>NZ_CP087192.1:0-125000 GCF_024749205.1 Pseudomonas sp. B21-021
GTGTCAGTGGAACTTTGGCAGCAGTGCGTGGAGCTTTTGCGCGAAGAGCTGCCTGCCCAACAATTCAACACCTGGATCCGTCCACTACAGGTCGAAGCCGAAGGCGACGAGTTGCGCGTCTACGCACCGAACCGTTTTGTTCTGGACTGGGTCAACGAAAAGTACCTGGGGCGCGTCCTTGAACTGCTGGATGAGCATGGCAACGGTCTCGCACCGTCGCTCTCCTTATTAATAGGCAGCAAACGCAGTTCGGCGCCGCGTGCGGCACCGAATGCGCCGTTGGCTGCTGCGCAAGTGTCCCAGGCTCAGGCCAATACCGCGCCGGCCAGTGCGCCAGCACCAGCTCCGACGCCTGCGCCGACCAAGCGCTCGACGCAGAAAACCGAAGAAATCAGTGAAGAGCCGTCCCGCGACAGCTTCGATCCGATGGCCGGTGCCGCTTCGCAACAGGCCCCGGTGCGCGCTGAACAGCGCACCGTGCAGGTCGAAGGCGCGCTCAAGCACACCAGCTACCTCAACCGCACCTTTACCTTCGAGAACTTCGTCGAAGGTAAATCCAACCAGCTCGCCCGTGCGGCGGCCTGGCAGGTGGCAGACAACCCGAAGCACGGCTACAACCCGCTCTTCCTTTATGGTGGCGTGGGCCTGGGTAAGACGCACTTGATGCACGCGGTGGGTAACCATCTATTAAAGAAGAACCCGAATGCCAAGGTCGTGTACCTGCATTCCGAGCGTTTCGTGGCCGACATGGTCAAGGCGCTGCAACTGAACGCGATCAACGAGTTCAAGCGTTTCTACCGTTCGGTGGACGCCCTGCTGATCGACGACATTCAGTTCTTCGCCCGCAAGGAACGTTCCCAGGAAGAGTTTTTCCACACCTTCAACGCCCTGCTTGAAGGTGGCCAGCAGGTCATTCTCACCAGTGACCGCTACCCGAAAGAAATCGAAGGCCTTGAAGAGCGCCTTAAATCCCGCTTCGGCTGGGGCCTGACGGTTGCCGTCGAGCCGCCGGAGCTGGAAACCCGCGTCGCCATCTTGATGAAGAAGGCCGACCAGGCCAAAGTCGAGTTGCCACACGATGCGGCGTTCTTCATTGCCCAGCGCATTCGCTCCAACGTCCGTGAGCTGGAAGGCGCGCTGAAACGCGTGATCGCCCACTCGCACTTCATGGGCCGCGACATCACCATCGAGTTGATTCGCGAATCCCTGAAAGACCTGTTGGCGCTGCAGGACAAACTGGTCTCTGTGGATAACATTCAGCGCACCGTCGCCGAGTACTACAAGATCAAGATCTCCGACTTGCTGTCCAAGCGCCGTTCGCGTTCGGTCGCTCGTCCGCGTCAGGTGGCCATGGCATTGTCCAAGGAACTGACCAACCACAGCCTGCCGGAAATCGGCGATGTGTTTGGCGGCCGCGACCACACGACCGTGCTGCACGCCTGCCGCAAGATCAACGAACTTAAGGAATCCGACGCGGACATCCGCGAGGACTACAAGAACCTGCTGCGTACACTGACCACTTGATGAACACCAGCGCAGCTTATTAAGGCAAGGGACTAGACCATGCATTTCACCATTCAACGCGAAGCCCTGTTGAAACCCCTGCAACTGGTCGCAGGCGTCGTCGAGCGCCGACAGACCTTGCCGGTACTGTCCAACGTGCTGCTGGTTGTCGATGGCCAGCAACTGTCGCTGACCGGTACCGACCTGGAAGTCGAGCTGGTCGGTCGCGTGCAACTCGAGGAGCCGGCTGAAACAGGTTCCATCACCGTGCCGGCGCGCAAGCTGATGGACATCTGCAAGAGCCTGCCGAACGATGCGCTGATCGACATCAAGGTCGACGAGCAGAAGCTGGTGGTGAAAGCCGGCCGTAGCCGTTTCACCCTGTCGACCCTGCCGGCCAACGACTTCCCGACTGTGGAAGAAGGCCCGGGTTCGCTGACCACCAGCCTGGAACAGAGCAAGCTGCGTCGCCTGATCGAACGTACCAGTTTCGCCATGGCCCAGCAGGACGTGCGTTACTACCTCAACGGTATGTTGCTGGAAGTGTCGACCGGTGTGATCCGTGCCGTGGCCACCGACGGTCACCGTCTGGCCATGTGCTCGATGCAGGCCGACATCGGTCAGCAGGAACGCCATCAGGTGATCGTGCCGCGTAAAGGCATTCTCGAACTGGCGCGTCTGCTCACCGAGCCGGACGGTAACGTCAGCATCGTCCTGGGTCAGCACCACATCCGTGCGACCACTGGCGAATTCACCTTCACCTCGAAACTGGTCGACGGCAAGTTCCCGGACTACGAGCGCGTTCTGCCGAAGGGCGGCGACAAGCTGGTACTGGGTGATCGTCAGGCGTTGCGCGAAGCGTTCAGCCGTACCGCGATTCTGTCCAACGAGAAATACCGCGGTATCCGTCTGCAACTGGCCAGCGGTCAGTTGAAGATCCAGGCCAACAACCCGGAGCAGGAGGAAGCGGAAGAAGAAGTAGGCGTGGAATACAACGGCGGCTCCCTGGAAATCGGCTTCAACGTCAGCTATCTGCTCGACGTGCTGGGCGTGATGACTACCGAGCAGGTTCGTCTGATCCTGTCCGACTCCAACAGCAGTGCGCTGGTGCAAGAGTCCGACAATGACGATTCGGCTTACGTTGTCATGCCGATGCGTCTGTAATCAGCTGACTCTGGATGTCGCTAAGTCGCGTCTCGGTCACCGCGGTGCGCAATTTGCACCCGGTGACCTTCTCCCCCTCCCCCCGAATCAACATTCTTTACGGCGCCAACGGCAGCGGCAAAACCAGTGTTCTGGAAGCCATTCACCTGCTGGGGCTTGCCCGTTCGTTTCGTAGCACGCGGCTGTTGCCGGTCATCCAGTACGAGCAACTCGCTTGCACCGTATTCGGTCAGGTCGAGCTCGCCGAGGGTGGCCACAGCGCATTGGGGATATCTCGCGACCGTCAGGGCGAGTTCCAGATCCGCATCGACGGTCAGAACGCTCGTAGCGCTGCGCAACTGGCGGAAATCCTGCCGCTGCAGTTGATCAACCCCGACAGCTTTCGCCTGCTGGAAGGCGCGCCGAAGATTCGCCGGCAGTTCCTCGATTGGGGGGTGTTCCACGTCGAGCCGCGGTTCATGGCCACCTGGCAGCGTTTGCAGAAGGCCTTGCGCCAGAGAAACTCCTGGCTGCGGCATGGTACACTTGACGCCGTTTCGCAAGCGGTTTGGGACAGGGAACTGTGCCAGGCCAGCGCTGAAATCGATGAATACCGCCGCGCTTACATCAAAGCCTTGAAACCAGTCTTTGAACAAACCTTGAGCGAACTGGTTGAGCTCGAAGGTTTGACGCTCAGCTATTACCGAGGCTGGGACAAGGACCGGGAATTGAGCGCCGTACTTGCCGGATCCGTGCAACGGGACCAGCAGATGGGTCATACCCAGGCAGGGCCACAACGGGCTGACTTGCGTCTTAGATTGGGCGCACACAACGCCGCGGACATCCTGTCCCGGGGTCAGCAGAAGTTGGTGGTCTGTGCGTTGCGGATTGCCCAGGGGCATCTGGTGAGCCAGGCCCGACGCGGCCAGTGTATTTATCTGGTGGATGACTTGCCGTCCGAGCTGGACGAGAGCCACCGTCGCGCGCTATGCCGCTTGCTGGAAGACTTACGCTGCCAGGTTTTTATCACCTGTGTAGATCACGAATTATTGAGGGAAGGCTGGCAGACGGAAACGCCAGTCGCTCTGTTCCACGTGGAACAGGGCCGTATCACCCAGACCCACGACCATCGGGAGTGAAGGCATTGAGCGAAGAAAATACGTACGACTCATCGAGCATTAAAGTGCTGAAAGGCCTGGATGCCGTGCGCAAACGTCCCGGTATGTACATTGGTGACACCGACGATGGCAGCGGTCTGCACCACATGGTGTTCGAGGTGGTCGACAACTCGATCGACGAAGCCCTCGCCGGCCACTGCGACGACATCAGCATCATCATCCACCCGGATGAGTCCATCACCGTTAAAGACAACGGCCGTGGCATCCCGGTAGACGTGCACAAAGAGGAAGGCGTTTCCGCCGCCGAGGTCATCATGACCGTCCTCCACGCCGGCGGTAAGTTCGACGACAACTCCTACAAGGTATCCGGCGGTCTGCACGGTGTAGGTGTTTCTGTTGTGAACGCGCTGTCCGAAGAGCTGGTCCTGACCGTTCGCCGCAGCGGCAAGATCTGGGAACAGACCTACGTCCACGGCGTACCTCAGGCACCGATGGCGATCGTTGGTGACAGCGAAACCACCGGTACCCAGATTCACTTCAAGGCTTCCAGCGAAACCTTCAAGAACATTCACTTCAGCTGGGACATCCTGGCCAAGCGCATTCGTGAACTGTCCTTCCTCAACTCCGGTGTCGGCATCGTCCTCAAGGATGAGCGCAGCGGCAAGGAAGAGTTGTTCAAGTACGAAGGCGGCCTGCGTGCGTTCGTTGAATACCTGAACACCAACAAGACTGCGGTCAACCAGGTGTTCCACTTCAACATCCAGCGTGAAGACGGCATCGGCGTGGAAATCGCCCTGCAGTGGAACGACAGCTTCAACGAGAACCTGTTGTGCTTCACCAACAACATTCCGCAGCGCGACGGCGGCACCCACCTGGTGGGCTTCCGTTCCGCACTGACGCGTAACCTGAACAACTACATCGAGCAGGAAGGTCTGGCGAAGAAGCACAAAGTCGCCACCACCGGTGACGATGCCCGTGAAGGCCTGACCGCGATCATCTCGGTGAAGGTGCCGGATCCGAAGTTCAGCTCCCAGACCAAAGACAAGCTGGTGTCTTCCGAAGTGAAGACCGCGGTCGAACAGGAAATGGGCAAGTACTTCTCGGACTTCCTGCTGGAAAACCCGAACGAAGCCAAACTGGTCGTCGGCAAGATGATCGACGCTGCCCGTGCCCGTGAAGCGGCGCGCAAGGCCCGTGAGATGACCCGCCGCAAAGGCGCGCTGGACATCGCCGGCCTGCCAGGCAAGCTCGCTGACTGCCAGGAAAAAGACCCGGCGCTGTCCGAACTGTACCTCGTGGAAGGTGACTCCGCGGGCGGCTCTGCCAAGCAGGGACGAAACCGCAAGACCCAGGCCATCCTGCCGCTGAAGGGCAAGATCCTCAACGTCGAGAAAGCCCGTTTCGACAAGATGATTTCGTCCCAGGAAGTGGGCACCCTGATCACCGCGCTGGGCTGCGGTATCGGTCGCGAAGAGTACAACATCGACAAGCTGCGCTATCACAACATCATCATCATGACCGATGCTGACGTCGACGGTTCGCACATCCGTACCCTGCTGCTGACCTTCTTCTTCCGTCAGTTGCCTGAGCTGATCGAGCGCGGCTACATCTACATCGCCCAGCCGCCGCTGTACAAGGTCAAGAAAGGCAAGCAAGAGCAATACATCAAAGACGACGACGCCATGGAAGAGTACATGACGCAGTCGGCCCTGGAAGATGCGAGCCTGCACCTGAACGAAGACGCCCCGGGCATTTCCGGCGAAGCGCTGGAACGTCTGGTGAACGACTTCCGCATGGTAATGAAGACCCTCAAGCGTCTGTCCCGCCTGTACCCGCAGGAGCTGACCGAGCACTTCATCTACCTGCCGGCCGTGAGTCTGGAAATGCTCGGCGACCACGCCAAGATGCAAGACTGGCTGGCCCAGTACGAAGTCCGTCTGCGCACCGTCGAGAAGTCGGGCCTGGTCTACAAGGCCAGCCTGCGTGAAGACCGTGAACGTGGCGTGTGGCTGCCAGAGGTCGAACTGATCTCCCACGGCCTGTCGAACTACGTCACTTTCAACCGCGACTTCTTCGGCAGCAACGACTACAAGACCGTCGTCACCCTCGGCGCTCAACTGAGCACCCTGCTCGACGAAGGCGCGTACATCCAGCGTGGCGAGCGCAAGAAAGCGGTCACCGAGTTCAAGGAGGCCCTGGACTGGTTGATGGCTGAAAGCACCAAGCGCCACACCATTCAGCGATACAAAGGTCTGGGCGAAATGAACCCGGATCAGCTGTGGGAAACCACCATGGACCCAAGTGTGCGCCGCATGCTGAAAGTCACCATCGAAGACGCCATCGGCGCAGACCAGATCTTCAACACCCTGATGGGTGATGCGGTCGAACCTCGCCGTGACTTCATCGAGAGCAATGCTCTGGCGGTGTCCAACCTGGATTTCTGATCCCTTTCAGATTTCGGATGGAACTGAAGCCCCTGCTGACAGAGCGTCAACAGGGGCTTTTTGTTAGCAGATAAGTCCCTGCTGGCTGTGCAAAAGCAAAACGGTAACTATTGGAGTTGCACTCAGTACTTAAAGGCCAGCTGGGAGATTTTGAGATGAATGAGCGACACGAGTCATTTGAAGAGCTGAAAATGACTGATAACCAAGGTGCGGAATATTGGTCTGCACGACGCTTGGCCAAGCTGCTTGAGTACTCGGAATATCGGCATTTTTTACCGGTTCTGGCTCGAGCTAAAGAAGCTTGTCAAAACAGTGGTCAGGAAGCCGAAAACCATTTCGAGGATTCGCTCGGAATGGTTTCTATTGGTTCTGGTGCTCAAAGGGAGTTACAGGATGTAAAGCTTTCGCGCTATGCCTGCTATCTGGTGGTCCAGAACGGAGATCCCTCCAAACCGGTAATCGCTGCAGGGCAAGCGTACTTCGCCGTTCAAACTCGTCGCCAGGAATTAGCTAACGATGGTTCGTTCCAGCAGTTGCGGGAAGACCAGAAACGGATTTTTCTACGTAATGAGCTGAGAGAACACAATAAATAGCTCGTGGAGGTCGCGCAGCAAGCAGGTGTCGAGTCGGGTCTGGATTTCGCCATCTTCCAGAACCACGGTTATAAAGGCCTTTATGGTGGACTCGATCAGAAAGCGATCCACCAGCGCAAGGGTTTGAAGAAAACACAGAAAATTCTTGATCACATGGGATCTACGGAGCTCGCCGCCAATCTATTCCGAGCAACACAAGCTGAAGATAAATTGGTTCGTGACAACGTTCAGGGAAAAGGAAATGCCAACCAAGTTCACTTTGAGGTTGGCAGGAAAGTCAGGGAAACCATCGTTGAGCTGGGGGGCACCATGCCTGAGGACCTCCCAGTCCCAGAAAGCAGCATCAAACAAATTGAATCAGCAGCGAAGAGGCCTAGAGATCCATCTTTGGATGAATGATTTAAAAATGAGAAGGTAAGGGTCCCGGCGCCTCCCTACTTATTCGGAGACTGCCGCCACACTCTCCAACCGATACCCATACCCATAAATCGTCAGCAACTGCCAACCCCGATCCGTTGTCAGCCCGAGCTTGTTGCGCAGGCGATAGATATGGGTGTCCAGCGGTCGCGATGTCGACATCTCTTCATGGGGCCAGAATCGTTCGTACAGATAGTCCCGTGACAGCGGTCGTCCAAGGTTGCTGAACAGGCAATGGGCGAGACGATATTCACGTTCAGTCATGACGATCGGTTTGCCGTCGCGGGTGACGGTGAGTTCGGCGTCGTCGAACACCAGGTCGTTGAAACGCAGGACTTCGGCCGGGGCGCTTCGTTGCAGGCTGTGCCGGCGCAATACCGCCGCCACGCGGGCCTTCAGTTCATTGGGCCGAAACGGCTTGCTGACATAGTCGTCGGCCCCGGCATTCAGGGCCTGGACGATGTCGCTTTCACCGTCGCGGCTGGTGAGCATGATGGCCGCCGGCGGGGCTTCCATGTGTTCGCGTGTCCAGCGCAGCAGCGCCAGGCCAGTGAGGTCGGGCAGCTGCCAGTCGAGGATCAGCAGGTCGAAGGTTTCCCGGCGCAACTGTCGCAGCAGGTCTTCACCGCTTTCGAAGCTGTGCAGTGACCAGGGCTGTCCTCCGGCCTCGGCCATTTGTTGCAGGGTCTGCTCGACCCGGCGCAGTTCGGCGGGTTCATCGTCCAGTATCGCAACGCGCATACGCGGTGGTTCCTTGTCGCTCGGGCAATGGGTGCCGACCGGATCGGCTGACTCCATGCAGTGAAAGTAAGCGGCACGCCGTGGGGTGAGCCGCTATGATTCTTCGGGTCTACGTCCTCAGACCGGCCGCCTATGAAACCATTCAACCCGCCCTGCCCTGTTTCCCATGAATAACCAGCGCCGACACGAAAGCCGCGTACCCAGCCAGGTTCAGCGTTTGTTCCGGCAACTGGTGCGCGAGTGGGTGTGGATAAGTCTAGTGCTGTTGCCGCTGACTGCACTGCTTTCCTGGCGCGCGCAGATCAATTTGCATGATCCGGCGCCGTTGATGGGCGCGGGACTCTCGGTAGCCATGGTCGCGTGCGTACTTGGGTTGCTGCTGTGGCGTCCGCGTCTGGCGCTCTGGCTGACATTGGGCGGAATTGCCTGCGTGCTGTTGACCAGTGCAGGCCTGGCTGAAATGCGGCGTTGGTGGTCGCCGACGCCTGCGGCGCTCGGCATGCTGTTCGGCTATCTGATCTGGAACTGGCGGCGCCTGAGCGTGGTGCTCACCTACTTCGGCTGGGAGCTGGCGCGGCTGGACAGTGAACCGAAAGTCTTTCCCGAACGACGTCGGGCGCAGTTTCCCAGCGCCGACCGCTTGCAGGGGCAGATCATGGCGCTTGAGCAAGCCATGAGCCGTACTCGCGATACCCGCCGATTCATTGCCGATGGGCTGGAGTATCTGCCGGTCGCGACCTTGATCAGCGATCCACGGGGGCAAGTCTTGTTGGGCAACCGCAAGGCCCGAAGCCTGTTCGATCACAATCTGGTGGGCGAGGATGTGCTCGAGCAACTGGCGAGCCTGGGCTATCCGGAGTTGTCCACAGAGCCGCGCCCGTCGCTATCCGAGCTGCCTCTGTTGGAGTTTCGGGACCACAAGGAACGTAGCCTGCGCCTGGAGCGCGCCGCGCTGTTGCCAGTCGATGGCGACCTGCCGATCGGCTGGCTCCTGAGTCTCACTGACTTGAGCGCCGAACGCGCCGCCGAGGAACAGCGCGGTGTGCTGTTGCGCTTTCTGTCCCACGACCTGCGTGCCCCTCATTCGGCGATTCTTGCCCTGCTCGAGGTACACCGGCATCAAACGGGAACGGATTCGCCGCTGTTCGAACAGATTGAGCGCCAGGTACGCCGGGCGCTGGAACTCACCGACGGCTTCGTTCTGCTGGCCCGGGCCGAATCCGAGGCGTATCAGTTTCAACCGAGCCTGTTCGGGATGCTGGTCATGGACGTGCTGGATCAGGCACTGCCCATCGCCCAGCAAAAACGCATCGAGCTCTCGAGTGACATGGACGAACAATCCCAGGAGCGCTTGATCCTGGCGGATCAGGGCTTGCTGACCCGTGCACTGTTCAACCTGCTGGAAAATGCAATCAAGTACAGCCCTGCCGGATCCAGGGTCGACATGCGTGTCAGCTGCCACGATGACTGGCTGAGTTGTGAACTGACCGATCAAGGCAAAGGCATCGCTGCAGAGGAACTGCCCGATCTGTTCAGCCAGTACCGGCGCTTTTCTTCTGCACAGGGCATCGACGGTGTGGGCCTGGGATTGTCGATGGTCAAAGCCGTGGTGGATCACCATGGCGGCCGGATCGAATGCCTGAGCGTTGTCGATCAAGGCACGACGTTCCGTCTGGAGCTGCCGCTGATCGCCGAAGAGCAGGCATAAAAAAACCGGCTATATCAGCCGGTTTCCTTACTTCCGAAAAAAACTTATGCACCTTTTACGGCGTTTTATCAGTTTCGGAAATATATAAGTAAATCAGTCACTTAATTTGATAATTCGGGACTTTGCGAACAAACCGTACACAGGTTATCCACAAATCTCAGACAGCGATCTGATCGTTCGCAGCCGGTGCCTCAGGGGCTGGAGGCAGCGAGCCCATTTCCCGTTGGGTCTTCTCGTTCCACGCCTGCACCCGGTCATTCAGATCGGCGATGGCGCGGGGGCCGCTGCCCTCGGCGTACATCGGCTCCCCGATCACCACAGTGATCACGCCGGACTTTTTACCCCAACCGATTTTCGGCCAGAACTTGCCGGCATTGTGCGCAATCGGCAGCACCGGAAGCGCCGCATTCACCGCCAACGCGCTGCCACTGCGGGAGAACTTGCCGATGGTTCCGTGGGGAACGCGAGTGCCTTCGGGGAAGATCAGCACCCAGACATTGTCCTTGAGCAGCTCGTCACCCTTCGCCGCGACCTGCTTGAGGGCGGCTTTCGGGTTGTCGCGGTCAATCGCGATCGGCCGCAGCATGGCCATCGCCCAGCCGAAGAACGGCACATAAAGCAATTCGCGCTTGAGCACCTGGCTCAAGGGCGAGAAATAAGCGGAGAGAAAGAACGTCTCCCAGGTGCTCTGGTGGTTCGACTGAATCACGCAGGGCCGGTCAGGCACGTTTTCCGCGCCTTTGACTTCGTAACGGATACCGAGGAACACCTTGGTCAACCACAAGGCGCAACGGCACCAGTACACATTGATGAAGCGATAGCGCGCCTTGAACGGCAGAAAGGGCGCGATAAAAAAGCTCAGGCTGCACCACAGCAGAGCGGTGGTGCCCAGCAGCAGGTAAAAGAGGAAGATTCTGATGGCCTGCAGTATCGACATGGCGACGTTTACCGTTACGGGCAATGCCCGACTGTTCAAGCGCACTCCCGATCAATCCCTGGTCAGGAACTTCAGAAGCACTCTAGTTGTGGATAAGTTCTGCGGCAATCGCCGCGAGATCGTCAAAAATCAGGGTGCCCACCGGCAAGGTCTTGGCCTGAGTCTTTTCGCCTTTCCCGGTCTTTACCAAAACGGGCTGTGAATCGACGGCTTTGGCGGCCTCCAGGTCACCAAGGCTGTCGCCGACGAACCAGACATTCGTCAGCGCGACGTTGTAATGCTGCGCAATGGTTTTCAACATCCCCGGTTTCGGCTTGCGGCAGTCGCAACCTTCGTCCGGCCCATGCGGGCAATACACAATCAGCCCGACTTCACCGCCCTGCTCTGCCACCAGTTCGCGCAGGCGCGCATGCATGGCATCGAGGGTGGCGAGGTCGTAGTAGCCGCGAGCAATGCCCGACTGGTTGGTGGCGACCGCCACCGTCCAGCCGGCCTTGCTCAACTGCGCAATCGCTTCGATCGAGCCGGGAAGCGGGATCCACTCCTCCACCGACTTGATGTAAGCGTCGGAGTCGTAATTGATCACTCCGTCCCGATCGAGAATCAGCAGTTTCAACAGCAATCCCTCAACCCAGCAGCGAAATGTCGGCAACGCCCAGGAACAGGCCACGCAGACGCGCCAGCAGCGCGTAACGGTTGGCCCGCACATTGGCGTCTTCGGCATTGACCATCACCGCGTCGAAGAACGCGTCCACCGGCTCGCGCAGTGCAGCCAGGCGTGCCAGCGATTCGTTGTACTGACGCGCCGCGGCCATTGGCTGTACAGCCTGGTCCGCTTGCTGGATCGCCGAGTACAGCGAGAACTCGTTGGCGTTGTCGAAGTACTTGGCCTGGACTTCGGTCGGCACCGAGCCTTCCACCTTGCTCAGCAGGTTCGACACACGCTTGTTCACCGCCGCCAGCGCTGCCGCTTCCGGCAGTTTGCGGAAGGCCTGAACCGCTTGTACACGCTGGTCGAAGTCCAGCGCCGAACCCGGCTTCAGGGCACGTACCGACAGGTAGGTGGCCACATCCACGCCTTCGTCTTCGTAACGCGCACGCAGACGATCGAAGATGAACTCCAGCACCGCGTCATTCAGGCCCGCAGCCTTGACCTTGGCACCGAACGCATTCACGGCGAACGCCACGGCGTCGTTCAGGTCCAGATCCAGTTGTTTCTCGATCAGGATCCGCAGCACGCCCAGTGCCGCACGGCGCAGGGCATACGGGTCTTTGCTGCCGGTCGGCAGCATGCCGATGCCGAAGATGCCGACCAGGGTGTCGAGCTTGTCGGCGATGGCCACGGCCGCACCGGTCAGGGTGGCTGGCAGTTCAGCGCCGGCACCGCGCGGCATGTACTGCTCGTTCAGCGCCAGGGCGACGTCTTCCGGCTCGCCGTCATTGAGGGCGTAGTAGTAGCCGGCGACACCTTGCATCTCCGGGAACTCGCCGACCATTTCGGTGGCCAGGTCGCACTTGGACAGCAGGCCTGCACGGGCAGCCCACGAAGCGTTGCCGCCGATGCGAGCGGCGATGTACGCGGCCAGTTTCGACACGCGTTCGGCCTTGTCGTAGACGCTGCCGAGTTTTTCCTGGAACACCACGTTCTGCAGGCGATCGTTGAACGCTTCGAGCTTCTGCTTCTTGTCCTGCTTGAAGAAGAACTCGGCGTCGGTCAGACGTGGGCGAACCACCTTCTCGTTACCGGCGATGATCTGCTGCGGGTCTTTGGATTCGATGTTGGCCACAGTGATGAAACGCGGCAGCAACTTGCCGTCGGCATCCAGCAGGCAGAAGTACTTCTGGTTGTCCTGCATGGTGGTGATCAGCGCTTCCTGCGGCACGTCGAGGAAACGTTCCTCGAACGAGCACACCAGCGGCACCGGCCACTCGACCAGCGCGGTCACTTCGTCGAGCAGCGCCGGCGGCACGATCGCGGTGCCTTCCTGACGGGTCGCCAGCTCTTCGGTGCGCTTGCTGATGATTTCACGACGCTCGTTGGCGTCGGCCAGTACGTAAGCGGCACGCAGGTCGGCCAAGTAGCTCGACGGCGAACCGATGCGCACGCTTTCCGGGTGGTGGAAGCGGTGGCCACGGGACTCACGGCCAGCCTTCTGCGCGAGGATCGTGCAGTCGATGACCTGGTCGCCGAGCAGCATTACCAGCCACTGGGTCGGACGCACGAACTCTTCCTTGCGCGCACCCCAACGCATGCGTTTCGGGATCGGCAGGTCGTTAAGCGAGTCTTCGACGATGGTCGGCAGCAGGCTGGCGGTCGGCTTGCCGGCGATGTTCTGGCTGTAGCGCAGTTTCGGACCGCTCTGGTCGATTTCGCTCAGCTCGACGCCGCACTTCTTGGCAAAACCCAGTGCCGCTTGAGTCGGGTTGCCTTCAGCATCGAACGCGGCCTGACGTGGCGGGCCGTCGAGGTTGATGCTGCGATCCGGCTGCTGGGTGGCCAGCGCGGTGATCAGCACAGCCAGACGACGCGGCGCGGCGTAGACGGTTTTGGTCTCGTAATTCAGACCGGCAGCTTGCAGGCCCTTGTCGATACCGGCCAGGAACGCTTCGGCCAGGGTGTTCAGGGCTTTGGGTGGCAGTTCTTCGGTGCCCAGTTCAACCAGAAAATCTTGAGCACTCATTGTGCAGCCTCCAGCTTGGCCAGTACTTCGTCACGCAGGTCCGGGGTTGCCATCGGGAAGCCCAGCTTGGCGCGGGCCAGCAGGTAGGCTTGGGCGACGGAACGCGCCAGGGTGCGAACGCGCAGAATGTATTGCTGACGCGCAGTTACCGAGATCGCCCGGCGCGCATCCAGCAGGTTGAAGGTGTGCGAGGCCTTCAGGACCATTTCGTAGCTTGGCAACGGCAGCGGCTGGTCGAGTTCGATCAGGCGCTTGGCTTCGCTTTCATAGAAATCGAACAGTTCGAACAGCTTGTCGACGTTGGCGTGTTCGAAGTTGTAGGTGGACTGCTCCACTTCGTTCTGGTGGAACACGTCGCCGTAGGTCACTTTGCCGAACGGACCGTCAGCCCAGACCAGGTCGTAGACCGAGTCCACGCCCTGCAGGTACATGGCCAGACGCTCCAGACCGTAGGTGATCTCGCCGGTCACCGGGTAGCACTCGATGCCGCCCGCCTGCTGGAAGTACGTGAACTGGGTCACTTCCATGCCGTTCAGCCAGACTTCCCAGCCCAGACCCCAGGCGCCGAGGGTCGGCGATTCCCAGTTGTCTTCGACGAAGCGGATGTCGTGGACCAGCGGGTCCAGGCCGACATGCTTGAGGGAGCCCAGGTACAGCTCCTGGAAGTTGTCCGGGTTCGGCTTCAGGACAACCTGGAACTGGTAGTAGTGCTGCAGACGGTTCGGGTTTTCGCCGTAACGGCCGTCAGTCGGACGGCGGCTTGGCTGCACGTAAGCGGCGTTCCAGGTTTCCGGGCCGATGGCGCGCAGGAATGTCGCGGTGTGGAAAGTGCCGGCGCCTACTTCCATATCGTAGGGCTGAAGTACCACACAACCTTGCTCGGCCCAGTATTGCTGGAGCGCGAGGATCAAGTCTTGGAAGGTACGCACGGCTGGCGTAGGCTGGCTCACGAAATTCACCTGTTTCTTGGGCTGCGATTTAAAGAGCGGGAGTATACCCGATTCAGTCGCACCTCCACCCCCTGGAGCCTTATGCCACGCTGCTTTTGGTGCAACGAAGATCCGCTGTACATGGCTTACCACGATCAGGAGTGGGGCACGCCGCTACGCGATGCGCAGGGTTTGTTCGAGTTGCTTTTGCTCGAAGGGTTCCAGGCCGGGCTTTCGTGGATCACCGTGCTGCGCAAGCGCGAGCGGTATCGCGAGGTGTTGTTCGGCTTCGACGTACAGCGCGTGGCGCAGATGAGCGACGCTGAAATCGACGAATTGATGCTCGATCCGGGGATCATCCGCAACCGCCTCAAGCTCAATGCCGCCCGGCGCAACGCCCAGGCCTGGCTGGCGCTGGAAGATCCGGTGACCTTCCTCTGGTCGTTTGTTGATAACCGCCCGGTGATCAATCATTTCAAGGATCGCAGCGAAGTCCCGGCCATCACCCCGCAAGCCGTGGCCATGAGCAAAGGCCTGAAAAAGGCCGGTTTCACCTTCGTCGGTCCGACCATCTGCTACGCGCTGATGCAGGCCTCTGGCATGGTCATGGACCACACTCAGGACTGCGACCGCTACGCGCAGCTCGTCAACGCCGGTTAGAATGGCCGCCTCGCGCACAGCACAAGATCAGGAGTGACCTGTGGAAAAGTTTAAAGGCGCCATGCTGGTTGGCGCTCTGCGGCTGTTTGCCATGCTTCCGTGGCGGGCCGTGCAGGCCGTGGGTTCGGCGATCGGCTGGATCATGTGGAAAACCCCCAACCGTTCCCGCGATGTGGTGCGGATCAACCTGGCCAAATGTTTTCCACAGATGGACCCGGCCGAACGTGAGCGTCTGGTCGGCCAGAGCCTGAAAGACATCGGCAAGTCCCTGACCGAAAGCGCCTGCGCCTGGATCTGGCCGGCCCAGCGTTCCATCGACCTGGTGCGCGAAGTCGAAGGCCTCGAAGTGCTGAAAGAAGCGCTGGCCTCGGGCAAGGGCGTGGTCGGCATCACCAGCCACCTGGGCAACTGGGAAGTGCTTAACCACTTCTATTGCAGCCAGTGCAAACCGATCATTTTCTACCGGCCGCCGAAGCTCAAGGCTGTGGATGAATTGCTGCGCAAACAACGCGTGCAACTGGGCAACAAAGTCGCCGCGTCGACCAAGGAAGGCATCCTCAGCGTCATCAAGGAAGTGCGCAAGGGCGGTCAGGTGGGGATTCCAGCGGACCCGGAACCGGCCGAATCCGCCGGGATCTTCGTGCCCTTCTTCGCGACTCAGGCCCTGACCAGCAAGTTCGTGCCGAACATGCTCGCTGGCGGCAAAGCCGTCGGGGTGTTCCTGCATGCCCTGCGTCTGCCGGACGGTTCCGGTTACAAGGTGATCCTCGAAGCGGCGCCGGAAGCCATGTACAGCACCGACACCGAAACCTCCTGCGCAGCGATGAGTAAAGTCGTCGAGCGTTATGTGGCGGCTTACCCGAGCCAGTACATGTGGAGCATGAAACGCTTCAAGAAGCGTCCGCCGGGCGAGGCGCGCTGGTACTGATCGGCGATGGGCGTTTGTGGATAACCTGACCAAACAGGTTATCCACAGCCGTCACGGCTTCTGCCGTTCGAGCTTCTTCAGAAACACCGTCATTTCCTTCTCGGCCTGCTTGTCGCCATGGACCCGGGCCGCTTCGAGCCCCTGCTCCCATGCCTGTCGTGCCGCTGGCAGATCCCCAAGCGCCAACTGCGCCTTTCCCAACAATTTCCACGCCGCCGAGTATTTCGGATCGAAGCCGACGCAACGCTGGAAATGCTCTGCCGCCTTCGCGTTCTCCCCCAGATCCAGATAACCCTTGCCGAGGCCGAAGCGCAGCAGCGAGTTATCCACACCCTTGGCGAGCATTTTTTCCAGGGATTCGATCATCGGTCTCGCCTCTTGGTCGGTCAGAAGAAACTCAGGCCCACGTGGAACAGCTTCTCCACATCGCGAATATGCTTTTTATCCACAAGGAACAGAATCACATGGTCGCCCGCTGCAATCACCGTGTCGTCGTGGGCAATGATCACTTCTTCATCGCGGATGATCGCGCCGATGGTGGTCCCCGGCGGCAGCGCGATGTTTTCGATGGCCTTGCCGATGACCTTGCTCGACTTCGAGTCGCCATGAGCAACTGCTTCGATGGCCTCCGCCGCGCCCCGACGCAATGAGTGCACGCTGACGATATCGCCGCGCCGCACGTGGGCCAGCAAGGTGCCGATGGTCGCCAGTTGCGGGCTGATGGCGATGTCGATGTCGCCGCCCTGGATCAGGTCGACGTAGGCCGGGTTGTTGATGATCGTCATCACCTTCTTCGCGCCCAGACGCTTGGCCAGCAGCGACGACATGATGTTGGCTTCGTCATCGTTGGTCAGGGCAAGGAAGATGTCTGCGTCGGCAATGTTCTCTTCCAGCAGCAGGTCGCGATCCGACGCGCTGCCCTGCAGCACCACGGTGCTGTCGAGGGTATCGGAGAGATAACGGCAGCGCGCCGGGTTCATCTCGATGATCTTTACCTGATAACGGCTTTCGATGGCCTCGGCCAGCCGCTCGCCAATCTGCCCGCCGCCGGCGATGACGATGCGTTTGTAGCTTTCATCGAGCCGGCGCATTTCGCTCATCACGGCTCGAATGTTCGCACGGGCGGCGATGAAGAAGACTTCGTCGTCCGCCTCGATCACCGTATCGCCCTGGGGAAGAATCGGTCGGTCACGACGGAAAATCGCGGCCACTCGCGTTTCCACGTTCGGCATGTGTTCGCGCAGCTGGCGCAGTTGCTGCCCCACCAGCGGTCCGCCGTAATAAGCGCGCACCGCGACGAGTTGCGCCTGGCCTTCGGCGAAGTCGATCACCTGCAAGGCGCCGGGATGCTGGATCAGTCGCTTGATGTAGTTGGTGACGACCTGCTCGGGACTGATCAGCACGTCTACCGGAATCGCCTCGTTCTGGAACAGTTGCTCCTCGCGGGTCAGGTACGACGCTTCGCGCACCCGGGCAATCTTGGTCGGGGTGTGGAACAGGGTGTGGGCGACCTGGCAGGCGACCATGTTGGTTTCGTCGCTGTTGGTCACCGCGACCAGCATGTCGGCGTCGTCGGCACCGGCCTGACGCAGAATGTTCGGCAACGAGCCACGGCCCTGCACGGTGCGGATGTCGAGGCGATCGCCAAGATCGCGCAGACGGTCGCCGTCAGTGTCGACCACCGTGATGTCGTTGGCCTCGCTGGCCAGATGTTCAGCCAGCGAACCGCCGACCTGTCCCGCACCGAGGATGATGATTTTCATCCAGTCACTCCATTGAATCCGTTTAGCCGCGCGCGGCAGCGATCTTGATCAGCTTGGCGTAGTAGAACCCGTCATGCCCGCCCTGCCGGGCCAGCAATTGGCGACCATGGGGCTGCTTGATCCCGGCGGCGGTGGCCAGATCCAGCTCCCGTGCGCCCGGCGTACGCTCAAGGAACGCGGCGATCACTTCGGTGTTCTCGGTCGGCAAGGTCGAGCAGGTGGCGTACAGCAGGATGCCGCCCACTTCGAGGGTTTTCCACATCGCGTCGAGCAGTTCGCCTTGCAGTTGCGCGAGGGCGGCGATGTCGTCGGCCTGACGGGTCAGCTTGATGTCCGGGTGACGGCGGATCACCCCGGTGGCCGAGCACGGCGCGTCAAGCAGGATGCGCTGGAACGGCTTGCCGTCCCACCAGGCTGCCGTGTCGCGACCGTCGGCGGCGATCAGTTCAGCATTCAGACCGAGGCGTTCGAGGTTTTCTTTCACCCGCACCAGACGCTTGGCTTCCAGATCCACCGCCACCACGCCGGCCAGTGCCGGTTCGGCTTCGAGGATGTGGCACGTCTTGCCGCCAGGCGCGCAGCAGGCGTCCAGCACTCGCTGGCCCGGCGCGAGGTCGAGCAGGTCGGCGGCCAGTTGCGCGGCTTCGTCCTGCACGCTGATCCAGCCTTCGGCGAAACCCGGCAGGCTGCGCACATCGGCAGCAGCATCCAGCACGATGCCGTCGCGGCTGAAAGTGCACGGCTGCGCGGCGATCCCGGCTTCAGTCAGCAGACCCAGGTACGCGTCACGGCTGTGATGACGGCGGTTGACCCGCAGAATCATCGGCGGATGCGCGTTGTTGGCTTCGCAGATGGCTTCCCATTGCTCAGGCCAGAAGGCCTTCAGGGATTTTTGCAGCCAGCGCGGGTGGGCGGTGCGCACCACCGGATCGCGTTCCAGTTCGGCGAAGATCGCCTCATGTTCGCGCTGGGCATTGCGCAGTACGGCGTTGAGCAAGCCCTTGGCCCACGGCTTTTTCAGCTTGTCGGCGCAACCGACGGTTTCGCCAATGGCGGCGTGCGGCGGGACGCGGGTGTAGAGCAGTTGATAGAGGCCGACCAGCAGCAATGCCTCGACATCGGCGTCGGCAGCCTTGAACGGCTTCTGCAGCAGTTTTTCCGCCAGCGCCGACAAGCGTGGCTGCCAACGGGCGGTGCCGAACGCCAGGTCCTGGGTGAAACCGCGATCGCGATCTTCGACCTTGTCCAGTTGCGTCGGCAGGGAGCTGTTGAGCGAAGCCTTGCCGCTCAGGACAGCGGCGAGTGCCTTGGCGGCGGCCAGACGCGGGTTCATTGCGCGTCCACCGCTGCGCCCAGCACGATGCCTGTGGCGAATTTCTCACGACGGCTGTTGAACAGATCGCTGAAGTTCAGCGCCTTGCCGCCGGGCAATTGCAGGCGGGTCAGGCACAGCGCCTGTTCGCCACAGGCGACAAGCAGACCGTCCTTGCTGGCGCCGAGAATCGTGCCCGGTGCGCCTTTACCCTCGGCGAGTGTCGCCGCCAGCACTTTCAGCGCTTCTCCGTTGAGCGTGCTGTGGGTGATCGGCCATGGATTGAAGGCACGGACCAGACGTTCCAGCTCAACGGCCGGGCGGCTCCAGTCGATGCGCGCTTCGTCCTTGTTCAGTTTGTGCGCGTAGGTGGCGAGTTCATCATTCTGCACTTCGCCTTCCAGGGTGCCGGCGGCCAGACCGGCAATCGCCTGCACCACGGCGGGCGGGCCCATTTCGGCTAGGCGATCATGGAGGCTGCCGCCGGTGTCTTCGGCGCTGATCGGGGTCACGACCTTGAGCAGCATCGGCCCGGTATCGAGGCCGGCCTCCATGCGCATCACGGTCACGCCGCTTTCGGCGTCGCCCGCTTCCACGGCGCGCTGGATCGGCGCCGCACCGCGCCAGCGTGGCAGCAGCGAGGCGTGGCTGTTGATGCAACCCAGGCGCGGAATATCCAGCACCGCTTGCGGCAGGATCAGGCCGTAGGCGACCACCACCATCAAGTCAGGCTTCAGTGCAGCGAGCTCGGCCTGAGCGTCGGCGTTGCGCAGGGTCGGCGGCTGCAACACCTGGATATTGTTTTCCAACGCTAACTGTTTGACCGGGCTCGGCATCAGTTTTTGCCCACGACCGGCCGGGCGATCCGGTTGGGTGTAGACCGCAACGATCTCGTAAAGGCTGTCCAGCAGGGCCTTGAGGTGTTCGGCGGCGAATTCCGGGGTGCCGGCAAAAACGATGCGCAGTGGCTCAGTCATGGGGGAGTCTCATAAAAAGAAAAAGGCTTGCCGCAGCAAGCCTTTGGAGAGGGGCATCAAGCGTTCTGGCGGTGCTGCTTTTCCAGTTTCTTCTTGATCCGGTCGCGTTTGAGCGTGGACAGGTAATCGACGAACAACTTGCCGTTGAGGTGGTCGCATTCGTGCTGGATGCACACCGCGAGCAGGCCTTCGGCGATCAGTTCATAAGGCTTGCCGTCACGGTCCAGAGCCTTGATCTTGACCTTCTGCGGGCGGTCGACGTTTTCGTAGAAACCCGGCACCGAGAGGCAGCCTTCCTGGTATTGCTCCATTTCGTCGGTCAGCGATTCGAACTCGGGGTTGATGAACACCCGCGGTTCGGTGCGGTCTTCGGAAAGGTCCATCACGACGATACGTTTGTGCACGTTGACCTGGGTCGCGGCAAGGCCGATGCCCGGCGCTTCATACATTGTTTCAAACATGTCATCGACCAGCTGACGCACTTCGTCGTCCACTACAGCCACAGGTTTGGCGATAGTGCGCAGACGCGGGTCCGGAAATTCGAGGATGTTCAAAATGGCCATAAGCTTGATTGCTGCACGTGTGAGGTAAAGTCGGGCGATGGCCTGGCGGGTCCGAAGATGCAGGCTACCGTTGTGAAACGTAGCTCCTTGATTTTCAGCATAGAGCAGGGAGCGAGCCACGGGGGCTCTGGCGTTTCACGCGAACGCACATAATAAAGGGATTCACCGCATGAGGAAATCACTACTCGCCCTGCTGTTTCTGGCCTCGGCCGGCGCCGCGCACGGGCAAGTGCAACTCAAGGAAGGTTTTCCACAGCAATACACGGTGGTTTCGGGGGATACGCTCTGGGACATCTCCGGTAAATATTTGCGCGAACCCTGGCAGTGGCCGCAGCTGTGGCGGGCCAATCCGCAGATCGAAAACCCTAACCTGATCTATCCGGGCGACACGCTGACGCTCAGTTACGTCAACGGTCAGCCGCGCCTGACCGTCAATCGCGGCGAGTCGCGCGGCACCATCAAGCTGTCGCCGCGCATCCGCACCAGTCCGGTAGCCGAGGCGATTCCGAGCATTCCGCTCAAATCCATTAACAGCTTTCTGCTGAGCAACCGCATCGTCGACAAGGTCGAGGACTTCGACAAGGCGCCGTACATCGTCGCCGGCGATGCCGAACGGGTGCTCAGCGGCACCGGCGACCGGATCTTCGCCCGTGGCCATTTCGACCCGAACCAGCCGGTCTACGGCATCTTCCGCCAGGGCAAGGTCTACACCGATCCGCAGAGCAAGGAGTTTCTGGGGATCAACGCCGACGACATCGGCGGCGGTGAGATTGTCGCCACTGAAGGTGACGTCGCCACCCTCGCCCTGCAACGCACGACTCAGGAAGTGCGCCTGGGCGACCGCTTGTTCAGCGGCGAAGAGCGTTCGATAAACTCGACCTTCATGCCCAGCGCTCCCACCACCGACATCAACGGCCTGATCATCGATGTGCCGCGCGGCGTCACACAGATCGGCGCGATGGACGTGGTGACCCTGAACAAGGGCAAACGCGACGGCCTGGCCGAGGGCAACGTGCTGGTGGTGATGAAAACCGGCGAAACCGTGCGTGACCGGATCACTGGCCAGCCGCTGAAAATCCCCGATGAACGTGCCGGATTGCTGATGGTGTTCCGCACCTACGACAAACTCAGTTACGGCCTCGTGCTGAACGCATCGCGCTCGCTCGCGGTGCTGGACAAGGTGCGAAATCCTTAGCTGGCTTCACAAGTTACCAACAGAGTTATCCACAGCTTGTTCCGAAAGGTTCGGGCCTTATAACGATCAAGGATGATCCATGATGATGCCTGTCTCTCCATCGGTTTCGCCTGCGGAACTGGAAGCGCGCCTGCGCCTGCACCGCTTGCCGGAAATCGGTCCCAAGCGTTTCACCAAACTGCTCGAAGCCTTCGGCTCTGCCTCAAAGGCTATCAGCGCTCCCGCCAGTGCCTGGCGCTCGCTGGGTTTGCCGGCGGCCAGCGCCGAGGCCCGACGCTGCCCTGAAGTTCGCGACGGCGCCAGCCACGAATTGCGCTGGCTAGAGCGTCCGGATCAACATTTGCTGATGTGGGATCACCCGGATTATCCGGCTTTGTTGGCGCAGATTCCCGACCCACCGCCCCTGCTGTTTGTCGCTGGCGACCCACGAATTCTGGAAAAACCGCAACTGGCGATGGTCGGCAGTCGCCGCGCCTCCCGCCCGGGCATGGACACTGCCGCTGCGTTTTCCCGCAGTCTCGCGGGGGCCGGATTCGTCATCACCAGCGGTCTGGCGCTGGGCATCGATGCCGCGGCGCATCAAGCCGCTGTCGACATCGGCGGGCAAACGGTCGGCGTGCTCGGTACCGGTCTGGAAAACTTTTATCCACAGCGCAACCGGCGGCTGGCGGACGTGATGATTGCGTCCGGCAGCGCAGTGCTTTCGGAATTCCCTCTGGACACCGGGCCGACGGCGAGCAACTTCCCGAGACGCAACCGGATCATCAGCGGTTTGTCCCTCGGCGTGCTGGTGGTCGAGGCCAGTGTCGCCAGTGGTTCGTTGATCACCGCACGGCTGGCGGCGGAACAGGGGCGCGAGGTGTACGCCATTCCCGGTTCGATTCATCACCCCGGCGCCCGGGGCTGTCATCAACTGATCCGTGACGGCGCCGTGCTGGTGGAAACCATCGAGCACATTCTCGAAGCCCTGCGCGGCTGGCAGCATCTGCCGGTATCCACCGCCGCAGCGAATCCGGAGAACCGGTTGTTGAGCTTGCTGCACGCGGCGCCGCACACCAGCGAGGGCCTGGCCGACAGCAGTGGCTGGGCGCTGCCCAAAGTGCTGGCGGCGCTGACCGAACTGGAGATGGATGGCCGCGCGGTGTGTGAAAACGGCCGCTGGTTTGCGCGCGTGAGCTAGGTTTTGCATTGAAGATCGGTAAACTGCGCGAAACCTGTTTGCGGAGAGTTTTTCATGGTCAACAGTTGGCGTGTGCAACAAGCCGCACGAGAGATTCGCGCCGGGGCGGTGATTGCCTATCCAACCGAAGCCGTCTGGGGGCTGGGGTGCGATCCTTGGAATGAAGAAGCGGTGGATCGTCTGTTGGCGATCAAGAACCGTTCGGTGGACAAGGGGCTGATCCTGGTTGCCGACAACATTCGTCAGTTCGATTTTCTGTTCGAGGATTTCCCCCAGGACTGGATCGACCGCATGGCCAGCACCTGGCCGGGCCCGAACACTTGGCTGGTGCCGCACCAGAACCTGCTGCCGGAGTGGGTGACCGGGGTGCATGACACCGTGGCACTGCGGGTCAGCGATCATCCGCAGGTGCGGGATCTGTGCTCGCTGGTAGGGCCGTTGATTTCGACGTCGGCCAATCCGCAGGGGCGGCCGGCGGCGAAGAGTCGCTTGCGGGTCGAGCAATATTTCCGAGGTCAGGTCGATCTGGTGCTCGGCGGAGCGCTTGGCGGTCGCAAGAACCCGAGCCTGATTCGGGATCTGGCCACCGGCAATATCGTGCGCCCGGCCTGATACCACCCGTGGTTAATTTCGTGAGTACTCCTCGGCTTTCATGGCGAGGAGTACTACGCGTGCCTGCGATTTTTCCTTCATTTAGCTGAAGTTATAGCCCCGCGTTTTGTTTGAATTTTTCCTTTCTACGTCAGATGAATCTTTAAGTATTCAATTGTTGTAATTTTTCCGACGTTATTCTCAGAAGCCACACAGTGGCGATTTTTCTAAAACCATTCATTATTTCAATGCGCTCAGAAAACTTCGAAAAGTTAACGGCTGCGGAGAAGAAATGGATATCAGGGATTCGCAATTAACGGATTATCTGCAGGAGATTCAGACGACCTTTAAAAGGCGTCATGAAAACTATCGCATCGTTATTCTTGAAGTAGGATCAGATACACGAGAGTTTGAACGGTTTGTTTCCCGTCATTTTCGATTGCGATTGCAACACTACATGTTGACACCCAGAGCCAGGTCACTTGAAACACGCCTGGCGATTATTTCGCGCAGTACCCACTTTCTGTTGTATCAGCACGACAGGCCCACGGCCGTATTGAGAGTGACCCCTGCGCCGTTCGAATGGGCCTCACTGGCGCAGCAGCAACTGTCTCCCGCCACGACGCTGTCGCGCCATGTCGAGTTCAGTCGCTTGATCAGTCACTCGCAAACTCAGTTCCCCATGTCGATCAACGGCCTGCTGGCCGCTGCCACGGAATGGGCGGTCACGCGGGGTTATGAGGGCGTTACCGCGCTCTGCCGATCACCGCAGCGGCGACTGTTCCAGCGCTTCGGCCTGACGCCCATCACCACCGACGCCCTGCGTATCGAACAACGCCAACGCGGCGATTACTGGCTGCTCTCGGCTCAATGGCAGCAAATCCTCACAGCACTTCAACAGTCCGCCCACCTGCTCGCTAACCCATTGGAGACCCCCGTTGATGAATACGCCTCTCAGTTTTGAACAGCAATTAAGCCTGCTCGATGAGCGAATCGAAAAGTCATGGGCCGATATTCTGGAAAGTTCGCGGTTGGTGAATGCCATCCGCGAAGGTAGCGTTTCAAGAGCCTTATATGCGATCTATATGATCCAGACTTTTCACTACACGGCGCACAATGCGCGAAATCAAGGACTGGTGGGTGTTAGACATGCGGATAATCCGGTGTATGCCAAGTTCTGCTTTGAACATGCGGCACAGGAAGTCGGTCATGAAAAAATGGCACTGCATGATGTCATGAGCCTTGGTTTGAAGAATGAAGTGTTTGATATTCCGCCTGCACTACCGGCCACTGATGTGCTGATCGCTTATTTATATTGGATTTCCTTTACCGGTAACCCGCTACAACGGCTTGGTTATAGTTATTGGGCAGAAAACGCCTACCAGTTCATCACTCCCCTCATTGATAGCCTGAGTGAAACGCTGGCGCTCAAACCCGCGCAACTGACCTTCTTCATTGCGCATTCCGACATTGATATCGAGCACTTCAACGAAATCAAATTGATGCTGCAGCGCACCTGCAAGCGTCAGGAAGACTGGGATGCGATAGCCACTGTGATGGAAACCAGCCTGCGCCTGACCGGCAACATGCTCGAGGCGGTTTATCAGCAGTTCGAGGCCTGGCAAAACGGGCTGGCGCCCCGCTATGACTTCCTCCATGCGCTGGACAACCAATGAAGGCCGCCTGCCCATGTTCAGATCAGATGGCTGGAGGCAGACATGGCTGATTATTTCGACCGGCTCAACTACACGCTCGGGGATGAGGACACCGCGCTTGAGTACGCGATCCTGCCCAGACGTGCCGGACACGTGCTGGGTATCGCCGGATGCGGCGGCCGGCTGTTGCCTTTATTGGCCGCCGCCCCGGCACGCATGACCTGTACCGATATCAGCGCGCCGCAACTGGCGTTCACCCGATTGCGTTTTGCCCTGCTGGAACAGACCGATCACGAGTCGTTCATGGCGTTCATGGGCTATCGAATGGAAAGTATGCGGGCGCGACGCCGCTCCATTTTCCAGCAACTGGTTTTACCGTCGGCGGATCGTCAGTGGCTGTCGGCGTTCTTCCAGTCCCGACATTGGGAAGCGCCGATTTACATGGGCGCATTCGAGCAGACCCTGAAGCGGTTGGCCAAGATCACCGGACTGTTTACCGGCAAGGCTGGCCGGGGCATTTTTCAGTTCAGCCAGCTCGAGGAGCAAACGGAGTATTACCGAAACCGATTTCCGCTCAAGCGCTGGAAAGCCGTGATCGCTTTGCTGGGAAACGCAGCAGTCCTCAATTCGCTGCTGTACAAAGGCGCGTTTCCACCTAACAACCTGGGGATCAGCTCCCGTGCGGCGTATCTGGAAATTTTCCATACGTTGTTCACCACTCAGGTGGTCCGCGAGAGCTTTTTCCTGCAAATGCTGTTTTTCGGTGAGCTGCGTTATCCACAAGGCTTTCCGCTGGAGTGCGATCCGGCAATTTTCCAGCGGGCCCGTGAGGGGCTTCAGCAGTGCGAGTTACGCGTGGTGCAGAACGACATCCTCGACTGTGTTGCCGGGGAAACAGCCATCGATTTCGTATCGCTGTCGGACGTGCCTTCCTTTATGCCCGAAGCGGCCGGAAAAAATGTCCTGCAGCGCCTGGCTCCAGCTCTGTCGGAAAACGCACAAGTGGTCATGCGGGGGCATTTGCATGTGGTGCGGCCCGATTGCGCAGGTTTCTGCGACATCACCCAACAGTACCAGGCAGACATTGCGCGAGAAAAAACCCAGCTCTGGCATGTCCAGGTCTATCGCCGCACACCCTCTTTGCAGGTATCCCGATGAACACTTTTCAACCGACCGTCAATTGGGTCAAAAACCGTGTCCGGCAAGCGCGTGACGATCAGCAACAGCTATTCGATGCGGGGCTGAATGGCCTGAAGCTGGCTAAACGTGAAGGCAAAGAGATCAAGCTCGAAAGCGGTGAACGGCTGACCGAGTTTCTCTCGTGTTCTTATCTGGGGCTTGAGTGTGATCCTCGCTTGATCCAAGGAGCGGTGAGCGCCGTGGAGTCTTTCGGCGTGCAGTTCGCCGCCGCACGAACCCGGGCCCTGTTGCCACCCATGCGTGAGCTGGATGAACTGCTCAACCGGATATTTCAGGGGCATACGGTCACCTTCAACTCGGTGGGCAGTGCGCATCTTGGTTGTCTGCCGCTGCTCGGCTCCGGTGAGATGCCTTCGTATCCCATGCGTCGTGGCCCGTGCTGGATTGTCGACCGTGGCGCTCATGCTTCGATGCAAGTGCTGCAAGGCATTCTCTGGCAATTCGGGCCGATACAGCGCCGCGATTGCAGCGATGTAGAGCAGGTGGAAGAAGCGTGCTCGACGGCAGTCGCGGCGGGTAATACGCCCATCATCCTGACCGATAGCATTGGCTCGATGCGCGGTGTGTACCCGATCAATCGCCTGCTGCAACTGGCGGAGCGTTTCGACGGTTATCTCTATGCGGATGACGCCCACGGTACCTCGATCCATGGCGTGGCCGGAGGTGGTTACGCGCTGGACGCGGCGGATGAACGACAGCGTGGCCGGCTGATCCTGCTGTCGTCGTTGTCCAAGGCCTTCGGCGCAACCGGTGGGGCGATTACTGTGCGCACCGAAGCCGATGCGGAGATGATTCGGCGCCATGCATCGACCTATACGTTTGGCGGACCATTGTCCGTTGGCGGGGTGGGCGCGGCAGTCGCTTCGGGGAAAATTCATTTGTCGCCGGAACTGGGTCAGTTGCAGGTGGCGTTGTGGAGAAATATCGCCACGATCGACCGTTTGCTGGGGCCAGTGCTGGGCAATCATCACGTCGCGTCCCCCATTCGTTTTATCCGCGTCGGGGCCGAGAGAGATGCGATCAGCCTGGCGCAGCATTTGCGCCGGCAAGGTATGGCGGTCACTACCGCGTTGTTTCCGGTGGTGGCCAAGGGCGAGGCGATTTTGCGTCTGGCCATCAGCGCGAGCCACAGTCAGCACCAGTTGGAGTCTCTGGCGAACGCCGTCCGTAGCGGATTCGATGAGCTGGGCATTCGTCAGGGAGGGCGCGGCCATGAGCAATGAACTCGTCACGGATGTATCGGCCGAGGCCTTCGCGCGTAAATTGGCTCACGCGCGTTCACTGCCATGGTTCCATGCGCTGTATCCGCGAATCCTTGAAGTACAGGGATTGGCCGATTTGCATCGATTGCCGGTTCTGGCGGTGGAAGACGAGTCCGGCGGCGGGCTGTTTTCCGCGCTCGGTGAAGCTTCACATCGAGCACCGGGTGGCGGGCTGACCCTGACCTCGGGAGGCAGCACCGGCAATCGCAAACAGATCAGCCATTCCTGGGCGTTCAACGCTGCAATCGTGCCCTTGGGAGCACGGATGTTCGGGGTGACGGACGAACGACCTGAATCGGTCATCAACTGCCTGACGGCCGGGGAAATGCAGGGTGCTTTTCAATACGCGTCAGCCATCGTCCAGCACATTGGCGCACGCTTGTTGCCTGCCGGTTCACAGATGGGCGTGCAGCGCGTCGCCGAGCTGATTCAGACACACAAGGCCGATGCGTTGATATGCACACCCTCCTTCGCCGCTGCTTTGTTCAATCATGAAACAGCCGGATTGGGCAGCCTGAAGTGGCTCTACTACATTGGAGAACCTTCTAGTAAAACGCTGCGCGACCAATTGGCCCGGGACTGGCCGGCGCTGAAGATCCGCTCGTTGGGCTACAGCTCGACGGAGACCGGCCCCATCGGTTTTCAGTGCGCCCATCTGGAGCACGGTTTTTATCACCTGCATGCCGACGCCATGCTGCTCGAAGTGGTTGATCCGCTGACCCTCCAAGCTGTGGCTGAAGAGCAAACCGGTGAGTTTCTGCTGACGCCACTGCTGCCCGATCACGTGCCGCTGTTGCGCTACCGGATCGGGGATCGTGGGCGAGTCCTGCGCACAGTAAAGAAGTGTGCCTGTGGCAGTTCCATGCCGGTTCTGGCCCTTGAGGGGCGGGTCGAGTCATCGATCAAGCTGGGTGGCGCGCTCATCACTCAGTCACAGGTATTGCACGTACTCCGGCAGCTTTTGCCTGGATTGAACGCTACAGACGTCCAGGTGCAGATTGATCGACAGCCCGAGGGAGCACGTATGCATCTGGTCCTCGCTGAGGACACACTGACAGCCGACACACGAAGCGTCATTGAAGATGCGTTGCAGGTCGAAGGGCAGGCCAGCGCATTGCTCAGGTTGCCCGGTGTGCTGGGGCTGGAGGTGAAGCGTCTTGCTCGTCAGGAGTTCGAAACCACCCTGGCCGGCAAGACGCCGTTTTTTGTGACGTTTGAACAGACCCCGGCACCGTCATGAAGATGGGACGAGGTCATCGGTGGTCAGGGCAGCAGGACAGTGGAGCCCGTGGTTCGCCGCGCCGACAGCTCGGTCTGCGCTTTGGCCGCGTCAGCCAGTGGATAACGCTGGCTGATATCCACTTTCAGCTTGCCGCTGGTGATCATCCCGAACAGCTCGTCGGCCATGCGCTGCAGGTTTTCGGCGTTGTTGGCGTAGGTCGCCAGGGTCGGCCGGGTGACGTACAGCGAACCCTTCGCCGCCAGAATCCCCAGGTTCACGCCGTCCACCGCGCCCGACGCGTTGCCGAAGCTCACCAGCAGGCCACGGGGCGCCACGCTGTCCAGCGAAGCCGGCCAGGTGTCCTTGCCGACGCCGTCGTAGACCACCGGGACTTTTTTCCCGTCGGTCAATTCCAGCACCCGTTGGGCGACGTTTTCGTGGCTGTAGTCGATGGTTTCCCAGGCGCCATGGGCCTTGGCCAGATCGGCTTTCGCTTTCGAGCTGACGGTGCCGATCAGCTTCACGCCCAGGGCTTTGGCCCATTGGCAGGCGAGCAAGCCGACACCGCCGGCCGCTGCGTGGAACAGAATAGTTTCGCCACCCTTGAGTTCGTAGGTCTGGCGCAGCAGGTATTGCACGGTCAGGCCCTTGAGCATCACGCCGGCGGCGGTTTCAAAGCTGATGGCGTCCGGCAGGTGCACCAGATTCGCTTCCGGCAGGACGTGGACGTCGCTGTATGCACCCAGCGGACCGCTGCCATAAGCTACGCGGTCACCGACCTTGAACCGAGTGACCTCGCTGCCAACGGCCTCGACAATACCGGCGCCTTCCGCACCCACGCCCGACGGCAACGCCGGTGGTGCGTACAGACCGCTGCGATAGTAGGTGTCGATGAAGTTCAGGCCGATGGCCTTGTTGCTCACGCGAACCTGCTGCGGACCGGGTTCGGCGGGTTGATAGTCAACGTACTCGAGCACTTCGGGGCCGCCGTGGGCGCGGAACTGGATTCGCTTGGCCATCTGCCTACTCCTTGGGTCATTTGGGAAGGTCCCTATCGAACGCTCATGCTTGATCTTCGTCAACTGCGGCGTGCCGGTTTGCGATGGTATGCTACGCGCCCATTTGCGCGGGGCGCCGCGCAGTTCCGCCCGATCCAAGGTGAAGCCATGACGACCCGCACCGACGCCGTAAAGGCCTATCTGCTCGACCTGCAAGACCGCATCTGCGCCGCGCTGGAAACTGAAGACGGCGGCACGCGCTTCGTCGAAGACGCCTGGACCCGTCCGGCCGGCGGTGGTGGTCGGACCCGGGTAATCGAGAACGGCACGGTGATCGAAAAGGGCGGCGTCAACTTTTCCCACGTCTTCGGCAGTGGCCTGCCACCGTCCGCCAGTGCCCATCGGCCGGAGCTGGCCGGGCGTGGTTTCGAAGCCCTTGGCGTGTCGTTGGTGATCCACCCGCACAACCCGCATGTGCCGACGTCCCACGCCAACGTGCGTTTTTTCATCGCCGAGAAGGAAGGTGAAGAGCCGGTCTGGTGGTTCGGCGGTGGCTTCGACCTGACTCCGTACTACGGCAACGAAGAAGACTGCATCCACTGGCACCGCGTAGCCGAACAGGCCTGCGCGCCGTTCGGCCCGGACGTCTACCCGCGCTACAAGGCCTGGTGCGACACCTATTTCCACATCAAGCATCGCCACGAGCCGCGCGGCATCGGTGGCCTGTTCTTCGATGACCTGAACGAGTGGGACTTCGACACCAGTTTCGCCTTCATGCGCGCCATCGGCGATGCGTACATCGACGCTTACCTGCCGATCGTGCAGCGCCGCAAGAACGACGCCTTCACCGCCAAGCAGCGCGAGTTCCAGGAATTCCGTCGCGGCCGCTATGTCGAGTTCAACCTGGTTTACGACCGTGGCACCCTGTTCGGCCTGCAATCGGGCGGGCGTACCGAGTCAATCCTGATGTCGCTGCCGCCGCAAGTGCGCTGGGCCTACGACTGGAAAGCCGAGCCGGGTAGCGAAGAAGCACGCCTGACCGAGTACTTCCTGCAAGACCGCGACTGGCTGGCCCAGGCCTGAGGACTTCTGATGGATCGTTACGTCGTTTTCGGTAACCCGATCGGCCACAGCAAGTCGCCGATGATTCACAAACTGTTCGCCGAACAGACCGGGCAGAGTCTCGACTACAGCACCCTGCTGGCGCCGCTCGAGGACTTTTCCGGCTGCGCCACGGCGTTTTTCCAGGAAGGTCGCGGCGCCAACGTGACCGTGCCGTTCAAGGAAGATGCTTATCGTCTGGCCAACAACCTGACCGCCCGCGCCGAACGCGCGGGTGCGGTGAACACCCTGAGCAAACTGGCCGATGGCAGTCTCCTCGGCGATAACACCGACGGCGCCGGTCTGGTGCGGGATTTGACGGTCAACGCCGGGTTCAGCCTCACCGGCAAACGCATTCTGCTGCTCGGTGCCGGTGGCGCGGTACGCGGTGCGCTGGAGCCGTTGCTGGCGGAAAAACCAGCCTCGGTGATCATCGCCAACCGCACGGTGGACAAGGCCGAGCTGCTGGCCGAACTGTTTTGTGATCTGGGGCCGGTGTCGGCCAGTGGTTACGACTGGTTGCGCGAACCGGTGGACGTGATCATCAACGCCACCTCCGCCAGCCTCACCGGCGACGTGCCGCCGATTGCCCCAAGCCTGATCGAGCCGGGCAAGACCCTGTGCTACGACATGATGTACGGCAAGGAACCGACCGCGTTCTGCCGGTGGGCCAGCGAGCACGGCGCGGGTGTGGTGATGGACGGCTTGGGCATGCTGGCCGAGCAGGCTGCCGAAGCCTTCTTCCTGTGGCGCGGCGTGCGCCCGGACACTGCGCCGGTTCTGGCGGAATTGCGTCGGCAGTTGGCACTGTAAGGCGCCCTCAGTCCTCGAAGCGGATCGGACATTTCTCCGGCCCTTCGAGCTTGCGCAATTCCTCCACCACCTGCGGACGCGCCTGACGCAAGGTCAGGCTGCGATCCTGGCGCAGCAGGCGCCGCGCTTCCTGATGGAGCATTTCCACGCCTGAATAGTCGATGAAGTTGATCTGTTGCGCCTCGATCACCACCCGCGCGCCATGCATCCGTTGCAAGCGCACTTGCAGATAGTGGCTGGCGCCGAAAAAGATCGACCCGCCGACCCGCAACACATCGTCTTCGCCATCGCGCCAATGCTGCACTCTCGGCTGCGAAGTACGCTTGAGGTAGAAAAACAGCGAGGCCAGTACGCCTGCGTAAATCGCCGTCTGCAATTCCAGCAGCAACGTGGCGACGCAGGTCAGGCTCATCACCACGAATTCCGCCCGGCTGACCCGCAACAGCGCACGAATGCCGCGATGATCCACCAGTCCCCAGGCGATCAACAGAATGCTGCCGGCCATGGCCGGAATCGGAATGTGCGCGATCAGCCCGGCACCGAAAATCGCGAACAACGCCACCCACAACGCCGAAAACACCCCGGCCAGCGGCGAACAGGCCCCGGCCTCATAGCTCAGCCCGGAGCGGGTGAACGAGCCGGCGGACAAGGATCCTGAAAAGAACGCCCCGACAATGTTCGAAAGACCCTGCGCGCGGACTTCCTGGTTGGCGTCGAGCAGCTGTTGCGAGCGTGCGGAAATCGAACGGGCAATCGACAGGCTGGTGACCAGCCCGAGCATGCCCACCGCCACGGCGCTGGGCAGCAGGCGCAGGATCAGATCCATATCCAGCGGCAATCCACTGAACGGCGGCAAGCGGCCGACAAATGCGCTGACCAATTGAACATGGCCGAACATCGCCGGCCACAGCCACACCACCACACTGCCGAGCACCAAGGTCATCAACAGTGTCGGCCAACGTGGCAGCCATTGTTTGAGCAACGCGCCAACCACCACCGTCGCCACACCGAGGACCAGCGACGGTTTATCCACAGCCCCGAGATGGCGCAGCAGATCCATCAGGCTGGCCAGCGCCGTGGCCTTGGCCGGCAGATCCAGTCCCAGCAGGTTCGGCAATTGACCGATGGCAATCACCACCGCCGCGCCGAGGGTGAAACCCAGCACCACGGAATGCGAGACGAAATTTACCAGCGCGCCGAAGCGCAACAGCCCGAGCAGCCACTGGAAAATCCCGGCGAGGAAGGTCAGCAGCAGGATCAGGGTGATGTAGTCCTGTGACGCAGGCACGGCCAGCGGACTGACACTGGCGAACAGCACAATCGAAATCGCCGCGGTCGGGCCGCAGATCAGATGCCACGACGAGCCCCACAGGCAGGCGATCAACACCGGGACGATGGCAGCGTAGAGCCCGTATTCCGGTGGGAGACCGGCGATCAGCGCGTAGGCAATCGACTGGGGCAACGCGAGAATCGCCCCGCTGAGGCCGACGACCAGGTCCCGCCCGACGCTGGCGCGGGTCTGCCGGGGCAGCCAGGTCAGGAAGGGGAAAAGTGAGCGACGGCTGGGGAGGGCCATGGATCCTCTCGGGTGAAATTTTGCGCATTGTACGCAGCCCGGGACGCGGAGCGTCCAATGCGGCATTCCCACGCAGAGCGTGGGAACGATCGGCCGCGCAGTTACAGTTTGGCTTTAACCGCCGCCAACGCATCTTTGCCGTCCACGGTCTTCACACCATCAAGCCACTTGTCCAGCACCGCCGGATTCGCCTTGATCCAGGCCTTCACCGCCTCCGCATTGCTGACCTTCTTGTTCACCACCTCGGCCATGATGCTGTTCTCCATCTCCTGAGTGAACGCAAGATTGGTCAGCAACTTACCCACATTCGGACAGGCCTCGGCGTAGCCCTTGCGGGTCAGGGTGTAGACGCTACCCGTGTCGCCGAAGTACTTCTCGCCACCCTTGAGGTAATGCATTTTCAGCTGCACGTTCATCGGGTGCGGGGTCCAGCCGAGGAAGGTGACGAACTTCTGCTTCTTCACCGCCCGCGAGACTTCGGCCAGCATCGCCTGTTCGCTGGACTCGATCAGCTTCCATTGGCCCAGGTCGAAGTCGTTTTTCTTGATGATCTCTTGCAGTGAGATGTTCGCTGGCGCGCCGGAGCCGATGCCGTAAATCTTCTTCTCGAATTTATCGGCGTACTTATTCAGGTCGGCAAAGTTATGCACACCCGCGTCCCACACGTAATCCGGTACGGCCAGGGTGAACTCGGTGCCGTCGAGGTTCTTCGCCAGTTGGGTGACGTCGCCCGTGGCGACGAACTTGTCGTAGAAGCCCTGCTGCGCCGGCATCCAGTTGCCGAGGAACACGTCGACCTGCCCGTCCTTCAAGCCGCCGAAGGTGATCGGCACCGCGAGGGTGTCGACCTTCGCCTTGTAGCCCATGCCCTCCAGCAGAAACCCGGTGATGGCGTTGGTCGCGGCGATGTCGCTCCAGCCGGGGTCGGCCATTTTCACCGTGTCGCAGCTCTCGGCGAACGCGGATGCGCTGCCCAGTGCCAGCAGACTCACCGTCACGACTGTGGATAACTTGACCATGGACTTCCCCTTAACGTTATTGGTTTTGGCAGGGTTGTGGATAACGGGCCTTGCGCTCCAGGTCATCGAGGTCGATGTGGTTGCGCATGTACTGCTGACTGGCGTCCACCAGCGGCTGGTGATCCCAGCTCTTCAGCTTGCCGATCGTCAGCGCCTCGGCGACGAAACGCCGACGGCGCTGGCTTTCGAGAACTTCGCGGTGGATCGCCGGGATGTCCCACTTGGCCCGCGCTTCAGCGAGAAAATCGTCGAACAGCTGGCGATGTTGCGGTGATTGGCTGAGTTCTTCCTGCTCGCGTGGGTCGTTATCCACATCGAAGAGTAGGCAAGGGTCGGTTTCGCTGTAGATAAATTTGAAGGCGCCACGGCGGATCATCATCAGCGGGCTGACAGTGCCCTCGGCCATGTATTCGCCGAACACTTCGTCGTGACCGCCCTGCCCTTGCAGATGCGGCACCAACGAACGGCCATCCAGCGGCAGATTCGGTTCCAGATTGCCCCCGGCCAGTTCGACGAATGTCGGCAACAGGTCGGCGGTGGAGACGGCAGAGCTGACACGGCCCGATTTGAACTGACCGGGTGCACTTATCAACAGGGGCACTCGCGCGGCCATTTCGTACCAGTGCATTTTGTACCAGAGGCCCTTCTCGCCGAGCATGTCGCCATGGTCACCGGAGAAAACGATGACGGTGTCGTCCATCAGCCCACAATCTTCGAGGGTTTGCAGGAGTTTGCCGACGTTGGCGTCGATATAACTGCATGCACCGAAGTACGCGCGGCGTGCGTCGCGGATTTTATCCACAGGCAGCGGCTTGTCCCACAGGTCGTAGACCTTGAGCAAACGCTGGGAGTGCGGATCGAGTGAATGCTGATCCGGCGTCGTCGGAAGCGGGATATCCGCATCGTCATACAAATCCCAGAACGCCTTGGGAATCGTGTACGGGTCGTGAGGGTGAGTCATCGACACGGTCAGGCAGAACGGCTGGTCGCCGTCCTCGCGAATATGGTCGAACAGGTATTGCTGAGCCTTGAACACCACTTCTTCGTCGAAGTCGAGCTGGTTGGTGCGCACACACGGCCCGGCCTGCAACACCGAAGACATGTTGTGATACCAGCTCGGTCGCACGTCGGGTTCGTCCCAGTTCACCGCCCAGCCGTAGTCGGCCGGATAGATGTCGCTGGTCAGGCGCTCTTCGTAACCGTGCAGTTGATCGGGGCCGCAAAAATGCATCTTGCCCGACAGCGCAGTGCGGTAACCGAGGCGGCGCAGGTAATGGGCGTAAGTTGGAATGTCGGCGGGGAAATCAGCGGCGTTGTCGTAGGCGCCAATTTTGCTCGGCAACTGGCCGCTGACCAGGGTGAAACGCGAGGGTGCGCACAGCGGGCTGTTGCAGTAGGCGGCATCGAACACCACGCCTTGTTCGGCGAGGCGGCTGAGGTTCGGCAGTTTGATCGGCGACGGGCCGTAGAACGGCAACATTGGCGCGGCCATTTGATCGGCCATGATGAAAAGAATGTTCTTGCGCTTCATGTGATCGCGGCATTCCATAGTGAATATTTATGCGACATTGCTGCGATCGAGCATGGATTCCACGCAATATCCGGTAAAGCCCGCGCCGGACAATGACTAGGATAAGCACAGCTTATGTATGAAGCCCTCGGTGATCTGTCGCTGGACCTGCTGCGCGCCTTCGAGGCGGCGGCCCGTCATCGCAGTTTTACCGCTGCGGCGGTTGAGCTCGGCACGACGCAACCGGCGATCAGTCAGCAGATCAAACGCCTGGAAGAGCAACTCGGCACGCGGCTGTTCGACCGGATCTACCGGGGCATCGAACTGACCGAGGTCGGCTCGATCCTGTTCGAGCAGGTTACCCTCGGTTTGCAGAATATCGACGCAGGATTGAGCGCGATCAGCACGCAGCAGCAACATGAAGTGCTGCAGGTTGCCACTGATTTCGCCTTCGCCGCGTATTGGCTGATGCCGCGTCTGCACCGCTTTCATGAAGCTTATCCACAGGTGGACGTGAGCCTGGTCACCAGCGAGCGCAATCACAACATGCTGCGCCCGGATATCGACGTTGCCGTGCTGTTCGGCGACGGTCGCTTCAAACAGGGCGAAAGTCACTGGTTGTTCAGCGAAGAAGTGTTTCCGGTGTGTAGCCCGCAATTGCTCAAGGATCGCCCCCTGCCCTTGCCGGCCCAGGCACTTATGGAATTTCCGCTGCTGCACCTGCGCGGGGAAAACAGCAGTAACTGGTTCGACTGGAGCGGTCTGTTCCGCGCGCTGAACATCAGTACGCCGCCGGCCCCGGGCCAGTTGCGCTTCGACAATTACACTTTGTTGATTCAAGCGGCGATTGGCGGTCAGGGCGTGGCAATTGGCTGGCGGCACCTTGTGGATAACTTGCTCACCCAGGGGCTGTTGTGCCGGCCGATCGCTGAGACCACCCTGTCGCGCCTCGGTTATTACGTGGTGCTGCCGCAGCGCAAACGCCGGGGCGCGCTGATCCAGACGTTCGTGGATTGGCTGATGGCCGAACAAGCCAGCAGCGCCGAGTCCTTGGCTGGATTGCCGTTGCCTTCGATTGCTGTGTAATGGATCAAGAGGCGGCGACAAAATCCACGTGCTGACGCAGATGCAGATTCAGCCGCAGCTCGTCGGCAATCCCCACCGCCACCCGGTTCAGGCGTTCCAGCGGTTCGGCCAGACCCGGTTCCAGCGTGCGGCCGACCTGACTGAAATGTTCGATCGTCAGCCCGGCGACGCTGCGCGGTGCATTCACCAGCGTCCAGTGCAACGGGCTGCTTTGCAGGGCTTCGCGCACTTCCTCGGCGGCGTGGCGTTGCAGCGGGTCGGCGTTTTCCGGATCGTCCAGTGCTTCGAATTCGCCGATGACAAACAGCCGCGAGACGTTCGCCGCTTGCAATCCATCGATCAACGCATCCACCGCCAGCACCTGTTCCACTGGCCCCAGCACCACGGATTTTTCGACATGATCACTACTCAGCGGCAAGCCCGGCGCATTCAGCAGGCAGATCACCGCCGTGCTGCCGGCCACGCTCTGATTGACCCGCTCGGCATCGAGCAGGTCGCCGCTTTTGGTACGCAGTCCCGGCCGTGGCGCGAGCGCCGTCAGATCGTCGAGGATCGCGATGACTTCGTGCTGGCGACGCAGCAGTTCAGCCATCAACGCACTGCCCAGGCTACTCATGGCACCATAGAGCACCACTTTTACCGCCGGGGTTTCGGCATTTTTCATGGCTGAAGTCCCTTTTGTTTTCCCTTGTATGGCGTGTGACATACGGGCAACGCCGAGGGTTCGAACCGATTCAGAGGGTTTGCGATGCAGACGATCAAGGGTTATCACGCCCACGTTTATTACGACGCCAGCACGATCGAACAGGCGCGGGCGCTGTGTGAGCAGGCCGCGCAATTATTCCCATTGAAGATGGGCCGCGTGCATGAACGTCCGGTCGGCCCGCACCCGGACTGGAGCTGCCAGCTGGCCTTCGGCCCGGAGCTGATCGGCGAGGTGTTGCCGTGGCTGGCGCTCAATCGCAAAGGTTTGGTGGTGTTCCTGCACCCGGACACCGGCGATGACTTGCTCGATCACACCGAGCACGCGATCTGGATGGGCGCGATGCGGCCGCTGGATCTGTCTATTTTTTAATCAGATGCTTTCTTCGGGTTCGCCCGGCAAATGCTCGTCCAGGTGCAGCCACGGCAACTGGCTGTCGGTCCAGATATGCCGCTCGGCGGCGGCCAGCTCGGGATGATCCAGTGTGGCAATCGTCAGATCGATGCTCTCGGGACTGAGCAACGTCACCAGCGCCAGTTGTGCGCCGCAGTTCGGACAGAAGAACCGGGCACAACTGGTCGACGAGTCATAACGCGAAGGCGTCCCGGCCAGCCACTGGAAGTTCGCCGCCGGCAGCGTGATCCAGGTGGTGACGATGCCGCCGCTGACCTTTCGACAGATCGAACAATGACAGTGGGCGATGTCGTGCAATGCTCCGCTGAACTGATAGCGGATATGTCCGCAGTGACAGCCACCGCCGTGCAACTCAGTCATCGCCCTGTCCTCCGCTTCCCGTGTTCATTGACTCTAGCCCGCATCCGACGGCCGGTTGGCCGTTCGCCCAAAGCTTTCTTGCGCGAAAGGTAGCTGAAAGGTTCCCCGATTAGGATCGCCCCCACTGCCGGCAACAGACCGGTTGGCCAACGCGTGTGATTGCTCGCACGACAGGCCCAATTAACAACAACAATGGTGATTCTGATGTCCTCTGCAACCCGCCTCCTCGCTCCAACTCCGCCCGTACGCCTCGTGCTTCCCGTTCTGCGCTGATCCACCCGATCCGCTCACTTACCTAGCCGCGCTACGCCTGGAGTATTCCCATGCTGACTTTCCTTGGCTTCGCCATGGTCATCACGTTCATGTTCCTGATCATGACCAAGCGCCTGTCTGCGCTGATCGCTCTGATCATCATCCCGATCCTGTTCGCCCTGTTCGGTGGTTTCGCCCCGAAGATCGGCCCGATGATGCTCGAAGGTATTACCAAGCTTGCGCCGACCGGCGTGATGCTGATGTTCGCGATTCTGTATTTCGCCCTGATGATCGACTCCGGCCTGTTCGACCCGGCCGTGCGCAAGATCCTCAAACTGGTCAAGGGCGACCCGCTGAAGGTTTCGGTCGGCACCGCCGTACTGGCGCTCGTCGTTTCCCTCGATGGTGACGGCGCGACCACTTACATGATCTGCGTGGCCGCCATGCTGCCGCTTTACAGTCGCATCGGCATGAGCCCGCGGATCATGGCCGGTCTGATCATCCTCGCCGGCGGCGTGATGAACATGACCCCGTGGGGTGGCCCGACCGCCCGTGCCGCGAGTGCGCTGCACGTGGACCCGTCGGACATTTTCGTACCGATGATCCCGGCGATGGCTGCCGGTGTGGTGGCGATCCTGATCATTGCCTACTTCTACGGCAAACGTGAGCGTGCGCGTCTGGGTGAGCTGCACCTGATCGGCGACGAAATCGATCACAGCGAAATCAGCGTCTCGCAATTCCCGGATGCCCGCCGTCCGAAACTGATCTGGTTCAACGGCCTGCTGACCCTGGCCCTGATGTGCACCCTGATCGCCGGCCTGCTGCCGCTGCCGGTGCTGTTCATGGTGGCGTTCAGTATTGCCATGATCGTCAACTACCCTTGCCTGCAAATGCAGAAGGATCGTGTCGCCGCCCACGCCGGCAGCGTGCTGTCGGTGGTCAGTCTGATCTTCGCGGCGGGCATTTTCACCGGTATCCTGTCGGGCACCGGCATGGTCGATGCCATGTCGAAAAGCCTGCTGGCAGTGATCCCTGATTTCCTCGGCCCGTACCTGGCGGTGATCACGGCGCTGGTGAGCATGCCGTTCACGTTCTTCATGTCGAACGACGCGTTCTACTACGGTGTGTTGCCGGTGTTGTCCGAAGCGGCCAGCCATTACGGCATCACCGCGGTGGAAATGGCCCGTGCCTCGATCGTCGGTCAGCCGGTTCACCTGCTGAGCCCACTGGTGCCGTCGACGTACCTGCTGGTGGCACTGGCGGGGATCGAGTTCGGCGATCACCAGCGTTTCACCCTGAAGTGGGCAGTGCTGGTCTGCCTGTGCATACTGGTCGCAGCCTTGCTGTTGGGGACTTTCCCGCTGTTCAGCACGTTGTAACCGCACCAAACTCACCAGGACGCCAGCTGATTGCTGGCGTCCTGGTTTAACACTCGCTCAAAGGAATACACATGGAATGGCTGACCAACCCTGAGATCTGGGTTGCCTTCTTCACCCTGACCGCCCTGGAAATCGTTCTGGGCATCGATAACATCATCATGATTTCGATCCTGGTCAGCCGCATGCCCAAACACATGCAGCAGCGCACCCGGATCTTCGGTCTTGGCCTGGCCATGATCACGCGGATCCTGTTGCTGCTGTCGATCACCTGGGTCATGCGCCTCACCGCCGACCTGTTCGAAGTGTTCGGCCAGGGCATTTCCGGTCGCGACCTGATCCTGTTCTTCGGTGGCCTTTTCCTGCTGTGGAAAAGCTCCCAGGAGATGTACCACGCGCTGGAAGGTGAAGACGAAAGCGACGAAACGCCTGGCGGCAAGGGCGGCAATTTCCTCTACACCATCATCCAGATCGCGATCATCGACATCGTGTTCTCGCTGGACTCGGTGATCACCGCCGTCGGCATGGTGTCCCACGTTCCGGTCATGGTCGCGGCGATCATCGTGGCCGTGCTGGTGATGATGCTGGCCTCGGGCAAGATCAGCGAGTTCATCGACAAGCACCCGTCGCTGAAAATGCTCGCGCTTTCGTTCCTGCTGGTGGTCGGCACCGTGCTGATTGCCGAATCGTTCGACGTACACGTACCGAAAGGCTACGTCTACTTCGCCATGGCGTTCTCGCTGGCGGTCGAAGCGATCAACATCAAGATGCGCACCGCCATCGCGAAAAAACGCAAACAGCAGGATCCGGTGAAACTGCGCAAGGATATTCCGGGTCAGTAACCCGAACGCTGCGCAACAGATCAAAGGGCCTTCGGGCCCTTTTTTCATGGCTGCATGAACCTGTTTTCATGACACTTTTGTTTCAATCCCCGCTTTAGCTGTGCAATGCTGGCGCCCAGACCGTTAGCCAACTACAGCTTAAGTATCAGAACGTAGAAGTTGCGCGGTACCGTCAACTTGCCCCTCTGGGGCGCTGCTATTACAGGGGGTCTGCATGCTCACCCTGCTCAATCTGCTCTCTGCCGTGGCCCTGCTGATCTGGGGCACGCACATCGTTCGAACCGGCATCCTGCGGGTGTACGGCACCAATCTGCGCCACGTGATCGGCCAGAACATGTCCAAACGCTGGCTGGCCTTTGTCGCCGGCATCCTCGTCACCGCGATGGTGCAGAGCAGCAACGCCACCGCCATGCTCGTGACGTCCTTTGTCGGTCAGGGCCTGATGGCGTTGACCCCGGCCCTGGCGACCATGCTTGGCGCCGACGTCGGTACGGCGCTGATGGCGCGGGTGCTGACGTTCGACCTGTCGTGGCTGTCGCCGCTGCTGATTTTCCTCGGGGTGATTTTCTTTCTGTCGCGCAAACAGACCCGACTCGGGCAGATGGGCCGTGTGGCCATCGGGTTGGGGCTGATCATCCTGGCGCTGCAACTGATCGTCGAGGCCGCTGCGCCGATCACCCATGCCCAAGGGGTGAAGGTGATTTTCGCGTCGCTGACCGGCGATATCTTGCTCGACGCCCTGGTCGGCGCGCTGTTCGCGATGATTTCCTACTCCAGTCTGGCGGCCGTGCTGCTGACCGCCACGCTCGCCGGCGCTGCGGTGATCAGTCTGCCGGTGGCGATCGGTCTGGTGATCGGTGCCAACATCGGCAGCGGCGTGCTGGCGTTCATGAGCACCAGCATGCAGAACGCCGCCGGCCGGCAGGTGGCGCTGGGCAGCCTGCTGTACAAACTGATCGGGCTGCTGCTGATCATTCCGGTACTCGACCCGCTGGTGCACTGGATCGACAGCCTGGATTTCAGCCCGCAGGAAATGGTCATCGGTTTCCACCTGCTCTACAACACCGCCCGCTGCCTGATCCTGCTGCCGAGCGTCGGGCCGATGGCGCGGCTGTGCGCCTGGCTGCTGCCGGAGCGTCCGGAGGTCAACGGCACCGCCAAGCCGCGTCACCTCGACGCCACCGCCCTGGTCACGCCGAGCCTGGCACTGGCCAACGCCGCCCGGGAAACCCTGCGCATGGGCGATCTGATCGACAACATGCTCGACGCGACCCTCGACGTGCTGCGCGGCAAACAGACCGCCGTCACCCAGGAAATGCGCAAGCTGACCGATGACGTCGAAGCGCTGTACAGCGCGATCAAGCTGTACCTGGCGCAGATGCCCCGCGAAGATCTTGGCGAACAGGATAGTCGGCGCTGGGCGGAAATCATCGAGCTGGCGATCAACCTCAAACTCGCCAGCGACCTGATCGAACGCATGTTGCGCAAAGTGCAGCAGCAGAAGACTTCGCAACGCCGGTCGTTTTCCGAAGACGGGCTGGAAGAGCTGGCCGGCCTGCACCAGCAATTGATCGCCAACCTGCGGCTGGGGCTGTCGGTGTTCCTCAGCGGCGACAAGGAAAGCGCCCGCCAGTTGCTGCGTGAGAAACGTCGCTTTCGCGCACAGGAACGGCGTCTGGCCCACGCCCATGTCAGCCGGTTGCAACGTAAGATCGTACAGAGTATCGAGACCAGTTCGTTGCACCTGGAGTTGATTGCCGACATGAAACGCCTGAACTCGCTGTTCTGCAGCAGCGCCTATGTGGTGCTGGAAACTTCCGATACCGGCGCGCTGGCGGCAGACGATATGGCGGACATCACGCATTCGCCTTGAACGTCTGGGGTTGTGGTCAGTCAGTAACTCAGAGTTCAGTCTCCAGGGCGCCTTCGCGAGCAAGCTCGCTCCCACATTTGAAATGCATTCCTTTGTGGGAGCGAGCTTGCTCGCGAAAGCGATCTGACTGACGACACGGATCTCCAATTCAGCCGTATGGAAGCTCGTTATGCGTTGCCTGTTGTTCGCCTGTCTGTTGCTCGGTTCCCTGCCCGCTTTCGCCCTGGATCGTTTTCAGGTCGAAGGCTATGCGCTGCCCAACGGCCTGCAATTGCTGCTCAAGCCCGGCACCGAGCGTGGGCACGTGGCGATCCGCTTGGTGATCGGCGTCGGTCTGGACGATTTCGACTGCAATGAAAAAGAGCTGCCGCACCTGCTCGAACACTTGCTGTTCAGCGGCATCGATGCCACCGGCGAAGGTGGCCTCGAAGAACGCATGCAAGCCCTCGGCGGCGACTGGAACGCCTTCACCAGCAACGCCGACACCACGTTCGTCATCGAAGCCCCGGCGAAAAACCAGCGCAAGGTCCTCGACCTGCTGCTGGACCTGCTGACCCAGACCCGCTTCGACGACAACGCGATCAACGCCGCCAAGCGAGTGGTCGAGCGTGAGGACGGCGGTCATTACACCCGTCTGCAACGCTTTCTCGATCGGCAGGATCTGGGCCACACCGCGAGCAACCAACTGGCGGTCGAACTGGGCCTCAAATGCCCGCAGCGGGCCGAGGTCGATGGCCTGACCCGCGAACAGCTGGAGAAGGTGCGCAAGGCCTGGTACGCACCGAACAACATGACCCTGATTGTCGTTGGTGACCTCGACAAGTTGCTGCCCGCCTATCTGGAACGGGCGTGGGGCGCGCTGGAAGCGGTCGACCCGAGCGAACACCGTCCGTTGCCGGACATCCGCGCCAGCGCCGCTCACGAACGCACGATCACTCGCGGTTTCATCGGTAACAGCGCCAAGCTGCACTGGCTGGTGCCGGAGCCGGTGCTGGACGATCAGTACGACGAAACCTTCGACCTGCTCAAGGAATACCTGGAGTGGGCGTTGTACCGCCAATTGCGCCTGAACCACGGTTTGTCCTACGGGCCGTGGGCCGAGCGCGAGGTGTTCGGCGGCGTCGGCTTCATGAGCCTCAACGCCGATCTGGATCGCGGTGATATCGCCGAAGCCGAACAGGTACTGGAAGACCTCAAGGCCGACCTGCTGAAAAACGGCCTCGATGCCGACACCTTCAATCGCTTGAAACAAGCCGCCATCGCCCACCAGGCCTGGGCCGTGCAGGGCACCAGCGCCATGGCCGACTATTACTGGAGCGCCCTGGGCGACTACGAGGATGGCCGTTTTGCCGATCCTGCGCGGGAGCTGCAAGGCGTGACGTTGGAGGCGGCGAACAAGGCCATGCGCGAGTTGCTGCTGCAACCGGGCTATCTGCGGATCGAGAAACCGCTGCTCAGTGACGATCAGGTGTTGTGGCTGCTGGCGGGCGGATTGGGCGTGGTGGTGCTGATGCTGCTCGGCTGGCGCCTGCATCGGCGCAAATCCGTGCATCCAGACTGACCGGCAGCCTCGCCACACGGCCCGGCGGGCGGTACTCTGTCGGGGTTTTTTCCTCGACTGTCGTGAACCGCCCAAATGTCTAAATTGACCCTTCTGATCCAGCGCATTCTCGAACTGATGAAGCGCTACCCCGGGGTCATTGCGCTCGGCGGTTTCATCTCCGGGGTCGGCAGCTTCATTCTGGTCGACCGGCAACAGGGGCTGGCGAGCTGGATCACCACGATCATGCTGCTGAGCTGGATCTGGCTGATGCTGGAAAACAGCCTGACCAGGCTGTTCACGCGGATTTTCAAACGGGAAATCCCCCAGCCGCTGCTGCGTTACGCGACGCAGATGATCCACCAGGAAAGCCTGTTTTTCGTCCTGCCGTTCTTCTTCATCACCACCACCTGGAACAGCGGCCAGCTGTTTTTCACCGGGCTGCTGTGCATCGCGGCGCTGATCTCGATCGTCGACCCGCTCTACTACAAATGGCTGGCGCCACGGCGCTGGGCGTTCCTCGCGCTGCACACCCTGACCCTGTTCGCCGCCCTGCTCACGGCGCTGCCGGTGATCATGCACCTGACCACCTCGCAAAGCTTCAAATGGGCGCTGGGGATTGCGGTGGTGTTGTCGTTCCCGAGCCTGGCGTCGATCTTCCCGATCCGCACCGTGCGCAATGCCTTGGCGATCCTGTGTATCACGGTCGGCATCGGTGGCGTGGGCTGGGTCCTGCGTTCGTGGGTGCCGCCGGCGACGCTGTGGATGACTGACGTGGCAATCAGCACTCAGGTGCAGGACCGGGTGCCGGGCGCCAGCCTCAAGGAAGTCAGCGCCGAACAGATCCGTGGCGGCGGGCTCTATGCCTACACCGCGATCAACGCGCCGCGCGGGCTCGATGAGCGGATTTATCACGTCTGGCAATTCAACGGCAAAGAGGTCGACCGCATCGCCCTCGACATCCACGGCGGGCGCAAGGAAGGCTACCGGGCCTGGACCCACAAGCAGAACTTCCCCGGCAACCCGGCAGGCAAATGGCAGGTGCGGGTGTTGACCGAAGACGGTCAGGTGATTGGCGTGCTGCGCTTCGAGGTCACGGACAGCACACCGACCAAAGAAAAGTAACCGTGTTCGTGCTATTACGTATGCCAGCGTATTTAGCCGAACAAGCACGGAGCTTATGACCAGCAGCCCAATGACCGGCAGTGCCCGCCTGGACACCTCGATCACCCCTGCCCGCCTGCGGGTGACCGGGGACTGGACGCTTGCCCACTACGCTGATCTCAAGCAACTGAGCGAAACGCTCCACGGCCAGTACGACGCCGACACCCCCATCGATCTCAACGGCCTCGGCGCCCTCGACACCGCCGGTGCGTCGCTGCTGGTGGAGCTGCTCGGCTCGGAGCGGCTGGGCAAATCCGCCGAACACCCCGACTGCACGATTTCCAGCGCCGACCGCGCCTTGCTGCAAACCGTGTATCGCTCGCTGACCGACTTCTGCGTGCCGATCAAGGAGCCGGAAATCAGCGTCAGCGTGCAACTGCTGACGCGCATCGGTCGGGCCGTCGACACGGTCTGGCAGGACACCCTGCAATTGCTCGGCTTCGTCGGCCTGATCCTCGAAACCATCGCCCGCAGCCTGTTCCGGCCCAAGCGCTGGCGTATCACGCCGATGATTGCGCACATCGAACAGACTGGCCTCGACGCCGCGCCCATCGTCGCGTTGCTGACCTTTCTGGTGGGCGCAGTGGTGGCGTTCCTCGGGGCGACGGTGCTGGCCAGTTTCGGCGCCAGCGTGTTCACCGTGGATCTGGTCGGCTTCGCCTTCCTGCGCGAGTTCGGTGTGTTGCTCACGGCGATCCTGATGGCCGGCCGCACCGCCAGTGCCTTTACCGCGCAGATCGGCTCGATGAAGGCCAACGAGGAAATCGACGCCATCCGCACCCTCGGCCTCGATCCCATGGAGTTGCTGGTGGTGCCGCGGGTGCTGGCGTTGTTGGTGGCGCTGCCGATGCTGACGTTTCTGGCGATGATCTGCGGGATCGTCGGCGGTGCTGTGGTTTGTGCGGTGTCGCTGGATATCTCGCCGGCGATGTTCCTGTCGCTGCTGCAAAGCGACATAGGGATTCAACATTTCCTGGTGGGCCTGGTCAAAGCCCCGATCTTCGCGTTTCTGATCGCCGCCATCGGCTGTCTGGAAGGCTTCAAGGTCAGCGGCAGCGCCGAATCCGTTGGCGCCCACACCACCTCAAGCGTGGTGCAATCGATTTTCGTGGTGATCGTGCTCGATGCGGTCGCCGCGCTGTTTTTCATGGAGATGGGCTGGTGAGTCGTCTACCCCGCGCGCCCTCCGAGGCGGTGATCGAAGTCCGTGGCCTGTGCAATCGCTTCGGCAGCCAGAGCGTGCACGAGAACCTCGACCTCGACTTGTACAAAGGCGAGATCCTGGCCGTGGTCGGCGGCTCCGGCAGCGGCAAATCGGTGTTGCTGCGCAGCATCGTCGGCTTGCGCCGGCCCAGTGAAGGCATGGTCAAGGTGTTCGGCCAGAACCTGCCGAGCCTGCCGGAGCATGAGCGTTCGCTGATCGAGCGGCGTTTCGGTGTGCTGTTCCAGAAAGGCGCGCTGTTCTCGTCGCTGACCGTCACCGAGAATGTCGCCCTGCCCCTCATCGAACACGCCGGTCTGAGCCGCGACGACGCCGAGCATCTGGCGGCGGTGAAGTTGGCGCTGGCCGGGCTGCCGCTGTCGGCGGCGGACAAGTACCCGGCTTCGCTGTCCGGCGGCATGATCAAGCGCGCGGCACTGGCCCGGGCGCTGGCGCTGGACCCGGACATCCTGTTTCTCGACGAACCCACCGCCGGCCTCGATCCGATTGGCGCGGCGCAGTTCGACCAATTGATCCTGACCCTGCGCGACGCGCTGGGCCTGAGCGTGTTTCTGGTGACCCACGACCTCGACACGCTCTACACCATCACCGACCGCGTCGCGGTATTGGCGCAGAAGAAAGTGCTGGTGGCCGGTCCCATCGACGTGGTCTCGGAAACCGATGACGCGTGGATTCACGAATACTTCCACGGCCCTCGCGGCCGCTCGGCGCTGGACGCCGCCAAACAGCTCAACGAGGTCTGACATGGAAACCCGAGCCCATCATGTATTGATCGGCCTGTTCACGGTGATTGTGGTGGCGGGCGCCCTGCTCTTCGGTCTGTGGCTGGCCAAGTCCAGCGTCGACACCGAGTTCAAGGATTACGAAATCGTCTTCAACGAAGCGGTCAGCGGCCTGTCCCGGGGCAGCCCGGTGCAGTACAGCGGGATCAAGGTCGGCGATGTGGTCAGCCTGCGCCTCGACCCGCAGGACCCGCGTCGGGTGCTGGCGCGGATTCGTCTGGCGGGTGACACGCCGGTCAAGGAAGACACCCAGGCCAAACTGGCCCTGGCCGGGATCACCGGCACGTCGATCATCCAGCTCAGCGGCGGCACGCCAGAGAGTCCGAAACTCAAGGGCCATGACGGAAATCTGCCGACCATCGTCGCCTCGCCCTCGCCGATCTCGCGACTGCTCAATGACAGCAACGACCTGATGAGCGGAGTCAGCACGCTGCTGAGCAATGCCAATCAGATGTTCTCCGCCGACAACATCGAGCGCGTGAGCAAAACCCTCCAGCATCTGGAACAGACTACCGGTTCGATCAACGATCAGCGCGGCGACCTGCGTCAGGCCATGCAGCAACTGGCGACGGTCGGCAAGCAGGCCGGCAACATGCTCGAACAGACGTCGGCGCTGATGCGCAACGCCAACGGCTTGCTCAACGATCAGGGCAAGCAGGCCTTGGGCAGCGCCGAGCAGGCGATGAAATCCCTGGAGCAGAGCAGCGCCACCATCAACGGCCTGTTGAGCAAGAACCAGAACTCCCTCGACAGCGGCATGCAGGGCCTCAACGGTCTGGCCCCGGCGATCCGCGAACTGCGTGAAACCCTGAACTCGCTGCGCGCCATTTCCCAACGCCTGGAGGCCAACCCCAGCGGTTACCTGCTGGGCAGTGACAAGAACAAGGAGTTCACGCCATGAAGCTGACTCGCCTCGCCCTCCTCGCCGGCTTCACGCTGATCAGCGCGTGCTCGATCCTGCCCAAGTCCGAGCCGCTGGATGTCTATCGCTTGCCAGCCGCAGAGGCGCCCGCTTCGGCCGGTTCGGCGGCGGCTCAGCACTGGTCGCTGCGTCTGAACAAACTGCAGGCCAGCGAAGCGCTGAACCGGCCGGGCATCGCGGTGATTCCCCAGGGTGACGTGATCAGCACTTATAAGGCCTCGCGCTGGAGCGATCCGGCGCCGGTGCTGGTGCGCAATCGGCTGCTGGATGGCTTCCAGCGGGACGGGCGTATATCGCTGTTGAGCACCGACGACAGCAATTTCCAGGCGGACCTGGAACTGGGCGGCAGCCTGCAGGCATTTCAGACCGAGTATCAGGGCACGCAGGCCAGCGTCGTGGTGCGGGTCGATGCGTTGCTGGTGCGTGGCTATGACCAGCGGATTCTCGCCAGTCGCCGCTTCGAAGAACGTCAGCCGCTCAATGATGTGAAGGTCCCGGCGGTGGTGGCCGGATTCGGTCAGGCCAGTGATCGCCTCACCGCGAAGGTGGTGGCGTGGGCGGTGGAGCAAGGGCAGAAAGTTGCCCCACCTGCCCGGCCTTGAGCCTTAACCGAAGAACCAGTAGCAGACGCCGATAGCGCCGAGCACGCCCGCGAGTTCGGCCAGCAGCGCGCAACCGACGGCATGCCGGGCGCGCTGGATGCCCACCGCGCCGAAGTACACCGCCAGCACGTAGAACGTGGTTTCGGTGCTGCCCTGAATCGTTGCGGCCACCAGCGCCGGGAAGCTGTCCACGCCCGAGGTCTTCATCGTTTCGATCAGCATCGCCCGGGCGGCGCTGCCGGAGAACGGTTTGACCATGGCGGTCGGCAGCGCATCGACGAAGCGCGTGTCCCACCCTGCCCACTCCACCAGATGGCGGATACCGTCGAGGCCGAAGTCCAGCGCGCCGGACGCGCGCAATACGCCGATCGCGCAGAGCATCGCCACCAGATACGGCAGCAGGTTCTTGGCCACGTCGAAACCTTCCTTCGCACCTTCGACAAAGGCCTCGTAGACCTTCACCTTGCGCAAGGCGCCGATCACCAGGAACAGCATGATCAGGCCGAACAGCGTCAGGTTGCCGAGGATCGACGACAGGCCCGCCAGCGCAGTGGCCGACATCGTCGCGAGCAACGCCATGAAGCCGCCGAGGATCAGCGCGCCGGGAATCAGGTAAGCCAGCACCACCGGGTCCCAGACCCGCAGGCGCTGCATGAACGCCACCGACAGGAAGCCGACGATGGTCGAGCAACTGGTGGCCAGCAGGATCGGCAGGAACACCAGCGTCGGGTCCGGCGCACCTTGTTGGGCGCGGTACATGAAGATCGTCACCGGCAGCAGGGTCAGGGACGATGCATTGAGTACCAGGAACAGGATCTGCGCGTTGCTGGCGATGGTCGAGCTGGGGTTGAGCTCTTGCAGCGCCTTCATCGCTTTAAGGCCGATCGGCGTGGCGGCGTTGTCCAGGCCCAGGCCGTTGGCGGCGAAGTTCAGGGTGATCAGGCCGATGGCCGGGTGCCCCGCTGGCACTTCCGGCATCAGCCGCAGGAACAGCGGGCCCAGCGCTTTGGCCAGCCATTCGACGATCCCGGCTTTCTCGGCGATCCGCAGGAAGCCCAGCCACAGGGTCAGCGTGCCGAACAGCAGCACCATGACTTCGACCGACAGCTTGGCCATGGCAAAAATGCTTTCCACCATCGCCGCGAAGATCCCGGCGTTGCCGCCGATCAGCCATTGCCCCAGCGCCGAAACGGCTGCCACGATGAAGAAGCCAAGCCACAGGCCATTAAGCATCAGTCAAATCCCCCGGAAGATGCGGCGAATGATAGCGGGGTCGCCAGAAACGACAAACCCCGGATTTCTCCGGGGTTTGTCAGGGTGCCTTACGAGCGGGGATCAGTTGTTGGAAACGTCACCGGCCGGCAGTTTTTCCTTGCTGCGCCAGTGCGGCAGCGAGTTCCAGTAGCGCTGGCCCTTGGCGTCGTCGTACATGCCTTCCCAACGGGCGATGACCAGTACCGCCAGGGCGTTGCCGATCACGTTCAGGGCGGTACGCGCCATGTCCATCACACGGTCGACACCGGCGATGAAGGCCAGACCTTCCAGCGGAATACCCACACTGCCCAGAGTGGCCAGCAGTACCACGAAGGACACGCCCGGTACGCCGGCGATACCTTTGGAAGTGACCATCAGGGTCAGGACCAGCAGCAGTTGCTGGCTGATCGACAGGTCGATGCCATACAGCTGAGCGATGAAGATGGCCGCGATGGACTGGTACAGGGTCGAACCGTCGAGGTTGAACGAGTAGCCGGTCGGTACCACGAAGCTGCAGATGGCTTTTGGTGCGCCGTAGGCTTCCATCTTCTCGATTACGCGTGGCAGCACGGTTTCCGAGGAAGCGGTGGAGTAAGCCAGCACCAGCTCATCCTTGAAGATGCGCATCAGCTTGATCACCGAGAAGCCGAACATCTTGGCGATCAGGCCCAGAATGACGAAGGCGAAGAAGGCGATGGCGACGTAAACCAGGATCACCAGCTTGGCCAGCGGCAGCAGCGAAGCGAAACCGAAGTTGGCCACGGTCACCGCGATCAGTGCGAACACGCCGATCGGGGCGTAGTTCATGATCATGTGGGTGACTTTGAACATGCTTTCCGAGACGCCCTGGAACATCTTCACCAGTGGCTCGCGCAGGTCCGACTGCAGGCTCGACAGACCGAGACCGAACAGCACGGAGAAGAAGATGATCGGCAGCATCTCGCCGCGAGCCATGGCCGCGAAGATGTTCGACGGAATCAGGTTGAGGATGGTCTCGATGAACGCGTGTTCATGCTGCACTTCGGCGGCGGTCGCCTGGTACTTGGAGATGTCCACAGTGCCCAGGGTGCTCATGTCGATGCCGGCACCCGGATGGAACAGGTTGGCCAGCAGCAGGCCGACGACGATGGCGATGGTGGTGACGATTTCGAAGTAGATGATGGTCTTCAGGCCGATGCGCCCGAGCTTCTTGGCGTCGCCCACGCCGGCGATGCCGACGATCAGGGAAGAGATGACGATCGGGATCACGATCATCTTGATCAGACGGATAAAGATATCGCCTGCCGGTTGCAGGACGTTGCTGATCCACCAGGCCTTCTCGGCACTGAAATGGTTGAGCAACGCACCGATTGCAATCCCCAACACCAGACCGATGAGGATCTGCCAGGCGAGGCTAAGCTTTGCCTTCTTCATTATCTTTACCCTTACTTGCGTTTGACTCAGGCACATGCAGGAACTGGAACGCTCTTTAGCGGAAAAGTCTGTGCATCTGCCTCCGTATAAGGTGCCCCGAAGCGCGTGTTTACGGCTCTCCGGCAGGCGAAAAAAGGCGCAACTATTCCGATGCAAGGTTGCGCCGTCTAATGCCGTAAACGCCTACCCTATGCCGAATCGGCATGAGCTTTTTTAAATGAAACTGGCGTCCCAACCGGTTCGAATACGACATTTCGGCAGGCATAAGTGCCGTGAACCGGCCATTACAGCGTAGGTTGGTTATTTTTTGAACGAGTGATTTCAACGAAAAATTTAGGAAAAAGCCTACGTTCGGAATCTAAAAGTCCGACTTACTCGATCGACTCTTTCTCGATATACGGTCGCGAGGAAACACCGCGAAATGCTTTCGCACGCAGTGTGAGCGATAAAAAAGACGAGCAGAACGCTCTGGATCAACGTTTTGTCACGTTGAAAGCTCAGCGCAAGTCCGTCGAACCGCTCCGGTTGGCGAACTTGCGTCGCAGCTTTTACCCTGACCCGGCCCTCATCGCAGGCACTCCCTGTACCCGTAGGTCACTCCGACCCTGCAACAGTCAGAACGTCCCGGCCCCCTGGTCATGCACCGGCCTTCCTCGGGCGGGTGCAATGGAGGACAGCCTTTCAGGTGTCCTCATGTTCAATACCAGTTCGGATCTTTCTTCAGCGTTTCCATCAACAGATCCTGCATGCCCTGGTCGGGCTTGCCGAGGAAGCGGTAGGTGGCATGTCGCGTTGGCGACTTGTCCGCCGGCAGCCCTTCGGGCACATCGACCAGCATGGCGTAAGCGTGTTTCTTGTCGAAGCTGAAGGCGACGATCAGGCGGTGGTTGAGGCATTTGTCCTGCGATTCGCAGAGCGGCCCCACCAGATACTGATCGCCATCTTCAGTCACGGCATTCATCTGTTGGTCCGGCGCGCCGGAGAGGTTCATCACCCATTCCGGCAGGCGTTCTTCCTTCTTCACCACGCCTTCCCATGTTTCCCTGTATTGCGGGTCGGAACTCAACAGTTCGTTGACCCGCGCCTGGCCGTCATTGGCCGCCATCGCCATGGCACTACCGCCCAGGAGCAGGGCGGCTGCCAGTGTCTTTAAACCCTTCATGTTCAACCTCGACCGCGACGGCCAAAGAAGAAGGAAGCGATGAACATCACCAGGAACACGACAAAGAGAATCTTGGCGATACCCGTGGCGGTGCCCGCGATACCACCGAAGCCCAGTACTGCAGCGATGATGGCAATGATCAGGAATGTGATTGCCCAGCTCAACATGGTGATTCTCCTTGCTTCTATTTAGGGGTGTTGCCGGTCTCGGCGCGGGGGCGCCCAGATTCGTTGATCAGAAAACCCAGCGTTCTTCACGGGGCATGTCGCCCAGTGGCTGTGGCTGGTCGACGTCCATCATGCGCATCGCGCCGTTGTCGGCCTGGCTGCTGCTGACGGCGCTGAAGTGCGTCTGCGTCGCGTGTTGCATGGAAATCAGGGGCTCAGGTTGCTGACTCTGCTCCCAGCGCAGGTATTGCTGGCAGGCGATCAGCGTGATCAACAGCGCAAGTGCGCCAAACAGGGCCTGCTGCAAGTGCAGTGGCGAGATACGCATTTGGGCGGCACGTGGGCGAGTCATCCTGGGTTCCTCACTCTTATTCGGTTGGGGCAGTGCATTTCTGCCCGGGCTGAGAGAGGTATTGCAGCCTGCATGCCAGCTTTTTTGTTTAAAAAAAACCAATAAAATCAGATAGTTATAGATGGCGCGAAAATTCCTGACGACGCATCCTGCACGATGGCCCGCGCAGGGTCGTGCGTAATGCACGATTATTTCGTAGGAGAAATCATTATTTTTGAATTGAGGGCAGGGTGCGGATGTCAGAAAAGGAGGCAGGAAACCGCCTTGAAACTGTGCGATGTTTAAAAAATCAACAAAATCAGCGGATTAGCCGTGAGGGCAGGAGAGAGCTACCCTGCTATGACCGGAATCGATCAGAATCAACCATGCAACTTGCCCGATTTTTCCGGGACTAACCCAAGACATTCACTTATGGAGCGTAGGAAAAATGGAATCAGCCACTGAGCACCAAGGCCGCATTCTGCTGGTGGACGATGAATCCGCCATCCTGCGAACCTTTCGTTATTGCCTCGAAGACGAAGGTTATACCGTCGCCACCGCCAACAGCGCGGCTCAGGCTGACGCGCTGCTGCAACGTCAGGTGTTCGATCTGTGCTTCCTCGATTTGCGTCTGGGCGAAGACAACGGTCTCGATGTATTGGCGCAGATGCGCATTCAAGCGCCGTGGATGCGGGTCGTGATCGTCACCGCCCATTCGGCTGTCGACACCGCGGTGGACGCAATTCAGGCCGGCGCTGCCGATTATCTGGTCAAGCCGTGCAGCCCGGATCAACTGCGTCTGGCGACCGCCAAGCAGCTTGAAGTACGTCAGCTCTCGGCGCGTCTGGAAGCCCTCGAAGGCGAGATCCGCAAACCCAAGGACGGTCTCGATTCTCACAGCCCGGCGATGAAAGTCGTACTGGAAACCGCGCGGCAAGTGGCGGGCACCGACGCCAACATTCTGATCCTCGGCGAGTCCGGCACCGGTAAGGGTGAACTGGCCCGAGCGATTCATGGGTGGAGCAAGCGCGAGAAGAAATCCTGCGTGACCATCAATTGCCCGTCGCTGACCGCCGAACTGATGGAGAGCGAGCTGTTCGGTCACAGTCGTGGCGCGTTCACCGGGGCCAGCGAAAGCACGCTGGGGCGAGTCAATCAAGCCGATGGCGGCACGCTTTTTCTCGACGAGATCGGCGATTTTCCCCTGACTTTGCAACCCAAGTTGCTGCGCTTCATTCAGGACAAGGAATACGAGCGGGTAGGGGATCCGGTTACCCGCCGCGCCGATGTGCGGATCCTTGCCGCCACAAACCTCAATCTCGAAGACATGGTGCGCGACGGGCGTTTCCGTGAGGACCTGCTCTATCGCCTGAACGTCATCACCCTGCATCTGCCGCCGCTGCGCGAGCGGGCCGAAGACATCCTGACCCTGGCCGACCGTTTCCTCGCTCGCTTTGTGAAGGAATACGCGCGCCCGGCCCGGGGTTTCAGCGACGAGGCTCGCGAAGCACTGTTGGGTTATCGCTGGCCCGGCAACATCCGTGAGCTGCGCAACGTGGTCGAGCGGGCCAGCATCATCTGCCCGCAGGAGCGTGTGGAAATCAGCCACCTCGGCATGGCCGAACAACCGGCGAACAACGCGCCACGGGTTGGCGCCGCGCTGAGTCTCGACGAACTGGAGAAGGCCCACATCGGCGCAGTACTGGCGACTGCCGGCACTCTCGATCAGGCCGCCAAGACTCTGGGGATCGACGCCTCGACCCTGTATCGCAAGCGCAAGCAGTACAACCTGTGAGCGCCCGCCGATGAAACTGGCGATGAAGTTGCGGACCCGCTTGTTCCTGAGCATTTCCGCGCTGATCACCGTGGCCTTGCTCGGGCTGATGCTCGGGCTGGTCAGCGTGATGCAGATGGCCGGCACCCAGGAGGCGCTGATCCGCAACAACTTCGTCACCCTCGATCTGGGGCTCAAGCTGCGGCAGACGCTTGGCGATCAACTGATCATGATGCTTGCCGAGAAACCCGATCCCGTGGCGTTCGAAGCATCCAAACAACGCTATTTCGAATTGCTCGACGAGGGTATCGCCCAAGAGCAGAAAAACGACAATCGCCAATATGGCTTCAGTCAGGCGAAGAGCGATTACCTGACCTTCCTTGAGGCGTTCGATATCTCCCGCGATCCGGGCGCCGCCCTGAGTGGTAGTGGCGACTTGCGCGAACGATTCAACACCCTGCGTAACGGTTTGATCACCGAGCACAAGCACGCGCTGGATAACATCAACGCTGTCCAGCACGCTGCCCGTGACCGGGCGCTGCTGATTTCCGGCCTGCTCGGGCTGGTGGGGCTGGCAGTGCTGATCATTGGTTTCGTTACCGCCCAGGGCATTGCGCGGCGTTTTGGTGCGCCGATCGAAGCGTTGGCTAAAGCCGCAGACAATATCGGCCAGGGCAATTTCGAAGTGACCCTGCCGGTGTCCTCGGCGATGGAAATCAATCTGCTGACCCGCCGCTTCGGGCTGATGGCCGAAGCCCTGCGCGAACACCAGGCGACGAACGTCGACGAACTGCTCGCTGGCCAGCAGCGCCTGCAAGCGGTACTCGACAGCATCGATGATGGTTTGCTGATGATCGACCGTCAGGGTCGTCTGGAACACTTGAACCCGGTGGCCCAGCGACAATTGGGCTGGGACAGCGACCGTTTCGGCGAGGGCCTGGGCACAGCGCTTCAGCGTCCGGAGCTGGATGCACAACTGCAACTGGTGTTGCGCGGCGGCACCCTCGAGCGCGCGCCGGAAGACTTGAGCATCGAGGTCGATGGTGAATCGCGCCTGCTGACCTACAGCCTAACGCCGGTCAGCCATACCCAGGGGCATATCCTCGGCGCCGTGATGGTCTTGCATGACGTCACCGAACAGCGCGCCTTCGAGCGGGTGCGCAGCGAGTTCGTGCTGCGCGCCTCCCACGAATTGCGCACACCGGTCACGGGCATGCACATGGCGTTCGGGCTGTTCCGCGAGCGGGCGAAGTTTCCTCAGGAGTCGCGCGAGTCCGATCTGCTCGACACGGTTAATGAAGAAATGCAGCGCCTGATGCAGCTGATCAACGATCTGCTGAACTTCTCGCGCTATCAGAGCGGTTTGCAGAAGCTCACGCTGGCGCCGTGTTCCATCGAGGATCTGCTGGAACAGGCGCGTTTGCGTTTCGCCGATTCGGCGGCGCAGAAGGGCGTTACCCTGCAGGTCGAAGCGCAGGGCCCGCTGCCACGCTTGCAGGCGGATCAGGCGCAGCTTGATCGAGTCCTCGACAACCTGATCGACAACGCCTTGCGCCACACGGCGCGCGACGGGCTGATCCGCTTGCAGGCCCGGCGCCATGGCGAGCGGGTGATCATCAGCGTCGAAGACAACGGCGAAGGGATTGCCTACGGTCAACAAGGGCGGATCTTCGAACCGTTCGTTCAAGTCGGGCGCAAGAAGGGCGGAGCCGGGCTGGGTCTGGCGCTGTGCAAGGAAATTGTGCAGTTGCACGGTGGGCGGATGGGCGTTTACTCGCGGCCGGGGCAGGGCACGCAGTTCTACATGGCGCTGGCGGTCTAGGCTTCGTCGTCAATCCGGCGGCCGGCTAGCCGCCGACCACGGGTGATCAGTTCGATGAACTGCACCGCGCTCAAAGCGTGGGCGAACAGCCAGCCCTGACCGAATTTCACCCCTTCGCTGCTCAGCAGCTCGGCCTGGGATTCATATTCGATCCCTTCGGCGATCACCTTCAGGTCCAGCGCCTGGGCCATGTGAATGATGTGCGGCGCGACACCGCTGCTGGCGGCGTCATGGCCGAGGGCGTCGATGAAGGCCTTGTCGATCTTCAAGCAATCCACCGGCAAGGTTTGCAGGTAGGCGAGGCTGCAATAGCCGGTGCCGAAATCGTCGATCAGCACCTGATGCCCGACATCCCGCAGTGCTTGCAGGTTTTCCCGGGCTACCACCACATCGATCAGACCGCGTTCGGTCACCTCGAAAGCAATCTGCCGCGCCGCCACCCGGTGCAGGGTCAGCAGCCGCGCCATGACCTGGCCGATGCGCGGCACCATCACGTCGCAGGCGGCCAGGTTCACCGAGATGTACAGCTGCGGATTGGCTCGCAGCAATTGGCCGAGCTGCTCGAGCAAGCGTTGCAGGACGAAGTCGGTCATCTGGCGAATCTGCCCGGTGTTCTCGGCCATCGGGATGAACAAATCGGGGCTGGTCAGCGTGCCGTCCGGCCGGCGCCAGCGCAGCAGGGCTTCGGCGCCGACGCAGTTGCGGCTGTCGAGATCGAAGATCGGTTGATAAAGCACCTGCAACTCGCCCCGGCGGATCGCGCCGTGCAGCTCGGCATCCAGCGACTGGCGCTGGCGCACGATCCAGAACACCAGAACGCCTACCAGCGCACCGAGCACCAGACAGAACGGCACCATCCACCACCAAAGCTCCGGAATGTGCATGCCCGAGCGCGGGCTGATCAGCACCAGTTGGTATTCCGGGTTATCGGTGGGCATGCGGTAGATCAGGTGCGACTGGGTGACTTGCAGCGCATCCGGAGTTTTCGGCGGCCAGGGTTCAGTGGGTGGCCAGGCTTGTGGAACGCCGAGTACCGGAATCGCCCGGGTCCCGTGATCCAGCACCACCAGCAGGCTGCTGCCGGGCGACAGGTCGACCATGTCGGTCAAATGCCCGCGTGAAGTGGCGACGCGAAAGTTGCCGCGCCCGAGCATCAGCGCTGCGCGGTTTTCATCGGGTTCGGTGGTGGTGTTCAGCCAATAGCTGTAGGTCGGGCCTTTGATGTCCGGAGGACGGATCACCGACAGGCCTTCCTGGCGCGGACGGTTGGAGCAGATCCGCGTGGCGTCCATATAGGCGGCTTCATAGACGAAGCGATAGTTGAACGTCACTTGCTGCAACGTGGCAATCATTTCGTCGTCGCAGCTGCGCAAGGGCTGGGCTTCGAGGTCGTCGAGGCTTTCGCGCAGCTGGCCGAACAGTTGCTCCAGACGCGCCAGGAACCGCTCGCCCTGGGCGTTCATTTCCTGGCTCTCGCTTTGTTCGACCTGGCGCATGGCCACGAACAGCCCGCCGGTGATCAGCAGGCTCGCACTGAGGACAGCCGCGATCATCGCCAGAAACCAGGGGCGATAAAACCAGCTACGCAGCGTCTCTCGAGTAGCAACCATCATGGATATCCGAAGAATTACCAATGAGTTATAGCTGCTGATTGCACTTTCGCCCTGACCGTCGGGCGGGCGTCATTATTTTGTCTGATTCAGCACCAGCAGCAACGCTGCCGTTTGCGCATCCGGCGTGCCGTCAAAGCGCGTAGGGCGGTAGTGCATCTGGAAGGCCGCGAGCACATGGCGGGTCGCCACATCCAGCTCCCCGGTCTGCGGCGTCGAGTAGCCCAGGCGCGCCAGTTGGCTCTGGAACCAGGTGATGCTCGGCAGCTCGGCGTCGAACTGCGCCTGTTGGCGTGCCACGGCTTGTTCGTTGGGCCAGAGCCCCAGCCCTTCGGCCGCCAGGCGCTTCCAGGGGAACAGCGGTCCCGGGTCGAGCTTGCGCAGCGGGGCGATGTCGCTATGGCCGATGATGTGGCGCGGGCTGATGCCCTGGCGCTTGCTGATGTCCTTGAGCAGAACGATCAGCGATTGCACCTGGGCTTCGCTGTAGGGATACCAGAGGCGCCCGGTCGGCGTGTCCTTGAAGCCCGGATTGACGATCTCGATGCCGATCGAGCTGGAGTTGAGCCAGGTACGGCCTTGCCATTCGCTTTCGCCGGCGTGCCAGGCCCGCAGGTTTTCGTCCATCAGCTTGTAGATGGTGGCGTTCTTGTCGTCGCCGATCAGGTAATGGCTGCTGACTTCGCCGTGGGTCAACAACTGCAATGAGCGTTCGAGTGAAGCGGAGGTGTAGTGCACGATCACAAATTGCACGCGACTGTCGTGATTGACCGAAGGATGGCTGGTGTCAAAACGCGGGCCGCTGGCACAACCGGCCAGTAAGAGTAGCGACGCGAGCAGGGTAAAAAATTTCATGGCAGAGGGCAGTACACGCAAGACGATAATGCAACAGTGTAACGTATCGCCTTGCGCTTCGACGCTTAAAGGGCTGATTTAAACAATATGGAACAATTGCCTCAGCCCAGCTCCACCCGGTTACGCCCTGCGTTTTTCGCCCGGTAAAGCGCCTGATCGGCTCTTTTGAGCACCAGATCGCTGTGTTCTCCCGGCCGGAACGCCGCCAGCCCCATGGAAACCGTGATCGTGACGCGCTCGCCCTTGAAGTGAAACGGGCAGGCTTCGATGGAAGCGCGCAGGGTTTCCAGGAGTTTGGTGCCGACGGCCGGCGGAGTGGCCGGCAGCAGCAATACAAATTCCTCTCCACCAAATCGGGCAATGAAATCGCTGCCACGCAGGCGTTTGCGCAGCACCGTCGCGATGATCTTCAACACCTTGTCGCCGGCCAGGTGGCCGTAGTTATCGTTGATCCGTTTGAAGTGATCGAGGTCGAGCATGGCCAGGCTCAGGGTGTTGCCATGTTGCTGCCATTGGGCGATTTCATGTTCGAGCCGTTCGGTCCAGGCCGCGCGGTTGGGCAGGCCGGTGAGGGGGTCGATCAGGGCTTTCTGGCGCTGCTCTTCAAGGTGTTCGCGATAGCCGAGTGCTTCCTGCTCCATGTGCGCGACGCGCTCGGCCAGGCTTTTCAGGCGTCCGGCGACCTCCTGTTCTCGGGCGTCACGCTGCTTCTGGTGCTGATCCATCGTGCCGAGCAGGCCTTCGAGGTGGTTTTCCAGCACTTGCTTGAGATCATCCAGATCGGCCGCTTCCTGCACGCTGTTCTGCAAGCCGTCGACCTGTTCGCGGATCTGCGTGTCCATCGCCCGCGCCGCGGAGCTGTTGTCGGCGTGGCCTTCGCTGGCGGCCTGCAAGTTGCTCTGGAACGCTTCGAGGCGTTCGTTGAGTTGCTGCAAATAAGCTTCGAATTCGTGCTGGCCGCTGTCGGTAATCGCCAGCATCAAGGTCGCCAGATCGTCGAGGATCGGCAGCAGTTCGTACCAGTTCAGACCGTTTTTCAGGCGATCGCGCATGGCTTCGGCTTGCGGGCGGTGGCGCTCCGGCAGGGTCAGGTCGTCCAGCAACCCGATCAGCGTGTCTTCGATGTGTTTGGCGACCGAGCTGTAGGATGGTTCTGGCGAGTCCGGCAGGGCGTAGAGGATGTCGTGCTCGGATTGCTCGGGATCGATTGCGGCCAATGCCTGGGCGATGGGCTCGGGCAGGGGCAGGCTGTCGAGGATCACCGGCGGCGGGGTATCGCCGGGGTGGATCAGTTCGTCCGGGTTGATGGCTGTTGGCACTGTCGGCGCGAAAACCGGTGGAGGCGTGAAAGCCTGCGGCTCCGGTTTTGGCTCGGCGGGTTCTGGTTCGCTAGAGGCGGTAGGAGCTTCGGTGAGGATTCTGGCCGGCTCGAAGGCCACCACCTCCGGCTCCGCATGATACTCGGGGGTTGGCTCCGGAATTTTCGCTGGTTCGGCCACGGGGGCGGCGATCGGTGCTTGGCTGACGGGCGTAGAGGCGACCGGTTCGGCGGTCGTGACAGGCGCTTCCTGCAAGGGCGCTGTTTCATGCGTGACGGGCGCTTGCTCTGACGGTGCGGGCGGTGCCGCCACGGCAGGCTGGGTCGCCGTCGCAGGCGTTTCCTCGTTGTCGCGGCTGCCGAACAGACGCTGCAACAATCCGGGGCGTCCCGGTTCTGCCGGGGTCTCCAGCTGGCTCAAAGCCTTGCCCTGCAAGCCGCTGAGTTCGCTGAGCAGCAGCGGCATTTCCCTTGCCTGACTCACCCGGCCGTCCAGCTGCTTGGCGAATTTCTTCAGCGGCTGGGCCACATCGCGGGGCAGGGGCAGGGATTGCAACTGAGTGACCAGCGCAGTCAGTGCAGTGCTGACCTGTTCGATCCGGGTTTCCCGGCGCTGCTCGGAATCAAGCACGGCTTTTTCCAGGCGCGGCAGCAAGGCGGCGAGGCCGGCGTCCATGTCATCGGTGCGCACCACGTCGCGCATCTCTTTCATGCACTGATCGACCACGCGGTCGGTGCCTTCCGCCGCCAGGGTGCTGCGCACCAGGCCACGGCGCAGCAGGTCGAGCCGGGCGTCCCATCGACGTTCGAGCTTTTCCTGTTGTTCGATGCTTTTGAGGTATTTCTCTTTCCAGCGCTGGGCTTCGTCGCTCATTCAGGGGTTCCGCGAAGGGCAGTGCTCAACGCGGGCAATGCATCGGCCGTGAGCGAACCCGGCAGACGAATCTCTACCGCGACCGGCAGGTGATCGGAAATCGGTTGTGCCAGCACTTCGACCTTTTCCAGGGTCAGGGTCGGGCTGAGCAGAATATGGTCCAGGCAGCGCTGGGGGCGCCAGCTGGGGAATGTCGCTTCGAGTTGCGGGGCCAGCAGGCCGAGGTCGCGCAACGGCGAGTGTTGCAGCAGATCGCTGGCGTGGGTGTTCATGTCGCCCATCAGCACCTGATGCTTGTAGCCGCCGATCAGTTCGCGGATGTAGGCCAGCTGCATGCTACGCACCCGGGCGCCGAGCGCCAGGTGCATCATCACCACCACCAGCGCTTCCGGGCCTTCGCCGAAGCGCACCAGAATCGCACCGCGTCCCTTCGGACCCGGCAGCGGATGGTCTTCGATCGCCCACGGCCGCAGGCGACTGAGCACGCCATTGCTGTGCTGGGCCAGTCGGCCAAGGTTGCGATTGAGTTGTTGATACCAGTAGGGGAAGGCGCCGAGCTGGGCCAGATGTTCGACCTGATTGACGTAGCCTGAACGCAGGCTGCCGCCATCGGCTTCCTGCAGGGCGACCAGATCAAAGTCGCCGAGCAGATTGCCGATCTTTTGCAGATTGGTGGAGCGCCCGGGGTGCGGCAGCAGATGCTGCCAGCTGCGGGTCAGGTAGTGCCGATAGCGCTCGGTGCTGATGCCGACCTGAATATTGAAGCTGAGCAAGCGCAGACGGCTGTCTGCGGGCAGGCCCGTCGATTCCAGGTGATGCTCGTTGACCTGCGGATCATGCAGGCCAACGACGCTTTCGGTTCCCCAGCGGCGCATGGCGATTGCCGCGCTTAGTTGGCGGCTGCCTTGTTGGTCGCTCGCTCTTTGGCCACCAGTTGGTCAGCCAGTTTCAGCGCCTGTTCGGCACCGCCGGCAGAGCCGATGTCAAAGCGGTACTTACCGTTGACGATCATGGTTGGAACGCCGGAGATTTCATACTTCTTGGCCAGTTCGCGGGCTTTCACGATCTGCCCCTTGATGGCGAACGAATCGAAGGTCGCCAGGAACTTGTCCTTGTCCACGCCTTGAGTGGCGAGGAAGTCGGCCATGTCGTTCTTGTCGGTCAGTTTCTTGTGTTCTTTCTGGATCGCGTTGAATACGGCAGCGTGTACGTTGTGCTCGACGCCCATGGCTTCCAGGGTCAGGAACATCTGGCCGTGAGCGTCCCACGGGCCACCGAACATCGCAGGAATGCGCACGAAGTTGACGTCGGACGGCAGTTTTTCAACCCACGGATTGATCACCGGCTCGAACGCGTAGCAATGCGGGCAGCCATACCAGAACAGCTCGACCACTTCGATCTTGCCAGGCACGGCGACGGGTACCGGGTTGCTCAGTTCGACGTAAGGGGCAGCAGGGGCTTCGGCGGCCTGGGCGGTCACGCCGAACAGGCTGGCAGCGACGAGGGCGGCGCTGATGATCAGATTACGCATGCTTTACTCCTGGACAATTTTGGTCGCCTCGCGCGACCTGTTTTCAGACAGATCCTGGCGGGCATGAGTTCTGTAGTGTAACGGCAGCGGCCACAAAAAAGGGCGGCCAAAGCCACCCTTTTTATACTTGCTGCGACGGATTAATCGAGCGTTAACGTGGCAGGCGTTGGCCATTGCACACAACGCTCGAATCGCGCGTCTTAGTGCAGGCCCTGAATGTAGCTGGAGACTGCCGCGATGTCTTCGTCGCTCAGCTTGCGGGCGATGGTGCGCATGGTCATCGCGTCGCCGTCGTTGCTGCGGCCGGCTTCTTCCTTGCGGAAATCGGTCAGTTGCTTGGCGATGTACTGAGCGTGTTGGCCACCCAGGTGCGGGAAGCCGGCGGCTGCGTTGCCGGCGCCGTTCGGCGAGTGGCAGCCGGTGCAGGCTGGCAGGCCTTTCTCGAGGTTGCCGCCACGGAACAGGGCTTCACCGCGAGCGACGATCTTCGGATCGGCGGCGCCGACGCTGCCTTTCTGGCTGGCGAAGTAAGCGGCGATGTCGGCCAGGTCCTGATCGCTCAGGTTGGTCAGCAGGCCGGTCATTTCCAGAACGGTGCGCTTGCCCGACTTGATGTCGTGCAATTGCTTGGTCAGGTAGCGTTCACCCTGTCCGGCCAGCTTTGGAAAGTTTGGCGCCATGCTGTTGCCATCCGGGCCATGGCAGGCGCCGCATACGGCGGCTTTTGCCTGGCCTGCGGCTGCATCACCGGCAGCATGGGCGAAGCCTGAGATTCCCACGGTCAACAGCAGACTCACGATCAGTTTGTTCATCAGCTAATCCAACTACGGCTAAGGGTTAAGAGTTATGGACCGGGCTTACTCTCGCTCATCCAGAGGATGAGGGCCTGGTAATCCTCGGCACTGCAGTCCATGCACAAACCACGCGGCGGCATCGCCTTGAAACCCTGGGTCACGTGTTGCACCAGCGTCTCCATACCTTTCGCCAACCTCGGCGTCCAAGCTTCCTGATCGCCTCTTCTGGGCGCCATGGGTAGTTGGCCGGAATGACAGGCTCCACAAACACGGTTGTACACGGCTTCCGGATCCTGTGTAGCCTGTGCGCTGTAAAGCGGCATCAAGACTCCGGCAGCCAGCAGCCATTTCGTCATAAAACGACCTTTTCAGGGTTGAGAGCGTTCTGCGTTCTAATGCGCAATCAAGGTCTGTCGCTCTCGTGAACTTCATCCTTCGCTGGGACAAAGCACACACAAAATCTGCGGCATTATATACTGGCGTCACTGAAACGGAAGCGACACCGCGTTCCGCGCCTAATCCCGGCGCCGCCCACATCGGAAATCCCATGCAACTCAAGAATCCCATCCTCGGCCTGTGCCAACAGTCCACGTTCATGCTCAGTGCCGCCAAAGTCGATCAGTGCCCCGACGACGAAGGCTTCGAAGTGGCGTTCGCCGGTCGTTCCAACGCCGGTAAATCCAGCGCACTGAACACTTTGACTCACGCCAGCCTGGCGCGCACCTCGAAAACCCCGGGTCGCACACAGCTGTTGAACTTCTTCAAGCTAGACGATGAACGGCGTCTGGTCGACCTCCCGGGCTACGGTTATGCAAAAGTACCGATCCCGCTCAAGCAACACTGGCAGCGTCATCTTGAGGCTTACCTCGGTGGCCGCGAGAGTTTGAAGGGTTTGATTCTGATGATGGACATCCGTCATCCAATGACCGACTTCGACCTGCTGATGCTCGACTGGGCCGTTGCCGCCGGCATGCCGATGCACATCCTGCTGACCAAGGCCGACAAACTGACCTACGGCGCAGCCAAGAACACGCTGCTCAAGGTGCAGTCGGAAATTCGTAAGGGCTGGGGCGATCTGGTAACGATCCAGCTGTTCTCCGCCCCGAAACGCATGGGCCTGGAAGAGGCCTACACTGTGCTGGCGGGCTGGATGGAACTGGCAGACAAAGGCGCGGAAGCGGCGACCGAATAATCGGAATATGGAAAATTGGCTGTAGTGCGGTCAGGCAAGGCAAAAGTGTTAGTAAAACGGCCGGGGTCGCGCTCGACTTTAGGGGACCTAAATGAGCATTTTTAGTAACGCTTTTAACGCAGCATGACCGCGCTACAGCCGATTTTTGGGCAAAAAAAGCCCCGGACTTCATATGGGGAGGGAGAAGTTCCGGGGTTTAAGTTCCGAACCGCTAGGGCGGGGTTCAGATATCTGCCAACACTTAACACAACATAGGAGCATCGAAGGGCTTCACCAGCCATTCAGTATCTCTGAGTGCCCTGTCGCAAGATTAGTTCAGAATCTTTTCAAAAAACTTTGGAATAAGCTCAAGAACGATCAGGCCTAAGCGCTTTTCGATGCCTTTGCCGCGACGCTCGGTCGCGGTATAGCCCCGTCCCAGACGCCTCAGTGCGCCTCGTCCCAGTTGTTGCCAACCCCCACTTCTACCAGCAACGGCACATCCAGTTTTGCCGCTTCACTCATGTGCACACGAATTTCTTCGCGAACCTGATCGACCAGATCCTCGCGAACCTCCAGCACCAGTTCGTCGTGCACCTGCAGGATGACTTTGGCGTCCAGCCCGGAAGCGCTCAGCCAGTTATCCACCGCCACCATGGCTTTCTTGATGATGTCCGCTGCGGTGCCCTGCATCGGCGCGTTGATTGCCGTGCGCTCGGCGGCCGCGCGATCCTGCGGCTTGTTGGAGTTGATGTCCGGCAGATACAGGCGACGACCGAAGATCGTTTCCACAAAGCCTTGGTCTGCTGCCTGGGCGCGGGTGCGATCCATGTATTCACGCACGCCCGGATAACGCGCGAAGTAGGTGTCGATGTAGGCCTTGGCGGTCTTTGTGTCGACGCCGATGTCCTTGCCCAGCTTCTGCGCGCCCATGCCGTAGATCAGACCGAAGTTGATCGCCTTGGCGCCACGGCGCTGGTCTGAGCTCACTTCGTTCAGCTCGACCTTGAACACTTCGGCAGCGGTGGCGGTGTGCACGTCCAGATTGTTGCGGAACGCGTTCATCAAGCCTTCGTCGCGAGACAGGTGCGCCATGATCCGCAGTTCGATCTGCGAGTAGTCCGCTGCCAGCAGTTTGTAGCCTTTCGGCGCGACGAAGGCCTGACGGATGCGTCGGCCTTCGGCAGTGCGCACCGGGATGTTCTGCAGGTTCGGATCGCTCGACGACAGGCGACCGGTCGACGCAACGGCCTGATGGTACGAAGTGTGGATACGCCCGGTACGCGGGTTGATCTGCTCAGGCAGGCGATCGGTGTAGGTGCTCTTCAGCTTGCTCATGGAACGGTGTTCCATCAGTACTTTCGGCAAGCGGTGATCGTCTTCGGCCAGTTTCGCCAGCACTTCTTCGGCGGTGGACGGCTGGCCCTTGGCGGTCTTCTTCAGCACCGGCAGGCCAAGTTTCTCGTAGAGGATCACGCCCAGTTGCTTCGGCGAGCCGAGGTTGAATTCTTCACCGGCGATCTCGAACGCTTCACGCTCCAGCGCGACCATCTTGTTGCCCAGCTCAATGCTCTGGATGCCGAGCAGCTCAGCGTCGACGAACGCGCCCTGGCGCTCGATGCGCGCCAGCACTGGCACCAGCGGGATCTCGATATCGGTCAGTACGCTGGCCAGGCTCGGGATGGCGCTGAGTTTTTCGAACAGCGTCTGGTGCAGACGCAGGGTCACGTCGGCATCTTCGGCGGCGTATGGGCCGGCCTGTTCCAGGGCGATCTGGTCGAAGGTCAGTTGCTTGGCGCCTTTGCCGGCGATGTCCTGGAAGCTCACGGTGGTGTGATCCAGGTACTTCTGCGCCAGGCTGTCCATGTCGTGACGGGTGGCGGTGGAGTTGAGCACGTAGGACTCAAGCATCGTGTCGAAGGCGATCCCGCGTACGGTGATGCCTTCGTTCTGATCGCCACCGATGGCGCAGTTGGCCAGGATGTTCATGTCGAACTTGGCGTGCTGGCCGACCTTGAGTTTGTTCGGGTCTTCAAGGATCGGCTTGAGCGCGCGCAGCACGGTGTCGCGATCCAGCTGCTCCGGCACGCCGATGTAGGAGTGGATCAGCGGGATGTAGGCCGCTTCGTTGGCCTGCACTGCGAAGGACAGACCGACCAGTTGTGCCTGCTGCGCATCGATCCCGGTGGTTTCGGTGTCGAAGGCGAACAGCTTGGCGTTCTTCAGTTTTTCCAGCCAGACGTCGAATCGCGCCTGATCGAGGATGGTTTCGTACGCGGCTTCAGCCGGAGCGGCAGGCACTTCTTCTTCGGCGGGCGCGCTGAACAGATCGCCGGCCGGCGCAGGCTCGGCGGCAGCGCTCAGCTCCAGACGCTTGGCGTCTCGCTCCAGATCGTTGATCCAGCTCTTGAACTCCAGCAGGGTGTAGAGCTCGTAGAGTTTGGCCGAATCTTCCGGGCCCATTTGTAGGTCGTCGAGGCCGATATCCAGCGGCACGTCGACCTTGATGGTCGCCAGTTGATAGGAGAGGAAGGCCATCTCCTTGTGCTCTTCGAGCTTGGCCGGCAGGGTCTTGGCCCCACGGATCGGCAGGGTTGGCACGATGTCGAGCTGCGCATACAGCTCGGTCAGGCCGCCGTTGACGCCTACCAGCAGGCCGGAAGCGGTCTTCGGACCGATGCCCGGAACGCCGGGGATGTTGTCGGAAGAATCGCCCATAAGGGCCAGATAATCGATGATCTGCTCGGGAGCGACGCCGAATTTCTCCTTCACGCCTTCCACGTCCATCGAACTACCGGACATGGTGTTGACCAAGGTAATGTGGCCGTCGACCAGTTGCGCCATGTCCTTGTCGCCGGTGGAGATGATCACCGGGCGATCGGCGGCCGCGCTGCTGCGGGCCAGGGTGCCGATCACGTCATCGGCCTCGACGCCTTCGACGCACAGCAGCGGGAAACCGAGGGCGATCACGCTCTGGTGCAGCGGCTCGATCTGCACGCGCATGTCGTCGGGCATGCTTGGGCGGTTGGCTTTGTATTCGGCGTACATCTCATCGCGAAATGTCCCACCCTTGGCGTCGAACACCACGGCGAACGGGCTGTCCGGATACTGCTTGCGCAGGCTCTTGAGCATGTTCAGCACGCCTTTGACCGCACCGGTCGGCAGGCCTTTGGAGGTGGTCAGCGGTGGCAGCGCGTGAAAGGCGCGGTACAGGTAAGACGAACCGTCCACCAGGACGAGGGGGGCTTGGCTCATGAGCAGAATCAACCTTTTCGGCGGGCCCGGCGCTAGAATAGCGGGACCGTTGACGACAAAGGGACAAGGTTATCATGCGTACGTTAAATCGCTTGCTGCTGGTCAGTCTGATTGCTGTCTCACCGCTGGCCGCGATCGCGGCGGATGATGCGCCATCGTCGGAGCCGGAAGTTACCATTAGCACGCACACGGAAGGCGACAAGGTCATTCAGGAATACAGCCGGAGTGGATTCGTGTATGCGATCAAGGTCACACCGAAGGGCGGCAAGCCCTATTTCCTGGTGCGCGCCGATGGTACGGACGCGAACTACATCCGGTCCGACCAGCCGGATATGCTGATTCCGTCGTGGGAAATCTTTACCTGGAAGTAAGTTTCCTGACTTTTAATCGGCGCCGTTTGATGGCGGCGCCAGAACTGAGCAGTTTTTAACCATGTCTGTGTTCACCCCCCTGGCTCGGCCCGAGCTGGAAACCTTTCTCGCCCCTTACGGGCTCGGCCGTCTGCTCGATTTCCAGGGGATCGCCGCCGGCAGCGAAAACACCAACTTCTTCATCAGCATGGAAAAGGGCGAGTTCGTCCTGACCCTGGTCGAGCGCGGCCCGGTGCAGGAAATGCCATTTTTCATCGACCTGCTCGACGTCCTGCACGAAGCCGATCTGCCGGTGCCTTATGCACTGCGCACCACTGACGGCGTGGCCCTGCGCGAGCTGAAAGGCAAACCGGCGCTGCTGCAACCGCGCCTGGCCGGCAAGCACATCAAGCAGGCCAACGCCCAGCATTGCGCGCAGGTCGGTGAGTTGCAGGCGCACCTGCACCTGGCGACCCAGGGCGACAACATGATCAAGCGCAAGACCGATCGTGGCCTGGACTGGATGCTGGAAGAGGGCACGCAGTTTCTTTCGCACCTGAGCGATGAGCCGCGCGCGCTGCTGCAAACCGCGCTGGACGAAATCACCCGACAGAAAGACAAAATTCTCGCGCTGCCTCGGGCGAACATCCACGCCGACCTGTTCCGCGACAACGCGATGTTCGAAGGCACGCACCTGACCGGGCTGATCGACTTCTACAACGCCTGCTCCGGGCCGATGCTCTATGACGTGGCGATCGCCCTGAACGACTGGTGTTCGGACGATGAGGGCCTGATCGACGGCCCGCGTGCGCGTGCGTTCCTGGGTGCCTACGCGGCACTGCGCCCGTTCACGGCAGCCGAAGCCGAGCTGTGGCCGACCATGTTGCGAGTGGCGTGCGTGCGGTTCTGGCTGTCGCGTCTGATTGCGGCGGAATCGTTCGCCGGGCAGGACGTGTTGATCCACGATCCGAAAGAGTTCGAGCAGCGTCTGGCGCAGCGTCAGACGGTCAGTACGCCGCTACCTTTCGCCCTGTAAAAGAAAAAACCGCAGCCTGTGCAGGCTGCGGTTTTTTTGTATCAGAGCGATTCCAGGCATTCCGCCAGATCATTCCCCAGCTTCTCCAGCACTTGCTCGTAACCCTGAGCTGTAGCTGGCGTGTACCCGCCCAACGCATCCAGCTCCGCCAGCTTCACCGGCAGGCCTGCCACCAGGGTCTCGGCCAGACGTGGACGCAGCGGCGGCTCACTGAACACGCAGGTCTTGCCGACTTCCTGCAAACGCGTGCGCATTGCCGCCACATGTTGGGCGCCCGGCTGCACTTCCGCCGCGACGCTGAACACGCCGGTGTGTTTCAGGCCGTAGGCGTCTTCGAAGTAGTCGAAGGCTTCGTGGAAGACGAAGTAGGGTTTGCCTTCAACACTGGCTAGGCGTTTCTTCAAACGCTGATCCAGTGCATCCAGACGCTCATCGAACGCTTTGGCGTTGCTCTGATAGCGCTCGGCATTGGCCGGGTCGGCGGCGCTCAGGTCAGCGGCCATTTTGTCGGCAATAACCCGTGCGTTCACCGGTGATAGCCACAAATGCGCATCGAGGCTGCCCGGGCGATGGTCGTGATCGTGTTCGTCGGCTTCTTCGGCATGGGAATGGCTGTCCGCAGCGAAGCGGCGCAGTTTCATGCCCGGCAGATCCTGCACGGCAACGCTCGGCAGCGTACGACCGTTCAGCACGCGAGGCAGGAAACCTTCCATGTCCGGGCCGATCCAGTACAGCAGGTCCACCGATTGCACCTTGCGTACATCGGACGGACGCAACGCGTAGTTATGCGGCGAAGCGCCCGGTGGCAGCAGCACTTCCGGAATCGCCACGCCGTCCTGCACCGCAGCGGCAATCAGTTGCAGGGGCTTGATGCTGGTGAGGACTCTGACCTCGGCCTGAGCCGGACCGATCAGCAGAAAACCGGTGATGAATACGACAAAAACAGAAAAAAGTCGGGACACGATGACCACTCAATGAGGCGAGAACGGGTAACATAATAACGTCTCTAACCAAACTCGTCGCCGCTCATGCCTATTACACCGATTGCCAGCCGTCCCCACGACCACTCGCACTGCGTTCACAGCGCGCTGTCCGAGGCCGATGCCCTGTGTGCACAGAAAGGCCTGCGCCTGACCGCGTTGCGCCGGCGCGTGCTGGAACTGGTCTGGCAGAGCCACAAACCGCTGGGTGCCTACGACATTCTGGCGGTGCTCAGCGAGCAGGATGGCCGCCGCGCCGCGCCGCCAACCGTGTACCGGGCGCTGGATTTCCTGCTGGAAAACGGTCTGGTGCACCGCATCTCCTCGCTGAACGCCTTCGTCGGCTGCGTTCACCCGAAACATTCGCACCAGGGCCAGTTCCTGATCTGCCGTGAATGCCACGCCGCCATCGAACTTGAGCAAAAAACCATCAGCGACGCCATCGTCCACAGCGCCAAGGACGTCGGCTTCATCGTCGAGGCCCAGACCGTCGAAGTGGTCGGCCTCTGCTCCGGTTGCCGGGGGGCTTGATGAGCGATGCGCTGATCCGTCTGGAGCAGGTGGCAGTCCGGTTTGCCGGGCAGAACGTGCTGGACAACATTCATCTGAGCGTCGAACCGGGGCAGATCGTCACCCTGATCGGCCCCAACGGCGCCGGCAAGACCACGCTGGTGCGCGCCGTGCTCGGGCTGTTGAAACCCGACAGCGGCAGCGTCTGGCGCAAGCCGAAACTGCGCGTCGGCTACATGCCGCAAAAACTTCACGTCGATCCGACCTTGCCGTTGTCGGTGCTGCGCTTCCTGCGCCTGGTGCCGGGCGTCGATCGCCCGCGTGCGCTGGCGGCACTCAAGGAAGTCGGCGCCGAGCACGTCATCGACAGCCCGGTGCAAAGCGTTTCCGGCGGTGAAATGCAGCGTGTGCTGCTGGCCCGGGCGCTGCTTCGCGAGCCGGAACTGCTGGTGCTCGACGAGCCGGTGCAAGGCGTCGATGTCGCCGGGCAAGCCGAGCTGTACAGCCTGATCACCCGTCTGCGTGACCGTCACGGCTGCGGCGTGCTGATGGTGTCCCACGATCTGCATTTGGTGATGAGCACTACCGATCAGGTGGTGTGCCTCAACCGTCACGTCTGCTGCTCCGGGCATCCCGAGCAGGTCAGTGGCGATCCGGCCTTCGTCGAGCTGTTCGGCAACAATGCGCCGAGCCTGGCGATCTATCACCACCATCATGACCACGCCCACGACCTGCACGGTTCGGTGGTCAAGGGGCCTGTGACAGGCCAACCTCACGTTCACGGAGATAGCTGCAAGCATGGCTGATTTTCTGTTCTACGCCCTGCTTGCAGGTCTGGCGCTGGCGGTGGTCGCGGGGCCGCTGGGCTCGTTCGTTGTCTGGCGGCGCATGGCCTATTTTGGCGACACGCTGTCCCACGCCGCACTGCTCGGCGTGGCGCTGGGTTTTCTGCTGGATGTCAGCCCGACCGTCGCGGTCACCGTCGGCTGCCTGCTGTTGGCGGTGTTGCTGGTGACCCTGCAACAGCGTCAGCCGCTGGCGTCCGACACGCTGTTGGGTATTCTTGCGCCGAGCACGCTCTCTCTCGGGCTGGTGGTACTAAGCTTCATGCATGAAGTGCGGATCGACCTGATGGCCTACCTGTTCGGCGACCTGCTGGCGATCAGCCCGACTGATCTGGCGTGGATCCTCGGCGGCAGCGCAGCGGTGCTGGTGTTGCTGGTGACCTTGTGGCGGCCGCTGCTGGCGATCACCGTGCACGAAGAACTGGCCAGGGTCGAAGGCCTGCCGGTGGCAGGTTTGCGCATGGCGCTGATGCTGCTGATCGCAGTGGTGATCGCCGTGGCGATGAAAATCGTCGGTGTGTTGCTGATTACTTCGCTGTTGATCATCCCGGCGGCTGCGGCACAACGTCACGCCCGTTCACCGGAGCAGATGGCACTGGGCGCGAGCGTGCTGGGCATGCTCGCCGTGTGTGGCGGGCTGGCGCTGTCCTGGTTCAAGGACACCCCGGCCGGCCCGTCAATCGTTGTGACGGCGGCCGCACTGTTTCTGCTGAGTTTTGTTCTGCCCCGTCGAGGGGTGTAGACTTGCTCGTTTTTTGCGCAAATAGAGAGTCGCAGGAATGAAGCCGTTCGCCTCCCGTTATCTGCTCCTTGTGGCCTTTTCAGTGCTGCTGGGCGCCTGCCAAAGCACGCCGCCGGTGGCCGAAGTCCCCGATGCGCGGGCCACGGCCATCGCACAGCTGGAGCAAAGCCTGGCCAGCAGCGAACTGGCCACTGCCGAAGACCAACTGGCAGCCTTGCAGGCCGAAACACCCAACGATCAATCCCTTGAGCAATACCAGCGTCAGTTGGCCGAAGCCTATCTGCGTCGCAGCCAGATCGTCCTGCAGAAGGGCGATGTGAATGCGGCCGCAACCGCGCTGGCCCGTGCCCGCGTGCTGATGCCCAAGGCCCCGGCGCTGACCGGTGGCGTCAATGGCGCGATTACCGAAGCGCGCAAGGCCGAATTGGAGAAAGCCGAAGCAGCGCTGCAAGCCGCTGAAGCCAAGCCGAAAGCCAAGGTGATCGATCCGACCGCCGAGAGCACCACGGTCGCGCTGAACATCACCGATAGTCGCAAACTTCGCCGCCAACTGGATGCGATCGCCGCCGATGTGGTGAGTTACGACTGTGCGGTGAGCATCCAGGCCCCGCGCACCAATGATTACCCGTGGCTGGCGACGTTGATCACCAAGCGCGTGAAGAAGCTCGATCCGGATTTCGATCTGCAAATCAAAAAGCAGATTCTGCGCAGCGTTCCTGCTCAAGTAGTCTTGAGTCCTCGCAAGCCATAAGAAATCGCGAGCAGGCTCGCTCCCACAGGTACAACATGATTCCTGTGGGAGCGAGCCTGCTCGCGATGACTATTTCAGGCATTACAAAACTATCAGGCCGGAATCGCCTTGGCCTTGGCTTCCCTATCCCAGACCCGATGCTGCCCGATCGCCGCAAAGAACGGCTGGGTCAGCGCCTTCATATCCTTGCCCTCGATCAACCCCGCATCCGCCTCCAGCTTCAGCACATCCAGCAACTGCCTGGCCTCGCCATGCAGTGCAATCGCCTTCAAGTGTTTGTACGCCTCCAGCAGGTAATGCAACGCCACTCCGTCACCGCTCAACGCCTTGACCGACGCCGCGCCACCCGGCACGAACACCGCGTCGAACGCTACCGATGGCAAACCCTCCATGGACGCATCCACCGCCAGGCTTTTGCCATCGGCGGTCTTCACCGGCGCCGAGGTCGGGCCCAGCAATTTGGCGTGCGCACCTTCCGCCGCCAGCGCCTTCTTCATCGCATCGATGGCCGCACCATCGACGCCGTTGGCCGCAAGGATTGCGACTTTTCGCGTCTTGATGTTCTCCGGCAGCAGATTTGCCTGACTCAGCGATGGCGAGTGATCCAGTGATGTTTTCGGTACGTCGACCGTACCTTTGGCCGGTGCCGGCAAGCCAAGGTTCTGCGCCACGCGTTTGGCCAGTTCCAGATCGATGTTGGCCAGGATCTCGTTCACTTCCCGTGCCCGAATGTGCTCGCGCTCAACCTTGCCCAGTTCGAAGCTGTAGGCCGAGATGATGTGTTCCTGCTCGTGCTTGCTCATGCTCTTGAAGAACAGCCGCGCCTGGGAAAAGTGGTCGCTGAACGATTCGCTGCGCTGACGGATCTTGTTGGCGTCGATACGCTCCGGATAGCTCTCGAACCCGCCGTCCTGCGCCGCCGGTGGGGTTTCTTTCGGCCAGCCGCCATCGATGGAGTTCGGCTCGTATGACGCGCGGCCCTTGTCGATCACCGTGCGGTGCTGGGCGTCGCGCTGGCCGTTGTGGAACGGTGCGACCGGGCGATTGATCGGCAGCTCATGGAAGTTCGGCCCGCCGAGTCGGCTGATCTGCGTGTCGGTGTAGGAAAACAGCCGACCTTGCAGCAGCGGGTCATTGGAGAAGTCGATCCCAGGCACGATATGGCCGGGGCAGAACGCGACCTGCTCGGTCTCGGCGAAGAAATTGTCCGGATTGCGGTTGAGGGTCATCTTGCCCAGCGGCGTGATCGGGACGATTTCCTCGGGAATCAGTTTGGTCGGGTCGAGGATGTCAAAATCGAAGTCGTGCTCGTTTTCCTCCTCGATGACCTGTACGCCGAGTTCCCATTCCGGGTAATCACCCATCTCGATGGCTTCCCAGAGATCGCGCCGATGGTAGTCGGTGTCTTTACCCGCAAGCTTCTGCGCTTCGTCCCACACCAGCGAACAGGTGCCGGCGGTGGGGCGCCAGTGGAATTTGACGAAGCGCGATTTGCCCTCGGCGTTGATCAGCCGGAAAGTGTGCACGCCAAAGCCCTGCATGCTGCGCAGGCTTTTCGGGATGGCCCGGTCGGACATGGCCCAGATGACCATGTGCGCCGATTCCGGCACCAGCGACACGAAGTCCCAGAAGGTGTCGTGGGCCGAGCCGCCGGTGGGGATCTCGTTGTGCGGCTCGGGTTTTACGGCGTGGACGAAGTCGGGAAACTTGATCGCGTCCTGTATGAAAAATACCGGCATGTTGTTGCCGACCAGATCGAAGTTGCCTTCGTCGGTGAAGAACTTCACGGCAAAACCACGCACGTCACGCACCGTATCGCCGGAACCACGCGGCCCCTGAACCGTGGAAAAACGTACGAACACCGGGGTTTTCTTCCCCGGATCCTGCAGGAAACCGGCCTTGGTCAGCGTCGAATGGTTCTCGTAGCTCTGAAAGAAACCATGAGCGCCGGTGCCGCGAGCGTGGACGATACGCTCGGGAATCCGCTCATGGTCAAAGTGCGTGATCTTTTCACGCATGATGAAGTCTTCCAGCAGCGACGGCCCGCGAGCGCCGGCCTTGAGGGTGTTCTGGTTGTCCGCGACCTTCACGCCCTGATTGGTGCGCAGGGCCTGGCCGGTGGCGTCGGAGCGAAATTTTTCCAGGCTGTCGAGTTTGGCGTTGGTGTTGGCGCGATCCGGAGTGTCGGTTCCGGCCAACTCACTTTTGGAAGGGACAGGTTTTTTGCTGCTCATCAGACGTAAACTCCTCGTTTGACCTCGGTGTTGCCGAGGCTCTTGAGTGGTTCCCGGGCACGGCGCCCGGAGTTTCAAGTCGCTTACTTAGTGACTGATGAGGGTTTTGGCCGTTCCTTTTTTATGACCTTTGATCGCGTTATTGCCAAATGAAAGGTTGAATGCGGAATAAATGCTAATAACCTCTATACGGACAGGCTAAAATGCGCGCCCGGCTAACCGCTGATCCTTTTCCAACGCGCCCCACAAGGTTCGCTACGTGATCGAGTTTCAAAACGTCCATAAGACTTACCGCGTCGCCGGTAAGGACATCACCGCGCTGCACCCGACCAGCTTCTCCATCGAGAACGGTCAGGTGTTCGGCCTGATTGGCCATTCCGGTGCGGGAAAAAGTACCCTGCTGCGTCTGATCAATCGCCTGGAGCAATCCAGTGGCGGCAAGATCATCGTCGACGGCGAAGAAGTCACCGCGCTGGACGCCAACGGCCTGCGCCGTTTCCGTCAGCAGGTCGGGATGATCTTCCAGCACTTCAACCTGCTGGCGTCCAAGACCGTGGCCGACAACGTCGCGCTGCCGCTGACCCTGGCCGGTGAACTGTCCCGCGCCGAGATCGACCAGCGTGTGGCCGAGTTGCTGGCGCGGGTCGGTCTGTCCGATCACGCCAAAAAGTACCCGGCACAGCTGTCCGGCGGTCAGAAGCAGCGCGTCGGCATCGCCCGCGCTCTGGCGACCAAGCCGAAAATCCTGTTGTGCGACGAAGCCACCAGCGCCCTCGACCCGCAGACCACGGCGTCGGTCCTGCAACTGCTGGCCGAAATCAACCGCGAGCTGAAGCTGACCATCGTCCTGATCACCCACGAGATGGATGTGATCCGCCGCGTGTGCGATCAGGTCGGCGTGATGGACGCCGGTGTGATCGTCGAGCAAGGTTCGGTGGCCGATGTGTTCCTGCATCCGAAGCACCCGACCACCAAGCGTTTTGTTCAGGAAAGCGAGCAGATCGACGAAAGCGAGCAGCGCGATGACTTCGCTCACGTGCCGGGCCGCATCGTGCGTCTGACCTTCCAGGGCGAAGCGACCTACGCGCCGTTGCTCGGTACCGTCGCCCGGGAAACCGGTGTGGACTACAGCATCCTGGCCGGTCGCATCGACCGCATCAAAGACATTCCTTACGGGCAATTGACCCTCGCCGTCACCGGTGGCGACATGGAGGCGGCCTTCGCCCGCTTCACCGCCGCTGACGTTCACATGGAGGTGTTGCGCTAATGGAAGACCTGATGAGTTTCTTCACCAATATCGACTGGTACGAAATCTGGCTCGCCACCGGCGACACCATGATGATGCTCGGCGGTTCGCTGCTGTTCACCGTGCTGCTCGGCCTGCCGCTGGGCGTGTTGCTGTTCCTGTGCAGCCCGCGTCAGTTGCTCGAAGCCAAAGGCGTGTACGCCTTGCTGTCGCTGGTGGTGAACATCCTGCGTTCGCTGCCGTTCATCATTCTGTTGATCGTGATGATCCCGTTCACCGTGTTGATCACCGGCACCTCGCTGGGCGTGGCCGGTGCGATTCCGCCACTGGTAGTGGGTGCGACCCCGTTCTTCGCGCGGCTGGTGGAAACCGCCCTGCGTGAAGTCGATCGCGGCATCATCGAAGCGACTCAGTCGATGGGCGCGACCACCCGCCAGATCATCATGAACGCCTTGCTGCCGGAAGCTCGTCCGGGCATCTTCGCAGCGATTACGGTGACGGCGATTACACTGGTTTCCTACACGGCGATGGCCGGTGTGGTCGGTGCCGGTGGCTTGGGTGACCTGGCGATCCGTTTCGGCTATCAGCGGTTCCAGACCGACGTGATGATCGTGACCGTGGTGTTGCTGCTGATTCTGGTGCAAGTGCTGCAAATGGTAGGCGACCGACTGGTCGTGCACTTCTCGCGCAAATAACCGGTTTTGTAATGACATGAGCCGGCCATTCGCTGGCAGGCGCCAGACGGGCGCCGTAAAAAGGAGTTAGCTGAATGAAAAAACTGATCGTTGCCCTGGCTGCCGTTGCAGCGTTCTCGGCCCACGCCGACGAAACCCTGACCGTTGCTGCCACTCCGGTGCCGCACGCGGAAATCCTCGAGTTCGTGAAGCCTGTGCTGGCCAAAGAAGGCGTGGATCTGAAGGTCAAGGTCTTCACCGACTACGTACAGCCGAACGTCCAGGTGGCCGAGAAGCGTCTGGACGCCAACTTCTTCCAGCACCAGCCGTACCTCGATGAGTTCAACAAGGCCAAGGGCACCAGCCTGGTTTCCGTGACCGGCGTGCACCTGGAACCGCTGGGCGCCTACTCCAGCAAGTTCAAGAAAATCGAAGAGCTGCCAAGCGGCGCCAACGTGGTAATCCCGAACGACGCCACCAACGGCGGCCGTGCGCTGTTGCTGCTGGCCAAGGCTGGCGTGATCACCCTGAAGGATCCGACCAACATCCTGTCGACCGTCAAGGACATCGCCCAGAACCCGAAAGACCTGAAGATCCGTGAACTGGAAGCCGCGACCATCCCGCGCGTGCTGACCCAGGTCGACCTGGCGCTGATCAACACCAACTACGCGCTGGAAGCCAAGCTCGATCCGTCCAAGGATGCGCTGGTCATCGAAGGCAGCGACTCGCCTTACGTGAACATCCTGGTGTCCCGCGCGGACAACAAGGACAGCGACGCCATGAAGAAACTGGCCGCTGCGCTGCACAGCCCGGAAGTGAAGAAATTCATTACCGAGAAGTACAAAGGCGCGGTGTTGCCGGCGTTCTGATTTGATCGTGCCCACGCAGAGCGTGGGAACGATCAAAACGAAAAGGGGACGCCAGTGGCGTCCCCTTTTTTGTGCGTTCAGTTTTTACTTGCGGTTCAACATCACCGGCAACTGCGCAACCAGCTTGGCATTATTCAACGGCGCCCGAATAAACCCGCGCTGCGTACCATCAGGCCCGATCACCGCCAGGTTCCCACTGTGATCCACCGTGTAATTCGGCTTGCTGGTGTCCGCCGGAATGAACGGAATGCTCACCGCGTTCGCCACCTTCTGCAGCTCGTCGATCGACTTCGGCGTCAGGCCGATGAACTGTGGATCGAAGTAGCCCAAGTACTGCTTCAACTGCGCAGGGTTGTCGCGGTTCGGGTCTACGCTGACCAGCACGATCTGCAATTTATCCACAGCATCCTTCGGCAGCTCACTCTTGATCTGGCGCAGCTGGGCGAGGGTGGTCGGGCAGATGTCCGGGCAGAAGGTGTAGCCGAAGAACAGCAGGCTCCACTTGCCCTTGAGCTCGTTGACCGTGACCGGTTGGCCGTCCTGATCGGTCATCGTCACGTCCGGCAGGTTGCGGCTCTGCGGCAGCAGGATGATGCCGGCGTCGATCAGCGCGGTCGGGTCGCCCTGGCCCTTGCCGCTCAGCACTTTGTTGACGGTCAGGCCGAGGATCAGCGCGATCACGGCGACGAGGATGAAGACGGTTTTCTGGGTTCGAGTCATAGGTTCAACAGTAGGTAGTGGTCTACGAGCAGGGCGATGAACAGCAGAAACAAGTACCAGATAGAGTACTTGAAGGTGTTGATCGCCGCGTGCGGCCGAGTGCCACGGTACAGCACCACGGCCCATTGCAGAAACCTGGCACCCAGACCGAGCGCGCAGATCAGGTACAGCAGGCCGCTCATGTGGATTACGTATGGCAACAGGCTGACCGCCAGCAGGGCGAAGGTGTACAGCAGAATGTGCACCTTGGTGTAGTGCTCGCCGTGGGTGACCGGCAGCATCGGAATGTCGGCCTTGGCGTATTCCTCTTTGCGATGGATGGCCAGCGCCCAGAAGTGCGGTGGGGTCCAGGCGAAGATGATCAGCACCAGCAGCAACGGTTCGGCGCTGACGTGGCCGGTGACGGCGGTCCAGCCGAGCAGCGGCGGGGCAGCGCCGGCAAGGCCGCCGATGACGATGTTCTGCGGCGTCGCGCGTTTGAGGAAACCGGTGTAGATCACCGCGTAGCCGAGCAGCGAGGCCAGGGTCAGCCAGGCAGTCAGCGAATTGGTGAAAGTCAGCAACGAGGCCTGGCCGAGCAGTGCCAGCACCAGCGCAAAGGTCAGTGCGCCTGTGGGCGAAACCCGGCCCTCGGCCAATGGCCGTTTGTGGGTGCGGGCCATGACCGCGTCGATGCGCCGGTCCACCACGTGATTGACCGCCGCCGCGCCGCCGGCACACAGCGCGATCCCCAGGTTGCCGAACACCAGCACCGTCCACGGCACCCCGGCGCGGGTCGCGAGGAACATGCCGACCAGCGAGGTGATGAGCATCAGCACTACGACTTTCGGTTTGGTCAGTTCCAGGTAATCACGCCAGATTGCCTGTCCGTGACGTTCGCCGATCAGAACCGCCATGGCGTCTCTCCTTTAATAGTGATGGGCGCCGCCGAGTGTTTGCGCGGGCTCAGGCGCCAGCGCGCGATCATCGGCTGCTTGACCCGAACCAGGCTGGTCCGCGCGTGATAGTTGACCAGCACCATCGTCAGCAGCAGCGCTGCGCCGCCAGCGTTATGCGCCACGGCCACCGGCAGCGGCAGATGGAACAGCACGTTGCTGATGCCGAGGGTGATCTGCGCGGCGAGGGCGATCAGCACCAGCCCGGCCAGTCGCGTCATGCCGACCACTTTCAGTTGCCAGGCCAGACCGAGCAGGACGACCGTCACCAGCAACGCGCCGATGCGGTGGGTCAGGTGAATCGCCGTGCGTGCATCGCTGTCGAGTTGCCCGCCGAGGTAGTTGGGGCCGATGTGTTGAGTCAGGTGAAAGCCGTTGGCGAAATCCGCCGGCGGCAGCCATTGGCCGTGGCAGGTCGGGAAGTCGATGCAGGCCACTGCCGCATAGTTGGAACTGACCCAGCCGCCGAGAGCAATCTGGCCGATCACCAGCAGCAACCCGGCAGTCGCCCAATATTGCAGACGCTTGGGCACGGTCAGCGCCGGCAGTACACCGGACAGTCGCAAGGTCAGCAGAAACAGCAGGCTCAAGGTCGCGAAGCCACCGAGCAAATGCCCGGTTACCACTTGCGGCCAGAGCTTGAGCGTCACCGTCCACATGCCGAACGCCGCCTGGGCGAATACCACCGCCAGCAGAAACAGCGGCAGTTTCAGCGGTTGCCCGGGATGACGACGGTTCACCCACGCGCGCCCGGCCAGTACCGAAATCAGCATGCCGAGGGTGCCGGCGAAGTAGCGGTGGATCATCTCGTTCCAGCCTTTGTGCGCCTCCACTGGCGAGTCGGGGTAATGCAGTTCGGCATGGGCCAGTTGGGCTTCGCTTTTCGGCACGCTGATGAACCCGTAGCAGCCCGGCCAGTCCGGACAGCCGAGGCCGGCGTGGGTCAGGCGGGTGTAGGCGCCGAGCAGCACCACGATCAGTGCCAGCAGGGTGGCAAACAGCGCGAGGCGAAATCCAGGTTTGGTCATGACGATGCCCTTATCCGATGTTCGACAGTTTCAGCAGGTGGCGCAGGTCGTTGAGCAGATCCTTGCCTTTCACGCTCGGGTCGTAGCGCAGCACGAGGTTGCCGTGGGGATCGATGATCCACAGCTGCGGTGTGGCCTTGTCGCCTGTGGCCTTGCTGAAGGTGGCTGCGTCCAGCGGGTAGCGTTGCAGCTGCGGATATTCGCGGGTCAGCTTGGCTTCGTAGTCGGCAGCCAACGGTTGTGCAGCGGCCAGGGCGTGGCTGGCGCGCCCGGCTTCGCGGCCGAGGCCGATCTGGATCTGCCGCGCCAGGTACACCAGTTGCTGGCAGTCCACCGCGCAATCCTTCGGCGCGGTGACCAGCATCTGCCAGCGCGTTTCGTCAGCCTGAATGCCGAGGTCGGCGCGGGTCTGGCCGTTGCCGATCAGTTCACCGTGATAACTGCGACCTTCCGGTACCCAGAACTGCAACTTGTACATGCCGGTGGCGAGGATCATCGGACCGACCACGCCGAGCACGATCAACAGCAGCTGGATGCGTCCGCGGCGGCGACTGGCCGGGGCTTTTGCTTCAGACATGCTGGGTGGATTCATGGCCGCTCCCATGGTGTTTCTCCTTTGCGTTGTGCCAGCCGAGATAGAGGTAAAGACCGAGCAGGGCGGTGGCCATGGCGAACCACTGCACGGCGTATCCGAGGTGTTTTTCCGGGCCCATGGCAACCACCGGCCAGTCGGCCTGATAGCTGGCGGGGCCGGGTTCGGCGCGTAATTCGTAGGCGAAGCCGTCGCGTTCGAGGGTTTTCCACAATTTCGCGGGTTCGACGGCGGTGACGGTTTGCGGCCAGCGGCTGCTGACCGGATCGGCATGCAGCTGGAAGGTGGCGCCGGGGGCGACGTACACCCAGGCATCGATGTTCACGGCGTCGGTCGGTGTGTTGAATTGCGGGGCTGTGCGCCGGTCCGGCCACGGCAGCCAGCCGCGATTGACCAGCAGCCACTGGCCGCTGCGTTGATCCTGAAACGGTTGCAGCAATTCGACGCCGACCTTGCCGTTGCGCTGACGGTTGTCCAGCAACAGGCTGTGGGCGGCGTCGAACTGGCCGTGCAGATGCACCCGGCGAAACGCCGGATCGGCGCTGTGCAGCAACTCGGTGCTGGCCATCGGTTCGGCGGCGCGGCGTTCGGCGTAGCTGGCGAGCAGGGCGGTTTTCTCCGCGCCCCGGCCCAGTTGCCAGAAGCCCAGCGAAATCAGCAACGGCAGCAGCAGGCCGACTACCAGTGTCGGCACCACGCCCGGCCGGAAGCGCTTCATGGCCGCGCCAGAAAATCAGTGAGTGCGATCGCTATACTCAACTGCATCGCTTGTTCCCCCGGAGTTCTTCCCATGCTCAAAGCAGCCATCGTCCTGATGCTGATTGCCACGGTGGTCAGCCTGTTCAGCGGCCTGTTTTTCCTGGTCAAGGACGACAGCAGCTCGAATCGGCTGGTGATCGCCTTGAGTGTTCGGGTGGCGTTGGCCGCTGTCACCGTCGGCTTGATTGCCTGGGGTTTCTACAGCGGCCAACTGGTGTCGCACGCGCCTTGGTGAGCTGATCCTCAGAGCACGTAAACGAAGATAAACAGGCCGATCCACACCACATCGACGAAGTGCCAATACCAGCTCGCCGCTTCAAATCCGAACTGATGTTCGTTGTCGAAATGGCCTTTCATGATGCGCATCAACATCACGAACAGAATGATCGTGCCGATCGTCACGTGGGCGCCGTGGAAACCGGTGAGCATGAAGAACGTCGCGCCGTAGATGCCCGAGCCGAGGGTCAGCCCCAGTTCGTGGTAGGCGTGGATGTATTCTTCGGCCTGGAAACCGAGGAACGCGCAACCCAGCAGCACGGTGATCGCCAGCCACAGTTTCAGCGCGCCGCGATGACCTTTCTTCAGCGCGTGGTGGGCGATGGTGATGGTCACGCTGGAACTCACCAGCAGGATGGTGTTGATCAGCGGCAGGCCCCAGGGGCTGATGACTTCCTTGGGCGGCGGGAACAGTTTCGGATCCGGCGTGTGCAGCAGCGGCCAGGTGAACTGGAAATTCGGCCAGAGCATGTGGGCGATGCCTTTGGTGCCTTCGCCGCCCAGTGCCGGGCCGGAAATGTGCCGTACATAGAACAACGCGCCGAAGAAGGCGACGAAGAACATCACCTCGGAGAAGATGAACCAGCTCATGCCCCAGCGGAACGAGCGGTCCAGCTGCGGGCTGTACAACCCCGCGCGGCTTTCCTTGATCACCGTGCCGAACCAGCCGAACAGCATGTACGCCAGCAACAGGCCGCCGACGAAAAAGATCAACGGGCCGTGGGATTCCGGACGCGCAGCCTTCAGATCGTTGAACCAGGTCGCCAGACCGTACACGGTGACGAACATCCCCACCGTGGCGACGATCGGCCACTTGCTCTGGGCCGGGACGTAATAGTGCTCATGAGTTGCCATTTATTGTTCTCCTTATCGGGCACGCTTAACCGCCAGTGTTTGCAGCCACCGGAGGATGTCGGGCGGTGATATCGAACAGCGTGTAGGACAGCGTCAGGTGCTTCACGTCCTTGGGCATGTCGCGGTCAACGATGAAACGCACCGGCATCTCGATCTGCTGACCGGGCTGCAGCACCTGCTGGGTAAAGCAAAAGCATTCGGTCTTGTGGAAATACGCCGCTGCATTGCTCGGCGCGATGCTCGGTACGGCTTGAGCGCTCATCGGTTTGTCGGTGGGATTGCGCGCGATGAAGATCATCTCGTTCACCGCGCCGGGGTTGGCCGTCAGTTCGTCATGCTTGGGGTAGAAGTCCCACGGCATGTCGGCGGTGTTGGTCGACAGAAACTGCACCCGCACCTGCCGGGTGGCATCGACGGTCTGCTCGCCCTCGTACTGCCCGGCGGTCTTGCCGTTGATGCCGAACGCCTTGCACATCACGTCGTAGATCGGCACCAGGGCAAAACCGAAGACGAACATCGCCACCACCACGCCGAGCAGTCGGGTGACCAGCTTCTTCATCGAAATCGAGTCAGCCATGGTGGCGGTCCTCAACGGCTACGGGGTTCATTTCACTTCCGGCGGCGTGGTGAAGGTGTGATACGGCGCCGGTGACGGCACGCTCCATTCCAGACCTTCGGCGCCATCCCACGGTTTGGCCGGAGCCGGTTCGCCGCCACGGATGGTCTTGATCACGATGAACAGGAAGAAGATCTGCGTGGCACCGAACATGAATGCGCCGATCGACGAGACCATGTTGAAGTCGGCGAACTGCAGGTTGTAGTCCGGAATCCGCCGGGGCATGCCTGCCAGACCCACGAAGTGCATCGGGAAGAACGTCAGGTTCATGCCGACGAAGGACAGCCAGAAGTGCAGCTTGCCCAGGGTTTCGTCGTACATGTGGCCGGTCCATTTCGGCAGCCAGTAATAGGCCGACGCGAAGATCCCGAAGATCGCCCCCGGCACCAGCACGTAGTGGAAGTGCGCGACCACGAAGTAGGTGTCCTGGTACTGGAAGTCCGCCGGGGCGATAGCCAGCATCAGCCCGGAGAAACCGCCGATCGAGAACAGGATCACGAACGCCACGGCAAACAGCATCGGCGTCTCGAAGGTCATCGAGCCTTGCCACATGGTGCTGGCCCAGTTGAACACCTTCACCCCGGTCGGCACCGCGATCAGCATCGTCGCGTACATGAAGAACAACTCGCCCACCAGCGGGATGCCCACCACGAACATGTGGTGCGCCCAGACGATGAACGACAGGAACGCGATGCTCGCCGTGGCGTAGACCATCGAGGTGTAGCCGAACAGCGGCTTGCGCGAGAAGGCCGGGATGATCTGGCTGACGGCGCCGAAGGCCGGCAGGATCATGATGTACACCTCGGGGTGGCCGAAGAACCAGAACACATGCTGGAACAGTACCGGGTCACCGCCGCCGGCGGCACTGAAGAAGCTGGTGCCGAAGTGGATGTCCATCAGCATCATCGTCACGCACCCGGCCAGCACCGGCATCACCGCGATCAGCAGGAACGCGGTGATCAGCCAGGTCCAGACGAACAGCGGCATTTTCATCAGGGTCATGCCGGGGGCGCGCAGGTTGAGGATGGTGGCGATCACGTTGATCGCGCCCATGATCGAACTGATCCCCATCAGGTGGATGGCGAAGATGAAGAACGTCACGCTTTCCGGCGCATAGGTGGTGGACAGCGGCGCGTAGAACGTCCAGCCGAAATTCGGCCCGCCACCGGCGGTGAACAGGGTCGAGACCAGCAGCAGGAACGCCGCCGGCAGCAGCCAGAAGCTGAAGTTGTTCATCCGCGGCAGGGCCATGTCCGGCGCGCCGACCATCAACGGGATCATCCAGTTGGCGAGGCCGACGAACGCCGGCATCACCGCACCGAACACCATCACCAGACCGTGCATGGTGGTCATCTGGTTGAAGAATTCCGGCTGGACGATCTGCAGGCCGGGCTGGAACAGCTCGGCGCGGATCACCATGGCGAACGAGCCGCCGAGCAGGAACATGCAGAACGCAAACCACAGGTACAGCGTGCCGATGTCCTTGTGGTTGGTGGTCAGCACCCAGCGCATCAGGCCTTTGGCGGGGCCGTGGGCGTGGTCGGCATGACCGTGGTCATCGATGACAGCGCTCATGGCCGGTCTCCTTCAAGTGAGTGGACTGGGCAGGCCGGGACGCAGGGCCCCGACCGGTTCACGAAGTACGCAATAGACCGGCTCATTTGCTTTCCGCCTGTTTCAGCTCCAGCACTTCTTTTGGCGTGACCATGTCGCCCTTGTTGTTGCCCCAGGCGTTACGTTCGTAGGTCACGACCGCTGCGATATCGACTTCCGACAGCTGCTTGCCGAACGCCGCCATGGCGGTGCCGGGCTTGCCGTGGAAGACAATGCTCAGATGCGCGTCTTTCGGGCCGGTGGCGATTTTCGAGCCCTTGAGGGCCGGGAACATAGGCGGCAGGCCCTGGCCTTCAGCCTGGTGACAGGCGACGCAGGTGGTGTGGTAGATCTTGTCGCCACGCTCCTTGAGTTCGTCGAGGGTCCATTCCTTGCTGGTCAGCTCCTTGAGCTGCAACGCTTCGGCCTTGCGCTCGGCGAGCCATTTTTCGTAGTCGGCCTTCTCCTTGACGTCGACCACGATCGGCATGAAGCCGTGGTCCTTGCCGCACAGTTCGGCGCACTGGCCACGGTAGAGGCCGGGCTTGTCGATGCGGGTCCAGGCTTCGTTGACGAACCCGGGAATCGCATCGCGCTTGACCGCGAAGGCCGGCACCCACCAGGAGTGGATGACGTCGGCGGAGGTCACGAGGAAGCGCACCTTGGCCCCGGTCGGCAGCACCAGCGGCTTGTCGACCTCGAGCAGGTAATGCTCGCCCTTGGCTTCCTTGTTGTGGATCTGCTCGGCGGGCGTGGCCAGGTTGCTGAAGAACTCGACGTCCTGGCCCAGGTATTTGTAGTGCCACTTCCACTGATAACCGGTGATCTGGATATCGATATCCGGCTCACTGGTGTCGTACATCTTGATCAGGGTCGCGGTCGCCGGAACGGCCATCGCCACCAGGATCAGCAGCGGGACGACGGTCCAGAGAATTTCGACGGTGGTGCTTTCGTGGAATTTTGCGGCGACCTGCCCGGTAGAACGGCGGTGCACCATCATCGACCAGAACATGGCGCCGAAGACGATGATCCCGATCACCACACAGATCCAGAAAATGGTCATGTGCAGGTCGAATACTGCGTGACTGATTTCAGTCGCTCCAGGCGCCATATTCACAGTCCAGGCAGCGTGCGCCGGGCTGAAAATCGACCACAACAGGAGGCCCATCCAGACGTGTGGATGTCGCATCATTGCGGGTTCCCCTTATCGTTCTTGTTATCCCGCCGGCTTTCGCCTGCGGCAAGGGATCGGCTGCATCAGACTACGAACTTGAATCGCCGGGCCTTGCTGCGGGTGCAGTCGGGCGTCATCAGCTAACTCCATTCACTGGCGAGTATAGACAGCGGCTGAAAAATGCAATGTGCGGACGTAAATCGAATGAAACAGCTGGCACTTGCGTTCCAGGGCACGAATGGAGATGGATGCAGACGAGTGGTGGCAAACCGATATAACGCCGTTGCATCAAGGATGAAATAATTATGACAAATGCGTCTTAGCATTTTTCGTAAGCCAGCTAAGTTATGTCTTCCCTATTTCATTGCCTTGTTTCCTGGAGTTTTCATGAACACCGCCGCATTGCGCGAGCAGATCCACATAGCCCGACAACACGAGATTGAAACCGGAAAGCTGACCCGTCAGCTGGAAGCCCAACTGCAACACCTGCACCCGGCCATCCAGTTGCCGGAAACCGACGCCAACGGCGTGCTGACGCGATTTGTCGCCGCCTACATCGACGAAGTGCCAGACCTGCTGGATGCAGCCAATGAAGTCGCCAGGGAAGCGGGAATCGAGTCGCAGATCAAACCGGTGCTGAAAATCGCCGAGCAATACTTTATCCAGCCGCCCGTGGGCCTGGACAGTCTGCTGGACGAGGCCTATCTGGCGCACCGTTTTGTCGAAGAGGTCAACGACCTGTACATCAAGCATTTCGGCCAGCCACTGATCCCCTTGGACATGACGGTCGCCAATCTGATTGCTCACCAGTTGATCGGTGAGGAATTTGCCAACCAACTCGACGAAGTGGTGCATCACGCGGTGGACAGCATGCTCGACGACGACAGCTTTGCGCTGGAGTCGGTGGAAGCCTACCGCGAGAAACTCAGCAGCCCGGACACCGGTGCGGCGTGGAAACGCTGGCCGTGCATGAGCCGCCGTTTGGGCGTGGGCCTGGAGCTGGATCAGCCTGCGGCTTGATCTCGGCGCAAACGATTGGGGGAACAGATTGCTCTGTTCCCCCAAGTGTTTTCAGCCCGCCGCTCCGATCCCGGTGGTGGTGCGGATCCGCCCTTCGAGCCGCCGTTTCAACCCGCGCGACTCGATCAACAGTTTCGCCCCCTTGGCCGCATTCGCCCGGCCCCACTCTTCGAGCAGTTCCAGACACGAATGGTCGATGTAGCTCAGATTGTTGAGCGGCACATGCACCGTGGTGCCCGGCGGAATGCTGCCCAGCACCTGCGTCAGTGCCGGCACTTTGAGGAACGTTGCCGCGCCCACCAGACGCAACTCCATTTCCCCGTCCTGCGGCAGATCGATCAGGCTGATTTTCAGGCGTGAAGCCTTGAACGCCAGCTTCACCAGGGTCAGGCCGAAACCGATCAGCACACCAGTCAGCAGGTCGGTGAAGATGATCGCCAGCGCCGTGGCGGCGTAGGTGAACATCGGCATCCGGCCATAACGCCCCAGACCACGGAACGCCTTGAGATCCACCAGTTTGAAACCGGTGTAGACCAGAACGCCCGCCAGACTCGCCACCGGAATGCTCTGCAACACGCTCGACAGCAACAGCACGAACGCCAGCAGCCACAGGCCATGGAAAATCGTCGAGTAGCGTGTGGTGGCACCGGCCTGGACGTTGGCCGAACTGCGCACGATCACCCCGGTCATCGGCAGCGCGCCGACCAGACCGCAGAGCATGTTGCCGACGCCTTGCGCCGACAGCTCACGGTCGAAGTCCGAACGCGGGCCGCTGTGCATGCGATCCACCGCGGCGGCGGACAGCAGGGTTTCGGCGCTGGCGATGAAGGCCACAGCGAACGCGGCGATCAGCAGCGTCGGGTCGGCCAGGCTGAGCAGATCCGCCGGTTTCAGCCAGTCGATGGCTTCGGCCAGATTCTCTGGCACTTCAACCCGTTTCACTTGCAGCGCCAACAACAGGCTGGCGCCGGTTGCCAGTCCGACCCCGAGCAGCGCGCCCGGAATGAAGCGCAGCGAATGCGGGCGGAATTTCTCCCACAGCCACATCACGGCGATGGTTGCGAGCCCGAGCAACCCGGCCTGCCAGCCAACGGACGGCAACGCCTGCGCCACCGCGCCGGGGAATGCCGTGAGGTTGTCGAGGCCGGAGGGCTTCGGCGCGGCATCCAGCATCACATGCACCTGTGACAGCACGATCAGCACGCCGATCCCCGCCAGCATGCCGTATACCACTGCTGGCGCCGTGACCCGGAACCAACAACCGAGCTTCAGCCGTCCGGCCACCAGTTGCAGGAAACCGGCGAGCAGCAGGATCGGTCCGAGCATTTCGATGCCGTGCTGGCGCACCAGCTCGAACACCAGCACCGCCAGACCCGCCGCCGGCCCGCTGACCTGTAACGGCGAACCCGCCAGCCAGCCCACCACCAGACCGCCGATAATCCCGGTGATCAGGCCTTTGGCCGGCGGCAGCCCTGACGCAATGGCAATGCCCATGCACAGCGGCAGGGCGACCAGAAACACAACCACTGAAGCGAGCAGCTCCCGTGGCAACACAGCTTTCAATTGAGCCGCACGCATGGCGATACTCCCGAAGTTTTCTTCAGGCGTGGCGAGGCCTGGCCGCTGAAACAGCGGCCGGCGTCAAACCACACAGATTTTTAGGAGGATTTAGAAGCGCGCTTTGGGCGTCGCCACCGGGATCGGATGGCTGCCGTCGAGCGGCAGGAAGCAACCCTGATCCGCGTCGTAAGCTTTGATTTCGCTGGTTTCGATGTTGTAGACCCAGCCATGGATGAACAGATGACCGTTCGCCATGCGCGAGGCTACCGAAGGATGGGTACGCAAGTGCTGCAGTTGGGCGATGACGTTCTCCTCGGTGAGGATCGGCATGCTTTCTTTTTCGTTGGCGCAGTTGCAGTTGTCCTGCACCATGGTTTTCGCGACTTCGGCGTGGCGTAGCCAGGCTTTGACCGTCGGCATTTTTTCCAGGCTGTCCGGGTTGAGCACCGCACGCATGGCGCCGCAATCGGAGTGGCCGCAGATGATGATGTGCTGCACGCCAAGGGCCAGAACCGCGTATTCGATGGCGGTGGAAACGCCACCGTTCATCTGGCCATAGGGTGGCACCACGTTGCCGACGTTACGGGTCACGAACAGATCGCCGGGGGAGCTCTGGGTGATCAGTTCGGGCACGATGCGCGAGTCGGCGCAGGTGATGAACATGGCCCGTGGCGACTGGGCCGTGGCGAGTTTCTTGAAGAGTTCTTCCTGCTGCGGAAAGACCTCATGATGAAAATGCAAAAAGCCGTCAACGATATGCTTCAACGCTGCATCGGCGGATTCCGCCACAGGGGCGGCTTGCGCCGACGCAGCCAACGGCTGTTTATCCTTGTCACTCATGATTCATCCTCATTGGCGGATTCGGGGAGTCGTTCCCGTGTATTCCGGTGTGAAGCCAGTGGCTGTTTAGAACATCCGGGTCATCCCGACCCGTCAGTCACTCGATGAACAAGGTAACCGCCGAAACTTAACTCAAACTGAATCAAGCGCTCTAGAACGTGTGTTCCAGGTCACAAAAAACGTGACCGGCGTAAACCGGGCCAAGCATTCCTTCCTCTCAACCATAGGCCAATTGTCCCTAAATCAGCGCCATCTGGCGACCCGGCGGACAGAAGGCCGTGCAATCGAGATTGAAGCCTTCGCGGTGATTGAGCCCCAGGCGCTTCAGCGCTTTGGCGAAGCGTTGGGCGAGCAGGTCGGCAAATGGCCCCTCGCCGCGCATCCGGGCACCGAAACGGCTGTCGTAGAGCTCGCCGCCACGGCTCTGGCGGATCAGGCTCAGCACATGCGCCGCGCGCTGCGGGTAGTGCGCTTCAAGCCATTCCTCGAACAGCGGCGCCACTTCCAGCGGCAGGCGCAGCATCATGTAGGCCGCGCTCTGGGCGCCGGCGGCGTGGGCTTCGGTCAGCAGGCTTTCGATCTCGCTGTCGTTGATCATCGGGATCATCGGCGAACACAGCACACCGACCGGAATCCCCGCCTCGCGCATCACCCGAATCGCCCGCAACCGGGCCTTGGGCGCGGCGGCGCGGGGTTCGAGGATGCGTTTGAGTTCGTCGTCCAGGGTGGTCAGGCTGATCATCACCGCCACCAGCCGTTGCTGCGCCAGTTCGGTGAGCAGGTCGAGGTCGCGCAGGATCAGCGAGCCCTTGGTGACAATGGTCACCGGATGCCGGTAGCGCAGCAGCACTTCGAGGGTCTGGCGGGTGATCCGGTGTTCGCGTTCGATCGGCTGATAGGGATCGGTATTGGAGCCGAGGTTGATCGGAGCGCATTGATAGCCTTTTTTCCCCAGCTGTTCTTCCAGCACCTGCGCGGCATTGGTTTTGGCGATCAGTTTGGTTTCGAAATCCAGCCCCGGCGACATGTCCCAATAGGCGTGGCTGGGCCGTGCGTAGCAATAAATGCAGCCATGCTCGCAGCCGCGATAGGGATTGATCGAACGGTCGAACGGCAGGTCCGGTGAAGTGTTGCGGGTGATGATGGTCTTCGCGGTCTCGAAGCTGACTTCGGTGCCCTGGGTCAAAGGCACTTCCTGAAACCAGCCGTCATCCTCCGCCACCGAACGACTCGGCGCGAAGCGGTTGTGCGGGTTGGTCGCGGTGCCGCGACCGCGCGGGGGCAAGGGGCTGGTCATCACGGATTTCCTTTATCTGTACATTCATACAGTATCCGCAAGGTGGCGGATGTTCCACTACCGTTCAGCCGTCCATCAATAAATCGCGCGGTTAGTTGTAAGTTTGTTTAGAGATAAAGTTGCAGTTGTGCAAATTGAAGAAACATAAGTTGGCTGTTCGTTTACTGTTCAGGTTCGTAATATCCACTCCGCTTCACAACACTTGATCATATAAAAGACAAAAGGATTTGATGATGTCGTTTTTTAATTCGCGCGGTATTTTTCTGCAACTGATGCAGCCCGGCCCATCGGAGCCCAATACACTGGTTTCCATGCAACTGGCGCGCAAGGAACTGGGCTGGGATGCCGAGGCGGGCGTGCAGACCGAAATGCTGGTTGATCCGATTTTTGTCACCGCGACTTCCCGGGATGGCGGCCATACCTTCAGCATCGGCCGTCTGGAGCACGATGTGGATCGTGACGGTGAAATCGGTGAGCAGGATCGAGCCAAACTGGTTGCCCTGGCCAAAGCCTATGCCAGTATTACCAATCCGTAACAGCGATTGAATCAATAACCCTGCATGATTAATCATGCAGGGGTTATGGCGCTTAGTTGTGGCTGGTTACTTGTCCAAGATCGCCGGCTGATGTTGTAGTCATATCGTCGGTACGTAACTTGGAAACATCTTTCGCGGTGACAGGGGATGCCTTGTTACCCCAACTTCCACGAATAAAGCTCACGACATCTGCCACTTCCTGATCCGACAGACGCCAGGCGAAGCCCGGCATGGTGAAGGTGGACGGCGCCGTGTGCGTTGCAGGCAGGGTGCCGCCCTTGAGCACGATGTGGATCAGCGAGGTCGGGTCGTCCGATTGCAGCACCGGATTACCTGCCAGCGCCGGGAACACTCGGGTGTAGCCGTGGCCGTCGGTGCGGTGGCACGCCGCGCAGTTGTCGATGTACACCGAGGCGCCGCGCTGACTGTCGTCACCGTTCCACAAGGCCTTGGCGGCTTTCTCATCGTACTGGTGCGGCTGGTCGGCAGGATCATTGGCCGGCAGCGATTTCAGGTAACGGGCAATCGCGGTCAGGTCGGCGTCGGTCATGTACTGCATGCTGTGGGTGACCACGTCGCTCATGCCGCCGAACACCGCACTGCGGTCGCTGCGACCGGTCTTGAGAAACTGCACCAGTTGCTCTTCGCTCCAGCTGCCGAGACCGTCCTTATGGTCGCCGCGCAGGCTCTTGGCGATCCAGCCTTCCAGCGGCGCACTGCCTGACAGAAAACTGCTGCCTTCGGCCGCGCTCAGGGATTTTTCCTGCATGGTCAGGGCCCGTGGCGTATGGCAGGCGCCGCAATGTCCGAGGCCTTCCACCAGATACGCCCCACGGCTGACGACGGCATCGTCCGACGCCGGTTTGTAGTCCTCGACCTTCGGCGCGAACAGCCAGCGCCAGCCCATCAGCGGCCAGCGCATGCTCAATGGCCAAGGGATGTCGCTGGCCTTGTTCTCCTGCGCCACCGGTTCCACGCCGTGCATGAAGTAGGCGTAAAGCGCCTGCATGTCGGTTTCGCTGACGCGGGCGTAGGACGGGTACGGCATCGCCGGGTACAAGGTACTGCCGTTTTTGGCCACGCCATGGCGCACGGCCTGGTCGAAATCCTCGAAACTGTAGTCACCGACGCCGGTTTTATCCGGGGTGATGTTGGTCGAGTAGATCGTGCCGATCGGGGTTTCCATCGGCAGGCCACCGGCGAACGGCTTGCCGTCCTTGGCCGTGTGGCAGGCCACGCAGTCGCCGGCACGGGCGAGGTATTCGCCTTGTTTGATCAAGGATTGATCAACTTCGGCGCCATGAACGGCAGTGCTGCCGAGCAGGGCCAGGGTCGCGATAACGAGAGTCTTCATGGTCATCGCTCCTTAAGCCTGAACCAGCGGGCCGGGGTTTTTCAGGTATTGCTCGCGGATCGCTTTCGCCGACCAGTAGGTCAGCGCGGCAACCAGCCCGGTCGGGTTGTAACCCAGGCCTTGCGGGAACGCCGAGGCGCCCGGAACGAACACGTTGTGCACGTCCCAGCTCTGCAGGTAACGGTTCAGCGCGCTGGTCTTCGGATCGGTGCCCATGATCGCGCCACCGTTGAGGTGGGTGGTCTGGTACGACGCAGTGTTGAAGTGGTCGCCGACTTTCTTGCCGATCACGGCGATGGCTTTCGGGCCCATGGCCTCGGCGATCTTGCCCATTTTCTCGACCATGAAGCGGTTCATCTTGATGTCGTTTTCCTGCCAGTCGAACGTCATCCGCAGTAGCGGCATGCCGTAGGCATCGCGGTACACCGGGTCCAGATCGAGGTAGTTGCCACGGTAGGACTGATGCGCGCCGTGGGCATCCATCGACACCTGGTGGGTGTAGTAATCGGCGGTCGCGCGTTTCCACGCACTGCCCCAGGCCGGAGTGCCCGGCGGGTTGGAGGTACCGGCGATCGGTCGGCTGCCGGCCTGGTTGACCCACATCGGCGAGCCACCGACGAAGCCATGCGGCCCGTGATCGAAGTTGTCGGCGTTGAAGTCATCCACCGCCACACCGTTGCCGCCGGCGCCGATGAAGTTGTTGGTGTGGGTGTCCTTGTCGAAGAACGCCTTGATGGTGGCCATGTTCTGGTAGGCGAAGTTGCGCCCGACTACACCTTCGCCACTGACCGGATCGTACGGTTTGCCGATGCCGGAGAGCAGCATCAGGCGCACGTTGTGCAACTGGAATGCGCCGAGGATCACCAGATCCGCCGGTTGCTCGATCTCGCGGCCCTGGCCGTCGATGTAGGTGACGCCGGTGGCCTTGGTTTTCGTGCTGTCGAGGTTGACCCGCAGCACATGAGCGTTAGGCCGCAGTTCGAAATTCGGCAGCGGTTTCAGCGCCGGCAGAATGTTCACGTTCGGCGAGGCCTTGGAATACATGTAGCAAACGTAGCCGCTGCAGAAACCGCAGAAGTTGCACGGGCCCATCTGCGCGCCGTAGGGGTTGGTGTACGGCCCTGAAGTATTCGCGGAAGGCAGGTTGTAGGGTTTGTAGCCAACCTCCGTAGCCGCTTTGCCGAACAGCTGTGCGGAAACCGTGTTCTTCTGCGCTTCCAGCGGGAACGGGTTCGAGCGATCCGGTGCGTACGGGTTGCCACCCTTGCCCTGACCGACCAGTTGGCCTTTTACGGTCCAGGCCTGGCCGGAGGTGCCGAAGACTTTTTCGGCGAAATCGAAGAACGGTTCCAGCTCTTCATAGCTGACGCCGAAGTCCTGGATGGTCATGTCCTTGGGGATGAAGCTTTTGCCGTAACGCTCTTCGTAGTGGCTGCGCATGCGCAACTCGATCGGGTCGACCCGAAAGTGCACGCCCGACCAGTGCAAACCGGCGCCGCCCACGCCATTGCCCGGCAGGAACGCGCCCAGCTGGCGGTTCGGCAGGGCGATGTCGTTGACGCTGTGACGGATGGTGACGGTTTCCTTGGAAACGTCCTGGAAGAGTTTTTTCCGCACGCTGTAGGTGAGTTCGTCGATCACCTGGGGATAGTTGCCGTCCGGGTAGGTGTCCTGCATCGGTCCGCGTTCCAGCGCCAGCACGTTGAGTCCCGCTTCGGTCAGCTCCTTGGCCATGATCGCGCCTGTCCAGCCGAAACCGACGATCACTGCGTCGACCTTCTTCATTACCGTTGCCATGCTCACGCCCTCTCGCCGCGAATCGAAACTGCCGGGAAGGGGTACTGCTCGTTGCGTTCCACCCAATCCATGAAATCGGCGCGGGCGCCGGGGAAGCCGATCATGGTCCAGCCGACCATGCCTTTATTGCCGCCGTGGATCGGGTCGCAGAAGAACCCTTCCTTGGTGTTTTGCAGCAGCAGACTGAAGAAAATCTTCGCCGGAACCGCGTCGAATTGCGGTTTTCCGGCTTCAAGCTGCTTGAGCAGATCGTCTCGGGTAGCGCTGTCTTGCTCGGCAAATGTTTTACCGTTGATGGATTTTGCCCACTGATCCGTGGCGGCGATGCCGAGGCGATAGATCTCTTTTGGCACCAGTTTGCTCTGCCAGCCCATCTCCGGCGCGGCGTCGGCATTGAACGGGCCCTGCATGTACCAAAGGGCACCGGCGGCGTACGGGGTATTCATCTGACGGTCGATGTATTCCGGCACGCCAGCTTCGAGTGCACCTGGACCCTGCGAATCGTTGGGGATCAACTGCGCGACGGCGGCATTGATGAATGCCCACTCTTCGGCGGTGAAGTAGCTCGGCTGATAAGTGCTGGCTTCAACGGCAGCCGATTTTGCCGGGGCTGTGGCAGGCGCGCTTTCAGGCGCTGCTTGCAGCACCGTGCTGCCGAGACCGCTACCGGCGAGGGTGACGACCGGAATAAGGGTCAGGGATTTGCGCAAAAACTCACGCCGCGGGTTGTCTCGATCTTCATCAGACATGGGGATGCACCTCATCAGGCATTGATGGTTGTCAGCCGTTTCTGCGAACGGCTCAAGAATTTTCTGGCTGCGACGTGGCCGGAATGACCGGGAGAAGGGGGACGCGTCTGCAACATGATGTGACAAATGGTAGCAGGCTAAGCAACCGGATGAACCGATTCAGCCAAAAAAAGACCGCTTTTCGACCAAGGGAACCGATGTCTTCACGATTCTTTTACAAGCGCCTCACAGGGATTTGACTGCGAGGCTCGCAAGCTGCGGTCCTCACTGACGAAACCCACACGGTCACCGTAAAGCATGTTCCTGACGCGTTTTTCCTCCGCATTCTGTTTGTCGCTGTTTGCGCTGTTCAGCTGGATTCCCGCTCAGGCCGCGGAAACTACGGCTTCCCGTCCCGTCGAGTGGGCGCAACCGGTAGAAGTGCAATACAACCTCTTCCAGATGTCGCCCACGCTGTACCGCAGCGCGCTCCCGGATGACGGCGCGGTGCCGTTGCTGAACAACCTGAAGGTGGCCACGGTCATCAACTTCCTGCCGGAAGCGGATTCCAGCTGGCTGAAAGCCCCCGGTATCCATCAGGTGCAATTGCCCTATCGCACCAATCACGTGGACGACAGTGATGTGCTCAAGACCCTGCGTGCCATCCAGTCCGCCGAAGCCGATGGCCCGGTGTTGATGCACTGCAAGCACGGCTCCGATCGCACCGGCCTGATGGCGGCTATGTACCGAATCGTCGTGCAGGGCTGGAGCAAGGAAGACGCCCTGAACGAAATGACCCAGGGCGGCTTTGGTGAGAGTGGGCACTTCCGGGACAGCGTGCGCTACGTGATGCAGGCCGATGTCGATAAATTGCGTACCGCGCTGGCCAATGGCGATTGCAGCACCAGCGCGTTTGCCACGTGCTCGATGAAGAGCTGGTTTCAGACGGTCAATCTGAAGTAACTCGTCCGGTCTTTCCGTCAACGAGGCCGGCGACCGGCCGGCCGACGAACGCTTCCACCGCGTCCAGCAACGGACGCCCGGCACCCGGCGCAAAGAACGTGGCGCGAAACTCACGGCCGGTTTGCGTGTTGAACACCCAGTCCCGGCTGAAGCGCTTGAACGCTTCCTGAGCGAGCACGCCCGACCAGACGTAGGCGTAAACCGAAGCGTCGTACTGGGTCACCATGTAATCGAATCCATTGGCGAACCGGTGATCGTCCGGCAGTTGCAGAGGACCCAGGCTGCGCTGGACATCGTTGCAAACCTCCTCGACCGAGCGCCCATCGCCGTGGGTCAGGTGCAGCTCGAAATCGATCATCGCCCCCATCAGCAACAAGGCCTGTTGCCGGCTGGAATGGGACTGAGTAGCTGACAGTGCCGCGTCGACCCGTGCGGCGCTCAAGCGTTCGCCGGTCCGAAAATGCGCGCCGAGCCACAACACAAACTCCCGCGACAAACACCACTGCTCGAACAACTGCCCGGAAAACTCCGCCGCTTCATGGCCCAGTTGCAGGATGCCGGACAGGCTGTGATGGGGCGAGCGCGTCAGCACGTGCTGGAGGCAATGGCCAAACTCATGAAACAGCACCCGCAGATCGTCGATTTCGAGCCGGCACGGATGGGTATCGGTGGCCGGTGTGAAATTGCTGTAAAGCAGGGCAATCGGCAGCGCCGGGCGGCCTTCGGCGTTGATCCGGCGATTGCGCAGCGTGGAGGTGCCGGCGAAGTCCACCGCGTTGTCGCGGTGAAACGGGTCGAGGTAGATATAGCCGATGACCTGCTCGTGCTCGCTGATTTCCAGCAGGCGCACATCGTCATGCCAGTGGCCGCCACCGGATCGCTCGACGATGCGGATCCCGAACATCCGTTCGCAGAACAGAAAGAGCCTGCGCAGGGTGCCTTCGAGCGGGAAGTAATCCCGCAGGTTTTCCAGCGCACCGGGAAACTGCTGCTGGCGCCATTGTTCGGCGAGGAAATCTTCGTCCCATGGCTGGACCCGGTCGATTCCGCATTGCGGCGCAAAGGCCGCCAGTTGTTTTGCATCCTGCGCGAGGGCAGGTGTCAGCTGCGCCGCCTGACGCTGGAGAAAGCGACTGACCCATGCGGTCGTCCCGGCGCTGTTTTTGACCAGGCTCAGTTGCGCGGCGTTTTCATGGCCGAGCAAACGGGCTTTCTGCTGGCGCAGGGCGAGCAGTTTCTTCAGCACCGGGCCGTTATCGAAGCGGCCGGCCAGTGGGCCCCGACCGGAGGCGCGGGTCATGTAGGCAACGTAGCATTCCTCTCGCAAGGCACGGTTCTCGGCGTACTTGAGGATGTGCTGGCAGGTGTTCTGGTCCAGCCGGATCAGCCAGCCGTCATGGCCGGCCTCGCGTGCGGCGCGCGCCAGACGATCCTTCATCGCTGGCGACAAGCCCGCGAGCAGCGCAATATCGTCAATACGTTTGCTCCACGCCTCGGTCCAGCGCTCGAGGTTGTCCAGAAACACGTACTCCAGCCCGCCGATCTCGCGGTTCAACCGCGCCAGTTCCTGTTGCTGTTCAGCAGGAAGCTCGATGCCCGACTGCTTGAATCGGCGCAGAATCCGCGACAGTGCAATGTTGCGCGACTCATCGAAACTGCCGGCGATCGAACTCTGCGCCAAACGCTGGTAAGCCTCGTACAACGGGCGATTTCGGGCTTTTTCGGAGCGATACTGATTGATCGCCAGATGCGCCTTGGCGCTTTCCACGAGCCAGGTGGCATCGTCGGATCTGACCATCGACAACGTTTCGAGAATCGAGCGGAGTTCACCGAGGCGCGCGTCGGCCTCGTCGATGCTCAGCACCAGATCATCCCAGCCGGGATGTTCGGTCTGACTGGCGATCACCTGGGCGATGACTCGCTGGTTGTCGGCAATGATGCCGTTGACGGCCGGCAGCAGGTGCTCGGCTCGAATCGCTGGCCACGGTGGCAGCGTCCAGTGTTGCAGGAGGGGATTGGTGTCGGGCATGGCAGCTTCCTTCGAGGCGTGGCACAAAGGGCCAGCCTACGAAGCAAGTGCGGGGGACAGGTGTTAAGCCAATACCACCTTCCACCGACGAATCGGGGAAGGTGGTTCTGGATCAGTGCTGCTCGTCGGGCTTTTTCTTCAGCTTCGGATTCGGGAAGAATTGCACCGCCTGAACCGTTTTGTCCGGTGCCGGCTTGAGCGCGCTGGTGTTGACCCTCGTGCCCAGTTCTTTCGGTACCGAAAGCCCTTGGGCATTCAGCGTATCGCTGTAGCCGCACGCCACGCATTCGCGGTGCGGGACATCGTCCTCGCTCCACATCATCAGTTTGTCCGGCTCGCTGCACGCCGGGCAGACCGCCCCGGCGATAAAGCGTTTTTTGGTCTTCACGGGTGCCTCACTCATGCTGCCGCGTCCTCACTCAGGCCGCTGTGGCGCAAGAGTGCGTCAATCGACGGCTCACGGCCACGGAAGTCGACGAACAGCACCATCGGTTCCTGCGAGCCGCCACGGGCCAGGATTGCCTCGCGGAAGGCGCGACCGGTGTCGGCATTCAGCACGCCGTCTTCTTCGAACTTCGAGAAGGCATCTGCCGACAGTACTTCCGCCCACTTGTAGCTGTAGTAACCCGCCGCGTAACCGCCGGCGAAGATGTGCGCGAAGCTGTTCGGGAAGCGGTTGTAGGCCGGAGGACGCATTACCGAGACTTCGTTGCGCACGCCTTCGAGCACCTGCGCAACGCTGCGGCCGTCACCGTGGGTGGCGTGCAGTTCGAAGTCGAACAGCGAGAACTCCAGTTGACGCACCATCATCAGGCCGGACTGGAAGTTCTTCGCTGCGAGCATTTTTTCCAGCAGATCCTGCGGCAGCGGCTCGCCGGTTTCGTAGTGGCCGGAAATCAGCGCGAGGCCTTCCGGCTCCCAGCACCAGTTTTCCATGAACTGGCTCGGTAGCTCGACCGCGTCCCACGCCACGCCGTTGATGCCCGATACGCCGGCATGCTCGACGCGAGTCAGCAGGTGATGCAGGCCATGGCCGAATTCGTGGAACAGGGTGGTCACTTCATCGTGGGTCAGCAGCGCAGGCTTGCCGCTGTCGGCCGGGGTGAAGTTGCACACCAGGTTGGCCACCGGGCTTTGCAGTACGCCGTCGACGGTGCGACGACGGTCGCGGGCGCCATCCATCCAGGCACCGCCGCGCTTGTTGGCGCGGGCGTAGAGATCGAAGAAGAAGCGGCCGACGTGCTGGCCGTTTTCCTTGATCTCGAACAGGCGAACATCCGGGTGCCAAGTGTCGAAACCTTTCAGTTCGGCGATTTCGATGCCGTACAAGCGCTGAACGATGGCGAACAGGCCGCCCAGCACTTTGTCGATCGGGAAGTAGGCGCGCAGGGTTTCCTGGGCGACGCTGTAGCGTTGTTCACGGAGTTTTTCACCGTAGAAACCGCTGTCCCAGCTTTGCAGATCGGCGCAGCCCTGTTCGGCGGCGTAAGCCTTGAGCTGTTGCAGATCCTGGGCGGCGAACGGTTTGCTGCGCTTGGCCAGATCACGCAGGAAGCTCAGCACCTGATCGCTGGACTCGGCCATTTTGGTCGCCAGGCTCAGTTCGGAGAAGCTGGAGAAACCGAGCAGTTTGGCCAGTTCCTGACGCAGGTCGAGGATTTCGCCCATCACCGGGCCGTTGTCGTTCTGGCCGGCGTTCGGGCCTTGATCCGACGCACGGGTGCAGTAGGCGGCGTAGACTTCTTCACGCAGCGCACGGTCCTGGGCGTAGGTCATCACCGCGTAGTAGCTCGGGAATTCCAGGGTGATCAGCCAGCCATCGAGGCCTTTGGCCTGTGCGGCGGCAGCCATTTGTGCCTTGGCCGAATCGGTCAGGCCGGCGAGGGCGGCTTCGTCGGTCAGGTGTTTGGTCCAGGCCTGAGTGGCGTCGAGCAACTGGTTGGAGAAGCGGCTGCCCAGCTCGGACAGTTTGCTCTGCACTTCGGCGTAGCGTTTCTGTTCGGCTTCCGGCAGATCGATACCCGACAGGCGGAAATCGCGCAGGGCATGTTCCAGGATGGTTTTTTGCGCCACGTCGAAACCGGCGGCTTCCGGGCTGTTGGCCAGGGCTTCATAAGCCTGGAACAGCTCGCGGTTCTGGCCCATTTCGGTGGAATAGGCGCTCAATGCCGGCAGGCACGACTCGTAGGCTTCACGCAGTTCGGCGCTGTTGCACACGGCATTGAGGTGGCTGACCGGACTCCAGGCTGCGCCCAGGCGATCATTGAGTTCGTCCATCGCCAGCACCAGCCCGGCCCAGGTCGGGTTCTGGCCCTGGGTCTTGAGGATTTCGGCAATGGCGGCGCGGTTGTCGGCCAGGATGGTTTCGATGGCCGGCTGCACGTGTTCGGCACGGATCGCGGAGAACGGCGGCAGGTCGTAGGACTGCAGAAGAGGGTTGTTCACGCTCACGGTTGGCACCTTGGCTGGAAGAAACATGCGCCCATCTTAATTACAATCGACACCCACCGCAGCTATCGGCGACAGAGAGAGAACTAATCGTGTCCCTTCGCAAGTACCAGAATCACACCCCACGCTTGAGCCAAGGCGCTTTTGTCGACGGCTCCGCGGTGGTGATCGGCGACGTCGAAATCGGCGAAGACAGCTCCGTGTGGCCGCTGACCGTGATCCGCGGCGACATGCACCACATCCGCATCGGCGCGCGCACCAGCGTGCAGGATGGCTGCGTGTTGCACATCACCCACGCCGGCCCGTTCAATCCCGATGGCTTCCCGCTGCTGATCGGCGATGACGTGACCATCGCCCACAAGGTCATGCTGCATGGCTGCACTGTGGGCAGCCGCGTGTTGATCGGCATGGGCAGCATCGTCATGGACGGCGCGGTGGTCGAGGACGATGTGATCATCGGCGCCGGCAGCCTGGTGCCACCGGGCAAGCGTCTGGAAAGCGGTTTTCTGTACGTGGGCAGCCCGGTGAAGCAGGTTCGCCGGCTGACCGACAAGGAAAACGCCTTTTTCACCTACAGCGCGGCGAACTACGTGAAGCTCAAGGACCTGCATCTGGCCGAAGGCTACGACCAGCTCTGACTTTTCTCTCTATTGCCCGGGATTTTTCATGCATTACCAGACCGTTCTATTCGACCTCGACGGCACTCTCACCGACCCGCGTGAGGGCATCACCCGTTCCATCCAGTTCGCCTTGAGCAAACTCGGCATCGATGAGCCGGACCTGACCAGACTGGAACACTTCATCGGCCCGCCGCTGTTGCAGGCGTTCATGCAGTTTTATGGTTTTGATGAAGCGAAAGCCTGGGAGGCGGTGAATTTCTATCGCGAGCGCTTCAAGGTCACCGGCCTGTACGAGAATCGGGTGTTCGAGGGCGTCACGCCGTTGCTGGAAACCCTGAGCGGCCAGGGCCGCCAGCTGTATGTCGCGACGTCGAAGCCGTGGGTGTTCGCCCGTGAAATCGCCCGGCACTTCGATTTCGCCAGACACTTCAAGGTAATCTACGGCAGCGAACTGGACGGCACCCGCACCAACAAGGTCGAGCTGATTGCCCACTTGATGGCCGAGGAAGGGCTGGATCCGGCCAATACGTTGATGATCGGTGACCGCAAGCATGACCTGATCGGTGCTCGCAGCAACGGGCTGGATGCGGCGGCCGTGGGTTACGGTTTTGGCAGCCATGAAGAGCTGAGCGCGGAAGCGCCGGCGTATCACTTCGAGACGCTGGCGGAGTTGCATCAGGCGTTTTTGCAGCGCTGATCAGATAGCCTTCGCGAGCAAGCCCGCTCCCACATTGGGTCTGTGTTCAACACAAAAACAATGTGGGAGCAACTGTCTTAACCCTGCCATTCGTCACCGCCATTCGGTGCCGTCACGCAGCATGGCATTTAGTCTGATCAGTAGTATCCGCATGCAGGCGATGAGCGCGACTTTCGCGCTCTTGCCTCTTTCTCGTAGCGCCTCATAGCGGGCCTTGAAGTCAGCGTGATAACGGATCACGACCCAGCACGACATGTAAAGGGCACGTCTGACGCGGGATCTTCCTCCGTAAATCTGGCGTTTGCCGCTGTGATTGCCACTGTCGTCATTGTAGGGAGCGATTCCTGCCAGAGCCGCGATTTCTCTGCGATCAAGCTCGCCGAGTTCAGGCAGGTAAACCAGCAAGCTGGCGGTCGCCACAGTGCCGATGCCTTTAACTGAAGTGAGCCGGTCGGCTTTTTCAGCATCCAGCTCTCGCATGCTTTGATTAATGGCTTTACCGAACTGTTTGATCTGGAGTTGCAGATAGCGAATATGGTCTTTGATCGCCTCGATAACCGCTGGCAACTGGGCCTGCTGCAGCCGGCGCTTGTTGTCGTCTCGCTGTTGGACGAAATGCTCGCGCAACTGAATGAGTTCACGCAACGCTTCACGGCCAGGCGAAATTGGCTTTTCGCGAGACGCATGCAAAGCCTCGGCAAAATCGGCAAGAACAGCGGCGTCGATGGGATCCGTCTTGGCATTCTTGCCCATTGCTACGGCAAAGGCTCTGGCCCGGCGAGGGTTGATCCTGAGCACATTGAAGCCCGCCTCTTGTAAGGCCGCCACGACCTTTCGCTCGTATCCTCCCGTGGCCTCCAGCAATACTCGGCCAACCGTGTAGTGGCTTAAACGCGATGTCAGCTCAACAAAGCCTTCAAGCGTATTTGTAATCTCGAACCCCACTTTCTGAGGCTGAATCCAAACAACGAGGTTGGATTTGGAGATATCGATACCGACCCAGGAAATCATGGCAAAACCCTCTTACACTCAAAAGTGAGAGTGCTCTGGCTTTGCCCACGCTTGTGATTCGAGTGGCGCTCGTCCAACTGTTCGGGCTTATGGGCCAGAGTAGAAAGGTGAATGGCAGCTTTGCTCCCACTCGTGCTTAAAGCACCGCGGACTCACAGCTTGCCATTCACCCCTCTCACCCCAGAGTCTATTCCCTTACCTAGACACAAGCGGGCTTGCTCGCGAAGAGGCCCTTTCAGCCACTCAGACTTTCGAATCTACCAACGCTTTCAGTGCCGCTTTGCGCTCAGTTACTGGCAACTCACCCAACCTCTCCACCTCCGCATAAAACCTCAGCCAATCCCCTTCGACCTGCCTGAACAACGCCGAAAACGCCGGCACCCACTGGTCATACAGCCCGAACGGCAACAGCCGTGCGTTGTTCAACGGCGCATTGACCCAGGCGTCATAGCGTTTGTCGCCGGCCCACTGGCCATCGCGCATCGCTCGATAGTCGTGTCGAAACCGTTCGAACTCCGCCGCCTTGCGCTCGCGCATCTGCGCCGTCGCCCATGGTTGTGCATAGAGTTTTTCAAGCCGTGAGCGGGTATCGAGGATCAACTGAATGAATTGATCCCGTTGCTTCAGCTTCGAGTCGTTTTCCGGGGGCAAGTTACGAAACGCTCGCCACTGCCGCGTACCCTCCTGCTCGACGAAGGTCGCGAAGGACTCGTTGAACTCGGTGTCGTCCTTCACATAGAAACGCTGGTGGGCCAGCTCATGGAAGATCAGCGTCGCCAGACGCTCGTCGCCCCAGCCCATCATCGAATTGAGGATCGGGTCGTTGAACCAGCCCAGGGTCGAGTAGGCCTCGACGCCGCCGATCGACACGTCCATGCCTTGCAGACGTTGAATCGCGGCTTCACCCCGCGCCGCGCTCTGGCTGTAATAGCCGCGATAGGCCACGCAACCGGCAATCGGGAAGCAATGGTTCTGTGGGCTCAGGGAAAACTCCGGAGTGGCGAACACATTCCACACGACAAACGGCCGACCGATGTCGGCATAGAGGCGATAGCTTTGGTTGTCCGGCAGATGCAGGTGTTCGCTGGCGAAAGCCCGGGCTTTCTGGGATTGGGCCAGGTGAGCGCGCAGTCTGGCATCGCGAGCCGGGTCGGCGATCACCTTGGCCACCGGCTCCCGCGCCCGCAAAAGCTGCAGCTGACCGCTGGCCAGCTGGCTGTAATAGCTCAGGCTTGAGCAACCGTTGAGCAACAAAATCATCACACCCGGAAACAAAACCCGCAAAACGCGATCAAGTAACCCATGGCTTGGAAGCGGCCTGATCAAAATAAGAAATCCCCCCGGAAAGTCTGCCCAAGACTATCCCGCCCATTGGAGCTCCGCTATGCGCATGTTGATACTGACAGGAAGCGTGCTGACGCTGGCCGGTTGTGCCGGATTCGGAATGCCTTCCCCTGACCCCTCGCAAGCCTGGATCGATCTGGATGCCCGGCAACAGGACACGGCGTTGCAGGCGCTGGAAGTCGACAAAAAGGCTGCCGTCGATCATCGTTACTTCGAAGTGCAGCCCGGCAGTCATGAGCTGACGGTGCGTTATCAATTCCCGGTCGAAGCGACCAACATCGGCCCGGATGCCGAGCCGCTGTGGCGCGATTGTCAGTTGAACGTGAAATTCAAGGATTTCAACGCCGGTCAGCGTTATCAGTTGCAGGCGGGAAGCATCGGTTTCCGTCCGTGGGCCAAGCTCTATGACCAACAACGCAACGTGGTGGGCCAGGGCACGCCGGCGGGCTGCCAGCGAACCTGATCGGCGTTATGCTGGATGTCCGAACTCACGGACATCCATCATGCGCACGTTGATGCTGTTGTTGGCCGCAGGCGTACTCGCCGGGTGCCAGACACCGTTGCCCCCCGTCGACCCGAACATGGCCTGGGTCGAATTCTCTACGCCAACCCCCGGCGGCAAACTGCTGATGGCCGAGCGTCTCGACAACAGGCGGCTGACTGACGGACGTTTCTTCCAGGTCACCCCCGGCAGCCACGAGCTGCGGGTGCGCTTCGACTTTGAAGTGTTCGGCGGAGGCGGCAGCCTGATGACCGGCCCCGTTGAGCGGCTGTGCTATCTGACCATCCGCTACGATCATTTCGAGGCGGGCCAGCGTTACTTGCTCGAAGGCCGTTCGCTGGCGTTTACCCCGAGTGCCCGCCTGTACAACGACAAGCGGGAAATCGTTGCCGAAGACCGCGAGGTCAACTGCATCATCTAAGGCGGATCAGCGGTCGTTCTTCTGATAGATGATCTTTTTTGTGCCGTAGTCGCAGGTGCCGACAATCATGGCGATGTCGTGTTTTTCAGCCTCCTCTTTGGAGACTATCTCCAGGGTGTAGGAGGGCACGGCATTCGCCTGAATCTTGATTTCGATCTCTTGCTTGAGTTCTTCGCAGTCTTTGGGCGCTGCGAAGGCCGACGTTGCCAGCACGCCACAGATAACCGCCAAGGCAAAACGTTTCATGGTTGAAGCTCCATCGAAGCAGCGCGCACGAAGATGCGCGAAAGCTGCTGTCATTTATTCGACCACATTTTTGCCTGGCGGGTTCTGATCCGGCTCAATCCGTCAGCCAACCAGCGACGCGTCGAGACTGATCTTCGCATTCAGCACCTTGGACACCGGGCAACCTTCCTTGGCCTTGTTGCTCAGCTCTTCGAACTGCGCCTGGGTCGCTCCCGGAATTTTTGCCTTGAGGATCAGTTTCACCGCGGTGATCGCAAAGCCGCCATCCACCTGATCCAGCGTGACCTCGGCCTGGGTGTCGATGCTGTCGGCCTTGAGCCCGGCGTCACCGAGAATCATCGAAAACGCCATGGAGAAACAGCCCGCATGGGCGGCGCCGATCAGTTCTTCCGGATTGGTGCCCTTGCCGCCCTCGAAGCGTGCCTTGAAGCCGTAGGGCGCTTCACGCAGGACGCCGGTTTCGGTAGAAATCGAGCCGATGCCGGTTTTCAGGTCACCTTCCCAATGCGCGGATGCCTTCTTCACGATAGCCATGTGTGCCTCCTTCAAATCGGGCGCGAAACGCCGCGCCGTCGTGGTTTTTGCCTGCAAGGCTTCTGAGGATAGACGCCGGAACAAAGTTCAGCCCAAGTGAATCGTTGACTTTTTTAGTAGGAAATTTCGGATCGGCTATTGAAACTCGGGTATATGCCCTCATTGCACAGAATACGCTTATGAATTGGGCAGGTTTGCGTTCGCCAAGAACACACCTGCGCCCTCAATCGGAGATGCAGGTTTATGAAGCAACTGTCCGACGTAAAGTTTTCCACCCTCGATCTGGTGCCGGTGCGCGAGAACGGCAGCCCGGCGCAGTCGCTGCGCAACTCGCTGGATCTGGCGCAGCACGTCGAGAAGTTCGGCTACACCCGGTTCTGGGTTGCCGAGCACCACAACATGGACGGCATCGCCAGTTCTGCCACCTCGGTGTTGCTGGGCTATCTGGCCGGCGGCACGTCGACCATCCGGGTCGGCTCCGGTGGCGTGATGCTGCCCAACCACGCGCCGCTGGTGATTGCCGAGCAGTTCGGCACCCTTGAAAGCCTGTATCCGGGGCGGATCGACCTCGGTCTGGGTCGTGCGCCGGGTTCCGATCAGATGACCGCCCGCGCCCTGCGCCGTGAGCGCTCCGGCAGTGCCGATGACTTCCCGGAAGACGTGGCTGAGCTGGTGCGTTTCCTCGGCCCGCGCACCCCGGATCAGCGCGTGATCGCGATGCCGGGCACCGGTACCAATGTGCCGATCTGGTTGCTCGGTTCCAGTCTGTTCAGTGCGCAACTGGCCGGTGAGCGCGGTTTGCCCTACGCCTTTGCCTCGCATTTCGCACCGCGCTTCATGCATGAGGCGATCCGCGTCTACCGCAATCACTTCAAGCCATCGGCGGTGCTTGATAAACCGTACGTAATGCTCGGCGTGCCGCTGGTGGCCGCTGACACCGATGAGCAGGCCGATTACCTGGCGACCTCGGTGTACCAGCGAATCCTCGCGCTGATGCGTGGGCAAAGTCTGGTGCAGCGTCCACCGGTGAAAACCATGGACGGCCTGTGGTTGCCCCACGAGCGTGAGGCGGTGGGGGATTTCCTCGGTCTGGCGATGGTCGGCAGTCCGCAGAAAATTCGCGCGAAACTCGAAGTGCTGATCGAACAGACCCAGGCTGACGAACTGATCTTCACGTGCGACCTGTACGAACACGCCGATCGCCTGCATTCCTACGAGCTGCTGGCGCAGGTCATGAAGGGCTGAGCCCGATCGCCGCGAACAAAAAAGCCGACGCATTGCGTCGGCTTTTGTTTTTCCGGCGTGATCAGCCGCGGGTGTAGACGATCTCTTTGGCGCCGCCTTCGCAGGTGCCGACGACTTTGCCGCCACTGGCCGCACCCTTGTCGACAATCTCCAGCGAATACCCGGAAACGCCCTTGGCATCCAGCTTGGCCGCGATTTCAGCCTTCAGTTCTTCACAAGGCTTGCCGGCAGCAAACGCACCACCCGCAAGGCTCAACAAACCTACCGCCAACATGAACTTCTTCATCGGTCGCACTCCCTGGTCGGATTAAAAAAGGCAGGCATCGAGCCGTTCGCTCGATGCACTCACCTCGTAGCGCATTGCCATTCCTATGGCACTCGGCCAGCGCGCAAGTTCAGAAGCGTAGACCAAACTCAGCTGCTGGCTATCCGGAACCCGACTTTCAGGGTCACTTGAAAGTGCGCCGCCTTGCCATCCTTGATGTGGCCGCGGGTTTCGGTCACTTCAAACCATTCCAGATGCTTGATGCTCTTGTTGGCCTCGGCCAACGCATTGTTGATGGCGTCTTCGATGCTGCTGGTGGACGAACCGACCAGCTCGACTTTCTTGTAGGTGTGATGGTCACTCATGGTGTTCTCCTTGAAGTGTGCAATTGAGCCTAGCAGCGATTTGCCGTGTTGATTTCGGCGATCCGGGCGAGAGGAAGTTCAGATTTTCTGCACTTTCCAGAAACGCTGAAGTCCCAACCAACACACGCCACTCATCACCAATGCAGGAGAGCCACCATGGCCAACACCTCGTTACGCAAAGCCTCGTTGCAAAGCATGGAAGCGGAGATCGAGAGTCTGCTCAAGTCGTTGGAAAGCCTGAAGGACGACGCTTCGGACGAGTCGCGCAAGACCCTCAAGGCGCTCAAGAACAACGCTGAAAGCGCGCTGAAACACTCGCGCAGCCTGCTCAGCGATGCCTACGAAGAAGTCAAAGTCAAAACCCGCGAGACCGGAATCGCCACCCGCGATTACGCGCAGGAACATCCGTGGACGACCGCCGGTGTGGCGGTCGGTGCGCTGGGTCTGCTGGCCGCTTACTTGCTGTTCAAGCGCGGCGAGTGATCCGCCTGGCGCAGCTCGTTCCTGAGCCACTGCGCCAATTGCCGGGCGCGCCCGTCCGCGGCGCGCTTGGGTAGCCACAACGCCAGTTGCGCCGGGGTTTCGCTGAAACCCCACGGCGCGACCAGGCGTCCGGCCTTCAAGTCTTCGGTCACCAGCGGTTCCGGCGCGATCGCCACGCCCAACCCGGCGACGGCCGCTTCCAGCAAGTAATACAAATGCTCGAAACCCTGCCCCAGCTTCAACGCCTTGGCGTCGAGGCCGCTTTGTTGCGCCCAGCTCGGCCAGGCTTGCGGGCGTGAAGTCGTGTGCAGCAAGGGTTCGTCGAGCAGGGCGATTGGCGGTGCCGATTGCAGGCGCTGGTAGCCGCTGAACAGCGGGCTCATGACCGGGCCGATGCGCTCGCTGGCCAGCTCGTAAACTTGCATGTCTGCCGGCCATGGCGGTTCGGCGAACAGCAGCAATGCATCCAGCCCCGGGCGACGCGGGTCGAGATCGCCTTCACCGGCGGACAAGTGCAGACGCAAATCCGGAAGATCGGCGTTCAAGCGCCCCAATCGCGGAATGAACCAGCGCGCCAGCAAGCTACCTGAGCAACCGAGTACGAACGGCGCATCGGCGGTGCTTTGGGTCAGTTCGGCGCAAACGCTGCGCAAGCGGTCGAACGCCTCGCCGCTGGCATCGCGCAGACGGATGCCGGCATCTGTGAGTTTCAGGCCACGACCGTCCTTGACGAAAAGACTGACGCCGAGGTGCTCTTCCAGCACCTTGAGCTGGCGGCTGACCGCGCCGTGGGTGACGTGCAGTTGCTCCGCAGCCTGGCTGACACTGTTCAGGCGGGCGGTGGCTTCGAAGGCGCGCAGGGCGTTCAGCGGGGGGAGGTCATGGCTCATGATATCTGTGAGTTTTCCTGACAGGTTGTGGCGATCTTATCGGTTTTCAGTCTGGAAGGTCAGGGGTAGAGTGAACGCCATTGTCTTCTCGTGAAATCCGCTGGAGCGAACCATGACCCAGACTTCGAACACCTCCGATCTGCGTAACGGCCCTGACGCCAACGGCCTGTTTGGCTCGTTCGGAGGCCGTTACGTTGCCGAAACCCTGATGCCGTTGATCCTCGACCTGGCTCGTGAATACGAAGCGGCCAAGGAAGATCCGGCGTTCAAAGAGGAATTGGCCTACTTCCAGCGCGACTACGTCGGACGTCCGAGCCCGCTGTATTTCGCCGAGCGCCTGACCGAGTTCTGCGGTGGTGCCAAGATCTACCTCAAGCGCGAAGAGCTGAACCACACCGGCGCGCACAAGATCAACAACTGCATCGGCCAGATCCTGCTGGCGCGGCGCATGGGCAAGAAACGCATCATCGCCGAGACCGGCGCCGGCATGCACGGCGTGGCTACCGCTACCGTGGCCGCGCGTTTCGGTCTGGACTGCGTGATCTACATGGGCACCACCGACATCGAACGTCAGCAGGCCAACGTGTTCCGCATGAAGCTGCTGGGCGCCGAAGTGATCCCGGTGGTCGCCGGCACCGGCACCCTGAAAGACGCGATGAACGAAGCGCTGCGTGACTGGGTGACCAACGTCGACAGCACCTTCTACCTGATCGGCACCGTGGCCGGTCCGCACCCCTATCCAGCCATGGTTCGCGACTTCCAGGCCGTAATCGGCAAGGAAACCCGCGATCAGTTGCAAGCTCAGGAAGGTCGCCTGCCGGACAGCCTGGTGGCGTGCATCGGCGGCGGCTCCAACGCCATGGGCCTGTTCCACCCGTTCCTCGACGACAAGAGCGTGGAAATCATCGGCGTCGAAGCCGCCGGTTACGGTATCGAGACCGGCAAACACGCGGCCAGCCTCAACGGCGGCGTACCGGGTGTGCTGCACGGCAACCGTACCTTCCTGCTGCAGGACGACGATGGCCAGATCATCGACGCCCACTCGATTTCCGCCGGCCTCGACTATCCGGGCATCGGCCCCGAGCACGCGTGGTTGCATGACATTGGTCGCGTCCAGTACACCTCGGTGACCGACGACGAAGCCCTCGCTGCGTTCCACCAGTGCTGCCGTCTGGAAGGGATCATCCCGGCACTGGAAAGCGCCCATGCCTTGGCCGAAGTATTCAAACGTGCACCGAAACTGCCGAAGGATCACCTGATGGTGGTCAACCTTTCCGGTCGCGGCGACAAAGACATGCAGACCGTCATGCACCACATGGAACACTCTCAACAAGAGCAATCGAAGCAGGAGAAACACTGATGAGCCGCCTGCAAACCCGCTTTGCCGAACTCAAAGAACAGAATCGCGCCGCCCTGGTGACCTTCGTTACCGCCGGTGATCCGGACTACGACACCTCGCTGGCAATCCTCAAAGGCCTGCCGAAAGCCGGTGCCGACGTGATCGAACTGGGCATGCCGTTCACCGACCCGATGGCCGACGGCCCGGCGATTCAGCTGGCGAACATCCGTGCCCTTGGCGCCAAGCAGAACCTGATCAAAACCCTGCAAATGGTCCGCGAGTTCCGCAAGGACAACAGCGACACGCCGCTGGTGCTGATGGGTTACTTCAACCCGATCCACAAGTTCGGCGTCGAGCGCTTCATCGCCGAAGCCAAAGAGGCCGGCGTTGATGGCCTGATCGTGGTCGACATGCCACCGGAGCACAACTCGGAGCTGTGCGACCCGGCCCAGGCAGCGGGCATCGACTTCATCCGCCTGACCACCCCGACCACCGATGATGCGCGTCTGCCAAAAGTGTTGAACGGCAGCTCCGGCTTCGTTTACTACGTGTCGGTTGCCGGTGTGACCGGTGCCGGTGCGGCGACGCTGGAACACGTCGAAGAAGCGGTGGCGCGTCTGCGTCGGCATACCGACCTGCCGATCAGCATCGGTTTTGGTATCCGCACGCCGGAGCAGGCGGCGTCCATCGCGCGTCTGGCCGACGGTGTGGTGGTGGGTTCGGCGCTGATCGATCACATCGCCAATGCGACCACGCCGGACCAGGCCATCGACGGCGTGCTGAGCCTGTGCTCGGCGCTGTCCGAAGGCGTGCGTAAGGCTCGCGTCAGCTGAAGGTAAAGTTCCTGATACAGAGGAATTAGGGCCTCGCGGCACAGACTAATTGAGCAAGACCGAGGGATTCAGAACCACGTTCTGAATCCCTTTTTGCTGTCAGTGCAGTGAGGAAAGACCCGATGAAAATGCCGAAACGTCTGATTGCCAGTCTGGGCGTGCTGATGATCAGCGCGACGCCGCTGCTGGCCAGCGCCGATCCGCGCGACGATCACGACCACGGCGGCCCGCAACAGGGCCACTACGACAATCGCGGTGGCGATCACCATGATTGGCAAAGCAACCATCGCGGCGGCCCGCCGCCTCGGGATTTCGGCCCGGTGCGTCAGGTGATCCGCGACAATCATGGCTACTTCGTTCGCGGTGCACCGCCACCTCCAGGCATCCATCTGGTACGTGGCCGGCCGCTGCCCCACGGCTATTACGGCGAGCGGCTGGATAACCGGGCGTTGAGTCGTCTGCCGTATTACCCGGGTTATGAATGGCGTCGTGCCGGTGGTGACATCGTGCTGATCGCGGTGGGTAGCGGGGTCGTTTACGAAGTGCTGGATGGCGTTCTGTACTGATCGTCAGGCAATAAAAAAGACCGCAATCTTCACAGGCTGCGGTCTTTTGTTTTCAGGGTCGTTGTTTTTCAGGGCAGCTCCAGTCCGCCCGAGGCTTTGTGCAGTTTGCGCAGATGCTCGCCGATCTGCTTCACGTTGGCCTCGCTGGCCGCAATCTCGGCTGCTCGCCTTGGCTCCAGCAGCGCGCGCACTTCTTTATCCAGATCGCCGGTGAGTGCCAGCAACTGTTTCTGGCGCTGACTGCTTTCGGCTTCAAGCCTGCTGAACTCGCTTGGTTGCGGCAGGCCGTAACCTCGGGAGTCGAGCAACTCTGCCGGCCGGCTGAGGAAGCCGCTGTTGGCGAGGATCTGTTGCAAGGTCGCGTTGGCCTTGTCCATGCCACCGTTCTCCAGCTCCCGGGCGCCGAGGTAGCGTTGCTTGACCTCATCCTGAGCGAGCAACAGTTGGCGGCGGAAACTGGCTTGCTCCAGCAACAACAGCGCGGCGCTGGTGCGCAGGTCGGCCCGTTCGAACCACGGGCGACGCTCTTCGGCAGACAGCGAAAGCCATTCTTCCACGGTTGTCTGCTTGATCGGCAATTGCTTCTTCAACACATCGAACATCGCTTGATAACGATCACGGAACGAGTCGAAGCGATAACCCAGGCGCAACGCCTCTTTCGGATCATCGAGCACGCTGGTGTCGGCCAGGCCTCGCCCCTTCAGCACTTCCAGCAAGCCATTGGGCATGATGCTGTCCAGGCCGGTGAGCCGGGCGTTGTTGCTGCCGCTGCGCAACAGCTTCAGTCCTTCCACCGCACAGTTGTTGGAGAGGAAGAAGTAATTGCCGTCGTAGCTCCAGTGCATTTCGGCGGCGTGTTCGACCACGCCCTCGATTTCGCTGCGCGAGAGATTCAGCGGCACCGACGCCAGGCTGCGCAGTTCGGTTTTGGTGTATTCGTCGATCACCTGCGCCAGCGGCAACACGAACAGTCGTGACGGGTACTTGCCGACCAGTCCGTCCCAGCTCGACAGCTGTACGTCACCGACGAAGGCGCGGTACGACAGCACCAGATGCTGATCAAGATCCAGTCGGCAGTCCGGACCGCGTGGCCGGCCCGGTGCACAGATCACCAGACGCAACATACTGTGGCCCCAACGGCTGACCCAGTTCTGGTTGGCTTCGGCTAACAGGTAATCCACCGCGTACACGCGCTCCGGATCGACCTGGCCCAGGGGCTGTTTGGCAAAGTCGTTGCCGGCATTGAGGAAGGCGAAGGTTTTGGCGCACTCATCTTTCGCGGGCGGTGCCCAGCCGAAGTGTTCCTGGTAATAGCGATACAGCGCCGGGCGACGGCAGGCGTAACTCGGATCGAGGAGGAAATACTCCATGTTGACCGCGACAAACTCCTTCGGACTGGAGATTTCGTAGAGGTCGGGACTGCGGGCGATCTGCCGGTTGTGCTGTTCACGTTCGCCACGACGGCCGACGTATTGCTGCCAGCCGGCGAGGTCGAGCAGGCGTGGATCATCGCTGAGGGTGAAGCGCCGACCGTTCTGGCCGCGGCATTCATCGGGAATGCCGATCAGCCCGGCGCTGTTGTTGCGTCGGGTACAGCGCTGGATCAGCGTGCGTTCGGCCGCCGGCCACAAGCGCGCGCGATCGTAAATATGGGTGATTTCGTGCAGCACCGTGGCCAGCAGTTCCCGGCGAACGGTGCCGTGGGGGCGATTGGTTTTTTGTTTCGCCGCACTGCCGTCGGTGAGGCTGGCGAGCAGTTTGCGGTTCAGATCCAGCTCGGAGACGAGTGTCGCTTGGCCGTAGGCGTTGCCGGGCATGTCGTCGGTCCAGCCGACATCGATGCGCCGGTCCAGGCGTTCGATGAAGCTCGGCGGCAACGCCTGCATGGCTTCATCGAGCAGTGCCTGGCTGGCCTGTTGTTGGGCGGGGCTCAGACCGTCGGTCTTGAGCCGCAATTGCAGGCCGGCGTGGGCGCTGTTGCCAAGCAGCAACAGCGCCCCGGCCAGCAGCCAGGCGCCGAGTGACTTCACAGTGCGAGGATGGCTTCGGCGAGTACCTGATCACTGGCGTCGCGAGCTTCCGGCACGCGGGTGCGCAAGGTGTTGAAGGCGGCTTCCAGGTTTGCACCACGGATATCACCGTCGCTGGCCACGAAACTGGCAGCGTCGTCGTGGGCTTCGCGGATGATTTTCGAATCGCGAATCGACGTGGTGGTGTCGGAAGTGAAATCGATGGTGCGCTGGGAAGCGCGGACGATGATGTTACTGGTGGCTACCAGGGTGTGTGCCTGGGCCATATCGGCCAACAACAGCAGGCCAAGGGCGGCAGCAATCAGCGGGCTACGCATGGAACGACTCCGAAAAGACAGGGATGACTATTGGACGAGAATTGCCTGTGCCAGTTCAAGGTCGCTGACATGAAGTTTTGGCCGGCTCTTGCGCAGGTAATGCAGGGCGGATTCGAGCTGTGCGCCGCGCATCTGGCCGTCACTGGCAACGAACGCTGCGGCATCGTCGTGCGCGGCGATGATCAGTTTACGGTCGAACGGCGCGGAAGACACCATGCCGGTGGCCCAGACGCTGACCACGGTGTTCTGCGTGGATACATCGAAGGCGTCTGCCAGAGGAACCCAGCAGGCGGTGATCAGTACAGAGGGGATAAGCAGATTTGAAAGAAAACGCATGGGACTCGGCAGCTGTTGGCGAGTCCCAAGGCTAGCGCAATGCCCGGACTAGAGCCAGCGCCGAAACATCGGGACACGACCGGCATGCCCCGCGATGCCTCTGTCGCTTAGATCGTCAGAATGGCCTGGGCCAGCTGTGCGTCGGTCGCGTTCAGTTGTGGAGCCTGATGACGGATGTGATCCAGTGCGCTCTCCAGTTTCACGCCACGGATTTCGCCTTCGCTGGCCACGAAGCTGGCAGCGTCGTCACGGGCAGCGAGCACGATCTTGTCGTCACGGAAGGACGAGGTGACGTCGGAGGTGGCATCGGAAGAGGACTTGAGCGCGCCAACAACGGCGTCGGTGGTCACGATGAAGCTGGTGGCGCTGGCGTTGGCAGCTACGGCCAGCAGAGCGGCGGCGCTGAGCAGACGAAGACGGGACATGGGAGAACTCCTGTGGATAAACCGTATTGAGAGGTGGCTCGGTGTCTGAAGGTCAGACGCCAGTCGCACAGCATTCGCCACGTTCTGCATGGATCTTAGGCCTCCGTTGCGAGTTCGCACAGTGGTCAGGATGCTGGCCTGAACACATTTTGCGCAACTGTACTTGTCATTAATCAATTTAAAGAAACTGTACCTGTCTGGTGTTTCAGGCTGGGTATTCAGGTTTTCTGCCCTGAAACGACAAGACCCGTCGCGGTTTCCCGCGACGGGTCTTGTGTGTTCAATTCGGGTTGCTGGCGGTGGGTCTAGCGACCAGAGCCAGCGACGCTGCTTAGCGCCAGAACGGCTTGCTCAGCTCTTCGTAGCGTTGTGCTTCGCTAATCCCGGCGTCAGCCAGCAGACGCGAATCCAGACGAGCCAGTTGATGGCGGCTGGAGATGCGGCGCTGCCAAAGCATCAGGTTGGCGATAACGCGCAGAGGCAGGGAAGCCTGGGTGTTTACAGCTTTGTCTTCGAAGAACAGTTCGGAACTGAGTGTACGTTCCATGGTTGACATCCTTCCGCTTGTGGCGGGATTAGGTAGTGGTTTAACTGGTGCCCATGATCCTCTCGTTTGGCCAGACTCTCTAGATACAGTTCACCTGTATTGTGAGTGACCAGTTAACTGTTTATAGGGGGTGTACGGGTCAAAATTGCGCAAACTGTACCTGTCTGCGCTTATTTGGTGCATTTTTACCCAATTCGATGGTTCGAGTAGGCAAAAGCCGTAGGAAAAGACCGGTACAGCAGTACAGTTTTTGACGGTTGCAGAGGTTTTCAGAATCCCGCTGGCGAAACTGTGTTTGCACCAACGGGAAATCTGTGCGGATTACACCGCCAGCATGCGTCCGGTTTCTTCCAGATTGATGTGCCAGCTCAGGGCGTCACGCAGGATATGCGGGGTGTGGCCGCCAATGGCGCAGGCTTTGTCGAAGTAGTCGTTCAGCGCCTGGCGGAAATCCGGGTGCACACAGTTATCGATGATGACCCGGGCGCGCTCGCGTGGCGCCAGGCCGCGCAGGTCGGCCAGGCCCACCTCGGTCACCAGGATGTCGACGTCATGCTCGGTATGGTCGACGTGGCTGACCATTGGCACCACGCTGGAAATCGCACCGCCCTTGGCGATCGACTTGGTCACGAACACCGCCAGGTGTGCGTTGCGCGCGAAGTCGCCCGAGCCGCCGATGCCGTTCATCATCCGCGTGCCGCAGACGTGGGTGGAGTTGACGTTGCCATAGATGTCGAACTCCAGGGCCGTGTTGATGCCGATGATGCCCAGGCGCCGCACCACTTCCGGGTGGTTGGAGATTTCCTGGGGACGCAGTACCAGCTTGTCCTTGTACTTCTCCAGGTTGCCGAACACGTCGCTGTTGCGCCGCTCCGACAGGGTGATCGAGCTGCCCGAGGCGAAGCTCAGCTTGCCGGCGTCGATCAGGTCAAAGGTCGAGTCCTGCAGCACTTCGGAGTACATGGTCAGGTCTTCGAACGGCGAATCGATCAGCCCGCACATCACCGCGTTGGCAATGTTGCCGATCCCGGCCTGCAACGGGCCGAGCTTGTTGGTCATGCGCCCGGCATCGACTTCCTGCTTGAGGAAGGTAATCAGGTGATCGGCGATGGCTTTGGTATCGACATCCGGCGACGACACGGTGGACGGCGAGTCCGACTGCTGGGTGATGACGATGGCGACAATCTTCTCCGGCGGGATCGGGATCGCGGTGCTGCCGATGCGGTCGTCGACCTTTACCAGCGGAATCGGCGTGCGGGTCGGGCGATAGGTCGGGATATAGATGTCGTGCAGACCTTCGAGGTTGGCGTTGTGTGCCAGATTGATCTCGACGATCACGTGTTTGGCGAAGATCGCGAAGCTCGCCGAGTTACCCACCGAAGTGGTCGGCACGATGTGGCCCTGTTCGGTGATGGCCACGGCTTCGATCACGGCAATGTCCGGCAGCTTCAGCTGCTGGTTGCGCAGTTGCTCGACGGTTTCCGAGAGGTGCTGGTCGATGAACATCACTTCGCCGGCGTTGATCGCCTTGCGCAGGGTGCTGTCGACCTGGAACGGCATACGCCGCGACAGCACGCCGGCTTCGGTCAGTTGCTTGTCGAGGTCATTGCCCAGGCTGGCGCCGGTCATCAGGCTGATCTTCAGCGGCGTGACCTTGGCTCGCTCGGCCAGCGCATGGGGCACGGCCTTGGCTTCGCCGGCGCGGGTGAAGCCGCTCATGCCGACGGTCATGCCGTCCTCAATCAGCGCAGCGGCGTCGGCGGCGCTCATCACTTTATCCAACAACGAAGGCAGGCGAATACGGTCACGGTACATGGATTATTTTCTCGGGCAGCGAGTAGCAGGATGCGCAGTCTAGTGAATTTCGCGAGCGCCTGTCCCGCTACCAAGGTCGCAAACGAGGCGTCTATTTAGCGGGTTTCAAGTAAAACACCGTTACTGGATCTGCAACAACGCGGCAAATTGTCCGACGTTTTGCGTAAACAAAAACGCCCCGACAAGTCGGGGCGTTCGGTGTTGCCGGCGAGGGTTACTCGACTGCTTTGACCATGTCTTCGATGACTTTTTTTGCGTCGCCGAACACCATCATGGTCTTGTCCAGGTAGAACAGTTCGTTGTCCAGACCGGCATAGCCGCTGGCCATCGAGCGCTTGTTGACGATGATGGTCTTGGCCTTGAACGCTTCGAGGATCGGCATGCCAGCGATCGGCGATTTCGGATCGTTCTTGGCGGCCGGGTTGACCACGTCGTTGGCGCCGAGCACCAGCACCACGTCGGCCTGACCGAACTCGGAGTTGATGTCTTCCATCTCGAACACCTGGTCGTACGGCACTTCGGCCTCGGCCAGCAGTACGTTCATGTGCCCAGGCATCCGACCGGCCACCGGGTGGATCGCGTACTTCACGGTCACGCCATGGTGGGTCAGCTTCTCGGTCAGCTCTTTCAGGGCGTGCTGTGCGCGGGCTACCGCTAGGCCGTAACCCGGAACGATGATCACGGTGTCAGCGTTGGTCAGCAGGAAAGTCGCATCGTCAGCCGAGCCGGATTTCACCGGGCGGGCTTCCTTCTCACCGGCAGGACCGGCGTCTGCTGTATTGCCGAAACCGCCGAGCAGTACATTAAAGAAGGAACGGTTCATCGCCTTGCACATGATGTACGAGAGGATCGCACCGCTCGAACCCACCAGCGAACCTGCAATGATCAGCATCGAGTTGTTCAGCGAGAAGCCGATACCCGCTGCTGCCCAGCCGGAATAGCTGTTGAGCATCGACACCACCACCGGCATGTCGGCGCCGCCGATCGGGATGATGATCAGCACGCCCATGACGAACGCCAGGGCCAGCATCAGTGCGAACGCGGCGAGGTTGCCGGTCAGCATGAAGGTGATGCCGAGGATCAGAGTCGCCAGACCCAGTACCGCGTTCAGCTTGTGCTGACCGCTGAACTGTACCGGTGCGCCCTGGAACAGACGGAACTTGTATTTGCCCGACAACTTGCCGAAGGCGATCACCGAACCGGAGAAGGTGATTGCACCGATGGCTGCGCCGAGGAACAGCTCCAGACGGTTACCCGCCGGGATCGAGTCACCCAGTTGCTTGACGATGCCCAGCGACTGCGGCTCGACCACGGCAGCAATGGCGATGAACACCGCTGCCAGACCGATCATGCTGTGCATGAACGCAACCAGTTCAGGCATCTTGGTCATTTCAACGCGTTTGGCCATTATCGAACCGGCGGTGCCGCCGATCAGCAGGCCGACGATCACGTAACCGATGCCAGCAGTCGCCAGCTCAGCGCCCAGCTTATAGATGAGGCCGACGGTGGTGAGAATTGCCAGCGCCATGCCGAGCATGCCGAACAGGTTGCCGCGGCGCGACGTGGTCGGGTGCGACAGACCCTTGAGGGCCTGGATGAAGCAGATCGACGCGATCAGGTAGAGCGTCGTGACGAGGTTCATGCTCATTACTTAGGCGCCTCTTCTTTTGCTTTCGGGGCTTTCTTCTTGAACATCTCAAGCATGCGGCGGGTGACCAGGAAGCCACCGAACACGTTGACCGCGGCCAGTGCCACCGCGAGGGTGCCCATGGTCTTGCCCAGCGGAGTGACGGTCAATGCAGCAGCGAGCATGGCGCCTACGATCACGATCGCCGAAATGGCGTTGGTCACTGCCATCAAAGGCGTGTGCAGCGCGGGTGTAACGTTCCAGACCACGTGGTAACCGACATAAATCGCCAGCACGAAGATGATCAGGTTGTAGATACCGGGGGAGATAAGCTCTTCCATCGTCTGAATCCCTGCTTAGGCGTTTTTGCGGATGACTTGGCCGTCGCGGCACATCAGGCACGCGGCGACGATGTCGTCTTCGAGGTTCACTTCGAACTGGCCTTCTTTGGTGAAGACCAGCTTCAGGAAGTCCAGCAGGTTGCGTGCGTACAGCGCCGAGGCGTCTGCGGCGACTTCACCGGCGAGGTTGGTCGGGCCGACGATGGTCACGCCGTTCTCGATCACGACCTGATCGGCGACGGTCAGCGGGCAGTTGCCACCCTGGGCGGCAGCGAGGTCGATGACTACCGAGCCGGGTTTCATCTGCGCCACGGTGTCCGCGCTCAGCAGCGTCGGCGCCTTGCGGCCCGGGATCAGTGCGGTGGTGATGACTATGTCAGCCTGCTTGGCGCGCTCGTGCACGGCCTGGGCCTGACGCTGCATCCAGCTCGCCGGCATCGGGCGTGCGTAACCACCGACGCCGACCGCGCATTCGCGTTCTTCATCGGTCTCGTAAGGCACGTCGACGAACTTGGCGCCGAGGGACTCAATCTGTTCCTTCACGGCCGGACGTACGTCGGACGCTTCGATGACGGCACCCAGACGTTTCGCCGTGGCAATTGCCTGCAACCCGGCCACACCGGCACCCAGAATCAGCACGCGCGCCGCTTTCACGGTGCCCGCAGCGGTCATCAGCATCGGCATGAAGCGCGGATAGTAGTGAGCGGCCAGCAGCACCGCCTTATAGCCGGCAATGTTCGCCTGGGACGACAGCACGTCGAGGCTCTGGGCCCGGGAGGTACGTGGCGCCGCTTCCAGGGCGAACGCGGTAATCCCGCACTCGGCCATCTTCGCGATGGTGTCGTTGTTGAACGGGTTGAGCATGCCCACCAGCACCGTTCCGCGCTTGATCAGCGTCAGTTCGGCATCGCTTGGCGCGACCACTTTGAGAATCAGCTCGGCGCCAAACGCGTCATTGGCACTGCCAATGGTTGCGCCTGCCGCTTCATAGGCACTGTCGACAACGCTGGCTTTAATGCCGGCGCCGGTTTGCACAGTGACCTTATGACCTTGGCTGATCAGCTTTTTAATGGTTTCCGGGGTTGCAGCAACCCGTGTTTCACCGGTCTGGGTTTCGAGAGGAACACCAATGTGCACGTCAAATCTCCTGCGTGATCTTATTGAGTAAACCCATGCACTACGGATGGTGCGACTGGGGCGGCCGATCAGCACGATCCCGCCAAATCAGGGCGGGGCGCGGCATTTTGCAGGCGAAGTTTATGCCCTTCAAGGGATTATGACGGGTGACGGAAAATTAACTACAAGTCATCCCGTGACCGAATGTCGCAGATGGCCAGTTGAATCCCTTGCAGGCCGTGCCTTTCAAGGAGTCTGGATGAATTTTAAGAATTTTCTCATCGGTGACGTGAATAGGTCGCAATGAGTCGCGAATGAGGGCGCAAAGCCACGTCGGCAGGCGCTTGTGGGACGTCTGTACGACTTTCGGATACAGTCTGTCTATTTGCGACAAATAGTTATATCTGTAGGGCTTTGGTTTTCCTGACTACGGGGTTAGTAATCGCTGGAGGCCTTTATCCTTCTAGGTTGTAGCTGTGTGCCTGGTTCACCAGCCAGTCACGAAAAGCCTTGAGTGACGCCGATTCGACCTTTCGTTCCGGAATCATCAGGTAATACGCCTTGATGCTGGAGAGCGCGTTCGGGTTGGCAATCACCAGGCGCTTCTCGGTCAGTTCGCGCTGAATCAGGAACGGTGGGATCAGCGCGATGCCCATGTCATGCATGGCCGCCTGGGCCAGCATGGAGAATAGCTCGTAGCGCGGACCTGTCATGTCACGGGGGATGTTCAGGTGCTGCGAGTTGAACCACTGCCGCCAGGCGTAGGGGCGTGTAGTTTGCTGGAGCAGGGGCAGTTCGGCGATTTCATCGGGTGTCAGATGCGACTTGTTGCCGAGCAGGGCGGGACTGCATACCGGCATCGGATTCTCGCCCATCAGCCTGTGGGATTCGGTACCGGACCAGTCGGCATCGCCAAAGTAGATGGCGGCATCGAAGTCAGTGTCGGCAAACAGGAACGGGCGGGTGCGGTTGGTCAGGTTGACCGTCACTTCCGGGTGCTTGAGCTGGAAGTCCTTCAGTCTTGGCAACAGCCATTGCGTGCCGAAGGTGGGCACCACGGCGAGTTCGATCACGTTAGTACCTTGCTGGCCCATTACCGACAGGGTGTCACGCTCAACGGCATCGAGCTGGGTCGCTACTCGACGGCTGTAGGAAAGACCCGCTTCGGTCAGCTTCACTCCGCGACGCGAGCGTCGGAACAGTTCGACGCTGAGGAAGTCCTCAAGGCTGGCGATCTGTCGGCAAATGGCGCCCTGGGTGAGGGAAAGTTCTTCGGCGGCCTTGGTAAAGCTCTCGTGACGGGCGGCGGCTTCGAAGCTGATCAGGGCGGTGGTGCTGGGTATCTTGCGGCGCATGTACGTCAACCTCACTAATACATCGCTTAATCGGCATTTCGCGACGTTTCGGAGTGAGAAATTAGCACAACAGGATGCGAAATCCTCGTTTGCCGGGATGGCAAAGCGGGCCTAGGATCAATGCCACGTTAATTCACCCGATTTGCGAGGACTCACTCATGGGCGGTAAAGCTAGCTTCAACTGGATCGATCCACTGCTGCTGGATCAACAGCTGACTGAAGAAGAACGCATGATCCGCGACACTGCCGAGCAATTCGCCCAGCAGAGCCTCGCGCCACGCGTTCTGGAAGCCTTCCGCCATGAGAAGACCGATCCGGCGATCTTCCGTGAAATGGGTGAGGTCGGCCTGTTGGGCGCGACCATTCCCGAGCAGTACGGTGGCAGCGGCCTCAACTATGTCAGCTATGGCCTGATCGCTCGTGAAGTCGAGCGTGTCGACTCTGGCTACCGTTCGATGATGAGCGTGCAGTCTTCGCTGGTGATGGTGCCGATCAACGAATTCGGTACCGAAGCACAGAAACAGAAGTACCTGCCGAAACTGGCTTCCGGCGAGTGGATCGGCTGCTTCGGTCTGACCGAGCCGAACCACGGTTCAGACCCGGGCGCGATGATTACGCGTGCACGCAAAGTCGACGGCGGCTACAACCTGACCGGCGCCAAGATGTGGATCACCAACAGCCCGATCGCCGACGTGTTCGTGGTCTGGGCCAAGGACGATGCGGGCGACATCCGTGGCTTCGTTCTGGAGAAGGGTTGGAAAGGCCTGAGCGCTCCAGCGATTCACGGCAAGGTCGGTCTGCGGGCTTCGATCACCGGCGAAATCGTCATGGACAACGTGTTTGTGCCGGAAGAGAACATTTTCCCGGACGTGCGTGGTTTGAAAGGTCCGTTCACCTGCCTCAACTCTGCACGTTATGGCATCTCCTGGGGTGCGCTGGGCGCGGCTGAGTTCTGCTGGCACACCGCTCGCCAGTACACCCTGGATCGTCAGCAGTTCGGTCGTCCGTTGGCTGCCACTCAGTTGATCCAGAAGAAGCTGGCGGACATGCAGACCGAGATCACTCTGGCGCTGCAAGGCTGCCTGCGTCTGGGCCGTATGAAAGATGAGGGTACCGCTGCGGTTGAAATCACTTCGATCATGAAGCGTAACTCTTGCGGCAAGTCTCTCGAGATCGCCCGCATGGCGCGTGACATGTTGGGCGGCAACGGGATCTCCGATGAATTCGGTGTGGCCCGTCACCTGGTCAACCTGGAAGTGGTGAATACCTATGAAGGTACTCACGACGTTCACGCGCTGATCCTCGGTCGTGCGCAGACCGGCCTGCAGGCGTTCTATTAATAGGAGAGCGACCATGGGCGCGCTGTCGCATCTGCGGGTACTGGATTTATCGCGAGTGCTGGCCGGCCCATGGGCTGGTCAGATCCTGGCCGATCTCGGGGCGGAAGTGATCAAGGTCGAGCGCCCGGGCAATGGTGACGACACTCGCGCCTGGGGGCCGCCCTTCCTGAAGGACGCTTACGGCGAGAACACCAGCGAGGCGGCTTATTACCTGTCGGCCAACCGCAACAAGCAATCGGTGACGATCGACTTCACGCGTCCCGAAGGTCAGAAGCTGGTTCGCGAGCTTGCAGCCAAGTCCGATATCCTGATCGAGAACTTCAAGGTGGGTGGTCTGGCGGCCTATGGCCTGGATTACGAGTCGCTGAAGGCGATCAATCCGGATCTGATCTATTGCTCGATCACCGGTTTCGGTCAAACCGGACCGTATGCCAAGCGTGCGGGTTATGACTTCATGATCCAGGGTCTCGGCGGGCTGATGAGTCTGACCGGGCGACCTGAGGGTGATGAAGGTGCCGGACCGGTTAAGGTGGGGGTGGCGCTCACGGATATCCTGACGGGGCTGTATTCGACCGTGGCGATTCTGGCAGCACTGGCTCATCGTGATCACGATGGCGGCGGGCAGCATATCGATATGGCGTTGCTGGATGTGCAGGTAGCATGCCTGGCCAATCAGGCGATGAACTACCTGACGACGGGCACTGCGCCAAAGCGGCTGGGGAATGCACATCCGAATATCGTGCCGTACCAGGATTTTCCTACGGCTGACGGCGACTTCATTCTCACGGTGGGCAATGACGGGCAGTTCCGCAAGTTCGCCGAAGT
>NZ_CP087192.1:127500-812500 GCF_024749205.1 Pseudomonas sp. B21-021
GGACGGTTACCACGGTGTGATTCATGACTGGGGTGAAGTCGTAACAAGGTAGCCGTAGGGGAACCTGCGGCTGGATCACCTCCTTAATCGACGACATCAGCTGCTCCATAAGTTCCCACACGAATTGCTTGATTCATTGAAGAAGACGAAAGAAGCAGCCCGAAATTGGGTCTGTAGCTCAGTTGGTTAGAGCGCACCCCTGATAAGGGTGAGGTCGGCAGTTCGAATCTGCCCAGACCCACCAATTTTGTGTGGGAAACGCCTGTAGAAATACGGGGCCATAGCTCAGCTGGGAGAGCGCCTGCCTTGCACGCAGGAGGTCAGCGGTTCGATCCCGCTTGGCTCCACCACTACTGCTTCTGAAGTAAGAGCTTAGAAATGAGCATTCCATCGTTGTGATGGTGAATGTTGATTTCTAGTCTTTGACTAGTTCGTTCTTTAAAAATTTGGGTATGTGATAGAAAGATAGACTGAGATCCACTTTCACTGGTGGTGATCAGGCTAAGGTAAAATTTGTGAGTTCTCTTAGTTGAGAAATTCGAATTTTCGGCGAATGTCGTCTTCACAGTATAACCAGATTGCTTGGGGTTATATGGTCAAGTGAAGAAGCGCATACGGTGGATGCCTTGGCAGTCAGAGGCGATGAAAGACGTGGTAGCCTGCGAAAAGCTTCGGGGAGTCGGCAAACAGACTTTGATCCGGAGATGTCTGAATGGGGGAACCCAGCCATCATAAGATGGTTATCTTGTACTGAATACATAGGTGCAAGAGGCGAACCAGGGGAACTGAAACATCTAAGTACCCTGAGGAAAAGAAATCAACCGAGATTCCCTTAGTAGTGGCGAGCGAACGGGGACTAGCCCTTAAGTGGCTTTGAGATTAGCGGAACGCTCTGGAAAGTGCGGCCATAGTGGGTGATAGCCCTGTACGCGAAAATCTCTTAGTCATGAAATCGAGTAGGACGGAGCACGAGAAACTTTGTCTGAATATGGGGGGACCATCCTCCAAGGCTAAATACTACTGACTGACCGATAGTGAACTAGTACCGTGAGGGAAAGGCGAAAAGAACCCCGGAGAGGGGAGTGAAATAGATCCTGAAACCGTATGCGTACAAGCAGTGGGAGCAGACTTTGTTCTGTGACTGCGTACCTTTTGTATAATGGGTCAGCGACTTATTTTCAGTGGCGAGCTTAACCGAATAGGGGAGGCGTAGCGAAAGCGAGTCTTAATAGGGCGTCTAGTCGCTGGGAATAGACCCGAAACCGGGCGATCTATCCATGGGCAGGTTGAAGGTTAGGTAACACTGACTGGAGGACCGAACCGACTACCGTTGAAAAGTTAGCGGATGACCTGTGGATCGGAGTGAAAGGCTAATCAAGCTCGGAGATAGCTGGTTCTCCTCGAAAGCTATTTAGGTAGCGCCTCATGTATCACTGTAGGGGGTAGAGCACTGTTTCGGCTAGGGGGTCATCCCGACTTACCAAACCGATGCAAACTCCGAATACCTACAAGTGCCGAGCATGGGAGACACACGGCGGGTGCTAACGTCCGTCGTGAAAAGGGAAACAACCCAGACCGTCAGCTAAGGTCCCAAAGTTATGGTTAAGTGGGAAACGATGTGGGAAGGCTTAGACAGCTAGGAGGTTGGCTTAGAAGCAGCCACCCTTTAAAGAAAGCGTAATAGCTCACTAGTCGAGTCGGCCTGCGCGGAAGATGTAACGGGGCTCAAACCATACACCGAAGCTACGGGTATCACGTAAGTGATGCGGTAGAGGAGCGTTCTGTAAGCCTGTGAAGGTGAGTTGAGAAGCTTGCTGGAGGTATCAGAAGTGCGAATGCTGACATGAGTAACGACAATGGGTGTGAAAAACACCCACGCCGAAAGACCAAGGTTTCCTGCGCAACGTTAATCGACGCAGGGTTAGTCGGTCCCTAAGGCGAGGCTGAAAAGCGTAGTCGATGGAAAACAGGTTAATATTCCTGTACTTCTGGTTATTGCGATGGAGGGACGGAGAAGGCTAGGCCAGCTTGGCGTTGGTTGTCCAAGTTTAAGGTGGTAGGCTGGAATCTTAGGTAAATCCGGGATTCCAAGGCCGAGAGCTGATGACGAGTTGCCTTTAGGCGACGAAGTGGTTGATGCCATGCTTCCAAGAAAAGCTTCTAAGCTTCAGATAACCAGGAACCGTACCCCAAACCGACACAGGTGGTTGGGTAGAGAATACCAAGGCGCTTGAGAGAACTCGGGTGAAGGAACTAGGCAAAATGGCACCGTAACTTCGGGAGAAGGTGCGCCGGTGAGGGTGAAGCACTTGCTGCGTAAGCCCACGCCGGTCGAAGATACCAGGCCGCTGCGACTGTTTATTAAAAACACAGCACTCTGCAAACACGAAAGTGGACGTATAGGGTGTGACGCCTGCCCGGTGCCGGAAGGTTAATTGATGGGGTTAGCTAACGCGAAGCTCTTGATCGAAGCCCCGGTAAACGGCGGCCGTAACTATAACGGTCCTAAGGTAGCGAAATTCCTTGTCGGGTAAGTTCCGACCTGCACGAATGGCGTAACGATGGCGGCGCTGTCTCCACCCGAGACTCAGTGAAATTGAAATCGCTGTGAAGATGCAGTGTATCCGCGGCTAGACGGAAAGACCCCGTGAACCTTTACTATAGCTTTGCACTGGACTTTGAATTTGCTTGTGTAGGATAGGTGGGAGGCTTTGAAGCGTGGACGCCAGTTCGCGTGGAGCCATCCTTGAAATACCACCCTGGCAACTTTGAGGTTCTAACTCAGGTCCGTTATCCGGATCGAGGACAGTGTATGGTGGGTAGTTTGACTGGGGCGGTCTCCTCCTAAAGAGTAACGGAGGAGTACGAAGGTGCGCTCAGACCGGTCGGAAATCGGTCGTAGAGTATAAAGGCAAAAGCGCGCTTGACTGCGAGACAGACACGTCGAGCAGGTACGAAAGTAGGTCTTAGTGATCCGGTGGTTCTGTATGGAAGGGCCATCGCTCAACGGATAAAAGGTACTCCGGGGATAACAGGCTGATACCGCCCAAGAGTTCATATCGACGGCGGTGTTTGGCACCTCGATGTCGGCTCATCACATCCTGGGGCTGAAGCCGGTCCCAAGGGTATGGCTGTTCGCCATTTAAAGTGGTACGCGAGCTGGGTTTAGAACGTCGTGAGACAGTTCGGTCCCTATCTGCCGTGGACGTTTGAGATTTGAGAGGGGCTGCTCCTAGTACGAGAGGACCGGAGTGGACGAACCTCTGGTGTTCCGGTTGTCACGCCAGTGGCATTGCCGGGTAGCTATGTTCGGGAAAGATAACCGCTGAAAGCATCTAAGCGGGAAACTTGCCTCAAGATGAGATCTCACTGGAACCTTGAGTTCCCTGAAGGGCCGTCGAAGACTACGACGTTGATAGGTTGGGTGTGTAAGCGCTGTGAGGCGTTGAGCTAACCAATACTAATTGCCCGTGAGGCTTGACCATATAACACCCAAGCAATTTGCATGCTCCGAGCTGAAAAGCGAGAGAGACCAGATTGCGGTGTGTGAAGACGAAAATGAACCGAAAGTTCGATGCTCACAAAACACCATAGCTGTCACATACCCAATTTGCTGAAGCGAGGCCTCTGGTCACGACTCAGTACCCGAATTTCTTGACGACCATAGAGCGTTGGAACCACCTGATCCCATCCCGAACTCAGAAGTGAAACGATGCATCGCCGATGGTAGTGTGGGGTTTCCCCATGTGAGAGTAGGTCATCGTCAAGATTAAATTCCGAAACCCCAATTGCGAAAGCAGTTGGGGTTTTGTTTTAGTAGAAGTCACCGATTTTTGCCGGAACGTTACTGCGGTAACGGGCTGGTCACAGAATTTCTTGACGACCATAGAGCGTTGGAACCACCTGATCCCATCCCGAACTCAGAAGTGAAACGATGCATCGCCGATGGTAGTGTGGGGTTTCCCCATGTGAGAGTAGGTCATCGTCAAGATTGAATTCCGAAACCCCTGTCTGCTAACGCAGACAGGGGTTTTGTCGTTTCAGTACCCACAAAAATCCGATTTTCAAACCGCTCTGCGTGCCTTGCTGCTCCGACGAGCCTGCCATTTGCGCCACCAGATGTAGACGCCAGTCCCCGACAATCCCGCAATCAGAACACCCAATACCGCGATCATCACTTGTCCGGTGAAGCCTATGATCCGTCCCCCGTGTATCGGCAACTGCAACCGATAAAACCGCTCTCCCAACGTCCCTTTTCCTGCGATCTCCTGCCCCAGTAATCGTCCGTCAGTACCGTGGAAGAACAACCAGGATTTACCGTGGGCCTCGGTGTCATGCTGTCCAAACCCCGCACCGTAGAAGTTGTATTCAAAGCTGTAATACAACTCGCCGATCGCCGCTGTCAGCCCCAACCTTTTCCCCTCCTGCTGTGCCCTTTCGTATGCTTGTTGATAACTCAATCGGGTGATCCCCAGCTCTTCGGCAGGCATCCGCCCTCGAGCCTCATACACGCTCGGTTCAATCGGAGAAAACAGCGACACCGCGGGTTTGAAGACCTGGCTCGGCAGGTTCATCGCCACGCTGCTGACGGCTATCGGCAGCAACAACAACCACAGCCACAAGCCCCCTGCCCGATGCAGATCGAAGTTGAGTCGATAGGCATGCCCGCCCTTGATCTTCCAGGCCTTCGACCACTTCTTCCAGAACGGTTTACCCCGCGGTAACGTCAGCCAGAGGGCGATGAAGCAATCGATTACCCAGGCGATGGCCACCAACCCCATCAACAGCAAACCCCAGTTACCGGGCAGTGTCAGGTTGTAGTGAAACTCGAGAATGAACGGAACGAAGTTCTCACGCTGGAAACAGCACTCGCCCCAGTAACGCTGACCTTTTTGCTCTCCGCTGACCGGGTCGAGGTAGAACACTTCATTGCGTTCTTTGAAGGGTTCACCCGTCGCCGGATCATTTCGCGGAACCGCCGCCAGCAATGCCGTGTGGCCTGCCTCATTCGGGTACTCCATGTACCAGACCTGCAACTTCGGATGGGCCGATTGCACCGCATCAACCAGCCCACCTGGCGGCAGACGCTCCCCCTCGGCCGAAGCCGCGTAAAACTCCGGATTCAACCACTCATCCAGCTCATGGTTGAACGCCAGAATGCTGCCCGTGATCCCGGCCAGCAGCAGAAAAACCGCCGTGGCCAACCCGATATACCGGTGCAATAAAACCAGAAACGAACGCATGAAAATTTCCCCCACAGATACCACAAAGCCAGCCCCTGAAATCAGGGGCTGGCTTTTTTATGCACAAGACAAAGGCTTAGAACTGGTAACTGACCGTCGCGGCGACGTTGCGCTCTTCGCCCATGTAGCAGAAGTCCAGACTGGCGCAGGAGGCCACGTAGGATTCGTTGGTCAGATTGTTTGCATTCAGGCGTACGTCGACACCCTTCAGACCGACCTTGCCGAGGTCATAGCCAATCGATGCGTCGAACAATGTGTAGGACGGCACCTTCATGGTGTTCTCTGCATCCGCCCAGCTATAGCCGACATAACGCACACCGCCGCCCAGTCGCAGACCATCGAGTGCCGCGCTGTCGAACTTGTAGTCGGCCCACAAGGACGCCATATGTCGCGGTGCCTGAGTTGGCGAATTGCCTTTGTTCTCGATCACATTGGTCGGTGTGCTCAAGGTGCTGGTCATCGACTTCGAGTATTCAATGTCGGTGAAGGTGTAGCTGCCGAGCACTTTCAGGTTGTCGGTCAACTGCATGTGCGCTTCCAGTTCCAGACCCTGAGAGCGGACAGCGCCTACAGCGCGATAGAAGTTTTCCTGCGGCAGTTTGGTTGCCAGGTTCTCCTGATCGATGCGGAACAACGAGGCGGTGAACAGATTGTCGGTACCTGGCGGCTGATACTTCAGGCCCATTTCCCACTGCGTTCCATCGGTCGGTGCGAGCGGATTGCCGGCGCTGTCCGCGTAGGAATTCGGGTTGAACGACTCGGAATAGCTGACGTACGGCGCGAGGCCGTTATCGAACAGATACAGCGCGCCGGCACGACCGGTGAGCTTGGTGCGTCGATCGTTGATCTCGGTGCCGACCGGACGGCCCGCTTCGGCGATACGGTTTTCGTCGGAGGTTTCCACCCAGTCCTGGCGCAGTCCCAGCGAAAAGCGCCACTTGTCCATCTCGATCAGGTCTTGCAGGTATACGCCGGTCTGCTCCAGGCGCCGCAGATAGCTGGTCTCGCCGTATGGCGTAATAGCCGAATTGCCATACACCGGGTTGAACGCATTGATTGGCGCCAGGCCACCACTGGTCCAGTCAACCACGGTTTTGCGTCGCTGGTAATCCGCCCCCATCAGCACCGTGTGCTTGGTCGCGCCGGTGAAGAATTCAGCCTGGAGCATGTTGTCGACGATAAACGCGTGCAGACGCTCGTCACCGCCGGTGTAGTAGCGATTGAGCTCATTGCTGGTCGGTGACGTCCAGCCATAGGCGTACACCTGATCCATGTTCACTTTGGAGTCGAGGTAACGGAAGTTCTGCCGCGCGGTGAAGACGTCGTTGAAGCGGTGTTCGAACTGATAACCGAACGACTGCTGATCACGGGAGTAACCGTCGATACCCGGCTCGCCTTCGAAGAAGTGCGGCGAGATGCGATTGCCGTTGCGCTGATGAATCGTGCCGTCGGCCGGCACGCCACCGTGGTAGCCGCCATCCGGGTCATGCTGCAGATACGCTTGCAGCGTCAGCGAGGTGTCCTCGCTGAAATCGATGCTGACGGTTGGTGCGAGGGCGAAGCGCTTTTCCTTGTTGTGGTCGAATTGCGTGTCGGACTGATCCGTCAAACCGATCAGACGATAGGCGATACGCTTGTCGTCATCGACCGGTCCGCTGAAGTCAAAACCGACACCGCGCTGGCCCTGAGTGCCGACGGTGGCCTGTACCTGATGATAGGCCTCGTACAGCGGTTTCTTGCTGGTCAGTGCCACCAGACCGCCCGGCGAGCTACGGCCGTAGAGCACCGACGAAGGGCCCTTCAGAATATCGACACGCTCAAGGAAATATGGGTCCACCTGCATAGTGCTGTAGGTGCCGCTGTCGCCCATCGACTTGAGGCCGTCGAGGTAGATGTTGTCCACCGAACCGTCGTTGAAGCCGCGCATCGCCACATAGTCGTAACGGTGCGTGGCGCCGTAAGGGTTGGTCAGCACACCGGGGGTGTAACGCATGGCCTGGGACACGGTTTGCGAGCCCTGGTCGTCCATTTGCTCACGGGTAACCACGGACACGCTTTGCGAAGTTTCCAGCAGCGCGGTACTGGTCTTGGTGGCGATCTGGCTGTGCGTCGCGTTGTAGCCGTCCATGCTGCCCAGCGCGTTGCCGAGGGCGAAGCCTTTGATGTCGGTGGTCGGCAGGGCCAGTGCTTCGGTTTCTGCGACGGAGCGCAACACATAGCTGCTGCCGTCCTGGCTGACCGCCTCCAGACCTGATCCGCCGAGCAAGTGGCTCAAGGCCTGATCGGTCGAATACTCACCCTGTACACCCGGTGACTGCCGGCCTTGGGTTTGCTGCGGCGTCATCGACAACGTGATGCCCGCCTGGCGTGCGAACTGGTTGAGCGCATCGCCCAATGGCCCTGCGGCGATGTTGTAGCGGTGGCTGCTGACCTCGCTGGCATTGGCCGCGACGCTCAGGTTCGGCAACACGCCAACACCCAGGGCGGTAGAAAACAGCGCCGCCCGAACGGCGTGGCGCAACAGGCCCGATTCGGCAGAGAAATTCAGAGGGTTCTTACAGGTAACGCGTGCAGTCATTGTAGGTTTCCGTAGGCAGTCGCGAAGGCTGAGTTGAAGTGCTTACTGACTAAGCCGGACTTGCCACGAAACCCCGCCAAAATAATTTCAGGCCACAGACTCCAGCGTCACCCACCAACGGGTGCGGTAGCGCAATTGCACCGGCAGGGTCTGCGGCAGGATCGCCAGCAGCTTGTCGGTGTCCTCAAGACGGAACACGCCGGACAGGCGCAAATCCGCAATGTCCGACGCACAGCTCAGAAATCCCTGACGATACCGGCCGACTTCGCTGAGAAAGTCGCCCAGCCGCATGTTGCGAGTCACGATCAGCCCGTCGACCCAGGCACCGGCGTCCATGTCCAGCGGCGGCGCCGGGCGAATTTGATGGTGATCGATCAAGTAGCTCTGACCGGCGATTGCTTCCGTCGAGTTGCCGGCGGAGTGAATCGCGACCCGGCCACTGGTGACGCTCAGGCGCGTGCATCCATCTTCCTGGCGCAGAATGAATCGCGCCTTGAACGGCTCGTAACTGCCATGACGACTCTGCACCCGCAGTGGTCGGTCAAAGGACGCACCTTCATCGGCACCGCCACAGGTGACGATGATTTCGCCACGGGTCAGTTTGATCAGTCGTTGCTGCGCGGTGTAATCGAGATCCACGCTGCTGGCAGTGTTGAGTTCGATCCGTGTGCCGTCCGGCAACTGGAAGCCACGGCGCTCGCCGGTGGCGGTGGCGTAGTCGGCGCTCCACTGTTGCCAGGCGGAAGTGTCGCTGGCCAGCCATCCTGCGGAGCCCATCAGCAGCGCGCCGGACAACAGCTTCAACGCCTGACGTCGACCCAACCCCTGCGCACTGTTTTCCAGCGTGTTGAACGCCACCTGCGCAGCGGGCACGGCGCGCAGATTGTGGGTCAGTTCGGCCTGCAGTGACTGCACCCGTTGCCAGGCCAGTTCGTGATCATGGTGTTCAGCGCGCCATTGTTCGCACTGGCGATTCAGGCGCGGATTGCCATGGTTGTTGCGCAGGCGCAGGAGCCAGTGAATGGCCTGTCGGACGACTTGTTGCGGTGGCTCGGCGCGTCGGCCAAGCGAGAGGTTATCCACCGGCATCAGTTTTCGTACCGCAGCACGTAGCAGTGATACAGCGCATCGGCGACGTAGCGTTCCACCGAGCGCAAGGACAGGCCCATTTGCTCGGCGATCTGCTTGTGGGTCAAACCTTCGCACTGCGCCAGCAGAAATGCCTGACGCACTTTCGGCTTCAAGCCTTCAAGCATGCGGGCAATGCTTTCGAGCAGTTCGATCACCAATGCGCGGGATTCGGCACTCGGGGTTTCGGCTTCAGGCAAATGGGCGATGGTTTCCAGATAGGCGCGTTCAATTTCTTCACGGCGCCAATGATCGATCAACAAACCCCGAGCAACCGTGCGCAAGAATGCGCGAGGTGCCTTGAGTTCCAGACGCTCGGTGCGTTGCAGCAAACGCACGAACGTGTCCTGGGCCAGATCCGCCGCATCGGCGGCATTGCCCAGCCGCGCGCGCAACCAGCCGTTGAGCCAGCCGTGATGACTACTGTAAAGCGCCTGTACTGCAAACTCAGGAGAGGACATGAACGCGACAGCCCGAACGTCACAAATGATAATTAGTCGCATTGTCATCAAGGGTTACAGAATTTGCAACCGGCGCTGCAAAACAGTCATCAAAAAATGACAGGCGAACGCTCTGGCACGCCGTTCGGCGGGAATCTGGCAGAAATGCCGTCCATTTCCTGCAAAGCCCTAAGTTTTCTCCAAAGCGTGCCGACAGACTGGTGAGACATGCGTGCACCAAAGTAGAGCAGCCCTCAGAACGCTGCCTGCGCTGTACATGGAATGTTGCATCCGGAACGCATCCCCACTTTTCGCATAAGAAGTCCCATGAAATGAATCTCAAGTTCAGCCATAAAATCCTGCTGGCCGCCTCGGGCGTCGTGGTCCTGGCGTTCGCGCTGTTCACTTTGTACAACGACTATCTGCAGCGAAACACCATTCGCCAGAACCTACAGTCCTCGGTCCAGCAGGCCGGTGACCTGACCGCCAGCAGTGTGCAGAACTGGATGAGCGGGCGGATTCTGGTACTGGAAAACCTCGCGCAGAACGTCGCCCATCAAGGCAAGAATGCCGACTTCCCGGGCCTGGTCGATCAACCGGCCTTCACCTCGAACTTCCAGTTCACCTACGTCGGCCAGGCCAACGGTGTGTTCACCCAGCGCCCGGACGCGAAGATGCCGGACGGCTACGACCCGCGTCAGCGCCCGTGGTACAAGCAGGCCGTGGCCGCTGACCAGACCATGCTGACCCCGCCATACATGGCCGCCGTTGGCGGTCTGGTGGTGACCATCGCCATGCCGGTGAAAAAGAGCGGCGAGCTGCTCGGTGTGGTGGGTGGTGACCTGAGCCTGGAAACTCTGGTGAAGATCATCAACTCGGTGGACTTCGGCGGCCTGGGCCACGCGTTCCTGGTCAGCGGTGACGGTCAGGTGATCGTCAGCCCGGATAAAGACCAGGTGATGAAGAACCTCAAGGACATCTACCCGAACGCCGATGTGCGTATCCAGAAGGGCAACCAGAACGTGGTGCTCAACGGCCAGGAACGCATCCTGTCGTTCACCCCGGTCACCGGTCTGCCGAATGCCGAGTGGTACATCGGTCTGTCGATCGACCGCGACAAGGCCTACGCCGCACTCAGCCAGTTCCGCACCTCGGCACTGATCGCAATGTTCGTCGCAGTGGGCGCGATTGCGGTGTTCCTGAGCCTGTTGATCACCGTACTGATGCGTCCGCTGATCACCATGGGCCGCGCGATGCAGGACATCGCTCAGGGTGAAGGTGACCTGACCCGTCGTCTGGTAGTGGAAAGCAAGGACGAGTTCGGTGAGCTGGGCAGTTCGTTCAACCAGTTCGTGGAGCGGATTCACGCTTCGATCTCCGAAGTGTCTTCCGCGACTCGCCATGTACACGACCTGTCGCAACGGGTGATGGCATCGTCCAACGCCTCGATCATCGGCTCCGACGAGCAAAGCGCGCGCACCAACAGCGTGGCCGCCGCGATCAATCAATTGGGTGCCGCCACCCAGGAAATCGCCCGCAACGCCGCCGATGCTTCGCAACACGCCAGCGGCGCGAGCGAGCAGGCTGATGATGGTCGTCAGGTGGTCGAGCAGACGATTCAGGCGATGACCGAGCTGTCGCAGAAGATCAGCCTGTCGTGCACCCAGATCGAAACCCTGAACGCGAGCACCGACAACATCGGCCACATTCTCGATGTGATCAAAGGCATCTCCCAGCAGACCAACCTGCTGGCGCTCAACGCGGCCATCGAAGCGGCCCGTGCCGGTGAAGCCGGACGCGGTTTTGCGGTGGTGGCGGACGAAGTGCGTAACCTCGCTCACCGCACCCAGGAGTCGGCGGAAGAGATCCACAAGATGATCACTTCGCTGCAGGTCGGCTCCCGCGAAGCGGTGACCACCATGAACGCCAGTCAGGCGTCCAGCGAGGAGACCGTTGAAGTGGCGAACCAGGCCGGTCTGCGCCTGGTCAGCGTGACCCAGCGCATCGGCGAAATCGACGGCATGAACCAGTCGGTGGCAGCCGCTACCGAAGAGCAGACTGCGGTGGTGGAAACCCTCAACGTCGACGTCAACCAGATCAACCTGCTGAACCAGCAGAGCGTGGCCAACCTCAATGAAACGTTGAAGGATTGCGATGCGTTGTCGCAGCAGGCCAACCGTTTGAAACAGCTGGTGGACAGCTTCAAGATCTGATCGCTTGCGGTCAAAAACAGCCCGCTGCGGAGTAATCCGCAGCGGGCTTTTTCATGCCTTACACAAACAGCTTCAGCACATTGCTCATCGCATCATCGGCGAACCCCTGCACGAAATCCTTGAACCCCGGCAGTGCCTCGGGCCCGCCGCTTGCCGGCTCGGCGATGATCGTCCAGGTCGCCCGCGATTTGCCCGCGCCCAGCGATTCCACATTCATCGCCGCCCACAGGTTGGCCACGCCCAGCGTGTTGTAGATTGTGGTCCAGGTCATGCTCAGCGCCTGGTCGTCCCGGGAGTTGAGTTGCTCGACCACCACGTTGCCATCCTTGAAGAACTTCTTGCGCAGCGAAGACACGCCTTCGCCGGTCATTTCGATGTGCGACAGGGCCGGAATGAAACGGTCGAAACCGTCGAACTTGCCGACGACCGCCCACGCTTGTCTGGCGTCCACCGGCACTTCCACCGAAGACACGACGTGGCAGCCGTGAGGGTTTTTGATCAGGGTGTCGGGTTGAAGATCGCTCATGGTGTTGCTCCTTGGTGGTTGAGTCAGATGAAGTTGATTTCTTTCAGGTAGTCGCAGCCGCGACGCAGCAGCGCCGGGGATTTTTCCGGGTAGTGCGCGCCCATTTGCTGCACGCCGGCCTGGGCATTGGCGTGGCCGATCAGGGAGATGTCGCCGATGTCTTCCTCGAAGCCGTTGAGGTAGAAACCAAGCACGCCGAACAGCGCGTTATCGGCATCGACCCGGCCCAGTTGCTGTTGCCAGTCGGCGACGCTGACCAGCGAAAATTCGCTGCCGGTTTCGCGGAACGACGCAACGTAGGCATCCCAGCTCAGGGGCTCCGGGTTGTGCAGGTTGAACACCGCCCGTTCGGCCGAATAACGGCTGGCGTGGAAGGCGATGAAGCGGGCGAGAAAGTCCACCGGCATCAGGTCGAAATTCAGCGCGAAGGCCGGCACCTGACCGAGCTGGATCGAGCCCTTGAGCATCAGCATCAAACGGTTCTTGTGCGGCTGGCACACGCCGCTGAGGCTGTTGAAACTGATGTTGCCGGGCCGATACAGATTGACCCGCCCCCCACGCTCCCGCGCCCGTTCGAGGATGCGTTCGCCGACCCATTTCGACAGGTTGTAGCCGTTGCGGATGTAGATCGGCGGCGTCGGTGCGGCCGGCAGTTCCAGCACCCGGCCTGCGTCGTCGACGGTGCTGGAGGCCGACAGTGTCGAGACGAAATTGAACACCTTCTTGCTGCGCCCTTCGCACAGTCGAAGCAGTTCGAAAATCGGCTCGACGTTGTCCGCCGCCAACGACTCGTAATCGAGCACGTGATTGACGTTGGCCGCGTTGTGCACCAGTGCGCCGAACTCGCGATCCAGTCGCTCGAAATCGTCATCGGCCAGGCCCAGTTGCGGCCGTGCGATGTCCGCCGAATAGACCCGCACCCGACTCAGGTCCAGATGCTCCAGCCGGTTCTCTCGCAACGACTGGGCAAAGCGCTGCGCCGCCGTTTGCCCGTCGCCATCGCGCACCAGACACGCCACCTCGCTGGCGCCCCATCCCAGCAACGCCTCGACGATGTGCACGCCGACAAAACTGTTGGCGCCGGTGACGATCACCTTGTGCACATCGCCCATGCGGCTGATCGGCAACGGCTCGATGTCCAGCGCTCGCTCGGCGTCGGCCATCGCCTGGGCGCTGAGCACCGCGCTGTCATCGGTGCCGCGCACCAGGGTGGCGAGCTTGATGATGGTCGGCAGTTCAATGAAGCGGTTGATCGAAATGCTGCGGCCGAATTCCTCCCGCAGACGCAGGAGCATGCGTGACAGCAGAATCGAATGACCGCCGAGATTGAAGAAACTTTCATCGGTGGAAATGTCGCTGGTCGGCAGCTCCAGCAACTCGCCCCAGATCTCCAGCAGCAGCGCTTCGTCGGCGTTGGCCGGCAGGCATTTCGGGCCGCTGTCCTGCACGCTGACCGGCAGTTCCAGCAAGGCCTTGCGGTCGACTTTGCCATTGGCGGCGAACGGCATGTTCGGCAATTCCATCCACGCCACCGGTTGCATGTAGTCGGGTAAGAACTGCTGTGCGTGAGCTTTCAAAGACTCGCGCGCGGCATCCGATTGCGGCTGGGCGAGGAACGCCAGAATCCGTCGCTGACTGTCGATCACCACGGCGATTTGCCGATACAGCTGACTCTCGCGCAGGCAGCGCTCGATCTCTTCCGGCTCGACCCGGAAGCCGCGGATCTTCACCTGATTGTCGCGGCGCCCGCACAGCTCGATGCCATCCTCGCCCCACTTGGCCATGTCGCCGCTGCGGTAGGCACGCAGGCGCTGGCCGTCCGGTAATTCCAGATCCAGATAGCGCTCCGATGTCTGCTGTGGATTGTTCAGGTAACCCAGGCATACGCCGGGGCCGACGATGAACAATTCGCCCACCGTTTGCTCCGGCACCGGTTGCAGATCGTCATCGAGGATCAGCACCTGACTGTTGGCAATCGGCCGGCCGAGGGTGCGATTGCTGTCGCCCGGTTGCAGTTGCCGCGCGGTGATCAGCACCGTGGCTTCGGTGGGGCCGTAGAGGTTGTGCAGCTTGCCCTGGCGCGTCAGTTGCTCGATCACGAACGGCTCGCAGACGTCGCCGCCAGTCATGATTTGCCCGACGCTTTGCAGTTGCTCCAGCGGCAGGATGCTCAACAGTGCCGGCGGCAGGAACGCGTGGGTCAGTTGCCGACGGCGAATCAGCGCCACCAGTTGCAGCGGATCACGGCGCTGGTTGTCGTCGGGCACCACCAATTCTGCGCCTTCGAGCAGGGTCGGGAAGATGTCGATCAGCGACGAGTCGAAGCTCAGCGATGAGAACTGCAACACCCGGCTCTCGGCGCGCAACTGCACATAGTCGGCGTACCACGCGGTGAAGTGCGCGAGGTTCGCCTGACTCAGCAGCACACCTTTCGGATGCCCGGTAGTACCCGAGGTGTAGAGCGCCATGCACGGCGCATCGAGCTCGGGCCGACGACGCATCAACGGTTGCGACAGATCGGCGTCGGTGCGGTTGATGCGACAGACATCCAGCCCTGGCATCGAACCGCTCAGCGGATGTTCGCCGTCGTGCAGCAACAGCACCGCCCCGGCGTTTTCCAGAATGTACTGCTGGCGCTGAAGCGGATGGCTCGGTTCCAGCGGCAGATACACCGCGCCGCTGCCGAGAATGGCCAGAATCGAAGCAAACAGCGCATCGCATTTCGGCAGGCAAATCCCCACCACCCATGGTTGCGGTTGTGTCTCCAGCATTGCCAGCAAGCGTTGCTGGATTGCACGGCTGTGAGCATGCAACTGGCGGTAGCTGATCGACTGCTCGGCGAGGTGCAGCGCCGGGCGTTCAGCGTGCTCGATCAAGCTCTGTTGCAGCCGCTCGATCACCGGGATCTGTGCCTGTTGCAGCAACCCCGGATTGGCCGTGGCATTCAGGCGATGGACGTAGGCCAGGCTGTCGAGAAACAACAGGTTTTCCACCTGTTCGAAGTCCGGCGCACGGGCCGTCGTCGCATGCTGGAAATACTCGGCATCGCGGGAAAAGCGGCTGACCAGCAGCGCCACCTCGTCCACCACCTGCGCCAGTGTTCGCTGGCGCAGGGCCTGACCGTTGCCGGACGGTTCGTCGGCGATCGGCACGCGGCTCAGCAACGTCGAGTTGTACAGGCACAGCAGATCAAGCACCGGCAAACCGCCGGCGCCCGTTGCACCGATTCCCAGGCGCAAAGTCAGGTGCGGTGTCACGCCGTGATCCTGCGGCGCAAGACTGCCGTCATCGATCACCAGATCCACCGACGGAGCAGTCCCTGTCAGCAATGAATGACCGTGTTGTTCGAGCTCCTGCGCCAGGTCGGTCAAGGCCTGGCTGCGGCCCCTCAGCAAAATGTCGAGACGTCTCATGTCAGCCTCCTTGTCAAACCAGGTAGTCGCGCAGGGCGTGCTGCACGCACGGTGTGTCGAGCAGCGAGCTGTTGTGGAAAAACCGCACGATGTTGCCCACCAGCGGGTGGTGGCGATTGATCGGGAAGGCCAGCCCGGCCATCTCGTCTTTCAGTGCGCGGCGGGTTGCCTCGTTGACTGGCAGGGCGTCGATCAGGCGCAGGTCGAAGGACTTCTGGATGTCGTTGGTCAGGTAGTGGCCGATGAACACCGGCAGGATCTGCGCGATGCATTCGCGATCCGCATCGCTCGCGGTGTGCCAGTAGATGCGCACCATCCGCGCCCAGAAACTCGAGTGCCGGCCCTCGTCGAGCAAGTGGTCGGCCATCAGGCCCTTGATCGACGGCTTGACCGTGTCGTCCCGGGCGAACGCCGCGACATCGCCGGTCACGGTGTTTTCGGCGATGGCGACGCAGATCAGTTCCACGGCGCTGCGCAGATGTTGCGGGGCCAGCTCGACGGCGGCCGGAATCGCCCGGCTCAGTTCGATTTCATTCGGCAGCTCGATCGGCTCGATGCCGGTCATGGCCACCGTTTGCTGCATGAAATCCATCGCTACCAGTGCGTGGTAATCCTCGTCCACGACCACGGTCATGGCGTCGTAGCGACAGGCGAACGGGAAGGGCACAGCGAAGCGGTTCTTGGCGATGCTGCGCGCGGTCTTGTCGACGATCTCGGTTTCGAAAATCACCACGTCGTTGATGAACTTGTACAGCGTCTGCACCAGGGCGAAATCACGCTGTTCCGGGCATTCGCGCAGGAAGGTTTCGCTGAGCACCAACGGCTGGCGGCTGAGCGGATAGATCAGCCGCGCGTCATCTTCCAGCACGCGGCGCGGCCGGGTGCGAATGGTCGCGCGGCTTTCCCAGGCATCGGCGAAAGAATGGTAGTCGGCGGCGTTCATTGGGCCACCTCCGCCAGCGGTTCGCGCATGCTCAGGCGCAGGCCGTCCCACAGGGCGATGCGGCTTTCCACGGCGGCGATGGCGCTGGCGTAGACCTCGGCTTCGCGCTGCGGATCGCCGTCCACCAGTCGGTCCAGCAGTTGTTCTGCGGCCGGGCCGTGGTCTTCGGAGTCGACTTCGATGTGTCGCTCGAGGTAGTAACGGAAGGTCGGCGCCTGTTCGACGCCGATGCCCCAGGCATCGAGCATGCGCTGGAACATGGTCGGAATCACGCTCTCGCGACCGTGCAGGAAGGCGGCGGCGACGCTGTGACCGGGTGCATGTAGCGCGGTGTGCAAAGTGTCACGGACGAACCGCGCAGCCGCCGGATCGACCTCGACGCTTTGCAGGGCGACGTCGTAACTCACGCCTTCCTGCTGCAGCGTCACGAAGCGCTCCACCGCTGTCGTGTCCGCACCGACTTCGCGCATCGCATCGAGGTACAGTTCGAAGTGACTGTAATGCCCGTGTGACAGCCGATCGTCAGATTCTTCCCCGAGCACGATTTCGTTGATCAGTCGTGCCGCGTGCGGATCTCGTGGCGGCAACCACGGCAGACGCGTGCAAGTCAGTTCCTGCTGCAGGCGCTTGGTCAGCGACATGAAGTCCCAGACAGCAAATACATGGGACTCCATGAAACGGCGCAATGTCGCCAAAGAATCGATTTCGGAGAAGATCGGATGAACGCTGAGTTCGGCTTTCTTTAGTGTAAGTTGCTCTTTAGTTGGCATGGTTGCGAGACTCTGGCTAATAGGGAAGTAGGGATTGCTCAATCAATCGCTAATAACGCTGAACAAGTTTCTCCAGGCGAACGACAGCCTCATTCGGTTTCGATGAAAGCAGGCAATGTCTGAAGGGCCCGAGACAGCAGCGGACGGTCAAACCGTCGCAATCGAGGCCGTACTGCAAGGTTGTGCCGGGTTTGTCATTTCGGATCCAAACTCGGCGAAGAAAAACTAATACATCGCAAAACAACTTAACAAGTTTATTTTTAATTATTTTTAGTTGACTGTTTTTGAAGTATGAGTGGGTCTGATAAAACTTATAAGTTAAGTTTTATTTGGGCGTAGTTACTCCTTTCGGCGTTTAATGGCCAAAATTGAACGACAAGAGTGAATGCCTCACTCGAAGCAACTTTCCAATTGAGTAATTGAATGAATATGAGGGGATGAAGTCGGGCTGTAACGGCGCCGTTTCTTCCTGTTCCCGTGACAAGGCTCCTTCCGTAGGTTCCTGGTGCGGGGACTGCTGCCGGGGCGGCGCGTCCCCGTTCTATATTGGGTTGGCGATTCAAGGGTGCGCGTAAATCGGCGCCGCGGCTATCGTCGAAAATGACTTCCTTGCGGTGCAAATTCCGGGCTGTTCAAAGCAGGGGGGAGGTTAGAGCGCAGGCGCCGATGTGCCACGGCAAATGACCGTGACCGGTGGGGGGATTTGTAAGCGGGTTATTCGCCGGGTGAGTGGAGGCTCACCCGGGAGGGAGGATTCAGCGCGCCGCTTTGCGGCTTTGGCCGGCGGAGCTGGCGAGGTAACGGGTGATCACTTCGACACCGCGATTGAGGTGCTGCTCCAGCAGTGTCACGGCGTGCGGGGTGTCACGCTCTTTCACGGCCTGCAACAACGCACGGTGATCGTCCTGGGAGAGCTTGCCCAGGCCCATGGCCTCGAGGTTGAAGCGCAGGAAGCGTTCTTCTTCATTCAGGCCGTCTTCCACCAGCCGCAACAGCCGGCCATTGGGCGCCTTGCTGTAGAGCGCCATGTGAAACAGACGGTTGAGCCGACCGATTTCGGTGTAGTCGTGTTCGATTTCCAGCTCTTCGATGTAGCCGGCCGCGCGCTCGTGATCGGCCGGGGTCAGCAACGGGATCGACTGGCGCAGTGCTTCGGACTCCAGCAGGATGCGCAGTTCGTAGGTTTCCGTTGCATCGCCCTGGATCAGCGGCGCCACCACCGCGCCTTTGTGGGCAATCACGCTGAGCAGGCCCTGAGCCTCGAGCTGACGCAAGGCTTCGCGCACCGGCATGCGGCTGACACCGAACAGGTCGGCCAGATCCTGCTGGCGCACGGCGGTGCCGCAGGGCAGACGCCCGTCGAGAATCGCGGCGCGCAGGGTTTCTTCGATGACCGAGCGCGCCAGATGCGCGGGAATCGGGCCGTCGACTTTGATGCTGTGGAGTGGCTTGGGCTTCTGGGTCACAACTGCACACCCTATGACTGCGGATTTGGATCCAAAGGACACTAGTGATTGCTCTACAGGTTGTCAAACCGTGTAGAAGAACCCTGTCACATCTGAAGTTTAGCGCGCCAGCGATGATCTCAGGGTGCCATTGTTTTTTGCTGGGCTAACCTTCACCATCAAGCGCTTTCCTCTCTGCCCTGGATGCCTTGCATTGGCGGTACGTTTCGCAATCCCACGGATTGCGCGCTGGCTTGCCTGCGCGCTGCTGCTGGCCGGCATCATGCTGGGCGGCCTGCATGCCGATTGGGATTTTTCCGCGATCAGCCGCAAGGCCACGGCACTGTACGGGCCGTTGGGCGCGGGGCAACAGCGGATCGATGCCTGGCAGAATCTGCTGGCCACGCAGAAGCAGGTCAGCGAGATGGAAAAGCTCAAAGTGGTGAACCTGTTTTTCAACAAACAGATGCGCTACGTCGAAGACATCGATCTGTGGCACGAGGTCGATTATTGGGAAACCCCCATCGAAGCCTTGTGGAAAGGCGCCGGCGACTGCGAAGACTATGCGATCGCCAAGTATTTCAGCCTGCGCCACCTCGGTGTGGCCAGTGACAAGTTGCGCATCACCTACGTAAAGGCGCTGCGCCAGAAACGCGCGCACATGGTCCTGACTTACTATTCCAGCCCTGACGCCATGCCGCTGGTGCTCGACAGCCTGATCGATCCGATCAAACCGGCCGCCGAGCGAACCGATTTGCTGCCGGTCTACTCTTTCAATGCCGAGGGTTTGTATCTGCCGGGAGCGAAGGGCAACAAGAAGGTCGGTGACACCAAACGCCTGTCACGCTGGCAGGATGTGTTGAAGAAAATGCAGGCCGAAGGATTTCCGGTCGAGACGACTAACTAGGAGCACGCGCTCAGATGTCTTTGTTCAAACAGCTGTTGATCGCTATCTGTCTGTTCCTGGTGGTCGCCTTCACCGGCAGCTTCATGGTCAGTCTGGAGAGCTCGCGCACCCAGTACGTCAACCAGTTGCGCTCCCACGCCCAGGATGCGGCCACGGCGCTGGCGCTGTCGTTGACGCCGAACATCGATGACCCGGCGATGGTCGAGCTGCTGGTCAGTTCGATCTTCGACAGCGGTTATTACTCGAGCATCCGCGTGGTCGACCTGAAGACTGACCAGACCATCGTCGAGCGCAATGGCATTCCGGCGGTCACCAACGTGCCGGACTGGTTCGTCAAACTGATCGGCCTGGAGCCGGCCGGTGGCGATGCGCTGGTCAGCCGTGGCTGGGAGCAGGCGGCGCGGGTCGAGGTGGTCAGCCACCCGATGTTCGCCCTGGCCAAACTCTGGCAGAGCGCACTCGGCAGCCTGGGCTGGTTGCTGGTCTGTGGTGCGGTGAGTGCGGTGCTCGGCGCGTTGTTGCTGCGCCGGCAATTGAAGCCGCTGGATTACATGGTCAAGCAATCCCACGCCATCGCCCGTCGTGAATTCCTCAGCCTGCCGGACCTGCCGCGCACGCCTGAATTGCGGCGCGTAGTGCTGGCGATGAACCAGATGGTCGAGAAGCTCAAGGCACTGTTTCAGGAGCAGGCCGAGCGCAGTGAAAAACTGCGCACCGAGTCTTATCAGGACAACCTCACCGGGTTGGCCAACCGGCGTTATTTCGAGATGCAGTTGAATGCGCGGGTCAGCAACCCGGAGCAGGCCAGCTCCGGATATCTGCTGCTGTTGCGGGTCAAGGATCTGGCTGGGCTGAACCAGCGCCTTGGCGGTCAGCGCACCGATGAATTGTTGAAAGCGGTTGGCGAGCAACTGTCCCGCGAGTGCGCCAAATACCCGGAAACCCAGAACCTCGTCACCCGGATTCGCGGTGGTGAATTCGCCGTGCTGGCGCCGGGGCTGACCCGCGAAGAAGCGCTGCAACTGGCGCAGAGTCTCGACAGTGCGCTGAGCAGTCTGCACGCGACAGGCGCCACCGACGTGGCCGCCGTGGCCTCCATCGGCCTGGCACCGTTCGCTCACGGAGATTCGCCGCAAGCGGTCCTCAGCCTTGGTGATCAGGCGCTGGCCCAGGCCGAAGGGCAGGGCGAGCAGAACTGGGCGTGCCTCGATCAAAGCCTGGTGGCGGACGTCGGTGACGATCACCACGCCTGGCATCGCTTGCTCGATCAGGCGCTGAACCAGCGGCGTTTCGAGCTGTTCTTCCAGCCGGTAGTGGCGGCGCAGGACACGCAACTGGTGCTGCATTACAAAGTGCTGTCGCGCTTGCTCGACGAGCAGGGCCAGACCATCCCCGCCGGGCGCTTCCTGCCTTGGCTTGAACGCTTCGGCTGGACTGCGCGACTGGACCGGTTGATGCTCGAGCGGGTGCTGGAGCAAATGGCCGTTCATGAAGAATCCCTGGCGCTGAATCTGTCGTCGGCGACCCTGGCCGATCCGCAGGCGTTGAACAAAGTGTTCGAGATCCTGCGGGCGCATTCCAACCTCGGTGCGCGCCTGACCCTGGAAATCGGCGAGGAACAATTGCCGGAGCAAGCGGTGCTGGAACAGCTGACCCGGCGCCTGCGCGAACTCGGTTTCTCCCTGAGCCTGCAGCGCTTCGGCGGACGCTTCAGCATGATCGGCAACCTGGCGCGGCTGGGGCTGGCGTACCTGAAGATCGATGGCAGCTACATCCGGGCGATCGATCAGGAAAGCGACAAGCGCCTGTTCATCGAAGCGATCCAGCGCGCGGCGCACAGCATCGATCTGCCGTTGATTGCCGAGCGGGTCGAGACGGAAGGGGAATTGTCGGTGATTCGCGAGATGGGGTTGTATGGGGTGCAGGGGCAGCTCTTCGGTGAGCCCAAGCCTTGGCGGTGAGCCTGATCGTTCCCACGCTCTGCGTGGGAATGCCGCCCGTGACGCTCCGCGTCACAACGGTGTCCGACGCAATGCCGATGGTGTGACTGGAACGCGGAGCGTCCCTTGATGCATTCCCACGCGGAGCGTGGGAACGATCAACTCGACTTCAAACGGATCAGATCAACCCGCCCTCATCCTCATCAATCAACTGACTCAACCCGCCCAGCGCTTCCCGCGCCTGGGTCCGGTCCATCAACTTGGCCTGGGCTGCCGGCGGCAGGTCGGTGACGCGGATCACGCCTTTGCTGGTCAGCACCTGAATCAGGTCGTCGAGTACCCGGATCATTTCCAGGTCGCTCTGCTTGAGCTGTTTGAGGCTGTTCTCCACGGCCTCGTTGGCGTACCAGGCCTGGATTTCGTGGTGGTCGGCCGGCAGCGTTTCCGTGGCCTCGGCGTAGGCCGCAGCTTCCACGCGAATCAACTGACCCTGCGCATCGCGTTGCACGTAAAACATTGAGCATCCCTCGGAAATGGACCAGCGTCATGCTGTCAGCATAGCCAACTGCGCGCGAGTATGCGGTGCGCCGACGCAATCGTCACCGGTTCAAGCACCGCAAACGTGACGGCCGCCCCAAGTGGGGCGGCCGTTGTTCACGCATCAGCTGTTGTTGTGGTCGACCTTGATGGTCGGATCGCTGCCGGCAATCAGGTTGTGAATGTTGGCCGTGGACCAGTTGTTGCCTTCCAGCTTGATCGTCACGTCCGGTGTGGCGGCTGCGGCATCGCCCGAGTTGAACTTGCCGCCCGAGCTGACTTGCAGCGACGACACGCCGTCGACCGTGGTGATCTTCAGGAAGTTGTCGATGGTGCTGCCGGTCTCGCCCTGCAATAGGTCGCGCAGGTCGATGCGGTCGCCTTCGCTGGCCTTGAAGTCCTTGATCACGTCGTTGCCGGTGTCGCCCGCTTTCCAGACGAAGGTGTCGGCACCCGAACCACCGATCAGGATGTCGTTGCCCTGACCACCGATCAGCGTGTCGTTGCCGGTACCGCCGAGCAGGATGTCATTGCCCTTGCCGCCGTCGAGCAGGTCGTTGCCGCCCGAGCCGAACAGGATGTCGTTGCCCGCGCCGCCCAGCAGTGTGTCGTTGCCATCGTGGGCACCAGACACATCAAACGCCTGATAGTGCTCGGTGATGTACTGGTGCACGTTGCTGGTGGTGACTTTACTGACGTCGACCCCGGTTTCCTTGGCCACGAACGCCTGCATCGCCTGATAACCCTCGCCGGCAATGCCGTTGAAGCTCACCAGGTCGCCGAACAGGATGTCGTTGCCGTCGCCACCGCTGACGGTGTCGTTGCCCGGCATCGTCGCTTCGGTGTGGCCGATGATCGAGTTGGCCAGGTCCTTCGGATCGATGTTGGTCTGCGGCGCGTGGTCCGAGTCATACGGCTTCAGGTCGTTGAGGCTGACGCCGTTGTTGATGCCGATGGCCTCGACGGTCGACAGTTTGTCCAGCAGTGCGAAGCTGCTGGTGGAGTTGTCGGTGGTGGTCGAGCCGGTACTGTTGCCCGAACCTGCCAGGCTTGAGAACTCGTAAGTACCGTCGCCCTGGGCATGCAGGGTGCCGAAGTTCTGGTACGACCAGCTGCCGCCGGACTTGGTCCAGACCGTCACGTAGCCCGAGGCACTGATGTCGATCTGGTGCGTGCTGTCCGGGTACAGGCTGATGGCTTTGCCCAATTGATAGTTGCTGGTCGTGATCAGGCTATCGAGGGTTTTGTTGCCGTACAGCGTCGGGTTGGTCGCCTCGTTGCTCTGGTAGTAGGTCGGCTGGCCGTCGGTGATGAAGTACGTAAGGTTCTTCGCCCCGGTATTGGCCACGGCCTCGGCACTCTGGAACCAGTTGGCGGTGGTCTTGAACACGTCTTCGTAGTTGGTGCCGCCGCCGGACGACATCGAGTCCAGCACGGCCTTGAGCAAGGTCAGCGCGTTCGGGTCGTTGAGGTTCACCGACACCGACTTGTTGACCTGGGTATCGAAGTCCACCAGGAAGATGTTCACCGTGCCGGAGTTGCTGCCCAGGCTCTGCTTGAGGGTATTGAACACCGACGTCAGCGAGTCCTTGGCGGCGTTGATCGACGAGGCGCTCATACTGCCCGAGCTGTCGACCATGAACGCGATGTTGTAGTTGGTGCCCGGCACCACGGTCAGGCCGCCGATGTCGGCGACGATGATGTCGTTGCCGTCGGTGCCGGTGACGGTATCGTCGGCCGAGGTGGCGACAATCGAGTTGTAGACCGCCGGCACCACGGTGACCGGAATGGTCGCGGTGGTGCTGGCCGAGCCGCCCACGGCCTCGGTGGAAGTCGAGGTCACGGTCAGGTTGAACTGGCCGTTGTAGTAGGTCGGCGGGGTCACGGTTAGGGTGCCGAGGTTCCAGCCGGTGACGTTGGCGTCGCCGCTGGTGGCGGTCACGGTGAAGCTGTGGCCTGCGCCGTCGCTGAGCACCGAACCGACCGGTGCGCCGCTGATCTTGATGCTCAGGGTTTCCGAGCCGTCGGTGTCGGTCAGCGCGGTGCTGATCGACGACAGTTTCACCGTGGTGCCTTCGGCGCCGGTGTTGAGTTTGTAGCCGTCGTAATAGCCTTCGCCGTTGTTGCCGTGCAGATCGGAGACGGTCACGCCGGCATTCACCAGATCCTGCACGCCGGTGTAGATCGGCACGCCGGCACTGCTCAGGTCGATCGGCGTGCTGCCGTTGACCGACAGGTTGACGTCGTAGCTGCCCGGGCCGCTCTGGTTGTGGTGGTAAATGTCCAGGGTGTAGTAACCGCTGGTGGTCGGGGTGAACGAACCGTTGAGGTTGCCGCCCGCGCCCCACGTCGTGGACGCCACGTTCTTGCCGCCGATGGTCACCAGCAGGCTGTCGTCACCGGTACCGCTGAAGGTGTAGGTCTTGCCGGCTTCCAGATAGATCAGGCCCGAGGTTTTCGACGCAGTACCGGCGGTCACGCTGCCGTCGGACTGCACGTTGTTCACGGTGCCGCTGGTGTTCGGCTTGCCCGCGCCGTCGATCACGTTTTTCAGGGTGGTCGAATTCGCGCCGCTGCCGTCGGTGCCCAGGCCCGACAGACCGGTCCAGACTTCCTTGATCAGCCCGGTGGACTTCACGCTGTTGTCGGCGACCGACAGGGTCGGTGCATCCGCCACCGGCGTGATGTCGATCTTCACGGTGCCGGTGTTGCCCAGCAACTGGCCGTCGGTTGGCTGGAACTTGATCTGCGCGTAGTCAGCCTGGTTGTTGCCCAGGCCGGTGCCGCCGTAACCGTTCACGCCCGACTCGTTGGCATCCGGCAGGAAGCGCAGCTTGCCGGCGTCGATATCGGCCTTGCTGAAGGTCTGGTTGGTGGCGACGTCTTTCCAGGTCGAGCCGTCCAGGTACTGCAGTTTGCCTTCGCCCGGCAGCTGGGTGATTTTCACGCCCAGGCTGCTGGCCGGGCTGTCGACGTCGCTGACGCCGAAGGTCGACCAGCCGAGAACCAGCGGGGTGTCTTCGGTGCCGGTGACGTTAACCGGTGCAGCGACCGGCGCATCGTTGACTGCCACCACGTTGACCGTGGTGGTCGCAGTGTTGGAGTAGTTGCCGCCATCGGTCACGGTCACGGTGATGATCCGCGGCACGGTGCTCGGGTCTTCACTGCTGTTGGTGAAGCTGATGTTCTTGATGGCCTGCATGTAGTCGGCGAGCGTTGCGTTGCCGGACAGGGTCAGGGTGACGGTGCCGTTGGTGCTGTTGGCATTGATGGTGATGCCGTTGACGCTGTTGCCCAGGTTCAGCGCATCGCCGTCCTGACGGTTGGTCAGCACGACGGTGGCGCCGGTCAGCATGGTGCTGTCCGGGTCGGTGATCTTGATATCGGTGTCGGCAATTGATACGCCTGCGCCCGGGGTGTTCTCGGTGAAGGTCACCTTGTAGTCGGCACCCGTTGCACCGCTGGAGTTGTTGGCGTCGAGGTCGATGACCGGCGGTGCATCGTTGTCGATGATCGAGGTGCTGACGCTGCCATTGGTGCTGCTGACCGCCAGGTTTTCGAAGTTGCCGCCGGTGGCCGAGTCGATCTTGACCACGAAGTTTTCGGTGCCTTCGGTGATCTTGTCGTCGATGGTCGCAACGTTGAACTGCGCGCTGCTGGCACCGGCCGGGATCTTCACGGTGTACACGCCGGTGAAGTCCGAACCGTCGGCGGCGGTGCCGCTGTAGACGATTTTCAGGGTCACTTCGGTCTGCGCCGGGTGGGTCAGGCTGACGGTGTAGCTGGCGGTCTGGCCTTCGGTCACCGAGGTGCTGCCGGTGATGCTGACGGTGGTGGTGTCGATGGTATCGGTGACGCTGGTCACGGCTGGTGTGTTGCTGGTCACCAGGTTTTCGAAATTGCCGCCGGTGGCGTTGGTGATCGTGGCCTGCACGTTGCCGGCGTCCTTGTAGACGTCGTCGGCTGGCGCAGGAACGGTCACGGTGCCGGTGGTCTTGCCCGCTTCGATGGTGATCACCGAGCCGTTGCTCAGGGTCACGGTCACTGGTGAACCAGCGGCGTTGGTCAGGGTTGCGGTGTAAGTGATCGAACCACCTTCAGCCACGGTGCCGGTCGCGCTGAGCGACAGGTTGGTGGTGTCGATGGTGTCGGTGACGGTGGTGCTGACTGGAGTCTTATCAGCCACCAGATTCTCGTAGTTGCCGCCAGAAACGTTGGTGATCGAGTTGGTCAGCGGCGCGTGGCCGGTCAGCGCGTCGTTCGGCGCGGTGGTGGTCACGGTGCCGGTGGTTTTACCCACTTCGATGGTAATCGACTGACCGTTGGCCAGATTCACGGTTACCGGCGAGCCAGTCACCGGCGCACCCACGGTAGCGGTGTAGGTGACGGTTCCACCTTCAGCTGCCGTCGTGGTCGCGGTCAGTTTCACGGTGGTGGTGTCGATGGTGTCGGTGACGCTGGTCACCGCTGGCGTGGTGCTGGTGACCAGGTTCTCGAAATTACCACCGCTGGCGTTGGTGATCGTGGCCTGCACGTTGCCGGCGTCCTTGTAGACGTCGTCGGCTGGTGCAGGAACGGTCACGGTGCCAGTGGTTTTGCCCGCTTCGATGGTGATCACGGCGCCGTTGCTCAAGGTCACGGTCACCGGAGTGCCCGCAGCGTTGGTCAGTGTCGCGGTGTAAGTGATCGAACCACCCTCGGCCACGGTGCCGGTCGCGCTGAGCGTCAGGTTGGTGGTGTCGATGGTGTCGGTGACGGTGGTCGAGACCGGTGTCTTGTCGGCTACGAGGTTTTCGTAGTTGCCGCCAGAAACGTTGGTGATCGAGTTGGTCAGCGGCGTGTGGCCGGTCAACGCGTCGTTCGGCGCGGTGGTGGTCACGGTGCCGGTGGTTTTACCCACTTCGATGGTGATCGACTGACCGTTCGACAGATTCACGGTCACAGGCGAGCCAGTCACCGGCGCACCGACGGTGGCGGTGTAGGTGACGGTGCCACCTTCGGCCGCCGTCGTGGTCGCGGTCAGCTTCACGGTGGTGGTGTCGATGGTGTCGGTGACGCTGGTCACTGCTGGTGTGGTGCTGGTGACCAGATTCTCGAAGTTGCCACCGGTGGCGTTGGTGATGGTGGCCTGCACGTTGCCGGCGTCTTTGTAGACGTCGTCGGCTGGTGCTGCGACGGTCACGGTGCCCGTGGTTTTGCCGGCTTCGATGGTGATCACGGCGCCGTTGCTCAAGGTCACGGTCACCGGGGTGCCCGCAGCGTTGGTCAAGGTCGCGGTGTAAACGATCGAACCGCCCTCGGCGACCGAATTGGTGGCGCTGAGGGACAGGTTGGTGGTGTCGACGGTGTCGGTCACGGTGGTGCTGACCGGGGTCTTGTCGGCCACCAGATTCTCGTAGTTACCGCCGCTGACGTTGGTGATCGCGTTGGTCAGTGGCGCATGACCATTCAACACGTCGTTAGGCGCGGTGGTGGTGACGGTGCCGGTGGTTTTACCCACTTCGATAGTGATCGACTGGCCGTTGGACAGGTTTACGGTCACTGGCGAGCCAGTCACCGGCGCCCCCACGGTAGCGGTGTAGGTGACGGTGCCACCTTCAGCAGCTGTCGCGGTCGCGGTCAGCTTCACGGTGGTGGTGTCGATGGTGTCGGTGACGCTGGTCACCGCTGGTGTGGTGCTGGTGACCAGGTTCTCGAAGCTGCCACCGCTGGCGTTGGTGATCGTTGCCTGTACGTTGCCGGCGTCCTTGTAGACGTCATCGGCTGGCGCAGGAACGGTCACGGTGCCGGTGGTTTTGCCGGCTTCGATGGTGATCACGGCGCCGTTCGACAAGGTCACGGTCACTGGCGAGCCAGCGGCGTTGGTCAGGGTTGCGGTGTAGGTGATCGAACCACCTTCTGCCACGGTGCCAGTCGCGCTGAGCGACAGGTTGGTGGTGTCGACGGTGTCGGTGACGGTGGTCGAAACCGGGGTTTTATCAGCCACCAGATTTTCGTAGTTACCACCACTCACGCCGGTGATTGCGTTGGTCAGCGGCGCATGACCGGTCAACACGTCGTTCGGCGCGGTAGTGGTCACGGTGCCGGTAGTTTTGCCGACTTCGATGGTGATCGACTGACCGTTCGACAGGGTCACGGTGACTGGCGAGCCAGTTACTGGCGCGCCGACGGTGGCGGTGTAGACAACGTTGCCACCTTCAGCAGCTGTTGCGGTTGCAGTCAGCTTCACCGTGGTGGTGTCGATGGTGTCGGTGACGCTGGTCACCGCTGGCGTGGTGCTGGTCACCAGGTTTTCGAAGTTGCCGCCCGTCGCGTTGGTGATCGTGGCCTGCACGTTGCCGGCGTCTTTGTAGACGTCATCGGCTGGCGCTGCGACGGTCACGGTGCCCGTGGTTTTACCGGCTTCGATGGTGATGACAGCGCCATTGCTCAAGGTCACGGTCACCGGGGTGCCCGCAGCGTTGGTCAGGGTCGCGGTGTAGGTGATCGAACCACCTTCGGCCACGGTGCCGGTCGCGCTCAGCGACAGGTTGGTGGTGTCGACGGTGTCGGTCACGGTAGTGCTGACCGGGGTCTTGTCGGCCACCAGATTTTCGTAGTTGCCGCCCGTCACGTTGGTGATCGCGTTGGTCAGCGGCGTGTGGCCGTTGAGCGCATCGTTAGGCGCCGTGGTGGTCACGGTGCCGGTGGTTTTACCCACTTCGATGGTGATGCTCTGGCCATTCGACAGGTTCACGGTCACTGGCGAACCGGTCACAGGCGCGCCCACGGTCGCGGTGTAGGTGACAGTGCCGCCTTCAGCCGCCGACGCGGTCGCGGTGAGTTTCACCGTGGTGGTGTCGATGGTGTCAGTGACACTGGTTACTGCTGGCGTGGTGCTGGTGACCAGGTTTTCGAAGTTGCCACCGCTGGCATTGGTGATCGTCGCCTGCACGTTGCCGGCGTCTTTGTAGACGTCGTCGGCTGGCGCGGCAACGGTCACGGTGCCAGTGGTTTTGCCGGCTTCGATAGTGATCACGGCGCCGTTCGACAGAGTCACGGTCACTGGCGAGCCAGCGGCGTTGGTCAGGGTCGCGGTGTAGATGATCGAACCGCCCTCGGCAACCGAATTGGTGGCGCTGAGGGTCAGGTTGGTGGTGTCGACCGTGTCGGTGACAGTGGTCGAAACCGGGGTTTTGTCGGCGACGAGGTTTTCGTAGTTGCCGCCCGTCACGCCGGTGATCGCGTTGGTCAACGGCGTGTGGCCGGTCAGCGCATCGTTCGGTGCGGTGGTGGTGACGGTGCCAGTGGTCTTGCCCACCTCGATGGTGATCGACTGACCGTTCGACAGAGTCACGGTGACTGGCGAGCCGGTCACAGGCGCGCCCACGGTGGCGGTGTAAGTGACAGTGCCGCCTTCTGCCGCCGACTCGGTCGCGGTCAGTTTGACCGTGGTGGTGTCGATGGTGTCGGTGACTTCCGTTACGGCTGGGACAGTGCTCGGAACAAGGTTCTCGAAGTTGCCACCGGTGGCGGTCGAAATGGTTGCTTCGACTTTGCCGGCGTCTTTGTAGACGTCGTCCTTCGGCGCATCGACGGTCACAGTGCCGGTGGTTTTACCCGCCTCGATGGTGATCACGGCGCCGTTGCTCAAGGTCACGGTCACCGGGGTGCCCGCAGCGTTGGTCAGGGTGGCGGTGTAAGTGATCGAACCGCCTTCGGCCACCGAGTTGGTGGCGCTGAGGGTCAGATTGGTGGTGTCGACGGTGTCAGTGACGGTGGTCGAAACCGGAGTCTTGTCGGCTACGAGGTTTTCGTAGTTGCCGCCAGTCACACCCGTGATCGAGTTGGTCAGCGGCGTATGGCCGTTGAGTGCATCGTTCGGCGCGGTGGTGGTGACGGTGCCAGTGGTTTTACCCACTTCGATGGTGATCGACTGACCATTGGCCAGGGTCACGGTCACAGGTGAGCCGGTCACTGGCGCGCCAACAGTCGCGGTGTAAGTGACGGTGCCACCTTCAGCGGCCGTTTCGGAAGCGGTGAGCTTCACGGTCGTCGTGTCGATGGTGTCGGTGACTTCCGTTACGGCTGGAACGGTGCTCGGAACCAGGTTCTCGAAGTTGCCACCGGTTGCGTCCTTGATGGTCACTTCGACTTTGCCGGCGTCTTTGTAGACGTCATCGGCTGGCGCGGCAACGGTCACGGTGCCGGTGGTTTTACCGGCTTCGATGGTGATGACGGCGCCGTTCGACAGAGTCACGGTCAGCGGGGTGCCGGCCGGGTTGGTCAGGGTCGCGGTGTAAACGATCGAGCCACCTTCGGCCACGCTGTCGGTCGCGGTCAGCGACAGATTGGTGGTGTCGACGGTGTCGGTCACGGTGGTGCTGACCGGAGTCTTGTCGGCTACGAGGTTTTCGTAGTTTCCGCCAGTCACGCCCGTGATTGCGTTGGTCAGTGGTGCGTGACCATTCAACGCATCGTTCGGCGCGGTGGTGGTGACAGTGCCGGTGGTTTTGCCCACTTCGATGGTAATCGACTGACCGTTGGACAGCGTTACGGTGACTGGTGAACCGGTCACAGGCGCGCCCACGGTGGCGGTGTAAGTGACGTTGCCGCCTTCAGCTGCCGATTCAGTCGCGGTCAGTTTGACGGTGGTGGTGTCGATGGTGTCGGTGACTTCGGTCACGGCCGGAACGGTGCTCGGCACCAGGTTCTCGAAGTTGCCACCGGTGGCGGTCGAAATGGTTGCCTCGACTTTGCCAGCATCTTTGTAGACGTCGTCTTTCGGTGCATCGACGGTCACGGTGCCGGTGGTTTTGCCGGCTTCGATGGTGATCACAGCGCCGTTCGAAAGGGTCACGGTCACCGGAGTGCCGGCCGGGTTGGTCAGGGTCGCGGTATAAACAATCGAACCGCCCTCGGCCACCGAGTTGGTGGCGCTCAGGGTCAGGTTGGTGGTGTCGACGGTATCAGTGACGGTGGTCGAAACCGGCGTTTTGTCGGCCACGAGGTTTTCGTAGTTGCCGCCAGTCACGCCAGTGATCGCGTTGGTCAGCGGCGCGTGGCCGTTGAGCGCATCGTTCGGCGCGGTGGTGGTGACGGTGCCCGTGGTCTTGCCGACTTCGATCGTGATCGACTGTCCGTTGGACAGCGTCACGGTCACAGGCGAACCGGTCACAGGTGCGCCGACGGTAGCGGTGTAAGTGACGTTTCCGCCTTCAGCCGCCGACTCGGTCGCGGTCAGTTTCACCGTGGTGGTGTCGATGGTGTCGGTGACGTTGGTCACGGCCGGAACGGTGCTCGGCACCAGGTTCTCGAAACCGCCACCGGTGGCGGTCGAAATGGTTGCCTCGACTTTGCCGGCGTCTTTGTAGACGTCGTCTTTCGGCGCATCGACGGTCACGGTGCCGGTGGTTTTACCGGCCTCGATGGTGATGACGGCGCCGTTCGACAGGGTCACGGTCACCGGCGTACCCGCCGGGTTGGTCAGGGTCGCGGTGTAAGTGATCGAACCGCCCTCGGCAACCGAATCGGTGGCCGTCAGGTTCAGGTTGGTCGTGTCGACAGTGTCCGACACCGAGGTGTCGGCGGACTTGCCGTCCACCGCCAGATGTTCGTAGTTGCCACCGGTGGCCTTGTCGATGGTCACGCTCAGCGAGCTGCCGCCCGCCAGCGGGCTGTTCGGCGCGACGAAGTTCACGGTGCCGGTGGTCTCGCCGACGGCGATGGTGATGGTCTGGCCGTTGGACAGGGTCACGACGACCGGCGAGCCCGTCACTGGCGCCGTCACGGTCGCGGTGTAGACCACGGTTTCGCCTTCGGCGACGTTGGCGGTGGCGGTCAGCGACACGGTGGACGTGTCGATGGTGTCATTGACGGTGGTGACCGCCGGGGCGGTGCTGGTGACCAGGTTTTCGAAGTTGCCACCGGTGGTGGTCGAAATGGTCGTCTCGACTTTGCCGGCGTCCTTGTAGACGTCGTCCTTCGGTGCATCGACGGTCACGGTGCCGGTGGTTTTGCCGGCCTCGATGGTGATCACGGCGCCGTTGCTCAAGGTCACGGTCACCGGAGTGCCGGCGGCGTTGGTCAGGGTCGCGGTGTAGGTGATCTGGCCACCTTCGTTGACTTCCGGCGTGGCGCTCAGGGTCAGGTTGGTGGTGTCGACGGTGTCGGTCACGGTGGTGCTGACCGGCGTTTTGTCGGCCACGAGGTTTTCGTAGTTGCCGCCGCTCACGCCGGTGATCGAGTTGGTCAGCGGCGTATGGCCGTTGAGTGCATCGTTCGGTGCGGTGGTGGTGACGGTGCCGGTGGTCTTGCCGACTTCGATGGTGATCGACTGACCGTTGGCCAGGGTCACGGTCACAGGCGAACCGGTTACCGGGGCGCCGACGGTGGCGGTGTAAGTGACAGTGCCACCTTCAGCCGCCGACTCGGTCGCAGTCAGTTTCACCGTGGTGGTGTCGATGGTGTCAGTGACTTCGGTCACGGCCGGAGCAGTGCTCGGCACCAGGTTCTCGAAGTTGCCACCGGTTGCATCCTTGATGGTCACTTCGACCTTGCCGGCGTCTTTGTAGACGTCGTCTTTCGGCGCATCGACGGTCACGGTGCCGGTGGTTTTGCCGGCTTCGATGGTGATCACGGCGCCGTTCGACAGGGTCACGGTCACCGGCGTACCCGCCGGATTGGTCAGAATCGCGGTGTAGATGATCGAACCGCCTTCGGCCACCGAGTCAGTGGCGCTCAGGGTCAGGTTGGTCGTGTCGACGGTGTCGGTGACGGTGGTCGAAACCGGGGTCTTGTCGGCTACGAGATTCTCGTAATTGCCGCCAGACACGCCAGTAATCGCGTTGGTCAGCGGGGTGTGGCCGTTCAACGCGTCGTTCGGCGCAGTGGTGGTGATGGTGCCGGTGGTTTTGCCCACTTCGATGGTGATCGACTGACCGTTGGCCAGGGTCACGGTCACAGGCGAACCGGTTACCGGGGCGCCAACGGTGGCGGTGTAAGTGACAGTGCCGCCTTCAGCTGCCGACTCGGTCGCGGTGAGTTTCACCGTGGTGGTGTCGATGGTGTCGGTTACATCGGTGACAGCCGGAACAGTGCTTGGCACCAGATTCTCGAAGTTGCCGCCAGTTGCATCCTTGATGGTGACTTCGACTTTTCCGGCGTCTTTGTAGACGTCATCTTTCGGCGCATCGACGGTCACGGTGCCGGTGGTTTTACCGGCCTCGATGGTGATGACGGCGCCGTTGCTCAGCGTCACGGTCACCGGGGTGCCGGCCGGGTTGGTCAGGGTCGCGGTGTAAACGATCGAACCGCCCTCGGCCACCGAGTCAGTGGCGCTGAGGGTCAGGTTGGTCGTGTCGACGGTGTCGGTGACGGTGGTCGAGACCGGCGTTTTGTCGGCTACGAGGTTTTCGTAGTTACCGCCAGACACGCCAGTAATCGAGTTGGTCAGCGGGGTGTGACCGTTCAGCGCGTCGTTCGGCGCAGTGGTGGTGATGGTGCCGGTGGTTTTACCCACTTCGATGGTGATCGACTGACCATTGGCCAGGGTCACGGTCACAGGCGAACCAGTGACAGGTGCGCCAACAGTGGCGGTGTACGTAACGGTACCGCCTTCAGCTGCCGACTCGGTTGCGGTGAGTTTCACCGTGGTGGTGTCGATGGTGTCAGTGACTTCGGTAACGGCCGGAACATTGCTCGGCACCAGGTTCTCGAAGTTGCCACCAGTCGCATCCTTGATGGTGACTTCAACCTTGCCGGCGTCCTTGTAGACGTCGTCTTTCGGCGCATCGACAGTCACGGTGCCGGTGGTTTTACCGGCCTCGATGGTGATGACGGAGCCGTTGCTCAACGTCACGGTCACTGGAGTGCCAGCCGGATTGGTCAGGGTGGCGGTGTAGGTGATCGAGCCACCTTCGGCCACGGTGCCGGTCGCGGTCAGTGTCAGATCGGTGGTGTCGACGGTGTCGGTCACGGTGGTGCTGACCGGCGTCTTGTCGGCCACCAGGTTTTCGTAGTTGCCGCCGCTCACGCCAGTGATCGAGTTGCTCAGCGGTGTGTGACCGTTGAGTGCATCGTTCGGCGCGGTGGTGGTGATGGTGCCGGTGGTCTTGCCGACTTCGATGGTGATGGTCTGACCGTTGGCCAGGGTCACGGTGACCGGCGAACCAGTCACTGGCGCACCAACAGTGGCGGTGTAGGTGACGGTGCCACCCTCAGCCACCGACGTATCGGCGCTCAGCTTCACGGTCGACGTATCGATGGTGTCAGTCACTTCAGTGACGGCCGGAACGGTGCTCGGAACCAGATTCTCGAAGTTGCCGCCGGACGCATCCTTGATGGTCACTTCGACCTTGCCGGCGTCTTTGTAGACGTCATCGGCCGGAGCCGGAACGGTCACGGTGCCGGTGGTTTTACCCGCTTCGATGGTGATCACCGAGCCGTTGCTCAGAGTCACGGTCACTGGCGTGCCAGCTGGATTGGTCAGCGTGGCGGTGTAAACGATCGAACCGCCTTCGGCCACGGAACCTGTAGCGCTCAAGGTCAGGTTGGTGGTGTCGACGGTGTCGGTGACTGACGTCACGGCCGGAGTCTTGTCGGCGACCAGGTTTTCGTAATTGCCGCCGCTGGTGCCGTCGATCTTCACGCTCAGCGTGTTGCCGCCGGCCAGTGCATCGTTCGGTGCGGTGTAGTTGACGCTGGCGCTGCTGGCGCCGACCGGGATGGTGATGGTCTGGCCGTTGGACAGGGTCACGACCACTGGCGAACCGGTCACCGGTGCGGTGACGGAGGCGGTGTAAACCACCACGCCGCCTTCAACAGTGCTGGCCGTGGCGCTCAGGGAAACGGTGCTGTTGTCGATGGTGTCGGTGACGTCGGTCACCGCCGGGGTCTTGTCGACCACCAGGTTTTCAAAATTGCCGCCCGTGGTCTTGGTGATGCTGGCGTCGACTTTGCCGGCGTCCTTGTACACGTCGTCGCCCGGTGCGGCGACGGTGATGGTGCCGGTGCTCGCGCCTTTGGCGATGTTGATCACCGCGCCGTTGCTCAGGGTCACGGTCATGGCCGTGCCGGCCGGGTTGGTCAGGGTCGCGGTGTAGACGATCGAACCGCCCTCGGCGACCGAACCGGTGGCGCTCAGGCTGATGTTGGTGGTGTCGACGGTGTCGGTGACCTTGGTCACCACAGCCGTACGGTTGGCATCGACCTGTTCGAAGTTGCCGCCGCTGTGGCTGGCAATCGCGGTCTGCACCTTGCCGCCATCGATGTAAGGCGTGTTGGCCGGCGCAGGGAAATTCACCGAACCGCTAGTGGCACCGGCGGCGATGTTGATCACCGCGCCGTTGGCCAGGGTCACGGTCATGGCGGTGCCGGCCGGGTTGCTCAGGGTCGCGGTGTAGGTGATCTGGCCACCTTCGCTGACGGTGTCGCTGGCGCTCAGGGTCAGCGTGGTCTTGTCGATGGTGTCGTTGACCGTGGTGCTGACCGGCGTCTTGCTGACGTCGAGTTTCTCGAAGTTGCCACCGCTGGCATCGGTCATGGTCACGGTGAGCTTGCTGACATCCTTGTAGACGTCATCGCTCGGCGCCGGGATGGTCACCGAACCGCTGGTCTTGCCGGCCTCGATAACGATCGTCTGGCCGTTGCTCAGATTGACGGTCACCGGCGTCTGCGCGGCGTTGGTCAGGGTCGCGGTGTAAGTGATCGATGTGCCTTCGAGCACATAGCTTTCGGCGCTGAGAGTCAGGTGCGTGGTGTTGATGGTGTCGGCGACGTTGGTCACCGCTGGTGTCGGGTTGGCCACCAGGTTTTCGAAGTTGCCGCCGGAAGTGTCCTTGATGGTCACTTCGACTTTGCCGGCGTCTTTGTAGACGTCATCGGCTGGTGCGGGAACGGTCACGGTGCCAGTGGTTTTGCCGGCTTCGATGGTGATGACGGAGCCGTTGCTCAACGTCACGGTCACCGGGGTGCCGGCCGGGTTGGTCAGGGTGGCGGTGTAGACGATCTGCCCGCCCTCGTTGACGTTGCCGGTGGCGGTCAGCGATACGGTGGTGGTGTCCACGGTGTCGGTGATGGTGGTGCTGACCGGGGTTTTGTCGGCCACGAGGTTTTCGTAGTTGCCGCCGCTGACGTTGGTGATCGAGTTGGTCAGCGGTGCATGGCCGGCCAGTACGTCGTTCGGCGCTGTGGTGGTCACGGTGCCGGTGGTTTTACCGACTTCGATGGTGATCGACTGACCGTTGGCCAGGGTCACGGTCACCGGCGAGCCGGTTACCGGGGCGCCGACCGTCGCGGTGTAAGTGACGGTGCCGCCTTCAGCCGCCGATTCGGTCGCGGTCAGTTTGACGGTCGAAGTGTCGATGGTGTCGGTGACCTGGGTCACGGCCGGAACAGTGCTTGGCACCAGGTTTTCGAAGTTGCCGCCGGTTGCGCCGGAAATGGTCGCTTCGACTTTGCCGGCATCCTTGTAGACGTCATCTTTCGGTGCATCGACAGTCACGGTGCCAGTGGTTTTGCCGGCCTCGATGGTGATGACCGCGCCGTTGCTCAAGGTCACGGTCACCGGAGTGCCGGCCGGATTGGTCAGCGTCGCGGTGTAGATGATCGAGCCGCCCTCGGCCACGGAATCGGTGGCGCTCAGGGTCAGGTTGGTGGTGTCGACGGTGTCAGTGACGGTGGTCGAAACCGGAGTTTTGTCGGCGACCAGATTCTCGTAGTTGCCGCCGCTCACGCCGGTGATCGCGTTGGTCAGCGGTGCGTTGCCGGCCAATGCGTCGTTCGGTGCGGTGGTGGTGACGGTGCCGGTGGTTTTGCCGACTTCGATGGTGATCGACTGACCGTTAGCCAGGGTCACGGTGACCGGCGAGCCGGTTACCGGGGCGCCAACTGTCGCGGTGTAAGTAACGGTGCCACCTTCAGCTGCTGACTCGGTCGCGGTCAGTTTGACGGTGGTCGTGTCGACGGTATCGGTCACGTCGGTAACAGCCGGAACGGTGCTTGGCACCAGGTTCTCGAAGTTGCCGCCGGAGGCGTCCTTGATGGTCACTTCGACTTTGCCGGCGTCTTTATAGACGTCATCGGCAGGGGCCGGAACGGTCACGGTGCCAGTGGTTTTGCCCGCTTCAATGGTAATGACGGAGCCATTGCTCAACGTCACGGTCACCGGGGTGCCGGCCGGATTGGTCAGGGTCGCGGTGTAAACAATCGAACCACCCTCGGCGACGGTGCCGGTGGCGCTCAGGGTCAGGTTGGTGGTGTCGGCAACGTCTGTCACCGTGGTCGAAACCGGAGTCTTGTCGGCCACCAGATTTTCGTAATTACCGCCGGAAACGCCGGTGATCGAGTTGGTGAGTGGTGCATTGCCGGTCAACGCATCGTTCGGCGCAGTGGTAGTCACGGTACCGGTGGTTTTGCCCACTTCGATGGTGATCGACTGACCGTTGGCCAAGGTCACGGTGACCGGCGAACCGGTCACTGGCGCGCCGACAGTAGCGGTATAAGTGACAGTGCCACCTTCAGCTGCCGACTCGGTCGCGGTGAGTTTCACCGTGGTGGTGTCGACGGTGTCAGTGACTTCGGTAACGGCCGGAACAGTGCTTGGCACCAGGTTCTCGAAGTTGCCGCCGGTGGCGTCCTTGATGGTGACTTCGACTTTGCCGGCGTCTTTGTAGACGTCATCGGCTGGTGCCGGAACGGTCACGGTGCCGGTGGTTTTGCCAGCCTCGATGGTGATGACGGAGCCGTTGCTCAACGTCACGGTCACCGGGGTGCCAGCAGGATTGGTCAGGGTTGCGGTGTAGACGATCGAACCGCCTTCGGCCACGGAACCGGTAGCGCTCAGCGACAGGTTGGTGGTGTCGATGGAGTCGGTGACGGTGGTGGTCGCTGGCGTCGTGTTCGGCACCAGATTCTCGAAATTGCCGCCGGTAGCACCGGTAATAGTGGTGCTGACGGTGCCGCCGTTGTTGTAGACGTCATTCGGTGCGGTCGGCACGTTGACGCTGCCGGTGGTCTGACCGGCGCCGATGGTGATGGTCGAGCCGTTCGACAGGGTGACGGTCACCGGCGTCTGCGCCGGGTTGGTCAGGGTCGCGGTGTAGGTGATCTGGCCACCTTCGACCACGGTGCCGGTAGCGGTCAGGGTCAGGCCGGTGGTGTCTCGCGAATCGACGATCGTGGTAACGGCCGGTGTCGGGTTCGGCACCAGGTTCTCGAAGTTGCCGCCGGTGGCACCGGTGATGGTGGTGGTGACGGTGCTGCCGTTGTTATAGACGTCATTCGGCGCGGTCGGCACGTTGACGGTGCCGGTGGTCTGGCCGGCGCCGATGGTGATGGTCGAGCCGTTGGACAACGTGACGGTCACCGGCGTCTGCGCCGGGTTGGTCAGCGTGGCGGTGTAGGTGATCTGACCGCCCTCGGTCACGCTTGGCCCCGCCGTCAGAGTGACGGTGGTGGTGTCGATGGTGTCGGTGACCTGGGTCGTGGCCGGGGTGGTCGGCGGGGTCACGGTGATGCCGCCGCCGCCGGTGGTGCCGGTGACCGTCACGTCGATCTGGGTCGGGTCGTTATAAACAGTGTCGTTCGGTGCCAGTGGCACGTTGACGGTGCCGGTGGTGGAACCGGCCGGTATCACGATCACCGCGCCGTTGGACAGGGTGATGGTCAGGTCGGTCAGCGGCGCCTGGGTCAGGGTCGCGGTGTACACCAGCACGCCGCCGGCTTCGGTGATGCTCGGCGTGGCGCTGAGGCTCAGGGTCGATTCGCGCAGGGCATTGGCGTTGGTGTCGGTGGTCTGGCCGCCGGTGATGTTCTGCGCGGCTTGGCCGGCAGCGTTGATGCCCGCAGTCGGGAAACCGATGGTTGGGTCGACGCGGCCGGCGGTCGCATCGAGCATCACGAAGCTGTGACCGCCACCGGCGGCACCGCCAGTCCCCGCGGCGCTCGGGCCGGCAGCGGTGGCATCAAGAGCGGTGGTCGGGTCGACGCCCGCGGCGATGGCTTGTTGCAGTTCTTCTACCGACGGCGCGGCTTGCGCGGTGGCTTCGGCCAGGTCGGTGCTGGAGTCCGGGGTATCGGCGCTCCACTGGGTGTCACGGCCCAGATCGATCGTGCGGCCATCGGCCAGTTCCAGGGACACGGCGCCGGAAACGCCGGTGTCGACCTGATCGCCGGCAAACAGTCGGTCGCCTTCAACGAGTACGCGACGGACGCCCTCTGGGGACACCACGAAAACCTGACCGACAATGCTTTTGACGATGGCAACAACACTGCTCATTGAAGACTCTCCGGGTGTCACGTTCAGTTGACTTCCATAGACCTGATGGCTGTCTGCGCCGATTCAGTCTGGACGTACTTTTTAAAAAAGATGAAACAAAGTTGACGCTGCTGTTCGTCAATATTTTGGCTAGATTCTTTCGCTATTAACTTTATGCCAAACTATTGACCTTCTGGGTGCCATCCTAAACAATCGTCCCAGTAATGTCACATTGATATTTATGCGGCGACCTGCCCTTCAGCGTGTGATCCAGTTCCGGTTTTAAACTTTCCGACATACGGTCATTCCGGTTGCCATCTTCCGACGCAGCTCACCAATTTGCTGTGATTCAAGACAAGAAGTTCTGGGAAATCTTTACCATGCGTTCGCACCTGTTCAAGGCTCTACCCTTCGCTCTCGCCGCCTCTTTCGTACAAGCACAATCCTTACCAGAAGCCATGCAGCAGGCGCTGGATGTCCATCCGGAAATCCAGGCAGGGGTCAACAGTCGGCTGGCCGCGGATTATCAATTAAAGGCTGCAAAAGGTGGATACCTGCCCAAGGTCGATCTGCTGGGCGGTTATGGTCGTGAAGGCACCGACAGCGTGACCACCCGCGCCAATGGTGGCGGCAATCACTGGGAAACCCTGAACCGCAGCGAGTCAAGTTTACGTCTGTCGCAAATGGTTTTTGACGGTTTTGCGACGTCCAGCGAAGTCGGGCGTCAACAAGCCACCGTCAACTCCCGCGCGTATTCCCTGCTCGGCACTTCCGAACGCACCGCGCTGACCGTGGCCCAGGTTTATCTGGATGTGCTGACCCGTCGCGAATTCGTGCGTCTGGCCGAAGAAAACCTCAAAAGCCACCAACGCATCTACGACCAGATCCAGCTGCGCACCCAGCGCGGCGTCGGCAGCGGTGCCGACCTCGATCAGGCCGAAGCGCGGATGGCCCAGGCCCGCAACAACCTGATCACCGAGCAGACCAATCTCGCCGACTCGGAAACCAACTTCCTCAGCGCCGTCGGCCAGATGCCCGATCAACTGGAGCGTCCGGCGCCGTTCATGGCGATGATGCCGGCCAACCTGAATGAAGCCCGCGCGCAGATGCTGGAAAACAGCCCGATCCTGCGCTCGGCCGAGTCCGATATCGCCGCTGCCGAGAAGCAGTACGAGACCGCCAAGTCGACCTTCTACCCGCGCTTCGACGCCGAGCTGGGCCGCACTGCCGACAACGACCTCGACGGCCAGAACGGTCACAACAACGAATGGCAGGCCATGTTGCGCATGCGCTTCAACCTGTATTCGGGCGGCAGCAACAAGGCGGATCTGGAATCCAAGTCCTACCTGTCGAACCAGGCGCTGGACATCCGCAACAACGCCTTGCGCCAATTGAATGAAGAACTGGGCCTGGCCTGGAACGCCCTGAACAACGCCAATGCCCAGGTGCCGATCGCTCAGCAGTACGTTGATCACAGCACCTCGGTGCGCACTGCTTACCAGCGCCAGTTCAGCCTCGGCGAACGGACCCTGCTGGATTTGCTCGACAGTGAAAACGAGCTGTTCACCGCTTCGCGGCGTCTGGCTGAAATCAAAAACATTCAGTTATTTACTCAGTATCGAATCAAGGCGACCATGGGCGAATTGCTCAAGAGCCAGGGAGTGGTCGCACCATTGGCATCCGTTGTGCAGAACGACGTGAAGCCCAAGGTCCAGCTGCCTGGGATGAATTGAGTTGTCCCTTTTCAACTGCTAAAGAGTGTCGAGCGTGGAATCAGAAGTCAGTCGAGTTCATCTCAGTCATGATCCACGCGCGTTGCACGACGATCCGTTACTGGATGGTCTGCTCGCTCTTTGCATGCTCCACCAGAAACCCGCCAGCGCGGCGATGCTGACCACCGGCCTGCCGCTGCCCAAACAACGCCTGAGTGTCGAGCTGTTGCCCCGTGCAGCGGCGCGCGCCGGGCTGCAAGGGCGGGTGCTGCAGCGCAAGCTGGAAGAAATTCCGACGATTGCCATGCCGGCGCTGTTGCTGCTCAAGGATGGCCGCAGCGCTGTCCTGCTCGGCTGGCAGGGTGAGAACGACGCGCGGGTGCTGCTCAGCGAAAGCGACGGCGGCGAGTCCCTGGTCAGCCGCGAGCTGCTGGCCGACGACTACACCGGCAAAGTGTTCTTCGCCCAGCCCCAGCACAAATTCGACGTCAACCACGGCACGCTGATCCCGCGTGCGCGCTCGTGGTTTCGCGACACCCTGAAGCGTTCGCGCTGGCTGTACGCCGACGCCATCGCCGCCAGTTTCCTGATCAACATCATCGCCATGGCCGCGCCGCTGTTCGTGATGAACGTCTACGACCGCGTGGTGCCGAACCAGGCCGAAGCGACCCTGTGGGTGCTCGCGCTGGGCATCACCGGCGCCTATATGTTCGACCTGATCCTCAAGAGCCTGCGCAGCCTGTGCCTGGATCTGGCCGGCAAGAAAACCGACCTGATCATCTCCGCCACGCTGTTCGAACGCATCGTCGGCATGGCCATGAAATACCGCCCGGCGCGGGTCGGCAGCTTTGCCCAGAACATCCACGAGTTCCAGAGCCTACGCGACTTCCTCGCCTCGCTGACCCTGACCAGCCTGATCGACCTGCCGTTCACCATCCTGATCTTCATCGTCATCGCGATTCTCGGCGGGCATCTGGTGTGGATTCCGGTGCTGGCCTTCCCGATTGCGCTGCTGATCGGCTACGCCTTGCAGAAGCCGCTGGTGGCAACCATGGAACGCACCATGGCCCTCGGCGCCGAGCGTCAGTCGAGCCTGATCGAAACCCTCGCCGGCCTCGACGCGGTGAAGGTCAACAACGCCGAAAGCGAACGCCAGTATCAGTGGGAACAGACCATCGGCACCCTCAGCCGTCTCGAGCTGCGGGTGAAAATGCTCTCCGGTCTGGCGATGAACATCACCCTGCTGATCCAGCAACTGGCCGGGGTGATCATGATCGTCTTCGGCGTGTACCAGATCATCGCCGGCAACCTGAGCATGGGCGGCCTGATCGCCTGCTACATGCTCAGTGGCCGCGCCCTCAGCCCGCTGGCATCGCTGTCCGGTCTGCTGACCCGCTACCAGCAGGCGCGGGTCACCATGACCTCGGTCGACCAGATGATGGAGTTGCCGCAGGAGCGCAATTTCGAAGAGCGCCCGTTGAGCCGCAAGGTTCTGCAAGGCGCCATCGAATGCCGCCAGCTCAACTTCACCTACCCGGAACAACAGAACCCGGCGCTGAAGAACATCAACCTGGTGATTCGTCCCGGCGAGAAGATCGGCATCATCGGCCGCAGCGGTTCCGGCAAAAGCTCACTGGCGAAACTGCTGGTCGGCCTGTATCAGCCGGACGACGGCGCGTTACTGGTGGATGGCGTCGACATCCGCCAGATCGACGTCAGCGAGCTGCGCTACAACATCGGCTATGTGCCGCAGGACATCCAGCTGCTGGCCGGCACCCTGCGCGACAACCTGGTTTCCGGCGCCCGTTACGTCGAGGACGAGCTTGTCCTGCAGGCCGCCGAATTGGCCGGCGTCCACGAATTCGCCCGTCTGCACCCGCAGGGTTATGAGCTGCAAGTCGGCGAGCGCGGGCAGAACCTGTCCGGCGGTCAGCGCCAGAACGTCGCCCTGGCCCGGGCGCTGTTGCTCAATCCGCCGATCCTGTTGCTCGACGAACCGACCAGTGCGATGGACAACACCGGCGAAGAACGCCTCAAGCAACGCCTCGCGGCGGTGGTGGAAAACAAGACCGTGGTGCTGGTGACGCACCGGGCATCGCTGCTGTCGCTGGTCGATCGCCTGCTGGTGGTCGACCGTGGACAGATCCTCGCCGACGGCCCGAAAGCGGCCGTCATGGAAGCGTTGAAGAAGGGGCAGATCAGTGTTGCTTAAGTCGGGTTTCAAGGATTCGATCCGCCGCTACTTCAAGGGCTCGGCATCGCTGCAGGGCCAGCCGCTGCCGGAGGTCAACAAGGCCTTGATCGAGGACGCGCCGCGCGTGGTGCGGCTGACGATCTGGGCGATCATCGGTTTCTTCGTGTTCCTGATGCTCTGGGCCAACTTCGCCGTCATCGACGAAGTGACCAAGGGCGACGGCAAAGCGATTCCCTCGTCGAAGATCCAGAAAATCCAGAACCTCGAGGGCGGGATCGTCTCCGAGCTGTTCGTCAAGGAAGGCCAGATCGTCGAAGCCGGCGCGCCGCTGGTTCGCCTGGACGACACGCGATTTGCGTCCAACGTCGGTGAGACCGAGGCTGATCGACTGTCGATGTTGCTGCGGGTCGAGCGTCTGAGCGCCGAGGTCGATGACCGGCCGCTGAATTTCCCCGAGGACGTGCTCAAAGCCGTGCCGGGTCAGGCGAAAAGTGAAGAATCGTTGTACATCAGCCGTCGTCAGCAATTGCACGACGAGGTCGGTGGTTTGCAGGAACAGTTGATCCAGCGTCAGCAAGAACTGCGCGAGTTCACCTCGAAGCAGGCGCAATATCGCCAGCAACTGGGCCTGCAACGCCAGGAAATCAACATGTCCGAGCCGCTGGTGGCCCAGGGCGCGGTGTCGCCGGTGGAAGTGCTGCGACTCAAGCGTGCCGAAGTGGAAACCCGTGGTCAGCTCGACGCCACCACCCTGGCAATTCCGCGCGCCGAATCGGCGATCAAGGAAGTGCAGCGCAAGATTGACGAGACTCGCGGCAAGTTCCGCAGCGAAGCCCTGACTCAGCTCAACGAAGCGCGCACCGACCTGAACAAGGCCCAGGCCACCGGCAAGGCGCTGGAAGACCGGGTCAGCCGTACGCTCGTCACCTCGCCGGTGCGGGGCATCGTCAACAAGATGCTGGTCAACACCATCGGTGGCGTGATCCAGCCGGGCAGCGACCTGCTGGAAATCGTGCCGCTGGATGACACTCTGCTGGTCGAAGCGAAGATCCGCCCGCAGGACATCGCGTTCCTGCATCCGGGCCAGGAAGCCACGGTGAAATTCACCGCGTATGACTACACCATCTACGGTGGTCTGAAGGCCAAGCTGGAACAGATCGGCGCCGACACCATCACCGACGAAGACAAGAAAACCACCTACTACATCATCAAACTGCGCACCGAACGCAGCCATCTCGGCACTGACGAGAAACCGTTGCTGATCATCCCCGGGATGGTGGCGTCGGTGGACATCATCACCGGCAAGAAGACGGTGCTGAGCTATCTGCTCAAGCCGATCATCCGGGCGCGGGCAGAGGCGCTGCACGAGCGGTAAATCTTCACGGACGCCTTCGCGGGACTCGCGGAGGCGTTCGTCGCACCAACACATTCCGTCCAGAAGTGACATAAATGGTCACTCACCATCCAGTCCATTCCTAAGCAATCGCCATATCGTTATTCGTTAACAGTATTTAAATTCCGCTTCTTATAGCTATAAAGTCAGCCTCCTGCGTACCTGCCGACCAATCGGCGCGCCGCACGACACGAACCAACACGCAATCCAGCGTGAGTTTCTGATCGACGCGCGCGCCCTTGAGCGCGCCGTGCGTGGGAGATTGATTGATGTCCGCAGCTACTGCTACCCCAAGCGCCGCGACTGTCGCGACGCAAACTTTCGAGATCCGCCCGTTCAGCGGTGCCGTCGGCGCCGAAATCATCGGCCTCGACCTGACCCGCCCGGTCAACGATGAAGACTTCGCCCGCATCCACCGCGCGCACCTCGATCACCACGTCGTGGTGTTCCGCGACCAGCGCATCACCCCGCAACAGCAGATCGATTTCAGCCGCCGCTTCGGCGTGTTGCAGATCCACGTGCTCAAGCAGTTCCTGCTGGCCAATCACCCGGAAATCCTCATCGTTTCCAACATCGTCGAGAACGGCCAGAACATCGGCCTCGGTGATGCCGGCAAGTTCTGGCACTCGGACCTTTCCTATAAAGAGCTGCCGAGCCTCGGCTCGATGCTGCACGCCCAGGAGCTGCCGTCCGAAGGCGGCGACACCCTGTTCGCCGACATGCACAAAGCCTGGGACAGCCTGCCCGACGCGCTGCGCAAAGCCGTCGAAGGCCGCTCGGCCGCGCATTCTTACACCGCGCGCTACAGCGAAACCAAATTCGAAGGCAACTGGCGCCCGACCCTGACCCCGGAGCAATTGGCTCAGGTCGCCGAAGTCGTGCACCCGGTGGTCCGTACCCATCCGGAAAACGGCCGCAAGGCGTTGTTCGTCAGTGAAGGCTTCACCACTCGCATCGTCGGCCTGCCGGAAGACGAGAGCAAACAACTGCTCGACGAGCTCTACGCCCACAGCGTGCTGCCGCAGAACATCTATCGCCATCAATGGCAGCCCCACGACATGGTGTTCTGGGACAACCGCTCGCTGATCCACCTTGCCGCCGGTTGCCCTGCGCACCTGCGCCGCAAGCTGTATCGCACCACCATCCAGGGCGACGCGCCTTTCTGATTTGCCGGAGATCCGATCATGTCCAAACGTCTTCCATTCGCACCGCTGGCGGCGGCCATCGGCCTCGGTTTCAGCCTGATCGCCGGCAGCCTGGTGGCGCCGACCGTGGCCCATGCCGAAGGTGAAATCCGTATCGCCGAACAGTTCGGTATTGTCTATTTATTGCTCAATGTGGTGCGCGATCAGGGACTGATCGAGAAGTACGGCAAGCAGGAAGGGCTCGACATCAAGGTGGACTGGACCCAGCTGTCTGGCGGCGCGGCAGTCAATGATGCGCTGCTCTCCGGTTCCATCGATATTGCCGGCGCCGGCGTCGGGCCGTTGCTGACCATCTGGGATCGCACCCATGGCAAGCAGAACGTCAAAGCCGTGGCCTCGCTCGGCAACTTCCCGTACTACCTCGTCAGCAATAATCCCAAGGTCAAAACCATCGCCGACTTCACCGAGAAGGACCGCATTGCGGTGCCGGCGGTAGGGGTGTCGGTGCAGTCGCGGTTCCTGCAATACGCGGCGGCCAAGCAGTGGGGCGACAAGGAATTCAATCGCCTCGACAAGTACACCATCGCCGTTCCGCACCCGGACGCCACTGCTGCGCTGATTGCCGGCGGCACCGAGCTGACCGGGCATTTCTCCAACCCGCCGTTCCAGGATCAGGCGCTGGAAAATCCGAACGTGCACGTGGTGCTCAACTCCTATGACGTGCTCGGCCCGAACTCGCCGACCGTGCTGTTCGCCACCGAGAAATTCCGCAACGAGAACCCGAAAACCTACAAGGCGTTCGTCGAAGCCCTGACCGAAGCCGCGCAATTTGCGCAGAACGATAAAGGCGCGGCGGCGGACACCTACATCCGCGTGACCAAGGCCAAGATCGACCGCGCCGCGTTGCTGAAAATCATCGACAACCCGCAGTTTGAATTCAGCGTCACGCCGAAAAACACCTACCCGCTCGCCGAATTCCTCTACCGCGTCGGCGCGATCAAGAACAAACCCGAATCGTGGAAGGACTACTTCTTCCAGGACGCCAAACCGTTGCAGGGGAGCTGATCGACATGAACGCCCCTTTGCAAGGCCACGCGGCCAGCAACCCGATCGCCACCGCGCAAGCGCTGTTGGCGGTCGACCAGGTCAGCCTCGAATACCGCACGCCGCAGCGCGTCGTGCGCGCCACCCACCAGGTCAGTTTTGAAGTCGATCAACAGGATCGCTTCGTGCTGCTCGGCCCGTCCGGCTGCGGTAAATCCACCTTGCTCAAAGCTGTCGCGGGGTTCATTGCGCCGTGTGAGGGCGAGATCCGTCTGCAGGGCCAGCGCGTCGACGCGCCGGGGCCGGACCGGATCGTGGTGTTTCAGGAGTTCGATCAGCTGCCACCGTGGAAAACCGTCAAACAGAACGTGATGTTTCCGCTGCTGGCCTCGCGCACTTTGAAGAAAAAGGAAGCCGAAGAGCGTGCGCTGCACTATCTGGAAAAGGTCGGTCTGGCGGCGTTCGCCGATGCCTATCCACACACCTTGTCCGGTGGCATGAAGGCGCGGGTGGCGATCGCCCGGGCGCTGGCGATGCAGCCGAAAATCCTGCTGATGGACGAGCCGTTCGCCGCGCTGGACGCCCTGACCCGGCGCAAGATGCAGGAGGAATTGCTGCTGCTCTGGGAGGAGGTGCGTTTCACCTTGCTGTTCGTCACCCACTCGATCGAAGAAGCGCTGGTGGTCGGCAATCGCATCCTGCTGTTGTCGCCGCACCCGGGCCGGGTGAGGGCGGAAGTGCACAGCCATCAGTACGATCTGCACAGCCTTGGCGGCGTGGCGTTTCAAGAGTCGGCACGGCGCATTCACCGTTTGCTGTTCGATGAAGGGCAGTCGCTGGAAACCGAGCGCGAGCACGATTTCAACGACATTCGCATCGCTTATTGAGCCACCCGGAGGATTGCCCGATGAGCCATTCATCATCCGTACGTCAAGAATTCGAAAATGATCTGCAACCGCTGACCAGCGTCCCGGTGGAGCGCGAGCTGCCGCTGGGCCAGCGCCTGTGGCAACAGGGCTGGCTGCGTAAAAGCGTGATTCTGATTTTGCTCGCTGTGCTCTGGGAAGTGGTGGCCCGGGTGCAGAACAACGATCTGCTGCTGCCGAGCTTTTTGCAAACCAGTCATGCGCTGTACGACGGCCTGCTCAGTGGCGAACTGCTGGGCAAGGTGTGGATCTCGCTGGTGGTGCTGCTCAAGGGTTATCTGATCGGCATCGTCCTGGCCTTCGCCCTGACCACGCTGGCGGTCTCGACCCAATTCGGCCGGGACTTGCTGAGTACGCTGACCTCGATGTTCAACCCGCTGCCGGCCATTGCGCTATTGCCGCTGGCATTGCTGTGGTTCGGGCTGGGACAGAACAGCCTGATTTTCGTGCTGGTGCATTCGGTGCTGTGGGCGCTGGCGCTGAACACGTATGCCGGATTTCTCGGCGTCTCGGAAACCTTGCGCATGGCCGGCCGGAACTACGGTTTGAAGGGCATGCGCTTCGTGCTGTTCATCCTGATTCCGGCGGCGCTGCCGTCGATCCTCGCCGGGCTGAAAATCGGCTGGGCCTTCGCCTGGCGCACCCTGATCGCCGCCGAACTGGTGTTCGGCGCCACCAGCGGCAAGGGTGGTTTGGGCTGGTACATCTTCCAGAACCGTAATGAGCTGTACACCGACAAGGTGTTTGCCGGTCTGGCGGTGGTGATCCTCATCGGTTTGCTGGTGGAGAACCTGGTGTTCGACACGCTGGAGCGGGTGACGGTGAAACGCTGGGGCATGCAGCGCTGATTTTCTGATCTGCTAGCATTGCGTGCGAATCAATCCTGATCGGTCACGAGTGCTCAGCATGCAACTCCCGGACATGAACCTGTTGGTCGCCCTCGACGCCTTGCTCGACGAGGGCAGTGTGGTCGGCGCCGCGCGGCGGATGAACCTCAGTTCGGCTGCCATGAGCCGCACGCTGACGCGGATTCGCGAAGCGATTGGCGATCCGATTCTGGTGCGCGCCGGTCGCGGTCTGGTGCCGACGCCCAAGGCGCTGGAGTTGCGCGAGCAGGTGCGCGATGTGGTCGAACAGGCGGCGTTGCTGTTCCGCTCGGCGGACGCCGTGGAATTGGGGACGTTGCGCCGGCGCTTCAGCATTCGCGCCAACGACTTCTTCGTTGGCGTGTACGGCGGCAAGCTGTTCGACACCCTCGATCAACTGGCGCCGCACTGTGAGTTGCGTTTCGTCCCCGAGGGCGACGGCGATGATGAAGCCCTGCGCGAAGGGCGGATCGACCTGAGTGTCAGCAACACCCGCCCGGTGACCCCGGAAGTCAAAATACAGAACCTGTTTTCCACCCACTTCGTCGGCCTGGTACGCGAGGATCACCCGCTGCTGGATGGCGAGATCACCGCCGAGCGCTATGCCGGGTTCTCCCACATCAGCATGTCCCGCCGGGGCATCGCCCGTGGGCCTATCGACACCGCTTTGAATGCCTTGGGGTTGGAGCGGCGAGTCGCGGTGATCGCGCCGAGTTTCCATGCGGCGATGTTCGCCCTGCCGGATTCCGACCTGATTCTGCCAGTACCCAAGGAAGCGTTGCTCAGCGTGCGGCGGCTGGGCTTGAAGCTGCGCTCGTTCGACCTGCCGATTCCGCTTCCGACCCTGATGCTGACCCAGGCCTGGCACCCGCGCTTCGACAAGGATCCGGCCCACCGCTGGCTGCGCGAAACCCTCAAGACCTGCTGCGACGAAACCTGGCTGGCGGCACAGCCCTGACGATTGCGTCTGATGCACTTATAAACTGCCGAGAAGTCAATTTTCGTCAGCACTAAGCCCTACTACTATGCTCCGGTATTTTTCCCTCCGGAGTTTGCCTGCATGACATCCCTGACGGTCACGGCGCCGATGGCCGCTGCCGCTCCGATGGCAGCCGCGCCACCGGTGTTCGGGGCGCGGATCATCATCGGTCTGGTCGGCGTGCTGCTGGCGGTGCTGGTGTCGGGTCTCAACGAGATGGTGACCAAGGTCGCCCTCGCCGACATTCGCGGCGCCCTGAGCATCGGCTACGACGAAGGCACCTGGCTGGTCGCCAGCTACACCGCGACCTCGGTGGCGGCCATGGCATTCGCGCCGTGGTGCTCGGTGACCTTTTCCCTGCGTCGTTTCACCCTGTGCGCCATCGGCGTGTTCACCCTGCTCGGGGTGCTCTGCCCGTTCGCCCCGAACTACGAAAGCCTGCTGCTGATGCGCATCCTGCAAGGCCTGGCCGGCGGTGCGTTGCCGCCGATGTTGATGACCGTTGCGCTGCGGTTTCTGCCGGCCAACATCAAGCTTTACGGTCTCGCCGGTTACGCCCTGACCGCCACCTTCGGCCCAGGTCTTGGTACGCCGCTGGCCGGGTTGTGGACCGAATACGTCGGCTGGCAGTGGACGTTCTGGCAAATCATCGTGCCGTGCCTGATCGCCATGGCCGCTGTCGCCTATGGCTTGCCGCAGGATCCGCTGCGTCTGGAACGCCTCAAAACATTTAACTGGAAAGGCCTGCTGCTGGGGTTTCCGGCGATCTGCATGCTGGTGATCGGTCTGTTGCAGGGCAATCGGCTGGACTGGTTCGAGTCGAACCTGATCTGCGCTTTGCTCGGTGCCGGTTCGCTGTTGCTGGTGGCGTTTCTGATCAATGAATGGTCGCAGCCGATTCCGTTTTTCAAGTTGCAGATGCTCGGCATTCGCAACCTGTCGTTCGCCCTGATGACCCTGGCCGGCGTGCTGGTGGTGCTGCTGGCAGTGGTGCTGATTCCGTCGAGTTACCTGGCTCAGGTGCAGGGTTACCGACCGGTACAGACCGCGCCGATCATGCTGATCGCGGCATTGCCGCAGTTGATCGCGCTGCCGCTGGTGGCGGCGTTGTGCAACTTGCGTTGGGTCGATTGCCGCTGGGTGCTCGGCATCGGTTTGAGCATGTTGACGCTTTCGTGCCTCGGCGGCTCGCAGCTGACCTCGGAATGGATTCGCGACGATTTCTACGTGCTGCAATGGCTGCAGATTTTCGGCCAGCCGATGGCGGTGCTGCCGTTGCTGATGCTGTCGACCGGCAGCATCCAGCCGCAGGACGGGCCGTTCGCTTCGGCGTGGTTCAACACCGTGAAAGGCCTGGCGGCGGTGGTCGCCACCGGCGTTATCGAAGCGCTGACCACTTCGCGCCTGCATTTTCACTCGACGATGCTGGTCGATCGCCTCGGCAACTCGCCGCTGGCCGCGAGCAACGACCCCGGCCTCGCCCATCGCCTGCACGAACAGGCGGTGGTGCTGACTTCTTCGGATCTTTATCTGTGCATGGCTGGCGTCGCGGTGGCGCTGATCCTGCTGATTTTCTGGCTGCCGACGCGGATCTTTCCGCCGCGCGCGCCGACCTGACTGAAATAGAAGGTTCTTATGACGACTCAAGCAAAGCAAAAACTCGCGGTGGCTGTGGCCGCTGCGCTGGCGGTCGGTGTGCTGGTGTATCTGGCGATGCCCGGCCTGTTCGGCAAGCGTACTCAGCAGAACACCAACGATGCGTTCGTCTCCGCCGATTTCACCCTGGTGGTGCCGCGTGTGGCCGGGTTTATCAAAGAGGTGTTGGTGGAAGACAACCAGCAGGTCAAGGCCGGGCAGTTGCTGGCGCTGATCGATGACCGCGACCTGCGCGCTGCTGCCGAGGCCGCCGACGCGCAAACCCTGGTTGCCCGCGCGCAGTTGCAGAACGCCAAGGCCACGCTGGAGCGCCAGACTTCGGTGATCGCTCAGGCGCAGGCTTCGGTGGTTTCGGCCAAGGCTGAAATGGCTTTCGCCCAGCAGGAATTGAACCGCTACAACCACTTGGCCGGCGTCGGTGCCGGCACCGTGCAGAACGCGCAACAGGCGCGGACCCGGATCGATCAGGCCTCTGCGCGGCTGGACACGGCCACCGCGAAACTGGCGGCGGAACGTAAACAGGTCGAGATTCTGACGGCGCAACGCGATGCCGCCGAGGGCAGTTTGAAACACGCTCAGGCTGCGCTGGAAATCGCCAGTTTCGAGCTGTCCTACACGCGCATCACCGCGCCCCAGGACGGCATGATCGGCGAGCGCGCGGTGCGGGTCGGCGCCTATGTGACACCGGGCAGCAAACTGCTGGCGGTGGTGCCGTTGAAGCAGGCCTATGTGGTCGCCAACTTCCAGGAAACCCAGCTCACCGACGTACAGCCGGGGCAGGACGTTATCGTGCGGGTCGACAGCCTCGGCGGCGAAGCCCTCACCGGCCGCGTCGAGAGTATTGCCCCGGCCACCGGCGTGACCTTCGCGGCGGTCAAACCGGATAACGCGACCGGCAACTTCACCAAAGTCGTGCAGCGGATTCCGGTGAAGGTTTTGCTGGATCCGGGCCAGCCATTGGCCGAACGCTTGCGGGTGGGCATGTCGGTGGAGGCGAGCATCGACACCGAAAGCTCGATGACGTCGGTGCGTGAGGTGACGCAGCGATGAAGCGCTTTCAGTCCATGACGGTTGTCCTGAGTCTGTCGGCGTTGGCGGCCTGCACCGTCGGCCCGGATTTCCAGAAACCCGAAGCCACCCAGATTGCCGAGTGGGCCAAACCGTCAAAAAGCGCCCCCAGCCAGGCCGTCAGCGAACCCTTGAACGAGCGCTGGTGGGAGGTCTTTAACGACACGCAGCTCTCGGCCCTGACCCAGCGCGCCTTGCGCAGCAACCTTGACCTGCAACTGGCCAGCAGCCGCCTGCAACAAAGCCGCGCCGCCCGTCAGGTGATCAGCGCCGACCGCTATCCGACGACCGCCGCCACCGGCAGCTACGCCCGCAAACGCAACAGTGGCGAAGGCCTGAACGACCCGTCCGGGCACAACGGCGATTCCGCGTTCAACCTGTGGGATGCCGGTTTCTCGGCCTCCTGGGAGCTGGACTTCTGGGGTCGCGTGCGCCGGGAAACCGAAGCCGCCGACGCCAACCTCGAAGTCGCGGAAAACGACCGTCGCGGCGTGCTGCTGGCGGTACTCGCGGACACCGCGCAGAACTACATCCAACTGCGCGGCGTGCAAAACACCCGCGCGGTCACCGAGCAGAACCTCGATGTGGCGCGGCACAGCCTGAAGCTTTCGCAACTGCGCCTCAACGATGGCGTAGCCACCGATCTCGACGTCGCCGAAGCGGCCGCGCAAGTGGCGGCCATCGAATCGCGGCTGCCGGCACTGGAGCAGCGTCAGGCGCAACTGATCAATGCCATCAGCCTGTTGATGGGCGAACCGCCGCAGGCGCTGGCGAAAGAGTTATCCACAGATGCGCCGGTGCCACAGTCGCCGCTGACCGTCGCCATCGGCCTGCCGTCGCAACTGGCCGAGCGCCGGCCGGATATCCGCCAGGCCGAAGCCCGATTGCATGCCGCCACCGCCAACATTGGCGTAGCGAAGGGCGATTTCTATCCGCGCATCACCCTGTCCGGCAATCTCGGCTCGCAAGCCATGCAGCTCAGTGATTTCGGCTCCTGGGGCTCACGCGCCTTCGGCATCGGCCCGCAATTCAGCCTGCCGCTGTTCGACGGCGGCCGCCTGCGCGGCGTGCTGCAACTGCGCGAAGCCCAGCAACAGGAAGCGGCCATCGGTTATCAACAGACCGTCCTGCGCGCCTGGCACGAAATCGACGACCAGTTGACCGCCTACAATGCCAGCCAGCGCCGCCGCGACAGCCTCGCTGAAGCCGTGCGCCAGAACCAGATCGCCCTGCGCACCGCGCAACAGCAATATGTCGAAGGCGTGGTCGACTTCGTCAACGTCCTCACCGTGCAAGGCGCACTGCTCGCCACCCAGGAACAATGGGTGGAAAGCTCCACCGGCGTTTCACTGGCGATGGTCGGGTTGTACCGGGCGTTGGGTGGGGGATGGGAGTCGGTGTATCCGGAGGGCGCTCTCGCTACCAGTAATCCGGTTTGATTGCTGGTTTTTTATGAGTTGCGACGCGATTTGGAAATTGGTGAAGCAACAATTCCTCAGTTGTGATGACGCGTCGTAACCAGTGAGAATGATCTTTCAGTGATCCGGGAGGTGGCCGGGTAGATCCTGCGCGATGGGGAAGGATGATCCCGAGAACCATGTCGGGAAAGTCGGCACGTATAGCTTTCAGCACGGGCGTCATGTCGGTATCGCTGGACACAAGAATAATTTGTTCGATGCGCTCGTGAATATCAAACATAGTCTGTCGGCTTGCTGTGCGGTACATGCTGATTGCGATATGAACGTCTGTCTCCTTCTCCTCAAGCTTCCAGATATCAACTTTGTCTTGGCGGGAAACATCAGTATTTTTGTCTATAAATCGGGGTGCTTTTGCGGGCTTAAGCTGATGGCGACCAAAATGCACCGTGATATTGGAGGCACGCAATGCTCTTACATAAGAATCTTGCGCCTCTTTGGAGACTCGGCCCCGAGTTGCAAGTTGGGGTTTGATTGGCGAAGTGAAGTAATCAATGGAGACAACCGCATTCCGTGGGTTTTCCACATGCGCGATATGTGTGAGCAGGCTTTTAAGATCCAGCCATTTATAGGGCGTACCAGCAAGCAGTCCATAGAAAATGTTGTAGCCATCAACAAAAAAAGCTGTGCGCACAAAAATAATTCCTCAGAAACGAAAAAACCGGCCTTGGCCGGTTTCTTCTTCCCCAACTGCCAGCGAACTGAATCGCTACGTACGGGGCTGAGTAAGGCAATCCTAGATTGAGTACATCATGTTGGTCAACCTTGGTCTGATCATCACCTCGCTCGTCTGGTGAGTTTCCAGCGCCGGCTCTTCAGTGTTGTTAATTTATCTCGGCAACGGTCAAGTCCTTTGGACGCTGCTGTATTAGCGATTGTTGCAATGTAGGCAGATGATTCGGTCAGTTCGTCGTAGCGTTCGCATTTCACCGAGAGATTGTTTCCTCTGCTTCTGTAGGAAAAATTCGTAGGCTTAAACTCTTGTACGAACGCGAGAGATGAGGGGAAAAGTACGGCATTTTTGAAACAATGTATTTCCAGACGTGATGGCCTTTCGCTTGACGCTAATCCCCGCTGTCGTAGACTCCGAGCATCCGTCAGGGAGTAACGGTTATGCGGCGTTTTCGTGGTTGGGTTGTCGGATTGACCTTTGTAACGTGTGCAGTTCAGGCTCAAACGCCCGCGCCAGACGATCCGCTGCTGGATAACGGCGGGGCGGCGAATGCGTCGGCCAGCAGTGAAGCGCGCGGTGTGTTGCGGGCGCGGGATCAGGCGACGCTGGCCAGCGAGTTGTCGGGGCGGATTGTCGAGTTGCCGTTCAGCGAGGGCGAGTCGTTCAAGAAGGGCGATACCCTGGCGCGGTTCGACTGTTCGGCTTATCAGGCCCAGTTGAATGCCGCGCAAGCGGCCAGCCGTGGCGCCGGTGAAGAGTTGGCGCACAACCGGCAACTGGCGGCGCTCAATTCCGTCGGGCGTTTCGAAGTGGCCCGGGCCGAGGCCAAGGTCAGCGAGACCCAGGCGCAATCTCAGGTTTATCAAGTCCAGGTCAAACGCTGCAGCGTGGTCGCGCCGTTCGACGGGCAAGTGGTCGAGCGTAAGGTGCAGCGTTATGAAAGCGTGCCGGCCGGTGCGCCGCTGCTCGATGTGGTCGACAACCGCACCCTGGAAATCCATCTGCTGGTGCCGTCGCGCTGGATGGCCAGGCTCAAGCCCGGTCAGTCGTTCAGCTTCGTGCCTGATGAAACCGGTCAGGCCATCGACGCCACGGTCAAACGTCTCGGTGCGCGGATCGATGAAGGCAGCCAGACCCTGTTGCTGGTCGCCACACTCCCCGAAGCCAAAGGCTTGCTCGCCGGCATGAGCGGCACCGCGCGTTTTCCGGAGCTTAAGTGAACGCCCCGGTGAGCGGCGCCGCCGAGCAAGTTTTCGCGCGGTTTCTCGATCTCGAACGGCAGACCCGCGCCGCCCATGATATTTCGCAACTGGCCTACAGCCTGGTCAATGACGGCCAGTCGTTGTTCGGTTTTCGCCATGCCGCGCTGCTGATCGCCGGCAAGGTGCAGGCGGTGACCGGGGTCAGCGCAGTGGAGCCGAATGCGCCGTTCGTGGCGTTCGTCGAGCAGGCCGTGGCGCAGTTGTTCAAGCAGGATGTGCTGAAACAGGCGCGGGTGATCACGCCGGAAATGGTCGGCGAATCGATCCAGGCCGACTGGCGCAGTCTATCGGCCATGCAAGTGTTCTGGTTGCCGTTGATTGATCGTCAGGGTCAGGTGTTCGGCGGTTTGTGGCTGGCCCGTGATCTGCCGTGGAACCCTTCTGAACAAGTGTTGCTGTCGCAGCTGGGCGACACCTACAGCCATGCCTGGCTGGCGCTGCAACCGCGCAAGCCATGGCGGCTGCGCTGGACCCGCAAACGCCAGGTGGCGCTGGTCGCCGTGTTGTTGCTCGGGCTGTTGATCCCGGTGCGCCAGTCGGTGCTGGCGCCTGCCGAAGTGGTGCCTCAGGGCGGGCGGGTTGTCGCCGCGCCGCTGGACGGAGTAATCGCAGAGTTTCTAGTCAAACCCAACCAGAGCGTGAAAACCGGTGATTTGTTGCTGCGCTTTGAAAGCACGACGCTGAAGGCTCAGGCCGATGTCGCCGAGCGTGCACTCGGAGTTGCCGAGGCGGAACTCAAAGCCAACTCCCAACGCTCGTTCGTTGACGCCGAATCCAGCTCCCGGGTCGATCTGCTGGCCGCCCGCGCCGAACAGAAACGCGCCGAACGCGACTACGCTCGCGAACTGCTCAACCGCAGCGAAGTGCGTGCCGAGCGCGACGGTATTGCGGTGTTCGCCGATGCTGAGCGCTGGACCGGCAAACCAGTGCAGACCGGCGAACGGCTAATGGAAATCGCCGACCCGAGCCAGGCCGAACTGCGTATCGAACTGGCCGTGGGCGACGCGATCTCGCTGGAACCGGGCGCTGAGGTTGCATTGTTTCTCGACAGCGATCCGCTGCAACGCCACCTCGCCAGCCTCGAACGTTCGGCCTACGAGGCGCAGCCCACCGCCGGCGGCCAATTGGCCTATCGACTGGACGCCAATTTCACCGACGCCCCGCCGCGCATCGGCCTGCGCGGCACCGCGAAAATTTTCGGTGACCGCGCGCCGTTGGCCTTGTACCTGCTGCGGCGTCCGCTCGCCGGGCTGCGCCAGAGCGTAGGCCTTTAAATGACCCTGCCGAGCCTGCGTGCCGACCTGCAATTGTCGCCCGCGGCGCCGGCATTGGACGGTTCGCCTCGCTGGACCCTGGCCGACCCGGTGCGCGGGCGCTACTTCAAACTCGGCGCGGCAGCGATGCGCCTGTTGCGCCACTGGTCGCTGGGCGATCCCGAACAAGTACTGCGGGCCGCCAATCGTGAACCGGGTTTACCTCTGGACGGCAACGAGCTGGCGCAACTGCTGGAGTTCCTGCGCGGTCACGATCTGATCAGCGCCCTTGATGAGCAACAGCGTGCCAGTTATCGGCTCAAGGCCCTCGTGCAACGCCAGAGCCTGTGGAAAATCCTGCTGCATCAATACCTGTTCTTCCGCATTCCCCTGTGGCGGCCGGACGCTTTTCTCAACCGTGCCTGGCCGTGGCTGGAACGCTTCGGTCCGAAGGTTTTGCGCTACGGTCTGCCGGCGACGCTGGCGCTCGGGGTGTTTCTGGTGTCGCGGGACTGGCAGCGGTTCGTCGGCACTTTTCCGCACCTGTTTAGCCTCGGCGGCGCGATCGCGTTCGGCATCTCGCTGTTTTTCGCCAAGCTCTGTCACGAGTTCGGTCATGCATTCATGGCCAAGCGCGCCGGGTGTCGGGTGCAGAGCATGGGCGTGGCGTTCATGGTCTTGCTGCCGATGTTCTACACCGATGTCAGCGATGCCTGGCGGGTCAATGATCGACGTGCGCGACTGTTGATCGGTGCCGGTGGGGTGCTGGCGGAATTGCTGCTGGCGAGCGTCGCGCTGCTGGTGTGGTCGTTCCTGCCGGACGGGCCCGGTCGCACGGCGGCGTTCATGCTCGCCAGCGCGACGTGGATCACCACGCTGGTGGTCAATCTCAACCCGTTCATGCGTTTTGATGGGTACTTTCTGCTCAGCGACTTATGGGAAGTCGACAATTTGCAGGGCCGGGCCTTTGCCCTGTGTCGCTGGCGGCTGCGGGAATTTCTGTTCGGCTATGGCGCTCCGGCGCCGGAGCCTTGGTCGCCGAAGATGCAACGGCGTTTGCTGATCTGGGGGTATGGCTCGTGGTTATGGCGTGCGGCGTTGTTTTTCGGGATCGCGCTGGCGGTCTATCACCTGTTCTTCAAGGTGTTGGGGATCTTCCTGATGCTGGTGGAATTGGTGTGGTTCATCTTTCTGCCGATCATGAGTGAGTGGCGCCAGTGGTGGAGCCGCCGCGAACAGGCTCACGGCCCCCGGGTGTTGCTCAGCAGCCTGGCGGTACTTGGCCTGTTGCTGGTGCTGATCGTGCCGTGGCGCAGCTCGGTCGAGTTGCCGACGATGCTCGAGGGCGGTCGCGCCAGTGCCTTGCACGCACCGACGGCGGCGCGGGTCAAAGCCGTGAAGGTGGAGGATGGTCAGACCGTTGCTCAGGGCGACGTGCTGATCGAACTGGAATCGCCTGATCTCGATTCGCGGCAGGCCATCGTCCGCCGGGAAATCCGCATCCAGCAATTGCTGATGCGCCGCCAGGCTGGTCGCAGTGAAACCGCTGCCGACGCCGGCATCGTCGAACAGCGTCTCGCCGAAGCAGTGGCGGAATATCGCGGCCTGACCGCCCAACGCGAGCGCCTGCTGTTACGTGCGCCCCACGCCGGCACCGTGCGTGACCTGCTGCCGAACCTGACGCCGGGCCGCTGGCTGTCGAGCAAGGATGCGCTGGCGCGGGTGGTCGAGGACGGCACGCGACTGCGCGGTTACTTGGCCGAAGCCGAACTGTGGCGGGTCAAGCCCGGTGCCACTGGGCGGTTTATCGCCGACGACCCGATGCATACCGCTATCGCGGTGCAACTCAATGAAATCGACACCAACGGTGTGGCCTATGTCGATCAGGAGGCGCTGACTTCCGATCACCACGGGCCGATTGCCGTGCGCCGCGATCAGCAGCAACGGGCGGAACCGGTGCAGGCGCAATACGGCGTACGTTTGACTACGCTGGATCAGGCACCGACCCCGGTGCAGCCGCTGCGCGGCGTGGTGGTGTTGCAGGGCAGCGGCGAATCGGTGCTCGGCGTGGCCTGGCGCCGGATGGCGGCGCTGGGGGTCAGGGAAAGCGGTTTCTAGGGAGCATGAAGATGACGGACAACCTGGCGGCGGACGGATTGGTGGTGCGGCCTTCGCGGGCGACTGACGGACCCTTTCTGCAGAGCCTGTATCAATCGGCGCGGCCGGATCTGCAATGGATCGACGGCGAGCAGGAACAGGTGCAGCAAATCGTTGCCCAGCAGTTTCAGGTGCAGGAGCAGGGCATGGGTGAAAACCATCCGAATGCCATGCACTACATCGTGGAAAAACTCGGCACGGCCATCGGCGCACTCAGCACCGATTTCGGCGTCAATGAAATCCGCGTGTTGTACCTCGCGTTCATTCCACAGGCGCGGGGCAAAGGTTACGGACGAACCGTGCTGCAAGGCGTGCAAAAAGCCGCGCAGCAAGTGCGCTGCCCGGTGGCGACGGTGGTCTGGGCCAACAACCCTCATGCGCGCCAGCATTACCTGGCGCTGGGGTTTGCCGTGGAGGAGTGCAATCCGGCGGCGGAGCGGTTGGTGTGGTACCCGCAGTGAGGCGGGATGTCAGTTGAAGGAAATGCAGAAATAACCCAGTTGCGGATCCCGCCCCATCGCCGGCACCCGCGACACGAAAATGTCCTCCACCCGGCCGAGTTCCGGCAGCTCCAGCGCGCATAAACCGTCGACGAACTCGGTCGGCACCAGGCTGTTGAATTCGAGGCAGAAGGGCATGCGTTCGCTGTAGCGGGTTTTCGCCGCGGGGACCTCATCCAGGTGTTCGATCCGGATCGGCAATGCCGTGCCATCGGGCAGGTGCAGCGTGCGTTGCTGTCCGAGCAACGGCTGGACGTGTTGAATCTGAACCGCTTGCAGCATGGTTTGACTCCAGTGAAAAAAGAACGGCCGGGGGCGGTGAAGCCCCCGGCGTTTGCTCAGTTGCGCGACGGGAACAGGCCGTTCAGGGCAACGCTGAAGTTGAGGACCAGGGCCGGGTTCAAGACTTGCAGTGGCTGACTGCCGCCGGTGGAGGAAATGTCCCCGGTGACGGTGGTGGTCACACCCTTGAGTGGCACCGGTGTGGCGCCTTGGGCGTCGGAGTAAATGTTCGCCGAACCCGGGCCGCCGCCGGACGCGCCGAGGTACGAGTTGGTGGCGGTCGGCACGGTCGCCGGATTGCTGGCGGGTACTGCCAGGGACAAGGCCGTGTTGGCGGTGAGGCCGGTCATCGCGTGAGTGTGGTTGGGCATGTTGGCGATGGTGGCGGTGACGCTTTCGGTGCCGTACACCTGACCGATGACGCGCGGCGTCAGGCCCAGTCCGGTGCCTTGTGCGACGGGCACGCGACCTTGCAGGTTGGGCAGTTGAAAGTTGGTCGTGCCATTGCCGCCGTAGTAAGTGCCGAGCAAGGCGAACAGCGCCTGGTATTGCGAGATGCCCAGGATTTGCCCGTTGCACAAGGCCCAGCCACTCGGGGCGAAGTTGAAGGCGAACGGTTGAATCGTACCCATAAAGACTTCCATGGTTCCTCATCCTTCTGTTGTGTGGTCGGCGCGCCGCGCGGTCGCCCTTGTTGTCGGGCCGGTCGAAACGTTTTTGCTGACTCCTTCCTTTTGCGCGGGCAGGTCACGCCAAGCCGTAGCGTAGACCCGGATCGACGGACTTGCCGGACGTCGTCACGGCCGCGCGTCGACTTCGGCGCTGGCCTACAGTGTTCGCAGTCAATGACGCAAATCGAGTTCGCAAAAAACGCTGAGGGGAGGTTGATGGAGGTCCTTCGCGAGACGCCGCTGGGGGATACCCAGGATCCGTTCGCTGCACCGAATGCCGGTGTCCGGCGCCTGTTGCGCTGGGCGCGCGAGCATTGGCTGATACCGATCCTGTTGCTGGCTACGGTGGTGCGTTTTTATGACCTGACCGCTGCCGCGATCTGGGGCGATGAAGGTTCGAGCCTGCTGCTGGCGCGCTATTCGCTGGGCGGAATCTGGGAGCACGCCGCGTTCGACGTGCACCCGCCGCTGTACTTCATGCTGCTGCACGGCTGGATCGGCGTGTTCGGCGACGGCCTGCTGGCCATCCGCAGTTTCAGTGCACTGGCCGGTATCGCCACGGTCGGGCTCGGCGTGAGCCTGGTCGACCGGCTGGCCACCCGCCGCGCTGCGATCATCGCCGGGGTGTTGCTGGCGCTGTTACCGACGGCGGTGCGCTACAGCCAGGAAGTGCGCATGTATGCGTTGCTTGGCTTGCTACTGATTGGCGCGACGCTGGTGCTGGTCAAGTGGATCCGGCGCCCGCAGCGTCACCGCTATCTGCTGATCTACGCGCTGCTGATGACGGCGGCGTTGTACACCCACTATTTCGCCGTGCTGGCGGCGCTGAGCCATTGGCTGTATCTGGGGCTGATCCGCCTGTTGCCGGGTTATCGCCTGAAGCATCTCCAGCGCAAGGACTGGTGGCTGGCCAATCTGGCCATTGTCGTGCTCTACCTGCCGTGGCTGCCGAACCTGCTTGACCTGCTGCAACACATGGACGCGCTCAAGGCCGGCGGCGATGTGGGCTGGGAAGATCCGGTGACCCTGTCTTCGCTGCCGTCGATGATCTGGCTCTGGCTGATCCAGGATGAGGGCGAGCAGTTGCCGTTGCTGCTGTTCGACGGTGTGCCGCTGGCCTTGCTGGTGCTGGCGGCTGTCGCCGTCGCCCGGGATCGCAGCGTGAACCATGGCAGCGTCCTGCTGGCGCTCTACACCGGCGTGCCGTTGTTGCTGGTGTTCGCCGTGTCCTTCGTCACGCCGGTGTTCATCGAGCGTTACCTGACTGCCTACGCGCTGGGGCTGCCGATGCTGGCGGCGCTGGCCATCGACCGGCTCTACAGCAGCGTCCGCGTGCTGGCGATGGCGGTGCTGCTGTCGCTGGTCGGGGTCGAGATGATCGGGTTGAACAACAACGCCATGGTCGACCGCAACGACCAGTTCAACGTCATGGTCGATTACGTCAACCGCCACTTCACGAGCGGCGACCGGATCGTTACCAGCGACATGCTCTGGTACCTCAGTTACGTCTATTACAACCGTACAGACGCTCAAGTCCGGCTGTTTACGCCGCCCACCGTCGAGGGGCGCTCGACCCGCCCGAACCACTACGGCTTCGGCACGCTGGTGTCCGATGAGGTTTACCTCGATCGGTTGGGAGACCTGCCGAAGGACAGTGCCCGGGTCTGGTTGATCGGTGATCTGGACATGGAAGTACCCGATCCATTTCTGCCCTTGCCTGCGACCTGGCAACTGCGGGATCAGGTGCACGCGGGCGGGGCGAAAGCGCGACTTTTCTCGTTGCAGGCGCCCAATGGATCGGGAGAAAACTGACTTAAACGCTTCACCATTTTATTCGCGATAAAAGCTAAGTTTTTAAGTCCGTTTTGCTCTTTTCTGATATCAAAACACTACTAGTCGAATGGGTATTGTTGGATTACGCTCATCAGACAAAAGGACTTACAAATACGGTGAAGGGATTGCAGCAGTTCCACTTTATCTCCGGCTTGCCGCGCTCAGGTTCTACCCTCCTTTCTGCAATCCTCCTGCAGAACCCGCGTTTTCATGCCGGCATGACCAGTCCGGTCGGCGCGCTGTTCTCCGGGGTCCTTGAACAGTGCAGCGCCGGCAGCGAATTCGGCGCGGTGATCGACACCGACATGCGCCGCCGCCTGTTGCGCGGCCTGTTCGATTCCTACTACGCCGACAAGGCCGACAAACCGGTGGTATTCGACACCAACCGCCAGTGGTCTGCGCGACTGCCGGCCATCAACGACCTGTTCCCTCAAGCCAAGGTCATCGCCTGTGTGCGCAACGTCGCCTGGGTGATGGACAGCCTGGAGCGGCTGTACCGCGCCAATCCTTTCGAAAACACCAAGCTGTTCGGCGATGCGGTCGAGCGCAACACCGTCTACAGCCGCTGCGAAACCCTGGCCCAGCGCAACCGTCTGGTGGGTTTTGCCTGGGCGGCGCTCAAGGAAGCCTATTACGGCGAGCACGCCGATTCGCTGCTGATCGTCGATTACGACCTGCTGACCCAGGCCCCGGAGCGGGTGCTGCGGCTGGTCTACAACTTCATCGGTGAACCCTGGTTCGAGCACGATTTCGAGCACCTGGCCTACGACGCGCCGGAGTTCGACCAGGCCCTGGGCGTGGCCGGCCTGCACAAGGTCAAACCCAAGGTCGCCCTTGAGTCGCGGCGCACGATCCTGCCGCCGGACCTGTTCAAGCAATACGCCGATTTGTCCTTCTGGCTCGATGGCTCAGCCAGCGCTGCCAATGTCATTCGTATGAAGTCCGACGCCGCGATCAGCTGATCGCGGCGTTTTTCATTGATGCGTCAACAACTGTGTTCGAGTCCGGGTGAGCAACATGTGGTGGAGCAAGCAGAAGTCGCGGGTTACCGAAGGCCAACGGACGCTGGCGGCGCCCATGATCATGTCGCTGGAACCGCGCATGCTGTTCGACGGCGCCGTCGCGGCCACCGTGGCCGACACCGCCGCCCAGGCTGACAGCCATGCCGCCGATGCCGCGAAAGCGCCGGCCGCCGACCACCCGAGCGCCAGCAAGGACACCCACGGCCAGGCCGATGCCACGCCCGCCGCCAGCCCGGTCGCGGTGCCGGGGCAGAGCGTGGTGTTCGTCGATTCCCGGGTCAAGGATGCCGACAGCCTGCTCAAGGGCGTGGCCCCCGGCACGCAAGTGGTCAAGCTCGATGCCGGCAAGGACGGCTTGCAGCAGATCGCCGATTACCTCGACCAGCATCAGGGCGTGAGTTCGGTGCAGATCATCGCCCACGGCAACGCCGGTGACCTGTGGCTGGGCAACAGTTACCTGTCGGCCGACAACGTCGCCCAGCGCAGCGCGATCCTGGCGGAAATCGGCAAGGACATGAACGTCGGCGGCGACATCCTGATCTACGGCTGCTACACCGCCGAAGGCGATCGTGGCCTGAGCTTCGTCGACTCGTTGGCGCAATTGACCGGCCGCGATGTGGCCGCCTCGAACAACCGCACCGGCGTGGGCGGCGACTGGGCTCTGGAGATCGCCACCGGCAACATCGAAAGCGCCAACGTGCTGTCGACCCGGGCGATGAGCGAATACCAGTGGGGCCTGGCCACCTGGACCGCCACCAACAATGCCAACACCGGGGTCGGCTCGCTGCGCGCAGCGCTGGCGTCGGCGCAGAACGGCGACATCGTAACCTTCAGCAGCGGCATGACGGTGCAGCTCACCTCGGAATTGCTGATCAACAAGAACGTTACCGTGGATGGCGACCTGAACAACGACGGTGTCGCCGACGTCACGCTCGATGGCCAATACCGGACCCGAGTGGTGGAAATTACCTCCGGCAGCACGGTGACCCTGGATGGTCTGGTCATCACCCGGGGCCTGGTCTCGGGCAACGGTGGCAATGGCGGCTATGGCGCAACCGGCGCCATGGGCGGCGGGATTTTCAACGCCGGCATCCTGACCCTGAACAACGTTTCGGTCACCGGCAACGCGGCGGCCGGCGGTGGTGGTGGCGGTGGTGTCACCGGTGCGTTTTACGGCGGTGGTGGCGGCGGTGGCGGTGGTCTTGGCGGTCAGAGCGGCGGTCATGGCGGCACGGCCGGGCCGGGCACCGGTACGCTGGGCGGCCAGGCCGGCAGCGGCGGTGTCGGCGGTTACGGCGGTGGCTACGACGCGACGCACATGGGCGGGCGCGGCGGCTCGACCACGGGCGGCGCGGGCGGTGTGGGCGTGTCCTATTACAGCAACGGCGGCAATGGCGGCACGGCCAGCAACGGCACGATTTCCATCGGTGGCGGCGGTGGCGGCGCTGGCTGGGACAAGGTCGGCGGTGCAGGCGGCAATGCCGCCGGCGGCATTTACAACGCTTCCACCGGCACGCTGAAAATCGTCGGCACCTCGGTCATCAGCAACAACATCGGCGCGGGCGGCGGTGGCGGTGGCGGCAGTGGCCAGGGCAGCAACAACCTGAACGGCGGCGACGGCGGACGAGGTGTCGGCGCGATCTGGAACCAGGGCGGCACGGTACTGATCACCGCTGCCAACTTCAGCGCCATCAGCGGCAACGCGGCCGGCAGCGGTTCCGGCGGCGCAGAACTGGGCGGCGGTGTGACGGGCTCTGTCCCGCTGGCCTTCGCGGCGATCTACAACAACGGCGGCACACTCAACACCGCCTATGTGGAACCACCGACCGCGACCATCGTGATGGCCGACACGGCCCTGAAAATCGGCGAAACCTCGCTGGTCACCATCACCTTCAGCCGGGCAGTCACCGGGTTTACCAACGCCGACCTGACCATCGCCAACGGCACGCTGACATCGGTCAGCAGCAGCGACGGCGGCCTGACCTGGACCGCGACTTTCACGCCGACCAACAACATTACCGACAGCACCAACCTGATCACCCTCGACAACACCGGTGTGACCGCCATCAGCGATGGCGTGGCGGGCGTCGGCACGACCAGCTCGGTCAATTACGCGATCGACACCGCACGGCCGACCGTGACTATCGTGATGTCCGACACGGCGTTGAAGATCGGCGATACCTCGCTGGTGACCTTTACTTTCAGCGAGGCGGTGACCGGCTTCACCAACGCCGACCTGACCATCGCCAACGGCACGCTGAGCGCCGTGAGCAGCAGCGACGGCGGCATCACCTGGACCGGAACGTTCACCCCGACGGCCAGCATCACGGACACCACCAACCTGATCTCCCTGGACAAGACCGGTATCGCTGACCTTGCCGGCAACGCCGGCAGCGGCACCACCGATTCGGCCAATTATGTGATCGATACCGTGCGCCCGACCGCGACCATTGTTGTGGCCGACACCAATCTGGCAGTGGGTGAAACGTCGCTGGTGACCATCACCTTCAGCGAAGCGGTCAGCGGCTTCACCACCGCCGACATGACAGTGGCCAACGGCACCCTGACCGGCCTGAGCAGCAGCGACGGCGGCATCACCTGGACCGCCACGCTGACGCCGACCACCAACATTACCGACACCACCAACCTGGTCACCCTGGATAACACCGGGGTCGTCGATCTGGCCGGCAACGCCGGCAGTGGCACCACCAATTCCAACAATTACGCGATCGACACCGCGCGTCCGACCGCGACCATCGTGGTGGCCGACAACGCCCTGAAAATTGGCGAAACCTCACTGGTGACCATCACCTTCAGCGAAGCGATCACCGGTTTCACCAACGCCGACCTGACCATTGCCAACGGCACGCTGACTGCCGTGAGCAGCAGCGACGGCGGCATTACCTGGACGGCGACGTTCACGCCGACCGCCAGCATCACCGACGCGACCAACCTGATCACGCTGAACAACACCGGCATCGCGGATCTGACCGGCAACGCCGGCAGCGGCACAACCGACTCCAACAATTACGCCATCGATACCGTGCGCCCGACCGCGACCATCGTGGTGGCCGACAACAACCTGCGGATCGGTGAAACCTCGCTGGTGACTATCACCTTCAGTGAGGCGATCAGCGGTTTCACCAACGCCGACCTGACGGTCGCCAACGGCACGTTGAGCGCGGTCAGCAGCAGCGACGGCGGCATCACCTGGACCGCGACGTTCACCCCGAGCGCCAGCATCACTGACACCACCAACCTGATCACCCTGGACAACACCGGCATCGTCGACCTGTCGGGCAACGCCGGAAGCGGTACTACCGATTCCAACAATTATGCGATCGATACGGTGCGGCCAACCGCGACCATCGTGGTCGCCGACAGCAACCTCACTGCCGGCGAAACCTCGCTGGTGACTATTACCTTCAGCGAAGCGGTCAGCGGCTTCACCAACGCCGACCTGATCATTGCCAACGGTACGCTGACCGCCGTGAGCAGCAGTGACGGCGGCATAACCTGGACGGCAACGTTCACGCCGAACCTGGGCGTCAACGACGCGACCAACCTGATCGTGCTGGCCAATACCGGCATCGCCGACCTTTCGGGCAACGCCGGCAGCGGCACGACCAACTCCAACAACTACACCATCGACACCGTGGTGCCGACCGCGACCATCATCATTGCCGACAACGCGCTGAAAATCGGCGAAACCTCGCTGGTGACCATCACCTTCAGCGAGGCGGTGACCGGTTTCACCAACGCCGACCTGACGATTGCCAACGGCACGCTCAGCGCGGTGAGCAGCAGTGATGGCGGCATTACCTGGACGGCCACCTTCACGCCGACCACCAACATCACCGACGCCACCAACCTGATCACGCTGGACAACTCCGGCGTGCAGAACCTGTCGGGTAATGCCGGCAGCGGCACCACCGATTCGAACAATTATTCGATCGATACCGTGCGTCCGACCGCCACCATCGTGGTCGCCGACACGGCGCTCGGCGTCGGCCAGACCAGCCTGGTGACCATTACCTTCAGCGAAGCGGTGACCGGTTTCACCAATGCCGACCTGACCATCGCCAACGGTACGCTGAGCGCGGTGAGCAGCAGCGACGGCGGCATCACCTGGACCGCGACGTTCACGCCGGCGGCGGGCATCACCGACACCACCAACCTGATCACCCTGGACAACACCGGCATCTCCGATCTGGCGGGAAACGCTGGCAGCGGCACCACCGATTCCAACAACTACGCGGTCGACAGTCAGCGTCCGACGGCGACCATCGTCATGACCGACAGCGACCTGCGGCCCGGCGAAACCGCGCTGGTGACCATCACCTTCAGCGAGGCGGTCACCGGTTTCGACAACTCCGACCTGAGCGTTGCCAACGGCACCCTGAGCAACGTTTCGTCGAGCGACGGCGGCATCACCTGGACGGCCACCTTCACGCCGAACATCGGCGTTACCGATCTGACCAACCTGATCGTCCTGAACAACACCGGCATCACCGACCTGGCCGGTAACACCGGCACTGGCACCACCAACTCGGCCAATTACCAAGTGCAGACCCAAGTGCCGACTGCCACCATTGTGGTTGCCGACACTGCGCTCAAGGCCGGGGAAACTTCGCTGGTGACCATCACTTTCAGCGAAGCGGTCAGCGGGTTCGACAACAGCGACCTGACCATCGCCAACGGCACGTTGAGCAACGTCAGCAGCAGCGACGGCGGCATCACCTGGACCGCGACCTTCACGCCGACCAACAACATCACCGACAGCAGCAACCTGATCACCCTGAACAACGCCGGGGTGGCCAACCTGTCGGGCAACAGTGGCGTCGGCAACACCGATTCCAACAACTTCGCGATCGACACCGCGCTGCCGACCGCCACCATCGTGGTCGCCGACAATCGGCTGGGCATCGGTGAAACTACCACCGTAACCATCACCTTCAGCGAAGCAGTGAGCGGGTTCGATCTGTCGGACATCAGCGTCGCTAACGGTTCGCTGTCGAACCTGACCAGCAGCGACGGCGGCGTGACCTGGACCGCGACCTTCACGCCGACAGCCAACGTCAACGACCCGACCAACCTGATCCTGATCGACACCGCCGGTGTTCAGGATCTGGCCGGCAACCTCGGGGCGAGCATCGCCATCTCCAACAACTACATCCTCGATGCGACCCGGCCGACGGTAAACATCGTGGTCGCCAATCCGAATCTGGGCATCGGCCAGAGCACCACGGTGACCTTCACGTTCAGCGAGGCGGTGAGCAATTTCGACTTGTCCGACCTGAGCGTGACCAACGGCGACCTGAGCAACCTGACCAGCAGCGATGGCGGCAAGACCTGGACCGCGACCTTCACGCCGACCGCGAATGTCACTGACCCGAGCAACTTCATTGCGCTGGACACCAGCAACGTCACCGACCTTGCGGGCAATGCCGGCAGCACGGTGGCGGTGTCGAACAACTACGCCCTCGACAGCGAGCGGCCGACCGCCACGGTGGTGATCGCCAATCCGAACCTGGGCGTCGGCCAGACTTCGCAGGTGACCATCACCTTCAATGAAGCGGTGAGCGGTTTCGACCTGTCGGACCTCAGCGTAGCCAACGGCACCTTGTCCAACCTGAGCAGCAGCGACGGTGGCAAGACCTGGACGGCGACCCTGACGCCGAACGCCAACGTCAACAGCGCCAGCAATGCGATCAGCCTCAACACGGCCGGGGTCAGCGACCTGTCGGGCAACAGTGGCAGCAGTGTCAGCAGCTCCGCCAATTACGTGATCAACACGGTGCCGGTGGTGCCTGTGCCTCCTGTGATACCGACTTCTCCGCTGATCGTCGTGACGCCGGATCCGGAATTCCGCAGCAGCGATCCGGTCGCGCCGCCACCACCGCCGAACGTTCCGCTGCAACCGATCGTCTTCACGCCGCCCACCGGCGACCTCGGTTCGCCGCTGACTTTCGCGCCGTTGTTCGAGCAGCGGGTGATCGGCAACGGCATCCGTCCGCTGGGGGATATTTTCATCAATCGCGGTGCGCTGAGCCCGAGCTTCATTGCCCAGGTCTTCAGCAGCAGCGACAACCTGGGTGACGGTTCCGGTCATGGCTTCCTCGGATTCGGCGGCGGCGATGGCGGGGTGTTCGGCAGCAGCACGCTGTCGAGCCTGTTCAATCAGGACAGCAGCACCGAGCGCGATTCGCTGAATGCCTTCGGCAGCCAGTCGATCAAGGGCGGCGATATTTCCCAAGGCCTGCGCGGTGTGTTCGGCGCGCCGACCCTTGGCCAGCAACTGCAACAGATCAAGGACAGCGAGCAGCACCGGGTCGACAACCTGGCGGCGGCGCTGCAACAGGTCGGCATCAGCGAAATGCCGGCCTGACCAACATTACAACTCAATATATGCGGGACCTAGGGGCGATCCAGGGATGAAGAAAAGTCAGAAGTTGTTCGGCGCCAGCCTGCTGGCGCTGGCGATCAGCGGATGTGCAGTGACCAGTGAACCGATCGAACGCAGCGTCAGCGAGCAACGGGCCCGGGCCGACCTGCAGAGCATGTACAAGGGCCAGGAGCCGCTGAGCGGTCCGCTGACCCTGCACCAGGCCATGGCCCGCGCGGTGAAATACAACCTCGAAGGCCGCTTGAAAATCATGGAGGAAGCGCTGGCCAAGCGGCAGCTCGACCTCGCCAGTTTCGACATGCTGCCGCGCATGGCGCTGGACGCCGGTTACGTCGGGCGTAACAACGTCAGCGCCTCCAGCAGCCAGAGTGTGCGCACCGGCACCCAGTCCCTGGAACCGTCGACCTCTCAGGACCGCGACCGCGACGTCGCCGACCTGACCATGGTCTGGAACGTCCTCGATTTCGGCGTCAGCTACATCAGCGCCAAGCAGCAGGGCGACCAGCGCCTGATCGTTCAGGAACGCCGGCGCAAGGTGATCAACACCATCGTTCAGGACGTGCGCTCGGCCTATTGGCGGGCGATGGCCGCCGAACGCCTGCTCAAGCAGATCGACAGCCTGATGGCGCGGGTCGACACCGCCCGGCGCAATAGCGAAAGCATGAGCGAACAGCGCATCGGCGATCCGGTGCAGTCCCTCGGCTACCAGCGTTCGCTGATCGAAGCGACCCGGCAACTGGAAGAACAACGCCGCGCGCTGTCGCTGGCGAAAACCGAACTGGCGACGCTGATCAACCTGCCGCTGGGCACCAACCTGACGTTGGCCACCGATGACGGTTATCAGATCCCGGAACTCAAGGTCGATCTGAGCAAACTCGAACAGGAAGCCCTGACCAGCCGTCCGGAACTGCGCGAGCAGGATTACCAGACCCGGATCAGCGCCGCCGAAACCCGCAAGGCCATGCTGCGTCTGCTGCCGGGCCTGGAGTTCTCCGCCGGCGGACATTACGACAGCAACTCGTTTCTGGTCGAGCAGGGCTGGGCCGACTACGGCGTGAAGGTCACCTGGAACCTGTTCAACGTGATCTCTGCCCCGGCGGCCATCGACGTGGCCAAGGCCGGTGAAGAAGTCGCTGCTGCACGGCGCCAGGCGATGTCGATTGCAGTGCTGGCGCAGCTTTACGTGGCGAACGCCAACTATCAGGAGGCGCTGCGCCAGTTCAAGACCAACCAGCAACTGTCGGACATCGACGGGCAAATCGTCGGTCAGTTGCGTAACCGTCGTCAGGCCGACGGCATTGGTGAGCTGGACCTGATTCAGGGCGAGCTCAACACCTTGCAGGCCGATCTGCGGCGCGATCTGTCCTACGCCGATCTGCGCAATGCCTACGGCCAGATTTTCGCCAGCGCTGGCCTCGACCCGCTGCCGGATCAGGTGCAGTCGACCGAAGTCCAGTCGATTGCCACCGCCCTGGCCAACCGCGAAGCTGCGTGGGCCTCGGGGAATATTTCGGTGCCGGTGGCCCATGCCTCCGCGCAGTGACGTATTGGCGCCGACCGCCAGTATCAGCCGTGCCCAACGCGAGGCCCGCAACGGCCATCGCGGCACGGCGATGCTGCTGACCGGTCTGCCGGCGGCGGGCAAGTCGACCCTTGCCCAGGCGTTGCATGCCGAGTTGTTCAGTCGCGGTCTGCAAAGCGTGGTGCTTGATGGCGATGGGTTGCGGGTCGGGCTCAACCGCGACCTGGGTTTTACCGATGCCGACCGCCTGGAAAACATCCGCCGCGCCAGTGAGCTGGCAGCGTTGCTGGTGGAGAACGGGCAGATCGTGATTCTGGCGATGATCGCGCCGCTGGCGGATCTGCGCGAAGTGTTTGCCCGCCGTTTGGACGAGGACTATCGCGAGGTCTGGTGCAGCGCCGCGCTGGCGGTGTGCGAGCAGCGCGATCCGAAAGGGCATTACGCCCGGGCCCGACGCGGCGAGTTGGCCGGGTTCACCGGCGTATCGGCACCTTACGAGGCGCCGGCCCAGGCTTCGCTGGTGCTCGACACCGGCACGCTGACGGTCGAAGCCTGTCTGGACCGCTTGCTGACCTGGCTCGGCGAAACTGCGGTGTTGCCCAAGGCATGAGCCGGCTGGCGTTCTCACGGTTGCCGGTGACGGTGGACCTGCCGTTGCTGTTGCAGGCGCTGGCGGCGATTGACGACGCTGCCTGGCGCGGTCATTTCAACACCGCTTATTTCGCCGGCGACTGGAGCGGCGTGGCGCTGATCTCCGCCGCCGACGCGCTGACCGAACTGTCCCCCGGCAGTGCCGAACCCGTGCAACGCACCCCTTGGCTGAATGATCGTCGCTGGCAGCAGGCGCTGCGGGATCTGCCGCTGGAAATCGTCAGTGCGCGGCTGCTGCGACTAGGGCCGGGCGGGCAGATTCATGAGCATCGCGACTACGATCTTGAGGGTGCGGACGCCGATTTGCGCCTGCATATTCCACTGCTCAGTCCGCCCGCCGTGGACTTCTGGCTCGACGGCCAGCGGATGCCGATGACGGCGGGAGAATGCTGGTTTCTCGATCTCGCCCGGCCGCATCGGGTCGACAATCGCGACAGCACGGCTCGGGTTCATCTGGTGCTCGATTGCCGCCCCGCGCCCTGGCTGGAGCAGATGATTGTTGACGGTTTGCCGAGCACTCCGCTGCCCGATGGCGCGGAGACGGCGCTGCAGCGATTTCAACGGTTGCTGGTCTCGGATCCGTTGCTGTCCGCAACGTTGCAGGCATTGCACGACCCCGAAACCTTCATCGACCAGACGCTGGCGTTGGCCACTGAGCGCGGTCTGCATTTTTCCCGTGAAGAACTGCTGGCGGCGATGCGTAACGGCCGTCGCTCATGGAACGAACAATGGCGTCTGTGAATTTCGACGGCTGGTTGCCGATCCGCATCTGGAAAACTGCCGGGCAATGGCAGGTCGACTGGTGCTGGTTTGGCGACACGCCGCTGTATCAGCCGTTCTTTCGTGAGGCCGTCGAAGACGCGTTGCGTCTGCCGTTCAATCAGGCGTTCCGCCGGCAAACACCCTTGTCGACGCTCATGGATTGGCAAGCGCTCAGTCCGGGTCTGCCGCCGAGTGCCTTTATCCTGCACGCCTCGCGATGCGGTTCGACGCTGATCAGCCAGATGCTCGCCCGGCTCGACGATCACATCGTGGTCTCGGAGCCGCCGCCCCTAGATGCCTTGCTGCGTAGCGCTCTGCCGGACGAAGAACGCCGTGCGGCCATCGCCGGATTGCTTTCGGCGTACGGTCAGCGGCGGTGCGGTACGGAGCAGCGACTGGTGATCAAACTCGACGCCTGGAGCATCGGTGAATGGCCGTTGCTGCAGCAATGCTTCCCCGATACGCCGTGGCTGTTTGTCTATCGCGATCCGCTGGAAATCGCCGTCTCGCACCTGCGTCGCCCCGGCCTGCACATGGTGCCGGGTGCGCTCGGCGATTGTGTGCTGGACGATGATTTGCCGTTCGTGGGCCGCGAGGATTTCATCGCCCGGCGGCTGGGGCGCCTGTTGGAGGCCGGGTGGGTGCATTGCCGTGATTCTGCCGGGCTGGTGCTCAATTACAGCGAATTGCCCGACGCGATAAGCGGGCGGCTGGCGCGGTTTTTCAAGCTGAGCGGCGCGCAGTGTGAACAGGCGCTGGCGGCGACGGCGCAGCACGCGAAGCAGCCGTCACAACCCTTTGTCGTCGATGGCGAACACAAGCGCCGCGAAGCATCGGCGCTGTTGCAGGCACGGGTGGAACATTGCGCCCGTGCGCCCTATGCCGCGTTGGAACGCTTGCGCGCGCTCACGATTTCGCCGACAGATCCGCCATCCCCTTGAGCAGTTCGATCGGTAACGGAAAGACGATGGTCGAGCTCTTGTCGCCGGCAATCGAACTCAGGGTCTGCATGTAGCGCAGCTGCATGGCGCCGGGCTGGCGACCGAGCATTTCGGCGGCCTGCATGAGTTTTTCCGAGGCCTGCAATTCGCCTTCGGCGTGGATCACCTTGGCGCGCCGCTCCCGCTCGGCTTCGGCCTGCTTGGCGATGGCGCGCACCATCGACTCGTTGAGGTCGACGTGCTTGATTTCGACATTGGCGACCTTGATTCCCCAAGCGTCGGTCTGGGCGTCGAGCACTTGCTGGATGTCGATGTTCAGGCGTTCGCGCTCGGCCAGCAGTTCGTCCAGCTCATGTTTGCCGAGTACCGCGCGCAGGGTGGTCTGGGCCAGTTGGCTGGTGGCCATGAGGAAATCTTCGACCTGGATGATCGCTTTCTGTGGGTCGAGCACGCGGAAATACAGCACCGCGTTGACCTTCACCGACACGTTGTCGCGGGTGATCACGTCCTGTGGCGGCACGTCGAGGACGATGGTGCGCAGATCGACCCGGACCATTTGCTGCACCACCGGAATCAGCAGGATCAGCCCCGGCCCCTTGACCTGCCAGAAGCGTCCGAGCTGGAACACCACGCCGCGTTCGTATTCGCGCAGGATGCGGAACGTCGAGCCGGCCAGGGCGATCAGCAACAGCAGCAGCGCGACAAAACCGATTTGCAGACCCATGATCACTCTCCGAGCGGTGCCGCGTCAGTCGCGGACACTTGCAGCAACAGGCCCTTGCGCCCGACCACCCGCACCGGTTGCCCGGTGTGCAGCGGCGTGGCGCTCAGCACCTGCCAGCGTTCTCCTTGTAATTGCACCCAGCCGTTGCGGCTGTCTTCCGGTTGCACCACCGTCACCGCCGTGACACTGCCGAGCAGGCCGGCATCGCCGCTGACCGGTTGGCGCGGTCGGGTTTTCAGGGCACGGATCAGCAATGCGATCAGCAACAGGGCGCTGACCAGCCCGAGGCCGATCATCATCGGCACCGGCAGTTCGGCGTTGCTCAGGATCAGCGCGCCGATCACGAACATGACGATGCCGCCGAGGCCGATCACCCCGTAGTTGGGCAGTGCGGCTTCGGCGATCAGAAACGTGATGCCCAGGATGATCAGCCACAGGCCGACCGGGCTGACGGCGGTAAACGGACTGTCTGCCGCAACCACCGATCCACTCAGCAGAAACAGGGCAAGCGCACAGCAACGGATGTTCACGTGACCCTCCGCGAGAGTCAGGGCTTGTTCTTACAGTCTAGTTGAGGCTGCGGCTGGATGATTTTTGATCAATTCGCCTGCCTCGCCAGTGGGCGGATTTCCCGGTGTTTGCAGCTCGCCGGACTAGACTTTCAAGGACAGCCACAGCGTTTCATTACCGTCCGCCGCGCCGCGTCGGCGGGCACCGAGGTGCATCATGCGTATGGCCAAGAAAGTGCAGAGCAGCCTCAACCGGGCGCAATGCGAATATGACATCGTCACCCACCCGCACTCGTCCAGCAGCCTGGAAACGGCGCGGGTCTCCGGGATTGCCGCAGAACGGGTGGCCAAATCGGTGATCCTGGACGACCGTCACGGGCACTACCTGATGGCGGTGCTGCCCGCCAGCTGCCACCTGGACTTGAGCAAAGTGCGCAGCAGCGGCGAATGGCAAATCACCCGCGAAAGCAATCTGGCGCACATCTTCGACGACTGTGAGCGCGGCGCGGTGCCGCCATTGGGCGATTCCTACGGCCTGGACATGGTCATCGACCCGCTGCTGACCCGGCAGAAGGACATCTACCTGGAAGCCGGCAACCACAACAACCTGCTGCACATGAGCATGCCCGAATTCCTGAAAATGGTGCCGCATGCGCAGGTGCGGGAGTTGAGTCAGTAGGTTTTTTAGCGTCTGTGCCGACGCCAATCGCGAGCAAGCTCGCTCCCACAGGTTCTGCGCCAAACCTGTGGGAGCGAGCTTGCTCGAGAAAAATCTTTCACACCCTATAAATCTCGCAGGAGTTCCGACATGGAAAACCCGACGCACAGCCTCCCATCCCTGTTCAAGCAACTCGGCCTGGACAGCGACCCGGTCAGCATCGACCAGTTCATCGCCACCCATTCCCCGCTCAAGCCCGAACTGCACCTGTGCGACGCGTTTTTCTGGACCAAGAGCCAGGCGGATTTCCTGCGGGACGAGATTCTCGATGATGCGGATTGGGCGGAGGTGGTGGATCAGTTGGATGTGATGTTGAGGAAGGGGCGGGGGTAATTATCAGCTTGCCGTTCGTAAGCTGAATCAACTCACCCGGTTGCCAGTAATGCTTCCTTAGACCAGAATTACGACCTCAATTGAGGTCTTTTATTATGCAAAGTGTTCTGGCCGATATGGCTGTCAGTGTTTCTGAACTGAAGAAAAACCCCTCCGCAGTGCTAAACGGCGCGCACGGAGGAGCAGTTGCTGTCCTGAATCACAACCGGGTCATGGGCTACATGGTGCCGGCTGACGTTTACGAAGCCATGATGGAGCGGCTCGATGATCTCGAGTTGGCAGAAATCGTTCGTTCTCGCAGTCACGAGACTCCCATACCGGTAAGCCTGGATGACCTATAAGCTCGAATTTCTGCCTTCCGCTCACAAAGAGTGGAACAAACTGGGTCATACGTTGCGTGATCAATTTAAAAAGAAGTTGGCTGAGCGTCTTGAGCGTCCCCGTATTCCGGCTGACTCCCTCCACGGCATGCCTGATTGCTACAAGATCAAACTCAAAGCGTCCGGTTATCGACTGGTTTACCAAGTGATCGAAGAGCGAGTGGTTGTCTCGGTAGTCGCCGTGGGTAAGCGCGAGCGAGGCGACGTCTACGAAAACGCGAAAAGACGCTGAGCTGAAGCACGCAACCCAATTTGTTTCAAAACTTGACTGAATTTCCCCACCAATGCGATATTGATAGTTAGCAAACTAACAGTGTGTGCATTCCCTCGTGCCGAATAACCTCGACGCTCTCCAGATGAACATCAGCAGTGCCATGGTGGTGGCCGCCAGGCATTGGCGGAAGATCTGCCAGACCACGCTGGTCAACTATGGAATTTCCGAAGCCTGCGCCGTCCCGTTGTTGATGATCGGGCGGCTGGGCGAGGGTGTGCGCCAGGTGCAGGTGGCGCAGGCGGCGGGGATGGAGTCGCCGTCGCTGGTGCGCCTGCTTGACCAGTTGTGTCACGCCGGTTTTGTCTGCCGCACCGAAGATGCCCAGGATCGTCGCGCCAAATGCCTGAGCCTGACCGACACCGGCCGTGAGCTGGTGCAAGCGGTCGAAGCGCAACTGGTGCGCCTGCGTCATGAAGTGCTCGAAGGCATCGACCAGCGCGATCTGGAGGCTACGCTTCGGGTACTGAGAGCTTTTGAGGCGGCCACTCCGCCAACGGTGATCAATCCGTGAACGGGTTCTTTTCCGGCATGCCCCCGGCGCGGGACTGGTTCTACGGGATCCGCACGTTCGCGGCCTCGATGATCGCGCTGTACATCGCCTTGCTCATGCAAATGCCGCGTCCTTATTGGGCGATGGCCACGGTGTACATCGTTTCCAGCCCGTTCCTCGGCCCGACCAGCTCCAAGGCGCTGTATCGCGCGATCGGCACGTTTCTCGGTGCGGCGGCGGCAGTGCTGTTCGTGCCGATGTTCGTCCAGAGCCCGTACGTGCTGGTGGTGGTCATCGCCCTGTGGACGGGGATTTTGTTGTTCTTGTCCCTGCACCTGCGCACCGCCAACAACTACGCGCTGATGCTGGCCGGCTACACCTTGCCGCTGATCGCCCTGCCGGTGGTGGATAACCCGCTGGCGGTGTGGGACGTGGCCGAGTCGCGGACCGAAGAGATCTTTCTCGGCATCGCCGTGGCGGCGGTGGTCGGTGCGATGTTCTGGCCACGGCGCCTGGCACCGGTGTTCAACGATGCCGTGGGCAAATGGTTCGCCGACGCCACGACCTACAGCCTGAAATTCCTCAGCCGCGACGTCCAACCCGAAGAAGTCACCGCCCTGCGCATGGCCATGGTTGGCAGTTTCAACAGCCTGGAATTGATGATCGGCCAGTTGCCGCACGAAGGCGCGCGGCCGCAGACGGTGCGCAACACCAAGGAACTGCGTGGGCGGATGATCCACCTGCTGCCGGTGATCGATGCCCTTGAGGATTCGCTGTACGCCCTCGAACGGCGCACGCCGGAGCTGGTGGAAAAGTTCGCGCCGCTGCTCACCGCGACCCGCGAATGGCTCGGCCACAAAGACGCCGATCTCGACCGCTGGCAAGCCCTGCGGGATCAGCTCGAAGCGCTGCAACCGAGCGCCGAAGCCCTCGAAGATCGCAAACAGTTGCTGTTTTCCAATGCGCTGTACCGCCTCGGCGAATTCATCGATCTGTGGCAGGACTGCCGCAGTCTGCAGGACTCGATCCTGTGCGAGCGCCAGGATAGCTGGCGCGCGGTTTATCGTCACTGGCGCCTCGGTCGCCTGACGCCATTCATCGACCGTGGGCTGATGCTGTATTCGGTGGCCTCGACCATCCTGGCGATTATCGTCGCCTCGGTACTGTGGATCCTGTTGGGCTGGACCGACGGCGGCAGTGCGGTGATTCTGGCGGCTGTGTCGTGCAGCTTCTTCGCCTCGATGGACGACCCGGCGCCGCAGATCTACCGGTTCTTTTTCTGGACCGGGATGTCGGTGCTGTTTGCCAGCCTTTACCTCTTTCTGGTGCTGCCGAACCTGCATGACTTCCCGATGCTGGTGCTGGCGTTCGCGGTGCCGTTCATCTGTGTCGGCACCCTGACGGTGCAGCCACGTTTCTACCTCGGCATGCTGCTGACGCTGGTCAACACCTCGTCGTTCATCAGCATTTCCGGTGCTTACGACGCGGACTTCTTCGCCTTCGTCAATTCCAACCTGGCGGGCCCGATGGGGCTGTTGTTCGCGTTCATCTGGACGCTGATCGCCCGGCCGTTCGGCGCCGAGCTGGCGGCCAAGCGCCTGACCCGTTTCAGCTGGAAAGACATCGTCAGCATGACCGAACCGGCCAACCTCGCCGAACACCGGCAACTGGGCGTGCAACTGCTCGACCGCCTGATGCAGCACCTGCCGCGTCTGGCGCTGACCGGCCAGGACACCGGCATCGCCATGCGCGAAGTACGCGTGGGGCTGAACCTGCTCGACCTGCTCGCCTATACACCGCGAGTGACGGGCGCGCCCAACGCATTGCTCAAGCAAGTGGTGGCAGAGGTCGGCGAATATTTCCGGGCCTGCCTCAAGGCCGGGGAACGCTTGCCGGCGCCAAGCGCCTTGCTGATGACCATGGATCGCACCCGTCGTGCGCTCAACGGCCACGGCGATGAAGAAACCCGACTAAACCTGTTGCACGCCTTGAGCGGTTTGCGCCTGGCGCTGTTGCCCGGCGTGGAATTCGTTTCCAGTGCCGAGCCCGAAGAACCGCTGCCCGAAGGAGCGCCCCTATGATCGGTGATCTGGACATCAGCGGCATTTTCCTGCCGACCCTGCTGGTGTTGATGGGCATCACTTATGTGCTGTTTGTTTTGGTACACGGCGTGCTCACACGCCTGCATTTCTACCGTCTGGTCTGGCACCGGGCATTGTTCAACGTGGCTCTCTACGCCGTGATGCTGTACGGCGTGGATTCACTCAGTCGATACCTGATGACATGAAAAAACCGTTTCTGACCCTCGGTCGCGTCGTCCTGACGCTGCTGATCGTGACTTTCGCCGTCGTCGTGGTCTGGCGCATGGTGATGTATTACATGTTCGCGCCCTGGACCCGCGACGGCCACATTCGCGCCGACATTGTGCAGATCGCTCCGGACGTGTCCGGGCTGATCCAGCAGGTCGAAGTGAAGGACAACCAGTTGGTGAAACGCGGCCAGGTGCTGTTCAGCATCGACCAGGACCGTTTCAAACTGGCGTTGCGCCAGGCCAAGGCGGCGGTCGCTGATCGCGAAGAAACCCTCGCCCAGGCGCAGCGTGAAGCCAAGCGTAACCGTGGTCTGGGCAATCTGGTGCCGGCCGAACAGCTGGAAGAAAGCCAGTCGAAAGTGGCCCGCGCGCAATCGGCCCTGGCCGAAGCGCTGGTGGCGGTGGACAGCGCTCAGCTCAACCTCGATCGCTCGGTGATCCGCAGCCCGGTGGACGGCTACGTCAACGACCGTGCACCACGCTCGCAGGAGTTCGTCACCGCCGGGCGTCCGGTGTTGTCGGTGGTCGACAGCAATTCGTTTCACATCGACGGCTATTTCGAAGAGACCAAACTCGACGGCATCCACATCGGGCAGTCGGTGGATATCCGCGTGATCGGCGACCGTGCTCGCCTGCGCGGGCATGTCGAAAGCATTGTCGCCGGCATCGAAGATCGTGACCGTTCGAGCGGCAGCAACCTGCTGCCCAACGTCAATCCGGCGTTCAGCTGGGTGCGTCTGGCGCAACGGATTCCGGTGCGTATCGCCTTTGACGACGTGCCGGATGACTTCCGCATGATCGCCGGGCGCACCGCCACCGTGTCGATCATCGACGATCAACCGCAGGAGCCCGCCAAATGAGCAGGGCCCTGATGATCGCCGGTTTGGGCATGATGCTGTCGGCCTGCTCGATGGTCGGGCCGGACTACCACGTGCCCGAAGACGCGGCGATCCAGCGCAAGGATTTCCAGGGCGACCTGGCGGTGGCCGGCAAGCCGGTGGTGTCGGCCCCGGTGCCGGCGGACTGGTGGCGGCTGTATCAGGATCCGCGCCTGGATCAACTGGTGCAGCAGGCCATGGCGTCCAACACCGATCTGCGGGTGGCAGCGGCGAACCTGTCGCGGGCCCGTGCGCAGGTCGATGAAGCCGAGGCGGCCGGTGGCTGGAGCGGCGGCGTGAAGATGGGCGCGCAACGCTTGCAGGAATCCGGCGAGGCATTCCTGCTGCCGGAGAAAGTACCGGTGGCCAACATCGGCGATATCGGTATCAGCGCGTCCTACCAGTTCGACCTGTGGGGCACGCTGCAACGCGGGATCGAAGCGGCAAAGGCCAACGCCGACGCAACCCAGGCCGCGGCCGATACCGCGCGCATCACCCTGGTCGCCGACGTGGTGCGGGCCTACACCCAGGTCTGCGCGGCGAACGAGGAACGGGAAATCGCCCAGCATTCCCTCGACCTGCAATCCCAGAGCACCACCCTGATCCAGCGTCTGCGCGATGCCGGGCGCGGCGACGAAACCCAGGTCACCCGTTCGCAGACCCAATTCAAATCCCTACGCGCCGACATGCCGCGCTATGAGGCGGCGCGGCAGGCCGGGTTGTTCCGGCTGTCGATGCTGCTGGCCAAGCCTGTCGATCAATTGCCGGCCGGCACCGCGACCTGCGCCGAACTGCCGAAAATCGCTCAACTGGTGCCGGTCGGCGATGGCGCTGCGCTGCTCAAGCGTCGGCCGGACATCCGCCAGGCCGAGCGGCGTCTGGCGGCCGCGACGGCTGGAGTCGGTATCGCCACCGGCGAGCTGTACCCGGACATCAGTTTCGGCGCGACAATCGGCACCGTCGGTATTCTGGACAACCTTGGCAAACCGTCCACCAACCGCTGGGGCTTCGGTCCGTCGCTGAGCTGGAGTGTGCCGACCAACGGCGCCCGGGCCCGTATCCGCGAAGCCGAAGCCACAACCCAGGGCGCGCTGGCGCACTTTGACGGTGTCGTGCTGAACGCTATCCGCGAAACCCAGACCGGCCTGTCCCAGTACTCCGCGCTGCTGCAACGCCGCGATGCGCTGGCCGATGCCGAGCAGTCGGCGAAACTGGCGGCCGACCAGACGCACCGCTTCTTCCAGGCCGGCCGCGAGTCGTTCCTCGCCGACCTGCAGGCCACCCGCACCTACACCGACGTCACCGCGCAACTGGCCGCCGCCAACACCCAGGTTGCCATGAGCCAGATCGATTTGTTCCTCGCCCTGGGCGGCGGTTGGGAAAGCGGACGAACGCAAGCCTCGAGCGCCAGCAAACCCTGAGGCCGTTGCTATGCTTTGAAGTATTGAAAGGGCGCCCCGAACCAGGCGCCTTTTCAGTGCACATCGCTAGCGCAGGTCTAGGGGAAACCAATAATGAAAAACCCTTACGCTCTCGGCTTCTGGTGCGCCCTGGTAGCCTTGGTGCTGCTGTCGGCCACCTATTTCTACGGCATCATGCTGGCCCACCAGATCGACAAGGCAATGGTCTTCCTCGACAGCACCGTGGCGCTGATCGCGGTCATGGCGATCGTGGTCGTGGCGTCGGCGCTGGTGCAAAGCCAGCGACTCAAGAAACGCCAGCTTGAGCAGAGCAAGACGCTGCTGCTGATCTGGGACACCAAAGTCGCGCTGCGCAAAGTCGAAACCGTGTTCGACCGCTACTTCTGGGGCAGCTACTGGCAACCGGGGCGGACCTTCGCCGAAGTCATGGGCGAACTCACCGGCACGCCGCTGGAAAAAAGCCTCGAAGCCCTGAAAAAACAATGTCTGGCCCTCGACCGGCAAGTCGCCGGCGACGGCTGGCACTGGCTCAACAACGCCCGCGAACTGTCGGACGTCGCCACGGCCATGGCCCGCGAGCGCTATCAGCTGGACTTCTGCGACCCGCGCAGCGACGGGCCGGGCGGGGCGGTGATCGACCGGGATTTCGAAGTGCTGGTGTACACCTGGACCGCGCGGCTGAAAAGCTTCGACCATCAGCTCGATGAGATCGAGGTGCAATATTCCTGATCCCGAAAAGATCGCCGAACCCGGCGATCTTTTTGTTTGTCCATGACTTGTCGACACTCTTTAACCTTTAAACATTGGGCCGCGTCGCACTGCCAGTGCTAATCTCCACCGCTAAATTCAGCGGAGTCGCGCCACGGCCCGGTCACGGGTTCAGGGAAGACGACCACACTTTCAGCCACGGAAATCGATCAGGTCATTCATGAATAAATCAGCAGGCGTGCTTCTCGGAATTGTTGTGGCCATCGGCGCCATCAGCGTAGGCGGGGCCTGGTACACCGGCACCAAAATCGAAGGCGTGCTGAACAATGCCGTCGCCAACGCCAACAGCGAGTTGCAGACCGCCATGGCCGGCTCCAACGGCAGTGCGTCGCTGGAACTGGTATCGCTTGAGCGCAACACCTTCAGCAGCACCGCGCACTATCGCCTCAAGGGCGAGGGTGAAATGTTCGGCGAGGCGCCGGTCGAGTTGCTGTTCGTCGATCACATCGAACACGGCCCGCTGCCGTTCTCGCGTCTGGTGTCGCTGAAGTGGCTGCCGGTCATGGCCACCAGTCACTACGAACTGGAAAAGACCCCGATCACCGAAAAATGGTTTGCCGCCACCAAGGGCGCCGCGCCGCTCAAAGGCGTGGTCAACATCGGTTACGACCAATCCACTACCGGCAACCTCGAGCTGCTGCCGCTGGAAGCCGCGCTGGACGACAAGTCGAGCCTGAAGTTTTCCGGCCTGAACATGGACATTTCCGCCAGCGCCCAGGCCCAGAAGGTCAAGGCCGACGGCTACATGGACAGCCTGCACCTGACCACGGTCGCCGAAGATCAGGCGCCGGTGCAGATCGAACTCAACGGCCTGACCCTGGCCAGCAACCTCGCCAAGAGCACCTACGGCTATTACACCGGCGAGAACACCCTGGAACTGACCAGCAGCAAGACCACCTTCGGCGTCAAACAATCGGTGCTGGGCGTGAAGAACTTCGAAATGAAGAACCGCACCGAAGAGAACGGCAGCAACGCCTCCGGCCGTGCCGACTACAAGGTCGGCGAAGTGACCCTCAACGACAAGAAAATCGGTTCGGCCAACCTGGCCATGAGTCTGAAAAACCTCGACATTCCGTCGGCCATGTCGCTGATGCAGATCTACCAGACCAAGCTCCAGCCTTACGAAAAAGCTGCTGCCGAAGCCACCGCCGCCGGCCTGCCGGCACCGGAGCTGAACCTGACCGAGGCCGAGTCCACCCAGGTCAAGGCCGACCTGCAGAAACTGCTGGCAGCCGGGCCGCAACTGGCGCTGGAAGACCTGTCGCTGAAAACCGCCAACGGCGAAAGCCGGGCGAGTCTGGTGCTCGATCTGGCCAAGCCACAGTCAATGGACCTGCCGCCGGATCAACTGGGCAAACAGCTGATCGCGCTGCTTGACGTCAATGTGCTGGTGTCCAAGCCGATGCTGGTCGATCTGCTCAGCGTCCAGGCGCAAATCGACGGTCAGACCGATGCCAAGGCCATCGTTGACCAGGCCAGCGCTGGCGCCGACATGTTCGCCGGCATGGCCGTCGGTTCGCAGCTGGCGACCCTGGATGGCACCAACGTTGTCACCAAACTGCATTACGCCGCCAATCAGGTGGAATTCAACGGCCAGAAGATGACCGTCGAGCAGTTCGTCGGCTTCCTGATGAGCAAGTTCGGCAGCATCGAACAGCCTCAGTAAACGCCCCGCGCTACACCGAAACGCCCGGCCTCTGCACCCGCAGACGCCGGGCGTTTTGCTGTCTGGAGTCCGGGTTTGCGGCCGGTCGGAAAAACCATCGTCACGAATCTGAACAATTATTGTGTTCTGAATATTGATCTACGCTTGCGTGCAAGACTGCTTGGATAAGCTTGGCTGAGCGTTTTTTGCTTGGCCTCCGTTACGAAATGGGCAAGGGGGGGCGTTGCTACCCGGCTGGCCATGTAAGGATGCTGACGAATGCCGCGTATTGATGTTCCTGTATTACATCGTGGTTTACGCCCTTTGTTTCGAGTCGCGCTGTGCAGCCAGTTGCTCTGGCCGGCGTTCGCGTTCGCCGATACGGCCTACGATCAAATGGTGCTCGATGCCCGGGCAGGGCATTACACGCCCGCGCTGACTGCTTTGCGTCAGGTGCCGCCGGCCCAGGCCACCACCGGCCAGGTCAGCGATCACCTGCAAATTGCCGGTTGGGCCGGGCTCGACGCCGAAGTAGTGCAGGTCTACGAGACTCAGGGTCGTGGCCGGGCACTGCCGGTTCAGGCGCTGACCGCCACCGCCCGGGCCTACCGCAACCTCAAACGCTGGGATCAGGCGATCCAGGTCTACAACAAGGCCCTGACGCTGGAGCCGGACAACGCCGACCTGCAACTCGGTCTCGCGCTGACCCAGGCCGATTCCGGCAAGCCTGACGAAGGGGTGATCCGCGCCCGTTCGCTGGTCGCCGCCAAACCCGATGATCCGTCCCGCCGACTGGCGCTGGGCTACGCCCTGAATCGCGCCGGCAAGCCGTACGACGCGCTGTTCGAATACGATCAGGCCTTCATTCGCGCCGGCAATAAACCGGAAGTCGCCCGCGAATACGTGGTCGCCCTGCAAAAGGCGCGTCTGCCGGAGCCGGCATTGCGTCTGGCGAAACAACGTCCGGGGCTGATCGATCCCGTCACCTTGCGACGTCTGGAAGGCGATCTGGCTGCCGAACGCGTGCGTCTCGCCGAACTGGCCACCCGCAGCGAAAAAGAACGCTACGTGATCGCCGATCGTGCCTTGGCCGACTACGACCAGTTGCTCGCCACCTGGACGCCGGACGCCACTGCCCACGACGACGTGACCCGCTGGCGCATCGACCGCATGGGCGCGCTCAAGGCCCGGGCGCGCACCGCTGAAGTCATCAGCGAATACCAGAAGCTGCAAGCCGAAGGCGTGAAGATCCCGACCTACGCCCTACGCTGGGTGGCGGCGTCCTATCTGGATCAGCGCCAGCCGGAAATCGCCACCGATCTTTACCGTCAGGTGCTGGCAGCGCCGGACGCCGATGTCGGCGACCGACTCGAAGACACCACGGCGCTGTATTACGCGCTGCTGGAAAGCGACCGCGCCGAAGAGGCGCGCAAAGTCGCTGAAGATCAGGCCAGGGCGCAGAAGCCGCGCGTCGAACTCAAGGGCCTGCCGATCGGCAACCCCAACGACGAATGGATGGACGCCCAGCAACTGGCGGCGCAGGCCGGAACTTACGGTTCCGACCTGCCTCACGGCGAAGAACGCTTGCAGACCCTGGTGGATCAGGCGCCGGGCAACATCGGCCTGCGCTTGGCCCAGGCCGATCTGTACCTGGCCCGTAACTGGCCGCGCCGCGCGGAAAACCAGCTCAAGGAAACCGAGAGCATCGCACCGCGTGACATGGGCCTGGAAGTCGCGCAGGCCCGCACCGCCATGGACCTTCAGGAATGGCGGCAGATGGATGCGCTGACCGATGACGTGGTGGCGCGTTTCCCCGACAACCGTCAGGTCCAGCGTCTGGCCCGTGAGCGCGAAGTGCACGACATGTCCGAGCTGCGCGTCGAGGCCTACGGCGGCAAGGCCAACGGCGGCAACGGTGGCGATGCCGGTGCGGTTACCGGCAGCCGGGATTTCGGCATCCAGACCACCCTTTACAGCCCGCCGATCAATGAAGACTGGCGAGTGTTCGCCGGGGCCGGATACGCCACTGGCGATTTCGCCGAAGGCACCGGCCACCATCGCTTCCAGCGTGTCGGTCTGGAGCGTCGCACCCGCGACATGACCCTCGAAGCCGAAGTGTCGAACCATTCCTATGGTTTCGGCGACAAGCAGGGCGCGCGTCTGGCGATTGCCCGCGACATCGACGATCACTGGCAATACGGAGGCAGCCTCGAATACCTGTCGGCCGAGACCCCGCTGCGGGCACTCAACAGCGACATCAAGGCCAACGGCGGCAGCGGTTTCATCCGCTGGCGCGCCAACGAGAGCCGCGAGTGGCGGCTGGCGGTAAGTCCGTCGCACTTCAGCGACGGCAACAACCGCGTCGAAGCCTTGCTGACCGGAAAAGAGGGCGTCTACAGCGCGCCGAACCTGCAAGTCGACGCGGGCCTGGAAGTGGGCACCAGCCACAACTCCAAGTCCGATGACGTGCCGTACTTCAACCCGAAGTCGGACTTCAGCGTCATGCCGCTGCTGAACGTCAACCACGTGCTGTACCACCGCTACGAAACCGTCTGGAGCCAGCAATTCCAGGCCGGTGCGGGTACTTACAGCCAGCGTGATCACGGCACCGGCGGCATGGCATTGCTCGGTTACGGCCAGCGCTACGCCTGGAACGACGTGTTCGAGGTGGGCGGTTTGTTCAGCGTGATCAACCGGCCCTACGACGGTGACCGGGAAACCGATCTGCGTCTGCTCGTCGACCTCACTTTCCGCTTCTAGAAGAGTTTGAAGATGCCTTTGATTTCGCGTTTCATCCTTCTGCTGGGAGTGCTGCTGGTCAGCGCCTGCGCCCAGCAAGCCCCGGCCTTCGTGCCGCCGTCCGAGCGACCGCTGGCAGCCAATGAAAAGCCCTGGCCGAAAAACCACGTGCTGGGCATTGCCTACCACGACGTCGAAGACCGTGACCCCGATCAGGCGGTGGTGGCGGTGCGCACCGAGCGCCTGCTCGAACAGCTCGCCTGGTTGCGGGAGAACAACTACAAACCGGTGACGGTCGACCAGATCATGGCCGCGCGCAAAGGCGGGCCGGAACTGCCGCCCAAGGCGATCCTGCTCAGCTTCGACGACGGTTACTCAAGCTTCTACACCCGCGTACTGCCGGTGTTGCGCGCCTACAACTGGCATGCGCTGCTGGCGCCGGTCGGCACCTGGATCGATACGCCGCTGAACCAACCGGTGGACTTCGCTGGCACGCCGCGTCCGCGCTCGGACTTCCTGACCTGGGCTCAAGTGCGGGAAATCTCCCAATCGGGCTTGGTGGAAATCGCCGCCCACACCGACGCCAGCCACAAAGGCATCCTCGCCAACCCGCAAGGCAACCTGCAGCCGGCGGCCGCGACCCGACGCTACGATCCGGTGAGCAAACGCTACGAATCCGAAACCGATTTCCAGGCGCGGATCCGCGCTGACGTGCAGGCCATTTCGGAAAAAATCCGCAAGAACACCGGTAAAAAGCCGCGCATCTGGGTCTGGCCTTACGGGACGGCGGACGGCACATCGCTGACCGTGGTCAGCGAAGAGGGCTATGAAATGGCCCTGACCCTCGATGACGGCCTCGATGCTCTCGACAACCTGATGAGCGGGCCGCGTTTCCTGGTGGCTTCCGACCCTGACGGCGAGCACTTCGCCAACAGCGTGGTCGGCGTGCAATCGGACTTCACCATGCGTGTGGTGCATGTGGATCTGGATAACGTCTACGACCCGGACCCGGCGCAGCAGGAAATCAACCTCGGCAAACTGATCCAGCGCATGGCCGACATGGGCGCCAACACCGTGTTCCTGCAAGCCTTCGCCGATCCGAAGGGCGATGGGCTGGTGCATTCGTTGTACTTCCCCAACCGTCATCTGCCGATGCGCGCCGACCTGTTCGACCGCGTCGCCTGGCAATTGCGCACCCGGGCTCACGTGAAGGTCTTTGCGTGGATGCCGGTGCTGAGTTTCGAACTGGATTCGAAGCTGCCACGGGTAACGCGCTGGGATCCGAAGACCGGCACGACCGCTGTCGATCCGGATCAATACAAGCGCCTGTCGCCGTTCGATCCCGAGGTACGGCGGATCATTGGCGAGATCTACGAAGACGTGGCGCGCCTGACTTCGGTCGACGGCATTCTCTACCACGACGACGCGGTGCTTTCGGACTTCGAAGACGCCGGCCCTCAGGCGCTGAAGGCCTATGCCGCCAACGGTCTGCCGGGCTCGATCGCCGCCCTGCGTGACGATCCGGCGGCGATGCAGCGCTGGACGCGCTTCAAGAGTCGCTACCTGATCGACTTCACCAATGAGCTGACCGCCAAGGTGCGCGCGATTCGTGGCCCGCAAGTGCTCACCGCACGGAACATCTTCGCCGAGCCGGTGCTCAATCCGCACAGCGAAGCGTGGTTCGCGCAGAACCTCGACGACTTCCTCGTGAGCTACGACTGGACGGCGCCGATGGCCATGCCGCTCATGGAAAAACAGACCCATGCGCAATCCGGTCCGTGGCTTGAAGAGCTGGTAGCGAAGATCAAACAGCGCCCCGGTGCGCTGGATCGCACGGTGTTCGAATTGCAGGCCCGGGACTGGACGAAAAAGGACCAGGCCGACATCGACGGCGCACAACTGGCCGACTGGATGGGCCGCCTCAAGCGTCAGGGCGCCACCAGTTTCGGCTACTACCCGGACAACTTCCTCGAGAACCTGCCGGACATGAAAACCGTGCGGCCTGCACTCTCCAACAAATGGAACCCATGACATGCTGGATAGACTGCTGGCCCTGCTTGTTCTGGCGATCGTCCTCGGCGTCCCGCTGGGGCTGATCTTCCTGGTCACCGGGCAATTCCTGATGGACTTCGTGTTCTTCTACCCGCTGTTCATGTCCGGGTTGTGGATTTCCGGTGGCCTGTATTTCTGGCTGCACTGGGAACGGCACTGGCCGTGGAAGGACGACACCCTGCCGCCACCGCTGGAAGGCGAACCGCTGATTTCGATCCTGATTCCTTGCTACAACGAGGGCGACAACGCCGCCGACACCATCCACGCGGCGCTGGCGCAGCATTACCCGAACATCGAAGTCATCGCGATCAACGATGGCTCCAAGGACAACACCGCCGAAGTACTGGATGCGCTGGCCAAGGAAGATCCGCGATTGCGGGTGCTGCACCTGGCGGAAAACCAGGGCAAGGCCGTGGCCCTGCGCATGGGCGCCATCGCTGCGCGCAGCGAATATCTGGTGTGCATCGACGGTGACGCGCTGCTGGCGCCGAACACGGCGGCTTATCTGGTGGCGCCGATGCTCGACAACGCACGACTGGGTGCGGTGACCGGCAACCCACGGATCCGCACGCGTTCGACTCTGGTCGGGCGGGTTCAGGTCGGCGAGTTCTCGTCGATCATCGGGCTGATCAAGCGCACTCAGCGGGTGTTCGGGCGGATCTTCACCGTGTCCGGTGTGATCGTCGCGTTCCGTCGCACCGCTCTGAACCGGGTTGGCTACTGGAGCCCGGACATGATCACCGAAGACATCGACATCAGCTGGAAGCTGCAACTGGACCACTGGAGCATCTTTTACGAGCCCCGTGCCCTTTGCTGGATCCTGATGCCGGAAACCCTGCGCGGTCTGTGGAAACAGCGTCTGCGCTGGGCCCAGGGCGGCGCCGAAGTGCTGTTCAAGAACATTCGCGGGATCTGGCAGTACCGCCACCGTTACCTGTGGCCGCTGCTGTTCGAATACTGCCTGTCGACCGGTTGGGCATTCACCTTCCTGTTGTCGGTGATCTTCTGGGGCGTCGGCAAGTTCGTGGTCATGCCTGAAGCCATTGCCGTCGACCACCTCATGCCGCCGGCGTTTACCGGATTGCTGCTGGCGTTTGTCTGCCTGGTGCAGTTCGCGGTCAGCATCATCATTGACCGGCGTTACGAACCGGGCCTTGGCAAGACCATGTTCTGGGTGGTGTGGTACCCGATCGCGTTCTGGTTCGTCAGCCTGCTGACCACGCTGGTCAGTTTCCCCAAAGTACTGTTCGGCCAACACCAGAAGCGTGCGCGCTGGGTCAGTCCCGACCGGGGTATCAAACCGATCGGGGACGACGAAGAGGAGGTTATCAAATGAAAATCATCCGGACCCGCCAACGGCCGTTTCTGGTGGTGGTCGATGCGTTCTTCACCGTGCTGGCCTGGGTCGGCCTGTTGTATCTGCTGGTGCGCGGCCTGTGGCCGTTGATCGAGACCCACGAAGGCGGGCCGCGCATCGACAACTCGGCGTTCGAAGCCCTCGGCACCTTGCAGATTTATCTGTGGGTGGCGCTGGTCAACGCGGTGATCCTGATCGGCTGGGCGCGCTATCAGCAACGCAAGAGCCGAAGCTTCGCCCAGCGTCGCCTGCCGTCACCGGTGGTCGACGATGAAGGGCTGAGCCGCAGCTTCAAGCTGTGCGACGAGCGCTTTCAGAAACTGCGCGGGCCGGGCGTGATGACCATCCACAACGATCAGGACGGTGACGTCAGTCACGTGGTGCCGCATCTGTGGCCGGTCCACCCCGAAGAGCTGCCGCCACCGCTGGCGCCACTGGAACATCCTCGGGTGATTTTTCTGCACGCCGAGGACGACGACAACCGCGAGCCGCTGAACCGGATCACCTGACGGCGCGAATCAGTCGCCAGGCTTCATCCATCGGCAGCGGTTGCTTCATGCGTTCGGCCAGCAGGGCCATCGCTCGTTCCTCTTCGCAGGCGACTGCTGCCACCACCACGCCCTTGCTCCCGAACAGCCCGATAAACGGCGGCTGTTCGGGTTCGCCGATAAATTCGACCGCATCCCACGCCTCGGCGTGGCCGAGATAGTCGTAGTTGCGGCCGAAATGCCAGGTCCAGAAATATGGCACGTCGAGGTAATGCTCATCGCCACCGAGCAGGTTGGCGGCGGCGATCCGCGCGTGCTGCTGGGCCAGGCGCCAGTGTTCGATGCGTTGTGGCTGGCCGTTCAGCGGGAAGGTGGCGATATCGCCAATCGCCCACAGGTTGTCGGTGACGCGCAGGCTGGCATCGACCAACAGTGATTGATCGTCCTCGCGCGGCAAGTCGCCGAACGCTTCGGTGGCCGGATGTACGCCGATTCCCGCCAACACCAGATCTGCCGACAGACGCAGGCCGTTGTCGAGCAACACCGCCTCGACCTTGCCATCGCCGGTGATCTCCCTGGCTTCGTGATCAGTGATGAATTTCACGCCGTTTTCTTCATGCAGCGCGCGGATCGCCTTGCCGACGGCTTCACCGAATTGCGCCGCGAAGGGAATCGCATGGCGCGCCAGCACCGTCACCTCGAGACCGTGCTGGCGCAGGGCCGAAGCGCATTCGAGCGCAATGAAACTGTCACCGATGATCACCGCGCGTTGGCCGGGTCGGGCGGCGTCCATGATGGATTGCGCCTGAGCTTTGGAGCGCAGGACAAACACCTGGGGCAGGTCGGCGCCGGGCAGTTTCAGCGCGTTTGGCGTTGCGCCGGTGGCCAGCACCGCCGCGCTGTAATGCAGTGTGCGGCCATCGCTCAGGTGAAGGGTTTTGGTATCGGCATCGAGCCCGCTGACCTCGCCTGAAACCCGGTTGATGTGCTGTTCGCGATAAAAATCGTCATCGCGCAGAGGCGGGGTTTCCGGCGCCGGCATTTCCCCGGACAACACGAATTTGCTCAGCACCGTGCGGTCGTAGCCGGCGTCCGGCTCGCGGTCGATCAGCACGATTCGCCCGCCGAAGCCTTTTTCCCGCAGAGCGGCAGCGCAGGCGGTTCCCCCGGCACCGGCGCCGACGATGACAAAGGTGCGCGGATCGTCCTGCGGCGGGGTGTGCGGATCCGGCAGCGGCTGGTCATCGACCCACACCTCGTCGCCGCGCAGTTCCAGCGGATAACGCTTGAGGCTGTCCAGCGCCGGAGGCTCGCACAACGCGCCATCCTCGGCGCGAAAGGCTGCCTTGTGCCACGGGCAGATCAGCCGGCCGTGACACAACGCGCCTTCCGCCAGCGGCGCGCCGGCGTGCGGGCATTCCCCCTGAAAGGCGCGCAACTGGCCGGCGGCGCGCAGCAGGACGATCTTGCAGTCGCCGATTTGCACCTCCAGCCCACGGTCTTCAGGCACATCGGCGAAACGGGCGACACGGTGCAGGGTCATGGTCGTGCTCCTCACAGGCATTTCTCTTACGAGTTTGGGCCGCATTGCGAGGTTCAGCCATTTCCCACTGCCACGGCACGAACGGTACGGCTATAGTTTGCAGGCCGACGAAGGCCCAACTGCACAAGGTGCTCCCGGAATGACCCGATTGACCTCTCTCAACCCTTGGCTGGCGGCCGTTGCCGTCGCCCTTTGCGTGCAGTTTCCTGCGCAGGCCCAGGAGCGTTTCACCCTCAGCATTCCCGGCGTGTCGGATAACCGCCTGTTCACCTCGGCGGCGGCCAGCGATGCGGCCGGTTGCGGCGGCAAGAACCAGTCGCCGGCCCTGAGCTGGAATGCCGGCCCGAGCGGAACCCTGAGCTACGCCATTGTCATGCACGATCCGGACGGCCAGAAAGGTTCGGGCGTCGATCACTGGGTTCATTACGGGATCAAGGCCACGACCCGGCAGATTCCGGCCGGCGTCGGCGCCAAATCGGCCCTTGAAGGCGTCGGTGGCACCAACAGCAAAGGCACCACCAGCTACATCGGCCCATGCCCGCCGGTTGGCGACAGCGCCCACCACTACATCATTCAGATCTACGCCCTGGATCTGGCCCCGGACGCCTTGCCCGCCGGCCTGACCCGCGCCCAGCTGATGGAAAAAATCAAAGGCCACGTGCTGCGCAACAGCAGTGCGGTGCGGCGTTATCACCGCTGAAAAAATTTTCGGCGAGGTTTAACCCGAACTGACAGGGCTGCCCGTCTCAGGGGATGAATGGATCAATTCTTCCCCGAGGTCAGCCCCCATGTCCCTTCCTTCCACGCTTCTGCGCCCCCTTGCTGCCAGTGTGTTGCTGGTGGTTGCCGGTTGCGGTGTTTCCTCCAGCCCGGAAACCACCGTCGCGCCGCCTCCGGCGCAGACCGAACTGAAATCCTCCGTGCAGCCTGAAGCGGTGATGGCTGATAGCGCGATGGCCAAGCGCAGTGCACTGGCGGCGCCGATCGCCAGTTTTGCACCGATGCCGGCCGGTGAAAGTTATCCACAAGGCTATCGCGACGAACAGCGCGAGCAGTACGCCAAGCTGGCCGACAACCCGATCCACAGCGTCGCCGAAACTCCGGTCTCGACCTTTAGCGCCGATGTCGACACCGGCGCCTATGCCAACGTGCGGCGACTGCTCAATCAGGGTCGACTGCCGCCGGAAGGCGCGGTGCGGCTGGAGGAGATGGTCAATTACTTTCCCTACAACTACGCGTTGCCGAGCGATGGCTCGCCCTTTGGCGTGACTACCGAACTGGCTGCCTCACCGTGGAACCCGCACACCCGCTTGCTGCGTATCGGCATCAAGGCGTCCGACCGCGCGGTGGCGGAACTGGCCCCGGCCAATCTGGTGTTTCTGGTGGATGTGTCCGGCTCGATGGACCGCCGTGAAGGCTTGCCGATGGTCAAAAGCACCCTGAAGTTGCTGGTCGATCAATTGCGCGAACAGGATCGGGTGTCGCTGGTGGTGTATGCCGGCGAATCCAGAGTGGTGCTGGAGCCGACTTCCGGACGGGAAAAGGCGAAAATTCGCACAGCCATCGAGCAATTGACCGCGGGTGGCTCGACCGCCGGCGCTTCGGGCATCGAGCTGGCTTATCAGATGGCGCAGCAGGCGTTCATCCCCAAAGGCATCAACCGCATCCTGTTGGCCACCGATGGTGACTTCAACGTTGGCATCAGCGACTTCGACAGCCTGAAACAAATGGCTGTGGATAAACGCAAGACCGGGATTTCCCTGACCACACTGGGTTTCGGTGTGGATAACTACAATGAACACCTGATGGAACAACTGGCCGATGCCGGTGACGGCAACTACGCCTACATCGACAACCTGCGCGAAGCGCGCAAGGTGCTGGTGGATCAACTCGGTTCAACCCTCGCCGTGGTGGCGAAAAACGTCAAATTGCAGGTTGAGTTCAATCCGGCGCAGGTCAGCGAATACCGGCTGCTCGGCTACGAAAATCGCGCACTGAAGCGTGAGGATTTCAGCAACGACAAGGTCGATGCCGGTGAAATCGGTGCAGGCCATACGGTGACGGCGTTGTATGAAATTGTCCCGACAGGCGAGAAGGGCTGGCTGGAACCGCTGCGTTACGGAAAAACCGACGCGGTTGTTTCCGAGAAGAAAGGAGAATTGGCAATGCTGCGTGTGCGATATCAAAAGCCTGAGGGTGGGAAAAGTCTGCTGATCGAGCGGCCGATTGCCAGTCAGGTTGCGCCGGCCAGTGAGGATCTGCGTTTCGCTGCCGCCGTCGCCGCGTTTTCCCAGCAACTCAAGGACGGTCGCTACACCGGCGATTTCAGCTTGAAGGACACCGAAGCCTTGGCCCGAGGTGCGCGCGGCGATGACCGCTTCGGCCTGCGCAACGAATTCGTGCAACTGGTTGAACTGGCGCAGAGCCTGCGTACCTCCACTGCCTCCAACGCAATGTCCACTGAGCGACGGATTGAATAGTGAGCCGCCTCAAAGGCTTCATCACACAGCTGTTTGCCTCCGCCGACCGCCTTGAGGCCAGCAGCGACGAATCGCTGCTGGCCCGTTATCGCGAGGGTGACGGCAAGGCGTTCGAGATCCTGTACGCGCGCCATCGCCAGAGCCTTTACCGGTTTCTGCTCGGTTTGAGCGGCAAACCGGAACTGGCCGACGAGGTTTTCCAGGAGACCTGGCTGAGCCTGATCCGCAGCGCCAGTCAGCCACAAGGCCGGGCGACCTTTCGTACGTGGTTGTTCCAGATTGCCCGCAATCGCCTGATCGACCACTGGCGCAAACACGGCGCCCGGCAACCGCTGCATGACAGCTACGACGAGCAATTCCACGCCGTCAGCGACGACGCCTCCGATCCCGAACAACTGCTCAACCTCAGCCGCGATAGCCAGCGCCTGGAGAGCGCCCTGCAATCCTTGCCCGCCGACCAGCGCGAAGTGTTCCTGCTGCGCGCCCACGGCGACCTCGACCTGGCGCAAATCGCCAGCCTCACCGAAACACCGCTGGAAACCGTCAAGAGCCGCTTGCGCTACGCCCAGCAAAAACTGCGTCGGCTGCTGGCCGAGGAGGTACTGACATGACGGACGCCCGCCCGACACCCGAAGAGCAAGTGCTCAAGCACATGCGCGAACAGCACACCGCCGAACCGCCGGCGCATCTCGATGCGCTGATCCTCGACGCCGCCCGCCGTGAAACCCCGGCGCCACGGCAAAACCTGTGGCAACGCTGGCTCAAGGCCTGCCAGCAACCGCGCTACCAAGTGGCTTTTGCCAGTCTGGTCGGCATCGCGCTGATGCTGTCGCTGGTGCAGCGCGCGCCGGAACCCGTGGCTCAATACGATTTCGCCCCTGCTGCCAAACCGGCCGCGCCTGTGCTCCGTCAGGAGGCCCGATCGTTGTCGGCTCCCGCCGGCGCACTTTCCGCGCCTGCACCCGCAATGGCTCCCGCGCCAATGGCGGAAATGGCTGCACCGATGCAGAGCGAATCGATCAGCGCCGACACGGCGGACGAAGCCAAGGTCAGCAAGCGCGTCGCGGCCCCGGTCAACGGTCTCGACGAGCAACTGCGCGAAGTCCTGCGCCTGCGCGAGTCCGGCCAGTCGCAAGCGGCCGACAGCCTGTTCAACAACCTGCACAAGCGCTACCCGAACGTGAATCTCGACCTGCGACTGGAAAAAATCCGCAAGAACTGACCGTATCAGCCATCCGCCATTTGGCATTGACCCGCAAAAACGCGCACTATCGGGTCATTGCCGATGCGCTGGAGGATGCCGTGGCCCAAAAAATCGACCGCATCGCCCAAATGCTCAACTGCCCGGTGAAGGGTGAGGAACTGCGGCGGGCAGTGACGGAGAGTCGCAAGGAGTTTCTTCTGGCCAAACAGGCTGAAGAGGATCTGGAGGAAGACGTTCTCGATGATGACTTGATCGAGGACGAAGAAGACGATGATGAATATGACGAGTTTGACTGGACGACGGAGTGAGTCGCCAGTCAGCAGGCACAAAAAAGCCCCGGACCTTGCAGTCCGGGGCTTTTTCGTCTTGTTCATGGCGCACCAGGCGGGATTCGAACCCACGACCCCTGCCTTCGGAGGGCAGTACTCTATCCAGCTGAGCTACTGGTGCAGCGGGCGACATCATACCTAGGTCGGCTCGGGGCGTCCATGCCGGGTTTGGGCGTGGATTGTCAGCATGCATGTCGGTAAGAAAACCCTGCATTCCATAAAGCTGTAACGTCCTGCAAAAGGCTCGCTTGGCGCTTTGGGGAGGCTGTTCTATGGTTTCCATGCGATCGGGGCTGTTGGTACGTTGATCTGAAATGTTCAGCAAAAGCGGCGTTTTTGTTCTTTTTTTCGAACGCCCTATTGTCCTTCAACCCCTTTGAACCTAGGATTCGTTTGAGATTTCAAACGCTCCTTATCCAGGTGCTGAGCCGCACGCGTTTTGAGTCGTGCGCTATTTATGTGCCAGCCCGGTAAATGATTTCCCTGACGGCAGCCTTGCGAGGCGCCTTTCTACAATCATAATTTTGCTCCGCGCCTTGCGCGGTGCTGTTAAGGAAAGCCGACATGCAGCTTAAAGACACCCAGTTGTTCCGCCAGCAAGCCTTCATCGATGGCGCATGGGTCGACGCGGACAACGGTCAGACGATCAAGGTCAACAACCCGGCCACCGGCGAGATTCTGGGCACCGTGCCGAAAATGGGCGCTGCCGAAACCCGCCGTGCCATCGAAGCCGCCGACAAGGCGCTGCCGGCCTGGCGTGCACTGACCGCCAAGGAGCGTGCAGGCAAACTGCGTCGCTGGTTCGAACTGATGATCGAGAACCAGGACGACCTCGCTCGCCTGATGACCCTCGAGCAAGGCAAGCCACTGGCCGAAGCCAAGGGCGAAATCGTTTACGCCGCTTCGTTTATCGAGTGGTTCGCCGAAGAAGCCAAGCGCATTTACGGCGACGTGATTCCGGGCCACCAGCCTGACAAGCGCCTGATCGTGATCAAGCAACCGATCGGCGTTACCGCTGCCATCACCCCGTGGAACTTCCCGGCGGCGATGATCACCCGTAAGGCAGGTCCTGCGCTGGCCGCCGGTTGCACCATGGTGCTCAAGCCTGCTTCGCAAACCCCGTTCTCCGCATTCGCTCTGGCCGAACTGGCCCAGCGCGCCGGCATCCCTAAAGGCGTGTTCAGCGTGGTGTCCGGCAGCGCCGGCGACATCGGCAGCGAGCTGACCAGCAATCCGATCGTGCGCAAACTGTCCTTCACTGGCTCGACCGAAATCGGTCGTCAGTTGATGTCGGAATGCGCCAAGGACATCAAGAAAGTCTCCCTGGAACTGGGCGGCAACGCGCCGTTCATCGTGTTCGACGACGCGGACCTGGATAAGGCCGTTGAAGGCGCGATCATTTCCAAGTACCGCAACAACGGCCAGACCTGCGTTTGTGCCAACCGTCTGTACATTCAGGATTCGGTCTACGACGCGTTCGCCGAGAAGCTGAAAGTGGCAGTCGCCAAGCTGAAAATCGGCAACGGTCTGGAAGACGGCACCACCACTGGCCCGCTGATCGACGAGAAAGCCGTGGCCAAGGTACAAGAGCACATCGCTGACGCGGTGAGCAAAGGCGCAACCGTTCTGGCCGGCGGCAAGCCGATGGAAGGCAACTTCTTCGAGCCGACCATCCTGACCAACGTGCCGAAAGACGCTGCCGTGGCCAAGGAAGAAACCTTCGGTCCGCTGGCGCCGCTGTTCCGCTTCAAAGACGAAGCCGACGTGATCGCGATGTCGAACGACACCGAGTTCGGTCTGGCCTCGTACTTCTACGCTCGCGATCTGGGCCGTGTGTTCCGTGTGGCTGAAGCCCTGGAGTACGGCATGGTCGGCGTCAACACCGGGCTGATCTCCAACGAAGTCGCGCCATTCGGCGGCATCAAGGCCTCGGGCCTGGGCCGTGAAGGCTCCAAGTACGGCATCGAAGATTACCTGGAAATCAAATACCTCTGCCTGGGCATCTAAGCCTCGGTAGAAGATCGCTGTAAACGCAAAGGGCACGAGAGCGCTGTCCCTTTGCGTCGTTTCAAACCGGAATTTTCTCTGCGGCCGGGAACGCCGTGGCAGTCGATCATCGCATGCTGCCACCGCCGATTCCTCCCGCTTTATCCTTGAACCACGCCGCCCGATGAGCGGCGAATGAGGACTGTAATGAGCAAGACTAACGCTGAACTGATGGCCCGTCGTACCGCAGCTGTTCCACGTGGTGTTGGCCAGATTCACCCGATCTTCGCCGAGTCCGCGAAGAACGCGACCGTGACCGACGTTGAAGGTCGTGAATTCATCGACTTCGCCGGCGGTATCGCCGTACTGAACACCGGCCACGTGCACCCGAAAATCATCGCCGCCGTGACCGAGCAGCTGAACAAGCTGACCCACACCTGCTTCCAGGTTCTGGCCTACGAGCCGTACGTCGAGCTGTGCGAGAAAATCAACGCTCGCGTACCGGGCGACTTCGCCAAGAAAACCCTGCTGGTGACCACCGGTTCCGAAGCCGTTGAAAACGCCGTGAAAATTGCTCGTGCTGCCACTGGCCGCGCTGGCGTGATCGCCTTCACCGGCGCTTACCACGGTCGCACCATGATGACCCTGGGCCTGACCGGTAAAGTCGTGCCTTACTCGGCCGGCATGGGCCTGATGCCAGGCGGTATCTTCCGCGCGCTGTACCCGAACGAACTGCACGGCGTGAGCATCGACGACTCGATCGCTTCCATCGAACGCATCTTCAAGAACGACGCCGAGCCGAAAGACATCGCCGCGATCATCATCGAGCCTGTTCAGGGTGAAGGTGGTTTCTACGTCGCGCCGAAAGAATTCATGAAGCGTCTGCGCGCTCTGTGCGACCAGCACGGCATCCTGCTGATCGCTGACGAAGTGCAGACCGGCGCTGGCCGTACCGGCACCTTCTTCGCCATGGAACAGATGGGTGTTGCTGCCGACCTGACCACCTTCGCCAAATCCATCGCTGGCGGCTTCCCGCTGGCCGGTGTGTGCGGCAAGGCCGAATACATGGACGCCATCGCTCCAGGCGGCCTGGGCGGCACCTACGCCGGTAGCCCGATCGCTTGCGCCGCGGCCCTGGCCGTGATGGAAGTGTTCGAAGAAGAAAAACTGCTGGACCGCTGCAAGGCTGTCGGCGAGCGTCTGGTCACCGGCCTGAAAGCCATCCAGGCCAAGTACCCGGTGATCGGCGAAGTCCGTGCCCTGGGCGCGATGATCGCGGTCGAGCTGTTCGAAAACGGCGACAGCCACAAACCAAACCCGACCGCCGTCGCGGCTGTCGTGGCCAAGGCGCGTGACAAGGGCCTGATCCTGCTGTCCTGCGGCACCTACGGCAACGTTCTGCGCGTCCTGGTACCGCTGACCTCGCCGGACGAGCAACTGGACAAAGGCCTGGCGATCATCGAAGAGTGCTTCTCGGAGCTGTAATCCGTAGCACCGTGTGATCGGATCGACAAAAAACCCGCTTCGGCGGGTTTTTTCATGCCTGGAGAAACACTTGCGCGGTTTTCAGGTTGTACCGAAACGCCAGCATTGGCTAAGGTTCAAGCATTGCAAGGGAGGGCGAGCATGACTGCCGTCGATTTACCCGCTGTACCCCGAGTGCTGATTGCCGAGGCCGATCTCTGGTCGCGTGACCTGCTCAAACAAGTGTTGCTGAATGTGCGCTGCGACGCGCGGCTGGACCTGTGCGCCGATGGCCAGGAGGCAATGACGCTGCTCAGCGAAGTCCCCTATGACCTGGCGATCGTCGACTGGGAGTTGCCCGGCGTCGATGGCTTGAGCGTGTTGCGCAGTGTCCGCCAGCGCAAACGCAATCCGCCGCTGCCGTTCATTCTGATGAGCAGTCGCAACGACAGCGCCAGCGTGCGCGAAGCCCTGCCGCTGGCGCCGACCGCCTACCTGGCCAAACCCCTGAACATGGAAAGCCTGACCGAACGTTTGCAGGGTCTGCTGCTGAACGCCGGTGAAGAAGTGTTCTGTGAAGTACCGGCGCTGGCGCCGGGCATGACCCTCTCGGTATTCCTCGAACGTCGCCGCGAGCAGGCCGATGGCGCGCCGCTGATGACCGACGTGCAAGTGGCGGTCAAACGCAGCCTCAACCCCAACGGGCTGGACTTGAAGCTGCTGGAAGAGGAAATCCGCACCGATCCGCAGATCACCGCCGTGTTGATCGCAGCGTCGAACAGCGCCGCTCAGCATCATGGCGCGCCAGTGCAGACTCTGGCGCAGGCGCTGCATCGCCTGGGCACCGGGCAAAGCATGAACCTGATTCTTGGCCTTGCACTCAAACGCAGCGCCCGACTCAGCGACCCATGCCTGGCGGATTACGCCGAGCGTTATTGGGGCCTGTCGCTGCACACCGCCGAGTACGCCCGCACCTTGGCGCGGCTGCTCGATCTGGATCAGGAGCGCTGCTACTGCGCCGGGATGCTCCATCGCCTCGGTGATCTGGCGTTGCTGCGTTGTCTGCAGGAATGGAAGCAGGCCGGCGGCGAGCTGGATGAACTGGAGGAAGTCGGCGATGCGCTGGCGGAATTCGGTGCGGCTTACGGCTCGGCGTTGCGCACCCGCTGGCGTTTGCCACTGGAGCTGCGCGAGTTGATTGCCTCGGTCTACCAGCTCGGTGGCGGGGTGTACTCCCGCGAGGCGCTGGTGATGAACATGGCGGCGCAGATGGCCCGGCTGACCGAGCATGAAGGCGTTGAGGAGTTGGCGAAGAGCCGCACGGCGCGCTTGCTCAAGATCGGGTTGCCGGAGCTGACGCGGATGCGCAAATAGCGGCTTGATTGCGCATCCGGTCTGGAATCAGGCGGAAATGATCCGGTTCTTGCCCTGCCGTTTGGCCTCGTACATCGCCGCGTCCGCGCGGGCGAACAGTGTGTCGAGGCTTTCGTCTTCCGGGGTGAGGCTGGTCAGGCCTTGGCTGACGGTGATGCCGAACGTCTGATCGGCGTGATTGAAGCTCAGCCGCTGGATTTCCCGTTGCAGCCGTTCGGCCACCTGCATCGCCATGTCCGGCGCACAGCCCGGAAAAACCGCAGCAAATTCCTCACCGCCAATCCGCCCGAACAGGTCTCCCCGGCGTAACGAAGCACGACCGCATTCGGCAATTCGTTGCAGCACATTGTCGCCTTCCGGGTGGCCGTAGGTGTCGTTGATCACTTTGAAGTCATCGATGTCCAGCAGCAGGAACGCCAGTGGCGCACCCTGCAGGCGGGCGTTTTCGAATTCGCGGTGGGCGCACTCGAAGAAGTGCCGGCGATTGCTGCTCTGGGTCAGCACGTCGGTGGTGGCCAGGCGTTGCAGCTCGGTTTCCATCTGCTTCTTGTCGGTGATGTCTTCGGCGATGCCGACGATGATCACCGGTTGCCCCGGTTCGTCCTGACGGTTGATGAAGCACTTGTCGCTGATCCAGCGCACCTGGCCGTCGGCGTCGATGATCCGGTATTCGCGGTCTTCCACGGCGCCTTTGTGCAGCACTTCGGCGAGGCTGCGTTCGGCGTATTCGAGGTCATCGGGGTAGATGCTGTCGCGCCACTGGTTGTAGTCGGCCAGCAGCAGGGCGGCGGAGCGGCCGAAAATCCGTTCGTAGGCGGGGCTGACGTACAACACCTGACGGGTTTCCCAGTTAAAGGCCCAAAGCACGGCGTTGACGCTGACCAGTAGCGAACTGAACAGCTGTTCACGTTCGCTCAGTCGGGCGACTTCGCCCTGGGCGTGCATCAACGCCATCAGGGTCTGCGCGGCCTCGGGCCACTGGGGAGGGGATGAGTCTTTTTGATTGTTGTTGACCATCGACACGAATCTCAAAGGGCGTGCCGGGAAGTCGACAACGGCCACGGGAAAGCCCGCCGGGGGTGGCGAAGTGTCTTTGAGATAGGGGATCGGGGGTGAAGTTCCGAAGGGTGCGCCCTGGAATGGGGGCGCACCGATCAACGGCATCAGACGGCGGCAGGGCGCAGCGAGTAGGTTTTCAACTGGTCGGCGAATTCACGCAGAGACTGGATGCCACTGGCCTCGGCCTCGTGTACCCATTCCTTGATGGCGGCGAGCATGTCGTGGCCATTTGCGCTGGTCTTGACCCAGATCTGCTGCAGGGCCAGACGTTTCTCGTAGATTACCTTCAGCGCCTGGCTGTGCTCGAGCATGCTCTGGATGCGCGCGTGGTGGCGATCTTCCAGCAGGCTGGTTTCCCGCGACAGTAGACGCTTGGCGCGATGGAACTGGTGGCGTACCGAATGATCGACCTTGGCCAGTTCCTGTTTGACCAGCGGGCCGATCACCAGCTTGCGGTACTGGGCCATGATCTGGAAGCGGTTGTTGAGGATCGCCATGGCGGTGTCCATGTCCAGGCTGCCCTTGCCTTCGACGCGGTGGGCGATCGGGGCAACACGCTGAACCTTGGCCAGACGCAGGAAGCTGAAGACCTGGATCCAGGCCCAGCCGAGGTCGAACTCCCACTTCTTGACCGACAGCTTGGCCGAGTTGGGATAGGTGTGATGGTTGTTGTGCAGCTCTTCGCCGCCGATCAGGATGCCCCATGGCACCAGATTGGTCGCCGCGTCGCGGCATTCGAAGTTGCGGTAACCGACGGCATGGCCGAGACCGTTGACCACGCCGGCCGCCCAGACCGGGATCCACATCATCTGGATTGCCCAGATGGTGATGCCGATGGTGCCGAACAGCAACAGGTCGACGACGGCCATGATCGCTACGCCCAGCAGCCGGTAGCGGCTGTAGAGGTTGCGCTCGATCCAGTCTTCGGGGCAGTTCTTGCCGTAGATGCGCAGGGTTTCCGGGTTCTGCGCTTCTTCGCGGTACAGCTCGGCACCTTTGCGCAGGACAGTGGACAGACCCTTGACGACCGGACTGTGCGGGTCGTCTTCGGTTTCGCATTTGGCGTGGTGCTTGCGGTGGATGGCGGTCCACTCGCGGGTGTTCTGCGCTGTGGTCAGCCACAGCCAGAAACGGAAGAAATGCTTCAGCCCGGCATTCAGCTCCAGAGAGCGATGGGCCGAGTAGCGGTGCAAGTAGACCGTGACGGCAACGATCGTCACGTGGGTCATCACCAGGGTGACGGCGACCAGTGACCAGGCCGACAAGCCAAGAAAACCTTCGTACCACATAGGCTATAGGGCCCTCGATAAAGAAAAAACAGCCGTTGCATTATCACCAAGCACACAGATAAAACCAGTCGCCCTTTCAGATAAGAGATGGCTGGATGTTTCTTGACCTATAATCCCGACATTTTTGTAGGGACATGGACGGCCGAATGTCTGCCACATACCGCGATGCTGTGCGTGCAGCGCTGCTTTACCTGGTCCTTGCCGTTGTCTGGCTGCAAGGCACTGGCTATTTATTGAACAGTTTCTTTGATAACTCTGACGAACTGCTGCGCTGGCAACTGATCAACGGCTATCTGTTCGTAGCGCTCAGCGCCGGGTTGATCTTCCTGGCCCGGTCGCGGCTGTTCGAATGCCTGGGCATCGGCGCCCGATTGCGTGAGCGCCAGGCGGATCGCGAACGCCTGCGTCAGGCCGCTGCGGTATTCGATTGCACCCGCGAGGGCGTGCTGGTCACGGACCGGCAGGGGCTGATCGTGCACGTCAATCGCGCCTTCATGGAAATCACCGGCTATCAGCGTGAAGAAGTGATTGGCCAGCAGCCCAGCCTGTTCAAGTCCGGGCACCATCCGCCGGGTTTTTATCAGGCGATGTTCGCTACGTTGCAGGCGCAGGACGAGTGGAGCGGCGAGATCTGGAACCGCCGTAAAAGCGGCGAGATCTACCCGCAGTGGCAGACGATCCGGGTGATCCGCGACGAAGACGGTCGGCTCAGCCACTACGTCGCGGTGTTCTCCGATATCAGCGCGATCAAGGATTCCGAACACGAACTCAAACACCTGGCCCACCACGATCCGCTGACCGACCTGCCCAATCGCCTGCTGTTCAGCGACCGCGCCGAACAGGCGCTGGCATCGGCGCAGACCCACAAGCGCGGCTGCGCATTGCTGATGATCGATCTGGACCATTTCAAACTGATCAACGACAGCCTCGGCCACACCATTGGTGACCGTTTGCTCAAGGCAGTCGCGGCGCGTTTGCAGGCGTTGTTCGGGCCGGGCATCACCCTGGCGCGGCTGGGCGGCGATGAATTTGCGGTCCTGCTGGAAAGTTGTCCACAGCCGGCACAGGCGGCAGCGCTGGCTCAGCGTATTCTCGATGCGCTCAAGGAGCCATTCTGCCTCGACGGCCATGAACTGTTCATCAACGCCAGCCTCGGCATCAGCCTGTTTCCCAGTGATGCACTGAGCGCCGAACAGCTGTTGCGCAACGCCGATGCGGCGCTGTTCAAGGCCAAGAGCAGCGGCCGCAATGGCTACGCGCTGTACACCGAAGAGCTTACGGCTCACGCCCAGCAGCGGGTCGAAATCGCCTTCGAGTTGCGCCGCGCGCTGGAGCAGCAGGAACTGCGGGTCTACTACCAACCGGTACACGACCTGCAAACCAGTCGCCTGATCGGCGTCGAAGCGCTGGTGCGCTGGGAGCATCCGCAGCGTGGCCTGGTGTCGCCGGCGGAGTTCATCCCGATTGCCGAGCGCACCGGGCTGATCTCGGAAATCGACGCCTGGGTCATGCAGCAGGCCTGCCGGCAGATGTGCCAATGGCAGCAGGCGGGAGTAGTGCTGTCGTTTGTCGCGGTGAACGTGTCGTCACGTTTGTTCGCCCGTCGCGAGTTGTACGAGCAGGTTGCGCAGGTGCTGCACGAGACCGGCCTGGATCCGGCCTATCTGGAACTGGAGGTCACCGAAAGTGCGGTGATGGACGATCCGGAAGTCGCGCTGGAACAGATGCATCGTCTGCGCGAGCTGGGCATTCGTCTGGCCATCGATGACTTCGGCACCGGTTATTCGTCGTTGCTGCGGCTCAAGCGCCTGCCGGTGCAGAAGCTCAAGATTGATCAGGGCTTCGTTGCCGGCCTGCCGTGGGACGAGGACGATGCGGCGATCGTCCGGGTGATCATCGCCCTAGCCCGCAGCATGGGCATGCAGGTGCATGCCGAGGGTATCGAGCAGGCGGAACAGGCGGCGTTCCTGCTGGGGCAGGCCTGTGATCTGGGGCAGGGCTACTGGTTCGGACGGCCGGTCCCGGAAGCGCAAATCGACTGGAACCGGGCGCCCTTGATCGGTTGAGGGCGGCCTACGGCGGGTTTGCCGACGGGCAAATCCGCCGCAAACCCTTGCTGCACCACATAATGTTTTCCAGTTATATAAACATTCTTAAATAGTCTTTTTAAGAATATCCAAAGCTCTCTTATATTGCTCCCACGCCGAACGCAGTGCCGCCCACTGCCAGGCATATCCCATACAAAGGAGCAGCACCATGAGCGCATCCCTGCGTAGCGTTGACGGTCAGGACGAAAGCACCATCTTGCGCGAAATCCAGAGCGCCTTGCGCGACCTGCGTTTCGGCGCGGTGGAAATCACTGTGCATAACGCCCAGGTGGTCCAGATCGAACGCAAAGAGAAATTCCGTCTGCAGCAACCGGGTAACAAACCGGCCTGATTCGTAGTCTGCGGCAGCTCCTGCGGGGAGCTGTTGGCAGAAGCTGCCACAGGCTGCGGTCGTTGAACGAGCAACCCGATTCCAGCAATCCATAAGAAAAAGCCACCACCAAGAATTCCAGGAGCTTTCACCATGTCGTCGATTCGCCGTTACGCTTTGGCCGCCCTGGCCAGTGCTGTGTTTGCCGGTTCCGCGGTTGCCAAGGATTACGAACTGCTCAACGTGTCGTATGACCCGACGCGCGAGCTGTATCAGGATTACAACGCCGAGTTCGTGAAGTACTGGCAGTCGGAGCACGCCGGCGACACCGTGAAAATCCAGCAATCCCACGGCGGTTCGGGCAAGCAGGGCCGTGCGGTGATCGACGGTCTGCGCGCCGACGTCGTGACCCTGGCCCTGGCTGGCGACATCGACGAAATCGCCAAGCTCGGCAAGACCCTGCCGGCTGACTGGCAGAAGCGTCTGCCGGAAGCCAGCACTCCGTACACCTCGACCATCGTGTTCCTGGTGCGCAAGGGCAACCCGAAAGGCATCAAGGACTGGGGCGACCTGGTCAAGAACGACGTCTCGGTGATCACCCCGAACCCGAAAACCTCCGGCGGTGCGCGCTGGAACTTCCTCGCGGCATGGGCCTACGGCCTGAAAGCCAACGGCGGCAACGAAGCCAAAGCCAAGGAATACGTACAGACCCTGTTCAAGCACGTTCCGGTTCTGGACACCGGCGCCCGTGGCTCGACCATCACCTTCGTCAACAACGGTCAGGGTGACGTGTTGCTGGCCTGGGAAAACGAAGCCTTCCTGGCGCTGAAAGAAGACGGCGGCAAGGACAAGTTCGACATCGTCGTGCCTTCGCTGTCGATCCTCGCCGAACCACCGGTGGCCGTGGTCGACAAGAACGCCGAGAAGAAGGGCAACGAGCAGATCGCCGAAGCCTACCTCAAGCACCTGTACAGCCCGGCCGGCCAGGAAATAGCGGCGAAGAACTTCTACCGCCCGCGTGACAAGGACGTGGCAGCCAAGTACGCCCAGCAGTTCCCGAAACTGGAACTGGTGACCATCGACAAGGACTTCGGCGGCTGGAAAACCGCACAGCCGAAATTCTTCAACGACGGTGGCGTGTTCGACCAGATCTATCAGGCGCAGTAAGTTTCAATAGCCTAAAACGAGCCCCGGATTTATGTTCGGGGCTTTGCGCGTTCTCAAACCAAGGACTTTTATGTCGCGTCGTATCTCCCCCGTCATACCCGGCTTCGGGCTGACGCTGGGCTACACCTTGGTGTACCTCAGCCTGATTGTGCTTATCCCGCTGGCGGCGATGTTCGTCCACGCCGCCCAACTCACCTGGGACCAGTTCTGGACGATCATCTCCGCGCCCCGCGTTCTCGCCGCATTGAAGCTGAGCTTCGGCACCGCGCTGTGCGCCGCGATCATCAACGGCATCATCGGCACGTTGCTGGCCTGGGTGCTGGTGCGCTACACGTTCCCGGGGCGCAAGGTGATCGACGCGATGATCGATCTGCCGTTCGCCCTGCCGACCGCCGTGGCCGGTATTGCGCTGACGGCGCTGTACACGCCGACCGGGCTGGTCGGGCAGTTCGCCGCCGACCTCGGTTTCAAGATCGCCTACACCCCGCTCGGGATCACGCTGGCGCTGACCTTCGTGACCTTGCCGTTCGTGGTGCGCACGGTGCAGCCGGTGCTGGCCGACATCCCGCGTGAAGTCGAAGAAGCCGCGGCGTGCCTCGGCGCGAAACCTTTGCAGGTATTTCGTCACATCCTGCTGCCGGCGCTGTTGCCGGCCTGGCTGACCGGTTTTGCCCTGGCGTTTGCCCGGGGCGTCGGCGAGTACGGTTCGGTGATTTTCATCGCCGGCAACATGCCGATGAAAACCGAGATCCTGCCGCTGCTGATCATGGTCAAGCTCGACCAGTACGATTACACCGGCGCTACCTCCATCGGCGTGTTGATGCTGGTGGTTTCCTTCGTCCTGTTGCTGCTGATCAACTTGCTGCAGCGGCGCATCGAAACCCCATAAGGAGGCGCGAACCATGTCCCAATCGTCTATTGCGGCCGCTTCCTCGGCCAACGCCGCCCGCCGTGGCAGCGCCACTTCGCGGCGGATCCTGATCGGCCTCGGCTGGCTGATTTTCTTCCTGTTTCTGGTGCTGCCGCTGTTCATCGTGGTGTCGCAGGGTTTGAAGAACGGCCTCGGCGCGTTCTTCACGGCGATCTTTGAACCGGATGCCTTGTCGGCCCTGAAACTCACCGTGATTGCGGTGCTGATTTCGGTGCCGCTGAACCTGGTGTTCGGTGTCAGCGCCGCGTGGTGCGTGAGCAAATACTCGTTCCGCGGCAAGAGTATGCTGGTGACCCTGATCGACCTGCCGTTCTCGGTGTCGCCGGTGATCGCGGGTCTGGTCTACGTGTTGATGTTCGGCGCCCAGGGCCTGTTCGGGCCGTGGCTGCAGGATCACGATATCCAGATCGTCTTCGCCCTGCCGGGCATCGTGCTGGCGACAATCTTCGTCACCGTGCCGTTCGTGGCCCGTGAGCTGATCCCGCTGATGCAGGAACAAGGCACTCAGGAAGAGGAAGCCGCGCGCCTGCTCGGCGCCAACGGCTGGCAGATGTTCTGGCACGTGACCGTCCCCAACATCAAATGGGGCCTGATCTATGGCGTGGTGCTGTGTACCGCGCGGGCCATGGGTGAGTTCGGTGCGGTGTCGGTGGTTTCCGGGCACATTCGCGGGGTGACCAACACCTTGCCGCTGCACGTCGAGATCCTCTACAACGAATACAACCACGTGGCCGCGTTCGCTGTGGCGAGCCTGTTGCTGATCCTGGCGCTCTTCATCCTGCTGCTCAAGCAGTGGAGCGAAAACCGTATCAACCGCCTGCGCGCCAGCGCCGCGGAGGAATAATTCATGTCGATCGAAGTGCGTAACGTCAGCAAGAATTTCAATGCGTTCAAGGCGCTGGACAACATCAGCCTGGACATCCACAGCGGTGAACTGGTGGCGCTGCTCGGCCCGTCCGGCTGCGGCAAGACCACCCTGCTGCGCATTATTGCCGGTCTGGAAACCCCGGATAACGGCAACATCGTGTTCCACGGCGAGGACGTTTCCGGCCATGACGTGCGGGATCGCAACGTCGGTTTCGTGTTCCAGCACTACGCTTTGTTCCGCCACATGACCGTGTTCGACAACGTCGCATTCGGCCTGCGCATGAAGCCGAAAAACCAGCGCCCGACTGAAAGCCAGATCGCGACCAAGGTTCACGAGCTGCTGAACATGGTGCAACTGGACTGGCTGTCGGATCGTTATCCGGAGCAACTGTCCGGCGGCCAGCGTCAGCGTATCGCTCTGGCCCGTGCGCTGGCGGTAGAGCCGAAAGTGCTGCTGCTCGACGAGCCGTTCGGTGCCCTCGACGCCAAGGTGCGTAAAGAGCTGCGCCGCTGGCTGGCGCGCCTGCACGAAGACATCAACCTGACCTCGGTGTTCGTGACCCACGACCAGGAAGAGGCGATGGAAGTGGCCGACCGCATCGTGGTGATGAACAAGGGTGTGATCGAGCAGATCGGCTCACCGGGCGACGTCTACGAAAACCCGGCCAGCGATTTCGTCTATCACTTCCTCGGCGATTCGAACCGTCTGCATCTGGGCGATGACAATCACGTGCTGTTCCGCCCGCACGAAGTGTCGCTGTCGCGGCATGAGCTGGAGGATCACCACGCCGCTGAAGTCCGCGATATCCGTCCGCTGGGCGCGACCACGCGGGTGACGTTGAAGGTTGAAGGCCAGACGGATCTGATCGAGGCGGAAGTGGTGAAAGACCACGACAGCCTGACCGGGTTGGCGAAGGGGGAGACGTTGTTCTTCAAGCCGAAGGTCTGGCAGAAAGTCGCCAACGTTTGATCTCGCTCGTTCCCACGCTCCGCGTGGGAACGCCGCTATAGACGCTCCGCGTCCACTGTGACGCGGAGCGTCACGGGATTCATTCCCACGCAGAGCGTGGGAACGAGCGAGCCGGGCAGTGGTTCAGACAGCCGCACGATTCGGATTGACCCGCACCACACCCGCCCGCGCCTCGATCTGCTCTTTCAGCTCATGGCGCATCCCGAGCATGAACGCCAACTCGGCCACCACAAACAGCGGCCCGACAATCAACCCGCTCAAGTCATCCACAAACGCTGGTTTGCGCCCTTCATAGTGGTGCCCGACAAACTGGATCACCCAGCCAATCAAAAACATCGCCAGACCGCTGCTGAGCCAGACCATGGTGCTCTGCTGCGCCAGGACATGCCCGGCCCACACCGACAGCCCCATCAACACGGTCATCAGAACCCCGAGCTTCAGCTCCAGGCGCAGGTAAAACCACGCCGAAGCGAGGGCCGCGATCACCGCCGGGGAAATCCACAAGCCGCCCACCGACCATTCCGGCCGCGACAACAGCACGGCCACCGCCACCACAATCAGCGGAATCCCGATAAAGTGGCTGGCGATGTTGCGCGGGTCACGGTGGTAAGCGGCGTATTGACTCAAATGATCGACGAGGCTTTTCATTGTTGTTCCTCCTGTAGGGTGATCGAATCATGCCCCGGGTTCACGGCTCGCTCTGTCAGGCAGGCGACAATCTTTAGGAGAACGCATGGATAAGGTCTGGCGCGAGCGTCTGTTGACCGGGCAATGGTTCAGTCATCTGCCTTCGTCCTTTCAGGATAGTCTGCTGGCGGCGGCCCGGGAGCGGCGGCTGGCGGCGGGACAGCGCTTGTTCCAGCGCGGCGATGCACCATGCGGGCTGTACGCGGTGCTCGACGGCGCGGTGCGCATCGGCGCGGTCAGCGAGCAGGGCAAGGAGGCGTTGCTGAGCCTGGTGGAGGCGCCGCACTGGTTTGGCGAAATCTGCCTGTTCGACGGCCAGCCTCGCACGCACGATGCCTACGCGGTCGGGCCTTGTACCCTGCTGAACATTCCCCAGGCCACGCTGCTGAAACTGCTCGACGAACATCCCGTCTACTGGCGGCATCTGGCCTTGCTGATGAGCCACAAATTGCGCCTGACCTTCATCAATCTCGAACAGCTGAGCCTGCTGCCGGCCCCGGCGCGTCTGGCTCATCGCCTGCTGATGATCGCCGAAGGCTACGGCGAACTCGATCCGCCACGCCGCGTGCTGCAACTGCCCCAGGAACAGCTGGCGTCGATGCTGTCGCTGTCGCGGCAGACCACCAACCAGATCCTCAAGGAGTTACAGGGGCAGGGGATTATCGGCTTGAGTTATGGCGAAATCGAAATCCTCGACACTGATCGCCTGCGGGCACTTGCCACACTTTAGTGTTCACTACTATCCCTGTGGGAGCGGGCTTGCCCGCGATTGGGGGCTGTCAGTTGTCCTCTATGTCGATTGACACGACGCCATCGCGGGCAAGCCCGCTCCCACAGGGGAATTGTATGTGGCTTACGAACCGCGATAGGTCGAGAAACCATACGGGCTCAGCAGCAACGGAATGTGATAGTGCTGATCCGTCTGCTTCACTTTAAAGATCACCGGAATCTCCGGAAAAAACGTCTCGTGCTTCGCCTTTTCGAAGTACTCGCCGGTCTTGAACACCACCCGATATTCACCCGCCTCGAACGGTTTGTTCGACGGGAACAGTTCGGCGATCCGTCCCTGTTCATTGGTGGTGCCCTGCACCAGCGGCTGCCAGTCCTGGCCGACATGACGTTCCAGCGTCACGTTGATGCCCGGCGACGGCAGGCCGTTTTCCAGATTGAGTACGTGCACGCTCAGAGGGTTGCCGGCGGCCAGCGCCAGGCTCGAAAAAGCGCTCAAGCCAAGCGCGGCGAAAGTCATGCGCAGTGGGGTCATGGTGATGCTCCTGGGTTCAAGTACGGTTGAGGGACAGGCCGACGATTTCGGCAGCCTTGATCGCGCAGTTTTCGTCCTGCTCGCCGCCACCGGAACCGGCTACGCCCATGGCGCCAACCAGTTCCTTGCCAGCGAACAGCGGGATGCCGCCGCCGAGTAACAACAGCTCATCGAGGGTGTTGAGGTTGGCGGTTTCCGGGTTGCTGCGGGCGCGCTCGGCGAACAACCGGGTCGGGGTCTTCGTCGATAGCGCGGTGTAGGCCTTGCGTTGGCTGGCGGCGGTGTTGTGCGGGCCGATACCGTCGCCGCGCAAGGTCACCAACAGGTTGCCGCCACGGTCGAGCACCGACACCGTGCCGGTGCAGTTTTCCAGCGCTGTGTCGGCCAGCAGCCGTGCGGTTTTCAGATCGAGATCGGTGTGACGGGGCAGTTCAGGCGCAGCAAACGTAGCGCTGCTGAGGCCGATTGTCAGGCTGGCAACCAAGTATTTAACGGTCATGGGCAGGCTCCAAAAAGCGAAGGCCGCCACCTTATCCGCCGGTCCCCGTCGAAACCTCGTCAGCCGGATTACAAGTTTGTAATGGGCAACGGCGCCGAAGGGGCCTAGCCTGTGTCTCTGATCAATCGAGGTGTGCCATGCGTTTGCTGGTCGTAGAAGATGAAGCCAAAACCGCGAATTTCCTCGCCAAAGGGCTGGGTGAGTCGGGTTTTGCCGTGGACGTGGCGCTGAATGGCCTCGATGGACGCTACTTCATTGAGCAGCAGGCATATGACCTGATCATCCTCGACGTGATGCTTCCGGGCCTCAATGGCTGGCAACTGCTGCAGCTGATCCGTCAGCGCGGCGCCACGCCGGTGCTGTTCCTGACGGCGAAGGACGCCATCGAAGACCGCGTGCGCGGCCTCGAACTGGGAGCCGATGACTATTTGCTCAAGCCGTTTGCCTTCGCTGAATTGCTCGCGCGGGTACGGACGTTGTTACGGCGCGGGCCGATGCGCGAAGCCGAGTCGTACAGCATCGCCGATCTGGAAATCGACGTGCTGCGCCGCCGGGTCAGCCGTGGCGGTCAGCGCATCGCCCTGACCAACAAGGAGTTCGCCCTGCTGCATTTGCTCGCCAGCCGTCAGGGTGAAGTGCTGTCGCGTACGCTGATTGCTTCGCAGGTGTGGAACCTGAATTTCGACAGCGACACCAACATGGTCGAAGTCGCGGTGCGTCGGCTGCGTTCGAAAGTCGATGATCCGTACATGCCCAAACTGATCCACACCGTGCGCGGGGTCGGCTATCAACTCGAAGCGCCCGACGATGCGCGCTAGATCCATCGCCTGGCGCCTGGCCCTGGCGTTCGCCGCCGTCTGTGCGTTGGTACTCAGCGCGATCGGCGTGTTCCTGTATCGCTCGCTGGCCTCGGAAATCGCCTGGCGCGACGACATGGCGTTGCTCGGTCGTCTGGAGCAGGTGCGCGCGCTGCTCGCCGACAGCGACAGCCTCGACGCCTTGCAGGCGCGGCCACGGCTGTACCAGAACATGCTCGGCAACCTAGACAGTCTGCTGCTGGTGCAACGCGCGGATGGCTCGAATGTGATCACGATCAACCCTCGCCAACGCGCACTGCCGTCCGTGCAGGCCATCCCCCGGGATCAACCGCCGCAACGCCGCGATGTGCTGACCTGGCAGGCAACGGACGGTGTCGAGCTGGCCCTGTTGTCAGGTCAGGCTCAAGGGCCGAACGGCGAAGCGCTGACCGTGATCGCCGGCAAGGTATTGAGCGAGCGCGAACAGATGCTCGGCAGCTATCGCCTGCGCTTGTATCTGGCCGTCGGCCTGGGTGCCGTACTCGCTTTCACGCTGGGCCTGGCGCTGTTGCGCCGAGGCTTGCGGCCTCTGCGCAAGCTGAGTGAAGCACTGCGCGGCATCGACCTGCGCAGCCTCGACCAACGCGTCCCCACCGCCGGCACGCCAGCGGAATTGCTGGAACCGGTGCACGCGCTGAACGGCATGCTGGTGCGGCTGGACGACGGCTTCCAGCGCCTCTCACAGTTTTCCGCCGACCTCGCCCATGAAATCCGCACGCCGCTGCACACCTTGCTCGCCAGCAACGGCCAGGCACTGAATTACCCGCGCAGCAGCACCGAGTATCAGGAAGTGCTGGCCTCGAACATGGAAGAGTTCGAACGGCTCAAGCGCATGGCCGAAAACCTGATGTTTCTCGCCCGCGCAGAGCAGGCTGAGCGAGCGCTCGATCTGCGCACGCTGGAACTGCACGAAATCGGTGATGAGTTGTGCGACTACTTCGAAGCCCTGGCCGATGACCGGGAAATCCGCCTCGAAAACACGTTCAGTGGAGAGTTGCTGGCGGATCAGCAACTGCTGCAACGCGCGTTGGGCAATCTGTTGGCCAACGCCGTACGCCATGCCGACGCCGATTCGATCATCAGCCTGCGCCGACGCGATGAACCAGGCATGTGCTGGCTGCAGGTCCACAACCTCGGACCGGTCATCGCAGATGAACATCTGGGCAAACTGTTCGACCGCTTCTACCGCGTCGACCCGTCCCGCGCGGAGCCGGGAGATTCCGGCGGATTGGGACTGGCAATCGTGCAGTCGATCATGCAGTTGCATGGGGGGCGGGTGCGGGTGAGTAGTGATGCAAATCGCACTGTGTTTGAACTGGGGTTTGTGGTGACCTGACGGGCGCTTTCGCGGGCAAGCCCGCTCCCACAATGGTCGAGGTGTGACACGGATTTTTTTGTACGCCCCAATTCTTGTGGGAGCGGGCTTGCCCGCGAAGAGGCTGGTCGATTCAGTACAAATTCCAGGCCCGTCAGCGCAACTGATCCCGAAACTGCCCCGGCGTCATCCCCGTCCAGCGTTTGAACGCGCGGCTGAAGCTGCTGGTGTCGGCAAATCCCAACAGATAACTGACCTCGCTCAGCGAGCATTGCGGATCGCGCAGGTGCAGCAGCGCGAGGTTCTCGCGGCTTTCATTCAGCAGGGTGTCGAAGCGACAACCCTCGTCCGCCAGATGCCGTTGCAGGCTGCGCAGGCTCAAGTGCAGGGCCTGGGCGATGCGTTCGGCGCTGGGTTCGCCTTCGGGCAGTTGTTCTTCGATGGCGTCGCGCACCTTGCGCTCCCAGGTCAGCGGTTGGAGCTGGGCGAGGGTGCGTTTGAGCACTGCCTCGTTGTGCTCGGCCAGTTCCGGGTTGGCGTCGTCGAGGTGGCTGTCGAAGTCGGTGAGGGCGAATTCGATGCGGTCTTCTTCGGCGGAAAAATGCACCGGCGAGCGGAATACCTTGTGCCATTGATGGGCATCGGCTGGTTCCGGGCGACGCAGATAAACCGCCAGTGGTGCGTAGTCGCGGCCCAGGCGATTGCGACAGGTACGCACGTAGATCGCGGCGAAGGCGTCGATGGCTTCGAAGGCCGGAGCGGGGTTGTCGGTCGGGATTTTCAGGCGAAACCGATAGCGGTCTTCGGTGCGGGTCAGCTCCAGTTCCAGCGCGTCGCTGACCACCTGGTGATAACGCACGATCCGCTCGAACACTTCACGCAGGCTGCCGCTGGCCACCAACGCATAGCCCAGCGCGTGAAACGTCGTGGGGCTGACGAACCGCGACACTCGCAAACCGATTGCCGGATCACCGCTGACCTGCACCGCGATTTCCCACAGGCGTGTGGTCGCGGACAACGGATAGCGGGCGTTCGGGTCGTCCATCAGTTGCGGATCGAGTCCGGCCTGCTGACACAGGGCAGTGCTGTCCAGCCCCAGCGCGTCGAGTTGCTTGCGCAGGGCACGGGTCCAGCTGGCGAGAGAAGTCGGTTCCTTCATGCTGATTGGCGCTTCCGGTCAACAGGTTGGCGTTCTCGGCTACCGCGTTCGAAATCTGCGCGGGGCAGGATACGAACATCAATAACCAGAGGATGGAAGCATGGACCGTACTTCTGCAAGTCCCCAGCGACACAATGCTGCCCAGCGATCAGCGCATATTCGCGAAGTAGTGCTGGCCAAGGGCGTCGAGCTGCGCGAGCGCTACCCGATTCTCAAGCATCAGGACGCCCTCGGCGCGGGGATTCTGGCGTTTGCCCTGGCCGGGATGATCGGTTCGGCGGCGCTCTACATCACCGGGCACATGGCGTGGTGGGCGTGCCTGTTGCTCAACGCGTTTTTCGCCTCGCTGACCCATGAGCTCGAACATGACCTGATTCACAGCATGTATTTCCGCAAACAGCGCGTGCCGCACAACCTGATGATGGGCCTGGTGTGGCTGGCGCGGCCGAGCACGATCAACCCGTGGATCCGTCGCCATTTGCACCTCAATCATCACAAGGTGTCCGGCACTGAAACCGATATGGAAGAACGGGCAATCACCAACGGCGAACCGTGGGGTTTCGCGCGGTTGCTGATGGTCGGCGACAACGTGATGTCGGCGTTCATCCGCATGCTGCGGGCCAAGACCTGGGCGCATAAATTCAGCATCATCAAACGCACTTTGAAGGTCTACGCGCCGCTGGCGCTGGTGCATTGGGGGGCTTGGTATGTGTTTCTCGGGTTCCATGCGGCCAATGGAATCGCTGACTTGATGGGCTCGCCGATCGAATGGTCGGCGACCACGTTGTCGGTGATGCAGGTGATCGACATCGCCGCCGTGGTGATCATCGGCCCGAATGTATTGCGCACCTTTTGCCTGCACTTCATCAGTTCGAACATGCATTACTACGGGGATGTGGAACCGGGCAATGTGCTTCAGCAGTGCCAGGTGTTGAATCCTTGGTGGCTGTGGCCGTTGCAGGCGTTCTGCTTCAACTTCGGCAGCAGTCACGGGATTCATCATTTTGTGGTGAAGGAGCCGTTTTATATTCGCCAGCTGACGGTGCCGGTGGCGCATAAGGTGATGCGGGAGATGGGGGTTCGGTTTAACGATTTCGGGACGTTTGGGCGGGCGAACAGGTTTGTTCGCAAGGAAGAAGTCCAGCAGAAAGAAGTGCAGACGGCTCAGGCTTGAAGGTATCCGAAGCTATCGCCGGCGAACCGGCGATAGCCTTACATCAGCCCCCCTCAATCCGGCTGAAACGGCGACTCACTCAAAATCACCCCGGTCTCCTCCACATACCGCTGCCAATGCTCAATCAGCGCCTCAAGCTTCTGCGGCTGACTCGACGCCAAATCATGAATCTCCCCCGGATCACTGCCCAGGTCATAAAGCTGCCATGTCGCCGGCTCCACCGGCCCGGGGATCCACACCGCCTTCCACTGCCCCTGCCGAATCGCCCGGCGCCCGAACAACTCCCAGCCGGTAACGGTGTGTTCGTCATGCACCTGCGCCGTTTCGCCGGACAAGAAACCCAGCCACGATTTACCACGCAACGGCGCCACCGGTTTGCCGTGCCACTGCTTGCCGGGATGGCGCACGCCGGCCAGATCGAGGATGGTCGGCGTGATGTCCATCACCGTGCCGAAACCATGGCTGATCTGCCCCTTCAGCGGCAGCTGCGGATAGTGCAGCAGTGCCGGAACGCGAATCCCGCCCTCGGTGGTGAAGGCCTTGAACAGGCGTGACGGCGCGGTCGCCACCTGCGCCCAGTTCGGCCCGTACCAAACGTAGGAATTGGCGCGCCCGATGTTTTCGAGGCTGTTGTCGTAGTGCTGGCTCAGATACGTCACCAGCTCCGGACCGAATTTCGGGAAGGCTTCCAGCAGTGCGCCTTCGGCACCGTTGTCGGACATGAACAGGATGAAAGTGTTGTCGAGCTGGCCCTGCTGGCGCAGGTAGTCGACGACGCGGCCGATGTTCCAGTCCATGCGCTCGACCATCGCTGCGTAGACCTCCATCGCCCGGGCGGAAATGCGTTTTTGTTCATCGCTCAGCGCGTCCCATTGCGCGGTCAGCTGGATCAGCGGATGCGGCTCGATATCCGGCTCGATCAGCCCCAGCGATTTGAGTTTTTCCAGACGCTCGAGGCGCAGCACTTCCGGCCCCGCGTCGTAGCGGCCACGGTATTTTTCGACGATGTCGGCGGGCGCCTGCAACGGCCAGTGCGGCGCGGAAAACGGCAGGTACGCGAAGAACGGCCGGCTCTGGTCACGCTCCTTGAGGTAATGCAACAGCTTGTCGCCGAAGGCGTCGGAGGAATAGAAATCCTTGGGCAATTCGTCGATGAACGTGTCGTCCTCGATGTACAGCGCCGGGGTGGATTTCAGCAGGCCGGGCGTGTGTTCATCGTAGGTCGGTTCGAATCCGTAGTGGTTGGCCGCGCCGGGTAGCAGCGAGAACGAACGCTCGAAGCCACGGGCGTGGGGCGCCAGTTCGGCGGTCAGCCCCAAGTGCCATTTGCCGCTCATCAAGGTCTGGTAACCGGCCTCGCGCAGCAACTCCGGCAGCGCGACGACACGGTCGTTGAGGTAACCCTCGTAACCCGGTTTGCCGATCAGGTCCGGGGTCAGGGTTTCAGCCATGGTGCCGATGCCGGCGATGTGGTGATCGGTGCCGGTGAGCAGCATCGAGCGGGTCGGCGAGCAGGTCGGCGCGGTGTGAAAATCGGTCAGGCGCAGGCCATTGTTGGCCAGTGCATCGAGGTTCGGCGTGGCGATTTCGCCGCCGAAGGCTCCGATGTCGGAGAAGCCGAGGTCATCGGCCAGAATCACCAGAAAGTTGGGACGTTGCGGCATCAACAGGCTCCTGTTCAGCAGGCAATGAACGACAGCGGCAGATCTCGGATCTGCACCGGTGCGCTCGGTTGGTAATGGTCGTCACTGGTCAGTTCGTGCAGCAGTTCTTCGCGCAACTGGTGGAAGTCGAAACTGCTGCGCTGGCGCGGATGGGGCAGGGCGATGTCCACCACCTGTTTGATCCGGCCGGGGCGCGGTTCCATCACCACCACGCGGTCGGCGAGGAAAATCGCTTCCTCGACATCGTGGGTGACCAGAATCGTGGTGATCTTTGCCCGCTCGCGAATCGCCAGCAGCTCGTCCTGCATCTGCTGGCGGGTCAGTGCGTCGAGGGCGCCGAAGGGTTCGTCGAGCAGCAGGATCCGTGGGCTCGCCACCAGTCCGCGAGCAATCGCCACGCGCTGGGCCATGCCGCCGGAGAGTTGATGCGGGTAGGCGCGGGTGAAATCGCGCAAGCCCACCAGCTCGATGAAATCGTTGATGCGTTGCTGTTTTTCAGCGGCGCTCAGCGGCTCGTTGACCAGACCCAGCCCGATGTTGTCGGCTACGGTCAGCCACGGGAATAAACGGTGTTCCTGAAACACGATGCCGCGCTCGCCGCCGATGCCGCTGACGGCTTTGCCATCGACCGTGATCTGCCCGCGAAACTGCGTATCGAGGCCCACCAGCAAACGCAGCAAAGTGGATTTGCCGCAGCCGCTGGAGCCGACGATGGCGACGAATTCGCCCTCGGCGATGTCGAGGTTGAATTCGCGAATCGCCTCCAGTTCGAAACCGTCGACGTCGAAGGATTTGCCTACATGGTTGAAGCTGACAATCGGTGCGTTCATGCGTGTCTCCAGCGGGTGGCGCGGATTTCCAGGCGTTGGCCAATGAGGTTGAGCAGGGCGCCGGTGAGGCCGACCAGCAGCATCCCGGCCATGATCAGGTCCATGCGCAGCAGTTGTTGGGCGCCGATCATCTGGCTGCCGATGCCGCCGTTGGACGGCATGAAATATTCGGCGCCGATGGTGCCGAGCCAGGCGTAGATCAGGCTCAGGCGCAGGCCGGCGAAAATCCCCGGCGCGGCGCCCGGCAATACCAGTCGACGCAGACGCTGGCCGAGGCTCAGGCGCAGCACCTGCGCGGCCTCGTTGAGTTGTGGCGAGAGGTTGGCGACGCTGCGTTGGGTTGCGACAAACAACGGAAAGAATGCGGCGAGGGCGACGAACACCCACTTCGCCAGTTCGCCCAGACCGAACCAGGCGGTGAGCAGCGGCACCCACGCGAAAATCGCGATCTGGCGCAGGGCGGCGAGGGTCGGGCCGAGCACGCGTTCGCTGGTGCGCGACAGACCCAGCAACAAGCCCAGCACGAGGCCGAGGCCGCCGCCAATCAGCAAGCCGCCGAGTGTGCGGCCCAGGCTCAGGGCCATGCCGGAGATCAACGTGCCGTCGAGCAATCCGTTTTTCGTCGCCTCAAGCACCACCCACGGGCTGACCAGAATGTTGGCATCGATCCATTGCTGATCGACCGCCAGTTGCCACAATGCAAACAGCGCCAGCGGCAGCAGCCACGGCTGCACGCGTTGCCAGCCTTCGTAGCGCGGGCCGCGACGAATCTCCGCCGTGGCTGGGTGCGGCCAGTGCACCAGTTTCCTGTCCAGCAGACCGATGCCGCGATCCATCGCCACGCCGATCAGACCGATCACCACGATGCACACGAAGACGATGTCGAGCATGAACAGCTGACGCGCCCAGACCATCAGGTAACCGATGCCTTCGCTGGAGGCCAGCAGCTCGACGGCAAGCAACGACGTCCAGCCAGCGGCCAGTGCCAGACGCACGCCGGCCATGAACGCTGGCAGCGCGGCGGGCAGCACCAGTCGGCGGATCAACAAGCGTGGCGGCAGACGTAAAACCGCGGCGGCTTCACGCAGTTTGGGTTGCGCATCGCGTACGCCGACCAGTGTGTGCAAAGTCACCGGCACCACGATGGCCTTGACCAGCACCACCAGTTTCAGCGTTTCGCCGATGCCGAAAAACACCATGAACAGCGGAATCCACGCCAGCGTCGGCACCTGGGCCAGGCCGGCGAAGGTCGGGAAGATCAGGCGTTCGAGACGACGGCTGAAGCCCAGCGCCGCACCGAGTACCGCGCCGGCGGTAACGCCCGCCAGCAGGCCCCAGAACAACCGTTGCAGACTGATCCACAAATGGCTCCACAACTCGCCCTGGGACAGCTCGACGGCGCTGCTCCACACCAGCGATGGCGCCGGCAGGATCTGTTCGCTCATCCATTGATTGCGCGCCGCCAGCCACCATAGGGCGAACAGTCCGAGCGGCAATATCCAGGGTAAAACGCGGTGGCTCAGGCTTGGCCAGGTTCGCCGGCTTTTCAACGGCGGTGCGGCCAGTGGCAGGCTGAGCAGGGATTCACGGGCCATGGTGACCTCCGTTGTCGGGTTGGATCGAGTCAGCGGAATTAGCTAAAAACAAATTGTTATAAGCGAGTTGGAAAATAATCATTTTGGAGATAAGCAGCGCCATTTAAGGCCTCCAGCCCGGCGCGCATCCAATGCATTTGAAGAATATTTTCGATGCTCTCCATGCATACGGCTCTGCATGTCCCGACTTTGCTGGCTTAGCTTGAAAAGCTATAAAAATGTGCTTTTTAAGTATTTAAACGCTGATACGGATTGCGCCTACTTTCGGCTCCTCAATGCCCGCCGTGATCAGGAGCCGCACCCATGAACCTTCCCTTCAAACGTGTCATCAGTCTGTTTGCCGCGCCGGCGCTGGCGGGTCTGCTGGCGTTCTCTGCCCAGGCCGACGAGCTCAAGGAAATCAGGATTGCCGTGCCTGATCTGAGCGCGGGTACTCAACACAGCGGCGGGGGCATCGTGGACGTGCTGCGCGATCAGCAGATCTTCGAAAAGGCCTTCGCCGATCAGGGCATCAAGATTCAGTGGAGCTTCTTCAAGGGCGCCGGGCCGGTGATCAACGAGGCGTTCGCCAACGGTCAGGTGGATCTGGCCTATCTCGGAGATCTGGCGGCCATCATCGGCAAGTCCAACGGACTGGATACGCGCCTGCTCAGCGCCAGCGCCCGGGGTGTGAAGCAATACCTCGGCGTGGTGCCGGGTTCGGGGATCAAGACGCTGCAGGATCTCAAAGGCAAGCGCGTGGCGATCTTCCGGGGCACCGCGACCCAGTTGTCGTTCGATGCGGCGCTGGCCAGCGTGGGCCTGAGCGAGAAGGACGTGAAAGTGATCAACCTCGATTTCAACGCAGCGGTTGCGGCGCTGGCGGCGAAGCAGATCGATGCATCGTGGGGCAGTTCCGGGCTGACTGCATTGCAGGCCAAAGGCCTGGCCGAGTTGCCGCTTAACACCAAAGACCTCGGTGGCGCCGGTAGTGTGCAGTCGGTGCTGGTGGGCACCGGCAAGTTTGTCGACGGGCATCCGGAAGCCGTGGCGAAGCTGCTCAAGGCGCAGCAGCAGGCAGTGGAGTGGCTGACTCAGGACAGCAACAAGGACGCTTACGTGCAGCTTGTGTCGGGACTCGCGAGCTATCCGCCAGTGATCCTGACCCAGGATCTGAAGGATCAGAACCTGAGCGAAGTGTTCCCGTCGACACTGGATCCGCTGTTCCTCGAAAACCTGCAGGGCAAGGTGGATCTGGCGGCGCAGCAGAAGCTGATTCGCAAGCCGTTCAAGGTGAACGAGTGGGTGGCGCCTGAGCTGGCGGCCGCGAAGCTCTGAGTCATGCAGTCATTCCCGCGCAAGGCGTGGGAATGACCCTCAAACCGCGACGCTGATCGCCTGTTTATCCACCGCCACCAACGTCTCGATCATCGCCCGCGCCGCCGGTGAAAGCCGGAATCCCGTGCGGCTCACAATCCCGCACCGCGCATTCATGCTCTCCAGGTTCTGCGGCAGATTGCGCCAGTGCAGCAGCGCCAGCGAGCCTTGGGCGATGTCCTCGACAAACGCCTCTTCGGTGCCGACGCCAATCGCGTTGGACTGCAACACCACTTTCACCAGCGCCGGAAAATGCTCGGTCTCGATGGTCGGTGAAAAATCGATCCGCCCGCTGAGATTCGCCAGCAGTTTGCGAATGCCCGGCGGGATCAGCGTGGTCGCCAGCGGGTAGTCGAACATGTCGTTGGTCGACAGGCTTTCCTTGGCCAGCAGCGGATGCCCCGGTCGGCAGAAAAACACCCCGCGCTTGGGTGTCAGCGGCTGGGTCTGGAAGTTCGGGTCGGACTCGAAATGGCGGATGTCGGCGATGAAGAATTCGATCTCCTCGCGGCTCAGGGCGCGGCTGAGTTTCTCCCAGTTATCCACCTGAAAACAGGTGCGTACTTTCGGGTGCGCATTGATGAATTGCGCCACCGCGTCCGGCACCAGTTTTACCGCCGGCGCCGGGCCGCAACCGAAGTGCAGTTCGCCAGCGTCGAGCTTGGTCATCTGTGTGACTTCGGCGCTGAGCAACGCCGCGCCCTGCACCAGGGTCAGGGCGTGTTGCAGCACCACCTGGCCCTCTGGGGTCGGGCGCAGATCCTTGTTGCCGCGATCCACCAGCACGCAGCCGAACTCCTGCTCCAGCCCCTGAATACTGCGGCTGAACGCCGGTTGAGTGATGCCCATGGCGTCAGCCGCGCGGACAAAACTGCGGTGTTCGTTGAGGGCGATGAAGTAGCGCAACTGGCGAAGATCCATATGCTTTTCCGGCATCCTAAAAATAGCTCGAAGGCATTTGCGACGAGGTTGCTTGAGGTTTTAAATGCAAGCTCTTATTCCGTCAACGAAGCATGTGAATATCTATTAGATGTAAATGGAATATAGATAGAGCGTTGTTTCGCTGCCGTCCAACCGCAAGCAGTCGATGAGGGTCTACCCATGAGCAATGCCGCACTCGCTGTAAAACCCGCTGTCCACGCGCTGGACATTCATCCGGTGGCCGGCCGTATCGGCGCCGAAATCCGTGGCGTGCACTTGTCCGGTGAGCTGGATGCCGCGACGGTTGAAGCCATTCAACAGGCGCTGATTCAGTACAAGGTCGTTTTCTTCCGCGAGCAGACCCAGCTCGACGATCAACGTCAGGAAGCCTTCGCGCATCTGCTCGGCGAGCCCGTGGCGCACCCGACCGTGCCGTCCCGCGAGGGCACCCGTTATCTGCTGGAACTGGACGGCGCCGAAGGGCAGCGCGCCAACTCCTGGCACACCGACGTGACCTTCGTCGATGCCTACCCGAAAGCCTCGATCCTGCGTTCGGTGGTGGCTCCGGCGTTCGGTGGCGACACGCTGTGGGCGAACACCGCGACCGCGTACAACGAACTTCCGACGGAATTGCGTGAGCTGGCAGACAAGCTGGTGGCCGTGCACAGCAACGAGTACGACTATGCCGCCGTGAAGCCGGACGTGTCGGCGGAGAAGCTTGAGCGTTATCGCAAGATCTTCACCTCGACCGTCTACGAGACCGAGCACCCGGTGGTGCGTGTGCACCCGATCAGCGGCGAAAAGAGCTTGCTGCTGGGGCATTTCGTCAAGCGCATCAAGGGCTATTCCCAGGCTGATTCGGCGCACCTCTTCGGCTTGCTGCAAAGTCATGTGATCCGCCAGGAGAACGTCGTGCGCTGGCGCTGGAAGGCCGGTGATGTGGCGATCTGGGATAACCGCTCGACGCAGCATTATGCGATTGATGATTACGGCACTCAGGATCGTGTGGTGCGTCGGGTGACGCTCAAAGGGGAAGTGCCGGTCGGGGCGAATGGGCAGCGTAGCCAGACCATCAAAGGCGCAGAAATCGTCGGTGTCTGATCACTGATCGTTCCCACGCTCTGCGTGGGAATGCCTCAAGGGACGCTCTGCGTCCGCTTTGGGACGCGGAGCGTCCCGGGCTGCATTCCCACGCGGAGCGTGGGAACGATCAACAACAATCTCAATCACCAGACGCCAATCTGAACGAGCTTCTCAGTCTCCGGCTCCCCATAACGAAACCGCTGCCCACGCAAATCAATCTCCCGATGACTGATGGTCGTGCGCCGCTTCAACCCGCGCACCCACTCGAACAGATACCCCGCATGCTCCTCGCGCACTGCCGCATACGCCGGATCAGCGCCCAGATCCTGCAGCTCCTGCGGGTCATTCAACAGATCGAAAAGCTGCGGCCGGAAGCCGTCGTACGCCAGGTATTTCCAGCGCTCGCTGCGCACCATGGTCATGCGGCAGCGGTCGATCGGCTGGCCCAGTCGCTCACGTGCCGGGGCCTGGAAGGCATAGTCGTATTCGCTGATCGCATAGCGGCGCCAGTCAGGACTTTCACCGTGCAGCAGCGGAATCAACGAGCGACCCTCCAGTCGATGCTCGGCGCCCCTCACACCCAGCGCTTCGAGAAAGGTCGGCACGCCGTCGATGGTTTCCGCCAGGCGTTCGTCCACCGTGCCCCGCGTGACATCCGCCGCCGCACGCGGGTCGCGCACGATCAGGGGGACGCCCACCGCCTGCTCCAGCAAAAACTCCTTCTCGCCCAGCCAGTGATCGCCCAGAAAGTCGCCGTGATCGCTGGTGAACACGATCAGCGTGTCCTCCCAGCGACCGTTGCTTTGCAGGAAATCGAACAGCCGCCCCAACTGATCATCGACCTGTTTGACCAGGCCCATGTACGTCGGGATTACGTTCAGTCGTACCGGATCTTTGGAGAAATTCAGGCTTTCCTCATGCTGGCGAAAGGCCTGATAGACCGGGTGGTCGCTTGGAGAGGCATTACGTACCGGTTCGAGAATCGATTTCGTACTGTACAAGGTGTGGTATGGCGCCGGTACGATGTAGGGCCAGTGGGGTTTGATATAGGACAGGTGTAAAAACCACGGTTTTTCACCTTGCTCACCGATGAAGTCGATGGCTCGATTTGTAGTGTAGACAGTCTCTGAATGTTGCTCGGGAATTCGCGCTGGCAAATGGGCATTGCGCATTTTCCAGCCGCTGAGGATTTCGCCGTTGTCGCCTTCGGCCGCGTTGGCCCAGTCGTGCCAGGGGTTACGCCCTTCGAAACCCTGTTCCCGCAGGTAATGGGTGTAAGGCGCGGATTCGCGTTTGTCATCGAACAGTGGATCGTCCGGGAAGATGCCGTCGTGTCGAAAGTACGGCTCGAAGCCGACTTCGTTGAGCACTTCGGCCTGGGCGCTTTCGGGGTTGATCGCCAGCCGCTGCAAGGCATCCACGTTGGCCGTGGCGTGGGTCTTGCCGACCAGCGCAGTACGAATGCCGTGGGGCCGCAGGTAATCGCCGATGGTCAGTTCTTCCAGCGGCAGCGGCACCGCGTTCCACGCTACTTGATGGCTGCTGACATAGCGCCCGGTGTAGGCCGACATCCGCGACGGCCCGCAGATCGTGCCCTGTGTATAGGCGCGGCTGAAGCGCACGCCGGCGGCGGCCAGGCGATCGATGTTCGGGGTGTGCAGGTGCGGGTGGCCGTAGCAGGACAGGTAATCGCGGCGCAGTTGATCGCACATGATGTACAGCACGTTGCGCACAGGGTTTTGCGGGTTGGACATGGGGTTCACCAGTCAGAAAGACAGGCGAGGTTTTTCGCTTTCGGCGAGGGTGTTCGGCAAGTGCATTCGGGGAATGTGTTTCATGCAAGAAATGCATTGGCGCCTGTACCGGCCTCTTCGCGAGCAAGCCCGCTTGTGTCTGGGTAAGGGAATAGACTCTGGGGTGAGAGGGGTGAATGGCAAGCTGTGAGTCCGCGGTGCTTGAAGCACGAGTGGGAGCAAAGCTGCCATTCACCTTTCTACTCTGGCCCATAAGCCCGAACAGTTGGACGAGCGCCACTCGAATCACAAGCGTGGGCAAAGCCAGAGCACTCTCACTTTTGAGTGTAAGAGGGTTTTGCCATGATTTCCTGGGTCGGTATCGATATCTCCAAATCCAACCTCGTTGTTTGGATTCAGCCTCAGAAAGTGGGGTTCGAGATTACAAATACGCTTGAAGGCTTTGTTGAGCTGACATCGCGTTTAAGCCACTACACGGTTGGCCGAGTATTGCTGGAGGCCACGGGAGGATACGAGCGAAAGGTCGTGGCGGCCTTACAAGAGGCGGGCTTCAATGTGCTCAGGATCAACCCTCGCCGGGCCAGAGCCTTTGCCGTAGCAATGGGCAAGAATGCCAAGACGGATCCCATCGACGCCGCTGTTCTTGCCGATTTTGCCGAGGCTTTGCATGCGTCTCGCGAAAAGCCAATTTCGCCTGGCCGTGAAGCGTTGCGTGAACTCATTCAGTTGCGCGAGCATTTCGTCCAACAGCGAGACGACAACAAGCGCCGGCTGCAGCAGGCCCAGTTGCCAGCGGTTATCGAGGCGATCAAAGACCATATTCGCTATCTGCAACTCCAGATCAAACAGTTCGGTAAAGCCATTAATCAAAGCATGCGAGAGCTGGATGCTGAAAAAGCCGACCGGCTCACTTCAGTTAAAGGCATCGGCACTGTGGCGACCGCCAGCTTGCTGGTTTACCTGCCTGAACTCGGCGAGCTTGATCGCAGAGAAATCGCGGCTCTGGCAGGAATCGCTCCCTACAATGACGACAGTGGCAATCACAGCGGCAAACGCCAGATTTACGGAGGAAGATCCCGCGTCAGACGTGCGCTTTACATGTCGTGCTGGGTCGTGATCCGTTATCACGCTGACTTCAAGGCCCGCTATGAGGCGCTGCGAGAAAGAGGCAAGAGCGCGAAAGTCGCGCTCATCGCCTGCATGCGGATACTACTGATCAGACTAAATGCCATGCTGCGTGACGGCACCGAATGGCGGTGACGAATGGCAGGGTTAAGACAGTTGCTCCCACAGGAGTACGCGTTCCAGATGTGGGAGCGGGCTTGCTCGCGAAGGCGGTGCGTCAGACGGCAAAATTGTCCAGTGAACACAGTTCTTCTTCCACCGCATCGATCGCCTTGATCTGCTCGATCATCGCCTCGGCCAACGGTGACAAGCGATACCCGGCGCGGCTGACAATTCCGTAACGGGTGTAAAGCTCCTCCAGATCATCCGCCAACCCTTCGACCTTCAAGCACACCAGTTCACCTCGGGCTTGATGCAGTGCATCCGAATAGGCGCCAACGATGCCGATCGCATCGGAGCGCAACACCACGCCGAGCAGACTGGCGCTGTTCTCGCACTCCACGTTCGGGACGAAATCCGGGCGGCCACTAAGATCGACGATGACCTTGCGCAGGTTTGGCGGACGAATGCTCACGGCCAGTGGATAACTCATCAATTGCTCGGCCGTGACCCGATCCGATGCGGCCAGCGGATGCCCGGCGCGGCAGCAGAAATGCCATTTGCGCGGTCGCAACCGGTGGGTCAGATAATCCGGATCTGCCTCGAAGTGGCGGGTGTCGGCGACGAAGAATTCGAACTCTTCGCTCAGCAGCCGTTTGCTCAGGCTCTGCCAGTCATCGACCTGGTAATGCACCCGCGCTTTCGGGTAGCGGCCGATGAAGCTGCCGATCGCTCGCGGGATCAATCCTGCCGCCGGCGCCGGGCCGCAACCGAAGCGCAATTCCCCCGCCTCCAGCCCGTTGAACTGGCTGATCTCGTTGGCCATCTGCTGCGCACCGCTGACCAGTCGCCGCGCATGTTCAAGCAGCACCTGGCCCTGTTTGGTCGGTGGCAATTCCTTGCGCCCGCGATCCACCAACTGACAACCGACGCTGTGTTCCAGCGCCTGAATGCTGCGGCTGAATGCCGACTGCGACAGGTTCACCGCCTGCGCGCCGGCGACGAAGCTGCGTTGTTCGGCGAGGGCGATGAAGTGTCTGAGCTGGCGCAAGTCGATATGCATTTTTCACATAAAAAATATCCGGGAAATGCATTGGATATGCATTAGGTCGACTCCTTATAAAGGCAATCTCTTATGCAGTAAATCTTTGTAAAAACATAAATAAATAACTTAAAAGAATATGCAGCACGGAAGATGTCTGCGTGTTTTTTGACCAGGAGCAGCCCCATGAGTCCGTTGAACCTCGCTTCACCGCCGCCGCCACGACGGCTCAAACGTCTGCCTCTGGCCCTGTTGCTGGCGGGGAGTGCCAGCTGGACCCACGGCTACGCTGCGGAAACGGAAACCCCTGTGCCGGCACCGGCAGGCAAGACCGCGACCGCCACTTCGCAACTGGAAACCGTGACCGTCACCACCCGCCGTCGCGAAGAAAGCTCTCAGGATGTGCCGACGCCAATGAGCGTGGTGAGCGGCACGACTCTGGAGACGCAACGGGTCTACCGAATCCAGGATCTGCAGCAACTGGTGCCCAGCGTCAACGTCGCCTACATGCATGCGCGCCAGTCCAGCGTGTCGATCCGGGGCCTGGGCAACAACCCGGCCAGCGACGGTCTGGAAGGCAGCGTCGGGCTGTACATCGACAACGTTTATCTGGGCCGTCCGGGGATGGCGGTGTTCGACCTGATGGACATCGAACAGCTCGAAGTCCTGCGCGGGCCGCAGGGGACTTTATTCGGCAAGAACACCACCGCCGGGGTGATCAACATCAGTACCCGCGCGCCGAGTTTCACCCCGGAGCGCAGCATCGAGACGTCGGTCGGCGAGGACGGTTACTTCCAGACCAAGGGCACGCTTTCCGGGCCGCTCAACGATCAGTTGGCCGGACGCATCTCTGCCTATCGCACCCGCAGCGACGGTGACATCAAGAACGAATTCAACGGCCATGACCTGAACGGCGGTTCCCGCGACGGCTTCCGGGCGCAACTGCTGTTCAAACCCAACGAAAACTTCAATCTGCGCTGGATCGGTGACTACAACGAAGAGGATTCCAGCGCCGGCACCCGCGTGCTGTACAACACCGGGCCGACCATCAACGGCGTCAATCTCTACTCGGCCCGCGCCGCCGCTGCCGGTGCGACGCTGGTCAACGGCTCGCACCGCAAGGTCAATCTGGACAATGACCAGCACGTCACCGTGCATCAGGGCGGCACGTCGGTGGAGGCCAACTGGACCCTTCCGAGCGACTTCACCCTGACCTCGGTCAGCTCTTACCGCTTCTGGAATTTCACCCCGCGCAACGACGACGGTCTCAACGTGCCGGCGACCTACAACGCCGGGGTGTCGGTGGAGGACAAACAGTATTCCCAGGAATTTCGCCTCGCGTCGCCCAAGGGCGAGTTCTTCGATTACGTCCTCGGTGCCTACTATTTCGGCTCGGACCTGGACAACAAATCCTTCGCCTATTACGGCCCGCAGGCAGACATCTGGAACGGCACGCCACGGGGTGCGCTGGCCAACGTCAACAGTGTCGGCCGTGGCCATATCAAGACCGACAGCTTCGCGCTGTTCGCCCAAGGCACCTGGCACCTGACCCCGCGTCTGGATTTCACCGCCGGGGTGCGTGGCACCTATGAAGAGAAGAACGCCTGGGTCAATCGTGATGCACCGGTCGGTGGCGCCGCTGTCACGGGTGCCGCAGCCACCGCGCGACGTGGCCGGACCGGCGCCTACGATTCCGGCGACCTGAATCAGTACAGCTCCAGCCCGTCCGGATTGCTCAACCTCAGCTATCGCTTCACCGATGATCTGCTCGGCTACGCCACGTTGTCTCACGGCGAAAAGTCCGGCGGGGTCAACCTCGTGGTCGGCTCGGCACCGACCGCTGGCGCCGACTCGTTGCTGATCGGCACCGAGCGCGCCAACAACGCCGAACTCGGCTTCAAGAGCACGCTGTGGGATCGGCGTTTGCAGCTCAACGCCAACGTGTTCTGGACTCAGGTCAACGCTTACCAGACCAACGCCTACGACGACGTCAACCGTGTGCAATACCTGACCAACGCCGGTTCAGTGCGCTCGCGCGGCGTGGAGTTCGAGAGCACCGTGATCCCGTTGCGCGGCCTGACGCTGAACTTCAACGGCTCGTACAACGACGTCAGTTACCTCTCGTACAAGGACGCGCCGTGCCCGCCGGAAGTCAGCCAGGCACCGGGTGCTCCGGCCTCGTGCGACCTCAGCGGTCATCAGGTGGTCGGCGCCTCGAAATGGATCGGCAACGCCAACGGCAAGTACGAATGGAATCTGGATAACGGCCTGCAACCTTACGTCACCGGCAGCTACGCGTTCCGCTCTAAAGCGGTGGGCACGGTCGAAGATTCCGACTATGGCCAGATCCCGAGCTATGCGGTGGTCAATCTCTCCACCGGCCTGCGCGGCGATTTCAATCAGGGTCAGTGGGACGTCTCGCTGTGGCTGAAAAACGCCTTCGACAAAACCTACTACACGACCCTGTGGACCGGCGGCAACGGCGGTTACGAAGGCCTGCTCGGTACGCCGCGCACCCTTGGCGTCACCGGTCGCTATGACTTCTGATCGACCCTTCAAGGAGCTGCATCATGTTGCGCATCAAAACCGCTTTACCGGTGTTGTTGTCCGGCGCAGTGCTCAGTGCCGGGGCGCTCGCCGCGCCCAGCGTCTACCCCACCGGCGTCACCCGTTACGACCCGGCCAAGGCCTTCAATCAATATGTGATCTTCAGCGGTGCCGACAAGCAGACGCACCTGATCGACATGAACGGCAACGAGGTCAAGAACTGGCCGCAGTCGGGTTTCCCGTCGGCGATCATCGACCCGAAACTGGTGGGTGGCGAGCGCGGCCATGTGTTGCTGCAACTGAGCGAAAAGGATCCAGGCAAGCTCGGCTCCGCCGGCAATGGCCTCGGCAATCAGAGCGTCGGCGAGCTGGACTGGAATGGCAAAGTCGTCTGGCAGTGGGGCGACAAGGCGCCCGGTGGTGCGGCGCAACAGCATCACGATCAGCGTCGCCTGAGCAACGGCAACACCGTGGTGCTGGCGAACAAGGTGCACAAGGTCAAAGGCTTCAAGGTGCCCGAGGTGATCGACGATGCAATCTACGAAGTCAGCCCCGCCGGTGCGGTGAAATGGCAGTGGCTGGCGTCGGATCACTTGAACGAATTCGGCTTCACCGCCGAGCAGTTGAAGCTGGTACGCGCCAGTGAAAATCCGGATTACCTGCACATCAACAACCTCAGCCTGGTGGGGCCGAACAAATGGTTCGATGCCGGCGACAAGCGCTTCAATCCGGACAACCTGCTGATCGATTCGCGCAACGCCAACTTCATCGCGATCATCGACAAACACAGCGGCAAGGTGGTCTGGCGCCTGGGGCCGAATCTGCCGTTGGCCAATCCGAAAACCGCGCAGAAAATCCCGCGCCCGGTGGACCAGTTCGTCGGTCAGCATGACGCGCACATCATCCCGGCCGGATTGCCCGGCGCGGGCAATCTGCTGGTGTTCGACAACCAGGGTTCGGCGGGTTACCCGAACGTCACGCTGGGGCTGATTTCCGGTTCGCGGGTGCTGGAGATCGACCCGGTGAAAAATGAAATCGTCTGGCAGTACAGCGCCGCCAATTCGAAGCAGCCGGGGTGGGCGTTCTACAGCTCGTTCATCAGCAGCGCGCGGCGCTTGCCCAACGGCAATACGCTGATCGATGAAGGCATGAACGGGCGGTTTTTCCAGGTGACGGCCAGTGGTGAAAACGTCTGGGAATACGTCAGCCCTTATCTGGGCAAGGCGCCGGGCAGCGACGCGATCAGCAACTGGGTCTATCGGGCCCTTCCTGTGAGTTATGACTGGGTGCCGGCAGGAACGCCGCGCTCGGAAACGGCAGTGATTGCGCCGGCCATTGGTGTGCAACAAACCAATGCCAGTCGTTAGTTATTAAGAGTCTTCCGAATCGAAATAAGTTATGAGCGACATGAATAGTGCATATAGCAATTTCGTTGAAAAGTCGCGTGGACAATAAATGAATGTCCAACCATCCTGAGTGTCGTGAGTTTCCAGGAGGAAACTTGCTCTCATCGGAAGACACTTATCCAACGATAAAGGAAATCTCGTTATGTCGAGCATTAATGGCACTTATGTAAATGCCAACTCTGGCGCCAAGCTGGTTATCACCGACGGTAATGATTCCAATGGCAGCTTCAGCGGCACCCTCAGCCAGGGTGGCGTGAATTATGACATCCGTTACGGGAACTACCACTTCCAGAACAGCACCGGCAACCCGACTACAATCGCGGTGCTGGCTCAGAACGGAAATAGTGGTTATCAGACCTGGACGCTGTTTTCGCCTGATCACAACTACGCGAAACTCCGGGCTACCGGCTCGCGCGTGAACTTCGATGGTGAAGTTGTGAATTTGGGTGGTGAGTTTCTGAAGCAATAAGAAATTCCGTAAATCGAAGGCCGATGCATTAAACATGCATCGGCCTTTTTATTTACCTCTTAAAAAGCTCGTCAACTATCACCTTGGCATTAGTTGTCACTGAATCCCGGGTCATCGATAACCCAATGCCTTGGATGAATACTTTTTATGCCAGGAAAGCATGTCGATTTCGGCGAATCGCTGGAAGCCTTGCAGGCCGTGGCTTTGGCGGAAATGACCGTTTCATATATTCCATAAGCGTCTATTCATAACATGAAAGATTACTTTCGGAGATAAGCGTCTAGCCCAATGATTGACCCATCGATCACGCCGTGGGGGATTCAACAAGCGGCGAATCGGCTACGCGAAAAAACGCAAAGAGACCGCAGGGAGTAAATCAATGGGCAATGTCCAGACCGCCGCCAGTGCACAGGAGGTGCTGTGGCGCCAGGCGCCGAGCGGCGAGTTGGTCGATCTCGGCCGGCCCCATCGTGTGCCGTTGGGGCAGCTGCGTTTGCAGCGCGCGCCCAAGGGCATTCTGAGCCGCCGCGAAACGATTCTGCTCGGCGTTCTGGCGCTGGTGGTGCATGGCGCGGTGATCTACTGGATCAACCAGCATCCGACACCGGCGCTGCCGATCGTGCCGCCGGAAATTCCACCGATGACCATCGAGTTTTCGCGCCCGGCGCCACCGGCACCACCTGTGGTTGTACCGCCACCACCGGCGCCTGTGGTCGAGCCTCCGCCACCGGTGGAGGACGAACTGGCAACCAAGCCACCACCGAAACCGAAGCCGATTCCCAAACCGAAACCGGTCGCCAAACCTGTATCGAAACCAGCGCCAAAAGCCGTCGAGCAACCCCCGGCTCCGCCACAACCGGCCGCTCCGGTCGCCGCGCCAGCGCCACCTGCACCACCGGCGCCTGCTCCGGTGACGCCGGCCTCGGCCAACGCCGCGTACCTGAAGAACCCGGCGCCGGAGTATCCGTCGCTGGCCCAGCGTCGCGGTTGGGAAGGCACGGTGTTGCTGCGGGTACACGTGTTGGCCAGCGGCAAACCGGGCGAGATCCAGATTCAGAAAAGCAGTGGCCGGCAACAGCTCGACGACGCGGCGCTGGACGCCGTGAAGCGCTGGAGCTTCGTGCCGGCCAAGCAGGGTGATGTCGCCCAGGACGGCTGGGTCAGCGTGCCTATCGATTTCAAGATTCATTAAACCGAAACCAATTTCGCGCTAAACGTTTACACGAGGGAACACATCATGACGTTACTGGCATCTCCACTGGAATCCATCGAAAGCGCGGTGATCTGGCTGCTGGTGGTCTTCTCTGTCGCCACCTGGGGCCTGGCATTGCTCAAGGCTTTGCAGTTCGGCCGGTTGAAGGCGCAGGACCGCAAGTTTCACAAGCGCTTCTGGGCGGCGTCGAGTCTGGACTCCGCCGCCGAGTTGAGCGAAACCCAGCCCGGCGCAGCAGCGCGGGTGGCACAGGCCGGTTATGCGGCGATACAAGTGGGCGAGGCGCCGCAGGCCAACGACCTGAGCCAGGCGATCAATCATCAGGATCGCCTCGAACGTGCCTTGCGCCAGCAGATCGTCCGCGAGCGCCGTTCGCTGGAAACCGGTCTGGCGGTGGTCGCGAGTATTGGCAGTACCTCGCCGTTCATTGGTCTGTTCGGCACGGTGTGGGGAATCATGGAAGCGTTGAAAGGCATCAGCGCGGCAGGCTCGGCGAGCCTGGAAACGGTCGCGGGGCCCATCGGTGCGGCGCTGGTCGCCACTGGTGTAGGGATCGCGGTCGCGGTGCCGGCGGTGCTGGTTTACAACTACTTTCTGCGTCGTCTGAAACTGACGGCGGCGGACCTGGACGACTTTGCCCACGACTTCTACAGCCTGGCGCAAAAGAGCTCGTTCCGCGTGCTGATCCACCCGACCGCGCATAAGGCAGCGGCCCAGGGCAACGCAACAAAAGTGAAGGAGGCGTCCTGATATGGCCTTCTCCACGCAAGACAGCGACGAGGTGCTGAGCGAGATCAACGTGACGCCGCTGGTGGACGTGATGCTGGTGCTGCTGGTGGTATTCATCGTCACCGCGCCACTGCTGACCAACGCGATACCGATCAACCTGCCGAAGACCGAAGCGGTGGCGCCGGTCGAGCAGAAAGACCCGTTGGTGGTGAGTATCGACGGTGCTGGAAAACTGTTTATCAACAAGGACGAAATCCAGCCGGACCTGCTGGAGTTCAACCTCAAGTCGGCCAAGGCCAAGGACCCGGAAGTGCGCGTGCAATTGCAGGCCGACGACGGGGTGAATTACGGCGAAGTGGCGCGAGCCATGGCTTCGATTGAGCGGGCGGGCATCACCAAGCTGTCGGTGATCACTGCACGATAAGGGTTTCACGTTTTTCCGGGGCCGTCTCCTTGGCAGGGTGCGGCCCCTTTTTTTGCCCAATGCTTAATATTCTTTTCAGATCTTAATAAATAGCTTCTTATTCCTTAACGAATATAAATCCCGTCCCTATACTCGTTCAGGAACAGACACGACGCAGGAGAGCTCCCCCATGCGCAACGAATCAATCCGTTATCTGATTGTGCCGGGCTGGCAAGGATCGCCAGAAGATCATTGGCAAACCCACTGGCAGAACAGCCTGCCCAACAGCGCGCGGGTGGAGCAGGCCGACTGGCTGACGCCGCGTCGTGAAGACTGGGTCGCGGCGCTGGCCGAGGCGATTGCCGCCGACAGCTCGCCAGTGATTCTCATCGCGCACAGCCTCGGCTGCATCACCGTGGCGCACTGGGCGGCCACCGCGCCACTGCATCATTTGCGTCAGGTGCGCGGGGCGCTGCTGGTTGCGCCGGCGGATGTCGAGCGCCCGGCGTGCGTGCCGGCACTGCGTAACTTCGCACCGATCCCGACCGATCTGCTGCCCTTCCCGAGCCAGGTCGTCAGCTCCGACAACGACGCCGCCGTCAGTGCGCCGCGTGCGCTGGAACTGGCGCGCAACTGGGGTGCCGAGGCGGGAATTCTCGCGGGCGCCGGCCATATCAACGTGAAGTCCGGGCATCAACGCTGGGAGCAGGGATTCGCTTATCTGTATCGCCTGCAAAACCGCATGGAACACCACGCCCGGCGCCGTGCCTGATCACTTTTATTTTTTTCAACGCCCCCGTCTCCCGGCGATTTGGGGCGGGAGTCTGCCATGAGTTTTGAAACCTTCGGTCAGCCGTTGCTGACCTTTCCCGATGCGGAAAAAAGTCCCCTGAGCATTCGCGCCAAGGCGCTGGTGTTTGTCGATCCACGCTCGCGCCAGTTGCGCGAGGAAATGGCGCAGCTCGCACCGCGCTCGACCTCTGTGTTGATTCGCGGCGAGACCGGCACCGGCAAGGAATTGCTCGCCCGCCACATCCACCGTGCCAGTGATCGCAGCGGGTTGTTTGTCTCGGTCAATTGCGGCGCCATCAGCCCGACCTACGCCGATGCCGAATTGTTCGGCTACGCCGCCGGCAGCTACAGCGGCTCGGCCAGCAGTCGCGCCGGCTGGTTCGGTTCGGCCAACGGCGGCACCTTGTACCTGGACGAGATCGGCGACCTGCCGCTGCCGATCCAGATCAAATTGCTTTCCGCCCTGGAAAACCACGAAGTCACCCGCGTCGGTGCACATCAACCGAGCCCGGTGGACGTGCGCCTGGTCGCTGCGACCAGCATCGATCTGGCGCAAGCGGTGGCGGCGGGGAAATTCCACGAGCGGCTTTATCACTATCTCAGCGAAGGGCATCTGGAACTTCCGGCATTGCGCGCGCGGGTCGGCGATATTCTGTCGTTGGCCGAGTACTTCCTCGGCATCTACAGCCAGCGCCTGGATCTGCCGGTGCCGCTGATCAGCGAAGCGGCGCAACAGGTGCTGGAGCAGCACAGCTGGCCGGGCAACACCCGGGAGCTGGAAAACGTCATTCATTTTGCGCTGCTGGTGAGTACCGGCGATGAAATCCTGCCGGAGCACCTGAACCTGCCCGAGGTGTCTGGGCCGCTGGTTCAGATCGAACGTCAGGTGGCGAGCGTGAGCCTCAACGGCACTGCTGGCGAACGTAAGGCATTGAAAGAATTGCTGTTGAGCCTGAGCGAGGCGTTGTAACCATTTTGTTCAACATGAACAAAATGGAATATGAAGCTGAATAAACGTTATTGTCCGGGAATAAAAAATCCCGGTATTGTCCGCTTCACGCCAGCAGTAGCACATCGCTGGCACACGTATTAATGCCGTCGTCGATGACGACCGATTTTCGATAAGGACACTGCATGAAAAAGGTTCTGTTGTTTACCGCATTGGCGGCTGCTCTGACTGCTTCCCTGGCCCAGGCCGGCGAGAAACTGGTGGTTGCTGCGACGCCGGTGCCGCACGCCGAAATCCTCGAGCTGATCAAGCCGACCCTCGCCAAAGAAGGCGTGGATCTGGAAATCAAGGTCTTCACCGACTACGTACAGCCGAACGTACAGGTGGGCGAGAAGCGTCTGGACGCCAACTACTTCCAGACCAAGCCTTACCTGGACAGCTTCAACGCCGGCAAATACAAGGACGACAAGGCCAAGTACCTGGTGACCGTGCAAGGCGTTCACGTTGAACCGTTCGGTGGCTACTCGAGCAAGTACAAGACCCTGGCCGAACTGCCGGACGGCGCCACCATCGCCATTCCGAACGAAGGCAGCAACAGCGGTCGCGCACTGATCCTGCTGCAGAAAGCCGGCCTGATCGAGCTGAAAGATCCTAAGAACGCTCTGGCCACGCCAAAAGACATCGCCAAGAACCCGCACAACTTCAAGTTCAAGGAACTGGAGTCGGCCCTGCTGCCGCGCGTTCTGAAAGAAGTCGATCTGGACATGATCAACACCAACTACGCGCTGGAAGCCAAGTTGAACCCGACCAAGGACGCCCTGGTGATCGAAGGCGCTGATTCGCCTTACGTGAACTTCCTGGTCGCCCGTGAAGACAACAAGAACAGCGACGCCATCAAGAAACTGGCCGCTGCCCTGACCAGCCCTGAAGTCAAAGCGTTCATCGAGAAGAAGTACAACGGCGCGGTACTGCCGGCGTTCTGATCCGACGCAACAGCAACCCACTTCAAGGTTGAAAAAAACGCCGATGACCAGCGATGGTCATCGGCGTTTTTGTGTGTGCGTTTGCGATGATCGTTCCCACGCTCTGCGTGGGAATGCCTCATCGGACGCTCTGCGTTCGGCTCTTGATGGGACGCGGAGCGCCCCGGGCTGCATTCCCACGCGGAGGGTTCGACGCCTCGACGTGGGAACGATCGAAGTGGGGGCTACGCAGCGCTGGTTTTCAGCGCCCGGCGCAAAGCCACCAGCCATTTCACGAAATCCTGCGGGTCCGGTCGCTGCGGCACTTTTACGTCCATGTTCTCTTCCTTGTTATGGGGTTGGCCGGGGGAGTCTGGCCAAAAGCTGTTCGTCCTTGGAGGGCTTTTACGAAAAAAAGATCCGTCCTACAGCGAAAGGAAAAATAGCCTTCTTATTCTGTCGGGGCAAACCCGCAGGATAGTTTTTTGCGTGATATCAATATGCTTTAACGGTATTTAAATTCTTTTTCTTATACCTTTAAAGTCGGTGCCTGCCGGACAGCTATCCGCTGCCCATGGACTGCACCACCGTCGCTTACCGAGCGGCGTCAGGATGTTTCATGACCTTCGATTACGCATTTATCCTCAGCACCCTGCCGGCGTTTCTCAAAGCCGTGGGCGTGACGCTGCAGGTCGGTTTGATCGCCATTGGCACCTCGCTGCTGGTGGCATTGCTCAATGCGACGATTCTGGTGTTCCGCACGCCTTACCTGCAAAAACTGGTCGGGCTGTATGTGGAGCTGGCGCGCAACACGCCGCTGCTGATCCAGTTGTTCTTCGTCTACTTCGCGCTGCCGGCGCTGGGGATCAAGGTTTCCGGTTTCACTGCGGCGATCATCACCATGACTTTTCTCGGCGGCGCCTACCTCACCGAAGTGCTGCGCGCCGGCGTCGATGCGGTGCCTCAGGCGCAACTGGAATCCGGTCGCTCCATCGGCTTGTCCCACGGCCAGTTGCTGCGCTACGTGATCCTGCCGCAAGCCGGAATCCTCAGCCTGCCGTCGCTGTTCGCCAACTTCATTTTCCTGCTCAAGGAGACCACCGTGGTCTCGGCCGTGGCGGTGCCGGAAATTCTCTACACCACCAAAAGCTACATCGCGCTCTACTACAAGACCTACGAAATGCTCGCCGTGCTGACGCTGATCTGCGTGATGTTGTTCCTGCCGCTGTCGCTGCTGTTGAGCCGTCTGGAAAGGAGGCTCCAGCATGGCCAGTTCGGGTCTTGAACTGCTCTGGGTGTCGTTGCCGCAGTTGGCAAAAGGCGCCGGGCAAACCCTGTCGATCTCGTTCCTGAGCATCGCCATCAGCACCGTCGGCGGCGTGCTCTACGGCGTGCTGCGCACGCTCAACGTGACGTGGCTGAACGCGCTGCTGCGGATCTATCTGGAGCTGTTCCGGGCGATCCCGGTGCTGGTCTGGTTGTACCTGCTGTTTTTCGGCCTGCCGATTTTTTTCGGCCTGAGCCTGCCGAGCTTCTGGTGTGCGGTGCTGGTGCTGTCGCTGTGGGGCGCCAGCGAGGTGGGCGAAGTGGCGCGCGGTGCGTTGCATTCGTTGCCGCGCGGGCAGCGTGAGGCGGGGCTGTCGATCGGTCTTAACGCGGCGCAGCTCTACGGTTACGTGCTGTTGCCCCAGGCGCTGAAACGCATGACGCCACCGACCATCAACGTCTACACGCGGATCATCAAGACCAGTTCGCTGGCGGTGCTGATCGGCGTTGTCGATGTGATCAAGGTCGGTCAGCAGATCATCGAGCGCACCTACGAATCAGTGCTGATCTACGGCGCGCTGTTCCTGTTTTTCTTTTTCATCTGCTATCCGCTGTCGGCCGCCTCGCGCGTGCTGGAGCGGCGCTGGACGCAAGCATGAGCGCATTGATCGAGTTTCAGGGCTTCAACAAATTCTTCGGCGAACAGCAGGTGCTCAAGGGCATCGACCTGCAAGTGAAATCCGGCGAAGTCATCGTCATCCTCGGCCCCAGCGGCTGCGGCAAAAGCACCCTGCTGCGTTGCCTCAATGGTCTGGAAACCGCCCACAGTGGCTCTCTGAAATTCGCCGGCCGCGAATTGCTGGACAAGGCCACCGACTGGCGCGAAGTGCGTCAGCAGATCGGCATGGTGTTCCAGAGTTATCACCTGTTTCCGCACATGAGCGTGCTCGACAATTTGCTGCTCGGCCCGCTCAAAGTGCAGAAACGCGAACGCCGCGAAGCACAGCAGCAAGCTGAAGCGTTGCTCGAACGCGTAGGCTTGGCGGACAAGCGCGACGCCTTCCCGCGCCAGCTCTCCGGCGGCCAGCAGCAACGCATCGCCATCGTCCGCTCGTTGTGCATGAACCCGCGGGTCATGCTCTTCGACGAAGTCACCGCCGCCCTTGATCCGGAGATGGTCAAGGAAGTGCTGGAAGTGATTCAGGGCCTGGCCCGCGAAGGCATGACCCTGCTTATCGTCACCCACGAAATGGCCTTCGCCCGCGCGGTGGCCGATCGCATCGTGTTCATGGATGCCGGGCGCATCCTTGAACAGAACCCGCCCGAGCTTTTCTTTACGAACCCGCAAACCGCACGCGCGCAGCAGTTCCTGGAGAAGTTCTCCTACGTTGAAGCACTGCCTTCAACGACTTCGCCCAAAACGACTCAACCCAAGGAACTGGAACTGCCATGAAAACTGCCAAAGCCCTATTTGCTTTACCGCTGATCAGCCTTGCGCTGCTGGCCGGCTGCAACAAGACCGAAGAACCGGCCAAGCCGAAAGTCGCCAGCGAAAGCACCGCGCCGGCCGGTTACCTGGACAAGATCAAGGCCCGCGACAAACTGATCGTTGGCGTATTCACCGACAAACCGCCGTTCGGTTTCGTCAACGAAGCGGGGCGTTACGTCGGCTTCGATACCGACATCGGCCGTCAATTCGCCAAGGATCTGCTGGGCGACGAAAACAAGGTCGAGTTCGTGGCCGTCGAGCCGGCGAGCCGCATTCCGTTCCTGCAAAGCGACAAGGTCGACCTGATCCTCGCCAACATGACCGTGACCCCGGAGCGCAAGGAAGCGGTGGAATTCACCAATCCGAACCTCAAGGTCGCGGTGCAGGCGTTGGTGCCCCAAGGCAGCGAAGTGAAGAAACTGGATGACCTGGCGACCCGCACCACCATCGTCACCACCGGCACTACCGCCGATATCTGGCTGACCAAGAACCACCCGGACTGGAAACTGCTGAAGTTCGAGAAAAACTCCGAGTCCCTGCAAGCCCTGGCCAACGGCCGTGGCGATGCCTACGCGCAGGACAATCTGGTGCTGTTCAGCTGGGCCAAGCAGAACCCGGGCTACCGCGTGCTGGACGAAAAACTTGGCGCCGAAGCGCCGATTGCCCCGGCGGTGAAGAAGGGCAATATCGAATTGCGCGACTGGGTGAACACCGAACTGGCCAAGCTGGGCGAAGAGAAATACCTGCTCAAGCTGTATGACCAATATGTGCGCAAAGAGCTGAGTGATGACACCAAGCCAGAGAGCGTGATTGTTGAAGGCGGGAAGTGGCAGGGTTAACTCCCTGACAGATGATCGTTCCCACGCTCCGCGTGGGAATGCAGCCCGTGACGCTCCGCGTCACTGGACGCGGAGCGTCCCCAGAGGCATTCCCACGCAGAGCGTGGGAACGATCAGATACGGTGTGGGATCGAGAGTGTGAGGCTAATCAGGCCAATTCCACGCCGGCTCATCCAGAATCCTCTGCCCGACGATCCCCGTCTGGCCGAGGTTTTTTTCCAGCACGATGCAATTGCATTCCGGGTCTTCCTGCAACGCCGAAATCAAGCGCCGGGCATGGGACACCACCCACACCTGACACTGCTCCGACACGCGGATGATCAAGCGCGCCAGCGCTGGCAGCAGGTCCGGATGCAGGCTGGTTTCCGGCTCGTTCAGCACCATCAGCGATGGCGGGCGTGGCGTCAGCAGCGCGGCGACCAGCAGCAGATAGCGCAACGTGCCATCCGACAGTTCCGCCGCCGACAACGGCCGCAGCAATCCTTCCTGAAAAAACTCGATGGCAAAGCGTCCGCCCGCCAGCGGTGCGATATTCAGCCGTGCGCCGGGAAAGGCGTCGCTGATCGCCGCCTGCAACGCCTCGGGATCGCCGATCTCGCGGATGGTCTGCAACGCCGCTGCCAGATCGCGCCCGTCGTGGTGCAGCACCGGCGTGCGCGTGCCCAGTTGCGGCTGGCGTACCGGGGCGTCGGCGTCGCTGCGAAAGTGATCGTAGAAGCGCCAGCGGCGGATGAACTCGCGCATCTGGAACACTTCCGGCGAGGTGCGCAGGCTGCCGACCTGATCGAACAGGCTGTCGAAGTTCGGCGTGTATTGCGCCAGAACATCCCAGCCACGACCTTCACGGGCACGGATCATCGGCCCGTCGCGATCCACCAGCAGGCTGGCCGGACGATAGAGCGGCCCGGCCCAGATGCATTCCTTTTTGATTTCCGGGTCGAGGGAAAAGAACGAGAGGCTTGGCTCCGGCAATCCCAGGGCGATCGAATAGCTGAAATCTTCCCCGGCAAAGCCCAGACGCAGGCGTTTGACACCTTGGCGCACCGTGGACTGGATCGGCACTTCACCGTTGCGCATGCGACGGCTGATGGTTTCCGGCCCGGCCCAGAAGGTCGAGTCGAGCCCACCCTCTCGGGCCAACGCATTGACCACGCCGCCCTGAGCGGTTTCCGCCAACAGCCGCAGCGCCCGGTAAAGGTTGGACTTGCCGCTGCCGTTGGGGCCGGTGATCAGGTTCAGACGGCCCAGCGGGATTACCAATTTATTGATCGAGCGGTAATTGGCCACCGCGAGGGTCTTGAGCATGAAAATCCTTCTTGAGTGCCCCGAAATCCGGGTCAGGATACTCGCTGCACAGAAATGCATATATCGCCCGGACGAAGGTTGAACCCTGTTCTAAGCTCATAGTCGTATCGTCACTTGCACGTTCGTACACAGGAAGGAGTCTGCATGGCGAGTCCCGGATTGAAAACAGCGGTCATGCTGAGTCTGTTCGCTTTGTTGAGCGCGTGCGGCGAGAAAAAGGCCCCCGCCGAATACCTGCCCCGGGTCTTCGTGCAGGAGGTCAACCCCGCCAATTACGCCGCCGCTGTGACCCTCACCGGCGATGTTCAGGCCCGCGTGCAGACCGAACTGTCGTTCCGGGTCGGCGGCAAGATCATCCAGCGCATGGTCGATGTCGGTGACCGGGTCTCGGCCAAACAAGTGCTGGCCAAGCTCGATCCGAAGGATTTGCAGACCAACGTCGATTCCGCCCAGGCCCAGGTGGTGGCCGAGCAGGCGCGGGTCAAACAGAGCGCCGCCGCGTTCGTCCGCCAGCAGAAACTGTTGCCCAAGGGCTACACCAGCCAGAGCGAATACGATTCGGCGCAGGCCGCCTTGCGCAGCAGCCAGAGTGCCTTGAGTGCGGCCCAGGCGCAGTTGGCCAATGCCAAGGATCAACTGAGCTACACCTCGCTGATTGCCGATGCGCCGGGCGTCATCACTGAGCGTCAGGCTGAAGTCGGCCAGGTGGTTCAGGCCACGGCACCGATTTTCAGCTTGGCCCGGGACGGCGACCGTGACGCCGTGTTCAATGTTTACGAATCCCTGCTGGCCGAACGGCCGGCGGAGCGTTCGATCGTCGTCAGTCTGCTCGACAACCCCGCCATCAAGACCACCGGCACCGTGCGTGAAATCACCCCGGCGGTGTCTGCGCAGTCCGGCACGGTGCAGGTCAAGGTCAGCCTCGACAGCCTGCCGCAGGGGATGCAACTGGGCTCAGTGGTGAGCGCCACGGCCAAGGGCACCGGCAAGTCGGCGGTTGAATTACCGTGGTCGGCGCTGACCAAGAACGTCAGCGATCCGGCGGTGTGGATGGTCGACGATAAAGGTGAAGCGCAGTTGCACAACGTCACCGTCAGCCGCTACCTGATCGGCAAGGTCATCATCAGCGAGGGCCTCAAGGGCGGGGAAAAAGTCATTGTTGCGGGTGGGCAGTTGCTGCATCCGGGCATGAAGGTCGAAATTGCCGAAAACACCTACAAGGATCTGCAACCGGGAGCACAGCCATGAAGCGTCTGGGGCTGTTATCCATTGGCGTGTTGCTGGCCGCCTGCTCGAAAAGCGAGCCACCGCCGGAACCGGTACGGCCGGTGTTGTCGGTCAAGGTCGAAGCCATGAGCGAGGAAAACCTCGGGCGTTTCGCCGGCAGCATTCAGGCGCGCTATGAAAGCAACACCGGTTTTCGTGTCGGCGGGCGCATTGCCAGCCGCAACGTCGACGTCGGTACCGAGGTGCAGAAGGGCACGCTGCTCGCCACCCTCGATCCGTCCGATCAGCAGAACCAGCTGCGTTCGGCCCAGGGCGACCTGGCCAAGGTTCAGGCACAACTGATCAACGCCCAGGCCAATGCCCGCCGTCAGCAAGCGCTGTTCGACCGTGGCGTCGGGGCGCAGGCGCAACTGGACATTGCCATGACGGACCTGAAAACCACCCAGGCCTCGCTGGATCAGGCGCGGGCGGCGGTCAATCAAAGCAAGGATCAACTCGACTACACCGAGCTGCGCTCCGATCACAAAGCCGTGGTCACCGCGTGGAACGCCGAGGCCGGGCAAGTGGTGACGGCGGGCCAGCAAGTGGTGACCCTGGCGCAACCGGACATCAAGGAAGCCGTGATCGATCTGCCGGACACTCTGGTCGATGAAATCCCGTCCGACGTTGTGTTTCTGGTGGCCGGACAACTCGATCCGAGCATTAACACCACGGCCACCCTGCGCGAGATCGAACCGCAGGCACAAAGTGCGACACGCACCCGACGCGCACGGCTGACCCTGGCCAACACGCCTGACGGCTTCCGCCTCGGCACGGCGATCAGCGTCACCCTCAGCTCGGCGATCAAGCCGCGTATCGAATTGCCAGCCACGGCGTTGCAGGAGGTCGACGGGAAACCGCGAATCTGGGTCATCGACACCCAAAGCAAGACCGTCAACCCGCGCGACGTCAGCGTGATCAGCCGCACCGACAGCAGCGTGGTGCTCGCAGGGGGCGTGAAGAACGGCGAGCGTGTGGTCAGCGCCGGCGTCAACAGTCTCAAACCCGGACAATCCGTGAAACTTGACGAGGACAGTCAATGAAAGGCTCTTTCAATCTCTCCGAATGGGCCCTCAAGCATCAGTCTTTCGTCTGGTATCTGATGTTCGTCGCGTTGCTCATGGGGGTGTTCTCCTACTTCAATCTGGGGCGCGAGGAAGACCCGTCGTTCACTATCAAGACCATGGTGATCCAGACCAAATGGCCGGGCGCGACCCAGGAGGAAACCCTCAAGCAGGTCACCGACCGCATCGAGAAAAAACTCGAAGAACTCGACTCCCTCGACTACGTGAAAAGCTACACGCGCCCCGGCGAATCGACGGTGTACGTGTACCTGCGCGACACCACCAGCGCCAAGGACATTCCGGAAATCTGGTACCAGGTGCGCAAGAAGATCGACGATATTCGCGGGCAATTTCCGCAAGGCATTCAGGGGCCGGGATTCAACGACGAATTCGGTGACGTGTTCGGCTCGGTCTACGCCTTCACCGCCGACGGCCTGACCATGCGTCAGTTGCGCGATTACGTGGAACAGGCGCGGGCCGAGATCCGCAATGTGCCGGGGCTGGGCAAGATCGAAATGATCGGCCAGCAGGACGAAGTGATCTATCTGAACTTCTCGACCCGCAAACTCGCGGCGCTGGGCATTGATCAGCGTCAGGTGGTGCAGAGCCTGCAATCGCAGAACGCGGTGACTCCGGCCGGTGTCATCGAGGCGGGGCCCGAGCGGATTTCCGTGCGGACTTCGGGGCAGTTCGCTTCGGAGAAAGACCTGGCCGAGGTCAATCTCAAACTCAACGACCGTTTCTATCGTCTGGCGGACGTGGCCGACATCACCCGTGGTTACGTCGACCCGGCCACACCGGAATTCCGTTTCGACGGCAAGCCGGCGATCGGTCTGGCGATTGCCATGCAGAAGGGCGGCAACGTCCAGGAGTTCGGCAAGGCCCTGCATAAGCGCATCGATGAACTGACCGCAGATCTGCCGGTTGGCGTGGGCGTACACACGGTGTCCGATCAGGCAGTGGTGGTGGAGGAAGCAGTTGGCGGCTTCACCAGTGCGTTGTTCGAAGCGGTGGTGATCGTGCTGGTGGTCAGCTTCATCAGCCTCGGCGTGCGCGCCGGGCTGGTGGTGGCGTGCTCGATCCCGCTGGTGCTGGCGATGGTGTTCGTGTTCATGGAATACAGCGGCATCACCATGCAGCGGATTTCCCTTGGCGCTCTGATCATTGCCCTCGGCCTGTTGGTGGACGACGCGATGATCACCGTGGAAATGATGGTCACGCGCCTGGAAATGGGCGAGAGCAAGGAGGAGGCGGCGACATTCGCCTACACCTCGACCGCGTTCCCGATGCTCACCGGTACGCTGGTGACGGTCGCCGGTTTCGTCCCCATCGGTCTCAACGCCAGTTCTGCCGGCGAGTACACCTACACGCTGTTCGCGGTGATTGCCGTGGCGATGATCGTGTCCTGGATCGTGGCGGTGTTCTTCGCCCCGGTGATTGGCGTGCACATTCTCAGCACCAACGTGAAACCCCATGAAGCCGAACCGGGGCGTGTTGGTCGTGCATTCAATGGCGGTTTGCTGTGGTGCATGCGCAATCGCTGGTGGGCCATCGGCATCACTGTGCTGTTGTTTGTGCTGGCGGTGTTCTGCATGCGGTTTGTACAGAATCAGTTTTTCCCGTCCTCGGATCGACCGGAAATCCTGGTCGACCTCAACCTGCCGCAAAACGCTTCAATCGACGAGACCCGCAAGGCCGTCGACAAGCTCGAAGCCACGCTCAAGGGCGACGCGGACATCGTGCGCTGGAGCACCTACATCGGTCAGGGTGCGATCCGTTTCTACCTGCCACTCGACCAGCAATTGCAGAACCCGTACTACGCGCAACTGGTGATCGTCAGCAAAGACTTCGAAGCCCGCGAGGCCCTGAGTCAGCGTCTGCGCGAACGGCTGCACAAGGACTTCGTCGGCATCGGCAGTTACGTGCAGGCGCTGGAAATGGGCCCGCCGGTGGGGCGTCCGATCCAGTACCGGATCAGCGGCAAGGACATCGATCAGGTGCGCAAGCACGCCATCGACCTGGCAACTGAACTGGACAAGAACGAGCACATCGGCGAGATCATTTACGACTGGAACGAGCCGGGCAAAGTCCTGCGTATCGACATCGCCCAGGACAAGGCGCGCCAGCTCGGGCTCTCGTCCGAAGACGTGGCGAACCTGATGAACAGCATTGTCAGTGGCGCGCCGCTGACCCAGGTCAACGACGACATCTACCTGATCAACGTGGTCGGTCGCGCGGTGAGTTCGGAACGCGGTACGCCGGAAACCCTGCAGAACCTGCAGATCGTCACGCCCAATGGCACGTCGATTCCACTGCTGGCCTTCGCCACGGTTCGGTATGAACTGGAGCAGCCGCTGGTGTGGCGCCGTGACCGCTTGCCGACCATCACCATCAAGGCGTCGGTGCGCGACGAGATTCAGCCGACCGATCTGGTGAAACTGTTGAAGCCGTCCATCGACGCATTCGCCGAAAAACTGCCCGTTGGCTACAAGGTCGCCACCGGCGGTACGGTCGAGGAGAGTGGCAAGGCCCAAGGGCCGATTGCGAAAGTGCTGCCGCTGATGCTGTTCCTGATGGCGACCTTCCTGATGATCCAGCTGCACAGCGTGCAGAAGCTGTTCCTGGTGGCCAGTGTCGCGCCGCTGGGACTGATCGGCGTGGTGCTGGCGCTGGTGCCGACCGGCACGCCGATGGGCTTCGTGGCGATCCTCGGGATTCTGGCGCTGATCGGCATCATCATCCGCAACTCGGTGATCCTCGTGACCCAGATCGACGAGTTCGAGCGCAAAGGTTATGCGCCGTGGGATGCGGTGGTGGAAGCCACCGAGCACCGACGGCGCCCGATCCTGCTGACCGCCGCCGCGGCGAGCATGGGCATGATCCCGATCGCCCGGGAAGTGTTCTGGGGGCCGATGGCCTACGCGATGATTGGCGGGATCGTGATTGCGACCTTGCTGACGCTGCTGTTCCTGCCGGCGCTGTACGTGGCCTGGTACAAGATTCGCGAGCCGAAGAAAGAGGCGCAGTAAGGCGAGCGCTTTGCGCTCATCGCCAACTACACGATTTTGCGCCAGACACTCGCCAGCCAGGGCTGCTGCTCACGCGGCAGCCCCGCCGGCCGGTAGTAATGTTCCAGCTCGACGAACCCGGCAGCGGTCAACAACCCGCGCCACGCTTCAAGATCGTGATACGAGCCATAACGCGGCCCGTTCCAGCCTTCACGGTTATCCCCACGCGGATTGGAGCTGAACAGCACGCCGCCCGGTTTCAATGTCCCGTGCAACTGCTTCAAGACCCGGGGCAACTCCTGCAACGGCACATGAAACAGCACCGCATTGGCGAAGATCCCGTCGAAGCGTTCTGCCGGCAGATCCAGCTTCAGAAAGTCCTGGCACCACACTTCACAGCCACTGTCTTCCCGCGCCATCTGCGCGAATTTTTCCGCGCCGTCGAGGCCGACGGCGACGTGTCCCATCCGGGTGAATGTCTGCAAGTCCCGACCCGGTCCGCAGCCGAAATCGAGAATGGAAAACGGCGCCTCAGCCTGGATGTGCCGCAGCAGGGCGTCGATGTTCTGGCTGACATCGTGATCGCGGGTGCCTTCACGAAAATCCTCGGCCACCGAGTTGTAATGGCCGAGGGTGGTGGCGGTGATCTGTTCGAGGTCGGTAGAGGTCTGCTTCATGGTCGTCATGGGCTGAAAGGAAGATCGGCAGACTATAAGCGCTTTCGCGGTTCAGAGGATCCAGATCCGGACAAAGCACAAAACGCCGGCTCAAGTGCAATACATATTTACCGCACCTGACCGTTCCCGATCGGTTGCAATAGCGCCCACGCGATAGACGACTAGCGCGATGTCTGCCCGATTTTTTCAGGGAGATTTACTCAACAAGGATTTTTTCATGGGCAATACTCGCAAAACCTCCACCGCGTCCTCCAGCCACTGCCTGGCAGACGCCATTGCACTGCGTAAAAGATCCGGTGCTGACTTTCCCGAGTACGAACCTGCGCACAAGAGTTTTCGGGACATGGATCAAATGGATGTGGAGGCTTTTCGCCAACCGGATATGCCAGACGCCGCAGTTATTGTTTCATCCCTGCCGACCGCCGAGGTCCTGTCGGGTCGTTTCGGGGGCAGGGCGCTTGCGGACTATCGCCTGAAAGCGCCGGCCACCCTGCCTGCGCCTGATGCACTGGGGTTGAGGGTTATCAAGGGACGCACGTTCGTCGATGTCGCCCCCGGCGAGATTGTCCAGGTTCGGCAAACCGCAGCAGGCGGTGAATATCGCGCGACCTTGATGTCCGAGTGGACGGCTTCGGGACCGGTCCTGTTCTTCGATCCGCACAGCAAGAAATGGTCGCCGGAACGGGCTCGGTCATCCGGCGACGCAGGCAATGTCATCGATATCGACATCGATGAGCTCATCCGCAATATCAGGAAAGATTCGGAAAAGCACAGTCGGGTTCACACCGGTATTGATGACGCGATCGAGCACGAGACTGCAAAGGAAGCCACGCTGATTGCACGGGGGCTGAAGCAGTTTCCACCGGAGCAGGCCGCATTGATTCGCACAGAGTTGCGAGTGGTCGAAAGCGTTTTCGCTGATGCCGTTCACGCCATTGGCTTGAAATACGACGGTGCCAGCGCGGTTTACGAAAGTTTTTTTGGCGCAGGGCACCAGGCCGTGGCGCAGCAGTTCTCTGACTCGGTGGCGCGAGGTCTTGCGCTTTCCAGGGAGTACCAAGGGACTTGGGGCGAGGAAAAATTCTTCGCAGTGGAAACTGAAAACAACAGCGCCGCCTGGATGTACAAGAAGGATTTCCATGGCCGCTTCTTCCTCAACCGCAAGTACATGCAGCAAGAGATTCTAGGCATGTCCCTGGGCCATGAAATGCTGCACACCAACCGCATCGACCGCTTCAGGACCATCGGTCCCAACGCCGCGGATTTCTTCTATCTGGGTGACAGCCAGCGTGGTTTGCTGAGTCTGGAGCCGCTGACCGTCTACGACATTCCGGAGCGCAGTGTTTCCGAAGTGATCATGCGCGGTGGATTGACAGTCGAGTACGTGAACGCTTTTACGGACGATCACGACAACCTGCTGTTCGGGATCAGTGATTATCTGGGGGGCGGCGACGATCTGGATCTTCAGACGGCGGTCGGCCTGTTCAATGCAAATCCGGCGCTGCGCGCGCATTTGGCCGCGAACAACGCCGACAGCATTGTTTACGCGGCAAAAAGCATGCAGGCGCTGCATCGAAGCAAAACGGAATACGCGTGGCTCGACAGCCTGATCGATGATTGATGCCGGGGAGGGCAGCGCTCATCGATTTTTCTAGCGCTTGTTCAGCCCTCGCGCCAGGCGATCGCCGCCCAGTTGAATCAGCGCCACCAGCGCCACCAGCAGCACGATCACGGTCAGCATGATCTGGCTGTCGAAGCGCTGATAGCCGTAGCGATAGGCGATGTCGCCCAGGCCACCGGCGCCAATCGCTCCGGCCATGGCCGAGGAGTTGATCATCGTCACCAGGGTGATGGTGAAACCGCCGACGATCCCCGGCAGCGCCTCGGGCAACAGCACATGCCAGACGATGTGCCAGCGCCGGCAGCCCATGGCTTGCGCAGCTTCGATCAGGCCATAGTCGACTTCACGCAGGCTCACTTCGGCGATCCGCGCAAAGAACGGTGTGGCCGCGATGGTCAACGGCACGACGGCTGCCCAGACGCCGTAGGTGGTGCCGACGATCAGCCGGGTGAACGGAATCAGCGCGACCATCAGAATCAGAAAAGGAATCGAGCGAAACAGGTTCACGAACGCACCCAACGCGCGATTGAGCACCGGCGCTTCGTAGATCCCGCCCTTGTCGCTGGTGACCAGAATCACTGCCATCGGGATACCCGCCAGCAGTGCGATCAGCGACGAAACGCCGACCATCAGAAACGTGTCGATAAAACCCTGCAGCAAGCGATCAAACCACATAACCCAGCACCTCCGTGCGTTGTGCCCACTGGCTGGCACGCTGACGCAATTCCTCGGCGTTCAGCTTTGATCCCGCCACTGCCAGCAGCAATTGCCCGAGCGCGTGGCCCTGAATCCGTTCCACGCCGCCTTGAAGCAATTTCACCCGGCCACCGAGCGCGGCGAACAGCGCGGCCAGATCCGGCTCATCCTGCTGGCTGCCGGTGAACTGCAAACGCAGCACAACTGAAGCATCGGACGACGACGGCTGCGCCTGCAAACGGCCCTGCAATTCTTCGGGCAAGGCGTGCTGCAACGGTGCGAGCAAAGTCTGGCTGACCTCGTGCTGCGGGTTGCCGAACACTTCCCAGACCGGGCCTTGTTCGACGATGCGGCCATGTTCCAGCACGACGACGCGGTCGCAGATTTCCCGGATCACCGCCATCTCGTGAGTGATCAGCACGATGGTCAGGCCCAGGCGTTTGTTGATCTCGCGCAGCAGCCCAAGGATCGACTGGGTGGTTTCCGGATCGAGGGCCGAAGTAGCTTCGTCACACAACAGAATGTCCGGGTCGTGTACCAGCGCGCGGGCGATGCCGACACGCTGTTTCTGCCCGCCGGACAGCTGCGCCGGATACGCCTTGTGCTTGGCTTGCAGGCCCACCAGTTCCAGCAGTTCGCGAACCTTTTTCTCCCGTTGCTCTTTCGGGACACCGGCGACTTTCAGTGGCAGTTCGACGTTCTGCCACACCGTTTTCGCCGACATCAGGTTGAAGTGCTGGAAGATCATGCCGATCCGCCGGCGCAGGGCGACCAGGCGATCCTCGTCGTATTCGCCGATGTCCACCTGATCGATCAGCACCCGGCCCGAGGTCGGTTGTTCGAGGCGGTTGATGGTGCGGATCAGCGACGACTTGCCGGCGCCACTGCGGCCGATGATGCCGAACACTTCACCGCGCTGGATCGCCAGGTCGATGCCTTGCAGGGCGGCGACCGGACCTTGTTTGCCGACGTAGGTTTTGCCGAGCCCGACGAAGCGCACATGGGCGCGGTTCAGTTCTGGATGCAGTTCGGTGCGCTGTGCCAGCGCGGGTGGCTCTGGAAGATCCAGTCGCCGTTGAATGGCTGCCGTCATCCTCAGCTTTCCCAGCCGGCCTGGTACAGCTTGCCGTGGGCCTTATCCAGTGCGGCGCGAACGGCCGGCGAATGCTGGTAGATGTCGACGAACTTGATCAGGCGCGGGTCGGTTTTGCTCTTCGGCTGGATCACGAACTGAATCACGTATTCCTTGTGGTCGAGGCCGTCGAACAGCAGCGCGGAGCCCGCATCGAACGTCTTCGCCAGACGGATGTAGGCCGGGTAGCCCTGGACCAGATCGGCGTCATCGTAGGCGCGCACCAATTGCACGGCTTCGACTTGCAGGATCTTGATCTTCTTCGGGTTGGCGATGATGTCGTCTTCGGTAGCCTTGTAGCCGACGCCCGGTTTGAGGGTGATCAGACCGGCCTTGGCCAGCAGTTGCAGACCGCGACCGCTGTTGATCGGGTCGTTGGCAATGGCGACGCTGGCGCCTTCCGGCAGCTCGTCGAAGCTTTTGTATTTCTTCGAGTACAGGCCGACGTTGTTGATGATCCCCGGGGCGAACGGCACCAGGTCGAAACCGGAGGCGGCCTTGGCGTTTTCCAGGAACGGGATGTGCTGGAAGTAGTTCACGTCGATGTCGCCGGCGGCGAGACTGACGTTCGGCGCGATCCAGTCGGTGAACTCCACCAGCTCGACTTTCAGGCCTTGTTTGGAGGCTTCCTCGACGGCCGCTTCCAGCGGAATCGCGAACGCGGCGGTGGTACCGATTTTCAACGGGGCATCGGCGGCGAACACCGCCGAGCTGAACAGGCCGAAGGCCAGGGCCAGTGCTTTGACTGGGTGGGACAGGAGCTTCTTGGTCATGGTGGTTTTCCAGTCAGTGAAATTAGCCTGATTCCCACGCAGAGCGTGGGAACGATCAGTGCCGGGGTTAGTGTCGGTAGTGGGCGCCGGTGTGTTGCTGCGGCAAATGCGCTTCGCCGTGAAACAGTTTTTCCCGCAGGCTGCCGGTGTCGTACGCGGTCTTGTACGAGCCGCGCCGTTGCAGTTCCGGAATCACCAGATCGATGAAATCCACATAGCTTTCCGGGGTGACGATGCGGGTCAGGTTGAAGCCGTCGAGGCCGGTTTCGGCGATCCACGATTCCAGTTCATCCGCCACTTGCTGCGGCGAGCCGACCACGGTGATGTAGCGCCCGCCGAGGGCGTGCTGGTCGAGCAACTTGCGCCGGGTCCAGTCGTTGTTCTGCAGGTTCTTGGTGGCGGACTGGATCGCGTTGCTCTTGACGTACTGGATCGGTTCGTCGATTTCGTACTGGGAAAAATCGATCCCGGTGGACGCCGAAAAATGCGCCACGCCCGCTTCGGCGCTGGCGTAGCTCAGGTATTCGGCGTGCTTGGCCCAGGCCGCGTCTTCGGTCTCGCCGACGATCACGTTCAGGCCCATGAACACCTTGATGTCCTCGGGATTGCGACCCGCTTCGACGGCGCTGGCGCGGACCTTGTCCACCTGCACCTTGGTCGACGGCTTGTTCTGGCCGCTGATGAACACGCACTCGGCATGCCGCCCGGCGAACAGCAGACCGCGATCCGAACTGCCGGCCTGGAACAGCACCGGCGTGCGCTGCGGTGACGGTTCGCACAGGTGATAACCCTCGACCTGATAGAACTCGCCCTTGTGTTCGACCTTGTGTACCTTGTCCGGCTGCGCGTAGATCCGCTGCTGTGGATCGTTGAGCACCGCGCCGTTTTCCCAGCTGCCTTCCCAGAGTTTGTAGAGCACTTCGAGGTATTCGTCGGCCTGGTCGTAACGCCGGTCGTGCTCGACCTGTTCACTCAGGCCCATGGCCTTGGCGGCGCTGTCCAGATAACCGGTGACGATGTTCCAGCCCACCCGTCCACGGCTCAGATGATCGAGGGTCGACATGCGTCGGGCGAACAGATACGGCGGCTCGTAGGTGAGGTTGGCGGTCAGGCCGAATCCGAGGTTTTTGGTCACCGCGGACATCGCCGATACCAGCAGCAGCGGATCGTTGACCGGCAGCTGGATCGACTCTTTCAGGGTGACGTCCACCGAGTTCTGATAGACGTCGTACACGCCGACGATGTCAGCGATGAACAGCCCGTCGAACAGCCCGCGCTCCAGCAGTTGCGCCAGTTCGGTCCAGTACTCGATGGTCTTGTACCGGGTCGAGGTGTCGCGGGGATGCGTCCACAACCCGTGGTTGATGTGGCCGATGCAATTCATGTTGAACGCATTGAGCAGGATCTTTTTCTTGCTCATCAGATGGTCCCCCGCAGCGGAGGGTTTTCATCGTTGAGGTAGTAATTGCCCACCGCGTGATACTTCCAGCGCACCGGGTCGTGCAGGGTGTGCACCCGGGCGTTGCGCCAGTGGCGGTCGAGGCCGTGCTCGATCAGGGTGGCCTGGCTGCCGGCGAGTTCGAACAGGGTGCTGCCCGCGGCCAGGGAGATTTCGGTGCTGATCGCCCGTGCTTCGGCGACGGCAATCGAGGCCGCTGCAACCGTCTCGGCGTTGGTCTCGGCCTGGGCCGCGTCGAGGAATTCGCCGGCGCGTTCGAGCAGCGCTTCGGTGGCGTGCAGGCGAATGCTCAAGTGGCCGAAACTCTTGAGGGTCAGCGGGTCTTCGGTGGCCTTGTCGTTACCCGAATCGATCCATGGCCGGGTCTTGCTGCGCACGAAGTGCAGCGCATCTTCGTAAGCGGCGCGGGCGATGCCGGTGTCGATGGCGGCGTGAAGGATCTGCGCCAGCGGGCCGACCGGGGTCGGGCGTTCGAAGGCGCTCTGGAAAGGGATGACATCTTCGGCGGCGACGTACACGTCTTCGAACACCACCGAGCCGCTGCCGGTGGTGCGCTGGCCGAAGCCGCTCCAGTCGTCGATCACGGTCAGGCCTTTGCTGTCGCGCGGGACGAAGGCCAGTTGTTGCACGCCGTTTTCATCGACTACCGACGTTGGAATGCGTTGGGCGTAAATGGCGCCGGTTGCGTAGAACTTGCGACCGTTGATGCGATAACCGCTGCCGTCGCGTTTCAGGCTGGTAACACGGTCATGGGCAGTCTTGGTGCCCAGTTCTGCCAGGGCATTGCCGAAGCGCTGGCCGGCGAGAACTTCGGCGTACAGCCGTTGTTTCTGCTCGTGGCTGCCGTTCACCCGAAGCACTTCGAGGGCATAGAAATGGTTCTGTGGAATCTGCCCCAGCGAGCCATCGGCCCGGGCGATCAGGGCGATGACTTTGGCCAGGGTCACATTGGACACGCCAGCGCCGCCGTATTCCTTGGGCACGCTGATGCCCCACAGGCCGGAGCGGGAAAACACGTCGAGTTCCGGCAGCGGCAGGCGGCGTTCGCGGTCGCGCAGGTTGCTGTCGCGCTGGAAGTCTTCGGCCAGGTCGCTGGCGACGATCAGGGCTTGCTCGTCGCTGGTGATGACCGCGACGGGATGGGAAAAAGTCATGTGTTTCTCCAGAGATCTGGTCAAAAGTGTTCTGGTCGTCAGATCCAGGAATGGCGAGCCGGCAACTTGCCGTTGAGGCGATAGGCGCCGACCGCGTGATACTTCCAGCGCACCGGGTCGTGCAGGGTGTGCACCCGGGCGTTGCGCCAGTGACGGTCGAGGTTGAATTCGGCGAGGGTGGCGCGGCTGCCGGCCAGTTCGAAAAGCTTTTCGCTGGCCAGCAGCGAGATCTCGGTGGTCAGCACCTTGGCTTCGGCCACGGCAATCGACGCGCGGGCGGCGGACTCGGCGGTCAGCGGTGCGGCATGCACCTGATCCAGCACTTGCCCGGCCTTGCGCAGCAGCGCTTCGGAAGCGTGCAGTTCGATTTTCAGTTTGCCGATGTCGGCGATCACGTAGAGATCGTCGCTGGCGCGTTCGACGTTGGCGTCGACCCACGGCCGGGCGCGGGTCTTGACGAATTCGATGGCGTCATCGATCGCGCCACGGGCGATGCCGGCGTCGATTGCAGCCTGAATCAGCTGCGACACCGCGCCTTGGGTATTGGGCTTTTCGTTGATCTTCCAGTTGTCCACCACGAGGCCGGCATCGACCCGTACGTTGTTCAACAGGATCGTGCCGCTGGCGGTGGTGCGCTGGCCGAAACCCGACCAGTCATCGACGATGCGCAATCCCGGTGTGCCGCGACGGACGAAAGCCAGGACTTGCTTGCCGTCATCGTTGAGCGCCTTGACCGCCACCCAGTGGGCGAACAGTGCGCCGGTGGAGTAGAACTTCTGGCCGTTGATCACGTAGTCATCGCCGTCGGCGGTGATGCGTGCTTTCAGTTCCAGGGTATCCTTGGTGCCGCGCTCAGGCCCGGCGTTTCCGATGCGCCAGCCTTCCAGAACGCTCTGCAACAGCAGTTTTTTCTGCTGTTCGGTGGCGCTGCCGAGGATCAGGTTGATGATGCCGAACTGGTTCTGCGGGATCTGTCCCAGTGCCGGGTCGGCCGCGGAAATGATCGCGAACACCTCGGCCAGAGTGACAAAGGAAACCTGCGGCCCACCGTACTCGCGCGGAATCGCGATGCTGCCGAGGCCGCTGCGGGTGAACTGTTCGATTTCCGACCACGGCAGCTTGCGCTGACGGTCACGTTTGGCGGCCTGCACGCGGGCGACTTGCGCCAGCTCATGGGCGGCCTTGATGGCTTGAGCGTCGTTGCGCAGCACTTGCGCGGGCAACAACAACGGGGCGATGTCCAGGTCACTCTGGACGTTTGCGTCTGCCAGACTGGACATCAGTGCCGCTCCTTGGCTGCACGCAATGCCCTGGCGATCTGCACTGGGGTGATTGTGTTCCGGACCATGCTACCTACCTCACATCTCATGAAAAACGCCGCAAAAGTGCGGCGAACGAAAGAATGTCCGGTGGTCCGGTTCATATACCCTAAGCGCGTATAAAATTTAAATAAACTAACTTTTAGGAATATGTATAGAAGGGGGCGTGGTCCGTCTGGTTAAGCGTGCGGTGGCGAAGGAATTCGTCCCTCGCCGACCGTCGATGCTCATTTTTTTCGCGGCTCTGCTGCCTTCAGCGTTTCCTTGAGCGGCACCTTGAGGTAGGGGTTCACGCAACCGATCTTCAGCGTTCGCGGCGGCGCCCAGCGCGAGTTGTTGCCGACCCGGTCGAGGATGCAGTAGGTCACGTCCAGCCGCAGGTCCTCGCCGGCCTCGGTGATGATCGCCGGCGGCACCCAGACCTGAATCGGCTTGCCGATATCGGCCGGGGTGATGCGCGCCAAGTCCATCCGCACATCGCCCCAGCGCAGGGTGATGGCGTCGCCTTCGGCCATGTTCAGATAGGGCTCGATGGTCAGCGGCACACCGCGTCTGATCTGGTTCGCGTTGACCCCCTGACGGCGAATGGTTTCGGGCAGCGTGACGGGTGCCAGTTGCTGGTTTTCGTCGCCACACAGCGCTGGAGGCTGTCCGCCGGGGCAGTCGAGTTTGACCGTGACCTGCGCGGCTGCCGATAGCGATGGCCCGTGACCCACCCGCATGACCCGATAGTGGATGCGTGACGAGCCGCTGGCGATGAAGCTTTCCGGCACTCGCAGGCTGACTGGGGTTGCGACGTCCTGTGCTGTCAGCACGTGAGAGGCGACGTAGCAGTTGTCCCAAAACAGTTCGATCAGATCGCCGGTGTCCATGTCCTGATAAGGGGGCACATCGACCAGCAGATGGGCCGCTGCCGCAAGGTTGATGCCGTTGTTTTGGAATGGCGCCAGGCTCGGCGCGGCCAGTTCGGGGATGTGCGAAGTGCGGGTCATGAAGTCCTCTCCTTGAAGCCTTGCAGCGAAATCCGTTTCTGAAAGTTCAAATGGCGTGAATTGCCCGGTAATAAAAACAGGGTCGTTCGGCCATTCGTTATCGGGTCTAGGTAATGTTGTGGGGGCGCGATGAGTGACTAGATAAAAGTTCGCTGAATGGCGTGTCAACGGAGAGGATTAGTTAATTGAAGAATTACGGATTTATCAGAAGCTTCCTACGCGGATAAGGCACTCTACCTATTCTGCATAGCGAATCGGGCCACAGCTTTTGCCGGATTTTATTGTTCTGTCGTCGGTCGGTTTGTACAGCTGGAAATTTGCAGGGCGCGAACTTTAATCGCGGCGAGACTGTTGCAGGACATATATATGTAATGCAGTCGCTGGATTAAGTTTTTTATTGGGGGGGTGTAAGCGAAACTTCCATCCATGGAAGTTTTTATTCGAGAAACTTAACGGATCAGCCGTTGTTTCTGAACTTGCTGAGGAACTGTCGAGTGCGTTCTTCTTTCGGATTGGCAAACAACGCTTTCGCTTCACCTTGTTCGACGATCACGCCCTTGTCGAAAAACACCACGCGGTTGGCCACGTCACGGGCGAACGCCATTTCGTGGGTGACGATCACCATGGTGCGTTTCTCTTCGGCGAGGCCGCGGATGGTCGCCAGCACTTCACCTACCAGCTCCGGATCGAGGGCCGAGGTTGGTTCGTCGAACAGGATCACTTCCGGCTCCATCGCCAGCGCCCGGGCAATCGCCACGCGCTGTTGCTGGCCACCGGACAGACGCCGTGGGTAGGCGTCTTCCTTGCCCGCCAGGCCAACCTTGGCCAGCAGCTTCTTGCCCAGGGCAATGGCTGCATCGCGGGGCGTCTTCTTGACCACGATCGGGCCTTCGATGACGTTTTCCAGGGCGGTGCGGTGCGGGAACAGGTTGAAGTTCTGGAACACGAAGCCCACATGCTGGCGCAGGTTGCGCACCAGGCTCTGCTGCTGGTTCAGCGGGCGGCTGGTATCGATTTCGATCTCGCCGACCTTGATCCGGCCGCTGGTGGGTTCCTCGAGGAAGTTCAGGCAACGCAGGAACGTGGTCTTGCCCGAGCCGCTGGGACCGATGATTGCCACGACCTCGCCTTCCTTCACCTCCAGATCAATGCCGTTGAGCACGACTTGACCCTTGAACTGCTTTGTCAGTTTTTCCACGACAATCATGGGGTCAGGACTCCTGGTCGTGCCGATTGACCCGCTCTTCCAACTTGTTCTGGAAGTGCGACAGCACCGTGGCCAGAATCCAGTAGATCAGCGCGGCGGCAAGATACATGGTGAAGACTTCGAAAGTCCGGGCGGTAATCAGCTGCGCCTGACGGAACAGCTCCGGCACCTGGATGGTGGCGGCCAGTGCGGTGTCCTTGACCAGCGAAATGAAGCTGTTGCCCAGCGGCGGCAACGCCGTGCGCATCGCCTGCGGCAGGATGGCCCGGCGCAGGGTCTGCGCGCGGGTCATGCCGATGCTCGCAGCGGCTTCCCACTGGCCGCGTTCAATCGAGCCGATCGCGGACCGCAGGATTTCACAGGCGTAGGCGGCCATGTTCAGCGAGAAGCCGATCAGCGCCGCCGGCAGCGGGTCGAGTTCCATGCCCAATTGCGGCAAGCCGTAATAGATCACGAACAGTTGCACCAGCAACGGCGTGCCGCGAAAGAACGACACGTAGATGCGGGCCAGCCAACTGACCGACTTGAAACGCGACAGGCGCATCAACGCCAGGCCAAAGCCCAGCAGCAGGCCGAAAAACATGCCGCCGAGGCTGAGGATTACCGTGTAGTACGCGCCCTTCAACAGGAAGGGCGCGGAGTCCAGTGCGAGTTGGAAAGCTTCTTCCATTATTGGGTGACGTCAGCGTTGAAGTATTTCGTGGACAGCTTCTCAAGGGTGCCGTCGGCACGCAGTTCGTCGAGGGCCTTGTTCACGGCGGCCAGCAGTTCAGGCTCGCCTTTGCGCAGGGCAACACCGGCTTCCTGACGCGAGAAGGCTTCACCGGCAGCGACGGTTTTCGGCGCTTTCTTGGCGTATTCCAGCGCAGCCAGACGGTCGATCAGGATCGCGTCGGTACGGCCGTTGTTCAGGTCGGCGAACTTGGTCGGATCATCGTCGTAGGTGCGAACGTCGGCACCCGGCACGTTGGCGCGGACCCATTGTTCGTAGTTGGTGCCCAGACCCACGCCGACTTTCTTGCCGGACAGGTCAGCGGCGGACTTGATGTTCAGCGCGGTTGCCTTGTCTTTCAGCACCAGCGCCTGAATCCCGGAAACGGTGTACGGCTCGGAGAAGTCATACTTCTTCTTGCGCTCTTCGGAGATGGTCACTTGGTTAACCACGACGTCCAGACGCTTGGATTCGAGGGCTGCGAGAATGCCGTCCCACTTGGTCGGCTGAATCTTGGCCTTCACGCCCAGCTTCTTGGCCAGGGCTTCGGACAGCTCGACTTCGAACCCCGACAGCTTGCCGTCGGCATCGACGAAGCTGAACGGTGGGTAAGTGCCTTCCAGGCCGACGTTGATAACGCCTTTGTCCTTGATCTGTTGCAGTTGCTCACCGGCAACCGCCTGCCCCAGCAGACCGGCGCTCAGTGCCAGGCCCAGCGAACCTACCAGCAGATTTCGACGTAGTGCGGAAAGAATCATGACAAGCCCCTGTGTTTTCTTATGGAAGACGCTTAAGGAAAGTTGGCGAATCCGGGAATTGGACGACAGCGCTATCCTGCCTTAAAGCAGCTTATGCGTCTCTCGCGAAATTCGCCTGCGGCGAGACTATATGATGGTTCTTTTAGAATGGAAAATAATGAATTTTCCGTTTGTTATTCTTTTAATGAATATGTAGCCAAGCTGACGCTGAGCGTTCCCACGTCGGGCGCGGGAACGCGCTCAGGCCTACAGAAAGTCCTTGTACGCGAACAACGCCGGGGCGCCGCCGGTGTGCAGGAAGATGATCGGGCCGTCGTCGAAACGTCCGCGACCGATGCCGTCGAGCAGCCCGGCCATGGCCTTGCCGGTGTAGACCGGATCGAGCAGCACGGCATCCTGACTCGCCAGCAGCTTCACCGCCGCCAGGGTTCCGGCGTTCGGCTCGCCGTAGCGCGGGCCGAAGTATTCGTCCCACAACTCGACCTTGAAGCTGTCCGGCAGCGCCACACCCAGAAGGTCGGCGGTGCGTTCGGCCAGGCCCTGGACTTTCGGGCGCTGATCTTCTTCGCTGCGCGAAACCGTCACGCCGATCACCGGCAGTTGCGGCAGGGCTTCGCTCAAGGCCAGCGCCAGACCGCTGTGAGTGCCGGCGCTGCCCGAGGCCAGAACCACGGCGGAAAATTGCAGGCCGGTGTCCTTGATCTGCTCCGCCAGCTCCAGGCCGGCGCGCACGTAACCCAGCGCGCCGAGGGCGTTGGAGCCACCGATCGGCACCAGATACGGCTTCTTGCCGTTGCTGCGCAGGCGCACGGCGAGGGCGGCCAGTTGTTCGTCGGCGTTGTCGAGGTTGTCGACCAGCTCGACCTTGGTGTCGAACAGGTCCAGCAGCAGGCGGTTGCCGTTGCCGGTGTAGTTGCTGTCGTCGGTGCCCAGCGGATTTTCCAGCAGGGCCACGCAGCCCAGACCCAGTTTCGCGGCCAGCGCGGCGGTCTGGCGAACATGGTTCGATTGCAGTGCACCAGCTGTGATCAGCGTATCGGCGCCTTGGGTGAGGGCATCGGCGGCGAGGTATTCGAGCTTGCGCAGCTTGTTGCCGCCCATGGCCAGAGGCGTCAGGTCATCGCGCTTGATGTAGACATCGCGGCCGAGCCAGGTGGACAGGCGCTCGAGTTTTTCCAGTGGGGTCGGTTGGCCGAGCAGGTCGAGGCGGTTAAAGCGATCCAGCTGTTGTTTGATCGGTTGTGTGGACATGGTTCCGTACTGATGCAAGGAGATGTCAGGACTATAGGCACGCCGATTTACCGGGGCAACCGCCAATCGCTTATAGCCAAATGTGCTTAGCCCAGCACTATCGGTTCTTAATTCGCCCCGGTGGGGTTGCCGTAAAGTAGGCGCCGTTGACGCGGCCAGACAGTCCGGCCGCCCGTGAGGAGTCTTTACCGTGAGCGAGCGTTCCAGCCATTGGCAATTGCAGACCATCGTCAGCCAGCTGCGTACCGCGCGGGATCAGTGGCGTGCGCAAAATGGCCGTGCTTCCGGCGAGCAGGGCGGGCGCGAGTTGCCGTCCCGTGATGCGATGGCGCAAATCCTTGAAGCCCTGTGCGGCGCACTGTTTCCGATGCGGCTGGGGCCGGTGGATCTGCGTGAGGAAAGCGAGGATTTCTACGTCGGCCATACCCTCGACGTTGCCTTGAATGCATTGCTGGCTCAGGCACGACTCGAACTGCGTTACGTCGCCCGTCACAGCGCCCAGGCTGACACTGAAGTCGAGGCGCAGGCGATCAGGATCATCCAGGATTTCGCCCTCGCGCTGCCGGGCCTGCGCAGCCTGCTCGATACCGATGTGCTGGCCGCGTATCACGGCGATCCGGCGGCGCGCAGCGTTGATGAAGTGCTGCTGTGTTATCCGGGGATTCTGGCGGTGATTCACCATCGTCTGGCTCACCATTTGTATCGCGCAGGTCTGCCGCTGCTGGCGCGGATCAGTTCGGAAATCGCCCACTCGGCGACCGGCATCGATATTCACCCGGGCGCGCAGATCGGCCGCAGCTTCTTCATCGACCACGGGACGGGTGTGGTGATCGGCGAGACCGCGATCATCGGCGAGCGCGTCAGGATCTATCAGGCGGTGACCCTCGGCGCCAAACGCTTCCCGGCGGACGAGGACGGCCAGTTGCAGAAGGGCCATCCACGCCATCCGATTGTCGAGGACGACGTGGTGATTTACGCCGGGGCGACGATTCTCGGGCGGATCACCATCGGCAAAGGCTCGACCATCGGCGGCAACGTGTGGCTGACCCGCAGCGTACCGGCCGGGTGCAACCTGACCCAGGCCAACCTGCAGCATGATGACGGGACGCAGAAGTAATTTTTCTATCCGATCGTTCCCGCGCAACGCGGGAACGATCGCTCTCACTAAAGCGTCATACCCCTCCTTGAGCTAGCGTACGAAAAGTACCGCTGAGCCCTGCGATTAGTCCTGAGCGTACTATCCATGTTTAACTTGAACGTTCATTCAAGTTAAACCGGCGGTTCGCTGCCCGCTCACAACAGGAGGCTTGCCTTTGCTGAGTCCGATCATTTCAGCCATTTTCCAATCTCTTGAGGTGCACCGTTCATGAGTGCATCGTCCACCCCCGCCAGCGGTCTGGTGCGCATGAATCCGCCGGTGTTCTGGTTCGCCGCGACGGTGATCCTGCTGTTCGGCCTGACAGTCATCGCCATGCCGGAACAGGCCGGCGCCTGGCTTCTCGAAGCGCAAAACTGGGCGGCCAACACGGTCGGCTGGTACTACATGCTCGCGATGACTCTGTATCTGGTCTTCGTGGTGGTCACCGCGTTATCGGGCTACGGCAAGATCAAACTCGGTGCCGACCACGACGAACCCGAATTCAGTTACCTGTCCTGGGCCGGCATGCTGTTCGCCGCCGGGATCAGCATCACGCTGTTTTTCTTCTGCGTGTCCGAGCCGCTGACCCACATGCTCCAGCCGCCGCAAGGCGAGGCCGGCACCGCGGAGGCGGCGCGTCAGGCGATGCAGATTCTGTTCCTGCACTGGGGCCTGCACGGCTGGGGCGTGTTCGCCTTCGTCGGGATGGCGCTGGCGTATTTCGCCTACCGGCATAACCTGCCGCTGGCCCTGCGTTCGGCGCTGTATCCGCTGATCGGCAAGCGCATCAACGGCCCCATCGGCTACGCGGTGGACGGCTTCGGCATCATCGCCACGGTGTTCGGCCTCGGTGCGGACATGGGCTTCGGCGTGCTCCATCTCAACTCCGGTCTGGACTACCTGTTCGGTATCGCCCACACCCAGTGGATTCAGGTCGGCCTGATCACGCTGATGATGGGCGCGGCGATCATCGTCGCCGTCTCCGGTGTGGATAAAGGCGTGCGGGTCATGTCCGACATCAACATGCTGCTGGCCTGTGCGCTGCTGTTGTTCGTGTTGTTCGCCGGCCCCACCCAGCATTTGCTCAACACCCTGATCCAGAATCTGGGCGACTACCTCGGCGCGTTGCCGATGAAGAGTTTCGACCTCTACGCCTACGACAAACCGAGCGACTGGCTCGGCGGCTGGACAGTCTTTTACTGGGCCTGGTGGATCGCGTGGTCGCCGTTCGTGGGCCTGTTCATCGCACGGATTTCCCGTGGCCGGACCATTCGCGAATTCGTCTTCGGCGTGCTGCTGATTCCGCTCGGTTTCACCCTGGCGTGGATGTCGATCTTCGGCAACAGCGCCATCGACCAGGTGCTCAATCACGGTATGTCGGCGCTGGGCATGTCGGCCCTCGACAACCCGTCGATGACCCTCTACCTGCTGCTGGAAACCTATCCGTGGAGCAAGACCGTCATCGCGGTGACGGTGTTCATCAGCTTCGTGTTCTTCGTCACCTCCGCCGACTCCGGCACCGTGGTGCTCTCGACCCTGTCGGCCAAGGGCGGCAACCCGGATGAAGACGGGCCGAAATGGCTGCGGGTGTTCTGGGGCGCGATGACCGCGCTGATCACCAGTGCGCTGCTGTTCTCCGGCAGCATCGATGCGCTGAAGTCGGCGGTGGTGCTGACCTCGCTGCCGTTCTCGCTGATTCTGCTGCTGATGATGTGGGGCCTGCACAAGGCGTTCTACCTGGAGTCGCAGAAGCAGATCGCGCAACTGCATTCGCTGGCGCCGGTCTCCGGCTCACGGCGTGGCAAGGGCGGCTGGCGTCAGCGTCTGAGCCAGGCCGTGCACTTCCCGTCGCGCGACGAGGTGTACCGCTTCATGGACACCACGGTGAAACCGGCCATCGAAGAAGTGACGGCCGTATTCGCCGAGAAAGGCCTGAACGTGGTCACCCAGCCGGATCCGGCGCACGACAGCGTCAGTCTGGAAATCGGTCACGGCGAGCAGCACCCGTTCATCTACCAGGTGCAGATGCGCGGCTACTTCACGCCGTCGTTCGCCCGCGGAGGCATGGGCTCCAAGCAGCTCAACAATCGCCGCTACTACCGCGCCGAAGTGCACTTGAGCGAGGGCAGTCAGGACTACGATCTGGTCGGCTACACCAAAGAGCAGATCATCAACGACATCCTCGACCAGTACGAACGGCACATGCAGTTCCTGCATCTGGTGCGTTGATCGGGGCAGGGCGCCGGGACGCTTTCAGGTCTCGGCGCTCAGCACCATGAACAACACCATCGCCGCCAGCGGCACGCCATACACGGCGCTGCCAATCGCAATCTCCGACCCCAGCGGCTGCCCGGCGTGCACCACGCCGACTGCACCATTGATCACCGTCAACGCCAGCCACAACGCCGCGAAACCATAGGCCAGCGTCTGCCGACTGAAGCCGATGCGCTCGCCGATGTAAAACATCAGCGCCAGCAGGATCAGGCCGAAGAAAATGATGATTGCGGTGTGCATGGGGAGGCCTGCGGCATAGTCGGTGTTTGGTCGGGCGCCTTCGCGGGCAAGTCGAATCGTCGCACCGCCGCTCCCACAAGGGTTCTGTGTCCTCCACAGATTCTGTACGCAACACAGAACCTGTGGGAGCGGGCTTGCCCGCGAAGGCGCCACCTCGGTTTCATTTAGAGCATAGCCAAACCCGCCCACGCCATATTCGTCAGGTACTTTCCCGCTCAATAACCGTGCACTGCAGCAAGTTCAGCCGCTGCACCTCATCGCTCGGCAACACGCCCAGACTTTCCAGCACCCGGGTTGCCGCCAGCACGCCGATCTCCAGCGCCGGCGGTTTGATCGTGCTCAGGCTCGGCAGCAGCATTTCGGCGAACGGGTAGTCGCCGAAGCCGAGGACGGCGCAGTCCTCGGGGATCTTGAGGCCGGCGCGTTGTCCGGCGAGCAGGCCGCCGGCGGCGAGGTTGTCGTTGGCGAAGATGATCGCGTCCGGGCGTGGTGAGGCGTTCATCATCGCTTCCATCGCTTGTTTGCCGGCCTCGAACGGGGCGCGATCGGCGTCGGGTGCGAATACCCACGGTTCCAGTCCTAGCTCACGCACGGTCGCCGCATAACCGTCCCGGCGCTCCAGTGCGCTGAAGTCGCCGGGTGCGCTGTTCTGCACGAACGCGATGCGTCGATAGCCTTTGCCGTGCAGATAACGAGCGGCGCTGACACCCACTTCAAAGTGCGAAAAGCCGATCTGCATCGGCTCGCGATCCGGTTGGTAATCCCAGGTTTCGATCACCGGGATATCCGCCTCGGCGAGCATCTTTTCCGTGCCCGCGCTATGGAAATGACTGGTGACCACCAGCGCTGCAGGCGACCAGCCGAGGAACGCCCGCACGGCGTTTTCTTCCTGTTCTGTGCTGAAGTAACTCGAGGCCAGCAACAGCTGATAACCGTGACGGCTGAGGGTGTCGCTGAAACCCTGAATGGTGTTGGCGAAGATCGGCCCGGAGATGTTCGGGATCACCATGCCGACGATTTTCCCCCGCGCCGAGGCGAGCCCGCCGGCCACTAGATTCGGCACGTAACCCAGTTCGGCGACCACGGCCGCGATCCGTTCGCGGCGTTCGGGCGAGACCTGTTCCGGCTGGTTGAAGTAGCGCGACACGGTAATCGCCGAAACACCGGCCTGGCGCGCTACCGCGTTGAGGGTCACGCGGCCGGCACCACGGCGTTTGCGGGGCTTTTCTTCGCTCAAGGCTCGATCCTTCTTAAAAACCAAAACGCATATAAAAGTAATTTTTCAGTATTGGACGGTCTATGTCCGACTTGCCAATACTGGCGATGTTAGCGCTAACAAGGCGCGTTGTCTGCTACTCGCTCGAGCGAATGCCCAAGACACCGAGACAGGCGCTGTCGTCGCAGAACGGCAGCGGTTCAGGGCAACTTTTCGAGCGGGCAAACATGCACAACATTCCTGGGGCGACACACAAACTGGCGCAATCGATCCGCGCTGCGGGCTGGCTACTCACCGGGCTGGCCGCGCTGCCGCTGCCGGCCGCGTTCGCCGCCGACAGCTCCGATCAGGAGCCGACACTCAAGTCCGTCACGGTCACTGCCACCCGCCGCGAAGAGTCGCTGCAAAAGGTGCCGGTGGCGGTGTCGGTGATCGACGGTGAGCAGCTGGAGCGCGACAACCGCAACAGCGTGGCGAGCATCGTCCAGCAAGTGCCGTCGCTGAATTTCCGCACTGGCGCGTCGAACAAGGACACCTCGCTATTCGTGCGTGGCGTGGGGACTATTTCCACCTCGCCGGGCGTCGAGCCGACCGTGGCCACGGTAATCGATGGCGTGGTCTACGCCCGTCCCGGCCAGTCCACTCTCGATCTGCTGGATCTGGAACGCGTCGAAGTCTTGCGCGGCCCGCAAGGCACGCTGTTCGGCAAGAACGCCTCGGCCGGCGTGCTGAACATCACCAGCAAGGCGCCGACCGCCGAGACCCACGGCTACATTGATCAGTCGTACTACAGCGGTAACGAAAGCCGCACCCGTTTCGGCATCGGCGGCAGCCTGATTCCGGACACGCTCAAGGGCTCGATCAGCACCTTGTTCGGCACTTACGACGGCAACGTCGACAACAAGCACAACGGTCAGGAGGTCAACGGTTACAACCATCGCGGCGTGCGCGGCAAACTGGAATTCACCCCGAACGACGACATCACCTTCACCCTGATCGCCGACTACATGCAGTCCCATGATGACGGCCCCAACGGCGTCGTGACCAAGGCGCTGACCCCGGCCTTCGCCAATGCGCTGAGCCCGGTCGGCGCGACCAGCCACAACCGCGACATCAACACCGACACCCGCACCCACGTCGAAGACACCAACAAGGGCCTGTCCGGCCAGCTCGACTGGCAACTGGGCGATTACACCCTGACCTCGATCACCGCGTGGCGCGGCTGGGACAACACCCAGTATCAGGACGGCGACCGCCTCGGCACGGTGACGGCTGCGTTCCCCGGTACGGCGGACAAGGGCGATCTGGCCTTCGACCAGTACTCGCAGGAACTGCGTCTGGCGTCGCCGAAAGGCGAGTTCCTCGAATACGTCGGCGGCCTGTTCTACATGCACGGCAAGGACGAGGAAACCTATCAACGCACCCTGACCACCACCACGCGCACTGATCGCGGCGTCGCCGATTACAGCACCACCAGCGACAGCTACGCGGTGTTTGGCGAAAGCACGTTGAATTTCACCTCGGACTTCCGTGGCATCGCCGGCCTGCGCTACACCCACGACGATCTGGAATACGATCACCGTCGCGTCTCCACCTCCGCCACCACCGTCAGCGGCATTCAGCCAGCCACCCGCAGCTCCGGTTCGGTGGACGAGGATGGCTGGTCCGGCCGCCTCGGTTTGCAGTACGACCTGAGCGATACCGTCACCACTTATCTGACCTACTCGCGTGGCTACAAAGGCCCGGCCTACAACGTGTTCTTCAACATGCAGCCACGCGATACCGAAGCGCTGAAACCGGAGACTTCCAACACCTGGGAGGCGGGGATCAAAGCCTCAAGCTGGAACAATCGCCTGACCACCAACCTCGCGGTTTTCTACAGCGACTACGACAACTATCAGGCGAACTTTTTCGACACCGTCGCCGGGCAAGTCGTAACGCGCCTGATCAACGCCGGCAGCGTCAGCACCGAGGGTGTGGAACTTGATTTCGCCCTGCAGGCGACCCAGCAACTGAAATTCTCGGGTGCGCTGGCCTACACCCGCGCCCGCATCGACGAGTTCGCCTGCCCGGCAGGCGCGGCGGCGTCGTGCAACGTCAACGGTAAACCGCTGCCGTTCAGCCCGGACTGGAAAAGCTACGTGCGGGCCGACTACACCATCCCGCTGGATAACGGCCTGGATATCGAACTCGGCACCGATTACAGCTGGCAGAGCGAAGTGCAGTACGACATCAGCCAGAACGCCGACACCAAACAGGGCGCCTACGGCCTCTGGAATGCCAGCGTAGCCCTGGCCGATTACACCAATGGCTGGCGCGTGGCATTGCTGGGCAAGAACCTCACCGACAAGTCGTATTCGCCGTTGCTCGCCAGCGGCGGCAACTACATCTACCGCGCCGTACCCCGCGATGACGAGCGCTACTTCGGCGTGCAACTGCGCAAGGATTTCTGAGATGAGCAGACAGCTGAAACTCGGCGCGTTCCTCATGGCCACCGGGCACCACGTTGCCGCGTGGCGTCACCCGGAAGTGCCGGCCAACGCCGGGCTGGATTTCGCCCATTACAAACGCCTGGCTCAGATCGCCGAGGCAGCGAAGTTCGACACTCTGTTCGTCGCCGACAGCGTCGCCGCCCCGACCCAGGACATCGCCAGTCGCATGGCCCGTTCGGATCACTTCGAACCGTTGACCTTGCTTTCGGCCTTGAGCGCGGTGACCGAGCACATCGGCCTGATCGCCACCGCGACCACCAGCTACAACGAGCCGTATCACGTGGCGCGTAAATTCGCGTCACTCGATCACCTGTCGGGCGGGCGAGCGGGGTGGAATCTGGTGACCTCGGACAACGCCGCCGAAGCGCAGAACTTCGGCCGCGATGAACACATCGGCCATGCCGAACGCTACAGCCGTGCCCGGGAATTTCATCAAGTGGTGACCGGGCTCTGGGACAGTTGGCAGGACGACGCCTTCATTCGCGACAAGGCCAGCGGCGCCTATTACGACCCGGAAAAACTGCACGTGCTGAATCACGTCGGCGAACACTTCCGGGTCAAAGGCCCGCTGAATGTCGCGCGTTCACCACAGGGGCAGCCGGTGATCGTGCAGGCCGGCTCGTCGGAAACCGGACGTGAATTGGCGGCGCAGACGGCCGAAGTGGTGTTCACCGCGCAGACCTCGCTGGCCAGCGCCCAGGCGTTTTACGCCGACCTCAAGGGACGCTTGCCGAAGTACGGACGCAGCGCCGATTCGCTGAAAATCATGCCCGGCGTGTTTGTCGTGGTCGGGCAGACGGAAACTGAAGCGCAGGAAAAAAGTGAAACGTTTCAGCAATTGGTCGAACCCGAGGTTGGCGTTGCCCTTCTTGGGCGTATGCTGGGCAACTTCGATCTGTCGAAGTACCCGCTGGACGGGCCGCTGCCGGAATTGCCGCTGACTGAAAGCGGCCAGCAGAGCCGGCAGAAACTGCTGACCGAACTGGCCGGCCGGGAGCATCTGACCCTGGCCGAACTGGGTCGCAGAATCGCTGGCGGTCGCGGGCATTACAGCGTCGTCGGCACACCGGCGCAGATTGCCGACCGTTTGCAGGAATGGTTCGAGCAGGGCGCGGCGGATGGCTTCAACGTGCTGGTGCCGCACCTGCCCGGTGGGCTCGAAGACTTCGCCAATGGCGTGGTCCCGGAACTGCAACGGCGTGGGCTGTTCAGAACCGAATACGAGGGTCGGACCTTGCGCCAGAACCTTGGCCTTGCCCGGCCCGGCAACAGATTTGCGTAGCAATCGACACCCGATTCAAGACCGACAAGAGAGGATTCGATGACTTACACCGCTTCCGAGAATCGCTACAACTCCATCCCTTACCGCCGCGTCGGACGCAGCGGTCTGGTGCTACCGGCGCTGTCCCTGGGCCTGTGGCACAACTTCGGCGACAGCACGCCGATCGATACTCAGCGCTCGTTGCTGCGCACGGCGTTCGATCTGGGGATCAACCACTTCGACCTGGCCAACAACTACGGCCCGCCCTACGGTAGCGCCGAGACCAATTTCGGCCGTTTGCTGCGCGAAGACTTCAAGCAGTATCGCGATGAACTGATCATCTCCAGCAAGGCCGGTTGGGACATGTGGCCCGGCCCTTACGGCCAGGGCGGCGGCTCGCGCAAATACGTGCTGGCCAGCCTCGACCAGAGCCTGCAGCGCCTGGGCCTGGACTATGTGGATATCTTCTATTCGCACCGCTTCGACCCGGACACCCCGCTGGAAGAAACCGCCAGCGCCCTCGCCACGGCGGTGCAGCAGGGCAAGGCGCTGTACATCGGCATCTCGTCGTACTCCGGGGTGAAAACCCGCGAGATCGCCGCGTTGCTCAAAGAGTGGAAAGTGCCGCTGCTGATTCACCAACCGGCGTACAACCTGCTCAACCGCTGGGTGGAAAAGGACCTGCTCGACACCACCGACGAACTCGGCACCGGCGTGATTGCCTTCACCCCGCTGGCGCAGGGGCTGCTGACCGACAAATACCTCAATGGCGTGCCGGCGGATGCGCGGGTCAATCGTCCGGGCGGTGGCTCGTTGCTGTCTTCGCACTTGTCCGAGGCGAATATTGCTCATGTGCGGGCGTTGAACGAGATTGCCAAGCGTCGTGGGCAGAGCCTGGCGCAACTGGCGTTGGCGTGGACGCTGCGCGATCCTCGGGTGACTTCGGCGCTGATCGGCGCGAGCCGGCCGGAGCAGATTATCGAGAACGTCGGGGCTTTGAAGAATTTGAGCTTCAGTGCGGAAGAGCTGGCGGAGATTGACCGGTTTGCCCTGGAGGGCGGGATCAATCTTTGGGAGAAACCTTCTACGGCGGAATAACGACACACTGATCGTTCCCACGCAGAGCGTGGGAACGATCAATTGTTCAGCGAAAAAACGGCACATCCCCCAACACCGTAGCCCGCTGCATCACCCGCCGCGCCGGACGGTAATCATCCACCGCGTAATGCTGCGTCACACGGTTGTCCCAGAACGCAATGTCATCCTTCTGCCAGCGCCAGCGAATGGTGAATTCCGGCCGCGTCGCATGCGCGAACAAGAACTTCAACACCGCTTCGCTCTCGGTCTCCGACAGCTCATTGATCTTCGACGTGAACCCTTCACTGACGAACAGCGAACGCCGCCCGCTCACCGGGTGCGTGCGAATCACCGGGTGCGACAGCGGTGGATTCTTGCGCCGTGCCGCTTCCCACTGCGCCAATGCTTCCGGCGTGTTGCCGTAGCGCTCCAGTGGAAACGAGCGGGTGAAATCGTGAGTCGCGGTCAGCCCTTCAAGCATGGCTTTCATCGGCGCCGACAGCGCTTCATACGCGGCAATCCCGCTGGCCCACAATGTGTCGCCACCAAACTCCGGCAACAGCTTGGCGCTGAGCACCGCGCCCATGGCCGGGGTCGGCAGGAAGGTCACGTCGGTGTGCCAGATGGCGTTGTCGCGCACGTCGGTGACGGCGGTGTCGAGGATCAGCACTTCCGGCTGTTCCGGCACGTTCGGGTAGATCGGGTGAATGTGCAGGTCGCCGAAATAGGCGGCAAAACGCGCCTGCTGCGAAGGCTCGATCGGCTGATTGCGGAAGAACAGCACCTGGTATTTGAGCAGTGCCTGCTCGATGGCGTCGCGCTGTTCCAGGTTCAGCGGCTGGCTGATGTCGACGCCGCTGATCTGTGCGCCGAGGGCCGAGCTTAAAGGGGTGATGTTCAGGCTGCTCATGGTGGTTCTCTTCAATTCCGGGGCCCCGAAACTGTCGGGGTAGTCAGTGCTGAAAAATCAGTGGGCCTGGCCGTGCCACGGCACCAGTTTGCGTTGCAGGGCGCGCAGGCCCATTTCCATGGCGAAGGCGATCAGGGCGATGACCAGAATCCCCAGTACCACCACATCAGTGACCAGAAATTGCGCAGCGGACTGCACCATGAAGCCCAGGCCGCTGGTGGCCGCGATCAGTTCAGCGGCGACCAGAGTCGACCAGCCGACACCCAGACCAATGCGCACACCGGTCAGAATGTCTGGCAGGGCGCTTGGCAAAATCACGTGGCGGATCAGTTGTGCGCGAGTGGCGCCCAGCGACTGCGCGGCGCGCAGTTTGGCCGGGTCGACGGTGCGCACGCCGGTGGCGGTTGCAATCGCGATCGGGGCAAAAATCGCCAGGTAGATCAGCAGCACTTTCGACAACTCGCCGATGCCGCACCAGATCACGATCAGCGGCAGATAGGCGAGTGGCGGAATCGGCCGGTAGAACTCGATCAGCGGATCGAGCACGCCACGGGCGATTCGGTTGGCGCCGATGGCAATGCCTACCGGCACTGCGGTCAGAATCGCAAAACCGAGGCCCAGGCCTATGCGGCTCAAACTGGCGCCCAGGTGCTGCCACAACGTCGAATCCATGTAGCCCGCGGTCGCCAGCAACCAGCCTTTTTGCAGCACGGCGGACGGTGGCGGCAGGAACAGCGGTTCGATCAGACCGGTGGCCGTGACGGCCCACCAGATCACCAGCAACGCGAACAGGGTCAGCAGGCTGATCCAGCGGGTGCTGAGGCTGCGACGCACGGGAATCACCACCGATGTGGCGGCGGGTTTCACGGCGGTGGCGGAAACGTCGTAACTGCTCATGCGCGCTCCTGCCGTTGAACGGCGCTGCGTTGCGAGAACACTTTGGCCAGCACGTGTTCGCGGGTTTCGATGAAGCGCGGATCGGACTTGATCGACCGCGCCGATTCGCCGGCGGCGTAGCGCTGGCCGAAGTCGAGGTGCAGGCGCTCGACGATCTGCCCCGGATTCGGCGCGAGCAGAATCAGGTCAGTGGCGAGGAACACCGCTTCTTCAATGTCGTGGGTAATCAGGAACACCGGTTTGGCGGTGCGTTGCCAGACTTGCAGCAACAGCTCCTGCATCTGTTCGCGGGTAAAGGCGTCGAGGGCGCCGAAGGGTTCGTCCATCAGCAAAACACGCGGATCGGCGGCGAGGGCGCGGGCCAGGCCAACGCGTTGCTTCTGGCCGCCGGAAAGCTGCCAGATGCGACGATGTTCAAAGCCGGAAAGGTCGACCAGCGCGAGCATTTCCCGGGCGCGCTGTTCGCGTTTGTCCTTGGCCACACCGGCCAGTTCCAGACCGAAAGCGACGTTGGCCAACACGTCCTGCCAAGGCAGCAGGGCATCGTCCTGGAACACCACGCCGCGCTCGGCGCTCGGGCCTTTGACCGGCACGTTGTCGAGGGTGATACGGCCGGCGCTCGGTTCGACGAAGCCGGCAATCAGGTTCAACAGCGAAGTCTTGCCACTGCCGGACGGGCCGAGGGCCACCAGCAATTGCTGAGGGCCGAGGGTCAGGGAAATGTCGGACAGTACCGGTTCCGGGCTGCCGGGGTACTGTGCGCTGATGCGCTCCAGCTGTAGCAAGGCCATCGCAATTAACTCCCGATCAGTTGGTGATGTACTTGGCGCTGACGTACGGCGCGTAGTCCGGCAGTACCGCTTCGACCTTGCCTTGCTCCTTGAGGAACGCAGCGGTGTCGGTGATGGCTTTGGTGGTCGGCGCGCCGAGGTCACTGACCTGATCCGCCGCCAGCGGGTAGACGTTGCCTTGCAGCAGCAATGGGATGTCGCTGGCCTTGGCGCCGGAGAGCTTCACCAGCTTGTCGACGTTGCTCTGGTTGGCGAGCCAGGCTTTCGGATCCTTGCGGTAGTCGGCGTAGGCGTCGAGGGTGACCTTGGCGAATGCGGTGACGATTTCCGGGTGCTTCTCGGCGAAGTCCTTGCGCACGATCCAGGCGTCGAAGGTCGGCGCGCCGAACTTGGCCAGTTCACCGGAAGTGATCAGCACTTTGCCGTTTTCCTTGGCCACACCCAGCGCTGGATCCCAGACGTAGGTGGCGTCGATGTCACCGCGTTTCCACGCAGCAATGATCGCTGGTGGGGCGAGGTTGAGGACGGTGACTTTCGACGGGTCGATGTTCCAGTGCTTCAGTGCGGCCAACAGGCTGTAGTGACCGGTGGACACGAACGGCACGGCGATTTTCTTGCCGACCAGATCCTGCGGCGTCTTGATGCCGGAGCCGTCGCGGGCGACCAGCGCTTCGGCGGCGCCGATCTGGGTGGCGATGAGGAAGGTTTCCACCGGGACTTTGCGGGTGATTGCAGCGGTCAGCGGGCTGGAACCGAGGTAGCCGATCTGCACGTCGCCGGAGGCGATGGCGGCGATGATGTCGGCACCGTTATCGAATTTGCGCCAGTTGATGTCGGCCTTGGTGGCTTTCTCGTAGGCGCCGTCGGCCTGGGCGACTTTCGCCGGGTCAACGGTAGTCTGGTAGGCGACGGTGAGGTCGGCGGCCTGAGCCAGGAAACTCGCGGCAGCCAGAGAGGCCACGGCCAGCAGGCGAAGCGGGAAATTCAGTTTCATTGAAGAGCTCCATATCAGGCGACCGAGCGTCGGCGTGAAAGGAGACTAAATGATCTAAGAATCTAGAAATAAATAACTTTTTAGAATTAGCTTATGAGCGGAAAAATCTAAGCCGGGGAGTATTTGATAGTTCCCACGCTCTGCGTGGGAATTCAGCTTGTGACGCTCCGCGTCACTGGGACGCAGAGCGTCCCTTGAGGCATTCCCACGCAGAGCGTGAGAATGATCATCAGCGTGAGGCGTTACCACACAGGCGGTTCGATGCCTCGACGTGGGAACGATCAATCCAAAGACAAACGATCAGTTGCTGATCGCCAAAATACTCGCCTGATAAGACCCGACAAACACGTCGAAATCGCCCACCTCGTTCTGCTCAAGGTCAGCCTGTTGCGCCAGCGACGAACGCGCCAGTTCTTCAAACTTCGCTTGTTCCTCAGCCGCCAACGGCTCGCTGCGGAAGAACTCGGCATGGGCCTGACTCTGGCGCAGGGAGAATTGCGCGAAGCTTTCCTTGTGCGCGGCCATCGCCGCCAGCACCTGGGCCGAAGGCGTCAGGGACGAATCCTTGACCTTGGCCAGTTGCGCATCGAGTGCCTTGCTGTGGGCATCGCCGCCATGGCTTTGATCCAGCATCGCCGCCAGCGGAGCGATTTTTTCCAGCAGTTCGGCGGCCCATTCCTTCAGCTCGACCGGTTGGCCGTCGCGCTGCAATTGCAGGCCCGGACGGCGGCCTTCCTTGACCACGCTGAGGAAGTTGGAGGTGGCGTTGCCGCAGGAGTTATTGGTCAGCAGCGGGCTTTCGTTCAGCGCGCAGTACAGCAGGAACGCGTCGAGGAAGCGCGACTCGGTGAGGTCGATACCCATCGGCAGGAACGGGTTGATGTCCAGGCAGCGCACTTCGACGTACTGAATGCCACGGGCCATCAAGGCCTGGATCGGCCGCTCGCCGGTATAGGTCACGCGTTTCGGGCGGATGTTCGAGTAGTACTCGTTCTCGATCTGCAGGATGTTGGTGTTCAGTTGCACCCACTCGCCATCCTGATGCGTGCCGACTTCGACGTACGGCGCGTACGGCGTGGCCACCGCTTTGCGCAGGCTGTCGGTGTAGCTCGCCAGGTCGTTGTAGCAAGGGGTCAGGCCGGCCTGGGCGTTGCTCTGGTAACCGAGGTCGCTCATGCGCAGGCTGGTGGCGTAGGGCAGGTACAGGGTGTCCGGATCCAGCTGTTCCAACTGGTGCGCACGACCGCGCAGGAAACCGGCGTCCAGCGCCGGCGAAGCACCGAACAGGTACATCAGCAGCCAGCTGTAGCGGCGGAAGTTACGAATCAGCGCGATATAGGACGACGACTGGAAATCCCGGTCGGTGCCGACGAAGCCTTCGGCTTCTTTCAGCAACGGCCAGAGCTTTTCCGGCAGGGAGAAGTTGTAGTGAATCCCGGCAATGCACTGCATGGTCTTGCCGTAACGCAGGGCCAGACCCTTGCGGTAGACGTACTTGAGCTGACCGATGTTGGAGGTGCCGTAATAGGCGATCGGGATGTCTTCCTCGGCCGGCAACGGGCACGGCATCGATGGACTCCACAGGTACTCGTTGCCGAGCTTGCTGTAGGCGAAGCGATGAATCTTGTCCAGGCTCGCCAGGGTGTCGGCCGGGTCTGGCAGGGCGGGCGTGATGAACTCCAGCAGCGACTCGGAATAGTCGGTCGTGATCTGTTCGTTGGTCAGCGCGGAACCCAGGGCTTCAGGGTGCGGCGTTTGGGCCAGGCGGCCTTCGCCGGTCACGCGCAGGCATTCACGTTCGATACCGTGAAGGCACTGCTCAAGCAGAGAGAGGTTAGCGCGCTCGCCGAGCAGAGCCAGGCGGCGGTTGAGAAGTTCGCTCAATTTGGATTCCTTCACGCGTCAGTCGCCCCAATATGGGGGTGGGCAGGACGGTCTACAAGGGTGAAGTTGAAACTGGCGTTTTCGCCTGGTTTTCGGGTGGTTAAACCCATGTTGGAAACGCCGACTTCAATCCTTGAATCTGGCTGATACACGCGAAGAAAATGAGATCCCTGTGGGAGCGGGCTTACCCGCGAAAGCGGTGTGTCAGACAAGTTGATACTGGCTGATACGCCCCATTCGCGGGCAAGCCCGCTCCCACAGGAAACTCCGACGCTGCGATCACAGCGCCGAAATTAACTCAAAATGATGAACAACATCTACAGGACAGCGAACGTGCCTTGCGCTTTTGCGACCAGTTTGTCGCCCTGCATCACGTCGGCTTCGACCACCAGCGTGCGCCGGCCCGGGTGGATCACCCGCGCCGTGCACATTACCTCGCCTTCAGAGACGGCGCGGATGTAGTTGATCTTGCACTCGATGGTTGCGCTCTGCTGATCGAAGCCGTGGGTGCTGGAACAGGCCAGCCCCATGGCGATATCCACCAGACTGAACAGCGCGCCGCCGTGCAGCTTGCCGCCGCGATTGCGCAGTTCGGGTTCCAGCGCCAGGGCGACTTGCGCCACCCCGGTTTCCAGGCTGTGCAGGCGGCAGCCCAACAGCTTGAAAAACGCGCTCTCGACGAGCCCGGCCGGAATATCCATCAGCGTTTCTTCAACTGCTTGGCGTTGGCAAACAGCGACGCCATCGCGTTATTGGCTGGAGCCGCCGGGGTGCTTTCCTTGCGCGGAGCCGAACCCTGCGACTGGCGTTGCGCCGAGCCCGGACGCGAGCCACGGGCACCGTCGATCTTCTCGCCCGGGGTGTCGCTCATGCGCATCGACAGGCCGACGCGTTTGCGCGGGATGTCGACTTCCATGACCTTCACTTTCACCACGTCACCGGCCTTCACCGCTTCGCGCGGATCCTTGATGAATTTCTCCGACAGCGCGGAAATGTGCACCAGACCGTCCTGATGCACGCCGATGTCGACGAACGCACCGAACGCGGTCACGTTGGTCACCACGCCTTCGAGGATCATCCCCAGTTGCAGGTCCTTCAGGTCCTCGACGCCTTCCTGGAACTCGGCGGTCTTGAACTCCGGACGCGGGTCGCGGCCCGGTTTTTCCAGTTCCTGCAGGATGTCGGTGACGGTTGGCAGACCGAAGGTCTCGTCGGTGAATTTCTTCGGATCCAGACGCTTGAGGAACGAGGCGTCGCCGATCAGCGAGCGAATGTCGCGGTCGGTTTCAGCGGCGATGCGTTGCACCAGCGGATAGGCTTCCGGGTGAACGGCCGAGGAGTCCAGCGGGTTGTCGCCGTTCATCACGCGCAGGAAGCCGGCGGCCTGTTCGAAGGTTTTCTCGCCCAGACGCGCGACTTTCTTCAGCGCGGCGCGGGTCTTGAACGCGCCGTGCTCATCACGGTGAGTCACGATGTTCTGCGCCAGCGTCGCGTTGAGGCCGGAGATCCGCGCCAGCAGTGCCACGGAGGCGGTGTTCACGTCCACGCCCACGGCGTTCACGCAGTCCTCGACTACGGCGTCCAGACCACGCGCCAGTTTCAGCTGCGACACGTCGTGCTGGTACTGGCCGACACCGATGGATTTCGGATCGATTTTCACCAGTTCGGCCAGTGGATCCTGCAGGCGACGGGCAATCGATACCGCGCCACGGATCGACACGTCCAGATCCGGGAATTCCTTGGCTGCCAGCTCCGATGCCGAATACACCGATGCGCCGGCTTCGGACACCATGACCTTGGTCATTTTCATCGCTGGGTATTTTTTGATCAGCTCGATGGCCAGCTTGTCGGTCTCACGGCTGGCGGTGCCGTTGCCGATGGCGATCAGGTCGACCGAATGTTTGGCGCACAGAGCGGCCAGAATGGCGATGGTCTGATCCCATTTGTTGTGCGGCACGTGCGGGTAAACCGTGGCGTGATCCAGCAGCTTGCCGGTGGAGTCGACCACCGCGACCTTGCAACCGGTACGCAGGCCCGGGTCGAGGCCCAGGGTGGCGCGCGGGCCGGCCGGGGCGGCCAGCAGCAGGTCGTGCAGGTTGTGGGCGAACACATTGATCGCTTCGGTTTCGGCGCCGTCGCGCAGCTCGCCGAGCAGGTCGGTTTCCAGGTGGGTGTAGAGCTTGACCTTCCAGGTCCAGCGCACCACTTCACCCAGCCATTTGTCGGCCGGACGGTTCTGGTTCTGGATGCCGACGTGCTGACCGATCATGCCTTCGCACGGGTGCAGGGTGCCCGGCAGTTCGTCGCCGACTTTCAGTGCAGAGCTGAGAATGCCTTCGTTGCGGCCACGGAAAATCGCCAGCGCGCGGTGCGACGGCATGCTTTTCAGCGGTTCGTCGTGTTCGAAGTAATCGCGGAATTTCGCGCCTTCTTCTTCCTTGCCGGCGATCACGCGGGCACTGAGGGTGGCTTCCTGTTTCAGGTAGGTGCGCAGTTTTTCCAGCAGGTTGGCGTCTTCGGCGAAGCGCTCCATGAGGATGTACTTGGCGCCTTCCAGCGCTGCCTTGGCGTCGGCCACGCCTTTTTCGGCGTCGACGAAGCGCGCGGCTTCGGCTTCCGGGGCCAGCGACGGGTCGTTGAACAGACCGTCGGCCAGTTCGCCGAGGCCGGCTTCCAAGGCGATCTGGCCCTTGGTACGGCGCTTCTGCTTGTACGGCAGGTACAAGTCTTCGAGGCGGGTCTTGGTGTCGGCGAGTTTGATTTCGCGCTCCAGCTCAGGGGTGAGTTTGCCCTGCTCCTGGATGCTGGAAAGAATGCTGATGCGCCGTTCGTCGAGTTCTCGCAGGTAGCGCAGACGCTCTTCCAGATGACGCAATTGGGTGTCATCGAGGCTGCCGGTCACTTCTTTCCGGTAACGGGCGATGAAGGGAACGGTAGAGCCTTCATCGAGTAGCGCGACGGCCGCTTCGACCTGTTGTGGGCGTACGCCGAGTTCCTCGGCGATGCGGCTGTTGATGCTGTCCATAAAACCACCTGACAAATTGTGAAAGCAGGCTCGCAGGCGCGTAAATGAAGGCCCGGAGTCTGGTGGGGCGGCTTGATGCTGGCCGCTGCCTGGGTCAAAAGGCATCCCATTGACCCGTGAAATCGAACAATTACTGCGGCGCCCATGAAAATAAAGGACGGCCACCTGCGGTAACGATTCAGACGTTGCCTGACACAAAAGGCCGCGCATTATAACCAGCGTTCTGTCATTCGGGGGCGACGCAGTCTGTAGGCACAAGCCCCGGTTTTCTGGCAGTGAAGGAAAAATCTGCTAACAATGCACACGGTGCGTATAACGGCAGCTACGCCATAATGCGCGCCGAGCTAAAAGGAGCATCCAATGAGCAGCACTGCACAAACTGCTGAAGGCGAAAAAATTCTCATCGTTGACGACGATCCGGGGCTGAGCAGCCTGCTGGAACGCTTTTTCGTCAGCAAGGGCTACCGTGCCCGCGCCGTACCGAATACCGAGCAGATGGATCGTCTGCTGTCGCGTGAAGTGTTCAACCTGGTCGTCCTCGACCTGATGCTGCCGGGCGAAGACGGCCTGACCGCTTGCCGCCGCCTGCGTGGCGCGAACAATCAGATTCCGATCATCATGCTCACCGCCAAGGGCGACGAGCTGAGCCGTATCAAGGGCCTGGAACTGGGCGCCGACGATTACCTGGCCAAGCCGTTCAACCCGGACGAGCTGATGGCTCGCGTCAAAGCCGTGTTGCGCCGTCAGGCCGCGCCGGTGCCGGGCGCGCCGGGCAGTGAAGAAGAAAACGTCACGTTCGGCGACTACGTGCTGTCCCTGGCCACCCGCGAACTCAAACGCGGCGACGAAGTGCACATGCTCACCACCGGTGAGTTTGCGGTGCTCAAGGCCCTGGTGATGAACGCCCGTCAGCCGCTGACCCGCGACAAGCTGATGAACCTGGCCCGTGGCCGCGAGTGGGATGCCCTGGAGCGTTCCATCGACGTGCAGATTTCCCGTCTGCGCCGGATGATCGAACCCGATCCGTCCAAGCCGCGCTACATCCAGACCGTCTGGGGTGTCGGCTACGTGTTCGTGCCGGATGGCAACTCCACCAAGTGATGGGTGATTTGTAGGAGCGGGTCTGCGGGAAACGGTCGGAAACGCCGTCAGCGCAGACTCGCAATCCGCAATATGCGAGCATTGCTCGCTCCTGCAAGTGTGTAGCGGTTATCCATGAAAACCCCCGTCTGGTTCCCCCAAAGTTTCTTCTCCCGCACCCTGTGGCTGGTGCTCATCGTCGTATTGTTTTCCAAGGCATTGACCCTGGTTTATCTGTTGATGAACGAGGACGTGCTGGTGGATCGGCAATACAGCCACGGCGTCGCCCTGACGCTGCGTGCCTACTGGGCCGCCGACGAAGAGAACCGCGCGAAAATCGCCGATGCCGCGACCTTGATCCGGGTGGTCGGCGCCGGTGTGCCGGAAGGCGAACAGCACTGGCCGTACAGTGAAATCTACCAGCGGCAGATGCAGGCGGAACTGGGTGCCGACACCGAAGTGCGCTTGCGCATGCACTCGCCGCCGGCCTTGTGGGTTCGCGCGCCGAGCCTCGGTGATGGCTGGTTGAAAGTGCCGTTGTACCCGCACCCGTTGCGTGGCCAGAAAATCTGGAACGTGCTCGGCTGGTTCCTGGCGATCGGCCTGCTGTCCACGGCGTCTGCGTGGATTTTCGTCAGCCAGCTTAACCAGCCACTGAAGCGTCTGGTTTATGCCGCCCGGCAACTCGGCCAGGGCCGCAGCGTGCGCCTGCCGATCAGCGACACCCCCAGCGAAATGGCCGAGGTTTATCGCGCCTTCAACCAGATGGCCGAAGACGTCGAGCAGGCCGGTCGCGAGCGTGAGCTGATGCTGGCGGGGGTATCCCATGACTTGCGGACCCCGCTGACCCGTCTGCGGCTGTCATTGGAGTTGATGGGCGACCGCACCGACCTGACCGACGACATGGTGCGCGACATCGAAGACATGGACGCGATCCTCGACCAGTTCCTCGCCTTCATTCGCGATGGTCGGGACGAGTCGGTAGAGGAGGTGGACCTCAGCGATCTGGTGCGCGAAGTGGCGGCGCCCTATAACCAGACCGAAGAGAAAGTGCGCCTGCGCCTGGAACCGATCCAGCCGTTCCCGCTGCGTCGGGTGTCGATGAAACGCTTGCTGAACAACCTGATTGGCAACGCGCTGAACCATGCCGGCGGCAGTGTGGACGTCGCGGCCTATGTGTCCGGTGACACCAGTGCGCCGTACGTGGTGCTGAGCGTGATGGACCGTGGGGCGGGGATCGACCCTTCCGAACTTGAGGCGATCTTCAACCCGTTCACCCGGGGCGATCGTGCGCGTGGCGGGAAGGGCACCGGACTGGGACTGGCGATTGTGAAGCGGATTGCTTCGATGCACGGCGGCAATGTCGAACTGCGCAACCGCTCCGGTGGCGGACTGGAAGCACGGGTTCGGTTGCCGCTGGGATTGATGCTGCCGCGAGACGCGGTTTAAGTTTCAGGCGGCCTTGCGGCCGCCTGATTCAAGGTTCAACCCTTGCCTTTTGTGCGGGTCATGTTCGGCCCGCCATTCTTCTCGAGATGCTCGATGATGATCCCCGCCACGTTCTTGCCCGTGGTGGTTTCGATGCCTTCCAGACCCGGTGACGAGTTCACTTCCATCACCAGCGGCCCGTGGTTGGAACGCAGGATATCCACACCTGCCACCGACAGCCCCATGACCTTGGCTGCACGCAGCGCGGTCATGCGTTCTTCCGGGGTGATCTTGATCAGGCTGGCACTGCCGCCCCGGTGCAGGTTGGAGCGGAACTCGCCGGGCTTGGCCTGACGCTTCATCGCCGCGATCACCTTGTCGCCGACCACGAAGCAGCGGATGTCGGCGCCGCCGGCCTCCTTGATGTATTCCTGCACCATGATGTTCTGCTTCAGGCCCATGAAGGCCTCGATCACCGACTCTGCCGCCGTCGCGGTTTCACACAACACCACGCCGATGCCCTGAGTGCCTTCCAGCACCTTGATCACCAGCGGTGCGCCGTTGACCATGTCGATCAGGTCGGGAATATCGTCCGGCGAGTGGGCGAAGCCGGTCACCGGCAAACCGATGCCCCGGCGCGACAGCAATTGCAGCGAACGCAGCTTGTCCCGCGAGCGGGCGATGGCCACCGATTCGTTGAGCGGGAACACCCCCATCATTTCAAACTGGCGCAACACTGCGCAGCCATAAAACGTCACCGACGCGCCGATCCGCGGGATCACTGCATCGAAACCCTCCAGCGGCTTGCCGCGGTAGTGGATCTGCGGCTTGTGGCTGGCAATGTTCATATAGGCGCGCAAGGTGTCGATCACCACCATTTCATGCCCGCGTTCGGTTCCGGCTTCGACCAGACGGCGGGTGGAATACAGACGCGGGTTCCGCGACAGCACAGCGATCTTCATGCAACACCTGTGGAGGAGGTAGATACCGGGAACACCGGCTTGTCTTGTACATATTTGATGCCCGGATTGACCACCAGCTGGCCGTCGATCAGGGCTTTGGAACCGAGCAACAGGCGATAGCGCATGGACTTGCGGCAAGCGAGGGTGAACTCGATCGGCCAGACCCGGTCACCCAGGGCCAGGGTGGTGCTGATCACGTAGCGCACCTGGGCCTGACCGTTCGAACTCTTGATGGTCTTGCGGGCGACCAGTGGCGCTTCGCATCGCCGATGACGCAACTGCACGACAGTGCCCAGGTGCGCAGTGAAGCGCACCCATTTCTCGCCGTCGCGTTCGAACGGCTCGATGTCGGTGGCATGCAGGCTGGAGGTGCTGGCGCCGGTGTCGATTTTTGCCCGAAGGCCAGCGACTCCCAGATCCGGAAGCGCCACCCACTCGCGCAGACCGATAACGGTCAAATGGTCAAATGTCTTCAATGGAAAAAACCAACGATTAACGCGTCCACGCTTCAGGGGACACCTGGGCTAACGCTTTGAATGCGGGTCTGGCGAACCAGTAACCCTGCATCAGAAATATTCCGCAGTCCGCCAGGAAATCCCGTTCACCCGCACTCTCTATGCCTTCGGCGATGACTGTAACGTCCAACTCCGCACAGATTGTGACAATCCCCCGAACGATAGCCTGACGAACACGGTCAAGGTCGATATCGCGGATCAGCGCCATATCGAGCTTGATCAGGTCCGGTTGGAAATCGGCCAGCAGATTGAGCCCCGAATAGCCGGCACCGAAATCGTCGATGGCCGTCTTGAAGCCGAATTCGCGGTATTCACGCAGAATATTGGTCAAATGGCGATAGTTATCTACGTGCTCGCTTTCCAGTGTTTCGAAAATCAGCCGGTCGATCGGGAAATTGTGTTTTCTGGCAGCCTCCAGGGTGCTGCGAATGCATAACTCTGGACGATAGACGGCGTTGGGCATGAAGTTGATCGACAAGTGTGTCTGCATATTAAGCTCGGCTGCGCCTTCGATGGCGCGAGTCCGGCAGAGCTGGTCGAAACGGTAGCGGTTATCTTCTGTAACCTGATCCAACACCGTTAAAGCGCCTTCACCAGCCGCACCACGGACCAGTGCCTCATAGGCGTACACCGATTCGTCACGCAGATCCACGATGGGCTGATAAGCGAACGAAAAATCGAAGCCCAGCGGCTCGCTTTGCTGGCAGCCCAGGCACCCGGACTTGGGCGAGGTCAATGAAGACGGAAATTTGGTCACTCGATCACTCCATGCCGTTGAACCGGCGAAGATCACAGTTTATCTGGAGGGCCGGATTCTTGCGCCCGACAGAATCGGTAGTACAGTTCCGACTACTGGCTGAACGAGGAATTCATATGGCGCAAAAACAGGAAGAGGACGACAAGGTCCGTCTCGACAAGTGGCTGTGGGCCGCGCGTTTTTTCAAGACTCGCGCTTTGGCCAAGGCGGCCATCGAGAGCGGCAAGGTGCATTGTCGGGGAGAGCGCTGCAAGCCTGGCAAAGAGCCACGCATTGGCGATGAGTTCGAGATTCGCACGGGCTTCGATGAGAAGACCGTTGTGGTTCAGGCCCTGTCGATCGTGCGTCGCGGTGCACCTGAGGCGCAGACGCTGTATGCCGAGACCGAGGCGAGTATTGCCAAACGTGAAGCGGCTGCGGCGATGCGCAAGGCGGGCGCCCTGGGCGTGACCACCGACGGCAAACCGAGCAAGAAGCAGCGTCGGGATCTGTTCAAGTTTCGTGGGAACAGTAGCGGCGAATAAAAAAACGCAGCCTGCCGGCCTGGGTTCAAGACCCGCCGGCGGCTGCGTTTTTTTCAGTAACCGTTGATTACTGCGCGGACACCACACTCATTCGCGAAACCACCGGCAGTTTGCCCAGCAGCCGGAAAACCGGCGCCGTGACCTTCAGCCAGAAGTTCGCCGCGTGATAAGCAAACGGCGTGTAATAACCCCAGCCCAGTGCCCACACCGCCAACAGCATGCCGCCGATGTAATCGTCCTGGCCCCAATGTGCTCCGGCAACCAGACGCGGCAACATGAACAGCAGCGCCAGACCCCAGATCACCAGGAACTGGCCGACCGTGCGACTGAACACGCCCATGAACAGTGCCCAGATCAGCAGCACCGAAGCGTGGTCACCGGGGAAGCTCTGACTCGAGCGGTCCTTCAGTTCCCAGGTCTTCTCCAGGTGCGGGAAGTAATCGCTGATGTGCACTGCGCCTTCGAGCACCATCGACGGGCTGCTGTGCTGCCAGCCCATGTGATCGGCGAACTTGGAAAACAGCGTGCGGATCACCACCATCAGCAGCAGGATCGAAAAAAATCCGAAAAAGGCGCGGCGTACTTCAATCGCCCTGAACACCCAGTCGCCCTTGATCAGCAGCATCAGCAGAATCAGGCCGACGACGATGTCGAACGGTCGCAGACTTGCAATTGCCCAGATGTGGAGCCATATGGGGTTGCTGGCCAGCGGTGCATTGAGTGTGCGGAACAGCCACTCGTCGAAAATCACACACAGCATCTGACCCGTAGGCCATAACCAGAAAGCCAGTAGTGCCAATGGCACGATGTTGCACAGAACCAGCCGGCCGAGGTTCCACCTTGATTGGAACAAACCCGGATTGTTCATAAAATGCCTCCCGTGGCTGAACATCGGCATCAAAAAGGATGCCAGAAGCGCGGGATTTTCATTCTTTGTAACCATTTTGTCATCACATTCAGATACCCAGACCTATGACCGATTTCCTCGATACCGATTACACCCAACGCTTCATCTTCGATGACAGCGACACGCGCGGCGAACTGGTGTCGCTGGAGCGCAGCTATGCCGAAGTGCTCGCCAAGCACCCGTACCCGGAACCGGTTGCGCAATTGCTGGGCGAACTGATGGCTGCCGCGTCGTTGCTGGTGGGCACCCTGAAATTCGATGGCTTGCTGATTCTTCAGGCCCGCTCCGAAGGCCCGATCCCGCTACTGATGATCGAATGCTCCAGCGAGCGCGAAATCCGTGGCCTGGCGCGCTATCACGCCGAGCAGATTCCGGCCGATGCGACCCTCGGCGACCTGATGCCGAACGGTGTCCTGGCCTTGACCGTCGACCCGATCGCCGGCCAGCGTTATCAGGGCATCGTCGACCTCGACGGCGAAACCCTGTCCGACTGCTTCACCAACTATTTCGTCATGTCCCAGCAGGTCGGCACTCGCTTCAAGCTGTGCGCCGATGGCCGTCGTGCCCGTGGTCTGTTGCTGCAGCAACTGCCGGCCGATCGCCTGAAAGACGAAGAAGAGCGCGCAGCCAGCTGGCAGCACATCACCGCGCTGGGCAACACCCTGACCGCTGATGAACTGTTGAGCCTGGACAACGAAACAGTCCTGCATCGCCTCTACCATGAAGAGCAGGTTCGTCTGTTCGATGTGCAGAAACTGCGCTTCCACTGCAGCTGCTCCCGCGAGCGTTCGGGCAATGCGCTGGTCAGCCTGGGTCTGGAAGATGCGCAGGCGCTCGTGGCCGAGCAAGGTGGAAAAGTCGAGATCGATTGCCAGTTCTGCAACCAGCGCTACCTGTTCGATGCGGCAGATATCGCTCAATTGTTCGCTGGCGCGGGCGTCGAGACGCCGTCAGATACCCGGCACTAAAACGGTTCAGCGCAGGTAAATTCACTGCTCAACGACGGAATAACGCCGTTACGACGGGAGGGCCCTACTCTTTTTGGGCTTTTCTGGCATAATCCGGCCCACTTTTTTCGCGGTAGTAGTGCACGACTTTCTACTACAAAACGTTTGGAGCACACTCGGCCACTGGCCGACGGGGAACCTCATGACGCAAGCCAATAACGCCGTGTACACCGATCTGAGTGTTGATGATCTGGTAAAAGAAGCCCTGAACCGCGGTGAAGGCGAGCTTGCCGATACCGGCGCTCTGGTTGTTCGCACCGGTCATCGCACCGGCCGTTCGCCAGTCGACCGTTTCATCGTTGAAGAGCCTTCCACCCAGGCTGCAATCGCCTGGGGCCCGATCAACCGCAAGTTCCCGGCCGACAAGTTCGACGCGCTGTGGGCTCGTGTTGAAGCATTCAACAACGCGCAAGAGCATTTCGTTTCCCACGTGCATGTAGGCGCGGCCGAAGATCACTACCTGGCCGTGAAGATGACCACCCAGACTGCCTGGCAGAACCTGTTCGGTCGTTACCTGTTCATCAACCCGGCTCAGTACAACCCGGCCGGTCGCGAAGAGTGGCAAGTGCTGAACGTCGCCAACTTCGAGTGCGTGCCTGAGCGTGACGGCACCAACTCCGACGGTTGCGTGATCATCAACTTCGCCCAGAAGAAAGTGCTGATCGCCGGCATGCGTTACGCCGGTGAAATGAAGAAAGCCATGTTCTCCGTGCAGAACTTCCTGCTGCCGGCCGCTGACGTGCTGCCAATGCACTGCGCTGCCAACATCGGCGAAGAAGGCGACGTGACCCTGTTCTTCGGTCTGTCGGGCACCGGCAAGACCACCCTGTCCGCCGACGAAAGCCGTTACCTGATCGGTGACGACGAACACGGCTGGGGCGAAGGCGTTGTCTTCAACATCGAAGGCGGTTGCTACGCCAAGTGCATCGACCTGTCCGAGAAGAACGAGCCGGTCATCTGGAAAGCCATCAAGCACGGCGCGGTGCTGGAAAACGTCGTGATCGACGATGCCAAGCACGCCGACTACGCCGATGTCAGCCTGACCCAGAACAGCCGCGCGGCCTACCCGCTGGAGCACGTTGCCAAGCGTTCCGAGAAGAACCTGGGCGGCGAGCCAAACGCTGTGATCTTCCTGACCTGCGACCTGACCGGCGTCCTGCCGCCAGTGTCGATCCTCAACGAAGAACAAGCGGCCTACCACTTCCTGTCCGGCTACACCGCTCTGGTGGGCTCGACTGAAATGGGTTCGGGCAGCGGCATCAAGTCGACCTTCTCCACCTGCTTCGGCGCACCGTTCTTCCCGCGTCCGGCCGGCGAATACGCTGAGCTGCTGATCAAGCGCATCCGCGGCTTCGGCTCCAAGGTCTACCTGGTCAACACCGGCTGGACCGGCGGTGGCTACGGCGTCGGCAAACGCTTCAACATCCCGACCACTCGTGCAGTGATCGCAGCGATCCAGAGCGGCGCGCTGATCGGTGCAGCCACCGAGCACCTGGACACCATCAACCTGGACGTGCCACTGGCCGTACCGGGCGTCGAAACCAACCTGCTCAACCCACGCAACACCTGGGCTGACAAGGCTGCGTACGACGAAGCTGCCAAAGCACTGGCCGGTCTGTTCATCGAGAACTTCAAGAAGTTCGAAGTGAGCGACGCGATCAAGGCTGCCGGGCCTAAGTTGTAAGACTTAGTTTTGGTGAATGAAAAAGCCGCCTCTTGAGGGCGGCTTTTTTGTGGGTGACGGGTTGGATTTCATTGTCAGATCAACTGCCATTATTCCCGCACAATCCGCGTTAAACAGCCAGAATAATGCTACTTAAGGAGCCGCGAATCCCCTGAGCATTTTCTCTCCAGCCATCATGGCCATTGCCGTCTGGTATGCAGCACTCGTAGTACTTCCACAACGTCAACTTTGATTGCGTAGATGATGACGTAGTTTGGAGTGACGACGATTTCGCGGGTACCTTCCGCGATACCTTTTCGGTACAGGGCTGGGTGCTGGCGAGCGCTTTCTCCTTTCAGTTCGAAGGCCTCATCGAGTTCAATCGCTGCAACGGGATTTTCCTGGCTGATACGCTCCATGATGTTGTCTCGGTCATCCAGCGCTTCTTGGCGCCAGACCAACCTCATCAACGTGCTCGCTGACGCAGGGCATCCCGTTTGGCGGCAAATATCCTGCGAGCGTCTTCATCGCTGACGCTGGGTCTTGGGTCATCAATGCTGATTTGTACCTGTTGCTTGACCCATTCTTCATACGCAGCTGCTTCATGAGCTTGTTTCATCGCTTCGGCGCGATCAGGGCGAGCATAGGTTTTTATCTGTAGGGGGTCGTAACTGGAGGCGTCCACATCGAAGTGATTGATGCCCACTCCTTGCAGGTAGGTCACCAGTGTTTCAAGCCGCTTGAACAGACGTACCTGGCCACTGCGTTGTGCGGTCAGTGAGTATTCTTTGCTTCCTTGCTGAATCTGAATCGACCAGCCACCGGGTTTGGCGACGATATGTGCGCTACTGATCGAACCGTTCTCAAACAGCCGCGTGAGAGTGCTGTGATCAATGGTTTCAGTGGTCATGAAGGCAAGCCCTTGGTTGAACAATGGCTCCCATCGTACGCAATCAATAATAGTTTGCAAAATTCTGATCCTTAAGTTTCGCGCCGGAGATGTCAGCGTCAGTGTTCGAGATAGGGGCAGGCAGTTCTAGCTGTGAACACGCCTGCCGAGGAATTCGTCAGGCCGGCGCTTTCCAGTTGAGCATTCGTTGCTGGGCGACCTGGAGCAGGTCATAGCCGTCTTTGGTGAGAAGGTAGAGCGCGTGGGTGATGTGCGGGATGTCTTCTACGTCGGCGTGTTTGAAGCAGAGGCAGTAGAGGGTTTGCAGCAGGTCGCTTGAGGCGCGCAGGCGCTGGACGGCGCATTCGAGGATGTCTTGCGGGTTGGCTTCGGTGTCGATGACGAGGGGCTTGGTGTCGGTGAGGTTGGAGTCGAGTGGGCGGTAGCGATCGGAGTGGAGCTCGTTCCATGATTTCATTTTTTAGATCCTCAATTGCTTCGAATGAAGCCACCACATCGTGACCAAGCGACTGGAGGCGACTGTGTTCGGGTTGGTCAACCGGTGAGGATCATGCACATACCCGGCACGCTCGAAAGCGTCCCAAACACAGCCACCATAACGCTGCTGGCAATTGAGTGCCGGCAGCATACAGCGGACGCGAATGCATGATCCATTCGGGTGACCAAGCCCGAGTCGCTGAATTGGCAGCGACAGTCACAACTATAGGTTTCAGCCCACTGGCGCCGATAGAAGACAAGGCGCCGCTGCGTGTAGGAACGGGATGCAGATTCCGGCAGGCTGTTCCTACAGTTCAATCACGGTTTTCAACGAATCGCCCGATACCCCTCAACATCCAGCACACTCGTGGTCAGCCCGGTCGCCGGGCTGTAGATCGTGCCTTTCACCGTCGAAAACGGAACGCCTTTGCTGCCCAGCGAAACGTAACGCTCGCCTTGATCCAGTTCGGTGAACCAGGTGTAGGAGCACTTCTCCATGGCCTTGTATTTCGCTGCCGCGTTGACGATGGTGGCGGCATGGTTGCGCAGGTCGGCGTCGGTGAGGTTGAGGTTTTTGTCGAGTACGGTGCCCCAGCGTTTCAGGCAGACCTCGGCAAAGTGGCGGACGATGAGGCCGGGTTCGGCCAGCACTTTTGGACCACTGTTGCCGTCGGCGGAGGCGTTGCCGACCAGGGTGGCGTGACGGCCAGGCATGGGGAAGATGCTGGTCTTGGTGCCGGTCGCGGTTTGCGGGATGACGCAACTGAAGCCCTTGGAGCGCTCATCCCGTGCATAGAAACCCACATATTCTTTTACGTTGACGTTGAGCTTTACCCGTTGTTCCTGAAAGTTGCCAATACCTGGTACCGGGTCGATGGCAAAGATATTCACTGGGATGTTTTTCAGTGCACTGTCGTTGAACATGGCATTGGCCAGCATATGGCAACTGATGCCGCCGCGGCTCCAGCCCACCAGATTGACTTTTGTTGGAATAACACCGTCCTTGCGAAAGGTTTTAATAATCTGTTCCTGTAACTTCTGTTGCGTGACGCTGCGATCGCCATAGTTATATTTACGCCACAGCCAGGAGCCTTCGACTTTTACTTCTTCAATCGGAATGCCGGCGGCTTTGAGGCGGTTGTATTCCACTTCGGTCAGTTGCTCGCGCTGCCAGTCGCACTTGCCTTTGATGATGTTCATCGCGTGCAGGACGTTTTCCTCCCAGCCCTTGCCGAACAAGGTCCCGCTGAGGCCGTAGTCCTTGGATTGGGTGAACAGTTCATCGGCTTGCAGGTTACTGGTGCCGGGGCCATCGACCACGATCCATTCGGCGAACTCACGACCGACGTGATGAGAGGCAAGTGTGGAAACCAATTCACCGTCCCAATAGTTTTCGTGGGCGTTATCAAACTTTGTCGAACCTGTACCGCAAAAGAAAATAGTCAGCGTAGTCATGTTGTTGCTCTTGATTGATGTAAGAGCAAACAGGCTAGTTCCAATCTTTGTTGTAATGGAAGCGATGGGTTGTTGCGAACTTTGTAAGTTGGTCAGCTGGCTTTAACTATTTATTTGCTGTCTGGCAACTTCCAGCAAGTCACAGCCGTCCTGCGTCAACAAATAAAGCGCATTGACGATGTTGGGGATATCGGCCTGTTTGAAACACAAACAGTAAAGAGTTTCCAGCAGGTCACTGGCGGCACGCAGGCGCTGATCGGCGGCATTGAGCAAATCACCCGGTGCTGCTGCGGTGTCGATGACCATTACCGGGTTGTCGCCGTCGCAGGTCTTGAGAGGGCGAAAACGAGTATTCAGCGGTGTGAACATGTTCATGGTTGAGGCGTGTCCTTTACGAAGTCGCTTCGGCGGGCCGACACAGTGTTTTCAGTCGCGCCGGCCACTATAGAAGGGCGCCGTCGAGTGGGACAAGACAGCCACAATGGACAGAATTCGTAGGGGTTTTTCCGGGGTACGGGCATTTGCCCTACGCGTTTTTGCGGCTTTTTCACAGCCAAACCCTGATGGGCGAAATTTCCTACGTGTTTGTCGGGCGATTCCCGTTAAACATCTGTATGGTGCGCGCCAGAATCCGTGGGGTGTTTCCAAACGTCCGACACAGACTTAAAGGGAATTAGGTATGCAGTGGCTACGAATGGCCTCGATCGTTTTGCTATGGGCGGGTGGTTGTCGTTTGGCGTTGGCCTCCGAGGCGGGCAATGGACTGGTGCTCACCCAAGTGGAGCGCACCGAATGGCCGGACGCACTCACGACCCAGGCCAGCATCGACACGGCGTCCCGCGCCGAAGTGCTGATGTTCGGCAAGGCACTGCTGGCCAGCGAAGGCCTGGATGAGTCCGGGCTGAAACAACGTCTGGGCGTGCCGCATGTGCAGCTCAAGTCGATCCGCCAAGTGCGTGACGGCCTATGGGATCGTTTGCTCACCACCTATCGCAACGCCAGCCAGAACTGCGACGAGCAAGCGTTCTGTCCTCGGGTGCGCAGTGTCGCCGACCTGCGTCAGTTGGCGGCGGCATTCACCGGTGATATCAGCCCGGCCCATGCACTGTGGGCCAGCAAAAGCCAGGGCGTGCATGAGCAGCTGTTGAACGAGCAATTGCGAGTGGCGGTGTTGCAGCCGTAGTCCCGCTGTCACGGCCCCGCCGTCACGACGTTGGCCAAAGGCTGGAGGTCGTCGGGTATCATCCCGTATCGATTTGACCCCCGACCTTTTCTCGACTCGCTGCGATCGCCCGCTAGGCTGTTGGCATCACAGCGGTCAACGGAGTGACAGCGAATGCACAACACCCTGGAACAGGTTTTCGGTTATCCACAGTTTCGACCCGGCCAGGAGACCGCAATCAGCGCCGTTCTCGCCGGGCGCTCAGCCGCCGCGATATTTCCCACCGGCTCCGGCAAGTCCCTTTGTTACCAGGTACCGGCACTCCTGCTGCCACACCTGACGCTGGTGGTCTCGCCGCTGCTGGCGTTGATGCAGGATCAGCTCGAGTTTTTGCGACGACACGGGATTTCGGCAGGCAGCATCGATTCGGCGCAGAGCCGCGAAGACGCCAACGATGTAATGGCGCGCGCCCGTTCGGGCGAACTGAAGATCCTGATGATTTCCGTGGAGCGTTTGAAGAACGAGCGCTTTCGCAACTTTTTGCAGCAGGTGCCGATCTCGCTGCTGGTGGTGGACGAGGCGCACTGCATCTCCGAATGGGGCCACAACTTCCGTCCCGACTACCTCAAGCTGCCGGACTACCAGCGCCAGTTCAACATCCCGCAAACCCTGTTGCTGACTGCCACGGCGACGCCGAAAGTGATCGCCGACATGCAGGCGAAATTCGCCATCGCGGCAGAAGATGTGGTGACCACCGGTTTCTATCGGCCCAACCTCAATCTGCTGGTCGAGCCGGTGCGTGGGCAGGACAAGCGCCGACGGCTGGTGGAGTGGATGAGCGAGCGCGCGGGCCAGCCGAGTATTGTCTACGTCACCCTGCAGAAAACCGCCGAGCAGATTGCCGAACATCTTGAGCGCAATGGCATTCAGGCCGAGGCTTATCACGCCGGTTTACCCCATGAGCAACGGGACGCGATCCAGAAGCGCTTCATGGGCGGGCAGTCCAATTGCATCGTCGCCACCATCGCCTTCGGCATGGGCATCGACAAGAGCGACATCCGCAACGTGGTGCATTTCGACCTGCCCAAATCCATCGAAAACTACAGCCAGGAAATCGGCCGCGCCGGGCGTGACGGGCAGCCGTCCGACTGCCTGGTGCTGGCCAACCGCGACAGCCTCAATGTGCTGGAAAACTTCGTGTATGGCGACACGCCGGAACAGGACGGTATTCGTCACGTGCTCGACGAATTGCAGGCCGCCGCACCCGAAGGCCAATGGGAATTTCTGCTCGGGCCGCTGGCGGACCAGAGCAACATCCGTTCGTTGCCTTTGAAGACGTTACTGGTGCAACTGGAGCTGCGAGGACTGATTGCCCCGCGCTACGCGTACTACGCCGAATACCGTTTCAAATACCTGCTGGAGCCCGAGGCGTTGCTTGAGCGTTTCGAAGGTGAACGGAGGGATTTCGTCGCCGCGATCATCCAGACCTCAAGCCGCGCACGCACCTGGGCTACGGTGAATTTCGAGGCGATGTACGAGCAGTATTCCGCCGAGCGCAATCGGGTGGTGAAGGCGCTGGATTACTTTCAGGAAAAGGGCTGGGTCGAGCTTGAGAGCAAGCAAATGACCGAGGTCTACAACGTCCTGCGCGGCGATTTCGACAGCCAGGCCCTGAGCGCTGAACTGCATGAGTATTTCACCCGCCATGAGCAAACCGAAGTGGCGCGGATTCACGCCATGCTCGAGCTGTTCGCCACCGAGCGATGCCTCGGATATCGGCTGGCCGAATATTTTGGCGATCACAATGCGCCGCAGCAGTGCGGACATTGCTCGGTGTGTCACGGGCACGTCGCCCGGTTGCCGGCGCCTCCGGAACTGCCGGCGCTTGTGGATAAAAATTTTGCGGCGTTGTGCGGCGATTTTATCCACAGGCATCAGCAGCACGCTGGCAGTGCTCCGTCGGCGGAGCGATTGACCCGATTCCTGTGCGGAATCAGCGTGCCGTTGTTTACCAAGCTCAAGGCCCGGGCCATTTCCGGGTTTGCGGCGCTGGAGGAATATCCTTACGCCGAGGTTCGGGCCTGGGCTCAGACACATCTTTGAGGTCTCGAATCCATCTGCTGAATGTCGATCATCACGGCAATGAACTTCAAAAATGCCCGGTGGCTGACTATGGTGATGGCTGTCTTCGGATCGCCAACAAGAGAACAACATGAGCCAGACATCCTTCGCTATTCAGCAGGCCGCCGTGATCGGCGCCGGCACCATGGGCCGCGGCATCGTCATGTGCCTGGCCAACGCCGGCGTGTCAGTGCAGTGGGTCGATAACAATCCACAAATGCTCGAACAGGCGCTGGCCACGGTGGCCGATATCTACGCGCACAACGTGCGGCAGGGACGGATCGACCAGGCCGAGGCCGATGCGCGGATTGCCCGTATCAGTGCGGCGCCAGACTATGTGGCGATTCGCAACGTCGACCTGGTGATCGAAGCGGTGTACGAAAACCTCGAACTCAAGCAGAAGATCTTCCGCGAGCTCGATGGCGTGCTGAAGCCCGAGGCGCTGCTGGCGAGCAATACCTCGGCGCTGGACATCGACGCCATTGCCGCCGCGACACGACGCCCGACTCAAGTGCTGGGCCTGCATTTCTTCAGCCCGGCGCACATCATGAAATTGCTGGAAATCGTCCGTGGCGCGCAGACCTCACCGGCAGTGCTTGAAGCGGCGCTTGAGCTGGGCAAACGCATGGGCAAGGTCAGTGTGGTGTCGGGCAACTGCCACGGTTTTATCGGCAACCGTATGCTGCATCCGTATGTGCTTGAAGCACGCAAGATGTTGCTCGAAGGGGCGTACCCGCACCAGGTCGATGCGGCATTGCAGAGCTTCGGTTTCGCCATGGGGCCGTTTCGCATGTACGACGTGGTCGGCATCGATCTCGAGTGGCGTGCCCGCGAGCTGGCCGGCAAGGGGCAGGACGCGCCCGAGGTTCAGGTGGATAACCGCTTGTGCGAACAGGGTCGCTTCGGTCAGAAGTCCGGTAATGGCTATTACCATTACGAGCCGGGCAGCCGTCAGGCCGAGCATGATCCCGAGGTCGATGCGCTGGTGTTGAGCGTCAGCGAAGGGTTGGGATTTCATCGGCGGGATATCGGCTCGGAGGAGATCCTTGAGCGGTGCTTGCTGGCGTTGGTCAATGAAGGCGCGAAGATCCTGCAGGAAGGGATTGCCGAGTCGGCGCATGACATCGATCAGGTCTACCTGAATGGCTATGGCTTCCCGGCGGAGCGGGGCGGACCGATGGCCTGGGCGGATGATCAGGGGCTGGCCGACATTCACAAGCGATTGCTGGCGCTGGAAACCCGGCAGGGCGACCACTGGCGGCCGGCGCCATTGATCGGCGAGCTGGCGGCGCGAGGCAAGGGTTTTTACCTTTAGACTGGGCAGATCACTCCAGGAATCGACACTGATGTCCAACCCGATGCCGCAACGCAGCGATTACCCGCACTTCCAGCCGATCACCACGCGCTGGCATGACAACGACGCCTACGGCCACGTCAACAACGTCACCTATTACAGCTTCTTCGACACGGCGGTGAACACGTACCTGATCCAGGTCGGAGGGCTGGATATCCATGACGGCGAGGTGGTGGGGTTTGTGGTGAGTTCGTCCTGCGACTATTTCGCGTCGATCGCTTTTCCGGATCGAATCGAGATTGGTCTGCGGGTCGGCAAGCTGGGCAACAGTTCGGTGCAATACGAACTGGCGGTGTTCAAGGAGGGAGAACAGGAAGCCTGTGCCGCCGGACGTTTCGTGCATGTATTCGTCGACCGGGCATCCAATCAGCCGGTGTCGATTCCGGCCCCATTGCGCGATGCGCTGGAACGCCTGACGGTGTGACAGGCAAAAAAAATCGCAGCCCGGGGGAGCTGCGATTTTTCTTCAAGCCTTCGCCTCAGCGGTGGCGATAGTACTTGTGATGCTTGCGATGGCCGTAGGCATGACCGCGACCACGGTGGTCGTCACGGTAGTAGCGACGGTCACGACCACGGTCGTAATGACGATCGTCGTCATCGCTCTTGTTGCCCATGTAGTTGCCCAGCGCGCCACCCGCGCCGCCGCCGGCTGCTGCGCCGATCAGGCTGCCGGTGGTGCCGCCCATGCTGCGGCCGACCACGTTGCCGCCGGCTGCGCCCAGCGCACCACCGATGGCCGCTTCGCCACGGCTGCGCTTGTCGGCGCCGACCGCACTACCACCCGCGCCGCCCAGGGCTGCGCCAATGGTTGAACCTGTACTGCCGCCTAACGATTGACCGACGACCGAGCCAAGAACCCCGCCCAATGCGCCGCCCACACCTGCTTCGGTGGTGCCTCCGGCAGAAGCGAAGCCACTGACCAGGCCAAGGGACAACAAGAGAATCGAGGAGAACTTCATAGAGGAGCCTCAAAGGGATGACGGCGCGATCCTGAGGCTCTGCAATGGGCGTGACAATCGAAATCCGACGAATAGCACGACCTGTATACAATTCTGCAAGTTGCTGATTTTTGGGCGGAACTTAACGGTTTTTCGCCGGTCTTTAGCTACTTCGGACAGGCCGCTTTGATCACAAAGCGGCCTTTTTTGTGGGAGTGTCTCGTCCTGAATAAGGTTTACACCTTCTGGCTTCTTATCAGGAGGGTGCAATGGATTCGGGCGCAAAACGCAGTCAACGCGATTACACGCTGACTTTTAAATTGTCGGTTGTCGACCAAGTCGAAAAAGGCGAGTTGAGTTATAAAGAGGCTCAACGGCGCTACGGAATTCAGGGTCGGTCGACGGTGTTGGTTTGGTTACGCAAGCATGGTCGGCAAGACTGGAGCCAAGGCGCCTCCATTCGTTCCCAAAGGAACCGACCGATGGACGAGCCCACTTTGCCCTTAACACCCGAGCAGAGAATCAAAGAACTTGAGGAGCAGTTGGCGCTGGCGAATCAGAAAGCCAAGTTTTTTGAAGACGTGGTGGATGTACTGAAGAACGACTACGGCGTCTCTGTCGTAAAAAAGCGGCCCGGCAAGTCGTTGCGCAAACCCAAACCCTGAGTGTCAGCAGGGCTTGCCAGTTTATGGGGATCAGTCGCCAAGCCTTTTACAAACGTAATCGCGTCTATCGGGCTCGCATCGAGCAAGATCAGAAACTCATCCAGTTTGTGCAGACAATCCGAGTACGCCAACCCTGCATTGGCGCCCGCAAATTGCACTCGTTGATGCACGCGGAGCGTGAGAAACAGGAGCTGCATGTCGGCCGCGATCGGTTATTGGCGGTCTTGCGTGATTACCGCCAACTGGTCCGCAGGAAGCGGGCTTATCACAAAACGACCGACAGTCATCATCACTTCCGCTGCCATCCCAATCTGCTCAAACCAGGCCCGTCGCAAGTTGTCGCTACCGGTCCGGAACAGGTTTGGGTGGCCGATATCACTTATCTGTCCACCAAACGTGATGATCCGGTCTATTTGAGTCTGGTGACGGATGCCTTCTCAAGAAAGATCGTCGGCTATCACGTGCATGGCAGCTTGCATGCCGACTCAGTGGCTCAAGCCTTGCGTATGGCCTTGAAGACGCGTCGAACACGCCAGAAACTGGTTCATCACTCGGATCGAGGTGTGCAGTACTGCTCGGCGCTATATCAAAAGCTCCATGTCAAACATGGCATTACGTGCTCAATGACTGATGGCTACGACTGCTACCAAAACGCCTTGGCAGAGCGGGTCAATGGCATCTTGAAGACAGAGCTCTTGCTCCACCGGCCGACAGACTTGGCGCAAGCGGAGCAAATGGTGCGGGAGGCGATCTTGATCTACAACCAGGAGCGCCCGCACCTGTCCTTAAAATACAAAACGCCCGATGCGGTGCATCGGGCGTTAGGGTGAAACAGGTGTAAACCTATTTCAGGACTAGACAGAGTTTGAAAAGTGTCTGCGCTCCCACGCAGAGCGTGGAAGCGATCAGGATCAGGCCGACTTGGCCATGATCAGTCCAGTCTCACTCGCCGCTTCCAGGCGAATGGCAATGAACTTCGATGTCGGCGTATGGCTGCCATCGCCGGTGCTTTCCAGCGGCACCAACGGGTTCACCTCAGGGTAATAAGCCGCCGCCTGCCCCGCCGGAATATCGAACGCCAGCAACGTGAAGCCCTTCACCCGACGCTCGCGGCCATCGTCCCACAGCGACACGATGTCAGCCTTTTGCCCGGGCTTGAAGCCCAGGCGAATGATGTCTGCCTCGTTGGCGAACAGCACATCACGTTGCCCCTTCACGCCGCGATAACGATCGTCGAGACCATAAATCGTGGTGTTGTACTGATCGTGGGAACGCATCGATTGCAGGATCAGGTCCGGCAGTTGGCCGGTAGCGCGAGTGCGCTCGTGGATCAGGTCCTTGGGCAGCATGTTCGGCTTGAAGTTGGCCCGGCCGGAAGTGGTATTCCATTTGCGCGCGCCGGCGCTGTTGCCGAGGTAGAAACCGCCCGGGTTCTTGACCTTCTCGTTGAAATCCTTGAAGCCCGGAATGGTGTCGGCGATCAGCTCGCGGATGCGCCGGTAGTCGGCCACCAGCCAGTTCCAGTCCACCGGTTTGCTGCCCAGGGTCGCGGCGGCGATGCCGGCAATGATCGACGGCTCCGAGCGCATCTGGTTCGACAGTGGCTGCAACTGACCGTTGGACGCGTGCACCATGCTGAACGAGTCTTCCACGGTGACGGCCTGCGGGCCTTCGGTCTGGATGTCGATGTCGGTACGGCCCAGGCACGGCAGGATCAACGCATCCTTGCCGTGAGCCAGGTGGCTGCGGTTGAGTTTGGTGCTGATCTGCACGGTCAGGTCGCAGTTGCTCAGGGCCTGGAAGGTACGCGGGCTGTCCGGTGTGGCTTGGGCGAAGTTGCCGCCCAGCCCGATGAACACCTTGGCGCGACCTTCGGCCATCGCGTGAATCGCTTCGACCACGTTGTGCCCGTTGTGACGCGGCACCTTGAACTGGAAGCGACGCTCCAGGGAATCGAGGAATGCCACCGGCGGACGCTCGTTGATGCCCATAGTGCGGTCGCCCTGCACGTTACTGTGGCCACGCACCGGGCACAGACCGGCGCCGGGCTTGCCGATGTTGCCGCGCAGCAGCATCAGGTTGGCGATTTCCTGGATGGTCGGCACCGAATGACGATGCTGGGTGATGCCCATCGCCCAGCACATGATCACGTTCTTGCCTTTGGCGTACATGCGCGCCGCTTGCTCGATTTCCACCAGGGTCAGGCCGGACTGCGCGACGATCTGTTCCCACGGCGTGTCATCGACGACGCCCAGATACTCGAGCACGTTGACGCTGTGTTCATTGAGGAAGTCGTGATCGAACACCGCCGGTGCGCCGGCCTTCTGCGCCTCGCGTTCCCATTGCAGCAGGAACTTGGCCATGCCGCGCAGCACCGCCATGTCGCCGCCCAGCGCCGGGCGGAAATACGCGGTGTTGGTCGGCTTGTCGCCGTTGGTGAGCATTTCGATCGGGTGCTGTGGATGCTGGAAACGTTCCAGACCCCGCTCTTTCAGCGGGTTGATGCACACCACCTGAGCGCCGCGTTTCACCGCTTCACGCAGGGGTTCGAGCATGCGCGGGTGGTTGGTGCCCGGGTTCTGGCCCCAGACGAAAATCGCGTCGGCGTGTTCGAAATCGTCGAAGGTCACGGTGCCTTTGCCGACGCCGACACTCTGCGCCAGCGCCACGCCGCTGGCCTCGTGGCACATGTTCGAGCAGTCGGGGAAGTTGTTGGTGCCGAAGGCGCGCACGAACAGTTGATACAGATACGCCGCTTCGTTGCTGGCGCGGCCCGAGGTGTAGAACTCGGCCTGATCCGGACTCGACAGCGCTTGCAGGTGTTTGCCGATCAGCGCGTAGGCATCGTCCCAGCTGATCGGCTTGTAGCGATCGGTTTCGGCGTCATACACGACCGGCTCGGTCAGACGGCCCTGATACTCGAGCCAGTAATCGCTCTGTTCCAGCAACGCGGTGACGCTGTGCTTGGCGAAAAATTTGCCATCGACTCGACGCTTGGTCGCTTCCCAGTTCACCGCCTTGGCGCCGTTCTCGCAGAACTTGACCATGCCGCTTTCCGGCGAGTCGCCCCAGGCGCAGCCCGGGCAGTCGAAGCCGCCGTTCTGGTTGGTCTTGAGCATCATGCGCAGGTTTTTCAGGGCGTTGTCGCTGGTCAGCCAGGCCTGGGCCACGCTGATCAGTGCGCCCCAGCCGCCGGCTGCGCCCTTGTAAGGCTTGTAGCGCGGGACGGGTTTCTGGTCGGCTTGATGGTGTTGGCTCACGAGTGTTTCTCCATTTCTGGGCTATACACCCGCGGCGCGTTCTTTTGCGGCAGGTGGATGAGATTGAGGTTGTGGCGTCGGGCCCATTGCACGGCGAGGCCGGTGGGCGCGGACAGGCTGACCAGGGTCTGAATCCCGGCCCGCAAAACTTTCTGTATCAATTCGAGGCTGCAACGGCTGGTAACAATCGCCAGCCCGCCGGCTGTGGATATCTTTTGCCGGATCAGGCCGCCGATCAGCTTGTCGAGGGCGTTGTGCCGGCCGATGTCTTCGCGGCCCAGCAGTAATTCACCGCTGGCGTTCATGAACACCGCTGCGTGCACCGCGCCGCAATGCTGGCCCAGCGGCTGGAACGCGCCGATGCGCTGGCGCAGACCGTCGAGCCATTCGATGGGCGGCAAGGGAGCGCCGGGCAAAACCTTGAGGTCAGGCAGCGCCTGCTCTACCGCTTCCACGCCGCACAACCCGCAACCGCTGGTGCCGGCCAGTTGCCGCCGCTGCTGCTTGAGGTTCCAGAAGGCGCGGTTGGCAATGGTGACTTGCGCGTATTGCGCCGAGCCCGAACCGCTCAATTGCAGGTCGTAGATGTCCGAGGCGTCTTCGATGATGCCGCTGCCGAGGCTGAAGCCGACGATGAAGTCTTCAAGGTCGGTCGGCGTCACCAGCATCACGGCCTGACTGATGCCGTTGTAGGCAATCGCCAACGCGACTTCTTCGGCCAGCGCGGTGCTGGCCGATTCCGCGAGGGGGAGATCGCTGTAGCTGTAGGTCTGACTGGCGGCAGGCGCGGGCGTTTCGAGAGCAGGCGCCGCGCAGGCCGGGCGCTTGGCGTTCATGGCATCACCGACGGATTGATCAACGTTAAGACTAGGCGCGGCAAGTTGTCGCGTCTAATCGCTAGTGTCGATCCTTCGATAGATGCCGTCGATCAAGCCTCCGCTGGTGATTTCTGATAAAGCGCGAAACAGGCCTCGGCCAACGCCGATCGTGGGGCGCCGCGACGCATGATCAGCCCTAGTCGGGCAAGGGTCTGGGCGTTTTCGATGGGTTGCAGGCGCAGGTTATCCGTGAGGTTTTCCAGACCGCCGTCCAGCGGCATCACCGCGCAGCACAGCCCGCCGTGCACAGCTTGCAACAATTGGTGGACGGCGTCGGTTTGCAGCAAGGGTTGCGGCGTCAGGCCACGACTGTGGAAGTTATGGTCGATGGACTGGCGAAAGTGCATGCCGCTGGTGAGCATGCCCAGGGGCAGTTCGATCAGTGATTCCCAGCTCAGCGGTGCTTCGCCAAAGCTGAAGAACCGCTGGTCGTAGAGCAGCCCCATCTGCGTTTCACTGAACGCCAGGGATTCGAAACGCTCGCCGTCGAGGCGATCCAGGTAAGACACGCCAATGTCGATGCGGTTGTTCGCCAGTTGCTCCAGAACCTGTTCGGAGCTCAGCGAGGACAGTTCGAAGCGCAGGTTCGGGTGTTGCGCGTGCAGGCGTTGCAGCAAAGGCAGCGCATCGAAACTCGACAACGGCACCACGCCCAGCCGCAGGGTGCCGATCAGATTGCCGCGACAGGCCGCCGCTTCCGCCTGCAAGCCGTCATAAGCCGCCAGCACCGTGCGCGCCCAGGCCAGTACCCGTTCGCCCGGCGCGGTGAACCCTTCGAAGCGCTGGCCACGGTTGACCAGCGGCAGGTCTAGTTCTTCTTCGAGGCTGCGCAGGCGCATCGACAAGGTCGGCTGGGTGATGTGGCAGCGGGCGGCGGCCTGGCCGAAATGGCGGGTTTCGTCGAGGGCGATGAGGAATTTCAGCTGCTTGATGTCCATCTTCGCTCCGGGGCGCTGGCAAGGGTGGGCGATTCTACCGCTTGCGCGGGGGCAGGGTCATTGGTCGGGCCGGAACCGGGTTTGTCTGGGGTGGTCTAGGCTTGGGCGTCTGGAACTTAAATCAAGGAGTGTGCGCTATGAGTCTTTTGAGCTTTGTGAAAGAGGCCGGTGAGAAGTTGCTCGACCTGCTGACCCCCGGCAACGCCAATGCCAGCGACCAGTTGAAGGAACACATCAGCAAGGTCGGGTTGGGTAACCCGAATGTCCAGGCGACCGTGGACGGTGACAAGGTAACGGTCACCGGTGAAGTGGCGAGCCAGGAAGAGAAAGAGAAGATTCTTCTGGCAGTGGGCAACATTGCCGGTGTCGGCAGCGTCGATGACCAGATCACCGTGACCGGGCCGGTTGTGGCGGCGGCGCGTTTTGTGGTCGTGAAGAAAGGCGACACCCTCAGCGCGATTTCCCTGGCGGTGTACGGCAACGCCAACCAGTACAACAAGATTTTCGAGGCCAACAAGCCGCTGCTGTCACATCCGGACAAGATTTATCCGGGGCAGACGCTGCGTATTCCCGAGTAACCGCAGATACCGCCATCGCGAGCAGGCTCGCTCCCACTTTGGAATGCATTTCTATGGTGGGGGCGAGCCTGCTCGCGATGGGGACGATGCGGTCTACAGGCCCGCAATCAAATCCCGATAATCCTCGACCGCCGCAAACTCCCCGGTGTCCTTCGGCCCTTTACGGCTGTCCGGCTCCTTCACGGCCAACAGATGCGCCACGCCGAAATTCCGCGCACTGCGCAGGATCGGCAAGGTGTCGTCGATGAACAGGCTGCGTGCCGGGTCAAAACCGATGTCGGCCTGCAAGGCGTCCCAGAATTGCGGGTTTTCCTTGGGGAAACCGTAATCGTGGGAACTGATCAGCCGTTCGAAGTACGGTGCCAGTTCGATTCGTTCCAGTTTCAGCGACAGTGAATCGCGGTGCGCGTTGGTGATCATCACCACGCGTTTGCCGGCTCGCTTGATCGCCTCCAGAAAGGTGTCGGCATCCGGACGCAGGGCGATCAGGTGGGCGGTTTCCAGTTTCAGCTCACGCACCGACAGCTTCAGTTCCGCGCTCCAGAAGTCCAGGCAGTACCACTGCAATTGACCGGCATGGCGCTCGAACAGCGGCTGCAATTCCATTTCCGCCATGGCCCGGCTCACGCCATGCAGTTCGGCGTAGCGTTGCGGCAGGTGTTCCAGCCAGAAGTGGTTGTCGAAGTGCAGGTCCAGCAACGTGCCGTCCATGTCGAGCAGAACGGTATCGATGTCGGACCACGGTAATGAAGGCATGGCAACGTCTCGAACGGTAGAAAGATATCCGACGCAAACAATCGGAAAAGCCGCGTTATAGTAGCGCGTTCACGCCAAGGAGCTTTGCATGCGCCAGAAACCCACCGTACTCGCCCGCGAGATCGTCGCCACCAGCCGGCTGTTCTGCGTCGAAGAGCTGAAGCTGCGTTTCTCCAACGGCGTGGAACGCACCTACGAGCGGCTGGTCGGCAAGGGCGCCGGCTATGGCGCGGTCATGATCGTGGCGATGCTCGATGCCGAGCACGCGGTGCTGGTCGAGGAATACTGCGGTGGCACCGACGAATATGAACTGTCGTTGCCCAAAGGCCTGATCGAACCCGGCGAAGATGTGCTGGCTGCCGCCGAACGCGAGCTCAAGGAAGAAGCCGGTTATGGCGCGCGACAACTGGAGCATCTGACCGAGCTGTCGTTGTCCCCCGGTTACATGAGCCAGAAGATACAGGTGGTGCTGGCCACCGATTTGTACGAAGAACGCCTCGAAGGCGATGAGCCCGAGCCGATGCGTGTGGACAAGGTCAACCTGCGGGAGCTGTCGACGCTGGCGCAAAATCCGAATTTCAGTGAGGGACGCGCCCTGGCGGCGTTGTACCTGACCCGCGACCTGCTGACCCAGCGCGGATTTTTCCAGTCATGAGTGAGATGCCGATGAGTTTTCCCCATCCGTTGATGGCGCCGGTGGTCGAGCTGGCATTACGGGCCGGTGAGGCGATCCTGCCGTTCTGGCGCGCCGACGTAGCCGTCACCGCCAAGTCCGATGATTCGCCGGTGACGGCGGCGGACATGGCCGCGCATCACGTGATCGTGGCCGGCCTGACAGCGCTGGATCCGAGCATTCCGGTGCTGTCCGAAGAGGACGCCAACATCCCGCAAAGCGTGCGCGCGAGCTGGCAGCGCTGGTGGCTGGTGGATCCGCTGGATGGCACCAAGGAGTTCATCAGCGGGAGCGAAGAATTCACCGTCAACATCGCGCTGATCGAGAACGGCCGGGTGGTGTTCGGTGTGGTGACGATGCCGACCAACGGTCGCTTCTACGTCGGCGGAGCCGGGCTTGGTGCCTGGCGCGGCGATACGGGCGGTACGCCGGTGGCGATTCAGGTTCGTGACGTGCCGGGACCTGGCGAAGCGTTTACCGTGGTCGCCAGCCGTCGTCATTCGAGCCCGGAGCAGGAACGCTTGCTGGCCGGGTTGAGTGCCAGCCTTGGCGAGTTGCAGCTGGCCAACATCGGCAGTTCGCTGAAGTTCTGTCTGCTGGCCGAAGGTGCTGCCGATTGCTACCCGCGTCTGGCGCCGACTTCGCAGTGGGACACGGCAGCGGCGCAGGGCGTTCTGGAAGGGGCGGGTGGCGAGGTGCTGGACCTGAGTGGCGAAGCGTTCTGTTATCCACCACGAGAGTCGTTGTTGAACGGTTTCTTCCTGGCGTTGCCGGCGAAAGCCGCGTGGCGGGCGAAGCTGCTCGAACTCGCCCGCTCGTAAGCTCCATCAGTCTTCAGCGGTGCAGGACGTACTGCCCGCTGAACGTCACCGCATCTTCATCGCTTCCCGTATTGACGACCCGCGTGTGCAGGGTCAGTCGCGCCCGTCCGTAGCGCTGATACATCGTCAGAAATTTCTTCCACACCGCAGCGCTCGGTGACGGGCAGATCGCAATGGCATCGCCGGTGACCGGCAGTGGATAACTTATCTGCCCTTCCTGAATCACGATGTGTCCGTCTTCGATGCCTTCTTCTTTCAAACGCAAATGCAGCCAGCCCCAACCCGCCAGCACCGCGCCGCAATACAGGCTGCCGCCGAACATGGTGCTCTTGTGATTGACGTTGGCGTCCAGCGGCAGGTGCAGGCGTAGTTGCTGTTCCTGCCAGTCGAGCACTTTGAGTCCCATGTCCCGGGTCAGCGGGATGTCATGGTGAAGAACGGATTCCAGATAACGACTGTCGTGCTTCATGCCCGGACCTCTTGCGGCAGAAAAGTGAATTGAGCGTGCTTCATTCGGATTCGTCGGAATGGCCGCCGCTGCCAGCGAAATTCAGCCCGTGCTTGCGCAGTTTGTCGTGCAGGGTCTTGCGCGGAATGCCCAGGGCTTCGGCGAGACTGCGCACGGAACCGTGAGAGCGGGCCAGTTCGGCGGCGATCAGGGATTTCTCGAAGTTTTCCACTTGCTCGCTGAGCCCACCTGCGGTGATTTCGACGGTGGTGCCGGGGCTGCCATCGGGCTGCGTGTTGTCCAGTGCCAGTTCCAGGCCGAGGGCAAAGCGCTCCGCCGCGTTCTGCAATTCCCGCACGTTGCCCGGCCATGAATGCCGCAGCAGCAACGCCCGTTGCGCCGGTTGCAGTTCATGCGGTGGCAGACCATGGCGCGCGCTGGCTTCATCGGCGTAATGCTGGAACAGCATCAACGCGTCTTCGCCCCGTTCACGCAGTGGCGGAATGCGCAGCGGCGCCACGTTGAGGCGGTAATACAAGTCCGCCCGGAAACGTCCCTGATCGGCGGCCTGACGCAGGTCTTCCTTGGTGGCGGCAATGACGCGGATGTCCAGCGGGATCAACTGATTGCCGCCCAGGCGTTCGACCACGCGCTCCTGCAGCATGCGCAGCAGTTTGACCTGCACATCCATGCTCATGCTTTCGATTTCGTCGAGGAACAGCGTGCCGCCATTGGCGAATTCAAACTTGCCGATCCGGCGCTTTTGCGCGCCGGTGAAAGCGCCGGGCTCATGGCCGAACAGTTCGCTTTCGACCACCGACTCGGCCAGCGCTCCGGCGTTGATCGCCACGAACGGGCCGTTACGCCGGCTCGACAGATCGTGCAGGGCGCGGGCGACGACTTCCTTGCCGGCGCCGGTTTCGCCGAGGATCAGCACGTCGGCTTTGGTCGCCGCCAGTGCGCCGATCTGCTCGCGCAGGCGTGACATCGGCGCGGACTGGCCGACCAACCGCGCGCTCAGTTCGTTGCGATCACTCAGGGCCATGCGCAGGCTGCGGTTGTCCAGCACCAGACGGCGCAGAGCCAGGGCGCGGCGCACGCTGTCGAGCAGGGCGTCGCTGGCGAAGGGTTTTTCCAGAAAGTCATAAGCACCGGCGCGCATGGCCTGCACGGCCAGTGGCACGTCGCCGTGGCCGGTGATCAGCAGCACCGGCAGTTCCGGATCCTGGGCGTGCAGTTCGCTCAGCAGTTCCAGGCCATCCATGCCGGGCATGCGGATGTCGCTGACCACCACGCCCGGCCAGTCGCGCTCGAGTTGCGCGGCCAGGCCCTTGGCTTCGGACAGTGGAAGAATTTTCAGGCCGGCCAGATCCAGGGTCTGGCCGAGAGCCTGCCGCAGGTGCGGGTCGTCGTCGATCAGCACCACCTGAATGCGGTTGTCGATGGTCATGCGCTTCGATCCTCGGACGGTTGCAGGCTGACCCCGGGCGCGCCGGCGCGCAGCCGCAGGGTGATCAAGGCGCCACCTTGCTTGTGGTTGGCGAACGACAGTTCACCACCGAAGGCGCGCATCAGGGTTTCGCAAATGGCCAACCCCAGACCGAGACCCTGAGTGCGGGTCTTGGTCGTGTAAAACGGTTCGCTGGCGCGGCCCAGGGCTTCCATGCAGAAACCCGGGCCATTGTCGCGAATGTACAGGTTGACGCCTTCGTCGGTGGATTCGGCACTCAGCCACAATTTTCGCGGCGGGCCTTTCTCGGTCAGGGCGTCGAGGGCGTTGGCCAGCAGGTTACCCAACACCTGACGCAGACGGGTTTCCCCGGCCTCGACCCACAGGGTGGCGGCGGGCAGGTCACGGATCAGCTCGACATCCATGCTGCGGCGACGTTTGGCCAGCAAGGCGAGCGCGTCGTCCAGCGCCGGTTGCAGGGCGACGCTTTCCGGGGCGTGGCGGTCGCGGCGGGCGAAGGCGCGCAGGTGGGCGATGATCGAGGCCATGCGCCCGGTCAGCTCGCTGATCAGCTTGAGGTTACCGCGGGCATCTTCGGTGCGTTCGTGGTCGAGCAGCACTTCGGCGTTCTCGGCGTAGCTGCGGATCGCCGCCAGCGGCTGGTTAAGTTCGTGGCTGATGCTCGCCGACATTGTCCCCAGCGCCGACAGTTTGCCGGCCTGCACCAGATCGTCCTGGGCGCGCACCAGTTCCTGCTGGGCCTGTTCGCGTTCAAGCACTTCCTGTTTCAGGCGGCGGTTGAGGCCTTCGAGATCGCTGGTGCGTTCGGCGACCCGCCCCTCAAGCTCCCGTCGGGCCTTGGCTTCGAATGCGATCCGTTCCAGATAATGACGACGACGCTGCATCATCAGGCCCAGCAATAGCATCACCACCAGCAAGGTGGCGCCGCCGATCGCCACCACCGTGCGCACCGGTCGGTCGATCAACGTGCGCGGGGCCAGAATGCTGACGCTCCAGCCGGTTTCCGCGATGTCCTGGGTCTGCGGCAGCCACGCGGTCGGGCTCAGATTCAGCGGGCGTGGCTCGCGGGTCGGGTAGGGCTGGATTGCGGTGATCGCCGCACGCTCGGCATCACTCAGAGTGCGGGTCGCGCGAAAGCGCCATTCCGGGCGCGAGGTGAGGATGACGACACCGTTGTGGTCGGTCACCAGCAGTTGTTCCGGGGTTTTGCCCCACAGGCTTTCGGTGTGGTCGAGGTCAACCTTGATCACCAGCACCCCGATGATTTTCTCGCCATTGCGCACGGCAGCGGCGAAGAAGTAGCCGCGCTTGGCGGAGGTGGTGCCCAGACCGAAGAAGCGCCCGAGGCGGCCGGCCATGGCCTCGCTGAAGTACGGCCGGAAAGAGAAATTGCGCCCGACGAAACTGTCGTGCTTGTCCCAGTTCGATGCCGCGAGCGTCTGGCCGCTGGTGTCCATCAGGTACATGACTTCGGCGCCGGTCTGCGCCGCGATGTTCTTCAACAGGCGGTTGGCGTTGCCCTGGGTCACGCCGTCATCCGGCGCCCCGAGCACCGCGCGCAGGGCCGGCAGGTCGCCGAGGATTTGCGGCAGCACTTCATAGCGATGCAGCGTGCCCAGCAGGTTGGCGACGTAGAGGTCGAGGGTCTGGCGGTTCTGGCCGGCCAGTTCGCTGCGGTAATAGCGCTCGGCCAGATGTTCCAGCGGCCATAGCAGCGGTGCCAGGCACAGAGCCAGCAGGGCAAGACTGCGCCAGCGGGGGCGGCGGGGAAGGGTCGGAGTCATGAGCATCGAGCGCCTGTGGGTACAGGCGCATTATGCCTAGGCTTGCCGGCGCAGTCTGCGCACCCGTGGTCGGGTGTGCAGCAGCGCTGAAAATTCACACAGGACTTCAGGAAAAGACGTCGGCGTCCTTGAAGAAGGCGGCTGCCTGATCCTTGGCCGACAGTTTTGGCGCTTCGTCCAGCTGCCAGTCGATAGCCAGATCCGGGTCATCCCAGCGAATGCTGCGCTCGGCCGACGGGGTGTAGTAGTCAGTAGTCTTGTAGAGGAATTCGGCGAACTCGCTCAGCACCACGAAACCGTGGGCGAAACCTTCCGGTACCCACAGTTGGCGATGGTTGTCGGCGGACAGGCGTACGGCCACCCACTTGCCGAAATGCGGCGAGCTGCGACGGATATCCACGGCGACATCGAGGACTTCGCCGACGGTGACGCGGACCAGTTTGCCCTGGGTGTTTTCCAACTGGTAATGCAGCCCACGCAGAACGCCTTTCTGCGAGCGCGAATGGTTGTCCTGCACAAACTGCGTGTCGAGGCCGGTCGCGTCCTGAAACGCCTTGGCATTGAAGCTTTCGTAAAAGAACCCGCGCTCATCACCAAACACCTTGGGTTCGATGATCAGGACACCAGGCAGGTCAGTGGGGATTACATTCATGGGGATATTCCAGTGGCAGGTTTGAATGGCCGACATTCTTGCGCAAAGTGCGGGAGGGTGCGAGGGGGGCATGCAAATCCACCTGCCTCGCAGGGCGTCGGGGGACGGATGGTCGGGGGTTGCTTATCGCCCGTAGCAATGGCGATATAGGCGCCTAATAAAATTTCAGGGGTCGTTCCATGTCGTTCGCCACGTTGATTCATCGCGCCAGTTTGCCCAGCCCTCAGGTTTCGCTGGAGCAGGCCCGGCATCTGCTGGCGCAGCATTACGGCTTGAACGGCACGTTGCAGGCCCTGGGCAGCCAACAGGACCTCAACTATCGCGTGGACAGCGAGCGTGGGCGGTTCGTGCTGAAGATCTGTCGGGGCGACTATTCGCTGGTCGAACTGCAAGCCCAGCATGCTGGCCTGAAATATCTGGCTGAACACTGCGATGTCCACGTTCCCCGGGTCATCCCGGCCAATGACGGCCAAGACCTGCTGACCCTGGACGTCGGTGGAGAATCGGTGCATGTGCGACTGCTCGATTACATTGAGGGCCAGCCACTGACGGCTCTCGATCATCTTGGCCATGAGGTTGTTGCCGGGTTCGGCCGGCTCTGCGGCGAAATGGATCTGGCCCTGGCCGGGTTCGACCATCCGGGGCTCGAGCGCACATTGCAGTGGGACGCGCGCCACGCCAGCGCACTGATCGAGCACCTGCTGCCGGTGATCGAAGACGAGCGCCAGCGTGCGCTGATCGCCGAGGCTGCCGAACAGGCCAGGCTTCGTTTGCAGCCGCTGCTGGAAAAGCTGCCGGTGCAGGCGATCCACATGGACATCACCGATGACAACGTGGTCTGGCAGCGTGACGTCCGGCGGCACTGGCAATTGCAGGGCGTTATCGATTTCGGCGATCTGGTGCGCACCTGGCGCATCACCGATCTGTCGGTCACCTGCGCCGCGCTGCTGCATCACGCCGCCGGCGATCCGTTCGTGATTCTGCCGGCCGTGCAGGCTTATCACGCGGTCAATCCGCTGCAACACGAAGAACTGCTGGCGCTGTGGCCGCTGATCGTGGCGCGGGCGGCGGTGCTGGTGCTCAGTGGCGAGCAACAGGTCAGCATCGATCCGGGCAATATCTACAGCCGCGACAACCTGACCCACGAGTGGGAGATCTTCCGGGTCGCCACTTCGGTGCCGCTGGCATTGATGGAAGCGGCGATTCTCACGGTGGTCGGCCAGACATTGCCAGCCATCGACAGTGAAGGCTTTGCGCCGTTGTTGCCCGATCTGGTCGGGCGCGAATTCGCGTTGATCGATCTGGGGGTGTTGAGCGCGCACTTCGAGGCGGGCAATTGGGAGCAGCCTGGCATCGATCAGCGTCTGTTGAGTGAGGCAGCGGCCATACAAGGTCTGGCGGCCAGCCGATACGGGCAATACCGGTTGTCGCGCACCCGGCCTGATAGCGCCGATGAGCCAGAGACATTCCCGCTGCACGTCGAATTGCACGTGCCCCAGGGTTCGACGGTGGAAGCGCCGTTTGCTGGCGTACTTCACCTGTCGGCCGACGGCGCGCTGCGACTCGACGGCCCGCAAATGAGCCTGCGTTTGTGGGGCGTGAAACCTTCGTTGCACGGCGGCGCAGCGCTGGTCAAAGGCCAGGTGCTGGGTTCGGTGGACGGTCCGTTGATCGTGCAATTGATTCGCGGCGCACAGCTTGAAGCGCCGCTGTTCTGCACGCCAACCCGCGCGGCTGCTTGGCAAGCACTTTCCCCATCACCGGCCGCGCTGCTGGGCCTGGCCTGCGACGCCGAACCCGAGCTGGACGCGGCAACCCTGCTGGCGCGCCGCGACGCCAGTTTCGCCCGCACCCAGAAGCATTATTACGTCGACCCGCCGCGCATAGAGCGCGGCTGGCGCAATCACCTGATCGACATGCAGGGCCGCTCCTATCTCGACATGCTCAACAACGTCGCGGTGCTCGGCCACGGTCATCCGCGCATGGCGGCGGTGGCGAGCCGGCAGTGGTCGCTGCTCAACACCAACTCGCGATTTAACTATGCGGCGGTCGCCGAGTTTTCCGAGCGCTTGCTGAAGCTGGCGCCGGAGGGCATGGATCGGGTGTTCCTGGTCAACAGCGGCAGCGAGGCCAATGACCTGGCGATTCGCCTGGCGTGGGCCGCCAGCGGTGGCCGCGACATGATCAGCGTGCTGGAGGCCTATCACGGCTGGACGGTCGGCGCGGACGCGGTCTCGACCTCGATTGCCGATAACCCGCAAGCCCTGAGCAGTCGCCCGGACTGGGTGCATGCGGTCACCGCTCCAAACACCTATCGCGGCGAATTTCGCGGCCCGGATTCGGCGCCGGATTACGTGCGCAGCGTCGAACATCATCTGGCGAAGATTGATGAGCAGAAACGCCAACTGGCCGGGTTCATCTGCGAGCCGGTCTACGGCAACGCGGGCGGGATCTCGCTGCCGCCGGGTTACCTGAAAAAAGTCTATGAACTGGTGCGCGCCCGGGGCGGCGTGTGCATTGCCGATGAGGTGCAGGTCGGTTACGGGCGCATGGGCCACTTCTTCTGGGGCTTCGAAGAGCAAGGCGTGGTGCCGGACATCATCACCATGGCCAAAGGCATGGGCAACGGTCAGCCGCTGGGTGCCGTGATCACCCGCCGGGAAATCGCCGAAGCGCTGGAAGCCGAGGGCTATTTCTTCTCGTCCGCCGGCGGCAGTCCCGTGAGCTGCCAGATCGGCATGGCGGTGCTCAATGTCATGGAAGAAGAAAAACTCTGGGAAAACGCCCAAGTGGTAGGCGCTCACTTCAAGGCCCGGCTTGAGGCGTTGATCGATCAATATCCGTTGGTCGGCGCGGTGCACGGTTCCGGGTTCTATCTGGGGGTCGAGCTGATCCGCAATCGGGAAACCCTGGAACCGGCGACCGAGGAAACCACGCTGTTGTGTGATCGCCTGCGGGAGCTGGGGATTTTCATGCAGCCAACCGGCGATTACCTGAACGTCCTGAAGATCAAGCCGCCGATGGTCACCTCGCGTCAGAGCGTGGATTTCTTTGTCGACATGCTGGCGAAGGTGCTGGAAGAAGGGCTCTGAGGCGATGCGAACCCGACAAATACCGATTTGTATCGGTATTTGTCGGGTTAAATTGAGATTGTTTTTTCTTTATGGCTTCTAAAGCCGATATTTATCGTTTATAAAGTCGCCATAGTCCGTCGTCCAACCCTGTACGGCGTGTTGAAAAACCTCGACGGTTCCCTGGAGTCTGATCGACATGACCAAATTGAAAAGCACACCACGCGCCGATGGCTTCTACATGCCGGCCGAATGGGCACCGCAAACCCAGACCTGGATGATCTGGCCCGAGCGTCCGGACAACTGGCGTCTGGGCGGCAAACCGGCACAGGCCGCTCACGCCGCCGTGGCCAAAGCCATCGCGCGTTTCGAACCGGTCACCGTGGCGGTCTCCGCCGGCCAGTACGAAAACGCCCGTGCTCGCCTCGACGTGCCGAATATCCGCGTGGTCGAGATGTCCAGCGATGACGCCTGGGTTCGCGACAGCGGCCCGACTTTCGTGATCAACAACAGCGGCGAAGTGCGCGGCGTGAACTGGGACTTCAACGCCTGGGGCGGTTTTGATGGCGGCCTGTATTCGCCGTGGAACCGTGATTCCCAGGTCGGCGGCAAGATCCTCGAAATCGAGCGCAGCCCGCGCTACCGCACCGAAGGCTTCGTGCTCGAAGGCGGCTCGATTCACGTCGACGGCGAAGGCACCCTGATCACCACCGAAGAATGCCTGCTCAACCGCAATCGCAACCCGCACTTGGGCCGCGAAGAAATCGAAGCGGTGCTCAGCGAAAACCTGTCGGTGGACAAGATCATCTGGCTGCCGGATGGCCTGTTCAACGACGAAACCGACGGCCATGTGGATAACTTCTGCTGCTACGTGCGCCCGGGCGAAGTGCTGCTGGCGTGGACCGACGATCCGCAGGATCCGAACTACCCGCGCTGCCAGGCCGCGATGAAAGTGCTGGAAAGCAGCACCGACGCCAAGGGCCGCCCGTTCACGGTGCACAAGATGCCGATTCCGGGGCCGTTGTTTGCCACTGAAGAAGAGTGCGCGGGCGTGGATCCGGTGGACGGTACTCAGGAACGTAACCCTAGCGTGCGTCTGGCCGGTTCCTACGTGAACTTCCTGATCGTCAACGGCGGCATCATCGCGCCGAGCTTCGACGATCCGATGGACGCTCCGGCCCGGGAGATCCTGCAGAACCTGTTCCCGCAACACGAAGTGGTAATGGTGCCGGGTCGCGAACTGTTACTGGGGGGCGGCAACATTCACTGCCTTACCCAACAGCAACCCGCGCCGCACAAAGAGTGAGTGCGGATGTAACAGCTTGAGTTGATTGGAAAATCGACCGGGCAGTCATTTGTTGCCCACGCTTGAAGAGAAACCCGCAGCCCGTCAGGACTGCGGGTTTCTTTATGTCCGCCGGTCGACAATTTCACGACATTGGCATAGCTCTTGTATCGCTCATGGCGCACTAGGGAGGGGGGAGAACTTCAACAGTTCTGTCATAAACCTTGGATAACGTAGCCGCTCACGAACGGGGAGAGAGCGCTGAAATGAACGCCGAAGTGAACGTAATCAGCGAGCGGACGTTGCATCCCATGGCCGTAAATAGTGAGTCGCTCCAGATTGTCGCGCACTGGTTGAAGTCCAATGGAACGCGTCAGATCAGGGAACCTGATCCGCGCCGGATGATGATCGAGCGTTACCCCGCTGGCCTGTTCAGCGAGGCCGAACTGGAAGCACTTTGGGATGTGATGGAAGGATAAGAAGAACAAACAAGGATTGTAAAAAGCGCTGCCGGGATGGCAGCGCTTTTTTTATGGGCGCGATATCAGAAGCTGTAGGTGCCGGTGACCACCAGGCTGCGCGGAGCGCCCGGCTGGATCTGGAATGCGCTGGTGGCCGACGAGTAATACTCGCGGTCGGTGATGTTGTTCAGGGCGCCACGCAGGTCCCAGTCCTTGTGGCGGTAGCCGACCAGTGCGTCCCAGCGACCGTAGCCCGGCAGCACGGTGGTGTTGGCGTTGTCGGCATAACGCTGGCCGACCAGGGTCAGGCCGGTTTCGGCGTACCAGCCCATTTCCGGTTTCCAGGTCAGGAACAGGCTGCCGTTGCGCTTGGCCACGTTGTTCACGCGTTTGCCTTCCAGGCCGTTGTTGTCCTTCTCGATGGTCGCGTCCTGCACACCGACGCCGCCGCGCACATACCAGTTGCCGACGATCTTGCCGGTACCGGTCAACTCGATCCCGCGCGAGCGTTGCAGACCGCTGAGCACGGTCAGGGTCGGATCGTTCGGATCGGTGGTGCGACGGTTGTAGAGTTCCAGCTCATAGACGGCGAGGGTGGTGCTCAGGCGATCGTCGAGCCAGTCGCTCTTCACGCCAATTTCCTTTTGCTTGGTCAGTTCCGGGCTCAGGTCGTTGGTATTGCCGGCCGCGCCCGGAGTGATACCGATCAGACCACCGCCGACCGGCGAGAACGTCTTGGTCCACGAGGCGTAGAACGAGTGGTTCTGCAGTGGCGTCCAGACCACGCCGAAACGCGGGCTGGTGCTGTGGCTGTCACGGTCTTCGGAGATGTTGCGCAGCTTGTTGGTCGACTCGATATCGAAGGTGTCGTAGCGCAGGCCGGCCAGCAATTGCCATTGATCATTCAGGCGCAGTTGATCCTGAACGTAGACCGCGCGGCTTTCGACTTCGGTGTGGCTGCTGCTCGACACCTGCATGCGCCCGGTGTGGCGCAGGTCGCGGTTGGGGTTGTACAGATCCAGCGATGGCACCGGTTGAGTACCACGGCCGGTGGCGGCGTTGTACAGCGTCGGGTCGCGGCGCTGGCTGCCGGTTTCGAGGCCGGTCAGCAGGCGGTGCTCCAGGCCGAAGGTTTCGAAACCGCCTTCCAGCTCAACGTTGTTGAATACGTTGCGGGTGGTCAGGTCCTGCTGCCAGTGCTGGCGGGTGACTTTCCTGGTCGCCGGGGTGTAGCCGGTGAGGTAGGTGTTGTCGAAATCGCTGTCGAGCTTGAACACACCGAGTGTGTGGCGCAGCTGCCAGTTGTCGTTGATTTCATAAGCCAGTTTCGAGCGCAGGGATTGCGTCTTGTCGTCGATGAAATCGTGATCGTTGCCGTAGGTCGTGTCCCGGCCGACATCTGCCGGACGTCCATTGACGCCGGGAATGCCGCGATCCGGCGTGCGGTTGTAGCGGCTGTATTCGTATTGCACCAGCCAGTTCAGATCTGGGGTGAGCTGCCAGCTCATCGACGGTGCGAACAGTTGGCGATTGCCGCTGACGCCGTCGCGGAAGCTGTTCTCGTCCATGTTGCCCATGTTCAGGCGCAGGCTGATGTTGTCGCTCGGGTCGGTGCTGAGGTCGGCGTACAGGCTGCGCAGATCTTCGCTGCCGCCCTGGGCCTCGATGGTCGAGCGACGACCGAATTCGGGTGCCTTGCTGACGCGGTTGACGATCCCGCCCTGGCTGCCACGGCCGTACAACACAGCGGCCGGGCCTTTGAGCACTTCGACGCGTTCGATGTTGTGCAGGTCGCGCTTGTACTGGCTGTCGTCGCGGATGCCGTCCAGATAGAAGTCGTTGCTGGCGTCGAAGCCGCGGATGCGCAGGCTGTCGAAGCGCGTGTCGCCGCCGCTGCTGACGTTGGGCATGCCGCTCAAGGCGTCGCCCAGGTCATTGGTGCCGTAGCTGGCGAAGTTGGCGGTCTTGACCGAGTCGATCGCCTGGGGCACGTAACGTACAGGGGTTGAGGTGCGCGTGGCGGTGTTGCTGACCTTCACGCGCGGGTCGTCGGCCTGGGTTTCGGCACTGATCGAAGTGGCGGGCAGTTCGGTCGCGGAGTAGGCGAAACCGGAAGACAAAAAGGCAGAAAGCCCAAGCGTGACGGGCGTGAGACGGAACGGGGCAGGCATTGAAAAGCGCATCCGAAAGGGTGGAAGAATTCGAGCGCGCAAATGGTAATGCTTTGCATTTACTTCCGTTAATTATTCCTGAAAGGTTCCGTGGTTTGATTGTGTCAATTTATTTCATGTTTGTGTCGGAACGGATAACGAGCGCATTTGACCGATTGCCGAAACAGACTGAAAGCCATTCCGGCGTTTTTCCGCAACGACCGAGGGACTAATGTGCCGACATCATTTTTCCCACCTTCAGACCGGAGCTTTCCGATGACGCTTCATTACATCTACGACCCGCTGTGCGGCTGGTGCTATGGCGCCAAACCCTTGGTGCAGGCCGCGCAGCAAGTGCTGCCGGTGATCGCCCACGCCGGCGGCATGATGACCGGCGCCAACCGCCAAAACGTTACGCCGCAACTGCGCAATTACGTGATGCCACACGACCGACGCATTGCCGAATACACCGGTCAGCCATTCGGCGACGCCTACTTCGAAGGCTTGTTGCGCGATCACTCGGCGGTGTTTGATTCGGCACCACCGATTGCTGCTGTGATGGCAGCGGAAAAAATCGACGGTCGTGGCCTGGAACTACTTGGCCGTTTGCAGACTGCGCACTATGTCGAAGGGCGGCGAATCGCCGACGAAAGTGTGCTGTTGGAATGTGCGGTGGAGTTGGGCTACAACGCCGATATTTTCTTGAACACCGTGCAGTCCGTCGACACCGAACAACATATAAAGAACAGCCGCGCCCTGTTGGCAAAAGTTGGTGGGCAGGGTTTTCCAACTTTTGCACTGGAACAGGACGGTCAGTTCACACTGGTTGATATCGGGCCGTGGCTGGGCAAGTCCGAAGCCTTCGCTCAATGGCTGAGCGAGTCGTTTACACCCGCGCCAGGGACTGAAACCCTGCAGGTCTGTGGCCTCGATGGTTGCGCGTAATCCCGCATCAAAAACCCTGACTGCGAGCAATTCCGTGCACGAAGCCATCGCAAAATTTACTTTTTTTAGACGTTTTTCGCCTATTTAAAGACGATTCTTGAAATTGACACATTGTTGAGGGCGCGGCTACGATTCGGCCCAACGCCTGTGGCTAACCGCCATGACTCAAAATTAGGAGCAGGCCCGCCATGACATTGTCTTGAGCGGGTCTTTTTGTTTCGGGGTGAATAAAAGAGTGCAATAAGCGCCGTTTCAGCCGTTCGACACAGCGCGTTTCAACCCGTAATAAGGAAAACAAAATGTTGAACAAGCGAATCAGTCTGATCGCACTGGGGATGTTGAGTGCCACTTCGGCCATGGCTAACGACCAGGCCGAGTCCAAGGGTTTTGTTGAAGACAGCAGCCTCAAAGTGCTGCTGCGCAATGCCTACATCAATCGTGACTACAAAGACGGTAACGACGATAAAGCCGAGTGGGGCCAAGCGGCTATCGGTACGTTCTCGTCCGGTTTCACCCAAGGCACCGTCGGTGTAGGTGTGGACGCGTTCGGTCTGTACGCGCTGCGTCTGGACGGCGGCAAGGGCCGCAGCGGCGCTGGCGGTATCGACTTCTTCAAACAGGGTGACAGTGGCAACGCGGCTGACGACCTGTCCAAGGGCGGCGCAGCGGTCAAATTCCGTCTGTCCAACACCGTACTGACCTACGGCGACCAGATGCCGGCCCTGCCGGTGCTGAACTACGACAACTCGCGTCTGCTGCCGGAAAGCTACACCGGTACCTTGATCACTTCCCGAGAGATCAAAGGTCTGCAACTGGACGCCGGTCGTTTCACCGCCGAATCGCGTAAAAGCGCTGAAGGCCGTGACAGCGGTGGTCTGAAGTCGATCAACGTGTTGGGCGGTAGCTACCAGTTCACCGAACAGTTCAAGGCTGCGCTGTACGCATCCGACGTCGAAGACGTGCTGAAGAAGCAATACGTGAACGCCAACTACGTGTTCCCGATCGACAAGGATCAGTCCCTGACCCTGGACTTCAACGGTTACCGCACCAAGCTGGACAACTCCTACGTCCGCGAAAACGGTGTGACCGGCGACGACAACAAGATCTGGAGCCTGGCAGCGACCTTCGCCACCGGCCCGCACTCGTTCACCGTGGCGCACCAGCGCTCCACCGGCGACAGCAACCTGGGTTACGCCTATGGCGGTTACCAGAAAGGTCAGGGTCGCGTGGGTGACGGTGGCAACACCATCTACCTGGCCAACTCCTACTGGTCCGACTTCAACGCTGAAGACGAGCGCAGCTGGCAGTTGGGCTACGGCCTGGACTTCAGCGCATTCGGCGTACCGGGTCTGAGCTACAACTTCGCTTACGTGCGTGGCGACAACATCACCACGTCCACCAGCGAAGGCGGCACCGAGCGTGAGATCTTCAACCAGTTCAAGTACGTCGTGCAAAGTGGCCCGGCCAAAGACCTGAGCATCAAGCTGCGCAGCTCGATCCTGCGTGTTTCGCAGAAATCCAGCGAATACAACGTCAGCGGCAACGAACTGCGTGTGTTCGTGGACTACCCGATCAACATCTTCTGATGATCGGTTGAACCCGCGAAACGCGACAGAAAAACCCCGACTCGTTCGGGGTTTTTTTTTGACGCTTTTTGAAAAAACAGCATAAAAACCCGTGTTTTTGTCATTTGAAATGCACTTTCAAGCCGTTTCAAATTGCGTTTCAAATAGGGCTTTAAATGCCTGAAATTCTTTCTCATGGACGCAAATTCTCCACCTAATAGATTAGGCCGCTCAATGCAGCGGAGAATTTGGTAATGATCGTTTTAACCAGAGAAGTGGGCGAATCGCTACGGCGCGACAAGTACGCCAATGTGCAGGGTGCTGACTTCAATCTCTACGGTCATTTCGCCGACTTCGTCAGACTGACCAAAAGTTGGGAAAACATGGAGCCTGACAGTTACTACGGTCAGGCCGAAGCCGGCATGCGTTACCGTCGTTACAGCGACTTTGAATACAACCCCAAGACTCGCGAACTGAAGCAACTGGAACATCGCGCGTACGTGCAGTCCAAGGCCAACAACAGCTATGTGGGCGGCGTGGTGCGGCACTTCCAGGACTTCTCGGACGAAGTCATCAGCTCGCCGGTGATGCGCAGCCTGATCGACACCGACTTCGAAGTGTACAAAAGCGTGTTGCCGGAAGAGCTGCACGATGAGATCTGGCAGTGCCAGATCCATCAGATCCGCATCGAGATCAAGCCCGGCAAACAACTGGAAATCACTCCGGAAGGGATTCACTGCGATGGTTACCCGTTCAGTGGCGTGCACTTCTGGGGTCGCAACAATGTCGAGGGTGCGGAGAGTCGTCTGTACGACATCCACGAGCATCAACTGGCGTCGACCACCTACCAGGAAATTCTCGACACCACTTACTTCCTCGATCGCGACATGCGCCACTACGTGACCCCGGCGCGCAACACCCATACCCATGCCATGGCGTACCGGCAGATCCTGGCAATTTCCTTCTCGCGGCCCGGGACCGCTTTCGACATTGTTCGCTAATCAGATCACCCAAATAGACGGTGTCGAGTGCTCGACACCGGTGGTGCTGCGGCGCGCGACGGCCAAGGACGCGCAGCGCATGGAGCGTTTCTTCCGCCAGTTCGACGAAGTGTCGTTCTGCGAATGGCAGGACGCCAAATGCCTGCGCGGCGTGCTGATCCAGAAAACCACCACGGCGTATCTGGCCTTCGATGTTGAAGGCGAAATCGTCGGCGCGGTGCTGGGCGGCATGCTCGGCAGTCGCGGCACGATCAATCATCTGGCGGTCAGCCTGCGCTATCGCAGCCAGGGCGTCGGCCAGCGGTTGGTGGAAGCGGCGTCGGCTGACATGAAACGGGTCGGTGTGCTGCGGATGTTTCTGTTCGTCGACGATGCTAACCTCGCGGGCAAGCGTTTCTGGACGGCCCAGGGTTTTTGCGAACCTCACGGCGAGCGAACATTTGAGAGGGATCTATGAATGAAACATCCGGCAGTGCGCCGCTGATGGTCGACCGTCAGCCGTCGCGCACCTTTGCCGAAGCCAGCCCGGTGGTGGCCGGTTACTTCACCGTGTCGTTCGTGTTCGGGCTGATGGCGGTCAACGCGGGGCTGCCGCTGTGGCTGCCGGTGGCCATGTGTCTGTTCGTGTATGCCGGGGCTTCGCAATTTGCGGCGCTGGCGCTGATCAGCAGCGGGGCGTCGCTGACCACCATTGTGCTGACCACGTTTCTGATCAACGCGCGGCACATGCTGATGTCGGTCTACATGGCGAAGGCCCTGCGGGCGCTGGGTCTGAGCCGCATGGAGCGCTGGTGTTACGCCGGCGGGCTGACCGACGAATCGTTCGCCTTCCACAGCGTCAAACTGGGCACTGGTGCGCCGGTGAACATTCGATATCTGATCGGCTTCAACCTGTTCTGCCACACCTCTTGGGTGATCGGCGGATTGCTCGGCGCTCTGTGCGCGCAGTACGCGTCGCACCTGATCAAATACCAGCTCGATTACGCGCTGACCGCGATGATGCTCTACGTGCTGGTCTCGCTGTGCAACACCCGCAACAAACTCATCGCCGCTCTGGCCGCAGTCGTCTGCATGGGCGCACTGAGTCTGGTGGGCAGCTCGCCATTCAACGTTTTCATCGCCACGTTTGTGGGCTGCGGAGTGGGTGTATGCCTGACCAAACGTTCCTGATTCTGGTGGTCGCGCTGATGATGGCCGTGACCTTCCTGCCACGGGCCTTGCCGCTGCAGGTCAACACCGAGCACTGGCCGCCCTTCGTCGCCCGGGCGCTGGAGTACCTGCCGGTGGCGATCGTCGCTGCGATCAGCCTGACACCCTTGTTGATCAAGGATCAGCACATACAGCTCGATCGCCCGGAATTCTATGCAGCGATTCCGACGCTGTTATGTGCGTATTTCAGCAAAAACCTCTTTCTCAGTGTGGCGGTTGGGACGGCTGCGTACATTGCGCTCGGCTCGTTCATGTAGCGGCAGATCGACCACGTCGTTCAACGCCTGGCCGGACAGATCCGGGTTGTTCACCGCCAGGCGCACTTCGAGGAAATCCTCGAACCCGGGGAAAATCGTCAGGCCGTTCTTCTGCGCGGCCTCGCGGGAGACCATGCCGACGGCGTCCATCTGGGTGATGAGCGACAGGGTCAGCGTTTCGCTGCAGGAGTAGATCGTCCGCTGACTGTTCTCGTGATTGCCCAGCCCGGCGTCGAGAAAACGCAAAAAGCTGTGGGAATACGGACAATCTTCTGCGGGACGCACCTGAAACTTGTTGCCAAGCAACGTCAGCGGATCGTTCTCCTGACCGCAGTGCGCGCCGACCACCTGCACCTGCACTTCCGGCAGGACAATGCTCGGCAAGCCCGGGCGCTGCGGGCCGATCAACACCGCAAGGTCGAAGTCTTCGTTCTTCAGCTTGCTGAGGTTTTCCATCGACTCGGCGTAGCTGAATTCCATCTGGTAGTCGGGGAACACGTCGATCAGGCGCCCGATCAATCGCCGGTTGAAATCCGGGTCCAGCGTGGTGTTCAACGCCACTTTCAACGTGCGCTGTCCCGGTACCTTCAACGCTTCGACTTTCTCTTCCATCTGCCGCGTGGCAATCAGCACTCTGTCCATATAGGGCGTCAGCTCGGTGCCTTGCGGCGTCAGCGTCAGCCCCTTGTTGGATCGTCTAAACAAGCGGAAACCGAACTGCTCTTCGACCTTGTTCAACTGTGCGGCCAGGGCCTGCACGGTCAGGCACGAATGCTCGGCTGCGGCCGACAACGAGCCGGTCTGCACGATGCGCATGAGGTTGCGTAAGGTTCTGCTATCCATGGGTAATGCCCTCTGAAGTGGGCTGGGTATTGTTGTGTACGTGACGACCTGAACGGCGCCATTTGCCGGCTATATTCCTGTACCTGAGCATAGTTGTCGCGCAATTAGTAGCGAATTGATGTCCCCGCCGATGGCTGGAGGCTGACACAGGATCGGGGTTTTTGGTGACGTGGGGGTGATTGGGGTCAAAAAAAGTGCACGGTTTGGGTGCGTCTGCGGGTTTTTAAAAGAATTTTTGGCGCGATTTTTACAGGCTATTCATTACACCACCTCACAAATGAAGTACCCCACCCCTACTTTTTCCCCTCCCGGCACGCGCCTACATTGAGCTCCAACACCTGACCATCATCCCGAGGGCAGGTCACTGGAGTAGTCGTCATGCCATTTGTCAGCGTACGCATCACCCGCGACGGTGTTACCCGTGAGCAGAAAGCTCAGGTGATCGCCGAAATCACCGAAACCCTGGAACGCGTCCTCAACAAGCGCCCGGACCTGACCCACATCGTGATCGAAGAAGTCGACACCGATAACTGGGGCTACGCCGGCATCACCACTACCGAATACCGCCGACAACTGGCGGAACGGGGCCAGTCATGACCCCGACCGTGACCATCGATTTCGTCTCCGACGTGGTGTGCCCCTGGTGCGCACTCGGGGCGACAGCGCTGGAGCAGGCGATCGGCAATCTGGCCGGCGAGGTTTCGGTGGAGCTGACCTACAAGCCCTTCGAACTCAACCCGGACATGCCCGCCGAAGGTGAACCGGCGGTGCAGCACCTGATGCGCAAATACGGCCGCACCGCCGAAGACGTCGCGGCCGGCAAGAAGATGCAGATCGAGCGTGGCAAGGCCATCGGGTTCGAGTTCGACCTGGAGAAACGCACGCACTTTTACAACACGTTCGACGCCCATCGATTGCTGATGTGGGCAGCGCAGGAAGGGCGGCAGATCGCGCTGAAAAAGATCCTGCTGCGCGCTTACTTCCGCGACGGCGACAACCCGAACGATCACCCGACGCTGATCCGTCTGGCGACCGAAGCGGGACTGGATGCGGCGAGGGCCCGCAAGGTGCTGGCCAACGACGAATTCGCCAGCGAAGTGCGGCAACTGCAGGCGTTTTACCGGCAGCACGGGATCAACTCGGTGCCCGCGCTGATCCTGAACGGCAAGCACCTGGTGTCCGGTTCGCAATCGGTCGAGTACTACGAACAAATGCTGAAACAACTGGCTACAGCCTGATTCAACACCTACTTATTGATTGAGGATTTCATCATGAGCAACTCGAAAAAAACCGTCGTTATCACCGGTGCTTCTCAAGGTCTGGGCGAAGGCATGGTCAAGGCCTTCCGGGAACTGGGTTACAACATCGTCGCCACCTCGCGCTCGATCAAACCGTCGACCGATCCGCAGATCCTGACCATCGCCGGCGACATCGGCGACCCGGCCACCGCACAGCGCGTGATCAGCGAAGGCGTTGCACGCTTCGGCCGCATCGACACCCTGGTCAACAACGCCGGCATCTTCGTCGCCAAACCGTTCACCGCCTACACACCGGAAGACTACGCCGCCGTGCTGTCAGTCAACCTCAACGGTTTCTTCTATATCACCCAACTGGCCATCGCCGAGATGGAAAAACAAGGCAAGGGCCACGTGGTCAACATCACCACCAGCCTGGTCGACCACGCCATCGACGGCGTGCCCTCGGTCCTCGCTTCGCTGACCAAGGGCGGCCTCAACGCGGCCACCAAATCCTTGGCCATCGAATACGCCAAGCGCGGAATCCGGGTGAACGCGGTATCGCCGGGCATCATCAAGACACCGATGCACGGCGAGGAAACCCACGCGGCACTGGGGGCGCTGCATCCGGTTGGGCATATGGGCGAGATCGACGATATTGCGCAGGCGGTGGTGTATCTCGATAACGCGAACTTTGTGACCGGCGAGATTCTGCATGTGGATGGCGGGCAGAGCGCTGGGCACTGATTGATGCGGTAACACAACGCCCTTGCAGAGATGCGAGGGCTTTTTTGTGCGCGACGGTTTACGGATCTGGAGTCAGCACTTTGACCGCGTCATCGACCAGCGCCTTGCTCAACTCCTGCAAATATTGCGAGGCGCAGGCGTGGAGTTCCGGGTCGTTGGCGGCAGAGGTATCTGACGTGAGCAGTTTGGAAATGTGGAGCAGATGCGAGGCGTGGGAGAGGGCGGTGACGACCGGGACGCCGGAGTTGGTACGGAAGAGTGCGTGGCTGGACTGGAAGGAGAAATGGGTGAGGCCGAGGGTTCTCAGATCGTGGGGATTGGTCATGGCTTCACCTACCGTTTGTTGGGAGGTGGAAAGGGCAGACTTTGGATGGATCGATGCTAATCATTTGTGAAACTCCCTGTATCAAATGAGGGCTGCCAATTCGTTATCAGGCGAATGGGGTGGCAGCTATGCGCAGGCTGATAAACCGGAGATACAGGAACCCGGCAGACCCGAAGGTCTCCCACGCACAGCCGCCATTGCACGGAAATGCAGGCACAAAAAAACGCCGGCAAACGTGGGTTGGGGCGCTGGTGCGCCTGTATCTTACGCGGGTTATCAGGCCCGGTCGCTGAATTGGCAGCGACGGGTTTGACGGTAGCGCAATCGTGGCCAGGTGATGGCGAGGAGGCCGACATACTCGCATGCAACACTTATGTTGCATGGGTAACAAATATGTTGCACGGTCGCTCTACCGAAGCGGCGAGTGATGTGCGAGAGCAACATCGAATTTCGGCATGCGGTTGGACCCAGTTGTACCCCTATGAAAGGAAGCGTGATGTTCGAATATGCGTTGGAAGTTCACGAGGAGCCGAGCAGTGTATGGTTGTCCTGCGCAGAAATTCCAGAGATGCACGCCGCTGGCGACACCCTCAAGGAAGCACTCGATGGCGCGATTGATGCGATGGAAACGGCATTGTCGATTTACGTTGATGATCGCCGGTTGATTCCGACAGGTGATACGGGAGAGCAGGAAAGTGACGCGGTATTGCGTCTGCCTGCACTGACTGCCGCAAAGGTTGGGCTCTGGAATACGCTTTTGGAGTCTGGGGTAAGCAAAGCTGAACTGGCACGACGCTTGGGTGTGCAACGGCCCCAGGTAGATCGGTTAGTCGATTTCCTGCATCACTCCAAGATCGAGAATGTCGAGCGCGCGTTGCAGCAGCTTGGGCGGCGGATTTTGCTTTCGGTTGAAGCTGCTTAGGATTGGAGAAAAGCCCCCCCGACAGCGATCGCTGTCGGGGGCTTTTTCATTTGACGCGGAAAACCCAAGCCCCAGAAACAACAAAGCCCCTGCATTTCTGCAGGGGCTTCGTCTTTGTATGGTGCCGGCACCAGGAATCGCCCCCGAGATCTATTGATTACGGAAAGGTGCTTTAAACAATAAAAACAATGTCTTATGTGAATTTTTGTTGCGTGCGGACACACCAAAGCCCGCATGCTTCGCGGGCTTCGGTTCGCTTGTTACGTGGGTGTTGGCCCAGACGTCGGACGAATAGGACCTTATTCGGAAAGTTCATTCACGCGGCTGGTAAAGGAAATCCATATCGTCGGCCCGAAGATTCCACTTTTCCGCGATCACGCGTGCCTCACCCGCACCATGCAAAACGTTCCTGGCAGGGGGGAATACGCCCGCATAATGATGTGCGAAGTGTCCAAGCAGCATGACGATAACCATTAGATGGCCCGATCCCAGCATGTACTGATCTTGCAAGTTGTTCGCTTGGCCGTTCTGAATTGCCCCGATGAAATCACTGTGCACATGGCCGCTCAAAAAAGGATAGATCGAGGTGAAGTAGGTTCTGTGCAAACCCGCCTCTAATGCTAAGTCGTTCCAGTTCCAGCCAACGCCCCAGTCACCCTTACGAAGGCTTTTTTGTTGGGCTTCAGTATAGTTTTGGAAGTGCGGAGAGCCTTGGATCTCAGGCCACAAAGCGACAGCATCGTCTTCGGCTGCCTGTCTGACTGTCCGAGCATCATTTGTGGTGGCAGCCATTTTGCTCCGTTTTTTCCACCCACAATACTCCCAAACATTATGTCGGAACTCTTGTAGGGATTGGTTTCCACCGCTGAGGAGCCACGTCATCACCAGATAGTTCTCAAGCGACGAACGAGTCAGAACCGCTATTGAAGAGTGGTCAATAAAGCTGCGTGATGGGAAGGTTTGATTTTGAAACGGAGAGGGTTCCAGTAAGGTTCGCGCGGAACACATATGACGGAACAGCTTCTTTGCCAGATCATGCTGACTGAACATCCACCCAGGAACTTCCGCTTTCGGATCATGCTGCGTTGCCTGCGCAGTTATCATGTCTGCCATCAGTGCGATCAGAAGACCGAATTCCCTCTCAAGCTCTTCCTCTCGTTGATACGGCATCCACTGATCCCCCTCGTTTTTATTATGTTCGTTCAGTGTATCAGTCAGCCAGTCATCGCTGATCAGGCGCGCTCGCGCTTCTTTCTCGCCCGCGGTCTAGACGTGTCGTTGAGTGTGTTTCACTCAGTCTGAGGAGAAAAGGTGACAGAGAAAAGGTGACAGATCTATTTTTCGAATACTCATCCGATACTGGGGAGCTCCTGTGTATTGAACGTGGTTTTAGCAACGTGCATCGGTACACACAGGTCGTCTAAACCCTGCCCTCCCAAAGCTGCCAAACTCTTCATCAGACAAACGTGCATTGCCCATCTATACGGCAAAGCCGTATAGTTCCGCCCATGTATACCATTATCGAAACCGAAATTTTCAAGCGCTATGCTGACGGTATCTGGGCCGATGGTGAGCGGCATGAATTCATAAACTGGCTTGCCGCAAACCCGCTGGCTGGTGACGTCGTGCCGGGTAGCGGAGGCCTTCGCAAGGTTCGCTGGTCTCGTAGCGGAATGGGCAAGCGAGGTGGTACACGTGTCATTTATTACAACACGCTTTCCGAAGGCTCAATTTGGTTGCTGATTGCCTACACCAAGGCCAAATTTGACAACCTGCCCGCAGCCTTCCTTAAGCAACTGAAGGAGGAAATCAGCGATGGTCAATGAACTGGAGCAATTCCAGCAGGACTTGCTGGACTCTGTCCGCCAAATGAAGGCGGGAAAAGCAGCTCGTGTGACAGAGGTGCCACTTTCGGCGGCTGCTGAAGCGCGGGCCAAGGTGGGCGTTTCGCAAAGTGCGTTCGCCAAGTTGATCGGTGTGAGTCTGCGGACGTTGCAGGATTGGGAGCAGGGTCGCAGGCAGCCGACTGGGGCGGCACAGACATTGTTGCGTGTTGCTAGCCAGCATCCGGAAGCATTGCGGGATTTGCAGCCAGCCTGAGGTGAAATCGTCTACGGATTGTTGCGACTAGAAACTGGCAACACGGTTGCCGATGATCGGAAATGTGGACACTCCAGAAACAACAAAGCCCCTGCATTTCTGCAGGGGCTTTGTTTTGTATGGTGCCGGCACCAGGAATCGAACCCGGGACCTACTGATTACAAGTCAGTTGCTCTACCATCTGAGCTATACCGGCGTGTGGGCGACGATTATAGCGACTCGGGTGCTTCTGTAAACCCCTGAATTCAGACTATTTTTGCGCCCTCTGCGATTCACGCCCGGCGCAGGACGTTGCGCAGTTTTTGTACAGTGCGCCAGGCGCGGCTGTTTTGCATGGCGCGCAGTTCGGCTTCGGCTTGTTCGGCGCGTTGCAGGGCGGTTTCCAGTGCCGGGTTTACCGGGTGGGCGAGGTTGTGGCCTTTGCACAGCTGGAAGTTGTCGAGGTTGCACGGTGGCAGGTCGAACGCGGGTTTGAGGTTGATGTGTTCGTTGGCGAGGAAGAAGCTGTTGAGGCCGTCGAACAAGACGTTGGTGTAGCCGGCGTCGGTCACCAGGTGTTCCCAGGTGTGGTCGCGTTCCCATGGGGTTTCGATGAGGATGATCCAGGGGCGGAAGCGGCTGAAGTCCATGCCGCGCAGGACGGTTTCTTCGTGGCCTTCGACGTCGATTTTCAGGAAGTGGATCGGCCGCTCGGCGGCGTGTTCTTCGCAGATCGAGGTCAGTGTGCGTGCGTTGACGGTGAGGCTTTGCACGTCCATGCCGAGGTTTTTGCGTTCTTGCGCAACGACCGGGTCAGCGGTGGACAGCCCGGTGTCGGGAATGCCGTAGAAAGTCAGTTCGCCCGGCTGGTCGCTGGCCACGCATTGCAGCGTGGTGTCGCGGGGGCGATGCTGGCGGAGTGCGTCGTAGTAGTTCTGCATCGGTTCGACGTTAATACCTTGCCAGCCGCGATCATAAAAGGCTTTGGTGACCGAATCGTGGATCGGGTCATTGGCGCCGACATCGATATAAAAGCCGTTTTCAAAATACTGCAGGGCGCGCCAAAGGCGAACGTCCTCGAAATTCTGTGCGTAAGAAATGAACGTCACGGTCGCTTCCTGTCGGTCAGATTTTTCTTGTTCGGGCGCGCGCTACCTGCACGGCGTAGGTCTGTATAGCAAGGGCGGATGGCAGGCGCAATTGCCCGTTGCCGGCGTCCGCGATTCGGCGGTTATGTCCTTTTGGTCGAGGGCTTATGCACAACAGGCTCTGAAGAGGGCGGGCTTAGGCAGGTTTTTGTGGACGGGTTCTCATTTGAGTCGCAAATCCCTGTTTTGCCGGTTTTTTATTTATGTGAACAAAAAATGACCAGCGCTGTTAATGGCCTGAAACAGCCGTGGATATTGGATCCACGAGAAAACCATCAACAGAGTTATCCACAGGCTGTGAAAGATTAAACGCGTTCGGCCAGCAACAGGAAATTGCGCGGTGTGAGCGGCGCCTCGCAGAAGGTGCCGAGGCGTACGGCGTATCCCTGTTCGGAGAGGAAAAGTGCCCGATCCAGATTCAGCCAAAGCTCCAGCGGCCGTCGGAAAAGTCCGCGTAGCAGTTCCAGGTTGCGAACTTCGGCCAATCGCTGCCAACCGGCGACTTCCAGTGCTAGCCAATCTGGCGAGCCGATTGTGGATAACTCTTTGAGTGCCGCCAGGTCGCGGCAATAATCAGCAAACGGTTTCTCCAGCCAGGCGCTGGGCAGAGAAGGCGTGGGCAGGTATTCGTCGACGCCGCGCACTTGCCGTTGCAACAGATCAAAGGCCAGTCGCCTGGCCATGGAGGTGTCACGCTGACGTCGGACGCGGGCACCGGCGGTGACGGTTTCGCTCATTGGCAGTGAAAGATCTTCCAGCGAGAGCTGTAAGTCTGATCGCGAACCTGCGGAGGACAACGCCTGATATTCAGTGCGACTGATCCGGTTATAGCAGCACGGTGAAACAGCCAATTGTCGGCAACCGGCGGCACTAGCCAGATACATCAGCCGCACATGCAGATCACCGCAAGCGTGCAGGGCAACAGGCGTGTGTTCGGCGTTCAGCAATAAAGCGGTGTTTGCAGCGAGCACATCCTGCTCGACATGCAGCGCATTCAATCGATGACGCTGACTCAATGCCTGACCACTGGCAACCAGCGCCGGGTCATATTCCAGGCAGGTGAGTTGCTGATCAGCACCGAGCAGACGCCGCCCCAAATGACCTTTGCCCGAACACCAATCCAGCCAGTGTCTCGGTTGCGCGGCAAACGACAAGCGGCTGGCGAAGGCTTCGATCTGCTGCCATTTGCGCCCCGGCACATCGACATTAAGACGATGCCCGGCGGCTTCCAGCGAATGTGTAGGCAGTTCACCCACCGCACTCAACTCAAGCGACAACGCCGCCAATGAAGCAAACGGCTCCGGGGCATTCAAGAGTTCGGCAGGTTGGTTGTGGGCGTTTTCTGCATCTTCCAGCGACCGCCCGCGTAGCCACGAGGCCAGTTCCGGGTAAGACGCTTCCCAGGGCAGGTGCAGATGAGTGAACGGGCGGGGCTTCCACAACGCCTGATGGGCTGTGAGAAATGAATCCAGTGCCGTGAAACGGGCGAGCAGGGCCTCGCCCGTCAGCACGCCGGAAGAATCAGCGCCCCTGGCACGCATCGACGCGCAGCCAGCGTTCCAGCAGCTTGAAGCCGCGAACCAGAACGTAGGCCATCACCAGATAGAACACGCCGGCAGCGAAGAAGATTTCCACCGGCAGGTAAGTGCGGGCAATGATCGTGCGCGCCATGCCCGTCAGTTCCAGCAAGGTCACGGTGCTGGCCAGGGCACTGGCCTTGAGCATCAGGATCACTTCGTTGCTGTAGGCCGGCAGGCCGATGCGCGCGGCACGCGGCAGGATGATGTAGAACAACGCTTTCGGTCGGGACATGCCCAGCGCCCGGGCCGCTTCGATTTCACCCGGCGGAATCGCCTGAATCGCGCCGCGCAGGATCTCGGCGATGTACGCCGCCGTATGCAGAGTCATGGTCGCGGTGGCGCACCAGAACGGATCGCGCAGGTACGGCCACATCGAGCTGTTACGCACCGCATCGAATTGCGCCAGGCCGTAGTAGACCAGGAACAGCTGAACCAGCAACGGCGTGCCACGGAAAAAGAAGATGTAGGCGTAGGGCAAAGCGCGCACGTACCACAGCTTCGAAGAGCGGGCGATGCCCAGCGGAATCGCCAGCAGCAAACCGGCGATCACGGCGATGGCCACCAGTTCCAGGGTCAGCGTCGCGCCTTGGGCCAGTTTCGGCAGCCACTTGATGATGACTTCCCAATTCATTGAGCGCTCCTCGCGAAGCCGCGTGCGGCGCGCTTTTCCAGCAGGTGCATGCCGATCATCGCCAGCACGGTCAGGCACAGGTACATGAGCGCCGCCACCATATAGAAGGTGAATGGCTGCTTGGACACGGTCACGCCGATCTGCGCGTGGCGCATGATTTCTTCCAGGCCGATGACCGACACCAGCGCGGTGTCTTTCATCAGGATCATGAACAGGTTGCCCAGGCCGGGCAGGGCGATGCGCCACATCTGCGGCATGATCAGCCGGGTGAAGATCCGCCATTTCGACAGGCCCAGGGCCACGCCGGCCTCACGGTGGCCTTTGGGAATGGCGAGGATCGCGCCACGAAACACTTCCGTGGCGTAGGCGCCGAAGCACAGGCCCAGCGCAATGACGCCGGCGGCGAAGGCGCTGAGCTCCAGTTCGGGATTGCCGAGGAACTCACCGAGCGCGCGCATCGCGTTGACCGTACCGAAGTAGATCAACAGCACCCAGAGCAATTCCGGGACGCCGCGCACCAGGGTCGAATAGGTTCCGCCAAGCCATTGCAACGGCTTGTACGGGGAAGTCTTGGCCAAGGCGCCGAGCAGACCGAGCACCAGCCCCAGGCACAGGGCCGAGAGTGCCAGTTTGACGGTCATCAGCGCGCCGGCGAAGAGCGCCGGGCCGAATCCGTAGAGGTCGATAATCATGGATTTCTTTTCAAATCGCGGCAGGCAAGGCCGGGGATCGGCGCCGTCATGTAACGGCGCCGATCCGGCAGGTCAGGATCAGTAGATGCTGAACGGGAAGTACTTGTCGTTGATCTTCTTGTAGGTGCCGTCGGCAACGATTTCCTTCAGCGCGGCGTTCAGCTTCTCGCGGATCGGGTCGCCTTTACGTACAGCGATACCGATCTTGTCGCTTTCTTCCACCGGGTCGCCCTTGAATTCGTAGGCTTTGCCGGCGTCGCTTTTCAGCCACTCGTAGTTGACGTATTTGTCGGCGAGGATGCCGTCCAGGCGACCGGAGGTCAGGTCGAGGTAAGCGTTTTCCTGGGTGTCATACAGCTTGACGGTGATGTCGTCACCGAAGTTGTCTTCCAGGAAGGTGCCGGCCAGGGTCGCACGCTGGGCGCCGATCACTTTGCCTTTCAGCGCAGCCTTGTCGGTTTTGAAGTCGACGTTTTTCGGCGCGATGAATTGCAGCTTGTTGGAGTAGTACGGGTCGGTGAAGTCCACCGCTTGCTTGCGCTCGTCGGTGATCGACATCGAGGAGATCAGGAAGTCGAACTTCTTGGCGTTCAGGGCCGGGATGATGCCGTCCCAGTCCGAGGTAACCACGGAGCATTCAACTTTCATCTTGGCGCACAGGGCGTCGCCGATGTCTTTGTCGAAGCCGACGACGTTGCCGCTGGCGTCTTTATTGTTGAACGGCGGGTAAGCCGCTTCGATGCCCATCTTCAGGGTCTCGGCCATGGCACCGGCGCTGAATGCGAGGGTGACGGCGGCGGCCAGGAAGACCTTTTTGTAGTTCTGCATGCGGGTAGCTCCGTTAGCGGTTGCTGGACATGAATTGTTTGCAGCGCGCCGAAAGCGGGTTTTCGAACACCTGCTGTGGCGATCCTTGCTCTTCTACCAGGCCCTGGTGGAGGAACACCACTTCGCTGGAGACCTGACGGGCGAAGCCCATTTCATGGGTCACGAGCAGCATGGTGCGGCCTTCTTCGGCCAATGCGCGGATGACATTAAGTACTTCCTGGACCATTTCCGGGTCAAGGGCGGAGGTGGGCTCGTCGAACAGGATCACCTTGGGCTGCATCGCCAGTGTGCGGGCAATCGCCGCGCGCTGTTGCTGGCCGCCGGACAGTTGCGCCGGGTAGGCGTGGCGCTTGTCGGCGATGCCGACCTTGGCCAGCAGCGCTTCGGCGACTTCAATGGCTTCGGCCTTGCTCTGGCCGAGCACGCGGCGCGGGGCTTCGATGATGTTGTCGAGCACGCTCATGTGCGGCCACAGATTAAAGTTTTGAAACACAAAACCAATCTCGGAGCGCAGGCGATTGATCTGCTTGCCGTCGGCGGCAACCAGTTCGCCATTCTTGGCGGCCTTGAGCTTGAGTTCTTCCCCGGCCACCAGGATCTGGCCCTGATGCGGGTTTTCCAACAGGTTGATGCAACGCAGGAACGTGGACTTGCCGGAACCGGAGGAACCCAGGATCGAGATCACATCGCCGTCGCGGGCGGTCAGCGAGATGCCTTTGAGCACCTCAAGCTGTCCGTAGCGTTTGTGCAAGTTGCGGATTTCAAGCGCGGGCGTGGCCTCAGCCATGTGCGTTCCTCATATATGTTGCGCTCCTGCTGTTGGTTGGCCTTCCTGGCGAGGCGGCCAAGCTAGCATAGCGTTTCAATGGCAGCCAACAGCGCTACGAGCGGTAAACGGATGGCGTGTGGCAGGTTGTCGCATCGGCGCAGCAGACTGTCGCCCCATCAACAACCGAACGGGTGTTTGAACGTGGATTCCCGTGGGTGTCGCGTAAAAAAAGGCGCGATGTTGCCACCTTTGGCGGGGTGTTGGAAGCGCTAACCGGCCGAACGTTCCTCATTCGCCCTTTTATTGTGCATCCCGTACTTTTTCAGTGTGTTTCTGGTGCGCTGATTCGTCTAGAAAGTGGGTCGCAGGGTAACGCTTTGGCGAAAGGCCAGTATTCTCAAGGACTTGCGATGACTGTCCGGTCGCGCTGAAAACCGCAGGCCAGAAGAGTTTGAAACATTTTGGCGCAATTATTGCGTGCAGAATCTGGAACGCCCCGTTGGTTTCTTTTTACGAGAAGGAAAACCAGACGGGCCGGACTGAATCGCTTTCCTCGCAAAGGTAGTTTCAATGAGCAGTACCCAAAGCTCCAATGGCCTCGAACAGGGGCTCAAACCGCGTCATGTGACCATGCTGTCGATCGCCGGGGTGATCGGTGCAGGTCTGTTCGTAGGCTCCGGCCACGCCATCGCCGCCGCAGGTCCCGCTGTTCTGCTGGCTTACGCCGCTGCTGGCGCGCTGGTTGTGCTGGTGATGCGCATGCTCGGCGAAATGGCTGTTGCCTCGCCTGACACTGGCTCGTTCTCGACTTACGCCGACCGCGCTATCGGTCACTGGGCCGGTTTCACCATCGGCTGGCTGTACTGGTGGTTCTGGGTCTTGGTGATTCCGCTGGAAGCCAACGCCGCCGCAACCATCCTGCACGCGTGGTTCCCGGGTGTGGATATCTGGGCCTTCGCGCTGATCATCACCATGCTGCTGACGGTGACTAACCTGTTCAGCGTGAAAAACTACGGTGAGTTCGAATTCTGGTTCGCCCTGCTCAAAGTCGTGGCGATCATCGGTTTCATCATCCTCGGCGTCGCAGCCATTTTCGGCTTCCTGCCGAACAGCCAGGTCAGCGGCGTTTCGCACATCTTCGACACCCAGGGCTTCCTGCCAAACGGCATGGGCGCAGTATTGGGCGCGATCCTGACCACCATGTTCTCCTTCATGGGTACCGAGATCGTGACCATCGCGGCCGCGGAATCGAAGAACCCGGGCAAGCAGATTTCCAAGGCCACCAACTCGGTGATCTGGCGGATCGGTTTGTTCTACCTCGTATCGATCTTCATCGTTGTGGCCCTGGTGCCATGGAACGACCCGGTTCTGGCCAGCGTCGGTTCCTACCAGACCGTACTTGAGCGCATGGGCATCCCGAACGCCAAGATGATCGTCGACATCGTGGTTCTGGTTGCTGTGACCAGCTGCCTGAACTCGGCGCTGTACACTTCTTCGCGCATGCTGTTCTCCCTCGGCAAGCGTGGCGATGCACCGGCCATGGCGACCCGCACCAACAAGAGCGGCACCCCTTACTGGGCGGTGATGCTGTCCACCGGTGCGGCGTTCCTGTGCACCTTCGCCAACTACGTGGCCCCGGCTGCAGTGTTCGAATTCCTGCTGGCCAGCTCCGGCGCCATCGCGCTGCTGGTGTACCTGGTGATCGCGATTTCGCAACTGCGCATGCGTAAACAACGCATGGCTCGCGGCGAAAAAATCGTCTTCAGCATGTGGCTGTTCCCGGGCCTGACCTACGCGGTGATCGTATTCATCGTCGCGGCCCTGACCATCATGCTGTTCCAGGACGCCCACCGCGTGGAAATCCTCGCGACCGGCCTGCTCAGCCTGCTGGTGGTCGCTGCCGGCCTGCTGGTGGCTCGCCGCCGCAATCTGGAAAAACGTGGCGCCGCGGTTCTGAACTGATCCGCAACGCGTAACGCAAAACGGCCGCTGTCAGTGATGACAAGCGGCCGTTTTTGTTACTGCGAGCGGTTTATTCGCTCTTCTCTTCCTGCGTTTCCACCGACTGACCGTAGGTGTCCAGCGCAATCCCGAAATCGCTGATGAACTCCGGTTCGCTCAGCCAGGCCTGGGCGGTCTCGCGATCCATGCCGTCGGCCCACATGCGGTAGTCGATCAGCATGTCGGCGGCCAGGTGAGTGGCGGCCATGCCTTCGTTCTCGGCGTTTTCCATGTCCAGCAGTTCAGGGTGATCGACGATGATGAACGCCAGCTCGCGGAGCAGCGTCAGCAGCATTTCGTTGCGGCTGACGGCTTCGGCGTCGCGCATCTTGCTGAACATCGCCAGGGTGTATTCCGGGATCGGCTCGGCGAGGTGGCCGAGGTCATCGTCCTGCGCCAGAGGTTTGCGACCGACCATGCGGATCTGCTTGGCTTTGGCCTTGGCGCGTTTGGCGCGTTTCTGTTGCTTGTTCAGGGATGCCATGGGAACTCAGTTTTTCTGTTGGGTTTGTGCGGCGATTGCGTCGGACGCGGCCACATAGTCTTTCTGGAAATCCGGCGATTCGATCCACGCCAGAGCGCCAGCCTCGTCGGTCTCGGTGGACCATTGGCGGTACTCGATCAGCGCGGCGAGGATGAAATCCATCGCGCCTTCTTCGCCTTCCTGCTCGTACACCAGCTCCAGCAGTGGGTCTTCGAGGAACGCGGTGCACAGGGCCTGCTGGCTGATCTTCTCGGCGTCGATCATTTTCTTGAACAGTTCGGTCAGGTCCACCGACTCGAAGTCGATGCGGTCGTCGTTCGGGTCCAGCTCGACTGGCGCTTCCGCACGTTTGGTGCGGTTCTGCTTGGCCTTGGTCTTGGCCCGGGCGGCGCGTTTTTGCTGCTTGTTGGCGGAAGCCATGGTGTGTGTTCCGTGGTGCGTTAAAGGGCTTGGCTGCGTGGGATTTTGCGCCCCGGTGTGTCGGAGGCCAGTTCGCCGGTCTGCAGCCAGGTCAGAGCGATGGGCCATAGTGTGGCTTGGTATGCGCTGCGAAAAAAGGCGAAATGTCCGACTTGCTGCTCACCGATGTCCTGCGGCTCGATTCGCAGGTGGGTCTTTTGCGCGTTGTGGAAGTAAGCGAGCAGGCGTTCGATGGCGGGAATCGTGCCGTAGGGATCGTCGCTGATGCTGATTGCCAGGGCTTTGGCCCGGACGTTGGCGAAGGGCAAGTCCGCCATCGCTCTGCCGCTCGGGCGCCGCTCATAACGCGCGGCAGGCGTGCTCCAGTCGCGCACCACGCCGGCGGGCGTGTCTTCCAGCCAGCCAAGTCGCTTGCCCGGAAAGTAGCCACAGAGCAGCGTGACCAACGGCATCAGCAGATGCCATTTGCCGAACATTCGCCAGCGGTGCTCGGGCGCGTAATCGCGCCAGTAAGCGAACTGCGCGCCGACCGTCACCAGTCGTCGGATTATCTTTCCAGAGGCCCCCAGGCCTGCTGCGCAGCCGCCGAAGCTGTGCCCGACCACATCGATCGGCTGCCCGGGAAATTCCCGCTGCGCGCACTTGAGCATCGCCTCGAAATCCAGCGCGCCCCAATCCGTCCACGAAGCCTGCAAACGCTTCATCGACTTTGGTCGCGACTCGCCAATGCCCCGGTAGTCGTAAATGATCACGTCAAAGCCGTTGGCGAACAGGTACGCCGCGAAGCGTGAGTAGTGGCGGCAACGCACGGATGTGGCGGCGTTGATGATCACCACTGGGCGTTGTGGGTCGGGCGAAGCGTGGCGCCAGGTGAAGCCGCCGAGCAGATAGCCATCGGCGGCGGGTTCCTGAAAGGGTGCGTCCTGAACATCGCTTTCGAGCGTGGTTTCGCTCCGGGCATCTTCCAGTGCGTGCGTCTCTTGAAAACCCATGGCTCTCGACCTTCGCGGAGTAGCTGCCAACGATAGTCCCAGCCAGCTCGGTGAACAATCCGTCGACGGTCAATCAGCCGTCTGATCGCTCAAGCGTTCTTCCAGTCGAGTGTGTTCACGGTTCAACTCCGCTCGTAACTCCTCTTCACTCGGCAGCACCAGTTTGTAGCTGCTGGCGAACAGTTGTTCATTGCCCTTGAGGATCGTGTAGCGCGCAACCGATTCATTTTGCTGTGCGCAGAGAATGATCCCCACCGTTGGCCCGTCGCCCTCGCTGCGTTTCAGGTCGTCGTACATGCGGATGTACATGTCCATCTGGCCCACGTCGCGGGCGCTGAGTTTGCCGCGCTTCAGATCGAGGATGACGAAGCATTTGAGCAGGTAGTTGTAGAACACCAGGTCAATGTAAAAATCATCGTCGCCAGCGCTGATGCGTTGCTGGCGACCGACAAAAGCGAAGCCTTTGCCCAGCTCAAGGAGAAATCCCTGGAGCTGATCCATCAGGGCCTGTTCCAGTTCGGACTCCTGAAGCTTGCCCGGTGATGGCAGGCCGAGAAATTCCAGCAGGACGGGGTCGCGGATGAATTCCCGGGGATTGCTTTTCATCGCGGCAATGTTGGTCGCGGCCTCTGCATAGACGTCGGTTTTGTCTCGGCTCAGCAACAGGCGTTCGTAGTAGAGCGTGTTGATCTGGCGATCAAGGGCGCGGCTTGACCAGTTTTGTGCAGCGGCTTCGTTCATGTACCACTGCCGGGCGGGTTCGCTTTCGACCTGCAATATCCTGCGGTAATGGGTCCAGCTCAATTCGAGACGCAGTGCGTCTCGAATTGGAAAGAGCTGATAAAACTGCCGCATTTTTCGAAGATTAGTAACGTCGAAGCCTTTCCCAAAGTCCGCAGTCAGTTCCTTTGCCAACGTAGCCAGGAGCTGTTTTCCATACCCCGCGCGCCGGGCACCCTGTTGCTCGAACTCGACAATGTGTCGCCCGATCTGCCAGCAGGTCTGGACCTGAATCGTGTCGACCGTTCGCAGCGCTTTCTGCCGCGCCTCGCGTATCAGTTCGCCCAGGTCGCCCAGTAGCGAATCAATTTTTGGATCTTGCGTGTCAGCAGGTTTTAGTTGGCTCATCAGGTCTTCCGGCTCAGGGGGAACAGAAGCAAGAGCATGCCAATTGCCTTGGTCTGGGGATGCCGGCCGCCTCTGATGCCACTGAAGGAAGAGTGGGCGGGTTTTGCGAGATCAGGCTGACGAAGTCCGCGAACGAGGAGTACGGCGTGTAGTCCTTTTCGTATCAACCGCAACTCCCAATCGTTCTAAAACCCACCCCGCAAGACAAAATCTAAACAGAGGTAACGATTGGGTTCCGCGAGAGCCCGGGAGTCGTCCTCATGAAACGCGTTCTTTCCTTCGTGCTGTCCGTTGCCGCTGCGGCGGTGCTGCTGTTTCCGATCATGGCGCAGGCTGCGAGTCTGGAGCCGGTCGACAGTTCTGCTGTGCAGGTTCAGCAGCAAGAGCAAAACGGTGTTCGCTATCTGGCCGGCGGGATTGGTGAAGATGAGTCGAAAGCCATTCAGCAATCCGCGGGCTACAACCTGCACATGACGTTCGCCGTCGGCATGCAAAACCAGTACACCGCCGATGTCGACGTGATGATTCAGAAAGCTCCGGGCCAGACCGTGCTGACGCTGAATCAGACCGGTCCATTGGTCTACGTACAGTTACCGCCCGGCAAATACACGGTCGTCGCGACCCGCAATGGTGAAACGCGCCGGGATGCGGCGGAAATTGGCGGCGGTGCTGCGCGCAATCTGGTGTTTCACTGGAATGACAACAGCTAGTGGCGTTACCGGTCGCGCCGGGAAGGCGCGACCGTTGCCGTGCGGCCCAGCCAGATCAATAACCACGCGGCGCCCGACAGGAAGAGGGCGAGGAGGCAATGCGTGGCGACGGCAAACCAGAAGCTGGCGGGTTGTGTGGTCAGCGAATACACGGCGAAGCGTTTGCCGCGTGCCATGTTGCTGATGCGCCCCTGAATCAGACCGTCCACGGTTTCGTAGGCAATCAGGCCGATACACAGGATCAGCACCAGGCCGAGCGCGATCATCAGCCAGTCGGTGCGTTTTACGGGTTGCGCGGGATGGGGCAGGGGGACGCGGGTTCTTCTCTGGTTCATCGCGGGGATGACCCTCTTCCGTAAGGGTTGGGCAACGTATCGCGAATTCCGGCCTGCAAGAAGGGCGGGATCGGGCCGTCATCAAATCGCAGGCATAAAAAAACCCTGAATCTTGCGATTCAGGGTTTTCGGTATTTGGTGCCCAGAGACGGAATCGAACCGCCGACACGGGGATTTTCAATCCCCTGCTCTACCGACTGAGCTATCTGGGCAACGGGGCGCATTAAAAGGGTTTTTCGGATTTACGTCAACGACTTTTTTAAAATTTCTTAAATTAATTCCGTCGCTTACGATCCGACCCCCGATTTTGCGGGGTTTACTCTGCAGGCGGAACGTAGCCTTCCGCTTGAGCGTATTCCTCGCCGGAGAAGTACTTGTCCATTTCGCCCTGAAGAAATTTGCGGTCTTCGGCGTTCATCATGTTCAGGCGTTTTTCGTTGATCAGCAGGGTCTGGTGTTTCTGCCAGTCGGCCCAGGCCTTGGCAGAGACGTGTTCGAAGATGTCCTGGCCCTTGGCGCCCGGGTACGGTGGGCGCTCCAGGCCTTCGAGTTGTTCTTTGTACTTGCGGCACATTACGGTGCGGGTCATGTCGACTCTCCTGCATTCAAGACGGCGGCCGCGCGTTCGAGCAAGGTCTTGACCGGGGCGGCGAGGCCCAGGCGCGGCGGGGTGGCGAGGTTATACCAGAGCCAGTCGGCCTCGGCCACGTGACCGCCGGCTTCCTGTACCTGAACCAGCCAGGGTTCGATGGACAGCTGGAAGTGGCTGAAGGTGTGGACAAGGCTCGGCAGCGCCTGCTGCTCGCCCAGTTCCAGCGAGTGCTGCGCAGCGAGGTGTTGCAGGTCGTCGAGGCCATCGAGTTCCGGCAGGCTCCACAAACCGCCCCACAATCCGCTGGACGGGCGGCGATAGAGCAAAATCGCGCCGTCCTCGTTGGCCAGCAGTGGCATCAATGTGCGTTTCTGCGGGATGGCTTTACGCGGCTTGGGGATCGGGTAACGCGTCTCCAGGCCGAGCATGTGCGCTTCGCAGCCCTTTTCCAGCGGACACAGCAGGCAGCTCGGCTTGCTGCGGGTGCAGAGTGTGGCGCCTAGATCCATCATCGCCTGGGTGTAGGCGTTGACCCGATCCTGCGGCGTAAAGCGCTCGGCGTTGGCCCACAGCTGTTTGGCGACCTTCGGTTCGCCGGGGTAGCCCTCCTGCGCGGTAAAGCGCGCCAGCACCCGTTTGACGTTGCCGTCGAGAATCGGCGCGCGCAGGCCCATGCTGATGCTGGCGATCGCGCCCGCAGTCGACAGGCCGATGCCCGGCAAATCCGTGAGCTTCTCGACATCCCGGGGAAACTCGCCGCCGTACTGGCTGACGACAATCTTCGCGGTCTTCTGCAGATTGCGCGCACGGGTGTAGTAACCCAACCCCGTCCACAGGTGCAGCACTTCGTCCTCCGGCGCTTCGGCCAGGGCTTCGACCGTCGGCAGCGCCGCCATGAAGCGGTCGAAGTAATTGAGCACGGTGCTGACCTGAGTCTGCTGCAACATGATCTCGGACACCCACACCCGATACGGGTTGATGTTCTGTTGCCAGGGCAAATCATGGCGTCCGTGGCGGTCGAACCATTCCAGCACCGCCGTGGAAAACTGCTCCGCTCTCATCGCTTGAACAGCCCCTTCAATGCGTTTTTCAGTTCCGGGCTGACTTTGTCACCCAGTTTCTCGTCGATTTTTTCGCTGATCTTGTCGCCGGCCAGTTTGGTCGCGACCTGGCCCATGCGTTCGTTGTCCACGCGGCAGGCCTTGGCGCCCAGTTCCAACGGGCCACGGCAGCGCAGCGGCCATTCGATGCCGACGAATTTGTCACCTACCTGGCAGGCCGGGTCCGGCATGGCGCTGGTGTCGCCTTCGACGATGATGCCGACGCGATAGTCCATGCCCAGCACCTTGAGGTCGATATCGCCGTCACCGTTGACGCTCATGCCGGGGATGCGCACTTTCAGGTCCGGGTTGCTGGCCACGCCGTTGCGGAAGGTCAGGTTGCCCTTGAGTTCCTGGAACGGCGTGTCCTTGCCGCGCGGCTCGCCGCTCAGGGATTTGCGGTTGAGTGTGGCGATGCCCTTGCACAGTTGCTGCTCAAGGTTGGCGTTGAGCAGCACGCCGTTGTTGATCACGAAACTGGCGTTGCCATTGAGGGTTTCGATCAGCGCCTGCTGGCTGTTGCCGCTGCCGGTGACGGTGCTGGTGAGATTGACCAGACCCTTGACCGGCGGATTCTTGCCCTGGCTTTCGAGGATTTTCTCCACCGGCACCCGGTTGATCCGGGTCTGCAGGTTCAGTATCGGCGCGGTCTGGCGCACGTCCAGCGTGCCCTTGGCTTCGAAGTCGCCGTTGTACAGCTCGCCGCGCAGGTTCTCCAGGGTCAGCAGGCCGCCCTGGCCGGTGGCTTTCAGTGCGGCGTTCTGAATTGGCAGCTTGTCGAGGGTCAACTGGCCGAAGGTCAGGTCGGCGTTTACGTCGAGTTTGCTCAGGCGCTCAACAGGGAACAGGCGCTCGGTGCTCCAGGCGCTTTTGCTCGGTTTTTCCGGCAGCGGTGTGCTGCCGGCACCGGCCATTGCATCGGCCTCGGTGCTGGCGACTTCGGCCTGACGGACCTGAGTGGCGTTGTTGGCTTTTTCCGATTTCGGCGGCAGATAACGGTCAACGTTGAAGGTGTCGGCCTTGAGGACCGCCCGCAGCGATTGCTTGGCGAAATCTTCGACGGCGATGCGGCCGCTGAAGCTGCTGTCGTCGAGTTTCAGGTTGATGTTGTCCAGCGCCACGCTGGTCGGCGTCGCGGCGACACGGCTGACCAGTTCAACCTTGCTCAGGCTGCCTTCGGCCATGGTCGGCAGGGTCTGGCCAATGCTGTCGACGAATTTCGCCAGGTCGAACTGGGCGATGGAAATCCCGCCGGTGATCTGTGGCGTCTTGTCCAGGTCGTTGGCCTTCAACTCGCCCAAGGCGCGCAACTGATTGACCGAAAGCTTGATGCCGGTCCATTCGGCGACGTTGGCGGCCTTGTCCAGCAACAGTTGGCCTTGGGCGGCGAAGGTCACGGTCTTGCCCTGTAGCGGATCACCGGCGACTTCGCCGGAAAGCTTCAGGTCTTCGAACTTGTAGCGTTGCAGGGCGCGTTCGAAGCGCAGCTCGCCGTTGAGCTCGGTGCGCACCCGCAGCACTGGCTGGTTGGTGCCGAGGAACGCGGTGGCCTTGACCGGGATGTTGGTCGAATCGTGAACCGCGCCGGTGCTCAACTGGATGCTTTCGGCGCTGAATTGCTTGCCGGTCAACTCGTCGTTGTATTCCACGCGGGCGTTGTTGACGGTCAGGCTGTCGATGTCGAGGCGAATCGGCTGGGCCGGTTTTTCCGGTTGCGGGGTGGCCTCGGGGGCGGTTTCGGCCGTGGTGGTTGGCGCCGGGGCGCTGCCGGCCTTGGGTGGTACCTTGCCGATATCTTCCCAGTTGCCGTGACCATTCTTGTCACGGTTCAGGCGCAGGTTCAGGCCTTCGACGCGCACGTCGCTCATCTGCACTTCACGGCGCAGCAGCGGCAGCACGCGCACGGACAGGCCGAGCATCTGCAGGTCGGCGAACGGTTCGGCAGGTTTGGCCAGGGTCGCGACGCTGGCCTCGTGCAGTTCCAGGCCGAGCCACGGGAACAGGCTCCAGCCGATGTCGCCATTGAGCGTCAGCTCGATGTGGGCCTTGTCGCGGGCTATCTGGCGGATCTCGTCTTTGTAGTCGTTGGGATCAAACAGGTGGGTCAGGGCGAAGCCCGCCGCCACAATGATCAGCAACAGCCCGAGAAGTACCAGACCCAGGATTTTGCCGAACGCTTTCATGGGCGAGTCCTTGTAAGTAGTCGAATTCGTAATTTAGCCGGGGAGTATAGCGCTGCATCAACCCGCGCTGTTGCGGTGTCCCGTGCAGCCTGCTGAACCGTGATGTACAGCGCTTCGACAACGATCGGCATCGGGGTTCCCCGGCATCAGGAGATCAGATGACTCAAAAAAGGTGATATCAGTTTGGTTTTTCTGTCACGTGCAAATGGTAACCTTCGCCCGTTCGTCCGCCCATCTGCGACTTAACGTCGCGCTTTCAAGGAGCTTCACCCGCAAAAAACGGTCATGCCTGCGTGCATAAAGGCCGGGGGTGAGCAGTGGCTGGCGAACCATACTAATAATTGGGGGATACACAATGAGCACGACCATTACGGCGGACGGCCTCAAAGCCGATCAGCCCGGATTCCTGTCCAAGGAACGCATCATCGCCAAGCCCGGTTTCAACCGTTGGCTGGTCCCGCCGGCCGCTCTGGCCATTCACCTGTGCATCGGCATGGCCTACGGCTTCTCGGTGTTCTGGTTGCCGCTGTCCAAGGCGCTGGGCGTGACCGCTCCGGTGGCTTGCGCACCGGACATGAGCTTCATCGCACAAGTCTTCTCGTCGCAATGCGACTGGCCGATCTCCATGCTCGGCTGGATCTACACCCTGTTCTTCATCTTCCTCGGCTGCTCGGCAGCGATCTGGGGTGGCTGGCTCGAACACGCAGGCCCGCGCAAGGCCGGCGTTGTATCGGCACTGTGCTGGTGCGGCGGTCTGCTGATTTCCGCACTGGGTATCTATACCCACCAGATCTGGCTGATGTGGATCGGCTCCGGCGTGATCGGCGGTATCGGTCTGGGCCTGGGCTACATTTCGCCGGTGTCGACCCTGATCAAGTGGTTCCCGGACAAGCGCGGCATGGCGACCGGCATGGCGATCATGGGTTTCGGCGGTGGCGCGATGGTTGGCGCTCCGCTGGCAACCGCTCTGATGAGCCATTTCGCTTCGCCGGCTGGCGTTGGCGTGTGGCAGAGCTTCGTGGCCATGGCCGCGATCTACTTCGTGTTCATGATCGGTGGCGCCTTGGCCTACCGCGTACCGCCAACCGGCTGGAAGCCTGAAGGCTGGACCGCACCGGCGAAGAAAGCGTCGAACGCGATGATCACCCACCGTCACGTGCACGTGAATGTGGCGTGGAAAACCCCGCAATTCCGTCTGGTGTGGCTGGTGCTGTGCCTGAACGTGTCCGCCGGTATCGGCATCCTCGGCATGGCTTCGCCACTGTTGCAGGAAGTGTTCGGCGGCAAGCTGCTGGGCAATGATCTGCCGTTCGGTCAGCTGGACGCCGGTCAACTGGCTTCCATCGCTGCCATTGCAGCCGGTTTCACCGGTCTGCTGAGCCTGTTCAACATCGGCGGTCGTTTCTTCTGGGCGTCGTTCTCGGACTACCTGGGCCGCAAGAACACTTACTTCGTGTTCTTCGCACTGGGTTTTGCGCTGTACGCACTGATCCCGAACCTCGGTCACCTGGGCAACGTTGCGCTGTTCGTGGCGGCGTTCTGCATCATCCTGTCGATGTACGGCGGTGGTTTTGCGACCGTTCCGGCCTATCTGGCCGACCTGTTTGGTACACAGATGGTTGGCGCGATCCACGGTCGTCTGCTGACGGCCTGGGCCGCCGCTGGCGTGCTGGGTCCGGTGCTGGTGAACTACCTGCGTGAGTATCAGCTGAGCATCGGTGTTGAACGCGCTGCCGCTTACGACATCACCCTGTACATCCTCGCTGGCCTGCTGGTGCTGGGCTTCCTGTGCAACCTGCTGGTGCGCCCGGTGGCCGACAAGTACTTCATGACCGACGCCGAACTGGCCGCCGAACAGGCGCTGGGCCACGACAAGGGTGCTGACGCCAGCACCGTGCTGGAGTGGAAAGCCGCGCCAGGCAGCAAGCCATTGGCGATCGCTGCGTGGCTGGTGGTGGGGATTCCGTTGGCGTGGGGTGTGTGGGTGACCCTGCAGAAGACGGCGGTTCTGTTCCACTAAGTAACCGTTAAAACGCAGAACCCCTGTGGGAGCGGGCTTGCCCGCGAAGGCGTCCGGTCAGTCGACATCACTGTTGATTGACCCACTGCTTTCGCGAGCAAGCCCGCTCCCACATTTGTTTCCGGGTGCCTGTAATGGCTTGTATGGACATGTCTACCCGCGACAGTCGGGGCTTCTATCCGTCTGCCATATCACCTCTCGTGTTTCTGTTTCGGCCCCGCGCCCCTATAATGGCTGCCTTTTTCGCCCAATGATTTTGCGGAGCTGGTGATGGCCGAACGTAAGGCGTCTGTCGAGCGCGACACTCTGGAAACCCAGATCAAAGCCTCGATCAACCTTGATGGCACCGGAAAGGCCCGATTCAATGTCGGTGTTCCTTTTCTTGAGCACATGCTGGATCAGATCGCCCGTCACGGGTTGATCGACCTGGATATCGAATGCAAGGGCGATCTGCATATCGACGACCACCATACGGTGGAAGACGTCGGTATCACCCTCGGCCAGGCCTTCGCGCAAGCCATTGGCGACAAGAAAGGCATCCGTCGCTATGGCCACGCCTACGTGCCGCTCGATGAAGCGCTGTCGCGCGTGGTGATCGACTTCTCCGGCCGCCCAGGCCTGCAGATGCACGTGCCGTACACCCGCGCCACCGTTGGCGGCTTCGACGTCGACCTGTTCCAGGAATTCTTCCAGGGCTTCGTCAACCACGCGCTGGTCAGCCTGCACATCGACAACCTGCGCGGCACCAACACCCACCACCAGATCGAAACCGTGTTCAAGGCATTCGGCCGCGCGCTGCGCATGGCCGTCGAGCTGGATGACCGCATGGCCGGCCAGATGCCTTCGACCAAGGGCGTCCTGTAATGCAGACGGTTGCAGTTATCGATTACGGCATGGGCAACCTGCACTCGGTGGCCAAGGCCCTTGAGCACGTCGGTGCCGGCAAGGTGCTGATCACCAGCGATGCGGCAGTGATCCGCGAAGCCGACCGTGTGGTTTTCCCAGGCGTCGGCGCGATTCGCGATTGCATGGCGGAGATCCGTCGCCTCGGTTTCGATTCGCTGGTGCGTGAAGTCAGCCAGGATCGTCCGTTCCTCGGCATCTGCGTCGGCATGCAAGCCTTGCTCGACAGCAGCGAAGAGAACGACGGCGTTGACTGCATCGGCCTGTTCCCGGGCGCGGTGAAGTTCTTCGGCAAAGACCTGCATGAAGACGGCGAACACCTGAAAGTCCCGCACATGGGCTGGAACGAAGTGAAGCAGGCGGTGGATCACCCGCTGTGGCACAACATTCCGGACCTGGCGCGTTTCTACTTCGTGCACAGCTACTACATCGCCGCCGGCAACCCGCGGCAGGTGGTTGGCAGCGGTCATTACGGCGTCGATTTCGCCGCGGCGCTGGCCGAAGGTTCGCGTTTCGCCGTGCAGTTTCACCCGGAGAAGAGCCATACCCATGGCCTGCAATTGCTGCAGAACTTCGCTGCGTGGGACGGTCGCTGGTAAATGGCCGTCAAGAAATCCAAGCCGCCGATCCTGACCCTCACTCCCGAGCAGGAGAGCGAGGCCAACCGCAAGATTCAGCGGTTCATGGAGGATCGTTTCGAACTGGACCTGGGTTCGTTCGAGGCGGCGGAAATTCTTGAGCTGTTTACCCGCGAAATTGCTCCGCACTATTACAACAGGGCGATTTTCGATGTGCAGACCCACCTCAAGGAGCGGTTTGAAAGCATCGAAAGCGACCTGTGGGCGCTCGAGAAAAACTGATTTCCGAGCCAAGCTGAACATTCAAATTTGAAGGTTTGCCAGATGCTGATTATTCCCGCTATCGATCTTAAAGACGGTGCCTGCGTACGTCTGCGCCAGGGCCGCATGGAAGATTCCACAGTGTTCTCCGATGACCCGGTGAGCATGGCTGCCAAGTGGGTGGAGGGCGGTTGCCGCCGTCTGCATCTGGTCGACCTGAACGGCGCTTTCGAAGGCCAGCCGGTCAACGGCGAAGTGGTGACCGCGATCGCCAAGCGCTACCCGACCCTGCCGATCCAGATCGGCGGCGGCATCCGTTCGCTGGAAACCATCGAGCACTACGTCAAGGCGGGCGTCAGCTACGTGATCATCGGCACCAAAGCGGTGAAGGATCCGGCGTTCGTCGCTGAAGCCTGCCGCGCGTTCCCGGGCAAGATCATCGTCGGTCTGGATGCCAAAGACGGTTTCGTCGCCACCGATGGCTGGGCTGAAATCAGCACCGTGCAGGTCATCGACCTGGCCAAGCAATTTGAAGCCGACGGCGTGTCCTCGATCGTTTATACCGACATCGCCAAAGACGGCATGATGCAGGGCTGCAACGTTCCGTTCACCGCTGCGCTGGCTGCTGCCACCAAGATCCCGGTGATCGCTTCCGGCGGCATTCACAACCTGGGTGACATCAAGTCGCTGCTCGACGCCAAGGCGCCGGGCATCATCGGCGCCATCACCGGCCGGGCGATCTACGAAGGCACTCTCGACGTCGCCGAAGCGCAAGCTTTCTGCGACTCGTACCAAGGCTGAGGACTGACCATGGCGCTGGCCAAACGCATCATCCCTTGCCTGGACGTGGACAACGGCCGGGTCGTCAAAGGTGTGAAGTTCGAGAACATCCGTGACGCCGGTGACCCGGTGGAAATCGCCCGTCGCTACGACGAACAGGGTGCCGACGAGATTACCTTTCTCGACATCACCGCCAGCGTCGATGGCCGTGACACCACGCTGCACACCGTCGAGCGCATGGCCAGCCAGGTGTTCATCCCGCTGACCGTCGGCGGTGGCGTGCGTACCGTGCAGGACATCCGCAACCTGCTCAATGCCGGTGCGGACAAGGTGTCGATCAACACCGCTGCCGTGTTCAACCCGGAATTCGTCGGCGAAGCGGCGCAGCATTTCGGCTCGCAATGCATCGTCGTCGCCATCGACGCGAAGAAGGTCTCCGGCCCGGGCGAAACCCCGCGCTGGGAAATCTTCACCCACGGCGGTCGCAAGCCGACCGGCCTCGACGCGGTCGAGTGGGCGAAGAAAATGGAAGGCCTGGGTGCCGGTGAAATCCTCCTGACCAGCATGGATCAGGACGGCATGAAAAACGGTTTCGACCTCGGCGTGACCCGCGCCATCAGCGATGCGCTGGGCATTCCGGTGATCGCCTCCGGCGGCGTCGGCAACCTGCAGCATCTGGCTGACGGCATCCTTGAAGGTCACGCCAGCGCGGTGCTGGCGGCGAGTATTTTCCACTTCGGCGAATACACCGTTCAGGAAGCCAAGGCCTACATGGCCAAACGCGGCATCGTAATGCGTTAAACATCCATACAGGCCAGTGGACAGCATGGCGTACCCAAGGCACTCTTGGGCACGCCATGGATTTCGGTAGCCCGACATGATCAAACGCCTGCTTCTCGCCCTCGCCAGTGCCTCCGTGTTGTTGATCAACACCGGCCACGCCGAAGAAAGTCCCGACACCGATCTGGTGCTCCTCACCGAAAACTTCCCGCCGTACAACATGGCGAAGAACGGCAAGAATTTCGCCCAGGATGAAAACATCAACGGCATCGCCACGGACATCGTGCGCGAGATGTTCAAGCGTGCCGGCATCACTTACAGCCTGACCCTGCGTTTCCCATGGGAGCGGGTCTACAAGCTGGCGCTGGAGAATCCCGGTTACGGTGCGTTCGTCATGGCACGCCTGCCGGATCGCGAAAAGCTCTTCAAGTGGGTCGGCCCGATCGGCCCGGACGACTGGGTCATGCTGGCCAAGGCCGACAGCAAGATCACTCTCGAAACCCTCAATGACGCGCGCAAGTACAAGATCGGCGCCTACAAGGGCGATGCGATTGCCGAGACGTTGACCAAGCAGGGTCTGAAGCCGGTGGTGGTGCTGCGCGATCAGGACAACGCTAAAAAACTCGTCAGCGGCCAGATCGATCTGTGGGCCACCGGCGATCCTGCCGGCCGTTATCTGGCGCGGCAGGATGGCGTGACCGGGTTGAAAACCGTCCTGCGCTTCAACAGCGCCGAACTGTATCTGGCACTGAACAAAGACGTGCCGGACGAAGCCGTTGCCAAGCTTCAGGCGGCGCTCGATCAGATGCGCAAGGACGGTGTGGTGGACGAGATCATGGGGCGGTATCTGTAACTATCGCTGATCCTGTCGTTGGTTGCGGATCCGCCTTGGGCTCCGCAGCCGGCAGCTTTTCAGGTTCCTGTTCGGGCGCAACGGCTGTCTGTTTCTCGAGTTCCTTCTTCGTGTCCTTTGCCGGCTCCAGCTCGGCGGGGTAATCCGCCAGATGCAGGCTATCCATATCGGTAAAGCTGAGGCGGCCCTCCACTTGTGAGCCATCTTCGCGAAGTAATCGGTAGTCGCTTTGCATCAGATACACCGCGGCGAACCGGTTTTTTCCAACCAGCGCAATAACTTCTGCCTCCGAGGAATTCACCCATTCATAGGGTGCCGATCCGGTGTTGCAGAAGCTGTCGCCCAGCCTGGCTGAGCAGGTGATGGCCGACTGAAGCGCAGACATTGCCGAAGACCATTGGTTGCCGATGTCGAGACCTGTATTGCGGGTGAACGTGCGCACCATCTCGAATGACTGGGCTCGGCTGGCTCTCCACCTGAAAGGGCGATGCATGTCAGAGCTGTTCCGGCCTTCGCCGACGAGCAAGTAGTGATCAGTTCTTTCCAGGCGGTAAAACGGTGAAGTCTTCAGCTGTACGAGGCTTGGCATCAGCGGGTCGCTGACGGCGAACCACGGCAATCTGACAACCTGTGTGATCCTGGATGGCGTCAGGGCGGCGGAGGCATCGTGCCCGGTCAGTACGGGAGCCGCCGGTGGAGTCTGGACCTGAAGCGGAATCGGCATCCGCAAGGCGTATGCGGTGATGGGCGCTGCAGGTTTGCTGTAGCCGTTAGCGCCGATAAAGGTGCCGGGGGCAAAGTAGATCTCCCCGGCGGGGGCGCTCGGGGGGGAGACGGTCCAGGTGCTGAAGTCGCGGTCGGCTCCGCTGCCCTTGTCGCTCCAGATCAGGGTGCTGGCACTTGAGGCTACCACCAGGTCGGCGCGTACACAGCGAACGGCGTTGAAGGACGGTTTGCTGCTGTCGTTGGAACATACCAGCCCGAGTGCCACATGACCTTCGGGTGGGATCGGCCGCCAGATAGAACAGTCACCGTTGGCCCGCGAGCCGGTATCGCTCCAGACCCATTGATAGTCATTGGGCCTGCTCAGTGCCGGGCCTTTGCCGGCCTCGGCATTTTGCAAGTCTCCTTCACGGACAACGGCCATTACCCGTTTTTCGTTGATGTTGTCCCGTCCGGAGATAACGAGGTCGCCCAAGGGGAAATAGCCGGGCAGCAGGTCGGGAGCCGGAGTGGGGCGCCAAAAGCTGCCGGGTTTTGACTTTGAGCCTGTGTTGTCCCAGATCCTGTGAAATTCGGTGGTGAAATTGATCAGCAGGTTTTCAACCGCTATGGGCTCCATTTGCCGAGTCGGTGATATGAGATGGGTTTGGGTGTCCATGATTGATCCTGAATAGAGAAAACGGCACGGTGGCCGCGACGGGTCTCAATATCCGGGTCTGGAGGTGGCGTCCTGCGGTATCTATTTATTGCTTGGTGACAACTTGTTACCGGTAAACGCCGTCTTTGCCATGAGCGGCTGTCGCACGATTACTGCGTACGCTGATCATTTGCTTGATGTCGATCCACTCGATGCCCTGAGCCTTCAACTTCGGCAACTCACGCTCCAGCACAGCCAGAGTCTGTGGATACGGATGGCCGATCATCACGGCCGAACCCTGTTTGTGCGCCAGGCTGATCGCCGTCTGCAACTGCGTCAGGATCGCCGCTTCGGTGCGTTCGTCATCGAGAAACACATCCCGCGAAACGCTCGCCAGATCGATTTTCTGCGCCTGTTGCGCAGCGACGGTCTGGGCGCTGGTGCGGCTGTCGACGAAGAACTTGTGGCGGCGCTGCAACTCGCCCATCAACCACGCCATCGCCACTGGTTGTGCAGTCATGCGACTGCCCATGTGGTTGTTGATGCCGGCGGTGTAGGGGACCATTTTGAACGCAGCGTTCAGGCGTTTTTCGAGTTCTTCGATGGGCAGTTCGGGATGCCAGGCGAACGGGCCGGTGGCCGGGTCCATCGGCATGTGCAGGATCACGACCTTGCCGGCGCGATGGGCTTCGCGGGCGAATTCGGTGGCGTGCGGGGTGTCGGGCATGATCGCTGTGGTCACCGGCCCGGGGAGGGCCAGCACGCGGCGATCCCGGGGCAGGTTTTGCCCCAGGTCGTCGATGATCAGCGTCAGGTAGGCTTTTTGAGGTGTTGGTCTGGCTGGTTCCGCGTGAGCAGCACCCGCCAGACAGCACAGCAGGACAAAGACGAAACGCAAAGACATCCTCAGCGGCCGGACGTGATGCTCAGGCCTTTGAGCAGGCTCAGGGCCTGGGCCAGCTGGTAATCGTCATCCTGCGGCATCGCCTTGGCCTTGCCGCCGGAACCGGTCGGTTTGTCCGCGCCGCCGTTGCCGTTGCCCAGGTGGCCTTGCAGATCGGCTTCCTTGAAGTAGTCGTTGTCCGCCTCGTTGGTGATCTTGGCACGGCGTACTTCGATGTCCGGAACGATGCCCTGGGCCTGGATCGAGCGGCCGTTCGGCGTGAAGTACAAAGCGGTGGTGATCTTCAGTGCGCGGTCGTTGTTCAGCGGCAGCACGGTCTGCACCGAGCCCTTGCCGAAACTGGTGGTGCCCATGACCACGGCGCGTTTCTGGTCCTGCAAGGCGCCGGCGACGATTTCCGAGGCCGAGGCACTGCCACCGTTGATCAGCACAACCATTGGCACCGCTTCGCTCTCGTCCTTGCCGGTGGCGGAGAAGCGCAGTTCGGAATTGGCGATCCGGCCCTTGGTGTAGACGATCAAGCCTTTGGTGATGAAGTGGTCGACCACTTCCACCGCCGCCTGCAATACGCCGCCCGGGTTGTTGCGCAGGTCGAGGATGATGCCGTTGAGCTTCTTGCCGTTGTCCTTGCGCAGCTTGGCCAGGGCCTTGGAGACCTCTTCGCCGGTCTTGACCTGGAACTGGGTGATGCGGATCAGGCCATAACCCGATTCCAGCAGTTGCGCCTTGACGCTCTTCACCTGAATCACGGCGCGAGCGAGGGTTACGTCGAACGGCGTACCACCGTCACGCACCAGGGTCAGGGTGATCTTCTGGCCGATCTTGCCGCGCATCTTGTCCACGGCTTCGGTCATGGTCTGGCCACGGGTCGGCGCGCCGTTGATCTTGACGATGAAGTCGCCGGCCTGGATGCCGGCCTTCGATGCTGGCGTATCGTCGATCGGCGACACGACCTTGATGAAGCCGTCTTCGGCGCCGACTTCGATGCCCAGGCCGCCGAATTCACCGCTGGTGCTTTCCTGCAACTCGGTGAAGTCTTCAGGGCCGAGGTAGGCGGAGTGTGGATCGAGGTTGCTGAGCATGCCCTTGATCGCGTTTTCCAGCAGGGTCTTGTCGTCCACCGGCTCGACATAGGCCGCCTTGATCCGGTCCATGACCTCGGCAAAGGTGCGCAGCTCTTCCAGCGGCAACGGTGCCTTGCTGGTGGCGGCAGTACCTGCCGGAGCGACAGCCGGGGCCGGTTGAGCGGCAAACGCCAGAGGCGCGCCGATCACCAGGGCGATCGTCAGGGCCAGCGAGGTAAGACGGGACAAATGCAGCATGTCGAACGAACTCCTAATATCGGTAACTCACGCCTATCCTTGCGCGCGGCACCATTGCGCCGGATCACTCGGGTGACCCTGCTGACGAATTGCGAAATACAGCGCTGGTGTGTCCTGGCCACCACTGTTACCCACAGTGGAGATGGACTCACCGGCTTTTACCACGTCACCTGCCGACTTCAGTAGCGTCTGGTTGTGACCGTAAAGACTCAGAAAACCGTTGCCGTGATCGAGGATCACCAGCAGCCCGGCACCACGCAGCCAGTCGGCAAACACCACGCGCCCGCCGTGTACGGCATGCACCTGGCTGCCGGCGGAGGCGCTGATCATCACGCCGTCCCACTTGGTACGGGCATCGTCACCACGGGTTTCACCGAAGCGTGCCAGCAGTCGACCATCAACCGGCCATGGAAGTTTTCCCCGACTTGAAGCAAAAGGGCCACCGAAGGTCTCGCCGCCGCTGGACACCAGGGCGCCGGGAGTCGATCTGACCGGTTTGCGTGGGGCGTCGGTGTTTTCCGCCTCGGCCTCACGCAAGCGCTTTTTTTCGGCTTCCTGCTGGGCGATGAGCGCTTTCTGTCGCGCTTCTTCTGCCTCACGAGCCTGGCGGGCCAGGGTTTCTTCAATGGTTTTAAGGACTTTAGACAGGTCTGCCTGATCCTGCTCGCGGGCGGCCAGTTTCTGGTCCCGGGCTTTCACGTCGTCATTGAGTTTGGCAAGGGCCTGCTGGCGTTCCTTGCGGACCTTGTCGAGCGCTTCACGCTGAGTTTCGAGATCGCTTTGCTGCACCAGCAATTGCGCCTGCTGCAAGCCGATGTCCTTCTCGACATTGGCCAGTTGACGCAGGGTTTCGTTGAAGCTTTTCAACTGCTCCAGGCGAGCCTGGCTCAGGTAGTCGTAATAGGTGAGGGTGCGGGCGAATTTCTCGGGATTCTGCTGGTTGAGCAGCAGCTTGAGGTATTCCTGGCGACCGTTCTGGTAGGCGGCGCGGGCCTGGATGGCGATCAGTCGCTGCTGTTCAGTGCGCGCGCTCTGGAGTTTTTTTTTCTCCGCATCGAGCCGCTGCAGCTCGGATTCGCTCTTCTTCAGCTCTTTCTGCAGGGCTTCGACCTGTTTCTCGAGCTTGCCCATCTCGGTTTCGGTGCCCTTGAGCTCCTTTTGCACGCCGGATTTTTCTTCCTGGAGCTTGCCCAGCAGTTTTTTCAGCTCGGCAATGTCCTGGCGCGTGGCGTCCAGTTGCTGTTGGGTTTGCGCGCGCTCATCCGCGAAGGCCGGTTGGAGCAGGCATGTCAGAGCGAGGGCGATCAGGACGCGAAGCATAGAGGCGGGCGGCACCAGGGTAAGGGACGGCCTAGTATGCCCGCCCGACGCGGCAAAAAAAAACGCCTCAAAGCCAACTGCTTTGAGGCGTTCGTCATAAAAAGCCGTTTCAGGCTGATTACAGGGCGTTTTTGATATCAGACCAGAATCGAAGTGCCAGTCATTTCCGCCGGTTTTTCCAGACCCAGCAGTTTCAGCATGGTCGGCGCCACGTCCGCCAGTACGCCGCCTTCGCGGACTTTCAGGTCGCGCTTGCCGACATAAATGAACGGCACCGGCTCGGTGGTATGCGCGGTGTGCGCTTGCCCGGTGGATTCGTCGGCCATCTGCTCGACGTTGCCGTGGTCGGCGGTGATCAACGCTTCGCCGCCGACTTTTTCCAGGGCCTCGACGATACGACCCACGCAGGTGTCCAGGCATTCCACGGCTTTCACCGCGGCTTCGAACACGCCGCTATGGCCGACCATGTCGCCGTTGGCGTAGTTGACCACGATCACGTCGTAGCGCTGGTTCTCGATGGCTTCGACGATGCGGTCGGTGACTTCCGGCGCACTCATTTCCGGCTGCAAGTCATAGGTGGCGACTTTCGGCGACGGGATCAGGATGCGCTCTTCGCCCGGGAACGGTTCTTCACGACCGCCGGAGAAGAAGAAGGTCACGTGGGCGTATTTCTCGGTTTCGGCGATGCGCAGCTGGGTCTTGCCGTTTTTCGCCAAATAGTCGCCGAGCACGTTTTCCAGGCTGCCCGGCGCGAAGGCGGCGGGGGCCGGGATGCTGGCGGCGTATTGGGTCAGGCCCACGTACTGCACTTTTGGCTGGCGTGCGCGCTCGAATTCCTTGAAGCCGTCTTCGACAAACACGCGGCTCAGCTCGCGGGCACGGTCGGCGCGGAAGTTCATGAACACCACGGCGTCGCCATCTTCGACTTTCACCGGCTCACCGATGCTGGTGGCTTTGACGAATTCGTCGCTCTCGCCACGGGCGTAAGCGGCCTCCAGACCTTCCTGGGCGGTGGCGGCGTTGAATTCGCCGTTGCCATCAACGATCAGGTTGTAGGCCTGGGACACTCGGTCCCAACGGTTGTCACGATCCATGGCGAAGTAGCGGCCGATCAGGCTGGCGATGCGGCCCTTGCCGAGCGCCTGGAAGGTCGCGTCGAGCAGTTCGATCGACGAGGCGGCGCTTTTCGGCGGGGTGTCACGGCCGTCGAGGAAGGCGTGCAAGTAGATCTTTTCGGCGCCGCGCTTGAAGGCCAGTTCGGCCATGGCGATCAGGTGATCCTGGTGGCTGTGCACGCCGCCATCCGACAGCAGGCCCATGAAATGCACGGCCTTGCCGGCGGCCACGGCCTTGTCCACGGCGTCGCAGATGGTCGGGTTCTCGAAGAACTCGCCGTCGCGGATCGCTTTGGTCACGCGCGTGAAGTCCTGATACACCACGCGCCCGGCGCCGAGGTTCATGTGGCCGACTTCGGAGTTGCCCATCTGGCCGTCCGGCAGGCCGACGTCCATGCCGCTGCCCGAGATCAAGCCGTTCGGCACGGTGGCCCACAGGCGATCCAGCACAGGCTTTTTGGCCGCATAGACGGCGTTGGATTCGGGGCTGTCGCTGTGACCGAAGCCGTCGAGAATCATCAGGACCAAAGGTTTAGGCGTGGTAGTCATGGAATCCACTCGTGGCTAATAAGAAGAGGGCGATGGAAAAGGGAGTTGGAGTTTAAAGCGAAGTTCCGGCGGCGTCACCGCCGGACGGGGTTTGGCCGACCATAGTGGCTGTGTATACTGGCCGACATTTTAACGCCCTGGAACCTCCTTCGATGGTTGCTCACCTGATTGAATTTGCCACTAACCACTACATTCTTGTCGGTATCTTCGTCGTACTGCTGGCTTTGCTGCTGGCGCATACGGTGCAGGGCGGCGGTAAAAGCCTGAGCACGGGCGAGCTGACCGCACTGGTCAACAAGGAAGCCGGCGTGGTGGTGGATATCCGTCCGAGCAAGGACTACGCCGCCGGTCACATCGTTGGCGCGGTGAACATTCCCCAGGACAAACTGGCCGCCCGTATCGGCGAGCTGGAAAAACACAAGGCCAAGACCATCATTCTGGTCGACGCCCTGGGCCAGACCGCCGGCACCCACGCCCGCGAGCTGATGAAAGCCGGCTTCACTGCCGCCAAGCTGTCCGGCGGGATTTCCAGCTGGAAAGGCGACAACCTGCCGTTGGTGAAGTGACATGAGCGATGTCATCGTCTACTCCAGCGATTACTGCCCTTACTGCTCGCGCGCCAAGTACCTGCTCGCGAACAAAGGCGTGGCCTTCGAAGAGATCAAGGTCGATGGCAAGCCGCAGGTGCGCGCCGCCATGGCCCAGAAGGCCGGACGCACGTCCGTGCCGCAGATCTGGATCGGCGACACCCACGTCGGCGGATGTGATGATTTGTTTGCCCTGGAGCGCGCCGGCAAGCTCGACGCGCTGCTCAAGGCCTGAACTGCTGCACCTGCAAACCAAGAACCCTAAAAGACCCAAGATCAGAAAGGATCTGAGATGACTGACCAACAGAACACTGCAGCCAGCGAAGAAGAAACCGCACCGCAATTCTCCTTGCAGCGCATCTACGTACGCGACCTGTCCTTCGAAGCCCCGAAAAGCCCGGCGATCTTCCGCCAGCAGTGGGATCCGGCGGTCGCTCTGGATCTGAACACCCGCCAGAAAGCCCTGGAAGGTGATTTCTACGAAGTCGTGCTGACCCTGTCCGTGACCGTGAAAAACGGTGAAGAAGTGGCCTTCATCGCTGAAGTGCAACAGGCCGGCATCTTCCTGATAAAGAACCTGGACGCGGCTTCGATGAGCCACACCCTGGGTGCGTTCTGTCCGAACATCCTGTTCCCGTACGCTCGCGAAACCCTGGACAGCCTGGTGACCCGCGGTTCGTTCCCGGCCCTGATGCTGGCCCCGGTGAACTTCGACGCCCTGTACGCGCAAGAGCTGCAGCGCATGCAGGAGTCCGGCGAGACCCCGACCGTTCAGTAAGCGGTCGATCGCCCAAGAAAAAAGCGCCGTTACAGGCGCTTTTTTCTTGGGCGATCGAGTGGCATTACTTGAAGTCGTTCTGCCGCCACGCTTCGTACACGGCGACTGCCACAGTATTGGACAAGTTCAGGCTGCGGCAGCCTTCGCGCATCGGCAGGCGCAGGCGCTGTTCGCCGGGCAGGGCGTCGAGCACTTCCGGCGGCAGGCCACGGCTTTCCGGGCCGAAGATGAACGCATCCCCCGGGACGAACGCGGCATCGTGAAACGGCCGCGAACCCTTGGTGGTGAAGGCGAACAGCCGTGGATGACCGAGGCTTTCCAGGCAGCTGGCGAGGTCGGCATGGCGCTGCAAAGTGGCATACTCGTGGTAGTCGAGACCGGCGCGGCGCAGGCGTTTGTCGTCCATCTCGAAACCCAGCGGTTCGATCAAATGCAGGTGGCAGCCGCTGTTGGCGCACAGCCTGATAACGTTGCCGGTGTTCGGCGGAATTTCCGGTTGAAAAAGGATGACGTGAAACATGCACGGCTCCGAAGGTAAAGATGACGCGCATTCTACGCCGCAAGCGGATCCGCGTTCGAAACTATTCCCGCGGGTGATGGCATCGCTGGCGATCGTCGGTGTGATGGTCGGGATGATGATCGGCCGTTTGACCACGCCTGACCCAACCGTCTTGCAGCAGGTCGAGGTGATCGATGGCGGTCTGGCGGTCTGGTTCAACAACGAGCCGAAGCTGCACGGCGAGATCGTCGATGGCAGCCTCGCGTTGCTGTTCGAGGCTGAAGGCAAGGCGCAGAAAGGTCAGCTCAAGTTCAACGGCAAGGACGTGAACTGGCGGACGCGGCTGAGTGACGGGGGATTGTTACTGACGCTGGTGGCGGCGCGGCCGCTGCAAGGCGACTGGGTTGGCCAGGCGGTCGATGACCGCTGGCGGCTGGAGATCCATCTCCGGGAGCAATAAAAGAGGGAATCCCCGGCCTGCCTGTACCAAGGTTCCCGAAACGGGCGGGCTCATCGCATCGCGTTCTGAGCCGGTGTAAAGAAGGAACCCCTGACCTGCCTGTATCAAGGGCCCCAAAAGGGTGGACTCGATGAGTCCGGTGTAAAGAGGGGAATCCCCGGCCTGCCTGTACCAAGGCCCCCGAAAGGGTGGGTGAATCGAATCACCTGATGGAGTTATTGCAGGGGGCGTGCCAGTTTTTCTCGTTTTGAAACAAAAAGCCCGACACAACGACGAAGGCCCCGTAATACGGGGCCTTCGTCTTTTTACAGGTTGGGATTTTCAGCGGTTTACAGTGCAAGCCTGGGCCAATGACCGTGCCCGATTAAGGGTCACGGTGCCTTGCGGCGGTGCAGGTTGGCGCTGAATCTCAGCCTTCATCGCCCTCATCGTCATCCCCGCCATCGACCTTCATGCCGAGTTCCTTGATCTTGCGGGTCAAGGTGTTGCGGCCCCAGCCCAGCAGGACCGCAGCGTCACGACGACGTCCGGCGGTGTGCTTCAACGCGGTCTCGATCATGATCCGCTCGAACGCCGGCACCGCGCTGTCGAGCAGGCTCGACTGACCGCGCGCCAAGGCTTGATCGGCCCACTGGCGCAGTGCCTGTTCCCAGTTAGTCACTGGCGCCGAGTCCTGCGGCAGGCTCAGCAGTTCCGGCGGCAGGTCGCTGATGTGCACCTCGCGCCCGGACGCCATCACGGTGATCCAGCGGCAGGTGTTTTCCAGTTGGCGCACGTTGCCCGGCCACGGCAGGTTCTTCAGGTATTCCTCGGTCTCGCTTTTCAGCAGCTTCGGCTCCACCGCCAGTTCTTGCGCGGCGCGGCTGAGGAAGTGCTTGGCCAGGGTCGGGATGTCTTCGCGACGGTCCGACAGACGCGGGATGTGGATGCGGATCACGTTGAGGCGGTGGAACAAGTCCTCACGGAATTTCCCGGCGTGAACCAGGGTTTCCAGATTCTGGTGCGTCGCGGCGATGATCCGCACATCGACCTTGACCGGCACATGCCCGCCGACGCGATAAAACTCGCCATCGGCCAGCACCCGCAGCAGTCGGGTCTGGGTGTCCGCCGGCATGTCGCCGATTTCATCGAGGAAAAGCGTGCCGCCATCGGCCTGTTCGAAACGGCCGCGACGCAGGTTGGCCGCGCCGGTGAACGCGCCTTTCTCGTGGCCGAACAGCTCGGATTCCATCAGGTCTTTTGGGATCGCCGCCATGTTCAGCGCGATGAACGGCGAAGCCGCTCTTGGGCTGTGGCGGTGCAGGGCGTGGGCCACCAGTTCTTTGCCGGTGCCGGATTCGCCGTTGATCAGCACGGTGATGTTGGAGTGGCTCAAGCGCCCGATGGCACGAAACACTTCCTGCATCGCCGGCGCTTCGCCGATGATTTCCGGGGTGCGGGTCAGGGTCGGTGCGACTTCCAGGCCCTGTTGTTCCTGGGCGTGCTGATTGGCGCGCTTGACCAGCGACACCGCTTCGTCGACATCGAACGGCTTGGGCAGGTATTCGAACGCGCCGCCCTGATAGGAGGCGACAGCGCTGTCCAGATCGGAGTGAGCGGTCATGATGATCACGGGCAGCCGCGGGTGCTGCTCGCGGATCCGCGCCAACAGGTCCAAGCCGCTGGCACCGGGCATGCGGATATCGGAGATGATCACGTCCGGCTGCTGGCGCGCGAGGCGGCTCATCACGCCATCGGCACTGTCGAAGCTCTGGGTGGTCATGCCTTCCTGTTGCAGGGCTTTTTCGAGAACCCAACGGATAGAACGGTCGTCATCGACGATCCACACGGTTTCACTACGGCTCATGTCGATGTGGCTCCTTGTTCCAGTGGCAGAAAGATCGAAAACGTGGTGTGGCCGGGGTGGCTGTCACACTCGATCAGGCCCTGGTGCTGGCTGATGATGTTCTGGGTGATGGCCAGGCCCAGCCCGGTACCGTCCGGACGGCCGCTGACCATGGGAAAGAAGATGGTTTCCTGGAGTTCCGCCGGGATGCCCGGGCCGTTGTCGATGATCTCGATCTTGGTCACCAGACGATGGCGGACGTGGCCGATGGTGAACTGGCGCATAGCGCGGGTGCGCAGGCTGATGCGGCCCAGGCGCAGCTCGTTCTGGCTGCTGATGGCCTGCATCGCGTTGCGCACGATGTTCAACACCGCCTGAATCATTTGTTCGCGGTCGATCAGAACGTCGGGAATGCTCGGGTCGTAATCGCGCACCAGCGTGATGCAGCCCTGGCTTTCGGCCTCGACCAGGTGGCAGACACGCTCCAGCACTTCGTGGACATTGCACAGGGCCAGCGACGGCAGTTTGTTCGAACCGAGCATGCGGTCGACCAGATTGCGCAGGCGGTCGGCCTCTTCGATGATCACGTTGGTGTAGTCGCGCAGGCTGTCTTCCGGCAGTTCCCGGGCCAGCAGTTGCGCGGCGCCACGAATGCCGCCCAGCGGATTCTTGATCTCGTGGGCCAGGCCGCGCACCAGCATCTTGCTGGTTTCCTGCTTCGACAACTGGGCCTCTTCCTTGGTGATGCGCAACAGGCGGTCACGGGGATGGACTTCCAGCAGCAGCAGAGTCGCGCCGTTGCTGAGGATCGGCGTCACCGCGTAATCCACGGTCAGGGTCTGGCCGGTGAGAGCGGTGAGCATCGCTTCGCGCTTGGTGAACGGGTGCGCCTGCTCCACCGCCTGGCGCAACGAGTTGAGCGCCTCGGTGGACTCGGTGAACAGCTCGCTGATGAACTGCCCATGGCTGCGCTGCCCGCTGATGGCCAGCAGCATCTCCGCCGCCGGGTTCATGTACTCGAGGCGCAATTCGCTGTCGAGCAGGATGGTGGCGGTGGTCAGGTTGTCGAGTAGCAAGCGATGCAGTGCGTCACTGATGGTCATGAGGACCTCTTTTGGAGCATGGCGCGCGCAGGGATACAGCGCTGATGCGAGGAAAATGCAAAAACCAAACCAAGGCTCCGAAAAGAAGCGTTCAACCCCTGAAACGGGCGTTTGACGCTCGTTTGCGTGGCAGTCAAACCGCTCTGGCGGGTACTTTCGAACCAAAATGGGTTGGAATGTGAGTACGGTGCAGCGTATTGCACCAATATAGTGCGCAAAGCTGAACGGCGTCAGAAGAAACGCAGGAAAGGATTTTTCGGTTCTGCGGGTTTGTCTTTCAATGGGCATTCCGGGCGCACGCCATAGTCGGCGCTGACGCACGGTTTGACCTGACGTTTCTGCGCCAGGGAAATGCGCTGCATGTGGAACGGCTGGCTGGCGGTTTTCTCCACGGTTCGGCCCTGAGCATCGAGGATCTCCACCGACAGGTTGTGGCTGCCGCGATCGATGTTGCTCAGCGGGAATACCGGGCTCAGGCCGGGTTCGCCGACGGCCTGGCCATCCAGCAGCAGCCGATACAGATGACCTCGTTGCAGGCCCGGCTCGCTGGTGACGCTGACGATCAGCTCGCCGGCGCTGCTGCGAATGGTCGCGTCCGGCTCGGGGATCAGCACGCGCAGCATGTCGTAGTGGAACAGCGGCGACTCTGCTGATTTTTTCGAAGGCGTGACCGGTGTAGCGGCGGTCGGATTCGAGGCCATGCGGTTGCTTGTGGCCAGCGGCACACGCTTGGCGTTGCCATGCGGTTGATCGGTGTAGACGCGATTGCCCTGTGCGTCGATGTAAGTGAACACCTCGGCCGATGCGCCAAACGCGATCAGCAACAGGCACAGGGCAATCAATCCCCGCATCATGGCTTGTGTACCCGCTGCACGGTGAACACCACCGCCGGACTCTGCTGAATGATCGCCTCGCCATTGATCACCTGCACCGCCAGCCTATGCTCGCCCCGGTCGACGTTCACCAGTTGCAGGATCGGCACATTGCTCGGCTGGCCATAAGGCGCGTCGTCCAGCAGCAGACGCAATTGATGCGGCGGTTGCAGGCGCGGCTTGATCAACACGCTGACCGTGAACGTGCCGTTGTTGGCGCGCAGGGCCTCTTCGGTGGGCACGCCGGTCAGCTCCAGCACTTCATAGGCATTTCGCGCAGGCTCGCGGCTGGTGGTGTCTGAAGAGGGCGCGCTCGGTGCCTGAGGCTGGACGCTGTTGAGCGGCGGCAACTCCACCGGCTGCGCCTGCACGCCGTCCGGCGCATGATCGCTGTACACCGTGTTGCCGCTGGCGTCGGTGTACTTGTAGATCTGCGCGGCAGAGGGCAGGGCGATCAGCAGCAGAATATAGAGAAGGGTGCGACCCATGAAATCGACCGGAAACGAAAACGATGGGTTGCAGCATAGGCCAGTCGCGGCGGTTGGCCCAACTCGCTGCACATCCAGAAATGTATTCAAGCACCACAAGTCCCTGTGGGAGCGGGCTTGCTCGCGAAAGCGGCGGATCATTGGAGGTGATGCTGACTGATACGACGCCTTCGCGAGCAAGCCCGCTCCCACTGTGTGGTGCATCGCCAACGAATTCCGGCCAATAAAAAAGGCCTCCCGAAGGAGGCCTCTTTCTGTCACGCCGCGTAGCGCGGCGCTACCGGATCAGCAGCTGTAGTACAGCTCATATTCCAGTGGGTGTACGAAGGTGCGGACCTTGATTTCTTCTTCGGATTTCAGCGCGATGTAAGCGTCGATGAAGTCGTCGGAGAACACGCCGCCCTTGGTCAGGAACGCACGGCCCTTGTCCAGCTCTTCCAGGGCTTCTTTCAGGCTGCCGCAAACTTGCGGGATCTCTTTCGCCTCTTCAGGCGGCAGGTCGTACAGGTTTTTGTCAGCTGCGTCGCCTGGGTGGATCTTGTTCTGGATACCGTCCAGACCGGCCATCAGCAGTGCTGCGAAAGCCAGGTACGGGTTGGCAGCCGGATCCGGGAAGCGGGCTTCGATACGACGGCCTTTAGGGCTGTTGACGTAAGGAATACGAATCGAGGCGGAACGGTTGCGAGCCGAGTAGGCCAGCATTACCGGCGCTTCGAAGCCTGGCACCAGACGCTTGTAGGAGTTGGTGGCCGGGTTGGTGAAGCCGTTCAGGGCCTTACCGTGCTTGATGATGCCGCCGATGAAGTACAGGGCGGTGTCGGACAGGCCGGCATAACCCTCACCTGCGAAGGTGTTCTTGCCATCTTTGGAGATGGACATGTGAACGTGCATGCCCGAACCGTTATCGCCGTACAGCGGCTTCGGCATGAAGGTCGCGGTGCGGCCGTAAGCGTCGGCAACGTTGTGCACAACGTATTTCAGGGTCTGGGTTTCGTCGGCTTTCTTCACCAGGGTGTTGAACTTGACGCCGATTTCGTTCTGGCCGGCAGTTGCCACTTCGTGGTGGTGAACTTCAACGGTCAGGCCCATTTCTTCCAGTGCGTTGCACATGGAGGTACGGATTTCGTGGTCGTGGTCGAACGGCGGGACCGGGAAGTAGCCACCTTTCACGCCTGGACGGTGGCCTTTGTTGCCGCCTTCCACGTCCTGGTCGGACATCCACGAGCCTTGCTCGGAGTAGATCTTGAACATGGAGCCGGAGATGTCGGACTTGAACTTCACTTCGTCGAAGATGAAGAACTCAGGCTCTGGACCGGCGAATACGGTGTCACCGATACCGGTGGTCTTCAGGTATTCCTCGGCGCGGCGGGCGATGGCGCGCGGGTCGCGATCGTAACCTTGCATGGTCGAAGGTTCGATGATGTCGCAGACCAGGATCAGGGTCGGCTCTTCGGTGAACGGGTCCAGAACGGCGGTTTCGTCGTCCGGCAGCAGGATCATGTCGGAGGCTTCGATGCCTTTCCAGCCAGCGATGGAGGAACCGTCGAACATCTTGCCAACTTCGAAGAAGTCGTCTTCCAGCGCATCGCGAGCCGGCATGGTCACGTGGTGCTGAGTGCCTTTGGTGTCCGTGAAGCGCAGATCAATCCACTTGACGTCATGATCTTTGATGAGTTGAACCGACTTCGACATAGTGTCCTCCGGGTGAATTAGGGCGGGTAGTGGATGCCCTTAATAGTGGTGATGCCGGCGCGAATACTCTGCCAAGGCAACCTGCCTCACAAGGGAGCAAATTGCATGCCAGTGCCCCAGCATGGGTTTTTTGCCCCAAATTCACGCTTCTAAAGGTCGAAAGCGCCTTAAAGGCGAAAATCTCGCCCTTTAATGTAGCGCTCAAATCGAAAAATGACCCGTTTTGGTGCGTGCAAAACCTTCTGCACATTAACTGGTTAAACCTTGAGCAATTTCCGCTATAATCCGCGCCCCCCTTTTTCGGCTGGCCCTGCGCGCGCTGTTTTCATGAAACTAATCGTAAAAGTCTTCCCCGAGATCACCATCAAAAGCCGACCTGTCCGGACGAAATTCATCCGCCAGTTGGCCAAGAACATCCGCACCGTGCTCCGCGACCTGGACCCGGCCGTGGTGGTGAACGGTGTGTGGGACAATCTCGAGCTGGAAACCCGCGTCACCGACCCCAAGGCCCTGAAAGAGATGGGCGAACGCCTGACCTGCATGCCGGGCATCGCGCACTTTCTGCAGATCGACGAGTACCCGCTGGGTGACTTCGACGACATCACCGAGAAGTGCAAGCAGCACTACGGCGATGCGCTGACCGGGAAGATCTTTTCGGTGCGCTGCAAGCGTGCGGGCAAGCATGCGTTCAGCTCGATGGACGTCGAAAAATACGTCGGCAGCAAGCTGCGCCGTGAGTGCGGTGCCGCCGGAATCGACCTGAAACAGCCGGAAATCGAAGTCCGCATCGAAGTTCGCGACAAACGGTTGTTCGTGATCCACAGCCAGCACAATGGCATCGGCGGCTACCCGCTCGGTGCGCTGGAGCAGACGCTGGTATTGATGTCCGGCGGTTTTGACTCGACGGTTGCCGCGTACCAGATCCTTCGTCGCGGCCTGATGACGCACTTCTGCTTCTTCAATCTGGGCGGTCGTGCCCACGAATTGGGCGTAATGGAAGTCGCGCATTTCATCTGGAAGAAGTACGGCAGCTCGCAACGCGTGCTATTTGTCAGTGTTCCGTTCGAAGAAGTCTTGGGCGAAATTCTCGGCAAGGTCGACGACAGTCATATGGGCGTCGTATTGAAGCGTATGATGTTGCGCGCAGCGTCGAGCATTGCCGAACGCCTGCACATCGATGCGCTGGTCACCGGCGAAGCGATTTCCCAGGTGTCGAGCCAGACGTTGCCGAACCTGTCAGTCATCGATTGCGTCACCGACAAGCTGGTGCTGCGACCGCTGATCGTCGCCCACAAGCAGGACATCATCGACACGGCCGACCAGATCGGTACCGGTGATTTCGCCCGGCACATGCCGGAATACTGCGGCGTCATCTCGGTCAACCCGAAGACCGCCGCCAAGCGTGGCCGGGTCGAGCACGAAGAGCAGGAATTCGACATGGCGGTGCTCGAGCGTGCGCTCGCAAACGCCAGACTGGTGCCGATCGATCGGGTGATCGACGAATTGGGCCAGGATTTGCAGATCGAAGAAGTCAGCGAAGCGCTGGCCGGTCAGATCGTCATCGACATCCGCCACCCGGATGCCGCCGAGGATGACCCGCTGGAGCTCGCCGGCATAGAGGTACAGACGATGCCGTTCTACGCAGTGAACGCTCGTTTCAAGGAACTGGACCCTACTCGCCAGTACCTGCTGTATTGCGACAAAGGCGTGATGAGTCGCCTGCATGCCCACCATTTGCTCAGTGAGGGGCATGCCAATGTGCGCGTTTATCGACCGAGCTAAGTGCCCGGGGCTGTTTGCCTGTGGCCTGCGTCACCGGCCCCCCGACACCGCCGTCAAGCTGTAACGGCCATGCCGGACACTACTGTCAATCGCTGCCAAGACTTGTCAGCAAACCGAATCCTCTGATCGAGATACACAAGTGATCGAAAATCTACGCAACATCGCCATCATTGCCCACGTTGACCATGGTAAGACCACCCTGGTAGACAAACTCCTGCGTCAATCCGGCACTCTGGAGCGCAACGAGCTCAACGACGAGCGCGTGATGGACTCCAACGACCAGGAAAAAGAGCGCGGCATTACCATTCTGGCGAAAAACACCGCCATCAACTGGAACGGCTACCACATCAACATCGTGGACACCCCGGGCCACGCCGACTTCGGCGGCGAAGTTGAGCGCGTAATGTCCATGGTTGACTCCGTGCTGCTGCTGGTCGATGCCCAAGACGGCCCTATGCCGCAAACCCGTTTCGTGACCAAGAAGGCTTTCGAAGCCGGCCTGCGTCCAATCGTGGTCATCAACAAGGTTGACCGTCCGGGCGCGCGTCCTGACTGGGTTCTGGACCAGATCTTCGATCTGTTCGACAACCTGGGCGCTACCGAAGAACAACTGGACTTCCAGGTTGTTTACGCTTCGGCCCTGAACGGCATCGCCGGTCTGGACCACACCGCCATGGGCGAAGACATGACCGCGCTGTACCAGGCGGTAGTCGACCACGTTCCGCCTCCGGCTGTTGACCGTGACGGTCCGTTCCAGATGCAGATCTCCGCTCTGGACTACAACAGCTTCCTGGGTGTTATCGGTGTTGGCCGTATCGCTCGTGGTCGCGTCAAGCCGAACACCCCGGTTGTCGCTATCAGCGCCGACGGCAAGCGCCGCAACGGTCGTATCCTGAAGCTGATGGGTCACCACGGTCTGCACCGCGTTGACGTTGAAGAAGCTGCAGCTGGCGACATCGTCTGCATCAGCGGTTTCGACGAGCTGTTCATCTCCGACACCCTGTGCGACATCAACAATGTCGAGGCGATGAAGCCTCTGACCGTTGACGAGCCAACCGTTTCCATGACCTTCCAGGTAAATGACTCGCCATTCTGCGGTAAAGAAGGCAAGTTCGTGACCTCCCGTAACATCAAGGATCGTCTGGACAAAGAGCTGCTGTACAACGTTGCACTGCGCGTTGAAGAAGGCGACTCGGCTGACAAGTTCAAGGTATCCGGCCGTGGTGAGCTGCACCTCTCGGTACTGATCGAAACCATGCGTCGCGAAGGCTTCGAGCTGGCCCTGGGCCGTCCTGAAGTGATCATCCGTGAAGTTGACGGCGTGAAGCAGGAACCGTTCGAAAACGTAACCATCGACATCCCTGAAGAATCCCAGGGCAAGGTCATGGAAGAAATGGGTCTGCGTAAAGGCGACCTGAGCAACATGGTGCCGGATGGCAAAGGCCGTGTTCGTCTGGAATACAACATCCCTGCTCGCGGTCTGATCGGTTTCCGTAACCAGTTCCTGACCCTGACCAACGGTGCTGGCATCCTGACCTCGATCTTCGACCGTTACGCTCCAGTGAAGTCGGGCCACATGTCCGGCCGTCAGAACGGCGTTCTGGTTTCGGTTGAAACCGGCAAGGCACTGACCTACTCCCTGGAAACCCTGCAGGCTCGTGGCAAGCTGTTCGTGGAACACGGCCAGGAGATCTACAACGGTCAAATCGTTGGTCAGAACTCCCGCGACAACGACCTGGGTGTGAACCCGACCAAAGGCAAGAAGCTCGACAACATGCGTGCTTCGGGTAAAGACGAAACCATCGCTCTGGTCCCACCTGTTCGCTTCACACTGGAACAGGCTCTGGAATACATCCAGGAAGACGAGCTGTGCGAAGTTACTCCTAAGTCCATCCGTCTTCGCAAGAAGATCCTGGACGAAAGCGAGCGTACCCGCGCTGCCAAGAAAGCCAAGGCATAAGATTTAGCCAAGGCTGAAAAAAACGCCCCCGGTCGAGAGGCCGGGGGCGTTTTTGTTTGTCCGGGATTTGAATATCGCGTTCGGCGTCTGGGACGCGGAGCGTCCCGGGCTGCGTTCCCACGCAGAGCGTGGGAACGATCAAGCGGGATCAGAACCGCTCGATCGACCGCGAATTCTGCACCCGCTCCACTTCCTTCGGCTTGTACGCGCAATAGCCCGGGCGCGGGCCGATCTTCGGGTGGTTGCGGCAGGTGTCCGGGCGCTTGTCATAAATGGTGCACAGGCGGCTCTTACGATCCAGGTAGTAGCAATCGTTGTTGCTCATGCGCTGCAGGGTGAAGATCCCCGACTTCTGGTTGAAGCGCTCGACCAGACCTTCCTTTTGCAGACGCTTGGCGATGTTCTTCGGCGGGTCACCCAGTTCGAACTCGTCGACCACACCGATGCGCACCAGATCCTTGATCTTGACCTCGACCGGCAGCGTGCAGCAGCTGGAAACGCACGAGCCGCACATCGGGGCCGAATATTTGGCCCAGGTATCGAGACGGTCGATCTCGGCTGCGGCGATCAGGTTGGGCTTCATCATCGGTGTTTACCAGGCGTGTGCATCAGGGCGCGCGATCATACCGGGACTGGTGGATTTTTGAACAACCTTTCGCCAGATTTTTTCTTCATGCACCCGCATCGTCCGACAATTCGGCACGGCCCCTGCATTCATTGAGGCATTCGCCAGAGTATTGCCGGTCGATCTCACACTCTCGGTAAAAACTGCCGAACCAGAGCCCTTACCGTCGGTCAGACCGTCTAGGCTCTGACAACTCCCCGCTCGCTCGAGGTCCTATCGATGACTCAAGAACCACTAGTTCGCGAAGCAGAGGTGGCCGCATTCCGCGACGCCGTCCTGACCAAACTCACCTACGCGGTGGGCAAAGACCCGGATCACGCCTTCGACCATGACTGGTTCGAAGCCATTGCCCTGGCGGCGCGCGATCACATGGTCGAGCACTGGATGGACCACACCCGGCAGATCTACCGCAAAGGCCAGAAGCGGGTGTATTACCTCTCGCTGGAATTTCTCATCGGCCGTTTGCTGTACGACAGCCTGAGCAACCTCGGTCTGCTGGACGTTGCCCGTGAAGCGCTGACCGAACTGGGCGTCGATCTGGAGCGCATCCGCATCCTCGAGCCGGATGCGGCGCTGGGCAACGGTGGTCTCGGACGGCTGGCGGCGTGCTTCATGGAAAGCATGTCGACCCTCGGCATCGCCGGCCACGGCTACGGCATTCGTTATGAGCACGGGTTGTTTCGCCAGGCCATCGTCGATGGCTGGCAACAGGAGCAGACCGAGCACTGGCTGGATTTCGGCAACCCCTGGGAGTTCGAGCGGCCAGAGGTGGTCTATCCGATCGGCTTTGGCGGCAGCGTCGAGACCGTCACCGACGCCAGCGGCAAGTCCCGGCAAGTCTGGCACCCGGCGGAAACCGTCCGGGCGATTGCTTACGACACTCCGGTGGTCGGCTGGCGCGGCGCGAGCGTCAACACCCTGCGCTTGTGGCGGGCGCGAGCCATGGAGGATCTGCACCTGGAGCGCTTCAACGCCGGTGACCACCTGGGCGCCGTCGCCGAAGTGGCCCGGGCCGAAAGTATCTCCCGCGTGCTCTACCCGGCGGACAGCACCGAAGCCGGGCAGGAACTGCGCCTGCGTCAGGAATACTTCTTCGTCGCCGCCTCGCTTCAGGATTTGCTGCGCCGTCATCGCAACATGCACACCTCGGTGCTGACCCTCGGCGATCACGCGGCGATCCAGCTCAACGACACGCACCCCTCGATCGCTGTTGCCGAACTGATGCGCCAACTGGTCGATGTCTACGACGTGGCCTGGGACGCGGCGTGGCAAGTCACCGTCGATACGCTGTCGTACACCAACCACACGCTGCTGCCCGAAGCGCTGGAAACCTGGCCGGTGGGGCTGATGGAACGCATGCTGCCGCGGCACATGCAGATCATTTACCTGATCAACGCCCAGCACATCGATTCGCTGCGGGCCAAGGGCATTCACGATTTCGACGTGCTGCGCGCGGTGTCGCTGATCGAGGAAGACAACGGCCGCCGGGTTCGCATGGGCAACCTCGCGTTCCTTGGTTCCCACAGCGTCAACGGCGTGTCCGGGCTGCACACGCAGCTGATGCGCAAAACCGTGTTCGCCGAACTGCACAAGCTGTATCCGGAGCGGATCAACAACAAGACCAACGGCATCACCTTCCGCCGCTGGCTGTACCAGGCCAACCCGGAACTGACGTCGATGCTGGTCGATTCCCTCGGCGCGGATGTTCTGGATAACCCCGAACAGCGTCTGCTCGATCTTGAGCCGTTCGCCGAAAAACCAGCCTTCCGCAAAGCCTTCGCCGAGCAGCGGCTGCACAGCAAAAAGGCCCTCGCTTACCTGATCCATGAACGGCTGGGGATCGCGGTCAATCCGGCGGCGATGTTCGACGTGCAGGTCAAACGGATTCACGAATACAAACGTCAGTTGCTCAACCTGATGCATACGGTCGCGCTGTATCAGGCGATCCGTGCCGAGCCGGAAATCGACTGGGTGCCGCGGGTGAAAATCTTCGCCGGCAAAGCGGCGGCCAGTTATCACCAGGCCAAGCTGATCATCAAACTGACCAACGACATCGCCCGGGTGGTGAACAACGACCCGACCGTACGCGGCCTGCTGAAAGTGGTGTTCCTGCCCAACTACAACGTCAGTCTGGCGGAAAGCATCATTCCGGCGGCGGACTTGTCGGAGCAGATCTCCACCGCCGGTTTCGAGGCCTCGGGCACCAGCAACATGAAGTTCGGCCTGAACGGCGCGCTGACCATCGGCACCCTCGATGGCGCAAACGTCGAGATGTGCGAAAACATCGGCGCCGAGCACATGTTCATCTTCGGTCTCAGCGCCCAGCAGGTCGAGGCGCGCAAGCAGAATCACGAGTTCAGCGCCTTGCCGGACATCGCTGCGTCCCACCGTTTGAACGATGTGTTGCAGGCGATCCGCAGCGGGGTGTTCTCGCCGGATGACACGTCGCGCTACACCGGGCTGATCGATTCGCTGGTGGATTACGACCGGTTCTTCGTCTGCGCCGATTTCGACTCCTATTGGGATGCGCAGATGCGTGTCGATGCGCATTGGCACGACGCCAACAACTGGTGGCGCTCGGCGGTACTGAACACCTCGCGCATGGGCTGGTTCTCCTCCGACCGGACGATCCGCGAGTACGCCACGGATATCTGGAAGGCACTGGAGTAACTTTTAGCGACAAATGTGCGCCCGGCCCCACGATTGTTGGGCCGGGCCGATATACTGAGCGTTGGTTCCGCCCCGCCACGGGGCTGCTCAGGGATATCGACCATGCAATGGATGTTCATGTTGATCGGGCTGCTGCTCGGCTGGCTGCTCGACGAGTCGTTCAGCGATGCGCTGTTGGGCGCGTTGCTGGGGCTCGCCATCGGGCAGGCGATGCGTATCGCGCGGCTGGGTTCACAAGCCGCCGAGCAACAGCGTCAGTTGGATCACGCGAAGATCGCATTGCAGGGCGTCGAACAGCGTCTGTTTCTGCTGGAGGGCGCTCCGGCGCATTCGCCAGCGCCGCCGAGTGTCGCGCCGGCCAGCGAAACGATCGTTGAACCCGTCACGGTATTTGAACAACCCGCTGCCGCAGAACCCGAGCTGGTCTGGGAACTGCCACCCGAACTCGAACCTGTCGCCGTCGCCGCCAGCGAACCCGGTCAGCCGCTGCCGGTCGATGTCTGGCGTCTGGACGCCGTTACGCCTGAACCTGAACCCCGACAACCCGCCGAACCTCGTGGCCCGAACCTTATCGAACGCGGCATCAGCGCTGCGCGCAACTGGCTGTTCGGTGGCAATACCGTGCTGCGGGTCGGTGTGGTGCTGTTGTTCTTCGGTCTGGCTTTCCTGCTGCGCTACGCCACCGAAGGCATGGTGGTGCCGATCGAATTGCGTTACGCCGGGGTTGCGGCGGCAGCGCTGGGATTGCTGGCGCTGGGCTGGTGGTTGCGCCATCGCAACAACAGCTACGCCTTGATGCTGCAAGGCACCGGGATTGCGGTGTTGTACCTGACGGTGTTTGCGGCGATGCGTCTGCACCCGCTGCTCGATCCGTCTGCTGCGCTGGGATTGCTGGTGGCAGTGACGGTGTTCTCGGCCATTCTGGCCATCACCCAGGACTCCCTGGCCCTGGCCTGCGTCGCCGCGCTGGGCGGTTTCGCCGCGCCGATTCTGACGTCGACCGGCGCCGGCAACCATGTCGCGCTGTTCAGTTATTTCGCGCTGCTCAACGCCGGCATCCTGGCCATCGCCTGGTTCAAGGCCTGGCGCCTGCTCAACCTGATCGGCTTCGTGGGCACCTTCGGCATCGGTTTCGCCTGGGGCCTGCGCTCGTACACGCCGGAGTTGCTGTGGAGCACCGAGCCGTTCCTGATTCTGTTCTTCCTGATGTACCTGGCCATCGGCCTGCTGTTCGCCCGACGCAAGTTGCTGGACATGCCGGACGCCCCGGCAGACGGTGATCGTGAGGCGCTGCTGCACTGGTCGGCGCGCAAGGGCGACTACGTCGACGGCACGATGCTGTTCGGTCCGCCACTGGTGGGTTTCGGCCTGCAATTCGCGCTGGTGCAGCATCTGGAATTTGCAGCGGCGTTCAGCGCACTGGCGCTGGGCATGATCTACATGGCCCTCGCCAAAGTGCTGATGGGCGGACGCGCATTGTTGCTGGGCGAGACTTGCCTGGCGCTCGGGGTAATTTTCGCCAGCCTGGCGATTCCATTGGGGCTGGATGCGCGCTGGACCTCCGCCGCCTGGGCGGTAGAGGGCGCGGGGATTTTCTGGCTCGGCTTGCGTCAGCAACGGCCGTTGGCCCGGGCCTTCGCGTTGCTGCTGCAACTGGGCTCGGCGCTGGCGTTTCTCAGTCAGTTGCGCGTTGGCGAAAGCAGTCTGCTATACGGTGCGCCATTGGGGGCATTGATGCTCGGCGCGGCGTTGCTGTTCAGCTTCTATCAATTGCGCAAGGCGTCGCCGGAGCAAACTTCACCGTGGGAACGTCAGGGCTTGTCGGTGCTGGCGTGCTTGGGGCTGACCTTCCTGTATCTGCTGGCGCCGCTGTTCTTCTTCACTCAGGGCACGGCGATCAGTTGGGCGCTGGCCGGGCTGGTGACTTTGTTCGTTGGCTTGCGCCTGCAATCGCGCACCTTCCTGTTCACCGCGTTTGCCGTGCAACTGCTCGGCGGAGCGTTGTTCCTGTTGCGCCTGCAAGGGGCGGGCGAGGATTCGGCGGCCGTGTTCAGCGCCGGGTGGAGCGGTTTGCTCAGCGCATCGCTGATCGGTCTGGCGCTGATCGCCGGCATGTTGCTGGCGGCGCGCGACGAGATGGTGCGCAGCGATGTTCGTTTGCTGCGCGGTTTGTCGGTGGTGCTGCTGGCAGGTCTGGTGTTGATCAATCTGGCGGTGTTGTTCGTGCTGCCCTGGCAAACCGCGAGCGCGGTGTGGGCGGCCAGTGGCTTGCTGATCATCTGGCTCAGTCTGTACCTCAAGCAGCGCGTGAGTTTTGTTTTCGGTCTGCTGTTGCAACTGATCGGCGGCGCAGCGTTTTTGCTGGCCGGCCCCGATCTGCTCGGGCCGTTGTCCAGCGAAGGTCTGCGACCGCTGGCCCATGGCGGATTCTGGACGCCATTGGTGCTGGGCCTGGCGGCGATGATCGGGGCGTGGCGCCTGCAACTGGGCAATCACGCCTCGGCGTTCGACGTGCTGAGTCTGCAGCGACTGTCCGAAGTGTTGCTGGTGTGGGGCGCCGGTTGGTGGGCGCTGGCGTGGGTCAGCGAAGTGCTGCGGTTTGCGCCGCTGAATCTGCAGGGGCCGCTGTTGCTGCTGGTCGCCGCGCTGAGTGTCGCGTTGTGGACGCTGTTGGCACTGCGCCTGAAATGGCCGTCGCTCGGGTTGCTCTGCACCGTGCTGATTCCGGCGGCCGGACTGGTGTTGCTCGGCGCGTGGCACTCGCGTTATCACCCGGCGGCGGATTTCGGCTGGCTGGCCTGGGCGGCGGTGTTCGTCGTGCATTTCATCAGCCTGCGGCGTCTGGCGCCGATGTTGCCGGCGCGGGCCTTGAGCACGGCGCATGTGCTCGGTTGCTGGCTGCTGATCGGCGTGCTGGCGCTGGAGTTGCGCTACGGCCTGCTGCTGTTGTCCGAGCAATACAACGCCTGGCGCTGGCTGGGCTGGGCGATTCTGCCGAGCGTGTATTTGTTGCTGATGGCTGCGCCGCGTCAGTGGCCGTGGCCGGTGGCGGCGTTCCCTCGCGAATATCGCCTGTACGCGGCGGCGCCGCTGGCGGTGTTGATGCTGGTCTGGTTCTGGCTGGCCAATGGCGTGAGTGATGGCAATGCCGAACCGCTGCCTTATTTACCGCTGCTCAACCCGCTGGAATTGGGTCTGCTGTTTGCGCTGTTCGGTGTCTACGTCTGGTCGCGCAGCGCCGTTGCCGAGCTGTCGATCCGCCAGGATTACGCCGCTTACGCGACGCAACTGATTGCCGGCGTTTCGCTGTTCGCGTTCTGCACTGCGCTGGTCACCCGCGCCGCTCACCATTGGGCCGGCATTCCGTTCGAGCTGGATCTGCTGCTCGAATCGATGCTGGTGCAGGCCGGCCTGTCCATCGTCTGGACGCTGATGGCGCTCGGACTGATGATCGGCGGGCACCTGCGCCATCGCCGCGAAGTCTGGCTGATCGGCGCGGCGCTGATTGCGCTGGTGGTGGCCAAACTGATTTTTGTCGAATTGAGCAACCGTGGCGGACTGGCCCGGATCGTCTCGTTCATCGGCGTCGGCGTCTTGCTGCTGGTGGTGGGCTACTTTGCGCCGCTGCCGCCCAAACGCGTCGACGCTGCACCGGCGGCGGACAAACCGGCCCCGGAAACCGAAGGAGTGTCGTCTTGAGTCGCAAGCTTAATCTCGGGTGGCTGTTGCTGGGCGTGGCCATGGCGGCCGGCGCCCAGGAAAAACCGGCGGACTTCGCCGCGCAGGTGCCGTTGTCGGTCAGCGGTTCCGGCCCGTGGTATCGCCTCGAACTGCCGCTGAGCGTGCAGTTGCAGGCGCGCCAGACTGATCTCAGCGACCTGCGGGTGTTCAACGCCGCCGGAGAACCGCAGGCCTATGCGCTGGCCCGGGAATCAGCGCAGACCCGCGACGTCGGCCAATTGCATGAGGTGAAGTGGTTCCCGCTGTACAACTCGGCGGATGCCACCGAGCGCGCGCCGAGCGTTCGCGTGCAATCCACCACCACCGGCACGCTGGTGGAAGTGCAGCCGTCCAGTCAGCTTGAAGCCGGTGAAGAAGTGCTGCGCGGCTGGCTGCTCGACGCCAGCGCAATCAAGGCGCCGCTGCAGCAACTGATCCTCGACTGGACCAGCGAGCGCGACGGCTTCCAGCGTTTCAGCATCGAGGCCAGCGATGATTTGCAGCACTGGCAGGCCTGGGGCGAGGGCCAGGTCGCGCGCCTGACGTTTGCCGACGAACGGGTCGAGCAACATGAAGTGGCGCTGCCGGGGCAATCGGCGCGGTATCTGCGTTTGCTGTGGGATTCGCCGGCTTCGGCGCCGGTCCTGACGTCGGCGCAACTGAAAAGCAGCGACCCGCGCAACCTGCCGCTGCCATTGGTCTGGTCGCCGGCGCTGGCCGGCAGCAGCGGCAAGTCCGGCGAATACACCTGGCAGTTGCCGATGGGGCTGAACATCGAGCGGGTGCAGGTCGAACTGAAACAGGCCAATAGCCTGGCGCCGGTGACCCTCTCGGGGCGTCGCGAAAGCAGTCTGCCGTGGCAACCGCTGAGCAGCGGCTTGCTCTATCGCCTGACCCAGAACGGCCAGGACGTGGTGCAGAACGAATTGCAGCTCTACGGGCAGACCGTGCAGCAGTTGAAACTGACGGTCGACGAACGTGGCGGCGGTCTCGGCGAGCAGGCGCCGAGTGTGAAATACGCGGTGCGCGCCACTCAGGTGATCTTCCTCGCGCGCGGCGACGGGCCTTACAGCCTGGCGCTGGGCAATCCGACCGTGAAAACGGCGAACCTGCCGCTGACCACGCTGATCCCCGATTTCAAACCGGAGAAACTGGCCACGCTGGGCAAGGCCACGGTGCAGGGCGAAGCGCTGGCGACCCAGACTTCGACGGCCACCACCTCGGCCACGGCGGACACCAACTGGAAGAAGTTCGGCCTGTGGGCGGTGTTGCTGCTCAGCGTGCTGTTTCTGGCGGCAATGGCTTTCAGTCTGCTGCGTAAGCCGCCGGCCAAGTCCTGAATATGACGGGTGTGGCCTCTACACCCGTCGGGTTTCCAACTACGCTGAATCCGGTGCCTGAACTCTCTCGGTTCGATCACGTCTGATAGCAGGAATTGCACCCGACGCACGTTACCGGGCGTCATTGCTCGCTACGGTTTCAGACTCCCTGTAAACTGCGCGGGTTTTTAGCCCCCCATTCCACCGGAGCCGTCCATGTCCCGCGTTACCCTGAGTCGCTATTTGATTGAGCAGACCCGCAGCAACAACACTCCTGCCGATCTGCGTTTCCTGATCGAAGTGGTGGCGCGCGCCTGTAAAGAAATCAGCCACGCCGTGTCCAAAGGCGCCCTGGGCGGTGTTCTGGGCAGCATGGGCACAGAAAACGTGCAAGGCGAAGTGCAGAAGAAGCTCGACGTGCTGTCGAACGAAATCCTGCTCGAAGCCAACGAGTGGGGCGGTCACCTGGCCGGCATGGCGTCCGAAGAAATGGACAATGCCTACCAGATCCCGGGCAAATACCCGAAAGGCGCCTACCTGCTGGTATTCGACCCGCTGGACGGTTCGTCGAACATCGACATCAACGCTCCGGTCGGCACCATCTTCTCCGTGCTGCGTTGCCCGAACGAATACCTGAGCCAGAACGAAGCGCTGGATGAAAAGGCCTTCCTGCAGCCAGGCACTCAGCAGGTTGCCGCCGGTTATGCCATCTACGGTCCGCAAACCATGCTGGTGCTGACCCTGGGCCACGGTGTCAAAGGCTTCACCCTGGACCGCGAAATGGGCAGCTTCGTCCTGACCCACGAAGACATCACCATTCCTGAGTCCACCCAGGAATTCGCCATCAACATGTCCAACCAGCGTCACTGGGAAGCTCCGGTACAGCGCTACGTTTCGGAACTGCTGGCCGGTGAAGAAGGTCCGCTGAAAAAGAACTACAACATGCGCTGGGTCGCGGCGATGGTTGCCGACGTGCACCGCATCCTGACCCGTGGCGGTCTGTTCATGTACCCGCGCGACAGCCGCGAGCCGTCCAAGCCGGGCAAACTGCGTCTGATGTACGAAGCCAACCCGATGTCGTTCCTGGTGGAACAGGCTGGCGGCGCTTCCACCGACGGTCACCAGCGCATTCTCGACATCAAGCCTGAAGGCCTGCACCAGCGCGTAGCGGTGTTCCTCGGCTCGAAAGAAGAAGTCGCCCGCGCCACGGCTTACCACAAGGAATAAACCATGAACGCGCCCTGGCAGCCGTTGCTCGATTGGTGGTTCGGTCACTCCGAATCGGCTACTGAAGTGACGGCGCAACAGGGCGGGTTGTGGTTCGGCAAGAAAGACAGCCAGGACCTCGAAGCGCGTGAGCGTTTCGGGGTCTTTGTCGATCAGGCCCTCGCTGGCGAATTGACCGAGTGGACGCAACGTCCCGATGGTTGGCTGGCGGTGGTGCTGTTGCTCGACCAACTCCCGCGAATGATCTTTCGCGATACGCCCAAGGCTTTTTCCGGTGATCTACGGGCGCAGAAACTGGTTGCCCAGGGGATTGCTGCAGACTTCGATCGGCAGTTGAAACCGATCCAGCGACTCTTCATCTACCTCGTCTTCGAACACTGCGAAAACCTCGCGGTGCAGAATGAAGCGGTTTCGCGATTCATCGAACTGGTGGCTGAACAGCCGGAAGCGGAGCGCGGGGTGTTTGCCGACAACCTGGATTATGCCGAGCGGCATCAGAAGGTGATTGCGCGGTTTGGGCGGTTTCCGCATCGCAATGCGGTGTTGGGGCGGGAGTCTACGGCGGAGGAGTTGGTGTTTCTTTCGCAACCAGGGTCGAGTTTCTGAATCAGTATCAAGACGACTGACCTCTTCGCAGAAAGGCCCGCGAAGAGATCAGTGAGAGCGCCTTAAATCCTGAAGCTGCCTACCAACTGCTTCAACCGCGCAGCCTGCTGCTCCAGATCCGCACAAGCCCGCAACGTCGCCTGCAAGTTCTCCACACCTTCCTGGTTCAGCGTGTTGATCTCGTTGATATCAACGTTGATCGACTCGACCACCGCCGTCTGCTCTTCCGTCGCCGTCGCTACCGACTGGTTCATGCCGTCGATCTCGCCGATACGCTGGGTCACGCTGCCCAGGCGTTCGCCGGCCTGGTTAGCGATGCCGACGCTGCTTTCGCTCTCACGCTGGCTCTCGGTCATGATGCCGACCGCCTGACGCGCGCCGACTTGCAGCTCTTCAATCATCTTCTGCACTTGCTGCGCCGAATCCTGGGTGCGGTGCGCCAGGTTGCGTACTTCGTCGGCCACCACGGCGAAACCACGACCGGCCTCACCGGCACGAGCCGCTTCGATGGCGGCGTTGAGCGCCAGCAGGTTGGTCTGCTGGGAGATGCTGGTGATCACTTCCAGAATCTGCCCGATGTTCACGGTGTTGCTGTTCAGGGTTTCGATGTTGCCGCAGGAGTCGCTGATCTTCGCCGACAGTTGCTGCATGGCGTGGATGGTTTTATCCACAACCTGCTGGCCGTCTTCGGCCAGGCTGCGCGCGTCGCTGGAATGTTGCGAGGCGAGGGCAGCGTTCTGGGCGATTTCCTGGGCGGCGGCGCCGAGCTGGTTGATCGCGGCGGCCACGCTGTTGGTGCGCGAGGCTTGCTGGTCGGAGTTGAACATCGACGAGTTCGACGCCGCGACCACGCGCAGGGCGACTTCGTTGACCTGGCCGGTGGCCGACGACACTTCGCGGATCGAAGTGTGAATGCGCTCGACGAAACGGTTGAAAGAGGTGCCCAGTGCGCCGAACTCATCGTTGCCGTGAATGGTCAGGCGTTTGGTCAGGTCACCTTCGCCTTCGGCGATGTCGTGCATGGCGCGGCCCATGGTCAGCAACGGCTGCATCAGCACGCGGATCAGCATGCCGAGCAGGGCGATGATGATTACCACGGCGATGACCATGGCGATCAGCGCCGAAGTGCGGAATTCGCTGAGCATCGAAAACGCGGTGTCCTTGTCCAGCACCAGCGCCACGTACCAGTCGGCCGAGGGCACGCCGTTGACGTGGGTGAAGGAGATCAGCTGGGTCTTGCCGTCGAACTCGACTTCTTTCAGGCCCGGGCTGACTTTCGGCGCACCGTTGGGATAGGCCTCGGCCAGGGTCTTGAGCACCAGTTTGCTGTCCGGGTGGATCAGGATTTTGCCGTCGGCGCCGACGATGAACGCGTGACCGTGGCCGCCGAAGTTCAGCGAGTTGATGATCGCGCTGACACTCGACAGGTCAATGTCGGCGCCGGCCACACCGATCATCTGGCCTTGGCGCTGCACCGGGGTGGCGACGGTAATCACCAGTTTGCCCGACGAGGCGGCGATGTACGGTTCGGTGACGATGGTCTGTTGCGCAGCATTGGCCGCCTTGTACCAGCCACGGGCGCGCGGATCGTAATCCGGTGCGCGGTTGCCGGCCGGGACCGAAAACATCACGCCGTCGGCGCCGCCGAAGTAGCTGAGCTGGAAATTGCCGGTGTAGGCGGGCAGGTCGATAATGCGTTTCAGGCTGGCCGGGGCGTTGCCGTCGGCGACAACCTGTTGCGCCATCGATTGCAGCAACTGGATGCGGCTTTCCAGCCAGGTCTGGATGTTGCTGGTGGTCAGGCTGCCCAGTTCCTGCATCGACGCTTCGGTACTGCTTTGCAGGGCTTCGCGCTGGCGATAGTCGTTGAACAAAATGAAACAGGCGAACGCAACGGCCACCACGAGGGCGGCAGCCAACAAGATCTTGTGGCTGAATTTCATGTTTCTGGTCATTAAGTGAGCTACCGCGAAGGGGCTGGTCAAGAAAGGGCGGCAATTTGCCACACTATCGGGCTTTGCGCTGCTCTTATTTCGACCGCGGCGCGCCAAAGATTAGGCGCCTTTTGCGAAATACGACGAAATGCTCAATAGCCTTACAAACTGTCTGATTTACCGGCGAAAGCCGGACGAGCGGGCTAACAAATAGCCAGCCTCCCAGGGAACCAGACAGGGGTTTTCTCTTCTAAGCTTCTGGTTGGCGCCATGCCATCCCCCTTCCGTTCCAGGAGTTACACCATGTCGCTGCGATCTATCGCCCTGCTGTCGTTTTGCGTGCTGTTGGCCGCATGCAGCAAGGTCAATCAGGAAAACTATTCGAAGCTCTCGGCCGGCATGGCCAAGGCCGAAGTGGAGACACTGCTTGGCAAGCCCACCGATTGCTCGGGCGCGCTCGGCATGTCCAGTTGCACCTGGGGCGACAAGAACAGCTTTATCAGCGTGCAGTACGCCGGTGACAAAGTGCTGATGTTTTCCGGCCAAGGCCTGAAGTAAACCGGGGCTACGCGCCCACGGGAGAAAAACAATGAAGCGGTTATTGCTTGTCCTTTTGGCCGGCCTGGTATTGGCCGGCTGCGCCACGTCCGGTGAAGATCCGCTGGCGCCGAAGACGGTCAACAGTGTCAATCTCAAGCGTTACCAGGGCACCTGGTACGAACTGGCGCGTCTGCCGATGTATTTCCAGCGCAATTGCGCGCAATCCGAAGCCCGTTACTCCCTCAAGCCCGACGGCAATGTCGCGGTGTACAACCGCTGCCTGACGGCGGACTGGCAGTGGGAAGAAGTCAAAGGCACGGCTTATCCACAGGTGCCGGGCAAGACCGACAAGCTGTGGGTCGAGTTCGATACCTGGTTTTCGCGCCTGATTCCGGGTGTGGCGAAGGGGCAATACTGGGTGCTGTACGTCAGCGATGACTACAAGACCGCGCTCGTGGGCGACCCGAGTCGTCGCTACCTGTGGCTGTTGTCCCGCACGCCGACCGTCAACGGCGTGGTGCGTGAGGAACTGCTGAGCAAGGCGCGTCAGCAGGGTTATGACACTACGCGCCTGATCTGGCGCACGTCGGATCAGCAGATGGCCAAGACGTCCAACTGATGTCTCCTGTTCTGATCGTTCCCACGCTCCGCGTGGGAATGCCTCAATGGACGCTCTGCGTCCGCTTTCGGGACGCGGAGCGTCCCGGGCTGCATTCCCACGCAGAGCGTGGGAACGATCAGTAACAGAGGTTTGTGTCAGCCCAAAAGCTCTCGCAGGACCTGGGTGAAGGCGCGATTGCTGTCCTCCTCCCCGGCATGTCGCCCCTCGCGCACAGCCCACTGACCATTGACCAGCACGTCGCGTACCTGACGATCGCCACCGGCAAACAGCCAGCGATTGAGAATCCCGTCACCGCTGGCCGTGGCCAGATACGGATCGTTGCCATCGAGCACAATCCAGTCGGCACGCTTGCCGACTTCCAGCGCGCCGATCGGCTGGCCCAAGGCCTGAGCACCACCGTCCAGCGCCGCGTCATACAGCGTACGGCCGACCATCGGCTGATCCGCGCCATACAAGCGGTTGCGCCGCTGATCGCGCAGGCGCTGACCGTATTCCAGCCAGCGCAGTTCTTCCACCACGCTCAACGACACATGGCTGTCGGAGCCGATGCCCATGCGCCCGCCCTGAGCGAGGAAATCCACCGCCGGGAAAATCCCGTCGCCGAGGTTGGCCTCGGTGGTCAGGCACAGGCCGGCGATGGCGCGACTCTTGGCCATCAGCGTGACTTCTTCCGGATTGGCGTGAGTCGCGTGGACCAGGCACCAGCGCTGATCGACTTCGGTGTTTTCGTACAGCCATTGCAGCGGACGACGACCGCTCCAGCTCAGGCAGTCGTCGACTTCCTTCTGCTGTTCGGCGATGTGGATGTGCACCGGGCATTGCTGGTCGCTGGCTGCCAGCACTTCGCTGATCTGCTGTGGCGTGACCGCGCGCAACGAGTGGAAGCACAGGCCCAGCGACTGCGCCTTTTGCTGCGCCAGCAGGGGTTGCAGGCGCGATTGCAGCTTCAGGTAGTTTTCGGTGCTGTTGATGAAACGGCGCTGGCCTTCGTTCGGCGTCTGGCCGCCGAAACCGCTGTGGCTGTAGAGCACCGGCAACAGCGTCAGGCCGATGCCGGCGGAGCTGGCCGCCTGGCTGATGCGTAACGCCAGTTCGGCCGGGTCGGCGTAAGGCTGGCCGTTGTAATCGTGGTGGACGTAATGGAATTCGGCGACCGAGGTGTAACCGGCCTTGAGCATTTCGATGTACAGCTGACGGGCAATCACACCGAGCTGGTCGGGGCTGATTTTTCCGACGAGCCGGTACATCAGATCGCGCCAGGTCCAGAAACTGTCGTTGGGATTGCCGGCCACTTCTGCAAGTCCCGCCATCGCTCGCTGGAACGCGTGGGAGTGCAGATTCGGCATCCCCGGCAGCAGCGGACCGCTCAGCCGTTCGGCGTCATCTGCGGTGGAATCGGCCTGGATTCGGGTCAACACGCCATCGGCGCTGACCTCGAGACGTACATTGTTGGCCCATCCGTTAGGCAGCAGCGCGCGTTCGGCAAAGAAGGCGGACATGGTTCAGCACCCCATCGTGTGTTATTTGTATATACATATACAGACGTTTGCCTGCCCGGTAAACTCCGGCAAGCTAGCAACTTTCATCCAATGAACAGGGATCCACCGTGCCGACTCCGCCTCCAGTCTCCCCGTTGGCCGCGAACATGGGCGACAGTCCGGCGCCCTTGTACGCCCGCGTCAAACAGATGATCACCCAGCAGATCGACAGCGGTAACTGGCCGCCGCATTACCGCGTGCCGTCGGAAAGCGAGCTGGTCAGCCAGTTGGGCTTCAGCCGCATGACCATCAACCGCGCGCTGCGGGAAATGACCGCCGACGGTCTGCTGGTACGCATGCAAGGCGTCGGCACTTTCGTTGCTGAACCGAAGAGCCAGTCCGCGCTGTTCGAAGTGCACAACATCGCCGACGAAATCGCCTCCCGTGGCCATCGCCACACCTGTCAGGTAATCACCCTGGAAGAAGAGGCCGCCGGTTCCGAGCGCGCGCTGGCGCTGGACATGCGCGAAGGTCAGAAGGTCTTTCACTCGCTGATCGTGCATTACGAAAACGACATTCCGGTGCAGATCGAAGACCGCTTCGTCAACGCGCTGGTCGCCCCGGAATACCTCAAGCAGGACTTCACCCTGCAGACGCCTTACGCCTATCTGAACCAGGTCGCCCCGTTGACCGAAGGCGAGCACGTGGTCGAAGCGATCCTCGCCGAAGCGTCCGAATGCAAATTGCTGCAGATCGAAAAAGGCGAGCCTTGCCTGTTGATCCGCCGGCGTACGTGGTCGGGTCGTCAGCCGGTGACGGCGGCGCGCCTGATTCACCCCGGTTCCCGTCATCGTCTGGAAGGTCGGTTTCATAAATGAAAGAGTTAAAGGTATTACGCGCCGAAGGCTACCCGCGCATGCCGTGGAAAAACGGCGGCGGCAGCACCGAGGAAATCACCCGTGACACCGGCGCCGGCCTCGACGGTTTTGGCTGGCGCCTGTCGATTGCCGACATTGCCGAATCCGGCGGCTTTTCGACCTTCGCCGGTTACCAGCGGGTCATCACGGTATTGCAGGGCGACGGCATGACCCTGTGTGTCGACGGCGACGATACCCGGCCGTTGTTACCCCTCGACCCGTTTGCCTTCAGCGGCGAAAGCCAGGTGTCCTGCACCTTGCTCGGCGGCGCAATCCGCGACTTCAACCTGATCTACTCGCCCCAGCGTTACAGCGCACGCCTGCAATGGCTGGACGGCGAACAGCGGTTTTTCAGTTCGGCAAGCACCGTGCTGGTCTTCAGCGTCAGCGAATTGCTGGAGGTCACGGTCGGTGACAGTGCGTCGCAACTCGGCCGTCATGACTGCCTGCAACTGGGCGGTAACACCGGTTTGACCGAGATCGCCGTCAATGCCGGCTGCTGCGTGATCGAACTGTCCCCACGCTGATTCCTTCACACGCTCTGCGTGGGAACGATCAAAAACCGCTGCTTTGAAAGCAGCGGTTTTTTTTCGTCCCGACGTTCCCGAAATGCGCACCAACTTGTTACCGAACGCCCCAGCGTGGCGCAAAACCACGCTTTCGTAACAACCGCTCGCTGCCCTCAATCCACCCCGCGAAAAATTTCATGAACGCCAGAGCCCTTGATTCAGGCGTTCTCCAGCCCTGTCCGGGATTTTTGTTGAACGACCCTCCAACAAGTTGGCCGCTCGATTGCATATGCTTGTATGTACAAGTAAAGACGTATGCGTATGAGTCGATCGAGACTCTCCGCAGCGTCCACTGATTCGCTTGTCGCGCACTGATGCGCACAGGCTGCTTGCCCACTGCCAGGGTTGGTTTGAATTGATCGCTGAGGAGTCTTTTTCGTGACTGACAACAAAACCACTAAGTTTCGTGACGTCGAAATCCGTGCCGCCCGCGGCAACAAGCTGACCGCCAAGAGCTGGCTGACCGAAGCGCCGCTGCGCATGCTGATGAACAACCTCGACCCGGAAGTCGCCGAGAACCCGAAAGAGCTGGTGGTTTACGGTGGCATCGGTCGCGCTGCGCGTAACTGGGAATGCTACGACAAGATCGTCGAGAGCCTGACCAACCTCAACGAAGACGAAACCCTGCTGGTGCAATCGGGCAAGCCGGTCGGCGTGTTCAAGACCCACAGCAACGCCCCGCGCGTACTGATCGCCAACTCCAACCTGGTGCCACACTGGGCGACCTGGGAACACTTCAACGAACTCGACGCCAAAGGCCTGGCCATGTACGGCCAGATGACCGCCGGCAGCTGGATCTACATCGGCAGCCAGGGCATCGTCCAGGGCACCTACGAAACCTTCGTTGAAGCCGGTCGCCAGCACTATAACGACAACCTCACCGGCAAGTGGGTACTGACCGCCGGCCTCGGCGGCATGGGCGGCGCCCAGCCACTGGCCGCGACCCTCGCCGGTGCCTGCTCGCTGAACATCGAATGCCAGCAGGTCAGCATCGATTTCCGCCTGAAAAGCCGTTATGTCGATGAGCAAGCCACTGACCTCGACGACGCCCTGGCCCGCATCGCCAAATACACCAAAGAAGGCAAGGCGATCTCCATCGCGCTGCTGGGTAACGCGGCTGAAATCCTCCCGGAACTGGTCCGTCGCGGCGTGCGCCCGGACATGGTCACCGACCAGACCAGCGCCCACGACCCGCTCAACGGTTACCTGCCGGCCGGCTGGACCTGGGACGAATACCGCGCTCGCGCCAAGACCGAGCCAGCCGCTGTGGTCAAGGCCGCCAAGCAATCGATGGCCGTTCACGTCAAAGCCATGCTCGACTTCCAGAAAATGGGCGTGCCGACCTTCGACTACGGCAACAACATCCGTCAGATGGCTCAGGAAGAAGGCGTCGAAAACGCATTCGATTTCCCGGGCTTCGTACCGGCCTACATCCGTCCGCTGTTCTGCCGTGGCATCGGCCCGTTCCGCTGGGCTGCGCTGTCCGGTGATCCGCAGGACATCTACAAGACCGACGCCAAAGTCAAAGAACTGATCCCGGACGACGCCCACCTGCACAACTGGCTGGACATGGCGCGCGAGCGCATCAGCTTCCAGGGTCTGCCGGCGCGTATCTGCTGGGTCGGCCTGGGCCTGCGCGCCAAGCTCGGTCTGGCGTTCAACGAAATGGTCCGCAGCGGCGAGCTGTCGGCTCCGATCGTGATCGGTCGCGACCACCTCGACTCCGGCTCGGTCTCCAGCCCGAACCGTGAAACCGAATCGATGCAGGATGGCTCCGATGCAGTCTCCGACTGGCCGCTGCTCAATGCTCTGTTGAACACCGCGAGCGGTGCGACCTGGGTGTCCCTGCACCACGGCGGCGGCGTCGGCATGGGCTTCTCCCAGCACTCGGGCATGGTGATTGTCTGCGACGGTACTGACGAAGCGGCCGAGCGTATCGCTCGCGTCCTGCACAACGACCCGGGCACCGGCGTCATGCGTCACGCCGATGCCGGTTACCAGATCGCCATCGACTGCGCCAAGGAACAAGGGCTGAACCTGCCGATGATCACCGGCAAATAAAAGGCTTTGGCTTTATGTGGGAGCGAGCTTGCTCGCGAAGAGGCCGGCACATTCAGTATCTGTGCTGACTGACAAATCGCTTTCGCGATCAAGCTCGCTCCCACAGAAAAGCGGTCCTACAGAAGCTTAGTGAACAATTAAAACAATCCACAGAGGTTGAATCATGGCGGGCAACACCGATCGTGCAGGCAGTAAACCGTTGATCGAAAGGCGTTCGATCGACTACATCCCGGAAGCGGAAAGACACGGTCGTCTGTTCAGTCAGTTCACCCTGTGGATGGGTGCCAACCTGCAAATCACCGCGATTGTCACCGGGGCCCTGGCCGTGGTGCTGGGCGGCGATGTGTTCTGGTCGTTGATCGGTCTGCTGATCGGTCAACTGCTGGGCGGCGGGGTGATGGCGCTGCACGCGGCGCAAGGGCCGAAGCTTGGCCTGCCGCAGATGATTTCCAGCCGGGTGCAGTTCGGCGTCTACGGCGCGGCGATTCCGATCGTGCTGGTGTGCCTGATGTACCTGGGCTTCACCGCCACCGGGACCGTGTTGTCCGGTCAGGCGCTGGGCCAGTTGTTCGGGGTCAGCGACACCGTTGGCATCCTGCTTTTCGCCAGCGTCATCGTCGTGGTCACGGTACTTGGCTATCGGGTGATTCACTGGATCGGCCGCATCGCCAGTGTCATTGGCGTGATTGCTTTCGTGTACCTGTTCAGCCGTCTGATGAGTCAGGTGGACGTCGGTGCACTTCTGGAAATCCGTCACTTCAGCTGGAGCAGTTTCCTGCTGGCGGTGTCGCTCGCGGCCTCCTGGCAGATCGCTTTCGGCCCGTACGTGGCGGACTACTCGCGTTACCTGCCGAGCAAGGTGTCTTCGGTGAAAACCTTCTTCGCCGCCGGTGCCGGTTCGGTGATTGGCGCACAGGTCGCGATGATCCTCGGTGTGTTCGCGGCCGCTTCGGCCAACGGGCAATTCGCCGGTCATGAAGTCGCTTACATCGTCGGTCTGGGCGGGACCGGTGCCACCGCCGCGCTGCTGTATTTCAGCATCGCGTTCGGCAAGGTCACCATCTCCACCCTGAACTCCTACGGCAGCTTCATGTGCATCGCGACCATCATCAGCGGCTTCCGTGGCAACTTGCAGGTTTCGCGCATGCAGCGTCTGGTGTTCGTACTGGTGATCGTCGGCGCGGCGACCCTGATCGCGCTGCTTGGCCAGCACTCGTTCCTCGGTGCGTTCAAGTCCTTCATCCTGTTCCTGCTGGCGTTCTTCACGCCGTGGAGCGCGATCAACCTGGTGGACTACTACTGCATCACCCGCGAGCGCTATGACGTACCGGCGCTGGCGGATCCGAACGGTCGCTACGGCCGCTGGAACCTCCTCGGTATCAGCGTTTATGTGTTCGGGGTGCTGGTGCAACTGCCGTTCATTTCCACCAAGTTCTATACCGGTCCATTGGTAGCGGCCCTGGGGGATGTGGATATTTCCTGGATCATCGGTCTCGTGCTGCCCGCAGCGCTGTACTACGTCTGCGCGAAAAAATGGCACGGCACCGTACCCGATCGACTGATTCTGCCCGTCGAGCAGGACAGCGTTGTACAACCTAAAACAAGCGGGGCCGGTCGCGCTGCGGCGCAGGCCTGATTTGGACGTGGACAGGGCTGGATGCCTCTTGACTGCCGTAAGCCAATTCATGATTAGGAGCGTCACAACAATGAAATCGAACAAGACCCTGCTGACCACATTGCTTTCCATGGGCCTGCTGGCCAGCGCCGGCGCGACCCAGGCAGCCGGCTGGTGCGAGTCCGGCAAACCGGTGAAATTCGCCGGCCTGAACTGGGAAAGCGGCATGCTGCTGACCGACGTTCTGCAGGTGGTGCTGGAGAAAGGTTACGACTGCAAGACCGACAGCCTGCCGGGCAACTCCATCACCATGGAAAACGCCCTGAGCAGCAACGACATCCAGATATTCGCCGAAGAATGGGTCGGCCGCAGCGAGGTCTGGAACAAGGCCGAGAAGGCCGGCAAGGTCGTCGGTGTCGGGGCGCCGGTGGTGGGTGCGATCGAAGGCTGGTACGTGCCGCGCTACGTGATCGAAGGCGACGCCAAGCGCAAGCTGGAAGCCAAGGCGCCTGACCTGAAAAACATCGCCGACCTGGGCAAATACGCCGCCGTCTTCAAGGACGCCGAAGAGCCTTCCAAGGGCCGCTTCTACAACTGCCCGGCCGGCTGGACCTGCGAGCTGGACAACAGCGAAATGCTGAAAAGCTACGGCCTGGAAAACAGCTACACCAACTTCCGTCCGGGCACAGGTCCAGCGCTGGATGCGGCCGTGCTGTCGAGCTACAAGCGTGGCGAGCCGATCCTGTTCTACTACTGGTCGCCAACCCCGCTGATGGGCCAGATCGACGCGGTGAAACTGGAAGAAAAAGCGGGCGTCGACAAGACCGTGACCATCAAGGTCGGTCTGTCCAAAACCTTCCACGAGCAAGCGCCGGAACTGGTGGCCGTGCTGGAAAAGGTCAACCTGCCGATCGACCTGCTGAACCAGAACCTGGGCCGCATGGCGAAGGAACGTATCGAGTCGCCAAAACTGGCGAAAATCTTCCTCAAGGAACATCCTGAGGTCTGGCATGCGTGGGTGAGTGAAGACGCTGCCAAGAAAATCGACGCGGCGCTGTAGGTCGAATTCCTCCCGGCCAACCGAGAGGCTGGCCGGGGTGTTCGCCGCAATCGCTTGATTGAGTTTCCTGATTGAGAGCCGCTTATGTTTCCCGAAAGCTTTACCTTTTCCATCGCCGACTGGGTCAACGGTTGGGTCGATGCACTGGTCACCAACTACGGCGATGTGTTCCGCCATATCTCCGACACCCTGCTGTGGGCCATCGTCAATCTTGAAGGCTTGCTGCGCGCCGCACCGTGGTGGTTGATGCTGGCCATCGTTGGCGTCGTGGCCTGGCACGCCACGCGCAAGGTCGTGACCACCGCGGTGATCGTCGGTCTGTTGTTCCTGGTCGGCGCTGTCGGTCTGTGGGACAAGTTGATGCAGACCCTCGCGCTGATGATGGTGGCGACGGTCATTTCGGTGCTGATCGGCGTACCGCTGGGGATTCTCTCGGCGCGCAGCAATCGCCTGCGTTCGGTGCTGATGCCGCTGCTCGACATCATGCAGACCATGCCGAGCTTCGTGTACCTGATTCCGGTGCTGATGCTGTTCGGCCTGGGCAAGGTGCCGGCGATTTTCGCCACCGTGATCTACGCCGCACCGCCGCTGATCCGCCTGACCGATCTGGGCATCCGCCAGGTCGACGGCGAAGTGATGGAAGCCATCAACGCCTTCGGCGCCAACCGCTGGCAGCAACTGTTCGGCGTGCAACTGCCGCTGGCCCTGCCGAGCATCATGGCCGGGATCAACCAGACCACCATGATGGCCCTGTCGATGGTGGTGATCGCCTCGATGATCGGCGCCCGTGGCCTGGGTGAAGATGTGCTGGTGGGCATTCAGACCCTCAACGTCGGACGCGGTCTTGAAGCCGGTCTGGCGATCGTGATTCTCGCAGTGGTCATCGACCGCATTACCCAGGCGTATGGTCGGCCACGGCATGAGGTGAGCAAATGAGCAACGCAACCGTGAGCAAGATCGAAGTCAAAAACGTCTTCAAGATTTTCGGCAACCGCGCCAAGGACGCCCTGGCGATGGTCGGCCAGGGCAAGACCAAGGATCAGGTGCTGAACGAAACCGGTTGCGTGGTCGGGGTCAATGACTTGTCCCTGAGCATCGGTACCGGCGAGATCTTCGTGATCATGGGCCTGTCCGGCTCCGGCAAGTCGACCCTGGTGCGCCACTTCAACCGCCTGATCGACCCGACCAGTGGCGCAATCCTGGTGGACGGTGTGGACATCCTGCAATACGACATGGAAGCCCTGCGCGAATTTCGCCGGCACAAGATCAGCATGGTGTTCCAGAGCTTCGGCCTGCTGCCGCACAAGACCGTGCTCGACAACGTCGCCTATGGCCTGAAAGTACGCGGCGAGAGCAAGCAGCTGTGCGCCGAACGCGCGCTGCACTGGATCAACACCGTGGGCCTCAAGGGCTACGAAAACAAATACCCGCACCAGCTCTCCGGCGGCATGCGCCAGCGTGTGGGCCTGGCCCGCGCCCTGGCGGCGGACACCGACATCATCCTGATGGACGAAGCGTTCAGTGCGCTGGATCCGCTGATCCGTGCCGAGATGCAGGACCAGTTGCTGGAGCTGCAAAAGACCCTGCACAAGACCATCGTCTTCATCACCCACGACCTCGACGAGGCCGTGCGCATCGGCAACCGCATCGCGATCCTCAAGGACGGCCGCCTGATCCAGGTCGGCACGCCGAAAGAGATCCTGCATTCGCCGGCGGACGAGTATGTCGACCGCTTCGTGCAGCGGCGGGCGGCGGTGGTTTAAAGGTTTACGGCAGGCTCGTTCCCACGCTCTGCGTGGGAATGCATCCCGTGACGCTCCGCGTCACCATTGCGCAGGACTCCAGTCTTGCGTTGAGAGCGGGACGCGGAGCGTCCCAAGCGGCATTCCCACGCAGAGCATGGGAACGATCAAGTCCAAGAGGTTTTAGATGTCCCAGGCTGAAAAAATCGTTATCGCCGACGCTCCGATGCGTTGGCAGGATGTGGTCGCAGTCGCCCGTCACGGCGCGCAGCTCGAGCTGTCGGCGCAGACCTGGGCGCGCATTGAAAACGCGCAGGGCATCGTCCAGCGCATCGTCGCCAGCGGCGAACGCGCCTATGGCGTGAACACCGGTCTCGGTGCGCTGTGCAACGTTTCGCTGAAAGACGAGCAGCTCAGTCAGCTGTCGCGCAACACCTTGCTCAGCCATGCCTGCGGCGTCGGCCCGGTACTGGCCGACGAGCAGACCCGGGCAATCATGTGCGCTGCGATCCGCAACTACAGCCACGGCAAATCCGGCATTCATCGCCGAGTGGTCGAAGCGCTGCTGGCGCTGCTCAATCGCGGCATCACCCCGCAAGTGCCGTCGCAGGGCTCGGTGGGTTACCTGACCCACATGGCGCACATCGGCATCGCGCTGCTGGGCGTGGGCAATGTCAGCTATCGCGGGCAAGTGGTGTCCGCGCAGCAGGCGCTGGCCGAAGAGGGTCTGCAACCGGTTCAGCTCGGGGCGAAGGACGGCCTGTGCCTGGTCAACGGTACGCCGTGCATGACCGGCCTCGGTTGCCTGGCGATTGCCGACGCCACGCGTCTGGTGCAATGGGCCGACGTGATCGGCGCAATGAGCTTTGAAGCCCAGCGCGGCCAGATCGCCGCGTTCGATGCCGAGATCATCGCGCTCAAGCCGCATCCGGGCATGCAGCAGGTGGGCGTCAATCTGCGCGCCTTGCTCGATGGCAGCGAAGTGATCGCCGCCAGCAAAGGCATTCGCACGCAGGATGCCTTGAGCATCCGCTCGATCCCGCAGGTGCACGGTGCTGCGCGCGATCAACTGGAACACGCGATCAAGCAGATCGAAACCGAACTTAACGGCTGCACCGACAACCCGTTGCTGCTGGGCACGCCGGATGACTTCCGGGTGATGTCCCAGGCCAACCCGCACGGTCAATCGGTGGCGCTGGCGGCGGATTTGCTGGCGATTGCAATGGCCGAAATCGGCTCGATTGCCGAGCGGCGTCTGGACCGTTTGATCAACCCGCACGTCAGCGGTCTGCCGGCGTTTCTGGTGGCCAATCCGGGGGTGAACTCCGGGATGATGATCGTGCAATACGTCGCCGCTTCGCTGTGCGCGGAAAACCGCCAGTTGGCGCAGCCGGCGGTACTCGACAACTACGTCACCTCGGGCTTGCAGGAAGACCATCTGAGCATGGGCACCAACGCCGCGCTGAAGCTGCACCGCGCGCTGGAAAACTGCACGCAGATCCTCGCCATCGAGTACCTGCTGGCGGCCCAGGCGTTTGAATTCCTCAAGGAGCAGCGCTTCGGCGCGGGCACCGATACCGCCTGGCGACTGCTGCGCGAGAAGGTCCCGGCCTACGATCAGGACCGCTGGCTGGCGCCGGATATCGCCGCAACTGCAAGCGTTCTGAAAGACACGGATCTGATACACAACGCATTACCGAATTTGCACTGACAACTACCCATACCAGCGTGCCAAGGCGCGGATCGTCCAAAAGACGAGAGGCGACGGATAACGGAATGCTCCGGAGCGACTGGTAGTTAATAACAATGCCTCAAAAGGAGCATTTAAATGACTGCGCTGAACCTGATCCCCGGCCAACTGAGCCTGGCCCAACTGCGTGACGTTTATCAGAACCCGGTCAAGCTGACCCTCGACAACAGCGCCAGCGCGCAGATCGAAGCCAGCGTGGCCTGCGTCGAGCAGATCCTCGCGGAAAACCGCACCGCCTACGGCATCAATACCGGTTTCGGCCTGCTGGCCTCGACCCGCATCGCCAGCGAAGACCTGGAAAACCTCCAGCGCTCGCTGGTGCTGTCCCACGCCGCGGGTGTCGGCCAGCCGATCAGCGATGAGCTGGTGCGCCTGATCATGGTGCTCAAGGTCAACAGCCTCAGCCGTGGTTTCTCCGGGATCCGTCGGGTGGTGATCGATGCGCTGATCGCCCTGATCAACGCCGAGGTCTATCCGCACATTCCATTGAAAGGATCGGTCGGTGCCTCCGGTGACCTCGCGCCTTTGGCGCACATGTCGCTGGTGCTGTTGGGCGAGGGCAAGGCGCGCTACAAGGGCGAGTGGATGGAAGCGACCGAAGCGCTGAAAGTCGCCGGTCTGACCCCGCTGACCCTGGCGGCGAAAGAAGGTCTGGCGCTGCTCAACGGTACTCAGGTTTCCACCGCATTCGCGTTGCGTGGTCTGTTCGAAGGTGAAGACCTGTTCGCCGGCGCACTGGCGCTGGGCGGTCTGACGGTGGAAGCGGTGCTCGGTTCGCGCTCGCCGTTCGACGCACGCATCCACGCTGCTCGTGGCCAGAAAGGCCAGATCGACGCCGCTGCCGCTTACCGCGATCTGCTGGGCGAGCGCAGCGAAGTCTCCGACTCGCACCAGAACTGCGAAAAGGTTCAGGACCCGTACTCGCTGCGTTGTCAGCCGCAAGTCATGGGCGCGTGCCTGACCCAGTTCCGCCAGGCCGCCGAAGTGCTGGCTGTCGAAGCCAACGCCGTATCCGACAACCCGCTGGTGTTCGCGGCCGAAGGCGACGTGATCTCCGGCGGCAACTTCCACGCCGAACCAGTGGCCATGGCCGCTGACAACATGGCCCTGGCCATTGCCGAAATCGGCTCCCTCAGCGAGCGCCGTATCTCGCTGATGATGGACAAACACATGTCGCAACTGCCGCCGTTCCTGGTGGCCAATGGCGGCGTGAACTCCGGCTTCATGATCGCCCAGGTGACCGCTGCGGCCCTGGCCAGCGAAAACAAGGCGCTGTCCCATCCGCATTCGGTGGACAGCCTGCCGACCTCCGCCAACCAGGAAGACCACGTGTCGATGGCCCCGGCCGCCGGCAAGCGCCTGTGGGAAATGGCCGAGAACACGCGCGGCATTCTCGCGGTGGAATGGTTGGCGGCGGTGCAGGGCCTGGACCTGCGCAACGGCCTGAAGACTTCGACCAAACTGGAACAGGCCCGAGGGATTCTGCGTCGCGAAGTGCCGTTCTACGAGAAAGACCGCTTCTTCGCGCCGGACATCAATGCGGCGACCGAGTTGCTGGCTTCGCGGGTTCTGACTGAGCTGGTTCCGGCGAAACTGCTGCCGAGCCTTTAACCCCACCACTGATCGTTCCCACGTCGAGGCGTCGAACCGTCCGCGTGGGAATGCAGCCCGTGACGCTCCGCGTCACTGGACGCGGAGCGTCCCTTGAGGCATTCCCACGCAGAGCGTGGGAACGATCACAAGACGAGGACTTGGGATGAAAACCCTCTGGCAACACTGCCACGTCGCAACCATGGCGCAAGGCGTCTACTCGATCATCGAGGATGCGGCCATCGTGACGTCCGGTGCACTCATCGAGTGGATCGGCCCGCGCAGCCAATTGCCGTCAGGCGAATACCCGGCGGTCAATGACCTGCAAGGCGCGTGGGTCACCCCCGGCCTGATCGACTGCCACACCCACACCGTGTTCGGCGGCAACCGCAGCGGCGAATTCGAGAAGCGCCTGCAAGGCGTCAGCTACGCCGAGATCGCAGCAGCCGGTGGCGGCATCGCCAGCACCGTGCGCGCCACCCGTGAAGCCTCGGAAGACGAGCTGTTCGCCAGCGCCGCCAAACGCCTGAAAAGCCTGATGCGTGACGGCGTGACCACGGTCGAAATGAAATCCGGCTACGGCCTCGATCTGGCCAGCGAGCGCAAGATTTTGCGGGTCATCCGTCGCCTCGCCGCCGAGCTGCCGATCAGCGTGCGCAGCACCTGCCTGGCCGCTCACGCCTTGCCGCCGGAATACAAGGACCGCGCCGACGATTACATCGATCACATCTGCGCCGAGATGCTTCCCGCGCTGGCCGCCGAAGGCCTGGTGGATGCGGTGGATGCGTTCTGCGAATACCTGGCGTTCTCCCCGGAACAAGTCGAGCGGGTGTTCATCGCCGCGCAAAAACTCGGGCTGCCGGTGAAGCTGCACGCCGAACAATTGTCGTCATTGCACGGTTCCAGCCTCGCCGCGCGTTACCACGCGTTGTCCGCCGATCACCTGGAGTTCATGGATGAAGCCGACGCCATCGCCATGGCCGAGTCCGACACCGTCGCGGTGCTGTTGCCGGGCGCGTTCTACTTCCTGCGCGAAACCCAGTTGCCGCCGATGGAAGCCCTGCGCAAACACAAAGTGAAAATCGCCATCGCCAGCGACCTCAACCCCGGCACCTCGCCGGCGCTGTCGTTGCGTTTGATGCTGAACATGGCCTGCACCTGTTTCCGCATGACCCCGGAAGAAGCCTTGGCCGGCGCCACGATTCACGCGGCGCAAGCTTTGGGCATGGCTCATACCCACGGCTCACTGGAAGCCGGAAAGGTCGCGGATTTTGTCGCCTGGCAGATCGATCGCCCGGCGGACCTGGCGTACTGGCTGGGTGGTGAACTGGACAAACGCGTCGTGCGTCACGGCGTTGAATCAAGTCTGTAGGAGAGCGGTTGTGGATAAGGTTCTGAACTTCAAACAAGGTCGCGTGCCGCTGCTGATCAGCATGCCCCACGCCGGTGTGCGCCTGACCCCGGCGGTCGAGGCCGGGTTGATCGCGGACGCGAAAAGCCTGCCGGACACCGACTGGCACATTCCGCAGCTCTACGATTTCGCCGCCGAACTGGGCGCCAGCACGCTGGCGGCCGAATACTCGCGATTCGTCATCGACCTGAACCGGCCGTCCGACGACAAACCGCTCTACGCCGGCGCCACCACCGGTCTGTACCCGGCGACGCTGTTCGATGGCATTCCGTTGTTCAAGGAAGGCAAGGAGCCGTCGAAAGAAGAGCGTGCGACGTACCTGGAGCAGATCTGGACGCCGTACCACCGCACCCTGCAGGAAGAGCTGGCGCGGCTGAAGGCCGAGTTCGGTTACGCGCTGCTGTTCGATGCGCATTCGATCCGTTCGATCATCCCGCACCTGTTCGACGGCAAGCTGCCGGACTTCAACCTCGGCACCTTCAACGGCGCCAGCTGCGATCCACAACTGGCCACGCAACTGGAAGCGATCTGTGCACGCCACGACGCTTACAGCCATGTGCTGAACGGACGCTTCAAGGGCGGCCACATTACCCGTCACTACGGCAACCCGGCCGAGAACATCCACGCCGTGCAACTGGAGCTGGGCCAGTGCACGTATATGGAAGAGTTCGAACCGTTCCGCTACCGCGCCGATCTGGCGGAGCCGACGCGGGGGGTGTTGAAGGAGCTGCTGCAAGGGCTGCTCGCCTGGGGCAAAAACCACTACAGCGCCTAACCCTTCTGATCGTTCCCACGTCGAGGCGTCGAACCGTCCGCGTGGGAATGCCTCTAGGGACGCTCCGTGTCCAGTGACGCAGAGCGTCACGGGCTGCATTCCCACGCAGAGCGTGGGAACGATCTGGCTGAAGGGCGCAGCCAAACAGTCGCCACCGTGCAAATCCCGGTCGCCACAGTTCGCTTTTCCCGCTCGTCTGCTGCGTAATGTTTCGGCCACGGTGCAAGAAGACACCGATCCGAACAATAACCCGCTGCCGCACGAGACGATCCCACATGAAAAGACTGTTCACTCGTTGTGCGTTAATTCTTACCGGCAGTGCGCTGCTCAGCGCCGGCGCCATGGCTTCCGACGATGCATCCTGCAAAACCGTGCGCATGGGCGTGGTCAACTGGACCGACGTGATCGCCACCAGCGGCATGGCCGACGTGTTGCTCAACGGCCTCGGCTACGAAAGCAAACAGACCAGCGCCGTGCAGCAAATCATCTTCGCCGGCATCCGCGACAAGCGCCTCGATATCTTCCTCGGTTACTGGAAACCGGCGATGGACAAGAACATCGCACCGTTCCTCGCCGCCAATCAGGTCAAGGTCATGGACAAACCAAGCCTGGCCGACGCACAGGCGACGCTGGCAGTGCCGGACTACGTCGCGGCGGCAGGGCTGAAAACCTTCGGCGACATTGCAAAATTCAAGGATCAGCTCGGCGGCAAGATCTACGGCATCGAGCCCGGCAGCGGCGCCAACACCACGATCAAGACCATGATCGAAACCAACCACTTCGGCCTGAAGGATTTCAAGATCATCGAATCCGGTGAGGCCGGCATGCTCGCCGCCGTGCAGCGAGCGGTGAACCGCAAAGAGTTCGTGGTATTCGTCGGCTGGACCCCGCACCCGATGAACATCAACATGAAGATCACCTACCTGACCGGCAGCGAAGACGTCTACGGCCCCAACGAAGGCGCCGCCACCGTTTCCACCGTCACCGCGCCGGACTACGCCGAGCGCTGCCCGAACGTCCATCGACTGCTGGAAAACCTGACCTTCACCGCCGCCCAGGAAAGCCAGTTGATGGTGCCGATCATGGAGCGCAAAACGCCTCAGGAAGTGGCGAAAACCTGGCTGCGTGAACATCCCGAAGACCTGCAACGCTGGCTGGCGGGTGTCAGCAGTTTCGACGGCAAGGACGGCGTGGCCACGGTTCAGGCCAGCCTGAAAAACTGATGGGCACTTATCCACTCTCGCTGTCGATGGCGGCGTTCGTCGCCAGCACCGAAAGCTTTGCCAGCGATGACAGCAGCCTCGGCGGATTGCGCAAATCCTACGACGCCATGTGCCGCGCCTTCACGCCCGAACGGCCGGCGGGTCTGGAAGTGGTGGATTTCCAGTTGAGCGGGGTGGCGGTGCGTTCGTATCGCCCGCCTGTCCGGCCATCGGCCAGTGGCTGGCCGTGCGTGTTGTATCTGCACGGCGGCGGTTGGGTGGTCGGCGGGCTGGACTCCCATGACTTCATCTGCTGCGAGATGGCGATGGCGCTCGGGGCAATGGTGGTGGCGGTGGATTACCGGCTGGCGCCGGAGCATCCGTTCCCGGCCGGTTTCGAGGATTGCCTGAGCGTCTGGCGCGCTTTGCGCAGCGGGCCGTTCTGGTTCGATCCCGGGCGGATGCTGGTGGCGGGCGACAGCGCCGGCGGCAATCTGGCGGCGGCGCTGTGCCTGGCGCTACGCGATGCCGGCGAGCCGCTGCCGGGCGCGCAGGTCTTGATCTATCCGGGGCTGGGAGGCGACGAGCAGTTGGCGTCACGCAGCGAATGCGCCGATGCGCCGTTGCTCGCCAGCAGCGATGTCGATTGCTATCACGCCTTGTACCTGCGCGGCACCGCGAAGCCGAGCGCTTATGCGATGCCGTTGCTGGCCGGGGACTTCAGCGGGTTGCCCCCGGCCTGGATCGCCGTGGCGCAGTTCGATCCGCTGCGTGACGACGGCGTGTGCTACGCCGAACGGCTTAACGCAGCGGGCGTCGACGCGGCGCTGTATTACGGCGAAGGGCTGGTTCACGGCTGCCTGCGGGCGCGACATCAGGTCGCCGAGGTCGATCGTCTCTTTGAGAACCTGCTGGGGTTCATGGCTGACAAATTGTGACAGCGTGCGGGCATGCTCATTGACGTAAATCGGGTTTATGATGCCGGACGGCAGAATAATAGAAGTCCCCCCAGGGATGACCTCGACCCCTTACGGAGCGCGCAATGCAGACTTTGTTTCCGCAGATCAAACCTCACGCACGGCACGATCTGGCCGTCGATGACACCCATACACTGTACGTCGACGAAAGCGGTTCACCGGAAGGTTTGCCGGTGGTGTTCATCCACGGAGGTCCCGGCGCCGGGTGCGACGCCCAGAGTCGCCGCTACTTCGATCCGAACCTGTATCGCATTGTCACCTTCGACCAGCGCGGTTGCGGTCGCTCCACGCCCCACGCCAGCCTGGAAAACAACACCACCTGGGATCTGGTCGAAGACCTCGAGCGCATCCGCAAACACCTGGGCATCGACAAATGGGTGCTGTTCGGCGGTTCCTGGGGGTCGACCCTGGCGCTGGCGTACGCGCAGACCCACCCGGAGCGTGTGCATGGGCTGATCCTGCGTGGGATCTTTCTCTGCCGCCCGCAGGAAATCGAATGGTTCTACCAGGCTGGTGCCAGCCGTCTGTTCCCCGATTACTGGCAGGACTACATCGCGCCGATCCCGCTGGACGAGCGTGATGACTTGCTCAGCGCTTTCCACAAACGCCTGACCGGCAACGACCAGATCGCCCAGATGCACGCGGCCAAGGCCTGGTCGACCTGGGAAGGGCGCACCGCGACCCTGCGTCCGAATCCGCTGGTGGTCGACCGCTTCTCCGAGCCGCAGCGCGCCTTGTCGATCGCGCGGATCGAATGCCACTACTTCACCAACAATGCGTTCCTTGAGCCAAACCAGCTGATCCGCGACATGGGCAAGATCGCCCATCTGCCCGGCGTGATCATCCATGGTCGTTACGACGTGATCTGCCCGCTCGACAACGCCTGGGAACTGCATCAGGCCTGGCCGAACAGCGAGCTGCAGGTGATCCGCGATGCAGGCCACGCCGCGTCCGAGCCGGGCATCACCGATGCACTGGTGCGCGCCGCCAGCAAAATGGCCCGTCGTCTGCTCGACCTGCCGCCCGAAGAAGCATGAAGGGTCTTTTGCAGCGCGTGAAAGGCGCGCGGGTCGAAGTGGCGGGAGAGGTGGTCGGCAGTGTCGATCAGGGTTTATTGGTGCTGGTGGCGGTCGAACCCGACGACACGCCGGCCAGCGCCGACAAACTTCTGCATAAGCTGCTTAACTATCGAGTGTTCAGTGACGCGGAGGGCAAGATGAATCTGTCCCTGGCGGATGTGGGCGGCGGGTTGCTGCTGGTCTCTCAGTTCACCCTCGCTGCCGACACCAAAAGCGGGTTGCGCCCGAGTTTCTCGACCGCCGCCCCTCCGGCGCTGGGTGAAGAATTATTCGACTATCTATTAAGCAAAGCGAAACAGATGCATGGCACAGTGGCATCAGGTAGATTCGGCGCGGATATGCAGGTGCACCTGGTCAACGATGGCCCGGTAACCTTCCTGTTACAGACATGAAAGCGCTTGAAACATCTTTTTAAGGGCTTTTCGACTGAAAACAGGGAATTTTCGCGATAAATACTTTGTTACCCCTGATGCGTTGTCACGCGGGCTACTAGATAATCGCGCGCTACGGGGATCAGCGTTCGTTGGTCCATTTTGACTTAGGTAGAGACTTGTCCGGATCCGATTGGGGAATCATTTTGACCCAGCGGAGTCGGAACAATGCTCGCCAACTTGGCAAGGGTGCCCTGAAAGGTCGGTTCTTTTGTACCGAATCCCTCACAGGCACTTCATCTGGCCGTTGGTTTATTGATCTGTTTTCGGCGAGGGTTGCTCGTGATTGTTAGTCCCTGTAATGCAGCAAAATTGTCTGCCAAACGCTTGCGCAGCGCTCTGGTAGCGGGCTCGGCAGTACTCTGCCTGCTCAGCGCCGGCCAGCTTTGGGCATTCAATCTTGACGATGTGTCGGCCAAGGCCAAAGAGCTGGCCGGGCAGAAGTTCGAAGCCCCGCGCAGCAACCTGCCGAACGAATTCCGTGAAATGAAATTCGCGGACTATCAGAAGATTCGTTTCCGCACCGAAAAAGCCGAATGGGCCGACCAGAAGAACCCGTTCAAGCTGTCCTTCTATCACCAGGGCATGCACTTCGATACGCCGGTAAAAATCAACGAAATCACCGCGAACACCGTCGAAGAGATCAAATACGATCCGAGCCGTTTCGATTTCGGCGACCTGCAGTTCGATCCGAAGGCCACCGAACAACTGGGCTATGCCGGTTTCCGTGTGCTGTACCCGATCAACAAGGCTGACAAGCAAGACGAAATCATGACCATGCTGGGCGCGAGCTACTTCCGCGTCGTCGGCAAGGGTCACACCTACGGTCTGTCGGCCCGTGGTCTGGCAATCGACACCGCTTTGCCGTCCGGCGAAGAATTCCCGCGTTTTCGCGAGTTCTGGATTCAGCAGCCGAAGCCGGGTGACAAGCACCTGGTGATCTTCGCCCTGCTGGATTCGCCACGTGCGACCGGCGCCTACCGTCTGATCCTGCGTCCGGGCAGCGACACCATTGTCGACGTCAAGGGCCAGATGTACCTGCGTGACAAGGTCGGCAAGCTCGGCATCGCGCCGCTGACCAGCATGTTCCTGTTCGGCGCCAACCAGCCGTCGAAAGTGCTCAACTACCGTCGTGAACTGCACGACTCCAGCGGTCTGTCGATCCATGCCGGCAACGGCGAGTGGATCTGGCGTCCGCTGAACAACCCTAAACATTTGGCTGTCAGCCAGTTCAGCGTCGAGAACCCGCGTGGTTTCGGTCTGCTGCAACGTGGCCGTGACTTCAGCCACTACGAAGACCTCGACGACCGCTACGACAAGCGCCCAAGCGCCTGGATCGAGCCGAAGGGCGACTGGGGCAAAGGCACCGTAGATCTGGTCGAGATCCCGACCGCCGACGAAACCAACGACAACATCGTTGCGTTCTGGAGCCCGGAAAAACTGCCGGAGCCTGGCCAGCCGCTGGACTTCGCCTACCGCATGCACTGGACCATCGACGAAGCCGCACTGCACGCGCCGGACAGCGCCTGGGTCAACCAGACCCTGCGCTCCACGGGTGACGTCAAGCAATCGAACCTGATCCGTCAGCCGGATGGCAGCGTTGCCTACCTGGTCGACTTCGAAGGCCCGTCTCTGGTCGCTTTGGCCCCGGATGCGGACGTTCGCAGCCAGGTCAGCGTTGGCGACAACGCCGAGCTGGTCGAGAACAGCGTGCGCTACAACCCTGAAACCAAGGGCTGGCGCCTGACCCTGCGGATGAAGATCAAGGACGCGAGCAAGTCCACCGAGATGCGCGCGGCTCTGGTTCAGCCAGTGGTGACCGCTGATCTGGTCAAGTCTTCGGTGCCGACGTCCAACTCGTCGGTAGCCAAAGCCGACAAGGTTGCCGCCAAGCAACAAGAGAAAGCCGACAAGGAAGCCAAGGCCGCCGAGGCCAAACAGGCCGACGCCAAGCCGGTTGCAGATGCCAAGGACAAGGCCAACAAAGACGCCAAGCAGCCAGCCGCTGCGGACGCGGCCCCAGCCACACCGGAATCGGCACCGACTGAAGAAGTCCTGACCGAGACCTGGAGCTATCAGTTGCCTGCCGATGAGTAACTCTCAAGTACAGCCAGAGACTCTGTCCGAGTACCTGGCGCATCTGCCGATGACCGACGAGCAGCGCGCGGAACTCGCGGGCTGCCAGTCCTTCAGCGAATTGCATGAACGCCTGTCGTCCAAGACCTTTGACGCTCCGACCGAAGCCGCCCAGGCTTCGGTGGGCAAGCGCCTGACCCTGAGCACCGCCGAAGAGCTGCAAGACGCGGAAATGCTGGTGCTCGACGCCAGCGGCCGGGTCAGCATGAAGGCCACGCCGCCGATCCGTCGGACCAAGGTCGTGCCGGAGCCGTGGCGCACCAACATTCTGGTGCGTGGCTGGCGCCGCCTGACAGGCCGGACCAACCCGCCGCAACCGCCGAAGGACGCCAACGTGCTGCCGGCGGCGCGCTGGCGCACGGTCGGTTCGATCCGTCGCTACATTCTGCTGGTGCTGATGCTGGGTCAGACCATCGTCGCCGGCTGGTACATGAAAGGCATCATGCCGTACCAGGGCTGGTCGTTCGTCGATCTGGAAGAAGTCCTGCATCAACCGCTGCTGCAAACCGCCACGCAAGTGCTGCCGTATGCGCTGCAGACCAGCATCCTGATCATGTTCGGGATTCTGTTCTGCTGGGTGTCGGCCGGTTTCTGGACCGCGCTGATGGGCTTCCTCGAATTGCTCACCGGCCACGATAAATACCGGATCTCCGGTAAAAGTGCCGGTAACGAGCCGATTCCGAAGGATGCGCGCACCGCACTGGTGATGCCGATCTGCAACGAAGACGTGCCTCGGGTGTTCGCCGGTCTGCGCGCGACGTTCGAGTCGGTCGCCGCTACCGGTGACCTGGACCGTTTCGACTTCTTCGTCCTCAGTGACAGTAACGACACCGACATCTGCGTTGCCGAGCAGCAGGCCTGGCTGGACGTCTGCCGCGAAGCCAAGGGTTTCGGCAAGATCTTCTATCGCCGCCGTCGCCGCCGCGTCAAACGCAAGAGCGGCAACCTCGATGACTTCTGCCGTCGCTGGGGCGGTGACTACAAGTACATGGTCGTACTCGACGCCGACTCGGTCATGAGCGGCGAGTGCCTGACCAGTCTGGTACGCCTGATGGAGGCCACTCCGGACGCCGGCATCATCCAGACCGCGCCGCGTGCTTCGGGCATGGACACGCTGTATGCCCGCATGCAGCAGTTCGCCACCCGCGTTTACGGTCCGCTGTTCACCGCCGGCCTGCACTTCTGGCAGCTGGGTGAATCCCACTACTGGGGTCACAACGCGATCATCCGCATGAAGCCGTTCATCGACCACTGCGCCCTGGCGCCGTTGCCGGGCAAGGGGGCGTTCTCCGGTGCGATCCTCTCTCACGACTTCGTTGAAGCTGCGCTGATGCGCCGTGCCGGCTGGGGCGTGTGGATTGCCTACGATCTGCCGGGCAGCTACGAAGAACTGCCGCCGAACCTGCTCGACGAACTCAAGCGTGACCGTCGCTGGTGCCACGGCAACCTGATGAACTTCCGTCTGTTCCTGGTAAAAGGCATGCACCCGGTGCACCGCGCGGTGTTCCTGACCGGCGTGATGTCTTACCTGTCGGCACCGCTGTGGTTCTTCTTCCTGGTGTTGTCGACCGCGCTGCTGGCGGTGAACACGCTGATGGAGCCGCAGTACTTCCTCGAACCGCGTCAGCTCTATCCGCTGTGGCCACAATGGCACCCGGACAAGGCGATCGCGCTGTTCTCGACGACCATCGTGCTGCTGTTCCTGCCGAAGCTGTTGAGCATCATCCTGATCTGGGCCAAGGGCGCGAAAGAGTTCGGCGGCAAGTTCAAGGTGACCCTGTCGATGCTGCTGGAGATGCTGTTCTCCATGCTGCTGGCGCCGGTGCGGATGATTTTCCACACCCGTTTCGTTCTGGCCGCGTTCCTCGGCTGGGCCGCGACCTGGAACTCGCCGCAGCGTGACGACGACTCGACGCCATGGAGCGAAGCGGTCAAGCGTCACGGTCCGCAGACCCTGCTGGGCTTCTTCTGGGCGCTGCTGGTGATCTGGCTGAACCCAAGCTTCCTGTGGTGGCTGGTGCCGATCGTCGGTTCGCTGATGCTGTCGATTCCGGTGTCGGTGATTTCCAGTCGCGTCGGTCTGGGCCTCAAATCCCGTGACGAGAGCCTGTTCCTCATCCCCGAGGAATACAATCCGCCACAGGCGCTGCTGGCCACCGATCAGTACACCCACGAAAACCGCTGGCACGCGCTGAACGACGGCTTCGTCCGCGCCGTGGTCGATCCGCAGCAGAACGCCCTGGCGTGCTCGCTGGCGACCTCGCGTCACGGTGAGGCCGAGCCGATCGAATGGCTGCGCCAGGAACGTGTGCGTCACGCGATCAAGGTCGGCCCGGCCGGGCTGAACAACCATGATCGCCTGCAACTGCTGAGCGATCCGGTGGCCCTGGCCCGTCTGCACGAGCAGGTGTGGGCCGAAGGTCACGCCGAGTGGCTGGATGCATGGCGGGCTTCGGTGAAAGCCGACCCTCATGCACCGCTGCTGCCGCTCAAGCCGGTGAGCTTGCAGACGCAACCGGCCTGATGAAGAAACCCCGCGAAAGCGGGGTTTTTTTTGCCTGCCGATTACCGTCGCGGATCACTCGTTCCCACGCTCTGCGTGGGAATGCAGCCCGAGACGCTCTGCGTCCCATCCGGCACCAACCGATCAAAAAACCTTGTGCAAACGGACGAGTGCGTTAGCATCCGTCCCCGAATTGGCGCACCCGGACAATCTTGTCCATTTCTGTCGGTTTTCGCGCCGCAAACGCAATGGTTTTGGGGACTTGAAGATGAAGAAGTATCTGTCGATGCTGCTGGTCGGCGTCACGGCACTGGTTGCAGTCAATGCGGCGCAGGCCGGCGCAATCGATGACGCGGTCAAGCGCGGCTCGTTGAAAGTCGGTATGGATCCGACCTACATGCCGTTCGAAATGACCAACAAGCGCGGCGAAATCATCGGTTTCGAAGTCGACATCCTCAAAGCCATGACCAAGGCCATGGGCGTCAAGCTGGAGCTGGTCTCCACCGGTTACGACGGGATCATCCCGGCGTTGATGACCGACAAGTTCGACATGATCGGCAGTGGCATGACCCTGACCCAGGAACGCAACCTGCGCCTGAACTTCAGCGAACCGTTCATCGTGGTCGGCCAGACCCTGCTGATCCGTAAAGAGCTGGAAGGCACCATCAAGTCCTATAAAGACCTGAACACCGCCGATTACCGCATCACCTCCAAGCTGGGCACCACCGGCGAGATGGTCGCCAAGAAGCTGATCTCCAAGGCCAAGTACCACGGCTACGACAACGAGCAGGAAGCCGTGCTCGACGTGGTCAACGGCAAGGCTGACGCCTTCATCTACGACGCGCCGTACAACGTCGTTGCAGTGAACAAGGTCGGCGCCGGCAAACTGGTGTTCCTCGACAAGCCGTTCACCTACGAGCCGCTGGCCTTCGGTCTGAAGAAGGGTGACTACGACAGCATCAACTTCATCAACAACTTCCTGCACCAGATCCACGAAGACGGCACCTACGATCGCATCCATGACAAGTGGTTCAAGAGCACCGAGTGGCTCAAGGACATGGAATAACACCCGCTCGCCGATCGTTCCCACGCTCTGCGTGGGAACGCCGCCCGGGACGCTCCGCGTCCCTTCGCAAGCGTGACGCAGAGCGTCACAGGATGCATTCCCACGCAGAGCGTGGGAACGAGCGAATCAGAGAAACATTCAATGAAACAGAAAAAAGCCCAATGGCCCTGGCACGTCCTGACCGTGCTGGTGCTGGTCGGCCTGGCCGGCGCGCTGTATTACGCCACGTCGCTGATGTCCTATGAATGGCGCTGGAATCGTGTGCCGCAGTACTTCGCCTATCAGGCCGAGGAAACCCAGCGCGCGACCGACATTTCCACCGTCAGCGAACTGGTGCGCAAGGGCGGCAGCGCGCAGGTCACTCTGCGCAACGATGCCGGTGACGAGCAGCACCTGACCGTCGACGAAAACAGCCTGCAATTCGCTCAGGGCGACGATGTGGCCGAAGGCGACGTCGTGGGCGTGACGCGGCATTGGGCGGCAGGTCCACTGTTGTGGGGCCTGTGGACCACGCTTTGGCTGTCGGTGGTGTCCGGCGTGCTGGGCTTGCTGATCGGTCTGGCCACCGGGCTGTGCCGGCTGTCGAGCAACCCGACCCTGCGCGACCTGTCGACGATTTATGTCGAACTGGTGCGCGGCACGCCGCTGCTGGTGCAGATCTTCATTTTCTATTTCTTCATCGGCACGGTGATGAACCTGTCCCGGGAATTCGCCGGGATCGCCGCGCTGTCGCTGTTCACCGGCGCCTACGTGGCGGAAATCATCCGTTCCGGCGTCCAGTCGATTGCTCGTGGCCAGAACGAAGCGGCGCGTTCGCTGGGTCTGAGCGCCGGCCAGTCGATGCGTCATGTGGTGCTGCCGCAAGCGTTCAAGCGCGTGCTGCCACCGTTGGCCGGGCAGTTCATCAGTCTGGTCAAAGACACCTCGCTGGTGTCGGTGATCGCCATCACCGAGCTGCTGAAAAGCGGTCGTGAAGTCATCACCACGTCGTTCTCGCCGTTCGAGATCCTGTTCTGCGTCGCCGGCCTATACCTGTTGATCAACCTGCCGCTGTCGAAAATCGCCAGCCGGCTTGAGCGGAGGCTCGCGCAAAGTGATTGAAGTCCGCGATCTGGTAAAAGTCTTCGACACCCGTGGGCAAGTGGTGCGCGCGGTGGATAACGTCAGCACGTCCGTCGCCAAGGGTGAAGTGCTGGTGGTGATCGGCCCGTCCGGTTCCGGCAAGTCGACGTTCCTGCGTTGCCTCAATGGTCTGGAAGAATTCGATTCCGGCTCGGTGAGCATCGACGGCCTGCAACTGGCCGACCCGAAAACCGACGTCAACGCCTACCGCCGCGAAGTCGGCATGGTGTTCCAGCATTTCAATCTGTTCCCGCACATGACCGTGCTGGAAAACCTGTGCCTGGCGCAGAAAGTCGTGCGCAAGCGCGGCCAGAAGGAAAGCGAGGCCAAGGCTCTGGCATTGCTGGAGAAGGTCGGCATCGCCCAGAAGGCCCGCGAATATCCATCGCGCCTGTCCGGCGGTCAGCAGCAGCGCGTGGCGATTGCCCGGGCTCTGGCGATGGACCCCAAGGTCATGCTGTTCGACGAACCGACCTCGGCCCTCGACCCGGAAATGGTCGGCGAAGTGCTGGACGTGATGAAGAACCTGGCCGTGGAAGGCATGACGATGGTCTGCGTGACCCACGAAATGGGCTTCGCCCGGGAAGTGGCGGATCGGGTACTGTTCTTCGATCACGGCAAACTGCTGGAAGACGCCTCGCCGTCAGAGTTCTTCGATGCACCGAAGGACCCGCGAGCCCAGGCGTTCCTGCGGCAAGTCCTCTAAACGCAGGGCAAAAAAAACGCAGCCATTGGCTGCGTTTTTTTTGTTTGTGCGGTTTACACCTTGAACCGGCCCACCAGCGTTTGCAGGTGAGTGCCCAAACGCGCCAGCTCGACGCTGGAGGCCGCCGTCTCTTCACTGGCCGCCGAAGTCTGGTCCGAGACATCCCGCACGTTCAGCACGCTGCGGTTGATCTCTTCGGCCACGGCGCTCTGCTGCTCGGCCGCCGCGGCGATCTGCTGGTTCATCGCCTGAATCGCCGAAACGGTACGGGTAATGCTTTCCAGCGAACCACCGGCACGCCGGGTCAGCTCGACGCTGCTGTCGGTCAGGGTGCGGCTGTTGTCCATGATCGTCGCCACTTGCTGGGTGCCGTTCTGCAGACCGACGATCAGCTCTTCGATCTCTTCGGTGGACTTCTGAGTGCGCTGGGCCAAGCTGCGGACTTCGTCGGCAACCACCGCAAAACCACGTCCGGCTTCACCGGCACGGGCGGCCTCGATGGCGGCGTTGAGTGCCAGCAGGTTGGTTTGCTGGGCCACGGACTTGATCACGTCGAGCACGCTGCCGATCTTGTCGCTTTCGCGCTTGAGCTCGCCCATGGCCTCGGTGGAGTGGCCGACTTCAGCAGCCAGACGTTCGATCTGGGCGATGGCCTCGCCAACCACCTTGTCGCCTTCACGGGCCTGCTGGTCAGCGGCGACGGCTGCTTCCGAAGCTTCCTCGGCGTTGCGCGCGACTTCCTGCACGGTGGCGGCCATTTCGTTCATGGCGGTCGCGACCTGGTCGGTCTCGATTTTCTGATTGTTCACGCCGGCGCTGGTCTGCTCGGTCACGGCCGACAGTTCTTCGGCAGCGCTGGCGATCTGGGTCACGCCGTCGCTGATCCCACCGATCAATTCGCGCAGGCCTTGAGTCATGCTCTGCATCGAGCGTTGCAGTTGGCCGAGTTCGTCGCGGCGCAGGGACACCAGGTTGTGGGTCAGATCACCGGCGGCCACGCGCTCGGCAACTTTCAGGGTTTGCTCCAGCGGAATGATGATCTGGCGGGTGATCGCCCAAGCGGCGAGCAGGCCGAAAGCCACGGCCAGCAGAGTGGCGATCAGCAGCTGGTTCTTGGCGCTGGCAGCATCGGTGTCGCGGACGATGGTCTGGGACACCGTGAGTTTCTTGCTGACATCGAGCAGGATGTCACCCTGGGCCGACATGCGGGCCAGCGCCTTGGCATTGTTCACCTGGGAGTCGCGGAACTGGCTGACGGCAGCGCGGTAAGCCTTCAGCGATTCGGTGGCCTGCTGCAGGTTGGCGATGTGTTGCTCGGGCAGTTTGCTCGGCAGGCTTTCCAGATTGTTCAGGGCGGCGGCGATGGCATCCAGCGCCGGTTGTTCGGCTTCGGCCTTGCCGCTGTAGGTGTAGCCGCGCACCTGATAGCGCGCCTGCTGCAGCAGTTTGCTCAGCTCGATCACGCTGTTGAATTGCGCGACGCTGTCGCCTTGCAGCAGTGATTTCTCGACTTCGCTGACCTTGGCCACGGCGTTATCGGCGCTGGCGCCGAGTTTGCTGCGGGCGTCTTCACGCTGCACGGTGGCCTGGGTCATGTCGCCAAAGGCGCGTTTGTACTCGGCAACCGCCGCCAGTTGCTGATCGATCATGGCCACGTCGGACGGTTGCTCGATCATGCCGCGAGCGCTTTGCAGGCCGGCGTCGAGTTTGCCGAGCAGGTCGTTGACCGCACCGGGGCCCTGTTCGCCACGGCGGGCTTCATAGTCCAGGCGCGCCAGGCGCAGGTCCTTGGTCAGCTCGTTGAGGCTGGAGATGAAGCCGAGTTTGTCGCCCCGGCTGATGATGCCGCTCATGCCGGTCCAGCCGGTGAAGGTGATCAACAGGGTCAGCAGCAGCACCAGGCCGAAACCGATTCCAAGCTTACGTTTGACGCTGACGTTTCCAAGACTCTCGGCTAACCAACGGTACATGCGACGACTCCCTCGGACCACTAATTGGACTTATGGGGAGGGTATCGGCCGCATGATGGCAATCTGTAACGCCTTTTGTCTGGCGAAGACTTCAGAACAGCCGGGCGAGCAGCGCGGTGACGGCGGTTTCGACCCGCAGGATTCGCTCGCCAAGCTGCACCGGTTGCAGCCCGGCCTTGGCCAGCAGATCGATTTCGTAGGGAATCCAGCCACCCTCGGGGCCGATGGCCAGGGTCACCGGTTCGCTCAGGGCACGCGGGCAGGGCGGGAAGTTGCCCGGATGGCCGACCAGGCCGAGGGTGCCGTCGGTGATGGCCGGCAGGCGGTCTTCGACGAACGGCTTGAAGCGCTTCTCGATGATGATTTCCGGCAGCACCGTATCCCGGGCCTGTTCGAGGCCGAGGATCAGTTGTTCGCGGATCGCTTCCGGTTCGAGGAACGGCGTCTGCCAGAAGCTTTTCTCGACCCGGTAGCTGTTGACCAGAATCACCTTCGACACGCCCATGGTCGCCACGGTCTGGAACACCCGGCGCAGCATCTTCGGGCGGGGCAGGGCGAGTACCAGGGTCAGCGGCAGTTTGGCCGGCGGCGGTTGATCGAGGGTGACCCGCAGTTCGGCTTCGCCTGCTTCCAGGCGCAGCAGCTCGGCCGAGCCCATCAACCCGTTGATGCGCCCGACCCGCAGGCTGTCGCCGACTTCCGAGCGGTGGACTTCCTGCATGTGAGTCAGGCGCCGATCACGCAGCACGACGCGGTCGGCCGCGATGAAGTCGGCCTCTTCGAGCAGCAGCAGGTTCATGGCTGAGTCGCTGGCGGCTGGTCGTTGTGGTCGTCGGCGGTTTCTTCCGGGCGCTCGCGCTTGCTGACCAGACTGCCGAACAGGATGCCGACTTCGAACAGCATCCACATCGGCACGGCCAGCAGGGTCTGGGAGAAGATGTCCGGCGGGGTCAGGATCATGCCGACCACGAAGCAGCCGATGATCACGTACGGACGGATCTTCTTCAGGTATTTGACGTCGACCACACCGATCCACACCAGCAGCACCACGGCCACCGGGATTTCGAACGCCACGCCGAAGGCGAAAAACAGCGTCATGACGAAATCGAGGTAACTGGTGATGTCGGTCATCATTTCCACGCCGGCCGGGGTGGCGGAGGCGAAGAATTTGAAGATCAGCGGGAACACGAAGAAGTAGGCGAACGCCATGCCGGTGTAGAACAGCAGGATGCTGGAGATCAGCAACGGTACCGCGACACGCTTCTCGTGCTTGTACAGGCCCGGTGCGATGAAGCCCCAGATCTGATGCAGGATCACCGGAATCGCCAGGAACAGCGAGACCATCATCGTCAGTTTCAGCGGCGTCAGGAACGGCGACGACACGTCGGTGGCGATCATCGTCGCGCCGGCCGGCAGGTATTCACGCAGCGGCGTCGAGACGAAGGTGTAGATCTGCTGGGTGAAGGCAAACAGCCCGGCGAAGATGATGAAGATCGCCGCCACGCAACGCAGCAGGCGGGTGCGCAACTCGGTGAGGTGCGAAACCAGCGGCATGTGCTGGTCGTTTTCGGGGAGATCGCTCATGGGGCTCGCGGCGGCAGAGTGGTGTCGTGAGGCGCTGGTGTGGTCGGCGCGGCGGTTGGAGCTACGTGTTCAACCGGGGCTGGCGCGACGACAGGCGCTGGTTCGGTTGGCGCTACAGCAGGTGCCACAGGCGTTGGAGCTGCAGGGCTGTGAATCGTCTGCTCACCCACGTGCTCGACCGGCGTCGGCTCCTGCTGAACCGGCGTGAAAATCTTCCGCGCCTCCTGCTCCAGCGACAGGATGTGCTCGTTGTGCAGTTGCCGACGGATTTCGTCGGCACCGATTTCACGCTCAACTTCCTGTTTGATCGCGTTGAAGCTGCGCTTCAGCCGTCCGACCCACAGGCCGGCGGTGCGCGCAGCGCCCGGCAGACGCTCGGGACCCAGCACCAGCAGGGCAACGAGGCCGACGAGCAGCAGTTCAGAGAAGCTGATACCAAACATTAGTCAGTGCTCACACGTCTTTGCGGATCGGCTCTTCGACTTTCTGCGCCTGCACGTCGATGGTGTGCGGCGGGTTGGCCTGAGCGGTGGCTTGCGGCTGAACCGGTGGAACCGGCTGCGCAGGCGTGACGGTCGGATCGGCCGGTTTTTCGTCGTCGTTCATGGCTTTACGGAAGCCCTTGATCGATTCGCCGACGTCGGTGCCGAGGTTTTTCAGTTTCTTGGTACCGAACACCAGTACCACGACCACCAGGATGACGATCCAGTGTTTCCAGTCAAAAATGCCCATGTTGCTGTTCCTCTCTAATAGTTGTTCAGGCGGACGGGCGCGAGGCTTTCTCGACGTGTCCGGACAGGCCGAAACGGCGATCCAGTTCATCCAGCACTGCCTGCGGATGCTGCCCCAGCTGGGCGAGCATGACCATGCTGTGGAACCACAGGTCGGCGGTCTCGTAGATCACGTCGCTGCAGTCGCCGCTGACGGCGGCGTCCTTGGCGGCGATGATCGTTTCGACCGATTCTTCGCCGACTTTCTCCAGAATCTTGTTCAGACCCTTGTGATACAGGCTGGCGACATACGAGCTGTCGGCGGCTGCGCCCTTGCGCTCTTCCAGCACCTGAGCAAGGCGGGTCAGGGTGTCACTCATGTTTGTGTCCTGCGGAGTAAATAGCGTGCGGGTCTTTCAGGACCGGGTCGACCGTTTTCCAGTCGCCGTTTTCGAAGACGCGGTAGAAGCAGCTTTGACGGCCGGTATGGCAAGCGATGTCGCCGATCTGTTCGACCATCAGGATGATGACGTCGGCGTCGCAGTCCAGACGCATTTCATGCAGCGTCTGTACGTGGCCGGATTCTTCGCCCTTGCGCCACAGCTTGCCACGGGAACGTGACCAATAGATGGCACGGTTTTCCGCCGCGGTCAGCTCCAGGGCTTCGCGGTTCATCCAGGCCATCATCAATACGCGTCCGGTCTTGTGATCCTGGGCAATCGCCGGCACCAGGCCATCGGCGTCCCACTTGATCTCGTCCAGCCAGTTTTTCATCTTCGACTCCGACAGCGAACCCACACTTCAATAGTCGGGTTCAGGCGTTGAAACAGTGTGCCAGCCGATCACGGAACTGGCTATCGGCGAACGACCAGATACAAGCCGACTGCCACCATGATTCCGGCGGGCCAATGCCCCAGTTCGTGCATCGGGCCCCCGGCGGCGAGGATCGTACCGCCCGCCAGATGGGCGCTGCCGAGCAGGCGCAGGAACCAGTCGTCCTTGCGTTTTTTCCATGGTGGCGGCGGGTCGTTGGCGTGGGGCTGGGACATGCGTTCGAGCAGGTCGCGGGCCATGTTGGCCAGGTGCGGCAGTTGTTCGAACTGGCTCTGGACGTTGCCGATCAAGGCTTTCGGGCTGACGCGCTCGCGCATCCAGCGTTCGAGGAACGGCTGTGCGGTGTTCCACAGATCGAGGTCCGGGTACAGCTGGCGGCCCAGGCCTTCGATGTTCAGCAGGGTCTTTTGCAGCAATACGAGTTGTGGCTGCACTTCCATGTTGAAGCGGCGCGCGGTCTGGAACAGGCGCATCAGCACCTGGCCAAATGAAATATCTTTTAATGGTTTTTCGAAGATCGGCTCGCACACGGTACGGATCGCCGCTTCGAATTCGTTGAGCTTGGTTTCCGCCGGTACCCAGCCCGAATCGATGTGCAATTGCGCCACGCGGCGGTAGTCGCGCTTGAAGAAGGCGAACAGGTTGCGCGCCAGGTAGTCCTGGTCTTCCGGGGTCAGACTGCCGACGATGCCGCAGTCGATCGCGATGTACTGCGGGCTCCACGGGTTGACGGTGCTGACGAAAATGTTGCCCGGGTGCATGTCGGCGTGGAAGAAACTGTCGCGGAACACCTGGGTGAAGAAGATCTCCACGCCGCGTTCGGCGAGCATCTTCATGTCGGTGCGCTGGTCGGCGAGGGTCGCCAGATCCGTCACCTGAATCCCGTAGATGCGCTCCATCACCAGCACTTTCGGCCGGCACCAGTCCCAATAGACTTGCGGCACGTAAAGCAGCGGCGAGCCTTCGAAGTTGCGCTTCAACTGGCTGGCGTTGGCCGCCTCGCGCAACAGATCGAGTTCGTCGTAGATGGTTTTTTCGTAGTCGCTGACCACGTCCACCGGGTGCAGCAGACGGGCGTCGGCGGAGACCTTTTCGGCGGCGCGGGCGAGGATGAACAGCCACGCCAGATCCTGGGCGATGATCGGCTTCAGGCCCGGGCGGATCACCTTGACCACCACTTCTTCACCGGTCTTCAGTTGCGCGGCGTGTACTTGCGCCACCGAGGCCGAGGCCAGCGGTTCGACGTCGAAGCGGCTGAACACTTCGCTGATCTTCTTGCCCAGTTGCTCTTCGATCAGCTTGACCGACAGCTGCGAATCGAACGGCGGCACGCGGTCCTGCAACCGCATCAGCTCATCGGCGATGTCTTCCGGCAGCAGGTCGCGGCGGGTCGAAAGGATCTGCCCGAACTTGATGAAGATCGGCCCCAGGTCCTGCAAGGCCAGGCGCAGGCGTGCGCCACGGCTCAGGTCCAGCGGCTTGCGCGGGAGCCAGCGCCACGGCAAGACGTAGCGCAGCGCCAGCAGGAACCACGGCAAAGGCAGGTCGAACAGCAGGTCATCGAGGCGGTAGCGGATCACGACGCGCTGGATGCGCAACAGACGGCGGACGGCGAGCAGCTTCATGCGTTATCGCTTGGGTCGAGGGATCGGGAAAGGCGCTCGAAGCGCGCCTCGAGACGTTCCAGATCGAGTTTGATCCGGTCCAGTTCGCTGAAGCGGGCTTCGGCTTCGCGCTGACCGACGAGGGTACGCGATTCTTCGGCCAGGTATTCGGCGAGGTTCTGGTTGAGGCTGGCAAATCCTTGTTGATACCAGCGGGCGCGGCTGCGCAGGTGACCGCCGACCAGTTGCGTGGCGACCGGGCCCAGCCAGCGCGAGAGTTCGTACTCCCAGTCCAGCTCCAGATCCTGCAGCACGCCCGCCAGCTCCAGCAGCACGCCGCTGTCACCGTCGAGTTCGACTTCCGGCGCGTGCAGCACCGCCGTCTTGTCCTTGCTCAGGGCCAGTTTCACCAGGCTCGAGGCCGGGGCGCGCAGGGTGCAGTCGACGCCGGTTTCCCAGTGGGATGCCAGCATCAGGCCTTCGTCGCTCGGCAGGATGAACAGTTGCAGCGCCGGGCTGCGGCAATCCACGGCAATCACTTTGCCGGTCAGATGCGCCAGTCGCGGCAGCGCCGTGCTGTCGAGACGCAGCACGCGGTTCAGGCCGAGTTCGACGCTGGCGAGCAGCCCGGTCAGCAGCATCAGGGTTTGATGCCGCGGTGCAGGGCGACGATGCCTGCGGTCATGTTGTGATAGGTCACGCGGTCGAAACCGGCGTCGACCATCATCGACTTCAGGGTTTCCTGATTCGGGTGCATGCGGATCGATTCGGCCAGGTAGCGATAGCTTTCCGAGTCATTGGTGATCAGCTTGCCCATCAGCGGCATGAAGGCGAACGAGTAGGCGTCGTAGGCCTTGGACATCAGCGCGTTGGTCGGCTTGGAGAATTCCAGCACCAGCAGGCGACCGCCCGGCTTGAGTACGCGCAGCATCGAACGCAGGGCGTCTTCCTTGTGCGTCACGTTGCGCAGGCCGAAGGCGATGGTCACGCAGTCGAAATGGTTGTCCGGGAACGGCAGCTTTTCAGCGTCGGCCTGAACGAACTCGACGTTGCCCGAAACACCGACATCCAGCAGGCGGTCACGACCGACCTTGAGCATGGATTCGTTGATGTCCGCGAGAACCACCTGACCGGTCGGGCCGACCAGGTGCGAGAATTTCTTGGTCAGGTCGCCCGTACCGCCGGCGATGTCCAGCACGCGGTTACCGGCGCGCACGCCCGACAGTTCGATCGCGAAACGCTTCCACAGACGGTGCATGCCGCCCGACAGAAGGTCGTTCATCAGGTCGTACTTGGCGGCCACGGAGTGGAACACCTCAGCGACTTTTTCCGCTTTCTGGCTTTCCGGAACGTTTTTGAAGCCGAAGTGAGTGGTGGGTTCGGCATCGCTGCCTTTGCGCTGATCAGTCATATCGCTGTCACCAAAAGAGAATGCGCGACATTCTAATCCCCAAGCCATGCTTTGTCTTGGAATGGCTAAAGGTAAGATGGGCAACCTTCGGGACGATTTGCCGCAGTGGCGGTCAAGATTCGTTGCAGGCATTCATAGCCCCATTCAAAAAGCAGGAGTCATTCAATGGCCCATATCAGTGTTGAGCGTGCCCACAGCCTGGGCAAGGAAGCAGCCCGCGAGAAAGCCGACAAACTGGCGCAGAAACTCTCCGATCAATATGGCCTGGAGCCGCAGTGGTCGGGCGATGTCCTGAACCTCAAACGGTCGGGCGTGAAGGGCGCGGTGCATGTGGCCGAGGATTCGATCCGGGTCGACGTGGAACTGGGCCTGATGATGTCGGCCATGAGCGGCATGATCAAAGCCGAGATCGAAAAGGCGCTGGATAAAGCGCTGGTCTGATTTCTGCCTGAAATGAAATCCCCCTGTGGGAGCGAGCTTGCTCCGGGCGGCGATCCGACGAATACGTTGTATCAGCCGACATTTCCGTGACTGACACACCGCATTCGCGAGCAAGCTCGCTCCCACATTTGTTTTGTGGTGTGCCCACCTGTTTATGTCAGTTGTTAGGGTGCCGTTTCTAATTTTTCTCCCTACTTTGTGCCTGAGCCCGACACTCGTCAGGGCAGTTCCTCAAACCTTCTGCGCGTGAGGTGCACCATGGCCAAAGTCATTTTGAAGAAAAAAATCGACGCTTCGACTTCCGCTCTGAGCGACGTCAAATCCTATGCCCGCAAGATCTGGCTGGCAGGCCTGGGTGCCTACACCAAGGTCGGTCAGGAGGGCAGCGAGTACTTTCAGGAGTTGATCAAGGCTGGTCAAACTGTTGAAAAGAAAGGCAAAAAAGCCGTCACCGAAAAACTCGAAGCGGCCAACGCCGAGATCGATGAAGCCAAGAGCGAAGTCAGCTCTTTCAAAGGCCGGGTCGAAGTTCAGCTCGACAAGGTCGAGAAGGCGTTCGACACGCGTGTCGCCAGTGCCTTGAATCGTATCGGCATTCCGTCTAAACATGACGTTGAGGCACTCTCTGCTAAGCTCGATGAGCTGACGGCATTGCTCGAACGCGTCGCGCGTAAATCTTAAGGAGAACGGGATGGCTGGTAAAAAGAACACCGATAAAGAAGGCAGCTCGTGGATCGGAAAAGTCGAAGACTATTCCCGCAAGATCTGGCTGGCTGGTTTAGGCGTGTACTCGAAGATCGACACTGACGGCAGCAAGCTCTTCGATACATTGGTCAAAGACGGCGAGAAAGCCGAGAAGCTCACCAAGGCTGCAGTCGGCAAGAAAGTCGATGCTGCCAAGGATTCTGCAAGCTCGGCAAAATCGCGTATCAGCGGCGTGAAAGATCGCGCACTGGGCACCTGGGATCAGCTGGAAGGGGCTTTCGACAAGCGCCTGAACAGCGCGATTTCGCGCCTGGGCGTACCGAGCCGCAACGAGGTGAAGGATCTGCACAAGAAGGTCGATACCCTGACCAAGCAGATCGAAAAACTCACCGGCCTGAAAGCTCAGCCTGTCGCGGCCAAAACCGCAGCAGCCAAGCCTGCGGCCAAAACCGCTGCCAAGCCACTGGCTAAAGCCGCCGCCAAACCGGCCGCAAAACCTGCAGCCAAAACCGCTGCTGCCAAGCCTGCAGCGAAAGCCGCGGCCAAACCGGTTGCCGCCAAGGCCGCCGCCAAGCCGGCAGCAAAACCAGCTGCCAAACCTGCGGCCAAGCCAGCAGCGAAAACCGCTGCCGCCAAACCCGCTGCCAAGCCTGCCGCCAAACCGGCTGCGGCGAAGAAACCGGCAGTGAAAAAACCGGCCGCGCCGAAAGCCGCTGCGCCGAAACCAGCTGCGCCAAAACCGGTGACCACACCGCAAGCACTGGCAAGCACGTCGAACTCCGCCTCGGCTCCAACCCCGGCGCCTGCTCCGACTGCTGCATCGACTCCGTCGACGCCAACCAGTCAGTCCTGATTTTCAGGGCTCAAGAAAACGCCCGGCCTGTGAAGGTCGGGCGTTTTTGTTTGGGTAAAAGCCGTCGGATTACTCGTGATCTTCGAGATACTGCAAAGCCATCCTCTCCGTCGCCACCTTCACCGGCGGCAACAGGTGCGGTGCCACCAGCATCATGATCTGGTACACCACCAGCCGCACTTCCCCTTCGCGATCAAGAATCCGCTGATAGTCCAGCGAGAACAGCAACGTCATGGTGATCTGCTCCACCAGTTGCCCCAGCGCCTGGGTGTCGCTGACCAACTGCCCCGACGCCTTCAGCCGCGCCAGCAATGATGCCAGCGTGCGCTTGAGCACGTTGAGGAACTGGCGAATGCCCTTGGCCAGTTTCGGCAGGCGTCCGGCCAGGTTCGACAGGTCCTGGAACAGGAAGCGGTACTGCGCCAGCCGTTCGACGATCAGGTGCAGGAACAGCCAGTAATCCTCCGGCGCCAGTTCGACATCGGCGGGCGGGTCGAGCAGCGGGGCGAGGTCGTTCTGGAAGCGCTCGAACAGGCCGAGAATCAGCGGTTCCTTGCCGTGGAAGTGGTAGTAGAGGTTGCCGGGGCTGATCCCCATTTCATTGGCAACCTCCATGGTGGAGACGTTCGGCTCGCCCTTTTCATTGAACAACTGCAGGGCACATTCGAGGATCCGTTCGCTTGTTTTCATCCAGTCTTCTTAAAAGGGCTTGAGTCAGTCAGCGCACACGCACATAGGTGCCGGGTGCCGCTTCCATCGGTGGATAATTGGCGTTGCCGAGGGTCATCTGGGTTTCGCGCAGGGTGCCGGAGCGCTGCTGCACCCACTCCAGCCACTGCGGCCACCAACTGCCGTCGACTTTCTTGGCGTCGTAGTACCAGGCGCGCGGATCGCCGCTGAGCTTTCCGTTCTCGACGTAATTGGCTTTCGGGTTGCCCGGCGGGTTGAGGATGCTCTGCACGTGGCCGCTGTTGGACAACACGAAGCGCCGCTCACCGCCCAGCAACAGCGTCGAGCGATACACCGCGTCCCACGGCGTGATGTGGTCGTTCATGCCGGCCACGCTGAAGCTGTCGACCGTGACCTTCTGCAGATCGATCGGCGTGCCGCACACTTCCAGGCCACCCGGATGGGTCAACGGGTTGTGCTTGAAGAAGTCCAGAATGTCGCCATGAAACGCGGCGGGCAGGCGGGTGCTGTCGTTGTTCCAGTAGAGGATGTCGAACGCCGGCGGCTCCTTGCCCAGCAGGTAGTTATTGACGAAATAACTCCAGATCAAATCGTTGGGGCGCATCCAGGCGAACACCTTGGCCATGTCGCGACCCTCCAGCACGCCTTTCTGATAGGAGCGCCGCTTGGCCGCTTCGAGCGTTTGCTCATCGGCGAACAGGGTGGCCGGGGTGTTCATTTCACTGTCGAGCAGGCTCACCAGATAGGTAGCGCTGGAGACCCGCCGCAACTGCCGCTTGGCCTGCAGATGCCCTTGCAGCGCCGCGATGGTCAGCCCGCCGGCGCAGGCGCCCATCAGGTTGACCTCGCGGGCGCCGGTGATCGCCCGGCAGATGTTCATCGCTTCTTCCACGGCTTCGACGTAGGTCGACAGGCCCCATTCGCGATGCCGCACATCCGGGTTGCGCCAGCTGATCATGAAGGTCTGCAAGCCGTTCTTCAGGGCGAACTGGACGAAGCTGTTGCTCGGGCTGAGGTCGAAAATGTAGTACTTGTTGATTTGCGGCGGCACCACCAGCAGCGGTTTCGAATACTGTTTTTCGCTCATCGGCCGGTACTGGATCAGCTCGAGCATTTCGTTGCGAAACACCACCGAGCCGGTGGTGGTGGCGACGGTCTTGCCGACTTCGAAAGCCTGTTTGGTCACCTGGCGTGGCAGGCCGTCGTTGTGCAGCAGGTCATCGAACAGATGGCTCAGCCCGCGCACCAGACTGTGGCCGCCGGAGTTGAACAGTTCCTTGACCGCCAGCGGATTAAGCAGGGTGTTGGAGGGCGCCACGGCGTCGTTGAGCAGGGTGAAGGCGAAGTGCGCGCGGGCGCGGTCGTCGTCGCTCATGCTGCTCTCGTCGATCCAGCTCTTGACCTGTTTCTGCCAGGCCAGATAAGCCTGCAGGCTGCGCCGGTAGAACGGGTTCAGGCTCCACGCCGGATCAGCGAAGCGACTGTCCTGTGGGTTGGTCGGGTGCAGGGTTTCGCCGAGCAGCACGCGTCCGAGCGCGCCTCCCAGCTTCAAGGCGTGTTTTGCACTGTGGATCGGATTGCGCAGCCCGTGGGTCGCGACGTTGCGCAAGGTCGAGATCAGGTCCCGGCCGCGCAGACCGGTCATGGCACTCTGTGCATTGATGAACACGGCGGGGCTGGGCACGACGCCCGTCGCTGGTTTGTCACGCATGACTCAACACTCCTTCGTCTTCAGGCCAAAAACAAACACACCGAACCAGAACACCATAGACGCTGTTGCGGGTTGTTGCCTGCGTGGCGTCCTGCCACGCACCTGTGCGGACACGTTGCAAAACGCTGTCCAGAAATCCGTGCCGGGGCGGTTATCCGCCCAGCGGTGTCGGGTGCGGATGCATCACCGCACGCTGACGTTCCTCCTGGAGGAATTTCATGATGATCGGCGCCACCGCCTCGGCCCGGGTAATCAGGAACAGATGCCCGTCGTCGATGATGTGCAGCTGCGCGTTGGGGATTCGCCAGGCGAGCATGCGCATGTTGATCAGCGGGATCAGCGGATCGTCATCACCGGCCAGCACCAGCGTCGGCTGATGGATCTTGTGCAGCCAGTGAATACTGGTCCAGCCCAGGCCCGCGAACAGTTGCCAGTAGTAGCCGAGCTTGCCCGCCGAACGCACCTTGGCCGCATGGCTGGCGGCGAGTGTCGGGTCGCGGCGGAACGAGCCGCCGTAGATCATCGGGGCGATGCGAATCACATGGGACGGCTGGATGTAGCGCCGTGGGCTGGCCATCATCCACAGCACCTTCGGCTTGCCCGGCACCATCACCGCACCGGCAGCGGTCGCCGCCAGCACCAGCTTCTTGCAGCGCTCGGGATAGTCGTAGGCGAACTGTTGCGCCAGTGCGCCACCCCAGGACACGCCGATCACGTTGACCTGTCCGTAGTCGAGGTAATCGAGCATCCGCGCGGTAAGCTTCGCCAGTCCCGGAAAGCGATACGGTCGGCTCGGCGTCGAGGAACCACCGACACCGGGCACGTCGAAGGCGATCACTTCCAGGTCCGGATCCAGCGCCGCGACAAAAGGAAACACCAGCTCCAGGTTGGCGCCGATGCCGTTGAATATCAGCAAGGGCGTCAAGTGAGGCTTGCCGGGGCGGACCGCCGTGCGGATGGTCTGGCCATCCAGCTCGACAGTTCGAAAGATGAACGGGTGCGGCATGCTTCAAGGCCCTGTGGGTGAAATCTCTATCTCATCTTTAACTGTGGGAGCGAGCTTGCTCGCGAAAGCGGCGAATCAGTCGACTTCAATGTTGAATGTCAGTCCGCCTTCGCGAGCAAGCTCGCTCCCACAGATGTCGGTTACCGCTCGTGAACGTAAGTGCCCGGTGAGGCTTCACCTGCCGGATACGCCTTGTTGCCCAGCTTGGTCGGCGCCTTTTTCAGTTCGCCCGACCGCGCAGCCTGCCACGCCTGCCAGTACAGCCACCAGGAGTCGGCGTGCTTGGTCGAGTTTTCCTGCCAGTCATCGGCATTGGCGGTCATTTCGTCGCTGGTCATGTAGCGCGATTTCGGGTTGCCCGGCGGGTTCAGAATGCTCTGGATATGCCCGCTGCTGGACAGCACGAATTCCACCTTGCCGCCAAACAGCTGCGCCGACTTGTAGCAGGACTTCCACGGGGTGATGTGGTCGTTGGTGCCGGCCAGCGAGAAGATGTCGGCGGTCACCTGCTTGAGGTCGATCGGCGTGCCGCACACTTCCAGTGCATTGGGGCGGATCAGTGGGTTGTTTTTGAACATCTCGATCAGGTCGCCGTGGAACGCGGCCGGCAGTCGAGTCGTATCGTTGTTCCAGAACAGGATGTCGAACACCGGCGGCTCGTTGCCGAGCAGGTAGTTGTTGACCCAGTAGTTCCAGATCAGATCGTTGGGGCGCATCCAGGCGAAGACCTTGGCCATGTCTTTGCCTTCGAGCACGCCGGCCTGATACGAATGGCGCTTGGCGGTCTCCAGGGTCTGCTCGTCGACGAAGAGCGCGACGTCGCTGTCCAGCGTTGTATCGAGCACGCTGACCAGCAGGGTCAGGGCGTTCACCTTGTTCTCGCCGATTGCCGCGTAGTGACCGAGCAGGGCGGTGCAGGTGATGCCGCCGGAGCAGGCGCCAAGCATGTTGACGTCCTTGCTGCCGGTGATCGCGGTGACCACGTCGACCGCTTCCTTCAGGGCTTCGATGTAGGTCGAGAGGCCCCACTCGCGCTGTTCCTTGGTCGGGTTGCGCCAGCTGACGATGAAGGTCTGCACATTGTTGCGCAGGCAGAAGCGCGCCAGGCTCTTGTCCGGGCTCAGGTCGAATACATAGAACTTGTTGATTTGCGGCGGCACCACCAGCAGCGGGCGCTCGTGCACTTGCTCGGTGATCGGCTTGTACTGGATCAGCTCCAGCACGTCGTTGCGAAACACCACTGCGCCTTCGGTCACGCCCAGGCTCTTGCCGACCTCGAACGCGCCCATGTTGACCTGGCTCGGCATGCCGCCGTTGTGTACCAGATCCTTGGCCAGGTGCGAGAGGCCGTCGAGCAGGCTCTTGCCACCGGTCTCGAAGAAGCGTTTGACCGCCGCCGGGTTGGCCGCCGTGTTGGTCGGCGCCATGGCCTCGGTCATCAGGTTGATCACGAAGTGGCCGCGCGCGATGTCCTTGGGCGAGAGACTGCTGTCGTCGATCCAGGCATGGAGTTCCTTGCGCCACGCCAGATAGGTCTGCAGATAACGTTTGTACAGCGGGTTCTGACTCCACGCCGGATCGACGAAGCGACGGTCATCGCCCGCCGGTTGCAGGTCGGATTTGCCGAACAGCACGTTCTTCAGTTCGAGGCCGAACTGGGTGACGTGTTTGACACTATGGATCGGTTGTTTGATGGCCTGGGTCAGCACCATTCGAGCAGAGGCCAGCAGATCCTTTCCGCGAAGCCCAACGACAGGATTCAGCCCCAGGGTGTTCTCCGAGGCCTGGTACTTCAAATCATCGTTATTCTTGTTACTCATCTACGACGCTCCATTGTCCTGAGACGAGTACCCGGTTTTCTGCTGTGCAGTTCCACAGCCAATGCCAGGTACTACTGCTCGGGTGACCGTTGATTCTGCATAGCTGCTTTACAGTCGTAGAGCACTGCAGGGAACTTGCCAGTTCCATTGGTTACCCGAGATTGATTTTTTTCGCAAGCAGCCGATCCCGGGCCGCTTTAGCGGAGCATTCAAACAGATGAATCTAGAAAATGCCCTCTAAACAGTCCGAGGCGCGGACTAGAGCATCAGCTTGACGACGGACTGGTCCGGGTCGCGGGTTTTGCCGGCGGCTTTGAGCTCGGCCAGATAATCCGCCCAGAGTGCGTCATGACGTCGCCCCAGTTCGTACAGATAATCCCAGGTGAACAGTCCGCTGTCGTGACCGTCATCGAAGGTCAGTTTCAGTGCGTACTGACCGGCCGGTTCTACCTTGGTCAGGCCGACGTGCAGCTTGCCGAATTGCAGGATCGGTTTGCCGTGGCCCTGGACCTCGGCGGAGGGGGAATGCACGCGCAGGAATTCGGCGGGCAGGGTGTATTCCTCGCCGGACGCGTATTTGAGCGACAGGGTTTTCGAGGCTTTGTGCAGTTTGATGTCGGTGGGGAGTTGGGTCATTGCCGGCGTTCCGTCAGGTGAAAAAAATTGTGGGAGCCGATGGCTCCCACAGTTTCACGACCACTGTAAGTATGGCTTACAGGATATAACGGGACAGGTCTTCGTTCTGCGCCAATTCGCCCAGGTGGCTGTTGACGTATTCGGCGTCGATCTGGATCGCCTTGTCATCGTGGGCGCTGGCCAGATCGCCGGCACTGAACGACACCTCTTCCAGCAGACGCTCGAGCAGCGTGTGCAGGCGACGGGCACCGATGTTCTCGGTCTTCTCGTTGACCTGCCAGGCGATTTCCGCCAGACGCTTGATGCCTTCCGGCTGGAACTGGATGTTCAGGCCTTCGGTTTTCAGCAGTGCGCAGTATTGCTCGGTGAGCGAGGCGTGCGGTTCGCTGAGGATGCGTTCGAAGTCTTGCGGGCTCAGGGCCTTGAGTTCGACGCGGATCGGCAGACGGCCTTGCAGCTCCGGTACCAGATCGCTCGGCTTGCTCAGGTGGAACGCACCGGAGGCGATGAACAGGATGTGGTCGGTCTTGACCATGCCCAGCTTGGTGTTGACGGTGCAGCCTTCGATCAGCGGCAGCAGGTCACGTTGCACGCCCTCGCGGGACACATCGGCGCCGCCGACATTGCCGCGCTTGGCGACCTTGTCGATTTCGTCGATGAACACGATGCCGTGCTGCTCGACCGCTTCCAGAGCCTTGGCCTTCAACTCTTCTTCATTGACCAGGCGACCGGCTTCTTCGTCGCGTACCAGCTTCAGCGCTTCCTTGACCTTGAGCTTGCGGGCCTTCTTCTTGCCCTTGCCCATGTTGGCGAACAGGTTCTGCAACTGGTTGGTCATTTCTTCCATGCCCGGAGGCGTGGCGATCTCGATGCCGGCCATTTCGGCGACTTCGATCTCGATTTCCTTGTCGTCCAGCTGACCTTCGCGCAGGCGCTTGCGGAACAGTTGGCGAGTGTTGGAATCCTGGGTCGGCGCTTCTTCGTTGCTGAAGCCCATGCGTGCCGGTGGCAGCAGGGCGTCGAGGATACGGTCCTCGGCGGCGTCTTCGGCACGGTGACGAACGCGGGTCATTTCCTGCTCGCGCAGCATCTTGATCGCGGCATCGGCCAGATCACGGATGATCGATTCGACGTCACGGCCGACGTAGCCGACTTCGGTGAACTTGGTCGCTTCGACCTTGATGAACGGCGCGTTGGCCAGTTTGGCCAGGCGACGGGCGATCTCGGTTTTACCGACACCGGTCGGGCCGATCATCAGGATGTTCTTCGGGGTCACTTCAACGCGCAGCTCTTCAGGCAGCTGCATACGGCGCCAGCGGTTGCGCAGGGCAATCGCGACGGCTCGCTTGGCATCGTCCTGGCCGATGATGTGGCGGTTGAGTTCATGGACGATTTCGCGGGGAGTCATGGACATAATAATTGACGGTCCTCAAGCAGAAACAAGCCGTGGCACAGGGGCCGCGTCAGGCTTATTCAGCGAGATCCTGCTCCTCAATGGTCTGGGTGTGGTTGGTGAATACACAGATGTCGCCGGCGATGCCGAGAGCGGTCTCGACGATTTCGCGGGCCGACAGGTCGGTCTTCTTCAGCAGGGCGCTGGCGGCGGCTTGCGCATAGGCGCCACCGGAACCCATGGCGATCAGGCCGTCTTCGGGTTCGACCACGTCACCGTTGCCGGTGATGATCAGGGATGCGTCCTTGTTGGCGACCGCGAGCATCGCTTCGAGGCGGCTCAGGGAACGGTCGGTGCGCCATTCTTTGGCGAGTTCGACGGCGGCGCGAACCAGGTGGCCCTGGTGCTTTTCAAGCTGGCCTTCGAAACGTTCGAACAGGGTGAAGGCGTCGGCGGTGGCACCGGCGAAACCGGCGATGACTTCGCCGTGGTACAGGCGACGAACTTTCTTCGCGTTGCCTTTCATCACGGTGTTGCCGAGAGAAACCTGGCCGTCGCCGCCCATGACGACTTTGCCGTGGCGGCGGACTGAAACGATGGTGGTCAAGGGAAGAGTCTCCACACTGCGGGGCGAAAATGCCTTATGCCCATTCATATGGGGGTGGTGGAGAGGATTTCAACTGCGGGGCGGGAGAGGGGACGAGCGGTGCTTTGTACATGATCGTTCCCACGCAGAACGACATGATCGTTCCCACGCTCCGCGTGGGAATGCCTCAATGGACGCTCCGCGTCCCTGCGGCAAGGGACGCGGAGCGTCCCGGGCTGCATTCCCACGCAGAGCGTGGGAACGATCGGTGGGGAGGTATCAGCGGCTCTGGCGTTGTTGTAACAACAGGTTGCTGAAGCCCGCGCCCGCCAGTTGTTTCTGGGCGGTGGTCAGCTGTTCGCGGTTGCTGAACGGGCCGACCAGTACGCGATACCAGGTTTCATCCTTGACCGTCCCGGACTCAACCGCGACCGCCTGGCCGAGCAGAATGATCTGCGCGCGCACCTTGTCGGCATCCGTCTCTTTGCGGAACGAGCCGGCCTGCAGGAAGAACTTGGTCACCGGTGCAGCCTTGGTCACCGGCGGTGCTGGCGGCGGGGTGATCCCGGCCAGTGCAGCCTGTGCACGCGCTGTGTCGATCTTCGCCGCTTCGGCCGGGGTCACCGGCGTGGTCGGGATGGCCGGCACCTGTGGCGTCGGCAGGGTTTTCTCCGGCACGGCGTCCGGCGGCACGATCACTTCCGATTCCGGCAGCAGGGTGTAGAAGTCGTACTTCGGCTTCACCGGTTGCGTCGGGCTCGGCGGGGTCTTGTTGGCCTCGGCGATCTTGGTGGCTTTCTGTTGTTGCTGTTGCTCGATCTTCTCGCGCTTGACCGTGTCGCTGCCCTTGCCCGGCTCCAGTTTCATCAGAAACACGATGAACGCGCCGACCGTCAGGCCGATGGCCATCCACAGCCAGCCCGGAATCGGCTGCTTCGCTGGAGCTTGGTAACGGCTGGCGCCACGCTTGGGTGCAGGTTTTTTCTTGGCAGCCAACTTACATGCGCTCCAGGGTTTCCAGGCCGAGCAGTTCCAGGCCTTGCTTGAGGGTACGGCCGGTCAGCGCGGCAAGGCGCAGACGGCTTTGCATTTGTGCCGGGGTCTCTGCGGCGAGGATCGGGCAGTTCTCGTAGAAGCTGGAGAACAAGCCGGCGACCTCGTACAGGTAGGTGCACAGGGTGTGTGGCGTGCCTTTTTCCGCAACGTTGTTCAGCACTTCGCCGAACTGCGCCAGTTTGGCTGCCAGGTCGTGTTCCTGCGGCGCTTCGAGGACGATCTGGCCGTCGACTTCGCTGTAATCCTTGTCCAGTTTGCGGAACACGCCGGCCACGCGGGTGTAGGCGTACAGCAGGTATGGCGCGGTGTTGCCTTCGAGGTTGAGCATCTGGTCGAAGTTGAAGCTGTAGTCGCTGGTGCGGTGCTTCGACAGGTCGGCGTACTTCACCGCGCCGATGCCCACAACTTTGGCGATCGCGCGCAGTTCGTCTTCGGCCAGGGTCGGGTTCTTTTCCTTCACCAGGCTGTAGGCACGTTCCTGCGCTTCGGTCAGCAGGTCGATCAGCTTCACGGTGCCGCCATCACGGGTCTTGAACGGACGGCCGTCGGCGCCGTTCATGGTGCCGAAGCCCATGTGCTCCATTTCCATCGGATGGGTCACGAAACCGGCCTTGCGCGCCACGGCGAACACTTGCTGGAAGTGCAGGGCCTGGCGCTGGTCGACGAAGTACAGCGCACGGTCGGCCTTCAGCTTGCCGCTGCGATAACGCACGGCCGCCAGGTCGGTGGTGGCGTACAGGTAACCGCCGTCAGCCTTGACGATGATCACCGGCAGCGGCTCGCCTTCGGCGTTCTTGAATTCGTCGAGGAACACGCACTGGGCGCCGTTGCTTTCGACCAGCATGCCGGCGGCTTTCAGGTCGTTGACCACGTTGATCAGGTCGTCGTTGTAGGCGCTTTCGCCCATCACGTCGGCCATGGTCAGTTTGACGTTGAGCAGTTCGTAGATCTTCTGGCAGTGCGACAGCGAGATGTCCTTGAACTTGGTCCACAGCGCCAGGCATTCAGCGTCGCCGGCCTGCAACTTGACCACCAGGCCACGGGCGCGGTCGGCGAATTCCGGAGATTCGTCGAAGCGTTGCTTGGCGGCGCGGTAGAAGTTTTCCAGGTCCGACAGCTCGTCGCTGGTGATCGGGTTTTCCTGCAGGTACGCCATCAGCATGCCGAACTGGGTGCCCCAGTCGCCGACGTGGTTCTGACGGATCACTGTATCGCCGAGGAATTCGAGCACACGGGCCACGCCGTCGCCGATGATGGTCGAGCGCAAATGGCCGACGTGCATCTCTTTGGCCAGGTTCGGTGCCGACAGGTCGACCACGGTGCGTTGCGCCGGGCCGGCCTTGCGCACGCCAACGTGAGCGTCGGCCAGTGCGGCGTCGAGGCGCGAGGCCAGCGCCTGAGTGTTCTGGAAGAAGTTGATGAAGCCTGGGCCGGCGATTTCGGCCTTGGTGACGTTCTCGTCAGCCGGCAGGGCGGCGATGATTTTTTCCGCCAGATCGCGCGGTTTCATGCCCGCAGGCTTGGCCAGCATCATCGCGATGTTGCTGGCGAAGTCGCCGTGGGTCTTGTCCCGGGCGTTTTCCACCTGGATCGCCGGCGTCAGGCCTTCAGGCAACACACCTTCGTTGACGAGTTGGGTGAGGGCTTGTTGGATCAGCTGGCGAATGGTGTCTTTCATGGTCTTCTCTTTCGACCGCAAGCGCGGCGGCGCATCGATGCGCGGGTGGAAAAACTGGGCATTATCCGTTGCGAAGACGGGCTTGCCAACCTTAGCAGGCAGGATGTGGATGTGTGGTGACAAATAGACTGCTTTCGCGAGCAGGCTCGCTCCCACCCTGGAATACATTTCCCTGTGGGAGCGAGCTTGCTCGCGAAGGCGAGCGTCAGATCAATACAAGTCGACGGGATCGACATCCAGCGACCAGCGCACCGCGCGGCCGCTTGGCATCTGCTCCAGCACCAGCAGCCAGCTCGCCAGCAATCGGTGCAGCGGCGCCCGGGCCGTGGCTTGCAACAGCAGTTGCGCGCGGAAGCGCCCGGCCCGGCGTTCCATTGGCGCCGGCACCGGTCCCAGCAGTTCAATGCCGGTCAGATTCTGTTCGGCCAGCAAGCGCTCGGCCTCGCTGCACGCCTCATCAAGAAAGCCTTCGGCCTGCCCCGGCTTGTGCGCTTCGGCGCGCAGCAGGGCGAGGTGGGAAAACGGCGGCAGTCCGGCGGCGCGGCGTTCGCTCAGGGCCTGTTCGGCGAAGGCGAAGTAACCCTGCTCGGTCAGTTGCACCAATAAAGGATGGTCGGCCAGATGCGTCTGGATGATCACCTTGCCCGGTTCTTCCGCCCGCCCGGCCCGGCCGGCGACCTGCACGATCAACTGCGCCATGCGCTCGCTGGCGCGGAAGTCGCCGGAAAACAGCCCGCCGTCGGCATCGAGGATGGATACCAGCGTCACCCGAGGGAAGTGGTGCCCCTTGGCCAACATCTGGGTGCCGACCAGAATGCACGGCTGGCCTTTCTGGATCGTGGCGAACAGCTGGTTCATCGCGTCCTTGCGCGACGTGCTGTCACGGTCGACGCGCAGCACCGGATAGTCCGGGAACAGAATCGCCAGCCGTTCCTCGGCCCGCTCGGTACCGGCGCCCACGGGGCGCAGATCGACCTTGTTGCACTTCGGGCATTGGCGGGGTACGCGCTCGACGTAACCGCAGTGGTGGCAGCGCAGTTCGCCGTAGCGCTGGTGCACGGTCATCCGCGCATCGCAGCGCTGGCACTCGGACATCCAGCCGCAATCGTGGCAAAGCAGAGTCGGGGCAAACCCCCGGCGGTTGAGGAACACCAATACCTGCTGGCCGGCGGCGAGGGTCTGGCCGATGGCTTGCTGCATCGGTCCGGAAATGCCGCTGTCCAGTGGACGACTTTTCACATCCAGACGCAGGAAGCGTGGCTGTTTGGCGCCGCCGGCACGTTCGTTCAGGCGTAGGAGTCCGTACCGACCGGTGTAGGCGTTGTGCAGGCTTTCCAGTGATGGGGTCGCGGAGCCGAGCACGATCGGGATGTTTTCCTGCCGCGCGCGCACCAGCGCCAGATCCCGCGCGTGGTAGCGCAGGCCTTCCTGCTGTTTATAGGAGCCGTCGTGTTCTTCGTCGATGATGATCAGCCCCGGATTTTTCATCGGGGTGAACAGCGCCGAGCGGGTGCCGATAATAATGTCGGCCTCGCCGTCACGGGCGGCGAGCCAGGCGTCCAGACGATCACGGTCATTGACCGCCGAGTGCAGCAGGGCGATGCGTGCATTGAAGCGTTGTTCGAACCGCGCGAGGGTCTGCGGGCCGAGGTTGATCTCCGGGATCAGCACCAGCGCCTGTTTGCCGGCCTCGAGGGTTTCGCGGATCAGCTGCAAATAGACTTCGGTCTTGCCGCTGCCGGTGACCCCGGCCAGCAGGAACGCGTGATAACTGTCGAACCCGGCGCGAATTGCCTCATACGCGGCGCGCTGTTCGCTGTTGAGCGGCAGCTCCGGCTGGGCCAGCCAGTGTTCATGGCGCGCGCCGGGGGCGTGGCGGCGCACTTCGACTTGCACCAGGTCCTTGGCCAGCAGCAGATCGAGGCTGTCCTTGCTCAGCATCAGTTTGCTCAGCAACTGATGGGCGACGCCGTGGGGATGTTGGGCCAGCGTCGCCAGGGCTTCACGCTGGCGCGGGGCGCGGGCGATGCGCGGGTCATCGAGGCTGGCGCCGGGAGCGGCGGACCAGAAGCGTTCCTGCCGAACCTCGGCCAGTTCGCCCTGGCGCAACAGCACCGGCAACGCCCAGCTCAGGGTGTCGCCGAGGCTGTGCTGATAATACTGCGCCGTCCACAGACACAGCTTGAACAGCGCCGGCGGCAGTGGTGCGGTGGCGTCGAGCAGGGCCAGCGCCGGTTTGAGCTTTTCCACCGGCACTTCGCTGGTGTCAGTGACTTCCACCAGAATCCCGATCATCTCCCGCCGGCCGAACGGCACCCGCAGGCGCATGCCCGGTTGCAACTGCGAACGCAGCACGCCGGCCGGGGCCCGATAGTCGAACAGGCGGCGCAGGGGCGAAGGCAGGGCGAGGCGCAGAATGGCGTCGGGCACGCGGGATCTCGATAAGAAGCTAACAAGCAGCGGGGATGAGGTTTGGGCCGGGAGCCTAGCAGACGGTCGGTCTCAGCGACAGCTTGCGTGATCGGGATTGTCTGGTAGAATCCGCGGCCTAATTACGTGCGGTATTCAACAATCGTGTTGGATGGCGGCACGCCAGCTGAGGAAAACACCATGAAAGCCGATATCCACCCGAATTACCCAGAAGTTGCAGTAACTTGCAGCTGCGGCAACAAGTTCGAAACCCGTTCGACCTTCGGCAAAGCCCTGGCGATCGACGTTTGCAACGAGTGCCACCCGTTCTACACCGGTAAGCAGAAGACTCTGGACACCGGTGGTCGCGTTCAGAAGTTCGCCGACCGTTTCGGTGCTTTCGGCGCGAAAAAGGCCTAAGGCCCTTCATTCTGGAAAACCTCAGCGGCTTTTCCGGTCTGATGAAAAAGGCGTCCCTTGCGGGCGCCTTTTTTGTGTCCGCGATTTGGCTCTCCGCCGCCCAGGCCTTGTGCCCGGCCCCGGCCGGGCTGGACAGCGCCACGGTGCAGCGGGTGGTCGACGGCGACACCCTGCGCCTGGGCGATGGGCGCAATGTGCGGATGATCGGCCTCAATACGCCCGAACTCGGCAAGCAGGGTCGCAGCGACGAGCCGTTTGCTGTGGCCGCGCGCAAGCGCCTCGAAGCCTTGGTCGCCGAGAGCGAAGGGCGGGTCGGCCTACGACTCGGCGCCGAGTCCAAGGACCGTTACGGCCGCACCCTGGCCCATGTTTTCAGCGCCAAGGGTGAGAATCTCGAAGCGCAGATGCTCGCCGATGGTCTCGGTTTCCAGGTCGCGGTGGCGCCGAATGTCGATCTGGTCGATTGCCAGCAAGCCGCCGAGCGCCGCGCGCGAAAGGCCGGGCTGGGCCTGTGGAAGCGCTCTCCTGTACTGAAAGCGGAGCAGATCGAGCGCTCTGGTTTTGCCGTGGTCAGCGGTCGTGTGAGCAAGGTTCAACGCAATCGCGGCGGAATCTGGATCGAGTTGCAGGACAAGGTTGTACTGCGCGTTGCACCCAATCTGCTGGATCGCTTCGACGCCACCTCTCTGCAGGCGTTGAAGGGCAAGCAGATCGAGGCCCGTGGCTGGGTGGTCGACCGTTCCCGGCGCGGTGGACTGAAATCAGGTCAGGCGCGCTGGCTGTTGCCGCTGACCGATACTTCGATGCTTCAGTCGTCCCGCTGAATAAAAAGTTGTAGACATTTTTTCTGTCGATTGTGAACAGTCTAGCCCTTGTGCGCCGTGGCTCTTGGCCCAAAGTCGTAGGGCAGGGCGCTTGACAGGGGTGACCGGGCAGTCTTGTGGGGACTTTGCGAGGCGCGTATCCTCGCTGACCAGTCTGTCCAACAGTAAAAAGCGGAATGCCAAAATGTCTGATCTGAAAACTGCCGCTCTCGAATATCATGCCAATCCTCGTCCAGGAAAGCTGAGTGTCGAGCTCACCAAGGCCACTGCTACCGCCCGCGACCTGTCGCTGGCCTACAGCCCCGGCGTAGCTGAACCAGTGCGCGAGATCGCCCGCGATCCTGAACTGGCCTACAAGTACACCGGCAAGGGCAACTTGGTTGCAGTCATTTCCGATGGCACCGCGATTCTGGGCCTGGGTAACCTCGGCCCACTGGCTTCCAAGCCAGTCATGGAAGGTAAAGGCGTGCTGTTCAAGCGCTTCGCCGGCATCGACGTCTTCGACATCGAAGTCGACTCCGAAAGCCCGCAAGCCTTCATCGACACCGTAAAACGCATTTCCATCACCTTCGGTGGCATCAACCTGGAAGACATCAAGGCGCCTGAGTGCTTTGAGATCGAACGCGCTCTGATCGAGCAGTGCGACATTCCGGTATTCCACGATGACCAGCACGGCACCGCGATCGTGACCGCTGCGGGCATGATCAACGCCCTGGAAATCGCTGGCAAAACCCTGGCCGACGCCAAGATCGTCTGCCTGGGCGCTGGCGCAGCCGCCATCTCCTGCATGAAACTGCTGGTGAGCATGGGCGCCAAGGTCGAGAACATCTTCATGGTTGACCGTACTGGCGTGATCCACGCTGGCCGTGACGACCTGAACCAGTACAAGGCTGTGTTCGCTCACCCTACCGAGAAACGCACCCTGGACGACGCCATCGAAGGCGCTGACGTATTCGTCGGCCTGTCGGGCCCGAACCTGCTGAGCGCCGAGCAACTCAAGCGCATGGCGGCCAACCCGATCGTCTTCGCCTGCTCCAACCCGGATCCGGAAATCTCCCCGGAACTGGCTCACGCCACCCGTAACGACGTGATCATGGCCACCGGCCGTTCGGACTACCCGAACCAGGTCAACAACGTGCTGGGCTTCCCGTTCATCTTCCGCGGTGCCCTGGACGTTCGCGCCAAGCGCATCAACGAAGAAATGAAGATCGCTGCCGCCAACGCCCTGCGCGAACTGGCCAAGCTGCCGGTGCCTCAGGAAGTCTGCGACGCCTACGGCGGTATCTCCCTGGAATTCGGTCGTGAGTACATCATTCCGAAACCAATGGACAAGCGCCTGATCACCGTTATCTCCGACGCCGTGGCCAAGGCCGCGATCGAGACTGGTGTGGCGACCCTGCCGTATCCGAAGAACTACCCGCTGAAAAGCGTGGATGACGTGTTCAACGGCTAAGTCGTTGTAGCGCTTCAACCGAAAGCCCCGGCTCGTGAGAGTCGGGGCTTTTTTATGCCTGTTGATTTTGGGGTGATCTTAAGGGCCTCTTCGCGGGCAAGCCCGCTCCCACAGGGTTTTGTGGCGTTCACAAATGGAGCGTACACCCGGTTACTGTGGGAGCGGGCTTGCCCGCGAAGAGGCCGGCCCAGACAACACAAAAATGAACAGGTAATAAAAAGCCCCGCACTTCAATCGAAGGCGGGGCTTTTTAGCGGTTCAGGATCAGGATCAGAACAGATCGATCGGCGCCTGCTCATCCGCTGGCAGCGGACTGCCCGGCACGGTGCCATTGCCGATCTCGTTGACCGACGGTGGCGTGTCCTCAGCCTTGAACAGCTCGAAGTAGGCCCCCGGCGTGCTCGGCGATGCCGCGCGACCGCTGACCGGGTCCACCCGCAGGCTGAGGATGCCTTCCGGCTCCGGCTGGACATGCGGTGGCTTGTCCTTGAGCGCGGCGGCCATGTAGTTCATCCAGATCGGCAGTGCCACGGTGCCGCCGAACTCCCGGCGACCGAGGCTTTCCGGCTGGTCGAAACCGGTCCACACGGTGGTCACGTAATCGGCGTTGTAACCGGAGAACCACGCATCCTTGGATTCGTTGGTGGTACCGGTCTTGCCCGCGATGTCGCTGCGGCCCAGGGCCAGTGCGCGACGGCCGGTGCCGAGCTTGATTACGTCCTGCAGCATGCTGTTGAGGATGTAAGTAGTACGGCCATCGACGATGCGCTCGGCAACTGCCGGTGCTTGCGGCACGGCGGCGTTGCTCGGCGCTTCACCCGGAACCGGCGCTGCATTGACGGTAAACGATTCGGTAGCGGGGGCCGCGATACCGTCGGTGGCCGCGCCGCCCTGCGGTACGGTCGGCGGATTGGCGACGAACAGCGTGTCGCCGTTGCGGCTTTCGATCTTGTCGATGATGTACGGGGTGATCTTGTAGCCGCCGTTGGCGAAGGTGCTCCAGCCGGTGGCGATCTCCATTGGCGTCAGGGTCGCGGTGCCCAGCGCCAGGGACAGGTTTGGCGGCAAGTCCTGCTTGTTGAAGCCGAAACGGGTGATGTAGTCGATGGTCTTGCCTACGCCCATCGCCTGCAACAGGCGGATCGACACCAGGTTGCGCGACTTGTACAGCGCCTCACGCAGACGGATCGGACCGAGGAAGGTGTTGGTGTCGTTCTTCGGACGCCAGACCTTGTCCAGGTACTCGTCGACGAACACGATCGGCGCGTCGTTGACCAGGCTGGCGGCGGTGTAGCCGTTGTCCAGTGCGGCGCTGTAGACGAACGGCTTGAAGCTCGAGCCCGGCTGACGCTTGGCCTGCATCGCGCGGTTGTAGTTGCTCTGCTCGAAGGCGAAGCCGCCGACCAGCGAGCGGATCGCGCCGTTCTGCGGATCCAGCGACACCAGCGCGCCTTGCGCCTGTGGGATCTGGCTGAGCTTCAGCGAATTGTTTGGCTGGCGCTGCACGCGAACCAGGTCGCCGATCTGTGCCACATCCGACGGCTGACGCGGGTTGGCGCCCATGCTGTTGGTGTTGAGGAACGGGCGGGCCCATTTCATGGTGTCCCACGCCACGTGCTCTTCGCCGGTGCGGGTCAGCACTTGCAGGCCGTTCTTGTCGACCTGGGTGACGATGGCCGGCTCGAGGCTACTGATCGTGCGTTGCTTGGTCAGTTCGGTGGCCCAGGCTTCACGGGTCTTGCCCGGCAGACGTGATTCAGGGCCACGGTAGCCGTGACGCTGGTCGTAGGTCATCAGGCCTTCGTGCAGCGCGGTGTTGGCCATTTCCTGGAGGTTGCTCGGCACCGTGGTGGTGACGCGGAAACCTTCGGTATAGGCGTCGCTGCCGTAACGACCGACCATTTCCGCACGGGCCATCTCGGCGATGTACGGTGCGTTCACTTCCGGGGTCGGCACGTGATAGCTGGCGTTCAGCGGCTCGTTGATTGCGGCGGTGTAGTCGGCTTCGGTGATCTTGCCGAGCTTGTACATGCGCCCGAGGATCCAGTCGCGACGCTCCTTGCTGCGCGCCGGGTTGGCCAGCGGGTTGAAGCGCGACGGGGCTTTCGGCAGGCCGGCGATCATCGCCATCTGCGCCAGGCTGACTTCGCGGATCGACTTGCCGTAATACACCTGCGCCGCCGCCTCGATGCCGTAGGCGCGGTTGCCCAGATAGATCTTGTTCACGTACAGCTCAAGGATTTCGTCCTTGGTCAGCTGGCGTTCGATCTGCAGGGCCAGAAGGATTTCAGTGGCCTTGCGCGAGAAGCTGCGTTCGCTGGTCAGGAAGAAGTTCTTCGCCACCTGCATGGTGATGGTGCTGCCGCCGGACTGGATGTGACCGCTCTTGACCAGTTGGGTCGCGGCACGCATCAGGCTGCTCGGATCGACGCCATAGTGATTGGCGAAGTTGTCGTCTTCAGCACTTAGTAACGCATTGATGAAATTGGGGGAATGTCGGCGAAACGGATCGGTGTGCGGCGCATTTCGCCAAATTCTGCGATCAACTTGTTGTCGCTGCTGTAGACCCGGAGCGGAATCTGCAACTGAATGCTTCTCAGCGCCTCCACAGATGGCAAACCCGGACTAAGGTAAAGAAACGCGCCGCTGAGACCTAAAAGCAGTCCGCAGAAAACGGCGACGATGGACCAACCGAAAAATTTCAGCAGACGAATCAAGGCTTTTGGACATCCACGGCAAAGAATGAATTGGGCGACAGGGTTCCGGGAAACACACAGAACGACCCGCGCCGGCAGTAAAAAGCGGAAAAAATCGCTGGGCATTATAAGCACTTTTCCGCTGGGGGCGTCATTTGCGCTTCTGTCAAGACGGGGCGAGGGAACGCAATGCGCATTACAGAGTCCGTAACTCACGGATAGTCATAGGGAATTGGTAGTGCTAGGACTCTTCAATAAAAAGGCCAATACGTTACTGGGGATCGACATCAGCTCCACATCGGTGAAGCTGCTGGAGCTGAGCCGTCAGGGTGAGCGCTACCGGGTCGAGGCGTACGCGGTGGAGCCGTTGCCGGCGAGTGCCGTGGTCGAAAAGAACATCGCCGAGCTCGAGGGCGTCGGCCAGGCCCTGTCCCGGGTGCTGGTCAAGGCGCGCACCGGGCTGAAAACCGTTGCGGTGGCAGTGGCGGGTTCGGCGGTGATCACCAAGGTCATCGAGATGGACGCCGGGCTGTCCGACGATGAACTTGAAAACCAGCTCAAGATCGAGGCCGATCAATACATTCCCTATCCGCTGGACGAGGTCGCCATCGACTTCGAAGTCCAGGGCGTTTCGCCGCGCAACCCCGAGCGGGTCAACGTACTGCTGGCCGCCTGTCGCAAGGAAAACGTCGAAGTCCGCGAAGCGGCGCTCGCCCTCGCCGGGCTGACCGCGCGGGTGGTGGATGTCGAAGCCTACGCACTGGAACGCTCGTTCGGCCTGCTGGCGACGCAACTGGCCGCGTCCCAGGACCGGCTGACAGTGGCCGTGGTCGACATCGGCGCCACCATGACCACCCTCAGCGTCCTGCACAACGGCCGGATCATCTATACCCGCGAACAGCTGTTCGGCGGTCGACAGCTGACCGAGGAAATCCAGCGCCGTTATGGCCTGACCCTTGAACAGGCGGGACTCGCCAAGAAGCAGGGCGGCCTGCCGGACGACTACGTCAGCGAGGTGCTGCAACCGTTTCGCGAGGCGCTGGTGCAGCAGGTGTCGCGCTCCCTGCAGTTCTTTTTCGCCTCCGGCCAGTACAACGCCGTCGACCACATTCTGCTGGCCGGCGGCACGGCGTCGGTGCCCGGGCTCGACCGGCTGATCGAAGAGCGCCTGAACACACCGACCCAGGTGGCCAACCCGTTTTCCGACATGGCCTTGAGCAGCAAGGTCAACGCCGGGGCCCTGGCGAGCGATGCGCCGGCCCTGATGATTGCCTGCGGGCTCGCGCTCAGGAGTTTCGACTGATGGCGCGGATCAACCTTTTACCCTGGCGCGAGGAGCGTCGCGAAGAGCGGCGCAAACGCTTCCTGCTGGCCTTGACCGGCGTGGTGGTCGGTTCGGTCGGGGCGGTGCTCATTGCCGACCAGATCATCAGCGCCGCCATCGCGCGGCAGGTCGCGCGCAATGACTACATCGGCAAGCAGATCGCCGTGGTCGACGAACGGATCAAACAGATCAGCGAACTCAAGGCCCACCGCCAGCAACTGGTGGAGCGCATGCGCATCATCCAGGACTTGCAGGGCAACCGGCAGATCAGCGGGCGGATTTTCGATCAGCTGGCGCGCACCTTGCCCGACGGGGTGTATTTCACCGATGTGAAAATGGTCGGCAAGACCCTGTCGATCAGCGGCGCGGCGGAGTCGAACAATCGGGTGTCCGACCTGATGCGCAATCTCGATGCCTCCGACTGGTTCGATGCGCCCAACCTCAATGAAGTGAAAGCCACCACCGCTGGCCAGGTGGATCAGGCCAACGTCTTTCAGCTGACCGTTCGCCAGACTCGACCCCGGATCGAGGAGGACGACCAATGAAGCCGTCCGAGTGGCTGGACAGCCTGCGCAATGTCGATTTCAACGACCTGGACACCAGCAACATCGGCTCCTGGCCGCCAGTGGTCAAAAGCCTGGCCGGCGGGCTGTTGATGGTGTTGGTTCTGGCGCTTGGCTATAACTTTTTCATCAGTGACCTGGAGAACCAGCTCGAGCTCAAGCGTGAGGAGGAGGTCACCCTCAAGGAGCAATTCGCGAGCAAGGCGCGCATGGCGGCCAATCTGGAGCTGTACACCCAGCAGATGAAAGAGATGGAAAACTCGTTCGGCGTGCTGTTGCGGCAATTGCCCAGTGACACCGAAGTGCCGGGGTTGCTGGAAGACATCACGCGCACCGGGCTGGGCAGCGGTCTTGAATTCGAAGAGATCAAGCTGCTGCCGGAGGTCACCCAACAGTTCTACATCGAACTGCCCATCCAGATCACCGTAACCGGTGCCTATCACGACCTTGCGACTTTCGTAAGCGGCGTGGCCGGACTGCCACGGATCGTCACCCTGCACGATTTCGAGCTGGCGCCGGCCAATCCCGAAGGCGGGCCGAAGTTGCGCATGAGCATTCTCGCCAAGACCTACCGCTACAACGACAAGGGGCTGCAAAAATGAGCCCGATCCGTTTTATCGCCTTATCGACATTGTTATTGATGCTCGGTGGCTGTGGCGGCGATGACTTCAGTGACCTCGACGCCTACATGAATGAAGTGCGCCTGCGTCCGCCGGGCAAGATCGAGCCGACCCCGACCTTCCGCTCTTTCCCGACGTTCACCTACAGCGCCGCCAACCTGCGCAGTCCGTTTTCGCGTCAGTTACGGGTCGATCTGGCCGGGCAGAAACACGGCTCTCGCGACGTGAAACCCGATCCCAACCGGGTCAAGCAATACCTCGAAGGTTTCAACATCGAGCAGTTTGAAATGGTCGGCACGATTGCCAACGCCTCTGGTTCCTTCGCGTTGCTGCGGGGGGCGGGCGGGGTCCATCGGCTCAAGGTCGGCGATTACCTGGGCCGTAACGACGGGCGGATCGTTGCGATCAGCGCTTCCCAGGTCGAAGTGGTGGAAATCGTTCCGGATGGCCAGGGCGCCTGGCTTGAGCGGCCGCGCACCATTCCTTTGAAAGAGCACTCATAAGTGGAAGTCGAATAATGAACAGGATTTTTTCCACCCTCGGTTTTTCGCTATGGATGGCGCTGCTTTCACCGATGGTACAGGCAGCCAATCTGAAGGCGCTGGACGTCGCGGCACTGCCGGGCGACCGGGTCGAGCTGAAGCTGTCATTCGACGGCCCACCCCCGCAGCCCAAGGGCTATACCACCGATTCGCCGGCACGGATCGCTCTCGATCTGCCGGGTGTCGCCAGTCAGCTGGCGAGCAAGACCCGTGACCTGGGCAGTGGCAATGCCCGCACGGCCACGGTGGTCGAGGCCAATAACCGGACGCGGCTCATCATCAGCCTGACGCAACTGGCGCCTTACGACACCCGGGTCGAAGGCAATGCGGTATTCGTGGTGGTCGGGCAAGGCAGCAAAGCCGCTGCCCCGCGTCCGGCGGCTCGTGCACCGCGCGCAGCACCTGCGGCAGCGCCGGTCCGGACCTTTGCGCCAACCGCCAGAGCCATTCGCGGTGTGGATTTCCAGCGTGGCACGGCGGGCGAGGGCAACGTGGTCATCGACCTGTCCGATCCAGCCATCGCACCGGATATTCAGGAACACGACGGCAAGATCATCCTCAATTTCGCCCGTACCCAATTGCCCGAACCGCTGCGGGTGCGCCTCGACGTCAAGGATTTCGCCACCCCGGTGCAGTTCGTCAACGCTGGTGTCAGTGGTGATCGGGCGACGATCACCGTCGAACCCAACGGTACGTTCGACTATTCCACTTACCAGACCGACAACAAGCTGACCGTCAGCATCCGGCCGTTGACCGTCGATGACCTGCAAAAGCGCAACGCCGACCGCAACAGCTATAACGGCGAAAAGCTCTCTCTCAACTTCCAGGACATCGATGTGCGTTCGGTGCTGCAACTGATCGCCGACTTCACCAACCTCAATCTGGTGGCCAGCGATACGGTGCAGGGCGGAATCACCTTGCGCCTGCAGAACGTACCGTGGGATCAGGCGCTGGATCTGGTGCTCAAGACCAAAGGCCTGGACAAGCGCAAGGTCGGCAACGTGTTGCTGGTGGCGCCGGCCGATGAAATCGCCGCCCGCGAACGGCAGGAACTGGAATCGCAGAAACAGATCGCCGAACTGGCGCCGTTGCGCCGCGAGCTGCTGCAAGTGAACTACGCCAAGGCTGCGGACATCGCCAAGCTGTTTCAGTCGGTCACCAGCGCCGAGGCCAAGGTCGACGAGCGGGGTTCGATCACCGTCGATGAGCGGACCAACAACATCATTGCCTACCAGACCCAGGATCGCCTCGACGAGCTGCGGCGGATCGTGGCGCAGCTGGATATCCCGGTGCGTCAGGTGATGATCGAGGCGCGGATCGTCGAGGCCAACGTCGATTACGACAAGAGCCTGGGCGTGCGCTGGGGCGGTTCGATCCAGAACAAGGGCAACTGGAACACTTCCGGGGTCAGCAACGGTTCGTCGACCACCATTGGTACGCCGGGCAGCACCAGCACCAACTCGCCGTTCGTCGACATGGGCACGGTCAACAATACGTCCGGGATCGGCATCGCGTTCATCACCGACAACGTATTGCTCGACCTCGAGCTGACCGCGATGGAGAAGACCGGCAACGGCGAAATCGTCTCGCAGCCCAAGGTGGTCACCTCCGACAAGGAGACCGCGAAGATCCTCAAGGGCACCGAGATTCCGTACCAGGAAGCCAGCTCCAGCGGCGCTACGTCGGTGTCCTTCAAGGAGGCGTCGCTGTCGCTGGAAGTGACGCCGCAGATCACCCCGGACAACCGCATCATCATGGAGGTCAAGGTCACCAAGGACGAACCGGACTACCTGAACAAAGTGCAGGATGTACCGCCGATCAAGAAAAACGAGGTCAACGCCAAGGTGCTGGTGAACGACGGCGAGACCATCGTGATTGGGGGCGTTTTCTCAAATACTCAAAGCAAGGTTGTAGATAAGGTGCCATTTCTTGGCGATGTGCCGTATCTTGGCCGCCTTTTCCGGCGTGATGTGGTTTCGGAGAAAAAATCCGAGCTGCTGGTATTTCTCACTCCGCGTATCATGAATAACCAGGCGATTGCTGTGAGTCGTTGATTCTGTGCGAAATTTGATTCTTGTAGGACCGATGGGGGCTGGAAAAAGCACCATCGGCCGATTACTGGCCAAAGAGCTGCGCCTGCCGTTCAAGGATTCCGACAAGGAAATTGAACTGCGTACGGGCGCCAATATCCCGTGGATCTTCGACAAGGAAGGCGAGCCCGGCTTTCGTGACCGTGAGCAGGCGATGATCGCCGAGCTGTGCGCGTTCGATGGCGTGGTGCTGGCGACCGGCGGCGGCGCGGTGATGCGCGATGCCAACCGCAAGGCCCTGCACGAGGGCGGGCGGGTGGTGTATCTGCACGCCTCCGTCGAGCAGCAGGTCGGCCGCACTTCCCGCGACCGCAACCGGCCGTTGCTGCGCACCGCCAATCCGGAGAAAACCCTGCGCGATCTGCTGGCGATCCGTGATCCGCTCTATCGGGAAATCGCCGATCTGGTGGTGGAAACCGACGAGCGGCCACCGCGCATGGTCGTGCTCGATATTCTCGACCGCCTGCAGCAACTTCCGCCCCGTTAAAGCGCCGCACGAAATGCGCTATCCTCGGCGACCTGTAATGGCCGCCAAGGGTTGTGGCGGATGGCGTGCGAGTGGCGTCACACCAGCACATGCCGTGAACATTCGATAATTCCAGGCAGGACGCCTGCTTCATCTTCATCGTGGGGACACATGCAGACACTCAAGGTCGACCTAGGCGAGCGCAGCTACCCGATTCACATTGGCGAAGGATTACTGGACCAGCCTGAGCTGCTGGCCCCGCATATCCACGGGCGGCAAGTGGCAATCATCTCCAACGAGACCGTTGCGCCGCTCTATCTCGAGCGTCTGACCCGCAGCCTGGCGCAGTTCTCGGTGGTTTCCGTGGTGCTGCCCGACGGCGAAGCCTTCAAGAACTGGGAAACCCTGCAACTGATCTTCGACGGCCTGCTGACCGCTCGTCATGACCGCCGCACCACGGTGATCGCCCTCGGCGGCGGTGTGATCGGCGACATGGCCGGTTTCGCGGCCGCCTGCTACCAGCGCGGCGTCGATTTCATCCAGATTCCTACTACGCTGCTGTCCCAGGTCGATTCGTCGGTGGGCGGCAAGACCGGGATCAACCATCCGCTGGGCAAGAACATGGTCGGCGCGTTCTATCAGCCGAATGTGGTGCTGATCGATACCGCGTCCCTGAAAACCCTGCCAGCGCGCGAGCTGTCGGCCGGCCTGGCGGAAGTCATCAAATACGGTCTGATCTGCGACGAACCGTTCCTGACCTGGCTCGAAGACAACGTCGACGCCCTGCGTGCGCTGGATCAAACGGCCCTGACCTACGCCATCGAGCGCTCCTGCGCTGCCAAGGCGGCGGTGGTCGGCGCCGACGAGAAGGAAACCGGCGTACGGGCCACCCTCAATCTCGGCCACACCTTTGGCCACGCCATCGAAACCCACATGGGCTATGGTGTCTGGTTGCATGGCGAAGCGGTCGCTGCTGGCACCGTAATGGCGCTGGAAATGTCCGCGCGCCTGGGCTGGATCAGCGAGCAGGAGCGCGATCGCGGCATCCGCCTGTTCCAGCGTGCCGGTCTGCCGGTGATCCCGCCGGAAGAGATGACCGAAGCCGATTTTCTTGAACACATGGCAATTGACAAAAAAGTGATCGACGGTCGCTTGCGCCTGGTGCTGCTGCGCCGGATGGGCGAAGCGGTGGTGACCGACGATTATCCGAAAGAGGTTCTACAGGCCACGCTGGGAGCGGATTACCGCGCTCTGGCTCAGCTTAAAGGTTAATAAGATTCCGATGACTAGTTTGCATGCCGACGAGGCGTTCCTCGGCCATTTCCAGTTAAGTCACGACCCTTTCGCGCCGCGGGTGCCGGGCTTCAAATTCTTCCCGGCCCAGCGCAAGCCGGTGCTGGGTCAGCTGCATCATCTGGCGCGTTACAGCCAGTTGCTGCTGGTGGTCACCGGCCCGCAGGGCAGCGGCAAGACCCTGCTGCGTCAGGCGCTGGTTGCCAGTACCAACAAGCAATCGGTGCAGAGCGTCGTCGTTTCCGCCCGTGGCGCCGGCGATGCAGCCGGTGTGCTGCGCCAGATCGCCCAAGCGCTGGACGTGGCCCAGGCCGAAGTCGGGGCGATCCTCGATCAGGTCGTGCAGCTGGCGCTGACCGGTCAGGAAGTCTATCTGCTGGTGGACGATGCCGAGCAGCTCGACGAGTCCGCGCTTGAAGCGCTGATGGCGCTGGGCGCCGGCGCGCCGGAAGGCCGCCCGCACGTGTTCCTGTTCGGTGAGTCGTCGCTGATCGCCCAGCTCGAGGCTTTGCACCTTGAGGAAGAGCGCTTCCACGTCATCGAATTGCAGCCGTACACCGAAGAAGAAACCCGCGAGTATCTCGACCAGCGGCTCGAAGGCGCGGGCCGGGGGGTCGAACTTTTCACCGCGGATCAGATCTCTGATATTCACGAAAGCTCCGAGGGTTGGCCCGGCAACATCAACCAGGTCGCTCGCGATGCTCTGATCGAAGTCATGATTGCCAGCCGCTCTGCGGTCAAGCGTCCAAGTATGGGGTTCAACATGCCGAAGAAACACGTATTGGCGATTTCCGCCGTCGTTGTGGTCGCGGTCGCTGCCGCCTGGCTGATGCCGGGTCGCAACAAGGCACCGACCACCGGTGCGCCGGCCAACGAGCAGGCGCAACTGCCATTGGGCCAGGGCACGCCGCAGGCGGGTGGCGCACCGTCCGTCGAATTCAACGGCAATACCCAGCCGATGCCGCTGCCGTTGGTCGGCAACTCGCAACCGGTGATGCGTGGCCCGCTGGCTGAAGCAGCGGGTGGCATCACTGAGGGCGACGACGGCGTGCCGGTCGAAGGCTCCAGCAACACGCCACCGACCGTGACCACCACCGCGCCACCGGCGGGCGTTCAGGCCGGCCCTGCACCGACCCCGGTTCCAGTTCCGGCACCGAAGCCGACCCCGGCCCCGACCCAGGTCGCTACCGCCAAGCCTGCTCCGGCCGCTCCAGCGGCCAAACCGGCTCCGGCGCCTGCCAAGCCTGTTGCCGCCGCGAAACCTGCCGAGAAGCCGGTCACCGTCGCCAAGGCCGCCGGTGGCAGCTGGTACGCCGGTCAGCCGACCAGCAACTACGTGGTGCAGATCCTCGGCACCAGCTCCGAAGCGACCGCGCAAAGCTTCGTCAAGGAGCAGGGCGGCGAGTACCGTTATTTCAAGAAAGTCCTCAACGGCAAGCCTCTCTACGTGATCACCTACGGCAACTTCGCCAATCGTGATGCAGCCGTTTCTGCCATCAAGGCCTTGCCAGCGAAGGTTCAGGCTGGTAAACCTTGGCCTCGCACTGTCGCCAGCGTCCAACAGGAACTGGCAACAACTCGCTGAAGATTCGGCGGCCTTACCCAGGCCGCCTCTCCAAGCACCTCAAAATTTCTACAAGTGCGCGCCGCCCTTACGGGCCGCGTGCCTTGTGGTGTCTGCGTCACAGTAGTCTTTGAGTCGTTGCGGTCAAAATTAAAAAAGTTTTGACTAGCACAGCAGATCGCTTTAAACCTTTCACAAATGCGACATGAATTTGCGACATTTCGTCGTCAAATTTGTGAGCCTCTGTGTCGCTGTGTACAATGACCACCCTTTTGCCCCCGCTAAGCCGGCGTACGTTCGGCGCGAGATGCAAGTGGTTGAATTGAAAAGAAATTTGCCTCGAAAAGAGGCAGCCTGGTGAGAAAGTGTCTATGAAAGCAGGTCTGTACCAACCAGATGAATTCAAGGATAACTGCGGTTTCGGCCTGATAGCCCATATGCAGGGCGAACCCAGTCATACCCTTTTGCAAACGGCCATCGAGGCCCTGACCTGCATGACCCACCGCGGTGGGATTAATGCCGACGGCAAGACCGGTGACGGTTGCGGTCTGCTGATCCAAAAGCCCGACGCGTTCCTGCGTGCCATTGCCCAGGAAACCTTCAGCGTCGAGCTGCCCAAGCAATATGCCGTGGGCATGGTCTTCTTCAATCAGGATCCGGCCAAGGCCGAAGCCGCTCGCGAGAACATGAACCGCGAGATCCTGGCCGAAGGCCTGCAACTGATCGGCTGGCGCAAAGTTCCAATCGACACCAGCGTCCTCGGCCGCCTGGCCCTTGAGCGCCTGCCACAGATCGAGCAGGTGTACATCGGCGGCGAAGGCCTGAGCGATCAGGACATGGCGGTCAAGCTGTTCAGCGCCCGTCGTCGTTCGTCGGTGGCCAACGCCGCCGACACCGACCACTACATCTGCAGCTTTTCCCACAAGACCATCATCTATAAAGGCCTGATGATGCCGGCCGACCTGGCCGCGTTTTATCCGGACCTGAGCGACGAGCGCCTGCAAACCGCAATCTGCGTGTTCCACCAGCGCTTCTCCACCAACACCCTGCCGAAATGGCCGCTGGCCCAGCCATTCCGCTTCCTCGCCCATAACGGCGAGATCAACACCATCACCGGCAACCGCAACTGGGCCCAGGCCCGTCGCACCAAGTTCACCAACGATCTGATGGATCTGGAAGAACTCGGCCCGCTGGTCAACCGTGTCGGTTCCGACTCCTCGAGCATGGACAACATGCTTGAGCTGATGGTCACCGGCGGCATCGACCTGTTCCGTGGCGTGCGGATGATCATTCCGCCAGCGTGGCAGAACGTCGAAACCATGGACCCGGATCTGCGTGCGTTCTACGAGTACAACTCGATGCACATGGAACCGTGGGACGGTCCGGCTGGCGTGGTAATGACCGACGGTCGCTACGCGGTGTGCCTGCTCGACCGTAACGGTCTGCGTCCGGCGCGCTGGGTCACTACCACCAACGGTTTCATCACCCTCGCGTCGGAAATCGGCGTGTGGGACTACAAGCCTGAAGACGTGATTGCCAAAGGCCGTGTCGGCCCGGGCCAGATCTTCGCCGTGGACACCGAAACCGGGCAGATCCTCGACACCGACGCGATCGACAACCGTCTGAAATCCCGTCATCCATACAAGCAATGGCTGCGCAAGAATGCCCTGCGCATCCAGGCGACCATGGAAGACAACGACCACGGTTCGGCTTTCTACGACGTCGATCAGCTCAAGCAGTACATGAAGATGTATCAGGTCACGTTCGAAGAGCGCGATCAGGTACTGCGTCCGCTTGGCGAACAAGGCTACGAAGCCGTTGGCTCGATGGGCGACGACACGCCGATGGCCGTGCTGTCCCAGCGCGTGCGCACGCCGTACGACTATTTCCGCCAGCAGTTCGCGCAGGTGACTAACCCGCCGATCGACCCGCTGCGTGAAGCGATCGTGATGTCGCTGGAAATCTGCCTCGGTGCCGAGCGCAACATCTTCCAGGAATCGCCGGAACACGCCTCGCGCGTGATCCTCAGCTCGCCGGTCATTTCCCCGGCCAAGTGGCGTTCGCTGATGAACCTCGACCGCCCGGGTTTCGAGCGGCAGATCATCGACCTCAACTACGACGAAAGCGTCGGCCTGGAAGCAGCAATCCGCAACGTCGCCGATCAGGCTGAAGAAGCCGTGCGTGCCGGTCGTACCCAGATCGTCCTGAGCGACCGTCATATCGCTCCGGGCAAACTGCCGATCCACGCTTCGCTCGCCACCGGCGCGGTGCACCACCGCCTGACCGAAAAAGGCCTGCGCTGCGACTCCAACATCCTGGTGGAAACCGCCACTGCACGCGATCCGCATCACTTCGCAGTGCTGATCGGTTTCGGCGCCTCGGCGGTCTATCCGTTCCTGGCGTACGAAGTGCTGGGCGACCTGATCCGCACCGGTGAAGTACTGGGCGACCTCTACGAGGTGTTCAAGAACTACCGCAAAGGCATCACCAAAGGTCTGTTGAAGATCCTGTCGAAGATGGGCATCTCGACCATCGCGTCCTATCGCGGTGCTCAGCTGTTCGAAGCCATCGGCCTGTCCGAAGAAGTCTGCGACCTGAGCTTCCGTGGCGTGCCGAGCCGCATCAAAGGTGCGCGTTTCATCGACATCGAAGCCGAGCAGAAAGCACTGGCCACCGAAGCCTGGAGTCCGCGCAAGCCGATCCAGCAGGGCGGTCTGCTGAAGTTCGTCCACGGTGGCGAATATCACGCGTACAACCCGGACGTGGTCAACACCCTGCAAGCCGCCGTGCAGCAGGGCGACTACGCCAAATTCAAGGAATACACCTCGCTGGTGGACAACCGTCCGGTGTCGATGATCCGCGACCTGTTCAAGGTCAAGACCCTCGACACGCCGCTGGACATCAGTGAAATCGAACCGCTGGAATCGGTGCTCAAGCGCTTCGACTCCGCCGGTATCTCGCTGGGCGCCCTGTCGCCGGAAGCTCACGAAGCCCTGGCCGAAGCCATGAACCGCCTCGGTGCGCGTTCCAACTCGGGCGAAGGCGGCGAAGACCCGGCACGCTACGGCACCATCAAGAGCTCGAAAATCAAGCAGGTTGCGACCGGCCGTTTCGGGGTGACCCCGGAATACCTGGTCAACGCCGAAGTGCTGCAGATCAAGGTCGCCCAGGGCGCCAAGCCGGGCGAGGGCGGGCAACTGCCGGGCGGTAAAGTGAACGGGCTGATCGCCAAGCTGCGTTACGCAGTACCGGGCGTGACCCTCATTTCGCCACCGCCGCACCACGACATCTACTCGATCGAAGACTTGTCGCAGCTGATCTTTGACCTGAAACAGGTCAACCCGAAGGCGCTGGTCTCGGTGAAACTCGTGGCTGAAGCAGGCGTTGGCACCATCGCCGCCGGTGTGGCCAAGGCCTATGCGGACTTGATCACCATCTCCGGCTACGACGGCGGCACCGGTGCTTCGCCGCTGACCTCGATCAAATACGCTGGCGCTCCATGGGAACTTGGCCTGGCCGAAACCCACCAGACCCTGCGCGGCAACGATCTGCGCGGCAAGGTTCGGGTCCAGACCGACGGCGGCCTGAAAACCGGCCTCGACGTGATCAAGGCAGCCATCCTCGGCGCTGAAAGCTTCGGCTTCGGTACTGCGCCGATGATCGCGCTGGGCTGCAAATACCTGCGCATCTGCCACCTGAACAACTGCGCCACCGGCGTCGCGACCCAGAACGAGAAGCTGCGCAAGGATCACTACATCGGCACCGTCGACATGGTGGTGAACTTCTTCACCTACGTCGCCGAAGAAACCCGTGAGTGGCTGGCAAAACTGGGCGTGCGTTCCCTCGAAGAGCTGATCGGCCGTACCGATCTGCTGGAAATCCTCGAAGGCCAGACCGCCAAGCAGCATCACCTGGATCTGACTCCGCTGCTGGGCAGCGATCACATCCCGGCGGACAAGCCTCAGTTCTGCGGCGTCGAGCGCAACCCGCCATTCGACCAGGGCCTGCTGGCCGAGAAAATGGTCGAGATGGCGACGTCGGCGATCAACGACCTCAGCGGCGCCGAGTTCGATCTGGACATCTGCAACTGCGACCGTTCGATCGGCGCACGGATCTCCGGCGAAATCGCGCGCAAGCATGGCAACCAGGGCATGGCGAAAGCGCCGATCACCTTCCGCTTCAAGGGCACTGCCGGTCAGAGCTTCGGCGTGTGGAACGCCGGCGGTCTGAACATGTACCTGGAAGGCGACGCCAACGACTACGTCGGCAAAGGCATGACCGGTGGCAAGCTGACCATCGTGCCGCCGAAGGGCAGCGTTTATAAGACTCAGGAAAGCGCCATCATCGGCAACACCTGCCTGTACGGCGCCACGGGCGGCAAGCTGTTCGCCGCCGGCACCGCAGGCGAGCGTTTCGCCGTGCGCAACTCCGGTGCCCACACGGTTGTGGAAGGCACCGGCGATCACTGCTGTGAGTACATGACCGGTGGTTTTGTCTGCGTTCTGGGCAAGACCGGTTACAACTTCGGCTCTGGCATGACCGGCGGTTTCGCCTACGTGCTCGACCAGGACAACACCTTCGTTGACCGGGTCAACCACGAACTGGTGGAAATCCAGCGGATCAGCGGCGAGGCGATGGAAGCCTATCGCAGCCACCTGCAGAACGTGCTGAACGAGTACGTCGCGGAAACCGACAGCGAGTGGGGTCGTGAACTCGCCGAGAACCTCGATGACTACCTGCGTCGTTTCTGGCTGGTCAAGCCGAAGGCTGCCAACCTGAAGTCGTTGCTTTCCAGCACCCGTGCCAACCCGCAGTGATATGCGCCTGAAGAGTTTGATGAGGTTTTAACAATGGCTGAACGTCTGAATAACGACTTCCAGTTCATCGATGTCGGGCGCAAGGATCCGAAGAAGAAACTGTTGCGTCAACGCAAGAAAGAGTTCGTGGAAATCTACGAACCGTTCAAACCCCAGCAGTCGGCCGACCAGGCCCACCGCTGCCTGGGTTGCGGCAACCCGTACTGCGAATGGAAGTGCCCGGTGCACAACTTCATTCCGAACTGGCTGAAGCTGGTGGCCGAGGGCAACATCCTCCAGGCCGCCGAGCTGTCGCACCAGACCAACACCCTGCCGGAAGTCTGCGGTCGGGTGTGCCCGCAGGATCGTCTGTGCGAGGGTGCCTGCACCCTTAACGACGGCTTCGGCGCGGTGACCATCGGTTCGGTCGAGAAATACATCACCGACACCGCGTTCGCCATGGGCTGGCGCCCGGACATGTCCAAGGTCAAACCGACCGGCAAGCGTGTCGCGATCATCGGCGCAGGCCCGGCGGGTCTGGGTTGTGCCGACGTGCTGGTGCGTGGCGGCGTGACCCCGGTGGTGTTCGACAAGAACCCGGAAATCGGCGGTCTGCTGACCTTCGGCATCCCCGAGTTCAAGCTCGAGAAGACCGTGCTGAGCAATCGCCGCGAAGTCTTCACCGGCATGGGCATCGAATTCCGCCTCAACACCGAGGTCGGCAAGGACGTGACCATGGAGCAACTGCTCGCCGAATACGATGCCGTGTTCATGGGCATGGGCACCTACACCTACATGAAGGGCGGTTTTGCCGGTGAAGACCTGCCGGGTGTTTATGACGCGCTGGACTTCCTGATCGCCAACGTCAACCGCAACCTGGGCTTTGAAAAGTCGCCGGAAGATTTCGTCGACATGAAAGGCAAGAAGGTCGTGGTTTTGGGCGGCGGCGACACGGCGATGGACTGCAACCGCACGTCGATCCGCCAGGGCGCCAAGTCGGTGACCTGCGCCTATCGTCGTGACGAAGCGAACATGCCCGGCTCGCGCAAAGAGGTGAAGAACGCCAAGGAAGAAGGCGTGAAATTCCTCTACAACCGCCAGCCGATCGCCATTGTTGGCGAGGACAAGGTCGAAGGCGTGAAAGTGGTCGAGACCCGTCTCGGCGAACCGGACGCCCGTGGCCGTCGCAGCCCAGAGCCGATCCCGGGCTCCGAAGAGATCATCCCGGCCGACGCCGTGGTCATCGCTTTCGGTTTCCGCCCGAGCCCGGCGCCGTGGTTCGAGCAGTTCGAGATCCAGACTGACAGCCAGGGCCGCGTCGTTGCGCCCGAGCAAGGTCAGTACAAGCACCAGACCAGCAACCCGAAAATCTTCGCCGGTGGCGACATGGTGCGCGGTTCTGACCTGGTGGTAACGGCGATCTTCGAAGGCCGCAATGCGGCTGAAGGGATCCTGGATTACCTAGGCGTCTAAACCCGGATCCTGAGCCAAAAGCAATAACCCTGTGGGAGCGAGCTTGCTCGCGAAAGCGGTGGATCAGCCAACAGCAATGTTGTACGTGAAGCCCTCTTCGCGAGCAAGCTCGCTCCCACAGTTGTTTCTCAGTGTTGCTGATAGCGCATTTCCAGCGCGACAAATTGACCCGATAGACAAAAGGCTGACCTGCATCCGTGCCTTTTGCGTCGCGCTCTGAGAAAATGCCCGCACTTTTTTTCCGGATGCCGACATGACTGCCCTGAAGAACGACCGTTTCCTCCGCGCCCTGCTCAAGCAACCCGTAGACGTCACCCCAGTGTGGATGATGCGCCAGGCCGGCCGCTACCTGCCGGAATACCGCGCCATCCGCGCCCAGGCCGGTGATTTCATGAGCCTGTGCATGAATCCGGAATTCGCCTGCGAAGTCACGCTGCAACCCCTCGACCGCTATCCGCAACTGGACGCGGCGATCCTGTTCTCCGACATCCTCACCATCCCCGATGCCATGGGCCAGGGCCTGTACTTCGAGACCGGTGAAGGTCCGCGCTTCAAGAAAGTCGTCAGCACCCTGGCCGACATCGAAGCCCTGCCGATCCCGGATCCGCACAAAGACCTCGGCTACGTGATGGACGCGGTCAGCACCATCCGCCGCGAACTGAACGGCCGTGTACCGCTGATCGGTTTCTCCGGCAGCCCGTGGACCCTCGCCACGTACATGGTCGAAGGCGGCTCGTCGAAAGACTTCCGCAAGACCAAGGCGATGCTCTACGACAACCCGCAAGCCATGCACCTGCTGCTGGACAAGCTGGCACAGTCGGTGACGTCGTACCTGAACGGCCAGATCCAGGCCGGCGCCCAAGCGGTGCAGATCTTCGATACCTGGGGCGGCAACCTGTCGGCGGCGGCGTATCAGGAGTTCTCCCTGGCCTACATGAAGAAAATCGTCAGCGGCCTGATCCGCGAGCACGACGGTCGCAAGGTGCCGGTGATCCTCTTCACAAAAAACGGCGGCCTGTGGCTGGAAAGCATCGCCGACGCTGGCGCTGACGCACTGGGCCTGGACTGGACCTGCGACATCGGCAACGCCCGCGCACGCGTCGGCGACAAGGTCGCGCTGCAAGGCAACATGGACCCGACCGTGCTGTACGCCAAGCCGGAAGCGATCCGCACCGAAGTCGGGCGCATCCTCGCCAGCTACGGCAAAGGCAGTGGTCACGTGTTCAACCTCGGCCACGGCATCACCCCGGAAGTCGATCCGGAACACGCCGGCGCGTTCCTGCGCGCGGTGCACGAGTTGTCGGCGCAGTATCACGAGTAATCGGCGCTCAGCTCTAATGCTAGAAAACAAAAACGCCCGGCTTGTGCCGGGCGTTTTTATTTGCGATGGGTTTAGCGTCCGAGGAGTTGCTCGGCGTAGCGGGCGATGATGTGGTCGAAGGGTTTTTGATTGGGAATCGCGGTATTTCTGATCGCTGTCACCAACCGCTCAAGCTCTTCTTCGCTGACTTGCATGACAAACTCATCATCGAAGAGGCGGCGGATTGTGTCCTGACGTCGATTTTTGAGATAGGCAATGTCTAACGCCAGTACCTCGATCATCTTTGTGGCGGGAAGGTCGTCAGAATCTTTTGGCTGGATTTCGCCGGTTCGCAGATATCGGAAGCGCTGTTCACAGTTCTCGTCGGTGGGAGAAATGTGTTGGTTTTCGTCGAACCAGTTGCCCTTCTTATGGCCGCAGTGCAACGGGTTGCCGGGCTTGGTTTCTCGCAGGCAGGAGGCATGAAGGTTGTGAAACTCCAACGCCAGCTCTTCGAAATGCTCTTGAGGTCTGAAGTGCTCGATATGGCTGGTCGAGGCATCTATTTCCCGGCCGCAATAACAGCAGAAGAAGCCTTGCTCCTTAAGCAGGGCATTATGCAAATCCCGTTTTTGCGGGTTTTGTAGCGTTGGGTAAGTTGGACTCCACTCGTCGTTCGCCGAGTTTTTCCAATCTGTAAATGAAGCGGGTTCAGTTCCTTTGAGCACTCGCTTCATTTGCCGAGAATCTCCTTGCGCCTGATCAGTGCTTCGGCGCCGGCGAACTCCGGTAGGTCGGGGGCTTTCTTTTTCAGCGCCTCAAGTTGTGATTTTGCCTTTTCGAGGTCGTTGTCTTCCAACGTGGAAAAAAGCTCGGACAGCAGATCTTCGATCTCTGGTTCGCGCTGCGTAACGCCCATTACCTCTTCAAGCACGCTGCTGGAATCCAGACCGTAGGTGACACGCGGATGAGTAGGATCCCCGTTGTGCAACACGATGACTTCCACAGGTTTCAGGCTGCCGATGATTTGTGGGGAATGGCTTGCGGCGATGAATTGGACTTTGGGAAAAGCCTGTCTCAATGCAGGCACGATGCTGCGTTGCCAGGCCGGGTGAAGGTGAATATCCAGTTCGTCGATGATGACCACGCCTGAGGTGTTCTTCAGGACGTCTTTGCCCATGTGGGGATTGAGGATGCACATGCGTCGGGCGATATCGGCGAACAACGCAACCATCCCGCGTTGACCATCACTTAGATTGCTGAACTTCGAAGTGGCGTTGCCGCCCATATCAACAATCAAGCTCGCAAGTTCGACGTCGTAATAAAGTCCACTTGAGCCCGGTAACATCGCTTGCAAGGCAGAATTTACCAGTGAAAGCTCATCGTAAAATTCAGTTACTGGCTTGGCAGACCGAAAAGCTTTTTGCAGTTGCTCCAACGTCTTTTTAACGAGCCAACTTTCAAAGTCTTGCAGGTTGGTGGCTGCGTTCGACCAATTCTTATAACCATCAAGTCGCGATAATTTGAGCGATGCGGCCTGTTCTGTAGATGCGCTACTGGTAGTCCAGCGACGGTCTGCGCGATAAAAAGCGATCAGCGGAATATCGGTGTTTTCTGCGAGTGTCGACGGGCCGAAATTCTTCGTGTTCAAAACAGGTATAGGTGCAAATTCATCACCTGAAAGCCTGCGCTTTGTTCGAGCCCAAAACAGGTTCTGAAAGGCATTTCCCTCGCATTCAAGCGTCAGTGGGAAAGTCTTTTCAAAGCGGGTTCCGTTTTGGTGATGGTTGATAACGGTACGTACATCGTCATCATCGGATATCTTCATAGAGTGGCCCGCCGAGGCGAATATCTCGCCAAAGCTTTGGGCTACGGCATTCAACAACGACGTCTTCCCGCTCCCATTAACCCCCACCACCAGATTGAACCCTGGCTGAAAGTCGAAAGTAGCATCTTCGTAGCAACGAAAATTCTGAATGTGGAGACGGTCCAGGCGCATTCTGGCTTCCCTTTACCAAAGCAGGCGAATGCCGTCAGTGTACCTTGGCCCGTGATTACCGCTAGGGCGCAGTTGTGGCTAAACCTTTTCGCCACCACCCAACGGCGGCAACTTCGCCAGCTTCAACGCCACCAACAGCGCCACCAGCAACAGCGCGCCGATGAACAGGCCAATCCCGTTCCATCCTGCCATGTGCCAGAACACCCCGCCCGCCGTCCCGGCGATGCTCGAGCCAGCGTAATAGCTGAACAGGTACAGCGACGACGCCTGGCCCTTGGCCTTGAGCGCCCGGCGGCCGATCCAGCTACTGGCCACCGAGTGGGCGCCGAAGAAGCCGAAGGTGAAGATCAGCATGCCAATGATCACCAGCGGCAGCGGTGTGAACATCGTCAGGGCGAGGCCGGCGAACATCAGGGCGATGGTGGCCCACAGCACTTTGCGGCGGCCCAGTTTGTCGGCCAGCGAACCGATTTTCGCCGAGCTGTAGATGCCCGACAGGTACACCACCGACAACAGTCCCACGAACACCTGATCCATGTGGTACGGCTCGGCCAGCAGGCGGTAGCCGATGTAGTTGAACAGGGTGACGAACGCGCCCATCAGCACGAACGCTTCAAGGAACAGCAGCGGCAGGCCGGCATCGCGAAAGTGCATGGTGAAGCCGTCGAGCAGGCTGCGCGGATGCAGCGAGCGGGAGCGGAAGTTACGCGACTCCGGCAGGATCTTCCAGAACACCGCCGCCGCAATCAGCGCCAGCCCACCGATCACCATCATCGCCGTGTGCCAGCTGACGAAGTCGATCAGCACCCCGGTGATCAACCGCCCGCTCATCCCGCCAATCGCGTTGCCGCCGATGTACAGACCCATCGCCAGACCGATGTGCTGCGGATGGATTTCCTCGCTCAGGTAAGTCATTGCCACCGCCGCCAGGCCGCTTAGCGACAACCCGATCAGCGCGCGCATGATCAATACGCCGTGCCAGCTCGGCATCATCGAACTGGCGATGGTGCACAGGGCCGCGGCAAACAGCGCGGCAACCATCACCGGCTTGCGCCCGACCCGATCGGAAATCGGGCCGGTGATCAGCAGACCAAACGCCAGCATGCCGGTGGCCACCGACAGGATCAGACTGCTCTGCGCCGCGTTGATCGAATATTCGTGGGACAGCAGCGGCATCATCGGCTGCACGCAGTACAGCAGGGCGAAGGTAGCGAAGCCGCCGCTGAACAGCGCGAGCACCGTGCGCATGAACGCGGGCGTGCCTTTCTCGATGTAGATTTCTTGCAGTTCGGTCAGCACATCGTCCGCCGTAGCGGGCGGTACTTCATGGGCCAGTGGAGCGACGGCGGTTTTCACATCAGACCTCGGAGGGCGCGGGCAGGCAGGCAATGAAAAAATCATATAGCTGGCTAATGTTTCTATCCAATATATTGTTCGACCTGTTTGATAGCTTTCACGACCTAATGGGATGCCCATGGAATTACGTCATCTGCGCTACTTCATCGCCGTTGCCGAAGAACTGCACTTCGGCCGCGCCGCGCAAGTGCTGGGTATCTCCCAGCCACCGCTGAGCCAGCAGATCCAGGCGCTGGAACAGGAAGTCGGCGCGCGGCTTTTCGAGCGTACCAATCGTCGGGTCGAGCTCAGCGAGGCCGGGCGACTGTTTCTGGAAGAGGCGCGGCTTGTGCTGGCGCAAGTCGATAAAGCGGCCGACGTGGCCCGCCGTGCACAACTCGGCGAGCTGGGGGAGTTGAAGATCGGTTTCACCTCGTCGGCGCCGTTCAACTCGACCATTCCCCAGGCGATATTTTCCTTCCGTCAGCGTTTCCCGGCCGTGCACCTGAACCTGCGCGAGATGAGCAGCACCATGGTGGCCGACGCGTTGGTGGACGAATCGATCGAAGTCGGCATCATGCGCCCGCTGGGCCTGCCGGATTCGCTGAGCGTAGTCGAACTGATGCGCGAGCCATTGGTCGCGGTGCTCAGCTCCAAACATCCGCTGGCACAGGGCTCTGAAGAGGGGCTGTTCCTCTCGGCGCTGGCTCTGGAGCCGTTCGTGTTCTTCCCGCGCAGCTACGGCAGTGGTCTGTATTCGCAACTGATCAGCCTGGCCCGCGACGCCGGGTTCAGCCCGCACTTCGCCCAGGAGGCCGGCGAAGCCATGACCATCATCGGTCTGGTGGCCGCAGGTCTGGGCGTGTCAGTGATGCCGGCGTCGTATCAGCGGATGCGCATCGACGGCGTGGTCTATCGGCCGCTGCTCGATCCCGAGGCCGTGACGGCGGTGTGGCTGGTGCAGCGCAAGGATCAGAAATCACCGATGGCCAAGGCGTTTGTCGAGTTGCTCACGCGCAAGGTTGAAGCCGGTTGATCAGGGCAGCCGAACCAGATCACCCTTCAACGCCACCCGCGTCACAAACACCCCGGCCCGACATTCATAAGTGTTCAGATCCTTGCGCACATGCTGGTCGTAGTAGCTGACGATATTGGTCACCGCATTCGCCCCGACACGCTTGGCCTCGGCCTGCAGCGCAATCAGATTCGACTGCAACACCCACTCGCAGGAGTCGTGATCGCTCTTGTTGAAACCGTTGGTCTTCAAGTCACTGACCACGCCGCGCTGCAACAACCGCTGAGTCCCCTGAGGCCCGTTGCCGACCAGATAAAACTTCACACTGCCGTCCAGCCGCCCGGCGCGCATTGCATCCGACACAACTGTTTCGAACGGCATGTACATCAGATTGGTGGCGTGGCTGGCGCTGGGGAGCAGGCTGAAAAGGGCGGCGGCGATGAGGTCTTTCGCTTGCATGGTCATCTCCTTGACGTAACGCGCAGCAAATCATGGGTATGACGAGTGTAGACGCCGTATATCGGACAGAGAGAAGTCCATGTAGAGTGCGTGTAGCTCAACGGCTACAGCTGATATCGAGACATCAAGCAAGCCAGGCTCATCGCGGAATCCTGGCAGGAGCAAAACCCATGACCGAACAATTCACTCGTTGGGACTCAGCCGAGTACCTCAAGACAGAAGAGGACATGGCCAACTATCTGGACGCCTGCATGGAAGAGGCGGGTGACGACCCGGCTTTTATTGCCAAGGCACTTGGCACGATTGCTCGGGCGCGTGGCATGACCCAGGTCGCGCGGGATGCGGGGCTATCAAGGGAAAGTCTTTATCGCGCACTGTCAGGCGAGGTAAATCCTGAATTTGGAACGATCCTCAAAGTCATGAAAGCGCTGGGGCTGAAGTTGCATGCCAGCACATGATCTGAATAGAAAAGGGCGCCGAAAGGCGCCCTTTGTCGTTTCCGGCCGTTACTGAACCGTCGCCAGATCGCCCTTCAACGCTACGCCGGCCATGATTGCGCCCGCGTGGCATTCGTAGGTTTTCGCATCCTTGCGCTCGTTGCTCTTGTAGAAGCTGACGATGTTGGTCACGGCGTTGGCGCCGGCGCTTTTCGCGGCCTGGTGCAGGCTGATGATCGCCGATTGCACGACCCACTCGCAGGCTTCCTGGTCGGTCTTGTTGAAGGCGTTGGTCTTCTTGTTGGTCACGGCGCCGGGGGTGACGACGGTGACTTTGCCGGCCGGGGCGTTGCCCGCCAGATAGAACTTCACGCTGCCGTCGATCTTGCCGGTGCGGGTCGCTTCGGCGACGGCCTTGTCGAACGGCAGGTACACCGCCGTGTCACGGGCCTGGCTGACGGCCGGCAAGGCGCAGATGAGCAGAGTGGCAGCGAGTTTCTTTAAGTGCATGGAGGTCTCCTTGACCTGGATTAATTCGGTTGGGGCCAGCGACGGAAAATCAGCGAGGTGTTGACCCCGCCGAAAGCGAAGTTGTTGTTCATCACGTATTCGTGGCTCATCTGGCGGAACTCGCCGCGCAGATAGTCGAGCTTGCCGCAGTGCGGATCGACCTCGTCGAGATTGAGCGTGTGCACGTACAGGTCGCGGTTGAGCATCTCGATGCTGAACCACGATTCCAGCGCCCCGCAGGCGCCGAGGGTGTGGCCCAGGAAGCTTTTTTGCGAGCTGATCGGCATGCGTTCTCCGAACAGGGCACTGGTTGCCAGGGTTTCGGCGACATCGCCCTGTTCGGTGGCGGTGCCGTGGCCGTTGACGTAGCCGATGACGTCCGGCGTGAGGCCTGCGTCTTCCAGTGCCAGTTCCATTGCCCGGCGCATGGTGACTTGCTCGGGGCGGGTGGTGTGCTGGCCGTCGGCGTTGCTGCCGAAACCAACGATTTCGGCGTGAATGTGCGCACCGCGTGCCAGGGCATGCTCCAGTTCTTCAAGCACCAGCATGCCGCCGCCCTCGCCGATCACCAGACCGTCGCGGCCCTTGTCGTACGGGCGTGGCGAGGTGTGCGGTGCATCATTTTTCAGGCTGGTGGCGTACAGCGCGTCGAACACCATCGCCTCGGTCGGGCACAGCTCTTCGGCGCCGCCGGCGAGCATCAGCGGCAGACGACCGAACTTGATCGCCTCGTAGGCGTAACCGATGCCCTGGCTGCCGCTGGTGCAGGCGCTGGAGGTCGGGATCAAGCGGCCGGTGAGGCCGAAGAAGATGCTGATGTTCGCCGCCGTGGTGTGCGGCATCATCCGCACATAGGAGTTGGCGTTGAGGCCCTCGGCCACCGAGTTGAGCAGCATGTTGCCGAACGCCTTGATCTCGTCGGTGCTGCCGGTGGACGAGCCACAGGCCACGCCCATGCGCCCGTCCTTGATCGATTCGTCGCCGAGCAGGCCGGCATCGGCCAGCGCTTTTTCCGCCGCGCCGACGGCCAGCCGCGAAACACGGCCCATGCTGCGTAGCTGTTTGCGGGTCCAGTGCGCCGGCACCTGGAAATCATCAATGGGCCCGGCCAGACGGGTGTTGAGCTCGCTGAAGCGATCCCACTCGTCCATCCGGCGAATGCCGCTGCGGTTGGCGGCGAAATTGCTGGCGATGGTCTCCCAGTCGCTGCCCAGCGAGGTGATGCCGGCCATGCCGGTGACGACGACGCGCTTCATCAGCACAAGCCTCCGTTGACCGCCAGCACCTGGCGGGTGATGTACGACGCTTCCGCCGACATCAGGAAATTCACCGCACCGGCCACCTCTTCAGGCGTGCCCATGCGTTGTGCGGGGATCATTTTCAGCAGTTCTTCCACCGGCACGTTTTCATCCAGCATCGCCGTGTCGATCAGGCCCGGCGCGACGCAGTTGACCGTGATCTTGCGCTTGGCCAGTTCGATCGCCAAGGCTTTCGCGGCGCCGATCACACCCGCTTTCGACGCGCTGTAATTGACCTGACCACGGTTGCCGATCAGCCCCGAGACCGAGGTGATGCAAACGATGCGACCAGCGGCGCGGCGGCGGATCATCGGCATCATCACCGGGTGCAGGACGTTGTAGAAACCGTCGAGGTTGGTGCGCAGCACCACGTCCCAGTCATCGTCGCTCAGGGCCGGAAAGGCGCCGTCGCGGGTCAGGCCGGCATTGAGCACCACGCCGTAGTAGGCGCCGTGGGCTTCAACGTCGGCTTCGAGGATGGCTTTGCAGGTTTCGCGGTCAGCCACGTCGAATTGCAGGATGCGCGCGGTGCGGCCGAGCGCTTCGACTTCGGCTTTCACTGCTTGCGCTTGCGTCATGCCGCTGCGGCAATGCAGGACGATATCGTGGCCGGCACTGGCCAGGCGCAGGGCAATGGCGCGGCCGATGCCACGGCTGGAGCCGGTGACCAGTATTGATTCAGTCATCGTTCGACTCCTTGTTTGTTTCGTTGCGGGATTGCTCTAGATAGTCCGCCGCGTGGGGCGGGCGGAACACGTTCAGCCGGGCGCTGGCCTCGATGCCGGGCGCGTTGATGTGGCATTCGAACACGCCCATGCCGTTGTCGTCTTCCAGCGAGCGCAGGCCATGGATGGTCAGTTCGCTGCCAACCGGAAAGGCCGCGACATTGCATTCGAACTTGCGTGTGCCGAGCAGAAAGCCCAGCTCCACCGGGTTGCCTTTTTGCCGCGCATGGCAGCCGGCGAACGCGGCGACGCTTTGCGCCATCAACTCGACGCCGACCCACGCCGGCAGGCTGCCGTCTGGCAGGCTGAACAGGCCGCCGGGCCGGACGGTGAGGGTGGTGTGGATCTGTTCGTCGTCAAAGCTCAGGATCCGGTCGATCAGGATCATGTCGCCAGCGTGGGGCAGCAGTTCGGCGAGCGGCCAGTGGGTCATGGGGCGTCTCCGATAATCAGGCTGACGTTATTGCCACCGAAGGCAAATGAGTTGCTCATCAGGTAGCGGGGTGCAATGGACGCCAGGCGTTCGCTTGCGGTCACCCACTTGAGCGGTGGAAGGTCCGTATCCGGCTGGCCATCCCAGACGTGCGGCGGCAAAGCGTGGTCAGGGTTGTCGGTACTCAGGCTCAACCAGCAGAACGCCGCTTCCAGTGCGCCGGCGGCGCCGAGGGTGTGGCCGGTCATCGGTTTGGTCGAGGAACACGGCACGCCTTCGGCAAACAGTGCGGCGACGGCCAGGCTTTCCATGGCGTCGTTGTGCTGGGTCGCGGTGCCGTGCAGGTTCAGGTAGCTGATGTCGCCGGCTTGCAGGTGGGCTTGATCGAGGGCTTTTTGCATCGATTGCAGTGCGCCACGGCCGCTCGGTTCCGGTGCGGAAATATGGTGCGCGTCGGAGCTGGCGCCAGCGCCGAGCAGGGCGATGCCCGGCCCTGCGCCGCGTGCTTTGCTCATCACGAACAGCACCGCCGCTTCGCCGATGTTGATGCCGTTGCGGTTGGCGGAAAACGGATTACAGCGCTCGTCGGACACCGCTTCCAGCGCACTGAAACCGTTGAGGGTCAGTTTGCACAGGCTGTCGACACCGCCGCACAGCACGGCGTCGCACAGGCCTAGATCGAGCAGGCGTCGGGCGCTCATCAGCGCGCGTGCGCTGGAGGTGCAGGCGGTGGAAATCACATAGGTCGGGCCGCTCAGTTGCAGCCAGTCGGCGAGGAAATTCGCCGGGGCGCCGAGTTCCTGTTGCCGGTAGTCGTAATCGGTCGGGAACTGGTGGTCGCGAATGTAGTGCGCCAGGCCGCGACTGGCCTCGTCGATACCGGAAGTGCTGGTGCCGAGTACCACGCCGATGCGCTCGCGCCCGTACGTCTGGATCGCCTGCTCGATGTCATCGCGAATCTGCAACGCGGCTTCCAGCAACAGTTGATTGTTGCGGCTGCGCTGGTCGGCCAGCGCCTCGGGAATCGGCGCCAGATCACCGTGCACGGCGGCCACCGGCAGTTCGCGCTCCGGCACCCAGCCGGACTCGCGGCGCATGCCCGAGCAGTCGCCGGCAAACAGGTTGCGTGCCACGGCTTGCTTGTCGCGCCCCAGGGCGCAGATCACGCCGAGGGCATTGAGGTAGGCGGTCATGACGTCGGTTCACCGAGTGGCGTTACGCGATAGTGCGGGCCTTGTGGCAGGTTCAATTCGAAGCTCAAGGGTCGGGTGTAACGGATGTCCCAGCGCGCCGGCAGGGAACGTTGGCCGCCCTGTTGCTGCGCGTCGGGATAGTTGCGCGACAGCTCGCCCGCCGGGGTCAGGGCGAACAGCAGCGCGGCGAACAGCTCCCGGGCTTCCGGGTTGGGCGGCAGCAGGCCGTCGGCCTGCCAATGCCCGTCGATCAGTTGCTGACGCGCCTGGGGAATGCCCAGCGGATCCATCATCGACCAGCGGATGCCGGGTCCTTCGCGCTGGATCACCAACAACCAGTCTTGCTGTTGCCCGGCCAGGTGACGTTCGATATGCAGTTGCATCGGCAGCGGCAGGCTCGGGTTGCCGGCCGGCAGCGGCGCCTGACTGGCGCAGGCACCGAGCAGCAAGACGCAGGCGAGCAGCAGAACACGCAACATCAGACAGCCTCGTTCAAGGGTTTGCGGGCCACCACGTTGACCAGGGTTTCTTCCCGCTGGCCAAAGGGCTTGGGCTGGCGCAGACCAAAACGCTCGAGCAGACCGAAATCCTTCGACCGGCTCCACCACAGGTACGGGTACGAAACGTTCTGTTCGGCAAACTCGAAACCCTGCTGGCGAATCATCTCCAGGTACTGCGCCGCGCTCTTTTGCACGTGCATCGGATGGCGGAACAGCCAGCGAATCACCCACGTATCAATGTAAGCCTCGGTGGACTCGGCGAACAGCAGATAACCGCCCGGCTTGAGCACCCGATAGAACTCGGCGAGGGCTTTTTCCTGCTCCACCAGATGATGGAAGGTCTGGTGACAGAACAGCAGGTCGACGCTGGCGTCCGGCACATTGAGCGTCGCGCAGTCGCTGCCGATCAGCTCGACGTCGAAGCCCTGACGCGCGGCCTCGGCGGCGCTCAATTCCAGGCTGTGCGGATCGGCATCGATGCCGATCAGGCGCTGTGGCGCGAAGGTCTGGCGCAGGTGACCGAACGACTTGCCCTGGCCACAGCCGGCATCCAGCAGCACCGGACTGGCCGGCAACGATTCGCTGAACAACCCTCGCAAATCATTGATCGCCACGCGCAGCACATGGTGCTGCCAGGTGTGGCTGCGCAGGAACCAGAAACCGAAGCGGGTTTCCTCGACGTAGTTGTCACTCAGGTAATTCATGTGTCGTCCCTTGCACAGAGTTCGGAGATCGTCTTCAGCCGGCGGCGCGCTTCACTGACGAACGGGTTGCGTTCGTCCCAGGCGTAGCCGGCGAGGATCGAGCAGATCATGCGGCGGATTTCCGGTGAGCCTTGCTCGTGGAAAATCACGTCCTGGAAAGTGCCGGCGTACCAGCCTTCGACGTAGCAGCGGAACGTGTCGACCCCGCGTTTCAGCGGCTCGGCGAACTCCCGTTGCCAGTCCACCGTTTCGCCCTGCAACTGCCGATGCAGCACACCGGCGGCCATGCTCGCCGAACGCATGGCAATGGTCACGCCGGAGGAGAACACCGGGTCGAGAAATTCGGCCGCGTTACCCAGCAGCGCGAAGCCCGGGCCGTGCAGGGTTTTGACGTTGGCCGCATAGCCGCCGAGAGTGCGCGCCGGGGTGTCCCACACGGCGTTGTTCAGCACCTTGGCCAGGCTCGGGGTTTCGGCGATGAACCCGCGCAGGCAGGCGTCGAGGTCGGTATCGCGGCCCGCGAAATGTTCAGCGGCAGCCACCACGCCGACGGAGCAGCGACCGTTGCTGAACGGGATCGACCAGAACCAGATATCGCGGTGCTGCGGGTGAGTGGTGATGAGGATCTTCTCGCGGTCGAAACCGGGGTGATCGATATGGTCTTCAACGTGGGTGAAAACGGCCTGGCGAACCGGGAAGTTCGATGGTGCTTCCAAGTCGAGCAGACGCGACAGCACGCGGCCGTAACCGCTGGCATCGAGGACAAAGCCAGCTTCGACGCGGTACTCGCTGCCGTCTTCGCGGCGCACATTCAGCTGCGGTCGCGGGCGTTCGAAATCGACGCTGACAATCGCGTCGCCGTAGCGGATTTCCGCGCCCTGCAACGCCGCCTGATCGGCCAGCAACTTGTCGAAGTCGGCGCGTTGCACCTGTAGGGTCGTGGGCTTGCCGGCGGTGAAGGTGTCACCAAAATCGAAGGCGCTGTAGCGCTCGCCCCAGGCGAACGCCGCACCGTTCTTGCGCTGGAACCCGGCGGCATTTACCGCTTCGAGCATGCCGGCTTCTTCGACGAAATCCAGGCAATGGCAGAGCAGGCTTTCACCGATGGAGAACCTCGGGAAATGCTGGCGCTCGATCACCAGCACGTCGTGCCCCTTGCGCTTGAGCAGTGCGGCGGCAATGGCGCCGGAGGGGCCGGCGCCGATGATCACGACCTGACGGGATTCCATTTCAACGATTGGCACGCGAGCTCCTGGGTACGGCAATAGGGTTCAGTGACGCCCGGTGCAGGCCGATGAAGGCCGGCAACAGCGTCGCGATCAGACCCATCAGCATTAGCGCAAAGTACAGCGCCGGACTGATGAGCTGTTGTTGCAACAGCAGGTTGAGAAAAACGATTTCGCTCAAGCCGCGAATGTTCAGCAGCACGCTTTCGCGCCAGCGACTGGCGCCTGCGAACGACGCGCCGGCCCAGCCGAGGCCGAGCCAGTTGCCCAGGATTTTGCTGGCGATCGGCAACAGCAGCAGCGCCGCCCATTGCACGGCGCCGAGGCTGGCGAGGGCGCTGTGTACGTCGATCTGGACGATGCCGAAAGTGAGGATCAGCGGAATCGCGACCCAGGTCTGCAAGCGGTTCATCCAGTGCGCCGGCAGCGGCAATACCAGCGGCACCTTGAGCGCGGCCATGCACAGCAGATAACCGATGCCGAAAATCAGTGCGTTGAGTTTGTAGTGTTCGGCCAGCACCAATAGCGCAAAAAAACCAAGGCTGTAGGTCAATGGCCGGCGGATGCCGAATACCCGCAGCAGCACCGGTACGCAGGCCATTCCCAGCGGTAGCAGCAGACTGCTCAGGTGCAGGCTGCCCTGGGCGAGGCCGAACAGCGTCCAGCAGGTCAGGTCGATCAGGATCGCGGTCTGCACCAGACGCCGGGTGGCGGCGGGCGGGTAATCGATGTGGCGCAGGTACAGGTACAACACCGGAATCGCGGTGATGGCGAACACCAGACCGATCGCCAGCGAGTTGATCCACGGCTGCGCCGGCAACAGCCAGTACGCCGTCGCGAGGCCGCAGGTGAACGGCACGGCGAAACTCGGCAGGGCGATCTTCACGCTCTGGCGGTCCAGGCGCAGGTCGATCACGTCGCTGAGGATGTGCCCCAGCAGCAGGGCGAAGCTCAGGCTGTAGAGGTTTTTCAGCCAGCCCGGCGCGATCAGTTCGGCGCCGTTGAGTTGCCAGCCCGGTTCGATCCAGAAGTACATCAACAGCGGCAGGCCGAAGCTTGCCAGCAGCAATTGGCTGACGATCGGGATCAACCCGAAGTGCCGGCCGACCCGGGTGGCGACGAAGAACAGCGACAGGGCCATCAGCCAGAAAATCACCACCATCATGCTGAAGGCTCCGTGACTGCAACCGCGTGGGCCTGACGCCCGGCCCACGGCGCGAGCATGAAGCTAAAGGCCAGACCGAGGCTCACCGACAGGCCGAAGTTACTCACCGCCGGCGTGCTCGACACCGCCAGCAGCCCGAACGACAGCCAGGTGGTGGCGGCCGCGAGCAAGGTGCCAAGCAGGCTCACGGCCGCACCGCCGACCTGCTCGCGCATGAGGATCGCGTAGTCGACGCTGATCGCCGTCACCAGCAGCAGGCCGAACAGGCTGAACAGGGTCAGCGGCTGACCGAGCCAGCCCAGGCTGGCGACGCTGCACAGCGCAGCGAGCAGCGGCAGGGCGACGATCCGCAGCGCGCCGCCGAGGCCGAACGGCAGCATCAGCACCAGCACGATCAATACGCAGGACGCGAGTTTCAGTTCAGCAGCGCTGATCTGGGTCTGGGCGAACACCTTGTTCAGATCGCCAAGCCGGTCCACCAGCATCACGCCGGGCAGGTCCAGCGCCTGCACCCGCAACAGCGACGGATTGTTCAGGCCTTGCAGGCTGACCATCGCTGCCACGCCGTCCTCGGTCGGCCCCAGCCACAACGTGCGGTAGGGCTCGCCGAGCGGACCGGCCAGTGCTGCATCGATGTCTTCGGCGGGCAGTTCCTGTAACTGTTTCAGCTCGGTTTGCAGCGCCGCCAGCGGCACGCCGACCTCCAGCAACGGCTGCCAGAACTGCGGCAACTTGCTCAGCGCCTCACGCACTTGTTGCTGCTGAGCCGGCGGGCTGACCAGTTGATTGAGCGCCAGATAACCCTGCAACTTGTCGAGGTTGACCAGTTGATCCAGCCGCTCGCTCAGGGCCGCTTGCCGTTCCAGCAATTGCTGCTGATCGGCGGCGCGCACCAGGAAGAACTGGCTGGTCGGCTGGTAGCCGGTAATCCGCGCAATGGTCTGCGCCTCATCGGTCAGACGTTGCGGCGCGCCGACCCACTGGCGAATGTCGTTCTTGCTCTCCAGTTGCAGCAGGCCACCGACGCAGAAGGCGATCAGCAGGGCCAGCAACACCGGCGTCCTGACGTGCTCGAGCAGGGTTTCCCGCAACCGCACCAGACGCTCGGCCAGTTGCAGCGGCCATTGCGCCGGGCGCAGTTCGACGTTTTTCAGCAGCGCCGGCAGCAGGCACACCGCCGACAGGTAGGCGCCGAGCAAACCGGCGGCGGAGAACACCGCGATCTGGGTCAGCGCCGGGAAGGGCGTCCAGGCCAGTGCCAGGTAACCGATGGCGCTGGTGATCAGGCTCAACGTCAGCCCGGACAGGGTCAGGCGCAACGCCGGCCAGCTGTGCCACGGCTTGAGGCTCCAGCTCTTGGACAGGTAGTGCAGCGGGTAATCCACCGCCACGCCGATCAGGCTGGAGCCGAGCACCAGCGTCATCACGTGCATGTGCCCGAACAGCGCAACACAGGCCACCGCACCGAACAGCATGCCGACCAGCACCGGAATGAACGCCAGCAGCACCCGCCAGCGGCGGAAGGCGAGCAGCAACAGCAACAGGATGCCGATGGTGGCGCCGCCGCCGACCCAGGTCATTTCCCGGGTCGCCTGCTGCTGACCGTTGGCGGCGTACAGCAGGCCGCTGGCGGCCAGCAGTTGTACGTCGGCGCGAGCCGCTTGTTCACGGCTGTGTTGCAACAGGGCGGCGACTTGCAGCGGTTGATTCATGTCGAAGGCGCTGCCGGTAGTGCGTGCGCGCAGCAGCACCCAGCTTTTGCCGTCGGCATCGGCGATCAACGCGCCACTGCCGATGTCCAGTTGCACCGCGCCATGTTGCGGCTGGCTGTTCTGGATGCGCCCGGTCAGACCCAGCCAGTCGTCCTGGCTCGGCACCAGACTGAACCCGGTGAACGGGTCGAACAGTGCCTGCACCCGTTGCTGGATAAAGGCGTCGGGATGTTCGCTCAGCAGTTGCCGGTCATCCGCCGAGAGCATCGCCAGCCGCCCTTGCAGCAACTGCGTGCGCAGGGCCGGCAGGTCCGCTTGCAGGTTCCACTGGACTTTTTCGAACAACCCGCTGGCCTGCCATTGCTCGCCCAGGGTCTGGGCCATGGCGACGGCTTGCTGGCGATCGGCGTGACCGATCAGCACCAGGATGTCGCGGTTGAGCGGTTCCTGCATGCGTTGTTCGGCGCGCAGTTCGAGGGCGTCCGGATGGGTGCCGGGCACCAGTTCCATCAGGTTGGCCGACAGCGGCGCGCCGTCGCGCCACTGCCAGGCGCCCAGTGCGACGACGGCCAGCAGCAGGATCAGGAACAGCCAGGGCAGCCTGCGTTCACTCGGCAAAGTCATGTTGCTCCGCGTCGCTCAGAGGTTGGCCGGCGGTGCTGTCCTGCATGCGCAACACGGTGCTGTCGCCCTGGGTTTCCAGCAGTTCGATGGTGTTCACCAAGGTGCCGCCGCTGATGTTGATCTGATTGAACACCTGCTTGAGCAGCACCGAGCGCGGGGTCAGGGTCAGTTGCCATTTCTGCGCATCGCCGCTCAGGGCCAGTTCGAAATCCCGTTGCAGACCGCTGCTGTCGCCTTGCAGTACGGCGAGGAACAAACGGTTCTGCTCGGCCCCGGCGCTCTTGTTCGGCAGCAGTTGCCAGCCGGTGGCATCACGTCGGGCGATGCCCTTGGCGCTAATGCGGTAATCCTGTTGCAGCGGGGTTTTCAGCAGCCACAGCAGGCCGTGGTTTTTCGCCAGCACGAAGCTGCCCTTGCTGATCAGCGGCTGGGGCAGGGCGCGCAGGTGTTTTTCCTGGGTGAACTGGCCGTGGATCACGTCCGGTTTCGCCAGTTGCTCGCTCAACTGTTGCAGGTCGAAGGCGTTGGCCAGCGACGACAGCGTCAGCAGCGCCAGGGCCCCAAGGGATTTCAACAGCACATTCATCGCAGCATCCTTTCCACGGCATCGGTGAAGACTTTCGGCGAGGCCAGTTGCATCTCGCGGCTGCTCATCTCGACGGCGACCTGTACCGAGCTCGCGCGGGTCAGGCGCTCGCCGGTCTGGGCGTCGGTGATCAGGTAGTTAATCTTCAGCCGGTTTTCCCACTCCACCAGACTGGCGCGCACGTTCAGCCGCTGGCCGAACACCGCGCCGCGCACGTAGCGCAGTTGCAGGTCGATCACCGGCCACGCATAGCCCGAGTCGACCATCTGGTTGTAGTTGTGGCCGATCTTGTCGAGCAATGCGCAACGTGCCACTTCCAGGTATTTCACGAAATGGCCGTGCCAGACGACGTGCATGGTGTCGACGTCAAAAAACGGCACGAGGATTTCCGTATCGGCGTGAAGCACTCCGGCACTACGCATGCAGCCTCCAGTGTTGTTCGGCGATGCGTTGCAGACACAGGCGCAGTTCGCCTTCCAGGGCGCGGTCTTCGATCACCGGCGGGAAGTCCTGGGCCAGTTGTTCGTGCATGGCGGCCAGCGACGGTGGCAGCGGACGCGCGTCTGCATCGCGACCGCGCAGCCACACGCCCTGATTGGCCGCGAGCAACGTGGCGGCGGCGACCTGTTCGGTCAGCTCCAGCACACGAATGGCGTCGCGAGCGGCGATGGTGCCCATGCTCACCTTGTCCTGGTTGTGGCACTCGGTGGAGCGCGAGAACACGCTGGCCGGCATGGTGTTTTTCAACGCTTCGGCGGTCCAGGCACTGGCGCCGATCTGCACGGCCTTGAAGCCGTGGTTGAGCATCGCGCGGTCGGCGCTGGCGCCCGACAGGTTGCTCGGCAAACCGTGGTTGTAACGCTCGTCCACCAGTAGCGCGAGTTGTCGGTCGAGCAGGTCGGCGACGTTGGCCACGAGGTTCTTCAGGCTGTCCATGGCGAACGCGATATGCCCGCCGTAGAAGTGCCCACCGTGCAGCACGCGTTCGGCTTCGGCGTCGATGATCGGGTTGTCGTTGGCGCTGTTCAGCTCAGTCTCGATGAACGAGCGCAACCAGTTCAGGCTGTCGGCCAGCACGCCGAGCACATGCGGTGCACAGCGCAGCGAGTAGCGATCCTGCAAGCGGTGCAACGGCGCGGTCGGTGCGTCGATCGCCAGATCCTTGCGCAGCCACGCGGCGACCTGCATCTGACCCGGATGCGGCTTGGCGGCGAACAGACGCTCGTCAAAGTGTTCCGGATTGCCTTGCAGCGCCACCACGTTCAACGCGGTGATGCGGGTGGCCAGTTGCAGCAGGTAATCGGCGCGGGCGTAGGCCAGGCAGGCCAGACCGGTCATCACGGCGGTGCCGTTCATCAATGCCAGCGCTTCTTTCGGGCGCAGCACCAGCGGCGTCCAGCCCAGTTCACGGTGTACGTCGGCAGCCTGGCGGCGTTCGCCACGGAACATCACTTCACGCTCGCCGGACAAGGTCGCTGCGACGTAGGACAGCGGCGTCAGGTCGCCGCTGGCGCCCACCGAACCCTCTTCAGGAATCAGCGGCAAAATGTCGTGTTCAAGGAAGGCATGCAGGCGCTCCAGTAGTTCGATGCGCACCCCTGACACGCCGTGGCACAGCGACTGCAAACGCGCCGCCAGCACTGCACGGGTGGCTTGGGCATCGAGCAGTTTGCCCAGTCCGCAACCGTGGAACGTGTAGAGATGACGCGGCAGCGCCTCGACGTGATGCAGCGGCACCGCGACCACGCAGGAGTCGCCGTAACCGGTGGTCACGCCGTAGATCACGCCTTCCTTGTCCAGCAGCGAATCGAGGAACCGCGCGCCCTTGGCGATGCGTTCGCGATAAGGCGCGTCGCTCTGCAACTGCACGGGCGCCTGACGGTTGGCCAGGGCCAGCACGTCTTCGATGCGCAAAGGGCGTTCGCCGAAGGTGACCGGCTCAGGAGTTGGCGTTGTCATCGGTTTTCCAGAATGGGTAAAAGTTGAACCATTGGCACGGTGCTTCGAGGCAATAGTGACTCAGGCGTTGCGCATAGCGGGTGGCCCACTGATGAATGACCTGTTCGCGCTCGCGGCGTGACCACATCACGGCATCGGCGAACGGCTCGAGGGTCAGGCGATAGTGACCGTCAGGCTGCTTGAGGCACATCAGCAGATTGACCGGGCATTTCAGCAGGCCGGCCAGTAGCCACGGCCCTTGCGGGAACGGCGCCGGGTGGCCGAGAAAGTCCACGGTCACGCTGCGCCCGCCATGCAACGGCACGCGGTCGCCGGCAATCGCCAGCCACTCGCCGCGCTCCAGCCGTTCGTGCAGTTGCAGCATGATCACCGGGTCCAGTTCGCTGACCTGGATCAGTCGCAGATTGGTCGCCCCGGCCTCGCCCAGCAGGCGATTGAACTGCTCGGCGTGCTTGGTGTGCACCAGCACGTTCATCGTGACTTTTTCGCCCAGCTCCGCCAGCGCCCGGCACACTTCGAGGTTGCCCAGGTGCGCGCCCACCAGCATTTGCCCGCGACTGCCGCGCAACTGATTGCGCAGCAGCGCCGGGTCGATGATTTCGATCTGCTCGATCTTCAGCTTGCCGTTCCACACGTCGAGCTTGTCGAGCAGCGAATCGGCGAATGCCATGAACTGGCGGAACACCCGCCACCGGGTCGGGCGCAATTCGTGGCGACCGCTCCAGTCGGCGAGGCGCTGTTGATACTGCCAGGCACTGCGCCGGGCGGTGCGGCCGAACAGGAAAAAGTACAGAACGATGCCGTACAGCAACGGACTCAGCAGGCGTCGGCCAAGGACTTTGGCGGCGAACGCGGTGAATTTCATCAGCAGGAAACTGCCGCGCTCTTCGCGGTCGGCCCAGTGCTTCTTGTCGGTCTCGATAGTCATGCGCGCCACCGTCGCCAGAGGATTGCGGGCAGACGCAGCAACATGCCGAAGAACAGGCGCGTGTGCATGCTCGAAATCAGTACGTTGTCGTGGAACAGGCGAAAGTGCGACACGCCGTCCAGCGGGTAATGCACGCTGGTCTGCAACCAGCGCATCGGCTGATTGCGCCATGACAGGCGCACCAGAATGTCCGAGTCGAAATCCATGCGCTTGCCGATCCGCGCCGAGTCGATCACGCCCAGCGTCGGTTCCAGCGGATACACCCGGAAGCCGCACATCGAATCGCGAATCTGCAGCGACAAGGTGTTGATCCACACCATCACGTGGGTCAGATAACGCGCATACAAACGGCCCTTGGGCACGCTGGCGTCGTACAGCGGATAGCCGCAGACCAGCGACTTGGGGTGAGCGCGGGATTCCTCGATGAAACGCGCGACATCCTGCAAGTCGTGCTGACCGTCGGCGTCGACCTGCAAGGCATGGCTGAAGCCCAGTCGCGCCGCTTCACGCAGACCGGTCATCACCGCGCCGCCCTTGCCCTGATTGGCAGTGAGGCGCACCAGATACACCCGCTCGCGCTCGGCCAGCGCGTCGAGCACCGCCGCGCAGGATTTGCTGCTGGCATCGTCCACCAGAATGCACGGCAGATCCTGGGCGAGCAGGGCGTCGACCACCGTGCCGATGGCGGTTTCGTGGTTGTAGACCGGGATCACGGCGCAAGGATTATGCATCGCCAACTCCCAGCAGAATCCGCCCGCTGGAGCAGGTCGCGGTGTCGTTGCGGTAGGCGAAATACAACTTGCCGCGCTCCGGGTCGAAGCGCAGGTGCAACTGGATTTCATCGCCGGGGCGCACCAGTTGCTGGAATTTCAGCACTTCCATGCCGGCGAACGCGCCGGGCAGGTTCAGCAGTTGCCGACCCAGGTTCAGCGCCCATTCGACCTGCACCACGCCCGGCAGTACCGGGGCCTTGGGGAAGTGGCCGCTGAAGTAGGCCAGATCCGGCGGAACGCTCAATTGCAGGTTCCATTCGCCCTCGGTTTCAGCCTGCTCCAGAATCTCCGGTGCTTTGGGCCGTGGCGCCAACAGCAAGGCTTCGACGTCGGCTTGAGGCAACTTGCCCTGCGAGGTCAGCGGCAACTGTCGCAGCAGACGCCAGCGGCGAGGCAGGGCGAGGGCCTCGCAATGGTCGCCGAGATGACGGCGCAGGGTTTCGGTCAGGCTACGCCGACCGTGTTCGCGCAGGGCAAACAGGCCGGATTCGCTGAGCACCAGCAGCGCGCCGAGGGACGCGCGGTTTTCCTGCACCACGCCCAGACGCGCTTCGGCGACCCAGTCGTGGGCCACCAGCGCCTGTTCTAGCATCGGCAGAGAGATACGTTTTTCTTCGAGTTTGACGATCCGGTCGAGCCGCCCGAGCAATTCAAAGCGGCCATCGGCCTGAATGCGCGCCGCATCGGCGGTGTGTTCGACATGCCCGGCGGGCAGGTAAGGCGAAGCGATCAGCAAGGCCCCGTCGCTGTCCTGGCTCAACTCGACGCCGGAAAACGGTTGCCACAACGATTCGCCCTGACGCCAGGCGATGCCGCCGGTTTCCGAGCTGCCGAGGATTTCCGTCGGCCACTGTCCCAGGCGTTGATGCAGGCTTTGTGCGGCGTCAGCCGGCAGTGCGCCACCGGACGAAAACACCCGGCGCACGACGCTCAGGGCTGGCCAGTCGAGGTTGTCGCCCATGCGTTTGAGCAGCGCCGGACTGGCGACCCAGGCGAAGGCCGGGTGCTCGCGGCTGGCGCGTTGCAGGTCTTCCGGGAAGGCCAGTTGTTTGCGCAGGAACGGGCGCCCGGCGCACATCGGCCACAGCACGCGGAACAGCAAGCCGTAGATGTGCTGGGTGGCGACGCTGCCAAGAATGCAGGCCTCACCGAGATCCGCGCCCCACAGTTGCTCAAGGGCTTCGACTTCGTTGGCCAGTTGGCGCAGGGATTTGTCGATGCGCTTGGGCTCGCCGCTGGAGCCGGAGGTGCACAGGCTCAAGCGGCACTGGTCGAGATCCAGTTCGGCAGCGGGCAGGGGAGGTTGCAGCACATCGCTCAGGCGGGCGTCATCGGCCTGATCGGTCAGCCACAGATCGACGTCGTTCGACCAGCGCTGGCGGGTCTGCGCTTGCAGATCCGAAGGCAGCAATACGCTGACGCCCGCGCGCCAGGCGCCGAGCAGGGCGACGGCCAGGTCGGCGGCATCTTCCAGATGCACCGCCAGACGTTGTACGCCGCGCGCTTGCAGACCTGCCGCCAGACTCAGGGCCTGTTCGCGCAGGTTTGCGTGATCGAGTGCCGGCACGACGGTGATTGCGCGCTGCGGCAGATCCTTGAGCAACAGCTGCTCAAGTTTTATCCAGTTCATGGGCGACCTCTTACCCGTTGTCGTATCAGCCATTCAATGGCAAACATCAGGCCGATCAATCCGTAGGAGATCAGGCCGGTGTACAACATCCACCAGTTCAGCGGCGCCCACAGTGTCAGCAGGGCGGCGCACAAACCGTTGCAAAAGAAAAACACGCTCCAGGCCACGGTGACCTGGCGGGTGTAACGAATCGCCTTGGGCGGCAGTTGCGGTTCACGCAGGCGAGCCAGACGCTCGACCATCGGCGGGCCGTATTTCAGGCTCAGGCTGAACAGCACCAGCATGAAGCCGCTGATCAGCACCGGGTACCAACGCAACAGCAAAGTGCTGTCGAACACCGCCAGCAGCAGGCAGAACACGATCGCCACGCAGGCCATCCACAAACTGCCGGGCTTGCGTTCGCCGGTCAGCGCCCGGGCCAGCCACAGGCCGCCCAGCAGCAGGCCGAACTGCCATGGTGCGAAATGCTCCATGCCGAAATACACCGCAAAGGGATACAGCAGGCCTGCCAGCAGCAGGCCGAGGCCGATCAGTCGGCTCATGCGGCCGGTTGAACCAGACGGTAGACCGCCTCGACCACGTCACTGACGGTGCGTACCGACTTGAATTCCTCGGCGGCGATTTTCTTGCCGGTCTGGCGTTTGATGTGATCGATCAGGTCGACGGCGTCGATGCTGTCGATTTCCAGATCCTGATACAGGTTGGATTCCAGGCTCACGCGAGCCGGGTCCAGTTCGAACAGCTCGACCAGGGCATCGCGCAGGGTGTTGAAGATGTCGTCACGAGTTTGCATGGTCCGGTCTCAAGCTGCCTGTTTTGCCGTGACGAACGCCGCAAGGCTCGCCACGTTGGAGAAATGGTTACGGGTGTCCTTGGCGTCGGCGTCGATCTTGATGCCGTACTTTTTCTGGATCGCCAGGCCGAGCTCCAGAGCGTCGACGGAATCCAGGCCCAGGCCTTCGCCGAACAGCGTCTGGTCGTCGCCGATGTCCTCTGCGCTGATGTCTTCGAGGCCCAGGGCGTCGATGATCAGCTCTTTGATGTCACGGTTTAGATCGCTCATCTTCGGCGAGCTCCTTGATAAAGAATTGGTGCAAATAGTCGTTGAGCTTGCGCGAAGCCTGGGGCGGGGGCCCCTGCGCGGCGAAAGTCTGTGGGTCTATATCGGCCCCGACGCGAAAACTGAAGTGCACGCGGCGACTGGGAATGCGATACCAGGGTTCGGCCTTGGTCAGGGTGGTCGGGCTGACGTGGATGACCACCGGGGTGACGATTTTCGCACCGCGCAATGCGATGGCCGCCGCACCCCGATGAAAGGCCGGCGCCTGTCCCGGTTGGGTGCGGGTGCCTTCGGGGAAAATGATCAGGGTCTGCCCGCTCTGCAGGGCACCGGCGGCAGCGTCGAGCATGTCCATGCTGCCGTCGTTGCTGATGTATTCGGTGCTGCGCAGCGGGCCACGGGTGAAGGGGTTTTCCCACAGGCTTTTCTTCACCACGCAGTTGGCCCGGCGCACCAGACCGATCAGGAACACCACATCGATCAGCGACGGGTGGTTGGCGATGATCATCTGCCCCGGACGGCCGAGACGTTCGGCGCCCTGAATGTCGTAGGTCAGCACGCCGGTACGGGCCATGAACCGGACGAAAAACCAGAACAGCCGGCTGACGGTCTGGCGCGCCCGCTCGCGATGCACCCTGGCATCGCCCGGCAGGCAGCCGAGCAATGGAAATACCAGCAGGCGCAGGCACAGGCCACCCAGCCCGAACAGGGCGAAGCTGGTGGCGGTGGCCAGCAGACGCCAGTAATAGGCGTCGCGGTTTTTTCCGATTACAGGTTGCGTTGCCAGGTCCATAGACGAGTCTTCCAGGCATGTTGGCAATGGGGTTGCTGACCGAGCAGGGTTCGCAGCAGATTCAGCGCATGGGGCCACTGCGTTTTGGACAGTGCTTCGGGGGCGCTGTTCAGGGTCAGCCGCCAGTCGGTACCGGGGGTGAGCAACAGCCCGACCGCGTAGGGAAACGGTACGTCGTCGATCCACGTCGAATAGGCTTCGGGCGGCTGTTCCTCGGTGATCACCAGCAGCACCGCCGGGGCGCCTTCGTTCAGCAACGTCGCCGCTTCGAGCATGCCGTGTTCGAGGCCGTCGCCGGCCGCGGCGAGCGCGGTCATTTCGCTGGTTTCGCCGCGCATGATCGACCACAGGCCGATGATCGCATTGTGCACCGACAGGCTGAACTGGGTCGGCGACAGCGGCTGTTCGTTGGCCAGATCGCTGAGGATTTCAAAGGTGCGCGGGGTTTCGCCGTGCCGGGAGACAAACACCAGCGGCAGATTTTCCCGACCGTCGGCCAGCGGCCAGCCGACACTGAACGCCATCCGCGCCAGACGGCTTAGACGACGGCGCTGCATGGCCGGCAGAAACGACACATCGGGTGCGGCATCGCTGCCTTCGAGCACGACCGGTTGTCGGCTCCAGGCTTGCCAGGCTTCCACACTGTCGAGCCCGGGAGCCCAGGCGCGCCATTGGGCGATGTTGAAGTTGATCACGGACATTTATCCCGCCCCTGCGGGCTGAGTTGACGCGGTTTCGCCAACGTCGCCGCTGAGCTGATTTAGCCTGAAATGGCATGGCGCGTGGCGCCGGGTGGCGCGCATTATCCCGGTGCGACGAGTGTGTAGCAAATGCTGGTTACATTTTGAACGACGAAATGAACCGAATGGTACGCGGCAAGAGCTGTCACTTGGCCATTATCCAGGTTGTCGGGTGTCTGTCTGTCAGGCGAATCGGCGATCAACGGGTCTCTTTGCGCCGTATTCATTGGGAGATTGGCGCCTGACTTTGTAGTCCGCGTCCATCGAGGTAGCGAACCGGCACCGGGCACCACTACACTCGGTCATTCTTTGATACACGGAGGTTTTGTCATGCGGCGCGTGGTGTTCAATCAGAAAGGTGGCGTGGGCAAATCCAGCATTGCCTGCAATCTGGCGGCGGTAAGCGCCAGCGAAGGTTATCGCACGCTATTGGTCGACCTCGATGCCCAGGCCAATTCCACTCAGTATCTGACCGGGCTCACGGGTGACGACATTCCGATGGGCATTGCCGACTTCTTCAAACAGACCCTGTCTTCCGGGCCGTTCTCAAAAAGGAATCAGGCGGATATCTACGAAACGCCCTTCGACAACCTGCACATCATCACCGCCACCGCCGAACTGGCCGACTTGCAGCCCAAGCTCGAGGCCAAACACAAGATCAACAAGCTGCGAAAGCTGCTCGACGAGTTGTCGGAGGATTACGACCGGATCTATCTGGATACGCCGCCGGCGCTGAATTTCTATGCGGTCTCGGCACTGATTGCCGCCGATCGGGTACTGATTCCCTTTGACTGCGACAGCTTCTCGCGTCAGGCCCTCTACGGTCTGATCGCCGAGATCGACGAGTTGAAGGAAGACCACAACGAAGGCCTGGAAGTCGAAGGCATTGTGGTCAACCAGTTCCAGGCCCGGGCCAGCCTGCCGCAGCAGATCCTCGACGAACTGATCGCCGAGGGCCTGCCGGTATTGCCGGTCTACCTCGCCAGTTCAGTGCGCATGCGCGAATCCCATCAGGCCAACACGCCGCTGATTCACCTCGATCCACGGCACAAGCTGACGCAGCAGTTCGTCGAACTGCACAACTTGCTCGAAGACGCCTGAAGCCTTGTCAGATGCCCTGGCTGCGCAGCCAGGCCATTAACTGTGGCGACGGGAAGGCCCCGCTCTGACGGGCTACTTCCCGGCCGTTGCGGAACAGAATCAGGCTCGGAATCGAACGAATCCCCAACTGTGCCGATAATTGCTGATTGGCCTCGCTGTCCAGCTTGGCCAGCCGGCACTTGCCCGCCAACTGCGCAGCCGCCTGCTCGAACACCGGCGCAAACGACTTGCACGGTCCGCACCAGTCCGCCCACACGTCCACCAGCAACGGCAGATCACCCTTGATCTGACTGGCGTAATCGCCTTGCTTGAGCTCGAACGGCTTGTTCAGCAGCACCTCGGACTTGCAGCGCCCGCATTTCGGATGGTCGTTGAGGCGCTCGGCGGGGATGCGGTTGAGGCCGTTGCAGGAGGGGCAGGGGATGAGGAGTGGGTCGGTCATGATCGGCTCGGTGAATTAGGCAGTTCGTACAACAAATCTGGAGTCGTGCGAGGTATTTATCAAGGCGAAATCTGACAGCAGTTACCTTCAGTAATCGAGGATGTCTCCTACATAAAGTGTCGTTTCGGCTGATTTTTCTCCTTCTGCTCACGACATAGAGTGAATCCGGGCGTCCTGGTAATTCGCTGGGAACCAACGCAAGGGGCAAAAATGAGCGGAATAGTTGAGTTGGCTATTGAGCACTGGATTCACGTCGCACCTGTCCTTAAACGGCCAGAGTCAGACGAGGAATACAATTTTTTGGTCGAATCAGTTAAGGAACTGAGAGGCATGGCTGGAGCGGACGAGTCACACCCGCTCATGGGTTTGGTCGAAATGATAGGCCGCCATCTCGACGCTTATCGCCAGTTACATCGATCGTCTTGAACATTTGGAAGCTGGAAACGGCCTCAAGACGAGCAACTGATCTCCAAATGCTTGCCCCACTCCGGCGGCCGTTCCGCGTAACTCTCCATTCCAGGCTGTTCTTCGAATGGATTGCTCAGCACCGCATGCAGCCGCCGCACCTCGGTGTAGTCACCCTGTTCCGCCGCATCAATCGCCTTCTGCGCCAGATAATTGCGCAGGATGTACAGCGGATTCACCGCATGCATCCGCGCGCGGCGCTGTTCTTGATCGCTTGCACCATCGCGTGCGACACGGGCGACATAGCGCTCGCCCCAGGCATCGAAACCCTTGATATCGACGAAGTCATCGCGCAGGCGAGCGACGGCCTGTTCGGCTGACTCTTCGCCCAGGCGGCGGAAGAACAGCGTGTAGTCGACGCCGCTGTTCTGCATCAGTTGCAGCAGTTGCTCCAGCAGTTGCTGGTCGTCGTCCTCGGCGCTGGTGAAGCCGAAACGGCGGCGCATCAGGTCGAGGTAATGGGCCTGGAACAGCGGCAGGTACAGGCCGAGGGTTTCGCGCAGGGCTTCGACGCTGATGAACGGCGTCAGGGCCTGGGCCAGGGCGCTGAGGTTCCATTGGCCGACCGGCACCTGATTGCTGAAGGAGTAGCGGCCCTGATCATCGGAGTGGTTGCAGATGAAGTTTGCGTCGAAATCGTCGAGGAAGGCGAACGGGCCGAAGTCGAAGGTGATGCCGAGGATCGACATGTTGTCGGTGTTCATCACACCGTGGCAGAAGCCGTAGGCCTGCCATTTGGCGATCAGTTCGGCGTTGCGCTCGACGATTTCGCGGAACATTGCCAGATACGGTTCCGGCTGTTCCAGGCATTCGGGGTAGTGCATCGCCAACACGTGTTCGCCGAGCAGCTTCTGCTGTTCGGGGCGCTTGGTGTAATAGAAGTATTCGAAGTGGCCGAAACGGATGTGGCTCGGCGCCAGGCGCAGCACCATCGCGGCGCGTTCCTGTTTCTCACGCCAGACCGGGGTGTCGGAGCCGATCACGCAGGCAGCGCGCGAAGACGGGATGTTCAGCGCATGCAGCGCTTCGGACGCGAGAAACTCGCGGATCGACGAACGCAGCACCGCGCGACCGTCGCCCATGCGCGAGAACGGCGTCTGCCCGGCGCCCTTCAGATGCAAGTCCCAGTGCTCGCCGGCCGCGTTGTAGACCTCGCCCAGCAACAACCCGCGGCCATCGCCCAGTTGCGGGGTGTAGCCGCCGAACTGATGCCCGGAATAGACCATCGCCCGCGGCTCGGCATCGGCCCACAACTTGTGGCCGCCGAACAGCTCGGCAAATTCCTGGGTGTCAGCCACCGCCGGGTCGAGATCCAGCAGCGCCATGGCCGCAGGGCTGGCCACGACCAGTCGCGGATTGTCGATCGGTTCGGGCAGCACGTGGGCCGAGAACGCATCGCCCAGGCGGGAAAAGCGGTTGTCGAAGGTCAGTTCGTCGAGGGCTTTCAAGGACCGGCTCCAGCAGAATGTCCGAGCATTCTGCTGGGATTAGCCGGGTTAGTCGAGTTTGGCCGGCGGCGGTTCCTGTAACGGTTTCTGGTCGTCGCTGACCGGCACGATGGTTTTGGTTTCCGGCTCGATCGGCACCATCTTGTATTCCTGACCGTGGAGGTTCTTCAGGTAAACCTCCATCTGGCGGAACGAGATGTTGATGTGCTGCTTCTTGAACTCGCGGTTGATGAAGCGGTTGACCTCATCGAGCACCGGGTTGCGGTCGCCGAGGTCACGCACATGCATGCGCAGTTCGTGGTCGAGGGTGCTTTCGCCGAAGTTGAGGAAGTACACGTGCGGCTCGGGTTCCTTGAGTACACGCGGGTTTTCCCGGGCGGCCTTGAGCAGCAGTTCCTTGACCAGATCCAGATCCGAACCGTAATCGACGCCCAGTTTCAGGGTCACCCGGGTGATGGTGTCGGTCAGCGACCAGTTGATCAGTTGCCCGGTGATGAACGTCTTGTTCGGGACAATGATGTCCTTGCGGTCGAAGTCGGTGATGGTCGTGGCGCGGATGCGGATCTTGCTCACCGTGCCCGACAGGTTGCCGATGGTGATGGTGTCGCCGATCCGCACCGGGCGCTCGAACAGGATCATGATGCCGGAGATGAAGTTCGCGAAGATCTCCTGCATGCCGAAACCGAGGCCCACCGACAGCGCCGCCACCAGCCATTGCAACTTGTCCCAGCTCACGCCGAGGGTCGACAGGGTCGAGACGAAACCGACCCCGGCGATCACGTACGACAGCAGCGTCGTGGTCGCGTAGGCACTGCCCTGGGCCAGATTGAGTTTCGACAGCACAAACACTTCAAGCAGACCCGGCAAGTTGCGGGCGAGCGCAAAGGTGATGCCGATGATGATCAGCGCGCCGAGCATGTCGCCGATGCTGATCGGCACCATGCTCATGTTGGCGCCGGTACCGCTGGTGTATTCGTAGAGGGTGATGTTGTCGAGGTACGAGAATACCGTGATCAGGTCGGCCCAGACCCAGTACAGCGCGGCGATGAAACCGCCGAGCAGCGCCAGACGGATCAGGCGCAGGGACTGTTCGTTGACCTTCTCGATGTCCAGGGTTGGCTCTTCGATCACCGCTTCGCCGTCGCCGGCTTCTTTCGCGGCCTGACGTTTGGCCAGGGCGCGCTGGTAAGCCAGACGACGTGCCGCGACCGCGAGACCACGGACGAAGGTGGCTTCGATCACCAGCCAGAACATCAGCAGGTACAACGTGTTGATCAAGCGGTCACTGAGCTTCAGCGCGGTGTAGTAGTAGCCGAAGCACACGGCGACGAACAGCGCGATAGGCAGCAGGGTGAACATCACACCCACGGCCTTGCGGAACAGCGAGGCGTTTTCGTGGGTCGGGCTGCTGATCAGCAGGCGGCTGAGTAGCCATGCCATCAGGGCGTAGCAGGTCAGCACCACCGGCATGCCCAGCACATCGTCGGCCAGCGCCGCCGGTTGCAGTTCGGCAACCGCCACCACCGCCACCAGCGCCATGACCACCAGTCCGAGGCGACGCACCCAGCCTTGCAGGAATTCGACCTGCGGCTTTTCCCAGCGGAAGTGCAGTTCAGCCACGCCGCCCGGCGCGAGGATCCGGTAGGCGGTGTAGAACACCAGCCACGCCTGGGCCATTTGCAGCAGCGCCGCGCCCATGTTCGCGTTCTGCCCCCGTGCGTCGATCTGCAACGCCAGCCCGCACAAGGCCAGGCCCAGCGCCACCGGCATCGCCAACAGAATGTTGATCAGGATCGCCTGCGGCGTGTGCCACTGGCTGTCACGCTTGAAGTGGCCGATGTCCTGGTGAACCTTGTTCAGGCGTGAATACAACTGCTTGCGGCGCCACAGCAGCGCGCCGATCAGCAATGCCAGCGGCAGGAACAACAGCGGCCGCTGGGTCAGGCCGTCGGTCAGTTCGCTGAAGCTCGAGGCCAGCGGCAACGTGTCGATCTGACGCTTCAGGCGTTCCGGCACGCCGCGCATCCATTCGGTGTCCAGCGGCTTGTTGCTCGGGATCCAGAACATCTGCTCGTCGAGGGTCGCGCGCAGGCTTTGCGCGGTGCTCAGCAGTTGTTTCTGGTTGAGTTGCAGGGTGATCGATTCGTTGAGCATCGCGCTCAGTTCGCGACTCAGCCGTTCCAGCAGATCGACACGAGTGTTGGCCAGCTCCAGCAGACTCTTGCGCAGTTGTGGCGTGACTTGCTCCGGCGGCTGGGTGGAAAGCAGGTTGTCGACATACGTCGCCGGATTGCTCAGCTGTTCGCGCTGCTGGTTGATTTCGAACTGGTACAGGCGAATGTCGGCGATCTGGTCCGCGAGGTCGCGGTCGACCTTGAGGCGCGGCAGCGCCTGTTTCTGTTTATAGAGAATCTTCGACAGCAGCAGGCTGCCCTTGAGCACGTTGATCTGCTCGTCGAGGGCCGAATCGCTCTGGGTCACGCTGTCCAGCTGCTGCTTGGTCTGCAGGTTCTGCTGGGTCAGTTCGTTGAGTCGGTCAGTGCTCTTGAGCAGATAGTCGGAAAGTTTGAGGTTGGCCGCGCTTTCCGTGGCGAGCAGGGTGCTGCTGCCGGACTTCTGTGCCTCGATCGACTGCTGCGTCACGGTCTCCTGCGAGAGGGTCAGACGCTTCTGGTTGATCAGGGTTTGCAGTTCCTGGATCTCGCGATCCAGACGGTCGGACTTTTCCGAAAGCAGGTCATGCTGGCTGTTGCCCAGATCCTGCAATTGGTTGTTGCCGGCCAGCTCCTGACGGCGCAGCGGGATCAGCGCGTTCAAGGCGGCCAGTTCGGCGTTGAGCAGGTCGCGCTGCTCGGCGCTGACGGTCTTGCCGGCGTCCTTGCCGGTCTTGAGGATGTTGTTGATCTGCTGGATGCGCGTCTGGCTGCTGGAAATCTCGGCCTGGGCACGTTCGGGACGGGTCTGGGCGGTGATGATCAGGCTGTTGGCGTCGGCCAGGGCCTTTTGCAGATCGCTTTGCTGGGTCGAGCGCTCGGTGAGCATCTGCTCCAGCTGCTGGATGTTTTCCTTGGGGAAGCGCTGCGCCACCGGGACCATGGCGCTGGCCTTGAGGCGGGTCAGTTCGCGCGAATTCTCGATGGTCTGCTTCGGCGCAGTGGCCAGCTGCTGCTTGAGGTCGATCAGCTTCTGCTCGTAGTCACGCCGGTTGTTGAGCTGGTTCAGCGTGTTTTGCAGGACCGTCTGCAGGGCCTTCTTGTCGGCCTCGGGCAGTTTGCTGTCGGTGAGTTTATCCAGGCTGGCCTGCACGGCGTCGCTGGACGGCGGTTCGGCGGCTTGCAGCGGGCCGACGGAAAGACTCAGGCCCAGCAGGGCCGCGAGGAAAAAAGAGCGCAGGGTAGGCATAGAGACCGGTCAAGCAAGTGAGAGTGGACGCAGTTTAGAGGAAGAGCCCGGGGCCCGGGCGACTTCCTTCGGGGAATCTGACGCCCACTTTGCCGATCTTGTTCCCGTCCATGACCGCAACCGTCCAGTGGGTGTTGTTCCATTCCACCTGGTCGCCAACGATCGGTGCACCGCCGACTTTCTGGGCAATGAAGTGGCCCAGGGTCATCTCCGGATCGATGCCTTCGGCGGGCAGGCCGTACAGGGCGGCAACCGCTTTGAGCTGGGCGTCTCCCTCGAGTACGAAGTCGCCGAAGAAGCGCAGATCGAGGCCGCGTTGCGGCGCCTGGCTGAACAGTTTCCCGAGGGCCGGAAGGTTGTGTTCATGGCCGATAACACACAGCAAATCATCGACTTCCAGCACCGTACTACCCGACGGATGGAGCAGTTGCTGGCCGCGAAACAGGGCAGCGATACGTGTGCCTTCGGGCATTTTCAGCTCGCGCAGGGGCGAACCGATGCACCATTTTTCCGCGCCGAGTTTGTAAACGAACAGCTCCCACTCGCTGGTGACGTGCACTTCGAGCGCTGCCCGCGAAATCGGCGCCGGCTCCGGCGGTACCGTCACCTTGAGCAGCTTGGCCACCCACGGCAGGCTCGTGCCCTGCACCAGCAGCGACACCAGCACGATAAAGAAGGCGAGGTTGAAGTACAGCTGTGCATTCGGCAGCCCGGCCATCAGCGGGAACACCGCCAGAATGATCGGTACCGCGCCACGCAGGCCAACCCAGGAAATGAAGGCTTTCTCGCGACCGTGGAAGGCCTTGAACGGCAGCAGCCCGACCAGCACCGACAGTGGCCGGGCGAACAGGATCATCCACAGCGCCAGACCCAGGGCAGGTACGGCGATCGGCAGCAAATCATGCGGAGTGACCAGCAAACCCAGCACCAGGAACATGCCGATCTGCGCCAGCCACGCCATGCCGTCGAGCATGTGCAGGATGCCGTGGCGGCTGCGCACCGGGCGGTTGCCGATCACCAGACCGCACAGGTACACGGCGAGGAAGCCGCTGCCGTGCAGGGCGTTGGTCAGGGCGAACACCACCAGACCGCCGGCGATCACCAGAATTGGATACAGGCCGGCGGCCAGATTGATCCGGTTGACCAGTTGCAGCATCAGCCAGCCACCGCCCAGGCCGATCACCCCACCGATGCCGAACTCGCGGATCAGGTGGGTCAACAGGCTCCAGTGCAGGCCGGTCTGGCCGCTGGCGAGCATGTCGATCAGGGTCACGGTGAGGAACACCGCCATCGGGTCGTTGCTGCCGGATTCGATTTCCAGGCTGGCGGTCACCCGCTCGTTCAGGCCCTTGCCGCCAAGCAGCGAGAACACCGCCGCGGCGTCCGTGGAGCCGACGATGGCGCCGATCAGCAGGCCTTGAATCAGATTGAGATCGAACAACCAGGCGGCGGCCATGCCGGTGAGGCCGGTGGTGATGAGCACTCCGACCGTGGCCAGCGACAGGGCCGGCCACAGGGCCACGCGGAAACTGGACACCCGGGTGCGCAAGCCGCCGTCGAGCAGGATCACTGCCAGCGCGAGGTTGCCGACCAGATAGGCCGTCGGGTAGTTATCGAAAATGATGCCGCCGCCATCGACCCCGGCAGTCATGCCGACCGCGAGGATGATCACCAGAATCGGGATGCCGAGACGGGAAGAAAGGGAGCTGACAAGAATGCTTGCGCCTACCAGCAACGCGCCGATCAAGAACAGGCTGTTGATGGTCGTCGCATTCAAAGGCAGTACTCCAGAAGCGGAAAGACGGGCACAAACTGACCATGCAGTCTGCGTGCCAGCGATTCTAACCTGTTGAAATGTGATGCTGTCAAAAAGGTTTTTCAGCTTGGCGCATGATCGTTCCCACGCTCCGCGTGGGAATACCTTAATGGACGCTCTGCGTCCGCTTCTGGGACGCGGAGCGTCCCGGGCTGCGTTCCCACGCAGAGCGTGGGAACGATCAACGCAGAGGGCGGCTGCATTCCCCCGCAGACGGTTCGGTGCCTCGACGGGGGAACGATCAATGCAGAGGGTTAGAGGCTGAACCGCCCAACCATATTGTTCAGATCCAGCGCCAATCGCGACAGCTCGTTGCTCGCCGCACTGGTCTGATTCGCGCCGGTCGCCGACTGCACCGACAGATCGCGGATGTTCACCAGGTTGCGATCGACTTCCCGCGCAACCTGCGCCTGTTCTTCGGCGGCGCTGGCGATCACCAGGTTGCGCTCGTTGATTTCGACGATGGCCGTGTTGATCGTGTCCAGCGACAGACCGGCGCCACGGGCGATGTTCAGGGTCGACTCGGCGCGCTCGGTGCTGTTGCGCATCGAGTCCACGGCGTGTTCGGTGCCGCTCTGGATGCTGCCGATCATGCGCTCGATCTCGCTGGTCGACTGCTGGGTGCGGTGCGCCAGGGCACGGACTTCGTCAGCCACCACAGCAAAACCACGGCCGGCTTCACCGGCACGGGCCGCTTCAATCGCAGCGTTCAGTGCCAGCAGGTTGGTCTGGTCAGCCAGGCCACGGATCACGTCCAGTACCTTGCCGATGTCGCGGGATTCGTTGGCCAGGTCGCCGATCAGGGTCGCGGTGCTCTGCACGTCGGCGCTCATGCGTTCGATGGCGCTGACGGTTTCCTGCACCAGATCGCGCCCGTCGCCGGCAGAGGTGGTGGCGTTCTTCGAGGCTTCCGACGTGCTGACCGCGTTGCGCGCGACTTCTTCAACAGCGCTGGTCATCTCGTTGACCGCGGTGGCGGCCTGTTCGATTTCGTTGTTCTGCTGGGTCAGCCCACGGGCGCTTTCGTCGGTGACGCTGTTCAGCTCTTCGGCGGCGGAGGCCAGTTGGGTGGCCGAGCCGGAAATCCGCTGCAGGGTGTCGCGCAGCTTCGATTGCATCTTGGCCATGGCCGCCAGCAGGCGCCCGGCTTCGTCGGTGCCGTCAACGTGAATCGGCTGGGTCAGGTTGCCTTCGGCGATGGTTTCCGCCGCATCCAGTGCCTTGGCAATTGGTTTGGTAATGCTGCTGGTCAACAGCCAGGCGAACAACAAAGTCAGGCCGGTGGCGATGATTAACAGGGTCACGACCAGATTAAACGACATCGAATACTGATCAGTGGCGCCCTGATTGGTCTCGGCGATCTGTTGGGTGTTGATCTCCAGCAAGCGCGCGAGAGCGGTATTCACCGCTTCGGAATTGGCGAGCAAATCGGTGTTGAGCATCTGCCGCAGTTCGTCGACCTGATTGTTGCGCGACAGAGTCTTCATCCGGTCTTCGAGCTGGCGGTACTGCGCCAGCAACTGCACGTACTGATCATAAGCCGCGCGTTCTTGCGGGCCATCGATCAGCGGCTCGTAGGCGCGTTGCGCGTCGGTGATCTGCCGGTTGCGCAAATCGAACAGCTCGATGGTTTTTTGCTGGACGTCTGGCTCACGGTTGATCAGCAACCGATACGACAGCACGCGCAGGCGCAGGGTCAACTGGGTGAATTCGTCGAGGGCTTTGATCGAAGGCACGCTGGCCGTGGCGATGTCTTCGCCTGCTGCGCGGATCTTGCTCATCTGATTCAGGGCGAACACGCCGAGAATCAGCATCAGGCCGCCGATCAAGGCGAAGCCGGTGAACGCCCGGGGGGCGATGTTCATATTACGAAGGGACATGGAGGCGGATACCAGGGAAGGGCCGCATCCGTGCGGGCTGAGACTGCTGTTGGGTGACTTATCGGTCAGGCGAATGAACTCTTTAGTCCATGTGCGTATTTGTCGCATCCGCACGCAAGCGACGAAGTGCAGGAACCAGATTGGCAGATGACAGTCTCTAAGACTCGCAAGAACGGTCGAGCCGCCAGGAAAATCAAGGCCTTGCGCCGGTTTAACCCTGGCGTCAACGACGACTTTTCTTTATCGTACGCGCCCTTTGAAAAAGCCCTGGAAGATCAAAATGTTGGAAGCATCCCTCAGCCAATTGGAACAGCTTGTCAGCGACCTGGTGCAACAGAACCAGACCCTGTCGGAAACCAACCAGACCCTGTCCACGGAACTGGCCCAGGCCAAGGATGAAAACGAAAGCCTGCAACTGAGCCTGATGGAACAGGAAGAAAAGCACGGCGCCACCGCCGCGCGCATCCAGGCCCTGGTTGATCGCGTCAACGCAGGCCCTGTCAGCGCATGAACCACGGCACAGCAGGGGTAAAAGTCATCTCCATCATGGGGGAGGACTATTCGATCAAGGCACCGGCCGGGGAAGAACAGACCCTGCTGGACGCCGCATTGATGCTCAAGGCCGCACTGGCCGACACCAAGCGCAAATACCCGACGCTGATCGGCGACCGCCTGCTGGTGCTCGCGGCGATGAATCTGTGCTCGCAGCAGATTGAAATGAAGAAACAGCATCAGGAAGAACTCGAGCGTTACCAAGAGCAAGTCAGCGCCACGGTCGAGACCATCGCCAAGACCATCAATCAGGGTTGATGGGGTTGCGCACAACCAAAGAATAAGATTGTCGATTGCGTTGTATACAATCGGCACGGCTGTTGCAGTGTTTCAGCCTCTTATTCTTTGGGGGTGCTCCATGCAGTTCTGGCGTCGCAGTATTCAATGGCAGCTGATCCTCGGTATGGGCACCGCCCTGCTGGTCAGCATTCTGATCGTGGTTGGCATTTATACCCTGGTGGTCAACCGCCTCGCCCAGAGCTATCTGGTCGAACAGGCGCTGCCGTCGAGCATCGAAGCGACGCGCAACGACATCGAACGAATCCTCGTTCAACCCCTCACCGCCGCCAAGGACATCGCCAGTAACACGATGGTCCGCGACTGGCTGGCCAATGGTGAAGACTCCGCCAAAACGGCGGGCTTTGCGCAGTATCTGGAAGGCATCCGCGCCGAACACAAGGCGTTTACCGCGCTGATCATCGGCACCGAATCCAATCATTACATCACCGAAAAAGGCCTGGATCGCACCCTCAGCCGATCCAAACCGGCCGATGCGTGGTTTTACTCTTTCCTCGACAGCAACCAGCCGCGAACCCTGAACATCGACAACGACGGGGCGACCGGAGAGCTGGCGCTGTTCATCGATTTGAAGGTCGAGCAGGCCGGCAAAGTGGTCGGTGTCGCGGGGCTCGGGTTGAGCATGAAAGAGCTGTCGGAGCTGATCCACAACTTCAGCTTCGGCGAGCGCGGGAAGGTCTATCTCGTGCGTTCCGACGGTTTGATCCAGGTCCATCCCGAGGCGCAGTTCAGCGGCAAGCGCACCTTGAGCGAGCAGATCGGTGGCTCGGCAGCACAAGCGGTCATGGGCCATAAAGTGGCAACCAACAGCAGCTTCCAGCGCGATGGCGAAGACTTCCTCGCCTTCAGCCTGCCTTTGCGCGACCTCGGCTGGACCCTGGTGGCCGAAGTGCCACAGTCGCAGATCTACGCCGAAGCCCGCCGGGCGATGTGGATGAGCAGCGGCATCGGTCTGGCGGTGGCACTGGTTTGCCTGGCGCTGGTGATCTGGCTGGCTCAGGGATTGGTGCGACCGATTCGTCAGGTAACAGCTGCGCTGGTAGCAATCGGTAGCGGTGGTGGAGATTTGACCCATCGGTTAGATTCCAGCCGCGCGGATGAGTTGGGCGACCTCGCTCGGGGCTTCAACCGTTTCCTTGATAGCCAGCGCGGAATGATCGGCGAAGTGCTGACCACCAGCGAGCGTCTGCGTGTTGCCGTCGGCCAGGTGGCCCGGGTTGTGGATAACACCGCCGAGCGCTCAGGTCGTCAGCAGGAAATGACCGACATGGTCGCCACCGCCGTCCACGAAATGGGCCTGACCGTGCAGGAAATCGCCCAGAACGCCGGCAATGCCGCGCTCGCCTCACAAACCGCTCGTGATGAAGCGATGCAGGCGCGGGAAGTGGTCGGGGGCTCGATTCGCCATATAGAAAGCATGTCCGATGAAATCGGCGTCGCGGCGGGCGCGGTGGGTGAGCTAGCGCATCAGGTGGCGTCGATCGATCAGGTGCTGGCGGTGATTCGCGGGGTGTCCGAGCAGACCAACCTTTTGGCGTTGAACGCGGCGATCGAAGCGGCGCGGGCCGGGGACATGGGGCGTGGTTTTGCGGTGGTGGCGGATGAAGTGCGGACATTGGCGCGACGGACTCAGGCGTCTACCGACGAGATCCAGCAGATGATCGGCAGCCTCAAGCAGGGGGCGGAGAATGCGGTTTCATCGATGCGCACCGGGCAGGCCGCGACGGGGACTGGTGTTGAATCGAGTCAGCGTACCGGGGCTTCTTTGACTGCGATTACCGGGCAGGTCGAGCGCATCAGTGACATGAACCACCAGGTGGCGACGGCGACTGAGGAACAGTCGGCGGTGACCGAGGAGATCAACCGCAACGTGCAGGGGATTTCCGATCTGGCCCGGGCGACGGCGGGGGAGGTTCGGGCTTGTCGTGAGGATTGTCAGATGTTGCAGCGGTTGGCGGATGATCTGGCGCGGCAGATGGGTGGGTTCAAACTATCTTGATTGATCGTTCCCACGCTCTGCGTGGGAATGCAGCCCCGGACGCTCCGCGTCCTCTCAAGATCGTGACGCAGAGCGTCACAGGAGGCATTCCCACGCGGAGCGTGGGAACGATCACCGTGGGATCAGAACCACGCATCCTGCATTGCCAGACACGTATCATCCCGCGCCTCCAGCAACGTCAGCTCATGTTGGCACCCCGGCACTTCCCACGTCAGAAAATACCGCGCCGCCTGCAACTTGCCCTTATAGAAGTCGGCATCCGCCGCATTCCCCTTGGCCAACCCTTCCTCGGCTCGAATCGCCTGCTCCAGCCAGCGCCAGCCAATCACCGCGTGCCCGAACACCTTCAGGTACAACGCCGAGTTCGCCAGGCTGCTGTTGACCTTGCCCTGAGCCAGATCCGTCAGCAGACCGATGGTCACCGTCTGTAAGCGCGCCACCAGTTTCTCCAGCGGCTCACGCAATTCAGTCAACGATTCGTACGCCACCGCGCGCTCGGCGGTGTCGGCAATCAGGCGAATCAGTTGCTTGAGCCCGGCGCCACCGTTCTGCGCCAGTTTGCGCCCGAGTAAGTCCAGCGACTGAATGCCGTGGGTGCCTTCGTGGATCGGGTTCAGACGGTTGTCGCGGTAATACTGCTCCACCGGGTATTCGCGGGTGTAGCCGTGGCCACCGAGAATCTGGATCGCCAGTTCGTTGGCTTTCAGGCAGAACTCCGACGGCCAGGATTTGACGATCGGCGTCAGCAAATCCAGCAGTTCATGCGCTTGTTTGCGTTCGGCCTCGGTTTCCAGCGTGGTGGTGTCATCGAACAGCCGTGCCGCATACAGACCGAGATCGAAAGCACCTTCGACGTAGGATTTCTGCGTCAGCAGCATGCGTCTGACATCGGCGTGCTGAATGATCGCCACCGGCGCCGTCGTCGGGTCCTTGCTGTCCGGCACCCGGCCCTGCGGACGTTCGCGAGCGTATTCCAGCGAGTACAGATAACCGGCATAACCAAGCATCACCGCGCCCATGCCGACGCCGATCCGCGCCTCGTTCATCATCTGGAACATATAGCTCAAGCCGTGATGCGGCTTGCCTACCAGATAGCCGACGCACTCGCCGTTATCGCCGAAGTTCAGCGCCGTGGACGTCGTGCCGCGCCAGCCCATCTTGTGGAACAGCCCGGCCAGCAACACGTCGTTGCGCTTGCCCAGACTGCCGTCATCGTTGACCAGAAACTTCGGCACGATAAACAGCGAAATCCCCTTCACCCCGGCCGGAGCGTCCGGCAGCTTGGCCAGCACCATGTGCACGATGTTTTCCGAGAGCGGGTGATCGCCGCCGGAAATGAAAATCTTGTTGCCCTTGAGGCGGTAAGTGCCGTCGGACGCAGGCTCTGCGCGTGTACGAATATCCGACAGTGACGAGCCGGCATGGGGTTCGGTCAGGGCCATGGTGCCGAAGAAGCGGCCGTCGATCATCGGTTGCAGGAAGCGCTGCTTCTGCTCTTCGGTGCCGAAACTTTCGATCAGGTTGGCGGCGCCCATGGTCAGGAACGGGTATGAGGTCGACGCCGCGTTGGCTGACTGGAAGTGGGCGAAGCAGGCCTGGGACAACAGTGTAGGAAGTTGCATGCCGCCGGCGTCGAAACTGCGCGCCGCGTTGAGGAATCCGGCTTCGAGGAAGGCATCCACCGCCGGTTTCACTTCGGGAATCAGAATCGCCTGACCGTTCTCGTAGCGCGGCTCGTTCTCGTCGCCCTTGCGGTTGTGCGGTGCGAAGTACTTTTCGGCGATGTTGCGCGCCGTGCCAATGGCAGCATCGAAGGTTTCGCGGTTGTGCTCGGCAAACCGCTCGCGCCGGGTCAGGCCCTCGGCATCGAGGACTTCGTACAGCTCGAAAGCCAGATTGCGGGAACTGAGCAGCGTCTCGGACATGGCGGCCTACCTTTTTTTGGAATGGGCCGAGTCTAGGCGTGCGAATAAAGGCTGAACAGGAAGATTGATAACGGTGATGGAGAGGCCAAAAAAATGGGCGCCGGTGAGGGCGCCCATTTCTATGTTCCTGTGCTGATCGTTCCCACGCTCTGCGTGGGAATGCCTCAAGGGACGCTCCGCGTTCCAGCCGCGCTGCCAACTTCAAGTCTGGCACCGATGGGACGCGGAGCGTCCCGGGCTGCATTCCCACGCGGAGCGTGGGAACGATCGCGCGGGGTTTAGCCGATGGTCATCAGGCTGGCGTTACCGCCCGCTGCCGCAGTGTTGACGCTCAGCGCGCGCTCGATCACCAAGCGCTCCAGCGCAATGTTGGTCTCGCCCTGGGACAGGCCCTGAACTCCAACGATGGCGCCGGCACGCTTGGCGATCTGCTGGCAGACCGCACGCAACTGGTCGGAATGGCCGTGATGCAGAACCGCATCGAACACCACGTCATCCTTGTTCCAGTCGGAAACCAGCTTGATCCGCGCCTGAATCTCCTTCGGCAGGCGTGCGAACAATGCCTTGCTGGTGTCGGATTCCGGCCAGACCGCCGAACCGCCCACCGCCAATACCGCCGCGAGCTGGGTCAGCAGATCACCTTCGATGTCCGCCAGGCACAGCACGTGCTCGCGCGGCAGGATCGCGTAGCTGTTCTTCTCGCCGGTCGGGCCGGCCAGCACGCGGGTGATACCGCTTTGCGACTGGGCCGCGTACTGCACGCACAAAGTGCTCAGGTCGGCGAACTTGTTGCTGTCGGCCCAGGCTTTCAGGGCGGTCAGCGGTTTGCTCATGGCGTCGCGCAGACGAACGTCCGGTGCCACGGCAGCATCACCGCGAGCGAAGGACTGTTCGATGGCATCGGTAGGACGCGTCGACAGCAGACGGTACAGGTACAGCGGGCCACCGGCCTTCGGACCGGTACCCGACAGGCCTTCGCCACCGAACGGCTGGACGCCGACCACGGCACCCACGATGTTGCGGTTGACGTAGACGTTACCGGCGTTGACGTTGTCGATCACCTTGGCGATGGTCTCGTCGATGCGGGTGTGCACGCCGAGGGTCAGGCCGTAACCGGAGGCGTTGATCTGGGCGATCAACTGGTCGATCTCTTTACGCTTGTAGCGCACCACGTGCAGCACCGGGCCGAAGATCTCGCGTTGCAGCTCGTCGAAGCTTTCCAGTTCGATCAGGGTCGGCATGACGAAGGTGCCGCGTTTGACTTCCTCGGTATCGGCGATGGCCACCTGGTACACGTTGCGACCTTTGTCGCGCATGCCCTGGATGTGCTTCTCGATACCGGCCTTGGCTTCGGCGTCGATCACCGGGCCGATGTCCACGGACAGGCGCTCCGGGTTGCCGAGACGGCTTTCAGCCATCGCACCTTTGAGCATTTCGATGACGCGATCTGCGGAATCCTCCTGCAAGCACAGGACGCGCAGGGCCGAGCAGCGCTGGCCGGCGCTGTCGAAGGCCGACGACACCACGTCGATCACCACCTGTTCGGTCAGTGCCGAAGAGTCGACGATCATCGCGTTCTGGCCGCCGGTTTCGGCGATCAGCGGAATCGGGCGGCCCTGGTTGTCGAGGCGACCGGCGATGTTGCGTTGCAGCAGACGCGCGACTTCAGTGGAGCCGGTGAACATCACGCCTTTGACGCGCTCATCGCCCACCAGGCCGGCGCCGACGGTTTCACCGCGACCCGGCAGCAGTTGCAGCACGCCTTCCGGAATTCCGGCTTCGAGCATCAGGCGCACGGCTTGTGCGGCGACCAGCGGAGTCTGTTCGGCCGGTTTGGCCAGCACCGGGTTACCGGCGGCCAGTGCGGCGGCGACTTGACCGCTGAAGATCGCCAGCGGGAAGTTCCACGGGCTGATGCAGACCACCGGGCCCAGTGGGCGGTGGGCGTCGTTGCTGAAATCGTTGCGTGCCTGCACTGCGTAATAACGCAGGAAGTCGACGGCTTCGCGGACTTCGGCGATGGCGTTGGCGAAAGTCTTGCCGGCCTCGCGGGCCAGCAGGCCCATCAGCGGCTGGATCTCGCCTTCCATCAAATCAGCGGCACGTTCCAGAATCGCGGCACGTTCGGCCGGCGGGGTGGCCTGCCAGATCGGAGCGGCGTTCAGGGCGCATTGAATGGCGTTGTCGACGTCTTCGACGGTGGCTTCCTGCACGTGGCCGACCACGTCACGCAGATCGGACGGGTTCAGCACCGGTGCCGGCGCTTCGTTGCTGGAGGCGCAACCGAGTATCGGCGCGGCTTTCCAGTTGTTGTGCGCGGTGGCCAGCAGGGCGCAGGACAGCGAGGCCAGACGATGTTCGTTGGCCATGTCGATGCCGCTGGAGTTGGCGCGCTCGGATCCATACAGATCACGCGGCAGCGGAATGCGCGGGTGCGGCAGGCCGAAACCACCTTCCACGGTCGCCATCTGCTCGATCTGCGCAACTGGATCAGCCACCAGTTCCTGGATCGAAATCGACTGGTCGGCGATGCGGTTGACGAACGAAGTGTTAGCGCCGTTTTCCAGCAGACGACGTACGAGGTACGCCAGCAGGGTTTCGTGAGTGCCGACCGGAGCGTACACGCGGCACGGACGGTTCAGCTTGCCTTCGGAAACTTTGCCTACAACCTGCTCGTACAAAGGTTCGCCCATGCCGTGCAGGCACTGGAATTCGTACTGGCCCGGGTAATAGTTCTGACCGGCAATGTGATAAATCGCCGACAGGGTGTGGGCGTTGTGCGTGGCGAACTGCGGGTAGATGACTTCCGGTACCGACAGCAGTTTGCGGGCGCAGGCGATGTAGGAAACGTCGGTGTACACCTTGCGGGTGTAGACCGGATAGCCTTCCAGGCCTTCGACCTGGGCGCGCTTGATTTCGCTGTCCCAGTACGCGCCTTTCACCAGGCGGATCATCAGGCGATGACGGCTGCGGCGAGCCAGGTCGATCACGTAGTCGATCACGTACGGGCAACGCTTCTGGTAAGCCTGGATCACGAAACCGATGCCGTTCCAGCCAGTCAGTTGCGGTTCGAAGCACAGGCGCTCGAGCAGATCCAGCGACAGCTCCAGGCGGTCGGCTTCTTCGGCGTCGATGTTCAGGCCGATGTCGTATTGCTTGGCCAGCAGGGTCAGCGACAGCAGACGCGGGTACAGCTCATCCATCACGCGCTCGTACTGGGCGCGACTATAACGCGGGTGCAGGGCCGACAGTTTGATCGAGATGCCCGGGCCTTCATAAATCCCACGGCCGTGGGACGCTTTGCCGATCGAATGGATGGCTTGTTCGTACGAGGCCAGGTACTTCTGGGCGTCGTGTTCGGTCAGCGCCGCTTCACCGAGCATGTCGTAGGAATAACGGAAGCCCTTGGCTTCGAACTTGCTCGCGTTGGCCAGGGCTTCGGCGATGGTTTCGCCGGTCACGAACTGCTCGCCCATCAAGCGCATGGCCATGTCGACGCCCTTGCGGATCATCGGCTCGCCACTCTTGCCGATGATGCGGCTCAGGGACGAAGTCAGGCCGGCTTCGTTGTGGGTGGAGACCAGTTTGCCGGTCAGCAGCAGGCCCCAGGTCGCGGCGTTGACGAACAGCGACGGGCTGTTGCCCAGGTGCGGCTGCCAGTTGCCGGTGCTGATCTTGTCGCGGATCAGCGCATCGCGAGTGCCCTTGTCCGGGATACGCAGCAGCGCTTCGGCCAGGCACATCAGTGCCACGCCTTCCTGGGACGACAGGGAAAATTCCTGCAGCAGGCCCTGAACAATGCCTGCACGACCGCCGGCACTCTTCTGGTTACGCAGTTTTTCCGCGATGGTTGCGGCGAGTTTGTTGGTGGCTTCGGCCATCGGCGCCGGCAGGCGAGCCTGCTCGATCAGCATCGGCACGACTTCCGGCTCAGGGCGACGGTAAGCAGCGGTGATCGAGGCGCGCAGAACCGATTGCGGCAGGATGCTTTCGGCGAATTCAAGGAAGCATTGGTGAGCGTGATCGGTGTGGACTTCGCCCGCGTCGTCGGCGTCCTTGGCGGTCAAACCGTTCAGCTCGGTCAGGGTTGCACCACCCTCGAGTTTTTCCAGGTAATTGAAAATTGCCTGCTTGATCAGCCAGTGCGGTGTGCGATCAATCGAGGTCGCGGCGGCCTTCAGGCGCTCGCGGGTCGGGTCGTCAAGTTTGACCCCAAGGGTGGTGGTAGCCATATTTTTATCCTCATAGGTGCCGCAGTTGCGCGACAACAGCTGGCGGCAAGATTAGCCGCGAGCCGAAACAGGTGCAACCGGGTGCAACCCTTTTTTGTCGGAATATTCTGCAGCTCGTCAGGAAATAATTTCTGGTACGAAAGTGCCGCTCCTGCTTGGTGCTTTTGCTTCTAGCAAAGGCCCCTGACTGCGCTAAAAGGGAGCAAAAAACCGCCTTTTCGGGATAATTCCGATTAGGTGCAACTAATTCTCAAGAAACTGGTTGCACCTGTTTTAGTTTGTTGAATAGGATTCGCGCCCAAGGTGCAACCGGGGAAAACCCGGTGTACCGGCCAATGGCTTTCCTGGGGAAACATTGGTCATAAATGCGCGGCCGTGCGAATCGTCTGTCAGACCTCAGTCTGCAAACGGTGCAACCGCCGCCGCTACATAAAAACAAAGCCAGGGCACGTACGTAATGAGCGCAAGCAATCCAACCCTGATCACGTTCGTGATCTACATCGCAGCAATGGTGCTGATCGGCTTCATGGCCTATCGCTCCACCAACAACCTTTCCGACTATATTCTGGGCGGCCGCAGCCTGGGCAGCGTGGTGACCGCATTGTCCGCCGGCGCTTCCGACATGAGCGGCTGGTTGCTGATGGGCCTGCCGGGCGCCATCTACATGTCCGGCCTGTCCGAAAGCTGGATCGCCATCGGCCTGATCGTCGGTGCCTACCTGAACTGGCTGTTCGTCGCCGGTCGTCTGCGTGTTCAAACCGAGCACAACGGCGATGCGCTGACCCTGCCGGACTACTTCGCCAGCCGTTTTGAAGACAAAAGCGGCCTGCTGCGCATCATTTCGGCAGTCGTGATTCTGGTGTTCTTCACCATCTACTGCGCTTCCGGCATCGTTGCCGGTGCCCGTCTGTTCGAAAGCACCTTCGGCATGTCCTACGAGACAGCGCTGTGGGCCGGTGCTGCTGCGACAATTGCCTACACCTTCGTCGGCGGTTTCCTCGCGGTCAGCTGGACCGACACTGTGCAAGCCACCCTGATGATCTTCGCCCTGCTGCTGACGCCGATCATCGTGCTGCTGGCCACCGGCGGCGTCGATACCACGTTCCTGGCCATCGAAGCGCAAGATCCAAGCAACTTCGACATGCTGAAAAACACCACCTTCATCGGCATCATCTCGTTGATGGGCTGGGGCCTGGGCTACTTCGGCCAGCCGCACATCCTGGCGCGCTTCATGGCCGCTGACTCGGTGAAATCCATCGCCAACGCCCGTCGCATCTCCATGACCTGGATGATCCTGTGCCTGGGCGGCACCGTGGCCGTGGGCTTCTTCGGTATCGCTTACTTCTCGGCGCACCCGGAAGTCGCGGGTCCAGTGACCGAGAACCACGAGCGTGTGTTCATCGAACTGGCCAAGCTGCTGTTCAACCCGTGGATCGCCGGTGTGCTGCTGTCGGCCATTCTGGCTGCTGTTATGAGCACCCTGAGCTGCCAGTTACTGGTGTGCTCGAGCGCCCTGACCGAAGACTTCTACAAGACTTTCCTGCGTAAATCCGCTTCGCAAGTCGAGCTGGTATGGGTCGGTCGCGCCATGGTGTTGCTGGTTGCACTGATCGCTATCGCGATGGCCGCCAACCCGGACAACCGCGTGCTGGGTCTGGTGTCCTACGCCTGGGCCGGTTTCGGTGCAGCCTTCGGTCCGGTCGTGCTGATTTCGGTGATCTGGAAGAAGATGACCCGTGACGGCGCACTGGCCGGCATCCTGGTCGGCGCGATCACCGTGATCGTGTGGAAGCACTTCGAGCTGCTGGGTCTGTACGAAATCATCCCGGGCTTCATCTTCGCCAGCCTGGCAATCTACTTTGTCAGCCTGATGGGCCAGCCGAGCGCCGGCATGGTTCAGCGCTTCGAAGCAGCCGAGAAAGATTTCCGTCTGAACAAGTGATGGAAATGAGCTGAGGCTCACAAGAAAACGGCCCGTTTCCTACCCGGAAGCGGGCCGTTTTTTATTGCCTGCGATTTTTCTGAAGGAAAAGTCTGTAGTCGAATGCGCCGATTTTTGAAGGGGAGATCGTAGTTTCAAGTAGGGGAAATCTGATTTTTCAGTCACCCATCCTGCACCCCTTGCCCCTCATGCAGAATCGCCCGCCCTCAATCTGCAGAGAGACATCGGATGTTCGCGCCTGCCAATCAACCGCGTTTCACGTTGACCGTCGAAGGCGCCCAGTTTGACCTCAAAGTCCTTGAGTTCACGGGCAAGGAAGCCATCAGCCAACCCTTTCGCTTTGACCTGGAACTGGTCAGTGAACGGCCGGATCTGGATCTGGAAAGCCTGCTGCACTGTCAGGCGTTTCTGAGTTTTGATGAAGACGGTTCCGGTATCCACGGTCAGATCTATCGGGTCGGGCAGGGGGATTCCGGCAAGCGTCTGACTCGCTATCACGTCAGCCTCGTTCCGCGTCTGGCCTATCTGGGTCATCGGATCAACCAGCGAATTTTCCAGCACCAAAGCGTTCCGCAGATCGTGACGCAGATCCTCAAGGATCACGCGATCCTGCGCGACGCCTTCGAATTTCGCCTCGGCAGCGATTACCCGCCGCGTGAATACTGCGTGCAGTACGCCGAGAGCGATCTGGCGTTCATCCAGCGGCTGTGTGCCGAAGTCGGCATTCACTTCCACTTTCAGCACAGCCCGGACGGGCATCTGTTGGTGTTCGGTGACGATCAAACGGTGTTCCCGCGTCTGGCCGAGCCGACGCTGTACCTGCCGGGCAGCGGCATGGCTGCGGCGGCACCGGCGATCAAGCGCTTCACCGTTCGGGTGGAAACCCGCACCAGCGTGGTCACCCGACGTGATTACGACTTCAGCAAACCCCGGCTGGCGCTGCAAAGTCGCGCCGAAAGCGAACAGCGCCCGGTGCTGGAGGATTACCACTTTCCCGGCCAGTTCACCGAGCGCGAAACCGGCAAGCAACTGGCCCAGCGCACGCTTGAACGGCATGTCGCCGACTACCGTCAGGCCGAGGGGCGCAGCGATCAATCTGCTTTGGTCAGCGGACATTTCCTGCAACTGGCTGAGCATCCGCGCCAGGATTTGAATGACCTCTGGCTGCTTACGTCTATCGAGCACCATGGCCGACAGCCGCAAGTGCTGGAGGAATCGGTGACCAGCGATGGCGACGAATTCCGGGGTTACCGTAATACCTTTCTCGCCACGCCGTGGGACGTGTTCTTCCGCCCGCCGATGGGCCCGGAAAAACCACGGATGCTCGGTTATCAACCGGCCGTGGTTACCGGCCCGCAAGACAGTGAAATCCATTGCGACGAGTACGGCCGGGTCAAGGTGCAACTGGCCTGGGATCGCGACGGCGAACTCAACGAGCATTCCAGTTGCTGGCTGCGGGTCGCCAGCGGTTGGGCTCATGATCGTTATGGCAGCGTGCTGATTCCACGGGTCGGCATGGAAGTGCTGGTGGGGTTTATCGATTCGGATGCCGACAAACCTCTGGTCATGGGGTGCCTGCCGAACGCGGCGACGCCGGTGCCGCTGGACCTGCCGGCCGACAAGACCCGCAGTATTTTCCGCAGCCAGAGTAGTCCCGGCGGTGGGGGCTACAACGAATTGCGGATCGAAGATCGCAAAGGCGCCGAGGAAATCTACCTGCGGGCCCAGCGAAACTGGACGCAGCATGTGTTGAATGATCAGCAAGTTCAGGTCGACAACCAGCGCAGCGTCGTTGTCACGGGCCTCGCCAAGCATGAGCTGAAGGCCGATGAGCAGCACATCACCCACGGTCAGCGTCAGACCGAAGTGAAGCAGGACGACCACCTTACGGTGACCGGCGACCGGCACATCCGCGTAAGCAATCAGGCGATCAACGCCAGTGCTCAATTCCACGTCAGCGCCGGCCAGCAAGTGGTGATCGACGGCGGGGCGAGCGCGACGATTCAGGCGGGCGGGCAGTGGATCAACATTGGCCCCGGCGGGATCTTCAGCAGCGTGCCGATTGTGGTGGGTGGCGCGCCGATGGCGGCGATGAGCGCGGCGCCGACCGTGCCGGGGTTGCCGGAGAAACTGGTGGCTGCACCGGCTGCGATTCTGACTGCCGCGCAAATCATGAGCCTTAAAGGAGACGCACCGTTCTGCGAAGAATGCGAGCGCTGCAAGGACGGTGTCTGTGCAGCCTGAACAATGGTTGAAGGATGTGCCGCTGAAGCCGTCGGAGCAGGTGTTCGCGATTTTCAGTAGCGCCAGTGCGGTGGATCCGCTGAAGGTTTGGCCTCTGAGTGCGCAGTTGCCGAGTCCGGTCTGGGCGGAAACGATCTATGCCGAGTGGGATGCGGTGATGCCCTACGTGGGAATCGTCGACGCGGACAGTGAGTTTCTGGATTGGGTGGCGACCACGGAGTCTCGCGACTGGGGTTGGCTGGCGGTTTCTTCGGCGGGGCTTGAGGCGGTGGTCGAGCACTTTCGCAGTTTGACCCAGGTGCTGATGCCGGACGGGAAAGCGGTGTTCTTCCGGTTTTGGGATGGGCGGTTTTTGTTGCCGATCCTTGAGTCGCCCGAGGTGGATGCCGGTCAATTGCTGCCGGTCCTCACGCGAGGCTTGATCAACGGTCAGGCCGTCGAGATCGGGGGAAGGGCGCGGGTCTCGAATCGGGAATTTCCTTGGTGGTCGGTGCCGGAAAAGCTGCTGGCGCAGTTCGGCGGTGATGCCCGGATCAACAACGCCTTGCAGTGGTTGAGCGAGGAGCAGCCGGCGTTGTTCGAGGCATTTCCCGCCGATGTCTTGCGGTGCAAGGTTGTCAGGTTTTTTGCGGTTTCAGCGTCGGACGAATCGTCGGCTTCGGCGTTGCTGGACTACTTGCGGGACGAGTCAGAGTGAAATTTCCGGGCAAAGGCTTCGGACGTTTCCTGCGAGTTGCGGCGGTTTGCGTGAACTGGTGGGCGCGGTGGTGCGGGGATAGTCTTTGGCTGTCTCCGCAAGTGTGGAGACAGGGCGTAGGAGCCCTGATTTCAGAGCAGTGCATAAGCGTCGTTGCCAGATTTGCGGCAGTTTTCACGCGACCGTAAGATCCTTTGCGGCGGTTATGCGCGGGCACGCTTCGGCGTGGCTGAGTGCTCTGGTCTCAGTCCTCCTACCCCGCGCATGGCTGCCACCCAATCCTGTAGGAGGGAAATGGTGTGCGCCTCTTTCACTGCCAGAGGATTAAACAATGAGCACGCTTCATCCAGATCCACCCTACGAACCATTCATCCCTCACCCCAACAACCGCCTCATGGCGCTGACCAGCAACTGCAACGATATGCCCACGTTGTTCATCGACACCCATGCCCCACTCGACATCCTGATGGACGCCGCCAACTACCGCATCCGCGCCGTGATCCAGGTCCTGGAAAACATGTGCATGCGCGGTTCGGTCGAGTGCGACTCGGTCATCCTCAGCGACTTCGCCCAGCTCTGCGTGATTCCGCTGCGTGACGGCTGTGATGTCTTGGATGTGATTGGCAAGCGCCTACACGCCATACCGTCCTGACTCGATCGTTCCCACGCTCTGCGTGGGAATGCAGCCCGTGACGCTCAGCGTCACATGGGGTATCAGCCACAACTGCGGTGGACGCCTGGAACGCGGAGCGTCCCTGTAGGTATTCCCACGCGGAGCGTGGGAACGATCATTAGCAAGACCTCACTCTCAGCCCTTTCCAGAGATTCTTCCAGCATCGGTTTGAAAGGATCATTTAGTCAGGCGAGAAGATTTCAGTTTTGCAGATACTGATCCTGCGACTTGATGAAAGCGTCAAACTCTGGGGAGTTATAAATTTCCAGACAAGAATAGAACACTATGTTTTTACCAGTCTGTTTACTGGTTGAGGACGTTTTGAGGTATGCACCTGCCATGTATTTCTCAGTCTCAGCATACGGATCATGCGTGACCTCCAGCGTATCTTCATTCTGCAGTATCACGTGTTGCCCCTTACCCATGGCCGAGTAGGCGCCAATAGCGAGTCCAAGATCCGATTTTATGTCGGACTCAGACTTGAATTGATTCGATATGCAGTTGGCGAGACCGTAATTCTTCAGTGAGACTCTTGCACTGTTTACTGCAGCCTCACCTGAAAGGGCGCTTCCGGAAATACCCAGAATGCCTATTGCGACGAGTAGCTGGAATTTCATCCCTTTAACTCCCAGAAGTTGATTTTTTCCAGCTTTACGTCTGGCCGGTCATAGGTATGGCTATCGGGACGATGGTAGTCGCTGTTGTCTCCAGTGGCGCTACCATTCCATAAAGTCGCATGGCCCGTCGCATCGCTCCATCCCGTGATCTCCATGATAATGACGCCCTTCTTGCCATTGATGAAGTCTGCGTTGCTCAGCGTCAACTCGTGATCGGGAGCCCCCCAATTGTGTTTCAGGAAAGCCAGAAAGTCCGCGACTTTCATGATGTAGGGGAGCTGATCAGCGCCGGCCAGACGATAGATGGATTTGCTGGGAATGATCGTTCCTTTCGGGATTTTGTAACCGCCGTAGTTGAATCCTCTGCTTATCCTCAAAGCACAGGCGTTTGCATAGGCGTCCGGTTTTTCTGCTCTGGCAGCCTCGACATTGCCCCCGACAAGCGCATAAACATCTATTGAGCTTTTAAGGCCGACCTCTGCGTAGGCAGTCCACAGCGTGCTGAATTTTGGCCTTTTGACGACGATGTTGGAGCTCACGCCGCCTGAACTGATATTGACCTGGGCCATTAGATCTCTCCTTCCATATCAAATGCTTCCCCTTGAAAAGCATTCGGGATGATCGCGATTCCTTTCGCTCCGACAGTGCCCGACAACGTCTTTTCTGTCGCGCCACTGATCGTGACAGTTACCGTTTCACCGGGTGAATAGCCGGATGTTTTTACGTGAATATTGAGGTCGGTATAGAAACGCGACACAGAGTCCACGGGAGTTTGGCTTTCCCCGTACGAGAAGGTTATTCGTTGTATGGTTTTGGGCTTTGGAATAAGGCTGCTTATCGCAGAGAAGCTCGCAGCACTATGTTCACCGCCACCATAAACAGACGATTGACCGAACAAGAGCGTGTTGGATTTTGGTGGACAGCCGCAGGCGATGTAATCACCTTCGAGTGCGACCGGTCCGGCGGGTAATGTAACTGTTCGAGGGCCGACTGCCACAATAGGGCCTTTGCCTGCACTGCATGCCGGACAGCTGGCCATGTGGCCGATGGAGGATGTGCTTACGGCGTAATCAATGTTGATTCCGGCGTTCCCTTCCAGCACTGCGCCACCGGTTGAGGTCGGAGCGCCGATTCCGATCACCTTTCTTCCCATGTAAATGTCCCTCTTTACAGGTTTTAAGTGCGACCGATCTTCGCATTCCCTTTGTTCAAGAGATGAAGAGTATCTATGGCGAGTTGTTTCTTGATGTTGCTTTTGCCTTAGATCCCATCTATCTCAGGGGGCTCTCACGGATGTACCCGACAGCAAGACCACCCACTCAGCCCCCAACCCCTGACTTGCCGCCCGGTAAAAGGTAAACTTCACGGCCCTCGCAGGAGCAGCCATGAATTATCGTCACGCCTTCCATGCCGGCAATCACGCCGATGTGTTCAAACACCTGACCTTGACCCGCCTCATCGCCCTGATGTCGCGCAAGGAGCAGCCGTTTGCCTATCTCGACAGCCACGCCGGCATCGGTCTGTATGACCTGCAGGGCGATCAGGCCAACCGTACCGGCGAGTACCTGGAAGGCATCGCGCGCTTGTGGGATCAGCCGGATCTGCCCGCGCTGACCGCGGACTACATGAAAGTGCTGCACGAGATGAACCCGGATGGCCAGTTGCGCTATTACCCGGGCTCGCCGGAGCTGGCGCGGCGTCTGACCCGGCCGCAGGATCGGGTGATGCTCAACGAAAAGCACCCCGAAGACGGCGTCCTGCTCAAGGACAACATGGCCGGTGATCGTCGGGTGAAAGTGCATCTGGGCGAGGGCTGGCATGTGGCCCGTGCGATGTTGCCGGTGCAGGAGAAACGCGCGGTGATGCTGATTGATCCGCCGTTCGAACAGCTCGATGAAATGCAGCGCTGTGCGGCGTCGATGAAAGAGGCCATCGGCCGGATGCGTCAGACCGTGGCGGCGATATGGTATCCGGTGAAGGATCAGCGTGCGCTGCGTCGTTTCTATCAGGATCTGGCCGGCACCGGTGCGCCGAAGTTGCTGCGGGTCGAGCTGCTGGTGCATCCGCTGGACACGCCGAACAGCCTGAACGGCTCTGGCCTGGCGATTGCCAATCCGCCGTGGGGGCTGGAGGAAGAATTGCGTGAGCTGCTGCCGTGGCTGTCCAAGAAACTTGGGCAGACCCAGGGTGGGTGGCAGATGGATTGGTTGATCGCCGAGAGCTGATCAACCGTCAATGATCGTTCCCACGTCGAGGCGTCGAACCGTCAGCGTGGGAATGCCTCAATGGACGCTCTGCGTCCGCTGTTGGGACGCTCTGCGTCCCGGGCTGCATTCCCACGCGGAGCGTGGGAACGATCAGTGGTCGCGGTCAGACGACGCGGTCAGTTACCCGCCAGGCTTGGTGGCATGCAAACGCCAGTGCCGCCAATCCCGCAGTAGCCTTCCGGATTTTTCGCCAGATACTGCTGGTGATAAGTCTCGGCGAAGTAAACGGTCGGTGCCTGTTCGATTTCGGTACTGATTTCACCCAGACCCGCCTTCGACAGCTCAGCCTGATAGACAGCCTTGCTCTTCAGCGCCGCATCCAGTTGCTCCGGATGGGTCGCGTAAATCACCGAGCGGTACTGAGTGCCGATGTCATTGCCCTGGCGCATGCCCTGCGTCGGGTTGTGCAGTTCCCAGAACATCGCCAGCAGCTCTTCGTAGCTGACCTTGGCCTTGTCATACACCACCAGCACCACTTCAGCGTGGCCGGTCAGGCCCGAGCAGACTTCTTCGTAGGTCGGGTTCGGCGTGTAACCGCCAGCGTAGCCGACCACGGTGCTGACCACGCCTTCGCGCTGCCAGAAGCGGCGTTCTGCCCCCCAGAAGCAGCCCAGGCCGAAGATCGCGAAATCGACGTCTTCGAAAAACGGGCCGAGCAGCGGCGTGTCTTCGAACACGAAGTGCTTTTCAGGCAGGGTCATTGCGGTTTCGCGGCCAGGCAGAGCTTGTTCTTTTGTCGGTAGCACGTTTTTGTTCACCAGAATTTCCGAGCGCAGAACCATGATCGTTCCTCTCAGTCAGGATGGGATGTAAAAAGTCTGACCGCCAGTGTGCCCAATGATGCCCGGTTAATCACTAGGCAAAATGTGCGGGTACTGTCTTGGGGTTTACAGGCAGAGCGGGCCGCGCGGGTAGCGCTTGAGCGCCTGGATCAGCTCGCCGCCCGGAATCGGCCGGTCGAACAGGTAGCCCTGGCCGACGTCGCAGCGGTGTCGGCGCAGGAACGCCAGCTGCTCGGCGGTCTCGATGCCTTCGGCCACGACCTTGAGTTTCAGGTTGTGGGCCATGGCGATCACGGCGGAGGTGATTTCCATGTCGTCCTGGTTGTCCGGGATTTCATGGATGAAGCTGCGATCGATCTTGATGATGTCGATCGGGAATTTCTTCAGGTAACTGAGCGACGAGTAACCGGTGCCGAAGTCGTCCATGGCCAGGGTCAGGCCCAGACGCTTGAGCTGGTCGAGCTGCAAGTGGGTGTCTTCAGTGGCTTCCAGCAGCAGGCCTTCGGTCAGTTCCAGCTCCAGCAGATTGGCCGGCAGCGCTTCTTCCTTGAGGATGTTGGCGATCGAGGCCACCAGATCCGGGTCGGAGAACTGCTTGGGCGACAGGTTGATCGCCACTTGCAGATTGCCCATGCCGGCGGCGGTCAGCGCCTTGCTCATGCGGCAGGCCTGGCGGGCGATCCACTTGCCGATCGGAATGATCAGGCCGGTTTCCTCGGCGACGCTGATGAATTGGTCCGGGCGGATCATGCCGCGCTCCGGGTGGTTCCAGCGCAGCAATGCTTCCATGCCGAGCAGGCGACCGCTGCGCAGGCACAGCTTCGGCTGGTAGAACACATCCAGTTCGTTCTGGGTCAGGGCGCGGCGCAGGTTGTTCTCGACGAACAGTTTGTAGCTGGCCTCGGCGTTCAGCGCTTCGGTGAACACCTGGACCTGATGTTTGCCGTTGGCCTTGGCCTTGTGCAGGGCCAGACCGGCGTTGCGCATCAGGGTCTGCGGGTCGCGGCCGTGCAGCGGCGCGCAGGCCAGGCCCACGGAGCCGGTGACGCTGATCAACTGGTTGTCGACGAACATCGGTTTGTCGAGGGTCATCAGCAGCTGGCTGGCGATCTGTTGGCCGGCTTCGAGGTCGGTGTTGTCGAGCAACACCGCGAATTCATTACTGGCGAACCGCGCCAGGCTGCCGCTCGGGCTGAGGCTGTTGCGCAGGCGCCGGGCCAGGCTGATCAACAGTTTGTCGCCGGTCTGGTGGCCGAGGCTGTCGTTGATCCGTTTGAAGTTGTCGATGTCCACCAGCAGCAGACTGATCGGGGTATCGCTATCTCGGGCGAAGCGTTCATCCAGGTTGCGGATAAATGCAGGCCGATTGCCGAGGTTGGTCAGGTTGTCGGTGTAGGCCAGGCGCTCGATGCGCTGCTGCGCCAGTTTGGTCTGGGTGATGTCTTCGTAGATGCCAATGTAATGCGTCAGCTCACGGTTGTCGCCATAGACCTTGGAGATCGACAACTGACCCCAGTAGGGTTCGAGGTTCTTGCGGCGGCTCTTGAACTCGCCCTGCCAGCTGTTGCTCTTGGCCAGCGCCGAGGGCGCGTCGAACAGCAGCTCGCTTAAGTTTTCCAGGGCTGGCAACTCCGACAGGCGCTGGCCGTGGACTTCCTCGGTGGTGTACTGGGTGATCGCGGTGAAGCTCGGGTTGACGTACTCGACCACGCCGTCGCAGTTGACCAGCAAAAAGGCGTTGGCACTCTGCTCGACCGCGCGCTGGAACAGGTGCAGCGCGCTGGTGGCAGTGCGGCGGTTGTGATTGTTGATGACTTGGGCGAACTGGTCGGCGAGTTCACCGGCAAAGGCGATTTCGTCGGACTGCCAGGCGCGGGTGACGCCGGTCTGCTCCAGGCACAACACGCCGACCACCTGGCCGTCGACGCGGATGCTGGCGTCGAGCATGGCGTTGACGTCACGCGGGCGCAGGGCTTCGGCCATTTCCCGGGTACGCGGGTCGCGCATCGCATTGTGCGCGTCGATGGCGCGGCTGCCGTGCAGGGCTTCCATGTAATCGGGGAAGCCGCTGACGTCGATCACGTCCGGCAGGATGTATTCCTGGGTGGCGCGGTGGTACGCCGAGATCGGCACCAGTTTCTGGCCTTCGAGATTCCACAGGCTGGCGCAGTCGATTTCATAGATATCGCAGGCGCAACGGGTAATCAGTTCGGCGGCTTCTTGCAGGGAGTTCTGGCTGCTGTAGCGCTGGCGGGCCAGCAGCAGGATCAGGTCCTGCTGGGCGCGCACCCGCTCCAGATGCTGCAGTTGTTCCTGCTGGGCACGCTGATTGAGCTCAAGGGCGATTTGCAGGCGTGAATTCTGGGTTTCCAGGTCGACTGACGGCAGCGTCGGTGCTTCGTCGAACACGTTGTCGACCGCCAGCAGGTAACCGCGCAGCAAGTGGCGGTTGTGCTGTCTGTAGGCTTCGCCGAGTTCAAGAATGCTCAGCGCGCCGGCGGCGGTGTGCAGGGTGTAGCGCACCAGATAATGCGGGCTTTCGCCGAGTTGTTGCTGGATCGCGTCGTGCAACTGATAGCGCGCTTCGGGCTCCATCAGGCTGGCGTAGGGCGAGCCGACCAAAGCGCAGAGTTCGACGGCAGGCTGGCCGAACTGGCGTTCACAGTTGGGATCGAGAAACAGCATCGCCCAGCTGGCTTCATTCAGGCGCTCGAAACGCAGCATGCCGAGCCGCGAGGGCACAGGCAACTGCGTCACTACCTCGGCCACCATACGGCTGGCGGCATCGGGTTGGCTCTTCATGAAGGGAACTCGCTTGGAAATTTGCTGAACGCGCCGGGCTCTCGCCCTCTTTACTGTTGCCTGCGGCAAGGTTGCATCATTGCGGCACCGACTGACAAGAGACATGAAGGCCAAGTGCTATAAGAATATGTCGGCTGCAGTGAACATTTCTCCAGCACTTGCCGGAAACTAATGCTATCAACCGTGGAGATGGCCGTTCCAGAGCCTTCGGGCATCCGGAACGGTCGTGCCGCTGGATTCATCGCAACGGAATATCGATGGATTGCAGGTGCCTGCCATCCCGGTCGTGATAGTTGACCTGGATCCGCCCGGCCTCGACCACCATGTGCGCAAAGTTGTCCTGGCTGATGACCTGGCTGGTCAGCGCGTGCCGGTATTCGCCTGCCTCGGTCTGCGCCAGCGGTTGATCTAGCGTGAAGGTCGCGGCGGTGGCGTAGGGCAGCAGTTTGCTGTTGCTCAGCGGTGAAGACACGACGGTGTGTACTTCAAAGTCCGGGTCTTCGCTGTGGCTCAGGCGACTGGTCAGCGAACCATGCACATCGCCGGAAATGAACACGACGTTCCTGAGCCGATGTTGGCGAATGGTTTCCAGCAAGCGCAGGCGCTGTTCGGGGAAGCCCGCCCAGGCATCATCGCCGTTCATTTTGCGGTCGGGGTAGAACATGACGCTGGTGACCACGAACTTGACCCGTGCCGTGCTTTCGACCAGCCACGTGCACAAGGCCTGTTCCTGTTGTTCATCGAGGATGCGACGGTTGTTGTTCGACAAGTCGCGGCGAGTTCGACTGTCCGTCACAAACCATTCGATATCGCCGTCGCTGAATTGATACCAGTAGTGCTTCAGTGAAGTGCAGTCGATTGTGCCGTTAGTTGTTGATGAATAAGCAGGGCTATGACTGGCTTGATAGAGTTCGTAAGCCTTCATCGCATTGCTAAACAGTGTTTCATCGGACTCGTGGGCGTTCATTGGCCAGTTATCTTCTATTTCATGATCATCCAGAATCATGTAAGTCGAAGTCTCCGACATCAGTCGTCGGATATTGGGCAGGGAAAACGCCGCACGGTACTTTGCAATGAAGTCGTCATAGTCACGGTCCGGGGCGAACAGGTTCAAATCGTCCGCGTAGATCTGATCGCCACACATCATGATGGCGCTGATCGCCGGTTGTGCGCCTTCGATCAGTTGGCTGATGGACGCGAAGATCCGGTCGCCCAGGTGCGGGAGCACCGGGATGCCGGAGGTCATGCGCAGGTAGCGACAGGAACCAAGGATGTAGGCGCGCGGCTGCAAAAGCTGGCTGCTGCGGGTGCGCAGGCGATAGATATCCCGTGGCCATTGCAGCGGCAGCTCCGCCACGCTGTGGATAGTGTGGACGGGACTCATCGGGCTGAACCAGCCGGTTTGGTATTCGTACTCGGTGTCGGCTTGCAAATGATCGAGCACCAGCACTTCAGTCATGTCGCGGGTTGAATCCAGTTTTACAAACTGGCCCGTCTGCCATTGTTGCGAATCCAATATCCGGTAACGGATGCCGGCAAATACGGCAGCGTTATGTTGCAGTCCGCCACGAATGAAAATTCGCGCCTGATTAGTTGTTGTGTGGCCAACGATCGGGCCGACAGTAGGTTTCAGCATGTTCGAATCCATTCGAATAAGTGTTGGTGATTGATAAAGTTGCCTGGCTTTTCGGTGCAACTTTGATGCGCCAAGGTTAGTTGCCTGTCGCTGAAAAATATCGATTTGAAGTGGACTAAAGTCGTGGCCTATATCAGCGCAAGTTGTGGGAAAAGTGCAGGCGAACGTTATTTCAGGCAAAAAAAAGCCCCGCCAAACTGACGGGGTTGAGGTACGAGCGTGTGGCGCTCGAAAACGTGGAACACGGTCGGCCCTCCGTTGCCGGAGGGCCGAGCGCTTTACAGCAGGATGGTGCGGATGTCCGCCAGCAGGTCGCTCAGACGCTTGGTGAAGCGTGCAGCAGCGGCGCCGTTGATCACACGGTGATCGTAGGACAGCGACAGAGGCAGCATCAGTTTCGGCTGGAAGGCTTTGCCGTCCCAGACTGGCTGGATGGTTGCCTTGGAAACACCGAGGATCGCCACTTCCGGCGCGTTGACGATCGGCGTGAAGCCGGTACCGCCAATGTGGCCGAGGCTGGAAATGGTGAAGCAGGCGCCTTGCATCTCGTCCGACGAGAGCTTCTTGGTCCGGGCTTTTTCAGCCAGGGAAGCGGCCTCGGCGGCCAGTTGCAGCAGGCTCTTCTGGTCGACGTTCTTGATGACCGGTACGAGCAGGCCATCCGGGGTGTCGACGGCGAAGCCGATGTTCACGTATTTCTTGCGGATGATCGCCTTGCCGCTTGGTGCCAGCGAGCTGTTGAAGTCCGGCAGTTCCTTGAGCAGGTGTGCGCAGGACTTGAGCAGCAGCGGCAGGATGGTCAGCTTCACGCCGGCCTTCTCTGCGACAGCTTTCTGTGCGGTTCGGAACGCTTCCAGCTCGGTGATATCCGCCGAGTCGAATTGCGTTACGTGCGGCACGTTCAGCCAGCTGCGGTGCAGGTTGGCGGCGCCGACCTGCATCAGGCGGGTCATCGGCACTTCTTCGATTTCGCCGAAACGGCTGAAGTCGACGACCGGAATCGGCGGGATGCCCGCGCCACCGGTTGCGCCAGCAGCAGCGGCCGGTGCTTCCTTGGCCTTCTGCATCATGGCTTTGACGTAAACCTGCACGTCTTCTTTCAGGATGCGACCGTGCGGACCGCTGGCGCCGACAGCGCTCAGCTCGACGCCGAACTCTCGAGCCAGTTGACGCACGGCAGGGCCGGCGTGAACCTTGGCGCCCGGCTTGGCTGGAGCAGCAACTGGAGCGGCAGCAGCAGGTGCAGCGGCAGCCGGAGCAGCAGCGGCTGGTGCCGGAGCGCTCGGAGCAGCAGCGGCAGCTGGAGCCGGGGCAGCAGCCGGAGCGGCGCCTTTGACTTTCAGCTTGAGGATCAGGTCGCCGGTGCCGACTTCGTCATCCAGCTTGATGGAAACGCTTTCCACCACGCCAGCGGCAGGCGACGGGATTTCCATGCTCGCCTTGTCGGATTCCAGAGTGATCAGCGACTGGTCGGCTTCAACGCTGTCGCCAGCCTTGACCAGCACTTCGATGATCTTGGCCTTGCCGGCCGAACCGATGTCCGGAACGTGGATGTCCTGAACGCTGTCGGCAACCGGTGCGGCCGGAGCAGCGGCAGGCGCCGGAGCAGCGGCAGCGGCCGGAGCAGCAGCCTGGGCCGGAGCGGCCGCAGCAGGGGCCGCAGCACCCGCCACTTCCAGATCCAGGATCAGGTCGCCAGTGCCGACTTCGTCGTTCAACTTGACGCTGATGGCCTTGACCACGCCAGCGGCAGGCGACGGGATTTCCATGCTCGCCTTGTCGGATTCCAGGGTGATCAGCGACTGATCAGCCTCGACGGTGTCGCCGACCTTGACCTGGATCTCGATGATCTGGGCCTTGCCCGACGAACCGATGTCCGGCACGTGCACTTGCTGAACCGAAGCGGCAGCAGGGGCAGCAGCTGGTGCAGCCGGTGCAGGAGCGGCAGCCGGTGCAGCTTCGGCCTTGGCGGCAGGAGCAGCAGCCGGAGCAGGGGCCGCAGCTGCGGCGCCCTCGACTTCCAGTTCCAGCAGTTCGTCGCCTTCTTTCAGGCGATCGCCCAGCTTCACTTTCAGGCTCTTGATGACGCCGGCTTTCGGGGCCGGCACTTCCATGCTGGCCTTGTCCGATTCCAGAGTCAGGATGCTCTGGTCGGCTTCGATACGGTCGCCGACCTTCACAAACAGTTCGATTACTTCACCTTCACCGCTGCCGATGTCAGGTACGCGAATGAGTTCGCTCACAGAGTTTCTCCTCAGCAGTCTAGTGGGTTGCGTTTTTCCGGGTCGATGCCGAACTTGGTAATGGCCTCGGCCACGACTTTAGGTTCGATATCACCACGGTCAGCCAGTGCTTCCAGGGCTGCCAACACCACGAAATGACGGTCGACTTCGAAGAAATGACGCAGTTTCTTGCGGCTGTCGCTGCGGCCGAAACCGTCGGTGCCCAGGACTTTGAATTCCTTGGACGGTACCCACTGACGGATCTGCTCGGCGAACAGTTTCATGTAGTCGGTAGAGGCGATGACCGGACCTTTACGGCCGCTCAGGCATTCTTCGACGTAGCTGCGCTGAGGCTTCTGGCCAGGTTTCAGACGGTTGCTGCGCTCTACGGCCAGGCCGTCGCGACGCAGTTCGTTGAAGCTGGTGACGCTCCATACATCGGCGCCGATGTTGAACTCTTCACGCAGGATCTTCGCCGCTTCACGGACTTCACGCAGGATGGTGCCGGAGCCCATCAGCTGTACGTGGTGCGCCGCATCGCGGGTGTCTTCTTCCAGCAGGTACATGCCTTTCTTGATGCCTTCTTCGGCACCGGCCGGCATCGCTGGCTGCTGGTAGGACTCGTTCATCACGGTGATGTAATAGAAGATGTCCTGTTGCTCTTCGGTCATCTTCTTCATGCCGTCCTGAATGATCACCGCCAGCTCGTAGCCGTAGGTCGGATCGTAGGTGCGGCAGTTCGGGATGGTGGCAGCCAGCAGGTGGCTGTGACCGTCTTCGTGCTGCAGGCCTTCACCGTTCAGGGTGGTACGGCCGGCGGTGCCGCCGATCAGGAAGCCACGGGTGCGGCTGTCGCCAGCGGCCCAGGCCAGATCGCCGATACGCTGGAAGCCGAACATCGAGTAGAAGATGTAGAACGGCAGCATTGGCTGGTTGTGGCTGGAGTACGAAGTACCGGCAGCGATGAAGGAGCTCATGGCGCCTGCTTCGTTGATGCCTTCTTCAAGGATCTGACCTTTCTGGTCTTCCTTGTAGAACATCACCTGGTCTTTATCGACTGGCTCGTAGAGCTGGCCGACGGACGAGTAGATGCCCAGCTGACGGAACATGCCTTCCATACCGAAGGTACGGGCTTCGTCCGGGATGATCGGAACGATGCGCGGGCCGATTTCCTTGTCCTTGACCAGTTGCGCGAGGATTCGCACGAACGCCATGGTGGTGGAAATTTCACGGTCGCCGGAACCGTCAAGGATCGCCTTGAGGGTGTCCAGATCCGGAGTCGGTACGCTGAAGCTCTGTGCGCGACGCTGAGGTACGAAACCGCCCAGTGCAGAGCGGCGCTCGGCCAGGTAACGGGCTTCGGCGCTGTTTGGCTCCGGCTTGAAGAACGGCAGGTTTTCCAGCTCTTCGTCTTTCACCGGGATGTCGAAGCGGTCGCGGAACAGCTTCAGGCTGTCGACGTCGACTTTCTTGGTGTTGTGCGCGGTGTTCTTCGCTTCGCCCGCACCGGTACCGTAACCCTTGATGGTCTTGGCCAGGATGACGGTCGGTTGTTCTTTGTGGTTGACCGCTTCGTGGTACGCCGCGTAGACCTTGTACGGGTCGTGGCCGCCACGGTTGAGTTTCCAGATCTCGTCGTCGGACAGATCAGCAACCATCGCCTTGAGTTCAGGCGTGTTGAAGAAGTGTTCACGAACGAACGCGCCGTCTTTGGCTTTGTAGTTCTGGTACTCGCCGTCGATGACTTCGTCCATGCGACGTTGCAGGATGCCGTCGACGTCCTTGGCCAGCAGTGGGTCCCAGAAACGGCCCCAGATGACTTTGGTCACGTTCCACTGAGCACCGCGGAACACGCCTTCGAGTTCCTGGATGATCTTGCCGTTGCCGCGAACCGGGCCGTCGAGGCGCTGCAGGTTGCAGTTGATGACGAAGATCAGGTTGTCCAGCTTCTCGCGGCCGGCCAGGGAGATGGCGCCCAGGGATTCCGGCTCGTCGCACTCGCCGTCGCCCAGGAAGCACCAGACTTTCTGTTTGCCCGGCTGGATGAAACCGCGGTGTTCCAGGTACTTCATGAAGCGAGCCTGGTAGATCGCCTGGATCGGGCCCAGACCCATCGAAACGGTCGGGAACTGCCAGAAGTCAGGCATCAGCCAAGGGTGCGGGTAGGACGACAGGCCCTGACCGTCGACTTCCTGGCGGAAGTTGTTCATCTGGTCTTCGGTGATGCGGCCTTCCATGAATGCACGGGCGTAAACGCCTGGCGAGGTGTGGCCCTGGAAGTAGATCAGGTCGCCGCCGTGTTCGTCGGTCGGGGCCTGGAAGAAGTAGTTGAAGCCGATGTCGTACAGGGTCGCACTGGAAGCGAAGCTGGAGATGTGACCACCCAGGTCAGAATCTTTCAGGTTCGTACGCATTACCATGGCCATCGCGTTCCAGCGTACCAGCGAGCGAATGCGGCGTTCCATGAACAGGTCGCCAGGCATGCGTGCTTCGTGGGTAACGGGGATCGTGTTGCGGTAAGGCGTGGTGATGGCGTAAGGGAGCTGCGAACCGCTGCGGGTCGCCAGTTCACCCATACGGGTCATCAGATAGTGAGCACGGTCTTCGCCTTCTTTGTCGAGAACCGATTCCAGGGCGTCCAGCCATTCCTGGGTTTCGACGGGATCGAGGTCTTGCATGGCTTGCTCCAGGGCGGAAAGGCTTCCAGAATCGGTTGCCTGAGTTTGCGACTGGCCTTGTGGGCAGACGATTTAAAATTCTTGGATTGCCGACAGGTTGTTCCGGCGGCGTGTAGTTTTACTACAAATCATCCGGCATTTCAGCCTTTCGAATGTATAGACGAGTAGTAAAACTACAGATGAAAGGCTTGTGGCCTCCGACTGCGTTGTGAGAATAATCGTTAAGGTTGGTCTTTATCCATCCGAAAAAGGTGAAAGTTTGATGCTGGCTGCCAAAGAAAAAGAAATTTCAGCTATTTCTCACTTTTGTTCGACAGTCCTTCGCGTAGCGGTTTTTCGATCATCACTACAAGCGGCCATTTACACGCCGATCAAGGATAGACCATGACCCTGCCCGCGCTTGCCGAACTGCCCGCCATTCTCCTGCCGTTGGTCAGCCGATCGGAGCAGTCGTTCCGTGCGGCCGTCGGTCAACTGGAAGACGATCACGGCTTCTCGTCCTGGACGCCGGAACGCTGGGCGCAGTTCGCCCGCGTCAGCGCCGCCAGCGATTTCGTCATTGAACAGAGCGTTCGTGACCCTTTGATGTTGTTGTCGCTGGTGCAGTCCGGCGAACTGGACCGGCCGTTCGCCAAAGGTGAGTTGTGCGGGCAGATCGCCGCCGCCGTCAGCCTCGCCCAGACCGAAGATGAACTGGGCCGGGCCCTGCGTCGTCAGCGCACCCGGCATCAGGTTCGCATCATCTGGCGCGACCTCAACCGCCAGGCCGATCTGGTGCAGACCTGCCGCGATCTCTCGGACATGGCCGACGCCAGCATCGATCAGGCCTATCAATGGTTGTACCGTCGCCATTGCGACCAGTTCGGCACGCCGACCGGCCGGCGCAGCGGCGAACCGCAGCAAATGGTCATCCTCGGCATGGGCAAGCTCGGCGCGGTCGAGCTGAACCTCTCTTCGGACATCGACCTGATCTTCGCCTACCCCGAGGGCGGCGAAACCGTCGGCGTGAAGCGCCCGCTGGATAACCAGGAATTCTTCATCCGCCTCGGCCAGCGCCTGATCAAGGCCCTCGACCCTATCACCGTCGACGGCTTCGTGTTCCGCGTCGACATGCGCCTGCGCCCGTACGGCTCGTCCGGCGCGCTGGTGCTGAGCTTCAATGCGCTGGAGCAGTATTACCAGGATCAGGGCCGCGACTGGGAACGCTACGCGATGATCAAATCGCGGGTGGTGGCCGGCGATCAGGTGGCGGGCGAGCAGTTGCAGGAAATGCTGCGGCCGTTCGTTTACCGGCGCTATCTGGACTTCTCGGCGATCGAAGCACTGCGCACCATGAAGCAGTTGATCCAGCAGGAAGTGCGACGCAAAGGCATGGCCGACAACATCAAGCTGGGCTCGGGCGGTATCCGCGAAGTCGAGTTCATCGCCCAAGCCTTTCAACTGATTCACGGCGGTCGCGACCTGAGTCTGCAACAGCGCCCTCTATTAAAGGTGTTGAGCACGCTCGAAGGGCAGGGCTATCTGCCGCCGGCGGTGATCAGCGAACTGCGCGAAGGTTACGAGTTCCTGCGTTACACCGAACACGCGATTCAGGCGATTGCCGACCGCCAGACCCAGATGCTGCCGGACAGCGCTCAGGATCAGGCGCGTATCGCATTCATGCTCGGTTTCCACGACTGGGAGGCATTCCACGAGAAGCTGATGTTCTGGCGCGGCCGGGTGGCGTGGCACTTTGCGCAAGTGATCGCCGATCCCGATGAGGACGAAGGCGTCGAGAGCGAAGTGGTGGTCGGCGGTGAATGGCTGCCGCTGTGGGAAGAGGCTCAGGACGAGGAAGCGGCCTGTCGCCAGTTGGAAGAGGGCGGTTTCGCTGACGCGACCAAGGCCTTGAAGGCACTGGCGAGCCTGCGTGCCAGCCCGCAGTTGCGGGCGATGCAGCGTCTGGGGCGCGAGCGTCTCGATGCCTTTATTCCGCGTCTGCTCGCCCAGGCGGTGGAGCATGAAAATCCCGATCTGGTGCTTGAGCGGGTGTTGCCGCTGGTCGAAGCGGTAGCCCGGCGCTCGGCTTATTTGGTGCTGCTGACGGAAAACCCCGGCGCGCTGCGGCGTTTGCTGACGCTGTGCGCCGCCAGTCCGTGGATCGCCGAGCAGATCACCCGTTTCCCGCTGCTGCTCGATGAACTGCTCAACGAAGGCCGGTTGTTCAAGCCGCCGCTGGCGCCGGAACTGGCCGCCGAGTTGCGCGAGCGCCTGACGCGGATCCCGGAAGACGACCTCGAACAACAGATGGAAGCGCTGCGCCATTTCAAACTGGCGCATCGCTTGCGCGTCGCCGCCTCGGAAATCGCTGGCAGCCTGCCATTGATGAAAGTCAGCGATTACCTGACCTGGCTGGCCGAAGCGATTCTGGAACAAGTGCTGGCCCTGGCCTGGCGCCAGACCGTGGCCAAGTACGGCACGCCGCTGCGCACCGATGGCACGCTGTGCGATCCCGGCTTCATCATTGTCGGTTATGGGAAAGTCGGCGGGATCGAGTTGGGGCATGGTTCGGATCTGGACCTGGTGTTCATCCACGATGGCGACCAGCAGGCCGAAACCGATGGCCCGAAACCGATCGATGGCACGCAGTTCTTCACCCGGCTCGGCCAGCGGATCATTCACTTGCTGACCGCGCAGACCAACTCCGGTCAGCTGTACGAAGTGGACATGCGCCTGCGTCCGTCCGGGGCGTCCGGGCTGTTGGTCAGTTCGCTCGGCGCGTTTGCGCGCTATCAGGAAAATGAAGCCTGGACCTGGGAACATCAGGCGCTGGTGCGGGCGCGGGTGCTGGTGGGCAGCAAGGATGTCGGCCAGGCGTTCGAGAACGTCCGGGCCCAGGTGCTGGGCAAGGCGCGGGATCTGGCGAAACTGCAACAGGAAGTGAGTGAGATGCGCGCCAAGATGCGCGACAACCTCGGCAGCAAGAGCACCGCCGCCGGTACCGGGGCGAATGCCTTCGAGGCCACGGCGCCGTTCGACCTCAAGCAGGACGCCGGAGGTATCGTCGATATTGAATTTATGGTGCAATACGCGGCTCTGGCGTGGTCGCAAACCCACCCGCCGTTGCTGCGCTGGACGGACAATATCCGCATTCTGGAAGAGCTGGAGCACGAAGGGCTGATGCCTGCCGAAGACGCCAGCCTGTTGCGTGAGGCCTACAAGGCCTATCGTTCCGCCGCCCACCGGCAGGCCTTGCAGAAGGACGCCGGGGTGATACCGGGCGATCAGTTCGCAGACGAACGGCGGCAGGTGATGCGGATCTGGCGTGAGCTGGGGCTAAGCTGATTCTCGAGACGGGGAGGCGTAAAGCCTCCCCGGTTCGTTTATGGAAACCACATGAATATTCTGATCGTTGGGCCCAGTTGGGTCGGTGACATGGTGATGGCGCAGACACTGTTTCAGTGTCTCAAGCAGCGCCACCCGCAGTGCGAAATCGACGTGCTGGCCCCCGAGTGGAGCCGGCCGATCCTCGAACGCATGCCCGAAGTGCGCAAGGCCTTGAGCTTCCCGCTCGGCCACGGCGCGCTGGAGCTGGCGACCCGTCGGCGGATCGGCAAATCCCTGGCCGGCCAGTACGACCAGGCGATCCTGCTGCCGAACTCGCTGAAGTCGGCGCTGGTGCCGTTCTTCGCCGGCATCCCGAAACGCACCGGCTGGCGCGGCGAATTCCGCTACGGCCTGCTCAATGACGTGCGCACGCTGGATAAAGAACGTTATCCACTGATGATCGAGCGTTTCATGGCGTTGGCCTACGAGCCGAACGCCGAGCTGCCGAAACCTTATCCGCGCCCGAGTCTGCAAATCGATCCGGTGACCCGCGAGGCCGCATTGGCCAAGTTCGGTCTGACCCTCGACCGTCCGGTGCTGGTGTTGTGCCCCGGCGCCGAATTCGGTGAAGCCAAACGCTGGCCGTCCGAGCATTACGCCAAGGTCGCCGAGGCGCGTATCCGCGAAGGCTGGCAGGTCTGGCTGTTCGGCTCGAAGAACGATCACGCGGTCGGCGAAGACATTCGCGCGCGGCTGATTCCGGGCCTGCGCGAAGAGTCAGTGAACCTCAGCGGCGGCACTTCGCTGGCCGAGGCCATCGACCTGATGTCCTGCGCCGACTCGGTGGTCTCCAACGATTCCGGCCTGATGCACGTGGCCGCCGCGCTGAATCGTCCGTTGGTGGCGGTCTACGGTTCGACCTCGCCGGGTTTCACCCCGCCGCTGGCCGAGCATGTGGAAATCGTCCGTCTGGGCCTCGATTGCAGCCCTTGCTTCGACCGCACTTGCCGTTTCGGCCATTACAACTGTCTGCGCCAGCTGATGCCGGACGCGGTCAACGATGCCTTGCAGCGTTTGCAGGGCTCTGTGGTCGAGGTTCATTAACTTGCGGGTATTGCTGATCAAGACTTCATCGCTGGGCGACGTGATTCACGCGTTGCCGGCGCTGACCGACGCCGCCCGGGCGATTCCCGGGATCAAGTTCGACTGGGTGGTGGAAGAAGGTTTCGCCGAGATTCCGACCTGGCACCCGGCCGTAGGCAAAGTGATTCCGGTGGCGATCCGCCGCTGGCGCAAAAACATCTGGAAAACCATCACCAGCGGCGAATGGAAGCGCTTCAAGCAATCCGTTCGGGCGAATAAATATGATCTGGTGATCGACGCTCAGGGCCTGCTGAAAAGCGCCTGGCTGACCCGCTACGTCAAAGCCCCGGTGGCCGGTCTCGACAAGGGCTCGGCCCGCGAGCCGATCGCCGCGCGCTTTTATGACCGCAAACTGGCGGTGGCCCGAGGTCAGCATGCTGTCGAGCGTGTGCGCCAATTGTTCGCTATCGCCTTGGGTTATGACTTGCCCAAAGGCCTGGGCGATTACGGCCTCAACGTCGAGCGTCTGGTCGAACTGCCGCGCAAAAATGCCTACGTGGTGTTCCTCCACGGCACCACCTGGGACACCAAGCACTGGCCGGAAGCCTACTGGCGCGAGCTGACCGAGCGGGTCGGCTACCTCGGCGTCGGGATCAAGCTGCCGTGGGGCAGCCCGCTGGAGAAGGCCCGGGCCGAGCGCATCGCCGCCGGTTTCAAACACGCCGAAGTGCTGCCGAAGCTGAACCTGGCCGGGGTCGGCAAGGTGCTCGCCGGCGCCCAGGCCTGCGTCGCGGTGGACACCGGCCTCGGTCACCTTGCCGCCGCTTTGGATGTGCCGACGATTTCCCTGTTCGGCCCGACCAATCCGGGCCTGACCGGCGCCTACGGCAAGCTGCAGATTCACCTCGGCAGCGATTTCCCGTGCGCGCCGTGCCTGCAAAAGAAATGTACGTATCAACCGACCGCGCAGGATGCCCGTCAGTTTGACCTGAAACGCGAGTGGCCCCTGTGCTTCACGCGTCTGAATCCCGAGCGTGTTGCCAGCCGACTGAGCACGTTGTTGATGGCTGAGGAGCTGCGCTGATGCAATTGGCTTTTGTCCTGTACAAATATTTCCCGTTCGGTGGCTTGCAGCGCGATTTCATGCGCATCGCCCTCGAATGCCAGAAGCGCGGGCACCAGATCCGCGTCTACACCCTGATCTGGGAAGGCGACGTGCCACCCGGTTTCGAAGTGCTGGTGGCGCCGGTCAAGGCGTTCTTCAATCACCGGCGCAACGAAAAGCTCAGCGCGTGGATGGAAGCGGACCTGGCCAAGCGCCCGGTGGACCGCCTGATCGGCTTCAACAAGATGCCGGGGCTGGACGTCTACTACGCCGCCGACGGTTGCTTCGAAGACAAGGCGCAGAACCTGCGCAATTCGCTGTATCGCCGCTGGGGCCGTTACCGCCACTTCGCCGAGTACGAGCGCGCAGTGTTCGCCAAAGACGCGAAGACCGAAGTGCTGATGATTTCCGAAGTGCAGCAGCCGCTGTTCATCAAGCATTACGACACGCCGCTGGAACGCTTCCACCTGCTGCCGCCGGGCATCGCCCAGGACCGTCGCCGCCCTGCGGATGCCGACCAGATTCGCGCCGGTTTCCGCGCCGAATTCAATCTCAAGGACGACGAACTGCTGCTGGTGCAGATCGGTTCCGGGTTCAAGACAAAGGGTGTTGATCGCAGCCTGAAAGCGCTGGCCGCATTGCCTGCCGAGCTGAAGAAACGCACCCGGCTGTTTGTAATCGGCCAGGATGACCCCAAATTGTTCCAGATGCAGAGTGCGACGCTGGGCCTGGGCGACAACGTGACGTTCCTCAAGGGGCGCAGCGATATCCCGCGTTTCCTGCTCGGCGCCGATCTGTTGATCCACCCGGCGTACAACGAAAACACCGGTACGGTGCTGCTTGAAGCGCTGGTCGCCGGGTTGCCGGTGCTGGTCAGCGCGGTCTGCGGTTACGCCCATTACATCGCCGAGGCCGACGCCGGGCGAGTGCTGGACGAACCGTTCGATCAGGCGCAACTGACGCAATACCTGACTGACATGTTGAACGACGACGCTGCACGGGCGGCCTGGAGCCGCAACGGTCTGGCCTTCGCCGAGACGGCCGACCTCTACAGCATGCCGCAGCACGCGGCCGATGTGATTCTGGCGGAGCACGCTTAAATGAAGTTGATGCTGGCTGAACCGTTCAAGAGCCTGTGGGCTGGCCGCGATGCATTCGTGGAAGTCGAGGGCTTGCAGGGCGAGGTGTACCGCGAGCTGGAAGCCCGCCGGACGTTGCGCACGGAAGTCGACGGCAATGGCTTTTTCGTCAAGATTCACCGGGGCATCGGTTGGGGCGAGATCTTCAAGAACCTGCTGACCGCCAAACTGCCGGTGCTCGGCGCGGGTCAGGAATGGAAAGCCATCCAGCGTTTGCAGGAAGTCGGCGTGCCGACCATGACCGCCGTCGCTTACGGCGAGAAGGGCAGCAACCCGGCGGATCAGCATTCGTTCATCGTCACCGAAGAGCTGGCGCCGACCATCAGTCTCGAAGACTTCAGCATCGACTGGGTCAAGCAACCGCCGCAGCCGAAACTCAAGCGGGCGCTGATCGCCGAGGTCGCGCGCATGACCGGCATGATGCATCGCGCCGGGGTCAATCACCGCGACTGCTACATCTGCCACTTCCTGCTGCACACCGACAAACCGGTCACGCCCGAAGATTTCAAACTCTCGGTGATCGACCTGCACCGCGCCCAGACCCGTCCGGCGATCACTCAGCGCTGGCGCAACAAGGATCTGGCGGCGCTGTACTTTTCCGCACTGGACATCGGCCTGACCCGCCGCGACAAGCTGCGCTTCCTCAAAGGTTACTTCCAGCAACCGCTGCGCCAGATCCTGGCTGAAGAAGCGCCGTTGCTGAGCTGGCTCGAAGGCAAGGCCAACAAGCTCTACGCGCGCAAGCAACGGTACGGGGATGCGCTCTGATGGCGGGTTGGAATCTGGAGCCTGAGTACAGTGAACTTGCGCAGTATTTCGGTAGCCTCGAAGCGGTATTTGCCCTTCAGGGCGAGCGCCTGACTCGCGATCCATTGTCCGAAGTCATTCGCGTGCAACTCAACGGCGTCAACTATTACGTCAAGCGCTACACCGGTGCCGGCAAGGGCCTGCGGCGTTATCTGGGCAAGCCCCGGGTGAAGATGGAATGGCAGAACCTCAAACGCTTCGCCAAGTGGGGCATTCCCACCGCCGAAGTGGTGGCGTGGGGGCTGGAGCGCAACGGCATGGCCTACGATCGCGGGGCGATGATCACCCGTGAACTGCCGCGCACCGAAGACTTGTCGGCGCTGGCCGAACGCAACGATCCCAAGCTCAAGGATCGTGCCTGGGTCGACGGCGTCAGTCGGCAGCTGGCTGCTTATACGCGTGTCATGCACGACCACCGCTTCACCCATAACGATCTGAAGTGGCGCAATTTGCTGATCGACGATCAGGCGCAGCTGTTTCTGATCGACTGCCCGAACGGCGATTTCTGGCGCGGTTTCTGGCTCAAGTATCGGATCACCAAGGATCTGGCCTGCCTCGACAAGGTGGCCAAGTATCACCTGTCGAACACCCAGCGCCTGCGCTTTTACCTGCAATACCGTGGACGTGATCGGCTGAATGCCGCCGACAAGCAACGGATTCGCCACGTGGTGAGATTTTTCGAGGGACGCGAATGACTGATTTTCTGGCCGCTGAAGACCGTGCGCTGCTGGAGCGCCACGGTCTCGGCACGTTCGATGCGCTGTGGTCCAAGCAGCTCGACGCCGTGGATGAGCCCAACACCGATGGCGGCGGCTGGAGCAGCGTGTTTCGTCTGGATCTGGAAGGGCATGGCTATTACCTCAAGCGCCAGTGCAATTACCTGACCCGCACCCTGCACGCGCCCTTCGGCGAGCCGACGTTCGCCCGGGAATTTCGCAACATCAGTCGTTACAACAAGCTCGGCATTCCGGCGTTGCAGGCGGCGTTCTTCGGTGAGCGCAAGGTCAACGGCGAAGTCCGTGCGATCCTGCTGACCCGGGCGCTGGACGGCTGGGACGATCTCGATTCGCTGTTGCAGCGCTGGTCGGACCTCGATGCCGCGCAGCAATCGGCGATTCTCAAGTCCTGCGGCCTGTTGGCGCGCCATCTCCACGGCATGCGTCAGGTGCATGGCTGCTTCTATCCAAAACACATTTTCCTGCGTGCCGAGGGCGACGGCTATCAGGCCCAGTTGATCGACCTGGAGAAGACTCGGCCGTTGCTGTTCGGTATGCGTGACCGGGTCAAGGATCTGGAGCCGCTGCTGCGCCGTGCGCCGGAGTGGAGCGAAGCGCAATTGCGTGAGCTGCTGGCGGCGTATCTCGATCAATCGACGGACAGTTCGCTGGTCGATAGCTGGGTCACGCGGCTGACCGCGCGGCGCAGTCGCAAGGAGACCCGCTGATGCAGCTGTCCGACCTGAAAAATGCCGGGCGTACGCCGAGTCTGCCGCTGACGGTTTCGCTGGCCGATGCGGCGGGCGCTGCCGATTTGCAGTTGCTCAGCCTGTTGCGGGTGTTGCCGGGGCAGCGTTACGTCGGTGCCGGTGTGTGGCGCGGGCGTCCGGTGCTGGCCAAATTGCTGGTCGGCAGCAAGGCAGCGCGGCATTTTCAGCGTGAACTGGAGGGCGTGAAACTGCTCGCCGCCCAGGGCATGACCACGCCGTTGCTGCTGGCCGATGGCTTGAAGGACGGCGAGGGTGGCTGGCTGCTGTTCGAGTTCCTCGAAGGCGCCGAGAGCCTGGGCGATGCCTGGAGCAAGGTCGAATCCTTGCCGGTGCTGGCCGACGAACAATCGGCGGTGCTGGCCGAAGCGCTTGGTGCCATCGGTCAGTTGCACGGCAAAGGCCTGTGGCAGGAAGACCTGCATCTGGACAACCTGCTGCGCCACGGTGGTCAGCTGTATCTGATCGATGGCGCCGGTATCTGTGCAGAAAATGCCGGCCAGCCGTTGTCCCGGCACAAAGTGCTGGAAAACCTCGGGGTGTTCTTCGCCCAGTTGCCCAAATCGCTCGAGCCGTTCACCGAAGAATTGCTGGTGTATTACCTGCTGAGCAACAGCGAACACGCGCTGCCGCTGGAAGCCCTGCAAAAGCAGATCGACAAGGTGCGCGCCTGGCGCTTGAAGGATTACCTGATCAAGGTCGGTCGTGAATGCACGCTGTTCAGCGTCAAGCGCGGCGCGTTCGGTCTGCGGTCGATCCGCCGCGAGGAAGAGCCCGCGATGCTGCCGGTGCTGGAACAGGCCGATGCCTTGCTCGATCAGGGCCATTTGTACAAGACCGGCGGCGCGGCCAGTGTCGGCAAGGTCGAGGTTGCCGGGCGTCCTCTGGTGATCAAGCGTTACAACATCAAGAATTTTGCCCATTGGCTGAAGCGCTTCTGGCGTCCAAGCCGCGCCTGGCATTCCTGGCGCGAAGGCAATCGCCTGGCGTTTCTCGGCATTGCCACACCAAAACCGCTGGCAGTACTGGAAACCCGGTTTTTCTGGCTGCGCAGCAAGGCCTATCTGATCACCGAACACTTGGCGGGGCCGGACATCATCGAGCGCTTTGCGCCATATGTTGAAAGCGGTGAAGCGCCTGAAAGCGAATTGCAGGCACTGGATCAGCTGTTTGCACGGTTGATCGCCGAACGCATCAGCCATGGCGACTTCAAGGGTCATAACCTGTTCTGGCAAGAAGACCGCTGGGCGCTGATCGATCTGGACTCGATGTGCCAGCACGGCTCGGTGGGCAGCTTCGCCCCGGCCTATGCCCGGGATCGCGCGCGGTTCATGCGCAACTGGCCTGAGAGCAGTGCGCTGTATCATGTGATCGATCAGCGATTGCCCAAGGATGTAGTGGGCACTGCATGATTGTTTTCGCCAGCGCGTAAGACATTTCTGCAGTTGAATTCGGGCAAGGCATGTGGCGACAAATCCTTGTGACTTGTCCTACGGCCTTCCCGGAACCCATGAACTGCCCCTCGCAAAACCCCGATGCTAGTTTGCCCCGACGTTCCCGGAGGGCAAATCTTGAGCATCAAAAACGCTATCACGATCGGCGCATTTTCCCTGGCACTGTCCGGCTGCGGCACCGCCGTCACGGTGTTGCAGGACGATGAAGGCGCCACGCGCGGCCTGCGCAAACAGAAGACCTACTGTCAGTCGATTCCGCGCATCTACAGCGGGCTCGCCCACGATTTCTGCCTGCTGCACGCGCCGCCCGATCCTACTGGCATTCTGGTGCCGGTCGTCCTGCTCGACCTGACCCTGTCCGGGGTGTTCGACACGGCGTTTCTGCCTTACACGATCTATCGCCAGGCAGTGGACGGGAATATCAGTGTTTATTGGCGACCAAGCCGTGGATAGGCCCATGGACAAGGGTTCTGTGGGTTGAACGACATGGGGCAATTCGCACAGGGTCATTCCCGCCACGTTTACGCTATAATCCCGCCCTTTAGCTGTCTCTCGCCCGGTGCGAGGGCACATCATTTTTCAAGGCGCATCGCGCCTGAATGCAGACTAAAGAGGCTAGACCCCTGTGGCATTGACGATTCTTGGCCTGTCCGGCGCCCTTAGCCATGATCCTTCAGCAGCCTTGTACATCGACGGCAAGCTGGTCGCGGCGGCTGAGGAAGAGCGCTTCGTACGCGATAAACATGCAAAGAACCGCATGCCCTACGAATCGGCGAAGTTCTGCCTGGAGCAGGCAGGCATCAAGCCGTCCGACGTTGACGTGGTGGCGATTCCGTTCGCCCCGATCAGCATTTTCGGCAAGGCTCGCTGGCAGTACGCCAAGCGTTACTGGTACGCCCCGGACCGCGCACTCGACGCGATCCTGATGGGCAACCGTCGCTACAAGCGCTATCGCAACAAGATCGTCTGGTGCCTGGAGCAACTGGGCTTCGATCCGAAGAAAATCAAGATCGAGCCGGTTGAACACCACCTGGCCCACGCTTCCAGCGCCTATCACTGCTCGGGTTTCAAAGAGAAAACCGCGATCCTCGGCATCGACGGCAAGGGCGAGTACGCCACGACCTTCTTCGGTTATGGCGAAAACGGCAAGATCCACAAGATCAAGGAATTCTTCGATCCGGACTCCCTCGGTGGCCTGTACGGCGCGATCACCGAGTTCCTCGGTTTCGACATGCTGGACGGCGAGTTCAAGGTCATGGGCATGGCGCCGTACGGCGACGCCAGCAAATACGATTTCTCGCGTCTGGCCTCGTTCGAGAACGGCGAACTGGTGATCAACACCGACTACGCCAACGTGATCGGCCTGCGTCGCTATAAAGAGAAGGGCAAGGGTTACTACTTCTCGCCGAAGCTGATCGAGTGGCTGGGTCCGAAGCGCGAAGGCGACATCGCCGACGAGCCGTACATCCACTACGCCGCCAGCATTCAGGCGCTGTTCGAAAAAATCGCGCTGCAGATGATCGACTACTACCTGGGCGACGTGCTCAAGGAAACCGGCAAGCTGGCCTACGCCGGTGGCTGTGCGTTGAACGTCAAGCTCAACCAGAAAATCATCGCCCGCGACGACGTCAAGGAGCTGTTCGTACAGCCTGCTTCCGGCGACGCCGGTACGGCGGTTGGCGCAGCGGCCTATGTGTCCAACGCCCGTGGCGTGCCGGTCGAGAAGATGGAACACGTCTACCTCGGCCCGTCGTACAGCAACGAAGACGTGATCGCCGCGTGCGCCCGTCACGAGAACAAGCCGACCTGGCGCAAGCTCGACAACATGCCGGAGCAGATCGCCAAGATCATGGTCGATGGCAACCCGGTGGCCTGGTTCCAGGGCCGCATGGAGTTCGGTCCGCGTGCACTGGGCGGTCGTTCGATCATCGGCTGCCCGAGCGTGGCTGGCGTGGCTGACCGGATCAACCACCAGATCAAGTTCCGCGAGCGCTGGAGGCCTTTCTGCCCGTCGATGCTCGACACCGTTGCGCCACAGATGATCAAGATCGATCACCCGGCGCCGTTCATGACCTTCACCTTCGAAGTGGCTGAAGAGTGGAAGACCCGCGTGCCGGAAGTCGTCCACGAAGACGGTACTTCCCGGGCCCAGGTGCTCAAGCGCGAATACAACCCGCGCTACTACGACATGATGAAGGCGCTCGAAGTGCTGACCGGCAACGGCGTGTCCCTGAACACCTCGCTCAACCGCCGTGGTGAACCGATGATCTGCTCGCCGACCGACGCCCTGAACATGTTCTTCGGCTCGGATCTGCAGTACCTGATCATGGAAGACATCCTGGTGGTCAAAGAAGGCGCAAACGCTTATGACACGCTCGGCTGAACGCCATGTGCTGCAGTTCTGTCACGGCTATGACGGGCCGTTCCTCGACTGCGCGCGGCAGTACGCCAGCCTGTTCGCGGGCACCGGTTATCGGGTCACCACGGTCTTTCTGACCGGGGCTGCCGATAGCGAGGTGGCCGCGGCCTGCGCCTCCGATGAAGTGTTGTTCATGGAATACAGCTCCAAGGCCATTCGTGGCCTGAAGCTGGGCGCCATCGGCGATCTGCGCAAGATCGCCGCTTCACGCAATTTCAGTTTCTGCATCGCCCATCGCTTCAAGCCGATCTACATCGCCTTGCTCGGCACTTCGCTGCCGGTGATTGGCGTGCACCACGCGTTTGGCGATTACAAACGCGGCTCGCGCAAACTCTTTGCGCAGATTTTCCGCAAGCGTCTGAGCCTGCTCGGCGTGTCCGATGCGGTGCGCGACGACATGCGCCACTGTCTGCCGAAATGGCCGGCGGCGCGTATCCAGACCCTTTACAACCGCATCGATGTCTCGGCGTTGCAGATGAGTCAGGTGTCCGCCCGTGAAGCCCGCGAGACCCTCGGTCTGTCGGCGGATGCGTTCATTGTCGGCAACGTCGGTCGTCTGCACCCGGACAAGGATCAGGCCACGCTGCTGCACGGTTTTGCCGCGGCATTGCCCGGTCTGCCGGCCAACAGCCAACTGGTGATTCTCGGCAAGGGTCGTCTTGAGGACGAACTCAAGGCGCAGGCCCGTGAGCTGGGCGTTGGTGATCGCGTGCTGTTCCTCGGTCAGGTGCCGGATGCGCGCAATTACTTCCGCGCGTTCGATGTGTTTGCCTTGAGCTCCGACCACGAACCGTTTGGCATGGTGCTGCTGGAGGCCATGGCCGCCGGCGTGCCGTTGCTGGCCACGGCGTGTGGCGGGGCGAAGGAAGTGGTCGAAGGCGTGGGCATTCTGTTCCCGCTGGGTGACGCAGAACATCTGGCCCAGGGCCTGAAACATCTGGCCGGTATGGACGAGCAGCAGCGTCGCCAATGCGCGGAGATGATGTTCGAACGCCTGCGCGAGCGCTTCTCCGACCGCGCCGTACGCGACACCTTCTGGCATTTGCCGCAAGTTACCGATCTGGCACCGAGGGGCTGATGCTCAACCGATTTCAAGGCTGGCGCGAACGTGGCTGGTCGCCCGTTGACGCCTCAACTTATGCACAGGCCTGGCAACGTTTCGGCGGCAGCGTCGCGACTCATCCCATGGTCGTCGAGCGTCTGGCGAATCTGGCCGGCATCCCGGTGCGCTATCTGGCCTGGGAACAGCAGGGCGAAATCAAAGCCGCGATCCCGACCTGGGGCCGCGACCTGGCCTTGTCCAAGGACGTGCTCAAACGCAACGGCAAGAAAGGCCTGTTCGACCTCGGCAACGCCGAGCTGATCCTGCCGGCCGCCGCCGATGCCCAGGCCCCGCTGCGCCATCGCGGGCGCTACCTGTCGGCGCTCAACGAAAACCGCTTCAGCGGCCTCAAGTTGCAGACCGAACAACTGGCCATGGCCCGCACTCCCGAAGAGCTGTCGAAGAAGTTTCGCTACAACCAGCGCCGTGAACTGCGCCTGCTGGAAGAGGCGGGCGGGGTGGTGCGGCCGGTCAGCGATTTTTCCAGTGCCGAACTGGCAGCCATTTATTGCGTCCTGTTTCAGCGCCGCTGGGGTTTCCCGGCCACTGGCGCGGCGCGCATGGCCGAAGTCATCGAGCTGTTGCGCGAGCTGTTGATCGGCTCGGTGATCTTCCTCAACGATGCACCGATCGCCATCCAACTGGTGTACCGCGTCGAAGCCCCGGAGTGGATCAGCGTCGAGTACATCAACGGTGGCGTCGATCCTGAAACCCGTGAATTCAGCCCTGGCAGCGTCCTGAGTTTCCTCAATACGCAATCTGCCTGGGAGCATGCGCGGGCACTGGACAAGCCGCTGCGCTTTTCCTTCGGTCGCGCCGACCGTGAATACAAGGATCGCTGGTGCAATCCTGTGCCGGTCTTCACCGTATGAGTCAGCCCATGAGCCGCAAACAGCAACTGCTCAAGCGTCACCGGCGCAATAAGCGCATCGGCCTGTTGATCGCACTGATCGTGTTGATCGCCCTCGGCGTGCTGGTGGCCTGGTGGTTGCCGCTGGTGCTGGCGGTGATTGGCTGGATCGCCCACGAAGCCTGGTTCGCCGATCACCTGTTCTATTCGCCGAAAGACGATTACCAATACAGCTTTCCGCCGTTCACACCGCAGCCAAAAGTGCATTTGAACGGCGAGCAATTGCGCCTCGACGAGGGTGTGATGCTGGTGGACGACGCCACGCTGATCCTCGCCGTGAAGGTCAAAAGCAGCTTTCTGGGACGCTTCTTCGATCCTCGGGTCGAGTTGGCTGGTGGCACCCATCCCGATGCGCAGACGTTCGAACGCGGCGTCAATGGCCTGCGTTATCTGAACCTCAGCGGTCAGGCGCAGGCCTTGTCACAAGGCCAGTTGCGTCTGCGCGGGCGCTTTTGCCGGGTGTCCGGTGAGCCGGTGCTGTGGGCGCTGGAGCAACCGGACTACCGCCAGCAGCGGGTGATGGTCATCGCCCCTCACGCCGACGATGCCGAACTGGCCGCCTACGGTCTGTACAGCCAGGCCAAAGAAGCCTGGATCGTGACCCTGACTGCCGGCGAGATCGAAGCCGAACACTATCAACAGATGGGCCTGAACAAGGTCGAGGCGGCGCGGCTCAAGGGCCGCTTGCGTGCCTGGGACAGTCTTGCCGTACCGCGCTGGGCTGGCGTGCCGCAGGAACATTGCGTGCAGCTCGGTTATTTCTGCCTGCAACTGGCGGCGATGCAGGCTGCGCCCAATCAACCGATTGGCTCGCGGGAAGCCGATCTGAACGACACGCGGATGTTTCGTCAGCTGAATCCGTTTGCCTTGCCCGGCGATGCCGACGGCGCGCCGACCTGGAACAACCTGCTGGCCGACCTGCGTGACGTACTGGCCCGCGCGCGCCCGGATGTGATCGTGTTGCCGCACCCGACGCTGGATCCGCATCCCGACCATATCTGCGCCCAGGAAGCGGTGCTGGAAGCCTTGCGCGGTCTCGATTACCAACCGACCCTGCTCGGTTACGCCAATCACTTGCACGACAATGACCGCTGGCCGATGGGCGACAGTGGGCAGGGCATTGCCTTGCCGCCGACGTTCGACGCAGGCGTGGCGATGCAGCCGCTGTGCCTGCCGCTGTCGATCGAATTACAACGGGACAAGGCCATGGCGCTGAGCATGATGCATGACCTGCAGCCACCGGCCCCGTTCAAGCGTCGCCTGCGCCGGCTGTTTCAGCGACTGCTGGCCGGTCGGATGCCGTCGGTCTACGGCGAGAACGAATTTTTCAGAAAAGCGGTCAGGCGCCAGGAGCTGTTCTGGCTACTCAAACAGGGCGAAACGGGCGTCAACCGGGGAGATTTATGAGTCAACGGTCAAAGGTGTTGCAGCTGCAGCCCGACTACAACGTCAAATCCCATGATTTCGCCGACCTCGCCGAGCAAATCGTCAAGGCGCTGCCGACCGATCGTTACGAAGTGACCGCCGCTTTCCTGCGCGGCAAGCCAGGGCCGGGCGAAGCCGTCAGCCGTGCTGACCGTTCGGTGTATTTCGAGTTTTCCGACAAGTCCCTGAAGGGCATGCGCCTGCGGGCGATGTGGCAGCTGTACAAGTTCTGCCGCCGGGAAAAATTCGACGTCGTGATCTGCAACCGCTTCAAACCGGTGAACATGATGCTGACGCTGAACCGCTGGTTGAAAGTGCCGCTGTGCATCGGCATTTCCCACGGTTTCGGCGAGTACGACCGCTTCTACCGTCGTCGCCAGACTCAGCGCCTGATCGATCGGCACTGGCGCTTCGTCGGCGTGTCGCCGGCGGTCAAACAGTATTTGCTGGACTGCGATTGCGGTTTCACTGACCAGAACACGTACGCGATCACCAACGCCATCGACATCGAGCAGGCCGAAGGTTTGCAGCACAGTCGCGAACGCGCTCGCGAGTTGCTGGGCATCGACCCGAAGGTGCGGCTGATCGGGGCGCTGGGGCGACTGGTATCGGTCAAGGGCCACACTTACCTGTTGCAGGCTTTCGCCCAACTCAAAGACAAATACCCGAACACCCAGCTGGCAATCATCGGTGCCGGGCGCCTGCAGGCGCCGCTGGCCGCCGAGATCGAACAGTTGGGCCTGAGCGGTCGGGCGCACCTGCTGGGCTTCAAGGAAAACGCCCTGCAGTACGTGCGCGCGTTCGATATCTGGACCATGCCGTCGCTGGCCGAAGGCCTGGGCCTGGCCTTGCTGGAAGGCATGAGCGGGCATCTGCCGGTGATCGCCTCGAACGTGCCGGCCATGCTGCCGCTGATCGAAGGTGCCGGTGGCTTGTCGATCACGCCCAGGGACGTACCGAGCCTGGTTGCGGCGCTGGACACCTACCTCGCGCTGTCGGATGACGAGCTCAAGGCCAAGGGCGAGCAGGCCTACCGTTATTTGCAGGAGCAGCACGACATCGAGGTCTTCCGCCAGGAATACCTGAACCTGATCGACTCCGGCCTGGAGCAGGCCCGCAAGGAACAGCCGTGAGCGAAGAAAGAGCCATGAGCGAAGAAAGAGCCTTCAGCGAGTCCGCAGTCGTGAGCGGTGAGCAACCTCTCGTCACTGTCATCATCGCCTCCTATAACCATGGCCCGTACATCGAGGAAAGCATCCTCAGCGTCATCAACCAGAGCTACCAGAACATCGAGCTGCTGGTGGTCGACGACGGTTCGAAGGACGACAGTGTCGAGCGCATCACTGCCTTGCAGGCCAAGCACGGCTTCGACTTCCGGGTGCAGCAGAACCAGGGCCTGACCAATACGCTCAACGGCGCGATCGCACGGGCCAAGGGCAGCCTGATCGTGCCGTTCGGCTCCGACGACATCATGTACCCCGACCGGATCGCCACTCAGGTCGCTTACATGGACGGCAAACCGGAAGTGGGCATCTGCGCCGGCAACATCGAGCTGATGGACGCCGACGGCAATCTCTACCCGGAAAAGCGTCAGCGCCGGGACGTGCCGTTCCGTCGCGCGGATTTCGATGACATGTTCCTGGAACGCAAGCCGTATCCGCCGGCACCGACCCTGATGATCCGTCGTGAGGCTCTGGACAAGGTGGGCGGGTTCGACCCGACGATTCGTCTTGAGGATCTGTACATCGAGCTGAAAATTACCCGCGCCGGGTACTTCATCGATGGCCTGAACGTGGTGATGGCGCGCTACCGCAAGCACGCCACCAACTCCTACAAGAATCACCGTTTCATGATCGAGAACATCCTGCGCACCTACGCGCTGTTCAGCGATCATCCGCTGTACGACGAAGTGCGCTACAAGTCGCTCAACTCGATGTTCCTGAAAACCGCCAACCGCGATCGCAAACTGGCGCGGGAGCTGTTGGCGCAAATCCCGTTCAAGGCCTGGAACAAGAAAACCTGGCGCGGGTTGGGCCGGTTGCTGTTTTCACCGTTGGAAAAAGACTGAGCCATGGGCTGGATTCAGCGCTGGCGCGAGCGACGCGCGAAACGGGCTATTCGCAAATTGCCGAAGATCGAACGCGGCACGGCGCGATTCCGGCAGGCCTACCCTGACTATGGTTTCGGTCGGGGCAGTTATGGCTTGCCGCTGGTGCATGACTGGAAGGAAGGCTCGACGCTGAACATCGGCGCCTATTGTTCGATTGCCGAAGGCGTGCAGATTTTTCTCGGTGGGCATCACCGTGCCGACTGGGTGACCACGTTTCCGTTTCCGGCGATGCTGCCGGAGGCGGCCCACATCAGCGATTACAGCGGCACCCATGGTGACGTGACCATCGGCAACGATGTCTGGCTGTGTTCCGGTTGCACGATCCTGTCGGGCGTCACTGTCGGCAGCGGTGCAATCATCGCGGCGGGTGCGCTGGTTACGCGGGATGTCGAGCCCTACGCGGTCATGGGGGGCAATCCCGCGAAGTTCCTGCGTTGGCGGTTCCCCGAGGAACAGCGTCACCAGCTGTTGCAGAGTGCCTGGTGGGACTGGCCGGAAGCCGAATTGAACGGGCTGGCCGGCACGCTGTGCAGCGATGACGTCGAGGGATTCCTCAGTTACGCCCGACAGCGTCGATCGACATAGCTGCTCAGCGATCCTGAACGGCTTTCTCGGCCAGCTTCTTCGACCCGGACCTTTTCTGGCGCAACCACTGCAGAAATGTCCTGCCCGCTTCAATGCCCGGTTTTTCGATGTACAGGAATGTCAGGCTGGCGATGACGATCAGCAGGCAACTGCACACGGCCATCAACAGCAGATAGAGGATCGGGTTTTGCGGGTTGAAGGGTATGAAGTGCGGCAGTTGCTGCACCATGATCCAGAGCACATAACCGTGTAGCAGGTAGGTGCTGTAGCTGATCTCTCCCAGCCAGCGGACACTGCGCAGGCGCAGGGCGCCAAACAGCGGATTGCCCGAGGCCACGATCAGGAAGAACACGGTCAACAGCAGCAACGGCATCAGGTTGAAGGCGCGTTTGTACAGCGTCATCACCAGGACCAGAGCCAGCAGGGCTATTACGGTGGCGAGACGTGTCTGACCCCATGCCGCCAGCTGCGGGCGACGCACCCAGTAGGCTGCGGCAATCCCTCCCAGAAAACTCGCCAGGAAGTGCTTTTTCAGCGAATGTTCCCAACCGACCACCTGATACAGGGTGTAGATCCCGATCAGGCAGAGCACCACTTGCAGCCAGTGTCCACGATAGATGAACACCAGCCCCAGCAGCGGCAGTGCCAGGTAGAAAAACACCTCATAGGCCAGCGTCCAGGTCACGTTGGAAATCAACATCCCGCTCTGCGGGTACTGATTGATGTCAGGTCGGTCGAAGGTCAGCCAGGCCAGTATCTGCCCGGCCAGTTGTGTACCGGAATCCTTCAGTTCCCAGCCTTGCAGGTAGAACACCGTGACAAACACGATCAGCATCAGCGGCAGATACAGTGGGTAAAGCCGAAATACCCGTGACACCGCAAAGGCCTGCCAGTCGTGATCACGGCCCTGTTTGAGCAGACGACTCCAGAACAGAAAACCGGTGATCATGAAAAACAGCGCAACGCTGGCCTGACCCAGTTGCGAGTAGAAGTTGCTGGGCGGAAAGTCGATCACACCGGTACGCAGGTAAAACCAGGTGATGATGGCGTGATGGATGAATACGCCAAAAGCCAGGTAGCCACGCAGGCCGTCAATACTGCCATAGCGGCTTTCGCCGGCATGTTGCAGATGCGTGGCCGCTTTGGGTAGCAGGCGAAGGAGCAGAGCCGAAGTCGCGATAGCAATCAGATACGCTATCGCGGCATAGACTGGGTTTGTATCCGTCATGATCAATGGGCCCGGACCGGGCGACCTCCCTGTTGCACCTGCCGGTGCAGATTGTCGACCGCAGCTTTGGAGGCCGTCACCGAATAACCCTGGAGCAGGGCATCGAAGTGATCCTCGAACAGCCAGCGCTTGTCTTCCGTGTAGCGCTGCATGTGACGCAAGTTGCGTTGGCGCAATGAAAGGCTCAGGGGCGACGGATAGATGCGCAGGTCGGCCAGATCGATCAATCCGAATTCGCCATCCTCCAGCACCAGTACGTTGCCCAGGTGCAACGAGCGGAAATACACGCCCTGTTCATGCAGTTGGGCCATGAACTTGCCAAAGCGTTCCACCAGGGCCTGGCGTACTGCGGGAGCCGTGATGCCTTGCAGCACCTGACGCAGGGTATGGCCCGGCAAAGGCGAATAATGGACGGCACTGCTGCCGTCTTCGAGACGATAAAGACCCAGTATCTCCGGGGTCGGGATGCCTGCCCTGCGCAATTGCTCGCTGTTCACGGCAAATCGCTCGGAGTAGGGATTGAAGGTGCCGGAGGTGTACCAGCGGCGACGGCGGAATAGTTTCAGGAAACTGCCATCTTCCAAGCGCAGAACTTTGGGCCCCAGGCCGTCTTCTTCGATGATCCGGGCATTTTGGCTCAGCTGCTGCATGTCGGCTGCCGAGCGTTTTACCACCGGCCTGTCCAGCAGGCGGCGGGCACGCAGGTTAACGCTCAGTGCGGCAATCAGTGCCAGCGGTATCCACAGCAGGAACCAGTGCTCCTTGGGCCGCGAAAGGATGCCGCCACCCTCGGTCAGTCCCGCACCGATACCGAATACCAGCAGGGTCGAGGCGATGATCAGCAAGGGCTGTACACGCTGGCGCCAACTGCTCAGCAGTCCCCAGGCGAGGAAGAACAGCCACGGCAGCAGGCCCAGCAGGCCGACGTAATAGAGGACACCCAGCGCAAAACTGTGCGGCTCCTGAAAGTTGTATCCGACACCGGGATCGATCGACAGGTTGGCGTTATAGCCGTGGCCGATCCACGGATGATCGGAAATCTTGTTCAAGGCCAGTTGCCAGATTTCGAAGCGATAGGAGTCGCCACGTTCGATGATCATTTGCGAAAACACGGCCATGACCACCGCACCGCTGGTGGCCAGCGCGCCCAGCAGCAGCAGCGAACGACGGTTCCAGCAGATGAAGCACAGCCAGAGTGCCGCCGCGGTCAGGGCGACCAGCGGGGTTCTGGAACCGGTGCCGATCACCGCCGCGAACATGATCGCCATCGCCGGCATACTGAGCCAGAGCAGCTGGCGACGCTTGCAGGTCATGCTGATGCTGAGCCAGTAGGCACAAAAGAAACCGAACAGATGAGAACTGAGCAGCGGGTTGTCGAAGGCGCCACCACCGACCAGGCGCATCCCGGGCTCATAGGTGCGGGCAAAATGGATCAGGAAGACACTGGTGGCCACTAGCGCAACCAGTGCCGCCGTGAACAGCAAGGGCTGGAGGATATCGTTGCGATAGCGCACCAGCAGGTAGCAGCCGGCGAACAACAGCAAGGTGTGCAGCGGCGGCTTGAACATACCGCCGATCGGTTCATCCCCCGGTCCCCAGCACAGGCTGAGCAGCGCCCAGGCGACGAACAGCAGCAGTGCGATGATCAGTGGCTCCTGGAGCAACTCCTTGAACGCCCGCGGGCGCAAGCAGATGGCGATCAGCGTCGGAATGCTGAACAAGCCGTAAAACAGTTTGTGATGCAGGCTGCGACCCGGCAGGAAAAACAGTGCGCACAAGAGCAGGAAGTAGCCGGCGGGGAGTATCCACAGACTAATGAAATCGAAAATTCGATTGGACGTACTGCTGAAGCCGCGAAGTTGCATGCTGAGAGATTCAATCCTGAAGTTGATCGGCCATTTCGATGATGGCTATTTGATGCTGAAAAAGATGCCTAACAATAGCAGCCTTTGCCCGATTGCCAGAACCCTGAAGAAGCTGTGCTAAAGTCAGCGTCCTTTTTATCGACTTTCGCGTGATATGACCGACTCCAGTCCCGCCGCAAGCCCTTCGAGCTTGAAAATCTACTTCCGCCTGCTCGGCTATGTCCGGCCGTACATCAGTCTGTTCCTGATCAGCATCGTCGGTTTTCTGATTTTTGCCTCGACCCAGCCGATGCTCGGCTACATCCTCAAGTACTTTGTCGACGGTCTGTCCAATCCCGAGGCGGTGCTGTTTCCCACCGTGCCTTACCTGCGCGATCTGCAACTGTTGCAGGCCGTACCGCTGCTGATCATTCTGATCGCTGCGTGGCAGGGTCTGGGATCTTATCTGGGCAACTATTTCCTGGCCAAGGTTTCCCTGGGCCTGGTGCACGACCTGCGGGTGCAGTTGTTCAACAACCTGCTGGTCCTGCCCAACCGTTATTTCGACAAGCATAACTCCGGTCACCTGATTTCGCGTATCACCTTCAACGTGACGATGGTCACGGGGGCGGCAACAGATGCGATCAAGGTCGTAATCCGTGAAGGCATGACGGTGATCTTCCTGTTCGCCTCCCTGCTGTTCATGAACTGGAAGCTGACGCTGGTGATGGTCGCGATCCTGCCACTGATCGCCGTGATGGTGCGCACCGCCAGCAAGAAATTCCGCAAGCAGAGCAAGAAGATCCAGCTGGCCATGGGCGACGTCACCCACGTCGCCTCGGAAACCATCCAGGGCTATCGCGTGGTGCGCAGCTTCGGTGGTGAAGCTTACGAGGAGAAACGCTTTCTCGACGCCAGCCAGAGCAACACCGACAAGCAACTGCGCATGACTCGCACCGGCGCGATCTACACGCCGATGCTGCAACTGGTGATCTACAGCGCCATGGCGGTGCTGATGTTCCTGGTGCTGTTCCTGCGCGGTGACGCGTCGGCCGGTGACATGGTCGCCTATATCACCCTGGCCGGCCTGCTGCCCAAGCCGATCCGCCAGTTGTCCGAAGTCAGTTCGACCATCCAGAAGGGTGTGGCCGGTGCCGAAAGCATTTTCGAGCAACTGGACGTCGAGCCGGAAGTCGATACCGGCACGGTCGAGCGCGATTCGGTCAGCGGTCGCCTCGATGTGCGCAACCTGAGCTTCACCTACCCGGGCACCGAACGTCAGGTACTCGACGACATCAGCTTCTCGGCCGAGCCTGGGCAAATGGTGGCGCTGGTGGGGCGTTCGGGCAGCGGCAAGTCGACCCTCGCCAACCTGATTCCGCGCTTCTATCACCACGACAAGGGCGAGATCCTGATCGACGGTGTGGAAGTCGAGCAGTACAAGCTGCTCAACCTGCGCCGCCACATCGCCCAGGTGACCCAGCATGTCACGCTGTTCAGTGACACTGTGGCCAACAACATTGCTTACGGTGACCTGGCCGGGGCGCCGCGTGAAGACATCGAGAAAGCCGCGCGTGATGCGTATGCGATGGACTTCATTGCGCAGTTACCGGAAGGCCTCGACACCCAGGTCGGAGAGAACGGCGTGCTGCTTTCCGGTGGCCAGCGCCAGCGCCTGGCAATCGCACGCGCCTTGCTCAAGAACGCGCCGGTGCTGATCCTCGACGAGGCCACCTCGGCTCTCGACACCGAGTCCGAGCGGCACATCCAGGCCGCCCTGGATCAAGTGATGAAGGGCCGTACCACGCTGGTAATTGCTCACCGCCTGTCGACCATCGAGAAGGCCGATCTGATTCTGGTCATGGATCAGGGCCGGATCGTCGAGCGCGGCACTCACGACGACCTGCTGGCACAGAACGGCTACTACGCGCGTCTCAACGCCATGGGCCTCGACGCCCCGGCCGAAGACATCGCCTGATCCCGCCGAAAACCCCGGGCGCGCAATGCGCCCGGCGATTTGTATCCAGTCCTATACCCTTCTTGACCAAACCGGCATAAAACCGGCCATCGCGCTTGTTAAGGTTCCTGAACGAACTCTGACTTCAAATCGAAGGGGCCATCCTCTTCGCGCGGGTGCTGGCATGCTGCAACGTTATCTCTGGAAATTGCTGCCCAAGCCGCAGCGGGCCTTTCTGCTGGGGCGCCTGTCGGTGGTCGACCGGCAAGTGGTGAACAAGTCGATGTCGGCCAGTCTGGCCTTTCCCGCTGCCTTCGAGCAGCGCGACTGTCTGTTTATCCACGTGCCCAAATGCGCCGGCAGCAGCTTGTGCGCGGCGATGTTCGACGGCTGGCGTCCCGGACACTTGCCGTTGTACTGGTACGAAGAGCAATTTCCCGAGCAATATGCCGCGGCCTACAAATTTGCCTTTGTGCGCGATCCGCTGGAGCGCGCCTATTCGGCTTACGCCTTTTTGCATGGCAACACCTTGGGCGGGCGCGATCACGCCGCTCAGCAGATGGTTCGGCAATATCGGGATTTCGACGATTTTGTCGCACGCTGGCTGCATCCGGAGACGATCTCGCGGCAGCTGCACTTTGCCCCACAGACCGACTTTCTCACCGATTCACTGGGTCATCTGGCCCTGGACTTCATCGGTTACCAGGAACATCTGGAACAGGATTTCAAACAGGTTTGCGACCGCTTGGGGATGGTGTGTCAGTTGCCGCACGTCAACAGCTCCCGGCAGCGCCAACCGCTGAAGGCGCGGGAGTTCTGCTCGACGCGAACCCGTCGGTTGGTGCGTCGGGCCTATCAGCGCGACTACGAGTTGCTCGGTTATGAATGAGGCGCTGCACAGTCTGGTGACACGGCCTGCCATCAGCCCCTACAGCCTTGCGCTGTCCCGCCAGGCGCGAGCCGCGCTCAAGGGACAGCGGTCGCGTTGCCTGTGGCTGACCGGGTTGTCCGGCGCCGGCAAGTCGACTCTGGCCAATTCGCTGGAGCTGCACCTGCATCAATTCGGGATGCACACCTTTCTGCTCGATGGCGACAACGTGCGCAATGGTCTGTGCCGGGACCTGGGCATGGACGATGCCGGTCGCCGGGAAAACATCCGGCGCATGGCCGAAGTCGCCCGGCTGATGGTTGATGCGGGGCTGATCGTCATCGTCGCGGCGATCTCGCCGTTTCGGGCCGAGCGGGATGCTGCGCGGAAACTGTTTGCCGAGGGCGACTTCATCGAAGTGCATGTGAGCACTTCGCTCACGGTGTGCGAGCGCCGTGATCCGAAAGGTTTGTATCAGGCAGTGCGCCAGGGTCGTATCCAGCATTTCACTGGCATCGACAGCCCTTACGAGGCGCCGTTGGCGGCGGAGTGCCGGATCGACACGGAAGCGGTCGAGCCGAGCGAGGCCTGCGAGCGGTTGGCGGCTTTTCTGCTTAAAAAATGAGCAAAAAAGCCAGCTGTTTCATCCTGTTGCAGCCGCCGCACAAGCCTTCGCCAACCCTGTGTTAATATCGCGCCCCTGTTCATTTTGTATGTGGGTTGCTCCATGAAGTTGTCCATGCCGCGATTCGATCAAGCCCCTGTCTTGGTGGTCGGCGATGTCATGCTCGACCGTTACTGGCATGGTGGTACCTCACGGATTTCCCCTGAGGCGCCGGTTCCTGTCGTTAAAGTCGAGCAAATCGAAGACCGCCCGGGCGGTGCCGCCAACGTTGCCTTGAACATTGCCGCGCTGGGTGCGCCGGCGTCGCTGGTCGGTGTGACCGGTGACGACGAAGCCGCCGACAGCCTGAGCAACAGCCTCAAGGGTGCGGGCGTGCGAGCCTTGTTCCAGCGCATCGCGCACCAGCCGACCATCGTCAAGCTGCGGGTCATGAGCCGGCACCAGCAATTGCTGCGTATCGACTTCGAAGAACCGTTCGCCACCGACGCACTGGCCCTCGGCGCGCAGGTCGATGATCTGCTCGAAGGCATCAAGGTGCTGGTGCTGTCCGACTACGGCAAAGGCGCCCTGAAAAACCATCAGGCGCTGATCCAGGCCGCGCGTGCCAAAGGCATTCCGGTGCTGGCCGACCCGAAGGGCAAGGATTTTTCGATCTACCGTGGCGCAAGCCTGATCACCCCGAACCTCAGCGAATTCGAGGCCATCGTCGGCGGCTGCGCCGATGAGCACGAGCTGGTGACCAAGGGCGCGACGCTGATGCACGACCTGGATCTCGGCGCACTGCTGGTGACCCGTGGCGAACACGGCATGACCCTGCTGCGTCCGGATCATCCGGCGCTGCATTTGCCTGCGCGGGCCCGTGAAGTGTTCGATGTGACCGGTGCCGGCGACACAGTGATTTCCACTCTGGCGGCTGCGATTGCCGCTGGCGAAGAACTGCCGCACGCGGTAGCGCTGGCCAACCTGGCGGCGGGCATCGTGGTCGGCAAGCTGGGTACCGCGGCGATCAGCGCCCCGGAACTGCGTCGCGCCATTCAGCGTGAAGAAGGTTCCGAGCGTGGCGTGCTGGGTCTGGAGCAACTGCTGCTGGCAGTCGCCGATGCCCGGGCGCACAATGAGAAGATCGTGTTCACCAACGGCTGCTTCGACATCCTGCACGCCGGCCACGTGACCTACCTCGAGCAGGCGCGGGCCCAGGGCGATCGCCTGATCGTCGCGATCAACGACGACGCCTCGGTCAGCCGCCTGAAAGGGCCGGGCCGGCCGATCAACAGCGTTGACCGGCGCATGGCGGTTCTCGCCGGTCTCGGTGCGGTGGACTGGGTGATCAGCTTCGCCGAGGGCACCCCGGAAAACCTGCTGCGCGAGGTCAAGCCGGACGTGCTGGTGAAGGGCGGCGATTACGGTATCGATCAAGTGGTCGGCGCCGATATCGTCAAAGCCTACGGTGGCACCGTTAAAGTGCTGGGGCTGGTGGAAAACAGCTCGACCACGGCGATTGTGGAAAAAATCCGCAAGTCCGAGTGATGCAAACATGAAGACCGCGCCTGCGACGACTCTCTGGAGTCACTCGCAGGCGCGGTCTTTTGCCGTTCAGGAGTTCACTTTCTTGCGCGGCACGATCTTCTTCAGCAGTTGCTTCGCCTTGCCGCGCAACCGTGCCAGCCCCGTGTCCTTGGGCGGCGGGGTCAAACCCTGCTGGCGCAGCCAGTCCTTCCAGCGAATCCGCTCATCGCGCACCAGCCAGCCGTCCTGCCGGGCGAAACTTTCCGCCAGGTACAGGCCGCGAGTGCCCGCCGGGTACAACTGACCTTTCTTCAGCGTGTACAGCTCGGGCAGCGGTTCGCTGTCCTGCAACGGCATCAAGTACAGATCGGGGCGTTTGCGGTCGAGCCGGGCGACCAGTTGATCGCCTTCCAGCCGTTCATCGACATGAAACAGGCTGAGGTTCTTGGCTTCCTTGGGCACGTCCAGCCGCAAGTCGTAGATCAATTGCAGCGACGCGGTCGGCAAATGCACGTAGGCCCTCGGCCGTTCGAGCAATTGCAGATTGGCGCAGCGCACCGGCCGGGCCGAACCGGACAGCGGCGTCAGGCGAAAGGGCAGGGCCTCGCGATAATGCAGCGCCGAGGCGTACGGCGCCGGCAGCCAGGTGTCGTTGAAGCGCCCGCCGAGCCAGCCTTCCGGGGTTTCCAGCAGGCACTCTTCGGCAATCTCCTGGATCGCCGTGTGCAGCGGAATGTTCAGCTCATGGGCTGGTACGTAACCGGAAATCAACTTGAGCACCACATCGCCGCGATCCTGCCGACGCTGGCGCACCAGCACCCAGTAATCGCGATTCTGCCAGTGCAGGGTCAGGCGTACCGAGACGCCGAGGTTGGCCAGCTCCAGCGCAAACCGCTCGGCGTCGGCCACGCTGACCGGTTTGCGCCGCTGCAGGGTCTGGGCGAAATTCAGCGGCATGCCCACGCTCTGGTAGGTCAGGCCTTCCGGCGTGGCTTCGACGAACAGCGGCAGCGTCTTGAAGTTGCTCGGGTTCTTTCTGATGAGCGTACGCGGCATGTCGGCTCCTGCTTAAGGCCGCGAGGCGGCGTCAGTGACCACGAAGGACCTGGGCAACGGTCGCAACGTTATGGGCGAGGTGCAGCGGATTGATTGTCCCGACGATGGCACTGGCCACGCCGGGCTGGGCGAACAGCAACTCGAAGCTGGCGCGTACCGGATCCACGCCGGGACTCAGGCACACATGACCGCTGGCCAGGGCCTTCTTCACCAGAATGGCTTTGCCGTGGGCAGCAGCATAGTCAATGACCGCCTTCTCGTTTTGTTCGTTCAGATTGTAGGTGACCATCGCGCAGTCGCCTTGCTCCAGTGCTTTGAGGCCACCGTCGACGGTTTTGCCGGAAAAGCCGAAGCCGCGAATCTTGCCCTCGGCCTTGAGTGCCGCGAGGGTTGCGTAGACTTCGCTGTCGTTGAGGATCGCCAGATCGTTACCGTCGGAGTGCACCAGCACCAGGTCGATAAAATCGGTTTCAAGACGTTGCAGGCTGCGCTCCACCGACATTCGTGTGTGAGCGGCGCTGAAGTCGTGGGTCGACTGGCCGTCGACAAATTCTTCGCCGACCTTGCTGACGATCACCCAGTCCTGACGCTGACCGCGCAGCAGCGGGCCGAGGCGTTCTTCGCTGCGGCCGTAGGCCGGGGCGGTGTCGATCAGATTGATACCCAGCTCCCGCGCCTGTTTGAGCAGCATGCGCGTTGCATCGTCGTCGGGGATCTGGAAGCCGTTGGGGTATTTCACGCCCTGGTCGCGACCGAGTTTGACGGTGCCCAGGCCCAGCGGCGAAACCAGCAGGCCGGTGCTGCCCAGCGGGCGATGCAGATCGTGCAGGGTCGGCAGGCTCATGGCAGCAGTTGCTCCCAGGCGGGAACGCCCATCGGTGGTTTTGGCAATTCTGGTAGCGGAGCCGAGTGGCTCGGCTGGATGCCGTCGCGTTGCAGGGACGCGATCACCCGGTCAGCGAAGTCCGGCGCCAGGGCCAGTTTGGTTGGCCAGCCCACCAGCAGGCGACCTTCTTCAGCGAGGAAGGCGTTGTCCGGACGGGTCAGGCCGGTTTGCAGTGGTTCGGCGCGATCGACGCGCAGGGTCGCCCATTGCACGGTGCTCAGGTCGATCCATGGCAATAGCTGACCGAGTTCTTTCTGGGCGGTGGCGATCTGTTCGGCCGGCTCACGGGCCACGCCTTCGGATTCGGCAATGTCGCCGCCCAGATACCAGACCCACTGACCGTCGGCGGCCGGGTGGGTGGTCACGGTGATGCGCGGCTTGGTGCCGCCACCGAGGCAGTGCGCGTACAGCGGCTTCAGGCCCGGGCCCTTGGCGATGATCATGTGCAGTGGCCGGCGTTGCATGGCCGGATGAGTCAGGCCCAAAGCAGTCAGCAGGTCGGCGGTACCGGCACCGGCACTGAGCACGATGCGCTGGGCGCAGATCTCGCGGCCATCGACTTTCAAGCCAACCAGCACGCCGCTTTCCAGCAGCGGCTCGATGGTCTGGCCGGCCAGCAGACCGTCACCCGACAGGTCGGCCAGACGCTGGATCAGGCTCGGTACATCGATCACCAGTTCGGCGAGGCGGTAGACCTTGCCCTTGAAGCGTTTGTCTTGCAGGGCCGGCGGCAGTTGATCGCCCTTGACCTGATCGACCCGGCCACGCACCGCTTTGCTGGCGAAGAAACTGGTGAGGTTGCCGGCCAGGGTGCCCGGCGACCACAGGTAATGGGCTTCGGACAGCAGGCGCACGCCGCTCAGATCCAGTTCGCCGTTACCGGCCAGGGCTTCACGCCAGCGGCGCGGCATGTCGGCGATGGCTTCCGAGGCGCCGGTCAGCGCACCGTGCAACGCGTACTTGGCGCCGCCGTGAATGATGCCCTGGGACTTCACGCTCTGCCCGCCGCCGAGGCTGGCGCTTTCCACCAGCACGGTCGAGAAACCCTGGCGACGCAGGCGCGCGTTCAGCCAGAGACCGGCGACACCCGCGCCGACAATCAGCACGTCGGTGGAAATTGGAGATGGCATGCAACGACCTCAGTGTTCAAGACGAGGGCGCAGTATACAGACTCGGGGAAAAGGGGATTTGTCGATGATCAACAGAGGGAAGGCATGAGCCCTTGCCGGCACGATTGCCTGCAAGGGCTTAGGTCAGGATTAATGGCCGGCGGTTTTCGAGAACAGCTGAATCACCACCACGCCGAGCACGATCAGCGCCATCCCGAGCATTGCCGGGACATCCAGCTTCTGCCCATAAATGAAAAGCGCCGCGACGCTGACCATCACGATGCCCATGCCGGCCCACACCGCGTAGGCCACGCCCACCGGCACGCTGCGCACCACCAGGGTCAGCATCCAGAACGCGATGGCGTAGCCGACGATGACCAGCACCAGTGGCAAAGGCGTGCTGAAACCTTTGACGGCTTTCATCGAAACGGTCGCGATCACTTCGGCACAGATGGCGATGGCCAGGTAGACGTAAGCGTTCATGTTCAAATCCTCGTGTGTAGCGTTGCTTTCTGAGGCGGCATTCTAGTGATTCACCAGATGGGGTAAAGTCATTACCTATCTGTTTACAAGATGGGTTGGCCGATGAGCATGCAGTGGAATCTGGAGCAGTTGCGGGTGTTTGTCGCGGTGGCTGAACAGCGTTCGTTTTCCGCCGTGGCGCGTCAGCAACGCAAGGCGCAGTCGGCGATCAGCAGCGCGATTGCCATGCTCGAGGACGACCTCGGTGTCAGTCTGTTCGAGCGTAGCAGTGGTCGCCAGCCGAGTCTTACCGAAACGGGTGAAGCTTTGCTTGAAGAGGCGCGTGAAGTGTTGCGCCAGTGCGAGCGCCTGAACGGTCGGGCCGTGGCCATGATGCGCGGGCAGGAAGCGCAACTGCGGGTGGCCCAGGACGAGGCGATGCCTTATCAGGCGCTGGTGGAAAGCTTCGGCGCGCTGGCCGAGCAGTTTCCGAGTCTGGAGGTGCAACTGACCAGCGCCGCCCAGGGTGAAGTCTCGCGCAAACTGGTGGCGCGTCGGGCCGATCTCGGGCTGCTGTTCTATCACGACGAAATCCCCGAAGCGCTGGAGCGTCGGGTGCTGGGCAGCGTGGAAATGGTCACGGTCTGCGGTGTCAATCATCCGCTGGCAGCGCAATCCCGGGTCAACTGCCAGCAGCTTGCTCAGCATCGGCAATTGCTAATGTCGACTCAGACCAGCGTCTATCCCGGCAGCGAACCGGCCAGTCCACAGGTGTGGCGCGCCGACAGTTTCTACGTGATGGCCGAATGGCTGGTGCGTGACCTCGGCTGGGCCTGGCTGCCACGCCACGTGGTGCAGTACTCGGCGTATCAAGGTTTGATGGTGGAACTCGACAGCGAATGGACGCCGCCGGCGCTGGTGGTGGAACTGGTCTGGCGCCGCGACGAACCCCTCGGGCCGGCCGCCCGTTGGCTGGCGGAGCGATTTGCCATACACCTGCGGGCGATCGGCGGCAAAAGCCGATAAACTCCGCCGCCATGAATAGAACTCTCTACACCGCGCTGTTTTACCTGGGGCTGCCATTGGTGGCGATTCGGCTGTGGCTGCGTTCGCGCAAGGCGCCGGCGTATGCCAAACGGATTGGCGAACGTTTCTCCTACGGCATGCCGACGCTGCAACCTGGGGGCATCTGGGTTCACGCCGTGTCGGTGGGCGAAAGCATCGCCGCCGCGCCGATGATTCGCGCGCTGCTGCAACGTTATCCACAGCTGCCAATCACCGTGACCTGCATGACGCCGACCGGTTCGGAACGCATTCAAGCGCTGTTCGCCAACGAGCCGCGCATCCAGCATTGCTACTTGCCTTACGATTTGCCCTGCGCGGCGGCGCGTTTTCTGGATCGCGTGCAGCCGAAACTGGCGGTGATCATGGAAACCGAACTGTGGCCCAACCACATTCACCAATGCGCCAAACGCGGGATTCCGGTGGCGCTGGCCAACGGGCGCCTGTCCGAACGTTCGGCCAAGGGCTATGGCCGATTCAGCAAACTGACCGCGCCGATGCTCGCCGAGATGAGTCTGTTCGCCGTGCAGACCGAGGCCGAAGCCCAGCGCTTCCGCGATCTCGGTGCGCGTGCGGAGACAGTCGAAGTCACCGGCTCGATCAAGTTCGACCTGACCATCGACCCGCAACTGCTGCAACGCGCTGCTGAACTGCGTGGCCAATGGCAGGCGCTGGAGCGACCGGTATGGATCGCCGCCAGCACCCATGAAGGCGAAGACGAGGTGGTGCTGAACGCTCACCGTCGTTTGCTGGCCAACCATCCCGATGCGCTGCTGATTCTGGTGCCACGCCATCCGGAGCGTTTCAACTCGGTATTCGAGTTGTGCCAGCGTGAAGGTTTTGCCACGGTGCGTCGCTCTACTGGCGCAAGCGTCGATGCACAGACTTCGGTGCTGCTCGGCGACACCATGGGCGAATTGCTGTTTCTCTATGCCCTGGCCGACAGCGCGTTCGTCGGCGGCAGTCTGGTGCCCAACGGCGGTCACAACCTGCTGGAACCGGCAGCGCTGGCGAAGCCGGTGATCAGCGGCCCGCACCTGTTCAACTTCCTCGACATCGCCGCGCAATTGCGCAGCGCCGGGGCGTTGGCCGAGGTCGATGACGCCGAAGGTCTGGCGACAGAAGTGCAGCGTCTGTTCGAACTGCCGCGCGATGCACAGCGCATGGCAGAAGCCGGGCTGAGTGTGATGCGCCGCAATCAGGGCGCGTTGCAACGTTTGCTCGATGGCCTGGGAAGGTTGATCGACCGCCCATAAAAAAAACGCAGCCTCAGGGCTGCGTTTTTTGTTTAAGGCCGGGCCTTGAGCTGGGCTTCCGCAGCCTTGGCCAGATCTGGCGGCAGGAAATCCTTGTCCGGGTTGTAGTCGGCTTTCAGATAACGCGTCAGGTCCTGCAAGTCGCCAGGGTTCAAAGTCCCCGCTGCCTGCTTCAGGCGCAGGTTGTCGAGGATGTAGTCGTAGCGGGTGTTGTTGTAGTTGCGCACCGAGGTGTACAGCTGACGCTGGGCGTCGAGTACGTCGACGATGTTGCGCGTCCCCACCTGATAACCGATTTCCGTGGCTTCCACCGCGCTCTGGTTGGAGATGATCGACTGCCGGCGCGCCTGTACCTGCTCGACGTCGGTGTTCACCGCGCGGTGCAGGTTGCGGGTGTTCTCGACGATCTGCCGGCGCAGGCCTTCACGTTGCTGTTCGGTCTGATCCAGTTGCGCGTAAGACTGGCGCACCTGGGAACTGGTCAGCCCGCCGTTGTAGATCGGGATGTTCACCTGCAACGCCAGGGTGCGTTGTTCGACGTTGCCGCCATACGGCGTGCCGAAAGCATTCGGGTTGCTGAAGCCAAACGAATCGTTGTCGCCTTTCTCGTATTTCGCCACGGCGTCGAGGGTCGGCAGGTGGCCGGCCTTGCGCTGTTTCAAGGTCTGTTCGGCGGAGCTGACCGCGTAGTTGCTGGCCAGCAGATTGAGGTTCTGTTTCGCGGCGGTATCGACCCAGGCCTTGGCGTCGTTCGGCGCCGGCGGCAGGATCGGCAACGTGTGGACGATGCCCTGGATCGAGTTGTACTGACGGTTGGTCAGGGTGATCAGCGCTTCGAACGCATCATCGACCTGACGCTGGGCGACGATCCGGTTGGCGCGGGCGGTGTCGTAACTGGCTTGCGATTGCAGCACGTCGGTCTTGTCCGACAGGCCCACATCGAAGCGCTCGTTGGACTGGTCGAGCTGGCGCTTGAACGCGGCTTCCTCGGCCTTGGTCGAGGCCAGGTTGTCCTGGCTGCGCAGCACGTTGAAGTAGCTTTCGGCGGTCTGCAGGATCAGGTTCTGCTCGGTGGCCGAGAGTTGCAGCGCGGCCTGCTCGTTGACGTCCTTGGCGGCCTGGTACTGGAACCAGCGATCGGCGCGGAACAGCGGTTGCGCCAAGGTCGCCTGATACGACTGGGCGCTGCGGTTGGCGACGGCCGACGGCTGATCGATGTCGGTGCGCACATTGGCGACCTGGGCGCCACCGGACAAGTTCGGCAGCAGCCCGGCGCGGGCCTGGGGCACGACTTCTTTCTGCGCGCCGTACTGGGCGCGGGCGGCGGCCAGGTCGGCGTTGTTGTCGACCGCTTCCTGATAGACGCTGACCAGATCAGTCTTGGTCGATAAAGGCGCTTCTGCTGCCCAGACCGTGGCGGTGGACGCACAAGACACGGCAACAGCCAGTGAGAGTTTGCGCAGCATGAGGCGATCCCTAGCATGAATATTATGGAAATAATCCGGGCGCCAAAGGTAAGGCGCGGCCCATGCAGCGTCAAGGCGCAGCATGGCGTAGCGAGTGTAGTTGCGCAGGCGGCAGGCAACAATCTGCCAATTGCGCCATTCATCATGGTGTTTGCAGCGGTGTTGGCGTTCTTTGCCGGTTGTGTCTAGACTGGCCGGGTTCTTGTCGGGGTGCCTTGCTATGAGGCTGAGATCGAATAATTTCGGATCCCGTTGAACCTGATCAGGTTAGCGCCTGCGTAGGGAACAAGATTTCTCGTCACCCGGCGAGTCCTCTTGTGCTTCGTCCGGGATATTGTTCGACAATCGAACGCTCGACGACGATGCACAGCACCAGTCCTGGTGCGTCCGTGCCTTTCAGGTTCTGCTCCGACAATCCACTGCCTGGATGCTGTCTGGAGAGCCCGTGATGACTACAAAATCTAAAAACGCGATCAACCTGAGTGACTCGGCCAAGGTCGACGAGCAGTCGGTTAAGCCGTTCACCCGTTCGCAAAAAGTCTACGTTCAGGGCTCCCGCCCGGACATCCGCGTGCCGATGCGCGAAATCACCCTCGATGTGACCCCGACCGACTTCGGCGGCGAAATCAACGCGCCGGTCACCGTCTACGACACCTCCGGCCCTTACACCGATCCGAACGTGGTGATCGACGTGCGCAAAGGCTTGGGCGACGTGCGTTCGGCGTGGATCGACGACCGTGGCGACACCGAGCGCCTGCCAGGCCTGAGCTCGAACTTCGGCCAGGAGCGTCTGGCCGATCCGGAGCTGACCAAGCTGCGCTTCGCCCACGTCAACAACCCGCGCCGCGCCAAGGCCGGGGCCAACGTCAGCCAGATGCACTACGCGCGCAAAGGCATCATCACCGCCGAGATGGAATACGTCGCCATCCGCGAAAACATGAAGCTGCAAGAGGCCCGCGCTGCCGGTCTGTTGAAGCAGCAGCACGCCGGCCACAGCTTCGGCGCGAGCATCCCGAAAGAAATCACTCCTGAGTTCGTGCGCGAAGAAATCGCCCGTGGCCGCGCAATCATTCCGGCCAACATCAACCACGTCGAACTGGAGCCGATGATCATCGGCCGTAACTTCCTGGTGAAGATCAACGGCAATATCGGCAACAGCGCGCTGGGTTCGTCCATCGAAGAAGAAGTGGCGAAACTGACCTGGGGCATTCGCTGGGGCTCGGACACCGTGATGGACTTGTCCACCGGCAAACACATCCACGAAACCCGCGAATGGATCATCCGTAACTCGCCAGTGCCGATCGGCACCGTGCCGATTTATCAGGCGCTGGAAAAGGTCAACGGCGTGGCCGAAGACCTGACCTGGGAGCTGTTCCGCGACACGCTGATCGAGCAGGCGGAGCAGGGCGTCGACTACTTCACCATCCACGCCGGCGTGTTGCTGCGCTACGTGCCGCTGACCGCCAAGCGCGTGACCGGCATCGTCTCCCGTGGCGGTTCGATCATGGCCAAGTGGTGCCTGGCGCACCACAAAGAGAACTTCCTCTACACCCACTTCGACGAAATCTGCGAAATCATGAAGGCCTACGACGTCAGCTTCTCGCTGGGCGACGGCCTGCGTCCGGGCTCGATTGCCGACGCCAACGACGAAGCGCAATTCGGCGAACTGGAAACCCTCGGCGAGCTGACCAAGATCGCCTGGAAGCACGACGTGCAATGCATGATCGAAGGCCCGGGCCACGTGCCGATGCAGTTGATCAAAGAGAACATGGACAAGCAACTGGAGTGCTGCGACGAGGCGCCGTTCTATACCCTCGGCCCGCTGACCACCGACATTGCGCCGGGCTACGACCACATCACCTCCGGTATCGGTGCGGCGATGATCGGCTGGTTCGGTTGCGCGATGCTCTGCTACGTGACGCCGAAGGAGCACCTGGGTCTGCCGAACAAGGATGACGTGAAGACCGGGATCATCACCTACAAGATCGCCGCTCACGCAGCGGACTTGGCCAAGGGGCATCCGGGCGCGCAGATCCGCGACAACGCCTTGAGCAAGGCGCGGTTCGAATTCCGTTGGGAAGACCAGTTCAACCTGGGTCTGGACCCGGACACTGCCCGTTCGTATCACGATGAAACCCTGCCGAAGGACTCGGCGAAGGTCGCGCATTTCTGTTCGATGTGCGGGCCGAAATTCTGCTCGATGAAGATCACTCAGGAAGTCCGCGAATACGCAGCCAACCAGCGGATCGACGCGGTCGACGTGGACGTCGCCCAGGGCCTGGCGGAACAGGCCGAGCGGTTCAAGAAGGAAGGCAGTCAGCTGTACAAGAAGGTTTGATCTGACCTGAATTCTGCGGCGTCTGTGCTGGCCTCTTCGCGAGCAAGCCCGCTCCCACACTGGATCTCCTGTGAACACAGATTTTGTGAACAGCGGGATTTGAATGTGGGAGCGGGCTTGCTCGCGAAGGCGTCAGAACTGGTGCCAAAGATCTCAATGACAAAAAATACTCCTCCGAGATAACACCCTTGAGCATTCAACCCGGTACTTATTCCCCCGACCTCGCCGTGCCCGCCAACCAGCGTGTGTTCGGCGGTCGCGATCTGTTTTCCCTGTGGTTTTCCCTCGGCATCGGCCTGATGGTCTTGCAGACCGGTGCATTGCTGGCGCCGGGGCTGGGCCTGTCGGGATCGCTGCTGGCGATCTTCCTCGGCACCCTGGTCGGGGTCCTGTTGCTGGCCGCCGTTGGCGTGATCGGCAGCGACACCGGCCTGTCGTCGATGGCCGCGCTGAAACTCAGCCTCGGCAGCAAAGGCGCGAGCCTGCCGGCGCTGCTCAACCTGCTGCAACTGATCGGTTGGGGTTCGTTCGAAATCATCGTCATGCGCGATGCGGCCAGCCTGCTCGGCACCCGTGCGTTCAGCGAAGGTTCGCTGTGGGCCAGTCCGATGCTGTGGACTTTGTGCTTTGGTGCGCTGGCGACCTTGCTCGCGGTCAGCGGGCCATTGACGTTTGTGCGCAAGATTCTACGCAAGTGGGGCATCTGGCTGATTCTGGCCGCGTGCATCTGGCTGACCTGGAACCTGTTCGCCAAGGCAGACCTCGCCGCCTTGTGGGCACAGGCCGGGGATGGCTCGATGCCGCTCGCCGTGGGCTTCGACATTGCGATTGCGATGCCGCTTTCGTGGCTGCCACTGATCGCCGACTACTCGCGTTTCGGCCAGCGGGCGAAGAACGTATTCGGCGGCACGGCAATCGGTTTCTTCATCGGCAACTTCTGGCTGATGAGCCTCGGCGTGGCCTACACCCTGGCCTTCGCGCCGAGCGGTGAAGTCAACGCGCTGCTGCTGGCGCTGGCCGGCGCAGGTCTGGGCATTCCGCTGTTGCTGATTTTGCTGGACGAGTCGGAAAACGCTTTCGCCGATATTCACTCGGCCGCGGTTTCCAGCGGGATTCTGTTGCGCCTGAAAGTCGAGCATCTGGCGCTGGCCATCGGCGTGATCTGCACCCTGATCGCCTTGCTTGCGCCATTGGCGCAATACCAGAACTTCCTGCTGCTGATCGGTTCGGTGTTTGCGCCGCTGTTCGGCGTGGTGCTGGTGGATCACTTCATCCTGCGCAAGCGCAGTGCCCAGGTGGCGTCCGCCGCGTTGCGCTGGCCGGCACTATTGGCCTGGCTGGGTGGCATCAGCACCTATCACTTGCTGGCCAATCTGTATCCGGATGTCGGTGCGACCCTGCCGGCGCTGGTGCTGGCAGGGCTGCTGCAACTCGTGCTCGGTCGGGCTTTCAGTTACGGCCGGGAAACAGCTCGGGTTTGAGAATGCCGTTCAGGCGCGGGTAAGGGATCTTCAGTTCGACGTGGCCCAGCGCATACGGCGCGATGGTGGTCACGTCGTACTTGAGGATCACGCCGCCGTAGGTCAGCGCCACGTTCGGGGTTTTGACGAATGGCCAGCTCTTCACGAACTCCGGTTCCTGATCGAGCTTGGTGCTGATCAGCCAGCTGTTGTGCGCCACCTGCGCGGCTTTCCAGAACGCCTCTTCCTGACCCGGCAGCAGCATGTCCGACAGGGTCAGCACCTTGTGCTGCTGACGCGAATAGTTGATGAAACCGCGTCCCGGCGTACCGTGGGCACCGCCGGTGTCCAGGTAGCTCGAGGTTTCGATGATCACCAGACCGTCATGCTGCTCGCGTACTTTCGCCTGCAAATAGCTGCTGTTGCGCGGGCCGGCGTTGGCCAGGAACTGCTCGCGATACGCTGCCAGCGTCGGCGCCACCGGCGCGTTCGGTGCGGTGCGGGTCATTTGCAGCAGGCGTTTTTCGATGATGCCGTCCAGCGCCGGTTCTGCCGGGAAGCGCAACGTATCGATGTTCACCAGCGGGCAGTCCGGGTTGGAGCAACCGGGTTTCAGCGTTTCCGAGGCGTCGCGGGTGGTTTCCAGCGGCGTGCGGTAGTTGGGCTGGAACAGACTGGCGCAAGCGCCCAGGGTCAGGGCGATGGCGGCCACGGAGGCGATTTTGAAAAGCGACATGGGCGTCCTTTCTGAAGCAGGGGAAGGCAAAAAGTTACCGCTTCGACTCTCAACGAAGCGGTCAGTTCGCCACTAAGCTAATTAGAGTGGGTTTCGCCTCCACCGTCCATCCCGCTGACAGTAAAGGGGCTGCATCAAACGTCACGGGCGCGTTAGGATGGCGCGAAGTCGAGGTCGCAGGTAAGGCGCCTCGTATTGGATTTGCAGTAAAGAGGATGCTCATGACCGATTTTGCCAAAGCCATTCCGACCGCCGTCGATATCGTGCGACGCGAGCAGTGCTACAAGGGCTTCTACAAGCTCGACCGTCTGCACTTGCGCCACGAACTGTTCGCCGGTGGCATGAGCCGCGAAATCAATCGTGAAGTGTTCGTGCGCCACGATGCGGTGTGCATGCTGCCCTACGATCCGCAGCGCGACGAAGTGGTGCTGATCGAGCAGTTTCGCGTCGGCGCTCTGGGCAAGGCGGACAACCCTTGGCTGGTGGAACTGGTCGCCGGTCTGATCGACAAGGACGAACAGCCGGAAGAAGTTGCTCACCGGGAGGCACAGGAGGAAGCTGGGCTGGACATCAAGGCCCTGTGGCCGATGACCAAATACTTTCCATCGCCGGGCGGCAGCAACGAATTCGTGCATTTGTATCTGGGGCGTTGCAGCACCGAAGGCGCGGGCGGCCTGCATGGGCTGGAGGAAGAAGCTGAAGATATTCGCGTCACGGTCTGGGCTTTTGAAGATGCCTTGCAGGCCGTACGTGACGGACGGATTGCCAATGCGGCGAGCATCATCGCCTTGCAGTGGCTGGCGCTCAATCGCGCCGAAGTGAGGGGGCTATGGTCGTAAACAAGCTGCGCGATCGCTACCGCGTCGACCTCGTGGGCCTGCAAGCCGCCTGCGAGGCGAACTACGCGCGCCTGATGCGACTGTTGCCGGACATGCGCAGCGACCCGGAGGCACGGCGCATCGCCGTGACCCAGGGCGACCAGATGCTCGGCGTGCTGACCCTGGAAGTGCTGCAGGCCTGTCCGTACACCACGACCCTGCAAGTGCGTCAGGAACACAGCCTGCCGTGGCTGCCGGTGCCGCAACTGGAAGTGCAGGTCTATCACGACGCGCGCATGGCCGAGGTGATCAGCGCCGAGCATGCGCGACGTTTTCGCGGCGTCTATCCTTACCCGAATGCGGCCATGCATCAGCCGGACGAAAAGGCCCAGCTCAATCTGTTCCTGGGCGAATGGCTGAGTCATTGCCTGGCGTGCGGACACGAATACGCGGCGGTCCGATAACCGCCGCAAGTTGTGAACTGCGTCCGGTTCGCCGGTTTCTCTTTGCGCTGTCCCCCCGCATAATTGCCGCACCTATCCAGTCCCGCGATCCCGGGGGAGAACGCCTTGCCGAGCGTATCGACTTTGACCACCGCCGACACGGCGTTGCTGGTGCAACTCTCTGACAGTCATCTGTTCGCCGAGGCGGACGGAACGCTGCTGGGCATGAACACCCGCGAGAGCCTGCAAAAAGTCATCGAGCTGGTGCTCGAACAGCAACCGCGGATCGACCTGATCGTTGCCAGCGGCGACCTGTCCCAGGACGGTACGCTGGAGTCCTACCAGCAATTCCGGCAGATGACGGCACAGATCGATGCGCCGGCCCGCTGGATCCCCGGTAACCACGACGAACCGCAGATCATGGCTCAGGCGACTGTGAAGAGCGCGCTGCTGGAGTCCGTGGTGGATGTCGGCAACTGGCGCGTGACCCTGCTCGATTCGGCGGTGCCCGGATCGGTGCCGGGGTATTTGCAGGATGACCAACTGCAATTGCTCGCCCGCTCCCTGAGCGAAGCGCCGGATCGCCATCATCTGGTGTGCTTCCACCATCATCCCGTGTCGATCGGTTGCGCCTGGATGGAGCCGATCGGCTTGCGCAATCCCGAGGCGTTTTTCGAAGTGCTCGACCGTTTCCCGCAGGCCCGTGCGGTGCTGTGGGGACATGTCCATCAGGAGATCGACCGCGAACGCAACGGCGTAAGGCTGATGGCGTCGCCGTCGACCTGCATTCAGTTCGAGCCAGGCAGCGAAGACTTCAAGGTCGGCGAACAGGCACCGGGGTATCGCTGGTTGCGATTGCTGCCGGATGGGCGGATCGAGACCGGTGTAGAGCGTGTCACGGGTTTCGATTTTCAGGTTGATTACGGCTCCGACGGTTACTGATTTCTTCGTCCGTGCGGGTTCACCTCAGGTGCGGATCAATCGAAGCACTTGCGTCACGAGACCGGCTGCATATCGTTGGGCTCGAATGCGCTGCTCTGAAGTTTCCTCATCGTTGCCGTAGATGAACTGGCCATACAGCACCGGGCCGGTCAAAAGGTATCCTTCCACACCATTTCCTTCCGCAAATTTTCTTTGCAGAGCGTCCAGGCCTGCTTCCAGAGCATCAGCATGTTTGCCACTTTGGAGCTTGATCAGGAACTGATCGGATATGTATTGCGCAGGGCCGGCGTATTGCATGACGTGAATCAGATCGCCTGCGTCCTTGGGTTCTCCACGGCTGTCGAATGCAAGCGCCTTGAGGATGATGAACGCTACCAGATCCGCATACCGGACATCTTCAATCGCAATGCCTTTGCCATCCAGCAGCGTTGCGGTCACGCGTTTTTCTTCGAACCAGTCATGAGTGATTTCCGCATGCTCTATAGCGAGGGCGGAAACCTCTTCACCATCGATGGATATCGTCGAGAACGGTTTTTGCTCGATAGCGCCTCTGAGAAACTCGACGAGTACAACATGCCGGTCGGAAATACGCCGTTGCCAGCGCCAGGCGGATGCCCACCCATTGTCTTCCGTGAAGCGTTCAAAGCCCCGTTCGGCCAACTGCTGGGCCAATGATGCATAGCCTCCGCCCTCGGCGATCACTTGAAGGTTGAGGACCACGTCTACATCCGATGTGCCTGCATGTGGCGGAATGTTCGGAGGCGCTTCGGGCGTGAGGTAACGCGGGACGAGGCCGCCAACCAGTCGAATCGTTGCTTTAAGGGTTCCGAATGCGCCCAGCAGCGTGACGAGAACCTGCTCGCAAGCATTGGTATGGTCGCTGGAGTAGCCTTCAGCGGTTTTAGGCTTGGGGGCCACAGCCATCATCAGATCCTTAGAATGTCTGCACGAAACCGGGCGGCCAGTTCCTTGTTTCTTCCGCGACCATTCAGCAGGTCGATGTATTGAATAAAGGGGCTGGCAAACCATGTTCCCTCATGCTTTTGGCGGAACAGCATTTCTGCGCCGCTGCGCTCAATCAGTACGATGTTCGAGCCTTTCTCGGCGGGTTTCAGTGCCAAAGCTGCCACAAAATCGCTGACGGACTCCGAAGGGATTGCGATCTCGGCGACATCGACTCCGGTCAAAAGAGGTGATAGTGCGTTTGCAGCAGTCGCCCCCGTCACTGCCCAGTCGTCCGGGATGCCTGACTTCATCGCTGTCAGCGAGACTTGAGTGAGGAGATTTTCAGGGCTCGAGGAGAATAGATACCAGCGAGATTTCGTTTCTTTGGATTTCTGGCGGGCGGCAGCCCAGGCGTCGAGCAGCTTTCCCGGTTGGCTGAGTTTACGGCGCTGGTCCCGGCCGCGTCCGTCGGATGTAACCAGCCATTCGAGTTTTTCGAGCTCCTTGAGTACAACGGAGACCGAGTAGACGGATGTTTCAGATGCCTCAGCAAGCTGATAGCCGGTGAACCAGTCTCCCTTCAGGTGGAGAAGAGCGTGTATCACTTTCTCTCTGGAGCGGCTGAAGAGAGAGAAGGTGCCCACCTCTTTTTTGCCTGCGTAAGGGCGCTCGATGTGGATCAGCCACCGATCATGGCGTAGATGCATGGAGCCGCTTGAGTCGTAGTAACCGATGTTTCTTACTTTCAACTCTTCGCGGGCACCTTTGCTCAGGTGTTTCGCAATAACCATGGGTATCACGTTTTTTTCATGAGCATTTGCGCGAAGCCGGGCGCGATAACCCTCCAGTGTCCACGCCGCATCTCGAACATCGCGGGGATAGCCTTCGTTCAGAATCTCGATCGGGACATGCCACTGTTCTTCAGATGCAGTGGCTTCTACTACGGCATCCAGCACGCTTCCTTCGCTTTGAGCCTGCTCGCAGATGCGTATGACCGAAACACCGGTCGCTTCCTCAAGCGCCGAAACGAAACCGGCCAGCAGGCTCTTTTCGTGATGATCAGATACTTTGTTTTGCATGCTTGATCCCAATTTTTTCGGGGGTGATCAGCCAAGGTTATCGATGCAGAATAGGTTATCAGTACGGATAAACAACGAAAGTTCCTTATTTGTTATCAAATTTTGCTTTGTTATCTGATCAGCTAACAAGGCTATTTTTGATAACGAATGGACAGCTGGCCCAACCCACCAAGACTCCCTGTAAACTCCGCTATCTTCAGCCGACGCCCAGGGAGCTCAAATGTCCGGTTCGATTCTCTATATCCATGGTTTCAACAGTGCGCCGGCCTCGAAAAAGGCCTGTCAGCTGGTCGAGGTAATGGAGCGGCTGGGTTTGAGCGATCAACTGCGTGTGCCGGCGCTGCATCACCACCCGCGCCAAGCCATCGGTCAGCTGGAACAGGCAATCGCCGAACTCGGCCGGCCATTGCTGGTGGGAAGCTCGCTCGGCGGCTACTATGCGACTCACCTGGCCGAGCGCCATGGCCTGAAAGCCCTGCTGGTCAACCCGGCCGTCAGTCCGCACCGGATGTTCGACGGATACCTGGGCACCCAGAAAAACCTGTACACCGACGAAACCTGGGAGCTGACCCACGACCACGTGACGGCTCTGGCCGAGCTGGAAGTGCCGGCGCCGCAGGATCCGCAGCGTTATCAGGTATGGTTGCAGACCGGGGATGAAACGCTGGATTATCGCCTTGCCCAGCAGTATTACCGGGCCTGTGCCTTGCGCATCCAGGCCGGCGGCGATCACAGTTTCCAAGGATTTGTTACACAATTGCCGGCATTGCTCAGCTTTGCCGGGATTGGCGCCGATACCTATCAGGCAATCGATTTCACCGCACTGTGAAGTCTTGCCCCATTTTCATTGAATCACTGACGACGAGACCCTATGGCCACTCCCAGCGCTAGCTCCTATAACGCCGACGCCATCGAAGTCCTCTCGGGCCTCGACCCGGTGCGCAAACGCCCCGGCATGTACACCGACACCAGTCGGCCGAACCACCTTGCCCAGGAAGTCATCGACAACAGCGTCGACGAAGCCCTGGCCGGCCACGCCAAATCGATCCAGGTCATCCTCCACGCCGATCACTCGCTGGAAGTCTGCGACGACGGCCGTGGCATGCCGGTCGACATCCACCCGGAAGAGGGCGTTTCGGGCGTCGAACTGATCCTCACCAAGCTCCATGCGGGCGGCAAGTTTTCCAACAAGAACTACCAGTTCTCCGGCGGTCTGCACGGGGTGGGTATTTCGGTGGTCAACGCCTTGTCGACCCAGGTACGGGTGCGGGTCAAACGTGACGGCAACGAATACGAAATGACCTTCGCCGACGGCTTCAAGGCCACCGATCTGCAAGTGATCGGCACCGTCGGCAAGCGCAATACCGGGACCAGCGTGTATTTCGCGCCGGATCCGAAGTACTTCGATTCGCCGAAATTCTCCATCAGCCGCCTCAAGCACGTACTCAAGGCCAAAGCCGTTCTGTGCCCGGGGCTGTTGATCAGCTTCGAAGACAAAGGCACCGGCGAAAAGGTCGAGTGGCATTACGAAGATGGCCTGCGCTCCTACCTGGTAGACGCGGTGAGCGAATTCGAGCGCCTGCCGGACGCGCCGTTCTGCGGCAACCTGGCCGGCACCAAGGAAGCGGTCGAGTGGGCCCTGTTGTGGCTGCCGGAGGGCGGCACTTCGGTCACTGAAAGCTACGTCAACCTGATCCCGACGGAGCAGGGCGGCACCCACGTCAACGGTCTGCGTCAGGGCCTGCTCGATGCGATGCGCGAGTTCTGCGAATTCCGCAGTCTGCTGCCGCGTGGCGTGAAGCTGGCGCCGGAAGACGTTTGGGAGCGCATTGCTTTCGTCCTGTCGATGAAGATGCAGGAGCCGCAATTCTCCGGCCAGACCAAAGAACGTCTGTCGTCCCGTGAAGCGGCGGCTTTCGTTTCCGGTGTGGTCAAGGACGCGTTCAGCCTGTGGCTCAACGCCAATCCTGAAACCGGTCTGGCGCTGGCCGAACTGGCAATAAGCAACGCCGGCCGTCGCCTGAAAGCGAGCAAAAAGGTCGAGCGCAAACGCATCACCCAGGGGCCGGCATTGCCGGGCAAGCTGGCCGATTGCGCCGGGCAGGATCCGATGCGTTCCGAGCTGTTCCTGGTGGAAGGTGATTCCGCCGGCGGTTCTGCCAAGCAGGCGCGGGACAAGGAATTCCAGGCGATCCTGCCGTTGCGCGGCAAGATCCTCAACACCTGGGAAGTCGACGGCAGCGAAGTGCTGGCCAGTCAGGAGGTGCACAACATTGCCGTGGCCATCGGTGTCGATCCGGGCGCCGAGGACATGAGCCAGCTGCGCTACGGCAAGATCTGCATCCTCGCCGACGCCGACTCCGACGGTCTGCACATCGCAACATTGTTGTGCGCCTTGTTCGTCCAGCATTTCCGCCCGCTGGTGGATGCCGGTCACGTCTACGTGGCGATGCCGCCGCTGTACCGCATCGACCTGGGCAAAGAGATTTTCTACGCCCTGGACGACGCCGAGCGCGACGGGATCCTTGACCGTCTGGTGGCCGAGAAGAAACGCGGCAAGCCGCAGGTCACCCGATTCAAAGGTCTGGGTGAAATGAACCCGCCGCAGCTGCGTGAAACCACCATGGACCCGAACACCCGCCGTCTGGTGCAGTTGACCCTCGGGGACGACTTCGCCGAGACCTCGGAAATGATGGACATGCTGCTGGCGAAGAAACGCGCCGGCGACCGCAAGACCTGGCTTGAATCCAAGGGCAACCTCGCCGAGGTTCTGGCCTGATGCGGTTTGGCTGGGCCTTGGCGGGTGCGTTGCTGCTGGGTTCGATGACGGTGTCGGCAGAGCCTGTGCAAGAGCTGCGCGTGCTCGCCGAACACCCGGTCGAAGGCATGCGCGGCGGCAACCTGTCGGGGCTGGCCTTGTGCGGCAATGACCTGTGGACGGTTTCGGACCGCGACGATGATCAGATCTACCGTCTCGATATCCGCGACCGGGTCTGGCAGGCCACGGCCGTGCGCATCGATCCGCCGAAAGTGCCGGACAGCGGCTTGCCGTGGGGCATCAGTTCGCGCACCTGGGCGGCGTCGTTCATTCGGGGCGGCGATCTGGATTTCGAAGGCATCAGCTGCGACAGCGCCGGCAACCGCTACATCGTCAGCGAAGCTCACGCGGCCGTGCTGCAAGTGCCGCCGCAGGGGCCGTCGTCGTGGCTGAAAATCTCGCCGATGATGGTTCGCGAGGCGCGGGCCAGCGGGATGCTGCTGCAATTCAACGCGATATTCGAAGGCCTGGCGATCAACCCGGCGGGCGATCAGATGTGGCTGGCTGCCGAGCGGCAAAGCCGTGGCTTGTTGCTGATCAAGCGCCAGCAGACAGTGTGGGATTGTGACGGTCGCTGCGTGCTGCTCAGCGAAGGCGGGATGGAAATGCAGCCGCCACAGTTCCCGAAAGCCCGTCCGGTCAATCGGGATTTTTCCGATATCTCCCTGTTCAACGGCAAGCTGTTTACCCTTGAGCGCAACGCGTACCAGATCTGTCGACGCGATGCGCAGACGGCCAAGGTCGAGCTCTGCTGGTCATATGCGGCCGAGCTGTTGCAGGCCAATCGTCGTTACGAGCAGAACTTCGGGCTGGAAGAGGCACTGGTGGTCGATGCTCAAGGTGCATGGATCGGCGTCGACAACAATTTTGGCCCGCGCGCCGATGGCGAGGTTCGCCCGATCATCTGGCGTTTCGCCGCGCCTGAGGGTGGCTGGAGCGCCAAGCCATGAGCCAGCAACCACCGGGCAAACGCACCGGTCGGGTGCTGATGATTCTGGCGTGGTGCGCGGCGCTGTTTCTGGCCACGCGGTTTTTCGGCCAGTGGGAAGAACGCCAGCGCAATCCCAATGTGGAAGTGGCTTCGCAGCAGGGCAATGGTTTTATCGAAGTGAAACTGATCGGCAACGCCCAGGGACATTTTGTCGCCAGCGGCCTGATCAACGGTCGGCCGGTGGAGTTCATGCTCGACACCGGCGCGACCGACGTGGCAATCCCGGCCGAGGTGGCGAAAAACCTCCGGCTGGAAGAAGGTTTCGGTGTGACCCTGAGCACGGCCAATGGCCTGAGCCAGGGCTATCGCACCCGTATCGACCGCCTGCAACTGGGCGACATCGTGCTGCGGGACGTCCGCGCACTGGTGGCGCCGGGGTTGCATGGCGATCAGGTGCTGCTCGGCATGAGCGCCCTGAACAAACTTGAATTTACTCAGCGCGGCGGCACCATGCTGCTGCGCCAGACAACGAACCGATGAGGCCCGCATGAGCGACAACCTTGCAGACAGCTTAGATGGCGTAGAACGCCGGTCGCTGGCTGACTTCACCGAAAATGCCTACCTCAACTACTCCATGTACGTGATCATGGACCGTGCCCTGCCGCATATCGGCGACGGTCTGAAACCGGTACAGCGGCGTATCGTCTACGCCATGAGCGAGCTGGGGCTGGATGCCGATTCCAAGCACAAGAAGTCGGCGCGTACCGTCGGCGACGTGCTCGGCAAGTTCCACCCGCACGGCGACTCGGCGTGCTACGAGGCGATGGTGCTGATGGCCCAGCCGTTCAGCTATCGCTACACGCTGGTGGACGGCCAGGGTAACTGGGGTGCGCCGGATGATCCCAAGTCCTTCGCCGCCATGCGTTACACCGAAGCGCGGCTGTCGCGTTATTCCGAAGTGCTGCTCAGCGAACTGGGCCAGGGCACCGCGGACTGGGGCCCGAACTTCGACGGCACCCTGCAGGAACCGCTGGTGTTGCCGGCACGTTTGCCGAACATCCTGCTTAACGGCACCACCGGTATTGCCGTGGGCATGGCCACCGACGTGCCGCCGCACAACCTGCGCGAAGTTGCCACTGCGTGCGTGCGCCTGCTCGACGAGCCGAAAGCCACGGTCGAACAGCTCTGCGAGCACATCCAGGGCCCGGACTACCCGACCGAAGCGGAAATCATCACCCCGCGCGCCGACCTGCTGAAAATGTACGAAACCGGCAAGGGCTCGGTGCGCATGCGCGCCGTGTACCACGTCGAGGACGGCGACATCATCGTTACCGCGCTTCCCCACCAGGTCTCCGGGGCCAAGGTGCTGGAGCAGATCGCCGCGCTGATGCAGGCCAAACCGTCGAAAGCGCCGCAGATCGCCGATCTTCGCGACGAATCCGACCACGAAAACCCGTGCCGCATCGTGATCATCCCGGTCAACAGCCGCGTCGATCACGAAGCGCTGATGCAGCACCTGTTCGCCAGCACCGAGCTGGAGTCGACCTACCGGGTCAACGTCAACATCATCGGTCTGGACGGCAAGCCGCAGCTGAAAAACCTCCGTGCGTTGCTGGTGGAGTGGCTGGAATTCCGCGTGCTGACCGTGCGTCGCCGCCTGCAATTCCGCCTCGACAAGGTCGAGCGTCGCCTGCACCTGTTGGACGGTTTGTTGATCGCTTACCTCAACCTGGATGAAGTGATCCACATCATCCGTACCGAGGAGCATCCGAAAGCCAGGCTGATCGAGCGTTTTGACCTCAGCGAAATCCAGGCTGACTACATCCTCGACACCCGTCTGCGTCAGTTGGCGCGACTGGAAGAGATGAAGCTGCGCGACGAGCAGGACGAACTGCTCAAGGAACAAGCCAAGCTGCAAGCCCTGTTGAGCAGCGAAGCCAAGCTGAAGAAGCTGGTTCGCAGCGAGCTGCTGAAAGATGCTGAAACCTACGGCGATGACCGTCGGTCGCCAATCGTCGAGCGCGCTGAAGCCAAGGCGCTGACCGAGCACGATCTGCTGCCGAACGAGAAAGTGACTGTTGTGCTGTCGGAAAAAGGCTGGATCCGTTCGGCCAAGGGCCACGAGATCGATGCGACCGGCCTGTCGTACAAGGCTGGCGACGGCTTCAAGACCTCGGCGGCGGGGCGTTCGAACCAGTCCGCTGTGGTCATCGACTCCACGGGTCGCAGTTATTCGCTGGCCACCCACACCCTGCCATCGGCACGGGGCCAGGGCGAGCCGTTGACCGGTCGCCTGACGCCGCCGCCGGGCGCCACGTTCGAATGCGTGCTGATGCCTGAAGAGGACTCGCTGTACGTGATCGCCTCCGATGCCGGCTACGGTTTTGTGGTGAAAGGCGAAGACCTGCAAGCCAAGAACAAGGCCGGCAAGGCCCTGTTGAGCCTGCCGAACAACGCCAAGGTGATCGCGCCGCGTCCGGTCGCCGACCGCGAGCACAACTGGCTGGCCTCGGTGACGACCGAGGGTCGCCTGCTGATCTTCAAGATCAGCGATCTGCCACAATTAGGGAAGGGCAAAGGCAACAAGATCATCGGTATTTCCGGTGAACGTGTGGCCAGTCGCGAAGAATATGTCACGGACATCGCCGTTCTTCCGGAAGGCGCCACCTTGGTGCTGCAGGCCGGAAAACGTACCTTGTCGCTGAAAGCCGACGACCTCGAACACTACAAAGGTGAACGTGGTCGCCGTGGTAACAAACTGCCACGTGGCTTCCAGAGGGTGGATGCGCTGCTCGTCGAAAACCTCAATTAGGCGTCCTAGAGCGCCGTATCTACGATTTAACCCGTAGATCGGCGCTTTGGCGCTGGAGTCGGAACGCATATTCACGGATGATATGGCCTTTCCAAGCGCCGGCGTGGCCGAGCGTTCTTCATATTTATTGAGTATTTTCACTGTGGTCAGCCTTGTGGCGGCCACCTGGACGGGATGATGACTTCTCTGCGCCCCCTTATTTTCCTGCTCGCCGGCGTTCTTGGCCTGGCGGGTTGCAGCGTTCACCAGCCGGTGTCGCTGTATCAGCTGGACAGCGGAAGTCCGGCTCAGCCTGCGCAAAGCTCAGGCATGGCAGTTTTGCTGGGCCCTGTGATCGTTGCCGATTACCTGCAACGTGAAACCCTGTTGCAGCGTCAACCGGACGGCAGCCTGCAAGCCTCGGTCGATGGCCGCTGGGCCGGCAGCCTGTCTTCGGACATCGATCAGTTGCTGTTGCGTCAGGTCGCCGGGCATCTGGACAGTCAGCGCGTCGTGCTGGCGCCGGCCACCGTGGGCTTCACCCCTGACGTGCAGGTGCTGTTGACCATTACGCGTCTGGACTCGGGTCAGTCGCAACCGGCGATCCTCGACGCGCAATGGCGTCTGATCGACCGCCGTGGTCAGGTGCGCGACAACCGCATCGTCCATCTGCAGGAACAGCATGCCGGCACTACCGCCGCGCAGGTGCAGGCGCAAGGCGTGTTGTTGCAGCGTCTGGCGGAGCAGCTGTCGGTAGCGCTCAAGCCGTTGGCCAATCAGCCACCGGTCGCCGAGGCGCCGCGCAAACCGGCACCGAAACCGGCAGCACCGGCGGCGGAAGCCGAAAAGCAGCCGAAGATACCGATGGCTTCGCCGATTCGTACGGATATGGAAGTGTTCCGCTTCTAGGACTGGATCGAGTCAGAACAGAGCCCGCCTTGTGCGGGCTTTGTTGTGTCTGGGATTCTGGGTAGAAGATCAAAAGCTCCCTCACCCCAGCCCTCTCCCGGAGGGAGAGGGAGCCGACCGAGGTGTCTGGCGTCATACATCGACCTGAAAGATCTTGGCGATAATGGATTTTGCGCAGTGCGGTATTACGATTATGGATTCGGCACAGCACGCTCAGGTCGGCGTAGATCCCGAGCATCCCCCGATCGGTCCCCTCTCCCTATGGGAGAGGGCTAGGGTGAGGGGGCTCTCAAGGCCAGGCGCGATCATGAAAACGCCACGCACAAAAAAGCCCGCAGGCAATCACTCGTCTGCGGGCTTCGTTGTAACTGGTCTAAGGCTTAAGCCCGACGCTCATGCATCCGCGCCAGCTGCCGCTCAAGCATCGACGGATAAGGCTCCATCAACCGCTCCACACAGCAAGCCCCCTCAGGGCTGGCAATCGGCCGGATTCGTGCACGCTGGCGGATCAGCGCGTCGTCACCGATCTTGCGTTCCACCAGCAGCAGGTTGCGGCTGTGTTGCGACAGGGCCAGGGCGTCCTGGGCGGAGTCGGTCAGCAACAAGTCGATCTGGCTCAGACCAAACAGCTCATCGCCGAGGGTCAGGCCCAGCTGCAATTGCAGGGTGATGCCGCTGTCGGCGACTTCGATCTGCAACTGGTGGCCCAGCGCCCGCAGCAGCTCGCCGCAGCAGATGGCGTTGGTCAGGTAATCGTCGCCGCTGTCTTCGGTGTGGAACAGCATCAGCGTACTGCCGTCGTTCAGGGTTTCGATTTCGCCCTGATACAGCGACGCGGCCTGTTCCAGGCAGTCGCGATAGCGATCCTGCAACTCTTCCAGACGTGCGCGCGGCAAACGGCGAAGTTGTTCCTGCGAACCCAGTTGCACCGCCAGCACCGCCGTATGTTGCGGCACGCTTGGGGTCGGTCGGCGCACTGCCGGTTGCGCTGCTTCGTCCAGCGACTCGTCACGCAGATCGGCGAACGGGTCTTCGTCATCGTCGTCTTCAACGGTGCTGACCACATGGCGTGGCGCAGGCTTCTGCGCGGCCATCGGGCGGCTCTCGTCGAAACTCGGATCACGCAGGTTGCGCACTTCGAATTCCGGCTCGTCGTCCTCGAACTCGGGTTCCGGCTCGGGCTCCGGTTCAGCCGGCTCCGGGGCATAGTTGGCGTGCAACTGGCGGGCAAGATCACCGATCTCGTCCTGACGCTCGATCCCCGGCGTGTATTCGTCGATCCGGCGCAGCCACACACGCAATTGCAGCAGCGGCGTGGAAATGTGCCGGCCCAGACGCAGGCTCAGGGCCAGGGACAGTGCCAGCAGGATCGCACTCAGGATGCCCATGCTTTGCAGGCTGATGGTCATCGGCTGCTGGAACTGATCCATGTCCAGGCTGATGCGCAGTTGCCCGGCGGTCACGTCCTGGAAGGTGATCTTGCTCTCGTACATGCCCTCGGCTTCGCCGAGCAGGCCGTGCTTGGGCCGCTGACCGGACTCGGCGAGGATGCGGTTGTCCACGCTGTAGATGGCGGCGTGGGCCACCAGCTTGTTCTTGGTCAGGTTGTTGAGCAGCACGTTGAGGCTGAGGATGTCGTTGGACACCAGCAGCTCGGTGGCGGAGGTGGCGGTCTGCGTGGTCAGGCTTTCGCCCAGCGCATCGGCCTGCTCGTGCATGGCCTGCTTGAACTGCAGGCCCATCACGCAGGCATAGATCACCAGGGCCAGGGCGACCAGGATCACGTTATGGCTGGCAATGCGCAATGCAATCGGTACACGGCGGTGGCGCAGTGCACGGAAGATCAGCAGGAAGAAGTTATCGGTTTTAACTGGCGTGGGCCGGTTCACTGAGCTCGGCTCTTTTGTCCGTGAAGTTGACGCGCAGTATAGCGACAGGCCCTAGACCGGCAAAGCGCTGGCGGTGCCCGATGGTCACTGAAAGTGGGTAGAATGCGGTTTTTTTTCCAGTTGCGGGGGTGCGCGTTGCGCGAAATCGTCCTGATTAACATCACGGGAGTCGACCGTCCGGGTCTGACAGCGGCCATTACCGGTGTTCTGGCCCAGGGTGGTGTGAATATCCTCGACATCGGTCAGGCGGTGATCCACGACATGCTGTCGTTCGGCATCCTCGTGGAAATCCCCGACTCCGAGCAAGGCAAGTCGGTGCTCAAGGACATCCTGTTCAAGGGCTATGAGCTCGACCAGCAGGTGCGCTTCACCCCGGTGTCCGAAGAGGATTACCAGCAATGGGTGGGCAATCAGGGCAAGAAACGCCACATCGTTACCCTGCTGACCCGCAAGGTCACCGCCGGCCAGTTGCAGGCCGTGAGCTCGATCACCGCCAAATACGGCCTGAACATCGACCATATCGACCGTCTGTCGGGTCGCATGCCGCTGGACACCCCGGCTGACAAGGGTAAGGGCTGCATCGAGTTCTCCGTGCGTGGCGAAGCGGCCGACCCGCAGGCGCTGCGCGCCGAGTTCCTCAGCGTGGCTCAGGAACTGAACGTCGACATCGCCTTCCAGGAAGATTCGCTGTTCCGTCGCAACCGTCGTCTGGCGGTGTTCGACATGGACTCGACCCTGATCGAAGCCGAAGTCATCGACGAGCTGGCGAAAGCCGCCGGCGTCGGCGATCAGGTTTCGGAAATCACCGAGCGGGCAATGGCCGGCGAGCTGGATTTTCGCGCCAGCTTCAAAGAGCGTCTGGCGCTGCTCAAGGGGCTGGATGTCAGCGTGCTCGACTCGATCGGCGCCTCCCTGCGTCTGACCGAGGGTGCCGAAACCCTGTTCGCCGAACTCAAGCGTCTGGGCTACAAGACCGCGATCCTGTCGGGCGGCTTCACCTACTTCGCCAAACAGTTGCAGGCCAAACTCGGCATCGACTACGTGTTCGCCAACGAACTGGAAGTGGTCGACGGCAAGTGCACCGGCGTGGCGATCGAGCCGATCGTCGATGCCCAGCGCAAGGCCGATCTGCTGAAGCAGTTGGCTGAAAAAGAAGGTTTGCGTCTGGAGCAGACCATCGCCGTGGGCGACGGCGCCAATGACCTGCCGATGCTGGCGATTGCCGGTCTGGGCGTGGCGTTCCGCGCCAAGCCGCTGGTCAAGCAGTCGGCGAAGCAGGCGATCTCGACCCTCGGTCTGGATGGCGTGCTGTACCTGCTGGGCTTCCGGGATCGCGACGGGCAGCTCTGAAAGCTCTGCCGCCTGAGCTGCCCCCTTCGCGAGCAAGCCCGCTCCCACATTGGAATGCATTTCAAATGTGGGAGCGGGCTTGCTCGCGAAGGGGGCGCCCCGGATTATCAGACTCCACTCAAAGGGACTTCCACAACGAGTCGAAATCCTCCTCGCTCCCGCCATTCCTGGCCGCCTCCAGCGAGCGATAGGCAAACTGATTGAAACTGTGAGTGCTGGCCACCCGCCGATCCAGCCCGGCGCGGTGCTCTTCGCCCTGGGTGTTGATCAGCACTTTATTGCCTTCCTGAAACGGCAGCCGTGGCGCGAGTAATGTCGCCGGCAAATCGATCGCACTGATCTCCGGCAACAGCAAACCGCGCAGATACTGGCTGTGATCATCCCGCGAACGCACCAGTTGCAACCCGCACGGCCGGGCATGGGGCGCCACCAGTTCGATGCCCATTTGCGTGCCGGCGCCGCGCACCTGGCGGATCCAGCGCACCACGGCAATGCTCCAGCCCTGGTTGAGGCTGTCCTGAATCCCGACCATTTCCCCAGCCTGCAATTCGGCCGGTACGTCCTTTGGCCAAGCAAGGCAATAACCGCCGGGGCTGTGGTTGATCACCGGCAAGGCATAGGTCGGGTAATGCGGCGGACTGTCGGCGTCGCCTTCATCGTCGATCAGCGGTTCGTAGCGGATTTCCTCGTAGGGCAACAATTCATCGGACGTGCTCTGTGGTGCGGCATCGAACGCCTGGCTCCAGCTGTCCTTTTCGCCCTGAACCACCGCGCGGCTGAAATTCGCCGCACGGGCGCCGGGGTGCTTGAGCAGTTCGCTGAAGGTGCGTTCGCCGCCGAGGTAGAAGTGCAGGGCGCTCATGCCGACGCACACGGTCAGGTTGCCCTGGCCGACGGTGCGCTGGAAGCTGCGCTCGGCGGCTTCGCCCCAGGTCGCGTGCAGGTGTTGCAGGGTGTCGAGGGTCAGGCCGGCCGGCACGGGCAGCGGCGTCGTTGTGTCCTGATGCTGAAGGTGCGCCTCGATGGCATTCACCAGCGGTTGCGGATCAAAACCGAGCAACCCTGCCTGTTGCTCGCTGCGAAACTGCGAGCGGTAACGCGGGCCGGCGTCGATGTCTGCCGAGACAGCGAACAAGCCCGCGCCCGGATTGGCGGGCTGCAGTTTAAGCCACGCGCTCCACGGTTCCACTACTTGGGCCAGGCGCGCGATCTGATTCTGGCGCAACTGATTGCAGCGGGCGCTGCCCAGCAACAGGGCGGCGAGGTAGGTCTGCTCGACGCTCAGCTCTGCGGTCAGACTGGCGAGGTCGTCGCGCACCCGGCGATGTTGCAGTTGCAGCTCGCAGGCACAGCGAAACAATTGATGCAGTTCGAACCACAGCTGTTCCGGTGCGGCGCTGTACAGCTGCGTGGCGCGAACCAGTTGCCCTTTCAGCGCATGAGTCGCCCGTTGCAGCGCTTCGCTCACCAGCGCTGCGCGATCCCGGGAATACTTGGGCGCGATCCGCCCAATGATCTGTTTGTAACCGATGGCCAGCTGACTTTGCAGGGCCTGGCACAGGTTGCTGATCTTGCGTGAGCGCTCATCGAGCATGATTGCCTGATGCAGAAAGTGCCGTTCCAGATGCTGGCAGACGAAATAAACCTCAGGCCGCAGAAGCTCCAGCAGATGCAGGCGATTGTCGCTGGGGGTCAGCAGTTGATTGAGTTCGCCGAGGCCTTGATACAGCAGGCGCGCGGTTTCGCCGATGTTGGCCTTGGGCAGGCCGGCGATCCAGCGCTTGAGGTCGCGCGGGGTGGCTTCACAGAACGACAGGCGCAACTGCGTGGGTGTCGGGGCGCTCAGTTTTGGTTGGGATCGTGGCTCACTCATGCCGTGACCAGCTCCGGCGGCGAATAGGGCAATGCCAAAAACTCTAGCAGTTATGCTCTGTTTCGCAGGCGATTGTCAGGCTTTTTTACCGCTGGTCTGCTGGCCTGGTGCCATTTCGGCAGGCGCTACTAGGCTCTCAGGCGTGCGATCGGAAACGCACGGTTGCACGGCTTGCCGCAACGTCGGGCAGGTCTCTGAAAAACTTCAAGGAGATGAGGTTCATGTCTAAATACGCAGTGGCAAATCAATGGGGCGGTAGTTCGGCACCTTGGCATCCGGGTGGAACCTGGGTGTTGGGCGCGCGGGACAACCAGAACGTCGTCGCGATCGAGATCAAGTCCGGCGACGGTGGCAAAAGCTTCACCGGCACCATGACCTACGCCGGCGAAGGCCCTATTGGCTTCAAGGCTCAGCGCACTGGCCAGAACCAGTACAACGTTGAAAACCAGTGGGGTGGCAACGATGCCCCCTGGCATCCAGGTGGCAAGTGGGTGATCGGCGGGCGGGATAACCAGAACGTTATCGCGTTGAGCGTCACGTCCAGTGACGGAGGGAAAAACCTCAGCGGCACCAATACCTACGCCAACGAAGGGCCGATCGGCTTCCGTGGGCAGATAGAGTAACGGCGCCACTCAGGTCGTGTCCGCCCCTTCGCAGACGTGCGAAAGGGCGGATCAACAGGTTCAGGCGTTCGACTGTGCCAGGGTCTGACCCATCTGTACCGGCGAGCCGGCTTTCAATTCTTCAACCCATTTCACCTGATCCGGCCCGAACAGCACGATCGCGGTCGAACCCAGCTTGAAGCGACCCAGTTCCGCACCTTTTTCCAGATGAATCGGCGCACGGGCGGCTTCGTCGTAGCGGAAGGTTTTCAGTTCGCGCTTCGTTGGTGTGACCAGACCGGCCCACACGGTTTCGATCGATGCCACGATCATCGCGCCCACCAGCACCACGGCCATCGGCCCGCGCTCGGTGTCGAAGATGCACGCTACACGCTCGTTGCGGGCAAACAGCTCCGGAACGTTTTCCGCGGTGGTCTGGTTGACCGAGAAGATCCGGCCCGGGATGTAGACCATTTCGCGCAGGGTGCCGGCCAGCGGCATGTGCACGCGGTGGTAGTCCTTTGGCGACAGGTAAACAGTCGCGAATTCACCGCCCATGAACGGCGCCGCATTGGCCGCGTCGCCACCCAGCAGTTCCAGCACGCTGAAGCTGTGGCCCTTGGCCTGGAAGATGCGACCGTGTTCGATCGGGCCGAGCTGGCTGATCGCACCGTCGGCCGGGCTGAGGATCGCGCCCGGGGTCTGATCCAGCGGGCGTGCGCCGTCTTTCAGGGCGCGGGTGAAGAAGGCGTTGAAGTGCTCGTAAGCGGTGACGTCTTCAACCAGTGCCTGCGACATGTCCACCTGATAACGCTTGGCGAACCAGGTGGTGAAGGCATTCTTGAACCAGCGCACGCGGCACTCGGCGACGCAGCCGGCCAGGCGCGACAGCAGGTGATGAGGCAGCAGGTATTGGCTGATGATAAACAAACGCTCTTTCATGACTGTCCTTAAAAATCCTTAAAGCTCGACGGGGGTGTCGGGGTGGTTGCCCCATTCGCCCCAGGAACCGGCGTAGCCCTTGACCCGCGGATAACCGAGGGCCTTGGCCACCAGATAAGTGAAACCGGACCGGTGATGGGTCTGGCAGTGGGTAATGATTTCTTTGTCTTTGGTGATCCCGAGGTTTTCGAGGATCTGCGGCATGTCGGTACGGATGCGCAGCTGACGCGCCTGATCCATGCCCGCCGTCCATTCGAAATTGACCGCGCCGGGGATGTGCCCGCCCTTGGCCGCCAGGACTTTCTCGCCGGAATATTCCAGCGGTCCGCGAGCGTCCCAGATGGCCAGGTCAGCAGCGCCGAGACGGCTTTGCAGGTATTCGCGGGTGGCGGTCGGTTCCTCGTGCAGCGTCAGGGCAACCGGGCCGCCCGCCGCCGGAGGAATCTGGATCGACATCGGCGAGCCTTCCGCCAGCCACGCCGGCAGACCGCCGTCGAGGTAGTGGTATTTGTCATGGCCGATCACGTCGAGCAGCCAGATGAAGCGCCCGGCCCAGCCACCGCCTTCGTCGTCATAGACCACGTAGACCGCGTCTTTGCGATGGCCCAGCTCACCGAACAGTTCTTCGAGTTTTTCCTTGCTCGGCAACAGGCCCGGAGCCGGCGCCTGACCCAGCTGGGTGCGTTTCGGATCAACAAAACGTGCGCCGGGAATATGTCCCTCGGCGTAGCGGGCGGCACTGGTCAGATCCACCAGAATCAGATCGCGGGATTCGAGGCGCGGCAGCAGGTCGCTCGGCTCGATCACCAGGGCCAGGCCAGAGAAATCAGACATGTGAGGTCTCCAGAGCACAAAGGGGAAGGATTGTAGCTGTCATTGGCCGCGCTGGCTAAAACTGTGCAGGGCTTTCTCGATGCACTGCGCGGTTTTGCCGAAGGCCTGCACAGTGATGTCGGCGAACGGCCCGCCGCCCTGGTCGGCGACCACGATCATGATCACCCGGCCGTTGTTCACCAGCGAGCGCAGGAATAGATGTTCGCCACGAAACAGCGTGCGCAGCGAGGGTGGCAGCAGGGCGGAAAACTGGGCGTTGTTGTCCGGGGTGATCCGCACTTGCGCCTGCTGCGCGAGCAAGCGTTGCAGCACCGAACTCTGGCTGACGACGAAATTGAGCGCAGCGGCTTCCTTCGGCAATCCCGAGGTTTGATGGACGCGCAGATTGGCGTGGCTGCGGTCGGCCATCAGGATCATCACCCGGCGCATACCGCTGGCGACCAGCGCATCGCGGGCGGCGACGGTCAGGCTCATGGCATTGGTGAAGCGGCTTGGCACAGCCAGCAACTCGGCGCATTGCCGGCGCCACTGGGTCAGGTCTTCAGCGGAAGGCGCCGCAGCCGGGAGCATTCCGGCGGGCAGGCGACGGGTGCCCCACGGCCACAGCAGCGAAACCGCCGGGTGCCACAGGTCCGGCATGGAATGATGGCGAGCGCTGACGGCGGCCTGTTGGTGCAGCTGCTGTTGCACCTCGTCCATCGAGATTTGCAGGTAGAGGCTGGTCAGGAATTGCCAGCGCTCACTGTGCGGACTGTCCCAGGCCTGTTGCGCCGAGAGCGCCAGACCGTTGGCCAGCAGCACGGTGTTGGCCGGCTGGTTGAGCCAGCGGCGCAGGGTCGGGTCGTCGTCGAGGCGGTTTTGCTGGCGCAGCGGATGATCGACGTCGCGGGCAATGCGCAGGACTTTGACCAGTTCGCGCTGCTCGGTCAGCAGCAGGCGATAACCTTGCTGGACCCAGATCGGCAGACGCCAGGCTTCGACCAGCGCTTCGCCGATTTTCAGCAGGCGCACACCGAATAGCTGCTTTTCCACGACTCGCGCTGATTCGCCCTTGTGGATAACCCGCACTTCCCACTCTTCAAGCAATTTGGGAAAGGTCAGCGCCAGCGGCCACAGCGGCGACAGAAACAGCAGGCTGCCCCAATGAATGTCCTGCCACAGGCGCGCGAGACGGCTGGCGAAAAAACCGTTGGCCTGTTGCGTGGCGTGCTGGCTGATCATCTGCAACTGGCGCAGGGCCTGGGGGATCTGTGCGGCAGGTTCGGCGGGCAGGCGAGCGAGCAGTTCTTCGGTACGGCCAAGGCCGAGACGATTGATCGCCACTTCGAGGTTTTCCGCAGGCGCGGTCATGTTGCCGTGGGTGTGGCGGTTGGCTTCGCGGATGATGCTCAGGGCCAGCGCCGGACTGTCCTGCATCAGGTCGGCGATGTCGCGCAACGAGCTGCGGTCATCGCGAATCGCCCGGCAGACCCGGTCATGGGCGTCTTGCGGCACCGGCAGGCGAACGCTGTCGAGCAGCTTCACCCAGCCATCGAGTGTGGTCGGTTTTACGTGTGGGACGTTCGTTTCATTAGCCATGTCTGGACGAGATCTTCACTGACTGTAGACGCGCCCGGCATGGGCTAAATTGGCTTTTCGCCTGAACTGGCTATAGTCTGGCGCAGTTTTGCCGATAAGTAGAAGAAGAGATTTTTTAACTTCCGAATATGACCTTGAACCCGACTTAAATAAGTACTTTCTACCTATGGCTAAAATTATCGGCATCATCGTCGTATTCGCGAGCGTGCTCGGCGGATACGTGCTCTCCCACGGCAAGATTGCCGCTCTGATCCAGCCCTTCGAGGTGATGATTATCGGCGGTGCTGCACTCGGTGCATTCCTGCAGGCCAACCCCGGCTACATGACGATGCACGTGCTCAAGAAATCCCTGAGCATGTTCAGTTCGCGTTTCAGCCACACGTTCTATCTGGAAGTGCTGGGCCTGATCTACGAGATCCTCAACAAGAGCCGCCGCGAAGGCATGATGGCCATCGAAGGCGACATCGAAGACGCCGCCGCGAGCCCGATCTTCGCCAAGTACCCGGCGGTACTGAAAGACGAACGCATGACCGCGTTCATCTGCGATTACCTGCGCATCATGTCCTCCGGCAACATGGCTCCCCACGAGCTGGAAGGTCTGTTCGACATGGAACTGTACAGCCTGAAGGAAGACCTCGAGCATCCGTCCCACGCGGTGAACGGCATTGCCGACGCCATGCCGGGTTTCGGTATCGTCGCGGCGGTACTGGGTATCGTGGTGACGATGGCCTCGCTGGGTGAGGGCGATCAGAAGTCCATCGGTCTGCACGTAGGTGCGGCACTGGTCGGTACCTTCTTCGGTATTCTCGCGGCGTACGGTTTCTTCGGCCCGCTGGCGCACTCCCTGGCGCACGATGCCAAGGAAGAGCTGAACGTCTACGAAGCCATCAAGGCCTCGCTGGTGGCTTCGGCTTCCGGCATGCCGCCATCGCTGGCTGTCGAGTTCGGTCGCAAGGTTCTGTACCCGGCTCACCGTCCAAGCTTTGCCGAGCTGGAACAAGCCGTTCGCGGTCGTTAAGTCATGGAAAATAACCAGCCGATAATCATCAAGCGCGTCAAGCGCATCGCCGGCGGGCATCACGGCGGAGCGTGGAAGATCGCCTTCGCCGACTTCGCGACGGCGATGATGGCGTTCTTCCTGGTGTTGTGGCTGCTGTCCACCGCGACCCCGGAACAGAAGATCGCCATCGCCGGTTACTTCAAGGACCCGGTCGGTTTCTCCGAGAGCGGCACGCCGTACATCATCGATCTGGGCGGTACGCCGACCCTCGCGCCGGAAAACACCCTCAACCCTGAAGTGAAGTCGCAGCCGCAGCCGGACAAGGTCACGGTCGACACCGAACAGGTTGAAGGCATGGCCGAGCAGGTCGAGAAGGAACGCCTGGAACTGCTGCTGCAAGAACTGCAGAACAAGGTCGACGAGAACCCGCAACTGCAGAAATTCAAGGACCAGATCCTGTTCGAGATCACGCCGAACGGCTTGCGCATCCAGATCATGGACGCCGAGAACCGGCCGATGTTCGACTCCGGTTCTGCACGCCTGAAACCGTACTTCGAAGACATCCTGCTGGCCATGGCCGACACCATCAAAGCGGTGCCGAACAAGATCAGCATCAGCGGTCACACCGATGCCAAGCCTTACGTGGGCAATGGCGACTTCGGCAACTGGGAGCTTTCGGCCAACCGTGCCAACGCCGCCCGGCGTGCACTGGTGGCAGGCAGTTATCCGGATGCTCAAGTGGCGCGGGTTGTTGGTTACGCCTCGTCGGCGCTGTTCGACAAGGAGAACCCGTTCAACCCGGTCAACCGCCGCATCGACATCGTGGTGCTGACCAAGAAGGCCCAGGCGGCCATCGAAGGTTCGCAAGGTGCCGACCCGTCGCAACCGGCAGATCAAGGCCAGAACGGCGCCGCGCCGGCCACCCCGGCCACCCCGGTCGACCCGAACGCCTTGCCGGCGGATCAGCAGCCGGTACCGGCCCACGAGTTGCGCGAACGGCTGAACCTGTTCGACGACCCGCTGCCGAAACCGACGGAACCGGGTGCAGCGGCACCAGCCCCGGCGCCTGCTGCACCGGCTCCCGCGCCGAAACAGTGACCCACAAAAAAGCCGCGAGATGATCGCGGCTTTTTTGTGTCTGGCTACTTAATGGTTCAGTAGCCGTTTTCCGGCAAACTGGCGATGATCGAGCGGTAGCTGTTCATTCGCTGCTGCTGCACGCGGCCGTCTTCCAGGGCCTTGAGCAGTGCGCATCCCGGTTCGCGGTCGTGTTTGCAGTCGCGGAAGCGGCAGGTGCCGAGCAAGTCGTTGAACTCGATGAAACCGGCTTCGACGTCGGCGCGGCTGACGTGGCCGAGGCCGAATTCACGGATGCCCGGGGAGTCGATCAGTTCGCCGCCGCCGGGGAAGTGGAACAGGCGTGCGGTGGTCGTGGTGTGCGTGCCCTGGCCGGACAGCTCGGACAGCGGGCCGACGCGGGTTTCGACTTCCGGCAGCAGGCTGTTGACCAGCGACGACTTGCCGACACCGGACTGGCCGACGAACACGCTGATGCGCCCGTCGAGCTGCTTCTGCAATTGCTCCATGCCGTTGCCGTGGTGCGCCGAGACTTCCAGCACCGGGTAACCCAGCGTGCGATAGACCGCCAGCAGGGCATTCAGCGCCGGGGCGTTCTGCTCGTCGATCAGGTCGAATTTGTTCAGCAGCAGCAACGGGCGGATGCCGGCGTGCTCTGCGGCGACCAGATAGCGGTCGATCAGGTTCGCATGGGGCTCGGGCAGCGGGGCGAAGACGATGACGATCATGTCGACGTTGGCGGCCACCGGTTTGAGCTGGCCACGGCTGTCCGGGCGGCAGAGTTCAGTAGTGCGCGGCAGTTGCGCGACGATCACGCCGATGCCCTGGTTGCCGGCGCGCCAGACCACTTGATCGCCGGTCACCAGCGCTGGCAGGTTGGCCCGCAAGTGGCAGCGGAAGACCTGGCCGGCCAGTTCGCCGTCAACGGCCTCGACCTCGACCTGCACGCCGAAGTGGGCGATCACCAGGCCGTGCTGTTCCGGGCCCAGATCGCCGCCTTCGAGCGCCTCGACAGCCGAGGACTCGCGTTTGGCGGCGCGGGCGGCGCGCTCGCCCTGAATCTTTTCGATGCGCCAGTTTTGACGACGATTGAGTTGGCGTTTGGCCATGGGTGTTCCGTCTGAAGAATGCAGCGATTAGGTAAAACGGCCGCGAGTTTAGCACGCCCGGCAGGCTGCCTAGGCTAAACTGCGCAGCATTGCTCAGGAGCCGAAATATGCAAAACCCGCAGAATCTGATCTGGATCGACCTCGAAATGACCGGTCTGGATCCGGAAAACGACGTGATCATCGAAATGGCCACCATCGTCACCGACAGTGACCTGAACACCCTGGCCGAAGGCCCGGTGATCGCCATTCACCACAGCGACGAAGTCCTCGCCCGCATGGACGAGTGGAACACCCGCACTCACGGCAACTCGGGCCTGACCCAGCGCGTGCGTGAAAGCCGCGTGAGCATGGCCGAGGCTGAAGCCGAAACCATCGCCTTCCTGGAGAAGTGGGTGCCGAAGGGCAAGTCGCCGATCTGTGGCAACAGCATCTGCCAGGATCGTCGCTTCCTTTATACCCACATGAAGTCGCTGGAAAGCTACTTCCACTACCGCAACCTCGACGTCTCCACACTCAAGGAACTGGCCGCGCGCTGGGCGCCGGACGTGCGTGACAGCTTCAAGAAGGGCAGCACTCACCTGGCGCTGGACGACATCCGCGAATCCATCGCCGAGCTGCAGCACTACCGCAAGCATTTCATCAAGTTCTGAGATCGGCACCCACGCCGAGGTGCCCTCTTTTGGTGCCTCGGCGAAGTGAGTAGACTGCGCGCCTTCCTGCCAGGATCGCCACCATGTTGCTGATGCTCTACCTCGTCGCCATTACTGCCGAAGCCATGACCGGCGCCCTGTCTGCGGGCCGTCGCGGCATGGACTGGTTCGGCGTGGTGCTGATCGCCTGCGTCACGGCTTTAGGCGGCGGTTCGGTGCGCGATGTGCTGCTCGGGCATTATCCGCTGACCTGGGTCAAACACCCGGAGTACCTGGTGCTGACGACTGTCGCGGCGATGATCACTGTGTTCACGGCTCGCTGGATGCGTCACCTGCGTTCGCTGTTTCTGGTGCTCGACGCGGTCGGTCTGGTGGCATTTACCCTGATCGGCTGCATGACTGCCCTTGAAATGGGCCACGGCATGCTGGTGGCCTCGGTCAGCGGCGTGATCACCGGGGTATTCGGCGGCATTCTGCGCGATATCTTCTGCAACGACATCCCGTTGATCTTCCGTCGCGAACTGTATGCCAGCGTCTCGTTCGCTGCGGCGTGGTGCTACATGCTCTGTCTGTTCCTGAACGTGCCGAGCGAGCAGGCGATTCTGATCACGCTGTTTGGTGGCTTCCTGTTGCGCCTGCTGGCGATTCGTTTTCATTGGGAAATGCCAAAGTTTGTCTATAACGACGAGCATTGAAACCTTGCGCAAATGAACCCATAGCTGGTCTGCCAGCAAATGACTTCTTTGCTATCTGGATTGTCCGGGGCGGCCGCGTTACGTTCTTCGAGAGCTTTTTTCTTTGGATTTACATTTTATGATGAATGTATCTCGAAGTTAATATGGCCGATTTTTTAGAATTGCCGATTCTGTATTGGTTTTAGCTACAGGTTCTTACACTTAACTTTTTGCCGGTTTGGGGTTGCATGTTATTCATGGCTTACTTCGTTTTTGCTTTGCGAGGTATGGAATGACATCAAGCACAAGGAGTAAAAGTATGAGTGAGCTTAACGAAGTATCAGGAAATCAGTTGGCCGGTCCTGGAAGACTGGACAGTATTGACTTGAAAGTGAAGTTGAATTCTTCCTCGTCCACGCGAAATAAAGTGCTGTACGGCAACGGCCGCATGCAAGTAAAGGTTCAGGTGCTGGTGTCAGGTTATGATGAAAACGGGGATCGCATTCTGGTTCCAGGAGACGTCATGAATACGGTTGAACTTATTCACTACAACACCGGGAGAGCCTTGCGCGACGGCTGGAGTGCCAGTATCGATCAAGGTCGATATACGCTGGAAGCGCCAGTGATTAAGGATGAGCCGGATAACGGTATCCATCCGCAAGTGCGCACATTCTGGGTATCGTCCTCGGGTAGCGGCTCGACGCAAATCGCGGCAAGCGTTTTTTTGAACGGAGTGACTATCCGAAGCAATGCAACCGGTCTTTCCGGTTTTCAGGACAGCAGTGTCACTCTGGACGCTCAGGTGCCGGTTACCTATTCGGTCGACCAGTTTCGCTGGACTTCGACCAGGCGCGGCAATGAGGAGCCGGGAAACCGGATCTGGAACTACTATCTCGGACTTGTTTATCAGGGACAGCAGATCAATCTGGTGGACTGGGTTGCTTCAAAAGGTACGGATGATGTCATGTTTGCCTATGGTAACTGGGTACATGCGTGGAAAACCAACTATCTGAAGGGAGTCATGGTAAGGCCGAACAAGACTGATATCACTGTGGCGCTACCTGTTAATGACAATACTTTTGTAAATTATACATTTCGAGATCACGCTCTGGATTCTTCGTCAAAGACCAAAGAGTATGTCGTGATAGTCAATGATCGTCACGGCGAGTTGACCGTCGTGCAGGCGCTTTCCGAGTTTGCGTACACTGCGGCAGATTCCAGCGCCGATGGCGTGTTTCCGTTTGTCGCAATCGATCAATATGGCACAGAGCACAAGTTGGCCATTCGGACCGACTCTGAAAAGCGTGAGTTCTTTCTGGAACGGGGATAAGTCCGCGGCGAGTGCAGTCACTGCTTGAGTTCTTTTCGTCGAGACCTTGCCGATTAAAAATACAACGGTGTCGACTCCTGTATTGGTTGATGGTGAGCGTGGCAGCGCGCACGTCTGATGTCGCCCGATTTGTTTTACGGTTAATGCAGCCGTTTTTTCGCAGTTTTAAATGATTGCGGAAAAGCGGTTCTTTATTGTGCGTAATTGATTCGATTTTGAAACAAATGACAGGATGTTATTTATGAGTAACCACTCTCCGGAATCCGTGCATTCGAATGCTTTCAATTTTGGTGATTTTGTAGCCGGCGGGGTCGATCCCAGAACCGGCGTTTATACCTGTTCGTTATCCCTTGGGTCTATTCAGTCCGTCGATCTCAACGGCCCTTCATTCAATCTTGCGCTGAATTTCAATCCCTTGAATTCACACAATGCCGGTTATGGCGCCGGCTGGTCCTTGTCGATCACCCGTTATGACTTGCGCAGCAGAGTCATGACGTTCTCTAGCGGCGAGAGCTACAAAGCTGTGGAGTCGCGGGGAGCCTTGCATTTCAAGGAAATGAAGCTGGAAAGTGCCAAGGTTCTGAAAACTGCTGATGGACGATACGAGATCCGATACAAGGATGGTCGACGTGAAGTGCTCAAGGTCCATGGGGCGACTAATATCGCGGTTCCCGAGACGATATTCGCAGCCAATGGCGTGAGTATTTCCCTGAAGTACAGGACGTTCAATGAGCAGCCGATGCTGATCGAGATCAGCGACTTCCAAAGAACGTTGCTCAAGATCGCCCGCAAAGACACAAGAGTGATTCTGACCCGGCATCCGGAGACGCCCTCCAGCGCTGAGTTTGCTCTGACGCTCAGAAACAATCAGGTCAACGCCATCGATTTGCCGGAAGGTGGGGGCTGGAAGCTGCAGTACGCAGACGGTTATCTGACCCGAGTTGAATCGCCCCTGGGTGCCGTGGAAAACATTCGCTACAAGGAAGTCGGCCATCGATTCCCGACCGTCGAGGGCGATCAAAGCCTGCCGTGCGTCATTGCCCACGATATCTACGCCAGACACGGGCAACCGAAGGTCAGCAAGATTTACACCTACTCGGACCATAATTACCTTGGGCACGGCGTTGCAGCGGATCCCCAGGACGATGGCGATCCTCTTTTCCGCGCCGTGGGGGGCTATCAGTATTCCAGCGAAGAGCGGCTGATTGTCGGGAACAAAGTCCACACCCGTATCAAGCGAACCTATAACAAGTTCCATTTGTTGATTTCCGAGGTGACCACTTGCGGTAATGCGCAAACGTCGGTTTCAACCCGATATTACTGTGACGTAAAGCTACCTTTCACTCAGCAGCCTGCGCAGTTCCGGATGCCTCAAGTCCAGACCCTGACTTACGAGGACCTGACGACAAAAGAGAAGCGTTCCGAGACCTCTGTCACTGAATACGATGCCATCGGCAACCTGCTCAAACAGGTTGGGGTGGACGGGGTGACAACGCGGTTTGAATACTATCCGGCGACCCAGACTCCCGATTGTCCGGCCGATCCGCTGGAGTTTGTCCGCTTCCTGAAGCAGAAAACCGTGGCCCCCGCGACGGGTGGCGGTGCGTCCACCGTCACACGTTACCGCTATGCCTTACTCCCCATGCTCGAGGGAGGGACGCTGGCCAGTGTGGTGCCTGTGGAGGAAAACTTCTTCGAGTGGGTCGCAGATCGCGAAGTCCATCGTTCGACCATTGCGCTGACTTATCTGGAAACGCCGGACAACCCGCTTACACACGGCCTCCTGAAGCAGCAGAAGGTCACCCGTAACGGCACGACGACTTGTATCAACTATGCCTACGCGACCGACGATTTCTCCCTGAGGCTGAAGACAACCTTGCAGGGTTTCGACGGTACCGCGAGTTCGACCGAGCAAACGCTTTCCACCCTGAGCGGTTTGGCGCTGTCAGAGCGCGATGCCGACGACAGTGTGGTTACATTCGAATACGACAAGCTCGGGCGTCGTGTCCGCAAGACGCTTGTCTCTGGCACGGCGCATGTCGCGTCGTACCAATGGCGTCACGAAACGGCCAAGGTAGACGTGCCGGCCACGGTGGTTCTGACCGATCCGTCGGGAGGTATGCAAAAAGTTACCTACGACGCGTTGGGGAGGGTCATCGGCGTTGAAGAAATGGATTGTGACAACCCGGATCCGGCAGGTGCATTTCCAATGCGAGTGTTCTATGCCGCGCTCCATGATCAGGTCGGACGATTGACTGAGCAGACCCGCACCGATTGGTGGGACGGTGTTGCGCGCCCTGTGAAGTCGCAGCTGTTTTACGATAACTGGGGTCAGGTCAAGGAGACTCGCCATGCCGACGGACGAGTCGAGTACAACGAGTTCGATCCGGTGAAGCGCCAGCGCAAGCATTGGCAGCAAGGCCTGGGTAAAACCGTCACTGTCTTCAATGCCTTCGGCAAGCCGGACAGCCTTGAAGTCTTCGACCTCAAGGCGCAAAGCCTGGGCAAAACCGTCTTTGAGTACGACGGATTGGGGCGCACCATCAGTCAAACCGATCCGGCGGGGAACAAGACCAGTTATGAGTACGATGCGTACGATCGTCTGTTTCGCAGTGTTTTGCCTGACGGGCATGCGGTACAGACCGAGTTTGCCGTCCATAGCTCCGAGGCATTGCCGGTCGCCATCAGGGTCGCCGGGAAACTGTTGGGGCAGCAGGTCTTCGATGGTTTGAACCGGCTGACAGAGCATTCGGTGGGCGGGCGCAAGTCGGTTGCGGTTTATTCGGCCGGCAAGACTCAGCCCGCATCGCACACGAGCGCCGCAGGGGAAACGACCGGGTTTGTCTATTCATCGGGACCGGGTGGGGCCTTGATTGAGCGCAAAGCGCTAACAGGCAGCGGAGTACTCACCCGTTTCACCTATGACGAACGAAACGGCAGAATGGAAAGTTGCGTCGAGCAAGGACGTGAGAATCTGTTCGAATACTTTCCTTCCGGGCGCCTGAAGTCGGAAACAACCCGCTTTGCCGAACGGCGCCAGACGACCTCCCAAACCTACTCGCTGGCGGGGCGCCCTCTGGAATACGTGGACGTGGTGGGCACGCGGCACAAAACCGAGTACGACATCTGGGGGCGCGAAACCTTGCACAGGCAAGGCCCGGTAGAAACTCGATACTTCTATGGCAAGGCTGGTTTGCTTGAGCGGATCGAAACCCGGGATACCCTGTCCCGGCATCAGCTCCTCACGCATCTGACTTACGATGATATCGGTCGTGAGCTGACCCGCCGTTTCGAAGTCAACGGATTGCCCTCGCAAACACTGACCTCCAGTTACACCGTGGCGGGCAAGCTGGCGCAGAAGGTTCTCAGACGCGGCTTCATGGTGTTGCGCGATGAGCGGTTCTCTTACGACGCACGCGGGCGAGTCATCCAGTACGACTGTGAAGGGCTCCAGCGACCGCGAGACCCTTATGGCAAGGAAATTATCCAGCAAACATTCACGTTCGATGCGCTGGATAACATTCTCGCCCTGCAAACCACGTTCCCTCTGGGCGTCAACGTGACGACGTTCAGTTTCAGCGAACAGGATCCGGCCCAGTTGGTCGGGGTTCAACATTCTCATGCCGACTATCCGGCACCGGTCACCCTGGAATACGACGCCAACGGCCGGATGTTCAAGGACGATAAGGGCCGTACTCTGGCCTACGACACGTTTGGCCGCCTGACTCAGGTTATCGATTCACGTGGGGAGGTCCTGCGTGGTTACCGATACGACGGCTTCGATCGGCTGGTCGAGCTGTCGCAATCCGGAAAGTCGGCGGTGCAGCGCTTCTATCACCACAACAAAATGAGCAACGAAGTCAGTGGTCCTGAATCACGCAGTGTCGTGCGACACGGCCGTCTGATATTGGGACAGCAGCAACTGGGAGCGGATGCGGGTATCCGGCTTTTCGGGGTTGACCAGCAGCAGAGCGTGCTGAGTCGCTCGCATGGCGAACAATCGCTCGACAGCGCCTACAGTCCCTACGGGCATCGGCCTGTCGAGGGAGGCCTGTTCAGTCAGGCGGGTTTCAATGGCGAGCAACTGGATGAGGTCACCGGTCTGTATCTGCTGGGCAATGGTTACCGGGCCTACAGCCCGACACTGATGCGCTTCATCAGCCCGGACAGCCTGAGCCCGCTCGATGCAGGCGGCTTGAATGCTTACGCGTATTGCCTTGGCGATCCGGTTAACCGAGTGGATCCCACGGGGCATGTTTCCTGGCAGTCGATTGCCGGGATTGCGCTGGGGTTTATCGGGAGTATTGCAAGTATCGCGACACTGGGGGCGGCCACGCCATTGGCATTACTGGCCGTGGGACTGGGAGTCGCCTCGGGCGTTACGGCCATTGCCAGCGAGTTGGCGCATGAACTGGATCCGCACTCTTCGGCTGGCGACATTCTGGGTTACATCAGCCTGGGGCTTGGGTTGGCATCTCTTGGCGCCGGGCTGGCGGGTCAGGCTATCAGAGGTGCCAGCAGGTTGGCGGGGGCTTTCAAGTCAGGATTGAGCAACAATCCGCGCGAGGCCGCCAGAGCCATGGCGAGTGGAATGGGGGGGCGAAGCACTTCAGGAACGAGTGCGGGGGCACGAAAATGGACATACAAGACCCAGGGCTTCAGGGGGACGGTGGATGGGCAAAAAACAGGAAGAGGCGCCATTCCCGGTTTTGAAGAGCTTGATGACATTTCAAGGGATAAATTCTTCCGTTTCAAGGATGCAATCAAGGACGCAGGAAAGTCTCCAAGCGAAGCTGCCAATGGGCTTGGGGGCAAGACTTATTACAATGAGATGGTCCCTTTCAAGTCTCCCAATCCGCGTCAACTCCGCGACCCAGGTTACTTCAATGACACGGGTTACACAGAAATCAGACTTAACCAGGCCACGCGCCTGTTTTTCTTTGCGAACCATGACACCCGTACGGTGACCATGCATGCGTTTGGTCATACCGTGAGAGGCGCTTGATGGGCGTGGCATGCCATGGCCGGGAGAGCAACGCTCACTCGTGCTTTTGCCGGACATATTCTGAGGAATGATCCGGTCGCGCCTTCAACGGTTCCAGCAGGAATCGCTGAAGGCGCCTTTTCATTTTCTGGTCAGGCAGTCAACGCGCCGCGGGGTGGCGGTCTGGGCATGCAGGCTCATGCGGTAGACATACATACGACAGCCCGCAGCAAGCGCAGCGGTATGATGGTTTTCTCGAGGGCCAGACAATTCAGGTTTGGCTGACTGACCTGCGCGTTCGATACGGTTCGCGTAGAACTCCGTTATCAGTGCAACCCAATCTCAAGGATGAGAGTTTCATGGCTGACAAATCACCCAGGATCAAACCTGGCTCCAGCAAAATAAATGACTCCGCTGCCGATGGTTCTCATCGGGTGCCCAGCGGGGATTCTCCCCCCTCAGCCCTGCCGCATCGCCCGGATCCGCTACCGTCTCTTTTCCTGCCGGATCCTGTCACGACGGCGCAGATAACCAATCCCAGGCCGAGCGTGGAGCTTTTCGCGATTAATGAAGTGGCGGGAGTTGCCTCGCCCACTTCTTTCGCGGACTACCGGGTGCCCGCCCGAAAAAATCTCGGCGAGGTCGATGCGCAGGGCGTTCGTGAGTTCAAACACCGCCAGTATGTGGCTGTTTCCGACGATCATTTCGTACAAGTGGTTCGGGATGCCGAAAGCGGTCTTTTTCGCGCCACGGTCGCCAGAGAACTCAAGGCTTCCGGTCCGCTGATGGAGCCGGACGCCGAGGGCAGGTACTGGCACCCTATAGCATCAGGGAGCCCGTTGGATCGAGGCGATGCCCCGTCGGGGCTGGCGCGCAGTGTAGATGAGCGTCTGGCAACGTTGTTTCCGACCATGGCCCAGGATGCTCGGACTTCCATGCACCGCGAGCGATTGACGGGTGATCCGCTGCTGGCAGTGGCCCGGCTGGAAGCGCAACACTTCACTCTGGTGAAGGATCTTGGCGCGTGGACCGGGCAGGTGCCGTCCCGGCACCCGGTCACGGGTTTGCCTCTGACAAATACCGAAATTGCTGCGCAGACAGCAAGCCGAGAGCGTTTTGCTCAGGAGCTTCAGGACAATTGGTCCCGGAAGGCAACCAGCGCCAATCCGTACACTCCATCGACGCTGGATTACGATCTCGATGTACTTGGCAGCCTGCCTCGTTTGTCGGCGGATTTCAGCCATGTTCGCGAGTTGAGTCTGACCAGCACTGCCCCGTTGGAAGCCAGCGCCTTTCTCGCGAGTTTTCCGGGTGTGCGGTATCTCACCCTGTCCGGCTTTGCGTTGAAATCGTTTCCCGCTGAGGTGTACCAGATGAGGGAACTGGTGACGCTGACCTTGGACAACTGTGACATACGGCTCAGCGAAGCCAGCGTTGAAGGCCTTGCCCACATTGAACAACTGACACTGTTGGACTTGAGCAACAACCCGCTCGGACTGTCGCCCGATCTCAGATTCATGAGGCGCCTGGACAGTCTTTATCTCTCGGATACAGGGCTGAACGAGGTGCCTGTCGGGCTATTTGAAAGCGAAAGTCTGGCATTTGCCGATCTGCGCAATAACGAAATTGCACACTTGCCAGACGAACTCTTCGAGGTGCCGGATGTTCGGCAAGTCAATTTCAACTTTCGAAACAATCCGCTGGATGAGGCTACGCTGCAGCGAGTCAGTGTCTATATGGAGGCCGCTGGCCTGGACAGGAAAGTCCTGATTCAAGTTGATGGAGAAGTCCAGATGCAGCCACAAATTGCAGCATTCGAGGGTGAGGACAGTGGTGTGGAGAGCTCGTGAAGGAAAGCTTTACGGCTTTTTATCCAGATGCTGGCGCAGTGCCCATTCGACATGTTCTCTAACCAACTCTGACGGATGATCCCGTCGCGCCTGCAATGCTTCCAGCACCGGAATCGTTGAGGGCGCATTTCCCAGCCCCACCGCCAGATTGCGCAGCCAGCGTTCATAACCGGCACGGCGCAGCGGCGAACCCTCGGTGCTGCTGAGGAATTTGTCTTCATCCCACAAGAACAGCTCGGCCAGTTCGGCGTTGTCCAGATTGTGCCGTGGCTTGAAATCGCTTTCGCCGGACGGGCGGGCGAAGCGGTTCCACGGGCAGCAGATCTGGCAGTCGTCGCAGCCGAACACCCGGTTACCGATCAGCGGTCGCAGGTCTTCGGGGATGGCGTTCTTCAGTTCGATGGTCAGGTAGGAAATACAACGTCGCGCGTCCAGCACATACGGGCCGACGAAGGCATTGGTCGGGCAGATGTCGAGGCACGCGGTGCAGCGTCCGCAATGCTCGGTGCTGTGGGGTTCATCCACCGGCAGGGGCAGGTCGACGAACAGTTCGCTGAGAAAGAAGTAACTGCCGGCCTTGCGGTTAAGCACCAGGGTGTTTTTGCCGATCCAGCCCAGCCCGGCCTGTTCGGCGATGGCCTTTTCCAGCACCGGGGCGCTGTCGACGAAGGCGCGGAAGCCGAACGGGCCGATCTCGGATTGAATCCTGTCCGCCAGTTGTTGAACGCGTTTACGGATCAACTTGTGATAATCGCGGCCCAAGGCATAACGGGAGATATAGGCCTTTTCCGGTTTCGCCAGCAATTGCGCCATTTGCGTGTCGCCCGGCAGGTAGTCCATGCGCAGCGACACCACGCGCAAGGTGCCCGGCACCAGCTCCTCGGGGTGCGAGCGTTTGCTGCCGTGAGCGCCCATATACTCCATTTCGCCGTGGTAGCCGGCCTCGAGCCAGCGTTGCAGGTGCTGGTCGTGCTCGGCCAGGTCCAGACCGCTGATACCGACTTGCTGGAAGCCCAGCTCGCGGCCCCAGTCCTTGATGGATTGGGCGAGGGCAGGCAGATCTGTGGTGATGGCGGACATGAGGCGAGAGAAACCGGAGCTGAGGTGCGTATAATTCTGCCAGACATCGGAGCCCGAAGACGCATGCCGCACACTAAAGATCAATTACCCGACGCGCTGTACCGTGCCGCGCAGGTGCGTGAACTCGATGCACGACTGATCGCCGCGGGCACGCCGGGCTTCGAATTGATGCAGCGTGCCGCCCATGCCACGTGGCGCGCACTGGTACGCCAATGGCCGGCCGCGAATGAAATGACGGTGCTGGCCGGGCACGGCAACAACGCCGGCGATGGTTATCTGGTGGCGGCGCTGGCCCACCGTGCGGGTTGGCAGGTTCAGGTGCTGGCTGTCGGCGAGCCGCAGCGTTTGAAGGGCGATGCCGCCGTGGCGCACGCCGAAGCCGTAGCCGACGGCGTCTCGATTGCCCAGTGGGATCTGTCCTGCGAGTTGCGCGGCATCGTCGTTGACGCGTTGCTCGGCACCGGCCTGAGCGGCGAGGTGCGTGAGCCTTACGCCGCTGCGATTGCGGCGATCAATGCCAGCGGACTGCCGGTGGTGGCGGTCGATATCCCTTCTGGATTGTGCGCCGATACCGGTCATGCGCTGGGTGAGGCGGTGCACGCCGACCTCACCGTGACTTTCATCGGCCTGAAACTCGGGCTGTTCACGGGCGCGGCGGCGGATCACGTCGGCGAACTGCTGTTTAACGATCTGCAGGCCTCGGCCGAAAACTTCAGTGACATTCCTGCCGCCGCTCAACGGCTCAACGCGGTTAACCTGCCGCGTCTGGCGGCCCGCGCGCCGGCCGCGCACAAGGGGCGTTTCGGCCATGTGCTGCTGATCGGCGGCGATCACGGCTTTGGCGGGGCAATTCTGTTGAGCACCGAAAGTGCTTTGCGCAGTGGCGCCGGTATGGTGTCGCTTGCGACCCGTCCGGAACATGTGCCGGCGGCGCTGAGCCGAGTACCGGAAGCCATGGCGCTGGGCACTTCTTCGGCCAATCAATTGATGGGGCTGCTGGAAAAGGTGTCCGTGTTGGTGGTCGGGCCGGGGCTGGGTCAGGCGAGTTGGGGAAGGGCGCTGCTGTCGGCTGCTGCCAATGCCTCGCTGCCGCAGGTGTGGGATGCCGACGCGTTGAACCTGTTGGCCTGCGGTTTCGTCAGTCTGCCCAAGGATTGTGTGATCACGCCGCATCCGGTTGAGGCGGCGCGCCTGCTGGGGATCAGCACCGCCGAGGTGCAGGCAGATCGTCCGGCGGCGGTGCTGGCATTGAGCAAAAAATATACAGCTGTGGTGGTGCTCAAGGGGGCGGGCAGTCTGATTGCTCATCCCGATGGTCGTCTGGCGCTGTGTCATCAAGGCCATCCGGCGATGGCCACCGCCGGGCTCGGCGATGTATTGGCCGGTCTGATCGGCGCGCTGCTGGCCCAGGACATGAAAGCGTTCGACGCGGCTTGTCTGGCGGTCTGGCTGCACGCCAACGCTGGGGCGCAACAAGGTAAATTCGGCCGTGGGCTGGCGGCCAGTGATCTGATTCCAGCCATTCGTCAGTTGTTGGAGGAGCATGCACCGTGTCTGAAGTAACCCTGTACCTGGCCGATGAACAGGCCATGAGCGACTTTGGCGCACGCATCGCCCGTATCACCCAGGGCCATGGTCTGATCTTTCTCGAAGGCAATCTCGGGATGGGCAAAACCACGCTGTCGCGGGGCATCATTCGCGGTCTGGGGCACGTGGGGGCGGTGAAAAGTCCGACCTTCACCCTGGTCGAGCCCTACGAGATCGGTGACGTCCGGGCGTTTCACTTCGACCTGTATCGTCTGGTCGATCCGGAGGAGCTGGAGTTTCTCGGGATCCGCGACTATTTCGAAGACGACGCCCTTTGCCTGATCGAATGGCCCGATAAAGGTGCAGGCTTTTTGCCAAAGCCTGACCTGACCATTACCATTAGCCCGCAAGACAGCGGACGCTCGCTGACCATTTTATCCCAGGGCTCGCGCGGCGAGGCCTGGTGTGCCGCTTTGGCATTGGAAACCAATTGAATGATGGGGTTAGGTATGCGCTTTCGCGCGTTGGTGGCTGCCGCTGGACTGATGTTGATGGCAGTAACCGTCAACGCTGTGGCCGAGACGAAGGTCAACAGCGTGCGCCTGTGGCGGGCGCCGGACAACACGCGACTGGTGTTCGACCTGACAGGCCCGGTGCAGCACAGCGTCTTCACGCTGACCGCGCCGGATCGTCTGGTGATCGACATCAACGGCGCCACCCTCGGCGCGCCGCTGAATGTGCAGACCGCCAACACGCCGATCACCGCCATGCGCTCGGCCCAACGTACGCCGACCGACCTGCGGGTGGTCATCGACCTGAAAAAAGCCGTCACCCCGAAAAGCTTCTCGCTGGCGCCGAATGCGCAGTACGGCAACCGTCTGGTCGTCGACCTGTTCGACAACCCGGCTGACGCCGCACCAGCGCCGACGCCTGCGCCGACCCCAACGGTTGCGACCGTGCCTGCGGTGCCGGTCACCCCGGCCGAGCCTGCAATCAAACTGCCGCCGGCCCCGGCCGGCAAGCGCGACATCATTGTGGTCATCGACGCCGGCCACGGTGGCGAAGACCCGGGTGCGTCCGGTTCTCGCGGTCAGCGCGAGAAAGACGTGGTACTGCAGATCGCCCGTGAATTGCAGCGTCAGGTCAACGGCATGAAAGGCTTCCGCGCCGAACTGACCCGTACTGGCGACTATTTCATCCCGCTGCGCGGCCGTACCGAGATTGCCCGCAAGAAAGGCGCCGACCTGTTTGTCTCGATCCACGCTGACGCCGCGCCGTCTGCGGCGGCGTTCGGTGCGTCGGTGTTCGCCCTGTCCGACCGTGGTGCCACCTCGGAAACCGCCCGTTGGCTGGCCGACAGCGAAAACCGTTCCGACCTGATCGGCGGTGCCGGCAACGTCAGCCTCGACGACAAGGACCGGATGCTGGCCGGCGTTCTGCTCGACCTGTCGATGACCGCCTCGCTGACCTCCAGCCTCAACGTCGGCCAGAAGGTCCTGACCAACATTGGCCGGGTCACTCCGCTGCACAAACAGCGCGTGGAGCAGGCCGGGTTCATGGTGCTGAAATCGCCGGACATCCCGTCGATCCTGGTGGAAACCGGCTTCATCTCCAACGCCAACGAAGCGAACAAGCTTTCGGCCGCGAGCCACCAGCAGGCGCTGGCGCGTTCGATCAGCAGCGGCGTGCGTCAGTTCTTCCAGCAGAATCCGCCACCGGGCACTTACATCGCCTGGCTGCGTGATTCGGGCAAGATCGCTCAGGGCCCGCGTGATCACCGGGTGGGCCCGGGTGAGACCGTGGCGATGATTGCCGTGCGGTATCAGATTTCGCCGGCCACGCTGCGCAGCGCCAACAATCTGAAAAGCGATGATCTGAAAGTCGGTCAGCACCTGACCATTCCCGGCACCGAACTGGCGTCCAAAGAATGAATCAGGTCCTGAACGCTGCCCGCATTGAACTGCTCAGCCCGCGGCTGGCGAACCAGATCGCCGCCGGTGAGGTGGTCGAACGCCCGGCCTCGGTGATCAAGGAGCTGCTGGAAAACAGCCTCGACTCCGGCGCCAAACGTATCGACGTCGATGTCGAGCAGGGCGGCGTCAAACTGCTGCGTGTGCGTGACGACGGCAGCGGCATTTCCGCCGATGACCTGCCGCTGGCGCTGGCGCGTCACGCCACCAGCAAGATCCGCAACCTGGAAGACCTTGAGCAAGTAATGAGCCTGGGCTTCCGGGGCGAGGCTTTGGCATCGATCAGCTCCGTGGCACGTCTGACCCTGACCTCGCGCACCCGCGATGCCGATCAGGCCTGGCAGGTCGAGACCGAAGGCCGCGACATGGCGCCCCGCGTGCAGCCGGCGGCCCATCCGGTCGGCACTTCGGTGGAAGTCCGTGACCTGTTCTTCAACACCCCGGCGCGACGCAAATTCCTCAAGACCGAAAAAACCGAATTCGATCACCTGCAAGAAGTGATCAAGCGTCTGGCGCTGGCGCGTTTCGACGTGGCGTTCCATCTGCGCCACAACGGCAAGACCATCCTCAGCCTGCACGAAGCCCACGATGACGCGGCCCGCGCCCGGCGTGTGGCGGCAATCTGTGGTTCGGGCTTCCTTGAGCAAGCGCTGCCGATCGAGATCGAACGCAATGGCCTGCATTTGTGGGGCTGGGTCGGTCTGCCGACCTTCAACCGCAGTCAGGCGGATTTGCAGTATTTCTTCGTCAACGGCCGAGCGGTGCGCGACAAACTGGTGGCCCACGCGGTGCGTCAGGCTTATCGCGATGTGCTGTTCAATGGCCGGCACCCGACGTTCGCGCTGTTTTTCGAGGTCGACCCGGCAGCAGTAGACGTCAACGTACACCCGACCAAACACGAAGTGCGTTTCCGTGACGGACGCATGGTGCATGACTTCCTGTATGGCACTTTGCACCGTGCCCTCGGCGATGTGCGACCGGAAGATCAGCTTGCCGGATCGGTCACTACCGCGATCGTCCGGCCAACCGGCCTTGAAGCTGGTGAATTCGGTCCGCAGGGCGAAATGCGTCTGGCGGCCAATGCGCTGCTGGAGCAGCCGCAGGCGCAACCGGTGTTCAATACCTCGTCGGGTGCCAGCGCCGGCGGCGCTTATCAGTATCAATACACGCCGCGTCCGCAATCGACCGTGCCGGTTGCCGAGGCGCAGGCTGCGTACCGCGAGTTTTTTGCGCCGCTGCCCGAAGCGAACGCCAATGCGCTGCCGGCCGGTCAGGAAGACATTCCGCCGCTTGGCTACGCGCTGGCGCAGCTCAAGGGCATCTACATTCTGTCCGAGAACGCCCAAGGCCTGGTTTTGGTGGACATGCACGCCGCTCACGAGCGCATCATGTACGAACGTCTGAAGATCGCCATGGCCAGCGAAGGCCTGAGCGGTCAGCCGCTGCTGGTGCCGGAGTCGCTGGCGGTCAGTCAGCGCGAGGCTGATTGCGCTGAAGAACATGCAGCTTGGTTCCAGCGCCTCGGTTTTGAATTGCAGCGCCTTGGCCCGGAAACCCTGGCCATCCGGCAGATCCCGGCCTTGCTCAAACAGGCCGAAGCCAACCGTCTGGTCGGCGATGTGCTGTCGGACTTGATGGAATACGGCACCAGCGACCGGATCCAGGCGCATCTGAACGAACTGCTCGGCACCATGGCCTGCCACGGCGCGATCCGCGCCAACCGGCGCCTGGCCCTGCCGGAAATGAACGGCCTGCTGCGTGACATGGAAAACACCGAGCGCAGCGGTCAATGCAACCATGGCCGGCCGACCTGGACCCAATTGGGCCTGGACGATCTGGACAAACTGTTTCTGCGCGGTCGTTGATGAGCCAGCTTCCTCCAGCGATTTTCCTGATGGGCCCGACCGCTGCGGGCAAGACCGACCTGGCCATCGAGCTGACCAAGGTGCTGCCGTGCGAGCTGATCAGCGTCGATTCGGCGCTGGTCTATCGCGGCATGGACATCGGCACCGCCAAACCGTCCAAAGAACTGCTGGCCGAGTTTCCGCACCGGTTGATCGACATTCTCGACCCGGCCGAAGCCTATTCGGCAGCGGATTTCCGCCGCGATGCACTGGAGGCCATGGCCGAGATCACCGCGCGTGGAAAAATTCCGCTGCTGGTGGGCGGCACGATGCTCTATTACAAGGCTTTGATCGACGGTCTGGCGGACATGCCAGCGGCTGATCCCGAAGTTCGCGCGCAGATCGAAGAAGAGGCTGCACGCCTTGGCTGGCAAGCCCTGCACGATCAGCTGGCGGCAATCGATCCGGAGTCGGCGGCACGCATCCATCCGAACGATCCACAACGACTGAGTCGTGCGCTGGAAGTTTACCGGGTCAGCGGTCAGAGCATGACTGAACTGCGGCTGAAACAATCTGTACAAAGTACCGAAGCGGCCGCATCGGGACTGCAACAATTGCCCTATACTGTCGCGAACCTGGCGATTGCTCCAACTAATCGGCAGGTACTGCACGAGCGCATTAAACAAAGATTCACAAATATGCTGGAACAGGGATTCATCGACGAGGTCGTAGCCCTGCGTAATAGAAGTGACCTGCATGCCGGGTTGCCGTCTATACGTGCGGTAGGCTACCGCCAGGTCTGGGACTTCCTGGATGGCAAGCTGACGTCGGCCGAGATGCAGGAACGGGGCATTATCGCCACGCGCCAATTGGCCAAACGCCAGTTCACCTGGCTGCGCAGCTGGAAAGATTTACACTGGCTCGACAGTCTGGATTGCGACAATCTGCCACGCGCCTTGAAATACCTTGGGACGATCTCCATATTGAGCTGAGTCCTTGCAATTGCCGTCTATCCTTGGGGGTGTGGCGGCAAAAGCCATCTGTTTACCTATTTTTTATATTGAATCCTTAAAGGAGTGCGGCACATGTCAAAAGGGCATTCGCTACAAGACCCTTACTTGAATACTTTACGTAAAGAGAAAGTGGGGGTTTCCATCTACCTGGTGAACGGGATCAAACTGCAAGGCACGATCGAGTCGTTCGACCAGTTCGTTATCCTGCTGAAGAACACCGTCAGCCAGATGGTTTACAAACACGCTATCTCTACAGTCGTGCCGGTTCGTCCAATTCGTCTGCCAAGCGCAACCGAATCCGAAGCAGGTGACGCTGAGCCAGGTAACGCCTGATAGGAGTCTCCTTTGTTCTTTGAGCGCCACGGTGGTGGTGAACGAGTCATCCTCGTTCACTTGGATGGACAGGACCCTGAGGCGCGCGAAGATCCGCAGGAGTTTCAGGAACTGGCAAATTCGGCTGGCGCCGAGACCGTTGCGTTTTTTAACGTGCCGCGTCATCGGCCAACCGCCAAATACCTGATTGGCAGCGGCAAGGTCGAGGAATTGCGCGACCTGGTCCACGCCGAAGAAGCCGATCTGGTGATCTTCAATCACGTCCTTACGCCCAGTCAGGAACGTAACCTCGAACGTGTTTTCGAGTGTCGCGTGATCGACCGTACCGGTCTGATTCTCGATATTTTCGCCCAACGCGCCCGTACCCATGAGGGCAAGCTCCAGGTAGAACTGGCCCAGCTTGACCACATGAGCACCCGGCTGGTTCGCGGCTGGACTCACCTTGAGCGTCAGGGTGGCGGTATCGGCATGCGCGGCCCGGGTGAAACCCAGCTCGAAACCGACCGGCGACTGCTGCGGGTTCGCCTGCGTCAGATCAAGGGCCGGCTGGAAAAAGTGCGCAGCCAGCGCGAACAGTCGCGTCGCGGCCGCTCCCGTGCGGATATCCCTACCGTGTCTCTGGTGGGATACACCAACGCCGGTAAATCCACGCTGTTCAATAACGTGACCAAGTCCGACGTGTACGCGGCTGACCAGCTGTTCGCCACGCTCGACCCGACCCTGCGCCGTCTGGATCTGGACGACCTGGGGCCGATTGTCCTGGCCGACACGGTGGGTTTCATCCGCCACTTGCCGCACAAACTGGTCGAGGCATTTCGGTCTACGCTCGAAGAGTCGAGCAACTCCGACCTGCTGTTGCACGTGATCGATGCGGCCGAACCGGATCGCATGTTGCAGATCGAGCAGGTGATGGTGGTGCTGGGCGAGATCGGTGCCCAGGACTTGCCGATCCTCGAGGTCTATAACAAACTCGATTTGCTTGAAGGCGTTGAGCCACAAATCCAGCGCGATGAAAACGGCAAACCCCAGCGGGTCTGGCTGTCGGCGCGTGATGGCACCGGTCTGGAATTGCTCGAGCAGGCGATTGCCGAGTTGTTGGGCAGTGACCTGTTCGTAGGAACCTTGCGCCTGCCTCAGCGGTTCGCGCGTCTGCGTGCGCAGTTCTTCGAACTGGGCGCGGTACAGAAAGAAGAACACGACGAAGAAGGGGTCAGCTTGCTGGCCGTTCGATTGCCACGCTCGGAGCTCAATCGACTGGTGAGTCGTGAAGGCGTTGTGCCGACGGAGTTCATCGAGCAACACACTTTGCAATAAAAGCCTGGCAAAGCGGTTGTGCCGCAACGGCAGGCATTCTGTAGCATTGGTCGGCGCGCCGTGGGTGCGTCTTTGCTTTATCAGATGGAGAGCGCTATGGCTTGGAATGAGCCGGGTGGCAACTCGAACAATCAGGATCCTTGGGGTGGCAAGCGTCGCAACAACGGCGACCGCAAGGGACCGCCGGATCTCGACGAGGCCTTCCGAAAGCTGCAGGAAAGCCTGAACGGGTTGTTCGGTGGTGGAAAAAAACGCGGTGATGACGGTGGTGGCTCGGGCAAGAGCGGCGGCTTCGGCGGCCTGCTCGGCATCGGCCTGGTCGTGCTGGCGGCCGTCTGGCTGTACAGCGCGGTGTACGTCGTGGACGAGCAGGAGCAGGCCGTGGTGCTGCGCTTCGGCAAGTACTACGAGACTGTCGGTCCCGGCCTGAACATCTACTTCCCGCCGATCGACAAGAAGTACATGGAGAACGTCACGCGTGAGCGTGCCTACACCAAGCAGGGCCAGATGCTGACCGAAGACGAGAACATCGTCGAAGTGCCGCTGACCGTGCAGTACAAGATCAGCAACCTGCAGGACTTCGTGCTGAACGTCGACCAGCCGGAAATCAGCCTGCAACACGCGACCGACAGTGCGCTGCGCCATGTGGTGGGTTCCACCGCGATGGACCAGGTGCTGACCGAAGGTCGTGAGCTGATGGCCAGCGAGATCAAGGAGCGTCTGCAACGTTTCCTCGATACCTATCGCACCGGTATCACCGTCACCCAGGTCAACGTACAGAGCGCAGCGGCACCGCGTGAAGTGCAGGAAGCCTTCGATGACGTGATCCGCGCCCGTGAAGACGAGCAGCGTTCGCGCAACCAGGCTGAAACCTACGCCAACGGCGTGGTGCCGGAAGCCCGTGGTCAGGCACAGCGCATCCTCGAAGATGCCAACGGTTACCGTGACGAAACGGTCTCGCGCGCCAAGGGTGAGGCAGATCGCTTCACCAAACTGGTCGCCGAGTATCGCAAGGCGCCCGAGGTCACTCGCCAGCGTCTGTACCTGGACACCATGCAGGAAGTCTTCAGCAGCACCAGCAAGGTACTCGTGACCGGCAACAAGAACGGCCAGAGCAACCTGCTTTACCTGCCGCTGGACAAGATGATTCAGAACAGTTCGGGCAGCAATGCACCGGTCACCGGTTCGGCTGCCGTCAGCAACAACACGGATGCTGCGCCGCATGTCACTGACCTGCCGCAGTCGCGTACAAGGGAGACCCGCTGATGAGCAATAAATCGCTGATCGCCCTGATCGTTGGCGTTGTTGTGGTACTGGTTGGCTGGAACTGCTTCTACATCGTTGCTCAGACCGAGCGCGCGGTGTTGCTGCAATTCGGTCGCGTGGTTCAGGCTGACGTTCAGCCGGGTCTGCACGTGAAGGTTCCTTACGTTAACCAGGTGCGTAAATTCGACGCACGTCTGATGACGCTGGACGCACCGACACAACGCTTCCTGACGCTGGAAAAGAAAGCCGTGATGGTCGATGCCTACGCCAAGTGGCGCGTGAAAGATGCCGAGCGCTTCTACACCGCAACGTCCGGCCTCAAGCAGATCGCCGACGAGCGTCTGTCCCGTCGTCTGGAATCGGGCCTGCGTGACCAGTTCGGTAAGCGCACCCTGCACGAAGTGGTGTCCGGTGAGCGCGATGCGCTGATGGCTGACATCACCGCGTCGCTGAACAAGATGGCGGAAAAAGAGCTGGGTATCGAAGTGGTCGATGTCCGGGTCAAGGCCATCGATCTGCCGAAAGAAGTGAACCGCAGCGTGTTCGAGCGTATGAGCACCGAGCGTGAGCGTGAAGCTCGCGAGCACCGCGCCAAGGGTAACGAGCTGGCCGAAGGCATCCGTGCCGACGCCGATCGTCAACGCCGCGTGCTGCTGGCTGAAGCCTATCGTGAATCCGAAGAGATTCGCGGTGACGGCGACGCCCAGGCCGCTGCGATCTACTCCAAGGCCTACGGTCAGGATCAGGAGTTCTACGGTTTCTACCGTAGCCTGCGTGCCTACCGTGAAAGCTTCGCGAACAAATCCGACGTCCTGGTCCTCGACCCAAGCAGCGACTTCTTCCGTTACCTGGAAAAGTCCAAGCCTTGATACGACGTTGACCTGAATCATTCCGCCCGGCGGCTAAAACCTCGGGCGGGGTGATCCTTTGGGAAAACGTGTGTATGATGCGGCAGCCGGGAAATTCCCGGCTTTTTTGCGTCTGCACGTTTGATTGCTGTTTTTGTTGCAGAAGATCGGGTTGAATGGCCCGACAGTTTTTCGAGGAAAGTGATGGGCGAAGCCGGTAACAGGCCTTTCGCCGCGTCGTTCATGCGCGTGCGTTTTGAACGGGCCGGTCATTTTCTGCTTCACTCAAGGCTCGCCCTCGGGCTGGCCGCCCGGATCTAAGGGGAATGGCGTAATGGCAACGGTAGACCGCTGGCTGCTGCCAGATGGCATCGAAGAAGTACTGCCACCGGAAGCGGCGCGCATTGAAGTCGCGCGTCGTCAGGTGTTGGATCTGTTCCAGAGCTGGGGTTACGAGTTTGTCGTGACTCCCCATATCGAGTACCTGGAATCCCTGCTGACCGGCGCGGGCCAGGACCTGGATCTGCGTACCTTCAAGGTCATCGACCCGCAATCGGGCCGGCAGATGGGTTTCCGTGCCGACATCACGCCGCAAGTGGCGCGCATCGATGCGCACACCCTGCGTCGCGAAGGCCCGAGCCGTCTGTGCTACGCCGGCAGTGTGCTGCATGCCCAGCCGCGTGCCTTGTCGTCCTCGCGCAGCCCGATCCAGTTGGGCGCCGAGTTGTACGGCGATGCCAGCCCGAGCAGCGACGTCGAAGTCATCAGCCTGATGCTGGCCATGCTGCAACTGGCCGACGTGCCGGACGTGCACATGGACCTCGGACATGTCGGCATCTACCGCGGTCTGGCCCAGGCGGCCGGCCTGTCGGGTGAAGTCGAGCAGCAGTTGTTCGATGCGTTGCAACGCAAGGCCATCGACGAGGTCATTACCTTGACCGAAGGCCTGCCGGCCGATCTGTCCGGCATGCTGCGTGCGCTGGTCGACCTGTGCGGCGGTCGTGAAGTACTGACCGCTGCCCGCGAGCGTCTGGCCAATGCGCCGGCCCCGGTACTGGCGGCACTGGAAGACTTGCTGGCGATTGCCGAGCGTCTGTCGGTGCGTTTCCCGGAGCTGCCGCTGTACTTCGACCTCGGCGAGCTGCGCGGTTATCACTACCACACCGGTGTGGTGTTCGCGGTGTTCGTGCCGGGTGTTGGCCAGTCCATCGCCCAGGGCGGTCGCTACGACGACATCGGCGCCGACTTCGGTCGCGCCCGTCCGGCCACCGGCTTCTCCACCGATTTGAAAACCCTGGTGACCCTGGGGCGTGCTGAGATCGAGCTACCGTCTGGCGGTATCTGGATGCCTGACAGTACGGATGCGGCACTCTGGCAGCAGGTTTGCCAGTTGCGCAGTGAGGGTCAGCGTGTCGTTCAGGCGTTGCCTGGACAACCTTTGGCCGCCGCCCGTGATGCGGACTGCGACCGGCAATTGATCCAGCAGAACGGGCTTTGGCAAGTATCGCCACTGGCTTCTTGAGTTTTCCTGCCGGCTGACGCCGGCACCAAGTTTGCGCGAATGAGGACAAGTGTTATGGGTAAGAATGTCGTAGTCCTGGGCACCCAATGGGGTGATGAGGGCAAAGGCAAGATCGTTGATCTGCTGACCGAACATGCTGCCGCCGTAGTGCGCTACCAGGGTGGCCACAACGCCGGTCACACTCTGGTGATCGACGGTGAAAAAACCGTCTTGCACCTGATCCCGTCGGGCGTGCTGCGCGAAGGCGTGCAGTGCCTGATCGGCAACGGCGTGGTGGTTGCACCTGACGCCCTGCTGCGCGAGATCACCAAGCTGGAAGAGAAAGGCGTACCGGTGCGCGAGCGCCTGCGCATCAGCCCTTCCTGCCCGCTGATCCTGTCCTTCCACGTGGCGCTGGACCAGGCCCGTGAAAAGGCCCGCGGCGAGCTGAAGATCGGTACGACCGGTCGCGGCATCGGCCCGGCTTACGAAGACAAGGTTGCACGTCGTGGCCTGCGTGTTGGCGACCTGCTCAACATGCCGCGCTTTGAAGACAAGCTGCGTGAACTGGTGGACTACCACAACTTCATGCTGGTCGGTTACTACAAAGAGCCTGCCATCGAGTACGAAAAGACTCTGGCCGAGTGCAAGGAATACGCCGAGCTGCTCAAGCCGCTGATGCTGGACGTGACTGCCGAGCTGCACGACCTGCGTCGCGCCGGCAAAGACATCATGTTCGAAGGCGCCCAGGGTTCGTTGCTCGACATCGACCACGGTACCTATCCGTACGTGACCAGCTCCAACACCACCGCGGGTGGCGTTGCGACCGGTTCGGGCGTTGGCCCGATGTTCCTGGATTACATCCTGGGCATCACCAAGGCTTACACCACTCGCGTAGGTTCGGGTCCATTCCCGACCGAGCTGTTCGACGAAGTCGGTGCGCACCTGGCCAAGCAAGGTCACGAGTTCGGTGCTACCACCGGCCGTGCCCGTCGTTGCGGCTGGTTCGACGCCGTTATCCTGCGTCGCGCTATCGATGTGAACAGCATCTCGGGCATCTGCCTGACCAAGCTGGACGTACTCGACGGTCTGGAAACCATAAACATCTGCACCGGCTACAAGGATGCACAAGGCAACGCTGTTGCCCCGACTGACGCTGACAGCTACGTAGGTCTGCAGCCTGTGTACGAAGAAGTGCCAGGCTGGACCGAATCGACCGTGGGTGCCAAAACCCTGGAAGAGCTGCCGGCTAACGCTCGTGCCTACATCAAACGCGTTGAAGAGTTGATCGGCGCGCCGATCGACATTATTTCGACGGGTCCGGACCGCAACGAAACCATCGTTCTGCGCCATCCGTTCGCTTGATAAGTCGTTGATGTAAAAACACAAAGGCCCCTTCATCGGGGCCTTTGTCGTTTATGCCTGTTGGACGGCATGACCTTTGCTGTGATTCTGTCTACAAGAGTGCCATCAAATTAATGGCGTCAGAAGTAGAGGGATTCAAAGTGTCAGCCGTTCTCTCACTGTTACAAAGCCGTCTGTTGCGGCCCGTGTTCGTTACCCTTGGTATCGCCCTTTTGGTGCAAGTGCTGGTGGCCGTCGCCCTGACGCGGAGCACCGTCACCGCGCTGGAAGCCGATCTCGGCACTCGCCTGGGCGCCGACAGCCAGAAGTTGTCCGGTGAGCTTGAGCAGGCCGGGCGCGAAGTCACGTCGAGCCTCGACAACCTCTCCTCAAGTACTCGTCAGCGTCTTACCGCCGGTCTTTCCTCGCGTCTGAAGGAAGAGCAGGCGCAGCTGCGTGCGACTCTGGAAAAAGACCTGAAGGATTCGGCCAATGACATGGCCCAGTTGCTGGCCTCGGTGGCGCCTCGCGCCATGTGGGACAGCGACGTGCCGACCCTGTCCGAGTTCGCCCGCCGGGCCCAGCGCAATCCCAACGTGCTGTTCGTGGTGTATGACGACGCCACCGGCCAACATCTGACCCGCTACCTCAACCGCGAAAACCCGATCAACAAGGCCCTTTTGGAAAAAGGCCAGGGTGAGCGGGCGCTGGATAAAGTGCTGGATGCGGCGAAGAACGATCCGTCGGTCTACTACCTCGAAGCCTCGATCAATCCCAATGGCGTGGAAATCGGCAAGGTGCTGATGGGCGTCTCGACCGCCTCGGTTGAAACCGATCTGGCGGCGCTCGATCAGCGCTTCACGGCGTTGATTGCCAGCAGCGATCAACTGGTCGGCGACAGCCTCAAGGGCGCCGCTGCCGACAGTGCCACCGCCATGCGTGCGCGCCTGCAATCGGCGCAATCCACGGCTGCCGAAATGAAGGCCAACACCACCAGTACCGTGCAGGACGCAGCAGCAACCCTGCGTTGGCGTATCGGCATGGGCCTGGCGCTGGTCGGTGCCGGCGTGCTGTTGCTGCTGGCGGTGGTGCTCGGTCATCGAGTGGTCAATCGCCTGAAAATGCTTAACGCCGCCATGGATGATCTGGCAGCAGGCGAGGGCGATCTGACCAAGCGCGTGCAGATCAACAGCAAGGACGAAATCGGCGACATGGCGTCGGCGGTCAACCGCTTTGTGGACAAGTTGCAGCCGATCGTGCGCGAGGCCGGGGATGTGGCTCAGCGTACCGGTCTGGAAATCGGCGCCATGACCCTGCGCAACGCCGGTGCCGATGCTGCGGCCGGGATGCAGCGTGATGAAGTGGCCGAAAGCCTGCGGGCGCTTTCGCAAATGGCCGACGAAGCGCAATCGGAAAGTCATGCGATGCAGGCGGCGCTGAAGCAGGTGGTGGATATTCGCCAGGCCACTGACGAGAACACTCGCACCTCGGCCAAGGTCGGCAGTCTGATCGAGGCGCTGGCGGGGCAGGTCGATACCGGGGCGAAAGTTATCGAACGGCTGGCGCAGCAGAGCGAGCAGATCGAAGTGGTCCTGACCGTGATTCACGGAATCGCCGAGCAGACCAACCTGCTGGCGCTCAACGCGGCCATCGAAGCGGCCCGAGCCGGCGAGACCGGTCGCGGGTTTGCGGTAGTGGCGGATGAAGTCCGTGCGTTGGCGAGCAAGACCCAAAGCTCCACCGGCGACATTCAGGCGCACATCGTGGCCTTGCAGCAGGGTGCCCGTGAGGCGGTGGAGGCGATCGGCCAGGCCGGGCGTCAGGCCAGCGAAGGCTTGCTGGTACTGCGTGACAGTGCGCGGTTGCAGCAGTCGGTGCAGGCGTCGGTCGAGCAGGTGCATGCGGCGATTGGCCTGGCGACTCAGGCAGCGGCGCATCAGGCGCAAGGCGCGCAGGCTGTACGTGGGCGGGTCGAGACGATTCATGCCCAGGCCGAGAAAGCCGCCCAGGCGGTGGTCGAGACCACGGCCAGCGGCAAGGTGCTGGATGGTCTGGCGGCGCAGCTCAAGGCGAGTCTGGGGCAGTTCCGGGCCTGATAGTCCGGGCAAAAAAAATCGCAGCCTCGGCTGCGATTTTTTTATCGGCTCAAATACATTCGGGTCGTCAGCAGATACACCGGCAGCCCGGACACCACAATCAACAACGCCGCATAAGGCGCCGCCGCTGCGAACTCGACATTCGCGGTGTGCGCCCAGACTTCGGTCGCCAATGTGTTGAGCCCGGTCGGGCTCAGAAGCAGCGTCGCCGTCAGTTCTTTCATGGCATCCAGAAACACCAGCGCAAACGCCGCGCCAAGTGCCGGAAAGATAATCGGCAGGGTCACTCGGCAGAACGCCGTGAACGAAGAGGCGCCCAGCGTGCGGGCGGCTTCTTCGAGTTGCGGTGCGGCCTTGTTCAAAGCCGTGCGGATCGGCGCCTGAGCCAGCGGCAGAAACAGCAGCGCATAAGCGATCAGCAATAGCGCGGAGGTCTGGTACAGCGCCGGCACGTAATGCAGGGCGAAATACACCAGCGTCAGGGCGATCACTAATCCCGGCAGGGCGTGCAGCAGATAGGGCAAGCGCTCGGCCCAGATCGCCAATTGGCCTTTGTAGCGCACCACCAGCAACCCGACCGGCACCGCCAGTACCAGACACAATCCCGCGCCACCCAGCGATAGCGCCAGCGACGACAGCAAAGCTTCGGTGATCGCCGCAACCGGGAATGCCGCTGACGATCCCACGGCAAGCCAGTAAGCCAGCATGCCCAGCGGAATCCCGCTGCCGACAATCGCCAGCATCAGGCAATACAGCTGACCGGCAATCGTCCAAGGCCCGAGTCGCACTTGTTCAGCCCGACGCGCCGCTCCCTGGCCAGTGCGCACATGACGGCCCTTGCCGCGCACGCGCAACTCCAGCCACAACAGCATCAGGCACAGCGCCAGCAACACTGCCGACAGCATTGCCGCGTTGGCATTGCTGAATTCCAGTTCGAATTGCTGATAGATCGCGGTGGTGAAGGTTTGCAGACCAATGATCGACAGTGCGCCGAATTCCACCAGCATGTGCAATGCGATCAGCAAGGAACCGGCCAGCAGCGAAGGCCAGAGCAGGGGCAGGGTGACCCGGAAAAACACGCCCCAGCGATTCTGGCCCAGCGTCCGTGCCGATTCCTCAAGAGAGGGATCGAGATTGCGCAGGGTTGCCGCGACCGGCAGAAAGATCAGCGGGTACTTCGACAGGCTCATCACCAGGATCGCCCCGCCGAGTCCTTCGAACTGCGCACTGAGCGAAACCCAGGTGAAGCTGCTGACAAATGCCGGCACCGCGAACGGCAGGCAAAGAATCACGCCCCACAGCCGTCGGCCCGGCAGATTGCTGCGCTCCAGCAACCACGCCAGCGACAGGCCGATCAGGCCACAGGTCACGGTTACGCCAACCATCAGCGCTAGCGTATTGCGCAGCAGGCCGAACACATACGGGCGCCACAGCAAGTGCAGCGCCTCGGACCAGCCCGCCTGCCAGGCTTTGAGCCCGACGTAGGCCAGCGGCAACAGGCTCATGACCACCAGCAACAACACCGGCAGCATCAGCCAGATCGACGGCCGCTTGCGCCGTGGCACGTAACCCCCGCGTGTAGCGGGGGCGGATAACGATGCGGTCATCAGTTCAGGCCAACTTCGCGTTCCAGCTCCAGCGCTTCCTCGGCATTACCCAGATCGGCCGGCGTGACGTCCGGCGCTTCCAGTTCACTGAAAGGCTTGAGGCCGCGATCCGATTCCATGCCTTTGTGCAGCGGGTATTCGGCGGTGGTCTGGGTGATCACGCGCTGGCCTTCTTCGCTGGCCATGTAGGCGAGGAATTGCTGGGCTTCTTTTGGATGTTTGCTGGATTTCAGCACGGCTGCGCTGGACACGGTGATCAGGCCGCCAACGTCACCGCCGGTGAAGTAATGCAGTTTCGAATCAAGCTGGCCTTTTTCCCGTTGCAGGGCGAACCAGTAATAGTTGTTCACCAACACGGTGGCGACTTCGCCGTTTTCCACAGCCTTGAGGGCGACCATGTTGTTGCTATAGGTCTTGCCGAAGGCACGCAGACCGGTCAGCCATTCTTCGGCGGCTTCGCGGCCGTGTTTTTTGATGATGGCGACAGCCTGTTCCTGGAACGCGCCGCTGGTCGGTACGAAACCGACCTTGCCTTGCCACTGCGGGTCGGCGAAATCCAGCACCGATTTCGGCAGGTCCTTTTCGTCGATCAGTTTCGGGTTGAAAGCCACCACGCGAACCCGGGCGGTAACGCCGATCCACGTGCCGTTGCCGGCGACGTATTCTTTCGGCAGAACAGCCAGGGTCGCGTCGTCGGCCTTGGCCAGCAGGCCTTGCTCGCCGAGGTTGTTCAGCGGCGGGGATTCTTCGGTGTAGATGACGTCGGCGGGGGAGCGGTCGCCTTCTTCGATGATCTGGCTGGCCAGCTGATTGCTGCTGCCCTTGCGTACATTGACGTGAATGCCGGTCTTGGCTTCGAAGGCTTTGGCGATCGCGTCGCCGACTTCCTTGTGTTGACCGTTATAGAGAGTCAGGGAAACCGCGTCGGCAGCCTGGGTGAGGGGGGTGGCGAGTGCCAGGCCGAGCAGGGTGAAGGTCAAGCCGCGGCGCAGGGTATTTCGAAACATCATTCGCAGGGTTCCTCACTGTCGCATTGCAAAAACTTGCAACAATGATAAACGATATTGTTTCTCAAGTGCGCCTTGCGGGGAGGAGGTGGGTCTGGTAGGCGTTGGGGCTCAGACTTTTCCAAACCCCGGAAACGCAAAAACCCGCTTTCGCGGGTTTTTGTGAAATTCAAGATCGTGACCTTGAATTTGAATTGGTGCCCAGAAGAAGACTCGAACTTCCACGACCGTAAGGTCACCAGCACCTGAAGCTGGCGTGTCTACCAATTTCACCATCTGGGCTTCATCTTCAGCGTTGCCGCTGTTGATGTGGCGCACTATACGGAGCGCCTTTTGATCTGTAAACCCCTGATTTGATTTTAATAAATCATTTTCAGAAAAAAGGCGGGGCGCAGAATGCAAAAAAACCGCTTTCGCGGGTTTTTGTGTGAGTCTTGAAACTGATCTAGTCTCAAACTCGAAATTGGTGCCCAGGAGAAGACTCGAACTTCCACGACCGTAAGGTCACCAGCACCTGAAGCTGGCGTGTCTACCAATTTCACCACCTGGGCATCTCGTCAACGTGTGTACGTCGTCGATGGCGCGCACTATACGGAGCGCCTTTTTAACTGTAAACCCCTGCCAGCAAAAAAAAATGATTTTTTTTACCAGCGGTGTTCAAAACGCCCTCCAGGCGTCGATACAAGGCTCCAGACGCGCCTTATATAGTCGGAAATTTCCCGTTTGATGGCGCCTATGCCAAACTAACCCGCATATAGACAAGGTGAAAACTCTCTAATGGCCGATTGGCAGTCCCTCGATCCCGAGGCCGCTCGTGAAGCGGAAAAATATGAAAACCCTATTCCCAGCCGCGAACTGATCCTTCAGCACCTTGCTGATCGAGGTTCGCCTGCTGCCCGCGAGCAACTGGTCGAAGAGTTTGGTCTGACCACAGAAGACCAGATCGAAGCCCTGCGCCGCCGCCTGCGCGCCATGGAGCGCGACGCTCAACTGATCTACACCCGCCGTGGCACGTATGCGCCGGTGGACAAGCTCGACCTGATCCTCGGTCGCATCAGTGGTCACCGCGACGGCTTCGGCTTCCTGGTGCCGGATGACGGCTCCGACGACCTGTTCATGAGTCCGGCGCAAATGCGTCTGGTGTTCGATGGCGACCGTGCCCTGGCCCGTGTGTCCGGCCTGGATCGTCGTGGTCGTCGCGAAGGCGTGATCGTCGAAGTGGTGTCCCGTGCCCACGAAAGCATCGTCGGCCGTTACTTCGAAGAAGGCGGTATCGGCTTCGTCGTTGCGGACAACCCGAAGATCCAGCAGGAAGTGCTGGTTACCCCGGGCCGCAACGCCAACGCCCAGATCGGTCAGTTCGTCGAGGTGAAAATCACCCACTGGCCGACTCCGCGCTTCCAGCCGCAAGGCGACGTGATCGAAGTCGTCGGCAACTACATGGCGCCGGGCATGGAAATCGATGTCGCCCTGCGCACCTACGACATTCCGCACGTCTGGCCTGAAGCCGTTCTGAAGGAAGCCGGCAAGCTCAAGCCGGAAGTCGAAGAGAAAGACAAAGAGAAGCGCGTCGACCTGCGCCATCTGCCGTTCGTCACCATCGACGGCGAAGATGCCCGCGACTTCGACGACGCGGTCTACTGCGAAGCCAAGCCAGGCAAGCTGCGCCTGTTCTCCGGCGGCTGGAAGTTGTACGTGGCGATTGCCGACGTTTCCAGCTACGTGAAGATCGGTTCGGCCCTGGACAACGAAGCCCAGGTGCGCGGCAACTCGGTGTACTTCCCCGAGCGCGTGGTGCCGATGCTGCCGGAGCAGCTCTCCAACGGCCTGTGCTCGTTGAATCCACATGTCGATCGTCTGGCCATGGTTTGCGAGATGACCATCTCCAAGTCCGGCGAAATGACCGACTACTGCTTCTATGAAGCGGTGATCCATTCCCACGCTCGTCTGACCTACAACAAGGTCAGCGCGATGCTGGAAACGCCGAAGGCTACCGAAGGTCGCAAGCTGCGCGGTGAATACACCGACGTCTTGCCGCACCTCAAGCAGCTCTACGCGCTGTACAAGGTGTTGCTGGCTGCCCGTCACGTGCGCGGCGCGATCGATTTCGAAACTCAGGAAACCCGGATCATCTTCGGTTCCGAGCGCAAGATTGCCGAAATCCGTCCGACCACCCGTAACGACGCGCACAAGCTGATCGAGGAATGCATGCTGGCGGCCAACGTGGCCACTGCCGAATTCCTGAAGAAGCACGAAATCCCTGCGTTGTACCGCGTCCACGACGGCCCGCCACCGGAGCGTCTGGAAAAACTGCGTGCGTTCCTCGGTGAGCTCGGCCTGTCCCTGCACAAAGGCAAGGATGGTCCGTCGCCGAAGGACTATCAGGCCCTGTTGGCCAGCATCAAGGACCGTCCGGATTTCCACCTGATCCAGACCGTGATGCTGCGCTCCCTGAGCCAGGCGGTGTACAGCGCTCAGAACGAAGGCCACTTCGGCCTGAATTACGAAGCCTATACCCACTTCACCTCGCCGATCCGTCGTTACCCGGACTTGCTCACGCACCGGGCGATCCGCAGCGTGATCCATTCGAAACAGGACACCCCGCACGTTCGTCGTGCCGGTGCGATGACCATTCCGAAGGCGCGCATCTATCCGTACGACGAAGCAGCGCTGGAGCAGCTCGGCGAGCAGTGCTCGATGAGCGAGCGCCGCGCCGACGAAGCGACCCGCGACGTGGTGAACTGGCTCAAGTGCGAGTTCATGAAGGACCGCGTGGGCGAATCGTTCCCGGGCGTGATCACTGCCGTGACCGGTTTCGGGCTGTTCGTCGAACTGACCGATATCTACGTCGAAGGTCTGGTGCACGTCACCGCACTGCCGGGCGACTACTACCACTTCGACCCTGTGCACCACCGCCTGGCGGGCGAGCGCACCGGTCGCAGCTTCCGTCTTGGCGATACCGTTGAAGTGCGCGTCATGCGCGTCGATCTCGACGAGCGCAAGATCGACTTCGAGATGGCTGAAAAAACCATCAGCGCGCCGATCGGCCGCAAGAAGCGTGGCGCCGAGACAGCCGCTCCAGCAGCGAAGGTTGTGGAAGAAAAGGCTCCGGCAAAAACCGCCAGCCGTCGCCCGGCCAAGGAAAAGGTTGCCGAGGCTTATCGTCCAAGCGATGCCGTGGCGAAAAACGCCGAACTGCGCAAAAGCCGTGAAATGAAGAAGGCCTTGCTGGCCGACGCCAAAAACGGTGGTAAAGCGGCGTCCGGGGAAAGACCGGACGGTCGGCGCCTGAAAAGGCCTCCGGCGGCAAGCCAGCCAAACCGAGCAAACACCGTAAAGGCCCGCCGAAAGCGGGTTCCGCTCCAGCCAAAAGTGGCGGGGCGCGTAAACCGAAGGCGAAGTCATGAGTCAGTTGGAAAAAATCTACGGCGTTCACGCGGTAGAAGCGTTGCTGCGTCACCACCCTAAACGCGTCAAGCAGATCTGGCTGGCTGAAAGCCGCAACGATCCGCGCGTGCAGACGCTGATCGAACTGGCCAACGAAAACCGGGTCCAGATCGGTCAGGCCGAGCGCCGCGAAATGGACGCCTGGGTCGAAGGCGTGCACCAGGGCGTGGTGGCGGACGTCAGTCCGAGCCAGGTCTGGGGTGAAGCGATGCTCGACGAGCTGCTCGATCGCACCGAAGGCGCGCCGCTGTTGCTGGTGCTCGACGGCGTGACCGACCCGCATAACCTGGGCGCCTGCCTGCGTTCGGCGGATGCTGCCGGTGCGCTGGCGGTCATTGTGCCAAAAGACAAGTCGGCCACCCTGACACCTGTGGTGCGTAAAGTGGCTTGCGGCGCGGCGGAAGTGATTCCGCTGGTGGCCGTCACCAACCTTGCGCGCACCCTGGAAAAGCTCCAGCAGCGTGGTCTGTGGATCGTCGGCACGGCGGGTGAGGCCGAGGTCAGCATCTATGACCAGGATCTGACCGGCCCGACCATCCTGATCATGGGCGCCGAAGGCAAAGGCATGCGTCGCCTGACCCGTGAGCATTGCGATTACCTGGTGCACCTGCCGATGGCCGGTAGCGTCAGCAGTCTCAACGTTTCTGTTGCGACCGGCGTGTGCCTGTTCGAAGCCCAGCGCCAGCGCGGCGCCAAGGCCAAGGCGACTGTCAAAAAGGCTTAAGCCTTACGCCGATTCAAATGTGGGAGCGGGCTTGCTCGCGAAAGCGGAGTGTCAGTCGACAAAAATGTTGCCTGATGTATCCCCTTCGCGAGCAAGCTCGCTCCCACAGCGTTTTATGGCGGGGCAAAATTTTGGTGACTGTTCAAATAATCACCAATTGCCTTGCACCTCTTCAGTCCCTTCTCTACAATTGCGCCCCTTGCTGTGGCGGCAGGCATGCATGTGCCCCGCGCCAGCAAGTCCATAAGTGTCATTCACTCCTTGTCTGACCGTTTTTGAGCGGCAGGCTACAACCCGTAAGGAGCATTCATGCGTCATTACGAAATCATCTTTCTGGTCCACCCTGACCAGAGCGAGCAAGTCGGCGGCATGGTTGAGCGTTACACCAAGCTGATCGAAGAAGACGGCGGCAAAATCCACCGTCTGGAAGACTGGGGCCGTCGTCAACTGGCCTACGCAATCAACAATGTTCACAAGGCTCACTACGTGATGCTGAACGTTGAGTGCACCGGCAAGGCCCTGGCCGAGCTGGAAGACAACTTCCGCTACAACGATGCAGTGATCCGTAACCTGGTCATCCGTCGCGACGAAGCCGTTACCGGCCAGTCCGAGATGCTCAAGGCTGAAGAAAACCGCAGTGAGCGCCGTGAGCGTCGCGAACGTCCTGAGCACGATGGCAGCGCCGATGGCGATGACAGCGATAGCGACAGCGACAACAGCGATAACGCTGACGAGTAATCCACGGACCTTTTAAGGAGCCTATCAAATGGCACGTTTCTTCCGTCGTCGTAAATTCTGCCGCTTCACCGCTGAAGACGTGAAGGAGATCGATTACAAAGATCTCAACACTCTGAAAGCCTACGTATCCGAGACCGGCAAAATCGTTCCAAGCCGCATCACCGGTACCAAAGCTCGTTATCAGCGTCAGCTGGCCACCGCTATCAAGCGCGCCCGCTTCCTGGCCCTGCTGGCCTACACCGACAGCCACGGCCGCTGAGACCGGGCAGTCGACAAGTAGCAAAGGATTGAATGCATGCGTGCCTTAGCTGAGTTCATCATGCGCGGCCGTATGCAGGCCACTCTCGTAGTGGCCGGGTTTGCAACATTGCCGTTGTTGTATTGGTTGGGTGCCGCCGCCGGGAGCCTGGTGCTTCTGCGGCGCGGATTGACCGACGCCCTGGGCGTCGTGTCGCTGGGACTGCTGCCGGCATTGATCTGGTGGTTGTATGCCGATGACCCACGGGCACTTCTCGTGCTGCTGGGTTCTTCGGGGCTTGCGCTGGTGTTGCGCGCAAGCGAGTCCTGGGTCCGTACGCTGCTGGTCAGCGTAGCCATGGGGCTGGTGTTTTCAGTGGTGCTCGGGGCGGCGTTTGCGCCCCAGATCGAGATGCTGGCGCAGGCCTTGGTAAAGGTCATGCCCGCGCTTCTCGGTGATGCCTACCAACAATTGTCGGTAGACGAGCAGGCGCATTTCGCGTCGCTGATCGCACCGGTCCTGACCGGCCTGATTGCGGCTTTGTTGCAGATCGTCAGCGTGCTGAGCCTGATTGTCGGGCGTTACTGGCAGGCGTTGTTGTACAACCCGGGTGGTTTTGGTCGCGAGTTTCGCGCCATCCGGATCCCGCTGGGGCCGGCGATGTTACTGCTGGCGTTGATGCTTCTGGGCCCGAATCTCGGTGCACAGATGGCCATGTTGACGCCGTTGTGCAGTGTACCGCTGGTGTTCGCCGGGCTGGCCCTGATTCACGGGCTGGTGGCGCAAAGGCGACTGGCCGGTTTCTGGCTGGTGGGGTTGTACGTGACGCTGTTGCTGTTCATGCAGCTGATCTATCCGTTGCTCGTGGTTCTGGCCATTGTCGACAGCCTGATTGATTTTCGCGGTCGGGTGTCGAAAGACACCGATAACGCGAACGGTGAAGGTTAAAAGTTAAGAGGATTTCCACATGCAACTGATCCTTCTGGAAAAAATCGCCAACCTGGGCAACCTGGGCGACAAAGTAAACGTTAAGGCCGGTTACGGCCGTAACTACCTGCTGCCTTTCGGCAAAGCCACCGCTGCGACCGCTGCCAACCTGGCTGCGTTCGAAGAGCGTCGCGCTGAGCTGGAAAAAGCCGCCGCAGACCGTAAAGCATCGGCTGAAAGCCGTGCTGCCCAACTGGCCGAGCTGGAAGTGACCATCACTGCCACCGCTGGCGACGAAGGCAAGCTGTTCGGTTCGATCGGTACTCACGACATCGCTGACGCACTGACCGCCTCCGGCGTTGAAGTTGCGAAAAGCGAAGTTCGTCTGCCGAACGGCACCATCCGCAACGTGGGTGAATTCGACGTGGCTGTGCACCTGCACGCCGAAGTTGAAGCCACCGTACGCGTTGTCGTGGTAGCAGCTTAAGCAACACCCTGATCGACTGGCGGCTTGTCCGTCAGACGGTTAACATCGGGCACGATCCTGTTTACAGGTCGTGCCCTTTGTCTTTCTGCACTCCCTGCTTTTCCTGATTAAAAAGTGGCCATGAACGAAATCTCCGCTCCCGAGCAATACGATCTGCAAACCGCCGCGCTGAAGGTGCCGCCGCATTCCATCGAGGCCGAACAGGCCGTGCTCGGTGGTCTGATGCTGGACAACAACGCCTGGGAACGCGTGCTCGATCAAGTCTCCGACGGCGATTTCTACCGACATGACCACCGTCTGATTTTCCGTGCGATCGCCAAACTGGCCGATCAGAACATGCCGATCGACGTCGTGACCCTTGCCGAGCAACTGGACAAGGAAGGTCAGACCTCGCAGGTCGGCGGCCTCGGTTACCTTGGCGAGCTGGCGAAGAACACGCCGTCTGTCGCCAACATCAAAGCCTATGCGCAGATCGTCCGCCAGCGTGCGACGTTGCGTCAGTTGATCGGTATCAGCACTGAAATTGCCGACAGCGCCTTCAACCCCGAAGGTCGCACCGCCGAGGAAATCCTCGACGAAGCCGAGCGGCAGATCTTCGCGATTGCCGAGGCCCGGCCAAAAACCGGCGGCCCGGTGGGCGTGAATGACCTGTTGACCAAGGCCATCGACCGCATCGACACCCTGTTCAACACCGCCGACTCGATCACCGGCCTGTCCACCGGCTACACCGACCTCGACGAGAAGACCAGCGGCCTGCAACCGGCCGACCTGATCATCGTCGCCGGCCGTCCGTCGATGGGTAAGACCACCTTTGCGATGAACCTGGTGGAAAACGCCGTGTTGCGCAGCGACAAGGTGGTGCTGGTGTACTCCCTCGAGATGCCAGGTGAATCGCTGATCATGCGTATGCTGTCGTCCCTCGGTCGTATCGACCAGACCAAGGTGCGTTCCGGCCAGCTGGAAGACGACGACTGGCCGCGCCTGACCTCGGCGGTCAACTTGCTCAACGACCGCAAGCTGTTCATTGATGACACCGCCGGCATCAGCCCGTCGGAAATGCGCGCCCGGACCCGGCGTCTGGTGCGCGAGCACGGCGACATCGGCCTGATCATGATCGACTACCTGCAGCTGATGCAGATCCCGGGTTCCAGCGGTGACAACCGGACCAACGAGATTTCCGAGATCTCCCGATCCCTGAAAGCCCTGGCCAAGGAATTCAACTGCCCGGTAGTCGCCCTGTCGCAGCTCAACCGCTCCCTGGAACAACGTCCCAACAAGCGTCCGGTGAACTCCGACTTGCGGGAATCCGGAGCGATCGAGCAGGACGCCGACGTGATCATGTTCGTGTACCGGGACGAGGTGTATCACCCGGAAACCGAACACAAGGGCATCGCCGAGATCATCATCGGCAAGCAGCGGAACGGCCCGATCGGCTTCATCCGCCTGGCCTTCATCGGCAAGTACACCCGCTTCGAAAACCTCGCGCCGGGCAGCTATAACTTCGACGACGACGAGTAAGTCTGTCGTCGTCTGAAAGCCCCTGATATTTCCGACCACAGCCGTCGGAATTGGTCATTTTTTGTGCTATATTCCGCGCCCGCGATTTTGCACCTCAACACCGGTCATCGACATGCAAGCAGCCAAGCCGTTATTTGACTATCCAAAATACTGGGCCGAATGTTTCGGGCCGGCGCCATTCCTGCCGATGAGCAGGGAGGAGATGGATCAGCTTGGCTGGGATTCCTGCGACATCATCATTGTTACGGGAGATGCCTACGTCGATCACCCGTCGTTCGGCATGGCGATCATCGGCCGGCTGCTGGAGTCGCAAGGCTTCCGCGTCGGGATCATCGCGCAGCCGAACTGGCAGTCCAAAGACGACTTCATGAAGCTTGGCGAGCCGAACCTGTTCTTCGGCGTCGCGGCCGGCAACATGGACTCGATGATCAACCGCTACACCGCGGACAAGAAAATCCGTTCCGACGACGCCTACACCCCGGGTGGCATGGCCGGCAAACGTCCGGACCGCGCGAGCCTGGTTTACAGCCAGCGCTGCAAGGAAGCCTACAAGCACGTGCCGATCGTGCTCGGCGGCATCGAAGCCTCCCTGCGCCGCATCGCCCACTACGACTACTGGCAGGATCGCGTGCGCAACTCGATCCTGATCGACGCCAGCGCCGACATCCTGCTGTACGGCAACGCCGAGCGGGCGATTGTCGAAGTCGCCCAGCGTCTGTCCTACGGTCACAAGATCGAAGACATCACCGATGTGCGCGGCACCGCGTTCATCCGTCGCGACACGCCGGCGGGCTGGTACGAAGTCGACTCCACGCGCATCGACCGTCCGGGCAAGATCGACAAGATCATCAACCCGTACGTCAACACCCAGGACACTCAGGCTTGCGCGATCGAGCAGGAGAAGGGCCCGATTGACGATCCGGAAGAAGCCAAGGTCGTGCAGATCCTGGCCAGCCCGAAAATGACCCGCGACAAGACCGTGATTCGCCTGCCGTCGATGGAAAAGGTGCGTAACGACCCGGTTCTGTACGCCCACGCCAACCGCGTGCTGCACCTGGAAACCAACCCGGGCAACGCCCGTGCGCTGGTGCAGAAGCATGGCGAGATCGACGTCTGGTTCAATCCGCCGCCGATTCCGATGACCACTGAAGAAATGGACTACGTGTTCGGCATGCCTTACGCACGTGTTCCGCACCCTGCGTACGGCAAGGAAAAGATCCCGGCCTACGACATGATCCGTTTCTCGGTGAACATCATGCGTGGCTGCTTCGGCGGCTGCACCTTCTGCTCGATCACCGAGCACGAAGGCCGGATCATCCAGAACCGTTCCGAAGAGTCGATCATTCGCGAAATCGAAGAGATCCGCGACAAGGTGCCGGGTTTCACCGGCGTCATTTCCGACCTCGGCGGCCCGACCGCGAACATGTACCGCATCGCCTGCAAGAGCCCGGAAATCGAATCCGCGTGCCGCAAGCCGTCCTGCGTGTTCCCGGGCATCTGCCCGAACCTGAACACCGACCACTCGTCGCTGATTCAGCTGTACCGCAGCGCCCGTGCGTTGCCGGGTGTGAAGAAGATCCTGATTGCCTCCGGCCTGCGTTACGACCTCGCGGTCGAGTCGCCGGAGTACGTCAAGGAACTGGTGACCCACCACGTCGGTGGTTACCTGAAGATCGCCCCGGAACACACCGAGGAAGGTCCGCTCAACCAGATGATGAAACCGGGGATCGGTACCTACGATCGCTTCAAGCGCATGTTCGAGAAGTACACCAAGGAAGCCGGGAAAGAGCAGTACCTGATTCCGTACTTCATCGCCGCGCACCCGGGCACCACCGACGAAGACATGATGAACCTGGCCCTGTGGCTCAAGGGCAACGGCTTCCGTGCCGACCAGGTGCAGGCGTTCTACCCGTCGCCGATGGCCACCGCCACCGCGATGTACCACTCCGGCAAGAACCCGCTGCGCAAGGTCACCTACAAGAGCGACGGCGTGACCATCGTCAAGAGCGAGGAGCAGCGTCGTCTGCACAAGGCGTTCTTGCGTTATCACGACCCGAAAGGCTGGCCGATGCTGCGTGAAGCGCTGACCCGCATGGGCCGCGCCGACCTGATCGGGCCGGGCAAGAACCAGTTGATCCCGCTGCACCAGCCGGCCACCGACAGCTACCAGAGTGCCCGTCGCAAGAACTCGACACCGGCTGGCAGCCACAAGGTCGCGAAAGAGAAGACCACCAAGATCCTCACCCAGCACACCGGTCTGCCTCCACGCGCCAGCGACGGCGGCAATCCTTGGGACAAGCGTGAACAGGCCAAGGCCGCGGCATTCGCCCGCAACCAGCAGGCCGCCAAGGAGCGCAAGGAAGCCGCGAAAGGCAAAGGGCCGAAACCGGCACGCAAGCCGGTCGTACCGCGCTAAAACGCACTTGAGCTGAACAGAACGCCAACCTTCGGGTTGGCGTTTTGCTGATCGTTCCCACGCTCTGCGTGGGAATGCCTCTAGGGACGCTCCGCGTCCAGTGACGCAGAGCGTCACGGGCTGCATTCCCACGCAGGAGCGTGGGAACGATCACGGGAGAGGGTCAGGGGAAGGGGCTCTTCGCAACATTTGCGTGCAACTGTGCCAAACCATTTCACCGCATCGCCCGATTTTGGTGCTGTACTGCCCTAAGCATTCCGGGAAAGCGCCCAAGCCTCTGCATGGCATAAGTCTTGCGCGCTTTCGAATACGCTTGGGCTCGCAGGAGGCACGCCGTGTCGATTCATGTCGCATTGCATCACGTCACGCATTACCGCTACGACCGCGCTGTCGAACTCGGCCCGCAGATCGTGCGGCTGCGCCCGGCTGCTCACAGCCGCACGCGGATTCTGTCTTATTCACTGAAAGTCTCGCCCGAGCAGCACTTCATCAACTGGCAGCAGGACCCTCAGGGCAACTACCTTGCACGGCTGGTGTTCCCCGAGAAAACCGCCGAGTTGCGAATCGAGGTCGATCTGCTGGCCGAGATGGCGGTGTTCAACCCGTTCGACTTTTTCCTCGAGCCCTACGCCGAGAAAATCCCCTTCGCCTACGCCGCCGATGAACGCAAGGAGCTGGCGCCGTACCTCGAAACCCTGCCGCTGACGCCGAAATTCAAGGCCTATCTGGACGCCATCGACCGCACACCGCTGCCGGCCGTGGATTTCCTGGTGGCGCTCAACCAGCGTCTGAGCGAAGACATCAATTACCTGATCCGCATGGAGCCGGGCGTACAAACCCCGGAACACACTCTTGAACACGCCTCCGGCTCCTGCCGCGATTCGGCGTGGCTGTTGGTGCAACTGCTGCGCAATCTCGGGCTGGCGGCGCGTTTCGTCTCCGGTTACCTGATTCAACTGACCGCCGACGTGAAAAGCCTCGACGGCCCGTCCGGCACCGAAGTGGACTTCACCGACCTGCACGCGTGGTGCGAGGTGTATCTGCCCGGCGCCGGCTGGATCGGCCTTGATGCGACCTCCGGATTGTTCGCCGGGGAAGGGCATATCCCGCTGGCCTGCAGTCCCGATCCGTCCTCGGCGGCGCCGATCAGCGGTCTGGTGGAGCCTTGCGAATGCGAGTTCAGCCACGAAATGTCCGTGGAGCGGATCTGGGAAGCACCCCGGGTCACCAAGCCCTACACCGATGAGCAATGGCTGGCGATCCAGGCGCTGGGCCGGCAGATCGATGCCGACCTGCTGGAAGGCGACGTGCGCCTGACCATGGGCGGCGAACCGACCTTTGTGTCCATCGACGACCCCGACGGTGCCGAATGGAATACCGCTGCGCTGGGCCCGGACAAGCGTCGGCTATCCGCCGAACTGTTCCAGCGCATGCGCAAGCATTACGCGCCCAAAGGGCTGGTGCATTTCGGCCAGGGCAAGTGGTATCCGGGGGAGCAGCTGCCGCGCTGGTCGCTGAATTGCTACTGGCGCCGCGACGGCGTGCCGATCTGGCACAACAACGCGTTGATCGCCGATGAGCAGCAGGATTACGGCGCCACGGGAGAACTGGCCGGGCGCTTTCTGGCGAGTGTCGCCGAACGCCTGAAACTGCCGACACGCTTCGTATTCCCGGCCTACGAAGACAATTTCTACTACCTCTGGCGCGAAGGCGCCTTGCCGGGCAACGTCAGCGCCGAAGACTCGCGCCTGGAGGAACCGCTGGAACGTGCGCGACTGCGCAAGGTGTTCAGTCAGGGGCTGGACAAGGTCATCGGCCAGGTGCTGCCGCTGGCGCGCACCGCCAAGGGCGATCAATGGCAGAGCGGGCGCTGGTATCTGCGCGATGAGCATTGCCGGCTGGTGCCGGGGGATTCGCCGCTCGGCTATCGTCTTCCATTGGGTTCGCAGCCCTGGGTGAAAGCGGCAGAGTATCCGTTCATTCATCCGAACGATCCGAATCAGGACTTCCCCGAACTGCCCGAAACATCGCAGCTCAACGAACACGGCGAGCCCGCTCTGGCGGACGAGCGTGTGCCGAAGATCGACGAGTCCGCCGACTGGCTGACCCGCACCGCGTTCTGCGCCGAGGCCAGGGAAGGCCGGTTGTACCTGTTCATGCCGCCGCTGGAGCGGGTCGAGGATTATCTGGAGCTGGTGGCCGCCATCGAAGCCACCGCCGAGGAGCTGCACTGTCCGGTGTTGCTGGAAGGCTACGAGCCGCCGAGCGATCCGCGCCTGAGCAATTTCCGCATCACCCCGGATCCCGGCGTGATCGAGGTCAACGTGCAGCCGTCGGCGACTTGGGACGAGTTGGTCGAGCGCACCGAATTTCTGTATGAAGAAGCGCGCCAGACCCGACTGTCAACCGAGAAATTCATGGTCGACGGTCGACACACCGGCACCGGTGGCGGCAACCACTTCGTGCTCGGCGGTGCGACACCGGGCGATTCACCGTTTCTGCGCCGTCCGGACCTGCTGCGCAGCCTGATCAGCTACTGGCACAACCATCCTTCGCTGTCCTACCTGTTTTCCGGCCTGTTCATCGGCCCGACCTCTCAGGCGCCACGAGTCGATGAAGCGCGCAACGATGCGCTGTATGAGCTGGAAATCGCTTTCGCGCAGATGCCGGCGCCGGGAGAAGAGTGCGCGCCATGGCTGGTGGATCGGCTGTTGCGCAATCTGCTGATCGACGTCACCGGCAACACCCACCGCGCCGAGTTCTGCATCGACAAGCTGTATTCACCGGATGGCGCCACCGGGCGCCTCGGTCTGCTGGAGTTGCGTGCGTTCGAGATGCCGCCCCATGCGCGCATGAGTTTGGCTCAGCAGCTGTTGTTGCGGGCGCTGGTGGCGCGGTTCTGGCGCGAGCCTTATGCGCCGCCGAAACTGGTGCGCTGGGGCACGGAACTGCACGACCGCTTCCTGCTGCCGCATTTTATCGAGCAGGACTTTGCCGACGTCATCGTCGAACTCAACAACGCCGGTTATCCACTGCGCGCCGAATGGTTCGCGGCGCATCTTGAGTTTCGTTTCCCCAAGGTCGGCGACTACGCCGTCAACGGTATCGAGCTGGAATTGCGTCAGGCCCTTGAACCCTGGCATGTGCTGGGCGAGGAGGGCGCGGCGGGCGGTACGGTGCGCTACGTCGACTCATCGCTGGAGCGATTGCAGGTCAAGCTTACGGGGCTGCCGCCGCAGCGTTATCTGCTGACCTGCAATGGCATCCCGGTGCCGTTGCAACCGAGCGGGCGGGTGGGCGAGTTTGTCGCCGGCGTGCGTTTCCGCGCGTGGCAACCGGCCAACTGCCTGCAACCGACGATCCCGGTGCATGCACCGCTGGTGTTCGACTTGCTTGATACCTGGATGCAGCGCTCGCTGGGCGGTTGCCAGTACCACGTCGCGCACCCGGGCGGGCGCAATTACGAGACGCTGCCGGTCAACGCCAACGAAGCGGAGAGTCGACGCATGGCGCGTTTCTTCCGCATCGGACATACGCCGGGGAAACTTCCGATACCCAATGTCGAAGCGAACGACGAACTACCGATGACACTCGATTTACGACGTTTCTGAATCAGGCACGACGCCCGGATTTTTCGTATATCCGGGCGTCATGTGCCTGCGTTAGTCTGACCGCTCCTTGCCGGCTGCCGAGCTTTCCATGCCTGACCTGCTTGACCGCTACCCGCTGACAGCGGGCACCTATCACGAACTGCTCGACGACAGCGGGGCGGTGCGCCCGCACTGGCGGCGACTGGTCGACCAATTGCAGCGCAGCACCCCGGCGCAACTGGTGCAGCGTCAGGCGTTGCTGACCCGGCAGATCCAGGAAAACGGCGTCACCTACAACGTCTATGCCGACCCCAAGGGCGCGGACCGTCCATGGGAGCTGGATCTGTTGCCCCACGTAATCGCCGCCGATGAGTGGCAACAGCTGTCGGCCGGGATTGCCCAGCGTGCGCGGCTGCTCAATGCGGTGCTGGCGGACCTGTACGGCCCGCAGCGGCTGATCAGCGAAGGGCTGCTGCCGGCGGAGCTGGTGTTCGGTCACAACAACTTTCTCTGGCCCTGTCAGGGCATTGCGCCACCGGACGGGGCCTTTCTGCATCTGTACGCCGTGGATCTGGCGCGCACGCCGGACGGGCGCTGGTGGGTGACGGCGGATCGTACCCAGGCGCCATCGGGCGCCGGTTATGCGCTGGAAAACCGCACTATCGTGTCCCGCGCCTTCCCCGAGTTGTATCGGGATCTGAAAGTGCAGCACCTGGCCGGCTTCTTCCGCACCTTGCAGGAAACCCTGGCCCGTCAGGCCCCCTGCGACGATGACGCGCCCCTGGTGGTGTTGCTGACCCCAGGTCGTTTCAACGAAAGCTATTTCGAGCATCTCTATCTCGCCCGCCAGCTCGGTTATCCGCTGGTGGAGGGCGGCGACCTGACAGTGCGTGATGCCACGGTCTACCTGAAAACCCTCAGCGGCCTGCGCCGGGTGCACGCGATCATGCGTCGGCTCGACGATGACTTCTGTGATCCGCTGGAGCTGCGCACGGATTCGGCGCTCGGCGTTCCGGGATTGCTGGAGGTGGTACGTCAGGGACGGGTGCTGGTGGCCAACGCCCTGGGCAGCGGCGTGCTGGAGTCACCGGGGCTGCTGGGCTTCCTGCCGAAGATCAATCAGTACCTGTTCGGCGAAGAGCTGATCCTGCCGTCCATCGCCACGTGGTGGTGCGGCGAAGCGCCGGTGTTGGCCCAGGCCCTGGAGAAACTGCCTGAGCTGTTGATCAAACCGGCGTTCCCGTCGCAAAGTTTTGCGCCGGTGTTTGGTCGGGATCTGAGCGAAAAACAGCGTGAAAGTCTCGCCGCGCGCATGCAGGCCCGCCCTTATGCCTATGTCGCGCAAGAACTCGCCCAGTTGTCCCAGGCGCCGATCTGGCAGCCCGAGGACGGGCAACTGCAACCCCGGGCAATCGGCATGCGCATGTACGCAGTGGCCAGTCACGATGGTTATCGGGTGCTGCCCGGTGGCCTGACCCGGGTCGCCGCGGAAGCCGATGCCGAAGTGGTGTCGATGCAGCGCGGTGGCGCGAGCAAAGACACCTGGGTGCTGGGGGATCGACCGCCGAGCGGTGAGCAGTGGAAAGCCCAGCGCAACATCGGCGTGCCCGATCTGGTGCGCCGTGATCCGTATCTGCCGTCGCGGGTGGTGGAAAACCTGTTCTGGTTCGGACGTTACTGCGAGCGTTGCGACGACAGCGCGCGGCTGTTGCGCATCATGCTCGCGCGTTACGTCGACGGCGATGACCCGCAAGCCTTGCAGGCCGCCGTGGATCTGGGCGAGCGGCTGATGCTGCTGCCGGATGAGGGTGAGCTGCCGGAGCGTTTGCTCGCGGCACTGCTCGGCGAGGACTGGTCGTTCAGCCTGCGTTCCAACCTGCAACGCTTGCAGTGGGCGGCATCGCAAGTGCGCGGCAAGCTGTCCCGGGAAAACTGGCAGGCGCTGGTGGAGTTGCAGCGAGAGGCTTCGGAGCTGGACACCGACGAGCCGGATTTCGGCGAGCTGCTGGATTTTCTCAACCGGTTGGTGATGTCGCTGGCGGCGTTGTCCGGGTTTGCCCTCGACGACATGACCCGCGACGAAGGCTGGCGCTTCCTGATGATCGGCCGGCGGATCGAGCGCCTGCAATTTCTCAGCAGCAGCCTCGCGGGTTTCCTGCGTGGCGCCGGGGCGTTCGATCAAGCGGGGCTTGAATGGTTGCTGGAGCTGGGTAACAGCAGCATCACCTATCGCTCGCGTTATCTGGCGGTGGCGCAGTTGATTCCGGTACTCGACCTGTTGCTGCTGGACGAGCAGAACCCTCATGCGGTGCTGTTCCAGTTGAAACTGGTGACCCGCACCCTCAAGCGGCTGAATGATGATTTCGGTGTGCCGAGGGAGGTGGGGTTGCCGCCGCTGGTCGAGCGTCTGGCGCGTTTCGACCTGAGCTGTCTGGAGAATCCGCTGTTTGGTGAATCCAGCGTGCGCGCGGCCCTCGACGGTCTGGCGGACTTGCTGCAGGAAGTCGCCGACGCCAGCAGTCAGGTGTCGGATCGTCTGGCCCTGCGCCATTTCGCCCATGTCGATGATGTCAGCCAGCGCACGGTGTCCGTCTGATGAGCGCCCATTACCAGATCCTTCACGACACCTGCTATCGCTACGACAGTCCGGTGTCCCTGGCCCAGCAACTGGCGCATCTGTGGCCGCGCGAATGCGAGTGGCAGCGCTGCACCGAGCAGCAATTGCTGATCAGTCCGGAGCCGACCACCCGCCGTGACGAGCAGGATGTCTTCGGCAATCCGCTGACTCGCCTGGCTTTCGAACGGCCTCACGATGAGTTGCAGGTCAACGCACGGCTGACGGTCGAAGTGCTGGCGCGGCCCGTGGTGGATTTCCATCAGTCACCGGCCTGGGAATTGACCCGTAACGCGCTGACCTACAGCAGCCAGCCGCTGTCCGCCTCGCTGCTGGAAGCCTGTCGCTATCGATTCCAGTCGCCTTACGTGCATCTGAAACGCAGTTTCGTCGAGTTCTCGGAAAGTTGTTTCCCGGTCGGCAGACCGTTGATGTTGGGTGTGCAGGCCCTGATGCAGAAGATCTTCAGCGAATTCACCTTCGATGCCGAAGCGACGCAAGTCGCGACGCCGCTGGTGGAGGTGCTGGAGCGCCGGCGCGGGGTCTGTCAGGACTTCGCGCACCTGATGCTCGCCTGTGTGCGATCACGCGGGTTGGCGGCGCGTTACGTCAGCGGCTACCTGCTGACTCAACCGCCACCGGGGCAGCCACGGTTGATCGGCGCCGATGCGTCCCATGCCTGGGTTTCGGTGTTTTGCCCGGTGCTGGGCTGGGTGGATTTTGATCCGACAAACAACGTGCAGCCGGCACTGGAGCACATCACCCTGGCCTGGGGCCGGGATTTTTCCGATGTCTCGCCGTTGCGCGGGGTGATTCTGGGTGGTGGCAATCACGACCCGGAAGTCCGCGTCACCGTGTTGCCCTTGGAGGAGTGAAGATCAAATGTGGGAGCGGGCTTGCTCGCGAAAGCAATTTGTCAGTCACATCCATAGTGAATGTCACGACGCTTTCGCGAGCAAGCCCGCTCCCACAGGGATTGTGTTCAGTGGTCCTGCAGTGTTGCTCAGGCGTCGGGTGCCTGGTCTTTCGGTGCCTCAACATCATCATCGGTCGCCACTTCACCATCAGGGTTCAGTGCCGCTTCTTCAGCCATCTGTTTCTTGCGCTGAAGCTTTTCCTCTTTCTTCTGTTCCTTGGCCAGATCACGTTGACGTTTGGCGAAGGAGTAATTGGGTTTGGCCATGGGCGATCCTCTGGGGTCGAAGGTGAGGTTGAGCGGCGCGTATTCTGCCCTGTATCGGTGCCCGGCGGTTAACCGGGTTTCTGGTCGACCCATTTTGGGGTGACGGTGGGCTTCCAGTTGTCGAGGGCTTCGAGCAGCGTTTGCGGCGATTCACTCACTTGCAGCATGTCACGGTGCGGCGCACGAACGAAGCCTTCGCCGACGATGTGATCGAGAAATGCAGTGAGTTTGCTGTAGAAACCGTTCACTTCCAGCAGGCCCAGCGGCTTGCCGTGGTAGCCGAGCTGGCCCCAGGTCCAGACTTCGAACAGCTCCTCCAGGGTGCCAAGGCCACCGGGCAGGGCGATGAACGCATCGCTGAGTTCAGCCATCCGCGCCTTGCGCGCGTGCATGCCGTCGACCACTTCCAGACGCGTCAGGCTCTTGTGACCGATTTCCTTGTCCATCAGGCTCTGCGGGATGATGCCGATCACTTCGCCACCGGCCGCCAGCGCGGCGTCGGCGACAATCCCCATCAGGCCGACGGCGCCACCGCCGTAGACCAGCGTCAGCTTACGCTCGGCGATAGCCGTGCCGAGGGCGATCGCGGCTTCGGTGTACGCCGGGGTGGTGCCGGCGTTGGCACCGCAAAATACACAAACGGATGTGAGAGACATGCCTTCCTCCTGGGTCAATCGGTCACAGGGTAAAGGCTGGCACGCCTTGATCCAAGGGCTAAACTTCGCGTTTCGGGGTTTCATAGGTGCCGCTGGCACCACAGGCGTAGGCGGCGAGCAGACTGCACAACAGGCTGTTGAAGGACATGACGGATGCTCCAGATGAACGTTGAGCCCTGAAGATACGGCCCGGCCAAACGTCTGGCTGTTAGATTGTTTCGATGAGTGTCATAGCCTGAAAGTTGTATACAATTTTTGACTCAAGTCATAGGAACTTGCGAAGATTTCAGGCAGTCTTCCAACCATTCGTGTTTTTGTTAACCCTGCCTTGGAGATTCACCATGTTTTCCAAAGTTGTTGCGGTATCCCTGCTGGCGCTGGCCAGCAGCCAATTGATGGCTGCCGAGTGCAAAACCACCGTTGATTCCACCGACCAGATGTCCTTCAACACCAAGGCCATCGAAATCGACAAGAGCTGCAAGACCTTCACCGTCGAGCTGACCCACTCCGGCAGCCTGCCGAAGAACGTCATGGGCCACAACCTGGTGATCAGCAAAGAAGCCGACATGCAGCCGATCGCCACCGACGGCCTGGCCGCCGGCATCGACAAGAACTACCTGAAGGACGGTGACGAGCGCGTTATCGCTCACACCAAGATCATCGGCGCCAAGGAAACCGACTCGGTGACCTTCGACGTGTCCAAGCTCAAGGCTGACGAGAAGTACGGCTTCTTCTGCTCGTTCCCGGGCCACATCTCGATGATGAAAGGCACCGTGACCCTGAAGTAAGCAACACAAGGTCAAAAAAAAGCGTCCCGAAGGACGCTTTTTTTATGCCCTGGATTCAAGGCGCAAACGGCATGACCCGTTTGTGATGGGTCTTTTTGTAGGTGTTGACGATGATGTCGAACGCCTCCTGACGCACCGGCTCGCCGTGCAGGAAAGCGTCGATCTCGGCGTAGGTCACGCCGTGGGACGCCTCGTCCGGCTTGCCTGGCGAAAGGTCTTCCAGATCCGCCGTCGGCACTTTTTCCACCAGCGATTCCGGTGCGCCGAAGCTGCGGGCGATGGCCCGGACCTGGTTTTTCACCAGACCGCTGAGCGGGGCCAGGTCGCAGGCGCCGTCACCGAACTTGGTGAAGAAACCCATCACCGCTTCCGCCGCGTGGTCGGTGCCGATCACCAGGCCGTGAGCCGCGCCGGCGATGGTGTACTGGGCGACCATGCGCATCCGCGCCTTGGTGTTGCCGAGCACGAAATCCACCGACACCGCATGCTTGCCTTCGAAGGCTGCGACTTCGCTGGCCAGGGATTTCACCGCCGGGCCAATGTTGACGGTGTGGCGCTCGTCCGGGGCGATGAAGTCCACCGAGGCCTGGGCGTCGTGTTCGTCGAACTGCACGTCGTACGGCAGGCGCACGGCGATGAACTTGTAGGCCTCGTCGCCGGTGCGCTCGCGCAGTTCACGCATGGCGCGCTGGGCCAGCAGCCCTGCGGTCAGCGAATCGACCCCGCCGCTGATGCCCAGCACCAGGGTCTTGAGCCCGGAACTGGTCAGGCAATCCTGGATGAAGGTGATGCGTCGGGCGACTTCCGCTTCGAGGGCCTGGTAATCGGCGAACGGCGGCTGAACGTTGAGCTGTTCAGCAATCTCACGCTGTACGGCTTGCATGAATTCACTCCTTGCTAGAAAGGCTGGAAACGGCAGGAACCTGGAAAACGTGTCGCAAATAGGCGACGAAATTCGGGTCTTTGCAGTGGGTCTTGCCCGGCTCGTCGGAGATCTTCGCCACCGGTTGGCCGTTGCAGGCGGTCATTTTAAGCACGATGCTCATCGGTTCGACACCCGGAATGTCACAGGTCAGGTTGGTGCCGATGCCGAAGCTGACATTGATCCGGCCGCGCAGCGCCCGGAAGATCTCCAGCGACTTGGGCAGCGTCAGGCTGTCGGAGAAGACCAGGGTCTTGCTCATCGGGTCGATGCCGAGCTTGTGATAGTGGGCGATGCATTTTTCGCCCCACTGCACCGGATCTCCGGAGTCATGGCGCAAACCGTCGAACAGCTTGGCGAAGAACAGATCGAAGTCGCCGAGGAACGCGTCGGTGGTGATGCAGTCGGTCAGGGCGATCCCCAGCAAGCCGCGATACTCGCGAACCCAGCAATCGAGGGCGGCGATCTGGCTGTCGATCAGTCGCGGGCCGAGTTGCTGGTGCGCCATGATCCATTCGTGGGCCATGGTGCCCAGCGGTTTCATGTCCAGTTCGCGGGACAGGTGCACGTTGCTGGTGCCGACGAAACGCCCGGGGAAATCGTGCTTGAGCACGTTCACCACTTCTTCCTGCACGCGGTAGGAAAACCGTCGGCGCGTGCCGAAATCGGCTACTTGCAGTTCAGATAATTCATCGGCCGAGGCGTTGGCCGTCAGCCAGTCGAACTTGCGGTAAAGCTGTTCGCGGGCCTGTTCCAGCACTGTTTCACGGTAGCGATAGCGGTTGCGCACTTCGCTGACGATCGCCAGCAGCGGCACTTCAAACAGGATCACATGCAGCCACGGCCCGCGCAGGCGGATGAACAGCTCGCCGTTCTCGATGCCGGTGTGCAGGTAGCGCAGGTTGAAGCGGAACAGACCGAGGAAGCGCAGGAAATCCGGCTTGAGGAACGAGATGCGCTCGAGAAAGCTCAACTGATCGGCGCTCAGGCTCAACTCGGCCAGACGCTCGACCTGGAAGCGGATCTCCGCCAGATACGGGCGCAGATCTTCACTGTTACGGCAACGGAACTCCCATTCGACTTCGACGTTGGGGTAGTTGTGCAGCACCGCCTGCATCATCGTCAGTTTGTAGAAGTCGGTGTCGAGCAGGTTCTGCACGATGCGATCGGCAAACACACTCTCGCTCATAACGGGGTCTCCAGACGGGCCGCGCGTTGGCGCGGTATCAATCAATGGCGCTAGTGGCGCATATCCGGGGTGGGGATTGCCAGCGATTTTTATCCCGGCGCAGCGCCTCAGACCGCATCAGGACTGTCGATCTGCTCCAGCATCCACTTCACGAAATCCCGCACCTTGGGCACTTCTGCCGCGTGTTCCGGGTAGGCCAGGTAATAGGCATCGGTGCTGGGCATTGCATGCTGCCAGGGAATGACCAGTTTGCCGTCGGCCAATTCCTCTTCCACCAGAAACCTCGGCAACAGGGCGACGCCGCAGCCGACCTGCGCGGCGCGGATGCACATATAAAAGGTTTCGAAACGCGGGCCGTGGTAGCTGTGTTCGGTCTGGTAGCCCTGGCTGTCGAACCAGTCGTGCCACGCTTGCGGGCGCGAAGCATTCTGCAGCAGGACCAGATCGGTGAGTTGCGTTGGATCAGTCAACGGAGTGTCCGGCAGGCTGCTCGGCGCGCAGACCGGCACCAGCTCTTCGCCGAACAGCTTCAGGCATTCGGTGCCGGGGCGTGAACCCTGGCCGAAATAGAACGCCAGGTCGCTGCGCCCTTGCAGCAGGTCATCGGCCTCTTGCTCGTTGCACAGGTCCAGATGAATCGACGGATGACGCAGGCGCCAGCCCTTGAGGCGCGGCACCAGCCAGCGCGCGCCGAAGGTCGAGGGCGTGGAGACGCGCAGGACTTCGGTTTCGCCGCCGTAGGAACGCAGGTAATGGGTCGACATCTCGACCTGGGTCAGGATTTTTCTGACTTCCACCAGATACAGATCGCCAGCCGGGGTCATCTGCAAACGGCGGCGTACCCGACGAAACAACAAGTGCTGCAGCAATTCTTCGAGCTGCGCCACCTGCTTGCTGACAGCGCTCTGGGTCAGGTTCAGTTCCTCGGCGGCCCGGGTGAAACTCAGGTGTCGGGTCACGGCCTCGAAGCACTGCAACGCGGTGATCGACGGCAAGTGGCGTTTGTTCAGCATGGGCGATCCTTTTCTTGTCTTTCTGCGCAGCATGAATAAACGGAATGATATCTCGCGTAAAGGTCGTTTGTTGCACAGCCTTCCTGACGCTACAACTAAAGGTCTGCCCGGTCGTGAAAACGCGCCCGCACACATTCAGTTTTTTGCTCGAGGAGTGACCCATGGTTGCCGCATTGCTTGATCGTCTAGGTGTGAACCCGGCCCTGTACCAGAACGGCAAAGTGCCGGTGCATTCGCCCATCGACGGCAGCCGCATCGGCGCCGTGAACTGGGAAGGCCCGGCCGAAGTCGAGCAGCACATCAGTCGCGCAGATCATGCGTTCGAACAATGGCGCAAGGTGCCGGCCCCGCGTCGCGGTGAGCTGGTGCGTCAGTTCGGCGAAGTGCTGCGTGAATACAAAAATGATCTTGGCGAACTGGTTTCCTGGGAGGCCGGCAAGATTACTCAGGAAGGCCTCGGTGAAGTGCAGGAGATGATCGACATCTGCGACTTCGCCGTCGGCCTGTCCCGCCAGCTTTACGGTTTGACCATCGCCTCCGAGCGCCCGGGCCACCACATGCGTGAAACCTGGCACCCACTGGGTGTGGTCGGCGTGATCAGTGCGTTCAACTTCCCGGTCGCGGTGTGGGCGTGGAACACCACGCTGGCGCTGGTCTGCGGCAACCCGGTGGTGTGGAAACCATCGGAGAAAACCCCGCTGACCGCTCTGGCCTGCCAGGCGCTGTTCGAGCGCGTACTGAAGAATTTCAGCGATGCTCCGGCGCACTTGAGCCAGGTGATCATCGGTGGCCGCGATGCCGGCGAAGCGCTGGTGGATGACCCGCGTGTCGCGCTGATCAGCGCCACGGGCAGCACCCGCATGGGCCGTGAAGTGGCGCCGAAAGTCGCCGCGCGTTTCGCCCGCAGCATTCTCGAACTGGGCGGCAACAACGCGATGATCCTCGGCCCGAGCGCCGATCTGGACATGGCTGTGCGCGCCATCCTGTTCAGCGCCGTCGGCACCGCCGGTCAGCGTTGCACCACGTTGCGTCGTCTGATCGCCCATGAATCGGTGAAAGAAGAAATCGTCACCCGCCTGAAAGCCGCGTACGCCAAGGTCCGTATCGGTCACCCGCTGGAAGGCAACCTGATCGGCCCGCTGATCGACAAGCACAGCTTCGAAAACATGCAGGATGCGCTGGAGCAGGCGTTGAGCGAGGGCGGTCGGGTGTTCGGCGGCAAGCGCCAACTGGAAGATCAATTCCCCAACGCCTACTACGTATCGCCGGCCATCGTTGAAATGCCGGAGCAGAGCGACGTGGTGTGCAGCGAGACTTTCGCACCGATCCTGTACGTGGTCGGTTACACCGATTTCGAAGAGGCGCTGCGCCTGAACAACGCCGTGCCGCAAGGCCTGTCGTCGTGCATCTTCACCACTGATGTGCGCGAGGCCGAGAAATTCATGTCGGCGGTTGGCAGCGACTGCGGCATCGCCAACGTCAACATCGGCCCGAGCGGCGCGGAAATCGGCGGGGCGTTTGGCGGTGAAAAAGAAACCGGTGGTGGTCGTGAGTCGGGCTCGGATGCATGGCGCGCGTACATGCGCCGTCAGACCAACACCGTGAACTACTCGCTGGAGTTGCCGCTGGCGCAGGGCATTACCTTCGACTGACAGTTTTCTCAAAGCTATTGATCGTTCCCACGCTCTGCGTGGGAATGCTGCACCGAACGCTCCGCGTTCGCTTTCGGGACGCAGAGCGTCCCTGACTGCGTTCCCACGCAGAGCGTGGGAACGATCTTTTAGGTGTGTTTGGCAGGTTTCTGTTGGAGTCTGGCAATGCCGTTACGCGAAGAATGTCTGTGGGAAAAACTCACGCCGCAACGACCGGATAACACGGCGCTCAGGGGCGAGGTCAAAGTCGATGTCTGCGTGATCGGCGCCGGGTTTACCGGGCTGTCGGCGGCGCTGCATCTGCTGGAAAAGGGCAAGAGCGTCTGCGTGCTCGAAGCCCATCGTGCCGGGCATGGTGGCTCCGGGCGCAACGTCGGGCTGGTCAACGCCGGGATGTGGATTCCGCCGGACGAGATCGAGGCCGGCTTCGGCGAGGCGGTCGGCAGTCAGCTCAACCGCATGCTCGGTGCGGCGCCGGCGCTGGTGTTCAGCCTTGTGGATAAATACAACATCGATTGCCAGTTGCGCCGCGAAGGCACCCTGCACATGGCGCACAACGCCAAGGGTGAAGCGGATCTGCGCAGTCGCGAAGAACAGTGGAAACGCCGGGGTGCGCCGGTCGAACTGCTGACCGGCAAGGCCTGTGAACAGGCAACCGGCACGCAGAAGATTGCCGCCGCGTTGCTCGACCGGCGTGCCGGTACGCTCAATCCGATGGCTTATGTCACCGGGCTGGCCAACGCTGTCATCGGCCTTGGCGGGCAGATGTTCGATCACTCCCCGGTCGCGCGTCTCGAACGCCAGGGCCAGCAATGGTCGGTGCAGACCGAGCAGGGTTCGGTGCTCGCCGAACAAGTGGTGATCGCTTCCAACGCCTACACCGAAGGCGACTGGACCGAACTCAAGCGCAACTTCTTCCCCGGTTACTACTATCAGGTCGCTTCGGTGCCGCTCACCGAAGACGCCGCCCATGAAATCCTTCCGGGCGGGCAGGGCTCGTGGGATACCCGTCAGGTGCTGAGCAGTATTCGCCGTGACAAGGATGGGCGTCTGTTGCTGGGCAGCCTTGGCAACGGCAATCAGAAACCGGCCTGGTTTCTCAAGGCTTGGGCCGACCGGGTGCAGCAGCATTACTTCCCTAATCTCAAATCCGTGGAGTGGGAATGCACCTGGACCGGGCGCATCGCTTTCACTCCCGATCACCTGATGCGCCTGTTCGAGCCGGCCCCCGGACTGGTGGCCGTCACCGGTTACAACGGTCGTGGCGTGACCACCGGCACCGTGGTCGGCAAGGCGTTCGCCGACTACCTGTGTAACGGAAATCCTCAGGCGTTGCCGATTCCCTTCGCACCGATGCAGCCCCTGGCGGGTGTGGGCTTGCGCAGTTGTCTGTACGAGGCCGGGTTCTCGCTGTATCACGCGGGCCAGTGCCTGCGGATCGTCATTTGAGTGTTGAAATATGTTGCCGGAAGCGGCGCTTTTCGATGTAGCGACTAGCCTGTAATGGTGCGGGTTGTAGCAGTCCCGCACCAGCAGTGTGCAGTTCGGTGACGCGGGCTGTTACAGGCTGGTTGCACGTCGTTTGGCGCCGCGGTTGCAATGATGGCGCGTGCTGGTTGCGCCTGAAAAAATAATTGGTTTCACCTTCCGCGGTTTAGACGGTTGCACGCCCAATGAAAATGGGAACGAAACAGTCGAAATAACAAGAAAGCAGCGACTTTTTGAAGAATAAAAAACCGATGGCACGGCCCTTGCTCTGAGCATTCAAGTGAAGTCGCAGTGCCAACTAAAAAAAACCTTGGAGCACCACCTCATGTCCCAGACGTTTTACAAGAAAGGCTTTCTGGCCCTCGCAGTGGCTACTGCGCTGGGTGTTTCTGCGTTTGCACAAGCTGATGTGAAAATCGGTGTGGCGGGTCCGATGACGGGCGCCAACGCGGCATTTGGCGAGCAATACATGAAAGGGGCACAAGCGGCAGCCGACGCGGTCAACGCGGCGGGCGGCGTCAACGGGGAGAAGATCGTCCTGGTCAAGGGCGATGACGCTTGCGAGCCGAAACAGGCGGTGACGGTCGCCAAGGACCTCACCAACCAGAAGGTCGCCGGTGTGGTCGGCCACTTCTGCTCGTCCTCCACCATTCCTGCGTCCGAGATCTACGACGAAGCCGGCATCATCGCGATCACCCCGGGTTCCACCAACCCGCAAGTGACCGAGCGCGGCCTGAGCGCCATGTTCCGTATGTGCGGCCGTGACGACCAGCAAGGCATCGTGGCCGGCGACTACATCGTCGACGTGCTCAAGGGCAAGAAAGTGGCCGTGCTGCACGACAAAGACACCTACGGTCAGGGCCTGGCCGATGCGACCAAGGCTCAACTGGAAAAACGCGGCGTGAAGCCGGTGCTGTACGAAGGCCTGACCCGTGGCGAGAAAGACTTCAGCGCCGTGGTCACCAAGATCCGCGCGGCCGGTGCCGACGTGGTCTACTTCGGTGGTCTGCACCCGGAAGCCGGTCCACTGGTCAAGCAACTGCGTACCGAAGGCCTGAAAGACGTGAAGTTCATGTCTGACGACGGCATCGTGACCGACGAACTGGTGACCACCGCTGGCGGCCCGCAATACGTCGACGGCGTGCTGATGACCTTCGGCGCCGACCCGCGCCTGCTGCCGGAAAGCAAGACTGTAGTGGATGCCTTCCGCAAGGCCGGCACCGAGCCTGAAGGCTACACCCTGTACGCCTACGCTTCGGTTCAGGCACTGGCCGCCGGCTTCAACGGCGCCAAGTCCAACAAGGGCGAAGACGCTGCCAAATGGCTGAAAGCCAACCCAGTGAAAACCGTGATGGGCGAGAAGACCTGGGACGCCAAGGGCGACCTGAAAGTCTCCGACTACGTGGTTTACCAGTGGGACGCGACCGGCAAATATCACCAGCTGGAAAAACAGAAGTAAGGGCTGACGCGATCGGCTGACCTCTGCAGAACACCTGTGGGGGCCAGCCCGGTCGTGGCTGACATTGCTCCGACGTAAATCTGTATTTTTCCTAGAAGAACCGCGCGCCCCAGGGTGTGCAGGTTCTCACTGCGTGAGATTGCGTTATGGATGGTATTTTCCTGCAGCAACTGGTCAACGGCCTGACCCTCGGGTCGGTCTACGGCCTGATCGCCATCGGCTACACAATGGTCTACGGCATCATCGGCATGATCAACTTCGCCCACGGCGAGGTTTACATGATTTCCGCTTACCTGGCGGCAATCAGTCTGGCTCTGCTGGCTTACTTCGGTATCGAATCCTTCCCGCTGCTGATGCTCGGCACACTGGTCTTCACCATCGTCGTCACGGGGGTGTATGGCTGGGTCATCGAACGCATCGCCTACAAACCACTGCGCAACTCCACCCGACTGGCACCGCTGATCAGCGCCATCGGTATCTCCCTGATCCTGCAAAACTATGCCCAGATCAGCCAGGGCGCCCGTCAACAGGGTGTTCCGACGCTGCTCACCGGTGCCTGGCGCATCGACGTCGGCTCGGGCTTCGTCCAGCTGACCTACACCAAGATCTTCATTCTCGTCGCGGCGTTCGTCGGGATGGGCCTGCTGACCTACGTGATCAAGTACACCAAGCTCGGCCGCATGTGCCGCGCCACCCAGCAAGACCGCAAGATGGCTTCGATTCTGGGGATCAACACCGACCGGGTGATTTCCTATGTGTTCATCATCGGTGCAGCGATGGCGGCCCTGGCCGGCGTGCTGATCACCATGAACTACGGCACGTTCGACTTCTACGCAGGCTTCGTCATCGGCATCAAGGCGTTCACCGCCGCGGTGCTCGGCGGGATCGGCTCGCTGCCTGGCGCCATGTTGGGCGGGATCATCCTCGGGATCTCCGAGTCGCTGTTCTCGGGCCTGGTCAACTCCGACTACAAAGACGTGTTCAGCTTCTCGCTGCTCGTACTTGTTCTGGTCTTCCGGCCTCAGGGCCTGCTGGGCCGTCCTCTTGTGTCGAAGGTGTAAGCGATGTCTTCAACCACTACAAAATCCATTGATGTCAAAAAAAGCCTGGTTGAGGCGATTCTCGCCGGTCTGATTGCCCTGATCGTGTTCGGGCCGATTGTCGGCGTGGTACTCGACGGCTACAGCTTCAACCTCGAACCGACCCGCGTGGCGTGGATCATCGCCATCGTCATGGCTGGCCGTTTTGCCCTCAGCCTGTTCCTGCAAACCCCCAAGGGCCTGCGCATTCTCGAAGGATTCGAGAGCACCGGTTCCGGCGTGCATGTGTTGCCCGCCGATCACAAATCCCGCCTGCGCTGGATCATCCCGCTGCTGATCGTGCTGGCCGTGGCCGTGCCGTTCGTGTCCAACTCCTACCTGCTGGGCGTGGTCATCCTCGGTTTGATCTACGTGCTGCTGGGGCTGGGACTGAACATCGTGGTCGGCCTGGCCGGCCTGCTCGACCTCGGTTACGTGGCGTTCTACGCCATCGGCGCCTACGGTCTGGCGCTCGGTTATCAGTACCTCGGCCTGGGCTTCTGGACCGTGCTGCCGCTGGCGGCGATCACCGCTGGCCTTGCCGGTTGCATCCTCGGTTTCCCGGTGCTGCGCCTGCACGGCGACTACCTGGCGATCGTGACCCTGGGCTTCGGTGAAATCATTCGTCTGGTGCTCAATAACTGGCTGTCCCTGACCGGCGGCCCGAACGGCATGCCGGCGCCACTGCCGACCTTCTTCGGCCTGGAATTCGGCAAGCGGGCGAAGGATGGCGGGGTGCCGTTCCACGAGTTCTTCGGCATCGCCTACAACCCGGACGTGAAGTACTACTTCATCTATGCGGTGCTGTTCCTGGTGGTACTGGCCGTGCTGTACATCAAGCATCGTCTGGTGAAGATGCCGGTCGGCCGCGCCTGGGAAGCCCTGCGTGAAGACGAAATCGCCTGCCGCTCGATGGGCCTCAACCACGTGCTGGTCAAGCTCTCGGCGTTCACCATCGGTGCGTCCACGGCGGGCCTGGCGGGTGTGTTCTTCGCCACTTACCAAGGCTTCGTCAACCCGACCTCGTTCACCTTCTTCGAATCGGCATTGATCCTCGCCATCGTGGTGCTCGGCGGCATGGGCTCGACCATCGGTGTGGTGATCGCAGCGTTCGTGCTGACCGTCGCTCCGGAACTGCTGCGCGGCTTCGCCGAATACCGCGTGCTGCTGTTCGGGATCCTGATGGTGTTGATGATGATCTGGCGACCTCGCGGGCTGATCCGCATCAGCCGTACCGGGGTCACTCCACGCAAAGGTGCCATTCACTATGAGAGGACTGCGCCATGAGTGAAGTCGTACTCTCTGTTGAAAAACTGATGATGCACTTCGGTGGCATCAAGGCCTTGAGCGATGTCAGCCTGAAGGTCAAACGCAACTCGATCTTCGCCCTGATCGGCCCGAACGGCGCCGGCAAGACCACGGTGTTCAACTGCCTGACCGGGTTCTACAAGGCTTCCGGCGGCAAGATCGAACTCAACGTGCGCGGCCAGCAGACCAACGTCATCCAGTTGCTGGGCGAGTCGTTCAAACCGACCGACTTCGTCTCGCCGAAAAACTTTGCCAGTCGCCTCTACTACAAGATGTTCGGCGGCACTCATCTGGTGAACCGCGCGGGCCTGGCCCGGACGTTCCAGAACATTCGCCTGTTCAAGGAAATGTCGGTGCTGGAAAACCTGCTTGTGGCCCAGCACATGTGGGTCAACCGCAATATGCTGGCCGGCATCCTCAACACCAAGGGCTATCGCAAGGCTGAAAGCGACGCGCTGGACTGCGCGTTCTACTGGCTGGAAGTGGTGGATCTGGTGGACTGCGCCAACCGTCTGGCCGGTGAGCTTTCCTACGGTCAGCAACGCCGTCTGGAAATCGCCCGGGCCATGTGCACGCGGCCGCAGATCATCTGCCTCGACGAACCGGCCGCCGGCCTCAACCCTCAGGAAACCGAAGCGCTGAGCGCGATGATCCGGCTGCTGCGCGACGAGCACGATCTGACCGTGGTGCTGATCGAACACGACATGGGCATGGTAATGAGCATTTCCGATCACATCGTGGTGCTGGACCACGGCATCGTCATCGCCGAGGGCGGACCGGATGCCATTCGAAACGATCCGAAAGTGATCGCTGCCTACCTGGGCGCCGACGAAGAGGAAGTCGTATGACGCAACCCATCCTCGAACTCAAGGATCTGGACGTGTTCTACGGCCCGATCCAGGCCCTCAAAGGCGTTTCGCTGCAGATCAACGAAGGGGAAACCGTCAGCCTGATCGGCTCCAACGGTGCCGGCAAATCCACCCTGCTGATGTCGATCTTCGGTCAGCCACGGGCGGCGGGCGGGCAGATCCTGTATCAGGGCGTGGACATTACCCACAAGTCATCGCACTACATCGCCTCCAACGGCATCGCGCAGTCGCCGGAAGGGCGGCGGGTATTTCCCGACATGACCGTCGAGGAAAACCTGCTAATGGGCACCATTCCGATCGGCGACAAGTACGCCAAGGAAGACATGCAGCGCATGTTCGAGCTGTTCCCGCGGCTCGAAGAGCGCCGCACGCAGCGCGCGATGACCATGTCCGGCGGCGAGCAGCAGATGCTCGCCATCGCCCGGGCGCTGATGAGCCGGCCCAAGCTGTTGCTGCTGGATGAGCCGAGCCTGGGCCTGGCGCCGATCGTGGTGAAACAGATCTTCGCCACCCTGCGGGAACTGGCGAAAACCGGCATGACCATTTTCCTCGTCGAGCAGAACGCTAACCATGCGTTGAAACTGTCCGACCGGGCGTACGTGATGGTCAACGGCGAGATTCGCCTGACGGGCACCGGCAAGGAGCTGCTGGTGAACGAGGAAGTGCGTAACGCTTACCTCGGCGGTCACTGATCGTTTGAAGTTGTCCACAAGCCCCGATGCGTGAGTGTCGGGGCTTTTTTGCGTCTGCTTGTTCGCTGAAAACCAGGACTTTCGGAAAATTGTGGAAAACAAAATCGCCAACCTGCCAAAGCGCGACATAAAGCCGCTGCAAATGGCTGTTTTTCCACAGTTTTGACTTGTCCCCGTTTGCTGTGGAGCTGGCTGTGAATAACGTGGGTGTAGCTGGCTGAAAGCCTTTGAATTCGTGGCTTGCAGCGCTGTGGTTGTTTTTTGAGCAGTGTGTTTTTGCTGAGAGGAAGGCCTGTTTGTCAACCTTTTTATGGGGGCGCAAAACAGCGCTGATGGCTGTGGTCAATCCTGTGGATAAGTCTGTGATTAAACTCTGGAAAGACTCGGCTAAGGGCCGTAATTGCTGGCCTCGCGCAATCATGGCCATGACCGGCCGGTCGTGCAAAATGCCCTGCCCGGCACAACTGGTTGTTCAGGGTCAAGCAAAAAACTTTCCAGATCGCCCGCAAAGCCTTGTGTGGCGCGGCTTTGCGCTTTTCCACTTGCCCCGGAAACTGTGGAAGGGCTTGTGGATAACGTGCGTGCACATGGCTGCAGGCCACGGCGCGTATAGCGTAGCGGCCGTTGATCAATTAATGAGCAGGATTCGGTGGTTGCCGGTTAAAGCGGGGCCGGGCATGCTGCCCGCTGATTTTCTATTCCAATGGCTGCCCCGGCGGCCGAAGCAAGGAGAACACGATGTCCAACACCCTGTTTATCACCGGCGCGACCTCCGGTTTTGGTGAAGCCTGTGCCCGTCGTTTTGCCGAGGCCGGCTGGAAACTGGTGCTGACCGGTCGTCGTGAAGAACGCCTCAACGCGCTGTGCGCCGAACTGTCGAAGCAGACCGAAGTGCATGGCCTGGTGCTGGACGTGCGAGATCGCAAGGCGATGGAGGAGGCGATTGCCAACCTGCCGCCGTCGTTCGCCAAACTGCGCGGCCTGATCAACAACGCCGGGCTGGCGCTGGGCGTGGACCCTGCACCGAAGTGCGACCTCGACGATTGGGACACCATGGTCGACACCAACGTCAAAGGCCTGATGTACAGCACTCGTCTGTTGCTGCCACGCCTGATCGCCCACGGTCGCGGCGCTGGCATCATCAACCTCGGCTCCATCGCCGGTAACTATCCGTACCCGGGCAGCCACGTTTACGGCGCGACCAAGGCGTTCGTCAAACAGTTCTCGCTGAACCTGCGTTGCGACCTGCAGGGCACCGGCGTGCGTGTCAGCAACATCGAGCCGGGCCTGTGCGAGAGCGAGTTCTCGCTGGTGCGTTTCGCCGGTGATCAGGCGCGTTACGACGCGACCTACGCCGGTGCCGAGCCGATCCAACCGCAGGACATCGCCGAGACGATTTTCTGGGTGCTGAATGCGCCGGCGCACATCAACATCAACAGCCTGGAGCTGATGCCGGTGAGCCAGACCTGGGCCGGTTTTGCCATCGAGCGTAACAAGGCTTGATACGATTTTGCCCTCTTCGCCAGCCGGCTGGCGAAGAGGGCAAATCGGCCAAATTCTGGCAGTAAGGTAGACTCACCCCTCAACAACCCCACCGCACCCAGCGGTTTTCAAGGTTTTGCGAGGAGTCAAAGTGAGTAACCGAGGTGAGCAGTCGCTGCTCAAACAATCGACCATCCTGATGTTGGCCGTGTCGATCGCCGGGATCGTCACCGGTTTTGTTTCGGGTTCCCAGTCCATCCTGTTCGATGGTTTTTTTTCGCTGATCGCAACCTTCATCAAAGTCCTGATGCTGATCACCGCGAAGCTGATCGCCAAGCAAAGCAACCAGCGTTTCCAGTTTGGCTTCTGGCATCTGGAGCCGATGGTGCTTTTGATCGAGGGCAGTTTCCTGCTGTTGATCGCGATCTACGCTTTTCTCAACGGTGTGTTCGGCATCATCAACGGTGGTCGTGAGATCGAACTGGGGCTGGTGATCATCTACGCGGCGGTATTCACCGTTGTCGAGTTCGCCTACTTCTTCTACGTCCGGCACCGCAATCGCAAGCTCAAGTCGAGCCTCATCCAGTTCGACAACATCAGCTGGCTGGTGGACGCGATGTTGTCGGTGGGCCTGTTGATCAGTTTCCTCGCGGCGTTGCTGCTCAAGTCCCAGGGTTATGGCGAGTGGGCGAAGTTCGTCGACCCGCTGATTCTCATCGTGCTGGCTCTGACCATGCTGCCGCCGGCGTTCAAGATCCTCGGCCCGGCGCTGCGGGACGTGCTCGGCATTGCGCCGGACACGCTGGACGATCAGGTGCGCCAGGTGATGGACGCCGCGAAGGTCGAGCATGGTTTCGACGATTACGTGTCCTACGTGCAGAAGCACGGGCGGGCGCGGTTCATCGAGATTCATGTGGTGTTGCCGGCGGATTACCGGCTGCAGAGCGTCGGCCAGCTGGATGTGCTGCGTGAGGAGATTTCCGCGAAGCTGGGCAAACCGGACGCGGCGCGTTGGCTGACCATCAGCTTCACTGGCGACCGGAAGTGGATTGCCTGAGGACCAATCGCCAGCAGGCTGGCTCCCACATTGGAATGCAAATCCTGTGGGAGCCAGCCTGCTGGCGATTGCGGAGGGTCAGTTAGCGTAGATATTCAGTCAGACCGGCATAACACGTCGCCAGGTGATACGGCGTGGTCGACGGCATGTCCTTGCGGCTGACCTCACCCTGATCGTCACGGCACTCGTGCCAGCCGCCGACATGCAGGAAACGCTGTTGCAGCGCCTGCAACTGGCGCAGCACCGCGCTTTCACTGCCCGGACACAAGGTCAGGGCGCGCAGGTATTCGGCCTGGGCCCAGATGCGCTGGGTCGAATCCTTCCCGTGTCCTTGCGGATCAAGCATGGCCAGCACCGCACCGGTGTCGGCCTCGACGCCCTGTTGTTCGGTGAAGGCAAACGCACGATCCAGTGCCGCGTGCAGCTTCGACCCGCGCAACAGCGGCGAGGATTCGAGCAGGAAGTACCATTCAAACTGATGCCCTGGCTCAAACCAGTTATCCACAGCCCCCAGCGGCTTTTCCATCAACACGCCCTGTTGCGGTTCGATGAAGCGCTTGTGCATGGCTGTGCATAACTCGCTCAGCGCCTGCTGGGTCTGGGGATCTTCGCGCACGGCCAACGTGGCCAGGAAGGCTTCGGCCAGGTGCATCAGCGGGTTTTGCAGCGGGCCGGTTTCCAGCGTGATCCAGTCGCGGTCGAGGCAGGCTTCGTAGAGGCCGTCGCCCGTTGCGAATCGTCGGCCGATAACTTCGAGCGCGGCGTTCAGGGTCGATTCCACCAACGGTTCACGGGATTTGTCCCAATAGTGGGCGCAGGCGAACAGGATGAAGGCGTGGGTGTAGAGATCCTTGCGCTGATCCAGCGGTTTGCCCTGCGGATCGATGCTGTAGAACCAGCCGCCGTGCTCGGCATCATGAAAGTGCCGTTGCAGGGAACGGAACAGAGCAGCCGCGCGGGCTTCGGCGTTATCCACAACCCCGATCAGGCTGGAAAACAGGTACAGCTGTCGTGCGCAGGCCATCGCCCGGTAGCGCTGCGGTGGCAGCGGCTGATGCGCGGCGTCCAGCGCCTCGTAAGGCAACGCCATGTCGGCGTTCCAGCCCGGTCCTTGCCAGAGGGGCACGATCACGTTCAGAAAGTGCTGTTGCACTTCGCCGAACAGGGCGGTCAGTTCAGGCAGGGAGGTGGAGCGGGAAGCGTGGGGCATGGGCGGACGTCGTCACGGCAGGGGCGATTGCGCGACATGGTAGCAGAGAGTGGCGATCGATCGTTCCCGCGCCATGCGCGGGAACGATCAGAGGTGCCATTCAGCCGGCCAGCAACCACGCGCCGGTCACCGCCGAAGCCGCTCCGGCCAGTCGAACCAGCGGCGCGGCCGCCTGAGGCAGAAAACGCACGACGGCATAACCCGCCGCATGCAGCGCAGCTGTCGCGACCACGAAACCGGCGGCATACGCCCAAGGGCTCGACATGTCCGGCAGCTCCAGGCCATGGGCCACGCCATGGAACAGCGCAAACAGCGCCGTTGCCGCCACCGCCATCACCAGTGGCGGACGCACGGCCAGCGCCACCGCCAGACCCAGCGCCAGCACCGAGGCGGCAATCCCGCTTTCCAGCGCCGGCAACTCCAGCCCTTCAAAGCCGAGCAGGCCGCCGATCAGCATGGTGCCGACGAAGGTGCAGGGCAGCGCCCAGCGCGCCGCGCCTTGCTGCTGCGCCGCCCACAAACCGACGGCCACCATCGCCAGCAAATGGTCGAGGCCGCCGATCGGGTGGCTGATGCCGGCCACCAGGCCAGAGTCGCCGTGGCCGGGGTGGGCGAAGGCCAAGGCCGGTGTCAGCAGCAGTGCGACGGCGCCGAGAATGCGTTTGAGTGTCATGGATAAGCTTCCTTGTTGATCAGTGAATCAGGCTGCGGTCAGCAGGCCCTGGCGTTCGATGAAGGCAATGATTTCTTCCAGGCCCTGACCGGTTTTCTGGTTGCTGAACACGAACGGCTTGCCGTTGCGCATGCGTTGGGTGTCGCTGTTCATCATCTCCAGCGAGGCGCCGACCAGCGGCGCGAGGTCGATCTTGTTGATCACCAGCAGGTCGGATTTGCAAATGCCGGGCCCGCCCTTGCGTGGGAGTTTGTCGCCGGCCGAAACGTCGATCACGTAGATGGTCAGGTCGGACAGTTCCGGGCTGAAGGTGGCGGAAAGATTGTCGCCACCGGACTCCACCAGAATCAGGTCCAGCCCCGGAAAGCGCCGGTTCAGTTGATCCACCGCTTCGAGGTTGATCGAAGCGTCTTCGCGGATCGCGGTGTGCGGGCAGCCACCGGTTTCCACGCCGATGATGCGTTCCGGTGCCAACGCTTCGTTGCGCACCAGAAAGTCGGCGTCTTCGCGGGTGTAGATGTCGTTGGTCACCACTGCCAGGTTGTAGCGTTCGCGCAGGGCCAGGCACAGGGCCAGGGTCAACGCGGTCTTGCCGGAACCGACCGGGCCGCCGATGCCGACGCGCAGGGGTTGTGTGTTCATGTGATTCTCCAGATAAAAGGCCCTAGGAACGGAACAGGCGGCTGTACTGGCGCTCATGGGCCATGCACGCCAGGGACAGACCGAACGCGGCGCTGCCGAGGTGTTCGGGATTGATTCGGGTGGCATCCTGCTGCGCCTGTTGCAGCAGCGGCAGCAGTTCACTGGTCAGGCGCTGGGCGGCTTGCTGGCCCAGCGGCAGGGTTTTCATCAGCACCGCGAGCTGGTTTTCCAGCCAGCTCCACAGCCACGCGGCGAGGGCGTCCTGCGGGCTGATCTGCCAGGCGCGAGCCGCCAAGGCCCAGCACAGGGCCAGGTGCGGCTCGGCGCAGTGTTCGAGAAAGTCCCGCGCGGGCTGATCGAGTTCGGGCAGGCCGTTGAGCAATTGCTGCAACGAGTAGCCCATCTGCCGGCTCTCCAGATGCAGTTCGCGGGTTTCGCGGCTGGCGCGGTGGCTTTCGCAGAGCTTGCGCAACTCATCCCAGTTTTCATCCGCGGCGGCCTGGCAATGGGCGAGCAGCATGGGCGCCTCGAACCGCGCGAGGTTGAGCAGCAATTGATCGCTGATCCAGCGACGGGCGCTGTCCGGGCTGTCGACGCGGCCGTTATCCACCGCCATTTCCAGGCCCTGGGAATAGCTGTAGCCGCCAATCGGCAATTGCGGACTGGCCAGGCGCAGCAGCGCCCAGGCCGGGTTCACAAACGGACGCCGAACTGGTGGAGTTTCGGCGCGTAGTTGAAGTCTTCGTCACCGTGTCGCGAGTGATGATGGCCGCCGCCGTAGGCGCCGTGTTCCGGCTGGAACGGCGCTTCGATCGATTCCACGGCGGCGCCGAGCTGTTCGAGCATCGCCTTGAGCACGTAATCGTCGAGCAGGCGCAACCAGCCGTCACCGACTTGCAGCGCTACATGGCGATTGCCCAGGTGATAGGCGGCGCGGGTCAGTTCAAAGGCGTTGGCGCAGGTGACGTGCAGCAATTGTTCGGGACGGGCGCAGACCCGGACGATCCGGCCATCTTCGGCTTGCAGGCATTCGCCGTCATACAGCGGCGGCTGACCGCGCTCCAGAAACAGTCCGACGTCTTCGCCTTCGGCACTGAAACAGCGCAGGCGGCTTTTGCTCCTGGCTTCGAAGGTCAGGTGCAACTCGGCGGCCCAGACGGGTTGGGGGTCGATTCTGCGATGAATCACCAGCATCGGAAAGCTTCCAGCAGTGGACAATGCTCAGGCTAGAGCAAGGGGCTTGCCAATCGGACGAAGCGTAGGAAAACCCTGTCGGAGACTAGTGGATGTTTCAAGATGTTGCAGGATTGTGGGGTGTTTTGGTGCATGAAGTTTTTTACATGCACCAAACCGGAGCCAGTGTGGGAGCGAGCCTGCTCGCGATGGCGTGCGCTCAGTCAGCATCGAGTTGACTGATACACCGCTATCGCGAGCAGGCTCGCTCCCACAGGGTGATTGGGGGGCTGGAGGATTACTCGGTACTGCCGAGCCCTTGCCAATGCTTCAACCCGATAAAGATGAAGCGCAACTGCTGGGTGATCTTCGCCTGGGGCGTCAGATGCTCGGGCAGGGCTTCGGCGGGCGGGTCGATGATGTCCGGCAGGGTGGCGAACACCGATTTGACGATCAGGTCGGCCATCACGCTCAGGCCCTCGCGATTGAGGTGCTGCAGCTTGGGCATCAAGGCCAGGTCCGCCGCCAGGTCGGAGCTGATGTCCTCCCGCAAACGGCCAATGGCCTGACGCACCGGCAACGATCCGCCGTACTGCTCGCGGGCCAGAAACAGAAATTGCGAACGGTTGGCGCTGACCACATCGAGAAAGATTCGCACCGACGCATCGATGATGCCGCCCATGACAAATTCGTTGTGGCGTACCAGGCGGATGGTTTCGCGGAAGGTCTGGCCGACTTCACTGACCAGCACCAGGCCGAGTTCGTCCATGTCGGCGAAATGCCGGTAGAAACCGGTGGGCACGATGCCGGCGGTTTTCGTCACTTCACGCAGGCTCAGGCTGCCGAATCCTCGGCCGCTTTCCATCAGGTGGCGGGCAGCGTCCATCAGGGCGTTGCGGGTCTGTTGTTTCTGTTCGGCGCGGGGCAGCATCGCAAGGGAGTGTTCTTAGGCAAGACAAGCGCCGCACTCTAGCAAATCGGCTTTGTCGGCGTCGAACGGCAGGGGGGGATGAAAGCGGGAAATCGCGACTTCTTTATACAGGCTGCTGAAAAGTCAAAAGCCCAATCCGGGGATTGGGCTTTTTTTCCAGGCCGCCATGGGCTTAGCTCAAAGCGCTGTTGCGTTCGATCACACGGTCACCACCACCTTCGGCCAGCGTTTGACCTTGTGGGGTTTTGTCGTAGCCGTCAGCAGCCAGGGTTTGACCTTGTGGGGTACGGTCGCCACCGTCAGAAGCCAGGGTTTGACCTTGTGGAGTGCGATCCGAACCGTCTTGAACCAGACCTTTCTCTTCCAGACGATCACGGCCGCCTTCAGCTACGCTTTGACCTTGTGGGGTTTTGTCATAGCCATCTTGAACCAGACCTTTTTCTTCCAGGCGGTTGCGACCGTTTTCAGCCAGGGTCTGGCCTTGTGGAGTGCGGTCCGAGCCATCAGCGGCAACAGTCTGGCTGAACACCGAGTGGCTGGATTTCACTTGCGGGGTAGCCTGTTCGGCAGCTGGCAGGGCGAAAGCGGTGCTGGCCAGCATCGAGAGGGTAAGACTGAACAGAAGTTGGCGTTTCATGATGGGTTGCTCCTTGGGAGGGCGATAAAGTGGGTACGAGGGCAATGCTACTCTCGATAAGTCGATATAAAAGTTCATAAACACAATGGTAATAATCAACAGAATTGATTGTTCGCTTGGGAGGCTCTAGCTCGGGCGTTTCAGGCGGGCGGTTTTGCACTGCGGTGGGTATTTTCCACCCACTCGCGCCCCGCAAAAGTGCGGGTCCGGTAACGCCAAATCGACCGATCGGTCAGAATGACGACCGTTTTTTCCCCTCGCTGGGGCTTTGGATTAAACCTGCGGGCTGTTTGTCAGTCACAGATTTCATGAGGGCCATCACGGCCCGTCGTTTCAGCTGCGTCGTGCCAATGGATGCAGTCGTCTTCAGGAGCTTTGTGCAATGACGCGCACGCGTAAAATCTTCGCCTGGACCTTCGCCACCCTCGTGCTGCTTCTGGCAGTGCTGGTGTTGATTATCGTGTTCTTCGACTGGAACCGGATCAAACCGCCGCTCAACGCCAAAGTTTCGGAAGAACTGCATCGACCGTTCGCCATCAACGGCAACCTGTCGGTGGTCTGGCGGCGTGAACTCGACGAGGGTGGTTGGCGCGCCTGGGTGCCGTGGCCGCATGTGGTGGCCGAGGACCTGACGCTGGGCAATCCGGACTGGTCGAAACAGCCGCAGATGGTCACCCTCAAACGGGTCGAGCTGCGCATTTCGCCACTGGCTTTGCTGGCGCAGCGGGTGACGATTCCACGGATCGACCTGACCGAACCCAACGCGCAATTGCAGCGCCTGGCCGACGGCCGCGCCAACTGGACCTTCAAGTTCGACCCCAAGGACCCGAATGCCGAGCCGTCGAACTGGGTGGTCGACATCGGCGCCATCGGCTTCGACAAGGGCCACGTCACCCTCGATGACCAGACCCTCAAGACCAACCTCGACCTGCTGATCGACCCGCTGGGCAAGCCGATTCCGTTCAGCGACATCGTCGGCGACAAAGCGGCGAAAACCGCACAGGACAAGGGCGGTGCACCGCAGGATTACGCCTTTGGCCTGAAAGTCACCGGCCAGTATCACGGCCAGAAACTCGCCGGCCAGGGCAAGATCGGCGGCTTGCTGGCCCTGCAGGACGCGAGCAAACCGTTCCCGTTGCAAGCCCAGGCGAAGATCGGCGATACCAGCGTCGAACTCGCCGGCACCCTGACCGATCCGCTGAATCTCGGCGCCCTCGACCTGCGCCTGAAACTGGCGGGCGCCAGCCTCGGCAATCTGTATCCGCTGACCGGCGTGACCCTGCCGGACACCCCGCCGTACGCTACCGACGGCCATTTGATCGCCAAGCTGCATGAGCCGGGCGGCGCGCAGTTCCGCTATGAGCAGTTCAACGGCAAGATCGGCAGCAGCGACATCCATGGCGATCTGGCCTACGTCGCCAGCCAGCCACGGCCCAAGCTGAGTGGTGCGTTGCTGTCCAATCAACTGTTGTTTGCCGACCTCGCGCCGCTGATCGGTGCCGACTCCAATGCCAAGCAGAAAGCCCGTGGCGGCGAAAGCAAACAGCCGGCGGACAAAGTCTTGCCGGTGGAAGAATTCAAGACCGAGCGCTGGCGTGACATGGACGCTGACGTCGAATTCACCGGCAAGCGCATCGTCCACAGTGAGGAACTGCCGTTCACCGACCTCTATACCCATCTCAAACTCAACGACGGCGAACTGAGTCTGGAGCCGCTGCGTTTCGGCGTGGCCGGTGGCAACCTCGACGCGCAGATTCGCCTCAACGGGCGCACCGAGCCGCTGGAAGGCCGGGCCAAACTGACCGCGCGCAAGTTCAAGCTCAAGCAACTGTTCCCGACCTTCGAACCGATGAAGACCAGTTTCGGCGAGCTCAACGGCGATGCCGAGATCGCCGGTCGCGGCAACTCGGTGGCCAAACTGCTGGGCGGCGCCAACGGCAATCTGAAGATGCTGATCAACGACGGCGCGATCAGTCGCGAGTTGATGGAGCTGGCAGGGCTCAACGTCGGCAACTACGTGGTCGGCAAGATCTTTGGCGACAAGGAAGTGAAGATCAACTGCGCGGCGGCGGACTTCGACATCAAGACCGGCCTGGCGAGTACGCGGCTGTTTGTGTTCGATACCGAGAACGCAATCATCTACATCGATGGCACAGCGAACATGGCCACCGAGCAACTGGATCTGACGGTGACGCCGGAGTCCAAGGGCTGGCGTCTGATTTCCCTGCGTTCGCCGCTGTACGTGCGTGGCAAGTTCATCAAGCCGGATGCCGGGGTGAAAGCGGTGCCGCTGATTCTGCGCGGGGCGGGGATGGTGGCGTTGGGCGTGATCGCTGCACCGGCGGCGGGACTGCTGGCGCTGGTGGCGCCGAGTGGTGGCGAGCCGAATCAGTGCGCGCCGTTGCTGGAACAGATGAAGGCGGGCAAGGCGCCGGTGACCGTCAAACCCACCAAGTAATCGCTGCAACCCGATCGTTCCCACGTCGAGGCGTCGAACCGTCTGCGTGGGAACGCCGCAATGGACGCTCTGCGTCCGCTCTTGGGACGCGGAGCGTCCCGGGATGCATTCCCACGCAGAGCGTGGGAACGATCGGTCAGCGGGGGAGCGGGGATTAGAGGTCTTTCAGGATATCGGCCATGTCATCCGCATGCTCTTCTTCCTGAGCCAGGATGTCTTCGAAGATCCGGCGCGTGGTCGGATCCTTTTCACCGATGTACTGGATGATCTCGCGATAGCTGTCGATGGCGATCCGTTCGGCCACCAGGTCTTCGTAAACCATTTCCTTCAAGGTGTTGCCGGCCACGTATTGCGCGTGGGACATCTTCGACAGCAGGTCAGGATTGAACTCGGGCTCGCCGCCCAGTTGCACGATGCGCTCGGCCAGACGATCGGCGTGTTCGGCTTCCTGAGTGGCGTGCTCGAGGAACTCGTCGGCGGCGACGTTGGCTTTCAGGCCGTTGGCCATGAAGTAGTGGCGCTTGTAGCGCAGGACGCAGACCAGTTCAGTGGCCAGCGATTCGTTGAGCAGGCGCAGCACTTCTTCACGGTTGGCGCTGTAGCTTTCGGTCACTGCGCCATTTTCCACGTGCTGGCGTGCGCGCTCGCGCAGGGTTTGAACATCAGACAAATGCAGGTCACTCATTTCAGTCTCCTGGAGGCTAATCCGATTGGCGTCACGTTCTGCTGACGTGATCGTTACCAGGTTGTGAGTGATGAACGCTGCAAAAAGTTTTGTCGGATTCAGCGCGGGACATGCCCGGAAAGCTGCGCCTCTTCACGCAGCCAGGCAAAAAACGCTTTCACCGGTGGATGCCGCTCGCGGCCCGGCACACACAGCGCGCTGTAACCGGCGCCGTCGACCTGCACCTCGCCCTTGTACGGCACCAGCAGACCGCTGGCGACGCTCTCCGAGACGAGGATGTTGCTCGCCAGCACCAACCCCTGACCGGCGATGGCCGCTTGCAGGGCGTAATGTTCTTCGTCGTATTCGCGGACGGCCGGTTGCTGATTCAACCAGTTCTCGCCTGACTGCGCGCACCACGCCTCCCAGCCGTGGGCGTAGAGCTTTGAGTTGTGCCAGCGCACGCTGATCAGCGCCGGGGTGCGACGGGCGGCCAGCGCCACCTGTTCCGGCGAGCCGTACACGCCGAACGATTCATCGAACAGGCACAGCCCGTAGAGGTTCGGGTAATCGTCGAGGCTGTAGCGCAACACCAGATCGACGCTGGCGTCCTGATGCAGGTCGATCACTTCGCAATGGGTGTCCAGCCGCACATTGATGTTCGGGTGTTTAGCGTAAAACCGTCCCAGACGTGGCACCAGCCACAACGCAGCGAACGCGGCGGTGGTCGACAGCGTCAGGCTGCTGCCACTGCGTTGCGGGCGCAGGGTATCAACGCTTTGCGCCACTTCCAGAAATGCCCCATGCAGGCTGCGAAACAGCCGCTCGCCGCCCTCGGTCAGGCGCACCTGACGCGGCAGGCGTTCGAACAGCGCCACGCCGAGCCAGTCCTCCAGCGAGCGGATCTGATGGGAAATCGCCGTCGGCGTCACCGCCAGTTCTTCGGCGGCCGCCTTGAAGCTCAACAGGCGCGAGGCTGATTCGAACGCGCGCAGGGCGGTCAGGGGCAAGGCAGCGAACATGAAAACTCCACGGATGAAATCAATTCATCCCGACTGATTTTTGCTCATTTGAGGCGGCGACTTAATGGCAGCAATCTGGCGCCACACAGTCACTCAAGTCTAGTCCCAAGGAGATTCAGATGAGCAAGATTCTTGCGATCCATGCCAGCCCACGCGGTGAACGCTCCCATTCGCGTCGTCTGGCGGAAAGTTTTCTCAGCGCCTGGCAAGTCCGTCATCCACAGGCTCAGGTCACTCGCCGTGAAGTCGGGCGGGCGTTGATTCCGGCAGTGAATGAAGCGTTTGTCGCAGCGGCGTTTTACCCGGAGCCCGAGGCTCGGCCGCTGACGATGCAGGCCGATCTGGCGCTCAGCGATCAACTGGTGGGCGAGTTGTTCGATCACGACCTGCTGCTGATTTCCACGCCGATGTACAACTTCAATGTACCCAGCGGCCTCAAGGCCTGGGTCGATCAGATCGTGCGGTTGGGCCTGACGTTCGACCATACCCTGGACAATGGCATCGCCCAGTACACGCCGCTGTTGCACGGCAAGAAGGCGCTGATCGTCACCAGTCGCGGCGGTTTTGGTTTCGGCCCGGGTGGCGAGCTGGAGGCGCTGAACCACGCCGATCCATGGCTGCGCACCGCGCTGGGCTTCATCGGCATCAACGACGTCACGGTGGTCGCGGCCGAGGGCGAGGAATCCGCCGAACGCACCTTCGCGGTGTCGGTGGCCGAGGCCGAGCAGCGCTTGCTCGACCTCGCCCGGGAGTTCTAGGTGGCCTGGCTGTTTCTGCTGATCGCAGCCGGGTTCGAGGTCACCTTCGCCATGGGCATGAAGTACGCCGAGGGTTTCACCCGGCTGTGGCCGTCGCTGATCACCGTGGTTGCGGCGGTGGGCGGGATCTATTTCCTGACCCTGGCGATGCGCGAGTTGCCGGTGAGCATCGCCTATCCGATCTGGACGGCCATCGGCTCGCTCGGCACGGTGTTTCTCGGTTTCGCGCTGCTGGGCGAGAGCCTGACGCTGGTGAAGTTGTTGTCGGTGGGACTGATTGTGGCGGGGGTGGTGGGGCTGAAGTAGGCTGGTCGTGGAGTTGTCATCATCGAGGAGGATGCTTGGCGGGCGTTTTGCAGGCCCTGCATCCACTCACCGACCACAAGGATGTTTGCCCATGTCGCAAGATTCGGCCACACGTTACCCACTGGTGCTGGTGCCGGGAATGCTCGGTTTCATCCGTCTGGTGCTGTACCCGTACTGGTACGGGATCATCAAAGCGTTGCGCCGGGGTGGTGCGACGGTGATTGCGGTGCAGGTGTCGCCGCTCAATTCCACCGAAGTGCGCGGCGAGCAGTTGCTGACGCGCATCGATGAAATCCTGCGCGAGACCGGTGCGGCCAAGGTCAATCTGTTCGGCCATAGCCAAGGCTCGCTGACGGCGCGTTATGCGGCGGCCAAGCGTCCGGATCTGGTGGCATCGGTGACCTCGGTGGCCGGGCCCAATCACGGTTCGGAACTGGCCGACTATCTGGCGAAGCATTATCCGGCGGACAGCGCCAAGGGCCGAATCCTCGAGGCGCTGTTGCGTTTTGTCGGCTGGCTGATGGCGCTGCTGGAAACCGGCTACCACGGGCCGAAACTGCCGGTGGATATCCATGCCTCGCACCATTCCCTGACCACTGAAGGCGTGGCGCTGTTCAATCAGCGTTATCCACAGGGCCTGCCTGATACCTGGGGCGGGCACGGGCCGGAAGAGGTCAACGGCGTGCGTTATTACTCGTGGTCCGGCACCTTGCAGCCGGGCAAGACCGATCGTGGTGGCAACCTGTTCGATGGCACCAATCGCAGTTGCCGGTTGTTTGCCAAGACCTTTGTGCGCGAGCCTGGGCAGTGCGATGGCATGGTCGGACGCTACAGCTCGCACCTGGGCACGGTCATCGGCGATGACTACCCGATGGATCACTTCGACATCGTCAACCAGTCGCTGGGACTGGTCGGCAAAGGCGCGGACCCGGTGCGGCTGTTCGTCGAGCATGCCGCGCGGTTGAAAGCCGCCGGGGTCTAGCAGTCAGACCGCGTCATCGTTCTTCGCGAGCAAGCCCGCTCCCACAGGGGAACGCATTCCAAATGTGGGAGCGGGCTTGCTCGCGAAGAGGCCAGATCAGGCGACGCTGAGTTTGCGGCCGAGCACCGTCGTCCAGCGCTCGGAAAGAATCACCCCGCCCAGCGTCAGCAAGCCACCGACCAGGTGATACATCGCCAGCTGTTCCTTCAATACCACCGCTGCAATCAGCGCGGTGATCAACGGCAGCAGGTTGAAGAACAACGTGGTCCGGCTCGGGCCCAGGCGCTGTACGGCCTGCATCCAGGCCAGCGGCGCGAGCATCGAGGCCAGCAGGCACGCGTACAGCACCAGCGGAATGTTCTGCAGGGTCAGGCCGGTTTTCGGCGACATGACGTACAGCGGAAACAGCACCACTACCGCCACCAGCACCTGCAAATACAGCAACACCAGCGGCGGCAGGCGCAGTTGCCATTTTTTCAGCAGGGTGCTGTAGATCGCGTAGGCGAGGGTGGCGACCAGCATCATCGCGTCACCCAGGTTCACCCCGTGTTGCAGCAGTGCGCCGAGGCTGCCGGACGACACCACCACCAGCACACCGGCGAATGACAGCACCGCACCGACCAGCGCACCGGCGGTCAGGCGCTGGCCGAGGCTGATGATCGCCATGGCCAGCGACATCAACGGCATCAGCGACAGGATGATGCCCATGTTGGTGGCGCTGGTCATGGTCGCGGCGAAGTACGCCAGGCTCTGATAGACCGCCATGCCCAGCACGCCAAGGATGAAAATCTTGCCCAGGTTCGGGCGGATCTGCGGCCAGTGCGCGATTACCTTCCTGAGCATGAACGGCGTGAACAGCAGGCCGGCGAGCAGCCAGCGGTAGAAGCCGATCTCGGCGGGGAAGATCGCGCCAACGGCCAGCTTGTTGATCACGGTGTTGCCGGCCCAGATGAAAATCGCCAGCAGGGGAAACGCGTATTGCATGGGAGGAGAAACCAGTACGTTGATGAACGGTGATTATCCCCTGTCTGGATGCAGGCCTATACTGCGAACCGGACAACCCGCCCCTGATTCCGGACAGCATGAACAGTAAACACATCGATCTGCTGGATTTCAGCGAACTGCCGTCAGCGGTGTATTTCCGCTATGCCGACTTCAACGCCCATGAATACGCCGCGCCGCACCGCCATCCGTGGGGCACGCTGGAGTACGCGGCCCACGGCGTGCTGCACATGGATGTCGACGGCAGCCGCTTCATGTCGCCGCCGCAATACGCGGTGTGGGTGCCGCCGCAGGTGGAGCCCAGTTTCTACAGCCATCAACCGGTCAACTATCGGGCGGTGTGTCTGGCGCCGGATGTCTGTTCCGATTTGCCGGCGCAGGCCTGCACCCTGGCAATCAGCGATATTCTCAAAGCGATCCTCAAGGACTTCGCCGCCCGTGATGTGAAGATTCCCGCGTTCGAAGCCGACCAGCGCCTGGCCCAAGTGTTGGTGGATCAATTGCGCCAGGCGCCGGTTCACCAATGCTATCTGCCCTACGCCAGCAGCCCCGGATTGCTGACCATCCTCGAAACCCTGCAGGCCGAGCCCGGCAACAACCAGCCGCTGGCGCACTGGGCGGCGCAGGTGCATGTCAGCGAGCGCACCCTGGCCCGGCAATTCGTGCGGGAGCTGGGGATGAGTTTCGGCGAATGGCGTCAGCGGCTGCGTTATCTTGCGGCGATCGAGGCGCTGGAGTCTGCGCGCAGCGTGCAGGAAATCGCTTTTGATCTCGGCTACAGCAGCGGCTCGGCCTTCATCGCCATGTTTGCCCGGCAGGCTGGATGTACCCCGGAGCAGTATCGGCGCAGCCATCTTGAGGCTAGGAAGGTGTAACAAGCTTTGACTACACTCCAGCAGAGGCCACCTCCATCGAGGCGGCGCCAAGGAGAAAACTCCATGAAGATGCTGCGTGTCCCTTTGTTGATGATCGGTCTGCTGCTGTGCTCCCAGGGTTTCGCCGCCACGGCGCAACAGAACAAGATGACCACCTGCAACGCCGACGCCACGGCCAAGAGCCTCAAGGGCGACGAGCGCAAAGCCTTCATGAGCACCTGCCTCAAGGCAGCCCCGGCGGCCAACGACGCCAAGGCCCTGACCCCGCAGCAGGAAAAGATGAAAACCTGTAATGCCGATGCCAAGACCAAGGCGCTGACGGGTGATGCGCGCAAGACGTTCATGAGTGATTGTCTGAAGAAAAAATAAGATCGACAGATCGCAGCGAGCGGCAGGGCATCCGCTCGCTTCGGCGCCGGATCGCTGGCAGACTGCCAATCCTTTTACGCCGTTCGTTTTGAGGCTGTATGCCAACGTTTTCTGAGCGTCATGTAGTGTTCTGGGTCAGTTGCATCATCATTTTCGGCGGTCTGTTGCTGGTGTTGCCATTGCGTTTGCTGCCCAGTCTGCTGGCCGGCTTGCTGGTGTTCGAACTGGTCAACATGCTCACCCCGCAACTGCAACGTCTGATCGAAGGCCGGCGCGCGCGCTGGCTGGCGGTGGCGCTGCTGGGCACGCTGGTGGTGAGTGTGCTGGCGCTGATCTTTGCCGGGGCCATCAGTTTCCTGCTGCACGAGGCGGAAAACCCCGGGGCTTCCCTCGATAAATTCATGGGCGTGGTCGACCGCGCGCGCGGGCAACTGCCGCCGTTTCTCGACAGCTACCTGCCGGCCAGTGCCGCCGAGTTCCGTGTGGCCATCGGTGAATGGGCGAGCAAACACCTGTCCGACCTGCAACTGGTGGGCAAGGACGCGGCGCACATGTTCGTGACGCTGCTGATCGGCATGGTGCTGGGCGCGATCATCGCCTTGCAGCGCGTGCCGGACGTCACCAAGCGCAAGCCGCTGGCGGCCGCGCTGTTCGACCGTCTGCACCTGCTGGTTCAGGCGTTTCGCAACATCGTGTTCGCGCAGATCAAGATTTCCCTGCTCAACACCTTCTTCACCGGGATTTTCCTGGCGGTGATCCTGCCGATGTTCGGGATCAAGCTGCCGCTGACCAAGACCCTGATCGTGCTGACCTTCCTGCTCGGTCTGCTGCCGGTGATCGGCAACCTGATGTCGAACACGCTGATTACCATCGTCGGTCTGTCGCTGTCGATCTGGGTGGCGATTGCGGCGCTGGGCTACCTGATCTTTATCCACAAGCTGGAATACTTTCTCAACGCGCGCATCGTCGGCGGGCAGATCAGTGCCAAGTCCTGGGAGTTGCTGCTGGCAATGCTGGTGTTCGAGGCCGCGTTCGGCCTGCCGGGGGTGGTGGCGGGGCCGATCTATTACGCGTATCTGAAGAGTGAGTTGAAGCTGGGCGGGATGGTTTGATCCAGGCTTGATCGTTCCCACGCTCTGCGTGGGAATGCCTCAATGGACGCTCTGCGTCCGCTTTGGGACGCAGAGCGTCCCGGGCTGCATTCCCACGCAGAGCGTGGGAACGATCTTCGTGCGGTGTCAGTTCACCGAGCCATAGCGTTTCATGGCCTCGATCGCCAGACCGCTACCGATACTGCCAAAGATATTCCCTTCAACATGCCGCGCGTTCGGCAGCATCGCCGAGACGCTGTTGCGCAGTGCCGGAATACCGCTCGAACCACCGGTGAAGAACACCGTATCAACCTGACCCACCGCCACATTGGCGTCCGCCAGCAACCGGGTGACGCTGCCGCGCACGCGCTCGAGCTGCGACTCGATGGCCGACTCGAACAGCGCCCGGGTCAGTTCCACGCTCAGGCCCGACTCGATGCGGTCCAGCGGCACATGACGGCTGTCGTTGTGGGTCAGCTGGATCTTGGTTTCTTCCACTTCCATCGCCAGCCAGTGCCCGGCGCGCTGCTCGATCAGCTTGAACAGACGGTCGATGCCGCCGGTGTCTTCGATGTCGTAGCGCATGCTGCCCAGGGCCAGGGTCGATTTCTGCGAGTACACCGAGTTGATGGTGTGCCAGGTCGCCAGGTTCATGTGGTGGCTGGTCGGCATGAATGCACCGCTCTTCATGCGGCTGCCGTAGCCGAACAGCGGCATCAGGCCTTGCAGGCTCAACTGTTTGTCGAAGTCGGTCCCGCCGATGTGCACGCCGCCGGTGGCGAGAATGTCATCGTGACGGTTATCCACACCGCGACGCTCGGGCGACAGGCGCACCAGCGAGAAGTCCGACGTACCACCGCCGATGTCGACGATCAGTACCAGCTCTTCCTTTTCGATGGTCGACTCGTAGTCGAAGGCCGCGGCAATCGGCTCGTACTGGAACGAAACGTCCTTGAAGCCGAGCTTGCGCGCCACTTCCACCAGGGTGTCTTCGGCTTCCTGGTCGGCCAGCGGATCGTCGTCGACGAAGAACACCGGACGGCCCAGCACCACCTGCTCGAACTCACGACCGGCGGCCGCTTCGGCGCGGCTCTTGAGCTGGCCGATGAACAGCCCGAGCAAGTCCTTGAACGGCATCGCGGTGCCGAGGACGCTGGTGTCGTGTTTGATCAGCTTGGAACCGAGCAGGCTCTTGAGCGAGCGCATCAGCCGGCCTTCGTAGCCTTCCAGGTACTCGTGCAGCGCCAGACGGCCGTAAACCGGGCGGCGCTCCTCGATGTTGAAGAAGACCACCGACGGCAGGGTGATCTTGTCGTCTTCCAGCGCGATCATCGTTTCCACGCCGGGGCGCAGCCAGCCGACGGTGGAGTTGGACGTGCCGAAGTCGATGCCGCAGGCACGGGCTGGAGAGGCGTCTTTCATGGTCTTTCGGTTCCGGTCAAAAAAACGGCCGCGCAGTGTATGTCAGTGCGCGACAGATTCGAAGGCCGGTCATCTGCTATTTCACGTCTAAGCTTGCTTGAAACTCGCCGCTTTGCCCCAAACTTGCTGGCATGGGCCGGCAGACATACCGGCGGTCGCAAGAACCGCCGTCCACTGCCGATAAACTTCTGCTGCGCCACCCGGTCACAACCTTGAGATCGGTCAACCAGCCTTGCGCGAATCGGCGCATGCTGGCATCGGCGCGAAATCGATAACGGATGGTGATTCCTTCGATGGACTTCAAAGACTATTACAAGATACTCGGCGTGGAGCCGACGGCTGACGACAAGGCAATCAAGGCTGCCTATCGCAAGCTGGCGCGCAAATACCACCCCGATGTCAGCAAGGAAAAGGACGCCGAGGCCAAGTTCAAGGACGCCTCGGAAGCCTATGAAGCGCTGAAAAGTGCCGACAAACGCGCTGAATACGATGACCTGCGCCGTTACGGCCAGCACGGTCAGCCGTTCCAGGGTCCACCGGGTTGGCAGAGCCGTGGCGGCTTTGGCGGCGGCGGTGGCGACACCGGTGACTTCTCGGACTTCTTCAGTTCGATCTTCGGCAATCGCGGCCCCGGTTTCGGTGGCGGCGCTGGCCGGCAATCCCGCAGCGCCGGACGGCGAGGGCAAGACGTGGAACTGGAACTGCCGATCTTTCTGGAAGAGACGCTTTCGAACGAATCGAAAAAGATCAGCTTCCAGGTGCCGCAATACAACGGCTCAGGCCAGCACGTCAGCAACACCAGCAAGAGCCTGAACGTGAAGATCCCGGCGGGCGTGACCGACGGCGAGCGCATTCGCCTCAAGGGCCAGGGCGCACCGGGCATCGGTGGCGGCGCCAATGGCGATCTGTACCTGACCATCCGTTTCGCGCCGCACCCGAAATTCGACGTTGAAGGCGAAAACCTGATCATCACCTTGCCGCTCGCTCCCTGGGAGCTGGCGCTGGGCGCCGAAGTGGCCGTGCCGACCCTGACCGGCAAGATCAACCTCAAGGTCCCGGCCGGCAGCCAGAACGGCCAGCGCATGCGCGCCAAGGGCCATGGCTTGCAGAACAAGGCCGGCGAACGCGGTTATCTGTTCGTCCAGCTCAAGGCCGTGATGCCGAAAGCCAACGGCGATGACGTCAAGGCGCTGTGGCAGGAACTGGCGAAGAAGGCCGCCTTCAATCCGCGAGAGAACTTCTGATACTGACGACGGAGTAGCCCATCATGAGCAGCCCCCTGATCGTTCAACTGGACATGGCAGAATTCTGTGAGGCGGCCGACCTGTCGGACGTCTACGTGATCGAAATCGTCGAACACGGCATCCTCGAACCTCAGGGCACGCAGCCCAGGGAGTGGCGCTTCACCGACTACGAACTGGCCCTGGCCAAACGCGCCGCCAAGCTGCGGCGCGACCTTGACCTGGAATGGGAAGGCGTCGCCCTGGCGCTGGACCTGCTGGAAGAAGTGCAGGAGCTGCGGGCCGAGAACCGCATGCTCCGTCAGCGTCTGGCGCGGCTGGTGGTCGAGTAGCGCTTCAAACCTGTCTGGGCAGCGTCACGCTGAACAGCGTTCCGTCGGCTTCGCTTGAACTGACTTCGATCGCCCCGCCGTGGGCGGTCACCACTTCCTTGACGATGAACAGGCCCAGACCGAGGCTGGTCGACGGTTGGCCGAGTTCTTCGTCGGCACTGCGCACCAATGGATCGAAAATCGTGCCGATGGCCTCTTCGGGGATGGGGTTGCCGTAGTTTTGCACGCTCAGGTGAACGCTTCCCGAATCGCCCCGCAGCGTCACCAGAACTTCCCGCGGGTCTGAACCATGCTGCAAGGCATTGCCGATCAGATTTTGCAGCAATTGATCGATCCGTCCGGCATCCCAGACGCCGCGGGTGTCGCCCTCGGTTTTCAGTGTTGGATCACATTCCGGATTGCCGGCGCAGGCTTCGGCGATCGCCGCTCGCGCCGCGTCGGCCAGGTCCATCGGTGCCGGTTCGATCGGCAGGCTTCTGCCCAGGCGGCTGCGCACCAGTTCCAGCAGGTCGCTGACCATCGCCGCCATGTGCCGCGCGCCTTGCTTGATGTTCAGCGCACAGGTCAGCGCATCGCCTTCAAGCGCTGTTTTGCGCATCAGCAATTCGGTGGACATGCTGACCGCTTGCAGCGGCGCGCGCAGGTCGTGACCGAGGATCGCGAGGAAAATGTCCCGCGAGCGGTTCACCTGCTCGGCGTAGGCGGCCGTCGATTCGGCCAGGGCTTCGTCGATGGCTTCGTTGAAGCGGATCATGTCCTGAAAATACGCCATGTCCGGGGATTCCAGACTGTTGACCCAAAGGCGAATCACACAGGCCCGCAGATGGCGGAATTCCGATGTCATCTGCACCAGATCAAACCCGACGGTATGCCGCAACTCGCCATGGCTGGCGCCGGCCTCGTCCAGGCTTGGGGTTTTCTCCGGGCCTTCGCCCTTGGCCTTGGCGATTTGCTCGCTGGCGGTCTGTGCGGTGTCCATGTCGCGCGCGGCGGCCAGCAGGATCGCCCGGGCATGATCACGCAACGCTGCCCGATCCATGGTGTCGGCCGCCGGAGTGATGGTCCTGGCGAACTGTTCCCACTCCTCGACGATGTGATCCGCGTGTTGCCGGATGAATTCGGATAAACGCATGTCCGGGTTCCTGGAAATTCAAGGCGGGGCGTTCGAATATTAGCCCCTTTGCACGGGAATGAAAGCGCCGCTTGGAGCTGAAATTTTCGCTGACAACTTGCCGTGCCACGATACATATCTACCGCAGCCACAGAGGCTTGGCATGGTCTGCTTTCGCTCCATTTCAAGGAGTGAAACTATGCCCGGAATCCCTGTCACCCGATCATCACCCGATAACGCCCCCCTCCCGCCAGTTCCGCGCGCGACGCAAAGTCTGCACGCCGATTTCCTTCAGAAGGCCAGCCCGGACTGGCTGATCAACGCCTCGGCTCGGCAGCGGGAAGGGGTGAACAGTGTCGATCCCGCCAAACCTGACTGGTACAGGCGCGCATCGCGCGATCAACGCAAGGCGGTGGGCGATGCCGTGACCGCCAGCCTCGCCGCCCAGACCCGTCTGGACAAGGCCATGTCAAACTTTCAGGACATCGACAGCTTCGCCGCGCCGTTGCTGACCAAGGCCCTCAAGGACCGCTTCAACGTGACGCTGGACGTCAGCAAGACCTGGCTGGTGCTGAACAAACCGGTGGAGATCGGGATTTTTTCCATCGATATCGATTTCTTCGAAGTCCTGAAGCTGCCCTTGCTGCAAGCGGCGCTGCACAACTTCGAAGCCCGCGAGTGTAAAAGTGGGGCTTTTCATGAAACATCGGGATTTCGCAGTGAAACCTCGAAACCCGGCACGCTTGCGCCGTTGAACACGCACCTGACCGTCGAGCAATTCACCGGCCTGTGCCGCTCGCTGGACATCGGGGAGAAATACCAGGCTTACCTCAAGGATTTCCTGCGCCCCAAAGACGCGGTGGCCGAGCACGTGCTGCGCGACAAATTCATCGACGCCCATAAAACCGCATTGCGTGCAGCTGCGGAACTGGCGTTAGTCAAGGGTGATATCGGCCGTGAGGATTACGCCTCGATTCGTTCGATCCTCAACGGCGAACTGGCACCGCGTCAGGGCCAGCGGCAGATCTGGTTCCGTGATCTGGGCCTGATGGGCCGGCGCATGACCGGCTGTGTAATGTTCACGATCTGCGAGAAGTATCGCTACAGCGACGACGCGATCCTGTACATCCCGGGTGATCCCTACCACCCGCTCAAACGCTACAAGGGGCGGGAAATCGCGACGATGTTCAAGCAGCGGTTCACCGCTCCCGATGCGACTCAGGCTCATCCTGCAGACCCCAATAGCTACCAGCGGTTTTTCAGCCAGTTCGTCGCGTATGCCGACCGACCGCGCTACTTCGGCCAGTTCACCGACGACACGCCGAACCGCACGTTTTCGCAAAAACTCGCTCCTTACGAGCCGCTGCTCAATGAGTTTTTCAAGGCACTCAATCCGATCAACGCGGCACTGATCGGCATTCACGAGTTACCGCCTGCGCCGCCGGTCGAACAGGTGCCCAACGCAGATCCGTATCTGAACCCGGTTGACCTGTCGCGCAAGGGCGGCGGGATCTGGTCGGACAACATCGACCTGTGGAATTACCAGTTCGAGCAGCATCGTGACCGTTTGATCGCCGATGCCCGTAGCCATGCCGTGCCCACGGCGGATGTCGACGCCAAAGTGCGCTCGGAGAAGCTCGCCACATTGTTGAACATCGGCATGCTGGTGCTGATGGGCGTCTCGATGTTCGTGCCGGTATTGGGCGAAGTGATGATGGTGGTGATGGCCGGGCAACTGCTCGAAGAAACCCTTGAAGGCGCCATCGAGTGGAGCGAGGGTGATCGCAAGGCCGCCAAGGCGCATCTGATCGATGTCGCGCAGAATCTGGCGTTGATTGCCTTGATGGCGGGCGCCGGCAAAGGGCTCGCCCGGCTGACCGCCGCCCGATCGACACCGGTCATCGAGCACCTGCACCCGGTGGAAATGCCGGACGGCACGACTCGCTTGTGGAAGCCTGATCTGAGTGGCTACGAGAGTCCGGTCACACTGGACGAGAATGCTGTACCGAATGCGCTGGGGCAGTACGAGTCGGGAGAAAAAACCTGCATACGCCTCGATGGCAAGACTTATCAGCAGACTTACGACGAGTCGCTCAAAGCCTGGCGCATCCAGCATCCGAGCGATCCGCAGGCCTATCAGCCGCCCTTGACGCACAACGGCGCCGGCGCATGGCGGCATACTCTGGAACGACCGCAGGACTGGGACCGGTTGACGCTGTTGCGGCGTATCGGCCACCGCACTGACCCGTTTGCTGACGAGCAATTATTGACGATGGCCGATGTGGCGGGTGTCAGCGACAACGCCTTGCGCAAGATGCACCTGGACAACGCCTTGCCGCCGCCGGAACTGGCGGATGCCATGCAACTGTTCAACGCCGAGCGCGATGCCGGATTGATCGTCGAACAGGCAGCCGGCACTCAGGCAGTCGACAGTCGACTCATGCATCTGTTGCCGCTGCTTCCCGACATGCCGCGCTGGCCGTTCGGGCGCAGGCTGCAGATCTTCGACAGCCCGGACTTCTCGGGGCGGGCAATCGGTTACGGGACGAAACGCGGCGGCAAGGCGCCGATTCGCATCAGCCGGGCCGAGGTGCTGAACGGTGAGCTACCGGCCCGGATACTCGCGGCACTGGATGAGGCAGAGACGGTGCGTCTGCTGGGTGGCGAGCCTGCACGGGTTCGCGCATCGAGGGCACAGGAGTTTTCCAGACAGATTGCCGACTACGCCCGCGCGCACCAGCCCGCGTTGTTCGACCGTCTTCTCAAGGCAAACGATCCAGTCGACCCTCGGGCGGTAAAGCTGCAACGAGTCGTCCCCGGGTTGACCGGGCGAGAGGCAACGGCTGCATTGGGACAGGCCGATGCCGAAGAGCTGGCGCGACTGGACAGCGCCGCTAAGGTCCCGTCGCATTTGCAGGAACTCGGTCGCTGGTATCGCCAGCAGGGACGCCTGACCCGGGCTCTGGCCGGGTTGCGCAGTGAAACCATGGCCTCGCCCGACAGTCGTCATCTCGCGTTGCAGACATTGGGTCGGCTACCGGGATGGTCCGATGACGTGCGTCTGGAAATCCGCGAGGGCAGCATCAGCGGGCCGATGCTGGATGCCATCGGCAGCGAAACGGCCTCTGCGCACAAGTATCTGGTCAAGCATGGAGATGCCTTTCAAGCCGACAATGAGCGTGGTGAGCCGCTCAATAGTATTCCCCACACGGGTGATAACTTTTTCAGCTCGTTGATGCATGCCTTGCCCGATCCGGCACGTCATGCGTTGGGTTTTCCGAGTGTCGGGCAGAGCATCGAGTTGCAAAACGCGATCATTGAACGAGCGCTCGCCGAGCGCAGTCAGTCGGCCTGGATTCTGCGTGCGGGCGCGGCAGAAAAACCATGGTTCAAACCGCCGCAACGCATTGCCCCCAAACTGCTCGGTTATCCCGCCAGCGGCGATGGACCGGGGCCGAACCCGGCATTGACCGGTCATGTCCAGAGCGTCTACCCGGGGCTGACCGATGTTCAGGCTCGCGGCTTCATTCTCGAGCAATGGCGGCTGGGCAAGACCGACCAACAGATCTTTCATCTGCTCAATAACCGGTTGAGCGAGTGGCGGGAACTGGAAACAGCACTCGATCAGTGGATGATGTCGCAGAACCTGCGCCTGCGCAGTGCCCGCGACGAGTTCGTCAGCGTGGTGCAAAACATCAAGGACTGTTGGCGCAATGCACCGTTGGTCGAACACGATCCGCGAGCGGCCCGCCTGACGCTGATCAGTGACGCGCCGCTGCCGTCATTCGCGGCGGACTTCTCCCATGTTCGCGAACTGACGTTGCGCGTTCCGGTCGTGGGCGACACGCTTGCGGCGTTTCCCAATGTCGAGAAACTGGCACTGACCGCGCGCGTTGCGGAATTCGACAAAGTGCTCGCGACCTTGAAAACCCTGCGTCACATGACCCGTCTGAAGCTCTCGACACCGATTACCGGCCAGGTGGCGACGCGTCTTCGCGAGTTGACCCGACTTGAAGAACTGGAGCTGCACTGTACCGCCAGCGGCATGAGCCCGGTCGTACCCATGACGCTTGAGGTCGGCGGCCTGCGCCAACTGCGCAGGCTGGAAATCGGCAGTCCGCATATGCACCAATGGCCACACGGTGTTCTGGATTTGCCACGGCTGGAGCGCCTGAACCTGCGATCAACGGCAATCAACACCCTGCCGATGGAAATCTATGAGGGCCATCAGCGGCTGTTGTCCGGCCTGTCACTGGACTGGTCGAGGTTCCCGCGTCGGGTGTTCAAACCGATCTACGAATTTGTCCGCAACCAGCCCCGGCATCTGCTCGATCTGGACGAAATGGTCGCGGATTATTGCCGCGGCGAACTCAAGCGTTTTGTCGGCATGGAGCCGAGCCTGTTCGATGTCTTGAGTACGGGTTTCAAGGCGCAATGGGCTGACGTCGGCAGCCGCTTTGCGGCGATCGAAACCTTGAGTGAACAGTTCAGTGAACTCAACCGTCTGGACGGGTGGTTCGGCGCCGAACCGACGCTTCAAAATGGCGGGACCGCGCGGTTGGCGGTCGCCGATGCGCTGAAGGCCAGTTGGCGCAGCGGATTGTTCCAGCGTTACGGCGCGCGGACCGAAAGTATATTTTTCAACCTGTACGTCAGCTTGCCCAACGATGCGTCGGTGCTGGATATTCTCGGCTCGCCGGTGGACAGTCTGCCGACGCTTTCGGCAGAAGGATTCACCCACGTCAGAAGTCTGCATCTGGCCGGATTGCAGGCACCGGTCGAGCAGTTGTGTGGTTTCATCAGCACCTTTCGCGGGGTCGATACCCTCGATCTGAGCCATTGTGGCTTGAGTGAATTGCCGTTGGATGCAGATACCCTGCCGGCACTCGAAACCCTGAACCTGCACGACAATCCGCTGAGCAGTATCGACGTGCGCGGGATGAATCGCCTGATGGCGCTGGATCTCAGCGCGACGGCCCTGCGCGAATGGCCGGTGGGGGCAGAGCTTCTGCCGGAGCTGACCTGGCTGGATCTCAGCAACAGTCAGTTGACCTCGCTGCCGGAGGCGTTGCTGGCGCGTGACGCGTTGTTGCTCGATACCAGCCTGGTCGGAACACCGCTGACCGAGCAGGCCAACCTGTTGCTGGTCATCGCACGTCAGCGCATCGAACAGGCCAGAGGCCTGCTGCCAGGATCGTTGCAGCGCTTTGCGCTGGAAGAACCGCGCCATCGCACGCCGCCTGTCGAAAGTGGCTCGGTGATCGCTCGACGTTTGTTGCCGCTGCCGCCGCTGTCGACAGGCGAAGGTCCGGCCGGGTGGGTTGCCCGTATCCAGCGCCTGCGCTCGCGGTACGACAGCGCTCAGGCGCAGCTGGCGATTGAACGGCTGCGAGGCGCGGGGCTGACCGAAGTTGAGATCGGTGCACGAATCGACGCTTGGGAGCAGACATTCGAGTCGCTGACGCGACGTCTGAACGATTGGTTGTTCACCCATGAAACCCGGGGCATGGATTGGGTCGTGTCATCGCGCACTCGTCAGCTCGCCGCACAGCGGATCATCGAATGCTGGCGTGAGGGCACGGTCGACTGGAATGGCGTGGTTGACCGAGAGCTGAATCTCGACGGCCTGCAGGTGGGCAACCTGCCCGCACTGGACGCAACGTTCGCGGCGGTGCGGACCCTGAATCTTGCGGGAGTGAAGCTCACCACCGATGGCTCCAATGACTTTCTCAGGGCCTTCACGCAGGTGCGAAGGCTCAACATCGGCGGCAATCACTTGCTGGCAATTCCCGAGCCAGTGGGGCACATGCTGCAAATTGAGCGACTGGAGCTGTCATTCACCGGGCTTGTGGATTCCGCAGCGCTGGATCAAACGCTGGCGGGCCTGCCGCAGCTGCAGCGGCTGGACCTGAGCCACAACGGCCTGCGCACGTTCAGCGTCGCCCGACTGGAGCGACTGGAGCGGCTGAACCTGCGTGACAACCTGCTCACGGCATGGCCGGAAGGGGTGCTGCAAGCTCCCCGATTGCAAGCGATCGATCTGAGCAACAATGAAATCTCGTCGATTCCCGTCGAGTTGTACGACAGCGACCATGCCGGTTTGCTAGCCGGCAGCAATCTGTCGGAGAACTACGAAATGTCGCAACAAAGTCTGATCCAGCTGCGTGATTACGCCGATACCCATGGGCGTGGCGACGTGCTGGGCCTGACGTATGCCGACATCGACCGGATGATCGATGACATGGACAGTACGACCGAAAGTGACGGTGATGGCGCGGGCTTCGAGAGTGATGCAGAACCGGATGAAGTGGTTCCGACACTTGCTGAAAGCGTGCTTGAACTCCAGGCCACACCCTGGATTGAAAACATTCCTCATGAGGATGCCGCTCGCTGTCGGGCGATGTGGCAGCGGTTGGCCGCCGAGCCCGACAACGCCGCCTTCTTCCATCTGCTTTCGCAGATGCCGCATACAGAGGAGTTCCGGGTGTTTCGCGCCGATCTGACACGACGCATCTGGGAAATCGTCGAAGCGGCCGATGGCAGTCAGGAGCTGCGCGACACACTGTTTTCCATGGCGACCACGCACACGACATGCGTCGATGGCCGCACCCTGGCGTTCAGTGAAATCGAGGTCAAGGTGTTCGAGTACAACGCCTTGCGACATTTGCAACCCGGCCTCTTGGCGAAGGGGCGCGCCTTGCTCGACTTGTCGCGGCAGCTGTTCCGCCTGGGCGAGGTGGAAAAACTTGCTGCCCGCAACATGGGACGTCATGCCGATCCTGCGGAAGTTCGATTGCAATATCGAATCGGTCTGACTTCAGGTTGGGAGGACGGCCTGCAACTGCCCGGGCAGCCAAGGCACATGCGATTTGCCCGACCCATCAGGGGCGAGGAGCTGGCGACGGCGCGTGACGCCGTCGTGACGGCGGAAAAAAGCGAGCGGTTCTATGAAGAGCTGATCAGTCGCGAATACTGGGTGCAGTACCTGACCGAGAAGTACCCGGACGAACTCGGCGCACTCAAGCGCAGTGCGGATGAAAAGCTGCAACGACTCGAGGATGAATATGAAGACGTGACCAGCACGGCGTATCAGGAGGCGGTGCAGATGCTCGAGATCGAGCGCGGTATCGAGCGCAACCAGCAACTGATTGCCCTGTCGCACCTGGAAACAGGCGAACCGCTGACGGTCACTCTCGACGAGGAGCAGCCTGGCTCTTCACGTTATTCGATGGACACTTCAACCCGCTGAAGTGTCGGCAGTCCCGGTCATCGAAAGCCTCGACGACCGGGGCGCTGACTCAGAACAGAAAGTAACGTTGCGCCATCGGCAGGGTTTCGGCCGGTTCACACCAGAGCAACACGCCGTCGGCCTTGACCTGATAGGTCTGCGGGTCGACGTCGATGTTCGGCAGGTAGTCGTTGTGGATCAAGTCGGTTTTCTGCACGTCGCGGCAACCTTTGACCACGGCGATTTTCTTCTTCAGGCCCAACGCTTCGGGCAATCCGGACTCCTGCGCTGCCTGACTGATGAAGGTCAGGCTGGTGGCGTGCAGCGAGCCGCCGTAGCTGGCGAACATCGGGCGGTAGTGCACCGGTTGCGGGGTCGGGATCGACGCGTTGGCGTCGCCCATCAGGCTGGCGGCGATGGCGCCGCCCTTGAGGATCAGCGTCGGTTTCACGCCGAAGAATGCCGGGCGCCACAGCACCAGATCGGCCCACTTGCCAACTTCCACCGAACCCACTTCATGGCTGATGCCGTGGGTGATCGCCGGGTTGATCGTGTACTTGGCGATGTAGCGTTTGGCGCGGAAGTTGTCGTTGCCTTCGCCGTCCTGAGGCAGCGGGCCGCGCTGCTTTTTCATCTTGTCGGCAGTCTGCCAGGTGCGTGTGATGACTTCGCCGACGCGGCCCATGGCCTGGCTGTCGGAGCTGATCATCGAGAACGCACCGAGGTCGTGGAGGATGTCTTCGGCGGCAATCGTTTCGCGGCGGATGCGGCTTTCGGCGAACGCCACGTCTTCGGCAATGCTCGGGTCGAGGTGGTGGCAGACCATCAGCATGTCGAGGTGTTCGTCGATGGTGTTACGGGTGAATGGCCGGGTCGGGTTGGTCGAACTCGGCAGCACGTTGGCGAAACCGCAGGCCTTGATGATGTCCGGCGCATGGCCGCCACCGGCACCTTCGGTGTGATAGGTGTGGATGGTCCGGCCCTTGAACGCGCCGAGGGTGGTTTCGACGAAACCGGACTCGTTGAGGGTGTCGGTGTGGATCGCCACTTGCACGTCGTACTGGTCGGCGACGCTCAGACAGTTGTCGATGCTCGCCGGGGTGGTGCCCCAGTCTTCATGCAGCTTGAGGCCAATGGCGCCGCCCTTGACCTGTTCGATCAACGGCTCCGGCAGGCTGGCGTTGCCCTTGCCGGTGAGGCCGATGTTCATCGGGAACGCATCCGCTGCCTGAAGCATTCGCGCCAGGTGCCACGGCCCCGAAGTGCAGGTCGTTGCATTGGTGCCGGTGGCCGGCCCGGTGCCGCCGCCGATCATGGTGGTGACGCCGCTCATCAGTGCTTCTTCGATCTGTTGCGGGCAGATGAAGTGGATGTGCGTGTCGATGCCGCCGGCGGTGAGGATCATGCCTTCGCCGGCGATCACTTCGCTGCTGGCGCCGATGGCGATGGTCACGCCGGGCTGCACGTCGGGGTTGCCGGCCTTGCCGATGGCGGCGATGCGCCCGTCCTTGAGGCCGACGTCGGCTTTGACGATGCCCCAGTGGTCGATGATCAGGGCGTTGGTGATGACGGTGTCGACCACTTCAGCGGCCAGCAACTGGCTCTGACCCTGGCCGTCGCGGATCACTTTGCCGCCGCCGAATTTCACTTCTTCGCCGTAGGTGGTGAAGTCCTGTTCGACCTCGATCCACAGCTCGGTGTCGGCCAGGCGCACCTTGTCGCCGACGGTGGGGCCGAACATGTCGGCGTAGGCTTGACGCGAGATCTTCATGTGTTCGCCTTGGAATTCAATTGGTTTTGAGATCGTTCGCTGCGCTCACTTTCGCGAGCAGGCTCGCTCCCACAGGGGATCGGATTCCAGCTGGAGGAACTCGGTTTAATGTGGGAGCGAGCCTGCTCGCGATGGAGACACCGCAAATTTCAGAGGTCACCCATGACCCGCCCGGCAAACCCGAACACCCGCCGGTGCCCGGCGTAATCCACCAGTTCCACCTCGCGGCTCTGGCCCGGTTCGAAGCGCACGGCCGTGCCCGCCGGGATGTTCAGGCGCATGCCACGGCTGGCCGCGCGGTCGAAGGTCAGGGCGTCGTTGGTTTCGAAAAAATGGTAGTGCGAGCCGACCTGGATCGGCCGGTCGCCGCTGTTCGCCACTTTCAGGCTGACAGTGCGACGACCGACGTTGAGTTCGATGTCGCCGGGCTGGATTTTGTATTCGCCGGGAATCATCAATTCGCTCCTTGCAGGACTTTGTAATAGAGGGCCGTCGGGCGATAGGTACCGTTCGGGTCGCAGGCGTAATCGGGAATTTCCCCGGCGCGGGTGTAACCCAGGGCCTTGTAGAAATCTTCAGCCGGGGAGCCGGCCTCGGTGTCGAGGTAAAGCATGCCGCGCTTGTACTGACGCGCGGTCTGTTCCAGCGCTTGCATCAACTGCTGACCGAGGCCGCGCCGCCGGGCGTGTTCGCGCACCAGCAGTTTCTGCACCTCGGCGCGGTTCAGGCCGTTGGCCTTCTGGCACAGGCTCAACTGGACGCTGGCCTGCACCTGTTCGTCCTTGACCACCACCCACAGCAAGACGCTGCCCTTGTTCAGGTTGTCCTGCACATCGTCGAAATAAGCGCGGGCCTGTGTGGCATCGAGATTGGCCATGAAACCGACGCTGGCGCCATAACCCACGGCGTCGAGCAGCAGGTCGATCAGACCCTGACGATAGTGCGCAAAACTTTCAGCATTGACGCGTCGCAGTTGGGCGGGGTTCATCGGTGTCACTCCTTGTGGGCGGGCGGCGGCTCCGCGCCAGGATTGAGGGTCAGTTGCATGAAGGTCAGGTCGAGCCAGCGGCCGAACTTGGTGCCGACTTGCGGCATCTGCCCGGTGGTGATGAAACCGGCGCGCTCGTGCAGGCGAATCGACGCGGCGTTGCCGCTTTCGATGGCGGCGACCATGACGTGCTTGTCGCAGGTTTTCGCGCGTTCGATCAGCGCGGTCATCAGTTGCGGGCCGAGGCCGTTGCCGCGCTGGTCGCTGCGCACGTAGACCGAGTGCTCGACGGTGTGGCGGAAACCGTCGAACGGCCGCCAGTCACCGAACGAAGCGTAGCCGAGGGTGGTGTTGTCGGCGTCGACGATCACCAGGATCGGATAACCCTGAGCCTGACGGGCGCTGAACCAGGCCTGACGGTTGCCGAGGTCGACGGCGGACTCGTTCCAGATCGCCGTGGTGTTGAGCACGGCGTCGTTGTAGATGTCACGGATCGCCGGCAGGTCAGCGTGCAGGGCATCGCGGATGGTGTAGGTCATGGCACGGCCTCAGACGATCGGTTGGTGGACGGTGACCAGTTTGGTGCCGTCGGGAAACGTCGCTTCGACCTGGATCTCCGGGATCATTTCCGGGATGCCTTCCATCACCTGATCGCGGGTCAGCAGGGTGGTGCCGTAGTGCATCAGTTCGGCCACGGTCTGGCCGTCACGAGCGCCTTCGAGCAGCGCTGCCGAGATGTAGGCCATGGCTTCCGGGTAGTTGAGCTTCACGCCACGGGCCAGTCGCCGCTCGGCCACGAGGCCGGCGGTGAAGATCAGCAGCTTGTCTTTTTCGCGTGGGGTCAGGTCCATCGTTTGAAATCCATTTGGGCAGATTTGTGTGGTTCTTTCGGTTTGAGGGGTGTCAGTTGGAACCGCCCCTCACCCTAGCCCTCTCCCGGAGGGAGAGGGGACTGATCTCGGTCGTTTTCAGTGGCCAGTTCAGTCAGTAATTTTTTTGAGACTGCAAAATTCTTTCCAGACAGCTCGGTCAGGCTCCCTCTTCCCTCCGGGGAGAGGGCGGGGGGTGAGGGGCTGGCCCTCAAGTACTCCAGATTCTCGGCGGCTGAGCTTCACGGCCGAGCAACACAGGCCTGAGCAATCGCCACAATTCAATAAGCCACGCTCGCGCAAGCAACGCTTCACCGGCCAGGCAACGAGCGACCAACAGACCGGGCAATTGCGTCAGATCCCCGCGCACCTCGTGGCCCAGCGAGCGGCATCGCTCCAGCAGTTCAGCATCAATCTCACCGGTGACCAGCAACGTCGCAAACACCGGATTGCCATCCAGCCCAATCGGCGAATCAAGCAAGCCGTCATCGCCGACGATGCGCTGGCGCTCATGCCACAACAACCGCCCATCACGGCGAATATCCAGATGCGCCTGGAAGTGCCCGAGGTCGAAACGCTCGCCACTGGCCGGACGCCCGAGGGCCACCACGTCCCAGTAAAACAGTCGCGCATCACCTTCAAGCTCGATCGAGGTCGTGAGTTCAGCCTGGGCGGCGCTGTAGACGATGGTCTCCTGAGGCAGCCATTCCAGTGTCGCGCCATCAGCGACATGCAGGTCCAGCGACTGATAAGCGGGGCCCGCCGCGCGATACCACTTGGCCGCGCCGGGGCTGGTGATCTGTGCCCAGGCGCCTTGTTCGACGCGGGCGCTGATGTCCAGCCGGTCACCGCCGGCGATCCCGCCCGGCGGGTGGACGATGATGTGCTGGCAGACCTCGGGCCCTTCGGCGTACAGGTGCTTTTGCACCCGCAACGGGCCGAGGTGCCGGCGTCGGGTCGGCCGCGTGCAATCGCCGAAGCGGGCGTAGGCCAGCTCCAGCTCGGCGTGCCAGCTCGGGGTAAACAGGGCAGTCGCAACAGGTAAGTTCATGTTTTCTAATTATCGTTAGGACGCTACAGATTAGACCGTAACCTCAAATAGTCACCAGCCCGCGCACACCTTCGGCTTCCATATTTTCGCCACGGCCCTGCTGCACGATCTCGCCCCGGGACATCACCAGGTACTGATCGGCCAGTTCGGCGGCGAAATCGTAGAACTGCTCCACCAGCAGAATCGCCATGTCGCCCCGGGCGGCGAGCTTCTTGATCACTGCGCCGATTTCCTTGATCACCGACGGCTGGATGCCTTCGGTGGGTTCGTCGAGGATCAGCAGACGCGGACGGCTGGCCAGTGCGCGGCCGATGGCGAGCTGCTGTTGCTGACCACCGGACAAGTCGCCGCCGCGCCGCTGTTTCATTTGCAGCAGCACCGGGAACAGCTCGTAGATGAACGCCGGAACCTCTTTGGCTTCGCTGCCGGGGAAACGCGACAGACCCATCAGCAGGTTTTCTTCCACGGTCAGCCGGCCGAAAATCTCCCGTCCCTGCGGCACGTAGGCGATCCCGGCGTGCACCCGCTGATGCGGCTTGAACGTGGTGATCGGTTTGCCTTCCCAGTTCACCGCGCCTTCCTTGGCCGGCAACAGGCCCATCAGGCACTTGAGCAACGTGGTCTTGCCCACGCCGTTACGGCCGAGCAGGCAGGTCACTTCGCCGACCTTCACGTCAAAGCTCAGGCCGCGCAGGATGTGGCTACCGCCGTAGTACTGGTGCAGCTTGTCGACTTGCAGCATGTTCAAACTCTCCCCGGTGATCGTTCCCACGCGGAGCGTGGGAACGATCGGATTCCTCTTCAGCGGCCGAGGTAAACCTCGATCACGCGCTCGTTGTCCTGCACCTGTTCCAGTGATCCTTCGGCCAGCACGCTGCCCTGATGCAACACGGTGACGTGGTCGGCAATCGAGCCGACGAAACCCATGTCGTGTTCCACCACCATCAGCGAGTGCTTGCCCGCGAGGGACTTGAACAGCTCGGCGGTGAACTCGGTTTCGGCGTCGGTCATGCCCGCTACCGGTTCATCGAGCAGCAGCAATTGCGGGTCCTGCATCAGCAACATGCCGATTTCCAGAAACTGCTTCTGCCCATGAGACAGCAGCCCGGCGGGGCGATTGACCGAAGTGGTCAGGCGAATCGTGTCGAGCACTTCGCTGATCCGGTCTTTCTGCTCGCCGCTCAACTTCGCCCGCAGACTGGCCCACACCGACTTGTCGGTTTTCTGCGCGAGCTCCAGGTTCTCGAACACGCTCAACGCTTCGAACACCGTCGGTTTCTGGAACTTGCGACCGATGCCGGCCTGGGCGATCTGCACTTCGCTCATCTGCGTCAGGTCGAGGGTTTCGCCGAACCACGCCTTGCCGTGGCTCGGCCGGGTCTTGCCGGTGATCACGTCCATCAGCGTGGTCTTGCCCGCGCCGTTGGGGCCGATGATGCAGCGCAGTTCGCCGACGCCGATGTACAGGTTCAGGTTGTTCAGCGCCCGGAAGCCGTCGAAGCTGACGCTGATGTCTTCCAGGGTCAGGATCGTGCCGTGACGGGTGTCGAGGCCCGGACCGACGCGTTGCCCGAGGCCGATCGAGTCGCGGCTGGTGCCTTCGTCCTTGTTCGGCTCCACCGGGAAAAAGGCCGGTTCCAGCATGAATTCAGCGCTCGCCGTGACTCTCATGATTCACCTCGTTTCTTCAGCAGACCGATCACGCCTTTGGGCAGGTACAACGTCACGACGATGAACAGCGCGCCGAGGAAGAACAGCCAGTATTCGGGGAAGGCCACGGTGAACCAGCTCTTCATGCCGTTGACCACGCCGGCCCCGAGCAGCGGGCCGATCAGGGTGCCGCGCCCGCCAAGGGCCACCCACACGGCGGCTTCGATCGAGTTGGTCGGCGACATTTCGCTCGGGTTGATGATCCCCACTTGCGGCACGTACAACGCACCGGCCAGACCACACAACACCGCGCTCAAGACCCAGACGAACAGCTTGAAACCGCGCGGGTCGTAGCCGCAGAACATCAGGCGATTTTCCGCATCACGCAGCGCGGTCAGCACCCGGCCGAACTTGCTGCGGGCCAGGCGCCAGCCGATGAACAGGCTCGCCACCAGCAACAGCACCGTCGCCAGAAACAGCACCGCACGAGTGCCGGGTTCGGTGATGCCGAAACCGAGGATCGTGCGGAAATTGGTGAAGCCGTTGTTGCCGCCGAAGCCGGTCTCGTTGCGGAAAAACAGCAACATCCCGGCGAAGGTCAGGGCCTGGGTCATGATCGAGAAATACACGCCCTTGATCCGCGAACGGAAGGCGAAGAAACCGAACACCAGCGCCAGCAACCCCGGGGCCAACACAACCAGGCACATCGCCCAAAGGAAGTTGCCGGTGCCGCTCCAGTACCACGGCAATTCGGTCCACGACAGGAAGGTCATGAACGCCGGCAAGCCATCACCGGCGGCCTGACGCATCAGGTACATGCCCATTGCATAACCGCCGAGGGCGAAGAACAGGCCGTGACCCAGCGACAGCAGACCTGCGTAACCCCAGACCAGATCCAGCGCCAGGGCGACGATGGCGTAGCAGAGAATCTTGCCGACCAGCGTCAGGGTGTAGGCCGAAACGTGCAGCGCACTGTCCGCCGGCAACAGCGACAGCAGCGGCAGGGCGATCAGCAACGCGAGAACCACCACGCCGACAGCGAGGGTGACTTTCGGGCCGGCCTTTTGTGTGGCCGTGACTAGTAGAGGCTGGTTCATCAGTCGATCACCCGTCCTTTCAGTGCGAAGAGGCCTTGCGGACGTTTCTGGATGAACAGAATGATCAGCGCGAGGATCAGGATCTTGCCGAGCACCGCACCGATCTGCGGTTCGAGAATCTTGTTGGCGATGCCCAGGCCAAATGCGGCGAACACGCTGCCGGCCAGTTGGCCGACACCGCCGAGCACCACCACCAGGAACGAGTCGATGATGTAGCTCTGGCCGAGGTCAGGGCCGACGTTGCCAATCTGGCTCAGGGCCACGCCACCGAGCCCGGCGATGCCCGAGCCGAGGCCGAAGGCGAGCATGTCGACGCGCCCGGTGGGCACGCCGCAGCAGGCGGCCATGTTGCGGTTCTGGGTGACGGCGCGCACGTTCAGACCCAGGCGGGTCTTGTTCAGCAGCAGCCAGGTCAGCACCACTACGAACAACGCAAAGGCGATGATCACGATGCGGTTGTACGGCAGCACCAGATTCGGCAACACCTGAATCCCGCCGGACAGCCACGCCGGGTTCGCCACTTCAACGTTCTGCGCACCGAACACCAGACGCACCAGCTGAATCAGCATCAGGCTGATGCCCCAGGTGGCGAGCAGGGTCTCCAGTGGGCGGCCGTAGAGGTGACGGATCACCGTGCGCTCCAGAGCCATGCCGATGGCAGCGGTGACGAAGAACGCCACCGGCAGCGCGATCAGCGGATAGAACTCGATGGCATTCGGCGCGTAGCGCTGGAACATCAACTGCACGACGTAGGTCGAGTAGGCACCGAGCATCAGCATCTCGCCGTGGGCCATGTTGATCACGCCGAGCAGGCCGAAGGTGATCGCCAGCCCCAGCGCCGCGAGCAACAGAATCGAACCGAGGGACATGCCGCTGAAGGCCTGTCCGAGCAGTTCGCCGACCAGCAGTTTGCGCTTGACCTGGGCCAGGCTGGTTTCGGCGGCGGTGCGCACATTGGCATCGGTCTCGACGCCGGGTTCGAGCAAGCCTTCGAGGCGGGTGCGGGCCAGCGGGTCGCCGGTTTCACCAAGCAGGCGCACGGCCGCGAGGCGCACCGCCGGGTCGGTGTCGACCAGTTGCAGATTGGCCAGCGCCAGGCTCAGGGCGGCGTGGACGTTTTCGTCTTGTTCGCCAGCCAGTTGCTGGTCGAGGAATTTCAGCTGCGCCGGTTTGGCGCTTTTCTGCAATTGCTGCGCGGCGGTCAGACGGGTTTTGGCGTCGGCGGCGAGCAATTGGTGGCTGGCCAGTGCGGTGTCGATCAGACCCCGCAGGCGATTGTTCAGGCGCAGGGTTTTGGGTTGGCCGTCGACGGTCAGTTCGCCTTGTTGCAGGGCGTTGATCAGTTCGACACGGGCCGGATCGGGCTGCGCGGCCCAGGCTTCCAGCAATTTGGCTTGTTGCGTGGGGTTGGCGGCGACGAAGTCTTCGGCGTCGCTGGCGTGGGCGGCTATCGGCAGCAAAAGTGCGAGGGCCAGGATCAATCGGTAAAGGGCAGTGGGCATATGAAATGGCCTTGCGTAGTGATCGTTCCCACGCTCCGCGTGGGAATGCAGCCCGGGACGCTCCGCGTCCCAAAAGCGGACGCAGAGCGTCCATTGAGGCATTCCCACGCAGAGCGTGGGAACGATCAGGTTGAGCGGGTTAACTCAGTTGCTCTTCACCGCATACTCCGGCTTCTTGTCGTTACCCGGAATGAACGGGCTCCAAGGCTGCGCCCGAATCGGCCCCTCGGTCTGCCACACCACGTTGAACTGACCGTCGCTCTGGATCTCGCCGATCATCACCGGTTTGTGCAGGTGGTGATTGGTCTTGTCCATGGTCAGGGTGTAGCCGGATGGCGCGGCGAAAGTCTGGCCGCCGAGGGCTTCGCGGACCTTGTCGACGTCGGTCGATTTGGCTTTTTCCGCCGCCTGCGCCCACATGTGGATGCCGACGTAAGTGGCTTCCATCGGGTCGTTGGTCACCGCTTTGTCGGCGCCCGGCAGGTTGTGTTTCTTCGCGTAGGCTTTCCAGTCGGCGACGAATTTCTTGTTCGCCGGGTTATCCACGGACTCGAAGTAGTTCCACGCCGCGAGGTTGCCCACCAGCGGTTTGGTATCGATGCCGCGCAGTTCTTCTTCGCCCACCGAGAACGCCACCACCGGTACGTCGGTCGCCTTCAGGCCCTGGTTGGCCAGCTCTTTGTAGAACGGCACGTTGGAGTCGCCATTCACGGTCGAAATCACAGCGGTCTTGCCGCCGGCCGAGAATTTTTTGATGTTGGCTACGATGGTTTGATAGTCGCTGTGGCCAAACGGGGTGTAGACCTCTTCGATGTCCTTATCCGCGACGCCTTTGGAGTGCAGGAATGAGCGCAGGATCTTGTTGGTGGTGCGCGGGTACACGTAGTCGGTGCCCAGGAGGAAGTAGCGCTTGGCGCTGCCGCCTTCTTCGCTCATCAGGTATTCAACCGCCGGGATCGCTTGCTGGTTTGGCGCGGCGCCGGTGTAGAACACGTTCGGCGACATCTCTTCACCTTCGTACTGCACCGGGTAGAACAGCAGGCCGTTGAGTTCTTCGAACACCGGCAGCACCGATTTGCGCGACACCGAGGTCCAGCAACCGAACACCACCGCGACCTTGTCCTGAGTCAGCAACTGCCGGCCCTTTTCCGCGAACAGCGGCCAGTTCGACGCCGGGTCGACCACCACCGGTTCGAGCATCTTGCCGTTCACCCCGCCCTTGGCGTTGATCTCGTCGATGGTCATCAACGCCATGTCCTTGAGCGACGTTTCGGAGATCGCCATGGTGCCGGACAACGAATGCAGAATCCCGACCTTGATGGTCTCGGCGGCCTGTACGGTCCAGGTCATGCCCATCGCGGCAATGGATGCCGTGAGTGTGAAAGCCTTGATCAAACTGCGACGCTTCATTGTGCGATCTCCATGAACGTTAAAGTTTTTTATGGTTGGCAGATGCGAACGACTGAAGGGTGTTTTGCAAGGGCTGTGCCCGGTCGGGTTTGGGCAGGGAAATGTCGGTTTAGAGCGGTTGCGCGCAGAGTCGGCGCACCATGAGGGGACGTGTTGCATGCAAAGGTGCAGCGGGGTGCGCCAGATTGGGGCGCACCCGGAGGATTCAGCGGCGGCGCATCAGGCCGATGAAGAACAGCCCGCCGAGGGCGGCGGTGGCGACGCCGATAGGCAGGTCTTCGGGGGCGATCAGCGTCCGCGCGGCGACGTCGACCCAGACGAGGAAAACGCTGCCGAGCAACACGCACACCGGCAGCAGGCGACGGTGCTCGGCACCGATCAGACGCCGGGCAATGTGCGGCACCATCAGCCCGACAAAACCGATGGAGCCGCTGATCGACACCAGCACCCCGGTCATCAGTGAAGCAATCACGAACACCCGCAGACGCACCGCCCGGGCATTCAGGCCGAGGGTGACGGCGGTCTGTTCGCCGGCCATCAAGGCATTGAGCGAACGGGCCATGCCGATCAGCAGAATCAGTCCGAGCAACACGCTCAGCGCCGGCACCGCCAACAACTCCCAGCGCGCCAGACCCAGGCCGCCGAGCATCCAGAACATCACCGCCGAACTGGCACGGTGATCGCCCATGAACAACAGCAGATTGGCGATCGCCATCATCACGAACGACACCGCCACGCCGCACAGCAGCAGCCGATCACTGTCCAGCCGACCCTGGCGGTTGGCGATGCCCAGCACCAGAAACATGCTCAACAACGCGCCGATGAACGCGGCAATCGGCAACGTCAGCAGGCCGACGATTTCACCGACGTGCAGTACCACGATCACTGCGCCAAGCGTGGCACCGGAGGTGACGCCGAGCAGGTGCGGATCGGCCAGCGGATTGCGCGTGACTGCTTGCAGCACCGCGCCGATCAACGCCAGCCCGGCGCCGACCAATGCACCGAGCAACATGCGCGGCACGCGGATCAGCCAGACGATGTGTTCCTGGCCGGCGCTCCAGTCCGGCACGCCGAGGCCGAACAGTTTGTGCAGCAGAATCCGCCACACCACGTCCACCGGCACCCGCGCAGGGCCGAAGCCCAGCGACACCACGCACGACACCAACAGCACCGCGCCGAGTGCGATCAGCAGCCAGCCGTAGCGACGATTGTTCATTCGCCGTGGAACCCTTTGGCCAAGGTTTCAACTGCGAGCACGTTGTCGATCCCCGGCGTGGCCTGCACGTAAGGGATGACGATGAAGCGCTGGTTCTTGATCGCGTCCACCGATTGCAGCGCCTTGTTCTTCAGCAGGAATTCAATCTTCTGCTCGGCGGTGATTTCGCTGTAGTCGACGATCACGATCACCTGCGGATTGCGCTCGACCACGGTTTCCCAGTTGACCCGGGTCCAGCTCGCTTCGACGTCATCGAGAACGTTGCGCCCACCGGCCGCGTCGATCAGCGCTTGCGGCATGCCGAGGCGGCCGGAGGTCATGGCGCGGTCTTCGCCGCTGTCGTACAGGAACACCCGTGGTTTTTCAGCGGGCAGGTCTTTGCGGATTTCGGCGACCTGACTTTGCATGTCAGCGATCAGCGCGTTGGCGCGATCCTGCACGTCGAAAATCTTTCCGAGGTTGCGCAGGTCGTTGTAGGTGTCGTCTAGCGTGGCGGCGGGGCGCTTCATCACGAAGGCGCAGGATTCGGTCAGCTCATAGACGTTGATGCCCAGCGGTTGCAAGGTCTGCGGCGTGAGATCGCCACCGACGCGCATGCCGTAGTCCCAGCCGGCGAAGAAGAAATCGACGTTGGCGTTGAGCAGGGTTTCCACCGACGGGTACTTGGCTGCCAGCTCCGGCAGACCGTCGAGAAGATTCTGCATTTCAGGCGTTACCGACTTCCAGCCACTGACGCCGCTGTAGCCGGCCATCTTCGACTTGAGGCCGAGGGCGAGCATCATCTGGGTCATGTTGATGTCGTGGCTGACCGCGTGTTTCGGCGCTTCCTTGAAGGTGACTTCACGGTTGCAGCTCTGGATCGTCAGCGGGTACTGGGTGGCCTCGGCGAAGGCGTGGGTGGTGCCCAGCAACAGGGCGAGGCAAAGCAGGGAGCGCACAGTCATGGTCGGGTTATCCAGGTGATTCGCGGGTAGCCGTGGAGGGGGTGTGGGTCGATCAATGCTTCGACGCCGAACACGTCGCGCAGCAGTTCGACGGTCAGGACTTGTTGCGGGGTGCCGCTGGCGACGATGCGACCGTGATTGATCACATACAAACGATCGCAGAACGCGGCGGCCAGGTTCAGGTCGTGGATGCTCGCCAACGTGCCAATCTGCAGGCGCTTGACCAGTTGCAGCAGTTCCAGCTGATAGCGCGGGTCGAGGTGGTTGGTTGGCTCGTCGAGGATCAGCAGTTGCGGTTGCTGGGTCAGGGCTCGGGCGAGGATCACCCGCTGTTTTTCTCCACCGGACAGGGTGGCGAACGCGTGGTCTTCGAAGCCTTCGAGGCCCACGGATTTGAGGGCCTGGGTGGCGAGATTGCGGTCTTCCAGCGTGTCGCCGTCGAACAGGCCTTTGTGCGGCGTGCGGCCCATGGCGACCACTTCTTCGACGGTCAGGCCGAAGGCGTCGGGGAATTCCTGCAGCACCACGGCGATGCGTTGCGCGCACCAGCGTGAGGATTGTTTCCACACGTTGTGGTGATCGAGTCTGACCTCACCGTGTTCCGGCTGACTGAAGCGATAGGCGCAGCGCAACAGGCTGGTCTTGCCGCTGCCATTGGGCCCGATCAGCCCGACGAACTCACCGGAGGCCACTTGCAACGAGGCGTCACGCAGCTGGAACTGGTGATGGCAGTGGCCGTGGCCCAGAGGTGTCCAGGCGAGATGGGTGAGGGACAGTGAGGTCATTTCGTTCCTGTTCTAGAAGGTGTAGTCAGCTGTGACAAAGAACGAACGAGGCTCACCCAGAATCCACTGCTGGCCCTCATTGTATTGGCTTTGCGCGTACGTCCGGTCAAACAGATTGTTCACCTGCAACCCCAGCGTGGTGTTGCGCAGGGCTTTCCACGACAGCGTCGCATCGACCACGGTGTAGCTCGGCAGCTCGTTGCGGTTGGCCATGTCGGCGTAGCGCGCATCGACGTAACGCACACCAGCACCGGCCTTCAGATCATCGGTCAGCGCCTTGCTCAGCCACAGATTGGCGGTGCGCCGTGGTACGTCCACCGGACGATTGCCATTGCGCGACACCGGCACGCCGCCGACTACCTCTTCAAAATCGTCGTATTTGGCTTTGACGATCGCCGCGTTGGCTTGCAGTTGCCAGGCGTTCGGCAGTTGCAGATCGAGGCTGGCTTCCAGGCCGTTCGACGATTGCTGCCCGACCTGCTGCTTGAGGGTCGGGTTGCCCGGGTCGTCGGTCAGCAGCTTCTTCTTCACGATGCGATACGCCGCCAGCGTGAATTCGCCGCGCTGATCCCAGAACAGCTGCTTCAGGCCGATCTCGGTTTGCCGGGCGGTCGACAGGTCATATTGCTGCTGGCTCGGGCTCAGGGAAATCAGGCCGCCGATGCCATCGGTGCTGGTGGCGACCTGGCCGTAGAACGAGGTGTCCTGCGTCAGCGCGAACACCAGGCCGGCCTTCCAGTTGTTGCCGGTCAGGGTCTTGTCGCTCTGGCTGCCGTCGACCAGGTTGTTGCGATCCACGTGCACGTAGTCGCGGCGCACGCCGGTCACCAGCGACCAGCGCTCGCTCAGTTGCGTGCGGTTTTCGGCGAACACCGACATCTGTTTTGTGGTGCTGTCGAACTGATCGCGATACGGATCGGCGCTCTCGAAATAACCGGTTTGCGGGTGATACCGATCCAGCGGCTGACCGTTCGGCAATACGTCGTTGAACGGCGAGTTGCTGTCGAGCTGGAAGCGGATGCGGTTGTAATCGACGCCGGTTACGGTCTGGCTGTCGAGGCCGAACAGCGAGTGCTTGAAGGTGAAGGTCTGGCGGTCGCCGACCTGTTCCTGTTTGTGGCCGATGCCGAAGTAGCCGCTGCGGCTGAGCTGCTGACTGTCAGTGTCGAAGTTGTAGTTCTCTGCGTTCTGCCAACGGCGCTGGGCTTTCAGGTAGTACAGCTCGTTGCTGGCGCTGACCGCATCGTTGATCTGCCAGTCACTGGTCAGGCGCGTCCATTGATCGTTGTAGTGCTGCTTGTCGTCGCGCACGTTGTAGTTCTTTTTGCGCAGGCTGTCTTTCAACTGGCCGTTGATCAGTGGCGTGCCGAAATAGTTCTGCGGGCGCTGATCGCCGTAATCGTGAGCGAGGGTGAAGGTCAGATCGTCCGTGGCCTGCCAGCGCAGGGCGGCGCTGATGAAGTCGCTGGATGAATCGCCGCGATCGACCCAGCCGTTGCTGCGCAGGCGATTGAGATTGAGGCGATAGCTCAGGGTATCCGTCAGCGAACCGCCGCTGTCGAACGCCTGCTGCTGGCGGTCGAACGAGCCGTAACCGATCCGCACATGGTTTTCGATTTCGCCGTCGAACGGCTTTTTCGGGATCACGTTGACCACCGCGCCGGTCGCGCCTTCGCCGTACAGCACCGAGGCCGGGCCGCGCAGGACATCGACGCGTTCTACCGACCAGGTGTCGACCGGGAACGTCACGGTGCCCATGCCGGTGTACATGCGGTTGCCGTCATACAACTGCATCACCGAGCTCTGCCCGGTAAAGCCCCGGGCCTGCAACGAAGTGCCGCCGTCGCCCGGCGTGCCGGTGCGACTGATGCCGGTGCTGCGCGACACCGCGTCCTGCACGCTGCGATCGCCACGGGCGCGGACTTGCTCGCCGCTGAGGCTTTCGACGCTGGCCGGGGTTTCCATCGCGCTGAGGTTCAGACGCGAGCCAGCGCTGGTCGGCGTGGTCAGGCTGACGGTCTGGTCGTCATTGGCCGGAGCGGTGATGGTGCCGGTGGGCAGCGTCAGCGGGGCGTTGTCGGCGTGGGCGCTGTTGTTCAGGGCGAACAGACAGAGGCTGGACAAGAGGTACTTGTTCATCGGGGCGGTGAATCACTTCTTCAAAAGAAAAGCCCGCAGGCTCATGACAGTGCATGGCTGCGGGCAGAGCAGCAAATTTGCGTTATACAGTAACACTAAAAATTGCCGGAGTTTAAGCCCCGGCAGTTTAAAGATCTGTCTAAATCGCGCATCTCGCCTGTTTCATGATGAAGTTGAGGCAGATTCAGCTTGTCGGCCCAGACGCGACAACAGCAGCCGATCCAGCAACCACACCACCACCAGCGAAGCCCCCACCAGCGGAAACACCACCGCCAGCACCAGCATGATCGCCACCCCGGTTTTCCACTTCGGCAGGTCGTGGCGCAGCGGCGGCACGCCGAACTTGCCCTGTGGCCGGCGCTTCCACCAGATCACCACGCCGCTGACGGCGCTGAGCAGGATCATCAGGCAGATCAGCAGCACGACGATCTGATTGAAGGTGCCGAACATCTTGCCTTCGTGGAGCATCACGCCGATCTCGGTGGCCCGGGCAACAGCGCCGTACTGCTCGAATCGCACGTCGGCCAACACCTTGCCGGTGTACTGATCGACGTGCAGGGTCGCATCGTTGCGCGGATCGTCGGCGAACACGGCGATGGTGAACACGCCGGTGGCGGTGGTCGGCAGGGTGATGCTGTAGCCCGGCTCGACCTTGCGCTCAACGGCGATGTCCTGCACGTCCTGCAGGCGGATGGTCGGGGCGGCGGGGCCGTGTTGCATGCCGCCGTGGGCCATGTGTTCGGCGTGGTCGCCGGACATCGGCATCGGGGTGTTTTCCATCGCCCACGGTACGGTCTGGCGCGCGGCGTTGTTGAGGCTGCCGGCCTCTACGTCGGAGGTCGGCACGTTGTCCCACATCGCCGCCGGGAACACGTTCCACACCTGGGCGTATTGCTTGCCCCAGAAGCCGGTCCAGGTCATGCCGCTGAGCAGCATCACCAGCAGCAATGCGGCGCCCCAGAAACCGGTGACGGCATGCAGGTCACGCCACAGCACGCGGCCGCGACTGCTCAGGCGTGGCCACAGAATCCCCGCTGCCTGACCCCGTGGCCACCACAGGAAAACCCCGGACACCACCAGCACCACGCCCCAGCCGGCGGCCATTTCGATCAGTCGGTCACCGACGGTGCCGATCATCAGCTCGCCATGGATCGCCCGGGCGATGGCTTGCAGGTTCTGCTTGGCATCCTGCTCGCCGAGGATGTCGCCGTGGTAGGGATCGACGAACACGTTCAGCTCATGGCCGGCATTGGCCACGACAAACTGCGCGCTGCGCTCGGCATTCACCGGCGGCAGGTACTGGGTGACCTGGCCCTGTGGATAAGCGCTTTTGACCTTTTGCAGCAAGTCGTCGGCCGGCACGGTGTGATGCCCGGCGGGGACGTTCAGCAGACTGCTGTACATCAGCGAATCGAGCTGCGGCTTGAACAGGTAAATGATGCCGGTCAGGGCCAGCATCATCATGAATGGGGCGACGAACAATCCGGCATAAAAATGCCAACGCCAGGCCAGGTTGTAGAAATTCGGTTTGGGCTGTTTCATCACGTGTGCTCCGCTTGGCTTGGATCTTCTAGTTGTCTGTTGCCGCCCGCTCCCTGAAGGGAGCGAGCGCCCTTGAGGGTTAGAAACTCATGTCCACCTTGGTCCAGAGCGTGCGCCCCGGTTCATTGATCGCTTGCGGGTCGTTGGCCGGGTAGCCGAACCCGGCGTTACCCGCCAGGTTCAGGTGTTCGGCGTAAGCCTTGCCGAACAGGTTGTCGACGCCGGTACTGACCTTCCAGTTTTTGTTGATCCGGTAGGCACCGTTGAGCGAGAACACGCCGAAGCCCGAACTCTTGTCGTAATCCTTGCCGACCACGTTGCCCTTGTTCTGGTCGATACGGTTTTGCGCGGCGACCACCCTCCACAGTGCGCCGGCGCTCCAGTTGTCTTCGGTATAGGTCAGACCGAAGCGCGCATCCAGCGGCGGCATCTGCGGCAGGGCCTTGCCGTCGCTGCTGTTCTTGCCCCAGGCGTAGGCCAGGGTCGCATCGGCTTTCCAGTTGTCGGTGAGTTTGTAAGCGGCACCGAGTTCACCGCCCATGATCCGCGCGTCGATGTTCTCGGCGCGGGAAGTGCTCATGCCCATCATCCCCGGGGTGTAATCGAACAGGATGTAATCGCGCACCACACCGATGTAACCCGAGGCCCAGGCTTCGAGCTCGGCGCTCTTGTAGTTCACGCCGAAGTCGAGCTGAGTGGTCTTTTCCGGCTTGATCGAATCGAACGCATTGACCGAACCGGCCGGGCCGGACTTGGGCGAAAACAGCTCCCAGTAATCCGGGAACCGCTGGGCGTGGCCGAGACCGGCGTAGAGCGTGGTCGGGCTGTCGGCCAGGTCATGCTCGTAACGGACGAAGCCGCTCGGCAGGGTGTCGGCGCGGGTATCGCCTGCGGTCGGGTTCGGACGGGACATCATTCCCGAGCCGGTGGTCTGCCGGAAATCCTTGGCCGAGGCACGGTCGACCCGGGCGCCGGTGATCAGCCGGTCGCGGTCGGCGGCGTACCAGGTCATCTCGCTGAACACCCCGTAGTTATGGAAGTCGGCGTCCTTGGTGTACGGCTGATCCTTGTAGGTATCGATGCCCATGCCGCTGCGCTGCCGGTGTTCGTTGGTCTGCGCGTCGAGGCCGGTGATCAGCTGGATATCGGCCCAGCGCCAGGTGGCCTTGATCCGCGCGCCGAGGGTGCGGCGGTCGACGTTGGACGCCATGGGACCGGCCATCATCCCGGTGCCGGACGGCGTGCGCAGGGTGTAGTTGTCCATCACGTGGTCGGCGTAGTTGTAGTAGACCTGCGCTTCGAGCTTCTCCAACACGTCGGTGATGTTGGATTTCTCGACGCGCAGACCGAGGCTTTCGCGCAGGAATTGCGAACCGTCCATGCCGCGTCCGGCGTAGCGTGCTTCGCCGTCGCCCTTGCCGGCGGTGAGTTCGATCAGGGTGTCGGCATCCGGGGTCCAGCCCAGCGCAACATCGCCGTTCCACTTGTCATAGCGCGAGGCAACGATGTCGTTGTTGCCGTCGCGGTAGTCGTCGGAATGCGCGGTGTTGCCGATCACTCGCACGTAACCCAGCGAGCCGCCGGCCGCCGCATCGACGACCTTGTCGAAGCGCCCGTGAGAGCCAGCCAGCACGCTGGCGTTCACGCGGGTGCCGAGTTCGCCGAAGCTTTCCGGCTCGCGGTCGAACAGGATCGTGCCGGCCGACGCGCCCGGCCCGTAGAGCACGGTTTGCGGGCCTTTGATCACGGTGAGTTTGTCGTAGGTCTCGGGCGAGATGTACGAGGTCGGCGCGTCCATCCGGCCGGGGCAGGCGCCGAGCATCATGCTGCCGTTGGTGAGGATGTTCAGGCGCGAACCGAACATGCCGCGCAGCACCGGGTCACCGTTGGTGCCGCCGTTGCGCACCAGAGCGAAGCCGGGAATGGTCTTCAGGTAGTCGCCGCCGTCGCTGGCCGGCACCGGTTGGCGCGGGTCTTTCGGGTTGGTGACGATGGTCAGCGGGGAGCTCGGGGCGATGGCGGTGATCACCGTCGGGCTCAGTTCGTCAGTGTGGCCGGCGTGTTCGTCGGCGTGAACCAGCGGGGACAGCAGGACGCCGCAAAGGACGGCGGTAGCGTGCCTGAAACGAACGCGGGATTCGTTCAGGGCAAAGGACGCCGGGGCAGAACCCGGGCGTGGGACAGCAGAAAACCTGGACATGACAATTTCCATCAAACAGTCGTAAACGACACGGCCGGCAGCCTGAGGCTGTCTTCTCAACCGTGTGCAATCAGAGGTGGGTGTTTACGCTGCGACGGGCGGGGCGCGGGTGCGGGCGCCGGGGAAGAAGGTCTGCCGGGCATGGCCCAGACGCGGGGAGGGTGGGGTGAAGGTGTTGACGAGTGGAATGCTGAAAGTGGCGAAGCTGCCGCCACCGGTCAGCGCCGGGCAGTTGAACAGCAGGCTGCAATAACCGCACTTTTCCCACAGCACATGGTGCGAGGATTGCGGCGGGCAGTGTTCGGCCGAGGGTTTTGCTTCATGCGCGGAATGATCCATGCCCGCCATGTCCATCGACATGTCCATGCTCATCGGCATGGAGGTCGAGGCGTGCTGATCCATCGGCATCGACTGGGAAATCAGCGGGCCGATGAAGATCATCAACATGGCGAACAGGGCGATCCAGCTGCCGCGGGTCAGGTGTTCAGTCTGACGGCGTTGCAGGGAGGGCCTGGCGCTCAGGGGGCGCATGGGCGGAGTCTGCCGGAACGGTTACTGGGCGTGCGCGTGGGCTTGTGTGGCTTCCGGCGGCTTCTTCTGCACGGCGACTTCGACAGTCACGTCACCGGCCTTTTCGAAGTGCAGGGTCAGCGGGAAGCGCTTGCCGTCGGTCAGCAGACTGCGGTCAGTCGGATTCATCAGCATCACGTGATAGGCCATCGGCGCGAAGGTCACGTTTCCACCGGCCGGGATGGCCACGTTCGGCACCTGTTGCATCTTCATCAGATCACCCTGCATCACATGCTCGTGCAGTTCGGCCGTCGGGGCGATCGGCGAGTCGACACTGAGCAGGCGGTCATCCGTCTTGCCGGCATTGTGAATGATGAAATACGCGGCAACGGTCGGCGCGTTCGGCGGCAGTTCCTGCGACCACGGGTGGGCGATTTCCAGCTCGCCGGCCTTGTATTCGTGGGCATGGGCGAAGCACGCAGGCAGCAACAGCGCAGCGATGACGATGAATTTGTTCAACATGGCAGTTCTCCAGAACGATTTGAAACGCAGGTCAAATGCGGGAACAAATCAGACCAGAGGAGAGGCGCGGGGATTGAGGCTCGGCCATTGCTGGCGCGGTGTCGGAGTTTGCAGCAAGGCGGGCGCCACGCTGCGATTGCTTTCGTATCGAGCGAAATACAGCTGCGGCGAATGCCCCGGCAACGCCACCACCGGCGCCGATCCGGAACAGCACCAGCAATGCTGCATGGTCGAATGATTGTCACCGCTCTGCGGCGCTTTCTGATCGAGGCTGCCGATGTCGATCGCCACCATCTTCGTCCCGCTGCCGGTGCAGAAACTGCTCCACAGCAACTGCTCGGCCGGCGTCTGCGCCGCCTGCGCCATCGCTCCCGTCAACGGCATGGCGAGCATGTTGAACAGCACTGCAAAGCAGGCGATCCAGGCAAATGCGAGCCGGTGTCGGTTCATGGGACAGATCCGTAGGGTGGGCGATCAGGCGCGGCTATTTAGCCTGATCAGGGCCGATAAGTAAAAAAGCGTCGTGCGGTTTGGTGTCGCAGCGCTACATGCAATTGTGCGAGTAGCATGCTTGCCAGTTCCGTCTCGCCGTTATGAAAGAGTGTAGCGGCTTCGATTCGCAATGCCTGTGCGAAATCCGGATCAGATTGAATTCTCAATCGGATGGTCTGCTTATAGTCTCGGAGCGCCACGCGGTTGAATCGTCCATCGCCTGAGTCCAGTTCCGAACATGCCTTGACGTAGTGCACCAGTTCAGCAGGCGTGTGGAGAAAGTCCTTGATGTCGAAGCGGGTGAATTTTCCGGTCATTGGAACGTGCTCACAAATTCGATGAAACGCTAAACGTAAGCCAGGGCCGCTCGTGCAGATAGTCAGCGATTCTTTAAGTTCTTGTGGGCAGTGTCCTAGCACTCAGTAGGACTTGAGCTTTTTGTTTTTCACGGTCGGACTCCGGCCGCGAGGGCCGCGATGGCTTCATCAACCGTCCAAAACTCCCGATCAACCCCCGCCAACTCCGGTCGCCTCAACACCATCACCGGCACCCCAAGCGCCCGCGCCACTTCCAGTTTCGGCTCGGTTGCGGTGCTGCCGCTGTTCTTGCTGATCAGCACGTCGATCTGCCGGCGTTCGAACAGCGCCCGTTCATCCTCCAGCAGAAACGGCCCACGGGCGCCGATGACTTCGCAGCGTTCGTTGCCGGGGTAGACGTCGAGGGCGCGCAGGGTCCAGAACTGGTGCGCAGGGATTTCGTCGAGGTGTTGCAGCGGTTCGCGGCCGAGGGTGAACAGGGGGCGGCGGAAGGGTTCGAGGGCGGTGATCAGTTCGGCCCAGTCGGCGACTTCGCGCCAGTCATCGTCGGGTTGCGGTTGCCACGCCGGGCGGCGCAGGGCCCAGCAGGGAATGCCGGTGAGTTGCGCAGCGATGGCTGCGTTCTGGCTGATTTGCGCGGCGTAGGGATGGGTCGCGTCGAGCAAAAGTGTGATGCCTTCGTCGCGAATGAACTGCGCCAGACCTTCGGCGCCACCGTAGCCGCCGACGCGCACCTGACACGTCAGATCGGTCGGCACCCGGCCCACTCCGGCCAGGCTGTAAATGTGTTCCGGCCCCAAAGTGCGCGCGATGGCCAGTGCTTCAGTCACGCCGCCCAGCAACAGAATCCGTTTCATACAAAAGCCCCCGCGTGGCCGACGATGCCGCCCTGACGATCAATCGCAAACACCTCGACCTGGACCTGCGCCGGCACCACGCTACGGGCGAATTCCAGAGCATGGCGACAGACCTCATCACCGAGGGCAACGCCCGCTGCACTGGCCATCGCCAACGCCTGCTGACTGGTGTTCGCCCCGCGAATGGCTTGCTGCAACGCATCGTCCGCACCAATCGCCGCCGCCCACTCGGCCAATTGCGGCAGGTCGATGCTCGAATGGCGCGAGTGCAGATCCATGTGCCCGGCCGCCAGTTTGCTGACCTTGCCGAAGCCGCCGCACAGGCTGAGTTTATCCACAGGCACTTTGCGCAGGTGCTTGAGCACGGCGCCGACGAAGTCGCCCATTTCGATCAGGGCGATTTCCGGCAGGTTGTAGACCCGGCGCATGGTGTCCTCGCTGGCGTTGCCGGTGCAGGCAGCGATGTGCAGATAGCCGTTGGTTTTCGCCACGTCGATGCCTTGATGGATCGAGGCGATGTACGCCGCGCAGGAAAACGGCCGGACGATGCCGCTGGTGCCGAGGATCGACAACCCGCCGAGAATCCCCAGGCGCGGGTTCATGGTTTTCAGCGCCAGGGCTTCGCCGCCCTCGACATTGACCGTCACCTCGAAGCCGCCGCGATAGCCGGTTTCTTCGGCGAGCAGCGTCAGGTGATCGCTGATCATCTTGCGCGGCACCGGGTTGATCGCCGGCTCGCCGACGCCCAGCACCAGCCCCGGGCGGGTGACGGTGCCGACACCTTTACCGGCAATGAAGCGGATTCCCGGCTCGGCCATCAGTTGCACGCGGGAGTAGAGCAGGGCGCCGTGAGTCACGTCCGGATCATCGCCCGCATCTTTGATCGTCCCGGCTTCAGCGCCTTCATCAGTCAGCCGACAGAACTCCAGGCGCATCTGCACCTGCTTGCCCTTGGGCAACACGATCTGCACGGCGTCCGCCACCACGCCGCCGAGCAGCAGGCGGGCAGCGGCGAGGCTGGTGGCCGTGGCACAGCTGCCGGTGGTCAGGCCGCTGCGCAGGGGCGCGGGTTGTTCGGCGGTTTCGTCACGCATCGAGGGGTTTGACCAGATCGAGCAGGGTGATCGGCAGGGCCTGGCGCCAGGTGTCGAAATCGCCCAGCGGCTGCGCCTGGGCAATGTGGATGCGAGTCAGCTCGCCGCCGTGGCGTTCGCGCCAGCTCATCAAGGTCATTTCGCTTTGCAGGGTTACGGCGTTGGCGACCAGTCGGCCGCCGGGTTTGAGTTGTTCCCAGCAGGTGTCGAGCACGCCTTCGCGGGTCACGCCGCCGCCGATGAAAATCGCGTCCGGACGCTCAAGACCGGCGAGGGCCTGAGGAGCACTGCCGCGAATCAGTTGCAGACCGGGAACGCCCAAGGCGTCACGGTTGTGTTCGATCAACTGTTGTCGGCCGTCATCGGCCTCGATAGCCAGAGCGCGGCAGCTCGGGTGAGCGCGCATCCACTCGATGCCGATCGAGCCGCTGCCGGCGCCGACGTCCCACAACAGTTCGCCCGGCGTCGGGGCGAGGCGAGCGAGGGTGATCGCGCGCACGTCGCGCTTGGTCAGTTGCCCGTCATGTTTGAAGGCTGAATCCGGCAGGCCGGCGAGGCGCGACAGGCGCGGTGTCTGCGGATCGGCCAGGCACTCGATGGCGATCACGTTGAGGTCGGCAATGAGCGGATTGTTCCAGTCGTTGGCTGTGTCGTCGATCCGGCGCTCGGTGTCGCCGCCCAGATGTTCCAGAACACTCAGACGACTGGCGCCGAATCCTCGCTCGCGCAGCAATGCCGCAACCTCCGCCGGACTTTGTCCGTCATTGCTCAGCAGCAACAGGCGCACGCCGCTGAACAGTTGTGCGTTGAGGGCCGCAAGCGGGCGAGCCACCAGCGACAGCACGCTGACATCCTGCAACGGCCAGCCCAGTCGGGCCGCCGCCAGCGAGCAGGACGACGGCGCCGGCAGAACCAGCATCTCGGCCCCCGGCACCTGCCGCGCCAGACTCGCGCCAACGCCGTAGAACATCGGATCACCGCTGGCCAGCACACACACCGCTTCGCCACGGCGTTCGAGCACCGGGGCCAGGGAAAACGGGCTCGGCCACAACTGGCGCTCGCCACGGATGCACACCGGCAACAGATCCAGCTGACGCTGACCGCCGATGATCCGCGAAGCACCCAGCAAGGCGCGCCGGGCATTCTTGCCCAGGCCCTTGAAGCCGTCTTCACCGATTCCTACTACTGTCAGCCAGGGTGACATCTGTAGCCCCTCAAAAAAGTGTCCGCAAACGCGCCGTTCCGACGGGCAGACTTTTCATGCCGTCGGACAAAGCAGGCATAATACCGCGCCTTCGCCCGCGAAGCGCCTTTCCCACAGAGCTGCCAGCCCTTGAACGAACGTCCGATGTCCAACGCCATACGCCCCTCGGCCTGTCCGGGGTTGCTGCGTATCGTCCAGGCACTGGATGGCGGGATCTGCCGGATCAAGCTCGATGGCGGTTCGATTACGGCCGATCAGGCCGATGCGGTCGCCAACGCCGCCGAGCGGTTTGCCGGCGGGGCGATCGAGGCGACCAACCGGGGCAATCTGCAGATTCGCGGGATCGGCGAGCAGTCCGCCGCGCTGATCGACAGCCTGTTGGCCGCCGGTCTCGGGCCGCGAACCGCAGCGGGTGACGATGTGCGCAACCTGATGCTCAGCCCCTCCGCCGGCATCGACCGGCAGATGCGTTTCGATACTCGTCCACTGGCCGGGCAGATCCTCGAAACCCTGCAAAGTCATCTGCGCTTCCACGAGCTGAGCGCCAAGTTCGCCGTGCTACTGGACGGCGGTGAAGCGCTGGCGATGCTCGAACATCCCCACGATCTGTGGTTGTCGGCATTCGAAGATCGCGGCGACACGCTGCTGGCGTTCGGCCTGGCGGGTTGCCCGACGGATCGACCGCTGGCCGCTGTGGCGCTTGAGCACGGACATGCGCTGGTGGTCGCGGTGTTGGAACTGTTCCTCGAACTGGCCCGTCCGGAGCAGGCGCGAATGCGCCATCTGCTGGATGAATGCCCGGCGCCGGTGTTCCTGGAAAAACTCGCTCAGCGAATCAACCTGAAGTCAGCCGCTGATTGGCAGCGCGAAGCCGGACCGGAAGGTTTGCACCTCGGCATCCACCCTCAGCAATCGTCCGCTCAGGTCTATGTCGGTGCCGCACCGGCGCTCGGTCGCCTCGATCCGGACATGCTGCGTGGCGCCGCACAACTGGCCAGAACCTTCGGCGACGGCAGCCTGCGTTTCACCCCTTGGCAGAGTCTGTTGCTGCCCAATGTGCGGGAAACTGATGCGGTTCAAATGCTCGACGAATTGAGCAAGCTGAACCTGCTGACCCGCATCGAAGATCCCTTGGCGCACCTGATCGCCTGCACCGGCGCCAACGGCTGCGGCAAAGGCCTGGCCGACACCAAACACGATGCCCGCCTGCTGGCTACGCTGTTGCCACACGCCGTGGATGTGCACCTGTCCGGCTGCCCGCGTTCCTGCGCGGCCGCGCACCGGGCTGCGGTGACTCTGCTGGCGGTCGGCCCCGGTCACTACGATCTCTATTTTCGCGATGCAGCCCTGCCGGGTTTCGGCGCGCTGCACGCTCACAACCTTACTATCGAAGCGGCGGCGAAATTGCTCGCCGCCCGCTCACGGAGCCCCCTTGATGCTTGATTACATCCGCGACGGTCAGGAGATCTATCGCAACTCCTTCGCGATCATTCGCAGCGAGGCCAACCTGGCTCGCATCCCGGCCGACCTGGAAAAACTCGCGGTGCGGGTGATCCACGCCTGCGGCATGGTCGAGGCTATCGACGGGCTGCAATTCTCCGAAGGCGCGGGCAAGGCCGGGCGCGATGCGCTGGCTGCCGGCGCGCCGATCCTGTGCGATGCGCGGATGGTTTCCGAGGGCGTGACCCGTGCGCGCCTGCCGGCCAACAACGAGGTGATTTGCACCTTGCGCGATGACAGCGTGCCGGAGTTGGCGCGCGAGCTGGGCAACACTCGCTCCGCTGCCGCACTGGAACTGTGGCGTCCGCATCTGGAAGGCAGCGTGGTGGTGATCGGCAACGCGCCGACCGCGCTGTTCTATCTGCTGGAAATGCTCGACGCCGGCGCCCCGAAACCTGCGCTGATCCTCGGCTTCCCGGTGGGCTTCGTCGGCGCCGCCGAATCCAAGGCCGAGCTGGCCGCCAACAGCCGTGGCGTGCCGTTCGTGATCATGCAAGGCCGCCTCGGCGGCAGCGCCATGGCCGCCGCTGCAGTCAATGCCCTCGCCACGGAGATCGAATGATGCAGGCTCAAGGACGTTTGATTGGCCTGGGCGTCGGCCCCGGTGATCCGGAACTGATTACCGTCAAGGCCCTGCGCCTGCTGCGCGAATCGCCGGTGGTGGCGTACTTCGTGGCCAAGGGCAAGAAGGGCAACGCCTTCGGCATTATCGAAGCGCACCTGCAGGACGCGCAGAATCTACTGCCGCTGGTGTACCCGGTGACCACCGAAGTGCTGCCGGCGCCGCTGTCCTACGAACAGGTGATCAGTGATTTCTACGATGACGCTGCCGAGGAAGTGGCCGCGCATCTGGATGCCGGTCGCGACGTGGCGGTGATCTGCGAAGGTGATCCGTTCTTCTACGGCTCCTACATGTACCTGCACGATCGCCTCGCCAGCCGTTACGAAGCCGAAGTGGTGCCGGGCGTCTGCTCGATGCTCGGCGGCGCTTCGGTGCTGGGCGCACCGCTGGTGTATCGCAATCAGAGCCTGTCGGTGCTGTCCGGCGTGCTGCCTCACGATGAACTCAAGCGCCGTCTGGCCGATGCCGACGCGGCGGTGATCATGAAGCTGGGGCGCAACTTTCCGAAAGTGCGCGACGTGTTGGCAGAGCTGGGCCTGGCTGAGCGTGCGCTGTACGTCGAGCGCGCGACCATGGCCAACCAGAAGATCGTACCGCTGGATGAGGTCGAGCCGATGTCGTCGCCGTACTTCTCGCTGATCATTGTTCCCGGCGAACGGTGGCAAGGCTGATGACTCACTCCACACCGGCCATCGTCATCCTCGGCCAGGGCGCACTGGGCACGGCCCGTCGCCTTCAGCAGGTTTATCCGGCTGCGCAGATTCACGGCCTCTCCGGGCGCGTCGATGGCGCCGACCTGACTTACAGCGACTTCGGCGCGACCCTGCGCGAGCTGTATCAACAGGACACGCCGATCATTGCCCTGTGCGCGGCCGGCATTGTCATCCGCACCCTGGCGCCGCTGTTGCTGGAAAAAGGCGTCGAGCCAGCGGTGCTCGCCGTGGCTGAAGACGGCAGCGCTGTGGTGCCACTGCTCGGCGGCCTGGGCGGAGTGAATGTCATGGCCCGCGAGATTGCGGCTGCGCTTGAAGTGGCAGCGGCGATCACCACCAGCGGCGAGTTGCGCTTTGGCACTTGCCTGCTCAATCCTCCCGGCGGTTATGCCCTTGGCGATCTGGAGCAGGGCAAGCGCTTTGTCTCCGACTTGCTCGCCGGCCACAGCGTGCGCATCGACGGTGCTGCGCCGTGGCTTGAGCAGGCGCAACTGCCGGAAGATCCACAGGCGCAGCGCTCGATTCATGTCGGCAGCGATGCCCGCGTGGCGAGCGCCAGTGAGTTGCTGATTTATCCGCGCAGCGTGGCGGTGGCGGTCGGTGCCGATGTGGCCGGTCTGCCGGATGCAATTCGCGATGCGTTGCAGCAGGCCGGTGTGGCGATTCAATCGCTGGCCTGTCTGGTGGCGGCCGATACTCAGATGGCCAGTCCGGCGTTGCGTGACGCCGCGCTTGAACTGGCTGTGCCGTTGCGCTTTGTCGCGCCGGCGAGTGACATCGGTGAGCTGGTTCGCGATGCAGTCCCCGACGCTCGAATCATCACAACATCCCGCGACCTTGCCATCGCCGTGGCCGAACAGCCGCTGGATATTTCGCAGGTCGGTCGTCCGCGTGGACGCCTTGCCGTCATCGGCCTTGGCCCCGGTGCTGCCGAGTTGATGGTACCGGCGGTGAAAGCCGAACTGGCCCGTGCCACCGACGTGCTGGGTTATGAAACCTACGTGCGCATGGCCGGTCCGTTCCGCGACGATCAGGTGCAGCATTGCACCGACAACCGCGAAGAAATGCAGCGTGCCCGTCACGCCTTCAGGCTGGCCGCTCAGGGTCGTTCGGTGATTGTGGTTTCGTCCGGCGATCCGGGCGTGTTCGCCATGGCGGCGGCAGTGCTCGAAGCGTTGCACGAGTCGACGGACCCGGCGTGGCACAGCGTCGATCTGGAAATCCTGCCGGGTGTTTCGGCGTCGCTCGCCACCGCCGCTCAGGCCGGTGCGCCGCTGGGCCACGACTTCTGCGTGATGTCGCTGTCGGACAACCTCAAGCCGTGGTCGATCATCGAAAAACGTCTGGATCTGGCCGCCGAGGCGGATCTGGCATTGGCCTTCTACAACCCGATCTCCCGTGCCCGTCCGTGGCAACTGGGGCGAGCGCTGGAAATCGTCGCGCAACACCGCACGCCGCAAACGCCGGTGGTGTTGGGCCGCGATATCGGCCGTCCCGGACAGGCGTTACGCACCACCACGTTGGGCGCATTGACTCCGGATCAGGTCGACATGCGCACCATGGTCCTGATCGGTTCGTCCACTACGTGCACCTTCCCTCGCCCGGAAGGCGGGGAGTGGGTGTATACACCGAGGTGGTACGGGGACAAGCCCGTAGCCTGATACCGTTATATTAGTTTTCGATAAAACCCAAAAAGGCCGCGAATTCGCAATTCGCGGCCTTTTTGGTTTGTGCGCTTTCTGAAGTTTGTATTTGTTTCAATAGCGTTTGTTTGAATGGTCTAGTGTTGTTGGATGTTTCGTTGGACATTGTTTGAATGGCTTTGTGTTTGTCTTTGGGTATTGTTTTGCACTAGTTTCGGTTATGTGAAGTTTGTTCGGGTTTTAGTGTTTGCTTGTTGCAAGTTGTTTGCTCTCGCGGCGTCGGCGCGCGCGTGTAATTTATTATGTCGAGGAAATGTTTCAATGCAGGAAGCTAAAGTTCATGGCGGGTATGTAAAGTTTGTCAATCTGTTCAAATTGTCTGATCTTGAACAAGCGCTGTTACCCTACAAGAATACCGTTCGTTATGACGAGGTGATCCGTTACTACTTTGCCTGTGTCGGTTTGCTCGACTCGCCACGGCTCTTGCAACCCCTCGCGCTGTTAAAGCGGGCGCTTGGAGAGTTCGACGGGCATCGGGTGCGACGTGAAGTTGAAAAAGCACCTGCGCCGAGCCCGAAGACGGAAACAGCGCCCGATCTTTCAGAAATCAGCGCCAGGGTCAGCGACTTCGAGTCGCGGCTGAACTACAGCGTTGAACTGATGAAGACACCTGCTACGCAGGTGCCGAAGATCCTGCACTTCGTCTGGCTGGGTGGCGGAGTCGGTGACATCCAGCGCGATTACATCAATGTCTGGAAACAGGTATTGGCCGGTCAGGGTTATCAGATCAACGTCTGGTATGACAGTGATGCGTTGCTGGCCTGGCAGGCCAATCGCTTGATGGTCGAGGCGGCCAAGGCGGACGCCATGGAGCACGGGGGCGTCGACAGCCTCTCCGACAAGGTTTTGGGCGAGATGTATGTCGCCCGCGCTATCGCTTTGAAGCAACAGATGAGCGAACACATTGATGCGGCGGTTGCGAGGGGCGAATCCGCCGATGAAGCAAGATTGCAGTTGTTGAGCCGTGCTTATGGGCAGAACGTTCAGGATTTAAGGGCGTTGAAAGCAAAGAACCGTGAAAGTATCGATGCGCTGGTCGGAGGTAATATTCGAGTGCGCGATCTGGCGGGTTCGGAAATACCTTTGAAGTTGCGGGATGTTTACCAGCGGGAAATGCGCATGCGGGGCAACCTGGCGGCTGCGTCGGATATCGTAAGAGCAGAGGTCTTGCACTTCGAAGGTGGCAGCTACAGCGATGTTGATAATTTGCCGCCGTTGCTGAAGGAAATTGCAGGTATCGATATCAGCGACTTTGGTGCTGATGCGCGCCTCGGTGTCTTGCAGTTGATGCTGGATCAGAATCCCGACTGGATGCCCGGTCGACAGGCGCTACGGGGGCGGTACAGAGACAAGCTGCTGCAAATACCCGAAGAGCATCGCCCGGTGCTGCAGGCGTTTGCCAAAAGCCGGCCGCTTTTGACTCAGGTGTTTCAGCCTCCGCAGGATCTGCTTGTCCGACCGTATGCGCTGCGCGCAGTGGCAATGGAAAACACGATCAGCAATGCCTACATGATGGCTCATGCCGGTTCGGCGGTACTTGAGTCCGTGCTCAAGCGCTTCAGGTTCAACTACGAACTGCTCGATGACACCACCCGGTTGGCGATTGAAAGAGATATCAGACTTCAAGAGCATGAAGCGATGAGTCCGCTGGCCAACGAAGTACTGGAACGATCTTACGGGCCTTTGGTTGAGTTGCCGGGAATGGAGTCCCTTTTTGCGGCTTATCTGGCGGATGCCGTTGCCGGATACCACAACGAAGGTATCCGTCCGGGAAACGAGGGGACGATCTATTTGACCGGACCCGCCGGAATCAAGGATGGCACCAGCGATTTCGAAAAGACATTTTTAACGCCCGAAGGGGCGCAGGCGTCACGGCGGGAAATGGCCATCGCACCTCTGCAGACGGTCAATCAGGTCACTGAAGAGGAGCTGGATCACTCCTGGAAAGAAAACGAAACCGATACCCGAAAGTGGCTCGATACTGAACAGCAAAGCTGGCGCGACGGCCGATACAAAACCCGCTACGCCGGGAATGTCGCCGAATTGCTCAAGCAGACCACCGTCGAATTCGAACTCGGCTGGCCACTGGTCGAAGGACGTCATGTCCTGAATACCGAGCTGTTGCAGCGTATGGCCGATCACCTCGGGGAACCGTTTACCAACGCGATGATGAGCGGCCATGATGGGCCGGTCGTGTTCGCCGACAGATTGCCGCTGAGCTTCGATGATCGTCAGGCCATACGTCATCAGAACACTCGCCTGCGGCCACCGGCATTCCCGAAAAATCCGATTGCCCAGAGTATCGCGCTGGATGAACTGCTGATCGGGCTGGGTACCCGTTCCTGGCAACTCGCGCAGCTCAACCCGCTGCAGCGTTTGACGATCGGCGCGTTGCTGGGCGCCGATTCACTGGATGCCCAGCGATTTTCCGCATTGAACGGTGCGCTGGACAATCTGATCAACAGCGTCAGTGAGCGCGGTACGTCCGGGCGTTACGCGGTAATTGAACAGCAGCTCTATCAGCACCGGGCACCTGCGTTCATGGCAGGCATGTCCAGTGTGGGTGATGAATTGCCCGCACATTCGGTCAACGCACTCAGCCTGAAAAAGAACGCGCTGGCCAACGCTGCGACGCTGTTTGACTGGGGGCGCCGGGTAGCGCAGATCCAGCGGCTGGCCACTCAGGAGCATCGCGATCAAATCCAGGAGCGGGCGGAGCAGGTGCTCAATCAGTTCGCGGCCGGCACCGTCAAACTGGTGCCTCAGGATTTGTTGATGCACGGGCTGGGTGATACCGCCGCCGGACGTTGTTTTCCGCTGGCGCTGGCGATGAGTGCCGCCCTCACTGAGGGCGAGGGGGCCACCCGACAGTTACGCGAGCGATTCTATCTGGCGGTGCTTGAGCCGGAACATCCGGACTCGAAGGCGTTTCTGGCCGCGCTGGAGGAAATGCGTGGCGTGAACGCCGCAGAGGTGGGCACGGCGCTGGGGCGGGTCGATCTGGACAACATGGTCGCGACTCTCGAGGCGTCCGCGGGGCCTCGAACCCTGATGCTCAACTCGGACAACCACTCGATGCTGGTGGCCCGGACCGTAAACGGGAGTACGGCCGTTTACCACTTTTACGATCCGAACTTCGGCCTGTTCGAATTCGACAGCCCGGCGACCTTCCGGATGGCCCTGAAGCAATTTTTCAAGAACACGCATATCGCCCGTCATTATGCCGTGTACGGCAAACCCGGCCGACCCCAGTTCGATCTGATCGATGTGCAAGGCGAAAAGGTTGCCGCCCTGAACCTGTCGAACGGCATCAAGGTAAGTCAGTTGCTCAGGGATGAACCGCTGCCGGACAAACCGTTCAGGTCCGTTCGCCAAAGGGTGAACAGTGCTCACGGTCGATCGCTCATGGAGAATTCGCGCCTGGGCAGTGCATTGCTGTCTTCAGAAAATGACTGGTGGGCCGAGCAGATTGCCGACGTCACTGCACGCTTGCAGGAGGGCCATGAGTCGGTCACTCCGCTGGTGCCGTTGTTCGACTCGCTGGAGGTGACCCCCGAGGGCGGTTACCGGGTACACATGCTCGACCCGCAAAGTGGCGAGACGGTCGCCGTGGTCACCAGCCGGGATGATCGCCTGGTGCGGATCAGGAATTACCTGACGGATCTGTTTTCGACGCTGGGGCACAAACCTGCGACCGGCGCGGTGGTGGATCCGACAGAGGCGGCGGCCGTGCACACGCTCAATGCCGGTTTTGCGGTACAGGCGCTGATGAATGCGTTGCGCGGGCGCGAGGGCGAAGATCGCACTGTGAGCACCGCGGTGCAGTGGCATGCCTACGTCAACTACGCACAACTGGTGCATGGCAATGTGGTCGACGTAGCGGGGCTGATCGGTCTGGTGCAAGCCGCGTTGCGTGATGAAAAGCTGATCGCCCGCACCAGTGCGAAAGTGGTCGGCGAAGCGCTTGAGCCGTTGACCGGCAGAACCCTCGGCGCGGTGGCCGGGCATGTGGCCAACGAGGGCGTCGGTGCCGTACTTGGGCTGGCGAATGTCGGCTTCGATATCTATCAGTTGGCGAATGCCCGCAACGATGTCGAGATCGCCACCTACGCCACCCAGCTGACGTTCGACGCCAGCAGTCTGGCCCTGACCGGTGCGGGACTTGGCGCAGCGGCCGCTGGCGCGGGTACGGCGGCTGCGGTGCTGGGAGGCGCCGGGGTGATTCTGGGTGGCCTTGCCGTCGGCGTGACTGCGCTGGCGCAGAACTTCGCGACCATCGCTGAAGAAGCGAAGGCGGTCGGACTGTTTTTCGCGGAGCTGGAGCAGGCACATCACGGCGCCGGATTTCACTACAGCGACGAGCAAGGTGCCTGGTTGCCGCGACCGTCGCTGATCATCAACGGACTGGATCTGAGCGCCGGCAAACTGCTGCTCGACAGTTCCCGGCTGTATCCGCTGCGTGATCATTTCGGTGTGCCGGACTTCGACGTCGACTACCCGCGAGCCATCCACCTCAGTAAAGAGCTTGGCTACCCCGCCGAAATGACGTTCGCACCATCGGCCGAGCAGGCCATTGTCCTGCCGTGCACGCCGCTCACTTGCTACGGCTACGAGTACCAGATCCTGCCGTTTTCATCGCAACGCCACGACAAGGGTTTCGACATCGCGCGGCGTCTGGAGAAGAAAAAAACGGACGGCCAATGGCTGTTTCTTTTTTCGTTCTACTCGTTCCCCAGCCATTACATTGTTCATCGGATGTACCCCGATTATCGCCTGACCGAGATCAGCATCACGCTCGATGCACAGGCGCGCAAACTGGTTGTGCCGGTGATTCCCAAGCCCTGGCACGAGCAGATCAGTTATCGGATTCAGGGTGGGGGAGGCGCTTGCACGCTGGTGCTCAATCCAGGTGTCAACGTCGAACTGGTGTCCGTGGGGGCGCAAAAGAACCGCTGGACCATCGTCGCACCCTGGGCCCGAGAGTCGGAGATCGTGTTCAGCCAGGACGGGCAGTTCAGTGTCAAAGGCTGCCAGTTCAAGGTGACGGCGAACAGTGCGCCGGAGATCTCCCTGCTGATCGAAAATGGCCGGCTCTTCAGGATCGCCGACGGCAAACGGCACGAGCTGGAGCTGCTGCAGGAACAGGCGCCCAAAGGGCTGGATGACCAGACCCTGCAGGATCATCTGCAAGCGCTGGCACGGGCGCATCGACTGGCGCTGCGCTATACGCCGATCCACAACTACCGGGTTCCTTTTGAAAACCCCAAGGCGCCGCGTTACACCAACGGCTGGTACGACGCCATGGAGGATCGGGTCCTCTATATCCGCAATGATGAAGTGTTCGACGATGAGGGATTGTTCTCGGTGGTCACCGGCGGCTCGGCGTTTTTCCATGATCAGAGTGGCTACGATATCTGCCAGGTCGATGCCGACACCGGGCTGCTGAGCCATCGTTATCGATTGATCTTCCGACACGAGGGCGCGAGCTCGATTCGCAGTGTTGAAGCCGATGGCCAGGGTGTCATCCATGTGGTGCAGGAATATACGTATGAAGACGGCACGTTTGAGCGCCTCAACTACCTGATACACCAAGGTGAGCTGTGGTTGAGCTCCGTCACTCGCGGGCTTGAACCGACTTACGCAGCGCTGTTCGATGACAGCAAAAGCCTGGCAGATTGGGCTCCGGTGCTGGGTGATCGGGCGAAGCGCATGCCGGTTCATGCGGACAAAGACTTTGCCACGGTCGACTGGCAGTTCGCGCCTTATGTTTCGGTCTGCTGGATGATCGAAGAGAACGAGCGGGACATGGCCTGGGTCCGTACCCGTGACAACCTGATCGTGCGCCCGGTACCGCGACGTCACCATGCGCGCGCCTGGCCCGATTCGATCCAGAACCTGAACGAGCTGATGCTGCTGACGCCGGCCGATGACGGCGACGTGTTTGTCATTTACGACCGACCGTTCCAGAGCCTGTGCCGGGTGCAGCGCACTGTGGCGCAGGAGCAGAATCAATGGTCGCACCGCTGGGTGCAACCCGAGCGCCTGAAGCAGGTGACGGCTGAGCACAATGGCTATCAGGCCCGCACCGAGGACGGGTTGTCATTCGGGATCGGCGCTGATGGTGAGCTGCATTTTGCCGGCCTGGCAGAACCCTGGCTCAAGGGACGCAAGCAATGGTGGCTGGCGCTCGAAGCGATCGCCCGGCAATACGCCGTCGAGCAATTCCCTATTGTCGGCATTGCCAATGCTGCCGGGGATGCGCGCTTGCACGCCTGGTACGTGGACAACCGCTTGTTGTTGTGTGAAGCGCAGCAAACGCAGCTCCGGTTGCTGGGCATGACACCGGACAATCTGTCGGCATGGCTGTTCGAGCCCGAGAGTGGTGAGGTCTGGCGCCAGACGTTTATCGATCCGCAACATCTGCAGTCGGCGTTCGGAGAGGGCACGCAGTTGTTGCAGACCCGGATGCTGACCAGGCCAGAACGACTCTGGACGGCGTGGCGCTTTGCCGATGTGCGGGTCCACGGTGCGGGTCTCGTGGGCACGACGCGCGAAGGTGTGGTGCTGCAACTGGAGCATCAGGAGCCACCGCAGATCATCGGTGTGCAACAGAATTGGCTGGCGGCCCATGGCGAACATCTGATCAGCGACTTGCAGGCCTTGCTGGCGAACGAAGCGCATCGTCCGTTCATTTCGATCGCCGCACAGGACGCCAGTGTGCAGTGGTACATCGCTGACAGCGCGCGGCTGGTTCAGATCCCCGCTGCCGACCTGCCTGAGGATTACCAGCTGCTCGGAACCCGGCGGCATGCCGATGTCTTGCTGCATGATCCGCAGGATCGAGTTGTGCAGGGTTATCCGAGCCTGCGCCAGATCAAGCCGCTGGATTACGTCCAACGCACGGGTGACGTGCTGGTGCTCGAAGGACGGGTGGATGCCTACGATCTTCTGCCGGTGATCCCGGACGATGTGCGCACGCTCGTTTTGCGGGTAGGGCGCGGTGCGATGAAATGGCACCTGTCGGAGGCGCTCATGCGCAAGCTCGACTCGCTGGTGGTGGACTGTCGTTATCCGCTGGGGGCCCGCCCGCTGGTCATGAGCCGTTTGATCCTGACGCTGACTGTCCCTCAGAAGCTGGAGGTGGCGATGGTCGAGGATCATCTGGTACTGATCGACCCCGACAGTGAGCACTGCGTTCTGGTGCGCAATGCGGATGCGTCAGATCCCTCGCAGCGGGGTGATGCGATGCTTGAGATCAATGGCCTGCGTCCGTGCCAGGTGTCGACGCTGGTGCGCTGGTTGAAGGCGCGCAAGGAAGGCGCCGAGGGCGTGACGCTGAAAGCGTTGATCGATCAGGCGGATGCGAAGAAAGCCGTCGAGTCGGCGGGTTGACGGTCCGCGGTTACTGACGAAAAAAGACCGCCGACGTTACCGTCGGCGGTCTTTTCGTTTCAGGGTTCAAGGCACCAGATAGCCTTTGACCCCGGTAAAGATGATCTGCGCCGCCAGTGCACACACGAACAACCCCATCAGGCGGCTGACGATCTGCAAACCCTGATCGCCGAGAATGCGTTCGATGCGGTTCGACAAGTAAAGCACCACACCCACCGTGAAGCTGGCGAGGGCGATACTCATGATCGCAAACAGTTTGTCATCCCAGTGCGGCTGGCTGACGCCCATCACCAGCAGTGCCCCGATGGTGCCGGGGCCGACAGTCAGCGGAATGGTCAGCGGAACGATCGTCACATCCTGCTGCACGTTGTCGGTCTGCACGGCCGACTTGCCCTGCGCCATGCCCAGCGCCGAGATGAACAGCACGCTGCCGGCACCGATGCGGAATGCATCCACCGTGATGCCGAACACATCGAAAATCACCCGCCCGAACAGATACAGCAACACGCTCGAGACCAGGGTGGCGACTGCCACTTTCCAGGCCAGGCGGCGTTGTTCCTTGCGCGAGTAACCGCGGGTCAGGCTGATGAAGCAGGACAACACGAAGAACGGGCTGTAGAGCACCAGCATCTTCAGGTAAACACTGAATAACACGTGGAGCATGGCGCGGGCTCGCTGGCGGGGAAAGTCGGGGGAGTCTAACAGGCGCTATCGTGTCTGTCGGCTCACGACGGTTGCGTCGTCGCGCGGTTCTGTTGATCACGCTGGGCCACCCAGTGCTCGATCAGCTCACGCAGTTGCGACAGCTCCACCGGTTTGGCCATGTGCCCGTCCATTCCGGCCTGGCGCGCGCGTTCCTTGTGCTCGGCGAGGATGTGCGCGGTCAGCGCCACGATCGGCGTGCGGATGCGCTGATTGCCGACTTCCCACGCCCGCAGTTGCTGGGTGGCGGAGAAGCCGTCGAGGATCGGCATTTCGCAGTCCATCAGCACCAGGTCGTAACGCTGGGCTTTCATCGCCTGCAAGGCTTCTTCGCCATTGCTGGCGGTGTCTGGCTGCAGGTTGAGTTTGCCGAGCATGCCCCGGATCACCTTGGTCGAAATGGTGTTGTCTTCGGCCACCAGAATGCGGAAATCGCTCGGCACCTTGACCGGCGCAGCGGGGCTCGCGACCTGTGGCTGGAACACCACCTGACCACGGTTGCGCTGGTTGAGTTCGTCGGCGAGCGTGGTCTTGAGGGTGTAGCCGGCCACCGGTTTGGCCAGGATGCGTTTGATCCCCGAGTTGCGCGCGATGATCTTGCTCGGCGCATTGCTGATGCCGGTGAGCATGATCAGCAGGATGTCGTGGTTCAGGCTCGGGTCTTCCTTGATCTTGGCGGCCAGTTGCATGCCGGTCATGCCGGGCATGTTCTGGTCGAGCAGGACCACGTCGAAGTAATCACGCAAATGCGCCTTGGTGCGCAGCAGGGCCAGCGCTTCCTTACCCGACGGCACGGCGCTGACGTTCAGGCCCCAGGCGCTGCATTGCTGCACCAGCACCTTGCGGCAGGTGTCGTTGTCGTCGACCACCAGCACGCGTGCGCCTTGCAGCGGGCTGTCGAGGTCCGAGGTCGGGTGCTCCAGACGATCAGGGTCCAGCGGCAGGGTCAGCCACAGCGTACTGCCTTGGCTGGCGCCGCTCTTGATGCCGAACTCGCCCTGCATCAAACGGATCAATTGGCGGGCGATCACCAAGCCGAGGTTGCCGCCCAGACGGTTGGCCGACAGGAAGTGCTTGCTGTGCAACTCGGCGTGCATCAGCGCGTCGCGTTCTTCCTGATCCATCGGCTGGCCGCTGTCCTGCACGGCAATGCGCAGGCGTGGCCCGGCGCTGCGTTCGTCGAGGGCGACGACTACCAGCACTTCGCCTTCTTCGGTTTTCTTCAGGGCGTTTTCCAGCAGGCTCAGCAACGTCTGGCGCAGGCGCGTCGGGTCGCCACTGATGACCCGTGGCACTTGCGGCTGGATAAAACTGATCAGCTCGACGTTCTGCTGTTCGGCCTTGGCGCGGTAGATACTCAGACAATCGTCGATCAGCGCGTTGAGGTCGAACTGCACGTCGTCGAGTTCGATCTGCCCGGACTCGAGTCGCGAGATGTCGAGGATCTCGTTGATCAGGGTCAGCAGTTCGTTACCGGCGCTGTGGATGGTTTGCACGTAATCGCGCTGTTTCACCGACAGCGGCGTGCCGAGCAGCAGTTCGGTCATGCCCAGTACGCCGTTCATCGGCGTGCGGATTTCGTGGCTGATCTTGGCCAGGAACTCGGCCTTGGCATTGATCTCGGCGTTGCTCGCCGCGAGGTCGCGGCTGATGCTGAAACGGCTTTCGGTGATGCTGCGCTGACGCTCGCCGAGGGCGATGCTCATCAGCAGGCCACTGATACAGATGAAACCCATCAGGGTCATGATCAGGCCTTGCGGCGCGACCAGGGTCAGCCCCAGCAGGGCCGGGAGGATGATCAGCGTGCCGATGTTGAACACCACCATCGCGGCGACGAACAAGCGGGCAGGGCGGTAGCCTTTCTGCCAGTGATAGAACGCCACCAGCAACATGCTCAGCCCGGCCAGGGCCACCAGCGCGTAGGTGATGATGTTCAGCGGCAGGGTGTTGACGAACAACAGCAACAGACTGCAGATCACGATGAACAGGATGTCGCCGATCAACAGCTTGTTCAGCGGATGCGGGCCGAGCGGGGCGAAGAAGCGGTAGGCGAACATCAGGCCGGCCGGAGCGGTCAGCAGCAGGGCCAGATAGGCGCCGGGAGTCTGGATCGCGTGCCAGTTCGGCAGCCACGGCCCGGCGAGATTGAGCAGCAGCAACAGGCTCAGGCTCAACAGGCCTTCACACACCGCGAGCCACAGGCTGCTGCGCGAGCGGGTGTAGGCGTAGCGGATCAGGTTATGCAGGATCAGCATCGCCAGACAGCCGAACAGCAGGCCGTAGATCAGCGTCTGGTTGTGATTGGCCGCGGCCATCACTGCCGATTGCAGAGTGATGTACGGGCGCAACTGGTGATCGGAGACCAGTCGCAGGTAAACGTCGAGGGGTTTGTCGCTTTGCGGTAGCGGCAGCATGAAGTCGCTGCTGGGCAGCGGTCGTTCCACCTGGGGCTGGGTAGTGCCGGTGTCGCGTTGTTCGATCAGGCGATCGCCGTCGAGGACATACAGATTGAGGTGCGACAGGTCAGGGGCGAAGATCCGCAGCACTTGTTCGTGCTTGCCGGGCGCCAGCCTGAAGCGCAGCCACAAGGCGCCATCGGGTTCGGCCGCGGTGAGGCGGTCAAGCTCGATAGGGCTGAATTGATTGGTGTAGCGAGCGGAGCGGATGTCGCTCAGCTGGAGGTTGCCCTGATCGTCAAGCAATACCGACCAGCCACTGCCTTGCGCGGCCTGGGCCGGGAGCATGCAGAGCAAGGTCAACAGCGTGACGGTGAAGCCTATGGCAATCCTGAGCCAGCGCACGGCGAAATCCCTTCGTAGGTTGATGCCAGAATATAACGATGCGCAGCGTCGGAACAGTCCGGCAAGGGCGATGAGCCCCTGCCGGAAACACAGCGTAGCTTATTACTGAGACTCACCGCGTTCACGGGCAATGGCGCGGTAGCCAATGTCGGTGCGGTAGAAGCAGTCTTCCCAGTCGATGGCCTTGGCCAGTTTGTAGGCCTGCTCCTGCGCAGCGCCAACGCTGGCGCCCATGGCAGTGGCGCACAGCACCCGACCACCGGCCGTCACGACCTTGCCGTCCTTGAGCGCAGTACCGGCGTGGAAGACCTTGCCTTCCAGTGCGGCGGCTGCGTCCAGACCGTTGATCGGCGCGCCCTTGGCGTAGTCGCCCGGGTAACCGCCGGCGGCCAGCACGATGCCGACGCTCGGACGTGGATCCCACTGTGCTTCAACCTTGTCCAGCGCCTGGGCCAGTGCGGCTTCGACCAGCAGCACCAGGCTCGATTGCAGACGCAGCATCACCGGTTGGGTTTCCGGATCGCCGAAACGGCAGTTGAACTCGATGACCTTCGGATTGCCGGCCTTGTCGATCATCAGACCGGCGTACAGGAAACCGGTGTAGACGTTGCCTTCGTCGGCCATGCCGCGCACGGTCGGCCAGATCACCTGGTCCATCACGCGCTGGTGCACGTCGGCGGTGACCACTGGTGCAGGGGAGTAAGCACCCATGCCGCCGGTGTTCGGGCCGCTGTCGCCGTCGCCGACGCGTTTGTGGTCCTGGCTGGTGGCCATCGGCAGAACGTTCTTGCCGTCGACCATGACGATGAAGCTGGCTTCTTCGCCGTCGAGGAATTCTTCGATGACAACGCGCGAACCGGCGTCGCCAAAGGAATTGCCGGCGAGCATGTCGCGCACGGCGTCTTCGGCTTCGGCCAGGGTCATGGCAACGATCACGCCTTTACCGGCGGCCAGGCCGTCGGCCTTGATCACGATCGGTGCGCCTTTTTCACGCAGGTAAGCCAGGGCCGGCTCGATTTCGGTGAAGTTCTGGTAGTCGGCCGTCGGGATCTTGTGGCGCGCCAGGAAATCCTTGGTGAAGGCTTTCGAGCCTTCCAGCTGCGCGGCGCCGGCGGTCGGACCGAAGCAGTCCAGGCCACGGGAGCGGAACAGGTCGACGACGCCGGCCACCAATGGCACTTCCGGACCGACGATGGTCAGGGAAACGTTTTTCTCGGCGAAGTCAGCGAGCTGCTCGAGGGCCAGCACGTCGATGGCGACGTTTTCGCACTTGGCTTCAATCGCAGTGCCGGCGTTGCCCGGTGCCACGAAAACTTTCTGCACACGCGGATCCTGAGCCACTTTCCAGGCCAGTGCGTGTTCGCGGCCACCGCTGCCAATGATCAAAACATTCATTTCAAAAACCTCAAAATTCTGTCAGGCGCTGCTGGAGCGCTTTATGTGGGAGCGAGCCTGCTCGCGAAAGCGGTGTGTCAGTCAACGTCAACGTCGCTGGCAGATTGCATTCGCGAGCAGGCTCGCTCCCACATTTGAATCTGTGTATCAGTGACGGAAATGGCGCATGCCGGTGAATACCATGGCAATGCCTGCTTCATCGGCAGCAGCAATCACTTCAGCATCACGCATCGAACCACCCGGCTGGATCACCGCCGTGATACCGACCTTGGCCGCATTGTCCAGACCGTCGCGGAACGGGAAGAACGCGTCCGACGCCATTACCGAACCCGCCACTTGCAGGCCGGCGTGCTCAGCCTTGATCGCCGCGATACGCGCCGAGTTCACGCGGCTCATCTGGCCGGCGCCGACACCGATGGTCTGACGGTTCTTGGCGTAGACGATGGCGTTGGATTTGACGAACTTGGCCACTTTCCAGGCGAAGATCAGGTCGTGGACTTCCTGTTCGGTCGGGGCGCGCTTGGTCACCACTTTCAGGTCGTCGGCGCCGATCATGCCGATGTCGCGGCTCTGTACCAGCAGACCGCCGTTGACGCGCTTGTAGTCCCAGGCCGGAACGCGATCGGCCGACCACTCGCCGCAGGCCAGCAGGCGCACGTTGGCCTTGGCTGCAACGATGGCGCGGGCTTCTTCGCTTACGCTTGGGGCGATGATCACTTCAACGAACTGACGCTCGACGATCGCCTTGGCGGTCTCGGCATCCAGTTCACGGTTGAAGGCGATGATGCCGCCGAACGCCGATTCGGTGTCAGTGGCGTAGGCCAGTTCGTAGGCCTGACGGATGCCGCCTTCGGCGTCCGGGCTCACGGCCACGCCGCACGGGTTGGCGTGCTTGACGATCACGCAGGCCGGTTTGACGAAGCTCTTCACGCATTCCAGCGCGGCGTCGGTGTCGGCCACGTTGTTGTACGACAGTTCCTTGCCTTGCAGTTGGGTCGCGGTGGCGATGCCGACTTCGGCAGGCTTGGCTTCAACGTAGAACGCCGCGCTCTGGTGCGGGTTCTCGCCGTAGCGCATTTCCTGGGCCTTGATGAACTGGCTGTTGAAGGTGCGCGGGAATTCGCTGCGGCCTTCGGTGCTGAGGGTGTCAGCGGCCTGGTTCACGGTGCCCATGTAGTTGGCGATCATGCCGTCGTAGGCGGCGGTGTGTTCGAACGCCTTGAGCATCAGGTCGAAACGCTGAGCGTAGGTCAGGCCGCCGGCCTTGAGGTTTTCCAGGACGTTGGCGTAATCGCTGGCATTCACCACGATGGCCACGTCTTTGTGGTTTTTCGCCGCCGAACGGACCATGGTCGGGCCGCCGATGTCGATGTTCTCGATGGCGGTCGGCAGGTCGCAGCCTGGCTTGCTGATGGTGGCTTCGAACGGGTACAGGTTGACGGCTACCAGATCGATCGGCTTGATGCCGTGCTCGTTCATGATGGCGTCGTCGATACCGCGACGACCGAGGATCCCGCCGTGGATTTTCGGGTGCAGGGTTTTCACCCGACCGTCCATCATCTCTGCGAAACCGGTGTAATCCGCGACTTCCACTGCGGCCACGCCGTTGTCCTGCAGCAGCTTGAAGGTCCCGCCGGTGGAAAGGATTTCCACGCCCAGGGCTTCCAGCTCCCTGGCGAATTCGAGGATCCCGGTCTTGTCGGAAACACTGATCAAGGCGCGGCGGATCGGCAGGCGGGTAGTCTGGTCGGTCATCTCAATTTCCATCAAAAGCAAGGGAAGTCAGCAAAAAAGGCGACCGGTTTTACGCGGGCGCCTTTCTGGTTTGATTGAATGCTTACAGCAGATCGTACTGCTTGAGTTTCTTGCGCAGCGTGCCGCGGTTCAGTCCGAGCAGCTCGCTGGCCTTGGTCTGGTTGCCCTTGACGTAGTTCATCACGCTTTCGAGCAGGGGAGCCTCGACTTCGGAGAGCACCAGGTTGTACACGTCCGTGACGGACGCGCCCTCAAGGTGGGCGAAATAATTGTGCAGCGCCTTCTCGACACTCCCGCGAAGGGTCTGGCCTTCTTCGCTCGGGGTATTGAGGTGCTGTTTCAAATTCACGTTGTCGCTCACGGGTGTTGTTCCACTCACTAAAGTCTCGGTCATCATCGTCATGCGGCCACCCCTTCTCCGTCCCCTGTCAGGCTCTTGTAACGTTCGGCGAAGAACTCCCGAACGTTGGCGCATTGTGTTTCCGTACCATCCAAACGATTGAAGTGGGCGCGAAACTCCCTGGCGCCCGGCAAGGTTGCGAGATACCAGCCCACATGCTTGCGGGCAATTCGCACGCCCATCACGTCCCCATAGAAGGTGTGAAGGGCGGCCAGATGCTCAAGCAGAATGCGTTCCACCTCGATCAGCTCCGGCGCCGGCAGTTTTTCGCCGGTACGCAGGAAGTGTTCGATCTCGCGAAAAATCCATGGCCGCCCCTGGGCAGCTCGGCCGATCAACAGGCCATCGGCACCGGTCGCGTCGAGCACGTAGCGGGCCTTTTCCGGCGATACGATGTCGCCGTTGGCAAAGACCGGAATCGACACCGCCTGCTTGATCGCGGCAATGGTGTCGTACTCGGCTTCGCCGGTGTACAGGTCGGCGCGGGTGCGGCCATGCACCGCCAGCGCCGTGATCCCGGCCTGCTCGGCGATCTTCGCCACGGTCAGGCCGTTCTTGTTGTCGCGATCCCATCCGGTGCGGATCTTCAGGGTCACCGGCACATCAACTGCCGCCACGACGGCGTTCAGGATCTCGGTAACCAGTGCCTCATCCTTCAACAACGCGGAGCCGGCGGCCTTGTTGCAGACCTTCTTCGCCGGGCAACCCATGTTGATATCAATAATCTGTGCGCCCAGTTCGACGTTGGCCCGGGCAGCATCCGCCAGCATCTGCGCATCGCCACCGGCGATCTGCACCGAGCGTGGCTCGGGATCGCCTTCGTGGATCATGCGCATGCGCGACTTGCGGGTGTTCCACAGGCTCATGTCACTGGTGACCATTTCCGAGACTACAAGCCCTGCGCCCAGACGCTTGCACAGCTGACGAAAGGGCTGGTCGGTGACACCCGCCATCGGGGCGAGGATCAAGCCGTTCTGCAATGTATATGGGCCGATGCGTACCGCCGACATAGGACTTCCCTGAAGTGGGGCCGGATCATGAGAGTTCGAAAAAGGGTTGGCATGATACCCGCTCTCGATGACTGGATAAAGGCTGAATTGAACAAAATCTGAACAGTTATTCTGTTATTACCGCCGGTTTGGTCGTGCGCTGCGCAGTCAGAAAACTGTCGTCAATCCGGGAGCGGTGAAGCGTTTCACTCGGGCGAGTGGAAACTCAGGCTGTAGTTCACGGCTTTCGGGCCTGGATCGAGGATGTCCAGGGCGATGTGGATCGGCGTCTGCGGCGGCATTTCCGCCATGCCTTCGAGGTCGCCGTTGAGGTATTCGCCGGGTTTGAAGCGACGACTGGCGATCAGGTGACCGTTGAGGTCGGCGAAGCGCAGCTCCAGCAGCGGAAACGGCTGCGAGAACGGCGCGCGGTTATAAATGATCGCGTCCACCACCAGCGCACCGCTGAATTCCGGGTGGCTGCGCACCACCAGATTGCTGCTCTTGATCTTGGCGATATCGACCTTGGACGGCACCGTGCAGCCGATTTGCGGGCACAGTTGCTGGAACCACGGCCGGTATTGATCCTGACGCGCCAGTTCATCGAAGTGATAGGCGATGTACTGTCCGCCCAGGCCGGCAGCGGCGAGTACGATCAGCAACAGCCAGAGCAGGCGGCGGCCCCAGGGCGAGCGGCGTTTCTGCCAGTCCAGTTGCAGCGGATCATCGGTCAGATCCTGCAAGGCTTCGGCGCGAACACTGGATTCGACACGTTCGCGTTTTTTGCGCGCAGGTTCGATCAGTGGCAGTTCGTCGTCGACGTCGTCGCTGGCCGACAGGCGTTCGCGGCGGGCATTCGGGTCGATCGGATCGTGCAGACGCAGTTGCGGGATCGGCGGTTCGTCATCGAGATCCACCGGCTCCAGCGACAGCGAAGGTTCAGTGCGCTCCGGTTTGATCGGCTCGGGCTCGACGACGTCGGGTTCATCTTCGACTTCGGGTGCGCGCTCATCTGCCGGTTCGCTGAACAGGCTGTCCGGCCACGTCGTGTCTTCCGGTTCGTGGCTATCGCGGCGAGCGCTCAGGGCGTCTTCGCGCGGGCGACCGAACTCGGTGGTCGGCTGGATTTCCCGTTGTTCGAGGCGGGCCAGTTCTTCGTCCAGATCCAGGCTGTCCAGATCCAGCTCGGCGGCGCTCCATTGCTTCTGGCTGGTGGCGCGCGGCTCGGGCGCTTCGACGATGGCCGGCGGCTCGACAGGCGCAGGCTCGCTGATCGGCGGTGGTTCGCTGATCAACGGCGCCACTGGCGTGACCGCTTCCTTGCCTGCGTGTTGCTCCAGCAATTGCTTGGCGGCATTGAACACTTGCAGGCAGGAGCCGCAACGAACCACCCCGCGGGCCACGCTCAACTGAGCGTGGCTGACACGGAAACTGGTTTGGCAATGCGGGCACTGGGTGACGAAGCTGTCGGTCATGCGGCGATCCGGATTGAGCAGGCGGTCATTCTAGCGCCGACGGCCGGTGATGCGCACCCAGCCATCACGATTGGCGATCGGGTCGAGATCGAAGTCCTGCGCGTAGGCGGCAGCGACTTCGTCACCTTGTTCGGCGAGGATCCCGGACAGCGCCAGGCGCCCGCCGGACTTGACCAGGCCGGACAGTTGCGGCGCCAGGGAAACCAGCGGACCGGCCAGAATGTTGGCGACCAGTACGTCGGCTTTGACCTGCGGCAGGTCTTCCGGCAGGTACAGCGGGAACAGTTCGTCAGCGATGTTGTTGCGCCCGGCGTTGTCGCGGGAGGCTTCGAGTGCCTGCACGTCGATGTCGGTGCCGACGGCTTCTTTCGCGCCGAGCAGCAGGGCGGCAATCGCCAGAATCCCCGAGCCGCAGCCGAAGTCCAGCACGTTGCAGTCTTTCAGGTCCTGGCCGTCCAGCCATTCCAGGCACAGGGCGGTGGTCGGGTGGGTGCCGGTGCCGAATGCCAGGCCCGGGTCCAGCAGCAGGTTGACCGCGTCCGGCTCCGGTGCGGCGTGCCAGCTCGGCACGATCCACAGGCGCTGACCGAAACGCATTGGCTGGAAACCGTCCATCCAGCTGCGTTCCCAGTCCTGGTCTTCGATCACTTCGCTGTGGTGCTCGGGCAGCGGGCTGCCAGTCAGCAGTTCCAGATGGGCCAGTACCGGAGCGGCTTCGGTGCCGCCCTCGAACAGGGCCAGCAGGTGGGTGTGCGCCCACAGCGGGGTGGTATTGAGTTCCGGTTCGAAGATCGGCTGATCTTCGGCGTCCATGAAGGTCACCGAAACGGCGCCCACTTCAAGGAAAGCGTCTTCGTAGGTTTCGGCTTGTTCTGGGCTGATGGCGAGACGGACTTGCAGCCAAGGCATGGCGGGCACCTGTGAAAAAGATTGATTGCAGCCTAGCGGCCTGCGAGAAGCGCGCAAGTTTACGCGAGCGCGACGGTTTTGTGGGAGCGGGGAATGTGTGAGCAGATGAAACCTTCGGAAACAACAAAGCCGCCCGAAGGCGGCCTTGTCTGGTGCGGGCTGAAGCTTAGTGCTTCTCGCCAGCCAGCTTGTGCTCGAGGTAGTGAATGTTCACGCCCCCTTTGCAGAAGCCTTCGTCACGGGTCAGATCACGGTGCAGCGGGATGTTGGTCTTGATCCCGTCGACCACGATTTCGTCCAGGGCATTGCGCATGCGGGCCATGGCTTCGTCGCGGGTCGCGCCGTAAGTGATCAGCTTGCCGATCAGCGAGTCGTAGTTCGGCGGAACGGCATAACCGCTGTACAGGTGCGAATCGACGCGAACGCCGTTGCCGCCTGGAGCGTGGAAATGCTTGACCGTACCCGGGCTCGGCATGAAGGTCTTTGGATCTTCAGCGTTGATCCGGCATTCCAGCGAGTGACCGCGGATGACCACATCATCCTGGGTATACGACAGCTTGTTGCCAGCGGCGATGCTGAGCATCTCCTTGACGATGTCGATACCGGTGACCATTTCCGAAACCGGGTGCTCCACCTGAACACGGGTGTTCATTTCGATGAAGTAGAAACGACCGTTCTCGTACAGGAACTCGAAGGTGCCGGCGCCACGGTAGCCGATGTCGATGCACGCCTTGACGCAGCGGGCCAGGACTTCCTTGCGCGCGTTCTCGTCGATGCCCGGTGCCGGCGCTTCTTCGAGAACCTTCTGGTGACGGCGTTGCAGCGAGCAATCGCGGTCACCCAGATGGATGGCGTTGCCCTGGCCGTCGGACAGAACCTGCACTTCGACGTGACGCGGGTTGGTCAGGAATTTTTCCAGATAGACCATCGGGTTGCCGAACGCCGCGCCTGCTTCGGAGCGGGTCAGTTTCGCCGAGGCGATCAGGTCTTCTTCCTTGTGCACCACGCGCATGCCGCGACCACCACCGCCGCCGGCGGCCTTGATGATCACCGGGTAGCCGACTTCACGACCGATGCGCAGTGCCGTTTCCTCGTCTTCCGGCAGCGGGCCGTCGGAACCTGGAACGGTTGGCACGCCCGCTTCGATCATCGCGTGCTTGGCCGATACCTTGTCGCCCATCAGGCGAATGGTTTCGGCTTTCGGGCCGATGAAGGCGAAGCCGGAGTTCTCGACCTGCTCGGCGAAATCAGCGTTTTCCGCGAGGAAACCGTAGCCTGGGTGAATGGCGGTAGCGCCAGTCACTTCGGCGGCCGCGATAATGGCCGGGATGTGCAGGTAGGACTGAGCGGCAGAAGCCGGGCCGATGCAGACGGATTCGTCTGCCAGACCCAGGTGCATCAGCTCTTTGTCGGCCTTGGAGTAAACGGCGACGGTCTTGATGCCCATCTCTTTGCAGGCACGCAGAATCCGCAGGGCGATCTCACCGCGGTTAGCGATCAGAACTTTTTCCAACTTCGCAGTCATCAAAGGCTCTCCGCAGTTCAAACGATGGTGAACAGCGGTTGGTCGTACTCAACCGGCTGGCCGTCTTCGACGAGGATGGACTCGATCACACCGCTGGTTTCAGCTTCGATGTGGTTCATCATCTTCATGGCTTCGACGATGCACAGGGTGTCGCCTTTCTTCACGGTCTGGCCGACTTCAACGAAGGACGGCGAGGTTGGTGAAGATTTGCGATAGAAGGTGCCGACCATCGGCGAACGGGCAACGGTGCCGTTCAGCGCTGGAGCAGCAGCGGCAGCCGGAGCTGCTGCAGCAGCAACCGGAGCGGCAGCGGCGGCAGGTGCAGCGGCCGGAGCCTGCATCGGAGCCGGTGCGTAATACTGCTGCGCCGGGGTCTTGCTGTGACGGCTGATGCGTACGGACTCTTCGCCTTCCTTGATCTCGAGCTCGTCGATGCCGGACTCTTCCAGCAATTCGATCAGTTTCTTAACTTTACGGATATCCATGAATCATCAACTCCCAAGGGTCGGTCAGGGGCGTATAGCTTGTTGTTCAAGCTGCTCTAGTGCAGCCTCCAGGGCCAGTCGATAACCGCTGGCGCCAAGGCCGCAGATCACTCCTACCGCTACGTCGGAGAAGTAAGAGTGATGGCGGAAAGGTTCGCGTTTGTGCACGTTGGACAAATGCACTTCGATGAATGGGATGCTCACTCCCAGCAGCGCGTCACGTAATGCGACACTTGTGTGTGTAAATGCTGCCGGGTTGATCAGAATGAAGTCCACGCCCTCGCCGCGTGCGGCGTGGATGCGGTCGATCAATTCGTACTCGGCGTTGCTTTGCAGATACAGCAGATGATGGCTGGCTTCACGGGCGCGGCGTTCCAGATCCTGATTGATCTGCGCCAGGGTGGTCGACCCGTAGGTCCCGGGTTCCCGGGTGCCGAGCAGGTTCAGGTTGGGGCCGTGCAGCACCAGTAGCGTTGCCATCTGCGTGTTCCTTGTTATGGGTGAGCCTTCGTCAGAACCCGGCGACTATGCCGCAAAGACTTTGTGACTGTCCAGTTCTCTGCAATAGCCAGCACGATGACCGATGTTTGCGCAAAATATGTGACTGACTGATTAAATCCGGTCATTCGCTTTGGCGACACGTTCGGCGAAGTCGCTGGCGTTGATCTCGCCGATCACCCGCACATCGCGACGTTCCACCCCGTCCTTGCCGAAGAACATCAGCGCCGGTGGGCCAAACAGGCTGTAGCGGTCGAGCAGGGTGCGCTGTTCGGCGTTGCTCGCGGTGATATCGAAGCGGATCAGCCGATAGCCCTTGAGCCGATCGACGACTGTCGCGTCATTGAGCACTTCGTGTTCGATGACTTTGCAGCTGATGCACCAGTCGGCGTACCAGTCGAGCAGCAGCGGGGTGCCGGCGGTTTTCGCTTCGAGCAGCACTCGATCCAGTTCCGCCGGGGTGCTGACGGTCTGCCACGAACCGCTGTTTTGCGCGGTCGAGCCACTGTCGGCAAGGCGTGCCGGGGCTATCGGATTCAGCGGGTCGGTCTGCCCGCTGAACGCGCCGTACCAGCAGGCCAGCGCATAAAACAGCAGGAACATGCCGAGCAACTGGCCGAGGCGTTTGCGCGGCGGTTTGTAGACGAATTCCAGAGCGCCGAGGAACAGGCCGACACCGCCGGCCAGCAGGCCGATCAGCAGCAAGGTGATCTGCCCCGGCAACACCCGGCTGAGCAACCCGATGGCCAACCCGAGCAGCAACACGCCGATGCCGTTCTTCACGTACATCATCCACGGCCCGCTTTTCGGCAGCCACGCTGCGCCGCCGGTGGCCACCAGCAACAGCGGCGCGCCCATGCCCAGCCCGAGCATGAACAGCTTCAGGCCGCCGCCCAGCGCATCGCCGCTGGCGCTTATATAAAGCAGCGCGCCGGCCAGCGGGGCGGAAACACACGGGGATACCAGCAGACTCGACACCACGCCCAACACCGCCGCGCCCCACAGCGAGCCGCCTTCAGTACGCCCGGCGATCCGGTCGAGGCGGCTGCTGATGAAGTGCGGCAGTTTCAGCTCGAACACGCCGAACATCGCCAGCGCGAACACCGCAAAGAACATCGCAAACGGCACCAGCACCCACGCCGATTGCAGCCGCGCCTGCAAATTCAGTTGCGCGCCGAACAGCCCCATCAGCGCGCCAAGCAGCGCGAAGCACGCCGCCATCGGCAGCACATAAGCCAGCGACAGATTGAAGCCGCGCCAACCGCCGACCTGCCCGCGCAACACCACGCCGGACAGGATCGGCAGCATCGGCAACACACAAGGCGTGAAGGTCAGGCCCAGGCCCGCCAGGAAGAACAGCGCCAGATCACGCCAGTCCCAATCCGTCACCGGAGCGGACGCGTCACTTGCCGCTGCGTTGCCCTCGATGCTCAGGCGTTCGGTTTCCGGTGGGTAGCACAAACCCTTGTCGGCACAGCCCTGATAGGTGACGGCCAACGTAAACGCCCGGGAATCATTGCGCGGCAGCTCCACATCGAGAATGCCGTGGTAGACCTCGACGTCGCCGAAATACTCGTCGTGTTTCTGTTCGCCTTGGGGCAGTTGTGCGGCGCCAAGTTTTACCTCGGCAGGCTCGGCACGAAACTGGAAGCGATGGCGGTAGAGGTAATAGCCTTCGGTGGCGACGAAGCGCAGTTTGACCGATTGCGGCGTGCTCTCGACCAGGCTCAGTTGAAAGGCTTCGCGCACCGGCAGGAAATCGGCGCTGTTGTTGACCGAGCCAAGCGTGGCGCTGGGTTTGCTGTCGAACAGACCGGCGGCGCCGGCCGGCAGGGCGAAGACGAAAAACAGCAGGCAGAGCAGACGGCGCATGACAATCTCGCGAATCAAAGGTGCGGGAATGATAGCGGACTTGGCCCTGCGCTGTGTGTCACACGCGGAACGCCTGCACGGCGGTGTGCAGCTGACCGCCCAGTAACAGCAGGTTCTCGCCTTGCTCGCGGCCCTGACCGATGCGCAGCAGATTGTCCCCGCCCAATTGGTGAATACGCTCGCTGTGATCGCGGATCTCGCTGACCGCGCCGCTCTGTTGGGCGGTGATGTCGGCGATGCGGACGGCCGTGTCGGAGATGGTCTGGATCGCGCCGACAATCTTGTCCAGTGCCCCGTCCGCCGATTGCGCCTGATTGGCCGTGGCCTCGGCGTGTTCGACCTGCGCGCGCATGCCCTCGACCGATTGCCGGGCGGCGGTTTGCAGGCCGGCAATCAGGGTCTGGATTTCCGCGGTGGCGCCGGCGGTGCGTTGCGCCAGTGATCGGACCTCTTCGGCCACCACGGCAAAACCACGGCCCATCTCCCCGGCGCGGGCGGCTTCGATCGCCGCGTTGAGCGCCAGCAGGTTGGTCTGGTCGGCAATCGAGCGGATCACCGTCAGCACGCCGCCGATGGTTGCCGACTCTTCGGCCAGGTGTTCGATCATCTGCGCGTTGCCTTGCACTTCGCCGACCAGTGCGTGCAGACCAGTGAGGCTCTGGCCGATCACTTGTTGCCCATGTTCGACGGCCAGTCCGGCATGACGACTGGCGTCGGCGGCCTGGCGCGCATCGCCGGCCACTTGCTGGATGGTCGCTTCCAGTTCGCCGAGGGAATCACGGATCAGCGCGGTATCGCCGGCCTGATGTTCGGCGCCGCTGTGCAAGTCATTGCTCAGTTCGGCGAGGGTGCGGCTGCTGCCGGCCACTTGCTCGGCATTGCCGCGAATCGTCCCGACCAGATCCACCAGATAGGCACGCAGACGATTGAGCGAGGCTTCGATGTCGTGCAGTTCGCGGTTGGTCTTACCCAGATGAATGTCGCGGCTGAAATCGCCTTCGGCCCAGGTCGACAGCGCTGGGGCGAGGTTGGTCAGGGTGCGGGCCAGGCGTCGCTGCAGGGTGTCGATCAGCAGCGCGATCAGCAGGATCAGGCCGATCATCACGCCTTGCATCAGCCGCACTTCGCCCTGGATCTGCCCGTGCTGGGCACGCACCACGGGTTCGAGACCAGCGATGGCCTGCTGCACGGCAGCGATTTTCTGGTGGGTCGCGGTGCTCAGGTCGGTGCGTTTCTGGATCTGCTCGCGGGTGCGCGCCAGCTCGGCCGGGTAACGGCCGAGCAAACTGTTGAGCTCGCGTTTGAGGCCGACGCCGGCGTCTTCGGCAGCGGCTTTTTCCGTGCTTTCAATGCCCATCATCGCGGCGAAATCGTCGCTGCCGGACTCACTGCTGGCGACCACGCCGAGCAAGGGCAGGGCGTCGATCGTCTGGGCCTGGGTGCGGATGTTGCTGACTTCGCGCTCGACATCGGCGGCCAGTTCACTGCGTCCGCTGCTGACCAGTTTGTCCCGGGCCAGCGACAGTTTGCCCAGATGCTGAGATGCGACCAGCAGGGGCGTCAGGTAGGTCGCGTTGCCGCCGGCGTAGGTGCTGAGCTGGTCGAGGCTGGCGCTCAATTCGCGCTCAGCCTGCAACAGCAGGGCCTGCGGATCACCGGCCAGTTTGCCGGCGGCCAGCAGGTCGGTCTTGCTGAATTCGTCGAGGCCGGTGAGGCTCGGGCGCAGTGTGTCGGCCAGCGCGGGCGGCAGCTCGCCGAGTTCTTTCTGCAATTGATCGATGGCCTGGCTGGCGCTGCTCAGGCGCAGGGCGTCGCCGCTGGCGAGGTAATCCTCGACGTTGCGTGCCACGTCATTCTGAAATTGCTGCGACAGTCCCAGGTAACGCTCCATCAACAGATACGGGCGCTCCAGGGCTTTCTGCGACCACCACAGCGTGGCGCCGAGGGCCACGCAGACGGCGACCAGCAACAGAGTATTGAGATTGGTGAGCAACTTCAGGCGCATGACGGCTACCAACGGCAGAATGGTAAGCGCCTGAATTTATTGCGGTTCTGTTACAGGGTTATGACCGATTGGGTCGAATCCGATGAAAAAGTGGCACTTTGCTTTGAGTCGCGCGCGGTCTGCACCCGGTTGCGTCCTTCGCCCTTGGCGCGGTACAGCGCCTCGTCGGCCTGGCTGGCCATCATCAGGCTGTCGGAGTCGTCGTGCATTTCCACCACGCCGGCACTGAAGGTGCACCACAGATCCTGCGGCTGGGCCGGATAGTGAATTTCGGCAAAGCGCTGGCGGATTTCGTCGAGCACTTTGTGCGCCGCTTCTATATCGGTGTCCGGCATGACGATGGCGAATTCCTCGCCGCCGTAACGGCCGATGAAGTCGGTCTTGCGCAGACGCTGCTTGAGAAACAGCGCCAGGCTCTTGATCACCCGATCGCCCATGGGATGGCCGTGGCTGTCATTGACCCGCTTGAAGTGGTCGATGTCGAGCATCGCAAAGCTCAGCGGCTTGTTCTCACGGCGGGCGCGGAACGAGCAGTCTTCGAGCAATTGCAGAATGTGCGTGTGGTTGTACAGGCCGGTGAGGCTGTCGCGGACCATCCGTGCCTTCAAGTTGCGCGCGCGGGCGGCGCGGTTGCGCACAGTGGTGATCAGGTGGCGCGGCTTGATCGGCTTGGTCAGGAAGTCATCGCCACCTTCGCTCATGGCGTCGAGTTGCTTGTCCAGATCGTCTTCGGCCGACAGGTAAATGATCGGCACGCTGACGTAGCGGTCGTTGTGGCGGATGACCTTGGCCAGCTCGGTGCCGGTGCAAGCCGGCATGTACATGTCGAGGATGATCAGATCCGGCTGGAAGTCCGCCAGCTCGGCCATGGCCTGGATCGGTTCGATCAAGGTGCGGGTGACGATCCCGGCGCTGTTGAGCAGGCGTTCGGTATGCAGGGCCTGGGCGCGGGAGTCGTCGATGATCAGCACTTTATAGGGTTCGTACTGGGCGACGCAGGTCAGGACTTCGATCTTCTCCAGCAGGCTCGAGGCTTCGAGGGTGCCGGTGAGGAATTCCTGGCCACCGGCGCGCACCGCCGCGAGGCGGGTCGGGGTGTCGGTTTCGTGCAGGCTGAAGAACAGCAGCGGCAGCGGTTCTTCCAGACCTTGCTGAGCTTCGGCGGCCAGTTTCAGGCCGACGCCGGCGCCGCTGAAATCCACGTCCATGACAATCGCGGCCGGCAGGCGCTCGACCATCGAGGAGCGAAACGCCGACACGCTGTCCAGCGCCTGGGCGCTCAGACCGAAAAACTCCAGCTGCTTGGCCAGCCGCTCGGCGCGGTCGTGATCCTGCAGCATCACGTAGATCGGTTTGCGCAGGGGCGGCAGAAAGGTCTGATCAAGCTGATCGCCATGGCGCAGGCCGGTGCGCGACAAGCGCTGCATCAAACGGTTGAGATCGGTGATCAGGCCGCTGCTCAGGCGCCCGCGATTGGCGTCCACCGCTTCCAGCGACTGGCTGATGTGGCGGGCCAGCTGCGTGTGTTCGGGCTGTTCGAAGCGCTCGGCAAAACGCAGCAGGCGCAGATTGGCCTCGCTCAGTTCGGCGAGATCGGCAGTGGACCACTCACTGCGTTGCAGGCGCTGCCATATCTCAAGAATCTGACGTGCCTGATGAATTACCCGCTGGGCAAAGTGGTGCTTGAGGCGCTCGCGGCTGGGGTCTTCTGGCTCGGTCATATCCTGACTACTAGTTAGGGTGCATGCTGAGATCGACTGGTGGCTCTATGCTAGCACCTCTTTTCCCTTACATGAGTGTCGTACGTCAATAATCTGCGGTACGACGTCATTCAGTTTCTGACTGCCGGGTTTCAATTTGAACCTGATCGTCGGGGAAGTCCCATCTACCGGGCATTTGCCGATCTGTGCGCCGGTGAATTTCTCGGAGGATGAGAAAGGTGGGGCAGGGTGTTTGTGCTGTCGCGTTGCGGGTATCGGCATCGAATTGGTGGTGAATCGGATATCGGGGAATCCCTTAGGGCGGCCTGTCCGGGCCTCGTGTCGGGTGGCGAGACAACGCCTGTCAATATTGACGGGTGCCCGGTCGAGGCACGTTGTTGTATGGTTGTGGTCGAACCGTTGAACCCAAGATTGAAAGGATATCGCCATGCTGGACTGGAAGAACCGCGCGGGCAGCGCGCCTGAACGTGCCGCCGAGCCCAAGTCGGCCGCCCGCAGCTATGTCGGCGGGCTGTTGTTCAGCCGGGCGCTGGCCACGCTGGTCGCCATTTACCTGTTGGTGACCATCGGCCTGGGCTGGTACTGGAGCCAGGAGCCGGCGCTGTTTCCCGTGGCGCAGAACGCCCAGGTTGCCGCCGAGAAAGAGGGCAAGCAGATGGTGGTCGGCTACACCACCGTCGAAACCCTGAAAACCGTGGCCGGCACGTTGCTCGACAAGCCGGGCGGTTACATTTCCAACGACCGTTTCCCGCCAGGCCTGTGGATGGACAACATGCCGAGCTGGGAATACGGCGTGCTGGTGCAGGTCCGCGATCTGACCCGTGCCCTGCGCAAGGATTTCGCCCGTTCGCAGTCGCAATCGGCTGAAGACGCCGACCTGGCCAAGGCCGAGCCGCGCTTCAACTTCGACAACAAGAGCTGGATCCTGCCGTCCAGCGAGTCGGAATATCAGGAAGGCATCAATTCCCTGAGCCGTTATCAGGCGCGCCTCTCCGACCCGACCCAGAAAAACGCGCTGTTCTACGCCCGCGCCGACAACCTGAACAACTGGCTGGGCGATGTGGGCACCCGTCTCGGTTCGCTGTCGCAACGCCTGTCGGCCAGCGTTGGCCGGGTCAAGCTCAACACCGCGCTGAAAACCGAAGTGCCGGCGGTGGGTGAAGTGCCGCAGGTCGACGAGGAAGTCGTCGAGACTCCGTGGATGCAGATCGACAACGTGTTCTACGAAGCCCGCGGCCAGGCCTGGGCGCTGTCGCACCTGCTGCGCGCAATCGAGGTCGATTTCGCCGACGTGCTGGCGAAGAAGAACGCGACCGTCAGCGTGCGTCAGATCATTCGTGAGCTGGAGGCGTCGCAGGAGCCGATCTGGAGCCCGATGATCCTCAACGGCAGCGGCTTCGGTGTGCTGGCCAACCACTCGCTGGTCATGGCCAACTATATTTCCCGAGCCAACGCCGCCGTGATCGATTTGCGTCAACTGCTCAATCAGGGCTGAGTCATGGACGAGAGCGCCAAAGAGGCGGCCCACCGCGCCGCCTCGGATGCCGAACAGATCGCCTGGGTCGACGAGCAGGACAACCTGCTCGGCGCCCTGGTGCGCTCCGACCTGCGCGAGCGCGGACTGATCGGCCGTGGCACCTACATCATGCTGTTCAACTCCGCCGGTGAACTCTGCGTGCATCGGCGCACGTTGAGCAAAGCCATCTATCCCGGTTACTGGGACGTGGCGGCAGGCGGTATGGTGCAGGCGAACGAGACCTACGCCGAGTCGGCGGCCCGTGAACTGGAAGAAGAATTGGGAGTGAGCGGCGTCGAGCTGACGGCCCACGACCATTTCTACTTCGCAGACACCGGCAATCGCCTCTGGTGTTCGGCGTTTTCGGCGGTGTGGGACGGGCCGCTGATCCTGCAGCCGGAAGAAGTGCTCGAAGCGCGCTTTATTCCGGTCGAGCAGGTCATGCTGGAAATCCAGCAAAAGCCTTATTGCCCGGACTCTCTGGCCGCGTTGAAACGCTATCTGAAGGCTCAGCAAAGCGACGTCGCAAAGAACACATAAATTGGCGCCGATTGGCACTTAGCAATCGGCGTTTTTGCCGTTACACTGCGCGACCTTTTCAAGCTGTGCCGGCCCGCTTTCAGGAGCTCATGGCACAGTAGCGCTGCCCCTGCCTGAGTGGGGCTTCGCGGTCGATAGCCTTGCCCAAGGCTGCGATCAGTCTTTGTCCTCCCGAGAGGATTGCCGGTGGCCAAAAAAGCCGCATCCTTCGCCGCCCTGGGCGGCCTGGTATTTTCCACCGACGCAGGTCGTCATTGCCCGGAATGCAGCAAGCCGGTGGACGCCTGTATCTGCAAACAAACCGTGATCCCGGCCGGCGACGGCATTGCCCGCGTGCGCCGCGAGAGCAAGGGCCGTGGCGGCAAGACGGTGACCACCATCACCGGCGTGCCTCTGGCCGAAGACGCGCTCAAGGAGCTGGCGACAACGTTGAAGAAACGTTGCGGTACCGGCGGTGCGTTGAAAGACGGGATCATCGAGATTCAGGGCGACCATGTCGAGCTGCTCCTGGCCGAGTTGGTCAAGCACGGTTTCAAGGCGAAGAAGTCCGGCGGCTAGCAGCCTCTGTGAAACCCACCGGCGGCTTGATTCAGCTCCAGAGTTCCTGGGCCTGACGTCGTTTCCATGGTTTTCACAGAGCCTGTTCATGACCGGTTTCTAAACTCAACGCTGTCAGCGCGGTCTACCGCCCCGCTGACGAACCGTCATTTTCATTCTTTAGACTGCGCCGGCCTGAGATCAGGCGACGCACTATGACTTCTTTATAGGGGACTTCGATGTCCGTACGACGCACACGCAAAGACGATGGCAGCCAATGGACAGTTGCGGACAGCCGCAGTGTTTACGGGATTCGCCATTGGGGGGCCGGGTATTTCGCGATCAATGACGCCGGTCGCGTCGAAGTTCGTCCGAACGGCCCGAGCAGCTCGCCCATCGATCTGTTCGAACAAGTCGACCAGTTGCGCAAAAGTGGCTTGTCCCTGCCGCTGCTGGTGCGTTTCCCCGACATTCTGCAAGACCGCGTCCGTCAGCTGACCGGCGCTTTCGATGCGAACATCGAGCGTCTGGAATACCAGAGCAAATACACCGCGCTGTACCCGATCAAGGTCAACCAGCAGGAAGCGGTGATCGAGAACATCATCGCCACCCAGAACGTTTCCATCGGTCTGGAAGCCGGCTCCAAGCCTGAGCTGCTGGCGGTGCTGGCGCTGGCGCCGAAGGGCGGCACCATCGTCTGCAACGGTTACAAGGACCGCGAGTTCATCCGTCTGGCGCTCATGGGCCAGAAGCTCGGTCACAACGTGTTCATCGTGATCGAGAAAGAATCCGAAGTCGGTCTGGTGATCGAAGAAGCCGCCTCGCTGAAGGTCAAGCCGCAGGTCGGCCTGCGCGTGCGTCTGTCGTCGCTGGCATCGTCGAAGTGGGCGGACACCGGTGGTGAGAAATCCAAGTTCGGCCTGTCGGCGGCGCAACTGCTGTCCGTGGTCGAGCGCTTCCGCGCGGCGGGCCTGGATCAGGGCATCCGCCTGCTGCACTTCCATATGGGTTCGCAGATCGCCAACCTCGCTGACTACCAGCACGGCTTCAAGGAAGCGATCCGTTACTACGGCGAGCTGCGCAACCTCGGTCTGCCGGTCGATCACATCGACGTCGGTGGCGGCCTGGGCGTCGACTACGACGGTACCCACTCGCGCAACGCCAGTTCGATCAACTACGACATGGATGACTACGCCGGTGTCGTGGTCGGCATGCTCAAAGAGTTCTGCGACGCGCAGGCCTTGCCGCATCCGCACATCTTCTCCGAAAGCGGCCGCTCGCTGACCGCGCACCACGCCATGCTGGTGGTGCAGGTGACCGACGTCGAGAAGCACAACGACGACGTGCCGCAGATCGAGAACAAGGAAGCACTGCCGGAAACCGTGCAGTGGCTGGTTGACCTGCTCGGTCCGACCGACATCGAAATGGTCACCGAAACCTACTGGCGCGCCACCCACTACATGAGCGACGTGGCCGCCCAGTACGCCGACGGCAAACTGACCCTGGCCGAGAAAGCCCTGGCCGAACAATGTTACTTCGCGGTGTGCCGTCGCCTGCACAACTCGCTGAAGGCGCGTCAGCGTTCGCACCGTCAGGTGCTGGACGAACTCAACGACAAGCTGGCCGACAAGTACATCTGCAACTTCTCGGTATTCCAGAGCCTGCCGGACACCTGGGCGATCGATCAGGTCCTGCCGATCATCCCGCTGCACCGTCTCGACGAAGAGCCGCTGCGTCGTGCCGTTCTGCAAGACCTGACCTGCGACTCCGACGGCAAGATCAACCAGTACGTCGACGAGCAGAGCATCGAAACCAGCCTGCCGGTGCATGCGCTGAACGAAGGTGAAGATTACTTGCTGGGCGTGTTCCTGGTCGGCGCCTATCAGGAAATCCTCGGCGACATGCACAACCTGTTCGGTGACACCGACTCGGTGAACATCTACCAGAACGCCGACGGCAGCGTGTACCACGCCGGCATTGAAACCCACGACACCATCGAAGACATGCTGCGCTACGTGCACCTGTCGCCGGAAGAGCTGATGACCCACTACCGCGACAAATGCGCCAGTGCCCGCATCAGCGCCAGCGAGCGCACCCAGTTCCTCGATGCATTGCGCCTGGGTCTGACCCGTTCCTCCTACCTGTCTTCCTGAGGCCAGGTTCCGCTTTCATCGGGTTGTCTGAAATTGTTCCGCTCACCGCGGACGTTTCAGACAACCAGGTGAGACGCTTCTTTTTCTCTTCGCGAAACGGCTTGCTTCCAGGCGAGCAAAGTGACGTCGTCTGCTTTTCGCGTAGGTCATTTCCGAATTTGTAGTTCGGCCCTCTACTCGGCCATGGGTCTCGGCGAGAATCCCCGCCCGCCCCCCTGTAGAGAATTCCCCCATGTTCGATCCAGCCGACGAGCCGTCGTTTCGTCTCGATGTAGCGGGCCTGTCCGACTCGCTTGAAGTCCTGGCATTCACGGGTTGCGAAGCCATCAGCGAGCCTTTTTCATTCGAGATCGACGTGCTGGTCGATGATCCGCACCTGGACCTTGCCGGCCTGATGTACCGTTCGGCGCGCCTGTGTTTCGGGCCTTGTGGCAATGGTGTTCACGGGCAGTTGCACAGTCTTGTCCAGCATGAACAGGGGCGCGGTGCCCGGTTGTTTCGGGCGCGACTCGGGCCTCGGTTGAGCTGCCTGGGCCTGCGTTACAGCCAGCGCATCTTCAGTGATCTTTCGATACCACAGATTCTTGATCAGGTGCTCAGGGAGCACGGCATCAGTGGCAACGGGCGCCGGTTTGATTTGCAGAACGCCTATCCGCCCCGCACGTTCTGCACCCAGTACGGCGAGTCGGATCTGGAATTGATGCAGCGGTTGTGCGGCCAGGCACGCATTCACTATCACTTCGAACATGGGGGCAGGGGGCATTGCCTGGTGTTCGGGGATGACCCGGCTCGACTGCCACGCGCCGGGAACCTGCGATGCGAGGGCGAGGATGTGAGCCGCTGGCAACTGGGCGAACACGCGCGCCTGCATGCAGCAGGTTCGCGGCGGACACGCACGGCGCAGGGGCACTCCGATTCGCCAACCCTGCGCAGTGGTCACTGGCTGACGATTTCCGGCCAGCCCCTGGCAGACGCGAATGCGCACTGGCTGGTGAGCCGAATCGAGCATCGGGCCGATCAGTCGCTTGAGCCGCCCTACAGCAACCGGATCTTTGCCGCTGACCAGTTGCCGATGCCCCGATCATCCGTTGAATACCGGGGCGCGCGCATGTGCAGCCCACAACGCGCGTGGGTGGTCTCGGTCGAGGAGGCGCAACCGGATGCCGTGCGGCCGGTGGCCGTTCAGTTCGACTGGCTCTATCAGGGGGAAGGGGCCCGTCCCAGCCACTGCTGGCTGCCGCTGGCTCCGGCGTTGGCCGATACGCCGATGGCATCATTGAAGGACGGGGTGGAGGTGGTGGTGAGCTTTCTGGAAGGTGACCCAGAGCAGCCCGTGATCAGCGGCGTCTTGCAGGTTCCGGCACTCACCGAAGCCATCGAGGATGATGCACCGTCAGCACTGCCCGAGCGTCTGGCGAGCGCGGGCCTGCCTCAATGGCTGAAAGCGGCCGAGCCGTTATTGTTGTTGTGCCTGATACCGGGCGGTGGCAGTTATCGGCATTGCGCGGCGTCACTGTGCAGCTGTCGATTGGTCGCCGGGCTCAAAACGAGCGACGGAAGATGAGCGTCGCGGCCCCCGGACAGCGCGCTCAATGGTTGTTGCTGGATATCGCACAGGCACCACAGGCCGTGCAGACGTTACGCCAGGGATTTGCCGGTGTGCACAGCCTGAAGCTGTTTGACGGTACGGAGTTCCAGCCGGTCAGTGAACAAGGCCCGTGGCTGATCGACCTGCATGACAGCCCGGCGCTGTCGGCGCTCTGCCACGCCGATCCGCTGACCTGGCAAGGGCTGCTGCTGGGCAGCGAGGCCTCGGCGCCGTTATTGCGCGAACACTTGCAGCGGATGTTGACCGTGTCCGTCGGCCTGAATCACCGGGCACTGCTCAATTTCTACAATCGGCAGACCGCCAGCTACTTTTTCGATGCCTGCGATGCCCGGCAGTTGAGCTGCTGGCTCGGGCCGATCGGGTGGCTGCGCTGGTTCGGCGGGACGTGGGCCGATCTGGCCGGTGGCAGTCAGGGCTGGCAGCAACTGCGCAATCCGGGGCTGGCCGTGGAGCCGCTGCGGATCGAACAAAGCCTGACCCGCCGACAGCGCGAACGCCTGCACCGTTGCCTGCTGGATCAGCATGTCTGGCGCTGGAGTCAGGCGACAGGGAACGACTATCGGCTGATGTCTTCCTTTCAAGAGCAAGGCCTGGAACTGGGGTTCAGCGAGCAGGCGCTGCTGGACGACTGGTTGTGGCTGCGTTTGCAGCATCCGCGTGCCGAGCTGACGCCGCTGCCGCAAGGATTGACCCCACGGGAGCGGCTTGAGCTGTTGCGTCGGCGTTGGCTGAACGACCCGTCGTGAAACGCCGCTTCAGTGAGCGGCACCGTTGAACCAGCCATCGGTGCGCCGCAGCCACCACGCCAGTCCCCCGAGGGTCAGGCTGCGCAGCACCATGAACAGCAGGAAAGATATCCACAGGCCGTGATTGCCCAGACCTTGCAGCGCCCAGGCGACCGGCAGCAGCAGGATCACGGTCGCCAACATGCCGTTGCGCATTTCCCGGGCGCGGGTGGCACCGATGAACAAGCCGTCGAGCAAGTAGCTCCAGACCGCGATCAACGGCAGGATGGCCAGATAGGGCAGGTAGATGAAGGCGGTGTCGCGCACGCTTTGGATGTCGGTCTGCATTTCGATGAACAAGTGGCCGGCCAACAGAAACAGCGCGGCAAAGCCCAGGCTGGCCAGCAACGACCAGCCACCGGCAACCACCAGCGAACGGCGCAGGGCCAGCCGATCGCGGGCGCCGATGGCGTGCCCGCACAGGGCTTCGACGGCGTGGGCCAGACCGTCCAGCGCGTGAGCGGTCAGCAGCAGGCCGTTGAGCAGCAGCGCGTTGGCCGCGACTGTGGCATCGCCGAGTCGCGCGCCCTGCACAGTAATCAGGAAAAACACCGATTGCAGGGCCAGGCTGCGGATGAAAATGTCACGGTTGACCGCCAGCAGCGGGCGCCAGCTCTGCCAGACCTTCAGGGCCGCCCAGGCGATGTGACCGGGATAGGCGCGCAATGCCTTGCGAGTCATCCACAGGCCGAGCAGGGCGCCGCTCCATTCGGCGATCACCGATGCGCGGGCCGAACCGACCACGCCCCAGTCCAGGCCTATAACGAACCACAGGTTGAGCACGATGTTGATCAGGTTGGTGCTCAAAAGAATGGCCAGCGGCGCCCGGGCGTTCTGGGTGCCGAGGAACCAGCCGACCAGCGCATAACTGGCCAGCGCCGCCGGCAGCCCGAACAGCCGGGTGTGGAAGAAGTCGCGGGTCAGTTGATCCAGCTCCGCCGACGGTTGCATGAAGTGCAGCGCGACGCCGCTCAGCGGTACGCCCAGGGTTCCGAGCAGCAGCGCCAGCCCCATCGCCAGCAACAGGCCCTGAAGCAGAATCTGCCGCAAGGCCGCACCGTCGCTGCGCCCGGCGGCCTGCGCGGCGAAACCGGTGGTGCCCATGCGCAGAAAACCCATGGCCCAGGCCAGAAAGGTGTACAGGCTGGCGCCTACCGCCACTGCGCCCAGTTGATGGGCGTGGGGCAGGTGACCGATGACGGTGCTGTCGACCAGCGCCACCAGCGGCACGGAAATGTTGGAGAGGATCATGGGGGCGGCGAGGGCCCAGACCCGGCGATGGGTCGGGCGGTCGCGCCAGTCGGCGATCAGGTTGGACATGCGGGCTCCTTGGGGAGCGGCATTGTAGCGGGAGGTGTCAGTGAATGATCCAGCTCAGCAGCCACAATCCCAGCAGCAACCAGATGATCCCGGCAATGATCGAGGCATTCATGAACGCGCGGATTGCCGACCACAGCAGCATCAGGCCGACGATCAGCGCGATGATGCTGATGATCGACGTGTCCATCCCCAGCGCCTTCGACAGCCCGTCGACAAAGTTGCCCCCGGCGTTGCCCAGCAGATTGAACAGGCCGCTGAGGCCGTCGACGATGAAGCGGATGATCGAGCCGAGCGCCTGGCCCAGCCATTCGAAAAAGCTTTCTACCTGCATGTCTGTTTCCTGATGAAAGAGCTGAGCCTTGGGCCGCAGCGGGTGCGGTCGAGTTCCCTGCAAGCATAGAGGGTTTTAACGGGCGACTGGCGCTTGCCTTCGCTCCGCATCCCCCCGAAGCTATACGCCTTCAGGAGAGCCCGATGAACCTTGTTGAACTGACCGAACGCCTGCACGCCATTCGCGACCGCAATGACTGGCGGCAATTTCACAGCCCGAAAAACCTGGCCATGGCCGCCAGCGTGGAAATGTCCGAACTGGTGGAAATCTTCCAGTGGCTGACCGAAGACCAGTCCCGCCAATTGCCGGCGGACAAACTCGCCCACGCCGGGCAGGAAGTCGGCGACATCGTTCTGTATCTGTTGCTGCTGTGCAGCGAACTGGGGCTGGACATGAATGAAGTGGTGCGCAGCAAGCTCGCCGACAGCGAACGGCGGTTCAGCTGATGAGCGACCGTCATTTCGATCAGTTGGCGACCCGTTTCGCCGAAAAAATCTACGGCGGTGCCAAAGGCGCGATCCGCCTCGCGGTGCTGCAGGCCGACCTTGCCGAAGCCTTGCCGGATCGTCCGTTGCGGGTGCTGGACATCGGTGGCGGCCTGGGCCACATGTCGCTGTGGCTGGCCGAGCGCGGGCACCAGGTGACCTTCACCGAGCCGGCCGAGCCGATGCTCGAAGGCGCACGCCAGCGATTTGCCGAAGCCGGGCAAGCCGCGACATTCATTCAGGCGCCCTGGCAGGAACTGCTCGGCCAGCTCACCGAACCCTACGACCTGGTGCTGTGCCATGCGGTGCTTGAATGGCTGGCCGAACCCCACGCGATCCTGCCGGTGCTGCATCAGTTGACCAAACCCGGCGGTTGGCTGTCGCTGGCGTTCTACAACCGCGATGCACTGATTTACCGGAACCTGCTCAAAGGCCATTTCAAGAAAATGCGCAAGAACGACATGGCCGGTGAAAAACAGAGCCTGACCCCGCAGCAGCCACTCGATCCACGGGAACTGGCAACGCAACTCGCCGGGTTGTGGCAGGTCGAAACCCAGAGCGGGGTGCGGGTTTTCCACGATTACATGCCGGTGGAATTCCAGGCCCGCGCCGAATTGATTGATTTGCTCGAGATGGAGCTCGCCCACCGTCGTCACCCAAGCTTCGCCGGGCTTGGGCGCTACTTGCACTGGATCTGCCGGCCGATCTGATCGGAGCGAGAAATGAAAGGTCATTCAGGGTTACTGCTGATCTGTCTGGGGTTGGCCGCCTGCCAGGGCAGCAACCCTTACGTGGCGCAGTCGCGACCGTTGCCGCCGGCACCACCGCAAGCGGCGACCACCTTCGACCGCAGCGCTTATCCCGCGCCGCCTCGTGACTACGGGCGCTACCGCAGCTGGGCGTGGCTCAACGGTCAGCTGCCGCCGGGCACGGCCTGGGCGGATTCGGCGCAAGTGGCCGAAGCCGTGAGCAGTGCTCTGGACCAGCGCGGATTGCGCCCGCTGCATGACAATCGTCCGGCTGATCTGCTGGTCAGTGCCAACCTGAGCCTGGAAACCCGCCTGCGTCAGGTGCAGGACGATTACGGTTACTACGGCGGCGGCTATGGTGGTTATGACCGTTACGGCCGCGGATACGGGATGTACAACACGGTGCCGATCGTTCGTACCTACCAGGAACAGGTCGTGGTGGTGCGGGTCGATCTGTTCGACGCCGGCAGTGGCCAGCCGGTCTGGAGCGCCAGCGCCGAAACCGGCACCCAGGGCAAACAAGGTGATCGCACCGATGCGATTCGCGAGGCTGTCGAAAAGGCCATGTCGGCGTATCCTCCCAGTTAGCTTCCTGCAATTGAGAAGCTCCCTCAGGTTCATGTCTTCCACCGGAGAAAAACCATGTTCCGCCGTCTCGCTTTACTGGCCGTGGCCGCACTGCTCAGTGCCTGCGCCGCCAACCAGGTCAATCATGATTTCGACGCCAGCCGCGACTTTGCAGCCTATCGCAGCTGGAGCTGGAAAGACCCCGCCCTGCAATACCGCCCCGACGATCCACGGATCAAGAGCGACCTGACCGAACAACGCATCCGTCAGGCGGTCGCCGACCAACTGGATCAGCGTGGTCTGCGCCCGGCCGCTTCGGGTGCCCGAGGCGATCTGTTTGTGCAGACCTACCTGATCGTCGAGGACCGGCAGCAACAGGTGACCACCAACTACGGCGGCGGTTGGGGTGGCCCGTGGAACGGTTTTTGGGGTGCGCCGATGTACAACGAAACCCGCAACATTACCTACAAGGTGGCGACCATCCAGGTCGATCTGCTCGACGGCAAGGACGGCAAACTGGTGTGGCGCGGCAGCGACGAGCAAATGCTCAGCCGCACGCCGAACCCGGCGGATCGCAGCAACGCTATCCGCGAGACGGTGGCGCGGATCCTGTCGAATTACCCTCCGCGCTGAGCCTGTGCAAAAAAACGGGAGCCCATGGCTCCCGTTTTTTATGGGCGGATGAAACTGGCGCCTTGCCAGCAGTGTCGGTGCAGCGCGTCTACACTCAAATCCATCAATGGAGGTTGCGCCCGGCAGTGCGCCGGCAAAGGAGTGCGCCATGTCGCGTCATCCGCAGTGCGGCGGGCCAGCCCGGCAGCGCGGGGCCATCGGCCTGATGGCGGCCGCCACCCTCAGCCTGGCGCTGGTGTTGATGCTGCTGGTCGTGGACAGCGGCCGCCTGTACATGGAACAACGCAAACTGCAGCGCCTGGTGGACACCGTCGCCCTCGAAGCCGTCAGCCGTGGCGGCAATTGCCTGCCGGGCCTCACCGCCGCCAGTTACGCGGGGCAAAGTGCGACGCGCAACGGCTTTGTTGCCAACGCCACCAACGTTCTTGTGATCGATTGCGGAAAGTTGGCGACAGCCGCTACCGGCCTGCGCACGTTTACGGTGGACGCAACGCAATCAGAGGCGGTCAAGGTCGCGGCCAATCGTACCGTCACCACCAGTTTTGCCGGTGGCGTGCAGGCGTTGTTCAGTGGCACACCGGTCAATCTCAACACGGTACTTTATGCTTCGGCGGTGGCGGCCAAACCCAAGCCGACCGTCGCCCAATTGAACATCCGCAGTAACCTGGCCAGCATCAACACCGCCCAATCGAACATCCTCAATCCGCTGTTCTCGGGGCTGCTCGGGGGCAACGTCAACCTGACGGCCCTGGGCTGGAACGGTCTGCTTAACACCGACATCAATCTGCTCAGCTACCTGAATCAACTGGCGATCAACCTCAACGTCGCCGCCGGCAATTACACCCAGCTGCTCAATACCCAGGCCACGGTGACCCAATTGATCCAGGCCGCGATTACGGCGGTGCAGCTCAATGGCGCCACCGCTGAAGTGATTACCGCGCTGGGCCAGCTGCAAGTGGCGGCGATCAATGCCGCACCGGTAAAACTCGGCGACATCCTGCAATTGCAGACCGGCACCACGGCCGCGGGGCTGGATGCCAATCTGCAGTTGTTGCAACTGGTCCAGGGCGTGATTCAGCTGGCCAACAGCAAGAGCGCGGTGGCCGCGACCCTGCCGATCAGCGTGCTGGGACTGGCGAATGTCACAGTGCGGGTCAAGGTCATCGAGCCGCCGCAGTTTTCGGCGATTGGCGATCCGGCGCTGGCGAAGGCCAACCCCACCGGGCCAAACCGGATTTATGTGCGCACTGCGCAGATTCGCACGCTGCTTTCGGTAAATCTGCCGGTGTTGTCCGGGGTGACCGGGCTGGCCAATGCGGTACTAGGGTTGGTTGGCACGCTGACGCCGACGCTCAATGCGCTGTTGAGCCTCAATCTGGTCGCCACATTGAACTCGGTCGGTTGCCTGCTCGGTGCCGGTTGTGAACAACTGGACCCGAAGCTGTTGCCCTCGCCGCAAATCGACATCAGTCTGGATGCCGGCGGCGCCATCAGTTACGTCACCGACTACAGTTGCCCGACCGGCAACACCGGTACCAAAAGCCTGACGGCCCGCACCATCACCTCGATTGCCGATCTCAAGCTGGGCAAGATCGACCCGACCAACGCTTTTTCATCTGCCGCAGAACCCACCGTCACACCCTTGCCGCTGGTGGACCTGGGCACGGTGACCTGCCACAAGATTCTGGGGATCGGCAGCTGTGACCCGAGCACTCATGTGCCATACGGCGCCGGCGGCATCGCGATCATGGTCAACACCAGCGTGGCGCAGAACACCCAGAATCTGGTGTTTTCCAGTGGTACACCGTTCGCCACACCGCCCAACCTGAAACTGCCGCCGAGCGTGATTGCCGCCGCGCCCTCAACCAACATCGTCAGCAGCCTGGCAAGCACCCTCGCCGGGATCAATCTGATCGTCTACAAACCCCAGGGCAGCAACCCGCTGGGGGCGATCGTCACCGGCGTCGCCAGCCTGATCAGCGATGTCACGACGATCCTGCAACCGCTGATCACCAACCTGGTGAGCCCGCTGCTGGATCCGCTGCTCAACAATTTGCTCAAGGGGCTGGGGATCAATCTGATGGATGTCGACGTTGGCGCCAACATGACCTGTGGCCAGACCGGCAAGGCGTATCTGGTGATCTAGTCGTCGGGGGCGATCGGCAGTTCGATGCAGAACCGTGCACCGTCCGCCGAGTTGCGCACGCTCAAGTGGCCGCCCATGTTCTCGATGATCCCGTAACTCACCGACAACCCCAGACCGGTGCCGACGCCTATCGGTTTGGTGGTGAAGAACGGTTCGAAAATCCGCTCCAGCAGCCGCGGGTCAATACCGCCGCCGTTGTCCTCGACCCACAGCCGCACCTTCTGCTCGTCGCGCTCGGCGTAGATCGAAATCCACGGCTTGAACGTTGGGTCGCACTCGCGTTTGCCCAGCAGCGCATCCCGGGCGTTGACCATCAGGTTGATCAACACCTGTTCAAGCTGATCGACGTACCCGCGCACCTGAACCTCGAACGCGGTTTCACTGATGCGCAAATCCACGCCTTTGCCGCGCATGCCTTCGGCCAGCAGCGACAGCGTGCCTTCGATGGCGCTGGCCGGGTTGAACAGCTGCTGCTCGATTTCCGAGCGGCGACCGAACACCCGCATGTGGTCCACCACTTTCGCGGCGCGCTGCACCTGAGCGTCGATGCGATTGAGTTTGTCGGTCAGGTAATCGATCTGCACATCGCCGTTGCTCAGGCGCTTCTGCACGTTGACGATGGCCATGCGCATGACGTTCAGCGGCTGATTGATTTCGTGGGCCAGACCGGTGGCCATTTCGCCAAGGGTGGCCATTTTGGCGCTTTGCGTGAGTTGCTGCTGGGAGCGGCGGACTTCGGTGTTGTCGCGGCCAACGGCTTGGACTTCGATCAGTTTGCCGTGCTCATCGAACACGCCGCGATCCGACCACACCCACCACGCATGTTCGCGCCCCGGCAATTGCAGGTTGATTTCGGCGGTGCTGACAGGAGATTGCGGGGTCAACTGCGCCAGGCGCTCAACGAAGGCCGCGCGCTGAACGTCGGACATCCAGCTGCCCAGATCGACCCCCGCCAAGTCTTCGGGAGCACATTCCAGATAGGTCGCCAGCGGCCGGTTGCCGAACGTCAGGATCAGGTCCGGGCGGTAGCGGCAGATCATCGCCGGCGAGTCCTCCACCAGAATCCGGTAGCGTTCCTCGCTCTGTCTGACCTGCTCGGCGGCCAGCGTCGCTTCGGTGACGTCCAGCCACAAACCGACGGCCTCCACCGGCAGGCCGAGGTCATTGCGCAACAGCCGGGCTTCGTCGAGCAGCCAGTGGTAATCGCCGTGACTGTCGCGCAGGCGATAGCGGGCGCGCACCGACCCTTCGCGCAGCAGTTGCCGGGTGCGCTCGAAATACAGGGCGCGATCATCCGGGTGAATCCGCTCTGCCAGCGCACTGGCGTCACAGTCCTCCAGGCTCCAGCCCAGCAGCGGTTGCAGACTGGCGCTGAAAAACGCCGGCAGCAAGGCGCCTTCGACGTAGTGCTGGACGTAAATCACCGCCGGCGAACTGGCGATCAGGTTGTCCAGCCGCGCATGGGCGGCGGCGGCCAGTTGCTGCTGGTTCTTGATGTCGCTGATGTCGAGCATGAAACCCACCAGCCGCCGATGCTCGCCGGTGCCGGTGACCTGCCCCTGAAGGCGATACCACACCGGCGTCTGGCTGGCGTCGCGAGCATGCAGGCGCACGCACAGGTCGAGAATTTCCCCGTGCATTTGCAAGGCTTGCAGGCGACTGCGGACTTCTTCGCGATCGGCGGGATGGATCAGCGTCAGCCAGGTGTCGAGCATCAGCGTCGAGCCGTCCTGTTGCAGAGTGGCGGCCAGCGTCGGGGCCAGTTGAATCTGCTCGCTGGTGCTGATTTCCCACCAGCCTGTGCCGAGCAGCGACTGCAACGACTCCAGCCGTTCCAGTTGCAGTTGATGCTGTTGTTCGCGCAAGCGCCCGAGCAGTGGGCCGGCCAGTGCGCCCGCCAGCATCAGCCAGTCGCGGTCGGTCAGATACGGCGCGGTCTTGTCCACCGCGTAAAAACCGCAGAGCAGCCACGCCATCACGCCTCGATCATCGCTATAAGGCACGGCGAAGCCTTCGGCATTGCCGAACAGGCCCTGAACCCGCGAGTGTTCATACTGGCCGTAATGCTCACCCAAACGTTGCGGGCCGGTGCCGTTGAGACTGTCGAGCGGCGTGCCCAGACGCTGGCCGTCGTGCCACAGCGCCGGGGCGTCATGAGCGTGGAATTGTTGATGGATCTGCCAGCCTTGTTCCTGTTCATCGAGCAGGGCGAGCGCCAGGCACGGGATCTGCCAGCGCTGGGCGATCACCTGCAATTGTTCGCTGACAAGCATCGGTAACCGGCCCAGGCTGCAGCTGCGCAACTGCTTGCTGATCTGCTCGGCGATCATGTGGCACGCCTCGCGCTGATGCGCTTGCTGGCGTTCGGAAAGCAGGTCGGCGATGTCGATCAGTTGCAGCAGCCAGCCGTTGCCCAGCGGCTGGACCCAGCCGCGCAGGTGCAAGGTCTGGTCGCCGAGGCCGGGAAAGTCCAGATCCAGCAGTTGGCCTTGCCAGTCCTGCGGCCGGCCCTCGATGGCCAGCGTGCTGTGTGCCAGCAGGTAGTCGTGCAACGGCAACGGTTTGTCACGGGGCGTCTGTTGCGCCAGCAGCAAGCGCAGCGGGCCGGCCATTTGCAATACGCCGCCGTCGTTGTCGAGGTGGATGTGCAGGCCCGTCAGCGGGGTGCCGAGCACGTCCGGCAAATCGCTGGCGACCATGCTTCGCTTGAGCAGGCGGCCGAGCAGGTTGTCACCCGGAGTCAAAATTTAAGGCTCGAAATGGCGGTCAGGTTGGTGGGCAGGCTGGGGACAGCGCCAATGCCCGGCAACACCAGAAACGGGATGACCCGATTGAGTTTGCTCACCGGGTAATTGACGCTGACGGTGAGCGTGCCCTGAGTCGGGTCGTAGACCGTTGTCGTATCCGTGCCGACCACCACGTTCAGCGACGACGGCAGCACCGACAATTGCTGGGTCAACGCGGTATTCGCGGTGCTGACCAGCACGCTGGAATAGTTGGGAATCGCGGGATCGACCGCCACGGCGCGGCGGATGGCTTCGGCGGTGACCTGGTTGAACGTCTGCATCAGCACGAACGGCAGGCTGTAGCTGACCAGGCCATAAAACACCGCGAAAAAGATCACGAACACCAGGGCGAACTCGATCGCCACCGCACCTTTTTGCGCCTTCCGAGAGCCGGTTTTCATCCGTGCGTCTACCCTGACAGTCAATGCGTAGTATCAGCATAGAATCATTCAGCAAAAACGGACGGTTTTTACCGCATGCAAAGCCTTGTCCTTCTGATCTGGTTGACGGCGTGCGCGGCTCAGGATGCCCGGCAACGAAGGATTGCCAACGTTCTGACGCTGGGTGCCGCCGCTCTCGCGCTGGTCTATCTGCTGTCTTTCGGCACCACCTGGATGGGCGCCGAAGCCGGGCAGGGCGGCTGGGCCTGTGTCGTGGCGCTGGCGTTCACGCTGCCGGGGTATTTCATGGGGCGAATGGGCGCCGGCGATGTGAAATTAATGACAGCTCTCGGTCTTTCGACGGACGGCCTGTCGCTGCTCGGGATATTCATCGGCGCCGGTGCGGCGAGCCTGCTCTGGATTCTTCTGGCGCCAAGACTCTGGCTGCATATGAGTCAAGGGCTTAGGCATCGTCTTCGATATATGGCGCCATCCATGTCAAAAAAGCTGCCATTTGCGCCGTTCGTGCTGATCGGTTTTGTGCTTGCGCTACCTTGGATCCATTAGTCGCCGAACGCCACTAGTCTTATGTACATAGTCGGAAAGTGGGTCTACTTTCAAAGGTAATGGTTATACAGCCGACGGCTGACAGTACAGGAATGGTCAGCTTTGGCCTGGGCATGGAGTGGCACGTGAACAAGCTTACATCTGCGGTAAAAGTCCTCGTTGTCGACGATCAGCCTCTGATCGTCGAAGAACTCTGCGAATTTCTCGAGAGCAGCGGCTACCGCTGTGTGCCGTGCGAGTCCAGTAAAGAGGCGATCGAGCGTTTTTCGGACGACCTCGCGATCGGACTGGTGCTGTGCGATCTGCACATGCCGGACATGGACGGCATTCAACTGGTGCAGGAACTGCAACGGCTGGCCGGCAAACACCGGGCGTTCGAAGCGATCATGCTCACCGGCCGCGCCGACAAGCAGGACGTGATCAAGGCCTTGCGCGCCGGGATTGCCGACTACTACCAGAAACCGGTCAATCTCGATGAATTGCTCGAAGGCCTGCAACGCCAGGAAACGGTGCTGCAGGAGCGGCAGAAAACCCTGCAACTGGGCCATCTGAACCAGAAGCTTCAGGACCTGTCTTCGTCCATCGACGATCTTTATCAGGATCTGGACAAGGTGCGTCGAGGGCCGGCGCCGGTCAGCGACGAAACCGCCCGCGAGACCGGTGAACTGGAGATCCCGGCGATCTTCAATCAGCTGTCGCCGCGGCAACTGGACGTGGCGCGTCTGGTGGGCAAGGGGCAGACCAATTATCAGATTGCCTGTGAGCTGGGCATCACCGAAAACACCGTGAAGCTCTATGTTTCGCAGGTGTTGCGCCTGACCCACATGCATAACCGCACGCAGTTGGCGCTGGCGTTATCACCGGGCAATTCCGGTTTGCGTCAGCGGGTAACTGCCCACTGAAACGGACTGCCGGGCATTCTCTTTACCCGGCATTCACCTTTGGCTTGGGAAACAGGTTGTCGAGGGTTTCCAGCAGCCGCACGTGATAGATCGGCTTGCGGAACAGGTCCAGCACCTGCAACCGCAGCATGTCGCTCACGTCTTCCATGTCCGCATGTCCCGACGTCACGATCACCGGCAGATGCTGGCGCGAGGTGTGCTCGCGCAAGCGCTTGATCAGCGACATGCCGCTCTCTTCCGGCATGCGCAGATCGGTGATCACCAGGGCGATATCGGGATGGCGGGTCAGGTGATGCAGGGCGAGTTTGACCGATGTGGCGGTATGACAGATGAAGCCTTCGCCTTCCAGCAACTCCGCCAGCTCCAGCAACGCGTCCTCTTCGTCGTCAACCAGAAGCAACTGTTGGCGTGGGGAAGAAGACACGTTCATGGGCAGTACCTGAAAGCTGAATGGAAGATCGAGTGTAGCCCGACATCAGCAAGGTGCTGGCGCAACTTCGATTACGGAGTTGGCCGGGTTTGCGCAGTGCCGCCCAGCGACACCAGGACGTTGTTGAAGATCGCCAGCATACGATCACCCAGCGGAGTGACGAAAACGACAACCACCACGGCGACCATGGCCACGACGATGGCGTATTCGATCGCCGAAGCACCGTCTTCACGTTTGTACAACAGCAGGGCTTTGGCCATTAAATAATCAACGATCATTCGAAACATGTGCCCACTCCTTTGCGCTCCTGGCGCCGATGTAACGGCAGCGGCAAAGCGTTCGCCGTGCCATTTGAGCATTGTCAACAAACCCCCTCCCAACAACTGTAAGAACGGATTAGTCATAAAGGATTAGTCGCTTCGTCCCTCCCGGTATTTCGACTGCTAATTGGCCAACACCCATACTTTCGTGGGTTATTTGCCTGTCAGTAATGGCGTTTTGGCTTGTTTCAGCTAGCGTGGAAATAGCGAAATAGTTGGATGTTCATAGCTGCCTGATTGCGATGTTCCCTTGGTAGGAAGTGCGGGCTGGTAGTGCAGCAGGAAAGGGAGAGCCGTCATGAACAGTCGTGTGACCATGGGCCTTGCAGCGGTGCTTTTACTGGGCGCCATCGTTGTCGGATATTGGGGCCTGGTGCTCAGCCGCCAACCCGCTCCGGTGGCCGAGGCTCCCGCGCCGACGGTGGTCACCGTCGAAAAAACCGTCGCTGCCGCCGAAGACCAGACCCGTCAACCTGTCGTGGTGCTGGTGCGTGACGTCCCGCCATTCACCCCCCTTACTGCCGCCGATCTGGCCGTTGAAAAACTGCTCAGCGCCCCCGCCGGCAGCCTCGGCACCATCGAGCAGGCCGTGGGCCGCACGCCGTGGCGCCACCTGAGCGCCGGCACCTGGCTCAACGAAGAAAGCTTCGAGGCTGGCGGCACACTGGCGCGCATGATCCACAGTGACGAGCGCGCACTGGCCGTGTCGGTCGATGAAGTGATCGGTGCGGCCGGGCAGTTGATCCCCGGGGATTACGTCGACGTGCTGTTGTACCTGCGCCAGGACGCCAGCAATCCGCAGCAGTCGGCACAGATTGTGGTACCGGCCATGCGCGTGCTGGGAGTCGGCGAACAGTACGGCCTGACCAACGACGGTCAGCCGTCCGCTCCCGCAATGAGTGCCGACGACAAGATCAAACAGGACCAGCGCCGGCTCACCGCGCGCACCGTGGTGCTGGCGGTGCCTGAACAATTGTTGAGTCGACTGATGCTCGCCACCCAGGTCGGGACGTTGCGCCTGGCCGTGCGCAGCAGTGAAGAACAGCGCCTGGCCAAGTACTGGGCCGGCGAAAGTCAGGCACCGGACAAACTGGTTGCCGCCAACAGTCAACTCTTCCAGTTCACGCAGCTGGCGCTGGGGACAGCGCCGAAAGCGTTGTCGAGCGGCGACCAAGCTGTGGCGGCACGGCCCGCAGTGGAAGTGATTCGCGGCAATCAGACCAACCAACAAAACCCATGACTGAGCAAGGATCCAAGTGCATGCAGAGTCGTTCCTGGCCGACCTTCAATCCCGTGCTCCGGGCCTTGCTGCTGATGGGACTGTCAATCAATGCCGCGCACGCGGCTACCGGCAACTGCGCGGCCCTCGGGCGCTTGCCGCCGGTGATCGAAATCAACGAAGGCTGGCAGCAGGACATGCAATCACCGGTGGCGATCACACGCCTGGCCATCGGTGATCCGAAAATCGCCGACGTGCATGCCAATGGCAATTCCTCGTTCCTGCTCACTGCCGTGGCGCCGGGCGCTACCAGTCTCATGGTCTGGACCGGCTGCTCCAGCGAGCCGCGTCAGAGCATGGTCTTCGTCAAGGGCGCCGCCACTTCGGCCCTCACCAACACCAGTGCGCTGCCGTCGGATGATGCGCTGTTGCCCTCGCAGGTCCAGACCGACATTCGCTTCGTCGAAGTCAGCCGCACCAAGCTCAAGCAGGCGTCGGCTTCGCTGATCGGCACCCGCGGCAACTTCCTGTTCGGCTCACCCGGAACCCTGCCGCCCATCGACGGCGTCCCGCAACCGCGATTGCCGGTGGACAACGCGCTGTTCAACTTCTCGTGGATCGGCGGCAAGACCATGGCGATCATCAATGCCCTCGAGGGCAGCGGCTTCGCCTACACCCTGGCGCGGCCAAGCCTGGTGGCTCTCAATGGGCAAAGCGCAAGTTTCCTCGCGGGCGGGCAGATTCCGATTCCGGTGCCCAGCTCCGGTAGCGACAACGTGTCGATCGAATACAAGGAATTCGGCATCCGCCTGACCCTGACGCCCACCATCATCAGCCACGATCGCATCGCCCTGAAAGTGGCACCGGAAGTCAGCGAACTGGATTTCAGCAAAGCGGTGAACATCGCCGGCACCACGGTGCCGGCCCTGGCCATCCGTCGCACGGACACCAGCATTTCCCTGGCCGATGGCGAGAGTTTTGTCATCAGCGGTCTGATCAGCACCACCAACTCATCCCAGGTCGACAAGTTTCCGGGGTTGGGCGATATCCCGGTGCTCGGGGCGTTTTTCAAAAGCTCGCAGATCAAACGCGAAGAGCGTGAGCTGCTGATGATCGTCACCCCGCATCTGGTGCGCCCGCTCTCGGCGGAGGCACAACTGCCGTCGTTGCCGGGTGAAAAACTGCGCAACTACGATCCGAATTTCTACCGCATGTTCTTCCTGGAAAACGGTAACTTCGACAAGCGCAGCGGGTTGTCCCAATGAGCCAGAGCCTGAGTCAGACCTTCCTCGCCATCACCCGCAACAACACTGATCTGGAGTGGCTGCAAAGCGCGCTTGCGCCGTTGGGTCAGGTGGTCAGTGCCGGTGGCGGCAGCCTCGACGAATTGCTCGCGCTGGTGGACGTCACCTTCGCCAGCCTGGTGTTCGTCGGTCTCGACCGTGAACACGTGGTGGCCCAGAGCGCGCTGATTGAAGGCGCGCTGGAGGCCAAGCCGATGCTGGCGATCGTTGCCCTCGGCGATGGCATGGACAATCAGCTTGTACTAAATGCGATGCGCGCCGGGGCACGGGATTTCGTCGCCTATGGTTCGCGCTCCAGCGAAGTGGCCGGGCTGGTGCGGCGCTTGAGCAAGCGCCTGCCGCCGGTGACTCATAACGCACAACTGGGCGGTCTGACGGTGTTGTACGGTGTACAGAGCAGTTCCGACGGCGCGCTACTGGCCAACCATATGGCACTGGTGGTGCAAAAGAGCGGACAGCAGACGCTGCTGCTGGATCTAGGTCTGCCCCGTGGCGACAGCCTGGCGTTGCTGGGGCTGGAGAGTTCGTTTCACTTCGGCGATGCCTTGCGTCACCTGCGCAGGCTCGACGCCACGTTGATCGACAGTGCGTTCACCAGCGCCGAAGCGGGGCTGCGGATTCTGGCGTACGCCGACAACGACGAGCCGCTGGAAAGCACCAGCGCCGCCGAGCTGTACATGTTGCTCAGCGCCTTGCGCCAGCACTTCCAGCACATCGTCGTGAACCTCACCGGCCAGCCCGACAGCGAAGCCCTGCGCACCTTCGTCAGTCATTGCGACAAGCTGCTGTGGTACACCGACCAGAGCGTTCTCGATTGCCGGCGCAATCTGGCGGTGTTCAATCTGTGGCGGGAAAAAGGCATGAAACTCGATCACGGACGGCTGCTGGTCGACCGCTATCTGAGCAACGTCGCGCCGGATGCGGACACCCTCGGCAAGACCTTCAACCTGGAAGTGATCGCCGTGCTGGCCTTGAGTCCGGAGCTGCGCATGAACGCCAAGAACCAGGGCGTCAGCCTGTTTGAACTGGCCCCCCGGGAAAAACTCACCCAGAGCCTGCGGGTGCTCGGCGAACGGCTGGCCAAACGCTCCGAAGGCCTGGCCAAACCCAAGGTCACCTGGTTCGACCGGTTGCGAGGCACCTCATGAGCCCGGAAAAACTCTTCGGTGCGCCGGCGCGTGGCCAGTCGGGCAACACCGACCACGAAGGCCTGAAACTGGTCCTGCATCGGTACATCATCGATGCCATCGAGGAGTCCGGGAAAAACCTGCTGGAAGGCTCGCGGCAGTTGCTGGCGCAATTTGTCACCGACAAGGTCGCCGAATACATCGCCCGTTTGCATCTGGCGATTTCACGTTACGAGATGGAGCGGCTGGCGGAAGAAATCGTCGATGAGCTGACCGGATTCGGCCCTCTGGAAGTGTTGCTGCGTGACAGCGCCGTGACCGAGATTCTGGTCAACGGCCCGCACCGGGTGTTCGTCGAGCGCGACGGCGTACTGCATCAGAGTGACCTGCGTTTCATCGATGCCCATCACGTCGAACGGGTCATGCAGCGCATTCTGGCGCCGCTCGGGCGCCGGCTGGACGAGTCTTCGCCGATGGTCGATGCACGCCTGCCGGACGGCAGCCGGGTCAACGCGATCATCCCGCCGATTGCCCTCGACGGTCCGTGCCTGTCGATTCGAAAATTCCGCAAGGACATGCTCAAGAGCAGCGACCTGATTGCGATGCAGACCATCGACCTGCCGATTTTCGAGTGCTTCCAGGAGGCCGTGGGCAAACGCTGCAACATCCTGATCAGCGGCGGCACGGGCACCGGCAAGACCACGCTGCTGAACATTCTCAGCCAACTCATCAACCCCCACGAACGGTTGGTGACCATCGAAGACGTCGCCGAACTGCAACTCGGCCATCCTCACGTGGTGCGCCTGGAAACCCGGCCGCCGAATGCCGAGGGCCATGGCGAGGTCAAGGCCAGCGACCTGATCCGTAACGCCCTGCGGATGCGTCCGGACCGGATCATTCTCGGCGAGATCCGCGGCGTCGAAGTGCTCGACGTGTTGACGGCGATGAACACCGGTCACGACGGCTCGATGAGCACGGTTCACGCCAACAACGCCCAGGATGCATTGCTGCGTCTGGAAACGCTGGTCGGCCTGACCGGGCGCACGGTGGCCGAACGCACCCTGCGGCAGATGATCTGCGCGGCGCTCGACGTGATCATTCAATTGACCCGGATGCCCGACGGCCGCCGCTGTGTCAGTGAAGTGGTGGAAGTGGTCGGCGTGCGCGAAGACGTGTACGTCACCAACACCCTGTTCCGTCTGGATCGGCGCACCGGTTTCGGCTTCCTGCGCGAGGCGGTCAATCCGGCCGGTGACAAGTTGCGGCACGAGTCGAGTCTGGGCTGAGCGCATGGAGCCTTCGTCATGATCGGACCGGTGATCCTGATCGTCCTCTGCCTGCTGTTGCTGGGGCTGTCGATTCGCCTGTTCCTGCAGGGTGTGCGCAAGACCGCCAACGAACGGGTGCTCTCGCGCCTCGCCGCCGGGCAGCCCCAGGGCGTTGCCGAAAAAACCTCGTGGACCGGGCTGGAGCGGATGTTTTTGCGGGCCGGCCTCGGCCGGCCGAACGAGCACTTCGGGCTTTGGCTGTCGTTGTGGGTTGTGGCCATGATGCTGGGTTACCTGCTGGCCGACTGGATCGGTCTGCTGGTGCTGATACTCGCGCCGCCGCTGATTCTGCGGCTGTACATCGCGTGGCGATATCGGCGTCGGCTCAATCGGATGATCGAACAGTTGCCGCAGTTGCTCGACCACACCGTGCGCAGCCTCAAGTCCGGCCGGACCCTGAGCGATGCAGTGATGGGCGGCATCGAAACCAGTGAGGACCCGTTGAAAGCCGCGATGGGCCGGGTGCAGCGCAACGTGCAGCTGGGGGTGAACCTGCCGGACGCGGTCAGCGATTTCGCCGAGCTCTACGAGCAGGACGAACTGCGCATGTTCGCCTTGGGCCTGAAGGTCAACCACCGCTACGGCGGCAACGCCAGCGAGTTGCTGGAGAACCTGATCAAGCTGATTCGCGAACGCGACCAGGGTGCCCGGCAACTGCGCGCGCTGACCGGCGAAACCCGGATGACCGCGTGGGTGCTCGGATCGCTGCCGGTGATCCTGGTCAGTTACTTCATGCTGACCAATCCCGGCTACATGCTCGGTATGTGGAACGACTCGGGCGGTCGGACCATGCTGATTATCGCGGTGGTGTTGCAGGTCTCCGGTTGCCTGGCGCTGTGGCGCATGTTGAGGAGTGTCTGACATGCTGATGCTCGCCAGTCTCATGCTGTTGCTCGGGGCGCTGTTGCTGGTCGGCAATCACCTGCTGACCGAGCGGCGTCGAGTGCGTCAGGTCAACCAGCGTCTGCAGGGGCACCTGGTGCGCGAGAACCGTTTCGGCAACTGGCTGCGGGCATTGGGCAGCAGTCGGTTCGGCCAGCGCTCGGTGAGCATCGACAGTGAAACCCAGACCCTGCTCAGCCGTCTTGGCTGGCGCCGGGCCAGCGAGCGCTCGCTGTTTGCCGCCTGCCAGATCGGCACGCCGCTGCTGACGCTGGGGCTTGGCCTGTTTCTGAAGGAAGTGTTTTTCCCCCTCGCCCCCAACGGCTGGCTGGTGCCGATGATCGCCACCGGCGTTGGTTATCTTGTGCCCAAACGCCTGCTGGCGTACGCCGCTGGCCGGCGGCAGAAAATCATCGCGGTGGAAGTGTCGACGTTCATCCCGCTGCTGCGGATCCTGTTCGAATCCGGCATGGCTGTCGAACAGGCCCTGCGTGTGCTCAGCATCGAGGGGCAGAAACTGCTGCCGGAGCTGACCAGCGAACTGCGCCTGATTCTGGCCCGCGTCGACTCGGGCCTGGAGCTCGGACAGGAGCTGAACAAGGCGGCCGCGATGCTGGCGGTGGATGAGTTCACTGACACCTGCGTGATCCTGCAACAACTGATTCAACAGGGCGGCGGGGCGATGAAATCGCTGCTGACGCTCAAGCAACTGCTGGATGACCGACGCCTGACACGCTTGCAGGAATACATCTCGAAGATGTCGGCGAAGATGTCGGTGGTCATGATGCTGTTGCTGTTCCCGGCCTTGCTGATCGTTCTGGCGGGCCCGGGTTTCACCGCAATCACCCGGGCGTTTGCGTCCTGACAATGAAAATGACTATGGCGATGGAGAGCGATGGATGAAAGCACTGATGGTTGTGGCAAGTCTGTTGCTGCTCGGCGGTTGCGCAACGGACGGTCAGGCGCCGTGGACGACGATGCTGGCGCCGGCCAGTTGCAGCAAGCTGAGTTCCGAACAGGAGCTGTCGCTGAACCTGGCCGATGATCTGGTCAACGACGGCAAGCTGCACGCCAGCCTGGCCAACCTGCAGGGGCTGCCCGACAACCTCGTCGAGGTACGCCTGCGCAAGGCCAAGGTCTATCGCCTGCTGGGACGCAGCGAAGCCGAGCCGTTGTATCGCAGCCTGCTCGGCACGTGCCTGAATGCCGACGCCGAACATGGCCTGGGCCAGTTGTATGCCGCCCGTGGCGACAACGGTCAGGCGCAGGCCCACCTGCAACGGGCGGCGCGGCTGGCGCCGACCAATGAAGACATCCGCAACGATCTGGGCGTGGTGTACCTCAATCAGCTGCGGCTCGAAGACGCTCGCTTCGAGTTTCTGACGGCCATCGAGTTGAAGCAGAACAATCAATTGGCGACGCTGAATCTGGTGACCCTGCTGCTCTACCAGAACAACTGGCAGCAAGCTGCGGAAGTGGTCAGCCGCGCGCACCTGACCCCGGAACAGTTCACCGATGCCCAGGAACGCGCGGAGAAACTCAAGTCACCGGTCAAGGCCAGACCTGTCGCTGGCAATCAGGTCGCGGTGGCGGTGGATGCGCAACCGGCGACGATCAAGTGAGCCTCAAGGAGCTGCCATGAACACGTTCAAGACTCTGTGCTGCCTGAGCCTGCTGAGTCTGCCGCTCGGCGCACTGGCCATCGATGCCGGCCCGGCCTCGGCCCAGCAGCAGGAAACCGAAGGCTGGCTGTTGCTGCAAAGCCGCAACAAGGCTGCGTCCCCCGATCCGCAGGCGGCCACGGCCACCGAGCGTGAGCTGGCGATGCAGCGCTGGCTGAAGAAGTACAAATATGAGATTCCCGATTTCTACGACCCGGATGCGGGTGGCAAGATCGAGAAGCAGTAGTCGCGCTTCGCAGGCCACCGCCGTTGCCTGCGGCAGCGGCCTATAACTGATAGCTGAAACTGATGCTGTAGCGCGGCCGACGGTTGAACGTATCGAACGCTTCATCGGACATCGCCTTGGCGGCTTCCAGGGCGATGTTGTAGTACTTCGCATCGCCAAATCTCAGGCCGAACGCCGCCGATGACAGGTTGTTGGCCTGCACCGGCAATTCATTGAACCAGCTGCGCGAGCGGTCGAGCACGAAGTACGGTTGCAGGATGCGCACCCAGTTGCCGTCGCGGTTGAAGCTGTAGTTGATCTCGTAAGCCACGCCCCAGCCCTTGTCGCCGGATGCCTGATCGTCGGGATATCCGCGGCCGAAATTCTGCCCGCCGAACACCGCGCGCTCGCTATCGGGCAGGGTGTCGCGGCTCCAGTACAACGCAGCCGACAGCACCCCTTGCCAGTTGTCGAGGAACTTGTCGCTCTGTACCCCCGACAGGCGCACTCGGAAGAAGTCGAGGTCGATGGCGCTGTTGTTGGTGTGTGCACCCAGGCTGTCGAAGCCCTGATAGACGCCGCCACTGAGGATGCGCAGCTGTCGGGCATCGGCCTTGCGCCAGTCGCTTTCGAAGGCGAGGGCGCGGATGTCGGTGCGTTCTTCGACGCTCAGCGGGTAGCCGATCACCTTGTAGCGGGTCTTGTCGTTGACGGCGTACAGGCGCGATCCGGCGGTCAGCAATTCATCCGAGGCGGCAATCAGCGGGAGGGTGAAACCGAGCGAATAACGATCGTTTTCACGGTGCGGCTTGAGTTCCAGTCCGTTGTTCAACAGCACGTTGGTGCCGGGGTCGGCGCGATAGCGTGAGGCCGACAGGCTCAGTTGTGCGCCTTCATCGTTGATGAACTGGTTGTAGTCCAGCCGGTAGTAATGCTCGTGATCATCTCCCGGTGGAAACAGGCCGCTGAGGCTCAACTGTTCGCCCATCGACGTTTGTGAATTGCTGCTGACGCCGAGCAGGGCCTGGGTGCCGTTGCGGTTGTCTTCGGTGGTGCTCAGGGTGCTGGTGAACGGTTTGCGGCTGGCCTGGGCAACCAGTGTCGTTGCACCGTCGGTGGTGCCGGGCGGCGGCACCTGGGCCTGGATCGTCACGCCGGGAATGCGGGTCATCAGCGTGGTGTAGCGCTCGAACGTCTTGCGCGTCAGCGGGCGTTCGGCCTGGAGCTTGGCGGCCAGTCGGTCGAGCAGGGCTTTGACCCGTCCGACGTCGCCGGCGATCTGCACGTCGCGCACGTAACCTTCCACCAGCACCACGCGCGCCACGCCGTCATCGAAGGTTTGTTGTGGCAGGAAGGCGTAGGACAGCAGATAACCGTCCTGCTGGTAGCGACGGGTGATCGTGCGGGTGGCTTCGATCAGGTCGGCGAGGCTGCTCTCGCGGCCGATCAGGGGTTTGTAGATTTCGGCCAGTTCGTTCAGTGGATAGAGCGTGCCGCCTTCGATCTGCACGGTCCTGAGGTTGATCTTCGTGCCCATCAGCAACGGCTGGGCGGCCGTGGCGCCGGGATCCGGCACTTGCAGCGGCGCGGCGTTCGGCCGGTAGGCGTCGGCGGGCAGGTTCGGCACCGGCAGGTTGCGAATGGTTTCGTTGCTGTTGAGAAAGCTGGGCAGGGTGTCGGCGAGGGCGGTGGAACTGAGACTGAGCAACATCAGGGATGCCATGACGCGCATAGGACACTCCATGTTCAAACCCGCAGCACGGGGCAGGGTTTCTCCTAAGAAAAAAGCGGAAGACTCGTGGGAATCTTCCGCCCTCAACCAAGCGTAGGCGCTGTAGGTAAGGCCGTCGAATCGGCCAGGTGCAAATCAGCGATTGTTCCCTCCCAGGGCGCCGGTCAGGCCGCCGAGAACGCCGCCCAGTCCGCCGCCAGTCCCGGTGGCAGTGCCACCGTTGACCAGTCCGCCGACTGCTGTGACCGTGTTGCCCACCGTAGTGACGGTATTGCCGACCGCGGTGACGACAGGATTGGCATTGGTGCTGGCAATCGTGTTGCCGAGATTGCCGACGGCGCCGCCAACCTGGCCGGTGAGGCCGGCGACTGGAGAGCCGAGCCCGGTGGCGGCACCGACATTCTGGGTCAGGCTGGTGACCGCAGTGGTAACCGGTGCAAGTCCGGCACCCAAGTTGTTGCCCAGGGTGGCCAGTGGAGTGGTCGGGCTGGTGATCGGCGAGCCCGAGCCGCCGAGCACGGTGTTGAGCGAGGCCACGGTGTTGCCGGCCGCTGCCAGCACGCCACCGGGTGCGGCGAGAGTGCCATTGCCGTTGCTCAAGCCGGCGCCGACGTTCACGACTGCGCCGCCGACGGTTTGCAGCAAGCCATTGTTGCCCAGACCACCACCGACGCCCGTTCCCGAACCGGTGCCGTTGGCGACCAGTCCACCGGCCTTGCCGACAGCGGTGCCGACATTGCTCAAGGCACCGCCGACAGTGTTGGTCAGGGCGTTGCCGTTGCCGGCGTCGGTGACTTTGTCGCCTACTCCATCGACGGTGCTGCCGACTTTCTGCAGCAGGCCGTTGACGGGAGCACCCAGCCCCGTAGCGCTGCCGAGTTTGTCCGTGGTGCTTTCGACCATGGCAATCACCGGCACCAGTTTGCTGCCCACTTCTTTGGTAACCGAGCCGAGCGGGCCGGTGGTGGTAGCGGTGCTGAGCGTGTCACCGAGCATGGTGACTTTTTCACCGACTCCGTTGAGCAGTGGAGCGACTTTGGTCACCACACCGCCGACCACTGGAACGCTGCCGGTGGCAGTCGCCAGTTTGCCGCTGAGGTCGGACACGCCGTTGCCCACATCCTGCACCACGCCGCCGACAGCCGAAGCGGTGACGCCCAGACCGTTGTCGGTGGTCGCCAGTTTGCCGATGCCGTTGGCTACGCCGTCGCCCAGCGTGGTCACCACGTTGCCGGCGGTTTTGGCGGCACTTTGCACCACGCCACCGACAATCGGCACGCCGCTCAGGGAGTCGCCGACCTGGCCGACACCATCGCCGACGCCGCTGACGGTATTCCCGACGTCCTGCACCAGTGTGGTGGTAACCAGAGGGGTCGGAGTGCTCGGATTGGTTGGGTTGGTCGGATCCGTCGGGTTGGTCGGATTAGTTGGATTGGTCGGATCTGTCGTCCCTCCAGTGCCACCAGTACCGCCAGTGCCTGCGGTATCTCCGGTACCACCGGTGCCACCGGTGCCGCCAGTACCCGCAGTCGAACTGTCGGGGGAAGAACTGTCGGAGCTGCTGTGATGACCGCCGCCGCCACTGCTGCAACCGGCCAGACCGAGAGAGAGAATAAGGGCCAGTGCTGTTGCCGACTTGCACCACGCCTGAGCTTTCATGTGGGTTTTCATGAGGGTTATTCCTTGCACCTGTGACAACGTTCGTTGACTTCGACGGCTCGCCGGTTCTGTTGCCGGCAATGCCTTCGTCCGTTGTGCTCATATCAGTCGCAAGGCTGGATCCACGCCATTCTCAAGTTGGTATTAACGCCTTTATGCAGGGGGCGGCGAGTGCCGCCTAACGACTAATACCGAGGATATAGGCGCGCAAAAAAAAGCCTTGAAAATCAAGGCTGGGTTTCGGCGAGGGACGTTTGTGCGGCGCGGGAAAACTTAAGTGATATATACACAATTGAGCAGGTTTTCCCGGCCTCGATGTCAGGCTACCGGCTGCCAGTTGCCCACCATGTGCTCCAGATCCCCGGCGCCGATCAGGCGTAACTCACCGCTGGAACCGGCCGCGCTGGCGAACAGGCTCACCTCGCTCGGCAGGCGCACCGGTTTGCGAAAATGCACGGTGACCTCAAGGTTGGCCTTGGGCAGATGATCCGCCAGTGCCGCCAGCGTCCGGGCCTTGTTCCACAAACCATGAGCGATGGCGGTTGGGAAACCGAACAGTTTGGCGCTGGCCGCACTCAAGTGAATCGGGTTGTAGTCGCCGGAGACTTTGGCGTACTGCCGGCCGATGTCTGTCGGCGCCTTCCATTGCGCCACTTGCGCGAGGGGCAGCGTCGGCTCCCAGGTCTGTTCGACCGGGTCGCCTTCGAGCTTCACGCCACGACAGAGCATCCGGCTTTCGGCTTCCCACAACGGGCCGAGTTGATCGTCGAGGGTGGTCAGCAGATCGAAGGTCGCGCCCTTCGGATGCGGTTGCAGGTTATGCACCCGGACGCTGACTTGTGCGCGACTGATCCCGCCCATCGGCCGCAATACGCGGATGCGGTTGCTCAGATGAATCAGCCCCAGCAGCGGAAACGGAAACTCCTTGGCCGTCAGCAATTGCATCTGCAGGGCGAACGCCAGGATATGCGGATAGGTCGGCGGCAGCAGGCCGTCATCGGCGAAACCGCAGACCTTGCGATAGGCCGCCAGCCGTTTGCCATCCACCTCGACGGCGCAACGCAAACCGCTGTCGAGCAGGGTGGTGCCGGTGATCTTGCGTCGGGTCGCCGCCCGGGCATACAGCCCCGGCAGGCTCGGCTCGTGGTGCAGCGTTTGCCATTCGATGGTCATGTTCAGGCCCCCAGCACACTTTGGCCGCACACCCGCAGCGCTTGCCCGGTGAACGCGCCGGTGCCCGGTTGGGCCAGCCAGGCCACGGCTTCGGCGACGTCTTGCGGCAAGCCACCCTGGCCCAGCGAACTCATGCGCCGTCCGGCTTCACGCAGGCCGAACGGGATGTGCGCGGTCATCTGGGTCTCAATGAACCCTGGCGCCACGGCGTTGATGCTGATGCCGCGTTCGAGCAATGTCGGCGCCCAGGCCTGGGCCAGCCCGATCAGCCCGGCCTTGCTCGCCGCGTAATTGGTCTGCCCGCGATTGCCGGCGATGCCGCTGATCGACGCCAGCAGGATCACCCGCGCGTTATCGCGCAGGGTGCCGCTGTCGAGCAGGGCCTTGGTCAGCACTTGCGGGGCGTTGAGGTTGACCGCCAGCACCGCGTCCCAGAACTCGGGCGTCATGTTGGCCAGGGTCTTGTCGCGGGTGATGCCGGCGTTGTGCACCAGAATGTCGAGGCCGTCCGGCAACTGTTCGATCAGTTGCGTAGCGGCGTCTTCGGCGCAGATGTCGAGGGTGATGGCGCGCCCGCCGAGGCGAGCGGCCAGGGCTTCGAGATCGGTTTTCGCGGGCGGCACGTCGAGCAGGACCACCTCGGCGCCGTCACGGGCCAAAGTTTCGGCGATGGAGGCGCCGATGCCGCGCGCCGCGCCGGTGACCAGCGCCTTGCGCCCGGCCAGCGGGCGGGTCCAGTCGGTGAAATGAGTGGCGCAGGCCGTCAGACGAATCACTTGCCCGGACACGAAAGCGCTTTTCGGCGAGAGGAAAAACCGCAGCGGCCCTTCGAGCTGATCCTCGGCGCCTTCGCCCACGTAGATCAGTTGCAGCGTGCCGCCGCTGCGCAGCTCCTTGGCCAGTGAGCGGGAGAAACCTTCAAGCGCTCGTTGCGCGCTGGCGGCAAACGGTTCGCGCAGGGTTTCCGGGGCGCGGCCGAGAATCACCAGGTGCGCGCTGCTGTCGAGGTTCTTCATCAGCGGCTGGAAGAATTCGCGCAGCTGCTTGAGCTGGTCGGTGTGCTGCAAATCGCTGGCGTCGAACACCACGGCCTTGAGTTTCGGGCCATGGCCGGGAATCCATTGGGTGGCAGTTGCCGGCTGGTCGCCGTAGCGGTAGATCGCGTCGGTCAGGCGATTGGCGAATGCACTGACCCGTTCGGCCAGCGGCCCGCCGCCGATCAGCAGCGCACCGTCCACCGGCCGCAGGCGCCCGGCCTGCCAGCGTTCCAGCCGCACCGGCGACGGCAGGCCCAGGGCCCCGACCAGACGGTGGCCGATGGACGAGTTGGCGAAGTCGATATAGCGGTCAGACATGGAACGCTCTCCAGAAGATGGGGTTCAAAGTGTGGACTGCGAAGGGCAATCAATCGTTCGATCCACGCAATAAGGCCTACGCTAGAACAGCAGAGTAGTTTGCCCTCGGCGCTTTTGTGGCCCGACCGGGTTTTCAGCGCTCGATTTTCAGACCGGATATTTCACAAGGAGCATTTCATGAGTCAGCTGCGCCGCGTCGCGATCATTGGTGGCAACCGCATTCCGTTCGCCCGTTCCAACGGGCCGTATGCCACCGCGAGCAATCAGGTGATGCTCACCGCCGCCCTCGAAGGCCTGATCGAACGCTACAACCTGCACGGCCAGCGCATCGGCGAAGTGGTCGCGGGGGCGGTGCTGAAATTGTCACGGGATATGAACCTGACCCGCGAATGCGTGCTCGGCTCGCGCCTGTCACCGGCGACCCCGGCCTATGACATTCAACAGGCCTGCGGCACCGGCCTGGAAGCGGCGTTGCTGGTGGCAAACAAGATCGCCCTCGGCCAGATCGATTGCGGCATTGCCGGCGGCGTCGACACCACGTCCGACGCGCCGATCAGCGTCAGCGAAGGCCTGCGCAAGATCCTTCTGCAAGCCAACCGCGCCAAGACCACCGGCGACAAGCTCAAGACCTTCCTGCAATTGCGCCCGAGACACCTGATCCCCGAGTTTCTGCGCAACGGCGAACCGCGCACCGGCCTGTCGATGGGCGAGCACTGCGAGTTGATGGCGCAGACCTGGAACATCCCCCGCGAGGAACAGGATCAATTGGCCTTCGAAAGCCATCACAAACTGGCGGCGTCCTACAGCGAAGGCTGGCACAACGACCTGATGACCCCGTTCCTCGGCCTCACCCGCGACAACAACCTGCGCCCGGACCTGACCCTGGAGAAACTCGCGACCCTGAAACCGGCCTTCGAAAAAAGCGCCAAGGGCACGCTGACCGCCGGCAACTCCACGCCGCTGACTGATGGCGCCTCGGTGGTGCTGCTGGGTAGCGAGGAGTGGGCGAAGGAGCGTGGTCTGCCAATCCTCGCGTATCTGCGCGACGGCGAAGCGGCGGCGGTGGATTTCGTCAACGGCGCCGAAGGGCTGCTGATGGCTCCGGTATATGCGGTACCACGGTTGCTGGCGCGCAATGGTTTGACCTTGCAGGACTTCGACTACTACGAAATCCACGAGGCCTTTGCTGCGCAGGTGTTGTGCACGTTGAAGGCCTGGGAAGATCCGGAATACTGCAAGACCCGGCTCGGGCTGGACGCGCCGTTGGGGTCGATTGATCGTAGCCGTTTGAACGTCAAGGGCAGCTCGCTGGCGGCGGGGCATCCGTTTGCCGCGACGGGCGGGCGGATCGTGGCGAACCTGGCGAAGTTGCTGGATGCGGCGGGGCAGGGGCGGGGGTTGATTTCGATTTGTGCGGCGGGGGGGCAAGGTGTGACGGCGATCATCGAGCGCTGAAAGAACAAGAATCCCCTCTCCCAAAGGGAGAGGGGATTCCAAAGGTTACTCAGGTACGGAACCGCCGCACCAACCCATCCAGCTCATTCGACAACCCCGCCAGACTCTGCGAATCCAGCCGCGCCGAATTCGCCAGCTCCGCCACCAGTTGCGCATCACCATGAATCTGGCTGATGTGCCGATTGATGTCCTCGGCCACCTGATGCTGCTCTTCCGCCGCAGTCGCAATCTGCGTGTTCATGTCGCGAATCACATCCACCGACTCACGAATCTGCCCAAAGCTCTCCCGCGCCTCGCCAATGCGTGCCACCGATTGCTGCGACACATCAAGGCTGGCGCGCATCTGCTGAGTCACCGCGCTGGTGCGTTTGGCCAGGTTGCCCAGCAGCCCGTCGATTTCCGCCGTCGAATCCGCCGTGCGTTTGGCCAGTGCGCGAACCTCATCGGCCACCACCGCAAAACCACGGCCTTGCTCACCGGCCCGCGCTGCTTCGATGGCCGCATTGAGCGCCAGCAGGTTGGTCTGTTCGGCGATGGAACGGATGGTGCCGAGGATCGACTGGATGTCGTTGCTGTCGCGCTCCAGTTGTTGCATCGACTGCGCCGACTGCTCCAGTTCCTGGCTCAGTTGATCGACGCTGTGCACCGCCGCATCGATCTGCTGCTGACCTTCGCGGGCCTGGCGCTGGCCGCTGTCGGCCGACTCCGCTGCCTGGCTACAAGAGCGGGCGACTTCGTTGGCGGTGGCGACCATTTCGTGGAACGCGGTCGAGACCATGTCCACCGCTTCGCGCTGGCGTCCGGCGGCTTCGGCCATGTCGCCGGAAACCCGGGTCGAACTCTGCGAAGTGGCGAGGATTTTCCCGGCCGCGCCGCCGATGTGCTGGATCAGGCTGCGGATCGCGGTGAGGAACTGGTTGAACCAGTTGGCCAGTTGCGCGGTTTCGTCGCTGCCACGGATGTCGAGGTTCTTGGTCAGGTCGCCTTCGCCCTGGGCGATGCCTTCCAGACCGCTGGCCACGCTGCGGATCGGCCGCACGATGAGGCTGGCGAAACTGGCGCCGACCACGGCGAAGAACACCGCCAACACCGCAGCGATGATTGCGATCAGCCAGGTCAGTTGAGTGGCCGAACTCATTACGTCGTTCTGTTTGATCAGGCCGATGAAGGTCCAGCCCAGTTGCTCCGAGGGCCAGACGTTGGCCATGTAGCGTTCGCCGTTGAGCTCGATGTCAACCAGGCCTTTGCCGGCCTTGGCCAGTTGCGCGTAGCCGTCGCCGAGGCTGTCGAGTCGTTTGAAGTTGTGCTCCGGTTGCTTCGGATCGACCAGCACCGTGCCGGTGTTCTCCATCAGCATCAGGTAACCGCTTTCACCGAGCTTGATCTGTTTGACGATCTCGGTCAGTTGCTTGAGCGACACGTCAATGTTGACCACGCCACCCTGGGCGCCCAACTGGTTGGCGACCGCGCGCACGGTGCTGACCAGAACCGCGTCGTCGCCGGCCCAGTAATAGGCCTCGGTGCGCAGGGTCTTGCCCGGGTTGGCCATGGCGGTCTTGTACCACGGGCGGGTGCGCGGGTCGTAGTTGGCCATCTTTGGATCGCCCGGCCAGAAGGCATAGCCGCCGCTGTTCAATCCATAGGACACGTAGGAGTAGGCCGGGTGGGATTTGGCCAGCCCTTCGAACAGTGCAAACAGTTGCTTGTCGATCTCGCCATCGGAGGTATCGGCGGCGTTGGCGCTCATGCGGCTGCGAACGCTGCCGTCGGCGTTCTTCACCAGCGGTTGCGTCGCCAGGTAATCGACGTTCTGGCTGATGCCGTCAAAGAAAAGCTGCATGGCGTTGCTGACCTGACGGATCTCGCGCCCGCTGCTGTCGACAAAATCGTCCCGGGCATCGCTGCGCAGGTTCAGTACAACCAGCGTGGCGACCAGCACCACGGGCAAGCAGGCGATGATTGCAAACGCCCAGGTCAACTTCTGTTTGATGTTCATCCGCGCTCCAGATTTTCTTGTAGGCCCACGCAGTGCAGATGACTCGCGGTTATTGGCAGCCGAAAAACGTTGTTTTCCACCCGTTTCCTTGAGTGCGACATCGAAGATTTTTTTGGAACGATTGTCGGACAAATTCCTCTGTCTCTGAGGAATTCGGCTGCCGGAGGGGGAAATTGAGGCCGGAAGAGAAAATTCTTACGAGCTGCGTGCAACGGGATGTCAGATTCTGTCGCAAATGCCCTCAAGTCCTGTCGCCAACAACCTCGACAGCCTCGGCTATGATTCGCAGCGGCCGATAAAGCGGCGGATCGGCCCGGTTTATCCGGCACAGTGTGTGCATCCACAGGTTCACAGGTCGGCAACCCCTCCCCGTGATGCGAGGATTGCCGTATAACGAATGACATTCGCGTGTTTGGTAATAAAGGACCCACAATAAAAGCTGATGAAGACTCCAAAACGCATTGAACCCCTGATCGAGGACGGTCTGGTCGACGAAGTGCTGCGTCCACTCATGAGTGGCAAAGAAGCAGCTGTTTATGTGGTGCGCTGCGGCAATCAGTTACGTTGCGCAAAGGTCTACAAGGAGGCGAACAAACGCAGTTTCCGCCAGGCGGCCGAGTATCAGGAAGGCCGCAAGGTTCGCAACAGCCGACAGGCCCGGGCGATGGCCAAGGGGTCGAAATTCGGTCGCAAAGAGACCGAAGACGCCTGGCAGAATGCCGAGGTCGCGGCGCTGTTTCGTCTGGCCGGCGCGGGTGTGCGAGTGCCCAAGCCCTACGACTTCCTCGACGGCGTGCTGTTGATGGAACTGGTGGCCGACGAATTCGGCGATGCCGCCCCGCGTCTGAACGACGTGGTGCTGGAGCCGGATCAGGCCCGCGAATATCACGCGTTCCTGATTTCGCAGATCGTGCTGATGTTGTGTACCGGTCTGGTGCACGGTGACCTCTCGGAGTTCAACGTGCTGCTGACACCGACCGGCCCGGTCATCATCGACCTGCCGCAAGCGGTGGACGCCGCCGGCAACAACCACGCGTTCAGCATGCTCGAGCGTGACGTCGGCAACATGGCTTCGTATTTCGGCCGCTTTGCTCCGGAGTTGAAGAAGACCAAATACGCCAAGGAAATGTGGGCGTTGTACGAAGCGGGTACGTTGCACCCGGCCAGCGTGCTGACCGGCGAGTTCGACGATCCCGAGGACCTGGCCGATGTCGGCGGGGTGCTGCGCGAGATCGAAGCGGCGCGTCTGGATGAGGAGCGCAAGCAAGCCATCCGCGCGGCGGACGACGAACCCAAGGGCAAGTCCGACGAACCGCCTCCGCCACCGTGGATGCAGTGAGCATCTGAAAAAGAAAACCCGGCTTCGGCCGGGTTTTACACATTCAAGGATTGATTGTGACCACCACTTCCCGCAATGCCCGGCTGATCATTACGGCGCGGCTGATTTCCGATTTCGGCGCGTTCCTGAACATGGTGGCGCTGGCCACTTATGTTTACCTGCTGAGCAACAGCGCGATGAGCGTGGGGATTTTTCTCGCCAGTCGCGTGGGCGGCGGGATTTTCGCCAGCCTGATCGGCACCGCGTTTTATCGTCGATGCAGTGGCCGTCTGCCGTTGATTGCCTTCGATCTGCTGCGCGCCGCTGTGCTCGGATTGTTGCTGATCGTGCCGGTCAGTCAGCAGGCGTTGTTGCTGCCGCTGATCGCGTTCGGCCTGGGCTTAGGCAATTCGATGTTCGCCATCGGCCTCAACAGCCAGTTGCCGCGCTTGATCGAGCCGGCGCAGTTGCTCAAAACCAATGCCTGGATCACGTCCGCCTCGTCCATGGCGATGGTCGGCGGCAGTCTGGTGTCCGGGTTGCTGGTCGCCGGGTTTGGTTTTGAAACGGTGTTCGCGCTGAACGCGGTGACCTATCTGTTGGCGGCGGTATTGATTGCGCCACTGCGGTTCAGCGCACCGGACCCAGTGGCCGAATCCAGCGCTAAACAGGGTGAATGGTCGGCATTGCTGCAAGGCCTGCGCGGCGCTCCCGTGGTGGCGGCGATGCTCGCTGTCACGATGGCCGACACCTTGGGGAGCGCTGCTCACAACGTCGGTTTTCCGATCATCTCCAACCTGCTGACACCGGACTCGGCGAGCACCACGCTGGGCCTGATGCTCGCGGTGTGGGCCGCCGGCAAGCTGCTCGGCGCGCGGATCGCCAGTCGCCTCAACGGCTCGGAAAACATCCATCTGGAGCGCCGCTATTTCGGCGGTGTGCTGCTGATGTCCTGCGGCTTCATCCTGATGTTCCAGCAGCACAGCGTCGTCGGCCTGTTGCTGTTTTCGCTGCCGGCCGGATTGGGTGACGGATTCTCGGAAGTCGGCCTGATGTCACGGCTGCAACGGGAACCAGAACCCCTGCGCCTGCCGATCTTCAGTTTCCTGACGCTGTTGCAGATGACCGGGTTTGGCGTCGGCATGCTGATCGCCGCACCGTTCTATTCGTGGTGGGCGCCGGGTGCCGTGGTGCTGCTGTTCCACGGCATTCCTCTCGCCACAGTGTTGTCGATGAAAATCCTGCTGCTCAGGCGCGAGCGGGTTGCGCGCAGCAGCCCGACGCCAGTTTCTTGAGGATCGGGCAGTCCGGGCGATGGTCGCCGTGGCAGTGCTCGACCAGATCCTGCAGGGTGTCGCGCAGTTCGCCGAGTTCGCGGATCTTCTGATTCAGCTCGTCGATGTGCTGGCGGGCCAGGGCCTTCACATCGGCGCTGGCGCGCTGGCGATCCTGCCAGAGTGTCAGCAGCTTGCCGACTTCCTCCAGCGAGAAACCCAGGTCCCGCGAGCGCTTGATGAACGCCAGCGTGTGCAGGTCATCGTCGCCGTAGACGCGATAGCCGCTGTCGGTGCGATGGGCGGCTTTAAGCAGACCGATCGACTCGTAATAACGGATCATCTTCGCGCTCAGGCCACTGTGGCGGGCCGCTTGGCCGATGTTCATCGGTTGTCCTCCAGATCCTCGGGTTTCCAGGTTTTCAACAGTAGCGCATTGCTCACCACGCTGACGCTCGACAGGGCCATCGCCGCGCCGGCCAGCACCGGATTGAGGAAACCGAACGCCGCCAGCGGAATGCCGATCAGGTTGTAGACGAAGGCCCAGAACAGGTTCTGCCGGATCTTCGCATAGGTCTTGCGGCTGATCTCCAGCGCGGCCGGCACCAGCCGAGGGTCGCCGCGCATCAGGGTGATGCCGGCGGCGTGCATGGCCACGTCGGTGCCGCCGCCCATGGCGATACCGATGTCGGCGGCCGCCAGCGCCGGTGCGTCGTTGATGCCGTCGCCGACCATGGCCACGACCCCGGTTTTCTTCAGCTCGGCGACAGTGGCGGCTTTCTCCGCCGGCAGCACTTCGGCATGGACGTTTTCGATGCCCAGCGCTTCGGCGACCACCCGGGCGCTGCCGCGGTTGTCGCCGGTCAGCAGGTGGCTGTGGATATGCTGGGCCGCCAGTTGTTGCACCGCGTGCAGCGCGCCGGGCTTGAGGGTGTCGCCGAAGGCGAACAGACCGAGTACGCGGGGCTGCGGACTTTGCTCGATCAGCCACGACAGCGTGCGGCCTTCGGTTTCCCAGGCCTTGGCGGATTCGCTCAGGTTTGCGGCGTTCAGACCGCTTTCTTCCAGCAAGCGCCGGTTGCCCAGCGCCAGGCGCCGACCGTCGAGGCTGCCGGCGATGCCGCGCCCGGTCAGGGACTGGCTGTCGCTGACATCCGGTACGTTCAGACTGCGTTCGGCACAGGCATCCAGCACGGCTTTGGCCAATGGGTGTTCGCTGCCGCGTTGCAGTGCGCCGGCCGCTGTCAGCAGGGCGTTTTCGTCACCGTCGATCGCACTGAAATGCGCGATGCGCGGCGTGCCGGAGGTCAGGGTGCCGGTCTTGTCGAACACCACGGCGCTGACTTCATGGGCACGTTCCAGGGCTTCGGCGTCCTTGATCAGAATCCCGTGCCGAGCGGCCACGCCGGTGCCGGCCATAATCGCGGTCGGTGTCGCCAGACCAAGGGCACACGGGCAGGCGATTACCAGCACCGCGACGGCGTTGATCAACGCGGTTTCCAGCGGCGCGCCGTACAACCACCAGCCGATCAGCGTGGCCAGGGCCAGTAGTAACACGGTCGGCACAAACACCTGACTGACTTTATCCACCAGTTTCTGGATCGGTGCTTTCGCCGCCTGAGCGTCCTCCACCAGACGGATGATCCGCGCTAGCACGCTTTCCGCGCCGAGCGCCGTGGTGCTCACCAGCAAGCGACCTTCGCCATTGATTGCCCCGCCGGTGACCTTGTCGCCCGGCTGTTTGGGTACCGGCAGGCTTTCGCCACTGATTAACGCTTCGTCAGCGTGGCTTTGGCCTTCCAGCACTTCGCCGTCCACCGGGAAGCGTTCACCGGGTTTGACCAATACGAGGTCACCGAGGCGCAGGGCGCTGATGGCGACGTCCTGTTCGCGGCCATCGATGACTTGAATCGCCCGCTCCGGGCGCAACGCTTCCAGTGCGCGGATGGCGCTGGCGGTCTGGCGTTTGGCGCGGCTTTCCAGGTATTTGCCGAGCAGCACCAGAGCGATGACCACCGCCGAGGCTTCGAAATACAGGTGCGGCATGCGCCCGGCAGCGGTCGCCCATTCATAGAGACTCAGGCCATATCCGGCGCTGGTGCCCAGCGCTACCAGCAAGTCCATGTTGCCGGCGCCGGCGCGCACAGCTTTCCACGCGGCCACATAAAAACGTGCACCGAAGATGAATTGCACCGGGGTCGCGAGGGCGAATTGCGCCCAGGCCGGGAGCATCCAGTGAATGCCGAACGGTTGCAGCAGCATAGGCAGCACCAGCGGCAAGGCGAGGGCGATGGCGCAGATCAACGCCCAGCGTTCATGGTTCAGACGTCGCTGGCGATTGTCTGTTTGCGGGTGTTCGAGTTCGAAGAGACTGGCCGAATAACCGGCCTTGCTCACGGCGGCGATCAGGGTTTGCGGGTCGACCGCGCCGAGCAACTCCAGATGAGCGCGTTCGTTGGCGAGGTTGACGCTGACGCTTTTCACCCCCGCAACCTTGTTCAGGGCGCGTTCGACGCGACCGACGCAGGAGGCGCAGGTCATGCCGTCGATGTTCAATTCCACGGTGTGCTGCGGCACGCTGTAACCGGCGCGTTCGACCGCTTCCATCAGCGCCGGCAGGCTGTTGCCGGGGGCCTGCACCCGGGCCTGTTCGGTGGCGAGGTTGACGCTGACGGCACTGGCGCCGCTGACTTTGCTCAACGCCCGCTCGACACGACCGGCGCAACTGGCGCAGGTCATGCCGCTGATGGGCAGATCGAACGTGATGGAATCGGACATCGGTCGTACTCCCTGTAGTGGATGCCTACAGGATCAACCTTGCCATGCTGGCAAGGTCAAGCGCCAGTTTCCCCTTCCGGCTACCCGCTACCGCTCGCCCGCCCGATCGTTCCCACGCTCCGCGTGGGAATGCAGCCGGGGACGCTCTGCGTCCCAAAGCGTGACGCAGAGCGTCACAAGAGGCATTCCCACGCAGAGCGTGGGAACGATCAGCGCGATCAGAGGGAATCAGTAACCGAGGCCGGTCGGCTTGAGGTACATGCCTTCCTGGTTCATCGCGATGCGGAATTTCAGGATGTCGCCGGCATGCAGTCTGATCTCCTGCGAGCCCGGCGCGAGCATGCCGGGGTTGCAGCCCGGCATTTGTCCCGGCAGCAGTTTCAGGCGCAGCGAGACATTGCCCGGCGGCAGGTTGAACGACGTGCTTTGCTCCTGGAACAGGCGCGCCGACAGTTGATCCTGGATGTACACGCCGATTTCGCACGAAGTAGCGACTTCCAGGCGCTCGCGGGAAATGATCAGCACCCCGTAATCTTCCCGGCGGCATGCACCGAAGGGATCGCGGCAAAGAGGCTGAGAAAGCCAAACAGGCTGAAAGCTGACCAGCGCATGGCTGAATCTCCTGAATTCATGTCATTGATGCATGCAGCTTGGCCGAGCGCGGCGACGATTGCCAGCCCGGCAGTTTTTTGCAGAACTTGACCTTGCCATCGTGGCAAGCCCGAAACTGCCGGCAACCTCACTCAAAGGAGTCATTCCATGCAAGTGTTCACTGTTGAAGGCATGTCCTGCGGTCACTGTGTCAAAGCCGTCACTCAGGCGGTGCAGAGCAAGGATCCGGCCGCCAGCGTGCGGGTCGATCTGGCGGCGAAGGAAGTCGGCGTCGAAAGTGCGTTGAGTCCCGAGCAGGTCATCGAGGCGATCAGCGAAGAAGGTTATGCGATCAAACTCGCCTGAACTTTTTAATAGTTAGCGAGCTACCGGAATGTTCAAGGCGTCTTCGCGCGGCTAGACTGTCGGGCTGCACTCTCTATTAAAGTGCCCTCCCAATGCCTGCCGAACGTGGACGCCTGATGAACTTCCGTACCCTTCTGATTCTCGGTGCCCTGACCGCTTTCGGTCCGTTGGCGATCGACTTCTATCTCCCCGCGTTTCCCACCATGGCGCTGGCGTTCGGCACCGACGAGAAACACGTCCAGCTGACGCTGTCGGCCTATTTCTTCGGCCTGTCCATCGGCCAACTGGCTTACGGGCCGGTAGCGGATCGTTTTGGCCGGCGGATTCCGCTGCTCATTGGTCTGACGCTGTTCACGCTGGCGTCAGTGGCCTGCGCCTATGCGCCGAATCTGGAATGGCTGATCGGCGCGCGGCTCGTGCAGGCGCTGGGCGGTTGTGCGGGGATGGTGATTGCCCGGGCGGTGGTCAGCGACAAGTGCGACGCAGTGGGTTCGGCGAAAGTCTTCTCGCAACTGATGCTGGTGATGGGGCTGGCCCCGATTCTGGCGCCGATGCTCGGCGGTCTGCTGGTCAACACGACGGGGTGGCAGTCGATCTTCCTGGTGCTGACCGGTTTCAGCGCCCTTGCCGGGCTGGCGGTGGCCCTCGGCCTGCCGGAAAGTCTGCCGGCGCATGTTCCGCGTCAGCCGCTGTCCGGCGCTTTGCGCCAGTACGGCCGGCTGCTGGCGGATCCGGTCTACATGGGCCATGCCCTGACCGGCGGCATCGCCATCGCCGGGATGTTTGCCTACATCGCCGGTTCCCCGTTCATTTTCATCAAGTTGTATGGCGTACCGGCCGAGCACTTCGGCTGGCTGTTCGGCACCAACGCGGCCGGGTTCATTCTGGTGGCACAGGTCAATGCGCGACTGCTGGCCAAACGTGGTCCGGCGTTCCTGCTGTCGCGGGCGGTCTGGGTTTACCTGGGCGCCGGGCTGACGCTGCTCGCGGTCAGCGCCTTGCACACCGAGATGCTGTGGCCATTGCTGATTCCATTGTTCATCTGCGTGGCCAGCCTTGGCTGCATCAGCCCCAATGCGGCAGCATGTGCGATGAACGGGCAGGGCGGTCGCGCCGGCAGTGCTTCAGCGTTGCTCGGCAGTATGCAGTTCAGTGTCGCCGCCGGGGCTTCGGCGCTGGTGGGGATCCTGCACGATGGCACCGCCGTGCCGATGGCCATCGTCATCAGCTTGTGTGGTTTGCTGGTGGTGTGCGCAGCAATGCTCACCCGGCGCATGCAGAATGCCCGGGCTCTCGCAAAGGCGCAGGCCGAAGTCTAAACGGAAAAACTCAGCCGACAGCGCGTTGCTGGCCGAGGTCGGGAATCTGGTGGGGCGCGCAGATACGCGCTTCGAGGGTGCGAGTGAAGGCGCGAGCTTCGGCCTCACTGCGGAAGGTCACGGCGTGCTGGTCGAGACGAACTTGCCACTGGGACTTTGCCACTTCTTTTATCAGGATCTTCATTGCTGACCTCCCGTACGTAAAAGATTGCATCGCAGAGGACTCGATTGTAGTCCTGAATACGATCGCAATTGTGACAAGGGTCAAGCATCTGACTGACGGCAAAAAAACACCGCAGCCCCCGAGCCAGCCACATCGGAGGCTGGAGAAGGCTGCGGTCTTGCAGATTTTAGAAACCTTCTAAAACAATTTTCCCCTTGGCCTTGCCGCTTTCCAGCAATTCATGGGCGCGGCGCAGGTTGCTCGCGTTGATCGTGCCGAAGTGCTCGCCGACCGTGGTTTTCAACGTCCCGCTGTCGATCAGCCCGGCCACCCGGTTGAGCAGTTTGTGCTGCTCGATCATGTCCGGCGTTTCGAACAGCGAGCGGGTGTACATGAACTCCCAGTGCAGCGACAGGCTTTTGCGCTTGAGTTTGGTCACGTCCAACGCCTTCGGATCGTCGATCAGTGCCAGTTTGCCTTGCGGCGCAAGGGCTTCGACCAGTTGATCCAGGTGGTGGTCGGTCTGGGTCAGACTGGCAACGTGGGTCACGTGGGTGACACCGGCGCGTTTCAGTTCTTCGCTCAACGGCTGGCTGTGATCGATCACCAGGTCAGCGCCCAGCTCGGTCACCCAGTCGCGGGTCTCCGGGCGGGAGGCCGTGCCGATCACCTTGAGCCCGGTCAACTGGCTGGCGAGTTGGGTGAGGATCGAGCCAACGCCGCCGGCCGCACCGACGATCAGCAGGCTCTGGCCTTCATCGGTGTTGCCTTCGCGAATCTGCAGGCGTTCAAACAACAGCTCCCAAGCGGTAATCGCGGTCAGCGGCAGGGCGGCGGCTTCGGCGAAGCCGAGGGTTTTCGGCATATGGCCGACGATTCGCTCATCGACTACGTGCAATTCACTGTTGCCACCGGCCCGGGCGATGGAGCCGGCGTAGAACACCTTGTCGCCGGCCTTGAACAAGGTCACTTCACTGCCGACCGACTTGACCACACCGGCCACGTCCCAGCCCAGCACCTTGGCGGCGCCGTCTTCCGGCGCGACGTTCTGGCGCACCTTGGTGTCGACCGGGTTTACCGAAATCGCTTTGACTTCCACCAGCAGGTCGCGCGGGCCGGCTACCGGCTCCGGCAGTTCGATGTCTTGCAGGGATTTTTCGTCGTTGATCGGGAGCGAGGCGTAATAGGCGATGGCTTTCATGGAGAACTCCGAAAGTGAATAAAGGAAGGCTTCAGGCGATGACGCGCAGGCGCTTGAGTTCGAAGTGTTCGAGGAACGCCTCGGCCTGGCTGCGGAAATGCTGGATATGAGCGCTGGCATCGTGGGCTTGCAGGGCTTCGTCGCTGGCCCACTGCTCGATCATGTAGAAGGCCAGCGGATTGGCCAGGTCCTGATGCAGTTCGTACTGGCCGCAACCGGCTTCGGCGCGGGTCGGTTCGATCAGGGCGCGCAGGTGCTGTTCGAGGGCGTCCTGCTGGCCAGGTCGGGCGATCAGGGTGGCGATGGCGGTGAAAGGCTGGGACATGTTCGACTCCGGGACGGGATGAATTCGATGGATGGCATGATTGGCTATTTCTGCCGGAGATAAAACCGGCTAAAAGAGCAGTCTCTTTCAATATTTTTTTGATAATCGGGGCTGACGATGCTGCGTTTCGATGACTTGCAGTTGTTTGTCCGGGCGGCGGATCTGGGCAGCCTGTCGGCGGCGGCGCGGGTGATGGATATGTCTGCCGCCGTGGCCAGCGCCGCGCTCAAACGTATCGAACAGCAACTGGGCGCGCGGTTGTTGGCACGCTCCACTCGTAGTTTGCGGCTGACGGCCGAAGGTGAAGGGTTTCTCGAGTACGCCCGGGCGGCGCTGAGCAACCTTGATGAGGGTCGGCGTCTGCTGGCCAGCGGGCAGGATCAGGTCAGCGGGATTTTGCAGCTGTCGGCGCCTTCGGACTTCGGGCGCAATCTGCTGTTGCCGTGGCTCGATGACTTTCAACGTGAACACCCGAAACTGACGGTGCGCCTGTTGCTGGGTGACCGCATCGCCGACCTGTTTCGCCAGCCGGTGGACATCGCCTTGCGCTATGGCGAGCCGGAGGATTCGAGTCTGGTGGCGCTGCCGATTGCCCCGCACAACCGACGGGTGCTGTGCGCATCACCGGCCTACCTGGCCCGGCACGGCGAGCCGCTGCATCTGGAACAGCTCGCTCAGCACAACTGCCTGCTGTACATGCTCGGCGGCCGGGTGCACGACCATTGGAGTTTCCACGACGGCAAACGCGAGGTCGGCCTGACCGTCAGTGGCGACCGCTTCAGTGACGACGCCGATGTGGTGCGCCTATGGGCGGTGGCGGGAGCCGGCATCGCCTACAAGTCGTGGCTCGATGTGGCCGGTGATGTGCTGGCGGGGCGGCTGAAAGTGCTGTTGCCGGAGCTGCTCTGCGAACGCGCTCCGCTGAATCTGCTGTGCGCCCATCGCGCACAATTGAGTAAGCCGGTGAACCTTCTGAGGGAGATGCTCGCCAGCCGTTGCGCCGAATTGAGTAGCCGTTTTCCCGTTTTCCAGAAGTCTGACCATTAGTCGCAGGTAAATAGCGAAATTTCTCTCAGGAACAATCACCAACCACGGCCGCTCCGGCGCAGGACGCCGCGAGCAACCCGCTTATACTAGCGGCCGCCTGATGCCCGCACCAAAAGGCCGATGCGAGAACGATCAGACCGCAACCGGCCGGGTAGGGACGAGGGTCGCGACAGTGCTGCGGTTTCCTTGCTGCGGCGCGCTGCCTCGCTTGGGCTCAAGGTATTTTGCGCGCCTTGGCCGACGACTGATTACTGGTCAAGATGTCTATGAGCTGTAGACGATACGATTCAACAGGGAGTGAATAGATGGAACATGCACCTTGCATCAGCCAGATCGCCACGTTGCTGGCCGATCCCAAACGCAGCGCAATGATGTGGGCGCTCATGGATGGCTCGGCGCGGCAGACCGAGGAGCTGGCGTTGCTGGCGGGGCTTTCGCCGTCATCGGCCAGTGCGCATCTGGGGCGCTTGTCCGCTGGCGGTCTGTTGAAGGTCGAGGCGCGCGGTCGCAAACGCTTCTTCCGCCTGGCGGCTCCCGAAATCGGCGCGGCCATCGAAGCGCTGGCCAGCGCCACGTTGGCCAGCGCTCCGCGAGAAATCCCCGACGTGTTCAAGCGTGCCTCGCCGGTCGTCAGACCCCAGGCCGCGCCTTCGTCACTGCTGCGCGCGCGTTTTTGCGACGACCATCTGGGTGGAACGCTGGCCGCCGACCTGTACCAGCGCCTGCTCGACGCCGGCTGGATCGAGCAGCTTGAGCATAGAGTGGTGGTCACGCACAAAGGCTCGACACAACTGGCCGGGCGCGGGGTGTACATCCAGGCGCTGGCCCACCGCAACGCCCAGGTGGCATGCGCCTGTCCGGACTGGAGCGAGCGTCGCCCGCACATGGGGGGCTCGCTGGGCGCGGCGTTGCTGCAGCTGTTCATGCAGTCGGGCTGGCTGGTACTGCCCAACGATTCCCGCGCCCTGCAACTGACGGCGGCGGGCCAGCGGGAAATTCATCGATTTGCCTGTGAAACCGAGCTGGAAATGGCGTTGTAGAGCGCTTTCTTCCACGGAACAGCAACTGAACGTCGCCAACGGCTGCGAACACGTCGCATCTGGCACAGGCGCGCAACCGCTATCGCGCACACTCGATCCGGGGACTTTTCGGATTGAGGAGGTGGCATGGACACGGGAAATTTCAGCGCGGCAGATCGACTGGAGCGCCTGCCAGTCAGCGGTTATCACCGGATCATCTTCATCATCATCGCCCTGGCGTTTTTCTTCGACTCCATGGATCTGGCGATGATGACCTTCCTGCTCGGCTCGATCAAAGCCGAGTTCGGCCTGAGCAGTGCGCAGGCCGGCCTGCTGGCCAGTTCGAGTTTTTTCGGCATGGTGCTGGGGGCGTCGCTGTCCGGATTGCTGGCGGATCGGTTCGGTCGCAAACCGGTGTTCCAGTGGAGCATCGTCCTGTGGGGGCTGGCCAGTTACCTGTGCTCCACGGCGCAGACGGTCGAGAGCCTGACGCTGTTTCGCATCCTGCTGGGAATCGGCATGGGCATGGAGTTTCCGATTGCCCAGTCGATGTTGTCGGAGTTGATTCCTGCACAGCGTCGGGGTCGTTACATCGCCTTGATGGACGGTTTCTGGCCGCTGGGTTTCGTGGCTGCCGGGGTATTGTCGTATTTCCTGCTGCCATTGATCGGCTGGCGCGACATCTTTCTGGTGCTGGCGGTGCCGGCGGTGTTCGTACTGGCGATCCGCTTTTTCATTCCTGAGTCGCCGCGCTGGCTGGAACAGGCGGGCAAGCATGACGAGGCGGACAAGGTTTTACGCGGGATCGAGGCGCGGGTACAAGCCTCGCTCGGTGGTGCTGCATTGCCGGAGCCGGTTCGTTTGCCACGCAGCGTGACACCTCCGGGCCATTTCCTTTCGGCACTCAAACAGATCTGGTCGCCGCTGTATCGCCAGCGCACGACGATGATCTGGAGCCTGTGGTTCTTCGCGTTGCTCGGTTTTTACGGCCTGACCTCGTGGCTCAGCGCGTTGTTGCAACAATCGGGTTTTGCCGTGACTCAGTCGGTGTATTACACGGTGCTGATTTCCCTCGGCGGGATTCCCGGCTTCCTGATGGCGGCCTGGCTGGTGGAGCGTTGGGGACGCAAGCCGGTGTGCATCGTCACGTTGCTCGGCGGCGGGGTGATGGCGTTTCTGTACGGACAAAGCGCGGTGTTTGGCGGCAACGTGGCGCTGCTGATCGGCACGGGGCTGCTGATGCAGTTTTTCCTGTTCGGCATGTGGGCGGTGCTCTACACCTACACGCCGGAACTGTATCCGACCTCGGCGCGGGCGACGGGCTCGGGATTCGCCTCGGCCATTGGACGCGTAGGTTCGCTGCTCGGGCCGTTGGTCACCGGACTGGTGTTCCCGATTACCGGGCAGGGCGGGGTGTTTGCGCTGGGGGCGTTGTGTTTTGCGATTGCGGCGGGGGTGGTGTGGCTGTTCGGGATGGAGACGCGGGGTAAAACCTTGGAGGAATTGACCGAAGCAGAAGTTATTGGCTGAACCCTGAACCAACTGTGGGAGCGAGCTTGCTCGCGAAAGTGGTGTATCAAACAACATCTTCGTTGAATGACAGACCCTATTCGCGAGCAAGCTCGCTCCCACATTGGTTATGCGCTGTTGCTTATGGTTTCACCAACCGCGCATCCAGGCTGTTCTGCGCCAGGCGCTTGGCCTGATCCTGGGTCATGCCCAGGTGGGTGTGCAGCGCATGGAAGTTCTCGGTCACGTAACCACCGAAGTACGCCGGGTCATCGGAGTTCACCGTGACCTTCACGCCGCGCTCAAGCATGTCGAGGATGTTGTGCTGCGACATGTGATCGAACACGCAGAGTTTGGTGTTCGACAGCGGGCATACCGTCAGCGGGATCTGCTCATCGATGATCCGCTGCATCAGGCGCTCGTCTTCGATGGCGCGCACGCCATGGTCGATACGCTGGATTTTCAGCAGGTCGATGGCTTCCCAGATGTACTCCGGCGGGCCTTCTTCGCCGGCATGGGCGACGGTCAGGAAACCTTCGTGACGGGCACGATCAAACACGCGCTGGAACTTGCTCGGCGGGTGACCCATTTCGGAACTGTCCAGACCTACGGCGACGAATGCATCACGGAACGGCAGCGCCTGGTCGAGGGTTTTCTGCGCTTCGTCTTCGCTCAGGTGGCGCAGGAAACTCAGGATCAAACCGCTGGTGATGCCCAGTTGCTGCTCGCCATCTTTCAGCGCGGCGGCGATGCCGTTGAGCACCACTTCGAACGGGATGCCACGGTCGGTATGGGTCTGCGGATCGAAGAACGGTTCGGTGTGAATCACGTTCTGTTCTTTGCAGCGCAGCAGGTAGGCCCAGGTCAGGTCGTAGAAATCCTGGGAGGTGCGCAGCACGTCGGCGCCCTGGTAGTACAGGTCGAGGAACTCCTGCAGATTGTTGAAGGCGTAGGCCTTGCGCAGGGTTTCGACGTCGCTCCACGGCAGGGCGATCTTGTTGCGTTCGGCCAGGGCGAACAGCAGCTCGGGCTCCAGCGAGCCTTCGAGGTGCAGGTGCAGTTCGGCCTTGGGCAGGGCGTTGAGCCAGTCGTACATATTCTTTTCTCATCAGGTGCAATGACGGCATTCTACAGATGCCCGCCGAAACAATTGGCAAAACCTGACCAACCGATCCATCACACCGCTTCTTGCTCCCGTCGATAGGCGTAGGTATCGGCGAAGCGCGACAGCAGGAATTCGGCGCAGGTGGTGGTCGGATATTTCGCCGGATGGTGTGCGTCCTGGCAACCGGGCAGGCACTCGATACGGGTGTCCGGGTGCGGCTCGGCGAAGAACGGCATCGAGTAGCGATCCACGCCGAGCGGGCTGATGACCCGATGTGGGGTCGAGCGATATCGGTCATTGCTCCAGCGCGCCATCATGTCGCCGAGGTTGACCACGAAGGTGCCGTCGATGGGCGGTGCGTCGATCCACTGGCCTTTGACGTTTTTCACCTGCAAGCCGCCGGCGGTGTCCTGATACAACAAAGTGATGCAGCCGTAATCGGTGTGCGCGCCGGCACCTTGCTGCTCGGCGGAACTGGCGGTGTGGCGCGGCGGGTAATGGATCATTCGCAGCACGCTGACCGGCTCGTTGAAGCGCGTGTCGAAGAAGTCGCGCTCGATGCCCAGCGCTAACGTCATGGCCCGCAACAGGGTTTGCGCGAGTGCCTGCATGTCGAGGTAATGCTGCTCCATCAGCGCTTCCCAGCCGGGAATGGCCGGATGACGGTTGGGGCCACGCAAGGGTTTTTCCGCCAGCACCTCGGGATGATCGGCCGGCAGGTTCAGGCCCATGTCGAAGGTTTCCTTGAGGTCGCTGGGTTTGTCCGGGTCGAGCTGTTCGGTGGCGATGGCGCCGTAGCCGCGGTGATGGACAGTCTGGGTGATGTCGATCTTGAGTTTTTCTTCTGCCGGTTGCGCAAAGAAGCGCTGTGCGTGATCGAGCAGGGATCCGATGCGCTGTGCAGAAATCGGGTGACCCTTGATATAGAAGAAGCCCCATTCGCGGCAGGCGTGGTCGATCTGTTCGGCGACGGCGGGCCAGGCGTTCTGGTCGGCGGAGTAGAGCGGCGAGATGTCGATGATCGGAAGGCTGTTCATGCACAATCCTTGAATACGCAGAGATCCAACTGTGGGAGCGGGCTTGCTCGCGAAGGCGTCGTATCAGTTGATACATGAGTTGCCTGATAAAACGCTTTCGCGAGCAAGCCCGCTCCCACAAGGGAATGGTGGTGGGGCCGGGATTACTTCGGCATCTCGGCCTTCATGCCTTCGACGTAGTAATTCATCGACGCCAGTTCCGCATTGGTCGCGCTGACCCCCGCCGGGATTTTCTCGACGCCGGCCTGATCCTTGATCGGCCCGGTGAACGGTTGCAAAGCGCCGCTCTTGATGTCGGCGATGATCTGCTCGGCTTCGGCCTTCACCGGTGCCGGCACCAGGTCGCTGATCGGCAGTTCGACCGTGCCTTCCTTCAACCCGCCCCAGTAGTCCTGGGATTTCCAGGTGTGGTCGATCACGCTCTGGGTCGCCTGAATGTAGTGCGGCGCCCAGTCGTTGACGATTGAAGTCAGCACCGCTTTCGGGCCGAAGTGCGCCATGTCCGAAGCGTAGCCCACGGCATAGACACCACGTCGTTCGGCGGCCTGGATCGGCGCCGGGCTGTCGGTGTGCTGGAACACCACGTCCACGCCCTGATCGATCAGCGCGTTGGCCGCGTCGGCCTCCTTGCCCGGATCGAACCACGAGTTGACCCACACCACTTTTATCTCGGTGCCGGGGTTGTACTTGTTCAGGGCCAGCTGGATCGCGTTGATGTCGCGGATCACTTCCGGGATCGGGAACGAGGCGACGTAGCCGATCTTTTTGGTCTTGGTCATCTTCGCCGCGAGGAAACCACCGACGTAACGCCCCTCGTAGGTGCGCGCGAGATAGGTGCCGAGGTTCTTGTCCTGCTTGTAGCCGGTGGCGTGTTCGAAGGTCACCTTGGGAAACTGTTTGGCGACTTTCACCGTTGGGTTCATGTAGCCGAAAGAGGTGGTGAAGATCAGGTCGTACTTGTCCTTGGCCATGTTGCGGATCACCCGCTCGGCATCGGCGCCCTCGGCGACGTTCTCCACGTAGTTGGTGGTGATCTGCGTGCCGAGTTTTTCCGCCAGCGCCTTGCGCCCCTGTTCATGCTGATACGTCCAGCCGTGGTCGCCGATGGGGCCGATGTAGACGAAGCCGACTTTCAGTGGATCGGCGGCACTGGCGCTCAGGCTGAGGCCAAGGCCCATGGCGATGCACAGCAGTGTTTGCAGTGGACGTTTTTGCATGAACGCGAACTCCCTTTTGTTGTGTGTGGGGAGGGCAATGCAAAAGACTGACCAAGCGGACAACAAATCGAGTCGAAATCGCGGCGAGACCTTCGCGAGCAAGCTCGCTCCCACAAAAGCACCGCGATCCCTGTGGGAGCGAGCTTGCTCGCGATGAGGCCGGCCGGGCCGAAAAAAGTGCATGCCCGTACACGGACGCCATCCACTGGTGCGCTAAGGTGTAACGAACCATTAGCGCCGCCCCGCAGTCAGTAGCTCATTCGAACCCCTGCGCCAAAAGGCCCGCCATGCTCACGATTCTCAAGCAAGAAAGCTTTCTGCTGCTGGCCCTGATCGCGGCTTTTGTCGCGTATCCGCTGGAGCACTGGTTGCTGCACAGCGGCCAGATCGTCGCGCTGACGGCCGGGCTGGTGCTGATCGCGTTCATCGTCGCCGCCTCGATGCGCGTCGCCCATCAGGCCGAATTGCTTGCGGAAAAAGTCGGCGACCCGTACGGCACGATGATCCTTACCCTGGCCGCCGTGCTGGTGGAAGTGGTGATCCTGGCGATCATGATGAGCAACGAAGCCTCGCCGACGCTGGTGCGCGACACGATCTATTCGGCGGTGATGCTCGACATCAACGGCATCCTCGGCCTCGCCGCATTGATGGGCGGGATCAAGCATGGTGAGCAGTCCTACAACGACGACTCGGCCCGCAGTTACAGCGTGATGATCCTCACCGCCATGGGCGTGTCGATGGTGGTGCCGGAGTTCATTCCCGAGGCCAACTGGAAAATCTATTCGGCGTTCACCATCGGCGCGATGGTGGTGCTTTATGCGTTGTTCCTGCGCATGCAGGTCGGCCCGCACAGCTACTTTTTCAGCTACAGCTACCCGGACAAACGCCGCAAGAAAGAGCCTGTGGAAGAAGAGCCGAAACCGGTCAGCCTGGCGCTGTCGATCGGCATTCTGGTGTTCGGCGTGGTGGTGATCGGCGCACTGGCCGAGGTGATGTCCAAGACCCTCGATCTGGGCCTGGAAGGGACGGGCGCACCGCCGGTGATCACGGCGATTCTGGTGGCGGCGATTTCGGCAGCGCCGGAGATTCTGACCGCGTTGCGCGCGGCGTTGGCCAACCGGATGCAGTCGGTGGTCAACATTGCAATGGGCGCTTCGTTGTCGACGGTGATTTTGACGGTGCCGGTGATGGAAGCGATGGCGCTCTATACGGGGCAACCGTTTCAGATGGCGATGACGCCGGTGCAGACGGTGATGATCTTCATCACGCTGATCGTCAGCGCGATCAACCTCAATGACGGGGAGACCAATGCCATCGAGGGCATGACCCACTTTGTGCTGTTTGCGACGTTCATCATGTTGTCGCTGCTGGGCCTCTGAGAGCGAACAGCACCGACAGATCGTTCCCACGCTCTGCGTGGGAATGCCGCAAAGGACGCTCCGCGTCCTACGCTGGGACGCAGAGCGTCCCGGTATGCATTCCCACGCGGAGCGTGGGAACGATCAGAGCGGGGGAGATCAGGTGCCCGCGATCAACTGTCGAGCCGCCTGGCTGTGATCGGCAATCAGGCCTTTGAGATCCAGGCCTTCAACCTGCCCGTCAACCACACGCCACTTGCCGCCGACCATCACGCGATCCGCACGATCCGCGCCGCACAACAGCAACGCCGAGATCGGGTCATGGCTGCCGGAGAAGCGCAACTCATCGAGCTTGAACAACGCCAGATCCGCCTGCTTGCCCACCGCCAGTTCGCCGATATCGGTGCGACCCAACAGGCTCGCCGAACCCTTGGTCGCCCAGCCGAGCACACGCTCCGGGGTGATCTTTTCGGCGCCATAACGCAGGCGCTGGATGTACAGGGCCTGACGTGCTTCGAGGATCATGTTCGACGCATCGTTGGACGCCGAACCATCCACACCGATGCCGAACAACGCGCCGGCATCGGTCAGATCGATGCTCGGGCAGATGCCGGACGCCAGGCGCATGTTCGAGCTCGGGCAATGGCAGATGCCGGTGCCGGCCGCGCCGAGGCGGGCGATTTCGTCGGGGTTGAAATGGATGCCGTGGGCCAGCCAGGTGCGTGGGCCGAGCCAGCCGACGCTGTCCAGATAATCCACGGTGCGCAGGCCGAAGCGTTGCAGGCAGAAGTCTTCTTCGTCGAGGGTTTCGGCAAGGTGAGTGTGCAGACGCACATCGAGTTTGTTCGCCAGTTCGGCGCTGGCGGACATGATTTCCGGGGTCACCGAGAACGGCGAGCACGGTGCCAGAGCGATCTGGATTTGCGCGCCGTCACCACGTTCGTGGTACTCGTGAATCAGCCGCTGGCTGTCGTCGAGAATCACCTGGCCTTCCTGCACGGTCTGCTGCGGAGGCAGGCCGCCGTCCTTCTCGCCGAGGCTCATCGAACCGCGGGTGAGCATGGCGCGCATGCCCAGTTCGCGCACGGTTTCGACTTGCACGTCGATGGCGTTTTCCAGGCCATCCGGGAACAGGTAATGGTGGTCGGCAGCGGTGGTGCAACCCGACAACAGCAACTCGGCCAGCGCGACTTTGGTGGCGAGGGCGAGTTTTTCCGGCGTCAGGCGCGCCCAGACCGGGTACAGGGTTTTCAGCCACGGGAACAACGGCTGATTGACCACCGGCGCCCAGGCGCGGGTCAGGGTCTGATAGAAGTGGTGATGGGTGTTGATCAGGCCCGGCAGGATCACGTGCTCACGAGCGTCGAACACTTCATTGCATGGTGCGGAAGGTTGCTGGCCGGCGCCGAGCACTTCGGTGATCACACCGTCTTGCAGCACCAGACCGCCACGGGCATCGAGACCGTTGGCCGTGAAAATGGCGAGGGGATTTTTTAACCAGATACGGGTCGCAGGCATTGTGGCCGGCTCCTCTGAAAGTTGGGTTCAGGGTTGCCAGCTCAGTGTTGCCCTGTCTGCTGATCCAGGGTCGCCGCGAAGGACGAGGTGCGGAGTTTCGAACAAAATGTTGCGACGGGCAAGCCCAACCCGACCAGACACCGGGATAACCCTGTGGGAGCGAGCGCCCACAGGGTTCAGTGATTACCAGGGAATGGTTTCACCCTTGTAGTTCACGAAGTGATGGCCGCCCTTGCCGGCAAACGCGTCCACCTGATCCACCAGGCCACGGGTGCTGGTCTCCACGTCGATGTCGGCACCTTCGCCGCCCATATCGGTTTTCACCCAGCCCGGATGCAACGACAGCACCGTGAGTTTCTGATCGCCCAACTGAGTGACGAAGCTGTTGGTCATCGAGTTCAGCGCCGCCTTGCTGGCCTTGTACAGCGCCAGCTCCGGCGCGTCGGGCATGGTCACGCTGCCGAGCACCGAACTCATGAACGCCAGCACGCCGCTGCCGTCGCGGATCTGCCCGACGAAGCGCTGGGCCAGATTGATCGGCGCCACGGCGTTGGTGAAGAACAGTTGGCCGACTTCCGCCAGCGTCGCGCCGCCCGGGGTTTGCACGTCAGGGCCTTTGACTCCGGCGTTGACGAACAGCAGGTCAAAGGTCTCGCCCTTGAGCTGCTGACTCAGGGCGATCACGGCTTGCTGGTCGTCCATGTCGAGTTTTTCGATCTGTACGTTGCCCAGTGCTTTCAGCGCCTCGGCGTTCGCAGGATTGCGAACCGTGGCAGTGACTCGCCAGCCGTCGGCCAGCAGGGTTTTCACCAGGCCCAGGCCCAGGCCCCGGGAGGCGCCGATGATCAGTGCGTGCTTGGCAGGATTAAGTGCGGACATGATTGGCTTTCCTTGAAAGTTGAAAGATCACGGGTTCAATGGACAGCGTTGACCGAGCCGATGCTGCAACTCCTGGCGCAACTCACCGAGCTCGGCCATGCGGGTTTCGACCAGCTTGAGTTTGTCTTGCAGCAGTTGCGTGACGGTGGTGTCGGGATTTGGCGATTGCCACAGCGCGCCAACGCTGCTGCCGATCTCGCCGAGAGTAAAGCCCAGACGCTGCGCAGTCTTGATGTAGAGCACCAATTGCACCATCTCCGGCGGATAGTCGCGATAACCGTTGGCGCTGCGTTGCGCCGCGATCAATCCGCGCTCCTCGTAAAAACGCAGCGTGTCACGGCTGACATCGCAGGCCTGGGCCAACTCACCGATGCGCATCTTGCAGGTCTCGAAAGTGTTTGACCCTGGAGCATACTCCAGGCTTTACCGTGGTTGCTCCCTGAAATTTTGGAGCAAGGATGATGTGGACTTCAACGCAGTATCGGCAGTTGGTGCGCGGCAGTGCCTGGTATGACTTGATCGTGACGGCGGCGTTTGTCACGCCGTGGAGTTTTGCTGTGTTGCATGGGTTGCTGACGGCGCTGAGCCAGGCGCTGGAACTGCCCGGCGAGCTGCCGCCGTTCGAATCTGCGCATCTGCTGATAGCCAATTTGTTCGGTTCGGTGGTGTGCATGTGGGCGGTGCTGCGGATTCGTGATCCGCAGCCGGTTTATGGGCGCTATGACGCGGTGACGCGGTTTCTGTTCGCCGCGTGGATGACGTATGCCCTGGCCCACGGCGCCAGTTCGTTGCTGGTGGGTTTCCTGGTCTTCGAACTGGCGTGGGGCATTGCTCAGGCGTTGCCGGTTCGGCCGCTGTCGCGAGCCGTAACGGCTTAGCGCCCGGCCTGCCACGGCTGCCCCAGTGACACCGGCGCATACAACCGCGTACGCAGCGCATCCCGCGACAACAACACCAGCACCAGAATCGTCGCGACATACGGCAGCATCGCCAGCAGACTCGAAGGAATCGCCAGCCCCAACCCCTGCGCCACCAAGTGCAGGATGCTGGCGAGTCCGAACAGATACGCACCGAGCAACAACCGCCACACCCGCCAACTGGCGAACACCACCAGCGCCAGCGCGATCCAGCCGCGTCCGGCGGTCATGTTCTCGGCCCACATCGGCGTATACGCCAGCGACAGATAAGCCCCGGCCAGCCCGGCCATCGCCCCGCCGAACAGCACCGCCAGTGTGCGCACGGTCAGCACCGGCAGGCCCATGGCACTGGCCGCATCAGGATTCTCGCCGACCGCTTGAATGATCAGCCCGACACGGCTTTTCACGATCACCCACGCCACCAGCGCAAACAGCGCGAACGACAGGTACACCAGCAGATCCTGGGCAAACAGCATCCGCCCAATCAGTGGGATTTCGCTCAAGTAAGGAATCGCCAGCGGCTCGAATCCCGCCAGCGGTTTGCCGACCCACGCTGCGCCGACAAAGGTCGACAGGCCCACACCAAAAATCGTCAGCGCCAGACCGGTTGCCACCTGATTGGCGTTGAACACCAGCGCCACCAGGGCAAACAGCGACGACAACAGCATCCCGGCGAGCATCGCCAACACTACGCCTAGCCACAGATTGCCGCTGTTGAACGCGACGATGAAACCGATCACCGCGCCAAACAGCATCATCCCTTCCTGGCCGAGGTTGAGTACGCCGCTCTTCTCGCAGATCAATTCACCCAGCGCCACCAAGAGTAGTGGCGTACCGCAGCGCACCATGGCGTAGAAAATATTGCTCAGCAGATCGATATCCATCACAGCGCTCCGGCGGTTACGGCAGTGGTAGAAGTGCGCCGCACCCAGCGCAGGTTCAGGCGTGGCCGATAGAGGATCAGCACGTCACAGGCCAGCAGGAAAAACAGCATCATTCCCTGGAACAACTGGGTGATCGCCTGCGGCAGATTCAGCGTCATCTGCGCGCTCTCGCCACCGATGTACAGCAGCGCCATCAACAGGCTGGAAAACAGAATGCCGATGGGATTGAGCCGCCCGAGAAATGCCACGGTGATCGCCGCATAGCCGTAGCCCGGCGAGACTTGCGGCACCAGTTGGCCGATCGGCCCGGTGACTTCGCAGACACCGGCGAGCCCGGCCAATCCACCGCTGATCAACAGGGCGAGCCAGATCAGACGCTTCTCGCGAAACCCGACGAATCCTGCCGCACGTTTGTCCAGCCCCAACACTTTGATCTGGAAACCGACGAAGCTTTTCTGCAGCAACACCCACACCGCGACCAGCGCGAGCAAGGCGAAATACACGCCGATGTGCGCCCGACCGTCCTCCATCAACAGCGGCAGGCGGCTGGCATCGCTGAACATCGCCGACTCGGGGAAATTGAATCCGGCCGGATCTTTCAGCGGCCCGTGCACGCAGAACAGCAGCAGGTTCAGCGCGATGTAATTGAGCATGATGCTGGTGAGGATTTCGTTGGCGTTGAAGCGTGTGCGCAACCAGGCGGTGAGCCCGGCCCACGCGGCGCCGGCGAGGGTGCCGGTGAGCAGGATCAGCACCAGCGCCCAGCGGCTTTGCATATCGATGATATTTACCGCCAGCGCACTGCCGGCAAGGGCGCCGAGCAGTAACTGGCCTTCGGCGCCGATGTTCCAGATCCGCGCCTGATAGGCCACTGCGAGGCCCAACGCACACAACAGGATCGGCAGGGTTTTGACCAGAAGTTCGGAGACTCCATACAGATCGCTGACCGGGGCGATCAGCAAGGTGTGCAAAGTCTTCAGCGGATCGTGGCCAAGGGCGACGAACAGCAAAGATCCGCAGACCAGCGTCAGCGACGCCGCCAGCACCGGCGAGCACCACAGCATCAGGCGCGATTGCCGGCCACGGGGTTCGAGGGAAAGCAACATGGGAAAACTCCGTTAAACCGTGGCCGGTTGTGATTGAGGGGTGTCGAACTGGCCGGCCATCCAGCCGCCGACGTCGCTGAGGCGGGTTTGCGCCGTGTCCTGCAACGCCGACAGGCGCCCGCTGCACAGCGCGCCGAGGCGGTCGCTGATCTGGAACAGTTCGTCGAGGTCTTCGGAGATCACCAGAATCGCCGCCCCGGCATCGCGCAGGGCAATCAGCGCCCGGTGGATGGTGGCCGCCGCGCCGACATCCACGCCCCAGGTCGGGTGCGCGGCGATCAGCAGTTTCGGTTGCTGGAGGATTTCCCGGCCGAGGATGAATTTCTGCAGGTTGCCACCGGACAGGCTGCGGGCGGCGGTGTGGGTGTCCGGGGTTTTCACGCCGAAGCGCTGGATGATCGTTCGGGCGAGGGTTTCGACCTTGCCGCGCTCGATCAAGCCGTGGCTGACCAGGCCTTGTTGAAAAGCGGTGAGCAGGGCGTTGTCCGCCAGACTCATGTCCGGCACCGCGCCATGCCCGAGGCGTTCGGCGGGGACGAACGCCAGGCCGAGTTTGCGTCGCGCATCCGGTCGCTGATCGGCGACGGCGTGTTCTCGGAAACGGATGGTTGCCGCTGCATCGCGGGGCAGTGTCTGTTCGCCGCTGAGCAAGGCCAGTAACTCGTCCTGTCCGTTGCCTGCCACGCCGGCGATGCCGACGATTTCACCGCTGCGCACCTGCAGGTCGATGTCGCTCAGGGAGCAGCCGAACGGATCCGGGTTGTGCCAGTTCAGACCGCTGACCTGCAAAAACGCCGCGCCACCGGTGACCTTCGTGAACTCGCCGATCAATGTCACGGCTTCTCCGACCATCAATTGCGCCAGTTGCCGATCAGTACAGTCGGCCGGCACGCAATGGCCGGCCACCCGACCGCCGCGCAGAACTGTGGCGCTGTGACACAAGGCGCGCACCTCGCCGAGTTTGTGGCTGATGAACAGAATGCTGCAGCCCTCAGCCGCGAGCCGGCGGAGGGTGATGAACAGCTCGTCGGCTTCCTGCGGCGTGAGCACCGAGGTTGGCTCATCGAGAATCAGCAGGCGAATGTCCTGCATCAGGCAACGAACGATCTCGACCCGTTGCCGCTCGCCGATCGACAGGCTGTGGACAAGTCGCTGGGGTTCCAGCGCCATGCCATATCGGCGCGACACTTCACGGATTTTCCCCTCAAGCTGTTTCGGCGAACCGGCTCCTGCGCCCATCGCCAGTGCGATGTTTTGCGCCACGCTCAGGGTCTCGAACAGCGAGAAATGCTGGAACACCATGCCGATGCCCAACTCCCGCGCCTGGGCCGGGTTGCGCATGTTCACCGGTTGACCCTGCCACAGCATCTCGCCCGAATCGGCCTGGGTGACGCCGTAGATGATCTTCATCAACGTGCTTTTACCCGCGCCGTTTTCACCGAGCAGCGCGTGGATTTCACCGGGGGCGATGCTCAGGTCGATGGCGTCATTGGCGAGGCAACCGGGATAACGTTTGCTGATGTGGCGCAGTTGCAGGCGCGGTGTGGACGTGGGGTTTGGCATGACAGGCTCGGGTCGCTTGGAGTTGTGCCTGTGGATAAAGCAATTTCCTGGCCATTGAGTCAGGAACGCAGGCAGCCGCTGTTTGCCAGCCTGTGGCGTAGAGCCTTTGAAATGAATTCGACGTCTTGCGCGGCACCACTTGAGGGCAAAGCCCTTGATCAGGCTCCAGTTTTGCCCGCGCTTGGCTGATCAAAAAACGAGCAACCTCGTCGAAGCCATGCAGAACCTGCGACTGCGCCAGCCATGAACGGCTTATCCACAGGTTGCTCCACAGTATTTGTGCGCAAGACAAAATCCCGGGCATAAGCACTGGTGGGCTTTCTTCTAAAGGCGATAAACGACGCTAAGCGATTGTTTTTACGTGAAATTATTTGTTGTGGTGGGCGATTGGACGAAAAGTGAACAAATCCCGCAAAGCCACGTGACAGAAGGGTTACAGCATCCTGTGCTCAGGTTATCCACAGCCGGGTGCACAGCGGATGTGGGCAAGTCTCGGGCATAAGCAAACGGGCTGGTGCCCCAAAACATGGCGGGGCTTCAACGTTGCAGCAGGATTCGCCCACGGCTCAGGTCGGCCAGCTGATTCTGCAACTGCTCGATGTGCGCTTCGCCCACGGCCAGTTGCAGCTCGACACCATTGGCGGTGAAGTTTTCCTCCACCACCAATCCGCCCAGATCCGCGACCCGCAGCTTCACCAGCGCCAGTTCACTGAAAGCGCAGGCGCAACGCACGGGCACGCGACTGATCAACTCGATCTTCGGCGCGGCTTGCAGACATTTGTTGGCGCCGCCGCCATAGGCCCGGGCCAGACCGCCGGTGCCCAGTTGAATGCCGCCGTACCAACGGATCACCAGCACCGCGACCTGATCGCAGTCCTGCGCCTCGATGGCCGCGAGAATCGGCCGCCCGGCAGTGCCACCGGGTTCGCCGTCGTCGTTGCTGCGGTACTGGTCGCCGAGCTTCCACGCCCAGCAATTGTGCGAAGCGTTCAAGTCGCTGTGCTGCTCGATGAAGGCTTGCGCCTCGGCAGGGCTGCCGATCGGCGCGGCGAAGGTGATGAAACGGCTTTTGCGAATCTCTTCGCGGAATTCGCAAAAGCCGCTGAGGGTGAATGGCATAAAACGACTTATATAGAAGAAGTGAGGCCGCAGCCTTTGAGAATGATGCGGATCAGATTGTTGCCGGCGTCTTCCATGTCCTGTTTGGTCAACTTGCTGCGACCGGTCACCCGGCAGATCTGGGTGGCGAAGTCGGCGTAATGCTGGGTGCTGCCCCACAACAGGAAGATCAAGTGCACCGGGTCGACCGGGTCCATCTTGCCCGCGTCGATCCAGGCCTGGAACACGCCGGCGCGGCCCTGGAACCAGGCGCGGTAATCCTGGTTGAAATATTCGGTCAGGCATTCGCCGCCGCTGATCACTTCCATCGCGAAGATTCGCGACGCTTGCGGCTGGCGACGGGAAAATTCCATTTTCGCGCGGATGTAGCGGGTCAGCGCTTCGGCCGGATCGTCCTCGGCCGTGAGGGAGTTGAAGGTGCTGTCCCACAATTGAAGGATGTTGCTCAGCACCGCCACGTACAGTCCCAGTTTGTTGGTGAAGTAGTAATGCAGATTCGCCTTGGGCAGTCCGGCCTTGGTGGCGATGGTGTTCATGCTCGTGCCTTTGTACCCGTGACGGGCGAACTCGTCTTCGGCGGCTTTGATGATGGTCTCTTCGTTCTTCTGACGAATGCGGCTGGCAGGTTTGCCGCCGTGAGCGGGGACTTCAAAGGTCATAGGCACTTCCGGGTTTGTCTGTGGGGTGCAACCAGTTGCGTTGATAGCGCAACCACCGGCGCGGGACAAGCCCCGGGCGAATAAAACCCCGGTCGTCAGCGGGTGGCGGCGAGGCTTTCGAGAAAGCTTTCCAGTACCAGATGAGGGCGGCGACCCTTGCGGGTGACCGAGGCCAGGCTCAAATCATAGAAACGGGTGCTGGCCTTGAGTGCGCGCAAGCGACCTTGTTGTACCCAGAGACTGGCGTAGTGATCGGGCAAATAGCCGATGTAACGTCCGGTCAGAATCAGGAACGCCATGCCTTCACGGTCGGAAGCGCTGGCGGTGCAATTGAGGGCTTGATAGTGCGCCTGGATCTCCGCCGGCAAACGGAAGGTCGGGGCGATGGCGTCCTGACTGTTGAGGCGCTCGTCATCCAGCTGTTTATCGTCGACGTAAAACAGCGGATGACCCACCGCGCAATAAAGCAACGAACGTTCGCTGTACAGCGGCTGATATTCCAGTCCCGACAACGCACTGGCCTGCGGCACCACGCCGACATGCAGGCGGCCGTCGAGCACGCCTTGTTCGACTTCGTTGGGGGCGATCATGCGGATCTGGATCTGCACGTCCGGCCCGCGCTCCTTCAACTGCGCGAGCGCGTGGGTGATGCGCATATGGGGCAGGGTGACGAGGTTGTCGGTCAGGCCGATGATCAACTCGCCGCGCAAGTGCTGGTGCAGGCCGTTGACCTCGGTGCGGAAACTTTCCAGCGCACTTAGTAGCTGCAACGCCGATTGATAAACCTCGCGACCTTCTTCGGTCAGGGAGAAACCGGCGCGCCCGCGCTGGCACAGACGCAGGCCCAGGCGTTGCTCCAGATCGCTCATCTGTTGGCTGATCGCCGAGCGACCGATGCCGAGCACGGTTTCCGCCGCCGAGAAGCCGCCGCACTCCACCACGCTGCGAAAAATCCGCAGCAGGCGAATATCAAAGTCACTGACCTGGGCCAGTGGATCGGGGCGACGGCTGCTCATGCTGTTGTTCTCATTGTTTAGCAGAGTTCTAACTGAAGGTTAGAAGAGTTGAATTTCACCGACTTTATCCGCGTGGCAATTTAGCTGCAACAACGCTTTCTATCTCTCTGAAGCTTATTGCCCTGTGAGGTTTTGCCCGATGAACATGCCTGAAAACGCGTCGTCGCCACTGGCCAGCCAACTGAAGCTGGACGCGCACTGGATGCCGTACACCGCCAACCGCAACTTCCAGCGCGACCCGCGTCTGATCGTCGGCGCCGAGGGTAGCTGGTTGATCGACGACAAGGGCCGCAAGGTGTACGACTCGCTGTCCGGTCTGTGGACCTGCGGCGCCGGGCATACCCGCAAGGAAATCCAGGAAGCGGTGGCCAAGCAGTTGGGCACCCTCGATTACTCGCCGGGCTTCCAGTACGGCCACCCGCTGTCGTTCCAACTGGCTGAGAAAATCACTGACCTGACACCGGGCAACCTGAATCACGTGTTCTTCACCGACTCTGGTTCCGAGTGCGCCGATACCGCGGTGAAAATGGTCCGCGCTTACTGGCGCCTGAAAGGCCAGTCGACCAAGACCAAGATGATCGGCCGTGCCCGTGGTTACCACGGTGTGAACATCGCCGGCACCAGCCTCGGTGGCGTCAACGGCAACCGCAAGCTGTTCGGTCAGGCGATGATGGACGTCGATCACCTGCCGCACACTCTGCTGGCGAGCAATGCTTTCTCCCGTGGCATGCCGGAGCAGGGCGGTATCGCACTGGCCGATGAGCTGCTGAAGCTGATCGAGCTGCACGATGCTTCGAACATCGCTGCGGTGTTCGTTGAGCCTCTGGCCGGTTCCGCTGGCGTGCTGGTTCCGCCACAGGGCTACCTCAAGCGCCTGCGTGAAATCTGCGAACAGCACAACATCCTGCTGGTGTTCGACGAAGTGATCACCGGTTTCGGCCGGACCGGCACCATGTTCGGCGCCACCACCTTCGGCGTGACCCCGGACCTGATGTGCATCGCCAAGCAAGTCACCAACGGCGCGATCCCGATGGGCGCGGTGATTGCCAGCTCCGAGATCTACCAGACCTTCATGAACCAGCCGACCCCGGAATACGCCGTGGAATTCCCGCACGGCTACACCTACTCGGCGCACCCGGTAGCTTGCGCCGCTGGCCTGGCGGCACTCGACCTGCTGCAAAAGGAAAACCTCGTGCAGAGCGTGGCCGAAGTCGCGCCACATTTCGAAAATGCCCTGCATGGCCTGAAAGGTGCGAAGAACGTCATCGACATTCGTAACTACGGCCTGGCCGGTGCAATCCAGATCGCGGGCCGTGATGGCGATGCCATCGTGCGTCCGTTCGAAGCCGGTATGGCGCTGTGGAAAGCCGGGTTCTACGTGCGCTTCGGCGGCGACACCCTGCAGTTCGGCCCAACCTTCAACAGCAAGCCGCAGGACCTTGATCGTCTGTTCGACGCGGTCGGCGAAGTGCTGAACAAGCTCGACTGATTTTTCCTTCTATATAGATACGCCAATAGCAGGCGCCCCTTGCGGGCGTCTGCGCACAAGAGTTCAGGAGTTTCCCGATGAGCGTTATCCCGCATTTGATCAATGGCGAACTGGTGACCGAGAACGGTCGCGCGGTCGATGTGTTCAACCCGTCCACCGGTCAGGCTATCCACAAGCTGCCGCTGGCCAGCCGCGAAACTATCCAGCACGCCATCGATGCCGCCAAGGCTGCTTTCCCGGCCTGGCGCAACACGCCACCAGCCAAACGTGCTCAGGTGATGTTCCGTTTCAAGCAACTGCTGGAGCAGAACGAAGCGCGCATCGCGCAATTGATCAGCGAAGAGCACGGCAAGACTCTGGAAGACGCTGCCGGTGAACTGAAGCGCGGTATCGAGAACGTCGAGTTCGCCTGCGCAGCCCCGGAAATCCTCAAGGGTGAGTACAGCCGCAACGTCGGCCCGAACATTGATGCGTGGTCGGACTTCCAGCCGCTGGGCGTGGTGGCCGGCATTACGCCGTTCAACTTCCCGGCGATGGTGCCGCTGTGGATGTATCCGCTGGCGATCGTCTGCGGCAACTGCTTCATCCT
>NZ_CP087192.1:817500-4507500 GCF_024749205.1 Pseudomonas sp. B21-021
AGGCGAGGCTGAAAAGCGTAGTCGATGGAAAACAGGTTAATATTCCTGTACTTCTGGTTATTGCGATGGAGGGACGGAGAAGGCTAGGCCAGCTTGGCGTTGGTTGTCCAAGTTTAAGGTGGTAGGCTGGAATCTTAGGTAAATCCGGGATTCCAAGGCCGAGAGCTGATGACGAGTTGCCTTTAGGCGACGAAGTGGTTGATGCCATGCTTCCAAGAAAAGCTTCTAAGCTTCAGATAACCAGGAACCGTACCCCAAACCGACACAGGTGGTTGGGTAGAGAATACCAAGGCGCTTGAGAGAACTCGGGTGAAGGAACTAGGCAAAATGGCACCGTAACTTCGGGAGAAGGTGCGCCGGTGAGGGTGAAGTACTTGCTACGTAAGCCCACGCCGGTCGAAGATACCAGGCCGCTGCGACTGTTTATTAAAAACACAGCACTCTGCAAACACGAAAGTGGACGTATAGGGTGTGACGCCTGCCCGGTGCCGGAAGGTTAATTGATGGGGTTAGCTAACGCGAAGCTCTTGATCGAAGCCCCGGTAAACGGCGGCCGTAACTATAACGGTCCTAAGGTAGCGAAATTCCTTGTCGGGTAAGTTCCGACCTGCACGAATGGCGTAACGATGGCGGCGCTGTCTCCACCCGAGACTCAGTGAAATTGAAATCGCTGTGAAGATGCAGTGTATCCGCGGCTAGACGGAAAGACCCCGTGAACCTTTACTATAGCTTTGCACTGGACTTTGAATTTGCTTGTGTAGGATAGGTGGGAGGCTTTGAAGCGTGGACGCCAGTTCGCGTGGAGCCATCCTTGAAATACCACCCTGGCAACTTTGAGGTTCTAACTCAGGTCCGTTATCCGGATCGAGGACAGTGTATGGTGGGTAGTTTGACTGGGGCGGTCTCCTCCTAAAGAGTAACGGAGGAGTACGAAGGTGCGCTCAGACCGGTCGGAAATCGGTCGTAGAGTATAAAGGCAAAAGCGCGCTTGACTGCGAGACAGACACGTCGAGCAGGTACGAAAGTAGGTCTTAGTGATCCGGTGGTTCTGTATGGAAGGGCCATCGCTCAACGGATAAAAGGTACTCCGGGGATAACAGGCTGATACCGCCCAAGAGTTCATATCGACGGCGGTGTTTGGCACCTCGATGTCGGCTCATCACATCCTGGGGCTGAAGCCGGTCCCAAGGGTATGGCTGTTCGCCATTTAAAGTGGTACGCGAGCTGGGTTTAGAACGTCGTGAGACAGTTCGGTCCCTATCTGCCGTGGACGTTTGAGATTTGAGAGGGGCTGCTCCTAGTACGAGAGGACCGGAGTGGACGAACCTCTGGTGTTCCGGTTGTCACGCCAGTGGCATTGCCGGGTAGCTATGTTCGGGAAAGATAACCGCTGAAAGCATCTAAGCGGGAAACTTGCCTCAAGATGAGATCTCACTGGAACCTTGAGTTCCCTGAAGGGCCGTCGAAGACTACGACGTTGATAGGTTGGGTGTGTAAGCGCTGTGAGGCGTTGAGCTAACCAATACTAATTGCCCGTGAGGCTTGACCATATAACACCCAAGCAATTTGCATGCTCCGAGCTGAAAAGCGAGAGAGACCAGATTGCGGTGTGTGAAGACGAAAATGAACCGAAAGTTCGACGCTCACAAAACACCGAAAGCTGTCACATACCCAATTTGCTGAAGCGAGGCCTCTGGTCACGACTCAGTACCCGAATTTCTTGACGACCATAGAGCGTTGGAACCACCTGATCCCATCCCGAACTCAGAAGTGAAACGATGCATCGCCGATGGTAGTGTGGGGTTTCCCCATGTGAGAGTAGGTCATCGTCAAGATTAAATTCCGAAACCCCAATTGCGAAAGCAGTTGGGGTTTTGTTTTGCCCGCAGGAAAGTTCTTACAGCATTCTCAGCCGCCTTGCGGCTGTCGTCGCCTGCCGACAATGCTAAGGTTCAGCCCTAGCTTTTGTACTTTTCCAAGGAAGCCTTCATGCCGGACACCCAGTCCCTCAACGCTGCATTCATGGTCGTTCAGAGCAACAGCCTGGATGAACTGCGCAGCCTTGTGATCAGCATCATGCGGCGCTATCCACTGGCTCCCTTGGAGAACGAAATCGCGCTTGTACAGAGCAACGGCATCGCTCAATGGCTCAAGCTGGCACTGGCTGAGGATCCTGAAGAGGACGACTCCGGCGGCTGTGGTATCGCCGCCGCTATTGATGTGCAACTGCCGGGCAGTTTCATGTGGCAGCTTTACCGGATGGTTCTGGGACGAGAGGACATTCCGGCAAAGTCGCTGCTCGATAAGGCACCGTTGACCTGGCGTCTGATGCGCCTGTTGCCACAGGTCATCACCCGACCGCATTTCGAACCGCTACAGCGCTTCCTCACCCATGACACCGATCTACGCAAACGCTACCAGTTGTCCGAACGTCTGGCAGACCTCTTCGACCAATACCAGGTTTACCGCGCTGATTGGCTTGAGGACTGGGCAGAGGGGCATCATCAACTCCGAAATGTAAGAGGTGAAGCGAAGCCGCTCTCACCGACCAGTTGCTGGCAGGCAGAATTGTGGCGCGCTCTGCTGGACGATGTGGGCGAGCAAGGCATGGCCCAGAGTCGCGCGGGCGTGCACCAGCGGTTCATGGAGCGCATCAACAGTCTTGAACGCGCACCGACCGGACTTCCCCAGCGAGTGATCGTTTTCGGAATTTCCTCGTTGCCCGCCCAGGTACTGGAAGCATTGGCCGGGTTGTCTCGTTTCAGCCAGGTTTTATTGTGCGTCCATAACCCCTGTCGTTATCACTGGGCCGATATCGTTGCCGACAAGGATCTCTTGCGTCATCAGTACAAGCGGCAGGCCCGAAAAAACGGCATGCCTGTGGTGCTGGATTCGGAATCGCTCCACCAACATGCTCACCCGCTCCTCGCAGCGTGGGGTAAGCAAGGTCGCGATTACATCAACCTTCTCGACAGCTACGACGAGCCGGACAGCTATCGCGCAGCATTTCGCAACGGACGTATCGATCTGTTCAGCGAAAACCAGCCGAAGAACATGCTGAATCAGTTACAGGACGACATTCTGGAGCTGCGGCCGCTCAGCGAGACTCGAACGCTCTGGCCGGCAGTCGATCTGACTCAAGACGATTCGATCCGCTTTCACATAGCTCATAGCGCCCAGCGCGAAGTGGAGATTCTCCACGACCAACTCCTGGCCCGTTTCAGTGCCAACCCTCAATTACGCCCTCGCGATGTGATCGTGATGGTGCCTGACATCGATAGTTATGCGCCGCATATCCGCGCCGTATTTGGCCAACTGGATCGTCAGGATCCACGCTTCATTCCCTTCACTATGGCCGATCAGGGCCAGCGCGGGCGGGATCCATTACTGATCGCTGTCGAGCATTTGCTCAAGCTGCCGGACAGTCGTTTCCCCGTCAGTGAAATTCTCGACCTGCTCGACGTTCCTGCGTTACGCGCCAGGTTTGGTGTGCAGGAGCGAAACTTGCCGACTCTGCATCGCTGGATCGAAGGGGCCGGCGTACGTTGGGGCATCGATGCCGGGCAACGGGCCGAACTGGGATTGCCCGACGAACTGGAGCAAAACAGTTGGCGCTTCGGCCTGCGTCGGATGCTGCTCGGCTATGCCGTCGGCAGTTCCGGAGCCTGTGGGGATATCGAACCCTACGATGAAATCGGTGGTCTCGATGCCGCGTTGATCGGCCCGTTGGTAGCGTTGCTGGATGCACTGGAGCTTTCGCATCAGCAACTGATGAAACCCGCGCAACCACAGGAATGGGGATATCGGCTTCAGGCGTTGATGCAGCTGTTTTTCAAACCCGAAGATGAGCATGACGACTACCTGCTGGCTCAGCTCGAGGAGTTGCGCGAAACCTGGCTGGAAACCTGCGAGGCCGTCGGTCTGCTGGACGAGCTGCCACTGACCGTCGTCCGTGAGGCCTGGCTGGCGGGGCTGGATCAGGGGCGTCTGTCGCAGCGCTTCCTGGCGGGAGCCGTGAACTTTTGCACGCTGATGCCTATGCGCGCGATCCCGTTCAGGCTGGTTTGCCTGTTGGGCATGAACGATGGCGATTATCCACGCGCTCAACCGCCGCTGGACTTCGATCTCATGGGCAGCGACTACCGGCCGGGAGATCGATCCCGTCGGGAGGATGATCGCTATCTTCTGCTCGAAGCGCTCTTATCCGCCCGTCACCAGCTCTACATCAGTTGGGTGGGCCGCAGCATTCGCGACAACAGCGAGCGGCCAGCCTCTGTGTTGATCGGCCAGTTGCGCGATCATCTCGCCAATGGATGGCGATCGGTCGACGACAACGAAGATCTTCTGATTGCCATGACTCAGGAGCATCCGTTGCAGCCATTCAGTTCGCGCTACTTCCATGAGGAAGACAAACTGTTCAGCTATGCCAGCGAATGGCAAGTGCTGCATCAGCATCACGAGCAGAATGACGTCGCAACAATGCTTGCCCCCCATGTTCAGGAGGAACCGTTGAGTCTGGAGCTGCTGCAGGACTTCCTGCGCAATCCGGTTCGACACTTTTTCACTCAGCGACTCAAGGTTTACTTCGAAGCGGCGCAGGTTCCACAGGCTGACGAAGAACCCTTTGTGCTGGATGCATTGCAGCGATACATGCTCAGCGACAGCTTGCTCGGGGCAGCCTTGAGACACCCGAACAATGTTGATCAGGCGCTCGAGTCTCAAGCCCGACGCCTGCAGAACAGCGGACTGCTGCCCATGGCCGGATTCGGTGAATGCCTTCAGCGAGAGTTGATCGAGCCTTTGCCAGACTTGTTGCAACGATATCAACAGCTGTTGGCGTTATGGCCAACACCGCTAACCAACGCGCTACCGATCAATTTTGAATGGCAGGAACTGCGCCTTGAAGGATGGCTAGGCGGTTTGCACCGGCGCGCCGATGGCGGCGTACTGTCGGTCACAACAATCCCCAACAGCATAGGCTCGATCAAGAGCCGCAAATGGCATCGCATGACCAATCCCTGGGTCAGCCATCTCGTCGCGTGCGCCAGTGGACTCTCCCTGACGACCGCACTGGTGGCGAGTGATGACACGCTCCTTCTTGAACCTCTGGAACAGACTCGAGCGGGGCGCATTCTTGAGGATCTGCTGCGTGCCTGGCAGACGGGCATGCGCCAGCCACTTCCGGTCGCGGTGAAAACGGCTTTTGCATGGCTGGCCCAGACCGATCCGGTCAAGGCTGAAGCGGCTGCCCGTAAAGCCTATGAGGGCGATGCTCAGACCAGCGAAGGCGAGCGGCGTGAAAGTCCGGCTCTGTCCCGACAATTCGCCGACTTCGATGCACTGCAGGCGGATGAAACCTTCTCCGGTTGGTGTGATGCACTGTATCGCCCTCTGCTTGAGGCACCTTGGCGTTCATGGACCCACGAGGAGGCAGGCGCATGAGTAACCAGCAGCCTCTCGCCCTGGCATTCCCGTTAAAGGGCAGCCAACTGATTGAAGCCAGTGCGGGCACTGGCAAGACGTTTACCATTTCGGCGTTGTATCTGCGGTTGATCCTCGGCCACGGAGGCGAGGCGAGTGGTTTCGCTCGAGAGCTGTTGCCCCCGCAGATTCTCGTGGTGACCTTCACCGACGCAGCCACCAAAGAACTGCGCGAACGTATACGCACACGTCTGGCCGAGGCCGCCCGTTTCTTCCGTGACGAGTCACCGCCCCCTGATGCGTTGATTGATGAACTGCGTGCACAGTTCGATCCGCAACAATGGCCCGGCTGCGCGAACCGCCTGGATATCGCCGCGCAATGGATGGATGAAGCTGCGGTCTCGACGATCCACAGCTGGTGTCAGCGAATGTTGCGCGAGCATGCGTTCGACAGCGGCAGTCTGTTTACCCAGACCCTGGAAACCGATCACAGCGACCTGCTCGGCGAAGTGCTGCGCGATTATTGGCGGCTGTTCTGCTATCCGATGCAGGGCGATGCCTTGAACTGGGTTCGCAGCCACTGGGGAGGGCCGGCGGCCCTGTTGCCGCGTGTGCGTGGGCTGTTTGGCACCGAGCGCGAAGGGGATTCAGAAAAGACGCCATCCGAGCTGATCGAAGACTGCCTGCAGGAACGCCGTGCGGCATTGGTGGAGTTGAAGGGGCCATGGCGGCAGTGGGCTGATGAGTTACTCGCCATCTGCCATCAGGGCGTCGCCAACAAAACCGTGGACGGGCGCAAGATGCAGGCCCGCTATTTCGAACCCTGGTTCGAAAAGCTCAAGGCCTGGGCCGAGGACGAGTCGCTCGAGCAACTGGATATCGGCACCGGGTTCGCCAGGCTCACGCCGGAGGGCATGGCTGAAGCCTGGAAGGGCGAGCCGCCGAGTCACCCGGGCCTGGATGCCATGCCTGTGCTCAAGTCGAGCCTCGACAATTTGCCGACGCCCGATGCGGCCGTGCTGCAGCATGCTGCCAAATGGGTTGGTGCTCGCTTTGAAGACGAGAAGCGCCGTCGCGCCGAAATGGGTTTCGACGACATGCTGTTGCGTCTGGATGCTGCCCTGCAATCCGATGGTGGGGAACGTCTCGCCACGCTCATCCGCGAGCAGTTCCCGGTCGCCCTGATCGATGAGTTCCAGGATACGGATCCGGTGCAGTACCGGATCTTCGAAAGCATCTATCGCATTGAAGAGGATAATCCCGAGACCGGACTGTTCCTGATTGGCGACCCCAAGCAGGCGATCTATGCCTTCCGTGGCGCGGATATCTACACCTATCTGCGAGCCCGCCAGGCTACAACCGGACGCCTGCATACCCTGGGCACGAACTTCCGTTCCAGTCACGGGATGGTCAGTGCGGTCAACCATGTTTTCGAACGTGCCGAGTCCCGTGAGCAAGGGCGCGGAGCATTTCTGTTTCGAGAGAAAAACGGCGATAACCCGGTGCCATTCCAGCCTGTAGAGGCTCAGGGGCGTAAAGAACATTTGCAGGTTTCCGGGCTGGATGTGCCAGCGCTGAACATCTGGCATTTATCCACCGACAAGCCACTGTCCGGGGCGGTTTATCGCCAGCAGTTGGCGGCGGCCTGCGCCAGTGAGATCACGACCCTGCTTAATGGCGGGCAGACCGGTCGCGCCGGGTTTGCGCAGGAGGGCAAGGATTGGCGTGGGCTGCGGCCAGCGGACATTGCGATCCTGGTGCGCGACGGTAAAGAGGCGCAGGCGATACGCGGTGAGCTCGCAGCGCGCGGAGTCCGCAGCGTTTATCTGTCGGACAAGGACTCGGTCTTTGCCGCTCAGGAAGCCCATGATCTGCTGTCGTGGCTAAAGGCGTGCGCCGAGCCGGATGTCGAACGCTCCCTGAAAGCGGCGCTGGCGTGCATCACACTGAATCTGCCGCTGGCTGAGCTGGAGCGCCTGAATCAGGACGAACTGGTCTGGGAAACCCGGGTCATGCAGTTCCGTGGTTATCGTGAGCTCTGGCGCAAGCAAGGGGTGCTGCCGATGTTGCGGCGCCTGCTGCACGACTTTCAACTGCCGCAGATGCTCATCGCCCGCAGTGATGGCGAGCGGGTGCTGACCAACCTGTTGCACCTGTCGGAGTTGTTGCAACAGGCCGCGTCGGAACTCGATGGCGAGCAGGCACTGATCCGTCATCTGGCTGAGCATCTGGCGCTGTCCGGGCAGGCAGGTGAAGAGCAGATCCTGCGTCTTGAAAGCGACGAACAACTGGTCAAGGTCGTGACCATTCACAAGTCCAAGGGGCTTGAATACCCTTTGGTGTTCCTGCCGTTCATCTGCTCGGCCAAACCCGTGGATGGCAGTCGATTGCCGCTGCATTACCACGATGAGTCCGGCAAGGCCCGCATCAGTCTGAAGTCCGACGCTGAACTGATCGCCTTGGCGGACAATGAGCGCCTGGCGGAGGATCTGCGTTTGCTCTATGTCGCGCTGACCCGCGCGCAACACGCGTGTTGGCTCGGGGTGACGGATCTCAAGCGCGGTAACCACAGCAGTTCGGTGCTGCATCTTTCTGCACTGGGCTATCTGTTGGGCGGCGGCGCAACGTTGAACGAGTCCAGCGGATTGGCTCGCTGGCTGGACGATCTGCAACAGAATTGTTCGTCGTTGAGCGTTGTTGAAATGCCGGAGGCCACCCGCGAGGAGTACCAGCCTCCGCGTAACGAAGCCACGCTACGTGCCACCCTTTTGCCGAGCCGCAGGGCCAGCGAGAACTGGTGGATCGCGTCGTACAGTGCCTTGCGCATCAGTGACGTGCTGAGCGTCGGCAATGACGAAGCTCCCGACAGTCCGCAAGCGCAAAAACTGTTCGACGACGAACGCCTGGATCCTGAAGCTCCGCGCGAGATCATCGCCGGCGGGGCCGACATTCACCGCTTCCCTCGCGGGCCGAATCCGGGAACGTTTCTTCACGGTTTGCTGGAGTGGGCAGGGGAGGAAGGGTTTGCGGTCACCCGCGAATCGCTGGACGATGCAATTGCCCGACGTTGCAACCGTCGGGGCTGGGAAGGCTGGATCACTACCCTCGGTGACTGGTTGCAACACTTGCTCAAATTGCCGCTGCCTGCGGGCTTCGACCAACCGCCAGTGGTGCTCGAGCAATTGAAGCAGTATCGGGTCGAGATGGAGTTCTGGTTTGCCAGCCACAAAGTCGACGTCCTCAAGCTCGACGAACAGGTGCGTCAGTTCACCCACAACGGTGTTGCCCGGGTCGGCGCCGAAGCGGTGCAGCTCAATGGCATGTTCAAAGGCTTTATCGACCTGACGTTCGAGCACGAGGGTCGTTACTACGTGGCCGATTACAAATCCAACTGGCTGGGTGTCGATGACGCCGCGTACACCGAGCGAGCCATGGAGCAGTCGATCCTCGACAACCGTTATGACCTGCAATACGTGCTGTACCTGTTGGCACTGCATCGTCAGCTCAAGGCGCGGCTCGCCGATTACGACTACGACCGGCATATCGGCGGCGCGTTGTATCTGTTCCTGCGTGGGACACGGGCTCCTGGCGGTGGCGTTTACTTCGCGCGACCACCAAGGGCGCTGATCGAACGTCTGGACCTCATGTTCCAGGGCAAATCGCAACCCAAGGCCGAGCCCGCGTGGGAACAGGGAGTACTGCTATGAACCGGACATTCGCCGATCTGCTGCCAACGCCGCTGACCGCCGACAGCCTCGTGCAACTGACGCCCCTGACCCGGGCCGATGATCTGTTGCTGTTGCTGACCCAGTGGGTCGAGCGTGGTTGGTTGCGGGCACTGGATAAGGCATTCGTGGCCTTCCTTCATGAGTTGGCACCCGATGTCGATCCGCTGGTGTTGCTAGCCGCCGTATTGACCAGTCACCAGCTCGGCCATGGTCATGTCTGCCTGGATCTGTTCGAAACCCTCAAGGCGCCGGATTTCGCGCTGTCTCTGCCTCCGGAGGGGGACGCACAACCCGGCGTATTGCTGTTGCCCTCGCAGTTGCTCGAAACCCTCGACGGAGCGCATTGGTGCAAAGTACTGGCCGGCAGTTCGCTGGTGGCACTGGCCGCCGACGAAGGTGCATCGGCTCAGGAGCGCCCGCTGGTGTTGTCCGGCAAACGCTTGTACTTGCGGCGCTATTGGGCCTACGAGCGGCGTATCGACAGCGCATTGCGTCAGCGTCTGGCGGAGCAGGAAGCGACACCACCCGATCTTGCTCGGCGGCTGGACGCACTGTTCGATCCGGCCCTGCGTGCGAATGTCATCGACTGGCAGAAACTCGCCTGCGCCCTGGCCACCCGAAGTGCCTTCAGCATCATCACGGGTGGCCCGGGCACCGGCAAGACGACGACGGTGGTCCGTTTGCTGGCGTTGCTCCAGGCGCCTGCGGTCGAGGCGCACCAGCCATTGCGCATCCGCCTCGCGGCGCCTACCGGGAAGGCGGCGGCGCGGCTGACCGAGTCCATCAGTCAGCAGGTGCAGTCGCTGAAAGTTGCTGACAGCGTCCGGGAAAAAATCCCGACCGAGGTGACCACGGTGCACCGCCTGCTTGGCAGTCGTCCCGGCACGCGGCACTTTCGCCACCATGCCGGTAACCGTCTGCCCCTGGACGTTCTGGTGGTCGATGAAGCGTCCATGATCGACCTGGAAATGATGGCCAACCTGCTCGATGCCTTGCCACCTCATGCCCGGTTGGTGTTGCTGGGCGACAAGGATCAACTGGCCTCCGTGGAGGCGGGCGCGGTGCTGGGGGATTTGTGCCGCGATGCCGAAGCCGGTTGGTACAGTCCGCAGACCCGCCAGTGGCTGGAGCAGGTGAGCGGCGAATCCCTGCAGGACAGCGGCTTGCACGAAGGCACCGACGGTTCGCATCCGTTGGCCCAGCAAGTGGTGATGTTGCGTCACTCGCGGCGTTTCGGCGAGGGCAGCGGCATCGGTCAACTGGCGCGACGGGTGAATCAGCAACTCCCGGTCGAGGCTCGCCAGTTACTGGACGCCAGAACCCATGGTGATGTGTTTTCGTTGCCGCTTCAGAACGAACACGACCGGAACCTTGAGCACCTGGTGCTCGATGGGCACGGCGTAGGCCCTCACGGATATCGACACTATCTGAGCGTCTTGCGCGATCGACGTCCGGCGAGCGGAACGCCGCTCGAGAGCCCGGGCTGGACCGACTGGGCGAGTGACGTCCTGCGGGCCTTCGATACCTTCCAGTTGTTGTGCGCAGTGCGCAAAGGGCCGTGGGGTGTCGAGGGGCTGAACCAGCGCATCACCGACGCGCTGCTCAAGGCGCGGCTGATCGAAAGCGATCAGCAATGGTACGAAGGCCGGCCGGTGCTGATGACCCGAAATGACTACGGTCTGGGGCTGATGAACGGTGACATCGGTATCGCCCTGAAACTGCCTGAGCGCGATGGGCCGGATGCCGGTAAGTCGGTGTTGCGAGTGGCGTTCCCGCGTAACGACGGGCGTGGCGGGGTGCGTTTCGTGCTGCCGAGCCGGCTCAACGATGTCGAGACCGTCTATGCGATGACTGTGCACAAGTCGCAGGGCTCGGAGTTTGCCCATACCGCGCTGATCCTGCCGGACGCCCTGAATCCCGTGTTGACCAAGGAGCTGATCTACACCGGAATTACCCGGGCCAAGGACTGGTTCACCTTGATCGAGCCTCGGAGCGGCGTGTTTGAAGAAGCGGTGCAGCGCAAGGTGAAGCGCCTGAGTGGACTGATGCTGGAACTGGAAGAAGGGGCGCCGCATTAAGGATGAAGGAGCTTTCAATTGCCGCCGATAATTGACCGACCGGTCAGAGGTCGTTGTATCGCTGGCGTTCCAGCGCTGTGCTATCGTTGCGGCATCATTTCGTAACGATCCAAGAGAATCCCTGCATGAAGGTGGCTGTCTGGGCGACAGAGCGCGTAGTTGGCTGCAAGCGGGCGTTGCTTGCCGGTGTGCTCTGTTTGCTCTCGGGTGTGGCCGCTGCCCAGACTCAACCCCCGGCGGGCATGGCCGAGCAGCGGGCCAAATCCGTCACCCAGGTTGTCCTCGGTATCCTCAGTTATGCGCGCTGGCCGGTAGAGCCGGCGCAATTGCGCCTGTGCATCGTCGGTCCAACCGAATACACCGACGACCTGGTCAAGGGTACGACCCAGGCCACGGGGCGTCCGGTCATCGTGCGTCGACTGTTGGCTGACAATCCGGCCATCGTCAGCGAGTGCGACGCGGTCTACATCGGCAAACTCACGACCGACGAACGCAGCCGGCTGTTCGCATCCCTGATCGGCCATCCGGTGCTGAGCATCAGCGAAGGCGGCGATCAATGCACGGTCGGCAGCCTGTTCTGCCTGCGGGTCGGCGATGAGCAAGTGTCGTTCGAGGTCAACCTCGACTCCGTCGCCCGCAGCGGCGTGCGCATTCATCCCAGCGTGCTGCAGTTGTCGCGCCGCAAACCGGCGGTGCCATGAGACGCGACAAATCCACAGGGCGCCCGACCCTCGGCTCGGTCATCGGCCGTGGCAACCTGATTGTGGCGCTGGTCGCCGTGGCAATGGCCAGTGTGTCGCTGACGCTGCTTGGGGTGTTGGCGCTGCGGGTCTATGCCGATCACAACCTGCACTTGATCGCCCGCTCGATCAGTTACACGGTGGAAGCTGCCGTGGTGTTCAACGACAAGGCCGCCGCGACCGAAGCGCTGGCGCTGATCGCCTCGACCGAAGAAGTGGCAGATGCCCAGGTGCTGGACACTCAAGGCCAGTTGCTCGCGCGCTGGCAGCGTCCGGAGAATGGCTTGTTTTCCGAACTGGAGATGCAGGTCGCGCGGGTCATTCTGGAAAAACCCATCAGCCTGCCGATCCTGCATCAGGATCGCGAAATCGGGCGCATTTTGCTGATCGGCCACGGCGGCAGCCTGATGCGCTTTCTGTTGAGCGGTCTGGCGGGGATTATTCTCTGCACGGCGATCAGCGCCTGGGTCGCGCTCTATCTGGCGCGTCGCCAGTTGCGCAGGATCATCGGCCCGTTGCACAGCCTGGCTGCAGTGGCGCATGCCGCCCGTAGCGAGCGGGCACTCGATCGACGGGTACCACGGGCAAAAATTGCCGAGCTCGACAACCTGGGCAATGACTTCAATGCCTTGCTCGATGAACTCGAAGACTGGCAAACCCACCTGCAAAGCGAGAACGAAACCCTCGCCCACCAGGCCAGTCACGACAGTCTCACCGGATTGCCGAACCGGGCCTTTTTCGAGGGTCGCCTGATCCGTGCGCTACGCAGCGCCCACAAGCAGAACGAGCGCGTGGCAGTGCTGTTTCTCGACAGCGACCGATTCAAGGACATCAACGACAGCTTCGGTCATGCCGCCGGCGATGCAGTGCTGGTGGCGGTAGCCAATCGGGTGCGGGCGCAGTTGCGTGAGGAAGATCTGGTGGCGCGTCTGGGCGGTGATGAATTTGCCGTTCTGCTGACACCCTTGCACAAGACCGAAGACGCCGAGCGCATTGCCGACAAGATCCTCGCCAGCATGGAGATCCCGATTGCACTGCCCGGCGATAGCAGTGTCGTGACTTCGCTCAGTATCGGCATCGCCGTTTACCCCGATCATGGCGCTACGCCCGGCACCTTGCTCGATGCGGCGGATGCCGCGATGTACCAAGCCAAGCGTTTGTCGCGCGGCGCCCAATTCACGGCCGGGTCGGAGCACCCGGTCGATCCCGTTCAAACCAGGAGCTGATGCCCGTGTTCTCACTTTCCTTTCGACTGTTTTCCACCCTGTTGCTGACGGCCATACTGGCCCTGACCGGTTGCCAGACCGCCCCGCAAAAAGGCCTGACGCCAGCCCAGGTCGCAGTCCTCAAGCAGCAAGGCTTCGAGTTGACCGATGACGGCTGGGAGTTCGGTCTGTCGGGCAAAGTGCTGTTTGGCAGCGATGTCGAAAGCCTGAACAAGCAAAGTACCGAAATCGTCGAGCGTATCGGCAAAGCGTTGCTGGGTGTCGGCATCGAGCGCGTGCGGGTCGATGGCCATACCGACGCTTCGGGCAAGGAAACCTACAACCAGCAGCTGTCTCTGCGTCGCGCGAAAAGCGTCGGCAAAGTGCTGACGTCGGTTGGCATGAAAGAAGAGAACATTCAGCTGCAAGGCCTCGGCAGTCGCGAACCGGTCGCCTCCAACGACACTGCCGCCGGCCGCACCGAAAACCGCCGGGTGTCGATCGTGGTCAGCGCCGACTAGTCGGCGAACTGCATTTCGCGGGTCTGCCCCATCAACAGCGCCTGATTGCGCTCGGTCACTTCGCGGATGTAATCCCACAACAGGGTAATCCTCTTGAGCTTGCGCAGATCCTCCCGGCAGTACATCCAGAACTGCCGGGTGATGTCGATTTCCTCCGGCAACACTGGCAACAGGCGCGGATCCTGGGCCGCAAGGAAGCACGGCAGAATCGCCAGCGAGCGCCCCTGCTGCGCCGCCACGAATTGCGCGATCACGCTGGTGCTGCGCAAGTTCGCGCTGGCGCCGGGCACCACGTTTGCCAGATACAGCAGCTCCGAGCTGAACGCCAGGTCATCCACATAACTGATGAATTGATGCTTGCCCAAATCGGCGGGGCGGCGGATCGGTGGGTGTTTGTCGAGGTATTCCTGGGTCGCGTAGAGTTGCAAGCGGTAGTCGCAGAGTTTGCAGCACACGTACGGCCCGTGTTCCGGGCGTTCGAGGGCGATGACGATGTCGGCTTCGCGTTTGGACAGGCTGATGAAGTGCGGCAACGGCAGGATGTCCACCGAGATCGCCGGATAGGCGTCGACGAAGTGGCTCAGTTGCGGGGTGATGAAGAAGCTGCCGAAACCTTCGGTGCAACCCATCCGCACATGCCCCGACAGCGCGACGCCGGAGCCGGACACCTGCTCGCAGGCCATGTGCAGCGTGCTTTCGATCGACTCGGCATAACTCAGCAGGCGCTGGCCTTCGGCAGTCAGCACAAAACCGCTGGTGCGCGACTTTTCGAACAGCAAAGTGCCGAGCGCCGATTCCAGCGAACTGATCCGCCGCGACACGGTGGTGTAGTCCACCGCCAGGCGTTTGGCCGCGGTGCTGGCCTTGCGGGTGCGGGCGACTTCGAGGAAAAACTTGAGGTCGTCCCAGTTCAGCGAGCCTAAAGACGTGATGTTTTTTTGCATGATGGACTGGCTTATATGTGCGTTCTTATTAGAAGTTTGCACATCTATACTCCAAAAACAGTCCGACAACCAATTCGCGACACACGCCTCATCTCAAGGCGAACCTTTCGCCTTGGCTCCCAAGATAAAAACAATTTCTGGAGACCAGCATGAACGCATCGCTTACGCCCAACGAAACCACGGTCCAGAAGGTCAAGCTGCTGATCGACGGCGAGTGGGTCGAGTCGCAGACCACCGAATGGCACGACATCGTCAACCCGGCGACCCAGCAAGTGCTGGCTAAAGTCCCGTTCGCCACCGCCGCTGAAGTTGACGCCGCCGTCAGCGCCGCACAGCGCGCCTTCCAGACCTGGAAGCTGACCCCGATCGGCGCGCGCATGCGCATCATGCTCAAGCTGCAAGCGCTGATCCGCGAGCATTCCAAACGCATCGCCGTGGTGCTGAGCGCCGAGCAGGGCAAGACCATCGCTGACGCTGAAGGTGATATTTTCCGTGGCCTGGAAGTGGTCGAGCACGCCTGTTCCATCGGCAGCCTGCAAATGGGCGAGTTCGCCGAGAACGTGGCCGGCGGCGTCGACACCTACACCCTGCGCCAGCCGATCGGCGTCTGCGCTGGCATCACGCCGTTCAACTTCCCGGCAATGATTCCGCTATGGATGTTCCCGATGGCCATCGCCTGCGGCAACACCTTCGTGCTCAAGCCGTCCGAGCAGGATCCGCTGTCGACCCTGTTGCTGGTGGAACTGGCGATTGAAGCGGGCATTCCGGCCGGTGTTCTGAACGTCGTTCATGGTGGCAAAGACGTGGTCGATGGCCTGTGCACCCACAAGGACATCAAGGCCGTTTCGTTCGTCGGTTCGACCGCCGTCGGCACCCACGTTTATGACCTGGCCGGTAAGCACGGCAAGCGCGTGCAATCGATGATGGGCGCGAAGAACCATGCGGTGGTGTTGCCGGATGCCAATCGCGAGCAAGCGCTCAATGCCTTGGTCGGCGCCGGTTTCGGTGCGGCCGGTCAGCGTTGCATGGCCACCTCGGTGGTGGTACTGGTGGGTGCGGCCAAACAATGGTTGCCGGATCTGAAAGCGCTGGCGCAGAAACTCAAGGTCAACGCCGGCAACGAGCCGGGCACCGATGTCGGCCCGGTCATTTCGAAAAAGGCTAAGGCGCGGATTCTCGATCTGATCGAAAGCGGCATCAAGGAAGGCGCGAAACTCGAGCTGGACGGTCGCGACATCAACGTGCCGGGCTACGAGAAAGGCAACTTCGTCGGCCCGACCCTGTTTTCCGGGGTGACCACCGACATGCAGATCTACACCCAGGAAATCTTCGGCCCGGTGCTGGTGGTGCTGGAAGTCGATACTCTCGATCAGGCCATCGCGCTGGTCAACGCCAACCCGTTCGGCAATGGCACTGGCCTGTTCACCCAGAGCGGTGCGGCGGCGCGCAAATTCCAGACTGAAATCGACGTCGGTCAGGTCGGCATCAACATCCCGATTCCGGTGCCAGTCCCGTTCTTCAGCTTCACCGGTTCGCGCGGTTCGAAACTTGGCGACCTCGGCCCGTACGGCAAGCAAGTGGTGCAGTTCTACACCCAGACCAAAACGGTCACGGCGCGCTGGTTCGATGACGACAGCGTCAACGACGGCGTGAACACCACCATCAACCTGCGCTGAGGAATGGCCATGAAAATCGCATTTATCGGTCTGGGCAACATGGGCGCGCCGATGGCGCGCAACCTGATCAAGGCCGGGCACTCGCTGAATCTGGTGGACCTGAACAAAACCGTGCTGGCGGAACTCGAGCAGCTGGGCGGCACCATCCGCGCTTCGGCTCGCGAAGCTGCTGAAGACGCAGAACTGGTGATCACCATGTTGCCCGCCGCCGTGCATGTACGCAGCGTCTGGCTCGGTGAAGATGGCGTGCTGGCCGGAATCGGTAAAGGTGTGCCAGCGGTGGATTGCAGCACCATCGATCCGCAGACGGCGCGCGATGTCGCGGCGGCTGCTGCCAAACAAGGCGTGGCCATGGCTGATGCGCCGGTGTCCGGCGGCACTGGCGGCGCCACGGCCGGGACGCTGACCTTCATGGTCGGTGCTACTCCGGAACTGTTCGCCACCCTGCAAACGGTGCTGGCGCAGATGGGCCGCAACATAGTGCATTGCGGTGAGGTCGGCACCGGGCAGATCGCCAAGATCTGCAACAACCTGTTGCTCGCCATTTCGATGGTCGGCGTCAGCGAGGCGATGGCGCTGGGCGATGCGCTGGGCATCGACACCACGGTGCTCGCTGGGATCATCAACAGCTCGACCGGTCGTTGCTGGAGTTCGGAAATGTACAACCCATGGCCGGGCATCGTCGAAACGGCGCCGGCCTCGCGCGGTTACACCGGTGGCTTCGGCGCCGAGCTGATGCTCAAGGATCTGGGGCTGGCCACCGAAGCGGCACGTCAGGCCCATCAGCCGGTGGTGCTGGGCGCGGTGGCGCAGCAGTTGTATCAGGCGATGAGTCAGCGCGGGGAAGGGGGCAAGGACTTCTCGGCGATCATCAACAGCTATCGCAAGCCGCAGTAATCGTCGTCAGGCCTGTGCTCGTCGCAGGTCTGCAATTCAGATGCAGTAGGTGTTGCCGGGAAATCACGTCGGGTGGTTTCCCGGCTTTTTTGTATCAGGCGAACACGAAATATTTGCGCACGGTCTCGACCACTTCCCAGGTGCCCTTCATGCCTGGCTCGACCACGAAGATGTCGCCGGCGCGCAGGTGGATCGGCTCCATGCCGTCCGGGGTAATCACGCAGTAGCCTTCCTGGAAATGGCAGTACTCCCACTTCACGTAATCCACTCGCCACTTGCCCGGTGTGCAGATCCAGGTGCCCATGATCTTGCTGCCGTCTTCGCTGGTGTAGGCATTGAGGTTGACGGTGTGCGGGTCGCCCTCGAGCTTTTCCCATTTGCAGGCGTCGAGTACGGGCAGGGGATGGGTGTCGCGCAAAACGGTGATAGGTGCGGGCATGACGGCTCCAGGCCAGAGGGAGTTAGAGCCGTCACCGTAGCTTTCGCGGGTACTGTCGGAATGTCTGGGGTCGACCTCCAGATGCCTGTAAGCGCTGGGGCAAATCTACGCGACCCGCGAATGTGCACCGTCGCTGTGCATATAAGACCGCTTTAGTACAAGCGTGCACCATAAAAGTTCAATAAATTTTTAGACTAAAACGAGATAACCATTCTGACACCTATTGCAAAACAAAATCGTCTGTACTATAACATTCGTACTAAAGGACTATTCCTCGGAAGGGAGCTCCATCTGAGTCACGGACAGACTTGAATCGGCTTTTTCTCATCTCGATAACTGACTTGGTCTTCGGCTCAAGTGTGAACTTCTATCTGTTGTTAATGAGTAATGACAGTTGAATGAACCGGTCAGTTAATAAGTGGCGCGGACGCAATGTCTCGCGTGCTTTGAGTAGAAGCCTTAAATAAACAGTTAATTATTATTTGTGCACTGGCGGATTTATATCTGCGGGATACGCACGCCTATCGAATTTTTATGTGCCCGGCATCAATGGAATGAGGCTTTATTGTGGACGACATAAACGTAATTGAAGTTTCGACGATTGTTGATAGTGCGAGTGAACTTGGTCGGCACGTCTGGGTGCGTGCCGGCAGTCGCCTGACAAATGTGCAGATAAGCGATGACTGCTTCATCGGCTTCAGGTGCGATTTGCAGCACGCGTCCATCGGTAAATCCAGCATGTTCGCCACCGGTGCCCAATGCCTGGGGACGGCGCAGTCGTCGGTTCGGATTGCCGAAAACGTCTGGCTGGGCGCCAAGTCCACCGTGGCTGCCGGTGTCTCCATCGGTGCTGGGGCTGTGGTGGCGGCTGGCGCGTTGGTGACAGCGGATGTGCCGCCGGACGCAATCGTCGTCGGTCGTCCGGCGCGGGTCATTGCCCGGCGCACCGTGGTCGAGGACGGCCGACCGAGCCCGGAACCGGTGCTGACCAAAGTCCGGGAGCGGGCGCGTCAGGGATTGCCGTCGATGCTCGATCGGTCCACGCAGTCGGTCGCGCGGCTCAAGTCGCTGAACCCCGACACCCTGACCTGGGACATCAGCGACGACGCCCTGATCGATGCCGAACTGCGCGGCGGAGCGTCGGTGGAAATCGCCCGGGACTGCATTCTGATCGGGCGCAGCAACCGTCAGGGCGGCATGTCGCAACTGGGTGGCATCGAATTGGGCACCGGCGTGCGACTGGCTGCCGGTGTGGTTATCGAGGCGGCCGGCGGCGTATCCGTCGGTGCTTTCAGCGAGTTGTCCGAGGGGGTCACGATCGTGGCCTCCACCCATGATCATTCATTCCGCTCACTGCCCTGGGAGGAGGCACCGGTGCGCATTGGAAGTCGTTGCGTTATTGGCGAGGGCGCCATCTTGGTAGGTCCACTGAATATTGGTGACGGTGCCGTTATCAAGCCGTACTCGGTGGTTATAAGGGATGTATTGGAAAACACTGTGGTTCATGGCGTTGTTCAACTAATGGAGATTCAAGAATGATTTTATTTGCCCCCAATCCAACCGGTTCCGGTCACAACATGCGCGCGCTGTCCATCGCTCAGGCGATCAAGAAACAGCGCCCGGACATGCCATTGACCGTGGCCCTGGCTTCCTTGCAGCCGACCTTTACGCCGATGTTCGAAAAGTCTGGCGTAGAAGTTGTGGATATTGCCGGTCGTTTGGTCGATTACTCGAAAAAGAGCAACTTGTCGAAAGAACTCGACTGGAATAATTACATTGGCGGTTATATCGCCAATACCTTCCTGTCCGGCGAGCGGATTCTGTCTTACCTGGCGCTGATCGCCGAATACAAGCCGACCGCTCTGGTGTCGGACTACAACATGGCCGCCTGCCTGGCTGCGATTTTCAGCGGCACGCCGCTGGTGTTCGTCACCGAGCGCTACGACTTCACCCTGTGCCAGCTCGAAGACCATGATCTGGCCGACGGCGGTTTCGAAGTCAACGCGCTGGAAATGGCCCGGGCCCGCACCGCGCTGCACAGCCAGTTCAACTGGATGATCAATCAGAGCCAACTGGTGCTGACCGACAAACCGTACGTGGCCTCCCTCGATCAGGGCACGCCGGTGGCCGAAGCGCTGGTCAGTGGCAAGGCGCATTTTGTCGGGCCGATGATCCGCGACATTAATGTGCAGACCGGCTTGAACGTGCGCGAGCAACTGAACCTCGGCGACTCGCCGTTCATTGTGGCTTCGATCAGCGGCACTACGATGTTTGCCCAGAACAAGGACGCGCTGCTCGCCGCCTATCTGGACAGCTTCAAGATCCTGCGCGAGCGCAATCCGGAACTGAAACTGGTGTTGCTGGGCCGTCAGGATATCCAGGCTCAGGACGGCGTCGTCTGCGTGCCGTACTACCCGGACTGGATGGGCCTGCTGCGCGAAGCCAGCCTGCTGATTTCGGCGCCGGGCTGGATCACCGTGACGGAAATCGCCGCACTGCAGATTCCGACGCTGTTCGTGCTGCCGTCCAAGTCCGAGTACCACGAACTCGAGGCGCTGCGCCGTCTGGAGCTGCTGGGTTTCCCGACGCATCTGGGCCACGACCGCGATGCGATCGTCGAGCTGATCCAGGGTGAACTGGAAAAAGACACCGACGCTTCGACCTACTACGCGCCGCATCAGCAAGTGGCCGCGCCGGATGGCGAAGGTGCCGCCCGCGCCGCGACGCGCATCATCGAGTTGTGCCAGGGCAGCGTTGTGTCGCTGACCGAAAGCAAAGCCGCTTAACCTCAAGGAAGAGGGATTCACCATGTCACTGCATCCGCAGTTTCTATTTGATCAAGGCCTCAAAGACATCGACCACGGCGGCTTTTTCGCCGTGACCGATGCCAGTGGCGAGGTTGCGATTTCCAGCGACAAGCAGTTGCAGGATCAGGTCGCCGCGACGCTCTATCAGGCCGAGCACGGCGACGATGTCGAACTGCGTTTTGCCCATGACGGGCTGATGCGTTTGCATGATGCGTCGAATGGCGGTTTCCACGAACTGGCCGACCGCTACTGGACGCCGCACGGCTCCGGGCGCTGCCGCACGCTGGCGCTGCAACTGGACGCGCTGGCGGCATTGATTGCCTATCAGCGCCGGGTGCCGCAGGACGCAGCGAACAATGCCGCGATCCACGGCCTGCTGGTAAAGGTCGAAGCGCTTTACGCCCGCTCCACGGTTGCCGGTCTGTACAGCAGCGACTGGTCGACACCGCTGGAACTGGCGACTTCGATCGATCTCGACATCAGCGCCACGGCCTTGCTGGCGCGTATCGACAATCAGCCGTTGGGTCTCGGCTTGGTCGGGCATCTGCAGATTCATGCAGAAAACCTGATCGGCCGGGTGGCCGGCAGCGACAGCCAATCCTGTGTCGATGTGGCGCTGACCCGTTGCGGTGTGCGGGCTCAAGTCAGCCTGGTGCTGGCGCAACTGGCTGATGCACGCGACGACAATGCGTTGTCGAATGTGGCCCGCTCGTTCCTGCTGCAAACCCTGGCGCTGTTCCGCGATCCGGCGTACGGCGGGTATTGGGATCGGGTCGGGATCAACGGCAAAGTGCGTTGCGACTGGCACACCTCGTACAAAAATCACGAGTCGCCATTTCCGATCAAGACCGCCTACGACGTGGCGTTGCTGTTGCAGGCGATTCAGGCCTTGCCGTCCGGCGCGAGCGAAGCGGATCGGGCTTCGGTGACGGCAGCGTTGCTGGAGTTTCATGACGCCCGCAATGGCGGTCTGTTCATGGGCAAGGGCTATTTCTGGTCGACCCCGGATGACCCGACCGTGCCGTTCATTCGGCAGTTCTGGGCGCCGCCGCGTCAGCCGGGGATCTTCAGCATTGGCAACCTGACGTACCTGCCGTTGCACCTGAAAAGCCTGAAAACCCAGCTCGCCGCGGCCCACGCCTTGCAGTCTATCGAGCCGGCCGCTGCCGTTGCTCATCATGACGATGCGGCGTTGGTAAACCGTGAGCTGCAAGTGATCGATGGCGGTGGTGATGTGCAGCGCATTCATCCGAATGGCGTGCCGACCATCAATGTTGATCTGCAGCGTTATCTGGCGTGGCTGGCCAAGGCCCGGGCATCGAATGAAACGCCTTACGGGCTGACCGCCGAAACCGCGCCATTGGGTTTCCGTGCCGACAAGACCTGGCAGGTGTTTTCCGGGTTGCACGTGATCTCGGACTTGCACGCGCTGGGTCTGCAAATCGAAAACAAGGCCAGCCTGATCGATTGCATCCGGGCCTCGCAAAACACCGACGGTGGATTCGCCGAGCAGCCGGGGCATCTGAGCGATGTGTTCGCCACCTACTGCGCGGTGTTGTCGCTGCGAGTGCTGGGCGCCTTGCCGAACGATATCGGCGGTTGCGTGCGTTACCTGCAAGCGTGTCAGAACCCGGACGGCGGGTTCGGCGATGTACCGGGTTTCGGCTCGGACATCTGGCACACCAATCTGGCGGTGCTGTCGCTACATGCGCTTGAAGCCAAGGCGCCGGACGAGCAGGGCGTGATGGCGTTTGCCTTGCGCTGCCGCTCGGTCGACGGCGGTTTCGCCAATAAGCCCGGGTATCCGCCGGACGCGTTTTCGGTGTACCGCGTGGTGTCGACGCTGTTCATTCTCAACCGACGCATCGTCGATGCCGAACAGACCGTCGCCTGGCTGCAGAGCCTGCAACTTGCCAACGGCTCGTTCCACTACCGGCCGGGCAAAGCGGTCAGCCTGGTGGGTACTTACATGGCCATCGCAGCGATGTATCTGCTCGACGCGCAGCCGACGTATTTGCAGGAATCGAAAGACTGGATCGCTTCCCATCAGAAGCAGGACGGTGGATTCGGCCCGCTCAATGCGACCTCGGCGACCACCGACGAAAGCTTCGTCTGCATCCAGACGCTGCTGATTCTCGAACAAGGGCTGTCGCAATACTGGGTGGCGTTGTTGAACTGACCCGCACACAGCATCGAAGGACGTTAAGTCATCATTTTGCCAGGGGAGGCGCTGATGAAAATTTTAGTGACAGGGGGCGCGGGCTTCATTGGCTCGGCCGTGGTGCGGTTTCTGATTGAAGAGACCGAATGTGAAGTGATCAACGTCGACAAACTGACCTACGCCGGCAACCTTGAATCGCTGGCCGATGTGTCCGATTCGCCGCGTTACCGTTTCTGCCAGGTCGACATCTGCGACAAGCCAGCGCTGGACGAACTGTTCACGCGCCTGCAACCGGATGCGGTGATGCACCTGGCCGCCGAGTCCCATGTGGACCGCTCGATCGATGGCCCGCAAGCCTTCATCGAAACCAACATCGTCGGCACCTACACGATGCTCGAAGCGGCGCGTGGTTACTGGAACCGACTGGACGCGGCGCGTCAGGCGGCGTTCCGTTTCCATCACATTTCCACCGATGAAGTGTATGGCGACCTGGAGCCCGAAGATCCGGCGTTCACCGAGCGTACGCCGTATGCGCCAAGTTCGCCGTACTCGGCGACCAAGGCCGGTTCCGATCATCTGGTCCGCGCCTGGCATCGCACCTTCGGCCTGCCGGTGGTGATGAGCAATTGCTCAAACAATTACGGGCCGTATCACTTCCCGGAAAAACTGATTCCACACGTCATTCTCAATGCGCTGCAAGGCAAGCCGTTGCCGGTGTACGGCGATGGTGCGCAGATTCGCGACTGGCTGTTCGTCGAGGATCACGCCCGCGCCTTGTATGCGGTGGTCACGCGCGGTGAGGTCGGGCAGACCTACAACATCGGCGGCCACAACGAGAAGACCAACCTGGAAGTGGTGCACACCCTGTGCGACCTGCTCGAAGCGCGCGGTGCGGAGAAACCGGCGGGTGTTGCGCACTTCCGCGACCTGATCACCTTCGTCAAGGATCGTCCGGGCCACGACAAACGCTACGCGGTCGATGCCGGAAAAATCCACGCGACGCTGGGCTGGACGCCGCAGGAAACCTTCGAAAGCGGCATGCAGAAAACCGTCGACTGGTATTTGGATAACCGCGCCTGGTGGGTGCGGGTGATGTCCGGTGCCTACGCACTGGAGCGCCTCGGCGAGCAACGCGACGAAGCCCTCGTGGCCTGAACATTCAGTCATTCAAATCTCACTGCTTGAAAGGAAAAAAGCATGGCCAAGTACAAAGGAATTCTGCTGGCAGGCGGCGCCGGTTCGCGTCTGCACCCGATCACCCTGGGCGTCTCGAAACAGTCGCTGCCGGTGTATGACAAACCGATGATCTACTACCCGCTGTCGGTGCTGATGCTGGCGGAAATCCGCGAGATCCTGATCATCTCCACGCCGGAAGATCTGCCGGGCTTCCAGCGCATGCTCGGCGACGGCAGCCAGTTGGGCCTGAGCCTGAGCTACGCGGTACAACCGAGCCCGGACGGCCTCGCGCAGGCGTTCATCATCGGTCGCGAATTCGTCGGTGAAGACAACGTCTGCCTGGTGCTCGGCGACAACATTTTCTACGGCGCCGGCTTCGGTGAAACCCTGCTGCAAGCGGCGTCTCGTGATGAAGGCGCGACAGTGTTCGGTTACTACGTGGCCGATCCCGAGCGCTTTGGCGTGGTGGAATTCGATGCTGCCGGCAAGGCCTTGAGCATCTGCGAAAAGCCGAGCGATCCGAAGTCCAACTACGCGGTCACCGGCCTGTATTTCTACGACAACGAAGTGCTGCAGATTGCCGCTGACATCAAGCCGTCGCCGCGCGGCGAGCTGGAAATTACCGACGTCAACAATGTCTACCTGCAACGCGGAAAACTGAACGTGTCGGTGATGGGCCGTGGCATGGCGTGGCTGGATACCGGCACCCACGATGCATTGATGGAAGCGGGCAATTTCGTCCAGGCCATCGAGAAACGCCAGGGTCTGAAAATCGCCTGCCTCGAAGAGATCGCCTACAACAAGGGCTGGATCGACGACGCGCAATTGCTGGTGCACGCGTGCAGCATGAGCAAGACCGGTTACGGTCAGTATCTGGCGCGACTGATCAACGATGACGTGGTGGTTGCGATGGATGCGCAGCGCCCGTTGAAAGGCGCTGCCTGATCATTGTGAGATCAATGTGGGAGCGAGCTTGCTCGCGAAAGGGGTCCATCAGTCAATGATGCTGTTGAACGTGACGGCCCCTTCGCGAGCAAGCTCGCTCCCACAGGTTCAGTGGCCGGTCACGCTATCGTGTCGTGGGGCCTTCACGTCGGAGCGCGGATCGGTGGGTGGCGTTTGCAACTCGTGCAAACGGGCCAGGCGATTGGCGTGCGTCGGCGCTTCGGCCGCCAGCGGCGAGCGGCGTTTGCGGGTTTCTTCACGCAGCACCGGCAACACTTCCTTGCCGAACATGTCGAGTTGTTCCAGCACGGTCTTCAGCGGAATGCCGCCATGGTCGAACAGGAACAGCTGGCGCTGATAGTCGCCGAAGTACTCGCGGAAGGTCAGGGTTTTGTCGATGATTTCCTGAGGGCTGCCGACGGCCAGCGGGGTCATTTCCATGAACTCTTCCAGGGATGGACCGTGGCCGTACACCGGGGCGTTGTCGAAGTAGGGACGGAATTCACGGCGCGCATCCTGCGAGTTGCGACGCATGAAAATATGCCCGCCGAGACCGACGATCGCCTGCTCCGGCGTACCGTGACCGTAATGGGCAAACCGCGATCGGTAGAACTCGACCAGCGCCATGAAATGCTCACGGGGCCAGAGGATGTGGCTGGCGAAAAAACCGTCACCGTAATACGCCGCCTGTTCGGCGATTTCCGGGGTGCGGATCGAGCCGTGCCAGACGAAGGGCGGCAGGTCATCGAGGGGCCGCGGGATCGAGGTGAAGTTTTTCAGCGGGGTGCGAAAGCGTCCGCTCCAGTTGAGGTCTTCTTCGCGCCAGAGCCGGTGCAGCAGGCGATAATTTTCCATCGCCAGTGGCAGGCCGTCGGCGATGCTCTTGCCGAACCAGGGATAGACCGGCGCGGTGTTGCCCCGGCCGAGCATCAGGTCCATGCGGCCGCCGCAGAGGTTTTGCAGCAGCGAATATTCTTCGGCCAGACGCACCGGATCGTTGGTGCTGATCAGGGTGGTGGAGGTCGAAAGAATGATGCGTTGGGTCTTGGCTGCGATGTAGGCCAGCAGCGTGGTGGGAGAGGAGGTGATGAACGGAGGATTGTGGTGCTCGCCGGTGGCGAACACGTCCAGTCCGATGTCTTCGGCCTTCTGCGCAATTTGCAGGGTGGCCTGGATGCGCTCGGATTCGCTGGGGGTACGGGCGTTGGTAGGGTCTTGCGTGACGTCGCCAACGGTGTAGATCCCGAATTGCATAAAGCCTCCTTGCCTTGGGTAAAGGTGTGTTTGAAACCCTTGCCGCGAAGAATGAATCATCGCGGCACTTGAAATGTACGCCTGTACACGTACAATCGCAAACGTGGGTCATTGCACAAATGGATTTGAAGACCTCATCGAGAGAGGAACGCGACATGGAACTGGGATTTATCGGTCTGGGCACGATGGGCGCACCGATGGTGCTGAACCTGCTGAAAGCCGGGCATCGGGTCCGCGTGTGGAATCGTTCGTCGGCACCGCTGGAAGCACTGGCTGCGGCCGGCGCCGAAGCTGTCGAGACACCGGCACTGGCAGCGCAGGCCGAGGTGCTGATTTCGATGCTCGGTGATGACACGGCGATCCGCTCGGTGTTCTTCGATGCCAAGGCGCTGGACGGTCTGCGGGCCGGCAGCGTTCACGTCAACATGTCCACCGTATCGGTGGCGCTGGCCAAAGAACTGGCGGCCGTGCATGAAGCACGCGGCGTCGGTTACGTGTCGGCACCGGTGCTGGGGCGGGTCGATGTGGCGGCTGCCGGCAATCTGAATATTCTCGCCTCCGGGCCCGCCGAAACACTGGCCCGGGTTCAGCCGCTGTTCGACGTGCTGGGGCGCAAGACCTGGACGTTGGGCGACACGGCTGAAGTGGCCTGTGCCGCCAAACTGTCGGCCAACCTGATGATCGCGTCGGCAATCGAGTCCCTGGCCGAAGCCTCGACCCTGGCCGGCGGTTACGGCATCAGTCGCGAGGCGTTCATCGAAATGATCACCTCGACTCTGTTCGCCGTGCCGCTCTATCAGGGCTACGGCAAGCTGATGGTCGATGAAACATTCGAGCCGGCCGGTTTCAAATTGTCGCTCGGTCTCAAGGATGTACGCCTGGCGCTGGAGGCCGGTGAAGCGGCCCAGGTGCCGCTGCCGTTTGCCAGCGTGTTGAAGGACAACCTGCTGGACGGCATGGCCCATGGTCAGGCCGATCAGGACTGGGCCTCACTGTCGAAAGTCAGTGACCGGCGCGCCGGCGTGAAGTAAGCAAAAAGATTCAAGCAACGTAACTTGTTCGCAAGTTACGTTGGCCTCTTGCGCCTTGCGTAATTGTCGGACAGTGATTGCTCTTTTATTGGGAAATGAAAGAAGTCTGATAATAGTGCTTGTCAAATGTACGACTGTAGACGTACATTTTTATCGGGGTTTAACAACAATAAAAAGTTCTGTCTGTTTTTTCGTCTGCTGATCGTAAATAAATAATAGCTAGGAGCCGTTATGAAAAATCTAATGCAATGGAACAGCCTTCCCTCCGAATCCAATGAATGGCTCGAGAAGGTGCGTGCACTCAATCCGCTGATTATTCAGCACCGCGATTACAGCGAGCAGACCAATGCGACGCACAAGGATGTGATGTTCCGATTCTTCCAGGAGGGTTTTGGCCGCACCTCGGTGTCCAAGGCGTTCGGCGGGTCTCAGGTCGATATCCAGACCACCTCGGCCCTGCTGCTGGAATTCGCCCGGTTTGACGCTTCGCTGTCCTGGCAGCTGGCGGTGCAAGTGGCGATGGGGCGCCTGTCGGATTACTTGCCGGAAGCCACCTCCGAAGCGATCTACAACCACTGCGACGGTTTCGTGATCGGCGCCATCCACTCCGGCGGCGAAGCGCTGCCGATGGGCGACGAGTACCTGCTGAGCGGCAAATGGGCGTTCGCCAGTGGCTCGGCCCACGCCGACTGGCTGGTCTGCACCGCCACGGTCAAGGGCACCGAAAACAACACTACTCCCGAAGTGCGGATGTTCTTCGTGCCCGCCAGCCAATGCACCATCCTGCCGACCTGGGACACCCTGGGCATGCGCGGCACCGGCAGCCATCACTTCCAGTGCTCCAGCGTGATCGTCCACAAGTCCTTCTCGCTGGACGTCGAGACCCTCAAGCAATCCCCCGAAGCACGCAGCTCCCGGGCCTATGCCACCGGTTACTACGAGTTCGGCACCCTGGCGGCGATGTCCACCGTACTGGGCGTGGCCCGCGCTGCGGTCGATCATTTCCGCAATGACCGCGCCGTGAACACCGATCCGGGTCTGGAAGGGGTGATCTTCGAGAAGACCGGTCGAGCCATCTCCTCGGTGCATACCGCACAACTGCTGCTGGAAGATGCGATCCACCAGGTCATCAACCGTGGTGAAACCGTCGGCGAACCGGTCAGCGCCCGTGTCGGTCTGGCAGCCTCGGTGCTGACCGAGAACTCGGTCAATGCGGTCAACCAGATCTACTCGATGGCCGGTTCCAAAGCCGTCTACAAGTCGCACTTCCTGGAGCGTTGCTTCCGCGATATCCACACCGGTTCGAAGCACTTCACCCTGTCGCCTTTGAACTTGCACGGTATCGGCAAGTATTACCTGGATAAAACCAACGTACTGGCCGCGGCGTAACAGCGGATAAATAAAGCGGGCGCGTTTACAAGTGAAAGTTCACAGGGATCGATAACGCGCCCGCCTTAAGTTGCACCTTTATTTTCTTAAAACTCAAACTTTTGTGCTCGCAGCAAAGAGTCAAGGGAGTGCCACATGCTTGCTCGAAACATTATCAAGTCGCTGATCTTTATTATTCTTGTGGTGGTGTTATCCGCTGCACTGGGCTGGCGTTTCTGGTCGCCGCCACCGGCGGCGGCCGAGCAACGGATCCCCAGCACCCGGGTCGGTCTGGCCGTGGTCAAGAAACAACCCTACACCTACTACCTCGAAGCCATCGGCAAACTCGAAGCCCAGCGTCAGGTGCTGGTGTCGGCTGAAGTCAGCGGCAAAGTGGTGGACATCGATTTCGAGTCCGGTGATGAAGTGAAGGCGGGGCAGGTGCTGCTCAAGCTCAACGACGCGCCGGAGCAAGGCGAACTGGTGCGCCTGAAAGGCGAGTACGAATCGGCCAAGGCCCAGTTCGCCCGGGTCCAGGAACTGGCCAAGACCGGCGCCGAAAGCCGTCGCGCCTTCGACAGTGCCCGCGCTCAATACGACGCGGCCAAAGGCGACATGGAGCGCATGCAGGCGCAGATCGCCCAACGGCACATTCGTGCGCCGTTCGCCGGCACCCTCGGCATTCGCCAGGCGCACCTGGGCCAATACCTGCAGGCCGGCAGCGCGGTGGCAACCCTGACCGATCCGGGCGTGCTGCGCGTCAACTTCACCCTCGCCGAGCGCGATGGCTCGCAAGTGCAACTGGGCCAGACCGTGCAGGCCAAGGTCGATGCCTGGGGTGATGTGACCTTCGCCGGCAAGATCGTCGCGGTCGATCCGCAGATCAACCAGTCTCACACCATCAACGTTCAAGCGGTCATCACCGACACGCAAAAACGCCTGCGTCCCGGCATGTATGCACGGGTCTCGGTGACCCTGCCGCAGACCGCCGAGCTGCTGATTCCGGAAACCGCGATCACCTACAACGCCTACGGCGAGAGCGTGTTCTCGGTCTACACCGACGAGGCCGGGGTGCAGAAGGTCAAGCGCGAAAGCATCAAGGTCGGCGAGCGCCGCGATGGCTGGGCGGTGGTCGACAAGGGCCTGACCGAAGGCGTGCAAGTGGTGACGTCCGGCCAGCTCAAGCTCCACGACGGCGTGGCGGTGGAAGGTGTCCCGGACACGATTGCTCTTAAACTCAGTGGGCTGGAAAAATGAATTTCACCGACCTCTTTCTTCGCCGCCCGGTGCTGGCCGTGGTGGTCAGCACGCTGATCCTGCTGTTCGGGGTACGCGCGCTGATGAACTTGCCGATCCGCCAGTACCCGATGCTGGAAACATCGACCATCACGGTCACGACCCAGTATCCCGGCGCTTCTTCGGAACTGATGCAAGGCTTCGTCACCCAACCGATCAGCCAGGCCGTGGCCTCGGTCGAGGGCATCGACTATCTGTCGTCGACTTCGACCCAGGGTCGCAGCCAGGTGACGATCCGCATGGCACTGAACAGTGACTCGATCGCGGCGCTGACCGAGGTCATGGCCAAGGTCAACCAGATCAAATACCGCTTGCCGAAGGACGCGTACGACCCGGTGGTGGAACGCACTTCCGGCGGCTTCACCAGCGTGGCCTACGTCGCGTTCGCCAGCTCCAACCTGACCATTCCGGAGATGTCGGATTACATCTCCCGCGTCGTCGAACCGATGTTCGCCGGCATCGAAGGCGTGGCCAAGATCAACATCATGGGCGAGCAGAAACTGTCCATGCGCCTGTGGCTCGACCCGCAGCGTCTGGCCGGTTACGGCATGACCGGGCAGGACGTTTCGGCGGCCATCGAGGGCAACAACTTCCAGGCAGCACCAGGTCAGGTCAAAGGCCTGTACGTGGTCAGCAACCTGCGAGTGAACACTGACCTGAACAGCGTCGAAGACTTCCGCGACATGGTGCTGCGCAACGACAACGGCCACATCATCCGTGTGCGTGACGTCGGCACTGTGGAACTGAACGCAGCCTCCACCGACACCAGCGGCGCGATGAGCGATGTGCCGGCGCTGTTCCTCGGTCTGGACGCGGCACCGACCGGCAACCCGCTGGTCATCGTAAAACGCGTGCGCGAATTGCTGCCGCAGATTCAGGAAACCCTGCCACCGGGCGTGACCGTGCAGATCCCGTTCGAAGTGGCGCACTTCATTCAGTCGTCGATCGACGAGGTGAGCTACACCCTGCTCGAAGCGCTGGTGATCGTGGTGCTGGTGATTTACCTGTGCCTGGGCACGTTCCGCACCGTGCTGATTCCGCTGGTGACGATACCGCTGTCGATGCTCGGCGCGGCCATGTTGATGCAGATGTTCGGCTTCAGCCTCAACCTGCTGACCCTGCTCGCCATGGTGCTCGCCATCGGGCTGGTGGTGGACGACGCCATCGTGGTGGTGGAAAACGTCCACCGTCACATCGAAGAGGGCAAGACGCCGTTCGACGCTGCGCTGATCGGCGCCCGTGAAGTGGCCGGGCCAGTCGTAGCGATGACCTTCACCCTGGCGGCGGTGTACGCGCCGATCGGTTTGATGGGCGGCCTCACCGGCACGCTGTTCAAGGAGTTCGCACTGACCCTGGCCGGCGCCGTGGTGATCTCCGGCATCGTCGCCCTGACCCTGTCGCCGATCATGAGTACCCGCCTGCTGGACGCGAAAACCAGCGAAGGTTTCATGGCCGTTAAGGCGGATCGTTTCTTCCAGTACCTGTCCCGTCGTTATGGCGCGCTGCTCGGCGGTTCGCTGGCACGACGCTGGATCAGCCTGAGCGTGGCGCTGGTGATCTTCTTCAGCCTGCCGTTCCTCTATCGCTCGGCGCAGACCGAACTGGCGCCGCTGGAAGACCAGAACATTCTGCTGACCGCGATCAAGGCACCGCAGCACGCCAACCTGAATTACCTCGAAGCCTACGCCCACGAGCTGTACAAGACCTTCAACGAAATCTCCGAGGGTTACAGCAACTGGGTGGCGAACGGTTCCGACGGTCTGTCCAACAGCGTCGGCGGGATCAATCTGGTGGACTGGGAAAAACGCGGTCGCGATGCCAACACCATCCAGCCTGACTTGCAGGCGCGGGTGAACCAGATCGAAGGCACGAGCATTTTCGTGTTCCAGATGCCGCCGCTGCCGGGCTCCACCGGTGGCCTGCCGGTGCAGATGGTGATCCGTAGCGATCAGGAATATCTGGCGCTGTACAACGTGATGGATCAGCTCAAGCAGGCGGCGCAAGCCAGTGGTCTGTTCGCGGTGGTCGACAGTGATCTGGACTTCAACAACCCGGTGGTGGAAATCCAGGTCGACCGGGCCAAGGCCAACGCCCTGGGCATCCGCATGCAGGACATCGGCGAGACGCTCAACAGCCTGATCGGCGAGAAGTACGTCAACCGGTTCTCGTTCCACGGCCGTTCCTACGACGTGATTCCGCAGTCGGTGTCGGCGGATCGCCTGACCCCGGAAACCCTGAAGCTGTACTACGTGAAGGATCAGAAGGGCAATCCGGTGCCGCTGTCGACGCTGGCCACCCTCAGCGTCAAGGTCGAGCCGAACCGCCTGACCCAGTTCAACCAGCAGAACTCCGCCACGTTCCAGGCCATTCCGGCGCCGGGCGTGACGCTGGGTGATGCGGTGGGCTTCCTGCAAAAACAATCGGAAGGCTTCCCGGCCGGCTTCAGTTTCGACTGGCAGTCCGACGCCCGCCAATACGTGCAGGAAGGCAACAGCCTGGCGTTCACCTTCGGCCTGGCCCTAGTGATCATCTACCTGGTGCTGAGCGTGCAATACGAGAGCTTCCGCGACCCGTTCATCATCCTGATCAGCGTGCCGCTGTCGATCTGCGGAGCCCTTGTACCGCTGGCGCTGGGCATGACCTCAATGAACATCTACACCCAGATCGGCCTGATCACGCTGATCGGTCTGATCAGTAAGCACGGGATCCTGATGGTCGCGTTCGCCAACGAGTTGCAGCGCCAGCAAGGCATGGACCGCGTGCAAGCGATCCAGCACGCCGCGCAGGTGCGTCTGCGGCCGATCCTGATGACCACTGCGGCGATGGTGGTCGGCCTCGCGCCCCTGTTGTTCGCCAGCGGTGCCGGCGCCAACAGCCGCTTCGGCCTGGGCCTGGTGATTGTGGTGGGGATGCTGATCGGCACCTTGTTCACCCTGTTCATTCTGCCGTCGGTGTACACGCTGCTCAGTTCGATCAAGCAACCGAGCCACGCACCCGAAGCCGAACCGGCCGGTGTGCCGCAACCCATCCTGTGAGGACGTGACATGCATTCGATTACACGTTTGATGCTGGCGCCGCTGGCGGCGTCCATCCTGTTGGCGGCGGGTTGTGTGAACTACGCCGGGATCGATCATCAGGGCAAATTGCTGGCGGTCGGCGATGCGCCGTCCGACAGCCTGAAAGACAAGCTGCCACCGGCCCAATGGCCGCGTGCGGACTGGTGGAGATCGCTGGGTGATCCGCGACTGGGCGCATTGATCGAAGAAGCGTACGCGAGCAATCCGGACCTGCAGGAAGTCGCTGCGCGGGTCGCAAAGGCCAACGCATTTCTCGACCTGCGCGATGCCGAACGCTATCCCGAAATGGACGCGTCGGCGGGTGTCACTCGCGGTCGGCTGTCACGCTTCGAGGACTACAGCGGCGAGGGCCACAAGTACTTCACCGCACGCAATCTGGCGGTGAATTTCAGCTACACCTTCGATCTTTGGGGCGGCCAGCGTGCCGCGTGGGAATCGGCGCTCAACAGCGCACGAGCGGCGGAAGTCGATCTGCAATCGTCGCGGCTGATTCTGGCGACAAACGTGGTCAAGGCTTACAACCAGTTGTCGTATGCGTGGCAGGTCTCGGAGCTCAATCAACGGGATCTCGAACGCCTGAGCAAACTGGTGGATCTGACGGATTCACGCTATGGCTCGGGGCTCGACAACTTGTCGCAACTCAAGCAGGTGCAGAGCCTCAAGGCGCGTTCGGAATCGACCCTGATCGGCGCCAACGAAGACATCGAAATTGCTCGTCTTCAACTGTCGGCGCTGATCGGCAAGGGCGTTGATCGTGCGCACACGCTTGAGCGGCCATCGAATCTGCAAGCGAGCGTGGTGGCATTGCCGGCGCAGTTGCCGGCTCAACTATTGGGCCGTCGTCCGGACATCGTCGCTGCGCGTTGGCGCGTGGAGGCCGAGACCAAGAACGTCGAGGCAGTGAAGACCACGTTCTACCCGAACATCAATCTGGTGGCGGCGGCGGGTTCCCATGCGCTGACCGGTGATGCGCTGTTCGCCGGGGTCAGCAAGTTCTGGAATGTGGCGCCAACGGTGTCGCTGCCGATCTTCGATGCCGGGCGTCTGCGCTCCGATCTGAAGGCCGGCAACGCTGAACTCGACAGCTCTATCGCGCAGTACAACCGGGTGTTGAATTCGGCCCTGCACGAGGTGGCGATTTCGGTGACGCAGCTGCGTTCGTTCGAGCAGCAAATCGTCGTGCAGCGCGATGCCTGTTCGATTGCGCAGTCGTCTTACGATCTGTCGCAGTCGCGCTACAAGGCCGGGGAGGACACGTTCCTCGATGCGCTGAACATCGAGCAGCAATTGATCCAGGACGAAATGCGCCTGGCCTTCCTCAACAGCAAGCACATCGACAGCTCGGTTTCGTTGATGGCGGCGCTGGGCGGCGGGTTCCAGGCGCCCGCGCTGGAGACAGCGCAGGGCAGCAATTTGTAGTGTTTTCCGGGACGCCGCCTTCGGGGCGGCTGTCGCGGGGAAAAAGCATCTTGTGTATAGTCTTACTGTTCTCGTATAGACGAATACAAGCCGGATTTTTCCCGCCTATATCATCAAGGGTACCTACCTATGAACGTCCCGAATCATCCCAATCAGGATCAGATCCTTCTGGAAAATGTGCTGAACGCATTGGGAAGCCCGCTACGCCTGACCGTGTTGAAAGTGTTGTCCGATGGCCAGGAACATCCATGCGGCCGGATCCTCAAGGGCGCATCGAAGTCGACCATGACCCACCACTGGCGGGTACTGCGCGACAGCGGCCTGATTTGGCAGCGCCCTTACGGTCGGGAAAACCTGCTGTCCCTGCGTCGTGAAGACATGGACGTGCGTTTTCCGGGATTGCTCGACTCGCTGCTGTCGGCGGTCAAGACCGATGAACAGACCATCAGCGTCATCAGCAAACACGAAGTGACCGAAGAAAACGGAGCCGAGTGACAGACACCGCCGGTGAAGGGTTGGCCTTCCACGGCAACCAACAATTCACCATCACCAGGAAGGTGTGAGCGGGTATGGATACAAGTCATTACTGGTCATCGCGACCGCTGTCGGAATTGACCGGCTCCGAGCATCACTGGCTGTTTTTGCCCGGGGCATTGACCCCACGTCTGAAAGCCATGGGCGATTATTCAATCGAAGTCGTCGAGCAGTCCCATGGCCCGCTCAATCCTGAAGAAGCGCAAGCGCTGAACGTTCCGCCAAACACCATTGGTTGGGTGCGCGAAGTGGTGATGAAGCTCGATGGCGAGGCCTGCGTCACCGCGCGCAGCCTGACCAGCGTGCCGGCGCTGAATGGCGACTGGGCGGATCTGAACGGCTATGGTCGTCGACCGCTGGCCGAGATTCTCTACACGTCGGAGCAGACCCTGCGCGAGCCTTTCCAGTGCGCCTTGCTGTCCCCCGGCGCACCGTTGGCGGCGCTGTCCTACCGCTTCGCACCACAGGCCAAACGTCTGCTGGCCCGGCGATCGCGTTTCACCCGCAATGGTTCGGCGCTGCTGGTCAGCGAGTGCTTTCTGCCGGCGTTCTGGGCACGGGTCGAGTACGCTCAGGCGCTCAAGTCGGCCTGATGAAAAAAACCTGCGGGAGTGAACGCCCGCAGGTTTTTTTTCGCCGGTATTTCAGAGCCGGATCACCGCTTCGATCTGCTTGATGGCCGGCGTCAGCGCCTGCGCCAGTTGCTCGGCTTTCGAGGTCGGGCGCATGGTTCTGGATGACCGTAGGAACAGAGGATCATCGAACCGCTTGCGCAGCCGTGCCAGCGATCCGCTGATGGCGGGTTGTTTGACGTGCAAGCGCTCGGCCGTGCGTGACACGCTGCGTTCGCGGAACAGCACCAGGAAAATGATGATCAGGTTCAGGTCGATATCCGCGAAGTTGTCTTCATTGAATAGCATGGTTACATCCCTGTCATAACCCGCCGACCTTTAGCCGAGGCCGGCGGGTGTCTGGATCACTGCTCGGGTGCCAGGCGCAGTTCGTCGTTCAGACGGTAGTAACTGCGGTTGAAATAGACCAGGCCTTCCGTGGCCTCGCTGTGTTGCTGCAGCTCGAGGATTTCACAGTAGAAGATGCTGTGAGTGCCGACCTCGTCGACCTTGCTGACCCGGCAATCGAGGCTGACCAGCGCCTCTTCGATCACCGGCGAGCCGGTCTTGAGGGTCTGGCAATTCACGCTGGAAAAACGCTCCTGCATGCTCAACTGCCGATTCGCAAACGCGCCGGACGTTGACTGGTGATCACCGGTCAGGACGTTCACGCACAGCACGCCATTGGTCTTGAAATGCTCGTGATTGGACGACGAGCGATTGACGCACACCAGCAGCGTGGGCGGTGAATCCGTCACGCTGCACACCGCCGACGCGGTAAAGCCGAAACGCCCCGCAGGGCCATCGGTCGTGACGATGGTGACGGCACTCCCCAGCATCGCCATTGCATTACGAAACTCCGTTGAATCAACCATCGCGTCACCTCATTCCATGTAGGTTTAATGGAGCCGATCCGTTCTTCCTTGTCCGTTGTCGTTGTGCGAAAACGGGTATCGGGCAACACGTTCGCTCTGGCGATATAGTACGTATGTATACGTACCTTGCAAGCTATTCCTTGTGCTTATTTTGCGGTCGATACGCTCGACAGGCATTGCTGTTGCGCCTGTTCAAGGCTGGCCTCCAGCGTGCTCAATTCCTCTTGCTGTCGGGTGAGTTTCAGCAGCTGCGCCGCGATTTCCTTTTGCTTGTCGGCAATCGCGCGGCGGGCTTTTTCGTAGGGTGACAATTCCGGTTGGCCGGCGAAGATCGCCTGCAATTCCCTGAGGCGAAAACCCAGCGCCTGCGCGCATTTGATAAAGCTCAGCAGTTCGACCGTCTGCGGGTCGTAGACCCGGTATTTGCCCTGGCGCGGGGCCTCGGGCAGCAGGCCGATCGACTCGTAATGGCGGATGGTCTTGATCGTGGTTCCCGAACGCTGTGCGGCCTGGCCGATGTACATGTGCAAATCCCTTTTCTCCGTCAGCGGGCCCGAGCAGCAATAGCGGAAAACTCAATGGCGGGCAATCGATCCGGCCTGCTTCAGCCAGGTTTCGCGCTGATGGTCGCTGGCGCCGAGCACCGGCCCGAAGGTCAGTGTCCGGCGTGGTTCGATACCGCAGAACGCCAACGTGTTTTTGCGCACCTCGTGCAGGCCGGGCATGCGATAGATCCAGCGGTAATACCAGGGCGGGGTGTCCATAGTGACCAGCAGGTGGGCGCTGCGACCATGCAGGAGTTTGTCGGGGAACGCTTTGCCCTGGCGGTACTTGAAAGCGAAGCCGGGGAGCAGGACCCGGTCGAAAAAACCTTTGAGCAGCGCCGGAATCCCGCCCCACCAGATCGGGTACACCAGCGTCAGGTGTTCGGCCCACAGCAGGTCGGCCTGGGCCTGGAGCAGATCCGGTTCAAGGGTCTGAACCTGACGGTAACCTTTGCGCAGGATCGGATCGAAATCGAGCTGGCCGAGGGCGATTTCCCGTACTTCGTGCCCTGCCGCGCGAGCTGACTGTGCGTAGCGTCCGGCCAGTGCCGCGCAAAAACTTTCGCTGGATGGATGGCCGAGAATCAACAAAATCCGCTTGCCCATCATGAATGCCCCTGAGGAAGAAACCCCAAGGGTAAAGTCTGCCCCTCAGGGCAGAGTCAAGGTGTCGAGCAGGGCGCGGGCATAGGTGGGGAGGGCGGCGAAGTCGCGGGCGCACAGCAACAGTTTGCGCCTGGCCCAGCCTTCATTCATCGGCAGGGTCTTGAAGGCTTGCGGCGCGGCACGCTGAACCGCCGCCAGCGGCACGATGCCCAGACCGGCACCGCGGGCCACCATGCGCATCACCCCGTCGAAACCATCGGCGCGGATACGGATCTGCATCCGCGAGCCGCTGTGCAGTGCCTGTTCTTCCAGGTACACCGCCAGAGCACTGTCGACGTGCAGCCCGACAAAGTCGTGGCGCAGGGCGTCGCTGAAGCTGACTTCGGTCGCGTCAGACAGTGGGTGTTCCAGCGGCAGAATCAGCATCAGCGGATCATCGCGAAAGGCTCGGGTCTGCAAGTCGGTGGTGTCGATCGCGTCGGACACAATGCCCAGATCCGCCGCGCCCTGACGCAAGGCATGGGTGATGCGGGCACTGGGCAATTCCTGCAGATCAATGTCGAGGTTTGGGTGCTCGCGCAGGAAATCCGCCAGCACCTCCGGCAGGTATTCGCTGAGCGCCGTGGTGTTGCACAGCAGACGCACCTGGCCTTTGACGCCGCGCGCGTATTCGGCCAGATCCTGTTGCAGGCGTTCGGCCTGTTGCAGCAACACCCGCGCATGTTGCGCCAGGGCTTTGCCGGCCGGTGTAGGCGTAACGCCACGGCGCCCGCGCTCAAGAAACTCGGTGCCCAACGAAGCTTCCATCGCCCGGATCCTCGCACTGGCCGCCGCCAGCGACAGATGACTGCGAGCGGCGCCGGCGGTGATGTTGCCGCTGTCGATGATGTGCAGGTACAGGCGCAGGTCGGTGAGGTCGAAGTGCATGGGACAGCCTCAATATCAGTGGTGTCAGTCCTGACGCCTTCGCGGGCAAGCCCGCTCCCACAGGTCCGATGTCGAACACAAGTTCTGCGTACAACACAAACACTGTGGGAGCGGGCTTGCCCGCGAAGAGGCCAGTGGCCGCGAAGAATTTACAAGCCTCTTGTACAGGTAGAGGCTGCCTCAGTGTATGACAGATTTTCAGTTCACCCGCGCAGGCGCAAAGTGTGGCGATGAACGCACTCGCAGATTTCTATCAAAACCTCGGTCTGGCCCTTTCATTGCTGGTGATTTCGACCTTCGTCGTCGCCGGTCTGATCAAAGGCGTGATCGGTCTCGGCCTGCCCACCGTTGCCATGGGTTTGCTCGGTCTGGCTATGGCACCGTCGCAGGCTGCGGCGTTGCTGATCATTCCAGCGACCCTCACCAACGTCTGGCAACTGGCGTTCGGCGGGCACTTGCGGGGATTGGTGAAACGCTTGTGGCCGATGCTGCTGGCGATCTTTCTCGGCACGGCCATGGGCACTTTGTGGATCGGCATGGCGGGCGGGCATTGGGTCGTGCGCGGGCTCGGCGCGGCGCTGTTGCTCTATGCGCTGAGCGGATTGTTCCTGCCGACGCTGAGTGTCAGTCGCCGCCATGAACCGTGGCTCGGTCCGCTGTGTGGCGTGATCACCGGCGTCATTACTTCGGCCACCGGTGTGTTCGTGATTCCCGCCGTTCCGTACATGCAGGCCCTGGGCTTGAGCCGCGATGAGCTGGTGCAGGCGCTGGGCCTGTCCTTCAGCGTGTCGACCCTGGCACTGGCCGGTGGATTGCTCTGGCGCGGGTCGCTCGGTGGCGCGGAGTTGAGCGCCTCGCTACTGGCGCTGATCCCGGCGGTGCTCGGGATGTTGCTCGGCCAATGGCTGCGTCAGCGCATCAGCGCCGTGCTGTTCAAGCGGGTGTTCTTCATTGGTCTGGGCGCGCTCGGCGCCCATCTGCTGATCAGCGGCTAGCGGACGAATCGCTGAGCATTTCAATCGGGCGGATATCGAAATCCCGCTCCAGATACTCCATGCGCTGGGCCAGGAATTGCTGCATGTGCGGCAGGTTCGAGTGCACGTCCAGATGCGCCTGGCTTTCCCAGATCTCGTAGAAAATGAACAGGCTCGGGTCTTCCTTGTCGCGCAGCATGTGGTACTCGATGCAGCCGGGTTCGGCGCGGCTCGGTTCGACATAGGCGCGGAAAAATGCTTCGAAGGCCTCGGCTTTTTCCGGGCGGGTCTTGGCGTGCAGGATGAAACCCTGGCGTTCGCTCATCGCAAAAAACTCCATTCAGATTTAGATGGCGGTCAATCCTACGGCAACAATCGGCATTCGATTCGTGCGTTTTACTCAAATGAATTTTGCGCAACCGGTGCTTATTCCGCGCGAGGCGGATCGCTAATCTGCCGCCATTGAATTTTTCCCCTTCTCCATCCAGCGCTCTGCGCTGCGCATCGGAATCCGATCGAGGCTCTCCCATGAAAAAAGTGCTGTTGCTCAATGGCGGTAAAAAATTCGCCCACTCCGACGGTCGCTACAACACCACCCTGCATGAAGCGGCGCTGAGCGTGCTGGATCGTGGCGGTGTCGACGTCAAGACCACCTTCATTGACGAGGGTTACGACATCGCCGAAGAAGTCGCCAAATTCCTCTGGGCCGACGTGATCATTTATCAGATGCCGGGCTGGTGGATGGGCGCGCCGTGGACCGTGAAAAAGTACATCGACGAAGTATTCACCGAAGGCCACGGCAGCCTCTACGCCAGCGATGGCCGCACCCGTTCCGATTCGTCGCAGAAGTACGGCAGCGGCGGTCTGATCCAGGGCAAGCAATACATGCTGTCGCTGACCTGGAACGCACCGCAGCAGGCGTTCGATGATCCGACCGACTTCTTTGAAGCCAAAGGCGTGGACGCCGTGTACTTCCCGTTCCACAAGGCCAACGAGTTTCTCGGCATGACCGGCCTGCCGACATTCCTCTGTGTGGACGTGATGAAACGCCCGAACATCGAAGCGGATGTGGCGCGCTACGAGCAGCATCTGACCGAGGTGTTTGGCCTCAAGGCCTGACGCTCGGCTACTATCGAAGGCCTGAGCTTGCGCTGCAGGCCTTTCGATTCGAGGACACCCGTGAAAGCCAGATCCGATGAGTTGCAGATTTTCGTCTGCGTGATCGAATGCGGTTCGATCTCCGCCGCCGCCGAGCAGGTCGGACAGACGCCGTCGGCGGTCAGCCGCACGCTGTCGCGGCTGGAAGCCAAGCTCGACACCACGCTGATCAACCGCACCACCCGGCGCATGGACCTGACCGAGGAGGGCAAGTATTTCTTCGAACAGGCCAAGCTGATCCTCGACCAGATGGATCAACTCGAAGAGCGCCTCTCTTCCCGTCAGCAGACGCCATCAGGACGGTTGCGCATCAACGCCGCATCGCCGTTCATGCTCCACGCCATCGTGCCGTACATCGACGAGTTCCGTCGGCTGTACCCGGACATCCAGCTCGAACTCAACAGCAATGACCTGATCATTGACCTGCTGGAACAAAGCACCGACGTCGCCATCCGCATCGGCACCCTCGCCGATTCGACGTTGCATGCTCGTTCGCTGGGTTGCAGTCCGCTGCTGATCGTCGCCAGTCCCGCCTATCTGGAAAAACACGGCGCGCCGCTGCAAGTGGCCGATCTCAGCGAACACACCTTGCTCGGCTTCACCCAGAACGAAGGCCTCAACCAGTGGCCGCTGCGTTACGTGCACGGTGACCGCTGGCCGATCACTCCGGCAATCAGCGCCTCCAGCGGCGAGACGGTTCGCCATCTGGCGCTGGAAGGCCAGGGCATTGCCTGCCTCTCGCACTTCATGACCATCGACGACATACGTGCCGGGCGGCTGAAGGTGTTGCTGGCGGAATTCAACAGCGGTTATCGCCAGCCGATCAACGCGGTGTACTACCGCAACTCGCAGCTGGCGCTGCGCATCCAGTGCTTCCTCGACTTCATCCAGAGCAAACTGGCGGCTTACGCCAGCGCCGATTTCAAAGGCTGATTCGTGATCCCTGCGCAACAGTGATTTGGTTGTGGGCGGGTTTTTCCACCGAGCTCGGCGGTCGATACTCGTTGCATCACTTACTCACGCAGGGAGTTTCTCCATGAACGTATTCGTCACCGGCGCTGCCGGTTTTATCGGCGGCTCCATCGCCACCGGTCTGGTCCAGGCCGGCCACACCGTCACCGGTCTGGTACGCAGCGCCGAACAGGCCAATGAGCTGAAAGCACTGGGCATCACCCCGGTAATCGGCACCCTCGACGACAACGCATTGCTGGCCGAACAGGCCCGCGCCGCCGACGCCGTGATCAACGCCGCCAGCAGCGACCATCGCGGCGCGGTCGAAGCCTTGCTCGATGCCCTGCGCGGCTCGAACAAAGTGTTCCTGCACACCAGCGGTTCGAGCATCGTCGGCGACGCCTCGGGCGGCAAATCCAGCGACGTCATCTACTTCGAAGACAACCTGCCGGAGCCGACCGTCGACAAGGCCGCACGGGTGGCCATCGACAACCTGATCCTCGCGGCAGCGAAGGACGGTGTGAACTCGGCCGTCATCTGCAACACCCTGATCTACGGCCACAGCCTGGGCGTCAATCGCGACAGCGTGCAGTTGCCGCGTCTGCTGAAACAGGCACGTAAAAGCGGCGTAGTGCGTCACGTCGGCACCGGTCAGAACATCTGGTCCAACGTGCACATCGAAGACGTGGTGGCGCTGTACCTGCTGGCCCTGACCAAAAACGTCCCGGGCACCTTCTACTTCGTCGAAAGCGGCGAAGCGTCGTTCATCGACATGACCACCGCCATGGCCCAGGCCCTGAACCTCGGCGAGCCACAAGACTGGCCGCTGAAAGACGCCGAAGCCGAGTGGGGCTACGAAATGGCCAACTACGGCCTCGGCTCCAACAGCCGCGTACGCGGCAAACACGCCCGCGAACTGCTGGGCTGGGCGCCGAAGCGTACGTCGGTGGTTGAATGGATTCGTAACGAAATGGTGTGAGTCCACGCTGAAAAGGTGACGCCCCAAGACCGGTGGAAGCAAGCTTGCTTGTTTTCACCGGTTTTTTGTGCCCGAGGATCATGAAAATCCCACCCCTCGATTTTCATTATTCGCGACAAGACATATCCAAAAGCGACAACCCTTATCCCTCCACGAAAATTACTTTCACTTCGTTTGAAAACTCGATCTCGAAATGATTTATGAGTTTCACAACCCATTCGAACGTGACCCTTTCGAGGAGTACCGCATGACACCGTCCTTCGGCTATTGGCTGCTGGTCTACGCCGCCGTTGCCATCATCGCCCTGATCGTTCTGATCGCCCGTTACCGGCTCAATCCGTTCATTGTCATCACCCTGATTTCCATCGGCCTGGCGCTGGTGGCGGGGATGCCGCCGTCCGGCGTGGTGGGGGCGTATGAGGCCGGGGTGGGCAAGACGCTGGGGCATATTGCGCTGGTGGTGGCGCTGGGGACGATGCTCGGCAAGATGATGGCCGAGTCCGGCGGGGCCGAGCAGATGGCGCGCACGCTGATCGAGCGCTTTGGCGAGAAGAACGCGCACTGGGCGATGGTGTGCATTGCGTTTCTGGTGGGGCTGCCGCTGTTTTTCGAAGTCGGTTTCGTGTTGCTGGTGCCGATTGCCTTTACCGTGGCGCGGCGGGTTGGCGTGTCGATCCTGATGGTCGGTTTGCCGATGGTCGCCGGTCTGTCGGTGGTGCATGCGCTGGTGCCGCCGCACCCGGCGGCGATGCTGGCGGTGCAGGCCTATCAGGCGTCGGTCGGGCAGACCTTGCTGTATGCGATTGCCATCGGCATTCCGACGGCGATCATTGCCGGCCCCCTGTACGCCAAATTCATCGTGCCGCGCATTCAGTTGCCGGCGGATAACCCGCTGGAAAAACAATTCCTCGAACGCGAACCTCGCAACAGCCTGCCGGGTTTCGGCATCACCATGGCGACCATTCTGTTGCCAGTGGTGCTGATGCTGATCGGCGGCTGGGCCAACCTGATTTCCACGCCGGGCAGCGGCTTCAATCAGTTCCTGTTGTTTATCGGCAACTCGGTGATTGCGCTGTTGCTGGCGACGCTGTTGAGTTTCTGGACGCTCGGCATTGCGCAGGGTTTCAACCGGGAATCGATCCTCAAATTCACCAACGAGTGCCTGGCACCGACCGCCAGCATTACCTTGCTGGTGGGTGCTGGCGGCGGCCTGAACCGGATTCTGGTGGACGCCGGCGTCACCGATCAGATCGTCGGCCTGGCCCACGAATTTCACCTGTCGCCGTTGATCATGGGCTGGTTGTTCGCCGCGTTGATGCGCATCGCCACCGGTTCGGCCACCGTTGCCATGACCACGGCTTCCGGCGTGGTCGCGCCAGTGGCCATCGGTCTGGGTTATCCACACCCGGAACTGCTGGTGCTGGCGACAGGCGCGGGCTCGGTTATCTTTTCCCACGTCAACGACGGCGGCTTCTGGTTGATCAAGGAATACTTCAACATGACGGTGGCCCAGACGTTCAAGACCTGGACGGTGCTGGAAACCCTGATCTCGGTTGTCGCTTTTGCCCTGACCGTCGGTCTTTCTTACCTGCTGTAGTCGGAGTTATCCGCCATGGACATCCTTTATCAGATCCGCGCCCGTCAGGATTCCTTCAGCGCCGGTGAAGGACGCATCGCCCGTCTGATGCTCGACGACGTAGGATTTGCCGCCTCCGCCAGCCTCGAAGAGCTGGCCCAGCGGGCCGAAGTCAGCACTGCCACGCTGTCGCGCTTCGCCCGCACGGTCGGTTGCCGCGACCTGCGCGACCTGCGCCTGCAACTGGCCCAGGCCAGTGGCGTCGGCAGCCGTTTCCTCGACCCGGCGGGCACGCCCGAACAGTCGGCGTTTTACGGGCAGATCGTCGGCGATATTGAAACCACCCTGCGCCAGCATCTGGCGGCGTTCGATGAATCGCGCTTCGTCGATGCGGTGAAACTGCTGGGCCAGGCGCGGATGATCCACGCCTTCGGCATCGGCGGTTGCTCGACCCTGTGCAGCGATGAGTTGCAAGTGCGGCTGGTGCGCCTCGGCTACCCGATTGCGGTGTGCCACGACGCAGTGATGATGCGCGTCACCGCCGCCAGCCTCAGCGCCGAGCAGGTGGTGATCGTCTGTTCGCTGACCGGCATCACCCCGGAGTTGCTGGAGACCGTAGCGCTGGCGCGCAACTACGGCGCACGGATTCTCGCCATCACCCGCGCCGACTCGCCGCTGGCGGAACTGGCCGACATTGTCCTGCCGCTGCAAGGCGCCGAGACCTCGTTCATCTACAAACCGACGGCGGCACGCTACGGCATGCTGCTCGCCATCGACGTGCTGGCCACCGAGCTGGCGCTAGCCAATCCTGAAGACAATCAAGAACGTCTGCGGCGGATCAAACTCGCCCTCGACGAATACCGTGGCGGCGACGATCACCTGCCGCTGGGAGACTGACATGCTGTACGACACCCTGATTCGCAACGCCCTGGTCATCGACGGCAGCAACAGCCCCGGTTACGCCGCCGACGTGGCGATCCTCGATGGCCGCATCGCGCGCATCGGCGACTTGGGCGAGGCCCGCGCCACCGAGGAAATCGACGCCGCCGGGCGTGTGCTGGCGCCGGGTTTCATCGACGTGCACACCCACGACGACACCGTGGTGATTCGCCAGCCACAAATGCTGCCCAAGCTCAGCCAGGGCGTGACCACGGTGATTGTCGGCAACTGCGGGATCAGTGCGGCACCGGTCAGTTTGCGCGGCGATCCGCCGGATCCGATGAACCTGCTCGGCTCGGCGGCGGCGTTCGTTTATCCACGTTTCAGCGATTACCGCGCGGCGGTCGAAGCGGCCAACACCACGCTGAACGTCGCGGCGCTGGTCGGCCACACGGCGCTGCGCAGCAATCATCTTGATGATCTGTTTCGCACCGCCACCGACGATGAAATCAGCGCGATGCGCGAACAGTTGCGTGAAAGCCTGGAGGCGGGCGCCCTTGGTTTATCCACAGGCCTGGCGTATGCGAGTGCGTTCTCCGCATCCACCGATGAAGTCATGCAACTGACCGAAGAACTGAATGCGTTCGGCGCGGTGTACACCACGCACCTGCGCAGTGAATTCGAACCGGTGCTGGAAGCAATGGACGAAGCCTTCCGCATCGGGCGTCACGCACGATCACCGGTGATCATTTCCCACCTGAAATGTGCTGGCGCCGGTAATTGGGGCCGTAGTCCGCAGTTGCTCGCCTCGCTGGAAGAGGCGGCGAAAACTCACCCGGTCGGCTGCGATTGCTATCCGTATGCGGCGAGTTCTTCGACCCTGGATCTGAAGCAGGTCACCGACGCCCACCGCATCACCATCACCTGGTCGACGCCGCATCCGGAAATGGGCGGTCGTGACCTGATGGACATCGCCGCCGAATGGAACCTGTCGTTGCTCGACGCCGCCAAACGCCTGCAACCGGCGGGTGCGGTGTATTACGGGATGGACGAGAACGACGTGCGCCGGATCCTCGCTCATCCGCTGTCGATGGTCGGCTCCGACGGCCTGCCGGAAGACCCGTTCCCGCACCCGCGTCTGTGGGGCGCTTTCCCACGGGTGCTCGGACATTTCAGTCGTGATGTCGGGCTGTTTCCGCTGCATACCGCGGTGCACAAGATGACCGGTCTGTCGGCCGCGCGTTTCGGTCTGAAGGAAAGGGGCGAGATTCGTGAAGGGCACTGGGCGGATCTGGTGCTGTTCGACCCGGCGACCGTGCGTGACGTGGCGGATTTCAACGACCCGCAACGTGCCGCCCAAGGCATCGAGGGTGTGTGGATCAATGGTGTTTTGAGTTACCGCGACGGTCAGGCCAATGGCCAGAGACCAGGGCGGTTCCTGGCGCGCCAGGGCGATCTGCGCGACGGCTTTCGTTGAATTTTGCTGACTGCTTCACGGTGATGGCACATTGCAATTAAAGAAAGCCATCACCAAGCCGAATTGCTGACATCCACCCCGGCTACACTCTGGGGCCAATCAGTCAGGGAGCAACCCATGAGCTTCGGCAAAACCACCCCGATCCTGCGGATTTTCGATGAAGCCAAGGCCGTGGAATTCTACGTCGACTTCCTCGGCTTCAAGATCGATTGGCAGCATCGTTTCGAACCCGGTTTCCCGTTGTACCTGCAGGTTTCGCGCGGCGAATGTGTGCTGCATTTGTCCGAACACCACGGCGATGCAACACCGGGTTCGGCCCTGCGGATTGAGACCGATGAGCTGGAGGCGTTTCAGCAGCAGTTGGTCGCCAAGAACTACAAGTTCTCGCACCCGGGCATCCAGGCCATGCCGTGGGGCAGCCAGGACATGACCATCGCCGATCCGTTCGGCAATCGCCTGGTGTTCACCAACGCGATCAGCCTCTAACTGTCGTTTGACACCCGGTGAGTCTGCCGAAACTCACCGGGCGGCATGCCGCGTCGGCTCTTGAAGGTGCGATGAAACGAGCGCGGTTCGGTGAAGCCCAGATACTGGGCGATGTCCTGAATCGGCAAAGTGCTGTTGAGCAGGTAATGCTCGGCCAGTTCCTGACGCAGTTCGTCGAGGATCTGCTGATACGAGGTGCCGGCCTGATGCAGCTGGCGTTGCAGGGTGCGCACCGAGACGGCGAGATGTTCGGCCACCTGTTCCTTGCGCGGCAGGCCCTCCTTGAGCAACTGACGCAGGATGCTTTTGACCCGCTGTTCGAGCGACGCATCCTCCAGCGTCGCCATTAAACTCTGAGCGTGTTCTTCCAGGGTGCGCAGCAAATGCGCATCGGCCTGGCGCAACGGCAACTGCAAATACGGCAACGGCACGATCAGCGCGGAATACGGCTGATCGAACAGTACCGGGCACTCAAAAAACTGTTCGTACTGCGCCTGCGTGGTGTCCGCCGGGATCGAGTGTTCCAGCCACACGGCGGCCGGCGACAGTTGGGTGTCGGCGATCCAGCGTGCGTATTGCAGCCAGGAGCCGAGCACGTTTTCCACCAGGTGTCGGCGAATTCGCGGGCGCTCGAAACGGCAGCTCCAGATCAGGTGAACGTGGCTGTCGTGCACCTCGGTGCGGCTTACGCCCATGTCGCCCACCAGTTTTTCGAACGGCATGATCCGGCTCATGGCGTCGCCCAGTGTCGCGCAATTCATGGTGATGTAGCCGAGCACGCTCCAGGAGTTGGGCAGCACAAAATTCGCGGCGTTGAGGCCGAACAGCGGATCGCCCGAGTGTTCGCAAAAGTAATCGAGCAACCGCTCATGGGTTTCACCCGGCAGGCGCAGGCTGTTGTCGCTCAGCTGTTGCGCCTGCAACCCGGCCGCCGCCAACGCAGGCTCGATGGCCAGGCCCAGATGTTCGGCATGGCGCAGGTACTTGAGCAGCGGCGGAACGGAGGTGAAGCCGAGCGATTGCATGACCGTATTCCCTTGATCGAGGCCGCCACGGGCGGATGAGCGCCCTGAAAGGTAATTTGAATCCACGACTAAAGTAAATGGCTGACGCTTGCGCGACGTTTGACTCAATTGGCTACTCGAACTGGCCGGATGCGACCGTGACACTTTCGGCCGGCTGACTAGTATGAGGGCCTGAAATCTCACTGATCAGACTGCACAGAAGGACACACGCATGCGACGCTGGAACGGCTGGGGAGATGCAACCACGGTGGTCGAACTGCCGGCCCAGGGCGCAAGTTTTCTCCATGAACGACTGGGGAAGGGGCGCGCGCTGCCCGATGCGACGCTCGAAGCGGCGCTGGCCCGCGTGCCGGTCTCGCGGCTGGCGGAACACGCCTTGTACAGCATCGATGCCCATGACCGTCTGCTGCATGCTCGAGGCCAGAGCCTGCCGGACTGGCTGGCGTTGCGCGAAGGCGCGCTGGGCAATTACCCCGACGCCGTGGCGTTCCCGGAAACCGCCGAACACATCCGCCAATTGCTGGCGCTCGCCCAGGCGCAGGACCTGTGCCTGATCCCCTACGGCGGCGGCACGTCGGTGGCCGGGCACATCAACCCGCCAGACTCTGCGCGGCCCGTGGTGACGGTGTCCCTGGCGCGGATGAGCCGCCTGATCGACCTCGACGAACAAAGCCTGCTGGCGACTTTCGGCCCCGGCGCCAGCGGCCCGCAGGTGGAAAGCCAATTGCGCGCCCGTGGCTACACGCTGGGGCATTTTCCGCAGTCGTGGGAGCTGTCGACGCTGGGCGGTTGGGTGGCCAGTCGTTCCAGCGGTCAGCAGTCGCTGCGCTATGGGCGGATTGAGCAACTGTTCGCCGGCGGAACCCTGGAAACCTTTGCCGGGCCGCTGCAAATTCCAACCTTCCCGGCCTCGGCGGCCGGCCCTGATCTGCGCGAAGTGGTACTGGGTTGCGAGGGGCGTTTCGGGATCATTTCCGAGGTCAAGGTGCGGGTCAGCGCGCTGCCGGCCGATGAGCGTTTCTACGGTGTGTTTCTGCCCAGCTGGAGCAAGGCGCTGCAAGCCATTCAGCAACTGGCGCAAGCGCGGGTACCGCTGTCGATGCTGCGCTTATCCAACGCGGTGGAAACCGAAACCCAACTGGCGCTGGCCGGCCATCCACAACAGATCGCCTGGCTGGAAAAATACTTGAACCTGCGCGGTGCGGGGCAGGGCAAGTGCCTGCTGACCTTCGGCGTGACCGGCAATCGCAAGCAGAATGCGCTGTCCCTGAGCCAGGCCCGTCAGCATCTGAAAGCGTTCGGCGGTGTGTTCACCGGCACGCTGCTGGGCAAGAAGTGGGCGCAGAACCGCTTTCGTTTTCCGTATCTGCGGGAGAACCTGTGGAACGCCGGTTACGTGGTCGACACCCTCGAAACAGCCACCGACTGGAGCAACGTCGACAACCTGCTCAACCGGATCGAAAACAGCCTGCGCGATGCGTTGGCGGCGGAGGGGGAGCGAGTGCACGTGTTCACCCATCTGTCCCACGTCTACGGCGAAGGCTCGAGCATCTACACCACTTACGTGTTTCGCCCGGCGGCGGACTATCCCGCGACACTGGCCCGCTGGAAGGCCCTCAAACACGCGGCCAGTCAAACCGTCGTCGACAACCACGGCACCATCAGCCACCAGCACGGTGTGGGCAAGGATCATGCGCCGTACCTGCCGCGCGAAAAGGGCGAGCTGGCGATGGACACCTTGCAGGCGCTGAGCCGGCACTTCGACCCGGCCGGGCGCCTGAACCCCGGCACGCTGTTGCAGGAGTGACGGCGATGAGCGCGGACTGGAACGCCGAATGGCGCCAGCAAGTCCTGCCGACGCTGGCGGGTGAAACCTGGGATCTGATCGTCATCGGCGGCGGTATCAGCGGCGCCGGCATCCTGCGTGAAGCCGCGCGCCGTGGCTGGCGTTGCCTGCTGCTGGAACAGCGTGATTTCGCCTGGGGCACCTCCAGTCGGTCTTCGAAAATGGTCCATGGCGGTTTGCGCTACATCGCCAAGGGCCAGTGGCGCCTGACCCGAGATTCAGTGCGCGAACGCCAGCGTCTGCTCGACGAAGCGCCGGGGCTGGTGGAACCGATGAGTTTCATGATGCCGCACTATCGCGGCGGCTTTCCCGGGCCGCGAGTGTTGGGTGGTCTGCTGTCGATCTATGACGCATTGGCCGGGCGCCGCGATCATCGTTTCCATGATGCGCAGCAACTGCGTTATCTGGCGCCGGGCGTGAAAGAAAATGACCTGCTGGGCGGCACCTGTTTTGTCGATGCGCTGACTGATGACGCGCGGCTGGTGATGCGCGTGTTGAGCGAAGCGCGGGCGGACGGTGCGGTGGTGCTCAACGGTGTACGCGTCGAACATCTGCTGCGGGAAAACGGGCGGGTGTGCGGGGTTCAGGTCGAAGACTGCGAAGCCGGCGCTTCAATTCAATTGCGTTGTGGTGTGCTAGCGGTGGCCACCGGCGCCTGGGCTGAACGCTTGCGTCCATCCGAGGCGCCGCGTCAGTTGCGCCCGTTGCGTGGCAGTCATTTGCTGCTGCCGGGCTGGCGCTTGCCAGTGGCGCAGGCCTTCACGTTTATGCACGAGCAGGATCGGAGACCAGTGTTCGTTTTCCCTTGGGAAGGCGCCACGGTGGTCGGCACCACGGACCTTGATCACCGCGAGAATCTGGACCAGAGCGCGAGCATCAGCACCGAAGAACTCGACTATCTGCTGGCCGCCTGCCGACAGCAGTTTCCCGGCGCTGAAGTGACAGCAACCGACGTGCTTTCAACCTGGTCCGGCGTGCGCCCTGTGGTGGGCAGCACGGCAGGTGAGCATCAGGACAAACCGTCGAACGAAACCCGTGAACATGTGCTGTGGCAGGAGCCGGGTTGCGTCACCTTGGCCGGCGGCAAGCTCACGACGTTTCGCCCGCAAGCCATCGAAGTGCTCAAGGCCTGCGCCGACATGCTCGGTCGCTCTTTCGACGATGATGCCGCGCCGGTGTTCGCGACGGTACCGCCACTGGCGATTCCCAGTCTCAGCCCCGGCCAGTGGCGACGTCTGGCCGGGCGACATGGCCGGGACCTACCGAGGCTGGCGCAATTGCTCGCCGAACTGGGCCTCGACACCGTCGGCGCCACCGACACCTTGTGGGCGGAACTGGCTTTCGCCTGCGAGTCGGAAATGGTCCTGCACCTGGATGACCTGCTGCTGCGCCGAACCCGCCTCGGCCTGTTGCTGCCCTGTGGCGGCGCGGATTATTTCCCGGCCATTCGCCGACTCTGTCAGCCGCGACTGGGCTGGGACGACGAACACTGGCAACAGGAACAGCAACGCTATCAGGCGTTATGGCAACGCCATCACGGCCTGCCGGAAATCGCGCAGTGATGCCCCTCGAAGAGAGCTCCATGGACAACCACCCGAACAAGCATTACCTGCTGGCCATCGACAATGGCACCCAGAGCGTGCGCGCGCTGCTCTTCGATTTGCAGGGCAATCTGCTCGGCAAGGGCAAGGTTGAATTGCAGGCCTATTACTCGACGCAACCGGGCTGGGCCGAGCAGGATCCCGAATATTACTGGGCCAAACTGGGTGAGGCCTGCCAGCAGGTGTGGGCGCAAACCGGCATTGATCGTTCGCAGATCGCCGGGGTTTCTCTCACGACGCAGCGCGGCACGGTGATCAACGTCGATGCCCAGGGCAAACCGTTGCGCCCGGCGATTCTCTGGCTCGATCAGCGCCAGAGCCAAGTCGAAGGCGGGATCAAGGGGCCGTGGGGCTGGCTGTTCAAACTGGCCGGCGCGCAGGCTACGGTGGATTACTTTCGCGCCCAGGCCGAGGCCAACTGGATTGCCCGCCATCAACCCGAAGTGTGGGCGGCGACCGACAAGTTTTTGCTGCTCTCGGGGTTTCTCACGCATCGCCTGTGCGGACGTTTCGTCGACTCGGTGGGCTGTTGCGTCGGTTACTTGCCGTTCGACTTCAAGCGCCTGCGCTGGGCCGCAACCCGTGACTGGAAATGGCAGGCGCTGGCGGTGCGTCCCGAGCAACTGCCGACCTTGCACAAACCCGGTGAAACCCTCGGCCACATCAGCGCAGAAGCGAGTCTTCACACCGGCATTCCCGAAGGCGTTCCGCTGATTGCGGCGGGGGCCGACAAGGCTTGTGAAGTGCTCGGCTCCGGCGTCGTCGATTTGGGCACGGTGTGCCTGTCCTACGGCACCACCGCGACCATCACCAGCACCCGTTCGCGCTATCTGGAAATCGTCCCGTTGATTCCGCCGTACCCGTCGGCGGTGCCGGATCAGTACAACTGCGAGGTGATGATTTATCGCGGCTACTGGATGGTCAGCTGGTTCAAGAACGAGTTCGGCCTGCGGGAAATGCAGCAGGCCAAAGAGCAGGGCATCGAGCCCGAGCAACTGTTCGATGCATTGGTCGAGGCGGTGCCGCCGGGCTCGATGGGATTGACGTTGCAACCGTACTGGTCACCGGGGATTCGCGAGCCGGGTGTCGAAGCCAAAGGCGCAATGATCGGCTTCGGCGACGTGCACACCCGTGCGCACATTTACCGAGCAATTCTTGAAGGCCTGGCCTACGCCTTGCGCCAGGGCATGGAGAAAATCGAGAAGCGCTCGAAGATCTCCGTCACCCGTTTGCGAGTCGCTGGCGGTGGCTCGCAAAGTGATGCGGCGATGCAACTCACGGCGAACATTTTCGGCCTGCCGGCGGAGCGTCCGCACGTCTATGAAGCGTCCGGTCTGGGCGCGGCGATTTGCTGCGCGGTGGGGCTCGGGCTGCACGCGGATTTCCCCACGGCGATAGCGGCGATGACCCGGGTTGGTGCGGTGTTTCAGCCGCAACCCGAGGCGCAGCAGGTCTATGAGCGACTGTACAAGGACGTCTATCTGCGCATGTATCGGCAGCTCAAACCGTTGTACCAGAGCATCCGCAAGATCACCGGTTACCCGGCGTGAAAGAACATCGCACGTGGCGCTATCGGAGAACTTTTCTGGTGAGATCGGACAGTGTCAGAGGCGGGGTCGATTGTTAGGCTCGATCCCCTCGGCACACATAACAAGAACCAGAAGCAATGAAGCTGATCTCCCTCCTGCTGCTTTGCGCAATGGCCCCCACGGCGTGGGGCTGGTCGAACCATACGGTGGGCAGCTACCTGGCGTTGCAGGATCTGCCGGCGTTGCGCGATGCGTCGCCCGTCGAAGTTGAGCCGCTGGAGCAGTTTCTCTCCGAGCAATATCCGACCATCGTCGCGTTGCTCGATGAGCAGGAGCGCTTCGCCCGCGAGCATTTCAAGCAGTACCCGCCGCGCCCCGACAACCTCAAGTTGCCCGCCGCGCCGAGCGACAATCTGCGCCACGACTTTCTCACCGCGCTGCGGATCAATCCGCAGATTTTTCTGGCGATGGTCATCCAGCCGTTGCCGGGCAAAGACCTGCCCGAGCGCGAGCATCTGCAGGCCGATCAGGTCATGGTCGAGCAGACGCTGTCGCCGTGGAATCGCCAGCGTTTCATTCGTGTGAGCGACCACGAAAAAGTCGCGCCTCTGGCCGTACTGGCGAGCGCTGCCGACGAGCCGGATTACGGCCACGACATCAACCTGTTCAGCGACAACCCCGGCGAAGTCGCCGCGCTGTATGGCTTCGGCCCGCAGCCGTTTGGCGATGCGCGCTTCCAGTACAGCTCCCAGGCGCCGTTCCACATGGGCTTTTTCCATGAAAGCCCGGTGGTGTACGCGGCCGCCGAATTCCTCGAACGCAGCTGGCCGGACTGGCGTGCGTATCAGTACATGGGGCTGGCGCGACTGGCGTTTGCCACCGGCCATTCTTACTGGGGTTATCGCTTTCTCGGCTGGGGCCTGCACCACGTTCAGGACCTGACCCAGCCGTATCACGCCAAGCCGTTGCCGGGCGTCGAACTGCCGAGCCTTCTGCTGCTGGAGGGCAAGGCGCTGGCCGGTTTTGCGGAGGACAAACAGGCGTCCATCGAACGGGTCGCGACCCGCCACATGGAAGTCGAGAAATACCAGTCGACCTGGCTGCGCCGCGTGCTGCGTGCCGGTCAGTTGCATCCGATGCTCGACGCTTACGCCGATGCCGCCGGGGACGCGCGTTACCCGCCGTACTCCGTGGACTACCTGCGGGAAGTGGTGAGTGCTGAGTCGGTCGACGACTCCGCTGCCTTCGATGAAGCCATCGGCCAGTGGCTGGAAACGGCGCCGGTCACCAGCGATTTCAGCGCGGGCAATCAGTTGCAGCGCGAGACCTTCGAGCACCCGGAGCTCAATCAGCAACTGCTCCGGCTGCTCGGCCATTTCGGCGCCCACAGCCGGATTTTTGTCCGTGCGGGGCTGGCGCCATAAGCATCGCGGCAACACACAACAATAAGAACAGGGAAGGAGGAACAGATGATCAACACTCGATTGCGCCTGTCTGGCGTAGCGCTCCCCGGTGTCGGTTTGGCAGGGCTGCTGCAACTCTGCGCAGTTGATGCGGTGCAGGCCGCCGAGTTCAGCGTGCTGGACAATCAGGTCACCGGCTCGCTCGACACGACCTTGTCCTATGGCCGCTTGTGGCGGGTCCAGGGCCGGGACAAGACCAACGATGACGTCAACACCAACGACGGCAATCGCAACTTCGACACCGGGCTGGTTTCCGAGGTGTACAAGATCACTTCGGAGCTGGAAGCCAACTACCAGAACTACGGGATGTTCCTGCGCGGCACCGCGTTCTACGACACCCAGTTGATGGACAAGCGCAACGACTACTACCACAACAACAGCCCGTCGCAGCCGAGCCAGAGTTATCCCCAGGAGGACCGTTTCACCGGCCAGACCCGCGACATCGCCGGCAGCCGGATCGAGATGCTCGACGCCTACGTTCATGGCACCTGGGACGTCGCATCAATGCCGGTCACCGCGCGAGTGGGGCGGCAGGTGTTCAACTGGGGCGAGGGGATTTTCTATCGCGGCGGGGTCAACACCACCAACCCGGTGGACGCCGCGAAATATCGCTTGCCCGGCGCCGAGGTCAAGGAAGTGCTGATGCCAGTGGAGGCGGTCAGCTTCAACATCGGCCTGACCGACAGCCTGACGATGGAGAGTTTCTACCAGACCAACTGGAAAGAAACCCGCATCGATCCGGTCGGCACGTTCTACTCGCAGACCGACCTGTTTGCCGACGGCGGCAACACCGCCTACAACAACTTCAGCGGCACCGCGCTTGATACGCCGGTGCCGGGGTTCGGCAATGTCATCGGTCTGTACAGCGCGCTGGGCAACAATCCGTTGCTCGGCCCGGCGCTGAAGTCCACCGGCCTGTACGCCAACGGCGTGACTCCGGCCTATGGCAACACACTGAAAGTGGCGTCGATCGGCAAGGACTACAACGCGCGCAATGACGGCCAGTTCGGCTTCGCCTTCCGCTACATCGCCGAAGAACTCAACAGCACCGAGTTCGGCCTGTACATGGTCAATTACCACGCCAAGGAGCCGACCATCGCTGCCGACCTGGGCGGTTACAACGGCATCGACATGAATGCCCTGACCAACATGCTCTCCAGCGTTGCCGGCAGTCAGGCCGGGGCCCTCGCCAACGGGCTGGCGACTGCCGATGTGATGGGCAACATCCAGGCCCATCGGCGTTATGCCGAAGACATCCGCATGTACGGTTTCAGCTTCAACACCACGCTGGGCGAGGCTTCGGTGTTCGGTGAAGTGGCCTACCGACCGAACCTGCCCATCGGCGTCGCGGCCACCAACGATTTGATCGGCGATCTGGCCAACGGCGCTGCCGCAGCGGTGTCCGGCAAGACCATCAACGTCGGCGGGCAAATGGTCACCCTCGACAGCCAGATCAACAACGCCGAGCGGGTGGAAGCGTTCAACACTTCGCTGGGCAGCATCTACAACTTCGGCCCGACGCTGTCGTTCGACTCGATGTTCGGCATCTTCGAACTGGCCTCCGAGCACCTGCGCGGCAGCAGCCTGCAATACACCGCTTACGACGGCAGCAACCGCTACTACGCCGGTACCGGCAACACTTCGTATGTGTCCGGTGGCGATCGCGACGATCAGGTCAATCGCGATTCCTACAGCTACACGGTGATGTTCAACGGCACCTGGAACGACGTGTACGCCGGGGTCAACGTCTCGCCTTACGTCGTCTACAAGGACGACTTCAAGGGCAACAGCTACCAGGCCGGCAACACCATCGAGGGCCGCAAGGCCTACACGCTGGGGATCAAGGCCAACTACCAGAACAGGCTCGAAGCCGAGTTGCAGTACACCGAGTTCTACGGCGGTGGGCAGAACAACGGCATTCGCGACCGCGACAACGTCGGTTTCAACCTCAAGTATTTCCTTTGATATCCAGAACACCGGTGCCCCCCTGTGGGAGCGAGCCTGCTCGCGATGAGGACGGCACATCCAGACGTTGTGTTGCCTGACTCACCGCCATCGCCAGCAGGCTGGCTCCCACAGGGGATTTGCTGGCTATGCAGACCTGGTTTTATTTTCGGAGAACGAACATGTTTCCTGCATCACGACTGACCAAGACCACACTGGCGTTGCTCTTGAGCCTCACCGCCGGCAGTACACTGGCCGCCATCTCGCCCCAGCAAGCCGAACAACTGAAAACCTCGCTCACCCCCATGGGCGCCGAGCGCGCCGGCAATGCGGCCGGCACCATTCCGGCCTGGACCGGCGGCATCACCCAGGCACCGGCCGGCTACAAACCCGGCCAGCATCACCCGGATCCGTACGCGGCGGACAAACCGCTGTTCACCATCACCAAGGCCAATCTCGACCAGTACAAAGCGCATCTCAGCCCCGGCCAGATCGCCCTGTTCACCAGCTACCCCGACACCTTCCAGATGCCGGTCTATCCCTCGCGCCGATCCGGCTCGGCGCCGCAGTGGCTGTATGACAACACCCTGAAAAATGCGACCTCGGCCAAACTGCTGGAGGGTGGCAGCGGGTTCGCCGATGCCTATGGCGGCGTGCCGTTCCCGGTGCCCAAGGATGGCGTCGAAGTGCTGTGGAATCACATCACCCGCTATCGCGGCATCTACGTGGTCCGTCGCGCCTCCGAAGCACCCGTGCAGCGCAACGGCAGCTTCGCGCTGGTGACCTCGCAGCAGGAAGGCTTCTTCAACTACTACCGCCCGGGCGGTCAGTTCGTCGACCTGAAAAACATCCTGTTCTACTACCTCGCCTTCGTGAAAAGCCCGGCCCGCCTCGCCGGTGGTGCAGCGTTGGTGCACGAGACACTGGACCAGCTCAAGGACGCCCGCCAGGCTTGGATCTACGACGCCGGCCAACGCCGCGTGCGCCGTGCGCCGAACCTCGCATACGACACGCCGATCGCCTCCTCCGATGGCCTGCGCACCGCAGACGACACCGACCTGTTCAACGGCTCGCCGGACCGCTTCGACTGGAAGCTCAAGGGCAAGCAGGAAATCTACATCCCCTACAACAACTACAAAGTCGGCAGCCCCGACGTGAAATACGCCCAACTGCTCACCCCCGGCCACCTCAACCCGCAATACACCCGCTACGAGTTGCACCGGGTCTGGGTGGTCGAAGGCACACTCAAGCCAGGCTCACGGCATATCTATTCCAAACGCGTGCTGTTCCTCGACGAAGACAGCTGGGGCGCCGCACTTGTGGACCAATACGACGGGCGAGGGGAGCTGTGGCGCGTGTCGATGGCCTACCTGAAAAACTTCTACGACCTGCCCACCACCTGGAGCGCACTGGACGTATTCCACGACTTGCAGGCGCGGCGTTACTACGTGCAGAACCTGGATAACGAAGAGGCGTCCACCGTCGACTTCTCGCAACCGGTGCCGGAGGATTCGTATTTCATGCCTTCGGCGTTGCGGCAGCGGGGGACGCGGTGAGTGATTTGACTTAGCTGCATTTCCTTCCCTCACCACGCTGTGGAGAGGGAGGGATGGTTTTCGGTTTAGCAAAAAAATGGCGAGCACACCGCACTCGCCACCTCCCGCATCAATCAGTCGGCACGACCTTGTCCAGCGCACGGTTAACGGCCATTTCGGCGATCATCACGATCTGGGCGATGCCTTGCAGGGTCTTGCGGTGGCTGCCCTCGACCAGCGCAACATGATTGTTGAGCATGACGGTGGCGGAGCCGAGGGATTCGCTGGCGTCTACCAGCAGGGATTCGGTGTCGGCTTCGGGGTGAGCCTGATAGAGGGTGTTGGGTTTGTAGGGCGCGGCCATGATGTGGGCGCTGAGTGGGCCCAGGTGATAATCGAGGGCGCGTTCGGCGGCTTCGTTGAAGCGTTTCGAGCCGGGGCATTCGTACGGGGATGCCGGATCCGGGATGATTGTGGGGTCGGTGAGCGGTGGGTTTGGCGTTACCTTGAACATGGTGACTAACCTCTTGGTTGAGGCCGCACCTTTTCGCCGCTAAGCAAAAGGGTGGCAGCTGTGCGCAAGTTAGCGGACCGGTAGTCACCTTAAACCCGGCGCACCCGAAGGTGCCATGCGCACAGCCACCATCAAGTGCAGGCGAGTGCCTGACTGGATTCGACATGTGCAACCGTAAAGCGACTACCCGAGCCGCTAAGCTCGATCACTGGAAATCAGTGACGCAATCAAATTACGCAGCCAGCCCAAGGCGCACAAGCCGGCGGATTCTGGCGTAGCCGTAGGCAACGGCGCAAGGTTTTGTGGGCTTCGGGACGTATCACCGAGTGTCCTTAAACACCCATCGCCAACCGTGTGTAATTACGTTTCAGAACGCGTCATCTACTTCCTGAAGTTGGCAATTTAAGGACAAAAAAGAAGGGCAGCTTTTCAGCTGCCCTTCTTTGTACATCGGCTTTCGTGTGCAGGGTTTACACGCGGAAATGACTCACCATCTGCTGCAACTGCCCACCCAATCGCGCCAGTTCAACGCTGGACTTGGCCGTCTCATCACTCGCCGCAGCGGTCTGTTCCGACACGTCGCGGACGTTGATGATGCTGCGGCTGATTTCTTCGGCCACGGCGCTTTGCTGTTCGGCGGCTGCGGCGATCTGCTGGTTCATCGACTGGATGTTCGACACCGTGCGGGTGATGTTTTCCAGGGAGTCGCCGGCCTTGCGGGTCAGGGCGACGCTGCTGTCGGTCAGGGCGCGGCTGTTGTTCATCACGGCCGAGACTTGCTGAGTGCCGTTCTGCAGACCGGCCACCAGACCTTCGATTTCCTCGGTGGATTTCTGCGTGCGCTGGGCCAGACCACGGACTTCGTCGGCGACCACGGCAAAACCACGACCGGCCTCACCGGCACGGGCGGCTTCGATGGCGGCGTTGAGGGCCAGCAGGTTGGTCTGTTCGGCGACGGCCTTGATCACGTCCATGACGCTGCCGATCTTGTCGCTTTCCTGTTGCAGCACGCTCATGGCTTCGGTGGAACGCACCACTTCGCTGGCCAGACGCTCGATCTGGGCGATGGCTTCGTTCACGACCTTGTCGCCTTCGCGGGCTTCGCCGTCAGCGGCGGCTGCGGCTTGCGAGGCTTCTTCGGCGTTGCGCGCGACTTCCTGCACGGTGGCGGTCATCTCGTGCATCGCGGTGGCGACCTGATCGGTCTCGACCTTCTGGCTGTTCACGCCGGCGCTGGTCTGTTCGGTGACGGCCGACAGTTCTTCGGCGGCGCTGGCGATCTGGGTGACGCCGTCGCGGATGCCGCTGATCAGGTCGCGCAGGGTCACGCCCATGCGCGCGATGCCTTGTTGCAGCACGCCGAGTTCGTCGCGGCGGGTGACGATCACGTTGTGGCTCAGGTCGCCGCTGGCGATGCGGTCGACCACGGCCATGGTTTCCTGCAGCGGACGGGTGATCTGACGGGTGATGATGAACGCGGCGATGATACCGACCAGCAAGGCCAGCAGGGTGCTGATCAGTTGCAGGGTGCGGGCCTGGGTGCTTTCCACGTCACGACGGTCAAGCTGGATCTGATACAGCTGCTCGCTCAGGGTCACGATGGTCGCGCCCTGATCGGTCATTTCCTTGCGCGCCTGCACCGCATCGGTGTTGGCGTTCTTGAAGGCCTGCAACGCGCTGCGGTAGTTGGTCAGTGCGGTTTCCAGCTGACGCAGGGCGTCCTGCTGCGAACTGGCGAAATGCACGTTCAGTGGCTTGAGGCTGGCAATGGCCACGTCCAGTTGGCCGACGGCTTTCTGCTCGGTCTCGGCGTTGGCGGTGGCGGTGTAGCCGCGCACTTCGTAGCGCGCCAGGATGAACGCTTCCTTGGCGGCGGTGACAGCCTGGAACTGCTCGAAACGCTCATCGCTCAGCGGCATTTGCTGGACGCGGTTGCTCAGCGCTTCGATCAGGCCGTAAGCCGTCGCGGCACTGGAGGCCATCGAGTCGCGCGCCGTGTTGCCGGTGCGGTAGGCGTTACGCATTTTGTTCAGGGACGTCTGGTATTCGGCGATGGTCGCCGCCTGCTCCTTGAGCAGCTTGACGTTTTCCGGACTCTTGAAGCTGCTGATCAATTTCTGCTGTTGTGCGGCGAAACCGTCGAGGGTGGTCTGCACGTTCTGCGCGGCGGTTTCATCGCCATTCGTCAGCATGTATTGCAGGCGCACCACGCGCAGTTTGGTCAGGCCAGCGTTGAGCTGGGTGATATCGCTCATCCAGTTGCTGCGGTCAATCAGGCCGCCCAGGCTGGTCCAGCCGGTGAGTGCCAGGATGCAGGTCAGGGCCAGGACGAGGCCGAATCCGAGCCCCAGTTTCAGGTTAACGCTGATGTTGCCGAACCAGCTATTCATCACAAATCCTCCAGAAAACGTTGTGCGTCTTGATCGTCGGTCAGGCTGGAAGATTGTTGTTTTTTTGAGCCAGCAAGGGTGTTAGCAGGACTGTATCGGCCGCAAATCCGAGAGCTGAAAGGATTTTGTCCTACGGAATTTGTAACAATGGATCCGAAGATTTTTTTCACATAGGTTTCACTGCCTGCCCACAGCGTCCTCTCTACCCTCGCCGCATCGAATGACAAGTGATGGCGGCTTTTTGTGGAATTGCGACTGAGTCTGTTCGGCGTCAAGCGCTCGATTGATCTGAGCGGTCTGGCCCGTTTTCGAAACACCTGGGTGGTATTGGCGGCGTCGGCGCTGGTGATTCCGCTGACCCTCTGGCTGCTGGCCCCGGCGGCGGTGCCGGACCTTGCCCACGGCAATGTGGCCGGAGCGCAGGCGCTGAAGGAGGGCTGGAACAAAGGCGAAATCATCGTGCTGGTGCGCCACGTCGAGCGCTGCGACCACTCGAAAGCGGCGTGCCTGAGCGGTCACGATGGCATCACCGATCGCTCGCGCAGTGTCGCGGTGAGCGTCGGCGCGCAGTTCGAGCAGTTGGGTCTGGACAAGGCCGACGTCTACAACAGCCCGATGATGCGCACCGTGCAGACCGCCGGCTACATGTTCAACAAGGCCGCGACCGGCGAAGACTGGCTGATCAGTTGCAAGGGCCGGATGCTGCAGGACGCGCTCGCGCACAAAGTCCCGGGGCGCAACCTGATTCTGGTGACCCACAGCGAATGCATGGCGCAGCTGGAAAAAGACCTCAAGGTGCCGGCCTCGACCCTCGGGTACGGCGCATCGCTGTTTGTTTCCGCCGCCAGCCCGGCGGCCCCACAGATGCTCGGCTTCATTGAAGCCTCCGACTGGCGCACGGTGACCACCCAATGAAATCCCGCTTTTATGCTTACAACTTCGGCATCCCGCTGCTGTGTGCCGCGCTGGTGTTCCTGATGTTCGACATGACCCGTATCGACATCGCCTTTAGCAATCTGCTGTTCGATCCACTAAGCCAGACGTTCCCGCTCGACAAGATCCACTTCTTCGAAAAACTGACCCACAAGTGGGCGCGGATCATTCCGAACTGGACGGCGGAAATTGCCTTGATCGGCGCCATGCTGTCGTTGGTCTGGCCGCTGGTGAAACCGCAAAAACATCCGCGTCTGGGCGGTTTTCTCGAGCGCTGCAAAGTCGCGCCGGTGCTGCGTTTTGCCGCCGATCACCGTAGGGACTTTCTGTTTGTGGTGGTGGCTTTTGCGGTCTGCACCGGGGTGATCCATTTCCTCAAGGCGCACACCAGCGTTTACTGCCCGATCGAGACCACGCTGTACGGCGGAAAGATGCCGCACATCGAGTGGTACAACAATTTCCAGCTGTTCCACGAAGCGGGTGAAGGGCGTTGCTGGCCGGGTGGCCATGCTTCCGGTGGCTTCACCATGCTGGCGCTGTATTTCGTGGCGCGTCGTTATCAATGGCGCTTCTCCAGCGCGTTGCTGTGGGGCTCGCTGCTGCTCGGTTTTGTCTACGGCACCACGCGAGTCCTACAGGGCTGGCACTACATGTCTCACACGTTCTGGGCCGGCATCTTCGTGTGGCTGGCGTGTTTGCTGACGGCGCTGGCGTTCTACGGGCGGGCTCGCCTGGAATTGCCGGTGTTGAGCAAGCGTGAGCGGAAGGTGTTCGGCGCACAGCCTGAGGTTTCTCTCTGACGCGTCGCCGTTGAAATGAGAAACCCGCCATCGCCGGCGGGTTTTTCGTTTGTGCTGTCGTGGCTCAATAGCCCACGAAGTAATACGCCTGGCGCCCGACCATCATGGTCTTGTGGACTTTCAGCGGGGCGGCGGGTTCGCTGTCTCCCGAGATCACGGCGATGTTCGATGGTGAGGCGCTGAGGAAATCCTGAAGCTGTGCATCGGTGTCCAGGCCTTTGAGGACACTCTGGGTATAGAACACGCTGGCGCCGCCGACCCGTTCGTTGGCTTGAAACAACGCGACCTGACTGCCGCTCGCCTGCAGGGCCTGAATGTGTTCGGTCAGCGGCAGGAACGACAGGTGTTTATCGGCGTTGGGCAGTGCCCATTGTGCGGCGCCAAGGTAGCTGGCGATGACCACCGTCAGTATCCCCGCCGCCACTGTCTGACGATGACGGGCGATTCGTCCGACAAAACCGTTCTTGTGATCCTTCAGCTTGTCGAACAGCACGTTTGCGTATTCCGCCGCGATCGCTGCCGCTGCGGGTGTCATCGACATCAGGTACACCGTGCGTTTGCTTGAGGCCAGGGTGAGTAGGATGAACTGCGCGATGATCCACAGGCTGAAAAACAGCAGATAACGGTTGGCTTTCAGCTCCTTGCGAAAATGCCACAGGCCCAGATAGACCAGAATGTTCCAAGGCAAGAACGCCTGCGGCAGCTTGGCGAGGTAGTAGTAGAACGGCTCGTAGTGGCCGGCTTCGACGAACGATCCGCTGAAACGTCCTACGCTGTTGGTCAGCAAGACTTCTCTGACTGCTTGGGCGCCGCCGTGCTGATAAAGCACCGCGAGCCAGATCATCAGCGGGATCAGGCCGAGCGCTGTCAACAAACCGGGCCGCAACCACTCGGTCAGTTTGAAGCGCTTGTCCATAAGATTGTCAGCCAGCAGATAAGCGAAAATCACCACCCCCGGCATCGCCAGACCGAGCACGCCTTTGCTCAGCGTGGCGATGGTGATCCCGGCTACAAACAGCAACGAATTGCCTGGAGTCGGTGCTCGCTGCGCCTGAAAGAACGCCAACAGCGCCGTGGTCACGCCGAGGGCGAGCAACGCATCCTCGCCGACGCCACGCACGTTGCTCCAGTAACTGGCCATGGTCGCCAGCAGAATCCCCGCCGTCCAGGCGATGGCCTCCGGGCGTTCGAAGCGGCGCAACATGGCGTACAGCAGCATCACGCTGAGCAATCCGGCCACTGCTGACGCCAGTCGCACCGCCCAGGGTGAGACGCCAAAAACGCGCATGGCGCCGGCGTCCAGCCACAGGCTCAGGGGCGGTTTTTCCAGAAAGGGCTCGCCAAACAGACGCGGTGTTACCCAGTCGTTGTCCAAGTGCATTTCCATCGCAATGCCCGCAACCCGGGCCTCGGTGGAGCCTTGCAGTTGATGGTTGCCGAGGGCGAAAAAGAACAGCAGGGCGGCAAGCAGAAGCAGGGAAGAGGCGGCACGCGACATGGGTTCAGGCAACCGGAAGTGAGCGGAAACCCGAGCTTACGCGGCCAATCCTTAATAATTTGTGAACGTCAGGACAGCGGTCGTGACCAGCGTTGCTCCGGCGTTTCAAAACGCGGATTGACCCGCGCCGTCAGCACATGATCCTGCCAGCGCCCGGCAATGTTCAGGTACGCCTTCGCATAGCCTTCACGCTCGAACCCGAGGCGCTCCAACAACCGTGCGCTGCGTTCATTGCCGGGAATGTAGTTGGCCATGATCCGGTGCAGATTCTGGGTGTCGAACATGTAGGCGATGGCCGCCTCCAGCGCTTCCTGCATCAAGCCCTTGCCCTGATGCGCCTCGTCGATGTGATAACCCAGATAACACGCCTGAAACGCACCGCGGATGATCCCGCTGAAATTGCAGGCTCCGATCATCTGCTCGCCGCCCGGAGTCAGCAGCGCCATATGCACCGCCAGTCCGGCCTCGAAGGCGCTGGCTTGTATCTCCAGGCGTCGGCGGATCTGTTCGGTGGAGAAATAGTCGGTGGTGCGAATCGGTGACCACGGTGCGAGATGGCGCAGGTTGCGTTGATAGAAATCGCTTTCCAGAGGCGCTTGATCCGGGTCGAGTACCGCGAGCGTCAGGCGTTGACAGGGGAGGGTCAGCAGCGGCATCGGGTGCTCCGGGTCTCGGGATTGATCACCAGAATTGCCCGGTGGGCGGGAAAATACAAATCGCCGCCAAATTGCGGGCGAAAAAAAGCCCGCAGGAGCGCGGGCGAACCGTAGTTTCTTGAATGAGCGAGGCCAATGTACACGGCCAACACCGCCGCCGGGGTGAAGAAAAGTTCATGTCGATGAACGACTTGCGTCATCGACGAACGGTCGTTTTCAGTGCACGACAGGCGCCGCCGTACGGGGCACCAGATTCACCGGATCAAGGTTCTCCACGGCACGATTGACCAGCATTTCGGTCATGATCGACAGCTGCCGGATCGCCAGCAACCGGCTGCGTTGAGAACCCGTGAAATCATCGGCAATGTTGGCTGTCACCATGTTGAGCGCCGCCAGGGTTTCGCAGGCATGGGTCAGCAGAGTGGCCGTGTCCACGTCAGTGCGCACGGAGAAAATCTCGTTGAACGGCAGGGTGCGACGCGGCTTTCTCACGTACTCCTGAGGCTGGGCAAGCACAGCCGGCTCTTTCGATTCGGTTTCGTGAGACGGTGTTCGATCAGGCAGGCTTCGGGTGTCTTTTTTCATGACGAGGCTCCATGGTTTCAGGCTCCCGGCGAATTCCTTTGGTAAACCATCTGCCGGGTTGCAGCGGAGCGCGAAGACTAGCGTTTGGAAGCATCTTGAACCAGTTCATGGAAGTCGACGCGGGTTGCGGGAAATTTCCTAGGATGCCTAGTCGTGCGTTGGACAGGGTGATGGCAAGATAGTGGCGTCGCCGATTTGGCCGTGCTATTCGCAGATGTTCAGGGGTATACGTGAGTAATTTCAATCTGAGAGAGAGTATAGAAAACCTCGCCGAGCGAGCAAAAGGGCACGATAGCTACTTTGCCGAGAACGCTCTCTTGGCGCAGTTCAATAAACTATTGAATGCAGCGAAACTGAAGTTCCCTGAGCGCTTGGATCTCGAAGCTTTGCCCGAGGTGCGGGAATATAGTGAGCACAAAGCGTTGGTGAGATCCATCAATCACTTGCTGGATGCCACAAAGTTTCTCGCTCAAGGGACGGTAATTTACGGAAAATTCGGAATTCTAAGGGCTGAAGCACAACTTCCTCAGGATTTCCAAGAATTGGCAAGGTCTGGCAGGCCGGTAGGACTAGTGTTCTTCGACATCGATCATTTCAAAGACCTGAATACCAAGCACACAGAAACGATGGTGGATCTCCATGTGCTCAAGCCTTTCATGATTTTCATCAAGGATCTGGTCCAAACGCGAGGGTATGCCTACAGCGTGGGTGGGGACGAGTTCATGATAGTGCTTGGCAACACCGGAGCGTTGGAGACCGAAGCCTTTGCTCGAAGGTTGCTTGAGGAAGCGGCAGCATACCGATTTGACGTCGATGGTACTCAAGTAAACATCACGCTCTCTGTTGGTACATGTAGCACCCATCCGGGCAACTTCTCTGCCGATGAAGTTCGGAGGAAAGCCAACGAAGCGGAAAACTCAGCCAAAAAGCAGGGGCGAAACTGCGTGGTCAGATACGACTAGTAATTCCTGGTGCGGGCGGTGCACGTTGGCTCAGCAAGCCGTGTTCTTGCTCAGGTTGAGGCGATAGCTGTGTAGGCACTGTGGCATTCAAACCTGCGGTCCTGCCACCATAGATCTGGTGTCAATACTTTCTGAAATTGGCCAAAAAAAGGCGCTTGCGATTATTCGCTAAGTGCCTTTTTTCGTTTGAGGCTACAGAACAGGACGAGAGGATCGCCGGTCCGACTCAGCGTCGGGCTATGCACAAATAGCCCACGGACTCGTCTCGCGCACGAGGTAGCTACACATTTGTGCCTGTTTGCGATAGCCAGCAATATCGGCGGAGTCATCACCTTGTAGCCAGTTCAACCATCGTGTCTACTGGTGCCACTGGTTGTGCCATCATGGCGCTAGCGCCGATTTGTTCAATATAAAGAGTCTAGGGAATTACGGCCGAGGCGATAAACATCGCGAAGGTGGCGGAGAAGCTTTCCGATTACTTCCTTGGTGAGTTCACAGCTGGAGGGGCTGGATAGTTATTTTCAGAGTTATGGCCAACACAAACCAGTTATTTACCCTACCCAGAATGTAGTGTTGGAAGCTTTGGACAAACAGAACAGGGAGTGCTGCACTAATGAAACGGGATCAACATCTGGTAGAGCTGGCCCAAGAAACGTTGGACACCTTCACACATATTGTCGAACTGGCTCAGCAAAAACAGAGAGCGGTGCATGGTATCGATGCTGGCGCCTTTGCCAACGCCAACACATTCACTGATACAGGTGCGTCACGAACCCTTGCGACTATCAACCGCGAGAACCAGGACGGTTATGCCTCGTTGATCAGGGAGCCGGCTATCGCCAGATTGCTACTGGAAGATGAGCAGGGCGATCAACAGCTGCTTTACGTGACGCGTAAGTTCCAGGTATCTCTTCAAAACGATGCGCAGCTAGCCAGTTACCACTCCGCTAAGGGCCGGCTGGCATCTTTGCCGGTGGGCGATGCGCTGGAGGTCAACGGCCATGAGTACACAGTAATTGAGTCCGCGTTTTTCAAGCCTAAGCTGGATGAGTTGGGTTGGGATGCGCTGGATACTCGCTTCGATCATGAGGAATTGAATGCCTGCACCATCGATTCGCTTCGGGCCTTGTTGCGTGCATTGGACGCGGAGGCGGCGGATGACTTTGATGCAATGCTGGAGGCTGGAGCTACAGAGCAGCATATCCATCAAGGGCTGATGCATCGTATCCGTCAATCCATGGCGCTGCGCGATCAGCCGATCCTCGACAAGTTTCAAGACGAGATTTTCCGACTACCTCTCGACAGCCAATTGATGATCATGGGACCGCCGGGCACTGGTAAAACCACTACCCTGATCAAGCGGCTGAGCCAAAAGCTCGAAATTGAGTTTCTGGACGAGCGAGAGAAACGTCTGGCAGTGGATGATGCTGCCGGCAAGACACACGTCCATAGCTGGGTGATGTTCACTCCTACAGAACTGCTGAAACACTACCTCAAGGAAGCATTCAGTCGAGAGGATGTACCTGCATCGGATGAGCGAATTCTGACCTGGGAAAACCGTCGTCGCGCGCTGGCGCGTAATGTGCTGAATCTGCTGCAAACCGGGGATGGGCGTGGTGCTTTTGTGCTCAAGCAAGATCTTGAGGTGCTCAGCGATGGTGTGCTGATCTCACCCCAGATCTGGTACGAGCAGGTGTCAGCTTTCCATCGTCAGCGACTGTTCAGCCAACTACAGGCCGGTGCCGAGCAATTGAGCAAGCTGGGCGATACTACTGACGGTGCGGTGATACAGAAACTTGTTTCAATCATGGCGCAAGCCAGGCCTGAGGCGCTGGTACCGCTCTATACCGAGCTGGCACCCATAGAACTCGCCATCAAAAACACCCTTGATGGTTTAAAGCAGCAGATCGATCGCAGTGCAAAGGCGTTGATTAAAGCTGAGTACGATAAGGACAAGACGTTTTTCATCCTGTTGGTCGATTTTTTGACGGGGCTTGGCGCTGTCGATGAGCAGGATGAGGACGAAGTCTTTGATGCTGAAGAGGAGGATCCGCAGCCGTCCCCTCCTTCCGCGGGTAAAGTCTCCAATCCGGAGGCGCTCAAGGAGTATCAGAAAGCAATTGTGGCCTTGGCGCGTTCACGCTTTCAGAAGAAGCGCCTATCCGCTACCGGGCGAGCGCACACCATTGTCGCTTGGCTGGGGGAGCGTTTGCCTGATGAGGAAACCTTACTGGATATAGGCCAGCGTGCGGCTCTGCAAAATGCCTTGCGGCGCTTCCTGAACGCCCATCGGCGTTATGTAACGGATGTAGCTGCAAGCTACAAAGCCTTTCGCAAGTTGTACCAGACCGACCAGACGTTGTACCGCATAGACGGTATCAATGTAAGGCATCTATCGAGCTTCGAGCTGGACGCGCTGGTGCTGCTCGGTCTGCGCAATGCCCGCGAGCTTCTGGGAAATCGCTCACTCACCCTCAGTCGCCAGGGTAATCTGCCGGAATATTTGGCCACTATTGCTTCCAACTTCTGCAATCAAGTGTTGGTGGATGAGGCCACCGATTTTTCCTCCTTGCAGCTGGCAGCCATGTACAGCCTAACTTCGCTCAATACTCATTCCTTCTTTGCCTGCGGTGATTTCAATCAGCGCATCACCGGCATCGGTATTCGTAACAAAGAGCAGTTGCAGTGGGCAGCCAACGGTTTAGATATTCGGCCTATCAACACCGTGTATCGCCAAAGTCGTTTGCTCAACGATCTGGCCAGTGAGTTGTTGAATCTAAGCGGCAGTGATCAGGAAGCCACAGCTGAGCTGCCCAATGCCATGGCGCACGAAGATGTTGCGCCGATCCTACTGGAGCAGGCCGGTGATCTTGGGGTTGTAAGTGCCTGGTTGGCGGACGCAGTTGTTGCAATCGAACGGCAGCTCAAGACATTGCCAACAATCGCGGTGCTGGTACACGACGATGAGCAGGTGACAGTGCTGGCCAAGTTGCTCAATCAGGATCTGGAGGATTATGGCATTAAGGTCGATGCTTGTTTGGGTGGGCAGGCCTTGGGCGGGGAGAACAATGTGCGGGTGTTTGCTGTTGAGCATATCAAGGGGTTGGAGTTTGAGGCCGTGTTCTTCGTCGATGTTGATACTCTGGCGCAGCGTATGCCGGAGTTGTTCGAGAGGTTTCTTTATGTCGGCTTCACTCGTGCGGCAACTTATCTGGGTCTGACCTGCAGCGGGCAGTTGCCCGCGCCCCTTGAAAGTCTCCGCGAGCGTTTCGCGCAAACCTGGACCTGATTTGTAAGGTACTACTGATATCCCGCAATAACGATAGGGTAAATACCCACCCCATTCTGGCGGCCAGAGTTCGTTGGAGTGGGCTGAGCGGGCGTTGGGATAACTGCCATTCCTACCCCGCCGGATTACGGCCGCACTAGGGCATGATGCCCCTAAGCGTAAGCGACGGAACAATCCAGAAATAGAACTGCATAAAGCTGGAAATATTTGGTGCGTGGTTTCGATTTTTTAATCTGGTTCCTGCAGGCTGCGGGAAGTGACGAGTGAGTTATTCAGGATGAGCAAGAAAATCAGTGGCGCCGAGTACCAGCTTGCGAAGATCTTTAGTTCCGAGTTCGACTATGTGATTCCCCCGTATCAGCGACCTTATGCTTGGACACGAGACCAGGCGGGTGAACTGTTCGACGATCTATACGACTTCTTCGAGAAGGAGGCGGAGGACAGTTATTTCCTGGGTTCCATTGTATTGATCAAGGACGAGGGCAAGCCTCTGGCTGAGGTGATCGACGGCCAGCAGCGTTTGACCACTTTGACTATCCTGCTGGCAACGATTACATCGTTGCTGACCGGAGAAAATCACTCGGCTTTCTATAGCTTCATCCGCGAGCCTGGAAACGTAGCTCTGAAGCTGAATTCCAAGCCGCGCCTGGCGCTGCGTGAACGGGACCGGGTCTTCTTTACGCAATTTGTGCAAGGGCTTAAGTTTGAGAGTCTTGCGCGGATTGATCCGGCGCAACTGGAGAATGAGTCGCAACGGAATATCCATGGTAATGCTCGGCTGCTGCTGGAGCGCCTCGCAGCGCAGTTCGCCCGCGACGAGACGAGCATCGTCGATTTCGGTTCTTTCTTGCTAATGCGTTGTTTTTTAGTTGTGGTGACCACGCCAAGCCAGCAGTCGGCGTTTCGGGTTTTTTCCGTGTTGAACAATCGCGGTCTCGATCTTCTGCCCACAGACATCATCAAGGCGGAAGTGATCGGCAAGTTACCTGAGGACAAGCGCGAGGCTTTCAATGATCGCTGGGAGGATCTTGAGGTTGCTACTGGGCGTGATGGCTTCAGTGAGCTGTTCAGTCATATCCGCATGATCTACGCCCGCTTCAAAGCGAGGCGGATGCTGCTGGAGGAGTTCCGTGACCATGTGTTGAGCAAAGTGACCTCATCCGAGGCGCTGGTTGAGCAGGTGGTTGCTCCATATGCCGAGGCTTACTTGGTGGCAAAGAATGCACAATACGTGTCTTCCACAGATGCTGGGAAAATCAACGATTTGTTCACTTGGCTAAATAGGATCGACAACTCTGACTGGCTGCCGGTCGCGATTGCGTTTCTTGCCCGTTATGGTGGCGCTGCCCAGGTAGTGCTGGACTTCCTCACTCGCTTGGAGCGCTTGGCGGCCTATCTGCATGTCACCGCCAAGAACGTAAACCAGCGGATTGAGCGCTATGCCCTCGTCCTGGAGGATCTCCAAAATAGTGTTCTAGTCGACCGTATCGAACTGACACCGGCAGAATGCGACGAGATGCTCAGGGCATTGAACGGCAACGTCTATGAAATGACCGCACGTCGGCGTAACTATCTGATTCTGCGTCTGGACTCCTACGTTTCCGATCAAGCGGCCAACTACATGCCCAATGTGCTGACTATAGAGCATGTCCTGCCGCAGACGGTGGACGCAGCCAGCGAGTGGGCGCAAAACTGGCCAGATGTCGACGAGCGCGCGCTCTGGCTACATCGCTTGGCCAACCTGGTGCCGCTCAACCGAGCACGTAATTCCAAGGCACTGAACTATGACTTCGATAGGAAGAAGTCGGCGTATTTCGTGGGTACCAGTGGCGTTTGCTCATATGCGCTAACTAGTCAGGTGCTGCATACGGATGGCTGGACACCGACGGTAGTCGCTGCGCGGCAGGACGCGTTGCTGGATGTACTGCAGCGCAGTTGGAGGCTGGCGTGAGTCGATATTCGATGGGTATTAATCCATGAAGGAGTAGGACACAACTTTCGGGATCGTTGGTGGGGCAGTGCGCTTTCAGCTGTCCTTGCTTGCGTGACCTACAGATTCTGATTGATATTTCAGCACACGCTTGGTCAATAGGCTCCAGTTTTACGGAATGAAAGCTGATAGGTTCTTGAGCCGCGTCTCGGTAAAGCGGGGCTGCCTGAAGAGTCTACAAGTCAGCGCCATCGTGCTGGCTCTGATTTTCCTAAGCTGTTATCTGCCATCTGAATCAGGCAATGCTGTCACGGGTGGCATTCTTCTCTGAATAGTTTTACCTACCCGCCGAGAGTGACTGCTGGCACAGTTAGCTGCACATTCCTTTTTTTATAGTCGTAGATGATTGTGCGTACGGCACCGGACATTGCAGCCGGTGATTGCTGCCTGGGCTGCAATGGCCTGGGATTGCTGACCTGCTAAGCCTCTTGCGCTTCTGCTGCCGATCCGGTTAATCCTTTTAAATCAGGCCAAATCCGCTAAGATCCGCGATCTTGTTTTCCGTGGATCTAGTCATGACAGACCGTTGGTTTAGCGTTGAAGAGATCACTGAGCACCTCGGCGTCAGCAAGGACACTGTGTACGCCTGGATTGTGAAGCGCCACATGCCGGCCCACAAGGTCGGCCGGCTTTGGAAGTTCCAGAAAACAGAGGTGGATGCCTGGGTTAAGGCCGGTGGCGCTAGTGACAGCTGCGCACGAGGCTCGTGATGATGTCTGAACGCTATCGCTTGTCTTATGCCGCGAGAGTATTGTTTGCTCGGCAGGATGAGCGGGTTGTCGGTCGCAATTTTTCATTGCACAACGCTGGGGATCTGGGGAAACCCGTCTGCGGGTACGTGAACTTCCTTGCGCACATTCTATTGAAGCGTCCGCAGACGCCCGAAGGCGAGAGCAACGCATTCATGACTGCTGGTTATCAAATCGAAGTGGAAGGAGAAACAACGCATGGATAACGTATTCAATTTCCGCGATCAATTGATAAATGAATACAGCAGCTTTTCCCGCAGCTTCTCCCGGATTCAGGCTGCCGACATCCGAGAGGAAGTCGAGCGCCAGTATGCCAGTGGTCGTTATTGGCCTGAGCCTCTTATCCAGATCAACCCAAACTATCAACGTAAGGGGACGGTGCAGCAACTTGCTGCGGACGGTCTATTGCACAAAGCCTGTGCCGAGCTTTTTCAGGTAGGCAAAACTGAGGGGCGTCCAGAACCGCTGCACCTTTATGCCCACCAGCTACAAGCTCTGGCGAAAGGTCAGGGTCGTCAGAGCTATGTAGTCACAACTGGCACAGGATCCGGTAAATCTTTGTCCTTTTTTATTCCTGTGATCGATCGGATCTTAAAAGCCAAGGATCAGGATCAAAGTCCGCGTACCCGCGCCATCGTGATCTATCCAATGAACGCCTTAGCCAACAGCCAGTTGGAAGAGCTAGACAAATTCTTGCATGGTTACCCAGAAGGGTTACAGCCATTCACCGTCGCTCGTTACACCGGACAGGAGTCGCGTATCGAACGCGCGGCCATTGCTGACAATCCTCCGGATATTCTCCTCACTAACTTCATGATGTTGGAGCTTATTCTTACTCGGTTTGATGAGGACGATCGGCGGGTGGTTGAGCATTGCCATGGTCTGGAGTTCTTGATTCTTGACGAGCTGCATACCTATCGTGGGCGGCAGGGGGCTGATGTTGCGTTGCTGGTGCGACGGTTGCGCGAGCGTTTGCAAGCCGATGAGCTAGTTTGCATTGGCACCTCTGCGACTATGTCCAGCACAGGAAGCCAAGCCGACCGCAACAAGACGGTGGCAGAGGTAGCTAGCAAGCTTTTTGGAGCTTGCATTACTGAGCAAGACGTCATTGGCGAAACGCTGGAACGGGTAACAGATCCGCTCAAGGATGTCTCGGCCATTCTGCCGAAACTGAAAATCGCATTGAGCCGCAAGGGGTTTGCCTGGGATGGATTCGAGTCTTTCCGCACTGACCCGATGGCAATATGGGTAGAGCTAAATCTTGGGATCGATTTGCCGGACAACGAACCTCCACGTCGTGCTAAGCCCATGACTTTGCATGATGCCAGCGCCAAACTTGCAAAGGAGGCCGGAATCACTCCGGAGGAGGCTCGCGTTAGTTTGCAACGCTTTTTAGTAGCAGCTCATGAAATCAGAACCCCGCAAGGCCGCCCGCCCTTTGCCTTCAAGCTGCATCAGTTCATCAGTGGTCCGGGCAAAGTTCTGGCTACTCTGGAGGCTCAGGGTACGCGCCATGTGACTCTCGACGCACAGCGCTTTGCGCCGGGAAGGCAGGACGAAGGCGTTCATCTGTATCCAGTACATTTCTGTCGCGACTGCGGCCAGGAATACCACCCGGTGTGGCTTTCCAAGCAACTGCCCACCAGCTACCAGCCGCGCGAAATCGATGATATAGCCTCCGATGACAACGAAGATGTTGCCTTTGGTTTTCTCTGTCCGGTGCAATCCGGCCAGCAGTATGGTGGGCTGTTAGAGGATTTACCCGAGACTTGGCTGGACTTGAGCAAAGACGAACCTAAGCTCAAGCAGAATTACAAAAAATTAGTGCCCCACCAAGCATCAGTGAGCGTGAGAGGAGATGAGGGTTCCGGCGAGCCTTTCTGGTATATCCCCGGCAAATTCCGTTTCTGCCTAAAATGCTCGCAAGTGCATGAAGCCCACGGCAAAGACATAAACCGCCTCGCTAGCCTTTCGGGAGAGGGTCGTTCATCTGCCACGACCATCCTTACCTTGAGTGCGTTGCGTCAACTGTTTGCTGAGGGAGAGCCGGGTCCAGGGCAAGCCGATCCTCGTAAACTTCTGGGCTTTACCGACAACCGTCAGGATGCCGCCCTGCAGGCTGGGCATTTCAACGATTTTGTTTTTCTGTTGACACTGCGTTCCGGCTTGATCGGCGCGTTGCAAAATAGCCAGGGGCTCCTTACCGAAGAGCAGTTGGCCGACTCGGTGTTCAAGGCGCTCGGCTTTGACCAACTGAATGACGCCACTCTCGTTGAATACCTGCGTACTCCCAAGCTCATGGGACTGGCACGACAGGAGGCGCAACGCACGCTGCGTTTCATCATCGGATATCGCCTGCTGCGCGACCTTCGCCGAGGCTGGCGCTTCAACAATCCGAACCTTGATCAGTTGGGTCTGCTTGCCATTCGGTATCGCAGCTTGGATGAGTTCTGTGCAGACGACGCCTCCTTTGCCAAAAACTCCACACTGAGCAAACTGAATGCGCACAATCGCGCAATCCTCTGCCAGCAAGTTTTTGATGCCATGCGGCGCGGTCTGTGTTTGGAGAGCCGGTACCTAGATGCTGTGGAGCAGGATAAAGCCCGTACTAGTGCTTTCTCCTACCTTAATGATCGCTGGGCATTTGCCGCTGACGAGCAGTTGGAAACCGCCAAGTACCTAATCCTGGACAAGCGTCCTGACTACAAGGGCAAACCGCGTACCGATCTGATGCCAGGTGGCCCACGTTCGCGCCTACTGCGCGACATAAAAACAGCGCCTTTCTGGAAGCAAACTTCAGTAGCTGGCCAAGTGGCGAGCTGGAAAGATGTTGACTGGCGCGACTTAGTGGAAGCCTTGCTGCAGGCCGCTAACCTTTATGGCTATGTGCAAAAGCACCCGATTGACCAGCGACTGGTGGGTTGGCGTCTGAATGCTGCCGCGCTGGACTGGTGCCTTATCACTGACGATACGCACGGTGACGATAGCCGAGCCAATGCTTTCTTCCGTACGCTTTATCTCAGTGTCGCCACTGTGCTGAGACAGAGCGGCCATTCGCTATTCGACTTTGAAGCCCATGAACACACTGCCCAAGTCGATGCAGGAAGGCGGCAATTGCTGGAGCAGCGCTTCCGCTACACCGAGAAAGACCGTAAGGATTGGGCGAGCAACCCAGCACATGAAGCGCCGCTTGAGCGTTTACCAGTCATGTTTTGTTCACCAACCATGGAGTTGGGTGTGGATATCTCTGCGCTCAACACCGTTTACTTACGAAACGTGCCACCGACCCCTGCTAACTATGCGCAGCGTAGTGGCCGGGCCGGGCGCTCCGGACAGCAGGCGTTGGTTATCACTTACTGTGCTTCTCAGAGCCCGCACGACCAATGGTTTTTCCATCATGCCAACGAGATGGTGTACGGCGTAGTGCGGGCGCCCACCCTCGACTTGGCCAACCGTGATCTCGTACAAAGTCACCTGAACGCCGTCTGGCTGGCCTGCGCGCAAGTAGCCCTAGACTCCAGCATCGCACTTATGCTCGATCTAGATCCGCCAGAAAAACCACTTATCCAGCATTATTACGATGCCCTCAATGACCCCGCGGTTCAGGCAAGAGCACAGATCAGCGCTTCTCGAGTCATCGCTCAGTTGCAAAACGAACTAAATGGCAGCGACTGGTTTAAACCCGACTACGTACAGCAGGTCATTAAAGAGGCGCCACAAGAGTTCTCCAACGCACTTGAACGCTGGCGGGTCTTGTTCGATGCTACCCGCGCACAGATGAATATGGCCGACCAAATTGTAAAGAGTCATACAGCCTCCCACAGCGAAAGACAAAACGCCCAGCGTCGCTATGGGGATGCCGCTCGCCAATACGCCATACTGCTCAAGAGTGGCAATACGCAGAACTCGGATTTCTATACTTATCGCTACTTGGCCAGCCAAGGCTTCCTGCCCGGTTACAACTTCCCACGTTTGCCGCTTATGGCTTGGATTCCCGCCCGTGGCGGTATTTCTAATTCCGGCAAGGACGACGAAGGCAGTATGGTAAGCCGTCCGCGTTTTCTAGGGCTCTCCGAATTTGGCCCGCGCAGCCTTATCTACCACCAAGGTCGTATGTATCGCGTGGTGCGTGCCAAACTTAACGTCGGCTCGTCTGATCACATTTCGGGCAACAGTCAATTGGCTACTGTTGCCTCATTGGTCTGCAACCAGTGCGGCTATGGTCACGTGGGCGAGCCCGGCGGCGGGCAGCTCGCCGTTAACACCTGCGAAAACTGTGATGCACTGCTAACCGAGCATGATTGGGTGCGTGAGCTTTATCGCGTCGAGACTGTCGAAACCGCAGCTGTCGAGCGCATCTCCATTAATGATGAAGACCGACAACGTCAAGGCTTCGACTTACAAACTACCTACCGTTTCCTGCCTGGGCCTGATGGTGTCATCCAGAAGCGTAAGGCGGAAATCCAGCAAGGCGGAGACGTACTGGCCGAGCTAACCTATGCTCCCGCCGCCCGCTTGTGGCGGATAAATCGAGGCTGGCGCCGGCGTAAGAACAAGGAACAGCTTGGCTTCTACATTAATCCCATCACTGGTACCTGGAGCAAGCAGGACGATCCTAGTGGCAGCGAAGACGGCGGCAATGATGAAGCCTTACTCGACAAGATACCCAACCAGCGCATCGTTCCTTTTGTCGAGGATCATCGAAATCTGTTGATTTTGGCACCGCTGCACCCGCTGTCCACCGAGGCGATGGCTACCTTGCAGGCGGCGCTCAAACGCGGTATTGAAATGACCTTCCAGATCGAAGAATCCGAACTGGTCGCTGAGCCATTGCCCAAAGGCGATGAACGCCGAGCGTTGATGTTTTACGAGGCGGCCGAAGGCGGTGCAGGAGTGCTAACCCGCCTAGCAAGCGAGCCTGCCAGCCTTGCGCAAGTCGCTAGCAGCGCCCTGAGTCTTATGCATTACAACGTACCGCAAGGTGAGTGGCAGTTCGACAACCTACCCGAGCTGGAACAAACCGACGCACTGGGCAGCCGTATCTGCGAAGCCGGCTGCTACCAATGCCTATTGTCCTACTTCAATCAGCCCGATCACGAACACATCAATCGCCGCAATGCTGATGCACTCAAGCTTCTGGTGGCGCTGGCCAACGCCCAAGTACAATCGAGTCAGGTGCCTGTTGTTGCGGCGGCACTCAATTCAGCCAGCAGCGGTGATGACCTTCTGGAGCAATGGCTGCAAATCCTTAGTCGGGCAGGGCACCGCCAGCCCGATGCCATCAATGTGTCAGTCCTTAATGGGATGGCTACTGCAGCCGGACAGTACAAAACTGTCCGCGCATTGGTATTCCTTAAGGCGGTATCCAATGAGTTGCATAGCCTACTATTCGACAAAGGCTGGCAAGTGCTTGACTTTTCCGACTCATCACAATGGTCAGTCAAGTTCGCCCGCCATGCTGACGTGTTTGACATGCCAGAGAAACAACAATGACTACGCTCGAACACGATTTCATGCCCGGAAACTTGATTCGCGCCCGTGGGCGCGAGTGGGTAGTACAAAGCGACTCTCGACGCGACTGGCTGCGTTTGCGCCCATTGGGTGGCGCAGATGACGACATCATCGCCTTGATTCCTGAGCTTGAGTTTGAGCCCGTTGAGCCGGCTACCTTCCCATGGCCACAGCCCGAACAGGCTGGCAACCATGCGGCGGCTCTGTTATTGCGCGACGCTCTGCGTTTAAAGCTTCGCAACGGTGGTGGCCCGTTCCGCTGCTTTGGCAATATCGCCGTCGAGCCGCGTGGTTACCAGTTGGTGCCGTTGTTGATGGCCCTGCGCTTGACGACTGTACGTTTACTGATTGCCGATGACGTAGGTGTCGGCAAAACTATCGAAGCCGGCTTGATCGCCCGTGAGCTGATGGATCGTGGTGAGATCAGCCGTCTTGCCGTACTTTGTCCGCCGCACCTCGTCGAACAATGGCAAAGTGAGTTGGAAGCCCGCTTCAATCTGCAAGCCGTGGCGCTTACCTCTAGCAGCGCTAGCCGCATTGAGCGCGACCTGCCACACGGTGTTAGCCTGTTTGACCACTACCCTGTGGTGGTAGTCAGCCTCGACTACATCAAAAGCGAACGCCACCGCGAACACTTCCTTTCCATTGCTCCGGAATGTGTAATCGTCGATGAGGCACATACCTGCGTTAGGAGTGGTGCTGGCAAGCAACTGCGCTTTGAGCTGTTGCAACGCTTAGTGAAAGACGAAAGTCGCCACCTGCTGCTGCTCACCGCCACCCCGCACTCTGGCGACGAAGTCGCGTTCTACAACTTACTTTCCTTGCTTGACCCGCGCTTTGTTGCTCTGCAAGGACGTATGTCCACCACTGATCCGTTGCGCCAGGAACTCGCTCGCCATTTCGTCCAGCGTCGCCGCAAGGATATAGCCGAATGGCAAGCGGAAACCGGCGATGGCCGTGGTTTTCCGCGTCGCATGAAAACCGAAGTTACCTACCAGCTTAGTGGTGACTGGGGCCGCTTTTTCGATGCAGTACAAAGCTACTGCCGTGAGCTGGCCGAAAACATTGAGCAGTCAAAGTCCGGCAGCGTGCGTCTGATCTGGTACGCCACCCTTGCCCTATTGCGTTGCGTTGCCTCCTCTCCAGCAGCGGCAGTTAAAGCCTTGACCACCCGGATTGAGGGCGCTCTCGAATTCGACGATCTGCTGACCGACGAACGTTTGCATGACGGCGAGGCTGACGATCTGGAAAGCAGCGACTTGGAGCCACCAGCTCAACTCCAAGATGCCAGTCACCTGCAAGCACTCATCAAAGAGGCTGAGCGCCTTTCTGGCAAAGCCGGCGACCCTAAACTCTCTAGCCTTATTCAGCACCTGCAATCCCTGATTAAGGACGGATACCAGCCGGTGGTGTTCTGTCGCTATATCGCTACCGCGCACTATGTGGCCGAGCACCTGAAAAAAGCCTTCCCCAAGGTCACCATCGAAGCCGTCACCGGCGAATACACACCAGAAGAACGTCGCGAACGGGTCGATGCGATGGAGGAGTGCAACCAACGCATTCTGGTCGCCACAGACTGCCTATCTGAAGGCATTAATCTGCAGCACTTGTTCACCGCCGTCGTCCACTACGACCTGGCTTGGAACCCTACCCGTCACGAGCAACGTGAAGGCCGTGTCGACCGCTTTGGTCAGCAAGCGGCGGAAGTGCGCTGCACGATGCTCTATGGACAAGACAACCCAGTTGATGGCTTTGTGATTAACGTCATTCTGCGCAAGGGCGAGGCCATCCAGAAAGAACTCGGCGTATTAGTGCCCATGCCCGAAGACGAGCAGCGCATCAGCCAGGCGCTGGTGAAAGCTGCGCTTATGAAGCGCGGCGGCATCACCGCGCCCTATACGCCAGATATGTTTGCTGCCGCGAATGTCGAACTGCAGCCGCTGCAAGCCCAATGGCAGGACGCATTGGAAAAAGCCAAGGCCAACCGCACGGTGTTCGCCCAGCGACGTATTCGTCCTGATGAAGTGTTACCCGAATGGCAAAAACAGCAGCAGGCTCTCGGTACTCAGGCCGACGTTCAACGCTTTGTACAAAGTGCTTGCGCCCGATTGAATGCCCCGCTGGAGCCCACGCATAAGCCGCATCACCAGCGATTGCTGCCACAGCACTTGCCCGAGGCTTTGAGGATGCGTCTAGCCGATGAAGGCATCGGTAAACCGCTGATGATTGATTTTAACGAGCTGCACCGCAGCCATCCACTGGTTACCGTGCTGGCTGAATATCTGCTCGAAGATAGCCTTTCCAGTGAGCATGCCATCGCTGCCCGCAGCGCTGCCACTCTCACCGATGCGGTGGAAGTGGTTACCACCATTTACCTGCTGCGACTGCGCCACCAACTCGGGTATGTACGCCGCCGCGAACCCTTTCAGATGATGGCCGAAGAAACTGTGGCGCTGGCCGTCAAAGGTCGCAGTAATCCGCAGTGGTTGAGTGATGAGTCGGCCAGCAAACTGCTGCAATGTACCCCTAGTGGCAACCTACCCACTGAGACCATGCAGCGCGAAATCCGCACCGCTCTTGATTTCCTTGTCAGCAACCAGCAGCGGCTAGAAACGTTGGCTACTGAGCGCGCCAACTCGTTGTTGGACGACCATCGTCGCGTGCGCGAAGCCGCTCGAGATGTTGGTCAGTACAGTGTTAGCCCCTGTCTACCGGTGGATGTGATTGGTGTGTATGTACTGCTACCGGATTCGCTGTAAGCGGGCCTAAGGAAAGTCAAAAATGAAAAAGCTCCGCAAAACCCAGGCCGCGCTCAATCTACCTACACTTAAGCTCGAAGGCGGTCTGTTCCTGCCTGACCAGTTGGAAAAGGCCGCCCTCGGCAGTGGAAAATGGCAAACCGAAACTGATTACCTCATCCCTAAGGGGCTCAAGCTCAAGGACGAATACAGCCGGGCCTTCCAGATTGCCAACGCCCAGTACAAACACTTTGCTGCGCAAATCGATCGAGCGGATGTAGATGCTGCTGCGATCACGCAACACTTGGTGCTAGAGCTGTTGCGCGATGCATTCGGTTACAGCGATCTTTCGCAAGTCAAGAGCATCACCGTCGGTGAGAGGCACTACCCGGTGCAGCTACTCGCAGGCAGGCTGCCCATCGTCGTCGCACCGCACACATTGGGCTTGGATGATCCCGATGCACGCTTTGCTATCGCCGACAGTGGTAGCCGAAAAAAGTCTGCGTTCCAGCTCGCCCAAGAACTGCTTAACGCAAGCTCCGAGCACCTCTGGGCTATTGTCTGCAACGGCAAACAACTACGTCTGCTGCGAGATGCAGCCACACTCACCCGCCCAAGCTTTCTGGAAGTGGACCTGCAAGACCTACTGAGCGGTCAGCGTTATGCCGAGTTCACCAACGTCTGGCGCCTGTTGCATGCCAGCCGTGCCGGCAATGGCCTACAAAGTTGCATCTGGGAGCGTTGGCGCGAAGCAGGGCAGGAGGAAGGCACCCGTGTGCGCGACGGTCTGCGCTTGGGAGTTACCCAAGCCCTGCTCACCCTGGGCGAAGGCTTTTTGCAACACCCCAGCAACGAGGTCCTGCGCCGTGCCTTGCACGACGGCGAGCTGAGCAAGGATGCGTATTTCCAGCAATTGCTGCGCCTTATCTATCGGCTGATCTTTCTGTTCAGCGTGGAGGAGCGTGGCCTGCTGCATCCAGCAGACGAGAGTAAGGAAACTATCTCCGCCCGTCGTGCTTATTCCGAGGGGTATGCTGTATCTCGCTTGCGCGAGCTATGTTTGAAACGTCGTGCCCGCAATCGCTTCGATGACCACTGGCAAGCCCTGCGTATCGTCTTCAGGGGGTTGATCGAAGGAGAGCCACGCTTGGCCCTACCTGCCCTGGGTGGCCTGTTTGCACAAAGCCAGTGCCCGCAGCTCGATGCTGCCAGCCTGAGCAACGCTCATCTTCTGGCCGTGATGCAAAACCTGCGTTGGGCCAATCATGGCGGAACGTTGGCCCCGGTGGACTACCGCAATATGGGGCCGGAAGAACTGGGCAGCGTTTACGAGAGCCTGCTAGAACTGGTGCCGGAAATTGACCTGCCCGCCAAACAATTTGGCTTTGTCGGCTTAACCAGCGAAGGTAGCACCGCTGGCAACGCCCGTAAGCTCACCGGCAGCTATTACACGCCAGATTCTCTGGTTCAGGAGCTGATCAAGTCCGCACTCGACCCTGTAATCGAGCAGTGTTTGGCCCGCAATACCTCCAACCCGGTGGAGGCGCTACTGGCCATCCGTGTGATTGATCCGGCCTGTGGCAGTGGACACTTTCTGCTTGCCGCTGCCCGCCGTTTGGCGGAAAAACTGGCGCAACTGCAAGCATCCGAAGGGACGGTAAAACCGCAAGATTACCGTCACGCTCTGCGCGAAGTAGTCAGCCGTTGTATTTTTGGGGTGGACCGCAATCCGATGGCGCTAGAGTTGGCGCGCACCGCTTTGTGGTTGGAGGGTTTCGAAGAAGGTCGTCCTCTTGGATTTCTCGATCACCACCTGCAATGCGGCGATGCCTTGCTCGGCCTTACAGATCTGAAGGCGCTGGAGTTGGGCATCGCCAAGGAAGCGTTCAAGCCATTGAGCGGTGATGACAAAAATGTGTGCAAGATCCTCGCTAAGACCAATGCTACTGAACTAAAAGACCTGAAGAGGAAACGCGACGCACATTCTTTTGGTCAGCTTGATGTCTCCTATACAGAAGGTAGTGGGTTGGCCGCCCTGCAAACCATCGAAGCTTTGCCGCAAGACAGTTCTCAAGAGATTGCTAATAAGGAGGCCGCTTACCGCGAGTTTTTGGCGAAAGCAAAAAATAGCCGCCTAGCCTACGCTGCTGATTTAGCGCTGGGTGCATATTTATTACCCAAAACCGAGACCAATCAAGGGGCGATTCCCACCAGCGCCACTCTCTATCTCACGTTGAAAGGTGACATGCTTCCTGCCGCGAATGCCCTGCAACTCGCCGCTGCGCAAGCAGTGTGTCTAGAGTCTCGCGTACTGCACTGGCCGCTGGCTTTTCCGCAAGTGTTTGCTGCTGGCGGCTTTGATTGCGTGCTGGGCAACCCACCGTGGGAGCGCATAAAGCTGCAAGAGGAAGAGTTCTTCGCTACTCGCCACCGCGATGTCTTTGATGCAAAAAACAAGGCTGAGCGTAGTCAGCGCATCCAGTGGTTGAGTGAAGGCAAGCTGGCCAAGCTTCTTTCCCCACAACTTGAACACAGCGTGTCCGATTGCGAAGCCGAGCAGCGCTTACATGCAGAGTTCATCATTGCGCGTCGCTCGGCCGAAGCGGCTAGCCTGTTTGCCCATGTCAAGGGCGAGGACGGTGGGCGCTATCCGTTGACCGGCGTGGGCGACGTTAACACTTATGCACTATTTGCCGAAACCATCAGCCAGATTACCGCAACAAGCGGGCGTGCGGGCTTTATCGTGCCCACCGGCATTGCCACGGATGACAGTACAAAGGCTTTCTTTGCCTACCTGACCCAAGGTGAACACCTTGTCGCACTTTATTCGTTTGAGAATGAGGAGTTCATTTTTCCTGGCGTTCATCACGCGATGAAGTTCTGTCTGGTTGTTATTTCTGGCGGAAAAAACGAGAGTGGTGCGGCTGAGTTTGTCCATTTCGCACGGCAGGTTGGCTATCTCGAAAGTCCTGCACGTCGCTTCCGCTTGACTCCAGACGAGTTCCTCCTGATCAACCCCAATTCCCTAACCTGCCCGGTGTTCCGCAGCGAGAGAGATGCCGAGCTGACAAAAAAACTCTACCGTGCCGCACCTGTGCTGATCGAGGACGGTCGATCGGACGGTAATCCATGGGGCATCTCGTTTATGCGCCAACTGGACATGGCTACCGACAGCCACTTATTCCGAGACGTCGCCGCAGAAGATCGCTTGCCCCTGTACGAGGCGAAAATGATTAATTCCTTTGATCATCGGGCAGGAACATATGCCGGGCGAAACGATGATAGGGGGTTTCGGGTTCTTCCCAACCCAACCCTAAGTCAGTATCAGGATTCAGACTATTCTGTCACCCCGTTTTATTGGGTTTCCAGACAAGTTGTATTAGAGAGGTTGCCCCAGCAATGGAAACGTAACTGGTTGTTAGTTTTTAAAGATGTTACTGCGTCGACCAATGAACGAACGGTTATAGCGGCAGTCATTCCAAAAGCCGGTGTTGGACACACCGCGCCAATTATCTTTTCAATGCAATCGCCTCTGTTTACAGCCGCATTACTCGCAAATTTAAATTGTTTGGTGTTGGATTATGTGGCCAGACAGAAGGTTGGCGGTTTGCATCTGACGTACTCTTATTTGAAGCAGTTTTGTATGCTGCCGCCAGAGCGATACAGCGATGCTGATTTCAACTTTATCGCGCAGCATGTCCTAGAGCTGACTTACACAGCGCGCAATATGGAGCCGTGGGCAAAAGATCTGGGCTACAACGGTCCGCCGTTTACATTCGATCTTGATCGCCGTGCGCTGTTACGCGCTGAGCTCGATGCCTACTATGCTCGGCTTTACGACCTGACACGCGACGAACTGCGCTACATACTCGATCCTGCTGATGTGATGGGTACAGACTATCCCAGTGAAACATTTCGCGTGCTCAAGAACAACGAAACCAAGGTGTTCGGCGAGTATCGTACTCAGCGTCTGGTTTTGCGTGAGTTCGACCGAATGACTTTTGCGGAAGCCAGCGGCGAGTCCTATGTCAGTCTTCTGGTTCCACCGCCTGGACAACAGGCACAGCCAACTTATTCGGAGCGTGGCGTTATTCGCGATGAGATAGATGCTCGTTTGGCTGGCCTGCTGCTCACGCTGATTCAGAAAGCAGGGTGTTTGCAGCGTCGTAAGCTCAACGATGCCTCGCTTCTAGCGGCACGTTCTGAGTTGTTGTTGGCTTATGTAGGGGAGACGAATGCAGAAAATGTAGCGGCCTACCAAAATCAGTACGCAGGGATCTTCGAATCCACACGACTGGCAGGTGATCGGATACAGGATTGGATTCGTTATTTTGAAGCCGCTGGGCTGGTGCGGGTGGAGTCCAATCAACTCGTCGCGCTAAAGGGACAAGATATCCCTGCTCATCTGATTGTCGATACTCAAGCTGCATCGGTCGCCAGCATTCTGTTGAACGCTGTGGAACAGATGCAGCTTGGTGCCGGTGACGAAGAGATTCAGATCAGCCAACAATCAAGTAAACAAGCCTAAGCAGGGAGCGAAATGGTGCAGGAATTGATCCAGCAATTACCGGAAGTTAGGCGCAGCCCACGTTTATGGTTCGAGCGTCTGACTCTTTTTCGTGAAGCGGGTCCTGAACACGTCCTTCGCACCGTTACTTTTCAGCGTGGGCTGAATATTGTCTGGGCTAAGGAACCGGTGGCTGGTAGCGCCTCTGGAGTGCGTGCAGCAGGCCATGGAGTTGGCAAGACCTCGTTATGCCTGTTACTGCGCTTGTGTCTGGGAGATACAGCCAAGGCAGTCAGTGAGGTGCGTGAGGAGTTGTTCGGTGAGTTCCCGCAAGGTGGTGTCGCGGCCGTTCTACATGTAGAGGACCAAGTATTCACTCTGTTCCGTCATTTCAATACCTACAAGGACGGTATTGCTCTGGAGAGTGACGACATCAATGCGCTATGGGGCGAGGAAACCGGCGATACAGACCGCTCATTCATACAACACCTTTCCGACACAATGATGGCTAAGGTTACGCCAAGCGCCATTCCGGAAACAGATCAGGCTATTGAATGGCGCCACCTCTTGGCTTGGATCAGCCGCGACCAAGGTTCGCGCTTTAAGTCTTTTTTCTCTTGGCGCGAGGGCGAGGGCACGGGTTTGCAACGCAGTCGCCAGGATCCACCCATTATCATGCGTGCAGTGTTGGGTTTGCTGGATCAGGCGGAATCAAGTCTCATGAGTCGCTTGGCTGAGTTGGAAACGGACCTGGAGCTTGCGAAGAAGCAAACGGCCGCATTGCTGCATGAGCCAGTATTGATCCGCCGGCGCATTGAGTCGGACCTACGTGCTTGGCGGAATCTACCGGATAGCTTGCCGATGCACGCTGAGGATTTGTTTGCTGACTCGGTGGTAAAGGAAGTGCGTAGTGCTGCAGATAAGACAGCATCTGCATTGCAGGACTGGAATGAGCGTCAAGACGAAGCCGAACAAAATCTGGCAAAGCTGCGTGCAGAAGTAACGGAACTACAAACTCAGCTCAACAGGGCAAGCTTGGAGTACGACTATGTTGAGGCAGCAAGGGTGGGAGATGAGGACGCCTATAAAACAATTGGCGTAAAACTACTGAGGCTCACTCAACTTGCAGGGGACTGCCAAGAGGGAAATATTCCATTTTCGAAATGCCAGCACATCCAAGCAGAAGTTGAGCGCTTGCAGGTAGCTAATCTAAGAGATGAGCGTGATAAGAAAAGCCTGAATCGTGCCATGGAAGAGTCTGCATCACGGGCGGTAGCTGTACTTCAGCGTAAGAAGCAACTCGAAGTTAAACTTCAAAGTCTGGAGATGACCGAAACTGAGTTGGTTGGTAAACGCAATAAAATTCGTGAAGTTCGGGATAAGACGTCTCATGAGGCACGTCGCGGAGAAGAACTGCTTGTTGAGATGGAACGTTGGGAGAAGTCGGCAGGCTCCTTAGTTTCCCAAGCTGCTATTGATCAGTCCTGTGCCAAGTCTGACGGCATCGGGCGAGATATAAGTAGCACCCGAACTCAGTTGGCGATAGTGCAGAAAGATTTATCAAGCCGAGAAAAACGTATAGCCAGCATCATGGATCGTTTTACGGGAGAACTGCTGTCCAATGACGCGTTCGGCGCATTCGATCCCCGCGATGAAAACCGACCTTTCCGTATATCGATGCGAGGCGGTGAAGCCTACCGTGTGTTGGAGGTTCTATTGGGCGATATCGCATGCCTTATGGAAAGCGCAGGGGATGGTAGTGCGTTTCCTGGTTTGGTCATTCACGATTGCCCACGCGAAGCAGATATGAGTGCCGGGTTGTATGAGGGGTTTCTCCTATTAACCAATCGTCTGCAGAAAGCTTTTGAAGTAGGCGAGAATATCCCGTTTCAGTACATAGTGACCACGACCACACCTCCGCCAGAGGAACTGATCGGTAGCGAGCAGGTATGCTTGGTACTTGATCCGAGTTTTGACGATGGCATGCTTTTCAAACGCCGATTTTCTGAAGCGATATGAAAGCAACGAATTTCTCTCAATTGTTCAGCAAAGTTTGCCGATTACGGCTTAATTGTCGCATTTTCTCGATACAAGGATTTTTTGCGATGACGTTGACTGGAGAATCCCGAAACCGTGTGCAGCTCTTTTGCCTATTCGACCAGCACAAGCAAGCACGGATGAGGCTTCGATGAATTCTCTTGAGCGAGCCTTAATAGAGAAAATCGGCACGGACAATGGTTTTGAGCACACTCTAATTGTCGAGATGAGTAGTGTCACCCTTGCGTCGGCTCGACATCCAGCCTGTGCCACGGTAGCGGTCGTGGGTAGTGGTTTTGACATCTACTTCAAGTCAGACATGGTTTCGTTGCTTCCTGAGTTGATACGCAGCTTTCCAGTAGAACAGCAGGTCGGCGGCGGATTCAGGGTAGCCGACGAAGCAGCATTAGCGGCTTTACTGCGTCGAATTGCTAGTATATCCAGTGCACTACCTAGCCAAGCTGCAACTGGCCACGGTAAGGTTGTTGTCGAGGCGTTGTCGGCTCTGCCTGATGGTTTGGCAGGTACCGAAATTGAGCGTTTGGTACTTCTACGCGTGGGCCAGCAAAAGTTCCGCGAGTCTTTGCTTGAGTATTGGGGTAGCTCGTGTGCCGTGACGGGGGTTGCGCTGCCTGAGTTATTACGTGCCAGTCATGCCAAACCTTGGGCGGAATGTCTATCGGATTCGGAGCGGCTAGATGTTTTTAATGGATTTCTGCTTACCGCTAATTTGGACGCTTTGTTCGATAAATTTTTGATCAGCTTCGATGATCAAGGGGGGCTACTGGTATCTTCTCGCATTCCTGTTGCGGATCTACAACAGTTGGGCATTCATCCCGGGATGAGGCTGCGCTGGTTGGCTGCTGAGCACAGGAAATACTTGTGCTTCCATCGCTCGATTTATGAATCTTGCGGCGAAGTAGGAGAGGTCTAATTACACTTGTGTATATCCCATTCGTTGCCAGATCAGTAGGTTCGTGAGCCGAAAATGATATCGGGTAGCCTGGAACTACTCTTGAGGTCCGGTCAGTAAGCCGCTCAGAAACAGCGTTATATCGAATGGTTGGCACGCTCGACCTTCAATGTAAGCCGACGCCGCATCGAGCCACTTTCTCAAAAGTATGTTCGGTTTCAGCCAGCTTGATCTGTTTCACCTCATCGCGGTGAGCTCTGGGATCTATGCCCTGAGCAAGCAGCTCCCTCGCTTCAATTGCCTTCTTCCTGGCATTCGCGAGAGAAAGATCCGGATAAGGGCCAAGAGCCATGTTGATTCGATTTTTCGTCACGGGATGCCTGTAATTGAAATTCCACTGCATCGAGCGATTTACCCTCACTCGCAGTTGCAGGCCGTCCCCGTCGGTGAGGACATAATCCTTGTCTGTTGATTTGATGGCTTTGAGTTGGCGGTCAGAGAGGCGGGTGGTGTAGGCGCACATAGGCAGGGCTCCGTGCTGTTTTTAGTATTCCCAAAATTATCAGCGGGAGATTGGGAATACCATTGGGTATACCCAGGCGACCGGAACTCAAAAGTATCTGCGGATTTCAGTGGCGCCCAAACCCTTGATTTTGCTGGATTTTAGGCACAAAAAAAGACGTCCGTGGACGTCTTTAGATGATGAAGTGGTGGAGCCGGGGGATTTGAACCCCCGTCCGCCAGTACTCCGCTGTCGGTACTACATGCGTAGCCGTGTCTATTAAGTTAACCCTCAGCGACCCGACGGGCAGGGTGCTTTGGGCGAGTTGTGTAAGTTTTAGCCGCTTCGTCCACAACGTACTGCACGGCGATTCTGTTCTATATGACAATCATTTTGGGTTTACAGACATCCCCTGATGATTGCTGGACCCGAAGGTACCAGGAGTGCATGTCAGCTGCAATTAAGCAGCGAGAGCAGCACCGTATTGGTCGTCATTGGCAACTATAAGAAGTTGCAACAGTGGATTTACGACTTCTGTTACCAAGTCGGCATGCACCTAGAGTTTCGCAACCGGCGTCGAATCCTAAACGGCCCCGAGCCTGGCGCTCAGTGTGGCTTATGAGCAACAAGCCTGCGCAGTGTACGCCAAACGGCTCACAAGGCCAACCCGAAGGTTGGCCTGAGCTTCGATCAGTTGTTGGTTCCGCTGGTTTTGCGGATTTCCAGAATGGTTTGCTGGGTTTCAGCCACGCATTCGTCGATCTTGCCCTGGGCCTTGAGTGCCTGGGCTTTTTGCACACTGGCTTCTACCCGTTGATTCAGGTCGGGAGATGCCATTGCCTGGGCCTTGGCGTTGTTGATGGTTTGCAGATTGGCATCGCACAAATCGGCGGGCTTGTCGGCGGCGAACGAAGCAGACGCCATCATCGAGGCAGTAACGAACAGACCTAACAGTACAGAACGTTTCATATGAATCTCCTTGAACTGAGGGATCCAGACTTCGCTGGCCGTCAGGACGGGCAACCGAATGGAGGACAAGCCCCGATTGTTCGGGGCCTGTTCTGTGGACTGCGGTCGCTCGCAAGGGTTCTATTTTTCTTCAGAGGGCGGTAGCGGGGGCTTTTGCGCGGGTCACCCGGTCCACCAGATACACCAGGCCGTGGTAGTCGATTCCACCGTGTTGCGTCAGACCGATCTCACAGGTGCGGCTGGTGGAAATCCCCTCGCTGCATTGTTGTACCGCATCCTTGAGCGTGCGCAGGGAATAGCTGTTGAGCTCAGGTGTGGTGAAACCCTTGTCGCCGGCGAAACCGCAGCAGTGAATGCCTTCCGGAATCACCACCGTCTTGCTGCATTTGCGGGCCAGGTCGATCAGCGCCTGGCTTTCCCCCAGGTGCTGAGTGCTGCACGTGACATGAACTGCAATCGGTGCTTCCTGCGGCATGAACTCCAGACGATCCATCAGATGCGTACGGATGAATCGGACAGGGTCATACAGATCCAGGCGAACATTTCCCACATCCTGCACCAGCCGCAACGTGCAGGGGCTGGTGTCGCAATAGATCGGATCGAGCCCGCCGCGACTGGCCTGGAGCAATGCGCCGATCAGCTCCTGACGCTTGTGCTCGGCCTGTTCGGCATAGCCCTTTGACGCGAAAGGCTGGCCGCAGCAGAGGTTGTCCAGATTGTCCGGGAACACCACCTGATAACCGGCCTTTTCCAGCAGGCCACGGGTTTTGTCGTACAGCGACATCTGCTCCTTGTCGCCCGCCGCCGGCCCCATCACTCGCGAGACGCAGGCCGCCAGATACACAACGCGCGGACGTTCATCCGACACGGCCGGGCTGAAGCGAATGGCTTTTTCCGGCTGCGGCATCGCGTTGGTCCACAGCGGCACCTGACCTTTAGACAGCCGCGTCAGGGTCGCCGAAAGCTTCGCCAGACGAGGTGCACCCAACAACATCCGCGCTCCATTGGCCACATGCAGGGTGAAACGCGCACCTTGCAGGGTGGTGGCGAAATTTCCTTCGATCAAGTTGGCGGTTTTCGTATGGGTGGCGTGACGGCCGCGAAGCTTTTTCACCAGCTCGCCGGTGTTGATGCCTACAGGGCAGCGTTGCGCACATAAGCCGGTCGCGGCGCAGGTATCGATGCCTTGGTAGTCGTAGGCTTTTTCCAGTTCGGTGGTGTCGATTCCGGCGCGCTTTCGCGCCTGAATATCGCGCCAGATCACGATGCGCTGGCGCGGGCTCAGGGTCAGGCCTTTCGAGGGGCAGACCGGCTCGCAGAAACCGCACTCGATGCATTTATCCACAATCTCGTCGGCCGCCGGCAGCGGTTTCAGGTGCTTGAGGTGAATCTGCGGGTCTTCGCTGAGGACCACGTCCGGATTGAGAATGCCGTTGGGGTCGAGCAGGCGTTTGAGCTGCCACATCAACTGATAGGCGTCACTGCCCCATTCCAGTTCGACGAAGGGCGCCATGTTGCGTCCGGTGCCGTGTTCCGCCTTCAGCGAACCGCCGAACTCCACGGCCACCAGTTGCGCCACGTCGTCCATGAACGCCTGATAGCGTGCGACTTCTTCCGCGCTGTTGAAGCCTTGGGTGAAGACGAAGTGCAGATTGCCTTCCAGCGCGTGTCCGAAAAGGATCGCTTCGTCGTAGTGATGTTTGTCGAACAGCTCGATCAGACGGTTCACGCCGATCGCCAGTTGTTCCACCGGGAAGGTGACGTCTTCGATGATCACCGTGGTGCCGGTCTTGCGCACGGCCCCGACGGCTGGGAAGGTGTCTTTGCGGATCGCCCAGAGGCGGGCGTTTTCGACCGGGTCTTCGGTGAAGTCGACCTGTTTTTCCACCGGAAAGGCGCTGAGCGACGCCATGATCTGCGCCAGTTGTTCCTGCAGCAAAGTGGAAGAGGCGGCGCGGGATTCGATCAAGAGCGCGCAGGCATTGTTCGACAGCTGCTGTACGAAAGCCGGCATGCCGGGTTTGTCCTGCACCGAGCGCAGGCTGCGGCGGTCGAGCAGTTCCACGGCGGACACCGGTTGGCTTTTCAGCACGGTGACGGCGTTGCAGCAGGTTTCCACATCCGGGAAAACGATCAGCGCCGAGGCCTTGTTCGGGTGGTCGATCACCGTGTCGTAGGTCACGGCGCTGATGAAGCCGAGAGTGCCTTCGGAGCCCACCAGCAAGTGACTCAAGATATCCACAGGCTCATCGAAATCCACCAGGGCGTTGAGCGACAGGCCGGTGGTATTTTTCAGACGGTATTTGTGGCGGATTCGCGCGGCCAGTTCGGCATTGGCGCGGGTCTCGCGGCCCAAAGTCGCCAGACGTTCCAGCAATTCACCGTGGCTGACTCGAAACGCCGCAACACTGGCAGCATCTTCGGTATCCAGACGTGTGCCGTCGGCCAGCACCAGACGAATTCCTGCCAGCGTGTGATAGGTGTTTTGCGCGGTGCCGCAGCACATGCCGCTGGCGTTGTTGGCGACGATGCCGCCGATCTTGCAGGCGTTGATCGACGCCGGATCCGGACCGATCTTGCGCCCGAATGGCGCCAGCCATGCGTTGGCCTGGGCACCGATCACGCCCGGTTGCAGGCGGATTTGCGTACCTTGTCCTCGGATCTCGCGGGCGTTCCAGTTATCCCCAAGCACGATCAGCACCGAATCGCTGATCGCCTGGCCGGAGAGGCTGGTGCCGGCGGCGCGGAAGGTCACCGGGACCTGATCGCGCTGGGCCAGTTTCAGCAGTGCCACCACTTCATCTTCGGACTCGACGCGGATCACCAGTTGCGGAATCAACCGGTAGAAGCTGGCGTCGGTGCCGAAGGCCAGGGTCGACAGCGGATCGTCGAAACGGCGTTCGGCAGGAATCAGTTGCTGCGCATCGCGCAGGAAAGTCGCCGGTAAGGTCATTGGTCCTCCAGGATCAACACCACCAGGTCTTTCGGGCCGTGGGCGCCGTAAGCCAGGACTTGTTCGATGTCGGCGGTTTTCGACGGGCCGGACACCAGCAGCGCATTGGTCGGCATGCCTTGGGACCACTCGAATTCCTGCTGCACCTGATAGAAGTTGTCGCGGATCTGGCTGGCCTTGAGCAGGGCGAAATGCACCGGCGGTACCAGGCTCATCAGCCGTGGTTCTTCGCGGGTCGGCCACAGAATCAGGCTGCCGGTGGCGGCAATCGCGCCGAGGGTGCCGGTCAGGCTGGCCGGGGTGTCGTTGAACAACTCGGCTTTCCACTCTTCCATCGGGCGGTCGTAGGACTTCAGCGCCGGCAGATCAGGATTGTTCGCCCAATGTTGTGTGATCCGTTGCCCGTGGGGCGTCGTCGGTGCGATCAGCAGGCTCGGCAACTGGCGGTCGCGCAGCAATTGCGCCAGCAGCGCCGGCCAGCCATCAGCGGAAGTCAGGTGGATTTCGGTGTGCACCGCTTCCATCAGTTTGCGCAGTTGCGGGATGCGTTGTTCGGCGCTGTAGGTGTAAGGCTGGGTCACCAGATCGACATCGAAGTTGTCGGCAATCGGCGTGGTGCCGGTCAGACTTTTGCGCAACTTGCCGAGGATATTTTGCTTGGCGCTCATCAACGGTCTCCTTGTTTGGCCAGGTGTTCGCGAGCCATGTCATGCAATGAGCGGGCGGCGGGTTTCGGTGCGCTGTGGTTCTGCGTCCACGGGCCGACGTTGTTTGGCGCCAGGGCGCGCAGGCGTGTGGCGAAAAAAGCAAACATTCGATACAGGGTCGGCGAGCTGTTGAGCTTCGCCCAGGCGTTCCAGATGAAACGTTCCTTGCGCGAATACTTGCTGCCCTGACCGCGCATCACTTGATGAGGACTGTCGGGGGCTTTGACGTTCTCTTCGCGTAGGCGGCGCAGCAGTGCGGGAATAGGAATTTTTACCGGACACACTTCACCGCAGGCTCCGCACAACGAAGACGCACTCGGGTGATCCGGGACTTTCGCCAGGCCGACCATGTGCGGGGTGATGATTTTGCCGATCGGGCCGGGGTAAACCTCGCCGTAGGTATGGCCGCCGACGCGGGTGTAGACCGGGCAATGGTTCATGCAGGCGCCGCAGCGGATGCAGTTCAGGGTCTGGCGCAATTCACTGTCGGCAAAGGCCTGGCTGCGACCGTTGTCGAGCAGTACCAGATGCACTTCCTGCGGGCCGTCGAGTTCGTGTTCCTTGCGCGGGCCGGAGATCATGTTGACGTAGGTGGTGATCGGAATGCCCAGCGCCGAGCGGGTCAGCAATGACAGCAGCGGCACCACGTCGCGCAGGTTTTCCACGACTTTTTCGATGCCGGTGACGGCGATGTGCACCGGCGGCACGGTGGTGGTCATGCGGCCGTTGCCTTCGTTTTCCACCAGCAGCAGGGTGCCGGTTTCGGCCACCGCGAAGTTGACGCCGGAGACGCCGATGTCCGCTTCGAAGAATTTCTGCCGCAGGACCCTGCGACCGATCTGAATGAGTTGGTCAACGTCCTTGGTATATTCCACGCCAAGTTTGTTATGGAACAAGGACGCGACCTGACCGGCATTCTTGTGGATTGCCGGCATGATTATGTGTGAAGGCTTCTCGTGGTCGAGCTGGACGATGTACTCCCCCATGTCGGACTCCAGACATTCAATGTCCCGAGCCTCGAGGAAATGGTTCATCTCCATCTCTTCGCTGACCATCGATTTGCCCTTGATCACTTGCCGCGCCTCGTGAGCGCGGATGATCGAAAGGACGATGCCATTGGCCTCGTCCACCGTTTCCGCCCAGTGCACTGTCACACCGTTGCGGGTCAGGTTCTGTTCCAGTTGCTCGAGCAGGTCGGGCAACTTGGAGAGCGCGCGGGCACGGATTGCATTGCCCAGTTCACGCAGATGTTCTCTTTCGTGGGCATCGCTGAAAGCCGCTGCCCGCTTGGTCATCAATGAATCCATCGCGGTGCGGAAATTGTTCCGTAACTGCGAATCGCCCAGGGCGTTGTGCGCCCGGGTGCGGAAATCTTCTTCTACGGCAACCGTAGGAATAATCGTGGAAGTGCTCATCGCGCACCTCCGGTTCGTTGCCAGAGAAAGCTCGCCAGGTGTTGCCCGCGCAGCGCTTCCTTCTGTTTTTCCAGCGAGCCGTTGATGTTCATCAAGCAGCCGCAGTCGGCACTGAGTACCTGATGCGCGCCGGATTCCTTCAACGCCCGGGTCTTGTCAGCCACCATCGCGCCGGAAATGTCTGGCATACGGACGCTGAATGTCCCACCGAAGCCACAGCATTCGCTTTCGTGATCGTGGTTGACCCGTTCCACGTTGCTCAACTGCGCCAACAACTCGCGGCCGTGCAGGTGGGTGTTCATTTCCCGTCGCGCCGAACACGAGGTGTGCAGCGCCACTTTCACCGGCTCGCCGCTGTCCTTGAGCTGCACCTTGCAGACGAACAGCAGAAACTCGGCCAATTCATAGGTGCGGGCCGCGAGGGCCTGAACCAGTTTCAACGTTTCCGGCTCGTCCTTGAACAAGTCGGCATAATGCTCGCGGATCATCCCGGCGCAGGAGCCCGACGGCACCACCACCGGATAATCCCCGGCAAACAGCGCCAGTTGCGAGCGTGCCACCGTCCGTGCCTGCTCGGTGTAACCCGAGGTGTAGGCCGGTTGTCCGCAGCAGCTCTGCCCTTGCGGGTAGTCGACCCGGATGCCTTCGCGTTCCAGCAAGTGGATCGCGTCCATCCCGGCTTCCGGGTAGAACAGGTCGACCACGCACGTGCCGAACAGGTAAACCCGCGACGGTTTCTCGCTGGGGTATTGCCGGGGTTCGGGCAGTGGCGGTGCGACGCGAGTGGCGTTGGGCACAGCGTTGTAAAAAAGCTCGCTCATCAGGCGTGTCTCCGGGTGGGCCCGGTTATCCGTCTGTTGAGGCTGCCGAATATAGAGCGCGTTGCTTTCAGCAGCCTTACAGACCGGGTTGTGAATTGCTGACGCCGGAATCACGAACCGGCGTCGGTTATTTCCATGTCGCTTGTAGTCTTAATGCACCAGCATGCCGGTGAACCAGTAGGCCTGAGCCAAAGTGATCAGGCCGACGATCGTGGCAAAGAATAGGCTGTGCTTGAGGGTGAAGCGGAACAGATCGGATTCCTTGCCCACCAGACCGGTCGCGGCGCAGGCCACGGCGATCGATTGTGGCGAGATCATCTTGCCGGTCACGCCGCCGCTGGTATTGGCCGCCACCAGCAAGGTGTCGTTGACCCCGATCTGGTGCGCGGTGGTCGCTTGCAGCGAACTGAACAGGGCGTTGGACGAAGTATCGGAGCCGGTCAGGAACACGCCGAGCCAGCCGAGAAACGGCGAGAAGAACGGGAACGCTGCGCCAGTACCGGCCAGCACCAGAGCCATGGTCGAGGACATGCCGGAATAGTTGGTGACGAAGGCAAACGCCAGCACCATGCCGATCGACAGGATCGGCCAGCGCAGTTCGTAGAAGGTCTCTTTCAAAGTGGTCAGACCAGTTTTGAAATTGATCTTCAGCACCAGCATCGAGATCAGCGCGGAGAAGAAAATCGCCGTGCCGGTCGCGGAAATCGGGTCGAGTTTGAACACGGCCGGAATCGCGGTCGGAGCAGCAACAATCGGTGCGGTTTTGATCACCAGTTGATCGAGGTGCGGAATCGCGAAGTTGAACACCCAGGCGTACATCGAACCGCCGGCAGCGAACATGGCTTTGAAAGGCTTGAGGGTCCAGATGGTCACCAGCACGGTGAGGATCAGGAACGGAGACCACGCCTTGAAAATTTCCCCAAGGCTGTAAGGCGAAGCGACGGTGGTGCGCTTCTGGCCGAAACCGCCGACGCTGGCAGTCACCACCGAAGCGGAAACAGCACCGGCAATGTGCTGTCCGGCGGCACGTTTCGGCTGCCAGACCTTCAGGAACAGGGTTAGCGAAATCAGGCTGGCCAGGGCCGACGTTATGTCCGGCAGTTCCGGGCCGATGAAGTTCGAAGTGAAGTATTGGGTGACGGCGAAGCTCAGGCCGGCAACCAGTGCGGCTGGCCAGGTTTCACGCACGCCGCGCAGGCCGTCCATCATGAACACCAGCCAGAACGGCACGAACAGCGACAGTAGCGGTAGCTGGCGGCCGGTCATGGCGCCGATCTTGAACGCGTCGATGCCGGTGACTTGCCCGGCCACGATGATCGGAATACCCAGCGCGCCGAACGCCACCGGTGCGGTGTTGGCAATCAGGCACAGGCCTGCGGCGTATAGCGGGTTGAAGCCCAGGCCAACCAGCAGCGCAGCGGTAATCGCCACTGGCGCGCCGAAACCGGCGGCACCTTCCAGGAATGCACCGAAGCAGAAACCGATCAGCAGCACCTGCAGGCGCTGGTCGTCAGTGATCGACAGCACCGAGCTGCGGATGACCTCGAACTGACCACTCTTGACCGTCAGTTTGTACAGGAACACCGCCGCCACAATGATCCAGGCAATCGGCCACAGACCATAGGCGAAACCATATCCGGCGGCGGCGAACGCCATGTCGACCGGCATCTGGAACGCGAAGATCGCTACGGCGATGGCCAGGGCGAGCGTGATGCTGCCGGCCACATGACCTTTGAGGCGGAACACCGCCAGGGCGAGGAAGAAGAAAACGATGGGGATGACGGCCGCGAGTGCGGACACGCCGAGACTGCCGAGCGGGCTGTATAGCTGTTGCCAGGTTTGCATATGGGGTGGCCCCTAATTGTTGTTGGTCAGGCACTGTCAGCGTTCTTGGTTAATTGGTAAGACCAATTTACAATCGCTGTTGGCTAGGGTAAAAGCCTTGATATCGGTGTGTCAATTTGCCGCCCTAAAACTTTTGTCGAATCACCGGTGCAGAGCTCGATCTGATCCGGTCGCCCAAGTGTCATCTGGCAGGTGTCGGCAACGCGCCGATAGGCCAGAATAGAGAGCCCGGCGAGCGGTCGGGATGGTGGAGAGTTGAGTGATGGGGTTTGATCAGATACGTCAGCGCCGTTTGTCTGACGACATTGTCGAGCGACTGGAAGGGATGATTCTCGAAGGCACGCTGAAGTCCGGCGAACGTCTGCCGGCCGAGCGGGCACTGGCGGAGCAGTTCGGCGTTTCCCGGCCCTCGTTGCGTGAGGCGATTCAGAAGCTTGCGGCCAAGGGCTTGCTGGTCAGCAAGCAGGGCGGCGGCAACTATGTCGTGGAAAGCCTCGGTTCGACGTTCAGCGATCCGCTGCTGCAATTGCTTGAAAGCAATCCCGAGGCGCAGCGCGATCTGCTGGAATTTCGCCACACGCTGGAGGCATCGTGTGCCTATTACGCGGCCTTGCGCGCCACGGATGTGGATCGCGAGCGGCTGACGGCTGCATTTGAACAGTTACAGGACTGCTATTCGCGTCATGATGAAGTGAGCCGGGCGGAAGAGGGCGCGGCGGATGCGAAATTCCATCTGGCGATTGCCGAAGCCAGTCATAACGCGGTGTTGCTGCACACCATTCGCGGGCTGTTCGACCTGCTCAAGCGCAATGTGGTGACCAACATCGGCGGCATGTACAAGCAGCGCACGGAAACCCGCGACATGCTGATCACGCAGCATCGGGAGTTGTATCTGGCGATTATCGAGGGGCGCGCGGAACAGGCGCGTGAGGTGTCCAGCCGACACATACTGTATGTGCAGGAAGTGCTGGAAGAGGTGCGGCAGGAAGTGCAACGCATGGCTCGCGCCGAGCGGCGCAAAGGGATGTAGGCATGACCGTTCCCGTGCCGGGCGCGGGAACGGTCATTCGGGCAGAAGAATCAGTCTTCCTTGCCCTTGTTGCGCACCGCACGCTGCAACTCGCGACCGGCGTCGCGTTCGCGTTCGGTATCACGCTTGTCGTATTCCTTCTTGCCCTTGCCCAGCGCGATCTCGCACTTGACCATGTGCTTGCTCCAGTACCAGGACAGGCACACGCAGGCGTAACCCTTTTGCTGCACGGCGGCGGCGAGCTTGTCCAGCTCGCGGCGGTTGAGCAGCAGCTTGCGGGTACGCACCGGGTCGGCAATGACGTGGGTGCTGGCGGTCATCAGAGGCGTGATGTGGCTGCCGAGCAACCAGGCTTCGCCATCCTTGAGCAACACGTAACTGTCGACCAGTTGCAGTTTGCTTGCCCGCAGACTTTTTACTTCCCAGCCGGCCAGGACCAGACCAGCCTCGAACTTGTGCTCGATGAAGTAATCGTGTCGCGCCTTTTTGTTTTGCGCGATGGTCCCTGTTGGGTGTTTCTTCTGTTTAGCCATAGGGGCGGCATTATATGGAGATAAACGGCTGTCGGCTACGGTGATGCTGCGTGCTTGAGCAGGTTGAGTGAATCCCGGACAATGCGGCCTCTTTTTCTAACGCTTGGGCGTGATAAACGATGTCGACAGACAAGGTTTCTGTCCACGGCAGTTGGGCTAGCCGCTGGGTTTTCATATTCGCCGCGACCGGTTCGGCCGTGGGATTGGGCAGCATCTGGAAATTCCCCTACATGGTCGGGGTCTACGGTGGCGGCGCCTTCGTGCTGATGTTTCTGGCGTGTATCGCGCTGATCGGCATCCCGGTGATGCTCGCCGAAACCCTGATCGGACGGCGTGCCCGTCAGAGTCCGGCGAATGCCCTGAAGGTGCTGGCGCTGGAAGCCGGGCACTCTGGCAAATGGTCATGGGGCGCGTTCGCCGGGATGATCACGGCGTTGCTGATCCTGTCTTTCTATAGTGTGGTCGGCGGCTGGTCGCTGGATTACATCATTGATATGGGGCGCGGGGACTTCCAGGGCGCGACGGCCGATCAGGTCGGGGCGTACTTCGGTAATGTCATCGCCGACCCGTGGCGCATCACGCTGTGGCATACGGTTTTCATGCTGCTGTCGGCTGTGGTGATCGCCAAGGGCGTGGTCGCCGGGCTCGAGCGCAGCCTGCGGATCATGATGCCGCTGCTGTTCGTGATGGTGCTGGTGCTGCTGGGTTACAGCATGACCACCGGGCATTTCATGGAAGGCGTGCACTTCATGTTCGACTTCCACCCGGAAAAAGTCCTCGACGGCTTGCTGCCGGCCATGGGCCACGCGTTCTTCTCGCTGAGCGTGGGCGTGGGTTCGATCATGATCTACGGCGCCTACATGACCAAGGAAGCCTCGCTGTCAGGTACGGTCGTGGGTGTGGCGCTGCTCGATACCTTTGTTTCGTTGGTGGCCGGTCTGGCCTTGTTTCCGATTGTGTTCGCCGGTGGTTTGAATCCGAGCGAAGGCCCGGGGCTGATGTTCGTCAGCCTGCCATTTGCTTTCGGTAACGTGCTTTTCGGCCAGTTGATGGGCGTGGTGTTCTTCGTTCTGGTGGCCATTGCCGCCTGGAGCTCGGCAATTTCCCTGCTGGAGCCGATGGTCGCCTATCTGGTCGAGCGGACTAAAATCAGTCGTGCCTGGGTGACATTCTGGTTGGCGTTCACCTGCTGGTTCGTCGGCCTGGGCACGGTGTTTTCCTTCAATATCTGGAAGGAAGCCAAATTTTTCGTGAACGATGGCGGGGTGTTCCATCTCTACCAATGGGGTGCGGCCGGTGGCCTGGACTTCTTTGGCGTGATCGACTTCTTCACCTCGCGGATCATGTTGCCACTCGGCGGACTGTGCTTCGTGCTGTTTGCCGGTTGGGTGATGGGGCGTGAAGCGGTGCGTGACGAATTGTCGATTCGCAGCCCGGCGCTGTTCGCCCTGTCTCTATTCTTGATGCGCTATGTGGCGCCCATCGGCATTCTTGTAGTGTTTGCCGCCCAGCTCTGGAAGTGACGCTTACATGACGACACATATTCAACGATCGGCGCTGCTGCCTTACCCGGCGCAATTTCTCTACGACCTGGTCAATGACGTGGCGCGCTACCCCGAGTTTTTGCCGTGGTGTTCGTCTGCTGAAGTCCTGGAAAGCTCGCCTGAGCATATGCGCGCTAGTGTCGGTGTGGCCAAGGGCGGTCTCAGTCAGCACTTCGTGACGCGCAATACGCTGGTGCCGGGGCAGTCGATTGAAATGAACCTGGAGGAGGGGCCGTTCAATCAGTTGCATGGCGTCTGGGTGTTCAAGGCGCTGAACGAGAAGGCCTGCAAGATCAGTCTGGATCTGTCTTTCGACTACGCCGGGCCGCTGGTTCGCGCGACGCTCGGTCCTTTGTTCAATCAGGCGGCCAATACGCTGGTGGATGCGTTCTGCCAGCGTGCCAAGCAGATGCATGGTTGAGCCGGTGATCGAAATCGAAGTGGTGTATGCCGCCGTTGATCGTCAGGTGTTGCGTGTAATCAGTGTCGCTGAGGGTACAACAGTGCGTGCGGCGCTGATGGCGTCCGGGATTGATGCTGAATTTCCGGAGCTGGATCTGAAGAGTTGTCCTTTGGGGATCTTCGGCAAAGTGATTGCTGATCCGGATGCTCGACGGGTTCAGGAGGGCGATCGCATCGAGATCTATCGGCCACTGTTGGCTGATCCGAAAGAAGTGCGTCGTCTGCGCGCTGCCAAGGCTGCCGAGGCCAAGGCGCGAAATCAGTAGGCTGGCCAAACGGCAGGCAATAAAAAACCCGGAATTTCCGGGTTTTTTATTGCGTCGCAAATTATTGCGGCGAGGTGTCCAGCGGTTCTGGCGTTGGAACCGGAACGGTTTCCACACCATCGACGTCCTTCTGGATCTGATCCAGCAAGGAGCCTGGCTTGGCCGGTTTTTCCGGTTTCGGCTGCTCGACGTTTTCAGCAGGAGCGGTCACGCTGGTGCCACTGTCCTTGCCGAGAATGGCTTCGTCACGGCTGACGCCCGGCATGAAGTCACCGGACAGGCTGACAAGGCGGTCATTCGAGTCGAAAATGACACTCATGCGTTCCTGCTGGCGTTCACCGCCACCAGGTTGCAGGCTGTACAGATAATCCCAGCGGTTGGCATGGAACGTGTCGGCAAGCAGAGGGTTACCCATGATAAACCGTACTTGCGGCCGGGTCATTCCCGGGCGTAACTGGTCTATCATGTCCTGCGTGACGACATTGCCCTGCTGGATGTCGATTTTGTAAACCCCGGGGAATGAACAACCGGCGAGTGCGAGCAGTCCCACAAAGGTGAAACTGGTTAGCAAGAGCTTGGTGTTTTGCATCGGTGGGCGACTTCCACTATCTTGGCTGGGACAACGTAAACGCCGATCATACCCGCATTAAGAGAAGCTGCGAAGCAGCATCGCGAGAAAGCTGACCATGGTTGAAAATAGCGAACTACGCAAAGCCGGCCTCAAAGTGACCCTGCCACGGGTCAAGATCCTGCAAATGCTCGACTCTACAGAGCAGCGTCACATGAGTGCCGAGGACGTCTACAAGGCGTTGATGGAAGCTGGCGAGGACGTCGGTCTGGCCACGGTTTACCGTGTTCTGACCCAGTTCGAAGCGGCTGGCCTCGTGGTCCGTCACAACTTCGACGGCGGCCACGCGGTATTCGAATTGGCCGACGGTGGCCACCACGACCATATGGTCAACGTGGAATCCGGTGAGGTCATCGAATTCGTCAGTACCGAAATCGAAAAACTCCAGAAGGCAATCGCCGAGGAGCACGGTGTCGAGTTGGTGGATCACAACCTGGTGCTGTACGTACGCAAGAAAAAGTAAGCATGTCGCGCGAATTTCAGGTTCGCGAAACGAGCGAAGGCGACCCAAGGGTCGCCTTCGTGCTTTCTGTGGTGCTTAAACCTTTGTGGTAACGACCATCTTTTTCGCGTGCGCCAAAGACTCTTTGGTCAGATCGATGCCGCCAAGCATCCGCGCGACTTCTTCTATACGGTCATTCTTGCTCAGCTTCGAAACGGCCGTGTGAGTGGCCTGCTCGCCTCGAACCTTGTGCACGAACAGATGCTGATGTCCCTGAGCCGCGACTTGCGGCAAGTGCGTGACGGTCAGTACCTGTCCGCGATCCCCGAGGCGACGCAACAACTGGCCGACGATTTCGGCCGTCGGACCGCCAATGCCCACGTCCACTTCGTCGAACACCAGCGTAGGTACGCGAGAGGTCTGGGCGGTAATCACCTGGATGGCCAGGCTGATCCGTGACAGCTCACCGCCGGACGCCACTTTGGCCAGTGCCTTCAAGGGTTGGCCCGGGTTGGCGCTGACCAGCAGCTCGACCTGCTCCAGGCCATTGGGCTGCAGTTCGCTGCTGTTGTTGGCGCGCAATTCGATGGTGAAGCGACCGCCGGGCATGCCCAGGCGCTGAATCTCTTGCTCCACCGCGCTGGCCAGACTGCCGGCCGCCTGATGGCGCAGCTCGCTCAGCTCCCGGGCCTTTTCCTGATAGTGGCGGGCATAGGATGCGAGTTCTTCGGCGAGGCGTTCGATGGATTCATCATTGGCGTCGAGGGCTTCGATTTCGTCGAGCAGCTTCTGCTGCATCTCTGCCACTTCTGTCGGCTGAATGCGGTGTTTGCGTGCCAGCGTGTAGATGGAATCCAGACGTTCTTCCAGATATTGCAGGCGCGCCGGATCGGCATCGAAGTTGTCGAGAAAGCGATTGAGTTCGCCGACGGCTTCTTCGACCTGGATCTGCGCGCTGGTCAGCAGGCTGCTCGCTTCACCCAGCGCGCCGACCGAGTTGTTCACGCTCGACAGGCGATTGAGGCTGGCCGTCAGGGCATTCAGGACGTTGCCGGAATCGCTTTCGCTACATTGCTCGACCACTTGTCGGCAGATGCCGAGCAGGGTTTCGGCGTTGGTCAGGTTCTTGTGTTCCTGCTCCAGTTCTTCCAGCTCGTTTTCGCCGAGGCCGAGGTTTTCCAGTTCTTCGAGCTGGTAGCTGAGCAACTGATGGCGCGCGCGCTGTTCGTCGCCGGAATTGGAAAGGCGTTCCAGCTCCTGGCGGGTCTGGCGCCAGCGCTGGGCGGCCAGGTGAACCTGGCGCGCCAGATCGGTGGCCCCGGCGTACTCGTCGAGCAGGCGTCGGTGGGTATCGGTCTTGAGCAGGGATTGGTGTTCGTGCTGGCTGTGGATATCGATCAGCAGCTCGCCGAGCGCCTTGAGGTCGCCGAGCGGGCAGGGCGTGCCATTTATATAGCCGCGTGAGCGACCTTCGGAAGTGATGACCCGGCGCAGGATGCAAGGGCCGTCGATTTCCAGGTCGCGTTCCGCCAGCCAGGCGCTGGCCTCGGGGATGTCGGCCAGATCGAAGGTCGCCAGGATATCGGCCTTGTCGGCGCCCGGTCGAACCACGCCGCTGTCGGCGCGATCACCGAGCGTCAGGCCCAGGGCGTCGAGCATGATCGACTTGCCGGCGCCGGTTTCCCCGGTAATCACGCTCATGCCGCGATCGAGTTCGAGATCGAGATGTTCAACGATGGCGTAGTTGTGTACGGACAGGTGCACCAGCATAAAGGCCGCTCCCAGGCTTCAGGTCTGGTTATTTATACAGTGTTTTGTTTCAGGCTGACAATGCCCTCGCTTAGCTCGATGGGGATGATCCGATCAAATGCTTGTCGCGCCCGGGAATGACAATGCAGCACTTTTTTGTAGGGTTAATCGTTGTCAGCCCTTGAAGCCTGATTTTGCGGCCCCATATACCGGGGCAGAAGCGCGAATCGAACTCGCGGACGATATTGAAAGGAGAATTCTATGGCTGACGAACAGACAGTAGATACGCAACCAGAAGCCAATCAGGCGCCCGAGACTTCGGGTGATGACCTGGCGACCCGTGTACAAGTGCTCGAAGAGCAATTGGCCGCCGCGCAGGATCAATCGCTGCGCGTAGCTGCCGATCTGCAGAACGTCCGCCGCCGTGCCGAGCAGGACGTCGAAAAGGCGCACAAGTTTGCGCTGGAAAAATTCGCAGGCGACCTGCTGCCGATCGTCGACAGCCTGGAGCGCGGCCTCGAGCTGTCGAACCCGGATGACGAGAGCATCCGTCCGATGCGAGAAGGCATCGAGCTGACTCTGAAAATGTTTCACGACACCCTCGCGCGCTATCAGCTTGTCGCTGTAAGCCCGCAGGAAGGTGAGCCGTTCAACGCCGTGGAACATCAGGCAATGGCCATGCAGGAAAGTGCAGACCTGGAGCCGAACAGCGTTCTGAAAGTGTTCCAGAAGGGCTACCAGCTCAACGGTCGCCTGTTGCGTCCGGCGATGGTCGTGGTCAGCAAGGCGCCGGCGCCAGTTTCGCCTTCGATTGACGAGAAGGCTTGAAATTAGCCGCAAGGCCCCCATTTACAAGTCAAGCGTTTAAGTATTACCGCAGTCAGCCACCACTGCTGCGGCAAAAAAATCCAAAGTTTCGGGAGAGTGAACATGGGCAAAATTATCGGTATCGACCTGGGGACTACCAACTCCTGCGTCTCCGTGCTGGAAAACGGCGTAGCCAAAGTTATTGAGAACGCTGAAGGCGCGCGTACCACGCCGTCGATCATCGCTTACGCCAACGATGGTGAAATCCTGGTGGGTCAGTCCGCCAAGCGTCAGGCTGTGACCAACCCGCACAACACACTGTTCGCGGTGAAGCGCCTGATCGGCCGCCGCTTCGACGAAGAAGTCGTGCAGAAAGACATCAAGCTGGTGCCTTACAAGATCGTCAAGGCCGACAACGGTGACGCCTGGGTCGAGGCTTCCGGCAAGAAGATGGCTCCGCCGCAAATCAGCGCCGAAGTCTTGAAGAAGATGAAGAAGACCGCTGAAGACTACCTCGGCGAAGCAGTGACCGAAGCGGTGATCACCGTTCCGGCCTACTTCAACGACAGCCAGCGTCAGGCGACTAAAGATGCCGGTCGCATTGCTGGTCTGGACGTAAAACGTATTATCAACGAACCAACCGCAGCTGCTCTGGCTTACGGCATGGACAAGGCCAAGGGCGATCACACTGTGATCGTTTACGACCTGGGTGGTGGTACCTTCGACGTTTCCGTGATCGAAATCGCTGAAGTTGACGGCGAACACCAGTTTGAAGTACTGGCCACCAACGGTGATACCTTCCTGGGTGGTGAAGACTTCGACATGCGTCTGATCGACTACCTCGTCGACGAATTCAAAAAAGAGTCCGGCATGGACCTGAAGAACGACCCTCTGGCCTTGCAGCGTCTGAAAGAAGCCGCTGAGAAAGCCAAGATCGAGCTGTCTTCTTCGCAGTCGACCGACGTCAACCTGCCGTACATCACAGCAGATGCGACTGGTCCTAAGCACCTGAACGTGAAGATCTCTCGTGCCAAGCTCGAGTCGCTGGTCGAAGATCTGGTGAACCGTACCATCGAGCCATGCCGTATTGCTCTGAAGGACGCCGGTATCGACGCCAGCAAAATTGACGACGTGATTCTGGTTGGTGGTCAGACTCGTATGCCGCTGGTGCAGAAGGCAGTTACCGATTTCTTCGGTAAGGAAGCACGTAAAGACGTGAACCCGGACGAAGCCGTTGCCATGGGTGCTGCCATCCAGGGTGCCGTTCTGGCCGGTGACGTGAAAGACGTTCTGCTGCTCGACGTCAGCCCGCTGACCCTGGGTATCGAAACCATGGGTGGCGTGATGACCGCGCTGATCGAGAAAAACACCACGATTCCTACCAAGAAATCGCAAGTGTTCTCGACTGCCGACGACAACCAGGGCGCCGTGACCATTCACGTCCTGCAAGGCGAGCGCAAGCAAGCCGCACAGAACAAGTCCCTGGGCAAGTTCGACCTGGCCGAAATTCCACCAGCTCCACGCGGTGTGCCACAGATCGAAGTGACCTTCGACATCGACGCCAACGGCATCCTGCACGTAGGTGCGAAGGACAAGGCTACCGGCAAGACCCAGTCGATCGTGATCAAGGCCAACTCCGGTCTGTCCGACGAAGAAATCGAGCGCATGGTGCGTGACGCCGAGGCAAATGCCGAGGAAGACCGCAAGTTCGAAGAGCTGGCCGCTGCCCGTAACCAGGGTGATGCACTGGTTCACTCGACTCGCAAGATGATCGCTGACGCTGGCGACAAAGTGACTGCAGAAGAGAAGACTGCAATCGAAGCGGCCGTGGTTGCCCTGGAAGCCGCCGTCAAAGGCGACGACAAGGCTGCCATCGACGCCAAGGTTGAAGAGCTGTCGAAAGTCTCTGCGCCGGTTGCCCAGAAGATGTACGCCGAACAGGCTCAGCCTGCTGAAGGCGCGGCACCGCACGACGAGAAAGCTGAAAAGGCTGACGATGTTGTCGATGCCGAGTTCGAAGAAGTCAAAGACCACAAGTAAGTTGTTGGTCGGCCGGTTGACTGCCTTTGGGCACTGACTGGTAGGATGTCGCCGCGCGGGAGCTTGCTCCCGCGTTGGCGTATCTGGAATACGCGAATTTTTACAGCATGCGACAAGGTTCGGATGCTGGTGGTATGGCCGAAGATGCTCCTGCTTTTCGCGCCGAAAGTACCGCATGAATCAAAGACCAGGATCGTTGAATTGACGTGAGTTGGGTCCGGGCCTGTATTGGGGCTCAACGAGTTTGGCGAAGCTCAGGAGGGGTTTGCCGAACGTCCTCAAGAGTATGAAGAACTTATGGCTAAGCGTGACTATTACGAAGTGTTGGGTGTTGAGCGCGGCTCAAGCGAAGCAGACCTGAAAAAGGCCTATCGCCGTCTGGCGATGAAGCATCACCCGGACCGTAATCCCGATGACAAAGCGTCGGAAGAGCTGTTCAAAGAGGCCAACGAAGCCTACGAAGTGCTGTCCGACTCCAGCAAGCGTGCAGCGTACGACCAGTACGGTCATGCCGGCGTCGACCCGAGCATGGGTGGCGGCGGTGCAGGCTTCGGCGGTCAGAACTTCTCCGACATCTTCGGCGATGTCTTCAGTGACTTCTTCGGTGGCGGTCGCGGCGGTTCCCGTGGCGGCGCCCAGCGTGGCAGCGATTTGCGCTACACCCTGGAGCTGAACCTGGAAGAAGCGGTGCGCGGCACGACCGTGAATATCCGCGTTCCGACACTGGTCAACTGCAAGCCTTGCGATGGTTCGGGTGCCAAGAAAGGCTCGTCGCCTTCGACTTGCCCGACTTGCGGCGGCATCGGTCAGGTGCGCATGCAGCAAGGCTTCTTCTCGGTGCAGCAGACCTGCCCGCGCTGCCATGGCCAGGGCAAGATCATTTCCGATCCGTGCGATTCCTGCCACGGTGACGGTCGCGTTGAAGAGTACAAAACCCTCTCCGTCAAAGTGCCGGCCGGTGTCGACACTGGCGACCGCATTCGTCTGTCCGGCGAAGGCGAAGCGGGCACTCAGGGTGGCCCGACCGGCGACCTGTACGTGGTGATCAACGTCCGCGAACACGACATCTTCCAGCGCGACGGCAAGCACCTGTTCTGCGAAGTGCCGATCAGCTTCGTCGACGCAGCCCTGGGTGGCGAGCTGGAAATTCCGACCCTCGACGGTCGCGTCAAACTGAAGATTCCGGAAGGGACTCAGACCGGCAAGCAGTTCCGCGTACGCGGCAAAGGCGTTGCGCCAGTGCGTGGCGGTGGTGCGGGCGACCTGATGTGCCGTGTGGCTGTCGAGACGCCGGTCAATCTGAACCGTCGTCAGCGTGAACTGCTGGAAGAGTTCCGCAGCTCCTTGGCGGATGACAACAGTCACTCCCCGAAAACCACCGGTTGGTTCGACGGTGTGAAACGCTTCTTCGGCGATCTGTAAGGAGTCGGCATGCGACGTATAGCTGTGATGGGCGCTGCCGGGCGCATGGGCAAGATTCTGGTCGAGGCGGTGCAGCAACGCGCGCCGTTGACCGGTCTGACGGCCGCGATTGTCCGCCCTGGCAGTACGCTGATCGGTGTGGATGCCGGTGAGCTGGCTTCGCTGGGTCGAATCGGCGTGCCGCTGTCCGGGAATCTGGAATCGGTGGCGGAAGAGTTCGATGTGTTGATCGACTTCACCCTGCCAGAAGTCATGCTGAAAAACCTGGCCTTCTGCCGCAAGGCCGGCAAGGCGATGGTGATCGGCACGACCGGACTGGACGCTGCGCAGAAGCAGTTGCTGGCCGAGGCGGGCAAGGATATTCCGATCGTCTTCGCCGCCAACTTCAGTGTCGGCGTCAATCTGTCGCTGAAGCTGCTCGACATGGCGGCACGGGTGTTGGCGGATGATGCGGACATCGAAATCATCGAAGCCCATCACCGGCACAAGATTGATGCGCCGTCGGGTACGGCCCTGCGCATGGGTGAAGTGATTGCCAATGCGCTGGATCGTGATCTGCAGAAAGTCGCGGTCTATGGTCGTGAAGGCCACACCGGTGCTCGTGAGCGTGAAACCATCGGTTTCGCCACTGTTCGCGGCGGTGATGTGGTGGGCGATCACACGGTGCTGTTCGCCTGTGAAGGTGAGCGTCTGGAGATCACGCACAAGGCTTCGAGCCGCATGACGTTCGCCAAGGGCGCGGTGCGTGCGGCGTTGTGGCTGGATGCTCGCGAGCCTGGTTTGTACGATATGCAGGACGTGCTCGACCTGCATTGAGATGTTCTGAAGCCGGCGCAAACGCCCTGTTTGTGCCGGTTTTGCTCCGCCGAGCGACGCCCTGTCGCATTCTCCGGCCTTTCGGCCTCATTGGCGGTAGACCAAAAATCCCTTTTTCTGTAAGCTACAGCTTTAGTGTGTCCACTAAAAGCGCGCAGAATAATTCAGTGAAGAAGCGGGGTGACGTGTCCATACGTCACTCCGCTTTTTTACAACCTGCGATTGCCCTTTCATGCGTTATTTACGGGAGGTCTTCTTGACTAAGCCAGCCATACTCGCCCTTGCTGATGGCAGCATTTTTCGCGGCGAAGCCATTGGAGCCGACGGTCAGACCGTTGGTGAGGTGGTGTTCAACACCGCAATGACCGGCTATCAGGAAATCCTTACCGATCCTTCCTACGCCCAACAGATCGTTACCCTGACTTACCCGCACATCGGCAACACCGGCACCACGCCGGAAGACGCCGAGTCCGACCGCGTCTGGTCCGCTGGCCTGGTCATCCGTGACCTGCCGCTGGTAGCGAGCAACTGGCGTAACACGATGTCTCTGTCCGATTACCTGAAAGCCAACAATGTTGTGGCGATCGCCGGTATCGACACCCGCCGCCTGACCCGCATCCTGCGTGAAAAAGGCGCACAGAACGGCTGCATCATGGCCGGCGACAACATCTCCGAAGAAGCGGCCATCGCCGCGGCGCAAGGCTTCCCGGGCCTGAAGGGCATGGACCTGGCGAAAGTCGTCAGCACCAAGACCCAATACGAATGGCGCTCCACTGTCTGGGATCTGAAAACCGATAGCCACGCGACCATCGAAGCCTCCGATCTGCCTTACCACGTGGTTGCCTACGACTACGGCGTCAAGGTCAACATCCTGCGCATGCTGGTCGAGCGCGGCTGCCGCGTCACTGTCGTTCCGGCACAAACCCCGGCTGCCGACGTACTGGCTCTGAAACCGGACGGCGTGTTCCTGTCCAACGGCCCTGGTGATCCGGAGCCATGTGACTACGCGATCAAGGCAATCAAGGACGTGCTGGAAACCGAAATTCCGGTCTTCGGCATCTGCCTCGGTCACCAGCTGCTGGCTCTGGCCTCCGGCGCCAAGACCCTGAAAATGGGCCACGGTCACCACGGTGCCAACCACCCGGTTCAGGATCTGGACACTGGCGTCGTGATGATCACCAGCCAGAACCACGGTTTTGCGGTAGACGAAGAAACCCTGCCAGCCAACGTCCGCGCGATCCACAAATCGCTGTTCGACGGCACCCTGCAAGGCATCGAGCGTACCGACAAGAGCGCGTTCAGCTTCCAGGGTCACCCTGAAGCGAGCCCGGGCCCGAACGATGTTGCCCCTCTGTTTGACCGCTTCATCAACGAGATGGCCAAGCGACGCTAAGCGCTCGCCTTGAGACTGTAGCGAGAAGCCCCCCGAGGGCGGCCCCGGAACCGGCGGCCCCCTCGGGACTTCAGAAATCGATCAAGACGGCTTGCCGACTGACCTGCGGATTTGAGTGACAAACCCATGCCAAAACGTACAGACATTAAAAGCATCCTGATTCTCGGCGCTGGCCCGATCGTTATCGGCCAGGCCTGCGAATTCGACTACTCCGGCGCCCAGGCCTGTAAAGCCCTGCGCGAAGAGGGTTACCGCGTCATCCTGGTGAACTCCAACCCGGCCACCATCATGACCGACCCGGACATGGCCGACGCGACCTACATCGAGCCGATCAAGTGGCAAACCGTTGCCAAGATCATCGAAAAAGAGCGTCCGGATGCGGTGCTGCCAACCATGGGCGGCCAGACTGCTCTGAACTGCGCCCTGGACCTGGAGCGCGAAGGCGTTCTGGAGAAGTTCGGCGTAGAGATGATCGGTGCCAACGCCGACACCATCGACAAGGCTGAAGACCGCTCGCGTTTCGACAAGGCGATGAAAGCCATCGGCCTGGAATGCCCGCGTTCCGGTATCGCCCACAGCATGGAAGAAGCCAACGCGGTGCTCGAGCGCCTGGGCTTCCCGTGCATCATCCGTCCGTCCTTCACCATGGGCGGCACCGGTGGCGGTATCGCTTACAACCGTGAAGAGTTCGAAGAAATCTGCGCCCGTGGTCTGGACCTGTCGCCAACCAAAGAGCTGCTGATCGACGAATCGCTGATCGGCTGGAAAGAATATGAAATGGAAGTTGTCCGCGACAAAAAGGACAACTGCATCATCGTCTGCTCGATCGAAAACTTCGACCCGATGGGCGTGCACACCGGTGACTCGATCACCGTTGCCCCGGCTCAGACCCTGACCGACAAGGAATACCAGATCCTGCGTAACGCCTCGCTGGCGGTACTGCGCGAGATCGGCGTCGAGACCGGCGGTTCCAACGTTCAGTTCGGCATCTGCCCGGACACTGGCCGCATGGTCGTGATCGAAATGAACCCGCGTGTATCCCGCTCGTCGGCTCTGGCCTCGAAAGCCACCGGCTTCCCGATCGCCAAGATCGCGGCCAAGCTGGCAGTCGGTTACACCCTCGACGAACTGCAGAACGACATCACTGGCGGCCGTACCCCGGCGTCCTTCGAGCCGTCCATCGACTATGTCGTGACCAAGCTGCCGCGCTTCGCTTTCGAGAAGTTCGCCAACGCTGACGCGCGCCTGACCACTCAGATGAAGTCGGTCGGTGAAGTCATGGCCATCGGCCGTACCTTCCAGGAATCCCTGCAGAAAGCTCTGCGCGGTCTGGAAGTGGGTGTTTGCGGTCTGGACGAGAAGGTCGACCTGAGCAACCCGGAAAGCATGAGCGTGCTCAAGCGCGAACTGACCGTGCCGGGCGCCGAGCGTATCTGGTACGTGGCGGACGCCTTCCGCGCTGGCATGACCGTCGAAGAAATCTTCGGCATGAACATGATCGATCCGTGGTTCCTGGTACAGATCGAAGATCTGATCAAGGACGAAGAAAAGGTCAAGACCCTCGGTCTGTCCGCTATCGACCGCGACCTGATGTACAAGCTCAAGCGCAAAGGTTTCTCCGACCAGCGTCTGGCCAAGCTGCTGGGCGTCACCGAGAAGAACCTGCGCACTCACCGCCACAAGCTGGAAGTGTTCCCGGTCTACAAGCGCGTCGACACCTGCGCGGCCGAGTTCGCCACCGACACCGCCTACCTGTACTCGACCTACGAGGAAGAGTGCGAAGCTGCGCCGTCCGGTCGCGACAAGATCATCATCCTCGGCGGTGGCCCGAACCGTATCGGCCAGGGCATCGAGTTCGACTACTGCTGCGTACACGCGGCACTGGCGCTGCGCGATGACGGTTACGAGACCATCATGGTCAACTGCAACCCGGAAACCGTTTCCACTGACTACGACACTTCCGACCGTCTGTACTTCGAACCGGTGACCCTGGAAGACGTGCTGGAAATCTGCCGCGTCGAGAAGCCGAAAGGCGTGATCGTGCAGTACGGTGGCCAGACTCCTCTGAAACTGGCTCGCGCCCTGGAAGCGGCCGGCGTGCCGATCATCGGCACCAGCCCTGACGCCATCGACCGTGCCGAAGACCGTGAGCGCTTCCAGCAAATGGTTGAGCGCCTGAACCTGCGTCAGCCGCCAAACGCCACCGTGCGCAGCGAAGACGAAGCCGTTCGCGCTGCTGCGAAAATCGGTTACCCGCTGGTGGTGCGTCCGTCCTACGTACTGGGCGGCCGGGCGATGGAAATCGTCTACAAGGAAGAAGAACTCAAGCGTTACCTGCGTGACGCGGTGCAAGTGTCGAACGACAGCCCGGTGCTGCTCGACCACTTCCTCAACTGCGCCATCGAGATGGACGTGGATGCGGTCTGTGACGGTAAGGACGTAGTGATCGGCGCGATCATGCAGCACATCGAACAGGCGGGCGTTCACTCCGGTGACTCCGCGTGCTCGCTGCCGCCGTACTCGCTGCCGGCGCACATCCAGGACGAGATGCGCGAACAGGTCAAGAAAATGGCCCTGGAACTCGGCGTGGTCGGCCTGATGAACGTTCAGTTGGCGCTGCAAGGCGAAGACATCTACGTCATCGAGGTCAACCCGCGTGCTTCCCGTACCGTTCCGTTCGTGTCGAAGTGCATCGGTGTTTCCCTGGCGATGATCGCGGCTCGCGTGATGGCCGGTAAAACCCTGAAGGAAATCGGCTTCACCAAGGAAATCATTCCGAACTTCTACAGCGTGAAAGAGGCGGTGTTCCCATTCGCCAAATTCCCTGGCGTTGACCCGATCCTCGGCCCAGAGATGAAGTCCACCGGTGAAGTGATGGGCGTCGGCGACACCTTCGGCGAAGCCTTTGCCAAAGCCCAGATGGGTGCCAGCGAAGTGCTGCCGACCGGCGGTACCGCATTCATCAGCGTACGCGACGATGACAAGCCGCTGGTTGCAGGCGTGGCTCGTGATCTGATCAACTTGGGCTTCGAAGTCGTCGCCACTGCCGGCACTGCCAAGCTGATCGAAGCCGCAGGTCTGAAAGTGCGTCGTGTGAACAAGGTGACCGAGGGTCGTCCGCACGTGGTCGACATGATCAAGAATGACGAAGTCACCCTGATCATCAACACCACCGAAGGTCGCCAGTCGATCGCCGATTCCTATTCCATTCGCCGTAACGCCTTGCAGCACAAGATTTACTGCACCACCACCATTGCTGCTGGCGAAGCTATCTGTGAAGCGCTGAAGTTCGGTCCCGAGAAGACCGTACGCCGCTTGCAGGATCTACACGCAGGATTGAAGGCATGAATAAATACCCAATGACCGTCCAGGGCTCCAAGGCCCTGGAAGAAGAGCATGCTCACCTGACCAAGGTCGTTCGTCCGAAGCTCAGCCAGGACATCGGTACGGCCCGCGAGTTGGGTGACTTGAAAGAAAACGCTGAATACCATGCCGCGCGCGAACAGCAAGGTATGGTCGAGGCGCGGATCCGTGATATCGAAGGTCGCCTGCAGAACGCGGTGATCATCGATGTGACGACCATTCCGCACACCGGCAAAGTGATTTTCGGCACTACCGTCGAAATCGCCAACGTCGAGACTGATGAAAGCGTGACTTACCAGATCGTGGGTGAGGACGAGGCGGACATCAAACTCGGCAAGATTTCGGTCGGCTCGCCGATCGCTCGCGCCTTGATTGCCAAGGAAGAGGGCGATACGGTCGTCGTGAAAACGCCAGGTGGCGATATCGAGTACGAGATTGTCGAAGTCCGTCACATCTGAGGGTGGGCGCCCGCTGCATGCGGGCGCGATGCTCTGGCAACTGGCCCAGATGTTGTGGGTCGGTGGCCTGTGGTTGGTACATCTCGGTCTGCGGCCGGTGCTGGGTCAAATTGGCCTGGCGCCGCTGCTGATCGATGAGGTTGCAAGTACGTTTGAAGTGGCGGTGGTGGGTTTTGCCGTCGCGTGCGTGATATTTCAGGCCTTGGTGCTGTTACAGGCCGAGGGCCTTGCCAGTCTATGGCGGGATTTTCGCGGGCAGGTGTTGCTGATGGCGTTGTATGCGTGTGCGATGTTTGTCGCAGTGCGTGTCGGCTGGCCGGATGCGCAGCGCTGGCAGGTGTTCAGCTTTCTTGTGTTGGGTTTTTCCGGGTTGGTGCTGGTATTGCAGCCGGTGCCGGGATGGAGTGGCAGGGTGCGCGAAGCACACCCTTGACCCTTGCCATCACTTGAAGCGATGGACGTTCGACAGCTGCTTGTTGACGCTGAAGTTCTTGCGGTAAATCAGTGCCATCTTGCCGATGACTTGAACCAGATCGGCCTTGCCGGTCTTGCACAGCTCTGCAACGGACGCCAGGCGCGCCTCGCGATCGAGAATGTTGAGCTTGATCTTGATCAGCTCGTGATCTGCCAATGCGCGTTCGAGTTCGGCTAAAACACCCTCAGTCAAACCGTTGTCAGCCACAGTCAGAACTGGTTTCAGGTGGTGGCCAATGGATTTGTACTGTTTCTTCTGCTCTGGAGTGAGCGGCATAATCTGACCCTTTCGTCTGGATTCTGTAAAATGGCGGCCATTTTACCCGAGGGCTCGTGGATCCGCCCAATTAATCACGACCCTAATCAACGAGGTGCCCAATGGCGCGTTCCAAGACAAGCCTTGGTTGGCTGAAAAGACATGTCAATGATCCCTATGTGAAGCAAGCGCAGAAGGACGGCTATCGTTCGCGTGCGAGTTACAAGCTTCTGGAGATCCAGGAGAAATACAAACTGATCCGTCCGGGCATGAACGTCGTCGACCTGGGCGCGGCGCCTGGCGGCTGGTCGCAGGTCACCAGCCGGCTGATCGGTGGTCAGGGGCGACTGATCGCCTCGGACATCCTGGAAATGGACAGCATTCCGGACGTCACTTTCATCCAGGGTGACTTCACCGAGGACGCAGTGCTCGCTCAGATCCTTGAGGCTGTGGGTAATTCGCAGGTGGACCTTGTGATTTCCGATATGGCCCCCAATATGAGTGGTACGCCTGAAGTGGACATGCCAAAAGCCATGTTCCTTTGCGAGCTGGCGCTTGATCTGGCGGAACGGATACTCAAGCCGGGTGGCAATTTCGTGATCAAGATTTTTCAGGGCGAAGGGTTCGACGTTTACCTGAAGGATGCTCGCAAGAAGTTCGACAAGATCCAGATGATCAAGCCGGACTCCTCTCGTGGCAGCTCTCGCGAGCAGTACATGCTGGCTTGGGGCTACCGCGGTCGTAGCGAGTAAAACGAGGTTTTTTGGCGGGGTGATAGGTTTTTCGTATTTCGCCCCGCGCGCATAAGCGAATATTGTGTAGAAAGTGTTTCACAAAGGGTTACAGACGGCGCCTGCCAGAGCTGTAGGTAATGTAGTAAGTTAGGCCGGTGAATATCATGCGAAGCGCGCGCCAGTAGCGGAGCTTGCTTCAGAGGGTAGTTAATTGAACGATATGGCAAAGAATCTGATCCTGTGGTTGATCATCGCGGCTGTCCTGGTGACGGTGATGAACAACTTCTCCAGCCCTAACGAGCCGCAGACCCTCAACTATTCCGACTTCATCCAGCAGGTCAAGGATGGCAAGGTCGAACGCGTGGCCGTCGACGGCTATGTGATTACCGGCAAACGCAACGATGGCGACAGCTTCAAGACCATTCGTCCGGCAATCCAGGACAATGGTTTGATCGGCGATCTGGTCGACAACCACGTTGTTGTCGAAGGCAAGCAGCCTGAGCAGCAAAGCATCTGGACCCAGCTTCTGGTGGCCAGCTTCCCGATCCTGGTGATCATCGCGGTGTTCATGTTCTTCATGCGCCAGATGCAGGGCGGTGCGGGCGGCAAGGGCGGGCCGATGAGCTTTGGCAAGAGCAAGGCGCGTCTGCTGTCCGAAGATCAGGTGAAAACCACCCTGGCTGACGTTGCCGGTTGCGACGAAGCCAAGGAAGAAGTGGGCGAGCTGGTCGAGTTCCTGCGTGATCCGGGCAAGTTCCAGCGTCTGGGCGGTCGCATTCCTCGCGGCGTGCTGATGGTCGGTCCTCCGGGTACCGGTAAAACCTTGCTGGCCAAGGCGATTGCCGGCGAAGCCAAGGTGCCGTTCTTCACCATTTCCGGTTCCGACTTCGTCGAAATGTTTGTCGGTGTCGGTGCCAGCCGCGTTCGTGACATGTTCGAACAGGCCAAGAAACACGCTCCATGCATTATCTTCATCGACGAGATCGACGCCGTGGGTCGCCATCGTGGCGCCGGTATGGGCGGTGGTCACGACGAGCGCGAACAGACTCTCAACCAGTTGCTGGTGGAGATGGACGGTTTCGAAATGAATGACGGCATCATCGTCATCGCCGCAACCAACCGTCCTGATGTACTGGACCCGGCTCTGCTGCGTCCGGGTCGTTTCGACCGTCAGGTGGTGGTCGGCTTGCCGGACATCCGTGGTCGCGAGCAGATCCTCAAGGTTCACATGCGTAAGGTGCCAATGGGTGACGATGTTGCTCCGGCCGTTATCGCGCGTGGTACTCCGGGCTTCTCCGGTGCCGATCTGGCGAACCTGGTCAACGAGGCTTCGCTGTTCGCTGCCCGTGCCGGCAAGCGAATCGTCGAAATGAAGGAATTCGAACTGGCCAAAGACAAGATCATGATGGGCGCGGAGCGCAAATCCATGGTCATGTCCGAGAAGGAAAAGCAGAACACCGCTTATCACGAGGCTGGCCACGCCATTGTTGGTCGCGTCGTGCCCGAGCATGATCCGGTCTACAAGGTGTCGATTATCCCGCGCGGTCGTGCGCTGGGTGTGACAATGTTCCTGCCGGAAGAAGATCGCTACAGCCTGTCCAAGCGTGCGCTGATCAGTCAGATCTGCTCGCTGTACGGCGGCCGTATTGCTGAAGAGATGACTTTGGGCTTCGACGGTGTGACCACGGGGGCCTCCAACGACATCATGCGTGCGAGTCAGATTGCGCGGAACATGGTGACCAAATGGGGCCTGTCGGAAAAGCTCGGTCCGTTGATGTACGCCGAAGAAGAGGGTGAAGTATTCCTCGGTCGCGGCGGTGGTGGTCAGAATGCCAGCTTCTCCGGTGAGACAGCCAAGCTGATCGACTCCGAAGTACGCAGCATCATCGATCAGTGCTACGGCACCGCCAAGCAGATCCTTACGGACAATCGCGACAAGCTCGATGCGATGGCGGATGCCCTGATGAAGTACGAGACGATCGATGCCGAGCAGATCGACGACATCATGGCCGGTCGTACACCTCGCGAGCCTCGCGACTGGTCGGGCGGTACCGGTACTGGCACGCCTCCTGTCATTCAGGGCGAGCGTCCGGAAACACCGATTGGCGGCCCGGCTGCCGACGTTTAAGGTTTGAAATGACTTCTGTACAGTCCCTGACCCGGTTGCCTTGCGGCAACCGGGTTCTTGATTTGGCCCGGACGCATGTCATGGGCATTCTCAATGTCACTCCCGATTCTTTTTCCGACGGTGGCCGATACAGCCAGCTCGATGCGGCCTTGCGTCATGCCGAAGCCATGGTTGCGGCGGGTGCAACGCTGATCGATGTGGGCGGGGAGTCAACCCGGCCCGGCGCGCGGGCGGTTTCTCCATTGGAGGAGCTGGAGCGTGTCGCTCCCGTCGTCGAGCTGATCAACCGCGAACTGGATGTGGTCATATCGGTCGATACGTCCACTCCGGCGGTCATGCGCGAAACGGCGCGGTTGGGTGCCGGTTTGATCAACGATGTTCGTTCGCTACGGCGGGATGGTGCGCTGGATGCCGCTGCTGCCACCGGGTTGCCTGTATGCCTGATGCATATGCTCGGCGAGCCTGGCGACATGCAGGATGACCCGCGTTACCAGGATGTCACCCGTGAAGTGGGTGAGTTTCTTGCCGAACGCATGGCTCAGTGTGAGTTGGCAGGTATTCCGGCCGAGCGGATCATTCTTGATCCGGGTTTCGGCTTCGCCAAAACCCTGCAGCACAATCTAAGCTTGTTCAAGCATATGGAAGCCCTGCATGCGCTGGGGCGGCCACTGTTGGTGGGCGTTTCGCGCAAAAGCATGATCGGTCATGCATTGAATCGCCCGGTGGGTGAGCGTCTATACGGTGGTTTGGCACTGGCTGCACTGGCGTCGGTGAAAGGTGCGCGTATATTGCGCGTCCATGATGTGGCGGAAACGGTGGACGTGGTGCGAATGCTCGCAGCCGTGGAATCAGCCGAATAAGAATGATGGAGCACTTATGAGCAAGAAATATTTTGGTACTGACGGCATTCGTGGTCGCGTCGGGGAATATCCGATTACTCCTGACTTCATGCTCAAACTCGGCTGGGCTGCCGGTATGGCCTTTCGCAAGATGGGTGCCTGCAAGGTGCTGGTCGGGAAGGACACGCGGATTTCCGGCTACATGTTCGAATCGGCCCTTGAAGCTGGCCTGACATCCGCAGGTGCCGATGTGATGCTGCTGGGCCCGATGCCGACTCCGGCAATTGCCTACCTGTCGCGTACATTTCAGGCCGAGGCCGGAATCGTGATCAGCGCATCGCACAACCCGCATGACGATAACGGCATCAAGTTTTTCTCCGGCAGAGGTACCAAGCTGCCGGATGAGTTGGAGTTGATGATCGAAGAGCTGCTCGACACCCCTATGACGGTCGTCGAGTCGAGCAAGATCGGCAAGGTCTCGCGAATCAACGATGCTTCCGGTCGATATATTGAATTCTGCAAAAGCAGCGTACCGACCAACACCAGTTTTGCCGGTCTCAAGATCGTCATCGACTGTGCGCATGGAGCAACCTACAAGGTCGCACCTAGCGTTTTTCGCGAGCTGGGCGCCGAAGTCGTGGTGCTGTCTGCGCAGCCTAACGGTCTGAACATCAACGATAACTGTGGCTCCACTCATATGGGGCAGTTGCAGGCGGCGGTGCTGTCCGAGCACGCTGACCTTGGGATCGCATTCGATGGCGACGGCGACCGGGTTTTGATGGTTGATCACACGGGTGCGATTGTTGACGGCGATGAGCTGATCTTCATTATTGCGCGCGATCTGCATGAGCGAGGCAAGTTGCAGGGCGGTGTGGTCGGTACGCTGATGAGTAATCTGGGGCTGGAGCTGGCTCTGGCGGATCTGGGGATTCCTTTTGTCCGGGCAAATGTCGGCGACCGCTATGTGATTGCCGAATTGCTGGAGCGCGATTGGCTGATCGGGGGCGAGAACTCCGGACATGTTGTCTGCTTCAATCACACGACGACTGGCGATGCGATCATCGCGGCGTTGCAGGTTTTGATGGCGTTGAAAGCCCGTAACGAAGGTTTGGCGCAAACTCGCCAGGCCCTGCGCAAGTGTCCTCAGGTGCTTATCAATGTGCGTTTCGGTGGTGGCGACAGCCCGCTTGAACATCCGGCTGTCAAGGAAGCCAGCAAGCGTGTGACCGAGGCGATGGCGGGTCGTGGTCGTGTGCTTTTGCGCAAGTCCGGGACAGAGCCTCTGGTGCGTGTGATGGTCGAAGGCGAGGACGAAACTCAGGTTCGTGGCTATGCCGAAGAACTGGCAAAACTGGTAACTGAAGTTTCTGCCTGATTCGGCTTGCCAGCCATGATTGTGTTGGGTAACATCTGCGCCCACTTTGACCGACGAGGTACAGCATGCGTCGCCCTATGGTAGCTGGTAACTGGAAGATGCACGGTACCCGCGCCAGCGTCGCTGAGCTGATCAACGGCCTTCGTCATCTGGCCTTGCCAAGCGGTGTTGATGTCGCGGTATTCCCGCCTTGCTTGTATATCAATCAAGTGATTGATGGCTTGAAAGGTAAATCGATTTCGGTCGGTGCGCAGAACTCTGCGGTGGAATCCATGCAAGGTGCGTTGACGGGCGAGATTGCGCCGAGTCAGTTGGTGGATGCAGGTTGTTCCCTGGTGCTTGTCGGGCACTCCGAGCGCCGCCAGATCATGGGCGAGCGAGACGGAATGCTGAATCGCAAGTTCGCAGCGGCACAGGCGTGTGGCTTGATTCCGGTGTTGTGTGTAGGGGAGACCCTGGAGCAACGTGAAGCCGGAAAAACTCTTGAAGTTGTCGGGCGTCAGCTGGGCAGCATCATCGAGGAGCTGGGTGTCGGTGCTTTTGCCAACGCAGTGATCGCTTACGAGCCGGTTTGGGCGATTGGCACCGGGCTGACTGCAACGCCGCAACAGGCTCAGGATGTGCATAAAGCCATTCGCGAGCAGTTGGCGGCAGAGAATTCTGAAGTGGCACGAGGTGTGCGGCTTCTATACGGCGGCAGCGTGAAGGCGGCCAATGCGGTCGAACTGTTCGGCATGCCGGATATCGATGGGGGGCTCATTGGTGGAGCTTCCCTGAATGCAGATGAGTTCGGTGCGATTTGTCGCGCCGCGGGAAACTGAAAAAATGCTGGAAACAGTCGTAGTCGTTTTTCATCTGCTGGGTGCATTGGGCGTAGTTGCTCTGGTTTTGCTGCAGCAGGGTAAAGGTGCGGACGCTGGCGCGTCTTTCGGAGCAGGTGCTTCAAATACTGTGTTCGGAAGCCAAGGTTCCTCTACCTTTCTTAGTAAGTTTACTGCTATACTTGCCGCCGGTTTCTTCATAACCAGCTTGGGGTTAGGATACTTTGCTAAAGAGAAGGCTCATCAGCTGACTCAAGCAGGTTTGCCAAACCCGGCAGTGTTGGAAGTTCCAAAGCAACAACCGGCTTCTGATGATGTCCCGGTGCTTCAAGAGCAAAAGTCGGCTACTCCAGCGACTGACGTACCTCCAGCTCAAGAGCAGAAGTAAGAAGGGTTTCAAACGTAGTATTGCCGAGGTGGTGGAATTGGTAGACACGCAACCTTGAGGTGGTTGTGCCCATAGGGTGTAGGGGTTCGAGTCCCCTTCTCGGTACCAATTAGTCAGGAGAGCCCGCTGTTGCGGGCTTTCTTGCAGGTGGAAGGTTACATTGACCCTATAAGGGATCGGTCGTATACTTCCGCCCCAGCTTTGTCGCGGGGTGGAGCAGTCTGGTAGCTCGTCGGGCTCATAACCCGAAGGTCGTCGGTTCAAATCCGGCCCCCGCAACCAGTTTAAGGAGCCCCTTTTAAGGGGCTTTTTGTTAGCTGGACACTTTCAACGCCGCTGTTCGACGGCGTTTCAAGGATGGGCGTTTCGCCCATTTTTTTATTTTGCATAGCATGCACATACATGCACGAGGGGGTTCAGGTGTCGAGCAAGCTAGAAGAGTTGCAGGCCTTGCTGGCCCCGGTGGTCGTGGCCCTAGGCTATGAATGCTGGGGTATTGAGTTTTCGGCTCAAGGTCGCCACTCAATGTTGCGCGTTTATATCGATAAGGAAGGCGGCGTACTGGTGGACGATTGCGCCATCGTCAGCCGTCAGATCAGCGGTGTGCTGGATGTTGAAGATCCGATCTCCGTTGAATACACCCTTGAAGTTTCCTCGCCAGGCATGGAACGCCCACTGTTCACTCTTGAGCAGTTTGCCAAATATGTCGGTGAACAAGTGAAGATCAAGCTGCGCTCGCCTTTTGAAGGTCGACGCAACTTTCAGGGCCTTCTGCGCGGTGTAGAAGAGCAGGACGTCGTGGTGCAGGTAGATGACCATGAGTTCCTGTTGCCGATCGATATGATCGACAAGGCCAACATTATTCCCAGTTTTGACTGAGACGCGGATCCCGCGGATCCAATGGCTTGCGAAAGGCGAGGCGTACGATGAGCAAAGAAGTACTGCTGGTTGTTGAGTCGGTATCCAATGAAAAGGGTGTACCGGCAAGCGTAATTTTTGAAGCGCTGGAGCTGGCTCTGGCCACTGCTACCAAAAAGCGTTTTGAAGACGAAGTTGATCTGCGTGTGGAAATCAACCGCCACACCGGTTCTTACGAAACTTTCCGTCGCTGGACGGTCGTCGAAGAGAATGATCTCGATGATCCGGCCATCGAAACCTGGCCGAGCAAGGTTGCTGAAACGCACCCTGGCGCAAAGGTTGGCGACGTCGTTGAAGAAAAGATCGAGTCCATCGAGTTCGGCCGCATCGCTGCGCAGACCGCCAAGCAGGTCATCGTGCAGAAAGTGCGCGAAGCCGAGCGCGCTCAAGTGGTTGACGCTTATCGCGAGCGCCTGGGAGAAATCATCTCCGGCACCGTGAAAAAAGTGACCCGCGACAACGTGATCGTCGACCTGGGTAATAACGCTGAAGCGTTGCTGGCCCGTGAAGACATCATCTCTCGCGAAACCTTCCGTGTTGGCGTGCGTCTGCGTGCGCTGCTCAAGGAAATCCGCACCGAGAACCGCGGCCCTCAGCTGATCCTGTCGCGTACCGCGCCGGAAATGCTGATCGAGCTGTTCCGTATCGAAGTGCCGGAAATCGCTGAAGGCCTGATCGAAGTCATGGCCGCATCCCGTGATCCGGGTTCGCGGGCCAAGATCGCTGTCCGCTCCAAGGACAAACGCATCGACCCGCAAGGCGCGTGTATCGGTATGCGCGGTTCGCGCGTCCAGGCCGTGTCGGGCGAGTTGGGTGGCGAGCGTGTCGACATCGTCCTGTGGGACGACAACCCGGCCCAGTTCGTGATCAATGCCATGTCGCCGGCAGAAGTGGCGGCCATCATCGTTGACGAAGATGCCCATGCCATGGACATCGCCGTTGGCGCAGACAATCTGGCTCAGGCCATCGGTCGTGGTGGTCAGAACGTGCGTCTGGCGAGCCAGCTGACTGGCTGGACCCTGAACGTGATGACCGAATCGGACATCCAGGCTAAGCAGCAAGCGGAAACCGGCGACATCCTGCGCAACTTCATCGACGAGCTGGAAGTCGACGAAGAACTGGCTCAGGTGCTGGTAGACGAAGGCTTCACCAGCCTGGAAGAGATTGCCTACGTACCGTTGGAAGAAATGCTCAACATCGACGGCTTTGACGAAGACATCGTCAACGAGCTTCGCGCTCGTGCCAAGGATCGCTTGTTGACCAAAGCCATCGCTACTGAGGAAAAGCTGGCAGACGCCCATCCGGCCGAAGACCTGCTCTCGCTTGAGGGTATGGACAAGGATTTGGCGATGGAACTGGCGGTGCGCGGCGTAATTACCCGCGAAGACCTGGCCGAGCAGTCTATTGACGACCTGCTCGACATCGACGGCATTGACGATGATCGTGCCGGCAAGTTGATCATGGCCGCCCGAGCCCACTGGTTCGAGTAATTAGGCGCGGCCTGAGGAGAGAAGTGCATGACGCAAGTCACGGTGAAACAACTGGCCGATGAGGTCAAAACACCGGTAGAGCGCCTGTTGCAGCAGATGCGTGAGGCAGGTCTGCCGCACACCGCCGCCGAAGAAAATGTGACTGACAGTGAGAAGCAATCCCTGCTGACCCACTTGAAAAGCAGCCACAAGGCGAAAGTGGAAGAACCACGCAAGATCACGCTGCAGCGTAAAACCACCAGCACCCTGCGTGTGGCTGGCAGCAAAAGCATCAGCGTTGAAGTCCGCAAGAAGAAAGTTTTCGTACAGCGTAGCCCGGAAGAAATCGAAGCCGAGCGCAAGCGTGAACTGGATGAACGTCGCGCAGTAGAAAATGCTGCCCGTCAGAAGGCTGAAGAAGAAGCTCGCGTTCGCGCCGAAGAAGAAGCGCGTCGCCAGCCTGCTGCGCCGTCCGCTCCTGCCGAAGCCGTCGCTGCACCTGCGCCAGTGGCCGAACCTGTGCGCGAAGCCGCGCCGGTTGTGGCTGCTGCCCCAGCTGCCGACACTCGCAAGCGTGACGAACAGCGCCGTCCGGACAAACCACGTGCCGACGACAACAACCGTCGTGGCGGTGGTGATGGCGAGCGCAAAAACGCTCCGCATCGCGCATCGGTCAAGGAAAAGGCTCCGGCTCCACGTGTGGCGCCACGCACTACCGACGAAGAAAGCGATGGCTTCCGTCGCGGCGGTCGCGGCAAGGCCAAGCTGAAGAAACGCAACGCCCACGGTTTCCAGAGCCCTACCGGCCCTGTCGTGCGTGAAGTGAAGATCGGCGAAACCATCACTGTTGGCGATCTCGCTCAGCAGATGTCGGTGAAGGCTGCCGAAATCATCAAGTTCATGTTCAAACTGGGTACTCCAGCGACCATCAACCAGGTGCTTGATCAGGAAACTGCTCAACTGGTAGCCGAAGAACTGGGCCACAAAGTGACCCTGGTCAGCGACACCGCCCTGGAAGATTCCCTGGCCGAATCCCTGAAGTTCGAAGGTGAAGCGGTTCCTCGTGCGCCGGTTGTGACCGTAATGGGCCACGTTGACCACGGTAAGACCTCGCTGCTCGACTACATCCGTCGTGCCAAGGTAGCTGCTGGCGAAGCCGGCGGTATCACCCAGCACATCGGTGCATACCACGTTGAAACCGAACGCGGCATGGTCACCTTCCTCGACACCCCTGGTCACGCCGCGTTTACCGCCATGCGTGCCCGTGGTGCCAAGGCGACCGACATCGTGATCCTCGTGGTTGCGGCGGACGACGGTGTGATGCCACAAACCATCGAAGCCGTTCAGCACGCTGTTGCTGCTGGCGTTCCGCTGGTGGTTGCGGTGAACAAGATCGACAAGCCGGGTGCAGATCTCGATCGCATCCGTAGCGAACTGTCGGCCCACGGCGTGACCTCTGAAGACTGGGGTGGCGACACTCCATTCGTTCCGGTCTCCGCGAAGATGGGTACCGGCGTCGACGAACTGCTTGAAGCTGTATTGCTGCAGGCTGAAGTTCTCGAACTGACCGCCACTCCTTCGGCTCCTGGCCGTGGTGTCGTGGTTGAATCGCGTCTGGACAAGGGCCGTGGCCCGGTGGCGACTGTTCTGGTTCAGGACGGTACGCTGCGTCAAGGCGACATGGTGCTGGTCGGCTCGAACTATGGCCGCGTGCGCGCCATGCTCGACGAGAACGGCAAGCCGATCAAGGAAGCGGGCCCGGCCATTCCGGTCGAGATCCTCGGCCTGGACGGTACGCCTGACGCTGGCGACGAGATGAGCGTGGTTGCCGACGAGAAGAAAGCCCGTGAAGTGGCTCTGTTCCGTCAAGGCAAGTTCCGCGAAGTCAAACTGGCTCGCGCTCACGCCGGCAAGCTGGAAAACATCTTCGAAAGCATGGGTCAGGAAGAGAAGAAGACGCTCAACATCGTCCTCAAATCCGACGTCCGTGGTTCGCTGGAAGCTTTGCAGGGCGCTCTAAACGGCCTGGGCAACGACGAAGTGCAAGTGCGCGTGGTCGGTGGCGGCGTCGGTGGTATCACCGAATCCGATGCCAACCTGGCACTGGCTTCCAACGCTGTACTGTTCGGCTTCAACGTGCGTGCCGATGCCGGCGCACGGAAGATCGTCGAGCAGGAAGGTCTGGACATGCGTTACTACAACGTGATCTACGACATCATCGAAGACGTCAAGAAAGCCCTGACCGGTATGCTTGGCAGCGATGTTCGCGAGAACATCCTCGGTGTGGCCGAAGTCCGTGACGTATTCCGTTCGCCTAAGTTCGGCGCCATCGCCGGCTGCATGGTGATCGAGGGTACTGTTCACCGTAACCGTCCGATCCGTGTACTGCGTGAAGACATCGTTATCTTCGAAGGCGAGCTGGAATCCCTGCGCCGCTTCAAGGATGACGCTTCCGAAGTACGTGCCGGCATGGAATGCGGTATCGGCGTGAAGAGCTACAACGACGTCAAAGTCGGCGACAAGATCGAAGTCTTCGAGAAGGTTCAGGTTGCTCGCAGCCTCTGACTCGCGCACTTCAAGGGCCACGTCGGGCCGCCGCATGCAAGTGCGCGGCACGGCGTCAGGACTCTAAACGCAACGCCCGGTCTGGCTTTTGTCAGGCCGGGCGTTTGCCGCTTTCAGACCTTGCGGGTTTCACCGCGGGGCAGTAACAGGTAACAAATCATGGCAAAAGAATACAGCCGTACCCAACGTATCGGCGATCAGATGCAGCGTGAGCTGGCCCAACTGATCCGTCGTGAAGTCAAAGACCCGCGCGTCGGCCTGGTCACCATTACCGCTGTGGAAGTCAGCCGTGACGTCGGTCACGCGAAGATCTTCATCACTGTGATGGGACAGGACAACGCCGAAGACATCGCGCAAAGCATCAAGGTGCTCAACGCAGCCGCCGGTTTCCTGCGCATGCAGCTGGCCCGCGAAATGAAGCTGCGCAGCGTGCCGCAATTGCACTTCCACTACGACGAAAGCGTCGTGCGTGGTGCGCACCTGTCGGCCCTGATCGAGCGCGCCGTGGCTGAAGACAATCAGCACGTGGCTGCGGCAGAACCCGAAGACACCAAGGAGTAACTCGGTGGCTCAGGTCAAACGTATCCGTCGTAACGTCAGCGGCATCATCCTGCTCGACAAGCCGCTGGGGTTTACCTCCAACGCCGCGCTGCAGAAGGTTCGCTGGTTGCTCAACGCCGAGAAGGCCGGTCACACCGGCAGTCTCGATCCCCTGGCCACCGGCGTTCTGCCGCTGTGCTTTGGCGAGGCGACCAAGTTCTCGCAGTACCTGCTTGATTCCGACAAGGGTTACGAAACCCTGGCGCAACTGGGCAAGACCACCACCACGGCGGACGCCGAAGGTGAGGTTTTGCAGGAGCGTCCGGTGACCGTTGGTCAGGCCGACATTGAAGCGGTTCTGCCGAAATTTCGTGGGCAAATCAGTCAGATACCGCCGATGTACTCCGCTCTCAAGCGTGATGGCCAGCCACTGTACAAGTTGGCCCGTGCAGGCGAAGTAGTGGAGCGCGAACCGCGTTCTGTTACTATTGCGCGCTTGGAATTGCTGGCCTTCGAAGGCGATACTGCGCGTCTTGCGGTGGATTGCAGCAAGGGCACCTATATTCGCACCCTGGTGGAGGATATCGGTGAGCAACTCGGTTGTGGTGCGTACGTCGCTGAACTGCGTCGTACCCAGGCCGGGCCTTTCACCCTGGCGCAGACCGTGACCCTCGAAGAGCTGGAAGCGGTACATGCCGAAGGCGGCAATGAAGCGGTCGACCGCTTCCTGATGCCATCGGACAGCGGCCTGCAGGATTGGCCGTTGCTGCAGTTCTCGGAAGCGAGCGCGTTCTACTGGCTCAACGGCCAGCCGGTACGTGCCCCGGATGCTCCGAAGTTTGGCATGGTGCGGGTACAGGATCACAACGGTCGCTTCATCGGTATCGGTGAAGTGAGCGAAGACGGGCGCATCGCGCCGCGTCGACTGATTCGGTCAGAATGACCGGAAACCGGTCTGTGTAACAGCAGGCCGGCGAGTGTGGCTGTCAACAGGCACGGTCACTACTCATTTATAGATACAGGGATTTGTCCCTGGCCTGTTGAAACTGTTTTTGAAACAGTTTCCTGATAAAAGGATTGCCTCATGGCTCTCGACGTTCAAGAAAAAGCTCAAATCGTTGCCGACTACCAGCAAGCTGTTGGTGACACTGGTTCGCCAGAAGTGCAAGTTGCACTGCTGACCGCCAACATCAACAAACTGCAAGGTCACTTCAAGGCCAACGGTAAAGACCACCACTCCCGTCGTGGTCTGATCCGCATGGTTAACCAGCGTCGCAAGCTGCTGGACTACCTGAAAGGCAAGGACGTGAGCCGTTACAGCGCTCTGATCGCTCGCCTGGGTCTGCGTCGCTAATCAGCGATTGCGCTATGAGGTTGGTTGTCTGTCAGACGTCAGCGGGTTTCCGCCGGCGTCCGGCAGGCTCCCAGCCTCAAGTTTTATCTGGATACACGTTTTACCCTGGACAGGCGTTGGGCCGATTCCCGACATTGCCCAAGAATTTCGCAAGAAACCAGTTCCCCCAAGAGCCACAAAGAAGGTAGGACACCGTGAACCCGGTAATCAAAAAATTCCAGTTCGGTCAGTCGACCGTTACCCTCGAGACTGGCCGTATCGCCCGTCAGGCCTCCGGCGCAGTATTGGTCACCGTTGACGACGACGTCAGCGTATTGGTGACCGTAGTCGGTGCCAAGCAAGCCGATCCGGGCAAGGGCTTCTTCCCTCTGTCCGTTCACTACCAGGAAAAGACTTACGCTGCCGGTAAGATCCCTGGCGGTTTCTTCAAGCGTGAAGGCCGTCCTTCCGAGAAAGAAACCCTGACTTCCCGACTGATCGACCGTCCGATCCGTCCGCTGTTCCCGGAAGGTTTCATGAACGAAGTGCAGGTTGTCTGCACCGTCGTTTCCACCAGCAAGAAGACCGATCCGGACATCGCTGCGATGATCGGTACCTCGGCTGCCCTGGCGATCTCCGGCATTCCTTTCGACGGCCCGATCGGCGCCGCTCGTGTTGCTTTCCACGAAAGCACCGGCTACCTGCTGAACCCGACCTACGAGCAGCAAGCTGCCTCGAGCCTGGACATGGTTGTTGCCGGTACTTCCGACGCCGTGCTGATGGTTGAATCGGAAGCCAAAGAGCTGACCGAAGACCAGATGCTGGGCGCGGTACTGTTTGCTCACGACGAGTTCCAGGTCGTAATCAACGCCGTTAAAGAACTGGCTGCCGAAGCGGCCAAGCCAACCTGGACCTGGGCACCTGCTCCAGAAGCCACCGAGCTGCTGGCTGCTATCCGTTCCGAGTTCGGCGAAGCGATCTCCCAGGCTTACACCATCACCATCAAGGCCGACCGTTATGCGCGTCTGGGCGAGCTGCGTGACCAGGTTGTTGCCAAGCTGTCCGGTGAAGAAGGCCAACCTTCGGCTTCCGACGTCAAAGCTGCTTTCGGCGAAATCGAATACCGCACCGTTCGCGAAAACATCGTTAACGGCAAGCCACGTATCGACGGTCGCGACACCCGCACCGTACGTCCGCTGAACATCGAAGTCGGCGTTCTGCCGAAGACCCACGGTTCGGCACTGTTCACCCGTGGCGAAACCCAGGCTCTGGTAGTCGCGACTCTGGGCACCGCCCGTGACGCACAACTGCTGGACACTCTGGAAGGCGAGAAAAAAGACCCGTTCATGCTGCACTACAACTTCCCTCCGTTCTCGGTGGGCGAGTGTGGTCGCATGGGTGGCGCCGGTCGTCGTGAAATCGGTCACGGCCGTCTGGCCCGTCGTTCGGTTTCGGCCATGCTGCCAGCCGCTGACGTGTTCCCTTACACCATCCGTGTGGTATCGGAAATCACCGAATCCAACGGTTCGAGCTCGATGGCTTCCGTTTGCGGCGCTTCCCTGGCCCTGATGGACGCTGGTGTTCCGATGAAGGCACCAGTTGCCGGTATCGCCATGGGTCTGGTTAAAGAAGGCGAGAAGTTCGCCGTCCTGACCGACATCCTGGGTGACGAAGACCACCTGGGCGACATGGACTTCAAAGTAGCCGGTACCGCCAAAGGCGTGACCGCGCTGCAGATGGACATCAAGATCAAGGGCATCACCGAAGAGATCATGGAAATCGCTCTGGGCCAAGCCCTGGAAGCGCGCCTGAACATCCTCGGCCAGATGAACCAGATCATCGGCCAGTCGCGTACCGAACTGTCGGCCAACGCTCCGACCATGATCGCGATGAAGATCGACACCGACAAGATCCGTGACGTTATCGGTAAAGGTGGCGCGACCATCCGTGCGATCTGCGAAGAAACCAAGGCTTCGATCGACATCGAAGACGACGGTTCGATCAAGATCTTCGGCGAAACCAAGGAAGCGGCTGAAGCAGCACGTCAGCGCGTTCTGGGCATCACCGCAGAGGCCGAGATCGGCAAGATCTACGTCGGCAAGGTTGAGCGCATCGTCGACTTCGGCGCATTCGTCAACATCCTGCCGGGCAAGGACGGTCTGGTTCACATCTCGATGCTGAGCGACGCTCGCGTAGAGAAAGTGACCGACATCCTGAAAGAAGGCCAGGAAGTGGAAGTGCTGGTACTGGACGTGGACAACCGCGGCCGTATCAAGCTGTCCATCAAAGACGTGGCAGCGGCCAAGGCTTCGGGCGTTTAATCACCCCGCAGCGTTAGCCCAATAAAAATGCCCCGCCGTGAAAACGGCGGGGCATTTTTTTGTCCGTGAAATATCGAGTCATTCTGCAAAGTTGCCGACCTTCAAGACCGGTGCTAGGTTTAGCCCACCGCCCGTGTAGCTCAGCCGGTAGAGCAGCGCACTCGTAACGCGAAGGTCGCAGGTTCGATTCCTGTCTCGGGCACCACTTCCCTTATTTCACCTTGCGGCTCAACTCCTCGACGGTGCGTTTGAGTTGATCCATCGCGCGATCCTGATCGTTGAGTTTCTGCTTCAGGCTGGAGATTTCGCTGTTGTTCGAGCTGGAGCTGGAACCGCTATTGCGTTTGAGGTCTTCAACCTGACGGCCGAGCGTATCGAGCTGACGATCCTGTTCCTTGACCTTGTTCTTCAGATCTTCAATCTCCCTGCCACTCGAGCTCGAGCTCGAGCTCGAACTGGAACCGCTGCTGCGCTTGAATTCTTCAATCTGACGCGACTGCTCGTTGATGGTGTCGCGCATCTTTTTCAGCTCCTCGACTCCGATGCCGCTCTTGATCACGACGTCTTTGCCGAAATCGTTGTGAATGGCGGAGATCTGGTCGCCATAGGAAGGGCTGCTGCTACTCAATTCAACTGCCATTGCGCTGGCCGGCAGGGCCAGGGTGCCCAGCAGGGCGGTCAAAGTGGTGGGGGACACAACAGAAGAAATCTTCGAAAAGCTGCGCATCACTGGGTTTCCTTGTGAACAGCGAAGGTGAGTGCCGATATGGCACATCGCTATGACTTGAAAATCCGGTTTATGTTCCGCAGGTCAACTTTTTGTGGGAGAGATGTAAAGTCCCGTGTAATTCGCTCGCCAAACGTCCTATATTCGTTGTCTGCATGAGCATCGCCCAGCAGTTTTCAGATGATCCCGAATGGTTCCGAAGGCCGGACAATCCGCGTCAGAGAGATCCTTGATGATCCACATCCATCTTCCATTCTTATGATCAGCGAGAACGCCATGACCGAGTTAACTCAAGAGCAACGCCACGAACAAGCGCTGGAAAAGTACAAACTTGATGCGCCTGAGCTGATGGACGAGATCAAGGACCTGAGTCCCGATGATCAAAAAGATCAGATCCAGTGGGCGTTCGAAGACGAAGCCGAAGCCCAGGGCCTGCAACCTTGGGAGTTGACCCTCAAGTACACCAGTACCCCTGAGGAGTTCGAGGCCAAGCGCCTGGAACTGCACAAGGAAGCGGCCGAAGTGTTGGGTGTCGAGTGGGATGAATACTGCGAGATGAACAATCTGGTGGTCTGAAACAAAAACGCCAGCCTCGAAAGGGCTGGCGTTTTTTATTGTGTGGACGACTCAGATGCTCAGGCGCATCGACAGGTCCACGGCTTTCACATCCTTGGTCATCGCGCCGATCGAGATGTAATCCACCCCGGTCTGGGCGATCGGCAGCAGCGTGCTTTCGTTGATGCCGCCACTGGCTTCCAGTTTCGCCTTGCCGCCGTTCAGGCGTACGGCTTCGCGCATGTCATCGAGGCTCAGTTCGTCGAGCATGATGATGTCGGCACCGGCGGCCAGCGCTTCTTTCAACTCCTCCAGACTTTCCACTTCGATTTCCACCGGTTTGCCCGGGGCGATCTTGTGTGCAGCGGCAATGGCCTGCGGGATGCCACCGCTGGCAGCGATGTGGTTTTCCTTGATCAGGAACGCGTCGTACAGGCCGATGCGATGGTTATGGCAACCGCCGCAAGTGACCGCATATTTCTGCGCCAGACGCAGGCCCGGCAGGGTCTTGCGGGTGTCGAGCAATTTCACCGACGTCTCGGCAACGAAGTCCGCCAGGTACTGCGCGCGGGTCGCCACGCCCGACAGCAATTGCAGGAAGTTCAGTGCGCTGCGTTCACCGGTCAGCAGTGAACGGGCAGGGCCTTCTAGATGAAACAGCGGCTGGTTCGGCGAAACCCGTTCGCCATCGCGCACCTGCCAATGCACCGCCACCCGTGGATCGAGCTGACGAAACACCGCATCGACCCAAGCCGTGCCACTGATGACGGCGGCGTCGCGGGTGATGATGGTGGCTTTGGCCAGGCGTTCGGCCGGGATCAGTTGCGCGGTGATGTCGCCGCTGCCGATGTCTTCGAGCAACGCACGGCGCACGTTGGCTTCGATTTCGGCGGTCAAATCGGCGAGACGTAGATTCGGCATAACGGGCTCCACAAACTAAGTGGCCCGATTATAGGGGCATGGCGTCGGCCAACCCAAGGCGAGAACAGCCACGCAGCGCTGCATCCGGTCGATTTTCTTTGAGCAAACCCGATTCTGTCGTGGTCACTGCAAGGTGTCGGCGCATAGGGGAAACCCTGACGGCTCTGGCGCCGGGGACATCTTTTGCAAGATAATCCGCCTTGCATTTGACGCCATGAGTTTGACGTCGGCAAATCACCGTTTCAGGAGGCTTGGATGCACAACGACGGGAATGTAGTGCCTCTGCACAAGGCCACTACCGATCAGGCGACTCACTCGCCGCTCGCCCGCCTGCCTGTGATTCTGCTTCAGGTTCGCGACAAGGCTGCCCAGCGCCTGCGCAACGGTTTGCAGGAGCTGTTCGATAACGCCGACGACACCCTGTTCGAAATGGCCGACCGGGCTCGTAACGACGTCGAGCAGAACATCTTTTTCGAAGCCATGCGCGACCTGCGCCTCAAGCGCAAGAACATCGAGCGCGGCTTTCTCGAGCAATTTTTCGATGCCTTTGTCGGCCTCACTCAATTCGATCCCGTCCCCACCGTCCTCTCTCATGCTTTGCAGAATGAGGACAGCACCGCGCGCACTGACGACATGGAGCGCAACGTCGCGGTCGAGACGATGGTCGGCCGCGTGCTGAATCGCGACGGGTTCGCCCTCGATCAACTGACCGCGCGATTCAATGCGCTGTTGGGCAAGACCCTGGACGATCAATACAACCCGCTGGGCCCGGCGATGCTTTGCGAATACTTCCTGCAAGCGGGGCGCAATCTGGGGGTGGAGATCAAGGTCAAACTGATCCTGCTCAAACTGTTCGAGCGCTATGTGCTGGCCGATACCGATCAACTCTACGCCGAAGCCAATCAACTGCTGATCGCCACGGGCGTGTTGCCCGAGCTCAAGCCGGCACCGGCCCGTCGCGCCATCGATCAGGCCGTGGCCAGCGTGCAGAGCGAATTCGAGGGCGTCGACAAAACCCAGACCGATGCCGGCGTGCAGGAGGTCTTCGCCGCGTTGCAGGAGTTGCTGCTGCACGTGCGCGGCACGGTTGCGCCGACCCTTGAACCCAGCGCCCCGGCGCAGCCGATTTCCACCCGCGACTTGCTGCGCCTGCTCTCGCACTTGCAGCAATATGTACCGGCGCTGGCGGTGCAGGACGACTTCGATCTGCGCCATCAACTTGAACAGCTGTTGACCCGAGTGAGCGTGCGCAGCGGCAAATCACGAATCGTCGGCGGGGCCGACGAGGACGTGATCAATCTGGTGGCCATGGTCTTCGACTGCATCCTCGATGATCGCAACCTGCCGGATTCGCTCAAGGCGCTGATCGCCCGGTTGCAGATCCCGATGTTGAAGGTCGCGGTGATCGACAAAAGCTTCTTCAGCCGCAGCAGCCACCCGGCGCGTCGCCTGCTCAATGAAATCGCCGAAGCGGCGATGGGCTGGGGCGAGTGCGACGGCAATGCACGCGACAGCCTGTACTTGCGCATCGAGCAAGTGGTGCAGCGCCTGCTGACAGACTTCGTCGATGACCCGGCGATTTTTTCCGAATTGCTGGCGGACTTTCTCGCGTTCACCAGTGACGAGCGCCGTCGCAGCGAATTGCTTGAACAGCGTTTGCGCGATGCCGAAGAGGGTCGGGCGAAAACCGAACTGGCCCGCCAGCGGGTCGAGCAGGCGCTGAATCAGGCGTTGCTGGGCAAAGTCCTGCCACCGTCGGTGGTGACGTTCGTGCAGGAAGCCTGGAGCAAGGTGTTGCTGCTGACCTGCCTCAAGCACGGCGATCAGTCTGCCGAATGGCAGGCCGACGTGCAGACCATGGAGCAATTGATCTGGAGCGTGCAGCGCCACGACGATGCCGAAGCCGGCCTGCGTCTGCTGGCGCTGGTGCCGGGGTTGCTCAAGTCATTGCGCGACGGCCTGAGCAGTTCGGCCTTCGATCCGTTTGCCACCAGCGGCTTTTTCAGTGAGCTGGAAGCGCTGCATGTGCGCCTGCTCGAACCGTCCACCCAGCCGGATCAGACTGCATTGCCGGAAATGATCGAAGTGTCGCAGGCGATTGTCTTGCAGATGGCCGACGACGGCCTCCAGTCTCGCACGCCGGCGCGCTTGCCGGCCGACGACGCAGGTTTGCGCCAGGTCGATCAGTTGCGCCTGGGCAGTTGGGTGGCGTTCGAAGAAGACGAAGAACACACCCTGCGCTGCAAGCTGGCGGCGATCATCGAGGCCACCAACAAGTACGTGTTCGTCGACCGCACCGGGATGAAAGTGCTGGAGCGCGACCGCACTGAACTGGCCCTGGCATTCCGTCGCGGCGCGGTGCGGACGCTGGACGACACCTTGTTGTTCGACCGTGCGCTGGAGTCGGTAATCGGCAATCTGCGGCGGCTCAATCGCGGCAAGTGATCGCGCGCCGGGGGCCGATCACGGCATACTGGTCGTCAACACAGTCGGCGTTGAAGGAATCGGTATGCAGTTGGATCCCGCAAGCGGGTGGTGTCACGGGGTGCAGGTCTGCCCTTCGCCCAACTTCAATGAACGCCCGGCGGGCGAAGTCTCCCTGTTGGTCATCCACAACATCAGCCTGCCGCCGGCGCAGTTCGCCACCGGCAAGGTGCAGGAATTTTTCCAGAATCGTCTGGATGTCACGGAACATCCCTACTTTGCCGGGATCGCCGACCTGCGCGTGTCCGCGCATTTTCTGATCGAACGTGACGGCAAGGTCACCCAGTTTGTCTCCTGTCTTGAGCGTGCCTGGCATGCCGGTGTTTCGGTGTTCGAGGGACGGGAAACCTGTAACGATTTTTCGGTGGGCATCGAGCTGGAAGGCACCGATGATCTGCCGTTCACCGATGCGCAGTATCAGGCGTTGATCCTGCTGACCCGCCATTTGCAAAAAGCGTTTCCGGCGATCACTGTCGAGCGCATCTGCGGGCACAGCGACATCGCCCCCGGACGCAAGACTGACCCCGGACCCGCATTCGACTGGGCACGCTACCGCGCCGCCCTGGCACAAGAGGAAGGACAATGAGTTTTCTGGTGTTACTGCTGGCGGTATGGATCGAGAAGTTCTCGGCCCTGCGCCAACGGGTTCAACGCGATGGCGGATGGATCCGCGAACTGCACAAGCTTGAAACCGGCGGGCTGGCCAAACAGCCGTGGCTGGTGTTGACCGTCCTGGTGCTGTTGCCGGTGGCGCTGCTGGGATTGCTGCTGGTGGTGCTGGACCCGGTGGCCTACGGTCTGCTGGCATTGCCGGTGCATTTGCTGGTGGTGATTTACAGCCTGGGGCGCGGTGATCTGCTCGGCGAACTCGGGCCGTTTCGCGACGCCTGGCGCCGCGAGGACCTGCAGGCCGCCGCCCACGTGGCCAAGCGTGATCTGAACATCTGCGCCGAAAGCGGCGAACAATTGCTGGAGCAAGTGCAACGGCATCTGTTGTGGCAGGCCTACCAGAGTTTCTTTGCGGTGATTTTCTGGTACTTCCTGCTCGGCCCGGTCGCGGCGCTGAGCTATCGCCTGCTGGCGCTGGCGGAAGAAAACGCCCAGAACCCGGCGGTGGCCGAGCGGGCAGGGCAACTGCGTCACGCCTTCGACTGGGTGCCGGTGCGCCTGCTGGCGGCGAGCCTTGCCCTGGTCGGCAATTTCGTCGCGGTCAGCCGGGTGATGCTGCACGAACTGCTGAACTGGAACATCAGCGCTGCGCAACTGATCAACAAGGTCGGGCTGGCTGCCGGAGAAATTCCGCCGGCCGCTGTCGGCCCCGAAGGCATCAACACCCTCGACTGCCTGTGGGAACTGCTGCTGCGGGCGGCGGTGCTGTGGTATGCCGGCTTCGCCCTGTGGACAGTGCTGGCGTAGGCCGTTCGCGTGACGAGGGGGGCAATCCCCCTCGTTAACCTTAAGTTACAAAACCTCCCTTCGATTTGAGCTATACAGAGATAGCGCCCGATAGTGGCTATCTGCTCTCGCCCCGCGCCTGCCAATAAAAACAAGAAAAAACCAAGGGAGACTTCCAGTGAAGAGCTTGCTCTATCCCGCCGTCTCGCTGATGAACCGCTTGAGCTTCGGCATGAAGTTCAGCCTGATCAGCGTGCTGTTCCTGGTGCCGATGCTGGTGACCAATTTCTATCTGGTGCGCGATTCCTACCGTGAATTCCAGGGCACCCGAGTGGAGCTGCAGAGCCTCGACCTGCTGGGTAGCAGCCTGACCCTGCGCCGGGATCTGGAATCCCTCAACAATCTGGTGCAGATCAACGTCACCCTCGGCCAGTCCGGCAAGGCCGGCAATGTCGAGGCGCAGATCACCAGCCTTGAGCAAAGCGTCCTGGCGCGCCTGCAAGGGCTGACGCCCATGACCGAGGATCCTGAGCAGATCAAATTCTTCGAGACCAAGCGCGATGAAATGATCGCCGCCTTCAAGGCCCAGCAAGCGGAAAACTCCCTGCAAAGCAAAAGTGCGCTGATCGGCAAACTGCTGGGCAATGCGCAGGTTTTCAGCCAGATCGTGGCCAGCCAGGCCGGATTGAGTCGCGACAATCAGGGCGACATACGCCAGCTCAGCGAGCTGATCACCGCGACCACGCCGGCCGTCACCCAGGCCTTGGGCGAAGGTCGGGCGATGGGCTCGTATTCATTGGGCCAGGGCTTTCTCAACAGCTCATCCAGCACCCGCTTCGACGAGTTGTTGGTGCAGATCGAAAAACTTCAGGCCGAATATGGCCTGAAATTGCAGGATGCGCTGGGCTCCAGCAAAGCTGCCCGTGACTCCCTGAGCACCCCGGCGGATGCCAGCAAGGCGTCGCTGAAACAGGCCAGCACCCTGATCGAAGAACAAGTGGTGATGGCCGAAACGCTCGACGCTCCATGGCAGGGTTTTTATGAGCAGGTCACCGGGTTGATGGCTCAGACCTATCAGCTCAACGACGCCACCCTGAAATTCCTCGACACCCAATTGCAGCAGCGCCTGGGGCAAAACCGTACGCACATGGTGCTGCAAGCCGTGGCGTTGTCGGTGGTGTTCGTGTTGATTTTCTATCTCTACGGCGGGTTCTACGCCTCGACTCGCGCCACCCTGAAAAACCTCGGCGCCATGATGGATAAAGTCGCGGCAGGCGACATGACAGTGAATTTCCGCGCCAACAGCCGTGATGAACTCGGCGAGTTGGGCGAAGTGTTCAACGGTACGGTGCGGAAAATCCATGATCTGATCGAGCGGGTCGGCCACACTGTTGGCGAGGTCGAGCGACAGGCGGGGCAAGTGGAAAACGTCTCGGCGCAGAGCAATCAGGCGGTGGCCGGGCAACGCACGCAGATCGAACAAGTGGCCACTGCGATGAACCAGATGTCGGCGACCTCACTGGAGGTGGCACGCAGTGCAGCGGCAGCGGTCAGCAGCGCCCACAGCGTGAACGACGAAACCATCAGTGGTCGCGGATTGGTGGAATCGCAGCAGGGCAGCATCGCGGCACTGGCGAGCGAAATCGATCAATCGGTGCTGGTGATCAACCAGTTGGCCAGCGACAGCCAGTCGATCAGCCGCGTTCTGGAAGTGATCAAGAGCATTGCCGAACAGACCAATCTGCTGGCGCTCAACGCCGCGATCGAGGCTGCGCGGGCCGGTGAGCAGGGACGCGGTTTTGCCGTGGTCGCTGATGAAGTCCGGACGCTGGCCAAACGAACCCAGCAATCGACCGAAGAAATCGAGCAGATGATCGCCAAACTCCACGGCGGCGTCGGCGCGGCAGTGAAGGCCATGGGCGTCAGCCATCAGATGGCCAACGGCACGGTGGGGCAGTCGGAAAAAGTCCAGCAGGCGCTGGAAAACATCCTCGGCGCTGTCGGCATGATCGTCGACCAGAACCAGCAGATCGCCGCTGCCGTCGAACAACAGACTGCCGTGGCCCACGACATCGACCAGAACATCGTCGAGATCAACCGTGCCGGCGAGCGCACCGCAGAAGGCGCGCATCAGACCGAGGATGCCAGCCGCGCGTTGTCGGCGCAGGTGGTCGAGTTGAAGCAGTTGATCAGCGCGTTCCGGGTTTGAATCGACCTGCCTCCTGTGAGGCAGGTTTTTTCGGAATGGTTTGTAGTACTTTTTTGCTTACATCTGTAAGCAAAATCCTGTTTTCCTCCGGGGGCTGGTTTTTCGTCTTCAATGAACCAAGCTCAGTTCATTGACCACTTGGAGGAGATCGCACATGTCCGTCGCAACCCTGGGCGTCCAGGGCCGCTGCGCCCACTGCCAGACCACGCTGCTGCTCAAACCCTGGCAGCTCAACGCCATTTCGATCCACGAAGCGTTCACCTGTGCGCACTGCCAGAAAAGCCTGGAGCTGCGCTGCCCGCAGCAGATCAAACGCTTTCGTTCGCTCGACTCACTCGGGCTACTGCGCGCTAGTGCGCTGGTGACGGTGTGCACCGCGTTGCTGGTGGCGTTGGTGATGGAATGGGTGGGTCTGCTCAGCGTTACCGAGCAGTTGAACGCGTCGCTGATCGCGATTTTCGTGTACTTCGCGGTGATTCGTTATGCCCGGCAGCGCCAGCACCTGACTCTGATTCTCGACGCGGCCAAGGCCCACGCCGACTGACTACCAGCCGAACACGTCGCAGCTGTTGGCGGTACTGGCGGCGGCGAGTTGTTGCGCACTGATGTTCATCAATGCGGCCAGTGAGTCGCAGATCGCTGGCAGATGCGCCGGCGTATTTCGAATGCCGGGGTACATGGCGGGCGCCATGTCCGGAGAGTCGGTTTCCAGCACCACCGAATCCAGCGGCAAGTCGGCCAGCACCCGGTGCATGCGCAACGCCTGCGGCCAGGTTGGCGCACCGCCAAGACCCAGTTTGAAACCGAGCTTGATGTATTCCCGCGCTTCTTCACGGCTGCCGGCGAAGGCGTGGATGATCCCGGCGCGCTTGAGCTTGAAGCGCTTGAGCGTGGCAATCACCGCCGCATGGCTGCGCCGTACATGGATCAGCGCCGGCAGTTCGAAATCCGCCGCCAGTTGCAGTTGTGCCTCGAACAGCACTTGCTGGCGTTCGCGGTCGAGGGTTTCGATGAAGTAGTCCAGGCCGATTTCGCCGACCGCGCACAGTTGCCGATGACCCTTTAGCCGTGTCAGCCAATCGCCCAGTGCAAGCAGGTCTTCAGGCCGATGCTGATCGAGATAGACCGGGTGCAATCCGAACGCCCCGTACAGATCGGCATCGCTTTGCACCAGATCCCACACCCGCTGCCAGTTCCCCTCGTAGACCCCGAGCACCACCATTCGCTGCACCCCGAGGGCGCGGCTTTCGTTCAGCAGCGCCGCGCGGTCGGCGTCGAAGTCGGGGAAGTCCAGATGGGTGTGGCTGTCGATCAGCTCCACGGCTCAGTCCCGGTGAATACGCTGCTTGAAGGTACGGGCAATGGCCTGCACGCCAGGCTGGTAGTCCGATTGCTCGACGGCTGCGAGTGCCAGTTCCAGCGCCTTGTCGGCGATCAACTGGTGCTGCTGGGCCATGGCGTTGACCGGCAGCGGCAGGAAGTCGAGCAACTGGGTGTCACCGAATGTGCCGAGGCGCAGCGGGCGGAATTTGAGCGGGAAGTCATGCAGCGCGTCGAACACGCCCTGCAGCAGCACGTAGGACGTGGTCACCAGCGCATCCGGCAAATGCCCGAGGCGTTGCAGGAGTTCTTCCATCAATTGCTTGCCGCACTCGCGGCTGAAGGATTCGGCGTGCTCGATCAGCACTTCGCCCTTGAACCCGGCCAAGGCTTGCTTGAACCCGGCCGCACGTTCCTGGCTGATGCTCAGCTCCGGACGGGCGCCCAGCAGCACGATCTGTTTCGGCTGCGGGTCGAGCAGGCTTTCGGTCAGGTGCAGGCTGGCTTCGCGGTCGTCGCTGACCACCGAGCAGAAATGCTCGGCATCCATCACCCGGTCGATGGCAATGATCGGCAAACCCTTGGCCTGCAACTGACGATAACTGTCGTCACCGGACGGAAGACAACTGGCGACGATCAACGCGTCGCAGCGTCGGGCACGGAACAGTTGCAGCAGTTGCCGCTCGCTGTCCGGCGCATCGTCGGAGCTGGCGATCAGCAGCTGATAGCCCCGCGCCCGGGCGCCTTGCTCCAGCAGTTTGGCGATCCGCGCGTAACTGGGGTTTTCCAGATCCGGCAGGATAAAACCCAGGGTCCGGGTGTGCCGACTGCGCAGCCCGGCCGCCTGTGGATTGGGGGTAAAGCCGTGCAGATCAACCACCGCCCGCACTCGCTCGACGGTCGCGGTGCTGATGCGTTGCTGTTCGGCCTTGCCGTTGATGACGTAGCTGGCGGTGGTCACGGACACTCCGGCCAACCGCGCGATATCACTGAGTTTCAACCCGGGATTTCCTTGTTTTTTCGAGCTTGCCGCGACATTTTCGCCAATCCTACCCGATTCAGGCAGGCGACCATTGTCTCAGCGCATCCGACAAGTTGGACTTCAAGGATGGGACATTATCGAGTAACGTGCCGATCAATCTAGATTAAACGTTTCAGCAAGCGTATTTTCTACGTTTTAGACGCCTTTGGCCGGTTCTGCCGTGAAACCGCCAAAACTGCCTCCTGAAAAGGATGGCCCATAGCGCCTAAGCTGCAACCATTCAAAACAATACCTGGCGCGCCACCGCGCCAAAAAGGAGATCGCATGCTCGAGCTCACTGTAGAGCAGATATCCATGGGCCAGTCGGCTGCGGATAAACCCGCCGCTTTGCAATTGCTGGCCAGTCATCTGGTCGCCGATGGTCTGGTCGCCGACGGCTACCTCGCTGGCCTGCAGGCCCGGGAGGCTCAGGGCTCGACCTTCCTCGGCCAAGGCATTGCGATCCCCCACGGCACGCCCGAAACCCGCGATCAGGTGTTCGCCACCGGCGTGCGCCTGATGCAGTTTCCCGACGGCGTGGACTGGGGCGATGGCCAGATCGTTTATCTGGCCATCGGCATCGCGGCCAAATCCGACGAACACCTGCGCCTGCTGCAACTGCTGACCCGCGCCCTCGGTGAAACCGATCTGGGTCAGGCCCTGCGCCGCGCGAGTTCGCCCGAAGCGCTGCTGAAACTGCTGCAAGGCGCGCCGCAAGAGCTGGCGCTGGATGCGCAGATGATCGGCCTTGGGGTCTCCGCCGACGATTTTGAAGAACTGGTCTGGCGTGGTGCGCGTCTGCTGCGCCAGGCCGATTGCGTGAGCAACGGTTTCGCAGGGGTGTTGCAGCAAGTTGAAGCGCTGCCGCTGGGCGATGGCCTGTGGTGGCTGCACAGCGAACAGACCGTGAAGCGCCCGGGCCTGGCGTTCGTCACGCCGGACAAACCGATGCGCTACCTCGGCCAGCCGCTCAGCGGTCTGTTCTGTCTGGCCAGCCTCGGTGAAGCGCATCAGGCGTTGCTTGAGCGTTTGTGCGCGTTGCTGATCGAAGGTCGCGGCCATGAACTGGGCCGCGCCACCAGCAGCCGCAAAGTCCTCGAGGTGCTCGGCGGTGAGTTGCCGGCCGATTGGCCGAGCGCACGTATCGCATTGGCCAACGCCCATGGTCTGCACGCGCGGCCGGCGAAGATCCTCGCGCAACTGGCGAAGAGTTTTGACGGCGAAATCCGTGTGCGCATCGTCGACGGTCAGGACAGCGCCGTATCGGTGAAGAGCCTGAGCAAACTGCTGAGCCTCGGCGCCCGTCGCGGACAGGTGCTGGAAATCATCGCCGAACCGAGCATCGCCGCTGACGCCTTACCGGCGTTGCTGGCCGCCATCGAAGAAGGCCTCGGCGAAGAAGTCGAACCACTACCCGCAGTCAGCCAACAGCGCGAAGTCATCGCCGACATCGCCGAAGTCCTGAGCGCCCCGGCCTCCGGCAGCCTGCTGCAAGCGATTCCTGCCGCCCCCGGCATCGCCATCGGCCCGGCGCACATTCAGGTCCAGCAAACCATCGATTACCCGTTGCGCGGCGAGTCTGCCGCCATCGAGCGCGAACGTCTCAAGCAAGCGCTGGCCGACGTGCGTCAGGACATTCAAGGCCTGATCGAACGCAGCAAGGCCAAGGCGATCCGCGAGATTTTCATCACCCACCAGGAAATGCTCGACGACCCGGAACTCACCGACGAAGTCGACACTCGCCTCAAGCAGGGCGAAAGCGCCGAAGCAGCCTGGATGGCCGTGATCGAGGCCGCCGCGAAACAACAGGAAGCGTTGCAGGACGCGTTGCTCGCCGAACGTGCCGCCGACCTGCGCGACATTGGCCGACGGGTGCTGGCGCAACTGTGTGGCGTGCAGACGCCCGCCGAGCCTGAGCAACCGTACATTCTGGTGATGGACGAGGTCGGTCCGTCCGACGTGGCGCGTCTGGATCCGGCGCGGGTCGCGGGGATTCTCACCGCCCGTGGTGGCGCCACCGCGCACAGCGCCATCGTGGCTCGCGCGCTGGGCATTCCGGCGCTGGTCGGTGCGGGCGCTGCGGTGTTGCTGCTGAAACCGGGCACGCCGTTGCTGCTCGACGGCCAGCGCGGTCGCCTGCATGTGGACGCGGACGCCGCGACCCTGCAACGCGCCAGCGAAGAACGTGACACCCGCGAACAACGCCTGAAAGCCGCCGCCGAACAACGCCATCAACCGGCGCACACCACCGACGGCCACGCGGTGGAAGTGTTCGCCAACATCGGCGAAAGCGCCGGTGTAATCAGCGCGGTGGAGCAGGGCGCCGAAGGCATCGGCCTGCTGCGCACCGAACTGATTTTCATGGCCCATCCGCAAGCGCCGGACGAGGCGACTCAGGAAGCCGAATACCGCCGCGTCCTCGACGGCCTCGCCGGTCGGCCGCTGGTGGTGCGCACCCTCGATGTCGGCGGCGATAAACCGCTGCCGTATTGGCCGATCGCCAAGGAAGAAAACCCGTTCCTCGGCGTGCGTGGCATTCGCCTGACCTTGCAGCGTCCGCAGATCATGGAAGCGCAGTTGCGCGCCTTGCTGCGTTCGGCGGACAACCGTCCGTTGCGGATCATGTTCCCGATGGTCGGCAGCGTCGAAGAGTGGCGTCAGGCCCGCGACATGACCGAACGCCTGCGCCTGGAAATCCCGGTGGCCGATCTGCAACTGGGGATCATGATCGAAGTGCCGTCCGCTGCCTTGCTGGCGCCAGTGCTGGCCAAGGAAGTCGACTTCTTCAGCGTCGGCACCAACGACCTGACCCAGTACACGCTGGCCATCGACCGTGGTCATCCAACCCTGTCCGCCCAGGCTGACGGCCTGCACCCGGCGGTGCTGCAACTGATCGACATCACCGTGCGCGCAGCCCATGCCCATGGCAAATGGGTCGGTGTCTGCGGCGAGCTGGCGGCGGATCCGCTGGCGGTGCCGGTGCTGGTCGGCCTCGGTGTGGATGAGCTGAGCGTCTCCGGGCGCAGCATCGCCGAAGTCAAGGCGCGCATCCGCGAACTCAGCCTGACTCAGACGCAAACCCTTGCTCAACAAGCCCTGGCCGTGGGCAGCGCCAACGAAGTGCGCGCATTAGTGGAGGCTCTGTAATGGCCAAGATTCTCACCCTGACCCTCAACCCGGCGCTGGACCTTACGGTGCAGTTGCCACGTCTTGAGGCCGGTCAGGTCAACCGCAGCGACGAGATGCACACCCACGCCGCCGGCAAGGGCGTCAACGTCGCGCAAGTGCTGGCCGACCTCGGTCATCAACTGACGGTCAGCGGCTTTCTCGGCGAAGACAATCTGCAAGCCTTCGAAACCCTGTTCGCCAAACGTGGCTTCACCGATGCGTTTATCCGGGTGCCCGGCGAGACCCGCAGCAACATCAAGGTCGCGGAACAGGACGGACGCATCACCGACATCAACGGCCCAGGGCCGGTGGTCGGCGTGGTGGCGCAACAGGCGTTGCTGGATCGTCTGGTGCAGATCGCGCCGGGGCATGACGCGGTGGTGGTCGCCGGCAGTTTGCCGCGCGGAGTCACTGCACAGTGGTTGCGCGAACTGGTCGAGCGCTTGAAGGCGTTGGGTCTGAAAGTCGCCCTGGACACCAGCGGCGATGCCTTGCGCGCGGCGCTCAAGGCCGGCCCGTGGCTGATCAAGCCGAACACCGAAGAGCTGGCCGATGCGCTGGGCTGTGAAGTGGTGTCCCACGCGTCTCAGGTTGAAGCGGCCAATCGGTTGCACACCCAAGGCATCGAGCATGTAGTGATTTCTCACGGCGCCGATGGTGTGAACTGGTTCAGCGTCGGTTCGGCGCTGCATGCCACGCCGCCGAAGGTCAGCGTCGCCAGCACGGTCGGTGCCGGCGATTCGTTGCTGGCCGGCATGCTCCACGGTTTGCTCAGCGCCGACACGCCGGAACAGACCCTGCGCACGGCCACGGCGATCGCGGCGCAGGCGGTGACCCAGATCGGTTTCGGTATTCACGATGCTGCGCAACTGGCGCAGCTCGAACAGGGCGTGCGCGTGCGCCCCCTGACAGAACAATAAGAGGGTTTGTCATGAAGTTAGCCATTGTCACGGCCTGCCCGAACGGCATGGTCACCAGTGTGCTGTGCGCCCGGCTGCTGGATGCCGCGGCCCAGCGTCAGGGCTGGAGCACCAGCGTCGAAGTGGTGGATGCGGCGCACCCGGAACGCGAGTTGTCGGCGGCCACCATCGAGGCCGCCGAGTGGGTGTTGCTGGTGGCCACGGGGCCTGTGGACATGAACCGGTTCATCGGCAAGAAAGTCTTTCGGATCGCGCCGGCGCAAGCCCTGCAGGATGTCGAAGAAGTACTGCGGCGTGGCGCCGTCGAGGCCGAGGTTTACGTCGCTGCCGAAACGTTGCCCGTGGTTGCCAGTGCTCAAGCGCCGCGACTGGTCGCAGTCACCGCCTGCCCGACCGGCGTCGCCCACACCTTCATGGCCGCCGAAGCCTTGCAGCAAGCTGCCAAGCGTCTGGGCTACGACCTGCAAGTCGAAACCCAGGGTTCGGTCGGCGCGCGAAATCCGCTGAGCGCGACAGCCATCGCCGAGGCTGACGTGGTGCTGCTGGCGGCTGACATTGAAGTCGCCACCGAGCGTTTCGCCGGCAAGAAAATCTACCGCTGCGGCACCGGCATTGCCTTGAAGCAGTCCGAAGCCACGCTGAAAAAAGCCCTGGCCGAAGGCAAGCAGGAAAGCGCTGCGAGCGACGGCAAGGCCCCGGCCAAACAAGAGAAAAGCGGCGTCTACAAACACTTGCTGACCGGTGTGTCATTCATGCTGCCGATGGTGGTGGCGGGCGGTCTGATGATCGCCTTGTCGTTCGTGTTCGGCATCACCGCGTTCAAGGAAGAAGGCACGCTGGCGGCGGCGCTGATGCAGATCGGTGGCGAGACCGCGTTCAAATTGATGGTGCCGTTGTTGGCCGGTTACATCGCCTGGTCGATTGCCGACCGTCCCGGGCTCGCGCCGGGCATGATCGGCGGTTTGCTGGCGAGCACCCTGGGTGCCGGCTTCATTGGCGGGATCGTTGCCGGGTTTATCGCAGGCTACGCGGCCAAGGCGATCAGTCGGTATGTGGCGCTGCCGCAAAGTCTGGAAGCGCTGAAACCGATTCTGATCATCCCGTTGTTCGCCAGCCTGTTCACCGGGTTAGTGATGATCTACGTGGTGGGTAAACCGGTGGCCGGGATGCTTGCGGCGCTGACGCATTTCCTCGACAGCATGGGCACCACCAACGCGATTCTGCTCGGTGTGCTGCTGGGCGGCATGATGTGCGTCGACCTTGGCGGGCCGATCAACAAGGCCGCGTATGCGTTCTCGGTGGGGCTGCTGGCCTCGCAGAGTTATGCACCGATGGCCGCGACCATGGCTGCCGGCATGGTGCCGCCGATTGGTCTGGGTATCGCCACGTTCATCGCCCGGCGCAAGTTCGCCCAGACTGAGCGCGAAGCCGGTAAAGCGGCGCTGGTGCTTGGGTTGTGCTTCATCTCCGAAGGGGCGATTCCGTTTGCTGCGAAAGACCCGTTGCGGGTGATCCCGGCGAGCATTGCCGGCGGTGCGCTGACCGGTGCGTTGTCGATGTACTTCGGTTGCAAACTGATGGCGCCCCACGGTGGCCTGTTCGTGCTGGCGATTCCGAATGCGATCAACCATGCGCTGCCGTACCTGCTGGCAATCGTCGCGGGCAGCCTGCTGACAGCGGTGGTGTATGCGCTGGTCAAGCGGCCGGAGGCCGTGGAACTGGCGCTGGAGCCCGCGAAGGCGTGACACTGCGAAAACTTGTGGGAGCGAGCTTGCTCGCGAACGCGGTTTGACCTTCAACAGATGTGTTGACTGATCCGACGCTTTCGTCGGATCGCCGCCCGGACCAAGCTCGCTCCCACAGGGAATGTGTTGTCATCCCCAATTCATGATCCCGTGCTTAAGTTTTCCTTTTTTCAGGGAGAACACCATGAGCGATTTCAATCCCGGTCGCCGGCGCGTGATGCAAGCCGTCGGCGCCGGACTGCTGATGCCGGGGCTGGCGCCGGCTGTGATCGCGTCGGTCAAGGATCGACCGCAACTCACTGACGGCGTGCAATCCGGCGACTTGCAGGGCGACCGCGCGATGATCTGGAGCCGCGCCGACCGCCCGGCGCAGATGGTGGTGGAGTGGGACACCCGCAGCCAGTTCCGCCATCCGCGCCGGGTCGTTTCCGCGCTGGCCGACGCTCGCAGCGATTTCACCGCCCGCGTCGAACTCACCGGGTTGCCCGCCGATCAGGCGATTTTCTACCGCGTGTATTTCAAGGACGCCCGCACCGGCGTCGCCAGCGAACCGTGGCTTGGCCACTTGCGCAGCGCACCGACGGCACGGCGCAATATCCGCTTCGTGTGGAGCGGCGACACCGTCGGCCAGGGCTTCGGCATCAACCCCGATATCGGCGGTATGCGCATCTATGAAGCCATGCGCATGCGCCTGCCAGACTTCTTTATCCACAGCGGCGACACCATCTACGCCGACGGCCCGGTGCCGGCGCAACTGACCACGGAAGGTGGCCGGATCTGGCGCAACCTCACCACCGAAGCCAAGAGCAAGGTCGCCCAGACCCTCGACGATTATCGCGGCAATTATCGCTACAACCTGATGGACGAAAACGTCCGCCGCTTCAACGCCGAAGTGCCGCAGATCTGGCAGTGGGACGACCATGAGGTGGTCAACAACTGGTCGCCGGGCAAGCAGCTCGACGAGCGCTATCAGGAAAAAAATATCCACACCCTGGTCGGCCGTGCGCGTCAGGCCTGGCTCGAATATTCGCCGATGCGTTTGCAGGCAGCCGATGGCGGCGGGCGGATCTATCGCAAGCTGAATTACGGGCCGATGCTCGATGTGTTCGTGCTCGACATGCGCAGCTATCGCGGCGCCAACGACGACAATCTCGGGGCGGAAAAACCGTTCCTCGGGCGCGAGCAATTGAACTGGCTCAAGCGCGGATTGAAGGCCTCGAAAGCCCAGTGGAAAGTCATCGCCGCCGACATGCCGATCGGTCTTGGCGTGCCGGATGGCGAGGTCAGTCCCGGTGTTGCGCGCTGGGAAGCGGTGGCCAACGGCGACCCAGGTCCGGCTCAGGGACGTGAACTGGAAATCGCCGAGCTGCTGGGCTTTTTGCGCGCGCAGCAGGTGCGCAATTTCGTGTTCCTGACGGCGGACGTGCATTACTGCGCGGCACATCACTACCACCCGGATCGCGCGGCGTTCCAGGATTTCGAACCGTTCTGGGAGTTTGTCGCAGGGCCGTTGAATGCCGGCAGTTTCGGCCCCAATCCGCTGGACAAGACCTTTGGCCCGCAAGTGGTGTTCGAGAAGGCGCCGGCAGTGCAGAACGCCTCGCCGTTTGCCGGATTTCAGTTTTTCGGTGAGGTGAATATCGAGGGGCAGAGCGGGGAGATGAGCGTGGTGTTACGGGATCTGGAGGGTGTTGCGGTGTTCGAGCAGAAGCTGTCACCGGCCTGAGTTCACCGCAAACAATTTGTGGGAGCGAGCTTGCTCGCGATAGCGATGTAACAGACAACGAATGTGTTGAATGTAAAACCGTCATCGCGAGCAGGCTCGCTCCCACATTTGTTGTGTGTGGTCAGTAAACGTCGCGGCGATAGCGACCCTGTTCGATCAGGCGTTCGACTTCGGCGGCGCCCAGCACTTCATTCAGCACCTGATCCACGCCTGACGCCATGCCTTGAAGGCTGCCGCAGATGTAGATCACCGCACCGTCCGCCAGCCATTTCTTCAACTCGCCGGCCGATTCGCGCAGGCGATCCTGCACGTAAATCTTTTCGGCCTGATCCCGAGAGAACGCCAGATCGAGGCGTTCCAGATCGCCATTGATCAACCACTCTTCCAGCTCTGCACGACAGAGGAAATCGTGCTCGCGATTGCGCTCGCCGAACAGCAGCCAGTGACGCTGTTGGTTGTCGGCAATCCGTGCCTTGAGCAAGCTGCGCAGGCCGGCAATGCCGGTGCCGTTGCCCAGCAGGATCATCGGCACCGGAGCGTTCGGCAGATGGAAACCGCTGTTGCGGCGTACCCGCAGGCTGATGCTGCCGCCGACCGGAGCATGCTCGGTCAGCCAGCCGGAGCCGATGCCGAGGCTGCCGTCGGCATGCTGTTCCTGACGCACGATCAGCTCCAACACACCGTCGGCGGCAATCGAGGCGATCGAGTATTCGCGCATCGCCAGCGGCACCATCGCATCGACCAACGCCTGGGCGTGCAGGCCCACCAGATGCGCGCGATGCTCGGGCAGCTGGCGGGTGGCGAGGGCGACTTCCAGCGACTCTTCCAGGCCGTTCACCTTCACGCTGGTTTCACCACGGATGCCGAGGCCGTCGAGGAAATGTTCGATCGCCCACGGGCAGTTGCGTGGCAGCACTTCCACCAGATCGCCGGCCAGCCAGCTGCGGGAGGTCGGCGCGGTTAGGCCGAGCAGGAAGACGGGGGATCCGCTGCTGTCCGGGTTCATCAGCTCGCGGCGCACCAGCGTCCAGTTCTCGTAGCTCGGCGCTTGCCAGGTGTCGACCGGCGCTTGCCCGGTGATCAGGCCGAGTTGGGTCTGCCAGTGGCGCAGGGCGTAAGGATCGCCGCTGTCGACTTCCACCGGGGCGAACAGGGTCTTGCCGCCATGCTCGCCCAGCCATTGATGCAGGCGTCGGGCGAAGCCGCAGAAGTGTTGATACTGACGGTCGCCGAGGCCGAGCACCGCGTAGTTGAGGCTGTCGAGGGTCGAGGCGTTCTTCAATACCTTGCGCTCGAAACCGCGAGCGCTGTCCGGCGCTTCGCCGTCGCCGAAGGTGCTGACCACGAACAGCGCGTTGTTCGATTCGCGCAGATCCTGCTCGCTGACATTCGCCAGCGGCTGCACCTTCACCGGCAATCCGGCTGCCTGCAACTGGCCGGCGGTCTGCCATGCCAGTTGCTCGGCAAAACCGCTCTGACTGGCGAAACCAATCAGCCACGCCGGTGTATCGCCGGCCGGTTGGTCGAGGCCTTTGCGGGCATCCTTGATCTGCTTTTTCTTGCGTCGGCGATCCAGGTACAGCAACCAGCCGGTGATGAAGAACAGCGGCATCAAGACGGCCGCGACGGTGACGATGATCCGCCCGACCAGTCCGAAATAGCTGCCTACGTGCAACGCATAAATGCTGGTCAGCAACTGCGCCTTGAAGCTTTTGTCGGCATAGCGGTCGACACGTTTGACGACGCCGGTGACTGGGTCGAGGGTGATCTGGTTCAGCGCGCGGTCGTGGGGCGAGCTGTCGAGCAGATAGAACACGGTCGCCGGTTGGCCGGCCACTGGCGGCATGCGAATGTTGTAGGAGGCGAGGCCCGGGCCTGCGGCGCTGTAGATGCTGACCCACATGGCGGCGTAATCGCCGGTCGGCGCCGGACCTTCAGGGGCCGGGCCGCGACCGCCGCGCACGCGTTCGTTTTGCGGCGCATCGGAAAGCAATCTGGTCAGGCCCTTGTTGTACCACTCGTAGGACCAGGACAGTCCGGTCAGTGCCAGCAGCAGGTAAACCAGCATGCACCAGGTGCCGAACACCGAGTGCAGGTCCCAGTTGAAGCTGCGGCCCTTTTTCTTCCAGTCGAGGGTCAGCCACACGCGCCAGCTGTTCCACTGGCGCGGCCAGCGCAGGTACAGGCCGGACAGGCAGAAGAACAGCAGCATGAGGGTGCAGGCGCCGGTGATGTTGCGGCCGGTATCGCCCATGGCGAGGAACCGGTGCAGTTGCAGCATCAGGCCGAAGAAGTCCTGGCCGGTGGCCTCGCCCTTGAACTCGGCGGTGTAGGGATCGAAGTAGCGCATCTCGCCCCGGCGCTCGCCTTTGGGCGGGGTGAACCAGACGCGCCCGGCGCTGCCGCTTTCGGTCTCGACCGAGAGCATCGAGACTTTCTTGCCCGAGGCTGCTTCGATCTGCGCCACCAGATCGGCGGGCGGCAGGACGCCGGCGACCTGTTTCTCGACCTGCAACACGGAGGGGTTGAGGGCTTTGAGAATTTCGTCCTGAAACGAATAGGCAGCGCCGGTGATGCCCATCAGGGCCAGCACCAGCCCGGCAGTGATGCCAAAAAACCAGTGCAACTGGAACAGGGTTTTCTTCAACACGTCGCTTGCCTTGTCCGTTCGGAAATTGTGTTCACGGCGTGCATTATGCCGTGGCTTATCGAGAAACGTTCTTTATTACGCACAAAAGCCCCGCTCAAATGAATGAACGGGGCTCTGTACTTCCCTCTTCGATCAGAAGTGGAAGTTGGTGCTCAGCAATGCCGTACGGCCCGCCGCCTGGTTGGCGAAGTGAGTCGAGAAGGCCTTGTCGTAGTAGGTTTCGTTGGTCAGGTTCTGCACGTTCAGTTGCAGGTCGACGTTCTTGCTCAGCTTGTACGCCGCCATTGCGTCGTAGCGAACGTAGGAATCGACCATGGTGGTGTTGGCCACGCTGCCGAACACGTCATCCACGTAGAACGCACCGCCACCGATGGTCAGCTTCGGCGTGACCTGGTAAGTGGTCCACAGGCTGGCGCTGTTTTTCGGCGTGTTAGGCAGCTCGTTACCGTTGTTGGCCTTGTTGGCCGGCAGGTCACCGCCGTCAACCTGTTCGCTGTCCATGTAGGCGTAACCGGCGAACACTTGCCACTTGTCGGTGATCTTGCCGCTGGCGGACAACTCGATACCTTGTACACGAGTCTTGCCGGCGTTTTCGTACGAGGTGGTATCAACCTGGACACGCGCGTTTTCTTTCTCGGTGCGGAAGATATCGGCGGTCAGCGACAGGCGATCGTTCAGCAGATCCCACTTGGTACCGATTTCGTAGTTCTTGGTGGTTTCCGGCTCCATGTCGCTCTTGAGCAGGTTGCCGTTACGATCTGGCGTGCCGCCCAGCGGGTTGCCTTCCTGACCTTCACCCAGGGTGTTGCCCGGCGGTGTGGCGGAGGTGGCGTAGGACGCATAGATGCTGCCGTTCTCTGCCGGTTTGTAGACGACGCCGAACTGGCCGGTGACGAACTCGCTGGCGTCCGAACCCTTGGAGGTGGTGCGGCCAGCGTTGGTGTACGTCTTGTAGCCGGTTTCGAAGTGGTCGTAACGCAGGCCCATGTTCACCAGCCATTGCTCGGACAGCTCCAGTGTGTCGAACGCATACAGCGCGTAGGTATCGGACTGGGTGTCTGTGCCGGCGTAGTTGCGCGAGATCGCGCCGTTCCACGGATCGTTCGGGGTCGGGTTCGACAGCGAGGTGCAGTTGTAGCCGCTGGCGGCGCCGATCAGGCCCGGGTTGCAGTTGGTGGTCACGGCCGAGGTACGCGGCGTGGTGTCGGTGTTGACGTTGTACGAGGATTTGCTGCTTTCCTCACGAGTGTATTCGACACCGGTGGAGAAGCTGTTCTTGAAGCCGGCGACGTAGAAGTTGCCGAACAGATCGGTCTGGTTGGTGGTGGTCTCGGTGTTGCTCACGCGAGTGTTCGCACGACGCCAGACGCTGCCGTTGTTGACGTTGCCCTTGCTGTCGTCCGGCTGGGTCAGGATGTAATCCTGCATGCTGGTGCCGTGACGCAGGGTGTTCTTGATAGTCAGCGAGTCGCTCAGGTCATGCTCGATGGCGAAGGTCGCGGTGTCGGTGCGGCCCTTGCGGAAATCGCGATCCAGACCGTAGAAGTTGCTGTGATCGCCGCCGGCGTACGGCTTGTCCGGGTTGGACTTGGTGCGCGCCGCCGAGCCACCGGCCGGAATCGTGTAAGGGATGCCCGAATCCGGCGTGTCGTTGCTTTCGAGATGGTAGTAGTCGAGGTTGACGCGGGTGTCGGTGCCCAGGCCGAAGGCCAGGGACGGCGCGATGCCCCAACGGTCATAGTCGACCTTGTCGCGACCGGCGACGTTGCTCTCGTGGCTCATCAGGTTCAGACGGCCGGCAGCGGTGTCGCTGAACTGGTAGTTGCCATCCATCGTGTAGCGCTGGGTCTGGTCGGAGCCCCAGGTGAAACCACCGTCGAAGGAGTTGCCCAGGTGGGCTTTCTTGCTCACCAGGTTGATGCTGCCGCCAGCCGCGCCGCGACCGCCGATGGCGGAGTTCGGGCCCTTGCTGACTTCGATGTTTTCCACGGCGAAGATTTCGCGGCTCTGCGAACCGGTGTCGCGCACGCCGTCGAGGTAGGTGTCGCCCTGGGCGTCGAAACCACGGATGAACGGACGGTCGCCCTGCGGGTTGCCGCCTTCACCGGCACCGAAGGTGATGCCCGGTACGGTGCGCAGCGCGTCCTGCATGTTCAGGGCGCCGGTGTCTTTCAGAACTTGTTGCGGGATAACGGTGACCGAGCGCGGCGTATCAACCAGCGGTGCGGTGTACTTGGGCGAGGAGGCTTTCTCGACCTGGTAGGACGTCGAGTCCTGGGCTTCGCCGGTGATGGCGGTGGCGTCCAGGGCGATGGCATTGCCGGTGGCTTTGCTGTCGGTTTTTTCGGCGGCGAACACCATGTGGCCTGCGGAGCCGGCGGTGATTGCCACGCCGATGGCGGAAGCGAGCAGACGTGGTGAGCTGACCGGTAATTGTGCTTGTTGACGTGCCATTTTTATTCCCCTCCCCAAGGATTTGAGGCGGCGGAATATAGGGTAAACAGGTATTCGTATCAATTGCGAAACATTGTTATTCGCACTGAATTTACATTCTTTACAATTTAACCTTACGGTTTTTGCCAGTTCATTCGTCTAGCGGGTTTTACACAGCCAATAAGAATCAATACCATTGCCGCCTCTTTGCCATCAGGTGACATTGCCATGCTGCTGCACATCCCCGGGCTGTTCGCGAAAGAAGAAGTGCAGCGCATCCGCGAGGCTCTGGAACAGGCTGACTGGGCCGATGGCAAGATCACCGCCGGCTATCAATCGGCCAAGGCCAAGCACAATCTGCAGCTGCCGGAAGGCCATCCGCTGGCCAAGGAAATCGGCGCCGCGATGCTTGAACGCCTGTGGAAAAACCCGCTGTTCATGTCGGCTGCACTGCCGCACAAAGTATTTCCGCCGTTACTCAACTGCTACACGGCGGGCGGCAGTTTCGATTTCCACATCGACAACGCGGTGCGCCAGCCAAAGGGCAGCATCGAGCGCGTACGTACGGATCTGTCGGCCACGCTGTTTTTCAGCGAGCCGGAGGACTACGACGGCGGCGAGTTGGAAATCCAGGACACCTTCGGCACCCAACGGGTGAAACTGCCCGCCGGCGACATGGTGCTGTACCCCGGCACCAGCCTGCACAAGGTCAATGCGGTCACTCGCGGGGCGCGTTATGCCTCGTTCTTCTGGACGCAAAGTCTGGTGCGCGAAGACAGCCAGCGTGCCTTGCTGTTCGAGATGGACGGTGCGATCCAGCAACTCACCCACGACATGCCCGATCACTCGTCGCTGATCCGCCTCACCGGCACCTATCACAACTTGTTGCGTCGCTGGGTCGAGGTGTAAGTGGCGGACTTTCGGTTACGCCGCGAAGAAGTCCTCGACGGTGAACGCCTCACCGCCATGCTCGAAGAAAGCCCGGCTCGCGCGGCTCAGGCAATTCTGCTGGCGGCGGGTGAGGGGGTGCTGGAAGCGCAGGCGCTGCTCGGGCAGATCCTGCTCGATGGTCACGGTATTGCTCAGGATCAGCCGCTGGCATTGCGCTGGTTTGAAATCGCCGCAGGGCAAGGTCATCTGATGGCGCGCAACATGCTCGGCCGCTGCCATGAACACGGATGGGGTTGTGTGGCCAGCGCCGAACTCGCCGCGCGCCATTACCAGACGGCCGCCGACGCGGGGCTGGATTGGGCGATGTACAACCTGGCAAACCTGCACGCCACCGGGCGTGGAATACCCGAGAATCAGGCGCAGGCCCTTGCCCTGTACCGCCGCGCTGCCGAGTCGGGACATGCCAAGTCGATGAACCTGTTGGGCCGGTATCTGGAAGAGGGGCGTCACTGTCCGCAAGATCTGCCAACGGCACGTGACTGGTATCGGCGTGCGGCCGAGGGCGGCGATTTTCGGGGGCAGTTCAGCCACGCCGCGGTGCTTGCCGACGAGGGGCGCATCGATGACGCACTTGGCTGGCTACGCAAGGCACTGGACGCGGGCAATGTGAATTTCCTGCGAGTCGCCAGTGTGTCCTTGTTGAATGCACAACATCCGCAAATCCGCGCCATGGCCGACGCTTATAAATTTCGGCTGGCAGAGTTAGTTGCTTTGTAATTATTTATTCTGCGGTTAGTTGGTTTTATCAAGTTTATATGGCTGTTCTCGGATAAGTATTCGGGTGAGTGGCTTGTTTGTCTTGATTGCTAATATTTGAATGCTTGTTGATTGTTGTCTTGCTGTCCTAAGGTTGTTTTGCGATGTCGGCGCTCAAGTTGAAATGAGTCGAAAGATGATGTCGTATCTAAAATGACTTTTATTAAATATCCGAAGAAGACAAGGAGTCTCTTATGGAATTCAAGATGGACAGCAAGATTGTCGAGGCCGCCGCAAAAGCGCCTCGGATGTTTGTAAGTGCTTCGCTCGGCGAGGGTGAAGAATACAATCGGGAAACCGGTATTCAATTAACCAAAGAGCAGATTATCAGCCTGCGCAAGTATGAGGTTCTGGGGCTGTCGCTTCCGGTTCGGCTGGCGGACGTCGTTGCTTATCTGAACTATGGCGCCGGGGATGCAGGGGGCGTTGGTCTCAAGGCAACAGACTTCCTGCGGACATTCACGTACACCTACGACCACGCGAAGCGCTGGTCCCCGCTGCGTGAAAAAATCATGCTCACGGGTACCGATCTGAAGATTTTTGCCGGCAACATCATTCGTACGGGTAAGGGCATCGTAGCAATCTACGATGACCTGAAAGCCTCCAGATACCTGGAAGAATTCGATATCAATACGCCGGAAGAGTATCTGCAGCTGAAGCGCACGATTCCGGGGCTTCCCGACCTGGGCTTGCCGTCCGGCGATGTTCCGGAAATCAAGGCCTACCTCAATGACATGCTGGACAAAGTCATGAAGTGCCACGCGAAGGCCGAGGATGTCAGGTCAGAAATCGACAGTTTCGGCGCTGACATGCGCGAGATCGTGTTGCCGGAAATCAAGCTGCGACTGGAGTTCGTGTCGCGCAATACCTATCAGGCAGACATCCAGGTCCTGCAGGGCGAAATCGATCAGCGCTCGAAAGAAATCGATGAACTGAACAAACAATATGATCAGTTGGTTCAAGAAGCGATCAGGTCGGCAGCGACCCTGAATATCGGTGGTTTGATTCTCGGTATTTATCAGGGAGTCAAGGCTGAAAAGATCCGTAAGGAGCGAAACCGGTTGAAGGCGGAACAACAGACCTCCAACCAGGTAATGGCCAGCAAAAACCAGACGCTGAGTTCCCTGAACAAAGTGCGCGATGATTTGCAGAACCTCAGCTATGTAGCGATCGAGGCTGAAGTCGCTACGCAAAACCTGATGCTGGTATGGAATGCGCTGAGCACCTATATATATGCCTCTGTCAAAGAAGTTGATCTGCTTCAGGAGGCAACGTCCCTGAGGAGGTTCAAGAACCAGATTCTCGGCATTATTGATCCGTGGGAGCAGATCAGGGCGAGTTCCGATCAACTGCTGGGCGTGTTCGCGGCGGCAGATAAAGAGTATGGAAGCAGTTTCACGATGTTCAGGAGTAAAGCAGTGATGTTCTCGCTAAATAATAATCCAGCCGTTTCGGATTTTGATGGCGCTGCGTTACGCGCTCACGCTGCGGCTGTTCAAACAAGTAATGTCACTGCTCAAATGCTGGGCGAACAGTTCAATTATCTGCCGGGTACCGTCCGCACAATGAATGGGCTGACAGTCGCTATCCAGAAAGCCACATTTGAAATTCGTAATCAGGCCCAGACGACAGGGATCAATCTGGAGCGTGCGCAGAACAAACTGAAGACAGCTCAAATCGAACTGATCGATTACCCGGAAGACGCGAATGAAATCCACGAGGAAATGGAAAGCGACCTCAAGAATGTTTCGATGAAAGTCGCCGAATACGCGGCCGATTTGAAGATGACCCACAACGGCTTGAGTACCGCCTATGACCGGTCGGCTTCGGCGCAATGGATCGTAACCCTGCAACAGGATCGGGCTTTCACGGAGGCACTGAAGGTCAAGTCTGAAGAAAAAGTCGTCGATTTCGAAAAGCAGATGAAATCGGTGTCTGAAGCGCTCGAGCTGATCGCGAAAGCCGGGGTAGAGAAAATCGGTCAGGAGGCCCGATTGACCCTGGATAACCTGAAAGCCCTGGGGCTGGCGCCACCGCAGGTCCAGATTGCACTGTTCGCCATTGATACCTTGAAAAAAATGATCTCGGGCATCGGTGAGGCCATTTCCTATCTGAACATGCTGGCGTCTTACAACAAGCTCAAGGAAAAAGCGGCTGATCTAAGGGCGCAGTTGAAGAAGCTCATCAACGAGATTGAACAGATCGATGGAAAGATTCAGCTGGTGCGAGTCCTCGACCAACTCGACGACGAGCGCTGGGGATACGTGAATGAGTTCTCGAATCTGGTAACCCGGATTGAGTCTCTCGCCCGGGACTTCAAGCAAGACATGTCGCAGCCGGTCGAGCAGCGAACAGCTGAAGCAATCACCCGAATTGCCGACTTCAGGCAGTACCTGAAAACTGTTCAGCAGTAAGGAGTCGAGGCGGTGGGCGACATGTCCACCGCTTCCCTGCCACTCATGAAAACACTTGCCTATGAATTCTCCACAGCACAACGACGCGTGCTGGATCGATACACAAGTTTCCTCGGTTCTCTTCACCCCACCTTCAACAACATTCCTTTGGTGTTTGAGCGTCGCAGAGCCAGCGGTCATCAATTGGCGGTACTGGCCAGCGATTCACGTTTGAACAACGCCAGCTTCAATGCAGGCTACTTGCAGGCGTTCTGGCAGCGCACCGAAGAGGTTCGGCGCCTGTGCAGTACTTACGTCGCGGATCTCGCTACGTTCACCGCCGAAACGCTGGAAATCACCCGCAATACTTCAAGGAACGAGCCTCTCAGTCAGGTGGATTTCAAGTTGTACAGCTTATCCAGGTCGCCGACCTGGAAGTTGTTTCCCCCAACCGATGTCCCGGACCTCGTTCACGAACTGGCGCTTCGTTTTTCCTCGCTGAGGGCGGCGATACGCCAACTGAAATACACCATCGCCGAGGTGCATGACGAGTCGTTCGGTCTCAAGTCGGTATTTGGCAGAGCAATGGATCATCGCTCGTGCCAGTGTCATACCCAGCCGACGGTGGTCGAGGAGTTGTTTCGTGAAGTGCGCACGACGCCGGTTTGGGACGTGGCTTATTCGTCAGCGGATCCGCTCGTCAGAGCCGCAGAATACAAAGTTGATATTGCCGGGTTGTTTAGCGGATTGGCTTCCGTGAGTTCGTCCATCAGCGTGTTTCTCGAAGAAACCGGCTTGCGCATAGACATGCTGTTCAATGACTTATTGAGGGCAGAGCGCGCGTCGAAACTCGGCGAGTTGAATTTCCACCTGGCCGCCACCCAAGAGGGCGCCGATGAATTCATGACAATGCTCAACCATCTTGAGATCTGGTTGCGCAAATAAAAAAGGCCCATGCACGCATGGGCCTTTTCAGTTGAAGCGTCGCTTACACGTAGAACGATTTCAGCGGCGGGAAGCCGTTGAACTCTACGGCGCTGTAACTGGTGGTGTACGCACCGGTCGACAGCCAGTACAGACGATCACCGATCGCCAGGTTCAGCGGCAGTCCGTACTTGTAGTTTTCGTACATGATGTCGGCGCTGTCGCAGGTCGGGCCGGCGATCACGACTTCTTCCATCTCGCCTTTCTTCTCGGTCCAGATCGGGAACTTGATCGCTTCGTCCATGGTTTCGATCAGGCCCGAGAATTTGCCCACATCGGTATAAACCCAACGCTCCACGGCGGTGCGGGATTTACGCGCGACCAGCACCACTTCGCTGACCAGGATGCCGGCGTTGGCGATCAGCGAACGGCCCGGCTCCAGAATGATTTCCGGCAGGTCATCACCGAAGTCTTCCTTCAGGAAGCGGATGATTTCTTCGGCGTAGGTTTCCAGGCTGTTGGTACGGGTGATGTAGTTGGCCGGGAAGCCACCGCCCATGTTGATCAGCTTGAGGTGGATGCCGTCTTCTTCCTTCAGGCGTTCGAAGATCACTTTGACCTTGGCGATCGCCGCGTCCCAGACGCTGATGTCGCGCTGTTGCGAACCAACGTGGAACGAGATGCCGTATGGCACCAGGCCCAGGTCGCGGGCGAGGATCAGCAGGTCCATGGCCATGTCGGTCTGGCAGCCGAATTTGCGCGACAGTGGCCAGTCGGCCGTGGTCGAGCCTTCGGTCAGGATGCGCACATAGACTTTGGCGCCCGGTGCGGCCTTGGCGATGTTGCGCAGGTCGGCTTCCGAGTCGGTGGCGAACAGACGCACGCCCTTCTCGTAGAAGTAGCGAATGTCCTTGGATTTCTTGATGGTATTGCCGTAGCTGATCTGGTCCGCGCTGACGCCACGGCTCAGCACTTTGTCCAGCTCATAGATCGAGGCGATGTCGAAGCTCGAACCTTTCTCTTTGAGCAGGTCGATGATCTCGACGGCCGGGTTGGCCTTGACCGCGTAGTAGACCTTGGCGAATTCGAAACCGGCGCGCAGGTCGTCATAGGCCTGGGCGATCATCGCGGTGTCGATCACCACGAAAGGGGTTTCCTGTTTGTCGGCGAACGCCTTCATTTTCTGAAAGGTTTCGCGCGCGAAATAGTCTTCGACCTGGATCGACATACTTGGGAGCTCCTATGGGCAAACTCGTGAAATCAATGGGTGCGAGGGTGTGTCATCAATGAATTCGCGAGTGCGTTGCGCCTGAGCGCGTGCCAGGCAAGGCGCAGGCCGCCGCTAATGGTCGCTCCCTTCGCAAGGCCTGCAACGCAGCATGGCGCGCGCTCAGGCACAACCCGAAGGGCCGGGCCTGCTTTTGCGCAGGGCTGCGTTGCTCGTCCCTTATTTGGAACAACCAAACTGCGGGCCTCGCGCCTTGCCCTGCGCAAAAGCAGACCCGGCGCACTCGTGAATTCATTGATGACACACCCTCCTGAACGCCCTCCGTATCCCCACTTTGGTTCGCCTACTTCCCAAGGCATGTCGCCGAAAGCAAAAAGGCCATGGGAAATGTAGTCTTTCTTTCCCTTGGCCTTGCTGTCTCGTCGTCAGTACTTGAGCCGGATGGATCGTTTCCAGCATGGACGTTCGGCGCGAACTTTAGGGCGTGAGGGGCCTGAGATCAACTAAAAATGTCGCGTTTTTGCACGCTTCTGACGTGCGTCGCGGATATCACTCTTTGTAGCCGACCGAGATGACGGTCAGATGTTCCGCAATAATTTTCAGGTGTTAAAAATACCTGCACGTTCGAAGCTGATGCGCGCCAAGTCATGGATAAGTACGATCACTTCAACATCGGCGACGTTGGCGGCGAGAAGGGGAGGTGAGGGGGAAGTTGCTGGTCAAGGCTGATATCTTCGGACGGATTCAGCCTTCTGATGTGTTGATATTTCTTGCCGGCTCATCGTCGGCAAAAAAATCACGGCTTTCAGGTCCCGGCGGTCGAAAAAAAGGGCTGTCGAACAGCCCTTTAGCTTTTGATCAGGCCACCGCCTCGGCTGGCGACACAATATTGGTCTTCATTCCGCGTGAACGACCCGAACTCAGGTACGCCGCAATCGACTCCTGGGTAACCTCGCCGAGGAACACTCGCTCTGCATCCATCACCGGCAACCAGGCGCGATTGAACTCGTACATGCGCGACAACAGGATGCGCAAATGCTCGTCATAAGCGGCCGTGGCGTTGAACTCGCGCAGGAATTGCGCACAGGTGCCGGTCTGACGATGCAGGTCACGACGGCGCACATAACCCAGCGCCTTGTTCTCCGCGTCAGTCACGACGACATAACGGCGGTCATGCTCGTCCATCAACTCCAGCGCATCGGCCACCGGGGTTTCCGGGCTCACCGACGGCGCGTTGTCCGCGGCGTCTTCGGCTTTCACCAGCAGCAGGCGTTTGAGGGTGCTGTCCTGGCCGACGAAGTTGCTGACAAAATCGTCCGCCGGATGGGCGAGCAGGGTGTCCGGATGGTCGATCTGCAACAGTTTGCCGGCGCGGAAAATCGCGATCTTGTCACCGAGCTTGATCGCTTCGTCGATGTCGTGGCTGACCATGATCACGGTCTTGTTCAGCGCTCGCTGCATCTCGAAGAATTCGTTCTGGATCATCTCGCGGTTGATCGGGTCGACCGCACCGAACGGTTCGTCCATCAGCAGCAGTGGCGCATCCGCCGCCAGTGCGCGGATCACGCCGATCCGTTGCTGCTGGCCTCCGGACAGTTCACGGGGGTAACGATGCAGATACTGCTTGGGTTCAAGCTTGATCATGCTCATCAGTTCGCGGGCGCGGTCGTGGCATTTCTGTTTGTCCCAGCCGAGCAGTTTCGGCACCACCACGATGTTTTCTTCGATGGTCATGTTCGGGAACAGACCGATCTGCTGAATCACGTAACCGATATTGCGGCGCAGGGTCACTTCGTCGAGGTCGGTGGTGTCTTCGCCGTTGATCAGGATCTTGCCCGAGGACGGCTTGATCAGGCGGTTGATCATTTTCAGCGTGGTGCTTTTGCCGCAACCCGATGGCCCGAGGAACACGCAGATTTCGCCTTCATTGACGGTCAGGCTTACCGAGTCCACGGCTTTCACATCTTTGCCGTTGCTTTGGAAGGTCTTGCTGAGGTTTTGAAGTTCGATCATTTGAGGAGTCCTTTTGGAGTCAGCGAACGTTGCAGCCACTGCAAAATGAGATCGGCGAAGATCGCCAGAAGACTGACCAGCAGCGCGCCGACGATGAGCATCGACATGTCGCTACGGCTGATGGAGGCGAGGATCAGTACACCGAGGCCGCCGGCGCCGATGGTCGCGGCGATGGTCATCACGCCGATGTTCATCACCACGGCGGTGCGTACACCGGCGAGGATCACCGGCACCGCAATCGGCAACTCGACCATGCGCAGGCGCTGGCCGAAGGTCATGCCGATGCCGCGTGCGGCTTCACGGATGCCCGGTTCGACGCCGGTCAGGGCGAGGTAGGTGTTGCGCATGATCGGCAGCAGTGAATAAAGGAACACGGCGGTGATCGCCGGCATCGGGCCGAGGCCCTGGCCGAATTTCGAATAGAACGGCAGCAACAGGCCGAACAGGGCAATCGACGGCACGGTCAGCAGCACCGTGGCGCTGGCCTGCAAGGGACCGGCGAGGCTCGGGAAGCGCGTCATCAGGATGCCCAGTGGCACGCCGATGAGGATCGCCAGGCTGACGGCGATGCCGACCAGCGTGATGTGCTGCCAGGTCAGGTGCATCACCTGCTGCCAGTCGAGGTGGGAAAAGGCGTTCAGGAATTCCATGACTTTTCCTCCTTTAATTCAGTGGATGCTGGCGCAGGAAATCGGCAGCGACTTTCGACGGGCTTTCGTGATCGACATCGACCCGCGCGTTGAGCTGGCGCATGGTTTCGTCGTCGAACAGTTCGGCCAGTGGCTTGAGTTGCTCGGCGAGTTTCGGGTGGGCATCGAGGTAGGCCTGACGCACCACCGGCGCAGCGGTGTAGTCCGGGAAGTAATGCTTGTCGTCTTCCAGCAGCTTCAGCCCGAACGCGTTGAGGCGACCGTCGGTGGTGTAGACCAGACCGGCAAACACCTGACCGTTGCGCAGGGCGGTGTAGACCAAACCTGCGTCCATCTGCCGGATGTTCTTGCGGGTCAGGTTCATGTCGTAGAGCTTGACCATGCCGTCCAGGCCGTCGGAGCGGTTGGCGAACTCGGTGTCCAGCGCCACCAGGTGATTGGTCTTGGCTTCAGCCTTCAGCACGTCGTTCAACTGGCTGATGTTGCTGATCTGCGGATATTCCTCGGCCACTTTTTTCGGCAGGGCGAGGGCGTAGGTGTTGCTGAATTTCGACGGTGTGAGCCAGACCAGGCCCTTTTTCGCGTCGAGTTCTTTCACCCGGGCGTAGGACTGTTCGCTGTCGAGTTTTTCGGTGACATGGTTGTAGGCCACCAGCGACACGCCGGTGTATTCCCAGAGCATGTCCAGCTGTCCGGTTTCGTGGGCGCTGCGGGCCAAGTTGCTGCCCAGGCCGCCGGTGATCTGCGCGTCGTAGCCTTTGCTGCGCAGGTATTGCGCGGTGATTTCCGCGAGCAGGGTCTGCTCGGTGAATACCCGGGCGCCAAGGCGAATCACCGGTTTGTCGGCGGCTTGGGCGATGCCTGCGAAGAGCAGCACGCAGCCCAGAATCAAACTAAGTCTTTTCATAAATATTCCTTCGCAAGGCCTTAAGACGGGCGCAAACCGCGTTCCAGCCAGAGGCGGCTGGCGAGGGTGACCACGCCATCGAGCAGCAGGGCCAGCAGCGCGGTGCACGCGGCGCCGAGCAGCAGTTGCGGCTGATTGTTCAGGGCGATGCCGGGGAAGATCAGGCTGCCGAGGCTGTTGGCGCCGATCAGGAAGGCCAGCGGCGCCGTACCGACGTTGATCGCCAGCGCCACCCGCACACCGCCGACGATGATCGGCACGGCGTTGGGCAATTCGACTTTCCACAGCACCTGGCGCGGCGTCATGCCGATGCCGACGGCGGCTTCTTTCAGCGAGCCCTGGACGTTTTTCAGGCCTTCATAGGTGTTGCGCACAATCGGCAAAAGCGAGGCGAGGAACAGAGCGAAGATCGCCGGACCGCTGCCGATGCCGAGAATCCCCAGGGCAATTGCGAGCACGGCCAGCGGCGGCACGGTGTTGCCGATGTTGAAGATCTGCATGAAGCGTTCGGCGCGTCCGACCATGGTCGGACGGCTCAGGAAGATACCGGCGGGGATGCCCACGACCAGGGCGGCCAGCATTGAAGCGAGGACGAGAATCAGATGAGCTTGCAGGTAAAACAACAAATCGTCGCGGTAGTGTTCGATCGTGTTGATGCCGATCCAGTGGACCAGCAGGGCCAGGAGCGCGATCACCACCGCACCTCCCATCAGCCCTTTGCCATAGCGGATAGCCACAGGCGGACTCCTTTTTTTTAGTCGGCGAGCGCTGCTCCGTGTGGCAAGGCCATTCCTGGCTGCCGAAGTCAGCGTTCGCGAGAAGCAGCTTTTTTTCAGTCCGGCAAAAGCGGTCTGAAAGCGAGCCATGAGCGCAGCCTCGTCAGGCTAACTTGCTGATTTTTCAGCCCCTGACGAATTGTCGTAACAGGGGATGGACGTCTCCGTGCTTTAAAAGGTTCCCATCTGAGGCAGCATTTGGCCACCCTTAATGTGCTCAACGGTTCGGTTATTGAATCGAGTTGGGCTATAATCGCCGCCCTTTTTTGAATCACCGCCAGGCGATTTCCCATGACCAGACAGGCCGCCGAAGTCGCGAAACGCCGCACTTTCGCCATTATTTCCCACCCCGATGCCGGTAAAACCACCATCACCGAAAAGCTCTTGCTGATGGGCAAGGCGATTGCCGTGGCCGGTACGGTGAAATCCCGTAAATCCGACCGCCACGCGACATCCGACTGGATGGAGATGGAAAAGCAGCGGGGCATCTCGATTACTACGTCGGTCATGCAGTTCCCGTATCGCGAACACATGATCAACCTGCTCGACACCCCGGGCCACGAAGACTTCTCCGAAGACACCTATCGCACCCTGACGGCGGTGGACTCGGCCCTGATGGTTCTCGACGGCGGTAAAGGTGTTGAGCCACGTACGATTGCCCTGATGGACGTCTGCCGTCTGCGTGACACGCCGATCGTCAGCTTCATCAACAAACTCGACCGTGACATCCGCGACCCGATCGAACTGCTCGACGAGATCGAAGCCGTCCTGAAGATCAAGGCTGCGCCGATCACCTGGCCGATCGGTTGCTACCGCGACTTCAAGGGCGTGTACCACCTGGCCGACGACTACATCATTGTCTACACCGCCGGTCACGGTCACGAACGCACCGAAACCAAGATCATCGAGAAGCTCGACTCCGACGAAGCCCGCGCGCATCTGGGCGACGAGTACGACCGTTTCCTCGAGCAGCTGGAACTGGTGCAGGGCGCCTGCCACGAGTTCAACCAGCAGGAGTTCCTCGACGGTCAGCTGACTCCGGTGTTCTTCGGTACGGCACTGGGCAACTTCGGTGTCGATCACGTGCTCGACGCCGTGGTCGACTGGGCGCCGCGCCCGCTGGCCCGTGTGGCCAACGAGCGCACCGTGGAGCCGGTGGAAGAGAAGTTCTCGGGCTTCATCTTCAAGATCCAGGCGAACATGGACCCGAAACACCGCGACCGCATCGCTTTCATGCGTATCTGCTCCGGCAAGTACGAGAAAGGCATGAAGATGCGCCACGTGCGTACCGGCAAGGACGTGCGCATCGGCGACGCCCTGACGTTCTTCTCCTCCGAGCGTGAACAACTGGAAGAAGCGTACGCCGGCGACATCATCGGTCTGCACAACCACGGCACGATCCAGATCGGCGACACCTTCAGCGAAGGCGAAACCCTGGGTTTCACCGGTATCCCGCACTTCGCCCCGGAACTTTTCCGCCGCGTACGCCTGCGCGATCCGTTGAAATCCAAGCAATTGCGCCAGGGCCTGCAACAGCTGGCCGAAGAAGGCGCGACCCAGGTGTTCTTCCCAGAGCGCAGCAACGACATCATCCTCGGCGCCGTCGGTGTGCTGCAGTTCGATGTGGTCGCCAGCCGCCTGAAAGAGGAATACAAGGTCGAGTGCTCCTACGAGCCGATCACCGTGTACTCCGCGCGCTGGATCGAATGCAGCGACAAGAAGAAGCTCGAGGAATTCTCCAACAAGGCCGTGGAAAACCTGGCACTGGACGGCGGCGGTCACCTGACCTACCTCGCACCGACCCGCGTCAACCTGGCCCTGATGGAAGAGCGCTGGCCGGACGTGAAATTCCGTGCCACCCGTGAGCACCACTAAGCATTGAGCTGTTCCCTCCAAAGCCCCCGTTGCGTAAGCCTCGGGGGCTTTTTAGTGGCTGCTCATCAAGCGCTCCAGATAGACGACCTCGCTTAGCCGATCCGGTTATGGGCGTTATTCGAAAGCGGTCTGTCCACGCATGGCATTTCCGGGCAGTGGTTAGCGTCCTATCTGGTGAACCCGGCGGATCGGAACTAGATTTCAATCAGCGTCAGGTCAGCATGAATTTCTCACCTGGAACAGGATGGACTCGGCTATGAAAAACAGGTTGCTACGCGTTTTGCTGCTGTTGAAAGTGATGGTGATGCTGTCCCTCGGCACCGCGACGGCCTGGGCCGAGTGCGAGGATCACGATACCCAGGCTTCCAGCGGGCAGGTGGGGCACAGCGCGCTGATGCTGGCCAAGTCCGCGTCCGAGCCGGGCGATCAGGGTCAGGGTGGCAGCGCCGACGATGACGACTCGACCACCGATGAGCCGGACACCGACGATCCGGACGAAGGCGATAGCCAGACGTAGATTCCGGGCGAAAGAAAACCCCTTCTTTCCCGATCGATGCGCAATCGGGGCAGAAGGGGTTTGGTCAACTCATCAACAACCCGCCCCGGGAAACGGGGCGGGTTTTTTCATGCCGCGCCGTCGAGGAATTGCTCGGCGTAGTGGCACGCGACCTGACGCGTGTCGAGCTGGCGCAGGGCCGGCTCTTCGCTGCTGCAACGCGCGGTGGCGTACGGGCAGCGCTTGTGGAACGCGCAGCCAGGCGGTGGGTTCAGCGGGTTGGGCAGCTCGCCGACGATCTTGATTTTCGGCTTGTCCGGATCCGGGTGGATGGTCGGAGTCGCCGACAGCAGCGCCTGGGTGTACGGGTGCAGAGGACGGGCGTAGATGTCGTGCTTCGGACCGATTTCCACCGGGCGACCGAGGTACATCACCATCACGTCATCCGCCACGTGCTGCACCACCGCCAGGTTGTGCGAGATGAACACGTAACCGGTGTTGAACTCCTGCTGCATGTCCATGAACAGGTTCAGCACCTGCGCCTGGATCGACACGTCCAGTGCGGAAGTAGGTTCGTCCGCCACCAGCACTTTCGGTTGCAACATCATGGCGCGGGCCAGCGCGATACGCTGACGCTGACCGCCGGAGAACATGTGCGGATAACGCTGGTAGTGCTCGGGACGCAAGCCGACCTGCTTCATCATCGCCTGGACTTTCTCGCGACGCTCGGCGGCCGACAGGTTGGTGTTGATCAACAGCGGTTCGGCCAGTTGATCGCCGATTTTCTGCCGTGGGTTCAACGAAGCGTACGGGCTCTGGAACACCATCTGCACGTCTTTGCGCAGTTGTTTGCGCTGAGCCTTGTCGGCGCCGGCCACTTCCTGGCCTGCGATTTTCAGGGAACCGGACGATGGCTCTTCGATCAAGGTCAGGGCGCGGGCGAGGGTGGATTTGCCGCAGCCCGATTCACCGACGACGGCGAGGGTCTTGCCGGCTTCCAGCTCGAACGACACGCCGTTCAGGGCGCGTACGGTCGCATGGCCCTTGAACAGGCCACGGGAGACTTCGTAGTGACGGGTCAGGTCGCGGGCGGTAAGTACGACGGCCATTACGCCACCTCCTGGTTCAACGGATAGAAGCAGCGGGCGAGGCTGTTGCTTTTCGGGTCAAGGGTCGGACGCTGCGCGCGGCAGCTGTCCTGCACGTACGGGCAGCGCGGCGACAGCAGACAGCCTTGCGGGCGGTCGTAACGGCCGGGAACGATGCCCGGCAGAGTGGCCAGACGCTCGGCACCCTGGCTGTGTTCCGGAATCGCCTTGAGCAGCGCTTCGCTGTACGGGTGGGCCGGGATGTCGAACAGTTGCGGCACCTGACCGACTTCAACGGCTTGACCGGCGTACATCACGCACACGCGCTGGGCGGTTTCGGCCACCACGGCGAGGTCGTGGGTGATCAGCACCAGGCCCATGTTCTGCTCTTTCTGCAACGCCAGCAGCAGGTCCATGATCTGTGCCTGAATCGTCACGTCGAGTGCGGTGGTCGGCTCGTCCGCGATCAGCAGTTTCGGCTCGCCGGCAATCGCCATGGCAATCGCCACACGCTGGCTCATACCGCCGGACAGTTGGTGCGGGTAGGCGTCCATACGGCTGGCGGCGCCCGGGATTTCGACTTTTTCCAGCAGCTCGATCGCACGTTTGCGCGCTTGCTTGCCGGACATTTTCAGGTGCAGGCGCAGCACTTCTTCGATCTGGAAACCGACGGTGTAGCTCGGGTTCAGCGCGGTCATCGGGTCCTGGAACACCATCGCCAGGTCTTTGCCGACGATCTGCCGACGCTGGCGGTTGTTCAGCTTGAGCATGTTCTTGCCGTCGAAGCTCAGCGAGTCGGCGGTGACGATCCCCGGGTGCTCGATCAGGCCCATCAGCGCCATCATGGTCACGGACTTGCCGGAACCCGACTCGCCCACGATCGCCAGAACTTCGCCCTTGTCGACTTTCAGGTCGAGGCCGTCGACGACCGGGGTGGCGTTCTTGTCGCCGAAGCGAACGTTGAGATTCTTGATTTCTAACAGTGACATGGGAATCTCCTCAGGCGGCGTTCTTGAGTTTCGGGTCCAGCGCATCGCGCAGGCCGTCGCCCATCAAGTTGATTGCCAGCACGCTGAGCAAAATGGTCAAACCAGGCAGACTCACCACCCACCAGGCGCGTTCGATGTAGTCGCGGGCCGAAGCCAGCATGGTGCCCCACTCAGGGGTTGGCGGCTGGACGCCGAGGCCGAGGAAGCCCAGGGCGGCGGCATCGAGGATCGCCGAGGAGAAGCTCAGGGTCGCCTGAACGATCAGCGGTGCCATGCAGTTCGGCAGCACGGTGATGAACATCAGGCGCGGCAGACCGGCACCGGCCAGGCGCGCGGCGGTCACGTAGTCGCGGTTCAGCTCACCCATCACGGCGGCACGGGTCAGACGCACGTAGGACGGCAGCGAAACCACGGCAATCGCGATCACGGTGTTGATCAGGCCAGGGCCGAGGATGGCGACGATCGCCACGGCCAGCAGCAGCGATGGCAGGGCCAGCATGATGTCCATCAGACGCATGATGGTCGGGCCGACCATTTTCGGGAAGAAACCGGCAAACAGACCCAGCAGGATCCCCGGGATCAGCGACATCACCACCGACGACAGACCGATCAGCAGCGACAGGCGCGAACCCTGGATCAGACGCGACAGCAGGTCGCGACCCAGTTCATCGGTGCCGAGCAGGAATTGCATCTGCCCGCCTTCGAGCCACGCCGGCGGCGTCAGCAGGAAGTCGCGGTATTGCTCGCTCGGGTTATGCGGGGCGACCCACGGCGCGAAGATCGCGCAGAAAATTACCAGCAGCATGAACAGCAGGCCGGCGACGGCGCCCTTGTTCTTGGCGAAAGCCTGCCAGAACTCTTTGTACGGTGACGGGTACAGCAGACTTTGATCCACGGCGGTGGCGGCGGTGACTACTGAGGAAGTTGGAGTGCTCATGGGTATTGACCTCAGCGCTGATGACGGATGCGTGGGTTGGCAAAGCCGTAGAGGATATCCACCACGAAGTTGACCAGAATCACCAGGCAGGCGATTAACAGGATGCCGTTTTGCACAACCGGGTAGTCCCGGGCGCCAATGGCTTCGATCAGCCATTTACCGATGCCGGGCCAGGAGAAGATGGTTTCGGTCAGGACCGCACCGGCCAGCAGGGTGCCGACTTGCAGGCCGACCACGGTCAGTACCGGGATCAGCGCGTTGCGCAGGCCGTGTACGAACACCACGCGCGACGGCGACAGGCCTTTGGCCTTGGCGGTGCGGATGTAGTCTTCACGCAGTACTTCGAGCATCGACGACCGGGTCATCCGCGCGATCACCGCCAGCGGGATGGTGCCGAGCACGATGGCCGGCAGGATCAGGTGGTGCAGGGCATCGAGGAACGCGCCCATGTCATCGGCCAGCAGGGTGTCGATCAGCATGAAGCCGGTGCGCGGCTCGATGTCGTAAAGCAGGTCGATCCGCCCGGACACCGGGGTCCAGCCCAGGCTCACCGAGAAGAACATGATGAGGATCAGGCCCCACCAGAAGATCGGCATCGAATAACCCGCGAGGGAGATGCCCATCACCCCGTGGTCGAACAGGGATCCTCGCTTGAGTGCCGCGATCACCCCGGCCAGAAGGCCCAGGATGCCGGCGAACAGCAGGGCGGCCATGGACAGTTCCAGGGTCGCCGGGAAGAGGGAGGTGAACTCGGTCCATACGCTCTCACGGGTGCGCAGGGATTCGCCGAGGTCGCCATGGGCCAGTTTGCCGATGTAGTCCAGGTACTGGGCGTACAGCGGTTTGTTCAGACCGAGGCGTTCCATTGCCTGAGCGTGCATTTCGGGGTCGACCCGACGTTCGCCCATCATCACTTCCACGGGGTCGCCGGGAATCATGCGAATCAACGCGAAAGTCAGCAAGGTGATGCCGAAAAACGTGGGGATCAATAACCCCAGTCGGCGGGCAATAAAACTAAACATCGTGTGTGGTACCTCATCAGCCGGTTAGGCGTGCCCGGCGACCCTGGGGTCAGGGGCGCCGGGAGTTTCTTATCTACTTCACCTGGGTGGTGGCGAAGTTATTGGTTGTCAGAGGGCTGATGTGATAACCCTCTACGTTGTTGCGCATTGCGGTGAACATGCGGGTGTGGGCCATGCTGATCCACGGTTGGTCCTGATTGAAGATGACTTGCGCTTCTTCATACAGTTTGGCGCGTTCGGCCGGATCTACTTTAGCCCGTGCTTCGTCGAGCAGGGCCTGGAATTTCTCGTTGCACCAGCGAGCGTAGTTTTCGCCGTTCTTGGCGGCTTCGCAACTGAGCATAGGCGTCAGGAAGTTATCCGGGTCGCCGTTGTCGCCCGCCCATCCGGCCGAAACCATGTCGTGTTCGCCGGCCTTGGCGCGTTTAAGCATCTCGCCCCATTCCATGACGCGGATGTCGATCTTGATCCCGACTTTCGCCAGGTCAGCCTGCATCATCTGCGCGCCGAGCATCGGGTTCGGGTTGGTCGGGCCGCCGCCGTTGCGGGTAAACAGGGTAAACACGGTGCCTTCCGGTACGCCGGCTTCCTTGAGCAGCTTGCGGGCGGCGTCGAGGTCACGTGGCGGGTTCTTCAGGTCGTGGTTGTAGCCCAGCAGGGTCGGCGGGTACGGGTTGACCGCGACCGAGGCGTTGCCTTTGCCGAACAGGGCGTTGACGTAGGCTTCCTTGTCGAAGGCGATGTCGATCGCTTTGCGCACCCGCACGTCGCTGATGTACTTGTGCGTGGTGTTCATGGCGATGTACGAGACGGTCATCGCGTCCATTTCATCGACTTTCAGGTTGCTGTCTTTCTTGATGCTCGGGATGTCATCCGGTTTCGGATACAGCGCGATCTGGCACTCATTGGCCTTGAGCTTCTGCAAACGCACGTTGTTGTCTGTGGCAATCGCCAGGATCAGTGCATCAGCCGGTGCCTTGCCACGGAAGTAATCCGGGTTGGCCTTGAAGCGTACCTGGGCATCCTTGGCGTAACGCTGGAAGATGAACGGGCCGGTGCCGACCGGTTTGTTGTTCAGGTCGCCAGTCTTGTTGGCCTTGAGCAACTGGTCGGCGTATTCGGCCGAATAGATCGAGGAGAAAGCCATGGCGATGTCGGCCAGGAACGGCGCTTCGCGGCGGGTCAGGGTGAACTTGACGGTATTGTCGTCGACTTTCTCGACGCTTTTCAGCAGTTCCTTGAAGCCCATGCTTTCAAAGTACGGGAAGCCCACGCTCGACAGCTTGTGCCACGGGTGATTCGGGTCCAGCTGACGCTGGAAACTCCAGACCACGTCGTCGGCATTCATGTCGCGGGTCGGCTTGAAATATTCGGTGGTGTGAAACTTGACGCCTTTGCGCAGGTGGAACGTGTAGGTCAGGCCGTCTTCGCTGATGTCCCAGGACTCGGCCAGCGCCGGAATCACTTCGGTGGTGCCGGGCTTGAAGTCCGCCAGACGGTTGAAGATGGTTTCGGCCACCGCGTCGGCAGTGACTGCAGTCGTGTACTGGACCATATCGAAGCCTTCCGGGCTGGCTTCGGTGCAGACCACCAAGGGTTTGGCCGAGACGCCGACAGCGACACTCAGCAACGCAGCCGCGATGGCCGCACGTAGGGGAAGCATTTTCATCAAGAACCCTCTGCAATCGGTTGAAGACAAAAAGCCGAACGGCCGACTCGTCACTGAGTCAGCCGTCGGCTGGCGTTTTTACAGGATGTTGAATGGAACGGTGGTTACGAGACGGAACTCGTTGATGCTGCCGTCAGCCTGGTTCTCGCTCGCACGGTGCGCGGTGTAGGTCGCACGAACGGTGGTGGCTTTCAGAGGACCGCTCTGTACCGCATAAGCGGCACCGATGCCGTATTCATAGTGGTGCTCGCCGTCCATCGACTGCACGCCGTCGTAGCCGCCACCCTTGTAGTGAGTGCCGTCGATGCCCCAGCCGCGGGCCTGGTAGATGTTGAACTTCAGGCCTGGCACGCCGTATTCGGCCATGTTCAGACCGTAGGCCACCTGGAAGGATTTCTCGTTCGGGCCGTTGAAGTCCGACAGCAGGGAGTTGGCCAGGTAGATGCCGTTGGTTTCGTGCAGGTAGTCGAAGTACTCGTTACCGTTCACTTCCTGGTAGGAGAAGGTCAGGGTATGCGCCTGGTGAGTCAGACCGAACGACAGGGAGTAGGTGTCGTTGTCGATTTCACCCAGTTTCTTCTTACCTTCGTCCACGGTCTTGTAGTAGTTCAGACCGGTGGTCAGAGCCAGAACCGAGCTGTCACCCAGCACGTGGGTGGCGCCGAAGTAGTACTGGTTCCACAGGTCTTCGGCCTGGGTGCCCCACAGGCTGGTGGTCAGGCTGGCGAACGGCTGGTACGAGATGCCGCCGGTGTGGACGTGGTCGGCTTCGGCATCGATCGCGCCGTATTCGGAGCGGAACTTGCTCAGGCTTTCTTCGGTACGCGGCGAAACGCGGTCGAACGAGGCCAGGTCGAAGGACAGGTTGTTCAGCTCTTCGCTGTGGATCGCAACACCTTCGAAGCTCGATGGCAGCGGACGGTTGCCGATCACGTCGACCTGCGGGCTGCTGAAGTTCATGCGGCCGGCGGTCAGGGTGGTGTTGGAGATGCGCGCCTTGACGTTGGCCAGGCCGACTTTGCTCCACTGGCCCTGGGCTTCGCCGCCTTCACGGGTCAGGGTACGGTTGTTGCCCGCGCCTGGACGGGTGCCCGGTGCGCCACCGTTGTTGGACGCCAGGTTCTCGCGATCACGCTCCAGCGCGATGGCATTGTACGCCGCCACTTCGGTGCTGAAACCGACGGTGCCTTCGGTGAAGCCCGAGTTGTACTTGACGATGGTGCCTTGCACCCAGTTGATACGGCGGTCGGTCGGGGTGGCCACGCCATCCTTGCGATAGGTGAACTTGCCGCCGCGTTTCAGTTGTTCGTTGGCGTACCAGTTACGGGTCGAGCCGCTGATCGACTGACCTTCGAGGAAGCCGGTGGCTTCAGCCTGGGCGCTCTTCTCGTTGACGGTCACCGGGGTGAACGCCTGGCTTTGGGTTTCCGCGTAAGCCGTGGCGGTGATGCTGCTGATGGCCAAGGCCAATATCGCGGTATTGCTCAGTTTCATGGGTGAAGCTCCTTTACTTTCTTTTTATGCCGGCTTTTTTGGGTTGGCCGGTTATTGGTTTAGAACTCATTCACACATCGCAAACGTTTGCAAAAGGTCTGATTGGCGAATTTCGGCAAAGCGCTTGCGTGAGGGGGTAGACGGCCCCCTCAGCATTGCGGCTAATCGGTTTTGTGTTTAATCGATGCTGACACCCGAAAACACGTTGCGACCAAACGGGCTCACTTTGAACCCTTCGACTTTGGTGCTCAGTGGCTGGTTGACCGTCGAGTGAGCGACAGGCGTGATCGGCACTTGCTGCTTGAGCAGTTGCTGGGCCTGTTTGTAGAGCACGGTGCGCTGGTCACGGTCGGTGACGACCTTGGCCTGTTTGATCAGCTTGTCGTAAGCCGGATCGCACCACATGGAGTAGTTGTTGCCGCCGATGGCGTCGCAGCTGTACAGCGTGCCGAGCCAGTTGTCCGGATCCCCGTTGTCACCGGTCCAGCCGATCAGGCTGATGTCGTGCTCGCCATTTTTGGTGCGCTTGATGTACTCGCCCCATTCGTAGCTGACGATCTTCACTTTCAGACCGATCTTGGCCCAGTCCGCCTGGAGCATCTCGGCCATCAGTTTGGCGTTCGGGTTGTACGGCCGTTGTACCGGCATCGCCCACAGGGTGATCTCGGTGCCTTCCTTGACGCCGGCAGCCTTGAGCAGCTCTTTGGCTTTTTCCGGGTTGTAGGCGGCGTCCTTGATGGTGTCGTCGTAGGACCATTGGGTTGGCGGCATGGCGTTGACGGCCAGTTGGCCGGCGCCTTGATAAACAGCGTTGAGAATCCCCTGTTTATTCACTGCCATGTCCAGCGCCTGACGCACTTCGAGCTGATCGAACGGCTTGTGGCGCACGTTGTAGGCGATGTAGCCGAGGTTGAAGCCCGGCTTCTCGATCAATTGCAGTGTCGGATCGTTCTTCAGTGCCGGCACATCGGCAGGGCGCGGGTGCAGGGTGATCTGGCATTCGCCGGCCTTGAGCTTCTGCACACGTACCGAAGCGTCGGTATTGATCGCGAAAATCAGGTTCTTCAGCTTCACCCGGCTCTGATCCCAGTAGTGCGGGTTGCCGGTGTAACGGATGTTCGAGTCTTTCTGGTAGCTCTTGAACACGAACGGACCAGTGCCGATCGGCTTCTGGTTGATGTCGCTCGGCTTGCCTTCGGCCAGCAGCTTGTCGGCGTATTCGGCAGACAGGATGGCGGCGAAGCTCATGGCGATGTTCTGGATGAACGCGGCGTCGACGCTGTTGAGCGTGAACTGCACGGTCAGCGGCCCGGTCTTTTCGACCTTGGCGATGTTCTTGTTGAGGCTCATCCCGTTGAAATACGGAAACTCGGTCGGATAAGCCTTACGGAAAGGCTGTTGCGGATCGAGCATGCGGTTAAACGTGAACAGCACGTCGTCGGCGTTGAGATCGCGCGTAGGTTTGAAGTACGGCGTTGTATGAAACTTCACACCTTCACGCAGGTGAAAGGTGTACTTGAGACCATCCTCGGAAATATCCCAGCTGGTTGCCAGGCCCGGTACGACATTGGTCGCGCCTTTTTCGAACTCGGCCAGTCGGTTGTACAGCGGCTCGGCGGCGTCGTTATCGGTCGCCGTCGTGTACTGCGCGGTATCGAAACCGGCCGGACTGCCTTCGGAGCAGAACACCAGGCTGTTGCTGGCGGCGTAACTGGCGGACGTGGCGGCCAACAGGCCGGCGCCCAGCAATGCGGAAAAAACCAAGGTATGGCGCATGACGCTCCCTCTTTTCTTAGTGTTTTTCAATGCGCCGCGATCCCGTCCAGGGAAGTTGTGGCGACATTGAGCTCAAACCAATACGGCAGCAAAACCGATAGCCCACGCAGTCACTGGTCAGAACCCGACGGTAGGGGCCGTGGGTCTGGCAGTAAATGCGCTGAGTCCTAAAGACTCGTAGGAAAAGGCAACACGTCCTAAACCAACCTGGTAAGACCGGTTGGAAAAGGCTGTAGGCAAATTCCTGACTTCTCGGCAAAAAAAACAGCGGCGACGCTGAAAACGTCGCCGCTGCTTCTTTATTTGCTGACGCTGACGCCGTAGAAGGAGTTCAAGCCGAATGGGCTGATCTTGAAGTCCTGCACGTTGGCGCGCATGGGTTGATACACCGTCGAGTGAGCGATAGGTGTCATAGGGACTGCATCTTTGAGGACGTGTTGCGCCTCTTTGTAGAGTTCGGTGCGCTTGGCCTGGTCAGTGGTGCGCTTGGCTTCTTTCACGAGGCCGTCGAATTTCTTGTCGCACCATTTGGAGAAGTTGTTGCCACTCAGGGAGTCGCAACCAAACAACACGTTGAGCCAGTTGTCCGGATCACCATTGTCACCGCTCCAGCCAATCAGCATGCCCTGGTTCTCGCCACCTTTGGAGCGCTTGATGTACTCGCCCCATTCGTAGCTTTGAATCTTCACTTTCAGGCCGATCTTCGCCCAGTCGGACTGAAGCATTTCAGCCATCAGTTTGGCGTTCGGGTTGTACGGACGCTGAACGGGCATCGCCCACAGGACGATCTCGGTACCTTCCTTGACGCCGGCTTCCTTGAGCAGCTGCTTGGCTTTCTCAGGATCGTACTTGGCGTCCTTGATGGTGGTGTCGTAGGACCACTGGGTCGGCGGCATGGCGTTGACAGCCAGTTGGCCTGCGCCCTGGTAAACCGAGTCGATGATCTGTGGCTTGTTCACAGCCATGTCCAGCGCCTGACGAACGCGCAGGTCGGCCAGCGGGTTAGGCTCGTTGCTGCCCTTGACCTTGTCCATCACGTTGTAGGCGATGTAGCCCAGGTTGAAACCAGCCTGGTCAGGCATCTTCAGCGTAGGATCGGCTTTCAGTGCCGCGAGGTCGGCCGGACGAGGGAACAGGGTGACCTGGCATTCGTTCTTTTTCAGCTTCTGGATACGTACCGACGGGTCGGTGGTGATGGCGAAGATCAGGTTGTCGATCTTCACGTCTTCAGGCTTCCAGTAGTCCTTGTTCCCGGTGTAGCGGATGTTGGAGTCTTTCTGGTAGCTCTTGAACACGAATGGACCAGTGCCGATCGGCTTCTGGTTGATGTCGGCAGCCTTGCCTTCCTTCAGCAGCTGGGCTGCGTACTCGGCGGACTGAACCGAAGCGAAGCTCATGGCCATGTTCTGGATGAACGCGGCGTCGACTTCTTTCAGGGTGAACTTGACGGTGTGGTCGTCGACTTTATCGATCTTGGTGATGTTTGTGTCCATCCCCATGTCGGTGAAGTACGGGAATTCGGTCGGGTACGCCTTACGGAACGGGTCATCCTTGTTAATCATGCGATTAAAGGTGAACAGCACGTCGTCGGCGTTGAACTCACGAGTCGGCTTGAAATACGGGGTGGTGTGGAACTTGACGCCTTCGCGCAGGTGGAAGGTGTAAGTCAGGCCGTCATCCGAGATGTCCCACTTGGTCGCCAGACCAGGAATCACGGCGGTACCGCCACGCTCGAACTGGGTCAGACGGTTGAACATGGTTTCGGCAGAGGCGTCGAAGTCGGTTCCGGTGGTGTATTGGCCTGGATCGAAACCGGCCGGGCTGCCTTCGGAGCAGAACACCAGGTTAGTCGCAGCGGTGGCGAAAGGTGCGGAGGCTAACAAGCCTGCGCCGACTAAAAACGGAATGACCGCGTGTTTAAGCATGTTGGCCTCATGATTTGTTGTCATTTTTTAGTTGTGAGGTACGACCTCGTGAGTCGTGCCTGCGGATACTTATGCAGGGCCCATACCCAATGCAAGATCCAGAGCGCTCGGCGGCGTCAAAGCGTGGCACGAACGTACCTTAATGTCGCATCCGTATAACTTCTGACGCATTTGACCGTTTGCGGACGGTTTTTACGGTGCAAACGAAGCCCCAAAACGGTGCACTGGTCACGTTGTGCGCGCCGGATTGGGGCCGGGTGTTACTTATTTATACCCACGCCATAGAAGGGGGTTAGACCGAATGGGCTGATCTTGAATTCAGTGACTTCCTTGCGCAGCGGCTGGAGCACCGTGGAGTTGGCGATCGGCGTGATCGGCACTTGCTGTTTAAGGATCAGTTGCGCCTGTTGATACAGTTTTACCCGTTGCGATTTATCGGTGGATACCTTGGCCTGCTGAACCAGCTTGTCGTAAACCGGATCGCACCATTTGGCGTAGTTGCTGCCCTTTACCGCCGCGCAGCTGTAAAGCACGCCCAGCCAGTTGTCCGGGTCGCCGTTGTCACCGGTCCAGCCGTAGATCATCGCGTCGTGTTCGCCGTTCTTGGCGCGCTTGATGTACTCGCCCCATTCATAGCTGACGATGTTGGCCTTGATACCGATCTTCTCCCAATCCTGCTGGATCATCTGTGCCGACATCCGCGCATTCGGGTTCGAAGCGCGCTGCACGGTCATGGCCCAGAGGTTGATGGTTGTACCGGGTGCAACCCCGGCTTCCTTGAGTAGCGCCTTGGCTTTGACAGGGTCGTGCGGCGCGTCTTTTATGTTCGGATCGAACGACCATTGCGCTGGCGGCAAGGCGTTTTGCGCCAGCTGCCCGGCACTCTGGTAAACCGCCTTGATGATCGCCGGTTTGTCGATGGCCATGTCGAGTGCCTGGCGCACTTTGAGCTGGTCCAGCGGCGGGTGGGTGGTGTTGTAGGCGAGGAAGCCGAGGTTGAAACCGGCCTGCTTCAACACTCGCAGATTCGGGTCTTTTTCCATCACTTCGATGTCGGCCGGGCGCGGGTAGCCGCTGACCTGGCATTCGCCGGTCTTGAGCTTTTGCAGGCGTACGGCGGCGTCCGGAGTGATCGAGAACACCAGGTTGTCGAGCTTCACGTCCTCGGGTTTCCAGTAATCCCTGTTTGCCGCGTAGCGGATCTGCGCGTCTTTCTGGTAGCGCTTGAACACGAACGGGCCGGTGCCGACCGGTTTCTGGTTGAGGTCGGCGGCGTGGCCTTCCTTCAACAGTTGGGCGGCGTATTCGGCCGATTGCACCGAGGCGAAGCTCATGGCGAGGTTTTGCACGAAGGCGGCGTCGACGTTGTTCAGGTTGAAGCGCACGGTGTTTTCGTCGAGCTTTTCCACGGATTTGATCGTGGTGTTGAGGCCCATGTCGGTGAAGTACGGGGATTCGGCGGGGTAGGCCTTGCGGAAGGCGTTTTCCGGGTCGAGCAGGCGCTGGAAGGTGAACAGGACGTCGTCGGCGTTGAAGGTTCGGGTCGGGGTGAAGTAGTCGGTGGTGTGGAATTTTACGTTTTGGCGCAGGTGGAAGGTGTACTGGAGGCCGTCCGGGGTTACGTCCCAATTGGTCGCCAGGCCGGGTTCGATTTCGGTGCCGCCGCGTTTGAATTGGGTTAGGCGGTTGAAGACGGTTTCGGCGGAGGCGTCGAAGTCGGTGCCGCTGGTGTATTGGCTGGGGTCGAAGCCCGCGGGGCTGGCTTCGGAGCAGTAGACCAGGGTTGTTGCTGCGTTTGCGAAGGGTGCGGTAGTTGCCAGGGCGAGGGTGATCAGGAGTGGTTTCAGGGTGGATCTATGCATGTGTGGCCCGTGGGTTTTTAGGAGGTTGTTGTTTGAGGGTAGCGGGGATTTGGGGGTGTTCGGAAATATCGTTTTTTGAGGGGATGCGTCTATCTCGGTATATCTGGGGTGGTTGGGGGCATATCCGTTGCTGCGGTAACGGCTTCTTATGGTTCCGCTCTTACAGCGGGTCACTTTGGCAAACGCCCCAAAGTAACCAAAGGTCTTGGGCCCCGGCGTTCGGCCCCTCGCTGGGGCTCGGGGTTCCTTCGTTCCGGTATTCATCCGGGGGCATCGCCTACGGTTTGCTTCGCTGCACCTCCTCTCGATGTGTTTGGCTTCGCCAAACGGTCGCTGCGCTCCCACCCCCGGACAAATCCCTCCACTCAGCCTTCCGAAGGGGCCAAAAGATCAAGAGCTTTACTCGAGCTAACGCTCATCGTGTTGAGTGGTGGGAAGCGAGAAGCGAGAAGCGAGAAGCGAGAAGCGGAAAGCGAGAAGCGGAAAGCGGAAAGCGGAAAGCGGAAGGCAACTGCGGACTGCTTGATCGTTCCCACGCTCCGCGTGGGAATGCAGCCCGGGACGCTCCGCGTTCCATTTTCGAATGTTTAAAGATGTGTGGGATTCACCGAACCTTCCCACAAGGTTTTCAGGTTGTCCGTCGGAAGCACGATCCCTAGTCTTTGGTTGTCGCAGAAAACTCTGTGATTGGGTGTGAGAACCTAGGCAAGCGAGTGTCATTCGAACGCCAGTCCGACCATAATTGCCGCCAGCATTTCTGCTGCCTGTAATTGATTTATGGCGGCCGTGTGCGGGCAGACTTCGGTCTGGCCGGAATCTCCTTGCCCGGTTTCTCACCCCGCACATAGCTGCCACCTCTTCGCCGCGTGAGAACGGCATTTGGTGGCTTCAAGTCAGCAAGGAGTTAATCAATGAACAAGGTTGTCCCCGACCCACCCCTCGAATCACCCACGCCCCTCGAAGAAGCCATGCGCGCCGAAGACCTCGCTCGCAACCGCGAAGCCATCAAACGCGCCCTCGATTTCTATCTTTGCCCCAACCCTTCCAAACCGCGCCCGAGCACGATGTATATGGTCACGCCCAACGTCGACACCGAAAGCCTGCTGGCCAATGCCTGCGAATCCCTGGCCTCGGCCAATACCATCGCCAGCAATTTCGCCAATGAGCTTTCGGGCCCGCAACGCAGTACGGCGCTCGGTATCCAGCAGATCATCATGCTGGCCGAGCTTGCAGTGAACCGCGCGCTGGATCGGGTTGATCCGCAAACCTGACGACCGCGTTATCGTTCATCGCGGGCAAGCCCGCTCCCACAGGCTCCTGCGCCCTTTCAGTAAATTTGGAGTTCCTGTGGGAGCTGGCTTGCCAGCGATGGCGGTGGATGATTCACCACAAATTCCGGGCATAAAAAAACCGGCGATCATTTTCTGATCGCCGGTTTTTCATTCAGCCGTCATTCAATCACTGCATCAACACTTCAATCGAGCCATCAGCGGTCAGGCTGACCTGGCTGGTGCCGGCTTCGACTTCAGGCGTGACCGGTGCTGCGTCCATGCCGGCGGCTTTCATCATCATCGGGGCGCGCATGTACGGTTGTGGGAAGCCGTTGCTGTTGAGGTTCAGGTTGACGATTTTGTAACCCTTGCCGCCCAGAGCGTCGGTGGCCAGTTGTGCGCGGGCCTTGAAGGCGGTGACGGCTTCTTTCAGCAGTTTGTCTTCGCTGGCCTTGCGGGTCGGGTCGGCGATGGCGAAGTCCATGCCGCCCATTTTCAGGTCGGTCAGCAGTTCGCCGGTGAGTTTGGACAGGGCGGCGAAGTCGGCGCTTTCCAGGCGCAGTTCGGCGCGTTCGCGCCAGCCGGTGATTTTCTGGCCCTTGGTGTCGTAGATCGGGTAGCTGTTGCGGCTGCCCTGGCGCAGGGTGATGTCTTTGACTTGCTTGGCCTGGGCCAGTGCCTTGTTCATGGTGGTGCTGACGTCGGCGGCGAGTTTGGCAGGGTCAGTGTTTTGTTCTTCGGTGTAGAGGGTCACGATCATCAGGTCGCGGGCCACTTCCTGGCTGACTTCGGCGCGCAGGGAAATCTGGTTGTAGTGCAGCTCATCGGCGGCCAGCGCCGGAAGGCTGGCGATGCTGCCGACGGTCAGGGCGAGAAGGGCGGCGCTGCGGCGAAATGTGTGCATGAAAGCTCCTTGATGAGGGCGCAGGTGATGGTTCGGGGGCCTGCGTGAAACCATCAGACTCTAGCTTTTATGATCCGGTTCGCCCAGTTACAACTTCTATACAGATGGGCCTTATAGCCGCCGCGAAGCTTTTTGCCATGTGGTCGTTTGCCGCACTTTCGCCTCTCGAGCCCGCGCCTTGGTTATACTCCGTGCGATCCGCCTGGAGCGCTCATCAGGAGAGCTCATGCTCGCCCCCGTACAACTGACTTCCGCCACTCGCCAGAACCTCTGGCGGCTGACTTTCATTCGCACCCTGGTGCTCGCCGCGCAGGCCGGTTCCGTGGGCCTGGCCTACTGGCTGGATCTGTTGCCGTTGCCGTGGGTGCAACTGGTGATGACCCTCGGCTGTTCGATTCTGCTGTGTGTGTTCACCGCCGTGCGCCTGCGCACTTCGTGGCCGGTCACCGAGCTCGAATACGCGCTGCAACTGGCCTGCGATCTGGTTATCCACAGTGCCTTGCTGTATTTCTCCGGTGGTTCGACCAACCCGTTCGTTTCGTATTATCTGGTGCCGCTGACCATCGCTGCGGTGACGCTGCCATGGCGTTATTCGGTGGTGCTGTCGGGCATTGCGCTGGCCTTGTACACGCTGATGCTGACGCATTTCTATCCGCTGGAGACCCTGCCGGTCGCCCGGGAGAACCTGCAGATCTACGGCATGTGGCTGAGTTTTGCCCTCGCGGCAGCGGTGATTACGTTTTTCGCCGCGCGCATGGCTGAAGAGCTGCGCCGGCAGGAAGAGTTGCGCGCGATACGCCGGGAAGAAGGCCTGCGCGATCAGCAATTGCTGGCCGTCGCGACTCAGGCCGCGGGCGCCGCACATGAATTGGGCACGCCGCTGGCGACCATGAGCGTGTTGCTCAACGAAATGCAGCAGGATCACCACGACCCGATGCTTCAGGAAGACCTGAAGGTGTTGAAAGATCAGGTGAAGCTTTGCAAGGAGACCCTGCAACAACTGGTGCGCGCTGCCGAAGCCAATCGCCGGATGGCGGTGGAGATGCAGGACGTCACCGAGTGGCTCGACGAGGCGCTCAACCGCTGGCACCTGATGCGCCCGGAGGCCAGTTATCGCTTCCTGCGTCTGGGCCAGGGCCCGCTGCCACGTGTGGCGCCGCCGCCGGATCTGACCCAGGCCTTGTTGAATCTGTTGAACAACGCCGCCGACGCCTGCCCGGAAAATCTTCAGGTGACCCTGGACTGGACCGCCGAAGACCTGACAATCAGCATCCGCGATCATGGCGCCGGTGTGCCGCTGGCCATCGCCGAGCAGATCGGCAAACCGTTTTTTACCACCAAGGGCAAAGGTTTCGGCCTGGGCCTGTTTTTGAGCAAGGCCAGCGTGACACGCGCCGGCGGCTCAGTGAAACTCTATAGTCATGAGGAAGGCGGCACGCTCACCGAGCTGCGCCTGCCCCACGGCGCCCGAGGAGAGCAACATGAGTGACGAAATCCAAGTCGAAGGCGAAGAACTGCCGCATTTGCTGCTGGTCGATGACGACGCGACCTTCACCCGGGTGATGGCCCGTGCCATGGCCCGCCGTGGTTTCCGCGTCAGCACCGCCGGTTCCGCCGAAGAAGGCCTGACCATCGCCCAGGCCGATCTGCCGGACTACGCCGCGCTGGACCTGAAAATGGACGGCGACTCCGGTCTGGTCCTGCTGCCGAAGCTGCTGGAGCTGGACCCGGAAATGCGCGTGGTGATCCTCACCGGTTACTCGAGCATTGCCACTGCGGTCGAAGCGATCAAGCGCGGCGCCTGCAATTATCTGTGTAAACCGGCCGACGCCGACGATGTGCTGGCAGCGCTGCTGTCCGAGCACGCCGACCTCGACAGCCTGGTGCCGGAAAACCCGATGTCGGTTGACCGTCTGCAATGGGAGCACATCCAGCGTGTGCTGACCGAGCACGAAGGCAACATCTCCGCCACGGCCCGCGCCCTGGGCATGCACCGTCGCACCCTGCAGCGCAAACTGCAGAAGCGCCCGGTTCGTCGCTGAACCTGCGCTGAACGACCATCGCCAGCCCTCGCGATAAAGCGCACCGATCATCTATGATCGGTGCGTGTCTGTTCTTTTCTTTATCGAGCCTTTTCCATGAATCAGAACGCTGAATATTCCGCGGTCAACGATACTGTGCGCGGGCAGTTTTTTCGCAAGGTGTGGGCCATGACCACGCCTTACTGGCGCAGCGAAGAGAAGGGCAAGGCCTGGACGTTGCTGATCGCCGTGATCGCGCTGACGTTGTTCAGCGTGGCGATCTCGGTGTGGATCAACAGTTGGTACAAGGATTTCTATAACGCCCTGCAAAAGAAGGACGAGGCGGCGTTCTGGCAGTTGATCCTGTATTTCTGCGGCATTGCGGCGGTGGCGATCCTCGGCGCGGTGTATCGCCTGTACCTGACGCAGATGCTGACCATCCGCTGGCGGGCATGGCTCACCGAGAACCATTTCAAGCGCTGGCTCGGGCACAAAAACTATTATCAGCTGGAGCAGGGCGGCTACACCGACAACCCTGACCAGCGGATTTCCGAAGACCTCAACACCTTCACCAGCAACACTTTGAGCCTCGCGTTGGGCCTGATCCGCACGGTGGTCAGCCTGGTATCGTTCTCGATCATTTTGTGGGGCGTGTCCGGCAGCATCGAGGTGTTCGGCATCGAGATTCCCGGCTACATGTTCTGGTGTGCGCTGCTGTATGCGGCGGTCGGCAGCTGGCTGACGCACCTGATCGGTCGACGCCTGATCGGCCTGAACAACCAACAACAACGTTTCGAAGCGGACCTGCGTTTCTCCATGGTGCGAGTACGTGAGAACGCCGAGAGCATTGCGTTGTACAACGGCGAACCGAACGAAAACCGTCGCCTGAGCAATCGCTTCGGTCTGGTCTGGCACAACTTCTGGGACATCATGCGGGTGTCCAAGCGCCTGACGTTCTTCACCTCGGGTTACGGCCAGATCGCAATCATCTTCCCGTTCATCGTCGCGGCCCCGCGTTATCTGACCGGCAAGATCGAACTGGGTGAGCTGATGCAGATCAACTCGGCATTCGGCAACGTGCAGGAGAACTTCAGCTGGTTCATCAACGCCTATTCGGATCTCGCCGCGTGGCGCGCCACGTGTGATCGTCTGCTGAGTTTCCGCCAGGCCATGACCGACAACGAAGAACGTGCACCGGCCATCGACGTGCAGAATCAGGGCGATGAGTTGAAGGTTCATAACCTGGGCCTAGATCTAGCCGACGGTCGTCATCTGCTGACCAGCGCCGACATGACCGTGGAGCAGGGCGACCGCGTGATGCTCAGTGGCCGCTCCGGCAGCGGTAAATCCACGCTGCTGCGGGCGATGGGCCATTTGTGGCCAGCCGGGCACGGCAGTATTCGCTTGCCGGCCTCGCGTTATCTGTTCCTGCCACAAAAACCGTATCTGCCGATCGGCACCCTGCGCGACGCCTTGAGTTATCCACAACCGGGCGACACCTACGCGCCTGAGCGTTATGCACAAGTGCTGGAAACCTGCCGTCTGCCGCATCTGGTGGCTCGACTGGACGAGGCCAACCACTGGCAGCGCATGCTCTCGCCGGGAGAACAGCAACGTCTGGCCTTCGCCCGCGCGCTGCTCTATGCACCGCAATGGCTGTACATGGACGAAGCGACATCGGCGATGGATGAAGAAGACGAAGCCACGCTGTATCAGGCGCTGATCGACCAGTTGCCGGGCCTGAGCATCGTCAGCGTCGGCCATCGCAGCAGCCTCAAGCGCTTCCATCCACGGCATGTGCGGATCGATGGCGGGCATCTGGTGGAACAGACCGTGACGGCCTGATCACACACCCTTTGTGGGAGCGAGCTTGCTCGCGAAGGCGTCATCTCAGACGACAAATCTGTTGCCTGAAAAACCGCTTCGCGAGCAAGCTCGCTCCCACAGAGATGGTGTGACAAGTGATCGTACAACCCGCTTGCGCTATGATGCCCTTCAAGCCGATATTTCGAGACAAACGCAGACCATGGAAAACCCGATCGACACCCCGCGCCTCCCTCGCAAGCGCCGCAGCCTGGCTCAGGAACTGGTGACGGTGCTGACCGAGCAGATCCGCGATGGTCTGCTCAAGCGTGGCGACAAATTGCCCACCGAGTCGGCAATCATGGAAGCTCATGGCGTCAGCCGCACCGTGGTGCGCGAGGCGATCTCCCGGCTACAGGCCGCAGGTCAGGTTGAAACCCGCCACGGCATCGGCACTTTCGTGCTCGATACACCGAGCCCGAGTGGCTTCCGGATCGACCCCGCCACCGTGGTCACCCTGCGTGACGTGCTGGCGATTCTCGAACTCCGCATCAGCCTCGAAACCGAATCCGCCGGCCTCGCCGCGCAGCGTCGCAGTGCCGAACAACTGGCCGCCATGCGTGCTGCCCTCGATGCGCTGAACGAAAGCGTCGCCCACGCCAGTGATGCGGTGGCGTCGGACTTCCAGTTCCACCTGCAAATCGCGCTGTCCACCGGCAACCGCTACTTCACCGACATCATGACCCACCTGGGCACCAGCATCATTCCGCGCACGCGCCTGAACTCGGCGCGTCTGGCCCATGACGATCAGCAGCACTACATGAATCGCCTGAGCCGCGAGCACGAGGAAATCTACGAGGCCATCGCCCGCCAGGATTCCGATGCCGCCCGCGCGGCCATGCGCCTGCACCTGACCAATAGCCGCGAACGGCTGCGTCAGGCGCATGAAGAGGCGCAGGCGCAGGGTTGAACTCTGGAAGGGCGGGAAAACGTCATGCGGTGTCGACGATAGATAACGGTAATGCCTTTGATGGTTGCGGGGGGCCGTCTATCGTTACGAGGTAGCTGATTACTACGGACCCACTTTTGAATTGATAGCCGAAAAGGCTTCTTGAATTCAGAGAGACCTGTTCCTTTCCGGCTGTCGAGGTCGTAAATCTGGTGCCCCATGGAATAGGGGGCTAAAGCGGTCGGGCTTGACTTCAATTGTTATGTCGATCTGTTGGTTTGCTGCTTTCCCCTCATAAAAGAAATCGAGCAGAAAAACGCCATTCAGTTTTTGGGTGTCCAGCACTCCATTTGGCGCCTGAGGTGCTTCCGCTGGGGCAAGTAGATTTAAAGGTGATACTTGCAGTGTCTGCATGACAAACTCTCCTTGAGTCGGGGTGAGTGCAATCTTATTGCACCCCGCCAGTTGAGCTTCTTTGTGTGCCGGTGCGCCACTGTCAGAAATGACAGTGGCGACAAACGGTCGTCATTGATCCCGTCATGCGTGACGATCAAGCTTCGATGTACAGTTTCAACGGTTCGGAACACGGCTCCAGACTGGACTCATCGGCGAACTTGTAGCGCAGCTCAACGGTACTGTTCAGGTACTTTTCCAGTTCGAATCTGGGGATGCTCAGTTCAATTCCCGTCATGCCGACCATGTCATCCAGTGCGTCATCCCAGGCGCCGGTCGGCTCCGACAAACCCTGCCATTCAGGCTCTTCCGGATCATCGCCGAGGATCGGGTACACATCCCAGTTCGGCGGTGTGTTCTGGCCATCGGGTACCTGAACGGTCAGGTCGTCATCCAGAGTCGATAACCGCAGGATGATCGAGTCGCTGGCGTGGTCGGGGAATTGCGGAAGGTGTGCAGCGGCAAACGTCATGCTTCGTTCTCCTTGAAAGATCTGCCGCGATCCTTCGCGGCAGTCGTCGCACTTTACCCGGCGAATCGGTGAGGCGCGCCGGGGCAATCTTGTCCGGGCATTTCAGCTGCGGGGCAGAATCGATCGATCCACCCTGATCGCCAGTTTGCCCGGGCCGGGCCTGACGTCGAACGTTGCCTGGCCCTGAGCATCCACCGACGCCCGGGCGATGGCCACGCCGTCACGCAGCAGTTGCAGCGGCGCACCTTTCAACGATTGGCCCGAGGCCAGTTCCAGTTTCAATTTGATAGTCATCGAATCGCTCCTTAATTCGTGTTGCCGGTTGGGTGATAGTCCTTGAGCAGCAGGTAAGTGCTCCAGCCCCACCAGTCGTCGACGGTGGCGGTGTCGTTGAGGTTGTTGACGTCCTTGCGCCGCAGGACTTTGTTGCCTTGAACGCGGAACAGTGGCGAGAAGTTGTTGGCCAGACTCATCACGAAAGTCAGGTCCGGCAGCCGTTGCAGTGCGTTGAAGGTGGCCGGCACGTTGCCGCTTGAATAGGCGGCATACACCTCGTCCGCCGAGTCCTGCACCGCCAGATTCACCTGATTTCGGTTGTCGGCGTCCGTGGCGTCGAAGTAGCGCTTGTCACCGAACGCCCGCCATTGCTCGCCATGTCCGTTACGCACCTTAAGGCCGAACTTGCTGTCTTCGTCATGCATGAAGCGAGTGATCAGCGAGCCCAGGTCGCTCGGTGTCACCGCTGCGGCCATGGCCTTGCGCGGCACCCGCAGATGCCCGGAGGAGAACAGATCGGTGAGGTAGTGGTCGGCGAACGCGTTCATCGCGTAGGCCCGTTCCAGTTGCAGTTCGTCCTGACTGGCGTGGGCGGCAGCGGCGGTTTGCAGGGCGGCGGTGTGCCCGGCGATGTAGGCCTGTCGGGCCCATTCGCCGAAGTGGTCGGCGTTGTTCGCCGCCAGTTTCAGATAGCGACCGAGCGGGAACAGCGCCGAGACAAAACTGCCGCCGCCGGTAATCTTGTTCCACTCTTCCGACAACGTATCTCCCAAAGCGTCATAAGCCTCATGGGGTTTCTTGCCGTCCTTGATCGCCTGTTTAACCGCGTCGATCTCCTTCTGCATGATCGCGAGAATCTGTGGTGCTTCGGCCTTTGAAGCGGGCAGTACGGCGAGGCTGTCGAAGGCCGCCGTGAAGCGCTGAAGGCGATCAGTCGGAGTCGCACCTTCGTTGATCGGACGGTCGACGACTCCGTAGAAATCACCGCCCAGCGCCAGCACCTGACCGTAGGTCAGCGCCAACCCGTTCGGCAGATGCAGCGCTACGTTTTGCGCAAGCACCGGCTCGGCATTTTCAACAAAGCGCAGCCGGGTGTTATCGCCGATAGCCGTGTGTTCCGCGCCCTCGAAGCGTAACTGCGGTTTGCCTTTCAAGGCTTGAGCGGGCGGAGTGGTCACGGGTTCGACATCGCTGTGCGAGTCGGCGATGTGCAGCAACAGGTGTGGATTTTCGGCGCTGAAGGTGATGCCGCCGGGAGTAAAAAGATCATCGAATCGGGCGATGACCGGTGAGGGTTTTTCAAGGCATTTTGTTTGTAGACCGGACATTTCTTTCTCCTTGATATGTCGTCGGTGGATTCTTATTTAACTGTATGCATATACAGTTAAATCGAGCCTAGTCGAGAAATCTCCTACGTCAAAAAGAAATCTTGTCCGACAAAAAATGCCCTCCAGCGATGAAATGCAGTTGACGGTTATCTTTTAAGTTGTACGATGACCTACAACTTCGGCGAAGGCTGAACGGTCCACTCACAAAAAAACGTTGCTACCAGGGTGTTCGAATAATGAATCCACAAGAACTGAAGTCCATCCTCTCCGCCGGCCTGCTGTCGTTCCCGGTGACCGATTTCAATGCCCAGGGCGATTTCAACCGCGCTGGCTACATCAAACGCCTGGAATGGCTGGCCCCGTACGGTGCTTCAGCCCTGTTCGCCGCCGGTGGCACCGGTGAATTCTTCTCCCTGGCTGCCAGCGAATACTCGGAAATCATCAAGACTGCCGTCGACACCTGCGCCAGCAGCGTGCCGATCCTCGCCGGTGTCGGCGGTTCGACCCGCCAGGCCATCGAATACGCTCAGGAAGCCGAGCGTCTGGGCGCCAAAGGTCTGTTGCTGCTGCCGCACTACCTGACCGAAGCCAGCCAGGACGGCGTTGCCGCCCACGTTGAAGCGGTGTGCAAATCGGTCAACATCGGCGTGGTGGTCTACAACCGCAACGTCTGCCGCCTGACCGCGCCGCTGCTGGAACGTTTGGCCGAGCGCTGCCCGAACCTGATCGGTTACAAGGACGGTCTGGGCGACATCGAACTGATGGTGTCGATCCGTCGTCGTCTCGGCGATCGCTTCAGCTACCTCGGTGGTCTGCCGACCGCCGAAGTCTACGCCGCGGCCTACAAGGCCCTGGGCGTGCCGGTCTACTCGTCGGCGGTGTTCAACTTCATCCCGAAAACCGCGATGGACTTCTACCACGCGATTGCCCGCGAAGATCACGCCACTGTCGGCAAGATCATCGACGACTTCTTCCTGCCGTACCTGGACATCCGCAACCGCAAGGCCGGTTACGCCGTGAGCATCGTCAAGGCAGGCGCCAAGATCGCCGGCTATGACGCAGGCCCGGTGCGGGCGCCGCTGACCGACCTGACCCGCGAAGAGTACGAAATGCTCGCCGCGCTGATCGACAAGCAAGGTGCGCAGTAACACAACTCTATAAACAAGGCCGCTGAGCGATCAGCGGCCTTTTGCGTCAGGAGAATGATTCGTGACCAAGCGCTATGACAACTACATCAACGGTGAATGGGTCGCCGGCAACGATTACTCGGTCAACATCAACCCGTCCGAGCTGAGCGACACCATCGGCGATTACGCCAAGGCTGACCTGGCTCAGGTCAACGCCGCCATCGACGCCGCGCGCGCCGCGTTCCCGGCGTGGTCGACTTCGGGCATTCAGGCCCGTCACGACTCGCTGGACAAAGTCGGTACTGAAATCCTCGCCCGCCGCGAAGAACTCGGCACCCTGCTGGCCCGGGAAGAGGGCAAGACCCTGCCCGAAGCCATCGGCGAAGTGACCCGCGCCGGCAACATCTTCAAGTTCTTCGCCGGTGAATGCCTGCGTCTGTCCGGCGACTACGTGCCGTCGGTGCGCCCGGGCGTCAACGTTGAAGTCACTCGCGAAGCGCTCGGTGTGGTCGGCTTGATCACCCCGTGGAACTTCCCGATTGCCATCCCGTCGTGGAAAATCGCTCCGGCCCTGGCCTACGGCAACTGCGTGGTGTTGAAGCCGGCGGATCTGGTGCCGGGTTGCGCCTGGGCGCTGGCCGAAATCATCTCCCGCGCAGGCTTCCCGGCCGGCGTGTTCAACCTGGTGATGGGCAGTGGCCGCGTGGTCGGTGAAGCGCTGGTCAACAGCCCGAAAGTCGACGGCATCAGCTTCACCGGCTCCGTCGGTGTGGGCCGTCAGATCGCGGTCAACTGTGTGTCGCGCCAGGCCAAGGTTCAGCTGGAAATGGGCGGCAAGAACCCGCAGATCATTCTCGACGACGCCGACCTCAAGCAGGCGGTGGAGCTGTCGGTGCAGAGTGCGTTCTACTCCACCGGCCAGCGTTGCACCGCGTCGAGCCGCTTGATCGTTACCGCCGGGATTCACGACAAGTTCGTCGAAGCCATGGCCGAGCGCATGAAGTCGATCAAGGTCGGCCACGCGCTGAAGGCCGGTACCGACATCGGTCCGGTGGTCTCGCAAGCGCAGCTTGAACAGGACCTGAAATACATCGACATCGGTCAGTCCGAAGGTGCACGTGTTGTCAGCGGCGGCGGTCTGGTGACCTGTGACACCGAGGGTTACTTCCTCGCGCCGACCCTGTTTGCCGACAGCGAGGCGTCGATGCGCATCAGCCGCGAAGAGATCTTCGGCCCGGTGGCCAACATCGTCCGCGTAGCCGATTACGACGCTGCACTGGCCATGGCCAATGACACCGAATTCGGTCTGTCGGCGGGTATCGCCACCACGTCGCTGAAGTACGCCAACCACTTCAAGCGTCATTCCCAGGCCGGGATGGTGATGGTCAACCTGCCGACCGCCGGTGTCGATTACCACGTTCCGTTCGGTGGCCGTAAGGGTTCATCCTATGGCTCACGTGAGCAAGGCCGCTATGCGCAAGAGTTCTACACGGTCGTGAAGACCAGCTACATCGGTTCGTAAATCGCTGCACCCGCGCCGGGCCTTCGCCTGAGGCCCTGCGCGGCACAAGACCAAAGAATGTTTTACCCGCATAAAAATAATCAGTGGGAGTACATCTACATGCAATCGTCCAAGCCGACTCACGTCCGCTATTTGATCCTGCTCATGCTGTTTTTGGTGACCACGATCAACTACGCCGACCGCGCCACCATCGCGATCGCCGGTTCCAGTTTGCAAAAAGACCTCGGCATCGACGCGGTCACCCTCGGCTACATCTTCTCTGCTTTCGGTTGGGCCTACGTGGCCGGGCAAATTCCCGGCGGCTGGCTGCTCGATCGCTTCGGCTCGAAAAAAGTCTATGCCCTGAGCATTTTCACCTGGTCGCTGTTCACCGTGCTGCAAGGCTTCGTCGGTGAGTTCGGCATGTCCACGGCCATCGTCGCGCTGTTCATGTTGCGCTTCCTGGTCGGTCTGGCCGAGGCGCCATCGTTCCCCGGCAACGCCCGTATCGTCGCGGCATGGTTCCCGACCGCTGAACGCGGTACCGCTTCGGCGATCTTCAACTCCGCGCAATACTTCGCGACCGTGCTGTTCGCACCGCTGATGGGCTGGATCGTGTTCTCCTTTGGCTGGGAGCACGTGTTCATCGTCATGGGTATCCTCGGCATCATCTTCTCGCTGGTCTGGCTGAAAGTGATCTACAGCCCGCGTGAACACCCGCGCATCAACGATGCCGAGTTCAAGCACATCGCTGACAACGGCGGCATGGTCGACATGGACCAGAAAGGCAAAAAATCCGACGGGCCGAAATGGGATTACATCCGCCAGTTGCTGACCAACCGCATGATGCTCGGCGTGTACCTGGGCCAGTACTGCATCAACGGCATCACTTATTTCTTCCTGACCTGGTTCCCGGTGTACCTGGTGCAAGATCGCGGCATGACCATCCTCAAGGCCGGTTTCATTGCCTCGTTGCCGGCGATCTGCGGCTTTATCGGCGGTGTCCTCGGCGGGGTGATTTCCGATTACCTGCTGCGCAAGGGCCATTCGCTGACCTTCGCCCGCAAGGCGCCGATCATTGCCGGTCTGCTGGTTTCGAGCAGCATCGTGGCCTGCAACTATGTCGACGTTGAATGGATGGTGGTCGGCTTTATGGCCCTGGCGTTCTTCGGCAAAGGCGTGGGCGCGTTGGGCTGGGCGGTGGTGTCCGACACCTCGCCGAAACAGATCGCCGGTCTGAGCGGCGGCCTGTTCAACACCTTCGGCAACATCGCGTCGATCACCACCCCGATCGTCATCGGCTACATCATCAGCTCCACCGGTTCGTTCAAATGGGCGCTGGTGTTCGTCGGCGCCAACGCGCTGGTGGCGGTGTTCAGCTATCTGGTGATCGTCGGCCCGATCAAGCGTGTGGTCCTGAAAGAGCCGCCAACCAACGGTGGTTCCGAAGCAGCTGGTAAATTGTCTCAAGCGCATTCCTGAGGAGCGGCGTCATGCAGTTGATTGAACATTCTGACTCGCCGCGCTACATCCGCCTGCACGAGCGGGACAACGTAGTGGTTGTGGTCAATGACCAGGGCGTGCCGGCCGGCACCGCATTTGCCGATGGCCTGGTGACGGTGGATTTTGTGCCGCAAAGTCACAAGGTCAGCCTCGTGGATATTCCCGAGGGCGGCACGGTGATTCGCTACGGCCAGATCATTGGCTACGCGTTGCAGCCGATTCCCCGTGGCAGTTGGGTCAAGGAAGATCAACTGCGCATGCCGACCGCGCCGCCGCTGGACAGCCTGCCGCTGTCTACCGATGTGCCGGCCGCGCAGGCACCGCTGGAAGGCTTCACGTTCGAGGGTTATCGCAACGCCGACGGCACCGTCGGCACGCGCAACATCCTCGGGATCACCACCACCGTGCAATGCGTCACCGGGGTGCTGGATCACGCGGTGAAGCGGATCAAGGACGAGCTCTTGCCCAGGTACCCGCACGTCGATGACGTGGTGGCGCTGACCCACAGTTACGGTTGCGGCGTGGCCATCACGGCCACCGACGCCTACATCCCGATCCGCACCGTGCGCAATCTGGCGCGCAACCCGAACCTCGGTGGCGAGGCGCTGGTCATCGGTCTGGGCTGCGAGAAATTGCAGGCCGGGCAGGTGATGCACGAGGACGATGCCTCGGTGGATCTGAGCGAGCCGTGGCTGTATCGCTTGCAGGATTCCAGTCACGGTTTCACCGAGATGATCGAGCAGATCATGGAACTGGCCGAAGTCCGCCTGAAGAAACTCGACCAGCGTCGCCGCGAAACCGTGCCGGCGTCGGAGCTGATCCTCGGCATGCAGTGCGGTGGCAGCGATGCGTTTTCCGGCATTACCGCCAACCCCGCGCTGGGTTACGCCTCGGACTTGCTGCTGCGGGCGGGCGCGACGGTGATGTTTTCCGAAGTCACCGAAGTGCGCGATGCGATTTACCTGCTGACTTCACGGGCGCAGTCCAAAACCGTTGCCGAGGAACTGGTGCGCGAGATGGACTGGTACGACCGTTATCTGGCCAAGGGTGAAGCGGATCGCAGCGCCAACACCACGCCGGGCAACAAGAAGGGCGGGTTGTCGAACATTGTCGAAAAGTCGTTGGGCTCGATCGTGAAGTCCGGTAGCAGCGCGATCAGCGGTGTGCTCGGCCCGGGTGAGCGGTTCAAGCAGAAGGGTTTGATTTTCTGTGCAACGCCGGCGAGTGATTTTGTCTGCGGTACGTTGCAACTGGCGGCGGGGATGAACCTGCATGTGTTCACTACCGGTCGTGGCACGCCTTACGGCTTGGCCATGGCGCCGGTGGTGAAGGTTTCGACCCGTACGGAGCTGGCGCAGCGCTGGCCGGATCTGATCGACATCGATGCCGGGCGGATTGCTACCGGGCGTGCGTCCATCGAGGAACTGGGCTGGGAGTTGTTCCACTACTACCTGGATGTGGCGAGCGGCAAGCAGCAGACGTGGGCGGAGAAGCACAAGCTGCATAACGACATTACGTTGTTCAATCCGGCGCCGATTACTTGATCGTTGAGTGTTTGATCGTTCCCACGCTCTGCGTGGGAACGCCTCCTGTGACGCTCCGCGTCACGACTTTGGACGCGGAGCGTCCCGGGCTGCATTCCCACGCAGACGGTTCGACGCTTCGACGTGGGAACGATCAGGGTGAAAGTGGCTTATCATTAGCCCCCTAACGACGCTCACCTCCAAGGCTCCCCGGCATGCTGGCAATTTTCCTCGAAACCCTGAACATCACCGCGCCGGTGTTTGCCATGCTGTTTCTCGGTGTGCTGCTCAAGCGCATCGACTGGATCAACGACAACTTCATCCACACGGCATCGTCGCTGGTGTTCAACGTCACCATGCCGGCGCTGCTGTTTCTCGGCATTCTGCACGCTGACCTGCACGCCGCGCTGCAACCGGCGCTGCTGATCTATTTCGCACTGGCCACGCTGGTCAGTTTTGCCGTGGCCTGGGGCTGGGCGATTTTCCGTTGTCCGCGTGAAGATCGCGGTATCTACACCCAGGGCGCGTTTCGCGGCAACAACGGGGTGATCGGCCTGGCGCTGGCGGCGAGCATGTATGGCGACTACGGGATTTCCCTCGGGGCGATTCTCGCGGCGCTGGTGATCCTCTTCTACAACACCCTGTCGACCATCGTGTTGGCGGTCTACAGCCCGGTGATCAAGTCCGACCCGTGGAGCATCTGCAAAAGCGTGGTCAGCAATCCATTGATCATCAGCGTGATCGCGGCAGCGCCGTTCGCTTATTTCAAGATCGGTCTGCCGGGCTGGCTGGAAACCTCCGGTCAGTACCTGGCGCAGACCACGTTGCCGCTGGCCCTGATTTGCATTGGCGGCACGCTGTCGCTGGCGGCACTGCGCAAGAGCGGCAACATGGCGCTCAGTTCGAGTCTGGTGAAGATGGTCGGCCTGCCGGTGATCGCCACGCTGGGCGCATGGCTGTGGGGCTTTCGCGGGGCGGAGCTGGGGATTCTGTTTCTGTACTTCGGCAGCCCGACCGCCGCCGCCAGTTTTGTCATGGCCCGTGCGGCCCAGGGCAATCATGAACTGGCGGCGGCGATCATCGTGCTGACCACGTTGATGGCGGCGATCACCACCAACATCGGGATCTTTTTCTTGCAATGGGGCGGGTGGATCTAGGGCCGGCGGTTACTCGGGCTTCTGGTAACTGTCGATCACTTCCTGCGCCGCGCGGAACGCATCGATCGCCGCCGGCACGCCGGCATACACCGCGCAATGCAGCAGCGCTTCGCGGATCTCATCGATCGTGCAGCCATTGTTCAACGCACCGCGCACGTGACCTTTCAATTCCTGCGGGCACTTCAGTGCTGTCAATGCGGCGAGGGTGATCAGGCTGCGGGTCTTCAGTGGCAGACCTTCGCGATTCCACACGCCGCCCCAGGCGTGTTCGTTGACGAAATCCTGCAACGGTTGGGTGAACTCGGTAGCGTTGCCCAGCGCGCGGTCGACAAACGCGTCGCCCATTACCTGACGGCGGACTTCAACCCCGGATTTCTTCGATTCGGTCATGGCACATCCTTCTTGTGGTGTTGGCGGCGCCAGGCGCGCACGGACGTGAAAAACAGAAACGTCAGCAGCGTCGGCAGTACATAAAACAGCATCAATCGCTCGAGTTTGCCGGCCAGTGGCATGCCGGTGGTGAACGACACCACATGCAGCCCGTACGCCAGATACAAACCCAACAGCAGCAAACCTTCGGCCCGTGTCACGCGATAACCGGAATAGAACACCGGCAGGCACAGCGCAGCGACGCCGAGCATCACCGGCAGGTCGAAATCCAGCGCGTTCGGCGAGACCGACAACGGCGTCGGCGCGATCAGTGCGGTGAGGCCCAGCACCCCGAGCAGGTTGAACAGGTTGGCGCCGATCACGTTGCCGACTGCAATGTCCCGCTGACCGCGCAGCGCTGCGATCAGTGAGGTGGCGAGCTCCGGCAGCGAGGTGCCGACCGCGACCACGGTCAGGCCGATCACCCGTTCGGAGAATCCCAGGTCAGTGGCGACGACCACGGCTGCACCCAGCAGCAAGTGCCCGGCGAACACCAGCATGCCCAGACCGCCGACAATCATCAGCAGGCTGGTGAACCACGGCGCCTGCGGATCATGCGGTTGATCGGAATGCGGGCGGGCCGAGTGCCGCGACTGGCGCAGCAACAATCCGAGGTAAAGCGTCAGGGCACCGATCAACAGAATGCCGTCGAAGCGCCCGAGCTCTTCATTCCACGCCAGCACGAACACCAGCAGGCTGGCGCCGATCATCAACGGGATGTCGAGACGCACCAGTTGCCGCGACACCCGCAGCGGAATGATCAGCGCCGACAGGCCGAGGGTGACGAGAATGTTGAAAATGCTGCTGCCGATCACGCTGCTGACGGCGATGTCCGGCGTGTGCGCCTGCACGGCTTGCAGGCTGACGGCCATTTGCGGGGCGCTGCTGCCGAGGCCGACGATGGTCAGGCCGATGATCAGCGGTCGTACATGCAGGCGCGCGGCCAGGCGCACCGCGGCGCGCACCATCAGCTCGGCGCCGGCGATCAGCAGGAACAGCCCGCTGAGCAATTCGATCACGCTGATCAGGGGTAAGTCGGTCAGTCCGAAAATGGTGGACGCTCCATCAGTCGTCGAGGGCCTGGATCCTGACCCGTGCGGTTCCACTGCGCAGCATACCGAGCTGTTCGGCCGCCGCACGTGAAACATCGATCAGGCGGCCACGGGTGTGCGGGCCGCGGTCGTTGATGCGGACCACGACGGATTCATCGTTTTTCAGGTTGGTGACCTTCACCCGCGTGCCGAACGGCAACTGGCGGTGGGCGGCGGTCAGGGAATTCTGGTTGAACGCTTCGCCGCTGGCGGTGCGTTTACCGTGGTGCTTGGCACCGTAATAGGAGGCGACGCCGGTCTGGTCGTAACCGTGCGGGTCGATGACATCGGTGCTGGCGCAACCGGCCAGCAAAGAGAGCAGGGCGCAGGCGCCGAGCAGACGTTTCATTCAAAAGCTCCCAAATAACAATGTGGGAGCGGGCTTGCTCGCGAAGGGGGACTCACATTCAACATATCTGCTGACTGTTACGCCGCTTTCGCGAGCAAGCCCGCTCCCACAGGGAATGGAGCCAGGCTTTGGATCTGGCTCCATTGTGGTCAGCCTTCGAGCTTGCTTTTCAGCAGTTCGTTCACTTGCTGCGGGTTGGCCTTGCCTTTGGAGGCTTTCATGGCCTGGCCGACGAAGAAGCCGAACATCTTGCCGCGCTTGGCTTCGTCTGCCGCGCGGTATTGCTCGACCTGCTCGGCGTTGGCCGCGAGCATTTCGTCCAGCACCGCCGAAATCGCACCGGTGTCGGTAACCTGCTTCAGGCCGCGCTTTTCGATGATCTCGTCTGCGCTGCCTTCGCCGTTGGCCATCGCTTCGAACACCACCTTGGCGATCTTGCCGGAGATGGTGTTGTCCTTGATGCGCTGCAGCATGCCGCCCAGTTGCTCGGCCGAAACCGGCGAATCCTCGATGTCCAGGTTCTGCTTGTTGAGCAGGCTGCCCAACTCGACCATCACCCAGTTCGCCGCCAGTTTGGCGTCGCCGCCGATGGCTGCGACTTTCTCGAAGTAATCCGCCTGCTCACGGCTGGTAGCCAGCACGTTGGCGTCGTAGGCCGACAGACCGAAAGCACTCTGGAAGCGCTCGCGTTTTTGCGGTGGTAGTTCCGGCAGGGTGGCGCGCACGTCATTAAGGAACGAGTCCTCGATGACCACCGGCAGCAGGTCCGGATCGGGGAAGTAACGGTAGTCGTTGGCTTCCTCTTTGCTGCGCATCGGACGGGTTTCGTCCTTGTTCGGATCGTACAGACGGGTCTGCTGGATCACTTTGCCGCCGTCTTCGATCAGGTCGATCTGACGCTGGATTTCGGAGTTGATCGCCTTCTCGATGAAACGGAACGAGTTGACGTTCTTGATCTCGCAGCGGGTGCCGAATTCAACCTGGCCTTTCGGACGGATCGACACGTTGCAGTCGCAACGCAGCGAGCCTTCGGCCATGTTGCCGTCGCAGATGCCCAGGTAACGTACCAGCGCGTGGATCGCCTTGACGTAAGCCACGGCTTCCTTGGCGCTGCGCATGTCAGGCTCGGAAACGATTTCCAGCAGCGGCGTGCCGGCACGGTTCAGGTCGATGCCGGTGGCACCGCTGAATTCCTCGTGCAGGCTCTTGCCGGCGTCTTCTTCCAGGTGCGCGCGGGTAATGCCGACGCGTTTGACCGTGCCGTCTTCCAGCGCGATGTCCAGGTGGCCCTTGCCGACGATCGGCAATTCCATCTGGCTGATCTGGTAGCCCTTCGGCAGATCCGGGTAGAAATAGTTTTTACGCGCGAACACGTTGTGCTGACCGATCTCGGCGTCAATCGCCAGACCGAACATCACCGCCATGCGCACCGCTTCCTGGTTCAGCACCGGCAACACGCCGGGCATGCCCAGGTCGATCAGGCTGGCCTGGGTGTTCGGCTCGGAGCCGAACGTGGTGGAACTACCGGAAAAGATTTTCGACCGGGTGGTGAGCTGGGTGTGAATCTCCAGCCCGATCACGACTTCCCATTGCATGTGTGTCTCCTCAGAAGCCGGTTGGGGTGCGGGTGTGCCAGTCAGTGTGTAACTGATACTGGTGGGCAACGTTCAACAGGCGACCTTCCTGGAAATACGGAGCGAGCAGTTGCACGCCAACCGGCAGACCATCGACAAAACCGGCTGGCATCGACAGGCCCGGCAGGCCCGCGAGGTTGGCGGTGATGGTGTAGACGTCTTCCAGGTAGGCAGCGACCGGGTCGCTGTTCTTGGCGCCGAGTTTCCAGGCCGGGTTTGGCGTGGTCGGGCCGAGGATGATGTCGACTTCATTAAAGGCAGCCATGAAGTCGTTCTTCACCAGGCGACGGATCTTCTGCGCTTTCAGGTAGTAGGCGTCGTAGTAACCGGCGGACAGTGCGTAGGCACCGACCATGATCCGGCGCTGCACTTCGGCACCAAAGCCTTCGCCACGGGAGCGCTTGTACAGGTCTTCCAGGTTCTTCGGATCTTCGCAGCGGTGGCCGAAGCGCACGCCGTCGAAACGCGACAGGTTGGAGGAGGCTTCTGCCGGGGCGATCACGTAGTACGCAGGAATCGCGTGCTGCATGTTCGGCAGGCTGATTTCCTTGATCACGGCACCGAGCTTCTGCAGCTCTTTGATGCTGTTCTGGATCAGGTCGGCGATGCGCGGGTCAAGACCGGCGCCGAAGTATTCCTTCGGCACGCCGATGCGCAGGCCTTGCAGCGAGCCATTCAGACCGGCGGCGTAGTCCGGCACCGGTTCATCGATGCTGGTGGAGTCGTTCGGATCGAAGCCGGCCATGCCTTGCAACAAAATCGCGCAGTCTTCGGCAGTGCGAGCCAGTGGGCCGCCCTGATCGAGGCTGGAGGCGTAAGCAATCATGCCCCAGCGCGACACGCGACCGTAGGTCGGTTTCAGGCCTGTGAGGTTGGTGAACGCGGCCGGCTGACGGATCGAACCACCGGTGTCGGTGGCCGTTGCGGCAGGCAACAGACGAGCGGCAACCGCTGCCGCCGAACCACCGGACGAACCGCCCGGTACGTGTTCCAGGTTCCACGGGTTTTTCACCGCGCCGTACCAGCTCGACTCGTTGGCCGAACCCATGGCGAATTCGTCCATGTTGGTCTTGCCCAGGGTCACGGTGCCGGCGGCGGCCAGCTTCGACACCACCGTGGCGTCGTACGGGGCCTTGAAATTGTCGAGCATCTTCGAGCCGCAGCTGGTGCGGATGCCCTGGGTGCAGAACAGGTCTTTGTGGGCGATCGGGGCACCGAGCAGCGCGCCGCTCTCACCATTGGCCCGGCGCACGTCGGCGGCTTTCGCCTGCTCGAGGGCCAGCTCTTCGGTGAGGCTGATGAAACTGTTGAGCTGCGGATCGAGCTGGGTAATGCGCGCCAGCAGGACTTTGGTCAGCTCTTCGGAAGAAAACTTTTTATCGGCGAGACCGCGGGCGATCTCGGCCAGAGTCAATTGATGCATTGCAGGCTCTTTCCCTTTAGTCGATGACTTTCGGAACCAGGTACAGGCCGTTTTCGACCGCTGGTGCGATGGACTGATAAGCCTCGCGGTTATTGCTTTCGGTCACGACGTCGGCGCGCAGGCGCTGACTGGCTTCCAGCGGGTGGGCCAGCGGCTCGATACCGTCGGTATTGACCGCCTGCATTTCGTCGACCAGCCCGAGAATGCTGTTGAGGGCCGAAGTGATGTGTGGAAGATCGGCGTCATTCAGGCCAAGGCTGGCCAGATGAGCGATTTTTTCCACGTCGGAGCGTTCTAGCGCCATCGGGTTTCTCCAGTGGAAAACAGGACGGACGGCGTCCGTGTGTTAGATTGTCGGAACACTACCGCACTTCTACGGTCATAAGGCCGCGATTGTGGGGCTTGGTGCACAGAAAAGCGGCCAATTTAACATATTGGCGCCTTGCCCAAAATCCCTGTCGTTGTTAGAGTTTGCCGCACTTTTTTACCCACGCGTTGCCTAGGGTCCCTTTCCCATGTTCAAGAAACTGCGTGGCATGTTTTCCAGCGATCTTTCCATTGACCTGGGCACTGCCAACACCCTTATTTACGTGCGCGAGCGCGGTATCGTCCTGAATGAGCCATCGGTTGTGGCCATTCGGACACACGGTAACCAGAAAAGTGTCGTCGCTGTCGGCACCGAGGCCAAGCGCATGCTTGGCCGTACGCCGGGCAACATTGCTGCCATTCGTCCGATGAAGGACGGCGTGATCGCCGACTTCAGCGTCTGCGAAAAGATGCTGCAATACTTTATTAACAAGGTTCACGAAAACAGCTTTCTGCAGCCCAGCCCTCGTGTGCTGATCTGCGTTCCATGCAAATCCACCCAGGTTGAGCGTCGTGCCATCCGTGAATCGGCCCTTGGTGCCGGTGCCCGTGAAGTGTTCCTGATCGAAGAGCCGATGGCCGCTGCGATCGGTGCCGGCCTGCCGGTTGAAGAAGCACGCGGCTCGATGGTCGTGGATATCGGTGGTGGTACTACCGAAATCGCGCTGATCTCCCTGAACGGTGTGGTCTATGCCGAATCCGTACGCGTTGGCGGCGACCGCTTCGACGAAGCGATCATCACCTACGTGCGCCGCAACTACGGCAGCCTGATCGGCGAATCCACCGCCGAGCGCATCAAGCAGGAAATCGGTACGGCCTACCCGGGCGGCGAAGTTCGCGAAGTCGACGTTCGCGGTCGCAACCTGGCCGAAGGCGTTCCACGCGCATTCACCCTGAACTCCAACGAAGTGCTGGAAGCTCTGCAAGAGTCCCTGGCAACCATCGTTCAGGCCGTGAAAAGCGCCTTGGAGCAATCGCCGCCGGAACTGGCTTCCGACATCGCCGAGCGTGGACTGGTGCTGACCGGTGGTGGCGCGCTGCTGCGTGACCTCGACAAGCTGCTGGCCCAGGAAACCGGTCTGCCGGTGATCGTTGCCGAAGATCCGCTGACCTGCGTCGCTCGCGGCGGTGGCCGTGCATTGGAAATGATGGACAAGCACACCATGGACCTGCTCTCCAGCGAATAATCGCCGGGTGCAATACGTGGGTGAGCGCACAGGCAGCACTTTGCAGTGCTGCCTGTTGGCGTTTATCTTCTGTCAGTCTTCATCCAGGCCGGTTTGATGCCGTATGAATAAACAGAACATTTGCCTGGGAGGAGCGGCTTATTAAACCGCTTTTCGCCAAGGGCCCCTCACTGGGCGTGCGCTTGTTGGTGCTGGCCGTACTGTCGGTCGCGCTGATGGTCGTTGACGCGCGCTTCAGCCTGCTTAAACCCGTACGCAGCCAGGCCTCGCTGGTGCTGATGGACGCCTACTGGATCACTGACCTGCCCGGACGGTTGTGGGAAGGTATCGCCAGCCAGTTCGGCAGTCGCACCGAGCTCGTCGCCGAAAATGAAAAACTCAAGTCGGAGAACCTGCTGTTGCAGGGTCGCATGCAGAAGCTTGCCGCCCTCACCGAGCAGAACGTCCGTCTGCGAGAGTTGCTCAATTCTTCCGCGCTGGTCAACGAGAAGGTCGAAGTGGCCGAGCTGATCGGCATGGACCCCAACCCCTTCACCCATCGCATCATCATCAATAAAGGTGAGCGTGATGGCGTGGTGCTCGGTCAGCCGGTGCTCGATGCTCGCGGCCTGATGGGGCAGGTGGTCGAACTGATGCCGTACACCTCTCGTGTGTTGCTGCTGACCGACTCTACCCACAGCATTCCTGTGCAGGTGAACCGTAACGGTCTGCGGGCGATTGCCAGCGGCACCGGTAACCCCGAGCGTCTGGAACTGCGCCACGTGGCGGACACCGCCGACGTCAAGGAAGGTGATCTGCTGGTCAGCTCCGGTCTCGGTCAGCGTTTCCCGGCCGGTTATCCGGTGGCGACGGTCAAGGAAGTGATCCACGATTCCGGCCAGCCATTCGCCATTGTTCGCGCCGTGCCGACCGCCGCACTGAACCGCAGCCGTTACCTGCTGCTGGTGTTCAGCGATAACCGCACCGCCGAAGAACGTGCCAATGATGCCGCGCAGGCTCAGGAAAACCTTGATGCCTTTGGTGGTGGTCCGGTGATTCCGTCCACGGTACCGAAAATCGTCACCCCGCCTGCCGCAGCAGCAACTCCAGCGACGGCGACGCCGCCGGCTGCGCCTGCCGCCAGCACCACGCCGGCCAAACCCGCTGCAAGCAAACCGCCTGCAGCCACACCAGCGGCCAGCAAGCCACCGGCGAATCAGCCGGCGGCTCGACCAGCGGTCAAACCGCCAGTCACTGCGCCGGCGACCACCGGGAGGCAAGAATAATGGTCGGGGCTACCGCAACGCGTAATGGCTGGATTGTATGGCTGACGTTTATCGTCGGCATTCTGCTCAGTGTGTCGCCATTGCCCATTTTCATGGAAATCCTGCGCCCGCTGTGGCTGGCCTTGCTCCTGACTTTCTGGGCGTTGTATCTGCCGCACACCGTCGGCATGGTCACGGCCTTCTGCCTGGGGCTGGCCGAAGACGTGCTGCAGGGCGATCTGCTCGGTCAGAATGCCTTGATTCTGACACTGATCACGTTCCTGGTGCTGTCGTTGCAGCAACGCCTGCGAATGTTCCCGATGTGGCAGCAGAGCCTGGTCGTCCTGGTGATCTTCGGCCTCGCCCAGCTCGTACAGCTTTGGCTCAGTGCCTTGACCGGCAACCGTCAGCCGACCCTCGCGTTGGTACTGCCGGCACTGGTCAGTGCCTTGCTCTGGCCATGGGTCAGCTTCGCTTTGCGTGGATTGCGCCGGCGCTACAAAATCAACTGATTCGGTCAGGCATTTGCCCAAACCAGTGCCTTGCCTCGCAAATGAAGTTCTTTTTGGGCGAGTGGCTGTTGTTGCCAGACAAGGCGCCGTGACGAGTCATAGCGTGCTATGGCGAGGAACGGCAACGCAGTATGGCAACACCAGACGCCGACCAAAGGGAACAGCATTTGTGAGGCAGGGCACCAAACAGGGAGATGTCTTGATGGAAAAGCTTTACCTCGCCTCAGGATCGCCGCGTCGGCGTGAGTTGCTCACGCAGATCGGCATCCCGTTTACCGCCATCAGCGCGGATATCGATGAAACCCCTCTCGCCAATGAATCCCCATCGGCCTACGTCGAGCGCCTGGCGCGCGGCAAGGCCGAGGCCGGGCGGCGCACCGTCGTTTGCGACGTAGCGTTTTGCGTACTGGGCGCCGACACCGCTGTGGTGCTGGACGGCAAAATTCTTGGCAAACCGGTGGACGAAGCCGACGCATGCGCCATGCTGATGATGTTGTCCGGCAAGGAGCATGAAGTGCTGACAGCAATTGCCGTGCTCGACGGCGAGCGCTGCGAGTCGCGGGTGGTGCGCAGTCTGGTGCGGTTCCGGTCGATCAGCCGTGAAGAAGCCGCCGCCTACTGGGCCAGCGGCGAACCCCGGGACAAGGCGGGTGGCTACGGCATTCAGGGGCTCGGCGCGGTGTTCGTCGCCGGCCTCAATGGCAGTTACTCGGCGGTCGTCGGCTTGCCGGTGTGCGAAAGCGCAGAACTGCTCGGCCATTTCGGCATACCCTGTTGGCAAACCCTGAACGCGCAATAAGCGTCGAACGGACAAGATGCGGCCATTATCGTGAACATGCCTGAACGAGACCCTGCCATGAGTGAAGAGATTCTGATCAACATCACGCCGATGGAATCGCGCGTGGCGGTGGTCGAAAACGGTGTGCTGCAAGAAGTGCACGTCGAGCGTACGCAAAAACGCGGGATCGTCGGCAACATCTATAAAGGCAAGGTGGTGCGAGTCCTGCCGGGCATGCAGGCGGCATTCGTCGACATCGGTCTGGATCGCGCAGCCTTCATTCATGCTTCGGAAATCTCCCTGCGCGAAGGCCCGGCGGTAGAAAGCATCAGCGCTCTGGTGCACGAAGGCCAGAGCCTGGTGGTGCAGGTCACCAAGGATCCGATCGGTTCCAAAGGTGCGCGGCTGACCACGCAACTGTCGATCCCGTCGCGCTATCTGGTGTACATGCCACGCACCGCCCACGTCGGTATTTCCCTGAAGATCGAAGACGAAGCCGAGCGCGAACGCCTCAAGCAGGTGGTCAGCGATTGCGTGGCCAAAGAAGGCATCAAGGAGGCTGGCGGCTTCATTTTGCGTACCGCCGCCGAAGGTGCCGGGGCCGATGAGATCCTGATGGACATCCGCTACCTGCGCCGCCTGTGGGATCAGATCAACGAACAGATCAAAACCATCGGTGCACCGAGCGTGATCTACGAAGACTTAGGCCTGGCGCTGCGCACCCTGCGCGATCTGGTCAGCCCGAAGATCGAGAAAATCCGTATCGACTCCCGGGAAACCTTCCAGAAAACCACGCAGTTCGTCGCCGAACTGATGCCGGAAATCGCCGACCGTCTGGAACACTACCCGGGTGAGCGACCGATTTTTGACCTGTACGGCGTCGAAGACGAAATCCAGAAAGCCCTGGAGCGCAAGGTGCCGCTGAAGTCCGGCGGCTATCTGGTGATCGATCCAGCGGAAGCCATGACCACCATCGATGTGAACACCGGGGCGTTCGTCGGTCATCGCAACCTCGAAGAAACCATCTTCAAGACCAACCTCGAAGCCGCGACCGCAATTGCCCGGCAGATGCGCCTGCGCAATCTGGGCGGGATCATCATCATCGACTTCATCGACATGGAAGACGAAGAGCACCAGCGTCAGGTGCTGCGTACCCTGGAGAAACAGCTGGAGCGCGATCACGCCAAGACCAACATCATCGGCATTACCGAGTTGGGCCTGGTGCAGATGACGCGCAAGCGCACCCGCGAAAGCCTCGAGCAGGTGCTGTGCGAACCGTGCAGCAGTTGTCAGGGCCGGGGCAAGCTGAAAACCCCGGAAACCATTTGCTACGAGATTTTCCGCGAGATCCTGCGTGAAGCCCGGGCCTATCAGGCCGAGGGTTATCGGGTGCTGGCGAACCAGAAAGTGGTGGATCGCCTGCTCGATGAAGAGTCCGGTAACGTGGCCGAACTTGAAGGTTTCATCGGGCGCACCATACGCTTCCAGGTAGAAACCATGTATTCCCAGGAACAATATGACGTGGTGCTGCTCTGAACCCCTGCGTCACCCTTTTCCTGAAACGGCTGGCCTCAGCTTTTTGCAGTATTTTTGCCATGGGAGCCAACTGACATGGAACGTCTGACACGCATTTTGGCCGCACTGACCCGCTGGGGTCTGGGCCTGTGCGCGTTGGTTCTGGTATTGATGGCGTTGTACGTCAGTCTCGGCCGGGAACTCACGCCACTGGTGGCCGAATACCGCACCGATATCGAAGACAAGGCCAGTGCCGCCTTGGGCATGCCGCTGCAGATCGGCGAGCTGGAAGGCAACTGGAGTGGATTCGCGCCGATCCTGCTGGCCCATGACGTGATGGTCGGCAGCGGCGCCAATGCCTTGCGCCTGGATCGGGTGCGTGCGGTGCCGGATCTGTGGGCCAGCCTGATTGCCCGCGAAGTGCGCATCGCCCACCTTGAACTCAACGGTCTGAAGATCAGCCTCAAGGAAGGCGAAGACGGAAAGTGGGCGCTGGAAGGCTTGCCGGTGCAGCAGGATCAGCCCATGGATCCCGAGCAACTGTTCAACCGCATGCAAATGATTCAGCAACTGTCGGTGCTCGACAGTCAGGTGACCTTGCAACCGCGGGAACAGGCACCGCTAACCCTCACGTATGTCGGCCTCAATCTCAAGACCGGCACCAGCCGTCAGCGCCTCGATGCACGACTGACACTGCCTGACGGCCAGCCCGTGGCGCTGAGCCTGCGCACGCGGATTCGTCCGAGTCAGTGGCAGGGCAGCGAAGTGGAAGGTTACGTCAGCCTGCCGCAGAGCGACTGGTCGAAATGGCTGCCCGAGCGCGTGACCCAGCAATGGAATTTCTCCGAGATCAAGGCCGGTGGCGAGCTGTGGGTCAACTGGCGCGAGGGGGCGTTGCAGAGTGCTGCGATTCGTCTCAACGCGCCGCAACTGACCGGTGCCTACGCCGAACGCAAGCCGATCCAGATCAACAATCTGGCGCTCAATGGCTACTTCCAGCGCGGTCCCGAGGGGGCCACTGTCACGCTTGATTCGCTGGCGATGAATTTCGGCGAAACCCGTTGGGAATCGCATGTGCAGATCAAACAGACTGCCGCCACCGACAAGAACGAAGAACTCTGGCATCTGCAGGCCGATCGGCTCGACCTGACGCCAATCACCCCTTTGCTCAATGCCCTCGGCCCGTTACCCCAAGGCTTCGCGACCGTGGTCGAGCGCCTGAAAGTGACCGGCGGGCTGCGTAACGTGCTGCTGGATTTCCGGCCGAACGCCACCGATGACAGCAAATTTGGCTTCGCCGCCAACCTTGACCAGGTCGGTTTCTACGCCTATCACGGCGCGCCGGCCGCGCGGAATGTCAGCGGCAGTCTCAGCGGCAACCTCGGCGGCGGCGAGCTGCGTATGGACAGCAAGGATTTCGTCCTGCACCTCGATCCGATTTTCGCCAAGCCGTGGCAATACATTCAGGCCAACGCGCGGTTGACCTGGAAGCTCGATAAAGAAGGTTTCACCCTGATCGCACCGTACCTGAAGGTGCTCGGCGAGGAAGGCAAGATTGCCGGCGACTTTCTGATCCGCCTGCATTTCGATCACAGCCAGGAAGACTACATGGACCTGCGGGTCGGCCTGGTGGACGGCGACGGTCGTTACACCGCCAAGTACCTGCCGGAAGTCCTGAGCCCGGCCCTCGACGAATGGCTGCGCACGGCGATTCTCAAGGGCGCGGTGGATCAAGGCTTCTTCCAGTATCAGGGCTCGCTGAACAAGAACGCCGGGGAAGCAGATCGCAGCATCAGTCTGTTCTTCAAGGTGCACGACGCCGAGCTGGCGTTCCAGCCGGGCTGGCCGCACGTGAGCAAGGTCAGCGGTGACGTGTTCATCGAAGACAGCGGCGTGCGGATTCTCGCCAGCAAGGGTCAGTTGCTCGACACGCAGGTCAGCGATGTCTTCGTCAATATTCCCCATGTGCCGAGCGGCGAGCACAGCCATATGTTCCTCGACGGCAGTTTTGCCGGCGGGCTGGGCGATGGCTTGAAGATTCTTCAGGAGGCGCCGATCGGTACCGCCGACACCTTCGCCGGCTGGGAAGGCGAGGGTGATCTGCAAGGCAAGCTCAAACTCGATGTGCCGTTGGCCAAGGGCGATCAGCCGAAAATCCTCGTCGACTTCAAAACTGCCAATGCGCGATTGAAGCTGGCGGAGCCGAAGCTCGAACTGAGCCAGCTCAAGGGCGATTTCCGCTTCGACAGCGCCAAGGGCCTGAGCGGGCAGAACATCAGTGCCCGGGCCTTCGACAAACCGGTCACTGCGCAGATCTTCGCCGACGGCGGCCCCGGCAAGCTCAAGACAAGAGTGGCAGCGTCGGGGCAGGTCGAAGTCAAGAAGCTCACCGACTGGCTGGGCGTGACCCAGCCGTTGCCGGTGTCCGGAACCATCCCTTATCAGCTGCAAGTGAATCTGGACGGCGCCGACAGCCAGTTGATGGTCAGCTCAAGCCTGAAGGGCGTGGCGGTGGATCTGCCGGCGCCGTTCGGCATGGCGGCCGATGTCGGGCGTGACACGGTGTTCCGCATGACCTTGCAGGGACAGGAGCGGCGTTACTGGGTCAATTACGATCAACTGGCCAACTTCACCTTCGCTGCGCCACCGGGCAATTTTGCCGATGGCCGGGGCGAGTTGTTCCTCGGCGCTGGCGAAGCCGTATTGCCGGGTAACAAAGGCCTGCGGATACGCGGCGTGTTGTCCGAGCTGGACGTCAAACCCTGGCAGGATCTGCTGGACAAGTATGCTGGTCAGGACCCGGGCGGCAACGCCAAGCAGTTGCTCAGCAGCGCGGACTTCAAGATCGGCAAGCTCACGGCCTTCGGCACCACGCTGGATCAGGCGGCAGTGCAGGTCAATCGCAAGCCCGGCGCCTGGGCTCTGGCCCTCGACAGTCAGCAGGCCAAAGGCACGGCCGGCATTCCCGACGCCAAGGGCGCGCCGATTGCGGTGAACCTGCAATACGTGCGGTTGCCGGCACCGGACCCGACGGTGCAGGCCGACGAGAACGCGCCGGATCCGCTGGCCTCGGTCGATCCGAGCAAAATTCCGGCGCTGGATATCACGATCAATCAATTGTTCCAGGGCCAGGATCTGGTCGGCGGCTGGTCGCTCAAGGTTCGGCCGACCGCCAAGGGCATCGCCCTGAACAACCTCGATCTGGGCCTCAAGGGCATCCTCCTGCAGGGCAGCGGCGGCTGGGAAGGCACACCCGGTGCCACGACCAGTTGGTACAAGGGGCGGATCGGCGGCAAGAACCTCGCCGATGTGCTCAAGGGCTGGGGTTTTGCACCGAGCGTCACCAGCGAAGAATTCCACATGGATGTCGACGGCCGCTGGCCGGGCTCGCCGGCGTGGCTGGCGACCAAGCGCTTCTCCGGCACCCTCGATGCGTCCCTCAACAAAGGCCAATTTGTTGAAGTGGAGGGCGGCGCTCAGGCATTGCGCGTGTTTGGTCTGCTCAACTTCAACTCGATTGGCCGGCGTTTGCGCCTCGACTTCTCCGACCTGTTCGGCAAGGGCCTCAGCTATGACCGGGTCAAGGGATTGCTGGAGGCGACCAACGGCGTTTATGTGACGAAAGAACCGATCAAGTTGACCGGTCCTTCGAGCAACCTGGAACTGGACGGCACGCTGGATCTGGTGGGCGACAAGGTGGATGCCAAATTGCTGGTGACTTTGCCGGTGACCAACAACCTGCCAATTGCCGCGCTGATTGTCGGCGCGCCGGCAGTCGGCGGTGCATTGTTCCTGATCGACAAGCTGATCGGCGATCGCGTGGCGCGGTTCGCCAGCGTCAAATACACCGTCAAAGGCCCATGGAAAGAGCCGAAAATCACCTTCGACAAGCCTTTTTGAACAGCCAGCCCCTGAACCGATGGAGTAGCATGGCCGCATACCTCTTGCGGAGTGCGCCATGTCTTTAGCGGTGATTCAAATGGTCAGCCAGAGCGATGTGCTGGCCAATCTGCGCGATGCCCGACGTTTGCTCGAACAAGCAGCCAGCGCCGGTGCGAAGCTGGCCGTGCTGCCGGAAAACTTCGCCGCCATGGGCCGTCGCGACATCGCCGATATCGGCCGCGCCGAAGCGCTCGGCGAAGGCCCGATCCTGCCGTGGTTGAAACAGACCGCCCGCGACCTCAGGTTATGGATTGTGGCCGGCACCTTGCCGTTACCGCCGGTGGGGCAGCCCGAGGCGAAGTCCCATGCCTGCTCGTTGCTGGTGAACGATCAGGGCGAAATCGTTGCACGCTATGACAAGTTGCACCTGTTCGATGTCGACGTAGCAGACAATCGCGGCCGTTACCGCGAATCCGATGACTATGCTTATGGCAGCGGCGTGGTGGTCGCAGACACGCCTGTGGGGCGATTGGGCCTGACAGTGTGTTACGACCTGCGCTTCCCGGAGCTGTACAGCGAATTGCGCGCAGCCGGGGCTGAACTGATTACCGCACCGTCGGCCTTCACCGCAGTGACGGGGGCGGCGCACTGGGATGTACTGATCCGCGCGCGGGCCATTGAAACCCAGTGTTACGTGCTGGCGGCAGCCCAGGGCGGGACGCATCCAGGGCCGCGTGAAACCTTTGGCCACGGGGCGATTGTCGACCCGTGGGGCCGCGTGCTGGCGCAGCAGGAACAAGGCGAAGCCGTGTTGCTGGCCGAACGCGACAGCAATGAACAAGCGTCCATTCGGGCGCGAATGCCGGTGACGGGTCATCGGCGGTTTTTTTCGCAGGGCGCACAGCGACCTGCTTCAGAACACGAATTTAAGGCGTAAAACCTATGAGCGAGTTGTTGTCCTCAGTCAGTGATCACCTGTTGGCGCCCGGCGGCGTGACGATCGAGAGCCTGCAGGGCGTACTCGGTGATCTGGCGGGTCCAGGCATCGATGCGGCCGACCTGTATTTCCAGGGGCAGATTTCCGAGTCCTGGTCGCTGGAAGACGGCATCGTCAAGGAAGGCAGTTTCAACCTCGACCAGGGTGTCGGCGTGCGTGCGCAGTCCGGTGAGAAAACCGGTTTCGCCTACAGCAACGCGATCACCCTCGAAGCCCTCGGCGCAGCGGCCCGTGCGGCCCGTTCGATTTCCCGCGCCGGGCAGAACGGCACGGTACAGGCGTTCAGCACCCAGGACGTCGCCCAGTTGTACGCGCCGGATAATCCGCTGGAAGTCCTGAGCCGCGCTGAAAAAGTCGAACTGCTCAAGCGCATCGACGTAGCGACCCGCGCCCTCGATCCGCGTATCCAGCAGGTCAGCGTAAGCATGGCCGGGGTCTGGGAACGGATTCTGGTGGCCTCGACCGACGGCGGCCTGGCTGCCGATGTGCGTCCGCTGGTGCGCTTCAACGTCAGCGTAATCGTCGAGCAGAACGGCCGTCGCGAGCGTGGTGGCCATGGCGGCGGCGGGCGTACCGACTACCGTTATTTCCTCGCTGAAGACCGCGCCATGGGTTATGCCCGTGAAGCGCTGCGTCAGGCGCTGGTGAATCTGGAAGCGATTCCGGCACCGGCCGGCACCTTGCCGGTTGTTCTGGGTTCGGGCTGGTCCGGCGTGCTGCTGCACGAAGCGGTCGGCCACGGTCTGGAAGGCGATTTCAACCGCAAGGGCAGTTCCGCCTACAGCGGTCGCATGGGCGAAATGGTTGCATCCAAGCTTTGCACTATCGTCGATGACGGCACCCTGAGCGGTCGTCGCGGTTCCCTGAGCGTCGACGACGAAGGCACCCCGACCGAGTGCACTACGCTGATCGAAAACGGCGTGCTCAAGGGTTACATGCAGGACAAGCTCAATGCGCGGCTGATGGGCGTGGCCCGCACAGGCAACGGTCGTCGCGAATCCTACGCACACTTGCCGATGCCTCGGATGACCAACACTTACATGCTCGGCGGCCAGAGCGATCCGGCGGAAATCATCGCCTCGGTGAAAAAGGGCATCTACTGCGCCAACCTCGGCGGCGGTCAGGTCGACATCACCAGCGGCAAGTTCGTGTTCTCCACCAGCGAGGCTTATCTGATCGAAGACGGCAAGATCACTGCGCCGGTCAAAGGCGCAACGTTGATCGGCAACGGTCCGGAAGCGATGAGCCGGGTGTCGATGGTCGGTAACGACCTGGCGCTGGACAGCGGTGTGGGGACTTGCGGCAAGGACGGGCAGTCGGTGCCGGTGGGTGTCGGTCAGCCGACCCTGAAAATCGATGCGATCACCGTGGGTGGCACGGGCGCGTAAGAAGGGATGGAGCTTCGGGTGGCGCGCGGTGCGGCCACCCGGTGGCGAATATCAACGCAGACCGCGTTGAGTCTCGTCCAGCTCACGGATGTACTTGAAGATCTTGCGGCTTGAGGCAGGAGGTTTGTTTTGCGCAACCTCGTGCTGGGCCTGACGGATCAGGGAACGCAGTTGCTGGCGGTCGGCGTCCGGGTAATCGACGACGAATTTCTCCAGCACGGCATCGTCACCGGCGATCAGGCGGTCACGCCAGCGTTCGAGGTTGTGGAAACGCTCGTTGTACTGACGGGTAGAGGCATCGAGTTGATCGAGCAAGGTGAGAATCGCGTCAGTGTCCTGATCGCGCATCAGTTTGCCGATGAACTGCAAATGCCGTTTACGCGCGATGTTCGCGGTGTGCTTGGGCGCATCGGCCAGGGCCCGGCGCAAAGCGTCGGTCAATGGCAGTTTTGCCTGCAAGTCGGGCTTGAGCGTTGTAAGGCGCTCGCCAAGGTCAACCAGAGCATGTAGCTCGCGTTTGACCTGGGATTTGCTTTTTTCTCCCGTATCGAGGGAGTCGTCGTAAGAATCAACCATGGTGGCAGTCCGCAAAGAAACGCCGCCATGATAACCAGTCGGGGGCCGCTTGTCCGGCCCGGTCGCTCGAAGGCCCCAGCCGAAAGCAGAATTTGAGTGGAGATGAGCATGAGTGCAGTTGAAAGCGTCGGCCCACAGGCATTGCCGGCACTGCAGGAACAGGTCGAGCAGATCATCGCCGAAGCCAAGCGTCAGGGTGCCAGTGCCTGCGAAGTAGCGGTGTCGCTGGAGCAGGGCCTGTCGACGTCGGTGCGTCAACGTGAAGTCGAAACGGTCGAGTTCAACCGCGATCAAGGTTTTGGCATCACGTTGTACGTCGGCCAGCGCAAGGGTTCGGCCAGTACGTCCGCCACCGGGCCGGATGCGATTCGCGAAACCGTCGCTGCGGCGCTGGCGATTGCCAAGCACACCTCCGAAGACGAAGCCTCGGGGTTGGCCGATGCCGCGCTGATGGCCCGGGATATTCAGGATTTCGACCTGTTCCACCAATGGGACATCACTCCGGAACAGGCCATCGAGAAGGCACTCCTCTGCGAAGCCGCCGCGTTCGACGCCGATGCGCGCATCAAGAATGCCGATGGCACCACGTTGAGCACCCATCAGGGCTGCCGCGTGTACGGCAACAGCCACGGTTTCATCGGTGGTTACGCTTCGACCCGACACAGCCTGAGCTGCGTGATGATTGCAGAAGCCGATGGCCAGATGCAGCGCGATTACTGGTATGACGTGAACCGTCAGGGCAGCTTGCTGGCGGATCCGGTGAGCATTGGTCAGCGTGCGGCACAGCGGGCGGCGAGCCGTCTGGGTGCGCGTCCGGTGCCGACCTGCGAAGTGCCGGTTTTGTTTTCGGCGGAACTGGCGGGTGGGTTGTTCGGTAGTTTCCTGTCGGCGATTTCCGGCGGCAGTCTCTATCGCAAATCGTCGTTCCTCGAAGGCACCCTGGGGCAGAAGCTGTTCCCGGAATGGCTGACCATCGACGAGCGTCCGCACCTGATGCGTGCCATGGGCAGTGCTTCCTACGATGGTGACGGCTTGGCGACCTATGCCAAACCGTTCGTCGAGAAAGGCGAGTTGGTCTCTTACATCCTTGGCACTTATTCCGGTCGCAAACTCGGCATGCCGAGCACCGCTAACGCGGGCGGCGTGCATAACCTGTTCGTCACCCATGGCGATGAAGACCAGGCTGCCTTGCTGCGGCGTATGGGGCGTGGCCTGTTGGTCACCGAGTTGATGGGCCATGGCCTGAACATGGTGACCGGTGATTACTCGCGCGGTGCGGCGGGTTTCTGGGTCGAGAACGGTGAAATCCAGTTCGCGGTGCAGGAAGTGACCATCGCCGGCAACATGCGTGACATGTTCAAGCAGATCGTCGCGGTGGGTAACGATCTGGAGCTTCGCAGCAACATTCGCACCGGTTCGGTGTTGATCGAGAAGATGACGGTCGCGGGCAGCTAAGCCGCAGGCAGTTACAAAAAAGGCGCGCCACCCGATTGGGTGGCGCGCCTTTTTTTGTGTTCGCAAATTTTTCGGGTTGGTGAAGGCAGCAAAAAAGCCGCTCTTGTTTTGGTTCTCATTATCATCTAATAATAAATCTCATTATCGGATGAGCCCAGGATCATGAGTTCTGCCTTGCACGAGCAGCCGTATCTCGAAAGCTGGCGCTGGATGAGTCGCCAGATCCGTTGCGCGATGGATCCCGACGAACCGCGCCTGATCGAACACTACCTGGCCGAAGGTCGATACCTGGCCTGCTGCACGGCGACCTCGCCCTGGACGGTCGCCGAAACCTCTTTCCGTCTGCTGCTCGACACGGCCACCGACATCGCGTTGCCGTGGCACTGGCGCAGCCTCTGCCTCGATCAGGCCTGGCGCCCGCTGCGTGAAATGGAGCGCCTGTCGTTGTGCAAATGCCGGCTCAAACGCTGGCAAAGCTACACCTGGCAGCTCGCCACCTGCGAGTTGCAACCCTCGATTCCTCTCATTGAATTAGTCCAAGGATTTACCGATGACCAAGACACGTATTGAGCGCGACAGCATGGGCGAACTGCAGGTGCCGGTGGACGCTCTCTACGGCGCGCAGACCCAGCGCGCAGTGGATAACTTCCCGATCAGCGGCAAACCGATGCCGACCCAGTTCATCCGCGCCCTGATTCTGGCGAAAGCGGCCGCCGCCCGCGCCAACGTCGAACTCAACCAGCTCAGCGCCGCGCAAGGCAAAGCCATCAGCGATGCCGCCCAAGGTCTGCTGGAAGGCGACTTCATGCAGCATTTTCCGGTGGATATATTCCAGACCGGCTCCGGCACCAGCTCCAACATGAACGCCAACGAAGTGATCGCCACCCTGGCCAGCCGTCTGCTCGAAGAGCCGGTGAACGCCAACGACCATGTCAACTGCGGGCAGAGCAGCAACGACATCATTCCGACCACCATCCACGTCAGCGCCGCGCTGGCCTTGCATGAACAACTGCTGCCAGCGCTGCTGCATCTGGTGCAAGTGATCGAACGCAAGTCCGAGCAAGTCCATCACCACGTCAAGACCGGCCGCACCCACTTGATGGACGCCATGCCGGTGCGCATGAGCCAGGTGCTCAACGGTTGGGCGCAGCAGCTCAAGGCCAATATCGGTCACCTGCAGGATTTGCTGCCAAGCCTGCAATCCCTGGCCCAGGGCGGCACGGCGGTCGGCACCGGGATCAATGCGCATCCGGAATTCGCTGCGCGTTTCAGCCGCCAATTGAGCCAGTTGACCAACGTCCAGTTCACACCGGGCAAGGATCTGTTCGCCCTGATCGGCTCACAAGACACTGCTGTAGCCGTGTCGGGGCAGCTCAAGGCCACTGCCGTTTCGCTGATGAAAATCGCCAACGACCTGCGCTGGATGAACTCCGGCCCGCTTGCCGGTCTCGGTGAAATCGAACTGGAAGGCCTGCAACCGGGCTCGTCGATCATGCCGGGCAAGGTCAATCCGGTGATTCCGGAAGCCACCGCCATGGTCGCCGCGCAAGTGATCGGCAATGACTCGGTGATCACCATCGCCGGGCAGTCGGGCAATTTCGAACTGAACGTAATGCTGCCGATCATCGCCCAGAACCTGTTGAGCAGCATCGAGTTGCTGGCCAACTCCAGCCGTCTTCTGGGTGACAAGGCGATTGCCAGCTTCAAGGTCAACGAGTCGCGCCTCAAGGAAGCGCTGTCGCGCAACCCGATTCTGGTCACTGCGCTCAACCCGATCATCGGTTACCAGAAAGCCGCCGAAATCGCCAAGCAGGCCTACAAACAGGGTCGCCCGGTGATCGACGTTGCGCTGGAACACACCGACCTGTCGCGCAGCCAGCTGGAAGAGTTGCTCAATCCCGAGAAGCTCACCGCCGGCGGCGTGTAAGCACCGCAACCGCTTTGGAGGTTCACCATGGAGCACTGGAAACGCACGATCGAACGGGCCAATCGCTGCTTCATGCTGGGCGAGCTGATCGATGCCCGCGAGGCCTACCTGCAAGCATTGGCCCTGGCACAGGTGTTGTTCGAGCGCTGGGCCGATGCCGACGAAGCGGTGGCGGCCTGCGTCATCTCCCACCACAACCTGGCGGATCTGCATCTGCGCCTGAATCAGCCGGAGGAGAGCGCCGAATACCTCTGCGCGATCCACCAGCGCCTGTTGCAGACCATGCAGGACGAGCGCCTGCGCCCGGCGCTGCGTGAAGCAGCCCTTCGCCAGAGCAGCAAAACCTACGTCGAGCTGCTCAATTTCATCAGCGAACACGGCGAATACCCGCGCACCCAGCGTTTGCTGCACCCGGATACCGGCAATGCGCGCCGCGCGCCTGCCCCACATCACCATGGAGTCCATTGAAATGGCTTTTACCCTGCCAGCCTTGCCTTACGCCTATGACGCACTGGAGCCGCACATTGATGCGCAAACCATGGAGATCCACTACACCAAGCATCACCAGACCTACATCAATAACCTGAACGCTGCGGTCGAGGGCACCGAGTTCGCGGAATGGCCGGTGGAGAAACTGGTTGCCAGTGTCCAGCAACTGCCGGAAAAACTCCGCGCGGCGGTGATCAATCAGGGCGGCGGTCACGCCAACCATTCGCTGTTCTGGGAAGTGATGGTGCCCGGCGGTGGCGGTAAGCCGGACGGCGCGCTGGCCAAGGCGATCGATGAGCAACTGGGTGGCCTCGACAGCTTCAAAGAGGCCTTCACCAAAGCCGCACTGACCCGCTTCGGCAGTGGCTGGGCCTGGCTCAGCGTCACCCCGGAAAAGAAACTGGTGGTGGAAAGCAGCGGTAACCAGGATAGCCCACTGATGAACGGCAACACGCCGATTCTCGGCCTCGACGTGTGGGAGCACGCCTACTATCTGCGCTATCAGAACCGTCGGCCGGAATACATCAGCGCGTTCTACAACGTGATCAACTGGCCAGAAGTCGCTGCGCGCTATCAGGCCGCGCTGGTTTAAGTCTCCTATAAAAACAATCCAAGGCTGACTATGGGCACTGAAACACTGGCGATCGGAAGTGGGCGTATGTTTCGTTACGCAATTGGATCGCTGCTGCTGTTGGCGGGCATGACCTTGCTGGTCGCCCACGGACTGGAATGGCTGAATCTGGAACCGAGGCTGTCGCGAGCGTTACAGGGCGGCGCGATCTGCGCCCTCGGCACCGCCCTCGGCGCGGTTCCGGTGCTGGTGATCCGCAACATGCCCCAGGCGCTGGGCGATACGCTGCTGGGTTTTGGCGCCGGCGTGATGCTGGCGGCAACCGCGTTTTCGCTGATCGTGCCGGGAATCGCCGCCGCCGAAAGTCTGGGTCTGAGCCCGTGGGGCGCCAGCGGCCTGATCTGTTTCGGCATCATGCTCGGGGCGTTCGGCCTGTATCTGGTTGATCGCCGGGTGTCGGGTGCCTCGCCGGAAATGCTCATCGGCACTGTCGAGCATCCGGTGATTCCGCCACGGATCTGGTTGTTCGTGTTCGCCATCATTGCCCATAACATCCCGGAAGGCATGGCGGTCGGCGTCTCGGCGGGTGGTGGGATGCCGGACGCAGACAGTCTGGCGATGGGCATTGCCTTGCAGGATGTGCCGGAAGGGCTGGTGATTGCACTGGTACTGGCCGGTGCCGGGATGTCGCGGGTCAAGGCGTTTTTGATTGGTGCCGCGTCAGGTCTGGTCGAGCCGGTGTTCGCGCTGCTATGCGCTTGGCTGGTCAGTCTTGCCGAGTTGTTGCTGCCTTTGGGATTGGCGTTGGCGGCAGGCGCTATGCTGCTGGTGGTGACTCACGAGGTCATTCCGGAGTCGCGACGCAATGGTCACGAGAAGCTGGCAAGCCTGGGATTGCTGATCGGCTTCTGTCTGATGATGGTGATGGATACCGCGTTGGGATGAACCGGGAGGAGGGAGCATGCTCCCTCGCTTCAAGCGTTTTCAACCACCTTCGTCGAAGTAGTTGTTGATCAGGGTCACCAGCGCGTCCATGGCTTCCTGTTCCTGGTGGCCATCGGTACTCAGGTGGATCTTGGTGCCCTTGCCGGCTGCGAGCATCATCATCGCCATGATGCTTTTACCGTCAACCGTGGTTTCCGGGGTGCGGCCCACTCTGATCGTGCAATCGGGAAACTGGCCCGCCACTCCGACGAATTTTGCCGATGCGCGGGCATGCAGGCCCAGCTTGTTGATGATTTCGATTTCACGAGCAGGCATCGCGGTGTGAATCCTTTAGCTGAGGTCGCGGTGGCGAACCTGGACGTTCTTCAGGGTCTTCTGCAGCGCCTGGCCAAGACGTTCGGTCAGGTAAACGGAACGGTGATGCCCGCCGGTGCAGCCGATGGCAATGGTGACGTAAGCGCGGTTGCTCGCCGCAAAGCGTGGCAACCATTTGTACAGATACGCGTAAATGTCCTGGTACATCTCCTCGACCTCCGGCTGCGCCGCCAGATATTCGGCGACCGGCTGATCGAGACCGGATTGCGCGCGCAGCTCCGGTTTCCAGTACGGGTTCGGCAGGCAGCGTACATCGAACACCAGATCCGCATCCACCGGCATGCCGCGTTTGAAACCGAACGACTCCACCAGAAACGCCGTGCCCGGCTCCGGCTGGTTCAACAGGCGCAGTTTGATGGTGTCGCGCAGCTGATAGAGATTGAGGTTGGTGGTGTTGATTTTCAGGTCGGCAAGATCGGCAATGGGGCCGAGCAGGGCGCTTTCATCCTGAATGGCCTCTGCCAGCGAACGATTGGCGTTGCTCAGTGGGTGGCGGCGACGAGTTTCAGAGAAACGCTTGAGCAGCGTTTCTTCGTCGGCATCCAGGTACAGGACATCGCATTGAATATGCTTGGCACGTGCGTCCTCAAGCAATTCCGGAAATCGGGTCAGATGGCTCGGCAGATTGCGTGCATCGATCGAGACCGCCACCAGTGGCTGCGCCAGCTCGGTGTGAATCAGGGCGCGTTCGGCCAGCTCCGGCAGTAGACCGGCCGGCAGGTTATCGATGCAGTAGTAACCGTTGTCCTCAAGGACATCCAGGGCGGTACTTTTACCCGAGCCGGAACGGCCACTGACAATGATCAAGCGCATGGTTACGGCCTGTTCTGTTCTTCCAGTACAACCTGGTACAACGCTTCGTTGCTTGGCGCGCTACGCAGTCTGTCGCGCACGTCCTTGCGGTCGAGCATGCTGGCGATCTGGCGTAACAGTTCCAGGTGCGCATCGGTGGCGGCTTCCGGCACCAGCAGGACGAACAGCAGGTCCACAGGCGCACCGTCGATAGCGTCGAAATCGATAGGAGCATCAAGGTGCATCAGCGCACTGATCGGCGCTTCACAGCCCTTGAGGCGGCAGTGAGGAATGGCGATGCCGTTGCCAAAACCGGTGGAACCCAGTTTTTCACGGGCAATCAATGCCTCGAAGACATCTTGCATCTCCAGATCCGGGACTTCCCGGGCGATCAGGTTGGCAATTTGTTCGAGGGCTTTCTTTTTACTGCCGCCCGGCACGTTCACCAGGGAACGGCCGGGGGTCAGGATACTTTCAAGTCGGATCATGGGGGTGGGGGTTATCGACCGGTAGCGCCCTGAAGCAGGCTCTGGGTCTTTTCCTTATGCTTTTTGAGTTGTTTATCAAGCTTGTCGGTCAGCGCGTCGATCGCAGCGTACATATCGGTATGTTCCGCGTTTGCGACGACCTCGTTGCCGGGAATATGCAGCGTGGCTTCGATTTTCTGCTTCAGCTTTTCGACGCACATCGTGACTTGCACGTTGGTGATCTTGTCGAAATGTCCCTCAAGCCTCTTGAGCTTTTGCTCAACGTACTCACGGAGAGGTTGGGTAACTTCCAGTTGGTGTCCACTGATGTTGACTTGCATACAGCTTCTCCTTCGTTGCCAGTGCATAAAGCGGCAGGCCGAAGAGCCTGCCACTGGAACGCTGTAACGTGGCTTACATCAACCGCTTGCGTTCGCTCGAAGGCGCGATCCCGAGGGATTCGCGGTACTTGGCGACGGTGCGGCGAGCCACCTGAATGCCTTGTGCCTCCAGTAAACCAGCGATCTTGCTGTCACTCAACGGCTTTTTCTGATTTTCCGCGGCAACCAGTTTCTTGATGATCGCGCGGATCGCCGTGGACGAGCATTCACCGCCTTCGGAGGTGCTCACATGGCTGGAGAAAAAGTATTTCAGTTCATATATGCCCCGTGGGGTATGCATGAATTTTTGCGTGGTCACGCGGGAAATCGTCGACTCGTGCATGCCCACGGCTTCAGCGATGTCATGCAGCACCAGCGGCTTCATGGCTTCGTCGCCGTACTCCAGAAAGCCGCGCTGGTGCTCGACGATCTGGGTGGCCACTTTCATCAGGGTTTCGTTGCGGCTCTGCAGGCTCTTGATGAACCAGCGGGCTTCCTGCAACTGATTGCGCATGAAGGTGTTATCGGCACTGGTGTCGGCGCGGCGCACGAAACCGGCGTACTGGGCGTTGACTCGCAGACGCGGCACCGACTCCTGATTCAGCTCGACCAGCCAGCGCTCGTTGTCCTTGCGCACGATGACGTCAGGCACCACGTACTCGGCTTCGGTGGATTCAATTTGCGAACCGGGGCGCGGGTTGAGGCTCTGCACCAGTTCGATGACCTGGCGCAGCTCGTCTTCCTTGAGCTTCATGCGGCGCATCAGCTGGCTGTAATCGCGGCTGCCGAGCAGGTCGATGTAATCGGTGACCAGGCGCTTGGCCTCGGCCAGCCAAGGGGTCTTGGCCGACAGCTGGCGCAATTGCAGCAGCAGGCATTCGCCCAGGTTGCGTGCGCCGATGCCGGCCGGTTCGAATTGCTGAATGCGGTGAAGGACGGCTTCGATCTCGTCCAGCTCGATGTCGAGCTCCGGATCAAAGGCGTCGAGGATTTCTTCGAGGGTTTCGTCGAGGTAGCCCTGATTGTTGATGCAATCGATCAGGGTGACGGCGATCAGGCGATCGGTGTCGGACATCGGTGCCAGGTTCAACTGCCACAGCAGGTGGCTTTGCAGGCTCTCGCCGGCGGAGGTGCGGGTGGTGAAGTCCCACTCGTCATCGTCGCTGCTGGGCAGGCTGCTGGCGCTGGTCTGGTAGACGTCTTCCCAGGCGGTGTCGACGGGCAGTTCGTTGGGGATTCGCTCGTTCCATTCGCCGTCTTCGAGGTTATCGACTGTCGGCGCGGTCTCCTGATAGGAGGGTTCCTGGATCTCGGTGTTGGGCTTCTGTTCGGCGTTGTCGGCCATGGGATCGGAGTTGTCGAAGTCGTCGCCGTCTTCCTGGCGTTCGAGCATCGGATTGGATTCCAGAGCCTCCTGGATTTCCTGTTGCAGATCCAGGGTCGACAATTGGAGCAGGCGGATGGCCTGTTGCAGCTGCGGTGTCATCGTCAGCTGCTGGCCCATTCTCAAGACTAGCGATGGTTTCATGGCAGGGGCTTAACACCTTATTCGCCGGCGCTATGCGCCATCCACTACAGGGCGCCGGAGCGCCAAACTTAAGCAAATTATATGCCTGAAACTGTCGTGTTTGCCTAGAGCGCTGTAACAATAAAAGCGTATAAAAAGGCGCTTCAACGTTACAGCACCCGGACGGCTGGTCGAATGCCGTCGTGCTTACAGGCGGAACTCGTGACCCAGATAGACTTCCTTCACCAGATCGTTGGCGAGGATGGTCGCGGAGTCGCCTTCGGCGATCAACTGGCCGTCGTTGACGATGTAGGCGGTTTCGCAGATATCCAGCGTCTCACGGACGTTGTGGTCGGTGATAAGAACGCCGATGCCCTTGGCCTTGAGGTGATGGATGATCTGCTTGATGTCGCCCACGGAGATCGGGTCGACACCGGCGAACGGTTCGTCGAGCAGGATGAACTTCGGTGCCGTGGCCAGTGCGCGGGCGATTTCCACGCGGCGGCGCTCACCACCGGACAGGCTCATGCCGAGGTTGTCGCGGATGTGGCTGATGTGGAATTCCTGCAGCAGGCTTTCCAGCTCCTTGCGACGGCCGGCCTTGTCGAGCTCCTGACGAGTCTCGAGGATGGCCATGATGTTGTCGGCCACCGACAGTTTGCGGAAGATCGACGCTTCTTGCGGCAGATAGCCGATACCGGCCTTGGCGCGACCGTGCATCGGCTGGTGGCTGACGTCCAGGTCGTCGATCAGTACGCGACCCTGATCGGCCTGGACCAGGCCAACGATCATGTAGAAGCAGGTGGTCTTGCCGGCGCCGTTCGGGCCGAGCAGGCCAACGATCTGACCGCTGTCGATCGACAGGCTGACGTCGCGCACGACCTGGCGGCTTTTATAGGCCTTGGCCAGGTGCTGAGCTTTCAGAGTTGCCATTACTGGGTTTTCTCGTCGGTTTTCTTCTTCGGCTGGATCACCATGTCGATGCGCGGACGCGCTTCGGTGACCTTGCTGCCAGTGGCTCGACCGGCGCTGGCCAGTTTCTTCACCGTGTCATAGACGATTTTCTCGCCCTGAGTGGTGTTGTTGTCCTTGTCGACGACTTTTGCCTTGTCGATCAATACAACGCGGTTTTGCGCCGCGTGATACTGAATGGTCACACCCCAGCCCTGAACGGGTTTGGTGTCGCCAGCAGTCTGCAACTGTTCGAAGTAGGCGAGGTTGCCCACCGAAGTCACGACGTCGATATCGCCGTTAGGCGCACGGGTCATGGTCACGGTGTTGCCTTTGACGATCATCGAACCCTGGGTGATGATCACGTCGCCTTTGTAGGTGGCAACGCCGTTCTTGTCGTCCAGCTGGGCATCGTCGGCCTGAATGCGGATTGGCTGCTCTTGATCGTTCGGCAGAGCCCAGGCGCTCACGCTTCCCAGTGCTGCGCCCAGACTGAGCAAAATAGGGAGGGTTTTAACGAGCCTCATACTGTCCTCTTACGTTCGATAGCAGGTGTATCCTGCTTTCCTTCAAATACGCTTTCATTCCTACGCCAGTCGATACACCGCCAGCGCCGTCGATTCTAACGGGTTGCTGGGTCTGCGCATATTGCTGCTGCGGGAACACCGTCATGCGAGTGGAGGTGATCAGGGTGTCGCGGTTCTTTTCGTCGGTGCGCTTGACGCGTACCGAGTCGATCAGCTCGACCTCGGTGCCACCGGAGTTCACTTCACCGCGCTCGCTGGTCACGTGCCATGGGAAATCGGTGCCACGGAACATGTTCAGATCGGGTTTGGTGACCAGTGTAATGTCGGTCGCCTTGACGTGCTCAGCCTTGTCGGACGTCATTTCGTATTGCACTTTGCCGTCTTCGAGGTACTGGATCGTGTGGGTATTGGTCGCATACCAGTCGATCGGGCTTTCCTCTGCCGAAACCGGCGGCTTGTCGAGGAAGCGTTCCGGGCTGATGTTCCAGTAGCCGACCGCACCGAAAATCGCTGCGATGCAACCGAACAGCAGGATGTTGCGAAACTTTTTGCTAAACATGGTTGGACTCACAGGTACGCGTTGTTGGCGGCGTCGAGGCTGCCTTGGGCGCGCAGGATCAGTTCGCAGAATTCGCGGGCGGCACCTTCGCCGCCACGGGCCAGGGTCACGCCGTGAGCGTGCTCGCGTACAAAAGCGGCGGCGTTGGCTACGGCCATGCCCAGCCCCACGCGACGGATCACCGGCAGATCCGGCAGGTCGTCGCCGAGATAGGCCACTTGTTCATAGCTTAGGCCCAGTTGCTCCAGAAGACCGTCGAGAACGACGAGTTTGTCTTCGCGACCCTGAAACAGGTGCGGGATGCCCAGGTTTTTTGCCCGACGCTCGACCACCGGGGTCTTGCGACCGCTGATGATGGCGGTCTGGACGCCGGCGTTCATCAGCATCTTGATGCCCTGACCGTCGAGTGTATTGAAAGTCTTGAACTCGCTGCCGTCTTCAAGGAAGTACAGGCGCCCGTCGGTGAGGACGCCGTCGACGTCGAAAACCGCCAGTTTGATGGCTTTGCCGCGTTGCAGCAGATCGTTGCTCATTTACATCACTCCTGCGCGCAGCAGGTCGGAGAGGTTGAAGGCGCCGACCGGGCGATCTTCTTCATCCACGACAACCAGTGCGTTGATTCGGTGGTCTTCCATGATTTTCAGGGCTTCGGCAGCGAGCATTTCGGCGCGGGCGGTCTTGCCGTGCACGGTCATCACCTGGTCGATGGTGGCGCTGTGGATATCGATGCTGCGATCCAGGGTGCGGCGCAGGTCGCCGTCAGTGAAGATTCCGGCCAGTTTGCCGTCCGCTTCAAGAATGACGGTCATGCCCAGACCCTTGCGGGTCATCTCCATCAACGCGTCCTTGAGCAGGGTGCCGCGCTGTACTTGCGGCAGTTCCTGGCCGGCGTGCATGACATTTTCCACTTTCAGCAGCAGGCGTCGGCCCAGTGCGCCGCCCGGGTGGGAAAAGGCGAAGTCTTCGGCGGTGAAACCGCGCGCTTCCAGCAGCGCCACGGCCAAGGCATCGCCCATGACCAGCGCGGCGGTGGTCGAAGAGGTCGGTGCCAGGTTCAGCGGGCAGGCTTCGTGCTCGACGTGAACGTTCAGGTTGACCTCGGCGGCCTTGGCCAGCGGCGATTGCGGGTTGCCGGTGACGCTGATCAGCTGGATGCCCAGGCGCTTGATCAGTGGCAGCAGGGTGACGATTTCGTTGGTGGAACCGGAGTTCGACAGGGCCAGAATCACGTCGTCACGGGTAATCATGCCCATGTCGCCGTGGCTGGCCTCGGCCGGATGCACGAAAAACGCCGGGGTGCCGGTGCTGGCCAGGGTCGCGGCAATCTTGTTGCCGATGTGCCCGGACTTGCCCATGCCGACTACGACAACACGGCCCTTGCTGGCCAGAATCATCTCGCAAGCGCGTACGAAATCGGCGTCGATATGGGGCAACAAGCCTTGTACGGCTTCCACTTCGAGGCGGATGGTGCGTTGTGCCGATTGAATCAGGTCGCTGGTTTGGCTCATGTCAGAAATCGTATAGCCCGATGAAAAGGCGGCGATTATAGCGGTTATGTTGAAAAGCCTCACGCAAGTTCGTCGTGCTTTGTCATTCCTCGTTACCAAAACTCTGTAAATAAGGCTTCAAGCCCTTCAGCTCGCCGAATGCGGACCGGTGCAGGCCTTGGGCGCTTGCCCTTTGCAGTGATATAGTTCGCCGCCAGTTCGGCCTGCCCGGGATGTAGGGGCTTTCTTCCAGGAAGCCAGGCGTCCGAGTGAGAGGCTGCATCGCAAGGAGTTTAGATGAGTGCCGATAACGCCTACGCGGTCGAGCTGAAGGGAGTCTCCTTCAAGCGCGGTGCGCGGAGCATTTTCAATAACGTCGATATCCGCATCCCGCGCGGCAAGGTCACCGGCATCATGGGGCCTTCCGGGTGTGGCAAGACCACGCTGTTGCGCCTGATGGGCGCCCAGTTGCGGCCATCCAAGGGCGAGGTCTGGGTCAACGGCCAGAACCTGCCGAAGCTGTCGCGCAGCGATCTGTTCGATGCGCGCAAGCACATGGGCGTACTGTTTCAGAGCGGTGCGCTGTTCACCGATCTCGATGTGTTCGAGAACGTCGCCTTTCCGCTGCGCGTTCATACCGACCTGCCGGACGAGATGATCCGCGACATCGTGCTGCTCAAATTGCAGGCGGTGGGGCTGCGCGGTGCGATCGAACTGATGCCTGACGAGCTGTCCGGCGGCATGAAACGCCGTGTCGCACTGGCCCGGGCCATTGCCCTCGATCCGCAGATCCTCATGTACGACGAACCGTTCGTCGGCCAGGATCCGATCGCCATGGGCGTTCTGGTTCGCCTGATCCGTCTGCTCAACGATGCCCTGGGGATTACCAGCATCGTGGTCTCCCACGACCTCGCCGAAACCGCGAGCATCGCCGACTACATCTATGTGGTCGGTGATGGCCAGGTATTGGGGCAGGGCACGCCGGACGAACTGATGAGCTCGGACGATCCGCGTATCCGCCAGTTCATGACCGGTGAACCCGACGGCCCGGTGCCGTATCACTTTCCAGCGCCGGATTACCGCGCCGATCTTCTGGGGAAGCGCCGCTGATGCGCAGAATTACATTAATGGAGCGTGTGCGTCGTTTCGGTCTCGCCGGAATCGACAGCGTCGCAGTGTTCGGGCGTTCGACCCTGTTCCTGTTTCATGCCTTGCTCGGGCGTGGTGGCATCGGCGGCGGTTTCGGCCTGCTGGTCAAGCAGCTGCATTCCGTCGGCGTGATGTCGCTGGTGATCATCGTGGTGTCCGGGATCTTCATCGGCATGGTGCTGGCGCTGCAGGGCTTCAACATCCTTTCGAGCTATGGCTCGGAGCAGGCTGTCGGCCAGATGGTGGCACTGACCCTGTTGCGTGAGCTGGGGCCGGTGGTGACTGCGCTGCTGTTCGCCGGGCGTGCAGGTTCGGCGCTGACGGCGGAAATCGGCAACATGAAATCCACCGAACAGTTGTCCAGCCTGGAAATGATCGGGGTCGACCCGCTCAAGTACATCATTGCCCCGCGTCTGTGGGCCGGCTTCATTTCCCTGCCAGTGCTGGCGATGATCTTCAGCGTGGTCGGCATCTGGGGCGGTTCGTGGGTCGCCGTCGACTGGCTGGGCGTCTACGAAGGTTCCTACTGGTCGAACATGCAGAACAGCGTGAGCTTCGGTGACGATGTGCTCAACGGCATCATCAAAAGTGCAGTATTCGCTTTTGTCGTCACCTGGATCGCCGTATTTCAAGGCTATGACTGCGAACCCACTTCCGAGGGGATCAGCCGTGCCACCACCAAGACCGTGGTTTACGCCTCGCTGGCAGTACTCGGCCTGGACTTTATTCTGACCGCTTTGATGTTTGGAGATTTCTGATGCAAAACCGCACCCTGGAAATCGGTGTCGGCCTGTTCCTGCTGGCAGGGATCCTGGCCTTGTTGCTGCTCGCCCTGCGGGTCAGTGGCCTGTCTCCGACTTCGACCACCGATACCTACAAGCTTTACGCCTATTTCGACAATATCGCCGGTTTGACGGTCAGAGCCAAAGTGACCATGGCGGGTGTGACCATCGGCAAGGTCACCGCGATCGATCTGGACCGCGACAGCTTCACCGGTCGGGTGACCCTGCAAGTGGATAAAAGCGTCGACAACCTGCCGACCGACTCCACAGCATCTATCCTGACAGCGGGTCTGCTGGGCGAGAAATACATCGGTATCAGCGTGGGCGGGGAAGACACCCGCCTGAAGGATGGTGGAACCATCCACGACACACAGTCGTCTCTGGTACTGGAAGACCTGATCGGTAAATTCCTGCTCAATACCGTTAGCAAAGACGCCAAATGAGGAGCTTTTGAATGATCTCTACCTTGCGACGTGGCCTGTTGGTGTTGCTTGCGGCACTGCCGCTGGTGGCTAACGCCGTGGCGGCACAATCGGCGCACGATCTGGTTCAGGACACCACAAACCGGATGCTCGCCGATCTGTCGGCCAACAAAGAGAAGTACAAGCAGGATCCGCAGGACTTCTACACCGCGTTGAACACCATCGTCGGGCCGGTCGTGGATGCCGAGGGCATTTCCAAGAGCATCATGACGGTCAAGTATTCGCGCAAGGCAACCCCGGCGCAGATGAAGACCTTCGAGGAAAACTTCAAGCGCGGCCTGTTCCAGTTCTACGGCAACGCGCTGCTCGAGTACAACAACCAGGGCATCACCGTTGATGCTCCCAAGGATGAGTCGGGCGACCGCACCAGCGTCGGCATGACCGTCAAGGGCAACAACGGCGCGATCTATCCGGTGTCGTACACCCTGGAGAAGATCAACGGCGAGTGGAAACTGCGTAACGTGATCATCAACGGCATCAACATCGGCAAGCTGTTCCGTGACCAGTTCGCCGACGCCATGCAGCGCAATGGCAACGACCTGGACAAGACCATCAATGGCTGGGCCGGTGAAGTCGCCAAGGCCAAGCAGTCGGCCGAGCAGAACGAGAAGCCAGCCCAATGACCGAGTCGGCCATTCGTCTGGACGAAGCCAGTGAGCTGCAGCTCAGTGGCGTGCTGGATTACCGCACCGGCCCTGATCTGCGCGAGCAGGGCCGGGCGCTGATCAAGTCGTGCAATGCCCCGGCATTGGTGATCGATTGCTCGGCGGTGGAGAAGTCCAGCAGCGTCGGTCTGTCGCTGCTGCTGTGCTTCATTCGCGATGCAAAGGCCGCCGGCAAGGCGGTCAGCATTCGCGGGATGCCCGAAGACATGCGCGAAATTGCTCAGGTCAGCGAACTGACCGAGCTGTTGGCGCAACCCTGAACCCGCATCTATAGAGAAGCCCCCCGTCAGAGTCCTGCGCAGCGGGGTTCGCAGGCGCGGGGCTTTTTTGTATGATGTCCGACCCGTGCGCACAGGGCGCCGATTGAGGTTGAGCATGCAGGCCGTAGAAGTGAAGAGCTTCCTTGAAGGAAAGCTGCCAGGAACGCTGGTGGAAGTTGAAGGCGAAGGCTGCAACTTTCAGCTGAACGTGATTAGTGATGAACTGGCGGCGTTGAGCCCGGTCAAGCGTCAGCAAAGCATCTATGCCCATTTGAACCCTTGGATCGCCGATGGCAGCATCCACGCGGTCACTATGAAATTTTTCAGCAGCGCGGCCTGGGCCGAGCGCACCTGAGCCCTAGGGCGTCGAGATTCTTATGGATAAATTGATTATTACCGGTGGCGCTCGTCTTGATGGCGAGATCCGCATCTCCGGGGCGAAGAACTCCGCCCTGCCGATCCTGGCTGCCACCCTGCTGTGCGATGGCCCGGTTACCGTTGGCAACTTGCCGCACCTGCACGACATCACCACCATGATCGAGCTGTTCGGTCGCATGGGCATCGAGCCTGTGATCGACGAGAAGCTCAGCGTCGAAATCGACCCGCGCACCATCAAGACCCTGATCGCTCCGTACGAACTGGTGAAAACCATGCGTGCCTCGATCCTGGTGCTGGGCCCGATGGTCGCGCGTTTCGGTGAAGCCGAAGTCGCACTGCCTGGCGGTTGCGCCATCGGTTCGCGTCCGGTCGACCTGCACATCCGTGGCCTGGAAGCCATGGGCGCGGTCATCGACGTCGAAGGCGGCTACATCAAGGCCAAGGCGCCTGAAGGCGGCCTGCGCGGCGCGCACTTCTTCTTCGATACCGTCAGCGTGACCGGTACCGAGAACATCATGATGGCTGCCGCTCTGGCCAAGGGCCGCAGCGTGTTGCAGAACGCCGCCCGTGAACCTGAAGTGGTCGACCTGGCGAACTTCCTCAACGCCATGGGCGCCAAGGTGTCCGGTGCTGGCACCGACACCATCACCATCGATGGCGTCGAGCGTCTGGGTTCGGCTTTCTACAAAGTCATGCCTGACCGCATCGAAACCGGTACCTACCTGGTGGCCGCTGCGGTCACCGGTGGCCGCGTGAAGGTCAAGGACACCGATCCGACCATTCTCGAAGCCGTTCTGGAAAAACTCCGTGAAGCCGGCGCAGAAATCACCTGTGGTGAAGACTGGATCGAGCTGAACATGCACGGCAAGCGCCCGAAAGCGGTCAACGTGCGCACTGCGCCGTACCCGGCGTTCCCGACCGACATGCAGGCGCAGTTCATTTCGCTCAACGCCATTGCCGAAGGCACTGGCGCGGTCATCGAGACGATCTTCGAAAACCGCTTCATGCACGTGTACGAACTGCACCGCATGGGCGCGCACATCCAGGTCGAAGGCAACACCGCTATCGTGACCGGCATCGAAACACTCAAGGGCGCGCCAGTGATGGCAACCGACCTGCGTGCTTCGGCGAGCCTGGTGATTTCGGCGCTGGTGGCACAGGGCGATACCCTGATCGACCGCATCTACCACATCGACCGTGGTTACGAGTGCATCGAGGAAAAACTGCAGATGCTGGGCGCCAAGATCCGTCGCGTTCCGGGCTGATCGCTGCATCTGGACACAGGGAAGTGTCCGTTGAATTCGTTTTGATCGGGGGTGGCAACGCCCTCGATGTATGTCCGGCGCCGATTGCGACCGGACATGAGTACCTTGATAAGGACTGACGTTTCCCATGTTGACCATCGCACTGTCCAAGGGCCGCATCCTTGACGACACCCTGCCGCTTCTCGCCGAAGCGGGCATCGTGCCGACCGAGAATCCGGACAAGAGCCGCAAGCTGATCATCCCCACGACCCAGGAAGACGTTCGCCTGCTGATCGTGCGGGCCACCGACGTGCCGACCTATGTCGAGCATGGCGCGGCCGACCTCGGCGTTGCCGGTAAAGACGTGCTGATGGAATACACAGGGCAAGGCCTGTACGAGCCGCTGGATCTGCAGATTGCCCAGTGCAAGCTGATGACCGCCGGCAAGGTCGGCGCGGTCGAGCCCAAGGGCCGCCTGCGCGTCGCCACCAAATTCGTCAACGTCGCCAAGCGTTACTACGCCGAGCAGGGTCGTCAGGTCGACATCATCAAGCTGTACGGCTCGATGGAGCTGGCACCGCTGATCGGCCTGGCCGACAAGATCATCGACGTGGTCGACACCGGCAACACCCTGCGCGCCAACGGCCTGGAGCCTCAGGAACTGATCGCCACGATCAGCTCGCGTCTGGTGGTCAACAAGGCTTCGATGAAAATGCAACACGCCCGAATCCAGGCGTTGATCGACACCCTGCGCAAGGCAGTGGAGTCTCGACACCGCGGCTGATGTACCTGCGCGACGTTAAGTCGCGCCCGTCTATCCGCCTCATAGCCAGAATCTCAGGTGCCCAAGCGGATCGAATGGTAGTTTCGGGCGCCTGAGTTTTTGCCATTCCTATGAGGCTCTCGCTATGACCGCACCGACTGCAATTCGCCGACTCAACGCTGCTGACCCGGATTTCGCGCATCATCTGGATCATCTGCTGAGCTGGGAAAGTGTGTCTGACGACTCGGTCAATCAGCGGGTGCTGGACATCATCAAGGCTGTGCGCGAGCGCGGTGACGCGGCACTGGTCGAGTTCACCCAGAAGTTCGACGGCCTCGAAGTCGCTTCGATGGCGGACCTGATCCTGCCGCGCGAGCGTCTGGAGCTGGCCCTGACCCGCATCAGTGTCCCACAACGCGAAGCGCTGGAAAAAGCCGCCGCCCGCGTGCGCAGCTATCACGAGAAACAGAAGCAGGACTCCTGGAGCTACACCGAAGCCGACGGCACGGTGCTGGGCCAGAAAGTCACGCCACTGGATCGCGCCGGTCTGTACGTGCCGGGCGGCAAGGCGTCGTACCCGTCATCGGTGTTGATGAACGCGATTCCGGCCAAGGTCGCCGGCGTGACCGAAGTGGTCATGGTGGTGCCGACCCCGCGCGGTGAAGTCAACGAGCTGGTGCTGGCGGCGGCGTGCATCGCCGGCGTCGACCGCGTTTTCACCATCGGTGGTGCGCAAGCCGTTGCCGCATTGGCCTATGGCACCGAAAGCGTGCCGCAGGTGGACAAGGTCGTCGGCCCGGGCAACATCTATGTCGCCACTGCCAAACGTCACGTATTCGGTCAGGTCGGCATCGACATGATCGCCGGCCCGTCGGAAATCCTCGTGGTGTGCGACGGCCAGACCGATCCGGACTGGATCGCCATGGACCTGTTCTCCCAGGCCGAACACGACGAAGACGCCCAGGCGATTCTGGTCAGCCCGGACGCCGAGTTCCTCGACAAGGTCGCCGCCAGCATCGACAAACTGCTGCCGACCATGGATCGCGCGACCATCATCGAAACCTCGATTAATGGCCGTGGTGCACTGATCCACGTGCGCGACATGGCCCAGGCCATCGAAGTCGCCAACCGCATCGCCCCGGAGCACCTTGAGCTGTCGGTCGCCGACCCGCAGGCCTGGCTGCCGCAGATCCGCCACGCCGGCGCGATCTTCATGGGTCGCCACACCTCCGAAGCGCTGGGTGACTACTGCGCCGGTCCGAACCACGTGTTGCCGACCTCCGGCACCGCGCGTTTCTCCTCGCCGCTGGGCGTGTATGACTTCCAGAAACGTTCGTCGATCATCTTCTGCTCCGAAGCCGGTGCGTCCGAGCTGGGCAAGACGGCATCGATCCTGGCCCGTGGCGAATCGCTGAGCGCCCACGCTCGCAGCGCCGAATACCGCATCAAAGACGAAGTGAAGGGGAACTGAACATGAGTAAATTCTGGAGCCCGTTCGTCAAGGATCTGGTGCCGTATGTGCCGGGCGAGCAGCCGAAGCTGACCCGTCTGGTCAAACTCAATACCAACGAAAACCCGTACGGCCCGTCGCCGAAAGCTTTGGCGGCGATGCAGACCGAACTCAATGACAACCTGCGCCTGTACCCGGATCCGAACAGTGACCTGCTGAAGAATGCCGTCGCCAACTACTACGGCGTACAAAGCAATGAGGTGTTCCTCGGCAACGGTTCGGACGAAGTGCTGGCGCACATCTTCCACGGCCTGCTACAACACGATCAGCCGATCCTGTTCCCGGACATCAGCTACAGCTTTTATCCGGTCTACTGTGGCCTCTACGGCATCGATTTCGATGCGGTGCCGCTGGATGCGCAGTTCCAGATCAACCCGGCGGACTACGCCAAGCCGAACGGCGGGATCATCTTCCCCAACCCGAACGCACCGACCGGTTGCCTGCTGGCACTGGAAGCGGTCGAGCAGATCCTCAAGGCCAGCCCGGATTCGGTGGTGGTGGTCGACGAGGCCTACATCGACTTCGGCGGCGAGACCGCGATCAGCCTGGTGGACCGTTATCCGAACCTGCTGGTCACCCAGACTCTGTCCAAGTCCCGTTCGCTGGCGGGCCTGCGGGTCGGTCTGGCGGTCGGCCATCCGGACCTGGTCGAGGCGCTGGAGCGGATCAAGAACAGCTTCAACTCCTACCCGATCGATCGCATGGCGAATGTCGGCGCGGCGGCGGCGTTCGAAGATCGCGAGTACTTCGACAAGACCTGCGCACTGGTGATCGAGAGTCGCGAATGGGTGGTTGCGCAGTTGCAGGCCAAGGGCTTTGAAGTGCTGCCGTCGGCCGCGAACTTCATTTTCGCCCGGCATCCGCAACACGATGCGGCAGGGCTGGCAGCCAAACTGCGTGAACAGGGCGTGATCGTGCGCCACTTCAAGCAGGAGCGGATTGCCCAGTTCCTGCGGATCTCGATCGGCACGCCGGAGCAGAATCAGGCGTTGATCGACGGTCTGGGCGAACTCTGAAACGACACTGATCCCTGTGGGTTTCGTCCCGCAGGGATCAGCGTTGGTTTATTCGTGATGCGGTTCGCCCAGGAACGTCAACGAACTGAACAACCCTCTGCTGCTCACTTCTGAACTGTCCTTCACCGGCACTTCCACCTGCGCCGCAATCACATTCAATCCCTCATTACGCACCAGCACCTGCGCGCGGCCTTCCTTGTCGGTTTCAGTGCTCAAGGTATTCGGCGCGCTGCGGTAGTCACCGATCAACTTCACGCCCGCTGCCGGTTTGCCATCCAGCAACACCCGCACCGGCAATGATTTCCCCGGCCCGACGGTCAGCGGATCGACCTCCGGCAGAATCAGCAATTTGATCTGATCCAGTTTGGGCAGCTTCGCTCCCGGCTGATAAATCGCCAGGCTGTACTTGAGGGTCTCGGTCGACTCGATGGCGCCCGGGACTTTGCTGCGCCCCTCGTTGATCCATTTCTTGTCGGCGGTTTGCGACCACATGCCGTTGTTCAGGGCCACGGCCAACACCGCCGGCGGTTTCAACGGTTGCAGGCGGGCGTGATCTGCCAGGCGCTGCACACTGACGGGAATCATCTTGCCGCTCGCGTCAAAGGCCCACGCCCCGCTGACTTTCTGCGGTTTGAACGCATTGTCCTCGGCACCGTGGCCGTAGACGACTTCGATATTGCCGCGTCGTTGTTCGGTCCACAAACCGTGGGCCGAGGCGTGAGTGGCGAACAGCGCGGCGATGAGCAGCAGGGATTTGCCGTATTGCATGGTGACGTCCTTTTACAGGTTGAGTGTCAGGCTGACCGTGAAATTGCGCGGCTCGCCGGGGTTGACCCAGTAGTTGCTGTACGAGCGCTCGTAATATTTTTCGTCGAACAGGTTGTTCAGGTTCAGGCCGAGAGTGACGGTGTCGCTGGCCTTGTAATGGGCCAGCAGGTCGACGGTGTGATAGGCCGGCAGCTCGAAATCGCTGCCGGACTCACCTGAGCGGTCACCGACGTAGGTGAGCGCCGCGCCGATATCCGAGCCGCGCAACCGGCCGTCCTGAAACTCGTAGACACCCAGCAGGCTGCCGCTGCGTTTGGCCACCCCGAGGATGCGGCTACCGGCAGGAATCGCGGCATCACCCTTGGTGACTTCGGCGTCGATCCAGGCGAATGCGCCGATCACCCTGACGGCGTCGGTGACTTGCCCGGTGACTTGCAGATCGAAACCCCGGCTGCGGGCCTTGCCCATGGCGCGGCTGGTGTCGGTGCCCGGGTCGAGGGCGAGGACGTTTTCCTTGTCGATATGGAAGAAGGCGAGGGTGCTGCTTAACCGTTCGTCGAACAGCTCGTTCTTGATGCCGATTTCGTAACCCATGCCTTCTTCCGGATCGAAGGATTTGCCAGCCGCATCGAGGCCGTTGTTCGGTTTGAATGAGGTCGAGGCGTTGGCGAACAGGCCGGTGTCCGGTGTCAGTTGATAGAGCAGGCCGGCACGTTGGGTGAGCGCATCGTGGGTTTGGCGGCTGGTGGTGTTGCGGCTGTGGTCATCGATGTTTTGGTCGAAATGCTCGAAGCGCGCACCGATCATCCCGCGCAGTTTTTCGCTGAAGACGATTTGATCCTGCAGGTTCAGCGCATGGCTTTCGACGTGTTCGAAGAAGTCTGTGCCGGAGCGTGCACCGTTGGGCTTGGGCTGGCCGTACACCGGGTTATAGATATCGATGGCGTAAGGTCCGCCGGCGATGGTGGTGACGCGCTCGTTCTTGCGGAAGTTCTCGTACTCGCTGCCGATAAGCAGTTCGTGCTGCCAGGTACCGAGGTCGAACAGGCCGCGCAGTTCCAGCTGGGTGATGCTGTCGTGCCAGTTGGTATCGCGCTCGCGATAGCGGCGGTTGATTGTGTGGCCATCGGCATTCAAAGGACGGTTTTCGGAGGCGAATCCCCACAGTTTGCCTTCCTTGTAATGGCTGGCCAGGCGCAGTTTCCAGGCATCGTTGAGGTGGTGCTCAAGCGTGGCTTGCAGTCTGTTGTTGTGGTTGTCGATGTTGCCGTCGTTCGGCTCACCCAGGAATGTCGAGCGCGAGACGCCGCTCCATTTATTGTTTGGCGCAACGATGCCGCGGTCGAAGGTCGAGCTATGACGCACGAATTCGCTCTCCACCAGCAGGCTGGTGTCCGGGTTCAACTGCCAACTGAAAGAGGGGGCGACGAAGACGCGTTTGCTGTCGACGTGATCGCGAAAGCTGTTGTTGTCCTCGACCGCGAGGTTGATTCGCGACAGCACATCACCCTGATCATCCAGCGGCGTGTTGACGTCCAGCGCGGTGCGATAACGATCCCAACTGCCGGCACTGGTCTGCAGGGTAGTGAACGCTTCGGGCTGCGGTTTCTTGGTGACGATGTTGACCGTGCCACCCGGATCGCCTCGGCCGTACAGGCTGGCGGCCGGTCCTTTGAGCACTTCGATGCGCTCGATGTTGGCGGCGTCGGGTGTGCTCGGGTAACCACGGTTGGCGCTGAAGCCGTCCTGGTAAAACTCGGAGGTGGTGAAGCCGCGCACGCTGTATTCGTAAAGCGTCAGGCCGCCGAAGTTGTTTTGCTTCGACACGCCACCGGCGAAATCCAGCGCACGTTCGACGCTGGTGCTGCCCAGATCCTTCAGTACGCTGGCGGGCACCACGCTGATGGCCTGCGGAATATCGCGGATTGCGGTGTCGGTTTTGGTGGCGCTGGACGAGCGCGTGGCGCGGTAGCCATTGACCGGACCGGTAGGGGATTCGTAATCGGAGGTGACGCTGATGGCGTCGAGTTCGAGCGTTTGCGGTTCATCGGCAAATGCGGGATCGCCAAGCAGGCCAAGGGTCAGGCCGAGGAGGGAGGCCTTTTTTCGAGACGACATGTTATGTTGTTCCAATGTGCTAATTGAAACAATATAACATGCCCGTTGAGAATGTCTGTTATTCGCGCCATTGGCGCGAACAAAGTCTTACTCTTCTTTTTCTTTCACCGGCGCCGGCGGCGGACGCAGACCGATTTCAGCGGTCAGCTTCAACTCCTTGCCATTGCGCATCACCTGAATCGTGACCTTGTCGGTCGGCTTGATCCGCGCCACCTGGTTCATCGATTTGCGGCCATCACCGGCCGGTTCGCCGTCAATGCTCAGGATCACGTCACCCAGTTGCAGGCCGGCCTTCTGGGCCGGGCCGTCGCGGAAAATCCCCGCCACCACGATTCCCGGACGTCCGGACAGGCCAAACGATTCGGCCAGTTCCTGAGTCAGCGGTTGCACTTCAATGCCCAGCCAGCCGCGAATGACCTGACCGTGCTCGATGATCGACTTCATCACTTCCATCGCCAGTTTCACCGGAATCGCGAAGCCGATGCCTTGCGAGCCGCCGGACTTGGAGAAAATCGCGGTGTTGATGCCGGTGAGGTTGCCGTTGGCGTCGACCAGCGCACCGCCGGAGTTGCCCGGGTTGATCGCCGCGTCGGTCTGGATGAAGTCTTCGTAGTTGTTCAGCCCCAGTTGGTTGCGGCCGGTGGCGCTGATGATGCCCATGGTCACGGTCTGGCCGACGCCGAACGGGTTGCCGATGGCCAGTGCGACGTCGCCGATGCGGATGTTGTCGGAACGGCCGACGGTGATCGAAGGCAGGGTTTTCAGGTCGATCTTCAGGACTGCGAGGTCGGTTTCCGGGTCGCTGCCGATCACTCGGGCCAGGGTTTCGCGACCGTCCTTGAGCGCCACGACGATCTGGTCGGCGCCGCTGGTGACGTGGTTGTTGGTCAGGATGTAGCCTTCCGGGCTCATGATCACGCCGGAGCCGAGGCTCGATTCCATGCGCTTCTGCTTCGGCGAGTTGTCACCGAAGAAGCGGCGGAACTGCGGGTCTTCGAACAGCGGATGGCTTGGTTTATTGATGACTTTGGTGGTGTAGAGGTTCACCACCGACGGCGCGGCGATGCTCACCGCGTCGGCATAGGACACCGGCCCCTGCTGCACGCTGGTGGTCTGCGGGGCCTGTTGCAGGTTGACGTCGAGGCTCGGAAGCCCGACCCACTGCGGGTAACGCTGAATAATCAACAGAGCGATAAGCACGCCGGCCAACAGCGGCCAGCCGAAAAAACGCAGCGCCTTGAGCATTAAGCACGTCCTGGAAAAGTTGCAGGCGGGGTCAGACCGCCCATAATGTCGCGCATTATACGAGGCCGCGCGTGCCTCTGAACGGGATATTTAGGAGTCTTTCATGGCCGTCGCCCTGAGCACCCTGGTCGAAGAAGCCGACCGTTACCTCGGCAGTGCGAAAATTGCCGATTATTGCCCCAACGGCCTGCAGGTCGAAGGCCGTCCGCAGGTGATGCGCATCGTCAGCGGCGTCACCGCCAGCCAGGCGCTGCTCGATGCCGCTGTCGAGGCCGAAGCCGATCTGGTGCTGGTGCATCACGGTTATTTCTGGAAGGGCGAGAACCCGTGCATCACCGGCATGAAGCAGCGCCGTCTGAAGACGCTGCTCAAGCACGATATCAGTCTGCTCGGTTATCACCTGCCGCTGGATCTGCACCCGGACGTCGGCAACAACGTGCAACTGGCCCGTCAGCTGGAAATCACCGTCGAAGGGCCGCTGGATCCGGACAATCTTAAGATTGTCGGTCTGGTCGGTTCGCTGAGCGAGCCGATGACCCCGCGTGACTTCGCCCGCAAAGTGCAGGAAGTCATGGGCCGCGAGCCACTGCTGGTCGAAGGCAGCGCGATGATCCGCCGGGTCGGCTGGTGCACCGGTGGCGGTCAGGGTTACATCGACAACGCCATCGCCGCCGGCGTCGATCTGTTCCTCAGCGGCGAAGCCTCCGAGCAGACGTTCCACAGCGCCCGTGAAAACGACATCAGCTTCATCGCCGCCGGCCACCACGCCACCGAACGCTATGGCGTACAGGCGCTGGGCGACTATCTGGCGAAGCGTTTTGCCCTTGAGCACATCTTCATCGACTGCCCGAATCCGATCTGACTTTTGCCTGAAAGCACCCGAACGGGCGGGCATATTCATATACCCTTTCGATCTAGTTGGCGTCCTGATTAGAAGAGGTCGCTGTGCTAGGATTCCTCGCTCGAACACGGCCCGCTGGCCGTTCATAAGAAAGCTTTCGTGAGTAGCCATGGTCGACAAACTGACGCATCTGAAACAGCTGGAGGCGGAAAGCATCCACATCATCCGCGAGGTGGCCGCCGAGTTCGACAACCCGGTGATGCTGTACTCCATCGGTAAAGACTCCGCCGTGATGCTGCATCTGGCACGCAAGGCGTTCTTCCCGGGCAAACTGCCGTTTCCGGTGATGCACGTCGACACCCGCTGGAAATTCCAGGAGATGTACAAGTTCCGCGACAAGATGGTCGAAGAACTGGGCCTGGACCTGATCACCCACGTCAACCCGGATGGCGTTGCGCAGGGCATCAACCCGTTCACCCACGGCAGCGCCAAGCACACCGACATCATGAAAACCGAGGGCCTGAAGCAGGCGCTCGACAAGCATGGTTTCGACGCCGCTTTCGGCGGTGCCCGTCGCGATGAAGAGAAGTCCCGCGCCAAGGAGCGCGTCTACTCGTTCCGTGACAGCAAACACCGCTGGGACCCGAAGAACCAGCGTCCGGAGCTGTGGAACGTCTACAACGGCAAGGTCAACAAGGGCGAATCCATTCGTGTGTTCCCGTTGTCGAACTGGACCGAGCTGGACATCTGGCAGTACATCTACCTCGAAGGCATCCCGATCGTACCGCTGTACTTCGCGGCTGAACGCGAAGTGATCGAGAAGAACGGCACGCTGATCATGATCGATGACGAGCGCATCCTCGAGCACCTGTCCGACGAGGACAAGGCGCGCATCGTCAAAAAGAAAGTGCGTTTCCGTACCCTTGGCTGCTACCCGTTGACGGGCGCGGTGGAGTCCGAGGCCGAAAGCCTGACGGACATCATTCAGGAAATGCTCCTGACGCGAACTTCCGAGCGCCAGGGCCGGGTCATCGACCACGATGGCGCAGGCTCGATGGAAGACAAGAAACGTCAGGGTTATTTCTAAGGGGTTGTCATGTCGCACGCATCTGATTTGATCAGCGAGGACATCCTCGCCTACCTGGGCCAGCACGAACGTAAAGAGCTGCTGCGCTTTTTGACCTGCGGTAACGTCGATGACGGCAAGAGCACCCTGATCGGGCGCCTGCTGCACGACTCGAAGATGATCTACGAAGATCACCTCGAAGCCATCACCCGCGATTCGAAGAAAGTCGGCACCACCGGTGACGACATCGACCTGGCATTGCTGGTCGACGGCCTGCAGGCCGAGCGCGAGCAGGGCATCACCATCGATGTCGCCTACCGCTATTTCTCCACCGCCAAGCGCAAATTCATCATCGCCGACACCCCCGGCCATGAGCAGTACACCCGCAACATGGCCACCGGTGCGTCCACCTGTGACCTGGCGATCATCCTGGTCGACGCCCGTTACGGCGTGCAGACCCAGACCCGCCGCCACAGCTTTATCGCATCCCTGCTGGGCATCAAGCACATCGTTGTCGCCATCAACAAGATGGACCTCAAAGGCTTCGATCAGGGCGTGTTCGAGTCGATCAAGGCCGACTACCTGAAGTTCGCCGAAGGCTTGAAGATGAAGCCGACGAGCATGCACTTCGTGCCGATGTCCGCTCTGAAGGGCGACAACGTGGTGAACAAGTCCGAGCGCTCGCCGTGGTACACCGGCCAGTCGCTGATGGAAATTCTCGAGACCGTGGAAGTGGCGGGCGATCGCAACTTCACCGATCTGCGTTTCCCGGTGCAGTACGTCAACCGTCCGAACCTGAATTTCCGCGGTTTCGCCGGCACCCTGGCCAGCGGCATCGTCAAGAAGGGCGACGAAGTCGTGGTCCTGCCGTCGGGCAAGAGCAGCCGCGTGAAATCCATCGTCACTTTCGAAGGTGAGCTGGAACACGCAGGCCCGGGTCAGGCGGTAACGCTGACCATGGAAGACGAAATCGACATCTCCCGTGGCGACCTGCTGGTCCATGCCGACAACGTTCCGCCAGTGACCGACAGCTTCGAAGCGATGCTGGTGTGGATGGCTGAAGAGCCGATGCTGCCGGGCAAGAAATACGACATCAAGCGCGCCACCAGTTACGTGCCGGGCTCGATTGCCAGCATCGTCAACAAGGTCGACGTCAACACCCTCGAAGAAGGCCCGGCGAGCGCGTTGCAGCTCAACGAAATCGGCAAGGTGAAGATCGCGCTCGACGCGCCGATCGCCCTCGACGGTTACGACAGCAACCGCACCACTGGCGCGTTCATCGTCATTGACCGTTTGACCAACGGCACCGTCGGCGCCGGCATGATCGTCGCTCAGCCGGTGACCCACGGTACGGCTACGCATCACGGCAAACTGGCCCATGTAGCGACCGAAGAGCGCGCTCAGCGTTTCGGTCAGCAACCGGCTACCGTGCTGTTCAGCGGTCTGTCGGGCGCAGGCAAGAGCACCTTAGCGTATGCAGTCGAGCGCAAGCTGTTCGATCTGGGTCGTGCGGTGTTTGTGCTGGATGGTCAGAATCTGCGTCATGACCTCAACAAGGGTCTGCCGCAGGACCGCGCGGGTCGCACCGAGAACTGGCGTCGTGCCGCGCATGTGGCGCGTCAGTTCAACGAGGCGGGTCTGCTGACGCTTGCGGCGTTTGTGGCGCCGAGTGCTGAAGGTCGTGAGCAGGCGAAGGATTTGATTGGCAAGGAGCGTTTGCTGACGGTTTATGTTCAGGCTTCGCCGACTGTTTGCGCCGAGCGTGATCCGCAAGGGTTGTATGCTGCGGGTGGCGATAACATTCCGGGTGAGTCGTTCCCGTATGACGTGCCGCTGGATGCTGATCTTGTGATCGACACTCAATCATTGTCGCTGGATGAAAGTGTGAAGCAGGTGTTGGATCTGTTGCGTAAGCGTGGCGCGATTTAAGCGTTAGCTGCGAATGAAAAAGCCCGCCGATGAGTGATTATCGTCGGGTTTTTTTTTGAGTTGTTTGGGGTGAATATCCGTTTCTGCGGGTGTTGCCGCTGGCGGTTCCGCTCTTACAACGGGTCACTTTTTCAAACGCCAAAAAGTAACCAAAAGGCTGGGCCCCGGCGTTCGGCCCCTCGCTTGGGCTCGGGGTTCCTTCGCTCCGGGATTCATCCGGGGGCATCGCCTACGGTTTGCTTCGCTGCACCTCCTCTCGATGCATGCGGCTTCGCCGCACGGTCGCTGCGCTCCCACCCCCGGATGAATCCCTCCACTCAGCCGGCCGAAGGGGCCGGCACGTCAAGAGCGGTACTCGAGCTAACGCTCATTGTGTTGAGTGGTGAAGAGCAGGTGCGGGAAGGGGGGCTTTGCTCTTCCGGGGGAGCACCTGACAGCCAACCACCGTCAGGCGCTCCCACACGGAAGATCAGCGTCGGTTGGGATATTCGCGGTGCATCTGCTCGAGCAGCGCATCCTTGTCTTGCCACAGCTGGTTGATCCAGCCCTGGAATTGCAGGCGGTATTCGCCGTCCTGGTCGTAGTTTTTGCCGATGAACTGCGGTGGGATTTTCAGTTTTTCGAAGTGCACCACTACGTCTCGGACGTTGCCGCACAGCAGGTCCCAGAAGCCAGGGCGGCCGCCCGGGTAGTGGATGGTGACGTTGACGATCGATTCCAGTTGTTCGCCCATCGCATCCAGTACGAACGCGATGCCGCCGGCCTTGGGCTTGAGCAGGTATTTGAACGGTGATTGCTGCTGCGCGTGTTTGCCTTCGGTGAAGCGTGTGCCTTCGACGAAGTTGAAGATGCCTACCGGGTTGTCGCGGAATTTCGCGCAGGTCTTGCGGGTGGTTTCGAGGTCTTTGCCTTTCTTTTCCGGGTGTTTTTCCAGATAGGCTTTTGAATAGCGTTTCATGAACGGGAAGCCCAGGGTCCACCACGCCAGGCCGATGATTGGCACCCAGATCAGTTCCTGTTTGAGGAAGAACTTCAGCGGCTGAATGCGTCGGTTGAGTACGTATTGCAGTACCAGGATGTCGACCCAGCTTTGGTGGTTGCTGGTGATCAGGTACGAGTGTTGATAGTCCAGGCCTTGCAGGCCGCTGAGGTGCCAGCGGGTGCGGCGGACCAGGTTCATCCAGCCTTTGTTGTTGCTGATCCAGGCTTCGTGGGTGTGGCTCATCAGCCAGCGCGAGGCGCGGCGTGCGAGGTCGAACGGCAGCACTTTGATCAGTGCCACGAGAAACAGGAACGAGCACAGCAGGATCGTGTTCAGCGCCAGCAGCAGCGCGGCGATTACGCCGCGCAGGGTGGCAGGGAGAAAAGCCAGCATCGGGTCAGATATCCAGAGGTCGGTTGGCAGCCTGAATCGCGGTCAGGGCGATGGTGTAGACGATGTCGTCGACCTGCGCGCCGCGCGGCAGATCGTTCACCGGTTTGCGCAGGCCTTGCAGCATCGGGCCGAGGCTGACGCAATCGGCGCTGCGCTGCACGGCTTTGTGCGTGGTGTTGCCGGTGTTGAGGTCGGGGAATACGAACACCGTGGCGCGACCGGCCACCTGGCTGTTCGGCGCCAGTTGCCGGGCGACGGTTTCGTTGGCGGCGGCGTCGTATTGCAGCGGGCCGTCGATCAGCAGTGAGTGCTGTTGTTCGTGGGCGAGCAGGGTGGCTTCGCGGACTTTTTCGACTTCCTCGCCGGTGGCCGATTCGCCGCTGGAGTAGCTGATCATCGCCACGCGTGGGGTGATGCCGAATGCGGCGGCCGAGTCGGCGCTTTGCAGGGCGATCTCCGCCAGTTCGCTGGCGCTCGGGTGTGGGTTCATCACGCAGTCGCCGTAGACCAGCACTTCCTCGGGAAACAGCATGAAGAACACCGATGACACCAGCGTGCAGCCTGGCGCCGTCTTGATCAGCTGAAGCGCAGGGCGGATGGTGTTGGCGGTGGTGTTGATGATGCCGGAGACCAGGCCGTCGACTTCATCCAGCGCCAGCATCATGGTGCCGATCACCACAGTGTCTTCCAGTTGCTGCTCGGCCATCGGCGCGTTGAGGCTTTTGCTCTTGCGCAGGGCGACCATCGGCTCGACGTAGCGCTCGCGGATCAGATCCGGGTCGAGAATTTCCAGCCCCGGTGGCAAGACGATGCCCTGGGCTCGGGCGACGGCTTCGACGTCTGCCGGTTTGGCCAGCAGCACGCAACGGGCAATCCCGCGTTCCTGACAGATCGCCGCCGCTTGCACGGTGAACGGCTCGCTGCCTTCGGGCAGGACGATGCGTTTGTTGGCAGCCTGGGCGCGTTGAATCAATTGATAACGGAACACCGCCGGCGACAGGCGCATTTCCCGTGGCGTACCGCAGCGCTGATGCAGCCAGTTGGCATCCAGATGACTGGCGACGAAATCGGTGATGATCTCCGCGCGCTCGCGGTCGTCGACGGGAATTTCCTTGTTCAGGCCGTTGAGCAGGTTGGCGGTGTCGTAGGAGCCGGTGCTCACCGACAGCACCGGCAAGCCAGCCTGCAACGCGCCACGGCACAGATCCATGATGCGCGGATCGGGCAGGGTGTCGCTGGTCAGTAGCAGGCCGGCCAGCGGTACGCCGTTGATGGCGGCTAGGCTGACGGCGAGGATGATGTCGTCGCGATCGCCGGGGGTCACCACCAGCACGCCGGGCTTGAGCAGGTCCACGGTGTTGCGCATGGTGCGCGCGCAAATGATGGTCTTGGTCATGCGCCGGGTTTCGTAGTCGCCGGCGTTGAGCACCTGGGCGCCCATCAGGTCGGCGACGTCGCGGGTGCGCGGAGCGTTGAGTTCGGGCTGGAACGGAATGCAGCCGAGCAGACGGAAATCACCGGTGCGCAGCAAGGGCGAATGTTCTTTCAGGCGCGCGGCGAAGGCGTCCATGCTTTCGTCGGTCTTGACCTTGTTGAGGATCACGCCGAGGACTTTCGGGTCTTTCGGTCCGCCGAACAGTTGCGCCTGCAACTCGACGCGGCCGGACAGTTCAGTCAGCACTTCGTTTTCCGGGGCCGAGACCAGAATCACCTCGGCATCCAGGCTCTTGGCCAGGTGCAGATTGACCCGCGCGGCGTAGCTGGCGCTGCGGGTCGGCACCATGCCTTCGACGACCAGCACGTCTTTGCCGATGGCGGCCTGCTGGTAGAGGGTGATGATTTCTTCGAGCAACTCGTCGAGCTGACCATCGCCGAGCATCCGCTCGACGTGGGCCAGGCCCAAGGGTTGCGGCGGTTTCAGGCCGTGGGTGCGGGCCACCAGTTCGGTTGAACGCTCAGGGCCGGTGTCGCCCGGATGCGGCTGGGCAATCGGTTTGAAGAAGCCGACTTTCAGCCCGGCCCGCTCCAGCGTACGCACCAGCCCGAGGCTGATGGAGGTCAGACCCACACCAAAGTCGGTGGGCGCGATAAAAAAAGTTTGCATGCGGATTCTCTAAGGGTGCATGGCAATGGCGATCGTCTCTGTGTGCCGATCTGCCGAATTTCAGTCGTCAAGGTTATCGCTAACCGAGCCTTGAGCGCACCAACCGCAAGCAAAGGGTTGGCCTATTTTTTCAATACGTTGCGCAGCGTCCAGGACCCAGGCCCGGGACTGCCAGGGCGGGAGGTGGCGCAGGTGCTGGGTGTGGCCGCAGGACAGCTCGGCGACCCAGTGGCCGTCCTCGTCCTGATGGAATCCGGTGACGGTCACGGGAGCCAATCGATCCCGTCTGTCCGGGTTCTGTTCGCTTTCGGGCAAATCCTTGTTTAGACTTGTCCGTTCTTCATTCTTATGCAAAAGGTCTCGCCCCATGCTGATCGCCGCCAATAAGGCTGTCTCCATCGACTATACCCTGACCAACGACGCTGGTGAGGTCATCGACAGCTCCGCCGGCGGCGCTCCGCTGGTCTACCTGCATGGCGCAGGCAACATCATCCCGGGCCTGGAAAAAGCCCTGGAAGGTAAAGAAGTCGGCAACGAGCTGGACGTTTCCGTCGAGCCGGAAGATGCCTACGGCGAATACGCCGCTGAACTGGTCAGCACCCTGAGCCGCAGCATGTTCGAAGGCGTTGACGAGCTGGAAGTCGGCATGCAGTTCCACGCTTCGGCGCCGGATGGCCAGATGCAGATCGTCACCATCCGTGACCTGGACGGCGACGACGTCACTGTCGACGGCAACCACCCGCTGGCCGGTCAGCGCCTGAACTTCAAAGTGAAGGTCGTTGCCATCCGTGACGCCAGCCAGGAAGAAATCGCTCATGGTCACGTCCATGGCGAAGGTGGCCATCACCACTGATTTTCTGCGCTAAGCTTCGAGTACTGGAGAGGCGCCCGAGGGCGCCTTTTTAGTCCGCGGCTGTCCTTGGTGGCCTCGCCAAGTGGCTGTTTCGAGTAGAAAACGGGAATCTGGAGTTCGTCATGAGTGCTTTTCACGACCTTAAGTTGACAGCCCTGGATGGTCAGGAGCTACCGCTGGCACCCTTCAAGGGCCAAGTCGTGCTGGTGGTCAACGTCGCCTCCAAATGCGGCTTGACCCCACAGTACGCGGCGCTGGAAAACCTTTATCAGCAATACAAAGGCAAAGGCTTCAGTGTGCTGGGCCTGCCGTGCAACCAGTTTGCCGGTCAGGAACCGGGCAGTGAGCAGGAGATCCAGGAATTCTGCAGCCTCAACTATGGCGTGAGTTTTCCGTTGTCGAAAAAGCTCGAAGTCAACGGTCACGACCGTCATCAGCTCTACCGTCTGCTGGCGGGAGAGGGTGCGGAGTTTCCCGGTGACATCACCTGGAATTTCGAGAAATTCCTGCTCGGCAAGGACGGTCGGGTACTGGCCCGATTCTCGCCGCGCACGGCGCCGGATGATCCTTCGGTGATTACGGCGATTGAAAAAGCCCTGAGCTGAAACACAAAAATCGCAGCCCTCGAGCTGCGATTTTTTTCGCCTGCCTTTTGACCCTTAATCATTCAGATCAATAGTGCTATCGCACGGTTGGAACTCCGCATATTATCGCCGTCATATGAATCGCATGCCCGTCGATCAATTTTTCGTGGAGCCTCCCATGCCCGTGCAAGCCCTGTTCAAACCGTTCCAGCTCGGTGCCCTCGAACTGCCGACCCGCGTGGTCATGGCGCCGATGACCCGTTCGTTTTCCCCGGGCGGCGTACCCAATTCCAAAGTGATCGAGTACTACCGTCGTCGTGCAGCGGCCGGTGTCGGCCTGATCATCACCGAGGGCACCACCGTCGGCCACCAGGCTTCCAACGGTTATCCGAACGTGCCGCACTTCTACGGTGAAGCTGCGCTCGCTGGCTGGAAGAAAGTCGTGGACGCGGTGCACGCCGAAGGCGGCAAGATCGTTCCGCAACTGTGGCACGTCGGCAATGTGCGCCGTTTGGGTACCGAACCGGACGCGAGCGTGCCGGGTTACGGTCCGTCGGAAAAACTCAAGGACGGTCAGGTCGTCGTACACGGCATGACCAAACAGGACATCCAGGACGTGATCGCTGCGTTTGCCCAAGCCGCCAAAGATGCCCAGAGCATCGGCATGGACGGCGTGGAAATCCACGGCGCCCACGGTTACCTGATCGACCAGTTCTTCTGGGAAGGCAGCAACCAGCGCACCGACGAATACGGTGGCAGCCTGGCCAACCGTTCGCGTTTCGCTATCGAGCTGATTCAGGCCGTCCGCGCAGCTGTTGGCGAAGGCTTCCCGATCATCTTCCGTTTCTCGCAGTGGAAACAGCAGGACTACACCGCGCGTCTGGTGCAAACCGCCGAAGCGCTGGGCGAATTTCTCAAGCCGTTGTCCGACGCTGGCGTGGACATTTTCCACTGCTCGACGCGCCGTTTCTGGGAGCCGGAATTCGACGGTTCCGACCTGAACCTGGCCGGCTGGACACGCAAACTGACCGGCAAACCGACCATCACCGTCGGCAGCGTCGGCCTCGATGGCGAGTTCCTGCAATTCATGGTCAACACCGACAAGGTCGCGCAACCGGCCAGTCTGGAAAAACTGCTGGAGCGTCTGAACAACGACGAGTTCGATCTGGTGGCGGTGGGTCGTGCGCTGCTGGTCGATCCGGACTGGGCGCAGAAAGTGCGCGAAGGCCGCGAGCAGGACATTCTGCCCTTCAGCCGTGAGGCGTTGATGACGCTGGTTTGATCGCCGTGGGTGGCTTGTCGCGCAGGTCGCGGCAAGCTCCCAACAAATGGTTTTCAAACTGTTCGACGATAGCCGCCCAACCCTGGCGGCTGGCGTGTTGGCGTGCGTTCAGGCGAACGCAGCGCAACCTTTCGTCTTCTTCCAGCAGCCATGCCGCTGCCTCGCAGAACGCCTCTTCATCCCCGGGCATCGCCAGCACGCCGTTGTAGCCATGGCGAATATGCTGGGCCGCTGCGGCCTGATCGTAAGCCACCACCCCAAGGCCTGAGGCCAGCGCTTCGAGCACGACGTTGCCGAAGGTTTCAGTCAGACTCGGAAACAGAAACACATCCCCCGACGCATAGTGCGCCGCCAGTGCTTCGCCCCGTTGCGAGCCGCAGAAAATCGCCTCGGGCAGTTCCTTTTCCAGTGCCATTCGTTGCGGCCCGTCGCCGACCACGATCAACTTCAGGTTGCGCTGTGGATAAGTGCCGGCGAGCTTTTCGAAACTGCGCTTGAGCAGGCCGAGGTTTTTCTCTGGCGCCAGGCGTCCTACGTGAATGACCGCAATGTCCCGCTCGCCAAGACCCCATTGTTCACGCAAGGCATTCAGGCGTTTGGCCGGGTGAAACAACTGACTGTCGACACCCCGCGACAGCAGCGCCAGGCGTTCGAAGTGCCGACGCTCCAGCTCCAGGCGCTGGCTGACACTCGGCACCAGGGTCAGGGCCGAACGATTGTGAAACCAGCGCAGATAATGGGTGAGCAAACGGGTCAGCAAACCCAGTCCGTACTGGTGGGTGTATTGCTGAAAGTTGGTGTGAAAGCCGCTGACCACGGCAATCCCCAGACGACGCGCCGCGCGCAATGCCGACAACCCTAGCGGACCTTCGGTGGCGATGTAGAGCACGTCCGGGCGCTGACGCGTCCAGCGCCTCAGCAACTTGTGCATCGACGACTGACCCCATTGCAGCCCCGGATAACCCGGCAACGGCCAGCCCCGGCACAGCAGCAACGAGTCGTCTTCAGTGCGCTGCGGATCGTCAGCCTGACGCGGTCGCACCAGTTCAACCCGATGCCCGCGTGCGCGCAAGCCGTCGCACAAGCGGCCAAGGGTATTGGCCACGCCGTTGATTTCCGGTGGGAAGGTTTCGCTGATGAGGGTGATATGTAGAGCTGTCGTCATGACCTCAGTGTCGGCTGAGGCCATGTCGTGGTTGTGACGTTCGGATGATGGATTTGTGACGCGGCCTCAGTGTTGGGTCACCAGATTCTCGGCCCCGCGCTCACGCACCCAGAACAGCGTCGCGCCAGCCACGGCGGCCGGCATCATCAGGATGTTGACCACCGGAATCAGCAACACCAGATAAACGATCCCGCCAAAGCTCATGCTCTGCCAGCGCTTCTGGCGCAGCCAGGCGAGCATCTCGTTCCAGCCCAGCTTGTGGTTGTCCGCCGGGTAGTCGATGTACTGGATCGCCATCATCCACACCCCGAACAGCAGCCACAGCGGCGCGGCGACGATGTTCACCACCGGGATGAACGAGAGAATGAACAGGCCGATCGCCCGGGGCAGGAAATAACCGAGCTTGCGCATTTCCCGGGCCAGGGTGCGCGGGATCATGGCGATCAGTTCGCCCCAGCTGAAGGCCGGAAAGTCGTCGGTGCCGCGCACCACCACTTCAACCTTTTCCGCGAGGAAACCGTTGAACGGCGCGGCGATCACGTTGGCCAGCATGGTGAAGGTGAAGAACACCATCAACGCCACCAGCACCACGAACAGCGGCCACAGGACGTAGCTGAGAAAACTCAGCCATTCGGGCAGCGACGGCATCAGCGTGTCGACCCACAGGCTGAACTGGTGGCCGGCCAGATAGATCAATCCGACGAACAGCACCAGGTTGATGGCCAGCGGCAGCAGCACGAACAGGCGCAGGCCAGGGCTCAAGACCAATTTGAGGCCTTCGCGCAGGTATTGCGGGCCGGACAGAACAGGGGCGGGCATAAGGTGCTCCGAGCAAGGGAAAACGCGCCGACCTTACCGACTTTGCAGAACCTGTGAAAGCGCGGCAGCGGGATCGACATTCACTGTAACAAAGACGTCCATCTCGTCAGTGTGTCGGCATAGAGACCACCTATGAGCTGGATTGTTAAACCGTATTTCCTTAATCTTGCCCCCCTCGATACGCTGCACCCAACTTTTTACAGGACTGTCGAGCTCACGCCTTCCCCAAGGTTATCCACAGTCCTTTTTTATTCCCGCCGGCAGTCCGGCGTCCGGCCAGGTGTCTTGGCCGGTCAACAGGAGCAGGTTCATGTCTGAAGTCCGTCATTCGCGAGTGATCATCCTCGGTTCCGGCCCTGCCGGTTACAGCGCTGCCGTCTACGCTGCCCGTGCCAACCTCAAGCCGCTGCTGATCACCGGCATGCAGGCCGGCGGTCAACTGACCACCACCACCGAAGTCGACAACTGGCCGGGCGACGTCCACGGTCTGACCGGCCCGGTGCTGATGGAGCGCATGCGCGAGCACGCCGAGCGTTTTGAAACCGAGATCGTGTTCGATCACATCAACGCTGTGGACTTCGCTTCCAAGCCATACAGCCTGACCGGCGACAGCGGCACCTACACCTGCGACGCGCTGATCATCGCCACCGGCGCCAGCGCTCGTTACCTGGGCCTGCCGTCGGAAGAAGCGTTCATGGGCAAAGGCGTTTCGGCCTGCGCGACCTGTGACGGTTTCTTCTATCGCAACAAGCCGGTGGCTGTGGTCGGTGGCGGCAACACCGCTGTCGAAGAAGCGCTGTACCTGGCCAACATCGCCAGCAAGGTCACCCTGATCCACCGTCGCGAAACCTTCCGCGCCGAGAAGATCCTGATCGACAAGCTCAACGCCCGTGTGGCCGAAGGTAAGATCGAGCTGAAACTGAACGCGACCCTGGACGAAGTGCTGGGCGACAACATGGGCGTGACCGGCGCGCGCCTGAAGAACAACGACGGCAGCTTCGACGAAATCAAGGTCGACGGCGTGTTCATCGCGATCGGCCACACCCCGAACACCTCGTTGTTCGAAGGTCAGCTGGAATTGAAGGACGGCTACCTCGTGGTTCAGGGCGGCCGTGAAGGCAACGCCACCGCGACCAGCGTCGAAGGCATCTTCGCTGCCGGCGACGTGGCCGACCACGTTTACCGTCAAGCCATCACCTCGGCCGGCGCCGGTTGTATGGCGGCACTGGACACCGAGCGTTACCTGGACGATCTGCAGAACGTTTCGTTCTAAGATTGCAGGTACAAAAAAACCGGCCAATTGGCCGGTTTTTTCATGCCCGTTATTCACAGCCACCACGACGGTGATCGTTCCCACGCTCTGCGTGGGAATGCCTCATCTGGACGCTCTGCGTCCTTGGGACGCGGAGCGTCCCCGGCTGCATTCCCACGCGGAGCGTGGGAACGATCTGACGTGAAGAATCAGCGGCGGGTCAGCGGTTGCGCTTCGAATTTCACGCCTGCCAGACCGTGTTGGATCAGCGCACGGATATTGCCGTGATCGCTGCCTTCAGGGGTTGCCACGACCGAGCGGTAGTGTTCGCCGAACGCCAGCAGCGCTTCTTCATCGCTCAAGCCTTCCAGCAGCGCCAGACCCAGGGTCTTGCACGAACCTTCGTTCTGCCCGGCCGCGTTTTCCACGCCGCCGTTGTTGAACGCCTGAGGCTGGTAGTCGTAACCGGCGGCGATGAAGGACAGGGTGTCGGCAAAAACGTGTTCGCCGCTCTTGAGGCTGGCGCGCAGGGTGTTCAGATCACTCATTGGGTTTTCCTTTGGCGAACGCCGCTTGTTGTTCGGCGCTGGCTTCTTGCTGATATTGGGCTTTCCAGTCGGCGTACGGCATGCCGTAAACCACTTCACGGGCATCGTCGAGGCTGACCTCGATCCGGCGCTCGTCGGCCTCGGCCTTGTACCACTTGGACAGGCAGTTGCGGCAGAACCCGGCGAGGTTCATCAGGTCGATGTTCTGCACGTCCTTGCGGCTGTCCAGGTGGGCGACCAGCCGGCGGAAGGCGGCGGCTTCGAGTTCGAGGCGTTGTTGCTCGGTCATGATGGGCTCTGTGCAGTCAAATCGTGGCGCGGATGATAAAAGTCTGACGCCCGGAGCGCCAGACACGTTCAGCGGCTGGCGGCGAGGGTGATCGACACCGACTCGGCAAAACGCAAGGCATGGGGCTTGTCGACTTCGACTTCGGCGTACAGCACCGATTCGTTGGCCATCACCAGATCCAGCAGCTCTTGGGTCAGGCGTTCGAGCAGCGCGAAGCGGTTGCCTTCCACGTGGGCGATGATCGCCTTGGTGATGGTGCGGTAGTTCAGCGCGTGGTCGATGTCGTTGTCACGCACCGCTTCCTGCGCGGCGTACAGGATGGTCAGGTTGATCAGCACATCCTGCTTGTTGAGGATTTCGTCCTCGTTGATCCCGATAAAGGTGCGCAGGCGCAGATCCTTGACCCGGATGCGCGCCATTCCCGGTTGAAGTTGTGGCATTTACTTGCTCCGTCCAATCAATTGCAGGAACTCCTGGCGGGTGTTGCTCGACTCGCGGAAGGCGCCGAGCATGACCGAAGTGTTCATGGTCGAATTCTGTTTCTCGACACCGCGCATCATCATGCACATGTGCCGGGCTTCGATGACCACCGCGACACCAGCGGCATCGGTGACTTGCTGGACCGCCTCGGCGATCTGGCGGGTGAGGTTTTCCTGGATCTGCAGGCGGCAGGCGAACATGTCCACCAGCCTTGCGATCTTCGACAGCCCCAGCACCTTGCCCGTCGGAATATAAGCCACATGGGCCTTGCCGATGAAGGGCAGCAGGTGATGTTCGCACAACGAATAGAGCTCGATGTCGGCGACGATGATCATCTCGTCGGTGTCGGAGGCAAACAGCGCGCCATTGACGATCTCGTCGACGCTCTGTTCATAGCCGTGACACAGATACTGCATGGCCTTGGCCGCCCGCACAGGGGTGTCGAGCAGTCCTTCGCGGTCGGGGTTTTCACCGAGACCGATCAGGATCTCGCGGTAATTCTCGGGCAGGGAACGGGTCATGGAGCATCCTCGCGGGGGCGTATTACTTGACGTGCCGCCCGCCGTTGACGGTCAGGGTCGTGCCGGTGACATACGGGTTGTCGAGCAGATAGCGCAGGCTCTGATAGATCACTTCGCTGCCGGGTTCGATGCCCAGCGCGGACTTGGCCAGGGCCTTGGCGCGGTACGCCGCGTCGTCGTCGGGATTGAACAATAGCAGGGCTGGCGCGATGCCGTTGACCTTGATTGACGGCGCGTAGCGCGCGGCGAAGGACAGCGTGAGACTGTCGAGCCCGGCCTTGCTGGCGCAATAGCCGATGTGTTTGCTGCTGCCCTTACGGGTGACGTCATCGCTGATGTGGATGATGTCGGCAGGACTCGAACGCTGCAGTAATTCGGCGCAATGCAGGTTGATCAGGTACGGCGCCAGCATGTGAATGTTGAACATCCGGCTGAAGGCTTCGGCTTCGCCGTTACCGGTTTCCGCCAGCCACTCCGAGGCGTTGTGCACGATGGCACGCAGGCTGTCGGTGTGGGTCTTCAGTTCGGTGATGAACGCGAGGATCGAGGCTTCGCTGGAAAAGTCCGCGTGCAGCCCGTGGGCGCCCAGATCTCGCAATGCCTTCACACCCGGTCGTTCGCTGCGATAGGTGAAGATCACCCGATGACCGTCTTCCAGCAGACGCTGCGCACAATGCAGGCCGACCCGCTGGCCGGCGCCGGTGATGAGGATGGGAGCTGTGGGAGAAGTCATGTACGGCTCGCGTCGAAGTCAGAGCAAAAACTATAACAGCGACGCGAGCGACGGCTTCAGCGATTTTGCGTGGAGGGTGCGGCAGGCAGTGGGCGCGCAGGCGCCGGGTTGAGCCAGCCGGCCAGCAGGCGGGTCGACAGCGGAATGAAGAAATAGACCATCAACGGGGTCAGGCACAGCGTGCTGATGAAGACCCTCGGCAACAGGCTCATTTCAGCGAGCAGCGGGCCCAGCACGAAATTGAACAGCAGCGACACCGGGAAGAACGCCAGCCAGATCGCCACGGCCTGCTTCCAGCGTGGAGGACGCACGCCGGCTGCACCGAACCAGCCTTCGATTCCGCTGACCCGATGTTCCGTCGGGTGAGCAAACAGATCGCTGCCACGAGCCAGCCATGCAGTGCGCGATGCCGAGTGTTCCCAGGCGTGCAGGGTCTGTTCGTCGACGAAGCGGAAAATGATCTGGAATTCATCGTCGCCGGGAGGCGGGGCCAGTACGCCGGAGCCGAGGTAACCGGGGAAGTCGGTGGCCAGTTGTTCGCCTTCTCGCAACCAGGCGATCAGATCCTGATAACGACCATTGGCGACACGACGCGCGACCATCAGCGTGACGGGGGAAGTAGACATTGTGTATCTCCGTATTGCATTTGCGTCGCTCCGGGTAGGAGTTTCGCCTGACGCAGCGCCGGGGTGGAGGGCTGCGTTTTTCGACAAGCAAGGATTATTCCTGATTATCGTGACAAAACCAGAGACTTTCGTCTCATTTTGTCGGTTGAACCGGGGAGGGGCATCCGGAGTAGAATGGGATCCAACTTCGCCAACAAGGACGTGTCCGCCCAAATGCCTGTCATTACAGACGTTCGCCCTGCTTCGCAGGCATCTGTTGCGCTGGAGCGCGAAGAACTTTTCCCGATACGAGAAGTGTCGCGCCTGACCGGAGTCAACCCGGTCACGCTGCGCGCATGGGAGCGACGTTATGGTTTGATCCAGCCGACACGCACCGAAAGTGGGCACCGGCTGTATTCAATGACCGATATCGAGCGCGTTCGCAGTATCGTCGACTGGATCGATCGCGGTGTTGCCGTGAGCAAGATCGGCAAAATCCTGGCCAAGACCGAGCCGATGAAGGTGCTGGCTCACTTCATTCCCGATGATCTGGTGCAGGCTGACTATATCCAGTGGCAGGAGCAGGTCCGGCAGGCAGTCAGCTCGTTCGACGATCAGTTGCTCGACCGGGTCTACGGACAGATTTTCTCCTCCTATGCGTTGCCCGTGGTGTTTCAGGACATCCTGATGCCGCTGTGGCTGCAAATGCTGCAACGGCAGGACGCGTTCGGGCAGACCAGCGAGTGGCTGTTCTTCGATGGTTTTCTGCGAGCGAAGGTGCTGCAGCGCATCGTCGTGCTGCGCGGCTCGCAACCGCGCAAAGTGATTGTCAGCGCGCTGGCCGGTCAATGTCGTGAGCTTGAATTATTGGTGGCGGCGCTGTTTCTCAGTGGCAATGACGCGGGCGTTCGTGTGCTCACGACCGGTCAGCCGTTCGATGAACTGACGCTGGTTTGTGAAAAGATCAGACCCCAGGCGCTGGTGCTGTTTTCCAATCACGCGCCGACCGCAGAGCTGCCGCGACGTCTGAATCGTCTGGCCTTGAGTCTGGATTGTCAGTTGATGCTGGCAGGCGATGCTGCCGATCTGGCGCAGGACAGCCTGGCCGGATCATCGGTTGGCTGTCTGGGTAACGAAGGGGCGACCATGCGCCAGCGCATGAATCAGTTCCTGGCGGGGACGCTGGATACCTGAGAATCAGGTGTGCAGGGCAGGGTGGGTCAGACGATGCTGTTGCAGGATGAACTGGCGTAGACGCTCGGTTTCGTCGGCATCGCTCTGGCTTAGCTCGTAAGCATAAAAGCCACTTTCGGTTTCCCGCTCGAACGTCCCGCGCAGGGAAATCCGCTCGTAGCCCGACGGGCTGAACCACAAGGCAAAATGCTTCGGCGGTTTGGTCTTGTTGCGCACTTCCAGCAGCACACCCTTGTGCGAAACCTCATGCACCCACAACGTACCGGGCTGGCCCTTGGCATTTTCCAGTGCCACGGGTTCTTCCAGAGTCAGGCGCCATGGGCGCACCATCGGCCCGTCTTCATAGATGCTCGGTACGCCCAGGCGCAGGTGCAGGGCGTGGAACTCGTCTTCCACCAGATGCAGCGGGAAGGTCATCTGCTGATTTTCGAAGCTGGCCTGGATGGTGACTTGCTCATGGGCTGCCAGGCGCGTGAGCAGATCACGGATCTGCGAACCACCATTGACCAGCAGGCTCGACGTCGCATCCCGCACATTGAGTTGCGGGTTGTGTTGCATGGTCTGGATGAAATCCAGCTCATCCTGGGTCAGGAGGGCGTCACGCTGCATGGCTAACTCGAAATGAATAATTACAAAGTATTTGGTGATTGTAGTTAATGACAATTAGTTCGCGGTTTTGTTTGCGCCGTTCGTCGCTTTCAGTTCTGCGAGTTCGGCTTCCAGCGCCGCAACCCGGGCTTCCAGTTGCACAACCCGCTGCTGGGCCTTGACCTGAACGGTGACGTCTTTTTGCACGCCCACGAAATAGGTCATTCCGTCATCGGCATTTTTAATCGTGGACAGGGACAGCTCGTTCCAGAACGGCGTGCCGTCCTTGCGGTAGTTGCGCAGGATTTCCCGGCATGAGCCACCGTTTTGCAGTGCCTCGCGAATCAAGGCGAGACTGGCCTGGTCTCGATCTCCGGCCTGCAGGAAGCGACAGTCCTGATAGAGAATTTCTTCGCGGGTGTAGCCGGTCATCTTTTCGAAAGCCGGGTTCACGTAGATCAGGATGTTGTCCTGATCGCCTTCCTTTTCTGCCACCACGATCCCTTCGTTCGACGCGTTGATCACCATTTGCAGCAGACTGGCATTGATCATCTATGAATCCCTTCAGTGTTATCGACCGCAGGCATTCTAGAAGATCGACCGGCGCTGTCTACTGGCCATCAGCGCTTATCGAGAGCCAATCGCAACATGTCGTCGCTGGCTGTTACTATCGCCGCTCTTTTTTTCAGTTTCAGGATCAGATTGATGAAAGTCGCCATCCTCTCCGGCTCGGTGTACGGCACGGCCGAAGAAGTCGCTCGCCACGCTCAGAGCCTGTTGAACGCCGCCGGTTTTGAAACCTTCTACAACGCCCGCGCCAGCCTTGCCGATCTCCAGGCGTTCGGCCCTGAAGCCTTGCTCGGCGTGACTTCGACCACCGGCATGGGTGAGCTGCCGGACAACCTGCAACCGTTGTATTCGGCGATTCGCGACCAATTGCCGGCGGCCTGGCGTGGTTTGCCTGGCGCCGTGATCGCCTTGGGTGACGCGAGCTACGGCGACACGTTCTGCGGCGGCGGCGAGCAATTGCGCGAGTTGTTCGGCGAACTGGGTGTGCGCGAAGTGCAGGACATGCTGCGCATCGACGCCAGCGAAAGCGTTACCCCGGAAACCGACGCCGAGCCTTGGCTGGAACAGTTGATCGCCACGCTCAAGGGCTGATCCCGCGTTCACGCAACAGCGCCAGCCAGGCCTGTGCAGCCTTTGAAAGATAGGCACCCCGGCGCCAGATGAAAGCGATATCCCAGCGCAAGTAATCCGGCGCGTTCAAGGTCAGGCGTACTACGCCTGGCCGCACCAGTCCGCGCGCCACCACGCTGGGCAGCAACACCACGCCTTGCCCGGCGGCCACTAGCGCTGCGAGAAAATCCGCCTGCCCGCTGCGCCCGCCTTCCTTCGGGGTGAAACCCATCTGCTGGCACGCCTGAAGCAAGCGATCGTTGAGCACGAAACTGCGCTGATACAAAAGAAACGGTGTCTCGGCCAACTCTTCCAGACCGATTTCAGATTTTGCCGCCAGTGGATGATCCACCGGTAGCAGCGCATCGAGCGGTTCATCGCAGAACGGCTGGAAGTCGAACTGCGGATCTTTCGGCAGCAGACTGCCGCCCAACTCCAGCTCCCCGCTGAGCACCGCCTGTTCGATGTTGCGACTGCCGCCTTCAAGCAACTGCACGCTGATGTTCGGGTAGCGCCGTCGGTACTCGGCGAACAGCCCGGCAAACAACGCATCGCTGCCGAGCAATGGCAGCCCGAGACGCAACTCGCCGCGTGCCAGATGGCTGAGGTCATCCAGTTCGCTGAGCAGTTCATTGCGCAACCGCAGCATGCCTTCGGCCCGTTGCAGCACCACGCTGCCGGCGGCGGTCAGGCGTATCTGCGAACCCAGCCGTTCGAGCAGAGGCGTGCCGAGGCTCTGTTCGAGCTGGGCGATCTGCTTGCTCACGGCGGACTGACTGATGTGCAGGGTCTTCGCGGCTTGAGTGAAGCCGCCCTGATGCATGACTTCGACAAAGCTTTTGAGCTGTTTGAATTCCATGGCCTGATTCCAGATTGGAATGGCTTTGAGTCTAACAATTCGCTTCGGAGATGGCAGTCGGGTTCGTAAAATAGGCACCTGAAAGGAGCCCCCCGATGAAAACCTCGACCGTTAAATACCTCTCCCGCCTGCTGGCCGAACTGGCCGTGCTGCTCGCTCTCTACCTGCTCGGCTGCCAGATCGCAGCGTGGCTGGCCTGGCCGATTCCCGGCGGCGTGATCGGCATGGCCCTGTTGCTGCTGGGTTTTGCGTTCGGCTGGGTCAAACCGGCGGCGTTGCAAATGGGCTCTGGGTTATTAATGGCCGAGATGCTGCTGTTCTTCATCCCGGCGCTGATGAGCCTGCTGGATTACGGCGCATTGCTGCGCGATGACGGCTGGCGGATCTTGTTGGTGATCGCGGCCAGCACATTGATGGTGATGCTGGTGACCGCGTTCACCGTGGAACTGGCCGTGCGCCTGAGGCGGTCCCATGAAGCTTGAGCTGATGCCGATGTTCTGGCTGGCGTTTACGTTGCTGGCCTATCTGTTCAGTCGCTGGCTGTATCGCCGGACCGGGCGCTACGTGTTGTCGCCGCTGATTTTGGTCCCCGCGTTGCTGCTGGCGGTTGCCGTGCCGCTGCACACCGCTTACGCCGAATATTCGAGTAACACCCATTGGCTGATGCTGGTGCTCGGTCCGGTCACCGTGGCGTTTGCAGTGCCGATCTGGCAGCAGCGGCGATTGCTCGTGCGCCATTGGTCGGCGTTGTTGTTGGGCATGCTGGCTGGCAGCGCCGCGTCGATCGCCACTTCGTTCGGCCTCGCGAAAGCACTGGCGCTGGACAGTTCGGTGACGCTGTCGCTGGTGCCGCGTTCGATCACCACGCCGTTTGCCATGCCGCTGGCGCAGGACCTTGGTGGTGTGCCGGAGCTGACAGCGGTGTTCGTGATGTTCACCGGTGTGTTCGGCGCGATGCTCGGTGGCGTGCTGCTCAAGTGGCTGCCGTTGCGCAGTGCCTTGGCGCGCGGTGCGTTGTTCGGCGTCGGGGCGCACGGTGCCGGGGTCAGCCGGGCCCATGAAGTGGGCGGTGAGGAAGGCTCGGTCGCGGGGTTGGTGATGGTGCTCACCGGGCTGCTCAATCTGTTCGCCGCGCCTTTGTTGGCGTCGTTGCTTTGACATGGATCCAAGCTGTTTGCGTAGCTGACTCGTTCAGTCATCAAGCTGGCTGCCAATGCAACTACGCGACTGTCCGGGGCTGACTAGACTGCTGACACACGCAAAAACAATAAGAACGCAGAGGTGCATACAGTGAGCGTAGCCCCCGTCCCTTCATCCGTGAACGTCAAAGACCAGGTCAGTGCCGCGGAATGGCAGACCCGGGTCGATCTGGCCGCCTGTTATCGTCTGGTCGCGCTGCATGGCTGGGACGATCTGATCTTTACCCACATTTCCGCCAAGGTGCCCGGCACCGAAGATTTCCTGATCAACCCGTTCGGCCTGATGTTCCATGAGATCACCGCCTCGAGTCTGGTGAAGGTCGACCAGGCCGGCAACAAACTCATGGACAGCCCATACGAAATCAATCCCGCCGGCTACACCATCCACAGCGCCGTGCATGAAGTGCGGCACGATGTGGCCTGCGTGCTGCACACCCACACCGCCTCCGGTGTCGCGGTTTCGGCGCAGAAGCAGGGCGTGTTGCCGATCAGTCAGCAATCGCTGTTCGTGCTGTCGAGCCTGGCCTTTCACGCCTATGAAGGTGTGGCGCTCAACCATGAAGAGAAAGCGCGGTTGCAGGCGGATCTCGGTGACAGCAATTTTCTGATGCTGCACAACCACGGTCTGCTGACCTGTGGCGGCACCATCGCCGACACGTTCCTGATGATGTTCACCTTTCAGCGTGCGTGCGACATCCAGGTCATGGCGCAGACTGGCGGTGCCGAACTGATCGCCATCGAACCGCAGATTCTGGCGGGCGCCAAGGCGATGATCGCCGGCGTCACCAAAAGTGCTCAAGGCATGGGTGGCGCGCTGGCCTGGCCGGCGCTGCTGCGCAAACTCGATAAACAAGACCCCGGGTATAAACTCTAATGCCTCTCGCCGAGATCCCTCTGAGTGCCTGGCGCAAACGCAGCCAGACGTTTGTCTTCCGTGGTCAGCCGATCCGCTACTGGACGGCCGGGCAGGGAGAACCGCTGCTGCTGATCCATGGTTTCCCGACGGCCAGTTGGGACTGGCATTACCTGTGGCAGCCGCTGTCCCAGCGCTACCGGGTGATTGCCTGCGACATGCTCGGCTTCGGCGACTCGGCCAAACCCCTGAATCACACCTACAGCCTGCTGGAGCAGGCCGATCTGCAACAGGCCTTGCTGGCGCATCTGCAGGTCGAACAACCGGTGCACGTTCTGGCCCACGACTACGGCGACAGTGTTGCCCAGGAACTGCTGGCCCGGCATTACGAAGACCGGAGCGAGGTCGCCAGTTGCGTGTTCCTCAACGGTGGTCTGTTCCCGGAAACCCATCGGCCGTTGCTGACGCAAAAACTGCTGCTCAGCCCGTTGGGCTGGATGATTGGCCGGGCGTTTACTCGCGATGCGCTGGTGAAAAATTTCCGGCAGATCTTCGGCCCTGACACCCGGCCCAGCGAAAGCGAGATGGATGATTTCTGGAGCCTGATCGAATGCAATCGCGGGCCGCGGGTCATGCACAAGCTGATTCACTACATTCCCGAGCGCCGGGTTCAGCGTGATCGCTGGGTCGCGGCGATGCAGCGCGGCGAGGTGCCGCTGCGGGTGATCGATGGCGAAGTCGATCCGATTTCCGGCGCGCACATGGTCGAGCGTTATCGCGCGCTGATTCCCGACGCTGACACCGTGCTGTTGCCGGGCATCGGACACTACCCGCAAACCGAAGCGCCGGTGCAGGTGCTCAAGCACTACCTCGAGTTTCGCGATCACTTCGTGTTGCCGCCGCGCAAGGTGGCGTGTTCCTGAATTCGTGCCGCAGGCGCCTGGCGCCTCGGCACGTTTTCATCATCCCCCAGCCTTATCGCGCACCATTCAGCCCCAGCCGTGTTCGTTGTGACCGAACGCGTCGTGCCTGACACTCCGGGACACTGTCCCTCAGGCCTGCTGGAGTTGCCCCGATGAATGAGTCTGTGCGTTTCGAAGATAAAGTCGTGATCGTCACCGGAGCCGGTGGTGGCCTGGGACGCGCTCACGCTTTGCTGTTCGCCAAACAGGGCGCCAAAGTGCTGGTCAACGACCTCGGCGGCTCGACCCAGGGCGAAGGCGCCAACGCTTCGGCCGCTGATCGCGTGGTAGCGGAAATCCGTGATGCCGGCGGCATCGCCGAGGCCAACCATGATTCCGTCACCGACGGCGACAAACTGGTGCAGAACGCGCTCGATGTGTTCGGCCACGTCGACGTGGTGGTGAACAACGCCGGGATCCTGCGCGACAAGACCTTCCATAAAATGGAAGACGCCGACTGGGATCTGGTCTACCGCGTCCACGTCGAAGGCGCCTACAAGGTGACCCGTGCCGCATGGCCGCATCTGCGTGAGCAAAACTACGGGCGAGTGATCTTCACCGCATCGACCTCGGGCATCTACGGCAACTTCGGCCAGTCCAACTACGGCATGGCCAAGCTCGGCCTCTACGGCCTGACCCGCACCCTGGCCATTGAAGGTCGCAAGAACAACATCCTGGTCAACGCCATCGCCCCCACCGGCGGCACCCGCATGACCGAAGGCCTGATCCCGCCGCAAGTGTTCGAACAACTCAAACCGGAGCTGGTCAGCCCGCTGGTGGTGTACCTGGCCAGCGAACAATGCCAGGAAACTTCCGGCCTGTTCGAAGTCGGCGGCGGCTGGATGGGCAAGGTACGCTGGGAGCGCAGCCTGGGCGCCGGGTTCGATCCTCGCGTCGGGTTTTCCCCGGAAGACGTCGCGGCGCACTGGCAGCAGATCTGTGATTTCGAAGGTGCGGCGCATCCGAAGGACAACATCGAGGCGCTGAAGGAAATGATGGGGAATCTGCAGAAGTATTCGTTGTAACCTGAAGTGGCCACCAGGTGAGAGCCTGGTGGCCGATTTGCCGATCAGGTGTATCTGTTTTCGATCATGAATTTTGGAGGGGACCAGTTCGGGCCTTTGATCGCCAGGCCGTGCTCTCCGAGAGCAAGTACCCCGGCGGCGAAGAGGCGGGAGTAGGCGTTTTCGAGTGCGCCATACTCTTTGAGGATGTCACGGTTGTAGAGTCTGATCATCCTGTCCAGATGTGGATTTGCTTTGATCAGCGCGAATACCGCAACGATGTCATCCAGAGGCTCGTTTTTTACGATCTGTTCGACGGTGTTCATTTCCACATCTCCTTCAACAACTGCTGGTATGCGCGTTCTGCTTGTTCTGCGTCTGCTGCCAGCGCTTCAGGTGTATAGAGCAGAGAAGCGTCATCCTTCAATTTGAAGTCTTCCAATGTTGCTGTGTGCACATTGTTCCAAACAGGTGAATCTGGATCAGGCCGCTCGGTATCGCCATACCCCAAGGCCCTGAATCTTTCCAGCTCCCTTAACTCGTGAGTATAGAAGCGCTTGTCTGTGTCCGTTATTTCAAGCTCTCCGCTGATGATTTTTTCCAGGCGGTCAAGCATTACCTTATTGGCGGCCGATTCAGGAAATCTGGATATGTGCAGTTTCACGATAGTTGCTCCTTCTGATGTTGCAGTTACAGGTGTCCATGCCAAATCAAGAATTGAGCCGCCGATTTCTTTGGGGTTGAATGCGCGGCCACTGTGCTCGCCATCTTCGACGCCTCCGTCATAAGGACTGCTGAAAACCACATACAGAGGCGGTATCCCCGACTCAATCGGAAAGACCGTGATAAACCCACCCAACTCATACCGATCCAGTTCAGGAAACGGGTCGATCCGCCCCTCTCCAGGAACTACTTCAGCACCGTCGTAAATCGGCAGTTCCGAATCGGCCTGCGGCAAGTCCGTCGAGGGATTCAGCTGATCTACCAATGGCGTCCAGGTCAGCGTGGGGCCGTTGGTGTCGCTGGCAGTGGAAACGTAGGTGTTTGTGCGAGCGTCGAAGTGTGCGGCCCTGACGGGTACATTGGCGGGGACAGTCAGACCGTCCGTGGTGACTACAACGAACTCGATTTTGTCGCCCATCGTCGATGAACCGAGCCTGACCGGCAGATCGACATCTCCTCCAATGGCGGCTGACTGATACAGCTCATCGCTGCTCAAGTCGGGTGCCAGGTCTGACAGTGGAACGCTGGCAGAGTAAAGATCGCCGTTGCCCAGTCTCGAGGGTGCAAGCAAAGCGGCGAACCCGACAATTACCGGCGCAGCCGCTGTGTATATACCCGTCAGCGCCAGGGACACCGCCGTTCGCAGCGATGTTCTGAGTGCCAGCGTAGTTGCCGGGTTGTTGCCAAAGACGCCAAGCGGCCCGCTGAAGGTGGGGCCGAATGCGGCCATTGATCCGGCATTGGCAACGACGGGGGATTGTCCGTTCGGGGCGTTTTTCGCTTGCAGACGTGCCTGCTCGGCAGCCATCTGCTGTGCGATGGCTTCGGCGGCGATTCGCGCCTGCTCGGCGGCAAGCCGTTGCACCTCAGCCAGCGCTGCAAGGCGCGCCTCTTCACGGGCCTGGATTTCCTTTTGCACCTTTTGCTGCCGTGCCGCCTCTGCGAGTGCTCGCTGACGGTGTTGTTCAGCAGCGATTCGGGCTCGTTCGGCTGTTTGCCTGGCCAGCTCCCGGTCGTTGGCTTGGGAGGCGGCAAGCCAGGTGTAATAGTTGGTGTTCTGTCGACTCAGAATGTCGATGGTCTGGGACAGCAGCCTCACTTCATGAGCCGCGCGGTACGAAACGGTCCAAGCTTGTATGGCTATGCCATAGGGCTTGATCTGCGGCTCCATCTGCGAAGCCTTTTGGATAAATTCGGGCAGCGTTTTATTGGCAGGGTCACTGCCGAAGAACTGGTTAGCGATGGCGCTTTGTTGCTGAAGTACTACCGTCTTGCGCGCTATCAATCTGTTGCGAATGTCCAGTTCGCGAATAACCGCTTGCGTGGGAGGTAGATAATGATTGGAGCCCTCCTGCCGAATCGTCGCTAATTCATGTTCAATTGTTTGTGGTAATTGAGTCGTACGGGTTTGATATTCACTCTCCAGAACACTGATATTTGATTGCATGGCGTGTGCGATCATATGAGCGGAGTGGGCGGTCATTTGCATGCCATGCCCATGGCCAAACATCCCGCTGCCGTGAGGAATTCTGGGCGAATGGGATGGCGGCATAATGAATGTGTCGCGTGGTGCAATGCCTCGTATATGGACGGCGTCGTTAATGCCTATTTCCAATCTTCCTGATGGAGGGGTTGCCATATCCATATCCTTTTGAATAAGCAGGTTTGTAATAAGCCGGCAAAAAGTCGTAGCGCCGACAAGCGTTTGCATGGAATCAAGTTACAGCAAGATGTGTTGGCCTGATTCTGATTAGGCTGTAGTTGATGGCGAATTAATCTGTATGAAATTTGAGCGGGTATTAAAAAGAGTGGGTATTTCCCGTTTTAAAATGGAAATATCTGACGAGCTATTCGGAATCTTCCATAAGTGAACGATGTGATCTTTTTCGCAGGCATAAAAAAGGCCGCTGCAAACGCAGCGGCCAAGGTAAGACGTTGGATCAAGGAGCTACAAATCAACGTCAGTGAACACCGGGGCGAGGGATCGAAAACGCTTCGGTCCATCAGAAATCGGTTGCCGACGACTCGGTCGCGGACTTCGTGCTTGCTGGCGGTCTGCCGTGAAAGCCCGCTCAGAATAAGGGCTGGCGCCTCAGGGAAAAATAGCGATTCCGGACATGCACTGTTACGGAGCATGTAACAGTGGGGCGCACCGCAGTCGTCATTATCCGTTGCGTTGATAGTGGTGCATCCAGCCTGTTCATGGCGGGCGCAAAGCCTTGTCGCAGGCGGGGATTCATCCTTTCGAGCGACAGCGTGAATACCTCCTTGGTGCGCTTATCGTCCCCGTGTGGCGGCAGTAGGGTGAGGCCTTCTGTCACTCACCGGGGAAGACGCATGACAAAAACAACAATGCGCGCCATCTTCACACCGCACGCGCTCGCCGCTGCGGTGGCCTTGGGTTGCTGTGCCCAGGCGCACGCGGTCGCTTTCAATATCGGGGAAATCGAAGGCACCTTCGATTCGTCGCTGTCGGTGGGTGCGAGCTGGGGCATGCGCGATGCCGACAAGTCGCTGGTGGGTACGGTCAACGGCGGGACCGGCCAGTCTTCCACCGGTGATGACGGGCGTTTGAACTTCAAGAAGGGCGAGACCTTTTCCAAGATCTTCAAGGGCATCCACGACCTCGAACTGAAGTACGGCGACACCGGTGTGTTCGTGCGCGGCAAGTACTGGTACGACTTCGAACTCAAGGACGAAGACCGCGAGTTCAAACAGATCAGCGACAAGGGCCGCAAGGAGGGCGCGAAGTCTTCGGGCGCGCAGATTCTCGATGCGTTCGTCTATCACAACTATTCCATCGCCGATCTGCCGGGCACCGTGCGTGCCGGCAAGCAGGTGGTGAGCTGGGGCGAAAGCACCTTCATCGGCAACTCGATCAACAGCATCAACCCGATCGACGTCTCGGCGTTCCGCCGGCCAGGTGCGGAGATCAAGGAAGGGCTGATTCCGGTGAACATGCTGTTCGCCTCTCAGGGGTTGACCGATCAACTGACGGTCGAGGGCTTCTATCAACTGGAATGGGATCAGACCGTCCTCGACAACTGCGGCACCTTCTTCGGTGTCGACGTGGCGGCGGACGGTTGCAACAACGGCTACACCGTCGGTAGCCCGGCGATCGCCCCGTTGGCGCCGCTGGCTGCAGCCTTTGGCCAGCCGATCCAGGTCACCCGCGAAGGCGTGATCGTGCCCCGTGGCGGCGACCGCGATGCGCGGGATTCCGGGCAATGGGGCACGGCGTTGCGCTGGCTCGGCGATGACACCGAGTACGGCCTCTACTTCATGAACTATCACAGCCGCACGCCGACGGTTGGCACCAGCACCGCCGGGCTGTCGACCCTCGCGGCGCTGCCGGGCATGGTCGGGATCGCCAACCGGCTGGCGCCCGGCAGCGGTTCGGGGCTGGCGCAAAGCGTGATGCTCGGGCGCGGTCAGTACTACCTCGAATACCCGGAAGACATCCGCCTGTACGGCGCGAGTTTCTCCACCACACTGCCGACCGGCACCGCCTGGACCGGCGAGATCAGCTACCGGCCCAACGCGCCGGTGCAGGTCAACACCAACGACTTGACTCTGGCCCTGCTCAATCCGATTGCCGGTGGTGCCGCGTCGCCGCTGGTTACCTCGCCGGGTGCCGACAACAAGGGCTACCGGCGCAAGGAAGTGACGCAGATCCAGAGCACGCTGACGCACTTTTTCGATCAGGTCTGGGGCGCTCAGCGTCTGACCCTGGTCGGCGAAGCGGCGGTGGTGCGGGTCGGTGGCCTGGAGTCGCGCAGCAAACTGCGTTACGGCCGTGACTCGGTCTACGGCCAGTACGGTTTCGGCGGTGACACCGACGGTTTCGTCACCTCCACCTCTTGGGGCTATCGCGCCCGGGCGATCCTCGATTACGCCAACGTGATCGGCGGGATCAACCTCAAGCCCAACCTGTCCTGGTCCCACGACGTCGCCGGTTATGGCCCTAACGGTCTGTTCAACGAAGGCGCCAAGGCTGTCAGCGTCGGGGTCGATGCCGACTACCGCAACACCTATACCGCGAGCCTGAGTTACACCGATTTTTTCGGTGGTGACTACAACACCCTCGAAGACCGTGACTTCGTGGCCCTGAGCTTCGGTGTGAACTTCTGATCTGCCCGAGAAGGATGAATGCAATGCGCAAGATGATTCTGCAATGCGGTGTCCTGGCCCTGAGCCTGCTGGCCGCCAACGTGATCGCGGCGGTGTCGCCGGACGAAGCCAACAAGCTCGGCACCAGCCTGACGCCGCTGGGCGCCGAGAAGGCCGGCAACGCCGACGGCTCGATTCCGGCCTGGACCGGCGGTATCCCGAAAAACGCCGGTGCGGTCGACAGCAAGGGCTTCCTGGCTGACCCGTTCGCCAGCGAAAAACCGCTGTTCACCATCACCGCCGCCAACGTCGACAAGTACAAGGACAAGCTGTCCGACGGTCAGGTCGCGATGTTCAAGCGCTACCCTGAAACCTACAAGATTCCGGTCTACCCGACCCATCGCACCGTAGCCGTGCCGCCGGAAATCTACGAGTCGGCCAAGCGCAGCGCGCTCAACGTCACCACGATCAACGACGGTAACGGTCTGGCCAACTTCACCGGCAATCGCTACTACGCGTTCCCGATTCCCAAGAACGGGGTCGAGGTGTTGTGGAACCACATCACCCGTTATCACGGCGGCAACCTGCGGCGGATCATCACGCAGGTTACCCCGCAAACCAATGGCAGCTACACGCCGATCCGCTTTGAAGAAGAGATCGCCGTGCCGCAACTGATGAAGGATCTCGATCCGGAAAAAGCCGCCAACGTTCTGACTTTCTTCAAACAGTCGGTGACAGCGCCGGCGCGTCTGGCCGGTAACGTGCTGCTGGTGCACGAGACCCTCGATCAGGTGAAGGAACCTCGCCTGGCATGGATCTACAACGCCGGGCAGCGCCGGGTGCGGCGTGCGCCGCAGGTCGCCTATGACGGGCCGGGCACCGCTGCCGACGGCCTGCGCACCTCGGACAACTTCGACATGTTCTCCGGCGCGCCGGACCGCTACGACTGGAAACTGATCGGCAAGAAGGAAATGTACATTCCGTACAACAGCTACAAACTCGATTCGCCAAGCCTCAAGTACGACGACATCGTCAAGGCCGGACACATCAACCAGGACCTGACCCGCTATGAACTGCACCGGGTCTGGGAAGTGGTCGGCACGGTGAAACCGAACGAGCGGCACATCTACGCCAAGCGCCACATGTACATCGACGAGGACAGCTGGCAAGTGGCGCTGGCCGATCACTACGACGGTCGCGGGCAACTGTGGCGAGTGGCCGAAGGGCACGCTCAGTACTACTACGATCACCAGGCCCAGGCCTACACCCTCGAAGCGCTCTACGACATCATCGCCGGCCGCTACATTGCCCTAGGGATGAAGAACGAAGAGAAGCACAGCTTCGAATTCGGCTTCGAAGCCAAGGCCGCCGACTACACCCCGTCGGCCCTGCGCGCCGAGGGCGTACGGTAAGGGTTTCGATACATGGGCAAGGCAAAAGGCGACCGTACGGTCGCCTTTTTTATGGGCGCCAATCAGCGTACTGAATACTCGTCAACAAGCGCCGGGGAGAGGGCTAGGGTGAGCGTACAACGATAAAAAGGCGTACCCGATGACCGCCATGACCCACGCTCCGGATCGAGCGGGTTTTCTCCCGAGACTGTCTTCCCATCACCTTGCGCGTCCGCGTCTTTGCGGGGCTCTGCTGGAGTCAGCGGCGCGGGTCAAACTGGTCTGCGCACCGGCCGGCAGCGGCAAGACCGCGCTGCTCACCGAATGCCTGCTTCAGGCGCCCGTCAATTGCACGCTGTGTTGGTTGCCGCTGGCGGGCTCGTCCTTGAGCGTTGGCGAATTTTGCGAACGGCTGGCGCGCACTATGGGACTGACAGGCGCAGACGAGACATCACTGCTGTATGAACTGGCGCGGCGTACTTCGACAACGTGGGTGCTGATCGATGATTACTGCCGATATCCGGAGCCTGCACTGGATGCCTTTCTCGACCGGATGCTGGCGGTCAGCAGTCCGGCCCTGACGTGGTGGATCGGCACGCGGCGTCGTCCGTCCTGCAACTGGCCCCGCTTGTTGCTCGATGATGCCCTGTACGAATGTGAAGGGGCGGCGTTGGCGCTGACCCTGGACGAAATCGCACAAGCGTTGCGACACTTGCCTCCCGCCCAGGCCGACAGCGTGGCGGGGCGCATCTTCCAGCGCAGCGGCGGCTGGTGCGCCGGGGTGCGGATGCTGTTGATGCAAAAATGCGACTGGTCGCAAAAGACCTTGCCGCAGCAACGCATGGACACCTTGCTGGACTACCTGCAACACGAACTCTTCAGTGGTCTTAGCCCGGAACTCGCCGAGGCCTGGCGTGTGCTGGCGCATTTGCCGCGGTTCAATGCCGAGCTCTGTGAACACCTGTTTGGTGCCGGAGAGGGCGCGCAGTACTTGCGCACGCTGCAAGTACTCGGCTGCTTTATCGAGCCCTGGAACGATTCGGCCGACTGGCTGCAGGTTTGCCCGTCACTGTCGCACGTCATTCGCGAAGAGCAGTGGCCATCGGGGCGTTCCTGGCATCGTCGGGCATGCCAGTGGTTCGCTGCCGCGAATGACTGGCGCTCGGCTTTTGAACAGGCTCTCCTGGCCGAAGAACATGAGGCGGCCATCAGTCTGTTGCAGCACTTCAGCTTCGAGCATCTGTTCGAAGAGCAAACGGTGGTGCTGTTGTTACGGCTGCATGAAATCCGCGGCGGTGAGCTGACAATGAGTTCGCCACAGCTGGTCGGACTGATGACGGCGGCGTTGCTGTTTGCCGGTCGCTTTGAACAGGCGGGGCAATGCATTGCGCGTCTTTCGTGTTTCCTGCCGCAATCCTCTGCACAGGGTGAGTGTCAGCTGATTGCACGCTGGCAGGCGTTGAGCGGTTGGCTCGCGCATCTCGAGGGGCGGATGGGGGCTGCCCAAGAGCACTTCTCTCAAGCATTGGAAGTACTGGATGCGGACAGCTGGATCGCTCGGGCAATGTGTTTGTCCGGATTGACCCAGCAAGCACTTTTAAGAGGCGAACTCGACGTTGCGCATGCCTGTAACCGCCAGGCGCTGTGTCTGGCACGCGCGCAAGGTTCGCTGGTGTTCGAGGCACTGCTTGAGCTCGATCATGCGCAATTGCTGGAGCAGCGCGGCACAGCGTCCCGGGCTGAAAGCCTTCTGGCCAATGTCCACGATTTGCTTGGCAAGCAATCGAATCGGCCGACACCGTTGATGGGAAGAATCGCGTTACGCCGAGGGCGGCTGGCTTTGAGTCAGGGGTTGGACGCCCGCGCCGCAGGGTTTTTCCAGGCCGGCCTGGAGGACTGCAAACGCAATCATGACAAGCGCGTGCTGTATGGCTTCATCGGACTGGCGCAATTGGCCGCCAACCAGGCGGATTACGAACAGGCTTTCGTGTGCCTGCGCGATGCCGAGCGGCTGATGCAACTGCGGCAGATTCCGGACACGGTCTATCGCGGTGCCTTGTTGCACGCCAGCAGCCTTTTCTGGCTGCAGCAAGGACGTAACGAACTGGTTTGCGAGGCGATGACCCGCCTGCTGCGACACTATCAGGGACCCGGTGCATTGCAGGCTCCACCTGCGACGCTGGAGCTGATTCCACGTATCGAGTATTTGCTGATCCTGGCCGAGGTTGAATTACACAAGGCTCACTGCCCGATCGCGCGCCTCCAGCAGCTTCTGGAAACCGCCCGGCATTGCAGAATGCTTTCTCTGGAAACCGACCTCCACCTGGCATTGGCCGAGGTCGCGTTCGCGCTGGGTGACGAATTGTTGGCCAGATCTCATTTGCAGGCGGGTTGTGAAATGGCCAGCCTGCATGGACTGCATCAGGCGCTGCATGAACTGAAAATGCGCCGTCCCGAACTGATTGACGGGGTTGCCGAGACACCTTGTGCAGTCAGTTCGAGCGGTGGCGCATTGCTCAGTCAGCGAGAACTGGAAGTTTTGAGACTGATTGCCAAAGGGTATTCCAATCAACAGATTGCAGATCAGCTGTTTATTTCCTTACATACGGTAAAGACTCATGCCAGGCGTATACATGGAAAGTTGGGTGTCGAGCGCAGAACGCAAGCAGTGGCCAGTGCAAAGATACTGGGTCTGGATGTATAGCGGCGTTACAGCGGGAGAATGATTTATTTGTTCGGTTTCTTCTCGGAGATAATTATTAAATATTCAAAATGTGAAGTAACGGGTCGCTTGTTTTAGTCGGGGTTGTTGAGCGTTAGTTTTGTTGCATTGAATAAATGGCGTTGTGTCATTTAGTTTTTGATGCTGCAAGGAACTCGCAATGAACGATTTAAAAGATACCCTCGGCGTTCGTCCGCAATGGCTCGCTGGCACCAGCTCGTACAATCAACAGAAGTATGAATACCTGATGCAGCAAATGGCTGGCCAGGAAGCGGAGCTCAGGCAAATGCTGGGCAAATCGGCATCCTTGAAGACCTATGCATCCGCACGTGTTCAGGAATGGACGAACAGCGCATTGGGTGCTCGAATTGATCCGGAAAGTGTCAGTGTCGTTTCCCGCTTCAGCATTCAAATGGCTGGTCGCACGCTGGTTCAAGAGGATAAGCGTTCGTTACTGGAGCTGGCATTGTTCGGTCTGCATGATCAGAACCACCGGTCTGAAATGAAGTTCGAAGGTCAGATTCCTTCAGGCTTGACTCAAGCACGCGTGGAAAACTGGTTGTCCGGGGTCGATATCCGATCGGATTACTTCGAAGCGCTTCGAAAGTCCTTTGATGATTACGGCGTGCAAATCGCATTGTTGGGAGCCTTGGGAACTCGCATTGCTTTCAGCGCGTTCTCGGCGACTTTGCAGGGACACCTCAATCAGTCGAGCATGCAGATGGTCGAGCGCTTCCTGCAGGGGGACCGCAGCATTTCGGCATCGGCGTTCGTGTTGAAGGGATACCGATATGGTTTCAGGGACCTGACGGCTTTCCAGCAAAAGAGCAATCCCTATGGCGCCTGCGCCTTGTACGCTCCAGGCTCGCCTGGCGGGCGGGACTGGTACGCGTTCCCCAATATTCGCGAGCTCGAGTTTCAGGTGGCCGGCTGGGTCAGGACTGACGAGGGCGTGAGCTATCTGACGTCCCAGGCGCATCCTCAGGAGAGGGGCGCATTGACGAAGTATGCGAAACAGCTTCAGCAACTTCCGAGTGCCTGGAAAGGCGCAAACTTCTACGAATGGCCCGAGGCACCCGAAGGGATTCTTGCAGAGGCGGTTTTCTATCAAGTGTCCTGGGACCTGGCCCAGGAGAGTCTTGTCCAGCCGGTTGGCTATCGAAACTCGTCTGCCGATCTTCGTCAGCGTTACGCTCGATTGAACACTGAGTTGAAGGCCCTCTATACCGTCAACGCTCGCGAAGCCGGCATCGTTCCCTATGAGACTTTTTGCCGTGATCTCATAAAAAATAAAATAGAAGACCTGCTGAAAGCATCCGGGGAAATCGTCGTAGTCAATCCTGATGAGATTATTGTCGAGCTGGAGCAGGGTGAAGAAATTTCGTTGTCGCGGATCATTATCAAAGAGACGCCGTTCACTGTGCGTGAAGTGGAGGGCAAGCTGCCAGGTATTTATCCGCGCTTTCGCGTGAGTGCAGGTCATCCAACGCTGCACAATCTTGATATTCGTCAATTGGCAAGCTGGTCCCGAACATTGCGCCCGGGAGAAAAGTACATTGCCATGTTGCGTTCGGTTTATCTGAACAATAAACATCCAGACTATGAGCTTAAGCGGGAAATACATTTTAGAGCGCAGCAAGCCGAGATGTACCGGGCGGTATTGTCCAGCCAGTTTTCCGGCGAGATGTCCCCAGGGTTGGCTGAACAGTTGAATCGTTTGATCGCAGGGCTGGACAAGGCCTCGGATCCATCGTTTCCTCCTTATGGAGAAACCGTCACCAACGTGCAATACAGTGCGGTGTTCAAACTGCATTTGAAGCGTTGCCTGATTGAAGGCGTCTACGTTTTCAGATTGGTAGAGGGCGGAAAAATCACCGAGATTCTCTACACGCCCAACGCACCCGATGGTATCCATTACCGCCCGATGAATCAGCTCTTTGCGTCGATCAGGGAAAACGCTCTCGGCCAGTATTTCTATGAACGGGTCAAATACATCGAGCAGCCGATCATCGGGACTTTCGTCAATAACATCGAGTTCAAGAACATCTCCGAAAGCCCGCCCGTGCTTGAGATGAACAGCCGTGTGCAGTCGTTGCGGGCGAGTTACAACGCCCGCATAGAACGGATTATTTCCGATGTGGACGCACAAACGACCAGCCTTGGTGAAATCATCGGGAAATTGGTTTATGACACGTCAGTTCTGGCTGCAACGGTGGTCAGCATGGTTATTCCACCGGTGGGGCTGGCGCTTTCGGCGGTGCAGATCACCAGGAATGTTCTCGAGGGTGCCCAGGCTTACAAGTACGGAGATCGGGAAACAGCGTTCAACCATTTCAAGGATGCGTTGCTGGACCTGGCCTCTCTGGTTCCCGGAGGGAAAGAAGCGACCAAGGCTCAGAAGACCCTGATCCAGCTTCTGGGTGACGCCAACACCGTCGTCGGTCTGGTGGCTTCGGCCACTGGCCAGAGTCTCGGCTACGAGCGTTTTCAGGAACTGCTCGAGGAGATCCTGAAAGAAGAGTCGGCCAGCGATAGCCAGACGTTGTTGCTGTAACCGGCTGAAGTCATCTGACTAGCGGGCGTCAAACCCCATCCGCCAGCTCACGGCCCGCGTCGCCGCCAGCAACCGCTGCGCCGCCGGGCCGTTTTCGTCGGCATGAAACAGCGAGGTCGGGCCGACGATGGTCAATACCGCAGCGACCTGCCCGAGAGCGTTGAACACCGGTGCCGACAAGGCATCGACGCCGGGCATCAGCAAGCCGTGAACATGATGCAGACCGCGTTCGCGGATCTGTTCGCACAACGCCGCATAAGCTTTTTCGTCTGCCAGCGGATGGCCGCCGCTGGCGATTTCCTGCTCGCGCAATTCATCGGTTTCCCGATGCGGCAGGAACGCGCCGAAGACCAGGCCGGTGGAGGAACTGAGCAACGGTAATACCGAGCCCAGTTGCGTCACTACCGTCACCGCGCGCACCGCCGGTTCGATGTGCACCACGGTCGCGCCCTGATTGCCCCATACCGCGAGGAAACAGGTTTCGTTGAGTTCGTCGCGCAACTCGGCCAGCGGCAGGGCGGCGACTTTCAGCACGTCCATACTGTTGAGTGCGGCCAGGCCCACGCGCAGCGCTTCACGGCCGAGACCGTAGTGATTGGTGGCGGTGTTCTGTTCGGCAAAACCGCTGGCGATCAAGGCCTGCAGATAACGGTGAACCTTGCTCGCCGGCATCTGCACATGTTCGGCCAGACGCGACAGCGAAGTGGACGGCGACAACTCGGCCAGGGCCTTGAGGATGTCGGTGCCGACTTCGGCGGAGCGGACTTTCTGTTTGCCGTTGCTGTCGCTGGTTTTTTCCATGGTGCTGCCGTGTCCCGGAACGAATGGGCGTCTTTATAGCTTGACGCTGGATAGCGAGCAAATTACGTTATGCGTAATTGAATTACGATAAAAATAACCCCGGCGTGCCAAGACCTCCGACCCAGAGCGTCCGGCCATGCCGACTCCCTGTTCAGGAGGCTCCATGAACCTCGATTCAGCCCTGGCTTACCAGTCCGGTTTCGGCAACGAATTCAGCTCCGAAGCGTTGCTCGGCGCACTGCCCGTCGGCCAGAACTCCCCGCAGAAAGCCCCTTACGGTCTGTACACCGAACTGTTCTCCGGCACCGCGTTCACCATGACCCGCAGTGAAGCGCGGCGTACGTGGATGTACCGGATCCAGCCGTCGGCCAATCACCCGGCATTCGTCAAACTCGAGCGGCAACTGGCGGGCGGCCCGTTGGGTGAAGTCACCCCCAATCGCCTGCGCTGGAACCCGCTGGAGATCCCGGCCGAACCGACCGATTTCATCGACGGTCTGGTGAGCATGGCGGCCAATTCCGCTGCCGAAAAACCGGCCGGCATCAGCATCTATCACTATGGCGCCAACCGTTCGATGGAGCGCGTGTTCTTCAACGCCGACGGCGAGCTGCTGCTGGTGCCGCAACTCGGGCGCCTGCGCATCGCCACCGAACTGGGTGTGCTGGAAGTGGCGCCGCTGGAAATCGCCGTGCTGCCACGGGGTTTGAAATTCCGCGTCGAATTGCTCGATCCGCAGGCTCGCGGCTATGTCGCCGAGAACCATGGCGCGCCGCTGCGCCTGCCGGATCTGGGGCCGATCGGCAGCAACGGTCTGGCCAATCCACGGGATTTCCTGACCCCGGTCGCCGCGTACGAAAACCTGCAACAACCGACCACCCTGGTGCAGAAATTCCTCGGCCAGTTGTGGGGTACCGAGCTCAATCACTCGCCGCTGAACGTGGTCGCCTGGCATGGCAACAACGTGCCGTACAAATATGACCTGCGCCGCTTCAACACCATCGGCACCGTCAGTTTCGATCACCCGGATCCGTCGATCTTCACCGTGCTGACCTCGCCGACCAGCGTCCACGGTCTGGCCAACCTCGACTTCGTGATCTTCCCGCCGCGCTGGATGGTGGCGGAGAACACCTTCCGTCCGCCGTGGTTCCACCGCAACCTGATGAACGAATTCATGGGCCTGATCCAGGGCGAATACGACGCCAAGGCTGAAGGTTTCGTGCCCGGCGGTGCATCCCTGCACAGCTGCATGAGCGCCCACGGCCCGGACGGCGAGACCTGCACCAAAGCCATCAATGCGGACCTGAAACCGGCGAAGATCGACAACACCATGGCCTTCATGTTCGAGACCAGCCAGGTGCTGCGCCCAAGCCGCTTTGCCCTCGACTGCCCGCAACTGCAATCCACTTATGACGCCTGCTGGGCCACGCTGCCCGCCACGTTCGACCCGACCCGGAGATAACCCATGACTCAGAATTCCATCACCCGCAGTTGGGTCGCTTCGGCCAACGGCCACACCGAATTCCCGCTGCAGAACCTGCCGCTGGGTGTGTTCAGCATCGACGGCTCGGCACCGCGCGCGGGCGTGGCGATTGGCGAGCACATCTTCGATCTGCAAGTGGCGCTGGAGGCTGGTCTGTTCGACGGCGTTGCGCGCGGTGCTGTCGAGGCCATGCGCGGCGGTCAGTTGAACGCCTTCTTCGAGCTCGGTCGCGACGCCCGCGTTGCCCTGCGCGAGCGTCTGCTGGAACTGTTCAGCGAAGGCAGCACTCACCGCGGCAACATCGAAGCCCAAGGCGCGAAACTGCTGCCACTGGCCGCCGATTGCCAGCTGCACCTGCCGGCGCGCATCAGCGATTACACCGACTTCTACGTCGGCATCGAGCACGCGCAGAACGTTGGCAAACTGTTCCGTCCGGACAACCCGCTGCTGCCGAACTACAAACACGTACCGATCGGCTACCACGGTCGTGCGTCTACCGTGCGCGCCTCCGGTGCCGACGTGCGCCGTCCGAAAGGTCAGACCTTGCCAGCCGGCGCGACCGAGCCGACCTTCGGCCCGTGCGCGCGCTTGGACTATGAGCTGGAACTGGGGATCTGGATCGGTCAGGGCAACGAGATGGGCGAGTCGATCGCCATTGGTGACGCCGCTGAACACATCGCCGGTTTCTGCCTGCTCAACGACTGGTCGGCCCGTGATATCCAGGCCTGGGAATACCAGCCGCTCGGCCCGTTCCTGTCCAAGAGCTTCATCACCAGTGTTTCGCCATGGGTGGTGACTGCCGAAGCGCTGGCGCCATTCCGCACTGCGCAACCAGCGCGCCCGGAAGGTGATCCGCAGCCATTGCCGTACCTGCTCGACAAGCGCGATCAGGATGGCGGTGGTTTCGACATCGAGCTGGAAGTGCTGCTGCTCACCGAGAAAATGCGCGAACAGAATCTGCCGGCCCATCGCCTGACCCTGAGCAACACCCGCTACATGTACTGGACCGTTGCGCAAATGGTCGCGCACCACAGCGTCAACGGCTGCCAGTTGCAGGCTGGTGACCTGTTCGGTTCGGGCACTTTGTCCGGCCCTGAAAACGGTCAGTTCGGCAGCCTGCTGGAAATCACCGAGGGCGGTAAAAAGCCGATCGAACTGGCGTCCGGTGAAGTGCGCAAATTCCTTGAAGACGGCGACGAAATCATCCTGCGCGCCCGCTGCGCCCGCGAAGGTTTTGCCTCGATCGGCTTCGGCGAATGCCGTGGCACCGTGCTGGCGGCGCGCTGACAGGAGCGGCTCATGGATCTCTATACCTATTACCGCTCCACCTCGTCGTACCGGGTGCGGATCGCGCTGGCCCTCAAGGGCCTCGACTACCAGGCGTTGCCGGTCAATTTGATCGCACCGCCGGGCGGCGAGCATCGGCAACCGGCGTATCTGGCGATCAATCCTCAGGGCCGGGTGCCGGCCTTGCGCACTGATGACGACAAGTTGCTGATTCAGTCGCCGGCGATCATCGAGTACCTGGAGGAACGTTATCCACAGGTGCCGCTGCTGCCCGAAGACCTCGTTGCCCGTGCACAGGTGCGCGGCGTGGCGGCGGTGATCGGCTGCGATGTGCACCCGCTGCATAACGTCAGTGTGCTCAACCGCTTGCGCGGGTTGGGGCATGACGAGCCGCAAGTCAACGAGTGGATCGGTCACTGGATCAGTCAGGGGCTGACGACGGTGGAGCAGTTGATCGGCGACAGCGGCTTCTGTTTCGGCGAGTGGCCGTGCGTGGCGGACGTGTACCTGATTCCGCAGTTGTACGCGGCCGAGCGGTTCAACGTTTCGCTGGAGGCGTTTCCACGGATTCGTCGGGTGGCCGCGTTGGCTGCTGAACATCCGGCGTTCATTGCGGCGCATCCGGCGAATCAGCCGGATACCCCGAAGTAGCATTTGATGGCTCCCGTGCAGCGCACGGGAGCCATTCCGGTTACCCGCAAAAAATCATAAAAACAAAACAGGTACCTTGCGATGCACAACCAGATTGCCAGCTTTCGGGCGGCACTCGACGCCCGTCCTGTGTCCCGCTTTCAGTGGTTGCTCCTGATTCTTCTCGCCTTGCTGCTGGTCACCGACGGCTATGACGCCCAGGTGCTCGGTTACGTGGTGCCGGCGCTGGCGCAGGACTGGGGCCTGGAGAAATCCGCGTTCGGCCCGGTGTTCAGCGCCAACCTGTTGGGTCTGACGCTTGGCTCGCTCGCTGTCACCCCGCTGGCCGACCGCTTCGGCGTTCGACGGATTCTGCTCGCCTGCGTGCTGATCTACGCCAGCCTCACCGTGCTGATGGTGTTCGCCGATTCCCTGAATACCCTGATGATCGCGCGCTTCATCTGCGGCATCGGCATGGGCGGCGCGATGCCCAGCGCCATGGCGTTGATGTCGGAATATTCACCACCGCGCCTGCGCACGTTGATGGTGACGCTGGCGGCCTGCGGCTTCTCGTTCGGCGGTGCGGCGGGTGGTTTTGTCGCGGCGGGTTTCATCGACCGTTTCGGTTGGCAAGCGGTGTTCCTCGCGGGCGGTGTCACGCCGTTGCTGCTGTTCCCGTTTCTCTGGTGGATGCTGCCGGAATCCTTGCCACGACTGCTGCGTGACGCGCCGCCCTATGCACGCCTGCGCAAAGTCACCGCGCGGATGCTGCCGGACTGGCAACCGCCGGCCGCCTCGGTCGAACAGAACGAACGCGAGCAGGGCAGCAAACTGACCGTGGTGGAGTTGTTCCGCAACGGTTACGCACGCCCGACCTTGCTGATCTGGGCGACGTTTTTCGTCAGCCTGATCCTGCTGTATTTCATGATCAGCTGGCTGCCGTCGCTGCTGCTGGAAAGTGGCCTGAAACTCAACGAAGCGAACCTGGTGACGTCGATGTTCCTGTTCGCCGGCACGCTCGGCGCAATCTGCATGGCGTGGTTCGCCGACCGGTTGAAAAGCAAGGTGCGGCTGCTGTCCGGCGTGCTGGCTGGCGCGGCGGTGTGCACGATCCTGCTGGGCCTGAATCACGACAACCCGCGCTATCTGGTGGCCTGTGTGTTTGCGGCGGGCTTCTGCATCATTGGCGGGCAACTGACGCTCAATGCGTTCGCCAGCAATTTCTATCCGGCGCATGTGCGTGCCACCGGCACCGGCTGGGCATTGGGAGTAGGGCGGTTCGGCTCGATTCTCGGGCCGCTGTTCGGCAGCCTGTTGCTGGCGATGCACATTCCGGTGGAGCAGATTTTCTTCTTCTGCGCGATTCCGGCGGTGATTGCGGCGTTGCTGATTATTCAGGTGCGTTCGCCAGCCGCTGCGCTGTTCAGTGGACAACCGCGTTCGGCGGCAGATGCCCCAGCCGTTCCGTCAGGCGAAGTCGCTGAATCGGGTCGTCACTGAGCAATAGCGCGTGCTCCAGATCGAAACGCTCGGCGTTCGGGCAATCGAGGCGCTGGTACAGACTGGCCCGGGCCAGATAGTCGGCGGCGCTGGCGTTGCCCAGCTCGAGCACGCGCTCGGCATCGATCAGCGCCGCGATGAAGTCGTCGTGGGTCAGGTGCAGCTGGCGCAGGTTGCGTGACAGACGCTGAAGCATCTGCACCGGTTCGGCAGTCAGCAGGTGGTCGGCGTTGAGTTTCATCTGATGGCCGTACTGGCGATGCAGCAGTTCGCGGCAATCGTTCGGATACAGACGCCGCCCGCCGCACGGATCGAGCAGGTGATCAGCCCCGGGAACCTTCAGCAGGAAATGCCCGGGGAAGTTCACGCCAACCAGCGGGATCTCCAGGCCACGGGCCAGTTCCAGAGCGATCAGTGCCAGCGCCAGCGGCTGGCCGCGTTTGGTCTGCATGACTTTGTGCACCATTGCAGCCTGCGGGCGCAGCGGTACGAAATCATCCTGGGCAAAACCGAGGTCGGTCATCCGTCGCAGCAGCGGTTGCGCCAGCTCGCTGACCGGCAGCAACGGCAAGCCATAGCTGACCCGCTGCTGCAGTTCCTTGAATTCCTGCAACAGCGCTTCGGGGTCGGCTTGTTTGTCATGTTCGGCGGCCATCCACAACGCGGCTTCGAACAGCGCGGGCGGTGAACGGTGCAGACAATCGAAGAAGCGTTGGCGCGGACTCATCTAAATCTCCGGGGCATGCCTCGTTTTAGCCCCGTCTTTGCCATTCGTCCAGTACCGGGCCGCTCTGCCACCGGGTTATGCCACAACCCTCCGATCGGTGGCGGCGCTTATTCCGGCGCGCTTCAGCAATTTTCAGGCGCAAGCCTATACTGGCGTCTACCAGAAGTGATTCGGGAGCCTGCCGATGTTCGCTCTCATGCAAAGCACTCGCCTGGAATCGCTGCACCTTAGCGTTGATCCGGTGTCCGGATTGAAGGCGGTCATTGCCATCCATAACAGTCGCCTGGGGCCAGCCCTGGGCGGGTGTCGTTATCTTGCCTACCCGAACGACGAATCCGCAGTCGAGGACGCCATACGCCTGGCCCAGGGCATGAGCTACAAGGCCGCGCTGGCCGGCCTCGCCCAGGGCGGCGGTGTCGCCGTGATCGTGCGGCCGGCCCATGTGGAAAATCGTGGCGCGCTGTTCGAAGCCTTCGGCCGTTGCATCGACCAACTCGACGGGCGCTACATCACTGCCATCGACAGCGGCACCTCAGTGGCGGACATGGATTGCATCGCCCAGCAGACCCAGCATGTCACCAGCACCACCTCGGCCGGCGACCCGGCGCCGCATGCGGCGATGGGCGTGTTCACCGGAATTCGCGCCACGGCCATGGCGCGCCTGGGCAGCGACAATCTCGAAGGCTTGCGCGTGGCGATTCAGGGGCTGGGTAATGTCGGTTACGCACTGGCCGAACAACTGCATGCCGCCGGTGCCGAGCTGTTGGTCAGCGACATCGACCACGGCAAGGTGCAACTGGCGATGGAACAGCTCAACGCCCATCCGATTGCCAACGACGCATTGCTCAGTACGCCGTGCGACATCCTCGCGCCGTGCGGCCTCGGCGGGGTGCTCAACAGTCATTCGGTCACCCAGTTGCGCTGCTCGGCAGTGGCGGGTTCGGCCAACAATCAGCTGACGCATCTGGACGTCGCCGATCAACTGGAACGGCGCGGCATCCTGTACGCGCCGGATTACGTGATCAATGCTGGCGGGCTGATCTACGTTTCCCTCAAGCATCGGGGCGAAGAACTGACGACCATTACCGCGCACCTGTCGAAGATCAGTTCGCGCCTGACAGAAGTCTTCGCCCACGCCCAGGCGGAAAAACGTTCACCCGCGCGGGTGGCGGACGAGTTGGCGGAAAAGGTTTTGTACCGCTGAGATTTGTCCGGGCATGAAAAAGCCCCTGAGTCTTTCAACTCAGGGGCTATTCAATTCAGAGGCTCCAATTCAGGTGCCGATTACTTCGCAGCCTTTGCCGCCTTGGCAGGTTTGGCTGGCGCTTCTGCCGGTTCAGCCACGTCTGCTGGCTCGGTTGCCACAACCGGTGCCGCCGGTGCGTTGATCAGCTCCGACAGTGCGTCAGGCTGGCTCTTGAACGCCCGGGCGAACACATCGCGGTTCTTCGCCATGAAGATCCCGACTTCTTCCACTTGCTGCTCGCTCAACGAAGGAACGGCTTTTTCCAGCACCTCGGCCAACAGTTCGGCCAGTTCGAGCATTTTGTCATGACGGTCAGCTTCGGCTTTATCCATGAACAAGCGCTCCAGATCTCGGCTGCTGCGGTATACCACTTCGACGGCCATTCACCACCTCACATGCCTTCACATTAAGTTGTCTTTGCGACTACTGTATCTATATACAGCGAAAAGGATAAGCGAATCCCTGCGCTTTGGGTAGTGGCTTTTCAATGTAGACCGGATTCGGATTTTGTCAGCCTGACGGTTACGCACAGGTGCGACCAAACGCCACGGCGCGGGTTTCGCGGCGGCTCGCCATGATGTCGTGGCCTCTTTTCTGCATGCATCTGCGTACGTGTGCAATAACCGTCACGTCCAGCAAGCAACATCCGCTCGAACCGGGCTAAGGAACCTTCATCGTGAAAATCAACTGGGCCGAGAAACTGCGGCAAAACGTGCACCAACTGGCCGAGTCCCTGGGCAACCTGTTCGTCGAGACCTTCCACTACCTGGCGCTGTTCGCCATTGGTGCGGTGACCGCGTGGGCGGCGGTGATGGAATTTCTCGGGATGCTCGAGGAAGGGCACATCAAGATCGATGACATTCTGTTGCTGTTCATCTATCTGGAACTGGGGGCGATGGTCGGGATTTATTTCAAGACCAACCACATGCCGGTGCGCTTCCTGATCTACGTGGCGATCACCGCACTGACGCGCCTGCTGATCTCCAACGTCTCGCACCACAATCCGCCGGACATGGGCATCATTTACCTGTGCGGCGGGATTCTGCTGCTGGCGTTCTCGATCCTGGTGGTGCGTTACGCCTCATCGCAATTCCCTTCGGTGAAAATCGAGAACCCGCACCGCAAGATCGGCACGGGTTCCAGTGAACATCCTGAAGTGGAGAAGGGCGAGCTTTAAAGGCCGGCAGTTGGCCGGGGCTGATGTTTGGCCTGACGCGGTGGTGGAGCGATTCCGTCGCCGCGGGTCATGGCATCGAGGATCGCCATGGCGCTGTGGCCCTGTTCGATGGCGATGCCGAACTGAATGCTTTGCACCAGGCGTTTGAGGCGCTTGGGGTCATTGCGCTGTTCGGCGCTGATCATCCGTTTGGCGACGATCCGGCCGCCATTGGAGAGGGTCAGCATGATGCTGCCGTCGAGCCCCTGAATGCTCAGGTTGATCTGATAGTCCGGCGCGAAGGCATCGGTAATGATCTGAAAAGGATTGTCCATGATGCGTCACCGCCTGATTGAACGTGCAGTTGTTGACCGGCCTTGATCGGGTTGGTTCGCCAAACCTGACCATCGGCCCTTCCGTGGTCCTGTCTCCTTCAGCGATGTAGCAAGGGACATGCCGGGAATATTGTCGAACAATGAAACCGGCCAAAAAGAAGGCGAGCCCATGGCTCGCCTTCTTCGTTTGCGGCCCGTTTCAGGGCAGAACCGAGTAGATGATCGCTGACAGTGCAATCAGGCCGATCAGCACCACGAACACGTTGGACACCTGGCCCGAATACTGGCGCAAGGCCGGCACGCGGCGGATCGCGTACATCGGCATCAGGAACAGCAGGCAGGCAATCACCGGCCCGCCGAGGGTTTCGATCATGCCGAGGATGCTCGGGTTGAAGGTCGCCACGGCCCAGCAGCTGAGGATCATGAACAGCGCAGTCGCACGGTTCAGCCAGCTCGCCGACATCACCCGGCCACGGCTGCGCAGGCTTTTGACGATCATGCCCTGGAAGCCTTCGCTGGCGCCGATGTAGTGGCCGAGGAAGGATTTGGTGATCGCCACCAGCGCAATCAGCGGCGCGGCGTAAGCGATGACCGGGGTCTGGAAGTGGTTGGCCAGGTACGACAGTATCGAAATGTTCTGCGCCTTGGCCGCTGCCAGATCCGCCGGCGACAGCGCCAGCACGCAGCTGAAGCAGAAGAACATCACCGTCACCACCATCATGCCGTGGGCCATGGCGAGAATGCCGCTGCTCTTGCGTTCGGCCTGCTCGCCGTAGCGTTGTTTCTGCTCGACGGCGAAGGCGGAAATGATCGGCGAATGGTTGAACGAGAACACCATCACCGGGATCGCCAGCCATAGGGTCTTGAGGAGCACCGACATTTCCATCGGTTCTTGGGCACTGGCGAAGAATGCGCCGTTCCAGTTCGGAATCAGGCTGAAGCCAAGCAACAGCAGCGCGGCGACGAACGGATAGACCAGCACGCTCATGGCTTTGACGATCACGCTCTGACCGCAACGCACGATGGCCATCAGACCGAGGATCAGCGCCAGCGACAGCACCGCGCGCGGCGGCGGGGCGATGTGCAATTGATGTTCGAGGAAGCTGCTCAGGGTGTTGGTCAGCGCCACGCTGTACACCAGCAGGATCGGAAAGATCGCGAAGAAATACAGCAGCGTGATCAGTTTGCCGGCGCCGATGCCGAAGTGTTCTTCCACCACTTCGGTGATGTCACCGGAGCGGCCCGACAGCACGAAGCGGGTCAGACCCCGGTGCGCAAAGAAGGTCATCGGGAACGCCAGCAACGCCAGGATCAGCAACGGCCAGAAGCCGCCGACACCGGCGTTGATCGGCAGAAACAAGGTGCCGGCACCGATGGCCGTGCCGTACAGGCCGAGCATCCAGGTGGTGTCGAATTTGCTCCAGCCCTTGTGGGCGATTTCGTTATTGCGTGTGCGGTCTACAGCGGGATTTTCGGCAGCAGGTGTGCGTACATCGGTCATCGTTTTTGCCTCGTTATTATTCTTGCTCGGGCTCACGTGTTACGGGCGGTCAGGGAGTGCTCCTCAGCACTCCACCCAGCTCACGGCCAGGCCGCCCCGTGAAGTCTCTTTGTATTTGTCATGCATGTCGGCGCCGGTATCGCGCATGGTGCGGATCACCCGGTCGAGGGAAATGAAGTGTTTGCCGTCACCGCGCAGGGCCATTTGCGTGGCGTTGATCGCCTTCACCGCAGCGATGGCGTTGCGCTCGATGCACGGCACCTGCACGAGCCCGCCGACCGGGTCGCAGGTCAGGCCGAGGTTGTGTTCCAGGCCGATTTCGGCGGCGTTTTCCAGTTGCTCAGGCGTGGCGCCCAGCACATCGGCCAGACCCGCAGCGGCCATCGCACAAGCGGAGCCGACTTCGCCCTGGCAGCCGACTTCGGCGCCGGAGATCGAAGCGTTTTTCTTGCACAGGATGCCAACGGCAGCTGCGCCCAGAAAGAACGCGACCACGTCATCGTCGGACGCGTCCGGATTGAACTTCATGTAGTAGTGCAGGACGGCCGGAATGATCCCGGCGGCACCGTTGGTCGGCGCGGTCACCATGCGCCCGCCGGCGGCGTTCTCTTCGTTGACGGCGAGGGCGAACAGGTTGACCCACTCCATCGCCGACAGGGTTGAACTGATGACGTTCGGCTTGCCGATTTCCAGCAGGCTGCGGTGCAGTTTCGCCGCACGACGCGGCACATTCAGACCGCCGGGCAGGATGCCTTCGTGACGCAGGCCTTGCTCGACGCATTCGCGCATCACCGACCAGATGTGCAGCAGACCCTTGCGGATCTCGGCGTCGCTGCGCCAGGCCCGTTCGTTGGCCATCATCAGTTCGGAAACCCGCAGGTTGTGTTTGTTGCACAGCGACAGCAGTTCAGCGGCGCTAGAAAAGTCGTAGGGCAACTCGACGTCACCGGTCGGCGCCACACCCGATTCGGCTTCGGCCGCTTCGATGATGAAACCGCCGCCGACCGAGTAGTACGTTTGCTCGAACAGTTGGCCGGATGCACCGAAGGCTGTCAGCGACATGGCGTTGGGGTGGTAGGGCAGGCTCTCGTCCAGCAGCAGGAGATCGTGCTGCCAGTTGAAGGCAATCGAGCGTTCACCGGCGAGGGACAGTTGGCCGGTCTCGCGCAGTTGCTGGATGCGTGGCTCGATGGTCGACGGATCGATGCTGTCCGGCCATTCGCCCATCAGGCCCATGACCGTCGCGCGGTCAGTGGCGTGGCCGACACCGGTGGCCGAAAGCGAACCGTACAAACGGATTTCCACCCGCTGCACATCGTTCAGCAAATGCTGCTCGATCAGGGCCTGGGCGAAGGTCGCGGCGGCGCGCATCGGGCCGACGGTGTGGGAACTGGACGGGCCGATGCCGACTTTGAATAGATCGAAAACACTGATAGCCATGCTAAACCCTTACAAGCAATGGAGTAGGAATCGCTGCCATTTTTTGTAGGACAAGCGCAATGTCGGCGATACTGCCTACCTCGCTTCAACGTGACTAACGAAACTTCCTAAGTAAGCCTTTAGCAGGACTAAACCATGAGTCGTCAATTGCACGCCCAGACTTACGTCTGGCTGCAGGTGTTTTCCTGTGCCGCGCGGCACCTGTCATTCACCCGTTGTGCCGAAGAACTGCACATCACGCCGGGGGCGGTGAGTCAGCAAATCCGACAGCTGGAAGAGCGGCTGGGGTTTCGCCTGTTTCACCGCCGCGCGCGCGGTGTGGAGCTGAGCGCGGAAGGGCAGCGACTGGCGATCACGGTCAACGAGGCTTACGGCAGCATCGACGCGGAATTGCGTCGGCTGGATGCGGGGATGATCAGTGGGATTTTGCGGGTGCGCTCGATTCCGTCGTTCCTCAGCAAGTGGCTGACCCCGCGCCTGCCACGCCTGCAACAGCGTTACCCGGACATCCAGTTGCGGCTGGTGGCCGAGGACAGCAGCGTGCCGTTGCATGAAGGGGATTTCGACTTGGCCATCGACCTGAACGACGGCAGTTATCCGGGGTTGTTATCCACAGCCTTGCTCGACGAGCAGATTTTCCCGGTGTGCGCCCCGGGCCTGCTGCGCGGGCGGCCGCCGCTGCACGGGCCGGCGGACCTAGTGCATTTCCCGCTGCTGCACGACATCACTGCCTGGCGCGGCAGTTATGAATACGCGGAGTGGGAGTTTTATCTGAATGCCATCGGTTTCGAGGGCGCCGATGTGCGGCGCGGGCACACGTTCAATCGCAACCACCTGACCATCGAAGCGGCGATTGCCGGCATGGGCGTGGCGATTGCCCGGCGAACGTTGCTCAATGACGAGCTGGAGCGGGGGACGTTGATCGTGCCGTTCGGGATTTCTGTGCCCAATCACAAGCGCTATGTCCTGCTGTATGCGCCGGGGGCGTTGAGCCATCCGGGTGTGCGGGCGGTGCATGACTGGCTGGTGGAAGAGGCGGGGATTTTCCGCAGCCTGCACCCGTTGGGTGATGGCCAATTGTGAGCAGATTTTTCGCGGTGGCGGGGCGACCCAACTCCCGACCTTACCAGCGCTTTACTCGGTTGTCCGGCTTTTTTTGCGTATGAATATTTATCTTTTTTAAGGGGTTGAAATGTTCGTCCGGCGGGCCGATTGTTGTAATCAAGAGGTCACGAAATCCTGTTCCAGGCCTCTTGCGAGCTAGCTGAAATAAGGGATGAACTATGCAAATCCAAGTCAACAGCGACAACCATATTCAAAGCAGCAAACGACTGGAGGAGTGGGTACGCACCACAATTGAGAGCACGCTCGACCGTTATGAGGAAGACCTGACCCGTGTCGAAGTCCATCTGAGCGACGAGAACGGTGAAAAGCCGGGTCCCCATGACTTGCGCTGCCAACTGGAAGCGCGGCCGAAAGGCCATCAACCGATTTCCGTCACCCACAAAGCCGATTCGCTGGAACAGGCGATCGATGGTGCAGCCGAAAAACTGGAGCACGCGCTGGAGCACCTGTTTGGCAAACTGCGCGGCAAACCGCGAGCCGCTGTGGTGCCATTCACAAGCAAAGCCAATGACAAGCTATTGGCGGAAGAGTTTGACGAGAACGAACAGGCAGCGATCAACAGTTGATACGCTGATTTTCCAAGCCACCCAATGAGAAAGGGCCTGCAATTGCAGGCCCTTTCTGTTTTCAGCAGGGATCAGAAAGCGACGGAGGTCTGCACGTACACCGTGCGCGGCTCACCGACATACTTGCCCTTGTTGTTGTCATCGAACGAACGGGTGAAGTACTGGGTGTTGAAGATGTTCTTCACCCCCACCGCGACATTCAGGTCCGACAGCTGCGGGCCGAAGTCATAACCGGCACGGCTGCTGAACAGCATGTAGCCCGGGATCTTGCCGGTGCTGCCGTCGGCGCTTTCTTTCGAGGTGTTGGCGTTGTCGGCGAACTGGTCGCTCTGGAAGCTGCTGTCCAGATTCAGTTTCCACGGCCCTTCGGTGTAACCGACGCCGATTGTGCCTTTGTGTTTCGACGAGAACGGCACACGATTGCCCTTGTTCGGCCCGTCTTCGCGGATGGTCGCGTCGACATAGGCGTAAGTGGCGTACACGTCGAAACCAGCCAGTGCCGGGCTCAGGTCGTCGAGAGCGTAGTTGAAGCTGGTCTCGATGCCCTGATGCCGGGTTTCGCCACGGGCGATCACCGAGTCGTTGGTCTGGTTACTTTCATACTGGTTGTCGAAGTTGATCAGGAACGCGCCGATCTCCGCTCGCAGCGCGCCGTTGTCGTAGCGGGTGCCGACTTCCCAGGTGCGGGCCTTCTCCGGTTTCACTTCGCCGCTGCTGACGCGGTTGGGCATCTGACTGTATTGCACGCTGCCGAAGGAGCCTTCGGTGTTGGCATACAGATTCCAGCTGTCGGTCAGGTGATACAGCACGTTCAACGCCGGCAGCGCGGTGTTGTAGTCGCCCTTGTATTTGACGTTGGTCAGGTTGTTGGTCTGCTGCGACTCGATCATCTCGTAGCGCACGCCCGGCGTGATCGTCCACTTGCCGATGTCGATCCGGTCATCGACGAAAAACGCATTGGCCTCGGTGCCGCCGCGCGTGTCGCGGTCATTGCGGCTGTTGGTGGTCGGGTACTCGTTGCTGGCGATCGGCGTGCGATAGCGCAGTTCGTGGCCGGCTTCGTTGATGTAGCGATAGCCGACGCCGACTTCATGGCTGGTGGCGCCGAGGTCGAAGCCCTGGGCGAAGCGGGTTTCCAGACCGCGAACCCAATATTCGCGCGGTGACAGCGACAGGAACGTGCCCTGATCCAGATAACCGCTGCGCAGGGTCTTGGTGAAGAAGGTGTTGGCGGTGAATTCACGGCGATCTTCCTGATAGCGATAGCCGAAATTGAACATGGTGCGACGGCCCCAGAACTGGTCCTTCGGCCGGGTCGACTGATACGGGTCGGCATCGTAGTCGGCGACATTCAGGCCGCCGGGCATGTCGGCCTTGCCTTCGTAATACTGGGCCATGGCGTTGAAACTGTTGGCCTCGTCGAGCTGGTATTTGCCCTTGAGGATCAGGTCGTCGATTTCCGTATCGCTGTGCTCGCGCCAGTCGCCACCGCGAGTGCCGGAATACAGCAACGCGCCGCCCAGACCGTTGGCATTGGTGCCGCCGGCCAGCAGGTTGGCGCTGGTCTTGAAGCCGTCATGGCTGGACGATGGGCTGGTTTCGGTCTGGAAACCGCCTTTCACGGTCGGCTCGTCCGGAATCGCCCGGGTCACGAAGTTGACCACGCCGCCGACGTTCTGCGGGCCGTAACGCACGGCGCCGCCACCACGCACCACGTCCACCGCATCCATGTTGCCCATGCTGATCGGCGCGAACGACAACTGCGGCTGACCGTAAGGCGCGAACGGCACCGGAATGCCGTCCATCAATACGGTCGAACGTGCAGCCAGACGCGGGTTGAGACCGCGAATGCCGAAGTTCAGCGCCATGTCGTGGCTGCCGGTGCCGTTGTTTTCCGGGGCGTTGACCCCGGGAATGCGATTGAGCACATCACGGGCCTGGGTCGCGCCCTGGCGTTCGAATTCTTCGCGGCGGATCACGTCACGGGCGCCGGGATGTTCGAAGACGTTGACCTGCGCGGCCTCGCCCAACCAGTCACCGACCACTTTCGAGGTGTCCAGCTCCAGTGCGCTGTCGTTCGACGGTTGCAGGCTGAAGGCATTGCCGCCCTCGGCGCGGGCTTGCAGACCAGTGCCTTCAAGCAGCGCGTTCAAACCTTGCTCCGCTGTGTAATTACCTTCGAGGCCACGGCTTTGCACGCCACTGGTGACTTGCGAGCCAAAGGAGATCAGCACGCCGGCTTCACGGCCGAACTGGTTGAGGGCGTTTTCCAGCGACGACGGGGCGATGTGATAAGCCTTGGTGTCGGCAGCCTGTGCAAGGGGCAGGGCGCTGAAGCTCAGGCTGGCGCCGAGGACGAGGTTGCGCAGGGTTCGGGCCAGCGGCGTGAGGCGGGTGGAGTGCATGGAGGACGGTCCTGAGAAGGTTAAATCAAGGGGGCTTTCCTTCTCTGTCACGCCAGATCTGAAAAACGGCTCATTTATTTTTGCAGGGGACGCGGAGCGTCCGGGGCTGCATTCCCACGCGGACGGTTCGACGCCTCGACGTGGGAACGATCAGGCTTTAGCTTCGACCGTCACCCAATAGCGAGTAAAACGCTTCACTTTCACCGGCAGGCTGATTTCCAGCAGGTCGAGAATCCGCTCGCTGTCGTCCAGTGGATAAGTCCCGGAGATCAGCAGGTCAGCGACTTTCGCATCGCAATTGAGCTGCCCGCGACGGTAGCGGCCGAGTTCGTCGAGGAAGTCGCCCAGGCGCATGTGCGCGGCCACTAGCATGCCGTCAGCCCAGGCACCGCTGTTGGCGTCCAGCGGTTTTGCCGCGCTGACGCCGGTGGTGTTGAAACTCAGTTGTCGGGCGACCGGCAGCAGCATCGGCGCGCGACCTTGCGCGTTCAATTCGACCCGACCTTCAAACAGTGCGATCTGCGTGCGGTCGGCAAACTGCCGCACGTTTATTCGCGCACCCTGGGTTTTCAGCACGCCTTGGGCGGTTTGTACTTCGAAGGATTGAGTGGCGGTCAGCAGCATTTCGCCTTCGAGCAGACGGATCAAGCCGTCGCCCCGGACATCCGCCGCACTCGCGGTGTTGAGCTGCAATTGGCCGCCAGCGCCGAGCGAGATCTTACGGCGTTGACCAACCGGGCTGCGGTAATCGGCCAGCAGCGATGGCAACGGATTGTGCTCGCGCATCCCCCAAGTGACTGCCGAACCGGCGCCGAGAATCAGCAACAACTTCAGCGCCTGACGACGGCTGCCGGACTTCGGCGCATTCAACGCGGCGTGGGCCAGTGGCGACGACAGCCCGCGCAACCGAGAATTGACCCGCTGAATGTGCTCCCACGCGCGGCGGTGTTCGCTGTGAGCGTCGATCCATTGTTGCCAGGCCTGTTGTTGGCGCGGGCTCAATTGGCCCTGCTGCATTTCCAGCAACCAGTGCACCGCCTGTTCGGCAACCTGCGCGGAAAAATCCATCGGCGGATTCATAGGGCGAAGTAGCAGCGCATCGCCGCTTTATTCAGATGACGTTTGACCGTGGCCACGGAAATGCCCAGTTCGGCGGCGATCTGCGGATACGTCAGGCCATCGACCTGTGCCAGCAGAAATGCGCGTTTGACGGCGCGCGGCAGACCGTCGAGCAACTGATCCAGCTCCATCAGGGTTTGCAGGATGATGGCTTTCTCTTCCTCCGAAGGCGCAACCATTTCCGGCATCTGCGCGAGGGTGTCGAGGTAGGCGCGCTCCAGATCCTGGCGGCGGTAATGATTGAACAGCACGCGCTTGGCCAGGGTGGTGAGGAATGCGCGCGGCTCGATGATCACCGGCGGCTCGCGGGCGGTCAGTACCCGGATGAAGGTGTCCTGGGCCAGATCGGCGGCGCTGTCCGGGCAGCCTAGTTTGCGCCGCAGCCAGCCGGTGAGCCAGCTGTGGTGGGCCTGATACAGCGATTCGACAGGATGGGCGGACGACAACGGCATCACTCCGGGCGCATGCGGGATGCGTTAGAGAACAAGAATGGTTCGCATTGTAGGGCTGTCAGTGATGCCCGGCAATCAGACTCTTTTGCGTATGAGAATATTTATCATTAATATTGCTCGCCTGTCGTTCGGCGTGTTGGCCGGGCGTTAACCGTTTCAGGGTCGAAACATGAAAGCCAAACTCGCCGCACTTCCCCTGTCCTATCGTCTGGCCGTCACTTCGCGGGTGCTCGCGGCGGTGTTTGGCGGCTATCTGGTCGCGGCGCTGGCTAGCGTCACGCTGACCCTTTGGCTGCCGCTGAACCGCGCCGAAGCGGTGGTGACCGGCATGACCGTTTCGTTTCTGGTCTATCTGGTGGCGGTGCTCTGGTGTTTCGCCTGTCGCACGGCTTGGTCTGCGTGGGTCGGTCTGCTGGTGCCGAGCGTGATTCTGGCCACCGTTTCCGGCGCTGCGCGCGGTCTGGGGCTGGCATGAAAGAGGGTTTCCGGCAGGCGATGGCCTGGCTGCATACGTGGACCGGGCTGGTTTTCGGCTGGCTGTTGTTCGCGATTTTTCTGACCGGAACCCTGGCCTATTTCAAGGATGAAACCACTCACTGGATGCAGCCGGAAATCACCGCCCATCCATTGGATGCCGAGAAAAGCCTGACGCTGGCCCAGCAGTATCTGCAACAAAACGCCCCCAACGCTTCGCGCTGGATCATTGGCCTGCCCGACGCCCGCGATCCCGGCCTCAGCGTGGGCTGGCAGCAGACGCCAGCCAAGCCCGGCGAACGCGGCGCATTCACTCGCAAGACCCTCGACGCGCAGACCGGCGCCGAAGTGCAGCCCCGGGAAAGCATGGGCGGGGAGTTCTTCTACCGCTTCCACTTCCAGCTGCAAATGCCCTACCCGTGGGGCCGCTGGCTCTCGACCATCGCCGCGATGGTGATGTTCGTCGCGCTGATCACCGGGATCATCACCCACAAGAAAATCTTCAAGGACTTCTTCACCTTCCGCCCGCGCAAGGGCCAGCGTTCGTGGCTTGACGGGCACAACGCGGTGGGCGTGCTGGTGCTGCCGTTTCATCTGATGATCACCTACAGCAGCCTGGTGATTTTCATGTCGATGGTGATGCCGGCGAGCATTCTGGCGTCGTACGGCAACAACGTCCGGGCGTTTTACGACGAGGTATTTCCCGAAACCAGTATTCCTGAACGGGCCAATCAACCGGCGACACTGGCACCGCTGGCGCCCCTGTTGCTGGCGGCCAGCGAGCAATGGTCGGGCGGGCGCGTGGGGCGTATCAGCGTGATCAATCCGGGCGATGCCAACGCCGCGGTGGTGATGTCCCGCGCGGGCTCCGACCGTGTGGTGAATGATTCCGGTAGCGCCCTGACCTTCAGTGGTGTCAGCGGACAAGTCATCGGCACAACGCCCGATCAGCCAATGGCGATGGCGGTTGCTGGCAGTTTCTACGGTTTGCACATGGGCCACTTTGCCGGGCCGGTGTTGCGCTGGCTGTATTTCATCTGTGGTCTGGCGGGCACGGCGATGATCGGCACCGGGCTGGTGATCTGGCTCGGCAAGCGTCAGCTCAAACATGCCAAAACCGGTGTGATGCCCTTCGAGTTGCGGCTGGTGGAAGTGCTGAACATTGCCAGCATGGCCGGGCTGGTGGCAGCGGTCGCCGTGTTCTTCTGGGCCAATCGTCTGCTGCCGGTGAGTCTGGCCGGGCGTGACGACTGGGAAGTGGACGCGTTCTTCATCACCTGGGGCTTGAGCGTGGTGCACGCGATGTTGCGGCCGGGGCGCAAGGCCTGGGTCGAACAGCTGTCGCTGGGCGCCGCACTGTTTGTCGCAGTGCCGCTTCTTAACGGTTTGACCTCCCCGTATCACCTCGGCGTGACAGTGCCCGAAGGCGACTGGGCCCTGGCCGGTTTCGACTTTACGTGTCTGGGTAGCGGCCTATTCCTCGCCTGGGCCGCCCGGAAAATGCAGCGCGCCGGACATACCGTCAACGTGAAAAAACCAGCCCGCGAAAAGGCCCGGCCGATCACCCTTGAGCAAGGGGCGAACTGAATGCTGTTGGCGCTATTGCTCTGCTATTCCGCATTCACGGCTCTGTGCCTGGCGATGCCTCGGCATCACGAGGAACTGCTGGGCCACAAACCTTCGGCTCGCCGTCGGCAAGGTTTGAAACTTGTGGGCTGGCTGTTGCTGGGGCTGTCGCTCTGGGCGGCGGTTTCCATGAAGGGCTGGAGCTTCGGTCTGGTCGACTGGTGCGCGGTGTTGATGCTCAGCGCGCTGACTCTGGTGCTGTTGTTACCCTATCGACCACGCCTGGTATTGACCATGGCCGGACTGAGCCTGCTCGCCAGCCCGGTCGCTGCGTGGGCCTTGAACTGACATGTTGATCGGCCATCCTCCCGAGCACCGCGACGACGAACCCCATGGCGCCCGTGCGCATTTTCTTCAGGTGTTCCTGTCCCAGCGCTCGCAGATGGAAGCGCTGGTGAGCCGGCGCGTCGGTTGCCGGGCGACGGCGGCGGATCTGGTGCAGGATCTGTTCCTGCGGTTCTGGCGTCGGCCGCTGGTGCAGGTCGAAGAACTCAGCACTTATCTGTTGCGCTGCGCCGGCAACATCGCCATCGATCATTTGCGCAGCGAAGGCGCGCGAGTGCGGGTCAACGAAGGCTGGCAACCGGACGAGCCGGACAGCAGCGCCAGCGAACCGCAGGCGGCGCTCGAAGCGGGCAACGATTTGCGCCATGTCGAAGCGGCGTTGCGCGCGCTGCCCGAGCGCACGCGGCAGATTTTTTTGCTCAATCGCATCCACGGGCGCAAGTACGCCGAGATCGCCAAAGCCATGGGCTTGTCCCAAAGCGCCGTGGAAAAACATATGATGCGCGCCCTCGAGGCCTGCAAGGCCAGCCTGCGCGAGCCCGCGCCACGCCTGCCAGGGAAAGCACCGTGAACAACACCGACCGCGTCATCCCGACGCCCGCTCAGGAACAGGCCGCTTTCGCCTGGCTGAGCCTGCTGCACGACCGCCCGAGCACCGGTGATCAACTGACGTTCAGTCAATGGCTGCACGCTGACCCGGCCCACGCCGAGGCCTACGCCCAGGCGCAAGTGGTGTGGGAATTGAGCGAAGGGCCGGCGCGCACCTTGGCCGACGAAGACGCGCTGGCGTTGCAGGGATTGCTCAATGCGATGGACCGACCGCGTCGTCCACAGATCCGGCGTTGGGCCGGCGCGCTGGCCATGGCGGCCTGCCTGTTGTTGATGATCAGCCTCGGCAGTGGTTGGCAGCCGCAGCGCTGGATCGATGATCTAGGCGCTGATTACGTGTCGGCACCGGGCGAGATCCGCACCGTGACCCTGGCCGATCAATCGCAGGTGACGCTGGACGCCGACAGCGCCATCGCCGTGGATTTCAGTCACGGCGAGCGACATGTGCAATTGCGCCGCGGCGCCGGATTTTTCAGCGTGACTCATACGGGTGATCCCTTTGTGGTCGAGGCCGAGAAAGGCCAGGCGCGAGTGCTCGGCACGCAGTTCGAAGTGCGCCTGCAACCTCATGGCGCACAAGTCACCGTGTTGTCCGGGCGCGTTGGCGTGACGGCGGCGCGTGATGCCGAGCAGCAGATTCTCACCGCCGGCCAGCAAGTGGCGTACGGCGCAGGCACTGCGGAAAAACTGCATGCCGTGGACAGCGAAGCGCAACTGGCGTGGCGCCAGGGCTGGCTGACTTACTACAAGTCGACACTGGCCGATGTGGTGCAGGATCTGCGGCGTTATTACCCGGGACGGATCGTGTTGCTCAACGACGAACTGGGCGCGCGCAAGGTCAGCGGCAGCTTTCCGAGCAAGGATCCGCAAGCGGTGTTGAATTCCCTGCAAGGGGTGCTGGGATTCGAGCAGCATCAGGTGCTAGGACATCTGATAATTCTTCGCTGACCTCACTGGCCCTTTCGCGAGCAAGCTCGCTCCCACAGGTAGTGCATTCCAAGGTGGGAGCGAGCTTGCTCGCGAAGGCGTCGGCAGCGACAACGAAAATATTTTCAACTTTGTGGTGAGGTAAACCCGGACGCCATCCGTGTAGTGACTGAAACTGCGAGTCATTCGCATCCGTTGCGGTTCTACACAGGTCATGAGCAATGAAGTCCAGGGCAAAATCGGGTTCGGTCAAACAGTGGTTAGGCGTTTCGGCCTTGAGTTTTTCGGCATTGGCCCTGTTGCCGATGAGCGTGTCGCTGGGCGCTGAATCCGTCAGCAGTCAGCCACAAAAGCAGTTCAGTTTTTCCCTGGCCGCCAAGCCGTTGCCACAGGCCCTGAGTGATTTCAGTCGTGTCACCGGGCAGAGCGTGGTCTACACCGATGAAGCGCCTTACGGCCTGACCGCTCCAGCGATCAACGGCCAGATGAGTGCCGAACAGGCGCTGCAACGTCTGCTCACAGGCTCGGGCCTGACCTTCCGCCGCACCGACAGCCATACCCTGGCGCTAGAACCGCAACCGACTGCAGGCGCTCTGAACCTCGGCGCGACCACCATCACTTCGGTGGTCAACCAGTCGATGAGCTACCAGCCACCGGAAACCAGTTCGGTGATGCGCTCCTCCGCTTCGCTTCAGGAAATCCCCCAGACCGTCAATGTGATTCCGGCCCAGGTCATTCGCGATCAGGCACCGCGCAATCTTGATGATGCGCTGGCCAACGTCAGCGGTATCACCCAGGGCAACACCTTGGGCAGCACCCAGGATTCGGTGATGACCCGCGGCTTCGGTGACAACCGCAACGGCTCGATCATGCGCGACGGCATGCCGGTGGTGCAGGGCCGTGGCATGAACGCCACCGTGGATCGCGTCGAAGTGCTCAAGGGCCCGGCCTCGCTGCTCTACGGGATTCAGGACCCGGGCGGCGTGGTCAACATGGTCAGCAAGAAGCCTGAGTTGACCCAGTACAACGCGCTGACCCTGCGCGGCTCGACCTACGGCGACGGCAAGAATGGCAGCGGCGGCTCCTTCGACAGCACCGGTGCGCTGGGGGATTCCGGCCTCGCGTATCGCATGGTGCTGGACCATGAAGACGAAGATTACTGGCGCAACTTCGGCACGCATCGTGAAACACTGATCGCGCCGTCGCTGGCCTGGTACGGCCAGCGCACCAAGCTGTTGTTTGCCTATGAGCATCGCGAATTCCTCACCCCATTCGATCGTGGAACCCTGATCGATCCTCGCACCAACCATCCGCTGGACATCTCGCGCAACGAGCGTCTCGACGAGAAATTCAACGACATGGAAGGGCGCTCGGACCTCTATCACTTCGAGGCCGACCATGAACTCAACGATGACTGGAAAGCCCATTTCGGCTACAGCTGGAACCGCGAAACCTACGATGCCAGCCAGGTCCGCGTAACCGCGATCGACACCAAAAAAGGCACCCTGACCCGCAGCATGGACGGCACCCAGGGCGCGATCAGCACCGACCGTTTCACCACCGCCAGCCTCGAAGGCAAGGTCAACGTGCTGGGCATGCAGCATGATCTGGTGTTCGGCGTCGACGACGAGTACCGCAAGATCTACCGCGCCGACCTGATCCGCCAGAAAAGCCTGAGCACCTTCAGCTACGTCAACCCGGTCTACGGCCGCGAAGTCGAAGGCACCACCGTCAGCCCGGCGGACAGTGCGCAGACCGACGAACTGCGCAGCGATTCGGTGTTCCTTCAGGACTCGATCCACCTCAACGACCAGTGGATTCTGGTGGCTGGCGGGCGCTTCCAGGAGTACGACCAGTACGCCGGCAAAGGCGTGCCGTTCAAGGCCAACACCGACAGCAACGGCCAGAAGTGGGTACCGCGCGCCGGTCTGGTGTATCGCTACACCGACGCGTTGTCGTTCTACGGCAGCTACACCGAATCGTTCAAACCGAACTCGACCATCGCCCCGCTCAGCGGCAGCAGCACCGTGCTCGACGGCAGCATCGCACCGGAAGAGGCCAAGTCTTGGGAGCTGGGCGCACGCCTCGACATTCCGGGGCGTGTTACCGGCAACATCGCGCTGTTCGACATCAAGAAACGCAACGTGCTGGTGGCCAACGCCGAAGGCCCGACCACGATCTACAGCGCCGCCGGCGAAGTGCGTTCCCGTGGTCTGGAAGTCGATCTGACCGGCCAGCTCAGCGACCGCTGGAGCATGATCGGCAGCTACGCCTACACCGACGCCGAGGTCACGGAAGATCCCGACTACAGAGGCAACAAGCTGCAAAACGTGGCGAAGAACACCGGCTCGCTGTCGGCGGTCTACGACTTCGGCAGCGTGATCGGCGGCGATCAGCTTCGAGTCGGTGCCGGCGCGCGGTATGTCGGTGAACGAGCGGGTAACGCGGTGAATGATTTCGATCTGCCGAGCTACACCGTGGCCGATGCGTTCGCCACTTACGACACCAAGGTTGAAGGGCAGAAGGTCAAGTTCCAGCTCAACGTGAAGAACCTGTTCGACCGCACCTACTACACCTCGGCGGCGAGCCGGTTCTTCGTGTCGATGGGCGACTCGCGGCAGATTTCGTTGTCGAGCACGCTGGAGTTCTGATCAGCGCAAAAACGCCTGGCGATACTCGCCGGGCGTTCCACCCAGCACCTGGCGAAAGCGGTTGGTGAAGTGGCTGGCACTGGCAAATCCGCACGCCAGGGCAATCTCCCCCAACGGCAACGCCGTCCCCCGCAACAACTCCCGCGCCCGGCTCAAACGCCGCGCCAGCACATACTGATGCGGCGGCAAGCCGAAGCTCACCCGGAACATCCGCGCAAAGTGGTATTCCGACAACGCACACAACCCGGCCAGTTGCCCGAGACTGATCGGCTCGGCCAGTTGGCTGTCGATGAACTCCACCAGTTGCCGGCGCTGGTGCGGCGCCAATCCACCTTTCAGACGCAAGCCCTGACGCACGCCGACCTGGCTCAACAGGGTATGGCTGATCAATTCGTGCGCCAAGCTGCTGGTCAGCAAGCGCTCAGCAGGCTCGTCCCAGTTCAAGGTCAGTAGCTGGCGAAACCGTTGGGCCTGCTGCGGATCTTCGAGAAAAGTCTGTTCGCGCAGCTGCATTTCCCGAGGCTCGCGATCCAGCAGCGTGACGCAACCCAAGGCAAATTGTTCGGCGCTGAAGTACAGGTGAGCGAGGCGAATATCACCGTTGATGACCCAACCCGATTCGTGGTCGGCCGGCAGGATGCACAACTTGTCCGGGCCGCCCTTGTGGCCGGGTTCGCCACGGCGGAAGGTGCCGGTGCCGCCGGCGATGTAGCAGGAGAGGGTGTGATGGCTCGGCGCTTCGTATTCCTGGGCGTCGTGATGATTGGTCCACAAAGCTGCAGACAAGCCGTCACCCAACTCGGCGCTGTGCACAAGGCGTGCATTGGGCGAATTGTTGAGGGCTTGGAAGACTTGCAGGGTATCGATGGCGGCCATGGTCGGTTCTCTTCAACGCCTTGCATCCTACTCCGTAGATTTCGCGCTGCCAGCCTGCGCGCCGACAAAAGCGCAAGTTTATGCAAGCGAGGGGCGAGGGCGCAGGCGGACACTGAAAACCAATCGAGGAGTGTCTGCCATGAACCTGTCGTTGTATTTGTTGACCGTGCTGATCTGGGGCACCACCTGGATCGCCCTTAAATGGCAATTGGGTGTGGTGGCGATTCCGGTGTCGATCGTCTATCGCTTCGGTCTCGCGGCGCTGGTGTTGTTTGCGCTGTTGCTGCTCAGCCGTCGCCTGCAACCGATGAACCGGCGCGGGCATTTGATCTGCGTGGCGCAGGGTTTGTGCCTGTTTTGCGTCAACTTCATGTGTTTCCTGACCGCCAGCCAATGGATTCCCAGCGGTCTGGTGGCGGTGGTGTTTTCTACCGCAACGTTGTGGAACGCGCTGAATGCGCGGGTGTTCTTCGGCCAACGCATCGCGCGCAATGTGCTGATGGGCGGGGCGCTGGGGCTGGGCGGTCTGGGGCTGTTGTTCTGGCCGGAGCTGGCCGGGCATCACGCCACTCCGCAAACCCTGCTTGGCCTTGGTTTGGCACTTTGCGGCACCTTGTGTTTCTCGGCGGGCAACATGCTCTCGAGCCTGCAACAGAAGGCCGGTCTCAAACCGTTGACCACTAATGCGTGGGGCATGGCTTACGGCGCGGCGATGTTGTCGGTGTGGTGCCTGGTCAAAGGTATTCCGTTCGAGATGGAATGGACGTCACGTTACATCGGCGCGCTGCTGTATCTGGTCATCCCCGGTTCGGTGATCGGCTTCACCGCGTACCTGACGCTGGTCGGCCGCATGGGGCCGGAGCGCGCGGCTTATTGCACAGTGCTGTTCCCGGTGGTGGCGCTGAACGTATCGGCCTTTGCCGAAGGCTATCAATGGACAGCGCCGGCGCTGGCGGGGCTTGTGCTGGTGATGCTGGGCAATGTGTTGGTATTTCGTAAACCTAAACCCGTTATTGAAATGACCGCTAAACCCGCACATTGAATACTCAATTGTCGATTTTCATGACCAGAAATATTAGTGCCGGGAGTAAAAAGTCGACAATGCTTTGTGCCCAGGACATGGCGTTCCATTCTTTTGACTGGTCCATGTCGAACCATTCATTGCCTACGACTTGCAGGCAGAAATAATAAACAAACAGTGCTACCAGAAAACCCAGTACGGCGTATTTCTTGGCTTCGTGAAATTGCTGTTCCGATGAATTTATGTTTTTGGCAAGTTGATAGCCACCTAGCAGGCAGGCAGAAGTAAAAATCGTCTCGAGTGTCATGATCATCCAGTAGATCCGGTGATGCATGATTTCCGAGTTGATGGAGCGATATGTCAAATGACTGCCTGTCGTGTCCATGCTGAGGATATGGCCAAGGTAGATATAGTTGGAGTTGTAGTCGGTTGCATTGCTGTAAACGATCAGTGTGCCCAAAACACCCACCATGAGAACTATTGCTACTTTGCTTCTTCGAATCAATTGAGCTGTTGTCAGATTCGTCATTTGTTTTCTCCGTCAATTAAACCTGTCTCTTGGCAGGTTGTGACGGGATTCTATAGCTCGCGGAAGATAAACGGGCAAAGAGTCATTTTCAATTTGTGTAGCTTTTGAATGTGTGGCAATTAATTTGCTTGTTGGGTCGCTTATATAAAACAACTAAGGCTGGACAAACTTGTGTCCAGCCTTAGTTGTATTCAGTCTTTCCAGACTTGCGGATTGACCAGATCCTGCGGGCGCTCGCCGAGCAGGGCGCTGCGCAAGTTGGCCAGCGCACGGTTGGCCATGGCTTCGCGGGTTTCATTCGTAGCCGAGCCGATGTGCGGCAAAGTCACGGCGTTTTTCAGCTGAAACAGCGGAGATTCGCTCAGCGGTTCTTTTTCGTAGACGTCGAGGCCTGCACCGCGAATGCGGTTTTTCTGCAACGCTTCGATCAATGCCGGCTCGTCGACCACCGGGCCACGGGAGATGTTCACCAGAATGGCGTCAGGCTTCATCAGTGCCAGTTCGCGGTGGCTGATCAAGTGGCGGGTCTTTTCGCTGAGCGGTACTACCAGGCAGACGAAATCGGCTTCGGCCAGCAGTTGGTCAAGGCTGCGAAATTGCGCGCCGAGTTCCTGTTCCAGCTCGGTCTTGCGGCTGTTGCCACTGTAGATAATCGGCATGTTGAAGCCCAAGCGTCCGCGACGGGCGACAGCAGCGCCGATGTTGCCCATGCCGACGATGCCCAGGGTCTTGCCATGTACGTCGCAACCGAACAGTGGTGCGCCGACGCTGGCCTGCCATTGGCCGGCCTTGGTCCAGGCGTCCAGTTCGGCGACGCGGCGGGCGCTGCTCATGATGAGGGCGAAGGCCAGGTCCGCGGTGCTTTCGGTGAGGACGTCCGGGGTGTTGGTGAGCATGATCCCGCGTTCGTTGAAGTAGGCAAGGTCGTAGTTGTCGTAGCCGACGGAGACGCTGGAGACGACTTCAAGTTTTGCGGCGTTTTCCAGTTGGGCCTTGCCGAGTTTGCGACCGACGCCGATCAGGCCGTGGGCGTGGGGCAGGGCTTCGTTGAACTGGGTGTTGATGTCGCCGTTCTTTGGGTTGGGGACGATGACGTCGAAGTCCTGTTGCAGGCGTTCGATCATGGGGGGGGTGATGCGGCTGAAGGCGAGGACGGTTTTTTTCATTGAAGGAGAGCTCGTCGGGCGGCTGGATGCCAAGCAAGCTAACATTCTTGTCGAGGGTTAGGCGAGTGCCACTGAACCCCACCGCATCGTCAAAAGCGTTTTGAGAGAGCGGTGGGGTTCATTGGTTTGTGCTTCACTTACTTGGTCACATCACTCCATTGCGTGACTTTTGCGTTCCCGATCATTTGATGGGATTTACCTTCGCTCAAGATTGTGAAATTAAAACCTGCTTCAAAAATTCCGACTTCGATGTCGAAAGCTTCAACGGTCACATAGCCGATATTTTTGTCAGTGGCAAAATTTTTGGAGTAGGTTTCTCCGGTGTCATCCACCCATGTTTTTCTTAAGCTCAATGAAAGAGGAAATGCTGGATTCGGCAATTCGTAGCGTTTCACCTGAATGTCGCTCAGAAAAACGGTACTTAGTTCGTACCATTCCGTATCGCTGATTTTATGCTTGGCGAGTAAATAAATATTATTCATCGCGGATGCATGAAAAAAGAACGTAACGGGGCCCTTAAAATCTGCTAGTTCGAAATTATTGTGAATCTTAGCCGCCACTGTGCCAACGTCTGCAACTGTTTTGATATCAGCGAACATGGTAGTGCTCCTTCGAATGAGCTGTGAAATGACGTCACAGAGTTTCGATTCAAAGGAGTTTCTAGGCAACTGTCATAAATGACAGTTTTTTAGAATGAATTGCTATAGTCGGGCTACCATTTCAAGCCGTGTGGCCATGAATCAGTTGGCCACCCGCACCCCCGCCAGACTCCCACTCATCTCATAAGCCGCCAATTCCGCCTGATGCCCCGCCAATATTTCCGGCAACGACCCACGCAGGTATTCAACCCAGGTCTTGATCTTCGCATCCAGATACTGCCGCGACGGGTAGATCGCATAGAGGTTCAGTTCCTGCGAGCGGTAGTTGGGCATGACCCGTACCAGCGAGCCGTTGCGCAAGCCTTCAATCGCGGCGTACACCGGCAACACGCCCACACCCATCCCACTGGTGATCGCGCTTTTCATCGCGTCGGCGGAGTTCACCAGGAAGGGGGAGCTGTTGATGGTGACCATTTCCTGGCCGTCAGGGCCGTCGAAGGCCCATTTTTCCAAGGGGATCACCGGGCTCACCAGACGCAGGCAGGCGTGGTTCAGCAGGTCGCTGGGTTTTTGTGCGCAGCCGTTGGCTTTTACGTAGGCCGGGGAGGCGCAGACGATGCTGTAGGTGATGCCCAGGCGTTGCGAGACGAAGCCCGAGTCCGGCAGTTCGCGGGCCAGGACGATGGACACATCGTAGCCTTCGTCAAGCAGGTCCGGCACGCGGTTGGCCATGGTCAGGTCGAAGGTCACGTCCGGGTGGGTCTTGCGGTAGCGGGCGATGGCGTCGATCACGAAGTGCTGGCCGATGCCGGTCATGGTGTGCACTTTCAACTGTCCGGCCGGGCGGGCGTGGGCTTCGCTGGCTTCGGCTTCGGCCTCTTCGACGTAGGCGAGGATCTGCTCGCAGCGCAGCAGATAGCGCTTGCCGGCTTCGGTGAGGGCGATGCGCCGGGTCGTGCGGTTGAGCAGGCGGGTTTGCAGGTGGGCCTCAAGGTTGGAGACCGCGCGCGAGACGTTGGCGGTGGTGGTGTCGAGTTGCACGGCGGCGGCGGTGAAGCTGCCGGCTTCGGCCACACAACTGAAGGCGCGCATGTTTTGCAAAGTGTCCATGGGGTGCTCTCAAGGGAGATGGCAAATTGTGACACGAAGTTTCAGGGGCTGAGACCCCCGACCAAGGGATTATCTCGTTAACGGTAACAAAGATTCACAGGATTCCCAGCTTATCGCCGTAATGGCGCCCCCCTAGAATTGCGCCCACCTCGAAACATCTCCCACCTCAGGAATTCGCAGCAGTGCCGCGTCGCATCAACAGAGCGCTTTTGCCGCTCAGTGTTCTGGCTTTTACGTTAGTTCTCAGCGGCTGCATCGGAACCGGAGGGATTGCCCCGCAGGGCAAGGCTCTGGAGGCCAATGAACTGGCCACCGACGAGGCCATCGCCCACGCCGCCCGTGACGCAAACTGGCCCACCGCCCAATGGTGGCAAGCCTACGGCGACCCGCAACTCAACCGCTGGATCGACCTTGCCGTGCAAGGCAGTCCGACCCTGGCCATGGCTGCCGCGCGAGTGCGTCAGGCCCGGTCCATGGCCGGTGTCGCCGAAGCCGCCGAGTCGTTGCAGATCAATGGCGAGTCGACGCTCAAGCGTCACAACTGGCCGACCGATCAGTTCTACGGTCCCGGTGAGCTGGCCAACAGCACCACCTGGGACAACAATGCCGCGCTGGGTTTCAGTTACGCCCTCGACCTCTGGGGCCGTGAAAGCAACAGCACCGAACGGGCCGTCGATCTGGCGCACATGAGCGCTGCCGAGGCGCGTCAGGCGCAGCTCGAATTGCAGAACAACATCGTGCGCGCCTACATCGAGTTGTCGCTGCACTACGCGCAGCGCGACATCGTGGCGGCGACGCTCAAGCAGCAACAGCAGATTCTCGAGCTGGCGCAGAAACGCCTGAACGGCGGAATCGGCACGCACTTCGAAGTCAGCCAGGCCGAAACGCCGCTGCCGGAAACCCATCGGCAACTGGATGCGCTGGACGAAGAAATCGCCCTGAGCCGCAACCAGATCGCGGCATTGGCCGGCAAAGGCCCGGGCGCTGGCGCGCAGTTGCAGCGTCCGACCCTGTCATTGGGCGCGGCACTGAAGCTGCCTTCGGCATTGCCCGCCGAACTGCTCGGCCAGCGTCCCGACGTGGTCGCCAGTCGCTGGCAAGTGGCGGCGCAGGCGCGCGGGATCGAGGTCGCGCATGCCGGGTTCTATCCCAACGTCGATCTGGTCGGCAGCCTCGGCTACATGGCCACCGGCGGCGGGGCGCTGGAGTTTCTGACCGGCAAGAAGCTCAACTACAACGTCGGGCCGGCGATCTCCCTGCCGATCTTCGACGGCGGGCGACTGCGTGCCGAACTGGGTGAAGCTTCGGCGGGTTATGACATTGCCGTCGCGCATTACAACCAGACCCTGGTCAATGCGCTGAAGAACATCTCGGACCAGTTGATCCGCCGCGAGTCGATGGACAAGCAGCAGACGTTCGCCGCCGAGTCCGTGGCTACCGCGCAGAAGACTTACGACATCGCGATGATCGCCTACCAGCGCGGCCTCACCGATTACCTCAACGTGCTCAACGCCCAGACCCTGCTGTTCAAGCAGCAGCAGGTCGAGCAGCAGGTGCAGGCGGCGCGCTTGAGTGCCCATGCGGAGCTGGTGACAGCATTGGGCGGTGGCCTTGGCGCGGGTAAAGACGTACCAACGGCACAACAAACCCAGGCACCAAAAAAACCGGTTCTCCTTCGTTGAACACACAATCCCTGTGGGAGCGAGCTTGCTCGCGAAGCGGGAGTGTCAGCCAGCACACATGTCGGCTGATACACCGCATTCGCGAGCAGGCTCGCTCCCACAGGGGATGGGTCCGACCTGAAACTCATTGAGCACAATTGAATGACTCCCTTGCCCGCACCTTTGCGCTGGCTCTACTCCCTGGAATGGCGCCGGGGTTTCTTCGACTGGGCGCGCAGCGACGGCGTGACCTGGGTCTACATCTTCAAGGTGTTGATCGCCGCGTTCCTGACCCTGTGGCTGGCGATGCGCCTGGAACTGCCGCAACCGCGCACGGCGATGATCACCGTGTTCATCGTCATGCAGCCGCAGAGCGGCCAGGTGTTCGCCAAGAGTTTCTATCGCTTCCTCGGCACCCTGGCCGGGTCGGCGATGATGGTCACGCTGATTTCCCTGTTCGCCCAGAACACCGAACTGTTCCTCGGTTCGCTGGCAATCTGGGTCGGCATCTGCTCTGCCGGCGCCGCCCGCTGCCGCAACTTCCGCGCCTACGGTTTTGTGCTGGCCGGGTACACCGCCGCGATGGTCGGTCTGCCGGCGCTGGCGCATCCCGACGGCGCGTTCATGGCAGCGGTGTGGCGAGTGCTGGAAATTTCGCTGGGGATTCTCTGCTCGACCCTGGTCAGCGCCGCGATCCTGCCGCAAACCGCCAGCGCCGCGATGCGCAACGCCTTGTATCAGCGCTTCGGTGTGTTCGCGTTGTTTGTCACCGATGGCCTGCGCGGGCGCAGCAAACCGGAGTCGTTCGAGGCCAGCAACGTACGCTTCATCGCCGAAGCGGTGGGCCTGGAAGGGCTGCGCAGCGTGACCGTGTTCGAAGACCCGCACATGCGTCGGCGCAACGGTCGGCTCAGTCGCCTGAACAGCGAGTTCATGGGCATCACCACCCGTTTCAACGCCTTGCACCAGTTGCTCGAACGCCTGCGTCGCAATGGCGCCGACCATGTGGAAGCTGCGATCAAACCGGGCCTGCAGGACCTGGCCGAAGTGCTCGACGGCTTCAGCGGTCGCGCCCTGACCAGCCCGGACGCGGCGCGTCTGGTGCTGGCGCTGGCGGCGTACAAGGAAGGCTTGCCGGCGCGGGTGCGCAGCCTGCGGGCGCTCTTTCAGGAGAGCGAGCCGAGCGACGCCGAGCAGCTGGATTTCCACACCGCGTATGAGCTGCTTTATCGCTTCGTCGATGACTTGCACAGTTATGCACAGACCCACGCCTCGCTGGCCGATCACAGCCACGAACGCGAGCGCTGGGACGAACCGTTCACCCCGCAAACCAGTTGGTGGGCGGCGGCAGCTTCGGGGATTCGTGCTGCGTTCATTCTGGTCGTGCTTGGCAGTTACTGGGTCGCCACCGCGTGGCCGAGCGGCGCGACCATGACCCTGATCGCTGCCGCCACCGTGGGCCTGTCGGCGGCGACGCCAAACCCGAAACGCATGGCCTTCCAGATGGCTTGCGGCACATTCCTCGGGGCGTTGATCGGCTTCGTCGAGATGTTTTTCATCTTCCCGTGGATAGATGGTTTTCCGTTGCTGTGCATGATGCTCGCGCCGGTGATCGTGCTCGGCTCGTTCCTCGCTTCGCGACCGCAATACGCCGGCGTCGGCCTCGGTCTGCTGATCTTCTTCAGCACCGGTTCGGTGCCGGACAACCTGACGATCTACAACCCTTACACCTTCATCAACGACTACATCGCCATGGTCATGGGCATGCTGGTCTGCGCGGCGGCCGGCGCGATCATTCTGCCGCCGAACAGCCGCTGGTTGTGGCAGCGGCTTGAACAGGATTTGCGCGGGCAAGTGGTGTACGCGATCAGCGGCAAACTCAAGGGCCTGGCGTCGAGTTTCGAAAGCCGTACCCGCGACCTGATGCATCAGGCTTATGGCCTGGCGGCCGGTCAACCTCTGGTGCAGAAAAACCTGCTGCGCTGGATGTTCGTGGTGCTGGAAGTCGGTCACGCGATCATCGAGTTGCGCAAGGAACAGGCAATCCTGCCGGTGCATCCGGCGTATGCCGAATCGCAGCCATGGCGTCAGGCGATCCGGGTCATGGGGCGTTCGCTGGTGCGACTGTTCCTGCAACCGAATTCGAGCAATCTGGAACGCGCACTGGTCGCCGTCGATCACGCGATCAGCCGGGTCGCCGCCACTGACGAGCCGTTCGCACCGCACTTCGATACCTCGGCCCTGCGTCGGGTGAAAAGCTACCTGCACTTCATCCGCACCTCGTTGCTCGACCCGCAATCGCCACTCGCTGCCTACGCCATCGCCAAGCCCGAAGGACTTGCCCATGCCTCGTGAAATCGCCTTCCACGGCGTGTACATGCCGACCATGACCCTGATGTTTTTCGTCGCCGCGGCACTGGCCTGGGCGCTGGACCGGTTCCTCTCGGGGTTCGATCTGTACCGCTTCTTCTGGCACCCGGCGCTGCTGCGCCTGAGTCTGTTTACCTGTCTATTCGGCGCGATGGCGCTGACTGTCTACCGTTGAGAACGTTCTGATGAAAAAGTTTTTCAGCCTGCTCGCGACCCTGCTGGTGCTGGCCCTGGCGCTGTGGATCGGCCGCACGTTGTGGGAGCACTACATGAACACCCCGTGGACCCGCGACGGCCGGGTCCGTGCCGACATCATCAACGTCGCGGCCGACGTCACCGGTGAAGTGGTCGACGTGCCGGTCCGTGACAACCAGTTGGTGAAGAAAGGTGATCTGCTGATGCAGATCGACCCCGAGCACTATCGCCTCGCGGTGAAACAGGCGCAGTCGCTGGTGGCTTCGCGCAAGGCCACGTGGGAGATGCGCAAGGTCAACGCCCATCGCCGCGCCGACCTCGACAACCTGGTGATCTCCAAGGAAAACCGCGACGACGCCAGCAACATCGCCGACTCGGCACTGGCCGATTACCAACAGGCTCAGGCGCAACTGGAAGCCGCCGAACTCAACCTCAAACGTACCGAAGTGCGGGCGGCGGTGGACGGCTACGTGACCAACCTCAACGTCCATCGCGGCGATTACGCGCGCATCGGCGAAGCGAAAATGGCCGTGGTCGATATGAACTCGTTCTGGGTCTACGGCTTCTTCGAAGAAACCAAACTGCCCCACGTTCGTGTCGGCGATAAAGCCGACATGCAACTGATGAGCGGCGAAGTTCTGAAGGGCCACGTGGAGAGCATTTCCCGCGGCATCTACGACCGTGACAACCCGGAAAGCCGCGAGCTGATCGCCGATGTGAACCCGACCTTCAACTGGGTGCGGCTGGCGCAACGGGTGCCGGTGCGGATTCACATTGATGAAGTGCCGGAAGGTGTGCTGCTGGCGGCGGGGATTACCTGCACCGTGGTGGTGAAGCAGGACGCTGTGGATAACTGACAGACCGAGTCGCTGCAAATCGCGAGCAGGCTCGCTCCCACAGATATCACGGCGCCTGAACATCTTGAACGCGCCTCAATACCTGTGGGAGCGGGCATGCCCGCGATGGGGCCGACTCGGTCTCAGAGTTTCCCGCGCAAGCCGAAGCGCTTCATCAACGTCGACTCGAGCAGCCCTTTCGGCAGCAACGTCGCCAGCAACGGCAACGCCCGGCTGCCATTGCCGATGCGGATCAGCCGTGGTGGTTTGTTCTGCTGTACCGCCTTGAGCAACTCGGCGGCAAATTCGCTGGCCGGCGTTGGTTTGTCCTGCGAAGCCTTGGCCCGCGCCCGGATGCCTTCACGCAACGGAAACCACGGTGATTGTTCGTTGATCAGTTGTTCGGCCTCATGGCCGGCATTCTTGGCGAAGCTCGATTGAATCGCCCCCGGCTGCACTTCCAGCACGCGAATCCCGAACGGCGCCAGTTCCATGCGCAACGCATCGCTCAACGCGTGCACCGCGGCTTTCGACGCGCAATAGGCGCCGGCAAATGGCGTGACCAGCACCCCGGAAACACTACCAACATTCACCACCAGGCCCTTGGCCCGACGCAGTACCGGGAACAGCGCACGGGTCACGCCGACAATCGAAAACACGTTGGTTTCGAACTGGCGCTGCATGGCCGGAACACCGCCATCGAGCAGCGGCCCCATGGCGCCGTAACCGGCGTTGTTGATCAATACGTCGAGGCCGCCATGTTGCTGGTTGATCCGCTCGGCGAGTTGTTCCAGCGCTGCATTGTCATTGACGTCGAGCTGCACGGCCGTGAACCCGGCAGCGGCGAGTGCCGCGACATCTTCAGCCTTGCGCGCACTGGCCCAGACCTCGTAGCCGGCGCTTTTGAAGGCATCGGCGAGGGCGCGGCCGATGCCGCTGGAACAACCGGTAATCAACGCGACGGGCATGGCGCATTCCTTGTGCAAAAGAGTGGGAGAGGGGATCAGTCGGAGAAACTACCCTGCAATCGCTCGGCGCGAAACTCCAGGGTTTGCGGGCGATAACCGGGACGCAACGGCGGCATCGGCAGGCAGTCTTCCCAGTTGCCGCCGGGCTGCAGTTCGCCTGGGCCGCGATAGCGTGGGGCGGCGTATTGATTGTCGGCCAGGTTCACGGTGTCGCCCGGCGCGTACGCCGCAATGCGCCAGCGCAGTTCGGTCAGCGGCACGTCGTTGCCGTTGTTCATCTTGAGCAGCAGCGGGCGGTCGGCAGGGCAGTGTTCGGGGGCATAGACGATGCGCAGTTCCAGGCGCGCCAGTTGCTTGACTTCGCGGTTGTCCAGCCACACCACCCACATCGCCACCAGCCCGAGGCCGACGGCGGCGGCCATGGACACCGGCAAGGCCTTGGCCGGGTAGCGCAACAGCAGGATCAGCCAGGTGATGACCAGCAAGACGCCGATGAACATGTTCGAACGCTCCTTGAACTCGTGATGACCATCCTACCGAAGGGGCGCGGGAATGGACATTCACGGATTGAGCGCAGTGCCGTTGGTCGGGACTGTAATTTCTGACAGTAGCCGGATCAGCGCTGAGCCTGCTCAGATGCCAGAGCTACAAAGAACGCCGGTCGCGCGAGGATGCACGGTTAATGAGCTTGCATATCAATACGCCGAGGATGTCTGTGTTCGAGCCGCGCGGCTTAGAGGTTCGCACGGTCGACTATCATCGAGCCATCGAGAGCGGGACGGTAGAGTCCCGGATCAACCGCATCCTGCATGATTCTGCGGGGCGTGCGGTAAAACACTGGGACCCGCGGCTTTGGCTGTCGCAAGCCGGCGACCCGCTGACGCCGGCCAATCTGACGCAGGTGTTTGCTCTGGACGCCACGGTGATTCGTTCGGACAGTGTCGATGCCGGTACGCAAATCGAGTTGAAGGGACTCGCTGCACAAACGATGTTCAGTTGGGACAGCCGTCAGACGCAGCGCGAGATCGAGCACGACAATCTGTTGCGCCCCGTCGCGATATTCGAAGAGGGAAAGGGCGAGCCTCGGCGTTGTGTCGAGCGCCTGACCTACGGTCATCCCGGCAGCGGGGATCAGTCGCGTAACCAGTTCGGTCAACTGATTCGTCATGACCATCCAGCCGGCAGCGTGCTGTTCAGCGCGTTTGCAATCATCGGCTCATGCACTGAAGACACCCGCCACTTTACGCAGGAACCGCTGACACCCGACTGGCCGGAGCAGGAGGCGGATCGCCCGCAACTGTTGGAGCCTGGCGCTGGTGCGACATCGCAGTGGCGCCATGGTGCGCTGGGCGATGTGCTGGAGCAGACGGATGCCCGAGAGAACCGGCATACATTTGCGCTGACCGTCGATGGCCACTTGCACGAGCGCCGCTTGCGGTTGAAGGGGAAGCCTGAGCAGATCCTGGTTACTGACATTCGCTACAACGCGCAAGGCAATGTCACGCAGGAAACTGGTGGTAACGGTGTGCGCACCACCCGGATCTATCGCCCCGAAGACGATCGCCTGTTGGGCCTTCGGTCCGAAGATGCTAACGGTCTCGTGTTGCAACACCTGAGTTATGGATACGACAGGATGGGCAATGTCCTGAGTATCGAAGACAAGGCACTGCCGATCCGTTACTTTGCCAACCAGCGCATCGAGCCGGTCAGCCGCTTTGTCTACGACAGTCTTTACCAGTTGATCATGGCTTTCGGCTGGGAAGCCGGCACTGTCAGTCAGGGCCCGCAATCGATGGGGCGCATCGACCCTTCGGCGATCAGCAACTATCAGCAGACTTACGAATATGATCCCGGCGGCAACCTGCGCAACCTGATTCATGTCGGCCCGCAAAGTCATGGGCGCAAACTGCAACCGGCGAGTTTCAGCAACCGCTCTTTGCCCTACGTGAACGCCATTCCCGGCGATTCGGAAATCGAAGCTGCCTACGACCGCAGGGGCAACCTGTTGCAGCTGGAACCGGGGCGGATGCTGAGCTGGAACCTGCGTAACCAACTGCAATCGGTCAGCCCGGTGGAACGCGCCTCCGGGCTCAACGACCAGGAGGTCTATCTCTACGAGTCTGGCAGTCAGCGAGTACGCAAGATCCGCTCATTACGAACCAACGCCCGCACCCTGATTGCCGATGTGCGCTATTTGCCTGGACTGGAATTGCGCACCGTCAACGGTACCGGTGAACGGTTGCAGGTCATCATTGCCGACAACGCTCGAGTACAGCACTGGGAGAGCCCGCCGCCTTCGGGACTCAACGATCGGTATCGATACCAGCATGTCGATCACCTGGGGTCGGTCAGTCTGGAAACCGCCGATGACGGTGCGGTGATCAGCCGGGAAAGGTTTCACCCATACGGTACCAGTGCCTGGCAGGACGGCGAATTCAGCTACAAATACATCCGTTACTCGGGCAAGGAGCGTGATGCCAGCGGGCTTGATTACTACGGTTACCGCTACTACATCCCGTGGTTGCAGAAATGGAGCAATCCGGATCCGGCAGGTGTGGAGGCAGATGGCATCAATCTTTTCCGAATGGTGAGAAATAATCCGTTGACGTTTTTTGACGAGCAAGGCGAGGAATCAAAGTCCCATTCGGCGGTACGCACGGCCATCGAGATTTTTGAATCGTACAAGGACAATTACAGCGATACGGACAGAGTGAAGCCCTACACGATGATGAATGACATAACCGAAGGCAAGCTCAAGTTCAAAACTACAAAGGCACCACCTGCGGTGCTCGAAAAGACCAAAGACTTGAAATTTACCTTGCGTCATTACTCATACAACTTCGCGACGAAGGGCGCGGCACCGTCACATATGGACATCAAGTCAAACTTTTCTCTGGTCAACAGCAAATTGAAGGCGTTGGGTGGAAAAGGTGGCAATACCAGCGAAAAGGATTGGACCAAGGCTGGGAATATGGGATTCACCTTCTTTCTTTTATCCATAAACGGAGAAGTGAACGAGCGCAGATTTCTAGCGGGCATGACGCATTTTGCAGAGTATGACCTTGAGGACGACAATGCACTCAGGAGCGCCTTTGGTGACAGCTACGACAGCCTGGAGTTTTTTGCTTCTCCGGATGTACTAGATCCGAAGCACTCATCCGACTTGAGCGCAGTTCCGATGATCAAAGGCCGATTGAAAGAGTTGAAGGCATTGCTGATAGGCAATTCGGGAATCAGTCCCGTGCAGGTGGGAAGAATGAATGCACGGACAATGCTGGACAGTCTCGACAAGTCATTCCACGGAACGCTTGAAATCAAAACTCCTGGATCGGTAAAAGTCAGTACCTGGCATAAAAAAGTACAGGCCGGGGCTTCCAAGGCTGCATGAGCGTCAGCAAGAAGCCCCCGCCCAACCCGCTGCGGATAGGGGACGCAGCGGGCTGGACGGGGGCTTCTTGTTTTACGGAACGCTTACTGCGCGATGGTTTTCACCGACACGCCGCGTTCGATCGGGGTCGAGCGACCGTAGATGTCCTCGAAGCGCTCGATATCGTCTTCACCCAGGTACGAGCCCGACTGCACTTCGATGATTTCCAGCGGGATCTTGCCCGGGTTGCGCAGGCGATGCACCGAGGCGATCGGGATGTAGGTCGACTGGTTCTCGCAGAGCAGGAACACGTTCTCGTCGCAGGTCACTTCGGCGGTGCCGCTGACCACGATCCAGTGTTCGGCGCGGTGGTGGTGCATCTGCAGCGACAGGCACGCGCCCGGCTTGACCGTGATGTGCTTGACTTGGAAGCGACCGCCCATGTCCACCGAATCGTAGGAACCCCACGGACGGTAGACCTCGCAGTGGTTCTGGGTTTCGCTGCGGCCCTGCTCGTTGAGGGTGTTGACCATCTGCTTGACGCCTTGGACCTTGTCCTTGTGGGCGATCATCATGGCGTCCTTGGTTTCGACCACCACGATGTTTTCCAGACCGATCACCGACACCAGTTTGCCGTTGCCGTGGATCATGCAGTTCTTGCTGTCCTGGATCACCACGTCGCCCTTGCTGACGTTGCCGTTGGCGTCCTTCTCGTTGACTTCCCACAGCGACGACCAGCAACCGACATCGCTCCAGCCGGCAGTCAGCGGCACCACGCAGGCGCGCTGGGTTTTTTCCATCACCGAGTAGTCGATGGAGTTGTCCGGGCAGCAGGCGAAGGTGGCTTCGTCGAAGGTGATGGTGTCGTTGTCCTGAGCGCTGCGCTCAAGGGTCAGCAGGCAGGTGTCGTAGATGTCCGGATCGTGCTTTTTCAGCTCTTCGAGGAAGCGGCTGGCGCGGAACAGGAACATGCCGCTGTTCCAGTAGTAACCGCCGGACTCGACGTATTCGGTGGCGCGTTTGACGTCGGGTTTTTCGACGAAGTGCGAGACACGGCTGACGCCTTCCGGCAGCAGCGAATCGCCGGTGGACTTGATGTAGCCGTAACCGGTTTCCGGTTTGGTGGCCGGCACGCCGAACAGCACCATCTCGCCGTTTTCGGCGGCGACGGTGGCCAGGGCGAGGGCGCGTTGCAGGGCTTTCTGGTCTTCGAGAACGTGGTCCGCCGGCAGCACCAGCATCAGTTCGTCGCGACCTTCATTGACCAGCATCATCGCGGTCAGCGCCACAGCCGGCGCGGTGTTGCGGCCGAACGGTTCCATCAGGATGCGCTGGCATTCGAGGTTCCGGGTGCTCAACTGCTCGTTGACGATGAAGCGGTGATCCTTGTTGCAGACCACGATCGGGGTGTCCATGCCTTCGAACACCAGACGCTCGAGGGTTTGCTGGAACAGCGTGTGTTCGCCGGTCAGGGCGAGGAATTGCTTGGGAAACTGCTTGCGCGAAAGCGGCCAAAGACGTGAGCCGCTACCACCTGACAAGATCACCGGAATCATATTGTTTACTCCATAAAATCGATTGGGTCAGAGCCACGAACGTTGTGTCGTTTCACTCTTGTTGTTATTCCGTGCCGGGCAGCGACGGCTGCCCGGTTTCATGTGCTTAGCGGGTCGACACCGGGCGTTTCACCCAGACTGGCGACAGGTTGCTGCCGTTGCCGGTGACGTACAGCACGGCTGCTTCACCGCGCTCCAGGGCAACCGGCTTCACGTCGCCGACTTTCTTGTCGCCTTCGTACAGCGCGAGGCTGACTTTGACCGGGTTGATTTCACGCTCGCCACGGCCCTTGGCGGCCACGTTAGGCACCACGTCGGTCTTGCCGTCGGCGGTCTTCAGGGTCAGCGGCTTGTCGCTGAGGTTCTGCACGCGCACCAGGGATTTCTGCTTGTTCTTGAACGGTGGTTCTTCGATCAGCTGCGGCGCGCCGGAAGCGTTGTTGACCAGGGTGTAGTAGTGGTCACCGGCGAGTTTCACCGGCAGGGTCTGGCTGCCGACCTTGGCGCTGTAGTCGCCGCCCGGCATGAAGCTGAAGTCGCTGCTGGCCAGCGGCGCGACGTCGCTCAGATTGGTGCTGCCGACGGTGGCGCTGACTTCAGCGTTGCTGGCGTTGTAGACGCGCACGAAGGTCGAGCCTTTCGGTGCGGTCGGGCCGTACAGTGCAGCGTCGCCACCGGCGAAGGCCTGGACCGACAGTACGCTCAGGCCAGCAACCAGTGCGAAGCGTTTAGCGAGACGACGAGGAGTTGTAGTGAAAGTCATGGTGTACCTCTCTTTCAGTTTTGCGCCCGATCGGGCGTCTCGGATTTAGTGTTGATTGCTACGTTTTGTTGGCGCGCGCCGGCTTGTTTAAGCTCTGCGACCCACTGCGGGTCGGCGTCGCCGATTTCGTTGTTCACAGGCAGATATCGTTCAGGAAACTCCCAGATCAGCACCTGTGGCGGGCTGTTCTTGAAGTCGTCGCTTTTCAGGTAGCTGAGCATCGGCAGGATCGGGCCGTGGCCGTCTTCTGCGTAGTTGACGACGTCGCTGTGCAGCGCTTGCTTGAGCGCACCGACGAAGTTCCAGTTGGGGTTGGCGCTGTAGCTGGTGCCGATCAGCGCGACCGGCACTTCGCTGTTGGCGAACAATGCGTCGTCACCGGCAGGCTGCTCGGCGGCGGCCACGGTGTTGCGCTTTTGCAGCGGCTCTTGCGCCGGCATCAGGTTTTCGAACAGCGGATCCAGCGGCAGGAACAGACGCAAGTCGCCCTTGTGCGTGACCTTCTCCGCCGGGGTGGTGACGAAACGCTGCGGCTCGCCGCTGAGCGGGAACTTGTCAGCGATGGTCTTGGCCAGGGTGTTGGCGGCGATTTCCGCGCCTTCCGGGGTCCAGTGGGTGTCGGTGCGCAGGAACACTTGTTGACCGTTCTGCTTGGCGGCTTGCAGTGGGCCGAGCAGGTCGGGGGCGAGGATCTTGTCCGCCGCGACGCGAGCGTGGAAGTCCTGATAGAGGTTGGCGTGAATGCTCGCCGGTTTCACTTCACCCAGGTGCTCGGGGTACAGGCGAACCTTGGCCGGCACGATCGCCATCACCAGTTTCACGCCTTTCTCTTTCAGGGTCTGCCGCACGCCTTCGACCAGCGCGTAATTGCCTTGCAGGTTCAGCTCTTCGTTGACGATCGGGTTGAATTCCTCATCGCTGTACAACCACTGATCGCGACCGAGCACCACGCCCGGACGACCTTCGTTGAACAGTTTGAAATCCAGCGCGGCCCAGAGATTGGTGCCCAGGCGCTTGATCGGGAATTCATCGTCGTAGTGGGTTTCCACGGCTTTGGTCCAGCGGCCGTTGAGCACCGTCGCGTCGGCGTTGGTGCTGAAGCCGAAGAAGCTGCGCACCGACCACAGACCGAGCACCAGCAGGGTCACCAGAAACAGCGCGATGTAGAAGATGCGTAATGAGCGGGTCATGTCAGATCCCTCAGAACTGGAAGTAAAGGAACGGCGAGAAGCTTTGCGCCGAGAGTTTGAGAATCGAGGCGATGAACAGCAGCAGGATCAGTCCGCGCATCACGTAGCGCGACCAGTCCGCCGTCCAGTACGCCGGTTGCACCTGGGCGTCGACGCCGACGGTGTAGCCAGGCTCGTGGATGCTCGCCGGGTTTTCGCCCGGGGCTGCCTTGATCAGGCCCGGTTGCGCGCCGGCAGGGCCGTCGCTCTCGACGTTGACCGCAGGTTTGGTCTTCACCGGAGGCTGGTTGGTGTACAGATCACGCAGGCCGAAGAACGCCAGGGTCACGTAAGCCACCACCAGAGTCGCCACTTGCAGACCGGTGAGGCTGGCCTGGTTGAGTTCCGACAGCGACCAGTCGCCGAAGCTGAACATCGCGCTGTACATGCGGCCGGCAACGTGCAGGTTTTCGGCGCGGAAGATCACCCAGCCCATGACTACCAGCAGGAAGGTCAGCGCCCAGCGGATCGGGTTGAGGCTGCGCGGCGAAGTGTTGAGGCCCAGCGCTTTTTCAATCGCCAGCCACATGCCGTGCCACGCACCCCAGACGATGTAGGTGATGTTCGCGCCGTGCCACAGACCACCGAGCAGCATGGTCAGGAACAGGTTGCGATAGGTCATCAGCGTGCCTTTACGGTTACCGCCGAGGGTGATGTAGAGATAGTCACGCAGCCAGGTCGACAGGCTGATGTGCCAGCGGCGCCAGAACTCGGTGATCGACTGGCTGATGTACGGCTGCTTGAAGTTTTCCATGAAGCGGAAACCCATCATCAAGCCCAGGCCGATGGCCATGTCGCTGTAGCCGGAGAAGTCGAAATACAGCTGCGCGGTGTAGGCCAGCGCGCCGAGCCAGGCATCGCCCGTGGTCGGGTTTTGCAGGGCGAAGCAATGGTCGGCCACCACGGCGAGGGTGTCGGCGATGAAGACCTTCTTGATGAAACCCTGCATGAACCGCGTGCAGCCCTCGGAGAACTTGTCGAGGGTGTGGGTGCGGTTGTTGAACTGGTCGGCCAGGTCACGGAAACGCAGCACGGGACCGGCGATCAGGTGCGGGAAGATCGCCACGAACGCCGCGAAGTCGATCAGGTTGCGGGTGGCCGGGGTGTCGCCGCGGTAGACGTCAATGATGTAGCTGATCGACTCGAAGATGTAGAACGAGATACCGATCGGCAACAGCACGTGGGTCAGGATGAACGGCTCGAGACCGACCGACGTCATCATCGCGTTGATGCTGTCGACGCCGAAGTTGGCGTACTTGAAGTAGCCGAGGATGCACAGGTCCACCGCCACGCCGAGCAACAGCCAGCGCTGGGCCGGTTTGGTGCGCACGCCGGCGGCGCCGACTTTCAGGCCGATCCAGTAGTTCCACAGGGTGACGCCGGCGAACAGCGCCAGGAAGTCCACCCGCCACCACGCGTAGAACACGTAGCTGGCGATCAGCAGCAGCAGGTTGCGATAGCGTTGCCCGCTCAGGTAGTACAAGCCGAGAAAGATCGGCAAGAACAGAAACAGGAACACGTTGGATGAAAATACCATCCCGATCTCTCCATGTTTGAACCAACAGTCAAGGGCCAAAGCCCCCCCAAACCCCCCACAAAAATTCAGAGGGCGACATCACTTCACTGTGGGAGCGGGCTTGCTCGCGAAAGCGGAGTGTCAGTCGACATATTTTTTGAATGTCAGACCGCATTCGCGAGCAAGCCCGCTCCCACAGGGTTTATCGGTGTACTCAAGAGCCTTTGTTGCCCTTTTCATGGGATGGGTCATAAACCTTGGTCAAATCCCCGCCGAGGCGAAAGGTCTTGAACGGCTGCATCCCGTGCTTCTTCTCGATCACATCCGGCGAACAGGTGTAGAGGGTGCAGAACGGTTCGAGCCAGGCGAATTTCATGTCCTCTTTCAAATCGGTCATGTCCTGCTCTTTGCCGTTCTTCTTCTCGAAGTCCTCGGGATCTTTCACCCCGGCCAGCACCCGGTCACCCAGGCGTTTCAGTGCGCCGTTGTTTTCCTGACGCAGATCCACGCCGTTGACCTGGGCGAAACTGGCGATCATCGCCAGCGGCGGCAGGGCGTAGTTGTGATAGGCGAGGGCGCGTTGCTGGCGCTTGAGTTCGTTCGGCAGGTAACCGTCGGCATCGACCTGATTGACCCCGACCTTGTATTCCTTGACCGCCCAATCAAACAGGTCGCGGCGGTTGGTGGCGACCGATGTCGCCATCACCGACCACGCGGCCCAGTACGAGTGATTGTTGGTTTTTTCCAGTGGCAGGTTGTCCCAGTCGCTGACCACCTGATCGGCCATCTTGCTGAACCAGGCCTCGATCAACTGCGCTTCCTGCTGGTGCTGGGCCAGCGGATGGGAGTCGGAGAACTTCAGGCGAATGTACGAAGAGGCCATGCTGCCCAGCGCCCATTTGCGCATCGACTTGCCGGTGTGGTTGAAGTCTTTCGACATCAACGCATCGGCCTTGGCCCAGGTGGTGAGCCAGTTGAGCGTGCAATCGAGTTGTTCCGGACGACCGTCGCGCATGAACTGCATCACCCGTTTGGCGGTGCCGCGCTCCAGGGTGGTGATGTCTTTGGTGGTGTCGCGGAAGGCCTTTTCCGACTGCACGTTCAGCGTCGCGCGGGCCTTGTCCGAGCCTTCGTATTTGCTGCGAAATTGCAGCGGCCCGGTGTAGGGCGCCGGCATCGCGTCGCAGCCTTCGCTCTTGTCACCGGTCTTGAATTTATCCACAGGCGCAAAGTAGCCCTGAGGGGGACGCAGCGGCGCGGCGGCCTGCGCGGTGCCGGCGAAGATCGCCAGCCCGAGCAGCGTCGGCGCCAAAAGAGTTTTCAGTTTCGGATTTCGCATAGCAGACCTCATTGCCCGACCTGAGCGGTTTGTGGCCCAGCGCCCGGGAATACGTTGCGTTTGCAGATTTTCGCTTCGACTTTCTGTGGCGCGGTGCCCGCTTCCGGGCCCTGGACTTCGACCGCCAGCAGGTTTTGCGAGGCCCAGTCTTCGTCCGTGCGCAGCTCAAAGGCGAAACGACCGTCGGTGTCGGAGGTTTCCGGTTTCTCGATCTTGATGTCCTCGTGGCGACCGTTCATGTACCAGAGGGTGGCTTGCAGGGTTTTCACCGAGGTGTCGGCGAAGCGGATGTCGACCTGATGGCTGCTGTTCTGCAGGTTCAGGTTCTTGCTGTTGACCAGCAGTTCTTGTTTGCTGCCCGGCTTGAGCGTGGTGCTCGCGGACATTTGCGCGTCTTTGCCTTCGCAGCCGTTGTCGAGCAGGGACATCATTTGGCGATAGATGGTTTCCTGGTCGAGGCGGTACAGCGGCGAGAATTCCCAGATGAGAATCTTCGGTGGCGTCTTCTGGAATTCGTCGCTGCCCAGGTACTGCAACATCGAACCTTCCAGACCGCCGCCGGGGAACGCGACGTTGAGAATGTCGGCGCCGATGGCTTCTTCAAGGAAACCGGCGAAGTTGTAGTTCTTGCCACTGTGCGAAGTACCCACGAGGGTGATCTGCGGATTGCCGGAATCACCGAACAGGTCGCCGTCACCGGCCTCGCCTTTCGGCTCGGTGGTGAACTGGTCCATGTACTGGATCGCGTAACTGGTGCCGCACAGTTGCCCGGCCATGTTGTGCAGGGTGCCGGTCTTGCCCATGCGTCCGGAGCGTTTGGTTTCGAACTCACGCTTGGGAATGTCGGCGAAGGCCGGGATCTGCTTGACCTTCTCGGCGACGATTTTCGCCGTGCGCTGGGCACCGTACGGCGTCCAGTGCTGGTCACCGCGGAAGTAGAAGTCGTGGGCGGGCAGAGTGTCCGGCAGCGATTCGTTGGTCAGCGGCGACAGGTCCGGCACCACGTAACCCATCTTCGCGAAACGGCCGAGCATGGTCTTGTAGTTGCCCAGTGCTTTCTCGTAATCGAACGCGGCTTTTTCTGCCGGGTTGAGCTTGTTGCGGTTCACCAGGCCACGGGTCGGCTGGTAGACGATCACCAGTTCGACGCCTTTGGCCTTGAACGCATCGTGCAGCTGTTGCAGGCGTTTGTAGCCGGCCGGGGTGGTGTTGAACTCGGTGCGCAAATCTTCCTGGGTCCGGAACAGCCAGTCGCCCTGCGCCTGCACCAGAGTGGTGAAGTTCTGCTGATAGCGGGTGGTGTAGTTCTTCGCGTCGTGGGCGGCCGGGCACAGGCTGCAGCAAGGTTCGGCCGTGAATTTCGGCGGCTGGACTTCATCGGCGCGGGCGCCGTTGCTGGCCGCCAGGATGCCCACGGTCAGGGCCGACAGGCTGAGTAATTTGATCAGGTGTGGGTGCATAAAATTATCCTCAGTCCTGCAATTCGGTCTGGCGTTCGACAGGGTCGATCAGCACGGCTTTCTGCTGGCGCACCAGCAGGTCGAGAATTTCATCCTGGCGCTCGCCGAGGATGCCGTTGAAGCTGATGCCGCTGGATTTGGTCGGCGCCAGCATCGACACGCGATACAGCTCGACACTCAGGGGCGAATCGATCGACAGCGGGCCGCTGCCGTTGGCCGCCAGTTCACCGCCGACCACGATCAGCGAGACCTGGGCGTCGAACGGGTCGAGCTTGATGTCACGGTCGGTGTCGGTCAGGTCCTTGATGTGCCCGTAGACGCCGGTCAGGCCGTTGGCCATGGCGACGTTTTCGTAGAGGCGGATGTTCACGCTGTTACGAATGCGGATGCCGTGGCGCTTGTTGCTGATGACCTTGTTGCCCCACAGCAGGTTGTCGGCGGACTCGTAGAGGGTGATGCCGTCCGTGTGGTTCTTGTAGATCTCGTTGTAGGCAATGATGTTGTTGACGCTGTTACGGTCGATCACCAGCCCCGAGAGGTGGTTGTCGTAGCTTTTGTTGTTGAAGATGAAGCTGTCGTTGACCTCACGGGAAATGATGATCCCGTGCTTCTTCTTCGTGCCGTACACCGTGTTCTCGGCAATGATCAGACCGTGGGAACGGTCGTGCGGGTCGATGCCGTAGACGATGTTGTCCTTGTAGGTGTTGCCCTTGACCACGAAGTCGCGGGTCTCGTAGCAGTAGAAGCCGTACCACATGTCCGAGAACTCGGAGCCGACGATCCAGCCGGTCGGCTCGGGACGCTTGAGCACCTTGGCCATGTTCGGCGTGTACTGGGAAATACTCACGCCGTAGGACTTACTGTTGGCGTAGCCGAAGCTGGCCATCTTGCTGTTGACGATGTAGGTCTCGGTGCCACCCCAGGCCAGCAGGAACGGGCGGAATTCCTTCGGCGAACGGAAGGTTGCCGGGCCGTTTTCCTTCTCGCGCCAGCCGGTGACCTTGGTGTCACGCACGAACAGCTGGCCGTCGTTGACCAGGAACGAACCGGCCTCCTGGGACAGGCGCAATTCCTGGGTCTGGCCGTCGATTTCGAGGATGCCTTTGCGGCCGACCACGATAGGCAACTTCGCCAGATACACGCCCGGCGAGGTTTCGCTGAAGTACTGCTTGGGCAGTTTCTTCGCCAGTTCTTTCAGGTTCATGTAGCCGTCGTCGACGAAGATCGCCTGCGGGATGCCGTGCTGACGCACCACCCATTCGGCCATCTTGTTGTCGCCGCCGATGAAGTCCTTCAGGGCGTCTTCCTGCATCATCCGGCGCACGCTGATCTTGCCCGGTTTGCTGCGCACGATTTTCGCGGCGGCGGCTTCGGCGGTGTAGCCGGAGAGGTCGGGCAATTTCGGCTTGGCCAGTTCCAGCGCTTCGGTCGGCGCGCTGCTGACGGTGTAGGTCTTGGCCTGTTGCAGCTCCTTCGCGGTGGTCACCGGCTTGGCCGGTTCCACGTTGGCGAAGGCGCCAGCCGAGGCCAGCAGCATCGCGCCGGCCAGCAGGCTGAGTGAGCCTTTGCGGGCACTGTTCATGTCGGGCACTCCCTTGGCGGTCAGCATCAGAAGCGCCAGATCACGTCGATGAACGCGCGGTGCATGTACGAATCGACCTGGCTGCCATAGGCATCACCCGGCTTGAACACGCCGCCACGGAAACGCACCAGCGCCGAAGGCTCGTCGATCGACTGGCTCAGCGCCGCCGGCAGCAAGCCTTGCTTGAAGTACTTGGTGACCACCAGATCCATTTCCTGGCCCAGATCCTTGTTGCCGTCCTGCAGTGGCAGCGAGGTGCTGGAGAGGATCGCGCCGGTGACGTCGTCGGTGTTGTTTTCCACGGCGTTGATGCCGTTGCTGCCCACCGGCTTGTTGCCGTCCACACGCCAGAACTTGTGGTAGATCAGGCTGGCGTCGTACTGGTCGTTGAGCATCCACGAACCGAACAGGGTGGCGGTCTGCATGTTGTTCATTTCGCCACGGAAGGCTTCGCCGAAACGGTGAACCCGCGAGCGTGTACCGGTGTAGTTCGAGCGGTTGCTTTCCAGGCCGTTCTGTTCGTAATCGGCGCTGGCACGGGCGTACGCCGCACCGACCTGCCATTGCGGATCGAGGCGCAGACGCACACCGATGTCGGTGGCCCAGCCGTCGACGTTGTCGCTGCGCTTGGCCTGCGCCGGGCGGGTGCCATCGGCGTTGAGGGCGTTGACCGTGTCGCGGTCGCCGCTCATGCCGGTGATGCTGCCCCAGTAATTGACGGTGTTGGTGTTGCGCCAGTTGTAGGCGTCGCTGTCGGCGGTCAGGCCGAGCCAGCTGATGTCGCCGTTTTCTTTCTTGTCCAGCGAGTCGCCAGCCACGCCCGGCTCCGGATAGTCGAGCTTGCCGTCGTCATGGGTGTGGTGGCCGCGAATGCCGACCCAGTTGCCCGGCGTCCACTGGTAAGCGGCATCGGCGTAGGCGTGCAGGCGATCCTTGTCTTTCGGCGCCAGCTCCTTGAGGTCGGTGCGGTATTCGCTGAAGCGTTCGGCAACACCGGCGTTGGCGCGCAGCAGGGTGGTGTCGAAGGTCCAGTTCAGGGCTTCGATGTTGGTGTCGCGCCACTGGCCGTCGTCATTGCGCAGGCGCTGGCGACCGAACTTGAGGATCTCGCCGGGGTAGGGCGTCAGGCCGCTGTAGCCGACCCAGAATTCGCGCATCGCCAGGTAGTTTTTCTTGGTCTTGCGGTCGCCGTTGTCGGTGGTCTGGGTGCCTTCGCTGTCGGACTGCTGCAGGGTGTCGGTCTCGATGATGTCGGTCGAGGTCACGGCCTGGCCCATGGCGTAGGCGCTCCACGCACCGCTTTCGCCGTAGACCCAGGGACGCAGATCGAGGCCGACACCGTTGACGTCGCCGCCACTGGCGGTGCCGAGGTCTCGGTCGTCTTCGGACTGGCCGGTGATTTTCACTTCGAGGCCGAAGTTCTTCGATTCAGTCATCGCGGCCAGGGTCGGGCAAGACCAGATCAGCGCGAACGTGAGGCCAATGCCGGCCTTCACAAAGGGATTCAATTTCATAATTTTTCCTCGCCGTCTTCTTCTTGCAGGGCGTGCAGTTGCAGCGTGTTCTGGCTCAGGGCGCCACGGGTCGCCTGTTCCTGTTGCAGCAGGCGCTGGGCTTCGGCCAGGCGCTCGGGCGGCAGTTGCGCGGCTAGGGCGGTCGCCAGCTCATCGGCTTGCGGAGTGTTTTGCGCCTTGGCCAACTGGCTGAACACGTAGGCGTTGAGCGGGTCGGGCTTGGTGCCCTTGCCTTGGGAAAACAGCTGGGCGATGGCGAAGTCGGCGCTGTTCTGGCCGTTGCGCGCAGCGGTCAGCAGATGGTCGAGGGCCTTCTGCGGATAGACCTTGCCCAGGTAGCCACGGCGGTAGATCTGGCCGAGGTAGTAATCGGCGGCAACTTCACGGCCGACGGCTTTCTGGAAATGTTCCTCGGCAACTTTCGCGTCGGCCGGAACCAGTTTGCCTTCGTAGTAGAGCTTGCCCAGCAACAGTTCGGCGCGCGGCTGGTCGGCGGCGCGGCCGTTGTCCAGGTACTTCATCATCTGGTCGGTGTCGCCCAGTTCCGGGAAGTCATACAGCAGTTGTGCGAGGGTGACCCACGACGCCGGGTAGCCCGGCGCGATCGGTTCGAGCAGCGACTGCGCGGTTTTTTCGTCGGTCTTGCCCAGGGTCGAATCGGCCAGCACACGGGCCACCGAATCCACCCGCTGAGCACTGACGGTGCCGCGGCTGTAACCGGCCTGCAGCTGCTTGATCAGCTCGGCCTGTTGCTCCGGCGCGCCACGTTTCTGGTAGACCGTGGCCAGCTCGACGTAGCAGATGTCGGTGGTGTTGAGCGCGGCCTTGCAGATCTTTTCCACGTCATCCAGATGCTGGTCGTAAGTGCCCTGGGTGCGATACAGCAGCACCTGGGCGAGACCGGCTTCCGGGTAACCGGATTTGCGCCACTGATCGATCTGCTGCTGAGCGTTGATGTTCGGGAAGCTGTGCGGGTATTGCAGGTACAGCATCGCGAGCGGGATCAGCGTGTTGCCTTCGCCACTGGCGGCGGCTTTCTTCAGCAGGCTTTCGGCTTCCTGATGCTCGGCCTCGGTGGAGCCGGGCTTGGCCACCAGCAGACGACCGAGTCGGGCCTGGGCACGCGGCGAAACACTGGCGGCGGCGCGGTAGGTGGCTTCGGCCTGTTTCATTTGTTCCGGGTCGCGGCTGTCGACCTGGATATCGGCGAGGCCCACCTGGGCTTCGCTGTAACCCAGGTCGGCCAGCGCACGGTAGTTCTGCGCGGCGGTCGCGGTGTCACCGCGCTTGAGCGCTTCGTTGGCCAGACGCTGGTCGGGCAGGCCGGCGCAACCGGCCAGGGCGATTGCCATGGCCAGCGTCAGCGGGACCGGCAGGATTCTGATAGGGCTCGTCACGGGCATGTCCTCGACTTAAAGACCGGCAGCCATGGCTTTGTCGATCAGCCAGTTCAGGTTCGGACCACGGTCGCTGTTCACTTCCACCGGGCGGCCGGCGAAGCGGCTGTCCAGCGGTTCGTCAGGCTGGATCTGCACGCGGATGTCGGAGGACAGGTCGGCGCTTTTCAGGCTGGTGCTGCTGACGATCTTGCCGGTGCGGGTCTTGTCTTCGCCGGCGATCTGGAAGCTCACCGGAGTGCCCGGACGCACATCGCCGAATTGGCGATAGGAGAAGCGTGCATCGACGGTGGCCTGGGTGTTGCGCGGTACCAGCGAGAAGATCACGTCACCTTTGCTCGCGTATTGACCGTCAGCCACCAGTTGCTGGGCCACGGTGCAATCGCACGGCGAGGTCAGGGTGCCGGTCATTTGCTTGCCGAACAGTTCTTCAACCTTGGCCGGAGACAGTTGATCTTCTTCCAGATGGCCCTTGAGTACGTCGAGCATGCTGGTGCTGAACGTCGCCAGCGGTGCGCCCTTGGCGGCAACGCCGTCGGACTTCACCAGGCTCTGCACGGTGCCGTCGCGCGGCATGGTGATGTTCATGCCCGGCACGCTGACCAGACCGGCCTGTGCATGGCTGACGAAGTACATGCTGTACACCGATTTGAAAATGAACCCCGCCGCCACCAGGCCGACCGCGAACACACCGGCGCTGAAGGTCACGGCTTTCAGGCGACCGAACGGGGTCATGCCGTGGCCGCCGTCCTTGACCTTGCGCGCCTTGGTGAAGTTGTCGCGCTGCAGGGTCGCCAGTACTTCGCCGATGCTGACGATGTCGCCGGCCAGGTGCGAAGTGATCAGGTGGCGCAGGGTCGAAATGTCCTGCGGTTCGAGGTTCTGGAACTGGCAACCGGCACGACCGGTCTGGCGGTCGAAGGAGCGCACCTGCAACTCCACGTCCATGGCCAGGCCGAGGTTGTCGATGACGAATTGCAGACGCGCCTTGTACACCTCGCCGACGGTCAGCGGCAGTTGACCGGCATTGAACGCCAGGCCACCGGCAGACAGGTCGATGACCCGCGCCTCGACGGGCGTCCGGTCAGGGCCGAAGAACCGCAGCTTGGCCGGGATTTTGACCCGGGCGTGCTGGCGCTGGGCTTCGGATTCATGCACTACGTTGACGTTGACGGCGGTATTCATAGGGGCGATTTCCTTGTTAATTCAAGAGGGGGCGGGTCAGACCATCATCAGCAGCACGGCGACGAAAATGCTGCCGGCGGAGAAGGTCATGGTCCGAGACGACCAGGTGTTGAACCAACGTTGAAAGCTGGCGAGATCACGGGTCAGGGAAGTGGGTTGTCGGGTCCAGGATTGTTGGTCGAGGCGGAAGAACACGTAGATCTTCACCAGCGCGCCGACGATCTGGTTGTAATAGAGAATCGCAGGGTAAGCCGGTCCGATCCGGTGGCCCGAGCAGGACAGCAGCAGCGTCAGAATCAGCCGGGTGATGCCGATCCACAGCAGGTAAACCAGGATGAACGCGGTGCCGTACTTGAAGCTGGCGATGATCGCCACGGTCAGGCCGAGCAAGGATGTCCACATCGAAACGCGCTGGTCGAACAGCACCACCGAGGTGAAGGCACCGAGGCGTTTCACGCCCAGGCCCAGAGCCCGGGAGTTCTGCCGCAGGTTGTTGCCGTACCAGCGGAACATCAGTTTGCGGCTGGCCTTGATGAAGCTCTTTTCCGGCGGGTGTTCAACGGTGTTGATCGCCGCGTCCGGTACGTAGAAGGTGTCGTAGCCCAGGCGCATCAGGCTGAACCAGCTCGACTTGTCGTCGCCGGTCAGGAACTTGAAACGGCCCAGACGCCAGTGTTGCAGCGAGTCGCTCTCGACGTCGGCGATGAATTCCGGGTTGGTGACCACGGTGGCGCGGAACACCGACATGCGCCCGGTCATGGTCAGCACGCGCTTGGACAGGGCCATCGAGCACATGTTGATGTGGCGCTGGGCGAAACGCAGCTTGTGCCATTCGCTCATGATGTAGCCGCCGCGCACTTCGCAGAACTCGTTGGTGGTCAGGCCGCCGACGTTGCCGAACAGCTGGAACCACGGCACGGTCTTGCGCACGGTGCCTTCGCCGAGCACGGTATCGCCGTCGATCACGGCCACCACGGCGCGGTCGTCCGGCAGGTGGCGGGAGATCGCGCGGAAACCAAACGCCAGACCATCGCGCTTGCCGGTGCCGGGGATGCGCACGAAGTCGAGCTTCACGCGTTCTGGCGGATTCATCCGTGCCCACAGTGCCTTGACCAGCAGCTCATCGGACATTTCGACGATGGAGCAGACCACGGTGGTCGGCAGTTCGCAGTCGATGGCTTCGCGGATCACCGAGCTGTAAACCTGCGCGGTGGTCAACGCGTCGATGCGAAAACTGGTGACCATCAGAAACACATGCGACGGGTCCGCCGCTTTACCCAGCTTGCGAACCTTGCGGCGCAGGTGCGGGTAGACGATGTAGAGAAAAATCATGCCGCGCACAAAGTGCGTGGCACCCATCGAGTAGCGCCAGATACCTACGGCGCCAATCAGGAAAATGAAGTCCTTCGACTCGGAGTCGAACGTGGACGTGGGCAGCATCAGGGCCAGGCCCATCAGCAGGCTCAGAAACAAAAGCCAGCCGGCGGATTGCAGAAAAAAATGTTTGAGCTTGGACATGACCGTCATCCGAAGGTGATGGGGGCTTCAAGCCGCCCGCCGATTCACGGCGTGCGGCCTGAAGCTCGAGGCTTGCTGCTGCGTTACCAGCAGATCCCTTCGGTGCGGCTACCGGCGCTGGTGGCCTTGGACATGAAGCCCACCAGGTCGATCACCTGCTTGCCGTGCGGCGCCTCTTCGGCGAGGGCGCGGAACTTCTCGTCGCGGTTGCCGAGGATGATCACGTCGGAGTTGTCGATCACCGAATCGAAGTCCGCGTTGAGCAGGGACGACACGTGCGGGATCTTCGACTCGATGTAGTCCTTGTTCGCGCCGTGGACACGGGCGTACTGGACGTTGCTGTCGTAGATGCTCAGGTCGTAACCCTTGCCGATCAGCATTTCGGCCAGTTCCACCAGCGGGCTTTCGCGCAGGTCGTCGGTGCCGGCCTTGAAGCTCAGACCGAGCAGGGCGACTTTGCGTTTGTCGTGGCTTTCAACGATGTCGAAGGCGTTCTGCACTTGCGATTCGTTGCTGCGCATCAGCGAGTTGAGCAGCGGCGCTTCGACGTCCAGGGAACCGGCGCGGTAGGTCAGGGCGCGCACGTCTTTCGGCAGGCACGAGCCGCCGAAGGCGAAGCCAGGGCGCATGTAGTACTGGGACAGGTTGAGGGTCTTGTCCTGGCAGACCACGTCCATCACTTCGCGGCCATCGACGCCGACCGCTTTGGCGATGTTGCCGATCTCGTTGGCGAAGGTCACTTTGGTCGCGTGCCAGACGTTGCAGGTGTACTTGATCATCTCGGCGACAGCGATGTCCTTGCGGATGATCGGTGCGTCGAGTTCTTCGTACAGCGATTGCAGAACGTCGCCCGACGCCTTGTCGAACTCGCCGATGACGGTCATCGGTGGCAGGTCGTAGTCGGCGATCGCGGTGGATTCACGCAGGAACTCAGGGTTCACGGCGACACCGAAATCAACGCCGGCTTTTTTGCCGGAGCAGTCTTCGAGGATCGGGATGACAACGTTTGCCACGGTGCCCGGCAGAACGGTGCTGCGTACGACGATGGTGTGACGGGTGGTTTTTTCACGCAGGACAAAACCGATCTCGCGGCACACCGCTTCGATGTAGTTCAGTTCCAGGTCGCCGTTCTTCTTGCTCGGCGTGCCGACGCAGATCATCGACAGGTCAGTGTCGCGAATCGCCTCGGCGAAGTTGGTTGTGCCGCGCAGACGACCGGTCTGGATACCTTGTGCCAGCAACTCGCCCAGACCCGGTTCGACAATGGGAGATTTGCCAGCGTTGATCATGTCGATCTTGTCTTTGGCAACATCGACGCCAACCACGTCATGGCCCCGTGCAGACAGGCAACCGGCACATACTGCGCCAACGTAACCCAAACCAAATATGCTGATGCGCATCGCAATTACCTCTGTATATATCAGGCCTTAGAGGGCCGGAGTTAATGGTGTTCAGCGTTCATTAGTGCACTCGAAAGTGCGGCATACAGGCGCCACAATGCCGTGTGCAGGCATACTAAGTTTCGAGTGTCTAAATAAGTGCACTCAAGATGTGCGTAACCAGGCCTTGTTGTTATGACGTGCCCTGTTATGCAGCCGATCTTCTTTGGAGAAGACTCTTGTGCAATCGTCTTGCGCGCTCGATGTCAGGATTAAAGTCCCGTAAATCAAGCGGTTGGGTGCTCAGGCGAGCACGTTTATAAGGGCGCGGCCATGGCCTTTGTAGGGGATATTAATGGTGCGTATCTCCTGTCCATCGTCTGATTTGAGACTAGTTAGTCATCTAGGCAAGTTGCTGTGACAACTTGGTTACATGGCTATCTGCTCCGCGTAAGTTATCTCGTACAAACTCGGCGAGAATCGTTACCGGTGGTATGAGCTATGCATTCGGACGAAGTTCCTGTCCGCTCATCGCGAAATCTGAAATTTCTTGAAATATTGTCAGAGATGGCACCAGTATCAATTTGATAGCAATTTCGTTTTCGACCTTTAATAACAGGCGAAAAATCACGTTAGATAGTTTTGTGCCACTACGGTGAAAAAATTTAGGTGCCACTACTGAAAAAAATGATCAGTGTCGAGTGAAACTAATCTTAGAAAAGGCAGGGAGGTTTTTCTGGCGCCAGTAAAATGGCGAAATGTGGCGAGGGATTTTTGACATCGTGCGAGCTGCACGACTCTTCATATAAAGAGTCGTGCATTAGGCATGCTTTATTCGGGAGCGTGATCGCGTAGAAACACCAGATTATCCGGTTTCGATTGCTCGGCGCTGAAGCGATAACCCTGCACATCGAACTGTTTGAGCAGGGCCGGATCGTTGATTTTTTCCTGGATCACGAAACGGCTCATCAGGCCTCGGGCCTTTTTCGCGTAGAAGCTGATGATCTTGTATTGGCCGTTCTTCTGATCCTTGAATTCGGTGTTGATGATCCGCGCGTTCAGGGCCGTGCGCTTGACCGCCGAGAAGTACTCGTTGGATGCCAGGTTCAACAGCACGTCATCGCCCTGATCGGCCAGCGCTTCGCTCAGCCACTCGCTGATGCGCGTGCCCCAGAAGGCGTACAAGTCTTTGCCCCGGGCGTTGGCCAGTTTGGTGCCCATTTCCAGGCGATACGGCTGCATCAGGTCGAGCGGACGCAGCAGGCCGTAGAGGCCGGAGAGCATGCGCAGGTGCTGTTGCGCGTAATCGAAATCGGCTTCGCTGAAGCTCTGGGCGTCGAGTCCGGTGTAGACGTCGCCCTTGAAAGCCAGCAGTGCCTGTTTGGCGTTTTCCGGCGTGAACGCTGGTGTCCAGCTGCCGAAACGCGCGGCGTTGAGGCCGCCGATCTTGTCGGACACGTGCATCAGTTCGCTGATCTGCGCCGGGCTCAGCTCGCGCAGTTGCTGGATCAGTTCCTGGGAATGGTCGAGGTATTGCGGCTGGGTGAAGCGCTGGGTCGCCGGCGGTGTTTCGTAGTCGAGGGTCTTGGCGGGGGAAATCACCATCAGCATGAAGTCGTCTCCTTTAATCGTGGGGGCGATTCTAGGGGGTTGGGGCGGATGACTCCAGCTATCGCGTCCATAGGTGATCGGCGGTTTGCCAGCCGGATCGGCTATAGTGCGGCGCGGGTTTTGTTATGGAGACACCCTTTGCGCATTGTTCTTTTTTTCACCGCGTGGCTGTTGAGCGTCGGTGCCATTGCGGCGCCGGGCGATATCGCGACGCTGGATCGCAGCACCTGGCCGGAAAAACTCGACAATCCGACCCTGTTCGACGTCGCCTCGCGGGCGGAAATCCTGATGTTCGCCCGCGGCCTGCTCGGCACCGAAGCGCTGGACGAAGCGGCGCTGGCCCAGCGTCTGGGGCTGCGCACGGTCAATCTGGATGCGATCAACAGCCTGCGCGGGCGCCTGTGGCAGCGTCTGCTCGCCAATTACAACTTCGCCCAGCAAAGCTGCGATCAGGACGCTTCGTTCTGCTTCCTCGTCGAAGACTTGCCGACCCTGCGCGAGCAGGCGGCCAAATTCGTGGTCAGCGACGAAAGCTATTACACCAAGTGGGCCGAACCGAGCCGGATCTTTCATCTGCAATACCTCGATGAACTGATGCGCAAGGCTGCGCTGTCGCCGCAGACCAGCAGCGAACTCGATCATTTCGGAGACTACGAGCGCAACGGCGACGACATGCACGATCGCTTGTTTCTGCTGAGTTTCGACAGTGCCGCCAACCTGCAACCGGACAACACCGATTGGCTTACCGAGTACCTGCGCAAGTCGAACCTGAGCGGTACCTTCTTCATGTTGGGCAAGGATGTTCAGGCGCGGCTGGCCGACCGTTCCGTCAGCAGTCTGCAAGCGGCGTTTTCGCAACAGTGCGTCGGCGTGCAGGGCTGGGAGTTCCGCTCCCACAGCCACTGGCAGGACTGGCAGGATTCGGTGCGGCGCAGTGCCGATCTGGTCCGCAACAAGCTGCCGGAAAACTACGTGCCGCTGTTCCGTCCGCCGGAAGGCCAACGTCGCAGCGATGCCCGGGGTTTCTTCAACAGTCAGGGCCTGCAAGTGGCGCTGTGGGACATCGATGCCCAGGACGGCGCCGGCAAGCTCAAGGGCGCTCCGAGCGCGCAGCGGGTGCTGACCCTGATGCTGCTGTGGCGGCACGGGGTGATCAATTTCAACATGAAGCAGGATGCGGTGAAGACCGCGTTGCCGTGGCTGATCACGCAAACCGCGCAAAGCGGCATCGGCTGGGAAGACTGTCAGGACGCGTTTCGCTGAAAAACGGCAAGAGCCCGGAAACATTGGGCTTGGGGTGAATTTTTTGCAGAATTCGATGCAGGCGGACTTCCGACTCTAACGGGGGCAGGGCAGTCCGCCAAGGGCTTTTCGTCACTTTGCAAAATAAACTTCAAAAAAGCGTCAAAGTGCTTTTTTCTGTCACGGGTTTTGGAGTATTACGAAGTCAGACCGCCGAAACCTGCAACACAGGTGGCGTCTTCCAAGACCCATTTTGTGTGCGGTTCACCTGCTATCCCGACAAAAGCTGTGCAGGTGGATTCGGCAGTCACTTCGAGGCGCAGCACCGCCGAGGTATTGCGTCGAATGGCTCCCACAAAGGTGACCGAGTATGGATGATCACGGACGTAGCCCTTCCTCCAACCAGCCAATCCTTTATGTACTCGATACCAACGTACTGATTCACGATCCGAACGCCCTGCTGAATTTCGAAGAACACCACGTCGCGATCCCGATGACCGTGCTTGAAGAGCTGGACAAGCTCAAGAGCGGGCATCACAGCGTGGCCGCCGAATGCCGTCAGGCTATCCGGCTGATCGACAAGACCCTGGGCGATGCTTCACCCGATGACGTCGAACAGGGCGTGCCGATCCAGCGCGGCAAGGGCGGCCCGAAGGGCTTGCTGTCGATTCTGATGAGCAAGCAGGCCGAATCGAACCTGATTCTGCCCGAGCATCTGAACGACAACAAAATCATCAACCAGCTGATCGATCTGCACACCCGCGACCCGAAAAAACCGGTTGTGCTCGTTACCAAAGACATCAACATGCGCCTCAAGGCGCGCGCCTGCGGGATCGACGCCGAGGACTACAGCACCGACCAGTTGGTCGACGACGTGTCCCTGCTGCCCAACGGCTATCACAACATGACCGGCTCCTTCTGGGACCGCGTGAGCAAGGTCGAAACCCGTCAGGACCACGGCCGCACCTGGCATCAGGTGCAATTGATCGACAACCTGCCAGCCGTGCACATCAACGAGTTCATCATTGATGAGCAGGGCTTCGTCGGCTGGATCAAGGAGATCGAAGAGGACAAGCTGCTGATCCTCGACCTGCACCAGGAACCGCTGCTGCACCAGGAAGCCTGGGGCCTCAAACCACGGGACATCTATCAGAGCCTGGCGCTGTATGCGTTGCTGGATCCGGACATTCACCTGGTCAACCTGTCTGGTGCCGCCGGCTCGGGTAAGACCATTCTGGCGCTGGCCGCTGCGATCGAGCAGACCATGGTCAGCAAGCGCTATCGCCGCATCATCGCCACCCGCAGCGTGCAGGGCCTGGACCAGGAAATCGGCTTCCTGCCCGGTACCGAGGCGGAAAAAATGGAGCCTTGGCTCGGCGCCATCACCGACAACCTCGAAGCCTTGCACATGGATGACGAAAACACCCATGGCAGCGTCGACTACATCCTCAGCAAAGTGCCGTTGCAGTTCAAATCGCTCAACTACATTCGCGGTCGCAGCTTCCAGCAGAGTCTGATCCTGATCGACGAATGCCAGAACCTCACGCCGCACCAGATGAAAACCATCATCACCCGGGCCGGCGCCGGTTCCAAAGTGGTGTGCCTGGGCAACCTGGCACAGATCGACACCCCTTACCTGTCCGCGACCAGCTCCGGGCTGACTTACCTGACCGAACGCTTCAAGGATTTCCCCAACGGTGTGCACATCACCCTGCAAGGGGTGCCTCGCTCGATCCTGGCCGAATACGCCGAATCGCATCTGTAACCGTCAAACCGAACCGGGCGACTGCAAAGTCGCCCGGTTTTTTATGTGCGCAATTCTGACCCCCAGGTTTACAATCGACGCTCCTGATCAGGAGTAATCCCGTGCTGACTCATCTCGATTCCCAAGGTCGCGCCAACATGGTCGACGTCACCGAAAAAGCCGTGACGTTCCGTGAAGCGACAGCCCAAGCGCTGGTGCGCATGCTGCCCGACACTCTGCAGATGATTGTCAGCGGCGGCCATCCCAAGGGCGACGTGTTCGCCGTGGCGCGCATTGCCGGCATTCAGGCGGCGAAGAAAACCAGTGACCTGATTCCCCTGTGCCATCCGCTGATGCTGACCGGCGTCAAGGTCGAACTCAGTGCCGAAGGCGATGACGCGGTGCGCATCGTGGCTCGCTGCAAATTGTCCGGGCAGACCGGCGTCGAGATGGAAGCGCTGACCGCCGCCAGCGTCGCCGCCCTGACCATCTACGACATGTGCAAGGCCGTGGACCGTGGCATGACCATCGAAAGCGTACGCCTGCTGGAAAAGGTCGGCGGCAAGAGCGGGCATTTCCAGGCGGAGCAGCCATGAACCTGACCGTGAAGTTTTTCGCCCGTTACCGTGAGGCGCTGGGCGTTGACTCGGTGAAGGTCGAGGGTGATTTCGCCACCGTCGATGACGTTCGTGCGTTGCTGGCGCAGCGTGAGGGCGCCGATGTGTTGAGCGAGCAGAACCTGATGTGCGCGCGCAACGAAGACCTCTGCCAGCTCGACGAGCCGGTGGTCGATGGCGACGAAGTGGCGTTTTTTCCTACCGTGACCGGAGGCTGAGCCATGCGCATTCGGGTGCAGTCCGAACCGTTCGATCCTGGCGCAGAAGTCAACGCGATGCACGCGGCCAATGTCGGGGTCGGCGCGGTGGTGAGTTTTGTCGGCTATGTGCGCGACTTCAACGACGGCTTGGATGTCGCCGGGATGTTCCTCGAACACTATCCGGGCATGACCGAAAAGGCCCTCGACAAGATTGCGGTCGAGGCCGAGGAGCGCTGGCCGCTGTTGAAGCTGGAAGTGCTGCACCGCATCGGCGCGCTGGAACCGGGTGAGCCGATCGTGTTTGTCGCCGCCGCCAGTGCCCATCGCCAGGCGGCGTTCGACGCCTGCGCCTTCGTCATGGATTACCTGAAAACCCGCGCACCGTTCTGGAAGAAAGAGAACACCAGCGACGGCCCGCGCTGGGTCGAAGGCCGTGACAGCGATCATGCGGCGGCGGATCGCTGGAAGCAGTAGATTCTGCGCTGCTCTCCCGGCCCTCTTCGCGAGCAAGCCCGCTCCCACAGGGAAATGCATTCCAATGTGGGAGCGGGCTTGCTCGCGAAGGCGCCATCCGCAACACCGAAAATGCTATGGATTACCCAACTGACCAACAGCAGGAAGCAATCTCTTTTGCCCAATTGACGGTTTGTACGTAAAAGTCCAGTATGGATTTACAAGTACAAAAAAGGTCTTTCCCCGTTTCAGCTTTTTCTTCTGTCTTGCCAAACCAACAACAACCCGCGAGAGAACGAACATGAAGAAATTCCCCCTCATCACCGGTCTGGCATTGAGCCTGTTGGCGTGCAGCAGTGCGTTCGCCGCCGAGAAAACCCTGCGCATCGGTATCGAAGCAGCCTATCCGCCTTTCGCCTCGAAGACCGACAAGGGTGAAATCGTCGGTTTCGACTACGACATCGGCAATGCCCTGTGCGCGCAGATGCAGGTCAAGTGCGTGTGGGTCGAGGGCGAGTTCGATGGTCTGATTCCTTCCCTGAAAGTGAAGAAAATCGACATGGCGCTGTCGTCCATGACTATCAACGAAGACCGCAAGAAGTCGGTGGACTTCACCCACAAGTACTATTTCACCTCGTCGCGGCTGGTGATGAAGGACGGCGCGAGCGTCGATGACCAGTACGCCAGCCTCAAGGGCAAGACCGTTGGCGTGCAGCGTGCGACCACCACCGACCGTTACGCGACCGAGGTGTTCGAGCCCAAGGGCATCAACGTCAAGCGTTACGGCAACAACGAAGAAATCTACATGGACCTGGCGGCCGGGCGTCTCGACGCGATCTTCGCCGACACCATCCCGCTGACCGACTTCCTGTCGATGCCGCGCGGCAAGGGTTACGCCTTCGTCGGGCCTGAGCTGAAGGATCCGAAATACGTGGGCGAGGGCGCGGGGATTGCGGTGCGCAAGGGCAACACCGAACTGGTCAGCCAGTTGAACACTGCCATCGACGGTATTCGCGCCAGTGGCGAATATCAGAAGATTTCCGAGAAGTATTTCAAGTCGGACATCTACGGCGACTAAATCTGAAGACCGTGCAGCCTTCGCGGGCTGCACGGTTTCAGCCCTTCAATTCCTTCAAATGCTTGTAAACCGTCGCCCGCCCCATGTTCAGCACATTGGCCACATAGTTCGAGGCGCTCTTGCCCTTGAACGCCCCTTCGGCGTGCAGCGCCAGCACCAGTTCGCGTTTGTGATCGCGGGTCAGCAGGTTCAGGCTCAGTTGCCGTTCCCGTAGCCAGGCGTGCAGGAAAGTGTTGATGCGCTCCTGCCAGTCATCGCGAAACAGCGAGTCCGGTTGCGGAATCAGTTTGCTCGGCGAGAGGAACAGGTCCAGCGCAGCCTTGGCGTTCTCGAACAGCGAAATATTCAGGTTGATGCACAGCACCGCCAGCGGGTGCCCTTCGCTGTCGCGCAGCACGGTGCTCAGGCTGCGAATTTTCTGGCCGTCCCAATTGAGCTTTTCGTACGGGCCGATGTTCCGTTCGCTGACGTCGTCGCTGAGCATGTCTTCCAGCGACGATTCATCGCCGATCACCCGTTTCGACAGGTTGTTGGCGATGTAGTCGACTTTCTGCGTGCGCAGGTCATGCAAAACCACTTCGGCGTGGGGAAAGAACAGCGCGGCGATGGCGTCGGCGATGGCGTGGTAGTTGTCCAGCGCGGCGTCATGCAGCTCGGGCGTGTGTTCGGGGGCGGTCATGGCTGTGGAGCTCCAGGCAACGTCAACGCCCCCGTGATCCGGGGGCGTTGCGAGTGTGCCGCAATCCGTCGGGCGCGTCATCCGGGCGGACGGTCAGGCCAGGCGGGCAGGGGCGAGCATGGCGGCGGTCAGGCCGAATTGCTTGAGGTGGTCGGGCAGCGATTCGCCACGTACCAGCGCGGCACTGGCCTGGCCCATCGCCGGTGAAGTCTGGATGCCGTAACCGCCCTGGGCCGCGACCCAGAACAACCCCGGCACCTGCGGATCGAACCCGGAAAGCAAATCACCGTCGGCGACGAAACTGCGCAGACCGGCCCAGGTGCGGGTCGGTCGGCGGATGGTCAGGGTGGTCGCTTCCTCGATCTGGTAGATGCCCATGGCGATGTCCAGTTCTTCCGGTTGCACATCGTGGGGTTCAACCGGGTCGGCATTGGCCGGTGAGCCGAGGAACATCCCGGCGTCGGGCTTCATGTAGAACGATTCGTCGAGACTGACCAGCATCGGCCAGTGGTGGATGTCGACGCCTTCAGGGCCAGCGAAGATGAACGCCGCACGGCGTTTCGGTTGCAGGCCCAGCGGCCGGGCGCCGGCCAGGGCAGCGATCTTGTCGGCCCAGGCGCCGGCGGCGTTGATCACGACGGGAGCGCTGAAGGTCTGGCCGTTGGTCTGCACGTGCCAGATGCCGTCGGCATCGCGGCTCAGGCCGAGCACTTCGCAATCGGTCTGCACCTGGCCGTTGTTGCGGCGGATACCGCGCAGATAGCCCTGATGCAGGGCGTCGGTGTCGATGTCGCTGGCGGTCGGGTCGTAGATTGCGCCATGCACTTTCTCCCGGCGCAGGATCGGCAGCCGCGCGCAGGCTTCATCCGCGCTGAGCAACTGCATCTCCGGCACTGTGGCCTTGGCGCTGAGGTATTGATTGTTCAGCTCGGCGGCGTCGCCGGTGAAGTCCACGGTCATTTCGCCGCGTGGAGTCAGCAGCGGATGCTCGCAGAAGCCGCTGGGCGGATGGTCGAAGAATTCGCGGCTGGCCTGGGTCAGCGCCCGGACCTGCGGAGTGCCGTAAGCGGCGGTGAACAGCGCAGCCGAACGCCCGGTGGAGTGATAGGCCGGGTGCGACTCGCGCTCCAGCACCACAACCTTGCCGTGCTGCGATAGCCAGAAACCGGTGGACGCGCCGGCAATCCCGCCGCCGATGATGATGAAATCTGCATGACTCATGAAAATCTCCGGTGTCAGCGCTGCAATTGATAGACGGCGTTGGCCAGGGCGATGTCTTCCAGGCCCAGACCGATGGAGCGGAAAAACACGTGACGGTTGTAATCGGGGCGATGCACTTTTTCGCTGAGCAGATCCGCCAGGTCACCGATGATCGCGTTGTTGTCCCAGCCATGTCGTTCGCTGGCGATCAGCATCTCGCCGGCCGAGCCCGGGGTGGTCAGACGATAGTCGCAGAACACCTGCATGTCGTTGAGGCTTTGCGGCGGCACTTCGTGGGCGCGCGGTGCGTTGGTGCTGATCGAGGTGATCAGCGCCGGTTTGCTCAAGGTTGCCGGGTCGATCACGGGGCCTGCGGACGAGGTGCAGAGCATGATCACGTCGGCCTCGGCGATGGCGGTTTCTCGGCTGTCGGCGATGTTCACCCGTGGATCGAGGGCTTGCAGTTGGCGGGCGGTGGCCGGGTCTTCGCTCAAGGTCGGCGAGTACACACTGATGCTCTGCCAGTCGCGCAACGTCTTGACGTAATGCAGGTGCGCCTGGGCGACCTTGCCGCTGCCGATGATTGCCAGACGCGTGGCGTTCAACGGGGCGAGGGCATCGACCGCCACGGCGGTGGTCGCAGCGGTGCGGGCGGTGGTCAGTTCGCCGGCATCGCAGAGCATCAGCGGTTGACCGGTCTGCATCGACATCAACAGCGTCCACGCGGTCACCAGCGGGCCTTGTTCGCGAACGATATACGGCGAGGTTTTAACCCCGTACACGCCGTCTTCGGCCAATACGCCGAGATAGTTGATGAAGTCCCCGGCACCCTGGGGGAATTCCACCAGTTGCTGCGCCGGTTGCACCGCATGCCCGGCCGCCAGATCGCGGAACAGCTTGCGCAGGGTCTGCGGCACATCGATCCGGGCCAGCAGCTCGCGGGCCTGGGTTTGGTCGATCACGTAAGGCGTACTGGACATGTCGGACTCCGGAGGTTGTTTCTAAACTAATTTGTCCATTATGGACTTTTAGTGTTGTTGAACAATATACGGGCGAAAAAAAAGCGCAGTCCGTTGCCGGCTGCGCTTCTCTTTATAGTGTCGCTTACTGTGGACGCTTGCGCTCAACCGCCCGCAATAGATGGGTCGGCGGCGTTTCACAGCTGATCTTGCGACCGAGTTTTTCTTCGATGGACGGCAACTGATAGGAGTCATCTTCACCGGCGAAGCTGATCGACACGCCGTCGGCGCCAGCACGACCGGTACGGCCGATACGGTGCACGTAGTCGTCCGGGACTTCCGGCAGGGTGAAGTTGATCACGTGGCTGATGCCGTCGATGTGGATACCGCGACCGGCCACGTCGGTGGCGACCAGCACCCGGATCTTGCCTTCGCGGAAGCCTTCGAGCGTCTTGATCCGCTTGTGCTGCGGCACGTCGCCGGACAGCTGCGCGGCGTTGATGCCGTCACGCACCAGGCGTTCTTCGATACGACGCACTTCGTCCTTGCGGTTGGCGAACACGATCACACGCTCCCAACCGTTGTCGTTGACCAGGTTGAAGAGCAGTTTGTATTTGTCGGCACCGGCCACCGCGTAGATGTGCTGCTCGACGTTTTCGTTGGCCACGTTGGTGACCTCGATTTCGACGATCGCAGGATCAGTGGTCCACTGCTTGGCGAGGTTCATCACGTCATCGGTGAAGGTCGCGGAGAACAGCAGGGTCTGGCGTTCGCTTTTCGGCGGGGTCTGGCGAATGATCTGCCGGACCTGCGGGATGAAACCCATGTCGAGCATGCGGTCGGCTTCGTCCAGCACCATCACTTCGACCATGTCCAGATGCACGTCACCGCGCTGGTTGAAGTCGAGCAGGCGGCCCGGGGTCGCGACGAGGATGTCGCAATGGCGCGCTTCGAGGTGCTTGAGCTGCTTGTCGAAGTCCATCCCGCCGACGAACGTCATGACGTTGAGGCCGGTGTACTTGGTCAGGTCGGCGGCGTCCTTGGCGATCTGCACCACCAGCTCGCGGGTCGGCGCGATGATCAGCGCCCGTGGCTCGCCCATGTAGCGCTCTTTCGGCGGCGGGGTCTGCAACAGCTGGGTGATGATCGAGATCAGGAACGCGGCGGTCTTGCCGGTGCCGGTCTGGGCGCGGCCGATGGCGTCTTTGCCGGCGAGGGTGAAACCCAGCACCTGGGCCTGGATCGGCGTGCAATACGGGAAACCCAGGTCCTGAATGGCGTGCATCAGTTCCGGGGAGAGTTTGAAATCGTGGAAACGGGTCTTGCCTTCCTGCGGCTCGACGACGAAGTCTTCGAGTTTCCAGGGAATCACCGGCGCCTTGGGCTTGGGTTCGCGACGTGGTCTGGCCGGTTTCGGTGCTTCGCTGCGGGCAGGCTCGGTGGCGGGCCCGGCAGCTGGAGCGGGTTTTGGTTCGCGTTGCGACGTCGTGGCGGGCGTCTGGCGGTCGGCCTGGCTGGCATCGCTGCGATGACCGGGGGCGTGCGACGGCGCAGTGGGGACTGGCGCGAGCTGCTCAGCCTCGCTTTTACCGAACATTTTCTTGAGTGCTTTGAGCACGGTCATCTCATCAATTGGTTAAGGAATGTACGCCGGCCAGTGTAATGCAAGAAACGGGCGCGGCGTAGTGGGATGATCAAAGGGCGACCCTTGTCGGAATTGTCAGCGCAGGCGTTCGCTCAACCATGTGCCGATGTCGCGAATTTCTTCGGGTAACACTTCGTGCTCCATTGGGTATTCCTGCCATGTCACGGTGACACCATGGGCCTTGAGATACTCATAAGCCGTGCGTCCCATCGAGTTCTGCACCACGTTGTCGAACTGGCCGTGCAGCGACAGCACCGGAATCCGCTGCTGGCTGGCGGACAACTCCAGTTCATCGCTGAAGGTCGGCGCGTATGTCGATAATGCCAGCACCCCGCCCAACGGTCCCTGCCATTTCAGAAACGCGGTGTGATAGACCACGGCGCCGCCCTGGGAAAAACCGGCGAGGAAAATTCGCGAGGCGTCTATTCCGCTGCTTCGCTGTTCTTCGATCAATTCGATGATGCGGTCGGCGGACGCTTCCAGCTCGTCGCGGTCGATCGCCCGGGCCGGGCTCATGGCTTTGATGTCGTACCAGCTCGGCATGGCATATCCGCCATTTATCGTCACCGGACGGGTCGGCGCCTGGGGCAGGACGAAACGCGTGCTCAGCAGGATTTCCTGAAGCGCTTCGGCCACCGGCAGAAAGTCGTAGCGGTCGGCGCCGAGGCCGTGCAGCCAGATCACGCAGGCGTCTGCGGGCTTAACAGGCTGAAGAATCAAGGGCTCGGTCATGGCTGCTCCAATTGTGTGCGGGCGCTCTCATTGAGTGCGTGATTTGCGTGCGCGCCCGGTTGATCCGTTAAGAAGATGTCGCAAGGCTGCAAGTTTTGCTATTGACCTGTCACTCAATCGCTTCAGCTGCCGGTGTGGTACGGGCTTTGCTATGAGGTAGTCGTGCAATCGATCTCGCGCCTGGCGGTAACACTATCAGTGAACGCCTGGCGACGGGATAGCAAAGAATCCGGTGATGGATGTTCGCCAATGGCCGCAACGGGCTTAGCGAACGTGAAAGGGCTACCGCCCGTTCGGCCGACTGGTGAGAAGTGAGTTGTCCATGATGTGGATTTTCTCCTACTAGACTCATAGCGAAGGTCCTGCGTCGGTTGACCCCAAAAAAAGCCAACACGGGTCAACAACGCCTCAAAAGGGTGCGACTGGACTCAAGCTCCGACACAACAAGAGCAAAACTGGAGGTTTGAATGAAGATGTTGAAATCCACTCTGGCGATCGTGACTGCTGCTGCAGTACTGGGTGTCAGCGGGTTCGCTCAGGCGGGTGCAACCCTGGATGCAGTGAAGAAGAAAGGATTCGTGCAGTGCGGCGTCAGCGATGGCTTGCCAGGCTTCTCGGTTCCGGATTCCACCGGCAAGATCGTGGGTATCGATGCTGACGTCTGCCGCGCCGTGGCCGCTGCCGTGTTCGGCGACGCGACCAAGGTCAAGTTCAGTCAGTTGAACGCCAAGGAGCGTTTCACCGCTCTGCAGTCCGGCGAGATTGACATCCTGTCGCGTAACACCACCATGACCAGCTCCCGTGACGCGGGCATGGGCCTGAAATTCCCGGGCTTCATTACCTACTACGACGGCATCGGCTTCCTGGTAAACAACAAGCTGGGCGTAAAGAGTGCCAAAGAGCTGGACGGTGCAACCATCTGCATCCAGGCCGGTACCACCACCGAGCTGAACGTTTCCGACTACTTCCGCGGCAACGGTCTGAAATACACCCCGATCACTTTCGACACCTCCGATGAGAGCGCCAAGTCGCTGGAGTCCGGTCGTTGCGACGTGCTGACCTCCGACAAATCCCAGCTGTTCGCCCAGCGCAGCAAGCTGGCTTCGCCGAAGGATTATGTAGTTCTGCCGGAAACCATTTCCAAGGAGCCTCTGGGCCCGGTCGTGCGTAACGGCGACGACGAGTGGCTGGCCATCGTGCGTTGGGTTGGCTACGCGCTGCTGAACACCGAAGAAGCCGGCATCTCTTCGAAGAACGTCGAAGCTGAAGCCAAAGCGACCAAGAACCCGGATGTCGCTCGTATGCTCGGTGCAGACGGCGAATACGGCAAAGACCTGAAACTGCCGAAGGACTGGGTCGTACAGATCGTCAAGCAAGTCGGCAACTACGGCGAAATCTTCGAGAAAAACCTCGGCAAGAGCACTCCGCTGGAAATCGACCGCGGCCTGAACGCGCTGTGGAACAACGGCGGCATTCAATACGCACCACCAGTGCGCTGATGGTTCTGTCACCCGGCAGGCCAACTGCCGGGTGACGTTCTGTTCCATTATTTCCGGGGCACTTCATGCAAAATTCAATCGGCGCACCAAAGCAGAGGCTCAGCCTCAGCGATCCACGAGTGCGTGCGTGGGTATTTCAGATCATCACCATCGTGGCGGTGGTCTCCCTGGGCTGGTATCTGTTCGATAACACCCAGACCAACCTGCAACACCGGGGTATCACTTCGGGGTTCGACTTTCTCGAGCGCAGTGCCGGGTTCGGCATCGCTCAACACCTGATCTCCTACACCGAAGCGGACAGTTATGCCCGGGTGTTTGTCATCGGCCTGCTAAACACGCTGCTGGTGACCTTCATCGGTGTGATCCTGGCCACGATCCTCGGCTTCATCGTCGGCGTGGCGCGCCTGTCGAAGAACTGGATCATCGCCAAACTGGCAACGGTGTACGTGGAGGTTTTCCGTAACATCCCGCCACTGCTGCAGATCCTGTTCTGGTACTTCGCGGTGTTTCTGACCATGCCAGGGCCGCGCAACAGCCACAACTTCGGCGATACCTTCTTCGTCAGCAGCCGTGGCCTGAACATGCCGGCTGCGTTGATGGCCGACGGTTTCTGGGCATTCGTGATCAGCATCGTGGTGGCCATCGTCGCCATCGTGCTGATGAGCCGTTGGGCCAACAAGCGATTTGAAGCCACTGGCGAGCCGTTCCACAAGTTCTGGGCCGGTCTGGCCTTGTTCCTGGTGATCCCGGCGGTGTGCGCGCTGATCTTCGGTGCCCCCGTGCACTGGGAAATGCCGAAGCTGCAAGGCTTCAACTTCGTCGGTGGCTGGGTGCTGATTCCGGAACTGCTGGCCTTGACCCTGGCGCTGACGGTGTACACCGCGGCGTTCATCGCCGAGATCGTGCGTTCGGGCATCAAGTCGGTCAGCCACGGCCAGACCGAGGCGGCGCATTCGCTCGGCCTGCGCAACGGCCCGACCCTGCGCAAGGTGATCATTCCGCAAGCGCTGCGGGTCATCATCCCGCCGCTGACCAGCCAATACCTGAACCTGGCGAAGAACTCTTCGCTGGCGGCCGGTATCGGTTATCCGGAAATGGTTTCGCTGTTCGCCGGCACCGTGCTGAACCAGACCGGTCAGGCGATCGAAGTCATTGCCATCACCATGAGCGTGTACCTGGCGATCAGCATCAGCATTTCCCTGCTGATGAACTGGTACAACAAGCGCATCGCGCTGATCGAGCGGTAAGGAATAGCGCATGAGTACTCATACTTTCAAACCCGACATGCCACCGCCGGCCAAGGTCTTCGGCCCGATGGCGTGGATCCGCGCGAACATGTTCTCCAGCTGGCTCAACACCCTGCTGACCCTGTTCGCGTTCTACCTGATCTACCTGGTGATTCCGCCGATCCTCAGCTGGGCGATCATCGATGCCAACTGGGTCGGCACCACCCGCGCCGACTGCACCAAGGACGGCGCCTGCTGGGTCTTCATCCAGCAGCGTTTCGGCCAGTTCATGTACGGCTACTACCCACCGGAACTGCGCTGGCGCGTGGACCTGACCGTGTGGCTGGCGGTCATCGGCGTGGCACCGCTGTTCATCAAGCGCGTGGCGCACAAGGCGGTGTACGGCCTGAGCTTCCTGGTGGTCTACCCGATTGTTGCCTGGTGCCTGCTGCATGGCGGCGTCTTCGGCCTCGACACCGTGGCGACCAGCCAGTGGGGCGGTCTCATGCTGACCCTGGTGATCGCCACTGTCGGCATCGCCGGTGCGTTGCCGCTGGGGATTGTCCTGGCGCTGGGTCGACGCTCGAACATGCCGGCGATCCGTGTGGTCTGCGTGACCTTCATCGAGTTCTGGCGCGGCGTGCCGTTGATCACGGTGCTGTTCATGTCCTCGGTGATGCTGCCGCTGTTCCTGCCTGAAGGCATGAACTTCGACAAGCTGCTGCGGGCGCTGATCGGCGTGATCCTGTTCCAGTCGGCGTACGTCGCCGAGGTGGTGCGCGGCGGTCTGCAAGCGATCCCCAAGGGCCAGTACGAAGCCGCGGCCGCGATGGGTCTCGGTTACTGGCGCGCCATGGGCCTGGTGATTCTGCCGCAAGCCCTGAAGCTGGTGATTCCCGGCATCGTCAACACCTTCATCGCGCTGTTCAAGGACACCAGCCTGGTGATCATCATCGGCCTCTTTGACCTGCTCAACAGCGTCAAGCAAGCCGCTGCCGATCCGAAATGGCTGGGCATGGCCACCGAAGGCTACGTGTTCGCCGCCCTGGTGTTCTGGATTTTCTGTTTTGGTATGTCGCGCTATTCCATGCACCTGGAACGCAAGCTCGACACTGGCCACAAGCGTTAGGAGTTTTTTCGATGAGCGAAGCAATCAAAAAGCCAGTGGGCCCTGAAGGCATCATTCAGATGCAGGGCGTGAACAAGTGGTACGGCCAGTTCCACGTGCTGAAAGACATCAACCTCAACGTGCGTCAGGGCGAGCGTATCGTGCTGTGCGGCCCGTCGGGTTCCGGCAAGTCCACCACCATCCGCTGCCTCAACCGTCTGGAAGAGCACCAGCAGGGCCGCATCGTGGTCGATGGCGTGGAGCTGACCAACGACCTCAAGCAGATCGAAGCGATCCGCCGTGAAGTCGGCATGGTGTTCCAGCACTTCAACCTGTTCCCGCACCTGACCATCCTGCAGAACTGCACCCTGGCGCCGATGTGGGTACGCAAGATGCCCAAGCGCAAGGCCGAGGAAATCGCCATGCATTACCTGGAACGCGTACGCATTCCGGAGCAGGCGCACAAGTACCCGGGGCAATTGTCCGGCGGTCAGCAGCAGCGTGTGGCGATCGCCCGCGCGTTGTGCATGAAACCGAAAATCATGCTGTTCGACGAACCGACCTCGGCACTCGACCCGGAGATGGTGAAAGAGGTGCTCGACACCATGATCGGCCTGGCCGAAGACGGCATGACCATGCTCTGCGTGACCCACGAAATGGGCTTCGCCCGCACCGTGGCCAACCGCGTGATCTTCATGGACAAGGGCGAAATCGTTGAGCAGGCGGCGCCGAACGACTTCTTCGACAATCCACAGAATGATCGGACCAAGTTGTTCCTGAGTCAGATCCTGCATTGATATCTGATGCATAAAACAAACCCGGCCTTGTGCCGGGTTTGTTTTTTGGGAGTCAGGAAACGGTGAGGGTTTCGTGCTCTTTGTGCTCGGTATACTTGAAGGCGCTCCTCAGATCCGCCCCTTCACCCAAGGCTTTCGCATCGGCGAGCAAGTGCGGATAGCGATCGAGCAGGCGCATCAGCAGCATCAACGCCTTCGGCGGAAGCACTTCGCCGCGCTCATAGCGGGAAAATGCGTTGTGTCCGCCACCAGACAGCAGTTGCACCGTTTCTTTTTGCGTCAGGTGCAATTTGCGCCGGATGCGCTTCATCTCGTTACCGATCATTTGTCGGGCAGCAATCACCAGATCATCACCGGCTTGCGTGTAGCGTTCTGCACTATCGGTATCGGCGTCCCACTCGACCTCACCGCATTTGCGACATTCCCAGCCAGCAAGGTCATCGATACGACGTTCCATGCCTTTGACACTGATGGTTTCGCCGCGGCCCTCGAAATGTGTCATTCCCTCACGTGCACCGCAGCTGAAACATTGCCGGGTCTTCATTGGTTTTTCTCCTTGAAGGAGATTACCGGTGGGCCACCTTCGGGGCGGTATGTCACCTTGATGTAAATCTCCAGATCGTGTGAGTGCGTGTGATAAACGTCCTGCCAGACTCGATGATCGTCATAGGTGGTCATCGACTTGTACAACATCCTGTTCTGCAGTTCGAAAACGATTTCTTGCATCTCTATGATGCTGAAGCCGAGATCCAGTCCGGTTTTTTCTGCGCTCTTGGTGAATGCCTGTCTTCCCCGTCGCCTGACCTCAGCCTTGATCACCACCAAGTCGTAATGGGGTGTGTTCTTTTCCATAAGAAACCAAAACCCTGTCCCTGAAATTACCCTTAAAGGGTAATTTTGACTAATCGAAAATCCCGCTCCATTTGCCTCTCTCTGACCCTAGGTGGTTGCCGTCCTACACGGAGCTGACTAACATGTCAGAAAATTCATCCCATGATTGGATGAAAGGGCGAATCCTATGTCAGACATTTCTCCACTCATTAAGCGATCCCTGGTCGATCAGGCCCTGGATCAGTTGCGCCAGCGCATCACCGACGGCACGTGGCAGGTCGGTCAGCGTTTGCCGACCGAGCCCGAGCTGTGTGCCGAGCTCGGCATCAGCCGCAACACCGTGCGCGAGGCGATGCGGGTGCTGGCGTTTTCCGGGTTGATCGAAATTCGTCAGGGTGACGGCAGTTACCTGCGGGCGGTGGTCGATCCGATGGACACGCTCAAGGCGCTGTCCAAATGCTCGCTTGATCAGGCCCGGGAAACCCGGCACATCCTTGAAGTCGAGGCCATCGGCCTGGCGGCCTTGCGCCGGACCGATGAAGACCTCGTCGCACTGCGTGAGGCGCTGGGTGTCGCCGGCAGCCACTATCACGGCGACCTCGACAGTTACATCCGCTGCGACCTGGTGTTTCACCGCCGTCTGGTGGATGCCGCGCACAACCCGACCCTCAGCGAGCTGTATCGCTATTTTTCCAGCATCGTCGGCGCGCAATTGCGCCAGACCCTGAACATCGTCCCCCGTCGACAGGAAGTCTTCGATTTGCACGTCGCCTTGCTTGAGGCTGTCGAGCAGCGCGATCCGGAGCGGGCCAAAGCCCTGTCGAGGCAGTTGATCAATGAACCTTGAAACCGAGAAAACCATGTCCCGCCCAGAAGTCTCCACAGCACCCGTTCGCAAGGCCGAGCTCGAAGAGTTGCTGATCGATGCCGAGGCCGATGACGAGCAGGTGCAGCAAAGCCATCCGCTGGTACGGCGCCCGTGGCTGTTGCTGCTGGGGCTGATTCTGGTGGCGTTGAACTTGCGCCCGGCGCTGTCGAGCATGGCGCCGCTGCTCAGTGATGTGTCGAAAAGCCTTGGTTTGTCAGCTGCTCAGGCAGGTTTGCTGACGACGTTGCCGGTGCTCTGCCTCGGTCTGTTCGCTCCGCTGGCCCCGATACTCGCGCGGCGTTTCGGTGCCGAGCGGGTGGTCTTGGGGATTCTTCTGACACTGGCCGGCGGCATCATCCTGCGCAGCAACTTCGGTGAAATCGGTCTGTTCGCCGGCAGCGTGCTGGGCGGCGCGAGCATCGGCATCATCGGCGTGTTGCTGCCGGGCATCGTCAAGCGTGACTTCGCCAAGCATGCCGGCACCATGACCGGCGTCTACACCATGGCCCTGTGCCTGGGCGCGGCGATGGCGGCGGGTTCCAGTGTGCCGCTGAGCGAACACTTCGATCACAGCTGGGCCATGGGCCTGGGTTTCTGGGTGATTCCGGCGCTGGTGGCGGCAGTGTTCTGGCTGCCGCAAATCGGCCAGAAGCACGGCGCGCACAATGTCGCGTATCGAGTGCGCGGTCTGCTGCGTGATCCGCTGGCCTGGCAGGTGACCTTGTACATGGGCCTGCAATCGTCGCTGGCCTACATCGTGTTCGGCTGGTTGCCGTCGATCCTTATAGGTCGCGGGCTGACGCCGACCCAGGCCGGCCTGGTGCTGTCCGGTTCGGTGATCATCCAGCTCGCCAGCTCCCTGGCGGCACCGTGGCTGGCCACGCGCGGCAAGGATCAGCGGCTGGCGATCGTGGTGGTGATGGCGCTGACCCTCGGCGGCCTGTTCGGTTGCCTCTACGCGCCGATCGAAGGCCTGTGGGGCTGGGCGATCCTGCTGGGCCTGGGGCAGGGTGGTACGTTCAGCCTGGCGCTGACCCTGATCGTGCTTCGCTCGCGGGATTCCCATGTCGCGGCGAACCTGTCGAGCATGTCCCAGGGCTTCGGCTACACCCTCGCGTCCATGGGGCCGTTCGCGGTCGGCGTCGTGCATGACTGGACCGGTGGCTGGAACGCCGTGGGCTGGATCTTCGGCATTATCGGTGCCGGGGCAATCCTCGCCGGCCTCGGTGCCGGACGTGCGCTGTACGTGCAGGTGGCAAGCGAAAAGGTCTGATACGCACACACTGTCGGTATTCGGAATGCGAATGCCGATAGTGTTTCGGGCGTTTGCGGATTATCGTGCTGGCAATCTGTACCTTTCCTGGAGATTGCCCATGAGTGAAGAAGCCCACAGCGCCCTGATCACCCGTTTCTACCAGGCTTTCCAGCGCCTCGACGCCGAGGCCATGGCCGCCTGCTACACCGACGACGTGGTGTTCAGCGATCCGGCCTTCGGCGAGCTGCGCGGCCGCGATGCCGGCGACATGTGGCGCATGCTCACCACCCGGGCCAAGGACTTCTCCCTGACTTTCGACAACGTCCGCGCCGACGAGCGCAGCGGCGGCGCCCACTGGGTGGCGACCTACCTGTTCAGCCAGACCGGCAACATCGTGATCAACGACATCCAGGCACGTTTCGTCTTCCGTGACGGCAAGATCTGCGAACACCACGACCACTTCGACTTGTGGCGCTGGTCGCGGCAGGCGCTGGGCTTCAAGGGCCTGCTCCTTGGCTGGACGCCGCTGGTGCGCAACGCCGTCCGCGCCCAGGCGCTGAAAGGGCTGAAGGCATTTCAGTCGAGTCGCTGATAAGATCGCGGCCTGTTTTCCTTACGCCTGAATTGTCCCGTGACCAGCCTCAGCGAAAATCCTCTCGATGCCGACGTTCCAGTGAGCAAGTCCTGGTTCGTCTACCTCGTACGCGCCGCCAACGGTTCGCTGTACTGCGGGATCAGCGATGATCCCGTGCGCCGCTTCGCCAAGCATCAGAGTGGCAAAGGGGCGCGATTCTTTCTCTCAAGCCCGGCGATGGCGCTGGTCTACACCGAGCGTTGTCGCGACAAGGGTGATGCGTTGCGTCAGGAGCGGTTGATCAAGAAGCTCAGGAAGAGTGCGAAGGAATGTCTGGTGGCGTCTTATCGCCCGGACTGAATAAGCCCTCAAACCTTATAGATATCCCTTCCGTGGAGGAGGCACGTTGCATAAACGACAGGCAAGAAAAAACCGCCCTTGTAGGCGGTTTTTTCTGTAAACCTCGGTTTGCGGCCGGGGTTTATTGCATCTCACTGGATACACTGGCGCAGGCCAAGAGTATTCGTCTTTACGTCCCCAGGCAAGCCTTGAAACACCCATTCCAGAGAATGCGATTTTGAGCTCATTTGTTTAAATGACGGTATAGCAATCCGATTACTATTCGTCCGCTCGCATGCCAATGCAGCTTTGAGGTCTGGCTGATCGACGTAACGGTTTCATGCCCTCTGACATGGGGTTGCTCCCGTGCCGGAATGATTTTTCAGGGGGATCACAACCGGCCGCCTCATTGGATACATTGGCGTGTATTCCGAAGGCGTACGTGGTCCGGTAAGCACGCTGGAGGTTTGGCCCCCCACCGGAGGTCAAAACGTATGAAGCTTTTGCTGCGTACTCTGAGCCTCGTATGGAGGTCGTTCAAAGCGTTTCGCTTTTACGAGTTCCTGCGAGATCACTTCGATGACCTGATGTAGGGTCATTGATGTGGGAAGCCGTCTCAGCCTTGGCTGAGGCGGTTTTTTAGTGCCTTATCAACCTGACTGATCAGTTCCCATCAGCCGGATCCGTAGGCTGCGAACGAATTGCGCGCTAAGCTGCTGGCTCACTTTCTGTGCGGCGGAGCCGAGCATGTCCGAGTTGATTCTGCATCATTACCCGACCTCTCCATTCGCCGAAAAGGCCCGGCTGCTGTTGGGTTTCAAGGGCTTGTCCTGGCGTTCGGTGCACATCTCGCCGGTGATGCCGAAACCGGATCTGACCGCCCTGACCGGTGGCTACCGCAAGACCCCGGTGTTGCAGATCGGCGCCGATATCTATTGCGACACCGCGCTGATCGCCCGCCGCCTCGAGCAGGAAAAGGCCCAGCCTTCATTCTTCCCGGAAGGTCAGGAAATGATCGCCGCCAGTTTCGCCGCCTGGGCCGATTCGGTGGTGTTCCAGCACGCGGTGAGCCTGGTGTTCCAGCCGGAATCGGTGGCAGTGCGTTTCGGCAAGTTGCCGCCGGAAGCGATCAAGGCGTTCCTCGCAGATCGGGCCGGACTGTTCAGCGGTGGCAGCGCGACCAGGCTGTCAGCCGAGCAGGCCAAGCACAATTGGCCGACCCTCATGGCGCGTCTGGAGCAACAGTTGCAGCGTGAAGACGGTGACTTCCTGTTCGGTGAACCGTCGATTGCCGACTTCGCCATGGCTCATCCGCTGTGGTTCCTCAAGGCCACTCACGTGACGGCGCCTTTGGTGGATGCTTATCCGGCGGTGTCGGCGTGGCTGGGGCGTGTGCTCGGTTTTGGCCATGGCGCGGCCAGCGAGATGAGTTCGGAGGAAGCACTGGAGATCGCGCGCAGCTCGACGCCTGCGGCGTTGCCGGACGAGGAATTCACTGATCCGAACGGGTTCGTGGCAGGTCAGCAGGTGCTGATCGCCGCGACAGACTACGGCGTTGATCCGGTGGCCGGTGAGCTGGTGTTTGCCGGTCGAGAGGAGATGATCCTGCGTCGTGAAGACGAACGTGGCGGGTTGGTGCATGTGCACTTCCCGCGTTTCGGTTTCCGAATCGAGAAACGCTGAAACAACTGAGGGAGCCGAATGGCTCCCTCGTTCATTTCAGTGCAGCGAGAATCTCGTCCGGATCAAACCCGCGAATCAACGTGCCATTGACGTCGATCAGCGGAATCCCGCGTCCGCCCAGCGCTTCATACGCCTTGCGTGCCTCGGTGTCCTTCTCGATATCGAATTCCTTGAACGGAATGCCTTTCTGATCGAGAAAGCGCTTGGTCTGCTTGCAGTAGCCGCACCAGTCCGTGGCGTACAGCACGACCCTGGCGTTGGCGCGGACCTGCTCGGACGCCATCTGCGACGGGTTGAACACCCGCTCGATCTTGCCCCAGTTCTGATAGACCACGACCACCAGCAGAACCAGCAGAACCTTTTTCAGCACATTGCCGAGCATCAGTTGCGACGCTTCAACTGATCGGTGAGCGAGGTCGGCAGGCCTTTGATGACCAGCGTCCCGGCTTCTTCGTCGTATTCGATCTTCGAGCCCAGCAGGTGCGCTTCGAAGCTGATCGACAGGCCTTCGGCGCGACCGGTGAAGCGGCGGAACTGGTTGAGCGTGCGCTTATCCGCCGGGATCTCCGGCGACAAGCCGTAATCCTTGTTGCGGATGTGATCGTAGAAGGCCTTCGGGCGTTCTTCGTCGATCAGCTCAGACAGTTCTTCCAGGCCCATTGGCTCGCCGAGCTTGGCCTGGCTGCTGGCGTAGTCGACCAGGGTCTTGGTCTTTTCGCGGGCGGAATCTTCCGGCAGGTCTTCGCTCTCAACGAAGTCACTGAAAGCCTTGAGCAGGGTGCGGGTTTCGCCCGGGCCGTCGACCCCTTCCTGGCAGCCGATGAAGTCGCGGAAGTACTCCGAGACCTTCTTGCCGTTCTTGCCCTTGATGAACGAGATGTACTGCTTGGACTGCTTGTTGTTCTGCCACTCGGAAACGTTGATCCGCGCCGCCAGGTGTAGTTGACCGAGGTCGAGGTGGCGCGACGGGGTCACGTCCAGTTGATCGGTCACTGCCACGCCTTCGCTGTGGTGCAGCAGGGCGATGGCCAGGTAATCGGTCATTCCTTGCTGATAGTGGGCGAACAACACGTGGCCGCCGACCGACAGGTTCGATTCTTCCATCAGTTTCTGCAGGTGCTCGACCGCGACCTTGCTGAACGCGGTGAAATCCTTGCCGCCTTCCATGTATTCCTTCAGCCAGCCGCTGAACGGGAACGCGCCGGACTCCGGATGGAACAACCCCCAGGCTTTGCCCTGTTTGGCGTTATAGCTCTCGTTCAGATCGGCGAGCATGTTCTCGATGGCTGCGGACTCAGCCAGTTCGGAGTCACGGGCGTGCAGGACTGCGGGTGTGCCGTCGGGTTTTTTGTCGATCAAATGGACGATGCAATGACGGATCGGCATAGGCTTCTCGGCTGGTGGAAGGGAGGAGGGCGGGCTCCCCCGAAAAAGCGCTAAGTGTACCGCAACCACTGGATTTGGCGCGGGGTGAAGGGCAAATCCGCGTCACCCGACGGCCCTTATGCATTTATTTACCGATTTAGCGCAATAAACCTGACCATTTGGCTAGCTAGAGGCGGATATTTCCTTGTCTCTGTGCTAGTTTTGCCCGGTCTTGTGCGAAGTCACCGCGACAAGCATGCATTCAGCTTTTGTCAGGTCGAACCAAACCTTGATTTCGGCATCTATAACCCCGACTCGTCGTGGTTATCGCCGAGGGTGCCAGATCCAGAAGATCGGGCTCGATGGCTGACACTGCACTCTGCAATCCATATGAATTTGATAGGGAAGGAACACTACATGGCTCTTACTAAAGACCAACTGATCGCCGACATCGCTGAAGCTATCGACGCGCCGAAAACCACCGCGCGTGCCGCTCTGGACCAACTGGGCCAAATCGTTGCCGATCAGCTGGAAAACGGTGCCGAAATCACTTTGCCAGGTATCGGCAAGCTGAAAGTGACCGAGCGTCCTGCCCGCACTGGCCGTAACCCATCGACTGGCGCTGCCATCGAAATCCCTGCCAAGAAAGTGATCAAGCTGGTTGTGGCCAAAGGCCTGACCGACGCTGTGAACAAGTAAGACGCAGCGATAAAAAAAACCGTGCACCGGAGCGATCCGGGCACGGTTTTTTTGCGCCTGCTGTTTGTGTTTCAGCAGTAGCGGCGGCTGCTTGCGATCAAGCGCCGCCCCGGTTGAAACGTATTACTTGCGAACCCAGCGTTCGCGCCGCCAGATCTGCTGCTCGGACTTGGTCTGGAAGGTCCAGGCGACGAAGCGGCTCTGCTTCTGCCCCTGGGACATTTCCACCACCTGGCTTTCCAGCGCGCCGACCTTTTTCAGCGCGGTTTCGATGGCAGGCAGGTTCGAAGCTTTCGAGACCAGGGTGCTGAACCACAACACCTTGTGCGCAAAGTTCGCACTTTCGGCGATCAGTTGCGTCACGAAACGCGCTTCGCCGCCTTCACACCACAGTTCGGCCGATTGCCCGCCGAAATTCAGCACCGGAAGTTTGCGTTTCGGATCGGCCTTGCCGAGGGCTCGCCACTTACGCTCGCTGCCCTTGGTGGCTTCTTCCATCGACGCGTGGAACGGCGGGTTGCACATGGTCAGGTCAAAGCGCTCGCCAGGCTCCAGCAGGCCGATCAGGATGTGCTTGCGGTTCTCCTGCTGGCGCAGCTGGATGACCTTGTTCAGGTCGTTGGACTTGACGATGGCCTTGGCCGCGGCCACGGCGGTCGGATCGATCTCCGAGCCGAGGAAGTGCCAGCGATATTCGCTGTTGCCGATCAGCGGATACACGCAGTTGGCGCCCATGCCGATATCCAGCACATTGACGATGGCGCCGCGCGGAACCACACCGTCGTTGTTGCTGGCCAGCAGGTCAGCCAGGAAGTGGATGTAGTCGGCACGGCCCGGCACCGGCGGGCACAGATAATCGGCCGGGATGTCCCAATGCTGGATGCCGTAGAACGACTTGAGCAGTGCCCGGTTGAACACACGCACCGCATCGGGACTGGCGAAGTCGATGCTTTCCTTGCCGTACGGGTTGGTGATCACGAACTTCGCCAGTTCCGGCGTGGTCTTGATCAGCGCCGGGAAGTCGTAACGACCCTGATGGCGATTGCGCGGGTGCAGGCTGGCTTCTTTACGCGGTTCCACGGGCTTGGCCGGGGTGGCGGAGTCAGGCTTCTTGCGCGCAGGTTTCGGTGTACGTGGGGCGTTCATGGGCGTGGTCGATTCGGGTAGGGCTGAAAGTGGCGGCCATTGTCCCACAGGGAGCCGAGTTGTTGGCCGGAAAAGTGCCGGGCACAAAAAAGGGAGGCCGTTGCGGGCCTCCCTTTTTCAGTGCGATTTGCCGTTACAGGCTGGCAATCCGCGCGTGCTGCTCGGCCAGCTTGCCCAGAGCCTGTTCGGCTTCGGCCAGTTTGGCGCGTTCCTTCTCGATGACTTCGGCCGGGGCCTTGTCAACGAAACCGGCGTTGGACAGCTTGCCGCCAACGCGCTGGACTTCACCCTGCAGACGCAGGATTTCCTTGTCCAGACGCGCCAGCTCGGCGTTCTTGTCGATCAGGCCGGCCATCGGCACCAGCACTTCCATCTCGCCAACCAGCGCGGTCGCGGACAGCGGTGCTTCTTCGCCGGCGGCCAGTACGGTGATCGATTCCAGACGCGCCAGCTTCTTCAGCAGCGCTTCGTTCTCGGTCAGGCGGCGCTGGTCTTCAGCGGTGACGTTCTTCAGGTAGATCGGCAGCGGTTTGCCCGGGCCGATGTTCATTTCGCCACGGATGTTGCGTGTGCCGAGCATCAGGCCCTTGAGCCATTCGATATCGTCTTCGGCCGCCGGATCGATGCGCTCTTCGTTGGCCACCGGCCACGCTTGCAGCATGATCGTCTTGCCCTGAATGCCGGCCAGCGGCGCGATGCGCTGCCAGATTTCTTCAGTGATGAACGGCATGAACGGATGCGCCAGGCGCAGCGCCACTTCCAGTACGCGAACCAGCGTGCGGCGGGTACCGCGCTGACGCTCGACCGGCGCGTTTTCGTCCCACAGCACTGGCTTGGACAGTTCAAGGTACCAGTCGCAGTACTGGTTCCAGATGAACTCGTACAGCGCTTGTGCCGCCAGGTCGAAACGGAACTGATCCAGTTGACGGGTCACTTCGGCTTCGGTGCGTTGCAGTTGCGAAATGATCCAGCGATCCGCCAGCGACAGCTCGTAAGCTTCGCCGTTCTGGCCGCAGTCTTCGCCCTTGTCCAGAACATAACGCGCGGCGTTCCAGATCTTGTTGCAGAAGTTGCGATAGCCTTCGACGCGGCCCATGTCGAACTTGATGTCGCGACCGGTGGACGCCAGCGAGCAGAAGGTGAAGCGCAGGGCGTCGGTGCCGTAGCTGGCGATGCCGTCGGCGAACTCGTCGCGGGTCTGCTTCTCGATCTTCTTCGCCAGTTTTGGCTGCATCAGACCGGAAGTGCGTTTCTGCACCAGGGTTTCGAGCTCGATACCGTCGATGATGTCCAGCGGGTCCAGGACGTTACCCTTGGACTTGGACATCTTCTGGCCCTGGCCATCACGTACCAGACCGTGCACATAAACGGTCTTGAACGGAACCTGCGGCGTGCCGTCCTCGTTCTTGATCAGATGCATCGTCAGCATGATCATCCGGGCAACCCAGAAGAAAATGATGTCGAAGCCCGTCACCAGCACGTCGGTGGAGTGGAATTTCTTCAGGAACTCGGTCTTTTCCGGCCAGCCCAGGGTGGAGAACGTCCACAGGCCCGAACTGAACCAGGTGTCGAGAACGTCGTTGTCCTGTTGCAGCGCAACGTCCGGACCGAGGTTGTGCTTGGCGCGCACTTCGGCTTCGTCGCGGCCGACGTAGACTTTGCCCGACTCGTCGTACCAGGCCGGAATCCGGTGGCCCCACCACAGCTGACGGCTGATGCACCAGTCCTGGATGTCGCGCATCCACGAGAAGTACATGTTTTCGTACTGCTTCGGCACGAACTGGATACGGCCGTCTTCAACGGCAGCAATCGCAGGCTCGGCCAGCGGCTTGGTGGACACGTACCACTGGTCGGTCAGCCACGGCTCGATGACGGTGCCGGAGCGGTCGCCTTTCGGCACTTTCAGGTTGTGATCGTCGACGCTGACCAGCAGGCCGGCGGCGTCGAACGCGGCCACGATCTGCTTGCGCGCTTCGAAACGCTCGAGACCGGCGTACTCGGCCGGAATCTTGCCGTCGATGCTGTCGTTCAGCGTGCCGTCGAGGTTGAACACCTGGGCCGCAGGCAGCACGTTGGCGTTCTTGTCGAAGATGTTCAGCAGCGGCAGGTTGTGGCGCTTGCCGACTTCGTAGTCGTTGAAATCGTGGGCCGGGGTGATTTTCACGCAGCCGGTGCCGAATTCAGGATCGCAGTAATCGTCGGCGATGATCGGGATGCGGCGGCCGACCAGCGGCAGCTCGACAAATTTGCCGATCAGGGCTTTGTAGCGCTCGTCGTTCGGGTTCACCGCGACGGCGGAGTCGCCGAGCATGGTTTCCGGACGGGTGGTCGCGACGATCAGGAAATCGTTGCCTTCAGCGGTTTTCGCGCCGTCGGCCAGCGGGTACTTCAGGTTCCACAGGAAACCTTTCTCGTCGTGGTTTTCCACTTCGAGGTCGGAAATCGCCGTGTGCAGCTTGGTGTCCCAGTTGACCAGACGCTTGCCGCGATAGATCAGACCGTCTTCGTGCAGGCGCACGAAGGCTTCTTTAACGGCTTCCGAGAGGCCGTCATCCATGGTGAAGCGCTCGCGGCTCCAGTCCACGGACGAGCCGAGGCGACGGATCTGACGGCTGATGTTGCCGCCGGACTGATCCTTCCACTCCCAGACTTTCTCGAGGAATTTTTCCCGGCCCAGATCATGGCGGTTCTGGCCCTGGGCTTCGAGTTGACGCTCCACCAGCATCTGCGTGGCGATACCGGCGTGGTCGGTGCCCGGCTGCCACAGGGTGTTGCGACCCTGCATGCGGCGGAAACGGATCAGGGCGTCCATGATCGCGTTGTTGAAACCGTGACCCATGTGCAGGCTGCCGGTGACGTTCGGCGGCGGGATCATGATGGTGTAGGAGTCGCCCGCGCCTTGCGGGGCGAAGTAGTTCTCGGACTCCCAGGTGTTGTACCAGGAAGTTTCAATGGCGTGCGGCTGGTAGGTCTTATCCATGCGCGGCGGGACCCTATTGGCATTTATTCAGGAAAAGCCGGGAAGTATAGCGGGGCATGGGGCGTAGGGCGAGCGGGGCGGGCCGGGTGGAGACTTAAATGTTGGAGCTGGCTCGCCAGCGATGCACGCGCCGAGGTTTTCAGGAAAACCGCAGTGATGCGATCGCTGGCAAGCCAGCTTCCACAGGAGATCAGGGAGTTATTCGTACTGGCCGAGAAGCCGCTCCATCCGCGCCTCGAGGCGGCGTTTGATTTCGGTTTCGATGTGCGGGGCGAAGTCGTCGATCACGTCCTGCATGATCAGTTGCGCGGCGGCACGCAGTTCGCTGTCCAGGTGCAGGAGGGCGTCGGGGCCTTTGTCCACAGCAGCGACAGGCTGTGCGGCAGGCATCGGAGCAGGTGCAGGTGCAGGTGCAGCTTCGACGGCTTGCGGTGTGTTGTCGACCGAATCGAACAACATCGGAATCTGTTCCTGTTCGCCATCATCGACCGTGTCGGTCAGCAGTGGCGGTTGCAGGTTGTCATCGCCGAGCAGCTGGCGGATCGACTCGAGGTCATCCAGCAGGTGCGCGGGTTTTTGCAGCGGTTTTGGAGTGTCCATCGGCGTACTCAGAGTCGCTGTAAACGGTGGTCTTGCAGAGGATAGCCCTGTTCGCGGTAGAAACGGAAACTCTCCCGCGCCGCAGTGCGGATCGCCGGATCTTCCACCACAACCTCCGCCACCCGGGCGAATTGGTTGGCGAAAACCGGGACTTTCAGGTCGAGGTTGACCAGCAGATCCGCGTGCTGGCCGCAGTCATCGCCCAATCCCAGCACGATCAAACCTTCCGGTTCGCTTTCGGCCGGGCCGTGAGGCACGAAGGTTTCGCCCTTGAACGCCCACAGCCGCGCATCGAGATCATCACGCTGGGCAGCATCACTGCAATGCAGGTAGATGCGGTGGCCCATGCGCCAGGCTTTATCGGTGAGCTTGCAGGCAAAATCCAGGCGAGCCGAAGGATCGGCGCTGGGCAGAATATAAAAGTCGACTTTGGTCATTGCGGTTCCTGAGCTGCGAGCGGTGCCCCTCAAGAGAGGCGCCGCTCGCAGTCATCGGTTTCAGGCTTTGGCGCGGTCCAGCAGGTATTGAGTCAGCAGCGGAACCGGACGGCCGGTTGCGCCCTTGTCCTTGCCGCCGCTGGTCCAGGCGGTGCCTGCGATGTCCAGGTGCGCCCAGTTCAGGTTTTTGGTGAAGCGCGACAGGAAGCAGGCAGCGGTGATGGTGCCGGCCTTCGGACCGCCGATGTTGGCGATGTCGGCGAACGGGCTGTCCAGTTGCTCCTGGTATTCATCGAACAGCGGCAGTTGCCAGGCGCGGTCGTCGGCAGCCTTGCCAGCGCTCAGCAGTTGCTCTATCAACTCGTCGTTGTTGCCCAGCAGGCCCGAAGTGTGGGCGCCGAGAGCAACGACGCAGGCGCCGGTCAGGGTGGCGATGTCGATTACCGCTTGCGGCTTGAAGCGCTCGGAGTAGGTCAGGGCATCGCACAGCACCAGACGGCCTTCGGCGTCGGTGTTGAGGATTTCCACGGTCTGGCCACTCATGGTGGTGACGATGTCGCCCGGACGCGAAGCGTTGCCGCTAGGCATGTTCTCGGCGCAAGCCAGGATGCACACCAGGTTGATCGGCAGTTTCAGTTCCAGCACGGCGCGCAAGGTGCCGAACACGCTGGCGGCGCCACCCATGTCGTACTTCATCTCGTCCATGCCGGCGCCCGGCTTCAGGCTGATGCCGCCGGTGTCGAAAGTGATGCCTTTACCAACCAGTGCGTACGGCTTTTCGGATTTCTTGCCGCCGTTGTATTGCATGACAATCAGGCGCGGCGGTTGGGCGCTGCCCTGGCCGACGGCGTAGAACGAACCCATGCCCAGCGACTTGATCTTCTTCTCGTCGAGGACTTCGACTTTCAGATCCTTGAACTCTTTGCCGAGGTTCTTGGCTTGCTCGCCGAGGAAAGTCGGGTGGCAGATGTTCGGCGGCAGGTTGCCCAGGTTACGGGTGAACGCCATGCCGTTGGCGATCGCGGTGGCGTGGTTCACGGCGCGTTGCACTTCGGCCTGAGCGGCCTTGATGGTCAGCAGGGTGATTTTCTTCAACGCGCGCGGTTCGGCTTTCTGGCTCTTGAACTGGTCGAAGGTGTATTCGCCGTCGACCAGGGTTTCGGCCAGCAGACGGGTCTTGCCGTAGCTGTCGCGGTTCTTGACGATGATTTCATCGAGCGCCAGCACGGCGTCGCTGCCGCCCAGGCCTTTGAGGGTGTTGAGGATGCCGGCGACGATCTTGCGGAAAGGACGGTCGCCCAGTTCTTCATCCTTGCCCACGCCAACCAGCAGCACGCGTTCGGCTTTCAGGTTCGGCAGGCTGTGCAGCAACAGGCTCTGGCCGACCTTGCCGCCCAGATCGCCACGCTTGAGCACGGCGCTGATGGCGCCACCGCTCAGTTCGTCGACCTGCTTGGCGGCAACACCGAGTTTGCGGCCTTCGCCGACGGCAACCACCAGGGTGGCGGTTTTCAACGTTTCTGGGCTAACGCTTTTTACAACCAGTTCCATGTCCGGATCCCTGAATGAATGGTCAACACGCAGGCGTTCGACGTGTCCGCCGTCGCCTGCTTATAGAGAGAAGAGGCGCAGGCCAGTGCCTGCGACAGAGGCGGCAGTTTGAACCTCGCTCACCGCGCCTGACAACCCTCGGTTGTACGATCTTCAACGGATTGCATGCTTGCGTGAGTGTGCGCAGTGACAGGCGCCCTCAATCACAGGATAATGCCGCATCTTTTTTCGACGGCTCTGCCTTGCGGGCCCGTCGATACGTTTGCTTGTTTGGCCGCCTTAGCCTGACAACCCTGGAGTGTCTGGTTTGATCGTCTTCCGTTATCTGTCCCGCGAAGTCCTGTTGACCCTGAGTGCGGTAAGCGCCGTGCTGCTGGTCATCATCATGAGCGGTCGCTTCATCAAATACCTTGCCCAGGCCGCCGCGGGCCAGCTCGATCCGGGATCGCTGTTCCTGATCATGGGCTTCCGTCTGCCGGGCTTCCTGCAACTGATCCTGCCGCTGGGCCTGTTTCTCGGGATCCTGCTGGCGTACGGCCGGTTGTACCTGGAAAGCGAGATGACCGTGCTCTCGGCCACCGGCATGAGCCAGCAGCGTCTGTTTCGCATGACCCTGTTCCCGGCCACTCTGGTGGCACTGGTGGTGGCGTGGCTGAGCCTGAGCCTGGCCCCGCAAGGCGCCAACCAGTTCCAGCTGCTGCTGAACAAGCAGGACGCCCTGACCGAATTCGACACCCTCGAGCCCGGCCGCTTCCAGGCCCTGCGCGACGGTACGCGGGTGACCTACACCGAAACCCTGAGCGACGATCGGGTCAACCTTGGCAGCGTGTTCATCTCGCAGAAGAACCTCGGCGCCAACCAGAAAGATCGCGGGATTTCCGTGCTGGTGGCGGAAAAGGGCCGTCAGGAAGTGCGTCCCGACGGCAACCGCTACCTGATCCTCGACAACGGCTACCGCTACGACGGCAGCCCGGGTCAGGCCAACTATCGCGCCATCCACTACGAAACCTACGGCGTGCTGCTGCCCAAGCCGGATGTCAGCGAGGAAGTTACCGACCGTGACGCCATGCCGACCTCGTCTCTGGTGGGGAGCGACGACATTCGCTCGAAAACCGAACTGCAATGGCGCCTCTCGCTGCCGTTGCTGGTATTCATCGTGACCCTGATGGCGGTGCCGCTGTCGCGGGTCAACCCGCGTCAGGGGCGTTTCCTCAAGCTGCTGCCGGCGATTCTTCTTTATATGGCTTACCTGACCATCCTGATTGCCGCCCGCGGTGCCCTCGAGAAAGGCAAGATTCCACCGGCGCTCGGTTTGTGGTGGGTGCACGCGATCTTCCTGGTCATCGGTCTCGGCCTGTTGTACTGGGAACCTCTGCGCCTGAAGCTGGCCAGCCGTCGCAGCGCAGCGCTGGAGGTGGCCCGTGGTTAAACTCGACCGCTACATCGGCAGCAGCGTGTTCATGGCGATCATCGCAGTGCTGGCGATCATTCTCGGCCTGGCAACCTTGTTTGCGTTCATCGACGAGATGGGCGACGTCAGTGACACCTACACCCTGGTCGATGTCCTGAGTTTCGTGCTCCTGACCGCACCGCGCCGCATGTACGACATGCTGCCGATGGCGGCGCTGATCGGCTGCCTGATCGGCCTCGGCAGTCTGGCGAGCAGCAGTGAGCTGACCGTCATGCGCGCTGCCGGTGTGTCCATCGGGCGCATCGTCTGGGCGGTGATGAAGCCGATGCTGGTGCTGATGCTGGCCGGCGTGCTGATCGGCGAGTACGTGGCACCGGCCACCGAAAGCATGGCCCAGGCCAATCGTTCGCTGGCGCAAGGCAGCGGCGACGCGCAAAGCGCCAAGCACGGCATGTGGCACCGTCAGGGCGAGGAGTTCATTCACATCAACTCCGTGCAGCCCAACGGTCGCCTGTATGGCGTGACCCGTTATCACTTCGACAAAGAGCGTCATCTGCTGAGCTCGAGCTTCGCCAAGCGCGCCGAGTTCGACACCGATCACTGGCAGCTGACCGACGTGACCACCACCAAATTCCACGAGCGCAGCACTGAAGTGGTCAATACGCCGGTCGAGCGCTGGGATGTCTCGCTGAGCCCGCAATTGCTGAGCACCGTGGTGATGGCGCCGGAATCGCTGTCGATCACCGGCCTGTGGGGTTACATCCACTATCTGGCCGATCAGGGCCTGAGCAACGGTCGTTACTGGCTGGCATTTTGGGTCAAGGTGTTGCAGCCGTTGGTGACCGCCGCGCTGGTGCTGATGGCGATCTCCTTCATCTTCGGTCCGCTGCGTTCGGTGACCCTCGGTCAGCGGGTGTTCACCGGTGTGCTGGTGGGCTTCACCTTCCGCATCGTTCAGGATCTGCTGGGTCCGTCCAGTCTGGTGTTCGGCTTCTCGCCGCTGTTCGCGGTGCTGGTGCCGGCTGGCGTGTGTGCGCTGGCGGGTGTCTGGCTGTTGCGTCGAGCCGGTTGATGAGCAAGGTTTCACCTACGCTTTAGCCTTGAAAACGCCTCGGTCGCCAGACCGGGGCGTTTTTGCATGCAATCCGGGTGACAGGCGAACGTGACGCTTGCGCCGTGTATCAGGTACAATTCTCGGCTATTTTTCGGCGGGCCAAGCCTGCAGCCTTTTTGAGTGTTGATCCGTGAGTGATTTGAGTCATATCCGCAATTTCTCCATCATCGCCCACATTGACCATGGCAAGTCGACGCTGGCTGACCGTTTCATCCAGATGTGCGGTGGCCTGGCCGAGCGTGAAATGGAAGCCCAGGTACTGGATTCCATGGATCTGGAGCGCGAACGCGGGATCACCATCAAGGCCCACAGCGTTACCCTCTATTACAAGGCCAAAGACGGCGTCACCTACCAGCTGAACTTCATTGACACCCCAGGGCACGTCGACTTCACCTACGAAGTCAGCCGTTCCCTGGCGGCCTGTGAAGGTGCGTTGCTGGTGGTCGATGCGGGTCAGGGCGTTGAGGCCCAGTCCGTGGCCAACTGCTACACCGCCATCGAGCAGGGCCTTGAGGTCATGCCGGTCCTGAACAAGATCGACCTGCCACAGGCCGAGCCTGACCGCGTAAAGGACGAGATCGAGAAGATCATCGGCATCGACGCCACCGACGCCGTCACCTGCAGCGCCAAGACCGGCCTGGGTGTCGACGAAGTGCTGGAGCGTCTGGTCGCTACCATTCCTGCGCCGACCGGCAACATCGAAGATCCGCTGCAAGCGTTGATCATCGACTCCTGGTTCGACAACTACCTGGGCGTTGTTTCCCTGGTGCGCGTGCGTCACGGCCGCGTGAAGAAGGGCGACAAGATCCTCGTCAAGTCCACCGGCAAGGTGCATCTGGTCGACAGCGTTGGTGTGTTCAACCCGAAACACACCGCCACCGCTGACCTGAAAGCCGGCGAAGTGGGCTTCATCATTGCCAGCATCAAGGACATTCACGGGGCGCCGGTCGGTGACACCCTGACCCTGAGCTCCACTCCGGACGTTCCGGTGCTGCCAGGTTTCAAACGCATCCAGCCACAGGTTTACGCCGGTCTGTTCCCGGTCAGCTCCGACGACTTCGAGGACTTCCGCGAAGCGCTGCAGAAACTGACCCTGAACGACTCGTCGCTGCAGTACACCCCTGAAAGCTCCGACGCACTGGGCTTCGGCTTCCGTTGCGGCTTCCTCGGCATGCTGCACATGGAGATCATCCAGGAGCGCCTGGAGCGCGAGTACGACCTGGACCTGATCACCACGGCGCCGACGGTAATCTTCGAACTGGTGCTGAAAACCGGTGAAACGATTTACGTCGACAACCCGTCGAAGCTGCCGGACGTGTCTGCAATCGAAGACATGCGCGAGCCGATCGTGCGCGCCAACATCCTGGTACCGCAGGAACACCTGGGCAACGTCATCACCCTGTGCATCGAGAAACGCGGTGTGCAGGTCGACATGCTGTTCCTCGGCAATCAGGTGCAAGTGACCTACGACCTGCCGATGAACGAAGTGGTCCTGGACTTCTTCGATCGTCTGAAATCCACCAGCCGCGGCTATGCTTCGCTGGACTACCATTTCGATCGTTACCAATCGGCTAATCTGGTGAAACTGGACGTGCTGATCAACGGCGACAAGGTCGACGCTCTGGCGCTGATCGTGCACCGTGACAATTCGCACTTCAAAGGTCGCCAGTTGACCGAGAAGATGAAAGAACTGATTCCTCGTCAGATGTTCGACGTGGCCATCCAGGCTGCCATTGGCGGTCAGATCGTCGCCCGGACAACCGTCAAGGCACTCAGAAAGAACGTATTGGCCAAGTGCTACGGCGGCGACGTCAGCCGTAAGAAAAAACTGCTTGAGAAGCAGAAGGCCGGTAAGAAACGCATGAAACAGGTCGGCAACGTGGAAATTCCACAAGAAGCCTTCCTCGCCGTGCTCAGGTTGGAATAGTCAGGTCCTATGTCACTAAATTTCCCGCTGTTGCTGGTCATTGCCGTGTTCGTCTGCGGTCTGTTGGCGTTGCTCGATCTGTTGATCCTGGCACCGCGTCGGCGTGCCGCCATCGCCTCCTATCAGGGCAGCGTCAGCCAGCCTGATGGGGTGGTGGTCGAGAAGCTGAACAAGGAACCGCTGCTGGTCGAGTACGGCAAGTCGTTCTTCCCGGTGCTGTTCATCGTGCTGGTGCTGCGTTCGTTCCTGGTGGAACCGTTCCAGATTCCGTCCGGCTCGATGAAACCGACCCTGGACGTTGGCGACTTCATTTTGGTGAACAAGTTTTCCTACGGGATCCGTTTGCCGGTGATCGACAAGAAGATCATCGAAGTCGGTGACCCGCAGCGCGGTGATGTGATGGTGTTCCGCTACCCGAGCGACCCGAACGTCAACTACATCAAGCGTGTGGTCGGCCTGCCGGGCGACACCGTGCGGTACACCGCCGACAAACGCCTGTTCGTCAATGGCGAGTCGATCGCCGAGCAACTGGTCGGCTCCGAGCCGGGTACGCTGGGCAGCGCGGAACTCTACAAGGAAAAACTCGGTGTCGCCGAGCACCTGATCCGCAAGGAAATGAGCCGCTACCGCGCCACGCCGGACCATACCTGGACCGTGCCGGCCGGGCACTACTTCATGATGGGCGACAACCGCGACAACTCGAACGACAGTCGCTACTGGGATGATCCGAACATTCCCAAGGATCTGCTGGGCATGGTTCCCGACCAGAACATCGTCGGCAAGGCCTTCGCGGTCTGGATGAGCTGGCCGGAACCGAAACTCAGCCACCTGCCGAACTTCTCGCGGGTCGGCCTGATCAAGTAAACAAACACGGCGCTGTTGACCACAGCGCCGAATGCATTTCTGGCGTCGGCACAACCGGCTCCGGGGCATGAAGCCACGATATTCAGGACGTCATTTTTGAACACAGCGTTAATTGTCCCAGGCCTGCGCCGTATCCCGGCGATGGCAGTGGAATCCAGCCACGAACTCAGCGTGGGTAAACCGTGAGCGTTTCTCTAAGCCGTCTCGAGCGTCAGCTCGGTTACACCTTCAAGGACCAGGAACTGATGGTCCTGGCCCTCACGCACCGCAGCTTTGCCGGACGCAACAACGAGCGTCTGGAATTCCTCGGCGATGCGATCCTCAACTTTGTTGCCGGCGAAGCCCTGTTCGACCGTTTCCCGCTGGCTCGCGAAGGCCAGTTGTCGCGTTTGCGCGCGCGGCTGGTAAAAGGTGAGACGCTGGCGGTACTGGCCCGCGGTTTCGATCTGGGCGATTACCTGCGTCTGGGCTCCGGCGAGTTGAAGAGTGGCGGTTTCCGTCGCGAATCGATTCTGGCCGACGCCCTTGAAGCGCTGATCGGTGCGATCTACCTCGACGCCGGCATGGAAGTCGCCCGCGAGCGCGTACTGGCCTGGCTGGCCGGCGAGTTCGAAGGTCTGACGCTGGTCGACACCAACAAGGATCCGAAGACCCGCCTGCAGGAATTCCTGCAATCGCGCGGCTGCGAACTGCCGCGTTATGAAGTGGTGGATATCCAGGGTGAGCCGCACTGCCGTACCTTCTTCGTCGAGTGCGAAGTTGTCCTATTGAATGAAAAAAGCCGGGGTCAGGGTGTGAGCCGTCGTATTGCCGAACAGGTAGCGGCCGCCGCAGCACTGATTGCCCTGGGTGTGGAGAATGGCAATGACTGATACAAACGCAACGCGCTGTGGCTATGTTGCCATCGTCGGCCGTCCCAACGTGGGCAAGTCCACGCTGCTGAACCACATCCTCGGCCAGAAGCTCGCGATCACCTCGCGCAAGCCGCAGACCACTCGCCACAACATGCTCGGGATCAAGACCGAGGGCGACGTGCAGGCGATCTACGTCGACACCCCCGGTATGCACAAGGGTGGCGAAAAGGCCCTGAACCGCTACATGAACAAGACTGCTTCGGCCGCGTTGAAAGACGTCGACGTGGTGATCTTCGTGGTCGACCGCACCAAGTGGACCGAAGAAGACCAGATGGTGCTGGAGCGCGTGCAGTACGTGACGGGCCCGCTGATCGTTGCGCTGAACAAGACCGACCGCATCGAAGACAAGGCCGAGCTGATGCCGCACCTGTCGTGGTTGCAGGAACAGCTGCCGAATGCACAGATCATTCCGATCTCGGCGCAACACGGGCACAACCTCGATGCGCTGGAAAAGGTCATTGCCGACCATCTGCCGGAGAACGATCACTTCTTCCCGGAAGACCAGATCACCGACCGCAGCAGCCGCTTCCTCGCCGCCGAACTGGTGCGCGAGAAGATTATGCGCCAGCTCGGCGCCGAGCTGCCGTACCAGATCACCGTGGAAATCGAAGAGTTCAAGCAGCAGGGTGCGACGCTGCACATCCATGCGCTGATCCTCGTCGAGCGTGACGGCCAGAAGAAAATCATCATTGGCGACAAGGGCGAGCGCATCAAGCGCATTGGCACCGAGGCGCGCAAGGACATGGAGCTGCTGTTCGACTCCAAGATCATGCTCAACCTGTGGGTCAAGGTGAAGGGCGGCTGGTCCGATGACGAGCGTGCGCTGCGTTCGCTGGGTTACGGCGACCTGTAACATCGGTTTTCTGCTACACCAGAGAACCCCCTGTGGGAGCGGGCTTGCTCGCGAATGCGCCGGATCAGTCGACATATACTTTGACTGACTCACCGCTTTCGCGAGCAAGCCCGCTCCCACAGTAGTTTTGGGGTGTGTGTAAAACTGCGTTTCGTCATCGAGAACTCAATGTCGCAAAGCCCACCTCCCGCCCAACCCGCCTACGTCCTGCACTCCCGCGCCTACCGCGAAACCAGCGCATTGGTGGATTTCCTCACGCCGCAAGGTCGACTGCGGGCGGTGTTGCGCAGTGCGCGGGGCAAGGCCGGGACGTTGGCGCGGCCATTCGTGCCGCTGGAAGTGGAGTTTCGCGGCAAGGGTGAGTTGAAGAATGTCGGGCGAATGGAAAGCGTCGGCAACGCGACCTGGATGGTCGGCGAGGCGCTGTTCAGCGGCCTGTATCTCAATGAATTGCTGATTCGCCTGTTGCCCGCCGAAGATCCGCATCCTGCGGTGTTTGATCATTACGCCGCGACCTTGCTCGCATTGGCCGAAGGCCGGCCGCTGGAACCGTTGCTGCGTTCTTTCGAATGGCGGCTGCTCGACGACCTCGGTTACGGCTTCTCCCTGAACACCGACATCAATGACGAGCTTATCGCTGCGGACGGTCTCTACCGCTTGCAGGTGGATGCCGGACTCGAGCGGGTCTATCTGCTGCAGCCCGGTCTGTTCAACGGCACCGAACTATTGGCCATGGCCGAAGCCGACTGGTCGGCCCCCGGCGCTCTGTCCGCCGCCAAGCGCCTGATGCGTCAGGCACTTGCAGTCCATCTTGGCGGCCGTCCCCTCGTCAGTCGCGAGCTGTTTCGCAAGCCCTGATCTCACCGTATGCTGTGCGCCGAATCTTTCCATTCAGGAGCGCATCCGTGACCACCAGCAATCGCATTCTTCTCGGCGTGAACATCGACCACGTCGCCACCCTGCGTCAGGCCCGTGGCACGCGCTATCCGGATCCGGTCAAAGCTGCGCTGGACGCGGAAGAGGCGGGCGCCGACGGCATCACCGTGCATCTGCGCGAAGACCGCCGGCACATTCAGGAGCGCGACGTGCTGTTGCTCAAGGATGTGCTGCAAACCCGCATGAACTTCGAAATGGGCGTCACCGAAGAAATGATGGCGTTCGCCGAGCGCATTCGTCCGGCGCACATCTGCCTGGTGCCGGAAACCCGTCAGGAGCTGACCACCGAAGGCGGTCTGGATGTGGCGGGGCAGGAAGAGCGGATCAGGGCGGCGGTCGAGCGTCTGTCGAAGATCGGCAGCGAGGTATCGCTGTTCATCGACGCCGACGAGCGGCAGATCGCTGCGTCGAAGCGCGTCGGCGCACCGGCCATCGAACTGCACACCGGGCGTTATGCCGATGCCGAAACGCCGACCGAAGTGGCGGAAGAGCTCAAGCGTGTGGCGGACGGCGTGGCCTTCGGTCTGGCCCAGGGGCTGATCGTCAATGCCGGCCATGGCCTGCACTATCACAACGTCGAGGCGGTTGCCGCGATCAAGGGCATCAACGAGCTGAACATCGGCCATGCGCTGGTGGCGCACGCGTTGTTCGTTGGCTTCAAGTCGGCGGTGTCGGAGATGAAGGCGTTGATTCTGGCGGCTGCCAAACACTAAGTTTCAACATCCTGTGGGAGCAAGTTTGCTCCCACAGTTGTTTTGGGGATGGGTTAAAGCGGGGCGGGCTCTTGAGCCGGTTTCGACTTGTCGATCCCCGGCACATGCAGATTGCCCTCTGCCACTTGATCGCCTTCAAGCTGCGGCTGGGTCACCCACGTCAGGATGTCGTAGTAGCGACGGATGTTCGCCACGAAATGCACCGGTTCGCCGCCGCGGGCGTAGCCATAACGGGTCTTGCTGTACCACTGTTTCTGCGACAGGCGCGGCAGGATCTTTTTCACATCCAGCCACTTGTCCGGGTTCAACCCTTCCTTGGCCGCCAGTTTGCGCGCGTCATCCAGATGACCGCTGCCGACGTTGTAGGCCGCCAGGGCAAACCAGGTGCGATCCGGTTCCTGGATCGACTCGTCGAGCTGATCCTTCATGTAGGCCAGGTACTTGGCGCCGCCCATGATGCTCTGCTTCGGATCGAGACGGTTGGAAACGCCCATGGCCTGAGCGGTGTTCTGGGTCAGCATCATCAGCCCGCGCACGCCGGTCTTCGAGGTGACCGCCGGTTGCCACAGCGATTCCTGATAACCGATCGCCGCCAGCAGGCGCCAGTCGACTTTCTCTTTCTTGGCGTAGGCCTTGAAGTGCTGTTCGTATTTGGGCAGCCGCTGCTGCAAATGCTGGGCGAAGGTGGTGGCGCCCATGTAGCCGAGGACGTCGACGTGGCCGTAATAACGGTCCTTCAGACGTTGCAGGGTGCCGTTCTTCTGCACCTTGTCCAGATAGCTGTTGATCTCGTTGAGCAGGCTGTTGTCTTCGCCAGCGGCCACGGCCCAGCTCTGGCTGCGCGCGTCACCGAGGTCGAAGGCCACGCGGATGTTGGTGAAGTACACCTGGTTCATCGCCACTTCGTTGGAATCGACCAGGGTCAGGTCGATCTGACCTTCATCGACCATGCGCAGCAGGTCGACCACTTCAACGGCGTCGGACTCTTCGTATTGAATGCCAGGATATTTCTGTTTCAGCTCCGCCAGTTGTTCGGCGTGGGTGCTGCCCTTGAGCACCATGATCTTCTTGCCCACCAGATCGCCGGCGTCGGTAGGACGAGATTGGCCGTTGCGATAGATGATCTGCGGGGTGACTTCGAGGTAGGAGCGGGAGAAGCGCACCTGTTTCTTGCGCTGTTCGCTGCTGACCAGACCGGCGGCCGCCAGTACCGGGCCGTTCGGCTTGCCGACCTGGTTGAACAGATCGTCGAGGTTGTCGGCGGTTTCGATCTTCAGCTCGACCCCCAAATCGTCGGCGAAGCGCTTCACCAGCTCGTATTCGAAGCCGGTTTCACCGCTGCGATCCTGAAAGTAGGTGGCGGGGCTGTTTCGGGTGACCACCCGCAGCACGCCATCCTCCTTTACGCGCTCGAGTGTGTTGGGTTTATCAACACAGCCACTGAGCATCAGGAAGAGTCCGGTAGCGATCAGCCATTTGGCGTACCGCGGACGCAAAGCCGTTGGGGAAAACATGTGCGCAGTATACGCAAAGGACAACGGGCGCCATATCTCGACAGTTGCGGGGTTGTCTGCTAGGGATCACAAAACCGCTCGAAACCCCGCAGGAATGGGCCCGAAAGGCATTTTGTGACAGAAAAAATAACCCGCGCTCCAACACTCCATAAATTTGACCCTCAAGGCAGGAACACCACTCGACATCCGGGTGCAACCGTGCGTAGCGTTTCGGGTGATGTTGAGGGCGGTTTAGGCTAGAATGCACGGCCTCAAAGCACACCCCTTCCCGAGGCTGTCCCGAAGATGTTGATCCTGCGCGGCGCTCCTGCCCTTTCTGCCTTTCGCCACAGCAAACTCCTTGAGCAACTGAGCCAGAAGGTTCCGGCTGTCAGTGGCTTGTATGCTGAATTCGCTCACTTCGCCGAAGTCACCGGCGTCCTGACCGGCGACGAACAGCAGGTGCTTGCGCGCCTTCTGAAGTACGGTCCAAGCGTTCCGGTTCAAGAGCCGACCGGTCGTCTGTTCCTGGTGTTGCCGCGTTTCGGCACCATCTCGCCATGGTCGAGCAAGGCCAGCGACATCGCCCGCAACTGCGGCCTGAGCAAGATCCAGCGCCTGGAGCGCGGCATCGCGTTCTACGTCGCCGGCCAGTTCAGCGAAATCGAAGCGCAGCAGATTGCAGACGTACTGCATGACCGCATGACCCAGATCGTTCTGGCCAACCTCGAGCAGGCCGCCGGTCTGTTCAGCCACGCCGAACCGAAGCCGCTGACCGCCATCGACATCCTCGGCGGCGGTCGCGCCGCGCTGGAGAAGGCCAACGTCGAACTGGGCCTGGCCCTGGCCGAAGACGAGATCGATTACCTGGTCAACGCCTTCAACGGTCTCAAGCGCAACCCGCACGACATCGAACTGATGATGTTCGCCCAGGCCAACTCCGAGCACTGCCGCCACAAGATCTTCAACGCCAGTTGGGATATTGACGGCGAGAGCCAGGAAAAAAGCCTGTTCGGCATGATCAAGAACACCTATCAGATGCACAGCGAAGGCGTGCTATCCGCTTACAAGGACAACGCTTCGGTGATCGTCGGCAACGTCGCCGGCCGCTTCTTCCCGGATCCGGAAACCCGCCAGTACGGCGCGGTGCAGGAGCCGGTGCACATCCTGATGAAGGTCGAAACCCACAACCACCCGACCGCGATCGCTCCGTTCCCGGGCGCGTCCACCGGCTCCGGCGGCGAGATCCGCGACGAAGGTGCAACCGGTCGTGGTGCCAAACCGAAGGCCGGCCTGACCGGTTTCACCGTATCGAACCTGCAGATCCCGGGCTTCGAACAGCCGTGGGAAGTGCCGTACGGCAAGCCCGAGCGCATCGTCACCGCGCTGGACATCATGATCGAAGGCCCGCTGGGCGGCGCTGCGTTCAACAACGAATTTGGCCGTCCGGCCCTGACCGGCTACTTCCGTACCTTCGAACAATCGATCACCACCCCGCACGGTGACGAAGTTCGCGGTTACCACAAGCCGATCATGCTCGCTGGCGGCATGGGCAACATCCGTGAAGAACACGTCAAGAAAGGCGAGATTCTGGTCGGCTCCAAGCTGATCGTCCTCGGCGGCCCGGCGATGTTGATCGGTCTGGGCGGCGGCGCTGCTTCCTCCATGGCCACCGGCACTAGCTCGGCGGATCTGGACTTCGCTTCGGTTCAGCGTGAAAACCCTGAAATGGAACGTCGCTGCCAGGAAGTTATCGACCGATGCTGGCAGCTGGGCGACAAGAACCCGATCAGCTTCATCCACGACGTGGGCGCGGGCGGTCTGTCCAACGCCTTCCCGGAACTGGTCAACGACGGCGACCGCGGTGGCCGTTTCGAACTGCGCAACATTCCAAACGACGAGCCGGGCATGGCCCCGCACGAAATCTGGTCCAACGAATCCCAGGAACGTTATGTTCTGGCGGTCGGCCCGGCCGACTTCGAGCGCTTCAAGGCGATCTGCGAACGTGAGCGTTGCCCGTTTGCCGTTGTCGGCGAAGCCACCGCCGAGCCGCAACTGACCGTGACCGACAGCCACTTCGGCAACAACCCGGTGGACATGCCACTTGAAGTGTTGCTGGGCAAGGCCCCGCGCATGCACCGTTCGGTGGTTCGCGAAGCCGAGCTGGGCGATGACTTCGATCCGTCGAACCTCGACATCGGCGAAAGCATCGAACGCGTCCTGCACCACCCGGCCGTGGCGAGCAAAAGCTTCCTGATCACCATCGGCGACCGCACCATCACCGGCCTCGTGGCCCGTGACCAGATGGTCGGCCCATGGCAGGTTCCGGTGGCCGATGTTGCCGTCACCGCCACCAGTTTCGACGTTTACACCGGTGAAGCGATGGCGATGGGCGAGCGCACTCCGCTGGCGCTGCTGGACGCTCCGGCGTCGGGCCGCATGGCCATCGGCGAAACCCTGACCAACATTGCCGCCTCGCGCATCAACAAGCTCTCCGACATCAAACTGTCGGCGAACTGGATGTCCGCTGCCGGCCACCCGGGCGAAGACGCGCGTCTCTACGACACCGTGAAAGCGGTCGGCATGGAACTGTGCCCTGAGCTGGGCATCACCATTCCGGTCGGCAAGGACTCGATGTCCATGGCCACCCGCTGGAACGACAACGGCGAAGACAAGACTGTCACCTCGCCAATGTCCCTGATCGTGACCGGTTTCGCGCCAGTGGCTGACATCCGTCAGACCCTGACCCCGGAACTGCGCATGGACAAGGGCACCACCGACCTGATCCTGATCGACCTCGGTCGCGGCCAGAACCGCATGGGCGCCTCGATCCTCGCGCAGGTTCACGGCAAGCTCGGCAAGCAGGCTCCGGACGTCGACGACGCCGAAGACCTGAAAGCGTTCTTCGCAGTGATCCAGGGCCTCAACGCCGACGGTCACCTGCTGGCTTACCACGACCGTTCCGACGGTGGTCTGCTGACCTCCGTGGTGGAAATGGCTTTCGCCGGCCACTGCGGTCTGAGCCTGAACCTGGACAGCGTTGCCGAAAGCTCCGCTGAAATCGCCGCCATCCTGTTCAACGAAGAACTGGGTGCCGTGATCCAGGTTCGCCAGGACGCCACCCCGGACATCCTCGCGCAATTCAGCGCTGCCGGTCTGGGCGACTGTGTGTCGGTGATCGGTCAGCCGATCAACAATGGCCAGATCAACATCACCTTCAACGGTGACACCGTGTTCGAAGGCCAGCGTCGTCTGCTGCAACGTCAGTGGGCCGAGACCAGCTACCAGATCCAGCGTCTGCGCGACAACGCCGACTGCGCCGAGCAAGAGTTCGATGCGCTGCTGGAAGAAGACAACCCGGGCCTGAGCGTCAAGCTGAGCTACGACGTCAACCAGGACATCGCCGCGCCTTACATCAAGAAAGGCATTCGCCCACAGGTTGCCGTGCTGCGTGAGCAGGGCGTCAACGGTCAGGTGGAAATGGCGGCGGCGTTCGACCGCGCCGGTTTCAACGCGATCGACGTGCACATGAGCGACATTCTGGCCGGCCGTGTCGACCTGAACGAGTTCAAAGGTCTGGTGGCCTGCGGTGGTTTCTCCTACGGCGACGTTCTCGGCGCCGGTGAAGGCTGGGCCAAGTCCGCACTGTTCAACAGCCGTGCCCGCGATGCGTTCCAGGGCTTCTTCGAACGTAACGACAGCTTCACCCTCGGCGTGTGCAACGGTTGCCAGATGATGTCCAACCTGCACGAGCTGATCCCGGGCAGCGAGTTCTGGCCGCACTTCGTGCGCAACCGCTCCGAGCAGTTCGAAGCGCGTGTGGCGATGGTTCAGGTTCAGGAGTCGAACTCGATCTTCCTGCAGGGCATGGCCGGTTCGCGGATGCCGATCGCCATCGCTCACGGTGAAGGCCATGCCGAGTTCTCCAGCGAAGAAGCACTGCTGGAAGCCGATCTGTCCGGTTGCGTGGCGATGCGTTTCGTCGACAACCATGGCAAGGTCACTGAAGCCTATCCGGCCAACCCGAACGGTTCGCCGCGCGGGATCACCGGTCTCACCAGCCGCGACGGTCGCGTGACGATCATGATGCCGCACCCGGAGCGTGTGTTCCGTGCCGTGCAGAACTCGTGGCGTTCGGAGGACTGGAACGAAGACGCACCTTGGATGCGTATGTTCCGTAATGCTCGCGTTTGGGTGAACTAAGGCCTGTGTACAAGCTGGCGTTTTTTGTTCCTGACAGTCATGTCGAGGTGGTCAAAGGGGCTGTGTTCGCTGCTGGAGGTGGGCGGATCGGTGACTATGACCACTGTGCTTGGCAGGTGCTTGGATCTGGTCAGTTTCGGCCTTTGGATGGGAGTCAGCCGTTCATTGGTGAGGCGGGGCGGGTTGAGCGGGTCGAGGAGTGGAAGGTTGAGCTTGTTGTTGGCGATGAGTTGATTCGCTCGGTAGTGGCGGCTCTTAAGTTGAGCCATCCCTACGAGACGCCGGCTTATGAAGTGTGGCGGTTGGAGGATTTTTGATCTTCCTTGGCTGCTGAAACGGGAAACCCGCTGAGAGTGATTTCAGCGGGTTTTTTGGTTTTTGGGGTTTGGGGGTGGGATTGAGTGAATATCCGTTGCTGCGGTAACGGCTTCTTAGGGTTTCGCCCTTACGGCGAGTCACTTTTTTCAAACGCCAAAAAAGTAACCAAAAACGCTGGGCCCCGGCGTTCGGCACCTCGCTGTGGCTCGGTGTTCCTTCGTTCCGGGATTCATCCGGGGGCATCGCCTACGGTTTGCTTCGCTGCACCTCCTCTCGATGCATGCGGCTGCGCCGCACGGTCGCTGCGCTCCCACCCCCGGATAAATCCCTCCACTCAGCCTTCCGATGGGGCCAAAAGATCAAAAGCTTTACTCGAGCTAACGCTCATCGTGTTGAGTGGTGGGAAGCGAGAGGTGGGAAGCAGAAAGCAGAAAGCAGAAAGCAGAAAGCAGAAAGCAGAAAGCAGAAAGCAGAAAGCAGAAAGCAGAAGGCAACTGCGTACTGCTTGATCGTTCCCACGCTCCGCGTGGGAATGCAGCCCGGGACGCTCCGCGTTCCATTTTCGAATGTTTAAAGATGTGTGGGATTTACCGAATCTTCCCATTAGGTTTCAGGTTGCCCCTCGGAAGCTCCGGTCCTGCGGTGGTTGCTTCAAATGGAACAGGAAACCCGGCCTAGGCCGGGTTTCCTGTTTGTAATCGCTTCAAGTCAAAACTTGATGGCAACCATCAGACTTTTGCACTCACCTCACTCCGATTGACCAACCCCTCCAGCGCCGCACTCAAACTCTGCGCCCGCTCGCCCACCAACAGATGCCACACGCCATCTTCCAGCGCGCTCACACCCAGACATCCAAGCTCTTTCAACCGGCTTTCCGACAGCGCTTTGCCATCGGCCAGTTGCAGGCGAATCCGGCTCATGGCGATGCAGTCGAGTTGCAGCACGTTGTCGCTGCCGCCCAGGGCGGTCAGCCACTGTTGGGCCTGGGGTGTGGAGACTGCGACGGGCTCGCTGGTTTCGACGACGGCGACAGGAGCAGTAGTCGCTGCGGCTCGGCCCAATGCGGGCATCGCCAGGCGGATTTCGTCGGCAATGCTGTCGGCCATCGGCCCGACGACCACCTGCAGACTGCCGCCCTTGCCCGGACGCACAACAGCCATTGCGCCCAGCGCTTTCAAATCAGCATCCGACGCTTTGTTGCGATCGACCATTTCCAGTCGCAGCCGCGTAGTGCATGCGCCGACGGTGACCAGATTTTCCGCGCCGCCGAGTGCCTTGATGTAAGCGCTGGCGCGTTCGTTTTCGGTCAGGACCGCTTTGTCGGCGGTGGCGACGTCTTCGCGCCCCGGGGTTTTCAGGTTGAAGCGGCGGATGCAGAAATCGAACACCGCGTAGTAGATGACGGCATACGCGAGGCCAACCGGTACCACCAGCCAGCCGTTGGTGGAGCGTCCCCAACCCAGCACCATATCGATGAAACCGCCGGAGAAGGTGAAGCCCAGGTGGATGTTCAGTGCGTTGGTGATTGCCATCGACAACCCGGTCAGCAGCGCATGCAGCAGGAACAGCAGCGGTGCGAGGAACATGAAGGCGAATTCGATGGGTTCGGTGACGCCGGTGAGGAAGGCGGTCAGGGCCATCGACAGGAAGATCCCGCCCATGACTTTGCGTCGTTCCGGCAGGGCGTTGCGGTACATCGCCAGGCAGGCGGCGGGGAGGCCGAAGATCATGACCGGGAACATGCCGGTCATGAACTGGCCGCCTTTCGGGTCGCCGGCGAAGTATCGGGACAGGTCACCCGTGACCAGTGCGCCGGTGGTCGGGTCGGTGAAGTTGCCGAACACGAACCACGCCATGTTGTTGAGGATGTGGTGCAGGCCGGTGACGATCAGCAGGCGGTTGAACACGCCGAAGACGAAGGCGCCGAAACTGCCGCTTTCCATCAGCAGGGTGCCGAAGCTGTTGATGCCGTGCTGGATCGGCGGCCAGATGTAGCCGAACAGCACGCCCAGGCCGACCGCACTGAAACCGGTGACGATGGGCACGAAACGCCGGCCGCCGAAGAATGCCAGATACTCCGGCAGCTTGATGTCCTTGAAGCGGTTGTACAGCGCGCCGGCCATCAGGCCGCTGACGATCCCGGCGAGCATGCCCATGTTGATGCTCGCATCGAGCACCTTGAGGGTGGAGATCATCACCAGGTAACCGATCACTCCGGCGAGGCCGGCGGTGCCGTTGTTGTCACGGGCGAAGCCGACCGCGATGCCGATGGCGAAGATCATCGCCAGGTTGGCGAAGATCACCTGGCCAGCGTCGTGGATGATCGCGATGTTCAGCAGGTCGGTGTCGCCCAGGCGCAGCAACAGGCCGGCGATCGGCAGGATCGCGATCGGCAGCATCAGTGCCCGGCCGAGGCGTTGCAGGCCTTCGATGAAGAGTTGGTACATGGCGTTTGTCCTTGTTGTTTTTGTTAGCGCAGAGGCCAATGTTGATGACAGGCATGACGCACCGCGGCGGCGCTGCTCAGCTTGAGCAAGTCCCGGGCGAGGCGTTGGCATTCGGCTTCGTGCAGCTGGCGCACGCGGTCCTTGATTTCGCCGATCTGTACCGGGCTCACCGACAGTTCGGTCACGCCCAGGCCGATCAACACCGGCGTCGCCAGCGGATCGGAAGCCAGGGCGCCGCACACGCCGACCCAGCGTTTATGCACCGCCGCGCCTTCGCAGGTCATGGCGATCAGGCGCAGCAGCGCCGGGTGCAAGGCATCTACCCGCGCGGCGAGGCCTGCGTGGTCGCGGTCCATGGCCAGGGTGTATTGCGACAGGTCGTTGGTGCCGATGGACAGGAAGTCCGCGTGTTCAGCCAATTGTTCGGCCTGCAACGCGGCGGCCGGGACTTCGATCATCACGCCGATTTCCGGACGTTGATTGATGCCCAGTTCCAGGCACAGCGCATCGACCCGCTGGCGGATGTGCATCAGTTCGTCGACTTCGGTGACCATCGGCAGCAGGATCCGGCAGCGCTGCAACGGGCTGACTTGCAGCAGCGCACGCAGTTGCTGATCGAGGATTTCCGGGCGGGCCTGGGCCAGGCGAATACCGCGCAGGCCGAGCACCGGGTTGGCCTCGACCGGTAGCGGCAGGTAGTCGAGTTGTTTGTCGCCGCCGACGTCGATGGTGCGGATGATTACCGACTTGTCGCCCATGGCATCGATCACGGCTTGATAGGCAATGCGCTGCTCTTCGACGTCCGGCGCAGTATGGCGCTCAACGAACAGAAACTCGGTGCGCAACAGGCCGACGCCGTCGGCGCCGTTGGCAAATGCATCCGCCGCTTCGTGGCTGGAAGCGACGTTGGCGACCACTTCGATGGCCACGCTGTTGCGGGTTTCCGCCGGCAGATAGGCCTGGGCTTGCTGGGCATCGCGCCGTTGTTGGCGGTCGATCTGTGCCTGGCGGACTTCGGTCAGACGCTCGGCATTTGGCGTCAGTTCGAGGCGACCGCCGTCGGCGTCGAGGACCACCGGTTGGCCTTGTGCTTGATCGAGCAGTGCAGAACCCAGTGCGACCATGCACGGCAGGCCTTTGCCCCGGGCCAGAATCGCCACGTGGGAAGTCGCGCCACCTTCGGCCATGCACAAGCCGGCGACGCCTTGCGCGCTGAGTTGCAGCAGGTCCGACGGCGTCAGTTCGTGGGCGGCGACGATGGCGCCAGCCGGCACTTCGTAATGCCAGGCTTCGCCGAGCAGGGCGCGCAGCACCCGTTGCTTGAGGTCGCGCAGATCGTTGGCGCGTTCGGCCAGCAGCGGGCTGCCGGTGTTTTGCAAAACCTCGCATTGCGCGTCGATGGACTGGCTCCAGGCGTGGGTCGCTGCGGTGCCGGTTTCAATCGATTGCTGGGCGGCATCGAGCAGGGCCGGGTCTTCCAGCAAGGCCAGGTGCGCGGCGAAGATCGCTTCTTCGTCGGCATTGCGGTGTTTTTTCGCTTGGGCGAGGGTGCCGTCGATTTCGCTGCGAACCTGGTTCAGCGCGATGTCGAGGATCTGCAATTGTTGCTCGGGCTGATGATTGCCACTGTCCGCTGGCAGGCTGATCGCGTTCAAACGAAACAGCGGTCCGCCGACCAAACCCGGTGCGGCGCACACACCGTGCAACACGCCAGCCTCGGCCGGGCGATTGCGTGGGGTAGCGGCAACCGGTGCGGCGGCGTGATGATCTTCGGCCAGGGCGGTGGCCAGTGCGGTGAGCAAGGCTTGCAACGCCGCCTGTGCGTCCGGGCCCTGGCAAGTGACCTGCACTTCGTCCTGCTCGCCAATCGCCAGGCCCATCAAACCGATGAGGCTGTTGCACGGTGCCGACTTGCCGGCGAAATGCAGCTGCGACTGGCTTTTGAAACCTTGCGCGGTCTGACGGATCAACGCCGCCGGGCGCGCATGCAGACCGCCGCGATGGGCGACCTGCACGTGACCGTGAACTTCCGGGCCGCCGAGTTCTTCTGTGTTCGCCGCTGCGCTGTGACGAGCGACGATGTGCAGCAGCGGCTCGCCCACCTTCACCGTTTTCAGGGTGATGGGGCGCGCCTGGAAATCCTGGCTGTTGGTCAGGATCAGCAGGCTGACCAGGCTTTTGCACTGGCGGCCGACCTTGTCCAGGTCATAGCGCAGCAGCGGCTGGCCATTGCTGACCCGCGCGCCTTCCTTGACCAGCATCGAGAAGCCTTCGCCCTGCAACTCCACCGTGTCCAGACCAAGGTGCAGCAACAGCTCGGCGCCGTTGTCGGCGCGCACGGTCAGTGCATGGCCGGTGCGGGCGACGTGGATCACCACGCCGGCGCAGGGCGAATACAGGGTGTCGTTCAGCGGATCGATGGCAATGCCGTCGCCCATCGCGCCGCTGGCGAACACCGCGTCCGGAACTTTGGCGAGCGTGAGCACCGGGCCGCTGAGCGGGGCGCTTAAAGTCAGCTCTTTATTGTTGTTGTGCATGGCTCGGTCTCATCAGGAAAACGTTCGGTTCGGACTCAGTGCGTACGGGTGACTTTGCTCAGGTGTCGCGGCTGATCCGGGTCCATGCCACGGGCCACGGCCAGACCGGCCGCCATCACGTAGAAACTCTGGATCGCCAGGATCGGGTCGAGCGCCGGATGCTCCGCGCGGCTCAAGGTCAGGTCACGTTCGCTCACGTCATCCGGGGCGGCCAGCAGCACGCGGGCGCCGCGCTGGCGCATCTCGGCCGCCAGGCTCAGCAGACCGGCCTGTTCGGCACCGCGCGGGGCGAACACCAGCAACGGGTAATGTTCGTCGATCAAGGCCATCGGGCCGTGACGGACTTCGGCGCTGCTGAAGGCTTCGGCCTGGATCGCCGAGGTCTCCTTGAATTTCAGTGCGGCTTCCTGGGCAATGGCGAAACCGGCGCCACGGCCGATCACCATCAACCGCTCGCAATCGCGCAGGGCGTCGATGGCCAGGCTCCAGTCCTGTTGCGCGGCTTCGCGCAGGCCCTCGGGCAGGGCGTTGTGCGCCTCCAGCAATTCGCTGTCTTCTTTCCAGTGGGCGATCAGACGAGCGCTGGCGCTGAGGGTGGCGATGAAACTCTTGGTCGCGGCGACACTGCTTTCGGTGCCGGCCAGCAACGGCAGGCTGAATTCACAGGCAGCTTCCAGCGGCGAATCGGCGGCGTTGACCATCGACACGCTGAGGGCGCCGCGTTTGCGCAGCAGGCGCAGGCTGTTGACCAGATCCGGGCTCTGGCCTGACTGCGAGAAGGCGAACGCGACCTGACCGCTGACCTTCAACGGCGCCTGTTGCATGGTCACCACCGACATCGGCAACGACGCCACCGGTACGCCAAGTTGCTGCATGGTCAGGTAGGCGAAGTAGCTCGCCGCATGGTCGGAGCTGCCACGGGCAACGGTCATCGCCACTTGCGGCGGCTGACGGCGCAGGCGCCCGGCGATCTCGATCATTTGCGGGTCGAGCTGTTGCAGTTGGGCTTGCACGGCCTCGAACGAGGACAGCGCCTCCTCAAGCATTTTTGAAGTCAATGTCTTCTCCTTCGACCATGACGGCGGTCAGTGTGAGTGAGCGATCCAGCCGCACGCAGTCGGCCCAGACGCCGGGTTGCAGGCGCCCGCGTTCGGTGATGCCGAGGTAGTCGGCGGGGAATTGCGAAAGACGTTGCGAGGCCTCGGCGATCGGCAGACCGATCTTCACCAGATTGCGCAGGGCCTGATCCATGGTCAGGGTGCTGCCCGCCAGGGTGCCGTCGGGCAGGCGCACGCCGCCCAGGCATTTGGTGACGGTGTGGCTGCCGAGCTTGTACTCGCCATCGGGCATGCCGGCGGCGGCGGTGGAATCGGTGACGCAGTACAGGCATGGAATCGAGCGCAGGGCGACGCGGATCGCGCCGGGGTGTACGTGCAGCAAATCCGGAATCAGTTCGGCGAATTTTGCGTGGGCCAGTGCTGCACCGACGATGCCCGGTTCCCGGTGATGCAGCGGGCTCATGGCGTTGTACAAATGCGTGAAGCTGGTGGCGCCGGCTTCGAGGGCGGCGACGCCTTCCTCGTAACTGCCGAGGGTGTGACCGATCTGCATGCGGATGCCACGGCTGCTGAGTTCACGAATCAAACCGTCATGGCCGGCGATTTCCGGGGCGATGGTGATCACCCGGATTGGCGCGAGTGCCAGATAGTCTTCGACTTCCGCCATCAACGCGGTGTGGGCGAAGTTCGGTTGGGCGCCGAGTTTGCCCGGGTTGATGTACGGGCCTTCGAGGTGAACGCCGAGTACCCGGGCGGCGCCTTTCGGACGCTGTTCGCAGAACTCGCCGACCTCCTTGAGCACGCTGGCAATCTCGGCACTCGGCGCGGTCATGGTGGTGGCCAGCAGCGAGGTGGTGCCAAAGCGCACGTGGGTCTTGGTGATGGTTTCGAACGCGCTGGCGCCTTCCATGATGTCCTTGCCGCCACCGCCGTGGACGTGCAGGTCGATGAAACCCGGCAGCAGATACGGCAAGTCATTGGTCGCCGGATCGCAAGGCACGCCTTCGATCGACACGACTCTGCCGTGTTCGTGGATCAGCCGGCCGCGAATCCAGCCGTCAGCGGTGAGGATGTTGTCTTCAGACATTTCGCTTCTCTCGTTTGGCCTGGCTGCTGATCAGCGGCGAAGCTCTGCAACAAAGTCGTAGTAGTCGTTGCGGCAATAGGTGTCGGTGACTTCGATCGGCGTGTTGTCTTCCAGGTAGCCGACCCGGGTCATCAGCAACATCGCGGTGCCGGGGGCGATGCTGACCAGCGCGGCGAACTCGTCCGAGGCGTTGATTGCCTGGATGTGCTGCAAGGCGCGCACGATCGGTTTGCCGATGCTGTCGAGGTGTTCGTAGAGGGAATCGCCCACCACCTGTGGCTTGGGCATGATCGAGGCGGGCAGGGTGCTCATCTCGATGGCCATCACGGTGTCGTCGGCTTTGCGCAGGCGTTTCATGCGCGCGACCTTGTCGTTCGGCGACAGGCCGAGGCGGATCAGTTCTTCGTGGGTGGGCAGGGTGATTTCCCGCTCCAGCCATTGCGAGCTGGGTACGAAGCCCTTGAGGCGCAGCATTTCGCTGAACCCCGACAGGCGCGACAGCGGTTGTTCAAGGCGTGGGGTGATGAAGGTGCCGGAACCTTGCAGGCGGCGGATCAAGCCTTGATCGAGCAGGACTTCCAGCGCCTTGCGGGCGGTGACCCGGGAAATCCCCAGCATTTCGCTGAGATTGCGCTCCGAGGGCATCGCCTGTTCGGCTTTCCACTGGCCGGCATGGATCGCCGCTTCCAGGTTGCGCGCCAGTTGCAGGTACAGCGGCGTCGGCTGGGAGTCGTCAGGGCGCAGGGCGTGGAGATCGTTCATGCAAGGCACTTCCGGAGCTGATATTGGTTTGTTGTCGCTCGCTATTTCGGCGAAAACTAATACCACTTGAATACCATGTCAACGCAGCGGAAAGGCCTGTAGTCCTTTGGAATCGGGTGTTTGAGAGAGGGTGGTTTCAAGTGGTATTAGCGGTGGGCTCTGGAAAGCAAAAGATCGCAGTCTGCGGCAGTTCTGGCGGGTGAAAGTGGTATCACCGTTCAGACGTTGCCGCAGGCTGCGATCTTTTTGATTTATTTTTTGCGAGCGACCAATGGTCGGGGGAAAGGGCCGCTTTGCGGCCCCTCGGGAGCGTGCTCCCTGGATGACAGAATCAGGGGCGGATTTCGATCATCGTGCCGTCCGGCACCAGGTTCCAGACTTCGCGCATGTCGACGTTGCGCATGGCGATGCAGCCGTCGGTCCAGTCCAGGGTGTGGAACAGTTGTTCCGGGTTGTCCTCGGAGTCCGGCGTGCCGTGGATCATGATCATGCCGCCAGGCTCGACGCCTTCGCGGCGGGCGCGGGCGGAGTCGCTGATGTTCGGGTAAGAGATGTGCATCGACAGGTTGAATTTGTCGCTGGTCTTGCGCCAGTCGATCCAATAGAAACCCTCCGGTGTGCGTTTGTCGCCTTCAATCAGCTTCGGGCCTTTTTTCGCGCCCTTGCCCAAGGAGATGCGATAGCTCTTGAGTGGCTTGCCGTCGGCGATCAACTGCAGTTGATGAGCCGATTTGAGCACTAGTACTTTTTCGATGAGCGGGGTGTTCGAAGGCGTCACGGTGGTCACGAATGACGCTTGGGAGACGGTGACGAACGACAGGCAGAACAGGGCAAGCAACCAGCGCATTGAAACGATTCCCCAGAAATGAAGCAGATACTTTATTTATAGATAGTGTGCAGGCGCTGTCGCGGGCTGCGTTAGCCGGTTATCGGCCGGCTGCCGTCGAAATCAAGTGATGGCCGGTTGAGCGAGCGGCGGAATCGATTCGGAGCGAACCGGATAGACCTCGACGCGCCGGTCTGCAAAGAAGCATTCCAAAGTACGGCCCACCGTGCGGAAAGCCAGCTCGTCCCAGGGAATGTCGGCTTCGTCGAACAGTTGCACTTCCAGGCTTTCAGGGCCGGCGGCGAAGTCCAGATCCGCCAGCTCGGCGCGGAAAAACACATGCACCTGACTGATGTGCGGCACGTCGATCAGGGTGTAGATGCTCAGGTTGCGCACCCGGGCGCAGGCTTCCTCGGCGGTTTCGCGGATGGCGGCCTGCTCGATGGTCTCGCCGTTTTCCATGAAACCGGCGGGCAGCGTCCAGTAACCGAGGCGTGGCTCGATGGCGCGGCGACACAGCAGGACTTTGGTGCCCCAGGTCGGCACGCAACCGGCCACGATATTGGGGTTCTGGTAGTGAATCGTCTGACAGCTGTCGCAGACGAATCGCAGCCGCGAGTCGCCTTCGGGAATGCGCTGGGTCACCGGGTTGCCGCACTGGCTGCAAAATTTCATGCTGGGGTTCCTGAATGCTGCGCCTATCTTGGCGTGCAGCGGTGTCAGTCGGCAAGTTGTCGTTTCGCGACATGACGCCTGTTCGGGGCTTGGGCGGTCGCAATGATTGGTGCATGATGCAGGGTAAGGCACCGATCGAGAACACTTATGCTGGACGAGCTACTGCACCGGGTAAGCAATCACACGCCGCGCACGCTGGAGACCGACACGCGTTTCCCCGAGGCCGCTGTCCTGGTGCCGATTACTCGCAGTGACGAACCCGAACTTGTCCTCACCCTACGCGCCAGCGGGCTCTCGACCCACGGCGGCGAAGTCGCCTTCCCCGGTGGACGACGGGATCCGGAAGACCCGGACCTGATTTTCACCGCGCTGCGTGAAGCCGAAGAAGAAATCGGCCTGCCGCCGGGACTGGTCGAAGTGATCGGTCCGCTCAGTCCGCTGATTTCCCTGCATGGCATCAAGGTCACGCCGTATGTCGGGGTGATTCCCGATTTTGTCGAGTACCAGGCCAATGATGCCGAGATCGCTGCGGTGTTCAGTGTGCCGCTGGAGTTCTTCCGCAAGGATCCGCGCGAACACACCCACCGCATCGACTATCAGGGTCGCAGTTGGTACGTGCCGAGCTACCGTTACGGCGAATACAAGATCTGGGGGCTGACGGCAATCATGATTGTCGAGTTGATCAACCTGCTCTATGACGCCAAAATCAGCCTGCATCAGCCGCCCAAAAGCTTTATCAATACCTGAAGCCATCGCTCGAATGGCCAGCCATCGTGAGCCCTGAGGAAAACAAGATGAAATACCGCCTGGGCGACGCCCGTGTCGAAACCCATCCGCAGAGCTGGGTCGCCCCCAACGCCGTGCTGGTGGGTAAAGTCAAACTGGAAGAGGGCGCCAACGTCTGGTTCAACGCCGTGTTGCGCGGCGACAACGAACTGATCCTGATCGGCAAGAACAGCAACGTCCAGGACGGCACCGTGATGCACACCGACATGGGCTATCCGCTGACCATCGGCACCGGCGTGACAATCGGCCACAACGCCATGCTCCACGGCTGCACGGTCGGCGACTACAGCCTGATCGGCATCAATGCGGTCATCCTCAACGGCGCGAAGATCGGCAAGAACTGCATCATCGGCGCCAATTCGCTGATCGGCGAAGGTAAGGAAATTCCTGACGGTTCGCTGGTGATGGGTTCGCCGGGCAAGGTGGTGCGTGAGCTGACCGAGCCGCAGAAGAAGATGCTCGAAGCCAGTGCTGCGCACTATGTGCATAACTCTCAGCGCTATGCGCGCGATCTGGTCGAGCAGGAAGAATGACAACCCCGGAAAGACCCGTCGCCTCGCCGTGCGTGAGCATTTGCGCGCTGGACGAAGACGACATTTGCACCGGTTGCCAGCGCACGGTCGAGGAAATTACTCGCTGGAGCCGGATGACGAATGATGAACGCCGGGTTGTCCTCGGGCTCTGTCATGAGCGGGCGAAGGCCAGTGGCCTGGTCTGGATGATCGGCAAAACGCCAGGGCAATAACCGATTTGATTGGCGTCATCGGAAGGCTGAAGTAACCTGTGCGCCAAATTGACAGGTCATGCCCATGATTTTCCTCATCGCTTACATCAGCAGCGTCGTGCTGATCAACTTCGCCTTCTCCACCGCGCCGCACCTGGACATCATCTGGTCGGCCTGGGGTGGGCTGGTGTTTGTGCTGCGCGACATGGTGCAGATCCGCTTCGGCCACGGCGCGATTGTGGCGATGCTGGCGGCGCTGGTGCTGTCCTATGTCACGTCCGATCCGTCGATTGCACTGGCCAGCGCCACGGCATTCGCGGTCTCCGAGTGCATCGACTGGCTGGTGTTCACCATCACCAAGCGCCCGTTGCGCGACCGCTTGTGGATCAGCTCGGCGCTGAGCATTCCCCTCGATACCTTCATCTTCTTCGGCATGATCGACCTGCTGACGCCGCCGGTGCTCATCACCGCGCTGGCCTCGAAGTTCGCCGGTGTGACTGCGGTCTGGCTGATCATGGCCTGGCGCGAACGCAAACAGGCTGTCGCCGGCTGAAGCCAAACCCTCAGGTTCATGTAAAATGCCGCGCTTTCTCCCCATGGAAAGCGCGTCTGGCGTTGCTTTCCTCGATGATCCGCTTCTTTGAGGACCTGAGATGACCCGTATCGGAACTCCATTGTCGCCGACCGCGACCCGCGTATTGCTGTGTGGCTGTGGTGAGTTGGGCAAAGAAGTGGTGATCGAGCTGCAACGCCTGGGCGTTGAAGTGATCGCCGTTGACCGTTATGCCAATGCGCCGGCCATGCAGGTTGCCCATCGCAGCCACGTGATCAACATGCTCGACGGCGCTGCCCTGCGTGCAGTGATCGAAGCCGAGAAGCCGCATTTCATCGTGCCGGAAATCGAAGCCATCGCCACCGCTACCCTGGTCGAACTGGAAGCCGAAGGCTTCACCGTGATCCCGACCGCTCGCGCCGCGCAACTGACCATGAACCGCGAAGGTATTCGTCGCCTGGCCGCCGAAGAGCTGGACCTGCCGACTTCGCCATACCACTTCGCCGACACCTTCGAGGACTACAGTAAAGCCGTTGAGGACCTGGGTTTCCCGTGCGTCGTGAAACCGGTGATGAGTTCGTCGGGCAAGGGCCAGAGCCTGCTGCGCAGCGTTGATGACGTGCAGAAAGCCTGGGATTACGCTCAAGAGGGCGGTCGCGCCGGCAAAGGTCGCGTGATCATCGAAGGCTTTATCGATTTCGACTACGAAATCACTTTGCTGACCGTGCGTCACGTGGGTGGCACCACCTTCTGTGCCCCGGTCGGCCATCGTCAGGAGAAGGGCGACTATCAGGAATCGTGGCAGCCACAGGCCATGAGCCCGGTGGCGCTGGCTGAATCCGAGCGTGTTGCCAAAGCCGTGACCGAAGCGTTGGGCGGCCGTGGCCTGTTCGGCGTCGAGCTGTTCATCAAAGGCGATCAGGTGTGGTTCAGCGAAGTGTCGCCGCGCCCGCACGACACCGGTCTGGTGACCCTGATTTCCCAGGACCTGTCGCAGTTCGCCCTGCACGCCCGGGCAATCCTCGGTCTGCCGGTGCCGCTGATCCGTCAGTTCGGCCCATCCGCTTCGGCGGTGATTCTGGTGGAAGGCCAGTCGACCCAGACCGCATTCGCCAACCTCGGCGCTGCACTGAGCGAGCCGGATACCGCGCTGCGTCTGTTCGGCAAGCCTGAAGTGAACGGTCAGCGCCGCATGGGTGTTGCACTGGCCCGTGACGAATCGATTGAAGCCGCTCGTGCCAAGGCGACCCGTGCTTCCCAGGCTGTTGTAGTAGAGCTGTAAACCGAGTCGCGTCCATCGCGAGCAAGCTCGCTCCCACAGGTTCGGCGGTGTTCACAAATTATGTGTGTGGCCACGGACACTGTGGGAGCGAGCTTGCTCGCGAAGCTTTTGATCTAAGATCAGGCAACCTGATTCAAATCGTTATTACGCGTTTCCTTCAGGCACAGCACAGCGATCAAGCTGAGCACCGCAGCCGCAGACACATACCCGCCGACGTAACTCAAACCACCCATCGCCACCAGTTTCTGCGCAAAGAACGGCGCCGCCGAGGCTCCGACAATGCCACCGAGGTTGTAGGCCGCCGATGCACCGGTATACCGAACGTGTGTCGGAAACAGTTCCGGCAGCAGCGCGCCCATCGGGGCGAATGTCACGCCCATCAGAAACAGTTCGATGCACAGGAACAGCGCCACGCCCCAGGTCGATCCCTGAGTCAGCAGCGGCTCCATCAGAAACCCGGAGAGAATCGCCAGCACACCGCCGACGATTAGCACCGGCTTGCGCCCGTAACGGTCACTGGCCCAGGCTGACAACGGTGTCGCGGCTGCCATGAACAGTACTGCGAAGCACAGCAGTCCGAGGAATGTCTCGCGGCTATACCCCAATGTGGATACGCCGTAGCTCAGGGAGAACACGGTCGAGATGTAAAACAGCGCATAGCACACCACCATGGCGGCGGCGCCCAGCAACGTCGGTGCCCAGTACTGACTGAACAGCTCGACCAGCGGCACTTTCACTCGCTCCTGACGGGCGATGGCATTGGCGAACACCGGGGTTTCGTGGAGCTTGAGGCGCACGTACAAGCCGACCATTACCAGCGCCGCACTGAGCAGAAACGGAATCCGCCAGCCCCAGCTGCGGAATTGTTCATCATTGAGCGTCATTGCCAGCGTCAGGAACAAGCCGTTGGCAGCCAGAAAGCCAATCGAAGGGCCGAGCTGCGGGAACATGCCGAACCACGCCCGTTTGCCTTTCGGGGCATTTTCGGTCGCCAGCAGCGCTGCGCCGCCCCATTCGCCACCCAATCCCAGGCCCTGGCCGAAGCGCAGCACGCACAGCAGGATCGGCGCCCAGGCCCCGATGCTGTCGTAACCCGGCAGCACACCGATCAGCGTGGTGCAGACACCCATCAGCAGCAGCGAAGCGACCAAAGTCGATTTGCGTCCGATCCGGTCACCGAAGTGGCCGAACAGCGCCGAACCCAAAGGTCGGGCGAGGAAGGCGATGCCGAAGGTCAGGAATGCCGAGAGCATCTGCGCCGTGCCGGAGGTCTGCGGGAAGAACACCGGCCCGATCACCAGCGCGGCAGCAGTGGCGTAGACGTAGAAATCGTAGAACTCGATGGCCGTGCCGATGAAGCTCGCCGTGGCCACGCGGGTGGCGGAGTTGGTCGGTTGGGCAGGCGTGGTGTCGCTGTAAGCGGTACTGGTCGTCATGCGGTGATCCCTGACAGTCATGAGCTCCGTTGGAGCGAATTATTATGGTCGAACACCCAGGGATGTGGGATGAGGCGCGATCGCTGCTTCAGGTAGGAACAGTCGTCGGTGTGATGCGGATATTGCCGATGAACCGGCCGGATTGTGTCGGGTGCGGGGTAAGCACGCGGTTCGGCGGGGCTTGGGTAAGCACCGCGATTATAGGAAGGTGGCTAACGATTGAACAAGGGGCTGTCTAGCGGGCCGTGGCCAGCGCCGGAGCCGAAGTGGTGTGCCAGATCAGGACTTTGCTCACCCGGTTTTCCTCGGTTTCGAGAATCTCCAGGCGATAGCGGCCGATCTTCAGGCAGACCGCGCTTTCCGGGATGGTTTCCAGCGCCTCGGTCACCAGGCCATTGAGGGTCCGGGGGCCGTCGCTGGGCAGGTGCCAGCCCAGGCATTTGTTCAGCTCGCGGATCGACGCCGCGCCATCGATCACCATGCGGCCATCGGCTTGCGGGTGGATGTGCGGGTTGTCGAGGCTGTGCTCGCTTTCGAATTCGCCGACGATTTCTTCGAGAATATCTTCCAGGGTGACGATGCCGAGGACTTCGCCGTACTCGTCCACCACCATACCCAGACGCCGCTGCTGCTTGTGGAAGTTCAGCAGTTGAAGTTGCAGCGGGGTGCTTTCAGGGACGAAATACGGCTCGTAACTGGCCGCCAGCAAGGCTTCGCGGGTCAGGCTGCCATTGTCCAGCAAGTGGCGGATCTGGCGGGTGTTGAGCACCGCTTCGACCTGATTGATATCGCTGTGGAAGACCGGCAGGCGAGTACGCCGGTTCTTGCGCAATTGCTCGATGATCTCTTCGATCGGGTCGTCGAGGTTGATGCCGTCGACATCGCTGCGCGGCACCAGAATGTCATTGACCGTGATGTTGTCCAGCGCATGGATGCCTGAAACCGGGTGCGGGCGCACCGGATGATCCGGGTCGTCATGACGCTCCGTTGGCACATCATCTTCGCTCTGTTGCACCACCTGGGCCTTGCGGATGAACGGGCGCATCAGCAAACCACTGATGCGGCTGAGGAGCCAGGCAAGCGGGTAAACGACTTTCAGCGGTACTGCCAGCAGCGTATTGCCGAACGACAACACCGCATCCGGATAACGCTGGGCGAGGGCGCGAGGGAAATAGTCGGCAAAAACCAGCAGCAGGGCGCCGGCGCCGAGACAAGCCGCCCAGGGGCCGTTTTCTTCACAGAGAAAGATTGCCAGCAGGGTGGCCAGGATGACGGCCAGGGCGCGGCACAGGGTATTGCAGAGGATCAGGCTGTCGAGCGGGAAGCTGAGCTTCGCCAGCGGCTTGTCGCTGGCGCGGGAGGCGGTGCGTTGCGCGAGCAGGTGCTGTTGCGCCGCTTCGACGGCGGTAAACAGCCCCGACCAGAGAATCAGCAGGACAAATACCGCGAGCATCGGCCCTATGGGCAAACCGTCCATTTATGCCGCCCGTCAGATGTGCAGGATGTATTCACGAACCAGTTTGCTGCCGAAATACGCGAGCATCAGCAGGCAGAAACCGGCGAGGGTCCAGCGGATTGCCTTGTGCCCGCGCCAGCCGAGGCGGTTACGGCCCCACAGCAGGACGCTGAACACGATCCAGGCCAGGCAGGCCAGCAGGGTTTTATGCACCAGGTGCTGGGCAAACAGGTTCTCGACGAACAGCCAGCCGGAAATCAGCGACAGCGACAGCAAAGTCCAGCCGGCCCAGAGGAAACCGAACAACAGGCTTTCCATGGTTTGCAGGGGCGGGAAGTTCTTGATCAGCCCGGACGGGTGCTTGTGCTTGAGCTGATGATCCTGCACCAACAGCAACAAGGCCTGGAACACCGCGATGGTGAACATGCCGTAGGCGAGGATCGACAGCAGGATGTGCGCGAGGATGCCCGGTTCTTCATCGATGACCTGCACCGTGCCGGTCGGCGCAAATTGCGCCAGCAGCACCGTGATCGCACCCAGCGGGAACAGCAGCACCAGCAGGTTTTCCACCGGGATCCGCGAGCAGGCCAGCAGGGTCAGGGCGATGACAGCCGCAGCAATCAGGCTCGAGGCGCTGAAGAAGTCCAGGCCCAGGCCGATCGGCGTCAATAAATGGGTGAGCAGGCTGGCGCTGTGGGCCAGCACGGCGAGGACGCCGAGCGAGACCAGCAGGCGCTTGTTGGCCTTGGCGCCAGTGGCCAGGCGGGTGCCCTGATAGAGAGTCGCAGCGGCATAAAGAAGGGCGGCGGCGAGGGTGGTCAGCAAACTCGGTGACAAGGGGAGCATAAATCCTGTTAGGCAAGCCCGAAAGGGGCTGAGTTTGGCATAGAACCGCCATTGCACGAAAGACCGACAAGCTGACAGCAAGGTGTCCGCCAGACGCAGTCTTCGCTATAATCCGCGACCTGCCCACGCCGCAGGCTCGCCGAGCACATGTTGATTCCGGTCTGGGCCGCCATTATCCCGGTCTACACAGGGCCTGAAAGGATCGCGCAATGTTTGAAAACTTAACCGACCGTCTCTCGCAGACGCTGCGCCATGTCACCGGCAAGGCGAAGCTGACCGAGGACAATATCAAAGACACCCTGCGCGAAGTGCGCATGGCGTTGCTCGAAGCCGACGTCGCCCTGCCGGTGGTCAAGGACTTCGTCAATTCGGTCAAGGAACGCGCTGTCGGCACCGAGGTGTCGCGCAGCCTGACGCCGGGCCAGGCGTTCGTGAAGATCGTCCAGGCCGAACTCGAAAGCCTGATGGGCGCGGCCAACGAAGACTTGAACCTGAGCGCCGTGCCGCCTGCCGTCATTCTGATGGCCGGTCTGCAGGGCGCGGGTAAAACCACCACCGCCGGCAAGCTGGCGCGCTTCCTTAAAGAGCGCAAGAAGAAGTCGGTCATGGTCGTGTCGGCGGACATCTACCGTCCTGCTGCTATTAAACAGCTGGAAACCCTGGCCAACGACATCGGCGTGACGTTCTTCCCGTCCGACCTGAGCCAGAAGCCGGTCGACATCGCCAACGCGGCTATTAAAGAAGCAAAACTGAAATTCATCGACGTGGTCATCGTCGATACCGCCGGTCGTCTGCACATCGACGAAGAGATGATGGGCGAGATCAAGGCGCTGCACGCCGCGATCAATCCGGTTGAAACCCTGTTCGTGGTCGACGCCATGACCGGTCAGGACGCGGCCAACACGGCCAAGGCCTTCGGTGATGCGCTGCCGCTGACCGGTGTGATCCTGACCAAGGTCGACGGTGATGCCCGTGGCGGTGCCGCGCTGTCCGTTCGCGCAATCACCGGCAAGCCGATCAAGTTCATCGGTATGGGCGAGAAGAGCGAAGCGCTCGATCCGTTCCACCCTGAGCGTATTGCTTCGCGGATCCTCGGCATGGGCGACGTGCTCAGCCTGATCGAACAGGCTGAAGCGACCCTCGACAAGGACAAGGCCGACAAACTTGCTAAAAAGCTGAAGAAGGGCAAGGGCTTCGACCTCGAAGACTTCCGCGATCAGCTGCAACAGATGAAGAACATGGGCGGCCTCGGCGGGCTCATGGACAAACTGCCGAACATCGGTGGCGTCAATCTCTCGCAAATGGGCAATGCCCAGAACGCTGCAGAGAAGCAGTTCAAGCAGATGGAAGCCATCATCAACTCCATGACCCCGGCCGAGCGCCGCGACCCTGAGCTGATCAGCGGTTCGCGCAAGCGCCGGATCGCCATGGGTTCCGGCACCCAGGTGCAGGACATCGGTCGCTTGATCAAGCAGCACAAGCAGATGCAGAAGATGATGAAGAAGTTCTCCGCCAAGGGCGGAATGGCGAAAATGATGCGCGGCATGGGCGGTATGTTGCCCGGCGGCGGCATGCCGAAAATGTAAGGTGTCCCGTCTCACCCATTCTGCTCACTTATGGCGGCGTCTGATGCCCTCATGCTGCGTTGCCGCTCCTCGCCATAGCGGGCTATGACTCGTCGCGGCGCCTTGCTTGAGGGCATCAGCCACTCGCCAAAAGTGAGCGAAATGGATGAGGCGGGACACTAGAATCCGCGCCGGTCGTCGTACTGGCGCAGACCCTGCAAGGACGCAGGATCAACAGCAAACCCGCACTCGGCGGGAGCTGACCGGCCGTTTTGAACGACGGCCCCATATGCAAATCTGCACGGCATGCCATAGGCGCCGGAAAAAGTCATTTGCAAAAGTCCGGATATTCCTTAGAATATGCGGCCTTTCGGGCACCCATGCCCGCTGTGCATTTAGATTTGCAGCACCGACTACAGGAACGATGTTCACATGCTAACAATCCGTCTTGCCCTTGGCGGCTCCAAAAAGCGCCCGTTTTACCACCTGACCGTAACCGACTCCCGCAACCCGCGTGACGGTTCCCACAAAGAACAGGTTGGTTTCTTCAACCCTGTTGCCCGTGGTCAGGAAGTTCGTCTGTCCGTGAACCAAGAGCGCGTTGCCTACTGGCTGAGCGTTGGTGCACAGCCTTCTGAGCGTGTTGCTCAGTTGCTGAAGGAATCTGCCAAGGCTGCAGCCTGAGCAGTATGAGCGCGACGCCAGAAAAAGCTGATGACCTGATCGTTGTCGGCAAGATTTTTTCGGTTCACGGCGTTCGCGGCGAGGTGAAGGTCTTTTCCTTTACCGATCCGATTGAAAACCTGTTGAACTACCGCAACTGGACGCTTCGGCGCGAAGGCGTGGTAAAGCAGGTCGAGCTGGTCAGCGGCCGATCCACTCAAAAGGATCTGGTTGCCAAGCTCAAAGGCCTCGACGATCGCGATGAAGCACGTCTTCTGAGCGGTTACGAGATTTGCATCTCGCGAAGCCTTTTGCCCAACCTGACTGGCGACGAGTACTACTGGTACCAGTTGCAGGGTCTGAGTGTCATCAACCAGAACGAAGAATTCTTCGGCAAGGTTGATCACCTGTTGGAGACCGGCGCGAACGATGTATTGGTGGTCAAGCCCTGCGTCGGCAGCCTGGATGATCGCGAGCGGTTGTTGCCCTATACGGAGCAATGCGTGCTGGCAATCGACCTGGAAGCAGGCGTGATGAGGGTGGAATGGGACGCGGACTTCTAAGCAATGGCCAGCCTGCGCGTAGACGTCATTACGCTGTTCCCCGAGATGTTCTCGGCCATCAGTGAGTACGGCATTACCAGTCGTGCGGTCAAACAGGGGCTCTTGCAGCTGACCTGTTGGAATCCGCGGGATTACACGACGGATCGGCATCACACTGTGGACGATCGCCCGTTTGGCGGTGGTCCGGGCATGGTGATGAAGATCAAGCCCCTGGAAGATGCTCTGGTTCAGGCCAAGGCAGCAGCCGGGGAGGCGGCGAAGGTGATTTACCTGTCCCCCCAAGGCCGTCAACTGACTCAGTCGGCGGTACGCGAACTGGCGAAATCGGATGCATTGATCCTGATTGCCGGTCGCTATGAAGGCATTGACGAGCGTTTTATTGATGCTCATGTCGATGAAGAGTGGTCGATTGGTGACTATGTGTTGTCTGGCGGCGAGCTGCCGGCCATGGTCATGATCGATGCGGTTACACGACTGCTGCCCGGAGCTTTAGGGCATGCGGATTCCGCTGAGGAAGATTCCTTTACGGATGGTCTGCTGGATTGCCCGCACTACACCCGACCTGAGGTGTATGCGGATCAGCGTGTTCCCGACGTGTTGCTGAGTGGCAATCACGCGCATATCCGGCGTTGGCGTTTACAGCAGTCCCTTGGTAGGACCTATGAACGACGCGCCGATCTTCTGGAAAGCCGCTCGCTTTCTGGAGAAGAGAAGAAGCTGCTCGAGGAATACATCCGCGAGCGGGACGATAGTTAACAACGTATCGATGGTAGATCAGACGATTTACCTTAGGAGCACAGCATGACCAACAAAATCATCCTTGCACTCGAAGCAGAGCAGATGACCAAAGAAATCCCTACCTTTGCCCCGGGCGACACCATCGTCGTTCAGGTGAAAGTGAAGGAAGGCGATCGTTCCCGTCTGCAAGCGTTCGAAGGCGTTGTAATCGCCAAGCGTAACCGCGGCGTGAACAGTGCGTTCACCGTTCGTAAAATCTCCAACGGTGTTGGCGTAGAACGTACTTTCCAGACCTACTCCCCGCAGATCGACAGCATGGCTGTCAAACGTCGCGGTGACGTACGTAAAGCCAAGCTGTACTACCTGCGCGACCTGTCGGGTAAAGCAGCTCGCATCAAGGAAAAACTGGCTTAAGTCCAGCTTCCGATGCAGAAAAAAGCAGCCTACGGGCTGCTTTTTTGTTGCCCGCAATTTATCCACAGCATTCCGTTTCAGGCCTGACCCATGACCCCTCGCGAGCAAGAAATCGAACGCCGCACCGAACTCTCGGTGACCCGCGTGACCAAGGCGGTTTTCCCGCCGACCACCAACCACCACAACACCCTGTTCGGCGGCACGGCGCTGGCCTGGATGGACGAAGTGTCGTTCATCACCGCCACGCGCTTCTGCCGTTTGCCGCTGGTGACCGTGTCGACCGATCGCATCGACTTCAATCACGCGATCCCGGCGGGCTCCATCGTCGAGCTGGTCGGGCGGGTGATCAAGGTCGGCAACACCAGTCTCAAGGTCGAGGTGGAAGTGTTCGTCGAAAACATGAGCTGCGACGGTCGTGAGAAAGCCATTCACGGGCAGTTCAGCTTTGTTGCCATCGATGATGACAAGCGTCCGGTGCCAGTGCTGCCGGGTTTCGCGACCTGATTTAGCACCGAGCCGCGGCATTCGCGGGCAAGCCCGCTCCCACAGATTTTGTGTTCGACACGGACACTGTGGGAGCGGGCTTGCCCGCGATTAGATCTGTCAGGCGCTGCCATTCTCCGGCTGAATCAGCGCCACCAGCGTCCACCCCGGCCCCGGCTTTAGCACGGTTTCCGGCGACACCACATGCACCCAGCCGCTGTCATCGCGCATGAACAGCAGCGTTGCGCGGTTGCCATGCAACGCACGGTAATCGTCCCAGCCAAACCCGTCCGTCAGCGTCGTGCTGTACAGGTCGGCGCCCTGACCCAATTGGCTGGCGAGTCTGGCGTAAGTCAGCGCCTCGCTCCCCAGTTGATTGCCGCGATGTTCGAGGCTGGCGCGGTGCTTGTCGCTGCGCCGGCTTTCCTGACCGCTGGCCAGCCCGAACAACCGCTGATGGCCAAAGTCATGACGAAAGCGCATGGCTGCCAGCGTATTGAGTTCGCCCGACGGTGACAGCGCCAGCAAATGCCCCAGTCCGACCAGGTCCAGATGCGCATCGGCGTGCTGCGATGCCGGATTGCCGAAGTAGGTCGGCAAGCCATCCATGCGCGCCGCGCGGATGTTTTCCCAACTTGAATCTGTCAGCAGCACCCGGCTGCCCAGCTGTTGCAGCGACTTGCCGAGCAGGCGCGCAGGCCCGTTCGCCCCGACGATCAGGAAACCACTGGGCGCCGGCTCCGCTACTTTCAACAGACGCGCCAGTGGCCGGGCAGTCGCGCTTTGCAGCACGACGGTGCCGATGATCACGGCGAAGGTCAGCGGCACCAGCAACAGCGCACCTTCATGGCCCGCTTCATCCAGGCGAATCGCAAAGATCGCCGAGACTGCCGCCGCGACGATCCCGCGCGGGGCAATCCAGCACAGCAATGCACGCTCACGCCAACTCAGACTCGAACCGGCGGTACTCAACACCACGTTCAGCGGTCGCGCAATCAACTGGATCACCAGCAACAGAATCAGTACCAGTGGTCCGAGACCGATCAACGCGTTCAGATCCAGTCGCGCCGCCAGCAGAATGAACAGCCCGGAAATCAGCAGTACGCTGAGATTTTCCTTGAAGTGCAGGATGTGCCGCACGTCCACGCCCTTCATGTTCGCCAGCCACATGCCCATCAGCGTCACCGCCAGCAGACCGGATTCGTGCATGACCTGGTTGGCGGCGATGAATATTCCCAGCACCGCGGCGAGCGATGCCAGATTGTGCAAATACTCCGGCAGCCATTGGCGCCGGATGATCGTACCGAGCAACCAGCCACCGGCGACACCGAACGCACTGCCGCAGACAATCACCCCGCCAAACGTCAGCAGGCTCTGTTCCAGGCCATGGCCTTCGGCCCGAGCGATGATGAAGCTGTAGACCACCACCGCGAGCAGCGCGCCGATCGGGTCGATTACAATCCCTTCCCAGCGCAGGATGTTGGCGATCGAAGCCTTCGGCCGCACCACGCGCAGCATCGGCACGATCACGGTCGGCCCGGTGACCAGGGTCAGGCTGCCGAACAGGATGGCGAGCAGCCAGTCGAAGCCCAGCAGCCAGTGGGTCGCGACCGCAATCACTACCCAGGTCGAGAGCGCGCCGATTGTGACCAGCCGATGCACGACGCTGCCGATCTCGCGCCATTCCGACAGGTGCAGGGTCAGGCTGCCTTCAAACAGAATCAACGCCACGGCCAGTGACACCAATGGCATCAGCAACGGGCCGAACATTTCCTGAGGGTCGAGCCAGCCCAGCACGGGGCCCGCCAGAATGCCGGTCAGCAGCAGAAACAGAATCGCCGGCAGCTTCAGGCGCCAGGCGAGCCATTGGCAGCCCAGCGCGGCGGCACCGATACCACCGAAAGCCAACAGAATTTGCTGCTCGTTCATTGAAGCTCCCTGTTCCTTGAAATAGCGGGCTATGAAAGACTAGCGGCCATTTCAACCGTTCACTCTTTATTTGCGCGCAGTGCCAAGCCTGCGTGTCTTGAGCGCCCATGCCTGCCATCGACCACCCACTGATCGACCAGTTTCTCGACGCCCTCTGGCTGGAAAAAGGTCTCTCCGACAACACCCGCGACGCCTATCGCAGTGATCTCGCGCTGTTCAACGGCTGGTTGCAGGAGAAAAACCTCGAACTGATCAATGCCGGTCGCGAACTGATCCTCGATCACCTGGCCTGGCGTCTGGAACAGAACTACAAACCCCGTTCCACTGCGCGATTTCTCTCCGGTGTGCGTGGCTTTTATCGCTACCTGCTGCGGGAAAAACTGATTTCGGTCGATCCGACCTTGCGCGTGGATATGCCGCAGCTCGGTCGGCCATTGCCAAAATCCCTGTCGGAAGCCGACGTTGAAGCGCTGCTCAAGGCGCCAGACCTCAGCGAAGCCATCGGCCAGCGCGACCGCGCCATGCTCGAAGTCCTCTACGCCTGCGGCCTGCGTGTCACCGAGCTGATCAGCCTCACCTTGGAGCAGGTCAACCTGCGCCAGGGCGTGTTACGGGTGATGGGCAAGGGCAGCAAGGAACGGCTGGTGCCGATGGGTGAGGAAGCGATCGTCTGGGTCGAGCGCTACCTGCGCGACGGTCGTGGCGAGCTGCTCGGCGGGCGCCCCAGCGATGTGCTGTTCCCCAGTCAGCGCGGCGAGCAGATGACTCGCCAGACCTTCTGGCACCGCATCAAGCATCAGGCCAAGGTCGCCGGGATCGGCAAGTCGCTGTCGCCACACACCTTGCGCCACGCGTTTGCCACACACTTGCTCAACCATGGCGCCGACTTGCGGGTGGTGCAGATGCTGTTGGGCCACAGCGACCTGTCGACCACGCAGATCTACACTCACGTCGCCCGGGCGCGTTTGCAGGATCTGCATGCCAAACATCACCCGCGCGGCTGAGCGCCATTTGTCTTGCGACAGGCGCATTCGGCCACGGGAGCCTTATGTGGTAGGCTTTGCCGGTTTGCACGATGGGCGGTTATGACCCGGTGTTCCGGCACGGGCGTTCTGATCGTTCCATTTGTCCGCCTTCAGGAGTTCTCATGCGTCTGACCCAGATTTTCGCCGCCGCAGCCATTGCGTTGGTCAGCACCTTTGCCGTCGCCGATGACGCGGCCGACAAAGCGATTCGCCAAAGCCTGGAAAACCTCCAGCTCGATGTGCCGGTGGACACCATCACCGCCAGCCCGCTGCCGGGCCTGTATGAAGTCAAGCTCAAGGGCAGCCGCGTGCTCTACGCCAGCGCCGACGGCCAGTACATCGTTCAGGGCTACATGTTCCAGCTCAAGGACGGCAAACCGGTCAACCTGACCGAGAAGACCGAGCGCCTGGGCATTTCCAAACTGATCAATGCGATCCCGGTGGCCGAGACCGTGGTTTACCCGGCCGTGGGCGAAACCAAATCGCACATCACCGTTTTCACCGACACCACGTGCCCGTACTGCCACAAGCTGCACGCCGAAGTGCCCGAGCTGAACAAGCGCGGCATCGAAGTGCGTTACGTGGCGTTCCCGCGTCAGGGCCTGGGCTCGCCGGGTGACGAGCAACTGCAAGCCGTGTGGTGCTCGAAAGACAAGAAAGCCGCCATGGACAAAATGGTCGATGGCAAGGAAATCAAGGCCGCCAAGTGCGAGAACCCGGTTTCCAAGCAGTTCGCCCTCGGTCAGTCGATCGGCGTGAACGGCACACCGGCCATCGTTTTGGCCGACGGACAAGTCATTCCGGGCTACCAGCCTGCGCCACAAGTCGCCAAACTGGCGCTGGGCGCGAAGTAATTCGCATCGTCACGCTCAGGCGTTGACGAGCGTGGTCCGGCGGCAGGATTGCCGGGCCATCAACAGAGAGCCGCGAACCTGCGGTTGTTTTCACGGCCGGCCTCGTGTCGGCCGTTTTATGGGGAGTTCACAGTGAAACCGGTCAAAGTAGGCATCTGTGGGTTAGGGACCGTCGGTGGCGGAACCTTCAACGTACTTCAGCGCAACGCCGAGGAAATTGCTCGTCGTGCCGGGCGTGGAATCGAAGTGGCACAAATTGCCATGCGCACGCCAAAGCCTCAGTTCCAGACGACCGGTATTGCGATTACCAACGATGTCTTCGAAGTGGCCACGAACCCTGAGATCGACATCGTCATAGAGCTGATGGGCGGCTACACCGTTGCCCGCGAGCTGGTACTCAAGGCCATCGAGAATGGCAAGCATGTGGTCACCGCGAACAAGGCTCTGATTGCCGTTCACGGTAATGAAATTTTCGCCAAGGCACGCGAGAAAGGTGTGATCGTGGCATTCGAAGCGGCGGTCGCCGGCGGCATTCCGGTGATCAAGGCGATCCGTGAAGGCCTGTCCGCCAACCGTATCAACTGGGTCGCCGGGATCATCAACGGCACCGGTAACTTCATCCTCACCGAAATGCGCGAGAAGGGTCGCACCTTCGAAGACGTGCTGGCCGAGGCGCAAGCGCTGGGCTACGCCGAAGCCGATCCGACGTTCGACGTCGAAGGCATCGACGCCGCGCACAAGCTGACGATCCTGGCATCGATCGCATTCGGTATTCCGCTGCAGTTCGACAAGGCTTACACCGAAGGCATCACCAAACTGACCACCGCCGACGTTAACTACGCCGAAGCGCTGGGCTACCGCATCAAGCACCTGGGCGTGGCACGCAGCACCGCCGCCGGTATCGAGCTGCGCGTACACCCGACGCTGATCCCGGCTGATCGTCTGATTGCCAACGTCAACGGCGTGATGAACGCGGTGATGGTCAACGGTGACGCTGCCGGTTCGACCCTGTTCTACGGCGCCGGCGCCGGCATGGAGCCAACTGCTTCGTCGGTGATCGCGGATCTGGTGGACGTGGTTCGCGCCATGACCTCCGACCCGGAGAACCGCGTGCCGCACCTGGCCTTCCAGCCGGACTCGCTGTCGGCCCATCCGATCCTGCCGATCGAAGCCTGCGAAAGCGCCTACTACCTGCGCATCCAGGCCAAGGACCACCCGGGCGTACTCGCTCAGGTGGCGAGCATCCTCTCGGAGCGCGGTATCAACATCGAGTCGATCATGCAGAAGGAAGTCGAGGAACACGACGGCCTGGTGCCGATGATCCTGCTGACCCACCGCGTGCTGGAGCAGCACATCAACGATGCGATCGCCGCCCTCGAAGCGCTGGCGGGCGTGGTCGGTCCGGTTGTGCGGATCCGCGTCGAGCACTTGAACTAAGCCGATCTCCTTCACCGGTCCCGCCAGCGGGGCCGGTGTCGTGAACACTGTCCATTGGAGTCAGTCATGCGTTACATCAGTACCCGCGGCCAGGCACCGGCCCTGAATTTCGAAGACGTCCTGCTGGCTGGTCTCGCCACCGACGGCGGTCTGTACGTCCCGGAAAACCTGCCACGTTTCACCCAGGAAGAAATCGCTTCCTGGGCCGGCCTGCCGTATCACGAGCTGGCTTTTCGCGTCATGCGCCCGTTCGTTACCGGCAGCATTCCGGACGCCGATTTCAAAAAGATTCTTGAAGAAACCTACGGTGTGTTCGCCCACAACGCCGTGGCGCCGCTGCGTCAGCTGAACGGCAACGAATGGGTGCTGGAGCTGTTCCACGGCCCGACCCTGGCGTTCAAGGACTTTGCCCTGCAACTGCTCGGTCGCCTGCTCGACTACGTGCTGGAAAAGCGCGGCGAGCGCGTTGTCATCGTCGGCGCCACCTCCGGTGACACCGGTTCGGCCGCCATCGAAGGCTGCAAGCACTGCGAAAACGTCGACATCTTCATCCTGCACCCGCACAACCGTGTGTCCGAAGTGCAGCGTCGGCAGATGACCACCATCCTCGGTGAGAACATCCACAACATCGCCATCGAAGGCAACTTCGATGACTGCCAGGAAATGGTCAAGGCCAGCTTCGCCGACCAGAGCTTCCTCAAGGGCACCCGTCTGGTGGCAGTGAACTCGATCAACTGGGCGCGGATCATGGCCCAGATCGTTTACTACTTCCACGCAGCGCTGCAATTGGGCGGCCCCGCGCGTTCGGTGTCGTTCTCGGTGCCGACCGGCAACTTCGGCGACATCTTCGCCGGTTACCTGGCGCGCAACATGGGCCTGCCGATCAACCAGTTGATCGTCGCCACCAACCGCAACGACATCCTGCACCGCTTCATGAGCGGCAACCAGTACGTCAAGGAAACCCTGCACGCCACGCTGTCGCCGTCGATGGACATCATGGTCTCGTCGAACTTCGAACGCCTGCTGTTCGACCTGCACGGTCGCAACGGCGCGGCGATTGCCGGCCTGATGGATTCGTTCAAGCAGGGCGGCGGCTTCAGCGTCGAACAGGAACGCTGGACCGAGGCACGCAAACTGTTCGACTCGCTGGCCGTGGACGATGCGCAAACCTGCGAAACCATCGCCGAAGTCTACGAGCAGACCGGTGAAGTGCTGGATCCGCATACCGCCATCGGCGTCAAAGCCGCTCGCGAATGCCGCCGCAGCCTGGACATCCCGATGGTGATTCTGGGCACGGCGCATCCGGTCAAGTTCCCGGACGCTGTGGAGAAAGCCGGTGTAGGAAAAGCTCTCGAACTACCTGCACATCTTTCTGATTTGTTTGAGAGAGAAGAGCGCTGCACTGTGCTGGCGAACGAGCTCAAAGCCGTACAGGCCTTTGTCAGCCAGCATGGCAACCGCGGCAAGCCTCTTTAAGCCCGCAAAGCTGTCACATTTTGAAGCCCGTCTCCTGACGGGCTTTCTTGTTTTTGCATGCCACACTGCGCGCGTTTCGCCCACCAAGGACGGGCGAGTCGATGACGAAGGATGTGGCAATGCGGTTTTTTTCAGGATTGAAACCAGCTCTGTGCTGGTTGTTTTTATTGGGTTGCTTCGGGTTGTCGCAGTGGATCGAAGCAGCCCATCTGACGAAGCATTCCGATGCGCTGGAGGCGGTTCAGCCCATCGAGCTGAATGAGCATGAGCGTCAGTGGATTCGAGATAACCCACGGGTGACCGTCGCCTCGGTGCAATACCCGTTGTATCTGTTTCAGGACGAGCATGGCCAGTGGAGCGGCTTGAACAACGATGTACTCAAGCACATCAGCGCCATGACCGGATTGCAGTTCGTTCATCAGGAATCGTTTTCCACCGACCACATGCTGGAACGACTCCAGAGTGGCGTGGCCGACATCAGCACGACGTTGGCAATGAACGACGAGCGCAAGGCGTTTCTGGAGTTCAGTCACGCGTTTGGCGGTGCCGGGTGGGTGTTCGTCGGTCATTCGGGCGAGCCGGCAATACGGTCGCTCGAGATGCTGGCCAAGCGAGTCCTGGTGCTGCCGGCCCGACATGCGCTGGAGGACAGCATTCGACGTGACTACCCGTCGATCGAGATCCGCTCGGTCAAGACCTATGCCGAGGCTCGGGCGCTGGTCGAAAGTGGCGAGGCTTACGCCACCATCGAAAACGAGATCGGCGCTCAGCTGTTTCCCTCCGGCCTGCTCAGGGTCGGTGGTCTCGTCGAGGGCAAGTGGGAGGCCGACCATCTGGCGGTACGTAAGGGGCTACCCGAGCTTGTGAGCATCCTCAACAAAGCCTTGGGCGCTTTCTCGGCGGCCGAACTGCGTGCCATGCGCCTGAAGTGGCTGGACGGAGTCTCACCTGCGCCGGCACCGTCGTTCCGCGCTCGGCTGATCGAGTGGGGATGCTGGGGGATGGGTGCACTCGGGGTGTTAGGCCTGCTTTCGCTGCTGTGGAATCGTCGACTCGCTACCGAAATAAAACAGCGCAGGGAGGCTGAAAAGGGCCTGGGTGATCAACTGGCCTTTCAACACGCATTGATCGATGCGATGCCTGACCCTGTGTTCGTTCGCGATCTGCAGGGCCGGTTGATCATGTGCAACCGCAGTTATGAAGATGCGCTGTCGGTCCGGCTGGAGCAGGTGCAGGGCCGGATGCTGTTCGAATTCGATGCACTGCCACAGGCCACGGCATTGATGCTGCATGACGAATTCATGGCGCAACTGGGTACGCGTAAAACACGCTTCAGCAAGCGGCAACTGATGTTCAAGAGCGGGCCCCGTCAGATCTATCAATGGACGGTGCCGTTTTACAGTGTCGATGGAAAACTGCGCGGCCTGCTCGGGGGCTGGACGGACATCACCGAGCGGCGGAAGGAGAGCGGGTGTCGATGTCTGCATTAAAGATGGGAAAAGTCCTATAAAACGCGGCTACTTTTCTGATGGGAGGCTTAGGACGAACACCCTAGAGTGACAAGCCACTGCGGCGTGAATCCGCGATTGTCGTTCCAGAGGTCGTCCCATGCGCTCGCTCAAGATCCTGATTCTCGAACCCAACCCGTTCCAGTTGATGGCGTTGCACCAGATGCTCAACGCCATCGGTATCTACGATGTGCTGACCGCGCCGTCGCTGGGTTCGGCAAAGCGTTCACTGGAGCGCCGCGGGGCTGTCGACATCGCCGTGTGCAATCCACAGTTGCAGAGCGGCGACGGGTTGGCGCTGATCCGGCATCTGGCCGACCGGCAAGCAGCGCGGGCACTGATTATGGTGGGGGCTGTGGCGCCCGCCATGCTGGATGATCTGGAAACCTTGCTGGGCGAGCACCGGATCACCTTGCTGGGGCGTCTGCACACGCCGGTCTCGGCGGTATTGATGAGGGCGTTGCTGGACACCTACATGACCATCCCCCGGCATTCCGTCGACGCTTGAGCCCCATGGTTATTTTTCTGTCATCTTCACCATGCATGCTCCGATAGGCCGGTGACGCTCCGGGAGAGGCCGGCGACGAGCAGAACTTTCCTCTCGGGCCGGTGGTCATTTACTGTGAACACGCCCCAGACACTGTGTTTTCGGACTATTGAGTGGAGATCGAGATGGAAAGTATCAGTCTATTGCTCGGTGAGGCTCTGAGCCCGTATCAGGTGACGTTGACCCCTCGCGGTCGCCACGGCGAATGCCTGGTGACCTTGAAGAACGGCAGCGGCGCGATCGTGGTGGAGCGCGAATTCAATCAGGCGCAATTGAGCGACAAGCGCCAACTGACGGATGTGGTCGACGGCCTGCACCGTGACATCCTGATTGCCGAAGGCCGGCTGGAACCCTGTGTGATCGCCGCGTTGCGAAACGCAGCCCTCGACAAGCACCCGTCCCTCTGAAAACTGATTTTTCAATTGTGGGAACCTTCCTGCATCCCGATCAGTCAGACCCCGTAACAGCAGGATCAAGCATTGTGCTCCGGTGCTTGTCGCTTGCTGCTACGGGTCTTTGATACAGACCACGTTTAACCCCGAGTCGTCTCCCCACTTCTCGGGGTTTCTTTTTGCCCGGATTTCACTGCGCGGCTTGCTGCTCGAAGAAAATCCGTGCCTGTTCCAGATAGTCCTGGCGCCGCTCGGGGTCGAGCCAGTCGGCGTAGAGCTGGTTGAGGTGGTCGTGGGGCAGGGTGCGCAACAGTTGGTTGATCTCCGTGATCGCCTGCCGGCCCGCCGTGGTGTCGGTGCAGCCGACATGGCCCGAGAGGTACTTGCCCGTGCCGCGAATCGGGAAGAACAGCAGTTCGTCTTCGGCGATCTCGGCCTGGCGCGCCTGGTAACGGATTTCCGGCCAGTAACCCAACACCACCTGCAAACGCCCCAGACGCTGCATCGACAGCAGGCTGCTGAGCGCATCGTTGCCGTAGTGAGGCGTCAGCGCGCCGCTTGGTGCCTGCTGCAGCAATGTATCGATGTACTCGCCATAACTGCGTTCCGCCACCACTCCGACTTTTCGCTCGCCGTTGGCCAGAAACGCCGACAGATCGACTTCGTCCTCGACCAGAAAAGGCTCCAGCACTTCGCGATCTCTCTGACGCACCACCAGACCATTGCTGACCGCGCGAAACGCGGGAATGGAGAACGCAATCCACTGGGCGCGTTCCTTGTTCCAGATCAGCGACGGATCGCAGGCGAAGGGATGCTCATGAAGCATTTGAATGCCGCGGGCGCGATTGACCCGCATCAAGGTGTGGTCGTATTGCGGCATGCCGGCAATCAGCATCGGCATCAATTGATCGATAACGCCCTGGCCCTTTTTCGGGCCTTCGAAGATCGTCAGCGGCGGCAGGTCGCGCAACAGCCAGATCAACGTCGGTTTGGCCTGCGCCCACGCCGGCAGCATCAGCAGAAATAGCAGGCCGAACAACCGCCAGGTCCACCAATGGTGGGCGCGGTTCGAGGCCGAGGGCATCAGGCGCTTCAGCTCAGATGGCTCCGTCTTCGCGCAGCCGGGCGATCTGCTTCTCGTCGTAGCCAAGATCGTGGAGTACCTGCGCATTATGTTCACCGAGCTGCGGTCCGACCCATTCGGACGTGCCGGGTGTATCAGAGAGTTTCGGCACGATGCCCGGCATCTTGAAGGGTTTGCCGTCCGGCAGTTTGGCGTGCAGGAACATTTCCCGGGCCAGGTACTGCGGATCGTTGAACATATCTTCGGCACTGAAGATCCGGCTGGCGGGCACTTCGGCCTGGTTCAGCAGATCCAGCACGGTTTGCAGCGGCAGCGAATTCACCCAGCGGTCGATCACCCCATACAACTCGTCACGACGGCTGTCGCGCCCGTCATTGCTGGCCAGCGCCGGGTCATTGGCCAGATCTTCACGGCCGATGATCAGCATGAAGCGCTTGAAGATCGCATCGCCGTTGGCGCCGATCTGCACGTGTTTGCCGTCGGCGCTGGTGTGGATCGAGGAGGGCGTGATGCCCGGCATGATGTTGCCGGTACGCTCGCGAATGAAGCCGAACACATCGAACTCCGGCACCATGCTTTCCATCATGGCGAAGATCGCTTCGTACAACGCCACATCGACCACTTGGCCGAGACCGCCGTTGACCTCGCGATGACGCAAAGCCATCAACGCACCGATCACGCCCCACAGGGCGGCAATCGAATCGCCGATGGAAATTCCGGTGCGCACCGGTGGCCGGTCTTCGAAACCGGTGATGTAGCGCAGGCCACCCATGGATTCGCCGACCGCGCCGAACCCAGGCTGATCCTTCATCGGACCGGTCTGGCCGAAACCGGACAGGCGCACCATCACCAGTTTCGGGTTCAGTGCGTGCAGGGTTTCCCAGCTCAGGCCCAGTTTTTCCAGGACGCCGGGGCGGAAGTTCTCGATCAGGATGTCGGCTTCGCCCAGCAGTTTTTTCAGGATCGCCAGGCCATCGGGGTGTTTCAGGTTCAGCGTCAGGGACTTTTTGTTGCGTGCCTGGACGAACCACCACAGCGAGGTGCCTTCGTACAACTTGCGCCATTTGCGCAGCGGATCCCCGCCGTCCGGCGACTCGATCTTGATCACTTCGGCGCCGAACTCGCCGCAGATGCGCGAGGCAAACGGCCCGGCAATCAAAGTACCCAATTCAATGACTTTCAGACCGCTGAGCGGTTTGTTGGCGAACGGCATGCGAGATCCTGTAGGACAAGGCTGAGCAGATACAGCGTTTTAACATAGCCGGCTGTCAGTCGCGCAAGGTTGATCGCCATCAATTCGTGGATTGCCTACAGCATCGGTTAGACTTGCCGACTTTCCTCGTATCAAGAAGCCCGTTCATGGCCCAGCCGTCCACTACCTACAAATTCGAACTGAATCTCACCGATCTCGACCGCAGCGTCTACGAGAACGTGAAGCAGACCATCGCCCGTCACCCTTCGGAAACCGAAGAACGCATGACCGTACGCCTGTTGGCCTACGCGCTCTGGTACAACGAGCAACTGTCGTTCGGTCGTGGTCTGTCGGACGTGGATGAACCTGCGCTGTGGGAAAAGAGCCTGGATGACCGTGTCCTGCACTGGATCGAAGTCGGCCAGCCGGACGCGGATCGCCTGACCTGGTGCTCCCGTCGCACGGAACGCACCAGCCTGCTGGCCTACGGCAGCCTGCGTGTCTGGGAAGGCAAGGTGATCCCGGCGATCAAGAACCTGAAGAACGTCAATATTGCCGCTGTTCCTCAGGAAGTGCTGGAAACCCTGGCCAAGGACATGCCTCGCGTCATCAAGTGGGACGTGATGATCAGCGAAGGCACGATCTTCGTCACTGATGATCGTGGCCAGCACGAAGTCCAGCTCACCTGGCTGCAAGGCGAGCGCGGCTAAGTCCGCGTTACTCCCGAAAAATCCCACGTATTCAAGAGAAGCTTCTGTCACCCCATGCGTATCGATCCTCGCCCGTTGCCCGCCACTCTGCCGTTTCTCGGTGAACTGCCACCGCTGCTGACCCGCCTGTATGCGGCGCGGGGCGTGCAGTCCGAGGCGGAGCTGGACAAGAGCCTGGCGCGGCTGATTCCGTTCCAGCAGCTCAAAGGGATCGATGCGGCGGTGGACCTTCTGGTGACGGCGCTGGAGCAGCGTCAGCGGATCCTGATCGTCGGCGACTTCGACGCCGACGGCGCGACGGCCAGCACCGTGGGCGTGCTCGGTTTGCGCTTGTTGGGCGCGGCGCACGTCGATTATCTGGTGCCGAACCGTTTCGAATACGGCTACGGCCTGACCCCGGAAATCGTCGAAGTCGCGATGACCCGCGAGCCGCAACTGTTGATCACCGTCGACAACGGTATTTCCAGCGTGGAAGGTGTGGCGGCTGCGAAACGTCACGGTCTGAAGGTCTTGATCACCGACCACCACTTGCCCGGCGATGAACTGCCGCAAGCCGATGCGCTAGTCAATCCGAACCAGCCCGGCTGCGAGTTCCCGAGCAAGGCGCTGGCCGGGGTCGGGGTGATTTTCTATGTGTTGATGGCGTTGCGCGCACGCCTGCGCAGCCTCGGCTGGTACGAGAGCAAGCCACAACCGAACATCGGCGAACTGCTGGATCTGGTGGCGCTGGGCAGCGTCGCCGACGTGGTGCCGCTGGATGCCAACAACCGGATTCTGGTGCACCAGGGCCTGGAACGAATTCGCGCCGGACGTGCGCGGCCGGGGATCAAGGCGATCCTTGAAGTGGCCAAGCGAGAGGCTTCGCGCATCACGTCTACCGACCTCGGTTTCATCGTCGGCCCGCGCCTGAACGCGGCGGGGCGTCTGGATGACATGAGCCTGGGCATCGAATGCCTGCTGACCCACGACGCTGCGCAGGCCCGGGAAATGGCCGCGCAACTGGACGGCATGAACCAGGATCGCAAATCCATCGAGCAGGGCATGCAGCGTGAGGCGCTGGCTCAGCTCAAGGACTTGCCGGTCGAGTCGATGCCGTTCGGGTTGTGCCTGTTCGATCCGGAATGGCATCAGGGTGTCATCGGTATTCTGGCGTCGCGGATGAAGGAGCGTTATTTCCGCCCGACCATCGCCTTCGCCGATGCCGGTGACGGTTTGCTAAAGGGCTCGGGGCGTTCGGTTCAGGGTTTCCACATCCGTGACGCGCTGAGCGTGGTCGCGGCGCAGCATCCGGATCTGATCAGCAAGTACGGCGGCCACGCGATGGCGGCCGGTCTGACCTTGCCGCAGGAGAATTTTCCATTGTTTGCCGAGGCCTTCGACGCCGAGGTGCGTAGGCAGCTTCGCGAAGAAGACCTGACCGGGCGCCTGCTGTCGGACGGCACGCTGGCAGTCGAGGAATTTCATCTGGAACTGGCCCGGGCCCTGCGTCACGCCGGGCCGTGGGGGCAGCATTTTCCCGAGCCGCTGTTTCACGGTGTGTTCCAGTTGGTCGAGCAGCGGGTGGTTGGCGAGCGGCACCTGAAAGTGGTGCTGAAAACCGAATGCGGTTCGGTGAAACTCGACGGTATCGCCTTCGGGATTGATCGCGATATCTGGCCGAACCCGACGATCAAATGGGTCGAACTGGCCTACAAACTCGATCTCAACGAGTTTCGCGGCAATGAGACCGTGCAGTTGATGATTGCCCACATCGAACCGCGTTAAGGGCTTAGCGCCCCTCTATTAAGGGGCGCAGTAGCCTTCAATTGTCCTGTTTCATTTCTGAACCCTCCCTCATCCCCGGATGTCGACTAGGCTCTAAGCACTGCTTGATTGGCCTTGTGACGTCTTGTCGAATTTTTTGCCCGCGGGGGCGGGTGCTGCACCTTTTTCCTGTCACTCGTCGACTTTTCAAACAGAACCCTGGAGCCTGCCCACTGATTTGAGAGGTGCCCCATGAGTCTGCTGCTTGAACCCTTTACCCTTCGCCAACTGACCCTGTCCAACCGCATCGCCGTGTCGCCCATGTGCCAGTACTCCAGCGTCGATGGCCTGGCCAACGACTGGCATCTGGTGCACCTCGGCAGCCGTGCCGTGGGGGGCGCTGGCCTGGTATTTACCGAAGCCACGGCGATCACGGCCGACGGGCGGATCACCGCCGAAGACCTGGGCCTGTGGAACGACGAACAGATCGCACCGCTGCAACGCATCACCCGTTTCATCAACGCGCAGGGCGCAGTGGCCGGCATTCAACTGGCCCACGCCGGGCGCAAGGCCAGCACCCATCGGCCGTGGATCGGCAAGCATGGCAGCGTCAAACCGGATGACGGCGGCTGGACGCCGGTGGGTCCTTCGCCGATTGCCTTTGACCCCCAACACACTCAACCGAAACAGCTGGATGAGAGCCAGATCGCCCAAGTCATTCAGGATTTCGTGGCCGCAGCCAAACGCGCGCTGACCGCCGGTTTCAGTGTGGTCGAGGTGCATGCGGCGCACGGTTATCTGTTGCACCAGTTTCTGTCGCCACTGAGTAATCAGCGCCGCGATCAATACGGTGGTTCGTTCGAAAATCGCATTCGTCTGGTGCTGCAAGTGACCGAGGCGGTACGCGCGGTGTGGCCGGAAGAACTGCCGGTGTTTGTGCGCCTGTCGGCCACCGATTGGGTTGAAGACGGGTGGAACCCCGATGAAACCGTGGAGCTTGCGCGACGCCTGAAAGCCTTGGGGGCCGACCTGATCGACGTGTCATCGGGCGGCACGGCAGTCAACGCTGAAATCCCCGTGGGGCCGGGTTATCAGACGCGTTTCGCCGAACGGGTGCGCAAGGAGTCAGGCATCGCCACCGGCACCGTGGGAATGATTACCGAGCCGGCCCAGGCCGAGCACATCCTGCGGACCTGTCAGGCCGACATCATCTTCCTCGCCCGCGAGCTGCTGCGTGATCCGTATTGGCCGCTGCATGCCGACGATGACCTGGGCGGACGCAAAGCGGTGTGGCCGGCGCAGTATCAACGTGCGACTCATCGGGATCAGCCGATTCACGAGTCTGATCTGCGGGATTGATTCCGACCGCTCGCAAAGCCTATAAAACCCGCCATTGAACCGGCGGGTTTTTTCTTGCCTGTCGTTTGGAATCGCAAAGGAGTGGATCGCAATGTTGATCGAGCGTGAGCTGGCTGAATCGGACTTGCCTTTGCTGGCGCTGATCGACCGCAGTGAACTGGTCGAGGAGTGTTATCGCGTGGAAAACGGTGAGCTGGTTCTGTATCCGGCGCGTTTCGACATGCGCGGATGGCCCGAAGGGGAAGCGGAGGAAAATGCGCGGGTATTGGAAAAATGCTGGCGCAGCGGCGGGTGGCTACACGGACTATTCAATGGAGAGACGTTGGTGGCGGCGGTGGTTGTGGATAACCGGGTTATTCACAATCAGGGTTTGAAGATGCGGCAATTGAAGTTTTTGCACATCAGCCGTGCCTGGCGCGGGCAGGGATTGGGCGGGCGGTTGTTCGCCTTGGCTTGCAAGCATGGCCGAGAGGTCGGCGCCGGGGCGTTGTACGTGTCGGCCACCGAGTCGCGCAATACCGTGGAGTTCTATCAGCGCCAGGGTTGCCGGTTGTTGGAACAACCGGATCCCGAGCTGTTTGATCTTGAACCCCACGATATCCACTTGTACTGCCCGTTGGCCTGACGGCTCAACGCATCAAGGGTATTTGCGCTTGTCCGGCGCTGGCGGGAAGTACTGGTACAGCCAGGTCTCGCTCAGCGTGCGGTCGTTGGTGCGGATGAACAGTCGTAGCTCAACTGGCTCAACGCTGTCATTGGTCGGGTACCAGTCGAACAGGATCCGGTAGCCCTTGATGTCATCCAGCACCAGCACGCTGAAATCCTGCACCTTGCCGTTGGAGCAGGTCACCACCGGTTCGATCCCGGTGCCCCGCGGCAGGCGATCCAGACCGCCACCCGTGAAGTCCACGGCAAAACGACGGGCCCAGACCGGCGGGTAATGCTCGCCCGGTGCCCAGCCTTCGACGAATCCACCCATGCCCGAACGGGTCGCATGCACCCGCGCCAGCGGCGTGCCGACCGGCGGCAGGGCGCTCCAGTAGAGCTTGTAGCCGTAGTTCAGCGAGTCGCCGGCGGCTACCGGTTTCTTCGGCGTCCAGAACGCAACAATGTTGTCGAGGGTTTCACCGGTTGTAGGAATTTCCAGCAGATCGATAGAGCCTTCGCCCCAGGCGGTTGTAGGTTCTACCCACAGGCTCGGACGCTTGCTGTACCAGTCGACGGTGTCCTGATAGTTGGCGAATTCGTGGTCGGTCTGCACCAGACCGAAACCTTTCGGATCGGTGTCGGCGAAGGCGTTGAATTGCAGGGTCGCCGGGTTGTTCAGCGGGCGGCAGATCCACTCGCCGTTGCCGCGCCACATGGCCAGACGATCCGAGTCATGGATTTGCGGGTGAATGGTGTCGCACATCCGGCGCTCGTGGGTGCCGCAGCTGAACATGCTGGTCATCGGGGCGATGCCCAGTTGTTCGATGGCAGTGCGGGCGTTGATGTGGGCGTCGACTTCCATCACCACGCGCTCGGCCTGGCAATCGATGTCGAAGCGATAGGCGCCGGTCGCGCTCGGCGAGTCGAGCAGGGCGTAGACCACAAAGCGGGTCGCGTTCTGATCCGGAGTTTCGAACCAGAACTTGGTGAAATCAGGGAATTCTTCGCGTTTCTTGGCGTAGGTGTCGACGGCCAGGCCACGGGCGGAGAGGCCATATTGGCCAGTGGCATCCACCGCGCGGAAGTAGCTGGCGCCGAGGAACGACACCACGTCATGCCGATCCAGTTCCGGTGCCTTGAACAGCTTGAAGCCGGCAAAACCCAGGTCGCCCTTGAGCTGCTGGGTGTCGACCGAAGTGTTTTCATAGTTGAACAGCTGAGGGCGGAAATGCACCTCGCGGGCCGTGCGGGTTTTCGGATCGACGCTGTACATGCGCACCGGCTGACGGAAACCCATGCCGACGTGGAAGAACTGCACATCGAGCTGACCCTTGTTCTCCTTCCACAGCGAATGCTCGCCGTCGTAGCGGATCGCGTTGAAGTTCTGCGGGGTCATGGTCGCCAGGGTCGGCGGCAGCACCTGTTTGGTGTCCTGATACGCGCTGCCGGCCAGTTGCTTGGCCTGGCGCTTCAGCGTCTCGAAGTCGAAGGCCTGGGCTTCACCGTCGGCGGCACCGCCAGAGGCGGCCCAGGCGCGTGCGGCGAGCAGGCCGGAAGCGGAAAGGCCGGTGTAAGCCGCAATGGCCATGGACGCTTTGAGCAAATTCCTGCGGTGCATAGATACAACCTGTCGTGGACAATCCCGCGCCGTTCCTGGCACGTACTGGATCAGAAATTACGGTTCGGACAAGCCTTCGGCCAAACGCTACGGACTAGTAACAGATGCCCGCTAGCTTAATCCGTTCGCTGATTTTGCAAAATTCATTGATAGCACCGCGACAGCGTCTCAATGAAACAAGACGTTACGGTTACTTATCCCACAGCCTTTTCTGATTTATAGGGCATATCTGCTTTTTTCGACTAATTACTCTAAAAACAGCTTTTCAGCGCCGATTTAATTTCTATTCTATGGGCATCGCCGGTCACGACCCATCCGACCGGCAGGGCTCAAATCGCTGCTTAAAGGAGCAGGGCGATGCGGTTTTCGAAAATTTCTGACGTACTGGAAAAGGACATCGTCCATGACAAAAGGACAAGGCATCACCGAAATGTTGGGCATCTTTCCCTGCCTCACCAACGTCCGGCGAAGACGCCGGCTCAGTCCTGACGAGCTGAAACTGGTGGAGCGTTACCGGGAGTTGTCGGAAAGCGACCGGATTGCGATGCGGTATCTGGTGGATGCGATGAGGAGTGTTTCGCGGTTTTGAAACAGGAGGTTCACCGTGAAAGCCATTTGGCTTTCACGGTGGCCAGATCAATCAACTTACCCGCGTCAGCATCGGCGATGCCGACATGGATTGCGTCCAGATGCTTGGCGACCGCGCATTGTTTGACGAATTTTTGCAGGTAGTCTTCAGCAAAACCCTCGTCGCTCGGGATGATTTCGAGAATGGGCGGCAGTGCAGGGATGGCGTTGTGCATCTGTTAGGGACTCGGTCAGAAATTGGTCGAGGTAGATGGTGAACATTGAAGGGGCGGGCTCTGGAGTCCGCCCCTTTTTCATTGGGCCAAGTGAGGCCGTCAGCTACATGTACCCGATACCTGATATGGCTGCTGACCGCGCACCAACTCCGGCATATCACGCCATTTCACCCAAGCCTGTTGTTGCCAGTGCAGCAGCGGCACGGTGACGCCCGCCCAATGCATCGAGCTCAGGCTCGGGCAGTTTTCCGCTGTTGCTGAGCTGGTTTCTCGCAAAATGGGAATCACCTCATTGCTCAGCCATTGGCGCAGATTGCGGTTTTCCGGGATGAAATGGTGGACGAGCAGCGCGTACATGCCGGATTCGCTGACCATCGGTGTCTCGACAACTTTGCCGTACTTGCGCAGGCGGACGATGCGGCGTTGGTCGGGGTCGAGTTTCAGGGTGACGCGTGGGTTCAAAGGATGGCCCATCATGCGGCCCAGATCCTGAGTGCAGAACCAGGCTTGGTGACCGAGTAGGAGGGCGTGGAGGAAGCGGTTGTGGCGGGTGAAGACCGTAGGGGTGAAGTGCGTCTGGGTCTCAGGTGAATTTTGCGCGTGCATAGTCAATTTCTACTCCATGTTGAAATGAGAGCCGCCACTAATCCTTCGACAGATTTGGGTGGCGAACCGCGCGGCGTTCGAAGTCGGAACATTCTCGATCAACATGGAAGCCGAGAGGCCCGCGCCACACGGTCCGCCATAACGCGAATCCGAAAGGCAAAAAAGCCTCGGTTTCTATGGAGGACGCAGTTGCGCCATGTTGATGATGTACCGGCTTCGACCCCGGGCCGCTGATTGGGCAGCGACGGGACAAAGCCTATCGGTCAGGCGCTAGCGGCGCCAAGTCTACGCTGTGGACGCGTAGCGTAGGAAATGTGGCTTCTTCTTGAAGCCTGCATCTGTAGGAAATTCCTGTTTTTGTATGGCGGTCAGCCAGACTGCACCTGAAGCGTGATTTTTCCTTTATTTATTTGAATCTCAGGCATCCCCCGGGTGCTCGGCCCTTGGTCTCAGGGCTTAAAGGATTTTTGTGAATAATGGAGAATTCAATGAAGGTGTCCCTCAAACAGATCAACGGCCCATGGGATCAGGGATGGGTGCTGGACAAGCACATGGTAAGTAGTACCTTTCTCGGCAACGATGATCGCGGACACCCCTGTTTCGATAATCAGCGCACAGAGATTGGTGAGGCGACATACCAGCTCAAATACCAGAAAGACTGGAATCAGGTCGGCCCGCTGGCCCAAGCGGTAGCGACAAATGTGTTCCCTATGTTGGATCAAGTAGGGTTTGTGCTGCCCATGCCAGCTTCAAATGTCCGGCAGCGACAACCGGTTACTGAGGTCGCTCTGGAGTTGGGACGAATTGTCGGGCGGCCGGTTTTCTCGGATTTGCTTCGAAAAGCGACTACGGGAAAGTCGCTCAAGGATCTGCACTCCAAAGCAGAAAAGGTTGCTGCGATTGGAAACAGTTTCAGCGTCAATGACGAAATTACGACAGAGGGATGCTGGAATGTTTTGGTCGTAGACGATTTGTTTGACAGCGGAGCGTCGATGGACGCGGCTTGTGCTGTCTTGCGTGAATATCCGAAGGTGGGGAAGATCTACGTAGCGGCGCTAACCTGGAAGTGAATTCAATGACGACTGTATTTATTGCTGGCTCTATCAACATCAAGAACCTTGATCCTAAGGTTAAGGAGCGTATCAGTAATATCGTTGCGTCTGAATTCGAGGTGGTCGTTGGTGATGCGGGTGGCGCCGATACCTCCATTCAGGAATATCTGCTGAGTCTCGAACGATCCAGAACCACTGTGTTCTGTAGCGGTCCAGCGCCGCGGAACAACCTCGGACAGTGGCCCGCCAGAACAGTGGACTCCAAACACTCCAAAGGATCGAGGGCCTTCTTCACCGAGAAAGACGTGGTGATGGCCGAAGCTGCTGACTACGGCTTGATGATATGGGATGCGAAGAGCACCGGTACGCTCAGCAACGTCATAGAACTGCTGTCGAGAAAGAAGAAGTCCCTTGTCTTCGTCAACAAGGAGAAGGAATTCAAAGTGGTGGGAGACGTCAATCAGCTCGAAGAGTTGATTGCATTCATGTCTGACCACGCCAAGCAAAAAGCCAACGAAAAAATCAAACTGTTCGATCGTATTTCCTCACTGAAATACGATCAGTCCGAGCTTTTCTTTTGATGTTTTGCGTCGGCTTTCTTGAACCCCGGCACTCTATCGGTGCCGGGGTCAAACGCTTTTAGCGACTAACTTTCCACGCATCCCCAGCCGGCGCCTTCCCATGGTCATACGGCTTGCCAATCCACATGTAAATCAACCCCAGCCCAATCACGATCGCCGTGCTCAGCACCATCGCGTAGTTGATGTACCACGCTGCATCCGGCGTGCGTGGCCAGGCCATGTTGATGATTGCGCCGACGCCGTACACCAGCGCGCCGATGTTCACCGGCCAGCCCCAGGCGCCGAGGGTGAATTTGCCGCTCGGTTTCCAGCCTTTGCTGCGGGCGTACAGGGCGGCGAGGACGATCATTTGAAACGCGAGGTAGATGCCGATGGCGGCGAAGCTGACGATGGTGGCCACGGCGTCTTGCAGGAAGAAGCCGAGGGCGATGATCAGGCCGGGCAGGACGCCGGACACGAACAGCGCAGCAACTGGCACTTGGGTCGTAGGAGAAATCTTTTTCAGCAGTCGGCTGCCGATGACCATTTCATCTCGAGCGTAGGAATACAGCAGACGACTCGCCGCCGCTTGCAGGCTGATGACGCAGGAGATGAAGGAAATCATTACCACACCCATCACCACTTTCGAACCGACCGGGCCGAACGCGTTGTTGAGGATGGTGGTGACTGGGTCCTTGTCGGTGCCGTTGATCACCGCTTGCATGTCCGGCACGGCGAGGATCAGTGCCAGGCAGGCGAACATCGCCGCGATGCCGCCGATGTAGATGGTCATGCGCATGGCCACCGGGATTTTCTTGCTCGGGTTCGGGGTTTCTTCGGCCACGTCGCCGCAGGCTTCGAAGCCGTAGTAGAGGAACATCCCCGCCAGCGAAGCGGTGAGGAATGCCGGCAGGTAGGAGCCGTCGACGCTGATGTCGAAGGTGTTGAACAGCACGCTGATTGGCTGGTGACGCTCGAAAATCAGCAGGTACACGCCGACGATCACCGCGCCCACCAGTTCGCAGAGGAAGCCGAACATAGCGATCCGCGCCAGCACTTTGGTGCCGCTGAGGTTCACCAGCGTGGCGAACAGCGTCAGCACCAGGGCGATGACGATGTTGGTGTTGTTGCTCGGCTCAAAACCCAGCATAGCCGCGAGGTACGGGCCGGCGCCGACCGCAACAGCGGCGATGGTCACGCACAGGGCGATGGAGTAGATCCAGCCGACCATCCACGCCCATTTCTTGCCCACCAGGCGACGTGCCCAAGGATAAACGCCACCGGAAATCGGGAACTGCGAAACCACTTCGCCGAAGATCAGGCACACCAGCAATTGCCCGCAACCGACCAGCAAATAGGCCCAGAACATCGGTGGCCCGCCGGCGGCCAGGCACAGGCCGAACAGGGTATAAACCCCTACGACCGGTGACAGATAAGTGAAGCCCAGCGCGAAGTTTTCCCACAGGCTCATGCTGCGGTTGAAGTTGGAGGTGTAGCCCAGTTGGCGCAGTTGTTCGGCATCGCTGTCGGCAACGGCGGCTGAGAGATCGGGTGATGCACTCATGTGTGTTTGCTCCGTGAAATCGGCAGATTTCGGATGGCCGAAGCCGTGGCGGTGCTTGGTGAGCGCCGCCCGGATCGGTAGTTATTGTTTTGAATGCCTGGTGATGCGGATGACCGGTTTCTGCCTTGAAGCCGGGGGATGCCTTTAGTGCTTGAACATCACATGCCGAACCGTGGTGTAGTCCTCCAGTCCGTACATGGACATGTCCTTGCCGTAGCCGGACAGTTTCTGACCGCCATGAGGCATTTCGCTGACAAGCATGAAGTGCGTATTCACCCAGGTGCAGCCGTACTGCAACCGAGCGGACAGTCGATGCGCACGTCCTACATCCGCCGTCCACACCGAGGACGCCAGGCCGTAGTCCGAATCGTTGGCCCATTCCAGCGCCTGCGCCTCATCGGTGAACTTGGTCACCGACACCACCGGCCCGAACACTTCGCGGCGGACGATTTCGTCGTCCTGCTGGGCGTCGGCCAGCACGGTCGGCTCGAAGAAGAAACCGTTGCCGTCCACCGCCTTGCCGCCAGTGATCAAGCGAATGTGCGGTTGCGCCACAGCGCGTTCGACAAACCCGGCCACGCGGTCGCGATGCTGGGCGGTGATCAGCGGCCCGAGTTCCGTGGACGGATCATCTTGCAACCCGTACTTGATGCTGCTGACCGCCGCGCCGAGCTTCTCGACGAACTTGTCGTAGATGCCTTGCTGGGCGTAGATCCGGCAGGCGGCGGTGCAGTCCTGGCCGGCGTTGTAGAAACCGAAGGTACGAATGCCTTCGACTGCCGCGTCGATGTCGGCGTCGTCGAAGATGATTACCGGCGCCTTGCCGCCCAGTTCCATGTGCATGCGTTTGACGCTGTCGGCGGTGCTGGAAATGATGTTCGAACCAGTGGCGATGGAGCCGGTCAGCGAGACCATGCGCACTTTCGGATGGGTCACCAGTGGACTGCCTACGCTCGGCCCACGCCCGAACACCAGATTGAGTACACCGGCCGGGAAAATATCTGACGCCAGTTCGGCCAGACGCAATGCGGTCAGCGGGGTTTGTTCCGACGGCTTGAGCACCACGGTATTACCGGCGGCGAGGGCCGGGGCGATTTTCCAGGCGACCATCATCAGCGGGTAGTTCCACGGCGCGATAGAGGCGATTACGCCCACCGGGTCGCGGCGGATCATTGAGGTGTGGCCGGGCAGGTATTCGCCGCCGGCCGAACCGCTCATGCAACGGCTGGCGCCAGCGAAGAAACGGAACACGTCGGCAATCGCCGGGATCTCGTCATTCAGCGCGGCGCTGTAGGGTTTGCCGCAGTTGTCCGATTCCAGTTTCGCCAGCTCTTCGCCATGTGCTTCGATGGCGTCGGCGAGTTTGAGCAGCAGCAGCGAACGGTCTTTTGGCGTGGTCTGCGACCATTCGGCGAAGGCACTGTCGGCGGCGCGCACGGCGGCATCGACCTGGGCCTCGGTGGCCTCGTTGATTTCCACCAGCACTTCGCCACGCGCCGGGTTGAGCACCGGTTGCGCCGGGCCTTCGCCGTTGACCAGTTGGCCGTTGATCAAGAGTTTGGTTTGCATGTTGTTGTCCTCTTCGAAGCAATTGTTATTTTTCTGAAGAAACCGGGTTCCATTGTGGGAGCGGGCTTGCTCGCGAAAGCGGTGGGTCAGCCGACATCAATGCGGAATGTGATGACCTCTTCGCGAGCAAGCCCGCTCCCACATTTCGATCCGGTTTCTTCAGTTATTCGGTTATTTACCGCCGCTGCCTGCGACGCTCTCGCCACCCCGGGTCAGGTAGTAGGCGCCGAGGATCGGCAGCATGGTCACCAGCATCACGAGCATCGCCACGACGTTGGTCACCGGCACGTCCCGTGGGCGGCTCAGTTGATTGAGCAACCACAGCGGCAAGGTGCGTTCATGGCCGGCGGTGAAAGTGGTGACGATGATTTCGTCGAACGACAGCGCAAATGCGAGCATGCCGCCGGCGAGCAACGCCGAGCCGAGGTTCGGCAGGATGATGTAGCGGAAGGTCTGCCAGCCGTCGGCGCCGAGGTCCATCGACGCCTCGATCAGGCTGTGCGAGGTACGGCGCAAACGGGCGATGACGTTGTTGTAGACGATCACCACGCAGAAGGTCGCGTGGCCGACGATGATGGTGAACATCCCCGGCTCGATCCCCAGCGTCTTGAAGGTCGCCAGCAGCGCGATCCCGGTGATGATCCCCGGCAGTGCGATGGGCAGGATCAGCATCAGCGAAATGCCCTGTTTGCCGAAGAAGTCCCGGCGGTACAGCGCCGCCGAAGCGAGGGTGCCGAGCACCATCGCAATCAACGTGGCGATGGCCGCAATCTGCAACGACAGCTTGATCGCTTCCAGCACATCCGGCCGGGAAAACGCCACGCTGAACCAGTGCAGCGTGAAGCCTTTCGGTGGAAAGCTGAACGCCGCGTCTTCGGTGTTGAAGGCGTAGAGGAAGATGATCAGGATCGGGAAGTGCAGAAACACCAGCCCGCCCCAGGCTGCGATGCGCAGACCGATAGAAGCACGCCCTTGTGATGAAGAGTCAGAGTGCATCGAAGGCCCCCAGTCGTTTGACGATGGACAGGTAGATGGCGATCAGCACGATCGGCACCAGCGTGAACGCCGCAGCCATGGGCATGTTGCCGATCGCACCCTGTTGCGCGTAAACCATGCTGCCGACGAAGTAGCCCGGCGGGCCCACCAGTTGCGGCACGATGAAGTCGCCCAACGTCAGCGAGAACGTGAAGATCGAACCGGCCGCAATCCCCGGCACCGACAGCGGCAGAATCACCTGCATGAAGGTCTGGCGCGGCTTGGCCCCGAGGTCGGCGGAGGCTTGCAGCAACGACGGCGGAAGGCGTTCCAGCGAGGCCTGGATCGGCAGGATCATGAACGGCAGCCAGATGTAGACGAACACCATGAACCGCCCCAGATGCGAGGTCGACAAGGTGCTGCCGCCGACCCCGGGAATCCCCAGAATGAACTGCAGAACCGGCTCCAGCCCCAGGTGCTGAACGAACCACTGCGCCACGCCGCCCTTGGCCAGCAGCAGCGTCCAGGCGTAGGCCTTGACGATGTAACTGGCCCACATCGGCATCATCACCGCGATGTAGAAAAACGCCTTGGTCTTGCCGGTGGTGTAGCGCGCCATGTAGTAGGCAATCGGGAACGCGACGATGGCGCTGGCGATCGACACCACGACGGCCATGCTCAGGGTGCGCAGGATGATGTCGAAATTCGACGGCTGAAACAGCGCGGCGAAATTGGCCAGGGTCAGGTCCGGGGTGACTGCCATCGTGAAATCGTCGAAGGTGTAGAAACCTTGCCACAGCAACATCAACAGCGAGCCGAGATAGATCGCGCCGAACCACAGCAGCGGCGGTATCAGCAGCATCGACAGATACAGGTTCGGCTTGCGATAGAGCAGGTTGGAAAACCTGCGCAACGGCGCCGATTGAGGGAGGGCGAGGGCGGTCATGTCACACCCCGCTCGCAACGGTGTCGTGCAGCGGAATCATCGCTTCCCGCGCCCAGCGCGCACTGATGCGCTGACCGGTCTGGTGCTGCGCGCTGCTGTCGATCCACTGATTATTGGCCTGGCTGATGCTCAGGGTCTGGCCGTTTTCCAGGGTCAGTTCATAGCGGGTGGCGCTGCCTTGATACTGGATATCATGCAGCAGGCCGGTGACTTCGATCTCATGGCTGGCCAGCGGGCCTTCGGCGAAACGCACGTGTTCAGGGCGGATCGAAAACGGCTGCGGATGGCCGCTGAGCTGACGCGCCAGATCGCCGCGAATCACGTTCGAAGTGCCGACGAATTCAGCGACAAACGTGGTGGTGGGTTTCATGTACAGATTGCGCGGGGTGTCGACCTGTTCGATGCGGCCCTTGTTGAACACGGCCACGCGGTCGGACATCGAAAGCGCTTCGGTCTGGTCGTGGGTGACGAAGATGAAGGTGATGCCGAGCTGGCGTTGCAGCTTCTTCAGTTCGCTCTGCATCTGTTCGCGCAGCTTCAGGTCGAGGGCGCCCAGCGGCTCGTCGAGCAACAGCACACGCGGACGATTGACCAGGGCGCGGGCGAGGGCGACACGTTGGCGCTGACCGCCGGACAACTGCACCGGTTTGCGGGCGCCGTAGCCACCGAGGGCGACCATGTCCAACGCTTCTTCGGCGCGTTTGTGGCGCTCGGTTTTGCTTACGCCTTTGACCTTCAGGCCGTAGGCAACGTTGTCCAGCACGTTCATGTGCGGGAACAGCGCGTAATCCTGAAACACCGTGTTTACGTCGCGTTGATAGGGCGGCAGACCGGCGGCTTCGGCGCCGTGAATGCGGATCGAGCCAGCGCTCGGTTGCTCGAACCCGGCGATCAGGCGCAGACACGTGGTCTTGCCCGAACCGGAAGGGCCGAGCATGGAAAAGAACTCGCCGTCCTGGATGTCGATGGAAACCCGGTCAACGGCTTTCACTTCGCCGAACTGCCGGGAAACGTTGGTGAACTGGACTGCAAGCGTCATGGTGCGGTGCTCCGAAAAGGCGAGGGTCGTCGCAGCGGCCCTGCCTGGACTTCTGAAAAACAGTATTCGAATTGATCGTTCCCACGCTCTGCGTGGGAATGCAGCCCGTGACGCTCTGCGTCAGCTCATGCGAATGGACGCGGAGCGTCCGGTGATGCATTCCCACGCGGACGGTTCGACGCCTCGACGTGGGAACGATCGGGCTAGAGCGGCGTGTCAGCGACCGCCCATAATCGCAATGTAGTCCTGCGTCCACCGGCTATAAGGCACAAACTTCCCACCCTCAGCCTGCGGTGTTTTCCAGAAGGCGATCTTGTCGAACTGATCGAACCCGTTGGTCTTGCAGCCTTCAGCGCCGAGCAATTCACTGCCCTGACACGCCGCCGGAACCGCCGGCAACGAGCCAAACCACGCCGCCACATCACCCTGGACTTTCGGCTGCAGCGACCAGTCCATCCACTTGTACGCGCAGTTCGGGTGCTTGGCCTCGGCGTGCAGCATGGTGGTGTCGGCCCAACCGGTGGCGCCTTCTTTCGGTACGGTCGACGCGATCGGCTGTTTCTCGTTGATCAGGCCGTTTACCTGATACGGCCAGGCGCTGGACGCGACCACGCCTTCGTTCTTGAAGTCGCTCATCTGCACCGTGGTGTCGTGCCAGTAGCGGTGAATCAGCTTCTGCTGGGCGCGCAACAGTTCCAGCACAGCCTTGTACTGATCTTCAGTGAGTTGATACGGATCCTTGATCCCCAGCTCAGGCTTGGTGGATTTCAGGTACAGCGCCGCGTCGGCGATGTAGATCGGGCCGTCGTAGGCTTGCACGCGGCCCTTGTTCGGCTTGCCGTCAGGCAGGTTCTGCGCGTCGAACACCACGTTCCAGCTGGTCGGCGCAGTCTTGAACACGTTGGTGTTGTACATCAGCACATTCGGGCCCCACTGGTACGGGGTGCCGTAGGTCTGATTGCTGACCACGTACCACGGCGCGTCTTTCAGGCGCGGGTCGAGAGATTTCCAGTTCGGGATCAACGCGGTGTTGATCGGCTGCACACGCTTGCCGACGATCAACCGCAACGAGGCATCGCCCGACGCTGTCACCAGGTCGTAACCGCCCTTGGCCATCAGACTGACCATTTCGTCAGAGGTGGCGGCAGTTTTCACATTGACCTTGCAGCCGGTTTCCTTCTCGAAACCGGTCACCCAGTCGTAGGCCTTGTCGCTTTCACCGCGTTCGATGTAGCCGGGCCAGGCGACGATATCCAGCTGGCCTTCGCCGGCGCCGACGGCTTTCAGCGGCTCGGCGGCCTGCAGGCTGGCGCTGGCCAGCAGGGCCGTGGTGATTGCACTGAGCAGTGCGGTCTTGTGCACGAACATGGTGAACCCTCTTCTTCAAATTATGGTCGGGGCAGTTGTGAACGCGGTGAAGCATGCCGTGGTCGGCTTGTTATTAGCGTAGTCAGAGATGCTGGCCGTGGCGGGCCATGATGTGCCGCACCACGCTGTAGTCCTGTAGCGAATCGCTGGATAAGTCTTTGCCGTAACCGGAGCGTTTCAGCCCGCCGTGGGGCATTTCGCTGACCAGCATGAAATGGCTGTTGATCCAGGTGCAGCCGTATTGCAGGCGCGCGGCGACTTGCATCGCCTTGTCCAGGTTCTGCGTCCACACCGACGAGGCGAGGCCGTATTCCGAGTCGTTGGCCCAGTCCACCGCTTGCGCCAGTTCATCGAAGCGGGTCACGGTCACCACCGGGCCGAACACTTCGCGCTGGACGATTTCATCGCTCTGTTTGCAACCGGCCAGCAGGGTTGGCTGATAGAAGAACCCGGCACCGGAATGCACGGCCGCACCGGTCACTCGTTCGATGTGCGGCTGACCGAGGGCGCGCTCGACGAAACTGGCCACGCGGTCGCGCTGGCGGGTACTGATCAGCGGGCCGATTTCGTTATCCGCATCGCGTTTGCCGGCGAAGCGCAGGCTGCTGACCGCCGCACCGAGTTCGGCCACCAACTTGTCGTGAATCCCCGCCTGGGCGTAGATCCGGCAAGCCGCCGTGCAGTCCTGCCCGGCGTTGTAATAGCCATAAGTGCGCACGCCCTCGACCACGGCTTTAATGTCGGCGTCGTTGCACACGATCACCGGGGCCTTGCCGCCGAGTTCGAGGTGGGTGCGCTTGAGGGTTTTGGCGGCGGCCTGGAGGATTTTCTGGCCGGTGACGATATCGCCGGTCAGCGACACCATGCGCACTTTCGGATGGCCAACCAGGTGACTGCCGACGCCTTCGCCGCCACCGCAGACAATGTTGATCACCCCGCGCGGCAAGATTTCGGCCAGCGCTGGCGCCAGCGCCAGAATCGACAGCGGCGTGTGCTCGGACGGCTTGAACACCAGTGTATTGCCGGCGGCGAGGGCCGGGGCGATCTTCCACGCGGCCATCATGATCGGGTAGTTCCACGGCGCAATTGAGGCGACGACGCCAATCGGGTCGCGGCGCACCATGCTCGTGTAGCCCGGCACGTATTCGCCGCTGAGCTGGCCGGTCTGGCAGCGCACGGCGCCGGCGAAGAAGCGGAATACATCGACGGTGGCGGTCAAATCGTCCTGACGCGCCAGGTGCAGCGGCTTGCCGCAGTTCAGGGCTTCGAGGCGGGCGAGGTGGTCGGCGTGTTTTTCGATGGCGTTGGCGATTTCCAGCAGCAGGTTCGAGCGTTGTTGCGGGGTGGTGCGCGACCACTCGGCAAAGGCGCGGTGGGCGGCGAGGATGGCGGCTTCGACTTGCTCGGTGCTGGCTTCGGCGATCTGGGTCAGGACTTCGCCGGTGGCCGGGTTGAGGATCGGCTCGACAAAACCCTGACCGGCGACCAGTTCGCCGTCGATCAGCAACGCGGTGTGCATGTGGGTCTGCGCGCCAGCCATTTTCCGTGATCTCTTTTCTTGTATGGCCATGTTGCTCCCTGTTCCGGGAGCCGACCGTCTTATAGATGCAGCAAGACTAGTGCGCGGCTCCGGGGTCGACAAATTCTAAATACTGAAGGTGGCATTCGATTAAATAGATGGCTTGCGTCCGCCGTGCGGCTGTTCGCGAGCAACGGTCAGGAAGGGATCGACCAGCGCGGGGCGGGCGGTGCCGCGACGCCAGGCCAGGCCGACGTCGAGGGTCTGGTTGAGGTCGGCAATCGGCCGGGCTTCGATGATGTCGCCTTCCAATGACCATGGGCGGTAGGTCATGTCGGGTTGGATCGAGACGCCGAGACCCGCCGCTACCAGGCTTCGCACTGCCTCGGTGGACGCGGTTCTTAGGGTGATCTTCGGTTGCAGTCCCGCGCCGCGCCACAGGCGTTGGGCGTTGCGATCCATCTCGTCGACGTTCAGTTGAATCAGCGGCTCCCGGGCGACATCGGCGAGGTTGATGCTGTCGTGTTCCAGCAGCGGATGTTGGGCCGGCAACCACAGCCGGTGCGGCGAGTGGGTCAGCACTTCGGTCTGCAGGGCGTGGCGGTCTTCGAGGTTGGAGAGGATCAGCACACCGACATCGATCTCGCCGCTGACCAGCAGATGCTCGATGTACGGCCGTTCATCCTCCATCACGCGGATCTCGACATTGGGGTAGGCGCGCTGGAAACGGGTGAGCAAATCCGCCAGGTAATAACCGGCCACCAGACTGGTCACCCCGACGATCAACTGCCCGGCGACCTGATCGGTGCTCTGTTGCAGGCTGCGTTTGGCGTTGTCCACGGTCGCCAGAATCAGGTGCGCCTGGCGCAGGAACTGGTGTCCCTGATGGGTAAGCGTCATGCCCTTGGCGTGGCGATTGAACAGGCTGACGCCGATTTCTTCCTCCAGTTGCTGGATAGCCAGGGTCAGGGTCGATTGGGAAATGAACGCGGTTTGCGCGGCGGCGGAGATCGAGCCGGTCTCGGCCACGGCGATGAAATGGCGGATCTGACGCAAGGTCATCATGGAAGGATTACCCGGTGGGCGGTTTTTATAGATTGCCTCGAGTGTATATCTATTTTTACGAAGGGCTGCTGTGGTTCAGGCAACATCTGGAAGCACACTTGCGCCCAAGTGACGGGCACTTTCGAACTAGGCTGAAGGCCTTATTGATCCGGATAACCCCTGTTTGGAGACGGAACATGAACACCCGTGGATTGCTCGATCAACTCCTCAAGTCCGGCCAGGATCTGCTGCAGAACAAGGCGGGCGGGGCGCAGAACAAACCGGCGGCCGGTGGTCTGGGCGGCTTGCTGGGCGGATCTTCCAGTAATGGCGCACTCGGTGGTTTGCTGTCAGGCGCAGGCGGCGGTGCTTTGGCGGCCGGCGCCATGGGCCTGCTGCTGGGCAGCAAAAAGGCCCGCAAGGTTGGCGGTAAAGTCGCCCTCTACGGTGGCCTCGCCGCACTGGGCGTGATCGCCTACAAAGCCTACGGCAACTGGAACGCCCAGAAAGGCACCGCCCCACAAAGCGAGCCGCAAACCCTTGATCGCCTGCCACCCGCCCAGGTCGAACAACACAGCCAGGCCATCCTCAAGGCCCTGGTCGCCGCCGCCAAGGCCGACGGCCACATCGACGACCGCGAACGCCAATTGATCGAAGGCGAATTCACCAGACTCGACAACGATCAGGAGCTCAAACACTGGCTCCACGCCGAACTCAACAAACCCCTCGACCCCACCGACGTCGCCCGCGCGGCGAGCACGCCGGAAATGGCCGCCGAAATGTACGTGGCGAGCGTGATGATGGTGGATGAGGAAAACTTCATGGAGAAGAGCTATCTGGATGAACTGGCGCGGCAGTTGAAGCTGGAGCCGGGGTTGAAGGTGGAGCTGGAGAAGCAGGTCCGTGTAGCTACCCAGTGAAGCCGCTGTCAGCGATATCAGAACCCGCGATCCCGCACAGGATGGCGGGTTCTTTCGTTGCGGCAGTTGAAATGGCCAATCCATCGCCCCTTTTTGCCATTGCGTCACTGGCACGCTGACCGCTGATTGCCGGAAAGTCCCAGTCCAGAGCCCATCGCGTTTCATGACCGAAAGGCCTGAGCGCGGCAAACCGTCTTATAAATGAAACACCGCCCTCAGCTATACTCCCCCGCATTTCGACCCGCCCCGAGGACTGACTGTGAAGAACTGGACGTTGCGCCAACGCATTTTGGCGAGCTTTGCGGTGATTATCGCCATCATGCTGCTGATGGTGGTCGTCTCGTATTCGCGGCTGCTGAAGATCGAAGCCAGTGAAAACAGCGTCCGTGACGACGCGATTCCCGGCGTCTATTACAGCTCGATGATTCGTGGCGCGTGGGTCGACAGTTATCTGCAGACCCAGGAGTTGCTCGGCCTCAAGCAGGGCGAGGGCATCAGCACTGAAGATGCGGCGGACTACAAGGCGTTCGAAACCCGCTTGCAGGAGCAGATGGCCAACTACCGCAGCACTATGGCGACGGATGAAGACCGTAACGAATTCGCTGCTTTCGAGAAGTATCACGACGCTTACATGCAGATCCAGAACTCGGTTCTGGACCTGCACAAGCGCAATCTGGAAGCCGATGCGGTCAAGCTGTTCAATGAGAAACTGACGCCGACCTGGTACAGCGGCCGGATGAAACTCAACGACATCATTGGCGAGAACAAGAAAGTCGCCGATCAGGCCATGGCCAACATTGACGAAGCGGTATCGGCGGCCAAGGTCAGCATGTTCATCTCGTTGCTGATCGCCGTGCTGGCGGCCGGCCTCTGCGGTCTGCTGCTGATGCGCGCGATCATGGCGCCGATGAACCGCATCGTGCAGATCCTCGACATCATGCGCACCGGCGATCTGAGCAGCCGCCTGAACCTCGACCGCAAGGACGAGTTCGGCGCCGTGGAAACCGGCTTCAACGACATGATGACCGAGCTCACTTCGCTGGTGTCCCAGGCCCAGCGCTCGTCGGTGCAGGTCACCACGTCGGTGACCGAGATCGCCGCTACGTCCAAGCAACAACAGGCGACCGCCACCGAAACCGCCGCCACCACGACTGAAATCGGCGCGACGTCCCGCGAGATCGCGGCGACCTCCCGTGATCTGGTGCGTACCATGACCGAAGTCTCCACCGCCGCCGATCAGGCCTCGGTGCTGGCCGGTTCCGGGCAGCAAGGCCTGGCGCGCATGGAAGACACCATGCACTCGGTGATGGGCGCGGCGGATCTGGTGAACGCCAAACTGGCGATCCTCAACGAGAAGGCCGGCAACATCAATCAGGTGGTCGTGACCATCGTCAAGGTCGCCGACCAGACCAACCTGCTGTCCCTGAACGCCGCGATCGAAGCGGAGAAGGCCGGTGAATACGGTCGCGGTTTCGCCGTGGTCGCCACTGAAGTTCGGCGTCTGGCGGATCAGACCGCTGTCGCGACTTACGACATCGAACAGATGGTCCGCGAGATCCAGTCGGCGGTGTCCGCCGGGGTGATGGGCATGGACAAGTTCTCCGAGGAAGTGCGTCGCGGCATGGCCGAAGTGCAGCAGGTCGGCGAGCAGCTGTCGCAGATCATCCATCAAGTGCAGGCGCTGGCGCCGCGGGTGTTGATGGTCAACGAGGGCATGCAGGCCCAGGCCACCGGTGCCGAGCAGATCAACCACGCGCTGGTGCAGCTGGGTGATGCCAGCAGCCAGACGGTCGAGTCGTTGCGTCAGGCCAGTTTCGCCATCGACGAACTGAGCCAGGTGGCCGTGGGCCTGCGCAGCGGCGTTTCGCGATTCAAAGTCTGATGAGCGAAATCACCGCCAAACGCAGCGCTGCACCGGTGGCGAAGCAGGCGTTGTTCCTGCTGTTTCGCATCGGCAGCGAACGCTACGCCTTGCGTGCCACGGAAGTGGCCGAAGTGCTGCCGCGCCTGCCGTTGAAGCCGATTGCCCGGGCGCCGCACTGGGTGGCGGGAGTGTTTGCCTATCGCGGCACGGTGGTGCCGGTGATCGACCTCAGTGCCCTGACCTTCGGCCATCCTGCGGAAGCGCGCACCAGCACGCGACTGGTGCTGGTGCATTACCGCGCGGATGACTCGCAACCCTCGCAATGGCTGGGCCTGATCCTCGAACAGGCCACCGATACCCTGCGTTGCAACCCGGATGATTTTCAGCCGTACGGCCTCGACAATCGTCAGGCGCCGTACCTCGGCCCGGTGCGTGAAGACGCGCAAGGGCTGGTGCAGTGGGTGCGGGTCAACGACTTGCTTGACGAGTCGGTGCGTACGCTGTTGTTCCCGACACCGCCGCTGGACCCGGCGCGGCTTGAGGAGCAGCCATGAGCAGCGACCAGCGCTTCTTCGACTTCCTCAAGGAACGCATCGGCCTTGACGTCGCCTCGGTCGGGCCGGCGATCATCGAGCGGGCCGTGCGCCAGCGCATCACCCTGTCGCAAACGGTGAATGCCGATGAGTACTGGCAGACGCTGCAAGGCTCGCGGGATGAACAGCAGGCGCTGATCGAAGCGGTGATCGTCCCCGAGACCTGGTTTTTCCGTTACCCGGAATCCTTCGCCACCCTCGGCAAACTGGCGCGCAAACGTCTGGGCGAACTGAACAACATGCGTGCGCTGCGCATCCTCAGCCTGCCGTGTTCCACCGGGGAAGAACCCTATTCGATTGCCATGGCCTTGCTCGATGCGGGCCTCAAGCCCCATCAATTCAAAGTCGATGGCATGGACGTCAGCCCCTTGTCAGTGGACAAGGCGCGGCGCGCGCTATACGGCAAGAACTCATTTCGCGGCCAGGAACTGGACTTTCGTGAGCGGCATTTTTTCGCCGAGAACGAAGGCTATCGGGTGAATGAAATTGTCCGCGAGCAGGTGCGCCTGCATGTCGGCAACGTGCTTGATCCTTCATTGCTGGTCAACGAGCCGCCGTTCGATTTCGTGTTCTGCCGCAACCTGCTGATCTATTTCGATCAGCCAACCCAACAGCAGGTGTTCGCAGTGCTGAAGCGCCTGACCCATGTCGATGGCGTGCTGTTTATCGGCCCGGCCGAGGGCAGCCTGCTCGGGCGGTTGGGCATGCGTTCGATCGGGATTCCGCAGTCATTCGCCTTCAGTCGTCATAGCGAGCCGCAGCTCGAACCGTTGCCGATGCCGACCGCGATTCCGGTGCCGTTGCCTGTGCGCCAACCGGTGCGCAGCACGCCACCGCCGCCGGTGCGCAATCGTCCGTTTGCTGGCGTGACGCCGATGCCGGCGACAGCTAAAAGCACTAATCCCGACGCCGCGACGTTGCTGGCCAACATCGCCGCCCTGGCCAACGAAGGCAAAAGTGCCGAGGCCCGGGCCGCGTGCGAACAGTATTTGCGCAGTCATGAGCCGGTGGCCCAGGTGTTTTACTGGCTCGGCCTGCTGAGCGATGTCGCCGGCAGCGCCCTCGAAGCCCAGGGCTTTTACCGCAAGGCGCTGTACCTCGAACCGCAACACCCCGAAGCCTTGATGCACCTGGCTGCATTGCTGCAGGCCCAGGGCGACACGGCCGGCGCCAGACGATTGCAGGAGCGCGCCGCCCGCAGCGACCGCACCGCCGACAGTGAGCGTAAACGATGATCCCGTCCGACACCTTGAACGTCACCCACGAAGACGCCCGGGCCATCGACGATTGCTGGAATCGCATCGGCATCCACGGCGACAAGTCCTGTCCGCTGCTGGGCGAGCACATCCATTGCCGCAATTGCTCGGTGTATTCCGCCGCGGCCACGCGTTTGCTCGACCGCTATGCGTTGCAGCAGGATGAGCGTGATCCGGTGGCGACCCAGGTCGAAGCCGAGCTGAAGACCCGTTCGCTATTGATGTTCCGCCTCGGCGAAGAATGGCTCGGCCTGGCCACCCGCAGTCTGGTGGAGGTTGCGCCGTTGCAGGCGATTCACTCGCTGCCGCACCAGCGCTCCCGAGCCTTGCTCGGCGTGGCGAACGTGCGCGGTGCGCTGGTGGCGTGTCTGTCGCTGGTCGAACTGCTCGACCTCGACAGCAACGTAGCCCCGGCGACCGGCGCGCGAATCATGCCGCGCATGCTGATCATCTCGGCCCAGGGCGGGCCGGTGGTGGTGCCGGTGGACGAAGTCGACGGGATTCACGCCATCGACGAGCGAATCCTCGATGCCGCGTCACGTTCCGGCGCACAGGCCAGCGCCAAATACACCCGAGGCGTGCTGCCTTTCAAAGGTCGCAGCCTGCGTTGGCTGGATGAAGAACAGCTGTTGTCCGCCGTGTCCCGGAGCCTCACATGACCCCCGAGCAAATGCGCGACGCCTCCTTGCTCGAGCTGTTCAGCCTCGAAGCCGAAGCCCAGACCCAGGTGCTCAGCGCCGGGCTGCTGGCGCTGGAGCGCAACCCGACCCAGGCCGATCAGCTCGAGTCGTGCATGCGTGCGGCGCACTCGCTGAAAGGCGCGGCGCGGATCGTCGGCATCGACAGCGGCGTCAGCGTCGCCCATGTGATGGAAGATTGTCTGGTCAGCGCTCAGGAAGGGCGGTTGTTCCTGCGCCCGGAACATATAGACGCGTTGTTGCAGGGCACCGATTTGCTGATGCGCATCGCCACCCCGGCCAATGGCCCGCAGCCGGCGGACATCGAGGCTTACGTGGCGTTGATGGGCGGTTTGCTCGATCCGACGGCACCGGCCGTGGTGCCCGCCGCTCCGAGTGCTCCAGTGATGGCGGAGTTGCAGCTTCAGCCGCCGGTGGTTGAACCAACCCCGGTTGAAATTCCCGTTGAGGTTGCCGAGCCGGAACCCGCGCCGCGCAAGAGCAAGCGCACCACCGAAGGTGGCGAGCGAGTGCTGCGGGTCACCGCCGAACGCCTGAACAGCCTGCTCGATCTGTCGAGCAAGTCCCTGGTGGAAACTCAGCGCCTCAAACCGCACCTGGCCACCATGCAGCGTCTCAAGCGCATGCAGAACAACGGCCTGCGAGCGCTGGAAAGTCTTAACGTTCATCTCAAGGAACACGCCCTGAGCCTTGAGGCTCAAGAGGCACTGGAAGACGCGCGGCGTTTGCTCGCCGAATCCCAGCAACTGCTGGCAGAGAAAAACGCCGAACTCGACGAGTTTGCCTGGCAAGCGAGTCAGCGCGCGCAAGTGCTCTATGACACCGCGCTGGCCTGCCGCATGCGACCGTTCGCCGATGTGCTGTCCGGGCAGGTGCGGATGGTGCGCGACCTCGGTCGCAGTCTCGGCAAGCAGGTGCGGCTGGAGATCGAGGGTGAGAAGACTCAGGTCGACCGCGATGTGCTGGAAAAACTCGAAGCACCGCTCACGCACCTGCTGCGCAACGCGGTCGATCACGGCATCGAAACCCCGGAAGAACGCCTGCTCAAAGGCAAGTCCGAAGAAGGCCTGATCCGTCTGCGTGCTTCGCATCAGGCCGGTCTGCTAGTGCTGGAATTGAGCGACGACGGCAACGGTGTGGATCTGGAGAAGGTCCGCCGCAGCATCGTTGAACGCCAGTTGTCGCCAGCGGAAACCGCCGCTCAGTTGAGTGAAGAAGAACTGCTGACTTTCCTTTTTCTGCCGGGTTTCAGCCTGCGCGACAAAGTCACCGAAGTGTCCGGCCGTGGCGTCGGCCTCGACGCCGTTCAGCACATGGTCCGCCAGTTGCGCGGTGCGGTGGTGCTGGAGCAGACGGCGGGCGAGGGCAGTCGCTTCCATCTGGAAGTGCCGCTGACCCTGTCGGTGGTACGTAGCCTGGTGGTGGAAGTCGGCGACGAGGCCTACGCGTTCCCGCTGGCGCACATCGAGCGCATGTGCGATCTGGCGCCGGAGGACATCGTGCAGGTCGAAGGGCGCCAGCATTTCTGGCACGAAGGCCGACATGTCGGTCTGGTCGCGGCCAGTCAGTTGTTGCAACGTCCGGCCAGTCAGAACAGCGGCGATACGCTGAAAGTCGTGGTGATCCGCGAGCGCGATGCAATCTACGGCGTGGCGGTCGAGCGCTTCATCGGCGAGCGCACGCTGGTGGTGCTGCCGCTGGACGAGCGGCTGGGCAAGGTGCAGGACATTTCCGCCGGTGCCTTGCTCGACGATGGCTCGGTGGTGCTGATCGTCGACGTCGAAGACATGCTGCGTTCGGTGGACAAACTGCTCAACACCGGGCGTCTGGAGCGCATCGCGCGTCACGGCCATCAGGCCGCAGAAGCCGCGCGCAAACGGATTCTGGTGGTCGACGATTCGCTGACCGTGCGCGAGTTGCAACGCAAGCTGCTGCTCAATCGCGGCTACGACGTGGCCGTCGCGGTGGACGGCATGGACGGCTGGAACGCCCTGCGCTCAGAGAACTTCGATCTGCTGATCACCGACATCGACATGCCGCGCATGGACGGCATCGAACTGGTCTCGCTGCTGCGCCGCGACAACCGTCTGCAATCGCTGCCGGTGATGGTGGTGTCGTACAAGGATCGCGAGGAAGATCGCCGCCGTGGACTGGACGCCGGCGCCGACTATTATCTGGCCAAGGCCAGTTTTCATGACGACGCCCTGCTCGACGCGGTGGTTGAGCTCATCGGAGGAGCGCGGGCATGAAGATCGCAATCGTCAACGACATGCCTCTGGCGGTGGAGGCCCTGCGTCGTGCGCTGGCCTTCGAGCCGGCGCATCAGGTGGTGTGGGTCGCCAGCAACGGCGCCGAAGCGGTGCGCCTGTGCGCGGAAAACACTCCGGACCTGATCCTGATGGACCTGATCATGCCGGTGATGGACGGCGTCGAGGCCACCCGCCGGATCATGGCCGAGAGCCCGTGCGCGATCGTCATCGTCACCGTGGACCGCCAGCAGAACGTGCACCGGGTGTTCGAAGCCATGGGCCACGGCGCGCTGGATGTTGTCGACACCCCGGCCATCGGCGGTGGCAATCCTCAGGAAGCAGCGGCGCCGCTGCTGCGCAAGATCCTCAATATCGGCTGGCTGATCGGCGAGAAAACCGCCCGCTCGCGCCCGGCACCTGCGACACCACGCAGTACCGCCTCGCGCCAGCGACTGGTGGCGATCGGTTCTTCGGCCGGTGGCCCGGCGGCGCTGGAGGTCTTGCTCAAAGGCCTGCCACGCCACTTTTCGGCGGCCATCGTGCTGGTGCAGCATGTCGACCAGGTGTTTGCCGCCGGCATGGCCGAATGGCTGGCCAGCGCCAGCGGCCTGGATGTGCGTCTGGCCCGCGAAGGCGAACCGCCGCAGGCCGGCGCGGTGCTGCTGGCCGGCACCAACCACCATATTCGCTTGCTCAAGAACGGCACGCTGGCCTACACCGCCGAGCCGGTCAACGAGATCTACCGCCCCTCGATCGACGTGTTTTTCGAAAGCGTTGCCAATTACTGGAACGGTGACGCAGTAGGGGTTTTATTGACAGGGATGGGACGCGACGGGGCTCAAGGGCTTAAGCTCATGCGCCAACAGGGTTACCTGACCATCGCGCAGGATCAGCAGAGCAGTGCGGTGTACGGCATGCCCAAGGCTGCCGCAGCCATCGACGCGGCCGTAGAAATCCGTCCACTGGAAAAGATAGCGCCACGATTGCTGGAGATTTTCCCCAAATGAACACATCCATCCGCAATCCTGGCCCCCGCAGCACTCAGGTGACCGCCCATGAATGACTTACAGATCGATGACATCAAAACCGACGAGAACGCCGCCATGGTGTTGTTGGTGGACGATCAGGCGATGATCGGCGAAGCCGTGCGCCGTGGGCTGTCGAATGAAGAGAACATCGACTTCCACTTCTGCTCCGACCCGCATCAGGCCGTGGCCCACGCGGTGCGGATCAAGCCGACCGTGATCCTGCAGGATCTGGTGATGCCCGGCCTCGACGGCCTGAGCCTGGTGCGCGAGTACCGCAATCACCCGGCGACCAAGGACATTCCGATCATCGTCCTGTCGACCAAGGAAGACCCGCTGATCAAGAGCGCGGCGTTCTCCGCCGGGGCCAACGATTACCTGGTGAAACTGCCGGACAACATCGAGCTGGTGGCGCGTATCCGCTATCACTCGCGCTCCTACATGACGTTGCTGCAACGGGACGCGGCCTACCGCGCGTTGCGGGTCAGCCAGCAGCAATTGCTCGATACCAACCTCGTCCTGCAACGCCTGATGAACTCCGACGGCCTGACCGGATTGTCCAACCGCCGGCACTTCGACGAATACCTGGAACTGGAATGGCGCCGCTCGCTGCGCGACCAGAGCCAGTTGTCGCTGCTGATGATCGACGTCGATTACTTCAAGTCCTACAACGACACCTTCGGCCACGTCGAAGGCGACGAGGCCTTGCGCAAGGTCGCCACGGCGATCCGCGAGGCCAGTGCCCGGCCGTCCGATCTGCCGGCGCGTTATGGCGGCGAAGAATTTGCGCTGGTGCTGCCCAACACCTCGCCGGGCGGGGCCCGACTGTTGGCGGAAAAGCTGCGCCAGACGGTCGCGGCGCTGAAGATTCCGCACAATGCCCCCGCTGAAGGCTCGAGCCTGACCATCAGCATCGGCCTGGCAACCATGGTGCCGGAGTCGGGCAGCGACTGCCGGCTGCTGATCTCGGCGGCGGACCGCGGCCTGTACCTGGCCAAGAACAACGGGCGCAATCAGGTGGGGATCGAATGAACCATCAGGTTCATTCGCCTCAAGAGCCGCCAGACGGGCTGCCGTGACAGCTTGATTACGTTATACTCGCCGGCTTTCAAAAGTTCGCCAACGAGTGCTGCCCGTCATGGAAATCAACCCGATCCTGAACACCATCAAGGACCTGTCCGAGCGCTCCGAAACTATTCGGGGGTATCTTTGACTACGATCAAAAGCATGAGCGTCTGATCGAAGTCAATCGCGAGCTTGAAGATCCTGCAGTCTGGAACAAACCTGAATACGCCCAGGAACTGGGCCGCGAGCGCGCTGCGCTGGCGCAGATCGTCGATACCCTCGACGAACTGAACGGTGGCCTGGCCGATTGCCGCGAGCTGCTGGACATGGCCGTTGAAGAGAACGACGAGGGCGCGGTCAACGACGTCGTCGAAGTCCTTCAAGGTCTCGAAGAGTCCCTGTCCAAGCTCGAATTCCGCCGTATGTTCAGCCACGAGATGGACCCGAACAACGCCTACCTGGACATCCAGGCCGGTTCCGGCGGCACCGAAGCCCAGGACTGGGCCAACATCCTGCTGCGCATGTACCTGCGCTGGGCCGACAAACGCGGTTTCGACGCGACCATCATGGAGCTGTCGGCCGGTGAAGTCGCCGGGATCAAGGGTGCGACCGTGCACATCAAGGGCGAATACGCCTTTGGCTGGCTGCGTACCGAGATCGGCGTGCACCGTCTCGTGCGCAAGAGCCCGTTCGACTCCGGCAACCGTCGCCACACCTCGTTCTCCGCGGTTTTCGTCTCGCCAGAGATCGACGACAAGGTGGAAATCGAAATCAACCCGGCAGACCTGCGGATCGACACCTATCGTTCCTCCGGTGCCGGTGGTCAGCACGTAAACACCACCGACTCGGCCGTACGTATCACCCACGTACCGACCAACACCGTGGTGAGCTGCCAGAACGAACGTTCCCAGCACGCCAACAAGGACACCGCCATGAAAATGCTGCGGGCCAAGTTGTACGAGCAGGAAATGCAGAAGCGCAACGCGGCGTCCCAGGCGCTGGAAGACACCAAGTCGGATATCGGCTGGGGTCACCAGATCCGTTCGTACGTGCTCGATGCGTCGCGGATCAAGGATCTGCGCACCAACATCGAACGCAGTGACTGCGACAAGGTGCTCGACGGCGACATCGACGAATACCTGGAAGCCAGCCTGAAATCGGGCCTGTAAGCTTTCACCCGACCTCAAGTCCCCCGTCATCGGCGGGGGCAACGAACCTGTGATGGAATATTTAAAGACATGAGCGACCAACAACTCGACCCGCAAGCCCTGCAACAGGAAGAAAACTCCCTGATCGCCCTGCGCAAGGAAAAGCTTGCTGCCGAGCGCGCCAAGGGCAATGCCTTCCCGAACGACTTCCGCCGCGAAAACTACTGCGAAGCACTGCAGAAACAGTACGCGGACAAGACCAAGGAAGAGCTGGCAGAGGCTGCGATCCCGGTCAAGGTTGCAGGTCGCATCATGCTCAACCGTGGCTCGTTCATGGTGATCCAGGACATGACCGGTCGCATCCAGGTCTACGTCAACCGCAAGACCCTGTCCGAAGAAACCCTGGCCGCGGTGAAAACCTGGGACATGGGCGACATCATCGCCGCCGAAGGCACCCTGGCCCGTTCCGGCAAGGGCGACCTGTACGTCGAGATGACCAGCGTGCGCCTGCTGACCAAATCCCTGCGCCCGCTGCCGGACAAGCACCACGGCCTGACCGACACCGAACAGCGCTACCGTCAGCGCTACGTTGACCTGATCGTCAACGAAGACGTGCGTCAGACTTTCCGCGTCCGTTCGCAAGTGATCGCGCACATCCGCAGCTTCCTGATGAAGCGCGACTTCCTCGAAGTCGAAACGCCGATGCTGCAGACCATTCCTGGCGGCGCCGCAGCCAAACCGTTCGAAACCCACCACAACGCGCTGGACATGGAAATGTTCCTGCGTATCGCGCCGGAGCTGTACCTCAAGCGTCTGGTGGTTGGCGGCTTCGAAAAAGTGTTCGAGATCAACCGCAACTTCCGTAACGAAGGCGTTTCGACTCGTCACAACCCTGAATTCACCATGTTGGAGTTCTACCAGGCTTACGCCGACTACGAAGACAACATGGACCTGACCGAAGAACTGTTCCGCGAACTGGCGCAGCTGGTTCTGGGCAGCACCGACGTGCCGTACGGCGACAAGGTGTTCCACTTCGGCGAGCCGTTCGTGCGCCTGTCGGTGTTCGACTCGATCCTCAAGTACAACCCCGATCTGACCGCCGATGACCTGAACGACATCGACAAGGCGCGCGCCATCGCCAAGAAGGCCGGCGCCAAGGTGCTGGGCTTCGAAGGTCTGGGCAAGCTGCAGGTGATGATTTTCGAAGAGCTGGTCGAGCACAAGCTGGAACAGCCGCACTTCATTACCCAGTATCCGTTCGAAGTGTCGCCGCTGGCCCGTCGCAACGACGACAACCCGAACGTCACCGACCGCTTCGAGCTGTTCATCGGCGGCCGTGAAATCGCCAACGCCTACTCCGAGCTGAACGACGCGGAAGACCAGGCCGAGCGCTTCATGGCGCAGGTGGCCGACAAGGACGCCGGCGACGACGAAGCCATGCACTACGACGCCGACTTCGTTCGTGCGCTGGAGTACGGCATGCCGCCAACGGCCGGCGAAGGTATCGGCATCGACCGTCTGGTGATGCTGCTGACCAACTCCCCGTCGATCCGCGACGTGATCCTGTTCCCGCACATGCGGCCACAAGCGTAAGTGTTTCAATAAAAAAGCCGCCTGAAATGGGCGGCTTTTTATTGCCTGTCTGGTACAAACGTATCAAATGGTTAATTTTGAAGAAAACAACAGAGGTATGCCTGTCGTGATCGGTGCAATGGCTCAAGAGGGTGCAGCGGGAATCGCCACTGCGGTCGCTGAAAGTGTTCAGTACCAGGGCCGCAAGGCCAGCCGGCAGGGCAGTGAACAGCGTCGACAGGACATTCTCGATGCGGCGATGCGCATTGTCGTACGCGACGGCGTGCGGGCCGTGCGTCACCGGGCGGTGGCGGCCGAGGCCGGTGTGCCGCTGTCGGCCACCACGTATTACTTCAAGGACATCGATGACCTGCTCACCGATACCTTCGCCCAGTACGTCGAACGCAGTGCGGCCTACATGGCCAAGCTGTGGATCAACAACGAAGGCCTGCTGCGCGAGATGGTGGTCAGCGGTGACGGCAGCCCGGAGTCGCGTTCGCAACTGGCCGACGATATCGCGCGGTTGATGGCCGATTACGTGCACCGGCAACTGGTCAACCGTCGCGAGCATTTGATGGCCGAGCAGGCGTTCCGTCAGGAAGCACTGCTCAACCCGCGTCTGGCGGAACTGGTGCGTTCCCACCAGCAGATTCTGTTGCAGGGCACCTGCCAGTTGTTCCAGGTATTGGGCTCGCGCGAGCCACAGCAGGATGCCAAGGTGTTGACGGCGATTATCGGACGGATGGAATATCAGGGCCTGCTCAACGACGCCGAGCCTTTGGCCGAAGAGGACATGCTCGGCATTCTGACGCGCTATATGCACCTGGTACTCGCGTCGGTGTAATTCTCGACCCTGATCGTTCCCACGCTCTGCGTGGGAATGCATACCGTGACGCTCTGCGTCACAGTGGACGCGGAGCGTCCATGGCGGCATTCCCACGCGGAGCGTAGGAACGATCAGAAGAAACGGGTGTTCAAGGGAGTGTCGAATGAAAGCCTGGCGTGGCGTGCTGATCGCCTTGTCGTTCCTGCTGCTCAGCGGATGTCTGGTGACCTTCAAGGAGCCGCTGCCCGCCAGTGAACCGGCGCCCAAGGGCCTGCTCGGCCAATGGTCGAGCACCAATGCCTGGGGCGAGCCGATGAATCTGGAGCTGACGCGCCTGGGCAACGATCGCTATCAGGCGGTTGCGTACTTCAAAGCCAAACCCCGCGAGCGTGAAGCCTATCCGTTCACGGTGTCGCGCCACGGCAACCGCTGGTATCTGTCGGCGAAGGTGCCGGCGCAATACGGCGGGCACTTCACCATCGCCGGCTTCGAGATCACCGACAAGCGCGAACTGGTGATCTACAACCTCGACCTCGAACAGATCAACCAGGCCATCGCCCAGAAGACCCTCGACGGCCAAGGCTTCCAGACCGATGACGGCGAGGGCGTGCAGATCGACAGCCCGCTTGAAAAGGTCTTTGCTTACCTCGACGACCCGGCCAATTCCGACGTTTTCGTCGAAGCGGCGCGCTATCAGCATCAGGCCAAGGCCAAATAATTCAGTTCGTCACGTTTTCTACAGGAGTTTCGGGTGGACGATTACCAGCAGACGATACGCATTCTGTCCGATCGCATAGTGCTGGCGCAGACGCCGATCCGCGTGCTCGACGCGGTCAAGTGGGACGAGAACATCCGCAAGGGGTTCCTCAAGGCCAAGGGCAAGGAATTGCCGGCGGTGGATCGCGACTACTACCTCAACCGGCCGCTGTCCTTCGATTCGAGCAAGGTCAAGCTGGAATTCCAGAACATCGAGCGCGACATCACCCGCCAGCTCGGCCAGTTCAACCCGGTCGGCCAGATCATGCGCCGCATGTGCAAGGAATACCGGATGGTGGTGCGCATGCTCGAAGCGCGCGGCACCGAGGATTTCGGCCTGATCTCCCAGGAACTGTACGGCGCCGCGTCCGACGCGTTCCACGCCGGTGACCCGACCCTGGCCGACCTCGGCCTGATGATGTCGGACTATCTGAACAACATCGACGGTCGTGGCGATCTGAAGGACGAACCGAAGACCCTTACCGCCAAGGACGCCGTTCACCTGTTGCAAACCCGCCTGAACAAGGTGTTCGGCGAGGCTGAAGAAACCATCCGCGTGTTCGAGTCCGACGGTATCGTCGCCGATGCGGCGGCGGGTGCCGACTACATCAAGATCCGCACCGACGCGATGTTCAACGACCGCGACGTGCGGGCGCTGGAGGTTCACGAAGGCCTGGTGCACGTCGGCACCACGCTCAACGGCTTGAACCAGCCGATCTGCACCTTCCTGTCCAAGGGCCCGCCCTCGTCGACGGTGACTCAGGAAGGCCTGGCGATCCTGATGGAAATCATCGCGTTCGCTTCCTACCCAAGCCGCCTGCGCAAACTGACCAACCGCACCCGCGCCATTCACATGGTCGAGGAGGGCGCGGATTTCCTGCAGATCTTCGAGTTCTTCCGCGAGCAGGGTTTCGAGATGGCGGAAAGCTACGGCAACGCCAGTCGGGTTTTCCGTGGATCGACGCCGACCGGTCTGCCATTCACCAAAGACTTGTCCTACCTCAAGGGCTTCATCATGGTTTACAACTACATTCAGTTGGCCGTGCGCAAGGGCAAGCTCGAACAGATCCCGCTGTTGTTCTGTGGCAAGACCACGCTTGAGGACATGCGAACCCTGCGTCAGCTGGTGGACGAAGGTCTGGTGGTGCCGCCCAAGTACCTGCCGGACCAGTTCCGCGACATGAATGCGCTGTCGGCGTGGATGTGCTTCTCCAACTTCCTCAATCACTTGAGCCTGGACCGGATCGAGGCGGATTACTCCAACATCCTGTAACAACACCGATTGGTCGTTCCCACGTTGATCGTTCCCACGCTCTGCGTGGGAATGCATCCCGTGACGCTCCGCGTCACAGTGGACGCGGAGCGTCCATGGCGGCATTCCCACGCGGACGGTTCGACGCCTCGACGTGGGAACGATCTAATTCCAACTCAAAATTTTGCGAGGTTTCACCGGATGAGAATCCTCGGCATCCTTTGCCTGCTCCTGACCCTCGGCGGTTGCAGCTCCTTGCTGTTCTATCCCGAGCCCGGTCAGATCTTCACCCCGGAAAAGGCCAAACTCGAATACCGCACCGTCACCCTGACCACCGCGGACGGCCTCAAGCTGAACGCCTGGTGGCTGCCGGCCAAGCCCGGGGTCGAGGTCAAGGGCACGGTGCTGCATCTGCACGGCAACGGCGGCAATCTGCCGATGCACCTGGGCGGAAGCTGGTGGCTGCCGAAAAACGGCTATCAAGTGCTGCTGGTGGACTATCGCGGTTACGGCTTGTCCGAGGGCGAACCGAGCCTGCCGGCGATCTATCAGGACATCGATGCCGCCTTCGCCTGGCTGGACAAGGCGCCTGAGGTCAAAGGCAAACCGCTGATCCTGCTCGGCCAGAGCTTGGGTGGTGCAATGGCCGTGCATTGGCTGGTGCAACATCCGGAAAGACAAAAACAGCTCAAGGCCCTGGTGCTCGACGGTGTGCCTGCCAGTTACCGCAGCGTCGGCCAATACGCCCTCAGCACTTCGTGGCTGACCTGGCCGTTTCAGGTGCCGCTGTCGTGGCTGGTGCCGGATCGCGACAGTGCGATCAACGCGATGCCGCAGCTCAACGGCGTGCCGAAACTGATCTTCCACAGCCTTGACGATCCGCTGGTGCCCCTTTCCAACGGCATCCGTCTGTATCAAGCTGCGCCGCCACCGCGCGTGCTGCAGCTGACCCGGGGCGGGCATGTGCAGACCTTCGGCGACCCGGTCTGGCGTCAGGTGATGCTGCGCTACCTCGACGACCCCGAACACTTCAACGGCCTGCGCCGCCTCGGCGAGATCCCGAATTATCCGACACCCCCGAATTCTGAAGACGAACCACCAGAGAGTCCGCAATGAGTGAAGAACGTAACGCCATCCCGCTGATCATCACCGGCATCTGCAGCATCCTCGGCACCGTCGGCGCCCTGTGGTACTACGGCTACCTGCACTTCGCCAAACCCGAGGATGCGTTGCTGCTCAACGAATTCACCATGCTCAAGACCATTCCCGGCGAAGACTACAAAGTCTCCCTGACCCCGGCGCCGCAAGTGGCGCAGTGCATCGATGGCGTGCTGGTGCTGTTCGACACCGAACAGAAAGGCCTGACCGGGGTGCTGGTCAACAGCCAGAAAAAGGCCGTGCGCTGCATGGGCCAGGAGACGCCGCAGAAGCTCGAAGAGTAAATCTGCGTCAGACAAAAAAGCCCCGCCTGATCACTCAGGCGGGGCTTTTCATTTACAGCTCAGCGAATCAGTGCGTGGTCGAGCTCACGGCCGAACGCGGTACCACTGGCTGGTTGTCGTTGGAAATGGTCACTTCCACCCGACGGTTCATGGCACGGCCCGAGACGGAGGTGTTATCCGCTACCGGGTATTCCTTGCCGTAACCCTGGGCAACGATGCGCGACGGATCGACGCCCATCTTGATCAGTGCAACCTGCACCGAAGTCGCGCGACGCTCGGACAGCGACTGGTTGTAGTTCGCGGTGCCGGTGCTGTCGGTGTAGCCCTCGACGATCACTTTGCGATCAGGGTTTTCCTGGAGGAACTGCGCCAGTTTGTTGATGTTCACCAGACCGCTGGATTTCAGGTCGGCCTTGTTGGTGGCGAACAGCACGTCACCGAAGGTCACCAAAGTACCGCGATCGGTCTGCTTGGCGTTGAGGCTGTCCTGCAGCTGCTTGATCTGCTGATCGCGAGCGTCCAGACGGGCCTGGGCACGTTGGGCGGCGGCGTTCTTCAGATTGGCTTCAGCGGTACGCAGGGCGATGGTCTGCTTGGCCACTTCCACGCGCTGGTTGGTCAGATAGGCCAGTTGGTCGACCTTGTGCTGGTCTTCCTTGTCCAGATAAGCCTTGTCGGCCTTGTCCAGGTAATCACTGGCATCCTTGGTTTCCAGCGCTGCCACTTTGCTAGCCTGCGGGTTGGCTTGCAGGCCGGCGTAGTTGGTGCGTGCCTGTTCCAGGTTCGGGTTCGGCGGCGTCGAGCAGGCAGCCAGGGCAACGCTTGCGGCCAGGAGAGCGGGGATCATCAGTTGTTTACGCATAATCGTTCGTCCTTTCTATCGATAAGAGTTTCAGCCTTGCGGTCGGGATGCGCGCTTACTGCACGGTGCGCTGACTTTCCTGACGCAGTTCCTGAACACCTTTCTGGGAATCCTTCACCGCTTGTTCGGCTTTCATCGCTTGAGCCTTGCGTTCAGCGACGCGGGCGTCCCACTCGGCCTGTTCGGACAATGTGCGAGCCTCGTCATACTTCTTGTCGTGCATGGCGATTTCGGCTTGTTTGAGTTTGTCCTGCGCTTGCTTCATCTCGACGGCGGCGAATTCGGTACCGCCGGCGCTGACCGCGCTGTTGACCGCCGATTGAGTCACGGCGTACTGCTCGGTCGGTGGATTGCCGGCGCAACCGGCCAGCACGAAGCTGGTGCCGATGGCGAGAGCGGCCAGTTTCAGACCGCGCAGGTGGGAGAACGAGGTTTGGGTCTTCATGGTCTTCAACTCCATTGGTTAACTCCTTGAAAGCTTCGAAATCCATCCTGGTAGCGGAGCCGCAACCGTCATGTGCAAGTGCGTTTTGAAACGCTCGTTCCAGGCGTGGTTACCTGTTCCGACCGAAGGCGTTTTTCAAAAGTTCAGAAAAGATGGCTCATCGCCAAAAAATATTCTGACCAATTGGACAAGGCTCTAAACCGGGAACTTTGACGGGGGAGAGTGGTACGCGCGGGGTAATCGCGGGGTAATAAAGCGTGCGTTTTTTGAGTCTGAACACAGTCAATGTGGGAGCGAGCTTGCTCGCGATAGCGATGGATCAGTCACCACTACAGTGCCTGACATACCGCTTTCGCGAGCAAGCTCGCTCCCACGTTTCGATTTTTGTTGTGTCAGTGTTTCTGCTTGCCGGCAGCCGCCGACAAGTCGTGCAGATGACGCCGCGACAACGCGAGAAAACGCGGGGTCGGGCCGACATCCTCATACAGCGGATCGCCTTCCTCGTCGGTGGCGACCACGGTCGAACCTTTCACATACGGCAGGCTCGCTTCGAACTCTTCGAGGGCGGCGCCGATCAACTCACCGAGCAATTCTTCGGCGTGACGTTTGGGGTACATCTCGGCGATCGCCGCCAGCCGTGCGGCAGCTTCCACATCCAGATGAATCGTGTAGCCGGTATCGGTCAGGCGACCCTTGGCGGTTTCTTCCCAATGCTGGGCGAGTTCACGGATTTTCATAAAAACCTCATGTCGCACCTGCTCATGGCAGGTCTTGGTGAGTGTCCGGCGTCAGCCGGCGGCAAGCCGTTGTGGGGCTTACACTTGAGACTAGCTTCAACCCTCAAGGTTTAAAGTCCCTTCGTCGTCTGCTTGTAAGAAGCGTCCCGGAGCGGCACTCTCTGTTCATCCACTCACTTGCGATCCGTCACCGATTACTGCTGGAGAGATGCTGATGACCGATATTGATGCACGCTTGCGCGAAGACGTTCACCTGCTCGGTGAACTGTTGGGCAACACCATTCGTGACCAGTACGGCGAGGCGTTTCTCGACAAGATCGAGCAGATTCGCAAGGGCGCCAAGGCCGACCGGCGCGGCTCGATGGACGCCGAACTCAGCGCCAGCCTCAATCAATTGAGCGAAGACGAACTGCTGCCGGTGGCGCGGGCCTTCAACCAGTTTCTCAATCTGGCGAACATCGCCGAGCAGTACCAGCTCATCCACCGCCGGGAAGAGACCCAGGCCGCGCCGTTCGAATCCCGCGTGCTGCCGGAACTGCTCGCCCGCCTGCGCAACGAAGGGCACAGCGCCGAATCCCTGGCCCGGCAATTGGCGCGGCTGGAAATCGAACTGGTACTGACCGCGCACCCGACCGAAGTAGCCCGCCGCACACTGATCCAGAAGTACGACGCGATTGCCGCGCAACTGGCAGCCCAGGATCATCGCGACTTGACCACGGCCGAACGCGAGCAGATCCACAACACCCTGCAACGTTTGATCGCCGAAGCCTGGCACACCGAAGAAATCCGCCGCACCCGGCCGACTCCGGTGGACGAAGCCAAGTGGGGTTTTGCGGTGATCGAACACTCGCTGTGGCAGGCGATTCCCAATCATATGCGCAAGGCCGATCAGGCGCTGTTTGCGGCCACCGGTTTGCGCTTGCCACTGGAAGCTGCGCCGATCCGCTTCGCTTCGTGGATGGGCGGCGACCGTGACGGCAACCCGAATGTGACAGCTGCCGTGACCCGCGAAGTGCTGTTGCTGGCGCGCTGGATGGCGGCGGATCTGTACCTGCGTGACGTCGATCACCTGGCGGCCGAACTGTCGATGCAGCAGGCCAGCGAAGCGCTCAAGGCTCGGGCCGGCGACAGTGCCGAGCCGTATCGTGCGGTGCTCAAGCAATTGCGCGAACGCCTGCGCGCCACGCGTAACTGGGCCCATGCGTCGCTGACCGCTACTACGCCGGCCCCGGCGGATGTGCTGCACAACAATCGCGACCTGCTCGATCCGCTGGAGCTGTGTTTCAACTCGCTGCACGAATGCGGCATGGGCGTGATCGCCGATGGGCCGTTGCTCGATTGCCTGCGTCGGGCCGTGACGTTCGGGCTGTTCCTGGTGCGCCTTGATGTGCGTCAGGATTCGTCCCGCCACAGCGCGGCCATGACCGAAATCACCGATTACCTCGGCCTCGGCAAATACGAGGAATGGGACGAAGAACAGCGCATCAGCTTCCTGACTCGCGAACTGCAAAACCGTCGGCCGTTGCTGCCGGCGCATTTCAAACCCTCGGCCGATACCGCCGAAGTGCTCGCCACCTGCAAGGAAATCGCCGCCGCGCCGGGCGCTTCGCTGGGCTCCTACGTGATCTCCATGGCGGGTGCCGCTTCCGATGTGCTCGCGGTGCAGTTGCTGCTCAAGGAATCCGGCGTACTGCGGCCGATGCGCGTGGTGCCGCTGTTCGAAACCCTCGCCGACCTCGACAACGCAGGACCTGTGATCGAACGTCTGTTGCTGCTGCCGGGTTACCGCGCGCGGCTGCAAGGCCCGCAGGAAGTGATGATCGGCTATTCCGACTCGGCCAAGGACGCCGGCACCACGGCGGCGGCCTGGGCGCAATACCGGGCGCAGGAACGGCTGGTGGAAATCTGCCGCGAGCAGCAAGTCGAACTGCTGCTGTTCCACGGTCGCGGTGGCACCGTGGGCCGTGGCGGCGGCCCGGCGCACGCGGCGATTCTGTCGCAGCCGCCGGGGTCGGTGGCCGGACGTTTCCGCACCACCGAGCAGGGGGAAATGATTCGATTCAAATTCGGCCTGCCGGACATCGCTGAACAAAACCTCAATCTGTATCTGGCTGCCGTGCTCGAAGCGACCCTGTTGCCACCGCCGCCACCGACGCCTGAATGGCGGCATCTGATGGATGAACTGGCCGCCGACGGTGTCGCCGCTTACCGTGCGGTGGTGCGGGAAAATCCGCAGTTCGTCGAGTATTTCCGCCAGTCGACGCCGGAGCAGGAGTTGGGCCGCTTGCCATTGGGCAGCCGTCCGGCCAAGCGCCGTGCGGGGGGCATCGAGAGCCTGCGGGCAATTCCGTGGATCTTCGGCTGGACCCAGACTCGCCTGATGCTGCCGGCCTGGCTCGGCTGGGAAACCGCGTTGAGCAAAGCGCTGGAACGCGGCGAAGGCGAATTGCTCGGGCAGATGCGCGAGCAGTGGCCGTTCTTCCGCACGCGCATCGACATGCTGGAGATGGTGCTGGCCAAGGCCGACGCCGATATCGCGCAGTCCTACGACGAGCGTCTGGTGGAGCCGGAGTTGCTGCCGTTGGGTGCGCACTTACGCGACCTATTGTCGCAGGCCTGTTCCGTTGTCCTCGGCCTGACCGGTCAGTCGCAGCTACTGGCACATAGCCCAGACACCCTGGAATTCATCCGCCTGCGCAACACCTACCTCGACCCGCTGCATCTATTGCAGGCCGAGTTGCTGGCGCGTTCACGGCAGCAGAATGTCGAGCAGGGCAGCCCGGTGGAACAGGCGTTGCTGGTGTCTGTGGCGGGGATTGCCGCCGGTTTGCGAAATACCGGCTAAGGTTTTCTGCGTGGGGCGGGGCACCCCGGGCGAACCTCGGGTGCCGTTTATTGGCCGTGGGAAAAATGCGGTCAGGCGACAGTTAATGATGGGGTTGCGACTTGGGGAACCGCGTCGCAAGGTCGCGGCGGGCGCCGGTTTCTCCGACTTTTGGCGTCTTGTGTGGGCGCAGCCTGCTGTGTATCTTGATCAGCCTTTGGCCGTTTGGGCGGCCACGACCCGTTTTATGAGATTGGCCCCACGAGGCGAATCCGTTGTTTTTTATATAAAAAATTGAGGAGCACATCGATGCGCGTCATTCTGCTGGGAGCTCCCGGGGCCGGTAAAGGTACTCAGGCTAAGTTCATCACCGAGAAATTCGGCATTCCGCAAATCTCCACCGGCGACATGCTGCGTGCTGCGGTCAAGGCCGGCACCGAGCTGGGCATCAAGGCCAAGAGCATCATGGATGCCGGCGGCCTGGTGTCGGATGACCTGATCATCGCGCTGGTCAAGGACCGTATCGCTCAGGCTGACTGCGCCAACGGTTTCCTGTTCGATGGCTTCCCGCGCACCATTCCTCAGGCTGAAGCGCTGGTGACTGCCGGTGTCGAGCTGGACGCCGTGGTCGAAATCGCCGTTGAAGACGAAGAAATCGTTCAGCGTATCGCCGGTCGTCGCGTTCACGAGGCCAGCGGCCGCGTTTACCACATCGTCTACAACCCGCCGAAACTGGCCGGCAAAGACGACATCACCGGCGAAGAGCTGGTACAGCGCAAGGACGACACCGAAGAAACCGTGCGTCATCGCCTGTCGGTCTACCATTCGCAGACCAAGCCGCTGGTGGAGTTCTACCAGAACCTGTCCGCAAAAAACGGTGGCAAGCCGAAGTACAGCCATATCCCTGGCGTCGGTTCGGTTGAAGCGATCACCGCCAAGGTGCTTGAAGCGCTGAGCTGAAAAACCTGATCCGCTGCATCATCCACGGCCCGCTTGCGGGCCGTAGTTGTTTATACTGGCGCACTTTTTCCCCACCTGATTTACGGACACATCGATGAGCACCTTGCTGGCCCTGGACACCGCGACTGAAGCTTGCTCCGTTGCCTTGCTGCATGACGGCAAGGTCACGAGCCATTACGAGGTGATCCCGCGCCTGCATGCGCAGAAACTGCTGCCGATGATCCAGCAACTGCTGGCCGACGCCGGCACCACCCTGCAAGCGGTGGACGCCATCGCTTTCGGCCGTGGCCCGGGCGCTTTCACCGGCGTGCGGATTGCCATCGGAGTGGTGCAGGGCCTGGCCTTTGCACTGGATCGCCCGGTGTTGCCGGTGTCGAACCTGGCCGTGCTGGCGCAACGGGCTTATCGCGAGCATGGCGTGAGCCAGGTCGCGGCTGCCATCGATGCGCGGATGGATGAGGTGTATTGGGGCTGCTACCGCGAGACGGCCGGGGAGATGCGTCTGGTCGGCGCCGAGGCGGTGCTGCCGCCGGAAGTCGCCGCATTGCCGGACGATGCTTCGGGTGACTGGTTCGGTGCCGGCACCGGCTGGGGTTATGGCGAGCGCATCGCTGTAAACCTGAGCGGTTCCGATGCCGGCATGCTGCCCCATGCCGAAGACTTGCTGACCTTGGCGCGATTTGCCTGGGAACGCGGTGAGGCGATTCCGGCAGACGACGCCCAGCCGGTTTATCTGCGCGACAAAGTCGCCACCCCGAAAGCCCGCTGATCCATGTGAGATCCTGTGGGAGCGAGCTTGCTCGCGAATGCGGTGGGTCAGTCACCATCAATGGTGACCATATCCATGTTTTCGCGAGCAAGCTCGCTCCCACAAGTTCAGTGATTGCCTCAACAAAGCCAATCGTCCGTTTCTAACCCCGCGCTTTAAACCTTTTGTCTTTTATGTGTTCTAGTTATCACTCGGCGATTTGCTAAGTCGGTCAGGTGCCGCTAAATTGCCATCATCGATACCGAGCATGACTTTATGCGTATAGACGGCGTTTCCACTCATTCCTACCCCATCAAGCGCAAGCCTCGCAAAGGCAATCCGGCGCTGGATGAGTCCGTCGACGATATCGACGGCGAGCTGGAATTCCCGACCGAAGAGCAATTGGCTGCCCGTGCCGCCAAAGCCACCGCGCAACGCCTGAGCAATCTGCCCGCCCGCCAACAAGACATGATTTATCACCGCGCGATGAAGAAAAGCGTGGCCATGGCCCTGGCCAGCTACCTGAGCACCGCCGGTTTTGTCGATTGGGATGCAGACGTGCTGGGCCTCGATCTGTACATCTGATGGATCTGCCTTACTACCTTGGTTGCCCGTCCTGGAGCGAAAACGCCTGGCGCGAGTATCTGTATCCGGTAGACGCCAGGACCTCGGATTTCCTCGGACTCTATTCCCAAGTATTCAACGCTGTTGAAGGCAACACGACCTTCTACGCCAGCCCGTCGCCGGCCACCGTGCAGCGCTGGGCCGAGGTGATGCCGGAGCACTTTCGTTTCACCGCCAAGTTCCCCGGTGACATCAGCCACAGCGGCGACTTGCGCGATCAACTGACCGCCGCCGAAACCTTCCTCCAGTTGCTCAAGCCGCTCGGTGAGCGTGTCTCGCCAATGTGGCTGCAACTGTCGAAAAGCTTCACACCGCATCGCTTGCCGGAGCTCGCCGCGTTCATCGATGCGCTGGATTGTCCGCTGGCGGTGGAAGTGCGGCACGAACAGTTTTTCGCCAAGGGTGAGAGTGAGCGTCTGCTCAACCGGCTGTTGCTGGATCGTGGCGTGGAGCGCATCTGTCTCGATCCGCGCGCCTTGTTCAGTTGCCTGTCCACCGAGTCGTCGGTGATCCACGCCCAATCGAAAAAGCCCCGCGTACCGACGCGTCCGGCAGCGTTCACGCAACTCCCGCAGGTGCGCTTCATCGGCCATCCGGAACTTGAGGCCAACGATCCGTTCCTGGTGCCGTGGGTGGCGAAAATCGCCGAGTGGATCGAAGAGGGCCGCACGCCGTACATCTTCCTGCACACCGCCGACAACCTCCTCGCGGCGAAGCTGGCGCAACGTTTTCACGCACAACTGATGCAACGTTTGCCTGGCCTGCGACCTTTGCCTGAGCTATACAGAGAACCCGCCGCCGAGCAACTTGGCCTGCTCTGAGGCGGATTCTTTTCCTGCCCAGGAGCCTGCCGATGGACGCTCAAGCCCGTAAAGCCGAAACTTTCAAAGCGCTGCACGAACGCCCCGGGATTTTCGTTATTCCCAATCCATGGGATGCCGGTTCCGCGAAGATGCTCGCCAGTCTCGGCTATCAGGCGCTGGCGACCACCAGCGCCGGTTATGCGTTCTCCCAGGGCAAGCCCGATGGCGGCCTGAGTCTCGACGATACGCTGGCCAATGTCCGGGCGATTGTTGCGGCCACCGATCTACCGGTGGCGGTGGATCTGGAAAACGGCTTCGCCGACGCCCCGGCCGAATCGGCGCAGAGTCTGATCCGCGCAGCCGAGGCGGGCGCCGTGGGCGGCTCGATCGAAGATGCCACCGGCCGGGAAGACTCGCCGATCTACTGCTTCGAACACGCGGTGGCGCGGATCGAAGCCGCTGTCGCTGCGGTGCGCACCTTGCCGTTTCCCTTCATGCTGACGGCCCGTGCGGAAAACTACCTGCACGGCAATCCCGATATCAACGACACCATCCGCCGCTTGCAGGCCTTTGCCGAAGCCGGCGCCGACGTGCTGTACGCGCCGGGCCTGCGCACCGCCGAAGAAGTTCTGGCGGTGGTGCGCGCGGTGGCGCCGAAACCGGTCAATGTGTTGATGTCCGGCGGCTTGAAACTGACCGTGCAGCAGCTCGAAGAAATGGGCGTGAAGCGGATCAGCACCGGTTCGGCGCTGGCACTGGCGGCGTTCGGCGAGTTTTTCCGCGCGGCTGAAGAAATCCAGCAGTCCGGCACGTTCACCTTTACCTCTCGTTCGATGCCGTACGCCAAGGCCAATCAATTCTTCAAGGGATGAGCATGGGGCGCTGGCTGCTGTTGGCGGGGCTGCTGATCATTGGTGGCGGGCTGATCGGCGTCTGGCGCGGTTGGCTCGATGTGCCGCCGCAGTGGAACCCGTGGGCGCCGCTGGACGTGCAGGCGACGCCCAACTGGCTCACGGGCTACAAGTTGATGCGCCTGCGCAGCGATCCGGCCTTGTGCGAGCAGGCATTGGGCAGCTCCGGCCTGCGGGTTTCGCCACAGGCCGACAGCCCCGATGCCAAATGCCCGTTGATCGGCGCCTTGCGCGTGCAGGGTGGCGGGGTGGGGCTCAGCAGCAGCTTTCTCGCCAGTTGCCCGTTGGCCGTGGCGTTTGCGATGTTCGAGCACCACACGCTGCAACCGGCGGCGCAGCAGGCCTACGGACAGTCAGTGGCGCGGGTCGATCACCTCGGCAGCTTCGCCTGCCGCAATGTCTACAACCGTGAGAACGGCGCGCTCAGCCGCCATGCCAGTGCCGATGCGCTGGACATCGCCGGCTTCCGCCTGGCGGATGGTCGTGCGATCAGCGTGCTCAAGGACTGGCCGAAGCAAAATCAGGACGCGCAGTTTCTACGTCAGGTGCGCGATGGCGCCTGCGAGGCGTTCAGTGTGGTGTTGAGTCCGGACTACAACACAGCCCATCGCAATCACTTTCATGTCGATGTCGGGCGCTGGAGCGTGTGTCGCTGAGGGATCAGGCGGCGATGCGCAGGTTCTGCTGAACGATTGGGCGCACCCAGCCGTTATCGAAGTCCAGGGCTTTCTGCTGCTCGACGATTTCTTCCGGCGGGAATGGCGGGTAAGGCTGCAGCAGGTCCAGGTCGAACTCGGCAATCGGCAGGTACAGCGGTTTTTTCTGCGGGGCAGGGCCCGGTTCCGGAATCGGCTGGCCGTTGTTGATCACGACAGGACGAACCCAGCTGCTGTCGAAATCCTGCTGCTTTTGCTGAGTCTTGATTTCTTCTGCCGGGAACGGAGGGTACGGCTCGGCCAGTGTCATGTCGATTTCGGCGATCGGCAGGAACAGCGGCTCCGGCGGACGCACCTCGGTTTCCACCACATCGCATTCACGCTGGCTGATGATGTGCGCGTGCAGTTCGCTGCCGACGGTCGGTTCTTCAGGACTTTCCAGATCAACCGGCGGGAAAGTGCCGCAGGCCGGCACCACATCACTCGATTGTTCGGCCAGTGCCTGGGCAAAGAAATCCTGCCACAGGTGGCTGACGCCGCCCAATGCTTGAGTGTTATGACGGCTGAAGTCGCCTGTGGGCGAAATGTAGCCAATCGATGTGGGAAGAATGCCTGACATTTTTTTCGGTTGACGCTCAGCTCTGGCAAAATGCGCGTTGATTGGGTTATCGGCGGATTTTGCCGATCCTTAACTTTTTTGAGCGTGTTTTCCATGATTGAGCAACCCGCGGCCTGCCGCATCCATGTCGAGGCCCTCGGCCCGACGTTCGAAGCGCAGGCCGAGCAGTGGGCGCAGCGCCTGAACCTGCCGTTGCAGGTGGCTGACGGCGAGTTTGCCCTGCAGGTCGGCGAGCAGGGTTTGCAGCTGCAACAGCTGGGGCCGGATGCGCCGGGGCCGGTGCGGGTCGACTTCGTCGAAGGTGGCGCGGCCCATCGCCGGTTGTACGGCGGCGGCAGCGGGCAGATGATCGCCAAGGCGGTCGGCATCGCCCAGGGCGTGCGTCCTCGGGTGCTGGATGCGACGGCGGGGCTCGGGAAAGATGCGTTCGTGCTGGCCAGTCTCGGCTGCGAGATGAGCCTGATCGAGCGCCAGCCATTGATCGGCGCCTTGCTGGAGGATGGTCTGGCCCGTGCGGCGGAAGACTTCGATGTGGCGCCGATCGTGGCGCGGATGAAGCTGCTCAAGGGCAACTCCATCGACGTGATGCGCAACTGGGAGGGCGAGCCGCCGCAGGTGATCTACCTCGATCCGATGTTCCCGCATCGTGAGAAAACCGCGCTGGTGAAGAAGGAGATGCGCCTGTTCCGCCCGCTGGTAGGCGATGATCCGGATGCACCGGCGTTGCTGGAAGCGGCGTTGGCACTGGCCACGCACCGGGTGGTGGTCAAGCGCCCGCGCAAGGCGCCGTGCATCGAAGGGCCGAAACCGAGTCATGCGCTGGATGGCAAATCCAGCCGTTATGACATCTACCCGAAGAAAGCGCTCAAGGCCTGAGCCGTCGCATAAGAAAATCCCACGCATGGCGTGGGATTTTTGTTTTCAGGGTCGAAAGGCCCGCATGAACAGCCCGACCACTTCCTGCACATGACTTTCCGCCGCCTCGTCGGTCAGCGGTTCACCGCAGCCGTACAACAGGCGGAAATTCCCCGCGCCCTTGATCAGGCAAAAGAAGTGCTCGGCGGCGTTGTGCGGGTTATCGATGCTCAGCACGCCGGTTTCGTGAATCCGCCGCAGCAACCGTTCCATCCCCTGCACCATGCGCTGCGGGCCGGCCTCGAAGAAGATCAGCGACAGCTTCGGATCCTGACTGCCCAGCGCCATGATCAAACGATGCAGGTTCACCGATTCATCGCTGTTGATCAGGTGGTGAAACCCTCGCGCAATGTTCAGCAACACATTTTCCACCGCGATGCCGTCCGGCAATTCGAAGAACAGCGGCGGCAATTGCTCCTCGCATTTGGCCACCACGGCGGCGGAGAACAGCGTCTCCTTGTCGTTGAAATGGCTGTAGACCGTCAGCTTCGACACCCCGGCCTCGGCGGCCACCGCGTCCATGCTGGTGTTGGCATAGCCATGACTCAGGAACAGGATTTTCGCCGCCTCGAGAATCGCCTGGCGTTTGGCCGGATCCTTCGGTCGGCCCGGGCCGTTTGGAGTGGAAAGATTGTTCGACATTCTTCGCTTTTAATACTGGACTGGTGAGTTTGCTATTAATAACATACCGGCCAGTATAATTATTCCAAGCCTCCTTAGCGAAAGGTCCTTCACCATGTTCCGCCATGCGTTGTCCTTTGCGGTGCCAGTCAGTCTGGCGTTTTTATTGTCGGCATGTGGCAAGGAAGAGGTGACGCAAGTCAGCGTGCGACCGGCCATGGTGGTGCAGCCAGAGCCTTCGGCGCAGGCGATGGAAAGTTATCCGGGCGAGGTTCGCGCCCGCTACGAACCCGATCTGGCGTTCCGCATCGGCGGCAAAGTCAGCCGACGACTGGTCGAGGAAGGCCAGCGCGTGAAGGCCGATCAACCACTCGCCGAACTCGATCCGCAGGATGTACGCCTGCAACTGGAAGCGACCCGGGCCCAGGTCGCGGCCGCCGAAGCCAACCTGAATCTGGTGCGCGCCGAGCGTGACCGCTACAAGACCCTGATGGAACGGCAGATGGTCAGCCGCTCGGCCTACGACAATGCCGAGAACCTCTACCGCTCCGGCGAAGCCCGCCTCAAACAGATCAAAGCCGAATTCAACGTCTCGACCAATCAGGCCAGTTACGCCGTGCTGCGTGCACCCCAGGATGGCGTGGTGGCCAAGCGTTCGGTGGAAGTCGGGCAAGTGGTCGCCGCCGGGCAAACCGTTTTCACCCTCGCCACTGACGGCGAGCGGGAAGTGCTGATCAGCCTGCCGGAGCAGAGTTTCGGCCGCTTCAAGGTCGGTCAGCCGGTCTCGGTGGAGCTGTGGACGCAACAGAACCAGCGCTTCGCCGGGCAGATCCGCGAGCTGTCGCCGGCCGCCGATCCGAAATCCCGCACCTTCGCCGCACGCATTTCATTCACCTCCGGCAAGGTCCCGGCAGAACTGGGCCAGAGCGCGCGGGTCTTCGTGCAGACCGCAGATGTCATCCCGCTGTCGGTGCCGCTCTCGGCGCTGACGGCCGAAAACGGCGCGACTTACGTCTGGGTCGTCAGCGCCAACAACACGTTGAAAAAGACCCCGGTGCGCACCGGCCCGTTCGGTGAGAAAACCGTGCCGGTGCTCGAAGGCCTGAACGCCAGCGACTGGGTGGTCGCCGCCGGCGTTCACGTGCTGCTGGAAGGGCAGCAGGTGCGTCCGGTGGATCGCTCCAACCGCGTGGTCAATCTGGCGGACAAGGAGTAATCCCCGATGGGTTTCAATCTTTCCGCCTGGGCGCTGCGCAATCGCCAGATCGTACTGTTCCTGATGCTTTTGCTGGCGATCGTCGGCGCCTTGTCCTACACCAAGCTCGGCCAGAGTGAAGACCCGCCGTTCACCTTCAAGGCGATGGTCATCCAGACCCGCTGGCCGGGCGCCACGGCGCAGGAAGTCTCGCGTCAGGTCACCGAGCGCATTGAAAAGAAGCTGATGGAAACCGGCGAGTACGAGCGGATTGTTTCGTTCTCGCGCCCCGGTGAATCCCAGGTCACGTTCATCGCCCGCGACTCCATGCATTCGGTGGAGATTCCGGACCTCTGGTATCAGGTGCGCAAGAAGGTCAGCGACATTCGCCAGACCCTGCCGCCGGGGATTCAGGGGCCATTTTTCAACGATGAGTTCGGCACCACCTTCGGCAACATCTATGCGCTGACCGGTGACGGCTTCGACTACGCGGTGCTCAAGGATTACGCCGACCGCATCCAGATCCAGCTGCAACGGGTCAAGGATGTGGGCAAGGTCGACCTGCTCGGTTTGCAGGACGAGAAGATCTGGGTCGAATTGTCCAACGTCAAACTCGCCACCCTCGGCTTGCCGCTGGCAGCCGTGCAGCAGGCGTTGGAGGAACAGAACGCCGTGTCCACCGCCGGCTTCTTCGAAACCGGCAGTGAGCGATTGCAGCTACGGGTCTCGGGGAATTTTCAGACAGTCGACGAGATCAAGAACTTCCCGATCCGGGTCGGTGATCGTACGTTCCGCATCTCCGATGTCGCCGACGTGCGGCGCGGTTTCAACGATCCTCCGGCGCCGCGCATGCGCTTCATGGCCGAAGACGCCATCGGTCTTGCGGTGGCGATGAAGGACGGCGGCGACATTCTGGTGCTGGGCAAGGCTCTGGAAATCGAGTTCGCCCGCATTCAGAAAAACCTGCCGGCCGGCATGCAGTTGCGCAAAGTCTCCGACCAGCCCGCCGCAGTGAAAACCGGCGTGGGCGAGTTCGTCCAGGTGCTGGTCGAAGCGTTGGCCATCGTGTTGCTGGTGAGCTTCTTCTCCCTCGGCGTGCGCACCGGCATGGTGGTGGCGCTGACCATTCCATTGGTGCTGGCGATGACCTTCGCCTGCATGTATTACCTCGGCATCGGCCTGCACAAGATCTCCCTCGGCGCGCTGGTGCTGGCGCTGGGCTTGCTGGTGGACGACGCGATCATCGCCGTGGAAATGATGGCGATCAAAATGGAGCAGGGTTTCGACCGGATCAAGGCCGCCAGTTATGCCTGGACCAGCACCGCATTCCCGATGCTCACCGGTACGCTGATCACTGCCGCAGGCTTTCTGCCGATTGCCACGGCGCAGTCCGGCACCGGCGAATACACCCGCTCGATCTTCCAGGTGGTGACCATCGCCTTGCTCGCGTCCTGGGTAGCGGCCGTGGTGTTCGTGCCGTATCTGGGGGAAAAGCTCCTGCCGGATCTGGCGAAGATTCACGCAGCCAAACACGGTACGGCTGACGGTCAGACTGATCCTTATGGAACGCCGTTCTACCAACGAGTACGGCGTCTGGTGGAGTGGTGCGTACGTCGGCGCAAAACCGTGATCGTGCTCACCGTGCTGCTGTTCGTGGCGTCGGTGGCGTTGTTCCGGTTCGTACCGCAACAGTTCTTCCCGGCTTCCGGGCGACTGGAATTGATGGTCGATCTGAAGCTTGCCGAAGGCGCCTCGCTGGCCAATACCACGGGTGAGGTCAAACGCCTGGAAGCGATGCTCAAGGATCACGCCGGCATCGACAACTATGTCGCTTACGTCGGCACCGGTTCGCCACGTTTCTACCTGCCGTTGGATCAACAACTGCCGGCGGCGAGCTTCGCCCAGTTCGTCGTGTTGGCGAAAACCATCGAGGAGCGCGAAGCGCTGCGCACGTGGCTGATCGACACGTTGAACGAGCAGTTCCCGTCCCTGCGCTCGCGGGTCACGCGCCTGGAAAACGGCCCGCCGGTCGGTTACCCGGTGCAGTTCCGCGTCACCGGCGAGCACATCGAGGAAGTCCGTGCACTGGCCCGGAAAGTCGCAGCCAAAGTGCGCGAGAACCCGCATGTGGTGAACGTGCATCTGGACTGGGAAGAGCCGAGCAAGGTTGTGTACCTGAACATCGATCAGGATCGCGCCCGAGCGTTGGGTGTGAGCACGGCGAATCTGGCGAAATTCCTCCAGAGTTCGCTGACCGGTTCCAGCGTCAGCCAGTACCGCGAGGATAACGAACTGATCGAAATCCTCCTGCGCGGCACCGTGCACGAGCGCACCGAACTGTCGTTGCTGCCGAGTCTGGCGGTGCCGACCGACAACGGTCGCAGCGTCGCGCTGTCGCAGATTGCCACGCTGGAATATGGCTTCGAGGAAGGCATCATCTGGCACCGCAATCGCCTCCCGAACGTGACCGTGCGCGCGGACATTTACGGCAAGGAGCAACCGGCGACGCTGGTGAAGCAGATCATGCCGACACTTGATCCGATCCGCGCCGAATTGCCGGACGGCTATCTGCTGGATGTCGGCGGTACGGTGGAAGATTCGGAGCGTGGGCAGAAGTCGGTGAACGCCGGCGTGCCGATGTTCATTGTCGTGGTGCTGACGTTGCTGATGGTGCAGCTGCGCAGTTTCTCACGCACGGCGATGGTGTTTCTGACGGCGCCGCTGGGGTTGATCGGGGTGACGCTGTTTCTGCTGGTGTTCCGTCAGCCGTTCGGGTTTGTGGCGATGCTCGGGACGATCGCGCTGTCGGGGATGATCATGCGTAACTCGGTGATTCTGGTGGACCAGATCGAGCAGGATATTGCGGCAGGGCTCAGGCCCTGGCAGGCGATTATCGAGGCGACCGTGCGGCGGTTCCGGCCGATTGTGTTGACGGCTTTGGCGGCGGTGTTGGCGATGATTCCGCTTTCACGCAGTGTGTTTTTTGGGCCGATGGCGGTGGCGATTATGGGGGGGTTGATTGTGGCTACTGCTTTGACGCTTTTGTTTTTGCCGGCGTTGTATGCGGCTTGGTTCAGGGTTCGCAAGGAGGCTTGAGGCTGTTTGAGCGTGGCGGCCTTTGGGCCGACCATGCTCTGGGGGTTCTTTGTGAATATCCGTTTCTTCGGGTGCTGCCGCTGGCGGTTTCGCCCTTACGGCGAGTCCCTTTGGCAAACGCCCCAAAGGAACCAAAGGTCTGGGCCCCGGCGTTCGGCCCCTCGCTGGGGCTCGGGGTTCCTTCGTTCCGGGATTCATCCGGGGGCATCGCCTCCGGTTTGCTTCGCTGCACCTCCTCTCGATGTGTTCGACTTCGTCGAACGGCGCTACGCGCCTACCCCCGGATAAATCCCTCCACTCAGCCGGCCGAAGGGGCCGGCACGTCAGAAGCGTTACTCGAGCTAACGCTCATCGTGGTTTTTGTTGGCCGATACTGATTGTTGGTTTTGGTGTAGGAGGGGGTGTTCTCTCCTACATGTTTTTCAGACGGCTCCGATATTGAGTCGCTGTGTTGGCGGTGCTGTACTCGAGGCTGTTTTTCAGCCTTGTTTGAGTCAGCGTTGATGAAGAAACCGCCGGTATTGAAAGGTCGGGCCGATCCGGTCTTTGAGTTGTTGATGCGCGCGCCTCACAAGCAGCGTCTGGCGGATTATCTTGCGTTGCTCAAGCCGCTGGATGATCAGGGGCGGTATCTGCCGTTCGAGGATTTGCGGTATCGCTGGGCCAGCGGGTTGGATTCGCGTTTGTGTTGGGCGTTGGTCAAGAAGGCGCGGGTCGCTCAGTACATACAGCTTCTGCCTTTGGGGGAGCCGGCGCAGTGGGGGAAGTTTGTGCCGACACCCACCGCGCAGAAGGCCCTTTCAGTGGTTGATCGGCAAACCACGACGGCGTCGCTGGAGTACATGACCAGCCAGATAGGCGAGCGGGCGCATTTCAGTTATTTGCTTAACGATCTGATCGAGGATGAGGCGATCAGCAGCAGTCAGTTGGAGGGCGCCGCGACCACCACTCGAGTTGCCAAAGACATGCTCAAGCAGCGGCGTCAGCCGCGTACGCCGGATGAGCGGATGGTCATGGGAAATTACCGGATGATGAATTTCGCCTGGGAAAAACGTTACGAGCCATTGAGCGTGGAGTTGATAGCGTCAATTCATCGAGTTGGTGTCGAGGGCATTGATGACGAGCAGTACGACCCGGGGCTTTTCAGGACCAACGATGAAGTGGTGGTGCAGGACGGCGAAGGGAATACCGTGCACTCGCCACCGCCTGTGGCCGGACTGGTGAGGCGACTGGATTTGCTCTCGCAGTGGATCAATCAACCACAGGGTTCACCTCGGCAAAAAAACTACCTGCATCCGCTGATCAAGGCGATCACGCTGCACTTTGCCCTGGGTTACGAACATCCGTTTCGCGATGGCAACGGGCGAGTCGCCAGGGCGCTGTTTTACTGGTTCATGTTCAAGCATGAGTTTTCGGCGTTTCGCTATATCGCGATCAGTCTTTTACTGCGCAACGCGCCGGTGAAGTACGGGCGGTCGTATTTGCACAGCGAAGCCGATGAGCTCGATTTGACATACTTCATCGAGTTTCAGTGTTCGGTGATTCTGCGGGCGGTGGAGGGGTTTACCGATGTGTATCGCAAGAGTGTGGCGTACAGCGAAGACTTCGAGCACTGGCTGACCTGTTCGGGCTTTTTTGATCGGCTGACAGAGCGGCAACGAGCGATTTATCAGGTGGCCAGAAGCGGGGTGGCGAAGGAGTTCACGGCGGGGAACGTCAAGGAGCACCTTGGTTGTGCCTACAACACAGCGGTGTCGGCGTTGAGCGGGTTGGTTGAGCTGCAGGTTTTCGAGAAGAAGAAAATGGGGCGCGAGTGGGTGTACTTTTTACGTGTATCTGCTGGTGGCGGATTGAGTAACGGGAGTGAGACAGCTCACTCCCGTATCGTGTCGGCTTAGAGCGTACCAAACACTTTTTTCGCCAGACTCGTCGCAGCAGCGGCCGGGTTCTTGCGGATGGTTTCTTCCTGTTTGCCGATCATTTCGAACAGGCCGTTGAGCGCTTGTTCGGTCACGTAGCTTTCGATGTTGGCGCTCTTCGCATCCACCACGCCGAAGGTCGCGGCCTGGCCTGCGAAAGCGTTGTATTTCTGGGCAACGCCGACTTTGTCGGTTGCCTGTTTGACGATCGGCAGGAATTTGGTGCGGATCTGTTCGCGGCTGGATTTGTCCAGGTATTGGGTGGCGGAGTCGTTGCCGCCGCTGAGGATGCCTTTGGCGTCTTCCACGCTCATTTTCTTCACGGCGTCGACGAGGATCGGCTGGGCCTGGGTGACGGCGGTTTCCGCGGCCTTGTTCATGGCGGTTTCCAGTTCGTCGACCTGGGCGCCCATGCCGAAGGCTTTCATCTTGCCGGCGACTTTGCCGAGTTTGCCCGGCAGTTCGATCTTCACGTCCGGGTTGTTGCTGAAGCCGCCCGGGGTGCCGAGTTGTTTGACGGCCAGTTGCGCGCCCTGGGTCAGGGCGTCCTTGAGGCCGCCGGTGGCGTCGCCTTGCGACAGGTCGCTGAGGGACAGGGCCAGTGCGTTGGCGGAGATCATCAGGCCCGCGCACAGGCCGGCGAAGCGAAGGGTAGGGCGGAGCATGGCGTCTTCCTTGTTCGGAGAGGGTTAGCGGGCAGCGTCGACACGGATCTTCAGCGGCTGCGGATCCTTGCCATCAAGCTGCACGGCATGGTTTTCGGTGGTGATGAACATCAGCTCGCCGTTGACTTCGATGCGTGCGCTGACCGAGTAGCGGTGGCCGGGTTTGACCTGGGCCGGATCGTAGCTCAAGTGGAACGGCAGCGGCACCTGGCCTTTGACCGGGCCTTTCTGTTCGTCGAGTACCACGGCCGGAGCGTCGGCCAGCGATACGTCCTGCAGGCTCACGCTCAAGGTTGCACTGGGTGGCAGGGCGATGCGTTGCAGGTAGAACACTTCGCCGTCGAGGCTGACCTTGCCGGCCGGTGAGGTCGACTGGCAGGCGCTGAGCAGGGTGGCGGCGGCAAGCAGGGAAAGTTTTTTCATCGGAGATCTCCGTATCGAAGGCGCCAGAAGAAGCCTGGCGCCTGTAGGAATTTAGTCGCTTTGCACAGGGGCGGTGACCTGATCGGCCGCATCTTCGCTGCGATGCAGGGCCACCTGACGGATCGACAGGCGAATCTCCGCCGGCAGTACCCGTTTGGCCGCACCTTCGGCCAGTTCGCCGAGCAGTTCGTGGTAGCTCAACTTGCCGGCTTCGTCGCGACGCAGTACGTCGAGGTCGAGCATGGTCTGGATGAAGTGGCGGAACAGGCTCTTGTCGAAGAATTCCGGGGCGTTGAGGCCATGCAGGATCGACAGGCGCTGGGCCATGACCGTGCACAGGTCTTCCAGCTCTTCGGCGCTGATGGTGTTCTGGCCTGCGTTGAGCAGCAACGATACGGTCATGTAGAAGCGTTGCAGGGTCTGGGCGATGCTCTTCGACAGCAGGGTCAGCAGCACGAAATGCCGCGAGCTCGGTGCCGGGCGCAGGTAAACGTCTTTCTCGAAACGCAGCAGGCCTTGTTCGACGAACGCGTCCAGCCACTGATCGATCACCGCATCCAGTTCGTCCAGGGTCCAGCGGATGAACAGCTCCGATTGCAGGTACGGATACAGCGCGCGGGTGTAGCGCAGGATCTGTTCGCGGCTCATGCGCGATGCACTCTGGAAGAAACTCGCCAACAGCGCCGGCAGGGCGAAGATGTGCAGCACGTTGTTGCGGTAGTAGGTCATCAGGACGGCGTTCTGCTCGTCCAGGTACAGAATCTTGCCCAGCGCATCGTTCTGCTCGGACAGCAGATCCATGTCCTTCACATGCTCGATCAGCGCCCGGCCATCGCCTTCCGGCAAGGTGGTGTGCGGCGAGTACGGGACTTTGCGCAGCAGCGCCAGGTACAGATCCAGCACTCGCGCCATGGCTCGATCATCCAGCGCCAGTCGGGTGGTCGACAGCAGCGCCAGCGCCACCAGGTTGACCGGGTTGATCGCTGCGGCTTCGTTCAGGTGCTGCGCGACTTTCTCGCCGAGGCGGTTGGTGGTTTCGTTGAGCCAGGCCGGTTTGTACTGCGGGCCGAGTTCCTGCTGGCGCCAGTCCGGCTGTTCGCTGTCGAGGAATTCCGCGAGTTTGATCGGCTCGCCGAAGTTCACCGCCACTTGGCCGAAACGCTGCTTGAGTGCGCCGATGACTTTGAAGATGTCGAAGATCGATTCTTTCTTCTTGCTCGCGCCACGCAATTCACCGAGGTAGGTCCGGCCTTCGAGCACGCGCTCGTAACCGATGTACACCGGCACGAACACGATCGGCATCCGCGACGAACGCAGGAAGCTGCGCATGGTGATCGCCAGCATCCCGGTTTTCGGTTGCAGCATGCGCCCGGTACGCGAGCGCCCCCCTTCGACGAAGTACTCGACCGGGAAACCTTTGGTGAACAGGGTGTGCAGGTATTCGTTGAACACTGAGGTGTACAGCGGATTGCCCTTGAACGTGCGGCGCATGAAGAACGCACCGCCACGACGCAGCAGGCTGCCGATCACCGGCATGTTCAGGTTGATACCGGCGGCGATGTGCGGCGGGGTCAGGCCGTTGCGAAACAGCAGGTACGAAAGCAGCAGGTAGTCGATGTGGCTGCGGTGGCACGGCACGTAGATCACTTCGTGACCCTGGGCGACCTTCTGCACGCCTTCGATGTGGTTGACCTTGATCCCGTCGTAGATCTTGTTCCAGAACCAGCTCAGCACCACTTCCAGAAAACGGATCGCGGTGTAGGTGTAGTCCGAGGCGATCTCGTTGCCGTAGCGCAGGGCCTGGGCCTTGGCTTTTTCCGGGGAGATGTTTTCGCGCTCGGCTTCGTCGAGGATCGCTTGCTTGACCAGCGGCTGGTTGAGCAGGCCTTTGACCAGGTTACGGCGGTGGGAAATGTCCGGGCCGATCACCGCAGCTTTCAGATTGCGGAAGTGCACCCGCAGGATCCGCTGGGCCATGCGCACGGTGCGTTCGTGGCCCTTGTTGTGTTCGATCAGTTCGCGCAGGTGGATCGGTGCGGAGAATTGCACGCGGGTCTTGCGCCCCAGAATCATGATGCTCAGCAGGCGACGCAGACGCCCGGTGACCGCCCAGCTGTCGGCGAACAGCAGTTTCCACGGGCTGTTTTCGCTGTCCGGCGACTGGCCCCAGAACACGCTGACCGGAATGATCTGCGCGTCTTCGGCAGCGTTCTGGCTGAGGGCGCTGACCAGTCGGGTCAGGGTTGGTGGTGCGCCGCGCTTGTCCTGGCGACCGAGCCAGTCCGGGTCCGGCGTCAGGTAGAAGAACGCCGCCGGTTCGATCAGCGAACCCACGGATACCGGCAGCACCGGACGCGGCAGGCCGGCCTTGGTGCACTCGGTGTCGACCACCGCCAGATCAGTCAGCGATGGATTTTGCAGGACGTAGAACACCGGACGACTGCGGTCGAGGTTGAGGGTGAACGACGACTGGTTGATCGTCTCGGAGCGAACCCAGAGATACAACAGTCGGCGCAAGGTGCCAAACACAAGACGGCGGAACGGGGAACGGGTCATACGGCTTCTGCGTGAGTGGATAAACCGAGCGTTTGCTCGGGCGGTCGATAGTGTGCCGGATTCATGGAAAATCGGCAAAAAAGCGGCGAAGTAATCTCCTGTTGAGAGTTTTGCCGCCTGTCATATACTCGGCGATCTGTCGCCGGGGCCCTTTTATGGACGTCGGACGCAGGCTGACGTTCCTCAAAGGCTTTCCTGCGAAAAGCCTGTTCAATAATAAAAAAGGAGTATGAACAGATGGCAACACGTGAAACCGGCAACGTGAAGTGGTTCAACGACGCCAAGGGCTACGGCTTCATTCAGCGCGAAGACGGGGTGGACGTGTTCGTGCACTACCGCGCGATCCGCGGCGAAGGCCACCGTTCGCTGACCGAGGGTCAGCAGGTTGAATACGCGGTGGTGGAAGGGCAGAAGGGCTTGCAGGCTGAAGACGTTGTAGGCCTGTAATGATCGTTCCCACGCTCTGCGTGGGAATGCCTCAATGGACGCTCTGCGTCCGCTTTGGGACGCGGAGCGTCCCGGGCTGCATTCCCACGCGGAGCGTGGGAACGATCAACATTGGCATTGTGTTGCTGGTTTTTACGCAGTTTTCCAGGTGATCTCTTCTTCACCGTCTTCGCTGATGCGAATCCAGCGATCCGCCGTCTCTTCACCTTCTTCCTCGACCCACGTGCCTGGCGCGCAGCGCACTTCGACTTTCAGCGCGGCAAAGGCTGCGCGGGCGCAGGCGATGTCGTCGTCCCATGGGGTCGCATCGCTTTCCAGGTACAGGCTGTTCCACTTGCCCACGGCTTTCGGCAGCCAGGTCACCGGGATGTTGCCGGCCTTGCACTTGTAGGTCTGGCCTTTCTGTACCCAGTCGCTGCAAGGGCCGAGGGCGGCGCCCAGCCAGGCGGAAATGGCCTTGTGGTCGACGTCGGCGTCTTTCAGGTAAATCTCGATGTCCGGTTGGCGCATGGATGTCCTCACTGCGGGTCTGAAAAATCCATTCGCGGATTTAGCCGGCCCCGGGTCGTTGCCCGAGACCAAAAGTTATTGAAGAACGAAATAATCGTAGCGCATCGAGACAGTGGTCACGAACGGCTCGGGCTGTTCGATGACCGCCGCGCGGCGCTCGGCACTGGCGCGCCAGCCGTGGGGCGTCATCGCCAGCAGGTTGGCGCGATCCTCGGGCTTGTCCAGCGTCAATTTGAATTCCAGGGTTTCACTGTGCGCCAGCGCCATGCCTTCCGGCACCAGGGCCAAATGCTTGTCGTCGGTGTATTCGCGCACTTCGTCGTACAGGCGCTCGCGCAGTTCCATCAGATGGCCGCTGGTCGGGCCGACTTTCATCAGACCGCCGCCAACACTGAGCAGGCGCTTGGCCTCTTCCCAGTCCAGCGGACTGAAAACGCTGGCCAGAAACTGGCAGCTGCCGGAAGCCAGTGGCACCCGGGCCATGCTGGCGATCAACCAGGTCAGCGCCGGATTGCGTTTGCAGGCGCGTTTGACCGCTTCCTTCGAGATATCCAGCGCGTAACCGTCAGCATCGGGCAAAGCTTCGGCGATCTGCGCGGTGTAGTAACCCTCGCCGCAACCGATATCGACCCAGCGCGCCGGCGCATAACCCGCCGCCAGCTCCGCCAGACGCTTGGCCACCGGCGCGTAATGCCCGGCGTTCAGAAAGTCGCGGCGGGCCTCGACCATGGCCTGGTTGTCGCCGGGATCGCGGCTGTTTTTGTGCTGCACCGGCAGCAGGTTCAGGTAACCCTGGCGCGCGCGGTCGAAGCGGTGGCCGGCAGGGCAGACCACGCCGTTGTCCACCGCGTTCAGCGGTTCACTGCAGATCGGGCACGCAAGCATCAGGCGAGCAACTTGATCAGGGTCTGGTAGTAGATCTCGGTCAGCACGTCGAGATCGGCCGCCAGCACGCGCTCGTTGACCTGGTGGATGGTCGCGTTGACCGGGCCCAGTTCAACCACTTGCGTACCCATAGTCGCGATGAAACGACCGTCGGAGGTGCCGCCGCTGGTGGACGCCTTGGTCTCGCGACCGGTGATCTGCTTGATGCTCGACGACACCGCGTCGAGCAGCGCGCCCGGCTCGGTGAGAAACGGCAGACCGGACAGCGCCCAGTCGATGTGCCAGTCCAGACCGTGCTTGTCGAGGATGTCGGCGACGCGTTTCTGCAGACCTTCAACGGTCGATTCGGTGGAGAAGCGGAAGTTGAACAACGCCACCAGATCACCCGGAATCACGTTGGTCGCGCCGGTGCCGGAGTTGACGTTGGAAATCTGGAAACTGGTCGGCGGGAAGAAGTCGTTGCCGTGATCCCAATGCTCGGCGGCCAGTTCGGCCAGAGCCGGGGCAGCGAGGTGGATCGGGTTCTTCGCCAGGTGCGGATAGGCCACGTGGCCCTGCACGCCGCGCACGGTCAGTTTGGCGCCGAGGGAGCCGCGACGACCGTTTTTCACCACGTCGCCCACCAGCGTGGTGCTCGACGGTTCGCCGACGATGCACCAGTCCAGACGCTCGTTACGGGCTGCCAGACGCTCGACCACTGCCTTGGTGCCGTGATGCGCCGGGCCTTCTTCGTCGCTGGTGATCAGGAACGCAACCTTGCCTTTGTGATCCGGGTAGTCGGCGACAAAGCGCTCGGCCGCAACGGTCATCGAGGCCAGGCTGCCTTTCATGTCCGCAGCGCCACGACCGCAAAGCATGCCGTGTTCGTCGATCACCGCGTTGAACGGGTCGATCTGCCAGGCAGTCACCGGGCCGGTCGGCACCACGTCGGTGTGGCCGGCGAAGCACAGCACCGGGCCGTCGTCTTTGCCGTGAGTCGCCCAGAAGTTATCCACATCTTCGATGCGCATCGGTTCCAGCTGGAAACCGGCATCGCCCAGGCGCTGCATCATCTGCTTCTGGCAATCGGCGTCGACCGGCGTCACGGACGGACGGCGGATCAGGTCGATGGCGAGTTGGAGGGTCGGCGAAAGGTCGGCGTGGGCCGTCATGGAAAACTCCGAAAGCTGGGGGCAAGGCGCGCAAAATGGCGGTTATCTTAAAGCAAAACGGCGACCATTGGCCGCCGTTTAGTGCATCCGGAAGGATTTAGACCACCGGTGCCGGTTCAGGCGCCGCCGATGGTTTTGGCAGCGACGACAGGAACGCCATGATCAGCGCCGCCACGTACGGCAGCGACTGCACCAGCAGCATGGCCACCCAGAAGCGCATGTCGTTGCTCGGAATGCCTTGCACCAGGAAGATCCCCAGCGCGGCGCCCCACAACAGCAGCATGATGAACAGCTCTTCCCGGGCCTCGGAAATCGCCACCCAGAAGCCATGGTTGTCGGCGTTTTTCGGGGTGCGGAAGAACGGAATGCTGCTGGTGAAGAAGCCGTACAGCACCGCTTTGGCGATGGTATGCGACAACGCCAGGCCGGCCAGTGCCGCGCAGAACGCATCCTTGAGGTTCACGCCCACGGCGCGACGGTAGAGGAAGATGATCTTGCCGACCTTGAACACGAACAGCGCCAGCGGCGGGATCGCAAAGATCAGCAGCGGCGGATCGACTCGTTGCGGCACGATGATCATCGCCGCCGACCACAACAGCGCGCCGACGGTGAAGAAGATGTTCATGCCATCCGCGACCCACGGCAGCCAGCCCGCGAGGAAGTGGTAACGCTGGCCGCGAGTCAGCTCGGTGTCCTTGCCGCGCAGCAGGCTGCGGGTGTGGCGCTTGATGATCTGAATCGCACCGTAGGCCCAGCGGAAACGCTGCTTCTTGAAGTCGATGAAGGTGTCCGGCATCAGACCCTTGCCATAGCTGTCGTGGTAATACGCCGCCGACAGGCCTTTCTCGAATACCCGCAGACCGAGTTCGGCGTCTTCACAGATGCACCAGTCGGCCCAGCCCAGTTCTTCCAGAACCGAGCGACGGGTCATGGTCATGGTGCCGTGCTGGATGATCGCGTCGCGGTCGTTGCGGGTGACCATGCCGATATGGAAGAAGCCTTTGTATTCGGCGTAGCAGAGCTTCTTGAAGGTGCTCTCGTTCTGGTCGCGGTAATCCTGCGGCGACTGCACCACGGCGATTTTCGGGTCGGCGAAGTGCGGCACCATGTGCTTGAGCCAGTTCGGGTGCACGCAGTAGTCCGAGTCGATCACCGCGATCACTTCGGCATCCTTGGCGGTATGCGGGATCAGGTAGTTCAGCGCGCCGCCCTTGAAACCGGCCAGGGGCGAGACGTGGAAGAACTTGAAACGCGGGCCGAGGGTTTCGCAGTAGTCGCGCACCGGTTCCCAGACCGCCGGGTCCTTGGTGTTGTTGTCGATGATCAGGACTTCGAAGTCCGGATAGTCGAGGTTGGCCAGGGCGTTGAGGGTCTGTTTGACCATCTCCGGCGGCTCGTTGTAGCAGGGCACGTGGATCGAGACTTTCGGGCGGTAGTCCGAATCGCCGACCACCGGCAGGAATTCACGGCGACGCTTGTGAATCCATACCGCTTCGGCCAGTTCGTGGGCCTCGGTCAGCAACACGATGAACACCCCGAGCGCACCGAGCGCCAGCAGGAAGCCCACCGTCAGGCTGAACCACGTGCTGTATTGCTGGCTGTAGTCGTAACCGATCCACACCAGCACCGAACCGCAGAGGAATGCGATGAAGGTCAGGAAGGTACGGCCGCGCTGACGCAGGGCCGAGCCGTCGATCATCAGCAGGGTCAGCGACAACAGCGCCAGCACCACCGAGCCGATGGCCAGCACGCGCCATTGCGGGATCGCCACCACCGGGCCTTCGAAGTTGAATTTCTGTTGGCGCGCGGCGTTGAACACGCCCCAGTAAGCGCCGACCGAACCTTCGTCGCTGGCCTTCCACGGCTGGTCAAACGCTTCGATCACGAAGTAGTTGAAGCCCTGGCGGTTGAGTTTGTTGACCAGCGTGCGCAGGTAGATCGCCTGATCCGCCGGCGACGCATCGGCGCCACCACGCATGCGGCCGTTGCTCGGCCAGCCCACTTCGGACAGCAGCAGCGGTTTTTTCGGGAACATCTTTTTCAGGTCGCGGGCGCGGTCGAAAACGAACTGCCCGGCCTTGTCCACCGGAATGAATTCCCAGTAGGGCAGAACGTGGGCGGCGATCAGGTCGACGTGCTTGGCCAGCTCCGGGTGCTCTTCCCAGACGTGCCACTGTTCGGAGGTGGTCACCGGCACTTTCACCGCTGCGCGCACGCGGTCGAGCAGCACGCTGAGTTGTTCGGCGGTGATTTCCTTGCGGAAGATCGCTTCGTTACCGACGACTACGCGAACCACGCTGCGCGAAGTGTTGGCCAGTTCGATGGCGCGGGTGATTTCCCGCTCGTTGCGTTCCTGGTCGGGGCTGATCCAGATCCCCAATGTCACGCGCAGGCCGAACTCCTCAGCCAGTTTCGGGATGTCCTGCAGGGAGCCGTCGACCGAGTAGATGCGGATGTTGTCCGTCAGCTTGCTCATGATCTCCAGGTCGCGGCGCATTTCATCGTCGGACGGATACTGATCCTTCTGTGGGAACTGTCCCTGCTGGAACGGTGAATAGGAGAAACCGGAGATCTGCTCCGGCCAGTTCGGCGCGGAGACGGGGCGGTTGATCAGCGCCCAGAAACCGGTAAACAGGGCGGCGATTGCCAGAACCACCACCAGGTTGAGTCCAAATTTACGCGATGACATAGCTGTGTCGGGTTCCAAAGGCTGTGGAACGAAGGGTCGGCTGGTTGACGCCAGGAGGGCGCGCATCCTACACCGGCAGTTCGCCGAGTCCTACAAGAGACAGGGAAATGCCGGACGTTGGGCAATCCAACCTGACTTAAGTTCTTTCGTTTCAGCGTGTAAGACAAATCTTTGTTACGTGCAGCTTTAATTAAAGCAGGCGCGTTCGCCGTTCATAGCGCAAAGATGCTCTTGGCCGCCGACGGCCCTATAATGCGCGCCGGTTTTTAGGGTAATGGTCATGAGTACAGAAGATCCGCGGTTTGCAGGCATCGCCCGTTTGTATGGCATCGAGGGCCTCGAGCGCCTGCGTGCAGCCCATGTGGCGATTGTCGGCGTCGGCGGCGTCGGTTCCTGGGCGGCGGAAGCCATGGCCCGTTGCGGGGTGGGCGAGATTTCGCTGTTCGACCTCGACGACGTCTGCGTCAGCAACGCCAACCGGCAGCTGCATGCGCTGGACAGCACCGTCGGCAAACCTAAGGTCGAGGTGATGGCCGAGCGTCTGCGCGGGATCAACCCGGACTGCAAGGTGCACGCCGTGGCGGACTTCGTCACCCGCGACACCATGGCCGAATACATCACGCCGAACATCGACTGTGTGATCGACTGCATCGACGCAGTCAACGCCAAGGCCGCGCTGATCGCCTGGTGCAAGCGGCGCAAGATCCAGATCATCACCACCGGCGGTGCCGGCGGGCAGATTGATCCGACGCTGATTCAGGTTTGCGACCTCAACCGTACGTTCAACGATCCTCTGGCTTCGAAAGTGCGCTCGACGCTGCGTCGCGACTACGGTTTCTCGCGCACCGTGACCCGCCATTACAGCGTGCCGTGCGTGTTCTCCACGGAACAGCTGCGCTATCCGAAACCGGACGGCAGCATTTGCCTGCAGAAGAGTTTTGTCGGCGACGGTGTGAAGCTGGACTGCGCCGGCGGGTTTGGCGCGGTGATGATGGTGACGGCGACGTTCGGCATGGTCGCGGCGACCAAGGCGGTGGACAAGATTGTGGCGGGCGTTCGGCGCCCGGCGGATCGGGTCAAGCCGCAGGCCTGAAGTACATGACTGCGTGACCGATCGCCGATCGTTCCCACGCTCTGCGTGGGAATGCCTCATTGGACGCTCCGCGTCCGCTTCGGCATGGGACGCGGAGCGTCCCGGGCTGCATTCCCACGCAGAGCGTGGGAACGATCAGTCAGGGGCGAGTTCACGCATCCGCTGCAGCACGGCATTCAAGCCATTGCTGCGCGATGGCGACAACTGCCGCGACAGTCCCAGCTGATTGAACCAGTCCGGCAGATCAACCAACTGCAATTCGCTCGCGGTCAAACCGTTGACCCGCAACAGCAGCAACGCCACCAAACCGCGAATCATCCGCGCATCGCTGCTCGCCGCGAACTGCCAGTGGCCATCGCGCAACTCTCCAACCAGCCACACCTGGCTTTCACAGCCGTGCACCCGATTGGCGTCGCATTTGTCTGCATCGCTCAACGACGGCAGGCGATCACCAAACTGCATCAATAGCCGCGCCCGCTGTTCCCAGCCGGCGGCGTTCTGAAACGTTTGCAGCGCCTCGGCGGCTTCGACCGGCAGGCTCATCGCAACAACTCCAGCGCCTGATCCAGCGCTTCAAAGAAGCGCTCCAGATCCTCGGAATCGTTGTACAGCGCCAGCGACACACGGATCGCCCCGGCCAGTTCGAAACGCTTGAGCAGTGGCATCGCGCAGTGATGCCCGGCACGTACGGCGATGCCCTGTTCGGTCAGCAAGTGCGCCAGATCGGCGTTGTGCACGCCTTCGACGACAAAACTGGCCAGCGCCAGTTGCGGCTTGCCCAGCAGACGGATGCCGTTGCGGGCCGCGAGGCCACGTAACAGGTAATCGTGCAGTGCTGCTTCGTGGGCGGACACCGCGTCCTGATCCAGACCCGCGAGGTAGTCGAGAGTCGCACCAAGTCCGATCACACTGGCAATCGGCGGCGTTCCCGCCTCAAAGCCCAGTGGGGCAGGGCGGAAACGGGATTCGTGATAGTTGGCTTCCAGCACCATCTCGCCACCGAACTGCCAAGGGCGCAGTTGCTCCAGCGCTGCGTTGCGTCCGAACAGCACGCCGAGGCCATCGGGGCCGTACAGTTTGTGGCTGGAAAAAACGTAAAAGTCGCAACCTAGCGCCTGCACGTCATGCCGGCCGTGAACCACGCCTTGAGCGCCATCGACCACGGTCAGCGCGTTGTGCGCCTTGGCCATCGCCAGTAGCGCCGGCAACGGTTGCCAGGCGCCAAGCACGTTGGACAGCTGACTGACCGCCAGCAAGCGGGTGCGTGGGCCGATCAGGTGAACGGCGGCGGCGAGGTCGATCACGCCGTCATCGTCCAGCGGCAGGATCACCAGCTTCAGGTCGCGACGTTGCGCCAGTTGCTGCCACGGCAGCAGGTTGGCGTGATGCTCCAGGGCGCTGATGACAATTTCATCGCCCGGATGGAAAAGATGTTCCAGGCCATAGGCCAGGAGATTCAGCGCACTTGTGGCGCCGTGGGTGAAGATGATCTGCCCGCTGTCACCGGCATTCAGCCACTGGGCAACCTTCAGGCGGCTGTCCTCGAACGCCTGCGTGGCGTGGGCGCCGGGCAGATGCTGCGCACGATGCACGTTGGCCGCGCCATTGGCGTAGTAATGCGCCAGCGCGTCGAGCAGGGCCTGGGGTTTTTGCGTGGTGGCGGCGTTGTCCAGGTAAGTCTGGTCTTGCCGTTGCAGGGCGGCGATGGCCGGGAAATCGGCGCGCCAGGGGGAGGGAATCATCATCTGTTCAGCCCTGTGAACTTGGGCGGGTGTAAACCGAACCTTGTGGGAGCGGGCTTGCTCGCGAAAGCGTCGTGTCAGTCGAAATCAAGGGTGACTGACACACCGTCTTCGCGAGCAAGCCCGCTCCCACAGGAGGTCACAGCGGCGCTTAGTTGTGAGCGTGCAGCGCTTCGTTCAGTTCGATCGCCGATTTGTGGGTTTTGCATTCCACAGCGCCGGTTTCCGAATTGCGACGGAACAGCAGGTCAGTCTGACCTGCCAGATCACGGGCCTTGACCACTTTGACCAGGTTGTTGTGCTCGTCCAGCAGCGCCACCTTGGTGCCGGCGGTCACGTACAGGCCCGACTCGACGGTGTTACGGTCGCCCAACGGGATACCGATACCGGCGTTGGCGCCGATCAGGCAGCCTTCGCCGACCTTGATCACGATGTTGCCGCCGCCCGACAGGGTGCCCATGGTCGAGCAACCGCCGCCCAGGTCCGAACCCTTGCCGACGAATACGCCAGCGGAAACGCGGCCTTCGATCATGCCAGGGCCTTCGGTGCCGGCGTTGAAGTTGATGAAACCTTCGTGCATCACGGTGGTGCCTTCGCCCACGTAGGCGCCCAGGCGCAGACGTGCAGCGTCAGCGATACGCACGCCGGCCGGTACCACGTAGTCGGTCATTTTCGGGAACTTGTCCACCGAGAACACTTCCACCAGCTCGCCGCGCAGACGGGCTTCGAGTTGCAGCTCGGCCAGTTCGCTCAGGTCGATCGCGCCCTGGCTGGTCCAGGCCACGTTTGGCAGCAGCGGGAAGATCCCGGCCAGGCTCACGCCGTGCGGCTTGACCAGACGATGGGACAGCAGATGCAGCTTCAGATAAGCCTCAGGAGTCGAGGTCAGCTGAGTGTCTTCGGCCAGCAGGGTGGCGACCAGCGGCTTGTGGCTTTCGGCCAGACGGGTCAGCAACTTGCCTTGTACCGCGTCGATGCCTTTCACGGCTTCAGCCAGTTGCGCAGCTTGTGCGGTGGTGAAGGTGATGGCCTGGTTGCCTTCGGTGTAGCCGAGGATCGGTGCAACAGCGGCGACCAGTTCAGCCGAAGGATTCAACAGCGGCTGGGCGTAGAACACTTCCAGCCATGCGCCTTGACGGTTCTGGGTGCCGACGCCGAAGGCAATACTGAACAGGGAGTTGGACATGTGAATACCTCTACAAAAAGTGACGGGCTGCTTACTTGAGGGCGGCCGCGTAGATATCTGGCTTGAAGCCAATCAGGGTTCGGTCACCGAGATCGAGCACCGGGCGCTTGATCATCGAGGGTTGAGCGAGCATCAGTTCGATGGCTTTCGATTGGTCGAGATCGGCTTTGCGTTCGTCGTCGAGTTTGCGAAAGGTCGTGCCTGCGCGGTTCAACACCGTTTGCCAGCCATGCTCGTCGCACCATTGGGTCAGGTGCTCGCGGTCAATGCCGGCGGTCTTGTAATCGTGGAAGTCATAGCTGACAGCGTGTTCATCGAGCCAGGTGCGCGCCTTTTTCATGGTGTCGCAGGCTTTGATGCCGAAAAGGTGCAACGTTTTGCTTGAAATGGTCAAGGAATTGCCCCCTTTACAGGTGCTGGAAAAAAATGGTGTCGGATTATGCCATGACCAGACGGTTTCGCGGCGCCGAGGTTGCTATTGCTGTGGGCGCCTGCGACATAGGTGCAACGGTCAGCCACAGCCTAAGCGGCTAATATGGCAGTTCAACGCTGTCGATTGTCCGGGATTTCCGCTTTATGCAAACTGCTTATACCGTCCTGATCCTGCTGATGCTGGTCAGTGTCTCGCGCCTGGTGGGACGGGTGATTCCGCTGCCATTGCCGCTGGTACAGATCGCCGCTGGCGCCTTGCTGGCCTGGCCGACCCTCGGCCTGCACGTGGCCCTCGATCCCGAACTGTTCCTGTTTCTGTTCCTGCCGCCGCTGCTGTTTTCCGATGGCTGGCGCATGCCCAAGCGCGAATTGTGGCGCCTGCGCGGGCCGGTGCTGACGCTCGCGGTGGGGTTGGTGCTGTTTACCGTGGTCGGTGCCGGTTACTTCATTCATTGGCTGCTGCCGACAATTCCATTGCCGGTGGCCTTTGCGCTGGCGGCGGTGCTGTCGCCGACCGACGCCGTGGCGGTCTCGGCGATTTCGCAGAACCGCTTGCCCACACCGCTGATGCATATGTTGCAGGGCGAGGCGTTGATGAACGATGCCTCGGGTCTGGTGACGTTCAAGTTCGCCTTGGTTGCGGCGGTGACCGGCGCGTTTTCCCTGGCCAATGCCAGTCTGACCTTCGTGCTGGTCGCGGTCGGCGGGCTGGCAGTCGGCGTGGCGCTGAGCTGGCTGGTCGGAAGGTTGCGCGCCTGGATGATCGCGCGGGGCTGGGATGATCCGGCGACCCACGTGGTGTTCATGTTGCTGCTGCCATTCGCCGCTTACGTGCTGGCCGAACGGCTCGGCGCCTCGGGCATTCTTTCGGCAGTGGCAGCGGGGATGATGCAGAGCTGGCTCGACCTGCTGCCGCGCCAGACAAGCACCCGTTTGCTCAACCGCAGTGTGTGGTCGTTGCTGGAATTCGCCTTCAATGGCTTGATCTTCCTGCTGCTCGGTCTGCAACTGCCGGACATTATCAAGGCGGTGGTCAGTCACGAGACGTCATTGTGGCCGACGCTGTTCTACCGCTGCCTCGACGTGGTGGCGATTTTTCTGGCGCTGGTGCTGTTGCGTTTCATCTGGGTGCAGAGCATCTGGCGTCTGTCGGTGCTGCTGCGCCGTCTGCGTGGCAAAGGTGATCTGACACAAGTGCCGACCGCCCGTTCCTGCTGGTTGCTGACCGTCGGTGGCGTGCGCGGGGCGGTGACGCTGGCGGGCGTGATGTCGGTGCCGATGCTGATGGGCAGCGAGGCGTTCCCCGAGCGCGATCTGCTGATCTTCATCGCCGCCGGGGTGATCCTGTTGTCGCTGGTGGCGGCCTGTATTGCGCTGCCGTTGCTGTTGCGCGGCATCGAAAAGAGCCCGGACGACAAACGCCGGCAGGAAGTGCGCGACGCCTGGCGCAAGACTGCGGAAGCAGCGATTCATGCGCTGGAAACCGAAGAGGTCAACCCGCGGGACGCCGCGCAAGCCGCACTGGCAGCGGAGCTCAAGGCGCGGATCATGTCCGAGTATCGCCATCAACTGGAGGTGTTCAACGATTCGGCCGAAGCCCAGGCGCTGGCGTTCCAGATGGATCTGCTGGAGCGCCGTCTGCGGCTCAAGGCACTGCGCGCGCAACGCCTCGAGTTGTACAGCCTCAGCCGTCAGCACCAGATCGGTGATGACGTGCTGAGGGAAGTTTTGGGCGAGCTCGACTTGAGTGAGGCCAACCTGGGGCAGGTCAAATAGGCAAAGCGTTAACCGGGGTAGAGCAATCTCATCAGGCGTTTGTCTTTCTTGCTGATCGTGCGGTTGATCGGCACTTCCCAGTTGCCCACCGTCAAAGTGTTGGCCACGGGGTGGTGCATGATCGACCTGCGATCGTAGGCGGTGTAGATCGCGTCCAGCGTGTCGAAGGAGGCGAACAGGTTTCTGTCGACCTGCTCCTCGGTCAGCGGGTTCATCTCGCGATTTTTGTAGAACTCATACACCTTCGGTTTATCCCACGGAATCTTTGCCTGTGGGTGCTGATGTTCATGCAGCGCGCCCAGTGCATGCCCGAACTCGTGCATCACGATCACTTCGAAGTCCTGGTGATCCGGCTTTACGCCCAGGTTCATGGTCGGATAGTCCGGATGAATCAGCAGCGCATCGGTGCCGAGCATCGAACTGTTGTCGTTGTTTTTAGTGGCGATGCGGATGTCGCCCAGCAGGTCATCGACGAATTCGAACGTGAGGTTGATGTACGGCAACCACTGGCTGGCGGCGTCGATGATCTTCTTTTTGTGATCGGTATCGGGCGCATCCAGAAAGGCGATCTTCAGTGTGCGGCCATTGGCCCACAGTTTTGAGTAGTTGACGACGGAGCGCTTGCGGCGAGTGCCGGTCGCGGTGCCGGCATTGGCCGGATTTTCGTTGATGGCGGCTATATACGCCGCCTGATCGTCGGGCCATTGATTGAGTTGGCAATCGAGCAGTTCTGTCATTTTTCACTTCTTCCATGAAGTCAAAGGTCGGTTTTTAGTGATGCGCAGCGAACGGCGCCGCTCAAGACTAACGTCTGGCGCGCAGGGGAGCTGGGTAGAAAAGGAGGGGAACTGTTACGTGATATTTGATCGCCCGTGCCGGATTGCCCGGCACGGGCGTTCAGGCATTACTTGTGGCGCAAAACGAAATCGCGGATGCGTTCGGCAGCCTCGACGCATTCCACCAGCGGCGCAACCAGTGCCATGCGCACGCGCCCGGCGCCCGGGTTGACGCCATCGACGTCGCGGGACAGATACGAACCCGGCACCACGGTCACGTGTTCTTCGGCAAACAGATCCCGGCAGAACGCGGCATCGTCACCTTGCACATTCGGCCACAGGTAGAAGCTGCCATCCGGACGCTGCACGTCCATCACCGGGCTGAGGATCGCCAGCACGGCATCGAACTTCTCGCGATACAGCGCACGGTTGGCGCGTACGTGTACTTCGTCATTCCACGCGGCGACGCTGGCCAATTGGGTCTGAACCGGCATCGCGCAGCCGTGGTAGGTGCGGTACAGCAGGAAGCCCTTGAGGATGTCGGCGTCGCCGGCAACGAAACCGGAGCGCAGGCCCGGCAGGTTCGAGCGCTTGGACAGGCTGTGGAACACCACGCAGCGCTTGAAGTCCTTGCGACCCAGTTCGGCGCAGGCGCTGAGCAGGCCCGGCGGCGGAGTCTGTTCGTCGAAGTACAGTTCGCTGTAGCACTCGTCGGCGGCGATCACGAAGTCGTATTCGTCGGCCAGGGCGATCAGCTTTTTCAGCACGTCGACCGGAATCAGCGCGCCGGTCGGGTTGCCCGGCGAGCACAGGAACAGGATCTGGCAGCGTTTCCAGATGTCCGGCGAAACGGCGTCGAAATCCGGGTTGAAGCCGTTCTCGTCCAGGCATGGCAGGTAGTGCGGCTTGGCGCCGGCGAGGAACGCTGCGCCTTCGTAGATCTGATAGAACGGGTTCGGGCTGACGACCAGCGCGTCATCGCCACGGTTGACCACGGTCTGGGTGAAGGCGAACAGCGCTTCACGGGTGCCGTTGACCGGCAGCACGTTGCGCGCCGGGTCGATCCAGCCGCCCGGCACGCTGAAGCGACGCTCGCACCAGGCGGCGATGGCTTCGCGCAGGGCCGGAATCCCGAGGGTGGTCGGGTACACCGCCATCTGATCCAGATTGTTCGCCAAAGCCTCGGCGACAAAACTCGGCGAGCGATGCTTCGGTTCGCCGATGGACAGCGCGATCGGGCGCTTGTCCGGGTTTGGCGTGACGCTGCCGAGCAGGGCGCGGAGCTTTTCGAACGGGTAGGGCTGAAGCTGGGACAGAGCGTTGTTCATCGGTGCGGGATCTCGTGCAAAGCGGTTGAATCCGGGCGCGCAATCAAATGCTGATGCGCGACAGTTTGATATCGGGTTCCTGATTGACGCTCAGCTGTTCGACGATGGCATCCTGCAAACGGCTGCACAGCAGCGGGTCGGACAGCGGTTGATTGTGGGCGTCGGTGATGAAGAACACGTCTTCCACCCGCTCGCCCAGGGTGGCGATCTTGGCGTTCTGCAGCGACAGATCGAACTCGAGGAAAATCCCGCCGACCCGTGCCAGCAGGCCCGGGCGATCCGGTGCCGTGAGCTCCAGCACCGTTACCGGGCGCTGGGCGTCGTTGTGGATCGTCACCTGCGGGGCGAACGCGAAATGCTTGAGCTGGCGCGGCACCCGACGCTGGATGATCGTCGGGTAGTCGGCCGGGTTGCGCAGGGCTTCGGTCAGGCCGTCGCGAATCTGTTTGACGCGGACCGGATTGTCGCCGATCGAGTCGCCATCGGTGTCGAGCACGATGTAGGTGTCGAGGGTGAACTGGCTGCTGGACGTGATGACCCGGGCGTCGTGAATGTTCAGGTTGAGCTGGTCCATCGCGGCCACGGTCACGGCGAAGAAGTCGTGCTGGTCCGGCGCGTAGATGAAGATCTGCGTGCCGCCCTCGAATTCGCGCTGGGTGGTTTCCTTGATCAGCACCAGCGGACCGCCGTCGGCCGGTTGCTGGAGGATCGCGTCGGTGTGCCAGGCCACGTCGCCGGCGGTGTGGCGCAGGAAGTAGTCGTCGCCCAGTTGCGCCCACAATTGCTCGACGTCATCCGGATCGGTGCCGCCGCGTACCAGGATGTCCAGCGCCGCACTCTGGGTCTGGCGGATCTGCTCTTCGCGATCCACCGGATTCTCCAGGCCACGGCGCAGGGCGCGCTTGGTCTCGGTGTAGAGCTGGCGCAACAGGCTGGCGCGCCACGAGTTCCACAAGGTCGGGTTGGTCGCGTTGATGTCGGCCACGGTCAGCACGTACAGGTAGTCGAGACGGGTTTCGTCACCGACCGCCAGCGCAAAGTCATGAATCACCTGCGGGTCGGACAGGTCCTTGCGTTGGGCAGTGGTCGACATCACCAGGTGGTTCTGCACCAGCCACACGATCAGGCGGCTGTCCCACACCGGCAGTTGGTGACGCTGGCAGAACGCCTCGGCATCGACCGCGCCGATCTCCGAGTGATCGCCATGCCGGCCCTTGCCGATGTCGTGATACAGGCCCGCCATATAGATGAGTTCAGGTTTGGGCAGTTTGGCCATGAGCTTGGCGGCCAGCGGGAATTTCTCCGACACCTGGGTGTACTGCAACTTGCGCAGGTGTTTGATCAGATTCAGCGTGTGCGCATCGACCGTATAGATGTGGAACAGGTCGTGCTGCATCTGCCCGACGATAAAGCCGAACTCCGGCAGGTAGCGCCCGAGAATGCCGTAGCGGTTCATCCGCCGCAGGTTGCGGTGGATGCCGATCTTGCACTTGAACAGCTCGATGAACAGGCTGGTGTTGCGGATGTCGTTGCGGAAGTTGTCATCGATCAGGTGACGGTTTTCCCGCAGCAGACGAATGGTGTCGGCGCGCACACCTTTGATTTCCGGCTGCTGGGCCATCAGCACGAAGATCTCGAGCATGGCGAACGGCGTGCGGCGGAACACGTTGTCGTTGCGTGCCTCGATGTAGCCGTCGTGCAGCTGGAAGCGCGAGTTGATCGGCTGCGGCGGCGCTTCGTCTTCCGGAGCGAGGATGACTTCCTCGAAGTGCTGGATGATCAGGTCGCTGAGCTGGGCAATGCTCATCACCACCCGGAAATACTGCTGCATGAAGTTTTCGACGGCCTGTTTGGCGTCGTCACCTTCAAAGCCCAGCAGCCCGGCAATGGTGCGCTGGTGATCGAACAGCAGGCGGTCTTCGGAGCGACCGGCGAGCATGTGCAGGGCGTAACGCACCTTCCAGAGGAATTCTTGGGAGGACGCGAGCAAGGCGTTTTCGCTCTCGACCAAGAATCCTTCGCCGGCCAGGGCGCGCAGGTTCAGGGTGCCGTACTGACGACGGGCCACCCACAGAATCGTCTGAATATCCCGTAATCCGCCCGGCGAGCCTTTGACGTTGGGTTCCAGGTTGTATTCGGTGTCGTTGTACTTGTGGTGGCGGGCCTTCTGCTCGGCGCGCTTGGCCAGGAAGAAATCCTTGCTCGGCCACATGTGTGCGGTGCTGGTGACGTCGAGCATGCGCTGGCGCAGGCGCTCGGGGCCGCAGATGGTGCGGCTTTCCATCAGATTGGTGACCACCGTCAGGTCGGCGCGGGCCTCTTCGGCGCATTCGTCGACGGAGCGAACGCTCTGACCGACTTCCAGGCCGATGTCCCACAGCAGCGTCAGAAAACGCTCGATGGAATCGCGGAAAATTTCGTGGTCGGCGCTGTCCAGCAGGATCAGAAGGTCGATGTCGGAATAGGGGTGCAATTCGCCGCGGCCGTAGCCGCCGACCGCGACCAGCGCGATGTCGGCGTCTTCGCTCCAGTCGAACTGGTCCCAGGCTTTTTGCAGGATGTTGTCGACGAACCATGCCCGGTCTTCGATCAGTCGCCGGATGTCGCGACCGGCCCGAAAACGTGCATCGAGCACCTCGCGGGCCTGGCGGATCGCCTTCTTGAACGCCGCGATGGGACTCGCTTTCAGGGCCAGTTCAGCCTGGAACTGACCGCGGTCGAAGAGTTCGGGATCCACCTGCGGCATCGATTGGCTTTCCTTCTATAGGCTGGGAACGGTGTCTGGATCAGGCCGAGATGCGCGGGATGGTGTCGTCGCTGCGCAGGGTGAAAATCTCGTAGCCGGTGTCTGTGACAAGCAAAGTGTGTTCCCACTGTGCCGACAGCTTGCGATCCTTAGTGATCGCGGTCCAGCCGTCGCCCAGTACTTTGGTGTCGGCCTTGCCCTGGTTGATCATCGGCTCGATGGTGAAGGTCATGCCGGCCTTCAGTTCCATGCCGGTGCCGGCGCGGCCGTAGTGCAGGATCTGCGGCTCTTCGTGGAACACTTTGCCGATGCCGTGACCGCAGAACTCGCGCACCACCGAGAAGCCGTTCTTTTCAGCGTGCTTCTGGATGATTTCGCCGATGTCGCCGAGGCGGCAGCCGGGTTTGACGATTTCGATCGCCTTGTACATGCATTCCTGGGTGACCTGCGACAGGCGCTCGGCCCAGACCGGCACGGTACCGACGTGGAACATGCGGCTGGTGTCGCCGTGGTAACCGTCCTTGATCACGGTGACGTCGATGTTCAGGGTGTCGCCGTTTTTCAGCGGCTTGTCGTTCGGGATACCGTGGCAGACCACGTGGTTGATCGAGGTGCAGATCGACTTCGGGTAGCCCTTGTAGTTGAGCGGGGCAGGGATGGCCTGCTGCACGTTGACGATATAGTCGTGGCAGATCTGGTTCAGCTCATCGGTGGTCACGCCCGGCTTGACGTGCTCGGCAATCATTTCCAGCACATCGGCGGCCAGTTTGCCGGCGACACGCATGCCAGCGATGTCCTCGGGGGTTTTGAGGGTGACGGTCATACAGGCTCTCTCTGCGCTCGGCGGCGCTTTGCTGATACGAACAGGGGCGCGGCTGTTGATATGGCGGCCCCGAAAAACGCGATTCTAACAGACCAAAGGCGCAAATCCGCGCCTGCGTGCATCGCTTCTCTCTATACAATGCGGTGCATTGTCCCGATTCCAAGGGGCTGGCGCGCATGTCCCTGACGCGATTGCAGATTCCGGGTTCCGTTTGCGTCGTCCCTGTGGTATAAAATGCGCCGCTTTCCGGGGATAGCCCCGAGAGCATTAACCCACACACGTGTCGACACGATGGCCTGGGTGCCGTTGATCCTCGGATCAATGGTTGGTCATTGGGATACGTGGAGGCCCAACCCGACTTATCAAGGAACTATCATGTCCCAAGTCAACATGCGCGATATGCTGAAGGCCGGTGTGCACTTCGGTCACCAAACCCGTTACTGGAATCCGAAAATGGGTAAATACATTTTCGGCGCGCGTAACAAGATTCACATCATCAACCTTGAAAAAACCCTGCCAATGTTCAACGAAGCTCTGACTTTCGTAGAGCGTCTGGCCCAGGGCAAAAACAAGATTCTGTTCGTCGGCACCAAGCGTTCCGCTGGCAAGATCGTTGCTGAAGAAGCAGCACGTTGCGGTTCGCCGTACGTCGATCACCGCTGGTTGGGCGGCATGCTGACCAACTTCAAGACCATTCGTGCTTCCATCAAGCGTCTGCGTGACCTTGAAGTACAAGCCGAAGACGGTACTTTCGCCAAGCTGACCAAGAAAGAAGCGCTGATGCGCACTCGCGATCTTGAGAAGCTGGATCGCTCCCTGGGCGGCATCAAGGACATGGGCGGTCTGCCAGACGCACTGTTCGTGATCGACGTTGACCACGAGCGCATCGCGATCACCGAAGCCAACAAGCTGGGCATCCCGGTCATCGGCGTTGTCGATACCAACAGCAGCCCGGAAGGCGTTGACTACATCATCCCAGGCAACGATGACGCAATCCGCGCTATCCAGCTGTACATGGGTTCGATGGCTGACGCAGTCATCCGCGGTCGCAACAACGTTGCTGGCGGTACTGTAGAATTCGCAGCTGAAGAAACTCAGGCTGCAGCTGAGTAATTGACGCCCTGGCGTTGACTCAGTAAGCAAAAAGGGGGCTTGGCCCCCTTTTTGCCACCTCGAAAACCATTTGTCGGCAGCGCAGCTACAGCATCTGTAACGTGCAGCGGCTACAAGGTGGCTCGGGAAGAATTGAACGCCCGTTCGATCGGGTGGAATGGTTGAAAACCTATCCAAGAGGAATTTGAAAATGGCAGCAATTACTGCAGCGTTGGTCAAAGAACTGCGCGAGCGTACCGGCGAAGGCATGATGGATTGCAAGAAAGCCCTGGAAAAGGCTGGCGGCGACATCGAAAAAGCCATTGATGACATGCGTGCTTCGGGCGCGATCAAGGCTGCCAAGAAAGCTGGCAACGTTGCCGCTGAAGGCGCTATCGCCATCAAGGACGACGGCAAGGCTGCCGTTCTGATCGAAGTCAACTCGCAGACCGACTTCCTGGCTCTGCAGGACGACTTCAAAAACTTCGTTGCTGCCAGCGTTGACAAAGCATTCGCTGACAAGCTGACCGACGCAGCTCCGCTGATCGCTGCTCAAGAGGCCGCTCGCGAAGCACTGGTTGCCAAAGTAGGCGAGAACGTCAACATCCGTCGCCTGGTGCGCGTAGAAGGCGACGTAGTCGGCACCTACCTGCACGGCAACAAAATCGGTGTTGCTGTTGTCCTGAAAGGCGGCGACGTCGAGCTGGCCAAAGACATCGCAATGCACGTTGCTGCAAGCAACCCTGAGTTCCTGCTGCCTTCGCAAGTCTCCGATGAAGCGATCGAGCGTGAAAAAGCTGTGTTCCTGCAGCTGAACGAAGAAAAAATCAAAGGCAAGCCAGAAAACATTGTTGAGAACATGGTCAAAGGCCGTATCAGCAAGTTCCTGGCAGAAGCAAGCCTGGTTGAGCAGGCGTTCGTCAAGAACCCTGAAATCAAGGTTGGCGAGCTGGCCAAGAAAGGCGGCGCTGAAATCGTTTCCTTCACCTACTTCAAAGTAGGCGAAGGCATCGAGAAGCCGGTCGACAACTTCGCTGAAGAAGTTGCTGCTCAGCTGGCTGCCGCCAAGCAATAAGACGGTTTTTCAACTGTCGCCCGAAAGAGGCTGCCCGCTCACGCGCGCAGCCTCTTTTCAGATAGGGTTACCAATTTTTAATTGGTTTCCCCTTGGAACTGACTTACAAAGCCATGTTCCGATGGCGCTGAAGCAGCGCCAAGCTAGAGTGAACGCCAGCTGTAAACAGCTCGCAAAGAATTTTTAAAATACGCCGCAGGAGAGATTCGCAATGGCTCAGCAGGGCAGTGGTTATCAGGCTCGCTATAAACGCATTCTACTCAAGCTTAGCGGCGAGGCCCTGATGGGCTCGGAAGAGTTCGGGATCGATCCGAAGGTGCTGGATCGCATGGCGCTGGAAGTCGGCCAGCTGGTCGGCATCGGCGTCCAGGTCGGTCTGGTGATCGGTGGTGGCAACCTGTTCCGCGGTGAAGCGCTGAGCAAGGCCGGTATGGATCGGGTCACGGGCGACCACATGGGCATGCTGGCCACTGTGATGAACGCCCTGGCCATGCGCGACGCGCTGGAACGTGCCAATATCTCGGCCATCGTGATGTCGGCCATCTCCATGGTCGGTGTGACCGATCACTATGACCGTCGCAAGGCCATGCGCCACCTGAACTCCAAGGACGTGGTGATCTTCGCGGCCGGTACCGGCAATCCGTTCTTTACCACGGATTCGGCAGCCTGCCTGCGCGCCATTGAAATCGACGCTGATGTCGTGCTCAAGGCGACCAAGGTCGATGGCGTCTACACCGCTGACCCGTTCAAAGACCCGCATGCCGAGAAGTTCGATCATCTGACATACGATGAAGTACTGGATCGCAAGCTGGGTGTAATGGATCTGACGGCTATCTGCCTGTGCCGCGATCACAAGATGCCGCTGCGCGTATTTAACATGAACAAGCCCGGTGCCCTGCTGAACATTGTGCACGGCGGCGCAGAAGGGACTTTGATCGAGGAAGGCCAACAATGATCAACGAAATCAAGAAAGACGCCCAAGCGCGTATGCAGAAATCCCTGGAGTCTCTGAACCACGCGTTCGGCCAGATTCGTACCGGCAAGGCTCACCCGAGCATCCTCGGCAGTGTCATGGTGCCTTACTACGGCACCGACACCCCGCTGAGCGGCGTTGCCAACGTCACCGTGAAAGACTCGCGCACCCTGCAGGTCGTGGCGTTCGAGCGCAACATGCTCGCTGCCGTCGACAAGGCAATCCAGAGCGCCGGTCTGAACCTCAACCCGACCAACCTGGGTGAGTTGCTGTTGATCCCTATGCCGGCCCTCACCGAGGAAACGCGTAAAGGCTTCACCAAGCAGGCGCGTAGCGCTGCTGAAGACGCGCGTGTTGCCGTGCGCAATATTCGTCGTGATGCCTTGGGCGAGCTGAAGAAACTGGTCAAGGACAAGGAAATCAGCGAAGACGAAGAGCGTCGTGCCATCGCTGATATCGATAAGCTGACCAAAGAATCCGAGGCCCAGATCACCAAGGCCACGGACGAGAAAGAAAAAGACCTGATGGCCGTATAAGGGTCGAGTTTTAAATGGACAAGACCAAGCAGACTGCGCCGTCCGCGGTGCCGCGCCATGTCGCGATCATCATGGATGGCAATAATCGCTGGGCGAAAAAACGCTTCATGCCGGGTGTCGCCGGGCATAAAGCGGGCGTGGATGCTGTACGGGCGGTGATTGAGGTGTGTGCCGAGGCCAAGGTCGAGGTGCTCACCCTGTTCGCTTTTTCCAGTGAAAACTGGCAGCGCCCGGCCGATGAGGTCAGCGCCTTGATGGATCTGTTCTTCAAGGCGTTGCGTCGCGAGGCCAAGCGCCTGAACGACAACAACATCAGTCTGCGCATCATCGGTGACCGTACGCGGTTCCATCCGGAGCTTCAGGCAGCCATGCGTGAAGCCGAAGCGATGACCGCCGGTGCCAACCGTTTCATCCTGCAGATCGCCGCCAACTACGGTGGTCAGTGGGACATTGCGCAAGCGGCGCAGCGTCTGGCGCGCGAGGTTCAGGCCGGTCATCTGCGGCCGGAAGACATCACGCCGGATCTGCTGCAGACCTGTCTGGTCACCGGTGATCTGCCGTTGCCCGACTTGTGCATCCGCACCGGTGGCGAGCACCGCATCAGCAATTTCCTTTTGTGGCAGCTGGCTTACGCCGAGTTGTACTTCTCCGACCTGTTCTGGCCGGACTTCAAACACGAAGCCATGCGCAATGCGCTGGCCGATTTCGCTTTGCGCCAGCGTCGCTTCGGTAAAACGAGTGAGCAGGTTGAAGCTGGAGCCCGGGTTTAATGCTTAAACAACGCATCATCACTGCACTGATTCTGCTGCCGATCGCCCTGGGCGGTTTTTTCCTGCTCGAAGGCTCAGGTTTTGCCCTGTTCATCGGGCTGGTCGTGAGTCTGGGGGCCTGGGAATGGGCGCGTCTGGCTGGCTTCACCGCGCAGGCATTTCGTGTCGGCTACGCGGCAGTGGTCGCGCTGATGCTGTTCGTCATGTACATCCTGCCGGGGCTGGCGCCTTGGGTGCTGGGCGCTTCGGTGATCTGGTGGGCACTGGCGACGTGGCTGGTGTTGACGTACCCGCGTTCCAGCGAGCGTTGGTCCAGTGCCGCCAGCAAGCTGGTGATCGGTTTGCTGATTCTGTTGCCCGCCTGGCAAGGGCTGGTGCAGATCAAGCAATACCCGCTCGGCAACTGGCTGATCATGGCCGTGATGGTGCTGGTCTGGGGTGCTGATATCGGGGCGTATTTCTCCGGCCGCGCGTTCGGCAAGCGCAAGCTGGCGCCGCAAGTCAGTCCCGGCAAAAGCTGGGAAGGCGTGTATGGCGGTCTGGCGCTGAGTCTGGTCATCACCACCCTGGTCGCGCTGTTCCGTGACTGGACGGTGGCGCAACTTTTCAAAGGATTGATCGGCGCTGCGGTGATTGTCTTCATCTCGGTGGTGGGCGATCTGACCGAAAGCATGTTCAAGCGTCAGTCCGGCATCAAGGACAGCAGTAATCTGCTGCCCGGCCACGGTGGCGTGCTGGATCGCATCGACAGCCTGACGGCGGCGATTCCGGTCTTTGCGGTGCTGTTGTGGATGGCGGCGTCGTGAGTCGCCCACAACAGATTACCGTCCTGGGGGCGACCGGTTCGATCGGTCTGAGCACCCTGGATGTCATCGCCCGGCATCCGGAGCGTTATCAGGCTTTCGCCCTGAGCGGTTTTACCCGTCTGAGCGAACTGTTTGCCCTGTGTGTTCGCCATCTCCCGAAATTTGCGGTAGTGCCGGAAGCCGGCGCTGCCCGCAATCTGCAGGACGATTTGCGTGCGGCAGGCCTGTCGACGCAGGTGCTGGTTGGCGAGGAAGGCTTGTGTCAGGTCGCTGCTGCGCCCGAGGTGGATGCTGTCATGGCCGCCATCGTCGGCGCCGCCGGTCTGCGTCCGACCCTCGCGGCTGTCGAGGCGGGCAAGAAGATTCTTCTGGCCAACAAGGAAGCGCTGGTCATGTCCGGCGCCTTGTTCATGCAGGCCGTGCGCAAGAGTGGTTCGGTCCTGCTGCCGATCGACAGTGAGCACAACGCGATTTTCCAGTGCATGCCGCAGGACTTTGCTCGCGGGTTGAGCAAGGTTGGGGTCCGCCGGATTTTGCTGACAGCCTCTGGCGGCCCTTTCCGGCAGACGCCGATGGCCGAACTGGCGCATGTTTCACCTGACCAGGCGTGTGCACACCCGAACTGGTCGATGGGCCGCAAGATCTCGGTCGATTCGGCCAGCATGATGAACAAGGGGCTCGAGTTGATCGAGGCCTGCTGGTTGTTCGATGCCAAGCCTTCGCAAGTCGAAGTGGTGATCCATCCACAAAGCGTGATTCATTCGCTGGTCGATTACGTGGACGGCTCGGTGCTGGCGCAGTTGGGCAATCCCGACATGCGTACGCCGATTGCCAATGCTCTGGCCTGGCCTGAGCGCATCGATTCGGGCGTGGCGCCGCTGGATCTGTTCGCTGTTGCGCGCCTGGATTTCGAAGCCCCCGACGAAGAGCGCTTTCCGTGTCTGCGTCTGGCGCGCCAGGCGGCTGAGGCGGGAAATAGCGCCCCGGCCATGCTCAATGCGGCGAATGAAGTGGCGGTTGCCGCGTTTCTCGACGGACGGGTTCGCTACCTGGAAATCGCGAGTATCATCGAGGAAGTCTTGAACCTCGAGCCTGTGGTGGCCCTGGACAATCTCGATGCGGTGTTCACCGCTGACGCGACTGCCCGGACATTGGCCGGACAGTGGTTGAGTCGTCACGGCCGATAGGTCTTGCAACACATGGCTTCACGCGGCACTGGACAGGATTGCGGAGAAAGTAGATGAGCGCGCTCTATATGATTGCCGGCACCCTGATCGCTCTGGGTGTGCTGGTCACCTTTCACGAATTCGGCCATTTCTGGGTCGCGCGTCGCTGTGGCGTCAAGGTTTTGCGTTTCTCCGTGGGCTTCGGCATGCCGCTGCTGCGCTGGCATGACAAGCAGGGTACCGAGTTCGTGGTCGCGGCCATTCCGCTGGGTGGTTACGTCAAGATGCTCGATGAGCGCGAAGGCGAAGTACCGGCCGATCAGCTCCATCAGTCATTCAATCGCAAGTCTGTTCGTCAGCGTATCGCCATTGTAGCGGCCGGCCCTGTGGCCAACTTTCTGCTCGCGCTGGTGTTCTTCTGGGTGCTGGCCATGCTCGGCAGCGAGCAGATTCGCCCGGTCATCGGTTCGGTGGAGTCCGGCAGCATCGCCGCAACGGCCGGACTGAGCGCCGGCCAGGAGATCGTCGCGATCGATGGTGAGCCGACCTCGGGCTGGGCTGCGGTCAACCTGCAACTGGTGCGACGTCTCGGGGAAAGCGGTTCCTTGCAGGTACTGGTGCGCGAGCAGGGCTCTACGGCGGATACGCCTCGTGAACTGGCACTCGATAAATGGCTCAAGGGGGCTGACGAGCCGGATCCGATTCGCTCTCTCGGCATTCGCCCTTGGCGCCCGGCATTGCCGCCGGTGCTGGCCGAGCTCGACCCGAAAGGTCCGGCCCAGGCAGCCGGGCTGAAAACCGGCGATCGTCTGCTGACGCTGGATGGCAAGGCGCTGGATGACTGGCAGCAAGTAGTCGACACCGTTCGTACGCGTCCTGATACCAAAATCGTGCTGCGCGTCGAGCGCGACGGTGTTCAAATCGACGTCCCTGTGACACTGGCCGCGCGTGGCGATAAAAAGTCTCCAAGCGGTTATCTGGGGGCGGGTGTTAAGGCTGTCGACTGGCCGCCGGAAATGACCCGCGAGGTCAGTTACGGGCCTTTGGCGGCAATTGGCGAGGGTGCCCGTCGCACCTGGACCATGAGCGTCCTGACGCTGGATTCACTGAAGAAAATGCTCTTCGGCGAGCTCTCGGTAAAAAACTTGAGTGGACCGATAACCATTGCTAAAGTGGCGGGCGCTTCTGCCCAGTCGGGCGTCGCTGATTTCCTGAATTTCCTTGCTTATCTGAGTATTAGCCTGGGGGTTCTGAATTTGCTGCCCATTCCTGTACTGGATGGGGGGCATTTGTTGTTTTATCTGATCGAGTGGGCGCGTGGTCGTCCCTTGTCGGATCGGGTGCAAGGTTGGGGGATACAGATCGGTATCAGTTTGGTGGTCGGGGTGATGTTGCTTGCTCTGGTCAACGATCTGGGTCGACTGTAACGCTTCGCTGAATTGCGAATCTGCCGCATTTTGCGGCAGTTTGTTTATTGCCAGTTGGAATAAGAAAGGACTTCATGAAACGTCTGCTGCTAACTGCGGTTCTCACCGTATTGATGATCGCCGAAGTTCACGCCGAGTCCTTCACTATCTCTGATATTCGCGTCAATGGCCTCCAGCGGGTCTCCGCGGGTAGCGTCTTTGGTGCCTTGCCGTTGAACGTCGGCGAGCAGGCGGATGATCGTCGCCTGGTGGAATCCACTCGTGCGTTGTTCAAAACCGGTTTCTTTCAAGATATCCAGCTGGGCCGCGAAGGCAACGTTCTGGTGATCACGGTCGTCGAACGTCCATCGGTCGCGAGCATCGAGATCGAAGGCAACAAGGCGATCTCCACCGAAGACCTGATGAAAGGCCTCAAGCAATCCGGTCTGGCCGAAGGCGAGATCTTCCAGCGCGCGACCCTCGAGGGCGTGCGTAACGAGCTGCAACGTCAATACGTTGCACAAGGTCGTTACTCGGCTACCGTCGATACCGAAGTGGTCTCGCAGCCGCGCAACCGTGTCGGCCTGAAAGTGAAGATCAACGAAGGCACCGTCGCTGCCATTCAGCACATCAACGTGGTTGGCAACACGGTTTTCCCCGAGGAAGACCTGACCGACCTGTTCGAACTGAAAACCACCAACTGGCTGTCGTTCTTCAAGAACGACGACAAGTACGCCCGTGAAAAACTGTCCGGTGACCTGGAGCGTCTGCGTTCCTACTACCTGGACCGCGGCTATATCAACATGGATATCGCTTCGACCCAGGTGTCCATCACCCCGGACAAGAAGCACGTCTACATCACCGTCAACGTCAACGAAGGCGAGAAGTACACCGTTCGTGACGTCAAGCTCAGCGGTGACCTGAAGGTTCCTGAAGATCAGGTCAAGTCCCTGTTGCTGGTGCAGAAAGGCCAGGTGTTCTCGCGCAAGCTGATGACCACCACCTCCGAGCTGATCACCCGTCGTCTGGGTAACGAGGGTTACACCTTCGCCAACGTCAACGGCGTGCCACAACCGCACGACGAAGATCACACCGTCGATATCCTGTTTGCTGTCGATCCGGGCAAGCGTGCCTACGTCAACCGCATCAACTTCCGTGGCAACACCAAGTCCGAGGACGAAGTGCTGCGTCGTGAAATGCGTCAGATGGAAGGTGGCTGGGCTTCGACCTACCTGATCGACCAGTCCAAGACCCGTCTGGAGCGTCTGGGCTTCTTCAAGGAAGTCAACGTCGAGACTCCGGCCGTGCCAGGTGTCGATGACCAGGTTGACGTGAACTACAGCGTTGAAGAGCAGGCTTCCGGTTCGATCACCGCCAGCGTCGGTTTCGCCCAGAGTGCCGGTCTGATCCTCGGTGGTTCGATCACCCAGAACAACTTCCTCGGTACCGGTAACCGCGTCAGCGTCGGCCTGACCCGCAGCGAATACCAGAGCCGCTACAACTTCGGTTACGTTGACCCCTACTGGACCGCCGATGGCGTGAGCCTGGGTTACAACGCCTTCTACCGCACCACCGACTACAAAGACCTCGACGTCGACGTAGCGAGCTATGCGGTAGACAGCCTGGGCGCCGGCGTGAATGTGGGCTACCCGATCAGCGAGACTTCGCGTCTGACCTTCGGCCTGTCCGTTCAACAGGATGAGATCAAGACCGGTACCTACACCGTTGACGAGATTTTCGACTTCGTTAACAAAGAAGGCGACAAGTACCTGAACTTCAAGGCCTCGGCCGGCTGGTCCGAGTCCACCTTGAACAAGGGTGTATTGCCGACCCGTGGTCGCTCCCAGAGCCTGACGCTGGAAACCACCGTTCCAGGCAGTGATCTGTCGTTCTACAAACTTGATTACCGTGGTCAGCTGTTCCAGCCGATCAGCGAAAACTACACCCTGCGCCTGCACACCGAACTGGGTTATGGCGACGGTTACGGTTCGACCGACGGCTTGCCGTTCTATGAAAACTACTATGCTGGTGGTTTCAACTCGGTTCGTGGCTTCAAGGACAGCACCCTGGGCCCGCGCAGTACGCCGAGCCGAGGCACCAACCCGGGCACATTGGCTGACCCGGACCAGGATCCGCTGCCGTTCGGCGGTAACGTCCTGATCCAGGGCGGTGTCGAGGTTCTGTTCCCGCTGCCGTTCGTCAAGGATCAGCGTTCCCTGCGTACTTCGGTATTCTGGGATGTCGGTAACGTATTCGACTCCAAGTGTTCCGATACTACGAACGCCAACGGTACTAAATCGAACACTCAGTGCAACGACATCAGCCTCAGCAACATGGCCAGCTCCGTCGGTGTCGGCGTGACCTGGGTTACCGCACTGGGCCCGCTGAGTTTTGCACTGGCGATGCCGATCAAGAAACCGGATGACGCTGAAACTCAAGTGTTCCAATTCTCCCTCGGCCAGACGTTCTAAGCGTCTGACCCAAGATAACGACAATGGATTTTGTAGGAGTGCATCGTGCGTAAGTTGACTCAATTGGTTCTCCTGGCCTCCGTACTGGTGGCAGGCCCGGCATTTGCCGACATGAAAATCGCCGTTCTGAACTATCAGATGGCTCTGCTGGAATCCGACGCGGCCAAGAAGTACGCCGTGGATGCCGAGAAGAAGTTCGGCCCGCAACTGACCAAACTCAAGACCCTGGAAAGCAGCGCCAAGGGCATTCAGGATCGTCTGATGGCCGGTGGCGACAAGATGCAGCAAGGCGAGCGCGAGCGTCTGGAGCTTGAGTTCAAGCAAAAGGCTCGTGACTTCCAGTTCCAGTCCAAGGAGCTGAACGAAGCCAAGGCTGTTGCCGACCGCGAAATGCTGAAGCAACTGAAGCCGAAACTGGATAGCGCAGTGGAAGAAGTCATCAAGAAAGGTGGTTTTGACCTGGTGTTCGAGCGTGGCGCAGTGATCGATGTCAAACCTCAGTACGACATCACGCGCCAGGTTATCGAGCGCATGAATCAGCTGAAGTAACCCATGACCGTGACCATCAAGCTCGGCCAGTTGGCCGAGTTCCTCGGCGCCACCCTGAGTGGCGACCCCGAGAAGCAAATTACTGGGCTAGCCACCTTGCAGGAGGCTGGCCCAGCTCAGTTGAGCTTTCTGGCAAACCCCCAATACCGTAAATACCTGGCAGGCTCGCAAGCTGCAGCCCTGTTGCTCAAGGCTGCCGACGCGGAAGGTTATGCCGGTGATGCGCTGGTGGTGCCGGATCCTTACCTGGCTTACGCACGCATTTCCCATCTGTTCGATCCGAAGCCCAAGGCAACTGCCGGCGTTCATCCGACGGCGGTGATCGCCGAGGATGCCGTGGTCGATCCGAGTGCCAGTGTTGGTCCCTTCGTGGTGATCGAAGCCGGTGCCCGAATCGGTGCAGGCGTGACACTTGGCGCGCATTGCGTCGTCGGTGAGCGCAGTGAAATTGGCGAGGGCGGCTGGCTGGCCCCGCGGGTCACGCTGTATCACGATGTGCGGATCGGCAAGCGTGTGGTGATCCAGTCCGGGGCCGTGCTCGGCGGTGAAGGCTTCGGCTTTGCCAACGAGAAGGGCATCTGGCAGAAAATTGCCCAGATCGGTGGCGTGACCATCGGCGACGATGTGGAGATTGGCGTGAATACCGCCATCGACCGCGGTGCGTTGGCCGATACCGTGATCGGTAACGGCGTGAAGCTCGACAACCAGATTCAGATCGCCCACAACGTGCAGGTCGGTGACCATACCGCCATGGCAGCGTGCGTGGGGATTTCCGGCAGCACCAAGATTGGCAAGCACTGCATGCTCGCCGGGGGTGTTGGCCTGGTCGGGCACATCGATATTTGCGACAACGTATTCCTGACCGGGATGACCATGGTGACCCACTCGATTACCGAGCCGGGTGCCTATTCTTCCGGCACAGCCATGCAACCTGCGGCCGAATGGCGCAAAAGCGCGGCCCGTATTCGTCAGCTCGATGACATCGCGCGACGTTTGAAACAGCTGGAAAAGCGGTCCGGGGAAGTGACCCCCGACGGTAATGCTTCATCTGAAGGCTGATACCATTTCCATATCAAGTGTGCACAGCCTCTGGACTGCCTCCTTGATTTGCTAGAGGAGTGCGCGTCAGTCGCGCTCCCAATCTTTACATAGGCTTCCCCCGAAATGATGGACATCAACGAGATTCGCGAATACCTGCCTCACCGTTACCCGTTCCTGCTGGTGGACCGGGTAGTGGAGCTGGATACTGAAGGCAAGCGCATTCGCGCCTACAAGAATGTCAGCATCAACGAACCGTTCTTCAATGGTCACTTCCCTGCGCATCCGATCATGCCGGGCGTGCTGATCATCGAAGCCATGGCTCAGGCTGCCGGGATCCTCGGTTTCAAGATGCTTGACGTGAAACCGGCCGACGGCACGCTTTACTACTTCGTCGGCTCCGACAAGCTGCGCTTCCGCCAGCCGGTGCTGCCGGGTGATCAGTTGATCCTCGAAGCCAAGTTCATCAGCTGCAAGCGTCAGATCTGGAAGTTCGAATGCCAGGCTTCGGTCGATGGCAAACCGGTCTGCTCGGCTGAAATCATCTGTGCGGAACGCAAGCTATGAGTTTGATTGACCCTCGCGCAATCATCGATCCGTCGGCCGTCCTGGCTGATGGCGTCGAGGTCGGCCCGTGGTCGATCATCGGTGCAGGTGTGGAAATCGGCGAGGGTACGGTCATCGGGCCACACGTGATCCTCAAAGGTCCGACCCGTATCGGCAAGCACAACCGCATCTACCAGTTTTCCTCGGTAGGCGAAGATACGCCGGACCTGAAATACAAGGGCGAAGAAACCCGCCTGGTGATCGGTGACCACAACGTCATCCGCGAAGGCGTGACGATTCACCGTGGCACCGTTCAGGATCGTTCCGAAACGACCCTGGGTGATCACAACCTGATCATGGCCTATGCCCACATCGGACATGACAGCGTCATCGGCAACCACTGCATCCTGGTCAACAACACTGCGTTGGCCGGCCATGTGCACGTTGATGACTGGGCGATCCTGTCCGGTTTCACCCTGGTGCATCAGTATTGCCACATTGGCGCCCACAGCTTTTCCGGCATGGGCACGGCGATCGGCAAGGACGTTCCGGCGTTCGTCACCGTATTCGGCAACCCGGCCGAAGCGCGCAGCATGAACTTCGAGGGCATGCGCCGTCGCGGTTTCAGCGAAGACGCCATTCACGCCCTGCGCCGTGCGTACAAAACGGTGTATCGCCAGGGCCTCACCGTCGAACAGGCGCTGGCCGAACTGGCCGAGCCGTCTGCACAGTTCCCGGAAGTCGCGATGTTCCGTGACTCCATCCAGTCGTCGACCCGCGGCATCACCCGCTGACCATGGCCAATCTGCGTATTGCGCTGGTGGCGGGGGAGGCTTCCGGTGACATTCTGGGCGCCGGTCTGATGCGTGCCCTCAAGGCACAGCATCCTGCGGTGGAGTTCATTGGTGTCGGCGGCCCGCTGATGCAGGCCGAAGGCCTGACCTCCTATTTTCCGATGGAGCGTCTGTCGGTCATGGGGCTGGTGGAAGTTCTCGGTCGGTTGCGTGAATTGCTCAAGCGCCGCAAGGACCTGATCGCCACGCTTATCGCTGAAAAGCCGGATGTCTTCATCGGCATCGATGCGCCGGATTTCAACCTCAATATCGAACTCAAGCTGCGTCAGGCCGGGATCAAGACCGTGCACTACGTCAGCCCTTCGGTGTGGGCATGGCGGCAGAAGCGGGTGCTGAAGATCCGCGAAGGCTGCGACCTGATGCTCACGCTGTTGCCGTTCGAAGCCAGATTCTACGAAGAGAAGGGCGTACCGGTGCGGTTCGTCGGCCACACGCTGGCCGACACCATTCCACTGGAGGCCGATCGCGCCGCTGCGCGGGCCGAACTCGGTCTGCCGGACGGCCCGCTGGTGGCTTTGATGCCCGGCAGCCGGGGCGGCGAAGTCAGTCGTCTGGGTGCGCTGTTCCTTGATACCGCCCAACGCCTGCGGGCCATGCGCCCGGGCGTGCGTTTCGTCATACCGTGCGCCAACCCCGAGCGCCGTGCCCAGCTCGAAGAGCTGCTGGCCGGCCGCGACCTGCCGGTGACTCTGCTCGATGGCAAATCCCATCTGGCCCTGGCGGCGTGCAATGCGGTCCTGATCGCGTCGGGTACGGCGACCCTGGAAGCGCTGCTGTACAAGCGCCCGATGGTCGTGGCTTATCGCCTTGCGCCGCTGACGTTCTGGATTCTCAAGCGCATGGTCAAGAGCCCGTACGTGTCCCTGCCGAACCTGTTGGCCCAGCGATTGCTGGTCCCGGAATTGTTGCAGGATGATGCCACGGTCGAGGCGCTCGCCCAGACCTTGTCGCCGTTGATCGACGGTGGCGAAGAACAGACCCGCGGTTTCGACGAAATTCATCGCACTCTGCGCCTGGACGCTTCCAATCAGGCGGCTGACGCCGTTCTGAACCTGATCGGGCAAACACGATGAGCAAGACAAGCATGCAGATGGGCCTGGATTTCACCCTGGTCGCCGAAGTCGAAGAACTGGTGGCCGGTGTCGATGAAGTCGGGCGCGGCCCGTTGTGCGGCGCGGTCGTCACCGCAGCGGTGATCCTCGATCCGAACCGGCCGATTCTCGGTCTCAACGACTCGAAGAAACTCACCGAAGCCAAGCGCGAAAAGCTCTACGACGAAATCTGCGAGAAGGCGCTCAGCTGGTGCATCGCCCGCGCCGAAGTCGAAGAAATCGACGAATTGAACATCCTTCACGCCACCATGCTGGCGATGCAGCGCGCCGTCGCTGGCCTGCACATCCAGCCGAAACTGGCGATGATCGACGGCAACCGCTGCCCGAAACTGCCGATGCGTTCCGAAGCGGTGGTCAAGGGCGACAGCAAGGTCCCGGCCATTGCAGCGGCCTCGATTCTGGCCAAGGTCAGCCGCGACCGCGAGATGGCGGCGTTCGAATTGATCTACCCGGGTTACGGCATCGGCGGCCACAAAGGCTACCCGACGCCCGTTCATCTGGAAGCGCTGGTGCGTCTCGGGCCGACGCCGATTCACCGGCGTTCCTTTGCCCCGGTTCGGCAGGCTTATGAAGCGCTGGAAGGTCTCGCGCAGGTTTAGCGGCGAGGCTGATGTTTTGTTCGGGGCCCGGTACAATCCGGGCCTTGTTGTCTCTATGTAACTGGACAGGATCACTATGCCGGCTTCATTCGTTCATCTACGCCTGCACACTGAATACTCCCTGGTCGACGGGCTGGTGCGGATCAAGCCGCTGGTCAAGGCCCTGACCGGCATGGGCATGCCGGCCGTTGCGGTGACCGACCAGAACAACATGTGTTCGCTGGTCAAATTCTATAAAAACACCATGGGCGCGGGGATCAAGCCGATCTGCGGCGCCGACCTGTGGCTGTCGAACAAGGACCCGGATGGTCCGTTGAGCCGCCTCAGCCTGCTGGTCATGAATGCCCAGGGCTATCGCAACCTGACCGAGCTGATTTCCCGTGGCTTCATCGAAGGTCAGCGCAACGGCATGATCATCATCGAGCGTGAATGGGTCGCCGAGGCCAACGAGGGCCTGATCATGCTGTCCGCCGCCAAAGAAGGCGAGATCGGTATGGCCATGATCGGCGGCAACCCTGCCGAGGCCGAAACCCTGGCGCGCGAATGGATGGCGGTGTTCCCGGATCGTTTCTATCTGGAAGTCCAGCGCACCAACCGTCCGAATGACGAAGAACAGCTGCACGGCGCCGTGGCCCTGGCCGACAAGCTTGGCGCACCACTGGTCGCCACCAACGATGTGCGCTTCATCAAGCAGGAAGACTTCGCCGCTCACGAAACCCGCGTCTGCATCGGTGAGGGCCGGGCCCTCGACGATCCGCGGCGTTCGAAGAACTACAGCGATCAGCAGTACCTGAAAAGCGCCGAAGAAATGGCCGAGCTGTTCAGCGACCTGCCGGATGCGATCGAGAACACCGTCGAGATCGCCAAGCGCTGCAACATCGACGTGAAGCTGGGCAAGCACTTCCTGCCCGACTATCCGATTCCCGATGGCATGACCATCGACGAGTATTTCCGCAAGGTGTCGTTCGACGGTCTGGAAGATCGCCTCAGCGTGCTGCTGCCCAAGGACACCACCGAAGACTACGAGGCCAAGCGTCAGGTCTACGTCGACCGGCTGAATTTCGAGCTGGATATCATCATCCAGATGGGGTTCCCCGGTTACTTCCTGATCGTGATGGACTTTATCCAGTGGGCCAAGAACAACGGTGTGCCGGTTGGCCCTGGCCGGGGGTCGGGTGCCGGATCGCTGGTGGCCTATGTGCAGAAGATCACCGACCTCGACCCGCTGGAATATGACCTGCTGTTCGAACGTTTCCTTAACCCGGAACGGGTATCGATGCCCGACTTCGACGTCGACTTCTGCATGGACGGTCGCGACCGGGTAATCGATTACGTGGCCGAAAAATACGGCCGTAACGCCGTAAGCCAGATCATCACCTTCGGTTCCATGGCGGCGAAGGCTGTGGTTCGCGACGTGGCTCGGGCCCAGGGCAAGTCGTTCGGCCTGGCGGATCGCCTGTCGAAGATGATTCCGTTCGAAGTCGGCATGACTTTGGAAAAAGCCTACGAGCAGGAAGAAATCCTGCGCGACTTCATCAAGGTCGATGAAGAAGCGGCGGAAATCTGGGAGATGGCGCGCAAGCTCGAAGGCGTGGTGCGTAACGTCGGTAAACACGCCGGTGGTGTAGTCATCGCGCCGACCAAGCTGACCGACTTCTCGCCGATCTATTGCGACGAGGCCGGCGACGGTCTGGTGACCCAGTTCGACAAGGACGACGTTGAGGCGGCCGGTCTGGTGAAGTTCGACTTCCTCGGCCTGCGGACCCTGACGATCATCGACTGGGCGCTGAAAACCATCAACCGCGACCGCGCGAAGGTCAACGAGCCGCCGCTGGACATCGCGTTCATCCCGCTGGATGACAAACCGACTTATCAGTTGCTGCAAAAGGCCGAAACCACCGCGGTGTTCCAGCTTGAATCCCGTGGCATGAAAGAGCTGATCAAAAAGCTCAAGCCCGACTGCCTCGAAGACTTGATCGCACTGGTAGCCCTGTTCCGTCCGGGCCCGCTGCAGTCCGGCATGGTGGATGACTTCATCAACCGTAAGCACGGTCGCGCAGAACTTGCGTATCCGCACCCGGATTACCAGTACGAAGGTTTGCAGCCGGTGCTGGCGCCGACCTACGGCATCATCCTGTATCAGGAACAGGTGATGCAGATCGCCCAGGTCATGGCCGGTTACACCCTCGGTGGTGCGGACATGCTGCGTCGGGCGATGGGCAAGAAGAAACCCGAGGAAATGGCCAAGCAGCGCGGCGGTTTCATTGAGGGTTGCGCGTCGAACAATATCGACGCGGATCTGGCCGGTAACATTTTTGACCTGGTAGAGAAATTCGCCGGTTACGGCTTCAACAAATCCCACTCCGCCGCCTACGGCCTGGTGTCGTACCAGACTGCCTGGCTGAAGGCTCACTACCCGGCGCCATTCATGGCCGCGGTACTGTCGGCGGACATGCACAACACCGACAAGGTCGTGACCTTGATCGAGGAAGTGCGCACGATGAAGCTGCGCCTCGATGCGCCGGACGTGAACACTTCGGAGTTCAAGTTTACGGTGAACGACGAAGGCCGCATCGTGTATGGCCTGGGTGCGATCAAAGGCGTCGGCGAAGGCCCGGTGGAAGCAATCATCGAGGCCCGTCAGGCCGGTCCGTTCAAGGATTTGTTCGACTTCTGCGCCCGGGTCGACCTCAAACGCATCAACAAGCGCACGCTGGACGGTCTGATCCGCAGCGGCGCGCTGGATCGCCTCGGCCCGTACTTCCATGACGAGCAAAAGGCCTATCAGGCCAACATCGACCGCAACCGCGCCGTGCTGCTGGCGGCGATGGAAGAGGCGATCAAGTCGGCCGAGCAGACCGCGCGCACCCGTGACAGCGGTCACGCCGACCTGTTCGGTGGGCTGTTCGTCGAGGAAGACGCGGACGTTTATGCAATCCACCGCAAGGCGAAAGAGCTGACCCTCAAGGAGCGGCTCAAAGGTGAAAAAGACACCTTGGGCCTGTACCTGACCGGTCACCCGATTGACGAGTACGAAGGTGAAATCCGCCGTTTCGCCCGTCAGCGCATCATCGACCTGAAACCGGCCCGGGACACCCAGACCGTGGCGGGGATGATCATCGCCCTGCGGGTGATGAAGAACAAAAAGGGCGACAAGATGGGCTTCATCACCCTCGACGACCGCTCCGGGCGGATCGAGGCGTCGCTGTTCGCCGATGCGTTCCACTCCGCGCAATCGCTGCTTCAGACCGATGCGATGGTGGTGGTCGAAGGCGAGGTCAGCAACGATGACTTCTCCGGCGGCCTGCGCCTGCGGGTCAAGCGGGTGATGAGCATGGAAGATGCGCGCACCAACCTGGCCGAGAGCCTGCGCCTGAAGTTGCAGACCCAGGACCTGAAAGGCGATCAGCTACGCTGGTTGGGGGATTTGCTCAAGCGTCATCGCGGGGCGTGCCCGATCACCATGGAATACACCAGCCCCGATGCGAAGACCTTGCTGCAGTTCGGCGAGACCTGGCGGATCGACCCGGCGGATGCCTTGATTCAAGCCCTGCGTGACCAGTTCGGGCGAGACAACGTCTTCCTCCAATACCGTTGACCGGCAGGTGCCATCAAAGCGCCTGCCCACAACCTGAATTTTTAATCTCGACCTCAGCGCGCCTCTCCCTTAAGGTAGGGCGCGAATAGACAACCGGCCGGCCCAAGCTCATTTGGGACACGACCCAAGACGGACGCCTATGAACCCGAATTTTCTAGATTTCGAACAGCCGATCGCCGACCTGCAAGCCAAGATCGAAGAGTTGCGCTTGGTCGGTAATGACAATTCGCTGAATATCGGCGATGAGATCTCCCGCCTGCAGGACAAGAGCAAGACGCTGACCGAAGACATCTTCGGCAAGCTGACCAGCTGGCAGATCGCACGTCTGGCGCGTCACCCGAAACGTCCTTACACCCTGGACTACATCGACCACATCTTCACCGAGTTCGACGAACTGCACGGTGACCGTCACTTCTCCGACGACGCGGCCATTGTGGGCGGCGTGGCACGTCTGGAAGACCAGCCAGTGATGGTGATCGGTCACCAGAAGGGTCGTGAAGTGCGTGAAAAGGTACGCCGCAACTTCGGCATGCCGCGTCCGGAAGGCTACCGCAAGGCTTGCCGCCTGATGGAAATGGCCGAGCGCTTCAAGATGCCGATCCTGACCTTCATCGACACCCCGGGTGCCTACCCTGGCATCGACGCTGAAGAGCGCAACCAGAGCGAGGCGATTGCCTGGAACCTGCGCGTCATGGCTCGCCTGAAAACCCCGATCATCGCCACCGTGATTGGTGAAGGTGGTTCCGGCGGTGCACTGGCGATTGGCGTGTGCGACCAGCTGAACATGCTGCAGTACTCCACCTACGCGGTGATTTCGCCGGAAGGTTGCGCTTCGATTCTGTGGAAAACCGCAGAGAAGGCGCCGGATGCTGCTGAAGCGATGGGCATCACCGCCGAGCGTCTGAAAGGCCTGGGTATCGTCGACAAGGTGATCGGCGAGCCTCTGGGCGGCGCCCACCGTGATCCGGCCGCTGCCGCTGCATCGATCCGCGCCGAGCTGAGCTCGCAACTGGCGATGTTGAAGAAGTTCGACAACGAAGCGCTGCTCAAGCGTCGTTACGATCGTCTGATGAGCTACGGTCTCTAAGTCGAGCCGTTTCGGCCAACGATGCAAAACACTGTGGGAGCGGGCTTGCCCGCGAATGCGATGTAACATTCAACGACTGTGTTGGCTGTTTCACCGCTTTCGCGAGCAAGCCCGCTCCCACATTTGGTTTGTGAAAAGGTAGAAAAATGGGTCAGCCCTCGATTGATTTGCCTTCCAGGCTTCTGCGCAATCTCAAGCCCTGGCTCGGTGCTTCCCATTGGCGCATCGCCTTCTCCGGTGGGCTCGATTCCACCGTTCTGCTGCACCTTCTGGCCAGTCTCGCCAAAACCCGATCCATTCCGGCGCTAAGCGCCATCCATGTTCATCACGGCCTTCAAGCTGCGGCCGACGCGTGGCCGGCGCATTGTCAGGCTATTTGCGATGAGCTGGCGGTGCCGTTGCAAGTGGTACGTGTACAGGTGCAGCCGGGGGCGAGTGTCGAGCGGGCGGCGCGGGATGCGCGTTATGCAGCGTTCAGTGCAGCGACTCAGTCCAATGATGTGCTGTTGACCGGTCAGCACCGTGACGATCAGGCTGAAACGCTGTTGTTTCGTCTGCTGCGTGGCGCCGGCGTGCGTGGATTGTCTGGAATGCCGGTTATGCGAGCACTGGGGCAGGGCAGTCTGGTGCGGCCGTTGCTCGACGTCACGCGTGCGGAGCTGGAAGCCTATGCGCAGAGCCATGGCCTGCGTTGGGTCGAGGACCCGTCGAATCAGGATCGGCAGTTCTCACGCAACTATCTGCGCCATCAGGTCATGCCGCTGCTGACCGGTCGCTGGCCGCAGGCGCACGCCAGCATGGCTCGCAGTGCGGCGCATTTGCGTGAGGCGCAAGGCTTGCTCGATGAGCTGGCGCAAATCGATCTGACTACAGCGAACTTGCCCGGCGAGTTCGAGTGGTCGGGATTGCCCTCACTGGAGTTCGCGGCGATTGCGGGCTTATCTGATGCCCGTCAGCGAAACGCGCTCAGTCACTGGCTTGAACCTTTGACCCGACTGCCGGATACCGACCATTGGTCGGGTTGGGCGGATCTGCGTGATGCCGGCAACGATGCCTCTCCTGTCTGGCGTCTGGCGGATGGCGAGTTGCATCGAAGCGCCGGTCGCTTGTGGTGGCTCAGCGGGCAATGGTTACGCGCACCGGTGGTCAGCGGCGACTGGCATGACCTGTCGTCAGCGCTACGCTTGCCCGATAACGGACGTGTCATGTTCAGCGGTCAGACTCCCGCCGGGCCGCTGCACATCCGCTACCGGCAGGGCGGCGAGGTGATGCATCTGGCGGATCGCGGCCATCGCGATCTCAAGCGCCTGCTCAATGAGCGCGCGGTGCCGGGCTTCGTGCGTGGCAGATTGCCGCTGCTGTTTCGCGGTGAAGAATTGCTCGCCGTGGCGAACCTGCCGGGGCTCGACGGCAATGCGCTGGAAGGCTGGCGATTGCATTGGCAGCCTTTGGACGAAGATCAAGGTTTGAGATGAAGGGGGCATTCCGGTAGACTACGCTCCCTTCTTGATACAACTTCTGTGGATTCGCCTGAATTGCAGGAGTTGCCGATTACCAAGCAGTCTTTGCTGGGCGATTCCAAAAAATGTGTAGCGAGCAACGTACCGGTGTTTTCACTTCCGGTCTGTCCCAACGCGGCGGTTTTTTTGAAAGGTGCACTGTGATTAATGCAGGTGATCGGGGGCTTCGGCCTTCCTTCGCTTTCCCCGGCGGCTCGGACCGCTTTAACGCAGACTTCTAGGGTTTTTCATGACGCGCTACATATTCGTCACGGGCGGTGTTGTTTCTTCTTTGGGGAAAGGCATTGCATCGGCTTCATTGGCGGCCATCCTGGAGGCGCGGGGGCTTAAGGTCACCATGCTGAAGCTGGATCCGTACATCAACGTCGACCCGGGCACCATGAGCCCGTTCCAGCACGGTGAAGTGTTCGTCACCCACGACGGCGCCGAGACCGACCTGGACCTGGGCCATTACGAGCGGTTCATCCGCACGACCATGACCCAGAACAACAACTTCACCACCGGCCGTGTCTACGAGCACGTGCTGCGCAAAGAGCGCCGTGGTGACTACCTGGGTGCAACCATCCAGGTGATTCCGCACATCACCGACGAAATCAAGCGTCGCATCATCAAGGGTGCCGGCGATGCCGACGTGGCCCTGGTGGAAATCGGCGGTACCGTTGGCGACATCGAGTCGCAACCGTTCCTCGAAGCCATCCGCCAGCTGCGTGTGGAAGTCGGTTCCAAGCGCGCGATGCTGATGCACCTGACCCTGGTTCCGTACATCGCCACTGCGGGCGAGACCAAGACCAAGCCGACCCAGCACTCCGTGAAGGAACTGCGTTCGATCGGTCTGCAGCCAGACGTGCTGATCTGCCGCTCCGACCATCCGGTGGATGTGTCGTCGCGTCGCAAGATCGCGCTGTTCACCAACGTTGAAGAGCGTGCGGTGATCTCCCTGGAAGACGTCGACACCATCTACAAGATCCCGGCCGTGCTGCACGCTCAGGGTCTGGACGATTTCGTCGTCGAGCGTTTCGGCCTGCAATGCAATGGCGCCGACCTGTCCGAGTGGGAAAAGGTCGTTGATGCCAAGCTGAACCCGGAGCACGAAGTCACCATCGCGATGGTCGGCAAGTACATGGAGCTGCTGGACGCCTACAAGTCGCTGATCGAAGCGATGAGTCACGCCGGCATCACCAACCGTACCAAAGTCAACCTGCGCTACATCGATTCCGAAGACATCGAGAACCAGGGCACTGCGCTGCTGGAAGGTGTCGACGCGATCCTCGTACCGGGCGGCTTCGGTCTGCGTGGCGTGGAAGGCAAGATCACTGCCGTTCAGTACGCTCGCGAAAACAAGGTTCCGTACCTGGGCATCTGCCTGGGCATGCAAGTGGCGGTCATCGAGTTCGCCCGTAACGTGCTGGGCTGGAAAGACGCCAACTCCACCGAGTTCGATCGTGCCAGCGGCCATCCGGTTGTCGGTCTGATCACCGAGTGGGAAGACGCTACCGGTGCAGTCGAAACCCGTACCGAAGCGTCTGATCTGGGCGGCACCATGCGCCTCGGCGCTCAGGAATGCCTGCTCGAAGCCGGCTCCAAGGTGCACGACTGCTACGGCAAGGATGTGATTGTCGAGCGTCACCGTCACCGTTACGAAGTGAACAACAACCTGCTGCCGCAAATCATCGAAGCCGGCCTGAAAATCTCCGGTCGCTCTTCCGATGCTGCGCTGGTTGAAGTGGTCGAAGCCCCGGATCATCCATGGTTCGTCGCTTGCCAGTTCCACCCAGAGTTCACCTCGACGCCACGCGATGGCCATCCGCTGTTCAGCGGCTTCGTCAAAGCGGCATTGGCTCAACACCAGAAGAAGGCGTAACCCCGATGGCACAGAAGATCATCCGCGTCGGCGACATCGAGATTGCCAACGACAAACCCATGGTGCTGTTCGGCGGCATGAACGTGCTGGAAAGCCGTGACATGGCCATGCAGGTTTGCGAAGAGTACGTGAAGGTCACCGAAAAGCTCGGCATCCCTTACGTTTTCAAGGCCAGCTTCGACAAGGCCAACCGTTCTTCTGTGACCTCCTATCGCGGTCCTGGCCTGGAAGAGGGCATGCGCATCTTCCAGGACATCAAACAAGCCTTCGGCGTGCCGATCATCACCGACGTCCACGAGCCTGACCAGGCCGCGGTCGTCGCTGAGGTCTGCGACATCATCCAGCTGCCGGCCTTCCTGTCGCGCCAGACCGATCTGGTCGTCGCGATGGCCAAGACCAACGCTGTGATCAACATCAAGAAAGCCCAGTTCCTCGCGCCTCAGGAAATGAAACACATCCTGAACAAGTGCGTGGAAGCGGGTAACGATCAGTTGATCCTCTGCGAGCGCGGTTCGAGCTTCGGCTACAACAACCTCGTGGTCGACATGCTCGGCTTCGGCATCATGAAGCAGTTCGAGTACCCGGTATTCTTCGACGTGACCCATTCGCTGCAAATGCCTGGCGGTCGTTCCGACTCCGCCGGCGGTCGCCGCGCCCAGGTCACCGACCTGGCCAAGGCTGGCATGAGCCAGTCGCTGGCGGGCCTGTTCCTCGAAGCGCACCCGGATCCGGACAACGCCAAATGCGACGGCCCTTGCGCCTTGCGTCTGGACAAACTGGAGCCATTCCTGGCCCAGCTCAAAGCCCTGGACGAACTGGTGAAGAGTTTTCCGACGGTAGAAACCGCGTAAACCTCAATTCTCCGGTAAAGTACCGCACGATTTGTCGCTCATGCCCTCGGGTATGAGCGTTGTCGTCTGCAAGCTGCCCGCTGCACACCACTTGCCGACGGTAAAAAGATTTCCTCTAGCTGCGTCGTTTTCGTCAACTTTGGAGTGTTTACAACAATGGCAAAAATCGTCGACATCAAAGGTCGTGAAGTTCTCGACTCCCGTGGCAATCCCACCGTGGAAGCGGACGTGCTTCTCGACAACGGCATCATCGGCAGCGCTTGCGCGCCGTCCGGTGCATCCACTGGCTCGCGTGAAGCGCTCGAGCTGCGTGATGGCGACAAGAGCCGTTACTTGGGCAAGGGCGTGCTCAAGGCGGTAGCCAACATCAACGGTCCGATCCGCGATCTGCTGCTGGGCACCGACCCAAGCGACCAGAAAGCGCTGGATCACGCGATGATCAAGCTGGACGGTACCGAAAACAAAGCGACCCTGGGCGCCAACGCCATCCTCGCCGTGTCCCTGGCTGCGGCCAAGGCAGCTGCACAGGATCAGGACCTGCCGCTGTACGCTCATATCGCCAACCTGAACGGCACCCCGGGTGTGTACTCGATGCCGGTTCCGATGATGAACATCATCAACGGTGGCGAACACGCCGACAACAACGTCGACATCCAGGAATTCATGGTTCAGCCGGTTGGCGCCAAGTCTTTCTCGGAAGGTCTGCGCATGGGCACCGAGATTTTCCATCACCTGAAAGCTGTGCTGAAGGCCCGTGGCCTGAGCACTGCTGTTGGTGACGAAGGCGGTTTCGCGCCGAACCTGGCTTCCAACGAAGACGCACTGAAAGTGATCTCCGAAGCTGTTGCCAACGCCGGTTACAAGCTGGGCACCGACGTGACCCTGGCTCTGGACTGCGCGGCCAGCGAGTTCTTCGAAGACGGCAAGTACAACCTGTCCGGCGAAGGCCAGGTGTTCACCGCTGAAGGTTTCGCCGACTACCTGAAAGGTCTGACCGAGCGTTACCCGATCATCTCGATCGAAGACGGTCTGGACGAGTCCGACTGGGCTGGCTGGAAGATCCTCACCGACAAGATCGGCGAGAAGACCCAACTGGTAGGCGACGACCTGTTCGTGACCAACACCAAGATTCTGAAAGAAGGCATCGATAAAAAGATCGCCAACTCGATCCTGATCAAGTTCAACCAGATCGGCACCCTGACTGAAACCCTGGAAGCCATCCAGATGGCCAAGGCTGCCGGTTACACCGCCGTGATCTCGCACCGTTCGGGCGAAACCGAAGATTCGACCATTGCCGACCTGGCTGTGGGTACTTCGGCTGGCCAGATCAAGACCGGTTCGCTGTGCCGTTCCGACCGCGTTTCCAAGTACAACCAACTGCTGCGTATCGAAGAGCAGTTGAATGGCAAGGCCAAGTACAACGGTCGCAGCGAGTTTCGCGGCTGAGCAGTAAATGATAGAAAGACACCGGATTGTGTCGGAAAAGTCGTGACAGCGATGGATTTGCCACTAATCTGATGCCTTATATGCACAAGCCTGGATATTCCAGGCTTCGTGCTATCAGATGCTTCAAAGTTTTGGCGTGGCTGTCTTTTTTCACTGGATACCTGATATTCGATGCGCAGTCCTTACTGGTTGTTTCTCGTTTTGCTCTTGCTGCTGGCCGGTCTGCAGTACCGCCTGTGGGTGGGCAATGGCAGTCTGGCGCAAGTCGCCGAACTGAATCAGCAGATTGCTGATCAACACGCCGAGAACGAAGCCCTGCTGGAGCGCAACCGGGTGATGGACGCCGAGGTCAGCGAGTTGAAGAAAGGCATGGAGACCGTTGAAGAGCGGGCTCGTCACGAACTGGGCATGGTCAAGGACGGCGAAACCCTTTACCAGTTGGCCCAATGATCGATTCCCTGCCGGCCTTCTGGGCCGTGATTCCTGCCGCGGGCGTCGGTGCCCGTATGGCCGCGGACCGTCCCAAGCAATACCTGCAACTGGGCGGGCGCACAATTCTCGAACACAGCCTCGGCTGTTTCCTCGATCACCCGAGCCTGAAGGGCCTGGTGGTCAGTCTTGCCGTCGATGATCCCTATTGGCCGAACCTGGCCAGCGCCAGCGATCCGCGAATTCAGCGTGTTGACGGTGGTGCCGAACGTTCCGGCTCGGTGCTCAACGCCTTGCTTCATCTGCATGCCCAAGGTGCCGACGACGAGGACTGGGTGCTGGTGCACGATGCGGCACGGCCCAATCTGAGCCGTGACGATCTCGACAAATTGCTCGCTGAGCTGGCGAACGATCCGGTCGGCGGCCTGTTGGCCGTGCCAGCGAAGGACACCTTGAAACGGGTCGACAAGCACGGTCGGGTGGTGGAAACCGTCGATCGCAGTGTGATCTGGCAAGCCTATACGCCGCAGATGTTCCGCCTCGGTGCGCTGCACCGGGCTTTGGCCGACAGTCTGGTGGCGGATGCAGTGATCACCGATGAAGCCTCGGCGATGGAGTGGGCCGGCATGGCGCCGCGCCTGATCGAAGGCCGTGCGGATAACCTGAAAGTCACCCGCCCCGAAGACCTCGAATGGTTGCGTCAGCGCTGGACCAATCGTCGTTAAATCCGGTACTCCGGCCGTTCGGCCAAACCTTCCTTGAGAAAATCCACCAGTTTGCGCACCTTCGGCGACAAGTGCCGTTGCTGCGGATACAGCGCCCACACCGCCGTATTCGGCGGTTGATGCGCCTCCAGCAAAGAAATCAACGCACCGCTGTGCAGATGCTCCAGCACGTAATAGTCCGGCAACTGACACAAGCCGACACCTTGTAGTGCCGCATCGAGCACCGCTTGCCCACTGTTGCAGCGCCAGTTTCCCTGTACCCGCTGGGAAAATTCCCGCCCGTTTTGTTCAAGCTGCCAGATGTCCGAACTGCCGATCAGGCAATTGTGTCGTCCCAGTTCCGACAAACTGTGTGGGCGTCCGTACCGTTCAAGGTAGGAAGGCGATGCACACAGATACATGCGCCGCGGTGCCAGGCGAGTCGCCACCAAACGGGAATCCTGAAGGCGCCCAAGACGAATCGCCAGGTCCAGGCCTTCATGCACAAGATCGAGTTGCCGGTTAGTCAGTTCAATATCGATGCGCAGTTGCGGGTAATGCCCCATGAACCGGGTCACCAGCGGCACGATGAAGCGTTCGCCATACGCCACGGCGCAGGTCATGCGCAGCATGCCTTTGGGTTCGCTGGTCAGGTCGCCGACTGCGCGCAACGCTTCTTCGCGACCATCCTGCAGACGCTGGCAATGTTGCAGGAAGGTCTGGCCGGCTTCGGTAAGCGTGACGCGCCGGGTGCTGCGATACAGCAGTCGCGTTTGCAAACGCTCTTCCAGTCGTACGATTTGTCGACTGATGTGCGAGGAAGAAACGCCCAGGCGTTCGGCAGCGGCAGTGAACTGGCTGCATTCGGCAACGGCGACGAACTCGTCGATACCTTCCCAGCGGTTTTCAGACATCGGGATTATCCCTGTATGGCAATAATGTTTTGCTTTTGTCCGGATTATTCATCAAGCAGCGCTGGACTACACTCCCTGTCTGGTTTTTATTCAATGGATTCACTGGAGAGTCAGCATGATCAAGTCGCGCGCCGCCGTTGCCTTCGAGGCCAAGAAGCCGCTGGAAATCGTAGAAGTCGATGTCGCCATGCCCAAGGCCGGTGAAGTGTTGCTGCGCGTGGTGGCTTCCGGGGTTTGCCACACTGACGCTTACACCCTGTCCGGCGCTGACCCGGAAGGTATCTTCCCGTCGATCCTCGGCCATGAAGGCGGCGCCATCGTCGAAGCGATCGGCGAAGGCGTGACCTCGGTGGCCGTCGGCGACCACGTGATTCCGCTGTACACCCCGGAATGTGGCCAGTGCAAATTCTGTAAGTCGGGCAAGACCAACCTGTGTCAGGCCATTCGCGCCACTCAGGGCAAGGGCCTGATGCCGGACGGTACTTCGCGCTTTTCCTACAAGGGACAAACGATTTTCCACTACATGGGTACTTCGACGTTCTCCGAGTACACCGTGCTGCCGGAAATCTCCGTGGCCAAGATCTCCAAGGATGCGCCGCTGGAAAAGGTCTGCCTGCTCGGTTGCGGCGTGACTACCGGTATCGGCGCAGTGATCAACACCGCCAAGGTCAAACCAGGTGACACCGTGGCCATCTTCGGTCTCGGCGGCATCGGTCTGTCTGCCGTGATTGGCGCGGTGAAAGCCAAGGCCTCGCGCATCATCGCCATCGACATCAACCCGGCCAAGTTCGAAATCGCCAAGCAACTGGGTGCGACCGACTGCGTGAACCCGAAAGACTTCGATCGTCCGATCCAGGAAGTGATCGTCGACATGACCGATGGCGGCGTCGATTTCTCCTTCGAATGCATCGGCAACGTGCAACTGATGCGCGCAGCCCTCGAGTGCTGCCATAAAGGCTGGGGCGAGTCGGTCATCATCGGTGTGGCCGGTGCCGGCCAGGAAATCGCTACCCGTCCGTTCCAGTTGGTCACCGGCCGCGTCTGGCGTGGTTCGGCGTTCGGTGGCGTGCGTGGCCGTACCGAATTGCCAAGCTACGTCGACATGGCGCAAAGCGGCGAAATCCCGCTGGATACTTTCATCACTCACACCATGGGCCTGGAAGACATCAACAAAGCCTTCGACCTGATGCACGAAGGCAAGAGCATTCGCACCGTCATTCATTTCTGATCAATCGCGATGCCACGGCTGCCGATGTGCAGCCGTGGCTGCGTAGGAGTCCTACATGAGTCTGGAAAACATCTCCTGTCAGAAAAGTTTCGGCGGTTGGCACAAGCGCTATCGCCATCGTTCCGAAGTGCTGGGTTGCGACATGGTGTTTGCCGTGTATCTGCCGCCGCAGGCAGAGCAGGGCGGCAAGTTGCCGGTGCTGTACTGGCTGTCGGGCCTGACCTGCACGGACGAGAACTTCATGCAGAAGGCCGGCGCGATGCGCATGGCGGCAGAGCTCGGCCTGATCATCGTGGCGCCGGACACCAGCCCCCGTGGTCCGGATATCCCGGGCGATCCTGATGGCGCCTGGGATTTCGGCCTCGGTGCCGGGTTTTATCTGAATGCCACGCAGGAACCGTGGTCGCGGCACTATCGGATGCATGACTATGTCGTGCAGGAATTGCCTTCACTGGTTGAAGCGCATTTCCCGGCGTCGGACAAGCGCAGCATCAGCGGCCATTCCATGGGCGGTCACGGTGCGCTGGTCTGTGCGTTGCGCAATCCGGGTCGTTACCAGTCGGTTTCGGCGTTTTCGCCAATCAACAATCCGATCGACTGCCCGTGGGGCCAGAAGGCATTCACCCGCTATCTGGGCGAAGACCGTTCGAAGTGGCGCGAGTGGGATGCCTGTGCACTGATCGCCGAAGCGGACGAGAAACTGCCACTGCTGGTCGATCAGGGTGATCGCGACGATTTCCTCGCCACCCAACTCAAACCGGAAGCCCTGCAACAAGCGGCAAAACAAGCGGGTCATCCGCTCACGTTGCGCCTGCAACCGGGCTACGACCACAGCTATTTCTTCATCGCGAGCTTCATTGACGACCACTTGCAGCATCACGCACGCGCCCTGAAGGGTTAATGCAGGTAGAATCACGCCCTGACAAAATTCGGGGCGTTTTTTTATGCGTATTGGCCACGGCTATGATGTGCACCGTTTCGCTGAAGGCGATTTCATTACTCTGGGCGGCGTGCGAATCGCACACGGCTTCGGGCTGCTCGCTCACTCCGACGGTGACGTCCTGCTGCATGCCTTGAGTGACGCCTTGCTCGGTGCCGCTGCGCTGGGCGATATCGGCAAGCATTTCCCGGACACCGACCCGCAATTCAAGGGTGCTGACAGCCGAGTGCTGCTGCGTCACGTGGTCAGTCTGATCCACGCCAAAGGCTGGAAGGTCGGCAACGTCGACAACACCATCGTTGCCCAGGCACCGAAGATGGCCCCTCATATCGAATCGATGCGCGCGCTGATTGCCGCGGATCTGCAAGTAGAACTGGATCAAGTGAACGTGAAAGCCACCACCACCGAGAAGCTTGGCTTCGTCGGTCGCGAAGAAGGCATCGCCGTGCATTCCGTTGCGTTGTTGCTGCGCGCATGAACGAACTGCAACTGCTCGGCCCGCGGGCCTATGGTGACGCCCTCGGCACCGCGGTACTGAAAGCCATCGCCGAAGATTTCCAGGTCGATGAAGTCCTCGACATTCCGTTCAGCGGTGACGGCGAGCACCTGTGGATCTGGGTGGAAAAGCGCGGCCTGAATACTGAAGAAGCCGCGCGCCGTATCGCCAAGGCCGCCGGTGTGCCGCTGCGTACGGTGAGCTATGCCGGGCTCAAGGATCGTCAGGCGCTGACCCGTCAGTGGTTCAGCGTGCAACTCCCGGGCAAGGCCGATCCGGATCTGTCGGCGGCGGAAAACGACACGCTGAAAATCCTCAAGACCACCCGCCACAAGCGCAAGCTGCAGCGCGGTGCGCATTCGGCCAACGGTTTCACCCTGCGCCTGACCCAGTTCAATGGCGACAAGGCTGCCATCGACGAGCGTCTGCAACTGATCGCCAAACAAGGCATCCCGAATTACTTCGGCGCCCAGCGTTTTGGCCATGACGGCGGCAACGTCGTCGATGCCCGTTCGTGGGCCGCGCGCAAGGCACTGCCGGAACAACGCAATGTGCGTTCACGCCTGCTGTCGACCGCGCGCAGTTTTCTGTTCAATCAGGTGCTCGCGGCGCGGGTCGCCGATGGCACCTGGCAGCGTGCCCAGGTCGGCGATCTGCTGGCGTTTACCGACAGCCGCAGCTTTTTCCCGGCCGGTGAGGCCGAGTGCAGCGACCCGCGCCTGGCGATTCTCGACCTGCATCCGACCGGCCCGCAGTGGGGCGAAGGTGACTCGCCGGCGGCCGGGGTTGTCCATGATCTGGAGCAGGGAATTGCCGCACGCGAGGCGGATCTGCGCGATTGGTTGATTAATGCCGGTATGAGCCACGAACGTCGCATCCTGCGGCTGCCCATTGGCGGGTTGACGTGGCATTATCCCGAGCCTGACATTCTGCAACTGGAATTCGTCCTCCCGGCCGGATGCTTCGCCACCGTATTGGTGCGCGAACTCGTTGATCTGGTGCCGGTGGGGCAGACGGACAGCCCATGCGTATTCTGATTTCTAACGACGATGGGGTGACTGCGCCCGGTCTTGCCGCGCTTTATGCTGCGCTGGCGGATTACACCGAGTGCGTGGTTATCGCCCCGGAACAGGACAAGAGCGGTGCCAGCAGCTCGCTGACACTCGACCGTCCGCTGCATCCGCAATACCTGGCCAACGGCTTTATCAGCCTCAATGGCACACCGACCGATTGCGTCCATCTGGGGCTCAACGGGTTGCTCGAACGCGAGCCGGACATGGTGGTTTCGGGTATCAACCTGGGCGCCAACCTGGGTGATGACGTGCTGTATTCCGGAACGGTGGCAGCCGCCCTCGAGGGCCGCTTTCTCGAGCGCCCGTCGTTTGCCTTCTCGCTGGTTTCGCGCCAGGTCGACAACCTGCCCACGGCTGCCTACTTTGCGCGCAAACTGGTCGAGGCCCACGCCGGGCTCGATCTGCCACCGCGCACGGTGTTGAACGTGAACATTCCGAATCTGCCGATCGATCACATTCGCGGCATTCAACTGACCCGTCTCGGCCATCGCGCCCTTGCGGCGGCACCGATGAAAGTCGTGGACCCGCGCGGCAAGGCCGGTTACTGGATCGCAGCGGCAGGTGATGCGGAAGACGGCGGGCCGGGCACCGATTTCCATGCCGTGATGCAAGGTTACGTATCCATCACTCCGTTGCAGCTCGATCGCACCTTCAATGATGCCTTCAGAAGTCTCGACGGCTGGCTGGAGGGGCTCAACTGATGGCTCGTGAACAAGACGACAGGCTGCGCAGCGGCATCGGGATGACGTCCCAACGAACCCGTGAGCGCCTGATCCAGCGTCTGTACGAAGAGGGCGTTTCCAACGCCAGCGTGCTGGAAGTGATCCGCCGCACCCCGCGACACCTGTTCGTCGATGAAGCGCTGGCGCACCGTGCCTATGAAGACACCGCGCTGCCGATCGGCAACAACCAGACCATTTCCCAGCCTTATATGGTGGCGCGCATGAGCGAGCTGCTGCTGGAGGCCGGGCCGCTGGATAAGGTGCTGGAGATCGGCACGGGTTCCGGTTACCAGACGGCGGTGCTGTCGCAACTGGTCGAGCGGGTGTTCTCGGTGGAGCGCATCAAGGTGCTGCAGGATCGGGCCAAGGAACGCCTGGTCGAGCTCAACTTGCGCAACGTGGTGTTTCGTTGGGGCGATGGCTGGGAAGGCTGGCCGGCGCTGGCGCCGTATAACGGCATCATCGTCACGGCGGTGGCGACCGATGTGCCTCAGGCTCTGCTTGATCAACTGGCACCGGGCGGGCGGATGGTGATCCCGGTCGGCTCCGGTGAAGTGCAGCAATTGATGCTGATCGTGCGCGAAGAAAACGGCTTCTCCCGACACGTTCTCGGGGCGGTGCGTTTCGTGCCATTGCTCAACGGTCCGCTGGCCTGAGCATTTGTTCGGGACCGCTGAATTCCTGTCGAACGCGCCTGTCTTACAGCGGCAGCGAATGTTTAAACAGGATGGATCGTCTACAAGCAAACGTGTGCGCCGGGCGATAGCGCTTCTATAAAGGTAAAGCCGGTTGCGCCCGTTATACTTGCGAAGTTTCATGCCGGAATCGGCATTCCACATTTTTCAGCCACCACAAAGGGAGCGGCGGGTGAGTCTCACAGTCATTGCGCAGCGTATGGGTAACACGAGCTTTCAGCGCCTGGTGACTGGCCTTGTCTTGAGCACCTTGCTGGTCGGTTGCTCCAGCACAAAATCGAACAACGTTCGGGTCGTCGATCGCAACAATGCGGTGGCCCAGCGTCCGGTCGTGACGACCGGGCAGTATGTAGTCCGTCCGGGCGATACTTTGTTTTCCATCGCTTTTCGCTACGGCTGGGACTACAAAGCCCTCGCCGCCCGGAACAATATTCCTACGCCATACACGATCCATCCGGGTCAGACGATTCGCTTCGATGGCCGCACCGGTTCAACGTCGACGGCGGTCGTCACCAACTCCGGTTCCTCAGCGTCTTCGTCCAGCAAAACCACGGTTATCCGGCGCCAGGCAAATGGCACGACAACGACCACAACCACGGGTTCGGGCGCGGCTTCCACTACGGTTGTACCGTCCGTCGCCAACAAGCAAACACCCGCTCCGCTGCCTCCACCGGGCCCGGCCCCGACCGGCTGGGGATGGCCATCTAATGGCATTCTGATTGGTAAATTCTCTTCAAACGGTAGTTTGAATAAAGGAATTGATATCGCCGGAGATTTGGGACAGCCTGTTTTAGCTGCGTCTGATGGGACGGTGGTATACGCCGGGAGTGGCTTAAGGGGCTACGGCGAATTAGTCATCATCAAACACAGCGAAACCTACGTCAGTGCTTACGGACACAACCGTCGGCTGTTGGTACGGGAGGGACAGCAGGTCAAGGTCGGACAGACAATTGCCGAAATGGGGTCAACGGGTACAGACCGGGTGAAACTGCATTTTGAGATTCGCCGACAAGGTAAACCTGTAGATCCGCTGCAGTTCCTGCCAAGACGTTGATTTGCAGACCAGCCTGTTCCGTCGCGTAGAGGGGACAGGCTCCAGCGTTGCCAAGGATGAAGGCGTCGCTTGAGCTTGGGGTCGAACTCACCAAAGGACTATAACAATGGCTCTCAGTAAAGAAGTGCCGGAGTTTGACATCGACGATGAGGTTCTCCTGATGGAGACCGGCATCGATTCGGATTCGATGTCGAATGATGAAGGGGCTGCTCCACCTTCCGTTCGTGCCAAATCCAAACACTCCGCTTCACTTAAACAACACAAGTACATCGATTACACTCGGGCACTCGATGCCACGCAGCTGTACCTCAACGAAATCGGCTTTTCCCCACTGCTCTCCCCGGAAGAAGAAGTTCATTTTGCGCGCTTGTCGCAAAGTGGCGATCCTGCCGGGCGCAAGCGCATGATCGAAAGTAACCTGCGGCTGGTGGTCAAAATCGCCCGGCGTTACGTCAATCGGGGGCTGTCGCTGCTGGATCTGATCGAAGAGGGAAACCTCGGACTGATCCGCGCGGTGGAAAAGTTCGATCCCGAGCGCGGCTTCCGCTTCTCGACCTACGCGACCTGGTGGATTCGTCAGACCATCGAACGCGCAATCATGAATCAGACCCGGACCATCCGGTTGCCGATCCATGTGGTCAAGGAGCTCAACGTGTACCTGCGGGCTGCACGGGAGCTGACGCAAAAGCTCGACCACGAACCTTCACCCGAAGAAATCGCCAACCTGCTGGAAAAACCGGTGGGCGAGGTCAAGCGCATGCTGGGCCTGAACGAGCGGGTTTCTTCGGTCGACGTCTCGCTGGGTCCGGATTCGGATAAAACCCTGCTGGACACCCTGACGGATGACCGTCCGACCGATCCGTGCGAACTGCTGCAGGATGACGACCTTTCGCAGAGCATCGATCAATGGCTCTCGGAACTGACCGACAAGCAACGCGAGGTGGTCGTGCGCCGCTTCGGCCTGCGCGGCCACGAGAGCAGCACGCTGGAAGATGTAGGCCTGGAGATCGGCCTGACCCGGGAACGGGTGAGACAGATCCAGGTGGAAGGCCTCAAGCGCCTTCGGGAAATTCTCGAGAAAAACGGCCTGTCGAGCGAGTCGCTGTTTCAATAAGCCACCCGCATGACCGCTATGCAGAAAGCCCCGACTGGTTCGGGGCTTTTTGTTGACGCACTGAAAGCGCGGATACGTTCCCAGCTTGTAGGTTTGCGTTGTAAGCCTTTGCTGACTGTATCGTAAGTGTTCGTTATTTTTACACTGCCGCTGAAGGCGATTACGCTCGTTGTTGATTTATAACTTAATGATTTATATGGTTATTTTTTAATGTGAAGGGCTTATGACAACAGGTTCGTGCGCTGGAGGCCGGTTGCCCCCGGCGGGGAAATCTCTAGTATCTGGGTTGTGTCGACGGATAGACACGCCCTTCAGGGAAGAGGGGAACGGACATCGCAGGAAGCGATTCATCAGGACGATGAAAAGGAACACAGGGAATAGGGAAAAAATGTGGGCGGGTCAAACCGCCCCTTTTTTTGCCTGAAGAAAAGCAAAACCCGGAAAAGCAAAAAGGCCCGCGAGGGGCCTTTTCTTCAAACGCGGGACAGATCAGCGTTCGAGGTCTTTGATCTTGCCTTTGACGCCATCCCACTCTTCGGCATCCGGCAGCGATTCTTTCTTCTCGGTGATGTTCGGCCAGATTTCGGCCAGCTCAACGTTCAGCTGAATGAACTCCTGCATCTCTTCCGGAACTTCGTCCTCGGAGAAAATGGCTACGGCCGGGCATTCCGGTTCGCACAGGGCGCAGTCGATGCACTCATCCGGGTGAATCACCAGGAAGTTCGGGCCTTCGTAGAAGCAGTCCACCGGACAGACTTCTACGCAGTCGGTGTACTTGCACTTGATGCAGTTGTCGGTGACGACGAAGGTCATTTCTAATTTTCTCCTCAGGCGGCGGCAGCGTTGCCCCTTCACGGTTGGGGTCGCCAGGTTCGGGAGCGATGTCTGCCAGCCAGGCTATTAGCCAGCAGCATCCCAAACCGCGCGAGATTCTAACAGCTTGAAGCCGTTTGCGTTATATCCGGTTCGTCGGTGCTTAGATCCGGTTCTTTAGTGCATAGAGCATTTCGAGTGCACGACGCGGTGTCACGTCATCCAGATCCAGTTTCGCCAACTCATCCAGCACCGGATGCGGGAGGCTGGCAAACATGTCGCTCTGCTGCGGTGTCGCCGGTTTGCCCTTGGCGGCCGGTTTCGGCGCCTCATGCGGCAGCGCGGTATCTTCCAGGCGGCTCAGGTGCTCACGAGCGCGCACGATCACCTCGCTCGGCACGCCGGCCAGCTGTGCGACCGCAAGGCCATAACTCTGGCTCGCCGGCCCCGGCAACACATGGTGCAGGAACACGATGCGTTCGTTGTGCTCGGTAGCGTTGAGGTGCACGTTGGCCACCAGCGGTTCGGCTTCCGGCAAAACGGTCAGTTCGAAATAGTGCGTCGCAAACAGAGTATAGGCGCGCAGCTGCGCCAGACGCTCCGCCGCTGCCCACGCCAGGGACAGACCGTCGAAGGTGCTGGTGCCGCGACCGACTTCGTCCATCAACACCAGGCTGCGCTCGGTGGCATTGTGCAGGATGTTCGCGGTTTCGCTCATTTCCACCATGAAGGTCGAACGCCCGCCAGCGAGGTCGTCGCTGGAACCGATCCGGGTGAAAATCCGGTCCACCAGCGACAGTTCGCAACTGGCCGCCGGCACGAAGCTGCCGATGTGGGCCAGCAGCACGATCAGTGCAGTCTGGCGCATATAGGTGGATTTACCGCCCATGTTCGGGCCGGTGATCACCAGCATGCGGGTGTTGTCGTCCAGGCTCAGGTCGTTGGCCACGAACGGCGTGGTCAGCACTTGCTCGACCACCGGGTGACGACCCTGGGAAATGCGCATGCACGGTTCGCTGACGAAGGTCGGGCAATTCAGGTCGAGATTCAGCGCACGTTCGGCGAGGTTGCTCAGTACGTCCAGTTCGGCCAGCGCGCCAGCGGTGTCCTGCAACGGCGGCAACTGGCTGATCAGATCTTCCAGCAGTGCTTCGTAGAGCATCTTCTCGCGAGCCAGGGCGCGGCTCTTGGCCGACAACGCCTTGTCTTCGAACTCTTTCAGTTCTGGCGTGATGAAGCGCTCGGCACCCTTGAGGGTCTGGCGGCGGATGTAGTCTGCCGGCGCCGACTCGGCCTGCTTGCTCGGCAACTCGATGAAGTAGCCGTGAATGCGGTTGTAGCCGACTTTCAGGTTGGCGAGGCCGGTGCGGGCCTTTTCCCGGGCTTCCAGATCGATCAGGAACTGGCCTGCGTTCTCGCTCAGCGATTGCAGCTCGTCGAGTTCGCTGTCGTAACCGGTTTTCAGCACGCCGCCGTCACGGATGACCGCCGGCGGGTTGTCGATGATGGCCTTTTCCAGCAGCGCCGCCAGTTCCGGGTAGGTGCTGGTGGTGGTCGCCAGGCGTTGCAGGTGCGGTGCTTCCAGATCGGTCATCGCCATTTGCAGTTCAGGCAGCGCACCGAGTGCATCGCGCAGGCGGGCAAGGTCGCGAGGACGGGCATTGCGCAGGCCGATCCGCGCCAGGATCCGCTCGATGTCGCCGATTTCCTTGAGCTGCGGTTGCAGCTTTTCAAAGCGATAGCGGTCGAGCAGGCAGGTGATCGAGGTCTGGCGAGCCAGCAGCACGGTCAGATCCCGCAGCGGACGGTTGAGCCAGCGGGTCAGCAAACGGCTGCCCATGGCGGTCTGGCAACGGTCGACCACCGATTGCAGGGTGTTGTCGCGACCGCCGGCCAGGTTGGTATCGAGTTCGAGGTTGCGGCGGCTGGCGCCGTCCAGCACCACGGTGTCGTCCAGCCGCTCATGGCGCAGGCTGCGCAGATGGGGCAGGGCGGTGCGCTGGGTTTCCTTGGCATACGCCAGCAGGCAACCGGCGGCGCCGATCGCCAGGGTCAGGGTTTCGCAGCCAAAGCCTTTCAGGTCCTGGGTGGAGAATTGCTGACAGAGACTTTTCAGCGCCGAGTCGCGTTCGAAATCCCACGGTGCACGACGACGTACCCCACGGCGTTTTTCCGCCGGCAGATCTTTTGGCCAGTCATCCGGGATCAGCAACTCGACCGGGTTGACCCGCTCAAGCTCCGCCAGCAGGTTCTCCCAGCCCTTGATTTCAAGCACGGTGAAGTTGCCGCTGGTGATGTCCAGCACCGCCAGACCGAACAGGCGCTCGTCGCCCAGCACCGCCGCGATCAGGTTGTCGCGACGCTCATCCAGCAACGCCTCGTCGCTGACCGTACCCGGGGTGATGATCCGCACCACCTGACGTTCCACCGGGCCTTTACTGGTGGCCGGGTCTCCGACCTGCTCGCAGATCACCACCGACTCGCCTAGCTTGACCAGTTTCGCCAGGTAACCTTCCGCCGCGTGATACGGAATCCCGCACATCGGAATCGCCTGACCCGCCGACTGCCCGCGCGCGGTCAGGGTGATGTCCAGCAACTTGGCCGCCTTCTTCGCGTCTTCGTAGAAGATCTCGTAGAAGTCGCCCATGCGGTAGAACATCAGCTGGTCCGGGTGCTGATTCTTCAGGCGCCAGTACTGCTGCATCATCGGGGTGTGGGAGGACAGGTCGGAGACGGCTTTATTCATCGGATTGTCAGGCAACTCGTTCAAAGGTGTGGGGCAAAAGCGCGGCAGTGGCCGGGCATTTCCGCGATGGGCGCAAGGTTACCATGGGCGGTCTGTGGTACGCAGGCATCGCGGCTGGGTGACAGCTATCCGGCTTGAAAAGGTCGACTATGCACGATTTATGCAAATCAGCATTTGTCTTCACGAAAAACTTCAAGCACTATGCGCGTTATGCAAAAACGCAACGTATCTACCGTCTTAAGAGCACTGCTCGACCAGCACGGGATCTCCCCCACGGAGCTCCACCGTCGCACCGGCGTGCCTCAATCCACGCTCTCGCGGATTCTCAGCGGGAAGATCGTCGATCCTTCGGATAAGCACATCTCGAAGATCGCCGAGTACTTTGCCGTGAGCACCGATCAGTTGCGCGGGCGCGCGGATGTTGCGCCCGCCGCCAACGTCGGACGCGACGAGTTGCATTCCGAACTCAAGGACATAAGCCTGTGGGACGACGACACGCCAGTCGATGATGACGAGGTGTCGGTGCCCTTTCTTCGCGAGGTTGAATTGGCTGCTGGATCAGGAAGATTCGTCATCGAAGAGAGCGAACGCTCCAGCCTGCGCTTCGGCAAGCGCAGCCTGCGCCATAACGGTGTGCAGTTCGATCAGGCCAAATGCGTGACGGTACGTGGCAACAGCATGTTGCCGGTACTGCGCGACGGCGCCACGGTCGGCGTTAATGCCGGCAAGTGCGGGATCGGCGACATCATTGATGGCGACCTTTATGCGATCAACCACAACGGTCAATTACGGGTGAAGCAGCTCTATCGTCTGCCTACCGGTATCCGTCTGCGCAGCTTCAATCGCGATGAGCATCCGGACGAGGACTACAGCTTCCAGGATATGCAGGAAGAGCAGATCGTCATCCTCGGGCATGTCTTCTGGTGGGGCATGTACGCCCGATAACGATCCCTCTCTCAGACAAAACCCGCCTCGGCGGGTTTTTTTTCGCCCGAAGAAAACCGGCCAACCCTTGAATGGCGGGGCTTTCATGCGTCCGCGCATTTCTTGTGCATAAATAAATGCATTTACGCATTGACTGTATATGCATCAATGCATATTCTTGCCACCAAGCCGCTCGACAAAGCGGCTGGCAACAACAGCTCTTTAGTTCCACAAGAACAGGCAGCGATGAACCGGCCTCAACGGTTCAGAGGGTTGGCAACTGACCCGGGTGTGCAGCGTAAAGCACCAGAAGCAGTTATCCGGCGGGCAGGGACCGCGGTCGGAAAAACAATTTGAATGGACTCGTACCGCGCCAGTAGCGCCGAAAAGTCAGCTTCCTTCAGAAACACAGGATTGAAGGAAGGCAAAGGAGTGCATTACTGAAAAGCCCGGCGAGTTGCCGGGCTTTTTGGAATGCCTGCCAGATGTCATCGCGAACCTCCTCTGAAAAATAGCAGGCCGAGGAGGTTGGAAAAAACAGCCGGACTATCCGGCAAACAGTCTGTTCAGTCGTCTCGCACTGACAGACATCCACAAACCGGGTTCGCTTCAGAACTGCTTATAAGGAAATTGGAATGAATCGATATGCACTGACACTGACTGCGATGGGTTACACCGTCGTTCTCCAGGTTCTGGACACTGAAGGTGAAGCGCCAGCCGGCCCGGCTGCCGAACCGAGCGCGGGATGGCGGAACATCACCGGTAACGATGCTGTGCAACCGGGGATGAAGATGCAGTGGGGGCCTGCCGGTGAAGAGTATCTCGAGACAACGGCCGCAGAGCAGGAGCAATTCACCAACGGTCGCATGCAACTGCGCTTTGACGAAGCCGCACGCTGGCTGGATTTCAACCCACTGCAATACAAGCTGGATCTGGGAGTTGCCACCCCGGCAGAGGAAGCGGCACTGGTTGCCTACAAGCAGTATTTCATTGCGTTGAGTGAAGTGAAAAACAACGCAGTGTTTCCGCAGATCATTTGGCCGGTTGCTCCTTTCTGATTCGCAGCACCGATCAAATCCCGTTTCCGTGAATGCATTGCTGAAAAGCCCGGCGAGTTGCCGGGCTTTTTGGAATGCCTTCTGGGCAGGAACAGAAATGCCGGGAGACCGGCAATCAAAAGGGATGATGACCATGAAGAAGTACGTGCGTGTTGTGGATGGCAAGGTCGACAACATTTTCGAAACCAACAATCCGATCACCGACGATTTTCCGGCAAGCCAGGTCTGGGTGGATGTCACCGCATTGCCCAAGATCGACTACTCCTGGAACGCGGTAAATACCGATGGAGTCTGGACCTTTACCGACAGCGATATGTGGGGGCAGCCATCGCAGTTGTCCATGCAACTGCGCGCCGAACGATCCCGCCGGTTTGATCGCGTCAACGCCACTCTGGTTGCGACCGCGCTGGAGCAGAAGGTTGAACTGGGCCTGGCGACGCCTGCCGATATCGCGGGGTTGCAGGCCTATAAGCAGTTTTTCGTTGATATGAGCAACGTTAACAAGCAGCCAGGTTATCCGCTGGCAATCACTTGGCCTGAAGTTCCATAAACACCGTTTGATCGTTCGCAAGTGACCGCAGTGCATGACTGAATAGCCCGGCGGATTGCCGGGCTTTTTTTGGAATGCCTGCCAGGTTTCATCACCGCATGCATCTGGATCAACAACAAACCAAGGAGTTAAACCATGAATCTCTATGCACTGGTTGAATACGGCAAAGTCACCCAGCTGAGAGAAAGTGAGGTCATCCCGGACGCACCGGCTTCGCCGACGTCCTTCTGGGTTGATGTCACCGGTAACAGCGAAATTCGTGTGGGTTGGTCGGCGACCTTTAATGAGGTCTGGACATTTACCCCGCCGTCCGACGAAGAACTGCGTAACGAAGCCGAGCAACAGAAATGGCAATTGCTGAATTTTGCCGCCAACTGGCTTCTGCTGAATTCCCTGCAGTTCAAAGTTGACCTCGGCGTCGCTTCGGCCGCGGACGAGGCTCAGCTGCTGGCGCACAAGCAGTATTCGATTGCCGTCAGCGACATCGATAAGCAGCCGGGTTATCCGGCAAATATTGTCTGGCCAGTAGCTCCTTACTGACAGCCTGCGATATCAACTGACCGGATGCGACTGTCCCAGGCGCTCAGCCAGTTAAGTCATCGGGAGCGCATTACTGAAAAGCCCGGGCCCGTCGCCGGGCTTTTTGGAATGCCTGCCTAAAGAGAAAACGATTGAATCCAACACACACCACTCATCCATCACACCAGGAGGCGTGACATGACAAACGAGCAACAAGCGTTGGCGGACATGCCGATCTGGCTGGTCATTCTGCTCGCCCTGGTGGGCGGCGTATCCGGCGAAATGTGGCGCGCTGACAAGGAGGGCGCCCGCGGCTGGGCGTTGATCCGACGTCTCGCGTTGCGTTCCGGGGCCTGCGTTATCTGCGGGGTGTCGGCGATCATGCTGCTGTATGCCGCCGGTATGTCCATCTGGGCCGCGTGCGCGATCGGTTGCTTGACGGCAATGGCCGGCGCCGACGTGGCCATCGGTCTGTATGAACGCTGGGCCGCCAAGCGCATTGGCGTCTGCGAAATCCCGCCCCGCGACTCCCAGTAACCCTTCACTTTCCTGCCTCGTTGCACCTTGTGCGGCGGGACTTCGCGTGGACATCAGAAAAGGAGGTCAAGCATGCCCACACCGATCCAGCAGCCTTCGCAGCTGTTCACGGCGATGGCGACAGCCTTGCGCAACAGCTCCGAGCTGAACGTGCAGGTCGGCAATCACGATGACTTCACGGCTCCCGGCGACAAGGCCTGGGTGTTGATCGACATCGAGCGAAATGCACCGGGGGAGCGCGCCGCCAATGGGCGCATTGCCCATGTGCTGACGCTGTCGCTGCAAGTCATTCCGGCGCGGTCTGCCACGGCGTTTGCGGCGTGCGATTTGATCGCCGCACTGAAGAACCTGGTCACCGACAACCGCTGGGGCCTGCCCGGCGATCAATGCGATCTGCCGATGAATATCGATGGAATGCCGTCATTGCTCATCCGCGCCGATCAGCCGAACAAAGCCTGGACGCTGTCGTTCAACCAGACCCTCTACCTGGGCCCGACCTTGCTGGACGACCCGCTCGGCACACCGAAATTCGCCCGCACCTGGGAAGTCAGCGACATCGACGACCCCGACCAATACACCTCGCTGGAGGCCTGACCGATGTTCGACGCGTTACTGCGAATGCAGCTGGGCCCGATCATTGAACGCCTGGCGGAAATGGAAGCGGAGATCGAAGACCTGCACCGGCGTGCCGAAAGTTATTGCCGTATCGGCATCTGTCAGGAAGTCGATGCCGCCAGTAACACCTGCAAAGTCAGCCACGGTGGATTGCTGACACCCGCCATCAAGTTCTTCAACCCCAGCGCCGGCGCGCAGAGTGAGTCGCGGATCCCGACGGTGGGCGAACAGTGTCTGCTGTTCAACTACGGCAGCGGCGAAAGCGGCGCACAGAGCGTGGCGCTGTTCGGCCTGAACAGTGACCGTTTTCCGCCGACCTCGACGGTCCCGACGTTGACTCGTCGCGTCCATCAGGACGGCAGCGAAAGCGGCTACGACGACGCGACGCACACCCTGCATTGGCAAAACGGTCCGGCCGTCTTCAACGGTTCTCGCGAGTCGCTTGAGCTGAGCATAGGTCCGGCACGGCTGGCGATGACCCCGCAAGCGATCAACCTGCAACTGGGCGCGGTCGGCCTGACCATCGACGCCTCGGGCGTGCATTTCAGCGGCCCGTTGGTGGATCACCAGGGCCGCGTCATCAGCCCCTGAATCAAGAGCTTCCCATGATCGGAATCGATAGAGACAGCGGGGCCACGGTCGACGACTGGCTGCAATTCGTGCAGCGCGCGACCCGGGCCCTGACCACGCCGCTGGGCACCCGGCAAAAACGGCCCTTATACGGTTCGATGATCCCCACGCTGCTGGGGCAAAACCTGGGCGACGACATCCTGTTGCTCGCCCAGAGCCACGCAGCCCAGGCGTTTTACAACCCGCAGAACGGCATAGGCGATTTCCAGCCCGGCGTGATCGTCGCCACCCGGCAGGGCGCGGGATTGCTGTTGCGGTTTGCCGGCACCTGGAAAAACCGCCAACAGACTTTCGAGGTTGTGACATGAGCATGTTGATCCCCGGCCAGAACCAGTTGGCCGAACCCTCCTTGATCAAGGTCGATGCCTTCGAGGATCTGCTCGCCGAGTTCAAGACCTTCGTCATCGAGTACGTCGGCGCACGCTCGCCGCAAAGCGCGGAAAAACTCAAGACCAGTCTGGAAAACGAAAGCGAACTGCTGACCCTCGCGCTTGAGGCTTTTTGCGTCCGCCTGCAAACCCACGAACGCAAATACAACGCCCGGATCAAGCAGATGCTGGCGTGGTGGGCCACCGGCAGCAACCTTGATGCACGGCTGGCGGACATGGGCCTGGAGCGACAGTTGCTCGATCCGGGCGACCCGGCGGCATTCCCGCCGGTACCGGCGATTTACGAGAGCGACGATGACGCCCGGCTGCGCTATTACCTGGCGCCCCATGCGCCGGCGGCAGGTTCGCGGATGCAGTATCGCCGTGAGGTGTTCACCCTCGGTGAACGGCCGGCGGTGAAAGTCGAATCCACCGATGCCGGTGTGGTGAACGTCACTTACACCTTCGATCCGGACGGCCTCGCCGCGCAGGTCAAGGATGGCAATGGTCGCCGCACCGCGCCCGGCGAAGTGCAAGTCACCGTGCTTGCCCGCGAGGGCGACGGTACACCGTCCCCGACGCTGCTCGAAGGTGTACGCCAACACTTTGCCCGGCCCGATGTTTGTCCGGAGACAGACAAGGTCACAGTCAAAGGCGCCGAGATTCAGCGCTACAAAATCCGCGTCGTGGCGAAGATCAATTCCGGCCCGGATTCGGGCCTGACCAAGGTCGCCGCGCAGCAACACTTGCAGGCCTACGCCGACAGCTGCCATCGCCTGGAAGGCCGGGTCGATCCGAGCTGGATCGACTACACGCTGCACAGCGCCGGCGCCGTGCAATTGCAGATTCTTGAACCTCTGGATTCCGTTGTGTGCTCGGCGTTTCAAGCGCCGTACTGCACGGCGGTCGAAGTCGAGGTGCAGACGCTATGACCGATCAGACACCGCGTCCGACCCTGCTGCCGGCCAACAGCTCGGCGCTGGAACGGGCACTCGACATCGGCTTCGGCGCATTGCTTGATCGCGTCGCGCCGCCGTTTCCCGAGCTGATGAACCCGGCCTCGACACCCGTCACGTTCCTGCCGTATCTCGCAGCGGATCGTGGTGTTGCCGAATGGAGCACCGACGCACCGGAAGCGGAAAAGCGCCTGACCGTCGAACTGGCCTGGCCCACCGCGCGCCAGGCCGGCACTCGCAGGGCGCTGGAGAACGCCGCCAAGGGTTTACAGCTCAGGCCGGAAATCCGCGCCTGGTACGAACAGACCCCGCCCGGCGAGCCTTACAGTTTTTCCGTGCGAGCCTTCAGCGAACAACCCTACAGCGAAGAAATCGACGCCCGTCTCGACCGGCGCCTGGCTGATGCCAAGAGCGAGCGGGACGTGCTGTCGGTGTCGGTCGGCCTCAGCGCCTTCGGCAATCACGTCATCGGCGCCGCGACTTTCTGCGGTGAGCTGACCACGGTTTATCCGGTGTTCCTAGAAGGGCTCGAGACATCTGGCGAGGCCTTCATGGCGGCTGCGCTGTACACCGTCGAAACATCCACTATTTATCCTCAGGGGGCCTGAATGGCTGACTATTACACCCTGCTCACCAACGCAGGGATTGCCTACGAAACCGCCTGCAAGGCAGCGGGCGTACCGATCAAGCTGACGCAGATTTCCGTCGGCGACGGCGGCGGCGCGGTCTACAACCCGGCCGCGACGGCTACCGCGCTCAAACGCGAAGTCTGGCGCGGACCGCTCAACGCGCTGTTCCAGGACGAGAAAAATCCGAGCTGGCTGCTCGCCGAAGTCACCATCCCGCCGGACGTCGGTGGCTGGTACGTGCGTGAAGCCGGCCTGTGGACCGACACCGGGATTCTCTACGCGATCGTCAAATACCCGGAGTCGTTCAAGCCGGTGCTGGCCACCTCCGGCTCGGGCAAAGAGTTCTACATCCGCTCGATTTTCGAGACCAGCAATGCCTCGCTGGTGACGCTGCTGATCGACGACACGGTGGTCAAGGCCACTCGCGCCTGGGTCATGAGCTACCTCGCCGAAGAACTCGGCAAACTCGACGGCAAACAATCGGTACGTGTCGCCGCCACCGCCAACGTGGTGTTGAACGGTGCGCAGCAGATCGATGGCGTGGCAGTGATTGCCGGTGACCGCGTGTTGCTGCCGAATCAGACCCTGGCCAAGGACAACGGCCTATGGATCGTCGCCAACGGTAACTGGATTCGGGCGAATGATGCCAACGTCAGCGCCAAGGTCACGCCAGGCCTGACGGTGATGGTGGAAGAGGGCACGCTCAACGGCGATTCGCTGTGGCACCTGACCACCAACGCGCCGATCACGCTCGGCACTACCGCGCTGACATTCAAGATGCTGGCAGGGCGCACCGGGATTGCTGCCGGGACTTACAAGAGTCTGAGCGTCGACGAATATGGCCGTGCGACGGCCGGGTCGAATCCCGACACGTTGTCCGGGTTTGGCATCAAGGATTCGTACACCAAGGCTGAAGTCGAGGCGCTGATTGCCAAGGCATCGGCGTTGCCGGTGGGGTCGATTGTTGCGTTCCCGGTTGACTCGCCACCGCCGGGTTTCCTGGAGCTGGACAACAGCGTCAAGAGCAGCGCGACTTACCCGGACTTGAGCGCCTATCTGGGCGGCAAGTTCAACAAGGGGGATGAGGGTGTCGGGAACTTCCGCTTGCCGGAAGCGCGTGGGGAGTTCTTGCGAGGTTGGGATCATGGGCGGGGTGTGGATGCCGGGCGTGCATCTGGCAGTTCTCAGTCAGACAGTCTCAAGGCTCACTACCATTTCCTTCCGACAGGCTCGGGTGGCGGGCAGGCCACTGATCCGAATGGAGAGATTCCAACTGTTGTATTGAAGGATACAACCACGGATTGGGTATTGCGTACGGAAGGTGACAACCCTGACCTGACCATCGGTCGTGTAAGAACCTACAATTTCGGTGCCGCTACAGAAACCCGCCCCCGCAACATCGCCGTCATGTGGTGCATCAAAGCCTGGAACGCGCCGGTCAATCAGGGAAACATCGACGTAGCGGCACTGGTCAAGGAAGTCTCACGCCTCGGCTCGGCCGTTCCGGTCGGTGCTGTCATGGCGTTCCCGACGGGTATCGTTCCGCCGGGCTTTCTGGAGCTGGATGGCAGTGTGCAGAGCATTGCAACCTATCCGGATCTAGCGGCGTACCTGAGTACAAAATTCAACAAGGGCGATGAGGGCACCGGCAATTTCCGGTTGCCGGAGTCTCGCGGTGAGTTCCTGCGGGGCTGGGATCATGGTCGCGGGACTGATGTCGGTCGAGGGATCGGTAGCTGGCAGGCGGATGACAACAAGGCTCACGCCCACACCTACACCCGGATTCCCGTTTTCGGCAATACCGGTGGCGCCAACGCTGCGGGTATCGTTGCCGACAATGGAACGCAGACAGGCAGTTCCAACTTCGCCAGCTACATGAACACGTCGGGGGCAGTGAGGCGCGACCACGCAACCTCGCCGTCATGTGGTGCATCAAAGCCTGGAACGCGCCGATCAATCAGGGAAACATCGACGTCGCCGCACTGGCCAATGAAGTCGCGCAGCTCAAATCCTCGGTTCCGGTCGGTGCTGTTCTGTCGTTTCCAACGGGTGTCGTTCCTGCCGGTTATCTGGAACTGGATGGCAGCGTGCAGAGCATTGCGACCTATCCGGATCTGGCGGCGTATCTCGGCACAAAGTTCAACAAGGGCGATGAGGGCGCGGGCAACTTCCGCTTGCCGGAGTCTCGCGGTGAGTTTCTGCGCGGCTGGGATCACGGACGTGGAATAGACGCCGGGCGAACTGTCGGCAGCTACCAGGCCGGTACGAAGATCCAGGGTGACAATGCCGAGGCGCCCGCCGTTCAGGGCATTGGCAACTCCGAAGCGATCGATGCCGATCCGGCGCCTGGTTTCAAAGGTGACATCTACTACACGTCCACCGGTGTCACTGCACTCAATACCGGCTCGTACTGGAAAACCGTGCGCCCACGCAACCTAGCCGTCATGTGGTGCATCAAAGCCTGGAACGCACCGGTCAATCAGGGAAGCATTGACGTCGCAGCGCTGGCTCCTCTGGCCCAGCAAGCGACCGAAATCAAGCAAGGAACGGCGAAGGTTGCAACCCAGGAGTTGACCGACACCGGGGCCGACGACACGACAATCGTGACGCCGAAAAAACTTCGTTGGGGATTCCAGATCCTCAAGGCCATCAACGGTTACATCGTTTTCCCGTCCTGGCTCGGTGGATTGATCATTCAGTGGGGCAGGGTCTCCGGAAATGGCGGTACGGACATCGCCACTGCCTTCCCGATCGCTTTTCCAAATGGCATGTACAGCCTGAACGCGACGTTGAACTACACACCAGGGTCGGCAGTGAACGGGTATGTGGATGTCGGTGTGTCAAGTCTCACCTCGTTTTATGGAAAACATACCTTTCCCGGGGTCACGGTCTTTCATTGGGTCGCGGTGGGCAGTTAAGGAGAGATCATGAAATACGCACTGTTTGACGAGAATTCGAACTTGCAAACCTGCCTGATTGAAGGGGTTCACCCGATCCCCGCTTCGGCAGTCAAAGTCGATGACAAGTTGTTTATCAGGTTGACCCAGGAAGCCGACGGCATCTGGCGTCGAGTAGGCGATGAAATTGTCAAAACGCCTTTCCCGCAAGTGACTCCTGATTATGCGCAACGGGTCGCCGACGAGCGCTATGAGCGGGAGGACGCGGTCGTTTCTGTGGAAGGTCTAACTGTTGCAACCTCCCGTGACAGCGCGGGGATGATCTATGGCGCTGGCATCTCGGCGATCCTCGATCCTGATTACCGCTGCAACTTCAAAACGCTCGAGGGTTTCATCGAGATCGGCGCGCAGCAGATTCTCGCGATTGCCAAAGCTGTCAGGGCGCACGTGCAGGCTTGTTTCGACCGCGAACTGGAATTGCTCCAGGCAATCGAGGACGGCACGTACTCCGATGAAATGCTCAAGGAAGGCTGGCCCGATTCCATGCCAGTTTCACCGACCACCGAGCCTCAATAAAACGCCCCGCACCCCGGGGCGTTTTATTGTCCGCCCAACACATTCAACACCCGCCAAGCCCCTCCCTTTGAGGGGCTTTCCCGTTTATGGAGAAACGAAAAATGGCAACCCGCCAAACCTACACCGTGCTCGTTCCATTCCCCACCGGCGGTGGGCACTGGTCGAGCGTCGGCCAGGAACTCGATCTGCTCGACGTCGAGGCCAGTGCGCTGCACAGCGCCGGTCGACTGGAGCTGAAAACACCTACCACCAAGGCCGTGAAGGCCGCTGCCAAGAAGGCTGACTGACTATGGCTGAGGTTCTGAACTTCGAGCACAACGGCATTACCGTCAATGCCACCGAATCCCCCGAGGCCATGGGTGGCCTGGGCGACAACGTCATCGGTCTGGTCGGCACCGCGCCGAAGGCCGATCCGCTGATTCCGCGCAACGCACCGTTTCGCATCAACAGCTTTACCACCCACGCGCTGCTCGATCCGACCGGTTCCGAAGAGGGCACCCTGTACCACGCCGTTTACCAGATCCTCAAAGTGGTCAAGGTGCCGGTGTACGTGGTGATCGTCGAAGCGGGCGCAACCCCGACCGACACCGTCAACGCAGTGATCGGCGGCGTCGAGCCAGTGACCGGCCGCAAGCTCGGTCTGGCGGCACTGGGCAGCGTCCCGGAAGACCTGACCATCATCGGCGCGCCGGGCTTCACCGGCACCAAGGCGGTGGCCAGCGAGTTCGCCTCGTTCGGCAAGCGCATCAAGGCCCGTGTGGTGCTGGACGGCAAGGACGTCTCGGTCGCCGATCAGGTGCTGTACAGCCAGGAACTGGGCGGCGCTGACCTCGGTTTCGACCGTTGCCTGGTGGTGCACAACATGCCGGCCGTGTACTCGAAAGCCGCTAAGAAAAACGTGTTCCTCGCGCCATCCAGTCTGGCGATTGCCGCGCTGGCCAAGGTCAAGCAATGGGAAAGCCCGGGCAACCAGGTGACCTATGCCGAAGACGTGTCGCGGGTCGTTGAGTACAACATCCTCGACACCTCCACCGAAGGCGATCTGCTCAACCGCTACGGCGTCAGCTACTACGCCCGCACCATCCTTGGCGGCTTCTCGCTGCTGGGCAACCGCTCGATCACCGGCAAGTTCATCAGCTACGTCGGTCTGGAAGACGCCATCAGCCGCAAGCTGGTGAAGGCCGGCCAGAAAGCCATGGCGAAGAACCTGACCAAGTCGTTCATGGATCAGGAAGTCAAACGTATCAACGACTGGCTGCAAACCCTGGTCGCCGACGAAACCATTCCCGGCGGCAGCGTGTATCTGCACCCGGAACTCAACAGCGTCGAGAAGTACAAGAACGGCACCTGGTACGTGGTCATCGACTACGGCCGCTACGCGCCGAACGAACACATGGTTTATCAACTCAACGCCCGCGATGAAATCATCGAGCAGTTCCTGGAGGACGTTCTCTAATGTTTACCAACCGCGTAAGACAGGCCATCGCGGCCACCCTGCAAGGCCTGCCGTTGTCGGCGACCGTTGAGGAATTCACTCCGCCGAAGATCGAATTCGATGTGGAAGAGATGCGTGGCGGCCGTTTCATCGTCGAAGAAATGGCCAAGGGCGGCAAAGCGCTCAATGCCAAGTTGACCCTGCAAGGCATGGGCACCGAAGTCATGCTCGCACTGGGTGTGAAGCTGGGCGACGACATCCTGCTGAACGTGCGTGAAGGCGGTCAGGATCAGGATGGCAACACCTGGTTCACCTACCACACCGTCGGCGGCAAGCTGAAATCCCTGGAGGAAACCGCGGTGAAGATGGGTGAAAAACCCAAGACCAACCTGGAGCTCTCCTGCCGCACCTACAACCGCCTTGAAAACGGCGTGCCGGTGATCGACATCGACGTGCGCACCCAGAAGTTCGTGCTCAACGGCGTCGACATCCTCGGTGATGCCCGTCGTGCGGTGCTGATGCCGTAAGCCTCGGCCAAAGGCAATCACAAACCCTGTGGGAGCGGGCAGACCCCGCTCCCACAAGGGACTGCAACACCCCTCAAGAATCACCAAGGAATTCATACATGTCGTGGATGCCACCCAAGCATGACCTGTTGTCGCCGATTACCGGCGACGACGGCTCGCAGATCGAATCGATCCAGCTCAAGCCGCTGTTCTACGCCGCCCAGAAAGAGGCGCTGGAACGCGCAGGCGACGATGAAGACGACCAGTTCTTCGAACTGGCGCTGCTGGCCACCGGCTTGTCGGTCAAGGAACTCGATCAGCTCAAGCGTCCGGACTACGTGACCATCGCGCAGTACGTGCACGAAGTCTCGACCCGTCCGGCGTCGTTCTTTCTCGACCAGGTCGAAGACGCGGAACAGTCCGATGATCCCGATCAGGTGCAACTGCTGTTGCCGCTCGCCGTCACCGGCCGCACCGTGACTTCGCTGAGCCTGGAAATGCCGGCGCTGCGGGCCACCAAAGTGATGAAGAAACTGAAAACGGCCAAGGAACGCGCCGAGTTCATCACCGCCCATTGCACCGGCCTGATGATCCCCGATCTGGCCCTGTTGAGCGTGCCGGACTGGACGCAATTGCAGGTGCGCATCGACGATTTTTTAAACCAGCCGGCGGCCTTCTTTCAGAACGCGACATCGAAGTAATCCTCGATATCGTGCCGCTCATTTACCCGGTAAGTGAGGCGGAAATTCTGGAGTGGGACGCCGAAAAGGCGTTGCGCCGCTACGACATAGCGATCACTCGCCTTGGCGTGAAAAAGGAGTAGAGCGGCATGGCAGATACCAAGTATGCGCCGATGCTCGCCGGCGAGAATGGAAGCATGGCGTTGGGCAACGTCAGCCTGACGGGTGGATCGATAGCACCCGAAAGCCTCGGCACACCGCTGGTGGATTTGAGCCTGGCACTGGCCATGGCCAGTGCCGATATCCGTTTGCTGACCCAGGAACAGGTCAAGCTTCGAGAAGTGCTGGCCGCCCAACAGTCGTTATTCAAGGCTGGCACTGCAGCACCTGCGACGAGCGAGCCGAAGTCCAAACTCAAGGCAGAGGTAGAGCAACGTTCACCGCTCAAGTTCATGCAGGCCTCAATGGCCAACCAAATGGCACTGCTTGAACTCAATCAGATCGTGAAGCTGGACAAGGATCAACTTCGGGCGCTGTCACAAGACACCCAGAAGATGACCAGTGACAAGCAGGTCGCTCCGAGCGGGGCGACTGCTGTGGATCTGCTGAAGGTTCAACTGGCAGCGGCCAGGTCCGGTGTTGGCGAAGGTCTTGAAGGCAAGGCGAAAGCCGACGCTCTGACCGGATTTGCTCGCGACGCCGCCATCAACGCCTCGGCATTCGGTGTTGATGTAAAAACGGCTAGCGAAATGATGCTGGCGTGGCAGTCGGCGATGAAACTTGATCGCACGCAAAGCCAGCGGTTGGCCGATGCGACCAACTTTCTGGGACACAGCGGGCTGGATGCCAAAGCCGCCGACATCGGCTCTGTCGTGCAGAGCTCAGGCGAGAAAGCAATCGCCACAGGGCTCAAGCCGGAAGAGGTCGCCGCATTGGCGGCCGCGTTTCTCAACAGTGGCGTGGACAAGGCCAATGCCGGCGCCGCGTTGAATTCGTTCACATCGGTACTGACCAAGGGTGAGGCTGCGACACAAGAGCAGCGCGCTGCCTGGGCACAGTTGGGCGTTGAAGGCCTGACACCAGAGACCGTGGCCAGCGGAATGCGCACGGACGCCCCGGCGACTATCAATCAGTTATTGGAAGCGCTCAAGGGCAAATCAGACGAGAAAGAGCGGGCGTCACTGACGAAGGCTCTCTTCGGTAACGATGATGCGATCGTTAAATTGCTGAACAAGCCTGAGGACGTGCAGAAGGCGTTTTCTCTGGTTCCTGGCCAGGACCCGAAGTCGGAATCGAAACCAGGGTACGTCGGTTCTGTGGCCAAAACGGCCACGGAGCTGGGTGAGACTTCACAAGGGCGATGGAATGCGCTCGACGGGACTGTGACCCGATTGACCACGGCTCTGGGTGGCTCACTGACCAATCTGTTTGATGGTGTGGTGGTCGGTCTGGACGTTGTAGCCGGTGGAATAAGCAGCTTTGCCGAAGAGCAACCAAAGGCCACGGCAGCCCTGCTCGCACTGGTTGGGGTGATCGCTGTTTCCCGGGGGGCGCAAATCAAGGTTGCGATGGCTTCGGCCATGCGTAATGCAGCAACGAAGCTTCTGGTGACGGCGGGGGCGGGTCCCATCATCGATGTGGTGGATCGTGCAGCCGGCGTTGGACCCGACGGCAAACCTGTTGCTGCTGGATCTACTGATAACGCCTCTGCCAATTCGCCTGAGCAAAAGACGAAAAAGTCGAAGAAGGGAGGGAAGGCAAAGTCCGGTGCGAAGGCGGATGTGAAGTTGGCTGCGAATGTGGATGCGTCGCCTCAGACATGGGGCAGTCGCTTTAAAGACGCGAACAGCGCAGCCAAAGGATTTACCAAGTCCAATGCGCTTTTGACGCTGGTCACCGCGGCTCCCGACGTGCTCAAAGGCATACAGGATGGCGACAACAAAGCGGTCGGCGGAGCAATCGGCTCGGCGGGCGGAAGCCTGGCGGGCGGCTATGCCGGCGCCGTGGCGGGCGCGATGATCGGCAGCTTCGTTCCCATTATCGGCACCGCGATCGGTGGCTTGGTGGGCGGCATCATCGGCAGCACCGCGGGCAGCGTAGGTGGTTCGTGGCTAGGCGAAAAACTTGCCCCCGAATCAGAAAAGGACAAGCTCGCTCCGCCAGCTGAAATCGCCAAGGACCTGTCCGCGGCGCAAATGCAAACACCAACGCCGACTCCGCTATTCACCTACGCCCCTTCAGTTCATGTCAGCGGCAGCGAACTGGTTAGTTCCGAGAAAGTCGGCACGATGCTTTCGCAGGTACTGGAGTCGCACTTCAATTCTCAATTTGTCCCGGGTGTGGCTACCAATGCCCTCGCCACTCGCCGTGATGCAGCCCTGACCGATGGAGTCGCCTGATGAAACAACAAATGGCATTGGGCAGTTTCATCTTCGGCCTGTCCCGGGATTTTGCGTACAGCACGCTGTCGCGAAAATCCGAGGGTGGCTGGACCGAGTTGCAGATCCTCAACAGCAAACCCAGATCCCATCAGACAGGACAGAAGCCTGAAACCCTGACCATCTCCGGCACCTCGATGTACGCCGTGGGGATGGAGCGGCTCGATGAGCTGCGTGCGCTGCAAGCGCTGCGTGCACCGTTGCCGTTGATTGACGGCATCGGTCGCAACTGGGGTTTGTGGCGGATCAACAGCATCGACGAAAACCAGAGCGAGGTCATCGATGACGGCACCGCGATGGTGATCAAGTGGGTCATCGGATTGGCGGAGTTCAACAATGCGTAAGGTACGAAGCGTGGCCGGTGATTCGGTGAATCTTTTGCTGTACCGCGAAACCGGTCGCAGCGATGACAGCGCCGAGGAAGCCCTCTGGACACTCAACCCGACCCTGGCCGAGCACGGCCCGATCCTGCCGGCAGGTGTCTGGGTGACGCTGCCGGAGCTCGACAGCAGACCGGCCGCAATCAAACCGGTTCTGGCCTGGGATTAAGGAGGCTGCATGGCACAGGGATTTACGCCGGCGATCGAAATCTACGGCGCCCACAAGGACCTGCTGAACCAGCGCCTGATCAGTTGGGAACACATCGATGCCGCCGGCATGGAGTCCGATCAACTGACGCTGGTGCTCGACCTGGAAGGCCTTGAAGGCTTGCCGAGCCTGGGCGGAACCATCGGCCTGCAGGTGGGGTATCTGGAGACCGGGCTGGTCGAAAAGGGCCAGTTCAAGATCACTCGACTGACACCGACGCTGTTCCCGCTGCGTCTGACGCTGGTAGCGACCGCCGCGCCTTTCAGCGGCAAGGACGAAACCGGATTCAAGGAACGGCGCACGGCCAGTCATGGCCCCACGACGCTTGGCGGGCTGTTTCGCAAACTGGTTGAGCCGCACGGTTTCTCGCCACGGGTGGATCCCGAACTGGCGCTGATCAGGATTGCTCATGTCGACCAGTCGAACGAAACCGACATGGGCTTCATCACGCGCCTGGCGAAAAAGTACGACGCGGTGGCCAAGCCGTTCAACGACCTCTACGTACTGGCGAAACCGGCGCAGCTCAAAAACCTGTCGGGCCAGGTGATACCCAACGTCATGCTGTCGGTGACCCACAACAATCGGCCGGGCGATCACGCCTTCATCAGCGCCACGCTGGAAGAGACCGCCCGCACCCAGAATCAGGGTTGCAAAGTCTGCTGTTGGGACGCCAATGCCGGCAAACAAGTGGAAGTGAAAACCGGCTCGGCGCCCTACAAGGTCATTCGTCAGAAACAGGCCAGTGTGGAAGAAGCCAAGGCCATCGGCGAAGCCGAAGTGCGCAAGATGCTGCGCGAGAAATACACGCTGAAAGTCACCTGCCCGGGTGATCCGCTACTGGTTGCCGAAGGCCTGCTGGTGCTCGATGACACCTGGCCCGACTTCATGCGCGGTCGCTGGTCGATCGAGAAGGTCACTGCCAGCGGCAAACCCGAAGAAAGCTATCGCTGCCTGATCGAAGCCACCGGCCGGGATCCCGAGGCAAAAACCAAGGACTGATCCCCCGGTCTCACCGCCACACGCATCACTGTGGCCACTCACACATCCTGGAACGCTCCCCATGAAGATCTCCCCGATCCTCACGCAGCTGCGTGCGCAATGCCCAAGCCTTGCCGGCCATATCGCGACAGGTGTCGACCTGGCGCTGCTGCAAGGCGACCCGAATCTGCCGATGCCCTCGGCCCATGTTTTACCGCTGGCCGACGTGGCCAGCGTCAGCACTGCACAGAACTCCCCCAGCCAACAGATCCGCGACCGCTTCGAAATCATCCTGGCACTGAATGCCACGGACGCCACAAAAGCGCTGGATCTGTTGCACGACCTGCGCGCCGAACTGTGGCGCGCGCTGGTGGGTTTCAAACCCGCGAACGACTACAGCGCCATCGTTTATGACGGCGGCGAAACGGTCTCGATCAACAGCAGCCGCGCGTTCTACCGGCTGCGCTTTTTTGCCGAGTTCCAGCTCGGCCGCAATCTGCCAAGTCAGCCTGCGGAGAGTTGGCACGAACGTGAACTGGACGGTTTGTCGTCCTTTACCGGGGCCACCGTGCGGGTCGATGCGATCGACCCGGCCGACCCCAACCTGAAACGCCCGGGCCCTGACGGGCGCGTGGAAATGACTTTCTCTGGAGACGTAACCCCATGAGCAACCGCATCACCGTAGTGCCGGCCGCCGGCCGTGCTGTGCCGGACCCGGAAGCAGGCGATCTGCTGCCACTGGAAGGCCGTGAAGTGCTGGACAGCGCCTGGTGGCGCCGGCGTCTGGCCGACGGCGATATCACCCTCAAAACCGCAACAGCTAAACAAAAGGGAGCCAAATAATGGCGATCGGATTCAGCAACATCCCTGCGGACATTCGTGTACCGCTGTTCTATGCCGAAATGGACAACTCGGCCGCCAATAGCGCGTCCTCGTCCATGCGCCGCCTGATCGTGGCGCAGGTCAACGACAACATCGCTCCGACTGAAGTCGGCAAACTGGTGCTGGTCTCCAGCGTGGCGCTGGCCAAGAGCATTGGCGGCCAGGGTTCGATGCTCGCTTCGATGTACGAGACCTTCCGCAAGGCCGACCCGATCGGTGAGATCTGGTGCCTGCCGCTGCACAACGCCACCGGCGCCATCGCCAAAGGCGTGCTGACTCTGACCGGCACCGCGACTCAGGCGGGCGTGCTCAACCTGTATGTCGGCGGCGTCCGCGTCCAGGCCACCGTGGTCAACGGTGCCACCGCTGCCCAGGCGGCTACCGCCCTGGCACAGAAAATCAACGCCACCGCCGATCTGCCGGTGAGCGCAGCCGCCGCCGAAGGCGTCGTCACTCTGAACGCCAAATGGACCGGCGAGAGCGGCAACGACATCAGCCTGCAATTCAATCGCCTGGGCAAGAGCAACGGCGAAGAAACCCCGGCTGGCCTGACCACCGCCATCACCGTCATGACCGGCGGCGTCGGTGTGCCTGACCAGGTTGAAGCGGTTGCGGCATTGGGCGACGAGCCATTCGAATTCATCGCGCTGCCATGGTCCGACCTGGCCACCCTCAACACCTGGCAAGCGGTGATGGACGACAGCACCGGTCGCTGGTCGTGGGCCAAGCAACTGTTCGGTCACGTCTACAGCGCCAAGCGCGGCACCGTCGGCACTCTGGTGGCAGCCGGTCAGGCTCGCAACGACCAGCACATGACCATTCAGGCGCTGGAACCGGGCGTTCCGCAACCGGTGTGGGTACAAGCTGCCGCACTGGCTGCGCGCACTTCGGTGTTCATCTCCGCCGACGCCAGCCGTCCGACCCAGAGCGGCAGCCTGCCAGGCGTCGATCCGGCTCCGGCGAGCGAGCGTTTCACCCTGACCGAGCGTCAGTCGCTGCTCAACTACGGCATCGCCACCGCGTACTACGAAGGCGGCTACGTGCGCATCCAGCGCTCGATCACCACCTACCAGAAGAACGCTTACGGCCAGGCCGACAACTCGTACCTGGACAGCGAAACCATGCACCAGTCGGCGTTCATCGTGCGTCGCCTGCAAAGCGTGATCACCAGCAAATACGGTCGCCACAAACTGGCCTCCGACGGCACCCGTTTCGGCGCCGGCCAGCCGATTGTCACCCCGGCGACCATTCGCGGCGAGCTGATCGCCCAGTACGCCAAGCTCGAACTCGAAGGCCACGTGGAAAACGCCGAGCTGTTCGCCGAGCACCTGATCGTCGAGCGCGACGTGCAGGACCCGAGCCGCGTGAACGTGCTGTTCCCGCCGGATTACATCAACGGTCTGCGCGTGTTCGCACTGCTCAACCAGTTCCGTCTGCAGTACGACGACGTCGCCTGATCGGCTCGTTTGACACTGTGATTTCAGCCCACCTTGCGTGGGCTTTTTATTTGAAGGGAGTAACACCATGGGTCAACTGATTGCAGGCACCTGCTACGTCAAGGTCGACGGTGCACAACTGACTATCAATGGCGGCTGCGAAGCCCCGCTGATGGCCGTCAAACGCGAAACCGTCGTGCCGGGTTTCTACAAGGAAACCGACATCGCGCCATCGTTCAAGGTGACCGCGCTGCACACCGCCGACTTCCCGCTGAAGAAGCTGATCGAAGGCACCGACATCACCGTCACCTGCGAATTCAGCAACGGCAAAGTCTACGTACTGGCCGGTGCCTACCTGGTCGAAGAACCCGTCTCCAAAGGCGATGACGCCACCATCGAACTGAAATTCGAAGGCATCAAGGGGACCTGGCAATGAGCGGCGCCGTGAAGCTTCAGGTTGCGATCGAAGCTCACGGCGAGCCCCTGACCGAACTCGTCCTGCGCCGTCCGACGGTGCAGGAGGTGCGAGCGATCAAGGCGCTGCCGTACAAGATCGACAAGAGCGAAGAGGTCAGCCTCGACATGGACGTGGCGGCCAAATACATCGCCGTGTGCGCCGGCATTCCGCCGTCGTCGGTCAACCAGCTGGATCTGGCTGACCTCAACGCGCTGAGCTGGGCCGTTGCGAGTTTTTTCATGAGTGCGGCGTCGGAGCCATCACCGACCTGATTTCGGTCGCCTATGACCTGGCCTGGTTCTGGAAGGTTGACCCCGAACAGATGATGGCCAGGCCACTGGATGTGCTTCGCGAATCGCTGGAGCACGCGCAACGGATCAATGCGATGCAGCAGGTGCAGTGATGGCAGAAGAAACCAAAGCTAAAGCGTCGGTGCTGCTTACCGGCATCGACGAACTGTCACCCAAACTCGGCGCCCTGCGAGTGAAGGTCGATGACTTCAAGAAAAACCTCGAACAGACCGGCCTCGGCAAACTCGACATCAGCGGTCTGTTCAAGGGCGGCAGCGTGATTACGCCGTTCGTGGACGGCATCAAATCGGCTGCGGCGTTTCAGGGCAAGCTTGCCGAGGTCAGCGAGGCGGCGAAAACCGTCGACCTGCCGGAAACACCGAAAGCCGCCGCGCAGAACATGAATGTGTTCAGCGCATCCATGGAGAAGGTGTCCGCTGCGGTGGACGCCGCACTGGTGCCGGCGGTGGGCGCATTGGTGGTCGGGCTGGAGCCGATGCTGACCCAGGTCGGCAGCCTGCTGGCCGACAACCCGAAACTGGTCGAAGGGCTGGCGGCGGGGGCCATTGCGTTTTCCGCCATGCAGACCGCCGTCACCGGTATGACTCAGGTGATGGACGTCATGAGCATGGTGCTCAAGACCAACCCGATCATGCTGATCGCCATGGGCATTGCCGTGGCGGCCGGTTTGATCGTGGCCAACTGGACACCGATTTCCGCGTTCTTCACCGGATTGTGGGAGGGCGTGAAAAACGCCGGGGCCAGTGCAATGGCGACGTTGCGCTCGGTGCTCGACTGGCGGCCGCTGGAGGCACTGGCGGCGTTGTGGGAACCGGTCACGGGGTTCTTCTCCGGAATCTGGGACAAAGTTAAGGCAGTGACTGCGCCGGTGATCGACTTCTTCAAGTCGGTTTTCTCGTGGTCGCCCGCAGGCCTGATCCTGGAAAACTGGGGGCCGTTGACCGGTCTGTTTTCGGCGATCTGGGAACTGCTAAAGGCCTTGAGTGTGCCGGTGATGGCGTTCCTCAGAAACCTGTTCGATTTCTCGCCGATGCAGATGATCAACAGTGCATGGGGCGGGGTAGTCCGGTTCTTCGAACCGATGTTCAGCGGCCTGCGAAAAGCCGCGCAAACGGCCAAAGAATTCCTGGTGTCGTTGTTCGACTTCTCGCCGATGCAGATGATCAACAGTGCGTGGGGCGGTGTTGTCGGGTTCTTCGAACCGATGTTCAGCGGCCTGCAAAAAGCCGCGCAACCGGCTAAAGATTTTCTGGTGTCGTTGTTCGACTTCTCTCCCATGCAGATGATCGCCAGCGCCTGGGGCGGTGTTGTTGCGTACTTCCAGCCGGTGTGGACGACGCTGCAATCGGCCGTGCAAAGCACCCGGGATACGTTGCGGGCACTGTTCGATTTTTTCCCGATGGAAATGATCACCAGCGCCTGGGGTGGTGTCGTCGGATTCTTCGAACCGATCTGGACGGCACTGCAAACGTCAGTGCAACAGGTCAAAGGCTTTTTCACCGGTCTGTTCGAGTGGTCGCCGCTGGAGCAGATTGCGCAGTACTGGCAGCCGATCGGTGAGGTTTTCTCGGCGCTGTGGGGTGTTGTGCTGGCGCTGTCCGCGCCGGTCGTGGATTTTTTGCACGGCCTGTTCGAATGGAAACCCCTGGATCAGATCATCGAGAGCTGGGGGCCGATTGTCGGGTGGTTCGGCGAGTTGTGGCAAAAGCTGCAAACCGTCATCGCGCCGATCAAGGAGTTGTTCGACGGTGGCTTCGCCGGGCTGATCGCCAAGGTCACCGGCAAGGTCGAAACCCTGACCGAAGCGCAACGCCAGACCAATGCCGAAGGCAAGGGAGAACTGGCGCCGGCATTTTTCGGTGCCAGTGCGAAACCCGAGGGCGGCAGTGCGTTGCAGGGCGGTTCTTTGCCGCAATCCTCCAGCGCCCTGATCCAGCAAAGCGCCGCCAACAATCGCACACAACTCGAAGGCGGCCTGACGGTCCGCTTCGAAAATGCGCCGGCGGGGCTGCGCACCGATCAACCGCAAACCAATCAACCGGGGCTGGCGCTCAGTTCGCGCATCGGCTATCGCTCGCTCTCCATGGGAGGTTCCAATGAACTGGCGTGACCGTTTGTTGCCGGCATCCTTTCGCGGTGTCGGTTTCTGGATCGACCAGGCGAAAACCCCGGTCGGTCGCAAGGGGCAGTTACACGAATACCCGCAACGCGACCTGCCGTTTTTCGAGGACCTCGGCCAGCAGGCCAAGACCCACGATCTGACGGCGTTCATCATCGGTGCCGATTGCCTGGAGCAGCGCGACAAGCTGCTCCAGGCCCTGGAGCAGGGCAGCGGCGAACTGGTGCATCCGTGGCTGGGGCGCTTGCAGGTCAAGGTCGGCGAATGCGACATGACCCATACCCGCCAGGACGGCGGGATGGTGACCTTCAGTCTGAAGTTCTACCCGGACCGACCGCTGCCGTTTCCGACGGCGACGGTCAGCACGCAGAAAGTCCTGCTGATCAAGGCCGAAGGTCTGCTCGGTTCGGCGGTGGCGCGCTTCGAACAGGCGATGACCCTGATCAAGGCGGCGCGGATCGGCATCGCCAATCTGCGCAACAGCCTCACCGGCGTGTACGACGTGATCAAGGAGCAGCTCAAGCCGCTGATCGCCCAGTACAAGCAGATCACCGAGCTGGTCAGGGCCGTGAAGGAGCTGCCCAAGGAAGTGGCGGCGGAGTTCAAGGGGTTGCTCGGCGATATCAAGGAGCTGAAGGCATTCGCGAAGGAGGGCTACCGTGGCGTGATTGCCGACGTGTCCCAACAGATCGAAGCCATCCGCAAGGCCGATGCGCCGAAAATCACCACCGGCAAGGACACCAATGCCGCCGCGCAAGCGATGGCCAATCTGGTGCAGGACACCCTGATCGTCAAAGCGGCGCAATGGGTGGCCTCAATGCCGGTGGCGTCGACACCGGTGAAGCTCAACTCGACGCCTTCGCTGGATCAGCAGTCGAAGCAGCCGGTCACGCGCCAGGAAGTCCCGGTCACCGATGATCTGCAAGCGCTGCAAAAAGAGTTGAACGAAGCGCTGCAAAAGGCCCAGGACAAGGCCGACCCCGCGCACTATCAAGCCATCGCCGATGTGAAGGAGGCGCTGATCGCGCACCTCAAGGCCGTGGCTTCGTCCGGTGTGCGACTGGTCAGCAAAACTTTCCAGGAAACCTTTCCGGCAGTGGTCGTGGCCTACAAGCAGTTTGGCGACGCCACCCGGGTGACCGAGGTTATTCAGCGCAACGGTCTGTCTCATCCGAGCTTTCCACCCAACGAAGTCAAAGTTTCCAGGGAGTGAGCCATGAGCGAGATGGACAACCGCGTCACGCTGACCGTCAACAACATGGAGTACGGCGGCTGGAAAAGCGTGCAGATCACCGCGGACCTGGAGCGCCAGTTCCGCACCTTCAAGCTCGACATCACCTGGCAATGGCCGGGGCAGACCGTGGATCAGCGGATCAAGGCCGGCGACCCGTGCGAAGTACGGATCGGCAAGGATCTGGTGCTCACCGGTTATGTGTTCAAGGCCCCGATCAGCTATGACGGGCGGCAGATCAGCCTGAGCATCGAAGGCAGTTCCAAGACCCAGGATCTGGTCGATTGTGCGGCGCGAAACATCCCCGGCCAATGGCAGGAGCAGCCGCTGTTGAACATCGTCCAGGCCCTGGCCGGGGAATACACGCAGTTTGTGGTCAACGAGATTCCCGAGACCGCACGCCTGAGCAAACACACCATCGTTCCGGGTGAAACGGTGTTTCAGTCGATCGACCGTCTGCTCTCGCTGTACCGGGTGTTTTCCACCGATGACGCCGAGGGTCGGCTGGTGCTCGCCAAACCGGGCAGCGGCGGCCGCGCCAGCGATGCGCTGGAGCTGGGCAAGAACATTCTGTCGGCCAATGCGCCGATGGATCACAGCCAGGTGTTCTCCGAATACCGGGTGATCGGCCAGCAAAAGGGCAACGACAAGAAGAGCGGGGTAGCGGTCAGCGAGGTTGAATCCAGCGCGACCGACCTGAGCTTCAAGCGTCGTCGCACGACGATCATCAACGAAGGCTCGCAACTGACGTTCGAACTGGCCCAGCAACGGGCCCAGTGGGAAAGCGCCACGCGCATGGGCCGGGCGCTGACCACCACTTATCAGGTACAGGGCTGGCGCCAGTCCAACGGCGATCTGTGGCGGCACAACACGCTGGTGAAGGTCAAGGATCCGGTACTCGGTTTCGATGGCGACATGCTGATTTCCAAAGTGACGTATTCGCTGTCGGCGCAAGGCTCGGTGACCACGCTGCAAGTGGCACCGCCGCATACCTTCGACGCCAATCCGACCCCACCGAAAAAAGCCTGAGCCGGCACCTCCCTCCAAGGAAACCCTATGAGCCTACTGACACGCCTGCTGGCGCGCGGCACTGTCGTGCTCGCCAATTCGGCATCCAAGCTGCAATCGCTGCAAATGCGCCTCACCGCCGGTGAAGTGAACGACGACATGGAGCACTTCGAACCCTACGGTTTCACCAGCCATCCGCTGGCCGGTGCCGAAGGCGTCGTCACGTTTCTCGGCGGCGACCGTTCTCACGCCATCGCTCTGGTGGTCGCCGACCGCCGTTACCGCCTGCAATCGCTGGCGGCTGGCGAGGTGGCGATCTACACCGACGAGGGCGACAAAATTCACTTCAAGCGCGGGCGGATCATCGACATCGAAACCGCCACGCTCAACATTCGCGCCAGCACCGCCGTGAACTTCGAGACGCCGGTGATCAACCAGACCGGCAAGATCGTTTCCAAAGGCGATCAAGTGGCCGGTGGCATCAGCCAGATCAAGCACGTGCACGTTGGCGTGCAGGCGGGCAGTGGCCAGACCGGCGCGCCGGCGGGAGGTCAGTGATGCTTTTCAGTCAGAACCTCCACGCCGCGCTGACCCGTGCGGTGCTGATCAGCCTGTTCACCTGGCGCCGCGCCGCCGACGACGATGCCCTCGACGACGAGGAGCGTTTCGGCTGGTGGGGCGACACCTTTCCCACCGTGGCCGACGATCGTATCGGCTCGCGGCTGTGGCTGCTGCGCCGGGTCAAGCTGACCCGCCAGACCCAGATGGACGCCGAGTTCTATGCCCGCGAAGCCTTGCAATGGCTGATCGACGACGGCCATTGCAGTGCCATCGACATCATCAGCGAACGCCTCGACGCCCAGCGCCTGAACCTGCGCACGGTCCTGACCCTGGCCGACGGCGAACGCCTGGACATCAACCCCGATAACAGTTGGCAGGTGATCTATGCCGTTTGAAACCCCTTCGCTGCCGGTGCTGATCAAGCGCACCCAAAGCGACCTGGCCGGCGATTCGCTGCGCCAGTCCGATGCGCAAGTCCTGGCCCGCACACTCGGCGGCGCCGCTTATGGCCTGTATGGCTACCTCGACTGGATCGCCGAGCAGATCCTGCCCGACACCGCCGACGAGTCGACCCTGGAACGCATCGCCGCGCTGCGCCTGAACCAGCCGCGCAAACCGGCGCAGGTCGCCACCGGCAACGTCAGCTTCAACGCGACGGCGGGCGCGGTGCTGGACGCCGATACGTTGCTGCAGGCGAGTGATGGCCGCACGTTCAAAGTCACTGCCGCGCGCACCACCGTCAATGGCGTCAACAGCACCAGCATCGCCGCGCTGGATGCCGGCAGTCTGGGTAACGCCGAGGCCGGGCTGGCGTTGACGCCGGTGCAGCCGATCGCCGGTGTGGTCAGCAACAGTTTTGTGGTGCTGGCGCCCGGACTGAACGGTGGCGTGGCACGTGAAAGCCTGGAGTCGTTGCGCTCGCGGGTGATCCGTTCCTATCGCGTGATCCCCCACGGCGGTTCCGCCAGCGACTATGAAACCTGGGCGCTGGAAGTGCCGGGCGTGACCCGCGCGTGGTGCCGTGGCGGCTTCCTCGGACCGGGCACCGTCGGCGTGTACATCATGCGCGACGACGATCCGCAACCGGTGCCGAATGCCGATCAACTGGCCGAAGTGCAGGCCTACATCGAACCGCTGCGCCCGGTGACCGCCGAAGTCCATGTACGTCCGCCGGTGCAGAAGCCGGTGACCTATCAGGTGAAGCTGACCCCCGACACCACCGCCGTGCGCGCCGCCGTCGAAACCCAGTTGCGCGATCTGCACAACCGTGAAGCCGACCTGGGCGAGGATCTGTTGATCAGCCATATCCGCGAAGCGATCAGCAGCGCGGCGGGTGAAACCGATCATGTCCTTTCCTCCCCCGTGGCCAACGTGGCCGCCGGTGACAGCGAACTGCTCACCTTCGGGGGTTGCGTATGGCTGCCATAAGAACCGCCGCGCAATACCAGGCGCAATTGCGCGCCTTGCTGCCGAGCGGTCCGGCATGGGATCCGGAGCGCGTGCCGGAGCTTGAGGAAGTGCTGGAAGGCGTCGCCGTCGAGCTCGCCCGCCTCGACGCTCGCGCCGCCGACCTGCTCAACGAGATGGACCCGGCTGGCGTCAGCGAACTGGTGCCGGACTGGGAACAGGTGATGAACCTGCCCGACCCGTGCCTCGGCGCCACACCGCTGTTCGACGACCGTCGCCTCGCTGTGCGCCGCCGCTTGCTGGCGGTCGGCAGCCAGGCCGTCGGCTACTACCTGGAAATCGCCAAAAGCCAGGGTTATCCCAACGCCACCATCACCGAACTCGAAGCCCCGCGCATGGGGCGTTCGCGTTTCGGCGCAGCGCATTGGGGCACTTGGGAAGCGCAGTTCATGTGGACGCTCAACACCGGCGGCCGGCTGTTGCTCGGTCGGCGTTATGGCGCGAGCTACTGGGGCGAGCGCTTCGGCGTGAATCCGGGCTCGGCGCTGGAATGCCTGATCCATCGGGCGGCGCCGGCGCATACCAGGGTGCACATCAACTATGACTAGGGAATAACGCAATGGATTATCCGAAGAGTGTGCCCAGCGCCGGTCTGGTGAATGGGAAATTTGTCGATGAGAACCCGATCAACGGGACACCAGGGTCATTGATTCCTGCTGCGTGGGGTAACGGCGTTACGGAAGAAATCGTCAATGTGATCAAGGCGGCTGCCATCGTGCCCGACGAACAGGATCACAGTCAGCTTCAGCAAGCGATCGCGAAAAGTATCAGCGATAAATTGCCTGTTCAGGCCGCAGAAACCAATGCAGGTGTGATGAAGGTCGCCACGCAGGATCAGGTCGCCGCCGGTGTGGATGACTCGGTGGCTGTTACCCCGAAAAAACTGAAGCTGGGTTTCAGTCTGGTCAATGGCACGTGGGGTGGTTACTTCGCGTTTCCGTTCTGGATGGGCGGCCTGGTCATTCAGTGGGGCTACGTCAACAGCGCAGCGACTGATGTCACCACCACTCTGCCGGTCAGCTTCAACTCTGCCTTTTATGGTCTGACGGTCTCTAACGGATACACCCCGACTTCCGGCTCCATTGGTTATCTCGCGGCGTCACCCAAAGGTCTTTCAGCCATTACGTCCAGAGGCTCCAGCGCTTTTCTGGGTGCCCAATTCATCGCCATCGGCAGATAGGTCTCGCTATGAAAATTTACTGGAGTCCTTCGACTCAAGGCTTTTTCGATTCTCGGGTCAACACGGCCATTCCCAAGGACGCCGTGGAAATATCGCCCGCGCATCGCGACGAGCTGATGGACGGCTGCAGGCGCAATCAAGTGATCGTCTGTCGGGCGAACGGCTTTCCGATTCTGGCCGATGCAGCTCCCATGACGCCGGAAGACTTAGCCAATGCCGAGCGCCATTGGCGCGATGCGCAATTGGTCAAAACAGACCCATTGATCACACGCCATCGCGACGAGTTGGAGACGATGGAAAAGACCACGCTGTCGGCTGAGAACTACACAACGTTGCAGCAGTACCGGCGCGATTTGCGCGATTGGCCTTCTTCCACGCAATTCCCTGCCATTGCCAATCGGCCCGACTGGTCGGTGATCGGCGACACAACGGTGAAGAAAACCCGAGCCAGAAAGACGGTCCGGCAATGATGCGCACGGCGTAAGAGAACAGGAGTCAAGAGAATGGATTATCCAAAGAGCGTCCCCAGCGTCGGCCTGGTCGATGGCCGGTTCGTCGATGAAAATCCTGTGGCGGGAACGCCGGGTTCATTGATTCCGGCGGTGTGGGGCAACAGCGTTACACAAGAAATACTCAACGTGATCAGCGGCGCCGGGCTGACAGCCGCCGAGGCCGATACCGGTCAGCTGCTCAAAGCCATTCAATCGATTGTCGGCAATGCCAGCCCGATGCGCTCGGTAGTAACGCGGCTGACTGCATCCAAGGCACTGACCGACCCGGAGCTGGGCCTGGTGCTGATCGATGGCGGATCCAGTGCCGTGACGGTGACGTTGCCACCGGCAAACGCGGCGCTGGGTGTGCGCGATGTGATTGTTCGTCGCATGGATAACAGCGGCAACCGCCTGATCGTTCAGGCGTCGGGTTCCGACCGTATTCGTTTCCACACTCACCTGTCACCCAGCGGCTATCCGTTTCTGGTGTTGATGGGCGGCGGCGACTGGTGGCATTTGCGCAGTGATGCTTCGGGTAGCTGGTGGCCGGTCGGTCGGTTTGACAACACTCCGCTTGGCCGGCCGTTTTTCGAGACCACCACCTTGCTCAGTCCCGGTGGTTACGGTGCGCTCAATGGTACGGTCATGAAACGTGCCGAGTGGCCCTGGCTGTGGGACCACGCCCAGCTTTCGGGAATGTTGGGCACTGAAGCGGCGCGTGCGGGCAACGAAGGTAAATGGACGTCGGGTGACGGCGCGTCAACCTTCCGTGGCCCTGAAGGGCGAGGCGAGTTTCTGCGGGTTCTGGACGAGGGCAGGGGCGTGGACACCGGCCGTGCCATGGGGGCCTTTCAGGCCGGATCGATTCACTCGTATGCCATGGGCTCCAATGGTGCCGGTGCGGTGGGCGCGTGGTGGTCGGACAGCCTGACCGGCTTCGGTGCCGAGTCTCGTGAAGAGCCGCAATACGTGTCCGGACTGGTCAACGGCGGCCCTGTCTTCCCTGCCAATACAACCTACCAACGAGATGCTGCCAACACTTTGCTGCTGGCGTTCAAGTCCCGCCCTCGCAACATTGCCTATCCCGGCCGTATCAAGCTCATCTGAGGTGCCTATGTTCAATTATCTGTTTGACGGCGCGGGCGTTTTGTCCGGGCCTGTCGAGTTTTTCGTGACCCCAGGCATCGGTATTCAACTGCCCGGCAACGCGGTGGAGTTGTCGTTCGAATTACCCGCGCCTGAAGCCGGTCGTACCTGGGCCCTGATCAACGGTGTACCGCGAGAAGTGATTGACCGGCGCGGTCCGGTTTTTCGCAAGGACGGCGGCGGGCAGCAGATCTGGAGTGAGTTGGGGGAGCTGCCCGAAACCTTGACAACGCAGCCCTGGCCCGGGGAATTCCATGTGTGGCGCGACAACGCATGGCAACTGGATGAGCAAGCCCGTTTGCACAGCGTCAGCCAACAGGTTCTGGAAAAGCGCGACACGCTGCTTCGCGACGCCGTCCTGCGCATTGCTCCGCTGCAATACGCCGAAGACATCGGCGACGCCAGCCACGAAGAGCAACTGCAATTGCTTGAATGGAAGCTCTACAGCGTCGAGCTGAACCGTATAGAAAAGCAGGCCGGTTTCCCCGGCGAAGTCACTTGGCCGGCAGTCCCCGGCGCAGGCGTAACCAACTGATTGCAGCACAGGGAACCGTGCAATGGATTATCCAAACAGTATTCCCGGCGTCGGCCTGGTCAATGGCGGTTTTGTCGATGAAAACCCGGTTGCCGGCACGCCCGGATCGTTGATCCCCGCCGCCTGGGGCAACAGTGTCACGCAAGAAATTCTCAACGCCATCAAGGCCGCCGGACTGACGCCGGACGAGAGCAAAACCAATCAGTTGGCAACGGCCATTGGCGCCCTTGTCGACTTCACCAAACTGAAGAACAACCCGACCACGCTGGCGGGCTACGGCATCACCGATGCAGTGGGAAGGTTGCTGGCGGTCCGGCAGATCGAGACGGTCGGCATCACGGTTTACCGCCCCAACCCCAATGCGAAAAGGATTCGTGTCCGGCTGGTCGGCGCGGGAGGTTCAGGGGGGGGATGTGCACCTGTCGAGGTGAGCACTCTGCGAATTGGCGGAGGCGGTGGCGCCGGTGCCTATGCGGAAGGTCTGTACGAAGTGACAACGGACATGCTCGCCGGCGTGCCGGTCACGCTGGGCGCCGGTGGCGCCTCCCGCACGGTGGCTGGCTTGGCGGGGGGCGGCGCTTCGTTCGGTTCTTTGATGAGTGCTGCCGGTGGCGCTGGCGGATCGGTTCTGGCTGTCGCCGTGGGACCCACGGCGAACGGCTTCGTCCAGGGCGGCCCCGGTGGTCAGGTGGTCACGGGCGGCAATCTGACCAACGCCCGCGGCATGAGCGGTGGGTTCGCGATGTTCAACAACAATTGGGGCGTGCTTTCCGGCACCGGGGGGGCCAGCCCGTTTGATGGCGGTGCGTCGTCCACCGGTGTCAACGGCAATGGCTATGCGGGGGTTCGAGGTTCCGGAGGTGGAGGTACCTGCTCCAACAACACGTCTGTGTCGTTTCTGAGCGGTGCCGGCGGCAACGCTTTCTGTGAAATCTGGGAGTACGCCTAATGGTCATGTATGCACGTATTGAAAACGGTGTTGCGATCGAAGTGATCGACACCGGTGACTACGCGATCGACCAACTCTTCGCGCCTGCTTTTGTCGCTGCGATGGTGCAGGTGCCCGAAGGTGTGAGCGTCGAAATCGGCGTGCCGATGCCCGAGGCGGCTCGCGCTATCGAGCCTTCGCGCGAACCGCAAAGTCCTGTCATCGCTCAACCCCCAATGGTCGAGGACAAGGAGCCTCTGGCGGCAGAGCGAATCTGGCGCCAGTCCGCAATCGCAGCCACTGAATGGCAGGTCACCCGCCATCGCGACGAGCAGGAACTGGGACGCGGAACAACGCTCAAGGCCCAGCACTATCTGGAGCTGCTTGAGTACCGCCAGGCGTTGCGCGACTGGCCTGGTGCCGGCGCATTTCCGTCATCCGTTTCACGGCCATCAGCGCCGCAGTGGTTGGTCGGCCAGATTGGCTGAGGCCCTCACGCAATCCATGTATTCAGATAAGGAGATAAATCTTGGACTACCCCAATAGTGTTCCCAGCGCAGGTCTGGTGAGCGGCAAGTTTGTCGATGAAGACCCGGTCACCGGCAAGCCGGGATCCTTGATCCCGGCCAGCTGGGGCAACGGCATCACTCAGGAGCTGCTGACGGTCATCCAGGCCGCTGGCCTCACGCCGTCCGAGACTCGAACCGATCAAGTATTGACGGCATTGCGCAGCAACAAGCTGTTTGCGACCCCACCGCAGTTCGACAACAGTCAGACGGTCGCCACTACCGCATTCGTGACCCGTAGCGGACTGCAGTATTCGGGGTTTGCTTCGTATGCAGCAGGTGTTGCGCTAACCGCGGCCAACGTCGGTGGAGTCGCCAGCTTTTCCAGTGCGACAGCGATTTCCACGACGTTGCCGGCCACGAGCAACATTGCCCACGGCAGCACCCTTCAGGTGATCAATGCCGGCACCGGCGTTTTGACCATCGCAACGGTCGGCAGCGATGTTATCAAGGCCTCCAATGGCGCTGGCGGGCCGATCGTCCTCGGGCTTGGCGATTGCGCCGAGTTCATCAAGCTCGACAACCAATGGCGGTTGATTGGCGGAACAATGAGTAACCGGTACTCGTCGCTGTTGAGCGGATCCAGCGGCAATAGCGGTTATCAGCGGCATGCGACCGGCAACATCGATCAGTGGGGCATGGCTGTTTCGGATGCAAACGGCGAAATCAGAGTTGTCTTCCCTATTTCCTTCCCCAACGCGTTCAGCTCGATCGTGGCGATTCATTCGGGGGGAGATGGTGCCATGGTCATTCTCACGGGCACTCCGGCTCCGAGCAAACAGGGATGCACTCTGAAAATCCGCAGTTACACCGGTGATGTCTCGCCTAACTGGACTGTCCTCTATCACGCAAAGGGCTATTGAATGAATCCGTTCAACGTTCTGTTCAGCGCCAGCACCCGGGGCGTTTATGTACCGGGTATCAATTCGTCGGACATTCCCGATGACGTCATCGAAATTCCCCAGGCGTACTGGGAATCGCTGCTGCAACAACTGACGGTGTCTGCAAAAGTGATCGGCGTGCGTGCGGACAACGGTTATCCGGTATTGGTCGATCCACCGCCTCCCTCTGCCGAAGTAGCGGCTGACGTAGAACGCCGCTGGCGCACGGCGCAATTGGCCGCGACCGACGGCCTGGTGGCCCGTGACCGCGATGAGCTGGAGGACGGCGGCGGCACCACCCTGACTACCGAGCAATACGCCGAACTGCAAACGTTCCGGCGGGCGTTGCGGGACTGGCCGCAGGCGTCGTTTTTCCCGTTCAGCGAGCATCGCCCGGTAGCGCCGCGCTGGTTGGCCTCGGCACTCTAATGGATCAAGGAAACTGAAATGGATTACCCGAAAAGCGTTCCCGGCATCGGGCTGGTGAACGGCAAGTTCGTCAATGAAGACGTTGTCGGTGGTTTGCCGGGGTCGCTGATTCCTGCGACCTGGGGCAACGGTGTCACCGATGAGCTGTTGAATGTCGTCAAGTCTGCGGGCCTTGAACCGAGCGAAAGCGATGCGACGCAGTTGTTGCAGGCGCTCAGGAAAATAAGCCAGGCCGGTGAGGACAAGCATGCAGCGGATATCGGCGCTGCCAATCTCTACATGGCCAACTACGTGCCCGCCATCACGACGTTGAAGGACGGTCTGGCGCTGCGTTTCACCGCAGGTAATGCCAATACAGGGGCGAGCACATTTGCGCCGAATGGTCTTCTGCCCAAACCGCTTTTGAGTCTGGCACAGAGTGCGTTGCGACCTGCCGAAATTGTCGGTGGCAGCGTGTGCTCGGTGGTGTTCAGCGCAGCACTGGACAGTTGGTTGCTGGTGTATGCCAGCGGTGGCAATGCCACCACTGGCCGATTGTTGGGTGTGCGCACCTTTACCGCGTCTGGCGTCTACGTGCCCAGCGTCGGGATGAAAAATGTGTGGGTCAAGGTCATCGGTGGCGGTGGCGGCAGTGCAGGGATTCCGGCGACCGGTTCCAATCAGATTTCCATGGCGGGTGGTGGTGCTTCGGGTGGTTACGCTGAAGCGTGGCTTGCATCCGCAGCGATTGGCAGCAGTCAGACGGTCACGGTAGGTAGCGGCGGAGCCGGTGGAGCTGTCGCGGAGGGAGGCGGGGGTGGCGGAACCAGCTCCTTCGGTTCGTTGGTTTCTGCTACCGGTGGCGGTGGATCGCCAGGGTTCTCGGCGTTGTCTCTGCCCTCGTTCGGCTTGAATACGGGCGGCTATCCAAGTCTCGCGCCTTCGGGCGGCAATATAGTCAATATGGCGGGAGCCGCAGGCAGTCCGGGCATTTGCGTCAATTTATCGGTGCTTGCAGGGCATGGTGGCAATTCACCATTGGGCAGTGGAGGGTATGGCAGCAGCGCGGCCTCTGCTCTGGCAGCACCGGGCTCCGGATACGGTTCCGGAGGGGGTGGTATCGCTAACGCGAACAACCAGGCAGCCCGCCCCGGTGGTGCTGGCGCGCGAGGCGTCGTGATCATTTACGAGTACGCCTGATGAAAACCTACGCACGCGTTGTTGAAAACACGGTGGTCGAGTTGTTTTCGACCGATGGAAACATGGTCGAGATGTTTCACCCGGATCTGCTCTGGGTCGACATCTCCGACGTAGCGCCCGCGCCACAAATCGACTGGTCGGCAAACTTCGGCACCCTTGGCTGGGTGTTTTCGTCGCCGGAAGAAAGTGCCCCGGAAGGAACCCTGAAAACCCTGGCAAAGAAATGGCTGACCGGTCTTGGCCGTCAGTCGTGATTCAATCGGGACATCCAGGGAGGACCGAGCATTATGCAAATTACTGAAGACAACCTACTCAACATCATGCCCAACGCCCGCCGCCAAGCGGGCGTTTTTGTTTCTGCACTCAACGATGCCATGGCTCGCCATCGCATCGACACACCTAAACGCGTGGCTGCGTTTCTCGCCCAGATCGGACACGAGTCGGGGCAATTGCAGTACGTGCGTGAACTGGGCAACAACCAATACCTGAGCAAGTACGACACCGGTACGCTGGCCTTGCGATTGGGCAACACGCCCGAGGCCGATGGCGACGGGCAGAAGTATCGCGGGCGCGGGCTGATCCAGATTACCGGCCGCGCCAACTATCGCCAGTGCAGCCTCGGGCTGTTCGGTGACGAGCGCTTGCTGGCGCTGCCGGAACTGCTGGAACAACCGCAATGGGCGGCCGAGTCCGCCGCATGGTTCTGGGCGCAGAACGGCCTGAACGCGCTGGCGGATCAGGATCAGTTCAACAGCATTACCCGGCGGATCAACGGCGGGTTGAACGGCTTGCAGGATCGCCTGGAACTTTGGGGGCGGGCGAGGGCGTTGCTATGCCTGCCTTCGGTCTGAGCGTCTGGCGGCTGATCGGCCTGATGCTGCTGGCCGCAGGTTCGGCAGCGCTGGCGTGGCAGTTTCAGGACTGGCGCTACGGCCGCCAACTGGCCGAACAGGCGCGGTTGCACGCCGAAACCCTTAATCAACTGACTCTGACGGCCGCCACCGCGCAACAGGCCGAACAGGACAAGCGTCTGGCCCTGGAGCAACGGCTCGCGGTCAGCGAACAAACCCATTACCGAGCACTGAACGATGCCCAACGTGATCAGGATCGCCTGCGCGATCGTCTTGCCACTGCTGATCTGCGCCTGTCAGTCCTCATCGACGCAGGCGACACTGCCCAAGGTTGCGGTGTGCCAGCCACCTCCAGCGCCGGCGGCGTGGATCATGCAGCCGTACGCGCCCGACTTGACCCGGCGCATGCTCGACGAATTGTCGCCATCACCGGCGAAGGCGACCGTGGACTGATCGCCTTGCAGGCTTGTCAGGCCTATATCAGAGCGCTGGCGCCTGCACATTTTGAATAAGCTTGTGTATTGAAAGCGCAACCGGCTCGTGTACGGTGGTACCCATTCCATCCGATCCGGAGCGCGCCGTGAAAGAAATCACCCAACTGGCGGCCGAACTTGGCCGACGTCTGCAATTGCTCAATGCCCACGTCACTACGGCCGAGTCCTGTACCGGTGGTGGGATTGCCGAAGCCATCACCCGCATTCCTGGGAGTTCGGCGTGGTTCGAAGCGGGTTACGTGACCTACTCCAATCGCCAGAAAACCCAGCAACTGAATGTACCGACGGAGCTGTTCGGCACCGTGGGTGCGGTCAGTCGCGAAGTGGTCGAGGCCATGGTGCGCGGCGCCCAGGAGAAAAGCCTGGCGCGGTTTGCCGTGGCGGTCAGTGGCGTGGCCGGGCCGGACGGTGGTTCGCCGAACAAACCGGTGGGCACCGTATGGCTGGCGTGGGGCGTGGGCGACCAGATTTCCAGTGAGGTCCAGCACTTCGCCGGTAACCGCGACGACGTCCGCCGACAAACGGTGAAGGCCGCGCTAGAGGGCTTGCTGCGACTAGCGGCACGAGAAATCGAAAATCAGGGGTAGGCGATCCGTGAACGCTGTGGAATAATACTGGCTACTTATACAGGTGTTGGCCGTCAGGCCTTATTGATTACGTGAGGACTTTAATGGACGACAACAAGAAGAAAGCCTTGGCTGCGGCCCTGGGTCAGATCGAACGTCAATTCGGCAAGGGTGCCGTAATGCGTATGGGCGATCAGGACCGTCAGGCGATCCCGGCCATTTCCACCGGCTCTCTGGGTCTGGACATCGCACTCGGCATCGGCGGCCTGCCAAAAGGCCGTATCGTTGAAATCTACGGTCCTGAATCTTCCGGTAAAACCACACTGACGCTGTCCGTGATCGCCCAGGCTCAAAAAGCCGGTGCGACCTGCGCCTTCGTCGACGCCGAACACGCCCTCGACCCTGAGTACGCCGGCAAACTGGGCGTCAACGTCGACGACCTGCTGGTTTCCCAGCCGGACACCGGCGAACAGGCCCTGGAAATCACCGACATGCTGGTGCGCTCCAACGCCGTTGACGTGATCATCGTCGACTCCGTGGCCGCTCTGGTGCCAAAGGCTGAAATCGAAGGCGAAATGGGTGACATGCACGTGGGCCTGCAAGCCCGTCTGATGTCCCAGGCGCTGCGTAAAATCACCGGTAACATCAAGAACGCCAACTGCCTGGTGATCTTCATCAACCAGATCCGCATGAAGATCGGCGTGATGTTCGGCAGCCCGGAAACCACCACCGGTGGTAACGCGCTGAAGTTCTACGCCTCGGTTCGTCTCGACATCCGCCGTACCGGCGCGGTGAAGGAAGGCGACGAAGTGGTCGGCAGCGAAACCCGCGTCAAGGTTGTGAAGAACAAGGTCGCTTCGCCGTTCCGTCAGGCCGAGTTCCAGATTCTTTACGGCAAGGGCATCTACCTGAACGGCGAGATGATCGACCTGGGCGTACTGCACGGTTTCGTCGAGAAGTCCGGCGCCTGGTATGCCTACGAAGGCACCAAGATCGGTCAGGGCAAGGCCAACTCGGCCAAGTTCCTGGCGGACAACCCGGAAGTCGCGGCCAAGCTCGAGAAGCAACTGCGTGACAAACTGCTGTCGCCAGCCGTGATCGCCGACTCCAAGGCTTCTGCGGTCAAAGAGACCGAAGACGACCTGGCTGACGCTGACATCTGATTGCACCGATGACAACCGCCGTACTCGATACCCTCGTCGCGGTGCGGCGAACCGCCATGGACCTGCTCGCACGCCGCGAGCATGGTCGAGTCGAGCTGACGCGCAAACTGCGTCAGCGTGGCGCTCCCCCCGAGATGATCGAAACAGCCCTCGACCGTTTGACGGAAGAAGGGCTGCTTTCCGAAGCCCGTTATCTTGAAAGCTTTGTTTCCTATCGCGCCCGTTCCGGTTACGGCCCACTGCGGATTCGCGAAGAACTGAGCCAGCGCGGGTTGCAACGCGCCGATATCGAACTCGCCTTGCGCGAGAGCGGTATCAACTGGCAGGAGCAGCTAACGGACACGTGGCGACGGAAGTTTTCCGGACAGCTTCCCGGCGATGCCAAGGAACGCGCCAGACAAGGTCGATTCCTGGCGTACCGGGGATTTTCGATGGAGATGATCAACCGCTTGTTCAGCGGCAGAGGGATGGACGATTAAATCGCTCCAGCTTCAGCTCAGCTTCATCTGAAAAATAAAAACGGCCCGCTATTTCGATAGCGGGCCGTTTTTTTTTGCCTTCACGTTACCTTCGACGGTTCGCGGGTGCGTTGCGCGGTTTGGGGTTTTGACTGGGCCCAGTTTTCCGGCAGGTTGATGTAGTCCACCAGCTCCCGCAGACGCCCGTGATCCCGGGCATTGAAGGCGAATGCCAGGCGCGTGAGATGACTGAATTGAGCCTCGTCGTGTTCTTCGCCGGCGTAGGCGTGTTGATGGAACTGGTCGCTCAGGCACAGATCGGCAAAGGCTTCCTGCATATGGTCCAGGGCCTGGTCGCTCAATTTGTGGTTCATGCGAATGACAAACTGGCGCTTGAGCCAGCGGCTGGAGTGGAAGTTGCCGTAGAACTGGTTGATCTGCTCCACCGCCTCTTCAACGTTGTAGACCAGGCGCATCAGCTTCAGGTCGGTTGGCAGGATGTAGCGGTTTTCCTCCAGTTGCTGGCGGATGAAGTCCAGCGCGCCTTGCCAGAACGTCCCGCCCGGTGCGTCCAGCAGAACCACCGGCACCAGAGGGCTTTTGCCGGTCTGGATCAATGTCAGCACTTCGAGTGCTTCGTCCAGCGTGCCAAACCCGCCAGGGCACAGCACCAGCGCATCGGCTTCCTTGACGAAGAACAGCTTGCGGGTGAAGAAGAAATGGAACGGCAGCAGGTTGTTGGTGCCGTCCACGGTGGGATTGGCATGTTGTTCGAAGGGCAGGGTGATGTTGAAGCCCAGGCTGTGATCGCGACCGGCCCCTTCATGAGCCGCGGCCATGATTCCGCCGCCGGCACCGGTGATGACCATCATGTTCGAGCGGGCCAGCGATGCCCCGAGCTCCCGAGCCATGGCGTAAAGGGGATGTTCGACCGGGGTGCGAGCCGAACCGAACACTGTGACCTTGCGTCGCCCCTTGAACTGTTCAAGCGTGCGAAACGCCTGCTCCAGTTCGCGCAGGGCTTGCAGGGTGATCTTGGCGTTCCAGCGGTTGTGGTCTTCCTGGGCCATGCGCAGCACGGTCAGGATCATGTCGCGGTAGATGGGGGAATTCGGGCTGTTGGGTGATACCAGGTTGAGTTGTTCTTCGACCTTGCTGATGAGGTCGTGGCCGCTTTCCTGAAAATGACGGCTGAGCAGGTCATTCGGTTGGTAAGGCATGCAACTTCTCCTTCTGCACAGAGCTTTCGGCCCTGACGTGCGGCGTCAGTGCCGCGCTGCAAGAAAACAAACGTCCGACAGCTCCTTTCCTGCCGTTAATAAAATGAACGGGAATACGTTGAATCTAGACCCTCAAAGCATTTTTCGCTCATTGAGCATTGAGCCGCAAAGTCTTTCCTGGCAACTGCTTATTGCTGCTTTGCGAAGTGTTTTCACCGCTCGTCCGATGCCACGTCGAGGGCTGAATGCTCTGATTTACTAAGTTAAAGGCGCCGTACGACAACTTTGCGTCAACGACCGTACGCAAGGTGCACGCTATTCAAGGATTTGCGGGTGGCAAGGAGGCAGGACACATGACCAGAGTGATTCTGGAGATCGATACGCAGCTGTATCGGTTGTTGAAAGCATCGGCCGAGACCAACCATGTGAGTCTCGAAGAGGAGTGCTGCCGACGCCTGGCGGGAGGGGATCGCCGCTCGCGGTACTTGCAGGCCTTGCTGGCCGAATTGCGCGCCGAGGATGAACAGCGGCGCGCCACGTCTCGATGATTACTTCTTCTTCGCTGGAGCCGCTTTCGGGCAATCCGATTCCTGGTAGCTGGCGGAGCCGATCGCCTTGTTGCTTTTCACTTCGGTGAAGTCGTAACGCATGATCGCACCCTTGGCCATCAGCTTGCGGTACGACGGGTTGTTGCAGACCGAGGCGCCCAGCTGGAAATACACGGCTTTGGGATCGGCGCGCATTTTGTCGGCGTGGCTCTTTTGCACGCTCAGGTGATTGACCAGCGTGGTGCCTTCGACGGTGTAGCCCTGATCAAGAATGTCTTCGTTGATCGCCCGTGGCGTGCCGACGCTGCTTTGTGCGGCGACATTGCGCAGCTCTCGGTTCAGATTCTGCTCACTCAGGGATGCAGCCTGAGCGCTGAAGGACGAAGCCAGCAGAATGGCAGCGGTGGGAACGATAAGGCGCAGCATGAAACTCTCCTGGTTCAGTGACTGGTGGTTCGACCAGCCACGTGACTGTGCGTTCAGTGGCGGCGAATTATAGGGGAGCCGGTCGGGAGGGTACAGGCTTGTGCCCGTCGCTCTGTTAAACTGCCGGCCTTTATTGCCCTGCCGAGTGTCGTTCGTGTCGAGTTTTCCTGTCTGCCGGTGCCGCCTGCGATGAATCATGCCCCCAACGCCGTGGCCCGCCTGCGCGACCAGCGCGAGGACGAAGGCATCAAGCCGATCCAGGCCCGTGGTTTTCGCTCTCCGCGTTGCCGCGATTGCCGGGTGATCATCAGCCATTGCCTGTGCGCCTGGCGGCCAACCGTCGATACACGCTCGGGTGTTTGCCTGATCATGACCGGCAAGGAAGTGTTCAAACCCAGCAATACCGGCTGGCTGATCGCCGACATCGTGCGCGACAACCATGCCTTCATCTGGTCGCGGACAGAGCCCGACGAACAACTGCTGGCGCTGCTGAACGACCCGCAATGGCAGCCGTATCTGGTGTTCCCCGGTGAGTACGTCGAACCTTCGCGGGTGACCAACACCGTGGATCTCGATAGCAGCAAGCGTCCGCTGTTCATCCTGCTGGACGCGACCTGGACCGAAGCCCGGAAGATTTTCCGCAAGAGCCCGTATTTCGACCGTTTGCCGATCCTCAGCCTGTTGCCTGACAAGCTGTCGCGCTATCGCCTGCGGCGCTCGACCCGCAGCGAGCACCTATGCACTGCCGAAGTGGCGGCGCTGTGCCTGGAACTGGCCGGCGATTCGGACGCGGCGTCGGCGCTGGATGCCTATTTCGATGTGTTCAGCCAGCATTACCTGGGGGCCAAGCAGCAACTGGAGGTCAACGTGTCGACGCCCGCCCACGCTGAATTGCTGCCCTATATCCGAAACGCGGCGCCAGTACCGGCCTGATCCTGGCCCATACTGCTAAAGCAGTGGCCGTGCGGCTTGACCACCTAGGCTTCGCTGGTCATGCTTGGCGCCGATTGGGGTGCGGCCAAGGTTTGAAACGCCGTTTTTGTTCGTGATTGGCGTTGAACGTGCCCCTGTGGATGCCGCTGCCGGGCGGTATCTGGATTTGCTTTGGTGAGGCCCGAATGCGCGGGCCCGCCATCAAAAACAGGATCATTTGAAAAATGGCCACATACGACATCCTGATTGCCGATGATCACCCTCTTTTTCGTAGCGCACTGCATCAAGCGGTGACGATGGGCCTTGGCCCGGACGTACGCATGGTGGAGGTGGCGAGCATCGCCGAGCTGGAATCCCGCCTGACCGAAAAGGCTGACTGGGATCTGGTGCTGCTGGACCTGAACATGCCGGGCGCTTTCGGGTTTTCCGGGCTGGTGATGCTGCGCGGTCAGTACCCGCAGATTCCGGTGGTGATGGTTTCGGCCCAGGAAGAAGCCTCGGTGATGGTCAAGTCCCGGGAATTCGGCGCCAGTGGCTTCATTCCCAAGTCCAGCGACCTGAGCGTGATTCAGGAAGCGGTGCGCAAAGTGCTGGATGGCGACGTGTTCTGGCCGCCCCAGGCGTTCGAAGCGGTCAGCGTTTCGGATGAAGCCAAAGCCGCCAGCGATGGCCTCGCCAGCCTGACGCCGCAGCAGTTCCGGGTGTTGACCATGGTCTGCGAAGGCTTGCTGAACAAGCAGATCGCCTACGAGCTGAGCGTGTCCGAAGCGACCATCAAGGCCCACGTCACGGCGATTTTTCGCAAGTTGAACGTGCGGACCCGGACCCAGGCAGCTTTACTGCTGCAACAACTTGAGTCAATTCCGAGCCAGTAAGCACTGGCGTCTTCACGCTTTTTTGACTTTCGTTGATCTAGCTTCCCCACTTCCTTTCGGTCGGTTATCTACTTTATGTCACCTTTCAAGGGCCAGACGGGCCTGAAACGCATCCTCAACGCTTCCGGTTACTCGCTGGACGGCTTGCGCGCCGCCTTCACCGGCGAAGCCGCATTCCGCCAATTGGTGCTGCTTAACGTGGTACTGATTCCGCTGACGTTTTTCCTGAATGTCAGCCGGGTCGAGCAGGCGTTGCTGATCGCCGTGTGCCTGCTGGCTTTGATCGTCGAGCTGTTGAATTCGGCGGTGGAGGCGGCCATCGACCGCATCTCGCTGGAGTTGCACCCGCTGTCCAAGAACGCCAAGGACATGGGCAGTGCCGCGCAATTCGTGGCACTGAGCATGATCGCCCTGGTGTGGGCGGTGATTCTGCTTTAAGCGATGCTCGGCAGAACGATCTCGTCGCTGCGCTGCACCCCGGCGGTGAAGGCGCGGCACAGGTCGAGGAATTCGCGCATGGCGGAGGTCTGGTACTTCTGCTTGTGCCAGATGAAGTAGAACTGTCGGGCCAGATCCAGATCCGGCGTCTCCACCGGCACCAGGCTGCCGCGCCGGAAGGCGTCACGCAGCGCCAGACGTGAAATACAGCCAATCCCCAGACCTGATTCCACCGCGCGTTTGATCGCTTCGGTGTGTTCCAGCTCCAGCCGGATGTTCAGCGCACTGCGGTGATGCCGCATCGCCTGATCGAAGGTCAGGCGCGTCCCCGAACCCTGTTCCCGCAAAATCCACGCTTCGTGCGTCAACTCTTCCATGGTCGCGCTGCCGCGCTTGGCCAACGGATGCTGTGGGGCGCAGAACACCACCAGTTCATCCTCGACCCAGCTCTGCACTTCGATGTCCGGGTGGCTGCAATCGCCTTCGATTAGACCCAGATCAATTTCGTAATGAGCCACTTGTTGCACGATATTGGCAGTGTTCTGCACGTGCAGCTTCACCTGGCTTTCGGGGTGGCGCTGCATGAAACCGCCGATCAGCAGAGTCGCCAGGTAATTGCCAATGGTCAGGGTCGCGCCCACTGACAGCGAGCCGAAACCGGATTTGCCGTTGAGCAGGTCTTCGATTTCCTTGGCCTGATCGAGCATGGCCACCGCTTGCGGCAACAACTGTTTGCCGAGGGCGTTGAGGCTCAGGCGTTTACCGGCGCGGTCGAACAGCTGGCAGCTGGACTGGCGCTCCAGTTCGGTGATGGAAGTGCTGGCGGCAGATTGCGACAGGTTGAGCAGACCCGCAGCACGGGACACGCTTTCCTGCTGGGCGACAGCGACGAAGACTTGCAGTTGACGAAGAGTAAATCGCATATCGATATAACCGATAACCCTTATCTTAATAATCCAGTTAACAGATATTGTCGGCGCTATTAGAATGCGATGCAATTGCGCACCGTCGGCATTCTTCAACACGAGCCGGGCAGGCGCAGATCAATCTCCAGGAGTCCCACGTACATGAGCAACATGAACCACGAGCGTGTCCTCAGTGTTCATCACTGGAACGACACTCTGTTCAGCTTCAAGTGCACCCGCGATCCGGGCCTGCGCTTCGAGAACGGTCAGTTCGTGATGATCGGCCTGCAACAGCCAAACGGCCGCCCGCTTATGCGCGCTTACTCGATCGCCAGCCCGAACTGGGAAGAGCATCTCGAGTTCTTCAGCATCAAGGTGCAGGACGGTCCGCTGACCTCCCAGCTGCAGCACCTGAAGGAAGGCGACGAGATCATCATCTCGAAAAAACCGACCGGCACCCTGGTGCTGGACGACCTGAACCCGGGCAAGCACCTGTACCTGCTGAGCACCGGCACCGGTCTGGCGCCGTTCATGAGCGTGATCCAGGACCCGGAAACCTACGAGCGCTTCGAAAAAGTGATCCTGGTTCACGGTGTTCGCTACGTCAACGAAGTCGCCTACCGCGAATTCATCACCGAGCACCTGCCGCAGAACGAGTTCTTCGGCGAAGCGCTGCGTGACAAGCTGATCTACTACCCGACCGTGACTCGCGAGCCGTTCGAGAATCAGGGCCGTCTGACCGACCTGATGCGCAGCGGGAAGCTGTTCAGCGACATCGGCCTGCCACCGATCAACCCGCAGGACGACCGCGCGATGATCTGCGGCAGCCCGAGCATGCTCGACGAGACCAGCGAAGTGCTCGACAGCTTCGGCCTGAAGATCTCGGCGCGTATGCGCGAGCCGGGTGACTACCTGATCGAGCGCGCATTCGTCGAGAAATAATCCTGACGATGCCGACAGAAAAGCCCGCGTTGCCTGAGAAGGCAGCGCGGGCTTTTTCGTTTTTGGAATTCAGTCAGCGGCGGGGATGACTTCCAGGACGCGGATCTGCTCAGGCACAGGGTAATGCCAGCGCACGTCCAGATCCCAGAACTGCGCGCCGTATTCGCGCTCTGGCGCGGGCGTCTGATACGCCGGACGCGGATCCTGGGCCAGGCACTGCTCGATCAATTCGACCAGCGGCTCGGCAAGGCGCTGAGCGTGGGTGTGCGCCTGTTGCAGCGCCGTGTCCGTCCATTGCACGTCGATCAGGTGCGGCGCGGCACTGGCGATGCTGTTGGAGGCGTCAGCAATGATGTCGGCGTACGGCACGTAGGGTTTGATGTCGAGAATCGGCGTGCCATCCAGCAAGTCGATGCCGGAGATGAACAGGCGATTGGCTACGACCTTGTCCAGCTTCACCACCGACTGGCCGATGCCGTTCGGCCGGTGCGTGGCGCGGGTGGCGAACACGCCCATGGACTTGTTGCCACCGAGGCGCGGAGGGCGGACCTTGAGGCGCGGCTTTTCTTCCAGCGCCTGATGGAACAGGAACAGCAGCCAGACATGGCTGACCTGCTCCAGCCCCTGCACCGCGTCACCCTGATCGAACGGTGCCACCAGTTCCAGCACGCCACGGGCGGCGGGGGCCAGTTGCGGCTGGCGCGGGATGGCGAACTTCTCCTTGAAGCAGGAGCGGACGAAGCCGATGGGGGAGACGCTGTAAGTCATGGTGTGCATTCGAAGCGGAGCAGGGCGGGCATGATAACCCGGCAGGCTTCAAGTCTGGTGCTGACAGATCGGGCCTCTTCGCGAGCAGGCTCGCTCCCACAGGGGAACGCATTCCAAATGTGGGAGCGAGCCTGCTCGCGAATGCCGCGCCGCTGATCTACAGACTGAAGCCGCCATCCAGCGGAATGATATTCCCGGTCATGTACGCCCCGGCAGTACTCGCCAGGCTGATCGCCAGTGCCGCCATCTCCTCCTCACGGCCCCAGCGTTTCATCGGGATCAGCGCGGTGTCTTCGGCCAGCGCCTGCTGGTCACTGCCGATGTGCTGGGTCATCTTGCTCGGGAAGCGCCCCGGCGCGATGACGTTGACGTTGATGTGCTGACTCACCAGTTCCCGGGCGAGAATTCGTGACAGCTGATGCAGGGCCGCCTTGCTCGGCCCGTAGGCGTAGGCCTGTTCGCCGAAGGAAGAAATCCCCGCCACCGAACCGATGTTGATGATCCGCGCCGGATTGGCCGCCGACCCGGATTGGCGCAGCAACGGCAGAAACTGCTGGATGCAACTGAACACCGAGGTCACGTTGAGCTGCATGACTTTCTCCCAGCCCTTGACCGGGTAGCTCTCCAGCGGCGCGCCCCAGGTGGTGCCGGCGTTATTCACCAGAATGTCCAGATGAGTGATCTGCTCGCCCAGTCGCGCTGCCAGCTCCTTCACGCCTTCTTCCGTCGCCAGATTCGCCGCCACGCCATGACACGTGCCCAGGGCACTTAGCTCTTCAGCGGTTTGATGACAGGCTTCAGCGTCACGGGAGCAGACGTACACGCGGGCGCCGGCTTCGACAAAGGCCTTGGCGATCATTTTGCCGATACCACGGGTGCCGCCGGTCACCAGGGCGGTGCGGCCTTGCAGGGAGAAATACGGGTGCATGGCGAATCCTGAGGGCTAGGGTTCAGTACACCCTAGTCGCCGGCCGCGAAAAGCGGAGCCACTATTTTTTGAGGGAATGGAGGGCTATGCATGAAAACGGCGACCGAAGTCGCCGTGATCGAATGGGTCAACCGCGAACGCGCAGGGTCAGGCCCTTGAGAAAATTGCGCAGCAACTGATCGCCGCACGGGCGGTAGTTGGTGTGGCCGACCTTGCGGAACAACGCGCTCAGCTCAGGCTTGGATACCGGGAACTCGGCGGCCTTGAGGATCGCGTGCATGTCGTCTTCTTTCAGCTCGAAGGCCACGCGCAGCTTTTTCAGGATGATGTTGTTGGTCACCGGCAGTTCGATCGGCAGCGGCGGACGGCTTTCGTCCTTGCCGCGCTTGAAGATCACCAGACCGTCGAGGAAGTGCGCGATGACTTCGTCCGGGCAGCGCACGAAACCTTCTTCGTCTTCTTCTTTCTTGTCGAGGTACGTCACGACATCGGCAAGCGTGACGTCCAGGCCGCCGAGTTTGATGATCTCGACCACTTTCTTGTCGCTGATATCGAGCATGTAGCGCACGCTGCGCAGAACGTCGTTGTGAACCATGTGTGCAATCCTGATTGTTCGCTGTGGGCACCGAGCGGGACGCGATGCCGGAATGTAGGGTGGCTTGCGAGCCTTAGAATTTCTCTTTACCGGACAGGTAGCGCCACTGGCCGATCGGCACCTTGCCGATGGACACGCCGCCGATGCGGATGCGGCGAATGCCGATCACCTTCAGGCCGACCGCTTCGCAGAACTGGGCGATGATCCCAGGCTGCGGGTTCTTCATGGCGAAGCGCAGGCGGTTTTCGTTCTGCCAACTGGCCTTGACCGGCGGCAGCTCCTTGCCCTTGTGGGTGAGGCCGTGCTGCAGGCGGTTGAGGCCGTGGGCAACCATGTCGCCTTCGACTTCGACCACGTATTCCTGCTCGATCTTGGCCGCGTCGGCGGTGAGCTTGCGCAGTACCTTCCAGTCCTGGGTGAACACCAGCAGGCCGCTGGCCTTGGGTTGCAGGTCGGCGCTGGCGGTCAGGCGCAAGAAATGCCCGCGCAGCGGACGCTTGCCGTAGCGGTGTTCTTCACTGAGGGTTTCGGCGTTCAGCGACTGCATGGCGCTGTCGACATCCATGCCGGCCGGCACGTTGAGCAGGATGGTCACCGGCTCCGGCGCGGTGGCCTTGGCGTCCTTGTCGAGTTCGACCTTTTGGTCGCCGACCTTGAACTGCGGCTCGTCGATGACTTCGCCGTCCACGGTGACCCAGCCGCCCTCGATGAACAGCTCGGCCTCCCGGCGGGAGCAACCGACCAGCTCGATGAGGCGTTTGGAGAGGCGAATCGGGTCAGTCATGACAGGGGCCGTAACGAAAAAGGGGTGGGCATTGTACCTGCCTGGGGCCGGTTAAGCCCGATTGCATTTGCGCCGTGTGGCTTTTAGCCGCGTACCGCGCGCTGCTCCGGTTGTTTCAGACGCATGTGCAACAACGGATACGGCTGGCCCATGCCATCGACTTCCGAGCGGCCGATCACCTCGAACCCTTGCTTGAAGTAAAACCCCAGGGCCTGCGGGTTCTGTTCGTTGACGTCCAGTTCGTCGGCGTTCAGGTGTTCCATCGCGTACTTCAGCAGTTTCTTGCCAAGGCCCTGGCCGCGATGGGCCGGGTCGATGAACAGCATTTCGATCTTGCCCGCCGCGACCCCGGCGAACCCGGTGATGCGCTGATGGCTGTCCCGTGTGCAGATCAGCATCACCGCGTCGAGGTAGCGGGTCAGCACCAGATTCTTCAGCAGCTCGATGTAGGATTCCGGCAGGAAATCATGAGTCGCGCGGACCGAGGCCTCCCAGACCCGGGTCAGTTCCTGATAATCGCTGAGTTTCGGCGTGTGGATGACCGAGTGGTGACGCATGCCCGATAGCCTCTTTGTCATGGATGAGGGAGTCCTTCCCACCCCAAACTCTAGCCGTAAAAAAGCCCCGCATCTCGTAAAAGAGAGCGGGGCTTTCTGTATTTTTCGCGCTTAGATCTGTTCGGCCCAGAGGTCGTATTCGTCGGCGTCGGTCACCTTGCACCAGACCTTGTCGCCCGGCTTGAGGTTGCTGCCGTTGTCGATGAACACGTTGCCGTCGATTTCCGGGGCATCGAAGAAGCAACGGCCGACCGCGCCTTGCTCGTCGACTTCGTCGACCAACACTTCGATTTCACGGCCGATGCGCATTTGCAGGCGCGCCGAGCTGATGGCCTGCTGGTGCGCCATGAAACGCTCCCAGCGATCCTGCTTGACGTCGTCCGGAACGATGTCGAGGTTCAGGTCATTGGCCGGTGCGCCTTCGACCGGCGAGTACTGGAAGCAGCCGACGCGGTCGAGCTGGGCTTCGGTCAGCCAGTCCAGCAGGTACTGGAAGTCTTCTTCGGTTTCGCCGGGGAAGCCGACGATGAAGGTCGAACGGATGATCAGGTCCGGGCAGATTTCGCGCCAGTTCTTGATCCGCGCCAGGGTCTTGTCTTCGAACGCCGGACGTTTCATCGACTTCAGGACTTTCGGGCTGGCGTGCTGGAATGGGATGTCCAGGTACGGCAGGATCTTGCCGGCGGCCATCAGCGGGATCAGTTCGTCGACGTGCGGGTACGGGTAAACGTAGTGCAGACGGACCCAGACGCCGAGGGTGCTCAGCGCTTCGCACAGTTCGGTCATGCGGGTTTTCACCGGCGCGCCGTTCCAGAAACCGGTGCGGTATTTGACGTCAACGCCGTAGGCGCTGGTGTCCTGGGAAATCACCAGCAGTTCCTTCACGCCGGATTTGACCAGACGCTGGGCTTCGTCGAGCACGTCGCCCACCGGACGGCTGACCAGTTTGCCGCGCATCGACGGGATGATGCAGAAGCTGCAGCTGTGGTTGCAGCCTTCGGAAATCTTCAGGTACGCGTAGTGACGCGGGGTCAGCTTGATGCCTTGCGGCGGCACCAGGTCGATCAGCGGGTTGTGATCCTGCTTCGGCGGCACGACTTCGTGCACCGCGTTGACCACTTGTTCGTACTGCTGCGGACCGGTGACGGCCAGCACGCTCGGGTGCACGTCACGGATGTTGCCTTCTTCCACGCCCATGCAGCCGGTCACGATGACCTTGCCGTTTTCCTTGATCGCTTCACCGATGACTTCCAGCGATTCGGCCTTCGCCGAGTCGATGAAGCCGCAGGTGTTGACCACGACCACGTCGGCGTCCTGATAGGTGGACACCACGTCATAGCCTTCCATGCGCAGCTGGGTCAGGATGCGCTCGGAGTCGACCAGTGCTTTCGGGCAACCCAGAGAAACGAAGCCAACCTTTGGATTGGCCGGCGCAGGAGTGGTGGACATGTCTAACCTCGGTGTTTTGTGACGCCGCTTGCCTGATGGCAGAAGCCGACGGACGGGCGCTTGAAGTGCGCCTCTGATCAAAAAGTGCGCAATTCTAGCGACGAGCAGCGCACTTGACCAGCTTTATGCAGGGAAATACGACGAGTGCTGCGCTATGCTTCGCGCCGTTGCGCTTTACTGAATTTTTACAGTCAAGAAAACGTCTGTTACAGGGCGTAAAAACGCGCATGCTGCACACAAAGCATAGTGCTTCATATAAGAAGCCGGTCTGGGAATCAGGAGTGTTGGATGGGTCAGGCAAGTAGTCACGCGGCGGGCGCCGAAGGTTCGGCCACCAAGCCGCTGAGCATGCTGGTCGCGGCGGTCGGGGTAGTTTACGGCGACATCGGCACGAGCCCGTTGTACACCCTCAAAGAAGTGTTTTCCGGCGCTTACGGTGTGCCCGTCAATCACGACGGAGTGCTCGGCATTCTGTCGCTGATTTTCTGGTCGCTGATCTGGGTCGTTTCAATCAAGTACATGATGTTCGTGCTGCGCGCCGACAACCAGGGCGAAGGCGGGATCATGGCGCTTACCGCGCTGGCCCGTCGGGCAGCGGCGGGGCGCAAGCGGTTGCGCACGCTTTTGGTGGTCTGCGGGCTGATCGGCGCGGCGCTGTTCTATGGCGACAGCATGATCACCCCGGCGATTTCCGTGCTCTCGGCCATTGAAGGTCTGGGCCTGGCCTTCGACGGCATCGACCACTGGGTGGTGCCGCTGTCGCTGGTGGTGCTGGTGGCGCTGTTTCTGATCCAGAAGCACGGCACGGCGCGGATCGGCATTCTGTTCGGGCCGATCATGGTCACCTGGTTCCTGGTCCTCGGCGCCCTCGGCGTCTACGGCATCAGCCACACCCCGGAAGTGCTGCACGCGATGAATCCTGTGTGGGCAGTGCGGTTCTTTACCGTTCATCCAGGCATGGGCGTGGCGATCCTCGGCGCCGTGGTGCTGGCACTGACCGGTGCCGAAGCGCTGTACGCCGACATGGGCCACTTCGGCCGCAAGCCGATTGCCCGTGCGTGGTTCCTGTTGGTGCTGCCGGCGCTGGTGCTCAACTACTTCGGTCAGGGCGCCTTGCTGCTGGACAACCCGGAAGCGGCGCGCAACCCGTTCTACCTGCTGGCCCCGAGCTGGGCGCTGATTCCGCTGGTCGGTCTGTCGACCCTGGCCACGGTGATCGCCTCCCAGGCGGTGATTTCCGGCGCGTTCTCCCTGACCCGTCAGGCGATCCAGCTCGGTTACATCCCGCGCATGTACATCCAGCACACCTCGAGCGACGAGCAGGGCCAGATCTACATCGGTGCCGTGAATTGGTCGCTGATGGTCGGCGTGGTCTTGCTGGTGATCGGCTTCGAATCTTCCGGCGCGCTGGCCTCGGCCTACGGCGTGGCCGTGACTGGCACGATGTTGATGACCACGATCCTGGTGTCGGCAGTGATGCTGCTGCTGTGGAAATGGCCACCGATTCTGGCGGTGCCGGTGCTGCTCGGCTTCCTGTTGGTGGACGGCCTGTACTTCGCCGCCAACGTGCCGAAGATCGTGCAGGGCGGTGCCTTCCCGGTGATCGCCGGTATCGCGCTGTTCGTGCTGATGACCACCTGGAAACGTGGCAAGCAACTGCTGGTCGAGCGCCTCGACGAAGGCGCATTGCCGCTGCCGATCTTCATCAGCAGCATCCGCGTCCAGCCACCGCACCGCGTGCAGGGCACCGCCGTGTTCCTCACCGCCCGTTCCGACGCGGTGCCGCACGCGCTGTTGCACAACCTGCTGCACAACCAGGTTCTGCATGAGCAAGTGGTGTTGCTGACCGTCGTCTACGAAGACATCCCGCGCGTCCCGCCATCCCGACGTTTCGAAGTCGAAGCCCACGGCGAAGGCTTCTTCCGGGTGATCCTGCACTTCGGGTTTACCGACGAGCCGGACGTGCCGCAGGCACTGAAGCTGTGCCATCTGGATGATCTGGACTTCAGCCCGATGCGCACCACCTACTTCCTCAGCCGCGAAACGGTCATCGCCTCGAAACTCGAAGGCATGGCCCGTTGGCGTGAAGCGCTGTTTGCGTTCATGTTGAAGAATGCCAACGGGAACCTGCGGTTCTTCAATCTCCCACTGAACCGGGTGATTGAGTTGGGGACGCAGGTGGAGATGTAGGTCCCGCCACAACTGAAAAGCCCCCGTCAGCTTCACGGCTGGCGGGGGCTTTTTCGTTGCTGTGTATCCCGTCGAAAAACAGCGTAATAGGGCGGCAAAGTGCTCAAGCACGAGATTAGGAGTTTGCCTACAAGGTATGCGGACGTCATCTGATATTGCGACACCGGTCAGCGAAACTAAGGTGACGAGCAATTTCAGGGACGGCGGATTTTGTACGGGCGCTACAGCAAGTGAGGCCGAACAAAGGGCTTGACGATCAGATATTTTGAATGAGACAAGTGTCCACGTTTTATGGAATGTGGACACTTGGAGTTTTACGCTTCATGAAGAGTCAAGATATTTTGCTTTTATTCAAGATGGCCAGCCTTCACGCTCAGGAGGAAAACCTCCTTGGTGTAATGGAGTCAGAGTCGAATTCGAACAGGGTTGAGGAGTTGTTGAAGCCTTATGTGGTCAGCCAAATGACCGCAGGTGGGCGGGTGGGGCAGCCATTGGTCACCTACTCCACTGACGGTGAAGATACTGTTTTCCGGCGACAGGATTTCGATTCGGCCTTGAACGATGAGGCAGGATGGGAGGGGTGGTCGGAGCCTGTGGCTGTTCCGCCCCTGACAAGCTGGAGTGAGGGTTACTCGTTGCGTGCGTTGTCTGCTGCTCTCGGGCTAAGCAAAAGCGAGGTTTCAAATTCCATCGCCAGGTGTCGTGAGTCCGGCCTGCTCACCAATGACTATGAGACAGGGCTGGCGAAGGTTAATCGGCGGCAGCTACTGAGCATCACCGAGCACGCTCTGAAATACTTCTTTCCTGTAAAGCCCGGTGCAATGGTTCGCGGTATCCCGACGGGTTTCGCAGCACCGGCACTGTCCAAAAGCATCAAAAGTGCTGGTGGACTGATTCCGGTCTGGCCTGATGCATTTGGAACGGAGCGTGGTCAGGCAATAGAGCCGCTCTACAAGACAGTGCCGGAAGCGGTGAAGAAGGACAGGATTCTTTATCACTATCTTGCGCTTGCTGATGCGATCCGCCTTGGAGGCCCGCGAGAGTGCGGTGTCGCAGTCAACATTCTAAAAGCAGGAATGGGACTGAAATAACATGTCATCAAACGCTGATCACAACTACGAGCTAATAGAGTTTGTCGCCGAAGGCTTGGGAGAGGCGTTTCTCGCTGAGGTTGCCTTTGTCGGAGGTTGCACCACAGCCATGCTGGTAACGGATGCTGTTGTGCTGGACGACATTCGTTTCACCGATGACGTTGACCTGGTGATCGAGCTGGCAGGTATTAGCGCCTGGCAGCAGCTTACCGAACGGTTGGCAGCCAGGAATTTCAAGATTACCGGCGAGGATGAAGTCAACTGTCGTTTCCGCTTCAACGATATCGTCGTTGACGTGATGCCTTCTGATCCCGAAGTTCTCGGATACGCCAACCGCTGGTTTGTAGAGGGGTTGGCACGGGCTGATAAATTTACGTTGCCCAGCGGTACCGTCATCCAGATATTCAAACCGACCTATTTTCTCGCGACAAAACTGGAAGCCTTCAGCGGTCGGGGCGGTGGCGATCCATACCATAAAGATGTCGAAGACATCATTATCTTGATTGATGGACGTCCAGAGCTTTTAGAAGAGGTTCGCCAAGCGGAGTCCGAGCTCAAGGAGTTCATCACGACTGGAGTTCGAGCACTCAGGCGGCTCGGTGGCATCGACTATGTGATTGAAAGCTCGGGCTCGGTACAGGCCAATCCAGGAAGAGGGCAAATCATTCATGGGCGCATGAAAGAACTGGGCAGCGCATGAAATACCACGCCAGATCGGTAACGGGGCGAGCCAGGCAAACCAATCATGACTTTGCTGGAGCGCTCTGTGATGGAGAGAGCGGCGTATTTGTTATCACAGACGGTACTTCGAGGGTTGGCAGTGGCCAGTTGGCTGAATCCTTTGTGGAAGGTGTTTTAGCGATCTGGTCAAAACATTTTGATCAGGGCCTCGATATCACTGAGTACGGAGCGGTTGAACAGGTACTGGTTTCTATGCTGGCCGACCTCCATCCCGTCTTGTTTGCAAGCCAGACAGGCGCCGCTTGTTATGTGGTGGGTGTCGCTGCTCATGGCAAACTCACGCTTGCGTATGAGGGTGATTGTTCATGCGGTGTTGTGACCTCGGCAGGCGCGATCGAATGGATGACGTCGCCGCACTGTAAAGCCAATTGGAGACGTGACCGTTCCCACTTCGAGCTGGCGCAAGATCCCGCTCGGCACCGGGTGACTCGATGCTTGAAGGTGAGTCGCGCGCCGAACCCTGATTTTGTGTTTTATCCATTGGCTTTAAGTGAGCGACTGGTGTTTGCAACCGATGGCTTTTGGGCGGAGCTAACCGAGTCGCAGCAAAGCAGCTTGTTAGCAGAGCCAGATGGCAGCTGTATCGAAGTTGAAGATGACATCACATGGATAGATGTTCAGTTTTAGTCTTGGCATCGATATAAGGTTTGACTGGCAGGAAGTGTTTCAAGTTTGCGTAAAAAAGCCCCCACAACCCTAAGGTTGCGGGGGCTTTTCGTTGGTGCGCTTCAGATCACTCTTCCGCCACCTGCGCCGTGTTCTGACGCTTCTCGATCAAATCCACCAAACGCTTGGCCAGCGCCGGGTAGTTCTCGTCGAAGTGATGGCCGCCAGGCAGTTTCACCGCTTCGCCCACCGCTGTCTTGTCGGTGCAGCCGCTTTCGTCGGTTTCTTCTTCACCATAGATGCACACGACCTTGGCCGGGGGCAGCTTGGCCATTTCCGGGCCGGTGGCGGCTTCTTTGCCGGCGTTGCCGAGCCAGCCTTCGACTTCGATTTCGAAGCTGCCGGTGCGGGCGAAGGCCAGCAGGATGATTGCGTCGACGCGTTGCTGCTCGGTTTCCGGCAGGCGGTTGTAGATGGCCGGGAGGACGTCGGCGCCGAACGAGTAGCCGGTCAGGATGAAGCGCTTGGTGCCCCATTTCTGGCGGTAGTGCTGCATCAGTTCGGTCAGGTCGAGGGCGCTCTGTTCCGGGCTCTTGTGCTGCCAGTAGTAGCGCAGGGTGTCGATGCCGACGACCGGGTAGCCGATCTTGGCCATTTCACCGGCCACGTCGCGGTCCAGATCGCGCCAGCCGCCGTCACCGGACAGGAACAGGGTGACGGTGTCCTTGGCCTGGCCGGCCGGGACTTCCACGACCGGAATCTGCAGGCCGCCGTTGGCCTTGTCGCCGCCGACGAGGATCTTGCGCAGTTCGTTGTTCAGCACTTGCGGCAGGTTGATGTCGTAGTCGCTGATGCTGGTTTCGGCGTTCGGTTGATCGCGCACGAAACCCGCGCTGGTGTCGTCCGGGTTGTCGTTCCACGCCACCAGCCAGTGGCCGTGGGCGGCGGCTTTTGGCAACAGGTGAGTGCAGCCGGGTTTTTCCAGGGCCAGGTCGACGGAGACGGCCTGGGCCTTGTCGTCTTTCTGCTCGGACAACCAGCGCCATGCCAGGACGGCGCCGGGGCCGATACCGCTGACCAGCGTCGCCGGGCCGTTCAGTTCGCGCAGGCCGGCTTGCAGGGCGCGGCTTTGCAGCAGGCAGTCCTTGGGCAGGATCACTTGAACGATCTGCGCCGAAGCGCTGCGGCTCAGGGTGCTCAGTTGCTTGTCGCTGAGTTTCTGGTCGTCGTTGACCGCCACCAGCACCTGCGCCTTGGGCTTGGTGCCGGGGATGACCCGGGTCATGGCGGCGCCATCGGCCGGGGTGAGCTGTTCGAGGGTCGGTTCCGGTGCCGGGCGTTTGAGGTACCAGAAACCGCCACCGGCAATCGCGGCCAGCACCAGCAGTGCGACCAGGATGTACTTCAGGGAGCGTTGAATCATCAGCGTTTCACCAATCCAGTCAAGCCGCCCGCGATCAGGGCAGCAGTGTCGGCCAGCGCCACCAGCGGATCGAGTCCGGCGGGCACGGCCATATAACGGGGTTCCCAGTCAGGCTGGAACTTGTCTTTGAAGCGGCGCAAGCCTTGGAAGTTGTACAGCTGCTCACCACGGCGGAAAACCATCGAGCCCAGACGCTGGGTCAGCGGTGCACCGCGCCGGGGTTGCAACCCCGACAGCGGCACCATGCCCAGGCTGAAGCGCGCGTATCCGTGACTCTTATAGTGTTGAATCAGACCGACCATCATGAATTCCATGGTCAGCTTGGGGGCGTCCGGGTGCGCGCGCATCAGGTCGAGACTGGCCAGGTCATGGCTGTAGGTCTCGAGCAGGTTGGCGAACGCCACCGGGCGGCCTTCGAAGCGAATCACCGCGATGCGGAAATGCTTCAGGTAATCATCGCTGAAACGGCCGAGGGAGAAGCCTTTCTCGCGCACGTTCTTGCCGGTCAGCCAGGCATCGGAAATCACCTTGAGCTCATCCATCGGCGCCTGGCCCGGCTCATGGATCTCCAGCGACAGGCCGTCACGGGTGCCACGGTTCCAGGTGTAGCGCAGGTCCTTCATCTCCTTGCCCTTGGCTTCCAGGTCAAAGCGATGCAGATCGACCCGGGCTTCCTCGCCGAGCTTGATCGCGGTCAGGCCGATGTCCATGTAGTACGGCAGGTTCTCGGCGCGCACTTGATAGAACACAGGCCGGGCGTGATGGATGTCGCACAGGTCGCGGAACTGCCAGATCATCTCGGCCCGTTGCTGGCCGGGGCCGATCGGGTCGTACAGGGCCACCAGACTGCGGCCACGGCGGGCGTACATCAGGAAGGCTTCGTCGTTGGGATGAAACAGCAGCGCCTTGTCGCCGGTCAGGGCCAGGCCGCCGTCCGGTTGCGAGGAGGCCATCAGAATCTTCGAGGCGCGTTCCAGTTCATCGGGTGTCGGCAGATGGATCACCGGGCGAGCGGTGCGCAGCAGCCAGGTCAGGGCGATCACCAGCAGCAACACGGCGGCACCGAGCAGCGAGCGCAGGCCGCGCGGGGCGTCGGCGTCGAGGGTGAACTGCCACCACAGTTGATGGCTGTACGGAACGTCCTGATAAGCGAACAGCAGCAGCCAGGTCGAAGCACCGAGTACGCACAGGCTGGCGACCAGATACAGCGGCGAGAACGGCAGTTCGGTCAGACGGCTCGGGCGGTAGAACGAGCGACGGAATACCCCCAGCAGCGCGGCGGTGAGGGTCATCAGGGTCGCTTCTTCCCAGTCGAAACCCTTGAGCAGCGAGAGCAGGGCGCCCACCAGCAACAGAATGGTGGTCAGCATCCACGCCGCCGACAACCGGCGACGCAGGCCCTGGGCGAGCATCAGGCACAGCACGCCGATCAGGCTGGCGCCAAAGTGCGAAGCGTCGACCAGACGGTGAGGAATCAGAAAGCCGATGTGCTCCAGGCGGGTGTCGATCTCTGGCGTCGCGCCGGAAAACAGCAGCACCACGCCGGACAGGAACACCAGCACTGCGAGAATCGGTGCCGCCAGACCGGACGCCGCACGCATGGTCTGCGATTGAAACAGGCGTTGGCCTTCGTTGATCAGCAACAGCACGCAGGCCACCAGCAACGGCAGCACCACATAGATCAGGCGATACAGGAGCAGGGCGGCAGCCAGTGGAGCGGCACCGAGTTTGTCGGCGAACGCCGCGAGCAGAATCGCTTCGAAGACACCCACACCACCCGGAACGTGACTGAGTACACCGGCCGCCAGCGCCAGCAGATAAACCAGCAGGAAGGCACCGAAGGGCGGCGCTTCCGGCAGCAGCAGATAAAGGACGGTTGCAGCGGCGGCGACGTCGAGGGCGGTGATGACCAGTTGCAGGAACGTCAGGCGGCGACCCGGCAGGCGCAGGGTGCGACGACCGGCTCGGACCAGCAGGTTGTCCGGATAAGGTTGTTCCGGCAGGCGACGGCGATAGATGCCGATGGCCAGAATCGCGCCGAGCAGCAGCACTACGCCGGCAATCGTCCCCAATAAAGTCTCGGACAGCCCCAGTGCCTGTGAGGCGGCGGGCAGGTTGCTCAGGGTCGCAAGTGCAGCCAGCGGCGGCAGGGCGCAGCCCAGTGACAGGCTGGCGAACAGGGTCATGTGCGCGACTTCGGAAGCGCCCAGGCCATGCCGTGCATATAAACGGTAACGCACCGAGCCACCGGACAGCATCGACAGGCCAATGGCATTGCCGATGGCAAACGCGGTGAAACCGCCGAGAGCCAGGGTTTTCGGTGCCAGCGTCACGCGGGCATACCGACTGGCCGACCATTCGTAGCCGAGCAGAATGATGAAGCCGACGACTGTCGCACCGAGGGCGCCGAGCAGGGCCGGTTTCGGCACGTCGAGAATCGAGTCGTGCAGGGCGTCGAGATCGAGTTCGCTGAGCAGATGGCGACAGGCAATCAGCGCGATGGCGAACAGCAGCAACGTGACCGCCAGACCGATCGGTTGCCGGTATTTGCTGATCCGATCCAGCAGGCGCAGACGCTCAGGCTTGATCGGTGGGGTCGCTGTGACGGTGTCTTGTGAATCAGACGAGTTGGCGCGCATCAATCACCTCTTGGATTGTGCGCGACAGGATGGAGGTATCCAGCCAAGTAACCAATCCCTGTAGAAAAAAATAATCACAAAATACTACGCCTCTCACCGGGGATCGGCGAGGGCAGCTCCTGGATTGCAGACGCCTTGCCTGCGACTTCAAGCATAGTCGCAACTTGGCGGGTCTGAAGATCCTGAACGGTTCACTGCACAGTGACAGATCATTGTTGCGAAAGGACTTTTTCCACAGATACAAAAAAGGCCACTCTTTCGAGTAGCCTTTTTTGATGTTTGGTTGCGGGAGCCGGATTTGAACCGACGACCTTCGGGTTATGAGCCCGACGAGCTACCAGACTGCTCCATCCCGCGTCTGTGTGGCGGCATTCTACAGGCGAACGGCGGGGTGTCAACCGATAATCCCGAGAAGGGTCAAATAAGTGTGCAATCGCGGCAAACGGTCGCAGGTGGCTGCTTAAGTTTCGGAATTGAAACGGATTCCTGTTTGCAGAACGCCGTGCATCGTCGTGAAAAACAGACACGCACAAAAAAGGCCAATCTTTCGATTGGCCTTTTCTGATGTTTGGTTGCGGGAGCCGGATTTGAACCGACGACCTTCGGGTTATGAGCCCGACGAGCTACCAGACTGCTCCATCCCGCGTCTGTGTGGCGGCATTCTACAGAGGAACGCCGGGGTGTCAACCTTCAATTTGGATAAAACCTCTTCAGCTTCAATCGGTTAGCGCTGACGGACGGTCTTTTCAGAGGCTGCAGGTCAGGCACAGCAAGGGTTTCAGCTCTATTGGAGGTTGGTTTTCGATTGAGAAAATAAATTCAAAGGTCGTTTCCTACAAACTGAAAAGAACATTCATACCACTGGTGCTATATACAGGTGTCAGTGAGATACTGCCGGTCCGGCTCGCCATGTTTCCTTTTCTGTCATGACTCAGCGAAAAATCATCCACGTCGACTGTGACTGTTTCTACGCCGCCATCGAGATGCGGGATGACCCGAGCCTCGCCGGCAAGCCGTTGGCGGTCGGTGGCTCGGCGGACAGGCGCGGGGTGATCGCCACCTGCAACTATGAGGCGCGTGCATACGGGGTTCGCTCGGCGATGTCCTCTGGACACGCCTTGAAGCTGTGCCCGGACCTGACCATCGTCAAGCCGAGAATGGACGCCTATCGCGAGGCGTCGAAAGAAATTCACACGATCTTCAGCGATTACACCGACCTCATCGAGCCGCTTTCGCTGGACGAGGCGTACCTCGACGTCTCGGACAGCGCGCATTTCGGCGGTAGCGCCACGCGGATCGCCCAGGACATTCGCCGCCGGGTGTCCAATCAGTTGCACATCACCGTCTCCGCCGGCGTGGCGCCGAACAAGTTTCTGGCCAAGATCGCCAGCGACTGGAAAAAGCCCAACGGCTTGTTCGTGATCACCCCGGATCAGGTCGAAGACTTCGTCAGTGGCTTGCCGGTGAGCAAGTTGCACGGGGTGGGCAAGGTCACGGCCGACAAGTTGAGCAAGCTGGGTATCAGTGACTGTCTGCAATTGCGCGACTGGGACAAGCTGGCGCTGGTGCGGGAATTTGGCAGTTTCGGCGAGCGCTTGTGGAGTCTGGCCCGTGGGATCGATGAGCGGTTGGTACATAACGACAGCCGCCGTCAGTCGATCAGTGTCGAAAACACCTACGACGTCGATCTGCCGGATCTGCGCAGTTGTCTCGATAAGCTCCCCGAGCTGCTGGAAACCCTGAAAACCCGCATGGCGCGGATCGACAGCAGCTACCGGCCGGGCAAGCCATTCGTCAAAGTGAAGTTTCACGATTTCACCCAGACCACACTGGAGCAGGCCGGGGCAGGGCGGGATCTGGGCAGTTACCAGTTGATGCTGACGCAGGCGTTCAACCGCGGTGGCAAACCGGTGCGGCTATTGGGAGTGGGCGTGCGGCTGGAGGATTTACGCGGCGGGTTCGAACAAATGGAGTTGTTCGAGCGATAGACGGACAAAAAAATGCCCGAACCAGGTTCGGGCATTTTTTCAGGGGGGTTCAGTTCGGCCCCGGATCCGCCACCAGACGCCCCGCATCCCGGGTCAGGGACTTGAGGAATTCGGCCTGCAACTCAGGATCGTTGCGGGTCAGTTCGATCAGGCTTTGTTCCAGTTCACTGGCTTCTTCTTCCAGACCCAGTTCCGACAGACGCTTCACCCGGTGTACCCACTGGCTCACTTCGTCGTCTTCCAGATCGTCGTAGATCAGCCCGTGAGCCTCCAGCAGCTTGCCGCGCAGGTGAGTGCTGATCGCCAGAGACGAATCGGAATGCACGTCATCCTTGCTGTCTTCGACGCTGATCTGCAGTTTGCCTACATGATTGAGGTCGTTTTCGGCGAACGGGCTGTCCAGCAGGTTCAGACGCAGCACGCCGTTGCGATCGGTGGTCATGTCGAAGGTCTGCTTGCCGGCCTTGACCTGAACCGGGCGCTCGCTCCACGGCAGGCTCGAATACTCCGTGCGCTTGTCGCGCTGGACTTCGTCGATGCCGGCCAGATTCTGTTGCGCGCGACCGTTCGATTGCACGTTCATGAACGGGTTGAGCCCGGCGAAACCGTAGCTGAGCCAGTCCCGTGTCACGCTGTCGGGCAGATTGCCGAGGGCAAACACGTTGACCACGTTCGCACCGACGCCGCCGACCACCGCCACCGCGCCCAGCGGAATCTCGTAGATCTCCCGCCATGGCTGGTAAGGCGTGTAACGGTCGTAATGGCGCGTGACCTCGAATTCTGTGACTTCGAAGGTCTTCTGTTCGTTGATCTTCACGCGCCGTTGCGGCAGCTCAAGCACCTTGGGCTCGCCGACATCGATCTGCAGGCTGTGATCGAGCAGTTTGCGCTCGACACGTTCCTCGTGCTCGCTGCGTTGTGACATGTGATTGGCACAGCCGCTGACCAGCAGGGTGCCGCACAGGGCGGCACCACCGAGGCCTAAGGTGTTTCGCTTGAACATGACGTCTCTATCTGGTTTCAGCGGCGGATACGGGCCTGAAGGAAGGACAGCACGTCGGCAACCGGCAGCGCTTGCGCCTGGCCTTCGGTACGGCTCTTGTATTCCAGGTTGCCTTCGGCGAGGCCGCGGTCGCTGACCACGATCCGGTGCGGAATGCCGATCAGCTCCATGTCCGCGAACTTGATGCCCGGGCTGGTTTTCTTGTCGCGGTCGTCCAGCAGCACTTCGAAGCCGGCCGCGGTCAGTTCCGCGTACAGCTTGTCGGTGGCTTCGCGCACCAGCTCGGTTTCATAGCGCAGCGGCACCAGAGCGATCTGGAACGGCGCCAGAGTGTCGCTCCAGATGATGCCGTTCTCGTCGTTGTTCTGCTCGATGGCGGCAGCCACCACGCGGGAAACACCGATACCGTAGCAACCCATTTCCAGGGTTACCGGCTTGCCGTTCTCGCCCAGCACTTCGCACTTCATCGCCTTGCTGTACTTGTTGCCCAGCTGGAAGATGTGCCCGACTTCGATGCCGCGCTTGATTTCCAGGGTGCCCTTGCCGTCAGGGCTCGGGTCGCCGGCCACGACGTTGCGCAGGTCGGCCACGGTCGGAACCGGCAGATCACGCTCCCAGTTCACGCCGAAGTAGTGCTTGTCGTCGATGTTGGCACCGATGCCGAAGTCGCTCATCAGCTCGACCGAGCGGTCGATGATGATCGGCAGCGGCAGGTTCAGCGGGCCGAGGGAGCCGGCACCGGCGCCGATGGCGTCACGCAGTTCGGCATCGGAGGCCATGACCAGCGGGCTGGCAACGCCTGGCTGGTTGGCAGCCTTGATTTCGTTCAGCTCGTGGTCGCCACGGATGATCAGCGCGATCAGCTTGCCTTCTTCTTCGGCGTGCACGATCAGGGTCTTGATGGTCTTTTCAATCGGCAGATTGAATTTCTCCACCAGGGCCGCGATGGTCTTGGTGTCTGGTGTGTCGACCAGACGCAGCTCTTCGCTTGGCGCGGCGCGCGAGGTTTCACGCGGCACGGCTTCGGCTTTTTCGATGTTCGCCGCGTAATCGGAACCGTTGCTGAAGACGATATCGTCTTCGCCGGACTCGGCCAGCACGTGGAACTCGTGGGAGCCAGCGCCACCGATCGAACCGTTGTCGGCTTCCACCGGACGGAACTTCAGGCCCAGGCGGGTGAAGATGTTGCAGTACGCTTCGTGCATGCGGTCGTAGGTGATCTGCAGCGACGCCTGATCCGCATGGAAGGAGTACGAGTCCTTCATGATGAATTCGCGACCGCGCATCAGGCCGAAGCGTGGACGGATTTCGTCACGGAATTTGGTCTGGATCTGGTACAGGTTGATCGGCAGCTGTTTGTAGCTGCTCAACTCGTTGCGCATCAGATCGGTGATCACTTCTTCGTGGGTCGGGCCCGCGCAGAAATCACGACCGTGGCGGTCTTTGATGCGCAGCAGCTCAGGGCCGTATTCTTCCCAGCGCCCCGATTCCTGCCACAGCTCGGCCGGTTGGGTGCTCGGCATCAACACTTCCAGAGAGCCGGCGGCGTTCATTTCTTCGCGAACGATGGCTTCCACCTTGCGCATCACTCGCAAGCCCATCGGCAGCCAGGTGTACAGGCCCGAGGCGAGTTTGCGGATCATGCCGGCGCGCAGCATCAGCTGATGGCTGATCACGACCGCGTCGGAAGGCGTTTCTTTCTGTGTGGCGAGCAAAAATTGACTGGTGCGCATGGTTGGCCGTTGTCGGTTGCTATGACTGGAAATGACGGAGCAGTGTAACGGCGAGATCCGCCGACGTACAGAAGTGCAACCCCGGCGCGAACCCTCTCGCCGGGTGCGAGATGTCTTACGATTCTTCCGCGACGGAGGTCGGTGCAGGTTCCGGCGTCGGTGTCGGGCCTTCGCGGCGGCTTTCCTGGAACCAGTGCAGGGCGATCAGCACCAGGGTCGGAACACCGAGCAGCGCGGTGATCAGGAAGAAGTTGTGATAGCCGAATTTCTCCACCATGACCCCGGAGTAGCCGCCGATCAGGCGTGGCAGCAGGAGCATGATCGAGCTGAGCAGGGCGTACTGTGTCGCGGAGAACTTCAGGTTGGTCAGGCTCGACAGGTAGGCGACGAACGCCGACGTGGCCAGGCCCGAGCTGAAGTTGTCGAGGGAGATCGTCACCACCAGCATCTGCAGGTTCGGACCCATGTCGGCCAGCATCAGGAACAGCAGGTTGGTGGCCGCCGACGCAGCGCCGCCGATGAGCAGGATCGGCAGGATGCCGAAACGCACGATCAGCAGGCCGCCCATGCCGGCGCCGACGAGGGTCATGATCAGGCCGAAGATCTTGCTGACGCTGGCAATCTGGTCCTTGGTGAAGCCCTGGTCGATGTAGAACACGTTGGCCATCACGCCCATCACCGTGTCGGACATCCGATAGGTGGCGATCAGACCGAGCAACAGCAGCGCCTGCCAGCGGTAGCGCAGGATGAAGTCGTTGACCGGCGTCAGCACTGGCGCCAGACCGCGACGCCCCATGGCCGAGAGGCACAGGCAAGTCAGCGTGGTGTAGAGAATCGCACGCAGGAACGCCCGGTCTTCCAGCAGCAGGTCCAGCGGGCTCATGTCGCCGAACAGCACGCTGGCGAAATCGGTGTTGTAGAGTTGGGTGAACATCGCAGGCACAGACACCAGCAAAATGATCAGCACGAACACCGACATCAACTGATGCATGAAGGTGTAGCGCCCGGCCTGCAACTGGGTGCGCAGCGGCACGGGCGGCTCGCGCATCAGCAGGGTGGTGAGCAGGGCAGGGACCATCAGAGCGCCGAACAGCACGTAGGTGCCGGTCCAGGCGGAGTGCTGGTAGTTGAAGCCGGTGGAGCCGAAGCCCTCGGCGAAGAACAGTGCACCGGCCGTCGCGAGCAGCGCAGCAACCCGATAACCGGACATGTAACTGGCGGCCAGTGCGGCCTGGCGGTTGTCTTCGGCGATTTCCAGTCGATAGGCGTCGACGGCGATATCCTGGGTGGCAGAGGCGAATGCAACGACCACCGCGATAGCGATCAGCCAGGACAGGTGTTTCTGCGGGTCGCAAAAGCCCATGCCGATCAGACCGAGGATCACCAGCGTCTGTGAAAGTACCAGCCACGAACGGCGGCGCCCCAGCTTGCCCAACAACGGCAGGCGCCATTGGTCGAGCAGGGGCGACCAGACCCATTTGAAGGCATAAGCCAGACCGATCAGGCTGGCGTAGCCGATCGTCTCGCGGGCCACACCGGCTTCACGCAGCCAGACCGAAAGTGTCGAGAACACCAGCATGTACGGCAGGCCGGCGGCGAAACCCAGCAACAACAGCACGAGCGTCGAAGGACTGGCATAGGCGGCGAGCGCGGCGCGCCAGGTTTTACGGGGCATGGGCTGAAGTCTGCCTCAAGATTGCGAAAACAAAGCGCGCACTCTAACCGCTGTGCTCTACCGGACGCCAGCCATGGCGCCGAATATCCACACGATTGTTCAGGACGGTGATGCCTTCCATGCGCAATCGTGCCCGCTGTTCGTCCCCGGACGGGCTGCCCGCCGGCAGGCTGATCCGACCGCCGGCGCCGAGTACGCGGTGCCACGGCAGCTTGGTGTCGCCGGGCAATTGGCTCAGGGTCCGGCCGACCCAGCGGGCGGCGCGCCCCAACCCCGCCAGTTCGGCCAACTGACCATAGCTGACGACCTTGCCCTCAGGCACTTGGGCGAGGGTGGAATAGAGTGCCGTGCGTCGGATTTGCGGATCGTTTTCGCAGGCATGCATCGGGTCTGTCACGTGCGCGGTTCCTGAGCTTGATCGCGTTATGTCCTTAAGCGTAATCGGTGGAGGGGCAATTGAGAAATGAACTCAACAGAAATAGCCGGGTCACTCCTTGTCAGGGAATTATTCCTACGGATAATGCCGACCCTTTTTCGCAAACCAGAGTCCCCGATTCGCTTATGTTGTCCAGAACCCTGCTGTGCCTTGCTGTCTTCAGTGCGTCCACACCCTTGCTTGCCGATACCGTCTGGTTGAAGAACGGTGACAAGCTGAGCGGCAAAATCACGCTGTTCGACGGTGGCAAGTTGCTGGTCCAGACCCAGTACGCGGGTGCCGTGACCATCGACTGGAAGCAGGTCAAGACCCTGGAGAGCGATCAGGAGTTGCTGGTCAAGCAGGACGCCTACAACGGCGAGAAGGCCAAGTCGCTGAGCGCCGCCGAAGACGGCAAGGTCACTCTGGCCAACGGCGAAGCGCCGAAAACCGTGGAGCTGGCGAGCATTCAGCAGATTCTCAAGCCCAAACCGGTGGTCGAGGACCTGGTGTGGAAGGGCAATGTCGACCTGGCGTTGGATTATCAGCGTGCGGAAAAGGACACCGACGACTACGACATCGGCTTCAAGACGTCCGCCCGCCATGGTCGCTGGCGGCACACCGCCGAGGGCGAGTACAACCGCGAAGTGCAGGACGACGTGACCACCACCGACAACTGGCGCGCCGAGTACGCACTCGACCGCTTCCTGACGGACAAGTGGTTCTGGCAGGGCCGCCTGAACTACAAGCGCGATCACATCGAAGAGCTGGCGCGCCAGCGCGTGGTCGGTACCGGTCCGGGTTACCAGTTCTGGGATGACGAGCTGGGGGCATTCTCCCTGGGCTCGCTGCTCAACCGCACCGACTACCAGTATCGCGATGGCAGCAAGGACAACTTCTATTCAGTCGCCATGAAGTGGGACTACAACCGCTACCTGATCGGCAAGAAGGTAGAGTTCTTCACCAATGGCGAAGTCGGCAAGCCGCTGTCCGGTGTGGCCGATTATGCGCTGGATGCGGAAATGGGCCTGCGCTACAAGGTCACCGACTGGGCATCCCTCAACCTCAAGGCTGAGCGCGACATCATCAGCGGCACCGAGGATGCGGACTTGAGCAAGACCCGCTACACCGCCGGCTTCGGCGTCGCCTGGTAAGCAACAAAAAAGATCGCAGCCTTCGCAGGCTGCGATCTTTTTTTGTGCCCGGAAAAACAGACGCCCACAAAAAAGCCCCGCTTTTGAGGGCGGGGCCTTTTACTAAAGAAGCTACAAGTTAGATAACTTGTACTTCTTCAGCTTGCATGCCTTTCTGACCGCGGGTAGCGATGAAAGAAACCTGTTGGCCTTCTTTCAGGCTTTTGAAGCCGTCGGATTGGATAGCTTTGAAGTGAACGAACAGGTCGTCACCGGATTGTGGAGTGATGAAGCCGAAGCCTTTTTCATCGTTGAACCACTTAACGGTACCGGTTTGGCGATTAGACATGGTGTAACTCCTTGAACAAAGATAACTGCGACTCAGGAAGAACCCTGGCCGAGACTGAGTGCAAAGAGCAGGAAAAATTCTTGTAGATGGTTGGATCGAAATTCAACATATCGTGTAGAGATTCTCAGTGACACAAGCAGCACAGTGGCGCCACCTTAACCCTTTTTCCGGAACGTGCCAATGCTTCTTGCGAAGGTTTCTCTGTTTTAGGGATCGGCGGTGTGACGGTTCGTCGCCAGGCCGCGTAATTCCTGCACGTTCGGCGAGATTTGCAGCCCGGACTTTGAACCCGGCGGCGCGCCCGGTAAGATGCCGGACAGATTTTTTCCACCTCGCTATTCAGGACACCCGCCATGAGCATCAAATCGGACAAGTGGATTCGCCGCATGGCGCAGGAACACGGCATGATCGAGCCGTTCGTCGAGCGTCAGGTACGTGGCAGCGACGACAGCCGTGTGATCTCCTACGGTGTGTCGAGCTATGGCTACGATGTGCGTTGCACCAATCATTTCAAGGTGTTCACCAACATCAATTCGGCCATCGTCGATCCGAAGAACTTCGACGCCGGCAGCTTCGTCGACGTCCACAGCGACGTCTGCATCATTCCGCCGAACTCCTTCGCCCTGGCCACGACCGTTGAATACTTCCGTATTCCACGCAATGTCCTGACCATCTGCCTGGGCAAGAGCACCTACGCTCGCTGCGGCATCATCGTCAACGTCACCCCGCTCGAGCCCGAGTGGGAAGGCCAGGTGACCCTGGAGTTCTCGAACACCACCAACCTGCCGGCGAAGATCTACGCCAACGAAGGCGTGGCGCAGATGCTGTTCCTCGAATCCGACGAGGAATGCGAAGTCTCCTACAAGGATCGTGCGGGCAAGTACCAGGGCCAGCGTGGCGTGACCCTGCCTCGCACCTGATCCGTCCATCCGGCAGTTACCGGGAATTCTTCGGCGGGTAGACACTCTATGGGGTGTACTGCCCGTTTCGCGAACAGCGGGACGGGCCTTCGCCGAGGAGTGCTCCATGAAGATCGATCCGCAAATCACTGCCGAACTGGCAAGGCTCGAGCCCAATCAGATTGGCGTATTGGCCTGGTCCTTGTTGGCACACCCGCCCATCGCCATGGCTGGCGGAATTCCTCACCAGCCCGATCCCGATACCCCCAACGAAGAACCGACCGAGCCCGGCGAGCCTACGTTGCCGGACAAACCGCCACCTGCGCCCGTCGCTTGATTGAATGCATGGCCCGTCGGCGGAATCCTGAACAGGGCTTCAGCCGACGGGCCATATTTCGTTGTCGCCGATGACAAAGATCCGACAGCTGTCTTCCTTCTCCACCGGATAACCGCCGGTGAAGGCCCCGAACGCCGGCAGCAGGCTGATGCGTTCTCCCAGTCTGAAACACGCCAGACGCAAACGCTGACGTCCCTTGCCGTTCAACCGATAGACCGGGTGGACGTGGCCAGCAAGCACGTGGCGTTCAGCGTGCGGATCGGGTTCGTGCTGCAACGCGAAGGGCCCCAGCAGCATCGGCTCCGGCACCACCCGAATGTTCAGCGACTGCGGCGGATCACCGGCACGTTTATCGTGATTACCGCGAATCAGCGTGATCGGCAGATCGGCATAGCGTGAGCGCCACTCAGCCAAAACACTCAAAGTGCCCGGGGCATGCGAACCCGGCCCGTGCAGAAAGTCCCCAAGAAAGATCAGTTGCCGACACGGCAGTTTCGCCAGCAACTGCTCGATCACGGCGATGTTGCTCGCTGTCGTGCCCTGCGGCACCGGCTGCCCCAGGCGCCGATAAGCGGCAGCCTTGCCGAAATGCACATCGGCAATCAGCAGCGCCTGTTGCGCCGGCCAGTACAGCGCCTTTTCCGGCAGCAACCAGAGGTCTTCGCCTGCCAGACGCACGGGGTAGGGCGTGTTCATCAGGATTGGCCCTTGTCAGCGGTTTTCTCCAGATCGCCGACCATTCGGCGGATCCGGTCGGCGAGTTTTTCCGAGCTCATGCTTTCGCGCATGCGTTCCACCAGCAATGGAAACCCGAGCGGTGTAGGACGTTTGATCAGGTGCAGGTTCAGTTTCATCCGGTTGATTCGCTCCAGTGTCTGTTCCAGTCGACGAATATCCAGTTCTTCTCGTAGTACTTCTTCCCCGGCCTGCGCCAGTAGCAGGTTGTCGGCGTCGTATTGTTTGAACACTTCGAAGAACAGCCCGCTGGAGGCCTGCACCTGACGGGTGCTTTTCGGCGCGCCGGGGTAACCGGCAAACACCAGTCCGGCAATCCGCGCGATTTCCCGAAAGCGCCGCAGCGCCAGCTCCCCCGCGTTGAGGCTGGCCAGCACATCCCTCAATAAATCCTCGGGGCTGAGCAGGGCATCATCCAGTTGCACAGACCAGTCAACGGGCGTAGCGCTGAGCAATTCCAGTCCGTAATCGTTGACCGCAATCGAGAAAGTCACAGGCAGGCGCTGGCTGACCCGCCACGCCAGCAGGCTGGCCAGCCCCAGATGCACCTGACGTCCGGCAAACGGGTAGAGGAAAAGGTGCCAGCCTTCGCGGGATTTCAGCACTTCGGCCAGCAGATTGTTGACGGTCGGCAGGCCCGACCAGCGCATCTGCGTTTCCAGCAATGGTCGCAACGCCTGTATTTCCGGGCCGACAAATTCGCCGTGTGCCACCGCGCTGAATCGGGTGACCACCGCTTCGGCCAATTCATTGGAGAGCGGCATGCGTCCACCATTCCAGCGCGGCACGGCGGCTTTTTTCGCCGTGCTGCGTTTGACGTAGGCGGTCATGTTTTCCACCCGCACCAGTTCCAGCAAGCGCCCGGCGAACAGGAAGCCATCGCCGGGCTTGAGGCGGGCGATAAAGCCTTCTTCAACGCTGCCCAGTTGTTTGCCGCCCCCGCCCTTGCTCCAGAACTTCAAATGGATCGCGGCATCGCTGACGATGGTGCCGATGCTCATGCGATGGCGGCGCGCCAGGCGGGCATCGGGGACGCGCCAGATCCCGTGCTCATCCGGCTCGACCCGGCGGTAATCCGGGTACGCCGTCAGCGACATCCCGCCGTGACGTACGAAAGCCAGCGCCCAGGCCCAGTCCGCGAGCGTCAGGTCACGATAGGCCCAGGCACCACGGACTTCTTCGTACAGCTCATCGGGAACAAAGCCACCGCCCAGGGCCATGCTGACCAGATGCTGCACCAGCACATCCAGCGGTTTGTGCGGTGACAGTCGAGGTTCGATCCGCCGCTGCGCCACGGCATCGCGAGCGGCCGCGGCTTCGATCAGTTCCAGGCTGTGTGTCGGCACCAGGGTGACCCGCGACGTTCTGCCGGGCGCATGGCCCGAGCGTCCGGCACGCTGCATCAGGCGCGCCACGCCTTTGGCCGAACCGATTTGCAGCACCCGCTCAACCGGCAGGAAATCCACCCCCAGATCCAGACTTGAAGTGCAGACCACGGCTTTGAGTTGACCATTCTTCAGCGCTTGCTCGACCCAGTCGCGAGTGTCGCGGGACAGCGAACTGTGGTGTAGCGCGATCAACCCGGCCCAGTCCGGCCGCGCTTCCAGCAACGCCTGATACCAGATTTCCGATTGCGCCCGGGTGTTGGTGAACACCAGGCTGCTGGCGCAGACGTCCAGTTCGGCAACGACCTGCGGCAACATTTTCAGACCGATGTGCCCGGCCCAAGGAAAGCGTTCTATCGCCGGCGGGAGCAGGGTGTCGACCTTGAGCGACTTTTCGCTTTGTCCCTGAATACTGATGCCGCCACCTTGTGGGATCAGCACCTGTTCGGCGTGGGACTGATTGCCCAGCGTCGCGGAAACGCCCCAGACGATCAGCCCCGGATGCCAGCGGCGCAACCGGGCGAGGGCCAGTTGCAATTGCACGCCACGTTTGTTGCCGAGCAATTCGTGCCATTCATCCACCACGACCATGCGCAATGTCGACAGCGCCGTTTGCGCGTCCGCGCGGGCGAGCATCAGGGTCAGGCTCTCCGGGGTGGTAATCAGCGTGGTCGGCAGGCGTCGGTTCTGGCGGGCTCGCTCGCTGCTGCCGGTGTCGCCGGTGCGCAGGCCGACGCTCCAGGGAATCTGCAGATCGTCCAGCGGCGTTTGCAGGGCGCGCGCAGTGTCGGCGGCCAGCGCCCGCATCGGCGTGATCCACAAGACGGTCAGCGGTTCGGCGGGTGGTGGGCGTTTGCGAGTGGTTGCAGCAACAGGCCCGGAGCGGGCAAAGCGATTGAGCGCGGCAAACCACACCGCGTAGGTTTTACCGGCGCCGGTGCTGGCGTGCAGCAGGCCGGATTCGCCACGTTTGACCGCCGCCCACACCTGCTTCTGAAAGGCGAACGGCTTCCAGTCGCGGGCGCTGAACCAGTGTTTGGCGAAGTCGGTGGAAGTGCCCATGCCGGCGACGTGTGCTCTGAAGGTGTTCCTTCAGTGACCGCGCCGGCCGGGCAATAGTTTTACTTGAGATTGCCGCTGAGGAATTGCTTCAGGCGTTCGCTTTTCGGATTGCCCAGCACTTCTTCGGGCGCGCCTTCTTCTTCCACCAGCCCCTGATGCAGGAACAGCACCTGGCTCGAGACCTTGCGCGCAAAGCTCATTTCATGGGTGACCATGATCATGGTCCGGCCTTCTTCGGCCAGGCCCTGAATCACCTTGAGCACTTCGCCGACCAGCTCCGGGTCCAGCGCCGAAGTCGGTTCATCGAACAGCATGACTTCCGGCTCCATCGCCAATGCCCGGGCAATCGCCACCCGTTGCTGCTGACCACCGGAGAGAAACGCCGGGTACTGATCCGCCACTCGTGCCGGCAGACCGACCTTTTCCAGATAACGCCGGGCGCGGTCGTCGGCTTCCTGTTTGCTGCAACCCAGCACCCGGCGCGGGGCCATGGTGATGTTTTCCAGCACGGTCATGTGGCTCCACAGGTTGAAGTGCTGGAACACCATCGCCAGCCGGGTGCGCAGGCGTTGCAGTTCATCGGCGTCGGCGACGTGCATGCCGTGGCGGTCGGTGACCATGCGGATCGCCTGGCCATCGAGGCTCATTGCGCCGTCGTTGGGTTGTTCGAGAAAGTTGATGCAGCGCAAGAAGGTGCTTTTGCCCGAGCCGCTGGCGCCGATCAGGCTGATCACGTCGCCGGTCTTGGCCTTGAGCGAGACGCCTTTGAGCACCTGATGGTCGCCATAGCTTTTGTGCAGGCCTTCAACGGTCAATTTGTACATGGGACAGGCATCCTCAAGGCGAAAGTAGATAGCCGCTGCGATAGGCTTCGGCGCCCGCGACGTGGGCGATCACCATACCGGCGGTGGCCATGCGCCGCAGCGAGCGGGCATAGAGCAGACCGGAAGCGGTGCAATGGACTGGTGTGACCCGGTCGCTGATCGGGTCGATGATTTCGGCGATTTTCTGCCCGGCTTCCAGCCACTGTCCGGGTGTGGCGCTGTAGACCAGCAGGCCGCCGACGGGAGTGGCTACCGGTTCCACGCCGGCCAGCGGTGTGGCGGGATGTGGCAGCGCCGGCAAGGCTTTGGGCTCACCGACGATAGCGCCGAAATGGATCAGGTAATCGATCAGCGCCTGGCAATCGCGACTGGCCAGCGGATGGGTGACATCTCCCTGGCCACGCAATTCGACGGTGACCGAGAAACTGCCCAGCGGAATCTCGAAGTGTTCGCCGAAGCGCTCCTTCAATTGCCACCACAGCAGGGTGAAGCACTCGTCGAACGACTGGCCGCCGGAGTCGGTGGCCAACAGGCTCGCCTGGGATTCGATATAGCGCGCCAGCGGCTCGACCTGCGGCCAGGCCTCGGGCGTGGTGTAGAGGTGAACCACGGATTCGAAATCGCAATGCAGGTCGAGCACCATGTCCGCATCGCAGGCCAGTCGTTGCAGGGTCAGGCGCTGGGATTGCAGTTGGGTCGTGGCGGTGTGGCGGGCGAGGGCGTTGCGCAGGCTGGACCGGATCAGTTCGAGGTTGCGCTGCGGGTCATCGTTTAGTTGCGCTTCGATTTCGTTGCCGATTTCTTCGCTGAGGTCGACGAACCAGCGGTTGAAGTTCTGTCCGCTCTCCAGCTCGTAGCGGCCCAGCGGCACGTCCATCAGCACCTGTTCGAGGCCGACCGGGTTGGCCACCGGCACCAGCACGATTTCGCTGCGCAGGCGCCCGGCGGCTTCCAGCTCCGCCAGACGCTGCTTGAGGTGCCAGGCCACGAGCATGCCGGGCAGTTCGTCGGCATGCAGCGAGGACTGGATGTAAATCTTGCCCTGGGCCTTGTCCGGGCCGAAGTGAAAACTGTGGATCTGTCGTGCGGTCCCCGGCAGCGGGGCCAGCAGGTCATGTATCTGGTGGCGCATCTCAAAAGGGTCCTAGTGGGTCGGGCCGAGGAAGGCCAGCCATCGGCGTTCGGCAAGGCGGAACAGGCCGACCAGCGCAAAGGTGATGGTCAGGTAGATCAGCGCGGCGATGCCGAACGACTGGAAGGTCAGGAAGGTCGCCGAGTTGGCGTCCCGCGCGACTTTCAGGATGTCGGGGATGGTCGCGGTGAAAGCCACGGTGGTCGAGTGCAGCATCAGGATCACTTCGTTGCTGTAGTACGGCAACGAACGGCGCAGCGCCGACGGCATGATCACGTAGGCATACAGCTTCCAGCCGGTCAGGCCGTAGGCCTTGGCCGCTTCGACTTCGCCGTGGTTCATGCTGCGGATGGCCCCGGCGAAAATTTCCGTGGTGTAGGCGCAGGTGTTGAGGGCGAAGGCCAGGATCGTGCAGTTCATCGCATCGCGAAAGAAACTGTCGAGCACCGGTTGCGCGCGCACGGCGGCCAGGCTGTAGATCCCGGTGTAGCAGATCAGCAACTGGATATAGAGCGGCGTGCCACGGAACAGGTAGGTGTAGAACTGCACCGGCCAGCGAATGTAGAAGTGCGGCGACACCCGGGCGATCGACAGCGGTATCGACACGAGGAAACCGAAGAAGATCGAGGCGCTGAGCAGCCACATCGTCATCGCCAGCCCGGTGATGTTCTGGCCGTCGGTATAAAGGAAGGCTTTCCAGTATTCCTGCAGGAGTTCGATCATCGTACGGCCTCCCGGGCACCGGCGGCGTAGCGGCGTTCGAGCCAGCGCAGGATGATGTTCGAGGCACTGGTGATCAGCAGGTAGATCAACGCGGCGAGAACCAGGAAGTAGAACAGTTGATAGGTGCTCTTGCCGGCGTCCTGCGCGGCCTTGACCAGATCGGCCAGGCCGATGATCGAAACCAGCGCGGTGGCCTTGAGCATCACCATCCAGTTGTTGCCGATGCCCGGCAGGGCGAAGCGCATCATTTGCGGGAACACCACGAAACGAAAGCGCTGGCCGCGCTTGAGGCCATAGGCGGTGGCGGCTTCGACCTGACCGCGCGGTACGGCGAGAATCGCCCCGCGAAAGGTTTCAGTGAAGTACGCGCCATAAATGAAGCCCAGGGTCAGGACCCCGGCGCTGAACGGGTCAATCTCGATGTATTCCCATTCCAGGTAATCGGTGAGCGTCGTCAGCCAGGTTTGCAGGCTGTAGAAGATCAGCAGCATCAGCACCAGGTCCGGCACCCCGCGAATCAGCGTGGTGTAGAGCTGGGCGGGCAGGCGCAGCAGTTTGACTTTTGACAGCTTGGCACTGGCGCCGAGCAGGCCGAGCAACACGGCCACCAGCAGCGACAACGCCGACAATTTGATGGTCATCCAGGTGCCTTCCAACAGCAAAGGGCCGAAACCCTTGAGGCTGAAGGCGGAGAGCCCCAGATTTTGTAAGAGGTTTTCGAACATAAATCAGCAACCTGACTGAATGAAAAAGGCGCCCATCGAGGATGGGCGCCGGGGCATTATTTGCCGCTGTACAGATTCAGATCGCCAAAGTGTTTCTTTTGAATCTCGGCGTATTTGCCATCATCGTGTAACGCTTTGATACCTTTATCCAAAAGCGCTTTCAGCTCGGTGTTACCTTTCTTAATACCGACAGCGGTCTTGGCTGGCAGCAAGTGGTTGTCGACCGGCTCGCTGACCGCATAGTCGGCGCCCTGTGGCGACTTCAGAAAGCCCAGTTCAGCCTGCAACATGTCCTGAATGCCCGCATCGAGACGGCCGGAAGTCAGGTCGGAATACACCTGATCCTGATTCTGATAGGCCTGGGTTTTCACACCGGCCTTGTCCAGCACGGCTTTGGCGTAGGCTTCCTGGATGGTGCCTTGCTCGTAGCCGACGGTTTTGCCTTTCAGGGAAGCGACGTCGTCGGTGATGCCCGAACCTTTTTTCGACACGTAGGCCGTCGGGCCGGAGAACAGCTCGCTGGAGAAGTCGATGACTTTTTCGCGGGCCTCGGTAACGGTCATCGACGAGATCACACCGTCGAATTTATTGGCCTTGAGGCCCGGAATCATACCGTCGAAGTCACTTTCGACCCATTTGCACTTGACCTTCAGCTCGGCGCAGATCGCGTTGCCCAGATCGATGTCGAAGCCAACCAGGCTGCCGTCTGCCGCTTTCGACTCGAACGGTGCGTAGGAAGGGTCAACGCCAAACCGCAGTTCTTTGTATTCCTTGGCCAGCGCGGAACCGGCGGCCATGCACAACGCCAGTGCAGAAAGGGTCAGCAATGCTTTTTTCATTATTCAATCCCTAAGAACCAATATGAGCGCTTGTGGCGCGGAATGATTGTTACTGGAGCGCTTACGACTTATAGAAAGTAGCAATTTCCGAACCAGAGTTCCGAACAAGTGTTTTAAAAGGTGTAGGAAGTGCATGCCGGGGCCGGTCAGTGCACGAAAACGGGCGCGCCGGAAAAGCTGCACCAGGTTGGTTCGTGGGAACGATCGGGGTGAGGGGGGAGTATCGGGGGAAAGGGTCAGACCAACAGGTCTTGCAAGGTCGCCAGGCTGTCGGCCTCGTCCACGGTCTTGTCCTGGCGCCAGCGCAGCATGCGCGGGAAGCGCACGGCGATGCCGCTCTTGTGCCGGCGGGAGAGGGCGATGCCTTCGAAGCCCAGTTCGAACACCAGACTCGGTTTCACGCTGCTGACCGGGCCGAACTTTTCGACGGTGGTCTTGCGCACGATGCTGTCGACTTCGCGCATTTCCGCGTCGGTCAGCCCGGAATAGGCCTTGGCGAACGGCACCAGCGCCCGCGCACTGGAGCCGGGCGGGCCGTCCCACACCGCAAAGGTGTAATCGCTGTAGAGACTGGCGCGGCGACCATGCCCGCGCTGGGCGTAGATCAGCACCGCGTCGACGCTGAACGGGTCGACCTTCCATTTCCACCACACGCCCATGTCCTTGGTGCGGCCAACGCCGTACATCGCGTCGCGAGCCTTGAGCATCATGCCTTCAACCCCCAGGCGTCTGGAGGCCTCGCGCTGGCGGGCGAGGTCGAACCAGTCGTCCCCTGTCAGGATCGGCGAAGGCAACAGCACCGGGTTGTTGCAGCGGGCGATGACTTGTTCCAGTTGTTCACGACGCTTGGCTTGGGGCTGGTTGCGCCAGTCTTCGCCCTGCCATTCGAGCAGGTCGTAGGCGAGTACCACCACCGGCGCGTCTTCAAGGATTTTCCGGTCCAGCGACTTGCGGCCGATCCGCTGCTGCAACAGCGCGAAGGGTTGCACCGCCGGGGCTTCTGTCGACTGCGGATCGAAGGCGTCTTCGGTAACAGGGCGCTGGTTCTTCCAGACCACGATCTCGCCATCGATCACCGTGCCGTCGGGCAAACCGTGCACCAGCGTGTCGAGTTCGGGAAATCGCTCGGTGACCAGTTCTTCGCCCCGGGACCAGATCCACAGCTTCCCGTCGCGCTTGACCACTTGCGCGCGGATGCCATCCCACTTCCATTCCACCTGCCAGTTACTGGCCGGCCCGAGCAGTGCGTCGAAGGTCTCCACCGGTTGCGCCAGGGCGTGGGCGAGAAAGAACGGGTAGGGCTGGCCGCCGCGCTGGGCGTGTTCGTCGCTGGATTCAGGGGCGATCAGTTTCAGGTAACTGGCGGCGTTCGGCCGGTTGGACAGGTCGGTGTAACCCACCAGCCGTTGCGCCACGCGTTTGCTGTCCAGCCCGGCCATGGAGGCCAGGGCGCGGGTCACCAGCAGTTTGGACACGCCGACCCGGAAGCTGCCGGTGATCAATTTGATGCACAGCATCAGGCTCGGCCGATCCAGTTGCGCCCACAGCGCGGGCAACTGGTGAGCGAGGTATTCAGGGGTTTCACCGCGCAGGGGCAGCAGTTTGTCTTCGATCCACTCGGCGAGCCCGGCCTCGGAGGTGTGCGGGTGTTCCGGCAGCACCAGCGAGATGGTTTCCGCCAGATCGCCGACTGCTTGATAGCTCTCCTCGAACAGCCATGGCGAAAGCCCGGACATCTCGACCGCGAGTTCTCGCAGGATCCGCACCGGCACCAGTTGCCGAGGCCGCCCGCCGGACAAAAAGTACACCGCCCACGCGGCATCCTGCGGTTGCGCCTGGGCGAAGTAGGTTTGCATGGCCGCCAGTTTGGCGTTGCTGGAGGTGGTGGCGTCGAGTTCGGCGTACAACCCGGCGAAGTCTTTCATGGTTGCACCTCGGCAACGGCGGGCGTGGCGGTGGACAGCTCTTCTTCATCGTCACCGTATTCGGTGTTGAAACCTTGTGCGTCCAGCCCTTTTTCGCGCAGATGACGCACCAGCACGCCAATCGAGCCGTGGGTGACCATGACCCGCTCGGCGCCGGTCTGTTCGATGGCCCACAACAGGCCGGGCCAGTCGGCGTGATCCGAAAGCACGAAACCGCGATCGACCCCGCGCCGCCGGCGGGTGCCGCGCAGGCGCATCCAGCCGCTGGCGAAGCTGTCGCTGTAATCGCCGAAACGGCGCATCCAGCTGCTGCCGCCGGCCGAGGGCGGGGCGATGACCAGCGCCTGGCGCATCATCGGGTCGTTCTTTTTCACATCGCCGGCGTAGAGGGTTGGCGGCAGGTAGACGCCGGCCTCGCGGTACACGCGGTTCAGTGGCTCGACCGCTCCGTGGCTGAGGATCGGCCCGAGGGTTTCGTCGATGCCGTGGAGAATCCGCTGGGCCTTGCCGAACGAATAGCAGAACAGCACGCTGGCCTTGCCGGCCTCGATGTTGGCCTGCCACCACTGATTGATCTCGGCGAACACCTGCGCCTGCGGCTGCCAGCGGTAGATCGGCAGGCCGAAGGTCGATTCGGTGATGAAGGTGTGGCAGCGCACCGGTTCGAACGGCGCGCAGGTGCCGTCGGGTTCGATCTTGTAGCCGCCGGACGCGACCCAGACTTCGCCGCCATATTCCAGCCGCACCTGAGCCGAGCCAAGCACATGGCCGGCGGGATGAAAACTTAAGGTGACGCCGTGGTGGGTCAGGCGCTGGCCGTAGTCGAGGGTTTGCAGGTTGATGTCCGCGCCCAGACGCGCGCGCAGAATCCCTTCGCCGGCGCTGGCAGCCAGGTAATGCTGGTTGCCGCCACGGGCATGATCGCCATGGGCATGGGTGATCACCGAGCGCTCGACGGGCCGCCACGGGTCAATGTAGAAATCCCCGGCGGGGCAGTAGAGGCCTTCGGGGCGGGCGATAACAAGGTCCATGGCGTTACCGGAATGGAGGGACTTGTTAGCTATGAGGTTGGCGCGAAGTCAGAAGTTCTATTGATTTTCTGAACTGTCGCACGATCGTTCCCACGCTCTGCGTGGGAATGCCTCAAGGGACGCTCTGCGTCCAGTGACGCGGAGCGTCACGGGCTGCATTCCCACGCGGACGGTTCGACGCCTCGACGTGGGAACGATCATGGGGGGTTATTTGCCGGGGGTAAGCGTCAACCGCGTCTTGCCATACACCCGGTCAAAGTTCTGCGGCTGCATCGGCAAGCCGATGTACTGGCCCTTGAGCCACGGATCGATGCCGTTCAGGTAGTTCGGGCTCACCGGATTCCCGGATTGCCCCGTCCCGTTCTGCCCCATCAACGGTTCGCTCTGACCGAAATCGACGATGAATCGCATCGACGGCGCACGCGTGGTGTTGAAATCCTGGCCCCAGGCAAACGCTGCGGTGTTCAAGGTGGTGTGGTCGCCGCCCGCCGCGATCGGGCCGCGAACGGTCTGGCCGTTGGCATTCTTCCACTCGTAGCGGTGCAGTTTGCCCCACTGCCAGGCCCGGCGGTCGCCGCTCAATTGGCTGTCGCCGGCGCTGATCGCTGCCGCCAGACTACGGGCGAGGATCGTCGGTTTGTCTTCTTTTTGCGGGGTGCGGGCGTCGTCCCAGAACGGGCTGTCTTCGCGGCCCAGCAAGTGATCGGCCTGGGCAGCGTAGGACAGATCGCCATTGGCGATAAACGCTTTCCACGCCGGGCTGCCTTGCGGGCCGAGCTCGTCGAGGAAGATCTGCTTCATGCTTTCCTGCAGGAACAGCTCGTAGATCGCCGCATCGGCGGAAGTCGGGCTGAGCTTGCCGTCGAAGGCCATCAGACGGGTGTAGGCCTCGCGGGCCTTGCTGCGCTCGGCTTCCGGCAGTGCGTCGATCGCCTGTTTCAGCGGCTGCGCCATGCCCGGTGCCTCGAACATTTTCTTCAGTTTGGCGGCGAAGGTGGTGGTCTGGTCGTACTGCATGGCGATCACGCTGCGACCGTCGTGTTTACTGCTGCCGGCCAGTTCGGCCAGGCGCTCGCCACGCTCCGGCGCCGCCCAGGAATTGGACAGTTGCATGCCGTAGCCGTGAGGGATGACCCGCTGGTTGGCGGTGCCGAGCCAGCCTTGGGCCGGGTCCTGATCGTACGGGTGCAGCATCGGGTCGGCGTAACCGTCCCAGTCATAGCGACCTTCCCAGCCCGGCGACGGCAGCAGACCTTCACCTTCACGGCGATTCGGGAACCGCCCGGTAACTTGCCAGCCAATGTTGCTGGCGTCGGCAAACACCAGATTCAGCGCGATGGCGCGGATTTCCCGGCTGGCGTCGGAGGCGCGCTCAACGTTCTGCGCGCGGCTCAGATCGAAAAACGCATCGAGGGATTTGTCGTCGGTGAAGCTCGGCGTCTGCAAGGCCAGGCCAAAACCCGCGCCCTGAGCGGCAGCCTGGGTGCTGTTGAGCAGCGCGCCATGGCGGGTTTCGTACACCGCTTCGCGAATCGGCCGTTGGCCTTTGACGAAGTAGGTTTCGTTGCGCACCGCAACCGGTTGCCACTTGCCGTTGACCTCGTAGGACAACGTGCTGCCCTGACGACGGATTTTTTCCAGGAACAGGTCCTGGTTATCGCCGAGCACGCTGGTCAGGCTCCACGCCACCTTGCCGTTGAAACCGCCGAGCACCATCGGCAGACCGGCCACGGTCACGCCGGCGGCCTGGTATTTCGGAGCGCGGATCTGCACGAAACTCCACAGCGACGGCGCAGCCAGCGGGCCATGGCTGTCGCTGGCCAGCAGGCTCTTGCCGCTGCGGCTGCGTTGCGGGGCGATGGCCCAGTTGTTCGATGACTGAGTGCCCAGCAGGTTGATGGCGGCCAGTTGTTCGCTGGCGTTGCTCAGCTCCGTCAGCCCCGGAATCTGCCCGTTGAGCTTGATGCCTTGCAGCTTGTCGGCTTCGGCCAGCGGCAGGTTTTCGTCGGGAGCGGACGGGGTCAGCCACGCCAGTTTGTCGTTGGTCACGGTCTGCGCCAGCACCAGCGAAGCGATTTCTTCCGGCAGGTTGGCCGACTGGCTGAAGTTCAGCAGGCAGAAGATCAGCGCCGAATCTTCCGGTTTCCAGTATTCAGGCTTGTAGCCGCTGGAGGCCAGATCACCCGGCAACTTGTCGGCATAGCGGAACAGGTAGGCGTTGACACCCCGCGCATAGACTTCGAAGAAGCGCTTGAGCCGTGGCGACGAAGCCTTGTACAGCTCGCCTGCGCTTTTCTTCAGGTTGACGGCGCGCATGTAGCGGTCGGCGTCGAGCATCGATGCGCCGGACATTTCCGCCAGACGCCCCTGGGCCAACAGGCGCAGGGTGACCATCTGATTGATCCGGTCGCTGGCGTGCACGTAACCGAGTGCGAACAGCGCGTCGTGGAAGCTGTTGCTTTCGATCAGCGGCATGCCCATGGCATTGCGGCGTACCGAAACGTTCTGCGCCAGGCCCTTGAGCGGCTGCACACCGGAGGTCGGCGGGAGGGTGTCCTGGGCGTTCCAGGTCTGACAACCGGTCAGGCTCAGAACACCGGCCACTGCTGCGGCAACGCCGAACCGGGGAAGAAAATGTGAAAGGGCTGGCGAGGCCATGGCAAAGCTCCTGCGGGGGTGTAGAGGCTGGGGGCGCAATAAAGCCGCTACGTTAGTGAGCAGGAGGGGGCCGCGCAAGCGGGGCGAGCGGTTATTTCTTCCCGTTGATCGTTCCCGCGCACGGGAACGATCAGGCCGGGTGACTCAAGCCTTCGGCGGATTGATCTTCTGCACCAGCGCGTAGGCCTTCACGGTCGCCGGGCGATCCTTGATGTGGTTGAACCAGCGCTGCACGTTCGGGAAGTCTGCCAGGTCCTGGCTCTGCCACTTGTGCGAGACGATCCACGGGTAGATCGCCATGTCGGCGATGCTGTATTCGCTGCCGGCGACGAACTCGTTGTTGGCCAGTTGCTTGTCCAGCACCCCGTACAGGCGCGCGGTTTCATCGATGTAGCGCTTGATCGCGTAGGGGATTTTTTCCGGCGCGAACTGGCTGAAATGATGGTTCTGCCCGGCCATCGGCCCCAGCCCGCCCATTTGCCAGAACAGCCATTGCAGCGCCACCTGGCGGCCACGCAGATCCTTGGGCAGGAACTTGCCGGTCTTTTCCGCGAGGTACAGCAGGATCGCCCCGGACTCGAACAGCGACAACGGTTCGCCGCCGTCAGCCGGTTCATGATCGACGATCGCCGGGATGCGGTTGTTCGGTGCGATTTTCAGAAAGTGCGGCTGGAACTGCTCGCCCTGGCTGATATTGATCGGGTGCACGTCGTAGCGCAGGCCCGCTTCTTCGAGGAACAGGGAAATCTTGTGGCCGTTGGGCGTGGTCCAGTAATACAGGTCGATCATGGAAAGCTCCAAATCAGGAAAATGGCTTACATGCGGACAGCAAACGCCGGCTTCAGGTTGTCCTGTGTGCGTTCGATAGCTTGCTTAGTCACAGGAGGTGATGCTCAAGTACGGGAAATTCAATGACCCCGCGTGAGAAAAATCGCCATGGAACTCAAGGCCAGCGCTGCACTGATCATCATCGACCAGCAAAAAGGCATTCTGGAACCGCGTCTGGGGCGGCGGAACAATCCGTCGGCCGAAGAGCGGATTCTCGATTTGCTGAGTTTCTGGCGACGCAGCGGGCGGCCGGTGATCCACGTGCAGCACCTGTCGCGCTCGCCGGATTCGGTGTTCTGGCCCGAGCAGTCAGGCGTGGATTTTCAGGAAAGGTTTTTGCCGCAGGACGGCGAGTGGCTGATCCAGAAACAGGTACCGGATGCGTTTTGTGCGACAGGCCTTGAGGCGAAGTTGCGTGAGGCGGGGATCGGGCAATTGGTCATCGTCGGCGTGGCGACGAACAACTCGGTGGAGTCCACGGCGCGCACGGCAGGCAATCTGGGGTTTGACGCGTGGGTAGCGGAGGATGCGTGCTTTACCTTCGACAAGGCCGACTATTTCGGCACGTTGCGTTCGGCGCAAGAGGTGCATGCGATGTCGCTGGGGAACTTGCACGGGGAGTATGCGACGGTGGTCGGAACCGAGCACATTCTGGCGGCAGGCTGAAAAGCTTCCAGTGAATGGGCAGGCCCCTTCGCGAGCAAGCCCGCTCCCACATTTGCCTGCATTCCGTCAGAAGGAATACGGTCGAATGTGGGAGCGGGCTTGCTCGCGAAGGCGGTATCTCAGGCGAAGAAGATAATTGCCTGAAACATCAAGCGCCGTGGCACTTCTTGAATTTCTTGCCGTTGCCGCATGGGCAAGGGTCGTTGCGGCCAACGTCTTTCAGGGCGTTGCGCACCGGTTCCTGGTGAGCGTGGCCGCAGTTCGGGCCGTGGACATGGCCATGGTCGTGATCATGGTGGTGATGGTCATGATCGTGGTTGCAGTCTGGGCCATGGACATGAGGTTGCTGGGTCATCGGGGTCACTCCGTAATCAAATCGGCGGGGATTATCACGCCATTGCGCGCCAGGTGCACGTAGTGAGCGATGAATAAACCGGTTTCCATCTCGCCTTCCAATCGGTAGGGAATCTGCTGGTGCGGGTTTTTCAGCATTTTCACCACCTCTTTCACCTTCGGCCACAGGTTGGTACGGATCGGCACGTTGTAAAACGCGCTGCTTTTGGGGTTCACCGTGATCCATTGTTCGTGCTCGCCCTCGGCCAGCAACATGTCGGCCAGGTGTATGCGGTATTCCAGGCCGCGCACCGTCAGGTCGCTGTCGTTGGGGTTGTCGATGCGAAAGTGCAGGATGAATTTCTGTTCCAGCAACTTGGCGCGCACCACTTCGACTTTCACCAGGTGAACGGCGGGGTCGCGGGCGTCGTCGGTAAACCATGACGCGCAGCCGCCGAGCCCCAGAAACACGAGCAGTGAGAAGACCTGGAATGTGCGCCAATGACCGAGCATGGTTTAACTCCCTTTGCTGCCCAGTCTAGCTTCAGCTGCCGAAATACCCCGCACAGCATTTCTTGAACTTCTGGCCGCTGGCGCACGGGCAGGCGTCGTTGCGGCCCAGCTTCAGTTGCACGGTCGGGTCGATGAAGTACCAGCGCCCGTTGTTCTGCACGAACGAGGAGCGCTCGCGGTGGCTGTGCTCGCCCTGACCGTCATGCCAGCGCGCGGTGAACGTGACGAACGCGTGTTCCGGCTGGCCGCCGAGCACTTCCGAACTTTCCACGTCCAGACCGAGCCAGGTGCTCTGGGCGCTCCAGTCGCTGATCGATTGGCGATCCAGCCCCGCTTGCTGGGCGGGCAGGGTGGTGGCCACCAGATAATCGATAAGACCCAGCACATAGGCGCTGTAGCGCGAGCGCATCAGGGCTTCGGCGCACGGGGCCGGGTGGCCGGCGTGATAGTGACCGCAGCAGGCATCCAGCAGGTTGCCGCTGCCGCAAGGGCAAATGGCTGTACTCATTGCATTACCACCAGTATTTCCCGAAGTTTTCCGGATTGGCCCAGAACCGCGAGTTGAGCCAGTCGGGGACTTGTTTGTAGTCAAGCAGATCGTAGGTGAACAGGGTCAGCACCTGCTCGTCACGGGCGAAGCGTTCGCTGGCTTGCAGGGCCAGGGAATAAAAATCGGTTTCCTGCCAGCCACTGGCCGGCAGATCCGCCAGCACGGCGATGCGGCTGGCGTTGAGGTTGCGGATCCCGCCCAACAGATTCAGGCCGTCGCGCTTGGGCAAATGTTCCAGGCAATCGACCACCAGCGCCAGGTCGAAACGGCGGGCCGCCAGTTCCGCCGGCAATGCACCGGGCGCGGCGTGCGCGACGCAGGTGTCCGGGTGCGCTTCCTTAAAGGCAGCCAGCGCCGGGAATTCGCTGGCGCCGATCAGCAGCAGACGTGCCGGGGCATAGCGGTCGAGCAGGGCGGCCAATGCCTGCTGCGGCGTGCGGGAAGAAATGGCGACGTTCATCGAAGCTCCTCAATCAGAGCGCCAAGACTAGCCTGCCCGGACGCCAAGGCCTAGATCTCTGTCTCGCGGGTTTGCGGCAAATTCGTCGAAGTCCCGTGAACAGGCGCACAAACAGCAATGGCCTATTGCTGGCGGAGATTAAAACTCCGGTCTTTACTCCCTGAATCGGTTCTAAGCCGATCCCTCAGGAGAAAACTAGATGAGCATAGTTCGGACAGCATTACCCTTGGTTCTGCTAACCAGTGTGTTGACTGGTTGCGCAGGTTTGCAGAAAACCGACTGGCCGACCTGTGCGGCAGTCGGTGGTGTCGTCGGTGCGGGTCTCGGTGCGACCGAAAGCTCCGCATGGGCGGGGTATGGCGCGTTACTCGTCGGCGGTACGGCAGCAGCCTATTGCTGGGTTCACGGTGATGGCGATGAAGACGGCGATGGTGTGCCGGACAGTCGCGACAAGTGCCCGGGCACGCCTAAAGGCGTACAGGTCGATGCTGACGGCTGCCCTCCACCAGCCCCTGCGCCAGTGGTCGAAGAAGCTGTAGTGGTCAAGGAAGAAACCATTGTCATCCGCGATGTTCACTTCCAGTTCGACAAGGCCACGCTGACCCCGGCCGACAAACTGGTCCTGGATAAAGTCGCCACGCGCCTGAAACAGGAAACCAGCACGGCACAACTGACCGTGACCGGCCACACCGACAGCGTCGGCAGCGATGCCTACAACCAGAAACTGTCGGATCGCCGCGCGCACTCGGTGGTCAAGTACCTGGTCGAAAGCGGTGTACCGCAAAGCAGCTTCGTGTCGGTGACCGGTGCCGGTGAAAGCCAGCCGGTGGCAGACAACAAAACTGCGGACGGACGTGCGCTGAACCGTCGTACCGAAATCAAAATCAACCGCTAGCCCCCTCGCATCCGCGGCTTGTGCAGTCGCGGATGCGGGTCTTTACTCCTGTGTAACCGGTATGGGCCGGTGACACAGGAGCTTTAACGATGAGTGTTCTTACAAGGTCCGTCTTGCCGGTTCTGCTGCTGGGCAGCCTGTTGACCGGTTGCGCCACCCACAGCGATGGCACCGCTCCCCTCAATCAACGTACCTGGCCGATCTGCAGCCTTATTGGCGGACTGGTCGGCGGCGGTCTCGGCGCGCTCGAAAGTGGCGGCTGGGCCGGCGGTGGCGCTGCGCTGGGGATCCTCACCGGCGGATTGATCTGCTATGCCCAGGATGGCGATGAAGACGACGACGGCGTGTTCGATCGCCGCGACCGTTGCCCCGATACCCCGGCCAATACCCCGGTCGACCACCGTGGCTGTCCGCTGCCGCAATACCCGGTCACCGAGAAACCGGCCGAACCGGCCCCGCAAACCGAAGTCATCACCCTCAACGATGCCGGCAACGTGCTGTTCGACTTCGACAAGTCCGATCTGAAACCGGCCGCGAAAAGCCAGCTGGACACGCTGATGGACAAACTGCGCAATGCCGATGTGGTGAGCATCAAGGTCATAGGCCACACCGACAGCAAGGGTTCGGATGCCTACAACCAGGCACTTTCGGAACGTCGCGCCAGCAGCGTGGCGGAGTATTTGCTGAGCCAGGGCCTGGCGCCAAACAAACTCACCAGTGAAGGGCGCGGCGAAAGCGAACCGGTCGCCGATAACAACACGGACGAGGGGCGTGCGCAGAACCGTCGGGTGGAACTGCACATCAATCGTTAGGATGAGTCTGTAGTCCGCAGGCTAGAGCTGTCGGTCGATGAACGTCGTCGAACCGGCAGCCATCCGGCGGCGGTCCGGTTTTTTTCATTTTCCCCTCTGGCTTATCCCCTGCAGAAGCCGTTACTGTGCGCCCAAAGAATAATTCGCAACACGGGGGAGCGTATGAAGGTGTTCTGTGGGCTGGGGCGATTGTTGACCCTGCTGTTCTGCTGCGTGGTGCTGGCCAATCAGCTGGTGCCGTTTGTTCATCCGCTGCACCTGCTGGTCAATCTGGCGGGCGGTCTGCTGCTGGCGATCCACGTACTCGAAGTGCTGCTGTGCAACCGCAGTCTCAAGGGGCGTCCGCACCCTTGGCGTGATCGTGGCCGTATCCTGTTGTTCGGCGTATTCCACCTGCAAACCATCCCGGCCCCGGCCGCTCCGGAGGCTTCCCATGCGTAAACTCTGCCTGCTCGCTGCATTCATCAGTCCCCTGGCCTGCGCCCAGGTGGTCAGCGTCGAAACCAACTCGCTGATGCGTCTGCCGAACACCGCCAGCACTCTGCAACTGGAGAAACTGGTGGTCGCCGATTACGGCACTTTGCTGATTCCTTCGAACGTGACCGAACTGAGTGTCGGCGAATTGCAACTGGGCCATGAAGCGCGCATTGCCATCGTGCCGAGCGAACAGGCGCTGGAGATGAAAGTCATCCGCGCTCAACTTGCCGAAGGCAGCCAGATTACCGCCCGTGGCGCACCGGGCACGTACGAAAAAGCCGCCCGCGCCGGGCGCAATCTGAATCTGCAATTCAAGGCGTTGAATGCGCCGAAACTGGTGGTCGATGCCCGTGGCGGCACCGGTGCGCCGGGTTTTGTCGGGCTTGATGGCGCCAACGGTCAGGAGCCGGGTTGCACCTGGGGCCAGGCGGGACACGGTTTTGATGGCAGCAACGGCAGCGACGGTCAGCCGGGTGCACCGGGCGCACTGGTGCGTCTTGAAGTGCCGCGCGAGTTTCCGGCCGAGCTGATCAAGGTCGAAGTCGCCGGCGGTGCCGGTGGCCCGGCCGGTCCTGGCGGCAAGCCGGGGGCGGGTGGCAAGTCCAAGGGCTGCCTGGTCTATCGCGCCGATGGCGGCAAGAGCGGCAAGCCGGGGGCCGACGGGCAGCCGGGGCCTGCGGGTGCGGCGGGGTCTGTCACTGTACAGCGCTTGTAACCGATTGCTCTCACCTTCGTTGATCGTTCCCACGCTCCGCGTGGGAATGCCTCAAGGGACGCTCTGCGTCCAGTGACGCGGAGCGTCACGGGCTGCATTCCCACGCAGAGCGTGGGAACGATCAGGCAAAACGCGCTCGTCAGAACGAGGGGCGCGCAGCAGCCACCGCCACCAGCACCATCCCGACCAGCAGATTGAACCCCACCACCTTGCGAATCCGCCCCAGCACTGCCGCACCCGCCGGCCAGTCCTTCGCCTGCACCGCCGTGCGCAGTTCCGGCAGCATCAACGCCTGAATCCGGATGAACAGCGCGGTCATCACCACATACAGCCCCATCATCACCTGCACATAACGCGGCGCGTTGTCGAAGGCGATGTGTTGCAGGTGCAGCATGCCCACCCCGGTGACCGGCAGCAGAATCACCGCCCCCCACACCCAACGAAAAAAACCTTGAAACACTTCCACCCAGAGCGTCAGGCGCCCGGGGCCGTCCAGTGCCTTCATCGCCGCAGGGCGCAGCACCATCCAGGCGAAAAACATACCGCCGACCCACACCAGCGCGGCCAGTACATGGATGGGGTAAACGAGGCTAAAAGGTGTCATTGGGGTACTCCGTTCTGCGCAGGATCGATTCGCGGGGTATGATAGCCGCCGAACCGAACCACTGAAAATTTATCCAGCGTTTTTTGCGCCCGACACTCAATGATCAGCACTGAACTCAAAACCACGATCCAGGGCGCCTACTCGCGTTTTCTAGAGGCCAAGAGCCTCAAGCCGCGTTACGGCCAACGCCTGATGATCGCTGAAGTCGCCAAGGTCCTCGGGGATATCGACACCGACGACGAAGGCCGGCGCAGTGGCGACCCCGCGATTGTCGCGGTGGAAGCCGGCACCGGTACCGGCAAGACCGTGGCCTACAGCCTGGCGGCGATCCCGACGGCCAAACTGGCCGGCAAACGCTTGGTGATCGCCACCGCCACCGTCGCCCTGCAAGAGCAGATCGTCTACAAGGATTTGCCCGACCTGATGCGCAACAGCGGGCTGAATTTCAGCTTCGCCCTGGCCAAGGGCCGTGGCCGCTACATGTGCCTGTCCAAGCTCGACATGCTGTTGCAGGAAGGCCACGCACAGACCGCCACCGCGCAGCTGTTCGAAGAAGAAGGTTTCAAGATCGAGGTCGATGAGGCCAGCCAGAAGCTGTTCACCAGCATGATCGAGAAGCTTGCCGGCAATAAATGGGACGGCGACCGCGACAGCTGGCCCAACGCGCTGGAAGACGCCGACTGGGCGCGCCTGACCACCGATCACAGCCAGTGCACCAACCGTCATTGCCCGAACTTCGGCCAGTGCGCCTTCTACAAGGCCCGCGAAGGCATGGGCAAGGTCGACGTGATTGTCACCAACCACGACATGGTGCTGGCCGATCTGGCGCTGGGCGGCGGGGCAGTCTTGCCCGATCCGCGCGACACCATCTATGTGTTCGACGAAGGTCATCACCTGCCGGACAAGGCCATCGGCCACTTCGCCCATTACACGCGCCTGCGTTCCACCGCCGACTGGCTGGAAACCACCGCCAAGAACCTCACCAAACTGCTGGCCCAGCACCCGTTGCCGGGCGATCTCGGCAAGCTGATCGAGCAGGTGCCGGAGCTGGCGCGGGAGATCAAGACCCAGCAGCAATTCATGTTCACAGCCTGTGAACAGATAGCCGATTTCAAGCCCGGCGAAGACGTCGAGGGCCGCGAGCGCCCGCGTCATCGCTTCATCGGTGGGGTGATTCCCGAACACATGCGCGAGATGGGCATCGAGCTGAAAAAAGGCTTCTCCCGTCTCAATGATCTGTTTACCCGTCTGACCGACCTGCTAAAGGAAGGCATGGACGGCGAGGTCAACATCGGCATCGCCAGCAATCAGGCCGAAGAGTGGTATCCGCTGTTCGGCAGCCTGTTGTCCCGTGCTTCCGGCAACTGGGAGCTGTGGACCGCGTTCACCGCCGAAGACCCGGAAGACAACCCGCCGATGGCCCGCTGGCTGACGCTGGCCGAAAGCGGTTCGCTGTTCGACATCGAGGTCAACGCCAGCCCGATCCTCGCCGCCGAAACCCTGCGTCGCAGCCTGTGGAACGTGGCCTACGGCTGTCTGGTCACCTCCGCGACCTTGACCGCCCTCGGCACGTTCGACCGCTTCCGCATGCGCGCCGGCCTGCCGAAAAAAGCCGTCACCGCCGTGGTGCCGAGCCCGTTCCATCATGCCGACGCCGGTGTGTTGCGGGTGCCGGACCTGAAAGCCGACCCGCGCGATGCCGCCGCCCACACCGCCGCGATCATCCGCGATCTGCCGGAGCTGGTCGAAGGCTCGCGCGGCAGTCTGGTGCTGTTCTCTTCGCGCAAACAGATGCAGGACGTGTTCGACGGCCTCGACCGCGACTGGCGCAAGCAAGTGTTCATTCAAGGCAACCTGTCGAAACAGGAAACCCTGAACAAGCACAAGGCGCGGGTCGATGGCGGCGATTCCAGCGTGCTGTTCGGCCTCGCCAGTTTTGCTGAAGGCGTGGACTTGCCCGGCGCCTATTGCGAGCATGTGGTGATCGCCAAGATCCCGTTCTCGGTGCCGGACGATCCGGTCGAAGCCGCACTGTCGGAATGGATCGAAGCCCGGGGCGGCAATCCGTTCATGGAGATCTCGGTGCCCGACGCCTCGCTGAAGCTGGTTCAGGCCTGCGGCCGACTGCTGCGTACCGAAGAAGACCGCGGCACCATCACCTTGCTGGATCGGCGGCTGGTCACCCAGCGCTACGGCAAGGCGATCCTCAATGCGTTGCCTCCTTTCCGTCGTGAAATATCCTGAGACATCGGTGGGCAGTTTTGCCCGCCGCGCTGTCTATCTCTCTGCTATCGCTTTTCCATTGGCCCTTGCGGGTCGTTAGGGAGAAATCCGTTCTCATGATTCGTCGTTCGTTGCTTGCCATTTTTGCCCTGGTTTTCGCTGGCCCCTTGCTGGCGGCACCTGCCGGCCAGCAGACCCTGTTCAACTTTGTCCGCCCCGCCGACGTGGTGAAGGTCGCGACCGAAAACGCCGACCTGCCGCAAGCCAACGCCGAGCAGACCCCCGAAGGCGAAGTGCTGCGCCGGGTGACGTTCAACCCGACGGCCCGCCCGACCTTGCGTCTGTCACCGCAGACCGGTGCCTGGGACTGGTCGCAGTCCGGCATGATGAGCCTGCGTATCCAGAGCGCGATGAACTGGGCGGTGACCGTCTACGTACAAATCCAGAGCAACGACGGCAAGACCCTGGTCAGCCGCGTCGATCTGCCGGCCGGCCCGGCGCAGACCTTGCTCGTGCCATTGACCGCAACCTCGCCACTGAGCCAGGGCATGAAAGCCGGGCCGGTGATGCCGATGACGATCGATGGGCAGCGCATCCTGCTGGCGAGCAGCAGCGGTGAGCTGGATCGCAGCCAGGTGGTGTCGGTCAGCCTGTCGATGGATCAGCCGAAAGCCGCGCAAAGTCTGTTGCTCGAGCGCTTTGGCGTGCAGGACGAGGGCGAGGTGATCAAATCCGCCTACGGCAATCTGGTGGATGCCTACGGCCAGTCGACTCGCGGCAAGTGGCCGGAAAAAGTCGCCAATGACGAACAACTGAAATCCGCCGCCGCCAAAGAACAGCAACAACTGAACACCTGGCTGGCCGAGCGCGAAAAGTCCTCGCTGGACAAGTTCGGTGGCTGGAGCAAAGGCCCGGCGTTCAAGGCCAGCGGTTTCTTCCGCACCGAAAAACGTGACGGCCGCTGGTATCTGGTGACGCCCGAGGGCCATCCGTTTTATTCCCTTGGTGTGAACACCGTCAGCCCGGAGGTCAACCAGACCTACGTGGCCGGCCGCGAGTACATGTTCGAATTCCTGCCAAAACCGGGAGAGCCGCTGGCCAGCCATTTCGGCGAAGGCGACAACCGTGGCGGCAACGGTGTCGATCAGGGTCGTGGCTACAACTTCGGTCGCTGGTACGACTTCTACGGCGCCAACCTTCAGCGTCTGTATGGCGAGCCATGCATTCCGGACAGCGGCAACAAGGCCGGAGTGGCCGAAGCCGCCAAGGCTGGCGCCGCAGAAGAAGCCGCGACCAACGCCAGTGCACCGGTAGCCGCCTCCGAACAGCCGAAAGCCGGGGTCGCCGAGTCGGCAGCCACCAGCGGGCAAAGCGTTGCGAAGCCGTGCACGAACACGGTCGACGAGCAAAAGTGGGCCAGCCACACCCTTGATCGTCTGCAAGCCTGGGGCTTCAACACGGTCGGTAACTGGAGCGCGCCTGCCCTCGGTGACGCCGAGCGCATGCCGTACACCTTGCCGCTGTCGATCGTCGGCGATTACACCAGCATCAGCACCGGCACCGACTGGTGGGGCGGCATGCCTGACCCGTTCGATCCGCGCTTCGCCATGGCCACCGAACGCGCCGTGGCGATTGCCGCCCGTGATCATCGCGATGATCCGTGGCTGATCGGCTACTTCGCCGACAACGAGCTGGCTTGGGCCGGCCCCGGTGATGATCCGAAATCCCGTTACGCGCTGGCCTACGGCACCTTGAAAATGACCACCGACGTTCCGGCCAAACGCGCATTCCTCAAGCAGTTGCGCGACAAGTACCGCAATCAGGCGGGGCTGTCGAAGGCCTGGGGCATTGATCTGCCGGCGTGGGAATTGATGGAAGACCCGGGTTTCGAGGCGCCGCTGCCGAATCCGGAGCATCCGGAAATCGAGGCCGACTTCAAATACTTCCAGAAGGTGTTCGCCGACACCTACTTCAAGACCATTTCCGACTCGCTGAAATGGCACGCGCCGAACCAGTTGCTGCTTGGTGGCCGTTTCGCCACCAGCACCCCGGAAGCCGTGGCGTCCTGCGCCCAGTATTGCGACGTGCTGAGCTTCAACATGTACACCCTGCAACCGCAGGACGGTTATGACTTCGCCGCGCTGCGCAACCTCGACAAACCGGTGCTGATCACCGAATTCAACTTCGGCTCCACCGACCGTGGCCCGTTCTGGGGCGGCGTGACTCCGTTGAGCAAGGAAGAAGACCGCGGCCCGGCCTACGCCAACTTCCTCAAACAGGCGCTTAGCGAGCCGTCGATTGTCGGCGTGCACTGGTTCCAGTATCTGGATCAACCGGTGACCGGGCGTCTGCTCGATGGCGAAAACGGCCACTTTGGTCTGGTTGGCGTCACCGATCTGCCGTTCCAGGGTTTTGTCGAAGCCGTGCGCAAGAGCAACCTGGCGACCGTCGATCAGTTGAACAAAGAGGCGCAGAAAGCGGCTGCCGCTGCGGACAAGACCGGCCACGAAGCCGAAGGCGGCCGCAAGGCAGACGCCGGCAAAGGCCCGGGGCAGGGGGCCGGCCACACCGGCGGGCATTCGGGCAACGGTCACTGATCGTTACGAAACCTGAAGACCGCCCGGCCCGCAGCGGTTCCCAAAACCCTCACGGGCTGGAACAATGCGGGCCACTTTGTAGAGCGTTTTCGCGGGGGAGTTGCGGGTGCAGATTCAGGGACATTACGAGCTTCAATTCGAAGCGGTGCGCGAAGCTTTCGCCGCACTGTTCGACGATCCCCAGGAACGCGGCGCCGCGTTGTGCATCCGGGTCGGCGGGGAAACCGTCCTCGACCTCTGGTCCGGCACCGCCGACAAGGACGGCGCCGAGGCCTGGCACAGCGACACCATCGCCAATCTGTTCTCCTGCACCAAGACCTTCACCGCCGTCACCGCGCTGCAACTGGTTGCCGAAGGCAAGTTGCAGCTCGATGCGCCGGTCGCCCGTTACTGGCCGGAATTCGCCGCCGCCGGCAAGGAATCCGTCACCCTGCGCCAACTGCTTTGCCATCAGGCCGGTCTGCCGGCCCTGCGCGAATTGCTGGCGCCGGAAGCGCTGTATGACTGGCAAACCATGGTCGACGCTCTCGCCGCCGAAGCACCGTGGTGGACGCCGGGCACCGGTCATGGCTATGCCGCGATCACCTACGGCTGGCTGATTGGCGAATTGCTGCGGCGTGCCGACGGTCGCGGGCCGGGCGAATCGATTGTGGCGCGGGTCGCCAAACCGCTGGGGCTGGATTTCCATGTCGGTCTGGCCGACGAAGAGTTTCATCGCGTGGCGCACATTGCGCGGGGCAAGGGCAACACCGGCGACGCCGCTGCCCAGCGCCTGCTGCAAGTGACCATGCGCGAGCCGACGGCCATGACCACCCGGGCCTTCACCAATCCGCCGTCGGTGCTCACCAGCACCAACAAACCGGAATGGCGCCGCATGCAGCAACCGGCGGCCAACGGCCACGGCAATGCGCGCAGTCTGGCCGGGTTCTACGCCGGTCTGCTCGACGGCAGCCTGCTGGAAAGCGAAATGCTCGAAGAACTGACCCGCGAACACAGCCTCGGCGAGGACAAGACCTTGCTGACCCGCACCCGTTTCGGTCTCGGTTGCATGCTCGATCAACCCGACGTGCCAAACGCCACTTACGGCCTCGGCCCGCGTGCATTCGGCCATCCGGGTGCGGGCGGTTCCATCGGTTTTGCTGATCCGGAGCACGATGTGGCCTTCGGATTTGTGACAAATACCCTGGGGCCGTACGTCTTGATGGATCCGCGCGCGCAGAAGCTGGCGCGGGTACTAGCCACTTGTCTGTAAAGCATCGCACGAGGCTCCAGGGCCGGAACCTCATGGCGAATTTCGTTTCAAAGCGTCTGTTTATCCGGGCGAAAGTCCTCTGATTGTTCACTACTTCTTTTTGTGGGTTTCCAATGTCGTCCAAACAAACTCTCGCCCTGGCCCTGTGTTTCGCAATCACCGGTTGTGCACAGACTCCGAAGAACGACGCCGATGGCGGCAGCTGGTGGCCGTTCGGTTCTTCCGACAAAGTCGCAGCCAAGGAGCCGGCTCCGGCGCCTGCCCCGTTGAAACCGGCCGCCACCGCGCCGGTTGCCAAGGCCGAGAGCAGCAGTCCGTGGTACTGGCCGTTTGGCTCCGACGACTCGGCGGCCAAGGCTGAGGTGAAGGCTGAAGCCAAACCCGAAGCCAAGCCGGTCGAAGTCGCCAAGGCTGAGGCCGACAAGGGTGGCAAATGGTGGTGGCCGTTTGGCGGCAAGGAGCAGGACACGGCCAAAGTCGTGCCGATGCCCGATCCAAAAGTGACTCAAGCCTGGCTGGATGACTACGAGCCGCGCCTGCGCACCGCGATCAAGGACAGCAACCTGCAACTCGAGCGCCGTGAAAACGTGCTGGTCGTGACCGCGCCGGTGGAAGGCTCGTTCAACCCGGACCGCCCGGCGATGCTGCTGCCAGTGACCCTCGGCCCGTTCACCCGCGTGGCGAAAATCCTCGAAGCCGACCCGAAAACCGCCGTGCTGGTGCTCGGTCACAGTGACACCACCGGCGCCGCTCCGGCCAACGTCAAGTTGAGCCAGGAACGCGCCCAAGCCGTGGCGGCGATCTTCCGCCTCAGCGGTCTGCAGCGTGATCGTCTGATGCTGCGCGGCATGGGTTCCGAAGCCCCGCGTGCTGCCAACGACAGCGTTGAAGGCCGTGCCCTGAACCGTCGTGTCGAACTGCTGGTGACGCCGCAAAACACCATGGTCGCACTGCTGAGCAAATACAACATGCCAGCACCGAAGCCAGTGACCATGGTCGCTGCTCAGGACGTCAAGCCTGCCGCCAAACCGGTGACCCCGGCACCGGCTGCGAAGAAAGCCGCTGTACCGGCCACCAAAAAGGCTCCGGCCAAGAAAGCTGCTGCCAAGGCTCCAGCGAAGAAGGCCCCGGCCAAGGCTCCGGCGAAAAAGACCGCGCCCGCCAAAGCTGCCGCAACCGACAAGAAAGTCGCTGCGACCGATACCACTAAAAAGTGATCCGCTAACGAAAAGGAATGCGCCGTGACCCAGTCTCTGGCAGATATGCGTCGTGATTACACCCGGGACGGCCTGACCGAGGCGCAAGCCCCGGCTGAGCCCTTTGCGTTGTTTCACCAGTGGTTTGCCGAAGCGGTGAAAACCGAACAGGCGCCGGTGGAAGCCAACGCGATGACCCTGGCCACGGTGGATGCGGACGGCCGTCCGCATTGCCGCATTCTGCTGCTCAAGGGGCTGGACGAGCAGGGCTTCACCTTCTTCACCAACTACGAAAGCGCCAAGGGCCAGCATCTGGCGGCGAACCCGTTCGCTGCCATGACGTTCTTCTGGCCGACCCTGGAGCGCCAGGTACGGATCGAAGGGCGGGTGGTGAAGGTCACGCCTGAAGAGTCCGACGCTTACTATCAGGTGCGACCGCTGGGCAGCCGTCTCGGCGCTTGGGCCTCCCCGCAGAGCCGGGTGATCAACGGCCGGGGTGAACTGGAAGACTTGCTCAAGGCCACCGAGCAACGTTTCACCAACACCCAGCCCGATTGCCCGGAACACTGGGGTGGCTACCGCTTGCTCCCCGAGCGCATCGAGTTCTGGCAGGGCCGCGCCAGCCGTCTGCACGATCGCCTCAACTACCGTGTGCAGGGCGCCGACTGGATTCTTGAACGTCTGGCACCGTAAACAGTCTACCGAGCGGGATAGCCTGCCGCAGCGGCCTCAAGCCACTTCGGCAGGTCCCGGCGCTTGATCTTCTGCGCCTGAGCCTGCTTCAGCCGTTCGAGCATGAAGGCGCGTTTGCCTTCATCCTTGCCGGCCAGTGACAGGGCCAGGTCGCGATCCATCCAGCGTTTGATCCGCACATACAGCCACCAGTGGAAGTACAGACCGGCGGCGGTGGTGACGACAATGATGAAGTAATCCATGGAAATCCTTGGGTCGGCGGCGCAGGAAACGGATTTTGGCGCTACTGTTGGGTGAGTTCGCGGGCGCCTGTACCGGGCCTGAATGAAAGCAACTTTATCCGGGCGACGCCGTGACAGGCGTCAAGCTGCGGAGTTTAATGAATACCTGTCCTTTGGAGTTGATGCTATGCGTAAGTCTGTTCTGCTGGTTGCTTCCTTTTCCACGATGGCGATGTTGCTGACCGGCTGCCAGTCGAGCCTGACCGGTGACTCCTACTCCCGTGACGAAGCGCGTCGCGTGCAGACGATTCGCATGGGCACCATCGAATCCCTGCGTCCGGTGAAAATCGAAGGCACCAAGACCCCGATCGGCGGCCTCGCCGGTGCAGCGGTGGGCGGTGTCGGCGGCAGCGCCATCGGCGGCGGCAAAGGCAGCATCGTTGCAGCCGTTATCGGTGCCGTGGCCGGCGGCCTGATCGGTTCGGCCACTGAAGAAGGCCTGACCCGCACTCAAGGCGTTGAAATCACCGTGCGCGAAGACGACGGCAGCATGCGTGCCTATGTGCAGCAAGTGCAGGAGAATGAAGTATTCCGCGTGGGTGAGCGGGTACGGATTTCGACTGTTGGCGGCACCAGCCGCGTTTCGCACTAATCGCGAACAAGCGGTAAAAGAAAACCCCGATCAGGTGACTGGTCGGGGTTTTTGTTTGGTGTTCACCAGTGATCGCGATAGACGAATGCGATTGGGTAGGACGTATCTTTAAAGGCGTGGGTGATTGTTCGACGTGAATAAAGGCCGACATTAAGAGAAGTCGTAGGCTTGTGATCTAGATCAGTTTATCGAGCAGGAACTCTTTAAACCAAGGTGGCTGTACGTCAGATTTGATTTCAATCAGCTCCCCGTCTGTGATCTCTGCAACCTGTGTCAGTCCTTCGCTACCTTCGTCGGAGTTATCAAAGATATAGGCTCTGTTCGAGGTGAGGATTGCATCCGATAGGAGCGCCAGAGACCTCCAATAACGCTTTCGTATCTTTTCAGGAGGAACGTTGTGCCCACCCTGTGATACGCGATAGGCAACCCTGGCGACATTGATTTCCGGGTCGGCTGTTGCAACGTAATAGACGTAAACCCTGTACCCGGATCTCTGGGCTTCGTAGAGCAAATCGACTTTATCTGATGAGGACATGACGGTTTCGAACGTAAAACTGATTTTCTCTTTGATCAGAGAGCGCCGTATGAAGTCGGAAAGAGCGGAGGCTACATAGGAGTCGATCTGAGTATCCGAGAAGCTGAGCCTGTCACCTTCAATCGTAATCGAATCCATTTTTGCCAATGACTCTGGAGCTTTTTTCAGCAGGGCGTGGTTGCGGAAAAAATCGAAAATGTCATTTTTGTGAGATTCGATGCGATAGGTGGTGAAATCAAAATAACCAGTGTCTTTGATTGCACGCTCTATATCATCCGGGTTTATGTAATTTCCCAATAGATGCGCAGGAACCAGCCGATTAAAGGTGCTTTTTCCTGAGCCATTTGGTCCGGCGAATATACGTACCCTCGGTGTGCTCAAGAAACGACCTGTTTAGGCAGTTTGCTGATTTGCAGGCGAGTCCCGCTTTTCAGGTTTCCATAGGTGCCGATCGAGCGCAGTGCAACCGAAGATTTTTCTGTAACTTCAAACAATTGACCATCTTTGGCGACAAGCACAGCAGCCCCATTGGCAAGCGCCATTTTGTAGGCGTTGTTGAACGCTTTCAGGGCAATGTCCGGAATATAAGACTCCTGCACGGCAATCTGACTGTCCGTCATTGGGCGCTTTTCTGCTTTGCGTGACATGGAAGGCTCCGAAAAAACATTCTGAGGTGACGCTGCTGTCAACAGGAGATATAGCACACTTGAAAGGCTCAGGTTAAGCGCTGCGAGCAGCGCCAACGGGAGACTATCAATGCTTTGCAGGGTTCTGGAGCCCAATCATGTGTGTGAATCTTTCATTGAGTCTTGGGCCTTCCAGTGAGAGGCGCGTAATGAGCGTGTTAACTTCCTTGTGTGGATCCTTTTCTGCTCGCCGCCAATGTCACTGCATAACCGATCAATGCCGCAAACACTGAACCTGTGAGAATGCCCATCCGGTCCATCCCGGCGTATTCACTGGCGCCCGGCACGAAGGCGAGGGAGCCGACAAACAGGCTCATGGTGAAACCGATCCCGCAGAGGATCGCCACGCCCAGCACCTGGCCCCAATTGGCGCCTTGGGGCAGGGCGGCGATGCCGGTCTTGACGGCGAGCCAGGTCAGGCCGAACACGCCGATGGTCTTGCCCAGCAGCAGGCCGACGGCGATGCCCATCGGGACGTGGTGGGTGAAGCTTTCGGCGGTCACGCCGGTCAACGACAGGCCGGCGTTGGCGAAGGCGAACAGCGGCAGAATGCCGTAGGCGACCCACGGGTGCAGCGCGTGTTCGAGGGTCAGCAGCGGCGAAGGCTCGGCATTCCTGGTGCGCAGCGGGATACAGAATGCCAGGGTCACGCCGGCCAGCGTCGCGTGGACGCCGCTCTTGAGTACGCAGACCCAGAGGATCAGACCAATGATCATGTACGGCCCGAGCTTGACCACGCCGAGTCGGTTCATCGCCACCAGCGCCGCGATGCACGCCGCCGCCAGGCCCAGCGACAGGGTCGACAGCTCGCCGGAGTAGAAGATTGCAATGATCACGATGGCCCCGAGGTCATCGATGATCGCCAGGGTCATCAGGAACAGCTTCAGCGACACCGGCACTCGCTTGCCGAGCAAGGCCAGCACGCCGAGGGCGAAGGCGATGTCGGTGGCGGTCGGAATCGCCCAGCCGTCGAGGGCGGCCGGATTGTCGCGGTTGAGGAACCAGTAGATCAGCGCCGGCACCAGCATGCCGCCGATGGCCGCCGCGCCGGGCAGGACGATCTGCGACGGTTTCGACAGCTGACCGTCGAGGACTTCGCGCTTCACTTCCAGGCCGATCAGCAGGAAAAACAGCGCCATCAGGCCGTCGTTGATCCACAGCAGCAGGGGCTTGGCGATCTTCAACGCGCCGATCTGCGCCACCACCGGGGTGTCGAGCAGGCCGCTGTACAACCACGACAACGGCGAGTTGTTGATGATTAGAGCCAGGATGGCCGCGGCGATCAGTAACAGACCGCTGGCAGCTTCCAACTGAAAGAAACGCGTGAAAGTGCTACGCAGAGGCAAGGTCGCTCTCCATCGATAAAGTCAAAAGGTGGCACACCCTAACCCGTACCGTTAGTTGTTAAAACAAAAGTTATATTCTTTTTTGTTATATGTGGTTACAGGGCGCCAGGCCGACATGCAGCAGAGCCTAGCAGTTGCCCAAGGGATTGAAGCTCAGCTGTATCTGTCGGTGCCGTGGGATTTTTCCTAAGCTTGGGGGCTGAGCCTGTGAAGGCACTTCTGCCCGATTCAACGAGAACGACAGCCATGAGCGACAACCGACAGTGGGCCCGCGAAGCCATCCGGATCATCGAAGCGGACTTCCAGCGCAGCGCCGACACCCACCTGATCCCCTTGCCGCTGCCGGGGTTCCCAGGCATCGAGTTGTACTTCAAGGACGAGTCCAGTCACCCGACCGGCAGCCTCAAGCATCGGCTGGCCCGCTCGCTGTTTCTCTACGCCTTGTGTAACGGCTGGCTCAAGCCCGGCGCGCCGGTGATCGAGGCGTCCAGCGGATCGACGGCGATTTCCGAGGCGTACTTCGCGCGGATGCTCGGGCTGCCGTTCATTGCGGTGATGCCGGCGACCACCTCCAAGGAAAAAATTGCGCAGATCGCGTTCTACGGTGGCCAGAGTCACCTGGTAGCCGATCCGACCCAGATCTACGCCGAATCCGAACGCCTGGCCCGCGAGCACGACGGTCACTTCATCGACCAGTTCACCTACGCCGAGCGGGCCACCGACTGGCGGGCGAACAACAACATCGCCGAGTCGATCTTCCAGCAGATGCGTTACGAGCAGCACCCGTGCCCGGCCTGGCTGATTTCCAGTCCCGGCACCGGCGGCACCACCGCGACCCTCGGTCGCTACGTGCGTTATCGCCAGCACTGCACCCGCGTGCTGTGCGCCGATGCCGAGCGTTCGGTGTTCTTCGACTTTTACCAGACCGGCGACGCGAGTTTGCGTCTGGACCACGGTTCACGCGTCGAAGGCATCGGCCGGCCGCGGGTAGAAGCGTCGTTCCTGCCGAAGGTAATCGATGCGATGGTCAAGGTGCCGGATGCTTTGTCGCTGGCGGCCATGCATTACCTGGCGCAGCGTCTGGGCCGCCATGTGGGCGGTTCGAGTGGGACCAACCTGATCGGCGCGCTGATGGCGGCCCAGCAGATGAAAGCGGCGGGGGAGTCGGGCTCGATCGTGGCGATCCTGTGCGATGGCGGCGAGCGCTACGCGGACACGTATTACGATCAGGCGTGGCTCAAGGCGCAGGGCTATGAGCTGGATGGATTGATAGCGGCCGTAGCGGCGAGTGCCGAGCAGGGTAAGGCGCTGCCGACCTCGGTTCTGCGCGCCAATATTTGATACACCCGGAACCTAATGTGGGAGCGGGCTTGCTCGCGAATGCTTTGGATCAGTCAACATAATTGTTGAATGTAACACCGCATTCGCGAGCAAGCCCGCTCCCACAATTTTGCGGTGTCAGGCCTCTAGACCGAGAATGTCACGCGCCACGGCTTCTGCGATGCGAATACCATCGACACCCGCCGACAGAATCCCGCCCGCATAACCCGCGCCTTCACCGGCCGGGAACAGGCCTTTGACGTTCATGCTCTGCAGCGTCTCGTTACGCGTGATGCGCAGCGGCGAAGAGGTGCGGGTCTCGATGCCGGTCAGCACCGCATCGTGCAGCGAATAACCGCGAATCTGCTTCTCGAACGCCGGCAGTGCTTCGCGGATCGCTTCGATGGCGAAGTCCGGCAAGGCCAGGGCCAGATCGCCCGGTGCCACGCCCGGTTTGTACGACGGCTCGACTTCGCCCAGTTCGGTCGAAGGAATGTCGTTGATGAAGTCGCCGACCAGTTGCGCCGGCGCCTTGTAGTCGCTGCCGCCGAGGATGAAGGCGTGGGACTCCAGACGTTCCTGCAACTCGATCCCCGCCAGCGGGCCGCCCGGATAATCGACTTCCGGGGTGATGCCGACGACGATGCCGGAGTTGGCGTTGCGCTCGTTACGCGAGTACTGGCTCATGCCGTTGGTGACCACGCGGTTCGGCTCGGAGGTCGCCGCCACCACGGTGCCGCCCGGGCACATGCAGAAGCTGTAGACCGAACGGCCGTTCTTGGCGTGGTGCACCAGTTTGTAGTCGGCGGCTCCCAACTTGGGGTGGCCGGCGTACTTGCCCAGACGCGCACGGTCGATCAGCGATTGCGGGTGCTCGATCCGGAAGCCCACCGAGAACGGCTTGGCTTCCATGAACACGCCACGGCTGTGGAGCATGCGGAAGGTGTCGCGGGCACTGTGGCCGAGGGCCAGGACCACGTGTTTGGAATGCAGGGTTTCGCCGCTGGCCAGCTCGACGCCGACCAGTTGACCGTCTTCGATCAGCACGTCGGTGACGCGCTCCTGGAAGCGTACTTCACCGCCCAGTGCACGGATCTCTTCACGCATGGTCTCGACCATGCCGGTCAGACGGAACGTACCGATGTGCGGTTTGCTGACGTAGAGGATTTCTTCCGGCGCGCCGGCCTTCACGAATTCGTGCAGCACCTTGCGGCCGAGGAATTTCGGGTCCTTGATCTGGCTGTACAGCTTGCCGTCGGAGAACGTGCCCGCGCCGCCTTCGCCGAACTGCACGTTGGACTCGGGATTGAGCACGCTTTTGCGCCACAGGCCCCAGGTGTCCTTGGTGCGCTGGCGCACTTCGGTGCCGCGCTCAAGGATGATCGGCTTGAAGCCCATCTGCGCCAGCAACAGGCCGGCGAAGATCCCGCACGGGCCGAAACCGACCACGATCGGGCGCTGGCTCAGGTCGCTGGGCGCCTGACCGACGAATTTGTAGCTGACATCCGGCGCGACGTTGACGTTACGGTCGTCGGCGAACTTGCCCAGCACTTTGGCCTCGTCGCGCACTTCGAGGTCGATGGTGTAGATGAAGCACAGTTCGGAGGACTTTTTGCGCGCATCGTAGCTGCGCTTGAACAAGGTGAAATCGAGCAGGTCATCGCTGGCAATGCCCAGGCGTTGCACGATGGCAGCGCGCAGGTCTTCGTCGGGATGGTCGATCGGCAGCTTGAGTTCAGTGATTCGTAACATGACAGGATCCGGTTCGCGGGGCGCACAACTGCGCCAGGGCGTTTGAAGGCGGCGATTATAAGCCGCAACGGCCGGATCCCGTGAGGGTAAAACGATCAGTCGTTACGCGAACCGCCGAAATACCCGCAACCACGCTGCACCTTGCCGTCGATACGCAACTCGGCGCTCATGTGCTGCACGCTGCCAGTGCTGCTGTCGATGCAGCGCTGCGGCGCCACCCACAGCTCGATGCGCTGGTTGTTGGCTTCGCTGCTGAGGTTGAAACGGCCGTCGCCCAGTTGCTCTTCGACATAGGGCACGGCGAGCGGTGGCTGGCCTTCGCGGTCGATGACCAGGCCCTTGCCGCTGACTTTTACATTCCATTCCGGGCCATGGCCGGCGGCGCGCAGGATCAGCTGTTTGAAGTTGGGATCGTCGCAGGCGGTGCCGGAGCGTTCGACGCGATAAAGCTGGGTCAGGTCGAGGCGGTCGCCGGCGATCTTCCCGCGCACGTCGGCGAACAGCTTGCCCTGCTGATCGGCCAGGGTGGCGGCCTCTTGCAGGACGCTGGTGCCGCCGATGTCGTTGACCACGTATTGACGCTGCTCGCCGCAGGCCTGGAACACCAGTTTGCCGTCGGCAGCGGTCAGTTGCCCCTGCATCCGCGTCTGGCCGACGTGGGAGGCGCTTTCCCGCGCGCCATCGAACAACTGGCACGCGGCAAACAACGGGAGCAGGGCAACAACGATCAGGGAACGGGCAACACGCATCTTTGGCTCTCCAGACAAGTGTCGCCACGTTACGCAGGCTGACCGTTCATCACAAGGGTTTAGCCCACGTGAAATGTCTGACCTGTCTGCAAGCCTTCGACACTTTTGGCGTAGGCCAATGCCACATCCGCCGCAGGAACCGGCTTGTAGCCACGGAAGTACGGGGCGTAGCTGCCCATGGCTTCGACCAGCACGGTCGGGCTGATCGAGTTCACGCGCAGGCCGCGTGGCAGCTCGATGGCGGCGGCTCGAACGAAGCTGTCGAGCGCGCCGTTGACCAGTGCAGCCGAGGCGCCGCTGCGGATCGGATCGTGGCTGAGCACCCCGGTGGTGAAGGTGAACGATGCGCCGTCGTTGGCGAATTCACGGCCGATCAGCAGCAGATTGACCTGGCCCATCAACTTGTCTTTCAGGCCGAGGGCGAAGCTGTCTTCGGTCATTTCACCCAGCGGGGCGAAGGTCACGTTGCCAGCGGCGCAGACCAGTGCGTCGAACTTGCCGGTCTGTTCGAACAGCTTGCGGATCGATGCGCTGTCGCTGATATCCACCTGGAAATCGCCGCTGCTGCGACCGATACGAATGACTTCATGACGCTGCGACAGCTCTTTGTCCACGGCCGAACCGATGGTACCGCCCGCGCCGATCAACAGAATTTTCATCGTGATTGCCTCAAGTGATTGAACGAGGTTTCAGTCTAGAGTGGTTTTTTCTGCGGATAAGCGCACTAATGGGCAACCTTTGGTTTTCAAATGGAAACAATCCATGAGCGAGATGGATGATCTGGCAGCGTTCGCGGTCTTGATCGAAGCCGGCAGTTTTACCCTGGCGGCGCAACAATTGGGCTGCAGCAAGGGGCAGTTGTCCAAGCGCATCAGCCAGCTGGAGGCACGGTTTTCCATGGTGTTGCTGCAACGCACGACGCGTCGGTTGAGCCTGACGGCGGCCGGTGCGGCGTTGTTGCCACAGGCTCAGGCGCTTGTAGTCCAGGTTGAAAGAGCGCGTCAGGCATTGGCGCGATTGAAGGACGACATGGCCGGCCCGGTGCGTATGACGGTTCCGGTGTCGCTGGGGGAAACTTTCTTCGACGGCCTGCTGCTGGACTTTTCGCAGAAATACCCCGAGGTGCAGATCGAACTGGAGCTGAACAACAGCTACCGCGACCTGTCCCGCGACGGCTTCGATCTGGCGATCCGCACCGAGGTCGCCAATGACGAGCGACTGGTGGCCAAGCCCCTGCTGGCCTGGCAGGAAATGACCTGTGCCAGTCCTGAATATCTGGAGCGCTTTGGCGAACCGCTGACGCCGCAAGCATTGGCCGAACACCGTTGCCTGCTCAACAGTCACTACAGCGGTCGCGAGGAATGGCTTTATCACCAGCAGCACGAGCTGCTGCGGGTGCGGGTGTCGGGACCGTTCGCCAGCAATCATTACAACCTGCTGAAGAAAGCCGCATTGGCCGGCGCCGGGATCGCTCGCCTGCCGTCCTATCTATTGCAGGCGGAATTGGCTGACGGCCGATTGCGCTGGCTCCTTCGGGATTTTCAGACCCGGCGCATGCCGATGTACCTGGTGCATCCGTATCAGGGCGGTCTACCGAAACGTACCCAGGTGCTGGCGGACTACCTGATTGGCTGGTTCAAACTCAGTGGCGAGGCGCTGGACCGGTTGTAGTGCCGGGCGATCAGGTGATCGATCGACACTTTGCCCGGCCCGGTCGCCATCAGGTACAGCAGCACCGCCATCCAGGTGCCGTGGGTCGGGTAGGCATCCGGATACACGAACAGCTGAATGGTCAGGGTCATGCCCAGCAAGGCCAGCGCCGAAAAACGCGTAGCGAAGCCAATCAGAATCAGGATCGGGAAGAAGTGCTCGGCAAACGCCGCCAGATGCGCGGCGATTTCCGGCGACAGCAGCGGCACGTGGTACTCGCTCTTGAACAGCGGAATCGTCGAGTCCGCCAGACGCGGCCAGCCGAGCTCGAAGGTGCCATCGATCAGGTCGACGGCCAGCCCTTCGACCTTGATCTGCCCGGATTTCCAGAACACTGCGGCGATGGAAAATCGCGCGATGAAGGCGATCAGGCTGTGAGGGATTTTTTCCAGCAGCGCGATGGCGCGGGCAACGAGGCTGTTCATGACGACACCTTTGGGTGCAAATGAGTAATGACTTGGCGACTGATCAGCAGGGCGAGGGTCTGGCTGAGGTCGAAGGTCCCAGCGGATTCCAGCGCCTGCGTGAGTGACTGGCCGGCCTTGAGCTGGCGAATGAACTGGCTGGCGCCGCGATCCACGGTGAACACCTCGACTTCCAGTCCATTGCGCAGGATCAACGCGTGTTGGGCGTTATGCAGATCGATCCCGGCCAGCGTCGCGTCGTGCTGATGCGCGGCCCAGATGTCCACTACGGCGAAGCTTGAATCGAGCAGATGCAGCGAAGGGTGCAGGCCGATGCGCAGTTCGTTGAGCGCATCGGCATCTGCGAATACAGCAGCAATCCGCTCCTGACTCACAGGCAACGCATCGGCAGCGTGATAGGCCAGCGTGCGCAAGCGTTCCAGGCTCGCGACATCGGCCAGATAGGGAACGCTCGCAGCAGGTTCGAAGCCGCTGATGAAGTCCGCCAGCCCGCTGCCGTAGTCGCTCATCAACGGACTGTGTGGCGGATGGCTGTGCACGAAAATGCCGGCCATGGCTCGGAAGAATTCGTCCCCCACCAACTGCATGACCACGGGATAACTGTCGGCCAATGCATTGATCAGCGAACCCTGCACGTTGTTGCGGTACACCGCGAAACGGCTGGCCGGGTCGGCACCGTTTGCACTGCACAAACCGTCGGGGCAGGGCAGGTCGGTATCGAGCAACGCTGCGCTGAACGCGGCTTGAGTGCTCACGGCCGACCTCCCGCGCACAGCAACAGCTCATCGGCCTGCTGCGCTTCCGTCAACAGCACGTTGAAGGCCGGCACCTGATTGTCCCGTTCGATCAGCGTCGCCACCGGGCCGACGCGTTCCAGCGCTTGCCGGTACAACGACCAGACCGCTTGATCGATCGGCGCGCCGTGATCGTCGATCAGCAAGCGATCACCGAGGCTGTCGGAGTCTTCGGCAAACCCGGCCAGATGAATCTCGCCCACCGCGTGCAGCGGCAGTGCGTCGAGATAAGCCAGGGGATCGCGCTGATGGTTGATGCACGAGACGTAGACATTGTTCACGTCCAGCAACAGACCGCAGCCAGTGCGCCGGATGACTTCACGGATGAAATCGGCTTCGTCGATGGTCGAGCGCTGGAACGCCAGGTAGGTTGCCGGGTTTTCCAGCAACATCGGACGCTTGAGGGTGTTTTGCACCTGATCGATGTGGTCGCAGACGCGGTTCAGCGTCGGCGTGTCGTACGCCAGGGGCAGCAAGTCATTGAGAAACACCGGGCCGTGGCTCGACCAGGCCAGGTGTTCGGAAAAGGAGTGCGGTTGATAGCGCTCGATCAGCGCCGCCAGGCGTTTGAGGTGCTGGACATCCAGCGGGCCTTCGGCACCGATGGACAGCCCGACGCCATGCAGCGACAGCGGATACGCCTCGCGAATCAATCCCAGAAAATGATGAAACGGGCCGCCGGCCACCATGTAGTTTTCGGCGTGGACTTCGAAGAAACCGATGTCCGGACGTGAATCGAGCACTTCGCTGAAGTGCTCGCTCTTGAGCCCCAGCCCGGCACGGGACGGGAGCCCGGAGAGGGCTGCCCGAGTGCGGCGCAAGGCATGGTCGCAGGATGTGATCATGATCGACACTCGGGCGGCTCCCGGATCAGGACTTGGCTTTGAACGCTTCGAGCTGACCGAAACCGGTCGGCGAGGTTTTGCTTTCGGTGGTGGCGCAGGTGCCTTTTGGAACCAGTTTCCAGGCGTTGGCCTGATGATCCATTTTCGCGGTGCCGGCACAGGTGGTGCCCGCGCCTGCGGCGCAATCGTTCTTGCCTTTCATGGCCACGCCGAAGCATTTTTCCATGTTGTCGTCAGCGGCGTGGGCGGTGGAGACGGCAGCGATGCTCAGAGCAGAACCGAGGGCCAGAACCAGGGCGGTGGCGGACAGGGTGCGGGTAGTAGCAGTCATGATGTTTCTCCGGTTTGAACTTGGGTTTGAACAAGCGATTGCGCTTGCTTGCCCCACTAGAGAAACGACTCGGCGATGCGTTACAGCGATCAATAAAGTTTTTTTGCCGGGCACAAAAAAACGGCCCAGAGGCCGTTTTTTGTTTGAAGCGATCCATCAACCGCCGAGGTATGCCTCGCGCACTTTCGGGTCGGTCAGCAGCGCTTCGCCGGTGCCTTGCATCACCACCCGGCCGTTCTCAAGAACGTACGCACGGTCAGCGATTTTCAGCGCCTGGTTGGCGTTCTGCTCGACCAGGAACACCGTCACACCGTCCTTGCGCAGCTGTTCGATGATGTCGAAGATCTGCTGGATGATGATCGGTGCCAGGCCCAGCGACGGTTCGTCGAGCAACAGCAGTTTCGGCTTGCTCATCAGCGCGCGGCCGATGGCGAGCATTTGCTGTTCGCCGCCGGACATGGTGCCGCCGCGCTGGTTGAAGCGTTCTTTCAGGCGTGGGAAAAGTCCGAGAACCTTGTCCATCTGTTCCTGATAGTCGCCCTTGTCGGTGAAGAATCCGCCCATGGACAGGTTTTCTTCGACGGTCAGACGGGCAAACACCCGACGACCTTCCGGCACTACGGCGATGCTCTTGCGCATGATCTGCGACGAGTCCTGGCCGACCAGTTCCTCACCCATGTAGCGGATGCTGCCGCTGTGGGCCTGCGGCGAACCGCACAGCGTCATCAGCAGCGTGGACTTGCCGGCACCGTTGGCGCCGATCAGAGTCACGATCTCGCCCTGGCGGACTTCGACGTTGACGCTGTGCAGGGCCTGGATCTTGCCGTAGAAGGTGGAAACGTTTTCGAACTGCAGCATTTACGCTTCCCCCAGGTAGGCTTTGATCACTTCAGGATTGTCGCGGATCTGTTCCGGCGTGCCGTCGGCCAGAGGCGTGCCCTGGTTGATCACGACGATGTGGTCGGAAATGCTCATGACCAGTTTCATGTCGTGTTCGATCAGCAGCACGGTCACGTTGTGCTCTTCACGCAGCACGCTGATCAGCGCCTTGAGGTCTTCGGTTTCCTTCGGGTTCAGGCCGGCGGCCGGTTCGTCGAGCATGAGGATCCGCGGACGGGTCATCATGCAGCGGGCGATTTCCAGGCGACGTTGCTGACCGTAGGCCAGGGTGCCGGCGGGGCGGTTGGCGAACTCTTTCAGGTTGACCTTTTCCAGCCAGTACTCGGCGAACTCCATGGCCTCGCGCTCGCTCTTGCGAAACGCCGGGGTCTTGAACAGGCCGGACAGGAAGTTGGTGTTCAGGTGACGGTGCTGGGCGATCAACAGGTTCTCGACCGCCGTCATGTCCTTGAACAACCGCACGTTCTGGAAGGTGCGCACCACGCCTTTGAGGGCGATCTTGTGGCCCGGCAGGCCGTGAATCGGCTCGCCGTCCAGCAGGATGCTGCCGCCCGATGGCTGGTAAAAACCGGTCAGGCAGTTGAACACGGTGGTCTTGCCGGCGCCGTTCGGCCCGATCAGTGCCACCACCTGTTTTTCCTTCACGGTCAGGGCCACGCCGTTGACCGCCAGCAGGCCGCCGAAGCGCATGCTCAGATTTTCGACTTTCAGGATCTCGCGGCTCATTTGCGCAGCTCCATGTGAGGACGTTGCATGGGCAGCAGACCTTGAGGTCGCCAGATCATCATCAGCACCATCAGGGCGCCGAACATCAACATGCGGTACTCACTGAACTCACGCATCATTTCCGGCAGCAGGATCATCACCACGGCCGCGAGAATCACGCCCAGCTGCGAGCCCATGCCACCCAGCACCACGATGGCGAGGATGATCGCCGACTCGATGAAGGTGAACGACTCCGGCGTCACCAGACCCTGACGGGCGGCGAAGAAGCTGCCGGCGAAACCGGCAAATGCCGCGCCGAGGGTGAACGCTGAGAGCTTGATCACGGTCGGGTTGAGGCCCAGCGCACGGCAGGCGATTTCGTCTTCACGCAGCGCTTCCCACGCACGGCCGATCGGCATGCGCAGCAGGCGGTTGATCACGAACAGCGCCGCCAGCGCCAGCAACAGGGCAACCAGGTAGAGGAAGATCACCTTGTTGATCGAGTTGTACTGCAGGCCGAAATATTCGTGGAAGGTTTGCATCCCTTCTGCGGCTTTACGTTCGAAGGTCAGGCCGAAGAACGTCGGTTTCTCGATGTTGCTGATGCCGTTCGGGCCGCCGGTGATGTCGGTCAGGTTACGCAGGAACAGGCGGATGATTTCCCCGAAGCCCAGGGTCACGATCGCCAGGTAGTCGCCGCGCAGACGCAACACCGGGAAGCCGAGCAGGAAGCCGAACGTCGCCGCCATCAGGCCGGCAATCGGCAGGCAGATCCAGAAGCTCAGGCCGTAGTAGTGCGACAGCAGCGCGTAGCTGTAGGCGCCGACGGCGTAGAAGCCGACGTAACCCAGGTCGAGCAGACCGGCCAGACCGACCACGATGTTCAGACCGAGGCCGAGCATCACGTAGATCAGGATCAGCGTCGCGATGTCCACCGCGCCACGGGAGCCGAAGAACGGCCACACCAGCGCACCGATGATCAGCGCGATGATGAAGTAGCGTTGGGTGGTCGGCAGGGTCAGGAAGTTGCTGGCCTTGGCCGGAATCAGCGGCATGCCTGGCGACGAACGCCACGCCTTGCTGATCTGCTGGTTGAACAGCACCCGCAGGAACATCAGCACCGAGCAGATGGCGATGGTCGCCAGAATGGCCGGGCTGGTGTTGTGCACTTCCAGGTTGACACCCACGATGGTCAGTTTCAGACCCAGTACCGGATAGGCCACGGCCCAGACCAGCAAGGCACTGAACAGCGCCTGTTTAAGATTCCTAGTCATACTTTCTCAACCTCCGGACGGCCCAGAATGCCGGTCGGACGGAACAACAGCACCAGAACCAACAAGCCGAAAGCCACGACGTCCTTGTACTGGTCGCCGAAGATATCGGCGCCAAAGGCTTCCGCCACCCCGAGCACCAGCCCGCCGAGCATGGCGCCGGGGATGCTGCCGATCCCGCCCAGTACAGCGGCGGTGAAGGCCTTGAGGCCGACGAGGAAACCGGCGTTCGGGTTGATCACGCCGTATTGCATGCTCAGCAGCACGGCCGCGACGGCCGCCAGCGCAGCACCGATGACGAAGGTCAGGGCGATGATGTTGTTGGTGTTGATGCCCAGCAGGTTGGCCATCTTGATGTCTTCGGCGCAGGCGCGGCAGGCGCGGCCCAGGCGAGAGCGGGAGATGAACAGCGTGAGGCCGAGCATGGCGATCAGGGTCACCACGAACACCACGATTTGCATGTAGGAAATCAGCACTTCATGTGCGCCACCTGGGCCGAAGGCGAAGTTGCCCGGAATCAGGTTGGGGATTGCTTTGTCCTTGGAGTCTTGCGCCAGCAGAACCGTGTTCTGCAGGAAGATCGACATACCGATCGCGGAAATCAGCGGGATCAGACGGTTGCTGCCGCGCAACGGGCGGTAGGCAATGCGTTCGATGCTGTAACCGTAGGAGCTGGTGACGACGATGCTGGCGATGAACGCCACGGTCATCAACAGCGGGACGCTTTCGAGTCCCATCATGGTCAGCCCGGCGATGGCGATGAACGCCACGTAGGAACCGATCATGTACACCTCGCCGTGGGCGAAGTTGATCATTCCAATGATGCCGTAGACCATCGTGTAGCCGATGGCGATCAGGGCATACATGCTGCCAACGTTCAAGCCGTTAACCAGCTGTTGGAAGAAGTGATAGATGTCAGGCATTACAGCGCTCCTAAAAACCTGATACGCATTTCACTGGTGGAGTCATTTTCCCGCCCGGTCCCGTGGATCTTTATCCACTTCGAATCCGGGTTTTGCCAGCGAACCGCTGATGACGGTTTTGAGATTTTCAGGTGGGGAGACTGGCGGATCACGCCAGCGCGGCCCAATACATTCGTAAAACAAAGCCCACGGCACGCCGTGGGCTTTATTGGCAGTCAGTCAGGCAGGGCCTTACTGAGGCGACACTTCGGTTTTAGGTTTGCCGTTGTGCCACTCGTAAACCACGAATTTGAAGTCCTTCAGGTCGCCCTTGGCGTCGTAGCTCAGGTCGCCGGTCGGGGTCTTGAAGGTGCCGGCGTGGATGGCTTCAGCCACCTTGGCAGGGTCTTCGGACTTGGCTGCGGTGATACCTTGGGCAATCAGTTCAACCGCCGAGTAGGCCGGGAACACGAACGGACCGCTCGGGTCTTCTTTCTTGGCCTTGAATGCATCGGCCAGGGCCACGTTGGCCGGATCCTGGTCGAAGGATTTCGGCAGGGTCACCAGCAGGCCTTCGGACGCGTCCTTGGCGATCTGGGTGATCGAGTCGTTACCCACGCCTTCCGGACCCATGAACTTGGCTTTCAGGCCTTTTTCCTGGGCTTGACGCAGGATCAGACCCAGCTCCGGGTGGTAGCCGCCGTAGTAGACGAAGTCGACGTTGGCTTGCTTGAGCTTGGCGATGATCGCGGAGAAGTCCTTGTCGCCGGCGTTGATGCCTTCGAACACGGCAACCTTGGTGCCTTTCTTCTCGAGGGTGGATTTGACGGCGGTGGCGATGCCTTCACCGTACTGCTGCTTGTCGTGCAGCACGCCGACGATTTTCGGCTTCACGTGATCGGCGATGTAGTTACCGGCGGCAGGGCCCTGGGCGCTGTCCAGACCGATGGTGCGGAAGACCATTTTGTAACCACGGTTGGTGATGTCCGGGCTGGTGGCAGCCGGGGTGATCATGATCACACCTTCGTCTTCGTAGATGTCCGAAGCAGGCTGGGTGGAGCTGGAGCACAGGTGACCGACCACGAACTTGACGCCGTCGTTGACGACCTTGTTCGCAACCGCTACCGCTTGTTTAGGATCGCAAGCGTCATCGTATTCAACGGCTTCAAGCTTCTTGCCGTCGACGCCGCCTTTGGCGTTGATCTGCTCGATGGCCATTTTCGCGCCACTGAACTGCATGTCGCCGTACTGGGCTACTGGACCGGTTTTAGGGCCGGCGATACCGATCTTGATGGTGTCAGCTGCGAACGAATGGCTGGCAACCCCGGCCAGAACCATAGCGGCAAACAGTTTGGAAATCTGCTTAGTAGCCTTAGTCATAGTGCTCCACTCTTACTGTTGTATTTTTTTAGAGTCCTGACGCCGTAGCAGCAGAACCGGGACAGATATCTAGGCGATACCCTCCGGAAAAGCCCCCGGCAACTGTACCGGTACAGTGTAGAGCGCCGGTTGTTGGCCTGGGAAGCTGGCGCCAGGGGGCAAAACCTGAGGGTGTCGCTTAAATGAAAGAAAAAGACAGAATTGCGGCGGGACGTTCAGAGGGCTTATACCCCAATCATCAGCATTCCTTGGCGTTCCTGCTCTTTTCGTTCGGTACGGCCTTTTGCAACCGGGTTTTTCTGCCGGACCACCGACGTTATCATTCGCGCCGATTTCTTTTCCGGACAGTCCCATGAATCAAGAACCTAGCACCCTCTATGCCAAGCTGCTTGGTGAAACCGCATCTATTACCTGGAAAGAGCTGGAGCGCTTCTACGCCCAGGGTGCCCTATTGTGGGTCGACGCCGGCCTGGATTTGATCGCGGTCGCCGAGGCCGTGGCGTCGGATCAGGGCGAGAAAGTCGCTGCCTGGCTGGCCGAAGAGAAGGTCGCCAAGCTGTCTGAAACGCGGGCGCTGGATATTTTTGAGCGTGATCCAGAGATGTGGGCGGTGGTGGTCCGGCCGTGGATCCTGGTCCAGGAAAGGGCAGCAGCCTGACGGGTTGCACCTTGTTGGTGCGAGTGCCGGCCGGCAAAAAGTGTGTAGCGGAGTAGCGTGATGGCCGATTGCCGTAGAGAAATGCCACAAGCGTGGGTGGCATAACGGTGACGTAAACGTAACGGGCACAGTTTAGTAAGCAGCCTAACGGCTGCTTAATTGTTTCGGGATGTTGGGAAGGCTGAATAAACCGGGAATTTGAGCGCCTTATCGCGAGCAGGCTCGCTCCCACAGGAAATGCATTCCATTGTGGGAGCGAGCCTGCTCGCGATGGGGGCGCCTCGGTCTGGTGTCAGACCGAGTAAGACTTGCCAGTATGGTTATTCAGCGAGATGACCTTGGTCTTGCCGATCCGGTGACGGTAGATCTCGCGCAGGTACTTGATCGACTTCTTCACGCAATCGCGCGACAGGCGAATGTCGTTGATCGAGACAAACTTATCTTTGTCGTTGATCAGCTCGCGGTACTTCTTCTCGTACATCGGCTTGATCGCGTACCAGTTGGTATCGAGGATCTTCGCCGGGTTCTCGAATTCGTTGAGCAGGTCGTCGATGCGGTCTTCGTCGAATTCTTCGTTGATGATGAAGTCGAGGATCGAGTTGTCCAGGGTCTCGTCGAAACGGTACGGGGTCTTGGCGAAGCAACGCTTGATGAACGCCACGATCAGCGTCAGGAAGTCGTCCGACAGGCACGGGCTCTTGGCGATCAGGGTGGTCAGCGACAGGTTGGCCGAGGCGCCGATCACCAGCGCATAGCGCTTGAGCGTGGTGTTGGGGAACAGGCTGTTGAGGTGGGTCTTCAACCGGTTCAGGTCCATGTACGACAGCTTGTAGTCTTTTGGCAGCGAAACGATCGAGACCACCGACGAGCAGTTCTTGAAGAAGTGCAGGTCATGCAGCGCGGCCGCGTCGTAGCCGGAGTTCTTGTACTGCTCCAGCGACGCGCGATAGCGCTTGGACTCGATCGGCAGCAGGCTGATGCCTTCGATGGCCTGGGTCACCTTGTTGAAGTGCGGCAGGTCGATCGAACGGAAGAACAGGTCGTCGATGTTCAGGCGCTGCGGCTCTTTGTCGAACACCTTGAACTTGTCGCTGCTCGGCGGCGGGGTTTCCGGCACCACGGATTCGGCGTAGGCAATCGCCACCGGGCCGGCCAGACTCATGAACAGGTCGTTGGCGTCCAGGCGAATGGTCTCGCCGATGTCGATGCCGGCGCGACGGAAATAGTTCTGGTCGTAGTCGGTCGTGACCGCCTGGGCCGTCAGAATGTTGAAGATCTGCTGCGAGATGTACTGGTTGGCGTGCTTTTCCATCGCATTGACATCAATGTTCTGGATGTTGCCGTCATCGCTCTCTTCGGCGTAACGCATGATGTCGTTGGAGATCAGCATCATCGCGTTCCATGGGCGGATACGGCCCATGACGCTGGCTTCGCTGCTGTCTTCGTTGGCGAAGTTGTACGAGAAATCCCATTCTTCCGAGAGGTATTTGCACAGCAGGCGACCGGCGTTGATGTGCAGCGCCTCGGACATTTCGCTGCGGTGGTCGGAAATGTTCGGCAGCACGCAGATGCCGCTGGTGAAGATCGGTTCGAACACGAACGAATGACCGCTCTTGCCGTCATGTTCGTCCATCGGCTTGGTGTCGAACGTCTTGTTCATGTACGAGTGCTGCTGGGCCAGACCGAATTCCGAAGCCATGCCCGAACCGGTACCGCCGCCGGCACTGAAGATCGAGAAATACAGCCGCGACTGGTTGGCCTTGATGCCGCAGCTGTCGATCAGGTACGAGTGGATCATTTTCCAGTCAGGGCTGGAGAAACGCTGGGTGTCCTTGTTGAGGATGATCTTCGCCAGGTACTGGCCGAGGATCGGCGCGTTACCGGCGCCACCGGCGTGGACTTCGGACAAGTCCATGATCTTCATCTTGCTGTAGTCGCGCAGGAAACCGCTTTTTTCGCCCTTGCGCGAGAAACGGATGCGTCCGGCGATGTCCTTGTCGAGGTCGCCGAGCATCACCAGCGGTTCCACCAGGAACACCGGTTTGCTGCCCTTGTTCGGTCCGATCCGCAGGTTGGTCTTGATCCACTGGGCCGGGCTGTAGCCCTTGTCGGCCAGGCGACGATCGCTCGATGGACGATCCTCGTTGTTGAATTCGTTGAGGTAGAACTTGCGCGCGTTGTACACCAATTCCGCCACGTCGAGGGCGATGTTGGAGCCACAGCGACCGAGGCCGATCAGGCACACCGACGGGAATTCCTGGTCGTTGTGCTGTTCGTTGTCGCCTTCCAGGTGCGGCGGGCGCGGGAACACCAGGTCACGCAGGCCATCGAGGTTGTCGAGGATGCGGTCGGTATTGGTTTCGGTGAAGTACAGGTATTGCTGGGTGCCCAGCGGGCGCGAGGGTGGCAATGGCTTCATCGGGGCAGGGCTGTTCGCCGCAGGGCTCAGAGTCAGATCGGATACCGCAGTGGCCGGATTGTTTTTAGAAGTCATTGTGCGCCATATACCTGGACTGGTTGGATCAACGACCGCTGTCGTCGAGCCTCACGGAATGGGAATCTCGCGTCTTTTTTCTGCGCGTGTTTTGCCCGTGCGTCAGGGACTTTGCCTGAGTGTCGCGCGGGGGAATCCTTTCCTGATCGATGATGAATCGGCCATTATTCGGCGATCTTTAATCAAAAGGAGGCTAAATGATGTCAACGCGACCTTCGTTGGGGTTTGCCGGAATCGGCCTGATGGGCCTGCCGATGTGCCGCCGCTTGCTGGCCGCCGGTTATCCGCTGACCGTGTGGAACCGCAACCCGGCCAAGTGCGCGCCGCTGGTCGAGGCCGGCGCCCGGCAGGTGGCGAGCCCCGCTGAACTCTGTGGACAGGCTGATGTGGTGATGCTGTGCCTGGCGGACACGGCGGTGGTGCGCGAGGTGGTGTTCGGCCCGGCCGGCGTGGCCGAAGGGGCGAAACCCGGTCAGTTGCTGGTGGATTTTTCCAGCCTCGAACCGACGGCTACCCGTGAGATGGCAGCCGAACTGGCCGGCAAGACAGGCATGGCCTGGCTGGATTCGCCGGTGTCCGGCGGGGTGGTCGGGGCCGAGGCCGGCAGCCTGGCGATCATGGTCGGCGGTGATGCAGCGGATCTTGATCGCGTGCGACCGGTATTGCTCGAACTCGGGCAGCGCGTCACACACATGGGCGGCGTCGGCGCCGGTCAGGTGACCAAGGCCTGCAATCAGATGATCGTCGCCTGCAATGCCTTGGTGATCGCCGAAGTGGTGGCGCTGGCCGAGCAGGCCGGGGTCGATGCCAGCCTGATCGCCGAGGCCTTGGCCGGTGGTTTCGCTGATTCCAAACCGTTGCAGATCCTCGCTCCGCAAATGGCCGAAAGCCGTTTCGAGCCGGTGAAGTGGCACGTGCGCACGCTGCTCAAGGATCTGGATACCGCGGTGAAGTTTTCCCGGGAAACCGGCTCGGCCACGCCGATCAGCGGATTGGCCGCACAACTGATGCGCCTGCATGGGGCACAAGGCTTTTTGCAGAAGGATCCAGCGACACTGGTGCAAATGTACCGCGCGCCAGACTCAGCGGATTGACCGTGTGCGCGTGTTTGCGCTGGTTGATTTCCTCCAGCACCGGGCGCAGTTCCGCCAGTGGCACCGGGCGGCTGAGCAGGTAACCCTGAATGAAGTCGCAGCCCGAGCGCTCCAGGAATTCGTATTGCTCCAGGCTTTCAACGCCTTCGGTAACCACCTGCAAGTGCAGGGTGTGCGCCATGACGATGATCGCCTGGACGATCTCCATGTCGGCGGTGGCCTTGGGAATATCGAGGATGAACGAGCGGTCGACTTTCAGGGTGTTGAGCGGCAGGCGCTTGAGATAGGCCAGCGACGAATAACCGGTGCCGAAGTCGTCGATCGACAGTGACACGCCGAGGGCGCGGATCTGTCGCAACAACACCAGGGTGTTGGCGATGTTGCCCATCAAGGCGTTTTCGGTGACTTCCAGTTCCAGCCGTTCCGGGGCGACCCCGGCGCTGCGCAGGGCATGCTCGATTTCATTGGCCAGTTCTTCCCGGGCCAGATTCAGCGGTGAGCAGTTCCAGGCAATCTTCAGTTCTTCACAGCCATGGCGCGACAGCTCGCCGAGGTCTTCACAGGCTTTGCGCAGGACCCAGTTGTCGAGTTCGGCAATCAGGCCGTTGTTTTCGGCGATGGCAATGAACCGGTCCGGGGTGAGCAGGCCGTGCACCGGGTGCTGCCAGCGGATCAGCGCTTCGAGCTTGGTGACCTTGCCGGTCTTGAGTTCGAAGATCGGCTGGTAATACAGCAGCAGACCGTTCTCCTGACGCAGGGCGTGGCGCAGTTCTTCCTCCAGTTGCAGTTCGAGGCTGGCGCGGTTCTTCAGGTTGGAATCGAAGAAGTGCACGCCGTTGCGTCCTGCACCCTTGGATTGGTACAGCGCCAGATCCGCGTGCTTGAGCAGTTCATCGCAAGTGGAGCCGTCCTCGGGAAACAGGCTGATGCCGATGCTGGTGGTCATCACCATGCGCCGTCCGGCCAGTTCGATCGGCTCCTTCATCTTGACCATGATGCGCTGGGCCAGGTTGCGCGCTTCTTCGCGGTCGCGCAGGCCGATGAGGATGCAGAACTCGTCGCCGCCGAACCGCGCGACCACGTCTTCATGGCTGCGCACCGAGCCTTTGATGTGCTGGGCGATGACCTTGAGCAGTTCGTCACCGGCGTCATGGCCGAGGCTGTCGTTGATGCGTTTGAAGTGGTCGATGTCGAGAAACATCACCGCCAGCATGCCGCCTTCGCTGGATTTCTGGCTGAGTTTTTCAGCGAAGATCTGATTGAAGCCGCGCCGGTTGATCAGGTTGGTCAGGGCGTCGTAGTTGGCCACGTGCTGCAGCGACATGCGCGCCTGATCGAGCTGGCTTAGCAGGGCGTTGACCCGACGCAGATCGTGCTCCTTGTTCTGCAGCTTCTTGTCGGCCAATGCGGCGCTGATGGCGCTGCCGAGAATCAGCAGCGTGATCAGCGCGACGGTGAGGCCCAACTGCAAGTGACCGGTTTGCGACGCCAATGTCGGCAATTGCCCCTCGGGCAGCACCAGTTGCAGCGCCGCCATGCCGGTGAAATGCATGCTGAGGATGCCGGCGCCGAGAATCAGCGCGGCCAGGTATTTGAGCAGCTGGATGTGCAGGCCGCTGCCTTCGCGCAAGTAACCGGCCACCCACAGCGCGGCGAAGCTGGCGCCGATGGCGATAACAATCGATGACACGAACAGGATGGGCTCGTAGTAAGCCGTGGCGGCGGATTCGATGGCGGCCATGCCGACGTAGTGCATGCCGGCGATGCCCAGGCCGATGACGATGGCGGTCTTGAGGTATTGCAGCAGACTCGGCTGCGGATGGCTGAGGGTGTGCATGGCCAGCCAGGACGCCAGTAACGCGATCACCAGGGAAAACAGGGTCACGGGCAGGTCGTACTGGATGTCGATCGGCGCCTGGAACGCCAGCATGCTGATGAAGTGCATGGCCCAGATACCGCCGGCCAGGCAGGTTGCGCCGATCCAGCGCCACAGTCGTTGCGAGCCGGGTTCTTCAGCGTGGACGACCCGTTCGGCCATGTCGAGGGTAGCGAAACTCGCGGCGCAGGCGACCAGATAAGCCACCAGCACCAACAGGGGATTGTGAGTGCAATTGAGGATGACCTGCCCGCTCTCCGGCTGCTCGGCAACAAACTGCAACCCAAGCCACTCCATAGCATGCCCCGTCTCTGAGTACGTCCTTACTGCGTCATCAACGCAGGCGAATGTTTGCAGTATAGAGGCGGTTTTTGGCGTGCAAGCGGTAGTGGCACATTGGCGCTAATGATTTTGGCATGAGCGTCATAGCGTTTGGCGCTAAGCGTTGAAACGCCTGAACTCAGGCGACTTCGTTCCAGTGCGGTTGCAGCGGCGGCAGGCCGAAACGTGCCCGCGCCTTGTCGCAGTCGGTGTTCTGTTCGCCGTTTTCCCACGACGCCTCGAACTCGCGGCAGGGGCTGGAACGCTTGTCGTAGATCGTGCAAGCCACCGACTTTCCGACTTCGCCCTCCAACGCAGTGCAGCGCGGCGCCTTGCGGTCGGTGCCGATCATCGCGACACGGCTGGGCGTGATCTGGGTGACCAGTTCATCGGGTACGGTCCCGCCGGAGGATGCGCATTCACCCCAGAAAAAAGAAACACGAAAATGGGAACAGCAGGCACCGCAATTCAGACACGGACTGACTTCGGACATGGGCGGGGGTATCAAAGGGATTGATCGGCAGGATCCGGACGGATCCGGCGGCCATTCTAGGCTTTGCCACGGCGTTGGGAAGGGGGGCGAGAAAGTATTTTTTCATTGCCGGATTTTTCCGCAAAACCCCGGTTTTAGGGGGATTCGAAGCATTTCAAGGGCTTACGTTTCGTTACACGGCCATGGCCCGTCATCAGGCTGACGAATGATCACAGACAGCCCCGACGAGCGTGACTAGATTGCAGGTTCCGGGCTCGGATGCGTTGGCAGTGAAGCCCTAATAACAATAAAGAGACGGACCCATGCAGAACTCGACCCAAGCGGCGAATGCCTGGCGCATTCTGTTCCTGCTGTTCCTCGCCAACCTGTTCAACTTCTTCGACCGCACCATTCCGGCGATCATCATCGAACCGATCCGCATGGAATGGCACCTCAGCGACTTTCAGTTGGGGATCGTCGGCACGGCGTTCACCCTGGTCTACGCGATTGCCGGCTTACCACTGGGGCGCATGGCCGACACTGGTTCGCGCAGCAAACTGATGGGCTGGGGCCTGGCGACCTGGAGCGCGCTGACGGCGGTCAACGGTCTGGTCGGCAGTTTCTGGAGTTTCCTGCTGGTGCGCATGGGCATCGGCATCGGTGAAGCCAGTTACGCGCCCGCCGCCAACTCGCTGATCGGCGACCTGTTCCCCGCTCACCGCCGGGCCCGGGCCATGGGCATTTTCATGCTCGGCCTGCCGCTGGGGCTGCTGCTGGCCTTCTTCACCATCGGCTGGATGGTCAAGGCGTTCGACAGCTGGCGCGCGCCGTTCTTCATCGCCGCCGTGCCGGGGCTGGTGCTGGCGGTGTTCATGTTCTTCATCAAGGAACCCAAGCGCGGCGCGGCGGAAACCGTGCAGGTGTCCCAGGAGAAAGTCGACAGGCCGATTCGCCGCGTCCTCGCCGTGCCGACCTTCCTGTGGCTGGTGATGGCCGGGCTGTGCTTCAACTTTGCGACCTATGCCTGCAACTCGTTCCTGGTGCCGATGCTGCAGCGTTATTTCCTGATGCCGTTGCAGGAAGCGGCGGTGGCGACCGGGGTGATCGTCGGTGTGACCGGGCTGATCGGTCTGACCCTCGGTGGCTGGATCGCCGACAAGATTCACCAGCGGGTGGCCAACGGGCGACTGCTGTTTGCCGCGTTCAGCCTGATCATCTCGACCCTGTGCACGGCGTGGGCGCTGCATGCCGGGCGCATCGAGATCGGGGTGTTTGTCGCAGTGTTCAGCGTTGGCTGGCTGTTCGCCTACAACTTCTACACCTGCGTGTACACGGCGATTCAGGACGTGGTCGAGCCGCGCCTGCGGGCCACGGCGATGGCGCTGTTCTTTGCCGGTTTGTATTTGCTCGGCGGCGGTCTGGGGCCGGTGGTAGTTGGTGGTTTGTCGGATCACTTCGCCAAGTCGGCGATGGTCTCGGCGGGCGCCGAGCAGATGACCGAAGCGTTCAAGGCCGTCGGGCTGCATGATGCGATGTACCTGATTCCGGTGGCGCTGTTCCTGACCATGGTGTTCCTGTTCCTCGCCTCGCGCTGTTTTGTGCGGGATGCGAAGCGGATGAAGGAAGGGCTGGTTGCGGTGGTTGAGCCAGAGGGCGCAGCGGTGACTGCGTAATCGCCTTCGCGAGCAAGCCCGCTCCCACATTCGACCGCATTTCCTCCTGAAGGAACCGGCTCAACTGTGGGAGCGGGCTTGCTCGCGAAGAGGCAATCAGCCGCGCAGCATTAATATCAGGCAAACAAAAAGGCCCGCATCGCTGCGGGCCTTTTCGTTTTTGGCGATGGAGCAGGGCGGTTTAGCCCGCCACCAGCACCCGGATCGCTTCCAGTCGCAGCGCGGCCTTGTCGAGCATCGCCAGACCCTGTTCACGCTGCTTGCGCAGGGCGTCCAGTTCGCTGTCGCGCACGGTCGGGTTGACCGCCTGCAACGCGGTCAGGCGTGCCAGTTCTTCGTCGGTGTCGGCTGCCAGACGGCGGCGGGCCTCGGCCACGCGCTCGGCGTGACGCGGGGTGATCTTGTCTTCACCGGCGTTGATCCGTGGCGTCAGCTGATCGCGCTGGGCCTGGATGAACTTGTTGGCGCTGGCGCGCGGCACGCTTTCCAGTTGATCGTTGAGGGTTTCGAACGCCACGCGCGACGACAGGTCGTTGCCGTTGGCATCGAGCAGGCAGCGCAGGGCGGCCGGCGGCAAGTAACGGCCCAGTTGCAGCGAGCGCGGGGCAACCACTTCGCTGACGTAGAGCAGTTCCAGTAAAACAGTGCCTGGCTTGAGCGCCTTGTTCTTGATCAGCGCGACGGCGGTGTTGCCCATCGAACCGGACAGCACCAGATCCATGCCGCCCTGCACCATCGGGTGTTCCCAAGTGATGAACTGCATGTCTTCGCGCGACAGCGCCTGGTTGCGGTCGTAGGTGATGGTCACGCCTTCGTCGTCGCCCAGCGGGAAGCTGGCGTCGAGCATCTTCTCGCTCGGCTTGAGGATCAGGGCGTTTTCCGAATGGTCTTCGCTGTCGATGCCGAACGCGTCGAACAGGGTTTCCATGTAGATCGGCAGGGCGAACTGATCGTCCTGTTCGAGGATGTCCTCGACCAGTGCTTCACCTTCGCCGGCGCCGCCGGAGTTGAGTTCCAGCAGACGGTCGCGACCGGTGTGCAGCTCGGCTTCCAGACGCTCGCGCTCGGTGCGCGCCTCGTCGATCAGCGCTTGCCACTCGCCGTCGTCGGCTTCTTCGAGCAGCGGCAGCAGGCGCGGGCCGAACTGATGCTGCAAGGCGTTGCCGGTCGGGCAGGTATTGAGGAACGCGTTCAGGGCTTCGTGATACCACTGGAACAGGCGCTCTTGCGGGCTGGTTTCCAGGTACGGCACGTGCAGTTCGATGATGTGCTTCTGGCCGATCCGGTCGAGACGACCGATCCGTTGTTCCAGCAGGTCCGGGTGCGACGGCAGATCGAACAGCACCAGGTGGTGGGCGAACTGGAAGTTGCGACCTTCACTGCCGATTTCCGAGCAGATCAGCACCTGCGCGCCGAACTCTTCGTCGGCGAAGTAGGCGGCGGCGCGGTCACGCTCGAGGATGTTCATGCCTTCGTGGAACACCGTGGCCGGGATGCCGGAGCGCACTCGCAGAGCGTCTTCCAGGTCCATCGCGGTTTCGGCATGGGCGCAGATCACCAGCACTTTGGTGCGCTTGAGCATTTTCAGCTGGTCGATCAGCCACTCGACGCGCGGGTCGAATTTCCACCAGCGTTCTTCTTCGCTGGCGTCCGGCTGGGCCTGGAAGCTGACTTCCGGGTACAGCTCGGCGTGTTCGCCCAGCGGCAGTTCGAGGTATTCGTCCGGGCACGGCAGCGGGTACGGGTGCAGTTTGCGCTCCGGGAAACCCTGCACGGCGGCGCGGGTGTTACGGAACAGCACGCGGCCGGTGCCGTGGCGGTCGAGCAGTTCACGCACGAGGCGGGCGCTGGCTTCGGTGTCGCCATCGTTGACGGCGGTGAGCAGGGCTTCACCTTCGTTGCCGAGGAAACCGTGGATGGTCTTGTGCGCGGCCGGCGACAGGCGACCCTTGTCCAGCAGCTCCTGAACGGCTTCGGCCACCGGGCGATAGTTTTCGCTCTCGGCGCGGAAGGCGGCCAGGTCATGGAAACGGTTCGGATCGAGCAGGCGCAGACGGGCGAAGTGGCTGTCCTGGCCGAGTTGTTCCGGGGTGGCAGTGAGCAGCAATACGCCGGGAATGACTTCGGCCAGTTGCTCAACCAGCGAGTATTCCGGGCTGACTTTCTCTTCGTGCCACACCAGGTGGTGGGCTTCGTCGACCACCATCAGGTCCCAGCCGGCAGCGAACAGGGCGTCTTGCGCCTTTTCGTCGTCGACCAGCCACTCCAGCGCCACCAGGGCCAGCTGAGTGTCTTCGAACGGGTTGGTGGCATCGCTTTCGATGAAGCGTTCTTCGTCGAACAGCGCGACCTGCAGGTTGAAACGGCGGCGCATTTCCACCAGCCACTGGTGCTGGAGGTTTTCCGGTACGAGGATCAGCACGCGGTTGGCGCGGCCCGACAGCAACTGGCGATGGATCACCAGGCCGGCTTCGATGGTCTTGCCCAGACCTACTTCGTCCGCCAGCAATACGCGCGGCGCGATGCGGTCGGCGACTTCACGGGCAATGTGCAACTGGTGGGCGATCGGTTGTGCGCGCACGCCACCCAGGCCCCAGAGCGAAGACTGCAACTGGCGGCTGGTGTGTTCCAGGGTGTGATAACGCAGGGAGAACCAGGCCAGCGGGTCGATCTGGCCGGCGAACAGACGGTCGCTGGCCAGACGGAACTGAATGAAGTTCGACAGCTGGGTTTCCGGCAGGGTGACCGCTTCGTTCTGCGCGTTGAGGCCGTGATAGACCATCAGGCCGTCGACGTCGTCGACTTGCTGGACAGTCATCTTCCAGCCTTCGAAGTGCGTGATCGAATCGCCGGGCGAGAACCGCACGCGGGTGAGGGGCGCATTCCGTAGCGCGTACTGGCGAGTCTCGCCAGTGGCCGGGTAAAGCACGGTCAACAAGCGGCCGTCCTGTGCCAGAACGGTGCCTAAACCAAGCTCTGCTTCGCTGTCACTGATCCAGCGTTGCCCCGGTTGATACTGCTGCGCCATGCTGCCTGACTCCCACCTTGAAAAAGCGGGCTATCTTAACGGAATGAGGGCCCGAGGCCAAAGGATAAGGAGCCTCGGCCCGGCTTTTAACCGCAATCGGCCAATTGCAGGGAAGATTAGGTCATGCATCGGTTTTACGGGATGTTGCGGCACCCTTGAGTGCCAAACCGGTCACAAGTTTGCGACCGATGGCTCAAGGCACCCCTGGCGCCGCCGATAACCTGCTGACAGGAGACCCTTCATATGCTGCCACCGATGCTCCCCCTGAGCGCCGTGCCGATCACCTCCCAGCAGGATCCGATCCGCCAGCGACCGGACATTCCCCCTGTGGTGCCGGTGCAGGAAAGCTCCAACGAAAGCACCATCGACCTGCAAAAGCGCGATCCGGAAGAGGACGGCTATCTGCTGCGCGAAGAGCAGCGCCGCCAGCAGGAACGCGATCGCCGTCGCCGCGAAGCCGACGACGACCCCGAAGCGCACCTCGCCGTGCCGGGCACCGAACTGAATGCCGACAACACCGTGCCGGTGGCTCCGTTGATGGAAGATCAGCCGCGTCAGGGGCTTTGGGTCGATATCGAAATCTGAGGCCGGGCGGCCAGCTCCGTCAGGTTTTCCAGCAGCACGTCGATCTCCTCTTGCGTGTTCAAATAGCTCACCGCCACCCGCGCAATATTCGTCAGCCCGCGCGCCTGCATGTCCAGCGGCGTGTAGGCCACGCCATTGGCGCCGATGTTGATTCCTCGTTCGGCCAACGTCTGCTTCAGCGCCACACTGTCCCAGCCTTCAAGCGTGAAGGCGATCAGCCCGGATTGTTGATTGGTCGCTCCGAGATCCCGTAGCGTGAGGCCAGGAATCGCCTTCAGGCGTTGGCGCAATCCGTTGCTCAGTTGTTCGATGCGCCGGCGGACGGGGATCGCGCCGAGGCGGTTGTACTCTTCCAGCGCATTGGCCAGCCCGGCCAGTAACGCCAGCGACACTTCACTGGTTTCAAAGCGTCGCGCGTCGTCGCGCAGGGTGAATCTTTTGCCGTCCCACGGCGCCGACAATACATCGCGTTGCACGGGGAGCAGCCGTTGCAGGAATTGCGGCCGAATGTACATCAGCGCCGTGCCGCGCGGCCCGCGCAGGAATTTGCGCCCGGCACCCTTGAGCACGTCGCACTGCAAGTCTTGAACATCGCAAGGCAACTGGCCCAGCGCCTGACCGGCGTCGATGAAATAAGGGATGCCGTGGCGCCGCGCCACACTGCCGATCTGCGCGGCGGGGTTGATCAGGCCGCCGTTGGCCGGCAGCCAGGTCAGGGCGATCAGGCGTACCTGGCTGTCGATCATCTGCGCCAAGGCTTGCGGGTCGACCGCGCCATGGGCGTCACAAGGAATCACTTCGAGCCGCGCGCCGGCCTTCACCGCTTCGGCGATGCACGCCAGATTGCCGGCCCATTCATGGCGCCCCACCAGAATCCGCTCGCCGGGCTGCCACGGCCCCAGCGCGTTGAACGCCTGGCTCCAGGCCGCCGAGCCGCTGCTGGCGAAGGCTATGTCCTCGGGCTGGGCGTTGAACAAGGTGGCGGCCGCGATGCGCGCGCGTTCCTGTACCCGGTTGTTCGCCACTTCCATCGGCCCGCCGAGCGCTTCGCGTTGCAACTGTTCGATCACCGCGTCGAGGGTCGCCTGACTCGGCAACGAGGCGCCGGCGTGGTTGAAGTGGACCACCTGAGCGCAGCCGGGCGTGGCGGCGCGCAGGCGCGAGAGGTCGTCGATGTTCACGGTTTGAGCTCGAAGATCGCGTCGATTTCCACCGCGACGCCGGCCGGCAGGCTCGCCACACCGACCGCGGTGCGCACGTGCCGGCCCTTGTCGCCGAGGGCGTTGACCAGCAGGTTCGAGGCGCCGTTGGCGACGACGCCCTGAGCCTTGAAGTCCGGTGTGGCGGCCACGAAAACCCCGAGGCGCAGGATGCGCACCAGTTTCGACAGGTCATCGCCCAGCGCATGGCTCAACTGGGCGAGCAGGCCCAAGGCAGCCAGTTCAGCGGCGTTGGCCCCTTCTTCGTCGGAGATCGCTTCGCCCAATCGCCCGATGAACGCAGGTTTTCCGTCGAGTAATGGAATCTGCCCGGAGATGAACAGCTGATTCTGGCTGACCACATGGTTGACGTAATTGGCGATCGGCTGGCTCGGTTCGGGCAGGCGCAAGCCGAGTTGTTGAACGCGTTGGCTGAGGGAATCGGTCATGGGAAGTCCTCCTGAGTGAGGGCTTCAGCATGTTGATGCGAGCGAAGGGCGACAAACGGATAGATTTAATCCGACGCATCCAAAAAACTCATGCGTTCGCGGTTTCCTCCAGCCACTCGCAGAAACTTTGCGCAGCCGGAGTTTGTGGGCGTTGCGGGGTGACCAGCCAATAACCGATCTCGCCGAGCATTGGCGGCGTGTCGAAGGCCGGCACCAGCGCGCCTTCCTTGATCCGCCGTTCGATCATTCGCTGGCGACCCATGGCAATGCTCTGACCGGCGACGGCTGCTTCGACGACGATGTTGTAGTCGTGGAGCATGACGCTGGGCACATGAGCCAGATCGATGCCGCTGTGTTGCTGCCAGTCGATCCATTCGAACGGCTGGTGCGACTTGGCCATCAGCAAGGGGCCGTTGTTCACGCCTTTGGCCTTGAAGGCCGGGCTGCAGACTGGCGTCAGGGTTTCGCCCATGAACCGGCGGGCCTGGACTTTCGGCCAGCCGCCCTTGCCGTAGCGGATCGCCAGATCCACCTCGCCGGCGTCGACATCGGCCAGTTGCACGGCGGGCAGCAGCTCGACATGGATGTTCGGGTATTTCGCGTTGAAATCCGCCAGACGCGGCGCCAGCCATAAAGTGGCGAAAGAGGCGAGCAGACCGATGCGCAGGGTGGTGGGGCGCTCGCCGCGCAGGTCGTGGGTGGCGGCGGCGATCGCGGCGAGGGCCGGCTCGATCTGCCGGTAGTATTGTTCGCCGGCGGGTGTCAGATCGATCGCCCGGGTGCGGCGCACGAACAGTCGCTGATCGAGGAATTCTTCGAGTTTGTGCACCTGATGGCTGATCGCGCTTTGGGTCACCGACAGCTCATCGGCAGCCTTGATGAAACTCAAATGGCGGGCCACGGCCTCAAAGGCGCGCAAGGCCATCAGCGGTGGCAGATCCTGATGCAGGGGCACGGCGCAGATCCTTCGGGTTCAGGGCGAGGCGCCGATTGTGCGGGCAAATCCGGTGGGCGGTACATGAATTGTTGTAGCGCGTTTAGGTCAGTGGCTGGTCAGCGCCTGCGTCAGGCCGCATTATTGGCGCAGTCCTGTCGGTGATCCGGCAGTTGTGATTCAGTCCAAGTGATGCACCGAACGCCATGAGCCAAGACGACAAGCTGATCGACCTCAACACCGAACGCGCCAAGCGGGTTCATGACCTCAACGAGAAGCGCCTGAATGAAGTACGCCAGGCTTTCGAGCAGGCCATGCCTTTGGGTAAACCGAAGAAAAAGCCGAAAAACAAACCGAAAAAGCGTTGATCTCCCCTGCATCCGTTGATGCAGGTCAGTTATTTCCCTTCCTTTCCTCCCCATGGTGACCGGCATTGATCCCGGTCAATTCCTGCGCCTGCCTGATTGGTTAACTTAGCTCCATCGCAGCAGAGCAGGGGCCAGGAGGCCAGTCATGTTTTTCGATAACGTGGTGTTTGCCGGGGTCCTGACTGTGGGGCTGATGGTTCTGTTTTTTGCAGGGTTTGGATTTTTTATCTGGAAGGATGCGAATAAGCGCAAGAAGCCTTGATTCTTCCGGGTTTGATGAGCACGCAAGGCATTTTGGGCAACTTCGGTTGCCCTTTTTTTTGTGTATTGGCGGCCTTTGGGCCGACCATGCTTTGGGTGTTTTTTGTGAATATCCGTTTTTGTGGGTGTTGCCGCTTATGGTTCCGCCCTTACGGCGGGTCACTTTGGCAAACGCCCCAAAGTAACCAAAGGGCTTGGCCCCTGCGTTCGGCGCCTCGCTTAGGCTCGGCGTTCCTTCGTTCCGGGATTCATCCGGGGGCATCGCCTACGGTTTGCTTCGCTGCACCTCCTCTCGATGTGTTTGGCTCCGCCAAACGGCGCTACGCGCCCACCCCCGGATAAATCCCTCCACTCAGCCTTCCGATGGGGCCGGCACGTCAAGAGCGGTACTCGAGCTAACGCTCATCGTGGTGAGTGGTGGGAAGCGGAAGCTAACAGCTTGATCGTTCCCACGCTCTGCGTGGGAATGCAGCCCGGGACGCTCCGCGTCCCATTTCTGAAGGCAACAAAAAAGGCGTGATCCTTTCGAATCACGCCTTTTTCATTTCAGCGGTCTATCAGCTACCCAGCGCTTTCGATGCCAGCCAGAACAGGCCGGCCGACAGGGCCACGGTGGCTGGCAGGGTCAGGACCCAGGCCAGCAGGATGGTTTTCACCGTGCCGCCTTGCAGGCCGCTTTTGTTGGCGACCATGGTGCCGGCAACGCCCGAGGAGAGGACGTGGGTGGTGGACACCGGCAGGCTGAAGATGTTGGCCATGCCGATCAGGCTGGCGGTGGTGATCTGGGCCGACATGCCTTGCGAGTAGGTCATGCCTTGTTTGCCGATCTTCTCACCGATGGTCAGTACCACGCGTTTCCAGCCAACCATGGTGCCCAGGCCCAGGGCCAGTGCGACCGCCAGAATTACCCAGAACGGGGCGTATTCGGTGGTGGTGGTCAGGTCTTTGCGCAGTTTGTCCAGGTCAGCCTTTTCACGCGGTGCCAGGCCTGGCAGTTTGCTGACTTTCTTCGCGGTGTCGTCCAGGCAGAGCAGGTAGCGACGCACTTCGATGCGGCTTTCCGAGGACAGCGAGTGGTAGTCCGCTACACCTTTGAGGGTGTCGAGGAGGGCGGCGATGGTCGGTTCGGTCTGTTGCGGGTTGCAACGGAATTTCTCCGGCAGGTCGCCTTCCACGCTTTTGCCCAGGGCCAGGAATTCGCCCAGGGTGTCGGCGTTGCGCTTGTAGAACTGGCTCAGATGCAGGGTCGCATCGCGAGTACGTTCGATCTGGTAGGTGGTGCTGTTCAGGTCGAGTACAAACTGCGCAGGCACGATACCGATCAGTACCAGCATGATCAGGCCGATACCTTTCTGGCCGTCGTTGGAGCCGTGCACGAAGCTCACGGCCATGGCCGAGATCACCAGGACCAGGCGGTTCCAGAACGGTGGGTGCTTCTTGTCGTCGATCTTGCGGCGCTGTTCCGGCGTCTTGTGCATCTTCGACAGCGGGCGCCACCACTTCAGGCCGATCAGCACCAGCGCGGCGATCAGGAATCCGGCCATCGGCGAGAACACCAGCGAGGCGCCGATATCGATCGCTTTCTGCCAGTTGACGCCGTCAGCCAGTGGAATTTCGTTGATCAGGGCGTTGGCCAGGCCGACACCGAGGATCGAACCGATCAGCGTGTGCGAGCTGGAGGCCGGGATACCGAAGTACCAGGTGCCCAGGTTCCAGGCGATCGCGGCGGCGAGCAGCGAGAACACCATTGCCAGACCATGGCCGGTGTTTACGTTGATCAACAGTTCTACCGGCAGCAGGTGCACGATGGCATACGCCACGCCAACGCCGCCCAGCAATACGCCGAGGAAGTTGAACACGCCCGAGAAGAACACCGCCAGGTGAGGCGGCATCGCTTTGGTGTAGATAACAGTGGCTACCGCGTTAGCGGTGTCATGAAATCCATTGATGAACTCGAAGGCGAGGACAAATGTCAGGGCGAGCAGGAGGCTCACAAGCACCCAGGCATCCAGTCCGCTGAATAAATCGATCATGAAGGTTTTCTGACCCGGTCATAAGGGGGCGCGATTATGCCAGAAAAGACTGGAAATCGATCCCCTACCTGCTCATCGGTAAGCGTCTTCGCCAAATTAATTTGTATCAAGGTGCATTACCCAAGCTTTTTACAGGGTTTTGCAAGGTGTTGATTCAATTGAGAAAAATGCGATGCGCCGGCGGATTGGCCGGTTGTCGGGAGGGGGCTGAAACTTGTATGAAATATCTGAGAAACGCGTCTGACATGCTCCAGACCTGTGCAATACAGGGGAGTTGGCCGCTGCCCGCGGGTAGCGGGCGCGCAAGGCATCGTCAGTCCACCGTGCTTGTAGCCCGGTGAGTACGCTTACCCTCGAAAGTCTCAAAGGAAGGCATCAAGGCTCTTCGGCTTTGAGTTCCTCTTCCATTTTTTTCAGTTCTTGCTGGAAGACCTGATCCTGAACGGTAGGGCGTTTACGCCAGGCTTTGCGTTCTGGTTCGGGCTGGGCGGCGTAGGTGGTGACTTCCCCGCCGTAAACTTCCTTGTAACGTTGTTCCTGGCGCTCAAGTTCCGCGCGCAGTTCGTCTTTCGTCACAGTGCTACCTGTATGAGTTGAGATAAATGTCTGGTGAACGCACTGCAACGAATCATTTAACCGGTTCACCAACAAGCGCTCGCCCGGACAGGCAGCGGTGTTGTCGGGAAGACGGTCAGGACTTCCATGTTGCAGGCGGCTACGGCACCAGATTAAAACTGACGCAGCATCAGTTTCCTGTTTCAGCGAGCGCGCTGGCGGTGCATGAGTAATGAGCATCAGGCGCTGGCCGGGGCCGGCGGCGATGGACATCGCGCCAGCGGGTGGCACCGTCGGCAAATAAAAGCGCGGTGTCACTGAGGTGCATTATAGCGGCCGAATCGGGATTGACTATCTTTGCCAAGTTAAAAACGGTTCCGGATGTGTGATTGTTTTGTGACGTGCAACTTTCATCAATAGTTGCATCGTTGTTGCGCAGTGTTTGGTTTCTGGCGCCATTTAGTCGAACAACTAAGGCGCTTAAACCGCACCGGCGTTCCAAGTTCAAATCCGGCCTGCACAGCCCGGCCGAGGAGGCGAGGGCGATTGCGATTATCGGTCGACGGTTCGATAATCGCCCGGTGTTGGCGGTCTGTCGCTTGTGTATCCGCCGGCGAGCCGCTTGTATAGCCGTTGATCCGAACAAGAAAAAAAGGACCTGACATGAACGATCAAATGCGCAATTCCTTCACCTCGGTAGCGCCGCCGATCGTCGCTTCGCCGGCCAAGCGTATCCAGGCCCTGACCGGTGATCCGGATTTCATGACCTCCCTGGCCCGTGGCCTGGCGGTGGTGCAGGCGTTTCAGGAGCGCAAGCGCCACCTGACCATCGCCCAGATCAGCCATCGCACGGAAATTCCCCGCGCCGCCGTGCGCCGTTGCCTGCACACACTGATCAAGCTCGGCTACGCCACCACCGACGGGCGCACTTATTCGCTTCTGCCCAAAGTGCTGACCCTCGGTCACGCCTATCTGTCTTCGACGCCGCTGGCGGTCTCGGCCCAGCCGTACCTCGACCGCATGAGCGAGCAACTGCACGAGGCCTGCAACATGGCCACGCTGGAGGGCGACGACATTCTTTACATCGCCCGATCGGCCACCACTCAGCGTCTGATTTCGGTGGACCTCTCGGTGGGCGGGCGTTTGCCGGCGTACTGCACGTCCATGGGGCGGATCCTGCTGGCAGCGCTGGACGACACGTCGCTGCGCGAATATCTCGACCACGCCGAACTGGTCGCCAAGACCAGCCGCACCATCCACACCCCCGACGCCTTGCTCGAATGTTTGCAGGAAGTGCGGCAGCAGGGCTGGTGCATCGTCGATCAGGAACTGGAACAAGGGCTGCGTTCGATTGCCGTGCCGGTCTATGATGCTTCCGGCCAGGTGGTGGCCGCGCTCAACGTCAGCACCCACGCCGGTCGCGTCAGCCGCACCGAGCTTGAGCAGCGCTTTCTGCCCGGCCTGTTGAGCGCCAGCCGCGACCTCAGTGCGCAGTTGTTTGCCTGATGAAGCTGTTCGATAAACGCACAGAGTTGCGTTTATCGAATTGACGCTAAAACCCCCGGATCATTAATGTCGCGGCAGCGTCATCCGGCGCGAATGTGAATGAGCCCGCCGGATTGTCGACTCCCATAATAATGACAAGAGGCAACTTCCCATGCGCACGTTCCCCGACTGTCGCCGCTCCCGTTCCTGTTGCCGGTATTAGCGCAACGCCTGATTCCTTCCTTATATAGTTGTGACCGTGCCGCTCTCTGGCCGGCCGCCGTTCGACTGCGTTTTCTTGCGTGGAATAAAAATAATGAACCAGCCTCAGTCCGCTGTAGGTCACTGCCTCGACGTGCAGTCCTTCATCAATGCCCAACCGATCTCGCGCTATCAATGGCGAGTGGTGATCCTGTGTTTCCTGATTGTGTTCCTCGATGGCCTCGACACCGCGGCCATGGGTTTTATCGCGCCGGCCCTGTCCCAGGACTGGGGCATCGACCGCGCCAGCCTTGGCCCGGTGATGAGTGCCGCGCTGATCGGCATGGTCTTCGGCGCGCTGGGCTCCGGGCCGTTGGCTGACCGCTTCGGGCGAAAAGTCGTACTGGTCGGCGCGGTTTTTCTGTTCGGTGCTTTCAGCCTGGCTTCGGCCTACGCCACCAACGTCGATCAACTGCTGGTGCTGCGTTTTCTCACCGGCCTGGGGCTGGGCGCCGGCATGCCGAATGCCACCACGCTGCTGTCGGAATACACCCCGGAGCGCAAGAAATCGCTTCTGGTGACCAGCATGTTCTGCGGCTTCAACCTCGGCATGGCCGGCGGTGGATTCATCTCGGCCAAGCTGATCCCTGCATTCGGCTGGCACAGTCTGCTGTTGATCGGCGGGATCCTGCCGCTGATCCTCACCGTGGTGTTGCTGCTCTGGCTGCCGGAATCGGCGCGTTATCTGGTGGTGCGCAATCGCGGCACCGACAAAGTGCGCGAGACTCTCGCGCCCATTGACCCTGCCACCGTCGCTCAGGCCGCGAGTTTCAGCGTGCCGGAACAGAAAACCGTCAAAGCGCGCAATGTGTTCGCGGTGATTTTCTCGGGCACCTACAGCGTCGGCACGTTGCTGCTGTGGCTGACCTACTTCATGGGCCTGGTGATCGTTTACCTGCTGACCAGCTGGCTGCCGACCCTGATGCGTGACAGCGGCGCGAGCATGGAGCAGGCGGCGTTTATCGGCGCGCTGTTCCAGTTCGGCGGGGTGTTGAGCGCGGTCGGCGTAGGCTGGGCGATGGACCGCTTCAATCCGCACAAGGTGATCGGCATTTTCTACCTGCTGGCCGGAGTGTTTGCCTACGCGGTGGGGCAGAGCCTGGGCAACATCACGCTGCTGGCGACGCTGGTGCTGGTGGCGGGCATGTGCGTCAACGGCGCGCAATCGGCGATGCCGTCGCTGGCAGCGCGGTTTTATCCGACGCAGGGCCGGGCGACCGGTGTCTCGTGGATGCTCGGGATCGGCCGGTTCGGCGCGATTCTCGGGGCGTGGATGGGCGCGACCCTGTTGGGCCTGGGGTGGAATTTCGAACAGGTGCTGACAGCGCTGGTGATCCCGGCCGGGCTGGCCACGGCAGCGGTGGTGATCAAGGGCCTGGTCAGTCACGCGGACGCGACCTGATATCCACGTCCATCACTCCCGCACGCGGTGCGGGAGTGATCATTAGGCAGATAACAATCTGTTCGATAAACGAACACTCAGTCGATTATCGGATTGTTTGGCGAAAATCAGCGGCTTAATCTTCAGTGACTCCGGCGCAGAACCTCGCGCCTTTTTATCACTGGCGATTCATTACAAAAACAGGAGCCCGCTCCATGGCTGAGATCCTTTCGCTGCACGACGCGGTGAAGCAATTCGTCAACGACGGTGACACCGTCGCGCTCGAAGGCTTCACTCACCTGATCCCTACGGCGGCGGGTCATGAAATCATTCGTCAGGGCAAGAAAGATCTGACCCTGGTGCGGATGACGCCTGACCTGATCTACGACCAACTGATCGGCGCCGGCTGTGCACGCAAGCTGATCTTCTCCTGGGGCGGCAACCCTGGCGTGGGTTCGCTGCACCGTCTGCGCGACGCGGTCGAGAAGCAATGGCCGCATGCGCTGGAAATCGAAGAACACAGTCACGCCGACCTGGCCAATGCCTACGTCGCCGGCGCCTCCGGCCTGCCATTCGCGGTACTGCGGGCCTACGCCGGTTCCGACCTGCCGAAGGTCAACCCGCTGATCAAATCCGTAACGTGCCCGTTCACCGGTGAAGTGCTGGCGGCGGTGCCGTCGGTGCGTCCGGACGTGACCGTGATCCACGCCCAGAAGGCCGACCGTCAGGGCAACGTGCTGCTGTGGGGCATCCTCGGTGTGCAGAAAGAAGCCGCACTGGCCGCCAAGCGTTGCATCGTCACCGTCGAAGAAATCGTCGACAACCTCAACGCCCCGATGAACGCCTGCGTGCTGCCGACCTGGGCCTTGAGCGCTGTCTGCCACGTACCCGGTGGCGCGCATCCGTCCTACGCCCACGGTTACACCGAGCGTGACAATCGCTTCTATCAGGCGTGGGATCCGATCGCCCGCGACCGTGAGACGTTTACCGCGTGGATCAATGAATACATCCATGGCTGCGCTGACTTCAGCGAGTTCCAGGCCAAGTTGGCCGCTGCTTCGGAGGCCAAGTAATGACTTACACCACCAATGAAATGATGACCGTCGCCGCTGCCCGTCGCCTGAAGAACGGCTCGGTGTGCTTCGTCGGCATCGGCCTGCCGTCGAAAGCCGCCAACCTGGCGCGCCTGACCTCGTCGCCGGACGTGGTGCTGATCTACGAGTCGGGCCCGATCGGCGCGAAACCCAGCGTATTGCCACTGTCTATCGGTGATGGCGAACTGGCGGAAACCGCTGACACCGTCGTGCCGACCGGTGAGATTTTTCGCTACTGGCTGCAGGGCGGACGCATCGACGTCGGTTTCCTCGGCGCAGCCCAGGTCGACCGTTTCGGCAACATCAACACCACCGTGGTCGGCGACTATCACCAGCCGAAAGTGCGTCTGCCGGGTGCCGGTGGCGCGCCGGAGATCGCCGGCTCCGCTAAAAGCGTGCTGATCATCCTTAAACAGTCGGCACGTTCGTTTGTCGACAAGCTCGATTTCATTACTTCGGTCGGACATGGCGAGGGCGGCGATTCGCGCAAACGTCTGGGCCTGCCGGGCGCCGGGCCGGTCGGGATCATCACCGACCTGTGCATCATGGAGCCGGAAGAGGGCACCCATGAATTTGTGGTCACCGCACTGCACCCGGGCGTGACCCGCGAGCAAGTGGTCGCCGCCACAGGTTGGGCGATCCGTTTTGCCGACAGCGTGGCCACGACTGCCGAGCCGACCGAAGTCGAGCTGACCGCGCTGCGCGATCTCGAAGCCCGTACCGCAGCGGCCCACGGCCAGGCACCGGGAGAAGCATGATGCGCGACGTTTATATCTGCGATGCGATCCGTACCCCGATCGGTCGTTTCGGTGGCGGTCTGGCGGCAGTTCGCGCCGACGACCTGGCCGCTGTGCCGATCAAGGCCTTGATGGAGCGCAACCCATCGGTGGACTGGAGCTCTATCGACGAAGTATTCCTCGGCTGCGCCAACCAGGCCGGCGAAGACAATCGCAATGTCGCGCGCATGGCGCTGTTACTGGCCGGTCTGCCGGAGAGCGTTCCGGGTGTCACCCTCAATCGCCTTTGCGCGTCGGGTATGGACGCCATCGGCACGGCGTTCCGCGCCATCGCCAGCGGCGAAATGGAGCTGGCGATTGCCGGCGGTGTCGAGTCGATGTCCCGCGCGCCGTTCGTGATGGGCAAGGCTGATGCGGCGTTTTCGCGCAACATGAAGCTGGAAGACACCACCATCGGCTGGCGTTTCATCAACCCGTTGATGAAGGCCCAGTACGGCGTCGACGCGATGCCGCAGACCGCCGACAACGTCGCCGACGATTACGAAATTTCCCGCGAGGATCAGGACGCTTTCGCCCTGCGCAGTCAGCAACGTACTGCCGCTGCTCAGGCTGCCGGCTACTTCGCCGAGGAAATCGTCGAAGTGCGGATCGCCCACAAGAAGGGTGAAACCGTGGTCAGCCAGGACGAACACCCACGCGCCGACACCACGCTTGAAGCCCTGACCAAACTGAAACCGGTCAACGGCCCGGACAAGACCGTCACCGCCGGCAACGCTTCGGGTGTCAACGACGGTGCCGCCGCGCTGATTCTGGCCTCGGCCGAAGCGGTGAAAAAACACGGTCTGACCGCCCGCGCCAAAGTGCTCGGGATGGCCAGTGCCGGGGTTGCGCCACGGGTGATGGGCATCGGCCCGGTGCCGGCGGTGCGCAAACTCACTGAACGCCTCGGCGTGGCGGTCAGCGATTTCGATGTGATCGAACTCAACGAAGCGTTTGCCAGCCAGGGTCTGGCGGTGCTGCGTGAGCTGGGGCTGGCGGACGACGCGGCCCAGGTCAACCCGAACGGCGGCGCGATTGCCCTCGGTCACCCGTTGGGCATGAGCGGCGCACGTCTGGTGCTGACCGCCCTGCATCAGCTGGAAAAGACCGGTGGCAAGAAAGGTCTGGCGACCATGTGCGTCGGTGTCGGCCAGGGTCTGGCCCTGGCCATCGAACGCGTCTGACGCAAGCCGTGACGAAAAAGAACAGAGGAAAGCGAAATGACTGACAAGCCTGGTTACCGCCGCCCGCAGGAAGGCACCCAGCCGCCGTACCTGCATCCGACCTATCAATCCACCAATCTGCGCTCGCCGTCCAAGCCGTTGGTGTTTCTGCCGCATTCGCTGTCGGAAATCACCGGCCCGACCATCGGCGCCGAGCGAGTGGCCGATACCGACAACGATCTGACCGCCCAGCATCAGGGTGAACCGCTCGGCGAGCGGATCATCATTCACGGGCGTGTGCTCGACGAAGACGGTCTGCCGGTGCCGGGGATTCTGGTGGAGATCTGGCAGGCCAACGCCGCCGGTCGCTACAACCATGCCCGTGACCTGCACGACGCACCGCTGGATCCGAACTTCACCGGCACCGGCCGCACCGTGACCGACGCCGACGGCTGGTATCAGTTCCAGACCATCAAGCCCGGCGCCTATCCGTGGGGCAACCACCACAACGCCTGGCGCCCGGCGCACGTGCATTTCTCGCTGTTCGGGCCGAGCATCCTGACGCGCCTGGTCACGCAAATGTATTTCCCGGGCGACCCGCTGCTGGCCTACGACCCGATCTACAACTGCGTGCCGGACACCTCGGCCAAGGAACGCCTGATCGCCGCTTTCGATCTGGAAAAAACCATTCCGTCCTACGCCCTCGCTTATCGCTGGGACATCGTGCTGCGCGGCCGCGAAGCCACGCCGATGGAGAAATGAGATGACCCTGACTGCGACCACGTCCCACACCGTCGGGCCGTATTACCACATCGGCCTGACCTGGCTGAACCGTGAAAACCTCGCCAACGAACTGACCCTCGGCCAGCGCGTGGCGATCACCGGGCAAGTGGTGGACGGCAACGGCGATGTCGTCAACGACGCCATGCTCGAAGTCTGGCAGGCCAACGCCGCCGGCAAATACGATCACCCGGAAGACGAGCAGGCCAAACCGCTTGATCCGAATTTCGAAGGTTTCGGTCGGGTGCCGGTGGACGCCGAAGGGCGCTTCCGTTTCACCACCATCAAGCCGGGCACGGTCGAAGGCCTGAAAGGCTCGACCCAGGCGCCGCACCTGGTGGTGCTGGTGTTCGCGCGCGGTCTGGTGAAGCACTTGCTGACGCGGATCTACTTCGAAGGCGATCCGGCGAACGTCAACGATCCGCTGCTCGAATGCGTACCGGCCGAACGCCGCGATACGTTGCTGGCGAAGCCGGATGCGGCGGGGGTTTATCAGTGGAATGTGATTCTGCAGGGCACTGATGCGGAAACCGTGTTCTTCGATTATTGAAAGAACACCGATCGTTCCCGCGCAGAGTAGTGATCGTTCCCACGCTCCGCGTGGGAATGCCGCCATGGACGCTCTGCGTCCACTGTGACGCGGAGCGTCACGGTATGCATTCCCACGCAGAGCGTGGGAACGATCTGAGGTCCGTGTTGCTGATCCAATGTGGAACGGGGCTGTTGCAAAGTGTGTCTAGACTCTCACTGTCCCTATCGAGTGAAAAACAATGACAACCCTCACCTCCCATTACACCGGTGAAGAGCGCAGCAAGCGCATCTTCGCCATTGTCGGCGCGTCGTCCGGCAACCTCGTCGAATGGTTCGACTTCTACGTCTACGCCTTCTGCGCGATCTATTTCGCCCCGGCGTTCTTCCCCTCCGACAACCCCACGGTGCAGCTGGTCAACACGGCAGGCGTTTTCGCCGCCGGGTTCCTGATGCGACCGATCGGCGGCTGGATTTTCGGCCGGGTGGCGGACAAGCACGGGCGCAAGAACTCGATGCTGATCTCGATCCTGATGATGTGCTTCGGCTCGTTGCTGATCGCCTGTCTGCCGACCTACAAGGACATCGGCGTCTGGGCGCCGCTGCTGCTGTTGTTCGCGCGTCTGTTGCAAGGCCTGTCGGTGGGCGGTGAGTACGGCACCACCGCGACCTACATGAGCGAAGTCGCGCTCAAGGGCCAGCGCGGGTTCTTCGCCTCGTTCCAGTACGTGACCCTGATCGGCGGGCAACTGCTGGCGGTGCTGCTGGTGGTGATCCTGCAACAGTTCCTCACCGAAGAAGAGTTGCGTGCCTACGGCTGGCGGATTCCGTTCGTGGTCGGTGCGGCCGCCGCGCTGATTTCGCTGTTCCTGCGCCGTTCGCTGAAAGAAACCACCAGCAAGGAAATGCGCGAGAACAAGGACGCCGGCAGCATCCGCGCACTGTTCCGCGACCACAAGGCTGCGTTCATCACCGTGCTCGGCTACACCGCCGGCGGCTCGCTGATTTTCTACACCTTCACCACGTATATGCAGAAGTACCTGGTGAACACCGCCGGCATGCACGCCAAGACCGCCAGCTACATCATGACCGGCGCGCTGTTCCTGTACATGTGCATGCAGCCGCTGTTCGGCATGCTCGCCGACAAGATCGGCCGGCGTAACTCGATGCTCTGGTTTGGCGGCCTCGGCACGCTGTTCACGGTGCCGATCCTGCTCAGCCTGAAAAGTGTCGGCAGCCCGTTCCTGGCCTTTGTGCTGATCACCTTGGCGCTGGCGATCGTCAGTTTCTACACCTCGATCAGCGGTCTGGTGAAAGCCGAGATGTTCCCGCCGGAAGTCCGCGCCCTCGGGGTCGGTCTGGCCTATGCGGTGGCCAACGCGATCTTCGGCGGTTCGGCAGAATACGTCGCGCTGAGCCTCAAGGCCGGCGGGATGGAAAACGCGTTCTACTGGTATGTCACAATCATGATGGCCGTGGCGTTCCTGTTCAGCCTGCGCCTGCCCAAAGAAGCGAAGTATTTGCACCACGACCTTTAAACCGAAGCGCGCGGGCCACACCGGCCCGCGCCGGCAAGGACTGTTTATGACTCAGCGACCGGGCAATCAATTGTTCGATGCCTACTTTACTGCCCGCGATATGCGCGACGTGTTCTGCGATCAGGGCCGGGTGCAGGCGATGCTCGACTTCGAAGCGGCGCTGGCCCGGGCCGAAGCGCGAGTCGGGTTGATTCCGGCGAATGCTGTTGCGTCGATCGAAAACGCCTGCCGCGCCGGGCTGTTTGATTTCGCAGCGCTGGGCGAGGCGATTGCCACGGCCGGCAATTCGGCGATTCCGCTGGTCAAGGCCTTGGGCAAGCAGATTGCCGCGACCGATGCCGAAGCCGAGCGCTACGTGCATCTGGGCGCTACCAGCCAGGACGTGATGGATTCCGGGCTGGTGCTGCAATTGCGTCAGGCGCTTGATCTGATTGAAGGGGAGCTGGCGCAACTGGCCGACGCCCTCGCCATTCAGGCGCAGCGCCACGCCGCGACGCCGCTGGCCGGGCGTACCTGGCTGCAACACGCGACGCCGGTGACGCTCGGCATGAAGATCGCCGGTTGGCTCGGTGCCGTGACTCGCAGCCGTCAACGCCTACGCGAGCTCAAGCCGCGACTGCTGGTGCTGCAATTCGGCGGCGCGTCCGGCACCCTTGCGGCGCTCGGCGAACAGGCATTGCCGATCGCCCATGCACTGGCCGAAGAACTGCAACTGACCCTGCCGGAACAACCATGGCACACCCAGCGTGATCGCATCGTCGAGTTTGGTGCTGTGCTCGGGCTGATCGCCGGCAGCCTCGGCAAATTCGGCCGCGACATCAGTCTGTTGATGCAGACCGAAGCGGCGGAAGTGTTCGAGCCATCGGCGCCGGGCAAGGGCGGTTCCTCGACCATGCCGCACAAGCGCAATCCGGTGGGCGCGGCGGTGTTGATCGGCGCGGCGACCCGCGTGCCGGGGCTGGTCTCGACGCTGTTCAGCGCCATGCCCCAGGAACATGAACGCAGCCTCGGTTTGTGGCACGCCGAATGGGAAACCCTGCCGGAGATCTGCTGCCTGGTGTCGGGCGCGCTGCAACAGGCGCGGCTGCTGGCCGACGGTCTGGAGGTCGATGCCGCGCGCATGGCCCGCAACCTGGAACTGACTCAAGGTCTGGTGCTGGCCGAAGCAGTGAGCATCGTGCTCGCACAACGGGTCGGCCGCGACACCGCGCATCATCTGCTCGAACAATGCTGCAAGCGAGCGGTGGCCGAACAGCGCCACCTGCGTGCGGTCCTCGGTGACGAACCGCAGGTGACCGCCGAACTGAGCGCAACCGAACTGGATCATCTGCTCGATCCCGCCCATTACCTCGGTCAGGCGCAGGTCTGGGTCGAGCGTGCGGTGGCCGAACACAACGCATTGTCTGACTGAAAGGAGAGGGCTGTGGCTTTCGTTCAACTCGCCGATGGCGAACTGCATTACACATTGGAAGGCCCGGTCGATGCGCCGGTGCTGGTGCTGTCGAACTCGCTGGGCACCGACCTGCACATGTGGGACGTGCAGATGCCGGCCTTCACCGAACATTTTCGCGTGCTGCGCTTTGATACGCGCGGGCACGGCCAGTCGCTGGTGACGCCGGGCCCTTACAGCATCGAGCAACTGGGCCGCGACGTGCTGGCGCTGCTGGATGCGCTGCATATCGAGCGCGCGCATTTCTGCGGTCTGTCGATGGGCGGGTTGATCGGCCAGTGGCTGGGGATCAACGCCGGCCAGCGGTTGAACAAACTGATCGTCTGCAACACGGCGGCGAAAATCGGCGATCCGTCGGTGTGGAATCCGCGCATCGAAACCGTGCTGCGCGACGGCCCGGCGGCGATGGTCGCGTTGCGTGATGCATCGATTGCCCGCTGGTTTACTCCGGATTTTTCCGCCGCCAATCCGGCAGCGGCCAAGCAGATCACCGACATGCTGGCCGCGACCAATCCTGAAGGTTACGCCGCCAACTGCGGGGCGGTGCGCGATGCGGATTTCCGTGAGCAGTTGTCGTCGATCAAGGCGCCGCTGCTGGTGATCGCCGGTACCGAAGATGCGGTGACGCCACCGTCCGGCGGGCATTTCATTCAGGAGCATGTGCGCGGCGCCGAGTACGCCGAGTTCTATGCGGCGCACCTTTCCAACGTTCAGGCCGGCGACGCGTTCAGCGACCGCGTGCTGACCTTTTTGCTGGCCGATTGAGGGGATTTCCGTGGACGAGAAACAACGTTACGACGACGGCATGCAAGTGCGCCGCGCGGTGCTCGGCGACGCTCACGTCGATCGCAGCCTGACCACGCTGACCGAGTTCAATTCGGAATTCCAGGAGATGATCACCCGTCACGCCTGGGGCGACATCTGGACCCGCCCGGGCCTGCCACGCCACACCCGCAGCCTGATCACTATCGCCATGCTGATCGGCATGAACCGCGAGGGTGAGCTCAAGTTGCACCTGCGGGCGGCGGCCAACAATGGCGTGAGCCGCGGCGAGATCAAGGAAGTGATCATGCAGAGCGCGATCTACTGCGGGATTCCGGCGGCGAATGCGACGTTTCATCTGGCCGAATCGGTGTGGGATGAGCTGGGTGTCGAATCCCGGGATTGACGGCGACTGAGCGGACGCCATCGCTAGCAGGCTAGCTCCCACAGTGAAATGCGGTCCATTGTGGGAGCTAGCCTGCTAGCGATGGCGGTATTTGCCGCGCCGATTCAAACCTTGGCGACAATGAAAATCCGCTTGAACGCAAACAACGTATGGCCGTTTTTTTCCTGCGGATAATGCGCGTGCACCCGCATCAGGTAGTGGTAAATGAAGCGCGCCTGTTGCTCTGACGTCAGTCCCTGCATCACCGGCCGCAGCGCCGACACCTTCACCCAGTCATAAACCGGCGACTTGCCGTCGACCACCTGCAATTGCTCTGTTTCCCAGATATCCAGCGACCGGGTCAGCGGCGCGAGCAATCGGTAGTAATCCTCCAGCGACAACAACGGGCGCGCGGCCATGCGCTGGCGCAACTGCGCAGTGCCGATGGGGCGACCGCAGGGTCCGGCATCGTCGAGGGTGTCGAGCATCAGCCGGTACCACAGCGCATCGCGCCAGTCCGGCATGTGTGCGGCCAGGCAGCCACCGGGGTTGAGGTGGCGAAGCAATCCCGGCAATAGCGTTCGATGGTCATCGATGAAATGCAGCACGGCCGCGGCGAACAACAGGTCGGCTGGCTTGCGGGGTTTCCAGTGCCGCAGTTCGGCGTGTTGCCAGCGCGCCTTGATCGGCAGACAACGGGCGACCTGAAGCATGTCTTTCGAACTGTCGATGCCTTTGAGAAGCGCCCGGGGCCAGCGATTGGCCAGAACCTTCGTGGCAATCCCGGTGCCGCAACCGAGGTCATAAATGCGTTGAGGATTGTCCAGCTCGACGCGGCCGAGCAGTTCATCGACCGGTTGTTGCCTGAGACGGGAAAACTGCTCGTACGCCCTGGCATCCCAGTCTTTGTCGACGGGAGCGGGGTTGAGTCGGGTGATCATGAGGTCGTCCTCCGGTGATCAGCAGGGTCTTCCGATGACAACCTGGCCAAGTCCTGGGGACCGACATCCACAGATAACGGAAGCGAAGAGGGTGGAGCACCTGAGTCCTTCAGGTGGATCCACTCTACGCGTCGGCTGGCGCCGTGCCATTAATCCTGACGGATGGTGCAGCGCCCTAGAGCAGGCTGATCGGATAGCTGACGATCAGGCGGTTTTCGTCGAACTCGTTGTTGCTGAAGTCACGACGCATGGTCGAGTTGCGCCACCTGACGTTCAGATCCTTGAGCGCACCGCTTTGCACGGTGTAGCCCAGTTCCGATTCGCGGCCCCATTCCTTGCCGTCGGTGATGGTCCCGGTGTGCACGTTGTCGCCGCTGATGTAGCGGTTCATCAGGGTCAGGCCGGGCACGCCGAGGGCGGCGAAGTTGTAGTCGTGGCGCAGTTGCCAGGAACGTTCCTGCGCGTTGTCGTAGCTTGAGTTGTAGCTGTCGTTGGCGAGCGTTCCGCCGCTGGTGCCGTTGACCCGCATCCAGGCGCTGTCGCCGGTGAGTTTTTGCAGGCCGACGTAGAAGGTGTTGCCGCCGTATCGCGCGGAGAACATGCCCGACCAGGTCTTGTTATCGAGGTCGCCGGCGCGGGCACTGCCGTCGTCCTTGCCGTAGAAGAAACCGAGGTTGGCGCCCAGGGTCCAGTCACCGATTGGCTGGCTGTGGATCAGGTTGACGTATTGCTGGCTGTAGATGTCCTTGAGTTCGGCGTTCCACAGACCGATCTGGGTGCGCTTGTCGTTGAACACGTATTCGCCGCCCTGGAAGTTGAAGCGATCGGAGGTGAACGCGGCTTTGCCGGTCATCGACATGTCGCTCATGCTGCTGTCGTCACGGGGGCTGTTGGCGCGGAACTGGCCGCCGTAGAGGGTCAGGCCGTCGATTTCCTTCGAGGTGATCTGGCCGCCGCGAAAGGTCTGCGGCAGCGAGCGGCCGTCGTCCGAACGCAGGATCGGCAGCACCGGCATCCATTCGCCGACCTTCACTTCGGTCTGCGACAGCCTGGCCTTGAACGCCACGTTGGTGCGGCCGAAGGTGTCCGCCGGGCGCCCGTCATGATCCAGCGGCAATGCCTGGGTGCCGCCGGTGCCTTTGCCGCCATCGAGCTTCACCGAGTACAACCCCAGCACATCCATGCCGAACCCGACGGTGCCCTGGGTGAAACCGGACTTGGCGTCGAGGATGAAGTTCTGCGTCCACTCTTCAGCCTTGCCCTGAGCCTTGGTCGGGTTGGTGAAGTTGCGGTTGATGTAGAAGTTGCGCAGGTTCAGGTTGACCTTGGCCCCTTCGATGAAACCGGCTTCTTCAGCCGCAGCGGGCAGCGCGACGCCGGCCAGGGCGAGGGCGATCAGGCCGGGAAGTGCGTAGGGCGCAGGGGACGTTGTCATGGGCTGGGGTCTCTCTTGTTTTTTTGGGCGAACGGGGGCGCTGCGGCCGTTTCTGAGGCGCAGGAATTCAATGGAATCAGGGGGCGAAGCGGCGGCGATCAGCCGGATGGAGCAGGGCGCGGGAGCATGGTGTCGAACCTGTTGTTATTGGTTTTGTGGCTCGAATGGTGCGGGGCGCGGGCGAGGCGATTCAATCGGCGAAAGTGGAATTCGGGCGATTATCGAACGCAAGATTGGCAGGCAACAAAAAGCCCGCCAAATCGGCGGGCTTCTTGTGTTCAGCGGATGATCAGAACAACTTCATCTTCGGCGCTTCTTCCTTGAGCGGTTCGTTCTGCGCGGTCTGCGCATTCCAGCCACCGCCGAGGGCCTTGTACAGGTTGACCGCACTGGTCAGCTGCGCGAGGCGGTCGGTGATCAGCGATTGTTGCGCGCTGAACAGCTGACGCTGGGCATCGAGGAAGGTCAGGTTGCTGTCGACACCGATGCGATAGCGACGCTCGGCCAGGCGGTAGTAATCCTGGTTGGCCTGAACGAAGTCACGCTGGGCTTGCAATTGCTCGGTGTAGGTCTGGCGTGCGGCCAAGCCGTCGGCGACTTCCTGGAAGGCCGTTTGAATGGACTTCTCGTAGTTCGCCACGCCAATGTCCTTCTGGATCTTGGCGTAGTCGAGGCTGGCGCGCAGGCTGCCGGCGTTGAAGATCGGCAGGTTGATCTGCGGCTGGAACAGCCACGTGCCCGAACCGCCCTTGAACAGGCCGGACAGGTCCGGGCTCAGGCTGCCCGCGTTGGCGGTCAGGCTGATGCTCGGGAAGAACGCTGCACGGGCCGCGCCGATGTTGGCGTTGGCCGCCTTCAGGTTGTACTCGGCCTGAAGGATGTCCGGACGACGTTGCAGCAGATCCGACGGCAAGCCGGCCGGCACGTCGGCCAGCAGGTCATCCGACAGCGGTTTGGCCGCTTGCAGGTTGGCCGGCACGCCGGTGCCGAGCAGCAGGGTCAGGCTGTTTTCGTCTTGGGCGACTTGGCGGGTGTAACGCGCCAGTTGTGCCCGGGCGTTTTCAACCGAGGTGCGCGACTGCGCCAGGTCCAGTGCCGAAGCCACACCGACTTCGTTGCTGCGGCTGGTCAGCTTGTAGCTTTCCTCGAAGGCGCCGAGGGTGTCCTGAGTCAGCTTCAGCAGTTCCTTGTCGGCCTGCCAGGTCAGGTAGGCGTTGGCCACGCTGGCCACCAGGCTGATCTGGGTGCTGCGGCGCGCTTCTTCGGTGGCGAAGTATTGTTGCAGCGCTTGTTCGCTCAGGCTGCGAACCCGACCGAACAGGTCGAGTTCGTAGGCGCTGATGCCGACGGTAGCGGAGTAGGAACTGCTGATGGCCGCTTCACCGGTCTGCGACGCACGGGCCGGAACCCGCTGACGGCTGCCGCTGGCATTGGCCGACACGGCCGGGAACAGGTCGGCGCGCTGGATGCGGTATTGAGCCGCATAGGCGTCGATGTTCAGCGCCGCGACACGCAGGTCGCGGTTGTTTTCCAGGGCGACCTGGATCAGCTGCTGCAGGGCAGGGTCATGGAAAAACTGCTTCCAGCCCTGTTCGGCAGCGGCCTGCGCCGGTGCCTGGGCCGGCGAGTACGCCGGGCCCTGCGGGAATTGCGCGGCCACCGGTGCTTCAGGCTGCTGATAATCCGGTATCAGCGAGCAACCGCTCAGCACGAAGGCGGCAACTGCGATGGAGAGTAGCGACTTGCTCATTGGCCAGCCTCTTTAGGAGTTTCTATGGTGTCATCCTTGCCGGCGTTTTTGCGCTGACCCATGGACGACACAGTGACGAAGAACAGTGGAACCCAGAAAATCGCCAGGATCGTTGCGGTGAGCATACCGCCAATCACGCCGGTACCGATCGCGTGTTGACTGCCCGAGCCTGCGCCGGTGGAGATAGCCAACGGTACAACACCGAGGACGAAGGCCAGCGACGTCATGATGATCGGTCGCAGACGCATGCGGCAGGCTTCGATGGCCGCATCGCGCAGACTGCGTCCCTGCTCGTGCAATTCCTTGGCGAACTCGACGATCAGAATGGCGTTTTTAGCCGCAAGACCAATGGTCGTCAACAGACCCACCTGGAAGTACACGTCGTTCGACAGACCGCGCAGGCTGGTGGCCATCAGCGCACCGATGATCCCCAGCGGTACCACGAGCATGACCGCGATCGGAATCGACCAGCTTTCATACAGCGCCGCCAGACACAGGAACACCATCAGCAGCGACAGGGCGTACAGCGCCGGAGCCTGCGAGCCGGACAGTCGTTCTTCGTACGACAGACCGGTCCACGAGATACCCACGCCGGCCGGCAGTTTCTTGGCAATCGCCTCGACTTCGGCCATCGCTTCACCGGTGGAGTAGCCCGGAGCCGGGGCACCGAGGATCTCGACCGCTTCAACGCCGTTGTAACGCGCCAGCTTCGGCGAACCGTAGATCCACTCGCCCTTGGCGAACGCGGAGAACGGAACCATGGTGCCGCTGGCGTTGCGCACGTACCACTTCTTCAGATCTTCCGGGCTCATGCGCGAGTCTGGCCGGCCCTGCACGTACACCTTCTTCACCCGACCACGGTCGATGAAGTCGTTGACGTAGCTACTGCCCAATGCAATCGACAGGGTGTTGTTGATGTCGGAGATGGTGATGCCCAGGGCACTGGCCTTCTCGTCATCGATTTCCAGCTGGAATTGCGGTTCGTCGTTCAGACCGTTCGGACGGACCTGCGTGAGCACCTTGCTCTGCGCGGCCATGCCGAGGAACTGGTTGCGTGCAGCCATCAACTTCTCGTGACCGATACCGGCGCGGTCCTGCAGGAACACGTCGAAACCGGTGGCGTTACCCAGCTCCAGTACGGCCGGCGGGGCGAAGGCGAACACCATCGCATCGCGGAAGCTGAAGAAGTGCTGCTGGGCGCGGGCGGCGAGTTTGAACACGCTGTTGTCGGCGTTACGTTCGTCCCACGGCTTGAGCATGATGAACGCCATACCCGAGCTCTGGCCACGGCCGGCGAAGTTGAAGCCGGTCACGGTGAACACCGAGGCTACTGCGTCGCCTTCACCGCCGTCCTTGGTCGGACGCAGCAAAAATTCACGCATTTCATCCACCACCACCTGAGTGCGCTGGGCACTGGAGCCGGCTGGCGTCTGCACCTGGGCGAACAGAACGCCCTGGTCTTCTTCCGGCAGGAACGCGGTCGGAATGCGGGTGAACAGCCAGATCATGCCGACCACGATCAGCAGGTAGGCCAGCAGGTACGGCGCCTTGCGCGACAGCATGTTGCCGACACCGCGCTCGTAGCTGTTGACGCCACGATCGAAGTTGCGGTTGAACCAGCCGAAGAAACCTTTTTTCGGTGCGCCGTGCTCACCGTGCGGAATTGCCTTGAGCATGGTGGCGCACAGCGCCGGGGTGAAGATCAGCGCGACCAGTACCGACAACGCCATGGCCGACACGATGGTGATCGAGAACTGCTTGTAGATCACACCGGTGGAGCCGCTGAAGAACGCCATTGGCAGCAATACCGCCGACAGAACGAGGGCGATACCAACCAGGGCGCCCTGGATCTGGCCCATGGATTTCTTGGTCGCTTCCTTCGGTGACAAGCCTTCTTCGCTCATCACCCGCTCGACGTTTTCCACCACGACGATGGCGTCGTCCACCAGCAAGCCGATGGCCAGTACCATACCGAACATGGTCAGGGTGTTGATGCTGAAACCGGCCGCCGCGAGGATGCCGAACGTACCGAGCAATACCACCGGCACGGTCATCGTGGTGATGACGGTGGCGCGGAAGTTCTGCAGGAACAGGAACATCACCAGGAACACCAGCGCAATCGCTTCGACCAGGGTGTGAACCACGCCTTTGATCGACTCGGTCACCACCGGCGTGGTGTCGTACGGGAACACCACTTCCATGCCTTGCGGGAAGAACGGCTTGAGGTCGTCAATCGTCTTGCGCAGTGCCTTGGCGGTGTCGAGAGCGTTGGCACCGTTGGCCAGTTTCACCGCCAGACCGGAAGCCGGGCTGCCGTTGAACTGGGCGCTGATCGCATAGTTCTCGCCACCCAGGCCGACGTCGGCGACATCTTTCAGGCGAACCTGCGAGCCGTCCTTGTTGACCTTGAGCAGAATCTCTTTGAACTGCTCGGCGGTCTGCAGACGGGTCTTGCCGATGATCGTGGCGTTCAGTTGCTGGCCCTGCACGGCAGGCAAGCCGCCGAGCTGACCGGACGACACCTGGACGTTCTGCGCCGCAATCGCGGTTTTCACGTCGACCGGGGTCAGGTTGAAGTTGTTCAACTTGGCCGGGTCGAGCCAGATACGCATCGCGTACTGGGCACCGAAGACCTGGAAGTCACCGACACCGGCGGTCCGCGAGATCGGGTCCTGCATGTTCGACACGATGTAGTTGGACAGGTCGTCCTTGGTCATGCTGCCGTCACGCGACACCACACCGATCACCAGCAGGAAGTTCTTCACTGCCTTGGTCACGCGGATACCCTGTTGCTGCACTTCCTGCGGCAGCAGCGGGGTGGCCAGGTTCAGCTTGTTCTGGACCTGGACCTGCGCGGTGTCGGAGTTGGTGCCTTGCTCGAAGGTCGCGGTGATGGTCATGCTGCCGTCGGAGTTACTTTCCGAGGACACATAACGCAGGTTGTCGATACCGTTGAGCTGCTGCTCGATCACTTGCACCACGGTGTCCTGAACCGTCTGTGCCGAAGCACCCGGGTAGGTCACGGAGATGGCAATGGCCGGTGGCGCAATGCTCGGGTACTGGTTGATCGGCAGTTTCAGGATCGAAAGTGCCCCGACCAGCATGATCACCAGGGCAATTACCCAGGCGAAAATCGGACGGTCGATGAAAAATTTTGACATGGATTACTCCCCTTTGCCGCCGGCGGCTTTGTCAGCTGCCTGAGCGGGGGCCGGGTTCTTGTTGCCGACGTTGGTGGCTTCGGTCGCTTTGACCTCAACACCCGGTTTGACGAATTGCAGCCCTTCGGTGATCAGACGATCACCGGCCTTCAGGCCGTCTTCGATCAGCCACTGGCTGCCGACGGTGCGGCTGGCCTTGAGCTGACGCAGTTCGACCTTGTTGTCCGGGCCGACGACCAGCGCGGTCGGGGTGCCTTTGAGGTCGCGGGTCACGCCTTGTTGCGGCGCGAGGATCGCGGCGCTGTTCACACCGGCCTGCAACTGCGCGTGGACGAACATGCCCGGCAGCAGGGTGTGATCCGGGTTCGGGAACACGGCGCGCAGGGTCACGGAACCGGTGGTCTGATCGACCGACACTTCGGAGAATTCCAGCTTACCGTCGAGCTTGTACTGGCTGCCGTCTTCCAGGGTCAGCTTGACCGCAGCGGCGTTGTCGCCGGCCTTCTGCAGACGACCGCTTTCCAGTTCGCGGCGCAGTTCCAGCAACTCGACCGAGGACTGGGTGACGTCGACGTAGATCGGGTCCAGTTGCTGGATCACGGCCATCGCATCGGTCTGGCCGCTGCTGACCAGCGCGCCTTCGGTTACCGAAGAACGGCCGATACGACCGGAGATCGGTGCGTAGACCTTGGTGTAGCGCACGTTGATCTGTGCGGTCTGCAACGACGCTTCCGATTGCAGGCGGTTGGCCACGGCGGTGTCGTATTCCTGACGGCTGACGGCCTGCTCGTCGACCAGTTGCTTGTAGCGGTCGGAGATCGACTTGGTCGAACGCAGGTTGGCTTCGGCGCTTTTCAGGGTCGCTTCATAGACCGACGGATCGATCTGATACAGCTGCTGGCCGGCTTTGACATCGCCGCCTTCCTTGAACAGACGCTTGAGAATGATGCCGTTGACCTGCGGACGAACTTCGGCGATGCGGAACGCACTGGTGCGGCCCGGCAATTCGGAAGTCAGGGTAAAGGCTTGTGGTTGCAGGGTGACGACGCCGACCTGAGGAGGTGGTGCGGCGGGAGCCGCCTCTTCCTTTTTACATCCGCTGAGCAGCGATGCCAGGGCGACGGCAGTGACCAGAGCGGTAACAGCTGGCTTGAATTGCATGAAGATCCTCGGGTCAGGCGCGCAAAAAGCGCACAAGAAGTGTGGAAGGGTAAAAAAGGGTTACCGGGTGGATAAGTAGCTTGCTAAGGAATATACTTACGTTCATGGTTGTTTGTAAACACCTTGGCGTCGTATCCACCCTGTTACAAAAGTCGTCGCAAGGTCTGAAATTGTAGGCCGGGGAGCCGATCCGCGAGAGATCAACCCTTTTTTATTCAGCGGATATTCAGCCATCCCTGAAACATCCTGTTTGAGGTTTTACTGCCATGGTTCGTCGTACCAAAGAGGAAGCTCAGGAAACGCGCAGCCAGATTCTCGAAGCGGCCGAGAAGGCCTTCTATGAGCGGGGCGTGGCCCGCACGACGCTGTCGGACATCGCCACCCTGGCCGGGGTGACGCGCGGTGCCATCTACTGGCACTTCAGCAACAAGGCCGATCTGTTGCAAGCCATGCTCGATACCCTGCATGAGCCGCTGGACGAACTGGCCAAAGCCAGCGAGAGCGAGGACGAACCCGATCCGCTGGGCTGCATGCGCAAATTGCTGATTCATTTGTTTCATCAAGTTGCGCTGGACCCGAAGACCCGGCGTATCAACGAAATTCTGTTTCATAAGTGCGAGTTCACCGATGAAATGTGCGATCTGCGCCAACAGCGCCGGACCGCCAGCCTCGATTGCAATGTGCGGATCGCGCTGACATTGAGTAATGCGGTCAATCGTGGGCAGTTGCCGGCAGACCTCGACACTGCCCGGGCAGCCATCAGCATTCACGCCTATATCGACGGCCTCCTTTATGGATGGCTATTGGCGCCGGACAGCTTCGAACTGTACGCCGAGGCCGAGCGCTGGGTCGATACCGGGCTGGACATGCTGCGCCTGAGCCCCAGCCTGCGCAAATGAAACAAAATTCGTTATTGGATCAGTTTGTGTCAATGACGGAGGAGGGTGAAGATCCCTGTTCACTCGCCCCGCTGCAATGGGATGCTTTTATATACCTCTGCGGCACGGGTTGATATGTAGCGAGCTACGTATTTTGTAGGGATTTTGTGTCGAGCCTGTGAACGAATGTGAGCGGCTCGCCCACCCGGCGATCAATAAAAAGCCCCCGACTCTCGCGAGTCGGGGGCTTTTGTGTTTCTGCGGTGCGGCTTACAGCGTCGGGTAGTCGAGGTAGCCGACCGCGCCTTTGCCGTAGAAGGTTTCCGGGTGCGGTTCGTTCAGCGGCGCATCGGCCTTCAGTCGAGCCGGCAGGTCCGGGTTGGCAATGAACGGGATGCCGAATGCCACCGCGTCAGCCTTGCCCTCGGCCAGCCAGGCGTTGGCGCTGTCCTTGGTGAAGCGTTCGTTGGCGATGTACGCGCCGCCGAAGGCTTCTTTCAGTTGTGGGCCGAGGCTGTCGGCGCCTTCTTTCTCGCGGGAGCAGATGAAGGCGATGCCACGCTTGCCCAGTTCGCGAGCCACGTAGGTGAAGGTTTCGGCCAGGTTGTCGTCGCCCATGTCATGGGAGTCGGCGCGCGGTGCCAGGTGTACGCCGACACGGCCGGCGCCCCAGACTTCGATCGCGGCGTCGGTCACTTCCAGCAGCAGACGGGCACGGTTTTCCAGGGAGCCGCCGTAGATGTCGGTGCGCTGGTTGGTGCTGCTTTGCAGGAACTGGTCGAGCAGGTAACCGTTGGCGCCGTGGATTTCCACGCCGTCGAAACCGGCAGCCTTGGCGTTTTCCGCGCCGACGCGGTAAGCGTCGACGATGTCGGCGATCTCAGCGGTTTCCAGTGCGCGCGGGGTTGGATAGTCGGCCAGCGGGCGAACCAGGCTGACGTGGCCTTTAGGCTGGATGGCGCTCGGTGCAACCGGCGCTTCACCGTTCAGGTACGACGGGTGGGAGACCCGGCCGACGTGCCACAGTTGCAGGACGATCTTGCCGCCGGCCGCGTGAACGGCCTTGGTCACGTTGGTCCAGCCGCGCACTTGATCATTGGACCAGATGCCCGGGGTGTCCGGGTAGCCGACGCCCATCGGGGTCACCGAGGTGGCTTCGCTGAGGATCAGGCCGGCCGAGGCGCGTTGTACGTAGTACTCGGCCATCAGTGCGTTCGGTACGCGGCCTTCGTCGGCGCGGCAGCGGGTCAGCGGCGCCATGATGATGCGGTTGGACAGCTCGAGGTCGCCCAGTTTGATCGGATCGAAAATTGTTGCCATGAGATACAACCCTCGTGAGGTAAGTGAGTGAATCAGTTAGCGGTGGCCAGTTCGGGATTGCCGTTCTGGCGGAATGTGATCAGGGTCACCAGCAGGGCCAGGACCGCGAGTGCTGCGGCAGCAAGAGGCACGCTGGTCAGGCCGTAGCCGTGGGCGATGACGCTGCCGCCGACCCAGGCGCCGAGGGCGTTGCCGACGTTGAAGGCGCCGATGTTCAGGGTCGACACCAGGTTCGGTGCGGCCTGGCCGTAGGTCACGACGTTCACTTGCAGGGCCGGTACGGCGGCGAAACACGCGGTGGCCCAGAGGAACAGGGTGATTTCGGTCGGGATCAGCGCGATGCTGGTCCAGGTCAGGACGGTGGAGGTCACGGCCATGGCGATGAATACGCCGATCAGCGTTGCGGCCAGGCCTTTGTCGGCCAGTTTGCCGCCGATGATGTTGCCGACGGTCAGGCCCAGGCCGATGAGCATCAGGGTCCAGGTCACGCCACGGGGCGAGACACCGGTGACATCGCCCAGCAACGGCGCGACGTAAGTGAACAGAGTGAATACTGAAGCGGCGAACAGCGCGGTCATGCTCAGCGACAGCCAGATGCCGGCGCCCTTGAGCGCGGCCAGTTCGGCGCGCATGTCGAGTTTTTCTTCGTCACGCTTGGCCGGCAGGAAGCGGATCAGGCCGATCAGCGCGATCACCGTCACTGCCCAGAAGGTCGAGCGCCAGCCGGCTTCCTGACCGAGGGCGGTGCCCAGCGGTACACCCAGCACGTTGGCCAGGGTCAGGCCGGTGAACATCAGGGCCACGGCCGAGGCGCGTTTGTTCGGTGCCACCAGGTTGGCCGCGACCACCGAACCGATGCCGAAGAACGCACCGTGGCAGAGGGCTGTAACGACCCGGGCGAACATCAGCACCTCGTAATCAGTGGCGATGGCGCAGAGCAGGTTGCCGATAATGAAGATGCCCATCAGCGTTACCAGTGCAGCCTTGCGCGGCAGTTTTGCAGTGGCCATTGCCATGAACGGTGCACCAATCGCCACGCCCAGGGCGTAGCCGGTCACCAGCCAGCCGGCGCCTGGGATCGACACACCGAGGTCAGCCGCGACATTGGGCAGCAGGCCCATGATGACGAACTCGGTGGTGCCGATGGCGAAGGCGCTCAAGGCGAGTATGAGTAGCGAGAGGGGCATCGTTGGTTCCTTTTGGCTGGCTGACGTTAAGGGTCAGAGCTCTTTGCTGAGGGTGCTGAGGAACGCCTGGATCACGTCCTCATTGCGTTTGAAAAAGTGCCACTGGCCGGCTTTCTGGCTGCTGATCAGTCCTGCCCGTTGCAGGGTGGCCAGGTGGGCGGAGACGGTCGACTGCGACAGGCCGCAGCGTTGATCGATCTGCCCGGCGCAGATGCCGTACTCGTGGTTGTGGATCTGTTCCGGAAACTGGGCTTTCGGGTCTTTCAGCCAGTTGAGGATGTCTCGCCGTACTGGGTGTGCCAGGGCTTTTATTATTTCGTCGAGGTCAATGTTCATGGCTGGGTGCTCGTGATGTGTGTAGCGCTATATCGCGATGAGGCGAACTTTATATCGGTGATTCGCGATACACCAATATGAATTTGATCTGATGACCGCATAAATCGGTATATCGGGTTATAACGATATGTGAGGTGTAAACAAACGCGGGCGCGGTGCTAAGCTGCGCCCATGAACTATCTCGCACATTTACACCTCGGTGGCCAGCGCCCCGGTCAACTGCTCGGCAGTCTGTATGGCGATTTCGTCAAAGGGCGGCTGCAAGGGCAGTTCGACCCGGAGATCGAAGCGGCGATTGCCCTGCATCGACAGATCGACGTGTTCACTGATCGCCATCCATTGGTGGACGCTTCACTGGCGCGGTTTTCCACGACTCGCCGCCGTTACGCGGGCATCGTTCTCGACGTGTTTTTCGACCATTGTCTGGCGCGGGACTGGACGCAATACGCCGACCGGCCGCTCGGCCAATTCACCACCGACGTTTACCGCGTGCTGACCAGCGAGCGGCAATTGCCCGAGCGCCTGGCGAAGATCGCCCCGCACATGGTCGCCAATGACTGGTTGGGTTCGTATCAGGAATTCGAAGTGCTGGAGCAGGTGTTGCGCGGGATCTCCCGGCGCCTGACCCGACCTGAAGAACTGGCGGGGGCGATGGAGGAATTGCGCCGGTTGTACGAACCGTTGAGCGAGGACTTTCGTTTGTTCTACCCACAGCTGCAGGACTTTGCCGGCCGGCAGCTGTAGATAGATGTCGCCGATCAGGCCGCGATCAGATCGCGGGCGTGTTGCGCTTCGACCGGTTTGAGCACATCGCCGAACAAGGCTTTCTGCACCGCTTGCTGCGCCTCGTACGCCAGTGCCGCGCGCTCCCGGCCCTGGCAGACAATCGGCTTGAGCAGATGGATCTCGACATCGCCGCAGTCGTTGCTGAACAGGCGCATCAGGTGCGACAGCAGATCATCGTCACCAATGAACGGCGCCAGCGAATCGATCTTGCCATCGCGCAGATAACGGATCGCCACTGGTTGCAGCTTCACCTCGGAATCAATCGCCGCCGACAGCAGGCGACCGTGAAAGGTACGCAGCGAACGACCATCGGTGGTGGTGCCTTCCGGGAACATCAGCAGCGGATGATCGGTTTGCAGGTGACGGGTCATCTGCTTGCGGATCAGCTGGCTGTCGCCCGAACCGCGACGGATGAACAGGCTGCCGGCCTTCGCCGCCAACCAACCGGCCACCGGCCAGGTGCGCACTTCGGCCTTGGACAGAAACGACAGCGGCGTGAGCATGCCGAGCAGCGGAATGTCGGTCCACGACACATGGTTGCTGACCCACAGCATCGGCTGCTTCGGCAGCTCACCATGCACGGTCACGCGAAAGGGCAGGGCATTGCTCAAACGCGCCATGAAAAACCGCGACCAGCGCTGCCGACGCTCCATCGAATGGGCCAGACCCAGACGCTCGAAAACCCCGAAGACACTGGCCATGCTCAGGCCCAGCGTCACCACCAGCAGCACTCGCGCGATCCGCGCGTACACCCGCAGCCGGCTCATTACACAGCCGCCTTGAAGTGCTTGGCGTAGCGCGGGCAGAGTTCGTCGCGTTTGAGCAGGATGAACACGTCGGCGACCTGGAAGTCTTCGTCCCAGCACGGCTCGCCGCAGATCTTCGCGCCCAGGCGCATGTAGGCCTTGAGCAGCGGTGGCATTTCGGCGATCACGTTCGACGGAATGTCGAGGCTTGGCAGCGGATTCTTCGGTTCGGCGCGCAGGTGTTCGGTGCACAGATAGCGTTCGCGCAGGCGCTGCATGATCGCGTGGGCCTGCACGCCGCCGTCCTGCATCGGGATGCTTGCGCAGCCCATCAGATAGCTGTAGCCGCCCTGATTGAGGACTTCGGCCAGTTCGCCCCAGAGCACGGCGATGGTGCCGCCGTTGCGGTAGGCTGGATCGACGCAGGTGCGACCGATTTCCAGGATCGGGCCTTGCAGACCGGCGAGGCCGTGCAGGCTGAATTCTTCTTCGCTGTAGAACTTGCCCAGGCTGCTGGCGGCGGTGTGATCGAGCAAACGGGTGGTCGCCACCAGGCGGCCGGTGTTCAGGTCACGCACGCCGATGTGGCTGCAGTGAACATCATAGTCATCCATGTCCAGACCCAGCTCCGCGCCGTTCAGCTTGGCGTTGAACTCGCCGCTGAACACGTTGAAGCGCAAGGCCTGGGCTTGCTGCAAGGCCTCGGCGCCGATCAGGCGTTCGGCTTGCAGGCGGCGTTCATTGCCGGTGTCGCTGATGCGGGCGATCTGAGTCATGTGAATCTCCGTACGGGCCTTGAACCCGTCATGGGTTGCAGCCGATCGACTTTCTTTATGCAGCCGTGTTGTGCAAAGTCAGGCTATGTAGCCCCGGTGTCATCGCCATGAATGTTTGGTGATGCTTATATGACAGCCCACGAGGAGCCTCTGATGACCTGGTCGACCCTGCTTGAATGCCGCGAACGCCTGCCTGCTGTTGCCGACCTGGCGGAGGGTTTCGCCACGTTGCTGCATCAACTGGGCAGCGTGACGCCGTTCGAACTGGCGGTGGCGGGAGGGCGGCGGATGGCGACGCCGGGGCTGGCGTTTCTGGTGGGTTATCAGGCGGCGCTGCGCATGCTTTGGCCGAGCGCGCCGCCAAGCCTCGGCGCGTTGTGTGCAACCGAGCAGCGCAGCCTGCGCCCGGCAGACATGCAGACCCGGCTCACGGATCTGCGTCTCACTGGACAAAAGGATTTCGTCACCGCCGGCGATGCGGCGGACTGGCTGCTGATCGCCGCGCGCAGTGAACAACCGGGCGAATCGCCGCGCCTGAGTCTGGCGGTGGTGTACCCCGGCGAACCCGGCGTGCGGGTGGAAAAACTGCCGGCGCTGCCGTTGATGCCGGACATCAGCCATGGTCGGCTGCATCTCGACGATGCGTTGTGCGAGTTGCTCGCGGGGGATGGCTGGGATGCCTACGTCAAACCGTTCCGCACCCTTGAGGACGTTTATGTGCTCAGCGCGATGACCGCGTGGTTATACGGCGTCGGTCAGGACAGCGGCTGGCCGCAGCCGCTGCAATTGCGTTTGCTGGCGCTGTTGGCCGGATGTGCGGAAGTTAGTCGCCAGCCACCGAACAATCCGGCGGGGCATGTGTTGCTCGGCGGATTGTTTGCGCAGTTCGACGGGCTCAAAGCGGAAGTCGATCAGGCACTGCGCGACGGCAATCCTGAGTGGGCGGCGATGTGGCAGCGCGATCAATCGGTCATGCAACTGGCGGCTGGCGCGCGGGCCAAACGACTGGCCAAGGCGTTGGCGGCAAGTCAAAACACATCTGTCATGAACGCCGGCTAGTCTTGTCAGGTTCATCCCCAGAGCCCTCACCATGTTCAAAGGCCTGTCCCTGTTTCTGCTGCTGATCAGCTTCACGGTTCAGGCCGAGCAATGGCCGGGCGAGCAGTGGCCGACCGGCCCGAAAGTCACCGGTCCCGCCGTCGAGGCTTTGGAGGCCTACGCCTTCCCGACCCGCGATGACAACAGCCGCCAAGGCATCCGCACCGACGCCTTGCTGGTGATCCGCGACGGCCAGCTCATCTACGAACGCTACGCCGCCGCGACCACCGCCGACACCCCGCACCTGACCTGGTCGATCAGCAAAAGCCTGATGGCCACGGTGCTCGGCGTGGCGTACGGCGAAGGCCTGTTCAAGCTCGATGATCCGGCCGCGAAGTTTTATCCGGCGCTGGAAAAACACCCGGCCATTACCCTCAAGGATCTGCTGCACTGGGCCTCGGGCATCGACTGGCAGGAAGACTACGAATACGCCCCGCTGAAATCCTCGGTGGTGGCGATGCTCTACACCCGTGGCCACCGCGACATGGCCGCCTTCACCGCCGATCACGACAGCTACGCGCCAGCGGGGCAGGCGTTCCGTTATTCCAGCGGCGACAGCAATCTGTTGGCAGCGGCACTGAAAACCATCGTCGGCCCGCAGCGTTATCCGGACTATCCGTGGACAGCGCTTTTCGATCCCTTGGGCATCCGCCATGCCACCTGGGAAACCGATGCGACGGGCACCTTCGTCGCCTCTTCCTACGCCTATATGACAGCTCGGGATCTGGCGCGAATCGGTCTGCTGATGGAACGGGACGGACGCTGGAACGACCGGCAGTTGTTGCCCAAGGATTGGGTCGCCTTCAACCGCCAACCCTTCGCCGGCTACAAGGCCCATCAGGACGAAGCCGTGCCCGGCGGCCAGTGGTGGCTCAATCGCCCGGCAGACGGCGCGCCTTCTCCGTGGCCCGACGCACCGCCCGACACCTTCGCCGCCCTCGGCCACTGGGGCCAGGCGCTGTACGTGATCCCGAGCGAAAAACTGGTGATCGTGCGCTACGCCGATGACCGCGACGGCAGCTATCGCCACAACGAATTGCTCAAGCGCGTGCTCGGGGCGGTGCGGCCATGAAACTGTTCAAACGCATCCTGCTGGTGCTGTTGATCGTGCTGCTGGGCTGGGGCTGGCACGAGCGCGAAAACCTGTGGGCCTTTCCGGGCATCATCAGCGCCTACACCGCCAAGGAATATTGTTCGTGCCGCTACGTCATGAACAACGACGCCGAGTATTGCCGGGGCTACGTCAAGCAGTGGCTGCCCAGCGAACTGACCGATGACCGCACGCAAAAAATCGTCACCGCCAGCGGCCTGGGACGCAGCAACAGCGCCCAATGGTTAGGCGAACGCCAGGGCTGTCGCCTGCAACCCTGATCCGGTTCCACCCTGTGGAACCACATTCGATTGTCCTCTCGCGTGTCTCGCGGTTATCTGGCGGTGAGCACGACCTGCCGTTCACGTGTCGTGAAACAACACCGAACAACAAGACCGGGAACACCCGCGCGAGGAGAACCGTCATGCCCCGACATCAGCACATTCTGGCCTGGCTCAACGATGTGGCCAGTGACCTGCACGCCACCCGCCAGGACATTCACGCCCACCCTGAACTCGGTTTCGAGGAAAGCCGCACTTCGGCGCTGGTCGCCAGGTCGCTCGAAGACTGGGGCTATGAAGTCCACACCGGCGTCGGCAAGACTGGCGTGGTCGGCGTGCTGCGCAACGGCAGCAGCACACGCAAACTCGGGCTGCGGGCCGACATGGATGCGCTGCCGATCATCGAGAACACCGGCGTCGCCTACAGCAGCCGTCATCAAGGCTGCATGCACGCCTGCGGGCATGACGGGCACACCGCGATGCTGCTCGGCGCGGCACGTTATCTGGCGGCGACCCGTCAGTTCGACGGCACCCTGACGCTGATTTTCCAGCCCGCCGAAGAAGGCCAGGGCGGGGCCGAAGCGATGCTCGCCGACGGCCTGCTCGAACGCTTCCCGTGCGATGCGCTGTTCGGCATGCACAACATGCCGGGTCTGCCGGCGGGGCATCTGGGCTTTCGCGAAGGGCCGATGATGGCTTCGCAGGATCTGCTCACGGTGACCATTGAAGGCGTCGGCGGCCATGGCTCGATGCCGCATCTGGCGGTGGATCCGCTGGTCGCCGCAGCCAGTGTGGTGATGGCTTTGCAAACCGTGGTCGCGCGCAATATCGACGCGCAGCAGGCGGCGGTGGTAACGGTCGGCGCGTTGCAAGCCGGCGAGGCGGCGAACGTGATTCCGCAACAGGCGATCCTGCGGCTGAGCCTGCGTGCACTGAACGCTGAGGTCCGCGTTCAAACACTGGACCGCGTACGTTCGATCATCGAGGCCCAGGCCGAAAGCTTCGGCTGCACCTCGACCATCGAACACCGCCCGGCCTACCCGGTGCTGGTCAACCACGCCGCTGAAACCGAGTTCGCCCGTCAGGTCGGCGTCGAACTGGTCGGCACCGACGCCGTCGATGGCAACACACCCAAGCTGATGGGCAGCGAAGACTTCGCCTGGATGCTCCAGCGCTGCCCCGGCGCCTACCTGTTCATCGGCAACGGCGTGGCGCGGCCGATGGTGCATAACCCGGCGTACGACTTCAACGATGACATCTTGCTGACCGGCGCGGCGTATTGGGGCGCGCTCACCGAGAGCTGGCTCAAGCCGGTCTGATTTCTTCACTTTTTGCTGCCGCTGGAACGCAGGTGCGCACGCGCCTGCGTGGTCAACCAACAGCTTCTGGAGAATCCCCATGCAGACTTCGAACGCAGGCGTTTCGCGCACCCGGCAAGTGGTTGCCGCCGTCATCGGCAACGCCCTGGAATGGTACGACTTCATCGTTTACGGCTTTCTGGCGAGCATCATCGCCCGGCAATTTTTCCCGTCCGACGACGACTACGCCTCGCTGCTGATGGCGCTGGCGACTTTCGGTGTCGGCTTTTTCATGCGCCCGGTGGGCGGCATCCTGCTCGGCATCTACTCCGACCGCAAAGGGCGCAAAGCCGCGATGCAGATGATCATCCGCCTGATGACCGTGTCCATCGCCCTGATCGCGTTCGCGCCGAACTACGCTGCCATCGGCATGGGCGCGCCGTTGCTGATTGTGGTGGCGCGGATGCTTCAGGGTTTCGCCACGGGCGGTGAATACGCCAGCGCCACGGCGTTTCTGGTGGAGAGCGCGCCGGCCCATCGCAAGGGGTTGTACGGTTCGTGGCAACTGGTCGGGCAATGCCTGGCGGTGTTCAGCGGCGCGGCAATGGTGGCGCTGGTCACGCATCTGTTTTCCCCCGAAGCGCTGGACAGCTGGGGCTGGCGGATTCCGTTCGTGCTCGGCCTGTTGATCGGTCCGGTAGGCTTGTGGATTCGCAAGCACATGGAAGAACCGGAAGAATTTCTCGAAGCGCGCAAGAAAGCCAAAGGCGCCGCGCCGGGCCTGTGGCAGGTGCTTCGCGAACATCGCCGCAGCCTGCTGGTGTCGATGGGCCTGGCATGCGGCGCGACGGTGTCGTTCTACGTGGTGCTGGTGAACATGCCGACCTTCGCCCACAAGAACCTCGGCCTGCCGCTGGATCAGGTGTTGCTGGTGCAGATGCTCGCGGTGGGGCTGATGACCGTGGTGATTCCGTTCTCCGGCGCACTGTCGGATCGCCTCGGTCGGCGGCCGGTGCTGATGGCGTTCACCCTGGCGTTTTTCGTCATGGTCTATCCGCTTTATGTGTGGGTCGCGGCGGCGCCGTCGATCGAGCGTTTGCTGGTGATGCAACTGCTGCTGTGCACGGCAATCGGCGGGTTCTTCGGCCCGGCCCCGACCGCATTGGCTGAGCAGTTCCCGATTGAAGTGCGCTCCACCGGCGTGTCGGTGGCCTATAACGTGGCGGTGACGGTGTTCGGTGGTTTCGCGCCGCTGATCGTCACCTGGCTGAGTAAAGTCCTGAACACCCCGGTGGCGCCGTCGTTCTATGTCTTGTTCGCTTGCCTGCTGACCCTGCTCGGTACTTACTGTTTGCAGGAGGCACCACGCGCGAAGAAATCCGTTGCGCTCAACCTGGGAGTGAAACCGTGAGTCCGTTAGCCATTGATCCGATTGTCGCCCTCGACGCCGATGCGCTGTCCCGGGCGATCCATGCCCGCAAGGTGTCGTGCCGCGAGGTGATGTTGGCGTACATGACGCACATCGACCGCTTCAATCCGGCGGTCAACGCGCTGGTCTCGCTGCGCCCGCAGGACGTGCTGCTGAGCGAGGCCGATGAATGCGACCGGCAACTGGATCGCGGCGAATCCCGAGGCTGGATGCATGGTATGCCCCAGGCGATCAAGGACCTGGCGGCCACCGCCGGGCTGCGCACGACCCTCGGCTCGCCGCTGTTCGCCGAGCAAGTGCCGCAGCACGATGCGATCAGCGTGGCGCGGGTGCGCGACTGCGGCGCGATCATCATCGGCAAAAGCAACGTCCCGGAATTCGGCCTCGGCTCGCAGACCTACAACAGCGTGTTCGGCACCACCACCAACGCCTACGATCCGGGCCTGATCGCCGGCGGCAGCAGCGGCGGGGCGGCGGTAGCGCTGGCCCTGCGTCTGCTGCCGGTGGCCGATGGCAGCGACATGATGGGCTCGCTGCGCAACCCGGCGGCGTTCAACAACGTGTTCGGTTTTCGCCCGTCCCAGGGCCGCGTGCCCCATGGCCCGATGCCGGAAGTGTTCGTTCAGCAACTGGCCACCGAAGGGCCGATGGGGCGCACGGTCACCGACGTCGCGCGATTGCTCTCGACCCAGGCCGGCTACGATCCGCGCGTGCCGCTGTCGCTGGCCGATGAACCTCGCGACTTCGGACTGGATCTGCAACAGGACTGCAGCGGTCTGCGCCTCGGCTGGCTCGGCGATTACAACGGCTATCTGCCGATGGACGACGGCGTGTTGAGCCTGTGCGAATCGGCGCTGGCGGATTTCAGTGCGCTGGGTTGTCAGGTCGAGGCCTGTCAGCCGGAGTTTTCCATGGAGCGCCTGTGGCAGACCTGGCTCACCCACCGGCATTTTCTGGTACAGGGCAGCCTCGGCGCGGCCTATGCCGATCCGCAAAAACGGGCGCTGCTCAAGCCCGAAGCACAATGGGAAATCGAGGGCGGTCTGCGTCTGACCGCTGCCGAGGTCTATCAGGCGTCGGTGGCGCGCAGCGAGTGGTATCGCGCGTTGAGCGAGTTGTTCGAGCGTTACGATTTCCTGCTGTTGCCCACCGCCCAAGTGTTCCCTTTTGATGCACAGCAACCGTGGCCGCGAGTCGTCGGCGGGCAAACCATGGACACCTATCACCGCTGGATGGAAGTGGTGATCGGCCCGACCCTGGCGGGGCTGCCGAGCATCAGCGTGCCGGTGGGTTTCAACCCGGTCGGGCTGCCGATGGGCCTGCAAATCATCGGCCCGGCCCAGGCGGATCGGGCGGTGCTGCAACTGGCCTATGCTCATGAGCAACTGACGCGCTGGGTCGAACGGCGACCGCCGGCGTGCCTGCAATCGGCCTGAGCGGCCCGCATCTTGCTGCACGAAGTGATCTTTCATCCGTATCCATGGAGGTCGAACACATGGGCAGCAAGGCAGACACCGGCAGCGTGCGCTCGGTCGAACGGGCGCTGGCCATCGTCGAGTTGCTCGGCGAGCATCAGGCGTTGGGGCTGGAGGAATTGCACTACCTGACGACTCTGCCCAAGGCCACGGTGTCGCGGATGCTCGCGACCTTGCAGGAGCAGGGCTGGGTCTATCGCGGCCTTAGCGACCGCCGCTACCGGTTGTGCGCCAAGCGGCTGTTTGGTGATCGCCAGCAACGCTTCAAGCGCCATCTGGTGGAAAGCGCCGCGCCGATGTTGCTGGAACTCAGCGAGCGCACCGGGCTGGTGGCGGATTTGTCGTGCTTCGACGGCGAACGGGTCGAAGTGATGGAAAGCGCGATCCCGCAGGTGTTGCGCAAGCGCTATCCAACTAACTGCCAGATCGTCGGCCATCACGCGAGCCTGTTCCATTCGGCGATGGGCCGCGCGTGCCTCGGCGAACTCGACAGCCTGGACGTGAAACGTCTGGCCGAACGCGAACAGTTGGCGGATGACGGTGTATTGCAAGCCACCGAGCAAGCCTTGCATCAGGGCTTCGGCCAGCGCACCGAAGGTTACTGGGAATACCCCGTGCGCCTGCCGTTCCTGATTCGCGCGGTGGCGTTGCCGATACGTGCCCAAGGGCGGTTGGTCGGCAGCATGGCGCTGCACTGGCCGATGGATCAGGCGCCGGTGGAGCGGGTGCTGAGCCTGCACCTCAACAGCCTCGCGTCGACCATCGGCGAGGTGCAGCAGGCGTTGGCCTGAGCGTTTGCAGAGACTGACAGTTTGCAATAACGCCACGGCCAGTTAAGGTTCGTGCAGGTTTATCGGCCCCACGAGTCTTCAATGTTCAACCGTTCTCTGTGCAACGCCTTCGCCGGCCTGCTGCTGGGCGCCGCTGCGCTGCCGGCCCAGGCCAACTGGTATCTGGACGGCGAGTCGTCGCGGCTGTCGTTCGTCAGCACGAAAAACGCCAACGTGTCCGAAGTGCAGCGCTTTCTGGTGCTGCACGGCAAGGTCGATCCCGATGGCCGCGCCGTGGTCGAAGTCGAGCTGGACTCGATCAACAGCGGCATCCCGCTGCGTGACGAGCGCATGCGCAAGGAACTGTTCCAGATCGAGCAGTTCCCCGAAGCGACCATCACCACCCAGATTGACCTGCGCCCGATCAACGATCTGGCCCCCGGCGCGCAGCTTGAATTGCGCCTGCCGCTGACCGTCAACCTGCACGGCAAGCAACACGAATATCCCGCCGAACTGCTCGCCACGCGCCTCGATGACCGACGCTTTCAAGTAGTGACCCTGGAGCCGCTGGTGATCAGCGCCGAGGATTTCGATCTGCTGCCGGGCCTGGAAAGCCTGCGCAACATGGCCGGCCTGTCGGCCATCAGTCTGTCGGTGCCGGTGGGTGCGGTGCTGATCTTCACGGCGCGCTGACATGCGCGGCGCGGTGTTTCCGTGGCGTGATGGCAACCGCTTCGAGCTGTTGATCGACGGCCCGCAATTCTTCCCGCGCATGCTCGACGAGATTGCCCGTGCCCGCGAGCAGATCGAACTGGAGCTGTATCTGGTGGAAGCCGGCGCCTGTGCCGAAACCATCGTGCAGGCGCTGGTGCTGGCGGCGGAGCGGGGCGTGCGGGTGCGTTGCCTGTTCGACGATTACGGCAGCCTCGCCTTCACCCTCACGTTGCGCCGGCGGCTGACCGGTGCCGGGGTCGAGCTGCGTTTTTACAACCGGCTGAACTGGCGGCGCTGGGTCGGCAATTTTTATCGCGATCATCGCAAGCTGTTGTTGGTCGACCAGCGTCTGGCGGTGGTCGGCGGCACCGGGGTCACCGATGAATTCTGGACGCCGGGTCACGACACCAGCGAATGGCACGAGGTCATGGTGGAAATCACCGGCCCGCTGGTGCTCGACTGGCAGTTGCTGTTCGACCGCCAATGGATTGCCAACCGCCATCGCCGGGCCTGGAGGCCCAACGCGCATTTCGGCCTTCCGCGACTGCCCCGCGTGCCGGACACGGGCGAGGGCATGGGCCGCGTGGCCTACGCCGATGCCCGTCAGCATCGGGACATTCTGCAATCGTTGTTCCGCGCGCTGAACAGCGGTCAAAAACGCATCTGGCTGGCGACGCCGTACTTTCTGCCGACCTGGAAAATCCGCCGCTCCCTACGCAAGGCCGCCGCCCGTGGCCTCGACGTGCGCCTGCTGCTGACCGGGCCGCGCACCGATCATCCGTCGGTGCGCTATGCGGGGCATCGCTACTACCCGCGCCTGCTCAAGGCCGGAGTAAAAATATACGAATACCAGCCGTGTTTCCTGCACCTGAAAATGGTGCTGGTGGACGATTGGGTGAGCATCGGTTCATGTAATTTCGATCATTGGAATCTGCGCTTCAATCTTGAGGCGAATCTGGAAGCGCTGGATCCGTCATTGACGGCAGCGGTGGCGGCGAGTTTCGAGAAGGACTTCGGCCTGAGTCAGCAGGTGAGTCTGGAAGAATGGCAGCGCCGGCCGTTGTGGCGGCGGGTGAAGCAGCGGATCTGGGGCTGGGTGGATCGGGTGGTGGTCAACTTGCTGGATAGACGCGGCTAGTCGCTGTCCCTGATTGATCGTTCCCACGTCGAGGCGTCGAACCGTCCGCGTGGGAATGCAGCCCGGGACGCTCCGCGTCCCAAAGCGGACGCAGAGCGTCCATTGAGGCATTCCCACGCAGAGCGTGGGAACGATCGGGGCGCCGGATTAAAGCAACTCAAAGCTCTGCTGCGTCACGTCCTGGGAATCCAGGCCGATCTGCACGTTGAACTTGCCAGGCTCGGCCGCGTATTTGAGCTGGGCGTTGTAGAACTTCAGGTCATCTTCGGTGATGGTGAAGTGCACAACCTTCTGCTCGCCAGCCTTGAGCATGATCTTCTGGAAGTTCTTCAGTTCCTTGACCGGACGGATCATCGAACCGGTGACGTCCTGGATATACAGCTGCACCACGGTTTCGCCGTCACGCTTTCCGGTGTTCTTGACCATGACACTGGCGTCGAGCTTGCCGGTGGCGTTCAGGGTGGTCGAGGACAGCGCCATGTCGCTCAGGCTGAAGTTGGTATAGCTCAGGCCGTAACCGAACGGGAACAGCGGGCCTGTCGTGTCATCGAAATACTGCGAGGTGTAGTTGCCCGGTTTGCCCGGCGTGAACGGCCGGCCAATGCTCAGGTGGTTGTAGTAGGTCGGGATCTGGCCCACGGAGCGCGGGAAAGTCACCGGCAGTTTGCCCGACGGGTTGTAGTCGCCGAACAGCACGTCGGCGATGGCGTTGCCGCCCTCGGTGCCGCTGAACCAGGTTTCCAGAATCGCGTCGGCCTGTTCTTTTTCTTCGAGGATGGTCAGCGGACGGCCGTTCATCAGCACCAGCACCAACGGCTTGCCGGTGGCTTTCAGGGCACGGATAAGCTCGCGCTGATTTTCCGGGATGTTCAGGTCGGTGCGGCTCGACGATTCGTGGGACATGCCACGGGATTCACCCACGGCTGCAACCACAATGTCGGCATCCTTGGCGGCTTTCACCGCTTCGTCGATCAACACGTTGGCCGGACGCGGGTCATCGACCACTTCCGGGGCGTCGAAGTTGAGGAAGTTCAGGTAGTCGAGGACTTTCTTGTCGCTGGTGATGTTGGCACCACGGGCGTAGATCAGGTTCGCCTTGTCGCCGATCACATTGCTCATGCCGTCGAACAGGGTCACCGATTGCGCCGGACGACCGGCGGCAGCCCAGCTGCCCATCATGTCGATCGGGGCCTTGGCCAACGGGCCGACCAGCGCGACTTTGGCGGTTTTCTTCAGCGGCAGGGTTTCGTTCTGGTTCTTCAGCAGCACCAGGCTGCGACGCGCCACTTCGCGGGCGTCGGCGCGGTGCAGGCGGCTGTCGGCGTAGGTGTCGGCCGGATCGTCTTCAGCCTTGCCGATGCGCAGGTACGGGTCTTTGAACAGGCCCATGTCGTACTTGGCCGCGAGGACTTCACGCACCGCGTTGTCGATGTCTTTCTGTTCGATCTCGCCGGACTTGAGCAGCCCCGGCAGCTCTTTGCCGTACAGGGTGTCGTTCATGCTCATGTCGATGCCGGCCTTGATCGCCAACTTCGCCGCTTCACGACCGTCGCGGGCCACGCCGTGCTTGATCAGTTCGAAGATTGCGCCGTGGTCGCTGACTGCCAGGCCCTTGAAGCCCCAGTCCTTGCGCAGCAGGTCGTTCATCAGCCAGGTGTTGGCGGTGGCCGGGATGCCGTTGATCGAGTTCAACGCCACCATCACGCCGCCGGCGCCAGCGTCGATGGCCGCGCGGTACGGTGGCAGGTAGTCCTGGTACATCTTCACCGGGCTCATGTCGACGGTGTTGTAGTCGCGACCGCCTTCGACAGCGCCGTACAGGGCGAAATGCTTGACGCTGGCCATGATGCTGTCGGCCGCGCTTGGGGTCTCGCCCTGATAGGCCTTGACCATGACTTTGGCGATGCGCGAGGTCAGGTAGGTGTCTTCACCGAAACCTTCTGAGCTGCGGCCCCAGCGCGGGTCGCGGGAGATGTCGACCATCGGCGCGAAGGTGATGTCGAGGCTGTCGGCGGCAGCTTCTTTAGCAGCGACGCGACCGGACTGGCCGATGGCGTCCATGTCCCAGCTCGAGGCCAGGGCCAGCGGAATCGGGAAAATCGTACGGTGACCGTGGATCACGTCGTACGCGAAAAACATCGGGATCTTCAGGCGGCTGCGCATCGCAGCGTCCTGCATCGGACGGTTTTCCGGGCGGGTGATCGAGTTGAACGTGCCGCCGATGTTGCCGGCGGCGATCTCTTTGCGGATCAGCTCGCGGGGCATTTCCGGGCCGATGCTGATCAGGCGCAACTGGCCGATCTTCTCGTCGAGGGTCATTTGTTTCATCAGGTTACTGATGAACGCATCCTTGTTTTCCAGGGGTACCGGGGTCGTGGCGGCCAGTACTTGATGACTGGCCAGGCTGACGAACAGGCCCAGCAAACACAGCTTCTTCATGAATAGTTTTCTCAAGGGCGCAAACGGCAATGCAATGCCGGCCAGCCAAAATTTAGGGAGCGACTATTGTTGTTCGGGTGTTGACGCAAAAAACGACGCCGAATAAACGCTGCCGGATCGAGCAGCGTGATCGCGCAGGGCCTCTTTTTAGCCCATCGGCCCGCCGCAATCCAGTGGCGCGGGCGATTATGCCCCAAGAGCCGACCGAGAAGGTTTCGCGCTCGAATTTTCATGAAATGTGCAAGGGAGCACCCGTCCGATGAATGTCAGTCCTGTCTACCGCTCGCGTTTGCAGGTCGCCACCTTGCTGGTGCTGGCCACGTTGTTGACCGCTTGCGGCATCAACAACATCCCGACCCTCGACGAACAGGCCAAGGCTGCCTGGGGCCAGGTGCAGAACCAGTACCAGCGGCGCGCCGACCTTATCCCCAATCTGGTGGAAACCGTGAAGGGTTACGCCAAGCACGAGGAAGAAACCCTGACCGCCGTGATCGAGGCCCGGGCAAAGGCGACGTCGATCCAGGTCGATGCCAGCACCCTCGACAACCCGGAAAAGCTCAAGCAGTTCCAGCAGGCCCAGGATCAGCTGACCGGTGCCTTGAGCCGGTTGATGGTGGTGTCCGAACGCTATCCGGACCTGAAGGCCAACCAGAACTTCCTCGCCCTGCAATCGCAACTTGAGGGCACTGAGAACCGCATCGCCGTGGCCCGACGGGATTTCATTCTGGCGGTGCAGAAATACAACACCGAAATCCGCACCTTTCCCGGTCGCCTGTGGCACAGCGTGATGTACAGCGACCTGCCGATCCGCGAGACCTTCGAAGCCACCAGCCCCGGCGCGGACAAGGCCCCGGAAGTGAAGTTCTGACCCGGGGATGCCCATGCGTGTGTTGAAGATGGGCCTGGTGCTGATGCTGTGGCTGTTCGCCGTCAGCGCCCGGGCCGAGTTGACCTTTCCGGCGCTGACCGGGCGGGTGGTGGACGACGCGCAGATGATCGAGCCGTCGGTGCGCGCGCAACTGAGCCAGCAGTTGCAGGCCCACGAACAGGCTACCGGCGAGCAACTGGTGGTCGTGACCTTGCCAAACCTGCAAGGCGCCACCATCGAGGACTACGGCGTCGAACTCGGCCGGCACTGGGGCATCGGTCAGAAGGACAAGAATAACGGTGCCCTGTTGATCGTCGCCCGGGACGAGCGCAAATTGCGCATCGAAGTCGGTTACGGGCTGGAGGATCGCCTGACCGATGCCCAGAGTTCGGTGATCATTCATCAGGTGATCACGCCGTCGTTCAAGACTGGCAATTTCAGCAAGGGCATCAGTGATGGCGTGGCGGCGATGCTGGTGGTGCTGGGCGGCAATCCGCTGGACGAACCGTCCACGGTGTATGAATCGGCCGGCGATCCTGCGGACGATTTCGTCTCGCGGCACCCGGCGTTGTTCGTATTTCTGGTGATGTTGTTCATCCTGACTGTTTTTGTCTGCCAGATGCTCGGTATCCTTCCCGCCGGCCGGGGCGGCTCCGGAGGAGGGGGCGGCTTTGGCGGTGGTGGATTTGGCGGCGGCGGTGGAGGCGGGGGCTTCAGCGGCGGCGGTGGCAGTTTCGGCGGGGGCGGGTCCTCCGGCGGCTGGTGATAACAATAATGAGCAGGCACTTCACGACATGGCATTACTGACTGAACACGAACAACGCAAGGTCGCCGAGGCCATCGCCCGGGTCGAGCGCGACACCGACGCCGAACTGGTGACGGTGCTCGCGGCCCGCGCCGACGACTACGCGTACATCCCGCTGCTGTGGGCCAGCCTGCTGGCGCTGGTGGTGCCGGGGATCGTGCATTACCTGACCGGCTGGCTGACGATGCACAGCTTGTTGCTGGTGCAGTGGGTCAGTTTTGTCGTGCTGTGCCTGGTGTTTCGTCTGCCCAAAGTCACCACTCATCTGATCCCGCGTCATGTCCGCCACTGGCGTGCTTCGAACCTGGCGCGGCGGCAGTTTCTCGAACAGAACCTGCACCACACGGTGGGCAGCACCGGCATGCTGATTTTTGTCTGCGAGGCGGAGCGGTATGTGGAGATTCTGGTGGATGAGGGGATTTCCAAGAAGCTGGATAACAAGAGCTGGGATTCGATTGTTGCGGCGTTTACCGAGCAGGTAAGGCAGGGGCAGACGTTGCAGGGCTTTGTTACCTGCATTGAAGCGTGCGGGGAATTGCTCAAGGTGCATGTGCCGGTTACGCAGGTGAGGAATGAGTTGCCGAATCGGTTGGTGGTGTTGGGATAAGCCGTTCGGGAAATTAGCCGTGCCCTCGAACGCCATCCCCCCTAAACTAGCGCCCATTCCCGATTTGCCCGTCCGAGGCCGTTTTTTCCCATGTCCGTTACCGCTCCCTCCGCATCTGCCAAACCGGCGCCCGATCACCACGCCCGGTTCATCGAGCTGCTGCAAACCAGCCTCGAACAGAACGGCTTCATCAAATTGGTGCTGGCAAAGTACGTCGGCGAAGAAGCGGATCTGCAGCGGATCATCATCAAGCCGGTGACGGTCAAGGCGCAGCCGTGCCTGTCCTTCGTTTATCGCTACAAGACCCGCGATATCACCAAGAACCTGCCGCTGGACGAAGCGGTGACGACGATTGCCGGGCTGCTGCCGTCGGCGTTCAAAAATGCGCATTTGCTGGCGCTGACTGACGAAGCCCAGCTCGAATACAGCAAAAAGGGCAAGAGCTCGCTGTTCATGAGCAAACCTCAGCAATTGCGCGAAGTGCCGTCCGCCGAGCACAACCGCGAGAAAAACCGTTTCCTCGATCTGAACCGCCCGTTCCTCAAGGATCTGGGCGTGACCAACGCCCAGCACGAGCTGATCCCGGCGATGTCGCGCAAGTGGAAGCAGATCAACAAGTTCATCGAAGTGTTCAGCCACGCGCTGACCTCGTCGCCGCTGGCCATGGACAAACCGGTGCGGGTGGCGGATTTCGGTTCGGGCAAGGGTTACCTGACGTTCGCCATCCATGACTATTTGCGCAACACCCTGAAGGCCGAGGGCGAAGTCACCGGCGTCGAGCTGCGTGAAGAGATGGTCAACCTGTGCAACACCGCCGCCGCGAAGCTGGAACACCCGGGGCTGGTGTTCAAATGCGGCGATGTGCGCAGCGTGGCGCCGAGCGAGCTGGACGTGATGATCGCCCTGCACGCCTGCGACATCGCCACCGACTATGCGATCCACACCGGCATCCGCTCCGGCGCCTCGATCATCATGTGCTCGCCGTGCTGCCACAAACAGATCCGCTTGCAGATCCAGAGCCCGGCGCTGCTCAAGCCGATGCTGCAATACGGTCTGCACCTGGGCCAGCAGGCCGAAATGGTCACCGACAGCTTGCGTGCGCTGTTCCTTGAAGCCTGCGGTTACGAGACCAAGGTGTTCGAGTTCATCTCGCTGGACCACACCAACAAGAACAAGATGATCCTCGCCGTGAAGCGCGCCGAGCCGGTGGACCCGACTCAGCTGCTGGTGAAAATCCAGGAATTGAAAGCGTTCTACCAGATCAGCGAGCACTGCCTCGAAACCCTGCTGCTCGCTGACGGCCTGCTGAAGCTCAAGGCTTGAGCTGAACCCCCGCCGGTAACGTGCCCGGTTGAGCCGGGCGCACCGCGGTCTTGCGACCGAGCATCACCGTCGCGATCACCCCACAGGCGAACAGCCAGGTGATCGGCTCCACGTGTTCCCCAAAGAACAGCGCGGAAAACGCGATGGTGAAGAAGATCTGCAACAACTGGATCTGACTGACCCGGGCAATGCCCCCCATGGCCAGCCCGGCGTACCAGGCGAAGAAGCCCAGAAACTGCGAAAACAGCGCGACATAGCCGAAGGCCCACCAGGTTTTTGCCGATACCGCGCCCTCATGCTGCAACGCCAGGTACAGCACCGGGCCGATCAGCAGCGGCGTCGACAGCACCAGCGCCCAGCAGATCACCTGCCAGCCGCCCATCTCCCGGGCCAGACGCCCGCCCTCGGCGTAACCCAGACCGCCCACCGCAATCGCACCCAGCATCAACAGATCCCCGGCCTGAATGCTGCCAGCACCGGTGTACAACGCATAACCCAGCACCAGCGCACTGCCCAACGCGGCGCAGGCCCAAAAGGCTTTCGACGGACGTTCATGGGACAGCCACGCGGCATAAAGCGCCACGCACAGCGGCTGCAAACCGTTGACCAGCGCGCCGTGGGACGCCGGCAACGTCTGCATGGCCCACGCCGACAGCACCGGGAAACCGAGAATCACCCCGGCGATCACCAGGCTCAGGCCTTTGACTTGCTTCCAGGTCGGCCACTTTTCCCGTCGCCACAACAACAGCGCCGCTGCCGGAATCGCCGCGAACAACGCGCGGCCCAGGCCATTGAGCAGCGGGTGCAGTTCCTGCACCACGATGCGGGTGAAGGGCAGGGTAAGGCTGAAAATCACCACGCCGAGCAGGCCGAGGGCCATGCCGGTGTTTTCGCGCGAAGACATGAGGGCAACCAGATTCGAGGGTGGCAAGGAGGTGTCTTCATCTAGCCACAAACCACGGCAATCGGGCTGTTACAGCTGAGCGCAGAGTTATCCATACAGTTTGCGAACGTCATCGCGGTCCTTGAACTACTTTGAATACTCCTGTGCATTCACCAGAGGAGTCCTGTCCATGGCCGCGAAAAAGATTCTGATGCTGGTCGGCGATTACGTCGAAGACTACGAAGTGATGGTGCCGTTCCAGGCCCTGCAAATGGTCGGTCACACCGTGCACGCCGTGTGCCCGGACAAGGCTGCCGGCAAGACCGTGCGCACCGCGATCCATGACTTTGAAGGCGACCAGACCTACAGCGAGAAACCCGGTCACCAGTTCGCCCTGAACTTCGATTTCGCCAAGGTTGATGCCAAGGATTACGATGCACTGCTGGTGCCCGGCGGCCGTGCGCCGGAATACCTGCGGCTGAACGAAAAAGTCCTCGAACTGGTGCGTGCTTTCGACAAGGCCGGCAAGCCGATTGCCGCTGTCTGTCACGGCGCGCAACTGCTGGCGGCAGCGGGGATTCTTGAAGGTCGCGAGTGCAGTGCGTATCCGGCCTGTGCCCCGGAAGTGCGGCTGGCCGGCGGCACCTACATCGACATCCCGGTCACGGACGGCCATGTCCAGGGCAACCTGGCCACCGCGCCCGCCTGGCCGGCGCACCCGAAGTGGCTAGCGGGTTTCCTCGGGTTGCTTGGAACCAAAATCACCCTGTGACACATCGATAAGGAGAAACACCATGTCCGGATGGTATGAGTTGAGCAAAAGCAGCAACGGCCAATTCAAGTTCGTACTGAAAGCGGCGAATGCCGAAACCATTCTGACCAGTGAGCTGTACACCAGCCGCACGGCCGCCGAAAACGGCATTGCCTCGGTGCAGACCAACAGCCCGCTGGATGACCGCTACGAGAAAAAATCGACGAAGGACGGCCACCCCTACTTCAACCTCAAGGCAGCCAATCACCAGATCATCGGCAGCAGCGAATCCTATTCATCGGACGCGGCGTGTGCCAAAGGCATTGCTGCCGTGAAGACCAACGGGCCGACGAAGGTGATCAAGGACAAGACCTTGCCGGTTCTTTGAATCCAGCACAAAAACCTGTGGGAGCGAGCTTGCTCCGGGCGGCGATCCGACGATGACGGTTCATCAGTCGACATCGTTGTCGGATCTAATGGCCTCATCGCGAGCAAGCTCGCTCCCACAAGGGTTGGTGTGTACCTTGAGATCAGCTCAGGCTTTTGAGAATGGCCTGCAACTGATCACGCCCGGCCTCGCTCAGCGGGAACACCGGCAAACGCGGATCACCGACTTCCAGATCGGTCAGTCGCAGACCGGCCTTGATCGTCGCCGGCAACCCGCCTTTGAGGATGAAATCCAGCAGCGGCAACTGGCGGTAGAACAACTCCCGCGCCTTGCCGAGATCCCCCGCCAGTGTGGCTTCATACAAATCCAGGTTGAGCTGCGGAATCAGGTTTGGCGCTGCCGTGCACCAGCCCTTGGCCCCGGCCGCGAACGCTTCCAGCGCCAGCGGGTTGCAGCCGTTGTAGTACGGCACCCGGCCTTCGCCGAGCAGTTGCAGCTTGTGCATGCGCTGGATGTCGCCGGTGCTCTCCTTGACCATGGTCACGTTTTCCACGCCGTTGACGATGCGCAGGATCAGCTCCACCGACATGTCGGTGCCGCTGGTGGCCGGGTTGTTGTAGAGCATGATCGGCACGCCGATGCTGTCGCCGATGGCACGGTAGTGGGCGAGGATTTCCGCTTCGGTCAGCTTCCAGTAGGAGGCCGGCAGCACCATCACTACGTCGGCGCCATGGGCTTCGGCGAAACGGGCGCGGCGTATGGCTTTGGCGGTGGTCAGGTCGGACACGCTGACCACGGTCGGCACGCGTTTGGCCACGTGCTTGATGCTGAACTCGGCGACCTGATCCCACTCCGCATCGCTCAGATAAGCGCCTTCGCCGGTGCTGCCCAGTGGCGCGATGGCGTGGACGCCGCCGGCGATCAGACGGTCGATGGAGCGGCCGAGGGCCGGCAGGTCAGCGCCTTCGCCGTTGGCGCCGAACGGGGTGATGGTGTAGCCGATGATGCCGTGAATGTTGGACATGAGAGTGCTCCGCAAGGATGAGGTGTTCAGTTCAGGCAATCGGCGTGCTGACGCAGGTTCTGCCGGGCGTAGTAGTTGAAGGCCGCGGCGTGACGCTTGGGTTTCGAGACCCAGTCATGCGCCTCGCGACCCAGCTCGGGGATGATCGGTTTGATCGTCCCGGCAGCCATCGCCAGCAACTGCAGTTTGGCGGCACGCTCGATCAGTTGCGCGATGACACAGGCTTCCTCGATGGTCGTGCCGGTCGATAGCTGCCCGTGGTGGGAAAGCAGGATCGCCCGTTTGTCGCCCAACGCCCCGGCAATCAGCTCGCCTTCTTCGTTGCCCACCGGCACACCCGGCCAGCCTTCAAGGAACGCGCAATCGTCGTACAGCGGGCACAGGTCCATGTGGGAAATCTGCAGCGGCACTTCCAGCATCGACAGCGCGGCAATGTGCGTCGGGTGGGTGTGGATGATGCAGTTCACGTCCGGCCGGGCGCGGTACACCCAACTGTGGAAACGGTTGGCCGGGTTGGCCATGCCGTGGCCTTCGAGCACTTCCAGGTCTTCGTTGACCAGCAGCAGATTGCTCGCGGTGATTTCGTCGAAACCCAGCCCCAGTTGCTGAGTGTAGTAAGTGCCCGGCTGCGGGCCACGGGCGGTGATCTGCCCGGCGAGGCCCGAATCGTGGCCGTTCTCGAAGAGGATCCGGCAGGTCAGGGCCAGCTTTTGCCGGTCTGTCCACGTATTATCCGCCAGGCTTTTTTGCATCTGGGTCAGCGCTTGCTTGACCAGTTCGTCTTTGGGTAGTGCTAATGTCTTCGCCATATCCGTGTCCTGTGGTGGTTGCCATGGATGACACTTAAGAGGCTATATGACACTTTGTGTCATTGGCAAGGACAAATCGTCTTTCCTTTGCTGGATTAATCGCTTCGCATGTCTATCCGTTTGAAATTATTAAGAAAAAAACTTGGTGTAACCCTTGAGGCGCTGGCCGAGAAATCCGGCATGACCAAGAGTTACCTGTCGAAGGTCGAGCGCGGGTTGAACACGCCGTCGATTGCCGCCGCGCTGAAACTGGCCAAGGCGCTGAACGTGAAAGTCGAGGAGCTGTTCTCCGAAGACAACGTCAGCCTCGACAGCTACAGCCTGGTGCGCAGCCACGAACGCCAGTCGCTGGCGGCCAACGACCACAGCCCCGGCTACGCGGTGCTGGCTCATCAGGTCAGCGAACGCAGCTTGCTGCCGTTCATCATTTATCCGCCGAGCGAATTCACCGACAAAACCTTCAAGGAGCATTTGGGCGAGGAATTCCTGTTCGTCCACGAAGGCCAGGTCGAAGTGGACTTCGTGAACGAACGGGTGCTGCTGGAGCGGGGCGATGCGCTGCACTTCAATGCGCAGAAACCCCATCGCATCCGCTCAGTGGGCGAGGTGCAGGCGCAGTTGCTGGTGGTGGTGCACAGCAGCGAGGAGTGATCAGACCTCGACCGGCACCGACAGCTTCGAATTCCCTAGCGCATGGCTCTTGGAATCAAAGAACCGCAACTCGACACCCGTGCCTTCGAACACCTTCGCGTAATGGCGCTTCTGATGCTGGATGAACGCCGCGCTGCGCGGGTAGATCGAGATCGCCACGGTCTTCGGTTTCGCCAGACGCAGGGCGCGCACGAGGTGGCTGTCCTGTTCGCCGAGGGCGTGGCCGAAGATGCACAGGTTGTCGCCGTGACCGAGTAACTGGTCGTAGCAGAACGACAGGTAATCGGAGCTGCGGATGGTCTTGAGCTTGTCGGCGCTCGGCCCTTCGTTGACGAACAGCGGAACGTCGTCGAGTGTCTTGATCGTGTTGTTGATCGCGAAACTGCCGAGCAGCGTGCCCTCGGTGGCGGTCAGCTTGCGGGCGGTGCCGTCCTGATTGCGCACCAGGTGCAGGCCGCCGTGCAGGTACAGCAGACGCGGTTTTTCAGTGCTGCTTTCGCACAGATCGAAACTGGCGTCGGGGCCATTGAACAGGTCGTCGATTGCCTCGCCCTGATGTTGCAGCGCCCAGTAATTGAGCAGGTCGTAATTGGTGGTGAACACCGTGCGATAACGCGCCAGTTCACTGTTCAGGGTCGCCAAAGTCGAGGCTTTGATCAGCCGCCACGGGATGTGAACTGCGTGGACGGTGTTGATCAGCGCTTCCTTGATCGCGTAGTAGCGATTGCGCGGCGCGGCCGAGCTGACGGCCAGCGCCTTGTTGACCCGGCTGGTGGTTTTCAGCGCGCCGAGCACCTGCTCGAAGCTGCGCGTCTGCATGGCGTCGAACACGCTCAGTTCCGACGGGCTCAACGGTTTTTCTTCCACCGTGCGGGCGTTTTCGAACAGCGAGTCGTAGCCGAAATCGTCCCACACCGCGCGACTGGCGCCGTTGCCCAGCAGCAGACCGCTGAAGTCGGTGGCGGCGCGCAATGCGTTCCAGTCTTCGAGTGTGGCGTCGACATCCAGAAAATCGGTCATTGCAGGGCACGTCTCAAAACAAAGGGCAGATGGGCGGCGACTTTATCACGAGCGGGCATTGAGCCAGATCAACATCCGCCGTGACCGATCGGTCGATCCTGTGTGTATCCGCCGGATCGCACGAGTCGATTCGGCCCCAGTCAGGAGACGCGCCATGAGCAGCACCTTTTTCATTCCCGCCGTAAACATCATGGGCAGCGGCTGCCTCGACGACGCCATGAACGCGATCCGCAACTACGGTTTTCGCAAGGCGCTGATCGTCACCGACACCGGTCTGGCCAAGGCCGGCGTGGCGACGATGATTGCCGAGAAACTGGCGATGCAGGACATCGATTCAGTGATTTACGACGGCGCCAAACCCAACCCGAGCATCGCCAACGTCGAGGCAGGGCTGGCGCTGCTCAAGGACAGTCGCTGCGATTTTGTGGTGTCCCTTGGCGGCGGCTCGCCCCACGACTGCGCCAAGGGCATCGCGTTGTGCGCCACCAACGGCGGGCAGATCCGCGACTACGAAGGCGTCGATCAATCGGCCAAGCCACAACTGCCGCTGATCGCCATCAACACCACCGCCGGCACGGCCAGCGAGATGACCCGGTTCTGCATCATTACCGACGAAACCCGCCACGTGAAAATGGCCATCGTCGACCGCAACGTCACGCCGCTGCTGTCAGTCAACGACCCGGCGCTGATGGTCGCCATGCCGAAAGGCCTGACTGCCGCCACCGGCATGGACGCACTGACCCACGCGATCGAAGCCTACGTTTCCACCGCCGCCAACCAGATTACCGACGCCTGCGCGCTGAAGGCCATGACCCTGATCAGCAACAACCTGCGCCTGGCCGTTCGCGACGGCAGCGACCTGGCCGCGCGGGAAAACATGGCGTACGCGCAGTTCCTCGCGGGCATGGCGTTCAACAATGCGTCCCTCGGTTATGTGCACGCGATGGCGCACCAGTTGGGCGGTTTCTACGATCTGCCTCACGGCGTGTGCAATGCGGTGTTGTTGCCGCATGTGCAGACGTTCAACGCGCTGGTCTGCGCCGACCGCCTCACTGATGTGGCCCACGCCATGGGCGCCGACATTCGTGGCTTCAGTCCGGAGGAGGGCGCAAAAGCCGCGATTGATGCGATCCGTTGTTTGGCCAGGGACGTCGAGATTCCCGGCGGCCTGCGTGATCTGGGCGCCAAGTGCACCGACATCCCGGTACTCGCCGCCAACGCCCTGAAAGACGCCTGCGGCTTCACCAATCCGCGGGCGGCGGATCAGCGGCAGATCGAGGAGATTTTCCGCAGCGCCTTTTGAGTCCGGATCGCACAACGGCATTGCCTGATCTGCCCTCATCGCGAGCAGGCTCGCTCCCACATTGGAATGCGATTTCCTGTGGGAGCGAGCCTGCTCGCGATGACGGAACTACAGTCACTGACGATTTACGAGTGATCGCTTCATCCCGCCGGTGCCAGGGACTTGGCGGCGGTATCACCAAACTGAATCAGCACCACCCCCGCCATCAACAACACCGCGCCGAACAGGCGCGGCAATGTCAGATGCCTCTCTACCAGCCCGAACAGGCCGAAATGATCCAGCACGATTGACGTGAGCATTTGCCCGGCCAGGGCCAGCGCCAGAAATCCCGAAGCCCCCAGCTTCGGCAGCAATACCACCGCCAATGCGACGAAGCAGACCCCGAACGCGCCGCCGGTCCACATCCACAACGGCAGCTTGCTGGCGAGGGCCAGCGACGGCAATGGCAGGCGCAGGGCGACAATCACCGGCAACAGCACCAGCACGCTCACCACCAGCGAGGTCAGCGTCGCCCACAGCGGATGCCCCAACCCCCGCGCCAGATTGATGTTGATCGCACTCTGAAACGGCACCACCGCCCCGGCGAATACCGCCAACAGCAGCAATCCGACCCACTGCATCGTTCCCATGATCGTTCTCCGGCAAAGGTTTTGCTGGACTCTAGGGTATTCGTCGCGCAGATTTAAATTCTGTTTTGGTATCCGGAACATGCATCGAATGAATGATCTGCGCCGCATCGACCTCAACCTGCTGGTGATCCTCGACGCCTTGCTCGGCGAGCAACACGTGACCCGCGCCGCCGAGCGCCTGCACCTGAGCCAACCGGCAGTCAGCCATGCGTTGGCGCGTCTGCGCGACTTGCTCGGTGATCCGTTGCTGGTGCGTGCAGGTTCGGGGCTGGTGCCCACCGCGCGGGCGCTGGAATTGGCGGCGCCGCTGGCGGAAACTCTGGCTCAGGTGCAATCGCTGCTGGCGCCGAACACCTTCGACCCGGCCAGCGCCCGTCGGACCTTTCGCCTCGCGATGTCGGACTACGGCGCGGCGATCATCCTGCCCGGGCTGATTCGCACGTTGCGCGCGGAAGCACCGGGCATCGACCTGCAAATCAGCCACGCCAGCCGCGAAGGCATGGTCGAAGGCCTGCTCAACGGCGACATTGACCTCGCCGCCGGGGTACTCCCCGAATTGCCCGGCGAACTGCGCAGCACGCCGCTGTTCGAGGAGCGCTACGTCTGCCTCCTGGATCGCCAGAGCCTTCCCGCCGGAGGTGTTCTCGACCTGCCAACCTATCTCTCCCGTCCCCATGTCTTGTTGGAAATGCGCGGCAGCGGCACTCCGGAAATCGAACGCACCCTGACCGCCCTGCGCGAACGCCGCCGCGTCGCCATCAGCCTGCCGCACTGGAGCGTCGCGTCACGCTTCATCAGCGGTACGGATCTGATCTTGACCGTGGCTTCGCGGGCGTTGAATGAGGTGGATGACGAATCGCTGATCGTCGTGCCGCCACCGTTTGAAATTGCGCCGTTCACATTTGTGTCGGCGTGGCACAAACGGCGGGGTGGGGATCAGGCGTTGAACTGGTTGAATCGGCGGATTGAGCAGGGGATAGTGCGCGGCTGAAAAACATCAAGGGGGCGGGGCGTGACAGTGAAGTCTGGGGTCGTTGGTTGGGTGGCGCTGTGTGGGGCGTTGATGGCGGGGCAGGTGCTGGCTGATTGTGTGCCTGCGCCGGTGACCGGTGATCTGGATTTCTCCGTGTGCAAGGAGTGGCCCGCTTATCCGGGGTTGAACATCAGCGCGAATGCGAAATTTGAGCGCAGCTCCGTGCCGGGAGGCGCCGACACGAGCGGCACCTATGATTTCAATTTATCCGTCTTGAAAAGCGACCAAACGAAACCAGTTGCCACTTATCACCAAGCCTCCGCTTTCTTCTCGGGTGGGGTGGCATTGCGAGAGCTCTCACTCGATACCGCGCGTTACAAGCTCACCCCTGAGGTACGGGCGTTTGGCGTTCGCGTGCAATTCACCAATGCCTCTCGCCTCAACCCGCTTGAAGAAACGCACCTCTCTCTTTATGTAAGGCAAGGCGATAAGTTACGTCCTGTACTCAGTCAATTAGTGGTTTATGAGTACGGCGGTGAATGGGACGGTGATTGCGCCGGCGAGCGATATGAGACGACCAGAACGGTAGAAATCGCCAAGACCAGCTCCCATGGTTATGCCGATCTGATCATCAAAACCAAGACGACGGGGACAACCAATGTCGTCGAAGGCAATACTTGTGAAGACAAAATCAGTGTCAGCAGTCCTGAACTGACAACCCTTCACTACGATGGAAAATCCTACGTCTTGCCTAAAGGTTTCAAAGCCATCGAGTGATACAGAGCCAACACGACTTATTTCAAGGAAGAACAATGTTTACACCAACCCGACTTTTCATCGCCCTCGGCTTTCTCGCCATCACCGCTCCAGCCCAGGCCCAGGTTTCCTGCGTCACCAAGGATTACAACGACCAGTCAATGGCACGCTGCAAGGCATGGCCGGCGTTCAAGGATCAGGCGATTGCCCTCAAATCCACCTACGTGCCGGATGCTGGTAGTGACGATGCCGGTGTGTTTGATCTGGATCTGGCGATCATCGATACCAGCAACTGGAAGACGCTGGCGACGTATGCGAAACCCGGTGCCTACAACTCCGATGCCATTCGTTTCACTGATCTGCTGGTCGATACCGCTCGCTATCGGCTGGCCTCGGATGTTCGTGCGTTCGGGCTGCGGTCAAAGTTCTCGCACAATTCAAGTGCCATTCCCTACGAAAAAACCGACCTGACACTCTACGTGCGTGAGGGTAATAAACTGCGCCCGGTACTTGATGGCCTGGTGGTCTACAAGAATAACGGTGAGTGGCTGGAAAACTGTGTGGGTGAAGGTCAGCAAATCCGCCGAACCGTAGAAATAGGCCCGGCCAGCCACAACGGCTATTCCGACCTGATCGTCACCTCAAGCGGCACGGCGATGAAAACCGTCAAGGCCGGCAAGGAATGCGTTTCTCAGGATTCCCCGCTGAAGAAAACCCAAATCACCCTGACCTACGACGGCAAGCAATACATTCTCCCCGAAGACCTCAGAGGTTACTGACCCGATGCTCACCGGCCTCAACCACCTGACCCTCGCCGTCACCGACCTGGACCGCAGCCTCGGGTTCTACCGCGACGTGCTGAAGCTGCGAGTCGAGGCCACGTGGGACGCCGGTGCCTATCTGTCGCTCCCGGGCCTGTGGTTGTGCCTGTCGCTCGATGCGCAACGCCATCCCGAGCCCGCCGCCGACTACACCCACTACGCCTTCAGCCTTGGTGCGGCGGATTTCCCGCTTTTCGTGCAACAGCTTCGCGCCGCCAACGTGCAGGAGTGGCGCGACAACCGCAGCGAAGGCGCGTCGTTCTACTTCCTCGACCCGGACGGGCACAAACTCGAAGCTCACGTCGGCGATCTCGCCTCGCGACTGGCCGCGTGTCGGCAAAAGCCCTATGCGGGGATGCGTTTTTTCAACGAGTCGTGAATATTCACAAACCGCTGGGATAGACTGGCGGCCACGTTTTCCGGGACTTGCAGGTTTTCCATGACTCCATCGTTGCTAATGGCCGTGCTGGCCTCGGGTTTCATCTACGGCATCACGCCGGGGCCGGGTGTGCTGGCGGTGTTCGGCATCGGCGCCGCACGTGGGCGGCGGGCCGGGGCGGGGTTTCTGTGCGGGCATCTGCTGGGCGATGTGATCTGGTGCAGCACCGCGCTGATCGCGATTGTCGGCGCCCGGGAAATCGGCAGCACCGCGTTCGATGTACTCGGCGTACTCAGCGGCCTGTACCTGTTTTGGCTCGGCTGGCGTGCGGTGCGGGCCAAACGCAGCAACGGCGATCAGCCGCAGGGCGCGGCGCGTCAGCCGTTCTGGCACGGCATCCTGTTCGGGCTGACCAACCCCAAGGCTTACCCGGTGGCAGTGGCAACGTTCACTGCGTTGCTGTCGAGCCGCGCCGAACTGCTCAACTGGTCGATGCTGCCGATGCTGATCGCCTTGAGTTTCCTCGGCGGATTACTCGCCTACGCTATCCTCATTGGCATCGTCGGAGCGCGGCAGGTGCGTACCCTGTACCAGCGCCATGAACTGGCGATCACCCGGTTGTGCGGGATCATGTTCATCGGTTTTGCCATCAACGCGCTGGTGCATGCGCTGCCGGGGTTGATGCCGAACAAGGCTTGAAAACAGTCGCTGGGATGCGAGGTCGAGGTCACGGATGGTTGAACAGTGCTGCATTGCCCGGACACCTACGCTGAACCATGGAAAGCCGAAATTCCGCGCCGCTGGCGAGTTACATCGATCTGTTGCTGGACGCCGTTTGCGCGGTCGACAAGCAAGGTCGTTTCGTTTTTGTCAGCGCGGCCTGCGAGCGGATTCTCGGCTACACGCCTGACGAACTGATCGGCCAGTCGATGATCGACTACGTCTACCCGTCGGATCGTGAGCGCACCCTGGCTGCTGCCAGCGACATCATGGGCGGCGAGCCAAAGCACAACTTCGAAAACCGCTACGTGCGCAAGGACGGCAGCGTCGTGCACATCCTGTGGTCGGCGCGCTGGTCGGAGGTCGATCAACTGCGCATCGCCGTGGCCCGTGACATCACCGAACGCAAACTCGCCGAATCCCGGCAGGCGGCGCTGTACGCGATCTCCGAAGCGGCCCATGCGGCGGAGGATCTGCTGGCGCTGTTCAAGCGCATCCACCTGATCATCGGTGAGTGGCTGCCGGCGCTGAATTTCTCGGTGGCGCTGTACGACGAACACTGCGCGCAGCTGAATTTTCCCTATCACGTCGACGATGATGAGTTGCAACCGGAACAACCCGGCACCGTCACCGGACGCCTGTGCGCCGAGGTGATCCGCAGCGGTCAGCCAATCCTCCTGACCCCGGATTGTCCCCACGCGCCGCCGGAGTTCGCCGCGCTGGTGGTCGGCCAGCAATCGCCGTGCTGGCTCGGCGTGCCGCTGAGCTCGAAAGACTGCACCATCGGCGCGCTGATCGTCAAAAGCCTGCCCGGCGGCGAGCGATACACCGAACGCGACAAGGAACTGCTGCAATACGTCTGCGCCCAGGTCGCCACCGCCATCGAACGCCAGCAACTGCACGCCCGCCTGCGACGCATGGCGCAATACGACCAACTGACCCAGTTGCCCAACCGCGAACTGCTGCGCGACCGGCTCAAGGCTGCGCTGAGCCATGCACGTGATCAGTCCGGGCACATGGCGCTGCTGTACGTCGATCTGGATCGCTTCAAGCAGGTCAACGACACCTTTGGTCATGGGGTCGGCGACATGCTGTTGCAGACGGTGGCCAACCGGCTCAAAGGCTGCGTACGCGAAACCGACACGGTGGCGCGGATCGGTGGCGACGAATTTGTGGTGCTGCTGCACAGCGTCCACGCCGCCGACGATGCCGACAGCGTGGCGGAAAAAATCCGGCAGGTACTGGTGCAACCCATGCGCCTGGACGGGCACAACCTGCACATCGAACCGAGCATCGGCGTGGCCCGTTATCCCGAGCATGGTGACGAGGAACAGCAACTGTTCCGTCACGCCGACCAGGCCATGTACACCGCCAAACGCCAGAATCATCGGCGGCTGGACAGCTGATTCGCGGTTCACCGTTCGTCGCGGCGACGGCAACTTTTCTAAACCTTTGGCGGTCAGGAAATTCTCAATCTAGGCGGGCACCTGCTCGCTTACGATCAATGCCAAGAGGTAGAGAATCATGCCTAACTCAAGAAACTCGAACTCGGGAAACTTCGCCAACGATCGAACGAAGGCGTCTGAAGCCGGTCGCAAAGGTGGGAAAACCACCACAACGACTGTCGACAAAGAGCCAAAAACCGACATGGGCCGCAAGCCTGCTCAGAAATCGAAGTAGTCGGCGAAGGTTGTTTTGATTGAGAGGCGGGGGCGCAAGCTCCCGCTTGAATCTGCAAAGAAGGAGGGCGCGACCATGAGCCGGATGGCCACCCGAGTACGCCACATCAGTTTTGTCAGCCTGCTGGGGTTGTTCGCCAGCAGCGCGTTTGCCCAGTCGCCCGCCGACTTCATCAATGAGGCCTCGGCCAAAGGCATGGCCGACATCGAGGCCAGTCGTCTGGCGCACAGCAAGGCCGAGTCCAAAGAGGTCAAGGATTACACCATCCTCGTCATCAACGACCGCACCACCGCCAACCAGCATCTGGCGAAGATCGCCAAGAAACTGGACCTCCCGGTGGCGCCCCGCGAAGAAGTCGCCGACAAGGCCAAGGCGTTGATGCCGGAAGTCAAAGAAGGCGCGAGCTTCGATCAGGCCTACGCCGCCAGTCAGGTCAAAGCCACGGAAGAAGCCATCGAACAGATCCAGCAGGAAGCTCAGACCACCGACGTGCCGGAGATCAAGGCGTTTGCCGACGAGACCCTGCCGAAGTTGCAGAGTCATCTGGAAATGGCTCGGGCACTTCAGGCCAGCCGCTAAATCCGAGGCAAAGAAAACGGCGCTTTTTTAGCGCCGTTTTTTTTGCCTGTCAGCATTCATTCAGATCCTGCTTCGGCTTACTTTTGTCCCCCAGACCTTCCAGGTCAAACACCTCGTTCTCGCCCATCGCCCGGTAATGCCGGCGCAGCGCTTCCAGCTGCTTGAGATCCAGCGACTCCAGCCCGAGCATCGCGTTCTGCGCCTCCTTGTTCACCCGCAGCAGTTCATCGAGTTTCAAATGCAGGATGTCAGTGTCGCGGTTCTGGGTGTTCTGGATCAGGAACACCATCAGGAACGTGATGATCGTGGTCGAGGTGTTGATGATCAGTTGCCAGGTGTCGTTGTAATCGAAAATCGGCCCGCTCAACCCCCAGAGCCCGATCAGAATCAAAGCCCCCATGAACGTCTTGGGGCTGCCGGCCCAGAGCGCCAGTTTCTGCGAGATCTTTGCGAATTTCATGGCCGTGTTCCTTGTTGGGGGGAGCTTGAAATTCAGACATCGGGGGTGGGCGGAAAATTCTACTTACAGTTTTCTGAGTCCCTGTGGGCACGGCCGAAAACAGCGCTCCCTGCGATATCGGACCTACGTAGGGGAAGGCAGATAAACACGATCGCTGTATCGTGACGGCAGCCGCTTTTCCACGTTTCGCCAGAACGTCCACGACAGGAGAACGCAATGACCTGGTCCGCCAAGCAATACGTCACTTTCGAAGATGAACGCACCCGCCCGGCCCGCGACTTGCTGGCCGCGATTCCCACGGTCGAGGCGCGTTCTGTGGTCGATATCGGATGTGGCCCCGGCAACTCGACCGAGTTGTTGGTGGAGCGTTTTCCCGGGGCGAAAGTGCAGGGGCTCGACAGTTCGCCGGACATGATCGATGCCGCGCGCAAGCGTCTGCCGCAGTTGCAGTTCGAGGTGGCGGACATCGATAAATGGGCCGATGAAGGGCCGTTCGATGTGATCTTCGCCAACGCGGTTTTGCAGTGGGTGCCGGATCACGCGACGTTGCTGCCGGCGTTGGCGGGCAAGTTGGCGCAGGGCGGTAGCCTGGCGATTCAGATGCCGGACAACCTCAACGAGCCGTCCCATCGGTTGATGCGTGAAGTGGCTGCCAACGGGCCTTGGGCTAGCAAACTGGCGGGCGCGGCGGGGCAGCGGACCGAGATGGCGGATGCCAGTGCCTATTTTTCGATGCTGCGGCCGCATTGCGCGCGGGTCGATGTGTGGCGCACGACGTATCACCATCAGTTGGCGGGCGGCGCCTCGGGTGTTGTCGAGTGGTTCAAGGGCAGTGGTTTGATTCCGTTCCTCAGTCCGTTGACGGAAGCGGAGCGGGCGGAGTATCTGGCGCACTATCTGGCGGAGGTCGCGAAGGCTTATCCGGCGCTGGCGGATGGTTCGGTGCTGTTGCCGTTTCCACGGTTGTTCATTGTCGCCACACGTTGAAATGAAAAAGGGCCGATTTGATCGGCCCGTTCTTTTGGAGTCAGCGTTGTACCGCGACCAGCATCATCATCGGTCGCTCGCGCTCTTCGGCGAGGGCCGGTTGCGCGGCCACTTCGGCATCGCTCGGGCCCCATTCATTGACGTGTTGAATCGTGAAACCTGCGTCGATCAACGCGTTGAGCAGCGTGCCGACCGTACGATGTTGCTTGATCACGCCGTCGGCCAGCCAGTTGGTCACCCGCTCGCCTTCCATCTGATAACTGTCCAGCGGCCAGCGCTTGTTGCCCTCGCTGTCGATCAGCCAGCCCGGATTGCGCGGCGCAATGAAGATCGGGTGCTCGATGGAAAACACAAAATGCGCACCCGGTTTAAGCGCTGCATGCAGCTTGGCAAACAGCCCCGAGAGATCCTTGATGTAGTGCAGCGCCAGTGAGCTGTAGGCCAGATCGTAAGTGCACGCGGGCAAATCGAGGTGTTCCAGGTCGGCACGTTCGTAGCGGATGTTCGCAGCCGAGGTGGTTTCCTTCGCCCGTTCGAGCATTTTCTCCGAGACATCCAGCCCCAGCACTTCGGCAGCGCCCTGTTCGCTGGCCCAGCGGCAGAACCAGCCGTAGCCGCAGCCCAGATCCACTACCTGCAAACCGTGCAGGGAGGGCAACAAGGCTTTCAGCGCCGGCCATTCCGGCGCGGCATCGAGGCCGCCGATGGAGCGGTTCATCTGGCTGTAGCCCTGGAAAAACTCGGGATCGTCGTAGATGTTCTGGGTCATGGGTTTGCTGCTCTTTTGAATTTGATTTAGGTGGCTCGGAGGCCACGGTTTTGAATCCCTCGAAAGATGATGGCGCGTATTCGTCGATGGCCGCGCAGGGGGAGGGTAGTGGGCGATGGGGAAATGCTAGCGGGTCGTGGCGAGTGTGAGAACCGGGCGAGTGTTGGGGATCTGTAAACGCGGTTTTTCGATTCGGGATGTTTAAAGCGTTGGCCATGTTTACTGAACCTTCCCACAAGGTTTTCAGGTTGTCCGTTGGAAGTGCGGACTCTAGCCTGTGAGGGTCGCTGATGAATCGGCGATCGGGATTGGAACCCCGAGGAGAGTTGGAACGCACAATCATTATTCATGACGTATGCTGCGCACCTTGAATGTGTGCACTCTGTTATGGCGGCTGTGCGCGGGAGACCTTCGGGTCTGCCGGGTTGTCTCTCCCCGGGTTCCAACCTGCGTACAGCTGCCTCCTTTCGCGTGGAACCGAATGGGTCAGCTCCAACCTGTTTTTGGAGAGATGAAATCATGTTCAAGCCAACACCGAATCCACCTGAAGTCGAAACCGACCCAACATCCCCGTACACCTCAGTCGACTCCAGAAAACTCAACGACGCCGCCAACCGCGCCCTCGATCACTACCTCTGCCCCGGCGCCCATGTCATGGGCACGAACAACCAGCCCGACCCGATGTACTTCGCCAACCCGGCCTACGACACCGAATCCCTGTTGGCCAACGCCAGCGAGTCACTGGGCTCGGCATCCGAGATGCTCAACAACTTCGCCGCCAACCTCGACCCCACCCACCGCAGAACCGCGATAGGCATTGCGCAGTTGGTGATGCTGGGGGAGTTGGCGGTGAATCAGGCGCTGGATCATGTTGAGGTGAAGGACTGAATTGCAGCTGTTCTGGCAGGCATAAAAAACCGGTCACGCGACCGGTTTTTAGTTTCATTTCAACCTGGCTGCAAAGCGTCGAGTGTTGTCGAAGTCCGTATCGGGCGAGTATTCGAGTCAGTATTTCAGACGCAATTTTCGTGTGGGTGACAGAGTTCAGCCCAATAAATAGCAAAATATAGTGAAATATAAGGGTGTATAGGGATATCTGCTATACATCGATATATTCGTGTAGAGATAAGCATTTGTGAGGCTTTCATGGATCCATACCGTAATCCATTCGCTCCAGGCGCAGGCAGCAGACCGCCTGAGTTGGCAGGACGCGACGCAATCCTTGAGGCAGCCAGGATTTCATGTGGGCGAGCCATCAACGGACGAAGCACCCGATCCATCATGCTTCTTGGATTGAGAGGTACAGGTAAAACGGTACTGCTGAACGAGATTGGAAAAATTGCGAGGGAAGAGGGGCTCCTCGTTTCAAAGGTAGAGGCTCCGGAGCGTGAAAGTCTTGCACGCCTTCTCTTTCCTGAAATGCGGAAAGTCATGCGCTCACTTTCTGCTGTAGAAGCTGCCAAGCAAATTGCGACCCGTGGACTGAATGGTTTGCGCGGTTTCGCCTCTATTTTCAAGATCGACATCGCAGGCGTGGAGATTGGTGTCGAACCGGAGCCAGGATTCGCTGACAGCGGGGATCTTCAATACGATCTTCCAGACCTTTTTGCCGTGATAGGTCAAGCTGCGCAAGCAGCAGGCAAAGGCTGGATTCTTCTGATTGATGAAGTTCAGTACCTTTCCGAAGCAGATTTATCTGCGCTTATTGTGTCGATCCATCACATGTCTCAAGAAGGGCTGCCGGTACTTCTTGTCGGTGCGGGTCTTCCCCAGGTTGCTCGTTTGGCAGGCGAAGCAAAATCCTATGCAGAGCGGCTTTTTCTATACCCTGCGGTTGATGCGCTTGACCAAGTATCTGCAATTCAAGCAGTGCAGAAGCCAATCGCGGATGAAGAGGCTTCGATCGAACTCGCAGCACTTGGCAATATTGTTGATCGGACGAGAGGGTATCCTTTCTTCCTTCAGGAGTGGGCATCCACTGCTTGGAACAACGCTGAAGGGCCTGAAATCACAGTCGAAGATGTGGACCATTCATACGCGGAGACGCTGGCTTCTCTTGATGCGGGCTTTTTCAGGGTGCGTATTGATCGACTGACAAAGTCGGAAGTGCAGTTCGTGAAGACGATGTCAGAGCTCGGGGATGGCCCCTATGCAATGGCCGATATTGCGAAAGCGATGGGGCGTACACAGTCATCGCTAGGTCCGACTCGTGCCAACATAATCTCTAAAGGAATGATCTACAGCACAGATCACGGCTACTTGAATTTCACCGTCCCACTTTTTGCGGAATATATGCGTCGACAAGGATGAACCGGTCTCAGACGCGAGACTTAGACCAGAATGCGCGACTGATCCCGCGTGAAAGTGGAAACCGCTGGCTGCTTCTAACTCCAACAGTTTGGGGCTTATCTCGGTTTAGTCGGGATAACTCACAATTAAATGGAGTTAGCTGTAGTTGAGGTTACGCGTGCACCATTGTTGAGTGTGTTCTGATTCATTCGGCTTGCTCCAGATCCCAGACACAAAAAACCGGTCATCAAGACCGGTTGGATGCAGGGGGATACTACTGCGGCACCGCGAACACTGCACTGGCACGGGCAACCATTCGATCACCGACATGCAACCCGACAGTGGCAAACGCCAGCTGCCGTCCTTTTTTGGAGTGCTCAACGCGTACCTCGAGCCACTCATTGATCTGCACCGCGCTGAGATAGTCCAGGGTCATACTCGCCGTGATCAATGGCAGGGGAGGGTCGCTGGAGAATGCCATGGCGTAACCCATGCCGACATCCGCCAAAGTCGCCAATACACCGCCATGCAACGTGCCCCGTCCATTGGCATGTCGTGAGTCTGTCCGCAGACCGATTTCAAGTTGCAAGCCACTGCCTCTGGTATAGATCGGGCCAAGCAAGTCGAGCAACGGACTGCTGCGGGTCAGTGGAGTGAAGCCCTCGGGAATAGCAGTGTCGTTCATGGTCGATCCCTGTGCCGGTTGGTTACCAGCCTCTTTGGCCTGGATACGGAGCGTTGCTTATGAGGGTTTAATCCTGACTTCGCCGTCGGAGAAGGATCATACGTATGGGGAATTTGCGGCGATAAGCTGATCAGGGGCAGTGTTGTTTCGACGGTAACGATCTTTGGACTTGCCAAGGAAAACTCAAATCCCAGACACAAAAAAACCGGCCACCAAGGCCAGTTTTTTCTGTTTGCGCATCCCCCGTCAAACCGGCCCTGGCCTCGGCCGCGCAGCAACGTGCCGAACAAGATAAACGCCTCGCGCTCGAGCAGCGCCTGGCATCCAGCGAACAAACCCACTACTGAGCCTTGAGCGATGATCCAACGTGATCAAGGTCGCCTGCGCGACCGCCTTGCCACTGCTGATCTGCGCCTGTCAGTCCTACTCGATGCCACAGCTTCCACCGGCAACTGTGCAGTGCCAGCCACCACCTCCACCAGCGGCGTGGTTCATGGAGGCGTACGAGCCCAACTTGACCCTGCGCATGCTCAAAGAGTTATCGCCATCACCAACGACGGTGACAGGGGACTGATAGCGTTGGCTTCGTGCCAGGATTACGCCAAACATTTATCGGCAATCAAATAAAAAACAGCGGGGCTAAATGTGTCATTCAGCTCCGCTGTTTTAGACGACAGGTTATCGTTTCCACGTTAGGTCCTGTCGGGTCTATCTCATATTTAACCTTTGCGTTCCTTGCTTGATGATTACGCGTTCGCTGACTTCTGAACGGCGACTGCTGTGCTCACCGATACGCTCTCAAACAGTTTCGCATAACCATTTTGGCGGCAGTCGTAATGGAACATGGTCCGCAAGAGCCAGATCTTTCGCCATAGATCATTATCTGGTTGATGCTCAATTACGTTCAGCCCAAGGCTCACCGCTTCACGGATGTCGATTACTGAGCCATGAGAGTGGTAGTGATCGCGGGTAGCCAATTTTCCAATAGTTTCTTCGATTTCGGCAGGAGTTCGCTCGCTCATCATCCCAGTAGAGAGCATGTCTCTGGCGAGCTTTCTGGTTTGATTGCGAGCCGCCGCTGCAAAAGCAACATCTAGAGGGCCGAACGCGGTTGGCTGATTGAGTACAAACTCAACAGGAACGCCGTTGATTGACGGGTCTATTGGGCCAAGTTCTGACTCCACCCCCATGAGAATGGCGCTTCCGCAGAGAGCAAAGACTGTTCCGTTACTTTTTGCTCGACGTGGAACAATCACTCGTAGATCCGGAGCCGCATGGCGCAACAGGGCGCAGATCTTCTCTGCAGCGTCAGTCATGCCACCATTGGTCTCTAAAAGGAGATCTACAGGTTGTCCAGCGCAAGCGGTGAGAAGCTCAGAAAAAAATACGTCGTCACCAGTGTCAATCTGCGCCCCTGACGTTTCGCACTCAGTAAAATAGACGATCAGAGCGCGGCCAGTCTCCTCTTGAATGTCCTTCAAGAGGAGTTGGCGAAGGTATCTGTCTTTGTGAGTCACCCAGAAAAGAGGCGACTGGGGGGGCAAATCTTTACTGCGAGGAAAAGATTCCGGCACGATCACGACGTCCTTGTTCTTGAGCTGGGCTTTGGTCAGCGAAGAAAACACTTTTCCCATCATTCAGACGCTGGCTAGCCTCGGTCAAAGCACGGTAGGGATCGTGCGACTCTTGGAACACCACCTCATCCTTCACAAGGACTTGGTCGTTACGTCCACGCAGACTGGGCTGGTTGCCGGATGGCAACACTCGCGACGCTTGTAGGAATAGAGAATATGTCATAGCAGCTCCTGGGCTGAAAAGCTCACTCCGTGAGTGGTGGGTGGTCGATCCACCAAACCTGTACTTATCCACAGCTTGTTAACAAGCTTGCTCACAACAGTGGCTCGCGATTATCGTCACGTCAAGTTTGATGTCAATTCATTTGTTACGTAGATGATGGCACAGGCCGTGAATCCGTCACTGGCATCCATCGCTATTCGACGGATGGTAAGGAAGCAAGTTCGAAAAAGCCGCATTGAAAAAACGCCTCTCCCTCGCATCAAAAGAGCGTCCAGTTCCCGTGCGTCAACACGTGAGCCGAACGTTGCTCCTGCAGATACCCCTGCAAGTCCTGCCAAGGCTCCCGCTTCTGTGCAGAAAGCAGTTTGAGCCTAACACCTGTATATCCATGCAGTAAAGGTTTTGCTTTTATGTCTTTGCCCATCATCCCTTGGATGGGCGGCAAACGCCGCCTGGCTGACCCCCCTCCTTCTGCTTTTTCCGCCACACGAATGCTATGTTGAAGTCTTTGCTGGCGGTGCCGCGCTGTACTTCATGAAGCCCCAGCCATCGCCGGTCGAAGTCCTCAACGACATCAACGGAGACCTGGTCACGCTTTAACGCGTCGTGCAGAACCACCTCGAAGAATTCGTGCGCCAGTTCAAATGGGCGCTCAGCTCGCGGCAGGTGTTCGAATGGCAGAAAATGACCCGTCCCGAAACCCTCACCGACTTTCAGCGTGCCGCCCGATTCTTCTATCTGCAGCATCATGCCTTCGCCGGCAAGGTCTCCGGTCAGACGTTCGGCACGGCGACGACTGCCCCGGCCATCAACCTGCTGCGGATCGAGGAAAACCTCTCGGCCGCATGGCAGCGCCTGTCCGGCACCTACGTCGAAAACCTCCCTTGGCTTGAATGCGCTGAACGGTACGACCGTGCCCACACCTTCCACTACATGGATCCGCCTTACTGGCAGACCGCTGGTTATGGCGTCGACTTCCCGTTCGAAAACTACGAGCGGATGGCCGACTTCATGAGCCGCTGCAAGGGCAAGGTGATGGTCAGCATCAACGACCATCCGGATATCCGCCGCGTGTTTGCAGGCTTCCATTTCGAGACTCTGGACATCCGCTACACCGCTACTAATCAGCGCCAGGGGAAGGCCGACGTCAGTGGCGAGCTGGTGATCATGAACTGGGAGCCGGCAATGCTGGGCGGCCTGTTCTAGCCCCAGAGCTGCCCGCCTGCATACAAAGTAAGAATAAGAGTAATAAGGTTGACGGTTTTGATGTACGCAACAATCAGCAGTGCATTTATCATTTTAAATACTCGCAGAGGTACGCGCCGTTATTGTGGCGGTGCTTGAGGAATGAGGTTCTCTGTAACTGTTGCTAACAGTAAGGCTAGATAAATAACTGCGTCAATATGTGATGGTGCTGCTTTCCAAAAAAAAGCTCAAACCTCATGTGTCGAGCGAGTGCTGATAGTGTTGTGTTTGTCTGTGGTCCTTGTATATCAAGGCTTTCCGGCTTTTTGGCTCGGTAGTAAAGGGGGCAGGCTAGTGTGAGTTTTTATCAAATCCTATTATTGGAATTGAGTTTGGAAAAGCTATCATAAAATTGGTAGCTAAATCCGATATTAGGAATTGAGATTGAAATAACTATCGTGAATTCGGTAGTTAAATCCGATGTTTGGAGTTGCGATTGAAATAGCTATCGCGAATTCGGTAATTAAATCCGATGTTAGGAATTGAGATTGAAATAGCTATCGTGAATTCGGTAGTTAAATCCGATGTTGGGAATTGAGATTGGAAAGCTATCGTGAATTCGGTAGTTAAATCCGACGTTGGCAATTGAGGTTGGAAAACCAACGTGAAATCGGTAGCTAAATTCGACGTTGGAAACTGAGGTCGGGAAGCTAACGTGGACGCCGTAGTCAAATTCGACGTTGGTAATTGTGCCTGAAAAGCTATCGTGAAAGAGCAAGCTAAATTCAGCGTTGGGAACCGGCGCTCCACATCGGAATTCGAAATCTAGGAAGGGTATCGGGTGTTGGATCGCTATCAGAAAACGTTTGAACGTGCGGCTGTCCGTCCAATAATCAGCCCGCCTGTCCGATATCTCCTGCAAGAATTGACCTCAAGGCTTTCAGAAAGTTAACTGTATATTCGTACAGTATTATGGGGCCGTGCGTCATGAATTACTCAATTCTCGGTCCCATCAGTGAGGGCGGCTCGAAGGTGCCGCTGTGTCTCTTCCGCGTTCCGGCAGGCTTTCCCTCGCCGGCAGCAGATCACATCGAAGCGCAGATCTCGTTGGATGAAGTACTGAACATCCGTGCGCCTAACGGCTACCTGGTATTGCTCGCTGGTGAAAGCATGCAGGGCGCCGGGATCTATGAGGGAGACCTTGCCATCGTCGGTAGATCAATCGAGCCCGCCCACGGCCGCATCGTTATTGCCTTGTTAAACAATGAACCCGTCTGCAAGCGCCTGTGCCTTTGCGGTAGAGAAGTCATCCTGAAGTCGGAGAACCCCAAGTATCCGCCACGCTATGTCCTTGAAGGTGACGAGCTAGCGATCTGGGGTGTGATCACCAGCAGCGTGCGCAGCCATGTCTAGGGCGCTGCCGGTATTCGGCCTGATCGATTGCAACAGCTTTTACGGTAGCTGCGAACGTTTATTCAGACCAGACCTCGCCAAGGTGCCCATCGTGGTGCTGTCGAACAACGACGGCTGCGTCATCGCCCGCAGCTACGACGCCAAGCCCTACGTGAAAATGGGTGAGCCGTATTTCCAGATCAAACACAAACTCAAGCAGCACGGCATCGTGCCGTTCTCCTCGAATTACGCGCTGTACGGCGACATGAGCGAGCGCGTCATGACACTGATCGAGTCGATGGTGCCGGCCGTTGAGGTCTACAGCATCGACGAAGCTTTCGTCGACCTCACCGGCATCAACGACGTGGACGGCCTCGGCTGCAAGATTCGCAGCCAAGTGCTGCGCTGCACGGGCATCCCCGTCGGCGTCGGCATCGCGCACACCAAGACCCTGGCCAAGCTGGCCAACCACACTGCCAAACGCCTGCAGGCGCAAACCGGTGGCGTCGTGAACATCTGCGACCCGGTCAAGCGCGACTGGGTGCTACGCAACACGGACGTGGCCGAGGTCTGGGGAGTGGGGCGGCGCATGAAGCTGCACCTTGATGGAATGGGCATCAAGACTGCGATGGTTCTCGCCAAGGCAGACGCCTGGACGCTACGAAAAAACTTCAGCGTGGTGATCGAGAAAACCGCCCGTGAATTGGCTGGCACCTCATGCTTGGAACTGGACGAGCCGGATGCGCCCAGGCAGGAGATCTGCTGCAGCCGGATGTTCGGCAAGCGCCTCACGGAAATGGCGCCGATCAAGGAAGCCGTCGCCACTTACGTGATGCGCGCCTCGGAAAAGCTGCGTGCCCAGAATTCGCTTTGCAAGAAGATCCGCGTCAGCATTCGCACCGGCATGTTTAATCCGGACGAGGCCAAGTACGCAAGCGGCGTCCTGATCGAGCTGTCATATCCAACCGATGATGTGCGTTTGCTGACTAAGGCCGCCGTCAACGCTGTCGAGCGCGTATTTCGGCCGGGATTCAAATACAGCAAGGCAGAGGTGATGCTCGTCAATCTTTGTCAGCCTGGCGAGTTCACCGAGGATCTATTTGTCACCACGCAATCGGCCGAGGCGACGAGGCTGATGACGGTGCTTGATAAGATCAACGAGAGGTGGGGCAGGGGAACGCTGCGGTCTGCGGGTGTGCCAGTCAACCCCGATTGGGCTATGCGGCGTGAAATGATGAGTCTTAGCTATACCTCTAGGCTCGATCAGGTATGGAGAGTGTAATGTGTATGACGCAACTTATTTAGAATGCCTTGGTGGAAATGGAAACGGGGCCTCATCGCCAGGCATAATGAAATATTTTTCGTCAGGCAGCGCAAAAGGGGGGTGTTTATCCCAATCGACAATTTGAGTTCGATTGCCATCCGGATGGCGTCGTAGGTGCAGAACCCACTGGGACGTGCAATCCCCATGCCCGTTGGTTTCATCGTAATCTGGCATGCCTAAATGGTAATGCCAAAGATCCCAGTGGCGGGCGAACTGCACTTTTTTCAGCCAAAAAGGATCGTCTTTGGGAACGTCCCAAGATGGTTTCAAGCGCCCTTTAAGGTTTTCAAGGCCGTTGACCTGTACATGGTCAATGAAGTGATCAATGTACACGGCATCATTAGCAGCAACGTTCAGATAGATTCGTGCAAAGTGAATGCTTAAGTCTACAACGTGTCCAGCTTGGCTAGTTGTGCTCGAATCCATTCTTTCCGCTCTGCGTGGCTCTGTCCGCGTGGAAGGGTAATACTGCCGCTTTCTATGGCCGAGGTCATACGAGCCAAGTCGAAATTGAACTGAACGGGTTCATTGCGGCGTGTTGTGCTTTCGTGTCTTTGCATTTTGGATGGCCCTGCTGTAGGTCCATGGAGCATCATTTTATTTAGTATTTCATAAGCAAACGTAGCATCGATTTGATGCTTTTTCCGCCATTTGCTTCGATTCTGAGCCGAATATTTCTCGCATCTCGGGATACAGACTACCCAATCCAGTTCCGGCTTGGCTACTGTTTGATCAAAAAAACTGTAACGTCCTTCAATCCAAGAAACGCTAACCAGACACCTTAACGGACACCTCGAAGTAGCTAGGTAAGCTGGAAGCGTTGAAAATAGTGGAGCGGGTGAAGGGAATCGAACCCTCGTTATCAGCTTGGGAAGCTGGAGTAATGCCATTATACGACACCCGCTCAGAGCGGCTGACTTTGTACCAGACTCGGCCACGGATTTGAAGTTTTCTTTGCACGCGAACTACGGAAAGTCCTGAAACAGAGCCGAAATCGGTCAATCGCGGGCAAGCGCTGCGGGCTGGAGGACGGCTGAATCTCAGCCTCGCAGGCTTGCTCGCGACGACACTGTTTCAAATGGCCAATGCATGGTGATCCTGGACGAGCTGGTAACGCGTTCGGCTGGCCTGTTGCGCCGGTTTCAGGAAACCGAGCAGGGCGTTCTGGCTGTCCCGGCAGGCCGACTTGTGTTCCATGTCGAGGAAGTGCCCGGTGGCCTGCAGGGTGGTGAAGGTGCTCTGCGCGACGTGGTTGCCGAACAGTCGGGCGTCTTCGGCGGCGGTGTATTCGTCCCATTCGCCGTTCATGAACAGCACCGGTACGTTGATTTTCTTCGCCGCGTTCAAATAGCACTGACGGTCGCTGTGCAACACGTCATTGATGTGAAAGTGCATCTGCCCGTATTCGTGCTCGGCCAAGCTGCTGACGTGGCGATAGTTGAAGCGCTTGAACAGCGACGGCAGGTGTTTGCCGATGGTGTTGTTGACGAGGTGGCCGACCCGGTCGCCGTCACGTTGGCCGAGGCATTCGACGCCGCGTTCGAGGTAATCAAGCATGTGCGCGTTGATCACCGGGGAGAACGAGCTGATCACGGCTTTTTCGATGCGCCGAGGCTGATGCGCGAGGGCGACCATGGTCGCGGCGCCACCCCAGGAGAACGACAGCACGTGTTCGGCCGCGAAGTGATCGATCAGCTCCAGCAGGATCAGACCTTCGACTTCTTTCGTCAGATGTTTCTCGTGGCGGTTGTGGACTTTCGACTTGCCCGCGTAGGGCTGGTCGTAGCAGACCACGTTGAATTGCGGGTGCAGATTTTTCACGGTTTGTGCAAACGACGCAGTCGTGGCCATCGAGCCGTTGACCAGGATGATGGTCTTTTCTGCGGCGTCTGCGCGATAGATCTCCGTGTAAACCCGATACTGACCCTGTATATCCAGCACAGCGATTTCTGGCCTCATGTCATAAGACTCCTGGCAAGCAAGCGGGTATGCGCGCAAATAGAGATTGCACGAGCTTTGTGACAGGTAGGCATACGCCTGGAATTTTGGAGCCCATGTCGATCCGGAACGGCAGGTCGACGGGTATTGTTATTGGCGGGCAATCTGCCGGCTGAGGCGCAGCCCTTGAGGGCTGTCTACCGGCAAAAAGTTTCTTAGAAGTTATGTGTGACTCATCGGTCACAATTTGGCCGACGTCCTGATTCAAGCAGGGGGATCCGGATCGCGCAAGTGCCGTTGGTAAATTGTTGGACAACTTCTGCTGAGCGGTCGGCTGCTTAGAACAAATGAATCTCTTCGGTGCGCAAAGCGCGGTACTCGCCCGGTTTTAGCGCGTGATCCAGCGGCAGCGGGCCCATTGATTCGCGGTGCAGGCGCAGCACTTTGTTGTTGAAGTGGCCGAACATGCGCTTCACCTGATGGTAGCGACCCTCGACGATGCTCAGCCGCGCCGTTCGTGGGCCGAGCACTTCCAGCTGCGCCGGTTGGGTGGTCAGGTCTTCGAAGGCGAAGTAGATCCCCTCGGCGAACTTGATCGCATATTCCGGGCCGATTTCCTGTTCGGTCTCGACGTAATAGACCTTCGGCAGTTTGGTTTGCGGCTGGGTCAGGCGCCGCGACCAGGTGCCATCGTTGGTGATCAGCATCAGCCCGGTGGTGTTGAAGTCGAGGCGTCCGGCGATGTGCAGGTCGTCCTTGTCCGGCTCGTGGATCAGGTCGAGCACGGTCGGATGCTCGGGATCGCGGGTGGCGCTGACGCAGCCTTGCGGTTTGTACAGCATGAAATAGCGCGCCGGTTTGCCGCTTTGCAGCACTTCGTCGTCGACTTCGACGCGGTTGAATTCCAGGACTTCACTGTGAGGGTCGCTGACGACTTTTCCGTCAATGCGCACGCGCTTTTCCACCAGCAACAGGCGAACCTGTTTGCGGTTGTAGCGGGGCAGGTTACTGAGGAAACGGTCGACACGCATGATCAGGAATCGGCAGGTAGCGGGGCGCGCATCTTACGGGATCTACGGCTTGGCCGCTTGCAGTTGCGCCTCGACCTGAGCGCAACGCGGGCACAGGCAGGACTTGTCGCGCAGTTCCGCCGGCAGGGCTTCGAGTACTGCCGGATCAATGGAAACGCCGTAGCACCAGCAGGCACGGTCGGCGGTGCGCGGGTCGGCCAGGGTGCAGTCGTTGCGGGCGCCGCAGGCCGGGCAGAGGTCAGGTTTGTTCATGAGTGTCAGGCATAGGTCGAGTGAGGCATTTCCACGCAGGTGCGGTTACGGCCGGTCTGTTTGGCCCGGTACATCGCATGATCGGCCCGGGACAGCAGGCTGTGCAAGGTGTCATCCCGTTGCAGGGTGGTGGCGCCGATGCTGACCGTCAGATTCAAGGTGTGACCGTTGTAGGCATATTCATGCTGTTCGACGTGCTGGCGGATCTTCTCGGCAATCTTCTGACCGGTCTCGCCGTCGGTGTCCTTCAGCAGCACGATAAATTCCTCACCGCCCCAACGGCAGACGATGTCGGAATGACGCAGGCAACTTTGCAGGTCCCGGGCGAACCCGATCAGCACCTGATCGCCGGCCATGTGTCCGTAGGTGTCGTTCAAGACCTTGAAGTGATCGAGATCCAGCAGCAGCGCGGTCAGCGGTTTCGGCTCGCGGTGAGCTTCGTGCAGCGCCTGCACGGCGAGCAGGTCGAAGCCACGGCGGTTGGGCAGTTCGGTGAGGCTGTCGAGGGTGGCCTGGGCGTGGATCTTTTCCTGATAACGGCGGATCAAGCGGTTGACCAGCGCCAGCACGATCAGCGTTACCAGCAGGCAGATCATCAGATTGAGGTACAGCGACTGGCGGATTTCGCTGAGTGCGCCGTCTTCGCGTTTATCGACGAACAGGTACCAGTTCAACTCCGGAATAAACCGCACGTTGAGGAAGTGTCCCTGACCGTGGGCGGAATATTCGTAGCTGCCGCTGTGGGGTTTGGGCAACTGGCTGACCAGGCTTTTCATGCTCTCGAGGTCGTTCAGGCTTTTCCCGACTGGCGCCCCCTCCGGCCCGCCCTCGGCGCCCGTCAAGACCAGTCGGCCGAAGGTGTCGACGAAGTAAACGCTGCGTTGATAGCGCTGCTGGTACTTGTCGATCAGCTTAATCACCGCGTCCACCGTCAGCCCTACGCCGGCGGCGCCGATGAAGCGATCGTTGTAGTCATAGACCTTGTAGTTGATGAAGAAGGTCATGTTGTCTTTGTTGGCCAGATCCGGGTCGACGTTGATCTCGTACGGATCCTTCATGTCGCGCACGCGGAAGTACCAGGCGTCGCGTGGCTCGTCGATCTTCACCTGCTTGAGCACGCCCTTGGCGTGGTAGTAGGTGTGGGTGCTGTTGGAAATGAAGAACGCGGTGTAGGCGCCGTAGTGGGTCATGACCTCGTCGAGGTAGCGGGTCATCTGGTCGCTGTCTTTCTCGCCGTTCACCACCCAGTCGCGCATGAAGGTGTCGCGGGACATCATCGATGAAATCAGGATCGGTCTGACGAGGTCTTTCTGGATTTCCGAGTACACCGTGTCGGAAGTCAGCGGCAGTTCGGTGTTGACGATGTTGTCGCGGATCGACGCCCGCGAGGCGTAGTAGCTGAGCAGCGAGGTGGCGAGAAAACCTGCGCCGAGGAGGGCGACCAGAGTCAATACCAGCGAACGTTGGGAGTAAAACGCAGATCTGAGCGGCATTGGCAGTTCCGTCGACGGTGGCCCGATGGCAGCATTCTAGTGAGATGGCCGGGAAAAAACTGCGGGATTTGTGCCTGAAATGACGGGTAATCAGACGCCGCTCTCTCTCACCGACCCTCTCCAGCAGAGAAGGTCGGCGATTTGCCAGGTTTTCGGGTCAGTCGCGGCTGGCGAGGTAGGCGCGCCAGCCACCCAGATGGCTGATGTCGAGCGCACCTTCCAGGCCGTACGGTTCACAGATGAATCCGCTCTCCCAGCGGCCGTCCGCCAGTTGTACCTTGCCCAGCCCGAGGGGTGCCGGGATGCCGGTCAGGAACGAACCGAGCTCGCGGCTTGGCAACTCCCAGACCTCCACCTCGATTGCCACGCCGCCTTCCGCCACGCGCAGCATGCCCGGACGCAGTGGTGGGCCGCCGGCCAGCGCGTAGAGTTTGTAGTCCTTAGAGCTGTGGGTGGCTTCGATCAGGCGGGCGCCGCGTTGCTGCAACTGCCAGTTCAGGGCCAGTCCATCAAGGTGCGCGCCGCAGACCACCAGCCGCGCCCGGTCATTGCGCGCCGGACTCGCCGGTGTCGGCAGCACCAAATTATGCTGGCGCTGCAAGGCGTCCGCCAGGCCCAGCAGATACTGGTCGGTGAACGCCCGGCCAAACAGCGTCACGCCCCACGGCAAACCATTGTCCATGACCGCACTGGGCACGGCGACGGCCGCATAATCCAGCAGGTTCATGAAATTGGTGTAGTAACCCAGTTCGGCGTTGCGCAGCACCGGCTCGGCGTCCAGTTCGGCCAGGGTCACCGGGCGGCCGATGGTGGGCGTGAGCACACAGTCGAGTCCGTCGAGTGCCTGATCGCAAACGGCTTTGAGCGCTTGCAGTCGATACTGCGCACGGAACGCTTGCACGCCCGTCACCGCCGGGGCCTTGGCCAGCACCGCGCGGATCACCGGCAGCACTGCTTCGGGACGCTGTTCCATCAGTTCGCCGGCGATACTGTAACGCTCGGCGACCCACGGCCCTTCGTACAACAACCGCGCAGCTTCGAGGAACGGTGACAGATCCAGTTCGACCGCTTCGCCGCCCAGAGCCTTCAGACGGTCGATGGCGTCGCCGAACAGCAGCGGGCCTTCGGGGCAACCGAAAAACTCAAGATCCTGCGCCCGCGGTACGCCAAACCGGAAGGGTTTGGGAGCACCGAATGCCGAGCCGTCATTCCACGCCGGATTGCTGCGGCTGTATTCATCCCGAGGGTCGAAGCGGGCGGTCAGTGCCAGCAACTGGCTGGCCTCGCGTGCGGTCGCGGTGAAGGTCGTGACGCAGTCCAGCGTGCGGCAGGCCGGCACCACGCCCGCCGTAGAGATCAGGCCTTTGGTGGCTTTGAGTCCCAGCAGATTGTTCAGCGCTGCCGGCACCCGTCCCGAGCCAGCAGTGTCGGTGCCCAGGGCAAAACTGGCGACGCCGAGCGCCACTGCCAGCGAAGAGCCGGCGCTGGAACCACCGGAGGGATATTCCGGCAACACGCTGTTCGGGCAGGCGCCATACGGCGAGCGGCTGCCATTGAGGCCGGTGGCGAACTGGTCGAGGTTGGTCTTGCCCAGCGGAATCGCGCCCAGCGCCAGCAACTGTTCGACAATGGTTGCCGAACGTTCGGGAAGGTAGGCGAATGCGGGGCACGCGGCCGTGGTCGGGACACCGGCGAGGTCGATGTTGTCCTTGATCGCGAACGGCACGCCATACAGCGGCAAACTCTCTGGATCACCGCCGTCGAGGCTGGCGAGGTACGGCTCCAGCTCCTCGACGCTGAGCAGATGAATAAACAGGTGATAGTCGGGATTGAGCGCAGCGGCTTTTTCCCGCAAAGCCAACAGCAATTTGCGCGGTGTGGTCTGGCCGTCGCGGTAGGCCTGGCGCAGGGCATCGAGTTGCAGATTCATGAGGTCATCCTTTGCAAAAATGGGTTCAGTCGAGTTCCAGCACCACGACCCGTTGACCGGCGCGCACCGCCGAACCGGGTTGCACGCGAATCTCCCGGACCACGCCGGGCAGCGGCGCGAGCACGGGGATCTCCATCTTCATCGACTCCAGAATCACCAGCGCATCACCGGCCGCGACGCGACTCCCGACCTCGACCTGGACCTGCCACAGATTGCCGGCAATGTGGCTGTCGACACTCTGCTGACCGCTGGCCAGCGGTGTTTCTTCCTGGCTTTGCGGCACGGCTTCTTCGCTGTCGAAGTGCGCCTGGCCGCTGGCGATCCAGCGTTCGCGCTCGGCGTTGAACGCGGCTTGCTGCTGTAGACGAAAGGCGTGAATGCTCTCGGCTCCGCGGTTGAGAAACCCTTGATAGTCGCCGAGGTTGAGCTGGCTCTGTTCGATGTTCAGGTCGAAACGCCCGAGTGGAAAATCCCGGCGGATGCGCAGCAATTCGTCAGCGCTGACCGGGTAGAAGCGGATCTGGTCGAAGAAGCGCAGCAGCCACGGTTTACCTTCGAACGCGGCCACTTCGCGATAGCGGTTCCACATCTGCAAGGTACGCCCGACGAACTGATAACCGCCCGGGCCTTCCATGCCGTAGACGCACATGTAGGCGCCGCCGATGCCCACCGAGTTCTCGGCGGTCCAGGTGCGCGCCGGGTTGTACTTGGTGGTCACCAGCCGATGGCGCGGGTCGAGCGGCGTGGCGACCGGTGCACCGAGGTAGACGTCGCCGAGGCCCATCACCAGATAGCTCGCATCGAACACCGTGCGTTGCACCTCGTCGAGGTTGGGCAGGTCATTGATGCGGCGGATGAACTCCAGATTGCTCGGGCACCACGGCGCGTCCTTGCGCACGGTGGTCATGTATTTCTCGATCGCCAACTGGCAGGCCGGGTCGTCCCACGACAGGGGCAAGTGGACGATGCGCGACGGCACTTGCAGGTCCTGGGCGGCGCACACCGCATCCCATTCACCGGCGACGATGCCGAGCAGATCGGCCAGCGGCAATTGTTCGGGCTGGTAGTGGATCTGCAAAGAACGAATGCCCGGTGTCAGGTCGATCACGCCGTGCAGGTTTTTGCCTTCCAGCGCCTGCATCAGGGCATGGGCGCGAAAGCGCAGGACCAGATCCAGCTCCGGGGCGCCGATTTCCAGCAGCAGATGGGTATCGCCGGACAGTCGGGCGACCAGTCGCGTGTCCCCCTGACTCAAATCCAGCACCACGGGCGAAACCAATGCCTGTAATGAAGTGGGTGCGATGTCTGGTCGGGCCCCATCGCTGGCAAGCCTGCTCCCACAGGTATCCCATTTGAGGGCGAGATCGCGTGCGGTCTTGAGATCGACCGGCACGAACTGCACTTTGTCCCCGGCCTTGAGCTGACCCAGTTGCCAGAGATCCGCCTCAATCACCGTCACCGGGCAGACAAACCCGCCAAGACTCGGGCCATCCGGGCCGAGGATCACCGGCATGTCGCCGGTGAAGTCCACCGCACCGATGGCGTAGGGGTTGTCGTGGATGTTCGACGGATGCAGCCCGGCCTCGCCGCCGTCGGCGCGCACCCACTCTGGTTTCGGCCCGATCAGGCGCACCCCGGTGCGGCTGGAGTTGAAATGCACTTCCCATTGCGTGGCGAAAAAGGTGCCGATGTAGTTTTCAGTGAAATATTCAGGCGCGCCATGAGGGCCGTAGATGACGCGGATCCGGCGCACGGCAGGTAATTCGCTGACGTGATGGGCGGCTAATGTCTGCCCGGCGCTGCGCTCATTCAGGGCAGCCAGATGCAGCACGTCACCGGCGCGCAAGGCCCGCCCGCCATGACCACCGAACTGACCGAGCGTGAAGGTGCTTTTGCTGCCCAGATAATCCGGCACTTGCACGCCGCCACGCAGGCACAGGTAGCTGCGGGCCCCGGCGCCCGGCAGATTGCCCAGGTGCAATTGACTGCCCGCCGGGATCAGCAGGGCGGTGTTCATCGCCTGCGGCTGGCCGTCGAGCGTCAGGGCAATCGGTGCGCCGGTCACGGCCACCACCGCATCGCAATTGAAGCGCAGCAACGGCCCGCTCATGGTGATTTCCAGCGCCGCCAGGCCTTCATCGTTGCCCAGTAAACGATTGCCCAGACGCAACGCGCGGCTGTCCATCGGCCCCGAGGGTGGCACGCCCACCGCCCAGTAGCCGAGGCGACCGGGGTAATCCTGGACGCTGGTCTGAGTGCCGGCGCTCAGCACTTCAAACGTGTTGGCCCGGTACACCAGGCCTTCCAGGCAACGGGTCCAGGGCTGGCCGCTGGCGAACGGCGTATCGAGCAGAATCTGCCGCAGGTAGTCGCGGTTGGTTTCCACGCCGTACAGCAGGCTGTCGCCGAGGGCCTGGTGCAGATCGGCACGCGCCTGTTCGCGGGTCGGCGCCCAGCAGATGAGCTTGGCGATCATCGGATCGAAGTAGGGCGGGATCTCGCAACCGGCCTCGACCCAGGTGTCGATGCGCAGATGCCGGCCATCGGCGACGGGGAAATCGACCGCTGTCAGCAAGCCGGGGCTGGGCTGGAAATCGTGGCCCGGATCCTCGGCATACAGCCGCGCCTGAATCGCATGCCCCTGCGGTTGCAGGCCTGCGAACAACTCGGCCAGCGGCGGCAAGTCACCGGCCGCCAACTCGATCATCCAGCGCACCAGATCGACGCCCCACACCTGTTCGGTAACGCCGTGTTCGACCTGCAACCGGGTGTTCACTTCGAGAAAATAGAAGCGCTGCGCATCGCTGTCGAAAACGAATTCGACGGTGCCGGCGCTGCGGTAATTCACCGCTTTGGCCAGTTTGATCGCCGCTGCGCACAGCTCATCCGCCATGCCTTCGGGCAGGTTCGGTGCCGGGGTTTCTTCGAGGACTTTCTGATTGCGCCGCTGCACCGAGCAGTCGCGCACACCGAGAGCGATCACCGCGCCGTGGCCGTCGCCGAACACCTGGACTTCCAGATGCCGCGCACGCTGGATGTACTTCTCGATGAACACCCCGGCGTCGCTGAAGTTGTTCTGCCCGAGGCGCTTCACCGCCTCGAACGACTCGCTCAGTTCGCTGGCGTTACGGCACACGCGCATGCCGATGCCACCGCCACCGGCGGTGCTTTTGAGCATCACCGGATAACCGACGTGCGCGCCGGCAATCAGCGCGGCGTCGAGGCTGTCGAGCAGTTCGGTACCTTCGAGCATCGGCACGCCGTGCTGTTTGGCCAGGGCCCGTGCGGTGTGCTTGAGACCGAACACCCGCAGTTGCTCCGGTGTCGGGCCGATGAAGGCAATGCAATGGTTTGCGCAGGCTTCGGCGAACGCGGCGTTTTCCGAGAGGAAGCCGTAGCCGGGGTGGATCGCGGTGGCGCCAGTGGCTTTGGCGATGGCGAGAATCTTGTCCACCGCCAGATAGGTGCTGGCCGCTGCGCCGTCGCCGAGGCTGTGGGCTTGCTCGGCTTGCAGGATGTGCAGACTGGCGGCATCGGCTTCGGAGTACACCGCGACGCCTTCGACGTGCAGTTCACGCAAGGTGCGCAGAATGCGGCAGGCAATCGCGCCACGGTTGGCAATCAGGACTTTTTCGAACATGGAGAAACCCCCGGAGCCCGCGCAGGGTGCGGGCTCGACTGGGAGGCGGGCCGTCCCGCCGTTTTTGTTCAGGCGCCAGGGTCGTCCCCGACGGCGAAATCACTTCACTTTTTCAGGCACTGGCCTGAGCGCGCCTGGCACAGGGCAAACAACCAGCGGCGCAGACGGACGAATTTCAGTTCCATACCAGTAGCTCCGCAGGTGTCGGGTTGTAGGCGTTGCACGGGTTGTTCAGTTGCGGGCAGTTGGAAATCAGCACGATCACGTCCATCTCCGCGCGCAGGTCGACGTATTTGCCGGGGGCGGAAATCCCGTCTTCGAAGGTCAGGCCACCCTCGGCAGTCACCGGCACGTTCATGAAGAAATTGATGTTCGGCCCGATGTCACCTTTGCCCAGGCGTCCGTCGTGGGCGCAGGCGCGCAGGTAGTTGTCGCGGCAGCTGTGCATGTAGCGTTTTTCCAGGGCGTAGCGCACGGTGTTGCTCTCTTGCGCGCAGGCACCGCCAAGGGTGTCGTGGCGGCCGCAGGTGTCGGCAATCAGGGTCAGCATCGGTTTGCCGAGGTTGGAATACAAAACGCTGCCGGTGCTCAGGTAGACGTTGTGTTGTCGGCGCAATGTGCGTTGCACGTCGTAGCGCTCACGGGGATTGGCGGCGCTGTAGAACAAGGTGTCGACCGCCTGATTGCCTTCCAGATCGAGGATGCGCAGGGTCTGGCCGGCCTTGACCTCCATCAGCCAGGGTTCGCCGGCGGGAATGGTGGCGCGGTACACCGCAGCGTCGGGTTGTTTTTGCGAAGTGGCGATAGCAACTGACATGGCGACGATCCTCAGGCGAACAAACGGTCGGTGTTGATAAAGCCGCGCTCGTTCTCCGGGCGCGAGGTACGGCAGTGCTCGGCGACGCTCGGGTCGGCGTTCATCCAGCTCAGCTTCAGCGGTTTGGGGGCGTACTGCGGCGACGGATCCAACGGGTGTTGCAGGGCGGTCAATACAACCAGGGTGTCCATCGGTGCATACAGTTCGATGTAGTCACCGGCCTGCGAATGGCCCTCGACGAAGTGCAAACGCCCGCTGTCATCGACGTTGACCCGGCTGAACAGGTTGAGGGTCATCAGCAGGTCGGACAGGCCCAGCCCCCACTTGCCGAGTTCCACCAGCAGGTTGTCGGTGCCGTTGCGAAAGAAGCCGTTGCGCAGTTCCTGATAGCGGCCCTGACCGTATTTTTCCGTGACTTCCTCGGCGCACAGCACACCGCCGAGGCTGTCGCTCCAGCCGCAGGTATCCGCCGTGATTGCCGCCAGCACGCGGCCCATGTCCGAGTACAGGCAATGGCCGACGGTCAGCTTGGCGGTGTGTTGGCATTTGAGGCTGTCGGGCAGGTTCAGGCGCTCGGTTTTTTCGTTGGCGTTGAGCAAAGTCAAGCTGACGTTGGCCCCACCGCGCAGGTCGGTCAGACGCAGCAGTTGCCCGCGCTTCAAGACGAAGGAGCGGTGGCCGCCGCCGGGCAGGGTTTCTTCGGCAAAGGGTGGAAAAATTCGGGTTGAATCAGTCATGGGAAATTCCTCTCAAGCGGTTCGAAGGGCACTCGCCAGTTGCACCGGCAGGGCGTCGACGGCGGCGCGTTCGGCGCGGCGGTCGCTGTTCAAAGGGATGTCGTAGGTGATGCGTGCGCCATAGGCACCGGGGGCGTGCGGGTCGAGGCGGACCTTGTCGAACACCAGCAGACGGGTGCCGAGGCTGAAACCTTCGGACAGGTCGTGGGTGACCATGAATACCGTCAGTTGCGTCTCGCGCCACAGCTCCAGCAGCAGGGCGTGCATGTCCTTGCGAATGCCCGGATCGAGCGCACCGAACGGTTCGTCGAGCAGCAGCACGCGCGGTTTCATGATCAACGCCTGGGCGATCGCCAGCCGTTGTTGCATGCCGCCGGACAGTTGCGCCGGGTACTTGTCCAGCGCATGGCCGAGGCCGACTTTGTGCAGTAGCGCCGAGGCCTGCTCGCGGGCGTCCTGTTTGGCACTGCCGAACAGACGCCCGAGCAGTGGCGCACGCGGCAGTTCGAGGCCGAGGGCGACGTTGTCCAGCACGCACAGGTGCGGGAACACCGAGTAGCGCTGGAACACCACGCCACGGCTCGCATCCGGCTCGCGCGCCAGTGGCTGACCATCGAGCAGAATCTCGCCGCGACTGGCGGTTTCCTGACCGAGCAGCAGGCGCAGGAAGGTCGACTTGCCACAACCCGAAGCACCGACGAGCGTGCAGAATTCGCCCTCGTTGACGTTGAGGTTCAAGCCTTCGAGCACTACTTGGTCGGCGTATTGCTGCCAGACGTTTTTCACTGTGATGAAGCTCATTTGGCCGCCCCCTCATACCAGGGAAATGCGCGCCGGGTCAGGCGCTTGAGGCCCCAATCCATCAGCCAGGCAAGCAGGGTGATCCACACCACGTACGGCAGGATCACATCCATCGCCAGGTAACGGCGCACGAGGAAAATCCGGTAGCCCAGACCGTCGGTGGAAGCGATGGCTTCGGCGGCGATCAGGAACAGCCACGTCGAGCCGAGCATCAGCCGCAGTGAAATCAGCAGGCGCGGCAACAGTTGTGGCAGAACCACGCGCAGCATCAGGGTCCAGGTCGAAGCGCCGAGGGTCTGCGCCTTGATCAGCAGTTCGACCGGAATGTCCCGCGCGCGCTGTTCCAGATCTCGGGCGAGTGCCGGGGTGATACCGATCACGATCAGCATCACTTTCGACAGCTCGCCGAGGCCGAAGACGATGAACAGGATCGGCAGTATCGCCAGCGGCGGCACCATCGATAACACCGTCAGCATCGGCGACAACGGTGCGCCGAACAGCGGCAGGGTGCCGGCCGCCATGCCCAGGCACAACCCGGCCAGCGCCGCGATGCCGAGGCCGATGGCCAGGCGTCCGAGGCTCGACGCGGTGTCCTGCCAGAGCAGGTATTCGCCGGTGCGACTGTCGGCTTTGAATGCCAGGCGTTTGACCGCATCGCTCATCTGCACCGCGCTGGGCAGCAGTTTGTCGTTGGGGTTTTCCGCCAGGCGCTCCGCCGAGCCCATGAAGTAGGCGAACAGCACAAGGGCGAAGGGCAGGATCACCAGCAGCAGGCGACTCGGTCGATCCGGGTGACGATTGATCAGGCGCATGGCCAAATCCTCCGAGGCTTACAGCTTGGCGTCGGCGGCCAGCTGCACGTAAGTCGGATCGAAACGCAGCTTGAGATTGCCTGTGTCGCCGCTGGTCACGCCGTTGGCGAAGGTCATGCCGACGGCGCTGGTGTCCTTGGCGCCTTCGCCGAGCAAACCGTGCTGGAACGAGAACTCGGCAACTTTGCGCATGGTTTCCGGCAGTTGCTTGCTGGTGGCGAACGCCAGGGCTTCTTTCGGCGTGGCGAACAGTTTGGTGGTGTCCAGTTGCGCCTGGAATCCGGCCAGATCGGTGCCCGAAGCTTTGGCCATGTGCTCAAGTGCGGCTTTGCCGGCGGCGTTTCTGGCGTTCATCAAGTCGACCACTTCGAACCACGCGCCGGTCAGCGCCTTGCCCAGCGCCGGGTTGTCTTTGAGGGTGGCGCTGTTGACCACCATCATGTCCATGATTTCGCCGGGGATCTGGCTGGAGTTGAAGACTTCGGTCACGCCGGGTTTGGCCTTGATGTCCGAGAGCATCGGGTTCCAGGTGGTGACGGCGTTGACCTGCTCGGTGTTGAAGGCGGCGGAAATGTCGGCGTCGGAGGTGTTGACCACTTTCAGGTCTTTTTCGGTCAGGTCGACCGAGTCCAGCGCGCGGGCCAGCAGGTAATGCGAGACCGACAGTTCGACCAGGTTGACGTCCATGCCCTTCAGGTCGGCAACTTTTTTGCCTTCGCCCTTGAGGACGATGCCGTCGTTGCCGTTGGAGAAATCGCTGACGATCAGCGCGGTGCTGTCCACGCCACCGGCGGCCGGGATGGTCAGCGCATCCATGTTGGTCATGGTGCAGCCATCGAACTGACCGGCGGTGTATTGATTGATCGATTCGACGTAGTCGTTGAGCTGGACCACGTCGATCTTGATCCCGTATTTCTTCGCCCATTTATCGACGATGCCCTGGCTGCCGGCGTATTCCCATGGCATCCAGCCGGCGTAGATCGTCCAGCACACGCTGAAATGGTCTTTCTGGGCAGCCTGGGTCTGGCTGCTGAGGAGGGCGGCGAAGGCGGCGGCGAGCAGGGCGGGGAAACGTAGTCGTGACATGGCGGATTCTCCAGTTGATCGTGGGCGGACAGGAAGGCAACGCGGCACCGCGAACGGTGGCTTGTCTCCCGGGCTTTTGTCCCGCCGTGTAACCTCAACTGGAGGTCGCCAACTCTCGGACCAGCCACTCGCAGATGCGAGCCGGAACCCTAGTCAGCCATTGCAAATTGTGGTGCCGCGAACCTGTGATGACTCCTGCACGGGTTTAATAAAGCGAGAGGCGTGCCAAGTCGCGACGAGCCGTCTGCCACGTGGCTTGTGGGTGGAGGGGCTGAGTTGGCGGGTGCGCGCCACGCTTTGTGTTGGTGCGCGCTTGCACCGTGATGCAGCGCGATGGCCGCTGATCCGATGCGCGTTCGGCGTGGGCACTCGGTAGCGGTTCGTCAGTCAAAACTGATGTCAGCCGGTCTGTGCCGACTGCTGTCACAGGTCTTTCAGGAGGCCGCCATGCTGCTCAAGAAAATGCTGCGTCGAGCACTGTTCGCTGCGGTGTTCGGTCTGGGGCTGTCCGGTTGTTACTACTACGCCGGCGGCTACGATGTTTACTCCACGCCCTATTACTATCCCGGCTACTACTCGCCTTATTACTACGGTGGTTATTACGGTCCGCGCTACTACGGCGGCGCCCGCTATTACTACGGCGGCTATGGCTATCGCGGTGGCTACGGACGGGTTTATCACGGCGGCGGATACCACGGTGGGCACCACTAATCAGCGGCTGAATGACGGCATTTCTGCATGAACAAGGTTTCATAAATCACTTGTTTCAAGTTGTTGCAGAAGCGCACCGGATGCCGAAATCGCTGTCAGATATTTCGTCAGTCGCCGAATGAAAGACTGACGCCTGCCAGCGTCGCTGGTGTGGCTACCCGCGGTCCAGGAGGCCGCCATGTATCGCCGAATTCTTCTGTTTACCGTGATGCTTTTTTCCCTTGGCGGATGCGTCCCTTATTCCTACGGAGATGGCTACTACAGCTCAGAGGTCTACACATCGCAGGCACCTTCGTACTACAACAGCGGTGGCACTTATTACAGCGGCGGCAGCACGTATTATTCGGCGCCGCGCTACTACCAGCCAGCGCCACGTTATTACCAACCGGCTCCACGCTATTACTCGGCGCCTCGTTACTACCAACCGGCCCCGCGTTACTACGAGAACCGTCGCTGGCACGGTCATGATCGCGGACGCTGGGACGACCACCGTCGCGGTGGCTGGGATGACCGCCGGGGTCGTGGCAACTACGACCGTCACAGCGGGCGCGGCGATTACAACCGACACGGCAACCGCTGGTAACCCCCCCGCAAAAAAGCGGCGCATTGAGCGCCGCTTTTTTTGTGCCTGTTTTTTTGTGTTGGTGTGGATTGCACCATCTCCTAGGAGGTTCTCGGAACCCTCCTACAGTTTTATTTCTGACCATTTGTTAGCGTTTGTATGCACATGTTGACGTTGAAAAACTTCAATTTCATGGAGGTGTATAAGCGCGGGTTATTGCTCAGATGTGAATCTTCTTATCATTCATCAGAATTTTCCCGGTCAGTTTCGTCATGTGGCGTTGGAAGCATTGCACAGGCGTCTGGGCGTCATTGCAATTGGACGCGATACAGCGCCAGGTATTGCAGGGGTAAAATTATTTCGTTATCGACCCTCAAGGAAGATGATTAATGGCGTTCATAACTATTTGTACAGATATGAAGAGGCTGTTGCGGACGGGCAACAAGTTCAACGAATATTGAAGAGACTCAGCCAGGCAGGCTTTCGGCCTGATGTAGTTCTCGCTCATCCTGGGTGGGGTGAATCGCTATTCGTCAAAGATGTGTATCCCGACGTGCCTCTGGTTCATTTCTGTGAGTACTATTACCGAGCGCGTGAGGCGGACTCTGGTTTCGATCCTGAGTTTCCCTGTGCGATGGATACGTCCTCAAGGCTTAGAATCTTGAATTCGATGCATCTCCTGAATATTGAGCAGTGCGATGCCGGGATTGCACCTACACAATGGCAGCGCGGTCTTTTTCCGAAAATATATCAGTCTAAAATTCGCGTCATTCATGAAGGCATTGTTCAATTTGCCGAATCAGAAAAGGTCGAGTTTGTAACGCTGCCGAGTGGGCGCGTGTTAAGAGCAGGTCAGCCTATCGTGACTTATGTCGCCAGAAACCTCGAGCCGTACCGAGGCTTTCATAGTTTTATGAGATCCATTCCCTATATTCAGGAAAAGTGCCCGAGTGCGCAGGTCATTGTAGTGGGTGGGGATGATGTCAGTTATGGGCGGATGCCCATTGGATACCCGAACTGGCGAAGCAAGATGGTCGCGGAGGTGGATGTTGATATTTCCAATGTTCACTTTGTTGGGAGGTTGCCTTATCAAACATACAGGTCTGTTCTGAGTCTTTCAAAGGCTCACGTGTATTTGACATATCCGTTTGTACTGTCATGGTCTTTATTGGAAGCAATGGCATCTGGCTGTGTTGTCGTAGGTTCAAATACCGCTCCCGTGCAGGAAGTTATCGAAGATGGGATCAGCGGGATACTTGTTGATTTTTTTGACGCTGAAGAAATCGCCACGGCAGTGTGCAGGGTTTTAACGTCTTTCGCTGGTTTTGGATCTATAAAGGATGCGGCGAGGTTGAAGGCAAGCGAATTCGATGTGGTTAAAGGAGTAAGCGGTTACTTTGAAGTGTTTAAGGAGTTGATGAGGTGAGTTGTTTCGAGTGATGTGATTGGTCATTTTAAAATGGAGATTTGAAATGCTTAAGATGTCTCGCAAGGAGGTTTTTCGCCAGTGCAGAAGGGGAGTTAAATATGGCGTGTTATTAGCGATCTGTTATTGGGTCGTTGATTTCTGTATTCGATGGGAGGAGGCCGCAGTAGCGCGGGAGATTTATCAGAAGAAACAAGGGGCGTGCAGCAGGAAGCTGGCGGGTATGGAGCAGGTCCCGATACTTGGCGGCAGCCTGCTGGACCGGACAAAGATTCCCGGGTTCCATTTTGGATCGACATTAAGGAGCGACGGGTCCTGTATTGCCGATCTTCTTTCAGGATCATTCTGGTGGACGGGAGAAGAACTGTTTCCTGTGTATGAAACTCTTGGGGTAGAACCACCCACCAGCTGGACGCATTTCCGGGTTTCCGCCAGGCTTTACACCAGAAGGGATACCACGGAACCGCACAATATGGGCGGGCGGCATGTGGATTGGCCGGATGAGCTGGTTGTAAAGCTGAAGAACTATCCAGGCCTGGAACTTTGGCTTACCGCGCCTCCACCCAGTATCAAAAATGAATTCTCTGTTCGAACTTTTGTTATGCACGACTGGCGCCGGCGTGATGGAACACCACGGAGGATAAATTGTGATGGTTTGAATTCGCCAGAATCTAAAGCTTCTGCAAGAGGTTTGAGTAAAGCATATCTTTTGAAAATGAATAAGGAGCAGCTGGAGAATTTGGAGTTTGGTAGTTTGCGTACGTATTGCACGGTCGGGTTGCACCATTTCGACTTTGCAGGTGGGGATGCTCGTATACATTTGGGTACCGAGGGTTTGCGGGGTGCTCCAGAAGCGCTTAAGGCTGTCAGTGACTATCTTTCACATTCAATTATTACAGGGAAGTAGATATGAGCTACATATTCAGTGATTTGGAAAAGTCGGAAATTTTGCAGGCTGCAAATGTTTGTGAGGGAATGGAATTCAATGTCGAGGAGGAAGAGTATTTTGCGATGGCAGTGGAGGGGCGAAGCTGTGCTGTACTTTACCGCACATTGTCAAATATCCTGGATGAGAAAATTTTAGACGGTTCTGCGTTCGACGAGAACGTAAAGGGCATTTTAAAAGATGCCAAACTCTGGCTCGATGTAGCAATTGATGCAAATGGCGGGGTGGGCGCTTACTCTGCGTTGATCCGAGCCTACACTATGCGGCAGGGGGAGTTGAGGCTAAATAAAAAATTTAGCGATTTCAAGATGCAAAAGTCATCTAATCAGGTGGCTGTCAATTTCATGAATACGCTGATAAAAGGCTCCGTTGAACATGATTTGGCGCCATGGACTGTGCCCTCCATAAGCCAAATTGCAGAAATCGATGCGAGCGCGATTGGTGAAGTACTATTTCGTGATGATATGGGCAACGTTGATACAGCGACCAGTCATAATGCCGGATGGTCTGGAACAATCGGCTTCAGCCTGTTGGGTGGAGAAAAACCATATGAAACTTGGAGGTTGATCTCCGCCGGTGACCCGGATTCCCATATAAAAGGGAATCATGGCCTTGCCAAGTTCAACAGGCTCGATGATCTAAAGAATATTCTGTTTGCCGTGGATTCATACGGTATAGCCTTGCAGGCAGTGATCAAAAACTTCGGGTCGAATATGGTCGAAAGCCTGTTCTCAGTCCTGCCCGAACAGATAAATATCGCCCTTGCCAGTGGCAGCATCAATCCACTGATTCAGCACGTGGTGAACGGTACGCCCATCTCACCCATTGTCAGCCTGATATTGCGATATAACCTGAATGATTTCTTTGACATGCTCAGGCGAACCTACGACGGGAACTCGGCTGCCACGCCTACCACCGACGAAACCTTCGCCTCCAACGCCTACACATTTTTCTCCGCACTTTCTCCGTCTCAATCGCAAAGCATCGTTACCAGAACCATTGGCGAGTATGGCAGTGCCAAGGACTGGGCAACGTTGGCCAGTCAGGCAACGCCAATCGGCGCCGCGTTACGCAATTCCCTCAAGCAGCTAAGTGAAATCGTGATTGAGCGGGCCGACGGTTTTTCCGGACGCGGCCTGGAGCTTTACGACCCCGAAACGGGCGAGGGCTTCATCACTGAACAGTGGCTTGCCGATCGCTCTGAAATGCTGGCCCGGCTGATTTCCCGAACCAATGGATCGTTCGGTCGAAATACTGTCCAGACCTTTTCCTATTCGGATCTGGCTTCTGGCAAACAGGCCCCGATGAATACAGGTGTCTTGAACCCTCTGGTCATGTTTGGTGATGACGGCGGTCGATCATTTGGTGGCGGAACGAATACCGATCATCTTTACGGCGGTGGCGGCAACGATTCCATCAGCGGACTGTCCGGTAATGACTTTATCCAAGGGGCTCGCGGCAATGACTCTTTAACAGGAGGCGATGGCAATGATGCGTTGTACGGTATGGCCGGTGATGATGTGTTGGTGGGTGGCAAGGGCAACGACTCTCTGACTGGCGGGCCGGGTAACGATCGGTATGAGTTCTCCAGCGGAGATGGAATAGACGAAATTTTTGATGCGGACGTTGAGGGCGCGTTGCTGATAAATGGACTTCCGATCCCACCTCTCGAACGCAGTGCTCCGCTCAGCAATATCTGGCTTACGGAGGATCGAGCCATCAGCTTGACGCTCATTGAAGATCAGGCTGAAAACACGCTGAACATTCAATACGGACTGAGTGATCTCATCGTCGTAAAGAACTTCAAGCCGGGGATGCTCGGCATTGATCTTCCTGATTACCAGGACCAGGTGTTCCCCGCTCCCGATCTGGTCCTTCAAGGCGACTGGAAAATTAAAGATAACGACCCCAATGTTCGCGGAGATCAGCCTTCTTACGATGAGTTGGGCAACGCCTTGCTTTTGCCCAATGTTAAACAGAGGAACAAAGCCGACCTGCTTTACGGATCACCGAAAGATGACCTCATCGTTGGTCTTGGCGGGTCTGATCGACTGTTCGGCAAGGACGGCAATGACCGTTTATTCGGTGACAAGCAGTCGACGCTGGAAAATGCCTTTACCGATGCAACAAAGGGAAAGGCCAGCCGTGGCGACTGGCTGGATGGTGGGCAGGGTGATGACCTGCTTGTCGGCACTGCCTCGCGAGACGTGCTGCTCGGCGGCAACGGTCGAGACACGCTGATTGGGGGAGCAGGTGATGACAATTTGTCCGGTGATCAAACAACCGGTGCACATGAGCAAAATTGGACAGTCAAGCGCATCGACGTTCCACTCAGTGATGGCGTCATCAGCATGCGTAGCGTCTTTGACAAATTTTCATTGAATAGTCCCACCGAGGGCGGTGACGACATCCTCTATGGGCAGGGTGGCCGGGATTTTATCAATGGCGGCAGGGGAGGTGACCTGCTCGATGGCGGAAGTGACGACGACACACTGTACGGCGAAGAGGGTAATGACACGCTGGCTGGCGGGAGTGGCGATGACACATTATCGGGAGACAACCTGGATTGGGGTGGCGGTCTCGACAGTCGCCATCATGGCAACGATTTGTTGGCGGGTGGCAGTGGCGATGACTCCCTTGCCGGAAACGGTGGTAGCGACGTGTTGTACGGCGGCAGCGGCAATGATGTTCTGAAAGGTGATGACGAGGTGCTGCGAGGCGTTTCGGGTGATGCCGCAGACTTTTTCGGAAGTGATTTTCTGGATGGCGGTGAGGGAAATGACACCCTTTGGGGCGGCGGTGCCGGTGATTCGCTTTTCGGTGGCGGTGGGAATGACGAATTGGTCGGTGATTACCATGAACACCCGATTCGTTATCACGGTGATGATTATCTCGATGGCGGTGTGGGTGACGACACACTCCGTGGGTTGGGTGGCTCCGACACACTGATAGGCGGATCAGGCGCCGACGCTCTGGATGGCGATGAGCCGAACTTGAAAGCGGGCGGAACCAACGATGACCACATTCAAGGTAATTCAGGAAACGATACGCTCTGGGGAGGTTTGGGCGCCGATACGCTTTTGGGCGGTGCCGATGATGACTTTTTGGTGGGGGACTACGAGCAAACATCCGAAGCAGAACATGGCGCCGATTATCTTGACGGCGGCTCAGGCAACGACACTTTGCTGGGCAGTGGTGGAAACGACACGCTGGTTGGCGGGGAGGGAGTCGATTATTTACGCGGCGGCCCTGGCGATAACGTGTTTGAGGGTGGCGCCGGCAACGATTATCTGGAAGGGATGCAGGGCAACGATGTTTTCTACTTCGGAGTGGGCGATGGACTGGATGTTGTTACCGATACAGGTGGCAACAATGTCGTAAGTTTTGGTGATGGATTTTCTGCGGAGAACTTGCAGGCCGAGATCGTCAATATTGATGTGGGCACGGCGTTGCGGCTGTCGAATGGTATTGGTGACGCGCTTCTGATTCGTCACCATGAAAAGTGGGCAGGTTCGACGTTCAGGTTCAACGATGGCGTGATCCTGAATTTCCAGGATGTAATCAAATTAACGGTGCAACCGGTAGATGTAACGGGTCCGTCTGCGACATTTGCTGCGGTACCCGATCCCGAAAAAAAGCAGGACATTGAGAGTGAGAGCGAAGCAGTCGTCCAGACACTGCCCGATGACTTAGCCGCTTCTACTGAGAGGGAAGGCAGTGAAACGGGTCGTCACACCCGGTGGGATAGCCTTTTTCTTTCGGAACTGAACACAGAGCGCTCAGCGGCCCGGCAGGCATCAGGATTTGCACTGAACGATCAGGGTGTTTGGGTTAGAAGTCATATTGCTACCGACAAAAGTGGCTATGCCATCAGCGCCGAACTGATCCATGAGGACGTTGAAGCCGGAGTCTTTTCCAAAACACCGGAGTGGATGGGGGCGATTGCCGCTGACGCTGTGGTGACTGAAAGGCAGTCAAATTCTGCAACGAAAACCACGTTCAAGTTTGTAAAAACTGAAGCAGCGCAATTACCGAAACAAAAGCCGAAGTACTATCCGTCTGGCTCCAGTTATTCGGGGTTTTCGTTCAATTTGGGCGATGCTGTAGTTGAAGATATAGACCAAACGGGCGCCATTCAGGGGTGGTACGTGTACCCCGCTGGCAGTTTTGAAAATCATGAAACTGTTCGTAAAGCGTTTCGCTGGAGCTCTACTACCCAAACGATCAAACATAAAGTTGTTCATGGTAATGACGCTGGCGGCAGGGTAAATCTCGAAGTGGGAAATCTCTTTCATGGCGGTGCGGGAGATGACTTGGTGGTTACCTATGCTGATTTAGTGCTTGAGTACGGCGGAGTGAACGACAGGATCCCGGGTGCATTTTTATCGGCTGGCGCAGGCAACGACACGCTGCTCGGCTCTGCGGGAGCCGATTATTTGATCAGTGGGCCGGGAGAAGATTGGCTTTACGGCGAAAACGGTCCCGACACTTACATAGTTGAAGCGCATGATGGCGCAACCACCATTATTGTCGACGTGCTTAACCCTGTTTTTTTGCGCCCCGAGGTTGGAGCCTCTGGGTGGCATGAAGAGTTTGCGGGGCTTGATGTTGATACAGTCGTTCTTCCGGAAGAGGCGAAACCAGATAAGTTGAAGCTAACCTGGGGCGCTGTGTTGGTTGAGACGGTAAATATTGAACTCTCACCGGCCCCACTGCGTGGCGCTCATCGTCAACCGCCTCGAGCCCAGATGCTGTACACCACACTCGATATCGAATGGGGCGGAACTCAAAAAGTACGAATCGTTTTGCCCAATCCGAATGACATCGGCGGTTCCGGAATTGAACGAGTGAGGTTTTCTGACGGATCGAGCATAAGTTTTAAAGACCTCGTTAGCCGATTAGGCAATGTCCCCGATATTTATCATCACGGCGTCACTGTTCAGGACGCTACTCAGGTTAAGTCCTTTCGAGAGAACCGTTTTCTACCGCTCGTGGGCGGTCGCGGTAATGACACCCTCAGCGGCACTGGTGAAATAAGAGGGATGCAAGGAGATGATCTGCTCGGCGGTGGCTCAGGCGATGACGTGCTTTACGGTGGGCCGGGCAATGACACCTTGTCCGGTGGCGGGGGCAATGATGTTTATAAATATGATGGGCTTGGGCGAGACCTGGTAATCAATGCCGGCGGCGGAACTGACGGTATAGATTTTTCGGAGGTCGGACTGTCGATTGGTCAACTCAAGTTCCACCGTGAACGGAATGATCTCGTCATCGTAGTGAGTTATGGCATGTCTCCAAAGGTTCGTGTCTCCGAACACTTTTCAGGAGGCGATGCCGCTATCAGCTTCATCAGCGTTCAAGGAGAAGAGGGCGCTGTTAAAAATTACACGGCGAACCAGCTCGCTGAGCTTTTGCACCCTCTACCTCCCTTACGGGATGTAGAGGATATCTTGCCGAGAAATGATGAAGAGGCGTTGCGGGCAATGAAGGAAATAATCGAGTTTTACGAGTTGAATGTTTGATCGCAGATAGTTTCGCAACTGGCTCAAACTTCCCGCGACAGAGCTCAAGAGAGTGCCATCGCGGGCAATGATCAGTTTTAGTATTGCGACAGATCCGCCAACGGATGCCGCCCCTCCCAGACCTTGTGAAAGTGCGCCTCGACCACCGCGTCCGGCACCCGGGCGATGTCCGGCCAGTGCCAGTGCGGTTTGTGATCCTTGTCGATCAGTCGCGCCCGGACCCCTTCGCTGAACTCCGGATGTCGGCAGCAATTGAGGCTCAGGGTGTATTCCATCTGAAAGACTTCGGCCAGCGACAAGTGGCGGGCACGAATGATCTGTTCCCAGACCAGATGCGCGGTCAGTGGCGAGCCTTCACTCATGGTTTTCGCCGCGCGGGCAATCAACAGGTCGCTGCTGTCCCGATGCAGGCTGATGGCTTTCCAGGCGCAGGTCACGTCGCTGACATCCAGCCATTCGTCGATTTGCTGCCGACGCGGCAGCCATTGCGCCTCAGGCATTTGCGCCACGGCTTCCTGCTGCAGCGCCTTGAGCAGGCTGTTGAGCTGCATGGCGGTCTGTTCCTGCCAGTTCAACTGCAACAAGCCGTCGATCAGTTCCTGCTGCTGTTCGTCGAGCAGGAAGCGGTCGGCCAGGTCCAGATCGATCGCATCGCGACCGTTCATGTGTGCGCCGGTCAGGCCGAGGAACAAACCGAGCTTGCCCGGCAGTCGTGACAGAAACCAACTGGCACCGACGTCCGGGTACAGGCCGATGCTGATTTCCGGCATCGCCAGTCGACTGCTCGGCGTGACGATCCGGATGCTCGCGCCTTGCAGAAGGCCCATGCCGCCGCCGAGCACATAGCCATGGCCCCAGCAGATCAACGGTTTCGGGTAGGTGTGCAAGCTGTAGTCCAGACGGTATTCAGCGTTGAAAAACTGTGCGGCCAGCGGCGGCACTTCGCCGGGATGGGCGCGACAGGCTTCCACCAGGCTGCGCACTTCGCCGCCAGCGCAGAAGGCCTTGGCGCCGTTACCGCGCAGCAGCACGCAGACGATTTGCGGATCCTTGGCCCAGGCGTTCAGTTTGTCGCTCAGGGCGTGGATCATCGGCAGGGACAGCGCATTGAGCGACTTTTCGGCATCCAGCGTGGCCACGCCGATGCGCGCGCCGTCGGTGCCGGTGAGTTCTTCGAAGTGCAGATTCATCGTGACCTCGATCGGGAATTTGAACGATCAGTATGATCGCTGTGTGGGAAAGTGCCGGATCTGCGTCAGATCAATTGACAAGCGTGGTCGGCTTTCCTAGGGTTCGCCCCATTGTTTTTGCCGGGTATGACCATGACTGCTGACGACCGTATCAAACTCGAACCGAGCTGGAAGGAGGCACTGCGTGCCGAATTCGACCAGCCTTACATGGCAGAGTTGCGCACTTTTCTGCAGCAGGAGCGGGCAGCCGGCAAGGAAATCTATCCGCCGGGCCCGATGATCTTCAACGCGTTGAATTCGACGCCGCTGGACAAGGTGAAAGTGGTCATCCTCGGCCAGGACCCGTACCACGGCCCGGGCCAGGCCCACGGCTTGTGCTTCTCGGTGCAACCGGGCGTGCCGGCGCCGCCGTCGCTGGTCAACATCTATAAAGAGCTGAAGCGCGACCTGAACATCGACATCCCCAACCACGGCTATCTGCAGAGCTGGGCGGATCAGGGCGTGCTGATGCTCAACACCACCATGACCGTCGAACGCGCCAACGCCAATGCACACAAGGACAAGGGATGGCAGTTCTTCACGGATCGAATCATCGAAGTGGTCAGCCAGCAGCAACCGCATCTGGTGTTCATGCTCTGGGGCGCTCATGCGCAGAGCAAGCAGAAGCTGATCGACGCCACCAAACATCTGGTGCTGACGTCGGTGCATCCGTCACCGCTGTCGGCCTATCGCGGCTTTCTCGGTTGCGGGCATTTCAGCCGCACCAACAAATTCCTCGAGCAGAACGGCGAAGCGCCGATCGAGTGGCGCCTGCCGTCGGTGGTCTGAAACTCAGGGCTGGCAGCTAATCTCGTTCCCATGCTTTGCGTGGGAACGCCTCAATGGACGCTCTGCGTCCGCTTTGGGACGCGGAGCGTCCCAGGCTGCATTCCCACGCAGAGCGTGGGAACGATCAGTAACCGGATCAGGCTTCGGAATTACGGTTCCAGTATTTGAACAACGGTTCCGCCAGAAACAGCACGAACAACAGCCGCATCACCTGCATCGCCGTCACCAGCGGCACCGACAGTTGCAGGGTTTCTGCGGTCAGGCTCATCTCGGCGATCCCGCCGGGCATCATGCCCAAGGTCAGCGAACGCAGATCCAGGTGGGTCAGTGCACTCAGCCCCAACGCCGCCAGTGTCGCGATCAACATGGTCAGCGCCGTGCCGATCAGCGTGCGGCCCATGAACGACGGTGCGCGGCGGAAGAACTGCCGGTTGAAGTGACAACCCAGCCCGCTGCCGATCAGCCACTGGCCGATCTGACTGCCACCGTTGGGCAAACTGATGTGCAGATCCCAGCCGATGCTCACTGCCGCGCTGACCAGCAGCGGGCCGAACAGCCAAGGGTTGGGTTGACGCAGACGTTGCCAGAGCCAGGCGAGCAGGCCACCCGCCGGAAAAAGAATCGCCAGCCAGCGCCAGTCGACGCTGCCAGCGTGTGAAATCGGAGTGCCGTCACCCAGCAGATATTTGAACGCCGCCGGAACACACAACACCACCACCAACACCCGCAGACTCTGCCCGGCCGCGACATGGCTGAGCATCGCGCCGTTGCGGGCGCCGAGGTTGACCATCTCGCCGGAGCCGCCAGGCATGCTGGAGAAAAACGCCGTGGCGCGATCTTCGCCGGTGCGGCGCATCAGCCACACGCCGACCACCGCCGACAGGCTGGTGACCAGCGCGCCGAAGAAGATCAGGCCGAAGTGGCTGAGCACCTGCTCCATCACCAGTGGGGTGAAGTGCAGGCCGATGCCGATACCGACGATCCATTGGCCGCACTTGCGGCCGCCAGGGATTTCAGCCAATTGCCATGGGGTCAGGCAGCGCACCAGGATGATCGCCAGCAACGAGCCGACCATCCACGGCAGCGGCCAGCCGATCTGGCTGGCGATGTAACCGCCAAGCAGACCGACCAGCGGGGTTCCCCACCACTGTTTCAACGAGGAGCGATCAAACATCGGCAATCGCGTTCCGGGCAGCGGAGCGACGGCGCCAGATGCGCAGCAGCGGGAACGCCAGCATCAGCGCGGTCAGCACCCAGACACCGAAGGTGATCGGGCTCGACCAGAGGATGTCCAGCGCACCGTTGGAAATCGACAGCGCCCGGCGCAGGTTCTGCTCCATCAGGCCGCCGAGGATGAAGCCCAGCAGGACTGGCGACAGCGGGAAATCCAGTTTGCGCAGGATGTAGCCGAAGATGCCGATGCCGACCATCAGGAACAGGTCGAACGTGGTCGCGTGCACGGCGTAGACGCCGATCCCGGTAATGATCGCGATCACCGGCACCAATGCCCAGTTCGGCACGGCGAGGATGCGGGTGAAGATGCGGATCATCGGGATGTTCAGGATCACCAGCATGATGTTGGCGATGAACAGCGAGGCGATCAGGCCCCAGACGATGTCCGGCTGTTGCTGGAACAGCAGCGGGCCGGGGGTGATGTTGTACAGCGACAGGGCGCCGATCATCACCGCCGTGGTGCCCGAACCCGGAACACCGAGAGTCAGCATCGGCACCAGCGCGCCGCAAGCGGAGGCGCCGATGGCGGTTTCTGGCGCAGCGAGGCCGCGGGCGTCGCCTTGACCAAACTTGCCGCTGGCACCGGCGATGCGCTTCTCGGTCATGTAGGCCACGGCGCTGGCGAGGGTCGCACCGGCACCCGGCAACACGCCCATGATGAAGCCGAGCAGGCCGCAACGGATGTTCACCACGAACACCGACGCCGCTTCCTTGAAGTTGAACATCATCCGCCCAGTGGCTTTCACCGCTTCCTGGCCACGATGGGTTTTCTCCAGCAGCAGAAGGATTTCGCTGATCGAGAACAGGCCCAGCACCAGCACCACGAACTGAATGCCGTCAGTCAGATGAATGTTGTCGCCGGTGAAGCGGTAGACACCGCTGTTGGCGTCGATGCCGACGCTGGACAGGAACAGACCGATCAACGCCGCGATGAAGGTTTTCAACGGTCGGTCACCGGCCATGCCGCCCAGGCAGACAATCGCGAACACCATCAATACGAAGTATTCCGCCGGCCCGAAGGCTATCGCCCATTTCGCCAGCAGCGGCGCGAACAGCACCATGCCACAGGTGGCGATGAAGGCGCCGATGAACGAGCTCCACGCCGACAACGATAGCGCCACGCCAGCCAGGCCTTTGCGGGCCATCGGGTAACCGTCGAGGGTGGTCATCACGGTGGAGGCTTCGCCCGGAATGTTCAGCAGGATCGAGCTGATCCGGCCGCCGTATTCGCAACCCAGATAAACCGCCGCCAGCAGGATCAGTGCCGACTCCGGCGGCAGGCCGAGGGCGAATGCAATCGGGATCAGCAACGCCACGCCATTGATCGGGCCCAGGCCCGGCAACAACCCGACCACGGTGCCGATCAGCGTGCCGGTCAGGGCTGTGACCAGGTTGTACGGACTCAGCGCGACGCCGAAGCCCTGACCCAAATAACCGAGAGTATCCATATCAGTTCTCCAGAACGTCGAGCAGGCCGAGGGGCAGCGGTACGTCCATCACGCGGTCGAACAGCACGTACAAACCGATCGCCATCAGCGTCGTGACAATGACGCTGGGCACCCAGCGCCCGCCATACAGGCGCGCCATCGGGATGCCGATCAGAATGCTGCTGAGGATGAAGCCCAGCGGTTCGAACAAGCCGGCGAACACCAGCAGCAGGGCGACGCAGATCGAGATCTTGGTCAGGGTTTCGCGATCCAGCGGCGGCTCGTCCTCACTGTGTTTGATGGGCGCCGGACGAAACACCATGTACAGCAGCGCCAGGCCCATCAGGCCCAGCATCAGCAGGGGAATGCCCGAGGGCCGACCGGTTCGTAGGAAAAAGCCGCCTGATACGGCCAGGCCATCAGTGCCAGGCTGGCGCAGACCAGCAACAGCACCGAGGCAAAAATGCGTTGAATAAGCATGGGGAGCTCCTGGGCCACGACCCTGCGAGGCAGGGCCGTGAGCACTAGACAGAGACGATCACTGAATCAGGCCGAACTCTTTGGCCAGCACCTTGTAGTCCGCCACTTGTTTCTTGACGTAGGTGTCCAGCTCGGGACCGGTCATGGCGAACGGGAAGAGTTCACGCTGATCGCGCAGCTTGGCGAAGTCTTCCGAGGCCAGCAGTTTGTCGAAGGAGTCTTTCCACCAGGCGTAGTCTTCGTCGCTGACTTTTGGCCCGAGGTAGAAACCGCGTACCACTGGCCAGACGATGTCGTAGCCCTGTTCGCGGGCGGTCGGGATGTCCTTCATTTCCGGCTCGTCCAGGCGTTTCTCGGCAAACACGGCCAGCAGGCGCATGTCACCGCTCTGGATATGCGGCATGGAGTCGGAGATGTCGGTACTGCCGACCTGGATGTGGCCGCCGAGCAGCGCGGTGGCGATCTCGCCGCCACCTTCGAGGGCGACGTAACGCAGGTCGCGCGGGTTGATCCCGGCGGCTTTGGCGATCAGTGCGGTCTGCATCCAGTCCTGGCTGCCGACGGTGCCGCCGGAACCGATCACCACAGCGCTCGGATCTTTCTTCAGCGCCTGCACGAGATCGTCGAGCGTTTTGTAGGGCGAATCGCTTTTCACGGCGATGGCGCCATAGCTGGTGCCGACCGCTGCCAGCCAGCGCACGTTGGTTTCATCGAACCGACCGAACTTGCCCTGGGCCAGGTTCAGCAACGAACCGCTGGACCACGCCACCAGAGTGCCCGCATCGGCGGGACGCTGCGCCACAACGGCGTTGTACGCCACCGCGCCGACGCCGCCAGGCATATAGGTCACGCGCATCGGTTTGGTCAGCAGTTTTTCGTTGACCAGCGCGCTTTGCGCCAGTTTGCAGGTCAGGTCGAAACCGCCGCCGGGGGAGGCGGGGGCGATGCATTCCGGACGTTTCGGTTCGGCCATCAGTTGGCCGGCGAACAGCACGCAACCGGCGGCGAGGGCGAAACGGCGCAGGGATCGGTTCATGAGTGTCTCCACGGGAGTTGTTGTTTTTGGGGATGTTTCAGGTGCGGCAGTTTCGCGCGCGCAGGCTAACAGGCTCAGACCCGGACGGGTTGAACGCCGTGCAGCCGACGATCGCGCTGACAAGCGAAAACGGGGAAATTCGAGAGGAAGAATGAAACGGGTCAACCTGAAGCTGTGTGGACAGCATGGTGCAGTACCTCGTTATTGTTCTTATTGGCGAAAACGCATCGAGGCGTTTTTCGAGAGCTACGTTTTGAAGCTACGGTGTAAGGACAGACAAAACGGCGAAGGTCGGCAGTCGGGACCCTCGGTGAAGCGACTCTAACGGCCCAACCTTTCGCTAACCTTTCAGTATTCTTTCGCGTGTTTTCGGGCTTCACAGTGGCGGTTGCGGCTGTAAACTCCGCCGCAAAGAATGGCGTCGGCCATCCCTGAATGAGGTAGAGATCCATGCGTGTCCTGCTCGTCGAAGACCATTTGCCGCTGGCCGAAAGCGTCGCCCAGGCGCTCAAGAGCACCGGTCTGACCGTGGACGTCTTGCACGATGGCGTGGCTGCCGATCTGGCCCTGGGCAGCGAGGAATACGCGGTGGCGATCCTCGATGTCGGCCTGCCGCGCATGGACGGTTTCGAAGTGCTGGCGCGCCTGCGGGCCCGGGGCAAGAACCTTCCGGTGCTGATGCTGACCGCTCGCAGCGACGTCAAGGATCGGGTCCATGGGCTCAATCTTGGGGCCGACGATTATCTGGCCAAACCGTTCGAACTCACCGAACTCGAAGCGCGGGTCAAAGCCCTGTTGCGCCGTAGCGTGCTCGGCGGCGAACGCCAGCAGCGTTGCGGTGTGCTGGCCTATGACCTCGACACCCGACGCTTCACACTCGGCGATGAATTGCTGACGCTGACCTCTCGCGAACAGGCAGTGCTCGAAGCGCTGATTGCCCGTCCGGGTCGGGTGATGAGCAAGGAGCAACTGGCTGCGCAGGTGTTCGGCCTAGACGAAGAGGCCAGCCCCGACGCCATCGAAATCTACGTGCATCGCCTGCGCAAGAAACTCGACGGCCATTCAGTGGCCATCGTGACCTTCCGAGGCCTGGGCTATCTGCTGGAAAGCCGCGATGCATAAGCCCAGCAGCCTGCGCTGGCGGTTGCTGTGGAACCTCGCGCTGCTGCTGGTGGTGTTGATGCTCGCCAGCGGATTGAGCGCGTACTGGAACGGTCGCGAAGCTGCCGACACCGCCTACGACCGCACGCTGCTGGCCTCGGCGCGGACCATTGCTGCCGGTCTGTCGCAGCGTGATGGCAGTCTCAGTGCCGACGTGCCGTATGTGGCGCTCGATACCTTTGCCTACGACAGTGCGGGTCGCATCTATTACCAGGTCAACGACATCAACCAGAAGTTGATTTCCGGCTATGAAAATCTGCCCGGCCCACCACCGGGCACCCCGAGAACCGACAGCTATCCCGCCCTGGCGCGCTTTTACGATGCGAAATATCAGGGGCAGAACGTGCGTGTGGTGAGTCTGCTAAAAGCGGTCAGCGAGCCGAACATGAACGGCATGGCGGAAATCCGTGTTGCCGAAACCGACGAGGCGCGCGTCAGCATGGCCCGCAGTCTGGCGGCCGATACCTTGCTGCGACTGGGCATGCTGGCAATTGGCGCGTTGTTGCTGGTGTGGTTTGCGGTGAGTGCGGCGCTGCGGCCGATCGAGCGTTTGCGCACGGCAGTGGAAGAGCGTCAGCCCGATGACCTGCGGCCGTTGCCGCTGGTGGAAGTGCAACACGAGTTGTGGCCGCTGGTGCGGGCGCTCAATCACTTTACCGAACGCCTGCGCGGGCAATTCGAGCGGCAGGCGCAATTCATCGCCGATGCGGCCCATGAACTGCGTACGCCACTGGCGGCGCTCAAGGCGCGACTTGAACTGGGCTTGCGCTCGAACGAACCGCAGACCTGGCGCGACACCTTGGAATCCTCGGCGCAAAGCACGGATCGCCTGACCCATCTGGCCAACCAGTTGCTGTCGCTTGCCCGGGTGGAAAACGGCGCCCGGGCGATCGCCGAGGGCGGTGCGCAGTTGCTCGATCTGAGTCAGTTGGCCCGGAAGCTGGGGATGGCCATGGCGCCGCTGGCCCACGCGCGTGGAGTCGCGCTGGCGCTGGAAGCGGACGAACCGGTGTGGCTGCGCGGCGAGCCGACGTTGCTCAACGAGTTGCTGAGCAATCTGGTGGACAACGCGCTGGCGCACACGCCGCCGGGCGGCAACGTGATTCTGCGGGTCACGGCGCCGGCGGTGCTGGAGGTTGAAGATGATGGGCCGGGCATTCCGCTGGAAGAGCGGGATCGGGTGTTCGAGCGCTTTTACCGGCGCAACCAGCAGGTGGCCGGTTCCGGGCTGGGGCTGGCGATTGTCGGGGAAATCTGCCGCGCGCATCTGGCGCAGATCAGTCTGCACGATGGCGAGCAGGCGGGTTTGAAGGTGCGGGTGAGTTTTGTCGCCGGTTGATCAGTAGAACATCGACCGGGATTCTTCCAGATCGGCGCACAGCGCCTTGTTTTCCGGATCGATGCCGAGCTTGCGGAATGCCGGCACGCTGAACGGATCGATGCGAGCCATCGGGTGATCGGTGTCCTTGTGGCAATACAGGCTGGCCACTTGCACGATGTCGACGTAATCGATCTGCTGCGATTCGCGCTTGAGATCCTGATACAGCCCCGGCAACTCCACCAATCGCTCGGGAAATTCCCAGACCCGCAGCAGCTTGTCGCCGAGCAACGGGTGAATGTGGTCGATCACGTGGTTGAGGCTCACCGGATCGGACAGCAATTCGTAGTGGTCTTCGGCGTAGGTCAGGATCGGCAATACGCCGATTTGATGAACCAGCCCACCGAGCGCGGCCTGATCGGGCTTGAGCTGGGTATAGCGGCGGCACAGGGCGTAGCTGACGCCGGCGATCTCCAGACTCTTGCGCCAGACTTCGCGCATCTTCTGTTCGACCACGTCGGAGCGGGCGTGGAAGATCTGCTCCATCACCAGACCGATCGCCAGGTTGCTGCTGTAATTGACGCCGAGCCGGGTGATGGCGGTGTGCAGGTCGGTGACTTCCTGAGTGGCGCGCAGCAGCGGGCTGTTGACCACTTTGATCAGGCGCGCCGACAGCGCCGTGTCGCGGCCGATCACTTTGCTCAGGTCGCTGACGCTGATATCCGGGTCTTCAGCGGCCTTGCGAATCTGCAGGGCCACTTCCGGTAACGTTGGCAGAACCAGGTCATCGTTATCGATGGCCTCAACCAAATCCTGTTGGACCTTATCCGCCAGCTCACTCATGTCGTTTCTCTAGGGTGTTGCAACAAATGCTGCGATCAACGCTGGATTTCGCGGTCGCGATCCAGTTCGTAAGGCAGGTCGAGCAAGTGCAGCGCCGGACCTTCGGCCGTGCCCAGATGCAAATCGCCTGCGTCGGCAGCTTCGGCCTGCAACACCGCCAGCAGTTCAATATTCTTTTCGGTACGGGCGGCCAGCACCACTTCGCCGATGGAGCTGCCGTGGCTCGGGGCGAACAGCGGGGTTCCCGGCTCCGGCAATTCACTGGCGTCCAGTTGCACGCGGTACAGGCGACGCTTGAGTTTGCCCAGGTACTGCATGCGCGCGACGATTTCCTGGCCGGTGTAGCAGCCTTTCTTGAAGCTCACACCGCCGACAGCTTGCAGGTTGAGCATCTGCGGGATGAACAGCTCGCGGGTGCTCGGCATGACCTGGCCGATACCGGCGCGGATCTGTCCCAGCAGCCATTGATTGAGTTCGCCTTCGGTCAATTGCGCGGACAGCTTGCCTTTGACTGTGTCGGCCTGATCGGCGGGCACCCAAAGTTCGGCACGGTTAGGGGAGACGCGAATCGCGATCAGCCCTTCGTGGCGAGCCACGCTGTCGGTGTCTGCCGGCAGTTCCAGACCCAGGTTGCTCAGGGCAGCATCGCCATGATCCAGACCGAAGCGCACCCAGGAGGCGCTTTCGTCGGTCAGTTTCGATTTGGAGAACACTGCGTACTTCTTCAGATCCGCCAGTTGCGGCTCCAGCAGCTCGCCGGCCATCGCCAGCAGCACGCCGTCGCCATCAAGCACGATGCGGAAACTCGACTGCATCCGGCCTTTCTGCGTGCAACGGGCACCAAGGCTGGCCTGGGTTTCACTCAGGTAATTGATGTTGCAGGTCAGCTGGCCTTGCAGGAATTTGCCGGCATCCGCGCCGCGAACCGCGAGAACGCCTTCATGAGAGAGGGTGCAGAAAAAAGCAGAATCGGCCATGGGTCATCGCAGGGTAAATAGACTGGGGCACATCATAAGGGGGTGGTGTTGAAATGGGTAGTTGATAAAGGATCGGTGGTGCCCGACCAAAGCCGACTGTTCGACCCGCTTCGGGCCTGTATACTTGCGGCCTATTTGAGGAGGGCTCCATGGTCGAACAAGTTGAACTGAATCGCCTCTTTTGGCACAGCCGTCGCGGCATGCTGGAACTCGACGTGTTGCTGGTGCCGTTCGTGAAAGAGGTCTACGCCAATCTGAACGAGGTGGATCGCGCGCTGTATGTCCGCCTGCTCGAGTGCGAGGATCAGGACATGTTCGGCTGGTTCATGGAGCGCAGCGAATCGGAAGATCCCGAGCTGCAACGCATGGTTCGCATGATTCTGGATCGTGTCCAGCCCAAGTAACACGTTCGAATGCCGCTGGCATGCCTCACGGCAGTTGCTGGCGGCGTATCTTCTGGCCCAGGCATTCGCGCTGGGTTCTTTGTTTCTGTTATCGATTCCATTCTGGGCCGGGTTGCTCGGGGCATTCGCGTGTCTCGCCCATGCTGCCTGGGTGTTGCCGCGGCAGATCCTGCTGAGTCATCCCGAGGCATTTTGCGGATTGCGTCGGGACGCCGATGGCTGGCAGCTGTGGAACAAGGCCGATGGTTGGCAAGCGGTGCAATTGCGCCCGGACAGCCTGGCGCTGCCACTGATCGTGGTGCTGCGCTTTCGATTGTGCGGTGAACGGCGGGTCAGGTCGTTCTGTATGCCCCGAGACTCGCAGGCGGCGGATCTGCACCGACGCCTGCGGGTACGCCTCAAGTTCAGCCGACGTAGGTGGGCGGCACCAGAATAGTGTCGAGCGCTTCGGGCAGCAGGTCCGGGTAGTCGAGGGTGTAATGCAGGCCTCGGCTCTCCTTGCGCTCCATGGCCGAGCGGATCATCAGTTCCGCTACCTGCGCCAGGTTGCGCAACTCGATCAGGTCACGGCTGACTTTATAGTTGCTGTAGAACTCGTCGATTTCATCCAGCAGCAAGCGCACGCGATGTTGTGCCCGTTGCAGGCGCTTGTTGGTGCGCACGATGCCCACGTAGTCCCACATGAACCGCCGCAATTCGTCCCAGTTGTGGGCGATGATCACGTCTTCATCGGAATCGGTCACCTGGCTGGCGTCCCAGGCGGGCAGGGCGCGCGGGATGGCGACGTCGGGCAGTTGCTCGAGAATGTCCGCCGCTGCCGAACGGGCGTAGACGAAGCATTCGAGCAGCGAGTTGCTGGCCATGCGGTTGGCGCCGTGCAGGCCGGTGAAGCTGGTTTCGCCGATGGCGTACAGGCCGGGCACGTCGGTGCGGCCCTGTTGATCGACCATCACGCCGCCGCAGGTGTAATGCGCCGCCGGCACGACCGGGATCGATTGTTTGGTGATGTCGATACCGAAGCCGAGGCAGCGCTCGTAGACGGTCGGGAAGTGCGATTTGATGAAGGCTTCGGGTTTGTGGCTGATGTCGAGGTAGACGCAATCGACACCCAGGCGCTTCATTTCATGGTCGATGGCGCGGGCGACGATGTCTCGCGGAGCCAGTTCGGCTCGCGGATCGAAACGCTGCATGAAGCGTTCGCCGTTCGGCAGCTTCAAATGGGCGCCTTCACCACGCAGGGCTTCGGTTACCAGAAAGCTCTTGGCTTGCGGGTGATAAAGGCAGGTGGGGTGGAACTGGTTGAACTCCAGGTTCGCCACCCGGCAGCCCGAACGCCAGGCCATGGCGATGCCATCGCCGCAGGCACCGTCGGGGTTGCTTGTATATAGATAGACTTTCGCGGCGCCGCCGGACGCCAGGATCACGAAGCGTGCGCCGAAGGTATCGACTTCCCCGGTTTTGCGGTTGAGCACATAGGCGCCGAGGCAACGTTCGCCTTCCAGCCCCAACCGGCGCTCGGTGATCAGATCGACCGCTACCCGCTGTTCGAGCAATTCGATGTTCGGGCGTTCTTTGGCCTGGGCCAGCAGGGTCGTGAAGATCGCGGCGCCAGTGGCATCGGCTGCGTGGATGATCCGTCGATGGCTGTGGCCGCCTTCGCGGGTGAGGTGGAATTCGAAACCGCCATCTTCTGTGCCGGACTGTTCGTCACGAGTGAACGGCACGCCCTGGTCGATCAGCCACTGGATCGCTTCCTTGCTGTGCTCGACGGTGAAACGCACGGCGTCTTCATGGCACAGGCCGCCGCCGGCATTGAGGGTGTCATCGACATGGGACTCGACGGTGTCGGTATCATCCAGCACGGCCGCGACGCCACCTTGTGCCCAATAGGTCGAGCCGTTGGCGAGGTCGCCTTTGCTCAGTACGGCGATGCGCAAGTGACCGGGCAGGGTCAGCGCGAGACTCAAACCGGCAGCGCCGCTGCCAATCACCAGAACATCGTGTTGAAACTGTTGGCTCATTTCAGGATTCCGCTCAAAGCGACCCGGGTCGGGGTTGGCGCAGGACAGGCGGATGGGCGAGTCGAGACAGCCACACAGCCCACTAGTATATAGAGGGGTGGGGCGGCACAATAGCCGGGCCGATATGGCATTGTGAAACTACCGTGACGGAAAAATACCGACGCTTTGTCGGATGTTTTTTTCAGCGGTTTTGGGAAAAAGCGACTGTATCGCAGATGAAACACGCTTTTTCCGCTCACGGTTGCACAATGTCGGCGCGGCACGTCTATAAATATTTGGAACTTTTGCCAGAGGCCCAAGATCAATAGACAGTTGCCCGAAACAAGGGACAGTGTCGGCTTCAATGCGGAACCTGCGGTTGGGTTCTTGCCGGCGAGCCGATGACAAGATTATTCGCGCAGCCGGTTCATCCCGCGCTGCGTTTTTCGTGCGTGCCAAATCAGAGCCCGCAGGAAACTTGCTTGGAGGGGGAGAACTTTTGCGAAAAGCCCGAGTCTATGTTTGCAAGTCCGGTCGTTTGGTCATGCAAGCCTCCTCCGAGTTTATCGAGGAGTGTTCATGCTAACCCAGGAAGAGGATCAGCAGCTGGTCGAACGCGTTCAGCGTGGCGACAAGCGAGCTTTCGATCTGCTGGTGCTGAAGTATCAGCACAAAATTCTCGGGTTGATCGTGCGTTTTGTGCACGACACCCATGAAGCCCAGGACGTCGCACAAGAAGCCTTTATCAAGGCGTATCGAGCGCTTGGAAATTTCCGCGGCGACAGTGCGTTTTATACGTGGCTGTACCGCATCGCCATTAACACGGCGAAGAACTATCTGGTTTCACGCGGCCGTCGGCCGCCGGATAGCGATGTAAGTTCCGAGGATGCAGAGTTCTATGACGGCGATCACGGCCTGAAAGATCTCGAGTCACCTGAACGTGCATTGCTGCGGGATGAGATCGAAGGCACCGTCCATCGAACCATTCAGCAACTGCCAGAGGATTTGCGCACGGCGTTAACTTTGCGCGAATTCGATGGTCTGAGTTACGAGGACATCGCGAGCGTCATGCAATGTCCGGTTGGTACCGTGCGCTCCCGGATTTTCCGCGCCCGGGAGGCCATCGATAAAGCCCTGCAGCCGTTGTTGCAGGAAAACTAAAGACAGCGGCGACAGCCAAGAGAGGAACGCCATGAGTCGTGAAGCCCTGCAGGAATCGCTGTCCGCAGTGATGGATAACGAAGCGGACGAACTGGAATTGCGTCGAGTGCTCAATGCACTGGACGACGTTGAAACCCGTGAAACCTGGGCTCGTTACCAGATCGCTCGGGCAGCCATGCACAAGGATCTGTTGCTTCCACGTCTGGATCTCGCTGCGGCGGTTTCAGCTGCGCTGGAAGACGAAGCGACCCCTGCCAAAGTGACACGCGGCCCATGGCGCAGCCTCGGTCGTCTGGCTGTAGCCGCTTCGGTGACCGTTGCTGTACTGGCAGGTGTTCGTCTGTACAACCAGGACGAAATCGCCGGCGTCGAACTCGCTCAGCAATCCAATCAGCCAGTGCTGGCTACCCCTCAGGTCAAAGGCCCGGCGGTATTGGCAGGCTATAATGAGAGTTCGGAAGCTACTGGCCCAATGGCCAATGGCGTACTGCAAGGTCAGCCAGGCTGGCACGATCAGCGTCTGCCAGGTTACCTGCGTCAACATGCTCAACAGGCTGCCTTGAAAGGCACCGAGAGCGCGCTGCCATATGCACGTGCAGCAAGCCTGGAAAACCGTTAAGGGGGATCATGCGCGCCATACCTCTACTTTCGCTTCTGCTCAGCGGCTGGTTCATTGTCCCAGCCCACGCCGACGAGGCTCAGGACTGGTTGACCCGCCTGGGCCAGGCCGAGCAGCAGCAAAGCTTTCACGGCACATTCGTTTACGAGCGTAACGGTAGCTTTTCTACCCACAGCATCTGGCATCGCGTCCAGAATGGCCAGGTCCGAGAGCGTTTGCTTCAGCTCGACGGTTCGGCTCAGGAAGTCGTGCGCATTGATGGACATACTCAATGCGTCAGCGGCACCCTGATTGCGGGTCTGGGGGATTCTCCCAATTCCGCCGCTCGCCCTCTCGATCCCCAAAAGCTGAAGAACTGGTATGAGCTTGCCGTCATTGGCAAGTCGCGCGTGGCCGGGCGTGAAGCGGTGATCGTATCGCTGACGCCGCGTGATCAGCACCGCTACGGTTTCGAACTGCATCTGGACAAGGAAACGGGCCTGCCGCTCAAGTCGCTGCTGCTGAACGACAAGGGGCAGTTGCTTGAGAGATTCCAGTTCACGCGGCTGGATACCTCTGAAGTTCCATCCGATAAAGACCTGCAAGCCAACTCCGATTGCAAGACAGTCACCCTCGACAGCGACAAGGCGTCTGCGGTCAAGACCGCACAGGTCTGGCGTTCCGACTGGCTGCCTCCTGGCTTCGAGCTCACCAGCAGCTCCTCGCACAAGGATCCGGAAACCAAGACCCAGGTCAACAGCCTGATGTATGGCGATGGTCTTGCCCGTTTCTCTGTCTTCCTGGAACCGCTGAACGGCGCAACCGTCACCGATACCCGGACTCAACTGGGCCCGACCGTTGCCGTATCCCGCCGTCTGACAACGCCTCAAGGCGAAATGATGGTGACGGTGGTTGGCGAGATTCCAATCGGGACCGCCGAACGGATTGCCCTGTCGATGCGCAATGATGGCGCTGCAACCAGCAAGCAGTGAGCTGATTCCAGCTATCTCCACTTCGTCGTCGAGACGTGAAATGTTTGCTGAGCATTTTCATTTGCAAAACACCCGAAAATTTTTTATAGGTCAGAGCCTCTCGGCTCTGGCCTTGTTTGTTGTTCCCGGAACAAAAATGCCGGCCTGTGGTTTCCGGTGTTCCTTGCTCCATATCGCTTAACCCTGCTCGTCGTAACGGGAGCTGTATGTCGATACCAAGCTTGAAGTCTTATCTCTCCATTTTCGCCACTGTGCTGGTGCTCGGTCAGGCTGTCCCTGCAGTCCAGGCGGCTGATGCAGCCAGTCCGGCCAACTTGCCGGATTTCACCCAGTTGGTCGAACAGGCCTCGCCTGCGGTGGTGAACATCAGTACCACGCAAAAGCTGCCGGATCGCAAAGTGAACCAGCAGATGCCTGACCTGGAAGGCTTGCCGCCGATGTTGCGCGAGTTCTTCGAACGCGGCATGCCGCCGCAACAGCGTTCTCCGCGTGGTGATCGCCAGCGTGAAGCGCAGTCGTTGGGTTCGGGCTTCATCATTTCGCCGGATGGCTACATCCTGACCAACAACCACGTGATCGCCGATGCCGATGAAATTCTCGTTCGTCTGGCTGATCGCAGTGAAATGAAAGCCAAGCTGATTGGCACCGACCCACGCTCCGACGTGGCGCTGCTGAAAATCGAAGGCAAGGATCTGCCAGTGCTGAAGCTCGGCAAATCCCAAGACCTGAAAGCCGGTCAGTGGGTCGTCGCAATCGGTTCGCCATTCGGCTTTGACCACACCGTGACCCAAGGCATCGTCAGTGCCGTCGGCCGCAGCCTGCCGAACGAAAACTACGTTCCATTCATCCAGACCGACGTGCCGATCAACCCGGGTAACTCCGGTGGCCCGCTGTTCAACCTGAACGGTGAAGTGGTCGGGATCAACTCGCAGATCTACACCCGTTCCGGTGGCTTCATGGGTGTGTCGTTCGCCATTCCGATCGACGTGGCGATGGACGTTTCCAACCAGCTGAAAAGCGGCGGTAAAGTCAGCCGTGGCTGGTTGGGCGTCGTCATCCAGGAAGTGAACAAGGATCTGGCCGAGTCGTTTGGTCTGGACAAACCGGCCGGTGCGCTGGTTGCGCAGATTCAGGATGACGGCCCGGCTGCCAAGGGCGGCCTGCAAGTGGGTGACGTGATCCTGAGCATGAACGGTCAACCGATCGTCATGTCCGCTGACCTGCCACATCTGGTGGGTGCTTTGAAGGCTGGCGCCAAAGCCAATCTCGAAGTGATTCGCGACGGCAAGCGCAAGAATGTCGAGCTGACTGTCGGTGCCATTCCGGACGAAGACAAGGAACTGGATGCCCTGCCGAAATCCGGTGCCGAGACCAACAGCAATCGTCTGGGTGTTTCGGTTGCCGAGCTGAGCGCCGAGCAGAAGAAAACCTACGACCTGAAGGGCGGTGTGGTGATCAAGGAAGTGCAGGACGGTCCTGCGGCCCTGATCGGTCTGCAACCGGGCGACATCATCACCCACCTGAACAACCAGGCCATTGGTTCTTCCAAGGAGTTTGCCGAGATCGCCAAGGCGCTGCCGAAGAACCGTTCGGTGTCGATGCGCGTTCTGCGTCAGGGCCGTGCCAGCTTCATCACCTTCAAACTGGCTGAATGATCCAGTTGTCTAAGAAGTAAAAAGAAACCGCCTCGAAAGAGGCGGTTTTTTTGTGTCCGGAATTTGTCTCGGCGCGGGCTAACCCATCATGTCCTTGACCATGCGCTCTTGCTCCATCAGCTCGCGTTGGCGAGCGTCGATACGAGAGGATAACGGGAAGTTGCTGCCAGCCTTGCGTTTGGCGAAGTCCAGTTGCTGGATCGCCTGGCGGTAATCGCCGACCAGCGCGAAATATTCGGCACGGGCTTGATGCAGGCCGATGATGTTGCCGGACAGTCCGCGAGTTTCTGCGACCTGATACCACACGTCCGGATCGTCCGGACGCGATTTCAACAAGCCTTCCAGCGCCTTCTCTGCATCGGCGGTGCGGTTCTGTTTCAGCAACAGATCGACGCGCACCTGATTCAGCGGGTAATTGCCAGGGTACTGACTGAGCATCCGGTCAACCCGGGACTGGGCATCGGCCAGCTTATTGTTGGTGATGTCCAGATCGACCTGCGCCAGGTTGTAAATGATCTCGTTCGGCGATTTGGCCAGCAGTTGCGTGAGATTCTCCCGTGCTTCATTCAACTGACCGCCCTTGATCTGAGCGATCGCCAGACCGTAACGGGCCACGTCGTTTTTCGGGTTCTCATCCAGTTGCGCGCGGAAACGCTTGGCGCCAAGGCCCGGCGTTTCTTCATAGGTCAACTGCACCCGCGCGCGGATCAGTTGATAGCGCTTGCTGTCTTCAATGCCACCGGGTTTAGCCTGTTCAGCGCGGTTACGGGTGTCGGCGATACGCGATTCGGTGACCGGGTGAGTCAGCAGGAATTCCGGCGGCTTGGCGTCGAAACGATACTGGCGCATCAAACGCTCGAACATGGTCGGCATCGAGCGCGGATCGTAGCCTGCCTTCTCCAGGTTGAGGATGCCGATGCGATCGGCCTCCTGCTCGTTCTGACGCGAGAAGCGCCGTTGCTCCTGGATGGCCGCCGCTTGGGTGCCGGCAATCGCCGCGATGCCAGCGTCGCCCGCGCCGGCAGCGGCGATCACGATGCCGGCCAGCAGCGCCGCCATCATCGGCACCTGCATCCGCTGCGAGGCCTCGACGCCACGGGCGAAGTGGCGTTGGGACAAGTGAGCCAGTTCGTGAGCCAGTACCGAGGCATATTCGCCCTCGGTCTGCGCATTGAGGAACAAGCCGCCGTTGACCCCGACAATCCCGCCCGGTGCCGCGAAGGCGTTGAGTTGCGGGCTGTTGATCAGGATGAATTCAAGACGTCGGTCATTGACCTGGCTGGTTTCCACCAGCTTGTAGACGCTGGACTCGACGTAATCCTTGAGCTGTGGATCGTTGAGCTGCGAAACCTGGCTGCGCAGCAATGCCAGCCAGGCGCGACCCAATTGATATTCCTGTTGTGGCGAGACGATGGCAGAGCTGGCGTCACCGAGTGACGGCAGGTCGTCGGCGAAGCCCGGTGAGGCGAGCAGGCAAGCGAGCGTCAGCAGGGTAGGGCGCAGAAATGTCATGCACAAAGCCTTAGTCGACAAAGACCTTACTGTAGCCGGACACCGGGCCTGCGACCAGATATTCTAGGCAGCCTGACCACCTGATCCGGAGTGACGCATGACCGACGCTGTAGCCCACGACTGTGAACTGGACGCCAGTGGCCTGAATTGTCCGTTGCCGTTGCTCAAGGCCAAAATGGAGCTGAACAAGCTGCCCAGTGGCGCGGTACTCAAGGTGATTGCCACGGATGCCGGCTCGCAACGCGACTTTCGCACCTTTGCCAAATTGGCCGGTCATACGCTGCTGCGTGAAGAAGACGAGGCGGGTGTCTACCGTTACTGGCTGAAAAAAGCCTGAAACCGACCGCGTAAATGACCTAAGGAAAATTGATGTTCAAAGTGTTGCGCGACTGGATTCAGCGCTACTTCTCCGATGAGGAAGCGGTGGTGCTGGCGGTTTTGCTGTTTCTCGCCTTCACCGCGGTGCTGACGCTGGGTGGAATGCTCGCGCCGGTGTTGGCCGGGATGGTGCTGGCGTACCTGATGCAGGGGCTGGTGGTCACGCTCGAACGCTTGCGCGTGCCTGGTGGGGCGGCGGTCGGTCTGGTGTTTGCGGTGTTCATGGGCGTGCTGATGGTGTTCATCGTCGTGGTGCTGCCTTTGCTCTGGCATCAGTTGATCACCCTGTTCAACGAATTGCCGGGGATGCTCGCCAAGTGGCAATCGCTGCTGTTGTTGCTGCCCGAGCGCTATCCGCACCTGGTCTCCGACGAGCAGGTGCTGCAAGCGATCGAAGCAGCGCGGGGCGAGATCGGCAAGTTCGGCCAGTGGGCGCTGACGTTCTCGTTGTCGAGCCTGCCGCTGCTGGTGAACATCATGATCTACCTGGTGCTGGTGCCGATCCTGGTGTTCTTCTTCCTCAAGGATCGGGCAATGATCGGCGAGTGGGTGCGCGGCTATTTGCCGCGTGAGCGGGCGCTGATCACCCGGGTCGCCGAAGAAATGAACCGGCAGATCGCCAACTACATTCGCGGCAAGGTCATCGAGATCGTGATCTGTGGTGGCGTGACTTACATCGCATTCGTCGCGCTGGGACTGAACTACGCGGCGCTGCTGGCCCTGTTGGTCGGCGTGTCGGTGGTGGTGCCGTATGTCGGAGCGGTGGTGGTGACCGTGCCGGTATTGCTGATTGCGCTGTTCCAGTGGGGCTGGAGCGATCAGTTCATCTATCTGATGGCGGTCTACGGAATCATTCAGACTTTGGACGGCAACGTGCTGGTGCCGTTGCTGTTTTCCGAAGCGGTCAATCTGCACCCGGTGGCAATCATCTGCGCGGTGCTGCTGTTCGGCGGGTTGTGGGGATTCTGGGGAGTGTTCTTCGCGATTCCGCTGGCGACGCTGTTCAAGGCTGTGCTCGATGCGTGGCCACGCAAGGAGCCGGTGGTGGCGCCGCTGCTCTAGAAACCGGATTATTTGTTGGCTCTTATGGCCCCTTCGCGAGCAAGCCCGCTCCCACATTAGACCTCGGTCAACTGTGGGAGCGGGCTTGCTCGCGAAGGCGTCAGTGAGATCGACGCAGAAATATCAGGCCTTGTTCAGCGCCTGAGCCGCAACCAACACGGCATCGACATGTCCTGGCACTTTCACACCGCGCCATTCCTGACGCAGTACGCCGTTCTTGTCGATCAGGAACGTGCTGCGATCAACGCCCAGGTATTCCTTGCCGTAGAGCTTCTTCAGCTTGATCACGTCGAACAGCTGGCAGACGGCTTCGTCCTTGTCGCTGATCAGCTCGAACGGAAACTCCTGCTTGCACTTGAAGTTCTCGTGGGACTTCAGGCTGTCGCGAGAGATGCCGAAGATTTCCGTGTTGGCAGCCTTGAATGCCGCGTATTGATCGCGAAAGCCCTGGCCTTCGGTCGTGCAGCCCGGGGTGCTGTCCTTCGGATAGAAGTAGATCACCACTTGCCTGCCCTTGAGGGCCGACAGGCTGACAGTCTGCCCGCTGGTGGCAGGCGCTTCGAAATCCGTAACCGGTTGGTCGATGACAACGGCCATGAAAGCTTCCTTACATTGGGTTCTGTGGGCGCCAGGGTTCGATCAGTGCATCCAGGTTCATGGCGTCGGCGAAATCCAGGAACTGGTCGCGCAGCCAGCTGATCTGGGTGCCGGCGGGCAGGGTCACGGTGAACGTGGCGTTGAGCATGGTGCCGCCGGTCTGCGGTGCCTGATACGTATCGCACGTCAGGTTTTCCAGCTCGACATTGTGATCCATGAAGAACTGGCATAGCTCGTTGATGATGTCCGGGCGGTACGCCGAAGACACGTAAGCCACGTACGGCAGGGCTTGCGGACGGTTTTCCAGGGCGGCGCTGCGCACCACGTTGACGGTGAACGCATGACGCTTGGCCAGCACCGGCAGGCTGCCTTCAAGGCGAGCCAGGGCGTCCCAGCTGCCGGAGACTTCGAGCACCAGCGCGCTGCACTCGCCGTGGCGGGTCAGGCGCGAGGTGACGACCGCACAGCGGTTTTCATGGCTGGCGCGGCACAGGACGTTGGTCAGCTCCATGGGATTGGCGCCGAGGGCACTGATGACAAGGAATTGTTCGCGAACTGTGGGGGTGGACATGCAGCATTCCTAAAGCGATGAGCGGTCGGTAGGGAGAGGGCGTTGATTGCCGGGGCAATGACTGTCCGGAAGGCCCGATTCGTGTGGCGCTACGGCTCCATGAACAAGGAAGCGTACGGCAACGACACTGGAACGGGGCCCGGGAGGCCGAAACGGGAGACTGGAACCCGGCGTACAAGCTGATCAGTACCGATCAAAGTCTGAAGGGTAGCGAAAAGCGGCGCCAAGGGGAATGGCGGCACAGTACTTCGCTTGTGCAAGCATCTTGGCGCCAGTACCATTACCGCTCTCTTTTTCCGGCAGGAGCGGTTTCATGATTGCGGGCAGTATGGTGGCACTGGTCACACCCATGGATGCACAAGGGCGTCTTGACTGGGACAGCCTCAGCAAACTCGTGGACTTCCATCTCAAGAACGGCACCCATGCCATTGTCGCGGTCGGCACCACCGGCGAGTCGGCAACCCTTGATGTAGAAGAACACATCGCCGTCATCAAAGCCGTGGTCAAACAGGTTGCCGGTCGCATTCCGGTGATCGCCGGTACCGGCGCCAACTCGACCCGCGAAGCTGTCGAGCTGACCCGCAATGCCAAAGAAGCCGGCGCCGATGCCTGCCTGCTGGTAGTCCCTTACTACAACAAGCCGACCCAGGAAGGCCTGTACCAGCACTTCAAGCACATCGCCGAAGCGGTCGACATCCCACAGATTCTCTATAACGTTCCTGGCCGCACTTCCTGCGACATGCAGGCCGAGACCGTGATCCGCCTGTCCACCGTGCCGAACATCATCGGCATCAAGGAAGCGACCGGCGACCTGAAGCGCGCCAAGGCGATCATCGACGGCGTGAGCAAGGACTTCATCGTGCTGTCCGGCGATGATCCGACCGCAGTCGAGCTGATCCTGCTGGGCGGCAAGGGCAACATCTCTGTTACCGCCAACGTCGCGCCACGCGAAATGGCCGACCTGTGCGAGGCTGCGCTCAAGGGCGACGCCGAGACCGCACGGGCCATCAACGAAAAACTGATGCCGCTGCACAAGGACCTGTTCATCGAAGCCAACCCGATTCCGGTGAAGTGGGCTTTGGTCGAAATGGGCCTGATGCACCAAGGCATCCGCCTGCCGCTGACCTGGCTGAGCGCTCCTTGTCATGAAACGCTGCGCTCGGCCCTGCGCCAGTGCAACGTCCTGGTTTAATTGAGGAAGTACAACGCATGAAGCGAATGGCCGGACTTTCCGCACTTGCCTTGATTATCTCCAGCACCAGTGGCTGCGGATGGATCTGGGGCCCGGAAGGTTATTTCCGTGACCGTGGTAGCGATTACCTGGAAGCGCAACAGACTGCACCGATGCAACTGCCACCGGACGTCAGCACCTCCAAGCGCCTGGATCCGCTGCTGCCGATCCCGCGCAACGTGGCCGACGACACCGCCAAGGGTGAATACATCGTTCCGCGTCCTCAACCGCTGTCGACCGTTGCCGACGCCAGCGACTACTCGCTGCAGAAGAGCGGTGATTCGCGTTGGGTCATGGCCCAGCACCCACCGGCCGAAGTCTGGCCAGTGGCGGTGCAGTACTTCCAAGACAACGGTTTCCGTCTGGATGAACAGCGCCCGCAAACCGGCGAATTCACCACCACCTGGCAGCATTCCGACGAACTGTCCGCCGCCATGGCCAAGCGCCTGAGCGCCGCCGGCGTCAGCACCGACAGCGAAACCCGCGTGCGGGTACGCATCGAGCCGGGCGTGCAGCGCAACACCAGTGAAGTCTACGTGGTCAGCGCCGAGCGTCCTGCCGGCAGCACCGCCGACGTGGCCTTCACCAACCGTTCGGTCAACACCGGCCTTGACGCTGCGCTGGTCGACGACATGCTCGCGAGCATGAGCCGTACCTCCGAGAAGGGTGGTTCGGTGTCGATGCTGGCTTCGCGTGATTTCGACACCCCGAGCCGTGTCAGCCTGAGCGAAGACGGCAGCGGCAACCCGGTACTGAACGTCGGTACGGACCTGGATCGTGCCTGGTCGAGCGTCGGTCGTGCGCTGGAGCAGGGCGAATGGCGCGTTGAAGACATCAACCGCAGCCTGGGTCTCTACTACATCAACTTGTCCGAAAAGGCCGAGAAGAAAGACGAGAAGCCTGGTTTCTTCAGCAGCCTGTTCGGCAGCGCGCCGACCAAGGAAGAAGTTGAAGCCCTTGCCGAGCGTTATCAGGTTCGCCTGAGCAAGGTCGGCGAGAACGTTCAGGTGACCGTCGAGAAAAACATCAACACCGTTGCGCCGGCCGATGTGGCCCGCAAAGTGTTGAGCGTGATTCAGGACAACCTGGGCTGATCCAATGCGTTTTGCCGTTCTCGGCAGCGGTAGCCAAGGGAACGGCACGCTGATCGCCAGTGCTGATACGTATGTGCTGGTGGATTGTGGTTTTTCCCTGCGGGAAACCGAAAAACGCCTGTTGCGCCTGGGTGTGAACCCGGCGCAACTGAGCGCGATACTCGTAACCCACGAACATGCCGACCACGTGCATGGCGTGGGTTTGCTGTCTCGGCGCTACAATCTGCCTGTCTACCTCAGTCGCGGCACACTGCGCGGGATGCGCAAACCGATTGAACCTGCCGGTTTCGTGACCGGTGGCGAGCAACTGCAGATCGGTGCTCTGAACATCGGGGTCATTGCCGTGGCCCATGATGCGCAGGAACCGACCCAGTACGTATTCAGTGACGGTGAGCGGCGCTTCGGCCTGCTGACTGACCTGGGCTCTTACTGCGAGCGGGTGCTGGACGGCTATCGGGACCTCGATGCGTTGATGATCGAGTCCAACCATTGTCGCGACATGCTGGCCCGTGGTCATTACCCGTACTTTCTCAAGCAGCGGGTGGGCGGCGAGCTGGGACATTTGAACAACCATCAGGCGGCATTCCTGGTGGCCGAGTTGGGCTGGCAAGGCCTGCAACACCTGGTCCTGGCCCATCTGAGCAGCAAGAACAACCTGCCGCAGCTGGCCCGGCAATGTTTTGTCGACACCCTCGGGTGCGACCCGGGCTGGCTGCAACTGGCCGATCAAGATTCAGGGCTCGACTGGCGCCACATCGCCTAGCCCATCTACTTAGCAAGCGGAGCCCATCATGGAAAAACGTGAAGAACTCTACCGCGGCAAAGCCAAATCGGTTTACAAGACCGACGACGCTGACCGCTTGATCCTGCTGTTTCGCAACGACACTTCGGCGTTCGACGGCAAGCGCATCGAGCAGCTCGACCGCAAAGGCATGGTGAACAACAAGTTCAACGCCTTCATCATGCAGAAACTCGAAGCGGCCGGCATTCCGACCCAGTTCGACAAACTGCTGGCCGACAACGAAGTGCTGGTGAAAAAACTCGACATGATCCCGGTCGAGTGCGTCGTGCGTAACTACGCCGCCGGCAGCCTGGTCAAGCGTCTGGGCGTCGAGGAGGGCATGAAGCTCAACCCGTACACCTTCGAACTGTTCCTGAAGGACGACGCCAAGGGCGACCCGTTCATCAACGAATCCCACGTCGTTGCCTTCGGTTGGGGCACCGCCGAGCAACTGGCGCGCATGAAAGAACTGTCGCTGAAGGTCAACGAAGTCCTGAGCAAACTGTTCGACGACGCCGGCCTGCTGCTGGTGGACTTCAAGCTTGAATTCGGCGTGTTCAGCGACGGCTCCATCGTCCTGGGCGACGAGTTCAGCCCGGACGGCTGCCGTCTGTGGGACAAGGACACCAAGAAGAAGATGGACAAGGACCGCTTCCGCCAGGGCCTCGGTGACGTCATCGAAGCCTACGAAGAAGTCGCCAACCGTCTGGGCGTACCGCTTTAATCGACGCAAGCATCTGATAGCACGGAGAAATTTTCGAAAGAGGGTTTGCTTTCGGTAAAAGTGTTGTTATGATGCGCGCCGTTGGAGAGATGCCAGAGTGGCCGAATGGGACGGATTCGAAATCCGTTGTACCTTCACCGGTACCTAGGGTTCGAATCCCTATCTCTCCGCCATTATTGAACAAGACGAAGCCCCTGAAATGGTTGAACATTTCAGGGGCTTTTTCGTTTCTTAGATTTGTCCTAATACAATCAGCGCTAGCGTTCAATAGATTTGCTGACGTAATACGCGATTACCTTACAATCATTCAAAGGATCTGATGATGCGGCTTACTGTATTTGCTATCGCCCCGGTGTTGATATTTTTTGCTGCTACTGTCAGTCAGGCGTCTTCACCCGGAGAGGGAAGCGCAGGTGTGATTCGCTCAGCCGAAGCCCTAACGTATAGACAGCTTCTAGCTCAAGGAGCCGAGTCGATGAGGTATCCGGAGAGCTGCTGCTCGCTCCTTTACAGTCCAGGTACTCCCAAAAGCGAATACCACTTTGAATTGAGTGCTGCGTACTTCGTTCGCGTAGAAGTTGATGCTAAGAAGTTCGCCCCCATCCTGTTTCGTATGTCCTGCCAGAATCGAGGTTTTTTCAACCCGACGACGGAGTGTTCCTCCGACGAGCTGAAAAATAAAGTCGAGGGTGCGCTCAAGGTGAATTACTCACCGTCGCTATATGGTAAGTACAGGGCGAAATGGGTGGCGAAGCAGAATGGACAGATGCTACCAGAGACTACCAAATGGATTGGTCAGGATATCTACAGCTTCAAGCGCGAGAACGGAATAGATACGATAGTGATCGGACCGATAAAAGGGCTTCCGACGTCAATCGGGCTTATGGGATTTGATGAGTTCGTTGTAACCCCGCTTGGCAGAGATCAGTAAGGTAGATAAGGATTCTGATTATGGCGACCGCGAGTCAGCAGACCCCTCCTCCAGAAGCGGTCAGAACATTTCAGATTAAAACCATCCGGCATGTCTTAGGAAAGCTTGAATGGGAGATTGAGCAGCTTCAAAATTCCCAATTCTCGCGAGATGCGAGAGCTGTCGATATCTCCAGCTACTTGGCCATCAATGCAGCAGTTACTGCTTTTCACGCGTGTGAATGGATATGGCATCTCGGCACCCAGAAGCAACGGGATACATTGATGCAAGCGGCACCAGCGACCTCAAAAGCTAAGGGAAAAGCTCGGTTTCAAGTAGGCCTGAAACAAAAGTGCCCTGAGTTTGGGGTTTGCAGGGAAATAGCAAATTCGTTCAAACACCTTACTGATGATGACTTCACTGATAAGACTGTGATGACGGATGTTCCATTGTTCGAGATGTCGATACCTGCTACGGCAGGGACGGCGAGGGCAGGCGATCCTCTTGTTCAATATGGAAAAATTTTGATGGTGCGCTGCCACGGTGTGATTACGCCCGTAGCGCATGTGCTAACTAAAGCGCATGCATTTCTTGAGGAGTTTTTAGCTAAGCCCTAAATCAACATTGCATAGTGCAAGTACAGAGAAGCCCCTGTAGCTGAGAAGCTACGGGGCTTTTTCGTTTCCAATCCGGCGGATTTCGATCCCCCAACTACTTCTGCCCCAAATCCACCACTTCCCAACTATCATCCGGATCAAACCGCTTCATCGCCTTCGCCACTTTCTCCCCATCCGGCCCGAGATCCTTCTGAAACACCTGGCCCTCATGGCTGATCATGAAGCTCATCACCCCGGTGTCGTCATATTTTGCTGGCCACGCGATCAAGGCGAACCCGCGACTCATTTTGTCTCCAATCAGATAGCTGTAAGCGCCGCCCGGTGCTGACGGGCCTTGGGCGTCGAGGATGCGGAAGTGGTAGCCGTGCCAGTCTTCGTCGTTGATGGCCTGGCCGAAGGCGGGGCCGAGGGGGCTGATCTGGTTGGTGTCGTCTTCTGGCCAATAGAGCCCGTCGTGTTTCCCGGGGGAGCTGAAGATTTTCTGTGCGTATTCGAGGGCGCCGTCGCCGTCGCGGTCTTCCGAGGCGTAGTCCATTTGGGCGTCGTGGTAGGCCAGCGCCGATTGCACTGCCGCCAGTTCGTTGCGACCGATGCGGCGGGCGCGAATTTCGACCTGGGCGGCTTTCATGTCGAAGCGCCAACCGGTTTTGTCTTTGATGAGCGGGATGGGCAGCGTCCAATGATCGGGTCCTACGGAGAGCACGGCCTTGCTGTCGCCGGTCTTTTCCAGGGTGTGCTGTTCGCGGTATTGCTGCAGGAAGGCATCGACATCGCTGCGTTGCACGCCTTCACGGGGAATGAAGCTGTGCCATTCCTCGCCCAGCAGTTCGGTCAGGCGTTTTTGGTCGGCGTGTTGCGTACCGAGGGCTTCGACGAAGGCATCAGCGGCTTTTTCCGGGGTTGGAAATACTTGCTGGGCCGAGGCGAAGCTCGACAATGCGAGGCCGGCCGTGAGGGCTAGACAGCCTTTGACAAGAGAATGAATGTTCATCGACGGCCACCTCCTCTCTGACGCATGCCCCCGCCGGATGGCCGGCTGATCTGATGTCCGGCGGCGCGTGAGGTGTTGGGACGTTGCGCGGAAATCTGGCTGGCCCGGCCGCGATCAGCCTGGACGCGGGTCTGTGACGGAGAGCGCGCGCCGGCGAAGGCGTTGTTGCGCGCGCTGCCCGCTGCGGGTCGGGCTTGGGACGCACGGTTGTCACGTTGATTGGCGCCCGGCTGGCGCGCCTCCCGCGTGTTGGCTTGAGCGCGGTCGGCGGCTCTGGGTCTGTCCGCGCCGCCTTGCATGCGATTGCCGACATTGGCGGATTGCGCTTCGCGGACTTGATTGCGAGCTTCCCGATTGCTGGTGGCGGGGCGTTCGAAACCGGCCCTGTCCATCGAACTGCGCGCCCGCTCCCGGGCCTGCGCCCGCTGCGCGTTGTCTCCGCGATAGGCGTCACGCTGAGCCGCACCGTCCAGCTGCCGGCCATACTGCGCGCGGCTGCGGTTGTCACGATAGGGCACGCCATCGCGATGCACGGTGTTGTGCTGCCACTTGTTCTGGTTGTTGGTGATGCGGTTATTGCCGTTGATATTGTTGTAACGGTTCACATCGATGTCGATGTCGTTATTGCCCCAGTCGCAGTCGCCCCACAACGACGCAACGACCGCCACGCCCGTACCGAAAGCCAATCCTGCCACCAGTGCCTGACCCGGGTAGTAAGCGGGTGGCGGCGGGTAATACACCGGCGGCGAGGCCGGATAAGGCCAGGTGCCGTAGGTGGTCGTCGGGTTATAGGTCGGGACGTAGACCACCTGCGGATCGGCGGGCTGAATGATGATGGTCGTGTTGTCGGCCGCCTTGGTTGTCCCGGCAGAGATGGGCGGCGTTACGTTCTGCACTGTCACATTCTGATATTGATTGCTCTGCAGATTGCCCGCCGCCTGGGCCTGACGCCGCAAGCGCTGAACGCCCGCCATGAGTTCGTCAGGCTGGGCCAGAAAGGCATCCCCCAGACGTTGCATCCAGACCGGGTCCTGCCCCAGAGTCGCCAAGACCTGCGGAAACGCCACCAACGCCTGCACGCTCGGATCCCACGTCTGGCTGGCTACCTGCTTGACCGCGTCATCGCCCTTGGCGTCCGGATGAGCCTTGGACCAGGTCACGGCTTCGGCGACTTCTCCCGGATAGGTGGTGGCCATCAGTACTTGAGCAAGCAGTGGGTCGGGATACAGGGCAATCGACGCGAGCATCTGATCGAGCTGTTCCGTGGTAAACACGGCATCTTTGGTCGCAGCGCTGGCAGCTGCCGGGGCCGCAGGCGCATCGGCGGCCTGCAACAAGAGCGGTGCAGCGCTCAAGGCGAGCAGGAGCGACGCGGCACGCAAGAGCGAACTGTGCATGACCTTTTCCCCACATCCAAATGGCAGGTTTGCAACACGCGAGGCATCCACGGCCAACATCGGACGCTGCGCCGTGAAGGAGGATGGTTGGCGATTGGCGTTCCGTCAAAAACTGCACAGGCTTTTTCGAAATAAGCACGTTGTCTGTGACTTACTGCACGTTTCCTTGCGTTTTGCGATAAATGACTAAACTTTCCGGTTCCAGGTCATGCATTGCCAACGAGCCTGGCTGTCGTTCCAACCCGAGAGGTCTGGTCATGGCAAAGGGAAAGAAGAAAGACTCGCCCCGAGAAAAAACTGACGAACATACAAAACTGTCGAACAAGGACTACCTTGCCGAGTTGCGCCGCCTGCATATCGAACTGGTGAAAATGCAGGAATGGGTGAAGGCTGAAGGCATCAAGATTTGCATCATCTTCGAAGGCCGTGACGGTGCGGGCAAGGGTGGCACCATCAAGGCGCTGACCGAGCGGGTCAGCCCGCGAGTCTTTCGCGTCATCGCGTTGCCGGCCCCGACCGATCGCGAGAAGAGCCAGATGTACATGCAGCGCTATCTGCCCCATTTGCCGGCGGCCGGCGAAGTGGTGATCTTCGATCGCAGTTGGTACAACCGGGCCGGCGTCGAGCGGGTGATGGGTTTTTGCACGGACAAACAGGTCGACAAGTTTCTCAAGACCGTGCCGCTTGTGGAGCGCGCAGTCGTCGGTTCGGGAGTGATCCTGCTCAAGTACTGGCTGAATGTCAGCCAGGAAGAACAGACCCGGCGCCTGGAGGCGCGCATTGTCGACGGGCGCAAGATCTGGAAACTGTCGCCGATGGATCTCAAGTCCTACAGTCGCTGGTATGACTACTCCCGGGCACGGGACGACATGATCGAAGCGACCGACACCGATTACGCACCGTGGCTTGTGGCCAACTCGAACGACAAGCGTCGGGCGCGGCTCAATATCATCTCTGACCTGCTCAGTCGCATCCCCTATAAAGAGGTGCCGCGAGAGAAGGTGACATTGCCCAAGCGGCAGAAACCTGGGGGTACAAGGAGTCGGATTATCCGTTCCGGCATATACCTGAGAGATTCTGAGGGGGTACTAGCTCACGCCATTTCCGCTGGCAGTTAAAAGCCTCGTCGTTGAAAAACTACGAGGCTTTTACGTAAATCGGTGCAGGTATCTGGAAAGTTGTTTTAGGCAAAAGAGATAGGGTGGGGGCGAAATCTCGTTTGGTATCGTTTTGGAGCGACGTCAGGCCAGGCTAGCGCATGTCAACTTCACTGAACTTCAGTGTGAGGGATTCATCATTCGAATCATTGAAGACGAGCTTGATAGCAGGTGTTTTGTTCAGCTTGCTATTGCTCTGCTGGAAAATCAGCGTGACCCGAGTAGGGACATTGCGGATTAACTGAAATCTCAGCCAGTAGCGATCTTCCACCTGACCAACCCGAATCGATTCAAACTTTAGTGGGCCTCCTGATTCGTCGAACAGGCGCGTGCTGTCATCAAAGCGGAAGCTGCGGTCCACATTCAAGTTCGTCAAATCGAAGGTGCATGTGGGCAATCTGCCGATATTTTCGCAACCAACAAGCTCAAAACGAACATTGTCCAAAACTTCCATGCGCTTGCCGAGCAGGTTGCTACCTTCGTTCTCTACGATTTTTGCCTGTAGTTTTGCAAACTCGAATGAGGGTTTTGCGTACTCGGTTCCCAAGATGAAGAACCCAAATGACACGCCGGAAATTATGACGAACTGCAAGCAGCCTCTCAGCAGCGGTGTGTAGTTGCGAATTTGCCATCCAATGGAAACTGCACCCAAGAACATGAAGGTGCTGACAAGCAATACCACGTTCTTCCAGCTGATGAAGCTGAACCCGAATACGCTTGGATCTGGCACTACGTAGGTAATCAGTGCCCACATGGCACCTAACAAAACACCGAGCCCGGCCATGCCTCGCGTGATCAGAGATGTGAGCTTCTGGGTACGAGAGAGAGGAACCGGTAAATCCTGATGGGAGAGCAAAGTTACGAACTCCTTGTTTCGTAGCCTGATCATGTGTCCGTGATGGTGAATGTCGGGCCGATTGGAGAAGAATCCCTCGTATCAGGGAATCATGGATTGTGGCAGCTTGCCATTATCCATCTGCAGTGATCCGGGTAAAGCCTGATTCCGCTTGAATTGATCGTAACCGGGATCAACTGATTGCTTTGCGGACGGGCATTTCAATTGAATGCTGCCTATGGGCATAGGCAGCATTTTTACCTCAGATCTCCTTGACCGGGGTCTCTCCCTGTACACCCTTGATCAGCTCGATCACATGCAGACAATCCGCCTTGTTCACATACGATTCGCCGCTGGCGACCGTCTCGTGATTCCCCGCCCTTAATCTCCAGCGCCATTGGCCCTTGCCGGTGCTCGGGGTGCCTTTGGATTGCCTGTAAATCTCGAAATACATTCAGTTCGCTCCATGCGATTTATGTGCGACAACCTGTGTGACGCCTCGACGCAAGCCTAGCGGAGCGCGGATTTTTGGCTATCGGGGATTTGTTTCCAATCGTTCGTGGATGTTTCTGAAAGGCGCGGGCCAGAGCGCAGGAATCGGCCTTTGGATTGGCCGGAACGCCGTCGTTTCACCCTTGCATGACATTTCGGGCTGCTGCTTAATACGGTGCGGCTCATGGCGTCGAACAGCGTTCGGCGACCGACAATCACTATAAAAAAAAGAGCAGTCCATTGACCCATCCGAATGGAACGCAGCACGCGGGCCCGGTGAAGTTGTCGCTGGTGGTTCCCGTGTTCAACGAAGAGGACAGCCTCGACGGTTTTCTCCTGCGCATTCGTCAGGTGTTCGAGGGTGATTCCCGGATCAGCCTCGAACTGGTGTTCGTCAACGACGGCAGTTCCGATACGACGCTGGAACGTCTCCTGAACTGCCAGCAGAGCGACTCACGCATCCGCATCGTTGATCTGAGCCGCAATTTCGGCAAGGAAGCGGCGCTGTCCGCGGGTTTGCAGATCGCCACCGGGCAGATCGTGGTGCCGATCGACGTTGATCTGCAGGACCCGCCCGAGGTCATTCTGCAAATGATCGAGCGCTGGCGCGAAGGTTTTGAAGTGGTGCTTGGCCACCGCATCAGCCGGCGCAGCGACTCCTGGGCCAAGCAGACTTCCGCCAGCTGGTTCTATCGATTGCACAACAGAATTGCCGAACAGTCATTGCCGGAAAACGTCGGCGATTTCCGGCTGATGGATCGCTGCGTGGTCGACGCGCTGCTGACGCTGCCCGAATCCCGACGCTTCATGAAAGGCCTGTTCGCCTGGGTCGGATTTCGCACCACGCAAGTCGAATACGAGCGCCCGGAGCGGGCAGCGGGGCAGACTAAATTCAATGGCTGGCGACTGTGGAATTTTGCGCTGGAAGGCATCACCAGTTTCAGCACCGAGCCGCTGCGGATCTGGACATATCTGGGGGCGATGGTGTCGCTGGTGTCGTTTGCCTTTGCCATGTTCATCGTGGTGCGCACGTTGCTGTACGGTGTCGATCTGCCGGGTTATGCGTCGCTGATGGTGGCCGTGACATTCCTCGGTGGCCTGCAACTGATCGGCATTGGCGTACTCGGTGAATACCTGGGGCGCACTTACATTGAAGCCAAGCGCCGACCGGTCTTTCTGGTACGCCGCGTTTACGATCCCAAGGACTGACCGATGGACCTCAAGGAAACCGACATCCTCGGCGAAAGCATCGGCGAGCATTGGTATTACTGCTCCAAAGCGGCCGCCACCCGGCGCTTGTTGGGTGAAGCGCCGATCAAGCGAATTCTCGATGTCGGTGCCGGTTCAGGTTTCTTTTCCCACCATTTATTGACCCACACGGCGGCGCGCGAAGCGTGGTGCGTGGACATCAGTTACCCGGCCGACTCCAGCGCCACCACCGCCGGAAAACCGGTGCATTACCGTCGTTCCATCGACAGCGTGGACGCGGATCTGGTGTTGCTGATGGATGTGCTGGAACACGTTGATGACGACCTCGGCCTGCTCAAGTCGTACGTCGACAAAGTGCCGTCCGGCAGCCGTTTTTTGATGACCGTGCCGGCGTTCCAGTTCATGTGGAGCGGGCACGATGATTTCCTCGAACACAAACGTCGCTACACCCTGGGGCAATTCGAGGCTCTGGCGGGTAACGCCGGATTGGCGGTAGAGCGGGGCGCCTATTACTTCGGAGCGGTTTTCCCGATTGCGCTGGCATCGCGCCTGATACCCGGCGGCACTCGGGGTTCGGCACCGCGTTCGCAGCTGAAAAAACATCATCCGCTGGTCAATACGCTGCTGAAAACCCTGTGCAGTCTCGAGCTGCCGTTGATGGGCATGAATCGCCTCGCCGGTTTGAGCGTGTTCGTGCTGGCGCGCAAACCGTGACGTCCGCCGAAAAGTCCGCATTGATCCAGCGCGGTCTGCGTTTCGCCGTGACCGGTCTGTTCGTCACCGCGCTGCATGCGCTGGGGGCGGTGCTGTTCATCAACTTCGTCAGCCACCAGCCGCCCCTGGCCAACGGCGTGGCCTTTATCGTCGCGACGGTGGTGTCTTACGTGATCAACACCACCTGGAGTTTTTCAGCCCGACTGCACGGGAAAACCCTGCTGCGTTTCATGCTGGTTTCGGTGGGCGGTTTTCTGTTGGCGATGTTCGTGGCCTGGGCGGCACAGATGGCCGGGCTGCACTATCTCGCCGGAATCGTTGCCGTGGCGCTGACGATTCCGGCATTCACTTTCGTACTGCACAACTTCTGGACATATCGATGACGGATTCACGGGAGCACCCGGCACTTTCCCTGCTGCCATTGTTCTTGGGTGTTCTGGTGTTTTTTCTGGTGGTCGGACCGCAAGCGCTGAACCCGCAGAACATCGCCTGGCTGGAACAGGGCGATCCGGCCACGCATTATCTGGGCTGGGCGTTTTTCCGGCATGGGCCCTGGACATTCCCGCTCGGGCTCAATCCGTCCTACGGCCTGGAACTGGGCAGCGCGATCATTTTTTCCGACTCCAATCCACTGCTCGCGCTGTTGTTCAAGCCGTTCAGTGGCTGGTTGCCGGAGACCTTCCAGTATTTCGGTTTGTGGCTGCTGGCCTGTTGTGTCTTGCAAGCCTGGTTTGGCTGGAGACTGCTGGGGCTGATGACGCCCCATCCCGTGATTCGCCTTCTGGGTGCAGGGTTGCTGGCGTTTTCGCCGGTGATGTTTTTTCGCCTTGTGGGGCACCTTTCCCTGGCGGGCCATTTCCTGATTCTGGCGGCGCTGTACCTGGCGTTGCTGCCGGATCTGCAACGTCGTCGCCTGGCGTGGGGCACGTTGCTGGCGGTGACGGCCTGGGTGCACGCCTACCTGCTGGCCATGGTTGCGCTGATCTGGCTGGCGGACCTGCTGGGCAAGACATTGAGTCGGTCATTGACCCAGGGTCAGGGACTGATCGAGGGCGGCGTTCTTTTCGCGCTGGTGAGCGTGTGTTGCTGGCAGGCCGGTTACTTCAGCATTGCCGATGGCGCGGCATCCGGTGGTTTCGGTTTGTACCGGATGAATCTGCTGTCGCCCGCCGATCCGGCAGGCTGGTCCCGTCTCCTTCCCGGTCTGCCGAAAGAAGAGGGGGATTACGAAGGTTTCAACTACTTTGGCCTGGGTGTTCTGTTGCTGGTGCCGCCGGCTTTTTTTGCCGGGCTGCGAAACCGGCGACTCTTGAAGGATGAATTGCGAGCTCGTCCATGGCTGCTGGTGGCCATGCTCGGTTTATGGCTGTTCGCGCTGTCGAACCGAATAGGCATAGGCACGTTGACGTTCGAGTATCCGCTACCCGACCGAATCATCGCCTTGGCCAGTATTTTTCGCGCCTCGGGTCGGATGTTCTGGCCGGTGTTGTATGCCTGCGTCCTGACCATGATTTTTCTGGTGGTACGCGGTTACCGGCCACGCATCGCCATCGGTCTGCTGGCCGCCGCATTGTTGATCCAGGTGGCCGACACCCGAGATGGCTGGATGGCCACCAGACAGGGAAAAATGCTGGCGCCTTCATCGGTCTGGAGCAGTCCGATGACGGATCCCTTCTGGGCCAGTGCTGCTGCCCGTTATGTCAATGTGCGCAGCCTGATGCCGCAGAATCAGAGCGATCGCTGGCAGATGATCGCCGGTTTCGCAGCGACCCACGGGATGAAAACCGATGCGGTGTATCTGGGACGCATGAGCACTTCGGCGCTGGCGCAAGCACAGCAGAAAGCACGCGCGATGCTCGAGTCGGGGCAGTACGACGCGGACTCTTTGTACCTTCTTGATGACGATGCTCTGGTCGATGCCGCACGGAGCATCAACAGTGAAACCGATCTGCTGACGCGCGTGGACGGGGTGGCGGTGCTGGCGCCGGGCTGGAAACGCTGCGGCGAATGCCTGCAGGTGCCTGATGAAGGGCAACAGATTTTGCTCGCGCCCCTCACTCGCCCAGGGCAAACGCTGACCTTCATTTATCGCAATCGACAACTGGCCAGCGGCTGGTCGAAGCCGGAAAGCTGGGGGACGTGGACAGAAGGGCGACAGGCGAAAATCCAATTGCGGGTGCAGCCGCCGGTGCGTTCGATCGTGATCGACGCGCTGGCTTTCATCTCGCCCGGGCACCCCGGCCAGCGGGTGATCGTCAGCCTGAATGGCCAACAGGTACTGGATACCCGCTTGACGCAGTTTCAAGGCAATCGCCTGGAAATCCCGATCAGCGCCGCGCTCAACCAGCGCCTCGGGAACGATGACCGGCTCGATATCGAATTGCAGCTGCCGGATGCCGTCAGCCCTCGGCAGCTAGGTATCAACGACGATTCGCGGATCATGGGCCTGGGGCTGAAGACGCTGACGGTGCAATGACGCACCGTTTCGATGGACGCCGCCCCCACGGCCTTTCTACACTGCCGCAATCTGGGGATCGGGGGGCAATGGATGAACCGCAATGAACTTCGCAAGGCCGACATCAACCTGATGGTGGTGTTCGAGACCTTGATGCTCGAACGCAACGTGACGCGAGCCGCCGAGAAGCTGTTTCTCGGCCAGCCGACCATCAGCTCGGCGCTCAACCGTTTGCGCACCATGCTTAACGATCCGTTGTTCATCCGCGTCGGCCATCGCATGGAGCCGACCGCCCGCGCCGAAGACATTTATCGCCATCTGAAACCCGCGCTCGACTCGCTGTCGGTGGCGCTCAGCCTGACCCGCGATTTCGATCCCGCCGTCAGCACCATGACCTTTCGCATCGGCCTGTCGGATGACGTCGAATTCGGCCTGCTGCCGCCGCTGTTGCGCGCCCTGCGCCAGGAAGCGCCGAGCGTGGTGTTCGTGGTGCAACACGTCGATTACTGGCGGATTCCCGATCTGCTGGCAGCCGGCGACATCACCGTCGGCATCAGCCAGACCCGCGGCCTGCCGGCCAATGCCAAGCGCAAATTGTTGCGACACATTCAGCCGAGCATCCTGCGCGCCGACAAGTCCGACACGCCGCTGACCCTCGATGAATATTGCGCACGCCCGCACGTGCTGGTTTCCCACACCGCCAATGTCAGTGGCTACGCCGATGAGTGGCTGGCGGACATCGGTCGCACCCGTCAGGTGGTGCTGTCGGTGCCGCAATACAGTTCGTTGCCGGCGCTGCTGGCCGGCACCGACCTGATCGCCAGCCTGCCGGATTACACCGCCGACGCCATGGCCGCTTCCGGGTTCTTGTTCAAGGAGCCGTTTCCGTTCAAGACCCCGACCCTCGACCTGTCGATGGTCTGGCTCAGCCACGTCGACAGTGACCCGGCCGAGCGCTGGTTGCGTTCGCGGCTGGAGCAGTTCATGAGTGAGCGGCCGGTGATGTCGTCGTTGGCGTGAGTCAGGTGTTGCTGTGTTATATGTACGACCTTTCCGCCGAACCACTGGAGCTCCGAGATGCCACACCTGCACCTGGAATACACCGCCAACCTGCCGCAACTGAACGCCGACGTGGCGTTGATCCGGCTCAACAACACGCTGGTTGGTTCCGGTCAGTTCGCGGCGGAGTTCGATATCAAGAGCCGTGCGCTCAAGGTTGACACCTTCAAGGTCGGCACCGCCATGAACGAGCGCGCCTTTGTCGCGGTGAGGCTGGCGCTGCTCAGCGGGCGTTCTCCGGAGATCAAGAAGCAGCTCTCGCAGAGTCTGTTGGCGGTGTTGCAGGATCTGTGCGAATGGCCGGCCGGGGTCGAGGTGCAGTTGAGTGTGGAACTGCTCGACATCGACCGCGAGTCCTACAACAAGACCGCCATCGGCGTGTAAGACTCAGGCCGCCTCAAGCTCCGCGCAGGTCTTGATGACCTGCTCGCGCAGCCAGAGGTTGGCGCTATCCTGATCGAGGTTGTGGCTCCACTGCATGTCGAGGGTGAACCCCGGCAGGCCGTTCGGCGCCTCGCAGTGGTTGAACACGGCGTCGTTGGTCAGCAAACGCTGGATCCGCCGGGGCAGGGTCAGGATGAAATCGGTGCCGGTGATCATCTTCAACGCCGCGCTGTAGCTGTTGGAACGGGCGACGATCTGGCGTTTCTGCGCCTGCCGCGCTAGCCAGCCATCGACCATGTTGGTGGTCGACGTCCACGGTGTCGGGAACACATGCCGGCGTTCGGTGAAAGCTTGCAGACTCAGGCGCGGCTCCAGCGGCGTGGCGCGTTTGTCGAAGACGCAGACCAGGTCATCTTCCAGCAACATCCGTGATTTCAGGTCGGCGTGGCTGCGATGGAAGTGCGGGCCGAAGCAGATCACCAGATCGAGGCTGCCGTCGCGCAATTCTTCGACCGGCACGTCGGTTTCGAACTTGTGCATGTTGACCATCACCGGCAAGTCATCGAAGTCAAAGCGCTTCAACATCCGTGGCAGGATCAGTTGCTCGAAGTATTCCGGGGCGCAGATGTTGAAGGTCACCGGTTGCGCCACCGGATCGAAAGTCGGGGCGCCGGCGTGGCAGAGGTTGATGCTTTCGAGGATTTTCTGCACATGACCGTACATGCTGCTGGCCTTGTAGGTCGGGCGCATGCCGGTGCGGGTGTTGACGAACAAATCGTCTTCGAAGCTGGTGCGCAGTTTTTTCAGGCAGTAACTGACGGTGGACTGGCTGACGAACAGCGCCTCCGACACGTCGGTGACGCTGCTTTGCTCATACACGGCGACAAACACCATGAGATCCTGCATGTCGAGCTTTCTAAGCAAGTTACTGTTCAGCATCCGTTCTGTCTCGCTGTGCTCCTTGCGCCGAATCCGCGCAAACGTGTGCGCATGATCGTAACGGAACGATGGTGCCAGGAGAAAGCCCTGTAGGACTTTTCACGGTCAGTTGTGGGACAGAAAGTTTTAGTAACACGACGTACACAATCAAACCCGGAAAAGGTGGCCAGAAGCCTTTATCCAGACGGGTCGGCCTGCCATTCGCCCGATCAACCCATGTGCCGGGCGTAATATCGTGGGTTGAAGCGCAGCACCATCAGCAGCATGAGCGCCATCACTGCCGTCAGTGACCACCAGGCCCACTCGAAGCTGCCCAGTTGATCGCGAACTGCGCCGGCCATCAGGGGCGATAGTCCGGCAATCAGGTAGCCGATGCCTTGTACGAAGGCTGTGAGCCCGCCGGCACGTTGCGGTTCGTCGAGATGATCGAGGGATACGATCAGGCTCATCGGGAACAGTCCGCCAATGCCTAGTCCGAGCAGGCAGGGCCACAGCAGGCTCAGGTGCTGAGGGCTGAGGATCAGACCCAGAAATCCGGCGATGATCAGGCCGAGCAGGGTGCCGAGCACCAGGCGTCGGTCACGGCTGCGATTGGCGATGGCGGGCACTACCAGCCCGGAAATCACCTCCATGGCGGTCAGAAAACCCAGCATCAGGCCGGCGTTTTGTTCGCTCCAGCCCTTTTCCACGTAGTACGGCGCCAGCCAGGCGAGCACGCAGGTGTAGGACGCAGTGCCGAGACCGAAGAAGATCGCGAGCAGCCAGGCGCGGGAATTCGTGAAGAAGGATTCTTTTCTGATAACAGATCGGGTGACGTCCGGTGACGTAGTTCGGGTTGCCCACCACACAGGAATGGCGAGCAATGCCAAAACTGCCCAGACGGCCAGTCCCGCCCGCCAGTTGCCGGTCTGCATCAGCACCCACGGAGCGAACGAAGCGGCCAGCGCCGCGCCGCCCATGATCGAAGTGACGTAAAGGCCCATGCACAGCGCCACGTTGTCGGGAAACCGCGATTTGATCAGCGCGGGCATCAAGGCCTGGATCAGTGCAATGCCGATCCCGGCCAGCACGGCGCTGGCGATCAATCCGCCCGCCGAATCGAGAAACAGCCGCGACAGCGTCGCCCCGCCAATGATCAACAACGACAGCAGCACCGTGCGCTGTTCACCGAGGCGCTGGCTGACCGCCATGCCGAAAAACATCGCCAGCCCCATCGCCATCACCGGCAGCAGGGTCAGCAACGCTGCGAGACTGAAACTGAGCGCCATATCGCCGCGAATGGCCGAGAGCAAGGGCCCGACCGCCGCCATCGACGGGCGCAGGTTGAGGGCGACCAGGATGATGCCGAGCATCAGCCAGACAGCGGGGCGGGCAGTGGCGCGAACGTTTTCCATCTTCAGACCTTTGAACCAGAGGCGGTCGATTAGGCGGGCAGGCGAGCGGGGCGGCAAATCAGAAAGTCGGGAGCGGTATCGAGAAACTCGATACGGCACCTCGTCGCCCGCGACTGAACCACAGCTGAACCATTCTCAAATACTCCGAAAGTTTCATGGTTATTTCATGGGCCAACTAATCGTTGGCTTCTTTTTCACAAAAAATTGATGGTTGCCTGCTTAAAGTTTGTATTGTCTGAGTCAATGAAATTTTCACAATTGACGACGGCACTTCTTTCAAGGAAATAGCCCCTCGCCATGTTCAAGTTAAAAGCCGTGCGCCCGGAATGGGTGACGTTGTTTGCCAGCGCCTTTCTTTTGATCGGATTCAATTTCGTTCTCTGGCAACACCTGTTCGATATCACCGCTGCGGACGGCAAGGGCATTGCCATGCGCATTGCGTTCGGGGTGATGATCTTCGCGGCGTATAACATTGTGCTGACGTTGCTGGCGTTTCGACCCGTGTTGAAACCCGTGTTGACGTTGTTGTTTATGGTCAGCGCCGGCGTGGCTTATTTCATGAGCCAATACGGTGTAATGATCGATGCCGGCATGTTTAGAAACTTTGCCGAAACCAATGCCACTGAAGTGCGCGATCTGCTGTCTTTGAAGTTGCTGGCTTATATCGTTTTTCTGGGTGTCTTGCCGTCCTGGTTGTTGTGGAAAGTTCCAGTCAACTATCGTCGCTGGCATCGCGAGTTATTAAGTAAAGTTGTGGTAAGTGTCGCGTCGGTCGCGGTCATTGGCGGCGTCGCGCTGGCCAATTATCAAGGGCTGTCGTCGCTGTTTCGCAATCACCACGAAATTCGCCTGATGCTGGTGCCGAGCAACTACATCGGCGCCTCGGCCGGTTATCTGCGTGAGCAGGTGGCTTCAGCGCAGCAACCGTTCGTCACGATCGGCGAAGACGCCCAGCGCAATGCCGCCGTGCAGAACCATCCGCGCAAATCCCTGACGGTGCTGGTGGTGGGGGAAAGTGCCCGGGCGGAAAACTTCGGCATCCTCGGCTATGACCGCGACACCACGCCGAAACTGGACAAGGAAGCCGGCCTGATCGCCTTCACCGATGTGCATTCCTGTGGCACGGAAACCGCCGTGTCGGTGCCGTGCATGTTCTCCAACATGGGCCGCAAGGATTACGACGCCAGCAAGGCGAAGAATGAGGAAGGGCTGCTGGACGTGCTCAAGCGTGCCGGGATCGATGTGATCTGGCGCGACAACCAGTCCGGCTGCAAGGGCACCTGCGATCGCGTCACCTTGCAGGACGTCAGCAATCTGAAAGACCCGGCACTGTGCGCCAACAGCGAATGCCGCGACGAAATCCTGTTGCAAGGCCTGCAAAGCTTCATCGATCACCTGGACAAGGACACCGTGCTGGTCCTGCACCAGATGGGCAGCCACGGCCCGGAATACTTCAAGCGCTATCCCAAGGAATACGAGCGCTTCACCCCGGTGTGTGAAAGCAACGCGCTGAACAATTGCAGCCGTGAAAGCATCGTCAACGGCTACGACAACACGCTGGTGTACACCGACCATGTGCTGTCGAGCCTGATCGATGTGCTGCGCAGCAATCAGGACAAGGTCGATACCGCCATGCTGTACCTGTCCGATCACGGCGAATCCCTGGGCGAGTACAACCTGTTCCTCCACGGCACGCCGTACATGCTGGCGCCGGAGCAGCAGAAACACGTGGCGATGCTGGCGTGGTTCTCCGACAGCTATCAGAAGTCCTACTCGGTCGACACCCATTGCCTGCAAATGAGCCGCGACAAACCGCTGAGCCAAGACAACCTGTTCCACTCGATGCTCGGCCTGCTGGAAGTGCAGAGCAAGGTCTACCAGCCGGATCTGGACATGTTTGCCGGCTGCCGGGGGGCGGTGATCGACGGGGTGCTGGCCAAGGACTGAGCCGGCAGACTCACTCTGTAAGACTATTCTTTCCCTCAGGCAGGAGATTTCATCAAGCTCTTGCCCTGTAAAGGCGCGGAAAGCGCCGGTGGCGATATATACTGCGCGCCATTCTTGAAGGGAGAGCCGTGTGGCCATCGATATTCACTGGATTCGCGACAACGATAGCCTCGCGCAGTTTTGCGCCGAGTGGCAGCAGCTGCCGTTCGTTGCCCTCGACACCGAATTCATGCGGGTCGACACCTTCTACCCGATTGCCGGCCTGTTGCAGGTCGGCGACGGCAAACGCGCCTACCTGATCGACCCGCTGACCATCAACGCCTGGCAACCCTTGGCCGCGTTGCTGGAAAACCCGGCGGTGCTCAAAGTCCTGCACGCCTGCAGCGAAGACCTCGAAGTCCTGCTGCGCCTGACCGGCAGCCTGCCGGCGCCGCTGTTCGACACCCAACTGGCCGCTGCCTACCTGAACCTCGGGTTCTCGATGGGCTATTCGCGTTTGGTGCAGGAAGTGCTCGGCATCGAATTGCCGAAGGGCGAAACCCGTTCCGACTGGTTGCAGCGTCCGTTGTCCGACACGCAAATCAGCTATGCCGCCGAAGACGCCGTGCATCTGGCGGAGGTTTTCGTACAACTGCGTCCGAAACTGTCTGACGACAAATTCGCCTGGGTACTGGAGGATGGCGCCGAACTGGTCGCCAACCTGCGCCGCGAGACCGATCCGTACGAGGTGTATCGCGAGGCCAAACTGGCGTGGAAACTGTCCCGCGCCCAACTGGCCGTGCTGCGTGAGCTGTGCGCCTGGCGTGAACGCGAGGCCCGCGCCCGCGACCTGCCGCGCAACCGCATCGTGCGTGAGCACTCGCTGTGGCCGCTGGCCCGGACCCAACCGGACAACCTGAGCGCGCTGGGCAAGATCGAAGACATGCACCCGCGTACCGTGCGTCAGGACGGCGAGTTTCTGCTTGATCTGATCAAGCGCTCTGGCAGTGTGGGGCCTGATCAATGGCCGCCAGCCGTGCCGGAGCCGTTGCCGATCGAAGCCGCTGCGCTGATCAAACAGCTGCGGGCGCTCGGTCAGGCCGAAGCTGAACGTCTGGGCATCGCGCCGGAACTGATGCTGCGCAAGAAAACCCTCGAAGCGCTGGTCAAAAGCGGCTTCCCCGAGGGCCCTTACCAATTGCCTGATTCGCTGCGTGGCTGGCGCCGCGAATTGATGGGCCAGAAGCTGCTCGACAGCCTGGCCACCGCCGGAGAACAGCCTTGAAACGTATTTGTTCCATTTATCAAAGTTCGAAGAAAAGCGGCATGTACCTTTACGTGCTCAAGAGCGATGCGCTGGAGCGCGTGCCGGAAGGTCTGATGGCGGCGTTCGGCAAGGCCAAGCATTCCTTCGATCTGGTGCTGACCCCCGAGCGCAAGCTGGCCAGCGAAGACATCGCCGTGGTCCTGGAAAACCTCGAAAAGCAGGGCTATCACCTGCAAATGCCACCGGCCGAGGAAGAGTACATCGAGCACTTGCCCGAAGAGTTGCTGCGACGCAACGACCCGGTCTGATCCGCGAGGCCCTGTCCTGGGCCTCTTGTAACCCCTGGAACGGTTTTTACGGCGACGGCTGCCACGAAGTGGACGGCCGCCTGCACGGTTTGCGAAAGGTTTGAAGATGCGCGTTCTGATTGCTGAACACGACCACGCGATATACGCCCGACTGCTGCGTCAGGCGGCTCCGGAGCTTGAAGTGCTGACCAGCGGCGACTCCGCCGAACTGGCGCGCCAGGCCGTCGATTGCCCGGTGTGGCTGGGCCAGCCGGATCTGCTGGCGACCCTGTTGCGTCAGGGCCATCAGCCACAATGGCTGCAATCGACCTGGGCCGGGATCACGCCGCTACTGGCCGACGGCCTGCGCCGGGATTACCGCCTGACTCGGGCGGTCGGCATTTTCGGCCAAGTCATGGCCGAGTACGTGCTGACTTACATGCTCGGCCACGAGCGTGAAGTGCTGGCGCGGCTGGTCAGCCAGGTCGAGCGCAAGTGGGACAACCGCACCGGTCAGAGTCTGGTCGGGCGCAAGGTGCTGATCGTCGGCACCGGTGACATTGGCCAAAGCGTGGCGCAGTTCCTGCTGCCGTTCGGTGTCGAGTTGTACGGCATCGCCAGCAGCGCCCGCGAGCAAGCGCCGTTTGTCGAAGTCGGTTCGATGGCGGATCTGCCACGGCTGGTGGGCGAGGTGGATTATGTGGTCAATCTGCTGCCCAACACCGAGCACACCCACGATATCTACGACGCTGCGCTGTTCAAGCAATTCAAGCCGACCGGTTTGTTCATCAACGCCGGACGCGGTGTGGCGGTGGTCGATGCTGATCTGGTCGAAGCGTTGAAGGAAGGCCATCTGGCGGGCGCGGTGATCGACGTTTGCCGTCAGGAACCGCTGCCGCAACGGCATCCGTTCTGGACCGCATGGGGCTTGCTGCTGACCGGGCACAGCTCGGCGCCGACCTCGCCGCCGATGATGGTGCAGTTGTTTCTGGATAACTTGCGGGCGTATCAGGCGGGTGAAGCGTTGCGCGGGGAAGTGGATTTCGCACGCGGTTACTGACTATAGAGATCGTTCCCACGCTCTGCGTGGGAATGCCTCAAGGGACGCTCCGCGTCGAGTGACGCAGAGCGTCACGGGCTGCATTCCCACGCGGAGCGTGGGAACGATCAAGCGGGGCTTAGAGGGTGAAATCGCCTTCAGCCGCCAGTTCGCTCAGCGGACGACGCGGGCTCGGCGTTTCCCGTGCTTGCAGGTAATCCGCCAGGGTTGCCTTGTCACCCAGCTTGCCCACCGCCACGGCGGCGTGCAGCGCATAACCCTCCGGAATGTTCAGCTCCTTGCGGGTCAGCTCCTGATCGAAGCCGGCCATGCCGTGGGTGTGCCAGCCGCTCAGGCTTGCTTGCAGTGCCAGATGACCCCACGCGGAACCGGTGTCGAAGGTGTGCCACAGTGCCGGCGTTTCCTCGGTCGCACCCGGTGCGGTGAAGGTGGTTTTCGAAATCACGATCACCAGTGCCGAAGCGTGTTGTGCCCAGCTGCGGTTGAATTCATTGAGCAGGCCCAGATAACGCTCCCAGTTCGGGGTGTCGCGACGGGCGTAGAGAAAACGCCACGGCTGCGAGTTGTACGCCGACGGCGCCCAGCGCGCGGCTTCGAAAAAGCTCAGCAGGGTTTCTTCGGAAATCGCTTCGCCGGTGAAGGCGCGGGGCGACCAGCGATCGGTGAACTGCGGGTGAATGGCGTATTCGGCAACGCGAGGGTTGGCACTCATCGAGAGATTCCTTGCTACGTTTGAGGACAGGTTGGAAGCGAAACCCGGCGGGATCAGTTGGGCTGAACGATGGGGTCGTGGCGCAAGCCTGCAGTTCACCGGATGCAACGCGGTCGAGCGTTAATGGCATCCGGCAAAGGCCTGGTGAGACCGGCAAAGCTACTTGGCCGCGCAAAAACTGACAAGCCCCGCACAACCGGTAGTCGCCAGCGCTTGGATCACGGGGCCTTGGGCACTAGACTGGCGGCCTTTTCACCACCTGATGTTGATGCTTGAGCCATGGCCGCCAAAGTCGAACCGTTCTGGATACGCAAAACCCTCGATCAACTCGATCACGAGGAGTGGGAATCGCTGTGCGACGGATGCGGTCTGTGCTGCCTGCAAAAGCTCGAGGATGAAGAAGACAACAGCGTCTATTACACGCGTATCGCCTGCAAACTGCTGGACCTGAAAACCTGCCAGTGCAGCGATTACCCGAACCGCATGAAGTTTGTCCCGGACTGCATCCAGCTCACCCCGGGCCAGGCCGAAGAGTTCAAATGGCTGCCGCCGACCTGCGGTTATCGGCTGGTCAGCGAAGGCAAGGATCTGCCGCTGTGGCATCACCTGGTCTGCGGTGATCGCGACGCGGTGCACCACGAACGGATTTCCCAGTCCGGGCGCATGCTCGCCGAAGGCAGCGTGCCGGAAGACGACTGGGAAGATCACCTGATTTTCCGCGCAGGTTAACGATTGACCAAGGAGCAGGTATGGCGACGGGATTGCGCCGGGCGCTGATCGTCACGTTGCTGGCGCTGAGTGCGCCGGTGTGGGCGGCAAAGAAAGTAGATCTGGATTATCAGGTACGCCTGCTGCCGCAGAGCGATCAGGCCGAAGTGCGCCTGACCCTCGCCAAGGGCGAAGCGGTGCGCAGTCTGGATTTCGATCTGGGCGATGGCAGCCATTACAGCGACTTCAAGGCCGACGGCCAATGGCAACTGACGCCGGGCCAACACGCACGCGGCGTATGGCGCCCGACGGCGGACAAGGCCAGCCTGACCTACCGCGTACGCATCAGCCACGGCCGCAAGAACGGCAGCTTCGACACGCGCATGACCCCGACCTGGGCGCTGATGCGCGGTGAAGAACTGGTACCGCCGGCCAGGCTCGATCAGCAGGACGGCATCGAGCTGGTCGCGCGCCTGCACTTCGAATTGCCCGACGGCTGGAAAAGCGTCGAAACCGCCTGGCCGCGCATCGGCAAGAACAAATTCCGCATCGACAATCCGTCACGCCTGTTCGACCGCCCGACCGGCTGGATGCTCGCCGGCCACCTTGGCAGCCGCCGCACCCGACTGGGGGAAACCGAAGTCACCGTGGCCTCGCCACAAGGGCAGGGTATGCGCCGGATGGATGTGCTGACGCTGCTGACGTTTGTATGGCCGCAGGTGCAGGCGGTGTTTCCGCGCCATCCGAGCAAGCTGTTGATTGTCGGTGCCAACGACCCGATGTGGCGCGGCAGCCTGGCGGCACGGGAGTCGATCTACCTCAACACGCGCTTGCCGCTGGTCAGCGAAAGCGGCAGCAGCGCACTGGTGCGCGAGTTGGCGCAGGTGTTCGGACGGATCAACGACGAGCAGCGCAGCGACTGGATCAGCGAGGGGTTTGCCGAGTATTACGCGATCGAACTGGTGCGCCGTGCCGGGGGGATGAGCGACGAGCGTTATCAGGCGTTACAGGCGAAACTGGCCAAGGACAGCCAGAAGGTCACGACCCTGCGCGGCGAGCAGATCAGCCCGGCGCAGCTATCGAAAGCGGTGCTGTTGTTACAGGAGCTGGACGGCGAGATTCGCCTGAAGACCCGCAACAAGCGCTCGCTGGATGACGTGCTGCGCGGGGCGATGCATCTGGGGACGGTGGACACCAAAGAGTTCGTGCAACTCGCCGAAAGCATTCTCGGCGAGTCGTCCAAAATCCTTGATACCGGGTTGCTTCGGTAGCGGTCAAACCCCGGCTTTCGGCGATTTCACCGAGTCATTGCCGGTCACGGTGGCGGTTTTGGTTGCCGCTTCGGCATTGGCCTTGAGCTTGCTCAGCTCCTCACCGGCGCGCTCGATCTTCGCCCGGACGTTGTTCATGTCCTGACGGCTTTTCTCCAGCAGGCTTTTCACCGAGCTGTGGCCGGTGATGCCGCGGGCCATGGCCACGCCGCCAATCGCCACCTGAATCAACCCGAATACGCCGCCACGGCGCAGGCCCTTGCCGACCATGATCACGCCGCCGGCCAGCGAGCCGATGCGCTCCCAGCCTTCGACGTTCTGCTCGGAACGGCTCTGGAACGGGGTGGATTCGATACGCTCGACGCGTTTGAGCTCGGTCATGATCTTTCTCCAGGCAATGAGTAATCGATAAACAAGCTGACTGCGCAGGCGGTCACCTCGTTCCATCGGATGTGCGGCGTTTCAGCGGAATTTCGGCCCGGAGCGGGTGTTCAGGCCTTTGGCCATGCGGTCGTAGAGCACGACGTTGACCGTGGCGGCGAGGTTCATGCAGCCAGTGGTCGGGATGTACACGACGTCTTCGCACCAGTCGCGGATCTCTTGATCCAGCGAGCCGTCTTCGGGGCCGAAGATGTACAGGGCGCGATCCGGGTGGGTGTATTCCGGCAGCGGGCGGGCGCCGTCTACCAGTTCCACGGCGACCGGGACGCAGTTGAGCGGCAGGATCTTTTTCAGGTCGTCGATGCCGATCAGCGGGATGTCGTAGTGCACGCGCTTGGTGTCGGTGACGAAATCGGCGGCGCGCTCATAGCGCTTGCCGGTGTAGAACACGGTCGACACGCCGTAGCAGCCTGCGGCGCGCATCACCGAACCGACGTTTTCCGGTGATTTGGGGTTATACAAACCAATGCAGCTGTACCGTTTGTCTGCCACGAGCGGGGTGCCTTCGGGAAAAAGAGGGCGATTATACGGGGATTGGGGGAGGGCGGGCAGATTCAGGATCTGCGGTGCTGATCGTTCCCACGCTCTGCGTGGGAACGATCAGAGTTGGGGGATCAGTCTTCTTTTTTCATGAGGCCGGCCAGGGCAGCAAACGGGTTGTGCGTGGCCTTGGCGATTTTCGGCGTACTCAGCGAGCCTTCGCCGAAATACTGCTGGTCGGTGTAGCGCGAGTGCTCGTTGTCGTGGCAGTACAGGCACAGCAGTTCCCAGTTGGAACCGTCCTGCGGGTTGTTGTCGTGGTTGTGGTCGCGGTGGTGCACGGTCAGTTCGCTCAGGCGCTTGCCGGAAAACTCACGGGCGCAGCGGCCGCACACGTGCGGGTACATCTTCAGGGCCTTGTCGCGGTAGCCCATTTCCTTGTCGCGCTGGTTGTCGGCGAGGATGCGATCCAGCTTCGAAGTGTTGGTCGGGGTGGACGAACTCATGGGTTCACCTTTGTAAAAAGACTAATGACGGTTATGAGGCAAGTTTAGCTCAGCCCTTGAGCTTCTCGGCAATCCAGATCGTGTGGCGCGTGCCCTTGTTGCCGTGGGCGAAGACCTGAACTTCCTCGGCCTTGAAACCGGCCTTCTTCAATTTGTCGGAAAACTGCCGGTCGGCGCTGGCCGACCACACCGCCAGCACGCCTTTGGGGCGCATCGCCTTGGCGCACGCGGCCAGGCCTGCGGCGGAATACAGCCAGCTGTTGGCCTTCTGGGTCAGGCCTTCGGGGCCATTGTCGACGTCGAGCATGATCGCGTCGAAACCGTTCGGCTCGCTTTGCAGCACCTTGGCCACGTCTTCCTGACGGATCACCGTGCGCGGATCGAGCAGCGGGCGCCCGGACTTTTCACCGAGCGGGCCGCGATTCCACTCGACCACACCGGGCACCAGCTCGGCGACCACCACTTCGGCGCTCTTGCCCAGATGCTTGAGTGCGGAGGCGAGGGTGAAGCCCATGCCCAGACCGCCGATCAGCACCCGCGAGTTCGGCCGGCCGGCGACCTTGCGGCACGGGATCTCAGCCAGCGCGTCTTCGGAGCCGTGCATGCGGGTGTTCATCAATTGGCCGCCGTCGCCGCCCTGGATCTTGATGACGAAGTCCTCGCCATACTCGAACAGGCACAGGGCGCCACCGTTGTCAGGGATCGGCGTGGTGTCGAGCAGAACGAAACGTTTCATGGAAATCTCTACAGGGGGGGAAGGCAAGCCGGCGCGTTGGGAGTAGCCTGAAGGCAGACTTCAGGCCAACGGAGCCCTTGATGAAGCGCACCATTCTAACGGTCATTACCCTGGCCGCGCTCTCGATAACTGCCGTACAGGCGCAACAGACGATTCCCGTCAGCCCGACACCGCAGCCGGGTTCGCCCGGTACGGCGACGCCAACCCCGTATCCGCAGATCAGCCCGGTGCCGATTCCCAAGGCAGGTCCCGGCAGTGGCGGCCCGCCGCTGGTGCCGATCGAAATGCCCAGCCCGCCGACCAAGGATCAGCCATTGCCGGGCCTCGAACAGAACGACAGCAAACCCAAATCCCCGGGAGGCTAGATCTGCTGGGCGGCGAGTTGACCGTCAGCCATGCGCAGGCGTTTGGACAGGGAAACGGCGAGGGCGCGGATGATCTTGGCGGCGATCTTCGGTGCGTCGTTGAGCATTTTTTCCAGCGAATCCTTGCCGAGGTTGAGCAACTGACAGTTGCTCGCCGCCACGCAAGTCGCCGAGCGGCGCTCGCCGTCGAGCACGGCCATTTCACCGAATGCCCGGCCGCTGCGCAGGGTGGCCATGGTCACGACCTGGCCGTCGCCACCGGTTTTCTGCACGGCCACCTGGCCGGTGTGGATGATGCACATGAAACTACCGGCATCGCCTTCGCGAAAGATCGCTTCGCCTTCAGCCACGGTGCTGATGCTGAAGTAGCCCGAAGCGGCGGCAAAATCCGCCAGTTGCAATTGATCGAACAGGCCGCAGTCCATCAGCCAGTCGCGGATTTCGTTGTTCAGTAGAGTGGGTTCTGACATGTCGTGCGGTCTTTTTGTTGTGTCGGGTGGCAGGCTCGCCACCGGGGGCCGATCTGCTTATCGGCTCCCGGTGCCCGGAATTAAGACCTGACTGACCGGCGGAGTTCCTCAGGCAACGCCCAGAACCTTGAAAACAAATGCATATTCGAGCGCTACGTCACGTAATCCCTGATAACGCCCGCTCATGCCGCCGTGGCCGGCGCCCAGTTCGGTCTTGAGCAGCAATGGATTGTCATCGGTCTTGGTCGCGCGCAACTTCGCCACCCACTTGGCCGCTTCCCAATACTGCACGCGGCTGTCGTTGTAGCCGGCGATCACCAGTGTTGCGGGATAGGCCTGCGCGGTGACGTTTTCGTACGGCGCGTAGGCCTTGATCCGCTCGTAAACCTCCGGCTCTTCCGGATTGCCCCACTCGTCGTACTCAGTGACGGTCAGCGGCAGATCCGGGTCGAGCATGGTGTTGAGCACATCGACGAACGGCACTTCGGCAATCGCCACGCCGAACAGATCCGGACGCTGGTTGAGCACTGCGCCAATCAGCAGTCCACCGGCGCTGCCACCGCTGATCGCCAGTTGTGGCGCGGTGGTAATGCCGTTGAGGATCAGGAATTCGGCGCAGGCAATGAAGTCGCTGAAGGTGTTGTGCTTGTGTTCCTGCTTGCCGGCGCGATACCAGGCTTCGCCCAGCTCGCCGCCGCCCCGCACGTGGGCGATGGCGAACGCCATGCCGCGATCCAGCAGGCTCAGGCGGGCGTGGGAGAACCACGGGTCGAGGCTCGAACCGTAGGCGCCGTAACCGTACAGGTACAGCGGCACCGCTTTGCCGACCATTTCCCGTTTCATCACCAGACTGATCGGCACCTGGGTGCCGTCCGGCGCAGTCGCCCACAGGCGCTGGCTGACGTAGGCGTCGGCGTCGAACGGGCCGAGCACCGGGGTTTCCTTGAGGACGGTCTGTTCGCCGGTGGCGAGGATCAGTTGCCGAACCTGAGCCGGACGATTCAGCGCTTCATAGCGCAGGCGAATGCGGTCGCTTTCGAATTCAAGGCTGTTTTGCACATAGAGGCTGTAGGCCGCGTCCGGTAATTGCACGCGATAAGGCGCCAGACCGTGTGGGCGAACTTCGATGATCGGCAGCCCGCCTTCGCGCAGGCTCAGGGTCAGGGCTTCGGCGTTGAGGGTCACGCCATCGAGCATCACCGAATCGCTGTGCGGAATCAGGTTCTGCCAGTCGGCTTCGCTGGGTGCGATGCCGGTGTCCGGCGCCTGGTACAGGGCGAAGTTGATGCCGTCGCGGTTGGTGCGGATGAACCAGGTCCATTCGCCATCGAGCTTGCCGTGATCGACGTCGTATTCGTGATCCTCGACCCGTGGCGCCAGGCAAGTGAACGGCTGCTGCGGCTGATTGGCGTCCAGCGCCCAGACTTCACTGGTGGTCTTGCTGCCCAGGGACAACAGCAATTGCTGCTCGGAGCTGGCGCGGTAGCAATGCAGGAAGAAACGCCCGTCCGGCTCGTGGAAGACCTCTTCGGCGGCGGTGCCGTCCAGACGATAGCGGAACAGTTTGTGCGGACGATGGGTGTCGTCGAGCACGCCGAAGAACAGCGTGAGGCTGTCATTGGCCCAGGTCATGCTGCCGTCGCAGTCCTGGAATTCCAGTTCGCTGACGCGTTCGCTGGATAATTCCTTCACGAACAGCGTGTAAATCTCGTCGCCCGAGGCATCGACGCTGTAGGCCAGACGCTGGTGATCGGGGCTAATACTGAAGGCACCGAGGGAGAAAAAGCCGCCGTTGGCCAGTGCGTTCGGATCAAGCAGCAATTGTTCGCGGCTTTCATCGAGGGTCAGGCTGTCGTCGGCCGGGCGCGGGCAGCGGTAGTGACGGGCGTATTCGTCACCCGCTGTGGTGCGGGTGTAATACAGGTACGGGCCCCATGGCGAGGGGAGGGACAGATCGGTTTCGAGGATCCGGCCCTTGATCTCTTCGAACAGGGTTTCGCGCAGCTCTGCCTGATCGGCGGTCTGCGCCTGCTGATAGTCGTTTTCAGCCTTGAGGTAGTCGAGCACCGCGTCGGTGTCGCGTTCCTGCAGCCAGGCGTACGGGTCGTGACCGGCGGCCTTGTGGGCAATCGGGGCGCTGATGACGTTGGCGGATACGGGCATGGAAAGCTCTCGAAAATGTAACGGAATAGGGTTTCGCAACCTGTGGGAGCGAGCTTGCTCGCGAAAGCGCAGGCTCAATCAATAATAGTGTTGAATCTGACGGCCTCTTCGCGAGCAAGCTCGCTCCCACAATGTCCGGGGCTGACCGACTGGCATTGGGACAAGCCTGACGTGCGAAAAGTCGTTACTATAAGCGCCTCTTTGCCTGCCTTGCCATGGACACCATGACCGAGAACGACTATCTGATCGCCTGGGGCCTTTACGCCTTTGCCGCCGTGGGCTGCCTGCTGGTGTGGATGCGCATGACCCGCTGGATGTGGCGCTGGCTGCGCGAGCCGCTGCGTGTATTGATGGCGGTGTTGCTGTTCAGCCCGACCATCATTGACCCGGTGAAGGAAAAATTCGCCCCGGCCATCGCCATTACCGCGCTGGATCTGGCGTTCAAGGTCGGCAACAACGCCTGGCGCGCGATTTCCGAATTGCTCATGTACGCCATGATCGCGTTCGGCCTGTACTTGATTTTCGTGCTGATCCGCCTGCCGATCGAGCGCGCCTCCAAGGCCCGCCGAGAGCAGGCTGAAGCCGCCCGCGCAGCGGCCCGGGCCGATGACGAGCGGGACGCCGATCAACCATTCGGCGGCGCGGGCGATGACCGCTACGGTCGCCCGCCGGTGCCGAGCAATCCGCAGCGCATGCGGGTCGAGCCGCGTCTGTAATCACGAGAGTCCGCACATGTGTGAATTACTGGGCATGAGTGCCAACGTGCCGACCGACATCGTGTTCAGCTTCACCGGGCTGATGCAGCGCGGTGGTCGCACCGGCCCGCACCGCGACGGCTGGGGCATTGCCTTCTACGAAGGTCGTGGGCTGCGCCTGTTCCAGGACCCGGCGGCCAGCAGCGAGTCGGAAGTGGCCAATCTGGTGCAGCGCTATCCGATCAAAAGTGAAGTGGTCATCGGTCATATCCGTCAGGCCAACGTCGGCAAGGTCTGCCTGTCCAACACCCACCCGTTCGTCCGCGAACTGTGGGGGCGCAACTGGTGCTTCGCGCACAATGGCCAGCTCGCCGACTTCTCGCCGATCAAGAGTTTCTACCGCCCGGTCGGCGATACCGACAGCGAAGCGGCGTTCTGCGATTTGCTCAACCGCGTACGTGCAGCGTTTCCGGAACCGGTCGATATAGAAGTGCTGCTGCCGGATCTGGTCGCGGCCTGCGCCGAATATCGCAGCAAAGGCGTGTTCAACTGCCTGCTCAGCGACGGCGACTGGCTGTTCTGCTATTGCTCGACCAAACTGGCGCAGATCACCCGACGCGCACCGTTTGGTCCGGCACGGCTCAAGGACGTCGATGTGATTGTCGACTTCCAGGCCGAAACCACGCCCAACGACGTGGTGACGGTGATTGCCACCGAACCTTTGACTGAAAACGAAACCTGGACCCGCTACGAACCGGGCCAATGGAGCCTGTGGCGACGCGGCGAATGCGTAAGCCAGGGCACGACCGAATAAGGATTGCACCCCCATGTTGCTCAGTTATCTACGGCTGGTGTTGTTTGCGGCGGGCCTGTTGATCGGTGTCCAGGTGCCGGGCTTCATCAACGATTACGCCAAGCGGGTCGAAGCGCACCTGATTGAGGCGCAGACCGGTCTGCGCGGCTTCCAGGGCACCGCCGAGCAGTTTTTCAAGGGTGACATCCAGGCACTGGTCGCCCATTACCGTGCCAGCGAAGACCCGGTGTTTCGCAGCGATGCCGACAGCCTGAGCACCTTGCTCAACCGTCAGCTGGCGCTGGACAAGCAATTCCAGGCGATGCAGGGCCCTTGGTACATCCGCTTCCTGCAAGTGGTGCTGGCCGCCGACCCGGACATCCGCAAGGAAACCTGGAATGGCTACAGCTACCAGATCCTGCTGACGCCGGAAGCGATGATCTGGGGGATGAGCGGCGCGCTGCTGTTGTCGTTCGGTCTTGAATGCCTGTTCCGTCTGATCGACTGGGTGGTGCTGGGCGGCAAGCGCCTGCGCCAGAGCCGGCCGATCGAAGACCGGGATGTGCGCGGGCTCTGAGCCTCAACGGATACTCCGCGCTGGGCTTGCGAGGGACGCGGAGCGTCCCGGGCTGCATTCCCACGCAGAGCGTGGGAACGATCAAGGGGCGAGCACGACGTAGTTCTCGCCCACCTTGCGCGCATACCCCTCCAGCACCTGCTGACACAGCGTCACGATCTCCTCGACCCATTCCACACCGACCCGCCACGACACCACCACCTGCAGATTCGGCGGGCGCTGTTCGATGTCGAGCAGGGTCAGTTCGCCCCGCGCCAGCTCCTCGGCCACCAACACTGGCGGCAACGCGCCAATGCCGAACCCGTCGCGCAACAGCCGGGTGATCGCCGACACCGAATTCACACAGTTCAACCGTGGCGCCAGCACGCCCTGGGCCTGCATCAGCGCCAGTATGTCCTGGTGCGGCCGGGAGTTTTTCGAGTAGGTGATGATCCGTTCCTGCGCCAGGTCGGCGAGGCTTTGGTAGTCGCGGTTGTAGATCGAATTGCTGGCGACGATCCAGCCGATGGGGTGGCTGGCCAGCTCCAGGCTGCGCACGCTTTCCTGGCGCACCAGATCGGTTTGCAGGATCAGATCGAGAAAGCCTTTTTGCAGCTGATCGCAGAGGTTCAGCGAGGTATCCGCCACCAGCTCGATTTCTACCCGTGGGTACAGATCGGTCATCTGTGCCACCAACGGGCTGAGCCAGGTGTGGATCACCGTGTCCATCACCCCGATCCGTACCCGGCCGACCTTGCTCGAACGGGTCTCGATCGACTGCTTCAGCGCCTGCATCGTGTCGAGCATCTGCTCGGCATAGTCCAGCACTTTCAAACCTTCGGGCGTCAGGCTGACGCCGCGTGAATCACGCAGAAACAGCTTCACCCCGAGCTCGCCTTCGAGCACCGCGATCCGGCTGGAGATCGAGGCCTGGGTGGTGAACAGCTTGTCGGCGGTCAGGCGAAAACTTTTCAGCCGGGCGACCCAGACGAAGGTTTCGAGAAACTTCAGGTTCATGGCAACAAATTTTTCTTATGTCTTGGGCGGGTTTTTATTCGTTGGACGCGACCGGGTGACGCACCCAAGAATCGACGCATCCGGTTCCCACGATAGGCGTCGTCGGAGCTTCGAACAAGACCAATAAAAGCCTGCGGAGACATGCCATGAGTGCGCCCGACACCCTCGACCTCCCCAAGACTGCGGCCCGTCCCGGCCCGTTCGACTGGTATCGCAACATCAATCAGCAAGAACGCCGGACCTTCTGGAGCTGCAAGATCGGCTACGGTCTGGACGGCATGGACACCCAGATGCTCAGCTTCGTGGTGCCGACCCTGATCGCGATGTGGGGCATCACCACCGGCGAAGCCGGCCTGATTCACACCAGCACCTTGATCGCCTCGGCCATCGGCGGTTGGGTGGCGGGGATTCTCTCCGACCGCATCGGTCGCGTGCGCACCCTGCAATTGACGGTGCTGTGGTTCGCCTTCTTCACTTTCCTTTGCGGCTTCGCCCAAAACTACGAACAACTGCTGATCGCCCGAACCCTGATGGGCTTCGGTTTCGGCGGTGAATGGACCGCCGGCGCCGTGCTGATCGGTGAAGTGATCCGGGCCAAGGACCGCGGTAAAGCGGTGGGCATGGTGCAATCCGGCTGGGCCTTGGGTTGGGGCCTGACGGCGATTCTCTATGCGCTGCTGTTCTCGGTATTGCCACCGGAAGACGCCTGGCGCGCACTGTTCATCCTTGGCATCGTGCCGGCGGTATTCGTGATTTTCGTCCGCCGTCTGGTGAAAGATCCGGAGATCTACCGCGAAGCCAAAGCCAAGCAAACTCCGGACAGTCAGTCGAAGTTCTACGAGATCTTCGCCCCCGGCATGCTCTTCACCACGATTCGCGCCTCGCTGCTGACCACCGGCGCCCTCGGCGGTTACTACGCGATCACCTCCTGGCTGCCGACTTTTCTGAAGAACGAACGCGGCTTGAGCGTACTCGGCACCGGCGGTTATCTGGCGATGGTGATTGTCGGTTCCTACGTCGGTTATGTGATCAGCGCCTATTTGACCGACCTGTTGGGCCGCAAGAAGAACTTCATCCTGTTCGCAGTCGGCTCGTTCACCATCGTTCTGCTCTACACCCAATTGCCGGTCAGCAACGGCGTGATGCTGTGGCTGGGCTTCCCGCTGGGCTTTTTCGCTTCGGGGATTTTCAGTGGCATGGGCGCGTTTCTCACCGAGCTGTTTCCAACCCGGATTCGCGGCTCGGGGCAGGGCTTCTGCTACAACATCGGCCGGGCGCTGGCGGCATTGTTCCCGCTGCTGATCGGGCTGCTCAGCCAGAAAGTGCCACTGAGCGTAGGCATCGGTGCCTTTGCGGCGGTGTCCTACGGCGTAGTGATCCTCGCGGCGTTGAGCCTGCCGGAAACCCGTGGCAAGCAACTGGACGCGCAGTAACTGATAACCTGCGACAACGCCCTACGATAAAAAAAGACAAAAGCTACAGGAGTGTTCACCGTGAGCCGCCTGCTATTGAACTGTGACATCGGCGAGAGCTTCGGCAGCTGGACCATGGGTCTGGACGCGGAAGTCATGCCCTTCATCGATTGCGCCAACATTGCCTGCGGTTTTCACGCCGGCGACCCGGGCATCATGCGCAAGACCGTCAGCCTGGCCCTGAGCCACGGCGTGCAGATCGGCGCGCATCCGGCCTATCAGGATCTGGTCGGGTTCGGCCGTCGCTCCATGGCTTACACCGCCCAGGAACTGCAAGACATCCTGCATTACCAGATCGGCGCCCTCGACGGCATTTGCCGTGCCCAGGGTGGCAAAGTCAGTTACGTCAAACCCCACGGCGCGATGTACAACGACATGATGGCCAACCCGGCGCAGTTGCGGGCGGTGATTCAGGCTGTCGCGGCTTACGACCGCAGTTTGCCGCTGATGCTGATGGCCACCCGCGATAACACGGCAGCCCAGCAACTCGGTGACGAATACGGCGTGACCCTGTGGTTCGAAGCCTTCGCCGATCGCGCCTACGACAGCGCCGGCCGACTGGTTTCGCGACAACTCCCCGGCGCGGTGCACCACGATTCCGAAACCATCATCGGGCAAGCGCTGACCATCGCCCGTGGCGACAACCTCACCGCCAGCGACGGCAGCGCGCTGCATCTGCAAGCCAATACGCTGTGCGTGCACGGTGACAACGCCAGTTCAGTGGCGGCCGTGCAGCGCATTCGTCAGGCCCTGAACGAGCAGAGCGCGCCATGAATCCGCGGGTGGAAGTGGTGGCGCTGGATTGCCTGATGCTGCGCCTGTTCGATGAAATCGCCGAAGCCAACATGCCGTGGATGCTCGCCGCCAGCGAGCGGCTGCGCGCGGTGTTCGGCGCACATCTGATCGATCTGGTGCCGTCGTACACCACGTTGATGGTGCATTACGACCTGACCGCGTTGAACCCGAATCAGGCTCGGGAATTGATCGCCGAAGCCTTGATCGACCTGTCGCCGAATGCGCGCACCGGCGGCCAGTGTCATGTGCTACCGGTGTGGTACGACCTTAGCGTCGGACCGGAATTGAGCCTGCTGTCGCAACGCAGCGGTTTGTCGGTGGAAGAAGTGATCCGCCGTCACAGCGCCCGTGAATATCAGGTGTTCGCGCTCGGATTCGCACCGGGGTTTGCCTTCATGGGCTTGGTGGAAGAAGTCCTGGCAGCACCGCGTCTGAATACGCCACGCAAGAAAGTCGCCGCCGGCAGCGTCGGCATCGCCGAGCGGCAGACAGCGGCGTATCCGGTGGTGTCTCCCGGTGGCTGGAACCTGATCGGCCGCACGCCGGCAAAACTTTTCGACCGTGAACGCGATGGCTACAGCCTCATGCAGCCCGGCGATACCGTGCGTTTCGAAGCGGTGAGCCATGCCGAATTCATCCGTCTCGGCGGTGACGACACGCCTCTGGAGGCCCTGGCATGAGCCGACTGACGATTGAAGCAAGCACGCCGCTGTGCCTGTTGCAGGATGCCGGGCGGTTTGGGGTGCGCCATCTGGGCGTGACCCAGGGCGGCGCGGCGGACTGGCGGTCGATGGCCTGGGCCAACTGGCTGCTGGGCAATGGCCTGGACTTGCCGGTGATCGAAATCACCCTCGGCGGGTTCACAGTGGTGGCTGAAGAAGATTGCTTGCTGGCATTGGCTGGCGCCGATCTTGGCGCGCAGCTCGACGGTGAAGTGCTGGCACCGTGGCGCAGTTTCAAACTGCGCAAAGGACAGACCTTGAAGTTCACCCAGCCGTTGCTCGGGGCTCGGGCCTATCTGGCAGCGCCCGGCGGTTTCAGTGCGCCGAAAGTGCTGGGCAGCAGTGCCACGGTGGTACGCGAGGAGCTCGGTGGCCTCGATGGTTTTGGCTTGCCATTGGCCAAGGGCGCTTCGCTGAGTTATCAGGGCGAAACCTTATTGGTGCGTGAGGTCCCGGCGGAGCATCGACCGGACCTGCGCCTCGACGCGCCGCTCGATCTGGTGTTGGGCGCGCAGATCGGTCAGTTCAGCGGGCAGAGCCTGTTCGATGCATTCAACAGTGCCTGGACGCTGGACAGTCGTGCCGATCGCATGGGTATTCGCCTGCTGGGCACGGCGTTGCAGTATCAGGGCAAACCGATGATCTCCGAAGGCATTCCGCTGGGCGCGGTGCAGGTGCCACCGGACGGACAGCCAATCGTGTTGCTCAATGATCGGCAGACGATTGGCGGTTATCCGCGATTGGGAGCGTTGACGCCGTTGGCGCTGGCCCGGTTGGCACAGTGTCTGCCGGGAGCGAAGGTCAGATTGCGCCCGGTGGTGCAAGAAGTTGCATACCGGGAGCATGTCGAATATCTGAAGCGCTTTTGATTGTTTCCCCCGCCGCTGGCGGGGGAGCCATTGCGGATTACTTGGACAGAAACCGCATCCCTTCTTCCAGCCCGCGCAGGGTCAACGGATACATCTGATCCTCGATCAAGTCCCGCACGATGTTGGTCGACGAGGTGTAGCCCCACGTATCTTTCGGGTACGGATTGATCCAGATGAGCTTCTTGTACTTCTCCATGAAGCGCTGCATCCACACGTAACCCGGCTCTTCATTCCAGTGCTCGACGCTGCCGCCAGCCTGGGTGATTTCATAGGGCGCCATCGCCGCGTCACCGATGAAGATCACTTTGTAGTCGGCGCCGTACTTGTGCAGCAGGTCCTGGGTCGACGTGCGCTCGGAGGTGCGGCGCATGTTGTTCTTCCACACGGATTCATAAATGAAGTTGTGGAAGTAGAAGTACTCCAGATGCTTGAACTCGGTCTTGCAGGCCGAGAACAGTTCCTCGCAGATCTTCACGTGGGCGTCCATCGAGCCGCCGATGTCGAACAGCAGCAACAGCTTCACCGTGTTGCGCCGTTCCGGGCGCATCTGGATGTTCAGCAGGCCGGCGTCCTTGGCGGTGTGGTCGATGGTGCCATCGATATCCAGTTCTTCCGCCGCGCCCTGACGAGCGAATTTGCGCAGGCGGCGCAGGGCGACCTTGATGTTGCGGGTGCCCAGCTCCACGGAGTCGTCGAGGTTCTTGTACTCGCGCTGATCCCAGACTTTCACCGCTTTACCCTGGCGCTTGCCGGCATCGCCGACCCGGATGCCTTCCGGGTTGAAACCGCCGGAACCGAACGGGCTGGTGCCGCCGGTACCGATCCATTTGTTGCCGCCGGCGTGGCGTTCCTTCTGTTCTTCCAGGCGTTTCTTGAACTCTTCGATCAGCTTGTCCAGGCCGCCGAGGGACTGGATCTGCGCGCGTTCCTCGTCGCTCAGCGAGCGTTCGAACTCCTTGCGCAGCCAGTCTTCGGGAATCAGCGCCTGCAAGTGATCGTCGAGCTTTTCCAGGCCATTGAAGTAGGCGCCGAACGCACGGTCGAACTTGTCGAAATGCCGTTCGTCCTTCACCAGAATCGCGCGCGACAAGTAGTAGAACTCGTCCATGTCGGCGAAGGTCACGCGCTGTTTCAGCGCGTTGATCAGGTCGAGCAGCTCGCGCACCGATACCGGCACCTTGGCTGCACGCATTTCATTGAACAGGTTGAGCAACATGGCGTCAGCCTCTTAGCGGGTGCCACGACGGCTCATGAACGCCAGGCGCTCAAGCAGTTGCACGTCCTGTTCGTTCTTCACCAGCGCACCGGCCAGCGGCGGGATGGCTTTGGTCGGATCGCGTTCGCGCAGCACCGCTTCGCCGATGTTGTCGGCCATCAGCAATTTCAGCCAGTCCACCAGCTCGGAGGTCGAAGGCTTCTTCTTCAGGCCCGGCACCTTTCGCACGTCGAAGAACACGTCCAGCGCTTCGCTGACCAGATCCTTTTTGATGTCCGGGTAGTGAACGTCGACGATTTTCTGCAGGGTGGTGCGGTCGGGGAAGGCGATGTAGTGGAAGAAGCAGCGGCGCAGGAAAGCGTCCGGCAGCTCTTTCTCGTTGTTGGAGGTAATGATGATGATCGGACGCTTCTTGGCCTTGATGGTCTCGTCGATCTCGTAAACGTAGAACTCCATCTTGTCGAGTTCTTGCAGCAGGTCGTTGGGGAACTCGATGTCGGCCTTGTCGATTTCGTCGATCAGCAGAATGACGCGTTCTTCAGACTCGAACGCTTCCCAGAGCTTGCCCTTCTTCAGGTAGTTGCGCACGTCGTGGACTTTTTCATTGCCCAGTTGCGAGTCGCGCAGACGGCTGACCGCATCGTACTCGTACAGGCCCTGATGGGCCTTGGTGGTGGACTTGATGTGCCAGGTGATCAGCTTGGCGCCGAACGATTCGGCCAGTTGCTCGGCGAGCATGGTCTTGCCGGTGCCCGGTTCGCCCTTGACCAGCAGCGGCCGCTCCAGGGTGATGGCGGCGTTGACCGCCAGCTTCAGGTCATCGGTGGCGACGTAGGCCTGGGTGCCTTCGAACTTCATCTGCTAATCCTCGAACGGTAACGCCGACCTGAACGGGCAGGGCGGGGGCGAAATAATCGGATGCCCGACTATAACGCGCGGCCCGGTCGACTGTGAACGCAGACGGCTTATTCAGTCTCTGAATGGGGCGTCACATGTTGACTCAGTTTCGGCCGAGAGCGAGTTGAGCAAGTGCGCTAACCCGCATCCGGCTTCGGCCGTTCATACCGGGCATTGAAGGCCTGGATGAATCCGTTACGCAAGATCTGCAAAAACGCTTCGAACGCGCTGATATCTTGCTGGTGCACGTTGCCGCTGAGTTCGACCTTGGTCGCGAACTGGTTCTTGCCCTGGTTTTTCAGCACGGTTTCAGTGCCGCCGACCAGCGCTTCCCAGATCGAGCGGAAGATGCCCTTGTTCTTGTTCTCGACATCCTGCTGCCAGTTGAATACGTCGACGTCGCGCAGCAGCGGTTTGATGTAGCCCTTGAGTTGGCCCTTGTTCGCTGCGGCTTCGATGACCACGTCGCCGTGGCCGGCGTTGAAGTCGAATTTGCCGTAGGCCGAGGCGAAGTCGTTCATGCGTTTGAGTTCGATATCCCGGGCCCGCAGGCGAAATTCGAAGTCTTCGAAGTTGCTCAGCGGGTCGAAGGTGGCTGTGGTTTCGAGCGGCGCATGGCCCAGCAGCAGGGCTTTGCCTTCGAAGCGGGCGTCGCGTTTGCCTTTGGTGTCGACCACGTTGGTCAGGTTGAAGATGCTGGCGTCGACATTCGTCGCATTCATGTTCACCGGTGGTTTTGAGTTGAAGTTGCGAAAGCTGATGCGGCCATCGTTGATCTGAACTTCGTCGAGGGTGATCGGCAGCAGTTTGCCCAACTGCGCGCGCCAGTCGGTGCCCTGACCGGTCTGGGAGTTCTGCTTGTTGGCCCCACCATCGACGAAGTTCACCTGCGGTTTGAAGAACTTCACCTGCGCCACCACCGCATGGTCGTACCACAACGAGTGCCAGCTGACGGACAGGTCGATCAGCGGCGCATCGACGAACGGTACCGGGACCTTGCCGTCGACCTTGACGATTTTCAGGCCGTTGATCTTGTAGGCCCCGCGCCAGAGCGCCAGGTCGACGTCGGTGATCTGGCCGCGGTAGTCGCCCATGTTGGCCAGTTTGTCATTCAGATAGTCACGCACGAGGTAGGGCAGGGCGATGTGCAGGGCGACCAGCAACACCACAACAGTGGCGAGAATCCACAACGGCCAGCGGTAGCGACGCTTCATGGCAGCAAATCCCGAACGGTGTAAAGCGGTTGACTGCTGCCCGCCGCAGACGTTCGGCCCGACTGGACTGAGAAGGGCAACAGGCTTACCTTGGAGAGCTGAATTCAACGCTGCACAAGGACCCAGCCATGAGCCGTATTTTTGCTGACAACGCCCACTCCATCGGCAACACGCCGCTGGTGCAGATCAACCGCATCGCGCCCCGTGGCGTGACCATTCTGGCCAAGATCGAAGGTCGCAACCCGGGCTACTCGGTCAAGTGCCGGATTGGCGCCAACATGATCTGGGACGCCGAAAGCAGCGGCAAACTCAAGCCGGGCATGACCATCGTCGAGCCGACCTCGGGCAACACCGGCATCGGCCTGGCCTTTGTCGCTGCCGCTCGCGGTTACAAACTGCTGCTGACCATGCCGGCCTCGATGAGCATCGAGCGGCGCAAGGTGCTCAAGGCGCTGGGTGCCGAGCTGGTGCTGACCGAGCCTGCCAAGGGCATGAAAGGCGCGATCGAAAAGGCCGCGGAGATCGTCGCCAGCGATGCGGGCAAATATTTCATGCCGGCCCAGTTCGATAACCCGGCCAACCCGGCCATCCACGAAAAAACCACCGGCCCGGAAATCTGGAACGACACCGATGGCGCCATTGATGTGCTGGTCGCAGGCGTCGGCACCGGCGGAACCATTACCGGCGTGTCGCGGTATATCAAGAATACGGCGGGCAAACCGATTCTGTCGGTGGCAGTGGAACCGGTGTCCTCGCCGGTGATTACCCAGGCGCTGGCGGGCGAAGAGATCAAGCCGAGTCCGCACAAGATTCAGGGCATCGGCGCCGGTTTTGTGCCGAAGAACCTTGATCTGTCGATGGTTGACCGGGTCGAGCTGGTGACGGATGACGAGTCCAAGGCCATGGCCCTGCGCCTGATGCAGGAAGAGGGGATCCTGTGCGGGATTTCCTGTGGTGCGGCCATGTCGGTAGCGGTGCGCCTGGCGGAAACTCCGGAAATGCAGGGCAAGACCATCGTCGTGGTGTTGCCGGATTCCGGTGAGCGTTACCTGTCGAGCATGCTCTTCAGCGATCTGTTCACCGATCAGGAGAACCAGCAGTAAGTGGCGTGTTGATTCAGGTCAGCCAAGGTTCAGGATCGTTATGTTAAGAAGTGCTTTGTTGCGCAATCTTTAACACTGAATCCTGAACCGGGCGGGTTTTTCCCGGAGCCGGTAGTGTTTATCATGGCCGGCCGCCATGTCGGGTAAATGACATTGCGCAGTGTTGTCTTTTTTCAAGGAGTTGTTGATGACCTTTCCGTTTGCCGCCAAGGCGTTGGTGTTGTTGCTGTTTCTGGGCAGCACGCTCTATGTGCATTTGCGCGGCAAGGCGCGTTTGCCGGTGCTGCGTCAGTTCGTCAACCATTCGGCGCTGTTCGCTCCGTATAACGCCTTGATGTACCTGTTCTCTGGCGTGCCGTCCAAGCCGTATCTGGATCGCAGCAAGTTTCCGGAACTGGATGTGCTGCGCGATAACTGGGAAACCATTCGCGACGAGGCGATGCACCTGTTCGACGAGGGTTATATTCGCGCCGCCGAGAAGAACAACGACGCCGGTTTCGGCTCGTTCTTCAAGAAAGGCTGGAAGCGTTTCTACCTCAAGTGGTACGACAAACCGCTGCCTTCGGCAGAAACCCTGTGCCCGAAAACCGTGGCGCTGGTCAGTGCCATCCCCAACGTCAAAGGCGCGATGTTCGCGTTGTTGCCGGGCGGCAGCCATTTGAACCCGCACCGCGATCCGTTCGCCGGTTCCCTGCGTTATCACCTCGGTCTGTCGACGCCGAACTCCGACGATTGCCGAATCTTCGTCGACGGTCAGGTCTACGCCTGGCGCGACGGTGAAGACGTGATGTTCGACGAAACCTACGTGCACTGGGTCAAGAACGAAACCGACAAGACCCGCGTCATCTTGTTCTGCGACATCGAGCGTCCGCTGAGCAATCGCCTGATGACTCGCATCAACCGCTTCATCAGCGCCTGGCTGGGCCGTGCCACGGCACCGCAGAACCTCGACGACGAGCGCGTCGGCGGGATCAACCAGGCTTACGCGTGGAGCAAGAACTTCAGCGACAAGTTCAGCGGTGGGGTCAAGCAGTGGAAACGCCGCAATCCAAAGGCCTATCGCGTAATGCGGCCGGTGCTGGCGGTGGTGGTGCTGACGTTGCTGGGGTATTGGCTGTTTGGTTGAGGCTGGATTTCGAAGTAAAAAAAAACCGCTCGTTTGAGCGGTTTTTTGTTTTCAGAATCAGGGACGGCCAGCCAGTAAGCTTGGTTCATCGATAGCGGTGCCGGTTGCAATGATCTGTAAGAGCCGTCGTTGACTGGCTGTCAGAACCGTTGGATCAGATTCACCCCTTATTGCATGCGCTTTTTTCTTTCTGGGGGATTTTTTTATTTCTTTGCGCATATTCCCACCTTGGTTGATCAATATTTGAGCGTTTTTCACAATACTAGGCTCCCTACTGTTTTGACAAGGCGACCCTCGTTATCCAAACCGAAGCCGAGTTGTTCGTAAATTGGTATTGCTCCCTGGAATGGTTCTTGAGCCTCGATCAAGCTACTGCCAATGATGCGGGCGTATTGCTCAATTGCCAGAACGGATAGCGGTGCAACACGGTTCTTCAATGGATGTGTTTCTCTTGGCCGCCCCTCCAGTCGTACGATTCGGATGCGTTGTCGACTTTTATTCGGGTTGGCAAAGCAAAGTCCGCACAGTTCAGATTCAAACCAGATTGCGATATCGAGTGCGAGAGGTTCGCGCGCTTTCCATCCAATGACTTCTTCCCATGAAAAATGCGGGCTCTCCCAACACTCAAAAGCACTCAGTGCCAACGAGTCGATGGGTTCGAAACGTACTTTCGAAAGGTCAAGCGTTGTGGGGCCAGCCATCTCCAGGTCAATCTGGAGTTGAGTCGTGGCAAGGCGGGCAAGCTTCCTGGCTTGCGATTTGTACAACTGATACCGCAGATGATTCCGTTCCCTTGGCATGTGATCTCGCGCATTCCATATCCCCATCAATGGTCGTTGCAATTGCAAACGAGCCTATGCGCCTGCCTCCTGCCTGTCGCTACTGGCCCTTTGTCCAAGTCATTGCAATCCATGTCGCGGGCTGGTTATAGTCGGCGCTCGTGAGTCGTATGACTCACCTTTCAACCCTTCAAAAAAGATCAGCCCAGATGCCTGCATCCCTTATCAACGCGGTAGTCGATTCAGCGGTCAACGCTGGCGTCGTGCCGTGCGGGAATCAGCAGCCTGTGCAGATCAGTCATTACCCTCCACCTGTCAGTAGCACGCCGGTGTGCGCAGTCGTATCACCGCCGGGCGTTGGTGTTTCGGGCTGATCGGCGTTTTCTGCTGACCCCTTTGCCCGCCTGAAAAAACCTACTGAATTTCAGCTTCGGCTGAGTTGGCTATTTGCCTGACTACAGGTGGTATTCATGTTTGTCCTTTCGAAAAAGTCCGCGCTCGCGGCGGCGTCCACGAGCCTGTTCGTTCTGCTGTGGAGCAGCGGGGCGATCTTCTCCAAGTGGGGGCTGGCCCACGCTTCGCCCTTTGCCTTTCTGCTGATCCGTTTTGTGATTGCCTTGTGCGGGCTGGTGCTGCTGGTGCCGTTGCTCAAGTTGAAACTGCCCAAGGGCGGCAGGCCGATGCTGTATGCGATGGCCACTGGCGTGGTGCTGTTGGGGGCCTATCAGATTTTTTATCTACTGGCGCTGGACCTGAAGGTCACGCCCGGCGTGATGGCGACCATCATGGGCGTGCAGCCGATCCTCACGGTGGTGATCATGGAGCGGCAGCGCTCGGCGAGCCGGATGTTTGGTCTGGCGCTGGGATTGGCCGGGTTGATCATGGTGGTTTACCAAGGCATCGGTCTGGCCGGGATGTCGCTGGCGGGGATGCTGTTCGGTCTGCTGGCGTTGGCGAGCATGACCTTCGGCTCGATCATGCAGAAGCGCATCACCGACAATCCCCTCGGCACGCTGCCGGTGCAGTACTTGGCCGGCCTGTTGCTGTGCGGGATTTTCGTGCCGTTCCAGCCGTTTCACTTCGAGCACAGCGCCGGTTTCATCGTGCCGGTGTTGTGGATGGGGCTGGTGGTTTCCGTGCTGGCGACGTTGCTGCTGTATCGACTGATCGCCCGGGGCAATCTGGTGAATGTCACCAGTCTGTTCTATCTGGTGCCGGCCGTGACGGCGGTGATGGACTACCTGATCTTCGGCAATCGCCTGGCGGCGTTGAGCGTGCTGGGGATGCTGTTGATCATCGTCGGTCTGGTGTTCGTGTTCCGTAAATCGGCGTAACCGCCGCGCATGAAAAAAGGCCCGGGAGGAAACTCCCGGGCCTTTGTGCATCTGCCTTTCAGCGGGTGGCGATTTCTGCCGGCTTCACCACTGCGGGTTTCAGCACCAGCCACAGCGCAATCGCGATCAACACCCCGCCATACACGTGCGCCATCGACAGCGGCTCATCGAGAAGCAGCGCCCCCCACAACACGCCGAACGGCGGAATCATGAAGGTCACGGTCATCGACTTCACCGGCCCGATGGAGCTCAGCAGGCGGAAGTAAATGATGTAAGCGAACGCGGTGCAGCCCAGACCCAGGCCCAGCAGCGACAGCCAGACATTCCAGCCACCCCAGCTCACCGGCGGCTGAGTGATGACGCTGTAACCGAACAACGGCAACAGAAACAGGGTCGCACCGAGCATGCTGCCCAGCGCCGACAGACGACTGTCGAGCCCACCGGCCTGATCCAGCCAGCGTCGTGCAAGAAACCCGGCGAAGCCATAGCAAGTGGTTGCGAGCAGGCAGGCAACGGCGCCCATCAGCAGGTGCAGATCGAACGCGACCGGGCCGGCGCGGGTCAGCACGCCCACCCCGAGCAGACCAAGGAACACCCCGGCGAGTTTGGCCAGCGTCAGTTTTTCACTGAAGAACAATCCGCCGATCAACACGCCCATCAACGGCGTGGTGGCGTTGAAGATTGCCGAATAACCGGCCGGCAGCACTTGGGCGGCGACTGAATACAAGGTGGCCGGAACGCCGGAGTTGATCACGCCGAGCATCATCACGGTCTTGAGCTTGCCTTTGAAATCCCAGCTGATGCGCATCAGTCCGAGGATCACCAGCAGGCCGACGGCGGCAATCGAAACGCGGAAGAATCCGGTCGGAACCGTACCGATCGCGGGAGCGATGATGCGCATGAACAGGAAGCTCGCGCCCCAGATGGCGGCCAGCGACAACATGCGGAAAATATCGACAGGGCTCACGGGCCACTCCTTCCTTGATCGGGACGAGAGTGTTGCCGAGGGCCCCGGCGATGGCAACCGCTAATCGGGCGTTTAATTTTCTGATCAGATCACGAAGCGCGTCACCAGTCCGTTCAGGTCGACGGCCAGGCGCGACAGTTCCTGACTGGCGGCAGACGTCTGGGTTGCACCGGCAGCGGTCTGGGTCGACAGATCGCGGATGGTCACCAGGTTTTCATCGACTTCCCGGGCCACCAGCGCCTGTTGCTCGGCGGCGCTGGCGATCACCAGGTTGCGCTGGTTGATCTGCGAAATCGACGCGGTGATTTTCTCCAGTGCTTGGCCGGCACTGTTGGCCCGGCGCAGGGTATGGCTGGCCTGCTCGGCGCTGTTTTGCAAGGCGCCGACGGTGGCACTGGTGCCTTGCTGAATGCTGCTGATCATCAGCTCGATTTCTTCGGTGGAGTTCTGCGTGCGCTGGGCCAGCGAGCGGACCTCGTCGGCAACCACTGCAAACCCACGCCCGGCCTCACCGGCGCGCGCGGCTTCAATCGCAGCGTTCAGGGCGAGCAGGTTGGTCTGCCCGGCGATGCCGCGAATCACTTCCAGCACCTTGCTGATGTCCTGGGCCTGGGTCGCAAGGCCCTCGGCCTGTTCGGATGCGCCCAGCACTGCACTGACCAGTTCCTGAATCGAACTGATGGTCTCGCTGACCTGCACATGTCCGTGCTTGCTGTCCTCGTTCGAGGCTTCGGAGGCTTCGGCGCTGGACACCGCATTGGCGGCCACTTCATCGACTGCCGTGCTCATCTCGGTAACCGCCGTGGCAGCCTGTTCGATCTGGTCGTTCTGCTGTTGCAGGCCGCGGGTACTTTGTTCCATCACCGAGCTCATTTCCTCGGCAGCGGAGGCCAGTTGCTGGGCCGATTCGCTGATGCCGCGAATGGTCGAGCGCAGATTGCCCTGCATCTCGGCCAGCGCCGTGAGCAACTGCGCCGCTTCGTCCTTGCCGTCGCTGTCGATGCGACCGCTGAGGTCTCCCGAAGCGATCCGCCGCGCCACATTCAGCGCCTGATTGATCGGCGCGGTGATGCTGCGGGTCAGCAACCAGGCCAGCAGCAACGTGGCAATCAGGGCGATGACGATGATCGTGGCGACGATCCACAGCGCCTGCTGGTACATCGCCGCCGCGGACTTGGCCGCGACATCCGCGCCTTGCTGATTGAGGCTGATCATTTGCTCCAGGGTCTTGTCGAGCACCGTGCCCTGGGGCGCCAATTCACTGCCCAGGCGGGCGTAGGCTTGTTCGTTTTGTCCGGCATCAAGCTGTTTGATGATCTGGTCGAGGATGCTCAGGTACTTGGCGGTGTCGGCACTCAGGCCTTCCAGCATTGCCCGTTCCTGATCGTTGGCAATCAGGGCCTTGTGATCGTCGAGGCGCTTGAGCAATTCCTGGCGTTGCGCGGTGAGAAGGCCTTTGCTGCGCTCGCGAACGGCAGCCTGAGTACTGGTGATCAGACGCAGGGATTCGAGACGAATGCTGGCGATGTTCGCCGCTGCGTCATGGATACTTTCGATGCTGGGCATCCACGATTCCTCGATCACCGCCGCGCTCTCGCGCAGGGTTTTCATCTGGCCCAGACCGAACAGGCCGACCACCACCAGCAGACTGGCCAGAACGGCAAAACACAAACTGGCGCGCAAACCGATGCGCAGATTCCGGATAGACATCAATGTGCTCCTTGGGCGTTTGGGGAGAGATCGTCCTCGTGAGCCGAGGATCTTGTTGTGAGGCGGGTGATGGCGGGCTGTATATCAAAGTGCCACTATCTTGGTAAGACCGGTCGCTGACGGGAATGGACAGGCATGAACAACTCGGGCAAAAGCGCAGGCTAGAGATGTCGCCGCTGAATTGGATCCGAAACCCACAGAAAACGCGGGCTGGCGCCCAGCGGTGGGGAGAACCGAGGTGGAAGTTTATTGACCGAACGGTCGATTAAAAAAACTTTGATAAAAACTGTGTCGCTGTACAAGCCGCAAGAGGATTTGGCAGAAATTGCGCTTCTCCTGCGCCCGCTTCCGTGGCTAAGCTCAGGCCTTCGAGCACAGATTCTCCAATTCCCGCAGAGGTCTCATCTATGCCGCAGCAATGGCCAGCCACCGACATCGCCCGCCTGATCCTCGATGGCTTTGACGATTACCGCGAGCATTTCCGGCGGATCACCGACGGCGCCCGGGAGCGCTTCGAGCAGGCCCGCTGGCAGGACACGCAAACCGCGTCGGCGGCGCGGATCAACCTCTACGAAGAAAAGGTCGGTGAAACCGTCGCCCGCCTGCGCGAGTATTTCGAGCCGGACACCTTGATGGACGTCACCTGTTGGCCGCTGGTGAAAAGCGCCTACATCAGCATCATCGACCTGCGCTTTGACGATGAGCTGTCCGAAACCTGGTACAACTCGATTTTCTGCGGCCTGTTCAGCCACGACCTGATCAGCGACGGCTGCATGTTCATCCACACCACCCGCCCGAGCCTGCGTCGGGCCCGCGCCGCGCAAACCCGCACCTATAAACCGCAAGGGCAGATCTCGGCCATGCTCGCGAGTATCTTTGCCGATTACCGGTTCAACGAGGCCTACGCCGATCTGCCCGGTGACTTGCATCGCCTGGAAGCACAGCTGCGCGAGAACCTGCCGGACTGGGTGTGCAAGGACCCGGAGCTGAGCGTCGAGCTGTTCTCCTCGGTGCTGTACCGCAACAAGGGCGCGTACCTGGTCGGGCGCATCTACACCAACGACGATCAATGGCCGCTGGTGATTCCACTGCTGCACCGCGAAGGGCGGGGGATTCAGATCGATGCGCTGATCACCGACGAAGCCGATGTGTCGATCATCTTCTCGTTCACCCGTTCGTATTTCATGGTGGATGTGCCGGTGCCGGCGGAATTCATCGGCTTTCTCAAACGCATTTTGCCGGGCAAGCACATCGCCGAGCTGTACACCTCGATCGGTTTCTACAAGCACGGCAAGTCCGAGTTCTACCGCGCCCTGATCAATCATCTGGCCAACACCGACGACCAGTTCATCATGGCGCCGGGCGTGCGCGGCATGGTCATGAGCGTGTTCACGCTGCCGGGTTTCAACACCGTGTTCAAGATCATCAAGGACCGATTCTCCCCGTCGAAAAACGTCGACCGCGCCACGGTGATCGAGAAGTATCGATTGGTGAAAAGCGTCGACCGCGTCGGACGCATGGCCGATACCCAGGAATTCGCCGACTTCCGTTTTCCGTTGAGCAAGTTCGAGCCGGCGTGCCTGGCGGAACTGCTGGAAGTTGCGCCGTCCACGGTGTCGCTGGAAGGCGAAACCGTGCTGATCCGCCACTGCTGGACCGAACGCCGGATGACGCCGCTCAACCTTTACCTGGACAACGCCAATGAGGCCCAGGTGCGTGAAGCGCTGGAGGATTACGGGCTGGCGATCAAGCAACTGGCGGCGGCCAACATTTTCCCCGGCGACATGCTGCTGAAGAACTTCGGCGTCACCCGCCATGGCCGGGTGGTGTTCTACGATTACGACGAGATCTGCTTCCTCACTGAAGCGAATTTCCGCCACATCCCGGCACCGCGCACGCCGGAGGACGAAATGGCCTCCGAACCGTGGTATTCGATCGGGCCGCTGGACGTGTTCCCCGAGGAATTTCCGCCGTTTCTGTTTGCCGATTCGGCGCAGCGCAAACTGTTCGATCAGCTGCATGGCGAGTTGTACAACGCTGATTACTGGAAGGGATTGCAAGAGGCGATTCGGGCGGGGAAAGTCATCGACGTCTTTCCGTATCGGCGAAAGGGCCTCGATAACGAGTGACTTTCTGGAATTGCTGCGCAATTCATCGCGAGCAGGCTCGCTCCCACATTTGATCGCGCTGTGCAGCGGTTTTATGGCCGCTGGAGATTCAGGGTGGGAGCGAGCCTGCTCGCGATCGGCCGCGCAGCGGTCGTAAAATCTGCGACAATCGCGTCCTTGCGCCACTAGACGACCGAATTGCGTACCCGATGACCGACGAATCGCCCTCCATCGACAAACTGCTGAAAAACCTCGATCACGCCATGCTCGCTGACCGCCACCGGCTGCGGCGGCAGTTGCTTGAGCTGCGCAAGAAACCCGACGAGGCCAAGCTGGCCCAGTGGGTGGCGCGCATGCAGGCGTCCTGCGATCAGGTGCTGGCGCGCAAGGCCAGCCTGCCGGTGATCCGTTACGACGACAGCCTGCCGATTGCGGCCAAGCGTGACGAAATCAAAAAGGCCCTGGAAAAGCACCAGGTGCTGATCATCGCCGGCGAAACCGGCTCGGGTAAAACCACTCAGTTGCCGAAAATCTGCCTGGAGATCGGTCGCGGCCAGCATGGTCTGATTGGCCACACCCAGCCTCGTCGGATCGCAGCGCGCAGCGTGGCCAGTCGGGTTGCCGAAGAACTCGGCACGCCGCTGGGCGCGCTGGTCGGTTATCAGGTGCGGTTCGAGGATCAGAGCGATTCGAACACCCTGATCAAACTGATGACCGACGGTATCCTGCTGGCGGAAACCCAGAACGACCGCTACCTCGAACGCTACGACACGATCATCGTCGACGAAGCCCACGAACGCAGCCTCAACATCGACTTCCTGCTCGGTTACCTGAAAACCCTGCTGCCGCGTCGTCCGGACCTGAAAGTCATCATCACTTCGGCGACCATCGATCTGGAGCGTTTCTCCAAACACTTTGACGATGCGCCGATTGTCGAAGTGTCCGGGCGTACCTTTCCGGTGGAAACCTGGTATCGCCCGCTGACGCTTGAGCAGGACGAAGAGGGCAACCGCGTCGAGGACGACCTGACCGTCGATCAGGCGATCCTCGCCACCCTCGATGAAATCGCCGCGTACGAGCGTAGCGAACGCCGCAGCCCCGGCGATGTGCTGGTGTTCCTGCCGGGCGAGCGCGAGATCCGCGACGCCGCCGACATGCTGCGCAAGGCCCAGCTCAAACACACCGAGATCCTGCCGTTGTACGCGCGCCTTTCGCCGGCCGAGCAGCAGCGGATTTTCCAGTCGCATCCGGGCCGTCGTGTGGTGCTGGCGACCAACGTCGCCGAAACCTCGCTGACCGTGCCGGGCATCCGTTACGTGATCGACAGCGGCACTGCGCGCATCAGCCGCTACAGCTACCGCGCCAAGGTCCAGCGGTTGCCGATCGAAGCGATTTCCCAGGCCAGCGCCAACCAGCGTAAAGGTCGCTGCGGCCGGGTCGAGCCGGGTATCTGCGTGCGCTTGTACAGCGAAGAGGATTTCCTCGGTCGCCCGGAATTCACCGATCCGGAAATCCTGCGCACCAACCTTGCGGCGGTAATCCTGCAGATGCTCCATCTGCGCCTCGGCGAGATCACCGATTTCCCGTTCATCGAGCCGCCGGACGGCAAGGCGATCAGCGACGGTTTCAACCTGCTGCAAGAACTCTCGGCGGTGGATCGCAACAGTCAGCTGACCCCGCTCGGCCGCCAGCTGGCGCGCCTGCCGGTGGACCCGCGCATGGGCCGCATGCTGCTGGAAGCGGCCAAACTCGGCAGCCTTCAGGAAGTGCTGATCGTCGCCAGCGCCATGTCGATTCAGGACCCGCGCGAGCGTCCGCCGGAGCGTCAGCAAGCCGCTGACCAGGCGCACGCACAATGGAAGGACGCTGACTCCGACTTCGCCGGGCTGGTCAATCTGTGGCGCGGTTTTGAAGAGCAGCGCCAGGCGCTGACGGCGAGCCCGCTGCGCAACTGGTGCCGCAAGAATTTCCTCAACTATCTGCGTCTGCGCGAGTGGCGTGATTCCCACCGTCAGTTGAGCCTGATCTGCCGCGACTTGCAGCTGAGCCTTAACAAAGAACCGGCGGATTATCCGAAGCTGCACAAAGCGGTGCTGGTCGGCCTGCTCAGCCAGATCGGCCAGAAAACCGAGGACGGCGATTACCTTGGCGCCCGTCAGCGGCGGTTCTGGATTCATCCATCGTCGGGCATCGGCAAGAAGCGCCCGCAGTGGGTGATGACCGCCGAACTGGTGGAAACCACCAAGCTCTACGCGCGGATGGTGGCCAAGATCGACGCCGACTGGATCGAACCGCTGGCCGGGCACCTGATCAAGAAGAACCACTTCGAACCGCACTGGGAGAAGAAGCGCGGCCAGGTCGTCGCGTTCGAACAGATCACCCTGTTCGGCCTGATCGTGGTCGGTCGTCGACCGGTGCACTACGGCCCGGTGGATCCGGTGGTTTCGCGCGAGCTGTTTATCCGCGAAGGCCTGGTGCGTGGCGAGATTCAGTCCCGGGCCAAGTGCCTGACCGCCAACAAGCAATTGCTCGAACAGCTCGACGAACTGGAGGCCAAGGCCCGTCGCCGGGACATTCTGGCCGACGAGGAAACGCTCTACGCGTTCTACGATGCGCGACTGCCGGCGGAGATCCACCAGACCGCGACGTTCGACAGCTGGTACCGCGTCAACAGCCAGAAAGATCCGCAATTGCTGATCATGCGCGAGGAAGACGTACTGGCTCGCGAGGCCAGTGAAGTCACCGCCCAGCATTACCCGGACACGCTGCACATCGGCGATCTGGAACTGGCGCTGAGTTATCACTTCGAACCGAATCACCCGCGCGACGGCGTGACCCTGCGTGTGCCGGCGCCGCTGTTGCCGATGCTGCCGCCGGAGCGCCTGGAGTGGCTGGTGCCGGGGCTGATCGAGGCCAAGTGCATTGCGCTGGTGCGCAACCTGCCCAAGGCCCTGCGCAAGAACTTCGTGCCGGTGCCGGACTTCATCAAGGCCGCGCTGCAGCGCATGACCTTTGCCGAAGGTTCGTTGCCGCAAGCGCTGGGCCGGGAACTGCTGCGCATGACCGGAGCGCGGGTCAGCGATGAGGCGTGGGCGGAAGCGGCGCAGCAGGTTGAAAGTCACCTGCGGATGAACCTGGAAATCGTCGACGGTCAGGGTAAGTTCCTCGGCGAAGGACGGGATCTGGCCGAGCTGACCGCACGTTTCGCCGAAGCCAGCCAGGCTGCTTTGGCCGTGCCGCAGAGCGCGAAAAGCCAGCAGCCGGTGGAGGCCAAGGTCTTCGCGCCGGTGGCGGAAAAGACGCAGCAGAAGATCGCCGGGCTGTCGATGACGGTCTATCCGGCGCTGGTGGAGGAGGGCGGCACGGTCAAGGAAGGGCGCTTCTCGACACCGGCCGAAGCCGAGTTTCAGCATCGCCGCGCCTTGCAACGTTTGTTGATGCAGCAACTGGCCGAGCCGGCGAAGTTCCTGCGCGGCAAGTTGCCGGGCGTGACCGAACTGGGCCTGCTGTATCGCGAACTGGGTCGGGTCGATGCACTGGTCGAAGACATTCTGCTGGCCAGCCTCGACAGCTGCATTCTCGAGGGCGAAGACCCGTTGCCGCGTGACGGCGCAGGGCTGGCGGCACTGGCCGAGCGCAAGCGTGGCAGCTGGACCGAGCACGCCGAGCGAGTGGCGCGTCTGACTCTTGAGATCCTCAAGCTCTGGCACGGCCTGCAAAAACGCTTCAAGGGCAAGATCGACCTGGCTCAGGCGGTGGCGCTCAACGACATCAAGCAGCAGCTCAGTCATCTGGTGTATCCGGGCTTCGTCCGGGAAACGCCGATGCTCTGGCTCAAGGAGTTGCCGCGCTACCTGAAAGCGGTCGAGCAGCGTTTCGAGAAACTGGGCGCGCAGGTGCAGAAGGATCGGGTGTGGAGCGGCGAACTCGCCGGGCTCTGGACGCAATACCAGACCCGCGCCGCCAAACATGCGCAGGAAGGCAAACGCGACCCGCAGCTCGAGCTGTATCGCTGGTGGCTGGAGGAGTATCGGGTTTCGCTGTTCGCCCAGCAGTTGGGGACGAAAGTGCCGATCTCCGACAAGCGCCTGAACAAGCAGTGGAGCCAGGTAGAACAGTGACGCTGATCGTTCCCACACTCCGCGTGGGAATGCCTCCGGGGGCGCTCCGCGTCCAGTGACGCAGAGCGTCACGGGCTGCATTCCCACGCAGGAGCGTGGGAACGATCATTGCGCGTCGATCTTGAGAAAGACGCCAAATGGCCACGGTTATGGCAAACTTCGCCACCATAAATGCCGTTTTCGCGTCCCAGAGCCTTTGCCGGGCCGCGCAACGGAATAAAGCGATGCCAGGTTTTTGCGTCCCTTATACGGGAATGGACCCTTTGCGTGTTGGCACGTCGGTGCCAGCACTTTCTGCCTGAACAGATTAGAGAAACGACCATGCATAACGTCGTCATCAGCGGCACCGGCCTGTACACCCCGGCCAACAGCATCTCCAACGAAGAGCTGGTGCAGTCTTTCAATACCTACGTCGCCCAGTTCAATGCGGACAACGCCGAAGCCATCGCCAGCGGCGAAGTGCAGGCCCTGACCGAGTCCAGCGCCGCGTTCATCGAAAAAGCCTCCGGCATCAAGAGCCGCTTTGTCATGGACAAGGACGGCATCCTCGATCCGCAACGCATGGCACCACGTCTGCCAGAGCGTTCCAACGACGAATGGTCGGTGCTCTGCCAGATGGCCATCGGTGCTGCCGAACAAGCCCTGCAGCGTGCCGGCAAGACTGCCGCTGACATCGACGGCGTGATCGTCGCCTGCTCCAACCTGCAGCGCGCCTATCCGGCCATCGCCATCGAAGTCCAGGAAGCACTGGGCATCCAGGGTTTCGGTTTCGACATGAACGTTGCCTGCTCGTCGGCGACCTTCGGCATCCAGCAAGCGGCCAACACCGTGCAACTGGGCCAGGCCCGGGCGATCCTGATGGTCAACCCGGAAGTCTGCACCGGTCACTTGAACTTCCGTGACCGTGACAGCCACTTCATTTTCGGTGATGCGGCTACTGCGGTGATCATCGAGCGTGCCGATACGGCGACGTCGAAGCACCAGTTCGACGTGGTCAGCACCAAACTGCTGACCAAGTTCTCCAACAACATCCGCAACAACTTCGGCTTCCTCAACCGCGCAGCGGAAGAGGGCATCGGCGCCCGCGACAAACTGTTCGTGCAGGAAGGCCGCAAGGTGTTCAAGGATGTCTGCCCAATGGTCGCCGAGCTGATCGGCGAACATCTGGAAGAGAACAAGCTCAACGTCGGCGACGTGAAGCGCTTCTGGCTGCACCAGGCCAACCTGAGCATGAACCACCTGATCGTGCGCAAGCTGCTGGGCCGCGAAGCCACCGAAGAAGAAGCCCCGGTGATTCTCGACACCTACGCCAACACCAGCTCCGCAGGTTCGGTGATCGCGTTCCACAAATATCAGGACGATCTGGCGGCCGGTTCGCTGGCGGTGTTGAGTTCGTTCGGTGCCGGTTACTCGATTGGTAGCGTGATTCTGCGTAAACGCTAAGTGCGAGTTCATTTCCTCTTAATCGCGCTGACGTTTCCTACATCCGAATCGGCGCGAACGCTGTAATTTTCGAAACTGGCGGCAGGAGAGATCCTGCCGCTATCATTTTCGGAGTCAGGAAAAGGGGATTGATGGATGGCGGTTGACGACACACAACTGCTCGAGCGGTTGTTGGCAGGCGAACAGAAAGCCTTCAAGGAACTGGTCAGCACCTATCAAAGCCCCATGCGCGCGGTGGCCTACGCGATTGTCGGCCAGCGCCATGTCGAAGAAGTGGTGCAGGACGCCTGGCTGTCGGTGGTGCGCAATATCGACCGTTTTGAGGGGCGCTCCAGCCTCAAGACCTGGCTGCTGACCATCACCGCCAACTCGGCCAAGAGCCGCTATAAACTCAATCGTCGCGAAGTGTTGCTGGATGATCTGCCGTCACCGCACGGCACCATCGACGACGATCGTTTTTCTCCCGGCGACGGCCACTGGCTGGTCGCACCCTTCGCCTGGCACCAGGACACGCCCGAAGCGTTGCTGACAGAAGGCGAGCTGCGTGAATGCCTCGAACACACGTTGTTGAGCCTGTCGGAACTGCAAAGCAGCGTTCTGTTGCTGCGCGAGCGCCAGGGTCTGGAGCTGGAGGAGATCTGTAATCTTCTGGAGATCTCGCTCTCCAATGTCCGCGTGCTGCTGCATCGGGCACGTTTGAAGGTCTTCGCGACCGTGGAGCATTTTGAGGAGACGGGAGAATGTTGACCTGCAAGGAGCAAGTGGCGCGATCCAGCGATTATCTCGATGGCCAGTTGAGTTTTCGCGAGAAACTGATGGTGCGTCATCACCTGATGTTCTGCCGCAATTGCCGGCGTTTCATTCGCCAGATGCGTTTGATGCAGGCGACGTTGCGGGCGATGCCGCAAAAGCCTGAAGAGGGCGTGGACGCGTTGGCCGAGCAGTTGGCACAGCTGCGGCGCAATGATCGATCCTGAAAACACAGACTGGCGCGGCCGCAGCGAACGGATGATGGGGATCGCTGCGGTCGCGCCAGTCTGTTGAAGCCTCTTCAAACGATGGAACCGGATGTACAACCCATCGTTTGAAGTCTGTTGCCGGGTTGCTTAGAACTTCGCTTCCGCGTCCAGCTGCAGGGTGTTGGTGTCTGCATCACGCTGGGTACGGCTGGAGAAGTCGGCCTTGGTCAGGAAGTAAGTCGCACCGATGGCGAAGTTCTTGTCGATGTCGTAACCGACCTTGAACTTGTGGCCACGGGAACCGGTGGTGCCGTTGGCGAAGTCCGAATCGGTGAAGGCGCCGACCACCGCGTTGCGCTGCACGTCACGATAGTTGTAGTCGAGGTTCAGGCCGAAGACTTTCGACTTGGCACCCACCAGCCAGGCGGTGTCCTGATCGGTCACTGCATCGTTGTTCTTCACGTACTGACCGTAGAACGACAGCGGCATTGGCAGGCCGCCGATGTCGACCTGGCTGAAGCCTTCGTACAGACGGAATTCGTTGTCTGCCGAGTTGCCGTTGACGGCCAGGGCGCACGGCGTGGAGGTGCCGGTGCAACGGCTGTCTTCGTCGTTCTGGTAGGCGTAGACGCTGCCGCCCAGGGTCAGTTTCAGGTTGTCGGTGATGGTGAAGCGGCTGCCCAGCTGGCCGGCGGTCAGGCGCAGGTCGTGACGGAATTGCACGCCGTCGCCGTCGACGTTGTCCTTGAGGTTGTAGTTACCCAGGCTGCCGAACAGTTCGACGCTGCTGCCCAGTGGATACTTGTAGGTAACGGCCAGACCTTCCGGGTTGATGTCGCTGTCCCAGATCACGTCGCCCATGCTCACCCACGGTTGCAGCATCTTGCCGCCGATGATGTGCAGGTTCTTGATCTGATCCGGGTGGTAGTCGATGTAGCCCAGGTCGAGCCAGATCTGCTTCTTGTCGAAGTAGTTGTCCTGATCCTGGTTGGTCGAACGGGCGTCATCGCCGCCGCCGGTGGCGATACGGATGCCGGTGTCGACTTGCGGGTTGATCTCGGTGTACGCACCCAGACGGGCACGGATGCGCTGGCGATCCTTGTCGCGGCCGCCGTTGTTCGGCTCGCCATCGATCTTGATGGTTTCCTGACGGATACGCACGTCACCCTTGAACTGGGTCTTGGCGGCCCAGGCCAGTTTCTGGTCGAAACTGCTGAGCTCGTTGGTTTTCTTCGCGGTCGCCGCGATTTGCTCGTTGGTCTCTTGCTGCGCCTGCTGCGCGATTTGCTGGGCCTTCTGATCCTTGGCCAGTTCAGTTTGCAGTTCAACGTACTGCGCCTGGGAAATCGAACCGTTAGCCTTGAGCATGTCGAGCAGTTTGGCGTCGACTGCGGCACTGGCCGGAACACTCATGGCCAGCAACAGGCCACCGCACAGGGCCGCCGCAGTTTTCGTGGAAGCAAGACGCATAGCAATCTCCGAAGATGAAGGGGATGGCTGAACCATCCTGGGCACAACCGACGGTTTGACGGTCGGAAAACAGTGTCCGGGGTAGAACCCGGCGCTCTAAAAACAGGCGCCAGTATCGCGATGGTTTATGACAGAGCAGTGGCACGATGATGGCAGGTTGATGACGATACAAAACTGCCGTGAACTATTGATCTAGAGCGCTGTCGCGCAATCGGGCGTGGGCAACGCACGGCCGATCAGCGATACTCGCCGGGCGTTCACGCCCGAAAGTGGAGAGGAAAATGCCGCTGCAACGTCTGCATAAACTGTCGGAAATTCCAGCGTCCGACTGGGATGTTCTGGTCCCGCAAAACCAGCCGTTTCTGCGCCACGCCTTCCTGGCTTCGCTGGAGGACAGCGGCAGCGTCGGCCCGCACACCGGCTGGCAAGCGGAGCATTTGCTGCACGTCGAAGCGGGGCGAGTGATTGCGGCGCTGCCCGGTTATCGCAAGTGGCATTCCTACGGTGAATACGTGTTCGATCACGGCTGGGCCGATGCCTGCGCCCGGGCCGGAATCGATTACTACCCCAAGTTTCTGAGCGCGGTGCCGTTCAGCCCGGTCAGCGGCCCTCGGTTGCTGGCAGCGAATGTCGAAGACGGATTCGAACTGCTCAAGAGCCTGCCGGGGTATCTGGAAATCGAACAGCTCTCCAGCGCCCACATCAACTTCACCGACGCGTTCACCGATGCCGCCATGGCCGAGCAGCCGGGTTGGCTGCAACGCATCGGCTGTCAGTACCACTGGCAGAATCGCGGCTACCGCGACTTTCAGGATTTCCTCGACGTGCTTGCCTCGCGCAAGCGCAAACAGATGCGCAAGGAGCGCGAGCAAGTGGCGGGGCAGGGCTTCGAGTTCGAATGGCTGGAAGGCCGGGAGCTGGACGAGGCCCAGTGGGATTTCGTCTACGCCTGTTACGCCAACACCTACGCGGTACGCCGGCAGGCACCGTACCTGACCCGGGAATTCTTCAGTCTGCTGGCCGAGCGCATGCCGGAATCGATCCGCGTGGTCCTGGCCCGGCAGGGCTCACGGCCGGTGGCGATGGCGTTCAGTCTGGTGGGCGGCGACAGTTTTTACGGGCGCTACTGGGGATGCCTGGCCGAGTTCGACCGGCTGCACTTCGAGACCTGTTTCTATCAGGGCATGGACTATGCGATTGCCAATGGATTTCAGCGTTTCGATGCCGGTGCCCAAGGCGAGCACAAGCTGATTCGCGGCTTCGAACCGGTGATCACCCATTCCTGGCATTACCTGCGTCATCCCGGTTTGAAAGCCGCGGTCAAAGACTTCCTGCACCAGGAACGCGCCGGTGTACTGGCCTATGCCGAAGAGGCAAGAGCAGCCTTGCCCTACCGCCAGGCCTAGATTCCAATGTGGGAGCGAGCTTGCTCGCGAAAGGTTGGTATCAGTCAATATTTGCTGCATTGACACACCGCTTTTCGCGAGCAAGCTCGCTCCCACAGGATGTTAGGTGTCTTCCTTGCCCAGCCAGCGATAGAGCACGCCGCCGACCACCGCACCGAGCAGCGGCGCGACCCAGAACATCCACAACTGGGCGATGGCCCAGCCGCCGACCATCAGCGCCGGGCCGGTGCTGCGGGCCGGGTTGACCGAGGTGTTGGTGACCGGGATCGAGATCAGGTGGATCAGCGTCAGGGCCAGGCCGATGGCGATCGGTGCCAGTCCTGCCGGGGCGCGCTTGTCGGTGGAGCCGAGGATGATCACCACGAACATGGCGGTCATCACCAGTTCGGTGACGAAGCCGGATGCCATCGAGTATTTGCCCGGCGAGTGCTCGCCGTAACCGTTGGAGGCCAGGCCGGCAGCGATGTCGAAACCTTCCTTGCCGCTGGCGATGTGGTAGAGCAGTGCCGCTGCCAGAATCCCGCCGATCACCTGGGCGATGACGTAGGCAGGCAGTTCTTTGGCCGGGAACCGACCGCCGACGACCAGACCGACCGACACGGCCGGGTTGAGGTGACAGCCGCTGATGTGGCCGATGGCAAACGCCATGGTCAGCACCGTCAGACCAAACGCCAGGGCGACCCCCAGCACGCCGATACCCAAAGGTGAAGACGCGGCGATGACCGCACTGCCGCAACCGCCCAACACCAACCAGAACGTACCCAGCAACTCAGTAACTGAACGTTTGAACAGAGACATGAGAGAGTCCTTGATAGACGTGCTATCGAGACTGCATCGAGTGGTGCGTCCCTGCAGACTTACGACAGGTTCCGTTCCGGAGCCTTGGCTCAGTACAGCAGGGATTTTGTGGATTTCCAGCAGGCGATAAAAAACCGCCAGAGCCCGTGGTTGAAGGGCTCTGGCGGTTTTTGTGCTTTACGCAGGATCAGTCGATGCCGACAAACCCTCCGGTCTGGTGCGCCCACAGCCGCGCATACAATCCGCCATGGGCCAGCAGTTCGGCATGGTTGCCGCTTTCAGCAATCTTGCCGTTTTCCAGCACCACCAGCCGGTCCATGCGGGCAATGGTCGAGAGGCGGTGAGCGATGGCGATCACGGTCTTGCCCTGCATCAGGGTTTCCAGGCTTTCCTGAATCGCCGCTTCGACTTCCGAGTCCAGCGCCGAGGTCGCTTCGTCCATGATCAGGATCGGTGCGTCCTTGAGGAGCACCCGCGCAATCGCGATCCGCTGACGCTGACCACCGGATAGCTTCACCCCGCGTTCGCCGACATGCGCGTCGAATCCGGTGCGCCCCTCGGCGTCCGACAGCAGCGGAATGAACTCATCGGCGCGGGCCTTGCGCACCGCTTCCCAGAGCTCGGCGTCAGTGGCGTCGGGCTTGCCGTACAGCAAGTTGTCGCGGATCGAACGGTGCAGCAGCGAGGTGTCCTGAGTGATCATGCCGATCCGCGCGCGCAGGCTTTCCTGGCCGACTTCGGCGATGTTCTGGCCGTCGATCAGGATCCGCCCGCCCTCGACGTCGTACAGGCGCAGCAGCAGGTTGACCAGGGTCGATTTGCCGGCGCCGGACGGGCCGATCAGACCGATTTTCTCGCCCGGTTTGATGGTCAGGTTGAGGTCGCCGATGATGCCTTTCTTCTTGCCGTAGTGAAAATCCACGTGCTCGAAACGCACTTCGCCACGGGCCACGGCCAGCGGTTTGGCCTGTTCGTGATCGGTGACGCTGACCGGTTGCGAGATGGTCTGCAGACCGTCCTGGACCATGCCGATGTTTTCGAAGATGCCGGTGACCACCCACATGATCCAGCCGGACATGTTGACGATGCGGATCACCAGGCCGGTGGCCAAGGCAATCGCGCCGACACTGATCAGCGATTGCGTCCATAGCCACAGGGCCAGCGCCGTGGTGCCGACGATCAGCAGGCCGTTCATGGTGGTGATGGCCACGTCCATGCTGGTGACCACGCGGCCGGCCAGCTGGGCTTTTTCGGTCTGTTCCTGGATCGCTTCGCGGGCGTAGTGCTGTTCGAAGTTGGTGTGGGCGAACAGCTTCAGGGTGGCGATGTTGGTGTAGCCATCGACGATCCGGCCCATCAGCTTCGAGCGCGCGTCGGAGGCCTCCACCGAGCGATCCTTGACCCGAGGCACGAAGTAATAGAGCGCGCCGACGTAGGCCGCGATCCACGTCAGCAGCGGGATCATCAGGCGCCAGTCGGCCTCGGCGAACAGCACCAGCGAACTGATCGCGTAGATCAGCACATGCCACAACGCATCCACCGCTTGCACCGCGGAATCGCGCAGCGAGTTGCCGGTCTGCATGATGCGCTGGGCAATGCGTCCGGCGAAGTCGTTCTGGAAGAAATTCAGGCTCTGCTTGAGCACGTAACTGTGGTTCTGCCAGCGAATCATGCTGGTCATGCTCGGGCTCAGGGTCTGGTGCACCAGCATGTCGTGCAGGGCCAGGAACAGGGGGCGCAGCAGCAATGCCACCACCGCCATCCACGCCAGTTCGACGCCATGCACTTTGAAGAAGTCTGCGTTCGGCGTGCCCTGGGCGAGGTCGATGATGCGGCTCAGGTAACTGAACAGCGCCACTTCGATCAGTGCACCGAACAGGCCGACGATCAACAGGGCGGCGAAACTCGGCCAGACCTGCTTCAGGTAATAGGTATAGAAGGGCAGAACGCGGTCCGGCGGGGATGCCGTCGGGGCATCGCGGAATATGTCGATCAGTTGTTCGAAACGGCGATAGAGCATCAGATAACCGCCCGGAGCACGGGCTCTCCTTTTATCAGTGTGAGCGGCGTGACGTCAGTCAGCACCGCTCGATATGCCCTGTAAAGCTTAGTCGATGCGCTTGGCCGACTTGATGATCACAGGGTCGACCGGCACGTTTTGCATGCCCTGTTTGGTGGTGGTCTGGGAGTTGACGATGATGTCGACCACGTCCATGCCCTTGACCACTTTGGCGAACACCGCGTAACCGGCGTCACGGCCCGGGTCGAGGAAGGCGTTGTCGGCGACGTTGATAAAGAACTGGCTGGTGGCCGAATCCGGGTTGGAAGTACGAGCCATCGACAGGGTGCCACGAACGTTATGCAGACCGTTGCTGGCTTCGTTCTTGATCGGCGCCTTGGTTTCTTTCTGTTGCATCTGCTGGGTGAAGCCGCCGCCCTGGGCCATGAAGCCCGGGATCACGCGGTGGAAAATGGTGTTGGTGTAGAAACCGCTGTCGACGTACTCGAGGAAGTTCTTGGTACTGATCGGCGCCTTGACCGGGTCCAGTTCGATTTCGATCTGGCCGTTGGTGGTGTCCAGCAGCACGTGCGGCGCTTTTGCCGGCGTGGCAGCCATCAGGTTGGCAGCGAACAGCACGGTGCCGGCGGCGAGGGCGAGTTTTTTCAGCATGGGTCAGTGATCCTGAGGGTGATTATCGGCTGTGGCGAGGAACTCCAGCAGCGTTTGATTGAAGCGTTCGGGCTGATCGAGCGGGGTGGCGTGGCGCGAATCGGCGATCACCACCAGCCGCGCATCGGGCAGCAGTCTGACATAGGTTTCTTTCAGCGAAACCGGGGTGTAGTCCCGGTCGGCGCTGACGACGAGGGTTGGACAGGTGACCCGGGAAAGTCGTTCCTGAACCCCCCAGCCAACAATCGCATCGAAGCTGGCGAGATAAGCACGTTTGTCGTTTTTTGCCCAGCGCTCCGCCATTTTCTGACGCAAATCGGCCTGCTCCGGTTTGGGGAACAGCTTGGCGCCAAGGGCTTTGCCGATGGTGGCAAGGCTGAGCAGGCGCATCAGGCTCCAGCGCTTGAACCACTGCCAGTAATCGTCGCGGCTGCGCACTTTGACCTCGGGTGCGCTGTTGACGATGGTCAGGCTCTTGAGCATCTGCGGCTGATCGACGGCGAACTGGAAGCCGATCATGCCGCCCATGGACAGCCCGGCGTAGTGCACCGGGCCGAGCTTCAAATGCTCGATCAGGGCAACGATGTCGGCGCTGAACCCGGCGATGCTGTAGCGCTCGCGGGGCTTGTCGGAGCGGCCGTGACCGCGCACATCCGGGACGATCACCCGGTAATGCGCGGCCAGCGCGGGAATCTGCATTTCCCAGTCCAGGGTGCTGGAGCCCAGACCGTGAACCAGCAGCAACGGATCGCCGTGGCCATATTCCTCGTAGTGCAGGTTGCAACCTTCATGCTCGAAATACGCCATCGGTGAACTCCGTGTCAGGCTTGTTCGGGGGCGGCGAACGGTGCGTCCAGCGGCAGAGTGTCGAAGGTGCGCAGCAGTTCGACGAGGATCTGCGAAGCCGGGCCCAGGGGTTTGTCCTTGTTCGAGTACAGATAGAAGCTCGGATTGCGGCTGCCGCCCTGATCCAACGGTAGCAGCTTGAGCAGGCCTTCTTTCAATTCCCGTTCGATCATGTGCCGTGGCAGCCAGGCGAAGCCCAGGCCGCTGGAGACAAAGTTGGCGGCGGTGGCGAGGCTGCCGACAGTCCAGCGCTGTTCGGCGCCGAGCCAGCCGACGTCCCGGGGTTGCTGGCGGCCGGAGTCGCGGATCACCACTTGCATCTGGGTTTCCAGATCCTGGAAATTCAGCTCGCGGTTCAACCGGTGCAGCGCGTGTTCGGGGTGGGCGACGGCGACGAATTCCACGTCGCTCAATTCCGCGCCGAGGTAACCGGGAATGCTCAGGCCGGTGATGGCCAGGTCGGCCACGCCTTCGAGCAGCACTTCTTCGACGCCCGACAGCACTTCCTCACGCAGACGCACGCGGCAGCCACGGCTTTGCGGCATGAACGCGGTCAGGGCGCGGACGAGGCGGGCGCTGGGGTAGGCGGCGTCGACCACCAGCCGCACTTCGGCTTCCCAACCCTGCTCCATGTGATGGGCGAGGTCTTCCAGCTGGCTGGCCTGTTTCACCAGTTGTCGCGAGCGGCGCAGCAACACGCCGCCGGCTTCGGTCAGCACAGCCTTGCGGCCGTCGATGCGCAACAGCGGCACGCCGAGCTGATCCTGCATGCGGGCGACGGTGTAGCTCACCGACGATTGCGAGCGATGCAGGGCCTCGGCGGCCTGGGCGAATCCGCCGTGGTCGACCACGGCCTGCAACGTTCGCCATTGATCAAGGGTCACGCGGGGCGCTTTCATCAATAGCTCCTCTTGTCCTAAGCTGGCGATCCCTCATGGAGACTGCCGAATGAAAAAATTCTGTTGTGTGTTGCTGGCGCTGCTTCCGCTGACTGCGTTTGCGTACCCGATCGATGTGGAAAAGGACCTCAACGGCCTGAAGATCGACTACAACGCGTTCGACACCGATAACGACATCGGCTCCATCCAGGTCAACAACTACGGCGACGTCGACGCGACCTGCAAGGTGGTGTTCACCAACGGCCCGGAAGCGCCGCGCACCCGCAACATCGAAGTGGCCGCGGGCAAGCATAAGAACGCCACGGCCAAGTTCACCCGGACCATCATCAAGCTGCGCATCAAGCTGAGCTGCACCCCGAAATAGCGTCACGGCCCTGTGGGGGTGGGCTCCCACAGGGTATGGCTTGCATCTAAACGAATTTTTCGATGCTTTGCAGCAATTATTTGCGCTTTCTCATCGATACGACTCTGTTTAACCTTCACTCCATCGACTTACAACATTCTCGGATGGAGGCTACACAACATGTCCCGCGTTCTGATCATCGAAAGCAGCGCCCGCCAGCAAGACTCGGTTTCCCGTCAACTGACCCAGACCTTTATCAGTCAGTGGAAAGCGGCGCATCCGGCCGATCAGATCACCGTACGTGACCTCGCCGTGAACCCGGTGCCGCACCTGGACATCAACCTGCTGGGCGGCTGGATGAAATCCGCCGAGCAGCGCAACGACAGCGAGCAGTCCTCGCTGGACCGTTCCAACGAATTGACCGATGAGTTGCTGGCGGCCGACGTGCTGGTGATGGCTGCGCCGATGTACAACTTCGCGATCCCGAGCACCCTGAAAGCCTGGCTCGACCACGTACTGCGTGCCGGCGTGACCTTCAAGTACACCGAAACCGGCCCGCAAGGCCTGCTCAGCGGCAAGCGTGCCTACGTGCTGACCGCTCGCGGCGGGATCTACGCCGGCGGCCCGGCGGATCATCAGGAACCGTACCTGCGTCAGGTGATGGGTTTCATCGGTATCCACGACGTGACCTTCATCCACGCCGAAGGCATGAACCTGGGCGGCGACTTCCAGGAGAAAGGCCTCAACCAGGCCAACGCCAAACTGTCCCAGGTCGCTTGATATGTTAATCGCCAGATAATCGCCGATTGTTCTAGTGACCTGGCGCAACCCCTTCAAGGCTCTACGCGCATCGAACCTCCCTTTGCACTTGTTGCTCCTGAGTGCTGTAGCCCGATTGAACGCTTTAGCGAGATCGGGCTTTTTTTTGCCTGCGATTTTTGCAACGCAGCACCTCCCCTGTGGGAGCGGGCTTGCTCGCGAAAGCGATGTTTCAATCAAGATTGATATCGCCTGACACACCGCCTTCGCGAGCAAGCCCGCTCCCACATGGATCTGTGTTGTTGGAGGGTTCGCGATCAGAAGCAAAAAACGCTATCGTCGCCGCCATTCGAAATCGAGGCGAGCATGGGCTATCTACTTTTTGTCACGCTGATCCAGGCGTTTTCCTTCAGTCTGATCGGCGAATACCTGGCCGGTCATGTCGACAGCTACTTCGCGGTGCTGGTGCGGGTGGTGCTGGCCGGGCTGGTGTTTATCCCGCTGACCCGCTGGCGTTCGGTGGAACCGGCGTTCATGCGCGGCATGCTGCTGATCGGCGCGTTGCAGTTCGGCGTGACCTACGTCTGCCTGTATTTGAGCTTCCGCGTGCTGACGGTGCCGGAAGTGCTGCTGTTCACCATCCTCACGCCGCTGCATGTGACGCTGATCGAAGACGCGCTCAACCGACGCTTCAATCCGTGGGCGCTGATCGCCGCACTGGTGGCGGTCGCAGGCGCGGCGGTGATCCGCTACGACCGGATCAACCCGGACTTCTTCATGGGCTTTTTGCTGCTGCAACTGGCCAACTTCACCTACGCCGCCGGGCAGGTTCTGTACAAACACCTAGTGGCGAAACACCCGAGCGATCTGCCGCACTACCGGCGTTTCGGTTTCTTCTACCTCGGCGCATTGGCGGTGGCGTTGCCGGCGTTCCTGCTGTTCGGCAAATCCAACTTCCTGCCCGAAGCACCGCTGCAATGGGGCGTGCTGGTGTTCCTCGGTTTGGTCTCGACCGCACTCGGTTTGTACTGGTGGAACAAGGGCGCGTGCCTGGTCAACGGCGGCACCCTGGCGGTGATGAACAACCTGCACGTGCCGGTGGGCTTGCTGCTGAACCTGCTGATCTGGAATCAGCATGAAGAGCTCGGGCGGTTGTTCCTCGGTGGCAGCGTGATCCTGGCGGCGGTGTGGATCAGCCGGTTGGGGATTCGCAGGCCGGCGCCAGTTGCCCCACCAGAAACTCGATAAACGCCCGGGTCTTCTGCGGCACCCGCCGCGCTGACGAATACACCGCGTTGATGGTGATTGCCGGGGCTTGCCATTCGCACAGCACCGGCACCAGTCGCCCGGCGGCCAACGCTTCTTCGACGATGAAGTCCGGCAGCAGCGCAATGCCCATGCCGGCCTCGGCCGCTTGCGCCAGCAGGTCGCCGTTGTTGGCGTGCAACGGCCCGGTGACGTTGACGCGCTGGGTCTCCTTGCCGTTGCACAGTTGCAGGCTGACCCCGCTCTGCAGATAGCCGTAGTTCAAGCATTGATGTGAGCGCAGATCCTGCGGGGTTTGCGGTGTGCCCGCGCGTTCGAGGTAAGCAGGGGAGGCGACCATGATTCTTGGCGCCGGCGCCAGTTGCCGGGCGATCATGGTCGAGTCGGGCAGGCTGGCGATGCGGATCGTCACGTCGAACCCGCCGCGCACCGGATCGACCTGCTGGTCGCTGAGCACCAGTTGCAGCTCGATGTTCGGGTGCTGCTCGTGGAACAGCGGGATCAGCTTGCCCAAGCGCCGCAGGCCGAACGACATCGGTGCGTTGACCCGCAACACTCCGCGCAATTCGCCCACCCCGTCCCGCGCTCGCTGCTCGGCCTCGTCCAGTGCCGCAATCACTTCCCGCGCCGCTTCGAAATACTCGGCACCGGCCTCGGTCAGGTGCAGGCTGCGGGTGGTGCGTTGCAGCAGCTGTACGCCGATGGCTTCTTCCAGCGCCTGAATCTGTTTGCTGACTTTCGAGCGGGGCACGTCCATCGCCCGGGCAGCAGCTGCGAAGCCGTTTTCGCCGACCGTCACCACGAAGGCGCGCATGCATTCGATGCGATCCATGATTGTCCCTTTTTTAGAATCAATGATTCTCGATTTTAGGGAATTGTCCCTTTATCGGCTAGCCCCTAAAGTGACATCCAAGCCGAGACAACAACGCCGCAGACGGCACGCCACTCGACTCACCCATTACCCAATCGAAACTCTGAAACGACATCAAAAGGAACGCGCCATGTCTATCCGTGAACTGCTGAACCCAACCAACTCCGCCCTGATCCTGATCGACCACCAGCCGCAAATGGCTTTCGGCGTGCAGTCGATCGACCGTCAGACCCTGAAGAACAACACCGTCGGCCTGGCCAAGGCTGCCAAGATCTTCAACGTACCGACCATCTACACCTCGGTCGAAACCGAAAGCTTCAGCGGCTACATCTGGCCGGAGCTGCTGGCGGTGCACCCGGAGCAGAAGCCGATCGAGCGCACCTCGATGAACTCCTGGAAGACAAGGCGCTGGTTGACGCCGTGAAGGCCACCGGCCGCAAGAAACTGATCATCGCCGCGCTCTGGACCGAGGTCTGCCTGACCTTCCCGGCGCTGGAAGCCCTGGCTGAAGGCTACGAGGTGTACATCGTTACCGACGCGTCCGGCGGCACTACCAAGGAAGCCCACGACATGTCGGTGCAGCGGATGATTCAGGCCGGCGCAGTGCCGGTGACCTGGCAGCAAGTGCTGCTCGAATACCAGCGTGACTGGGCGCACAAAAACACGTATCAGGCGGTAATGGACCTAGTGCTGGAACACAGCGGCGCGTATGGCATGGGCGTCGATTACGCCTACACCATGGTGCACAAGGCACCGCAGCGGCAGGCCTGATAAATCGGCCGGACAAAAAAAGACGCAACCGGGGTTGCGTCTTTTTTTTGCGTTTGAAGAAAGCGTTACATCAGATGTTTTTCGGCTGCCGGAATATGGCTCGCGCCAAGGACTGCCGGCAATATCCCGGAGCGCAAATCCCCACCACTCGGCTGCTGATACAGGCTCAGGCCAAACTCCGGCAGTACCGCCAGCAGGTAATCGAAAATATCCCCCTGGATCCGCTCGTAATCGGCCCACACCGTGGTCGTGGTAAAGCAGTAGATTTCCAGCGGAATGCCTTGGGCGGTGGTCTGCATCTGGCGGACCATGCAGGTCATGTTCGGCTGGATCTCCGGGTGACTCTTCAAGTAAGCCAAGGCATAAGCGCGGAACGTACCGATGTTGGTCATGCGCCGGCGGTTGGCCGACATCGCCGCGACATTGCCTTGCGCCTCGTTCCAGGCCTTGAGCTCGGCTTTCTTGCGGCCCATGTAGGCGGTCAGCAGGTGCACCTGGGAGAGTTTTTCTTCTTCATCGTCGCGGATGAACCGCACACCGCTGGCGTCGATGAACAGGCTGCGCTTGATCCGTCGCCCGCCGGATTGCTGCATACCGCGCCAGTTTCTGAACGACTCGGACATCAGGCGCCAGGTCGGGATCGAGACGATGGTCTTGTCGAAGTTCTGCACCTTGACCGTGTGCAGGGTGATGTCGACCACGTCGCCATCGGCGCCGACTTGTGGCATTTCGATCCAGTCGCCGACCCGCAGCATGTCGTTGCTGGTCAGTTGCACGCTGGCGACGAACGACAGCAGGGTGTCCTTGTAGACCAACAGGATCACCGCCGACATCGCACCCAGACCGGACAGCAGCAACAGCGGCGAACGGTCGATCAGGGTGGCGACGATGATGATCGCGCCGAACACGTACAGAACCATTTTCGCCAGCTGCACATAACCCTTGATCGAGCGGGTGCGGGCGTGTTCGGTGCGGGCGTAGATGTCCAGAAGCGCATTGAGCAGGGCGCTGACCGACAGCAGCAGGAACAGAATGGTGAATGCCAGTGCGACGTTGCCGAGGAACACCGTGGCGGTCTTGCTCAGCTCCGGCACCAGATGCAGGCCGAACTGGATCACCAGCGAAGGCGTCATCTGCGCCAGACGCTGAAACACCTTGTTATGGCGAAAGTCGTTGATCCAGTGCAGCGCGGGCTGGCGACCGAGCATGCGGCTGGCATGCAGGATCAGGTAGCGTGCCACTCGTCCGAGGACCAGCGCGATCACCAGCAGCAGCACCAAAGCCAGGCCGGCGTGCAGGAGCGGGTGCTGTTCGAGGGCACCCCAGAGGTCTTGGGCGTTGAGCCAGAGCTGTTTGAAATCCATAAGAGAGACGATTCTTCTGTAAGACGCGACGGGCGATTAGAGCATTTAAGACGCTGTGTATTACCGTTGAAGACAAATCGAGCAACAAAAAAGCCACTGATTACGGCGTATTTCATAAAGAAACTCGGCCTGAGCGCTCGAAACCGGTAACCTATGCAGCTGATTTTTTGCATATCTTCGAGGTAGCACCCGTGTTTTCCCAATTCGCCCTGCACGAACGCCTGCTCAAAGCCGTGGCCGAGCTGAAATTTGTCGAGCCAACGCCTGTGCAAGCCGCGGCCATTCCGCTGGCGCTTCAGGGGCGTGACCTGCGGGTGACGGCGCAAACCGGTAGCGGCAAGACCGCCGCTTTCGTCCTGCCGATCCTCAACCGCCTGATCGGCCCGGCCAAGATCCGCGTCAGCATCAAGACCCTGATCCTGCTGCCGACCCGCGAGCTGGCCCAGCAGACCCTGAAGGAAGTCGAGCGCTTTTCGCAGTTCACTTTCATCAAGTCTGGCCTTATCACCGGCGGTGAAGACTTCAAGGTCCAGGCCGCCATGTTGCGCAAGGTGCCGGACATCCTGATCGGTACTCCGGGCCGGATGATCGAGCAACTGAACGCCGGCAACCTCGATTTGAAAGAAGTCGAAGTGCTGGTGCTCGACGAAGCCGACCGCATGCTCGACATGGGTTTTGCCGAAGACGTGCAGCGTCTGGTCGACGAATGCCCGAACCGTCAGCAGACCATGCTGTTCTCCGCCACCACCGGCGGTTCCGGCCTGCGCGAGATGATCGCCAAGGTGCTGAACAACCCTGAGCACTTGCAGCTCAACGCGGTCAGCCAGCTGAACGACACCACCCGTCAGCAGATCATCACCGCCGACCACAACCAGCACAAAGAACAGATCGTGAACTGGCTGCTGGCCAACGAGACCTACCAGAAGGCCATCGTCTTCACCAACACCCGGGCCATGGCCGACCGCATCTACGGTCGCCTCGTTGCCCAGGAATACAAGGCGTTCGTGCTGCACGGCGAAAAAGACCAGAAGGATCGCAAACTGGCGATCGACCGTCTGAAGCAGGGCGGCGTGAAGATCCTGGTGGCCACCGATGTGGCGGCCCGTGGTCTGGACGTTGACGGCCTGGATCTGGTGATCAACTTCGACATGCCACGCAGCGGCGACGAATACGTACACCGCATCGGTCGTACCGGCCGTGCCGGCAACGACGGTCTGGCGATCTCGCTGATCTGCCACGGCGACTGGAACCTGATGTCGAGCATCGAGCGTTATCTGAAGCAGAGCTTCGAGCGCCGCACCATCAAGGAAGTCAAAGGCACCTACGGCGGACCGAAAAAGGTCAAGGCCTCGGGCAAAGCCGTCGGCGTGAAGAAGAAAAAGACCGACGCCAAGGGCGACAAGAAGAAAACCGCCGCCAAGACCCCGACCAAGCGCAAGAGCGCCAACCGTCCGAAGCCGGACGCTCTGGTGAGCAGCGATGGCATGGCCCCGCTGAAACGCCGCAAGCCGGCAGCACCAGCGGCTGAATAAGTCGTTTCAGGCAGGCAAAGAAAAACCCGGACATGGTCCGGGTTTTTTTATCGCCAGGGTTTATCAACTGCCCAGCAGGCCAGTGGTGTCGGCATCAAAGCGCCGCTTGGCCTGATCGGCTGCCGGTTTGAGCTGTGCGAGCAGGGCGGCCTCGCTGTACAGCCCGGTCAGCGCCAGTTCTTTTGGGGTTGGCTCGATCGGGATCAGTACGTCTTCGCCGGCCGCATGCAGCCAGATCGCTACAAGGTGCAGCGCCGACACAAACAGCATCCGCAGCTCAACGGTTTTACCCTTCAGTTGCGGCGATTGCTCCGCCAGCCTCAGCGCATCGACCGTGGCGGCCGCCAGATTGCCATGGTTCAACGAGGCGAACTCGACGTGACCGCGTACTTCGGCCAATTGCGCATCGGCAATCGACACCCCGCCTGAGAACACCAGGTAATGCCAATCGCCCACTCGGGCGTTTTTCAGGCCTTTGCCCTGGCTCAGGTCGTCCAGACTGAGCGAGTAGCCACGATAGGCTTCGCTGAGGCTGATCCCGGCGGGCGCAGCACTGGCGAACTGGCGATTGACGCCAAAACCCTGGGTTTGCAACGCGGCCTGCAGGGCCGGACGCAAAGTCTGTACGCCGTTGGAAGGCGCCTTTGGATAAGTCAGTTGCATGATGTCGCCCCCTGGTTTTTCGCCGTGAAGTAAGTGTGGGTCCAGTTGCCGCCGCCGTTGTAGGAACCGGGGAAGGAACTCAGCGCGCGGGTCGAATAGCCGTAAATCGAGTCCGCAACCAGCACGTAATTGCCGTTGGTGCCGTAGATCGCCAGAAAGTGCGCACCGCCGCCGTACCAGGCGCAACGCAGGCCGATCGGGCGGCCCATGTTGATCTGGTTCTGGATGGCCGACATCTGCAGCGAGCCCGAATTCATGCCGTTGAAACTGCGGGTGATCTTCAGCGCAACGTCCAGATAGCCGTACACGTTGCACGGCCCCGGTTGATTGCAGCAGTTGCGATCCAGCGCGGCGCTGGCAACGGCGCATTGGGTCCAGGACCCGGTGCCGTAATAATTGCCGACCGAGGCGGAAGCGGCGGCCCAGCACCAGTTGGTCTGGGTCTGTTGCTGCATCGTGAAGTTCAGGCTGGCAGCAGCCAGGGCGCGCTGTTGAACAGCTGCCTCGACCTCGACCAGTTGCGGGTCGAGCAGATGTCCGATCAGACATTCGGGCAGGGTGTTGCCGGTGAATGCCGTTGTTTCAGTGGTTAACATTTTTCAATCCTCCATGAATGAAAACAAACGTTCCGCGTTTGCGGGATAACGGTATTACCGAGCGATCGGTGTTCAAGGGTTGCCATCTCCGATGGCCGGTTCCGATCAGGCTCGGGGTAACCCTAGGTGTGAATATGCATTTGTGCAAATAACAAAATGCACTAATGCAAATTTCCGGATAAAAGGAAGCAGGCTTTGGTATCGATCCAGCCTGATCGATGCCAAAGCCTGCCGTTGTCTGAGCGGGTGCTATCCCTCGGTTTTTTTCTCCGCCGACCCCAGCTCTTTCAAGCGCTGATCGATCAACTGACATTTGTCCGGCAGATCGGCGGAGGCAGTGCCCAGGTCCATTTTCTGCAACTCGGCGTTGATCTCTTTGGCCTTGGTCGGGTTTTGCTCGGTGAGCTTCGCGACTTCCTTGGCCAGTTGCTCACGTTTGGCGGTGGCTTCCTCCGGCGTACAGGCCCAAACGGGCAGGGCGCAGGCGAGCGTGGCGGCGAGGGTGAGCTTGAGCAGGGTTTTCATGGGGGCAGGCCTCAGTTCCGGTTAAGGCGGGTTAACCGGTTGAGGGTTCTGGCTAGCGAAAAGTTCACTGCGACTGGCGTTAGGGGGATGCCTTGTTCAAAAGTCGACCTCGGCAATTGAAATGCCTATGCATCGGTTGAATACATCGACAAGAGGATCGTCATCACCGTGGTAGGAGTGAATACATGCCTTGATCCATTCCACTTGATCGACCATCCCCCAGTCGATGAGATAGCCGGCGTTGAAAATGATGTATTCGAACAGGATGCGCTGGGTTCGGCCATTTCCCTCCCTGAACGGATGAGCCACATTTAGGGTGCCATACGAAGCGGCGACTGCTGAAACCAGCTGTTGACGGGAAAACCCTTCAAACCACCCAGCGTCCGCCATTTTCGAAAGTTCTCTAGCGACTTCACGCTCAATGTATTCCGGGCTGCAAAATCGCGTACTGCCTTTACTGATCGCCAGTGTCCGGATTTCGCCGGCCCATGGATAGATCGCTTCAAACAAGGTGCGGTGCACCCGTTTTAAAGTTGCAAGACTGTAGGGAGGAGGAATGAATTCCAAACGCGCAGAGGCGACTTCGTTGATGTAGCGTTCTGCCTCATCCAGGTCTTCGGCATTGCGCAAGTCGAGCAAATTGACAAGAACGTCAGTGCCCGGATAACAATCCGGGGCTTGGTCAGAACCGTATTTATCGTTGCTCAAGCTTTCAAGAGCTGGACCGCTCTCAAGGCAGCGGCCCTGGTGGGAAGTTTGATATCGCCATCAGTCGGAGATGGAACAAAGCCTTCCAGGCGCAGGCTGGCCGCGAAATTGGCTCTGCGTTGCTTCGCGAACCAGGCTTTCTTGGTTTGCAGACTCAGCTTTTCCATATCGGCCTCTTGATGCGGGAATGTGCCAATTATAGTCGAACGAAGCCGTGACGGCTCGTTCGACCTAGCATCGCACATCCTGCGGCACCATTGAACCCGTTCACGCTGACGGGCTACCCATCATGGCAGCAACTGGATTTTGCGGCGCCTTCGTAGCGGTCATGGTGCCGCACCCATTCCATGATCTCATCCTCGTTCCGGCCCTTGGGCGTGAGGTCGAGGTAGTTGTAGGCGCCGACCAGCAGGTCGAGGCCGCGAGCATAGGTTGAGTAGGTGTGGAAAATGTCGCCGTTGTCGGCGCGATAAAACACGCTGAGCCCGGGCATTTCTTCCTCGCCGCTGTCGGTCTTTTCGTAGTTGTACGTAGCCTTGCCTGCTTCGACATCCTCTGCACGGGCGCACACGCCGAAGTCGTAGTTGAAATCGCAGCCGTCCGACGATACCCAGTCGAATGTCCAGCCCATCCGCCGCTTGAACGCCTGGAATTCGGCGAACGGTGCGTGGGACACCGCCACCAGCGCAATGTCGTGATGGGCCAGATGCTGGTTAGCACCATCAATGTGATCGCTGAGGAATGAACAGCCCGGGCAGCCCTCTTCCCAGCCCTTGGCGAACATGAAGTGGTAAACGACGAGTTGGCTGTGTTTGCCGAAAAGATCGGCAAGTTTCAACTCGCCGTTCGGCCCCATGAAGCGGTAATCCTTGTCGACCTTCACCCAGGGCAGGGCGCGGCGTTTGGCGCTGAGGCGGTCGCGTTCCTTGGTGAAGGCCTTTTCATCGGCCAGATGCTGCTTACGGGCGGTGAGCCATTCTTCGCGCGACACCACCGGATGATTCTCAACGTTCATGATGATTTCTCCTGCGGGGGTTGAAACCGTCTGTCTCAGACTAGTCGTTCAACCACCCGGGAAATCGACAGACCGCCGGTCGGTCGGGGCGCCGAATAATCCTGAACGGTAGCGCAGCGCTCCGGTCACAACCTGTGAACGCGCCAAAAAATCACGCGCACCGGAGGTTGAATCAGGATGACGACTTATAACTGGGATTTGATTGAACGCCTGCTGCATGAAGTGCAGAACGGCGCGGGCCACAGCTTTGCGCCACGGTCTTTCGCCGAAGACTATGCGGCGGAAAAAGCGGCGGCGGGCCAGCCGATCGAGAATCTGGATCACCTGAAAACGCTTGCCTGCGACTATGAGCAACTGCTGCTGTTGCGCGGTTACATCCAGCCCCGTGGCGAAGACGAGGGCAGCACCGGCAACAACTTCAGCCTGACCCCGCGCGGATCCAGCCTGTTGAGCCTGATCGACAGCAGCATTCCCGGCAATGATCATCCGCGCGAAGTGCTGGATGATCAGGAAGACGCGCTGGATGAGCTGACGTTCGATGAGGTGGCCTCCAAGGCGCAGATCGCCTGAGGCTTTGCACAAAATGTGGGAGCGAACGTGCTCGCTCCCACATGGGTTTTGCAGTGATCTCAGCTTTTTTGTGCGGCCTTCAGGCACTTCAAATCATTGAAGTCCTTGCGCACTCCCTCGATCTTTTTCAACAGGCGCTGGCGCTGCTGCGGCGTACTGTCGGCCATCAGATCGACGAACAGCGAACGGGCCTGCGCCTCGGTATTGGCGTAGGCCTTTTGGTAATCCGCTGTCCATAACCGATCGCGATTGACCAGAAGCGTCTCGATCCGTTGTGGGAATTCAGGACTGTTGCGTTGCGCCACCGCCGCGCTGAATTGCTTCTGCCAGTGGGCGCGGTTGGCGATCCACTGGGTGTTCTGATCGCCCAGGGCGGTCGACCAGGCCATCACCCGCTGTTCCTGCTTGGCGCTCAACGGGCCGAGCCAGTCGTTGAGACGCTTGTCCATGCGCGCGCCACGTTCGGCAATCTGCTGCGACAGCGGTGGCTTAAGGTATTCCTGCTGGCGCTTTTGCAGGTCTTTGGCAAAGGCGTCGTTCATTTCGGCGACCTGTTTGTCGTCCAGCCCTTGCAGCAACTCAATCGCGGACGGAGTGATTTCCCGCGCGGTTTCGGCGATCGCCTGCTTGGCTTCTTCGGTGCGGGCCTGGAGCGCGGCGTCGGTGACCTGATTGGTCTCGACCATGGTTTGCAGGCGATCCAGCCAGTCGAGATAACCCGGCAGTTGCGTGGTGCAGTGCCAGCTCAGGTGTTCCCTGAGGCGTTCGTTGAACCAGCCTTTCTGCTCGCCGTTCATGTCCAGGTAGTCGCTGAGCGTCCACGGAATGATCACGTCGAGATTGCGATAGGCCAAGCCGACACGGCTGCAGGCGCCGAGGGCGAGGGTCAGGATCAGTAGAACGGCGAGGCGTTTGAACCAGCTAGACATGGGCGAGTCCTTGCGAAAGCCAGCCTTGAGGGTCTGATGCTCATGTGAACGCAGGATGGCCCCGGCAGTTCAGCCAATCAATAGAACGCGCGTTCGGCCTTGAGCGTGACCAGCCCGTCGCACTGACTGTTATGCCCGGAATAGGCCGAGCAATCGCTGCCGCTGAGGCTTGAATTGCTGTAGATCAGGTCGAGGTCGATGCCCATGAACGGCCGGGAAAATTTCACCGACCAATCGGTAAAACTGCTGACATAACCCCCGTCCACCGAGACCGGCGTGTTGAGCTGATGGGTGGTGTATTTCATGCTGATCCCGATGCCGAACGGCTGATTGCCGCCCAGGTCGGCAAACAGGGTGTTGTTCTGTTTATCCGGATCGTTGCTCAGGGCGATGCCGATCCGGCTGCCGAGCAGGGTCAGGCCACCAAACAGTTCCTGGCTGTCGAGGGTGTCGACCTTGGGATAGCTGTAATGGATCATCCCGACTTCGTAGCCGAGGGTTTGATCGAAAGGTTGTTTAAAGCCGACGTAGGAATCGATTTCGAGATTCTTCCCCGGCGTGAGGCCCATGCTCGGTGCGTACTGACCGACATAGAGGCCGCTGTCGTGACTCAGGTCCAGCCCGCCGTGGAACGAGCCGACCGCCGAAGGTTTGACCAGCCCCTGGGCCATGCTGCGGCTGGGCGTGGTGCCGAGCTTGAGGTCGAAGTCGCCGAGTTCACGCTGAAAAATCTGCGCGTGCGCCGCCGGGCTCGCCAGCAGGCCTACAAGCAATAAACAGGAAGATTTGAGCATGCGTCACTCCTTGAGCAGCGAGCGCAGGTGCGACAAACCTGCTGAAACGCTTGATCCAGACGCGTGCAAGGATACCGGCGAATGATCGGCATTGAGGGCCGTTCGTCGATTTCTGCTGTTTTGAATGTTTGATTAAACGTAAGAGAGGTCTTGCGAGGGATCCGGTCCAGACGCTTCGAAGCTCAAAGCGCCTTTGGACAGGTGTGCTGCGGGGGTGTTACTTCTTGCCCAGGCTGATCTGCTTGGACGGGCCGAACGTCTGGCCGCTGACGCCCTTGGCAATTTGCTGGATCTCGCCGCCGGACTTGAGGAATGCCGCGATTTGATCGTTGATCGATTCGCTGGTTTCAACGGCTGGAGCTGGCTTTGCTTTGCTGGTGGATGCTTTTACACGCATGGCGGCCATTAACCTGTAGAAAAGTAACTCGGCCAGGCATCGTACAGGAATAACTTGACAATTGCTTGGTAAATATCCCCCGGAATAACCCAGCGCGCTGGTGGATTATTCTCGATTAATTATTCGAAATATCCCGCTAACCTGCTGTTTTAAATAACAACATTTATTGGATTTGAGGCTGCCAGCCGGCGTCGGGATCAGACGAAAGCCGTCACGCTGGCCTGACGAGTGGCGCGCGTGCGGCGCGAAATCCAGGAAAATCAAGGCCTCCCGCAGATTTTCGGTCAGCCGTCCGATCTGGCGACCGACGAATCCGGCAAAACCGGGTAGAATGCCGCCCACGCAATGAGGGTATTGGAAATGGCTTTAGTCGGGCGTTACAACAGTTTGCAAGTGGTTAAACACACTAACTTCGGTTTATATCTGGACGGCGGTGCCGACGGCGAAATTCTTTTGCCCAACCGTTATATCCCTAAAGATATTCCCAGCGAAGATGAAGACTGGCTCAATGTTTTCATTTATCTGGACAGTGACGACAAACTTATTGCCACCACTGAAAAACCAAAAGTTCAGGTCGGTGAATTTGCCAGTTTGAAAGTTGTTGAAGTCAACAGCATCGGCGTGTTCCTCGACTGGGGCCTGCCGAAGGATCTGCTGCTGCCTTACTCCGAAGAAAAGCGCCAGATGACCGCCGGCGAGTACTGCGTGGTGCACGTCTACCTCGACAAGCACACCCGCCGCATCACCGCGACCGCGCGCCTGGATCGTTATCTGGACAAGACCCCGGCCAACTACAGCGTGGGCCAGGAAGTTGATCTGCTGGTGGCCGAATCCACCGACATGGGTTTCAAGGCCGTCATCAACAACAAGCACTGGGGTCTGATTCACAAGAATGAAATCTTCAAGTTCATGCGTTCCGGCATGCGCGAGAAAGGCTTCATCAAGGAAGTGCGCGCCGACGGCAAGATCAGCCTGAGCCTGCAACCGGTGGGGCAGGAAGCGGCCAGCAGCCTGAACTCGAAGATCCTCGCCAAGTTGCGCGAAAACGATGGCACTCTGGCGGTCAGCGACAAGAGCGATCCGGCACTGATCAGCAGCCTGTTCGGTGTCAGCAAGGGCAACTTCAAGAAGGCCATCGGTTCGTTGTACAAGGAAGGCAAGATCGTCATTCACGCCGATCGCATTGAACTAACCTGAGCCTGACGTGGCCCATGTTGCATGGGCTCACTCGAGGTCGGGCAGATGAAAAAAGCACTGATTGCCTACGTCGCTACGCTGCTGACGTTTCTTCTGCTCGACGGGCTCTGGCTCGGCGTGCTGATGGCGCCGACCTATCGCGAACTGCTCGGTTCGCTGATGCTCGAAAAACCGTTGCTGGTGCCAGCAGCGGTTTTTTATTGCCTGTACGTTTTCGGCTGCGTGGTGTTTGTGGTGCTGCCGTCGCTGACCTGGCAACGCGCCGCCCGCATGGGCGCACTGCTCGGGCTGGTCGCTTATGGCACTTATGACCTGACCAATTGGGCGACATTGCGTGGCTGGTCGGCGCAGGTGTCGCTGATGGATTGGGCCTGGGGGACATTTGCCACGGCGCTGGCCTGTACGGTCGGGTTTTGGGCCGCTCGCCGAAGCTGACGGCAGGCATGACGCAACAGGGCAATTGCATGTCTTTGCCGGGCGGCAATTTCTGTCCGACTGGTTGATAATCCCTGCCATCCTTTTTCGCCCCGGACAAAGAGCCGGGGCTTTGTTTGACCATTGGAAAAACTGCCATGTTGTGTGTGTTAGAGGTGTCGAGGTGAGCGTCAGTCGGCGCAGTGCCGACGGGTTTGCCCTGCAAGTGATGATCGGCCTGTGCCTGATCTGGGGCGTGCAGCAGGTGATGATCAAGTGGGCGGCGACCGACATTGCGCCGGTTATGCAGGCGGCGGGGCGGTCGGGGATTTCCGCGTTGCTGGTAGGACTGCTGATCTGCTGGAAGGGCGGCTGGGATCAGGTCGGCAACACTTGGCGCGGCGGCTTGCTGGCCGGTGCCTTGTTCGGGCTCGAGTTCCTGTTCATCTCCGAAGGCTTGCAGTTGACCACGGCGGCGCACATGTCGGTGTTCCTCTACACCGCGCCGATCTTCACCGCGCTGGGCGTGCATTTTCTGTTGCCGAGCGAGCGTCTGCGGCCGGTGCAATGGCTGGGGATTTTCCTCGCGTTCGTCGGGATTGCCGTGGCGTTTGCCGGCGGCGTGTCGTGGGACAACCTCGACCGCCGGATGTTGATGGGCGATGCCCTCGGCGTGCTGGCCGGTGCCAGTTGGGGCGCGACCACCGTGGTGGTGCGCGCCTCGCGTCTGTCGGAAGCGCCGGTGACCCTGACCCTGTTCTATCAGCTGATCGTCGGTTTCATCGGCCTGTTGCTGATCGCGCTGCTCAGCGGCCAGATCACCCACGTCAGTCTGACCGTCGTGGCCGTGGGCAGCGTGTTGTTCCAGGGGCTGGTGGTGTCGTTCTTCAGTTACCTGACCTGGTTCTGGCTGCTGCGTCGTTATCTGGCGGCCAACCTCGCGGTGTTTTCCTTCATGACGCCGTTGTTCGGCGTCACGTTCGGCGTGGTGCTGCTCGGCGAAGAACTGAGCCTGAACTTCATCATCGGCGCGGTGCTGGTGTTGCTCGGCATCACTTTCGTCAGCGCGGAACAGTGGGTGCGTCGGCGCCTGCGCAAAGCCCTCGGCCAGCCGTAACCGATTTGCACGCCAGACCGCCGGCAATCAGCAGGCCGCTGCCGGCGATCACCAGCGCCGGTTGCAGGCCGCCGCTGAAGTGGCTGCTGACCGCCGCCAGCAACGGCCCGCTGAGCTGACCGACGGCGAAGCATGCGGTGAGCAGGCCGGCGTTGCGCTGGGTGGCGTGGGGCGCCAGTTCCCGGGAGCGTTGCATCACCAATTGCATGCAGGCCAGGAACGGCGTGCCGCACAGGATCACGCCCAATGCCAGGCCGAGGCCGCTGCCCAACAGGCAAGCGAACACCCCGGCAGCCTGCAACCATAGCGTCGCCATCAACCAGTGCCGGGTGGTTTCCGGATCGTGCCGTCGCAAACTCACCAGCAACACGCCAATCGCTGCGCCGAGGCCGAAGCACGGCCAGAACAGATCGGCCTGCCATTGCCCGTGAAACTGCGCGTTGGCCATCTGCGACAGGAACGTGGCCGGGATGATGTAGCCCACGCCATACAAGGCATACACCACCGCCAAACGCCCAATGCCACGATTCGATGAACTTGCCGCAGTCGGTGCGGCCGGCACACCGACGCCCGGTTGCGGCAGGATCCGCACGATTCCCAGCAACATCACCAGCGCCACGGCGGCGTAAATCAGCCACAGGGTGGCGGAAGTCTGCTGCGCCAGATGTGAGAACAGCGCCAACAGCCCAGTCAGAAAAATCCCCAGCCCCGGCCCGGCAAACACCAGCGCTCCCAGACGTGGACGACCCGCCGCCGCAGCCAGCGGCTGACTCAGCGCAGTAATCATCACCAGCACCCAGGCACTCGCCACACCGGTGCCGAAACGCAGCAACAGGTGCGACCAGAACCCGTTGGCCCAGAACGACGCCAGCGTCAGCAACACACACAACCACAGACCGCCATGCAGGCGCCGCTGCACCTGATTGGGCCGACGGGAAAACATCGCATCCACCGCGCCGAGCAGGTAACCGAGGTAGTTGGCTGCCGCAATCAGACCGGCGGCCGTCAGGTCGATCTGCCCTTCGCTGAGCAGGTGCGGCAGTTGCGGGGTGAGGGCGAAACGCCCGATGCCCATGGCCATCATCAGGGCAATGAAACAGGCGGATAAGCGAATCAGCGGCGACATGGTCTGGATTCCGTTGGAGGTTCAGTGACCGTCAGGCTAGGACTGATTGACTTTCTTTAAAATTGAATAATAGTGAGTAACTTGTTCAGTTCAGGAGAAAGGTTGTGGAGTTCAGCCAATTGCGGATCTTCCAGGCCGTGGCGGAGGAGGGCTCGATTACCCGCGCCGCCGAACGTTTGCACCGCGTGCCGTCGAACCTGTCGACCCGGCTCAAACAGCTGGAGGAGCAACTGGGTGTCGAACTGTTCGTCCGTGAGCGTCAGCGTTTGCAGTTGTCGCCTGCGGGAAAAGTCCTGCTGGACTACACCGGCAAACTGTTCGCCCTGCGCGATCAGGCCAGTGCAGCGGTGATGGGCGGGCAACCGGCGGGGGATTTCGTGCTCGGTACGCTGTACAGCACGGCGGCGATCCATTTGCCGGCGCTGCTGGCGCGCTATCACAAGCAATATCCAGCGGTGAATCTTCAGGTGCAGTCCGGGCCCAGCGGTGAATTGCTCGAAGGCCTGCTCACCGGTCGCCTCGACGCCGCGCTGGTGGACGGCCCGCCGCAACTGGCCGGGATCGATGGTGTGCCGCTGTGCAACGAACGGCTGGTGCTGATCAGCGAGGCCGATCACCCGCCGATACGCAGCGCCAGGGATGTCGAAGGGCGGGCGGTATTCACCTTTCGCCATGGCTGCGCCTATCGCGCGCGGCTGGAAGCGTGGTTCGCGCATTATCAGGCGGCGATGGGTCGGGCGATGGAGATCGAGTCCTATCAGGGCATGCTCGCCTGCGTGATTGCCGGCAGCGGCGTGGCGCTGATGTCGGAGTCGATGCTCGCCAGCCTGCCGGGGCGCGAAAGCGTGGCGGTGCACCCGCTGGCCGAGCCTTTTGCCAGTGCGACAACATGGCTCATGTGGCGCCGGGGCATGGTCGGCGCCAACCTCAATGCGTGGATCGAACAGCAGCAGGCGCTCTATCCCGTGGCTGGCGAAGACGTGCGGGAAACGGCTTGAACGAACGGTCAGGGATTTGGATCAATTCAGTAACAGATCATTGCGGATTTGGCCGAGCATTGCGTAGGACTTCGGACTATTATCAGTGCGAAGCGGCCTCAGAATTCCGGACGCTCAGCACCACCCTGAAGGGGGCATGACGATGAAAGAGAAAATTCAAAACTGGCTGCACGATTTGGGTGTTGCCCTCGGCTTGATCGAACCGCCTCTGCAACCGGTCCCGATTCGCACCGATGACGAACAGCGTCGGCGTCAGCCACGTCGGCGGTAATGCCCCGCTTTGAAGGATCAAAGGATTTAAACGACAAAAGATCGCACCCGGCCGTCACTCCATTGGAGTGGCGGCCGGGTGCGATCTTTTGTTTTCAGTGACGCCCGATTTCCATCAGAAACCGGCTCAGGTCATTCGCGGTTTTCGCGGTCTTGAGCATCCGGTCCTCTTCGGCGGTGAAGGCCGTCAGTCCGAATTCATCTTCCAGATGGAAGATCAGATCCTCGATATCCGCTTTTTCCAGCCCCAGTTGCGCGAGGCTGGTGTTGTCGTCGAATTCACGATTTTCCAGCAGGCGCAGGATGAACCGGTGCACGGCAGCACGCACGGCAGCTCTTCTCATGGCAGATCTTTGTGTTGTTAGTCTGACTGAAGTACAGCAGGCCTCAGGCGTGCCGGCGCAACCATTCGTCAATCATCCCGCGCAGATGCTCTCCGGAAAAACTGCCGAAGTGCCCGCCATGCACCGTGCGGATCTTCAACCCCTGCAAACGGCGCAGGCTGGCGGCGTAATCATCGAGGTTGGAATGGTAGGCGTCTTCGATCAACGGCCCGTCGTAAATGATGTCGCCGCTGAACAGTGTCTCCGTGGCCGCTTCGTAGAGGCTGATCCCGCCCGGTGAATGCCCCGGCGTGTGCAGCACCTGCAACGTGCGATTGCCCAGGTCCAGCACATCGCCATCCTCGACAAACCCGGTGGCCGGCGCCGCCTTGACCCGGTATTCGGCGTAGCACAACGGGCAATCCGGGTGCGCTTCGAACATGTCGTCGCCGACGAAGGCCCGGCTCAGATCGTTCTCGCCATCCGGCGCTGCCAGAATGTCCGCCTCGGCGGGATGGACCAGCCGTTCGGCAAATTCGTGATGCCCGGCGATGTGGTCGAAATGGCAATGACTGGCCACCGCCACCAGCGGCCGTTCGGTCAGCCACGGCAGTTGCTCGCGCAGACTCACCAGCCCGGAACCGCTGTCGAGCAGCAGATCCTTGTCCCGCCCCTGAACGTGCCACAGGTTGCAGCGGTAGAACGGGCGGATGAACGGCTCGTGAATCAGCCGAATGCCGTCGCTCAGGGTTTGCACTTCGAACCACTGATCGCGAGAAACAATCTTCATAAGCACTTTCCTTGAGACGAAAAAAACGGGTGTGGCAACCGACGCCACACCCGCCGAAGAAAGCATCAAGTCGTTGTGTTCAGCTTAGATCGCGCTGGCCACCACGTTTGGGCGACGGGAAATCAGGCTGACCACCACAAAGCTCACCAGACCCACAGCCAGGCTGTAGTAGATCGGCGTGTTGGCATCCAGACCATCCTTGAACATGAACAGCAGGGCGGTGGCGAAACCCAGGCCCATGCTGGCGATGGCGCCGGCAGTGGTCGCGCGTTTCCAGAAGATCGCACCGATCAGCGGGATCAGCATGCCGCCCACCAACAGGTTGTAAGCGAGGGTCAGGGCGCTGATCACGTCGTTGACCACCAGCGCGATGCCCAGCACCACGATGCCGGTCAGCAGGGTGAACAGACGGTTCACACCCAGGCTCGACTGTTTGCCGCCACGCAGTTTCGGCAGGAGGTCTTCGGTCAGGGTGGTGGCGGCGGCGAGCAGGCCGGCGCTGGCGGTGGACATCATCGCGGCCAAGGCAGCGGCGATCACCAGACCACGGATACCGTCCGGCAGCGACAGTTTGACGATCGCGGCGAAGGCATTGTTGACGTTGTCCAGATCCGGGATCAGTACGTGCGCCGCCATGCCGATCAGGGCGCAGGCCAGGCCGTAGAGGATGCAGTAGATGCCCGCGAAGCTACCGGCGTACTGAGCGACTTTTTCGTTCTTGACGGTGAACACCCGTTGCCAGATGTCCTGACCGATCAGGATGCCGAAGAAGTAGATCATGAAGTAGGTGATGATCGTGTCCCAGCCGATGGTGGTGAAGCTGAAGGCGGTGGCCGGCAGTTTCAGCACCAGCTCGTCCCAGCCGCCAACGCGGTACAGGCAGATTGGCAACAGGATGAACATCAGGCCGACGGTCTTGATGATGAACTGGACGATGTCGGTCAGGGTCAGCGACCACATGCCGCCGATGGCCGAGTACACCACGACCACGCCACCGCCGAGCAGTACCGAGATCCAGAACGGCAGGCCGAACAGCACTTGCAGCACGGTGCCGATGGCGAGGATCGAGGTCACGCCGATCATCAGTGCGTAGGCCAGCATGATCGCCGCGCTCGCCGAGCGGGCCATCGGGTTGTAGCGTTTTTCCAGGACCTGGGTAACGGTGTAGATCTTCAGTTTCAGCAGCGGCTTGGCCAGGAACAGGTTCAGCGCGACGATGCCGCAACCCAGTGCCGCGCACAGCCAGAAACCGGAAATGCCGTGCACGTAGCCGAGGCGGACGGTGCCGACGGTGGACGCGCCACCGAGAACGGTCGCGGCCATGGTGCCCATGTACAGGCTCGGGCCGAGGTTACGCCCGGCGACCAGGAAGTCCTCGTTGGTCTTGGCCTTGCGCATGCCAAAGTAGCCGAGCAAGAGCATGCCGGCGGCGTAGATGAGGACGACGAATAAATCCAAAGCCATGATGGCGTGTCTCCGATTGTCTTTTTTATGGTGAAACAAAATTGGTTCTATGAGGCTGCCCTTGTGGGAGCGGGCTTGCTCGCGAAGGCGTCGGCACATTCAAAAGTGATGTGACTGACAGATCGCATTCGCGGGCAAGCCCGCTCCCACAGGGTTAATCAGGCGGCCTGACGCAGCGCCGCTTCAGCCGGCGCATGCGCGCCTTTGCTCCGGGGATCCTTCGGGCCGTAGACCAGCGCCGGTTCCGGGAACAGGCTCAGCAGCATCAGGTACATCACCGAGGCCAGACCGAGGGTCACCAGCAGGCTGATGTCGATGCCGCCGGCCAACTCACCGAGTGGACCAACGAACTGCCCCGGCAGGTTGACGAAGCACAGGCCGACCGCTGCGCTCGGGATCCACGCGCCCAGGCCGCGCCAGTTCCAGCCGTGGCTGAACCAGTAGCGTCCGCCTTGTTCGCCGCGAGTGAACACTTGCAGGTCGTCCGGGCAGTAGAAGCCGCGACGCACCACCAGGCCGATGATCATGATCACCATCCACGGAGTGGTGCAGGTGATGATCAGCACGGCGAAGGTCGACACGCTCTGTACCAGGTTCGCCGCGAAGCGCCCGATGAAGATGAAGGCAATCGACAGCACGCCGATCAGCAGCGTCGCCTTCACTCGCGACAGCAGGCGAGGGAACACGCTCGACATGTCCAGCCCGGTGCCATACAGCGAGGTGGTGCCGGTGGACATGCCGCCAATCACTGCAATCAGGCACACCGGCAGGAAGAACCAGCTCGGCGACACCGCCAGCAGACCGCCGACGTAGTTGTTGGCTGCGATGTAGTCCGGTGCCTGGATCGCCACGATGGTCGCGGTGGTCAGGCCGAACAGGAACGGGATGAAGGTGGCGATCTGCGAGAGCACCACCGCCGCCATGATCCGCTGACGCGAGGTTTCACGCGGGATATAGCGGGCCCAGTCGCCGAGGAACGCGCCGAAGGAAATAGGGTTGCTCATGGCCACCAGCGCGGCGCCGATGAACGCGGCCCAGAAGCCCGGCTGGCCGAGGCTGACAGTACCGGCGTAGTGCGAATCGAAAGGACCGGCGAAAGCGAAGATGCCCAGCAGGAACAGCAGGCTTGCGCTCCACACCGCGACCTTGTTCACCCACAGCAGGAAGCGGAAGCCGTAGATGCACACGGTCAGCACCAGAATTGCGAACAGACCGTAGGCCAGGCCCAGGGTCAGGTCGGTTTCCGGCAGGCCGATCAGGCGTTTCGCACCACCGATCAACGCATCTCCCGAACTCCACACCGAGAGCGAGAAGAAGGCGATGGCGGTCAGCAGCGACAGGAACGAACCGACGATCCGCCCGTGCACGCCGAAGTGTGCACCGGACGACACGGCATTGTTGGTGCCGTTGAGCGGGCCGAACAGGCCCATCGGTGCAAGGATCAGCGAGCCAAGCAGCACGCCCGAGACAATCGCCCAGACGCCCGCCTGAAAGGACAGGCCGAACAGCACCGGGAAACTGCCGAGTACGGCGGTGGCAAAGGTGTTCGCGCCGCCAAAGATCATGCGGAACAAATCCACGGGACCGGCGGTGCGTTCGTTGTCCGGGATCTGTTCGACCCCGTGGGTTTCAATCTGCGTAAGGCTTTGGTCTTTGTTGTTGTTATTCATGATCTGCTCCGATCATAAAGGCGCGCTCATCGTGCGTGAGCGTCACCTGTCTTGGCTAAGGGGATGGCAGCCCTTCCGGCATTGCGGACAAATGTTCGTGGCAGGCCAGCCAATGGCCTTGTTGTTCTAGGCTCGACGCTTGTTTTCTGAAAACAATCGTCTCGCGCTCCTGGCTGAAGTGTTGCTCCCCTTGCATGCGCAGCTCGGTGGCCACGTCATGGATGAAAATCGCCACGTCACCCTGCAGGCTGACGAAGGCGTTGCTCGAGGTGCAGGACAGCACCTCGAAGCCATCCTCGGCGCGCCAGCTGTCCCACAACGCCTGATAGGCATCGCGCGACAGCAGGGGCTGTTCGAGGGTGTAGAACACGAAGCTCGCGTCGCTGCTGAATGCACCGAAGTAGGCTTCGCGATCGTTGCGGGCGAAGGCGGACACCAGATCGGCGGCCGCTTTCAGAACCTCATCACGTTCGTTCATGACCCGACCCTCAGCGGTGGACCACGCCTGGCAGTACGCAGAGCATTTCGTACAGCAGATTGGCGGCCAGCAGCGAGGTGTTGCCGGTGGTGTCATAAGCGGGCGAGACTTCTACCAGATCGCAGCCGATCAGGTCGAGGCCCTGGCAGCCGCGAACGATTTCAATCGCCTGAATGGTCGTCAGACCACCGATTTCCGGGGTGCCGGTGCCTGGCGCCCAGGCCGGGTCGATGCCGTCGATGTCAAAACTCAGGTACACCGGGCCGCCACCGACTTTCTCGCGCACTTCGGCCATCAGCGGTGCCAGCGACTTGTGCCAGCACTCTTCGGCCTGCACCACGCGGAAGCCCTGATCGCGGCTCCAGTTGAAGTCGTCAGCGGTGTAACCCTGCGCACGCAGGCCAATCTGCACCACGCGGTCGCAGTCCAGGAGACCTTCTTCGACGGCGCGACGGAAGGTCGTACCGTGGGCGATCTTCTCGCCGAACATGTGATCGTTGACGTCAGCGTGGGCATCGATGTGCACCAGACCGACCTTGCCGTGCTTTTTGTGGATCGCACGCAGGATCGGCAGGGTGATGGTGTGGTCGCCACCCAGGGTCATCGGGATCACGTTGTGCTCGAGGATGTTGTCGTAGGCTTCTTCGATGATGCGCACGGCGTCGAGCAGGTTGAAGGTGTTGATCGCCACGTCACCGATGTCGGCAACCGACAGCGAGTCGAACGGCGCAGCGCCGGTGGCCATGTTGTACGGGCGGATCATTACCGATTCGGTGCGGATGTCGCGCGGCCCGAAGCGGGTGCCGGGGCGCAGCGAAGTACCGATGTCCAGTGGCACGCCAACGAAGGCAGCGTCCAGGCCGGCAGCGGTCGGTACATGGGGGAGTCGGAGCATGGTGGCGATGCCGCCGAAGCGCGGCATTTCGTTGCCGCCCAGTGGTTGGTGAAGAATCTTGTCCACGGGTAGGGCCTCATCGTCTTTGTTTTATTTATGTCGGCGCACCGTATTCGCAAGGTCACGGGCACCGCTGTGGGCCGATTCTGCGAAATGTAGTGCGGCGGAAGAATCGCTACGGGCAAATACTTAGTTCAGAAATTTCTAAACTAATGAGAGGGAGATGGATAGACTTCTCGCTGATCGTTCCCACGTCGAGGCGTCGAACCGTCCGCGTGGGAATGCATCCCGTGACGCTCCGCGTCACAGCCGTGAAGCGGACGCAGAGCGTCCAAGGCGGCATTCCCACGCAGAGCGTGGGAACGATCTATGGGGAACGATCCTTGGAGTAGACATGGCCAACGCTTTACCCGACCTGAAACTTTTGCGCATCTTCGTCAGCGTCGTGCGCCATCAGGGGTTTGCCAACGCGCAGCAGGAACTCAACCTGTCGACCTCGGCGATCAGCACCTACATGAGCCAGCTCGAAGCCGCGCTGGGTCTGGTGCTGTGCCATCGCGGGCGCGGTGGTTTCAGCCTGACCAGCAAGGGCGAGCTGTTCCATCAGGAAACCCTGCGCCTGCTGGCCGAGCTCGAAGGCTTCGAGCAATACGCCGCAGCACTCAAGGGTGAACTGCGTGGCACGCTCAACCTTGGGGTGATCGACTCCACAGTCAGCGACAAGGCCCTGCCGTTCGCCGAAGCCATCGGCGCCTACAGCCAGGAACATCCGGCGGTGCATTTGCATTTGTCGGTGATGAGCCCGTATGAACTGCAACTCGGCGTGCAGGACAACCGACTCGATCTGGCCATTGGCGCGTTCTCCACGCGCATGAGCGGTCTGGTGTACATGCCGCTGTACCGCGAGCAGCACTGGCTGTATTGCAGCAGCCGTCACCCGTTGTTCAACGAACGGCGGATTCCCGAGCAGGTCATCACCCAGCAACGCATGGTCGGACGCGGTTACTGGAGCCAGGCCGAACTGGCGCGTCACGGTTTCAAGCACAGCGCTGCGACCGTGGAAAGTATGGAAGCGCAGCTGATTCTGGTGCTGTCCGGCGCCTACATCGGTTACCTGCCGGAGCACTACGCCCAGGCCTGGGCCGACAAGGGCGATTTGCGGGTGCTGCTGCCGGCGACCTTCGGTTATCAGGCGCCGTTTTCCATGATCATGCGCCGTGGCCGCAGCCGCGAGCCGCTGATCCAGACTTTCCGCGACCTGCTCAAAGCGCAGCTCAATCAGGCATAAGACAATGTCCAGACCCCAATGCCCGCGCTGCCTGCGCCCACAAACCCACTGCCTTTGCCCGCTGATCCCCAGCCTCGACAGCCGCACCCGGGTGTTGCTGTTGCAGCACCCGAGCGAGGTCAATCATGCGCTCAACACGGCACGGCTGGCGGCGCTCGGTTTGAACAATGCCGAGCTGATCGTCGGTGAAGTGTTCGAGGATCTGCCCGCGCTGCTGAACCGACCGGGGTATCGGGCGCGTTTGCTGTTTCCGGCGGAGGATGCGCAGCCGATGCAGGCTTACGCCGCATCGGATGAGCCGCTGTTGCTGGTGGTGCCGGATGGCACGTGGCGCAAGGCGCGCAAGATGCTGCACCTCAATCCGCTGCTGGCGGCGTTGCCACGAGTGACTTTGGCCGAGGGTGGGGTTTCCCGGTATCGGCTGCGCAAGGCACCGGGGCCGGGGGCGTTGTCGACGATCGAGGCGATTGTTCAGGCGTTGCAGACGCTGGAAGCGCCGGTCTCTTTCGAGCCGTTGCTCAAGCCGTTCGAGGCGTTGATTGAAGGGCAGATTGCGGCGATGGGGGAAGAGACTTTCCAGAAGAATCACGGAGGCTGATCGGACTGATACTGATCGCCTGATCGTTCCCACGCTCCGCGTGGGAATGCCGCCCGGGACGCTCCGCGTCCCTTCGCGACGGTGACGCAGAGCGTCACTGGATGCATTCCCACGCAGAGCGTGGGAACGATCAACGTGAGAGCGATCAATCACTAGCGCTCGCGCATCGCCTCGGTCCGGGCCTTCAGCACCGGTTTGAGCAGGTAATCCAGCACGCTTTTCTCCCCGGTAATGATGTCCACCGTCGCCACCATCCCCGGAATGATCAGCAACGGTTTCACATCCCCGCCCAAATGGTTTTTGTCGGTTCGCACCTGGATCAGGTAGAAGCTGTTGCCCTTGTCGTCGGTGATGGTGTCGGCGCCGATCAGCTCAAGCTTGGCGCTGAGTCCGCCGTAGATCGTGTAGTCGTAGGCGCTGAACTTGACCATGGCTTTCTGACCCGGATGCAGGAACGCCACGTCCTGCGGCCGGACCTTGGCTTCGATCAACAGGTTGTCTTCCAGCGGCACGATTTCCACCATGTCGCTGCCCGGCTGCACCACGCCGCCGATGGTGTTGACCTTCATCTGCTTGATCACCCCGCGCACCGGCGAAGTCACAGTGGTGCGGCTGACGCGGTCGTCGATGGCGATGCTCGACGCGGTGATTTTCGACAGGTCGGTGCGTTTCTCGTTCAGCTCTTTGGCCGCTTCGGAGCGGAAGGTCTGTTCCGATTCGTCGATCTTGCTCTTGATCTCGTTGATCGCCGATTCGGCCCGGGGAATGGCGAGCGTCGTGGCATTCAACGAGCCACGAATTTCCACTGCGCTACGGCGTAGACGGAGGATCTCCACAGGCGATACCGCGCCGGTTTTCACCAGCGGTTCCGACATGTTCATTTCCTGTTGCAGCAGCGCCAGGCTCGAACTGTATTGCCCCTGTTTCGACCGAAACTCCGCCAGCTCCTGTGCCTTCTGCCGCAGCTGTTCGCTGAGGGTGCGTTGCTCGCTGGCCAGTCGCCGTTGCCGCTGCTCGTACAGCGAGCGCTCGTCCTCGGCGACTTGCGGGGCCTTGGCGATCACCTCGTCCGAGAGCTTGAACGGCCGGCCTTCGGCTTCGGCGGACAAGCGTTCGACCTGCGCGGTCAGCGCATAACGATCAGCCTCGCTCTCACCCTTGTTCGACAGAAACCGCGTGTCATCCAGACGCAGCAAGGTGTCGCCCTTGCTGACCATTTGCCCTTCACGCACGAAGATCTCGGTGACGATCCCGCCTTCGAGGTTCTGGATCACCTGAACCTTGCTCGACGGAATCGCCTTGCCTTCGCCCATGGTCACTTCCTGAAGCACGGCGAACTTGGCCCAGACCAGCGCGCTGATCAGCAGCGCCGCCGCCAGCCACACGGTGATGCGCGACCAGCGCGGCGAATCCTGCAACGAGGCGCCGGCGGTTTCCGGCATGAATTCGGCTTCGGCGCTTTTACCGAAACTGTCGAAGTAGCCGCGCGGTTTTGAAGAGGAGGAAGCAGACATGGGGCAACTCCTAGACCGCTGCCGAGCCGACCCGGCCCTTGCGCAGTGCATCGATGACCGCTTCTTTCGGACCGTCGGCGACGATCCGGCCGTTGTCCAGTACCAGCAACCTGTCCACCAGGCTCAGCATCGAGGTGCGGTGGGTGACCAGCAGCAAGGTTTTGCCCTGCACCCAGCCGTGCAGCTTCTGGCGCAGGACGTCTTCGCTGCTGTTGTCCATGGCGCTGGTGGGTTCGTCGAGCAGCATGATCGGCGGGTCGAGCAACAGCGCCCGTGCCAGCAACACGGCTTGGCGCTGGCCACCGGAGAGCAGTTGCCCGCGCTCGCCCACCGGCCGGTCGAAGCCTTGCGGGTGCTGGCGGGCGAGCTCGGTGACGCCGGTCAGTTCGGCCACTTCAAGCATCCGTGAATCGCTGATATAGCGGGCGCCGAGGGTCAGGTTGTCACGCAGGCTGCCGGCCAGCAGCGGCAGGTCATGGGCGACGTAACCGATCTGCTGGCGCAGGTCGGCGACATCCAGTTGCCGCAGGTCGAGGCCGTCGAGCAGCAACTGGCCTTCTTCCGGTTCGTAGAAGCCCATCACCAGTCGCGCCAACGTACTTTTGCCCGAGCCGCTGCGGCCGATGATGCCGATCCGCTCGCCGGGTTTGACGCTGAAACTGACGTTGCTCAGGGCCGGCGCATTCTGGCCGTTGTAATGGAAAGTCACGGCGTTGGCGTCCAGCGCGCCTTGCAGTTGCGTGCGTTCCAGTGGCCGTTGTTTACCGTCGCGCTCCTGAGGCAGGGACATCAGCGCGTCGGTGCTTTTCATGGTCAGTTGCGCTTGCTGGTAGCGGGTAATCAACCCGGCGATCTGGCCCAGTGGCGCGAGCACGCGGCTGCCGAGCATGTAACTGGCCACCAGCGCGCCGACACTTAGGTTGCCGGCGATGATGCTGTAGACCCCGGCCACAATCGTCGCCATCCCCGAAAACTGCTGGATGAACAGCGTGCCGTTGGTGGCCAGCGCCGAGAGATTACGGGCGTGGCTGTCGAGGCGGGTGAGGGCGCCATGGGTGCTTTCCCATTTGTGCTGGCGCTCGCTTTCGGCGCTGCACGCCTTGAGGGTTTCCAGGCCGCCGAGGGTTTCGATCAGCAACGCCTGGCGCTCGGCGCCGAGGCTCAGGCTTTTCTGCACGGTGTCGCGCAGGCGGGCCTGAATGATCATCGCGAACACGATCGTGATCGGAAACGCCAGCAGCGGAATCACCACCAGCCAGCCACCGAGCAGGCCGATCACCACCAGCATCAACACCACGAAAGGCAGGTCGATCAGGCTGGTCAGGGTCACGGCGGTGAGAAATTCCCGCAGGCCCTGAAAGTCGTGAATGCTCTGGGCGAATCCGCCGATGGTCGCCGGCCGGGCCTTCATCGACATGCCGGTGATGCGCTCGAATAAAGTCGCGGAAAGGATCACATCGGTTTTCTTGCCGGCGGTGTCCAGTAAGTGCGCGCGCACCACTCGCAGCACCAGTTCGAAACCGGTGCCGATCAACAATCCGATCGACAGCACCCACAGCGTCGACGTGGCCTGATTGGGCACCACGCGGTCGTAGGTCTGCATGACAAACAGCGGCACCATCAGGCCCAGCAGGTTGATCAGGAAACTGGCGAGGATCGCGTCGCTGTACAGCCATTTCGACAGCTTCAGGGTGTCGCGAAACCACGCTTGCACCCGTGGCACCAACGGTGAACGCAGGTCTTCCAGTTCATGCCGTGGCCGGGCGAACAGGGCCTGGCCGCTGTAGTGTTCGGTGAGCTCTTCACGGCTGACCCATTGCTCGCCGCCGTCGGCTTCACTGGGCAGGATCAGCGCCTTGCCGTCTTCGGCAAACCGCCGCAGCACCGCCGTGCGCCCGTTGCCCAACAGCAACAGCACCGGCAGGTTCAGCGGTGAAATGTCTTTGAGTTCCCGGCGCAGCAAGCGCGCCTGCAACCCGGCCCGGGCTGCGGCGCGGGGCAGCAGGTCCAGGCTCAGGCGTTGTTTGTCCAGGGGCAGCCCGGCGCTCAGGCTGGCGCGACTGACCGTCGCGCCATGCAGTTTGCAGAGGATCAACAGACCGTCGAGCAACGGGTCATCGAAACTCAGCCGCGGATCGATCCCGGTGTTACCGGGTTGCATGCTGGTCATATTGATCGCTCCCCTGGCACTACTTCAGTTGATCGTTCCCACGTCGAGGCGTCGAACCGTCCGCGTGGGAATGCCTCTAGGGACGCTCAGCGTCCAGTGACGCGGAGCGTCACGGGCTGCATTCCCACGCAGAGCGTGGGAACGATCAGATCACAGCTTTCGACAGCTCCGGCAGCGTGGTTATTTCAGCTCTGGCAAGCGTGCTTCGTTCTTCACCTCGGTCGCGGCAATCGCATCGGCCGGCAGCACGACCCGCTGTTTGTTTAACAACTGGCCCATGTTCGCCAGCACGCGGTACATCGAATATTCCTCGGTGTAGCGGATTTCGGTGTAGCGACGGTTGGCGTTGTACAGCTCGTTCTCACTGTCGAGCAGGTCGAGCAGGGTGCGCTGGCCGAGGCCGAACTGGTCCTGATACGCGGCGCGCACACGCTTGGTGGTTTCGGCGTATTCGCGGGCGGTCGGGGTCTGTTTCTTGGCGTTGACCATGGCGTTCCAGGCCAGGTGAATGTTCTCGTTGAGCTGGCGCAGGGCGTTGTTGCGGATGTCCATCGCCTGGTTGATCTGGTGCGCGTCGGAGGCCAGTCGTGCCTTGTCGCTGCCGCCACGGAACAGGTTGTAGTTCATCACCACACCGACCCGCCATTCGTTGTCGTGGCCCTCGTCGCCCTGCACGTTGTTGTTGGCGCCGACTGCCGCCTCCGCATCGAAGCGTGGGTAGAACGGCGACTTGGCGACTTCGTACTGGCTCTCGGCCGATTGCACGTCAGCCTGGGCGGATTTCAGGTACGGGTTGTTCTCGACCATGCTCTGCTGGGCTTCGGGCAGGGTGGCGGGCAACTCGCCACGGGTCGATGCGGGGGTTTCCAGTTCATCCGGCATACGCCCGACCACGCTGTAGAAGTTCGACTCGGCGTCGGCCAGATCGACTTCGGCGGTGTCGAGGTTGTTCTGTGCCAGCGCCTTACGGGCGACCGACTGATCGGAGTCGGCGGTGCTGCCCACGCCGCGCTCGGTGCGCAGGCCGATCTGATCGTTGACGCGCAAGTGTGCCTGCAGGTTGTTCCTGGCCAGGGTCACCAGTTCACGGCGCTTGAGCACTTCGAGGTAGACCTCGATGGTGCGCAGGGCCAGGTCCTGGGCGGTGCCTTGCGCGTAATAGGCGCGCGAGTTGGAAACGCCCTTGGTGCGCTCGACTTCGTTGGCAGTGTTGAAACCGTCGAACAGCATCTGCCGCAGACGCAACTCGGACTGGGTGTAATTGAGGATTTCGGTGTGGTGATTACCGAAGGCCCGGGTGTTGGTGTTGTCGGTGTAACCGCGCCCGTAAGCAGCGTTCAGATCCACCGACGGATAGAAGCCGCCCTTGGCGACTTTCACCTGTTCATCAGCTGACAGGCGCGCGTCCACGCGCGAGGCAAGTTCCGGGTGGGTGGCGATGGTGCTCTGGATCGCTTCGGTGAGGTTCATGGCCTGGGCTTGGGAAGTGCAAGCCATGGCCAGCAAAACCGCGCTGCAGAGGGGGGTTAGTACGCGCATGGGTGCATCTCCCTGAGTCCTGATGGTGTTCCGCTGTCGCCAATTTATTGACGATATTTTTAGTAGAAAGCGTTTCATGCCTGTAACAACAGAGCTAAGAACATCCTGAAGCGTAGCTAAGAAAAAATTTTCATATGGGTTATGCCAAAAAAAACTTATGCGGTTCGCCAAATCCAGCACATTGTTCCACTCGAAAGCCTTTGTTTTATGAGCTTTAGGGAGCACAGAAAGGCTTGAGGAAAGTTCCACTCACTTTGCGACATACGGCGAAGTACTGCTAAAGGGGAGGGACGCGTAGCGGCTGATGAGCGACATTTTTTTGTCACTCGGGTGATTCACCACCGTTACGTAGCGTTAGTGGGCCTGCTGCATCGAACAGAGATTCCAAGTGCTTGATGGCGCTGGAGTTTCTGGATTTGCGCAACCTGCGAAACGAACTGTCGAGGTGCGAGCGTCGCCCCGACAACCCGCTTGAGCCATGGGCTGCTTCGCGAACCAGCGCCGACGGTGGTCGGCAGCGGAGGAATGCACATGGCAACGCTCATCGGGATCGTCACTAAAGTCATTGGTCAGGTTTTCGCTCAATCGGCAGACGGCATTCGCCGCCCATTGGTCGAAGGCGATCGGCTGTTTGCAGGGGATCAATTGATCACCGGGGCGGAGGGCGCGGTTGCCGTCCATCTGCAAAATGGCCAGGAGCTGACCCTCGGTCGGGACAGCAGCCTGACCATGACCGGCCAGTTGCTCGCCGATCAGGCCGCCCACGTCAATGCTCCGGAAGCGGTGACCCCGAGCGAGTCGCAACTGACCGACGTCGAACAGATCCAGAAAGCCATTGCCGCCGGCGATGACCCGACCAAAACCGCCGAAGCGACAGCGGCCGGCCCCGGAGCAACCGGTGGCGCGCCAGGTGGCCTGGGCGGCGGCCACAGTTTTGTATTGCTGACCGAAGTGGCGGGCCGGGTCGATCCGGTCATCGGTTTCCCCACCGCCGGTTTCAATGGCATTCCCGAGTTTCCCGAAGAACGCCACAACGCGGTGATCGACAACGGTGACGACACCGCGCCGATCGCTCCACCACCACCGCCAGTCAACAATCCGGTCACACTCACCGGGCTGTCTGTTGCCGGTGGCGAATTGAATCTCAACGAAGCCAATCTGCCCGACGGTTCCGCCGCCAACCCTGGCGCGCTGACCCAGACCGGCAGCTTCACGGTGTCGGCGCCGGACGGCCTGAGCAGCCTGAGCATCGGCGGCATCAACGTGATCGTCGGTGGCGTGCCGATCGGTTTCCCGCAATCGATCACCACACAACTGGGCAACACCCTGACCATCACCGGCTACAACCCGGCCACCGGCACGGTCAGCTACAGCTACACCCTCAACGGCAACGAAACCCACGCGGCGGGCGACGGTGCCAATAACCTCAGCGAACAATTCACCGTGATCGCCGGCGACAGCAATGGCGACACCGCCACCGGCACGCTGGACGTCAACATCACCGACGACGTGCCCAAGGCTGTCGATGACACAAATCCGAACACCGTCTCGGAAACCCTGCTGACCCTGACCGGCAACGTGCTGCCGAACGACACCCAGGGCGCCGACCGGATCCCCGTCGGCCCCAACAGTGGCCCGGTGGTCGGTGGCACCTTCACCGGCACTTACGGCACCCTGGTGCTGAATGCCAACGGCACTTACACCTACACGCTGAACACCAGCGATGCCGACTTCAAAGCCTTGCACGGTGGTGGCAGCGGCACCGAGACCTTCACCTACACCCTGCGCGATGCCGACGGCGACACCAGCACCGCGAACCTCGTTTTGCAGATCCACAACAACGACGACCCGGTGGTCATCAACGGGTTGAACGTCGAGGGCGGTGAACTCACCGTCTACGAGAAAAACCTCGGCGACGGCAGCGCCCCGGATTCGGGAGCCCTGACCCAGAGCGGCACCTTCACCATCACTGCTCTTGATGGCGTCACTACGCTGACCATCGGCGGCATCGCCGTGGTCACCAACGGTGTGGCCGCAGGCTTCCCGCAATCGGTGACCACGCCACTGGGCAGCACGCTGACCATCACCGGCTTCAACGCGGCGACCGGCGTCGTCAGCTACAGCTACACCCTGGTCGACAACGAAGCGCATCCAACCGCCAACGGCGCCAACGTGCTCAACGAGCAGTTCGCCGTGACCGTGGTCGATGACAACGGCACCACCGCCAACGCGACGCTGGACGTGAACATCGTCGACGACCTGCCAAAAGGCGTGGACGACAGCAACACGGGCACCGCTTCGGAGTCCAACCTCACCTTGGGCGGCAACGTCCTGACCAACGACGTGCAAGGCGCCGACCGCGTACCGACCGGGCCGAATGCCGGCCCAATCACCGCAGGCACCTTCACCGGGACTTACGGCACCTTGGTATTGAACGCCAACGGCACATACACCTACACCCTCAACACCAACGATGCAGACTTCAAAAACCTGCACGGCGGCGGCAACGGCACCGAGACCTTCACCTACACCATCACCGATGCCGACGGCGACACCAGCACCGCGAACCTCGTCCTGCAGATCCACAACAACGACGATCCGGTGATCATCAACGGCCTCGACGTGAATGGTGGTGAACTCACCGTCTACGAGAAAAACCTCGGTGACGGCAGCAGCCCTGATGCTCCAGCCCTGACCCAAAGCGGCACCTTCACCATCACAGCTCTCGATGGTGTCACCACCCTGACCATCGGCGGCATTGCCGTGGTCACCAATGGTGTTGCCGCAGGCTTCCCGCAATCCACCGTCACACCACTGGGCAGCACGCTGACGATTACCGGCTTCAACGCGGCAACCGGCGTCGTCAGCTACAGCTACACCCTGGTCGACAACGAAGCGCATCCAACCGCCAACGGCGCCAACGTGCTCAACGAGCAGTTCGCCGTGACCGTGGTCGATGACAACGGCACCACCGCCAACGCGACGCTGGACGTGAACATCGTCGACGACCTGCCAAAAGGCGTGGACGACAGCAACACGGGCACCGCTTCGGAGTCCAACCTCACCTTGGGCGGCAACGTCCTGACCAACGACGTGCAAGGCGCCGACCGCGTACCGACCGGCCCGAATGCCGGCCCAATCACCGCAGGCACCTTCACCGGGACTTACGGCACCTTGGTATTGAACGCCAACGGCACATACACCTACACCCTCAACACCAACGATGCAGACTTCAAAAACCTGCACGGCGGCGGCAACGGCACTGAAACCTTCACCTACACCATCACCGATGCCGACGGCGATACCAGCACCGCCAACCTGGTGCTGAACATCCACAACAACGACGATCAGGTCTACCTCAACGGCCTCGACGTCAACGGCGGTGAACTCACCGTCTACGAGAAAAACCTCAGCGACGGCACCAGCCCCAACACCCCGGCGCTGACCCAAAGCGGCACCTTCACCGTCACCGCCCTCGACGGTCTGCAAACCCTGACCGTGGGCGGCATTGCCGTGATCACCAATGGCGTCGCGGCCGGCTTCCCGCAATCGGCGGTCACCCCGCTGGGCAGCACGCTGACCATCACCGGATACGACCCGGCCACCGGCGTGGTCAGCTACAGCTACACCCTGGTGGATAACGAAACCCATCCGACCGCCAACGGCGCCAACAGCATCACCGAGAACTTCAACGTGGTGGCGACCGATACCGATGGCAGCACCGCCACCGGACAGATCAACGTCAACATCATCGATGACCTGCCGACCGCCAAACCCGACGCGACGTCGGTGCAGGAGGGCGGCACCGTCAGCGGCAACGTGCTGGACAACGACATCGGCGGCGCTGACGGCCCGGCAGCCAGTGGCGCGGTCGTGGGCGTGCGCGCCGGTTCCGACACCTCGACCTCGGCCATCGGCGGCCTCAACAGCAACATCAACGGCACCTACGGCTACCTGACCCTCGACGCCAACGGCAACGCGGTCTATCACAGCAACCCGAATACCGTGAGCGGCCCGGGTGCGGTGGACGTGTTCGTGTACACCGTGCGTGATTCCGACGGTGATGAAAGCACCACCACCATCACCATCGACGTTTCCAACAGCAAGCTGTGCGCGGTCAGCGACACCGACGTCACCGTGTACGAAAAAGCCCTCGACCTGACCAAGGACGGGCAAGACCTGGCCCCTGGCACGGTCACCGGCAGCGATCCGACCAGCACCGGGGAAACCGCGTCCGGCACGCTGGTCGGCTCGGTCACCGGCGCGGTCGGTGCGATCAGCTACGCGCTGGTCGGCAGCGCCACCGGCAACTACGGGCAGATCGTGCTCAACCCCAACGGCACGTACACCTACACCCTGACCTCACCGGCCAGCACCACCCCGCACGCCGATGACGGCGCCAACACCCTGACCGAAACCTTCACCTACCAGGCCACCGATTCGCTGGGCAACGTCGTCACCAGCACCATCGTGGTCAGCATCGTCGATGACGTGCCGAAGGCGATCAACGACAGCAACGCCAGCACCGCGTCGGAAACCCAGTTGACCCTCAACGGCAACGTGCTGACCAACGACGTGCAAGGCGCCGACGTGGTGGCGACCGGCCCGAATGCCGGCCCGATCACCCCCGGCACCTTCACCGGGACTTACGGGACTTTGGTGCTGAACGCCAACGGCACGTACACCTACACGCTGAACACCAACGATGCAGACTTCAAAAACCTGCACGGCGGTGGCAACGGCACCGAGACCTTCACCTACACCCTGACCGATGCCGACGGCGATACCAGCACTGCGAATCTGGTGCTGAACATTCACAACAACGACGATCCGGTGGTCCTCAACGGCCTCGACGTGAATGGCGGCGAGCTGACCGTCTATGAGAAAAACCTCAGCGACGGCACCAGCCCCAACACCCCGGCATTGACCCAGAGCGGCACTTTCACCGTCACCGCGCTCGACGGTCTGCAAACCCTGACCGTGGGCGGCATCGCCGTGATGACCAACGGCGTGGCCGCCGGCTTCCCGCAATCGACCGTCACCCCGCTGGGCAGCACGCTGACCATCACCGGTTACAACCCGACTACCGGCGTGGTGAGTTACAGCTACACCCTGGTCGATAACGAAACCCACCCGAACGCCAACGGCGCCAACAGCATCACCGAGAACTTCAACGTGGTGGCGACGGACACCGACGGCAGCACGGCGACCGGGCAGATCAACGTCAACATCATCGATGACCTGCCGACCGCCAAACCCGACACCGGCTCGGTGGCGGAGGGCGGCACGGTCAACATCAGCGTGCTGGGCAACGATGTCAGCGGCGCAGATGGCGCGGCGATCGTGGTCGGCGTGCGCGCCGGCAGTAACACTGCGACCTCGGCCATCGGTGGCCTCGGCAACAACATCAACGGCAGCTACGGTTACCTGACCCTTGATGCGGCCGGCAACGCGGTCTATCACAGCAACCCGAACTCGGTGAGCCCGCCGGGCGCCACCGACACTTTCACCTACACCATCCGCGACAGTGACGGCGACGAAAGCACCACCACCATCACCGTCAATGTCGCCGACAGCAAACTCGTGGCTTCGACCGATCAGGACGTGACCGTCTACGAAAAAGCCCTCGACCTGACCAAGGACGGGCAAGACCTGGCCCCCGGCACGGTCACCGGCAGCGACCCGGGCAACACCGGCGAAACCTCGACCGGCACATTGGTCGGTTCGGTCAGCGGTGGCAGCGGGGCGATCACCTACACCCTGGTCGGCAGCGCCACCGGGACTTACGGGCAGATCCAGCTCAACGCCGACGGCACCTACACCTACACCCTGACCTCGGCGCCGAAAACCACGCCGAACGCCAACGACGGGCCGAACACCCTGAGCGAAAGTTTCACCTACAAAGCCACCGATGCGCTGGGCAACAGCACCACCAGCACCATCGTGGTCAACATCGTCGACGACGTGCCCAAAGCGGTGACCTCGGATCGTTCGGTGGCGGCGGTGGAGATCGACTCCAACATCCTCATCGTCCTCGACATCTCCGGCAGCATGGCCGACGCCTCCGGCGTGCCGGGCCTGTCGCGGCTGGAACTGGCCAAGCAGGCAATCAGCGCCTTGCTCGACAAGTACGACGATCTGGGTGATGTGAAAGTGCAACTCGTCACCTTCAGCAGCAACGCCACTGACCGCACTTCGGTGTGGGTCGATGTCGCCACGGCCAAGACGATACTGGCCGGCCTCAGCGCGGGCGGCGGCACCAACTACGACGCGGCCGTGGCGACCATGTACAACGCGTTCAACACCTCGGGCAAACTCACCGGGGCGCAGAACGTCGGCTACTTCTTCTCCGACGGCAAACCCAACGAGGGTGACATCGGCACCGCCGACGAAGCGACGCTCAAGGCGTTCCTCGATGCCAACAACATCAAGAACTACGCGATCGGCCTGGGTAGCGGCGTGAGCAACGCCAACCTCGATCCGCTGGCGTACGACGGCATCACCCACACCAACACCAACGCGGTGGTGGTCACTGATCTCAACCAGCTCAACTCGGTGCTGTCCGGCACGGTGCAGGGCGCGCCGGTCACCGGTTCGTTGATCGGCGAGGGCGGCACGTTCGGCGCCGATGGCGGGTTCATCAAATCCATTGTGGTCGACGGCACCACCTACACCTATGACCCGAAAGCCAACGGTGGCCAGGGTTCACTGGTCGCCAGCGGCGGCGCCAACCACGGCACGTTCAACACGGTGAACAACACCCTGAGCATCGCCACCAACAACAGCGGCACCCTGGTGGTCAACCTCGATACCGGCGACTACAGCTACACCTCGCAGAAAACCACCGCCGTGGTGATCACCGAGAACATCGGCTTCACCCTCAGCGACAACGACGGCGACCTTGCCAGCTCGACGCTGACCGTGAAAGTGATCCCCAACGCGCCTCCGGTAGCGGCGGACGATCACATCATCACCAACGTGCTGTCGGGCAACATCGTGGTGCCGGGTGAACTGTTGCTGGCCAACGATACCGACCCGAACGGCGATACGCTCAACGCCACGCCAACCTCGTTCAACACCGGCTGGATCTCCAAATCGGCAGACTTCACCGGCACCGGCGCGATCAGCTTCACCGGCACCAACGCCAACACCGCCGCCAACCAGAACCTGGCCAACGTGCGTAATTCGTTCAGCGCCAACGCCGCGACCATGACCGCCGTGCTGGTGGTCAGCGGCTACCTCGGCGCGGTGACCAACACCAACGCCAACGATGAAGACCGCATCACCGTCAACCTGCGCCAGGGCGAAACCCTCAACCTGGACCACAACCTGGCGGCCGGTCATATCACCATGGAGTACTCGATCAACGGTGGCGCCTACATCGCACTCGCCGACGGCCAGACCCTGACCGCGACGTCCGACGGCGTCTACCAGATCCACATCACCAACATCACCAACACCACGGGCAGCAACGCCAACGCGGCGGAAAACTACCAGCTGACCATGACCCTCAACTACGCCGGGGCCCACGACATCACCCCGGACTACCACGGCACCTACACCGCCAACGACAACCACGGCGGCAGCGACACGGCGAACGTGACCATCAGCTATCAAGACGGCCACACCCTCACTGGCACCTCGGGCGATGACGTACTGGTGGCCGGCACCGGCGACAACATCATCAACGCCGGCGACGGCAACGACGTGCTCACCGCAGGCTCCGGCAACAACGAACTGCACGGCGGCGCCGGCAACGACTTGCTCTACAGCGGCCCGGGCAATGACCTGCTCGACGGCGGAACCGGCATCGACACCGCCAGCTATGCCCACGCGACTGCCGGGGTGACGGTCAACCTCGGCCTGCTCGGTGCGCAAAACACCATTGGCGCCGGGACAGACACCCTGACCGGTATCGAAAACCTCGTCGGCTCGAACTTCAACGACACCCTCACCGGCGACAACAATAACAACGTGATCAACGGCGGCCTGGGCAACGACATCCTCAACGGCGGCGGGGGCGATGACCTGCTGATCGGCGGGATGGGCAACAACACCCTCACCGGCGGACCGGGCGCCGACACCTTCCAGTGGCTCAAGGGCAACAGCGGCCACGACCTCGTCACCGACTTCACCCCCGGCACCGACAAGCTCGACCTGTCGCAACTGCTGCAAGGTGAAAACGGCACGTCGGCGTCACTGGATGACTACCTGCACTTCACCGTCACCGGCAGCGGCGCCTCGGTCATGACCAGCATCGACGTCAGCGCCATGGCCGGCGCCACGCCGAACCAGACCATCGACCTGGCCGGCGTCAACCTGGCGAGCCACTACGGTGTAACGCCGGGGGCGGGTGGGTTGATCGCCAGCGGGCATGACACGGCGACGATCATCAACGGCATGTTGAATGATCATTCGTTGAAGGTGGACACGGTTTGATCTGAACGCTGAAACGACAAAACCCGCCGTCCCGATCAAACGGGACGGCGGGTTTTGTTTTGCGCGTCGATCGCCCCCACCTCGAAACACTTGATCGTTCCCACGCTCCGCGTGGGAATGCCTCAATGGACGCTCTGCGTCCGCTCTTTGGGACGCAGAGCGTCCCGGGCTGCATTCCCACGCAGAGCGTGGGAACGATCAGACGGCGGGTTTTTCTTTGCTCAGGCTACAGCAGGCGCATCAGCCTTCAACTCCAGATTATCCAGCACCCGATTCACCGCCAGCTCACCCAGCATGATCAACTGCGCAATCCCTAACAACACATGCCGGTGCGAGCCATCCACCAGCCCGGCGAAGTCATTGGCCATGGTCTTGGCCGAAGTCAGGGTTTCGCACGCATCGGCCAGCAGTTCTTCGCTGTCGATACCGGGCGCGATGAGGTAGCGGGTGTTGGGTTTGAGCAGCGGTTTTCGGGGGAGGAGGGGATTGAGGTAATGATCGAGCGCGCGCTCGGCGGCTTCGTGGAATTTCTTGGAGTCGAGGGTTTCGTAGGGGGAAGTCGAATCGACTTCGGGCGGGTTTGGCGTTGGTTTGATCATGGTGAAGCTCCTTGAGAAATGGAGCCGTCATCCATCGCTGCTAAACGAAGGGGGTGGCGGCTGAACGCGGGTTAGCAGACCAGGCTCAAGGATCCCGGCGCACCGAAGTGCCCCACGTCAGCCGCCATGACAAAACATTGGCGACACCAACGTGCCTTGAAGTTAACCGGGCTGCTAAACCCGATCGCTGCTTTTCAGCGACCGCCAAACAATAGAACCCGCCCCCAAGGCGCACAAGCCGGCGGATTCTGGCGGATGCGTAGGCAAAGGCGCAAGGTTGCGTGGTCTGACAGATATAACTTTCAACACTATTCAACAAGGATTTGCGAAGGCGCGAAAAGGATAAACCCGCGCTCCCGGTTGATCAGGAAGGCGGGCTTTTCGAACTCGGTGAGTGCTCTAATCAAGATCTTACGGAAAGCGTGTGCCGGATCGATGTAGAGAACGGGAGGTGTGCAATCTTCTGAATCTCTCCCTCGATGAACTCCTGAATATCAATTTGAGGGAACTCTTCAAACATCTCCATGATTGCATGTGCAGTGTCCAGATGCGGGCGAATGGCCTCCTGCCGCATTGCACGCAGTGCTCCATTTTGGGCATCCAGGTTGAAAATGCGCAACGTCTCAAGAGCTCTGCGCCGTGCACGGTCATTCAGATCGGCGCGTGGAATAATGGTGCCATCTTTGACGAAGATTAAAAAATCATCGGGATCGTCTACGTCAGGTTTGATCAGGAGATTGTGATCATACGGGCCGCAGTCATCTTTGAATTTGCCGCAGGCATCTTCCCGATTGCATGAGCCAAACAAGTTGGTCCAGTCGAAAGTGCCCTGTGGGTAACGATCTCTCTGCCGAAAGTGCTCGATGTGAGCACGTTTGAGGTTGCTGATATCTGCGTCGCAGTAGGCGCAACGGGTGTCTTGCATAGCTCGAAGGTGCTCCCATACTTGGTCGCGTTCGGGCTGTGTTGGAGATTGAAGAGTCCATCTATGCACGCCATGTCTGTAGCGGGTAAGACATGGCGGGCTGTCACCTCGAACAAGCTTTCGCATTGGCCGATTCCTTTGTCCTTACTGTTTCGTCAGTTGCTTGCGCTTGAAGGCTTCAAGACGGATCAGTCGATCGCAATCCAGCATATATGGGTGCTGGGTTGTGAAGTGCTTTTCCAGATACGTTCGTAGCTCCAATCCTTCTGCTGTTTCATGCAGATTTTGTTGGATCAAACCCTTGTACAAACTCAGGTTTCGTGCAGGCTCATTGTTGGGTGTCGGGTCGATATCCATGACATGCGCCAGTACCTGGGAGCTAGCTACTCCTTGAGTCTGTTGATCTACATTACTCACAGTGATGCGCCTGATTCCTTCGTCGGATACGGTCTGTAACACTCGGATGCAATGTGCAGGGACTGAGGTGAGGACCTGAGGACTGTGAGTAGTGACGATGAACTGAATTTTGGGGAATGCGTTAAGCAAATCAGGTATTACGGTTTGTTGCCACGCGGGATGAAGGTGCATATCGACTTCGTCGATCAGAACCACGCCCCTTGATTGGTATGATGCGGCGCTTCCAAGGTGGGGGTTCAGCTTTACGCAGCGATAGGCGATATCGGCTGCCAAGGCAACAATGTTGCGGATACCGTCGCTGAGCTGGCTGACTTTCAGCACGCCATGTATTGGGTGTTCCAGCACCAAATCTGCGAATTCACTACTGTAGGCCAGATTTCTCCATCCAGTTTGTGATTCAAGCATCGAGTTAACTGCGTATTGGACTGCTTTAAACCGGATTCAAAAAATCGTCTTTAACATCGAAAGTAGCTTTTCCACGTTCAAGACTGCGAATTTGTTCTTCGCGATAGCTGCGAAAAATTCGTGTGTACCATTTGCTGAACTGTTTGTAATTGGACGCAGGGTCAAGACTGTCCCGATATCCATAGGTTCTGGAAAACTCTGCGTTATCGACGGGATCAGAAGTGGGGGTGTTATCCCTCCACAGGCGACTCGTACCGTAATACGCCAGAACGGGCAGATTGATCGTTTCGCTGACATCCATCAAGACGTTGTGAAAGATCCAGCCTTGTAGAATGCGAGCTCTGTTTTCAAGAGCTCGCGCGCCCGGATCGCTGCGGGTTTTCGTCCCCTTACGGATGCTGATTCGACTGCGCGACCACGAAGTTTCGGTGTCCTGGAAATGAGCATGAGCTGTCAATCGAGCTGGAAGAGAGGGCTCCATTTGATGTGTCTTGACCGGACGTAAAAAAACATCGTCGGGCTGAATGCCGGTCAGGGGAGCGTTACCCAAGTCAAAACCGCGCACAAAGGGCCACAGCGCCACCTTGAGAGCATCAAGCAAACTAGTCTTGCCTTGACCGTTACGCGCAACCAGTAAGGTGAGCTGCGGGTCCAGTTCGAGCGTCAGTGCAGGAAAGCAGCGGTAATTTTCCAGCTCGAGCCTGATCAGTTTCAAAGACTTTCCTCCATGTAGACCGATGCCAGGCTACGGCAGTCGCTGTATTTGCGGGAACCAATTTGGCGCAAATTCTACTGTGAATGAAAACAGGTGAATACCTGTTCGCCATCCCGTAATGCTTCAAGATTTATTCAGGGTCTTCTGCCGCAAGATATAAACCGTCACCAGCACCGCACTGGTCAACATGAACCCCCGCGCCCACACCAGCGGCACCAGGTAGCACGAGAACAGAATGCTCACCCACATCAGCCCGATCGCGTAGACCTTGCCTTTGAGCGGAATGCCGTTGCCGTCGAGGTAGTCGCGGATCCATGGCCCGAGCCGGGGATGCTCGACCAGCCATTGATAGAAACGCGGAGAGCTGCGGGCAAAGCACGCGGCTGCCAGCAGAAGGAAGGGGGTGGTGGGGAGAACAGGCAGGAATATCCCGATCACCCCCAATGCCACGCTCAGCCAGCCGATGGCCAGCAGGATGTAGCGCAACATCAGGGGGCGGTTGCCTATGGGGTTGTCCATAGGCCGGATCTTAGTGGTGACGTGGCTTGAGGATCGCCGGTTTTTCGTCGGGCGCCTGGCACAGCAGGTACAGCGCGGTCAGGGCTTCCGGGATCTGGACGATCATGTCGTCCATCAGGTTGGCGTCCTTGGCGATGTCTTCGAACTCGGGCTGTTCGTCGAACAGGCCCGAACCGACCATGATCGGCAGGAGCATTTCGCTGACTTCTTCTTCGGCGGTTTCGAACCAGGCCGCTTCGCGCAGGAACACGCCTTCCATGAAGCCGATGCACCAGCCGCGCAGTTCGGAATCGTCCGGGTCGTCGCCCAGGTCCAGTTCGCATGGCAGCTCGAATTCTTCATCGGAGGCCAGTTGGCGGGCGATGTGGGCTTTCAGGCCGATCAGCGTGGCTTCGATCTCTTCGCGCTGGGCTTCGCTGCTGTAATGCGGCTCTTCGGCGAACAGGGCGTCGATCCACTCACGATCCGGGACCACGTCGGCGCAGATCGACAGCGCAGTCAGGTAACCGTGAGCGGCCACGTAGTCCAGCGCCTCTTCATGCAGCTCGTCGGCGTCGAGGAAGACTTGCAGGCGGGTTAGTTGCTCGGCGAAGGACATTAAAGGGCTACCTTGGGGGAATAAACAATGCGGGAATTCTAGGCCTTCTTGAGCCCTCAAGCCAGCCGCACGGCAGATTTGCCCGCACAAGCATCTTATCGGCGGTGCCCTTTGCCGGGGAGGGCTCGGGTATACTGCCGCGCTTTGCGATCCCTGCCGGTGTCGCAGCTGATTGTGTACGGCGCGGTGCAATGCGCGCTTACGTTTTGTTTAAAGCAGCCTCGGCTGTCTTGAACCAGCCTGTGCAGGGATGTTTCGGTGGATTTTTGGAGTTTTTATGCTCGAACAGGCTCAACGCGTCCTCAAGGACATCTTCGGCTACGACAGTTTCCGTGGCCGTCAGGGTGCAATCATTGAGCGCGTGGCCAGTGGCGGTGATGCCCTTGTCCTGATGCCGACCGGCGGCGGCAAGTCCCTGTGCTTCCAGGTGCCGGCGCTGCTGCGCGATGGCCTGGCGGTGGTGGTTTCGCCGCTGATCGCTTTGATGGACGATCAGGTCGCCACCCTCGAAGAGCTGGGCGTGGCCGCCGCCGCGTTGAACTCCACACTGAGCGCCGAACAGCAGCGCGACCTCGCCAACCGGATCAAGCGCGGCGAAGTGAAAATGCTGTATCTGGCGCCGGAGCGTCTGGTGCAGCCGCGCATGCTGTCGTTCCTGCAAGGCTTGAACATCGCGCTGTTCGCCATCGACGAAGCGCACTGCGTATCGCAATGGGGCCATGACTTCCGCCCGGAATACCTGCAACTGGGGCAGTTGGCGGAAATGTTCCCCGACGTTCCGCGCATCGCCCTGACCGCCACCGCCGACAAACGCACCCGCGAAGAGATCGTCACCCGCCTGCATTTGCAGAACGCCGAGCGCTTCCTCTCAAGCTTCGACCGGCCGAACATCTTCTACCGCATCGTGCCCAAGGAGCAGCCGCGCAAGCAGTTGCTGGCGTTCCTCGCCGAGCGGCGCAGCGATGCCGGCATCGTCTACTGCCTGTCGCGCAAGAAGGTGGAGGAGGTGGCCGCGTTTCTCACCGAGCAGGGCTTCCCGGCGCTGCCGTATCACGCCGGTCTGCCCAACGATCTGCGCGCCTATCACCAGAAACGCTTCCTCAACGAGGAAGGCCTGATCATGGTCGCCACCGTGGCGTTCGGCATGGGCATCGACAAACCCAACGTGCGCTTCGTCGCTCACCTCGACCTGCCGAAATCCCTTGAGGCGTATTACCAGGAAACCGGACGCGGCGGCCGTGACGGTCTGCCGGCGGACGCGTGGATGGCCTACGGTCTGCAAGACGTGGTGATGCTCAAGCAGATGCTGCAGAACTCCGAGGGCGACGAGCGCCACAAGCGTCTGGAGCAGCACAAGCTCGACGCCATGCTCTCGCTCTGCGAAGAAACCCGCTGCCGCCGTCAGGCGCTGCTGGCGTACTTCGACGAAGACATGCCCGAGCCGTGCGGCCACTGCGACAACTGCACCGACGGTGTACAGACCTGGGATGCCACCGAGCCTGCGCGTCAGGCGCTGTCGGCGATCTACCGCACCGGCCAGCGTTATGGCGTCGGCCATCTGGTGGACGTGCTGCTGGGCAAGGACAACGAAAAGGTCCGCAGCTTCGGCCATCAGCACCTGTCGGTGTACGGCGTCGGCAAGGCGTTGAGCGAGAGCGAATGGCGCTCGCTGTTCCGTCAGCTGGTTGCCCGCGGTCTGGCCGATGTCGATCACGAAGGTTATGGCGGGCTGCGCCTGAGCGACACCTGCCGTCCGCTGCTCAAGGGGGAAGTGAGCCTGGAGCTGCGCCGCGACCTCAAGCCGCAAGTCAGCGCCAAGAGCGGCAGCAAGAGCCCGGCCAGCCAACTCGTGCGCGGCGAAGAGCGCGAACAGTGGGAAGCGTTGCGTGCCCTGCGGCGCAAACTGGCGGAAGAACATGGCGTGCCGCCGTATGTCATCTTCCCCGACTCGACCCTGCTGGAAATGCTCCGCAGCCAGCCGACCTCGCTGGCGGATATGGCACGGGTCAGCGGCGTCGGCGCGCGCAAGCTGGAGCGTTACGGCGAGGCCTTCCTCGAAGTGCTCGGCGGCGAGGCCGAGGCGCCGAAAGTGGTGGCCGACGTGCGCCACGAACTGATCACCCTGGCCCGCGCCGGCATGACGCCGTTGCAGATCTCCGGTCAGTTGCAGTGCTCGGAAAAGAACGTCTACACCATGCTCGCCGAAGCCATCGGCAAGCAGCAGCTGTCGCTCGAGCAAGCGCTGGATTTGCCGGAAGACCTGATGGGGGAAGTCCAGGATGCGTTCCTCGACGGCGAAGGCGAGTTGCCGTCGGTCGCCGAAGTGGCCGAGCTGTTTGCCGGTCGCGTACCGGAGGGCGTGCTTTACTGCGTGCGGGCTGCGCTGCAATCCGAGTTTGAAATGTAAGAGGGCGTTTGTGCCAACCGTTATACGGTTGTAACGATTCAGTACAGGACGCCTCTTGCCTATAGCCAAATGTCATGCTTAGCTGACTAATAATTAGTTTTTCTCTATTTGTTCAGTCTAATCATGAGTGTTTTATGCCGTTAACCGATCAACACCGTTTTGGCATGCAATTGGCCCAGATGTCGCGTGGCTGGCGTGCCGAACTGGATCGCCGGCTGGCCGGTCTGGGCTTGTCCCAGGCACGCTGGCTGGTGCTGCTGCATCTGGCGCGCTTCGAAGAGGCGCCGACCCAGCGGGAGCTGGCGCAAAGCGTCGGCGTCGAAGGGCCGACCCTGGCCCGTCTGCTCGACAGCCTGGAAAGCCAGGGCCTGGTGCAACGCCAGTCCGTGATGGAAGACCGCCGGGCGAAAAAAATCGTGCTGTGCGCACCGGCCCTGCCGCTGATCGAACAGATCGAAACCATCGCCACGCAACTGCGCAAGGAATTGTTCGAAGGCGTCGACGAGGCGGATCTGAAGGTCTGCATGCGGGTTCACGGGCACATTCTGGCCAATCTGGAAAAGTCTTGAGGCACAACCGCGTGCCGTTTTTTTGAGAGATCGCGCTGGGCAGACTATAAGAACTACTGGGCAATATCGTGTTCGTACCGGATGTGCGAACGCATAGAAGTCGGTTTTGCTTATTTAAGGGATGCTCATGCTCGGAAGTCGGCACGTGGTACTGCGTTGCGCCAACTCGCTGTTGGTGGCCGGTGTTCTCACCTGGTCCACCGCGTCATTGGCGCTGGGGCTCGGTGACATCACCGTGCATTCAGCCCTCAATCAGCCGCTCAAGGCTGACATCGCTCTGGTGGATGTCGGGGGCGTCGGCGAAAGCGAACTGGCGGTTCGTCTGGCCTCGGCGGACGAGTTTGGCCGCGCCGGCATCGAGCGCGTGTTCTTTCTCAATGACCTCAAGTTCACTCCGATCCTGCGTGGCAATCGCAACATGATTCGGGTGACGTCCAGCAAACCGGTCAACGAACCCTTTCTGAATTTCCTCGTGCAGCTCGATCAGCCCAATGGCCACCTGCTGCGCGAATACACCGTGCTGATCGATCCGCCGGGTACTCCGGGGATTGTCCCGACTACCGATGAGCCAACTGCGCGTGCGCAATCGTCGGAATTCCCGACCCCCGAGGCGCCGTCCGCAACCACGCCGGCCAAACCTGCTGCGCCGGTGCAGCCGCCGGCTCCGGTCGCCGACGCCCAGGCCGAGCAACTGGCGGCGAGCCTTGTGCAGAACCAGCAACTGCAAAAAACCATCGATGAATTGAACGTGAAGCTTCAGGCCCAGGAAGTGCTGATCGCTGACGGCAAGAAACAGCTCGGTGATTTGCAGGCCCGGCTGATTGAAGTGCAACAGGCGCCGCCGGCACCGGTAGCGCCCGTGGCACCTGCGCCTGCGCCGGTCATTGCCCCGGTCGAGTCTCAGGAGGATTCACTCAACTGGCCGCTGCTTGGCGGACTGCTGCTGGTACTGGGATTGTTGGTGGCAGGGCTGTATGTGCGCCGGCAACGCCAGCAGGCGCAAGGGTCTGAGTCGCCGACACCGTTCCTGCCGGTACGAAACGAACCCCTGGTCGACGACGCCGAACCGATGCAGCCGAGTGCCGTTCACAGTGCGGTCGAACATCGCGAGGAACACGCCAACGGCGATGTGCTGGAAGCGGTCGGTATTTATCTGGCCTACGGACGCTTGGGCGAGGCCGCCGGTTTGTTGCGTGATGCGTTGCAGCGGGAACCGGAGCGCATCGACCTCGGCGTGCAATTGCTTGAAGTGCTGGGGCGGCAGGGCGACACCCCGGCCTATGACGAGCAGGAAAATCGTCTGCGCCAGCTCGGGGTCGAGGATCAGCGCTTGCAGGAGATTCGCGCCCGCTACCCGAAACTGGTCAGCGCCGCGCCTTTGGTGGCGGCGGCCCCGGTGATTGCCGCGCTGCCGATCGAACCCCCTGTGGAGCCGGAACCCGAAGACAATTTCGAACTGAATCTGGATCAACTCTCGATGGCCTCCAGTTGGGATCTTGAGGAAACTCGCCCGGCCACCACAGCACCTGAACAGCCGCCATCAACGCTGGGTTCCGATCTGCAGGTACTGCCACAGGATTTCGAATTGCCGGAAACCCTGGCCGACGACGCCGAAACCGCCGAGCTGGAATGGATCGTCGAACCGGAAACGCAGCCGCTGGATGAGGACTTCCTCAACGAGTTTGGCGATCCCGGCACGTCGCTCTCGCTCGAACCACTGGAGCTACAAGCCCCGGAACCCGAACCCTCAGACACCGCCAACGCCGGCAAACTCGAACAGGCCCAGACCTGCATCGACCACGGCGATATCGACAGCGCCATTGCCTTGCTCAACGAACTGCTCAAGGAAGCCGACGAACCCCTCAGGCAAACGGCGCGCACGCTGTTGGCGGGGATTCGTTGACTGCCGTCAGAAGGTCTGCCCGAGGTTCAGGTACACCGCCTGTTCATCCGCATCGTTCAGGCCATAGCTGAAATTCAACGGCCCCAGCGGCGTATCGAAGCCGATGAACACGCTGGCCGCGTTGATGTAGCCGCTGTCGAACTCATTGTCGTTGTTCCAGGCCCGGCCGCGTTCCAGCGAGGCGCCGGCGTACAGCGGGAAGTCCAGCGGCAGGTAAGAGCGCGGCGTGAGGCGGCGGTAATACACCGCGCGCATCAGACTGACGTTCTGCCCGGAGATCGCGTCCTCGCGGAAACCGGACAATTGCCGGGCGCCGCCGAGCAGGAAACTGGAGGTCACCACGTTGGCATCGTCCAGCGTGCGGCCGTAACGGCCACCCAGAATCAGCGTATCCGGGCCACTGCTCATGGCCTTGTCCAGTTTGAATTCCCACTGCCGGTAGCGCGTGTCGGAACCCAGGCTCGGCTCGAACTGCACCAGCGTCAGGCCAATGTCTTCGCCTTCGTGGGGGTAGTAGACGTTGTCCAGCGAGTCGAAGGAATACTTCAGCGCATAGAACCCTTCGTTGAAGTTTTCGCTCGGCAGATCCTGATCGCCGATCCGCACATCCGCCTTGCCCCAGGCTTCGCCGACGCCGAAACGGACTTCGCCGCTGTTGCCGATCTGCCGGCCAAAGTTGAGGCCGAAGCCATAGCGCTCGACGCGATACTGGGCGATCGGATCGTTGTCCAGAACCGAGTCGACGTTCTGTGCGGCAAACGACGCATAAGGTGCGACGAAGTAGCGAGAGCCCACGTCCAGCGGCTGATAGAACTCGCTGTACAACTCTTGTTTATCGCCGATCTGCGCCCGGGTCAGCCATTCCGCGCCGAGCCGGTTGATGCCGTTCATGCGGTAACTGGCGCCGAGGTTGAAGGCGCTGTCGCCGCGCATGTCGTCCGACAGGTTGAGGCCGACCCGTAGGTAATCCGTTCCGGTGCGTTTGCCGCGCGCGCTGATCACCAGCGTGTGATCCGCGCCTTTGTGCACCACGCGGTATTGCACCTGCTCGAAGTAATCGAGGCCGTACAGGGTGCCCATGTCGGTTTGCAGACGGCCCAGATCCAGCGGCTCGCCGATGTGCTGGCGGATGTAGTAGCGGATCACGTCATCGCCGACTTTCGAGTCGTTCTCGACCTTGATCGCGGTGATGATCGGCGTTCGCTGGCCCGGTGCGCGGGCGGCGTTGAGCTCGGCGTCCTGCGACTGCACGGGTTTGAGGCGCGCGAGGCGCACGTTCAGGGCCTGGGTCGCGCGGTAGCCGGCGTCGATCATCTCCTGGCCGCGACCGAAATCGGTGGCGCCGAAACTCGCCAGTGGCGGCTGGATCAGCACGTCATCGGGATGCAGGGTCGCCAGTTGTTCTTCGGAGTTGCGCCGGGTCATCAGGGTGATCGACTGGTTCAGCACATCGACCACGGTCACCAGTTGCTTGCGATTGCGCAGCGGGGTACCGATGTCGACCACGATGGCCACGTCGACACCCATTTCACGGGCCACATCGAGGGGAATGTTGTCGGTCATGCCGCCATCCACCAGCAATCGGCCGTCGAGTTCGACCGGGGCGAACACCGCCGGGATCGACATGCTGGCGCGGATCACCTGGGGCAGGTGGCCCTTGCGGAACACCACTTTTTCGCCGTTGGCAATGTCGGTGGTGACGGCGCGGAACGGGATCGGCAGCTTGTCGAAATCCCGGGTGTCGCTGGTATGGGCCAGCAGGCTTTCCAGCAGCAGCGCGAGGTTCTGGCCCTGAATCACGCCCAATGGCAGGCCGAGGCTGCCGTCATCGCGAAAGCTCAGTTTCTGTTTCACCAGAAAGTCGCGGTCGTCCTGCTTGCGCCGGAACGGTACGTCTTCACGGGGCGGGGCGTCGGACAGCGCCTGCTGCCAGTCGATGGTCAGGGCGAGCTTTTCCAGCTCGTCGATCTTGTAGCCCGAGGCGTACAGCCCGCCGACCACCGCGCCCATGCTGGTGCCGGCAATCGCATCGATCTTGATGCCTTGTTCTTCCAGGGCCTTGAGCACACCGATGTGCGCCAGGCCACGGGCCGCGCCGCCGGACAGCACCAGGCCGACTTTCGGGCGTGTTGCCTCACTGGCATGGACGCTGACACCAGCGAACAGGGGTAGGAAACCAAGCAACAGGCAGATCAGAAGACGACGCATCGTGAGTCTCGGGGCGAGCGATAAAGCCGGCTATTATAGCGGCGCCCTCTGGCTCAGGAGTTTCAGCGATCATGACCGTCACAAAACCGGAAATCGTCATCACCTATTGCACGCAATGCCAGTGGCTGTTGCGCGCCGCGTGGCTGGCGCAAGAGCTGCTCAGCACCTTCGGCGACGACCTCGGCAAAGTGTCACTGGTGCCGGGCACCGGCGGGATATTCCACATCACCTGCAACGACGTGCAGATCTGGGAACGCAAGGCCGACGGCGGTTTCCCCGAAGCTAAGGTGCTCAAGCAGCGGGTGCGTGACCAGATCGACCCGGACCGCGACCTCGGCCACAACGACCGTACTCAGTGAGAGGCGGCTTCGGCCGCGACGGTCTTCTTGTCGTTGCTGCCTGACATCCGGCTCGACACCACGATGGCGACGATGATCAGCGCACCGCCGATCAGCATGCGCAGGGTCGGATCTTCATCGAACAGCAGCCAGGCCACGGTAATCCCGTACACCGGCTCCATGGCGAACACCACCGCGGCGGTACGCGCCTTGATGACCGCGAGGCTGGCGACGAACAGGCTGTGGGCGACGCCGGTGCAGAACACCCCGAGCAGACCGATCCACAACCAGTCGATGGCCCGCACTTCGCTCAGTTGCGGTGCGGCCACCGGCAGCAGACACAGCGCCACCACCACGTTCTGGCACAGCGCCGCCTGCACCGCCGGGATGCGCCCGGAGCTGGCGCGGTTGGTCAGGGACAACAGGGAAAACAGCAGGCCGGACAGGATCGCCCAGAGCAGGCCGGTGGTCGCGCCGCTGGCCAGATCGAACGCCGGGGTCACCAGCACCAGTCCGACACTGACCAGCACCACCAGCACGATTTCGTTGATGCGGATGCGTTCGCGGAAGATCAGTCCTTCGAGGATCACCGTGAAGGCCGGGAAACTGGCGAAACCCAGGGTCGCAATGGCGACGCCCGCAACCTTGACCGCAATGAAGAAGCTCACCCAGTGCCCGGCCAGCAGCACACCGCTCAGGGCCAGTCGCCGCCAGTCGACGGCTTGCAGTTTCTGCCAGCCACCCTGTTGGGCGAAACGGGCGAAAAACGCCAGGGCCAGCACGGCAAACGCGGCGCGCCCGAACACGATGACGGCGGGCGTTGCGGCCGCGAGTTTGCCGAAGACGCCGGTCAGGCCGAACATCAGTGCGCCGATATGCAGGGCGCCGAGGGCGGTACGGGGAGTCATTGCAGTCCTTTTTCCAAACACGATTACAGGCACACATTGAAGCGTGTAACGGCCGAAAAGTCTGTCGGCAGGCTATCGACTTTTGTCGTCAGCCTCGCGTCGCAATTGTGTAGGAGAGGTGCCGAACTCACGCAGGACGGCGGCCGAAAACGCGCTTTGCGAGTTGTAGCCAACACGGCTGGCCACTTCACCGACGGGCAGCATGGTGTTGCGCAACAGCGCCACGGCTTTGTGCAGACGGCGACTGCGAATGTAGTCCATCGGTGTCTGCCCGCATTCGGCGACGAACCGCGCATGCAGCCGGGCGCTGGACAATCCGGCGACACGCGCCAGATCCGCCACTTGCAGCGGATAGGCCGCGTACTGCTCGATGTGCGCGTCGAGTGCCGCGTAGGGCAGGCGGCGCGCGACGATCTCGGCGGGTGGCACGTGGTTCAGGCTCGCCAGCAACAACACCGCGCCTTGTTGCGCAATCAGCGGGTCGTCCACCGGACTGTTCGCCAGCCAGTTGACCAATTGACCTTGCCCGGCATCCAGCGACAACCGCGCGGCGTTGTCCAGCAGACGACGGCTGGCATCGGCGTGGTCGCCCAGCGAGCGCGCCAGCCATTGCTCGTCCGGCACATCCAGCACCAGACAGCGGCTGCCCTTGGGACTGCCACACGCATGATGCGCGCCGGCGGGGATCACCACGAAGCTCTGCTGCAATACCTGACTGCCACGCCCTTCGACTTCGAAATCCAGCGCGCCAGACAGGCCGAACACCAGTTGCGCGTGATCGTGGCTGTGGACGATCAGGTCGTGGCTGTAATGGCGCAGGGTCAGGATCGGTTGCATGGCGGTCTCCGGGCGAGCCGCCAGTCTACACCGGCGCAGGGGCGACGCGTTTGTCACACGACTGACGCATACCTGTCATGGTCGATTAACCGGGCGCGCGCAGAGTGGCGAAAACATCGCAGAGGGTTGCCCATGACCAGCGCCGAGCTCGCCAGACCCAGCCGTAAACAACGGGTTCGCACCCTGTGGATCTCCGACGTGCACCTGGGCACGCGGGATTGCCAGGCCGAGCATCTGTCGCAATTTCTCAAGGGCTATCACGCCGACAAGATCTACCTGGTCGGTGACATCATCGACGGCTGGAAACTGCGTGGCGGCATGTACTGGCCCCAGGCGCACACCAACGTGATCCGCCGTTTGCTGACCATGAGCAAGCGCGGCACCGAGGTGATTTACGTCACCGGCAACCATGACGAATTCCTGCGCCGCTATTCAAAGCTGATTCTGGGCAATATCCAGTTGGTCGACGAAGCGGTGCACGTCACCGCCGATGGCCGGCATCTGCTGGTGATTCACGGCGACCAGTTCGACGTGATCACCCGCTATCACCGCTGGCTCGCGTTCCTCGGCGATTCGGCCTATGAATTCACCCTGACCCTCAACCGCTGGCTCAATCACTGGCGGGCGAAATACGGTTACGGCTACTGGTCGTTGTCGGCCTATCTCAAGCACAAGGTGAAGACCGCGGTCAGCTTCATCAGCGACTTCGAAGAAGCCATCGCCCACGAATGCGTGAAGCGCGAGTTGCACGGCGTGGTCTGCGGACACATTCACCACGCCGAGATCCGCAAGGTCGGCGAGGTGGATTACCTCAACTGTGGCGATTGGGTGGAGTCATGCACGGCGCTGATCGAGCACTGGGACGGCACGATCGAGCTGTATCGCCTGGCGGATGCGCAGGCGCGGGAAGCGGAATTGAAAGCGGCGAAGGTTGCCGAGCTGGCTTAGGATCTCTGGTGGTTTCGATGGCCTCTTCGCGGGCAAGCCCGCTCCCACAGTGACCGCGTCGCTCATAGATTCTGTGTACGGCGCGAAACCTGTGGGAGCGGGCTTGCCCGCGAAGAGGCCGGTGCAGACAACATCAGGCCGGGCTGTGCTCTTCCATCGCCGCCTTGTAGATCGAGTTTTTCGGCTGGGCGAACAGCCTTTCCATCATCGGCTCGAAGAAGCTCAGCGGCAGGGTGTCGTACTCGGGATCGAACGCTGCCGCGTCATATTTGGCGCAGAACTCCGCGGTCGCCAGAAACTGCGGATGGTCGCTGAATTGCTCGCGCAGGTGCCGATCCATGCCCAGGTGATGGAAGAAGTAGTAGCCCTGGAAGATCCCGTGCTTCTCCACCATCCACAGGTTTTCGGCACTGACGAATGGCTTGAGGATGGCGGCAGCGATGTCCGGGTGATTGTACGAACCGAGGGTGTCGCCGATGTCATGGAGCAGGGCGCAGACCACGTATTCCTCGTCGCGGCCGTCGCGAAAGGCGCGGGTGGCGGTTTGCAGCGAGTGGGTCAGGCGATCCACCGGGAAACCGCCGAAATCGCCTTCGAGCAGTTTCAGGTGGGCCATGATCCGGCCCGGCAACTGACGGGCGTAGGCGCTGAAATCCGCCGCAATGATCGCCCAGTCGTCCTGTGTGCCGTCCTTCATGTGGGTGAAACGGGCAGTGGCATTCATCGGCAGTCCTCTTGGTCGGAATTTCTAGAACGGCACGCGGCCCAGGATCATGTCGCGGTACATGACGAAGTCGCCGAGCAGGCTGTAGAACGGATGCTGGAAGGTGGCCGGGCGGTTTTTCTCGAAAAAGAAATGGCCGACCCAGGCAAAGCTGTAGCCCGCCAGCGGCAGCGCAAGTAAAAGCAGCCAGGCGCCCTTGGCGATGGTCAGGGCGAGAATGAAGATCACCAGCGTCGTGCCGATGAAATGCAGGCGACGGCAGGTGCTGTTGCTGTGCTCGCTGAGGTAATACGGATAGAACTCGGCGAAGCTGTTGAAATGCTTGATGGTTTCCACGACTGCGATCTCTGTGGTTATTGTTCTGATTGCAAGTTGTTCGGCGGGTAGCTTATTTGAGTCTAGAGTGATCAATGGCGTCGGCCAGTGACAATCGGCGCCACTTTACTATCCTTGGGAAATCGGCCGTAGTATGCGGCTCACCATGTCATCCAAGAAAAAACGCCATGAGCGAACGAACGACTTCTGCAAGCTGGGCGATGGGGATTGTCAAAGCACTGGAAATGGACGGCCTGGATTGCCGGGTTTTGTTCAGACAGCTGGGGCTCGACTACGCGGCGCTGGAGGATCCGGACGCACGCTTCCCACAGGATTCCATGACCCGACTCTGGCAACGGGCGGTCGAGCTGTCCGGTAATCCGGCGATCGGCCTGAACATGGGCAAGGTGGTGCGGCCGGCTTCGTTCCATGTTGCGGGCTATGCGCTGATGTCCAGCAATACGCTGGCGGAAGGTTTTCAGCGACTGGTGCGTTATCAGCGGATCATCGCCGAAAGTGCCGACCTGAGTTTTCGCCTGCTCGATGAAGGTTATGCGCTGATCCTGACGGTGCATGGCGATCATCTGCCGCCGACCCGGCAAAGTGCCGAAGCTTCGCTGGCCTGCGCGCTGGCGCTGTGCGGCTGGCTGACCGGGCGCACGCTGCATCCGCGCAAAGTGCTGGTGCAGGGCGATGAGCCGGATGATCTCGAACCCTACAAACAAGCCTTCCATGCACCGCTGGTGTTCAACGCGCCGTACGACGCGCTGATCTTCGAACGCGCCGACATGGAAGCGCCGCTGCCCACCGCCAACGAGGCGATGGCGTTGCTGCACGACCGGTTTGCCGGGGAGTATCTGGCGCGGTTTTCCGAAAGCCGCGTGACGCACAAGGCGCGTCAGGTGTTGTGCCGCTTGCTGCCGCAAGGCGAACCCAAGCGCGATGCGGTGGCGCAGACCCTGCATCTGTCGCAGCGCACCTTGCAACGACGCTTGCAAGAGGAGGGCACCAGTTTTCAGCAGTTGCTCGACGACACTCGCCGCGAACTCGCCGAGCAATACCTGGCGCAGCCGAGCATGACCCTGCTGGAGATTGCCTATCTGCTGGGGTTTGCCGACCCGAGCAATTTCTTCCGCGCCTTCCGCCGCTGGTTCGACACCACGCCCGGCGATTACCGGGCGCGGTTGCTGGAAGCGCCGAACGCGATCAGTGACGCCAGAACGCCGGAATACACAGTACAAACACCGTAATGATCTCCAGTCGGCCGAGCAGCATGCCGAACGACAGAATCCACTTGGCCGCATCCGGCAGGCTGGCGAAGTTGCCGGCCGGGCCGATAGTCTCGCCCAGGCCTGGGCCGACGCCGGACACGGTGCTGGCGGCGCCGGTCAACGCCGTCATCCAGTCCACGCCCAACAGCGACAGCAGCAGGGCGATCACGCAGATGGTGATGGCGAAGAAGAACGAAAAGGTCAGAATCGAACGGACGATCTCTTCGTCGAGGCGGTGACCGTTGTACTTCTGCTTGATCACCGCACGCGGGTGAATCAGCTGGTTAAGGTTGGCCTTGAGCAAAATGTAGGCGACCTGGAAACGGAAGATCTTGATCCCGCCCGCCGTCGACCCGGAACAGCCACCGACGAAGCCCAGATAGAAGAACAGCATCAGCGAGAAGTTGCCCCACAGGCTGTAGTCCCCCAACGCAAACCCCGTGGTAGTGACCACCGACGTCACGTTCAGCGCGACATGGCGCAGCGCGTCCAGCCAATGCAGGTTGGTAGTCCACCAGTACCAGGTGCCGAGCACCAGCCAGGTCGCCAGCAACATGCCGAGCAAACCCTGCACCTGTTGATCCTTGATCAGCGCCCGGCGGTTGCCGCGCAGTGTCGCTACATACAGGGTGAACGGCAGGCTGCCGAGAATCATCACCACCACCGCCACCCAGTGCACCGCCGGTTGCGTCCACTTGGCCAGGGACTGGTCGGAGGTCGAGAACCCGCCGGTGGAAATCGCCGACATCGCGTGGTTGATCGCATCGAACGGGCTCATCCCGGCCCACCAGAACGCGAGGCTGCCGAGAATCGTGATGCCGACGTACGCCGCCACGATCAGCCGCGCCACCATGTGCGAGCGGGGCATGACCTTTTCCGAGCGGTCCGAGGATTCGGTCTGGAACAGGCGCATGCCGCCGATGCGCAGCAGCGGCAGGATCGCCACCGCCATGCCGATGAAGCCGATGCCGCCGATCCAGTGCAGCAGCGAGCGCCACATCAGGATGCCGGGGGACATGTCGTCCAGATGGTTGAGCACGGTCGACCCGGTGGCCGTGATGCCGGACATGCTTTCGAAGAACGAGTCGGTGTAGCTGATGTGCTGAGTCAGCAAAAACGGCAGCGCGGCAAAGATGCACACCACCAGCCAGCTGCTGACGGTCAGCAGGTACATGTCCCGGGGGCGTAGGTGAATGTGTTCCGGGCGACCGGGAATCACCAGCGCGAGGCCGGCGACGAAGGTGATCATGCTCGCCCAGAGGAACGACGGCAGATCGCCGGTGCGCTCGAAAATCACCAGGGTGGCCATGGGCACGACCATGGCGATGGCCAGGGTGATCAGGAAGATGCCGATGATGAAACCAATGATCCGTAAGGTCGGCAACGCCATGAAGTCCGCTCGGGCTGATGTGGGAAGGGCGCCATTCTACCTGCGGTGCAAGGCATGTAAACCGACGCGTCTGGATCACTTGCAGCTAGAATAGCCGGACATTTTTTTCAGGAGGTGGCCGATGCAGGCTCTCGACGCTTTGCTCAACCGTGTTTCCGTTCCACGACTGATCGATCCGGCCCCCACCGCCGAACAGCGCGAAGTGCTGTTTGCCGCCGCGACCCGCGCACCGGATCACGGCCATTTGCAGCCGTATCGCTTCCTGACCGTCGAAGGCGCGGCGCGTGAGCAGATGGGCGAGTTGCTGGCCGAAGCTGCAAAAATGCAGGAAGGCGAAGTCACCGAAGCGATGATCGACAAGGCCCGCAACGGCCCGCTGCGGGCGCCGCTGGTGGTCGTGGTCATCGCCAAATTGCAGGATCACGTCAAATACCCTAAGGCCGAGCAACTGCTGGCGGCGGGCTGTGCGGCGCACGGGATTCTATTGGCGGCTTACGCGCAGGGAATTGGCGCGGTGTGGCGTACGGGTGATCTGGCGTATTCGAAACATGTCGCCAAGGGTTTGGGCCTGACGGATGACGAAGAGGTGATTGCGTTCCTCTACCTCGGCACGCCGCAGAAAGAACCGCGGGTGGCCGAGAAGGTTGATCTGGCGGAGTTTGTCAGTGCCTGGTCGGGTAAAGCCTGACTCCATCAGGGCTGAACAACAGCCCCAGGCTCCAGCGGTAACTCAAGACTGGCCACAAACCCGCCCTGCGGGTGATTGGCCAGCACCAGCGTCCCGCCATGCCGCTCCGCCGCCCGCCGGGCTATCGCCAGCCCCAGGCCATGGCCCGCAGCGGTCTGCCCCGGCGCTCGATAAAACGGTTCGCCCAACTGGCTCAGATGCTCGGCCTGCACCCCCGGCCCATGGTCACGCACGCTGACCACGATCCGCTCACCCTGACGTGACGCCTGCATTTCAATCGACTGCCCCACCGGGTTGAAGCGTTGGGCATTGCGCAGCAGGTTGTCCACGGCGCGTTCGATCATGGTCGGCCAGCCTGTCAGATTGAGCGCCGGCTCGGCCTCCAGACGCACGGTCTGCTCCGGCGAACCGAGTTGCGCGTCCTTTTGCAGGGTGGCGAGCAAGGCATTCAGATCCACGTCTTCGGCGCTGGCGTTGTCGGCATCGACCCTCGCCAACACCAGAATTTCACTGATCAGCGCTTCCAGCCGATCGCACTCGCGAGTCAGGCGCGGCCAGAGCTTTTCCCGTTCTTCCGGACTTGCACGCTCGGCCAGTGCCAGCGCGATGCGCAGTCGGGCCAGCGGTGAACGCAACTCGTGGGACACGTCGCGCAGCAACTGGCGCTGACTGCCGATCAGACTTTGCAGGCGCGCGCCCATGCGGTTGAAGTCGTTGGCCAGCACACCGAACTCATCGCGGCGGTTGGCCAGTTGCGCGAGGCTGTTCTGTTGATAGGTGGTCTGGCCGAGGTCATGCACTGCGCCGCGCAGGCGACTGAGCGGGCGAGTGATGGAAAACGTCACCAGCAGGCTGAACAGGGTCAGCACTACCAACGCAATGCCCAGCGCACTCAACGGCCAGAGCAGGCTTTCGCGGTGCCAGGCGTCGAGTTCCGGGTGCGGGATGCGGTAGATGAAGAGGTAGGTGTCGCCGCTTTTGTCGCTGGTGAATTCGTCGGTCAGGCGACGCCAGGGCAGGCGTCGGTCATCGTTGTTCTGCCGCGCCTCGAAGGCGGCCGCGCGACGGGGGAAGGTGCCGCGTACCACCGGGTCGCCGCTTTCGTTCAGCACTTGCACGTCGATGTGGTATTGGCGCTTGCGCTGTTCGAGGATGTCCTGGGCGGCATCTTCGCCCTGGGCTTCGTAGGTCTGCGTCCACTCCGCGGCCAGGGTGTTGAGGCCCGGATGGCGGCTGAGGATCCACGCGTCCTGGTTGAGCATGTGCCCCAGCAGAATGGAAAGCCCTGCAACCAGAGCGATGGCCAGCCAGAAGCTGGCGAGGATACGCCAGAACAATGAACGCACAGAAAATCCTCAAACAAGCGCAAACCTGTGGGAGCGAGCCTGCTCGCGATAGCGGTGTATCAGACAAGACTGAGCTGTCTGACACTACGCTATCGCGAGCAGGCTCGCTCCCACATTGGGCTGGGTGAAAAAAGACCCGACGGCGTGAACCGTCGGGTCCGAACATTATTGCGCCTTTTGCGGCTGTTGCGCTTTCCAGGCTTTGAACTCGGCCCATTCGGCGCGACGCTCGGCCTGTTTCTTCTGGATCTCGTCGAATTTCTTCTGTTGATCCGGTTTCAACACGGCGCGGACATCGGATTCGGCTTTCTTGTGATTGGCCGCCATCTCGTCCTTCATGGCTTTCTGGTCGGCTGGCGAGAGTTTCTCCAGGTATTTGTCGACCGTCTGCTTACGCTCGTGCATCTGCTCGCCCATGATCTTGCGGATCTGCTCGCGCTGTTCGCGGGACAGGTCCAGCTGGCTGTACGGGCCTTTGCCGTGCATGCCGTGCATCTGACCGCCATGGCGCGGGCCGTCCAGCGGGCCACCCATCGGGCCGCCATCCTGTGGCATGGCCATGGCGACGGTCGGCAGGGCAGCGGCAAACATCAGAGCGATAAGAGTCTTGCGCATGGTGAATCTCCTTTGTCTCGTTCCCGGTACGTTCCGGATGAGTACAGATTACGGAGATCAAGGTCAGCGGCGGTCAGCGCTGTGTAAAGCTTGGGTAAACACGTTTTCGCGCCGACCTGACAAAACTTACAGACGATCAGAGGCTGTAGTAGTAGCCACGGCTGCGCAGGGCGACGATGCGCGGGCGCCCGTCGGGGTGCGGGCCGATCTTTTTGCGCAGGTTGCTGACGTGCATGTCCAGGCTGCGGTCGTACAGCGTCAGCTTGCGGCCGAGGGCGATCTGCGCCAGTTCCTGTTTGTCCAGCGGCTCGCCCGGTTGCTTGAGCAGGGCTTCGAGCAGGCGGCTTTCGGAGACGGTGAGGGTGAATTCCTTTTCGTCGATGCTGACCACGCCGCGCACCGGGCTGAAGCTCAGGTCGCCCAGCTCCAGCTGGGTCGACACGGCGGCCGGATGACTGCGGCGCAGCACGGCGCGCAGGCGGGCGGTCAGTTCGCGCGGATCGCAGGGTTTGGCCAGGTAATCGTCGGCGCCCAGTTCCAGGCCGAGGATCCGGTCCAGCGGTTCGCCCCGGGCCGAGAGCATCAGCACCGGCAGGTCGGCATGATCGCTGCGCAGTTGCTTGAGCAGTTCCAGACCGCTGCCGTCGGGCAGCATCACGTCCAGCACCACGGCCGCCGGCGCGGTTTCGGCCAGCGCCTTGCGGGCGCTCTGACCATCGTGGCAGGCCCGGACCTGAAAGCCTTCCTGGCTCAGCCAGCTACTCAGGAGTTCGCACAACTCCTGGTCATCATCAATCAGTAACAGCTCGCTCATGACTCACTCAATTTAGCCATTGCCGACGTTTTCGGCTTGCTCCACTGGCAAAGATACCGCAGAGCAGCGCCAATAGCGCTACCCCGGCCCCGGTGACGAACCATTGCTGCTGTTCGGTCAGCAGGCGCGGCAGCGGGCTGGCCTGGGCTTCCTTGAGTTGCAGCTTCAGACGCTGGTTCTCCTGGCGCAACCGGGCGAGCTGGGCGCTTTCGCGGGTGTTGTCGGCACTTTGCAGTTGTTTGCTCAGTTCTTCCCGTTGCTGCTCACTGGCCTTCAGGCGCTGCTGTAACTCGGTGATCTGACTGCCGGCGCTCAACGACAGCGGTGTGGAGCTGCCGCCTTCATTGCTTTCTTCACCATGGGCGGGCGCCACGATCGACAACGTGACCAACATCAGACACAACGGACCCTTGCGCATCGCGACTCCTGTTTCCAAATGGATATTGGGCAGGTTGTCGGCCGGCAAACGAGAATAATGAGCGATTGAGAACGCGATGAACCGACAAGGTTCATCGCGTAGGGGTATTGGCGGGGAGGTTACGGCAGGACTTGCTTGAACGGCTTGACGATCACGTTGGCGTAGACGCCGGCGGCGATGTACGGGTCGGCATCGGCCCAGGCTTGCGCCGCGCTCAGGGAGTCGAATTCGGCAACGATCAGGCTGCCGCTGAAACCTGCTGCGCCAGGGTCATTGCTATCGACCGCCGGGTGCGGGCCGGCCAGTACGATGCGGCCTTCGCCCTTGAGCACTTGCAGGCGTTCAAGGTGTGCCGGGCGCGCAGCGAGGCGGGCTTCCAGGGAATTGGCGACGTCGGTGGCAATGATGGCGTAGAGCATGTCAGTCCTCGGTTTTTGGCGTTGTGGTATCGGCGTCGTGCAGGTGACGGGACAGGTAGATGCCCTGAGCGACCAGGAACAGCACGGTCAAGCCCAGGCTGCCGAACACCTTGAAGTCCACCCAGTAGTCCTGGAAGGTGAAGGCGACGAACAGGTTGGCGGCCCCGCAGAACAGGAAGAAACCGATCCAGGCGATGTTCAGTCGGGTCCAGACCGGATCCGGCAGGGCCAGCGCGTGACCCATGATGCGTTTGATCAGCAGGCGGTCACCGATGAAATGGCTGCCGATGAAGGCCAGGGCGAACAGCCAGTTGACCACCGGGGCTTTCCATTTCAGGAAGGTTTCGCTGTGAAAGGCCAGGGTCAGGCTGCCGAACACGAGGCAGGCGACCAGCGTCAGCCACTGGCTCTTCTCCAGATTGCGCTGCTTGATGAAGATCGCGCCGTACACCACCAGGGAGCTGATGATCAGCACGGCGGTTGCACTGTAAATGCCGCCGACCGTCAGTTCATGGCCGGCAACGTCGACGGTGCGTGGATCGAGTTTGTAGACGATGAAGAACAGCAGAAGCGGGATGAAATCGATGAATTGTTTCACAGTGAGAGCCAGAAGCTGGATGTGGCGGCATAATAACAAACATATGGGCGCGCGATAGCGCCAGCTGATTTGAGGTTACACATCCCCGTGAATGTTGATTTGCACTGCCACAGCACGGCCTCCGATGGCGCCCTGGCGCCTGCGGCACTGGTTGCGCGTGCGTTCGAGAACGGCGTGCGAGTCCTGGCCCTGACCGATCACGACACTCTCGAAGGCCTCGCCGAAGCGCGCACGGCCGCCGAGGCGCTGGGCATGCAACTGGTCAACGGCGTCGAGTTGTCCTGCACCTGGGGCGGGGCGACCATTCACGTGCTCGGCTACGGTTTCGACGTCAACGCCGCGCCGTTGGTCGAGGCGATTGCGCAGTTGCACGACGGCCGCTGGCTGCGGTCTGAGGAAATAAGTCGCAAGCTCGCCCTCAAGGGCATGCCGAATGCGCTCGACGGCGCGCGGCAGATCCAGCAGGAACTGGGCGACAGCGGCAACGCGCCGGCCCGCCCGCATTTCGCCGACTGGATGGTGCGTGAAGGTTTTGTAAAGGATCGCGCCGAGGCGTTTCGCAAATGGCTCGGCGCCGGCAAGCTGGGGGACGTCAAGCAACACTGGCCGACCCTCGAAGACACCGTCGGCACGCTGCGCGCCGCCGGTGCCTGGGTCAGTCTGGCGCATCCGTGGCACTACGATTTCACCCGCAGCAAGCGCCGAAAGCTGATTGCCGACTATATTCAAGCAGGCGGGCATGCGATCGAAGTGGTCAACGGCCACCAGCCTGCGGAACAGGTGGGCAGCCTGGCAATCCTTGCCCGTGAGTTCGGTCTGCTGGTCAGCGCCGGCAGTGATTTCCATGGCCCTGGTGGCTGGTCCGAGATCGGCCAGTACCGGCCGGTGCCGGAGGACCTTCCACCCCTGTGGGGTCGGTTCAAACATGACACAATTATTGCCGCCGTCTGAACAGGTAGAGAATGTGAGTCAATTTTTCCAGATTCATCCGGAAAACCCGCAAGCGCGCCTGATCAAACAGGCGGTCGAGATCATCCGCAAGGGCGGGGTGGTGGTCTATCCCACGGACTCTTCCTACGCAATCGGCTGCCAGATCGGCGACAAGAACGGCATCGAGCGCGTTCGACGCCTGCGTCAGCTCGACGAAAAGCACAACTTCGCGCTGATCTGCAGCGATCTGTCGCAACTGGGCAACTACGCCAAGATCGACACCGGGACCTTTCGAATCCTCAAAGCCCACTTGCCGGGACCGTACACCTTCATTCTCAACGCCACGCGTGAAGTACCGCGTCTGTTGCTGCATCCGAAGAAACGCACCATCGGTCTGCGGGTGCCGAGCCATCCGATCGCGTTGGCGCTGCTGGCCGAACTGGGCGAGCCGCTGATGAGCGTGACCCTGATCATGCCGGGCGAAGAAGACCCGTTGAGCGATCCGTATGAAATGCGCCAGTTGCTGGAGCATCAGGTGGACCTGATCATCGATGGCGGCTTTGGCGGTATCAAGGCCTCCACCGTGATCGACCTCACGGGCGACGATCCGGAAGTGATCCGCGTCGGTTGCGGCGATCCTGCGCCATTCATGGTCGAGGCCTGAATGTCCGCAGTGGAAACCGTTGATCCCCAGGCCGGTGCCCAGCAGGAACTGCCGTTTGCCATGGTCTATGGCCAGGCGGTCACGGAAATGCCGCTGGACCTGTACATCCCGCCCGACGCGCTGGAAGTCTTCCTCGAAGCCTTCGAAGGCCCGCTCGACCTGCTGCTGTACCTGATCCGCAAACAGAACATCAACATCCTCGACATCCCGGTGGCGGAAATCACCCGCCAGTACATGGGCTATGTCGAGCTGATGCAGTCGGTGCGTCTGGAACTGGCTGCAGAATACCTGGTGATGGCCGCGATGCTGGCCGAGATCAAGTCGCGGATGCTCCTGCCCCGGGCCGAAACCGTCGAGGACGAAGAAGACGACCCGCGCGCCGAACTGATCCGCCGCCTGCAGGAGTACGAACGGTTCAAGGCTGCCGCCGAAGGCATCGATGGCTTGAGCCGGGTCGGCCGCGACGTGATCGTGCCCAAGCTCGATGCCCCGGAAGCCCGCGCGCGCAAGCTGTTGCCCGATGTGGCGCTGGAAGAAATCCTGATGTCCATGGCCGAAGTGCTGCGCCGGGGCGACATGTTCGAAAGCCATCAGGTCAGCCGCGAGGCGCTGTCCACCCGCGAGCGCATGAGCGACGTGCTGGAGCGGCTCAAGGGCGGCGGGTTTGTGCCGTTCGTCGAGCTGTTCACCGCCGAAGAGGGCAAGCTCGGCGTGGTGGTGACCTTCATGGCGATCCTTGAACTGGTCAAGGAATCCCTGATCGAGCTGGTGCAGAATGAGCCGTTCGCCGCGATCCACGTGCGAGCCCGAGCCGAATAACGAGTCCCGATATGAACCTGACTGAACCCCGCGAGCTGGCGTCCCTGCTTGAAGCCTTTCTGTTGGCCTCGGGAAAGCCGCAATCCCTCGAACGCCTCTATGAACTGTTCGAAGAGGGCGAACGCCCGGAACCGCCGGTCTTCAAGAAAGCCCTGACGCTGCTCGGCAAGTCCTGCGAAGGGCGGGCGTTCGAGCTCAAGGAAGTCGCCTCCGGCTATCGGCTGCAAATCCGCGAGAAGTTCGCGCCGTGGGTCGGTCGTTTGTGGGAAGAGCGCCCGCAGCGCTATTCCCGAGCATTGCTGGAAACCATGGCGCTGATCGCCTATCGCCAGCCGATCACCCGGGGTGAAATCGAGGATGTGCGGGGCGTGGCGGTCAACACCAACATCGTCAAGACGCTGATCGAGCGCGAGTGGATCCGCATCGTCGGTTACCGCGACGTGCCGGGCAAACCGGCGATGTTCGCCACCACCAAGGCGTTTCTCGATCACTTCAACCTGAAGAACCTCGACGACCTGCCGCCGCTGGCCGAGTTGCGCGAGATCGAGGCCGATCCGGTGCTCGACTTCGACGACGCTCCCGTGCCGCCGGGCTTGCAGGAGCTGGCCGACGCCAGCGCCGAGCCGGAAGAACCGAAAGAAGAAACCAGTTTCCACACCCTGCTGCTGGAACTGGACAGCATGGAGGAGGGGATCAAGACCGACTTCGACGACTTGCTGCGTGACGGAGTGGGTGGCGAGTCGATGCCGACCGGGGTTGAGTCCGATCCGCTCGAGCCGCCGGACGAGGTTGAGCCAGAATCTGAATTTGAGCCTGAATTTGAGACTGAATTTGAGTCCGAGTCAGAATTCGAGCCCGAGCCCGAGCAGGAAGACGATGTGCTCGGCGTGGCCGAAGCCCGGGAAAAACTGCTGGCTGCCGTCGCCCGTCTCGAACAGCCCGCTCCGGAACCAGTCGTAGAAGAAGAGCTGAGCGAAGAAGAAGCCGAAGCCCGCGCCCTGGCCGAAGCCATCGAAGCCGAACGCCGCGAGTTCGAGGATTGAGCATGAGCTCGACCAAAGACCCGTGCATCAGCGTCTGCAAGTTCAGCGACGACATCTGTCTGGGCTGCGGCCGCAGCAAGCGCGAGATCCGGGCCTGGAAGAAACTCGACAAGGACGACAAGCGCACCGTACTGGCCGAAGCCGCGCTGCGTCTTATCAAGCTCGGGGCCACCGGTCGGCGGAAAAAGAAATAACCTTGCCCTGATCGACTAGTCTCTGATGCGCGCGCGGCCACATCCGCGTATGATTCGCGACCCTTCGGCGATCCCTTCGCCCGAAAACCCAGATTTCAACGCTTCAGCGGCTCATTCAGCGCCGCTGAACAGACCACACCGGGAGGTGCCCAGATGAGTGACATCAATCAGAAAGACGACCAGGAAATCGGCCCAGCAGGCGAAAAGCTGCAGAAAGTACTCGCCCGTATCGGCGTCGGCTCGCGCCGTGACGTCGAATCCTGGATCGCTGCCGGCCGGATCAAGGTCAATGGCAAAGACGCCACCTTGGGCCTGCGCGTCGACATGCACGACGCCATCACCATTGATGGCAAGGTCATCAAGCGTGAAGAAGCCGCCGAGTCGGTTCGCCGCGTGATCATGTACAACAAACCCGATGGCGAGATCTGCACCCGTGACGACCCGGAAGGCCGTCCGACCGTGTTCGACAAGCTGCCGCGTCCGAAAGAAGGCCGCTGGATCAACATCGGTCGTCTCGACATCAACACCACCGGTCTGCTGATGTTCACCACCGACGGTGAACTGGCCAACCGTCTGATGCACCCGTCCTACGAGATGGACCGTGAGTACGCGGTGCGTGTGCGTGGCGAAGTCGACGACGAAATGATCGAGCGCCTGAAGGCTGGCGTTGTGCTGGAAGACGGCCCGGCGCGTTTCACCGACATTCAACAGGCACCGGGCGGCGAAGGCTTCAACCACTGGTATCACTGCGTGGTGATGGAAGGCCGTAACCGTGAAGTACGTCGTCTGTGGGAATCCCAGGGCCTGGTGGTCAGCCGCCTGAAGCGCGTGCGTTTCGGTCCGGTGTTCCTCAACTCCGACCTGCCGATGGGCCGCTGGCGCGAAATGAGCCAGTACGAAGTCGACGTACTGAGCGCCGAAGTCGGCCTGACCCCGGTGGCGATGCCGCAACTGAATGCCAAGAGCAAAGACAAGCTCGACCGCATGCAGCGCAAGTCGTCGCGTCCGATGGCCCGTACCGAGCGCGTGCGCACCCTGCGTCCGGCCAACGGTGCACCGATTGGCGCCGGTCCGCGTCCGGTCCGCGAGCCGCAGATCGAAGGCGAGCGTCCAGGTCGCAAGCCGGCAGCGCGTCCGGATGGCGAGCGCGGCCCACGCACTCCGCGTCCGGCCAACGGCCGTACCGAGCGGGGCGAAGGTCGCGGTACGCCGGTGGCGGATCGTCCAGTCGACACCAAGCGTCCGTCCAAGCCGGCGCCGAAGCGTCCAGGCATCAAGCTGGCTGACGATGACAAGCCGTCGGGCAAGCGTCGTGGCGCACCGGCCGGTTCCGGCCAGCGTCCGGGTTTCGGTCGCAAGAAGCCGGAATAACGCGGTTGTAAGCTGCGAGCGGCAAGCTTCAAGCTGAAAACAGAAACGCCAACCTCAGGGTTGGCGTTTTTTTTTGGACTTTTTATTTCTATTTTTTGGGCGTGTTTTTCTTGTTTTAAAACAAAAAACTTAACGCCTTTCAAATAGTTAGCCAGCTAACGTCAATTACCGGACGGCGCTTCGATGGGTCTGGAGTGGAAACTTTACGTTACGCACTGTCAGTGAATATTTACGAAAAAGCTGTCGCAGTCCCGTGAATCGGGTGCCTTTGTCAGGCTGTAAGGAAAATCTGCCGGAGCCACGCCCGCCGGGCCTTGCGCAGCGCTCTGGCGCGCTTGTTTCAGCGTCGTTTGGAAGGTGAGATGCGCTGCATGCCTGTCGTGCAGGTGCATAACAAGAAGGAGGCGCAATGAACGCCGTAATCCAATTTCACTTCTCCACGTGGGGCGGATTTTCCATCGTCCACGCCGATGGCCTGCAAAGGCCTGACTCAATTTTTGCAGCCGCCCGGGCCTCCCGGGGTGGACACATGCAATCCCGGCAACCGACACGCTGATCCGGCGAGGTCTGGCAGCAGGGGGTTAGCGGTGTACAATGCGCCGCGTTTTAACTGTGACCCTCTGCGTAATCGCGCAAACCTCAAGGTTTATCCACCTTGTTCACTCCGCCGCGTCACAAGCGTGTCGGGTTCGATTTCGTCACAGATAAAAACAAACAGGTGACGCATGACCGTTGTAAAAAAGCTGAATTCCTGGTGCCTGCGCTGGGGTTTGATCAAGGTTGGCTGAAATCGCAACCTTGCAGCAACGTCTACTGAACATCATCAAACCTTGCGTGAGACCTTTTTCATGAGTGGACAAAACTCGCAATCAGGCGAGCTGAAACGCGGCCTGAAAAATCGCCATATTCAACTGATCGCCCTCGGTGGCGCGATCGGTACCGGATTGTTCCTCGGCTCGGCCGGGGTGCTGAAATCCGCCGGCCCGTCGATGATCCTCGGCTATGCCATCTGCGGCTTCATCGCCTTCATGATCATGCGCCAGCTCGGCGAAATGATCGTCGAAGAGCCGGTGGCCGGTTCCTTCAGTCATTTCGCACACAAATACTGGGGCGGTTTCGCCGGCTTCCTGTCGGGCTGGAACTGCTGGATCCTGTACATCCTGGTGGGCATGTCGGAGCTGACCGCAGTCGGCAAGTACATCCACTACTGGGCGCCGGAGATCCCGAGCTGGGTCACCGCCGCCGCGTTCTTCGTGCTGATCAACGCGATCAACCTGGCCAACGTCAAAGTCTTCGGTGAAGCCGAATTCTGGTTCGCGATCATCAAGGTCGTGGCAATCGTCGGGATGATCGCCCTGGGTAGCTACCTGCTGGTCAGCGGCCATGGCGGCCCGCAGGCTTCGGTCAGCAACCTGTGGTCCCACGGTGGCTTCTTCCCGAACGGCGTGAGCGGTCTGGTGATGGCCATGGCGATCATCATGTTCTCCTTCGGCGGTCTGGAGATGCTCGGTTTCACCGCAGCCGAAGCCGACAAGCCGAAAACCGTGATCCCGAAAGCGATCAACCAGGTGATCTACCGGATCCTGATTTTCTACATCGGCGCACTGGTGATCCTGCTGTCGCTGACCCCATGGGACAGCCTGCTGGAAACCCTCAACGCTTCCGGCGACTCCTACAGCGGCAGCCCGTTCGTGCAGGTGTTCTCGATGCTCGGCAGCAACACCGCTGCGCACATCCTCAACTTCGTGGTCCTGACCGCGGCATTGTCGGTGTACAACAGCGGCACCTACTGCAACAGCCGCATGCTGCTGGGCATGGCCGAGCAGGGCGATGCGCCGAAAGCGCTGGCGAAGATCGACAAGCGCGGCGTGCCGGTGCGTTCGATCCTGGCCTCGGCGGCAGTGACTCTGGTGGCGGTGCTGCTCAACTACCTGATCCCGCAACACGCGCTGGAACTGCTGATGTCGCTGGTGGTTGCAACGCTGGTGATCAACTGGGCGATGATCAGCTTCTCGCACTTCAAGTTCCGCCAGCACATGAACAAGACCCACCAGAAGCCGCTGTTCAAGGCGCTGTGGTACCCGTACGGCAACTACATCTGCCTGGCGTTCGTCCTGTTTATTCTCGGCGTGATGCTGCTGATCCCGGGCATCCAGATCTCGGTGTACGCGATCCCGGTGTGGGTGGTGTTCATGTGGGTCTGCTACGTGATCAAGAACAAGCGCGGTGCACAGCAGGCACTGCACGCGGCGAACGCTGCCAAGTAAGCGTCGCAGCAAAAACAACAAACCCGGCCACGTGCCGGGTTTTTTGTGCTTTCGCGGTATCCTGCGGGTTCTGAATACGGACGCTTTTCCATGCTGGTGATTTCCAACAACGTGCATCTGCCGGATGCCGAGATCGAACTGACGTACATCCGCGCCCAGGGCGCCGGTGGGCAGAACGTCAACAAGGTCTCCAGCGCCGTGCACCTGCGCTTCGACATTCCGGCCTCGTCCTTGCCTGAGTTCTACAAGGAGCGGCTGCTGGCGTTGCGCGACAGTCGCATTACCGGCGACGGCGTGCTGATCATCAAGGCCCAGCAGTACCGCACGCAGGAACAGAATCGCGCCGATGCGCTGGAGCGTTTGACCGAGTTGATTCTCAGCGCTACCAAGGTTGAAAAGAAGCGCCGGCCGACCAAGCCGACGCTGGGTTCAAAGAAGCGTCGGCTCGAGTCGAAAACCAAGCGCGGCAGCATCAAGGCCGGGCGCGGCAAGGTGGATTTCTAGTCTTCGCGGTACTTCGCCGTGTGGCGGTACAGGTAGACGCTCAGTGCCAGGCCGCTCAGCGCGGCGAGGGCGGCGAACAGGAAGATCGAGGCAAAACCGAAGCCCGCCGCAATGGCTCCCGCCAGCGGCCCGGTGATGCCCAGCGACAAGTCGATGAACAACGAATACGCCCCGACCGCCGCACCTCGACTGGAGGCTGGCACCAGGTTTACGGCTTCCACGCCCAGCGCCGGGAACACCAGTGAGAAACCGAAACCGCTCAATGCCGCACCGGCCAATGCCCAGTGCGCGTCCGGCGCGAGCCACAGCAACAGCAGGCCCAGGGTTTCCACCGACAGGCAGGCAATCGCCACACGAAAGCCGCCGAGGCGGTTAATCAAGTTGCCGAACAGCAGCCGCGCACCGATGAAGCTGGCGCCGAACAGGCTCAGGCACAGCACCGCGTTATCCCAGTGCTGCGTGGCGTAATACAGAGTGATGAAGGTGGCGATAGTGCCGAAACCGATCGAGCCCAGCGCCAGTCCGCAGCCGTGCGGGAAGACGCGACCGAGGACATGCATGAACGGCAGACGCTCACCAGCCACAATCGGCGCGGCGGTTTTCGGCCAGGCCAGCAACAGCCCCAGCGTGGCCAGCAACAGAATGCTCACGCCCATGCTCCACAAGCCAAAACGGCTGACCAGCCACACCCCCAGCGGCGCACCGACCGCCAGCGCACCGTAACTGGCGATGCCGTTCCACGAGATGACCTTGGCGGTGTTGGCGGCGCCGACGCGGCCGATGCCCCAGCCGATCGAGCCTGAGCCGACCAGGCTTTCAGCGCTGCCCAGCACCAGACGGCCGACGAACAGGCTGATCAGGCTCAGCAGCGGCAGGTTGGGCGTCCACGCCGAAATCAGCATGAACACACCGCTCAAGCCACAACCGGCCAGACCAATCATCACCGCACGTTTGCTGCCCTTGTTATCGATGATCTTGCCGGCATACGGACGACTGAGCAGCGTGGCGAGGTATTGCACGCTGATCACCAGCCCGGCGATGACCGCGCCGAAGCCCAGGTCGCTGTGCACATAACCTGGCAGCACCGCCAGCGGAATGCCGATGTTCAGGTAGCCGATGAAGGTGAACAGGACGATGGAAACGACTTGCAGCGTGACCGCCAGGGGACGCTGGGGTTCTGGCATAGAGGACGACATGAATTACGATCCACGGGAAGAGCAGAATAGATAGGCTGCTCATGATACCGATGCGGACGCGTCTGGGGCGGGGAAAAGTAAAACTATTTGGCCGGGGCGACCAATTGCGTGGTGACCAGTGCGGCCAGCGCGTTTTCCTCGCTGCCGAAACGGGCGAGCAGGGCGGCCTGTTTCTCGGGCGAGAGACGGCTCCAGATCTCGATCATCTTTTCGGTGGCACCGATCAGGATCTCGGCCTGTTGTTCATCGAATTCTTTGGACATGGCAGCTCAGGTTTCAGGCAGTGTGGAAAGCGCATGTTAGCGCTTTCCACACGGTCTGTACGGCGGGTGTTGCTTACTCTTCGCTGTCGGCCGGACGGCTCTCGGCGGCTTCTTTCGGCTCGGGCTGTTGGGCACCGGCTTGTTGCGTGGTCGTCTGCTCAGTTTCGTGCAGGCTTGGGAAGGGGAGATTCGGAATCTCGTGCATGGTTGCGCTCCTCGCTAAGTCTGTTGATAGATCTGGTAGATCCGCGCTTTCAGAAAGCCTGCGAAGGATACAGCAGGAAAAGTGACAAACAGATTTTTAAATCCATTTGTTTCGACGGGCGGGATTGTCTAGACAAGTGCGACAGGGTGACGCAGCCCTGATCGACCCCGTGTTCCGTGCCTGATCATTCCCACGCTCTGCGTGGGAATGCAGCCCGGGACGCTCTGCGTCCCTGCCGAAGCGGACGCGGAGCGTCCATTGAGGCATTCCCACGCGGAGCGTGGGAACGATCAAGACAAGGGGGAGTTATTTGCAGACGCTGGCGATCGCTTCGGCCAGCAGATCCAGACGTGTCGCATCAATCCCGGCGACGTTGGCCCGGCCCGAGCTGACCATGTACACGCTGTGATGCTCGCGCAGGTTTTTCACCTGTTCCGGCGACAGGCCGGTGTAGGAGAACATCCCGCGTTGCACGCCGATGTGCGCAAAGCGCTCACGCAGACCGTGCGGTTCCAGCGCTTCCACCAGCCCGCTGCGCAATTGGGCGATGCGCAGGCGCATGGCTTCCACTTCGTCGGCCCAGCGGCTTTTCAGCTCCGGGTCGGCGAGGATCGTGGCGACCACAGCCGCGCCGTGATCCGGCGGCGTTGACCACAGGTTACGGGCGATGTGCGCCAGCTGGCTGCGGATATCGATGAGCTTGTCAGCGGTTTTCGCGCTGACGATCAACGCACCGGTGCGGTCGCGGTACAGGCCGAAGTTCTTCGAGTAGGAACTGGTGATCAGCAGCTCGGGCAACTCGGCGGCGAACAGCCGGGTCGACCATGCATCCTGCTCCAGACCGTCGCCAAAGCCCTGGTAGGCAAAGTCGATCAGCGGCAGCAGATTACGGCTGCGCACCACATCCAGCACTCGCTGCCAGTCGTCGTGACTCAGATCGAAACCGGTCGGGTTGTGGCAGCACGCGTGCAGCAGCACCACATCGCCTTTCGGCACTTCATTGAGCACGGCGAGCATCGCGTCGACATCGAGGCGGTTGTCGCTGCCGACGTACGGGTAATGGCTGATCTTGACCCCTGCGGCCGCGAAAATCGTTTCGTGGATCGGCCAGGTCGGGTTGCTCAGCCACACGCCTTTGCCCGGCAGGCATTGCGCGATGAAATCCGCTGCCAGGCGCAGGGCGCCCGTGCCACCCGGGGTCTGGGTGGCGCCGGCGCGTTGCCCGGCGATCAGCGCCGAATCGGCACCGAGCACCAGCTCGTTGATGACCTTGCCGAACAGCGGATTGCCGTGGCCACCGATGTAGGTCTTGGTGTCCTGGCTCTCGACCAGACGCGCCTCGGCGATTTTCACCGCTTCGGGGATCGGCGTCAGGCCCTGGGCATCCTTGTAGACGCCCACGCCGAGGTCGAACTTGCGCGGGTTGGAGTCCTGCGCGTAGGCCTCCATCAGGCCGAGGATCGGGTCGCCGGGCACCCGGCCGATGGCGTCGAAGTGCATTACTTGCGTCCTTCTGCGGTCTTGGCCACTTCGTCAGTGCGCGCGGCCATGATGAAGTCGTTGCGGTGCAGGCCTTTGATCGAGTGGCTCCACCAGGTCACGGTGACTTTACCCCACTCGGTCAGCAGGCCCGGGTGGTGACCTTCGGCCTCGGAGATCTCGCCGACGGCGTTGGTGAAGGCCAGCGCGTGCTTGAAATTCTTGAACAGGAAGACTTTTTCCAGCTGCATGATGCTGTCGCGTACTTCGATGTTCCAGTCAGGGATCTGCTTGATCAGGATCGGCAGTTCTTCATCGCTGACTTGTGGGGCATCGGCGCGGCAGGCTTCGCAATGGGCTTGGTTCAAAGTGGACATGGTGGACTTCCTGAAATCTGAAGGTGTTTTTTTATATTGGCGGTCAGTGTCGCCACGCTAAACCAAAGTGGCGACGACGGACAGACTCACTTGTAAGCAAAAGTCGCGGGTCACGCGGCTTTTGGTTTTGGCGGAAACTTCGGCGCGTGCAAACCCAGCTGCATGCCTTGCTTGACCATGGCCATGATGTCTTCGTGGGCCAGGTCGAACAGGCGCTTGAGGTTCGGCAGGACAAAATACAGCGGTTGCAGAATGTCGATGCGGTAGGGCGTGCGCATCGCTTCCAGCGGATCGAAGGCCTGATGCTCGGGCTCGTCCGACAGCGAATAAACAGTTTCTTTCGGCGAAGACAGGATGCCGCCACCGTAGATGCGTTTGCCTTGCGGGGTGTCGACCAGGCCAAACTCGATGGTCATCCAGTACAGACGCGCCAGATAAACGCGTTCTTCCTTGGTCGCTTGCAGGCCGAGCTTGCCGTAGGTGTGGGTGAATTCGGCGAACCACGGGTTGCTCAGCAGCGGGCAGTGGCCAAAGATCTCGTGGAAAATGTCCGGCTCTTGCAGGTAGTCCAGTTCTTCACGGGTACGAATGAACGTGGCCACCGGAAACTGCTTGCTGGCGAGCAATTCGAAAAAGGTCTGGAAGGGGATTAGCGCCGGGACGCGGGCAACCTGCCAACCGGTGGTCTCGCCGAGCACCTTGTTGATTTCGCCCAGTTGCGGAATGCGGTCGTGGGGCAGACCGAGTTTTTCGATACCGTCCAGGTATTCCTGGCACGCACGACCCTCGATCACTTTCAACTGGCGGGTGATCAGCGTGTTCCACACCGCGTGTTCTTCGGCGGGGTAGTCGATAAAACCTTGCGCATCGGGCTCGCGGGCCACGTATTGCGTCTGCTTCATACTGCTCTCCTGCGAGGGGAATTTCGTTCTTGTTATGTCCTGCGATGGACTGAGAAATACCCCGGAACGTTCGTTGTTGCAGCAGGTTGAAGACTGGTCGAGTAGGAAAAGTCTCTTTAATTCGTAAAGTTTTCGTTACGCTTCGTGCGATAAGTCGTGTTTGCGGTGACTGTCGGGTTTGAAAAGGCCGATGGCTGTCACATAATCTTGACGACTATCTTGCGCGCTGCGCAGAAAATTCCGGCGTCAGACCGCCTCTTCACCTGTTTCGGGCCTTTATATGCGTATCAAAGTCCACTGCCAGAACCGCATCGGCATCCTGCGCGACATTCTCAATCTGCTGGTGGAGTACGGGATCAACGTCGCCCGTGGCGAGGTGGGCGGTGAGCATGGCAACGCGATCTACCTGCATTGCCCGAACCTGATCAACATTCAGTTCCAGGCGTTGCGACCGAAGTTCGAGGCGATTGCCGGGGTGTTCGGCGTCAAGCGGGTCGGGCTGATGCCCAGCGAGCGGCGGCACATGGAGTTGAATGCGCTGCTCGGTGCGCTGGAGTTTCCGGTGCTGTCGATCGACATGGGCGGCTCCATCGTGGCGGCCAACCGTGCGGCGGCGCAGTTGCTCGGGGTGCGGGTGGACGAGGTGCCGGGGATTCCGTTGTCGCGTTACGCCGAAGATTTTGACCTGCCGGAACTGGTGCGCGCCAACAAATCGCGAATCAACGGCATGCGGGTCAAGGTCAAGGGCGACATCTTTCTGGCCGACATCGCGCCGCTGCAATCGGAACACGACGACAGCGAGGCCATGGCCGGTGCCGTGCTCACCCTGCACCGCGCGGACCGGGTCGGCGAGCGCATCTATAACGTGCGCAAACAAGAGTTGCGTGGCTTCGATAGCATCTTCCAGAGCTCGAAAGTGATGGCGGCGGTGGTGCGTGAAGCGCGACGCATGGCGCCGCTGGATGCGCCGTTGTTGATTGAGGGCGAAACCGGCACTGGCAAGGAATTGCTGGCACGGGCCTGCCATTTGGCGAGCCCGCGCGGTCAGTCGCCGTTGATGGCGCTCAACTGCGCGGGACTGCCGGAGTCGATGGCCGAGACCGAACTGTTCGGCTACGGCCCCGGTGCCTTTGAAGGCGCGCGCGCCGAAGGCAAGCTCGGGCTGCTGGAGCTGACGGCGGGCGGCACGCTGTTCCTCGATGGCGTCGGCGAAATGAGCCCGCGCTTGCAGGTGAAATTGCTGCGCTTCCTGCAGGACGGTTGCTTCCGGCGGGTGGGCAGTGATGAAGAGGTTTACCTGGACGTGCGGGTGATCTGCGCAACCCAGGTCGACCTGTCGGAGTTGTGCGCGCGCGGCGAGTTTCGCCAGGATCTGTATCACCGCTTGAACGTGCTGTCGCTGCACATCCCGCCACTGCGCGAATGCCTCGACGGTTTGACGCCGCTGGTGGAACACTTCCTCGATCAGGCCAGCCGGCAGATCGGCTGCCCGTTGCCGAAACTGGCGCCGGCGGCGATGGACCGGCTCAGTCATTACCATTGGCCGGGCAATGTGCGGCAGTTGGAGAACGTGTTGTTCCAGGCGGTTTCGCTGTGCGAAGGCGGCACGGTCAAGGCCGAGCACATTCGCCTGCCGGATTACGGCGTGCGTCAGCCGCTTGGCGATTTCTCCCTCGAAGGCGGGCTGGACGAGATTGTCGGGCGCTTCGAGAAAGCGGTGCTTGAGCGACTGTATTCAGAGCATCCGAGCAGCCGGCAGCTGGGCAAGCGGCTCGGGGTTTCGCACACCACGATTGCCAACAAACTGCGTGAGTATGAAGTCGGCAAGAGCGAGTCTTGACCGGTAGTTGCATCGCTTCTGATGGCCTCATCGCGAGCAAGCTCGCTCCCACAGTGGAAACGCGATCTCTTGTGGGAGCGAGCTTGCTCGCGAAAGCGGTAGTCCGGGCAACCTCCGCATCAGTGTTTGCCGCCAAGCGGCATGACACCGCCGGTTTTTCGACTTCGATACATTTCCCTCATCCTCGCAAAATCCCTCAAGTCCTTTGTTTACCGGGGCCTTGGCCGCCAGAAAAAAGTTGGTCTGCAAATTGCTTATGGCTCAGCAGTACAGCGGTGGGCGGCAAACGTCCGGCATGCAGAGGAAAGAGTGTGGACAAGTACCTTTATGTGGCAATGACCGGCGCCAGCCAGAACGCACTGGCGCAAAAGGCTCATGCCAACAACCTGGCGAACATCTCCACCAACGGTTTTCAGCGCGACCTGGAACAGGCGCGTTCGATGCCGGTGTTCGGTGACAGCTTTCCGGCGCGTGCGTTTGCCATGAGCGAACGGCCCGCCACCGACTTCACGCCGGGCTCGCTGGTGCAGACCGGCCGTGACCTCGACGTGGCCGTGTCGGGCAACGGCTGGATCGCCGTGCAGAACCCTAATGGCGGTGAAAGCTACGTGCGCACCGGCAGCCTCAATATCGACGCCCTTGGCGTATTGCGTGCCGGCAACGGCATGCCGGTCATGGGCAACGGCGGTCCGATCGCCGTGCCGCCGGAGCAGCAGGTGGAAGTCGGTGAAGACGGCACCATCAGCATCCGTGCGATGGGCGAGGGTCCGCGCGTCATGGCCGAAGTCGACCGCATCAAGCTGGTCAACCCGGACATCAAGAACATGAACAAGGGCCTGGACGGTTCGATCTACACCAAGGACGGCCAGCCTGCGCCGGCCGATGCCAACGTCAAACTGGTGTCGGGTTTCCTGGAGTCGAGCAACGTCAATGCCGTGGAAGAAATGACGTCGGTGCTGGCCCTGGCCAAGCAGTTCGAACTGCACGTCAAGATGATGAACACCGCCAAAGACGACGACCAGGCCATGGCTCGGGTCTTGCAGATCAGCTAATTATCAGAACGTCGCGCCGTAAAACAGGCGCACGAGGAGAATCGAATGCTTCCGGCTCTATGGGTTGCCAAAACCGGTCTGTCCGCCCAGGACACCAACCTGACCACCATTTCCAACAACCTGGCGAACGTGTCGACCACGGGTTTCAAACGTGACCGCGCCGAGTTCCAGGACCTGCTGTACCAGATCAAGCGTCAGCCAGGCGCCCAGTCGACCCAGGACAGCGAACTGCCGTCGGGTCTGCAAGTGGGTACCGGTGTGCGCATCGTCGGCACCCAGAAAAACTTCACCGCCGGCAGCCTGCAAACCACCGAGCAGCCGCTGGACATGGCCATCGACGGTCGCGGTTTCTTCCAGATCCTGCAGCCGGACGGCACCACGTCCTACACCCGTGACGGTACTTTCCACCTCGACTCCAACGGCCAGATCGTCAACGCCAGCGGTTTCGCCCTGGAGCCGGCCATCGTCATCCCGAACAACGCCCAGACCTTCACCGTAGGCCGTGACGGCACCGTGTCGATCACCGTGGCCGGCAACGCCGCTTCGCAAGTGATCGGCAACCTGCAAACCGCCGACTTCATCAACCCGGCCGGTCTGCAAGCGGTAGGCAACAACCTGTTCCTGGAAACCGCCGCTTCCGGTGCACCGCAAGTCGGTACTCCGGGCCTGAACGGTTTCGGCACCACCCTGCAGAACACCCTGGAAACCTCCAACGTCAGCACCGTGGAAGAGATGGTCAACATGATCACCACCCAGCGCGCGTACGAGATGAACTCCAAGGTGATCTCCACCGCCGACCAGATGCTCTCGTTCGTAACGCAGAATCTGTAATCAAGTCTATGAGGCGGCCATGAGGTCGCCTGCAACACCGTGAGGTAAGGGTCATGAAGCGCTTTGTATCTGTTGTGGCATTGAGTGGGGTCGTCTCGCTCGCGGGCTGCGTCGCTCCGACGCCCAAACCCAATGATCCTTACTACGCCCCGGTGTTGCCGCGCACACCGTTGCCGTCGGCCGCCAACAACGGCTCGATCTATCAGGCCGGTTTCGAGCAGAACCTGTACAGCGACCGCAAGGCGTTCCGGGTCGGTGACATCATCACCATCACCCTGAACGAGCGGACCCAGGCCAGCAAGAACGCCAACTCGCAGGTGGCCAAGAACAGCAAGACCGGCATCGGTCTGACATCGTTGTTCGGCAGCAGTGCGACCACCAACAACCCGATCGGCAGCAATGACCTGAGCCTGAGCGCCAGCTACGAAGGCGACCGCGCGACCAAAGGTGACAGCAAGGCCGCCCAGGGCAACACCCTGACCGGCTCGATCACCGTGACCGTCGCCGACGTGCTGCCCAACGGCATCATCGCCGTGCGTGGCGAGAAGTGGATGACCCTCAACACCGGTGACGAGCTGGTGCGGATCGCCGGTCTCGTGCGGGCCGATGACATCGCCACCGACAACACCGTGTCCTCGACCCGGGTTGCGGATGCGCGCATCACCTACTCGGGTACCGGTTCGTTCGCCGATGCGAGTCAGCCAGGCTGGTTCGACCGTTTCTTCCTCAGCCCGCTGTTCCCTTTCTAGGTGGCTACGTTGAATCTGAAAAGCTTTATGGTGGCTGCGCTGTTGCTGTCGGCGGCCTTCAATGCACAAGCCGAACGGTTGAAGGACATCGCCAGCATCTCCGGCGTGCGTTCCAACCAGTTGATCGGCTATGGCCTGGTGGTCGGTCTTAACGGCACCGGCGACCAGACCACGCAGACCCCGTTCACCCTGCAGACCTTCAACAACATGCTCTCGCAGTTCGGCATCAAGGTGCCGCCGGGATCGGGCAACGTGCAGCTGAAAAACGTTGCGGCGGTATCGGTGAGTGCCGATCTGCCGGCGTTCGCCAAGCCGGGTCAGCAGGTCGATATCACCGTGTCGTCCATCGGTAACTCCAAGAGCCTGCGCGGCGGCACTCTGTTGCTGACCCCGCTCAAGGGTATCGACGGCAACGTCTACGCCATCGCTCAGGGCAACCTGGTGGTAGGCGGTTTCGACGCTGAAGGTCGTGACGGTTCGAAGATCACCGTCAACGTTCCGTCGGCCGGTCGCATCCCTGGCGGTGCATCGGTCGAGCGTTCGGTGCCGAGCGGTTTCAACCAGGGCAACAGCCTGACGCTGAACCTCAACCGTTCCGACTTCACCACCGCCAAGCGCATCGTCGACAAGATCAACGACATGCTCGGCCCTGGCGTCGCCCAGGCCATCGACGGCGGTTCGATCCGCGTGACCGCGCCGCTCGATCCGAGCCAGCGCGTCGACTACCTGTCGATCCTGGAAAACCTCGAAGTCGATCCGGGTCAGGCGGTGGCGAAAGTCATCATCAACTCGCGTACCGGCACCATCGTCATCGGCCAGAACGTGAAGGTATCGCCAGCCGCCGTGACCCACGGCAGCCTGACCGTGACCATCACCGAAGACCCGATCGTCAGCCAGCCGGGCCCGCTGTCCAACGGCCAGACCGCCGTGGTGCCGCGCTCGCGGGTGAATGCCGAGCAGGAAGCCAAGCCGATGTTCAAGTTCGGCCCGGGCACCACCCTCGACGAGATCGTCCGGGCGGTGAACCAGGTCGGCGCAGCGCCGGGTGACCTGATGGCCATTCTCGAAGCTCTGAAGCAGGCCGGCGCGTTGCAAGCCGACCTGATCGTGATCTGAGGACGGCGACCATGGATATGCGCAAAAGCGGTCTGGTCAGCAGCAGCGATTCGGGTTCGTACTCCGACCTCAATCGCTTGAACCAGCTCAAGGTCGGCGACAAGAACAGCGACGCAAACATGCGCAAGGTCGCGCAGGAATTCGAATCGCTGTTCCTCGGTGAAATGCTCAAGTCGATGCGTTCGGCCACCGAAGCGCTGGGCCAGGACAACCCGCTCAACACGCCGGCCGCCAAGCAGTATCAGGAAATGTACGACCAGCAACTGGCGGTCTCCATGTCCCGCGAGGGCGGGGGTATCGGCCTGGCCGACGTGCTGATGCGCCAGATGTCGAAGAACAAACCGATGGCGCCGGGCGAGGCTGCGGCCGCATCCGCCGCCAAGCAGGAAGAAGCCAAGGCCAAGGCCGCTGCCGTGTCCACGCCGATTGCCGCCGGCACCGTGGCCACCAATGGCCCGTTGTCGCGACTCAATGGCGAGCGTCCGTTGTGGGCGTCGCGCTCGGTGCATGCGCCGAACACCGAGCTGACCCATCGCAATGACATGGAAATGATCAACCAGCGTCGTCTGGCGTTGCCGCCGAAACTGGCGGATCGCTTGCTCGCAGGTCTGGTGCCGTCGGCCACGCCGGCAGCGGCCACTCAACTGCCGCAACGCGCCACGACCGCCGCTGTCACCGGTTCCGGCCCGCTGTACAACGGCGACTGGCTGGACCGCGCCGAGGCGGACAAGGCCTCTGGCGGACAGATGCAGATTTACGGCCGCGCCATGGCGCAGATCCCGTTGGCACCGGCCAAGCGCGCGTTCAGCAACGCCGACCAGTTCGTCAACACCATGCTGCCGATGGCCCAGGAAGCCGCCGCACGCATTGGCGTCGATCCGCGTTATCTGGTGGCTCAGGCTGCACTGGAAACCGGTTGGGGCAAATCGGTCATGCGCGCCCAGGACGGTAGCAGCAGTCACAACCTGTTCGGCATCAAGGCCAGCAGCAACTGGAAGGGCGATTCGGCCCGGGCGATCACCAGCGAATTCCGCAACGGGCAGATGGTCAAGGAGACGGCCGAGTTCCGTTCCTACGCCTCGTACAAGGACAGCTTCCACGATCTGGTGACTTTGCTGCAGAGCAATAATCGCTATCAAGATGTGCTGAAGTCGGCCGATAACCCAGAACAGTTTGTACGCGAATTGCAGAAGGCCGGTTACGCGACCGACCCGAACTACGCGACGAAGATTTCGCAGATTGCCAGGCAGATGACGGTCAATCAGAACTACGCTGCGGCCGGCGTTTCAACGACGCCCTTATAAACACAAGGTAAGGTTTGAATCATGAGTTTGCTCAATATCGGGATGTCGGGGTTGGCCGCGAGTTCGTCCTCTCTGGCTGTGACAGGTAACAACATTGCCAACGTCGACACCGCCGGTTATTCACGCCAGCAAACCGTGCAGGGCACCAAGTCCTCGATTCAGTACGGTAACGTGTTCATCGGTACCGGTACGACCCTCGCCGACGTGCGCCGGGTGTACAACTCCTACCTCGAATCGCAGCTGCACACCGCCACCTCGCTGAGCAGCGAAGCCGCCGCCTATGGCGCACAGGCGACCGCACTGGACGGCTCGCTGTCCGACACCAACACCGGCCTGACCGGCGTGCTGCAGAAGTTCTTTACCTCGATGCAAGGCGTATCGACCTCGGCCACCGACGACACTTCCCGTCAATCGGTGCTGACCGGCGCGCAAGCCCTGACCAGCCGCTTCAACGCCCTGGCCAAGCAGCTCAACGACCAGAACACCACGCTCAACGGCAACCTTGGCGACATGGCGGCCCAGGTCAATAAGCTGGCCACCTCGATTGCCAATCTCAACCAGAAGATCGGCGAGATTTCCACCAGCGGCGGTCAGCCGAACGATCTGCTCGACACCCGTAACGAAGCCGTGCGCCAGCTCTCCCAACTGGTCGGCGCGCAGGTCGTCGAGCGCGGCACCAGCTTCGACGTCTACGTCGGCAGCGGTCAGCCGCTGGTTGTCGGTAACACCACCAACACCCTGAGCACTGTGCCGAGCAAGGATGACCCGTCGCGCATGGGCATCCAGATGGATCGCGGTTCGAGCACCATCGACATCACTTCGGTGATCAGCGGTGGCGAAATCGGCGGTCTGCTGAGCTATCGCAAGGAAGTGCTCGACCCGTCGCTCAACGAACTGGGCCGTGTAGCGCTGGTGATCGCCGATCAGGTCAACCGTCAGCAAGCCCAGGGCATCGACAAGAACGGTGACTTCGGCGCCGCGATTTTCAACAACATCAACAGTGCCGCGCTGATCAGTCAGCGCAGCATTGCCCAGGCGGGCAACAGTGCGGGTTCGGGCAACCTTGACGTCACCATCAAGGACACCGGCCAACTGACCACCAACGATTACCAGGTCACTTTCACCAGCGCGACCAACTACACGGTCAAGCGCTCGGACGGCACCGACATGGGTTCGTTCAGCACCACGACCACGCCGCCTCCGGTGATCGACGGCTTTACTCTGGCCCTCAATGGCGGTGCCCTGAGCGCCGGTGACACCTTCAAGGTGACCCCGACCCGTGGCGCGGCCTCGAGCATCCAGACCGTGCTCACCGACCCGAAGAAAATCGCGGCGGCGGCACCGTTGACCGGCGTTGCCAGTGCCAACAACTCCGGCACTTACACCCAGCCGACGCTGACCGACACCATCGACATCTACAACCCGACTTCCCAGGCCGAGTTGCAGAACGCGCTCAAGTATTCGACCCCGGTCAAACTGGTGTTCGGTGCAGTCGCCAGCGGCAGCCAGTCGTACAACATGGTCGACGCCAAGGGCAACACCATCGGCAGCGGAACCATCGTGCCGAGGCAGGCCAACACCCTGAACCTGAAGATCGGCATGGTCGACTCCACCGGCGCTCCGGTGATGGACACCAGCGTCACGCCGAACGTGCAGAAAACCTTCACCGTGCAGACCACCGTGGGCGCGACGCCGAAAGCCGGCGAAACCTTCACCATGAGCCTGACCGGCGCGGCGTCTTCGGACAACCGCAACGCCCAGGCGCTGGTCGGCCTGCAGACCAAGCAGACCGTGGACACCGGCTCGGGCAGCAAGGGCATCAGCCTGACCGACGCCTACAACAAGCTGGTGACCAACGTCGGTACCAAGGCTGCTCAAAGCAAGTCCGACATTGAAGCCACCACGGCCATTCTGGATCAGGCGCAGGGCGCGCGTGATTCGCTGTCTCAGGTCAACCTGGACGAAGAGACCGGCAACCTGGTCAAGTATCAGCAGTACTACACAGCGTCTTCGCAGATCATCAAAGCTGCGCAGGAAACCTTCGCCACGCTGATCAACAGTCTTTAAGGAGTCGTAATTCATGCGCATTTCCACCGCTCAGTATTACGCGACGCAAGCTGCTCAATATCAGCGCAACTACAGCAAGGCTGTCGCGACCGCGAACGAAGCCAGCAGCCTGCAGCGCATCAACACCGCCGCCGACGATCCGATCGGCGCCGGTCGCTTGCTCAAGCTCGGCCAGCAGGCCGCGATGCTTGATCAGTACAAAGGCAACATCGACACTACCAAGAGCGCGCTGACCGTTCAGGAATCCACACTGAACTCCATCACCACTGCTTTGCAGCGCGCGAAGGAAATCGGTCTGGCCGCCAACAACGGCATCGCCACCGATAAGGACCGTCAGGCTTACGCCGCCGAACTGAGCCAGATCCAGCAACAAGTGCTGGGCCTGATGAACTCCAAGGATGCCAACGGCAACTACCTGTTCTCCGGTTCGAAGACCGACACCGCGCCGTACTCGCAGAACGCCGATGGCACCTACACCTACAACGGTGACCAGACCCAGATCAACCTGGGCATTGGCGACGGCCTGTCGGTGGCCACCAACACCACTGGTTGGGATGCGTTCCAGCAGACCATCAACACCAGCCGCACCCAGACCACAATGACGGCTCCGGCTGTCGATGACGGTCGCGTGGTGCTGACCAACGGTACGATCGGCACCGCCGCCACCTACAACGCCAAGTTTGCGGCCGGTCAGCCTTACACCGTGGACTTCATCAGCAGCACTCAGCTGAAGATCACCGATGCCCTGGGCAACGACGTGACCGCCGAAGCCAGCCAGAACGGTCTGATCAGCAACAGCAACGGCGCGAACCAGACGGTCAGCTTCCGTGGCGTCGACATGAAGTTGAACATCAACCTCAAGGCCGGCGATACCAACCCGGACGCGGTCATTGCCGGTCACAGCTTCCAGTTGTCGGCTTCGCCGGACTCGTTCACCACTTCGCGCAGCCCGGGCAACCCGTCGACCGCAGTCATCACCGGTTCCAGCGTGACCAACCAGGCAGCCTACGACGCGGCTTTCCCGTCGGGTGGCGGCGCAGTCCTGAAGTTCACCAGCGCCACCGCGTTCGACCTGTACGCGGCGCCTGTCACTGCCGACAGCAAGCCGATCTCGTCGGGTACCGTGGCCGGTGGCAACGCCACGGCAGCGGGTGTGACCTTCGCCCTCGGTGGCACACCGGCGGCCGGTGACCAGTTCTCGATCCAGTCCAACAACCACCAGACCCAGAACGTGCTCGACACCCTGGGCCAGATGGTCACGGCGCTGAACACTCCGATCGACGGTGATCCGGTTGCCAAGCAGAAATTCCAGGGTGCCATGGAAGCCGGCCTCGGCAACATCGACAGCGCCGCCAACCAGATCGGCAGCGCGGTGACGTCCATCGGTGCCCGCGGGCAGTCGCTGGATGACCAGAGCACCACCAACGAGAGCCTGCAGCTGGCAAACTCCAACACCCAGGGCACGATCCGTGATTCGGATCCGGCCGAGGTGATGACCCGCCTGACCTTGCAGCAGACCATGCTGCAGGCCTCGCAACTGGCGTTCAGCAAAATCTCTCAGTTGGGCCTGTTCAACAAGATCTGATCCTGAACGGGCGCGCAAGCGCCCGTTTGCTCTGACCGCTCTGTATCAATCGTCTTTTTTTTGCGGTTTCAAAGGGCTCGCTGTTCCGGGCGGGTTCCCGCCGCTTGCGAGTCCGCCGTGAATTCACTTCCCCTTGTCAGCCTCGTCATCCCTGCCTTCAATCCGCGTTTTTTCGAACGGGCCTTGAACAGTGCCGTGAGCCAAAGCTACGGCAATCTCGAGATCATTGTCTGCGACGACAGCCGTGGCGACGAGATCGAAGCGGTTGTCGTATCGACCGTCGAAAGAACCGGGTTTGCCGTGCGCTATGTGCGTAATCCGCACACTCTGGGGATGGTCGGCAACTTCCAGGCGTGCCTGGAACAGGCGCAGGGTGAGTTCATCAAGTTCCTGTGCGACGATGATCAGTTGTTTATCACGTGCATCGAAAGTCAGGCACAAACGCTCATCGATCAGAAAGATGTCAATCTGGTGTTGGCCCAGCGACTGTTCTGGGATGCCGACGATCTGCCGCTGCCTTCGCGTCTGGAAAATACTCCGCTGTCTCCGGTGTCCGGCCTGTTCAAGGGCGAAGACCTGCTGGCCATTTTCGAAAACTTCCCGGTCAATATTCTTGGCGGCTTCAGTAATGCCCTGTTCCGTCGAGCCGATGTGCTGGAGCTGCTGCCGGCCCTGACACAGCCGGGCCATTGTTTTGTCGCTTCCCTGGATTTTGCGTTGTATGTGTGCCTGCTGCGTCGCGCCAACATGGTGGTGTCCAATCACATTCTGAGCGTCGAGCGCCTGTACCCCGAGCGCTTGAGCGCTCAGCAAGCGATGCGCGATGCGACAATGGTCGAACGGCAATGGTTGACCCAGATGCTCAAGGCTCGCAGCGGCGAGTCAGCGCCTGCGCCGGGCTGGGTGCGTTATTTGCCGGTCACCAAGGCGCAGGAGTCGCCTCGGGTCTGGGAAGAGTTGCCGTTGAGCCGGACTCTGGGCACCAAGCAGACGACCCAGGATTGGCACGTCGGTATCGCCAGCGTCAGTTTTGCTCAGTTGTACGCACAATGGCTGGCGTGCCGAAGCCTGACAGAAGGGCAGCGCGAGCTGTTGCCGGAGACGATGGCCAACTGGCCGCGCATTCCGAAGATCGTGCCGGTGATCATCGACGAGCAGGACAGCGTTTCTGCCCTGGAGTTGACGCTTCAATCGCTCGCAGCCCAGGAGTATGTGCCTGAGCTGACCCTCGTATTGTCGGCATCGTGCAGCGAAGCGCAGTTGGATGAGCGTGTCGTGCGCATGCCGCTACAGGATGACTGGCGCCAGCAGCTCAATGAACTGTTGCCGCAACTGGACGGCGCTGACTGGTTCTATCTGCTGCGTGCCGGTGATCGTCTGGTCGTGCCGGCGTTGTTGGTGATGGCTGAGCGCATTGCGCTTTCGCGCACGCTGATGTGTCTGTACAGCGATGAAGGCGGGTTGAGCCAGGGCGAATCCACAGAGCCCGTGTTCAAGCCGGATTTCAACCTGGACCTGATGCGCAGCTATCCGTACGTAGGCAGGGCGCTGGCATTCGAGCGTGAACGCTTCCTGACGCTGGGTGGTTTCGACTCCGCCCTTGGCGAACTGGCGCCGCACGACTTATTGCTGCGCATGGTCGAGAACGACGGTTTGCAGGCGGTCGGCCACATTTCGGAGATTCTGCTGGAGTCGGCATTCGATCTGGCCAAATGGCTGTCGGAGCCGCAACTGGCAGACAACAACGCGCAATTGCTGGAAGCACACCTGCACCGTCTGGGCATCTCGCATGAGATCCGCCGGGGCAGTTCGGCTTTGCTCAATCGGGTGAACTACCACCACGCCAGCCAGCCACTGGTGTCGATTGTCATCGTCAGCAAGGATCAGACGGCGGCGGTTCAGCGTTGTGTCGAGAGTCTGCTGGAGAAAACCATCTACGGCGAGTATGAGTTGTTGCTGGTCGACAACGGCAGCCAGAGCGCCGAGGCGAAGGCCTGGTTTGACGGCATGTCGCAATTGGGCAGCGAGCGGATTCGCGTCCTCGACTGCCCGCTGCAGGACAATGTGGCGGCGGTGCGCAATGTCACGGTCAGCCATGCTCGTGGCGAGTATGTGCTGCTGCTCAATCCGTACAGCGTGATCACCCACGGTGACTGGCTGGCGGAAATGCTCAATCACGCACAGCGCCCGGAAGTCGGCGTGGTGGGTGCCAAGATTTTCAACCCGGATGGCCGGGTGTTGCATGCCGGTCTGATTCTCGGCCTGCAAGGGCCGGCGGGTGTGCCGTTTTACGGCGAGTCGATGCACGCGACGGGTTACATGTACCGGCTGCTGGTCGCACAGGATCTGAGCGCAGTCGGCAGCGATTGCCTGATGGTGCGCAAATCGGTTTTCGATGCGGTCGGCGGGCTGGATGAGCAGAACCTGGCGCAGTCGCTGCACGAGGTCGACCTGTGCCTGCGCGTTGGTCAGGAAGGCTATCTGGTGGTCTGGACACCATTCGCCCAACTGGCACTCGGCGCACAGCCGGTCGTAGCGGCGAGCGACGCTGAAGTGGCGTTGCACAGTCAGGAGCAGGAAGTCTTCTACAAGCGCTGGCTGCCGATTGTGGCGCGCGATCCTGCGTACAACGCCAACCTGTCATTGAACGGGATTGTCGGGTCAAGCTTCCGTCTCGATCCGGGGTTGCGCACGGGCTGGAGCCCGTTTTCGCAGCCGCAGTTGCCGAAAATCCTCGCACTGCCGGTCAACGCATCGGCCATCGGTCACTACCGCGTGACGCAACCGCTGATCGAGCTGGAAGCGGCCGGCCGGGCGCTGGGGCGTATTCACTACAACCTGCCGACGATCATTGAGGTCGAGCGTCAGTCGCCGGACGTGATCATTTTGCAGGGACGATATTCCGAAGGCCCGATCAACGAGATTCCGAGCCTGCAAAAATATTCGAATGCCCGCCGGATCTACGAGCTCGACGATTACGTGATCCATGTTCCCCATCGCAATGCCCACATTCGCAACATGCCGGGCAAGGATGAGATGGAGGCGCTGGTACGTCGTGCGATCGGCATGTGCGACCGGGTCGTGGTGTCCACGGCACCGCTGGGTAATGCGCTGTCGAGCATGCACAACGATATTCGCGTTGTTCCGAACATGTTGGCCAAACACCTGTGGTCAGACCTGCGCAGCCAGCGCCGCACGTCGAAAAAACCGCGGGTCGGCTGGGGTGGCGGCACCAGTCACCACGGTGACCTTGCTGTCATCGCCGATGTGGTTCGCGAATTGGCGAACGAGGTCGACTGGGTGTTCTTCGGCATGTGCCCGGACGATCTGCGTCCGTACATGCATGAGTTCCATGGCGTGATCGGCCTCGACGTGTACCCGGCGAAACTGGCCAGCCTCAACCTCGACCTGGCCCTGGCACCGCTGGAGTTCCATATCTTCAACGACTGCAAGAGCAACCTGCGCCTGCTGGAGTATGGCGCTTGCGGCTACCCGGTCATCTGCACCGACACCGAGGCTTATCGCGGTTATTTGCCTTGCACGCGGATCAAGACCAACTCCACGGATGAGTGGTTGCAAGCGATCCGCATGCACCTGGCCGACCCGGACGCCAGCTATCGCATGGGTGATGAGCTGCGTGAAGTCGTACTGCGCGACTACGTACTGCGCGGCGACAACCTGCGGTACTGGGAAGCGGGCTGGCTGGCGGACTGATCCGCTCGCGCATGACCCTCTGCAAAACAGGCGACTTTCGAGTCGCCTGTTTTTTTGCGCTGCAAAAAACGTATTTGTATCAATCGCGATACTTTTTTTTGTCGGCGCACTCAAGCGTTGGGATTTTTCTGTCGATATCAACAGATTCGCTTAACGAGCGGTGCGCCGCGATCAAGTGCGTTCGCCACGCTGACAGGTACCGGTTCATACAAAGGCAAGGAAGAAACGATGGCAGTCATAAACGGAACAAGCGGCGCGGATACGCTGAACGGTACTTCGGGTGATGATGAGATCAACGGTCTGGCGGGTAATGATCTCATCAGGGGCAGTGCCGGAGCTGACAAGATCGATGGTGGTGATGGAAACGCCGATACCGTCGATTACTCGGCGTCCTCAGCGGCGGTCAATGTAAACCTTGCAGGTCTTGCCAGTACCGGCGGCGATGCCCAGGGCGATACCCTGACCAATATCGAGAAGGTTATCGGTAGCGCATTCAACGACACGTTCACGGCGCAGAAGGGCACGTTCACCTTTGAAGGCGGCGCCGGTAATGACGTCTACATCCTCGACAATGGCGGTACGGTGATCGAGCAGGCAGGTGGTGGCGACGACGAGGTGCGTTCCAGCTTCGGCCAGATCTACCTGAGCGCGAACGTCGAGCGTCTGACCTATACCGGCACCGGGGCATTCGTCGGCTGGGGCAATGCCAGCGACAACATTATTACCGGTGGTGTCGGTAACGATCTGTTCTATGGAGGCGCGGGCGCCGATCAATTTATCGGTGGCGCCGGCATCGATACCGCCAGCTACGGCGACAGTACTGTCGGCGTCAGCATCAACCTGAAAACCGGTGTCAACAGCGGCATCGCGGCGGGCGATACCTACACCGGCATTGAACGAATCCTCGGCTCGAGCGGCAACGATACCTTTGTCGCCGATAGCCGGGTGTTTGCTTTTGACGGCGGCGCCGGTACGGCTGACGTGGTGGATTATTCGACGTCTGCCGAGGCGATCAATGTCGAACTCGTAACCAATGGTACCGGCCGTGCCGGCATCGGTGGTGATGCTCAGGGCGACACCTTGACCGGCATCGAGAAGGTGATCGGCACCGCGTTCAACGACACGTTCAATGTGGCGGGCGGTACCGTGGTCCTGCAAGGCGGTGCGGGTGACGATGTCTACATCATCAACGACACCGTTGTCAGCACGGTGATCGAGCAGGCTGGAGGCGGAAATGACGAAGTCCGTACCAATTATGCAATTCAATACCTGTCGGCCAACGTCGAACGACTGACTTACACCGGAACCGCCAGTTTTTCCGGATTTGGCAACGCCAGCGATAACATCATCACGGGCGGCATCGGCAACGATATTTTCCAGGGCGGCGCCGGCGCGGACCAATTCATCGGTGGTGCGGGCAGAGACACCGTGGACTACACCGACAGCACCGTGGGTGTAACGCTCAACTTCAAGACCGGGGTCAATTCCGGGATCGCAGCGGGGGATACCTACACCGACATCGAGGTGATCAAGGGATCGAGCGTCAATGACATCTTTGTTGCCGACAGCCGGGTGTTTGCTTTTGACGGTAGTGGCGGAGCGGCTGACGTGGTGGATTACTCGACGTCTGCCGAGGCGATCAATGTCGAACTCGTAGCCAGTGGCACCAGTCGTGCCGGCATCGGTGGTGATGCTCAGGGCGATACCTTGACCAGCATCGAGAAGGTGATTGGCACGGCCTTCAACGACACGTTCAACGTCGCGGGCGCGACCGTGACCGTCGAAGGCGGTGCAGGTGACGATGTTTACATCATCAACGGTACGCGGGTCGCCACGGTGATCGAGCAGGCTGGCGGCGGAAATGACGAGGTCCGTACCAATTATGAAGTTCAATACCTGTCGGCCAACGTCGAACGACTGACCTATACCGGAACCGTCAACTTTTCCGGATTTGGCAACGCCAGCGATAACATCATCACGGGCGGCATCGGTAACGATATTTTCCAGGGCGGCGCTGGCGCGGACCAATTCATCGGTGGTGCGGGCAGAGACACCGTGGACTACACCGACAGCACCGTGGGTGTAACGCTCAACTTCAAGACCGGGGTCAATTCCGGGATTGCAGCGGGGGATACCTACACCGACATCGAGGTGATCAAGGGATCGAGCGTCAATGACATCTTTGTTGCCGACAGCCGGGTGTTTGCTTTTGACGGTAGTGACGGGCTGGCAGATGCGGTGGATTATTCAACGTCTGCTGAAGCGATCAACATCGAACTCGTAGCCAGTGGCACCGGCCGTGCCGGCATCGGTGGAGATGCTCAGGGCGACACCTTGACCAACATCGAGAAGGTGATCGGCACAGCGTTCAACGACACGTTCTATGTCGCGGGCGGGACCATGACCCTGGAAGGCGGTGCGGGTGACGATGTTTATTACATCAATGGCACCAATGTCAGCGAGGTGATCGAGAAGGTCGACGGTGGCATTGACGAGGTGCGTACGACATTCGGACAGCAAAGTCTGAGGGCTAACGTCGAAATTCTGACGTATACCGGTACTGGCGCCTTCACGGGCTACGGCAATGCGATCGACAACATCATCACCGGCGGTTCCGGCAACGACACGCTCTATGGCGGTGCCGGTGCCGACCGGTTCATCGGTGGAGCCGGATTCGACACGGTCGGCTACACCGACACCACCATCGGCGTGACCATCAACCTGAAAACCGGGATCCACTCCGGGATTGCAGCCGGTGATACCTACGTCAGCATCGAGGGATTGAGCGGCACGATAGCCGATGACATTTTCATCGCTGACAGCGCAGCCATGGCCTTTGACGGGTTGGCGGGCATGGACATGGTCAGCTACGAGCAATCCGATAGCGCTGTCACCATTGATTTGAAAACCAAGGTCAATGCGGGTGATGCGGCCGGTGATACCTACACCGGAATCGAGTTTTTCCAGGGCAGCAGCTTCAACGACACCCTGTCCGGAACCGCATTCGGTGACAACTTCATCGGTGGCTCCGGTGCGGACCTGATCGATGGGCGTGAAGGGCATGACACCGCCTGGTACATCAACAGCAATGCCGCTGTGAACATCAATCTGCAGACCAACATCAACGAAGGCGCCGATGCTCAAGGTGATGTGCTACTCAATATCGAGCGAGTGATCGGCAGCCAATTCAACGATACGTTGACCGGAAGTTCGGCCGTCGATTTTCTTGAGGGCAACACCGGTAACGACGTGATTTATGGCGGCGACGGTGCCGACTTCATTTATGGAGGCCTGGTTTCCGTGGCCGGGCCGTTAGCCAGTTCGGCACCCAATGCAGGAGCTCAGGCTGACACGCTCTACGGCGGCAATGGCAACGACACGATTCTCACCGCGGCCAACGACACCGGCAGCCGTGCGTATGGCGAAGCGGGCGATGACACCATCACCGTGTTTCATGGCATGGCCGACGGTGGTGAAGGCAATGACAATCTGATACTGAAGTCCGGCGGTTCGGCCTTCGGTGGTGAAGGTGACGATACCTACACAATCGACACTTCGGCATTGGTCACCCTTCAGGACAATGGCACCAGCCGTGGCGACAAGATTGTGCTGTCGTACATTCGCGCTTCGGAACTGCAAGTCGACCGTGTCGGCGATGACCTCTATCTGCACCGTTACAGCGTTTCAGCCGGTCAGACGCCAGACGAGGGCGTGCGCCTGAAGGACTGGTTTGCCGGTTCCGACACCATCGAGCAGATCGTGACAGCCGATAAGCAGACCATCAATCTGCCGGCTAACAGTGATGCGTTCGCGATGTTTGGCTGACCACTGAATCGCACACCTGCAATCGCAATGCGGCTGCAGGTGTGCACTCGGCAGCTGAGGGATCAAACCGGTTTTCAACCACGCAAGGAAGTAGCAGATGTCAGTGATTTATGGAACGAGTGAAGCCGACCTCATGAGCGGCAGTGAAGGCAATGACGAACTCTACGGACTGGAGTCGGATGATCAGATCTGGGGGACCGCGGGGTCCGATCTGCTGGATGGCGGAGAAGGGTTCGATTCGGTGAGTTATCAGGTGATGCCGCAAGGCGTCAGCGTCGATTTCCGCGAGGGACTGGCCACTGTCTCCAAGGCGGGCGGCTCCGTCGATACCCTGGTTGGCATCGAAAAAGTCATCGGCAGCGCCCACGGTGACACCCTCGCCAGTTCGATCGCCGGCGTCACGCTGGCAGGCGATAACGGCGATGATGTGTACATCGTCGGCAGCGAAGGCGTGTCGATTATCGAAGACGAGTACGGCGGTTATGACGAATTGCGCACCAGCGTCAACATCCAGAAGATGGACCCGTTCCTCGACAAGATGACATTCACTGGCACCGGCGACTTCAAGGGTTACGGCAATGCCGGGGCGAACGTGATTATCGCAGGTGCCGGCAATGACATTCTGTGGGGCGGTGACGGTGGCGATCAGTTCTTTGGCGGTGAAGGATTCGACACCGTCAGCTACACCGACAGCCTTGAAGGCGTCAGTATCGAACTCTCCAGCATTTGGGGCGCCACCGGCATTGCATGGGGCGATACCTACTCGAGCATCGAGGCCGTGCAGGGTTCGAACTTCAACGATGTGATCTTCGCGGGCGCAAGCACGATGGTCATGGACGGTGCCGATGGCTTTGACGCCGTCGATTACAGCCCTTCCAACGATGCGGTCAGCATCGAGTTTCGTGATGGCAAGGGCTTCGGTTCCGGCGGTTACGCCGAAGGCGACACCTTTATCAATGTGGAAAAGGTTGTCGGAACGAACCTGGACGATCACTTCACCGCCAACTCCGGTGGCGTGACCTTCGAAGGTGGCTGGGGCAGCGACGTCTACACGATCAACAGCGAGGGTGTGACCATCATCGAGTCAGACTCAGGCATGGGCTATGACGAGCTGTACACCAGCCTGTCGGTCATGAAAATGGACCCGTTCATCGAGAAAATGACCTACACCGGCACGGCCGATTTCACCGGTTATGGCAACGATTCCGACAACCACATCTTCGGCGGCAGCGGCAATGACCTGTTCTACGGTGGCGCCGGACGGGATGTCTTCATCGGTGGCGCGGGAACGGACATCGTCAGCTATGACGACAGCGATACGGGTGTGGTGGTCAACCTGTGGAGGATTGGCCAGAACGGTACAGCTGAAGGGGACATGTATTACGACGTCGAAGGTCTGCAAGGCAGTCGTTTCAACGATGTGATGGATGCCGGCCGCGAGGACGCGATCCTGGAAGGTGGCAACGGCGACGATGTGATCAATGGCAACGATGGCAACGATCACCTCTACGGCGGACTGAAATCAGGTCTCGATGGAGATGCCGCGCAGGCCGACACGCTGTCTGGCGGCTCGGGCGATGATGTTATCGTCAGCGCCGTGAATGACCTGGGTACAGTGGCCCACGGTGATCAGGGCAGTGACACCATCACGGTCCACGACGGCAGTGCCTTTGGTGATGACGGTTATGACGTGCTCACCGGCACCGGCAATAGCTATCTGTTGTCCGGTGGCAGCGGCAACGACGTGCTGAACCTCAATCTCCCGGGGCAATCGGGCACTGGCGGCATCGCACTGGGCGGTATGGGTGACGATACCTACATCGTGAAGACCACCGGGCTGGTATCGATTCAGGACGAGGGCTGGGATATCAATGACACCCTGATCCTGAACACCATTGCCAATATCAGCCAGTTGAACGTCACCCGCATCGGTGATGACGCCTATCTGCATGGCGCCAACGACGGCAGCGTCGGCGTTCCCGACAGCGGCGTGAAACTGCAAGGCTGGTACGCCGAGTCTGCCGGGTATCCCGGGTATGCCGGGTACAACAAAATCGAGCATCTGCAGACCGCTGACGGTCAGGTCTACGACCTGCCGGCCACGATCGATGGGTTCGCGATGTTTGGCTGATCCGCCCGATTGATTGAAGTAGCTTGATGAAGGGATGAGTCCGGCAACGGATTCATCCCTTTTTTCATGCCTGCATTTCCTCGCCGACGCGGTGCTGGCGGAGCTGGCGCGTTTCCTGCAAGTCCCCCTCAAATCGCCATAAAACGAGCGCTCGCGGTCATTCACCTGCGCCCGGACTGGCAAAGGTTCAGCCGCAAAGGCCTGCAGCAGCGAGGCCGAGCCCTGTGACGTAGAAGAGGGGAGACGATGAAGGCAGTTATTTTGGCGGGTGGCCTCGGCACGCGCATCAGTGAAGAGTCGCACCTCAAGCCCAAGCCAATGATCGAGATCGGCGGCAAGCCAATTCTCTGGCACATCATGAAGCAGTATTCCGCCCACGGAATCCACGACTTCGTGATCTGCCTCGGCTACAAGGGCTACGCGATCAAGGACTTCTTCGCCAACTACTTCCTGCACACCTCCGACGTCACGTTCGACATGCGCAACAACCGCATGGACGTGCACCAGAACTACAGCGAGCCGTGGAGCGTCACCCTGATCGACACCGGCGAGGAAACCATGACCGGTGGCCGTCTGCTGCGTGCCGGCCGTTACCTCAAGGATGAAGAGGCGTTCTGCTTCACCTACGGCGACGGCGTCTCCGACATCAACATTGCGCAACTCGTTGACTACCACAAGGGTCACGGCCGTCTGGCGACCGTCACCGCCGTGCAGCCGCCGGGCCGCTACGGCGCCCTTGAGCGCCATGGCGATCAGGTCCTCGGCTTCACCGAAAAACCGCGCGGCGACGGCGGCTGGATCAATGGCGGCTTCTTCGTGCTGTCGCCAAAAGTCCTGTCGTACATCGCCGGTGACGAAACCACCTGGGAAGCGGAGCCCCTGGCTCAGTTGGCCCAGGACGAACAACTCAAAGCCTTCGAACACGAAGGTTTCTGGCATCCAATGGATACCCTGCGCGACAAGAACCATCTCGAAGCACTGTGGCAGAGCGGGGAGGCCCCATGGAAGCAATGGGCCTGAGTCCTGAGTTCTGGCGCGGCAAGCGGGTTCTGGTCACCGGTCACACCGGTTTCAAGGGCAGCTGGCTGACCCTGTGGCTGCAAAGCCTCGGCGCGCAAGTCAGCGGTTTTTCCCTCGATCCGTCGACCGAGCCGAGCCTGTTCGAACTGGCGCGCGTGAGCGAAGGCATCAACGATCAGCGTGGCGACCTGCGTGACCTCGGCGCCTTGCTTGAGATCATCGCTGACACCGAGCCGGAGATCGTCCTGCACTTGGCAGCCCAGCCGCTGGTGCGCGAAGGCTATCGCGATCCGCTCGGCACTTATTCCAGCAACGTCATGGGCACCCTCAATCTGCTCGAAGCGATTCGTCAGGTCGGTTGCGTGCGGGCCTGCGTGCTGGTGACCACCGACAAGGTCTACGCCAACAAGGAATGGCTGTGGCCGTACCGTGAGGACGAAGCCCTCGGTGGCCACGATCCTTACAGCAGCAGCAAGGCGTGCTGCGAGTTGCTGGCGCAGTCTTATGCGGCATCGTTCTTCCCGGCCGACAAGTACGCCGAGCACGGTCTGGCCCTGGCCACCGCGCGCGCCGGCAACGTGTTGGGCGGCGGTGATTTCGCCCCTGAACGACTGATTCCCGATGTCCTGAAAGCCTGGTCGGCCGACGAGCCGGTGACCCTGCGTTACCCGCAAGCCGTGCGCCCGTGGCAACACGCGCTGGAGCCGCTGGCCGGCTACCTGCAACTGGCCGCCGGGCTCTACGAACAAGGCCCGGAATACGCCGGGGCGTGGAACTTCGGCCCGGGTGAAGCGGACATGTGCAGCGTCGGCGAAGTGGTCGAACTGCTCGCCAACCGCTGGCCACAGGCCCGTGGCCTGCGCCTCGAAAAGAGTGACCTGCACGAAGCTGGTCTGCTGCGCCTGGACAGCAGCCGCGCCCGTCAGGTGTTGGGCTGGCAGCCGCGCTGGTCGTTGCAGCAATGCCTGACCCAGACCCTCGACTGGCACCTGGCGTGGCAGAACGGCGACGACATGCGCACCGTGACCCTCGGCCAACTTAACCTGTACCGGGGCGCGTTGTGAGCGAGTTTTCCTTGAAACCGTTGCCGCTGGCCGGGTTGTTCAGCGTCCAGCACAAACGCTTCGAAGACCAGCGCGGGCACTTCGCCCGACTGTTCTGCGAAGGCAGTTTGAAGGCGTTCGGCAGTGAATTTCACATTCGTCAGATCAACCATTCCTGCACCCGCGAAAAGGGCAGCGTGCGTGGCCTGCATTATCAGAATGCCAACGCGCCGGAAGCCAAGTTGATCACCTGCCTGCGCGGTGAAGTGTGGGACGTGGCGGTAGACCTGCGCCCGGATTCCGAAACCTTCCTGCACTGGCACGCCGAGCACCTGAAGGCCGGTGACGGTCGCAGCCTGCTGATTCCGGCCGGCTTCGCTCATGGTTTCCAGACCCTCACCGAAGACGCCGAACTGCTTTACCTGCACAGCGCCGATTACGCGCCGGAGCACGAGGGCGGTCTGTCGGTGAACGATCCACGGCTGGCGATCGCCTGGCCGTTGCCTGTCAATAATTTGTCAGCGCGTGATTCCAGCCATCCCGCGCTCGATCAACACTTTGCTGGAGTGCGTCTATGAACTGCCGTGGGTGCGCCGCACCGCTGAGCCTGCCGCTGATCGACCTCGGCACCTCGCCACCGTCCAACGCCTATGTGCATGCCGATCGGCTGGAGCAGGCCGAACAATGGGTGCCGCTGAAGGTCGCCGTGTGCCAGGAGTGCTGGCTGGTGCAGACCGAGGATTACACCTCTGCCGACAGCCTGTTCGATGCCGAATACGCTTACTTCAGTTCGTTCTCCAGCACCTGGCTGGCCCACGCCGAGCGTTATGTGGCCGAGATGGTCGAGCGCTTCGGCCTGACCGCCGACAGTCGGGTGGTGGAAGTCGCGGCCAACGACGGCTACCTGCTGCAATACGTGGCCGGTCGCGGCATCCAGTGCCTGGGCGTCGAGCCGACCCGCAGCACCGCGCAGGCGGCACGGGAAAAAGGCCTGGAGATCCGTGAACTGTTCTTCGGTCGCGACACCGCCGCCCAGCTGAAAAGCGAAGGCTGGGCCGCCGACCTGATGGCCGCCAACAACGTGCTCGCTCACGTGCCGGACATCAACGATTTCCTCGGTGGTTTCGCCACGCTGCTCAAGTCGACCGGCGTCGCCACCTTCGAATTCCCGCAACTGCTGACGCTGATGGCGGGCGCGCAGTTCGACACGCTGTATCACGAACACTATTCGTACCTGTCCCTGACTGCCGTGCAGACGCTGTGCGAACGCAACGGCCTGGAAGTGTTCGACGTCAGCCAGCTGACCACCCACGGCGGATCGCTGCGGGTGTTCGTCCAGCGCAAGGATGGCGAACGCCGCGCCGTGCAGCCGGCCGTGCAACAGCAGTTGCAGGCCGAGCTCGACGCCGGGGTGAAAACCACCGGGTACTACGCGACGCTGGCGCCGGCTGCCGAACGCATCAAGCATGACCTGCTGCGTTTCCTGTTGCAGGCCAAGGCCGATGGCAAGCGTGTGGTCGGTTACGGCGCCGCTGCCAAAGGCAATACCTTGCTCAACTACGCCGGTGTCAAACCGGATCTGCTGGCCTGGGTCGCCGATGCCAACCCGCACAAGCAGGGCAAGTTCATGCCGGGCAGCCGCATCCCGATTGTCGCGCCGGCGCAGATCGATATCGAGAAGCCGGATTACGTGCTGGTGCTGCCATGGAACCTGCTGCACGAAGTCAGTCAGCAACTGGCCCAGGTGCGTCAGTGGGACGGACGCTTCGTGATCGCCGTGCCTGAGTTGAGCGTGCTGTGAAGGTTCTGGTCACCGGGGCCACGGGTTTCGTCGGTCGGCATCTGGTCGCAGCGTTGCTGGCCCGTGGCTGCACGGTGCGGGCGGTTGCGCGCGACGCGCAGAAAGCCGCGGACATGCCGTGGATCAATGACGTCGAGTTCGTGAGCGCGGATATTCACGCGACGGATCTGGATGTCGCGGCGCTGACCGATTGCGTCGATGCACTCGCGCACCTGGCCTGGCCGGGGTTGCCAAACTATCGGGCGCTGTTCCATTTCGAGCACAACCTGATGGCCGACTATCGCTTCATCAAAGGCGCGGTAGAGGCGGGCGTGAAGCAGGTGCTGGTGACCGGCACCTGCTTCGAATACGGCATGCAGAGCGGCCCGCTGAGCGAACAGAACGACGCGCAGCCGGCCAATCCTTACGGTCTGGCCAAACACACCCTGCACCTGTTTTTGCAGAATCTGCAGCAGGAGCATTCGTTCACCCTGCAATGGGCACGGCTGTTCTACCTGCACGGCGCCGGGCAGAACCCCAACAGTCTGTTGGCGGCGCTGGACCGGGCAATCGATGCCGGCGATGCGACGTTCAACATGTCGGCCGGTGAACAGCTGCGGGACTTCCTGGCGATTGAAACGGCCACCGCGTACCTCGCCGCGATCCTGCACAAACGCGATTTCGACGGCACGATCAACTGCGCCAGCGGCCAGCCGGTTTCGGTGCGGGCGCTGGTCGAACAGCGCGTGCGTGAGCGCGGCGCGACCATCGGCCTGAACCTCGGCCATTACCCGTATCCGACCCACGAACCGCTGGCGTTCTGGGCGGTGACCGAGCGCTTGCAACAGTTATTGGGAGAGCCGCAATGAGGCACGAGTTGTATCGGGTCACCGACCTGCCGGTGCTGCAGAACCGCACCTTTGCCGATCCCGAATCGGCGAAGGCATCGGCCAGCGCCGACATGTTGCTGGTGCAGGATGAGCGCAGCGGTCTGATCTTCAATGCGGCGTTCGACGCCGACAAGCTCAGCTACGACGCCGACTACCAGAACGAACAGGCGCATTCCGGCCAGTTCCAGAAGCACCTGGGCGATGTCGAAGGCATCATTGCCCGGCACTTCAAGGGTCAGGAACTGATCGAAGTCGGCTGCGGCAAAGGCTATTTCCTGGAGCTGCTCAAAGGTCTGGGCTACCGCATCACTGGCATTGATCCGGCCTACGAAGGCGAGAACACCGACGTGATCAAGGCCCCGTTCACCCGAGGCCTGGGCCTTGAGGCGGACGCCATCGTGTTGCGTCATGTGCTGGAACATATTCAGGATCCGCTGAGCTTTCTGGCGGTGATCGCCGAAGCCAATCAGGGCGGCGGGCAGATCTACATCGAAGTGCCGTGCTTCGACTGGATCCTCGAACACCGCGCCTGGTTCGACCTGTTCTACGAGCACGTCAATTACTTCCGCCTCGATGACCTGCGCCGGATGTTCGGCACCGTGCACGAGGCCGGTCACCTGTTCGGCGGCCAGTACCTGTACATCGTCGCTGACCTCGCCACGTTGCGCCTGACCCCGGAACAACCGGTGCCACGCCTGGCCTTGCCGGACGATTTCACCGCCAGCCTCGAGCGCGCGGTGCAGATCATCCAGGGCGCACCCGAGCAGGGTTCGGCGATCTGGGGCGCCTCGTCCAAAGGCGTGATCTATTCGCTGTTCCTGCAACGCGCCGGTGTGGCGGTGGATCGCGTGGTCGATATCAACCCGGCCAAGCAGGGGCGTTACCTGCCCCTGAGTGGCGCCCGGGTGTCCTCGCCGCAAGAGGCGATGGACGCCTTGCCCGAGGGCGCCAACCTGTTTGTGATGAATTCCAATTACCTCGAAGAGATCAAGCGGATGACCGGTGGACGTTACGTCTATCACGCCGTCGACAGCGCTTCGTTCCAGTGACCCTTGAGATTTTGAAAATGACCGACAACAGCATCAACAAAGCTTTTGAAGCCGAATGCCGCGAGCAGATCGCCCAGCAGGGTGACGACCAGAAACTGACGGGCCTGGCCCGCGATTTCTTCAACGAATCGGCCAAGCACAAGTACAGCTACCACTTCTCGTGGATGGGCCGTCCGATCATCCAGCTGCCGCAAGACATGATGGCCATGCAGGAAATCATCTGGCAGGTGAAGCCGGATCTGGTCATCGAGTGCGGCATCGCCCACGGCGGTTCGATCATCTACTACGCCTCCCTGCTGGAACTGCAAGGTCACGGTGAAGTGCTGGGCATCGATCTGGACATTCGTCCGCACAACCGTGAAGCCATCGAAAGCCACCCGATGAGCAAGCGCATCAAGATGATCGAAGGATCGAGCATCGACCCGGCCATCGCTGCCCAGGTCCGCGCGGCTGCCGAAGGCAAGAAAGTCATTCTGGTGCTCGATTCCAACCACACCCACGACCACGTACTCGAAGAGCTGCGCCTCTACGCGCCACTGGTTTCGGTCGACAGCTACTGCGTGGTGATGGACACCGTGGTTGAAGACATGCCGGCCGATTTCTTCCCGGATCGTCCATGGGGTCCGGGCGACAACCCGAAGACCGCCGTGTGGAAATACCTGGAAGAGAACAAGGATTTCGAGATCGACGTTCAGCTGCAGAACAAGCTGCTGATCACCGTGGCGCCGGACGGCTATCTGCGTCGCGTTCGTTAATTCGCAACATCACCAAAGCGTTGTCTCGGCGAGTCGCCGGTTGTGGAGAGAAGTTATGCAAGGCAAGTACAGTTCTGAACTGACGCTACCGCTCAACGAGTTGTTGACCGTAGTGCTGATTACGCACAATCGTCCGGCGTTCCTGCGTCGGGCGGTGAAGTATTACAGCAGCTTGCCCTGCAAAATCATGGTGCTGGACTCCACGGCCGAACGCCCTGAAGGTGACTTTTCCGCGGTCGACTATCACCACGTGCCGCAGTTCGCCTACTGGGGCATGCAGGCCAAACTGGCCTATGGCGTGGAGCAACTGACCACGCCGTATATGGTGCTGGCGGCCGACGACGACTTCATCCTGCACGATTCGCTGACCGAGTCGGTGGGCTTCCTCCAGGCAAATCCCGACTACGGCATGTGCCACGGCTACTGCCTGATGTACCTGTCGATGGCCGGTGATGTGAGCTACTACCGCCGTGACAAGAAAGTCATGGAAGACTACTCGTCCGAGAAGGCTCAGGATCGGGTCATCGATTACATGAGTCAGTACATCCCGCCGTTCTACGCGGTGACCCGTACCGACCTGATGAAGACCTGGCATTCGGCACTGCCGCCAGGCACCAGTTTCCAATGGCAGGAAATCGGCCACGTGTACTTCCTGCTGGCCAGTGCCAAGGCGCGTATCCTGCCGATTCCTTACGTGGTGCGCGAGATCAACTACGGCAACTCCGAGCACAGCACCGAGGTTTACCACTCGCTGACGTACGCCGACGCGAAGTCGGTGGCCGAGCGTGAAGCCTTTGCTGAATTCCTCGCCGGGTTGCCTACTGCGATCCAGGGCCTGGATGCAGAACAGAGCAAAGCGTTTGCCCTGCAAAGTTTCGAAGCCATGGTCGACAGCCTGCAAAGCGGTCGGGCGCTGACGGCGGAACTGATTGTCCAGTCCACCTGGAATCAGGTGCTCAAGGTGCCGGATCGTCGTTTCGGGCCGTTGCAATACGTCGAAATGCCGTTCTATAACCAGGCATTCTTCGATCGTCTGGCGCAGTTCGAATTCATGCTGCACGCGATGCCCGCCGGCCGAGTTCAATTGCAGGGGCTCGAAGGGGTGTGGACGCGTCAGGCGCATCTGCTCCAGGCGCGCAATAACGACACGCAGGACAGTGTGCTCGAGCGTCTGTGGCAGGCCCACGACCTCAATGCCTTCAACCGTACCGTGAACAAGCGTCTGGTGGCGCAACTGGAATTGTCGGGAGAAGACGAAGAAGCGCAAAAAGTGCGTGACTGGATTGCACGGCTCGATGCGCTGACGGTGGAAGATCACCATCGCACGTTCGACGCCATGCAGTCCGGCCGGCTGCTCAAGTGGCTGGATTCGCGTCAACCGCAAGCCGGACAGGTCGAGGCGATTGCCGAGCATCTGGCCGTCAACGGTGGCGGTCAGCAGTTCGGTATTTTCCTGCTGGATCTGGACAACGATATCGACAAGCTGCAAGTCAGCCTCGACAGCTTGCTCGAAGGCCAGTGCAAGACGTTCAGGATCGTTGTGTTCACCACCGGTGAAGCACCGGCGGCCACCACCGCACAGAACACCCTGCATTTTGTCCGCGTGACGCCGGGCAACCTGATCGACAAACTTAACCAGAGCGCCAGTCAGTCGCCATCCGACTGGGTGCTTCTGGCGCAAGCCGGGGACGAGTTCACCGCCAGCGGCCTGTTGCGTGCCAGCCTGGAGCTGATGAACGCCGGTGATTGCCGAGCGGTGTCCACCGACGAAATCCAGCGCGCGGAAAACGGTGCGCTGGTGGACGTGTTCCGTCCGGGCTTCAATCTGGATCTGCTCCTGAGCCTGCCAGCGATGATGGCGCGTCATTGGTTGATTCGTCGCGACGCGCTGGTCGAGGCCGGTGGTTATTCGGCGGACTACAGCAAGGCACTGGAATTCGATCTGCTGCTGCGCATCATCGAGCAGGATGGCCTCAACAGCCTGGCCCACCTTGATGAGCCGCTGCTGATCACTCAGGCACCGGTGCTTGAAGAGAACGCTCACGAGCGTCTGGCACTGTTGCGTCACCTGGGCAATCGTGGCTACAAGGCCAAGGTCACTTCATCCGTGCCGGGCATTTACCAGATCGACTACCACCACAGCGATCGTCCTCTGGTGTCGATCATCGTGCCGGCAGGCGACGATCTGCCGGCCCTGCAACGTTGCCTGGAAGGCGTGCAGTTGCGCACCCGCTATCAAAAATACGAAATCCTGGTCGCCACCACTGGCGCTCAGTCAGCGCAAGTCAACGACTGGCTCGGCACCTATCAGCATCCGAAAGTCCGGGTGCTGCGCGTTGATCAGCCGCTGAGCGCGCCGGCGTTGTACAACGCGGCCAGCCAGCAGGCGCTGGGTGAGTATCTGGTATTGCTCGCGGCCGACGCAGAAGTGGTCAACCCGAACTGGCTCGACTCGTTGCTCAACCACGCTCTGCGTCCGGAAGTCGGCGTAGTCGGCCCGAAACTGGTCGACCGCGACGGCAAGATCAGCCAGGCCGGTCTGATTCTCGGCATGAACGATGGGGTTGGCTCGGCATTCGTCGGCGAAAAACACGACGCCCAGGGTTACCTGTACCGGTTGTCCGTGGATCAGAACTACTCGGCGGTTTCTAATGTGTGCCTGATGGTGCGCAAAGAACTGTTTGATGCTTTGGGCGGTCTGGACGAGAACACATTCACCGAAGGCTTCAGCGATGTCGATCTGTGCCTGAAAGCCGGCCAGGCCGGCTACCTGACCGTCTGGACGCCATCGGTGCAAGTCATCCATCAGGGCGATATCGCCCAGGCTGATCAGGCACTGGCTGCGTTGCAGGAAAAATGGGCGGCGGCGTTCGCCCGGGATCAGGCGTACAACGCGAACCTGAGCCTGACTGGCAAAGGCTTTGTGCTGAACGACAGCGCTTCGCTGAATTGGGCGCAGTTGATCGCCTGAAGCTGGCGTAAAGGGAACAGGACTCAAGACATGTTCAACGGTAAATCGATTTTCATCTCCGGCGGCACCGGCTCGTTCGGGCGCAAATTCATCGCGCGCCTGCTCGAGCAATACCAGCCCAAGCGAGTGGTGGTGTTCTCCCGGGATGAGCTCAAGCAATACGAAATGCAGCAGACGTTCAACGCGCCGTGCATGCGTTACTTCCTCGGTGACGTGCGCGACGCCGATCGTCTGCGTCAGGCCATGCGCGGCATCGATTACGTGGTGCACGCCGCGGCGTTGAAGCAGGTGCCGGCGGCGGAATACAACCCGACTGAATGCATCCGCACCAACGTCAACGGCGCGGAAAACATCATCGCCGCCGCCATCGACAACGGGGTGAAGAAAGTCGTTGCGCTGTCCACCGACAAGGCCGCGAGCCCGATCAACCTGTACGGCGCCACCAAGTTGCTGTCGGACAAGTTGTTCGTCGCGGCCAACAACATTGCCGGCGAACAGCAGACGCGTTTCGCCGTGGTGCGCTACGGCAACGTCGCCGGTTCACGCGGGTCAGTGGTGCCGTTTTTCAGCAAACTGATCGCCGATGGCGCGGCGGAGCTACCGATCACTGACGAGCGCATGACCCGCTTCTGGATCACCCTCGATCACGGCGTGCAGTTCGTGCTCGACAGCTTTGCGCGGATGCACGGCGGCGAAGTGTTCGTGCCGAAGATCCCGTCGATCCGTGTGGTCGATCTGGCTCGCGGCATGGCCGAGCATCTGCCGCACAAGAACGTCGGCATCCGTCCGGGCGAGAAACTGCACGAGCTGATGGTGCCGCTGGACGATGCGCGGATGACCCTGGAATTTGCCGATCACTACACCATCCAGCCGTCGATCCGTTTCACCAGCGTCGACGTGGATTTTGCCGAGGACAAACTCGGTGAGCGTGGTGTGCCGGTCGGCGAAGATTTCGAGTACCGCTCCGACACCAACCCGCACTTCCTCTCGGTGGGGCAGATCGCCGAGCTGCACGCGAAGCTCTCGGTATGATTCCCTACGGTCGGCAGAGCCTCGACCAGACGGACATCGACGCGGTCGTCGAGGTGTTGCAGTCCGACTGGTTGACCCAGGGCCCGACCATCGAACGCTTCGAGCAGGCGATGGCCGAGCGTTGTCAGGCCGACTTCGCCGTGGCGGTGTGCAACGCCACGGCGGCGCTGCACATTGCCTGTCTGGCGGCGGGGCTCGGCGCGGGTGACCGTTTGTGGACCACGCCGAACACCTTTCTCGCGTCGGCCAACTGCGGGCGTTATTGCGGCGCTGACGTGGACTTCGTGGACATCGATCCGCTGACCTGGAACCTTGATGCCGAAGTTCTGGCGAGCAAACTCGATGCTGCCGAGCGCGACGGCACGCTGCCCAAAGTGCTGGTGGCGGTGGCGTTCTCCGGGCAGAGCTGCGACATGCGGCGCATTGCCGAACTGGCCGAGCGCTACAACTTCACGGTGATCGAAGACGCTTCCCACGCGGTCGGCGCAAGCTATGCCGGGCGTCCGGTGGGCTGCGGTGAATTTGCCGCGATGACCGTGTTCAGCTTCCATCCGGTGAAGATCATCACCAGCGGCGAAGGCGGCATGGTGCTGACCAATCGCCCGGAACTGGCCGAGCGTCTGCAACGCCTGCGCAGCCACGGCATGACCCGCGATCCGCAGCAGATGACCGAGCCCAGCCACGGCCCGTGGTACTACCAGCAGGTCGAGCTGGGTTTCAATTACCGGATTACCGATCTGCAAGCCGCGCTGGGCCTGTCGCAGTTGGGCAAACTGGACGAGTTCATCGCCCGTCGCCGGGCGCTGGCCGCGCGTTACCAGCGCTTGCTGGCGTACTTGCCGGTGACTGTGCCGAGCCTCCAGCCGGAGGCCGAATCGGCCTGGCATCTTTATGTGGTGCGTTTGCAGACCGAGCGCATCAGCCTCAGCCACCGTCAGGTGTTCGAAGGCTTGCGTGCCGCCGGTATCGGCGTGAACCTGCACTACATTCCGGTGCATTTGCAGCCGTACTATCGTGACCTGGGTTTCGCCGAGGGTGACTTCCCCGAAGCCGAGCGTTATTACGCCGAAGCGATCAGCCTGCCGCTGTTCCCGTTGCTGAGCGATCAGCAGCAGGACTACGTGGTCGAGCAATTGCGTCGGTTGACCGAATGATTGCCGCCGCGGCGGTGGATGGAAAACGGTAATGCGTGATCTGAGCGAGCAGGAACAATTCTGGCAGGGCGAATTCGGCAACCAGTACGTTGACCGTAACGTCGGCGAGCCACTGGTGGCGGCCAATCTGGCGTTGTTCGCCAAGGCGCTGACCCGGGCCGGGCGAATCGACAGCCTGCTTGAGTTGGGCACCAACGCCGGCAACAACTTGCAGGCGCTGCGTCAGCTGCTGCCGCGCTGCGAGCTGTTCGGGGTCGAGATCAATGCCAGTGCCTGCGCCCAGGCCCGAGCGCTGGAAATTGCGAATATCTGGCACGGTTCGCTGTTCGACTTTCACCGTGAACGCCAATACGACCTGACCCTGAGCAAAGGTGTGCTGATCCATCTGGCGCCGGAGCTATTGGCGACGGCGTATGCACAGTTGTATGAGTTGAGTTCGCGCTACATCCTGATCGCCGAGTACTACAATCCCTCGCCGGTGGAAGTGTCCTATCGCGGCAACAGCGGCAAGCTGTTCAAGCGTGATTTTGCCGGGGAAATGCTTGACCGTTATCCTGATCTGCAACTGCTGGACTACGGCTTCGGTTATCACCGCGATCCGCAGTTTCCGGTCGACGACATCACCTGGTTCCTGCTGGAAAAACGTCCTTGAACAACGTCGCAATCATCCCGGCCCGCGGGGGCAGCAAACGCATCCCGCGCAAGAATCTCAAGCCGTTCGACGGTGTGCCGATGATTGTCCGTTCGATTCGCACGGCCCTCGATTCAGGGTTGTTCGAGCAGGTGGTGGTCAGCACCGACGACGCAGAGATTGCCGACGTGGCGCGGGCCAGCGGTGCTCACGTGCCGTTCATGCGTCCGGCTGAGCTGGCCGATGATTTCACCGGCACTGCGGCGGTGATCGCGCATGCCCTGCAGCAACTGCCGGCCTTCGAATACGCCTGCTGTGTGTACGCTACGGCGCCGCTGTTGCAGGCGCGCTTTCTGCGTCAGGGCTTTGAGTTGCTGGCGCAGCATCCGGACAAGTCCTTTGCATTTTCAGTCACCGATTTCGGCTTTCCGGTGCAGCGCGCCTTGACCCTCGACGGGCAGGGCGCGCTGACAGCGTTGTACCCCGAATTTCGCAACACCCGTTCGCAGGATCTGCCGGCTGCCTTTCAGGATGCCGGCCAGTTCTATTGGGGGCGCCGCGAGGCCTGGCTGGGTGGCGAGGTGCTGTATTCGCCGGCGAGTCTGCCGGTGATCCTGCCCCGGTATCTGGTGCAGGACATCGATACCGTCGAAGACTGGAAGCGCGCCGAGTACCTTTACGCCGCCCTCAGGGCTGGCGGGGAATTGCAATGAGAGTGCTGATCCGCGCCGACGCGTCGCCGACCATCGGCAGCGGCCACATCGCCCGTTGCCTGACACTGGCGCGAGTGCTGCGCACGCAAGGCAGCCATGTCGCGTTCGCCTGCCGTCGTCTGCCGGGGCATCGGCTCGATGCGTTGCAGGCCGAAGGCTTCGAGACCTTCGCGTTGCCGGATCGCTATGCCGGTGAAGACCCGGAGCAGGCCATCGAATCGATGCTGCCGTGGCAGGCGGATATCGATGCGCTGGCGGCGCAGCTGGAAGGGCAGCCCGGATTGGACTGGGTGATCGCCGACCATTACGGCCTCGACCATCACTGGCAAACCGCTGCCCGTCGCTTCGCACCACGGATTGCCGCGGTCGACGATCTGGCGACCCGGCGCTACAGCGTGGATCTGCTGCTCAATCAGAACCTCTCCGGGCTCAGCGAAAACTATCAGCCGCTGTTGCCGGCCGGTTGCCGAACGCTGCTCGGTCCGCGCTTCGCCATGTTGCGTGAAGAGTTCAGTGGCCCGGCCATCGAGATCAAACCGGTGGCGCGCCGGGTGCTGGTGAATTTCGGCGGTTTCGATGCGGCGCGCCAGACTCATCACGCGATGCTGGCGCTGGCGGATATTTCGGCGCTTGAAGTGGATTTTGTCGCCGGTGCCGACAACCCGGCCTGGACAGAGATGCAGGCGCTGGCCGAAACGCGGCCGCACTGGCGCCTGCACAGTTTCGTCAGCGATTTTCATCGGCGCATGACCGAGGCCGACCTGTTTATCGGCGCCGGCGGCGGCACCAGTTGGGAGCGCGCGGCCCTGGGCCTGCCGACGATCTGCATCGCGGTGTCGAACAACCAGCAGGCCAACGGCGAGGTGATGGCGGCGGCCGGCGCGCATGTGTTCATGGGCGCGCGGGAGCAGGTCAGCGTCGAGCAACTGCGCGCTGCCATCGGCTTTGTCGTGGGCAATTTTTATCTACGCCAGAGCCTGGCCGAGCGTTCGCGGCAACTGGTCGACGGACGCGGTGCGCTGCGGGTGGCGACGGCACTGGCCGGCGCGGTGCTCAAGTTGCGTCTGGCGACGCCGGATGACGCGCAGTTGTTGTTCGACGGGCGCAATGCCGAGGCGGTGCGCCGCTGGTCGCTGGACAGCGGGGCGATCGATTGGTCGCAGCACGTTAACTGGCTGGACGCGAGTCTGCGCAATCCTCAGCGGCTGCTGCTGGTGGCCGAGGCGGATGATGGCCCGGTCGGCGTCCTGCGCTACGATTTGCGCGGCTTTGAGGCGGAAGTTTCGCTATATCTGTTCGAGGGGCGTTTCGGTCTCGGCTGGGGCAGGGCGCTGCTGGCGCAGGGTGAGGCCTTTGTGGCTGCGCACTGGCCGCAAATGACCGCCATCACCGCCCAGGTGTTGCCGGCCAATCGGCCCTCGATGAATGTTTTTCGTGACGCCGGGTTCACCCAGAGTGCCTGCGCGTTCACCAAGGTTTTGAAGGAATCCCGTCAATGAGCAGTTTCAATATCGGCAACCGCCAGATCGGTGCCGATGCGCCGCCGTTCATCATCGCTGAAATGAGCGGCAACCATAACCAGTCACTGGACGTCGCCTTGCAGATTGTCGAAGCGGCGGCCAAGGCCGGCGCGCATGCCTTGAAACTGCAAACCTACACCGCCGAAACCATGACCCTGGATCTGGCGGAGGGCGAATTTTTCATCAAGGATCCGAACAGTCTGTGGGCCGGTACCTCGCTCTACGACCTGTATGAAAGGGCCCACACGCCCTGGGAATGGCATGCGCCGATCTTCGCCCGGGCCAGGGAATTGGGCATGCTCGCGTTTTCGACACCGTTCGACGACAGCGCCGTGGACTTCCTTGAAAGCCTCGATGTGCCGGCCTACAAGATCGCCAGTTTCGAGAACACTGATCTGCCGTTGATTCGCCGTGTCGCGGCGACCGGCAAACCGTTGATCATTTCCACCGGCATGGCCAGCATCGCCGAACTCGACGAAACCGTGCGCGCTGCCCGTGAGGCAGGCTGCAAGGATCTGGTGCTGCTTAAATGCACCAGCACCTACCCGGCGACCCCGATCAACAGCAACGTGCGCACGATTCCGCATCTGCGTGAGCTGTTCGGTTGTGAGGTCGGTCTGTCCGATCATTCGATGGGTGTCGGTGTGTCGGTGGCGGCGGTGGCTCTGGGCGCGACGGTGGTGGAAAAACACTTCACCCTCGACCGTTCAGCCGGTGGGGTGGACGCCAGTTTCTCGCTGGAACCGGCGGAACTGGCCAGTCTGGTGATCGAGACCGAGCGTGCCTGGCAGGCCATGGGCCAGGTCCATTACGGCGTGACCGAGGCTGAGCAGAAGTCGCTGGTTTACCGTCGGTCGCTGTACGTCACGGCGGATATGGCGGCCGGTGAACCCTTCACGGCGGCCAATGTGCGCGCCATTCGTCCCGGTCTCGGTCTGCCGCCCAAGCACACCGATGCCGTCCTCGGGCGCCGTGCGCGCCAGCCGATTAAACGCGGTACGCCGCTGGACTGGTCATTGGTCGAATGACCCGATCTGGCACCGATTCGGCAAAATAGCGTGACCTGCGAGTCATAACGCGCATCTTCACTGTATTGTAATGACCGGGGAGATGGCGCCTGGCCCGTTTTCGGTTCCAGTGATAGCCCTTTGCGCTCCCCGTGGCTGCCCGTTGTGGCGGCCGTTTTCTGTTTGTCGGCGCCCCTCGAATCCTTGCGAGCGGTGGTATTGGGCTGTTTATTATTGGGAAGCCGTAATGATTGGCATAAAAAGCATTGCGAGCTACGTTCCTGTAGCCGGCGTGGACAATTACGCACAAGGTGCAAAATTCGAGAAGGATGAAGAATTCATCCTCGGCAAGATCGGTTCGGCCTTCCTCCCACGCAAAGACGCGGAACAGGAAACCTCCGATCTGTGCGTTGAAGCGGCCAATGCGCTGTTTGCCAACAACCCTGAACTGAAACGTGAATCCATCGATGCGCTGATCGTCGTCACCCAGAACGGTGACGAGGAAGGCCTGCCGCACACCGCAGCCATCGTCCAGGACAAGCTCGGGCTGCCGACCAATGTCGCGGCGTTCGATATTTCCCTGGGCTGCTCCGGCTACGTCTACGGCATCTACGCGATCAAAGGCTTCATGGAAGCCGCCGGTTTGAAAAACGGCCTGCTGATCACCGCTGACCCGTATTCGAAAATCGTTGATCCGGAAGATCGCAACACCACCATGCTGTTCGGCGATGCCGCTACTGCCACCTGGATGGGCGAAGACCCGGTCTGGGCGCTGGGCAAGGCCAAGTTCGGTACTGACGGCTCCGGCGCACCGCACTTGAAAGTGACCGATGGCGTGTTCTTCATGAACGGCCGCCAAGTGTTCAACTTCGCTCTGCTCAAAGTCCCGGCGCACTTGCATGAACTGCTCGACGATTCCGGCCTGAAGGCCGATGACATCGATGCCTTCTGCATCCACCAGGGCAGTGCGGCGATTGTCGACGCCGTGGCGCGACGTTTCGAAGGCGAGCCGGAGAAGTTCATCAAGGACATGGTCGAGACCGGTAACACCGTGTCGTCCAGTGTGCCGTTGCTGCTGGAAAAACACGTGATGGATTCCGACTGGAGTCGCATCGCGATCAGTGGTTTCGGCGTCGGTTTGTCATGGGGTTCGGCGATTATTTATCGTCCTTGAGTCCGGTACGAACGACGAATACAAAAACAGCGTTCAAGGGGTAACCTTGAACGCTGTTTTTTTGCCTGAAGGGAGCGCAAGGCACCATGAGTGAGTTTTTCCAAGCTAACGCTGAAGTCTTCGAGCGACGCTGGCCGACGCTGTTCGCACGATTGCTGAACGAAGACAGTTCGGCAATCGAGGCCGAGCTGACGCAAGGGCTGGGCTCGACGCTGAGCATTGGCGGCATTCAGCTCACCAGCCGGCATGACCGTGTCCGCGAAGCGCAAATACAGGCCGCCAGCCTGCCAACGGACAAGCCGCAACTGCATGTCTACGGCACCGGCCTCGGGGATTTGCCCACGGTGTTGCTGGAGCGCGCCGGGCTTGAACGCTTGTATGTGCACATCCTCAATGGCGCGCTGTTCACCCTGGTGTTGCAACTGCTCGATCAGCGTGAGTGGCTGCAGGATCCGCGAGTTGAATTGCTCTACGCCGGCGACCTGCCCGACATCTGCACGCCGTTCTTTGCATTGCCTGCCGAAATGCTGCTGGCCGATGACTTCAACGCAAAGATTCGTGATCGACTGGTCAGCGAAGTGCACCTGAGCTTCAACAATCGCGAGTTCGATCCGCAGTCACCGTTCATTCAGCAGCGCCTGCAGGACTGCCTGCCCGTGTTGCTCGCCGACGATGATGTGGCGACGCTGTTCGGCACCTGCACCGGTCGGGAGATTTATGTGATCGGCACCGGGCCGACGCTGGAGCAGCACTTCGAGCGCCTGGCGGCGATTCGCGAGCGGTCCGGGCGTCCGTTGTTCATTTGTGTCGATACCGCTTACCGGCCACTGCGCGAGCACGGGATCGTGCCCGACTATGTGGTGAGCATCGATCAGCGAATCAGCTTCCGGCACTTGCCTTTCGAGGAGTCCGACGGCATCCCGCTGGTGTACCTGCCCATGAGTGATCCCGAGGTGCTGAGGGCCTGGAAGGGCAAACGTTATGGCGGTTACTCGGCCAGTCCGGTCTATGCGGCATTGCGTGAACAGCACCCGAGGGCGCTGCTGCATGTGGGCGGCAGCGTGATTCATCCGGCCGTGGACCTGGCGGTGAAGATGGGCGCTGCACGGATCACGCTGTTCGGCGCCGATTTTGCCTTCCCGATGAACAAGACCCATGCCGGCTGGAATGACGGTGACCTGGGGCCGTCGGTGAATCAGGCGCGGCACTGGGTGCGTGATGGCCATGGCCAGCGCGTCAGTACCCAGCTCAATTTTCGCGGTTATCTGTGCGTGCTGGAGCGATACATCGCCAGTCAGCCGCAGGTGGCGTTTTTCAACAGCAGCCGCGCGGGCGCGCAGATTGCCGGTACAGCGTTCAATCAGGAGTTCGTGCAATGACTGCGCTGCAAAGCTGGGTAGACGAATGCCAACAGTGCGCCGGGCTGTTTCGGTTGGGACGTGATGTCGAGGCCGCGTTGACCATGGTCGATGTGTTCGAGGGCGCGCAGCAGTCATTGCTGTCGGCCGGTGCGCAGAAGCAGCAGGCCTGGGCGCAGTTGCTCACGCAAATGCTCGAGTGCCAGGAGCGTCAGGACTGGTTGGGGCTTGCCGACTTCATGGAGTACGAGTTGATTCAATTGCTGGAAGAATCGTCCGCCTGACGACGGTCGAAGGCGCTGGCCCGCAGCTTTGCGCCACGGACGGTTTTATGACGTCATTTTTTAGAAGGTGAAGTGCTGCTAAGTCTTTGTTTTCTAGGGGGTGGCAGGGTGATGGCAAAATTTTTCAAAAAAGCCCTCAAGCAACCTGCAAACCCGACGATAACTATTACGAAGGTTCTCTAGGCCATACCCGGCGGTTGCCAGGGCCGGAAGCCGCAGTACCCAACCAACGAGGAATTCGTCATGGCTTTAACAGTAAACACCAACACCACGTCGTTGAACGTTCAGAAAAACCTGAACCGCGCTTCCGACGCTCTGTCGACTTCGATGCAGCGCCTGTCTTCCGGCCTGAAAATCAACAGCGCTAAAGACGACGCCGCTGGCCTGCAGATCTCCAACCGTATGTCTTCCCAGATCCGCGGTAACACCCAGGCAATCCAGAACGCCAACGACGGTATCTCCGTTGCCCAGACCGCTGAAGGCGCTCTGCAGGCTACTACCGACATTCTGCAGCGTATGCGTGAACTGGCTGTTAAAGCACGTAACGGTACCAACGGCACTGCTGACCAGACCGCTACCAACGCTGAATTCGCTCAGATGTCCGACGAGATCACCCGTATCTCGGCTTCGACCAACCTGAACGGCAAAAACCTGCTGGACGGTTCGGCTGGTACTGTGACTCTGCAAGTTGGCGCAAACACCGGTTCGGCTAACCACATCGACCTGGTACTGAGCTCCAAGTTCGACGCCGCCAGTCTGTCGGTAGGTAGCGGTACTGTTGTTCTGACCGGTGCTACTTCGGCTGCCGCCGCTTCGAACATCGACAACGCGATCACTGCAATCGACGCCGCTATCGCTGCAATCGGTGCAACTCGTGCCAGCCTGGGTGCTTCGCAAAACCGTCTGAACAGCACCATCCAGAACTTGCAGAACATCAACGAAAACACCACTGCTGCACAAGGTCGCGTACAAGATACCGACTTCGCCGCAGAGACTGCTAACCTGACCAAGCAGCAAACCCTGCAACAGGCTTCGACCTCTGTTCTGGCTCAAGCCAACCAACTGCCTTCCGCTGTACTGAAGCTGCTTCAGTAATTTCGGAATGAGTTTTAGCGGGGGAGTGCGCTTGCGTGCTCTCTCGCTTTTTACGTTATGAGGTGATGAGCATGGACATGAGCGTCAAGCTTAACGTGTCTTATCCGGCTCCCAAGCCAGCCAATACCGTTACCGACAAGCCGTCGGAAACCAAGCCTCAGACCGTTGATGCTGTTCCTGCCTCGAAAAAGAGCCAGGAAGCAGATGAAACCAAGCTGAAGCTGGCGGTGCAGGAGATCGAGAAGTTCGTTCAGTCGATCAAGCGCAATCTGGAATTCTCGATCGACGAGCATTCCGGCAAGGTCATCGTCAAGGTGATCGCGAGCGAGACGGGCGAGGTCGTACGACAGATCCCCTCCGCAGAAGCCCTCAAGCTGGCAGACAGCCTCGCCAACGCGAGTCACGTGTTGTTCGACGCCAAAGTCTGATAGCTGGCATGAATAGTGTTTGAAGTTCTTTAGACGCAGGCATTGGTCAAAAGACTGGCAATAACCCCAAGGGAGATGCACATGGCAAGTCCAATTTTACCGGGTTCGGGCCTGGGTTCCGGCCTGGACATCGGTGCGATCGTTACTGCGCTGGTCAATGCCGACAAGACGCCGAAACAGACGCAGATCGATAATGCGACTAAAACCAACACGCTGAAGATTTCCGGTATCGGCACGTTGAAGAGTGCGCTGACCGCATTCCAGACGGTGATGACCAACCTGGGCAGCAAGACCAATCCAGCGTTTGCCGGTTACACGGCGACTTCGGGCACTCCGGGCGTTCTAGGGGTCTCTGCGGATAACACCGCGGTCTCGGGTACTTACAGTGTTGTTGTGAATAAACTGGCCACCGGTTCGAAAATAGCCAGTGCATCCTTTGCCGGCGGTGCTGCCAGTGCCATTCCGAGTGGTACCCTGAAAATCAGTCAGAATGGCACTGATTACAATGTCACGATCCCGGCCAATGCCACTTTGCAGAGCACTCGTGACGCCATCAACACGGCTCAGGGCGTCAACGGCATTTCCGCCAACATTGTGACCGACAGCTCGGGCGCTTCGCGTCTGGTGATCAGTTCGAGCAAGACTGGCGCAGGCTCCGATATGAAGGTCAGCGGCATTGCCGGCCTGGAAATCGACGGCACACAGGAAATGGGCACCAGCCCGGCGGCCGGTGCTTCCGGCGCGGTCAACGGCCTCGCTCAGGATGCGTCTCTGACCATCGACGGCTTGGCAGTGACCAGCAAGAGCAACACGGTCACCGGCGCCATCAGTGGTCTGACGATGAACCTGGTAACCGTCAGCCCGGGTACGCCTCCGACACCTGTCACGGTGACTGTCGACGGTAACACCAAGGGTTTGCAGACGTCGGTTCAGGCGTTCGTCGATGCATACAACACCTTGAAAAACACCATTGATACGTTGTCCAAGGCAACGCCGGACGAAGATGGCAAGCTGACCGTTCAGGCGGCGTTCACCGGTGACTCCCTGGCGCGTTCGCTGGTTGCCGATATCCGTGGGCAAATCACGGCCCCGAGTGCTACCGCTGGCAGCCCGATGGCCTATCTGTCGCAGCTGGGTGTCATGACCGACCGCAATACCGGTAACCTGACGTTCGACACGGCCGCGTTCAACAAGGCCATGTCCACGCCAGGCATGAGCGGCAAGGTTCAGGAGATGTTCACCGGGACCAACGACACCAATGGTCTGTTGGCGCGCATGAGCAAGGCGGTGGATCCTTACCTCAAGGCTTCGGCCGATGGCAAGACCACCACCGGTTTGCTGGATCAGCGTCTGACGATCCTGAACGGCAATACGCGTAGCCTTACCGCCCAGCAAACGGCACTGGATATACGCGTTGCCGGCATGACCAAGACGTTGACTGCAAAATACAACGCCATGGACCTGCTGGTAGGACAAATGAAGGCCACAGCGAGCAACATTACTTCGTTCTTCAGCTCGCTGAACGCTCAGCAATCTGCGAAGTAACATGCAAGAGCGACAAAAACCCGGCTACGCTTTCAAGCGTGCGCCGGGTTTTTGTCTTGTGGTCTAAAGTTTTTCGACTCGCTGGCGATACACTGTTCATACGAGTCATTGTGGCAAATGAGGTAGAACATGAATCCGATGTTAGCCCTTCGGCAATACCAGAAAGTAGGTGCGCACGCTCAGACGTCTGAAGCGAGCCCTCATCGTCTGGTGCAAATGCTGATGGAAGGCGGCCTGGACCGTATCGCCCAGGCCAAAGGTGCGATCGAGCGCAAGGATATTCCTGCCAAGTGCACGTCGATCAGCAAGGCCATCGGCATCGTCAGTGGACTGCGCGAAGGTCTGGATCTGGAAAATTCCGCGGATACGCTGGCTGATCTGGACGGTCTTTATATCTACATGATGAAGCGTCTCGCGGAGGCGAACATCAGTAGCGATCCGCGCATTCTTGATGAGGTTGCCGGCTTGCTGAGCACCGTCAAGGAAGGCTGGGACGCAATCGCGCCTGCGCCCGCTCCGCAGTTCTGAGGAGATCACCATGAGTCTTGTATTGCAGCGAATCGAAGAAACCCGAGTAGCGTTGGTCGGCGCCCTGGCCGAGCGCAACTGGGAGGCGATCGGTCAACTGGATCTCGATTGCCGTTCCTGCATGGAAGATGTCTTGAGTGAAGCTTCGGTGGACGAGGTCGCGTTGCGCGATAACCTTGAGGAGTTGCTGCATGTCTACAAGCAGCTGCTTGAAGTCGCCATGGGTGAGCGTCAGGCGATAGTCGACGAGATGTCGCAGATCACCCAAGCGCAGAACGCGGCAAAGGTTTACCATCTGTTTGGTTAATTAACCCTCAGTTAATCCAGACATGTGCGCCATAAATTTGACTGTGCACGGTTTTTTGACTTAACTAGTGGCTGTTTTCAGATTTCAGGCGTCTACAGGCACAAGGTGTCCTGCAAGCGTCTCGCTTGCCCCTCATTTTGGGCATTGAGTTGACTAGGGAAGTTGCTATTGCATGTGGCGTGAAACCAAAATTCTGCTGATCGATGACGATAGCGTCCGCCGCCGCGACCTGGCGGTGATCTTAAATTTTCTTGGCGAAGAAAATTTACCCTGCGGAAGCCATGACTGGCAGCAGGCAGTCGGCTCTTTGTCGTCTAGTCGTGAGGTCATTTGCGTACTGATCGGGACGGTCAATGCTCCTGGTGCGCTTTTGGGCCTGTTAAAGACACTCTCAACCTGGGATGAGTTCCTTCCAGTTTTGCTGATGGGCGATAATTCTTCGGTGGACTTGCCCGAAGACCAACGCCGCCGGGTACTTTCGACTCTCGAAATGCCGCCGAGCTACAGCAAGCTGCTCGACTCCCTGCACCGTGCCCAGGTCTATCGCGAAATGTACGACCAGGCCCGCGAGCGCGGCCGTCATCGCGAACCCAACCTGTTCCGCAGTCTCGTCGGCACCAGCCGTGCGATCCAGCACGTGCGTCAGATGATGCAGCAAGTGGCCGACACCGACGCCAGCGTGCTGATCCTCGGCGAGTCCGGGACCGGCAAGGAAGTGGTTGCGCGCAACCTGCATTACCATTCCAAGCGTCGCGACGCGCCGTTCGTGCCGGTCAACTGTGGGGCGATCCCGGCCGAGTTGCTGGAAAGCGAACTGTTCGGCCACGAGAAGGGTGCCTTCACCGGCGCGATCACCAGCCGTGCCGGCCGCTTCGAGCTGGCCAACGGCGGTACGCTGTTCCTCGACGAAATTGGCGACATGCCGCTGCCGATGCAGGTCAAGCTGCTGCGCGTGCTGCAGGAGCGCACCTTCGAGCGCGTGGGCAGCAACAAGACCCAGAGCGTCGACGTACGCATCATCGCGGCGACCCACAAGAATCTCGAAAGCATGATCGAGATCGGCACCTTCCGCGAAGACCTCTACTATCGCCTGAACGTGTTCCCGATCGAGATGGCGCCGCTGCGTGAGCGCGTCGAAGACATTCCGCTGCTGATGAACGAGCTGATCTCGCGCATGGAGCACGAGAAGCGCGGTTCGATCCGCTTCAACTCCGCCGCGATCATGTCCCTGTGCCGCCACGGCTGGCCGGGCAACGTCCGCGAGCTGGCCAACCTGGTGGAGCGCATGGCGATCATGCATCCGTACGGGGTGATCGGCGTGGTCGAGTTGCCGAAGAAATTCCGCTACGTCGACGACGAAGACGAGCAAATGGTCGACAGCCTGCGCAGCGATCTGGAAGAGCGCGTGGCAATCAACGGCCACACGCCGGACTTCACCGCCAACGCCATGCTGCCGCCGGAAGGTCTGGATCTTAAAGACTACCTCGGTGGTCTGGAGCAGGGCTTGATCCAGCAGGCGCTGGACGACGCCAACGGCATCGTGGCCCGTGCCGCCGAACGCCTGCGCATTCGCCGCACCACGCTGGTGGAGAAGATGCGCAAGTACGGCATGAGCCGTCGTGAAGGAGATGAACAGGCGGATGATTGACGCCTGTTTTTCAACTGCTTCATTTATAAGCGGTTTTTTTTAGGCACGGGTATTGCTACATCCCTCGCAACGTTCCGTTTAACTGACGGTCAGCCAAGCGAGAGAGCACAATGCCCCAAGCCTCCCAGATGTCTTCTGTTCCCGAGTCCTCGGGGCAACTGCCGTCCGTTGAGCAGGCGAGCCGCCAGGGGCTTGAGCAGGCATTCGCCCTGTTCAATCAGATGTCCAGCCAGTTGACCGACTCCTATAGCATGCTCGAAGCCCGGGTCACCGAGCTCAAGGGCGAGCTGGCCGTGGTCAGCGCCCAGCGCATGCAGGAACTGGCGGAAAAAGAACGCCTGGCCAACCGTCTGCAAAACCTCCTTGATCTGTTGCCCGGCGGCGTCATCGTCATCGACGGTCACGGCATTGTGTGCGAGGCCAATCCGGCCGCCATCGATCTGCTGGGCCTGCCTCTGGAAGGCGAGCTGTGGCGCCATGTCATCGCCCGTTGCTTCGCACCCCGTGAAGACGACGGCCACGAAATTTCCTTGAAGAACGGTCGACGCCTGTCGATTGCCACCCGCTCGCTGGATGCCGAGCCGGGGCAGTTGGTGCTGCTCAACGACCTGACTGAAACCCGTCACTTGCAGGATCAGCTGGCGCGCCACGAGCGCCTGTCGTCCCTGGGGCGGATGGTCGCGTCGCTGGCTCATCAGATCCGCACACCGTTGTCCGCCGCGTTGCTGTACGCCAGTCATTTGACCGAGCAGGAACTGCCGGTCGCGACCCAGCAGCGTTTCGCCGGTCGTCTCAAGGAGCGCCTGCACGAGCTCGAGCATCAGGTGCGCGACATGCTGGTGTTCGCCCGCGGCGAGCTGCCGCTGACCGATCGTGTCACGCCGAATGCCTTGATGCAGTCGTTGCAGGCCGCGGCGCTGACCCATGTGCAGGATCTGCCAATCCGCTGGCAGTGCGACAGCCATGTCGGCGAGTTGCTGTGCAATCGCGACACGCTGGTCGGGGCGCTGCTCAATCTGATTGAAAACGCCATTCAGGCGAGTGCCGGCGAGGTGCGTCTGAAGGTGCATTGCTATACCCGCGACAACACCCTGCGTTTGTGTGTCAGTGACAGCGGCAGCGGTATTGATGCGGCGGTGCTGGCGCGGCTGGGCGAGCCGTTTTTCACCACCAAAGTTACCGGGACCGGCCTGGGCCTGACCGTGGTCAAGGCCGTGGCACGTGCGCATCAGGGAGAATTGCAGCTGCGTTCGCGGGTCGGGCGCGGTACGTGCGCGCAGGTCATCCTGCCGTTGTTTTCTGCTGTACAGGGAGCTGAGTGAAGGTCATGGGCATCAAGGTTCTGCTGGTCGAGGATGACCGCTCGTTGCGCGAAGCGCTGGCCGATACGCTTTTGCTGGCCGGTCACGACTATCACGCGGTGGGTTCGGCCGAAGAGGCGCTGAACGCCGTCGAGCGCGAAGCGTTCAGTCTGGTGGTCAGCGACGTCAACATGCCTGGCATGGACGGCCATCAATTGCTCGGCCTGCTGCGCGCGCGGCAACCGCAATTGCCGGTGCTGCTGATGACCGCCCATGGCGCGGTCGAGCGCGCGGTCGATGCCATGCGCCAGGGCGCGGCGGATTATCTGGTCAAGCCGTTCGAGCCCAAGGCTCTGCTGGATCTGGTGGCGCGTCACGCCTTGGGCAGCCTTGGCGCCAGTGACGCCGAAGGGCCGGTCGCGGTCGAGCCGGCCAGTGCTCAATTGCTGGATCTGGCGGCGCGGGTCGCGCGCAGTGATTCCACCGTGCTGATTTCCGGTGAGTCCGGCACCGGCAAGGAAGTGCTGGCGCGCTACATCCACCAGCAATCCCATCGCGCCAGTCAGCCGTTCATTGCGATCAACTGTGCGGCGATCCCCGACAACATGCTCGAAGCCACTCTGTTCGGTCACGAAAAAGGCTCGTTCACCGGCGCCATCGCGGCCCAGGCCGGCAAGTTCGAACAGGCGGACGGCGGCACCATTCTGCTCGATGAAATTTCCGAAATGCCCCTGGGTTTACAAGCCAAGCTGCTGCGGGTGTTGCAGGAGCGGGAAGTGGAACGGGTCGGCGCCCGCAAGCCGATCACTCTCGATATTCGCGTGGTGGCGACCACCAACCGCGACCTGGCCGGTGAAGTGGCGGCGGGGCGGTTCCGTGAGGACCTCTATTATCGTCTGTCGGTCTTTCCGCTGGCCTGGCGTCCGTTGCGCGAGCGCACCGCCGATATCCTGCCGCTGGCCGAGCGTCTGTTGGCCAAACACGTCAATAAAATGAAGCATGCGATGGCGAAGTTTTCGCCCGAGGCGCAAGCGTGCCTGATCGCTTATCCGTGGCCGGGCAACGTGCGCGAGCTGGATAACGCGGTCCAGCGGGCCTTGATTCTGCAGCAGGGCGGGTTGATCCAGCCGCAGGATTTCTGTCTCTCCGGGCCTGCGCTGTTTGCTCCATTGCCGGCGGCAGTGCCGGTTACGCCGGTCATTCGTGAAGTCGAGATCGAGGCGGATTCGGCCGGTGCGCTGGGCGATGACCTGCGTCGCCGCGAGTTCCAGATGATCATCGACACCCTGCGTACCGAGCGCGGCCGACGCAAGGAAGCCGCGGAAAAACTCGGCATCAGCCCGCGCACCCTGCGTTACAAACTGGCGCAAATGCGCGATGCGGGCATGGATGTCGAAGGCTACCTGTTCGCCACCTGACGGGTGGCGCAAACGTTTGAAACGGCTTTTCTGAAAGCGGTGCCCACGAGCTGGCACCGTTGTTGCTAACACCTGAGAACCCGCCGAGTGAGTGTCAAAAAATTGCGGGCCGCCCAAGAGAGTAGACCATGAGCCAAGGTATTGAATTTAATCGGTTGATGATGGACATGAAGGCCATGCAAATGGACGCCATGTCGAAGCCGAAATCGATTGCCGCTGCCCCTGAAGTGGCAGGCAGCAGCTTTTCCGACATGCTCGGTCAGGCCATCAACAAAGTCAGTGATACCCAGCAGGCGTCGACTCAGTTGGCCAACGCATTTGAAATCGGCAAGAGCGGCGTCGATCTGACGGACGTGATGATTGCCTCGCAAAAGGCCAGCGTGTCGTTCCAGGCTCTGACCCAGGTGCGCAACAAGCTGGTTCAGGCTTATCAAGACATCATGCAGATGCCGGTTTAAGGACGAGATTGAGTCATGGCAGAAGCAGTCGCCGATAACGTTCCGGCCAAGGCCACCCCGATAGACGGCAAACCGCCGCTGTTCGGCCTGTCCTTCCTGGAAAACCTCTCCGAGATGACCGTGCTGCGTCAGGTGGGCCTGTTGGTCGGCCTGGCCGCGAGCGTGGCGATTGGCTTTGCCGTGGTGCTGTGGTCGCAGCAACCGGACTACCGGCCTCTGTACGGCAGCCTTGCCGGCATGGACGCCAAGCAGGTCATGGACACCCTGGCCTCCGCCGACATTCCCTACACCGTCGAACCTAATTCCGGCGCCTTGCTGGTCAAGGCCGATGACCTGTCCCGTGCGCGGCTCAAGCTCGCGGCCGCTGGTGTCACTCCCAGCGACGGCAACATCGGTTTTGAAATCCTCGACAAGGAACAGGGTCTGGGCACCAGCCAGTTCATGGAAGCGACCCGTTATCGTCGCGGTCTCGAAGGCGAACTGGCCCGCACCATTTCCAGCCTGAACAACGTCAAGGGCGCGCGCGTTCACCTGGCGATCCCGAAAAGTTCGGTGTTCGTGCGTGACGAACGCAAGCCAAGCGCTTCGGTACTGGTCGAGCTGTACTCCGGTCGTTCGCTGGAGCCAGGCCAGGTCGTTGCCATTATCAATCTGGTGGCAACCTCCGTTCCCGAGCTGAGCAAATCGCAGATCACCGTCGTCGACCAGAAGGGCAACCTGCTGTCGGATCAGGCGGAAAACTCCGAAATGACCATGGCCGGCAAGCAGTTCGACTACAGCCGCCGCATGGAAAGCATGCTCACCCAGCGCGTGCACAACATTCTGCAACCGGTACTGGGCAACGACCGTTACAAGGCTGAAGTATCGGCCGACGTCGATTTCAGTGCCGTCGAATCGACCGCCGAACAGTTCAACCCGGATCAACCGGCCCTGCGCAGCGAACAGTCGGTCAACGAACAACGCACCGCCAGCAATGGCCCGCAAGGTGTGCCGGGTGCCCTGAGCAACCAGCCACCGTCGCCGGCTTCGGCGCCGCAAACCACCGGTGGCGCAGCCGCCCCGGCGAGCATGGTGCAGCCTGGCCAGCCACTGGTTGATGCCAACGGTCAGCAGATCATGGACCCGGCCACCGGCCAGCCGATGCTCGCGCCGTACCCGGCGGACAAGCGTCAACAATCCACCAAGAACTTCGAACTCGACCGTTCCATCAGCCACACCAAACAGCAGCAGGGTCGCCTGAATCGCCTGTCGGTGTCGGTGGTGGTGGACGATCAGGTCAAGATCAACCCGGCCAACGGCGAAACGACCCGTGCACCGTGGAGCGCCGACGAATTGGCGCGCTTCACTCGTCTGGTACAGGACGCCGTCGGCTTCGACGCCAGCCGTGGCGACAGCGTCAGCGTGATCAACATGCCGTTCTCCGCCGAGCGCGGCGAAGTGATCGCCGACATTCCGTTCTACTCCCAGCCATGGTTCTGGGACATCGTCAAACAAGTGCTGGGTGTGCTGTTCATCCTGGTGCTGGTGTTCGGCGTGCTGCGTCCGGTGCTCAACAACATCACCGGTGGCGGCAAAAGCAAGGAGCTGGCCGGCCTGGGCGGCGACATGGAACTCGGTGGCATGGGCGGTCTGGATGGTGAACTGTCCAACGATCGTGTCAGCCTCGGCGGCCCGACCAGCATTCTGCTGCCGAGCCCGAGCGAGGGTTATGACGCTCAGTTGAACGCAATCAAGAGTCTGGTGGCAGAAGACCCGGGTCGTGTGGCCCAGGTCGTGAAAGAGTGGATTAACGCAGATGAGTGATAACCGAGCCGCCGTCGCCAAACTGTCCCGGGTCGATAAAGCCGCGATTCTGCTGCTGTCCCTGGGTTCGACCGATGCCGCACAAGTGCTGCGCCACATGGGCCCCAAAGAGGTTCAGCGAGTCGGCGTGGCCATGGCCCAGATGGGCAACGTCCACCGTGAGCAGGTCGAGCAGGTCATGAGCGAGTTCGTCGACATCGTCGGCGACCAGACCAGCCTGGGCGTCGGCTCCGACGACTACGTGCGCAAAATGCTCACCCAGGCCCTGGGTGAAGACAAGGCCAACGGCCTGATCGACCGCATTCTGCTGGGCGGCAACACCAGTGGCCTCGACAGCCTGAAATGGATGGAGCCGCGCGCCGTTGCCGACGTGATCCGTTACGAGCACCCGCAGATCCAGGCGATCGTGGTCGCGTACCTCGATCCGGATCAGGCCGGTGAAGTGCTGGGCAACTTCGACCACAAGGTGCGTCTGGATATCATCCTGCGCGTCTCGTCGTTGAACACCGTGCAGCCGGCCGCGCTGAAAGAATTGAACCAGATCCTCGAGAAGCAGTTCTCCGGCAACTCGAACGCCTCGCGCACCACCCTGGGCGGTATCAAGCGGGCGGCGGACATCATGAACTTCCTCGACAGCTCGATCGAAGGCCAGCTCATGGACTCGATCCGCGAAGTCGACGAAGACCTGTCCGGTCAGATCGAAGACCTCATGTTCGTGTTCAACAACCTGGCCGATGTCGACGACCGCGGGATCCAGGCGCTGTTGCGCGAAGTGTCCTCCGACGTGCTGGTGCTGGCCCTCAAGGGTTCGGACGAAGGCGTCAAGGAAAAGATCTTCAAAAACATGTCCAAGCGTGCCGCCGAACTGCTGCGCGACGACCTCGAGGCTAAGGGCCCGGTGCGCGTCAGCGACGTGGAGACCGCGCAGAAGGAAATCCTCACCATCGCCCGCCGTATGGCCGAAGCCGGAGAAATCGTGCTCGGTGGCAAGGGCGGCGAGGAAATGATCTAAGCCCATGGACAAGCATGACGACGATGTGACGGACCTGATCCGTGCCCGGGACGTCCGCGGTTTCGAAACCTGGGCAATCCCGAGCTTCGATCCGCCGGCACCGGAACCCGAGCCGGAACCGGAGCCTGAACCGCCGGAAATGGAAGAAGTGCCGCTGGAAGAAGTCCAGCCACTGACTTTGGAAGAACTCGAAAGCATCCGTCAGGAGGCCTACAACGAGGGCTTCGCCATCGGCGAAAAGGAAGGCTTCCACAGCGCTACCCTCAAGGTGCGTCAGGAAGCCGAAGTGGTCCTGACGGCCAAGGTCGACAGCCTTGAGCAACTGATGGGCCACCTGTTCGAGCCCATCGCCGAGCAAGACACCCACATCGAAAAGTCGCTGGTCGACCTCGTGCAGCACATCGCCAAACAGGTGATTCAGCGCGAGCTGGCCATCGACTCGACGCAGATCGAACACGTCATGCGCGACGCCCTCAAGCTGTTGCCGCTGGGCGTGGGCAATGTGCGGCTGTACGTCAATCCACAGGATTTCGAACAGGTCAAAGCCCTGCGCGAACGTCATGAGGAAACCTGGCGCATCGTCGAGGACGAATCCCTGTTGCCGGGCGGTTGCCGGGTCGAGACCGACCACAGCCGGATCGACGCCAGCATCGAAACCCGCGTCAGCCAGGTCATGGCCAAGCTGTTCGACCAGTTGCACGAACAGGCCTTGCACCCGGCCGCGCCGGACCTGAGCCTCGACTTACCGGAGTCGCCAAAACCGGCCCCGGTCGCAGAAGAGCCGCTCGCGGACGCCCCCGATGCGCCTTGAACGCACCAGCTTCGCCAAGCGCCTGAGCACCTACGCCGAGGCCACCGAAATCGCCGGTGCGCCGATTCTCGAAGGGCGCCTGCTGCGCATGGTCGGCCTGACGCTTGAAGCCGAAGGCCTGCGCGCCGCCATGGGCACCCGCTGCATGGTGATCAACGACGACACCTATCACCCGTCCCAGGTTGAAGCCGAAGTCATGGGCTTCTCCGGCAGCAAAGTGTTCCTGATGCCGGTCGGCAGCGTGGCCGGCATTGCCCCGGGCGCCCGCGTGGTGCCGCTGGCCGACACCGGTCGCCTGCCGATGGGCATGAGCATGCTCGGTCGGGTGCTGGACGGCGCCGGGCGTGCACTGGACGGCAAGGGCGGCATGAAGGCCGAAGACTGGGTGCCGATGGACGGCCCGACGATCAACCCGCTCAACCGTGACCCGATCAGCGTGCCGCTGGACGTCGGCATCCGTTGCATCAACGGTTTGTTGACGGTCGGACGTGGTCAGCGTCTGGGTCTGTTCGCCGGTACCGGTGTCGGTAAGTCGGTGTTGCTCGGCATGATGACCCGCTTCACGGAGGCCGACATCATTGTCGTTGGCCTGATCGGTGAGCGGGGTCGAGAAGTTAAGGAATTCATCGAGCACATCCTCGGTGAAGAAGGCCTCAAGCGTTCCGTGGTGGTGGCGTCGCCTGCGGACGATGCGCCGCTGATGCGTCTGCGCGCGGCGATGTACTGCACGCGGATCGCCGAGTATTTCCGCGACAAGGGCAAGAATGTCCTGTTGCTGATGGATTCGCTGACCCGTTTCGCCCAGGCCCAGCGGGAAATCGCCCTGGCCATCGGCGAGCCGCCGGCGACCAAAGGTTATCCGCCGTCGGTATTCGCCAAACTGCCGAAACTGGTGGAGCGCGCCGGTAATGCGGAGAAGGGCGGGGGTTCGATCACCGCGTTTTACACCGTACTGTCCGAAGGTGATGACCAGCAGGATCCGATTGCTGACTCGGCGCGGGGTGTGCTCGACGGGCACATCGTATTGTCCCGGCGGCTGGCCGAGGAAGGTCATTACCCGGCCATCGATATCGAAGCCTCGATCAGCCGGGTGATGCCGGCGGTGGTGTCGCCGGAACACATGCAGCGTGCGCAATACTTCAAGCAGCTGTGGTCGCGCTACCAACAGAGCCGCGACCTGATCAGCGTCGGCGCCTATGTCGCTGGCGGTGATCGCGAGACTGACCTTGCCATCAACCTGCAGCCGCAGTTGGTCAGGTATCTGCGTCAGGGCCTCAACGACAACATCAGCCTGGGTGAAAGCGAAGCGTATCTCGGCACGATTTTCGCCCCGGCGGCCGGCGGGTAACCGGTCATGGCCCTGAGTCGAGCCGCGCGTCTGGCGCCGGTGGTGGACATGGCCGAGAAGGCCGAGAAAACCGCCGTGCAACGCCTGGGTTACTTTCAGGGTCAGGTGAAAGTGGCCGAGAGCAAACTCGCCGACTTGCATGCCTTTCGTCTGGATTACTCCGAGCAGTGGATCGTACGCGGCAGCACGGGCGTTTCCGGGCAATGGTTGCTGGGTTTTCAGGGCTTTCTGGCGCAGCTCGACACCGCTGTCGATCAACAGCGTCAAAGTCTGCAATGGCACCAGAACAATCTGGACAAGGCCCGCGATGCCTGGCAGCAGGCATTCGCCCGGGTCGAAGGTCTGCGCAAGCTTGTACAACGTTATCTGGATGAAGCGCAGCGCGCCGAAGACAAGCGCGAACAGAAGCTGCTGGACGAGTTGTCTCAGCGTTTGCCGCGCCACGAGGTGTTTTGACGGGCAGATCTCGCACAGATCCCGACGCCATCGCGCCTTGCCCATGGCCCCTCCAAGTGCTAAACCTTGTACAAGTTCGTCAATGACAAGGAAGCCAGTACATGTCAGTCGTTACAGAAGTCTCTCCGGACAAGAAAAAACTGACGATTTCGGTCAAGGGGCGATTCGATTTCGCCAAGCATCAGGAATTTCGCCAATCCTACGAAAAAGAGCAGCCCGAATCGGTGATTGTCGACCTCAAAGAGGCGACCTATCTCGACAGTTCGGCGCTCGGCATGCTGCTTCTGCTGCGTGATCATGTCGGCGGTGACGACTCGGAAATCCGCGTGGTCAACAGCAGCTCCGACGTGAAGAAAATCCTCGCCATCTCCAACTTCGACAAACTGTTCGACATCAGTTGACGGCCATGCAGCCGCAAGAGCCGCTGACGATCCTGATTGCCGAAGACAGCGCCGCTGACCGGCTGTTGTTGTCGACCATCGTCCGTCGTCAGGGGCATGAAGTGCTGACGGCCACCCACGGTGCGGAGGCAGTCGAGGCGTTTATCCGGCAAAAGCCGCATCTGGTGCTGATGGATGCCATGATGCCGGTGATGGACGGGTTCGAAGCCGCACGCCAGATCAAGAAGCTGGCGGGTGAAAACCTGGTGCCGATCATCTTCCTCACGTCGCTGACGGAAAGTGAAGCCCTGGCCCGTTGCCTTGAGGCCGGCGGTGACGACTTTCTGGCGAAGCCTTACAACCAGGTGATCCTCGCCGCCAAAATCAAGGCGATGGATCGCTTGCGCCGTTTGCAGGCCACGGTCCTTCAGCAGCGCGACCTGATTGCCAAACACCACGAGTATCTGCTCAACGAGCAACGGGTCGCCAAGGCCGTGTTCGACAAGGTCGCGCATTCCGGCTGCCTGAGCGCACCGAACATCCGTTACCTGCAATCACCCTATGCGCTGTTCAATGGCGATCTGCTGTTGGCCGCGTACACCCCGGCCGGCGACATGCATGTGTTGCTCGGTGACTTCACCGGTCACGGTTTGCCGGCGGCGGTCGGCGCCATGCCGCTGGCCGAGGTGTTCTATGGCATGACCGCCAAGGGTTACGGTCTGGCCGAAACCCTGCGGGAAATGAACGCCAAGCTCAAGCGCATCCTGCCAGTGGACATGTTCTGCTGCGCGACGCTGTTGTGCCTGAGTTTTCAGCGGCGCTCGGTGGAAGTCTGGAACGGCGGCATGCCCGACGGTTATCTGCATTGCCTCGCCACCGGGGAGCGCACACCGCTGGCGGCACGCCACCTGCCGTTGGGGGTGCTCAGCCCGCAGACCTTCGATGACCGCACCGAGGTTCACTCGATGGCGGTGGGCGATCGGGTGTTCCTGCTCTCCGATGGGGTTATCGACACCTGCGATGCCAACGATCAGCTGTTCGGTGTCGAGCGCTTGCACAAGGTGTTCGCCGCCAATCACCAGCCGGATCGGCTGTTCGAGGAAATCGAGCAGGCGTTGCAGGACTTTCGCGGTGAGGCCCGGGACGATGTGAGCATGGTCGAAGTCAGCCTGCTGGAGATGGCGCAGGTCAATCCATCGGCGCCGGTGTATTCCGACAGTGGCCAGTCCTGTCCGCTGGACTGGTCGGTGAGCTTCGAATTTCGCGGTGCCACGCTCAAGCGCTTCAACCCGTTGCCTTATCTGTTGCAGTTGCTGCTTGAGGTGCATGGCTTGCGGGCGCAGAGTGGCGCACTGTACAGCGTGCTGGCCGAGCTTTATTCCAACGCGCTGGAGCATGGCGTGCTGGGACTGGATTCGAGCCTCAAGCGCGATGCGTCGGGTTTCGCCCGTTATTACGAGCAGCGCAATGCGCGTCTCGAGGCCTTGCAGGACGGTTACGTGCGCGTGCATTTGCAAGTGCGGCCGGAAGGCGAGGGCGGTTGTCTGGTGGTGCGGGTCGAAGACAGCGGCAAGGGATTTGATGTCTCGCGCGTGATGGCGCGGCCGCTCGACGGTGTCCGCCTGTCGGGGCGCGGCGTCAGCCTGATCCGGCAATTGGCGCGTAATGCCAGCTGGTCAGACGATGGTCGCAGTGCTCGCGTGGAGTTTTTCTGGGAGGCTCTGGCATAATCCGCGCATTCTTGATCAAGGAGTGAACAAGTGGCTGATACACATGTGGACCACGAGGCGCTAAGCGCGCTGCGGGAAGTGATGGAAGACAGCTATCCGGAACTGCTGGATACGTTCCTCGCCGATTCCGAAAATCGCCTGCGGGAGTTGCAGCAGACTGCCGATGCCGACGCATTGTCTTCCGTAGCGCACAGCTTCAAGGGCAGCAGCAGCAACATGGGCGCGACCCGTCTCGCGGTGTTGTGCCAGGAGCTGGAACAGCATGCCAAAGACAAAAGCCCTTCTGAAATCATCAAACTGGTCGCCGACATCCATAGCGAATTCGCCGATGTGCGGCCCGTTTATGTCGCCGAGCGGCAGCGCTCGCTGACGCACTGATTCTGCCGCCGGGCGGTTTTGTCGGAATTCTGACGAAACTGGCCCGGCACTTGCAGTCATCTATCCCAACTGTACCTACGATCCCAGTGCAGCGGAGACCGTGCCATGCCTGCAAGCCCCAACATTCTTCTTCAGACCGCCGCCCAGGCCAAGGCGCAAGCTGCCTCGGCCAAATCATCGGCAGTGGCCGCAGAGCCCGGGGACAAGGCCTCCAGCTTCGCTCAGGTGTTCGCCGATCAAGGCCCGAACAAGCCCTCGGTGACCGTCGACAATTCGGCAAAACCTGCCCGTGACAAGGTCGCCGACAACAGCGGCAAGAAAGACCTCGGCAAGGATCAGTCTGCCGCCCCGGAGCCGGCGGTTGCCGATAGCGGCAAAGCCTTGCCCGCCGACAAACCGGCGACGGCGGCAGCGGACGACAAGACCGCTACTGATGATGAGACTGCCGATACCGCACCGACTCCTGTTGTCGACACGGCACCGGTGGATCCGGCGCTGATGGCAGCGGTAGAGCCCGTCGTTACCGCACCGGTAGTAGCCACCCCCGTTGTCGAGACCGCCGCGCAACCTGAAACCGACAAGCCAGCCGTGGCGGCATTGCCGGGTATGGTCAAGGATCCGGCGCCGACCACTGATCCTGCTTTCGACCCCGAGGCGGATCCGCTGGATTCGCTGCCTGCCGTGCGCATGGCCATGGAGCAGAGTGGCCACATTTCCGCTTCCAGCCAGTCCCAGCCCAAAGCCACCCCGGCCCAGACTCAGGCTGACGGCGAATTGACCTCGGCGCAGAACTTCGCTGCCGGCATGGCCAGCATGCTCGACGTGCAGGCTGACAAGGACAGCACCAGTCAGGGTGGTGAGAAGGCGTTCAGCGGTCTGATCGATGACGGCCTGAAAGACCTGAAGACCGCCACCAGCGACACCCGCGTGGATGATTTCGCCAACCGTCTGGCGGCGCTGACCCAGGCTGCCACGCCGAAAACCGCCAACGCGGTGCCGGTGAACCAGCCGATTGCCATGCACCAGAACGGCTGGACCGAGGAAGTGGTCAACCGGGTCATGTACCTGTCGAGCAACAACCTGAAGGCGGCTGACATCCAGTTGCAACCGGCCGAGCTGGGGCGTCTGGATATCCGGGTGAACATGGTCCCGGACCAGCAGACCCAGGTGACCTTCATGAGCGCGCACCCGAGCGTGCGTGAAGCCCTCGACGGTCAGATGCACCGCCTGCGCGACATGTTCAACCAGCAAGGCATGGGGCAGGTCGACGTCAACGTGTCCGACCAGAACCGTGGCTGGCAGGGTCAGGGTCAGGGCCAGGAACAGGCGCAACAGGGGCAGGGCGGTCGCACCAGTGCAGCCGGCGGTCGCCTGGATTCGGCCGAAGAAGAGTTGACGCCGGCCGCCGTGGCTGAAGCGGCGGCCACGGCCACTCACGTGATCGGCTCCAGCGCCGTCGACTACTACGCCTGACACTACGCTGTACTCCTGTGGGAGCGGGCTTGCTCGCGAAATCGGTAAGACAAACAACACATCTGTTGAATGTTGAACCGCATTCGCGAGCAAGCCCGCTCCCACATTGGTTTGTGGTGCTCTCCACGATGCTCCGACACTTCTGGCATAACACTTGCTCTTGCCTTGCCGTGCGACTGTGAAAACCCGATTAGTGACGGATTATTGGCATGGCGAAGAGCGAAGCTGCAGCAGTAAAAGACCCCGCAACCAAAGGCAAACTCAAGATGATCATTGCGATCGTGCTCGGGTTGCTGCTGGCCATCGGCGCATCTGTGGGGGCGACCTGGTTCTTCATGCACAGTGCGCAGAGCAAGCCCGAGGCGGCCGCCGAAGCGGCACCGGTCGGCAAGCAACCGGCGATTTTCGAGCCGATGGCGCCGGCCTTCGTGGCCAACTACAACCAGAACGGCCGTCAGCGCTACATGCAGGTGAGCATCACCATGCTGGCGCGCAATCAGGCCGATCTGGAAGCGCTCAAAGTGCACATGCCGGTGATCCGCAACAACCTGGTGATGCTCTTCTCCGGTCAGGATTTCGCCACGCTGGCGACTCCGGTCGGTCAAGAGATGTTGCGCCAGAAGGCCACAGCCAGCGTCCAGGAAGTGGCGCAGAAAGAGCTGGGCAAAGTGGTGATCGAACAGTTGCTTTTCACTAATTTCGTACTGCAGTAGGAACACGACATGGCCGTGCAGGATCTGCTGTCCCAGGATGAAATCGACGCGCTGTTGCATGGCGTCGACGATGGTCTGGTACAGACCGATAACGCTGCCGAACCCGGCAGTGTCAAAAGCTACGACCTGACCAGCCAGGATCGCATCGTCCGTGGACGCATGCCGACTCTGGAAATGATCAACGAGCGTTTTGCCCGCTACACCCGCATCAGCATGTTCAACATGCTGCGCCGCTCGGCGGACGTTGCCGTCGGTGGCGTACAGGTGATGAAGTTCGGCGAATACGTGCACTCGCTGTACGTGCCGACCAGTCTCAATCTGGTCAAGATCAAACCCCTGCGCGGCACCGCGCTGTTCATCCTCGACGCCAAACTGGTGTTCAAGCTGGTGGACAACTTCTTCGGCGGCGACGGCCGTCACGCCAAGATCGAAGGGCGTGAATTCACCCCGACCGAACTGCGCGTGGTGCGCATGGTGCTGGAGCAGGCGTTCGTCGATTTGAAAGAAGCCTGGCAGGCGATCATGGAAGTCAACTTCGAGTACATCAACTCGGAAGTGAACCCGGCCATGGCCAACATCGTCGGCCCGAGCGAAGCGATCGTGGTCTCCACGTTCCACATCGAACTCGACGGCGGTGGCGGCGATCTGCACGTGACCATGCCGTACTCGATGATCGAGCCGGTGCGCGAAATGCTCGACGCCGGTTTCCAGTCGGACCTCGACGACCAGGACGAACGCTGGGTCAACGCCCTGCGCCAGGACGTGCTCGACGTCGACGTGCCGATCGGTGCCACCGTGGCCCGCCGCCAGTTGAAACTGCGCGACATCCTGCACATGCAGCCGGGTGACGTGATTCCGGTCGAGATGCCGGAAGACATGATCATGCGCGCCAACGGCGTGCCGGCCTTCAAGGTCAAGATGGGCTCACACAAAGGCAACCTTGCGTTGCAGGTTATCGAGCCGATCGAGCGCCGCTGAAGCGGCGCCCTCACTCCCTGATTCTTTTACCGGTTTTTTGCCCGCCGAGGACAAATGATGAACGACGATATGAACACCCAGGACGATCAGGCACTGGCCGATGAATGGGCTGCCGCCCTGGAAGAAACCGGTGAAGCCGGGCAGGCCGACATCGACGCGCTGCTGGCCGCCGATGCTGGTGCTTCGAGCTCCAACCGTCTGCCGATGGAAGAGTTCGGCAGCGTGCCGAAAAACAACGACCCGGTGACCCTCGACGGTCCGAATCTGGACGTGATCCTCGACATCCCGGTATCGATCTCGATGGAAGTGGGCAGCACCGACATCAACATTCGCAACCTGCTGCAACTCAACCAGGGTTCGGTGATCGAGCTTGATCGTCTGGCCGGCGAGCCGCTGGACGTACTGGTCAACGGCACCCTGATCGCTCACGGTGAAGTGGTTGTGGTCAACGAAAAGTTCGGCATCCGTCTGACCGACGTGATCAGCCCGAGCGAACGCATCAAGAAGCTGCGCTGAGTGAAAAAGGTTCTGGGGGCTTTGTTCGGTCTGGCGCTGGCCTTGCCGTTCAGCGTGCTGGCGGCCGAGCCGGTGGCGACCACTGCGGCGGCAGCTGCGCCGGCCGTCAACAGCGGCGTGGCGGGTCAACTGACGCAACTGGTGTTGGGCCTGTTGCTGGTGCTGGGCCTGATCTTCTTCCTCGCCTGGCTGTTGCGCCGGGTGCAGCAGGCAGGTCCCGCCGGCAAGGGCCAGGTGATCGAGCTGATCGGTTCCCGCGCGCTCGGGCCGCGTGACCGTCTGATGCTGGTGCAGGTCGGCAACGAGCAGATCCTGCTCGGCCTCAGCCCCGGAACCATCACTGCGTTGCACGTGCTCAAAGAGCCGGTCGAGGTGCCGAGCACCGCCGACAAAGCGACTCCGGAATTTGCCCAGCATCTGTTGAAGATCCTCGGCAAGGATCAGAAGGATAAGAAGTAATGGGTGCGTTGCGCATCGTCTTGACCCTGGCCTTGATGTTGGCCGCGCCGCTGGCATTCGCCGCCGATCCGTTGTCGATCCCGGCGATCACCCTGGGCACCAACGCCGAGGGCGCGCAGGAGTACTCGGTCAGCCTGCAGATCCTGCTGATCATGACGGCGCTGAGCTTCATTCCGGCCGCTGTTATCCTGATGACCAGTTTCACCCGGATCATCATCGTCTTCTCGATCCTGCGTCAGGCCCTGGGCCTGCAGCAGACGCCGTCGAACCAGATCCTCACCGGCATGGCGCTGTTTCTGACGCTGTTCATCATGGCGCCAGTGTTCGATCGCGTGAACAACGATGCCTTGCAGCCGTACCTCGCGGAAAAGCTGACGGCCCAGCAGGCGGTGGAAAAGGCTCAGGTGCCGATCAAGGACTTCATGCTCGCCCAGACCCGCTCCAGCGATCTGGAGCTGTTCATGCGCCTGTCCAAACGCACCGACATCGCCACTCCGGATGCTGCGCCGCTGACGATTCTGGTGCCGGCGTTCGTGACGTCTGAACTGAAGACCGCGTTCCAGATCGGCTTCATGATCTTCATCCCGTTCCTGATCATCGACCTGGTGGTCGCGAGCGTGCTGATGGCGATGGGTATGATGATGCTGTCGCCGCTGATCATTTCCCTGCCGTTCAAAATCATGCTGTTCGTGCTGGTGGATGGTTGGGCGCTGATCATCGGCACCCTGGCCAGCAGTTTCGGAGGTGTATCGCCATGACGCCAGAAGTAGCGGTCGACATCTTTCGCGAAGCCCTGTGGCTGACCACCATGATGGTGGCGATCCTGGTGGTACCGAGTCTGCTGGTGGGCCTACTGGTGTCGATGTTCCAGGCCGCCACCCAGATCAACGAACAGACCCTGAGCTTCCTGCCGCGTCTGCTGGTGATGCTGGTAACGCTGATCGTCGCCGGCCCATGGCTGGTGCAGACGTTCATGGAATACATCACGCAGTTGTACAAAAACATTCCGATGGTCATCGGCTAAGCCATGCAATCGCTGCTTCAGTTGACCGATACCCAGATCAGTACCTGGGTGGCGTCGTTCATGCTGCCGATGTTTCGCGTCGCCTCGATGTTGATGGTGATGCCGGTCTTCGGAACCACGCTGGTGCCCCGGCGGATCCGTCTGTACTTCGCCTTCGCGATCACTGTGGTGATCACGCCCAACCTGCCGGCAATGCCGGCGGTCAGCCCGCTGGATCTCAGCGGTTTGCTGCTGATCGCCGAGCAGATTCTGGTCGGTGCGGTGCTGGGCTTCTCTCTGCAATTGTTCTTTCAGGCCTTCGTGGTGGCGGGGCAGATCGTCGCGATCCAGATGGGCATGGGCTTCGCGTCGATGATCGACCCTACCAACGGCGTGTCGGTGGCGGTGATCGGGCAGTTCTTCACGATGCTGGTGACCTTGCTGTTCCTGTCGATGAACGGGCACCTGGTGGTCTTCGAAGTGCTCACCGAAAGCTTCACCACGCTGCCGGTCGGCGGCGGGTTGATGACCACGCATTACTGGGAGCTGGCGGGCAAACTCGGCTGGGTACTGGGTGCCGCCTTGTTGCTGGTGCTGCCGGCGGTTACTGCGCTGCTGGTGGTCAACATCGCCTTTGGCGTGATGACCCGGGCCGCGCCGCAGCTCAACATTTTCTCCATCGGCTTTCCGCTGACCCTGGTGCTCGGCCTGTTCATCGTTTGGGTCGGGTTGGCGGACATTCTCAATCAGTATCAACCGCTGGCCACCGAGGCCCTGCAGTTTTTACGCGAACTGGCAAAGGCGCGCTGAGTCATGGCTGAGAGCGAAAGCGGTCAGGACAAGACAGAAGACCCCACGGAGAAGCGCAAGAAGGACTCCCGGGAAAAGGGTGAGATTGCGCGCTCCAAGGAGCTCAACACGCTGGCGGTGATGATGGCCGGTGCCGGTGCGCTGTTGGTCTTTGGCGGGATGCTGGCGCAGGATTTGATGGACCTGATGCGCCAGAACTTCACGCTGTCGCGGGAAGTGATCATGGACGAGCGCTCCATGGCGACGTTCCTGATGAACTCCGGGTTGCAGGCATTGCTGGCGATTCAGCCGATCATGATCACCCTGTTGGTGGCCGCTTTCCTCGGGCCGATCGCGTTGGGTGGCTGGTTGTTCGCCGCTGGTTCGCTGGCACCCAAATTCAGCCGGATGAACCCGGCGGCGGGCCTCAAGCGGATGTTCTCGATGAAGGCCGTGATCGAGCTGCTCAAGGCACTGGCCAAGTTTCTCATCACGCTGGGTGTGGCGCTGGTGGTGCTCAATTCGGACATCGACGACCTGCTGCGCATCGCCCACGAACCGCTGGACCGGGCGATCATTCACAGCTTGCAACTGGTGGGCTGGAGCTCGCTGTGGCTGGCGTGCGGATTGATCATCATCGCCGCTGTCGATGTGCCGGTGCAGATCTGGGAGAGCATCAAAAAGCTGAAGATGACCAAGCAGGAAGTGCGCGACGAGCACAAGGACCAGGAAGGTCGGCCGGAGGTCAAGCAACGGATTCGCCAGGTCCAGCGCGAGATGTCGCAACGCCGGATGATGGCGGCGATTCCGGATGCCGACGTGGTCATCACCAACCCGACCCACTACGCCGTGGCGCTCAAGTACGACGCCGAGAAGGGCGGGGCGCCGATGCTGCTGGCCAAGGGCAGCGACTTCCTGGCGCTGAAGATCCGCGAAATCGCCGTGGCCAACAACGTCATGCTTCTCGAATCGCCAGCGCTGGCGCGTTCGATCTATTACTCCACGGAGCTGGAAGAAGAAATCCCCGGCGGCCTGTACCTGGCGGTCGCTCAGGTCCTGGCCTACGTCTACCAGATCCGCCAGCACCGCGCGGGCAAGGGCAAGTTCCCGGAACCGCTCAAGGACGACCTGCCGATCCCGCCGGATCTGCGGCGCGATTCCTGATCGTGATCAAACAAAAAAAAACGCCATCCGGTTGAACCTGATAGCGGTTTTTTTATGCCCGATGAACTGTGTTGCTTGAGAGGCCGCCTTCGCGAGCAAGCTCGCTCCCACAGTGATTTGAGGTGTGCTTATATTTCCCGAACGACGCTAAACCTGTGGGAGCGAGCTTGCTCGCGAAGACGTCAGCCGCCACGACACATCTCTCAAGCCTTTACGCGGAAGTCTGAGATGGCGGTAATTCCAGATTATCCAGCACCCGATTCACTGCCAGCTCCCCGAGCATGATCAGTTGCGCAATCCCCACCAGCGTCCTGCGCTGCGAGGCGGGCATGAGATGGGTGAAGTCATTGACGATGGTTCTGGCGGAGGCCAGGGTTTCGCAGGCATCGACCAGCAGCTCTTCGTTTTTGAAGTCCGCGGTGACGGCATACATTCTGCGGGTTTTGCGTGGTGGCGGCGTGGAGCCGGGCGGGCAGAGATAGTGATCGAGGGCGCGGTCGGCGGCTTCGTGAAGCTTTCTGGAATCGGCGGATTCGTAGGGCGAGGCGGGATCGGTTTCGGGTGGATTGGGTGTTGGTTTGATCATGGTGAAGCTCCTGAGTTATGGAGCCACTCTTCCCCTGTCGCTAAACAAGTAAGGGTGGCAGCTGTACGCAGGTTAGCGAACCGGTCTCAGGCACCCCGGTAGACCCAAAGGTCTCCCGCATACAGCCGCCATAACGTAATTGCGGACGAAGAGTCCCGCAACGAAGCCATGAACGCTGATGCACTGAGATAGTCCGAGTCGCTAAACCCGATCGCTGATTCGTCAGCGACCGATCCACAATAGAACCCGACCCCACAGCGCACAAGCCGGCGGATTCTGGCTTAGCTGTAGGCAACGGCGCAAGGATTCGTAGCCTGTAAGGCGTGTCTGAAGGTGTCTTTTAAACACCAGAGTTTAAAAGACACGTTGTGCTGATTTCTCGGGCCCTTTCGCGAGCAAGCCCGCTCCCACGTTTGGAATGCATTTCCCCTGTAGGAGTGAGCTTGCTGGTAAATAAATACGTCCCCTTTTATCTATTTGGCCTTAGTCAATCGTAATGTGATTTATATAGAAGCCGGCATCGCTAGAAACTTCTGCCGCTCCATTTATCTTAAAGTAAGAAATGTATCTTCCCGTAGGCCCTTTATATTCAAATGCAAGTGGGGCTGGGCTACTGTCGGAGCGATAAGGCAATTGTTTGGTTTCGATCTCGTTACCATTGGGATCAAAAAAGTAATAGTGTTCGGTTTGTGAATATAGATAAGTTCGAGTTTTATGCTTGTCGCAAGGCCTTCCCAGCTGAAGTTGGCTATCGAGCCGCTGGAAAAAACCATGCATCGAATATTTTGGGCGACTGGTCTCTCTTCTATCGCCGTAGAGAGAACTCCTACAGTATTTATTAATACATTTATAATCAGGCCGCTCGGAAGTATTAAAGGTCTATTTTCAATGAAGCGATGATCTGGAGTTTCTTGAAAATTTTCATGTATAGAAACTCCGGTTTTTATGAAGTAAAAGCGTTGCGGAAAGAGCACTGCTTTGGCTCTATCGGTGGAGTTGTCCAGATTGACTGCGAGGTTAGTCGTCAGCTGACTTTCATTCTTAAGTTCTCTGAGCCATTCACCCGGTGCCTCTACCGACAGTCCCTCCGCCGAATCATTAGGTTCTCCCGATCTGACGTGCTTGCTGACGGGATCGCCATTCTTGTTAAGACCTTCATGCCAGACCCAGATCCGTTGCCCTGGTTCGAACAGCGGCCATTTTTGCGCAAGAATCCGGGCGTCGGCCGAGAGGTCTTTAATATCGAGCACAGGGCTCGTATTGTTTCCGATATTCGGTGTCGGAAATCGTGTGTCCCCATTCTCAATCTTCAACACGTTCAAAGGCAGAATCGGCGATTTGCCGATCTGGGCGTTGTTGCGATTCAAGTTCCAGCGCAGTTCGATCCCTTTTCCATGCCGCGCCGCAAGAAACGCCGGGCTCAACACCGTGTTCACCCACTTATTGCTGTTGAACGCCACCAACGGAAACTGCGGCGAGCCCGCTGGTGGATTGACCTCCACCAGCCGTGCCCGATCACCGTCCCGCGCCTGTAGGTGTTCGATGCGTACCGTCACTCCATTCGGATAGGCCAATACATCGATAGGGTTGGCGGCTGGAGCCACCAGAAACGGTGGCAGCAGATCCTCCGGAGTCGCTCCTGTTACGGTGCCGGTCGCCGGTCTGGAATTGCCCACCAGATCGCCGTTCGGCTTGCGCAGTTCGTAAGTCACGATGACGTTGCTACCGGCAAAAATCTTGTTGTTGGGCACTTCAAGAATGCAGGGTTTTTTCTGCCCGAACGGATCCGCTTCGACTTTGCCGTTGACGGTTACCACCACATCAGCGGGTTGCCCCGTGTTTTTCGCTGTGTACGTCGCGATGACTTCATAGCCCGCGACAAAGCGCGGGTCTATCGTCAGGACCACCAGCAGTAGTGGTTTGCCCGCCAGTTTCACCAGATCGATTTCCTCGGCGTTGTCGCCGGGATAATCCTCCATCCGCTCCAGCAGGATCGCCATCGGCAGACGCTTGCCATCCAGGTCCTCATCCACTGTCTGCACCGGCGACCACGGTGCGTCGGGGTCCGGGCCGTTGCCGACCTGGTCGGTGGGGCTGAAGGAGAAATTCAGTTTGTTGTTCTGGCGCTTCGCCTTGTCCATAAAAGCGCGGGTAATGGTGAAACAAATGGTGATGGGGTCTTCGTCACCGGGATTCGGCGGTTGCGGCGCCTGATTCGGATTGACCTTGGGCTTGGGCTCCAGCAGTTCGCCATTGCACTTGAGGGAGATGAGGTCATACGCCCGGCAATAGGGATAGGCCACACACACTTCGGCGCTGACGAAATCCGGGCCGATGCCGTTCTTGATCGCGTCAGGCAGAAGGAGCTTGAGTTCAGAGTGGCCACCGGGATCGGTCAGGCGATCCTTCAGGCCGGGGCGGATGCGGTTATAGAGTATTTCGAGCGGGGGCGTGGACTTCCCTAAATTGCTGCTTCCACGCCTGACCGTGTAGTACAGCATGTTGATCCGATCCGGGTGTAGTCGACCCTTGGGAATGCGCAGTGTGGTACGCGCGTTCGGATCGACGATGGTTTTGCTGTCCAGTGCAGCCTGTTCCCCCTCAAGCCAAGCCTCCATGACGTCGTTGGGATCCATGGTGCCCGACGACGGCGGGTCGACGAGAAGGACAGCGCCTTCTCCATCGGTGATCAGATCATAGGCGACCATGGGCATTCCGATATGTGCACCTTCCACGGGCGTGGTCTGGCCATTGACGCTTGGCGGACGGAGAACCAAAACAGTGTTGTCCGGTGGAGTGGAGACGGTCATGAGTGAGGCTCCTGTGTGGTTGGAACGGTTAGGTGCCATTTAATCGCTGAAATACAGGCCCCACACCTGTCAGATCTGACAGGTGCCGACCAGTGGTGATTTGAACCGGATTCAAAAGCAAAGCATCGCCTTTCAACGGCGATCTTTTCGTCCGCGCAAAAGTTGGAAGGCTTCTTGCAGTAGCCGCCGTGCGCCTGCTTCGGGCGTCAAAAGTTTGCTTTAAAGGAACGGGGAAAACCGGTGGATCGCTCTCAGTTAATCAACAGTGCTCGCTCGAACATTGCCGACCTCAGTCGGGGCAATCTGGGTGTGCCGCTGTTGCTGCTGGTCATGCTGGCGATGATGATGTTGCCGGTGCCGCCGTTCCTGCTCGACGTGTTCTTCACCTTCAACATTGCCCTGTCGATCGTGGTGCTGCTGGTCTGCGTGTACGCCTTGCGGCCGCTGGATTTTGCGGTGTTCCCGACGATCCTCCTGGTGGCGACGCTGTTGCGACTGGCGCTGAACGTGGCGTCGACGCGGGTGGTGATGCTCCACGGTCAGGACGGCCACGCCGCTGCCGGTAAGGTGATCCAGGCCTTCGGTGAGGTGGTGATCGGCGGTAACTACGTGGTTGGTATCGTGGTCTTCGCGATCCTGATGATCATCAACTTCGTCGTGGTGACCAAGGGTGCCGGCCGGATCTCCGAGGTGAGCGCGCGCTTCACCCTCGACGCGATGCCCGGCAAGCAAATGGCGATCGACGCCGACCTCAACGCCGGTCTGATCGATCAGGCGCAGGCCAAGGCCCGCCGTCAGGAAGTGGCCCAGGAGGCAGAGTTCTACGGTTCGATGGACGGTGCCAGCAAGTTCGTGCGCGGTGACGCCATCGCCGGTTTGCTGATTCTGTTCATCAACCTGATCGGCGGCATGGCCGTCGGTATCTTCCAGCACAACATGACGTTCGCCGACGCGGGCAAGGTTTACGCCTTGCTGACCATCGGTGACGGTTTAGTGGCGCAATTGCCATCACTGTTGTTATCTACAGCTGCGGCGATCATGGTGACCCGTGCTTCCGGCTCGGAAGACATGGGCAAGCAGATCAATCGCCAGATGTTCGCCTCGCCCAAAGCGCTGGCGGTGGCTGCCGGTCTGATGGCGGTCATGGGCCTGGTGCCGGGCATGCCGCACTTCTCGTTCCTGAGCATGGCCGCCCTGGCTGCCGGTGGCGCTTACCTGTTCTGGAAGAAGCAGAACGTGGCCAAGGTCGTTGCGCTGGAAGAGGTCAAGCGCCAGCAGGAACTGCTGCCGTCGCCGGCCCGCGCCATGGAAACCAAGGAGCTGGGCTGGGACGACGTGACCCCGATCGACATGATCGGCCTGGAAGTCGGCTACCGCCTGATTCCGTTGGTGGACCGCAACCAGGGCGGGCAATTGCTGGCGCGGATCAAGGGCGTGCGCAAAAAGCTCTCGCAGGATCTGGGCTTCCTGATGCCGACCGTGCACATCCGCGACAACCTCGACCTGGCGCCGAGCGCCTATCGCCTGACCCTGATGGGCGTGATCCTGGCCGAAGCCGAGATCTACCCGGATCGCGAACTGGCGATCAATCCGGGTCAGGTCTACGGCTCGCTCAACGGCATTACCGCCAAAGATCCGGCTTTCGGCCTGGAGGCGGTGTGGATCGAAGTCAGCCAGCGCGCCCAGGCGCAATCGCTCGGTTACACCGTGGTCGATGCCAGTACCGTGGTTGCGACCCACTTGAACCAGATTCTGTACAAGCACTCCAGCGAGCTGATCGGCCACGAAGAAGTGCAGCAATTGATGCAATTGCTGGCCAAGAGCTCGCCGAAACTGGCTGAAGAGCTGGTGCCGGGCGTGGTCACGCTGTCGCAACTGCTCAAGGTGCTGCAAGCGTTGCTGGCCGAACACGTGCCGGTGCGCGATATCCGCAGCATTGCCGAAGCCATCGCCAACAATGCCGCCAAGAGTCAAGATACCGCCGCTTTGGTGGCCGCTGTGCGGGTCGGCGTATCTCGCGCCATCGTCCAAAGCATTGTAGGGACTGAGTCGGAGCTGCCAGTTATCACGCTGGAGCCAAGGTTGGAACAAATATTGCTCAATAGTCTGCAGAAGGCAGGACAAGGCTCGGAAGAGGGCGTTCTGCTGGAGCCGAGCATGGCCGAGAAGCTGCAGCGTTCGCTGATCGAAGCGGCGCAGCGCCAGGAAATGCAAGGTCAGCCGGTGATCCTGTTGGTAGCAGGCCCGGTTCGCGCGATGCTCTCGCGCTTTGGTCGCCTGGCAGTTCCCGGACTGCATGTGCTGGCCTACCAGGAAATTCCGGACAACAAGCAAGTGACCATCGTTGCGACAGTAGGGCCCAACGGCTGAGGTAGTGGTTTATGCAAGTTAAGCGTTTTTTCGCCGCCGATATGCGTCAGGCCATGAAGCTGGTTCGTGATGAGCTGGGCGCTGATGCCGCCATCATTGGCAACCGCCGCATCGCCGGCGGCGTCGAGCTGACGGCGGCGCTCGATTACAAACTGTCGGCGCTGGCCCCGCGTGTTCCGAACATGGAACTCGAGGATGAGCTGCGCAAGACCCAGTCGCGCATCGTTACCGCCCAGGCCGAGCTGAGCCTGCGTGGCGAAGCCGACGGCAACACCAATCGCCAGTTGTTCGCCGGGCTGCCGTTGACGGCCGGCCTGCCGCTGACCGCTGCCGAACCGCTGACCGAGCCGACCTACGAAGCTCCGGCCCGCCCGGCACCGGCGCCTGCAGCGGTTTCCACTGGCGTTGACCCGCGTGCTCTGGACTCGATGCGTTTCGAGCTCAACAGCCTGCGCGAACTGATGGAAGTGCAACTCGGCACTCTGGCCTGGAACCAGCTGCAAGGCAGCCGTCCGGCCCAGGCCAATCTGTATCGTCGTCTGCAACGCATCGGTTTGTCCGGCCCCTTGTCCCGTGATCTGCTGTCGATGATCACCGAGATCGACGAACCGCGTCAGGCCTGGCGCATGCTGCTGGCGCACCTGGCGCGGATGATTGCTGTACCGGAAGTCGAGCCGCTGGAAGAGGGCGGTGTGATTGCCATGGTCGGCCCTGCCGGCATGGGCAAGACCACCACGCTGGCCAAACTGGCCGCCCGTTACGTGCTCAAGTACGGCGCGCAGAACATCGCGCTGGTGAGCATGGACAGTTTCCGTATCGGCGCGCAGGAGCAGCTCAAGACGCTGGGCCGCATCCTCAATGTGTCGGTGACCCACGTCGATCCGGGCCAGTCCCTGGTGCAGGCGCTGGATCCACTGCTGCGCAAACGCGTGGTGCTGATCGACACCGCCGGCCTGCAAGCCAGCGATCCGGCCCTGCGCATGCAGCTGGAAAGTCTGGCCGGTCGTGGCATTCGCTCAAAAAATTATCTGGTCCTGGCAACCACCAGCCAGAAACAGGTTCTAACCGCCGCTTATCACAGTTACAAGCGTTGCGGGCTGGCCGGCTGCATCCTGACTAAACTGGATGAGACGGCCAGCCTTGGCGAAGTGCTGAGTCTGGCGATCAGTCACGAACTGCCGGTCGCCTACCTGACCGATGGGCCGCGTATTCCGGATGATCTGCATCTGCCGCGCCGTCATCAACTGGTCAGCCGCGCCGTCAGTGTGCAAATGCAGGAAGAACCCAGCGAAGAAGCCATGGCTGACATGTTCGCTGATATCTACCACAGTCCGACCAAGCAGGTTGGCTGAGGTAATGAACCGTTTTTGTACCTACATCGATGGTCTGCCATGCATTGTTCCGGTTGTGAACGCGCAGCCAGTAATGTGGCCTCCGTCTATGCAAGACAAGGTAAAGAAATAACATGGGCAGCATGCATCCCGTACAGGTGATCGCGGTGACCGGCGGCAAAGGTGGCGTCGGCAAGACTAATGTGTCAGTGAACTTGTCCCTGGCGCTGGCAGAGCTTGGCCGTCGGGTCATGCTGCTGGACGCCGACCTGGGGCTGGCGAACGTCGACGTTCTGCTGGGCCTCACACCCAAACGCACCCTGGCCGACGTGATCGAAGGCCGCTGCGAGCTGCGCGACGTGCTGTTGCAAGGCCCCGGCGGGATCCGCATCGTGCCGGCCGCTTCCGGCACCCAGAGCATGGTTCACCTGAGCCCGGCCCAGCATGCCGGCCTGATTCAGGCGTTCAGCGACATCGGCGACAATCTCGATGTACTGGTGATCGACACCGCTGCGGGTATTGGTGACTCGGTAGTCAGTTTCGTTCGCGCAGCGCAAGAAGTCTTGCTGGTGGTCTGCGACGAGCCGACCTCGATCACCGACGCCTACGCGCTGATCAAGCTGCTCAACCGCGATTACGGCATGAACCGCTTCCGCGTCCTGGCCAACATGGCCCAGAGCCCGCAGGAAGGTCGCAATCTGTTCGCCAAGTTGACCAAGGTCACGGATCGCTTCCTCGACGTCGCCCTACAATACGTCGGCGCGGTGCCCTACGACGAAAGCGTGCGCAAGGCGGTGCAGAAGCAGCGTGCGGTCTATGAAGCCTTCCCGCGTTCCAAGTGCGCACTGGCGTTCAAGGCGATCGCACAGAAGGTCGACACCTGGCCGCTGCCCGCCAACCCGCGCGGCCACCTCGAATTTTTCGTCGAGCGCCTCGTGCAGCAAACGGCAGGACCTGTGCTATGACCGCCAGCGGTATGAACCTTTACAAAAAGTCGGCGCGTGACGCGCAGTACGAGCTGATCGAGCGTTACGCGCCACTGGTCAAACGCATCGCCTACCACTTGCTGGCGCGATTGCCGGCCAGTGTGCAGGTTGAAGACCTGATCCAGGCCGGGATGATCGGCCTGCTCGAAGTCTCGACCAAATACGACGCCAGCAAGGGCGCCAGTTTTGAAACGTACGCGGGCATCCGGATCCGCGGTGCGATGCTCGATGAAGTCCGTAAGGGGGATTGGGCGCCACGCTCGGTTCACCGCAATACCCGTATGGTCAGCGACGCGATTCGCTCGATTGAAGCTAAAACCGGCCGTGACGCTAAAGATCACGAAGTTGCGGCCGAACTCCAATTGAGTCTCGACGATTACTACGGGATTTTGAACGACACCCTGGGCAGCCGGCTGTTCAGTTTCGACGACCTGTTGCAGGACGGCGAACACGAAGGGCTGCACGAGGATGGCGCCAGTGCTCATCTGGAGCCGTCGCGCGATCTGGAAGACGAACGTTTCCAGGCCGCGCTGGCGGACGCGATTGCCAATTTGCCGGAGCGTGAGCGACTGGTGTTGGCGCTGTACTACGACGAAGAGCTGAACCTCAAGGAGATCGGTGAAGTCCTTGGCGTCAGTGAATCGCGAGTCAGCCAGTTACACAGCCAGTGCGCGGCCCGCTTGCGGGGGCGTTTGGGGGAGTGGCGAGCGCGCTGAAGGCAGTGTGGGGACACTGCGAACGAGGCTGGTGCGGTGGTGAACGGCACCGGTCTTGCTCTGTTGTGCTCCAGACAGTCATCGAGTGTTTTGCCGGATTGATTGAAATGGCGCGTCCAGGTGCTGGGCGCGTTTAAGACTGCTTGGAGGTCGAATTGAACAAAGACATGAAAATCCTCATCGTTGATGACTTCTCAACGATGCGGCGGATCATCAAGAACCTGTTGCGTGATCTCGGGTTCACCAACACCGTTGAAGCCGACGATGGCACCACTGCCATTCCGGTGCTCAACAGCGGCAGCATCGACTTTCTGGTGACCGACTGGAACATGCCCGGCATGACCGGTATCGACCTGCTGCGCCACGTGCGCGCCGATGAAAAGCTCAAGCACCTGCCAGTGCTGATGGTGACCGCTGAAGCCAAGCGCGAGCAGATCATCGAAGCGGCCCAGGCCGGCGTGAACGGCTACGTGGTCAAACCTTTCACGGCTCAGGCGTTGAAAGAAAAAATCGAGAAGATTTTCGAACGCATCGGCTGATGAACGCGCGGGGGAGCTATGGAGCATAACGAATCTTCACAGGGCGATTTTGAGTCGACCCTGAAAAAACACGCGGTCGAACTGGTCGAGAGCCTTGAAAAAGGCAAGTTCGGCGACGCTGTGCAACTGATCCATGAGCTCAATCAGACCCGTGACCGTGGCCTGTACCAGGAAGTGGGCAAGCTCACGCGTGAACTGCACAGTGCGATCGTCAATTTCCAGATCGATCCGCACATGCCGCAGGCCGAGGAAGTGTCGCAAATCACCGACGCTACCGAGCGCCTGGGCTACGTGGTCAAACTGACCGAAGCTGCCGCCAACCGCACCATGGATCTGGTGGAAAGCGCGACCCCTGTGGTCAATGGCCTGGCTGACGAAGCCCAGGCCTTGAGCGCCGATTGGAGCCGCTTCATGCGCCGTGAGGTAGGGGCTGAAGAGTTCCGTGAACTGGCGCGCCGGGTCGACGGTTTTCTGGCACGCAGCAGCGCGGACAACCGCGCGGTGTCGAGCAATCTGAACGACATTCTGCTCGCCCAGGATTACCAGGACCTCACCGGTCAGGTGATCAAGCGCGTGACCCAATTGGTCACCGAAGTCGAAAGCAACCTGCTCAAGCTCGTGCTCATGGCCAGCCAGGTGGACCGCTTTGCGGGCATCGAACATGACCGTGCGGCGATGCTTGCTGAAAAAGATCCACAAAAACATCTCTCGCAGGGTGAAGGTCCGCAGATTCATGCCGATAAACGAGAAGACGTTGTGTCCGGTCAGGACGATGTGGACGATTTGCTATCCAGCCTTGGATTTTGAGTTTTTTTGGGTTTTTAGACCTGTAGGAGCACCCCATTAATGAGCTTCGGCGCCGATGAAGAGATCCTTCAGGATTTCCTGGTTGAGGCCGGCGAGATTCTTGAGCAACTGTCCGAACAACTGGTCGAGCTGGAAAGCCGCCCGGATGACGCAGATCTGCTCAACGCAATTTTTCGCGGTTTCCACACTGTAAAAGGGGGCGCCGGCTTCCTTCAGCTCAACGAGCTGGTGGAGTGCTGTCACATCGCCGAAAACGTGTTCGACATCCTGCGCAAGGGTGAACGACGCGTCGATGCAGAACTGATGGACGTGGTGCTCGAAGCGCTGGACGCGGTGAACAGCATGTTCAGCGAAGTCCGCGATCGCAGCCCGATCACCGCCGCCACCCCGGAACTGCTGGCCGCCCTGGCGCGTCTGGCCGAACCGCAATCGGCGGATGAAGCCCCGGCTTCGCCTGTTGCCGAGATGATCGAAGAACTGGTCGTCGAAGGCGATTCGGGTGACATCACCGATAACGAATTTGAACAGTTGCTGGACTCGCTGAACGCCGTCAAGGCCGAAGCCGAAGCCCCGGCGGCTGCCGCTGCACCTGCTTCCACCGAAGCGGCCAGCGATGAAATCACCGACGCGGAGTTCGAGTCGCTGCTCGACCAGTTGCATGGCAAAGGCCAGTTCGCGGCCGACGCTGTGGCTCCGGCCGCTGCTGCACCGGCTGCTCCGGCGGCGGGCGACAGCTCGGACATCACCGACGACGAATTCGAAGCCTTGCTCGATCAGTTGCACGGCAAGGGCAACTTTGCCGTCGATGCACTGGAATCGGCAATTGCTTCGGTTCCTGCGACGGCTGCTCCGGCAGCGGCTGCGGCCGGTAGCGATCTGATCAGCGATCACGAGTTCGAATCGCTGCTCGACGATCTGCATGGCAAAGGCAAATTCACTGACGTCGCCACCGGTGCCGTCGTGACGGCCGGCAATGCTTCGGCGGTTGCAGCGCCTGCTGCGAAGGCCCCGGCCGCTGCGGCAAAACCTGCTGCAAAAGCGCCTGAGCCGAAAGCCGAACCGGCCAAACCGGCTGCCGCTGCGGCACCGGCTCCGGCCCGTGCACCGGCGACTCCGCCACCGGAAAAACCGGCGAGCGAAGCCGAGACTACCGTGCGTGTGGACACTGCACGTCTCGACGAAATCATGAACATGGTCGGCGAACTGGTGCTGGTGCGTAACCGTCTGGTGCGCCTGGGCCTGAACAGCGGCGACGAGTCGATGCAGAAGGCCGTGTCGAACCTCGACGTGGTCACCGCCGACTTGCAGACCGCCGTCATGAAGACCCGGATGCAGCCGATCAAGAAAGTCTTCGGCCGCTTCCCGCGTCTGGTTCGCGACCTGGCACGCCAGCTCAAGAAAGAGATCAACCTGGAACTGGTGGGCGAAGAGACCGACCTCGACAAGAACCTCGTCGAGGCACTGGCCGACCCGCTGGTCCACTTGGTGCGCAACGCGGTCGACCACGGCATCGAGTCGCCGGAAGAACGTGAAGCTTCGGGCAAGGCCCGTGGCGGCAAGGTAATCCTGGCGGCCGAGCAGGAAGGCGACCACATCCTGCTGTCGATCTCCGACGACGGCAAAGGCATGGACCCGAACGTCCTGCGCGCCATCGCCGTGAAACGCGGTGTGATGGACAAGGATGCCGCCGATCGCCTGAGCGACACCGAGTGCTACAACCTGATTTTCGCCCCGGGTTTCTCGACCAAAACCGAGATCTCCGACGTGTCCGGCCGCGGTGTCGGCATGGACGTGGTGAAGACCAAGATTTCCCAGCTCAACGGTTCGATCAACATCTACTCGACCAAGGGCCAGGGCTCGAAGATCGTCATCAAGGTGCCGCTGACGCTGGCGATCATGCCGACCCTGATGGTGATGCTCGGCAATCAGGCGTTCGCGTTCCCGCTGGTGAACGTCAACGAAATCTTCCACCTCGACCTGTCGACCACCAACGTGGTGGACGGCCAGGAAGTGGTGATCGTGCGGGACAAGGCGCTGCCATTGTTCTACCTCAAGCGCTGGCTGGTCAGCTCCGCCGCTCACGAAGAGCAGCGCGAAGGCCATGTGGTGATCCTTTCGGTGGGCACCCAGCGGATCGGCTTCGTCGTCGATCAACTGGTCGGCCAGGAAGAAGTGGTCATCAAGCCATTGGGCAAGATGCTCCAGGGAACTCCGGGCATGTCCGGCGCCACCATCACCGGTGACGGCCGCATTGCACTGATTCTCGATGTTCCGAGCATGCTCAAGCGTTACGCCGCACGGCGTATTTGAATCCGGGGCGGCGGGGCGACAACGTCCCGCCGCACCTAATGGAGTGTTTATGGCAGTCAAAGTCCTGGTGGTGGACGATTCGGGTTTTTTCCGCCGCCGCGTCTCGGAAATTCTTTCAGCGGATCCGAGCATCCAGGTTGTCGGCACGGCAACCAACGGTAAAGAGGCGATCGATCAGGCCCTGGCCCTCAAGCCGGACGTGATCACCATGGACTACGAGATGCCGATGATGGATGGCATCACGGCCGTGCGGCACATCATGCAGCGCTGCCCGACCCCGGTGTTGATGTTCTCCTCGCTGACGCACGAAGGCGCCCGGGTCACCCTGGATGCGCTGGATGCCGGCGCGGTGGATTTCCTGCCGAAGAATTTCGAAGACATCTCCCGCAATCCGGAGAAGGTCAAGCAACTGCTGTGCGAGAAGGTTCACAGCATCTCGCGCAGCAACCGTCGTTTCAGTGCCTACAGTGCGCCGGCGCCTGCCGCTGCACCTGCACCTGCGCCGACTCCGGCAGCGGCGCCGTCGAGCTTTGGCAGCCACAGTGCTCCGGCCCGTCCGGCACCTGCGCCTGCACCGACTCGCGCGCCAGCGGCCAGCGCTTCGTCGCCGGCCCCGAAACGCAAAAACTACAAGCTCGTGGCGATTGGTACGTCGACCGGTGGCCCGGTTGCCCTGCAACGGGTTCTGACTCAATTGCCGGCCAGCTTCCCGGCGCCGATCGTGCTGATCCAGCACATGCCGGCGGCCTTCACCAAGGCTTTCGCCGAACGTCTGGACAAGCTGTGCCGCATCAGCGTCAAGGAAGCCGAGGATGGCGACATCCTGCGTCCGGGCCTGGCGCTGCTGGCACCGGGTGGCAAGCAGATGATGATCGACGGCCGTGGCGCGGTGAAAATCCTGCCGGGCGACGAGCGTCTGAACTACAAGCCGTGCGTGGACATCACCTTCGGTTCTGCAGCCAAATCCTACAGTGACAAAGTTCTGGCGGTGGTACTGACCGGCATGGGCGCCGACGGCCGCGAAGGTGCACGCCTGCTCAAGCAGGGCGGCAGCACGGTCTGGGCTCAGGACGAAGCCAGTTGTGTGATCTACGGCATGCCGATGGCCATCGTCAAAGCTGACCTCGCCGACGCGGTGTACAGCCTGGACGATATCGGCAAGCACATCGTCGAGGCATGCGTCTGATGGATGTTCTAAGCCTTATCGGGATCATCATGGCGTTCGTCGCCATCATCGGCGGCAACTACCTGGAAGGTGGTCACCTCGGCGCACTGGCCAACGGCCCGGCAGCGCTGATCGTGCTCGGTGGCACCGTCGGTGCCGCGCTGCTGCAATCGCCGATGAGCGCGTTCAAGCGCGCCATGCAGATTCTGGCCTGGATCTTTTTCCCGCCGCGTGTGGACCTGGCCGGCGGCATCGACCGCGTGGTCAACTGGAGCCTCACCGCCCGCAAGGAAGGCCTGCTGGGCCTGGAAGGCGTGGCGGATGCCGAGCCTGACGCCTACTCGCGCAAGGGCCTGCAACTGCTGGTCGACGGCGCCGAGCCGGAAGCGATCCGCAGCATCCTCGAAGTGGATTTCTACACTCAGGAAGCCCGCGACATCGAGGCCGCCAAAGTGTTTGAAAGCATGGGCGGCTACGCGCCGACCATCGGCATCATCGGTGCGGTGATGGGCCTGATCCACGTGATGGGCAACCTGGCCGATCCGTCGCAACTGGGCAACGGTATTGCGGTCGCGTTCGTCGCCACCATCTACGGTGTGGCCAGTGCCAACCTGATCCTGTTGCCGGTTGCAGCCAAGCTCAAGTCAATCGCGTTGCGACAGTCGCGTTATCGCGAAATGTTGTTGGAAGGGATCTTGTCGATCGCTGAAGGTGAAAACCCACGCTCCATCGAGTTGAAGCTTCAGGGCTTCATGGATTAAGGGACTAACCTCATGGCACGTCGTCGCCAGCATGAAGAGCACGTAAACCATGAACGTTGGCTGGTTTCCTACGCCGACTTCATTACCTTGCTCTTTGCCTTTTTCGTGGTGATGTACTCCATCTCGTCGATCAACGAAGGCAAGTACAAGATCATCTCCGAAGCGCTGATCGGGGTCTTCACCGACTCCGACCGCGCGCTCAAGCCGATCCCGATCGGTGAAGAACGACCGAAGACCGTGACCCCGGCCAAGCCGCTGGTCAAGGACGCCGAACAGGTCGACGCCGGCATCGCCGGGGCCAGCGATCCGCTGAAAAGCATCGCCGATGACATCAGCGCCGCGTTCGGCGACCTGATCTCCTCGAACCAGATGACCGTGCGCGGCAACGAGCTGTGGGTCGAGATCGAACTCAACTCCAGCCTGTTGTTCGGCAGCGGTGATGCGATGCCGAGCGACATCGCGTTCAACATCATCGACAAGGTCGCGGCGATCCTCAAACCGTTCGACAACCCGATCCACGTCGAAGGCTTCACCGACGATCAACCGATCCGCACCGCGCAGTATCCGACCAACTGGGAGCTGTCCTCGGCGCGTTCGGCGAGCATCGTGCGCATGCTGGCGATGCAGGGCGTAAACCCTGGCCGCCTGGCGTCGGTGGGCTACGGCGAATTCCAGCCGGTGGCCAACAACGCCACCGCCGAAGGCCGGGCGAAGAACCGTCGTGTGGTGCTGGTGGTGTCGCGCAATCTTGATGTGCGCCGCAGCCTGACCGGCACCGGAACCGCCCATGCGCAACCGGATGCCGCGTTGAAGCGTGCTGGCACACAAACTGCACCGACCCCGGTCAAGACGCCGGGACGCGAGAGTGCCGTCAATTCTCCGTCGCCCGCATTAATACGCTGAACCATGTCTCGGCCGAGTATCCCGGCCGGGAGGAACGATCTGAATGAGAGTCTGGGCAGTCGCCAATCAAAAGGGTGGTGTTGGTAAAACCACTTCTTCCATCGCTTTAGCCGGTTTGCTGGCAGAGGCGGGCAAGCGCGTGGTCGTGGTCGATCTCGACCCGCACGGCTCGATGACCAGCTATTTCGGTTACGACCCCGACAGCCTGGAACACAGCAACTACGACCTGTTTCTGCACAAGGGCAGCGTGCCGCAAGGCCTGCCGGGCCAGTTGTTGCTGTCGACCAGCGATGAACGCATTTCCCTGTTGCCGTCGAGCACTGCGCTGGCCACCCTTGAGCGCCAGTCGCCGGGGCAGAGTGGGCTGGGCCTGGTGATCGCCAAGAGTCTGGCGCAGCTGTGGCAGGACTTCGATTACGCGATCATCGACAGCCCGCCGTTGCTCGGCGTGCTGATGGTCAACGCCCTGGCAGCCAGTCAACAACTGGTGATCCCGGTGCAGACCGAGCACCTGGCCGTCAAAGGCCTGGAGCGTATGGTCAACACCCTCGCGATGATCAACCGCTCGCGCAAACAGGCGCTGCCGTTCAGCATCGTGCCGACCCTGTTCGACCGCCGCACTCAGGCGTCGATGGGCACCTTGCGCGTGCTGCGCGACAAATTCCCCGACGAGATCTGGCAGGGTTACATCCCGGTCGATACCCGTCTGCGCGACGCCAGTCGTGCCGGTGTCACCCCTTCGCAATTCGACGGCAAGAGCCGTGGCGTGCTGGCTTACCGCGCGCTGCTCAAGCATCTGCTGGCGCAGCAACTCGTTCCGCAGGTGGCTTGAGCATGAATCGGCCGATCAAGCTGACGTCGAAGCCGCAACTGGCGCTGCAGTCCTATCTGGACGGCTTGCTGCAGGAAGTGACGGACGAGGTCGAGCAGGAAATTGCAGCTCCGGTCGAGGTGGTCGAGACCGCTGCGGCACTCGATGAATTCCAGGCTGCCGTGCTTGAAGAGCAGGCCCGGGATGCGCAAAAAGCCGCCCGGCCGGTCGCCCCGGTTGCAGCGCCTGCCGCTGTGGTAGCGAAGGCACCTGCGACGTTTATCAAAGAGCCTGAGCCGGTGCGCGTGGTCTCGACCCTGGCACCGCTGCTGCAAACCCAACTTCTGCAAACGCCTCCGGTTCCGGTAGTTCCAGAGCCAGAACCTGAAGCACCTGCGCCAGCTCCGGTCGAACCGACCCTGGTTGCTCCGCTGGTCGAAGTGCATCTGCCGCCCAGCAACACGCCGCCACCGGTGGAAACCGACGGCCGTCCAGCCTGGGCTTCGGAAGCGTTCGAATGCCTGTTGTTCGACGTGGCCGGGCTGACGCTGGCGGTGCCGCTGGTGTGCCTGGGCTCGATCTATTCGCTGGCCGGCCATGAGCTGACGCCGCTGTTCGGTCAGCCGGAATGGTTCCTCGGGATTCTGCCGAGCCAGGCCGGCAACCTGAAGGTGCTGGACACCGCACGCTGGGTCATGCCGGATCGCTACCGCGATGACTTCCGTCAGGGCCTGCAATACGTGATTTCGGTGCAGGGTTACGAGTGGGGCCTGGCGGTGCATCAGGTCAGTCGCTCGTTGCGCCTGGACCCGAATGAAATCAAATGGAGAAGTCACCGGGGTCAGCGGCCATGGCTCGCCGGCACGGTGATTGAACACATGTGCGCCTTGCTTGATGTTTCCGCTCTGGCCGAGTTGATCGCCAGCGGTGGGGCAAAGCACATGTCCGGCAGTAAGCCGAACCACAAACCGACATAACACTTACATAACAGACATGTACCGGCATTCACCGCCGGCACACGAGACACACACCGCCATTGCGGTATTTCGAGGGGCTAGGGTATGAACGACAAGGCTACGGCGGCAAAGGGTTCCGAAGATCCGATCCTGCAATGGGTGACCTTCAAGCTGGACAACGAAACCTACGGCATCAACGTGATGCGCGTTCAGGAAGTCCTGCGCTACACCGAGATCGCTCCGGTTCCGGGTGCGCCAAGCTACGTGCTGGGCATCATCAACCTGCGCGGCAACGTGGTGACGGTGATCGATACCCGTCAGCGCTTCGGCCTGATGAGCGGTGAGATCAGCGACAACACCCGTATCGTCATCATCGAAGCCGACAAGCAAGTCGTTGGCATCATGGTCGACAGCGTGGCTGAAGTGGTTTACCTGCGTCAGTCGGAAATCGAGACCGCACCGAACGTCGGTAACGAAGAGTCGGCCAAGTTCATCCAGGGCGTGTGCAACAAGAACAACGAGTTGCTGATCCTGGTCGAGCTGGACAAGATGATGAGCGAAGAAGAATGGTCGGAACTGGAGAACATCTGATTGATTCTCGAGGTAGCGGTCATTGTCCTGTTCCTGTTCTGGGCAGGCACGCTGGCGATGTTTCTGGCGTACATCAAGGCGCAGCGCGTGATCGCTGCGCAGCAGGCCCAGGGCGATGCGCTGCGTGATCAGCGCATCAAGGACCTGGCCAAGCGTGTCGACGATTACCAGAACGGCAACGTGCGCATGGGCGAAGCCCTGCACGAGCTGCGCTCGGTGGTCGGTCCGATCCCGGACAAACTCGCCCAGCTCGAACAGCGCGATCCTTCCAGCCTGTCATTCGCCCAGGCGGCGAAACTGGTCGGGATGGGCGCGAGCGTCGATGAGCTGACCCAGTCCTGCGGGTTGACCCAGGCTGAGGCGGAGTTGATGCGCAAGCTGCACAAGAACTAGTTGTCACACCGAGATCGTTCCCACGCTCTGCGTGGGAATGCATCTTGGGACGCTCCGCGTTCCGCGTGTGATGGGTGACGCAGAGCCTCACGGGCGGGTGTTCCCACGCAGAGCGTGGGAACAATCAGCGAAAAAAAACGCAGTCATCGATGACTGCGTTTTTTTTTGCCTTCAGTAATCGTCGCCGCGTTCGGTGACGTCCTTCTCGACCATCGGTGCATCCGGGTTGTGTCCCGCCGGGAACTTGCCCTTGAGGTTCCAGGCGAACGCGATGATCTCGGCGATCGTGCGGTACAGCTCTTCGGGGATGCTGTCGCCCAGTTCCATCCGCGCCAGCAACTTCACCAGCTCGGCGTTCTCGTAGATCGGCACTTCACAGTCGCGGGCGATCCGCAGGATTTCTTCGGCCAGTTCTTCGTCGCCCTTGGCGGTGAGGGTCGGGGCGTGGCTGCCGTCGTATTTGAGGGCGATGGCCTGGCGTGGAGCGGTGGTGTCATTCATGCGGTTTCGTCGACCCAGCGGTGTTCGAGGCGGGTTTGGATGCCTTGCGGCGGGGTGCCGAGGTGGCAGTCGATGTCGCCGACGTTCAGCCCGGAATCCAGCAGGCGCTGACGCAGGGCGGTCAGGTTGCTTTCGATCAGGCTCGCGGTGTACGGCCGCTCGGCCCATAGCTGACTGGACAGGCTGCCGCTGATCAATTGCGCCTGAATCTGCATTGGCCCCAGCGGTTCCATGTCGAACGCCAGATCGACGCGCCACAGTTGTTGTTTCGGTTCGCGCTCATCGCGGCGCTGCTCGTTCGCTTCCTGTTTCTCCGGCGCTTCTTCGCGCTGGAACTTGACCTGCAACGGCACGATGTCCTGCATATTGCGCATCGGGATTTCCAGTTGCCAGGTGCTGAGCAGGCGGCCGTCGTCGGTCACGCCGGTCTGTTCCAGACTCGACAGCTGATGACTTTGCAGACGCGACACGGCAGCTGCGGCGAGGCGCAGCAAATGTTCCAGATCGCCTTCACCTTCCAGACTTTGCAGCAGCCGGTCGGGCAGCGGGAAACTGCTCGGCACCGGTTTCGCGCTGACCTGACCGAGCATGCCGAGGGCGTTGCGCACAAAGCTCGGCAATGCCTGGGCCAGCGTGTTGGCGGCGATAATTGCGTTCAGGTTGGTGTTGCCGGGCAGGCCGGGAGTGATTTGGGCGATCAGCTTGAGCAGATCGGCTTTCATGTCCGGGGCCAGCGTCGGGGTCTGCCCGGTCAGCAGTTTGGTTTCGAGGAACACGCCGCTGTTGGCCAGCGCCTGGGCCAGACCTTTTGGAGTGCTGAGTTGTTGCACGTCCGGCAGGTTGGCGAGCAGTTTGTCCACGGCGGCGCGCAAATCCTGGGACGTCTGATCGGTGGCGGGGGGCAGGCTCTGGAGCATTTTCAGCAAGCCGTCGAGCGAGCCCTGACGGCTTTGCTGACTGACCAGTTGCTGGCTGACCGCCAGTTGTTCCTGGCGATTACTCAGCGGCAGGAACTTCAGGGTCTGCGAGTCCTGCACCAGCGCCGACAGCAAGGTGCCGATACGCAACGGTTGCGGGCTGTCGATGCTCAGGGTGCTGCCGCTCAGTGCGGTGTTGAGCAGGCTGACCATCGAGCGGTACACCGTCGGTTGGCCCGGTACCTGCGGCAAGACCTGAGCCGTCAGCACCTTGCCTTGCAGCAGCGTGCCGACCGGCAGTTGCGCGGTGTCGATGCGGGTGAGGGTGGCGACGCTGCTGGCGATGGCCTGTTGCACGGTGATCGCCAGATTGCCCGCCGACGGCTGGGTGATCGCCAGGCTGGTGCCTTGAGGCAGCGGCAGATTGCTGGTCGCCTGCACGGTGGTCTGACGGCCGCTGTCCAGCGTCACCTTGAGCAGTAACTGAAAGGTCTGATCCGCCTGCTTGAGCGACAACACCTCGGCCTTGGCACTCTGGCCGGCGGCAATCAGCCCGTCGACCGGCGTCAGCAACTTCAGCAGCTCACCCACCTGCGGGCGAACGGTCGCCGGGGTGGTGGGCGGGAGCGGGAGGATGTTCATTTCGCCTGTCATACGCGGACACAACCTGAGGAAAATGCACTCTGGAGAGAGGATGGCGACATGTATAATGCCGCCCGTCGTTCCAGGAGTGGCGAAAACATTGCAATTGTTTGACGCAGCTCTCTAGATCGAGCCGTCAATGCATCTATGCTGCAACTCTTTAACGGCCGCGCCAGAGCCGACTTGAACCGTATAAGGCCCGTGAACCCTTGACCAGTCCTGTCCTGCAAACCGTTGCCCTCGCGTGTGAACGTGATCTCAGACTGCTCTTCGACAATCTCGAATTGAGACTGGCCAGTGGCGATATGGTGCAGATCAGCGGCCCCAACGGCAGCGGCAAGACCAGCCTGCTGCGTTTGCTGGCCGGTCTGATGCAGCCGACCGACGGTCAGGTACTGCTCAACGGCAAGCCGCTGGGCGAGCAACGCAGCGAGCTGGCGCGCAACCTGCTGTGGATCGGCCATGCCGCCGGGATCAAGGATCTGCTTACGCCGGAAGAAAACCTCGCCTGGCTCTGCGCCCTGCATCAACCCGCCGAACGCGACGCGATCTGGCAGGCCCTGGCGGCGGTTGGATTGCGCGGTTTTGAGGATGTTCCCTGCCACAGTCTGTCCGCCGGCCAGCAGCGCCGCGTGGCACTGGCGCGGTTGTATCTGGACAGCCCGCCGTTGTGGATTCTCGACGAACCGTTCACCGCGCTGGACAAGCAGGGCGTGGCACAGCTTGAAGAACACCTGGCCGGGCATTGCGAACGGGGAGGGCTGGTGGTGCTCACCACGCACCACACGCTGAGCCGTATGCCGGCCGGTTATCGCGACATCGATCTGGGGAATTGGGCGGTATGAGTGTGTTCGGCCTGCTGGTTGCCCGTGAATCCCGACTGCTGTTCCGCCGCCCGGCGGAGCTGGCCAATCCGCTGATTTTCTTCGCCATCGTCATCGCGCTGTTCCCGCTGGCCGTCGGACCGGAAACTCAAGTATTGCAAAACTTGTCCCCGGGGTTAGTCTGGGTGGCGGCATTATTGTCGGTCCTGCTCTCGCTGGACGGGCTTTTCCGCAGTGATTTCGAAGATGGCTCCCTTGAACAGTGGGTCCTTTCGCCGCACCCCCTGCCACTTCTGGTATTGGCCAAGGTGCTGGCACACTGGCTTTTTTCCGGGCTGGCACTGGTTTTGCTCTCGCCGTTACTGGCGCTGATGCTCGGGTTGCCGGCTGCGTGTCTGCCGGTATTGCTGCTTTCGTTGCTGCTGGGAACACCGGTGCTGAGCTTGCTCGGCGCGGTGGGCGCGGCGCTGACGGTCGGTCTGAAACGCGGTGGCCTGTTGCTGGCGCTGCTGATTCTGCCGTTGTACATCCCGGTGTTGATCCTGGGCAGTGGCGCCTTGCAGGCGGCGTTGCAGGGCATGCCGGCGATTGGTTATCTGTTGTGGCTTGGTAGCCTGACCGCCCTGGCAATAACCCTGACACCCTTTGCAATAGCTGCTGGCCTGAAGATCAGCGTCGGCGAATAATGAGGTCTGGTTAAAATTTAACCAGCAAAGACCCTGAGACTGCTCACACCGATGAGCGGCACCGTGATGGAAACAGTATGAACTGGACCTGGTTTCACAAGCTCGGCTCGCCCAAGTGGTTCTACGGCATCAGCAGCAAGTTGCTGCCGTGGTTGAGCATCGCAGCGTTGTTGCTGATCTCCGTTGGCGTCATCTGGGGCCTGGCCTTCGCGCCGCCGGACTATCAGCAAGGCAACAGCTTTCGCATCATCTATATCCACGTACCCGCCGCGATGCTCGCTCAGTCGATCTACGTGATGCTGGCGGTGTGCGGCGTGGTCGGGCTGGTGTGGAAGATGAAACTGGCCGACGTCGCCCTGCAATGCGCCGCACCGATCGGCGCGTGGATGACCGCCGTGGCGCTGGTCACCGGGGCGATCTGGGGCAAGCCGACCTGGGGTTCGTGGTGGGTTTGGGACGCGCGGCTGACCTCGATGCTGATTCTGCTGTTCCTGTATTTCGGCGTGATCGCGCTGGGCAACGCCATCAGCAACCGCGACAGCGCCGCCAAGGCCTGCGCGGTGCTGGCCATCGTCGGTGTGATCAACATTCCGATCATCAAATACTCGGTGGAGTGGTGGAACACCCTGCACCAGGGCGCGACTTTCACCCTCACCGAAAAACCGGCGATGCCCGTCGAGATGTGGCTGCCGCTGCTGCTGACGGTGCTGGGTTTCTACTGTTTCTTCGGCGCCGTGCTGTTGCTGCGCATGCGCCTTGAAGTGCTCAAGCGCGAAGCCCGCGCCAGTTGGGTGAAAGAAGAAGTGCAGAACAGCCTGGAGGCCGCTCGATGAGTTTCGCGTCATTCGGCGACTTCCTCGCCATGGGCCATCACGGCCTGTATGTCTGGTCGGCCTACGGCATCTGTCTGGCGGTACTGATCCTCAACGTGGTGGCGCCGATCGCGGCCCGCAAGCGTTATCTGCAACAAGAGGCGCGTCGTCTGCGCCGGGAGAACGGCAAGTGAATCCGCTGCGTAAAAAGCGTCTGATCATCATCCTGGCAATTCTGGTCGGGGTCGGCGCTGCCGTCGGCCTGGCTTTGAGCGCCCTGCAGCAGAACATCAACCTGTTTTACACCCCGACCCAGATCGCCAACGGCGAAGCGCCGCAGGACACCCGCATCCGCGCCGGCGGCATGGTCGAGAAGGGCTCGCTGCAGCGCTCGACGGATTCGCTGGACGTCAAATTCGTGGTCACCGACTTCAACAAATCCGTGACCATCACCTATCGCGGGATCCTGCCGGACTTGTTCCGCGAAGGGCAGGGCATCGTCGCGCTCGGCAAGCTCAACGCCGATGGCGTGGTGGTCGCCGATGAAGTACTGGCCAAACACGACGAGAAATACATGCCGCCGGAAGTGACCAAAGCCCTGAAGGACAGCGGCCAATCCGCACCAACCCCTGCGAAGGAGGGTTGATCGATGACATCCAGCATTTTCATTCCCGAGCTCGGCCATCTGGCCATGATTCTGGCGCTGTGTTTCGCGCTGGTGCAGGCCGTGGTGCCGTTGCTCGGTGCCTGGCGCGGCGACCGTCTGTGGATGGGCCTGGCGCAGCCGGCGACGTGGGGGCAGTTCGCATTTCTGCTGTTCGCCTTCGGTTGCCTGACCTACGCCTTCATGACCGACGATTTCTCCGTGGCTTACGTCGCGATGAACTCCAACAGCGCGCTGCCGTGGTACTACAAGTTCAGCGCGGTGTGGGGCGCCCACGAAGGGTCGCTGCTGCTGTGGGCGTTGATCCTCGGCGGCTGGACCTTCGCGGTGTCGGTGTTCTCGCGGCAACTGCCGCAAGTGATGCTCGCTCGCGTACTGGCGGTGATGGGCATGATCAGCACCGGTTTCCTGCTGTTCCTGATTCTTACCTCCAACCCGTTTTCGCGGATCCTGCCGCAGATCCCGGCCGACGGTCGTGACCTCAATCCGTTGCTGCAGGACATCGGTCTGATCGTGCATCCGCCGATGCTGTACATGGGTTACGTCGGTTTCTCCGTGGCCTTCGCGTTCGCCATCGCCGCACTGCTCGGCGGTCGTCTCGATGCGGCGTGGGCACGCTGGTCGCGTCCGTGGACCATCGTCGCGTGGGCCTTCCTCGGCATCGGTATCACCCTCGGTTCGTGGTGGGCTTACTACGAACTCGGCTGGGGCGGTTGGTGGTTCTGGGACCCGGTGGAGAACGCCTCCTTCATGCCATGGCTGGTGGGCACGGCGCTGATTCACTCGCTGGCGGTCACCGAGAAACGTGGCGTGTTCAAGAGCTGGACGGTGTTGCTGGCGATTGCCGCGTTCTCCCTGAGCCTGCTCGGCACCTTCCTCGTGCGTTCCGGCGTGCTGACCTCGGTGCACGCGTTTGCCTCCGATCCCGAGCGCGGCGTGTTTATCCTGATCTTCCTGCTGTTCGTGGTCGGTGGTTCGCTGACCCTGTTCGCGCTGCGTGCGCCAGTGGTCAAGAGCCAGGTCGGCTTCAACCTGTGGTCGCGGGAAACCCTGTTGCTGGGTAACAACCTGGTGTTGGTGGTGGCCGCGTCGATGATCCTGCTCGGCACGCTGTATCCGCTGATTCTCGATGCGATCAGCGGCGCCAAGCTGTCGGTCGGCCCGCCATACTTCAACGCGCTGTTCATTCCGTTGATGGCGCTGTTGATGCTGGTGATGGCGGTCGGCGTGATCGTGCGCTGGAAAGACACCCCGGTGAAATGGCTGGTGAGCATGCTGACCCCGGTGCTGCTGGGCAGCGTTGCGCTGGCGGTGGTGGCCGGTGTCGCTTACGGCGATTTCAACTGGGCGGTGATCGCGACGTTCCTGCTCGCGGCCTGGGTGTTGCTGGCCGGCGTGCGCGACATCTTCGACAAGACCCGCCACAAAGGTCTGATCAAAGGTCTGCCGACCCTGACCCGCAGTTACTGGGGCATGCAGATCGCGCATCTGGGCATCGCCGTCTGCGCGCTGGGCGTGGTGTTGTCGAGCCAGAACAGTGCCGAACGTGACCTGCGCCTGGCGCCGGGCGAGTCGATGGATCTGGCCGGTTATCAGTTCGTGTTCGAGGGTGCCAAGCACTTCGAAGGCCCGAACTTCACCTCCGACAAGGGCACCGTCCGGGTGATCCGCAACGGTCAGGAAGTCAGCGTGCTGCACCCGGAAAAGCGCCTGTACACCGTGCAGAACTCGGTGATGACCGAGGCCGGGATCGACGCCGGTTTCACCCGCGACCTCTACGTCGCCTTGGGCGAACCGTTGGGCGATGGCGCCTGGGCGGTGCGGGTTCACGTCAAACCGTTCGTGCGCTGGATCTGGTTCGGCGGTCTGCTGACCGGTTTCGGTGGTCTGCTGGCGGCGCTGGATCGGCGTTATCGGGTCAAGGTCAAAGCCCGCGTGCGTGAAGCGCTGGGCATGGAAGGAGCCGCTGCATGAGACGTTGGTTGATGCTGGTGCCATTGGCGATTTTCCTGCTGGTGGCCGTATTCCTTTATCGCGGTCTATACCTGGATCCGGCGGAGCTGCCGTCGGCGATGATCAACAAGCCGTTCCCGGAGTTTTCGCTGCCGGCGGTGCAGGGCGACAAGACCCTGACCCGCGCTGACATTCTCGGCAAACCGGCACTGGTCAACGTCTGGGGCACGTGGTGCATTTCCTGCCGGGTCGAGCACCCGGTGCTGAACAAACTCGCCGAGCGCGGCGTGGTGATCTACGGCATCAACTACAAGGACACCAACGCCGATGCGTTGAAGTGGCTGGCCGAGTTCCACAATCCGTATCAACTCGACATCCGCGACGACGAAGGCTCCCTGGGCCTGAACCTCGGTGTCTACGGCGCGCCGGAAACCTTCTTCATCGACGCCAAGGGCATCATCCGCGACAAGTACGTCGGGGTGATCGACGAGCAGGTCTGGCGGGAAAAACTGGCGGCCAAGTATCAGGCGCTGGTCGACGAGGCCAAGCCATGAAGCGCTTTTTAGCTGCCATGGTGCTGGGCTTGAGCCTGGCCGGTGTGGCCCACGCCGCCATCGATACTTACGAGTTCGCCAAAGAAGGCGATCGCGAACGTTTTCGCGAACTGACCAAGGAACTGCGCTGCCCCAAGTGCCAGAACCAGGACATTGCCGACTCCAACGCGCCGATTGCCGCCGACCTGCGCAAAGAGATTTTCCGCATGCTCGGCGAGGGCAAGGACAATCAGCAGATTATCGACTTCATGGTCGACCGCTACGGTGATTTCGTCCGCTACAAACCGGCGCTCAATGCCAAGACCGCTTTGCTATGGTTCGGCCCGGCCGGCCTGTTGCTGGGTGGCTTCGTGGTGATCGCGGTGATCGTCCGCCGCCGTCGCGGGCAGCGCGCCGAGACGCCGCAAACGCTGTCTCCTGAAGAACGTCAGCGCCTCGACCAACTGTTGGATAAAAACCAAGAATGATTGATTTCTGGCTTGCTGCAGGGCTGTTGCTTCTGGTCGCCCTGAGTTTTCTGCTGATCCCCGTCCTGCGTGAGCGTCGCGCCCAGCGTGAAGAGGATCGAACCGCTCTCAACGTCGCGCTGTATCAGGAACGCGTCGCCGAACTGCAATCGCAGCAGGCCGAAGGCGTGCTCGACGCTGCGCAAATGGACAGCGGCCGTGCCGAAGCGGCCCGTGAATTGTTGGCCGATACCGAAGGTGTGGCACCGGCGCGGGTTTCGCGTTTGGGCAAGCCGTTGCCGCTGCTGGCAGCCGTGCTGGTGCCGGTGTTGGGCCTCGGTCTGTATTTGCATTTTGGCGCGAGCGACAAGGTCGAACTGACCCGGGAATTCGCCCAGGCGCCGCAGTCGATGGAAGAGATGACCCAGCGTCTGGAGCGCGCAGTCGCGGCGCAACCGGATTCGGCTGAAGGCGTGTATTTCCTTGGCCGCACCTACATGGCCCAGGATCGTCCGGCGGACGCGGCGAAGATGTTCGAGCGCGCCGTCAATCTCGCCGGTCGACAGCCGGAACTGCTCGGCCAGTGGGCGCAGGCCCAGTACTTTGCCGACAACAAAAAATGGTCGGACAAGGTTCAGGCCCTGACCGATGAAGCACTGAAAGCCGATCCGAAGGAAGTCACCAGCCTCGGCCTGTTGGGCATCGCCGCGTTCGAAGGCGAGCGTTATCAGGAAGCCATCGACTACTGGAACCGTCTGCTGGCGCAACTGCCGCCACAGGACAAATCCCGCGAGGCCCTGCAGGGCGGCATTACCCGCGCCACCGAGAAACTGCAAGCCAGCGGCGGCAAGGTCGCCCAGGCACCGGCGGCGAAGGCGACGGCGTTGTTGAAAGTGCGTGTGGATCTGGCCAGCGAGCTCAGAGCCAAGGTGCAACCGGGTGACAGCGTGTTCATTTTTGCCCGCGCTACCTCGGGCCCGCCGGCACCGCTGGCAGCCAAGCGCCTGACCGTCGCCGATCTGCCGGTGACCGTCGAACTGGGCGATGCCGACGCGATGATGCCGCAATTGAAACTGTCGAACTTCCCCGAAGTCCAACTGGTTGCGCGCATCTCCCGTGCCGGTCAACCGACCGCCGGTGAGTGGGTCGGTCGCAGCGGGCCTCTGGCCAGCAGCACCACCACGCCGCAGACACTGACCATCGACAGCCCGGACAAATAGCCGGAACCAACAGGAAAGCACCGCCATGAACGCCATCGCCCGAATCACAGTCCTCACACTGGCCCTGGGCTTGAGCGCATGTGCGGTGCAACGACCGGAGCCCACCACACGGCTGCCGCCGATCCCGCCGTCACAACCCAGCCCGACCCCGTCGACCACCCCGACGCCAAGCAAACCGGGCATCCCGGCCAAACCCGCCAAACCCGTCCCGCGCACCTCCGCCAGCTTCGCCCCGCCACCGGGCGGCAACAGCCACTGGGACCAGAAACTGGGCGTGTACGTGCTCGACGACCAGACCAACACCTTCTACCGCCAGCGCACCTACTACCGCTGGAACAACGGCTGGAGCCGCTCGATCAGCCCCAACGGCCCGTGGGAAGAAACCAACATCCACGGCGTACCGGCGGGACTGGGCAAGCAGTTCGGGGAGTAATGAAAAACGGCGATCGTTGGATCGCCGTTTTGCTGTGTGGAGTAATGAGCTTTCAAAGAATCGCGTGATAGCCGCTGAGTGCCCGGACCGATTTAATCAGGCCTTGTCGTTGCAGTAGATCAAGAAAGGGTTCGACGTCCATGGCAGGCATTTTCAGCTGCCGACGCTGTTTTTGGGCCGCTGCAACCACTGCTGCCGGATCAAGCCCCAAGAGGTTGTCGACGAACTCGTCCGGATGCTGCGCTTCGATGCCGAAAGGCTCCAGCGCTTTGCAGGGAAAGTCTTTCTGATTGAACGTCACTATCACGCTTGCGCCGCAACGGATGGCCGCTGCCAGAACATGACGATCATCGCAGTCGGGCAAGCTGAGTCCGGCAATCAGGTCTTCATAGTCATGGACACAGGCGTCGGGTATCGCTTGATCCATCAGGCCGGACGTACGATCCAGCTGTTCCATCGTCAGGTCACGGCGGTTCTTCAGCAGATTGCGTTTCCATTCGCAGTGAATCTCCTGGGTCCATCGCGCCCGAAATCGTCCTGAGAGCGCAAGCCACATGAGGAAGTCTCTCAAGGGGGCGGGGTACAAGACGCATGCGTCATATAAAGCGGTGAAAGAGGAATGCCTCACTCGTATCCTGTCCTTAACGCCTGAGCTTGCTCTGCGAGAAGCGCCATTGCCTGCTCGCTGGCGGTGGTGCGCCGGGTCTTATATTCCATCAGATCGGCAAAACGCACACGTCGGTGCTTGCCTGTTTTGTGGTAGGACAACTCGCCGCTTTCCAGCAGTTTTATGAGGTGTGGACGTGAGACGTTGAGGAGGTCGGCGGCTTCCTGGGTCGTCAATTCGGCATGCACCGGTACGACCTGCACCGCGTTGCCGGCTGCCAGTTCCGCCAGAATGTCGATCAGCAAGCGCAGGGCCGAGGTGGGCAGTTCGACGCGATGAGCTTCGTTCTGCTCGTCGAAAATCTGGATGTGCTGAGTCTCGAAATGGGTCGCGAGGTAAGCCGCCAGGGCACGCTGCCCTTCAATGGCGGCTTTTACTTCGCGTTCTACGGGGAGGCTGATGGAGGGATGAATAACGGTCGACATGGCGAGTCCGGCTCAGGAAATGAGGAATGCCGGAACGTTATTCGAAATAAGCGAAAATCGCAATAAACGAAACGAGTATGGAGTTTTATGGTTTTTTCGCCAACAACCCCTGCACATATTCAACGAACGCCCGCGCCTTGACACTGGCCAGCCTACCCGTCGGAAACACCGCCGACAGGTAGTCAAAACATCCTGCAAAACAACCAACGTTGTGTCACAACCTTCCGCAGGCTACTAAAGGTATCTCTAGAGTTACTTTAATGGGCGAGGCAATTTCACAATGCAATACCCAATCTGCATCGAGTGGGGTGACGAGAATACCGCCATCGGGATTCAGATCCCCGATATTCCCGGCGCGGTAACGGCCGGGGATACGTTTGAGGATGCCTACAACGCAGCTGTCGAGATTGCCCACATCATGCTGCAGGAAATCGCGGCGGATGGTGATTCGATTCCGATGCCGACCTCAGCGGCGACCCATCGCAACAACCCGGAGTTCGCGGACATGGGTTGGGGCATGCTCGAGCTGGACATCTCGCCGTACATGGGCAAGACCGAAAAGGTCAATGTGACGTTGCCCGGCTATGTCATCCAGCGGATCGACCGCTACGTGCGTGAGCACAACGTCAAAAGCCGTTCCTCTTTTCTGGCGGATGCCGCCATGGAAAAACTGGTCCGGCATTGAGCCTCGAGCACTGTCGGATCAGTGATCCGACAGTGCTTTCAGATTCTAGGCCGTTGCCAGAACAGGCTTCTGCGAAGCACTCAAGAACCGCACCAGCGCCAGCAGCGGGAACGCACTGCCAACGATCACGATCCACAGCCAGCCGCCATGCTCGTACACCGCACTGGCCACCGACGAGCCGAAGGCGCCGCCGACGAAGATGCTGGTCATGTACAGCGCGTTGAGGCGGCCGCGGCTTTTGGCATCGAGGGAGTAGACCGCGCGCTGGCCGAGCACCATGTTCATCTGCACGCAGAAATCGAGCACCACGCCGGTCACGGCCAGGCCGATCACGCTGTAGGCCGGGTGGATGAAGGCGGGCAGGAAACTCAGGCTGGCGAACAGCATGGCCAGCAGCGAGGCGATGCGGGTGTGGCCGGCGTCGGCCAGGCGTCCGCTGATCGGCGCGGCGATGGCACCGATGGCACCGACCAGGGCGAAGATCGCGATTTCACTTTGGGACAGGCCATGGTTGCGCGCCAGTTCCAGCGGCACGGCGGTCCAGAACAGGCTGAATGTGGCGAACATGCAGGCCTGGTAAAACGCGCGCTGACGCAGCACCGGTTGCTTGCGCAGCAGCGTCCACAACGAACCCAGCAACTGGCCGTAGGAGGCGCTGTGATCCGGCTGGCGTTTGGGCACGGTCAACGCCAGCACCACGCTGATCGCTGCCATCAAGGCTGCGGCGATCATGAACATCGCCCGCCAGCCGAGATGGTCGGCGACCACGCTCGACACCGGACGCGCCAGCAGAATCCCCAGCAGCAGACCGCCCATGATCCCGCCGACCACCCGGCCACGGGATTCCTCCGGTGCCAGATGCGCCGCCAATGGAATCAGCACCTGCACCGACACCGAGCTGAACCCCACCAGCAACGAAATCAGCAGGAACACATTCGGTTGATCGGTAAACGCCGCGCCGAGCAGGCTGGCAATCGCCACCACGGTGGTGATGATCATCAGGCGGCGGTTTTCCAGCAGGTCCGCCAGTGGCACCAGGAAGAACAGGCCCAGCGCATAGCCGATCTGGGTCAGCGACACGATGAAGCTGGCCATGGTGTCGGTCAGGCCGATGTCTGGCGCGATCAGGCCGATGATTGGCTGGGCGTAGTAGATGTTGGCAACGATGGCGCCGCAGCAGAAAGCGAACAGCAGCACCATGCCTCGGGTCATTGCGTGAGTTGTGGCGGTCATAGGGTTTCTCGATCCAGCGAAAAGGAATGCGGTGAGGCTAAGGGACGGGCCGAGCCGGCAGTAGAGGCTTCTGATCGATATCAGTTATTCCGTTGCGGAATAGGTGGCGCCGAACAATCCATTGTTCATCGGCGAACCTTGCGTCCGACCGTTGAGTGGCGATGATACATTCACTTACATCTTGTTCGATAGCGTGCTTATGTTGTGACCGGGTTTGAGCGTTCATCAACGGAGGATTGCGATGTTTCGTCAGTTGCTTCGCCACACCACAACGATTGCCCTGATCAGTCTGCTCGGCGCCGCTGCTGTGCAGGCCGCCGAAGCGCCCGGCATGCGCATGGGCGTGCGCGGCGAAATCACCGGGGTCAGTTCCGACTCGCTCAAGGTTCACGTCAACAGCGGTGAAAACGTGGTGGTCCAGTTGACCCCGGACACCAAGGTCCGCGCGGTTACCCTGGCCAATATCGAAGACATCAAGCCCGGGAGCTACATCGGTTCGGCCGCCATTCCCCAGGAGGATGGCACGCTCAAGGCGCTGGAGGTTCATGTCTTCCCGCCGGAGCTGGCCGGCAGCGGCGACGGCCATCGGCCGTTCGACCTGACCAAGGGCAGCAGCATGACCAACGGCAGCGTCGGCGATTTGGTGGTGAGCAACGGCCGGGTGCTGACCGTCAACTACAAGGGCGGCCAGCAGAAGATCCTGGTGCCGGAGGACGTGCCGATCGTCAACCTGACCCCGGGCGATCGCAGCCTGCTCAAAGTCGGGGTGAAGATCGTTACCTTCGTGACCCAGAGCGTGGACGGCACGCTGACCGCGCAATCGATCTCGGCGGGCAAGGATGGCGTCAAGCCGCCCATGTAGCCGCACACAAAAAAGGCGACCTCTGCAGGTCGCCTTTTTCATGTCAGCTCACGCCTTACTGGCCGCTGTAGATCTGGTCGAAGATCCCGCCATCGTTGAAGTGGGTCTTCTGCACGGTGCGCCAGTCACCGAAGGTCTTCTCGACCGACAGGAAGTCGACTTTCGGGAAACGGTCGGTGTACTTGGCCAGTACCGCCGGGTCACGTGGACGCAGGTAGTTGGCGGCCGCGATTTCCTGACCTTGCGGCGACCACAGGAACTTCAGGTATTCCTCGGCAGCGGCGCGGGAGCCTTTCTTCTCGACCACTTTGTCGACCACCGACACCGGTGGCTCGGCTTCGGCGGAGACGCTTGGGTAGATCACTTCAAACTGGTCGCGGCCGAACTCGCGGGCGATCATTTCGGCTTCGTTTTCGAAGGTCACCAGCACGTCACCGATTTGGTTGGTCATGAACGTGGTGGTGGCGGCGCGGCCACCGGTGTCCAGCACCGGCGCCTGTTTGAACAGCTTGCCGACGAAGTCTTTCGCCTTGTTCTCGTCACCGCCGTTTTTCAGCACGTAGCCCCACGCCGACAGGTAGGTGTAGCGGCCGTTGCCCGAGGTTTTCGGGTTGGGCACGATCACTTGCACGCCATCCTTGAGCAGGTCCGGCCAGTCTTTCAGGGCTTTCGGGTTGCCCTTGCGCACGATGAACACGGTGGCCGAGGTGAACGGCGCGCTGTTGTTCGGCAGACGGGTGACCCAGTCTTTCGGCACCAGTTGACCGTTATCGGCCAGGGCGTTGATGTCGGTGGCCATGTTCATGGTGATGACGTCAGCCGGCAGACCGTCGATGACCGAACGGGCTTGCTTGCTCGAACCGCCGAAAGACATCTGCACAGTGATGTCCTCTTTGTGCTCGGCTTGCCAGTGTTTCTGGAACGCAGCGTTGTAGTCCTTGTAGAAATCGCGCATCACGTCGTAGGAAACGTTGAGCAGGGTCGGTGCGGCCTGAGCCACGCTGCCGAAGGCAAGACCAGCGGCGAGAAGTGAGGCGCCAAAGAGTTTTTTCACTGCGCATTCCTTGTTCTGTAGGGGTGTTTTTTTACAAAGATGAGGCCATTTGCCAGCGACTATAGCGGGGCCCGCATAGTCGTTTAAAGATTAAAAAGAACTTTGCTTATTCCGTTTTCTTGAACAGCGCATTGCCGCAACGGGAGCAGAACGACGCTTCGTGTTCATGGCTGCTTTTCTTGCACACGGGGCAGTCGTGTTGCAGCTGACCGCCGCGCATGGCGGTGGCCAGTTCAGCGGTGAAAATCCCGGTGGGCACGGCGATGATCGAATAACCAGTGATCATCACCAGCGACGAAATCACCTGGCCCAGCACGGTCCTCGGCACGATGTCGCCGTAACCCACGGTGGTCAGGGTCACGATAGCCCAATAGATGCCTTTGGGAATGCTGGTGAAGCCATGTTCCGGGCCTTCGACCACGTACATCAGGGTGCCGAACACCGTGACAAGGGTGCAGACGCTGAGCAGGAATACGAGGATTTTCTGCTTGCTGCCGCGCAGGGCATCGAGCAGGTAATGCGCCTGTTTCAGGTACGGCCCGAGTTTGAGTACGCGGAAGATCCGCAGCATTCGGATCACCCGGATGATCAGCAGGTACTGGGCATCGCTGTAATACAGCGCGAGGATGCCGGGCACGATCGCCAGCAGGTCCACCAGCCCATAGAAACTGAAGGCGTAGCGCAGCGGCTTGGGCGAGCAGTACAGGCGCAGCAAATACTCGCCGAGGAAGATGATCGTGAAGCCCCATTCGATGTACGCCAGCACATTGGCGTAGTTCTGGTGGACTTCATCGATGCTGTCGAGGATCACGATCACCAGACTGGCGAGAATGATCAGCAGCAGGGTCTTGTCGAAACGGCGGCCCGCCACCGTATCGGTCTGGAAAATGATCACGTACAGGCGATCACGCCACGTGTTGTTGCCGTTCATGCATATCGCCTTGGCCATCAATCAGCGCAGCCTAGGTTGATTCTCCCCGTTAGCGCAAGGCGCGACGTTGATCTCCGGTTGGCGCATCAGGCGAATGCCGGTACGCAGCAGCCAGCAGGCAAGAATGAACGGTGCCGTGAGAGTCGCCAGACCCAGGGCATTGAACAGCGGCGTCAGCAGCAGCGCTAGGCCGATGCCGAACAGCGGCAGCCACGGTTGCTGGCGCTGAGCGCTAAAGGCGAGGGCGGCGAGGACGGCGTTGTAACCCCCCAGACCCAGCAGCGCGACCTGGCTGTCATGGTGCAACAGACTGGAACCCAGGCCAATCGCCGAAGCCAGCAGCGCCCAGGCCAATGCCCGGCGATCGGCGATCAGCAAACCGGCGGCGATCAATCCACCGGCCAACGGATGGTCGAGGAACATCACCTGACCGAAGCCTTTCAGGGCGGCACCGAGCAGGTTCACGGTATTCAGTTCAAGCGCCGGAGCCGGCGTCGAAGGCTCGGCGAAACACAGGAACACCCAGCTCAACAATACGAACGGCGCCGTGTAGGCGGGCAGGTATTCGGTGAGGCGTGCGCGTTTGAGCCACTGCTGCGTGATCATCGCGCTCAGTCCGCCGGCCGCCAGAATCAGCGGTGGCAGCATCGGCGACCAGGGGAAATACAGGCTCAGCAACAGGCCGACCAGCACGCCGTTGTAGCTGAACAGTCCGGCCTGACGATCCGCCTTGGCGTAGTTGCGCCGTTGCGCGGTGAGCAAACCGGCGACCGCGCCCAGCAGCGCGCCGGCGAACAGCACCGGCGCGGTGAATAAAATGGCCAGAAGGCACAGGAGTCCACACAGCGGATGGCGCTGGAGGAAGATTTGACTGAAGCCGTTGAGCAAAGCCTCGGCCCAGTCAGGGCAGTGGGTGTTGAAATGATTGGCAGGCATGTCTGGAGAATCTGGGCAGTAGGAAAATCAAAAGGTCTTGCTTGAAGCGGTGGCGAGGGAGCTCGTGCCCGGTGAATGCGGTGTCTCTTGTGGAAACCGTCATGCCGAGCGATGGGAGCACGCCCCCTCGCCACTCAGGTGTTGCTTAAATCAATGTTTCGATCCGCAGCGAATTAGTCGACCCCGGCTGCCCGAACGGCACACCCGCGGTGATCAGCAACGTATCGCCACGCTCGGCCATTCCTTGAGCCTGAGCGATTTCCAGCGCGGTCGAGCACACCTCATCCACTTGACGCAGGCGATCATTGACCACCGAATGAATGCCCCACGCCACGCTCAACCGGCGGGCGGTCTGCAGGTTCGGCGTCAGGTTGAGGATCGGCGCTTTCGGCCGTTCCCGCGCGGCACGCAGACTCGATGCGCCGGACTCGCTGTAGTTGACCAGCACCGCCACCGGCAGCACGTTGCTGATCCGGCGAATCGCGCAGCTGATCGCGTCGGACACGGTCGCTTCGGCTTTCGGGCGGCTGACGTCGAGTTGGGTCTGGTAGTCCGGGCCGTTTTCGACCTGACGGATGATCTTGCTCATCATCTGCACGGCTTCCAGCGGGTACTCGCCGGACGCGGTTTCGGCCGACAGCATCACCGCATCGGCGCCTTCGGCCACGGCGTTGGCGACGTCGGTGACTTCGGCGCGGGTCGGCGCCGGGGAGAAGCGCATCGACTCGAGCATCTGCGTCGCCACCACCACCGGTTTGCCGAGCTGGCGGCAGGTGGTGATGATGTTCTTCTGGATTTGCGGCACGCTCTCGGCCGGCACTTCCACGCCCAGGTCACCGCGAGCCACCATGATCGCGTCGCTCAGTTCGGCGATCTCGCGCAGTTGCTCGACCGCCGACGGCTTCTCGATTTTCGCCATCAGGAACGCCTTGTCGCCGATCAGCGCGCGGGCCTCGATAATGTCTTGCGGACGCTGCACGAACGACAGCGCGACCCAGTCCACACCCAGCTCCAGACCGAAGTTCAGGTCGCGACGATCCTTGGTGGTCAGCGGGCTCAGGTCGAGCACCGCTTGCGGCACGTTCACGCCTTTGCGATCCGACAGTTCGCCGCCATTGAGCACGGTGGTGTCGATCGCGTCGGTGTATTTGGTGACGACTCGCAGGCGCAGTTTGCCGTCATCGAGCAGCAGGTCCATGCCGGCTTCCAGCGCCGCGATGATCTCCGGGTGCGGCAGGTTTACCCGGCGTTCGTCGCCCGGTGTTGCGTCCAGATCGAGGCGGAACGCCTGACCGCGATGCAACTGAACCTTGCCGTCAGCGAACTTGCCGACCCGCAGTTTCGGCCCTTGCAGGTCCATCAGGATCCCGAGCGGGTAGTTGAGCTGGCGCTCGACTTCGCGGATCCACTGATAGCGCTTGGCGTGGTCGGCGTGATCGCCGTGACTGAAGTTGAGGCGGAAGATATTGACCCCGGCCTCGACCAGCTCGCGGATGTCTTCGATGCCGTCGACGGCAGGCCCGAGGGTGGCGAGGATTTTGACCTTTTTATCAGGCGTCATGATTTAGAGCTCTCGAGGATCAGGATGGCGCGGAAGTCGTTGACGTTGGTGCGGGTCGGCTCGGTGACGATCAGCGCATCGAGCGCCTCGAAGTAGCCATAGCCGTTGTTGTTATCCAGCTCGTCGCTGGCGCTCAGGCCCAGGGCGGCGGCGCGGGCGTAGCTGTCCGGGGTCATGATTGCGCCGGCGTTGTCTTCCGAGCCGTCGATGCCGTCGGTGTCACCGGCCAGCGCATAAACGCCGGGCTGGCCCTTCAGGCTGTCGGTGAGGCTGAGGAGGAATTCGGCGTTGCGTCCGCCACGGCCATTGCCGCGCACGGTCACCGTGGTTTCGCCGCCGGAGAGAATCACGCACGGCGCCGCCAGTGGCTGGCCGTGATGGATGATCTGGCGCGCGATGCCGGCGTGGACTTTCGCCACTTCGCGGGATTCGCCTTCCAGATCGCCGAGGATCAGCGTGCTGAAACCGGCCTGACGGCATTTCACCGCCGCCGCATCCAGCGATTGCTGAGGGCGGGCGATCAGCTGGAAGTGACTGCGGGCCAGGCTCGGATCGCCGGGTTTGACGGTTTCCGATTCCGGGCTTTGCAGCCAGGTACGCACGGACGCTGGAATCTCGATGCCGTAGCGCTTGATGATGGCCAGCGCTTCGGCGCTGGTGCTCGGGTCGGCCACGGTCGGGCCGGAGGCGATGACCGTGGCGAGGTCGCCCGGTACATCGGAAATCGCGTAGGTATAAACAGTTGCGGGCCAGCAGGCTTTGCCCAGGCGTCCGCCCTTGATCGCCGAGAGGTGCTTGCGCACGCAGTTCATCTCGCCGATGGTCGCGCCGGATTTGAGCAGGGCTTTGTTGATCGACTGTTTGTCGGCCAGGGTGATGCCTTCGGCCGGCAACGCCAGCAGGGCAGAACCACCACCGGACAACAGGAAGATTACGCGGTCGTCTTCGGTCAGGTTGCTGACCAGTTCCAGCACACGCTTGGCAACGGCCAGACCGGCGGCGTCCGGCACCGGGTGCGCGGCTTCGACCACTTCGATTTTTTCGCACGGGGCGCCGTGACCGTAGCGGGTCACCACAAGGCCCGAGACTTCACCTTCCCAGCAGCGCTCGACCACTTGCGCCATGGCCGCGGCGGCCTTGCCGGCGCCGATGACGATCACGCGACCTGTGCGATCAGCCGGCAGATGAGCTTCGAGGACCTGGTTCGGATGGGCCGCGTCGATGGCTGTGGCAAACAGCTCGCGCAGCAGTTGTTGCGGATCGACCGACATGGCGGGCTCCCGGAATTCTTGTTATTCGAAAGGGCAACTCGGAACCCTGTGGGAGCTAGCCTGCTAGCGATTCAGGCGCTGAGGTCTGGCAGACACTCCGCGTCGATTCCATCGCCAGCAGGCTGGCTCCCACAGGTTTGATGCAGGTTGGGGCAGGGCTTACTTCTTGTCGCGAATCGAGAAGTTGGCCATGTGTTCCAGGCCCTTGATCAGCGCCGAGTGGTCCCAGTTGCTGCCACCGATGGCCGCGCAGGTGCTGAACACTTGCTGGGCGTTGGCGGTGTTCGGCAGGTTGATGTTCAGCTCCTTGGCGCCTTGCAGGGCCAGGTTCAGGTCCTTCTGGTGCAGGCTGATGCGGAAGCCCGGATCGAAGGTGCCTTTGATCATGCGCTCGCCGTGCACTTCGAGGATCTTCGAGGAGGCGAAACCACCCATCAGCGCTTCACGCACCTTGGCCGGATCGGCACCGTTTTTCGAAGCGAACAGCAGGGCTTCGGCCACGGCCTGAATGTTCAGGGCAACGATGATCTGGTTCGCCACCTTGGCGGTCTGACCGTCGCCATTGCCACCAACCAGGGTGATGTTCTTGCCCATGGCCTGGAACAGCGGCAGTGCGCGTTCGAAGGCATCGGCGTCGCCACCGACCATGATGCTCAGGGTCGCGGCCTTGGCGCCGACTTCACCACCGGACACCGGAGCGTCGAGGTACTGCGCGCCTTTCTCGTTGATCTTCGCAGCGAAAGCCTTGGTGGCGGTCGGCGAGATCGAGCTCATGTCGATCACAACCTTGCCTTTGCCGATGCCGGCAGCAACGCCGTCGGCGCGGAACAGCACGTCTTCGACCTGCGGGGTATCCGGCACCATGACGATGATGAATTCGGCTTCCTGGGCCACTTCGCGTGGGTTGGCCAGAGCGACGGCGCCAGCGGCGACCAGGTCGGCAGGGGCAGCGTCGTGGTGCGCCGACAGGAACAGGCTGTGACCGGCTTTCTGCAGGTTCGCCGCCATTGGGTGGCCCATGATGCCGGTGCCGATGAATCCGATTTTAGCCATGAGAAAATCCTCTTGTTTTTGTCTTGCTCAAGCAAATAGGGGGCAGCTCATTGTGGGAGTGAGCTTGCTCACGAATGCGGTGGAACATTCAATATCCGTGTTGACTGAACCACCGCATTCGGGAGCAGGCTCGCTCCCACAGGGTTTTGCATTGTTCTTAAATCGCGTTGTGGGTCTTCAGCCAGCCGAGGCCTGCTTCAGTGGTGGTCAGCGGTTTGTACTCGCAGCCGACCCAGCCCTGATAACCGATGCGATCAAGGTGTTCGAACAGGAAGCGGTAGTTGATCTCGCCAGTGCCCGGCTCGTTGCGGCCCGGGTTGTCGGCCAGCTGCACATGGTTGATCTCGGCCAGGTGCGATTGCAGGGTGCGGGCCAGATCGCCTTCCATGATTTGCATGTGATAGATGTCGTATTGCAGGAACAGATTGGCGCTGCCGACCTGCTCGCGAATCGACAGGGCCTGCGCCGTGTTGTTCAGGTAGAAGCCCGGGATGTCGCGGGTGTTGATCGCTTCCATCACCAGTTTGATACCGACGGCTTGCAACTTGTCGGCGGCGTACTTGAGGTTGGCGACGAAGGTCTTTTCAACGGTGGCATCGTCCACGCCCTGCGGACGGATACCGGCCAGGCAGTTGACCTGGGTGTTGCCCAGAACCTGCGCGTAAGCGATGGCCAGATCGACCCCGGCACGGAACTCTTCGACCCGGTCCGGCAGGCACGCGATACCGCGCTCGCCCTTGGCCCAGTCACCGGCCGGCAGGTTGAACAGCACTTGGGTCAGACCGTTGGCGTCGAGTTTGGCCTTGATTTCGGCAGAGCTGAAATCGTACGGGAACAGGTACTCGACACCGCTGAAGCCAGCCTTGGCGGCGGCGTCGAAACGGGCAAGGAAATCCTGTTCGGTGAACAGCATGGACAGGTTGGCTGCGAAACGCGGCATGGTGGTCTCCCGTTCTAGATTCTCGTTCCCACGCTCTGCGTGGGAATGCCTCTATGGACGCTCTGCGTCCGCTTTGGGACGCAGAGCGTCCCCGGCTGCGTTCCCACGCAGAGCGTGGGAACGATCAAGCAATAGCAATCAATCGAGCAACGAAATCGCCGTAGGCGCATCGTTGCCGACCAGCGCCAGGTCTTCGAATTCGTTGACGGCGTTGATCTCGGTCCCCATGGAGATGTTGGTCACACGCTCCAGAATGATCTCGACGATCACCGGCACCTTGAACTCTTCGATCAGCTGTTCGGCCTTGCGCAGGGCAGGGGCGATGTCAGCCGGTTCGAACACACGCAGCGCTTTACAGCCCAGGCCTTCGGCGACTGCGACGTGGTCGACACCATAACCGTTGAGTTCCGGCGCGTTCAGGTTATCGAAGGACAGCTGCACGCAGTAGTCCATATCGAACCCGCGCTGGGCCTGACGGATCAGCCCCAGGTACGAGTTGTTCACCACGACGTGGATGTACGGCAGTTTGAACTGAGCGCCGACCGCCAGCTCTTCGATCATGAACTGGAAGTCATAGTCCCCCGACAGGGCCACGACTTTACGGTTCGGATCGGCCTTCACCACGCCCAGCGCTGCCGGAATGGTCCAGCCCAACGGGCCGGCCTGGCCACAGTTGATCCAGTGACGCGGCTTGTAGACGTGCAGGAACTGCGCGCCGGCAATCTGCGACAGACCAATGGTGCTGACGTAGCAGGTGTCCTTGCCGAACACCTGGTTCATTTCCTCGTAAACGCGCTGCGGCTTGACCGGCACGTTGTCGAAATGGGTCTTGCGGTGCAGGCTGGCTTTGCGCTGCTGGCAGTCTTGCAGCCAGGCAGAGCGGTTTTTCAGCTTGCCGGCGGCTTGCCATTCACGGGCGACTTCGATGAACACGGTCAGCGCGGCAGCGGCGTCGGAAACGATGCCCAGGTCCGGGGTGAACACGCGGCCGATCTGGGTCGGTTCGATGTCGACGTGAATGAATTTGCGGCCTTCGGTGTAAACGTCGACCGAGCCGGTGTGACGGTTCGCCCAACGGTTGCCGACGCCCAGTACCACGTCGGATTTCAGCATCGTGGCGTTGCCGTAACGGTGCGAAGTCTGCAGACCGACCATGCCGACCATCAGCGGGTGATCGTCCGGAATGGTGCCCCAGCCCATCAGGGTCGGGATCACTGGAATGCCGGTCAGCTCGGCGAACTCGACCAGCAGCTCGCTGGCGTCGGCGTTGATGATGCCGCCGCCGGCCACCAGCAATGGACGCTCGGCCTGATCCAGCATCGCCAGGGCTTTTTCGACTTGCACGCGGGTGGCGCTTGGCTTGGCCAGCGGCAGTGGCTGGTAAGCGTCGATGTCGAATTCGATTTCAGCCATCTGCACGTCGAACGGCAGGTCGATCAGCACCGGGCCTGGGCGGCCGGAGCGCATTTCGTAGAAGGCTTTCTGGAAGGCGTAAGGCACCTGGCCCGGCTCCAGAACGGTGGTCGCCCACTTGGTCACCGGCTTGACGATGCTGGTGATGTCGACGGCCTGGAAGTCTTCCTTGTGCATACGGGCGCGGGGTGCTTGGCCGGTGATGCAGAGGATCGGGATCGAGTCCGCGGAGGCGCTGTACAGACCGGTGACCATGTCGGTACCGGCCGGGCCGGAAGTACCGATGCACACGCCGATGTTGCCGGCCTTGGTGCGGGTGTAGCCCTCGGCCATGTGCGAGGCGCCTTCAACGTGGCGAGCGAGGACGTGATCGATGCCACCGACTTTCTGCAGGGCGGAGTACAGCGGGTTGATTGCAGCGCCCGGAATGCCAAAAGCGGTATCAACCCCTTCACGGCGCATCACCAGAACGGCGGCTTCGATTGCTCTCATTTTGCTCATGGTTTTGTGCCTCTTTACGTTTTGTAATTGTATACAAGTGGCTTTGCGCAGAGTGTATTCACGGCGGACGGCGCAGGTCAATCCATTTTCTCAAGCGCCTGTTTCATTCGTCGGAAGCCTGTTCTGGTGTGGCTTTTCGTCGCATGAGGCGCTTTTCGAGAATTATTGTATACAAAAAAATAATTCATTGTGTTCTATTTGTTGCATCGGGCTGCGGCACAAACGCGCAGCCCAACGACTTTCCCAATAACAAAATGAGGACGGCACCATGAGCGCTTTAACCTTGAAAGTCGCAGTCAAGCTGGTCAACGAAGCCATCAGCGCAGGGCGGGCCATCTCCGCCGCGCCGCTGACCATCGCGGTACTGGATACCGGCGGCCATCTGGTCACCTTGCAACGCGAAGACGGCGCCAGCCTGCTGCGCCCGAACATCGCCATCGGCAAAGCCTGGGGCGCCATCGCCCTGGGCAAGGGCTCACGCCTGCTGGCGCTGGACGCACAACAACGCCCGGCGTTCATCGCCGCACTTAACAGCATGGGGCAGGGCAGCGTCGTGCCGGCACCGGGTGGTGTGCTGATTCGTGATCAGGCGGGGAACGTGCTGGGTGCGATCGGCATCAGCGGCGATCTGTCGGACATCGATGAGCAGGTCGCAATCAAGGCCGTTGAGGCCCTGGACCTGCGGGCGGATGCGGGGGTGGCCGCGTGATTTACGGCGGTTGAACTGACGCCATCGCGAGCAGGCTTACTGCTACAGGTGGTCACAGGTAGACACATTTCTGTGGCCACCTTAAAGCCCCTGTGGGAGCGAGCCTGCTCGCGATGGCTGCCTGGCAGACACAACCTGATAAGGATCTGAACCGCACCCCAGCCTTTTCAGGGCTAGCTTTTTTCATGACTGCAATCATGGAGGAGGCTCATCAATGTCCAATTCACCCGCTTCACACCGCCTAAGGATCGGCCGCTATGCCGAACCTGATCGCATTTATTTGCTCACTTCCAATACTTGCCAGAGAAAACCGTTTTTCAGAGATTTTGCTTTGGGCAGGTTAGTGGCCAATCAGTTTGTCTGCGCGCAGAAACAGGGTCATGTGAACTCTCTGGCTTGGGTGGTTATGCCCGATCACTTTCACTGGCTCGTTGAACTGAAGAGGGGATCGCTCGGTGAATTGATGCAACGAACTAAATCATTCAGTACCAAAGCCGTGAACCAGTCCAATGGCGGAAAAATCAATCTTTGGCAAAAGGGGTTTTATGACCAGGCTCTGCGCCGAGAAGATGACTTGGTGAAAATGGCACGGTATGTCGTGGCTAACCCATTGCGGGCTGGACTGGTGGAAAAGCTGTCTGACTATCCGTTGTGGGATGCCATTTGGGCTCAAGCCAAAATCGAGTCGCCTTCATCGCTAGCAGGCTAGCTCCCACAGGAGAGTTTGCGGATACAGGAGAGTGGGAGCTAGCCTGCTAGCGATGAGGTCGCCGGAGTCTTCAGTCCGGCTCGCAGCCCTTGAGCACCAACCGGATGATGGTTTGTGCTGCCGCTTCATAGTCGGCTTCGTCGAGCTTGTCCTTGCCGGTGACGGCGGAGATTTGCCAGTCGAAGTCGGCGTAGGTCTGGGTTGCGGCCCAGATGCTGAACATCAGGTGGTTGGGGTCGATCGGGGCGATCTGGCCGCGGTCGATCCAGGTCTGGATGCAGTCGATGTTGTGCTTGGCCTGGCCGTTGAGCTGCTCGACCAGGTCGGCGCTCAGGTGCGGGGCGCCGTGCATGATTTCGCTGGCGAACACCTTGGAGGCGAAGGGCAGGTCGCGGGAGATGCGGATCTTCGAGCGGATGTAGCCGCTCAGCACTTCGCTCGGTACGCCGTCCGGGTTGAACGGGGTCGAGGCCTGCAGGATCGGCACGATGATACTTTCCAGCACCTCGCGGTAGAGGTTTTCCTTGGACTTGAAGTAGTAATAGACGTTGGGCTTGGGCAGTCCTGCCTTGGCGGCGATGTCGCTGGTTTTGGTGGCAGCGAAGCCCTTGTCGGCAAACTCTTCACTGGCTGCACGCAGGATCAGTTCTTTGTTGCGCTCGCGGATTGTGCTCATAAACCCGGTGGTTCCTTGCCTGTTCTGGCGGTTGCGCATGGTAGCACCGGCCTCGCGCAGCGCTCAACAATGCCCCGTGTGGCCTGCAGTCGCGGTATGCTGCGCGGCATTATTCACATAAGGAAACAAGATTCATGGCAGGAAGCAGTTTGCTGGTGCTGATCGACGACATCGCTACCGTTCTGGACGACGTTGCGTTGATGACCAAAATGGCTGCCAAGAAGACCGCCGGCGTGCTCGGCGACGACTTGGCGCTCAACGCCCAGCAAGTCTCCGGCGTACGCGCGGAGCGGGAAATCCCGGTGGTCTGGGCGGTGGCCAAGGGCTCGTTCGTCAACAAACTGATCCTGGTGCCGTCGGCGCTGGCGATCAGTGCCTTCGTGCCGTGGCTGGTGACGCCGCTGTTGATGGTCGGTGGCGCCTACCTGTGTTTCGAAGGTTTCGAAAAACTCGCGCACAAGTTTCTGCACAGCAAGGCCGAAGACGAGGTCGAGCATGCGCAACTGGTCGAGGCCGTGGCTGATCCGGCAACCGATCTGGTGGCGTACGAGAAGGACAAGATCAAGGGCGCGATCCGCACCGACTTCATCCTCTCGGCGGAAATCATCGCCATCACCCTCGGCACCGTGGCCGATGCTTCGCTGACCCAGCAAGTGATCGTGATGTCGGGCATCGCCATTGTCATGACCGTGGGTGTTTACGGTCTGGTGGCCGGCATCGTCAAACTCGATGATCTCGGTCTGTGGCTGACCCAGAAGCCTGGGCAGATGGCCAAAAGTATCGGCAACGGCATCCTGCGTGCGGCGCCGTACATGATGAAAAGCCTGTCGGTAATCGGCACCGCAGCGATGTTCCTGGTCGGTGGCGGCATCCTGACCCACGGCGTACCGGTGGTGCATCACTGGATCGAAAGCGTCGGCGCAGCGGCCGGTGGCGCCGGGTTTGTGGTGCCGATGCTGTTGAACGGCGTGGCGGGGATCATCGCGGGTGCGGTGGTGCTGGCGGGCGTGTCCGTGATCGGCAAAGTCTGGAAAGCCCTGAAAGGCTAAATCCTGAGGCAAACAAAAAGGCCATTCGATTCGCATCGAATGGCCTTTTTTGTGGCCGGCGTTTTTACTCGGCGATCTGCAACTTGCGCGACTCGGTGTAGACGTAGCGCACCTTCTCGTACTCGAACGGTGAGTTCAGCTGACCGTAGCGGAAGCTGGTCTGGTAACGCTTGTCGACGCCACGCAGTACCCAGACTTCCGTGTGGTTGGAGCTGACTTCCGAGACATTGAGGAAGTTGATCGCGGACTCGGCGGTATAGTCCACAGCCAGACCTGCGGTATCGCGCAGGTTCGAGGGGCCGAGAATCGGCAGCACGAAGTAAGCGCCGCCCGGTACGCCGTAGAAGCCCAGGGTCTGGCCGAAGTCTTCGTTCTGACGCGGCAGGCCCATGGCGGTGGCCGGATCCCAGAGCCCGGCGATGCCGATGGTGGTGTTGAGCAGCAGGCGCGCGGTGGTTTCCATCGAGCGCTTGCCCTTGAACTGCAACAGGCTGTTGACCAGGTTCGGTACGTCGCCAATGTTGTTGAAGAAGTTGCTCACGCCGGTGCGCACGAAGCTCGGGGTGATGTAGCGGTAGCCATCGACCACCGGCAGGAACACCCATTGGTCGAAGCGGTAGTTGAAGTGGTAGACGCGGCGGTTCCACTCTTCCAGCGGGTCATAGACGTTCAGCGCGCTGAGGGTCGAGCGCTCGAACTCGCGCTGATCCAGCCCCGGGTTGAACTTGAGTTTGGACAGCGGCTCCTTGAAGCCATCGCTGTCGATGACCACCGGTGCATTGGCTTTGCTGTTGTCGGCCTGGGCCATACCTGCACTGAGGAGCGCTGCAATCAGCAGGAGATATTTAGCCACGGAAGAACTCCAGCATGGCGTCGCTGTTGACGCGGTAGTTAAGGTTGCCGCAATGGCCGCCCAGCGGATAAACGGTCAGGCGATCGCCGAAGGTGCGGCGCAGGAAACCGAGGTCGCCCGGGCCGAGGATCACGTCGTCGGCGTTGTGCATGACGGCGATTTTCGGGCTGTCGTGCAGGTAATCCTTCAATGCGTACAGGCTCACCTGATCGATCAGTTGCAGCAGGCTGCCGCCGTCGGTGCGGGCGCGCCACATCGGGATCACCTGTTCGGTGAGGTAGCAGTCGAAATCGCATTGCAGCGCACGCTTGAGGAACGGCGTGAGGCTGGTGCCTTCGGTGATCGGGAATTTCGGCGGGGTGATCAGGCCGCGGCGGTTGATCAGGTCCGAAGTGAATGCGATATCCGCCGCCGAGAAACGGAACGAGGTGCCGATCAGCATCGCCATCTGTTCGTTGCTCAAGTGCTGCTTGGACTGCTGGAAGTCGTAGAGCAGTGCATCGTTGAGGTCGATGTAGCCTTTTTGCTGGAAGTAGCGGGTCAGTTTGCTCAGCACCAGTTCATAGAAGGTGGTGCTGTTGTTGATGCCCTTGACCTCGGTCTGCACCAGTTTGTCGAGGTTGGTGATCGAGGTGTAGAGGTTGACCGGCGGATTGAGCAGCAGGACTTTCTTGAAGTTGAAGCTGCGACGGGTTTCATCCAGGTGGGCCACGAACGCTGCGTCCAGTGCGCCGAGGCTGTAGCCGCTGAGGTAATAGTCGGTGACCGGCAGTTTCGGGTTCTGCGCCCGCACTGCCTGCATCACCCGGTACATGTCTTCGGCGTCTTCCTTGGTCACGCCGGGGGTGGCGAAACGCGAGGCGGCGCTCATGAAGTCGAAGCTGGTCGGCGATGACAGCTGCACCACGTGGTAGCCGGCCTTGTAATAAAGCTTCTTCAGGTATTCGTTGAGCGTGCTGTCGTAGCGCGCGCCAGTGCCGGCGATCAGGAAGATCAGCGGCGCGGCCTTGTCCTGGGTGGCGATGCGGTAAGTGAGTTTTTTCACCGGCCAGAAATTGTCCGGCAGGATGAATTCGCGCTCGGGGCGCAGAGTGACGCTGCGATCGGTCTGATCGATGTCGTCGTCCAGTGGCAGTTCAGGGCGCAAGTCCGGCGGCGTGGTGGCGATGGTCGCCTCGAACGGGTTGGTCAGGGGATAGCCATAGCTGGCGGCGTCGATATCCACCGCCAGCGCGGACGCACTCAGAATAAGGCCGCCAAACAGGGCGGCGAAGCGCAAGGAACGGAGCATGACTAGATCCCTTAGAGGAAGGTGCCGAATGAGGTTCGCAGGCTATGACCACCGGGTTTGCGCCAAAGTGCCATGCCACGGCACCAAACTGACGGAATTCGGAGTAATAGTAGCCGGACGATACACTTTGCACGGAATGAATGACCAGTTAAGAGTTGTTAGCCCTTGCGTATGCGCGGCGGCAGATTAAGCTGGCCGCCGATTTCATCGATTGGAGTGTTCCATGTCCCGCCGCTTGCCCGTGATTCTGTTGCTCGTTCTGTTGCCGTTGTGGCTGGCCGCCAGTTATGGCGCGCGTTATGGCTTCATGGAGGACGCGCAGTGGGTGGGCATCTGCGTGGATGAGGCGAGCCGTTGGGAATGTTCGGTGCGCTCGAACCTGGGCCTGATGATTCATTTCCAGATGCTGGGCTGGGCGGCGATCGCGGCTGCGGTGATCGGTTTTGTCGTGCCGGGACGGGCAGGGTGGTGGCTGGCGGTGCTGGCGCTGGTGTTCGGGTTGCCGGCGCTGGCGTTGTACAACACGACACTGGCGGTGTTTGCGGTGGTGATTGCCGGGTTGCGACTGGTCCGGGAATCCCGCGAGGCCTGATCGTCAGTCATCGCGGGCATTCCCTGTGAATCAGCCCTTGCGAACCCGCAGGCAGCGCCAAAGTGCAGCCACCATCAGCACGCTGACCAGCGCCCAGCCCCACGCCTGCTGATTCTGCAGTCCTTCACGGAACAACTGCGGCGCAATGCCGGCGCCGATGATGAAGGTCAGCAGCGCGATCTCCCGCCGGGCCACGGGCACCGGGCGGCACAGGTAAACCAGCGCCGGCAGGATGAACGCCACGCTCGGAAAACTGCGATAGCGCGGATCGAACACCAACTCGAGCATCATCACCGCAGCGGCGAAACCCGCTGCCGCGACCAACCAGCCGGCCCGTCGCTCGAAAGCGTTGAACGCCCGTTCACGCCAGCCATTGCGGGCGCTCAACGTCAGCGCCGCATGGGCCAGCACCAACAGATTCAGAGCCGTCAGCAACCCGACCCACAGCCATTCGCTGGCAAACCGCGTGGTCACCCGCGCCAGATCACCCCAGGCGCCGATCGAACAGGTGGCGAGGGCGCCGAGCAGCGGCAGGATCAGCGCCGAACGCGTCGTACGAACCCGGCCGCCCAGCAGCAATGTTCCGAGGAAAATCAGCCCGCCGACCGCCAGCCACTGCGACCAGTAGGGTACGTTCGACACTGGCCCGGCCAACACGCCCTTGTCCTGGCGATCCGCATCGAACAGCCCCCAGTAACCGCCGACCGCGCCTTCGCTGCCGCGCTTCCACGGCTGGTCGAACGCTTCGATCAGGTTGTAGCGCCAGCCTTCCTGTTCGGCGAGGGTGACAAAACCACGAATGAACTTGGCCTCGTTGACCCGGCTTGGCAGCGCGGTCTCACGCTGGCGGCCTTCGCTCGGCCAGCCGGTTTCGCCAATCATCACGTCCTTGGGGGCGAACTTGTTGCCGAACACCTGACGCACTTCGGCCACATGATGTAGGGCCGCGTCGATGTTCGACGGATCGTCTTCCCAGTACGGCAATAAGTGAATGGTCAGGAAATCCACCGCCGGCGCGACTTCCGGGTGCTTGAGCCAGAATTCCCAGACATCGGCGTAGGTCACCGGCTGCTTGATGTGGCTCTTGACCTTGTTGATCAGCTTCACCAGCTGGGTCGCGGTGACCTCTTTGCGCAGCAAGGCCTCGTTGCCGACGATTACGGCGCTGACCACGTCCGGGTTGGCATTGGCCGAAGCGATCAGCAGATCGACTTCTTTCTCGGTGTCCACCGGATTGCTGTTGACCCACGCGCCGATCATCAACTTCAAGCCGTGCTTGCGCGCCAGATCTGGCAGCGCTTCGAGGCCGGTCATGGAGTAGGTGCGGATGCATTCGAAGCGGGTGGCGAGCAGGGCGAGGTCGGCGTCCATGCGCTCCGGGCGCAGTTTGAACGGCACGTCGAACGGCGACTGGTCTTTGTCGAACGGGGTGTAGGAGGCGCATTGCAGTTTGTGGGTCGGGGTGGCGACGTCCGGCAGGATCACCGGTTTGCCGAGGCCGTACCAGAAGCCGCACAGGGCAAACAGCCCGAGCAGGCAGGCGAACACATAAGGAAGAAAGGGGAAGCGGGAAGTCGCGGACATGGTCAGGCCGAGTGGCTGCAAAGCGACGCATGTTACCTGCATTTATAAGCAGGTTGGTGGCCCGCACGATTTTGACATGCAAAGTTCGGGCGGATTGTCTGGCGCCAAATATCCGGAGGCAGTTAATGGCTTTCTGATGTCGTTTCTCGTTGCTTCGAGGTCGCTGGCAGAGCAGGTCTTATCGGGCGTCAGGTTGATGATCGAAACCGTCAGTACCCTTATTGATAATCCGGCTGATGTACTAACGAGTTTGCGGTCAGGCGTGATGGGGGCGCTGTGCACCATAACAATACGTTGACGATGCCCGGCATCCGTCGGGCGCAGCATTTCGGGGAAGTAACGATGAAGATGCGACGACTTTTAGGCGCAGGTGCCGCTCTGGTGCTTGCGATGGGCTCCACACTCGCCAGTGCTGAAACCAAGACCCTGAACATCGGTTACGTTGACGGCTGGTCCGACAGCGTCGCGACCACCCACGTGGCGGCCGAAGTGATCAAGCAGAAACTCGGCTACGACGTGAAACTGCAAGCCGTCGCCACCGGCATCATGTGGCAGGGCGTTGCCACCGGCAAACTCGACGCCATGCTCTCGGCCTGGCTGCCCGTGACCCACGGCGACTACTGGACCAAGAACAAGGATCAGGTCGTCGATTACGGCCCGAACTTCAAGGACGCGAAAATCGGTCTGATCGTGCCGGAGTACGTCAAGGCCAAGACCATCGAAGACCTGAAAACCGACGACTCCTTCAAGAAACGCATCGTCGGCATCGACGCCGGTTCAGGCGTGATGCTCAAGACCGATCAGGCGATCAAGGATTACGACCTGACCGGCTATCAACTCAAGGCCAGTTCCGGCGCCGGCATGATTGCCGAGCTGACCCGCGCCGAGAAGAAAAACGAATCCATCGCCGTCACCGGCTGGGTGCCGCACTGGATGTTCGCCAAGTGGAAACTGCGCTTCCTCGACGACCCGAAAGGCGTGTACGGCGCGGCTGAAACCGTGAACAGCATCGGCAGCAAGGAGCTGGCGACCAAGGCGCCGGAAGTGGCCAAGTTCCTGAAGAACTTCCAATGGGCTTCGAAAGACGAAATCGGCGAAGTCATGCTGGCGATTCAGGACGGTGCAAAACCTGACGCAGCGGCCAAGGATTGGGTTTCCAAGCACCCGGAACGTGTTGCCGACTGGACCAAGTGATTTAAGCCGAAGCGTCTAATCTGCGCTTCCCAGGGCCGCCCGACATCACAGTCGGGCGGCCTTTTTTGTTTGCCCACTATTAATAAGCAGCGTTGGCCGTTTTCGGCTTGTCTGGAAATTGGCAAAAACGTCATGGCGTTCTACTACTAAGGTCGTCTGGAACCCGGCTCGCAGCCGCATACAGTGGATATGTTCCAAAAATAAAAATCTGTGCTGCGAGGATAAAAACAATGAACGACAGCATTTACCTCTCTATTCAGAACAGCCCGCGCTTCAAGGAGCTGGTCAAGAAAAGGGAAAGGTTCGCCTGGATACTCTCGGCGATCATGCTCGGGCTCTACTCCGGCTTCATCCTTCTGATCGCGTACGGGCCGCAAGTGCTCGGCACGAAAATCAGTCCCGAATCGTCCATCACCTGGGGCATTCCGATCGGTGTCGGGCTGATTATCTCGGCCTTCATCCTGACCGGCATTTACGTGCGCCGCGCCAATGGCGAGTTCGACGACCTGAACAACGCGATTCTCAAGGAGGCTCAGCAATGATCCGGCGTCTACTGGCTCTTTTGAGCATCGCAGCATTTGCTCCGGCCGTCTGGGCCGCTGACGCCCTGACCGGCGAAGTCCACAAACAACCACTCAACGTTTCCGCGATCGTCATGTTCGTGGCGTTCGTTGGCGCGACCCTGTGCATCACTTACTGGGCGTCCAAGCGCAACAACTCGGCCGCCGACTACTATGCAGCGGGCGGCAAGATCACCGGTTTCCAGAACGGTCTGGCGATCGCCGGTGACTACATGTCGGCGGCGTCCTTCCTGGGTATTTCCGCGCTGGTGTTCACCTCCGGCTACGACGGCCTGATCTACTCGATCGGCTTCCTGGTGGGCTGGCCGATCATTCTGTTTCTGATCGCCGAGCGTCTGCGTAACCTGGGTAAATACACCTTTGCCGACGTGGCGTCCTACCGCCTCGGGCAAACCCAGATCCGCACCCTGTCTGCCTGCGGTTCGCTGGTGGTGGTGGCGTTCTACCTGATCGCGCAAATGGTCGGTGCCGGCAAGTTGATCCAGCTGCTGTTCGGTCTCGACTACCACGTTGCGGTGATTCTGGTCGGTATCCTGATGTGCATGTACGTGCTGTTCGGCGGCATGCTGGCGACCACCTGGGTGCAGATCATCAAGGCGGTGCTGTTGCTGTCCGGTGCCTCGTTCATGGCACTGATGGTGATGAAGCACGTCAACTTCGACTTCAACACCCTGTTCTCCGAAGCCATCAAGGTTCACGCCAAGGGCGAAGCGATCATGAGCCCGGGCGGTCTGGTAAAAGATCCGATCTCGGCGTTCTCCCTCGGTCTGGCGCTGATGTTCGGTACCGCTGGCCTGCCGCACATCCTGATGCGCTTCTTCACTGTCAGCGACGCGAAAGAAGCCCGTAAGAGCGTTCTGTACGCGACCGGTTTCATTGGCTACTTCTACATCCTGACCTTCATCATCGGCTTCGGCGCGATCCTGCTGGTCAGCACCAACCCGGCCTTCAAAGATGCGGCGGGCGCTCTGCTCGGCGGCAACAACATGGCGGCGGTGCACCTGGCCAACGCCGTGGGCGGCAGCGTGTTCCTCGGCTTCATCTCGGCAGTGGCGTTCGCGACCATTCTGGCAGTAGTGGCCGGTCTGACCCTGGCCGGTGCTTCGGCGGTGTCTCACGACCTGTACGCCAGCGTGATCAAGAAGGGCAAGGCCAACGAGAAGGATGAAATCCGCGTTTCGAAGATCACCACCATCGCACTGGGCGTTCTGGCCATCGGCCTGGGCATCCTGTTCGAAAGCCAGAACATTGCGTTCATGGTTGGCCTGGCGTTCTCCATCGCGGCGAGCTGCAACTTCCCGGTGTTGCTGCTTTCGATGTACTGGAAGAAGCTGACCACCCGTGGCGCCATGATTGGCGGCTGGCTGGGTCTGGTGAGTGCGGTGGGGCTGATGATTCTTGGCCCGACCATCTGGGTGCAGATTCTGCATCATGAGAAGGCGATTTTCCCTTACGAGTATCCTGCGTTGTTCTCGATGATCATTGCGTTTATCGGGATCTGGTTCTTCTCGGTTACCGACAAGTCGGCGGCGGCTGAGAACGAGCGTGCGGCGTTCTTCCCGCAGTTTGTGCGTTCGCAGACTGGGTTGGGGGCTAGTGGGGCGGTTTCGCACTGAGGCTTTTAGATTGAATATGTAGGTTGAGTTGAATGGAAATGCCCTGGTCGAGAGATTGGGGCATTTTTTTTGTGGGCGGTTATTGGATGTTCTTGGGGGTTGGGTGTATATCCGTTGCTGCGGTAACGGCTTCTTGGGGTTCCGCCCTTACGGCGGGTCACTTTTGGCAAACGCCCCAAAAGTAACCAAAAGGTCTCTAACCCTGACGTACGGCCCCTCGCTGAGGCTCGGTGTCCCTTCGCTCCGGGATTGATCCGGGGGCATCGCCTACGGTTTGCTTCGCTGCACCTCCTCTCGATGCATGCGGCTGCGCCGCACGGTCGCTGCGCTCCCACCCCCGGATCAATCCCTCCACTCAGCCTGCCGACGGGCCCTGCGATCAAAAGCGGTACTCGAGCTAACGCTCATCGTTTTGAGTGGGGAGGAGCGGGGCGTGTTCGGCTTTGGTTTTGTGGTGGGTTTACCCCTCACCCCAGCCCTCTCCCCTAGGAGAGGGAGCCGATTTTTGTGCTTTTCAAAGCCTGAGTTCGACTCGGCATTGCACGTCGGCGTAGCTCCTGCAAACACCTCGATCAGTTCCCTCTCCCTCCGGGAGTGTATGTACCGGACACATGGTGGACAGGTGTTCGGAGACATGGTGGACACTTTTTAATAGACACATTGCTCATCGCGAAGGAGATGGCCTGTGTCTTGGGAAGAGGTGTCTACCGTGCAGCTTTGTTCAGAATTTGTGCTTTTGGCTCGGCAAGAAGGGGCCAATGTTCGGCAGCTTTGCCGCCGATTCAATATCAGTCCAAGCACTGCCTACAAATGGCTTAGCAGGTTTGAAAAATCAGGGGCTGAGGGGCTGAACAATCGGTCAAGACGACCGAAGACATCACCCAAACGATGTGCTGACGAGGTGGAGAAGCAGATTCTGACCGCGAGTCAGGAGTACGCGGCTTGGGGCGCTCGCAAGCTCAAGCGCGTGTTAGAAGACGAAGGCGCAGTGATGCCGTCTGTCAGTACCGTGCATGCGGTTTTACAGCGTCATTCACGCGTTGATCCAAAGGCCGCTGAGATCAAACCGTTTATCCGCTTCGAGCATGAAGCGCCCAATGATCTTTGGCAGATGGACTTCAAGGGACATATCAGCCTGGCTCAGGGGCGTTGCCATCCGTTGACGGTATTGGACGATCATTCGCGGTTTTCGCTGTGTATCGCGGCCTGCATCAATGAGCAACGTGGAACCGTCCAAGAGCATCTAATCCGGGTCTTTCGGCGTCACGGCCTGCCTCTGCGCATGACGATGGACAACGGTTCACCCTGGGGTGACCAGACGGGCGTTTATACCGCGCTGGAGGTCTGGCTGATGAGCCAGGGCATCAAAGTCGGCCACTCTCGTCCTTACCATCCGCAAACCCAAGGAAAGTTGGAACGCTTCCACCGCAGCCTGAAAAATGAAGTCCTGCGGGACCGGCATTTTATCGATCTCAACGACGCGCAACAGGCATTTGATATCTGGCGTGATATCTACAACCAGAAGCGTCCGCATCAAGCGCTGGACATGCAGGTTCCTTCTACTCGTTACAGCAGCAGCCCACGGGATTATCAGGAGCAACCTGCGGCCCCGGAGTACGACGAGGGTGATGTGGTCAGGAAGGTTCAGGTAAAAGGCGAGATCTACTGGGGGGACCGTGAATACACGGTCGGAAAAGCTTTTTACGGGAGGTCAGTAGCTATCCGGGGGACGACGGAGGACGGCATCCACGATGTCTACTGGAGTAGACATCGTATCGCCCGAATCGACTTGAACTTGCAGATCGTTACGGCAGGTAAGAAGATCTAAAACCGTCCACCATGTCTCCGAACATGTGTCCACCATGTCTCCGGTACATACAGGGAGAGGGCTAGGGTGAGGGGGCTCTTGATCTGGCTTTTGCTCTGGCTCTGGCTCTGGCTCTGGCTTTTGATCTCCAGCCCCTTCGGCAGGCCGAGCGGAGGTGTCCATCAGGGGGTAGGCGCGCAGCGCCGTGCGGCGAAGCCGCATACATCGAGAGGAGGTGCAGCGAAGCAAACCGTAGGCGATGCCCCCTGATGGACACCGTAGAGAGGGAACACTGAGCCTAGGCGAAGTGCCGTACGCCGGGGCCAAGACTTTTTGGTTACTTTTGAGGCGTTTGTCAAAAGTGACTCGCTGTAAGAGCGAAACCGCCAGCGGCAGCTCCCGAAGCAACGGATATGCCCCCAATAAAAAACCGCAAAAACAAAAACGGCCCCCATTCTCATGGAGGCCGTTCCCGGTACAACGCTAAGACGCTATCGCAAGACAGCTCTTATTTGCGGTCTTCCAATTTGGTGATATCCCGCGACTCATAACCCGTGTAAAGCTGGCGCGGACGGCCAATCTTGTACGGGCTGGAGAGCATTTCCTTCCAGTGCGAAATCCAGCCGACAGTACGTGCCAGGGCGAAAATCACAGTGAACATGCTGGTCGGAATGCCGATCGCCTTGAGGATGATCCCCGAGTAGAAGTCGACGTTCGGGTACAGCGAGCGCTCGATGAAGTACGGATCGGTCAGGGCGATCTCTTCCAGGCGCATGGCCAGTTCGAGTTGCGGATCGTTCTGGATGCCCAGTTCCTTCAACACTTCGTCGCAGGTCTGCTTCATTACAGTCGCGCGAGGGTCGCGGTTCTTGTAGACGCGGTGACCGAAGCCCATCAGCTTGAACGGATCGTTCTTGTCCTTGGCCTTGGCGATGAACTTGTCGATGTTCGAAACATCGCCGATTTCATCGAGCATGGTCAGCACGGCTTCGTTCGCACCGCCGTGGGCAGGGCCCCACAGTGCGGCGATGCCGGCGGCGATACAGGCAAACGGGTTGGCACCCGAAGAGCCTGCCAGACGCACGGTGGAGGTCGAAGCGTTCTGCTCGTGGTCGGCGTGGAGGATGAAGATCCGGTCCATGGCCTTGGCGAGTACCGGGCTGATCGGTTTGATCTCGCACGGGGTGTTGAACATCATGTGCAGGAAGTTTTCCGCGTACGACAGGTCGTTGCGCGGGTACATCATGGGTTGGCCCATGGAGTACTTGTAAACCATCGCGGCCAGGGTCGGCATCTTGGCAACCAGGCGGATCGCGGAGATTTCGCGATGCTGCGGGTTATTGATGTCGAGGGAGTCGTGGTAGAAGGCCGAGAGGGCGCCGACTACACCACACATGACGGCCATCGGGTGGGCGTCACGGCGGAAGCCGTTGAAGAAGGTTTTCAGCTGCTCGTGAACCATGGTGTGGTTCTTCACGGTGCCGACGAACTGGGCCTTTTGCTCTGCAGTCGGCAGTTCGCCGTTCAGCAGCAGGTAGCAGGTTTCCAGGTAGTCCGACTTTTCAGCCAGCTGTTCGATCGGGTATCCGCGGTGCAGCAGGATGCCGTTGTCGCCGTCGATATAGGTGATCTTCGATTCGCAGGAAGCGGTCGACATGAAACCGGGGTCGAAAGTGAAGCGGCCCGTGGCCGTCAGGCCCCGAACATCGATAACATCGGGACCAACGGTGCCGGTTAAAATGGGCAGCTCGACGGGGGCTGCGCCCTCGATGATCAACTGCGCTTTTTTGTCAGCCATGTGGCCTCCTATTTATGCTTGAAATCATCAGACAGACCCCCCACGCAGGGCCCGCACCACTATAGTGAGATAAATTCGAATGTCAATTTGCCTAAAGTCTTGCTCCAGAAGGCTTTAACCGTACTTTTTCCTCGAAATTGCCTGCCATTTACGCCTTTTATACGACTTGTGCAATCCGCTATTGGGGGTAGGCGATTGCGTTGTCATTAGTAGCCTAACTGTCTATACTCGGCGACCGACCGCCAAGGGCTTTTGGGCTTGCTTTCATTGGGGGTCGCATCCCTGGGTGGTGGTTACCTGACCAGTGCACTCCCCAACAACTTTGCCCTGATTGTTAGGGGCTCTTCAGTGTGAAAAAAAAGCCGTGAAAAGCCAACGACCTGTAAACCTAGACCTAAGGACCATCAAACTCCCCATCACCGGCGTTACGTCGTTTCTTCACCGTGTTTCCGGCATCATCCTCTTCCTGGGCCTTGGCATCATGCTTTATGCATTGGGCAAATCCCTGGGTTCCGAGGAAGGTTATGTCGAGGTGAAGGCATGCTTGACCAGCCCGCTGGCCAAGTTCGTAGCATGGGGCCTCCTGTCCGCTCTTCTGTATCACCTGGTTGCCGGTGTGCGCCACTTGATCATGGACATGGGCATCGGTGAGACGCTGGAAGGCGGCCGCCTGGGCTCGAAACTGATCATCGCCGTTTCCGTGGTGCTGATCGTTCTGGCAGGAGTTTGGATATGGTAACCAGCGTTACAAACCTTTCGCGTTCGGGCCTCTATGACTGGATGGCACAGCGTGTGTCTGCGGTCGTTCTCGCGGCTTATTTCATCTTCCTGATCGGCTACCTCGTCGCGAACCCGGGCATTGGCTACGACCAATGGCACGGCCTGTTCGCCCACAACGGAATGCGTATCTTCAGTCTGCTGGCACTGGTTGCCCTGGGCGCTCACGCCTGGGTCGGCATGTGGACCATCGCGACCGACTACCTGACGCCAATGGCGCTGGGCAAGTCCGCGACTGCAGTACGTTTCCTTTTCCAGGCAGTATGCGGCGTCGCGATGTTCGCTTACTTCGTCTGGGGTGTGCAGATTCTCTGGGGTATCTGATTCATGGCTAACATTCCAACGATTTCTTTCGACGCCATCATTATTGGTGGCGGCGGTGCCGGCATGCGCGCAGCGCTGCAACTGGCACAGGGCGGTCACAAGACTGCCGTGATCACCAAGGTTTTCCCGACCCGTTCGCACACTGTGTCGGCACAGGGCGGCATCACCTGCGCCATCGCTTCGGCCGACCCGAACGATGACTGGCGCTGGCACATGTACGATACCGTCAAGGGTTCCGACTACATCGGTGACCAGGACGCTATCGAATACATGTGTCAGGAAGGCCCGGCTGCCGTTTTCGAGCTGGACCACATGGGCCTGCCGTTCTCGCGTACCGAGCAAGGCCGTATCTACCAGCGTCCGTTTGGCGGTCAGTCGAAGGATTACGGTAAAGGCGGGCAGGCTGCCCGTACTTGCGCCGCTTCCGACCGTACCGGTCACGCACTGCTGCACACCCTTTATCAGGGCAACCTGAAAGCCGGTACCACGTTCCTGAACGAGTACTACGCTGTCGACCTGGTGAAAAACCAGGAAGGCGAATTCGTTGGTGTGATTGCAATCTGCATCGAAACCGGCGAAACCACCTACATCCGCGCCAAAGCCACCGTACTGGCTACCGGCGGTGCAGGTCGTATCTATGCGTCCACTACCAACGCCCTGATCAACACCGGTGACGGCGTCGGCATGGCTCTGCGTGCTGGCGTGCCGGTACAAGACATCGAAATGTGGCAGTTCCACCCGACCGGCATCGCCGGCGCCGGTGTACTGGTGACCGAAGGTTGCCGTGGTGAAGGTGGTTACCTGATCAACAAGCACGGCGAGCGTTTCATGGAGCGTTATGCTCCGAACGCCAAAGACCTTGCCGGTCGTGACGTTGTTGCCCGTTCGATGGTTAAAGAGATCATCGCCGGCAACGGTTGCGGTCCGAATGGCGACCACGTGATGCTCAAGCTCGACCACCTGGGCGAGGAAGTGCTGCACAGCCGTCTGCCAGGCATCTGCGAACTGTCGAAGACTTTCGCGCACGTTGACCCGGTGGTTGCTCCGGTTCCGGTTGTTCCGACTTGCCACTACATGATGGGCGGCGTTGCCACCAACATTCATGGCCAGGCGATCACCCAGGACGCCGAAGGCGTGGATCAGATCATTCCTGGTCTGTTCGCAGTAGGTGAAGTGGCTTGCGTATCGGTTCACGGTGCCAACCGTCTGGGCGGCAACTCGCTGCTCGACCTGGTGGTATTCGGCCGCGCTGCCGGCCTGCACCTGGAGAAGGCGCTGACCGACGGCATCGAATACGACGACGCTACCGAAGCCGACATCGAAGCTGCCCTGGCGCGTCTGAACGCCCTGAACAACCGTACCGACGGCGAAGACGTCGCTACCCTGCGTCGCGAGCTGCAAAGCTGCATGCAGAACTACTTCGGTGTATTCCGTACCGGCGAATACATGCAGAAGGGTATTGCCCAGCTGGCTGATCTGCGCAAGCGCATCGCGAATGTGAAGATCAACGACAAGTCGCAGGCGTTCAACACTGCACGTATCGAAGCGCTGGAACTGCAAAACCTGCTGGAAGTGGCTGAAGCTACCGCCATCGCTGCCGAAGTACGTAAAGAGTCCCGCGGCGCTCACGCCCGTGAAGACTTCGAAGACCGTGACGACGAAAACTGGCTGTGCCACACCCTGTACTTCCCGGGTGACAAGCGCGTCACCAAGCGTGCCGTGAACTTCTCGCCGAAGACTGTTCCGACTTTCGAACCTAAAGTCCGGACTTATTAAGGGTGACCGCCATGTTGCAAGTCAGTGTTTATCGTTACAACCCTGATCAGGACGCTGCGCCGTTCATGCAGGAATTCCAGGTCGATACCGGTGGTAAAGACCTGATGGTGCTGGACGTGCTGGCCCTGATCAAAGAGCAGGACGAGGGTTTCTCCTATCGTCGCTCCTGCCGTGAAGGCGTCTGCGGCTCCGACGGCATGAACATCAACGGCAAGAACGGCCTGGCGTGCATCACGCCGCTGTCCGCTGTCGTAAAAGGTAACAAGCTGATCGTTCGTCCGCTGCCAGGTTTGCCGGTTATCCGTGACCTGGTTGTCGATATGAGCATCTTCTACAAGCAATACGAGAAGGTTAAGCCATTCCTGCAGAACGACACGCCGGCTCCGGCCATCGAGCGTCTGCAGTCCCCTGAAGAGCGTGAAAAGCTCGACGGTCTGTACGAGTGCATCCTGTGCGCTTGCTGCTCGACCTCTTGCCCGTCCTTCTGGTGGAACCCGGACAAGTTCCTGGGTCCAGCTGCCCTGCTGCAAGCGTACCGCTTCCTGGCAGACAGCCGTGATACCAAGACGTCCGAGCGTCTGGCGTCCCTCGATGACCCGTTCAGCGTCTTCCGCTGCCGGGGCATCATGAACTGCGTCAACGTATGTCCGAAAGGCCTGAACCCGACTAAGGCCATCGGTCACATCCGTAACATGCTGCTTTCGAGCGGCGTGTGATTCAGCTGCTGTAACCGCTGTACCCGCAGAGGGCTTAGGCGCGGGCTTCAACCCGCGCCATGGCTATAACCAGAGCAGCAGCCATAAGCTGCGGCTCTTATTTTGAAGAAATGAGACAAGCAGGGGCATCCGGGCTGGTACCCGGACTATCAGTGTGATCCTAAGTGGCTTGTTTTGGTCGCTGCATTCGGACTTCTGCAAGCTTGCTCGGTGTCGACACCGATGGTGTTCCCCTAACCGAGGGTGACCAAGCATGCAAGAAAGCGTGATGCAGCGCATGTGGAACAGCGCCTACCTTTCAGGTGGAAACGCTGCCTATGTGGAAGAGCTCTACGAGCTCTACCTGCACGACCCTAACGCTGTGCCAGAAGAGTGGCGCACCTACTTTCAGAAGCTGCCTGCCGACGGCAGCTCTGCCACAGATGTTTCGCACTCCACAATTCGCGATCATTTCGTGCTGCTGGCAAAGAACCAGCGCCGCGCCCAACCGGTTTCCGCCGGCAGCGTGAGCAGTGAGCACGAGAAGAAGCAAGTTGAAGTGCTGCGATTGATCCAGGCCTACCGTATGCGTGGCCACCAGGCAGCCCAGCTTGACCCGCTGGGGCTGTGGCAGCGTCCTGCACCTGCAGACCTGTCGATCAATCACTACGGCTTGACCAATGCCGATCTTGATACGACGTTCCGTGCCGGCGACCTGTTCATCGGCAAAGAGGAAGCGAGCCTACGCGAAATTCACGAAGCGTTGCAGCAGACATATTGCCGCACCATCGGCGCTGAATTTACGCACATCACCGATTCCGAGCAGCGCCAGTGGTTCCAGCAGCGTCTGGAAAGCGTGCGTGGCCGTCCGGAATATTCCGCGGACATCAAGAGCCACCTGCTCGAGCGCGTGACTGCCGGTGAAGGCCTGGAAAAATACCTGGGCACCAAATACCCGGGCACCAAGCGTTTCGGTCTGGAAGGCGGCGAAAGCCTGATTCCGATGCTCGACGAACTGATCCAGCGTTCCGGTTCCTACGGCACCAAGGAAGTCGTCATCGGCATGGCCCACCGTGGCCGTCTGAACGTACTGGTCAACACCTTCGGCAAGAACCCGCGCGAGCTGTTCGACGAGTTCGAAGGCAAGAAGAAGGTCGAGTTGGGTTCCGGTGACGTTAAATACCACCAGGGCTTCTCGTCCAACGTAATGACCACCGGCGGTGAAGTTCACCTGGCCATGGCGTTCAACCCGTCCCACCTGGAAATCGTTTCCCCGGTGGTCGAGGGTTCGGTTCGCGCCCGTCAGGATCGTCGCAACGACCCTACCGGTGAGAAGGTTCTGCCGATCTCCATCCACGGTGACGCGGCATTCGCCGGTCAGGGCGTGGTGATGGAAACCTTCCAGATGTCGCAGACCCGCGGTTTCAAGACCGGCGGTACCGTGCACATCGTGATCAACAACCAGGTCGGTTTCACCATCAGCAACCCGCTGGACTCGCGTTCCACCGAGTACGCGACCGACGTTGCGAAAATGATCCAGGCGCCGATCCTCCATGTGAATGGTGATGATCCGGAAGCCGTGTTGTTCGTGACCCAGCTGGCCATCGACTACCGCATGCAGTTCAAGCGTGACGTGGTGATCGACCTGGTCTGCTACCGTCGTCGCGGCCACAACGAGGCCGACGAGCCAAGCGGCACCCAGCCTCTGATGTATCAGCAGATCACAAAGCAGCGCACCACCCGTGAGCTGTACGCTGATCGTCTGACCCAGGCCGGTGTGCTGGACGCAGAGCGTGTTCAGGCGAAAGTCGACGAATACCGCAACGCGCTGGACAACGGTCTGCACGTAGTGAAATCGCTGGTCAAAGAGCCGAACAAAGAGCTGTTCGTGGACTGGCGTCCGTATCTGGGCCACGCCTGGACTGCGCGTCACGACACTCGTTTCGACCTCAAGACCCTGCAGGAACTGTCCGCCAAGCTGCTGGAAATTCCGGAAGGCTTCGTGGTTCAGCGTCAGGTCGCGAAGATCTACGAAGACCGTCAGAAGATGCAAGCCGGCGGCCTGCCGATCAACTGGGGTTACGCCGAAACCATGGCGTACGCGACCCTGGCGTTCGAAGGTCACCCGATCCGCATGACCGGTCAGGACATCGGCCGCGGTACGTTCTCGCACCGTCACGCTGTGCTGCACAACCAGAAAGATGCCGGTACCTACATTCCGCTCAAGCATCTGTATGAAGGTCAGCCACGCTTCGACCTGTACGACTCGTTCCTGTCGGAAGAAGCCGTACTGGCGTTCGAATACGGTTACTCGACCACCACGCCGAACGCGCTGGTGATCTGGGAAGCCCAGTTCGGCGACTTCGCCAACGGTGCGCAGGTCGTTATCGACCAGTTCATCACCAGCGGCGAGCACAAGTGGGGCCGTCTCTGCGGTCTGACCATGCTGCTGCCACACGGCTACGAAGGTCAGGGCCCTGAGCACAGCTCGGCACGTCTTGAGCGTTACCTGCAACTGTGCGCCGAGCACAACATTCAGGTGTGCATGCCGACCACCCCGGCCCAGATCTACCACTTGCTGCGCCGTCAGGTGATTCGCCCGCTGCGCAAGCCATTGGTCGTTCTGACTCCAAAGTCGCTGCTGCGCCACAAGCTGGCCATCTCGACCCTGGAAGATCTGGCCGAAGGTTCGTTCCAGACCGTGATCCCGGAAATCGATGCACTGGACCCGAAAAAGGTCGAGCGCGTTGTTCTGTGCAGCGGCAAGGTCTACTACGACCTGCTGGAAAAACGTCGTGCCGAAGGCCGCGAAGATATCGCCATCGTGCGTATCGAGCAGCTGTACCCGTTCCCTGAGGACGACTTGAAAGAAGTCCTGGCTCCTTACACCAATGCCAAAGCGGCCGTGTGGTGTCAGGAAGAGCCGATGAACCAGGGCGCCTGGTACTGCAGCCAGCACCACCTGCGTCGCAGCATCAGCAACCTCAACAAATCTCTCGTACTCGAGTACGCGGGCCGTGAGGCTTCTGCTGCACCTGCATGTGGTTACGCATCGATGCACGCCGAGCAGCAGGAACAACTGCTGCAAGCCGCGTTTACCGTTTAACGCCTTCGCGCACCTGAAACCGAATTTAAGGAACCACAGATAATGGCTATCGAGATCAAAGCCCCCACTTTCCCGGAATCGGTTGCCGATGGCACCGTTGCCACCTGGCACAAACAACCGGGCGACGCCGTCAAGCGTGACGAACTGATCGTCGACATCGAAACCGACAAAGTCGTACTGGAAGTGCTGGCTACCGCCGACGGCGTGCTGGGCGCAATCGTCAAGGGCGAGGGCGAAACCGTCCTGTCCGACGAAGTGCTGGGCTCCATCGTTGAAGGCGGCGCTGCTGCTGCCGCCCCGGCTGCCGCTGCTGCTCCGGCCGCTGCTGCCGCTGCTCCAGCCGCCGATGGCGAAGACGACCCGATCGCAGCTCCAGCCGCGCGCAAGCTGGCTGAAGAGAACGGCATCAACATCGCTTCCGTTGCCGGCACCGGCAAAGGCGGTCGCGTGACCAAGGAAGACGTGGTTGCAGCCGTTGCTGCCAAGAAAGCCGCTCCGGCTGCCGCGCCTGCCAAGGCTGCTGCTCCGGCCGCCGCCGCTCCTGTGTTCGCCGCTGGCGACCGCATCGAGAAGCGCGTTCCGATGACCCGCGTTCGTGCCACCGTTGCCAAGCGTCTGGTTGAAGCTCAATCGAACATGGCGATGCTGACCACTTTCAACGAAGTCGACATGACCGAAGTCATGGCCCTGCGTTCGAAGTACAAGGACCTGTTCGAGAAGTCCCACAACGGCGTACGCCTGGGCTTCATGTCGTTCTTCGTGAAGGCTGCCACCGAAGCGCTGAAACGCTTCCCGGCTGTCAACGCTTCGATCGACGGCAACGACATCGTTTACCACGGTTATGCCGACATCGGCGTCGCTGTTTCCAGCGACCGTGGCCTGGTGGTTCCGGTTCTGCGTAACGCCGAACACATGAGCCTGGCTGAAATCGAAGGCGGCATCGCCACCTTCGGCAAGAAAGCCCGTGACGGCAAACTGTCGATGGACGAAATGACCGGCGGTACCTTCACCATCACCAACGGTGGTACCTTCGGTTCGATGATGTCGACCCCGATCGTCAACCCGCCGCAGGCAGCGATTCTGGGCATGCACAACATCATCCAGCGTCCGATGGCCATCAACGGTCAGGTCGTGATCCGTCCGATGATGTACCTGGCACTGTCCTACGATCACCGTCTGATCGATGGCAAAGAAGCTGTAACCTTCCTGGTGACCATCAAGAACCTGCTGGAAGATCCGGCTCGTCTGTTGCTGGATATCTGATAGAAGCAGTCACGCGCTGCAAGCTTCAAGCTGCGGGAAAACGCAGCCTGGCTTGCAGCGCGCGGCTTGAAGCTTTTCGCTAAAGAGGATTTTTTGAATGTCGCAGAAATTTGACGTAGTAGTGATCGGTGCGGGCCCTGGCGGCTACGTGGCAGCTATCAAGGCCGCGCAACTCGGCCTGAGCACTGCCTGCATCGAGAAGTACACCGATGCTGAAGGCAAGCAAGCCCTGGGCGGCACCTGCCTGAACGTAGGCTGCATTCCTTCCAAGGCGCTGCTGGACAGCTCCTGGAAATACAAGGAAGCGAAAGAAAGCTTCAACGTCCACGGTATCTCGACCGGCGAAGTCAAAATGGACGTCGCAGCGATGGTTGGCCGCAAGGCTGGCATCGTCAAGAACCTGACCGGCGGTGTTGCCACCCTGTTCAAGGCCAACGGCGTTACTTCGATCCAGGGCCACGGCAAACTGCTGGCCGGCAAGAAAGTCGAAGTCACCAAGCCGGACGGCTCGGTTGAAGTCATCGAAGCCGAAAACGTCATCCTGGCTCCAGGCTCGCGTCCGATCGACATTCCACCGGCTCCGGTCGATCAGAAAGTCATCGTTGATTCGACTGGCGCTCTGGAATTCCAATCCGTACCTAAACGTCTGGGCGTGATCGGCGCTGGCGTGATCGGTCTGGAACTGGGTTCGGTATGGTCGCGTCTGGGCTCCGAAGTGGTTGTTCTGGAAGCACTGGACACCTTCCTGATGGCAGCGGACACCGCTGTTTCCAAGGAAGCGCTGAAAACCCTGACCAAACAGGGTCTGGACATCAAACTGGGCGCTCGCGTAACCGGCTCGAAAGTGAACGGCGACGAAGTCGTTGTGAACTACACCGATGCCAACGGCGAACAGACCATCACTTTCGACAAGCTGATCGTAGCCGTTGGTCGCCGTCCGGTGACCACTGATCTGCTGGCTGCCGACAGCGGCGTGACCCTGGACGAGCGCGGTTTCGTGCACGTTGACGATCACTGCGCCACCACCGTACCGGGCGTTTACGCCATCGGCGACGTGGTTCGCGGCATGATGCTGGCTCACAAGGCCTCGGAAGAGGGCATCATGGTTGTCGAGCGCATCAAGGGCCACAAGGCCCAGATGAACTATGACCTGATCCCTTCGGTTATTTATACTCACCCGGAAATCGCATGGGTCGGTAAAACCGAGCAGGCCTTGAAAGCTGAAGGCGTTGAAGTTAACGTCGGCACCTTCCCGTTCGCAGCATCCGGCCGTGCCATGGCCGCCAACGATACCGGTGGTTTCGTCAAGGTCATCGCCGATGCCAAGACTGACCGCGTATTGGGCGTGCACGTGATTGGCCCGAGCGCTGCAGAACTGGTTCAGCAGGGCGCGATCGGTATGGAATTCGGCACCAGCGCTGAAGACCTGGGCATGATGGTTTTCTCCCATCCGACCCTGTCTGAAGCCTTGCACGAAGCAGCTTTGGCAGTGAATGGCGGCGCCATCCACATTGCCAACCGCAAGAAGCGTTAAGACACAATAAGAAACCACGGCGGTACGGCCCGTCGTGAGCCTTGCGTGCAAGACTCACCGCGGAATGTCCGCTGGACGCAGCCTTGCGTAGCTGCACCGGGTATCCGGAAAGGCTACGCAAGCAGCAGTCACAGGTGGCGCGGCACTCATAAAGAGCGCAGCGCCGAATGCGCAGTACCTAACGAAGACGGTAAAAAGCATGAATCTTCACGAGTATCAGGGTAAGCAGCTGTTCGCTGAATACGGCCTGCCAGTTTCCACTGGTTTCGCAGTAGACACCCCGGAAGCAGCAGCAGAAGCTTGCGACAAAATCGGCGGCAACGAGTGGGTTGTCAAAGCCCAGGTTCACGCCGGTGGTCGCGGTAAAGCGGGCGGCGTCAAGCTGGTTCGCAGCAAAGAAGACGCCAAAGCCTTCGCACAGCAGTGGCTGGGCAAGCGTCTGGTGACTTACCAGACTGACGCCAACGGCCAGCCAGTCACCAAGATCCTGGTTGAATCGTGCACTGATATCGCTAAAGAGCTGTACCTGGGCGCTGTCGTTGACCGTTCGAGCCGTCGTATCGTGTTCATGGCTTCCACCGAAGGTGGCGTGGACATCGAGAAAATCGCTCACGACACTCCAGAAAAAATTCTGAAAGCCACTATCGATCCACTGGTTGGCGCTCAGCCATTCCAGGGTCGCGAGCTGGCATTCCAGCTGGGTCTGGAAGGCAAGCAGGTTGCTCAGTTCGCCAAGATCTTCGTAGGTCTGGCCAAGCTGTTCAAGGATCACGACCTGGCTCTGCTGGAAGTGAACCCGCTGGTGATCAAGGCTGATGGCGATCTGCACTGCCTGGACGCCAAGATCAACATCGACGCCAACGCAATGTACCGTCAGCCTAAGCTGAAGACTTTCCACGATCCGTCGCAGGACGATCCGCGCGAAGCGCACGCTGCCAAGTTCGAACTGAACTACGTAGCGCTGGAAGGCAACATCGGCTGCATGGTGAACGGTGCCGGCCTGGCCATGGGTACCATGGACATCGTCAACCTGCACGGCGGCAAGCCAGCCAACTTCCTCGACGTAGGTGGTGGTGCTACCAAAGAACGCGTAACCGAAGCTTTCAAAATCATTCTGTCCGACAGCAATGTCGCTGCAGTACTGGTTAACATCTTCGGCGGCATCGTTCGTTGCGACATGATTGCCGAAGGCATCATCGGTGCAGTGAAAGAAGTCGGCGTGAAAATCCCGGTTGTTGTTCGTCTTGAAGGCAACAACGCTGAACTGGGCGCTAAAGTACTGGCAGAAAGCGGTTTGAACATCATCGCTGCTACCAGCCTGACCGACGCTGCTCAACAAGTCGTTAAAGCTGCGGAGGGCAAGTAATGAGCGTCCTGATCAATAAAGACACCAAAGTAATCTGCCAGGGCTTCACCGGTGCGCAGGGTACTTTCCACTCCGAACAAGCCATTGCCTACGGCACCAAAATGGTTGGCGGCGTGACTCCAGGCAAAGGTGGCACCACTCACCTGAACCTGCCAGTGTTCAACACCGTGAAAGAAGCTGTAGAAGCCACTGGCGCCACCGCCAGCGTAATCTACGTTCCGGCTCCTTTCTGCAAGGACTCGATCCTGGAAGCTGCTTTCGGCGGCATCAAGCTGATCGTCTGCATCACCGAAGGCATTCCTACCCTGGACATGCTGGACGCTAAAGTTAAGTGCGACGAGCTGGGTGTTACCCTGATCGGCCCTAACTGCCCAGGCGTGATCACCCCAGGCGAATGCAAGATCGGCATCATGCCAGGTCACATTCACTTGCCAGGCAAGGTCGGTATCGTTTCCCGTTCCGGCACCCTGACCTACGAAGCTGTGAAGCAGACTACTGACGCCGGTTTCGGTCAGTCGACTTGCGTCGGCATCGGTGGTGACCCGATCCCGGGTTCGAACTTCATCGACATCCTGAAGCTGTTCCAGGAAGACCCGAAGACCGAAGCGATCGTAATGATCGGCGAGATCGGCGGTTCGGCTGAAGAAGAAGCGGCTGCCTACATCAAGGCACACGTGACCAAGCCGGTTGTTTCCTACATCGCTGGTGTGACTGCTCCTCCGGGCAAGCGCATGGGCCATGCTGGCGCAATCATCTCCGGCGGCAAAGGCACTGCAGACGAGAAGTTCGCTGCTCTGCAAGACGCAGGCGTGAAAACCGTGCGTTCGCTGGCAGACATCGGCAAGGCCCTGGCCGAGCTGACTGGCTGGGAAGTGAAGAAGTAAGCTTCGGCTGACTTCTCTGCTCCAGCAACAAAGGCCACCTTCGGGTGGCCTTTGTCGTTTCTGGCGTTCGGGTGGACGATGGCAATTTATAAGCACTCACCCAATAACATGCAAAAACGCGACACGGAAACGTCGCGTATCGGATAGTTCGCCCTCTAACAGTGCGTTTGTCAGGCAAATTCGTTAGGCTAGCAGCCATTTTTGCGTCTGCCGCCCACAAGGCATGCAACGCGCTAAACGGGTCAGTCTTATACGGATTGACAGCATTTCCCTAACCCCACAGGGAAATCCCCCTCTAAATTCCGATTCAGTAGTGTGGTATTTCCTTAATGAAAGTTTTGAAAGGTCAGGACATCCTGGCACTTGGCTTTATGACATTCGCCCTGTTCGTCGGGGCCGGCAACATCATCTTCCCGCCTATCGTCGGTTTGCAGTCCGGGCCAAACGTCTGGATGGCGGCGCTGGGCTTCCTGATCACGGCGGTCGGTTTGCCGGTGGTCACCGTGGTCGCACTGGCCAAGGTCGGTGGCGCCATGGACGCCCTGAGCAGCCCGATCGGCAAGATCGCTGGCGGCGTACTGGCAGCGGCTTGCTACCTGGCAGTCGGCCCGCTGTTCGCCACCCCGCGTACCGCGACCGTTTCCTTTGAAGTGGGTCTGGCGCCGTTGACCGGCGAGAGCCCGCTGGCACTGTTCCTCTACAGTTCGGTGTACTTCCTGCTGGTGTTCTTCATCTCGCTCTACCCTGGGCGTCTGCTGGACACCGTCGGTCGTTTCCTCGCGCCGCTGAAGATCATCGCCCTGGCCGTGCTCGGCATCGCCGCGTTCGCACTGCCGGCCGGTGATATCGGCGTTGCCACTCCGGAATACGTTGCGGCACCGTTCTCCCAAGGCTTCATCAATGGTTACCTGACCATGGATACCCTGGGCGCACTGGTGTTCGGCATCGTCATCGTCAACGCGATCCGCTCCCGTGGCGTAGAGTCGCCGGCACTGATCACCCGTTACGCGATCATCGCCGGGCTGATTGCCGGCGTCGGTCTGGCGCTGGTGTATGTCAGCCTGTTTCGTCTGGGTTCCGGCAGCCATGAAGTGGCGGCGGGCGCGACCAACGGCGCGGCGGTGCTGCACGCTTACGTGCAACACACCTTCGGTTCGCTGGGCAGTGGCTTCCTCGCTGTGCTGATTTCCCTGGCTTGCCTGGTGACCGCTGTCGGCCTGACCTGCGCCTGTGCCGAATACTTCAGCCGCGTACTGCCGCTGTCGTACAAGACCCTGGTGATCATCCTGGCGGCGTTCTCGCTGCTGGTGTCCAACCTGGGCCTGACCAAGCTGATCGCGTTCTCGATCCCGGTACTGACCGCGATCTACCCGCCGTGCATCGTGCTGGTGGCCCTGAGCTTCTGCGCTGCGTTCTGGCATGAGCAGAGCCGTATCATGGGCCCGGTGATGTTGGTGTCGTTCGTGTTTGGCACCATCGATGCGTTGAAAGGCGCCGGTCTGGCTGACTGGATGCCATCGCAACTGGCCCACCTGCCGCTGAGCGAGCAAGGTCTGGCGTGGCTCGTGCCATGCGTGATGACCCTGGTGGTTGCCGTGGTTTGCGACCGCCTGCTGGGCAAGCGCGCCGAAGCACTCGCCTAAGATTGCCGGGCCGCCACAAGCGGCTGCCGAGCGATTAAACAGAAATGCCCCGTATCAATCGATACGGGGCATTTTTTATGGGCTTCAGGCAGTGTCTTTTTCCCTCGACTAACGTCGAAGGGGAGCCGAAATCTTCATCACAGGGAATTGCATGTCGTTCATCCAAGCCAACCTGATCCATCTGCTGGCCGCGCTCTGGTTTGTCATCTGCTGGGGCGGTTACACCCGTTATGCCACCTGGAAGGCCCGTGACACCGCGTGCCTGGCCAGCGTGCTGCACCTGTACCGCGAAGACTGGATGCGCCGCATGCTGCTGCGCGACAACCGCATCGCCGATGCCAGCGTGATCGGCAACCTTGAGCGCAACGCCTCGTTCTTCGCCTCCAGCACGCTGATTATCCTGGCGGGCATTCTGACCGTGCTTGGCGCGTCCGAGCGCGCGGTGTCGCTGCTGGCGGACATTCCGATGGTGCAACAGGCCTCCCAAGGCATGTCGGAGATCAAGTTGCTGTGCCTGGCGCTGGTGTTCGTTTACGCCTTCTTCACCTTCAGCTGGTGCATGCGCCAATACAATTTCGCCGCCATTCTGGTCGGCTCGGCCCCGATGATCGGTGAGCGGCAAGTCTCGGAGCAGGAGCGCAAGGCGTTCGCCTCACGTGCTGCTCGGGTGATTTCGATGGCGGCCAACCAGTTCAACTTCGGTCTGCGTTCCTATTACTTCGGCATGAGCATGCTGGCGTGGTTCGTCAGCCCGTGGCTGTTCATGTTGATGAGCGCAGGCGTGGTGCTGGTGTTGTATCGCCGGGAGTTTCATTCCGACGTGCTCGATGTAATGGTCTATACCCCTACAGAGGCGCCATTGCCCGAAGCGAACAAAGAGGCTGCTTGATGAGTATTCCGTTCTGGTGTGTGTTTATCAGTGCATTGTTGATCTACGTGGCGCGGATGCCGGTCGGCAAGGCCATGAAAGAGCAGGGTGGTTACAACAACCATCTGCCGCGTCAGCAACAGGCGCAACTCACCGGTTACGGGGCCCGGGCGCTGGCGGCACATCAGAACAGCATCGAAGCCTTCATCCTGTTTGCGGTTGGTGTGCTGATGGCGCATACCACGCAGACGGCGGGATGGCTGATCGATACCTTGGCGATCATCTTCGTGATCTCGCGGATTTTCTATTTGTGGTTTTACCTGGCGGATATTCCCACGCTGCGCAGTCTGGTCTGGTTGGTCGGCTTAGTGTGTTCATTGTTGCTGATGATTAGTCCGACTTTTAGAACTGTTTTGCTCTAAGACCGCATCGGCAAAAAATGACTGGCAAAAGAAAACCCGCACTTGGCGGGTTTTCTTTTTTGCCAGCCAGAAGCGGCTTATTGCTTCTTGGCAGCTTCTTCTTGCGCTGCAGCGTTCGATTCGGCCTGAGCTTTGGCAGCTTCGGCGTTTTCTTTCGCTGCGTCGTTCACTTTATCCTGAGCTTTGTTCATGTCTTGCTGAGCTTGTTCAGCATGTTGGTTGGCATCTTGAGCTTTGTCCTCGGATTTTTTATCGCAGGCAGCGAGACCGAGGGAAGCGGTCAACATCAAGGCAATAGCTAAAGTCTTACGCATGGGGTGTTTCTCCTTATGGAAAATAACTACTGGCCTTAAGAGCTCAGGCCCAAGGCTTAAGTTCCTCATTTCTTTCAGATATATAAGTTTGTTTTGCAATGGAACTTTTGCTGTTCTTTCCACTACTGGGAATGGCGACTAACAAGAGTAATTATCAAATGGCCGAAAACCCCGTTTTTGAGCGTGCGACACGGTTTCTCTCGGCCTTGCGCCACTGTCAGGTACTGGGATTGAAGGTGCACAGCGCAAGTAGCGAAGGCCTGACGGTGGTGCTGCCGTACAGTGCGCAAATCGTTGGCAACCCGCTGACCGGTGTCATCCACGGCGGGGCGATCACGTCGCTGATGGACACCGCGTGCGGCATGTCGACCCTGTGCGTTCTGCCGGAATTCGAAGTCTGCCCGACCCTCGATCTGCGCATCGACTACATGCACGCCGCCGAGCCGCATAAAGATGTGTATGGCTTCGCCCAATGTTATCGGGTCACCACCGATGTGATCTTCGCTCGCGGCTTTGCTTACCAGGATGATCCGGAACAACCGATTGCCCACGTCGTCGGCACCTTCATGCGCATGGGCAAGGGCCTAAAAGGCACCAAAGGCTTTGGTGGCGCGATCAAGGGAGAAAACCCATGAGCGATGATTTCAAGCAGCAACTGCAAGAGGCGCACGAGAAGGGTGACTACGCGCCGCTGCTGAAGCTGATCCCCTATGCCGGACTCATCGGCGTCGAGTGTTCGCGAGTCGGTGATGACTTGCTGTTCAAGCTGCCAGCCAACAAGGACAACATTGGTAACCCTTTATTGCCGGCGATCCACGGCGGGGTGATTGCCGGGTTCATGGAGCTGTCCGCCGCCCTGCACCTGCTGATTTTCACCGGCGCGCCGGGGGTGCCGAAGATTATCGATTTCTCCCTCGATTACCTGCGGGCCGGGCAGTTTCGCGATACGTGGGCCCGGTGTCAGGTCTGCCGTCAGGGCCGGCGGGTGGCCAACGTCGCGGTCACGGCCTGGCAAAGCACCGAAAGCGAACCGATTGCCACCGCCCGCGCGCACTTCAAAATCGATGAGCCCTTGAAATCCTGAAGCACGCCCCCAACTCACAGAACAACCCGCCGCCGACCAGCAAGGTCGCGGCCAATGCCATCTGATTGGAGTTTGATGACCATGAGTGTGGAAACTCAAAAGGAAACCCTGGGCTTCCAGACCGAGGTGAAGCAACTGCTGCACCTCATGATCCATTCGCTGTATTCCAACAAGGAAATTTTCCTTCGCGAATTGATCTCGAACGCCTCTGACGCTGTCGACAAATTGCGCTTCGAAGCCCTGGCCAAGCCTGAGTTGCTCGAAGGTGGCGCTGAACTGAAAATCCGTGTGAGCTTCGACAAGGACGCCAAGACCGTCACCCTCGAAGACAACGGCATCGGCATGAACCGCGACGATGTGATCACCCACCTGGGGACCATCGCCAAGTCCGGCACTGCCGATTTCATGAAAAACCTGTCCGGCGATCAGAAGAAGGATTCGCACCTGATCGGCCAGTTCGGTGTGGGCTTCTACTCGGCCTTCATCGTCGCTGACAAAGTTGACGTGTACAGCCGTCGCGCCGGCACCGCCGCCAGCGAAGGCGTGCACTGGTCGTCGAAAGGCGAGGGCGAGTTCGAAGTCGCCACCATCGACAAGCCGGAGCGCGGCACCCGCATCGTCCTGCACCTGAAATCCGGTGAAGACGAGTTCGCCGATGGCTGGCGTCTGCGCAACATCATCAAGAAGTACTCCGACCACATCGCGCTGCCGATCGAGCTGCCGAAAGAAGTGGCCGTTGCCGAAGGCGAAGAGAAGCCAGAAGCCGAGTGGGAAACCGTCAACCGCGCCAGCGCCCTGTGGACCCGTCCCCGCACTGAAGTGAAGGACGAGGAATACCAGGAGTTCTACAAACACATCGCTCACGACTTCGAAAACCCGCTGTCGTGGAGCCACAACAAGGTCGAAGGCAAGCTCGAGTACAGCTCGCTGCTGTACGTGCCGGCCCGCGCACCGTTCGATCTGTACCAGCGTGAAGCGCCAAAAGGCCTGAAGCTGTACGTGCAGCGCGTGTTCGTGATGGATCAGGCCGAGTCGTTCCTGCCGCTTTACCTGCGCTTCATCAAGGGCGTGGTCGACTCCAACGACCTGTCGCTGAACGTGTCGCGGGAAATCCTGCAGAAAGACCCGATCATCGACTCGATGAAGTCGGCGCTGACCAAGCGCGTGCTGGACATGCTGGAAAAACTGGCGAAGAACGAGCCTGAGCAATACAAGGGCTTCTGGAAAAACTTCGGTCAGGTCATGAAAGAAGGCCCGGCAGAAGATTTCGCCAACAAGGAAAAAATTGCCGGTCTGCTGCGTTTCGCATCGACCAACGGCACCGATGGCGAGCAGATCGTCGGTCTGGCCGAGTACCTGGCGCGCGCCAAGGAAGGTCAGGACAAGATCTACTACCTCACCGGCGAAACCTACGCGCAGGTCAAGAACAGCCCGCACCTGGAAGTCTTCCGCAAGAAAGGCATCGAAGTGCTGCTGTTGACCGACCGTATCGACGAGTGGCTGATGAGCTACCTCAGCGAGTTCGACGGCAAGAGCTTTGTCGACGTCGCGCGCGGTGACCTGGATCTGGGCAACCTGGACTCGGAAGAGGACAAGAAGGCCGCAGAAGAAGTCGCCAAGTCGAAAGAAGGTCTGGTCGAGCGTCTGAAAACCGCACTGGGCGACTCCGTTGCCGAAGTCCGGGTTTCCCATCGCCTGACGGATTCGCCGGCCATTCTGGCCATCGGCGAGCAGGACCTGGGTCTGCAAATGCGTCAGATCCTCGAGGCCAGCGGGCAGAAGGTGCCGGATTCGAAGCCGATCTTCGAATTCAACCCGAGCCACCCGCTGATCGCGAAGCTCGACAACGAAACCAGCGAAGAGCGTTTTGGCGACCTGTCGCACATCCTCTTCGACCAGGCCGCGCTGGCGGCTGGCGACAGCTTGAAAGACCCGGCCGCTTACGTGAGCCGCCTGAACAAGCTGCTGGTCGAGCTGTCCGCTTGATCAAACTGTAGAAAAACCCGCTTCGGCGGGTTTTTTCATTCTGGTGTTCAACCAATCAGGAGTCAGAAATGAGCCAAGTCACTGTACGTTCCGTGGTCTATCAGATTGACGGCCAGCCTTATGAAGGTCGCCTGGCGTTCGACGCCGAGCACAAAGGCGCGCGTCCGGGTCTGTTGATGGCGCCGAACTGGATGGGTGTCAGCGCTGGCGCTGAAGAGATCGCCAAATCGGTGGCGGCCAAGGGTTATGTGGTGCTGATCGCTGACGTGTACGGCCAGGCCGTGCGTCCGCAGAATGCCGATCAGGCCGGTGCGGCAATGATGCCGCTGAAGAATGACCGCGCGCTGCTGCGCAAGCGTATGCAGGCCGCGTTCGAACAATTGCAGAAGCAGGGCGAGGCGGCGGTCGATACCTCGAAACTGGCGGTGTTCGGTTTCTGCTTCGGCGGCTGCTGTGCGCTGGATCTGGCGCGCACCGGTGCGCCGGTGAAAGCGGCAGTGTCGTTCCACGGCACGCTGGATTCGCCGAACCCGGCGGACGCGAAGAACATCAAGGGCTCGGTACTGGTGTTGCACGGTGCTTCCGACCCGCTGGTGCCGAAAGAGCAGTTGCCGGCATTCGAGGACGAGATGAATGCGGCTGGCGTGGACTGGCAGTTGCTGAGCTACGGCGGCGCGGTGCACTCGTTCACCGATCCGCACGCGAATGTGCCGGGCAAGATGATGTACGACGCGAAGACCGCAGGGCGGGCGTTCAAGTCGATGCATGACTTGCTGGAAGAAGTGTTCAAGGCCTGAATCGGCTGAACGCACTCCCACGCCTGGCGTGGGAGTGTTGCTTTACAGCGGTGTCGGTTCGCTGCGCGATTTAGGCAGCTCGATCCGCTCGACTTCCCCCGGCACCGTCGGCCAATCCCCGGCCGCCCACTTGCGCCGCGCCTCATCGATCGCCGCCGGATCGCTCGCGACAAAATTCCAGTTGATCCGCCGTGGCCCATCCAGTGGCGCACCACCGAACAGCACCGCGTGACTATCGCTCTCGGCAAACAGGCTCATCTCTTCCCCGGCCGGCAACACAACCAGTGCATGGGGTTCGACCGCTTCGCCATTAAGCTGCACATCACCACTCAACACATACAGCGCCCGCTCTTCATGTTCGGTCGGGATCAGCAGCGTGGTCGCGGTCTGCATCTTCAGTTCGGCATACAGCGTAGGAGAAAGCACTGGCACCGGTGATTCCAGGCAAAAGCCTGACCCGGCGATCATGCGGATCTGTACGCCGAGGTTATCGCTGACCGGCAAGGTCGAGGCCGGGTGGTGGCTGTAATGCCCCGGGCCTTGTTCGTGATCCTTGGGTGAGGCGAGCCAGATTTGCAGGCCGTGCATCTTGAAGCTTTGTTCCCATAGCGGTTCAGGCGTGCGTTCGACATGAGCGATCGCCGTGCCGGCTGTCATCCAGCTGACATCGCCAGCACTGACCACCTGATCCGACCCCAGGCTGTCCTTGTGCTGGATCTGCCCGTCGAACAAATACGTGAGGGTCGACAGACCGATGTGCGGGTGCTGTCGGATATTCATGCCTTTGCCCGCCGGATAAACCGTTTCGAGCATGTGGTCGAAAAACACGAAAGGCCCGACGCTGCGGCATTTGGCTGACGGCAGCGGGCGCAGAATCGGCTGGCCTTCGACGTCTTCGGCGCGCGGGCGGATGATCAGGGGTTGGGTGTCCATGTTCCATTCCAGGCTGAGCGGGTGATGCGTGGAGCATAACCCGCCGGTGTCGTCGGGGTGATTACTGGCTGTCGAAGCCGACTGGCGCGTGGGTTTCGATGGTGACTTCGCTGGTGGTCATCAGCTTGTGGATCGGGCAGCGATCGGCAACACGCAGCAGCTCTTCGCGCTGGGCATCGGTGAGCACGCCCTTGAGGGTGAGGGTCACGTGCAGCGCGTATTTGCCTTTCTGCTCTTGGCTGTTGTCGCGTTTGACCTCAACGCCGACGCCGGTCAGCGGGATGTCCTTTTTCTTCGCGTACAGCTTCAGGGTCAGAGCCTTGCAGGCGCCGAGAGCGGCGTCGAAGTAATCGTGCGGCTCCGGAGCCGAGCCTTCGCCGCCGGCAGTGGTCGGGACATCGGCAAACAGCTCATGCTCATCGATCTGTACGGTGTGGCGAAAACCTTCGGCGGACACGGTATTGACGGTAACGGTCATGTGAACCTCGCAAGCTGTAGGAAAAGGGATTCGATCAAAAAAGACCTTGCAGGTATAGAGCATTCCCACACAGGCGCGTTCCACTTTCTTGCCGGGTGAACCCTCGTTGCCCGGCGAGGGTCTAGGCTATGCCTGTCTGCCGGAGAATGCTTGTGTCCGTGTTTCGTTTGAGTCTTGCCTGCCTGATGGTTTTCACCGGCGCCGCCAGTGCCCGGGATTACACCTACAGTGACGCGCACCTGCATTACGTGGATTTTTTCCAGGAAACCGCCGGCATGCCGAAATTGCTGACGGCCATGAAGGAAAACTCCATCGAGCACGTGATGATTTCCGGCATTCCCGTGGCGAAGAAATGGCACGAAGACGAGCCGAAGCGTCCGCGCTATTACGCTGGCGATGACGCCGATGCCTATTGGTACAGCGCGACTGACGTGATCGTCGCCGACGCGGTGCAGAAGCTGACACCTGAGCAACGCCAGTACTTTCACCCGTTTCTTTCAGGCTTCAACCCCAACGACAAGAACTCCGCCGCGCACATCCAGCGCATGCTCGATCTGTATCCCGGCTTGTGGCAGGGCATCGGCGAGGTCTTCACCCGTCACGACGACCTCACCGCACTGACCTCCGGCGACACGCCACGCGCCAACAATGAGGCCATGACCCGCATCTATCACCTGGCCGCCGAAAACGATCTGCCGGTGATGCTGCATTCCAACATCACTTCCAAGCGTGAGAAAAATCCGCTGTACCTGAAGGAAATTGAAGAGCCGCTGCGTAATCATCCGCACACCCGGTTTATCTGGGCCCATGCCGGCACCAGTGCTGAAATCCATCGTCATCAGACGCAGCTGGATTTTCTGCTGCCGACCCTCACGCGAATGCTGGAGGCGTACCCGAACCTGTTCATTGATCTGTCGTGGAGCCTGCTGACGCCTTATCTGCTGAACGAAAATGGTCAACCGCGAGCGGAGTGGGTGCAACTGGTGGAGCGCTATCCGGATCGCTTTATGATCGGTTCGGACGTGGTCGGGCGGTTCAACAAACTCGGTAAGGAAATCCACGGCTTCAAGCCGTTTCTCGACGCGTTGCCCGAGGCGGTCGCGAAAAAAGCCGCACGGGACAACTTCCTGGCGATCTTGCCGCGAACAGCGCTCAAGTCCGGCAAACCCGCGCTGAATCGTTAATGCGCCAGGTTCGAAGTATCGAGGCCTTTTGATATCACGTTTTGGTCTTACGCAATTTTCCAAAGGGCCGATACCTTCTAGAGCAACCAGCTGCAGGGTTGATGCAGCGCTTTTGGAAGGAACCAGAGCAATGAGTATCCGTAGTCTCAATATTGCGCCCCGGGCCGGGCTGGGTTTTGGCGTGCTGGCGCTGATGGTGTTTGCCCTTGGGGCGTTCGCCCTGCTGCAGATGTCGAACATGCGCGCGCAGTCCGACGAGGTCGACAACAACTGGCTACCCAGCGTGATGGCGGTGGGCGAGATGAGCCAGGACATGTTGCGCCTGCGTGCGCTGACCATGCGCCTGTTGCTCAATCGCGATCCGCAGGCGCTGGATCAGAATGTGGCCAAGCTCAATGATTTGCGCGGTGTGCTGAGCGAAGCCCAGCAGCGTTACGACATCCTGATCGTATTGCCCGAAGAGCGCGCGCTGTTCGACCGCTTCAAGGTTGCCGAACACAAGTACCTGGAGCTTCAGGCGCAGGTGATGACGTTATCTGCTCAGGGACGAGTGGAGGAGGCCGCCGCCATTCTCAACGGACAGATGAGCCCGTTGGCGGATGAGATTGCAGTGAGCCTGCGTGAGCTGGTCGAGCTGAACAAGCACAACGCCAACCTCGCCACTGAGGCTGCACGGCTGGTGTTCACCAATTCCCGGGTCTGGGTCGGTGTGATGATCGGCATCACCGCGCTGATTACCATCGCCCTAGCGTTGTTGCTGACCCGCAGCATCGTGCTGCCGCTGTCGCAATCGCTCAATGTGGCGGAAGTGGTGGCCGGTGGCGATCTGACGGGGGATATCAGCATTTCCGGCAAAGACGAACCGGCGCGGTTGCTGCACGCGCTCAAGAGCATGCAGCACAACCTGCGCGACACCATCCGCCGAATCTCGGAGTCCTCCAGTCAACTGGCCTCGGCCTCGGAGGAGCTAAGCTGCGTCACCGAAGATGCGACGCGAGGGCTGCACCAGCAGAGTCTGGAAATTGAACAAGCCGCCACGGCGGTCAATCAGATGACCGCCGCCGTGGAAGAGGTGGCGAGCAATGCCATAGCGACCTCCGAGGCTTCCCGTGAGTCTGATCGCATTGCCCAGCATGGTCGCGAGCAGGTGCAGCAGACCGTGTCGTCCATCGAGCTGCTGGCGGACGATGTCACCGCCAATGCCACGCAGGTAGAGGATCTGGCGCAGAAGGTCTACAGCATCAGCAAAGTGCTGGATGTGATCCGCTCGATTGCCGAGCAGACCAATCTGTTGGCGTTGAACGCGGCAATCGAGGCTGCCCGGGCGGGTGATGCCGGACGGGGTTTTGCGGTGGTGGCGGACGAAGTGCGGGCGCTGGCCCATCGCACTCAGCAGTCGACGCAGGAGATCGAGCAGATGATCGGCGGCATTCAGCAGGGCACCGATTCGGCGGTCAGCTCGATGCAGCAGAGCAACGTTCGGGCGCGCTCGACACTGGAGCTGGCGAAGGCGGCTGGCGTGGCGCTGGAAGAAATTGCTTCGGCGTTTACCCTGATCAACGAGCGCAACCTGGTGATCGCCAGTGCGTCGGAAGAGCAGGCGGCCGTAGCACGAGAGGTCGATCGCAATCTAATGAATATCCGTGACCTGGCGATGCAGACGTCTGCCGGTGCCAATCAGACCAGCGCCGCGAGTCAGGAGCTGTCGCGGCTGGCGGTGGACCTGAACAGCATGGTCGCCAAGTTCTCGGTCTGATCAGCGTTCGACAGGCGAAAAAAAGCCCCGCGTTTGCGGGGCTTTTTGATTTTGCGTCGGATCAGCTGCCTTTGACCGTCTTGCCGTTGACCGTGCCGTCGAGGAGCATGATGTTGTACTCCTTGCCGTCGGTTTCGACCTGTTGCAGGCGAACCAGCAGGTAATCCCAGTCCTTGGCGAACCACAGGACGGTGATGCGCTTGCTTTGTGTCGGATCGCGGACGCGCTCGACCTTGATCGCATCGATCTGGCCGGCCTTGGTTTCGACTTTCTCCGAACCCAGCACGCGGAAGTCGTAAGTATCGACTTCACCATCATCGACCACCTGATAGCTCATGCTTTTCTTGCCGGCGGCCACGTCATGCTGCAGCGCCAGTTGATAGGTGGATTTGTCGACCATGCCGCGGTTGAGCGGGATTTTCACCGCGTCGCCGCGGTCGGTGCCGGTCACCAGCTTGTTGGCCCAGTCGAAGTCCAGATCAGCCTTCTTCGCTTTGCCCAGACCACCGCGTTCGAAGTGGTAGGACTGTGGCAGCAGGGTGTCCTTGTCCAGGGTCAGGGTGCTTTCCTCGGACAGGCTGGCAATCATCATCGAAGCCTTGAAGCTGAGCTTCCAGACGCCGTTGGCCTGTTTGGTCAGGCTGCGTTCGGCAGTGCCGCTCATGGGCAGCTGCTTCCAGTCGGCGGTGTAGCTGGCGGAGAACGGTTGAAGGTCTGCCGCCTGGGCAAAAGGCAGGGCGAGCAGAGCGCAAGCGAAGAGCAGGGCGCGACGCATAAAATCTCCTAGTTTCGAATCAAGTGACCGCTGGCCCCGAGTAGCTGGCCATCCAGTAAAGCACCTTGCTCGCCGAGGCTCAGCCGTCCTTCGGCGAACCAGCGTACGGCCATCGGGTAGATCAGGTGTTCCTGAACGTGAACCCGTTGCGCCAGACTTTGCGGCGAATCGTGCAACTCTACCGGTATTACTGCCTGTACGACCAGTGGTCCGCCATCGAGTTCCTCGGTGACGAAGTGCACGGAGCAGCCGTGTTCGGCGTCGCCGGCTTCCAGCGCGCGCTGATGCGTGTGTAACCCTTTGTATTTGGGTAGCAGCGACGGGTGGATGTTGAGCAGGCGACCCTGGTAGTGACGGACGAAGTCAGCGCTGAGAATGCGCATGAAGCCGGCCAGTACCACGAGTTTGGGGTTGAATTCGTCGATCAGTTCGATCAGAGCGGTATCGAAGGCCTCGCGGCCCTCGAATCCCTTGTGATCCAGCGAGCGGGTGGCGATACCCGCGTCACTGGCGCGTTGCAGGCCGTAGGCGTCGGCGCGGTTGGAAATCACCGCAGCGATGCGGACCGGGCTGTCGCCGGTCCGCGTGCTGTCGATCAGGGCCTGCAAGTTACTGCCGGTGCCGGACAACAGCACCACGACATCACAGGTGTTTGGCATCAGTGAGCCTTGAGGTTCTTCAGTTCGACCTGAGCCGCGCCTTCGGCAGCGACAGCGATCTGACCGATGACCCAAGGCTGCTCGCCGGCGTCACGCAGGGTGTTCAGGGCCACTTCAACGTGCTCCTGAGCCACGCAGATCACCATGCCCACGCCGCAGTTCAGCACGCGGTGCATTTCGGTTTCGTCGACGTTGCCTTTCTCTTGCAGCCAGTCGAAGACGGCCGGGCGGTTCCAGCTGGCCACGTCAACCACGGCCTGAGCGCCTTTTGGCAGAACGCGCGGGATGTTGTCGAGCAGGCCGCCACCGGTGATGTGGGCCATGGCTTTGACAGCGCCGGTGTCCTTGATCAGCTTGAGCAACGGCTTCACGTAGATGCGGGTCGGGGCCATCAGCAGTTCGGTCAGCGGTTTGCCGTCGAGCTGAACGGTTTCGATGTCGGCGCCGGACACTTCGATGATCTTGCGGATCAGCGAGTAGCCGTTGGAGTGCGGGCCGGACGATGGCAGGGCGATCAGGGCATCACCGGTGGCGACTTTCGAGCCGTCGATGATTTCGGCTTTTTCCACGACGCCGACGCAGAAGCCGGCCAGGTCGTAGTCTTCGCCTTCGTACATGCCAGGCATTTCAGCGGTTTCGCCGCCGACCAGCGAGCAGCCAGCCAGTTCGCAGCCTGCACCGATACCGGTAACCACGGTGGCAGCCACGTCGACGTTCAGTTTGCCGGTGGCGTAGTAGTCGAGGAAGAACAGCGGCTCTGCGCCGCACACCACCAGATCGTTGACGCACATGGCGACCAGATCCTGGCCGATGCTGTCGTGCTTGTTCAGGTTCAGCGCCAGGCGCAGCTTGGTGCCGACGCCGTCAGTACCGGAAACCAGTACTGGCTGCTTGTAGCCGGCCGGGATTTCGCAGAGGGCGCCGAAACCGCCCAGGCCGCCCATGACTTCCGGGCGCGCAGTGCGCTTGGCGACGCTCTTGATGCGTTCGACCAATGCTTCACCGGCGTCGATGTCTACACCGGCGTCCTTGTAGCTCAGGGAGGGTTGCTTGCTCATGATCCAGGCCTTTAGGGGAGGGGATTCAGGGGTAACGACCGAGTTCAGCGGGAGCGCCGAATCCGACAGGGGCGATTGCCTCACGCGAAGTTCGGGGTGCCCGGCTGTTGCCGGTCTGCGAAGGCGCGCGATTTTATCAGGCTTGAGGGGCAGCGGCCATCCTCACGCCGACGGGCAGGGGCATATCGGTGGAAAAATTTTGCAATTGACGCTGTGGGCGACTTCACGGGTGCCTGTATAAGGAACCGTCTATCGTTAGGACTGTGCAAAAACTTACCGACCGCGTGTGAATGTTTTGCGACGGCCTGTGGTCACAGGCTTGCAGCAACGGTACACGCGGCCTGTTCCAGCCGCTCTTGTCGACGGGAATTCTCCATGCGTTTTTGTAAATGGCTGTTAGTAGGTGGCTTGTCTCTGATCAGCCTGGCGAGCCAGGCCGAAAATCTCAAAGGTCTTTATCAGGTGCGCGAACCGGTCACGGGTCAGTCGCCGGAGGAGCGCGATCGCGCGACCCAGGCTGCGCTGGATACGCTGGTGCTGCGCCTGACCGGCGACCCGAAAGCCCCGCAGAACCCGGGGCTGGCGCCGGTTCGCAAGGATCCGCAGCAGATCATCAGTCAGTTCGGTTTCGATGCGGGGCCGCCGGAAGTGCTGAAAGTCGATTTCGACCCAGGAACCACCGAGCAGGCGTTACGCCGCGCCGGGCTGGCGCTGTGGGGTGCCAATCGGCCCTCGATCCTGAGCTGGTGGCTGAATGATTCGACCGAGGGGGCGAGTCTGGTGGGCGACGGTCAGGCCAGCGCCGCGCCTTTGCGTCGTGCGGCCCAGCACCGTGGTTTGCCGTTGCGCCTGCCGCTGGCGGACTTGAGCGAGCAATTGGTCGCCACGGCGCCGGCGATCGAGGGTGCCGACCCGGCGCCCTTGCGCAATGCTTCCGAACGCTACAACGCTGACGCCTTGCTCGCCGTGCATGCCCGCGAAGACGGCGGGCAATGGCAGGCCAAATGGCAATTGTGGCTGGGCGATAAAAAAGAGGCGGGCAACGTGCAGGGCGCGGATCAGGCCGCCGTGGCCGATGCGGTGATGCTGGCGGTCACTGAACGCCTGGCGCCACGCTTTGTGGCCAAGCCGGGCGCATCCGGCCAGCAGACCCTGGAAGTGCAGGGCATGAATCTGGAGCACTACGCGGCGCTGCTGCGGTTACTCGAACCGTTCGGCGTGCGTCTGCAGAGTGTCGATGCCGATCGCATCCTGTATCGGGTCAACGGCAGTGCCGATCAGTTGCGAGCGCAATTGTCGCTGGCGAAGTTGCAGGAACTGCCGGCCGAGGCGCCGGCTCCGGTCGCTGCGCCTCAGCCTGCGGTCGTCGGGGCGCCGCCAGTTACTGCGCCAACGCCGACACCGGCGGCGCCGTCCTTGCGGTTCCGCTGGTAGTTTTCTTTCTTATATATAAGCAATGGAGTGTTACATGGCCGATACGCGGCGTTGGTTCTGGCTCGGTGGGGTGCTCCTGCTTTGCGCGTTTGTCTGGTTGCTGCATCCGATCCTCACGCCGTTTCTGGTAGCGCTGCTGCTCGCGTATCTGTTCGATCCGCTTGTTGATCGTCTGGAGCGCCTGGGGCTGTCCCGCACCTGGGGTGTGATTACGGTGTTCGCCTTGTTCACCCTGATCGTCACCGCGTTGTTGCTGGTGCTGGTGCCGATGCTCGCCAAGCAATTGCTGCGTCTCTATGAGCTGGCGCCGCAAATGCTCGACTGGTTGCAGCACACCGCCGTGCCATGGGCGCAATCGAAGCTGGGGCTGTCGGATGGCTTCTGGAAGTTCGACAAGGTCAAGGCAGCCATCAGCGAGCATATGGGCCAGACCACCGACATCGTCGGTGTGGTGCTGAGTCAGGCGACGGCCTCGAGCCTGGCGCTGATCGGCTGGCTGGCGAATCTGGTGCTGATCCCGGTGGTGAGCTTTTACCTGCTGCGCGACTGGGACGTGATGATGGCCAAGATCCGTGGCCTGTTGCCCCGTGATCGAGAGGAGCGTGTAGTGGCGCTGGCGGGTGAGTGTCATGAAGTGCTGGGCGCGTTCGTGCGCGGGCAGTTGCTGGTGATGCTGGCGCTGGGCGTGATCTATGCGGCCGGCCTGATGATTGTCGGTCTGGAACTGGGTCTGTTGATCGGTCTGATCGCAGGGCTGGCGGCGATTGTGCCGTACATGGGGTTCGTGATCGGTATTGGCGCGGCGCTGATTGCCGGGTTGTTCCAGTTCGGTGGCGATCTGTATCCGATGATCGGGATCGTCGCAGTGTTCATGGTCGGCCAGGCGCTGGAAGGCATGGTGCTGACGCCGTTGCTGGTGGGGGACCGGATCGGTCTGCACCCGGTGGCGGTGATCTTCGCGATTCTGGCCGGTGGCGAGTTGTTCGGTTTCACCGGTGTGCTGCTGGCATTGCCGGTGGCGGCGGTGATCATGGTGCTGGTGCGGCATGTCCACGATCTGTACAAGGATTCCGACATCTATAGCGGGGTGGATGAGCCGGAGTTGTAATCGTGACGCGCGGGCTGCCCGGTGGATCACCGGGTTGGCCCGTCTCATGCAGGCCGTGGCGCCAAAGAAACTGTCATAAAACCAGCACGTTAACGCAAACCTTTGATTTTGCTTGGGGTCTGTCGCATTGTGCGCTCCGCTTCACGGGTATAAACTTCGCTCACTTTACACAGAGGCCACTAACGGTTCCTTGGGAACTGTTCAGTCAGCATGAAACCGATTCAGCTGCCCCTAGGTGTGCGTCTGCGTGACGACGCCACCTTCATCAACTACTACCCAGGCGCCAATGCCGCTGCACTCGGCTATGTCGAGCGTCTATGCGAAGCCGACGCCGGCTGGACCGAAAGCCTGATCTATCTGTGGGGCAAGCACGGGGTAGGGCGTACGCATCTGTTGCAGGCCGCGTGCCTGCGCTTCGAGCAGATGGGTGAACCGGCGGTGTACCTGCCGCTGGCCGAGTTGATGGATCGCGGCATCGAAATCCTCGACAACCTCGAACAGTACGAACTGGTCTGCCTGGATGACTTGCAGGTGATTGCCGGCAAGGCAGACTGGGAAGAGGCGATGTTTCACCTGTTCAACCGTCTGCGTGACAGCGGGCGGCGTCTGCTGATTGCGGCGTCCACTTCGCCGCGTGAACTGCCGATCAAACTCGCCGACCTGAAATCGCGCCTGACCCTGGCGCTGATCTTCCAGATGCGTCCTCTCTCCGATGAAGACAAATTGCGTGCCCTGCAATTGCGCGCATCCCGTCGCGGTCTGCACCTGACCGATGAAGTCGGGCATTTTATTTTGACTCGCGGTACCCGCAGCATGAGCGCGCTTTTTGATCTGCTCGAGCAGCTCGATCAGGCCTCTTTGCAGGCCCAGCGCAAGCTGACCATTCCCTTCCTGAAAGAAACCCTGGGCTGGTAAAACCGGGGCTTTCAGCCGGTTTCGGCATATTTCAGTCGCCAGAAAACCCGCTTTCCTGTGGGTTGCACAGGCCGCGTCTCGATTCAAATAGGCTTAAGCGCTTAGATGTTAATGAGAAACCGGGAAGTCACAAAAAGATCGATTGAATTTGCAAATGAGGCTGATAGCGGGCATAGTCTCGGCTTCTTTACAACTATCAGCCACGGTCGTGCCCATGCTAAAGCGCTTCGCACCCCTCGTGCCTCTCGCACTCGTCACCCTGTTGTTCGGTTGCGCTGCTCATTCACCTGTTAATCAAGAGCAGCAACAACAGGCTAAAAATTCTGCCACCGCCCAGTCTTCCGTTATTTACCAGGAAGAGCTGGACACCGAAAAAGAACTCGCCGACTTCAACGGCAAGAAGCCTTACCAGCTTCCGGTTCTGGCCGACAGCATCCTCGAACGCGGCATGTCCCTGATCGGTACCCGTTACCGTTTCGGCGGTACCTCTGAAGCCGGTTTCGATTGCAGCGGTTTCATCGGCTACCTGTTCCGCGAAGAAGCCGGCATGAACCTGCCGCGCTCCACCCGCGAAATGATCAACGTTGATGCGCCGCTGGTTTCGCGCAGCAACCTCGAGCCGGGCGACTTGCTGTTCTTCGCCACCAATGGTCGTCGCGGTCGTGTAAGCCACGCCGGGATCTACCTGGGCGACAACCAGTTCATCCATTCCAGCTCTCGTCGCAGCGGCGGTGTTCGCATCGACAGCCTGGGCGACAGCTACTGGAGCAAGACCTTCATCGAAGCCAAACGCGCTTTGGCGAACGCTCCAACCGTGGTTACCGCTCGCAAGTAATCACGCCTTTGTCGCCACGCTCGTGGCGACAAGCGGCCCTTCAGAGGCAATAGACCTAAACTTTACAAGGTGAAGTTAAAGTCTTACTTGAAGTTTGCCGCGTAGCCGCTAGAATCCTGATCTATATTGATGGCAAACCGCCTGCGTCCCAACGCAGGCGGTTTTGTTTTCTGTCGAATCGGCAGTCAAAGCCTCAGCCAGATCAGGATGTTCTGCATATGACGATGTCGGCCCGCTTTGCCTTGATGTTCTTCGCAGCGCTGCTCAGCGGCTGCGCCAGCCGCACTCCGCCGCCTGCGCCGGTGGTTCGCGCTCCGATCGTGTTCGGATCTTCCCAGGCCTTTTCCCCCGCTGCCGAAGACGTGCTGTTCCGCGCGCTCGGGCTGGTGGGCACGCCTTATCGCTGGGGCGGCAATACGCCGGATTCGGGCTTCGATTGCAGTGGCCTGATCGGTTTTGTCTACCGCGATGCCGCCGGCATCAGCCTGCCGCGTTCCACCCGCGAGATGATCGTCATGCAGGCGCCGAATGTCGGCAAGGAAGGGCTGCAAACCGGCGACCTGATCTTCTTCGCCACCAATGGCGGCTCGCAGGTCAGTCATGCGGGGATCTACGTCGGGGAAGGGCGCTTCGTTCATGCGCCGGCCACCGGCGGCACGGTGAAGCTGGACAGCCTGTCGAAAGCGTATTGGCAGAAGGCTTATCTGAGCGCCAAGCGCGTTCTGCAGCCGGAGCATCTGGCGCATAACCCGTAGTTCAGATACATAAAAACCCGTGGGAGCTGAATGGCTCCCACGGGTTTTTTTATGCCTGCAACACACTAGCGGGTCGCTGACACTCGCCACACCTTGTTACCCACATCATCAGCTACCAGCAACCCACCTTGCTGATCGATCACGACGCCGACCGGGCGACCCAAAGCGTTCTCGTCCTTGTCGAGGAATCCGGTCAGCACGTCCACGGGCGTTCCGCTCGGCTTGCCGGCGGCGAAAGGTACAAAGATCACCTTGTAGCCACTGTGCGGTTTGCGGTTCCACGAGCCGTGCTGGCCGATGAATGCGCCTTCCTTGAACTGCGCCGGCAGGCGATTGCCTTCGGCGAAAGTCAGGCCCAGTGATGCGGTATGCGGGCCGACGGCGTAGTCGGGAGCGATGGCCTTGGCCACCATGTCCGGCCGCTGTGGTTCCACGCGCACGTCGATGTGCTGGCCGTAGTAGCTGAACGGCCAGCCATAGAAGCCACCGTCCTTGACCGACGTGATGTAGTCCGGCACCAGATCGCTGCCGATTTCGTCGCGCTCGTTCACGGCAGTCCACAGCGCACCGCTTTGAGGCTCCCAGGCCAGGCCGTTGGGGTTGCGGATGCCCGAGGCGAAGATCCGGTGGTTGCCGGTGGCACGGTCCACTTCCCAGATCGCTGCGCGACCTTCTTCCTGATCGAGGCCGTTTTCGCCGACGTTGCTGTTCGAGCCGACAGTGACGTACAGCTTGCTGCCGTCCTTGCTGGCGATAACGTTTTTAGTCCAGTGGTGGTTGAGCGTGCCGCCCGGCAGATCCACGACCTTGATTGGCTGGCTCTTGATTTCGGTCGCGCCGGGCTCGTAGTTGAAGCGCAGCAGGCGATCGGTATCGGCCACGTACAGATCGTTGCCGACCAGGGTCATGCCGAACGGCGAGTTGAGGTTCTGCAGGAACACCGTCCGGGTTTCGGCCACGCCGTCATGATCGGCGTCGCGCAGCAGGGTAATGCGGTTCGGGCTGGGAACGCCGGCACCGGCACGGCCCATGACTTTCTTCATCACCCAGCCACGAATGCCCTTGCCGTCGTCGGGTTTGGGCGGGGCGTTGGTTTCCGCCACCAGCACGTCGCCATTGGGCAATACGTACAGCCAGCGCGGGTGATCGAGATTCTCGGCAAAGGCTGCCACCTGCGTGCCTGCCGCTGCCGTCGGTTTCGCGCCGGCCGGCCAGCCGATGGCCGGGGCGATGTTCACCGTCGGGATCAGGGTCTTGTTCGGTTCGGGCAATCGGGGAGACGGGCCGGTGCCGTCGGAGACTTGCAGGCTGGAGGATTCACCACAGGCGGCGAGCCCTCCGGCGAGCACGATGACGAAAACGAGCTGGGGCTTGCGCATTGCTGATCTTCCCTATGAATTCATTCTTAATCATAGAGAAGCGCACAAGCCCGATGGTTCAACCCTCAGCCGCGGGCTTCCTTGAACAGCACGGCAATGCCGGGGTGATAGTTGCCGGCCTCGCTGCGCAATTTGCGGTAGGCGTAGGGAAAGTACCAGGCGACGGCGCAGGTGTGTTCCTTTTGCAGGTCGTCGACCATGTCCTGCAACTCTTCCGGGCTGGCGCTGTGCTGGGCCTTTTGCGGGGCGACGAACAGGCAGCCGAGTTTCAGGTCGCTGGCGTAGCTGATGCGCTTGGCGTCGCTGGTGATATCCGCCAGGGCCTGCGTCAGATTCAGGCTGGTGACGCGCGGCCAGCGTTGGGTGGCCTGAATGAAGGCGCGATCTTCAGCGCCAGCCAGGAACAGGTCGGCGCGGGCATTGCGCTCGCCTTCCTCGTTCTGTTTGCGGGTGGCGGTGTCGCGCAGGGTGACCAGTTCGGCCATCCAGGCAGCGGCCGACAGCAGGCCGAGGTTGGCTTTTTCGTCGTGCCAGTAGGGCGTGTCATTGTCGCCGCGCACGGCGTTGTAGCGGTCGATACAGTCAAACCAGCGTTCCAGCACCGGGCGCAGGAATTCCAGCCGCGGATTGCTGATGATCATGCCTTGCATGGTGCTCTCCCTTGTTATTGTGATGTGCTCTCTGCAGTCAAAAAGCATGGCTCTTTGATATCACTCATGACAGTGTGGCACAAGATTGGCGTCAGTTAATTGATCGGCGGCAGTTATTCGCCGCACAAGCCCCTCTTCAATTGACGCTCCACCCCCAACCCTCTAACCTTCGCGGCTTGTTTCAGGTGCTCTGTGGCGCATGTCGACAGAGTGAAACAGGGAAGCCGGTGAGGCGGGTCTTCAAGCGATGAACCCTCACGATCCCGGCGCTGCCCCCGCAACGGTAAATGAGTAAAAGCTGCGTCCGATGCCACTGCCTAAAAGCGGGAAGGCGCGCAGCCAGGCCAACGCCGCTCATGAGCCCGGAGACCGGCCTGATCCATCCAGCGGCATCACGGTGGGCGATGCCAGGCTTGTTGCCGTCTATTCTTGTGCCTGCCCGCCGTTATCCAGCCTCAACGGAGAGCTCCCCCATGACTGATTCCCCCGAACGCGACGAGCGCCACCTGGCGCGCATGCAGCGCAAAAAAGCCGTGATCGACGAACGCATCGCCAATTCGCCAGACGAATGCGGCCTGGTGCTGGTGCTGACCGGCAATGGCAAAGGCAAAAGCAGCTCGGCATTCGGCATGCTCGCTCGCGCCATGGGCCACGGCATGCAGTGCGGCGTGGTGCAGTTCATCAAGGGCCGCAACAGCACCGGCGAAGAGCTGTTTTTCCGCCGTTTCCCCGAGCAAGTGCGTTTTCATGTGATGGGCGAGGGCTTCACCTGGGAAACCCAGGACCGCCAGCGCGACATCGCCGCCGCCGAGGCAGCGTGGGAAGTCTCCCGCGAACTGCTGCGCGATCCATCGATCGGTCTGGTGGTGCTCGATGAACTGAACATCGCGCTCAAGCACGGTTACCTCGATCTGGATCAGGTGCTCAGCGATCTGCAAGCACGTCCGCCGATGCAGCACGTGATCGTCACCGGCCGCGCCGCCAAGCCGGAAATGATCGAGATGGGCGACACCGTCACCGAAATGGGCATGATCAAGCACGCCTTCCAGGCCGGCATCAAAGCGCAGAAAGGCGTCGAACTTTGAATCAACCACGTCACTGCCCGGCGGTACTTATCGCCGCGCCGGCTTCCGGTCAGGGCAAGACCACCGTCACCGCCGCGCTGGCCCGTCTGCATCGCAATCAGGGGCGCAAGGTTCGCGTATTCAAGTGCGGCCCGGACTTTCTCGACCCGATGATCCTCGAGCGCGCCAGCGGTGCGCCGGTCTATCAATTGGACATGTGGATGGTCGGCGAGCAGGAAAGTCGTCGCCTGTTGTGGGAAGCCGCCGCTGAAGCCGATCTGATCCTGATCGAAGGCGTGATGGGGTTGTTCGATGGCACACCGTCGAGCGCCGATCTGGCGCGGCATTTCGGCGTGCCGGTGCTCGGTGTGATCGACGGCACGGCCATGGCCCAGACCTTCGGCGCACTGGCGCTAGGCCTTGCGCGCTATCAGCCGGACTTGCCGTTCGCCGGCGTGCTGGCCAACCGCGTCGGCACCGTGCGTCATGCACAATTGCTGGAAGGCAGCCTCACCGAAGGCCTGCGCTGGTACGGCGCGTTGTCCCGGGAAACCGGAATCGAACTGCCGAGCCGTCATCTCGGACTGGTGCAGGCCAGCGAACTCAATGATCTCGACGTGCGCCTCGACGCCGCCGCCGAAGCATTGGCCGGCACTTGCGAGGTAGCGCTGCCACCGGCTGTGGAATTCGCCGCGCCTGAAATCATTGAGACCGAAAAGCTGCTCGAAGGCGTGCGAATTGCCGTCGCCCGCGACGAAGCCTTCGCCTTTACCTACGGCGCCAGTCTAGATCTGTTGCGGGCGATGGGCGCCGAGTTGAGTTTCTTCTCGCCGATCCGCGATGCGCAATTGCCCGACGCCGACAGTCTGTACCTGCCCGGCGGCTATCCGGAATTGCACCACGTTGCCTTGTCGCAGAACGCCGACATGCTCAATGCGATCCGCGGGCATCACGCCGCCGGCAAACCGCTGCTCGCCGAATGTGGCGGCATGCTTTATCTGCTCGACTCGCTGACCGATGTCGAAGGCACCCGCGCTGATTTGGTCGGCCTGTTGAGTGGTGACGCCGTGATGCAAAAACGCCTCGCCGCACTGGCGCTGCAAGAGGTCGACCTGCCGGAAGGCCTGTTGCGCGGCCACACCTATCACCATTCCCTGACCACCACCGAACTGACGCCGATTGCCCGTGGCCACAGCCCCAACGGCGGGCGCGGCGCGGAAGCGGTGTACCGGGAAGGGCGGATGACCGCCTCGTACGTGCATTTCTATTTCCCGTCGAATCCGTCGGCGATTGCCGCACTGTTGGTGCCATGACCGACAACGCCTTCACTGACGCCGAGCGCGAAGCGGTCTACCGCGCCATCGCCGAACGCCGCGACATGCGCCACTTCAGCGGTGGCGCGGTCGAGCCTGAACTGTTGCGCCGTTTGCTTGAAGCCGCGCACCAGGCGCCGAGTGTCGGCCTGATGCAGCCGTGGCGCTTCATCCGTATCAGCGACCGCGCGCTACGTGGTCAGATCCAGAACCTTGTTGAAGAAGAACGTGTGCGCACCGCCGAAGCCCTCGGCGAGCGCAGTGACGAATTCATGAAGCTTAAGGTCGAAGGCATCAACGACTGCGCCGAAGTGCTGGTTGCCGCGTTGATGGACGATCGCGAGCGGCATATTTTCGGTCGTCGCACGCTGCCGGAAATGGACATGGCGTCGCTGTCCTGCGCAATCCAGAACCTGTGGCTCGCCGCGCGTGCCGAAGGGTTGGGCATGGGCTGGGTGTCGCTGTTCGAGCCGCAGGCGCTGGCCGATCTGCTGAAACTGCCGGCCGGGGCCAAGCCGCTGGCGGTGCTTTGCCTGGGGCCGGTCAAGGAATTCTATCCGGCGCCGATGCTGGTACTCGAAGGGTGGGCGCAGGCGCGTCCGCTCAATGAGCTGCTGTATGAAAATTTTTGGGGAGTGAGTCAATGAGTGTGGCGTTGTTGAGTGTCGCCGCGGTTGCGCTGGATGCGCTGCTGGGTGAACCGAAACGCTGGCATCCGCTGGTGGCGTTCGGCAATTTCGCCGGGCGCATCGAGCAACGTTTCAATAGTGCTGGTCGTGGCTGGCGCAGCCATGGCGTCACGGCGTGGGTGATCGCGGTGCTGCCGCTGACCCTGCTGGCCACGGCGTTTTCCTGGGCGCCTTACGTGGGTTGGATCGTCGAGATTCTTGCGCTGTATTGCGCCCTCGGCATGCGCAGCCTGGGTGAGCACGTCGAGCCGGTGGCCAAGGCGTTGCGCGCCGATGATCTGGAAGAGGCGCGCAAGCGTGTGGGTTATCTGGTCAGCCGCCAGACCGATGAGCTGGACAGCACCGCCGTCGCCCGCGCCGCCACCGAGTCGGTGCTGGAGAACGGCAGCGATGCGGTGTTCGCCGCGCTGTTCTGGTTTGCCGTGGCCGGTGCGCCGGGTGTGGTGCTCTATCGCCTGAGCAATACGCTCGATGCTATGTGGGGTTATCGCAACGAACGCTTTGAGCGATTCGGCTGGGCGGCGGCAAAAATCGACGACGTCCTCAACTACATTCCTGCGCGGCTGGTGGCGTTGACCTACGCGCTGCTGGGCAAGACCCGACTGGCGCTGAAATGCTGGCGCACCCAGGCGCCGAAATGGGACAGCCCGAACGCCGGCCCGGTGATGGCCGCCGGCGCGGGTGCCTTGGGCGTCGAGCTGGGTGGCCCGGCGATTTACCACGGCGAGCTGCACGAGCGTCCGCAACTGGGCGAGGGCGCACCGGCGAATGCCGATTCCATTGATCGCGGCTGGCAATTGGTCCAGCGCGGGGTATGGTTATGGCTGCTGATTCTCTGCGTGGGGGCTGAATTCTATGCTTGAGCACGGTGGCCGGTTGCGCAGGGCAGCGCTCGAATACGGCATCGCGGAAGAAGACTGGCTCGACCTGTCCACGGGCCTGACGCCGTGGCCGTTTCCGGTCCCGGAGATCCCGCTGCGGGCCTGGGCGCGTTTGCCGGAGAACGATGACGGTCTGGAGCAGGCCGCCTGCGATTATTACGGTGCCAGCCAAGTGCTGCCGGTGGCCGGTTCGCAGATGGCCATTCAATTGCTGCCGCGATTGCGTCGCGCCGGCAAGGTCGGCGTGCTGTCGCCGTGTTATGCCGAGCATGCAGAAGCCTGGCGGCGTAGCGGCTATATCGTGCGCGAGGTGCTGGAGCAGGAAGTCGACTTCTTTCTCGACAGCCTCGACGTGCTGGTGGTGGTCAATCCGAACAATCCAACGGGCCTGAATCTGACCCCGGCGCGCCTGCTCGACTGGCATGCGCGGCTGGCCCAGCGCGGCGGCTGGCTGGTGGTCGACGAAGCGTTCATGGACAACACGCCGCAGCTGAGTCTGGCCCCGCATGCGCATCAGGTTGGGTTGATCGTGCTGCGCTCGTTCGGCAAGTTTTTCGGTCTGGCCGGTGTGCGGCTGGGCTTCGTGCTGGCCGAACGCAAGTTGCTCCGGTTGCTGGCCGAACAGGTCGGGCCCTGGGCAGTCAGCGGGCCGACCCGGGTGCTTGGCCAGGCCTGTCTGCGCGACACCGAAGGCCATACCCGCCAGCGGATCCGCAGCGACGAGGCCAGCGAACGGCTGGCTGCGCTGCTTGAGCGCCACGGCTTCAAACCGCAGGGCGGCTGCGCGCTGTTTCAGTGGCTGATCACCGAACAGGCCGCCGCGCTGCACGAATTCATGGCTCGTCGCGGCATTCTCCTGCGCCTGTTCGCGCACAACAGCAGCCTGCGATTCGGCCTGCCCGCCGATGCCGCCGACGAGGCGCGCCTTGAGCAAGCCCTGCAAGCATTCGCCAAGCATTGCTCCATGGAAAAACCAGCATGACCACATTAATGGTGCAGGGCACCACCTCCGACGCCGGCAAAAGTACGCTGGTGACGGCGCTGTGCCGCTGGGCGACCCGTCAGGGCGTTGCCGTGGTGCCGTTCAAACCACAGAACATGGCGCTCAACAGCGCGGTGACTGCCGATGGCGGCGAGATCGGCCGCGCGCAAGCGGTGCAGGCGCAGGCGGCGTTTCTCGAGCCGCACACCGACATGAACCCGGTGCTGCTCAAGCCCAACAGCGACACCGGCGCTCAGGTCATCATCCACGGCCGCGCGGTCACCAGCATGAACGCCGTCGCCTATCACGACTACAAAGCCATCGCCATGCAGGCCGTGCTCGCTTCCCATGAACGCTTGAGCGCCGCGTATCCGCTGGTGATGGTCGAAGGCGCAGGCTCGCCGGCAGAGATCAATCTGCGTGCCGGCGACATCGCCAACATGGGCTTCGCCGAAGCGGTGGATTGCCCGGTGTTGCTGATCGCCGACATCAATCGTGGCGGCGTGTTTGCCCATCTGGTGGGCACGCTGGAACTGCTGTCGCCGAGCGAACAGGCACGGGTCAAAGGCTTCATCATCAACCGTTTTCGCGGTGATATCGCCTTGCTGCAACCGGGCCTCGACTGGCTGGAACAGCGCACCGGCAAACCGGTGGTGGGCGTGCTGCCGTACGTGATGGACTTGCATCTGGAGGCCGAGGACGGCATCGACCAGCGCCAGGCCGACAAGGCCGGGCAAGTCCTGAAAGTGGTGGTGCCGGTGCTGCCGCGCATCAGCAATCACACCGATTTCGATCCGCTGCGGCTGCATCCGCAAGTTGATCTGCAATTCATCGGCCCGGGGCAGGCGATTCCGCCGGCCGATCTGATTATCCTGCCAGGCTCGAAAAGCGTGCGCAGTGACCTGGCGTATCTGCGCGCAAATGGCTGGGAGACCGCCATCCGCCGTCATCTGCGTTACGGCGGTAAATTGCTGGGGATCTGCGGCGGCCTGCAAATGCTCGGCGAGCAAGTGCACGATCCGCTGGGCCTTGAAGGCGCGCCGGGTTCCAGCGCCGGTCTGGGGCTGCTGGCGTTTGAAACACAGCTCGAGGCCGAGAAACAGTTGCGCAATGTGCGCGGACGTCTGGCGCTGGAAGATGCCGAGGTCAGCGGCTATGAAATTCATGCCGGCGTGACGACGGGATCTGCGCTGGAAAATGCTGCCGTGCATCTGGACGACGGTCGTTGCGACGGCGCGCAAAGTCTCGACGGGCAGATTTTCGGCACCTACCTGCATGGCCTGTTCGAATCGCCGGCGGCCAGTGCGGCGCTGTTGCGCTGGGCCGGTCTGAACGATGTGCAGGAGGTGGATTACCACGGCCTGCGCGAACGCGATATCGAGCGGCTGGCGGATCTGGTGGAGAAGCATCTCGATACCGATCTGTTGTGTGAACTCTGTGGCATCCAGGCTGGATGTGATGGCCTCTTCGCGGGCAAGCCCGCTCCCACAGGGGGCTGAGGTGTACTCAAGTGCCATGTCCGGCCGACATCCATTGTGGGAGCGGGCTTGCCCGCGAAGAGGCCAGTTGTCTCAACGAATTTTTTTCAGGATGCCTCCATGCTCCAGTTGATCCTCGGCGGCGCCCGTTCCGGTAAAAGTCGCCTGGCGGAAAAACTCGCCACCGACAGCGCGCTGGCCGTGACGTACATCGCCACCAGCCAGCCGCTGGATGGCGAGATGAATGAACGCGTTGCCCATCACCGCGCCCGTCGTCCCGCCGAATGGGCGTTGATCGAAGAGCCGCTGGAACTGGCCCGTGTCCTGCGCGAAAACGCCGGTCCCGAGCGTTGCCTGTTGGTGGATTGCCTGACGCTGTGGCTGACCAATCTGCTGATGCTCGACGACGCCGAACGCCTCGCCGCCGAACGCGAAGCCCTGCTCGAATGCCTGGCGTCGCTGCCGGGTGAAATCATTTTTGTCAGCAACGAGACCGGAATGGGTGTCGTGCCGCTGGGCGAATTGACTCGCCGCTACGTCGATGAAGCCGGTTGGCTGCATCAAGCTCTGGCCGAGCGTTGTCAGCGAGTCGTCCTGACGGTCGCCGGCCTGCCCCTGACTCTGAAAGGACCTGCGTTATGACTCAAGCCTGGTGGCTGAACCCGTGCAAACCGGTGGATACGGACGCCGTTGAAAACGCCGCGGCGCGTCAGCAGCAATTGACCAAACCCGCCGGCTCTCTCGGGCAGCTCGAATCGGTGGCGGTGCAACTGGCCGGATTGCAGGGCCAGGTCAAGCCGACACTCGATCAGGTCTGGATCGCAATTTTTGCTGGCGATCACGGCGTTGTCGCCGAAGGGGTTTCCGCGTTTCCGCAGGAAGTCACCGGGCAGATGCTGCTGAACTTTGTCAGCGGCGGCGCGGCGATCAGCGTGCTGGCGCGGCAACTCGGTGCGAAGCTGGAAGTGGTGGATCTGGGCACGGTGAACCCGTCGTTGAACCTGCCGGGCGTGCGTCACCTGAACATCGGCCCGGGCACGGCGAATTTCGCCAAGGGCGTGGCGATGACTCAGGCCCAGGGCGAACTCGCCTTGCAGGGCGGCCGCGATAGCGTGCTGCGCGCGAAGGCGGCGGGCGCGCAATTGTTCATCGGCGGTGAAATGGGCATCGGCAACACCACCGCCGCCAGTGCGCTGGCTTGTGCCTTACTGGATTGCCCGGTGGCGCATCTGACCGGTCCGGGCACCGGGTTGAATGCCGAAGGCGTCAGCCACAAGGCGCAGGTGATCGAGCGGGCGCTGGCACTGCATGCGGCGCAACGTGGCGACGCGTTGCAGACCCTGTTCAATCTCGGTGGTTTTGAGATTGCGGCACTGGTCGGCGCGTATCTGGCCTGTGCTCAGGAAGGTGTGGCGGTGCTGGTGGACGGTTTTATCTGCACGGTCGCCGCACTGGTGGCGGTACGCCTGAATCCCGCCTGCCGTGAGTGGCTGCTGTTCGGTCATCGCGGTGCCGAGCCGGGTCATCGACATGTGCTGGAAACTCTTGGCGCAGAACCGCTGCTCGAACTGGGCCTGCGCCTGGGCGAGGGCAGTGGCGCGGCGCTGGCGGTGCCGTTGTTGCGTCTGGCCTGCGACCTGCACGGGCAGATGGCGACCTTCGCCGAAGCCGCGGTGGCGGATCGCCCGGCATGACTTTGCGTCTGGATCTGCTGCGCCACGGTGAAACCGAACTCGGCGGCGGCCTGCGCGGCAGCCTCGACGATGCGCTGACCGAAAAAGGCTGGGCGCAGATGCGCGAGGCGGTGAGCGGGCAGGGGCCGTGGAATCGGCTGGTCAGTTCGCCGTTGCAGCGTTGCGCGCGGTTTGCTGAAGCGTTGAGCGCGCAGCGGGATCTGCCGGTGTCTCTGGACAAGAATCTGCAAGAGCTGCATTTCGGTGCCTGGGAAGGGCAGAGCGCGGCGGCGTTGATGGAGACTGATGCCGAAGCGCTTGGGCTGTTCTGGGCGGATCCGTATGGGTTTACTCCGCCGCAGGGTGAGCCGGTCAGCGATTTTTCGGCACGGGTGCTGGCGGCGGTCATGCGACTGCACGCGGCGTACGCGGGGGAGCGGGTGTTGTTGGTCAGCCACGGCGGCGTCATGCGTCTGCTGCTGGCGCGGGCCCGTGGTTTGCCCCGTGAGCAGTTGCTGAATGTCGAAGTCGGCCACGGCGCGCTGTTTTCGCTGATCGTCGAGGCCGACGGTTCGCTCAGGGAAGTGCTCTGACATGCTGCCCCTGTGGATCGCCCTGCAATTTCTCAGCAGCCTGCCGATTCGTCTGCCGGGCATGCCGGCGCCTGAACAGCTCGGCCGGTCGCTGCTGTTTTATCCGTTGGTGGGCTTGCTGTTCGGCGTGATTCTCTGGGCGCTGAATATCGCATTGGCCGGCGCGCCATTGTTGCTGCAAGCGGCGCTCCTGTTGACGGTGTGGGTGCTGCTCAGCGGCGCGTTGCACCTTGATGGCCTGGCGGACAGCGCCGATGCGTGGCTCGGCGGTTTCGGTGACCGCGAGCGTACGCTGACGATCATGAAGGATCCGCGCAGCGGGCCGATCGCGGTGGTGACGCTGGTACTGGTGTTGCTGCTCAAGTTCGCCGCGTTGCTGGCGTTGATCGAACAACAGCAAGGCCTGGCGTTGATCATCGTGCCGCTGATCGGGCGGGCGGCGCTGCTCGGACTGTTCCTCACCACGACCTATGTCCGGGCTGGTGGATTAGGGCAGGCACTGGCCGATCATCTGCCGCGCAAGACGGGTTGGCAGGTGCTGACGGTGAGTGCAGCGGCGTGTGTGGTCATCGCCGAGTTCAACGCCGTCGTGGCGCTGCTGCTGGCGGTTGTCGTGTTCATCTGGCTACGGCATTTGATGGTGCGGCGATTGGGCGGAACCACCGGTGATACGGCCGGTGCGTTGCTGGAATTGCTGGAGATGTCAGTGCTGGTCGGGCTGGCCTTGTTTTGATAAGTAACTTTGATCGGTAACTTGATTTAACACAGTCGCGGGTATATACACGCATCATGCTTCCTTCTCAGTGTTTGTGCACCAACCTGCGACGCGCCGCGCGTGGCGTCAGCAGGCATTACGACGGCGCTCTCGACGGCTTCGGGATCAACGTTGCCCAGTATTCTTTGCTGTGCAATTTGCAGCGGCTGGATCAGCCGAGCATTTCCGAACTGGCCGAAGCGATGGGCCTGGATCGCAGCACCCTCGGGCGCAATCTGCGGGTGCTGGAAGGCGAGGGCCTGGTGGCGCTGGCCGAGGGCGAGGACATGCGCAACCGCATCGTCCGGCTCACCGAAACCGGTGCACAACGCCTGGCAGCAGCCTTGCCGGCCTGGGAAGCGGCGCAACAGCGGTTAATCGACCGACTGGGCGCCGAGAAGCGTGAAACCTTGCTGCGGCTGTTGGATGAACTGGCCTGAGGGCCGGTTTTTTCCGAATCTAAGCGGGTATATACCCGCGACTGGAGAATAACAATGAGTTCGATGTGGCGTACGTGCGGTTGGGTGTTGCTGGGGAGCGCGCTGATTCTGGCGTTGTCATTGGGCGTGCGGCACGGTTTCGGTTTGTTTCTGTCGCCGATGAGCGCCCAGTTTGGCTGGGGCCGTGAAGTGTTCGCCTTCGCCATCGCCTTGCAGAACCTGATCTGGGGTCTGGCGCAACCGTTTACCGGCGCACTGGCTGACCGCTTCGGCGCGGCAAAAGTGGTGCTGATCGGTGGTGTGCTTTACGCCTTGGGCCTGGTGTTCATGGGCCTGTCGGAAACGGCGCTGGGCCTGTCCCTGAGTGCCGGTTTGCTGATCGGCATCGGTCTGTCCGGCACCTCGTTCTCGGTGATCCTCGGCGTGGTCGGCCGCGCTGTGCCGCCGGAGAAGCGCAGCATGGGCATGGGCATCGCCAGTGCTGCCGGTTCTTTCGGCCAGTTCGCCATGTTGCCGGGCACCCTCGGGCTGATTGGCTGGCTCGGCTGGTCGGCGGCGTTGCTGGTGCTGGGCCTGCTGGTGGCGTTTATCGTGCCATTGGTGAGCATGCTCAAGGACAAACCGCTGCCGGTGCTCGGGCATGAGCAAACCCTGTCCGAAGCGCTGCGTGAGGCCTGCTCGCATTCCGGGTTCTGGCTGCTGGCGTTCGGTTTTTTCGTCTGCGGATTTCAGGTGGTGTTCATTGGCGTGCACCTGCCGGCGTATCTGGTCGATCAGCATTTGCCGGCGAGTGTCGGCACCACGGTGCTGGCGTTGATCGGTCTGTTCAACATCTTCGGTACGTACACCGCCGGTTGGCTCGGGGGGCGGATGTCCAAACCGCGTCTGCTGACCGGGTTGTACCTGCTGCGGGCGGTGGTGATCGTGCTGTTCCTGTGGCTGCCGGTGACGACGACCTCGGCTTATCTGTTCGGCATGGCCATGGGCTTCCTGTGGCTGTCGACGGTGCCGTTGACCAACGGTACGGTGGCGACCTTGTTTGGCGTACGAAACCTGTCCATGCTCGGCGGTATCGTGTTCCTGTTCCATCAGTTGGGTTCGTTCCTCGGTGGCTGGCTGGGCGGGGTGGTGTATGACCGGACGGGGAGTTATGACTTGATCTGGCAAGTGGCGGTTCTCTTGAGCCTGCTGGCGGCCGCGCTGAACTGGCCGGTGCGCGAGCGTCCGGTCGAGCGCCTGCAACCGCGTGCGAGCGCTGCATGAACCGTTTCTGGCCGCAGATCGTCGTCACCGCACTCGGCGCCGCGTTGCTGGCGCTGGTGTGGTGGGGCTGGCATCAGGGCGGGCTGGCGCTGATGCAGTTGGGCATGGGTGCTTGCTAGACCGGCGGGAGGGCGAGTAACGTCGAGGTCTGACGATTGCTCAAGGATGCCCGACATGCTCAAGCGCTGGTGTGCTGTTCCCGCGTTGCTGATGGCGTTGACCGGACTGGCCCAGGCCGCGGACTGTCCGGATCTGTTGCAAGGCTCGTTGCCCAAGTTGCGGGCCAAGGAATCCATCGACCTGTGTCAGCGCTACGCCGACAAACCGCTGGTGGTGATCAACACGGCCAGCTTCTGTGGTTTCGCGCCGCAGTTCGAGGGGCTCGAAGCGCTCAATCAGCGCTACAAGGCCCAGGGCCTGGAAATGCTCGGCGTACCGTCCAATGACTTCAAGCAGGAGTCCAAGGACAGCGCCGAGACCGCCAAGGTCTGCTACGCCAACTACGGCGTGACGTTCACCATGACCGAACCGCAAAAGGTCCGAGGTGACGATGCCACTCACTTGTTCCAGGTGCTGGCCAAGCAGAGCAGCGCACCGAAGTGGAATTTCTACAAATACGTCATCGACCGCCAGGGCAAGGTGATCGCCAACTTCTCCAGCCTGACCAAACCGGATGATCCGGAATTTCTCGCAGCCATCGAGAAAGCCATTGCGTCCCAGCCGCTGAAACCCTGATCGACGCCCATCAAAAAGCCCCGCCTCTGTGAAGAGAGCGGGGCTTTTTAATGGGCGAGGCCTCAAATGGTAAAGAGCTCAGCCTCGCCGTACAGCATCAGAAGCGGTAGGTTGCGCCGACACCGAAGCCGTTTGCCGAGTTTTCATACTGCGAGTTGTAGCTCTGGCCACGATCGTTTTCGTTGCGGATGTTGACCTTCTCTTCCTTCAGGTACGAGTAGGCAACGTCGATGGTCAGGTCTTCAGTCGGGCTCCAGCCGGCACCGATGCTGAAGATGGTCCGGTCGCCGGTCGGGATGCGTGGCGAACGGTCGACGTTGTTGGTCGGCGACTGGTCGAACGTCAGACCGGTACGCAGTACCCATTCCTTGTTCAGCTGGTAGGACGTACCGATGGCGTAAGCCCAAGTGTCATGCCAGTTCTGTTCTTCGGTGATCTCGCCGAACTGGCCAGCCAGCAGCGGCTGAACGCCGGAGTTCTTGACGGTGATCTTTTCCAGCTGGCTCCAGCGGGTCCAGGTGGTACCGGCGTAGACGTTCCAGCGATCGTTGATCGCCTGGGTGACCGAGAGGTCCACGGATTCAGGCGTGGTGATCTTCAGCGAAGCGTCGTACTTCTGGTTCGCACCCAGGCCGATCGCGCCCAGCACACCGTAGTTGACCTTGGTGTTGCCTTCGAGCTTGTAGTCGACTTTCGAGTGATAGGTCAGACCCAGGCGAGTGCTGTCGGTAGCCTGTACCAGCACGCCGATGTTGTAGCCCAGTGCGGTGTCGTCGCCCTTGATCTTGACCTTGCCGTCCGGCGCTGCCTGAGTGATCGACAGGTTGGATTCCAGCGAGCCGTCGATGCGGTTGATGGTCGGACCGAAACCGATCGACACGACATCGTTGAACTTGTAGCTGACGGTTGGCTGGAAGGTGATGATCTTGACTTCTGACTTGCTGCCGAAGTAACGGCCGGCGAAGCCGTTTTCATAGTCGGTTATCAGGCCGAAGGGTACGTACACACCCAGACCGAATGCCCAATGCTCGTCGATCGGCTTGACGTAGTAGCCCATAGGTACGGAGGTGAAGGGCACCATGTCGCCTTTGTTGCTGCCGCCGTTCGGGCTGGAGCTGGCGTCGCTGATATCGGTTTTTGCGTCGAGGAATGCAACGCCACCGGTGACTTGTTCGCGCGTGATGCGCGACATGCCGGCAGGGTTGCCATAAACAGTGCTTGCGTCGTCGGCAGAAGAAGATCGCCCGGCGTACCCAGTCCCCATCCCGCTGATGCTGTGTTCGTTGATGGCAAAGCCAGCTGCGAAGATCTGGGTGGATGCCACGGTTACGGCAAGGCTAAGGGTGGTTTTGAGCATGACTTTTTTCATTATTAGAACTCCTGGTGATCACCGGGGCGAAAATTACCAACATTTTCGTCCCAGCGCTATAGTCCGTATGCCTTGAGTTAGAGCGGTTTTGTAGGACAATCCGACCAGATTCGCTGCTCGTTAGGCGATGTTGCGAAACCGGTGGGTCAGCAAGCGACCTGATTCAGCGGTGAAACACAGGTTTGCCAGGCGCAGGTGAAATCGCGCAGACGACCTTGAGGCTGGAAGGTCTGACGCCAGATGCGCGCCATGCCCAGCAGATCATCCGGCTCGGGGAGGACGGGGTTTTGTTCTTCCACCAGCAGCCAGGCGATGGCCGTGGCGTAACGCAGGTTGACGGTCAGTTCGAGGTGCGGGCCGCTGAGGAAAGCGTGCTGGCTGGCAAGGCCGCGAACCAGGCTGGCGCGTTCCGGATCCAGCGCCAGGTAATGATCCCAGAGGGCCTGGTGACGGTGTTCGGCAATCCGGTACAGGCCGTGGCCACGGCGGTCATGCAGGGCGGAACCGAGGGCGGACTGGCTGGCGGCAATGCCCAGCAGAAGGGATTCGGCAGTTGCGCAGTGGCGTCCCAGGTAGATCAGCGTAGGACGGATCACATAGCGGCACAGTTCGCTGGCAGCGATACCCATAAAACCCTCGGATCTTGTTATCGGGCGGCGAGACCTGAAGGGGAGCTTGGCAGCTGTGGATCGACTCAGGCTCGCCGGAAGCGGATCACGCCGCTTAAGTTGAAGTGTAGTGTCATATTCGCGACGTAAAGGCCTGTTTTTAAAATATTTCCGGCGAGGCGTTATAACCGTTATATCGGTTAGTGATTAGGCAGAAAGTGGCAGAAGTGAAACATCGGGCAATAAAAAGCCCCGCATTCTCAGCGGGGCTTTTGCTTTTGCAGCCATTTCGGCCTCTCAGGCGATCAATGCCTGACGGGTGCGATCAATCACGGCCTGCAGCGGTTCGGCGGTGGAGTATTGATCGGGGTACAGACGCTCGCTGTGGCGGGCGATCCCGTGTTCATTGACCACGGTGAAGCTGAAGCAGCCTTTGCGAGCGGCCATGATCAGGCAGTTCATTGGAGCAAAAGCGTTGGTTAGGGTGCGAATGGCATCCTGAGTCTGGATTTGAGTCGACATAGTTATTAGGTGTTCCTACAAATGACACGGATAAGAACCGTGCAACGTTAAAACGTTCCAGTAACGTCAACCACCATTGGTCGAACGAAGAACCCGACTGGAACAAGGCAGCCAGTTCGAGCGCTATAAAAGTTGGCGCGCTTGGGCTGGCAGGTAGGTACTTAGGAGGACAGGCAACACATCGAGGGCAGAGGTTCTGGGCCCGGGGTGAAGATCCTGATCAATTTGCAGGTTGGTTCGGTCAGAGTAAGTGGTCTTCGCAACACCCTTTGCATTCGATTCAAAGGCTGTGTCGTCGCAAGATTTACCTGGAAACCATCGAGGGGTCGATCCCGCTTTTTTCAGTGAAGGTCTCTGTGAGAGAAACTTGACCGTGGGGGTGTGTTCGACCGGAATTGACTTTCAGCTTGGTACTAACGCCGCGGATACTAACGGAACGAACCGCAGAAGGCAAACCCGATGATCAAAAAAACTCCGGGGACATTGTCCAGGCCCCGAGTCTGCCCCGATCTGGCTCACATCATGACCGTCGGTCGCCACGACATGACCGGCGCTGAAGCTCGGCGCAGGGGCTTATCCCCAGTCCGAATGCCAAAACGACCCGAAAAGGCGCATCGATATAACCGCGTAACAGGTACTTGTGCACATTAGTTGCGCAGACTGTAACGGCGCTGTCATAACGATCCTGACCCCGATGGCTGCCTGCATCGAAAGTTTAAGTCAATGAAAAACATCGCTTTTTTTAACTGGTGAAAAAATCGTCAGTTTGACTGCGAGCCCCATTTCACAAGGCTTTGCGGCGACTGGAGGACGGTTGTCCACTGAGTTATCCACAGCTTCTGTGGATTGTCCCGAGCGCTTGCTCTAGCACGGGCGTGCCGGGTTTTTTTCGACTTTACCTGTGCGAAAAAAAGAGTAGAGTGGCGCGCCTTCCGATCTGTCCCACAGTGCTTTATGAAGTTTCGTTCAGCTCCAGAATCTGTTACCTCCCAACCCCCTCGTGTTACCGCTCCCAAGCGATTTTCCGTGCGCGTGGCCGAATGGCTGCTCGACAGCCCGCGCCTGGGCGACAGCCAGAATGCCAAGCATCTCGCCGGCCGCCTGCTCAAGCAACCGGCCCGGGAAGGGGTGGTCGCCGCGCAAAGTCGTCTCGGTCAGTTGATGTGCCGCGAGTGCGGCAATGCCCGGGATCGCCGGATCGGCCAGGACCTGCTGCGCCAGGCCGCCCGCGCCGGTGACCGCCGCGCGCAACAGGAACTCGGCCTGATCGAAGACTGAGCTGTCCAAGACCTGGCGCCTTGGTTAACCTTCAGGCTTTATCGGATCGGCGGGAATCACTATGGGGATGGACTTGACCAGCATCCTGCTGGGGCTGGCAGGCGCAGCCGTGCCGCTGCTGGCACTGGCCTGGCAACTGCAACGCCGGGCCAGTCAGAACCAGTCTGAAGTCGCGTTGCTCGAGGAGCGGCTGGCCATGGCGCAGATGGCCCAGGACGGCCTCACTGCACAACTTGAAGCCAGCCGCGATGAAATCGCCGACCTCGGCCAGGCCAATGCCGCCAAACAAGCGGATCTCGCGGCCGTGCGCCGGGAAGTCGAACTGTTGCAGATCGAGCGCGATGACGCCCGTGACGCTGCCCACGCCTGGAACCTCGAACGCGCCAACAAGGAAGCTGAATTGCGGCGCCTGGACGCCCAGACGGCTTCGCTGAATGCCGAATTGCGCGAGCAACAGGAAAGCCATCAACAACGCCTGGATGACCTGCAAGGTTCCCGCGACGAGCTGCGCGCCCAGTTCGCCGAACTGGCCGGAAAGATCTTCGATGAGCGCGAACAACGCTTCGCCGAAACCAGCCAGCAACGCCTCGGGCAGTTGCTTGATCCTTTGAAAGAACGCATCCAGTCGTTCGAAAAACGCGTCGAGGAAAGCTATCAGGCCGAAGCCCGCGAGCGCTTCTCGCTGGCCAAGGAACTGGAGCGTTTGCAGCAACTGAACCTGCGCCTCAGCGACGAAGCGACCAACCTGACCCGCGCCCTGAAGGGCCAGAAAACCCAGGGCAACTGGGGCGAACTGATTCTCGAGCGTGTGCTTGAGCACGCCGGGCTGGAGAAGGGCCGCGAGTACCAGACCCAGGTCAATCTCAAGGGCCCGGACGGCGAGCGTTTCCAGCCGGACGTGATCATCTACCTGCCGGGCGACAAGCAAGTGGTGGTCGACTCCAAGGTCAGCCTCACCGCGTATCAGCAGTACGTCGCGGCGGACGACGAGGCCATCGGCCAGATCGCCATGAAGCAGCACGTGCTGTCCCTGCGCAGCCACGTCAAAGGCCTGGCCGGCAAGGATTATAAGCGTCTGGAAGGTTTGCACAGCCTCGATTTTGTCTTGCTGTTCGTGCCCATCGAAGCGGCGTTTTCCGCCGCGTTGCAGGCCGAGCCGACGCTGTTCCAGGAGGCTTTCGACCGCAACATCGTGATCGTCAGCCCGACCACATTGCTGGCGACGCTGCGAGTCATCGACAGCCTGTGGAAGCAGGAACGCCAGAGCCAGAACGCCCGGGAAATCGCCGAGCGTGCCGGTTGGCTGTACGACAAGTTCGTGTTGTTCATTCAGGATCTGGATGAAGTCGGCAATCGTCTACAGCAACTGGACAAAGCCTACAGCGCGGCGCGCAACAAGCTGACGGAAGGGCGGGGCAACCTGGTCAGCCGCAGCGAACAGCTCAAGCTGCTCGGCGCACGAGCCAGCAAAAGCCTGCCGGCGGATCTGCTGGAGCGCGCAATGACCGACGCCGACGGGTTGGTCGAACTGCCTGAATAAGCCGCTCTGCTAGAGCGGCAAATAGCGACTCAACAACGCCCGCAACGCCGCCGGTTTCACCGGTTTGGCCAAGTAATCCAGTCCCGCCGCGTGCACCTGCGCCACCGTTTCCGGATGCCCGTCGGCGCTGATCACTACGCCCGGCACCGGCTCACCCAGCCTTGTGCGCAACCAGGCCATCAGATCGGTGCCGGTTTCGCCGTGATCGAGGTGATAGTCGACCAATGCCAATTGTGGGCGCACGCCGTCGTCGAGCAGCGCCGCACATTCTTCGCGGTTGCGCGCGGTCCAGACCTGACAGCCCCAGCGCGTGAGCAGGCTGTTCATGCCGATCAGAATGCTGTCTTCGTTGTCGATGCACAGCACCTGCGCGCCGCTGTGCAACTTGCCATTGATTTCCACCGCCGCCGGCGCCTGCACGGTCTGCGCTTTGGCCAACGGCACGCGGACACTGAACACGCTGCCGCGCCCCGGCCATGAGCGCACGCGCAAGGTATGGCCGAGCACGCGGCACAGGCCATCGGCGATCGCCAAGCCCAGGCCCAGGCCTTTTTCGGCGCGGGTCTGGTGGCTGTCGAGGCGTTTGAATTCCTCGAAGATCACTTGCTGTTTGTCCTCAGGAATCCCCGGCCCGCGATCCCACACTTCCAGACAGATTTCACCTTTTCGCCGACGCACGCCCAGCAGCACCGGGCCTTTTGCGTAGCGGAACGCGTTGGTGAGGAAGTTCTGCAGAATGCGCCGCAGCAGCTTGATGTCGCTGTCGATGCGCAACTGACTTCCGCGTACCCGGAAACTCAAGCCCTGTTCCTGGGCCAGTGCCTTGAACTCCGCGCCGAGAATATCGAACAACTCATTGACCACGAACGGCTTGCGATCCGGGTTGATCTTGCCGTTTTCCAGGCGGGAAATGTCCAGCAGGTCGCTGATCAGGTCTTCGGCCGAACGCAGCGAACTGTCCAGATGCTGCACCAGTTTCTGCGCTTCGCCGCTCAGGCCGTCGTCCTGATGGGAGAGGGCGGCGGAGAACAGCCGCGCGGCGTTCAGAGGCTGCATCAAGTCGTGGCTGACGGCGGCAAGGAAGCGGGTCTTGGACTGGTTGGCCGCCTCGGCGTTGCTCTTGGCTTCGGTCAACGCGACGTTGAGTTGCGACAGTTCCTGAGTCCGTTCGCTGACCCGTTGCTCCAGCCCTTCGTTGGCTTCGGTCAGGGCCTGTTCGGCTTCGCGGAACGCGGTGATGTCGGTGAAACTCATGACGAAACCGCCGCCGGGCATCGGGTTGCCGATCAGCTCGATCACCCGGCCGTTGGGGAACAGCCGCTCGGAAGTGTGGGCTCGGCCCTGACGCATCCAGTGCAGGCGCCGGGCGACGTGGACCTCCGCTTCGCCGGGGCCGCACAAGCCACGTTCGGCGTTGTGGCGAATGATGTCAGCGATCGGTCGGCCAACGCTGATCAAGCCGTCCGGATAGTTGAACAGCTCCAGATAGCGGCGGTTCCAGGCCACCAGTCTCAGCGACTGGTCGACCACGCTGATGCCCTGGGTAATGTTTTCGATGGCGCCTTGCAGCAGCGCACGGTTGAACTGCAGCACTTCCGACGCTTCGTCGGCGATCCGGACCACGTCCTCCAGCTGCATTTCCCGACCTTCGATGGCGGCTTTTACTACAGCTCGCGTCGAAGAGGCGCCAAGGACACCCGCCAGCAATCGCTCGGTGTGGGCGATCCATTCGCCGTCGGCGTTCTGATTCGGGTTGAAGCCTTTGCCCTGTCGGTAGGCGAAGCGGATGAAACTCTGCCGCGCACGTTCTTCACCGACAAACCGCGCCGCCAGTTGCAGCAAGTCATCAATCTGCACCGCCAGCATCGAGCGCGCGCTCGGACGTGCGCTGATTTCCTGACCGATAAAACGTCCGGCCTGCCAGTGCTCCGACACCCGGGTGCGCGACAGTACCGAGACCCAGGCGAACAACGTGAAGTTGCCCGCCAGCGACAGCACCACACCTTGGGTCAGCGGGGTGATCGGCAGGTTCAGCGGATTGCTGTGCAGCCAGGCGAGGCCGGGGAAACTGTCCAGCGACCAGCCGAGGCTGCGTGCAGCGATCGGCAGGATCAAGGTGTAGAACCACAGAAACGTACCGGCGGCGAGACCGGCGAATACACCACGCCGGTTGGCCTGTTTCCAGTACAGCGCGCCGAGCATCGCCGGGGCCAGTTGAGTGACCGCCGCGAAAGCGATCTGGCCGATGGTCGCCAGGCTCGCGGTCGAGCCGAGCAAGCGGTAGCTGACGTAAGCCAGCAACAGAATCACCACAATGCTGACCCGACGCACCGAGAGCATCCACTGGCGGAACACTTCGAACGGGCGCTCGGCATTGTTGCGGCGCAGCAGCCACGGCAACAGCATGTCGTTGGAGACCATGGTCGACAGCGCCACACTCGCCACGATCACCATGCCGGTGGCCGCCGAAGCGCCGCCGATAAACGCCAGCATCGCCAGTGCCGGATGGGCCTGGGCCAATGGCAGGCTGATAACGAAGGAGTCGGGGATGACCGAGCTGGGCAGCATCATCTGACCGGCCAAGGCGATCGGGACGACAAACAACGCGGCCAGTGCGAGGTAGGCCGGGAACACCCATTTGGCCAGACGCAGATCCTGCGGGTCGATGTTCTCGACCACCGTCACGTGGAACTGCCGGGGCAGGCAGATGATCGCCATCATCGCCACGCCGGTCTGCACCACCATCGACGGCCAGTTGATGGTTTCTTTCCAGTATTCCTCTAGACGCGGCGCGAGCATTGCCTGATTGAACAGGTCGTCGAAACCGTCATACAGCCCATAGGTGACGAAGGCGCCGACGGCAAGGAAGGCGAACAGTTTGACCAGCGACTCGAAAGCAATCGCCAGCACCATGCCCCGGTGGTGCTCGGTGGCATCGAGGTTGCGCGTACCGAAAACGATGGTGAACAGCGCCAGCACCAGCGACACGATCAGCGCGGTGTCCTGGGCGCGGGTGCCCATGGCGTCGGCGCCGGCGCCGATCAGCAAGTTCACGCCGAGGACGATGCCTTTGAGCTGCAAGGCTATATAGGGGAGGACGCCGACCAGACAGATCAGCGCGACGACCACCGCCAACGACTGGGATTTACCGTAGCGGGCGGCAATGAAGTCGGCGATGGAGGTGATGTTCTCCTGTTTGCTGATCATCACCATTTTCTGCAGCACCCACGGTGCACCGAGCAGCAGCAGGATCGGCCCCAGGTAGATCGGCAGGAACGACCACAGTTGTTCGGCGGCCTGGCCGACCGCGCCGAAGAATGTCCAACTGGTGCAATAAACAGCCAGCGAAAGGCTGTACACCCAGGCACGCACCCGTGGCGGCAGCGGTGTGCTGCGACGGTCGCCGTAGAAGGCGATGGCGAACATGATGGCCATATAGGCCAGGGCGACGGCGGCGATCAGCCCGGTGGACAACGACATGGAACACTCCCGACAGAAAACGACCGGACTCGCGCCCGGTCAGACAGTCTCGCACGGGCGCGGCGGTTAGTCAGTGTCGACCAAGGTCGTGGCGCGGCGGGGTGTCGCAGGAACAGAACCGGGCAGTTCTGTGGTCAGTCCGGTTTGAGCGCGATGTCGATCAGCCGGTGCAGTTCTTCGACTTCCAGCGGCGCTGCCGAAAACAGAATGCGGAACACCACCGGGGACACCACCAGATTGATCAGCCGATCCACGCTCGGCGCCGGCTCCTCGGGGTGGCGCTCGATGATGGTCTGCAATTGCGCGCCGATGATCGTCACGCAATAGCCCGGCGTCGCACTCGCCTGCACGTCGCGCATCATATTGCGACCGGGTTCCGAGCTCATTTCGTCGAGATATTGTTCCGCCCACGCGCGGATATCGCTGCGCAGGCTGCCGGTTTCAGCCGGCTCGCTGTCGGGGCGCATGCGGGCGAGGGCGACGTCCGCGAGCAAGGCCGCCAGATCTCCCCAGCGCCGATAAATCGTCGACGGCGTCACCCCGGCGCGCGCCGCGATCTGCGGGACGGTCACCGTCGAGCGCTCCTGTTCTTGCAGAAGAGCGCGGACCGCCGAGTGAATCGACTCCTGCACCCGGGCACTGCGACCGCCGGGGCGTAAACCTTCTTTAATAGCCATGCGGCAGACCTTAACACAAAGAATTTGCTTTAAGCGCAAGCCAAGAGCACACTCCGCAAAAGCAAAAAATTAGCTTTTGCGGAGTGTGCCCATGACCAGCCTTGCTTCCCACCGTTCCAGCCTGTGGTTTCTGGCGATTACCTTACTGAGTTTTCTTGCCGCTTCCACTGCGCCGACGCCGTTGTACCACCTGTATCAGGATCAGCTGTATTTTTCGGCAGCGGTACTGACCCTGATTTTCGGCGTCTACGCCCTCAGTCTTCTGGCCGCGTTGCTGACGGTCGGTTCGCTGTCGGATCACCTGGGACGCAAACCGGTGATCTTCGCCGCCGTGACGCTCAATGCGCTGGCGATGCTGCTGTTTATCTACGCCGACAGCGTGGGCTGGTTGATCGGCGCGCGAGTGCTGCAAGGTTTCGCCACCGGCATGGCCACCGCCGTGTTGAGCGCGACGCTGCTGGACACTGATCGCCAGCAGGGGCCGTTGATCAATAGCGTTGCGCCTTTGCTGGGCATGGCGTTGGGCGGCATGGGTTGCGGCTTGCTGGCCGAGTTCGCTCCGGCGCCGTTGCAGTTGACCTATTGGTTGCTGCTCGCGCTGTTTGTGTTGCAGGGCATTTATGTCTGGCGCCTGCCGGAAAGCGTTTCGCCGCAGGCCGGGGCGTGGGCCTCGTTGCGGCCGACCCTGCATGTGCCGGTTCAGGCGCGTTCGACGCTGTGGCGAGTGTTGCCGTTGAACACCGCGACCTGGGCGCTCGGCGGTTTTTATGCCTCGCTGGCACCGTCGCTGGTGCGCACGGCCACCGGCTCCACCTCCAACCTGATTGGCGGCGCGACCGTGGCGGCACTGACCGTGACCGGTGCGTTGATGATCTTCACGTTGCGCAATCGTCCTGCCTCCCGGGCGCTGCAACTCGGGGCGAGTCTGTTGCCGGCCGGCATTGTGCTGATTCTGTTGGGCGTGCACAGCGCCAGTCTGTCGCTGTTCTTCTTTGGCACGCTAGTGGCCGGTTGTGGCTTTGGCTCGGGTTTTCTCGGTGCGGTGCGCAGCCTGGTGCCGCTGGCATTGCCTCATGAGCGGGCTGGTTTGATGTCGGCGTTTTATGTGCTGAGTTACCTGGCGTTCTGCCTGCCGGCGTTGCTGGCCGGGCACTTCACCCACAGCGTGGGCCTGCTGGCCACCACCGATGTATATGGTGCGGTGCTGATCGTGCTGGCGGTTGGTGCGCTGCTGATGAGTTTCCGGGCGCAAGCGACCAAGACCTGCAGCGCTCCATAACAACTCTGGATTCGGTTAGCCTTGGCCAGGCCATTCTTCTCACGGATCAACGCATGAAGATTATCCGCAGCAAGACCTTCACCGCCGAGCGCGCCTGGGGCGCGCTCGACATCGCCAACATGAACGGCATCACCACGCGCCTGCACTGGACTGATCAGCCGTACAAATGGCACGTCAATGATGGTGAAGAAGTGTTTGTGGTGCTCGACGGTCAGGTGCTCATGCACTACCGCGAAGAGGGCGAGGAGAAACAAGCCTTGCTCGATGTCGGTGACATCTTCTACGCGTCCATCGGCACTGAACACGTCGCTCATCCTCAGGGCGCGGCGCGGATTCTGGTGATCGAAACCGAAGGCAGTGTTTGACTGCATATCTGCAAAACAGATAACAGTTAGAGATATTACCCGTTATATAGATATTCGATTCGGTTCTACCATGAGCTCAACCTCACCTGAGGACAGGAGTTCATGATGATTTGCCCCAACAGCGCCAAACCCGGCATCAAGCCATTCAGTCAGCTTCAGCACCCGCGTGAAGTGATTCGCCAATTCACCCCGAACTGGTTCGCCGCGACCATGGGCACCGGCGTGCTGGCGTTGGCGCTGGCGCAATTGCCGGTGTCCATTCCCGGCCTGCACGCCGTGGCCGAAGGGCTGTGGTTGTTCAACATTCTGTTGTTCGTGCTGTTTACCGCTGCCTACGCCGCGCGCTGGATTCTGTTCTTCGACGAAGCGCGGCGGATCTTCGGCCACTCCACGGTTTCGATGTTCTTCGGCACCATTCCCATGGGTCTGGCGACCATCATCAACGGCTTTCTGCTGTTCGGTCTGCCGCGCTGGGGCGACGGGGTGATTCAGCTGGCCGAGGTGTTGTGGTGGTTGGACGTGGCGATGTCGCTGGCCTGCGGTGTGTTGATTCCCTACATGATGTTTACCCGTCAGGAACACAGCATCGATCAGATGACCGCCGTCTGGCTGCTGCCGGTGGTGGCCGCGGAAGTGGCGGCGGCCAGCGGTGGACTGCTGGCGCCGCATCTCGCCGATGCGCACTCGCAACTGGTGGTGCTGGTGACCAGCTATGTGCTGTGGGCCTTTTCCCTGCCGGTGGCGTTCAGCATCCTGACCATCCTGTTGTTGCGCATGGCCTTGCACAAACTGCCCCACGAAAACATGGCGGCGTCGAGCTGGCTGGCTCTCGGCCCGATCGGGACCGGAGCCTTGGGCATGTTGCTGCTGGGCGGCGATGCCCCGGCGATCTTCGCGGCCAACGGCTTGCCAGGCATCGGCGAGATGGCTTCGGGGCTGGGGCTGGTCGCCGGGATCACGCTGTGGGGTTTCGGTCTGTGGTGGATGTTGATGGCGCTGCTGATCACTTTGCGCTACTTGCGTGACGGCATCCCGTTCAACCTCGGCTGGTGGGGATTTACCTTCCCGCTGGGCGTGTATTCGCTGGCAACCCTGAAACTGGGCAGCACGTTGCACCTGACGTTCTTCAGTGTGGCCGGTTGTGTACTGGTGACGTTGCTGGCGGTGATGTGGCTGATCGTCGGCAAGCGCACGCTGCAAGGTGCGTGGCGCGGCGAGCTGTTTGTTTCACCGTGCATTGCAGGTTTGAAGAAATAACCTGCAAAGATTAGGTAATGTGTGGCCTGGATCGCGGTTCGAGATTCTTATAAGCGTAGCCAGGCCACTCGCTACCTTCTCTTTCCAAAAACAACAGGGTCACACGGAAGATGAGTCACCCCTCACAGTTCAACCTGCTGCGCACCCGGCGCTTCCTGCCGTTCTTCATCACCCAGTCGCTGGGCGCGTTCAACGACAACGTGTTCAAGCAGTCGCTGATCCTCGCCATTCTCTATCGGCTGACCATCGAAGGTGACCGCTCCATCTGGGTCAACCTGTGTGCGCTGCTGTTTATCCTTCCGTTCTTCCTGTTTTCGGCATTGGCCGGACAGTTCGGGGAAAAATTCGCCAAGGACGCGTTGATCCGTCTGATCAAGCTGGCAGAAATCGCCATCATGGCCGTGGGATCCGTCGGCTTCCTGTTCGATCACCTGTCGCTGATGCTGGTGGCGCTGTTCGCCATGGGCACGCACTCGGCGCTGTTCGGGCCGGTGAAATATTCGATCCTGCCGCAGGCATTGCGCGAAGACGAATTGGTCGGCGGTAACGGGCTGGTGGAAATGGGCACGTTCCTGGCGATCCTGGCCGGGACCATCGGCGCCGGGGTGATGATGTCGTCGGCCAATTACGCGCCGGTGGTGTCCGCCGCGATAGTCGGCATCGCCGTGCTGGGTTATCTGGCCAGTCGCAGCATTCCCCGCGCCGCAGCGGCGACCCCTGAAATGCGCCTGAACTGGAACATCTTCAGTCAGTCGTGGGCGACCTTGAAACTCGGCCTGGGGCAGACGCCTGCGGTGTCGCGTTCGATTGTCGGCAACTCGTGGTTCTGGTTCGTCGGGGCGATTTATCTGACGCAGATCCCGGCTTACGCCAAAGAATGGATGCACGGCGACGAAACCGTGGTCACCCTGATTCTTACCGTGTTTTCGGTCGGTATCGCGCTGGGTTCGATGCTGTGCGAAAAGCTATCCGGACGCAAAGTCGAGATCGGCCTGGTGCCGTTTGGCTCGTTCGGCCTGACCGTTTTCGGGCTTTTGCTGTGGTGGCACTCCGGTGGAATTCCAGAAAGCGCTGTTGGCCATAGCTGGACCGAAGTACTGAGTTTCGGCCATGCCTGGGCGGTGTTGCTTGATGTGCTGGGCCTCGGGATCTTCGGCGGTTTCTACATCGTGCCGCTGTACGCGCTGATCCAGTCGCGCACCGCCGAAAACGAGCGGGCGCGGGTGATTGCCGCCAACAACATTCTCAACGCGCTGTTCATGGTGATTTCGGCGATTGTCACCATCGTGTTGTTGAGCGTGGTCAAGCTGTCGATTCCGCAGTTGTTCCTGGTGGTGTCGCTGCTGAACATCGGCGTCAACGCCTACATCTTCAAGATCGTCCCCGAGTTCAGCATGCGTTTCATGATCTGGCTGCTCAGCCATTCCATGTACCGCGTCGAGCATCGCAACCTTGAGGCGATTCCCGATGAGGGCGCGGCGTTGCTGGTGTGCAACCACGTGTCGTTCGTCGATGCCTTGCTGATCGGCGGCGCGGTGCGTAGGCCGATTCGCTTTGTCATGTACTACAAGATCTACAACCTGCCAGTGCTGAACTTTATCTTCCGCACAGCGGGGACGATTCCTATCGCCGGACGCCAGGAAGACATTCAGATCTACGAAAAGGCCTTCACCCGGATTGCCCAGTATCTGAAGGACGGTGAGTTGGTGTGCATCTTCCCGGAAGGCAAGTTGACCGCCGATGGCGAGATCAACGAGTTCAAGGGCGGGCTGACGCGGATTCTCGAGGAGACGCCAGTACCGGTGATTCCGCTGGCGTTGCAGGGGTTGTGGGGGAGTTTCTTCAGTCGCGATCCCGATAAAGGTTTCTTTCACCGGTTGTGGTCGCGGGTGACGCTTGTGGCGGGTTCGCCGGTCGCCGTTGAAGCGGCGAAGCCTGCGGAGTTGCAGGCGTTGGTCGGGGAGTTGCGCGGGACTGTCAGGTAGTTGGTTGGAAAGCCGCCATCCCTGACGGATGGCGGCAACGGCTCAGGCGCTGACCTTGAGCCCGATCAATCCGGTGACGATCAACGCCACACTGGCCAGGCGAATCAACGCCATCGATTCGCCAAACAGGATGATCCCGGCAATCACCGTGCCCACGGCGCCGACGCCAGTCCAGATCGCGTAAGCCGTGCCAAGCGGCAATTCCTTCATCGCAAGGCCCAGCAGGCCAAGGCTGACCGCCATGGCGGCAACGGTGAGAACGGTCGGAAGCGGACGGGTGAAACCGTCGGTGTACTTCAGGCCGACGGCCCAGCCGACTTCGAACAGGCCGGCGAAAAACAGAATGATCCAGGACATGAAAGACCTCCATCGATTGACGGGGCCGTCCCCAGATTGAAAACTCGATTGAGCCGCAGGGTCGTCCCCGCGTGGCGCACATACTACCTAAAATTGTGCGCCGCGCCTTGATCCGGGATCAGTCGGCCGCCTGTTGCGCCAACGTTTCACGGTCTTCTTTTTCGCTCATCCGCCGGAAGTACGTCGAAAGCAGCGCCCCGGAAATGTTGTGCCACACACTGAACAACGCGCTCGGCACCGCCGCCAGCGGCGAGAAGTGCGCACTGGCCAGCGCAGCCCCCAACCCCGAGTTCTGCATGCCGACTTCCAGCGCCAGGGATTTGCGTTGCGGCAGCGGCAGGCCGAACAGGCGTCCGGTGAAATAACCCAGCAGATAACCGAAGCTGTTGTGCAGCATCACCACGGCCATGATCAGCAGGCCGGATTCGGCGATTTTCGCCTGGCTGGCGGCAACCACGGCGGCAACGATGATCACGATGCTGACCACCGACACCAGCGGCAACACTTCCACCGCGTGGCGGACCTTGTCACCGAGCACACGTTGCGCGACCACGCCGAGGATGATCGGCAGCAGCACCACTTGCAGGATCGACCAGAACAACTCCATGAACGAAACCGGCAACCACGCCGAAGCCAACAGCCAGATCAGCGCGGGGGTCAGCAGCGGGGCGAGGAGGGTGGTGACGGCGGCGATGGCCACCGACAGCGCCAGGTCGCCACGGGCCAGCCAGGTCATGACGTTCGATGAGGTGCCGCTCGGGCAGCAACCGACCAGAATCACGCCGACGGCGATTTCCGGCGGCAGATGAAAGATCTGGCAAAGCAACCACGCCATTCCCGGCATGATCACGAAATGCGCGACCACACCCAGGGCCACACGCCACGGATGGCGGGCGACGGCCGCGAAGTCGTCGAGTTTGAGGGTCAGGCCCATGCCGAACATCACCAGCCCGAGCAGCGGCACGATCGCGCCTTTGAGGCCGAGGAACCAGGCCGGTTGCAGGAACGCGATCACCGCGAAAATCAGAACCCAGTAAGCGAAGGTGTTGCCGACAAAACGACTCAGTGCAGCCAGTGCGCGCATGGCCTGTTCCTTATTATGTGAAAACGCCACCGAAGCGGTGGCGTTTGAAGATAACCCAAAGACTGCGCAGAGGCTTAGATACCCTGCGGAGTCTCTTCGCCGCCCAGTGCTTCAACCAGCGCCGGCAGGAAGTCGCCGAACGTCAGCATCATCAGGGTGAAGCTGGCGTCCAGTTGGCCGAGGGCTTCGTCGCCGCCGTCCTGTTCCGCCTGATCCTGCAGCAGATCTTCGAATTTCAGGCGCTTGACGGTCATCTTGTCGTCGAGCATGAACGACAGTTTGTCCTGCCAGGCCAGCGACAGTTGAGTCACCACCTTGCCGGTGCTCAGGTGCAGCTGGATTTCTTCGCTGGTCAGGTCCTGACGCTTGCAACGCACGATGCCGCCATCTTCGTGGGTGTCGCGCAGCTCGCACTCGTCCAGCACGAAGAAGTCCGGGGCGGCTTGCTGGGTGGTGACCCATTCGGTCATCACGGCAGTCGGCGCGGTTTTCACGGTCAGCGGACGAACCGGCAGGGTGCCGATCACTTCACGCAGGGTGGAGAGCAGGTCTTCGGCGCGTTTCGGGCTGGCCGAGTTGACCAGGATCAGACCCTGTTTCGGCGCGATGGCGGCGAAGGTCGACGAGCGGCGAATAAAGGCGCGCGGCAGGAAAGCCTGGATGATTTCATCCTTGATCTGATCGCGTTCCTTCTTATAGACCTTGCGCATCTGCTCGGCTTCGATCTCTTCGACCTTTTCCTTGACCGCGTCGCGCACGACGCTGCCCGGCAGGATGCGTTCTTCTTTACGGGCGGAGATCAGCAGGAAGTCACCGCTGACGTGCACCAGTGGAGCATCTTCGCCTTTGCCGAACGGCGCGACGAAACCGTAGGTGGTCAACTCCTGGCTTGCACATGGACGCGCCAGTTTGGTGGCCAGTGCAGTTTCCAGCGCCTCGGCATCGACAGGCAGGTCTTGGGTCAGGCGATAGATAAGCAGGTTTTTGAACCACATGGGGTGAGTCTCTCCTTTATACAAAGGGGGGCATTATTGTCTTCGCCGGGTCATAGGCCAACCCTTCTCTAAGCCTTTGGAAGGGCTAAGAAAATTAATTAAAAAAGTGCTTGCCAGAGGTTGGGTCGCTCCGTAGAATGCGCGCCACACCGAAGCGAAGGGTGATTAGCTCAGCTGGGAGAGCGTCTGCCTTACAAGCAGAATGTCGGCGGTTCGATCCCGTCATCACCCACCATTCGTTTCAAGTGTTTAGCGCAGCGGTAGTTCAGTCGGTTAGAATACCGGCCTGTCACGCCGGGGGTCGCGGGTTCGAGTCCCGTCCGCTGCGCCATATTCGGTAACCTGGACCACTGAACGCCAGGTCACCACGGAAAAACCCGCCAAGGCGGGTTTTTTTCTGCCTCGAGTTGTACATGCGGGATGTGTCGTTTCACCGGTTTTCGGATTTATTTGAAAAAAACTTCAATTAAATCAACACATTACGAAAATCTGTGGCATAATGCGCCCCGTAACGAAGCGAAGGGTGATTAGCTCAGCTGGGAGAGCGTCTGCCTTACAAGCAGAATGTCGGCGGTTCGATCCCGTCATCACCCACCATTCGTTTCAAGCGTTTCGCGCAGCGGTAGTTCAGTCGGTTAGAATACCGGCCTGTCACGCCGGGGGTCGCGGGTTCGAGTCCCGTCCGCTGCGCCATATTCGGTAATCTGGAACACTGAACGCCAGATCACCACAGAAAGCCCGCCTGGTGCGGGCTTTTTGCTGTCCGGGATTTGGCTTTTGCCGGGCCTGAACATGAGAAAGCGACCTTTAACGGTCGCTTTTTTCGTTTCTGGCGCTGCTATTGCGCCGAGTTGCGACTGTGGCGGTAATCGCTGACCGCTTCATACACCGCTTTGCGCAAGCGGTTGATCCCGCCAATCGGGCGATGAGCGTCGATGCCGAACCAGGGATTGAACGACAGGTTGTCGCATTGCAGGTTCAGCGCCGGGGTGTCGAAGTCCTGCGGGGGCAGGGTGATCCTCGCCACTGTCTGGAATGGGCTGTCCTGTTCGCGCCATTCGATGCTGGTGTCTTCAATCGGCATGTACTTGTTCGCGTCCTGTCGCTGGATCTGCAACACGAAACACGCCGGAATCCGGTCAGTCGACAGCTGTTGATTCAGCGCGCTGCGCAGGAAGTTCGGCAGATCCTGGTTCTGTTTCGGCAAGGTGTAAGCGGGGCAGCGCTCCGGATCCGGCATTACCCGGAACTTGGCATTGGCCTTGCCGAACTTGTAGGGCGATACCGAGAAGTATGTCGTGCGGGTCGGGCTTTCTGGCGGTGGCGATAGGGTCGCCAGTGCAATGAACAGATGCCGGATCTGCCAGCTGCGCGGATCCCACCCCGGAAAAAACGCCATGACCTTCTTGCCGTCAGCCTGCGCCGCCACATTCTGACGATACTCGGCGACATCGCTGACAAAGAAGTTCGGGTGACTGAACATCACGAAATCCTGCTCGTGCAGCCCCTGACGATCACCCAGCAACTGCTTGCCCGGCACATCGAGCAATTTGAGCGCCATGCCTCGGGCATCTCGGATGCTGTCGAATTGCGGATAGGCGTTGCCGTTGGACAGGCGCATCGTCGCTTTCCAGAGCTTGCCCGGTTCGCTGAAGACGCCCTGGCGCAATTCCTGAGCCAGATCCGGCAACACCTGCACGTCGGCCTTCACGCAGCCATGGGCCTTGGCATGGGCATCGCGCAGGTAGCGGGTGCTTTCGCGGTGCTGATCGATGATGCGCACCGCGGTCTGAATCACGTCCTGGGTCATGGCGGCTTCGCCATCTGGTATCTGTTCCAGTACCGACACCGGGCCACGGTGCTGCCAGGCGAACCACGCGGTGGTCAGGGCCCAGCCGATCAGACCGATCACCAGCAGGATCAGCAGGGTTTTGCCCAGTAACCGTCCCAGCCAGAGCCAGAAACGCGCCAGCATCGAAGGTCTTTTGAAGGAATTGAAGATCATGGCAGTTGCGCCTCCAGCGGGCCGCCCAGCACTTTCAGGTATTCCAGCAGCGCCCAGCGCTCTTCTGGCTGCAGCAGTCGGCCAATGACGCCGTTGCCGCGCTCGCCGGCGCGGAATTCGTGGCCGCTGTTGTGGTTGCCGGTGATGCGGGTGTCGAACAGGAAACCGTTGGTGAAGGCTTCGGTGCGGTAGCCCAGATGGCGCGGGTCGTATTCGAAGGTGCCTTTATAGAAGGTGGTGGCGCGCTCGTCCTGAGGCGACAGCAACTGATAAAGGCTCGGCACCGAGCCGTTGTGCAGGAACGGGGCCGTGGCCCATACGCCGGCAAGCGGACGCGCCTTGTAGGCGACTTTTTCGCGAACGCCAATCGGCAGACCGAAGCCGTCGAGCTGTGGTTTCTCGGCAGCGGTGACGCCCGCTTCACGGTACGCACGGTTTTCCACGAAGGCGGTGACGTAAGCCAGTCCCTTGGCCACTGACAGCTGGCTGAGGTCCAGCGGTTCCTTGGGTTTGGGGTGCAACTTCACGTCCATCTGTTCGAGTTCCGCCGGGTTCCATTGCAGGGCGGTCAGGTCGAAACGGTGATTGGCAATGTTGTTGGCGGCGTTCGGGTCGGTGCCGATGACGTCCACCGGGAGCATGTGCAGATGTTGCACCCGGCGCTCGCCTTCCTGGGTCTGACGCGGGACGTGGCATCCGGCGCAATTCTCGGCGAACAGGGCTCGCCCCTTGGCTGCCAAGGGTTTGTCGACGACGCCGAGCACCTCTTCAGGCCAGGCCGGTGGTCGCAGTCTTTGCAGGGTTTCTTCGATCTTGTGCAGATCACGCACACGTACGCTGGAGGCATAGCGCTCATCGCCCTGCAGCGGCTGGCCGTTGGCGTCGAAAAAATTCAGGGTGGCACCGACGCCCAGCGCCTCGCCGATATTGCGCGCCATCGGTTGTTGCGCCGAACCGTTCCACTGCACCCAGTCAAAGGTCCACATGTCCCACAGTTGCGGGTAATCCACCGGGGCGTTGGCCACGCGGTAATTGCTCGGGGAGATCGCATCGCCGAAGGTCGCGTTGGCGATACGCCCGAACGCATCGGTGCGGCCGGGGCCTTCTTCGGTGGGGTAGAGGCCACGATGGGTGTCGTTCCAGGCCACTTTGATGAAGGTGTTCAATGAGCGTTTGAAGTCTTTGCGCAGTTGTTCGTGGCGGGCGTCATAGTCGTTGCCCAGCACCTGGCGAGCGAAGCGCTCGAATTTCCACGGGTTGTAGTAAGTCGAGGTGAGACTGGCGACCAATGCCTGTCCGAAACTGCCACCGCGCAATGTAGGAACGCTGGAAGGCAACACATGCTGGGCCGAGCCACCGTCGATGCGTATTGCCTGGCCATTGAAGTGCAGTTCACCGGTGTGGCAGGCCGCGCAAGTGATGTCGAGATATTGCTCGGAGCTGCCGGGATTCTGATGCCGGGCGAAACCTACCGGCAGATTGCCCGGGTTGTCCGGCGTGGCTTTCTGTTGCGGATCGATCAGAAATCCGAAGCGCGCGAGGTATTCCGGGGAGGCAAAACGTTGCTGCGAGAACGGCAGCTCCAGCGCCTGAAACCATTCGTAACGAAGGCCTTTGACCTGCGTCCCCTGCGGAGTGAAGTAGTAGATCTGGCGCTCTTGCTCAGTCCACTGGTTCAGGTAATGCACCTGTTTTGCGGGTGCGGGGAAGGGCAATCTCGGATTGGCGACATAGTAAAGAACCACCGCCAGAACCAGTCCCAGCAGCACCACGATCAGCGTCAGCACACGGTATAAGAGGCGCAAGATGAACATCCTTGTCGAGTTGTTGCGCTGTTATGCCTGAGCCGAGTCCTGTGCGGCAAGTGGCCATTACGCCAAGTGTTGTGGGAAGCGGCATCAATCGCTGTCGGCGAAAGATGACAGAAGCTTCATCGTGCCTTTCGCCAAATGCTTTTTAATCCCTGAACTTATCGGAAGATTCCTGCTCTCATGCCGGTAGCCATTGGTCGTGGCGGCCTGATAAGCTCGCGGCTTTACTCGATTGCCCTTTCGGCGCATGAACAAGGAAATAGCATGAAACAGCATCGGTTGGCGGCGGCGGTTGCCCTGGTTAGCCTGGTACTCGCGGGTTGTGATTCGCAGACCAGCGTAGAGCTGAAAACCCCGGCGCAAAAAGCTTCCTACGGTATCGGCCTGAACATGGGCAAGAGCCTTGCTCAGGAAGGCATGGATGATCTGGACTCCAAAGCGGTAGCCCAGGGCATCGAAGATGCCGTCGGCAAGAAAGAACAGAAGCTGAAAGATGAAGAACTGGTCGAAGCTTTCGCCGCGCTGCAAAAGCGTGCCGAAGAGCGCATGGCCAAGATGAGCGAAGAGTCGGCAGCCGCCGGCAAGAAATTCCTCGAAGAAAACGGCAAGAAAGCTGGCGTGACCACCACCGCTTCCGGTCTGCAGTACGAAGTGGTCAAGAAAGCCGACGGCCCACAGCCTAAGCCTACCGACGTCGTGACCGTTCACTACACCGGCAAGCTGACCAACGGCACCGTATTCGACAGCTCCGTCGAGCGCGGCAGCCCGATCGATCTGCCGGTCAGCGGTGTGATCCCGGGTTGGGTCGAAGGCCTGCAACTGATGCACGTTGGCGAGAAGTACAAGCTGTACATCCCTAGCGATCTGGCTTACGGCGCACAATCGCCAAGCCCGGCAATCCCGGCCAACTCGGTTCTGGTTTTCGACCTGGAACTGCTGGCCATCAAGGATCCAGCCAAAGAAGACGCCGCCGCCAAGTAATCTGCGCCGGTCTCAACAACAACGCCTCGCTTATGCGGGGCGTTGTTGCATCTGGACGATGGTCAGCGTAAACAGACCGAACCGATGCCGGTCATGGCAGTCCTAGACTTTAAGGTTGCCCGCGCTAGACGCCCGGAGCCGCCAAGTCAATGAAATATTGGGTTTTTTTATGTGAGTAAAAAACGCCCGATCTGAGCGCAGCCCTTATGAAACGGGGCTCTCAGCGCTGAAATGCAGCTCTGTTCACAAGGTTATCCACAATTTGTGTGGATAACATTTCAACGGGAGAAATAAATGAAAGCGCCGTGGAATTTCGCCCGATTCCTGCCTTTGGCCGGACGCTTGCTGGCTCGAGGCCGCTTGCCGACCTTGTTGTTCGCCGTGGCCAGCAAAGGCGCCGCCCAAGGCAATCGCCTCGGCAAACTGAAGGACGATTTGCGTCTGTTGCAGGCACTGTGTCTGGCGTACTGGCGCGGCGAGTACCGTGCGATCAGCGCCAAGGCGATCGTTTCGGTGGTGGCCGGTCTGATGTACTTCCTCAGTCCGGTGGATGCGATCCCGGATTTCATTCCCATGTTCGGCATGCTCGATGACATCGCCGTCCTCGCCTGGCTGATGAAAACCCTCGACGATGAACTGAATGCCTTCCGCCTGTGGCGCCAGCGCCAGGCGCCGGAAAAGCTCAGAGTGGTCGAGCGTTTGCCCGATACGCCCGAGCAACTTCAGCTTCAGGGGCCGAAAAAGTCCTGAATCGCGACAGCCTCGTACACAGATAGATACCCCCCACGACCTTGGCCGCTGTTAGGATTACACTTCTAGGGAAAAGTGCCGACTCGCTAAGTGTTGTTGTCCTACGGGGTAGTCATGGATATTCAGATAATTGCACGCGATGGCGAACCCGAATATGCGGTTCTGCCATGGGCTCAGTATCAGGCTCTACTGAAAGCAGCAGGCATTAACGAAGCACCGTCGCAACCGGCTCCAGCGCCGCTTGCGGCCACCCCGGACCCGATTCTTCCAGGTCTGGATCAGTTACGCAGTTTGCGCGAAGGGAAGGGCATCGCCATCGAGGCGCTGGCCCGCACGGTAGGCATCAGCCCGTCTTACCTGGCCATGATTGAAAGTGGCGAGCGTCTGCCCGACGCCGCGATTCGCCGCAGCCTGGCCTGGGAGTTGACGGTGCCAGGGTGGAGGGAACAATCGTGAGCGTACGCATCAGTCGTCAACATTGGGACGGATTGCTGGGGGAGCTGGATCAGGCGCGCAGGCAGCGCCATCTTTTGACTTATCGAGCCTTGCTTGAACGCCTGCAACTGCCCACGCCGGCCATGCAGACATTGACCGCTGCACTGGAGCATCTCGCAGCACTGGACGCGAAAGCCGAACAACCGTTGCGCAGCTCGCTGGTGATCAGCCAGGGTGCAAGCCGCCTGCCACGCACCGGTTTCTTTGAATGTGTCGAGCGTCTAGGGCGCTTTTCCGGGCCGTCCGACGGTGTTGCCGCCGCCTCCTGGCATGCCTCGGAAGTGGTGCGGGTCTTTGAGTACGAGTACCCGGAATCGGCGGAGGCCTGAGTGTTTTTACGACTCAAGGCGCGGGCAAGTTACTGGCTGGCCCGTAGGCTGTTTCACTGGTCGTGGTTTGTCCGTCAGCCCCGCGGCTGGCGCTGGCTCGAAGGGCAGTTTGCGCGCATGGCCAATCTGGGCGATGTCGGCGCGCAAAGTTTTTACGGGCACATCCTGACGTTTCGCGGGGTTGGTTTGGGCGCACGTGAAGAAGGTGTGCGGTTATTGCGACTGGCGGCGCTGGCCGGGGATGGCAAGGCGGCGTATCAAGTCGGTGTCATCAGTCTTGCAGGTACACCGAGCAAAGCGCCAGATCCTTCGGAAGCCGCTCGCTGGTGGACCATGGCCGCGAAGGCCGGGCATCCGTTGGCGGAGCTCAAGTTGAAAGAGTTGGCCGGCCGGGACGCCTCTCAATAAGCAAATCATCTGTTCCGTGAACGGGGCGTGAGGGACACCTCCCGCCCCGTTTTTGCGTCTGCAGTTCGATAAAAAACAGTTACAGACTTCTCCTACATCCTCTGCCTACTCGCCTGACTTCTTTTCTGATTGATCCCCCGCAAAGTCCCTCGCCTGATTTTTGCGCGAGGGAACGCACATGTTTGACCCGGTTTTTCGTTTCGCCATGCGCATGGAAATGCGCTGATGGATGCCGTCACCCGCATCGAGCAAGAGCTCGACAGCTTCCCCCGCACCCTCGATCTCTATCGCGAACAGCTCAGGCGCTGGCTCAGTCGCTCGGCAGACCGCGTCAGTCATGCGGCCGATCTGCCGTCGCTGATGGGGATGGAGCGGATCATCCGTTTCGGCGAGCACAGCACGGCGGTTGCGACTGACGACTACCGTTTCTCCTCTGCGATCGTGCAATGCCCGGAATCCGGGCCGATGGAGATCGAGAGCAAGTTCGAGTCGGCGTACGACATTCCGTTGGGCGACATCGTTGTCGATGTGGTGGCGGTGGAGGGCGGTGCAGTCGAGTCGGTCACCCTCGATGCTCAGGGCAGGGGACTGTTCACCGGTGAGGCGGGCAAGTTTTATCGGGTGGTGGTGCACGGCGAGGCCAGCGAGCAGCAGGTTGATGCGCTTTTCGAGTCCTACGATGGCCTGACCCGGCAGCTGGATGGCTGGCTGCGCAGCGAGTGGCAGGGTTTCAAGCCGCAGTGGTCGCAGTCGGTGGCCACTGCGGCCGGGAACGGCATGCTGGCCGGGAGCTGGGCGGCGATCGAGGGGGTGTGGGACAGCATCGGGTTGCTGTCGGAGATTCTCAAGGAACCCGGAAAGTTTGCCGAGCGGTTGGGCAGTGGCGCCGCACAGCTGATCGCGCTGGCAGAAACAGCGCCTGAAATGATGGAGAAGCTTCAGTTACTGGTCAGTGACGAGGCGGCGCTGTGTTTGTTGCTGCGTACTGCCAGCCTCTGGCTGGAAATGCTGCCTCCCAATGAGATTGCCGGGAAAACCGCCGAGGCGGTATCGATGGTGGTGGTTCAACTGCTGATCGATGTGTTGATCGGCGTTGTGCTGACCTTTGTCGGTGCCGGGGCGGGGATTGCGTATCTGACCTTGCGTCTGGCGGAGCGTGGCGCTCAGTTGCTGTCGGCAATGGCGCGCCTGGTGAAGGCGATGTTCGGCATCGTCAGCACCTTCATCGGCTACGTGAACCAGTACAAAACCGTCGTCGCACGAGGCATCGCCGCCGGGGTGAAAAAGGGCCGCATGCAACTGCGCTGGGATGCCCGGCGCAATGCTTCCCTGAAAAAAGACGAGCACCACGACGACACGCCGGATCAGGCGAAGAACCCCAATGGTGACAGCGCCGATTGTGCACCGCTGACCTGTACCAATGGGTGTCCGGTGTCGATGGTCACCGGTGAGGAATTGTTGACGCTGACTGACGGTGTGCTCGACGGGCTGCTGCCGTTTGAGTTCAGTCGGTTGTACCGCAATAGCGCGGCCGAGATTGATGTCGGGCTGGGGTTTGGCTGGAGTCATTCGCTGGCGCATCGGCTGGAGGTTGATGGCGCTGCGGTGGTCTGGGTTGACCATGAGAACCGGCGGACGCGGTTTCCGTTGCCGAGCGTTGAGCGGCCGGCGATTCACAACAGCTTGTCGCGGGCGGCGATCTTTCTCGGGGATGAGCCGGAGGAGTTGATCGTTGCGCTGGCGGGTGAGGCGGCGCGGTTTTATCACTTTCGGGCTGGGCGTCTGACGGCTGTTAGCGATGCGTATGGCAATCGTCTGACGGTGCATCGGGATCTTTCCGACCGGGTTCAGCGGCTGGATAACGGGACTGGCCGTTCGCTGCTGTTGCGCTATGAGCGGGCGCATCTGGTCGCGGTCGATTATCAGGTTTTTCGGGAGTCTGCCTGGCGCACCGAGCAGACGCTGGCCAGTTACCGCTTTGATGCTCGCCATCGATTGATCGAGGCGTCCAACGCGGTCGGCGAGACTGAGCGTTACGACTACGACGATCAGCACGTCATCCTGCAACGGCAGTTGAGCGGTGGTGCGAGTTTCTTTTGGGAGTGGGAACGTTCCGGCAAGGCGGCGCGCTGCGTGCGGCATTGGGCGTCGTTTTCGCAGATGGACACGCGCTACGTCTGGGATGACGCCGGCCGTGTCACCGTGCATTACGTCGATGGGACTGAAGAGACTTACGTCCACGACGACACGGCGCGATTGGTGCGTCAGGTCGCGGCGGACGGTGGCGAACAGCTCAAGGCTTACGATTCGGCGGGCCGGCTGGTTGCCGAGCAGGATGCGCTGGGGGCGGTTACCGAGTACCGCTATGACGACGCCGGTCGGCTGATCGCGCTGATTCCGCCGGACGATGCGCCGACGTCCTACGAGTACCGCAACGGTTTCCTGCACAGCCGTTCGCGTGGCGATGCGGTGTGGACGTACCGGCGCAATCCCCAGGGTGACATCACCGAAACGGTCGATCCCGACGGCCATGTCACCCATTACCACTACGACGCGCAGGGGCGGTTGCTGTCGATCCGTTATCCGGATTCGGGTCGGCACGTGTTCGTGTGGAACGACCTCGGACAACTGGTCGAGGAAAGTCTGCCGGACGGTGGGGTTCGGAAGTTTTCCTACGATGCTTTGGGGCGGCGGATTACTTCGCAGGATGAACACGGTGCGGTCACCCATCAGGCGTGGGACGCCGTTGGCCGGCTGATTCAGACGATGCTGCCTACCGGCGCCACCCGCGCCTGGTCTTACAGCGCCTACGGCCAGATCACCGCCGAACGCGATGAACTGGGGCGCATCACCCGTTACGAGTATGACGACGACTTGCACCTGGTCAGCCGGCGGATCAATCCCGACGGCACCCGGCTGCAATACCGCTACGACCATGCGCAGCTGCTGCTGACGGAAATCGAGAACGAGTCCGGCGAAAAGTATCGGCTGGACTACACCCCCACCGGACTGATCCGACAGGAAACCGGCTTCGATGGCCGGCGCACCGCGTACGCCTACGACCGCAACGGTCACCTGCTGGAAAAGACCGAGTTCGGCGATGACGGCTCGACGCTGGTCACCGGCTATCAACGTGATGCTGCTGGGCGTCTGCTGCTCAAAACCCTGCCCGACGGGGTCGAGGTCAGCTACCGCTATGACCGCCTCGGTCGTTTGATCGGCGTCGATGACGGCCAGGATCACCCACTGGCCTTTGAATACGACCTGCAGGACCGGCTGGTGCGCGAGCATCAGGGCTGGGGCACCTTGCGTTACACCTACGATGCCTGCGGCCAGCTCACTCGCATGCGTCTGCCGGACAACAGCAAGCTCGACTACCACTACGCCAAAGGTGGTGCGCTGACCGCGATCGACCTCAACGGCGCCTTGCTCACCCGCCACGTCTACCAGCACGGCCGCGAACAGCAGCGCCAGCAAGGCCTGCTGCTCAGCGAATACGCCTACGACGAACAGGGCCGGTTAAGCGCCCACGCGGTAGGCCATCAGCGCAGCGGACTGTACCGCCGCGACTTTGCCTACAGCGCCAACGGCAACCTCGAACACATCGCCGACACCCGCCACGGCCAACGCAGCTACACGTACGACGCCCTCGACCGGCTGATCCGCGTGCGCCACACCCGCGACGATGTACCGGAAAACTTCGCCCACGACCCGGCCGGCAACCTGCTGATGCAGGACCGTCCGGGCCCGACACAGATCAAAGGCAACCGCCTGTTGATGCAGGGCGACCGCCACTACGACTACGACGCCTTCGGCAACCTGATCCGCGAGCGCCGCGGCCGCGCACAAACCCTCGTCACCGAATACCGCTACGACAGCCAGCACCGCCTGATCGGCCTCACCCGTCCCGACGGCACCAGCGCCACCTACCAATACGACGCCTTCGGCCGCCGCATCCGCAAAACCGTCGACGGCCAGACCACCGAGTTCTTCTGGCAAGGCGACTACCTGATCGCCGAAAGCAGCAAGGAACAGCACCGCAGCTTCATCTACGAACCCGGCACCTTCCGCCCACTGGCCATGCTCGACGGCAAAGGCCCGAAACGCGCCTGCCCGTTCTACTACCAACTCGACCACCTCGGCACTCCGCAGGAACTGACTGACTACAGCGGCGACATCGTCTGGTCAGCCAAATACAGCGCCTACGGCAAGGTCACCTCGCTGGAGCTCGCGACCGAGGACTACCTGAACCAGCCGCTGCGGTTTCAGGGGCAGTACTTCGATGACGAAAGCGGGCTGCATTACAACCGGCACCGGTATTACGACCCGGACGTGGGACGGTACCTGACGCCGGATCCGGTGAAGCTGGCGGGTGGGCTGAACCAGTACCGGTACGTGCCGAATCCGACGGGGTGGGTGGATCCGTTGGGGTTGAGTTGTACTTGTCCGCCGCCGACCCCGCGCCGTTCGATGCGATACGAAGCCGGTCGCGTGGTCGTCGAAGAGGGGGCGCCTCCTCTGCCAAAGATGACAGCACAGGAGCGGCGGGCGAGGATTGATGAGGTAGCTGAGGAAAACGCCAAGCGACGGGTAACTGAATATGAAGACCGTTATGGTATGCACACCGTCAAAAAACATAGCTCTGAAATTCCTGATAGGGCGGTTAAGCAGCGAGCCATCGACGGTACTGATCCTCACACTGGCATCACCCCAACACCGCCCAGAGGAAATCCAAGCTCACAGTTTCATAACTGGCGAATGCATTTGGGTGCATTAAATAAGGCGATGACTAGGGATAAAAATGGCTTAATCAGGCATACGGGAAAGGATCAGAATGATAATCCGATAGTTAGGTTTGAGTTGCCTGGAGCGGGGCGGGGATATAAACCAAATAGGAACGATCCGCAAAATCCGATACTGAATGAGAACATGGACTGGTTTGAAGTTAAGTTTGATGAGATAAACACGCAAGAGCCATTTACAGGCTTCCCGTCGGAGAAAAAATGATGCTGAAAGATCCCTATTTGAATGAGCGCTTCGAACCAAGATTTACTTGGTTTATTGGCGTTTTTGATGTTTATGACCGAGAGGAGACTCGAGGCTTAGAGCTCGGTGTATATAATCCGAATGCTCCTGAGGATAGAGAGATCCTCATCAGGAAGTATTGTCTGAACCTGCCATACCTTTCGTATAGGCATAAGCTGGTTTTGCTTGAGGCCTTAGAAGTAGCGTTAGATGATTCAAATTATGATTTTAGTAGTCTCTTTGAAATTGATGAGTGGGAGACGTCTAGTTGGCCTAGGGAGGAGTGGTATTCATTAAATAGTTCGCGTTGTTTTTTTAGAGAGGTATACCGTTTGGCTAGAGATGTCTGGAGGGAAGACCTTGAACGCGCAGCGAGTGAAGATAGAACCATGTGGTGAGTGCGACTATTAAAATTAAAGTAAACATTGGATGTTGTTGATTTTGTTTGCTGGGTTAGGTCAAGGTAAGTAGTTAGTCGCGTCAATCTACCCAGCCCTGCTTTCACGGGGTACGTGGTCTGGGGCTCAGCGTTGCCCCATTATTTGCGGAGAGTGAAGGTTGGGAGCCGTAAGGCTATCAATCAAATGCACGCTATACCCCGGAACATTCTTCGCATGATGCTTCGCCTGCGAAGCCATCTCCGCCAACTGGCTCGCATCCAGTTGCGCACACGCTTCAGGATGCAAATGCACCACGCCAATGGACAATGACAGCAACGGAAACTCCTGACGAATCCCCTGACGATTCGGTGCAACAAAACAACCAGCTTCAAGGTGCTCAGGGCGATAGAAGCGTCGGCATTGGCTCTGGAAGTCATCAAGCAATTGGTTCAGCCGTTTGCGCCAATCCTCCGGGCCGAGCACCAACAGAAAATCGTCCCCTCCAATATGCCCGACAAAGTCGCGGGACGGGTCGACGCGTTCGTTGAGGCATTGCGCCAGACACAGCAACACCTCATCCCCACGCCCATATCCATAGATATCGTTAAAGGGTTTGAAGCTGTCGATGTCGACATAACAAATGACCGACTCGCGCCCCTGTTGCAATAGTCGGGTGAGGCATTGCTGAATCGGCACATTCCCCGGCAGCAAGGTCAGCGGATTGGCATAGCGGGCCTGCTGGATTTTCAGTTCGGTAATCAGCTTGAGCACGTCAATCACCCGGCCCAGGCCCAGATAGCTGCCGTTGAGGGTGATGATGAAATCTTCTTCGATGCGTTGCCGGGCGCGACTGGTGATCAGGCGGCTGACCTGTTGCAGCGACTGGCTCATTTCCACGGCGAGGAAGTCGTCGTTCATCAGGCGGCTGATCGGTTTGCGGGCGAACAGGTCAGTGGCGAACGGTTTGAGCAGCGCATCGGACAACGAGTGACGATGGACGATGCCGCATGGCTGACCCTGTTCGTCGAGCACCGCCAGTGAGTTCAGGTTGGCCTGACGGCGGAAGGCTTCCAGAACGGTGGCGGTCGGTGTGTCGCGATTCACGGCCGGTTGGTCGTTGAGCAGGGCGCTGAGGTCGCTGCCTTCATCGTTCAATGCAACGGCGCTGCTGTCGTGCTTGGGCATCAAGGCGCGGGCATCGCGCGGCGGGTGTTCCTGAGGGCGGCCGAGCAGATAGCCCTGCACTAGATCCACACCCATCTCGGTCAGTACCGCCAACTCTTCCGGCAATTCGATGCCTTCGGCAATCACCTGAGCTCGGGAGGCCTTGGCGATTTGCAGGATCGATCCGACGAACTCGCGCTTCAACGCGTCCTGATGGATGCCGTCGATGAAGTGCCGGTCAATCTTCACGTAATCCGGTCGCAGTTCCGACCACAGGCGAAGGCTCGAATAACCCGCGCCCAGATCGTCGAGGGCAATCGAAAAACCCATAGCCCGATAGTGATGCAGTGCTGTTTGCAGCAACTGAAAGTCGTCGATCGGCGTCTGTTCGGTGAGTTCGATCACCACCTGGCTCGGCGGAATACCAAAATCCTGAAGCAACTGCAGTGTGCGCCCCGGCTGGTGCGCGGCTTCGAGCAAGGATTCCGGAGAGACGTTGAGAAACAGCTTGCCCGGCAATTGTTGTTCATTGAAACGGCGGCAGGCGCTTTGGCGGCAGGCGATTTCCAGTTCGCTCAAACGCCCGGCCTGGCGGGCCACGGCGAACAGGGCGATGGGGGAGTGCAGCGGGCTGTTGGACGGGCCGCGGGTCAGGGCTTCGTAGCCGAGAATGCGCCGTTCGGAGAGGCAAATGATCGGCTGGAACAGGCTGTGTAATCCGCTTTGAGTCAGGATCGAGCTCAAGGCACTCAGCTGTTCGGTCGTGGTCATGGCAATCTCTGGCGATAAAAAAAGGACTGGGAGCGTTCTCGATGAAGAGAACAGCTCCCAGTCCTTTATTGCACGACAGAATGATGACTGTTTGATGACGATCCGGGGATCGTCAGCATTAAATTGCCATCACCTTACTTCTTTGCGACCTGGTTGCTCAGCTTCAGGTAATCCAGCAGTACGCGCCCGGTCTCGCTCAGGTAGGCATCGTCTTCCGGTTTGACCTTGTCCGGCTCGGCAGCTGCCAGGGCGTCTTCGTCTTCTTTCTTCAGCTCCTTGAGCGGTTCTTCTCCTTTGGCCTTGCGACGGATGTTCTCCATCGCCAGTTGCTTGGCGTCGATGTCGGCGTGCTGGGCACGACGTTCGGCTTCATTGAGGCTGACGGTTTTTTCTTCCAGCAGCTTCTGCGCCAGGGCCAGCTTGTCACGAATGAACACAAACTCCGCGTCCTTGGCGGAACGGCTGTCATGCTCGGATTTCAGCTGGGCCAGGTACGGCTTGAACGGATCGCTCGCCGGTTTGATCGCCGCGCGGATGGTGTCCCACGGCATGGCTTCCGGCAGGGCGCTTTCGCCGATTTCCTTGGTGTCGATGATCGACGGGTAATCGATGTCCGGCAGTACGCCCTGATGCTGGGTGCTCTGACCGGAAACCCGGTAGAACTTGGCCAGGGTCAGTTTCAGTTCGCCATGGTTCAGCGGCTGGATGGTCTGCACGGTGCCTTTGCCGAAGGTCTGGCCACCGATGATCAGCGCGCGATGGTAGTCCTGCATGGCGCCGGCGAAGATCTCCGAAGCCGAGGCGGACAGGCGGTTGACCAGCAGCGCCATCGGGCCTTTGTAGAACGCGCCCGGGTTTTCATCTTCAAGCACATCGACCCGGCCATCGGCGTTACGCACGAGCACGGTAGGGCCCTTGTCGATGAACAGGCTGGTCAGCTCGGTGGCTTCCTGCAGGGAACCGCCGCCGTTGTTGCGCAGGTCGATGACCACGCCGTCGACTTTCTCTTTCTGCAGTTCGGTCAGCAGCTTCTTGACGTCGCGCGTGGTGCTCTTGTAGTCAGGATCGCCGGCACGGAAGGCCTTGAAGTCGAGGTAGAACGCCGGAATCTCGATTACGCCGAGCTTGTAGTCGCGGCCGTCTTGTTTCAGGTTCAGCACGGACTTCTTCACGGCCTGGTCTTCGAGCTTCACCGCTTCACGGGTGATCGGCACGATCTTGCTGGTCTGATCGTTCGGCGCATTGCTGGCCGGGATGACTTCCAGACGCACGACGGTGCCTTTCGGACCACGGATCAGTTTGACCACTTCGTCCAGGCGCCAGCCGACCACGTCGACCATCTCTTTGTTGCCCTGGGCAACGCCGATGATCTTATCGGCCGGAGCAACCTGCTTGGTCTTGTCGGCCGGGCCTGCCGGCACCAGACGCACGACTTTCACCTGGTCGTTGTCGCTCTGCAACACGGCGCCGATGCCCTCGAGGGACAGGCTCATGTTGATGTCGAAGTTCTCCGCATTATCCGGCGACAGATAGTTGGTGTGCGGATCGTAAGACATGGCGAAGGTGTTGATGTACGCCTGGAAGATGTCTTCGGCGCGGGTCTGGTCCAGACGCGCCAGTTGATTCTTGTAGCGCTTGGTCAGGGTTTCCTGGATCTGCTTCGGCTCTTTGCCGGCGATCTTCTGCCGCAGCACTTCGTCCTTGACGCGTTTGCGCCACAGGTCATCGAGTTCGGCGGTGGACTTGAGCCACGGAGCGTCCTTGCGATCGATCAGCAAGGTTTCCTTGGTGGTGAAGTCCATCTTGTCGACGCCTTTGTTCAGCTCGGCAAGGGCGAAGTCCAGACGCGCTTTCACGCGGTCCAGGTAGCGCTTGTAGATGGTGAACCCGGCGTTGAGGTCGCCGCTCTTGAGGAAGTCGTCGAACTGGGTCTTCCACTTGTCGAATTCGGCGATGTCGCTGGCCATGAAGTAGCTGCGCGACGGGTCGAGCAGCTTGATGTAGCTGTCGTAGATGATCACCGAGCGCGCATCGTCGAGCGGCGGCTTGCTGTAGTGGTGACGCTTGAGCAACTCGACGACGTTCAGACTGGCGATCACTTCGTCGCGATCAGGCTGCAACTTGTCCCAGCTGTTGGCTGCGAATGTGGTGCCCGACACCGGCAACAGACCGATACCGATGAAAAGAGCGAGGGCGGTGCTGGGGAGCAGATGCTTCATGCTGATTCGACGCGGGGACAATTGATAACGCATATTAGGCCGTCTTTGAAGTCGCCGGTACCTCTACGCTCTGTACGATAACTGCTGTTCAGCGTTCGTTCAGACCCCAGGGCCGGTCGCATAATGCAAAAAGCCCGGCGCTACAGCTTCGGGCTCAGTCCAGACTCACTATGGAGGCACTGTGAAGGCATTGCAAGGCGTTGAAGGTCAAGTGGCATGGGTTGATGAACCAAGTCCTACATGTGATGTAGGACAAGTTCGCATCCGGGTGGCGGCAGCGGGCCTCAATCGCGCGGATTTATTACAGAAAGCCGGACTTTATCCACCCCCTCCGGGTGCCAGCCAGGTGCTGGGTCTTGAGTGTTCCGGGGTGATCAGCGAGGTCGGCGCAGGTTCGTCCTGGCAGGTCGGTGACCGGGTCTGCGCCTTGCTGGCCGGGGGCGGGATGGCGCAAGAGGTGGTCGTCGACGGACGGCATGTGCTGCCGGTTCCGGAAGGTGTATCGCTGATCGAAGCTGCGGCGTTGCCCGAGGTGTACGCGACCGTCTGGCTGAATGTGTTTCAACTTGCGGCGCTCAAACCGGGTGAGAAAGTTCTTTTGCATGCCGGGGCCAGTGGCATCGGTTCAGCCGCCATTCAACTGTGCAAGGCTTTCGGCAATCCCTGCTGGGTCAGCGTTGGCTCGGCTGAGCGGCTGGCCTACTGCGAATCGCTGGGTGCCCAGGGCGGGGTGGTTCGCACCGACGATCTGGATAGCCTGCGGGATTTCGGGCCGTTCGATGTGATTCTGGATCCGGTGGGCGGCAACTATTCGGCGTTGAACCTCAAGCTGATGGCTCAGGACGGCCGTTGGGTGCTGATCGGCCTGATGGGCGGCCGCGAGGCGAAACTGGATCTGGCCCAGGTGTTGGCCAAGCGCGTGCAACTGCTGGGCTCGACCCTGCGCAGCCGTGACGATCAGTTCAAGGCCGATCTGTTCAGCGATCTGAGCCAGCACGTGTGGCCGCTGTTTTCCGAAGGTCGGCTAAAGCCGCAACTGGCCAAGGCATTCCCGATCAAGGATGCCGAGGCAGCGTTCGCCGAACTGGCGAGCAACACGGTGGCGGGGAAGCTGGTGCTGGTGATCGACGAAAGCCTGAGCTGATCATCGATGCTTGTGGGAGCAGGCTCGCTCCCACAAGACCATCGCTTATTTCCAGAGGTGGATCGGCCAGCCGGACTTCTCGGCCTCTGCAAGCAGCACCGGATCCGGATTGACCACATGCGGGAAATCCACTTTCAGCAGCAGCGGCAGATCATTGCGTGAGTCGGAATAGAAACTCGCGCCCTCAAGGTTTTCCTCTTCGGCATCCAGCCATTCCAGCAAGCGGGTGATCTTGCCTTCGCGGTAGGTCAGGGTGCCCACGGTGTGGCCGCTGTACACGCCATGCGCCACTTCCAGTTCGATGCCCAGCACCTCGTCGATGCCCAGCCGTTCGGCAATCGGTTTGACCAGGTGCGTGCCCGAGGCCGAGATCACCAGAATCCGGTCGCCGGCCTTGCGGTGGGCGGCGATGGTCTTGGTGGCGTCGCTGAAGATGATCGGTTCGATGAAGTCTTCAACCCATGGGCCGACCAGATGCTCGACTTCTTCCGGGGTGCGGCCGATCAGCGGCTCGAGGCTGAAGTCCATGTAATCTTCCATGCGCAACTTGCCATGGCTGTAGGCGTCCATCAGCTCGTTGTTCCTGCGCATGAACGACTCGGGATCGACCCAGCCCAGGCGCCCCATCTGCTCGCTCCAGAGAGTGGCACAGTCGCCGTGGATCAGGGTTTCGTCCAGATCAAAAATTGCCAGGGCCATCAGTTCAGTTCCCTCTTGGGTGTCAGCAAAGTCATCAGGCTACCTCACACAGGGCGGTGGGATCGATGGAAAGTGACAGGCGCTGGCCGTCTGGATGCAGATCCGCCGCCGAACGGTTGAGCACATCCACCACCAGTTCCACGCCCCGGGCTTCGACGCGATAGCGGATCACGTTGCCCAGCAGGCTGTGGCTGCGGATTTGCGCGTCGGGTTCGCCGTTGAGGCTCAGCTCGATGGCCTCCGGGCGAATCGCGATGCGGTGGTTGATCGGCCGCTGCAACAGCTTCGAGGCACTCTCGGCATCCAGCAGGTTGTAGTTGCCGATGAAGCCGGCGGCGAACACGTCGACCGGCGCGGTGTAGAGGGTTTCGGCGTCGCCGCTTTGTACGATCTTTCCCTGATTCATCAGGAAAATCCGGTCAGACATGGTCAGGGCTTCTTCCTGGTCGTGTGTGACGAAGATCGTGGTCAGGCCGAGTTCGCGCTGGATCTGACGGATCTGTTCGCGCAGGTGTTTGCGAATCCGCGCGTCGAGGGCCGACAGCGGTTCATCCAGCAGCAACAGGCGCGGACGGGTGACCAGCGAGCGGGCAAGGGCGACACGCTGACATTGACCGCCGGAGAGCTGATGCGGATAGCGGCTGGCGAAGTCGTTGAGTTCAACCAGTTTCAACACTTCGGCAACCCGCTTGTGGCTGTCGTCGGCATTGACCTTTTGCATGCGCAGGCCGAAGGCGACGTTTTGCTCGACTGTCATGTTGGGGAATAGCGCATAGCTCTGGAACACCATGCCGATCCCGCGTTTCTGCGGGGTGAGCGGCACGATGTCGACGCCATCAAGCAGAATCTTGCCGCCATCCACTGGCGTCAGCCCGGCGATGCAACGCAGCAAGGTGGATTTGCCGCAACCGGACGGGCCGAGCAGGGTGACGAATTCACCCTTCTGGATTTCGCAGTTGATGTCGCTGAACACCGTGGTGCCCGCGTAGTTTTTTTGCAGGTGTTGGACGCTGACATAGCTCATTCGCTTTTGTCCTTGTTCAAGATGTTGGCGACCCAGGTCAGGACCAGCACGAAAAAGAAGTAGGAGATCACCAGCGCACTGGTGAAGTGGCCGCTGCTGTTGCGCATGTTGTTCAGATAAACCTGCAGGGTTTCGTAGCGAGTGCCGACCAGGATGTTGGCGAACACGAATTCACCGAACAGGAAAGAGAACGACAGCAGCAACGCGACCATCAGGCCTTTGCGCAGGTTTGGCAGCACCACCAGGAAGGCCGCCTGAAAAGTGCTGGCGCCGAGCAGTTGGGCGGCGTCCATCAGGTCGCGCAGGTTGATCGCTTGCAGGTTGTTGGTGATTGCCCGGTACATGAACGGCAGCGCCACAGTGAAGTAGCAACCGATCAGGATCCACGGTGTGCCGACCATCGCGAACGGCCCGGAACCGTAGAGCTGCAACAGGCCCACCGACGACACCACCGGCGGCACCGCGAAGGGCAGCAGGATCAGGATGTTCATCAGCGCATCGAGTTTCGGGAAGTGGTAATGCACCACGAACAGCAGCGGCAGGATCAGCACCACCGACAGAATCAGCGCCCCGACGCACACCAGCAGCGACTGGCCGAAGGCGTGCAGGAAGCGCGGATCGCTCCACAACTGGATGTACCACTTGAAGGTGAAACCGCTGGGCAGGATGGTGGCCGACCAACTGCTGGCGATCGAGTAGACCAGCGTGCCCACCAGCGGCAGCAGCAGGATGGCGAACAGCAGATAGACCACGACGCGGTGGTAGACGCCGGCCGGGCCGGATTCAGCGCGAGACATGGTAGCTCCTCTTCAACAGCAGTTGATGCACGACGGTCACCAGGGTCATCAGCGCCACCAGCACCACGGCCAGGGCGCTGGCCAGGTTCGGGTCGAGGGAAATGTCGCCAGAGACCATCGCCGCAATCCGGATCGGCAATACGTTGAAGTTGCCGGTGGTCAGCGCGTAGACCGTGGCGTAAGCGCCGAGGGCGTTGGCGAGCAGGATCACGAAGGTGCCGAGCAGGGCCGGGGTCAGAACCGGCAGGCCAATGTGGCGCCAGAACTGCCAGCCGTCAGCGCCGAGTAGCGCGGCGGATTCGCGCCAGTCTTCACGCAGGGCGTCGAACGCCGGGTACAGCAGCAACACGCCGAGCGGAATCTGGAAGTAGGTGTAGAGGATGATCAACCCGGTTTTCGAGTACAGGTTGAAGTCCTCGATGATCCCGGCCTGCTTCAACATGATGGTGATGCTGCCGTTGAAGCCGAGCAGGATGATGAACGCAAACGCCAGCGGCACGCCGGCGAAGTTGCTGGTCATGTTGGCGAAGGCGTTGACGAAGTTGCGCAGTTTCGAATCGACCCGGCGCAGGGAGTACGCACCCAGCACCGCGATGATGATGCCAAACACACTCGACCAGAAACTGATTTCGAGGCTGTACTGGATCGCCTGCAGATAGAACTTCGAACTGAAGATCTTGCTGAAGTTGGCGAAGCCCCAACCGAACTCTTCCGATTGCAGGCTGTTGATCATCACCCAGATCAGCGGGGCGATTTCGAACACGATAAAGAACAGTGCGAAAGGCACCAGGCACAGGGCCGCCAGCCATTTGCCGCGAGTCATTGAGTTCACTTGAGCAACTCCCTGCACACAGGTTTGTCGTGGGGCACGCCGAGCAGTTCGCAGACGGTGCCGCAGATGTCGGTCTGCTTCGGTGCAGCGTCACTGTTCAGGCTGAAGGCATCACCGAGTACGAACAGCGGCACCTGACGTTCTTCCGGCAGCAGGCCGTTGTGCGAGCGGTCGTTGTTCATGCCGTGGTCGGCGGTCACCAGCACCTGGCAGCCGGCGTCGAGCCAGCCTTGCAGGTAGTCGGCGAGGATGATGTCGGCGCTGCGCGCGCTGTTGCGATATTGCGGGGTGTCGAGGCCGTGCTTGTGCCCTGCGTCGTCAATGTTCATCGGGTGGATCAGCAGAAAATCCGGGGCATGACGCAGGCGCAGGTTTTCGGCGTCGGCGAACAGGTGCGAGTCCGGGTAGTGATCGTTCCAGTAGAAGTGGCCGTGCTGGATCGGTAGCGTCGGGTCATCGGTATGCCGATCCCGTGCTGCCACGAACGGCGAGCGGTTGTAGAGCTCGCTGACCCAGTGGTACGCCGCAGCGGCGGTTTTCAGACCGGCATCGCGGGCGTAGTGATAGATGCTGCGCTGGCTGGACAGGCGCGAGACGTTGTTGTGGACGATGCCGCTGTCGATCGGCGGCACGCCCGTGAGGATGCATTCGTAAAGCGGTCGGGACAGGGCCGGCAGCTCGCACTCCAACTGATAGAGCGCGGCGCGTCCTGCGCCAACGTAAGCCTGCAGATGCCCCATGGCGTGACGCGCAACCTCGTAGTTGAGGCCGTCGAGCACGACAAGGATGACGGTGTGCTTCATAGGGGCAAAAACTCCGCGAAACAATAAATTTCAGATTCAACCCGGATCCCCCTGTGGGAGCGGGCTTGCTCGCGAAAGCGGTGGATCAGTCGAAAAATGATTGACTGACACTCCGCATTCGCGAGCAAGCCCGCTCCCACATTTGGATCTTCAACAGATCATAAAAGGGTGATCAGCCGCTTTATTTCATCTCGACGATGACTTCTTCGTTCCACCTCTGCGGCAGGGCCTTGGAGGTTTTTTCCCACGCATCGGCGTCCTTGATCGGCGTGACCTTCTTGTACTGCTCGTTTGGCAGCAGCTTGGCTTTCACGTCTTCCGGCAGTTGCAGATGCTCGGCGCGGATCGGGCGGGCGTTGCCGCGGGCGAGGTTGGTCTGGCCGGCGTCGCTGAAGATGTATTCGCGGGTCAGCTTGGCGGCGTTCGGGTTCTTCGCGTATTTGTTGATGATGGTGGTGTAGCCGGAAATCACCGAGCCGTCGGACGGGATCAGCACCACGTAGTCATCCGGGTTGGCCATCTTGGCTTTGTAGCTCAGGCCGTTGAAGTCCCATACCACGCCGACTTCGATCTCGCCTTTTTCCATGGTGGCGATGGTCGGGTTGGCCATCGACAGGCGACCCTGCTTGGCGATGTCTGCGAACAGCAGCAGGGCAGGCTGGATATTTTTCTCGTCTCCGCCGTTGGCCAGCGCAGCAGCGAGTACGCCGTTGGCAGCCTGTGCAGCGGTGCTCACGTCACCGATGGAAACCTTGTATTTGCCGCCTTTGAGGTCAGCCCATTTGGTCGGTACTTCGGAGCCGTGCAGCAGCTTCTTGTTGACGATGAAGGCGATGGTGCCGGTGTAGGCCAGTGCCCAGTTGCCATCCTTGTCCTTGGCCCAGTCTGGCACTTGATCCCAGGTGGTCGGCTTGTACGGTTGCACCACGCCTTGCTTGACCGCGATCGGGCCGAAGGCCGCGCCGACGTCGCCGATGTCGGCGGTGGCATTGTCTTTCTCTGCGGCGAACTTGGCGATTTCCTGGGCCGAGCTCATGTCGGTGTCGATGTGTTTCAGGCCGTATTTCTTGGCCAGGTCTTCCCAGGTGCCTTTCCAGTTGGCCCAGTCATCGGGCATGCCGACGCTGTTGACGGCGCCTTCCGCTTTCGCAGCGGCTTCGAGGGTTTTCAGATCATCAGCCGCCATGGCGGCGGTGCACATGGCAATGGTCGAGCCTAACAGTGTTGCCAGGAAAAGCTGTTTCATTCCGAAGCTCCTTGGTCGTGTTCAACGCTGCGATTGCGGTTTGTGTTGGTCTAGGTCAGCAATACCTGAGCCAATGTAGGGGGGCTGGATGACACTTTGATGTCGGCGGATACCAGGGCCGCGTTTTATTTCCCCGGTATCGACGGCTGCCCGCTAAGCGTAGACCACCCGTAAAGTCCCGGTGGGCAAGGGACTTGGCCGATGTATTGCAAGTTGTCAGGGCGACCGTTCGGTAGTTTTGTCATCTCTCGGTCATCTGCACTGCCTAGGCTTGCAACACGACCAAACGGCGCAATAGCTGTGCGGTTTTGCCCCGAAACAGTGCTGGTCTAGTCCAGATAGGTAACGTTGATGCGCGATGAGGCAACAAAAGCGGTGACAGCGATTGGCCAGATACTTCAGGAGCAGCTCGACCATGGGTTGCTGGCGGCGGGGAGCAAGTTGCCGGCCGAGCGCAAGCTCAGTGAGCTGTTCGGTACGACGCGGATTACGGTACGGGAAGCCTTGTTGCAGCTGGAGGCGCAAGGGCAGATTTATCGCGAGGAGCGGCGGGGCTGGTTCGTGTCGCCGCCGCGTCTGGCTTACAACCTGATGCAGCGTAGTCATTTTCACGCGATGGTCAGTGCGCAGGGGCGGGTGCCGTCGACCGAGGTGATTTCGGCGCGCTTGCAGCCGGCGTCAGCGGCGGTGTGTGCGTGGTTGCAGTTGCCGGCGTTGTCGAGCGTGATTCAGATTTGCCGGTCGCGGCGGATCGATGGGCGGCTGGTGTTGTATGTGGAGCATTATCTGAATCCGCAGTTTTTTCCGGGGATTCTGGAGTTTGATTTGAATCAGTCGATTACCGAGCTGTATGCGCGGCATTACGATTTGCATTATGGGCGGGTGCGGTTCGAGATTGTTCCGACGTCGTTGTCGGTGGAGGCGGCGGCGGGGTTACGGGTTTCGGTGGGGAGTCCGGGGTTGAGGATTGCTCGGGTTAATTATGATCAGTTTGGGCGGTTGATTGATTGTGATCTGGAGTTTTGGCGGCATGATGCGATTCACGTAGGTGTGGATGTAGTTTGATTTTTTTGGGTGAATATCCGTTTCTTCGGGTGTTGCGGCTTATGGTTCCGCCCTTACGGCGGGTCACTTTTGGCAAACGCCCCAAAAGTAACCAAAAGGTCTGGGCCCCGGCGTTCGGCACCTCGCTTTGGCTCGGCGTCCCTTCGCTCCGGGATTCATCCGGGGGCATCGCCTACGGTTTGCTTCGCTGCACCTCCTCTCGATGCATGCGGCTGCGCCGCACGGTCGCTGCGCTCCCACCCCCGGATAAATCCCTCCACTCAGCCTTCCGATGGGGCCGGCACGTCAAAAGCGGTACTCGAGCTAACGCTCATCGTGTTGAGTGGTGGGAGTTGGCTTGCCAGCGAAGAGGACTTTGACGGTGGCCCTATTCTTGAGTTTGGCCACCACCGCCTGCGGTGATCACTTGCACATTCATTCTCGGCGTCGCTAGGTCCAGTCCGGCTTCATCCAGGTGTCGTTTGAGCGACAGGTTGAACGCCCGTGAAACTTCCCACTGTTTGATCGGTGCGGTTTTGAATCTTGCGCGCAATATCGCGTTGCCGGATTCGAAGCTTTCCACGCCTTGAAATTCCAGTGGTGACCAGATGTTGCGTCGTTGCAGAGGGTCGGTGCGCATTTTCTGGCCGACGTCGCGCATCAGTTTGATGGCTTCGTCGATGCTCATGTTGAACGGCACGGCCACGCGGAAGATGGCGTAGCCGAATTCGCGGGAGTAGTTTTTGATGCTTTTGATTTCGCTGAACGGGATGGTGTGGACGATGCCGTCGATGTCCCGCAGGCGTACGGTGCGGATGGTCAGGCCTTCGACGGTGCCCAGGTGGCCGCCGACGTCGACGTAGTCGTCGATGGCCAGGGAGTCTTCGATGATGATGAACAGGCCGGTGATCAGATCCGCTACGAGCGACTGGGCGCCGAAGCCGATGGCCAGGCCGATCACGCCGGCACCGGCCAGCAGGGGCGTGACGTTCATGCCCATGTTCGCCAGGGCGACGATCAGGGCGATGATGAAGATCGCCACGAACAGTACGTTGCGGATCAGCGGCATCATGGTTTGCGCGCGCGCGTTGGCCAGGCCTTTGCGGGAGCGGGTGAGGGCGTGGTGGACGGCGGTGTCGCTGAGGATCCAGATCAGCCAGGCGAAGATCAGCGTGCCGATCAGGCTGAACAGTTTGACGCTGACGTCGTGGCCTTCGCCTTCGGTGAAGCCGATCAGCGACATGCCCCAGACCCGCAGGCCGAGTTCGATGAAGGCCAGCCACACCAGCAAATGGGCGAGGGTGTAGAAGAAGCTTTTCAGGCGCTCGGAATACAGCGCGTGGCGTTTCGGCCCGCGTTGGGGTTTGAGGGCGTGGCGGCGGACGAGGCCGTTGATGACCATGCACAACACCAGCAGCACGGTGCAGATCAGCGACTGGCGCAGGGCGGTGCTGGTGTCGCCGGCGGAGACGAAGGTGGCGAACAGGGAGATGCCCACCAGCACCAGCGCCGGGATGTACCAGAAGGTGCCGAGGATTTCGATGGTGTCGCTGAGGGCGCGGCGGGTCAGGCGGCGGGACAGTGGCTGGTTGCGGATCAGGTGGGCGATCGGCCGGCGGAAGCGCAGGATGAACAGGCCGGTCGACAGCGCCGCGAGGACATTGGCAACCGTGGCGGCGGTGTGGGCCAGGTGTACGCCGAGGGCGGCCACCAGTTTTGGATCGCTCAGAGCTTCACCGAAGGCGGCGAAGCTGCCGATCAGCCACAACGGGCGGAAGGCCTGGTGACGCAGGATGTACAGCGCGCGGTGGCGGTGCGGGCCGTCGAGTACGGAGAAGGCGATCACGCAGATCGCCGAGAAACAGGTGCCGACCACCAGCGCGTAAGCCAGCACCATCGCCAGGCTTTTGCCCAGTGACGAGGGTAGTGCGTAGCTCATGTAGACCGTGATCACCAACGCGATCAGCCAGGGGCCGAGCTTGCGCAGGGCGAAGCGCAGCATGTCGAGGGCCCGGGGATTTTGCGGCAGTTCTTCGGTCAGGCCGAAGCGCATGCGTACCCGGTGGCCGAGCCAGATCAGCGCGGCGGCGAGCAGGCTCCAGACCGCGAGGATCACGGCGAAGGCAAAGATGATCGGCAGCCATTCGCTGGCCGGCAGCATCAGGCCTTTCAATTCATCCTGGGCCATGTCGAATTCGGCGGACCAGCGATTGAGCGGGCTGTCGGCGCCGGTGAACTGTTTTTCGAAAGTGGCGAGGGTGCCGCCGATCAGTCCCAGCACACCTTCTTCCGGGCTGGCCTGGGCTTTTTTCGTGGCGTCGCGGAGTTTTTTCAGGTCGCTCAGCAACTGGGCGCGTTGCTTGTCGTTTTCCAGCGACTTGATGACTTCGTCCAGCGACTGGCCAAGCGGTTCCTGAGCTTCGGGCTGAGCCTTGCCGGAGCCCGTGAGCAGTCCCGGCAGACCGGCGGCGTCGGCAGGTGCCGGCGACATCAGGGTCATCAGGCAGATGAGGAGCAGGCAGGGCAGGGCAAAAAGACGAGCGAACACTAGGCGGTCAACCTCGCAAGGGGCGGATCGGGCGAGTGTACGAGCCCGCCAGATTCAATGCGAGCCGGGCGCGGATTTATTCGTTGAGTTTGGCGAGGATCTTGTAGACCACGGTGGCCAGGATCATCAGCATGCCGATCCACATGGCGAACACACCGGCGTTTTTGTCGCGGAAGTTGAAGCCGATGGCCAGCAGAATCATTCCGCACAGGATGGGAATGAGCATGGAGTGGAACGCAGACATCGAGATCATGGCGACAGCCTTGTCGAAGGGAATGATTCAAGTCTAGGTGGGTTTTCGATGGACGGTGCTGATGTGTATCAGAAATGAGCCGGTTCTACAGGCCGGAGGATCGCAGCTCCACGCTGCGATCCCGGCTGTTTCCTACGGCAATTCGCGGCTGGCGTAGAACGCGCTCAGCACTTTGACCAGGTGCGCCAGGTCGTGGCTGCCGCACAGTTCGCGGATCGAGTGCATGGCGAAGGTCGGCAGGCCGATGTCGACCGTGCGCACGCCCAGGTGGCTGGCGGTGATCGGGCCGATGGTCGAGCCGCAGCCCATGTCGCTGCGCACCACGAAGCTTTGCACCGGGACTTCTTCGGCCATGCACAGGTGACGGAAGAAGCCGGCGGTTTCGCTGTTGGTGGCGTAGCGCTGGTTGCTGTTGACCTTGATCACCGGGCCGGCGTTGAGTTTCGGACCGTGGTTGGCGTCGTGTTTCTCGGCGTAGTTCGGGTGTACGCCGTGGGCGTTGTCGGCCGAGACCAGCAGGGATTTCTGGATGGTGCGTACGAATTCGTCGCCTTCCGGCAGCAGACGGCGCAGGGTCTGTTCCAGCATCGGGCCGTCGGCGCCGCAGGCCGAGCAGGAGCCGACTTCTTCGTGGTCGTTGCACACCAGCACGCAGGTTTCTTCGGTGTCGGCGGTCAGCAGGGCTTGCAGGCCGGCGTAGCACGACAGCAGGTTGTCGAGACGCGCGCCGGCGATGAAATCACCGTGCAGGCCGATGACCGCAGCGCTCTGGGTGTCGTAGAAGCTCAGCTCGTAATCCAGCACCACGTCGGCATTGAGGCCGTGTTCGCGAGCCAGTTGATCGGTCAGTACCGCGCGGAAGTCCACGCGCTCGTCACCGGCGAACTGCGCGAGAATCGGCGGCAGTTCGGTCTGGGCATTGATCGGCCAGCCCTGGTTGGCTTCACGGTTGAGGTGAATGGCCAGGTTGGGAATGATCGCGATCGGGGCCTTGAAGTCGATCAGTTGGCTTTCGACCTTGCCGTCGCGGCGGAAGGTGACGCGGCCGGCCAGCGACAGGTCGCGGTCGAACCACGGCGCCAGCAGCGCGCCGCCGTAGACTTCGACGCCGAGCTGCCAGAAACCCTGGCGTTGCAGTTCAGGCTGTGGCTTGACCCGCAGGCACGGGCTGTCGGTGTGGGCGCCGACCAGACGGATGCCGTCGTGCAGCGGCGAGTTGCGGCCCATCTTGATCGCGACGATCGAGGAATCGTTACGGGTGACGTAGTAACGACCGTTGGCTTCGGTGTGCCAGGTTTCGCGCTCGTCGAGTCGCACATAACCGGCGGCCTCCAGGCGTTGAACAAGGCTGGCGGTGGCGTGGAACGGGGTAGGGGAGGCCTTGAGGAAGTCGATCAGGCCTTGGTTCAACTCTTCGCGCATAAGAAGCTCCAGACAGCAATGGGCGGGAGTTTAACGCATCGGCCTGATGCTTGGGACATTGTGGCGCGTCAGAAAGGCGCCGGACATTCGAAGCGCAAACGCTCACCGGATTGAGGGTGCGTGAAGCTGAGCATGCTCGCGTGCAGGCACAAACGAGGCCAGGCGGCGAGGGCTTGTTCATGAGCGTAGAGGCCGTCACCGAGCAACGGATGACCGATCGACAGCATGTGCACGCGCAACTGGTGCGACCGGCCGGTGATCGGCGTGAGCTCGACGCGGCACCAATCGCCACAACGCTCCAGCACGCGCCAGAAGGTCAGGGCGTGTTTGCCGAGTTCGTGATCGACCACGTGACGCGGTTTGGTCGGCGGGTCGTAGCGCAAGGGCAGGTCGATGCTGCCGCTGTCCAGTTCCGGCTGACCCCAGCAGAGCGCAGTGTAGGCTTTCTCTGTTTCACGGTCGTGAAACTGGCGTGACAGTTCGCGATGGGTGTCGGCGTCACGGGCCAGCAGAATGATCCCCGACGTTTCCCAGTCCAGGCGATGGACGATACGCGCTTCCGGATAGCCGTTTTCCTGCAGGCGGGTGATCAGGCAGTCCTTGTTGTCGTCGGCCCGGCCGGGCACGGAGAGCAACAGGGTGGGTTTGTTCACCACCAGAACGGCGGCGTCCTGATGAATGATTTGGACGTTGGACAACGGCATTAAAACAGCCTCGTAACAAATGCCAACGGCGGCTCAGGGCCCCTCCGGTGTCGGAAGGGCCCTGAGCCGCCGTCGTTCCTGCCGGATCGACTCAGCGGTCTGGCAGGGTGATGTTGAGTTCCAGAATCGAGCAGCTGCCCTGGCTCTCCAGTGCCACGTGTACGTCGTCGTTGCCGATGTTGACGTATTTGCGGATCACTTCCACCAGTTCCTTCTGCAAGGATGGCAGGTAGTCAGGGGTGCTGCGCTGGCCGCGTTCATGCGCCACGATGATCTGTAGACGCTCTTTCGCGACCGAGGCGGTACTTGGCTTTTTGTTGGCACGAAAGAAGTCAAAAAGGTTCATTACCTACCTCCAAACAGACGCTCGAAGAATCCCTTCTTCTCGACATTCAGGAACCGGTGTTCTTTTTCCTTGCCCAGCAGGCGATCAACGGTATCGCTGTAGGCCTGGCCGGCGTCGCTCTGATCATCGAGGATCACAGGTACGCCCTGGTTGGAGGCCTTGAGTACGGCCTGGGATTCCGGGATGACGCCCAGCAGGCGTACGGCGAGGATTTCCTTGACGTCTTCGACGCCGAGCATTTCGCCTTTCTCTACGCGCTCCGGGTGGTAGCGGGTGATCAGCAGGTGTTCCTGGATCGGCTCTTCGCCGCGTTCGGCGCGACGGGACTTGCTGGCCAGCAGGCCGAGCATGCGGTCCGAGTCACGTACCGAGGACACTTCCGGGTTGGTCACGACGATCGCTTCGTCAGCGAAGTACATGGCCAGGTGGGCGCCTTTTTCGATACCCGCCGGGGAGTCGCAGACCACGAACTCGAATTGTTCCTTGAGCTCCATCAGGACTTTTTCCACGCCTTCGACGGTCAGTGCGTCTTTGTCGCGGGTCTGGCTGGCGGCCAGTACATAGAGGTTTTCCAGGCGCTTGTCTTTGATCAGGGCCTGTTGCAGGTTGGCTTCGCCGTTGACCACGTTGACGAAGTCATACACCACGCGGCGCTCGCAACCCATGATCAGGTCAAGGTTACGCAAGCCCACGTCGAAGTCGACGATCACTGTTTTGTGGCCGCGCAGAGCGAGGCCGGTACCGATAGCGGCGCTGGTGGTGGTCTTACCCACACCACCCTTGCCGGATGTAACCACGAGAATCTTGGCCAAGGTGTTTCACCCCTAAGGAAGAAGGACTGTTCAGCCCCTGAAAAACATCTCTAGAAAACTACTGCAGTCGGACAGCCTTGGCTGGAATTCGGCTTTTGGCCTTTTTCCTACTTCGTTTGAGCCGTTTTCGCTACGTTTTAGAGATGCTTGGAAAATGCGGCAGTATCCGTTAAAGCCGAATGATGTTCAACACGTCGCCCGACAGGCTGACCTGTACGCCCGAACCCCACATCGGATCGCGACGCAGGTCCTCGGAAACCTTGTAATGGCCTGCGATGGAGATCAGTTCAGCGCTCAATTGCTGACAGAAAATCCGCGCCTTGGTGTCGCCCTTGACCCCGGCCAGCGCACGACCGCGCATCGGGCCGTATACATGGATGTTGCCATCGGCGAGAAGTTCCGCCCCCGGACTGACCGAGGAAACCACCACCAGATCGCCACCTTGCGCATATATCTGTTGGCCACCACGTACTGGCGTGGTGATGACGCGGGTCGGTTTGACGGTTGGCTCCGGCGGCTTTTCCGGCTTCTTCGGGGCGACGGGTTCGGCGCTTTCCAGCGGCCGCTCACGGGCGCCGGATGGCGGCAGCACCGGGATGTCGATGGCGATGGCAGCGGCGATGTCTTCGATGCGGCTGGCGCGGATCGCCAGGGTGCGCAGGCCGTGCTGACGGCACACGCGCATCAGACCCGGCAGGTCGACAGCGCCTTCACTTGGCGGCAGTTTGTCCAGCGCCAGAACCAGCGGCGCGTTGCTGAAGAAATTCGGTGCCTGGGCGACTTTGGCGGCCAATTGCCGATCGAGGCTGTCCAGGTCGTTGCGGGACAGCTCCAGCACTGTAATGGCGAGCATGCTGCCCTTCAGCTGGAACACGGGATCTTGGTCTTTCGGTTCGGTTTGGCTCATGTCGGCATACAACGGCTTGTCACTAAAAGTGCCGAGACTTATAACGAGAACGCCCGCAGGCCGCAAGCCGGGTCGAACGATGTAGAATGCGCGGCCACTGTATTTACGGAAGCTTTAATGGATCGCCCGCGTTTTCGAAAAGCATTTCTTGCCCCACGCTTCTGGCCGCTCTGGTGCGGCCTCGGGCTGTTGTGGCTGATCGTGCAGCTGCCGTATCCGGCCTTGCTGGCCATCGGTCGTTTTCTTGGTGCCTTGATGTATCGCTTCGCCGGCGACCGGCGGCGCATTGCCAAGCGCAATCTGGAACTGTGTTTCCCGGAAAAGTCCGCCGCCGAACGCAAGCGCCTGCTCAAGGAAAACTTTGCCTCCACCGGCATCGCCTTTTTTGAAATGGCGATGAGCTGGTGGTGGTCGCGTCAGCGCCTGGCGAAACTGGCTCACGTCGAAGGTCTTGAGCATTTGCAGAAGGCCCAGCGCGAAGGCAAGGGCGTGATTCTGATGGCGGTGCATTTCACCACCCTGGAAATCGGCGCGGCGCTGCTCGGCCAGCAGCACACCATCGACGGCATGTACCGCGAACACAAGAACCCGCTGTTCGACTTCGTCCAGCGTCAGGGCCGCGAGCGGCACAACCTCGATTCCCTGGCGGTGGAACGTGACGACGTGCGCGGCATGCTCAAATTGCTGCGCGCAGGCCGGGCGATCTGGTACGCGCCGGATCAGGACTATGGCGCCAAGCAAAGCATCTTCGTGCCGCTGTTCGGCATTCAGGCCGCGACCGTCACCGCCACCAGCAAGTTCGCCCGTCTGGGCAAGGCACTGGTGGTGCCGTTCACCCAGGAGCGTCTAGCCGACGGCAGCGGTTATCGTCTGGTGATTCATCCGCCGCTGGAAGGTTTCCCGGGTGAGACCGAAGAAGAAGATTGCATCCGCATCAATCAGTGGGTCGAAGGCGTGTTGCGGGAGTGCCCCGAGCAATACCTGTGGGCACACCGGCGCTTCAAGAGCCGGCCACCGGGCGAGCCGAAGCTGTACGCCAAACGCGGTTGATTTGACCCATCCCCATAAGCACCACGGAGCGTTGCGATGAGCCCAGCTGAACCGGTCACAGGTTTGATTCTTTCCGGCGGCGGGGCTCGGGCGGCGTATCAGGTGGGGGTGCTGGCGGCGATTGCCGAATTGCTGCCATTGGGGGCGGACAATCCGTTTCCGGTGATTGTCGGCACCTCGGCCGGGGCGATCAACGCGGTCAGCCTGGCCAGCGGTGCTACGGATTTTCGCGCGGCCATCGAACGCCTGACGCTGTTCTGGCAAGGCTTTCGCAGCCATCGCGTGTTGCGCAGCGACTGGCCGGGGGTGATCCGCCAGGCCAGCCGTTTCGTCAGTCACAGCCTGTTGGGCATGGGCCGGCAAATGCCGGTGGCGCTGCTCAACAGTTCGCCGCTGCGTCATCTTCTCAACGAAAAACTGCACATGCCCGGCATCGCCGAGTCTATCGCGCGCAAGCAGTTGCATGCGGTGGCAGTGACGGCGTTTGGTTACGAGTCGGGGCAAGCCGTGACTTTCTATCAGGGCGGCGGCACCATCGATTCCTGGCTGCGTCATCGGCGCATCGGTGTGCCGACGCAGTTGTCGGTGGAGCACTTGCTGGCCAGTTCGGCGATCCCGCTGTTGTTCGCGCCGGTGAAGATCGGCGATGAATATTTCGGTGATGGCGCGGTGCGGCAGTCGGCACCGATCAGCCCGGCACTGCACCTGGGCGCGAGTCGGGTGCTGGTGGTGGGCGTCAGCGGCAACCCGCGTGGTTTCGATCCGGCGCAACCGCTGGAACGCACCTACACCGGGCAGCAGCCGACGCTGGCGCAGATCGGCGGGCACATGCTCAACAGTACGTTCATTGATAGCCTGGAAAGCGATATCGAGTTGCTTCAGCGTCTGAACCAGTTCAGTCATCTGATGCCCGAAGGCACGCCGACCCGTGCGCTGGGGGTGGCGCCGGTGGAAGTGCTGGTGATCTCGCCGAGTCAGCCGATCGATGAAATCGCGGCGCGGCATCGCCAGGAACTGCCGGCGGCGTTGCGGTTGTTTCTGCGTGGGCCGGGAGCGACCAAGACGAGCGGGGCAGGGGTATTGAGTTACTTGCTGTTCGAGGCGGGGTATTGCAGCGAATTGATCGACCTCGGGCGGCGCGATGCCCTGGCCAAGCGCGATGAACTGTGCCGGTTTTTGGGGATTAACGAGGCGGTGGCTCCCGCTTGAGATTTGGGGTGCCGCCATTCGCGAGCAAGCCCGCTCCCACATTGGTTTTGTGAACGACACAAACCGAATGTGGGAGCGAGCTTGCTCGCGAAGGCGTCCGTAAGGACGCCGCCGGATCAGAAGTGGAACTTCACCAGGAAGCTGGTCACGTTCTGATTGGTGGTGAAGGCCTTGGTGTCGTCGATACCGTACTTGTCTTTCCAGTAGTCGTATTCAACACCGACGTACAACTGCTTCTCGCCGAAATTCAGCGCCTTGCCCAGGTCGTATTTGACCTGTGGGTTGAAGTGCAGATTGGCGTGGTATTCGCCTCTGCTGTTGACGTCGTTGTCGACCACCCAGTCCATGTAGCCGTCGATCAGGATGTTCGAGTCGCCCACCGGAATGGTGTAGGACCACACTGGTGTGATCTGCCAGACGTTGTCACCAGGACGCGAGCCTTCGGTGTGACGCTGGTAGAAGTTCAGCTGGAAGTAGTCGAAGCCCGGAATGGCCAGGTCGAAGCCCGGGCCGATCAGGTAGGACTCGGTGTCACCCTCGCCGAACTCGTAGGTCATCGCCAGCAGGACGTCCTTGATCGGGCCGAACTCGATCTTCTGGTCGAGCACCTTGCCCAGCGAGATGCGTGGCTGGAACTCGCCGTAGTAGGTGTTCGGACCGTTGTTGAAGTCCTTGTCACCGTTGTAGAAGATCTTGTCGAGGAAGAAGAAGTTGTCCCCGTACTTCCACGCATCGGCGTGCTCGAAGGTCACGGTCTGCTGGATGGCCGGGTTGACCTTGAAGTCTTTGCCATAGAGGTAGGTCAGGCTGTTGTTCTGCCATTGCAGCAGGCCGTCGGCCATGGCCTGACCCCCTGCCAGCAGCGATCCCGCAAGCATCAGGCTGGTGCACATACGTTTCATTCGGTTGCTCCCAAAGTAGGTGTTCCACGTTTATTTTTTTGAGTCGGCGCTCTGGTGTGGCGCCTTTTTTCGTTGCTGCAAAATTCATCCATTCGGTCAGCTTTGATGCTGTTAGCAAGAGCTGAGCCAAGGCTTTTCGAAAAGCAAAAAAACGCCCGTCGGCTGCTGAAAAACAGTCGATTGAGCGTGTTTTCGGGATGCCTCGGTTCTGACCGCGGCCGGGATAAGTTGGCTTTTCGGTCAGGAATTAAATTCGGGCTTTTTTTTAGACCGAATTCAGGAGGCCGCGGAGAATACTGACTCAACGGCCAGGCCTCAAGTGCCCCGCAACAGAGCACCGACGACAGGTAGGGGGCACGGTTGCGGGTCATCTTAGAAGTGCACCTTCACCAGCAGGCTGGCGGTGTTCTGGTTGGTGTCGAAACTGTGGGTGCTTTCGACCCCGTATTTGTTTTTCCAGTAGCTGTATTCGGTGCCGACGTACACCTGCTTTTCACCCCAGCCGAGGGCTTTGCCCAGGTCGTATTTGATCTGCGGGTTGATGTGCAGGTTGGCGTGATAGGTGCCGCGTGAGTTCTGGTCGTTGTCGACCACCCAGTCCAGATAGCCGTCGATCAGCAGGTCGGAATTGCCCACGGGAATGCTGTAGGACCAGCCGGGAGTGATCTGCCAGACGCCGTCGCCGGGGCGCGGCCCTTCGGTCTGGCGGCGATAGAAATTCAGGGTGAAATAGTTGAAACCCGGCACCTTGAGGTCGAAGCCGGGGCCGATCAGATAGGCCTCGCTGTCGCCTTCGCCGTACTCGTAGGTCATGGCCAGCAGCACGTCCTTGATCGGGCCGAACTCCAGCTTCCTGTCGAAGATCTTGCCGAACGACAGGCGCGGGCTGAATTCGCCGTAGAACGCGTGGGGGCCTTTGTTGCGGTCTTCCTGGCCGTTGTAGAAGATCTTGTCGACGAACAGGAAGTTGTCGCCGTACTTCCACTTGTCGGCGTGCTCGAACGTCACCGTCTGCTGGATCGACGGGTTGATCGCGAAGTTCTTGCCGTACAGGTAGCTCAGGCTGTTGGTCTGCCACAGCAATAAATCGCCGGCCATGGCTTGCGATGCGGCCAGCAGGCCGCCGCTCAACAACACGTTGGTTTGAGTCCGGATCATCTGTTGCTCCCTCTTGTTTTTATTGTTTGAGGCAAAGCTGTCGCGAGGGGGCAGGCTTTGGCGAACCCCCTTTTTTACTCTTCGGATCAGTGCGGGTGTGCGTGGCAGTCGTTGATCGCGGCGCGTTCGGCGCCGCCGAGAATGTTGAACAACAGGTTCAGCGTCAGCGCGCTGAGGGTGGCCATGGCGATCCCGCTGTGGGTGATCGGGCTCATCCACAATGGCAGGTGGGCGAAGAACTCCGGGCGCACCACCGGGATCAGGCCCATGCCGATGCTCACGGCTACCAGCAATTGATTGCGGCGGTCGCCGATGTCGGCTTCCTGCAGGATCTTGATGCCGGTCGCCGCCACCATGCCGAACATCGCAATCGCCGCGCCACCCAGCACTGCCGGTGGAATCGACGCCACCAGGAACGCTGCTTTCGGCAACAGGCTCAGGACGATCAGCAGACCGCCGGCGACGATGGTCACCGAGCGGCAGCGCACGCCGGTCATCTGCACCAGGCCGATGTTCTGCGCGAAGGAGGAGTGGGTGAAGGTGTTGAAGAAGCCGGCAACGAACGATGCGCCGGCATCACACAGCAGGCCGCGACGCAGCATGCGCGGGCAGACTTCCTGGCCGGTGATCTTGCCCAGCGCGAGGAACATCCCGGTGGACTCGACGAAGATGATCACCACCACCAGGCACATCGACAGGATCGGTGCCAGTTCGAACTTCGGCATGCCGAAATGCAGCGGGGTGACGAACTGAACCCACGGCGCGTTGGCCATGCCGCTCAGGTCGACCATGCCGATGGCGCCGCAGAGCACGTAGCCCAGGCACATGCCGATCAGCACGGAAATGTTGACCCAGAAACCGCGCATGAAGCGGTGGATCAACAGAATGGTGGTCAGCACCAGTGCGGCGATGGCCAGGTAAATCGGTGAACCGAATTGAGCAGCACCAGCGCCGCCACCGGCCCAGTTCACGGCCACGGGGAACAGCGACAAACCGATCGAGGTGATGACCGTGCCGGTCACCAGAGGCGGGAAGAAGCGTACGACCTTGGACATGAACGGCGCGATGATCATGCCGAAGAACCCGGCGGCGATAGTTGCGCCGAAGATTCCCTGCAGACCGATGCCGGGCATGCCGGCCATGGCGACCATGCTGCCGACGGCGGCGAAACTGGCGCCCATCATCACCGGCATGCGAATGCCCATCGGGCCGATGCCCAGAGATTGCACGATGGTGGCGATGCCAGCGACCAGCAGGTCGGCGTTGATCAGGAAGGCGATTTCTTCACGACTCAGGCCAGCGGCCTGTCCAATGATCAGCGGTACCGCGATGGCGCCGCCGTACATCAGCAGTACATGTTGCAAACCGACCAGGATCAGTTGCAAAAGGGGCAAACGCTGAATGGCGGGTGCGTCGGGGATGCGCGCTTTGGACAGCTCGGACATGCAACACCTCGGATCTTTTTTATTCTTGTGATTAACAGCTGCCGGGTTGCTCACAGCTGTTTCTTTGCATCAGGTAAACCGCGTTGCGGCTAATCGCTGGCAAGCCAGCTCCCACACAGGCAGTGCAAAACCCTGTGGAAGCTGGCTTGCCAGCGATGCTTTTACTGCTTAGTTGGTCTGGGCTCCCTGGGCGATCCATGCACCGATCAGGTCACGTTCCTGCTGGGTCATCTGTGTGATGTTGCCCAGTGGCATGATCTGCGTGGTGATGGCTTGCGCCTGGATCCGTGCCGCGTTCTGGCGGATCTGCTCGGGGGTGTCGAACATCACACCGGCCGGTGCAGCGCTGAACAGCGGGCTGGTCGGTTTGGCCGAATGGCAGACCGCGCAGCGTTCCTGGATCACGTTGTGCACCTTGTCGAACGCAGGACCGGCGTTGGACGCCTGAGCCGGAGCAGCGGCCGGTGCAGCAGGAGCTGCCGGTTGTGCAGCTTCAGCCGGTTTCGCGCCACCACCCAAAGCCGTTTCCGGCAACGGCTGGTACTCGATTTTCGCAGGCGCCTTGGCCACGTCCGGAGCGGTCGACATCGGCGCAGGGCCGGTGACGTACGCCAGACTGATCATGCCTACCGCTGCCACTGGCAGGGTCCAGGCAAACTTGTGGCTGTCGTGACGGGTGTTGAAGTAGTGACGCACCAACACCGCCAACACCGCGATCCCGGCCAGGATCAGCCAGTTGTACTGGCTGCCGTAAGTGCTCGGGAAGTGGTTGCTGATCATGATGAACAGCACCGGCAGGGTGAAGTAGTTGTTGTGACGCGAACGCAGCAGGCCTTTGGCCGGCAGCGCCGGATCCGGCGTGCGGTTCTCGGCGATCGCGGCAACCAGTGCGCGCTGCGCCGGCATGATGATGCGGAACACGTTGCCGACCATGATGGTGCCGATGATCGCGCCGACGTGCAGGTACGCACCACGACCGCTGAACACCTTGCTGAAGCCATACGCCGCGCCGATGATCAGCACGAACAGGATGAAGCCGAGCAGGGCAGGTTTTTTGCCGAGGGGCGAATCGCAGAGGAAGTCGTAGATGAACCAGCCGGCGATCAGCGAACCGATGCCGATGGCCACGCCTTCAGGGCCGGTCAGGCCGCTGCCGGGTGCCACGAGGTAGAGCACGGGGTTGGAGTAGAACACCACGCATAGCAGCGCGATACCCGACATCCAGGTGAAATAGGCTTCCCATTTGAACCAGTGCAGGTTCTCCGGCATCGACGGAGGGGCCAGTTTGTATTTTTCCAGGTGATAGATACCGCCGCCGTGGATCGCCCACAGATCACCGGCAAGACCGGTTTTCGGGTTGACGCGGTTGAGGTTGTTCTCCAGCCAGACGAAGTAGAACGACGCGCCGATCCAGGCCACGCCAGTGATCATGTGAACCCAGCGCACGCTCAGGTTCAGCCATTCCAACAGATGTGCTTCCACAGTCTTTACCTCTCGCCCGTCACTCTTGTTGTCGAGTGATCGGACCTTCTCTTATTGGTGGGGGGCGAGGATCAAACGCTCATCCTCTTTGAAAAAATGCTCATCGCAGTTATTGCCTGTGCCACTGCGATCAACCACCAGGAAGTCATCCCGCTTTTCGATCGTCAGCACCGGGTGGTGCCAGACGCCGCGATGGTAATTGATGCCCTGCCTGCCGTTGGTGACGAAGGCGCGGACCAAGCCTGATACAGGTACATCGCCAAGTGGCGCGACCACGATCAGAAAGGGGTTGCCGAGCAGCGGAATGAAAGCCTGGCTGCCCAGCGGATGGCGTTCCAGCATGCTGACGGTCAGCGGCATGTCTTGCGCGTCGGCGCGGAAGATGCTGATGATCGCGTTGTCCTCAGGCGTAGCGGTTTCGACCGTCGCCAGTTTGTGGAAGCGCATGGTCGAACCGTTGTTGATCATGAAGTGATCGCTGCCGTCGGTTTCGATCACGTCACCGAAAGGGGCGAAGGCTTCTTTGGTCAGCGGTTCAATCGTCAGTGTGCGCATGCTGTTCTTTTCCGAATTCTGTGTTGTTGGTTCTGTTGCTATCGCTGGCAGGCCAGCTCCCACATCTGGAATACATTCCCTTGTGGGAGCCAGCCTGCTGGCGATCGGGTTCAGCGCTTATTTAGCGACCTTGCCCAATACGCGCAGGCGGCTCACACCACCATCCGGGAACACGTTCAGACGGATGTGGGTGATCGGGCCCAGCGCCTTGATCTGCTCGACGAAGGTGTGTTCGGCGTGCATTTCCAGCTTCTGGCTTGGCAGCAGTTCGCGCCAGAACAGCGACTGGGTTTCGATCTGGCTGTCGGTGCCGCCCTTGACGAACGCGCCCTGGATCGAGCAGGTGTCCGGGTAGTTGCCCTTGAAGTGCAGGGTGTCGACGATGATTTTTTCGATCTCGCCCGGGTGGCCCAGCGCGACGATCACCCAGTCATTGCCTGGCGTGCGACGACGTGCGGTTTCCCAGCCGTCGCCCATGTTGATGCCACGGCCCGGGTTGAGGATGTTGCTCATGCGGCCGAAGTGTTCGTCGGAGCAGGCGAGGGCGCGGCCACCGTTGAGGGCTGCAGCCAGGTCGACTTGCTCGTTGTCGCCAACAGCCGACCAGTCGCGGAACGGAATGCCGTACACGCGCAGACGGGCCACGCCGCCATCCGGGTAGATGTTGAAGCGCAGGTGGCTGAATGCCTTGTCGTTGCTGATTTCGTGGTAGTGGTGGCTGTTGCCCTGCAGCTCGACGGCCGACAGCACTTCAGTCCACTGGGTGTTTTCGTCCGGCTCGCCCGACGCCAGGAAGCAGGCTTCCAGCGAGGCCGATGGCGGGAAGTTGCCGGTGAAGAATGAAGTGTCGATGTCCACGCCTTTGATCGAACCCGGTACGCCCAGGCGGATCACCGCGCTGTCGTAGCCTTCGAAGCGCTTGCGGCGGGACTCCCAGCCGTCCATCCACTTGCCGTTGTCATCGAACACGCCCTCCTTCCACACGGCCGGGGTCGGCTGAAACAGACGATTGGCGTCTGCGAACCAGTCATCGGTGACCGAGATGATTTTGGTGCCCAGGCGGGCATCGGCCAGGTTGACGAACTTCTCGAAAGGTACGGCGTAAGCTTTCATTCTTCTTGTCTGCCTTTAAATAAGTGGCTTGGGATGCTTGCAGGGCCCTGGGTGCTCTCCGCGTTTGATGCACTCGGGCCAGGCTTGCTAGAGAGTCAGTAATCGGAACAGGGCGATCTTGTTGATCTCCGCCAGCGCGCATTTGAACTCGGTGTCGACCGGGTTGTGAATGCGCGTTTCGAACGCTGCGAGGATCTGATGCCGGTTGCTGCCTTTTACCGCCATGATGAAGGGAAACTTGAACTTGGCTTTGTAGGCGTCGTTCAGCTCGGTGAAGCGCTGGAACTCTTCGGCCGTGCATTGGTGAATACCGGCGCCAGCCTGTTCATTGGTGCTGGCTTCGGTCAACTCGCCCTGGACGGCAGCTTTGCCGGCCAGGTCCGGGTGAGCGTTGATCAGTGCCAGCTGGCTGGCGTGATCGGCGCTCAACAGGATGTCGCTCATGCGCTGGTGCAGGGTTTCGATCTGGTCGATCGACGCGTCCTGGCCCAGTTCGAAGGCCTTCTCGGCCACCCATGGCGAATGCTCGTAGATGTCGGCGAAGGCTTTGACGAAGGCGTCGCGGCTCAGGGTCGACGGTTTCAGGGTTTGAAAGGTGCTCATTTGGCAGCCCCTTGGTACGGGTGGGTTTCGTGCCAGTGACGCGCGATGTCGACGCGACGGCTGAACCACACCTGTTCATGACTTTTAGCGTATTCGATAAAGCGCTTGAGCGAAGCCAGACGCGCCGGACGGCCCACCAGACGGCAGTGCAGACCGATCGACAGCATCTTCGGTGCTTCGGCGCCTTCGGCATAAAGCACGTCGAACGCATCTTTGAGGTATTCGAAGAAATCGTCGCCCTTGTTGAAACCCTGGACCTGGGTGAAGCGCATGTCGTTGGTGTCCAGGGTGTACGGGATCACCAGGTGCGGCTTGCCGGTCGGGTTGTTCGGTTCCCAGTAGGGCAGGTCGTCGTCGTAGGTGTCGCAGTCGTAGAGGAAACCGCCTTCTTCCATCACCAGGCGACGGGTATTCGGGCCGGTGCGACCGGTGTACCAGCCCAGCGGGCGCTCGCCGGTGAGTTCGGTGAGGATGCGGATCGCTTCGAGCATGTGCTCGCGTTCCTGCGCTTCGTCCATGTACTGGTAGTCGATCCAGCGGTAGCCGTGGCTGCAGATCTCGTGACCGGCCTCGACCATGGCGCGGATTACGTCCGGGTGGCGCTGGGCGGCCATGGCCACAGCGAAGATGGTCAGCGGAATGTCGAATTCCTTGAACAGTTTCAGGATCCGCCAGACGCCGGCACGGCTGCCATACTCGTAAAGCGATTCCATGCTCATGTTGCGCGCGCCTTGCAGAGGCTGGGCCGCGACCATTTCCGAGAGGAAGGCTTCGGATTCTTTGTCGCCGTGCAGAATGTTGCGCTCGCCGCCTTCTTCGTAATTGAGTACGAACGACAGGGCGATCCGGGCATTGCCCGGCCAGTGTGGGTGAGGAGGGTTACTGCCGTAACCGATCAGGTCGCGTGGGTAGTCAGCGCTCACTGCAGTCTTCCTTCTTATTCGTTGACAGATTGTGTGGCGCCCTGAAGTTTGGATGGCAGGCTGGCGTCACAGCGATGGGCTGATTGTATACAACTTTATTCTCAATTTGTAAGCCTGAATTTTCGCATTTTTCACCGGCTGTCATCTTTTGCTGTTAATGGCGTGAACCTGCAAGAAACCTGCCTGACCAGTCAGCTAATGGATTGGGGGTTCAATGAATGCGAGGTTACGAGGCAAATCACCGTGAAATCGAAGGATGGCGGGGGTAGCAGCAAAAATGTCGTTTTTATTGTGTACAATTTTTTTGAAAAGTGTCTTAATCAATCGCTCGCCGCAGCTTTTCGTGCTCCGAAACGGTGCGGTCTCCTTTTCAACTGACTTCGGGAGGCGCGAAGTCTGACTGCTCCACGCAGGCAGGCGCGCAGAATCAATGGGACGTTTGACAACACACGTTTTGGACGCTGCACACGGTTGCCCGGGCAGCTCGATCAAGGTCGAGCTGTACCGCGTTGAAGGTTCGCACCTGGAATTGGTCGCCAGTGCGCTTACCAACAGCGATGGCCGGGTCGATGCGCCGCTGCTGCAAGGCGATGACTACCGTACCGGTGTCTATCAGGTTCAATTCCACGCCGGCGATTACTACCGCGCCCGTGGCGTCCAGTTGCCGGAGCCGGCATTCCTGGACGTGGTCGTGCTGCGGTTCGGCATTTCTGCCGAACAGGATCACTACCACGTACCGTTGCTGATCTCGCCTTACAGCTATTCCACCTATCGGGGCAGCTGACCCCCAAGCAGCTGCCCCTGCCGGGAAGCGACTGCGCATATAGCTTCTTTGGTCTTTCGCCCGCTCACACTGCGGGCTTTTTTTCGCCCGTCGTTCAGCGGAGTGCAATCACAGCCGTGGGTTTGCGTCGCGCACGATAAACACGGTGTCGTCGGCGTTCGCCAGTGTCTGGGGACCGCCTCTGAGCCAGACGACCTTGTTTGCAGCGTTTGCTGCAACAACGGCCGCCGCCGCTGTCGCACCCACCTGAATGTGCAGACGTAGATTGGCACTGCTGTGATCGACATTCAGCGTCTGGTTGATCTTGCGGCCCCGGATGCGATGCAGGCTGATGAAGAACACGTAGTCATGCCCCGTGCGCTTGAACACCAGTGCCGGATACGAGTTGGACGGGCTTGGATCGAACACGGCATAACCGTTGCGGGTCAGCAGGGTGGCCATGAAACGTTTGAGATCCAGCGCCGATTGCGTGGTGTTGGAATACAGCCATTCCTGGCGAAACAGTGCCGGATCGAAATCCAGTCGCTGCAGCGGACCGTCCGATGTCGGCGTCGGCAATTCGATGATGCGAACCGCCCCATTGCCCGACGTCGGGAGAATCGGCAGCATCAGCAGCGGATCGGCCAGTTGCGGACGGGGATGGCGGTTTCCGGTCTGCCAGTCATTGAATGTCTGGCGCAGAAGGGTCAGCCCCGATCCGGTCGCCGTGTCGGAACCATTTGCCAGCACGAACTGGTGAAAGGCGACACTCTCCAGCGAGGTCGTCGATAGCTCCGGAAAGTATTGGCTGATGTATTTCGTCAGTGGACGTTCGAACGGCAGCGTCGGATCGATTTGCCAGTCATGAGCAGGCGGTACCTGGATGGCGCCCCGCGGCTGTTCCTGTGGTTCCATTCTGAGCGTGCGGTCCAGCAAGTCGAAGTCGTAGATCAGATGACTCGGGTTCTTGATGTAGACGATCGGATCGCTCGCATCGCCTCGCGGAATGACTTTGTACTGGATACCGTCGACGCGAATGTCACCGGTGGTGGCATGTTGCGGGTCGATGGCCCAATTGCTCCACGGATCCAGCGTTTCATCGGTGCGCTGACGTTTGGGCGGTACGACCGACGGTTCGTCATCCGGCAATCGGTGACGTGTCATGGACAGCTGCGAGATGTCGGCATCCGGCGCGTTTTGCGCAGGGAGCGGACGCCACACAAGCGTACCCTCAACCCTTTCCAGCAGTGGTCCGGATGCCAGGAGTTCACTGGATAACCGGGCCCTCAACCCATTCTGTGCATCGGGGCCGATCTGCACCGTCCCCCCTTCGACAAGGTCGACGTAGGTATAACGTCCCGCTGTGCGCGTGCCGTCCCGAGGATCGGCAGGCGGCAATCTGTTGACCAGTCCGGGGGCGAGAAAATAGCTGCCGATCGGTCGTTGCGCGGTGACGTTCCGGACATGTGTCTCGGCAGGGAGATCGTAGACTTCGATCATCTGTTGACGGGTAACGGGTGGCACAGGCAATTGCCAGGCCGGGTGGGTCAAGGTCGGATCGATCAGTGTGTCGGGCATCAGTCGAGGCGGCGTTGAAATGTCCGGCGTGGTGTCTCGCACGACAGGCGTGGAATCCGCTGTATCTGTTTTCGTTCGGATAGGACGTTTGGGGCTCATTGATGATCAGCCTTCGCGAAGAATGAAGAGGGTGGGTTGGTCCGGGCTCGGATGTTGAATGCCGCCCACCAGATAATTGACTTTGTCTTGTGCCAGCAGAGCGTTCAGCCTTTGTTGTCCGGTTTCATCGAGTGTCATCCGCGCTGCCGAACTGGTCAGTTCGGAACCCGGCCTGGTATAGCGAGGGATGAAGCCCGGGGAGACCAACGGGAGCTTCAATACGAAAAGCGAATCCAGTCCTTCCCGATGAAAAACCAGCGAGTGTTCCAGCAGCAAGGGATCTGGCGAACTGACGGTGTATCCACTCTTGACCAGGATGTTGTGGAAGAGCTTTTGCAAGCTCGCAGCCCCCGGTGCAGCTGTATATTCACTCCATTGCTGCGAGAATTTCTGCGGATCAAAATCGACTCGCTGCAGGCTCGGCCCGGTTGTCGGGGGCAGCACGATTCTTCCCCCGAAAGTGCCGTCAGAGATGATGGGCTGGACCGGCAGCAACAGCAGTGGATCTGCAAGGTGTCGGGGGGCGGGGATGGCCCTGTCTTGCCAGTGACGGAAGGTCTGGCTCAGCGCCTGCAACCCTTCGCCGTTGATCACTTCGGCGCCGCGGGACTCTCTGAACATGGCCTTGGCCACGGCCCTGGCAGACTGCCCGGACAAGCACTCGAAGGCATCGGCAACATATTGCGTCAGCGGCTTTTCGAATGGCAGTTGATGGTCTGTAAAGCGCCACTGATTGTCCGGGCCGCGAGCTGCCCAGCGCGGTTGCAGTGTGCGATCGTCCACGAGCATCTGTTCGAAGGCATCAAAGCGCTCGGGGTTGAAACGCGGGTGCTTGATGCAGACGATCGATGTGTTGGAGCGAACGATCTGCGGCACGATCGGGTAGTGCAGCCCGTCTATTTCAACCGATTGACCGCCGGTGGGCTTTGTCGGCTGGCCCCAATTTCGCCATGGCTTGTTGGACAGATCCAGAGGCTGGGCAATGGTCGAAGGCTTGTCGGCGAGTGGGTCTGGATCGGTCGACGCGTCATCTTCATCCAGTCGCGGACGCTTGCCCGGATCGGCCTGCGTGTCCGGCTCGTCGACATGTGGGCGGCGTGCCGTGATTGCTTGTCGTTTTTGCCACAGATTCGTGCCCCGGATCCGCTCGACCAGAAAACCGGAGGGCGTCAGTTCGCTGGCCGAGGTCAGTTGAAAGCGTCCGTCAGGGTGCTGATGAACCATGGCGGTGCCTTCGCGCATGTCCACATAGGTTCGCTCCCGGCCGTCACGGCGGATGCCTTGCGAGGACGCGGCTGCCGGGGTCAGCCTGAGGGCCAGATGTGCAGGAATGAATACGGGTGATGTCGGCCTTGGCGAGGCTTCAGGTGCAATGCCTGACGCGTGTGGCGGCTGGCGGGGCAGCATCTCGCTGACTTCGACCGAGGGCTGTCGGTTGCCTGCGTCATGTTCCGTCGTGCGCGGCGAAGAGTGTCCGGTCAGAGTCGGCTCGCCGGTGGGCAGATGCATGCCGGGGCGAATGTTCGAAACGTTATCGAGGTTGACGTGAGGCGTGTCTGTTGAAGGCCTGGGAGGCGACGAACCCGCTGGAGGAATCTGCTTGGGTGGCTTGGCCATTTGAAGTGCTCCGATGTACGACTGATTCAGCTGTGTAAAGCCATGGAGTGATGCTGGCTAAAGGGGGCTGAATGATCGTCAAAGCGCACTTCTGGCGTGCGGTACATAGATCAATCGGTGCAAGCGACTGATGCAAAGCGTTTCCAGCTGAGTCCGTTGCTCCCGAGGGAATCAGTTGTAGTGCGTTTGTCCGGATAAAAGCCAGGCGAAGTGTTTCGCCTTTTTCAGTTTCTCCGGGTAGTCCAGCGAGAGATCGCCCATCAACCTGACGCAATGTTCGCGCAGGAGTTTCAAGGCGTGGTCGCCCAGCGGGGGAGTGTAAGCGAGGCCGATCTGTGCCACTTCTTCGAACAGTTTCAGTTGGTGGGTGCAGTGGTTGGTCGTCTGTAGATCCAGGCGATCAATTTCGCGGGACTTGTCCGCGTCGAGTATCCATTGACGTTGCGCCAGGTGATATCGCAGGGCACCGAGGCTGCCATCTTTCATGGCCATGTTGCGCACAAGTATGTCGTCTTCCGGATATTGCTTCAGTTCGATAGGCAACGGGGTGGAGAGGTCGGTTGGCGGTACGAGAAACCGTGCATCGATCGCTTCGATATAAACCGCTTCGAAGATCAGGTCGACCGCCCAGACAATGCCTTGCGCGGTGATGACGCGAATCTGGTCGATCAGGTCGCCCGTGTTCTGGTATTGCGGCAGGTAAATGATCGTCTGTCCGATCTGTAACCGGTTGTCGACGAGCGTGATCTCGACCGTGCCCAGGCTGGAGGCGTCGAATTCCCACGTCGAGGAAAATGCCAGTTGCTGGCTCGCGGTCGCCAGTGCGCCGGGTGTGGAAATGCGCAATGACATGCCGGGGGTGAGGTGGACGAGGTACTTCGAGCCCTCACCGGTGAGGCTTTCCACGGCAGTCTGGTACGCAGCGGGTTTGAGCATGACGCACTTCTCCCGGCTACCTAGCGCATGTGCCTGGTTGTCGAGCGGTTGCAGGTATTGATGCGTTCCCGCTCTGGGGGAAAGTGGCAGAGGCACGTTGCTGGTCCAATGCATCGGACCGCTTATTTCAAACGTGTCGTTCCAAAAATGACTGTCGGTGACGGCGGGCTGAACAAGCCGATAAGACGCGCCGTCGTTCATGACCAGAATGAACGAGTGATGTGTTGCCAGTTCGGGGGCCTTCAACCGGGGCTTGAGATCGCGCATGCCGGACATGGTCGAAGAGGCAAGATTTTTGATCGCTAGCTGTTTGCTGCCGAAATGCAGGGTCATCCCGCATTCCTTGTACATGATGTAGTTGAAGTGAGTGCCGCGTATGAGGTCGGCGTTGTAATAAGCCTCGACGCGCGTCAGTTCTGTGCTGGCGCAATCAATGTGCAGCGTAGTGACCCTTGTATTACCGGTCGCTGTTACCTGGAAAACCGTCTGGATATTGTTGCGTGACAGCCAGTAGCTCGAACTCCTGTCGTTGGGGACGGTGCACTTCGTATCAAACACGATGACCGGAAGCTGTCGGATTCCCTGTCGCAGGATCACCACTTCCACATCGACCGCTTGCGGCGTTTCGATGCTGGCTGGAAGTTCTGGCACGAGATGAAATCCGTCTTTGGTGATGAAGGTCAGTTTTCCATTCTGTAGCGCTAGTTTGTCCCCGGTTCGCTGGTAGACATTCTTGATCCTGACCACTTTCTTGCTGACGTCGTCGAATTCGAATCCTGATGTGATGACCAACTCCCGGTTTTCGATCTTCCAGCTTTCGATCAGGTCCGATCGCCAGTCCAGTGCAATGATGCTTTCCTCTGCGCCGTCTTCAATAATCGATGCTGCGCCGGGGACATGAGCGATAGCGTAGGCATCCTTGCCTTTGCCGCCATTGGCCGATACGTAATGGCTGAGCAAATAAATCTGGTCCTCGCCGGGGCCTGCATCAATCTCGTCGCGACCACGGGACTTTATGATGTTCGGACCGTCACTACCGATGACTTCATTGGTTGCACCGGCCAGCGTCTCGACGTTTTCGATACTTTGCAGATGACTGTGCAGCCTGTAGGCCTGCTCTTTTGGAGTGGGCGGCTTGACCAGTAGCGACATCTCGCCCTTATGCAAGTCCACTCGGAATCCGTAACGATCTTCGTTGGTTTCCGGGAAGTGTCCCGCCAGTTTCAGCGTGTCGTTACCTGCATCACCTTGCAGTTCGGAAATCAGTGTTTCTTGGGTGCCGGTTTTCAGCAGGTCGGCAGCGCCCTCGAAGATGAACTCGTCGGCTTTCTCGCCACCGTTCAGGGATTTATGGCCGGCAGCGTAATAGAAGCCGTTTGGTTTTTTTTTCACCCCTTGAATAGTGTCGTTACCGCCGCCGATAAACCACAGGATGTCCTTGTCGTCGGCAGAAGTTCCAAGCACTGCTCCGGGAGTGTCTTTGGTAACGCCTGCGCGTGCATCGATGGTGTCGTTGTGATCGTTGATGCGGGGACGCTTGATGGTTTTGTACTTCGGGTTTTGTGCTGTCCACTCATAAGTCGCGACCTGGATGGGTTCGACATCCACCTGGAAACTGCCATTGACGATGGCTTCGGCCTGGTCTTTTAGTGTCTCGTCCAGCAACTTTCGGGCAGTGGCGCGCAGTTGTTGTGAGTGTCGGGCGGCCGACCTGGCGATAAGGTGGCGATCTTCAATGCTTTCATCCGGGCTGATACCCCAGAACGCAAACCAGCCGGTACGCAGACGCTCTTCGGTGGTCAACGTGATGTAGTCGTCAATGTCATCGACCACATTGATCGCCGCCCAGACTCGGGATCCTGCGACCAGCAGTAAGCCGGCGACCAGCCCGATCGGGCCCGCCGAGGAGAATCCGGCCAGTGCCGCTGCACCGAGCAGCACGGTCATGGCCGCGCTGGTGACACTCAACCCGGCATTCACATAGTGATTGATGGATTCTTTGCCGGTTGTCCGGGCTGCCGCCTTGAAACCATCCACCGCAGAAATGATATCGAAGGGCAGCGTCAGGGCGCCGCCGATCAAGCCGCCGCCGCGCCCCAGTTTCAGGGCGAAACTGGTTTTGGCAAAACCCTTGAAGGCACTCTCGCTGGCCTTGAGCATTTGCGTGGCTTTGCGGGCTACCGCGAGATCGATCGCTATCGAAGCAACGTCAGCGCTGAACGCCGAACTGTTGAACACGATGCCATATGAATCCTTGTCTCTGATTGCATCTTGCAGACCGCGCAGACCACTGTAGATCCCGAACGCCTGAAGTCCGATACCCGTGCTGGCCATGGTGCGGCTGGTTGAGCGTTTGACCCAGTTCGGGAGTGGCTCCTGAATATGGGCATGGCGGATGTCGAGTTTTTGCGCTGCGTTCAGAAGTTGTTTCAGCTTGCCCGGATAAGTACCTGGATCGCTCGGGGAATCGAATGAGTCATGCAACAACGGCGGCGCCGTCAGGGGGCGTTGGCTGGCAAGTTCGAAGAGCAGGCTGGGAAGCAGATAATCATCCGCCCCGGTCGTCGTTTTCATCCGCGCTTCAATGACGGCTGGATCAAACTGCAACGCATTGATGAAACGCTTTCCGGGCGTGCGGAAAAACGTGTTCTTGCCGTTCAGGGGTTGCCCGTCAATGGTCGCGCCCAATGTATCCAGGGCTCTACGGGTGATTGAATATCCGCCTATCTGCAGTGGGCCGAATACCTGGTCTACCGTTTTCAGTTGCGCTCTTTTGCGTTTGAGCGCGGGCGGGGTCTGGAGGGAATTGTTGTCGTCATAGTCGATCGTTGACGGTTGCCGTTCATTGCCGACAAGTTGCATGTCGGCAATGTCTACGTCGTTATGTTCGATCGATGACGGGAGGATAAGGGTAGCCATTTGAACATCCTTGTTCTGAAGATGAGGTTGCGCTGTGGCGTCATCTTAGGAAGAGGGTTCAAACGATGTACATCGGCGGGGTGTTGCGGTGTGTTGCGTTTTGGAAACGGAAGTTGCTGCCAGTTTCGATGCATGAATCAAGTGTCGAAACTGGCAGCCAGCTTTGAAATTTGTGAAGCTCAGAAGATTGTCTGCGAGGAATCAGTGCCCGCTGAGCAGCGATGCGGCACCGGCACCGCCGAACAATCCGGCGCTGATGCGGTTGAACCAGCTCTGACCCTTGCCGCTGCGCAGGTAACGCGCTGCACCATGGGCACCGAGGCCGTAGGTCAATTTGCACAGCAGATCGAGCAGCGTCCAGGTGGCGATCATCACCAGCAGTTGCGGCAGGAACGGTTGTTCGGCGCTGAGGAACTGCGGCAGAAACGCGGCGAAAAACAAAATGTCTTTCGGATTGCTTGCGCCCAGCACGAAGGCCCGGCTGAACAATGCACGGAATTTCGGAACCGGTGCAGCCTGAGGTACTTCGGCACCCACCGACGGCTGGCGCGATTGCTGCCAGCTCTGCCAGGCGAGGTAGAACAGGTAGATCGCGCCGACGATCTTCAGGGCGCTGAACAGTTTTTCGGACGCCAGCAGCAAGGCGCCCAGCCCCAGCGCCGAGGCACTGAGCAGGCAGATCGAGGCGAACACGCCACCGAGAAACGCCGGGTACGAACGACGCAGACCGTAATTCAGACTGTTGCTGATCATCAGCAACGACAGTGGCCCCGGAATCAGGATCACCACCAGCGCAGCGCCGCTGAACAGCAGCCAGGTTTCCAGACTCATCACTTGCTCCTTTTTATCGTTATCAAGAATGTGCAAAAGCCCCACCCGGTGGGGTGAGGCTGTTTTGAAGCGTGAACCGCGTAGCGCTTACAGGAAGATGAACTTGGCGATGAAGATCGCGCAGAGCACCCACAGGCTGACGGAGATCTCTTTGTATTTACCGGTGCCGGCCTTCAACGCGACATAGGTAATGAAGCCCAGCGCGATACCGTCGGCGACCGAGAAGGTCAGCGGCATCATGATCGCGGTGACGATCGCCGGAATGCTGTCGGTCGCTTCGTCCCATTCGATGTGCGCCATGCCGCCCATCATCAGCATCGCTACGTAAATCAGCGCGCCGGCGGTGGCATAGGCGGGAATCATGCCGGCCAGCGGTGCAAAGAACATCGCGGCTATAAATAGCACACCCACGGTGACTGCGGTAAGACCAGTCCGACCACCAGCCGCTACACCGGCGGCACTTTCCACGTAACTGGTGACCGGCGGAACACCGACGACCGCTCCGAAAACGCTGGAGGCGGAGTCGGCTTTCATGGCGCGGGAGAGGTTTTCGATGCGCCCGTCAGCGTTCACCAGGTTGGCGCGCTGGGCGACGCCCATCAGGGTGCCGGCGGTGTCGAACATGTGTACGAAGAGGAAGGCAAGCACCACGCTGATCATGCTGACGTTGAATACGCCGGCGACGTTCATGGCCATAAAGGTCGGTGCCAGGCTTGGCGGGGCGGACATGATGCCCTCGTAGTGCACCAGACCAATCCCCCAGCCGGCCAGGGTCACGGTGATGATGCTGATGAGGATCGCGCCGAACACTTTGTGGTAGCTGAGGATCGCGATCATCAGGAAGCAAATGGCGGCGAGCAGTGGGCCGGGTTCACGCAGCGAGCCGAGTTTGATCAGGGTGGCCGGGCTATCGACGACGATGCCGGCGGTTTTCAGGCCGATCAGCCCGAGGAACAGACCTACACCGGCGCCCATCGCATAGCGCAGACTGACCGGAATGCTGTTGAGCAGCCATTCGCGAATCCGCGAAAAGGTCAGGATCATGAACAGCACGCCCGAGACGAACACCGCACCGAGCGCGGTTTCCCAGTTGTAGCCCATGGTGCCGACCACGGTGTAGGTGAAGAACGCGTTGAGGCCCATGCCCGGCGCCAGGCCTACCGGCCAGTTGGCGTAGAGGCCCATCAGCAGGCAGCCCAGCGCGGCGGCGATACAGGTGGCGACGAAGGCTGCACCGTGGTCAATCCCGGCATCGGCCATGATGTTCGGGTTGACGAAAATGATGTAGGCCATGGTGATGAAGGTTGTCAGACCGGCAATCAGCTCGGTCTTCACCGTGGTGCCATGCAAGCTGAGTTTAAAGATGCGCTCCAGCAGGCCATTGCGTAACGGCGGCGAGAGTTCCAGCGTCGATGCTTCGGATTTGCGGCTTTCCACAGCGAGTACTCCTCAAGAGTTTTATTGTTATTTCCAGGACCGGACCCATGAGGGGTGGCAGCGGCCCTTTGAGGCATACGCGAATTTGTTGACCATGCGGTCAGGAACTCGCACGATGTGGATTATGCTTTTGTGTACAAATAAAGCAAATATTGTTTTTGGTTTTGTAGACGAAAATACTGGCGATCAAGCTATATCACTCGTTCGGACGATGTGTTCCCAGTGCCAGATTCACCGCCAGCCAGCCGTTGACCGCCGTTTCGCCCGCTTCGGCAAAGACGCGCTCAAGCAATTTCACCTGCTCGCGGCGCAATGCCTGTTCAAATTTCGCGCCTTCAGCGGTCAGCTCCAGCAGGCGTTTACGCTTGTCGGTCTCGGACGCCACGCTGTCCACCAGATGCATTTCCTGCAATTGCCGCAACGGCATGTTCAGCGCTTGCTTGCTCACTCCGAGCAGCGCGAGCAATTCCTTGACGCTCAGATTCGGATAACGGGCAATGAAAAACACGATGCGTTGATGCACTCGGGACAAGCCGCGACGCTCGAGCATTTCATCGGCCTTGGCGGTGAACGCCTGGTAACCGAAGAAAAATGCTTCCATGGCTTGTTGCTGGCTGGCGCAGTTTTTAAGGTCAAGCATATTGACGTTTCCAGAGAGGGTGTCGTAATTTCAGTCAACAAGTTTGACTCATTTTTCCCATGCCTCGCTAGCGGTGACTTCCATGGCTTTTTCCGAACGTGTCTCGCGCCTCAAAAGTTCTCTGATCCGTGAAATCCTTGCTGCGGCCCAGCGCCCGGAGGTCATGTCATTCGCCGGTGGCTTACCGGCCGAAGCGATGCTGCCGAAGGTCGAGTGGGCCGACATGCCGCTGTCTCTCGGCCAGTACGGCATGAGTGAAGGCGAGCCAGCACTGCGCGAAGCGCTGGCGGCAGAGGCGAGGGCGTTGGGTTTGCCGTGTGAGGCGAGTCAGGTGCTGGTGGTCAGTGGCTCCCAGCAAACCCTCGATCTGGCGGCCAAGCTGTACATCGACAAGGGCACCGAAATCCTGCTTGAAGCACCGACCTATCTGGCGGCCTTACAGATTTTCCAGCTGTTCGGCGCCGATTGCCTGACCGTACCGCTGGAGGCTGACGGCCCGAACCTTGCGCAATTGCGTCAGCGTCTGGAACAGCACCACCCGGCGTTCATCTATTTAATCCCGACCTTCCAGAACCCCTCCGCCGTGCGCTATAGCGAAGCCAAGCGCGAAGCCGTTGCGGCATTGCTCGACGAATTCGGCGTGACCCTGATCGAAGACGAACCCTATCGCGAGCTGACCTTCGACGGCGGCAGCGCCCAGCCAATTGCCGGACGCCTGAAGAAATCCAGCTGGATCTACACCGGCACCGTGTCGAAAACCCTGCTGCCAGGCCTGCGTGTCGGCTACCTGATCGCCAGCCCGGATCTGTTTCCGCATCTGCTCAAACTCAAGCAGTCAGCGGATCTGCACACCAATCGCATCGGCCAGTGGCAAGCATTGCAATGGATCGGCAGTGAGAAATATCAGCAGCACTTGAGTGAATTGCGTGGCTTCTATCGTCAGCGCCGCGATGCCTTTCAAGCAGCGCTGGAAACTCACTTCGGCGATCTGGCGGACTGGAACACGCCGCAGGGCGGGCTGTTTTTCTGGCTGACCCTGAAGCAACCGCTGGACACCCGCACCTTGCTGAACACCGCGCTGGCCAACGATGTGGCGTTCATGCCGGGTGAACCGTTCTTCCCCGAGCCGGATCGCAATCCCGGGCATCTGCGTCTGAACTTCAGTCACATCGACCCGGCCCGACTGGACGAAGGGCTCAAACGTCTGGCGGCGGTGGTGCGCCAGGCTCAGGCCGCGCAGGCGGCATAAAAAACCGGCCATCAGGCCGGTTTTTTTTGGATCAGACTGCGGCGAACCGCTTGTTCAGATACTCGATGATCGTGTTGGACTCGTACATCCAGGTGGTCTGGCCGTTCTCTTCGATGCGCAGGCACGGCACCTTGATCTTGCCACCCTGTTCCAGCAGGGTCTGACGATCCTGCTCGTTGTTTTTCGCGTCCTTCAGGGCCACCGGAACATTCAGGCGACGCAGGCTGCGGCGGGTCTTCACGCAGAACGGGCAGGCGTGGAACTGATACAGGGTCAGGTCCTTCGCGGCGGCGTCAACCTGAGCCTGGGCAGCGGCGGGGCGCTGTTTCTTGCCCGGGCGGGTCAGGAAATCAACGAAGATGATCAGTTGGCCGAGGCCGACACGAAGCGCTTTGACGAACACGTTACAAGCCTCACTGGGACATTGAAGAAGGCGCGCAGCTTACCCGATTTTTCACGGACGAAAAAAAACCGGCGATCAACGCCGGTTTTTTTCTGTCACGCATTACTTGATCAGGCTGAGAAACTCGCTGCGGGTCGCCGCGTTTTCACGGAACTCACCGAGCATCACCGAAGTGATCATCGACGAATTCTGTTTCTCCACACCGCGCATCATCATGCACATGTGCTTGGCCTCGATCACCACGGCCACGCCCAGCGCGCCGGTGACCTGCTGGACCGCATCGGCGATCTGGCGGCTGAGGTTTTCCTGGATCTGCAGGCGGCGGGCGTACATGTCGACGATCCGCGCGACCTTCGACAGGCCCAGCACTTTGCCGCTCGGGATATACGCGACGTGGGCCTTGCCGATGAACGGCAGCAGGTGGTGTTCGCACAACGAGTACAGCTCGATGTCCTTGACCAGCACCATTTCGCTGTTGTCGGAGCTGAACAGGGCACCATTGGTGACCTCTTCGAGCGTCTGTTCATAACCGCGGCAGAGGTACTGCATGGCTTTGGCGGCACGCTTTGGCGTGTCGAGCAGGCCCTCGCGGGAGACGTCCTCGCCCAGTTGGCCGAGAATCGCGGTGTAATTCTGTTCCAGGGACATGAAACTACCTGTGGGGATTTTCGCAAAGGGCAAGGGTACGGTGGCGGACACGACCCTGCAAGTTCGGTGTGACGGGTTTATTCGTCGCGGCCTTCCATCATGGTGCGTTTGAGCATCACATACACGGCGCCGGCGCCGCCATGTTTCGCCTGGCACGAGCAGAAACCGAGCACTTGCGCATGCTGGCGCAGCCAGGTGTTGACGTGGCTTTTGATCATCGGCCGCTTGCCGTCCAGACGCACGGCCTTGCCGTGGGTGACGCGCACGCAGCGGATTTCGAATTTGGTGGCTTCGGCGAGAAACGCCCAAAGAGTTTCGCGGGCCTTTTCGACGCTCATGCCGTGCAGGTCGAGGCTGCCTTCGAACGGGATCTGCCCGACCTTGAGCTTGCGCATCTGGCTTTCCTGCACGCCGTCGCGGGCCCACATCAACTCGTCTTCGGGACCGACGTCGATCACGAACTGATCGGACAGGCCGTCAACGGTAGTGGTGTCGGTGCGCACGGTGGCGGACTGGCGCAGCTTGGCAATTTGTGCGCGGTCTGCCTTGGGTTTGCCGGTGTCGGCGCGGTCGTGCTTGATCGGCTTGACGCCTTGGATCGCACTTTTGAACAGGGAAAAATCGTCGTCTTGCATGTCAGCCTCCGCGAAGGGCGGCCAGTTTACCCAAACAGACACAAAACGGCCCGGCAAAAAGCCAGGCCGTTGATCAATCGTGTTTTTTCATCAGGTGCGGGGACATGTTCAATTCCCGCGATTGCCGTGCGCGACGCCGGCAACGACGCCACAGGGCCACGCCGAAATACAGGAACAGCAGGCCGACTGCGAGAATGATTGCCGAGCCAAGCGGTGTTGCATTCAGATCGCCGAGCGCCGGCGGGCGCCCCAGCAGGCTGGCGGCCCCGGCCATCGCCAGCAGCACGCCGAACGTCGCCAGTATGGCCGCGATCGCCGCGCCGAATCGAAATCGCCAGTTGCTTTGGCCTTTGGGCCGCAAGCGGCGTGCGTCAAATCCATCGGATAACTTCATTCCGACCTTCCTCAATGGGTATCGGCCCTTCGACCGGGAGTTGACCGGGTTGTTCCTGAGGCTAGGGTAATTGAAGCAAATGCGAGGTTTTTGCAGATGAGCGGCGGGCTGAGCCGCTCATTTACGTTCGATCAGATCAGATCCTGGGTCAGCGCGAGGGTGGCGAAGTTGTCGGCCATGATCGCCATTTCCGCTTCCTGCACCTGTTCGGCGCTGAGCACGCGGCCCTTGAACGGCAGATCGCGGGTGGCGCAGGCATCTTCGACGAGGGTGCAGCGGAAACCCAGGTTTTTCGCCGCGCGCACGGTGGTGCTGACGCTGGAGTGACTCATGAAACCGCAGACGATCAGGTCCAGCGAGCCGATGGTTTGCAGGCGATCGTAGAGTTCGGTGCCGTGAAAGGCGCTCGGCAGCAGTTTGCCGATGATGGTTTCATCGCCCTGGGGTTCCAGGCCGGGGATGAACTCGCCGCGTTCGCCCTGCGGGTCGAACAGGCCGCCGACGGTGCCGAGGTGACGCACGTGCACGATCGGCCGGCCGGCTGCGCGGGCGGCGGCAACCAGTTGTTTGATGTTCGCGACAGCCGCGTCCATGCCGCTCAGGGCCAGCGGGCCGCTGAGGTACTCTTTCTGGGCATCGATGATGACCACGGTGGCATGGCTCAACGTGGCCGCTGCGTAACCGCGACCGCTGAGTTGAAACATCGTTTTTGGAACGGACATTCTGGGGCTCCTTCGGGTGGGGCTTTTGCGACATTGTCCTCTGGCTGAGCGGTTCTGTGAATCGCTACCATCGTAGACACCGTCGTTGCTGGCCTGCAGCCTTGTCAAGTTACACGATCTGTTCAATAGCCGAGGGGAAAATCGGAAGAGTCCTACCGTCGCCCCGGAATCTTTCCTGCGTCGTCGCGGCGCGTTTTGGCTGCTAGAATCGCCAGTCGTTTTTTCTGGAGTTCTGCCCCGTGATCACTTCCCGACTTCGTACCCTGCGCGACCACATCCGTTGGGCCGTCAGCCGCTTCCATGGGGAGGATCTGTTTTTCGGCCATGGCACCGACAATGCCTGGGACGAAGCCCGGCAGCTAGTGCTCGGTGCCTTGCACCTGCCATGGGAAATCGCTGACAGCTATCTGGATTGCGCGCTGGAAGACGACGAACTGGTCAATCTTCAGCGCCTGCTCAAGCGTCGCATCGAAGAACGCATTCCGACCGCTTACCTGCTGGGCGAGGCATGGTTCTGCGGCATGTCGTTCATCGTCGATGAGCGCGTGCTGATCCCGCGTTCGCCGATTGGCGAGCTGATCGAAAACCGTTTTGCCCCATGGATCGGCGACGAACCTGCGCGCATTCTCGACCTGTGCACCGGCTCCGGCTGCATCGGCATCGCCTGCGCCTACGAGTTCCAGAACGCCGAAGTGGTGCTGGCGGATCTGTCGTTCGAAGCGCTGGAAGTGGCGAACCAGAACATCGAGCGTCATGGCGTCGATGAGCGTGTGTTCACCGTGCAGGGCGATGGTTTTGATGGTCTGCCGGGTCAACGTTTCGACCTGATCGTGTCGAACCCGCCCTACGTCGATGCGGAAGATTTCGCCGACATGCCGGACGAATACCAGCACGAGCCGGAACTGGGCCTGGCCTGCGGCGATGACGGTTTGAACCTGGTACGCCGGATGCTCGCCGAAGCGGCGGATCATCTGACCGAGAAGGGTTTGCTGATTGTCGAGGTGGGCAACAGCCAGGTGCACGTCGAGGCGCTGTACCCGGAAGTCGATTTTGCCTGGCTGGAGTTCGAGCGCGGCGGGCACGGCGTGTTCATGCTGACCGCCGAACAGTGCCGCGCCCATCAGGCACTGTTCGCTTCCCGCGTCTAAATTGCTCTGATCGTTCCCACGCTCTGCGTGGGAATGCAGCCCGGGACGCTCTGCGTCCCATCCGAGTCAAACGCGGAGTGTGGGAAAGATCAGTCAGCGGTGCGTTGCAATCCAGATCAGCAACCCGGCCTGAAACACCGCAAACGCCACCAGACAAGTAATGGTGAAACGCAACCCGGCGTCTTCGCGCTTGAACTTGCTGACCTTGTCTTCCTGCTTCTTCAGCTTCACTTCCTGCTCGGCCAGATTCTGCTCGGCCTGCTGCAACATCTGCGCAGCTTCAAGAATTTCGACGATCTGCAGCTTTTCGCTGTTCCAGTCGCCCAGCAAATCGCCGACCTGCACTTCCTTGACGCTGCCCTTCAAATGCTGGGCGTCGGCGTAAACCACATCAAAGCCATGCACCCGCAGAAAGTGATCGCGGCGCAGGCGAGTGTCTTCGTTCAGCGCGTCCTTGTTGTTCAAGTCCATGCCGTCGACGGTGTAGGTGGGCCAGCGTTTTTTCGCCCAGTTGATGCCATGGGCAGCCATGAAACGGCCGATGCCACGATTCATCGGTTCGATCTGCAAACCGCTGTCCGGGCCGAAATGCACGCGTTTGGTCGTGTGGTCGACCCACACGTCCAGATGATTCTGTTCTTTACGCACGCGCTGAGCGGGCAACTTGATCGCCATGCGCATCAGGCTGTGTTCTTTGCCGTTGCGCTCGGCGTAACCGAATTCAACGAAGCGCAGCGGCCGCCCGCCGGTGTTGCGGTCGGTCTGCAACGGCGCCAGGCGGAGCATCTTGTGGTGCTCGACGTGGACATCCGCCCATGGCAGCTCGACCGCTGGCGGTGCGTCTTTTTCAGCGGTGGTGTCGGGTGAAGTCTGGGTATCAGTCATAACGGCGAGATCCTGTCCAAGCTGCTTGCCGCCAGCCAGTACGCTGGCGACAAAGGCTTATCGGCCGTTTTCCATAGGACTAGAGGGTAAAAGAGCTCAACGGGTGCGAAGTCCGTCAATAAATTCAAGGACGCGTGTCCCCAGTTCTGCCGCCAGCGGCAAATTCGGGTCCTTGTAGGAGGCCAGTTGCCGCTTCACGTCGTTGGGCACGATGCGCAACACGTGGTTCATGCCTTCGATCAGCGCCAGCTCCGCGTCCGGTTTGGCAGCCTTGAGCAATTTCGCATCATCGACCTGGACCTGGATGTCGTTGCTGCCTTGCACGATCAGCGCCGGCATTTTCAGTTGAGCGAAGGCCGCCGCCGGATCCTGACGGAACAGTGAAATCAGATACGGCTGCACGCTCGGACGGAAAATCACCTGCAACGGCGCCGGCACATTGTCGTCGGTGCGCCCGGCCTTGAGGCTGTCGAGCAGTTCATTGCTGCGCAGCATCAACGGGGGAGGGAGGCTGCGGGCCAGTTGCCGACGCAGCACCTGATCAATCGGTCGGGCCGTGCCGGAAAGCGAGATGACCGCCGCCGCGTCGACCTTTGGCGCCGCGAGGCTGGCAATCAGCGCGCCTTCGCTGTGGCCGAGCAGGATCAACGGGCCGAAGCGCGGATCGGCTTTAAGCTTCTGACCCCAGGCCACGGCGTCCGCCACATAGGCTTCCACCGACAGGTTTCGCTCGTCCGGGGTTGCCGCAAGGCTGGCCGCCACGCCGCGCTTGTCGAAACGCACGCTGGCGACATTGTGTTTGGCCAGCACCCAGGCCAGTCGTTTGAGGCTGTCATTGCGCCCGCCGTCGGGGTTGTTTCCGTCACGATCGGTAGGACCCGAGCCAGAAAGGATCAGGACAACCGGCACGGGGCTGTCGGATTTCGGCAGCAACAGCGAGCCGAAAAGTTCGCCATTGTCGGTAGTCAACGTGACCGGACGTTGCAGGACAGTTGCCTGGACAAAGCCGGTAAACAGGGAAAGGCTCAAGATCAAAACTCGCAGCATCATCACGCCATCATTTGCCAAGGTGCCGGTTGGACTCACCCACACCGCTAAGGTTCGAGGATGAACTACTCGGTTAGCCTGCGTATACTGGCGCGCATCACGAATTTGGGTTCGATTTCACGGAGCGTCCTGCATGTCCGGCAATACCTACGGCAAGCTGTTCACTGTCACCACCGCGGGCGAAAGCCATGGTCCGGCGTTGGTCGCCATTGTCGACGGCTGCCCGCCGGGCCTGGAGATTTCCCTTGAGGACCTGCAACGCGATCTCGACCGTCGCAAGCCGGGCACCAGCCGCCACACCACCCAGCGCCAGGAAGCCGACGAAGTCGAAATCCTCTCCGGCGTGTTCGAGGGCCGCACCACCGGCTGCTCCATCGGCCTGCTGATCCGCAACACCGACCAGAAGTCCAAGGACTACTCGGCGATCAAGGACCTGTTCCGCCCGGCCCACGCCGACTACACCTACCACCACAAATACGGCGAGCGCGATTATCGCGGCGGCGGTCGCAGCTCCGCGCGGGAAACCGCCATGCGCGTCGCGGCCGGCGCCATCGCCAAGAAATACCTGGCCAGCCAGGGCATCGTCATTCGCGGCTACATGAGCCAGCTCGGTCCGATCGAAATCCCGTTCAAGACCTGGGAATCGGTCGAGCAGAACGCCTTCTTCAGCCCGGATCCGGACAAAGTGCCGGAGCTGGAAGCCTACATGGACCAACTGCGTCGCGATCAGGACTCCGTCGGGGCGAAGATCACCGTGGTTGCCGAAGGTGTGATGCCGGGCCTGGGCGAGCCGATCTTCGATCGTCTCGACGCCGAACTGGCCCACGCGCTGATGAGCATCAACGCGGTCAAAGGCGTGGAAATCGGTGCCGGTTTCGCCTGCGTCGCCCAGCGCGGCACCGAACACCGTGACGAGCTGACCCCGGAAGGCTTCCTCAGCAACAACGCGGGTGGCATCCTCGGCGGGATCTCTTCGGGTCAGCCGATCGTCGCGCATCTGGCGTTGAAGCCGACTTCGAGCATCACCACCCCGGGCCGTTCGATCGACATCGACGGCAATCCGGTCGACGTGATCACCAAGGGTCGTCACGATCCGTGCGTCGGCATCCGCGCCACGCCGATTGCCGAGGCGATGATGGCCATCGTGCTGATGGATCACCTGCTGCGTCACCGTGGCCAGAACGCCGATGTGCGCGTGAGCACCCCGGTGCTGGGTCAGCTTTGATGGGTGATCTCAAGGCCGCCGCGGTCTGACCGTGGCGGCGCTTCCGTACTGGCGGCTGTCCAGTTTCTATCTGTTCTATTTCGCCTTGCTCGGTTCGACGGCGCCGTTTCTGGCGCTGTACTTCGATCACCTCGGATTCAGTGCGGCACGCATCGGCGAGCTGGTGGCGATCCCGATGCTGATGCGCTGCGTGGCGCCGAACATCTGGGGCTGGCTCGGCGATTACACCGGCAGACGCCTGGTCATCGTGCGCTTTGGCGCGGTGTGCACGCTGCTGACTTTCTCATTGATTTTCGTCAGCAAGACCTACGCCTGGCTGGCGATGGTCATGGCCTTGCACGCGTTCTTCTGGCACGCGGTGTTGCCGCAGTTTGAAGTCATCACATTGGCGCATTTGCAGGGCCAGACCTCCCGCTACAGTCAGATTCGCCTGTGGGGCTCGATCGGTTTCATCATCACCGTGGTTGCTCTCGGTCGGCTGTTCGAGTGGCTCAGCCTCGACATCTATCCGGCGGCGCTGGTGTTGATCATGGCCGGCATCGTCCTCAGCAGTCTGTGGGTGCCGAACGCGCAGCCACCTCAGGGCAACCGGCCGACAGGCGAGGGCTTTCTCAAGCAGTTGCGCAATCCCGGGGTGCTGGCGTTCTACGGTTGCGTGGCGCTGATGCAGATGAGCCACGGGCCGTATTACACGTTTTTGACGCTGCACCTCGAGCGACTGGGCTACAGCCGTGGCGTGATCGGCATGCTCTGGGCGGTCGGCGTGGTGGCGGAAGTGCTGATGTTCATGGCCATGAGCCGGATCCTCGCGCGTTTTTCCCTGCGGCGGGTGCTGATGGCGAGTTTTCTGCTGGCGGCGCTACGTTGGTTGCTGCTAGGTTCGTTCGCCGAGTTCCTGTGGGTCCTGTTGTTTGCCCAGGTGCTGCACGCGGCGACGTTCGGCAGCTTTCATGCGGCTGCCATCGCGTTCGTGCAACGTAGCTTCGGCGCGCGCCAGCAAGGGCAGGGCCAGGCGTTGTATGCAGCGCTGGCCGGCACCGGTGGTGCGCTCGGCGCGTTGTATTCCGGTTACAGCTGGAATGCCCTCGGCGCGACATTGACCTTTAGTATTGCCAGTCTCGCAGCGCTCGCCGCTGCCGTTATCATTGCCATTCGAATGCAAGAGGACAGGCCATGAGCCTTACCCGTGAACAGCTTGCCCAGCAAATTGTCGACGCCGGGCGTTTTCTTTATGGTCGCGGCTGGTCGCCGGCCACCAGCAGCAATTACTCGACGCGCCTGTCGCCGAGCGAAGCACTGCTGACCGTGTCCGGCAAGCACAAAGGCCAATTGGGCCTGGACGACGTGCTCGCCACCGACCTGTCCGGCAACAGCCTGGAGCCGGGCAAAAAACCGTCTGCCGAAACTCTGTTGCACACCCAGCTCTACAGCTGGCGTCCGGAGATCGGCGCGGTGTTGCACACCCACTCGGTGAACGCCACGGTGCTGTCGCGCCTGACGCCGCAAGACTTCATCGAGTTCGAAGACTACGAACTGCAAAAAGCCTTCAGCGGCATTTCGACCCACGAATCCCGGGTGCGCGTGCCGATCTTCGACAACGATCAGGACATTGCGCGCCTCGCCGCCAAGGTGCAGCCTTGGCTTGAAGCCCATCCCGATTGCGTCGGTTATCTGATTCGCGGCCACGGCCTCTACACCTGGGGCGCGCAGATGAGCGATGCGCTGCGCCAGATCGAGGCCTTTGAATTCCTGTTTGAATGCGAGTTGAAGACCCGCAGCGTCATGAACCGCCAAGGCTGACTTCACCAGAACCAGCCCATTTGCCTGATGAATGCAGTGCCCGACCGGTCTCGAAGAACCGGACGGCAAGGCCGATACCGAGGAATGCCCCATGAGCAGCCTGTCCGTCTATCACGTTTCCAGCCCCGAGATTCCGAACAAGGTGCTGACCCATTTTGAAGACATCGCTTCGACCCTGGCCGAGCAGGGCGTGCGCTTCGACCGCTGGCAAGCCGCCGCGAAGATCCAGCCCGGCGCCAGCCAGGAAGAAGTGATCGGTGCCTATAAAGAACAGATCGATAAACTGATGACCGAGCGCGGTTACATCACGGTCGATGTGATCAGCCTCAACAGCGATCACCCGCAAAAAGCCGAATTGCGCGCCAAGTTCCTCGAAGAACATCGCCATGGTGAAGACGAAGTACGCTTCTTCGTCGCCGGTCGCGGCCTGTTTACCCTGCACATCGACGATTACGTCTACGCCGTGCTGTGCGAAAAAAACGACCTGATTTCGGTGCCGGCCGGCACCAAGCACTGGTTCGATATGGGCGAGAACCCGCACTTCGTGGCGATCCGTCTGTTTAACAACCCCGAAGGCTGGGTCGCCAACTTCACCGGCGAAGACATCGCCGGCCGCTTCCCGCGTCTGGAGGACTGAGTCGATGTCGATCAAGGTCATTCTCACCGACATCGAAGGCACCACCAGCGCGGTGAGTTTTGTGTTCGACGTGCTGTTTCCGTATGCCGCCAAACATCTGCCGGACTTCGTTCGTCAGAACGCTCAGCGCGCGGATGTTGCCGAGCAACTGGATGCCGTGCGCCGCGACAGCAACGAACCGCAGGCTGACGTCGAGCGGGTCGTGGAAATTCTGCTGGACTGGATCGCCGAAGACCGCAAAGCCACGCCGCTGAAAGCGTTGCAAGGCATGGTCTGGGAGCAGGGTTATCAGGCCGGGCAGTTGAAAGGCCATGTTTACCCGGACGCCGTTGAAGCGCTCCAGCGCTGGCATCAGGCCGGTCATCAACTGTTTGTGTATTCGTCCGGTTCGATTCAGGCGCAAAAGCTGATTTTCGGCTGCTCGGAAGCAGGGGATCTGACGCCGCTGTTCAGTGGCTACTTCGACACGACGTCGGGCCCCAAGCGCGAGGCGCAGTCGTACAGCAACATCCAGCAGGCCATCGGGGTCGAACCAGAGGAAATTCTGTTCCTGTCCGACATCGTGCAAGAACTCGATGCCGCCCAGGCTGCTGGCCTGCAAACCTGCGGCCTGGCCCGTGAAGGCGGGGAGTTGGCAGGGCATGTGACCGTCGACAGCTTCACCGGGATTGAGCCGGAAGCGTTCTGAGTTCACACAATCGACGCGCAAAAAAAACAGGCCGTGAAGCGAAAGCTCCACGGCCTGTCTGTTTATACGGTGTTCGAATTACATCGAGTGATAGGTCGGCAGGGCAAAACGCTGCTGGCTTTGCAGCATGCCGATCTGTGGCAGCTCGCTGGCCTGTTCCGCCAGATCACGACGGATCGCGCTGATCGCCCACGACAGTTGATCACCGGTATGCAGTTGCTGATACGTGAGCGCACGCTTGAACACTTTGCCGTCGGCACTCTTCAGCGTCAGCAGGATCCCGCCATCGGGACGGGGCTGGGTGGTGACGGCGAAGTTGGAAAACAGGGAGGTAAATTTTTCTTGGATCAGGTTCATGTCTTTCAGCTCCGTATGCACTTGAATGGCAAGCATGTATAGGGAGTTGCAGCGATTGTGCCAGTATTTGAGTTTTTAAAAATCCTTATAAATCAGTAATTTATAAAATCTGATGATTTTGGCTGTCGTGCAATCTGCATGAATGGCCATCGTGCATCCTGCATTTTGCGGGATCATTGTCGATTCGATTGAACCAATACCCTTGGCTGTAATCATGTGGCGTTTAGTAGTGCCGGGACGGATACAAAACATTGCAAAAACCGCGTGTACAGCCCGCGAAGCCCTGACGTATTTTCGGCCTCGACCCTCGCTCGAGAAGCGCCGGTTGTCTCACCCGATTGCCCGACAATAAAAATCCGGCCTGCACGTCAAGGTCGAACGGGAGCTGCCATGCACCAAGCGCCGAGCGACACGATTACCTGGGGCATGATGCTCCGCAAACTGCCGATGATTGCCAAAGCCATCCCCCGGGTGGTGAAAGGCATGAAGGTGGCCAACGTCACGGATCCGACCCAAACCTGTGGCCTGGGCTGGACATTCGAGCAAGCGACCCTGCGCAATCCCGAGGGCCCCGCGCTGCTGTCGGGCGAGGTGGTGCTGAGTTATTCACAGGTCAACCAGTGGGCCAACCGCATCGCCCACTATCTGATCGGGCAGGGCATCGGCAAGGGCGATGTGGTGGCGGTGTTCATCGAGAACCGTCCGGAACTGCTGGTGACGATTCTGGCGCTGGCCAAAGTCGGCGCCGTCAGCGCGCTGCTCAATACCTCGCAGACCCGCGATACGCTGATCCACAGCATCAATCTGGTGACACCGGCGGCAATTGTCGTCGGTGAAGAATTGCTGCCGGCATTTGCGGCGGTACGCGAGCAAGTGTCGATCCCGGCAGCGCGCGCATGGTTCGTCGCCGATCAGGATACCTTCAGCCATCCGGGCATCGCGCCCGAGGGCTATATCAACCTGATCAGCGCCAGCGCCGACGCCTCGGGCGACAACCCGGCCAGCAGCCGGCAGATTTTCTTCGACGACCCGTGCTTCTACATCTACACCTCCGGCACCACCGGTTTGCCCAAGGCCGGGGTGTTCAAGCACGGACGCTGGATGCGCAGTTCGGCGAGCTTCGGCATGATCGCCCTCGACATGCGCCCGGACGACATCGTCTATTGCACCTTGCCGCTGTACCACGCCACCGGGCTTTGCGTGTGCTGGGGTTCGGCGGTCAATGGCGCGTCGGGTTTCGCGATTCGCCGCAAGTTCAGCGCCCGGCAGTTCTGGAGCGATGTGCGTCGCTATCGCGCAACCACCATCGGTTACGTCGGCGAGTTGTGCCGGTATCTGGTGGATCAGCCGCTCAGTGCCGACGACAGTCGTCATGATGTGCGAAAGATGATCGGCAACGGCCTGCGGCCCGGTGCGTGGGCCGAGTTCAAGACCCGCTTCGGCGTGGATCACATCTGTGAGCTTTACGCCGCCAGCGACGGCAATATCGGCTTCACCAACATCCTCAATTTCGACAACACCATCGGTTTCTCGCTGATGGCCTGGGAACTCGTCGCCTACGACCAGGACAGCGGCGAGCCGATTCGCGGCGAAGACGGATTCATGCGCAAGGTCGGTCGGGGTGAGCGAGGCCTGCTGCTGGCGCGGATCGACGACAAGGCGCCGCTGGACGGCTACACCGATCCGCAGAAAACCGCCAAGGTTGTATTGCAGGACGTGTTCACCAAGGGCGACCGCTTCTTCAACACCGGCGATCTGCTGCGCAATATCGGTTTCGGCCACGCACAGTTTGTCGACCGCCTCGGCGACACCTATCGCTGGAAGGGCGAGAACGTCTCGACCACCGAGGTCGAAAATCTGCTGCTCCAGCATCCGCATATTTCCGAAGCGGTGGCCTATGGCGTGGAAATCCCCAACACCAATGGCCGCGCCGGGATGGCGGCGATCACCCCGGCCGAGTCCCTCGCGACCCTGGATTTCGCCGAGCTGCTGGCTTTCGCCCGCCAGCGCATGCCGGCCTACGCAGTGCCGCTGTTCTTGCGGGTCAAGGTGAAAATGGAAACCACCGGCACCTTCAAATACCAGAAAACCCGCCTGAAAAACGAAGGCTTCGACCCCGGCCAGACGGGGGATGACCCGATTTATGCCTGGCTGCCGGGGACCGAAACCTACGTGCAGGTTACGGATGAAATCCTTGCGGACATCCGGGCAGGCAAGTTCCGTTATTGATATTGGCTATCGGCGGTCTTGGAAAAAAGGGGATGACAGCTATCGCCGCGCTCGGGAAACTATCGGTTTTCCGATTGACCGAAAGTGGAGTTGCCCCATGTCCGACCAAAGCCGTCAGATGACCCCCGAAGAAGCTGCCGAATTCACCGAGCAGGTATTCAACAAGGCGCGCGAGGGCGATGCGGTGATGCTGGATCGCCTGATCACTGCCGGTCTGCCGGTGAACCTGACCAACAGCAAGGGCGACACCCTGCTGATGCTCGCCAGTTACTACGGGCATGTGGACGCGGTGCAAGTGCTGCTCAAGCACAAGGCCGATCCGGAACAACGCAACGGCAACGGCCAGAGCCCGATTGCCGGCGCGGCGTTCAAGGGTGATCTGGCCGTGGTCAAGGCATTGGTTGCTGGCGGGGCGCAGATCGAAGGCGCCTCGTTTGATGGCCGCACGGCGTTGATGATGGCGGCGATGTTCAACCGCGTTGAAATCGTCGACTTCCTGATCGACCAGGGCGCCGATCCGAAAGCCAAGGACGCCAACGGCATCACCGCGCTGGACGCGGCCCGCACCATGGGCGCTGTCGACACTACTGCGCAGCTGGAAAAACTGCTGGGCTGAAGCCGCTGGCCGGAACCCGCTCTGTGGTGAAGGCGAGAATGCGCTATCCTTCGCGCCCTCAAAATTCCCTTCGCCACAGGATCCGCCCCCATGAAAGCCGCACTCGCCGAACTCATCAGCAAAATCAGCTCCGGCTGCATGGGCGACGACGAGATTCAGAAGGTCGCTGACGAAGCGGCACAGGCCTACGCCGATGCCGACGCTTTTCTGACCGCCAACCCGGACATCAACTACGACGACACTTTCCCGATTCCGCTGGGCGAGTGGGTCGTGGTCGGCAGCCTGCCGGAGACCGTGCTGTTCCAGGCTGACACCTACGCCGACCTGTTCGCGCAGATCGTTGCCTCGTTCGGCCCGGGCGTCGAGTTCAACCTCAAGCCCAAGCAACTGGCCAAGACCGAGGCGCTGACCGCGCTCAACCGCATCCAGGTGCAGATGAGCAGCCTGAACAAGGAAAACGGCGGTTACACCCTGATGAACTTCAGCCAGTTGCTCGACGACGAGCTGCAAGTGGTGCTGGTTTACGGCAACGACGTACCGCGCGTGCTGGAACTGTGCGCCGAAGTCGGCATTGCCGCCGCGCCGTCGCTGGAAGCCCTGAAGGTCGCCGTTCACGTCTGAACGCAATAAAAGGGAACCCTGTGCGCGACCGTCTATCCTAAAAGTGCATGCCACTATTCTGGAGCGACACCATGGGTTCCACGTTCAACGGCCTGGTCGGCCTGATCATTCTTGCGCTCGACATCTGGGCGATCATCAATGTGCTGAAAAGCGGCGCCGAGACCGGGATGAAAATCCTCTGGGTGCTGCTCATCATCCTCCTGCCGGTGCTGGGCCTGATCATCTGGGCGATTGCCGGGCCGCGGGGCAATGTGCGGATCTGACCGTTCGCAGCCTGATTGGGTCGGGCCGATGAACTGAGGTTCGACCTGTCATCTTCTGCAACGTAGAATGCGCGCCTTTCCCGGGCAATCGAACCTGACGATTGGCGCCCGCGCATTCATCGGAGCACTTCACCATGACCGTCACCAAGACCAGCGAATACCTGGAAACCCTCTACGAAGGCTACGGCCAGCGTTTTCGCATGGAAAAACTGCTGCACGAAGTGCGCACCGAACACCAGCACCTGGTGATTTTCCAGAACCCGCGCATGGGCCGGGTGATGGCGCTGGACGGCGTGATCCAGACCACCGAAGCCGATGAGTTCATCTACCACGAAATGCTCACCCACGTGCCGATCCTCGCCCACGGCACCGCCAAGCGCGTGCTGATCATCGGCGGCGGCGACGGCGGCATGCTGCGCGAAGTGACCAAGCACGCCAGCGTCGAGCACATCACCATGGTCGAGATCGACGGCACCGTGGTCGACATGTGTAAGGAGTTCCTGCCGAACCACTCCAAGGGCGCCTACGACGATCCACGCCTGAATCTGGTGATCGATGACGGCATGCGTTTCGTCGCGACCACCACTGAAAAGTTCGACGTGATCATTTCCGACTCCACCGACCCGATCGGCCCGGGCGAAGTGCTGTTCTCGGAAAACTTCTACCAGGCCTGCCACCGCTGCCTGAACGAGGGCGGCATCCTCGTGACCCAGAACGGCACGCCGTTCATGCAGATCGAAGAAGTGAAAACCACCGCCGGCCGCCTGCGCAGCCTGTTCCCGGACTGGCACTTCTATCAGGCGGCCGTACCGACCTACATCGGCGGTTCGATGACCTTCGCCTGGGGCTCGACCAACCCGGCCTACCGCAAGCTGAGCCGCGAAGTGCTGCAACAGCGCTTCATCGGCAGCGGCATCGTCACCCGCTACTACAACCCGGAAATCCACATCGGCGCCTTCGCCTTGCCGCAATACGTGCTGCAAGCGGTGAACAAGCCAAGTAACGACTGATCGTTCGCGGGTCAGAAAAAGCCGAGGCCGGTGTGTGAATACACACCGGCCTCGGCTTTTTTCATGTTGCATCGGTGTAAACCTTTTGAACGATCAATCCTGACAAAAGTCGAGATAGGTGTAAGCCCATTTGCGGGTTTGATCGAGGAGGCTCCGATGTCAAAGTGGAAAGTCACTTTCGTGGACGATCATGGTGAAACGATCGACGAAGTCTTCGAGTGCGAGGAATGCCCCAGCCATGAACGGGCAGCCCGCCTCATCAAGGAACGACTCCTGCCAGTCGCCGCCGAGCTTGACCTGAACGATCTGGAAGGGCGCACCGCCGATGCCGGCGTGAAAAGCCTGAAAACCCAGAACAGCATCGAAATCCGCAGCATCACCCCAATCTGAATCTTCATTTTCTTCATGTACCAGGCCTTGGCAGCGGCTCTATCTTGGGGCTACTCTGCAAGCGAGATCAGCGAACGGATCGCTAAGGTCTGGTCTTGTCAGCTACATGCTTGTTTCCCGCCGGCAACGCGGTTGCCGTAAGCACCCGGGCCCGTTGGGCCAGTGCAGGGAATACGGAAAGTCTATCCATCTATGCGAGGGGGACGATTCATGAGCACAGCCTATCAAGAAGACATCAGCAGCAGCGTGCTGCGCCGCATGAAAGAAGGCGGTTTCGATTTTTCCCGATTCCATCCCATCGAGTTCTACGCCATTTTCCCGGACGAGGAGCGGGCGCGCAGGGCGGCAGGCAAATTTCGCGGTGAATCCATCAATGCCCAGGTCAGTGCGCGCGACGACGGCGCCTGGTCTCTGGAATTGAGCAAGGTGATGTACGCAACCTACGACGACATTGGCGATTTCGAGCAGGGCTTTTCGGCGGTGGTCGAGCCCTTGGGCGGCATCATCGAAGGCTGGGGCGTGAAACAGGAGATCCGCAACCGGCACCGTTTGAACTGATCACTCTCGCAACACGTCTAGCTACGGCTGACCTTCGGGTCGGCCGTTGTCGTTTCTGCCGCCCCAAAAGCGCATGGCAAAACCCTGAAACAAGAAACCGGCGCAAAAAAAAGCCACCTGAAAAGGTGGCTGAAAGGGAAGACCGGAAGGAGAGGAAACCGGTCAGGGTTACGGCCGGGAGGGCTGCCGAGGCAAGCCGGATCAGTGGAGCTGCGTACTTCGTCAGCTACGTTTTTGCAGCGGATGCGTGGATTATCCGCAGCGGCCGGCGAGCAGTGAAATCAACTCTGACTATGCTGGTGATAGGCGACGGGACTGCGTCGCAATGAAGCGGGGGCGATCAGGTTGGGGCATTTGCCGCACAGGAATGGTGCGGTGTGTGTGGCGTGAATATCCAACCGATTGAAATCAAAGCGTTTATGCCGATGGCACGGGCCTTGCGAAGGCCTGTATGTCCGGGGTGACAAGGAGTACGGCATGATCCGCACCTATTTTGATGAAATGTACGATGCCGGCGGCCAGGTTCGCCCGCATTATCGGGAGTTTGCCCGCTGGCTGGCCGAAACGCCTGACGAACTGCTGGCCCAGCGGCGACGCGAGGCCGATCTGCTGTTCCATCGTGCCGGGATCACTTTCACGCTCTACGGGGACGAGCAGGGGACAGAACGCCTGATTCCCTTCGACACCATTCCGCGCAGCATTCCCGCCAGCGAGTGGCGGATCGTCGAACGCGGCTGCATCCAGCGGGTCAAGGCGTTGAACATGTTCCTCGCCGACCTTTATCACGAGCAACGCATCATCAAGGCCGGGATCATTCCTGCCGAGCAGGTGCTGGCCAACGAGCAATACCAGTTGGCGATGCAGGGGCTGGATCTGCACCGCGATATCTATTCGCACATCTCCGGCGTCGATCTGGTGCGCGACGGCGACGGCACGTATTACGTGCTCGAGGACAACCTGCGCACACCGAGCGGCGTGAGCTACATGCTCGAAGACCGCAAGATGATGATGCGCCTGTTCCCCGAATTGTTCGCGGCCCAGCGCATCGCCCCGATCGACCATTACCCGAACCTGCTGCTCGACACCCTGAAAAGCTCAAGCCCCATCGACGACCCAAGTGTGGTGGTGCTGACACCGGGACGGTTCAACAGCGCGTTTTTCGAGCATGCGTTTCTCGCCCGGGAAATGGGTGTGGAGCTGGTGGAGGGCGCTGACCTGTTCGTGCGCGACGACAAAGTCTTCATGCGCACCACCGACGGCCCGAAAGCGGTGGACGTGATCTACCGCCGCCTCGACGATGCGTTCCTCGATCCGCTGGCCTTCCGCCCGGATTCGATGCTCGGTGTGCCGGGGCTGTTGTCGTCGTATCGCTCCGGCAACGTGGTGCTGGCCAATGCCATCGGCACCGGCGTCGCGGACGATAAATCGGTGTATCCGTTCGTTACCGAGATGATCCGTTTCTACCTCGACGAAGAGCCGATCCTGAAGAACGTGCCGACCTGGCAATGCCGCAATCCGTCTGAACTTTCCCACGTACTGGCCAATCTTCCGGATCTGGTGGTCAAGGAAACCCAGGGCTCCGGCGGTTACGGAATGCTCGTGGGGCCGGCGGCGACGACCGCGGAAATCGATGCGTTCCGCGAGCGGATCAAGGCCAAGCCCCACGCGTACATCGCGCAACCGACGCTGTCGCTGTCGACCTGTCCGACCTTTGTCGAAAACGGCATTGCGCCGCGCCATATCGACCTGCGCCCGTTCGTATTGTCCGGTCGCGAAACCCGGGTCGTGCCCGGCGGTTTGACCCGTGTCGCCCTGCGTGAAGGCTCTCTGGTGGTGAATTCATCCCAGGGCGGCGGAACCAAGGACACCTGGGTGGTCGAGGATTGAAGGAAGCCTGCCATGTTAAGTAGAACTGCCTCGGATCTGTACTGGATGTCGCGTTACCTGGAGCGGGCGGAAAACCTCGCACGGATGCTCGATGTCAGCTATTCGCTGTCGCTGATGCCGCAGGACGGCCGTGGCGACGGTCTGCACGAACTGGCGATGCCGCTGTTGATCACCGGCACGCTGGACGATTACCTGGAACGCCACGGCGAGTTGCATGCCGAGCGACTGCTGCACTTCTTCGCCCTCGATGCGGCGAATCCGGCGAGCATCTATAGCTGCCTCGGCGCGGCGCGAGCGAGCGCCCACGCGGTGCGCGGGCGAATCACTGCCGACATGTGGGAGAACATCAACGCCACCTGGCTGGAAATTCGCGGGATCGCCAATCAGGGCCTCAGCCGCTACGGCATGAGTCGCTTCTGCGAGTGGATCAAGGAGCGTTCGCACCTGTTCCGGGGTGCGTCCTACGGCACCATCATGCGCAACGACGCGTTTCGTTTCATTCGCCTGGGTACGTTCATCGAGCGGGCGGACAACACCTTGCGCCTGCTCGATGCTCGTTACGAGATGGCCGGCGATCAGGCCGAAGCGGTCAGCGACGGCACCGCTCACGCCTATTACCAGTGGAGTGCGCTGTTGCGGGCGCTGTCATCGTTCGAGGCCTACACCGAGATCTATCGCGATGCGCCGGGCGCCCGGCATGTCGCTGAATTGCTGCTGTTGCGTGCTGACGTGCCGCGTTCGCTGCGGGCCTGTACCGAAGAAATCGACCAGATTCTCGCGCAATTGCCGGGGGCCAACGGTCGTCCTGCGCAACGACTGGCGGCGGAAATGGACGCGCGTCTGCGCTACACCGGCATTCAAGAAATTCTCGAGGAAGGGCTGCACGCCTGGCTCACCGAATTCATCCCGCTGGTGCGCCAGCTGGGCAACGCCATTCACAGTTCCTACCTGGAGGCCGCATGAGACTTTCCATCAGCCACGAGACCACCTATCACTACGAAGATCAGGTGCGCGCGAGCATCCAGTACCTGCGCCTGACACCCCACGACAGCGAGCGTCAGCATGTGCTGAGCTGGCAGCTCGACCTGCCGCGCCCGGTGCGCGCCCAGCTCGATCCGTTCGGCAACATCCTGCATGTGCTGACCATGGACGAGCCCCACGAAGCGATCATCATCGGCGCCCGGGGGCAGGTCGATATCGACGAGTTGCGCGAAGCCGAGCACGAGAGTCAGTCGGCGCTGCCGTTCCTGCGTTTCACCCGGCTGACCGAGGCTGACGAGGCGCTGCGGGCGTTTGCCGAGAAGTCCTGCAAACAGCGCCGGGACCGCAATGCACTGATCGACCTGATGCATGGTTTGAACCAGCACATGACCTACAAACCGGGCGCCACCGAAGTCGATACCAGTGCCGCCGAGGCGTTTGCCGGGCGGGCGGGTGTTTGCCAGGATCATGCCCACGCGTTTCTGGCCTGCGCGCGCAGCCTCGGGGTGCCGTCGCGATATGTGTCGGGCTATCTGTACAGCGAGGATTGCGAGCATCTGGCCAGTCACGCCTGGGCCGAGGCCTGGATCGATGACGCGTGGTACAGCTTTGACGTGACCAATGAACTGGCGCGGCCGGAGCGGCACCTGAAACTGGCAGTGGGTCTGGATTACCTCGATGCCTGCCCAGTGAGGGGCATGCGCCGGGGCGGTGGTTCAGAGCAGATGCACGCGAAAGTGCTGGTGTCGCCGACACCAGCGCCAATCATCTCGGTTCAGCAGCAGTAAGCGGCGTAGTTGGTTTACTTGGCCGGCGTAACCTTGCGCCCGGCCATGTGCTGCAAATACCCGATCAGTTTCTGTAGATCCGCATCCGGCAACACTTCGGCGGAAAACCCCGGCATCTTCGCTTGCGGCCACTGACGCAGACTCTGCGGATCGCGGATATAGCGCTTGAGGAAGTCCGCGCCGAAGTACTCGGTCGGGTTGTAGGGAATATTCAGGTCCGGACCGAACTGCGCATCGCCCGCGCCATTCAGGCGATGGCACGCCAGACAGTTCTTCTGGAACAGCGCAAACCCCTGATTCACCCGGTCATCGGCCTTCAACGCAGGATCCGGCAACAGGGCAGGGAAGCGCTCGGCCACCGGCGCCATGCGCTTGATGCTCGCCACTTCGAACGGCCATTGTTCCGGGCTGATATTGCCGGCCTGCGGATCGGTCCACACCAGATAGAACGGCCCGGCGCTGTGCTTGCCTTCCGACAGCGGCGGCCAGGGCTGCGCCGGATCCTCGATGGCGAGCCAGGCGCGTGAACCCTTGTTGTTCAGTAGCGGTGCGGCGGACAGCTCGGCGGCAAAGCCGTCCAGCGCCACGGCTTGCAGGTGATCGTCCGGTTTGATGCCGGTCAGCAGCGCGGCCATCGGCACGGCGCGATAAGTCATGTCCTTCTTGTAGGACACGTCATTCTTGATCGTGAGGGTTTGTACCTGAGGATGCTTGAGCAACTCGTCGGTCTGCCAGGTGCGGCTGTTCGCGCCCAGCTCCAGGTTCAGCTGCGCGGCAGACAGGGGCATGCTCAGCAGCATGGCCCCGAACAGAATGAGCGTTTTCAAGTGATCGCCGTCCGTGTCGTGGAAGTGCGCAAAGGTTGGCACAGCCACGCTGGCCCGGGTAGCGGGCCAGTCACATTTTCAGTGGCGATAAACAATACCTGCCGCTTGAATCAGCCGATGACCTTGGTCAGGTTCGGCAGAATCAACAACAGCGTCGTGGCGAAAAGAATGAGCCCTGCTTGCCGTACTTTCGGTTGTTTGAACATGGCTTGACCGCCTTTTTTGTTATTTCCTGATGCCTGCCTGCATATCCATGACGGCAAGCGCTGCACTTCCTGTAGCGAACGCCTGTCTCGGCAAAACCCGACGACAACGACGTACATCTTCACCTTAGGGCCCGCGTCACGCTTGGCTTAGATCCATTTCGTATGTATTTGCTACCTGTCGCGATTAAAAAGGCATGAGGCCCATTGCCAGCTTCTTTGCCGCCCGTTTGCTAGACAGCTCGCGCACCTGAACCGGTTAACCAAGACACGGATGACCGTCCGTCTGAGCGTGCGCGTCAACGTCATTGAGCGCTGCGGTCATTGAATCCATGGCCTGCGAAGACAACAGTGACAGCACGAATTTCACTCACCGCACAGGTTCGAGGACGTCATGACCCAAGCTTTGATTTTCGACGCGTTACGCACGCCCCGTGGCAAGGGCAAGGCCGACGGATCGCTGCACAGCGTCAAGCCGGTGAACCTGATGGCCGGGCTGCTGACCGCTTTGCAGGCGCGCACCGCGCTGGACACCAGCCAGGTCGATGACGTGGTGCTCGGTTGTGTCACGCCGATTGGCGATCAGGGCTCGGACATCGCCAAGACCGCCGTGCAGGTGGCCGATTGGGACGTCAGTGTCGCCGGCGTGCAGATCAACCGGTTCTGCGCCTCGGGGCTGGAAGCGGTGAACCTGGGTGCGATGAAAGTGCGCTCCGGGTTCGAAGACCTGGTGGTGGTCGGCGGCGTCGAATCCATGTCCCGTGTGCCGATGGGCAGCGACGGCGGCGCCTGGGCGCTGGATCCGCAAACCAATCTGCACAGCCACTTCACACCACAAGGCGTCGGCGCCGACCTGATCGCCACCCTTGAAGGCTTCAGCCGGCAGGACGTCGATGCCTACGCGCTGCACTCGCAGCAGAAAGCCGCTCGCGCCAGGGCCGACGGTTCGTTCAGCAAGTCGCTGGTGCCGGTGCAGGATCAGAACGGCATCATCCTGCTCGATCACGATGAATTCATTCGCGCCGAGTCGACCCTTGAAGGCCTGGGCAAGCTCAAGCCGAGTTTCGAGATGATCGGCCAGATGGGCTTCGACGCCACGGCGTTGCGGGTCTACAGCCATGTCGAGCGAATCAATCATGTGCACACGCCGGGCAACAGCTCGGGGATTGTCGACGGCGCGGCACTGATGCTGATCGGCTCCGAAGCCAAGGGGCGTGCGTTGGGCCTGCAACCCCGGGCGCGGATTGTCGCCACGGCGGTCACCAGCACCGACCCGACCATCATGCTCACCGGCCCGGCGCCGGCCAGTCGCAAGGCGCTGGCCAAGGCCGGGCTGCGGGTGGAAGACATCGACCTGTTTGAAGTCAACGAGGCGTTCGCCTCGGTGGTGCTGAAGTTCATCAAGGACATGGCCGTCGACCCGGACAAGGTCAACGTCAATGGCGGCTCGATCGCCATGGGCCACCCGCTGGGCGCCACCGGTTGCGCGATTCTCGGCACCTTGCTCGATGAACTGGAAGCCCGGCGCCTGCGCTACGGCCTCGCGACGCTGTGCGTCGGCGGCGGCATGGGCATCGCCACCATCATCGAACGCCTTTGACCCCAAGGAATCCTGTCATGACCCAAGCCATTCGTTACGAAAAAGGCCAGGACGGCATCGTTCTCCTGACCATCGACATGCCGGGCCAGAGCGCCAACACCATGAACGCGGTGTACCGCGAGGCCATGGCCGAAAGCGTCGCCCGATTGCAGGCGGAAAAAGATGACATCGCCGGGGTGATCATCACTTCGGCCAAGAAAACCTTCTTCGCCGGCGGCGACCTGAATGAACTGATCAAGGTCGGCAAGCCCGAAGCCAAGGCGTTCTACGACATGGTGCTGACCCTCAAGGGTCAATTGCGCACTTTGGAAACCCTCGGCAAACCGGTGGTCGCGGCGATCAACGGCGCGGCGCTCGGCGGCGGCTGGGAAATCTGCCTGGCCTGCCACCATCGCGTGGCGCTGGACGATGCGTCGGTGCAGCTCGGTTTGCCGGAAGTGACCCTCGGCCTGTTGCCGGGTGGCGGTGGCGTGGTGCGCATGGTGCGCATGCTGGGCATCGAAAAGGCTTTGCCGTATCTGCTCGAAGGCAAGAAAGTCCGTCCGCAGCAGGCGTTGCAAGCGGGTTTGATCGATGAACTGGCGGCGGATCGCGATGAGCTGCTGGCCAAGGCCCGGGCCTGGATTCTGGCCAATCCTGCGGCCGTGCAGCGTTGGGATGTGAAGGGATATCAGATTCCCGGCGGCACGCCATCCAATCCGAAAGTCGCGCAGATGCTGGCGATTGCGCCGTCGATCCTGCGCACCAAAACCCAGGGCACGTTGCCGGCGCCGGAGAAGATTCTGTGTGCGGCGGTGGAAGGCGCGCAGGTGGATTTCGACACGGCGCACCTGATCGAAACCCGCTACTTCACCGAACTGACCACCGGCCAGATCTCGAAAAACCTGATCGGTACGTTCTGGTTCCAACTCAATGAAATCAATGCCGGCGGTTCGCGGCCGCAGGGTTTTGCGCCTTATGGGACGAAACGCGTGGGCGTCCTCGGCGCCGGCATGATGGGCGCCGGGATCGCCTATGTCAGCGCAGTGGCCGGGATCGACGTGGTGCTCAAGGACATCAACCTTGCGGCTGCGGAAAAGGGCAAGGCGTATTCGGCGGCGCTGCTGGACAAGAAAGTTGCTCGCGGGCAAATGTCTGCGCAGCAGCGTGAAGCGGTGCTGGCGCGTATCCACCCGACCGAAAGCGATGCCGATCTGGCAGGCTGCGATCTGATCATCGAGGCGGTGTTCGAGGATCGTCAACTCAAGGCCAAGGTCTCGGCAGCAGCGCAACAGGTGGTTGGCGCCGACGCGGTGATTGCTTCCAACACGTCGACCTTGCCCATCACTGGCTTGGCGACCGCAGTACCGGATCAAAGCAAGTTCATCGGCCTGCACTTCTTCAGCCCGGTGGAAAAGATGCCGCTGGTGGAAATCATCAAGGGCGCGCAAACCAGCGACGAAACCCTCGCACGCGGGTTCGATTTCGTACTGCAAATCAAGAAAACTCCGATCGTGGTCAACGACAGTCGCGGCTTCTTCACGTCGCGGGTGTTCGGCACCTTCACCAATGAAGGCATTGCGATGCTGGGTGAGGGCGTCAGTGCGCCGATGATCGAGACCGAAGCGCGCAAGGCCGGTATGCCTGTCGGGCCGCTGGCGATCTCTGACGAAGTTTCCCTCAGCCTGATGAGCCATATCCGTCAGCAAACGGCCAAAGACCTTCAAGCAGAAGGGAAACCGCTGATTGAGCACCCGGCGTTCGCCGTGATTGACTTGTTGCTCAACGAATACAAGCGGCCGGGCAAGGCAGCGGGAGGCGGTTTTTATGAGTACCCGGCGGGTGGGCAGAAGCATCTGTGGCCCGAGCTGAAAACCCGTTTCGAGAAAGCCGACGGGCAGATATCGCCGAAGGATGTGCGTGATCGACTGCTGTTCGTGCAGGCCATCGAAACCGTGCGTTGTGTGGAGGAGGGCGTGCTGACGTCGACGGCGGACGCCAACGTCGGCTCGATCTTCGGCATCGGTTTTGCGGCCTGGACGGGCGGTGCGTTGCAGTTCATCAATCAATATGGCGTGAAGGACTTTGTCGCGCGGGCACAGTACCTGGCTGAACAGTACGGCGAGCGTTTCACACCGCCTGCGCTGCTGCTGGAAAAAGCCGCGAAGGGCGAGTTGTTCTAACGGGGCGGGGACGCATTTCGGGGCTTGCCTTGCCGGGTGGTTTCAAGGCAGGCTCTGGGGTGTGCATTATTCCCATCACGTGTCAGGTATTTTTTATGTCGCTACGCATCTGCATTCTGGAAACCGACATCCTGCGTCCGGAACTGGTCGATGAATATCAGGGTTACGGGCAGATGTTCCAGCGCCTGTTCTCGCAACAGCCGATCGCCGCCGAGTTCACGGTGTACAACGTGATGCAGGGCGATTATCCGAGTGATGACCTGACCTTCGATGCGTATCTTGTCACCGGCAGCAAGGCCGACTCGTTCGGTACCGACCCGTGGATCCAGACCCTCAAGCAATACCTGCTGAACCGCTATGAGCGCGGCGACAAACTGCTCGGCGTGTGCTTCGGCCATCAACTGCTGGCGCTGCTGCTGGGCGGCAAGAGCGAGCGCGCCACGCAAGGCTGGGGTGTCGGCATTCACAACTACAAACTGGCGGCCAAGGCACCGTGGATGAGCCCGGTGCGCGAGGAGCTGACGCTGTTGATCAGCCACCAGGATCAGGTGACGGCGCTGCCGGAGAACGCCACGGTGATTGCTTCCAGCGATTTCTGCCCGTTCGCCGCGTACCACATCAACGATCAAGTGCTGTGCTTCCAGGGTCATCCGGAATTCATCCACGACTATTCGCGAGCGCTGCTGGATCTGCGTCAGGAAGCGCTGGGCGAGCAGGTGTATAGCAAGGGCGTGGCCAGCCTGGAGCATCAGCACCACGGCACCACCGTTGCGGAATGGATGATGCGTTTCGTGGCGCACAAGCCGACCGCTGCTTGAATCCAGATGCCCTCGTGTTTTGCACGGGGGCGTTTTTTCTTACAGCCAGCCCGATTTCTTGAAGCTCGCCCACAGGCTCACGCAGCCGACCGTGATAAAGCCCAGCACGCCGAAATAGCCGTAGTGCCAGCTCAGCTCCGGCATGTTCTGGAAGTTCATCCCGTAAATCCCCGCTACCGCCGTCGGGAACGCCAGAATCGCCGCCCATGCCGCGAATTTGCGCTGCACCACGCTTTGCCGTGACGCCTCCAGCAACACGCCGATTTCGATGGTCTGGCTGGCGATGTCGGCCAGGGTGGTCAGATCTTCCATCTGCCGATTCACGTGGATCTGCACGTCGCGAAAGTAAGGGCGCATGTTCTTGTCGATGAAGGGGAAGCTCAGCTTCTGCAGTTCCTCGCTGATTTCCACCATGGGAGCGGCGTAACGGCGCAGGCGCAGGACGTCGCGACGCAGGCCGTGCAGCTTCTGGATGTCGTGTTCATTCAGTGCGCTGCACAACACGTTGCGTTCCAGCTCATCGATCTCGGCATGGATCGCTTCGCCCACCGGCTGATAGTTTTCGATCACGAAATCCAGCAGCGCATACAGTACGAAATCTTCCCCGTGTTCGAGCAACAGCGGCCGCGCCTCACAGCGTTGACGGACATGGGCGTAGGACGCCGAGTGGCCGTTGCGGGCGGTGATGATGTAGCCCTTGCCGGCGAAGATGTGGGTTTCGATGAATTGCAGGATGCCGTGTTCGCGCACCGGCGAGTAGGTGACGATAAACAGCGCGTCGCCGAAGGTTTCCAGTTTCGGCCGGCTGTGCTTTTCCAGGGCATCTTCAATGGCCAGTTCGTGCAGGTTGAACTGGCGTTGCAGGTTGGAGAGTTCCTGGGCGTTCGGCTCTTCGAGGCCGATCCAGACGAAGTGGCCGGTCTTGGCGGCCCAGGCCGCGCCTTCGTCGAGGGAAATATTGGTGACTTTCTTACCGGCGCTGTAAACCGCAGCAGCAACAACTCGACCCATGGTGGTGATTCACTTCTTCTTGGCAGATGGCAGGGGAGACATGGCTTCAGCTTAGCCGTGTCGCTGCTTGAGAGTCAGTGAAATCTGCACAGTTCACCGGGCAAAAGAAAACCCGCACAGGGCGGGCTTCTTTTTCACGCGGCTTGCAGTTGCCGATCCATCGCATCGATGCATTCGCGCATCTGCTCGCGGCACTGGGTGATGAGCATGGGCATGTCGTCCATGGTCAGGCCGGCGGTAGGAATTGCCGGCAGCGAGCGTATGAGGATTTTCCCGCTGTGCCAGCGGTTCAGGCGCATGTGCTTGATGTAGCTGCTGACACACACCGGAACGATCGGCACCCCGGCGGCAATGGCCATCTGGAACGCGCCTTTCTTGAACGGCAGCAATTCCTCACCCAGGTTGCGGGTGCCTTCCGGGAACACCCAGATCGAGGTGTCTTTGTGCTGCAAGGTGTCGGTGGTGGTCAGCATCGACTGGCGCGCCTTGTGCGCGTTCCCACGATCGATCAACACGTTGCCCGCCAGCCAGAACAACTGCCCGAACAGCGGCACCCACTTCAGGCTCTTTTTGCCGATGCACACCGTCCGACGCGGCACCACGTTGCCGAACACGAACAGGTCGTAGTTGGACTGATGGTTGGCGATGATCACGCAGCTGTCGGGCTTGTTCATCAACGGGCCGACCTCGGCCTTCACTCGCAGACGCAAAATACACATCGCTGGCAGTGCATAGAGACGGGCGCACAGGCGACTATTGTCCGGATTGAACGGGCGGCACAGCCCGAGGATCACTCCGAGGATCCCCGCCAGAATAAAGTGCAGGCCCATCAATAACATACGAAACACAAACAGCATTTTTAGGCCCATCGGGACAAAAGGTGGCGCAGTGTACGGATGTGCACTGTTTTCGGCAATTGCCGCTATAGAGTCCGGAGATGGGCGATGTTTAAGCGCATGTTTCCGACTTGTTGGTCAGAGGCGTCCTAGAGCTGCTGCGGAGTTTTCAACGGGGCGTGCAAGAAAAAGCCCGACACGACGGTCGGGCTTTTCTGAAGCGGTGCGAGCCGGGTATCAGCCCAGATGCTCCTGATCCTGGATGATGGCGTTGTCCAGGGTTTCCAGCAGCGCCTTGCGCACTTTCAGCTTGGTGTTTTTGTGTGCGGTCATGTTGATCTTCTTCAACTGACGCGCGGCGGCAAGGGCGGCGCCTTGCAGTTCTTCGGCCGCAACCACTTTATCGAGGAAGCCGGCATCCACCGCGCTTTGCGGATCAAACATCTCGCCGTTGATCACCGAGCGATGGAAGGCCGAACGACGCAGACGATCACGAGCCAGCTCGATGCCGGCGTGGTGCATGGTCATGCCGATCTGCACTTCGTTCAGACCAATGCTGAACGGGCCGTCGACACCGATCCGGTAATCGGCGGACAACAGAATGAACGCGCCCTTGGCCACGGCATGCCCCGGGCAAGCAACGATCACCGGGAACGGGTGCGACAGCAGGCGACGAGCCAGGGTCGAACCGGCGGTCACCAGGGAAACGGCTTCTTTAGGGCCAGCGGTCATCACTTTCAGGTCGTAGCCGCCAGAGAGAATGCCCGGCTGACCGGTGATGATCACAATGGCACGATCCGCCACCGCCTGATCCAGCGCCGCGTTGAAGGCCGCGATCACGTCCGGGGAAATGGCGTTGACCTTGCCGTTGCTCAGGGTCAGGGTCGCGATACCGTCTTCGAGGTGGTAGGCAATCAGGTCGCTCATGGCGCAATTCCTTATAAGAAAGATGGGCAGACGTTACCCACCGTCGCCGGTCAGGTAAAGCACTGTGACTGACCCGCCAGTCACCGTTTACCGGCCGATGCGCTGCAACACGCCCCGCGCCTGACGCCTGCGCACCTATATAGAAGGGCCGCGCCCACCCAAGATTGGCCGGATTGCCATGGCCCCTAGAAGGTGGAAGCGACTTTTTCTCTTAACCGCATGAAAATTCTGAAAAAAAGTTTGCCATCAGAAAAGCTTTCGACTACATTAGCGCGCCTCGACAGACAGAACATGTTTGAAGAGATACGGTGAAGTGTCCGAGTGGCTTAAGGAGCACGCCTGGAAAGTGTGTATACAGGAAACTGTATCGAGAGTTCGAATCTCTCCTTCACCGCCAAATTCGATGTAAACAAAACCCCTGGTTTCGAAAGAAACCAGGGGTTTTGTGCATTCTGGCGTCCGGATTTTTTTGGTCACAGAGATCGGTTCGGCTTCTTTTTGCCAGGGCATTACAATCGCGGTTTTTCTGGCATGTAAAAGGACGACCTCCATGATCATTTCCACCACCCAATCCATCGAAGGCCGGCAGATTACGGCGTATCTGGACATCGTCAGTGCCGAGTCGGTGCAGGGCGTGAATGTGATTCGCGATATGTTCGCGGGCATGCGGGACTTTTTCGGCGGGCGTTCGCAGACACTGGAGCGGGCGTTGAAGGAGGCGCGGGTTCAGGCGACTGACGAGATCAAGGAGCGCGCGCGGGCCTTGCAGGCGGATGCGGTGGTCGGGGTGGATTTCGAGATCAGCATGCCGGCTGGGAAAGGTGGCATGGTTGTGGTGTTTGCGACCGGTACGGCGGTCAAGTTGCGCTGAGGCTTGTGAGCCCATTCAACGGAATGGGCTCGTTGCTGACAATCAGCCCTGTGGTTTGAGCAGGATGGTGCCTTTCGAGTCGTAGGTCAGCGGCGTATCGATCGCGACGAGAGGGGGAGTATCACCCGGTTGAACTGGCTGAACCGGGTCTGGATGGTAGATGACGCCAGGCTGCAACGGACTCGGTCCGGTCGGCTGCTTGATGACGATTTCACCCGAAGCGATCTTTTCCTTGAGTTTCTCCGCCCCGGCCTTGCCGGCGGCGATCTGTTCATCCGTGAGCTTTACAACAGGCAGTGTCGGGAATCCTTTGATTTCCATGTTCTCTCCTTGAGATTCATTGCGTAGGAAAAAGGGCAGCGGCCGGTCGCCGCAAATCTTTAGCCGCGTGGGACCAACGGTTCCTTAATGTGTTTAATTTCCGTAGGCCATTCGTCGGGCTTCGGGTGATCTGAACCACAAGTCCAGGAATGACCGGCTAGTCTCAAAAGCCTTGGAGGTCGATATTTTTTCAGGCAAAAGGGTTTGCCGGTGTCGGCCCGCATTTGAAAAGGGGTGAAGAGATGACTGATCCGTACATCGAAGACGACGGGGCTGAATTTCCATTCAACAATTGCGTGCGCTGTGGCCAGACGGAGTATCAGGCCGGCTTCGGCGAGGACCCGGTGCAGACCGGCAAGATCAAGTCGGCAGCACCCAAGGGGCCTAAAGCAAAATTTCTGCCCAAGGTGACGACACGTTCCAGGAAGTAATCCGGATGCCACACAGCCCCGCCATTGAGCGGGGTTTTTTGTTTCTATTTTTTGAGAAGCGTCCTACAGAAATTGCAGATTCGTCCGGTTTCTTTCACAAACTTTTCACACCCGGCTGAGTAGGGTGAAGCCATCCGTTAGAAAGCAAGTCTCCAGCCCGTCTCCCCAGCGGGCTTTTTTTTGCCCGTCATAAAACCTTTTCCGTATTCGCTGTCCAATCGGCGCCAAGTGCGCTGCAACGCTGGACATTGCCGCGACAACAGCATTCAATCTGCGCCCTTTTTTATTCCTTCTGTTGAGGTTTTTCGTCATGCGTTTAACTCTGCCTGCTCTGGTTCTGGGGCTTCTGGTTGCTCAAGGTGCAATGGCTGGCGACGGTACCGCCGCACTGGGCGGCGGCCTGGGCGGTGCGCTGGGTAACGTGGTTGGCCAGAAAATGGGCGGCAGCACCGGTGCCGCGATTGGTGCTGGTGTAGCGGGTGCTGCCGGCAGCGCATTGGCTGCCAAGAAAGGTGCTCGCACCAAAGCGGCCATCGGCGGCGGCGTCGGCGCGGCAGGTGGTTCGGTGATCGGTAACAGCCTGGGAGGCAAGACTGGCGCCACCATCGGTGCTGGTCTGGGCGGCGCAGCCGGAGGCGCAGTGGGCAGCAATCTGTCCAAGGGTCACAAGCGTCACTGATTGCCAACGCGTGACTGAAAAGGCCCGGCTTTATGCCGGGCTTTTTCGTTGCTGAACGTTTTTCCCGGATACGCCTCCAATACCACATAGCCCCCTCCGCGGGCGTACCGTCCCGACTCGGGACCTGTGAGGTCTGTATGCGATTGACATTATCCGCATTGGTTTTGGGATTGTTCGTGGCCCAAGGCGCCATGGCCGCCGGTGATGGCACGGCCGCCGTGGGTGGTGGATTGGGTGGCGCGCTGGGCAATGTGGTCGGCGGCCAGCTCGGCGGCAGCACCGGTGCTGCGGTGGGTGCTGGTGTTGGTGGTGCGGCCGGCAGCGCGGTCGGCGCGAACAAACGCAATCGCACGGAAGCCGCCATTGGCGGTGGCCTCGGCGCCGCAGGCGGTTCAGTGGTCGGCAACAGCCTCGGCGGCTCTACCGGTTCGACTATCGGCGCAGGGTTGGGCGGCGCAGCGGGTGGTGCGGTCGGCAATAACCTGGGTGACGATGGCGGCAAGTCGCACTCCGGGGGCGGCCACAAGCACAAGAACAAACACAAGAACCGTCATCGTTGAGTGATCGGTTCTACGGAAACCCGGCTTATGCCGGGTTTTTTGTGCCTGCGCGTCATGCGCAGGAACGAATGGCGACCATACTTTTCGAACGTCCTATACGAATGCCATTGACGAGGTGCGCCATGACTCCCGAAACCGAAGGCAAGGAAGAAAAAGGCCCGAGCGGATTGCCGTTTATCAATGATCCGGGGAATGAAGATCCGGGATCGCTGATGGATGATGCGACGGTTCCGCTTTTGGAGGGTGAGGAGGAGCTTGAGTATGAGGATTTTGATGATGATGAGTGATGGGGTGCATGCATCAATTCTCCTGCATTAATTTTCGTCTGTTGTTCGTTTAGATTTTGGTAATCGACTTGGGCACTCTGATCTGAAACTAAATAAAGTAATTGCACATATCTCTTGATAACAAATAGTAAGTCTTGCAAGTAAAAGCTATCGCGATGGAGGTTCGAATGTCAGGTCTTAAGATTATTCATCATGTTTCATGGAATGGAATGCTGGACAGATAAACCGTAGGTTCGCGAAGGCTTATAAAAGCTGTCGTGAAGTATATCGATGAGTCGTCAGAAATGGCCGAAACTCTAAATCGTGACCCAGTATTTTTGATGGTTAATCTCAGGTTTTTGTTTGTAGGTAGATTGTGTAATGCCAAATCCTCTATTTCGCTGCATGTTATTCCTATACGGCAAGCGTTAAATCCCATTTTTTCCCATTTTTTCGGAGGGGTGTCCGGGATTTCAGGTATGTCGAAACCTAAGGTGACGGTCGAGTAATTGTTGTCGATATTTAAGATAAAAAGTTTTATCTCTCCGATGGCTATTGGGGAGCTGAAAATCATGTTGAAAAAAGTGCTTTCTGCTATATCGGTCCAGTGCTTCATGGTTATTTCCTGAAAGGATAGTGCTCGTCTGTATTTTTGACTTTTCCAGTTCTTGGGTTGGCTGCGGGACGTATGTTGAAGTGTGGTCCTTGATCTCCAATTTTCCTAGCGTCGCCGAATTTATGTCCAGCAGAGTGATCTTGCAATATTAGCTTGAAACCATCCTGTCGAGTGTACATGTACTGTCTAGTTCTAATGGGTATGCCGGAGTCGTTCAAGATGCTTTTGCCGTTTATATCGGTCATGTTGATGTAAATAAACTGACCTGGTTTGCCACTGACCTCGTCAAACTGTACGTCTGGCTGTTGACCTTTCGGAATCCCTGCATCAGCTTTTGCCTGTCTGAAAGCGCCGCGTCTGGAAACATCCGGAAGCTCAACCTCACCGAAATCTGAACAAGCAACTGATTTTCCATTTTTGGGCGGACAGTTGGACGTCAACCCCAACGGATCCACCCACCCCGTCGGATTCGGCACGTACCGGTACTGATTCAACCCACCCGCCAGCTTCACCGGATCCGGCGTCAGGTACCGTCCCACGTCCGGGTCGTAATACCGGTGCCGGTTGTAATGCAGCCCGCTTTCGTCATCGAAGTACTGCCCCTGAAAGCGCAGCGGCTGGTTCAGGTAGTCTTCGGTCGCGAGCTCCAGTGAGGTGACTTTGCCGTAGGCGCTGTATTTGGCTGACCAGACGATGTCGCCGCTGTAGTCGGTCAGTTCCTGCGGGGTACCGAGGTGGTCGAGTTGGTAGTAGAACGGGCAGGCGCGTTTCGGGCCTTTGCCGTCGAGCATGGCCAATGGGCGGAAGGTGCCGGGTTCGTAGATGAAGCTGCGGTGCTGTTCTTTGCTGCTTTCGGTGATCAGATGGTCGCCTTGCCAGAAGAACTCGGTGGCCTGGCCGTCGACGGTTTTGCGGATGCGCCGGCCGAAGGCGTCGTACTGATAGGTGGCGCTGGTGCCGTCGGGACGGCTCAGGCCGATCAGGCGGTGCTGGCTGTCGTAGCGGTATTCGGTGACGAGGGTTTGCGCGCGGCCGCGGCGTTCGCGGATCAGGTTGCCGAAGGCGTCGTAGTCGTAATGACGATCGCCCTGCATCAGCAGGCGATTGCCTTTGATCTGTGTCGGGCCTGGACGGTCCTGCATCAGCAGGTTGCCGGCCGGGTCGTGGGCGAAGTTTTCCGGCACATCGTCGCGGGTGTGGCGTACGCGGATCAGCCGGTCGAGGGCGTCGTACGTGTAGTTGCGCTGGCCGTGGCGGGTGTCGGCGATGTGTTCGAGGTTGCCGTTGGCGCTGTAGGCAAAGTCGCGGCGGTACAGTGCACTGCGTTGATGGCCTACGGCGTGGGCGCTTAACCGGCCCTGTTCGTCGTAGGCGTATTCGCTGAGCAGCAGCCCTTGCTGGCGTTGCTGTTCGCGGCCGTTCTGGTAGACGTGGCGAGTGAGCAAGGCGCCGTTGAGGTCCATCGCGGTCAGCACGCCGCCCTTGGCGTAGTGGTAGTCGAGCTTGCTGTTGTCCGGCAGACGCATGCGAGTGAGCTGGCCGCAGGCGTCGTAGGCGTAACGCAAGGTGCCCCAGCCCTGATGCTCGCGCACCAGCCGGTCCTGCAGGTCGTATTCGAAGGCCAGCGGGTGATCCTGGCCGTCATCCACGCCGACCAGTCGACCGAGACGGTCATAGCGGTAGCTGACCTCGACCCCGTCCGGCAGGGTCTTGAGCAGCAATCGCCCGGCGCTGTCGCGCTCATAAGCGGTAACCAGCGTCGAGCCGTCATCGCCGTACTCGATCTTTTCCAGCAGGTGGCCGTTGCGGTCGTAGGCGTAGGCGGTGCGCCGGCCATCGAAGCCGGTTTCCTGTCGGATCAGTCCGGTGGGCGTGTAGTCCAGCCGGTACTTGTCGCCGGACTCGTTCTCGATTTCCGTCAGCAGCAGCTGCGCATGATCGTAGCGGTATTGCAGCCGGGTGCCGTCGGGATTGATCCGCCGGCTGACCAGGTGCAGGTCGTCGTCATACTCGTAGCGGGTGATGCGCCCCAGTTCATCGCGTTCGGCGGTGATCTGGCCGTAGGCGCTGTAGGACCAGGCGCGGGTGGCGCCATTCGGCGAGGTGGTCTGGATCAGCCGGCCAACAGCGTCCCACGCGTGGCGGGTGATGGCACCATGCTCGTCCTGCGCCGTAATCCGCCGCCCCAAAGCGTCGTAGGAAAACTTGCGAACCCCACCGTCCGGCAGACTTTCCTCGACCAACTGGCCCAGGTCGTTCCACACGAACACGTGCCGGCCCGAATCCGGATAACGGATCGACTGCAACCGCCCCTGCGCGTCGTAGTGGTAATGGGTGACGTGGCCGTCCGGATCGACCGCTTCGGTGATGTCACCCTGGGCATTGCGCCGGTACGTCCACACCGCATCGCCACGCGAACGGCTGTGCAGGAAACCATTGCGGTACTCGTAGGACGTCGGCGCATCGTCCGGCGGAATCAGCGCGATCAGCCGTCCGACGTCGTCATAGTGGTACTCGGTAACCGCGCCCAGCGCATCCTGCTCGGCGACCAGCCGGCCCGCCGAATCGTAGGCCTTGAGCTGCTCACCCCCGTCGGCGGCGACCTGACGCACCAACCGCGCCGTGTCGTCGTGGACGTAAGTCTCTTCAGTCCCATCGACGTACTGCACCGTGACACGGCCGGCGTCATCCCAGACGTAACGCGTATCCATCTGCGAAAACGACGCCCAGTGCCGCACGCAGCGCGCCGCCTTGCCGGCCCGTTCCCACTCCCAGAAAAAGCTCGCGCCGCCGCTCAGCTGCCGTTGCAGGATGACGTGCCGGTCGTCGTAGTCGTAACGCTCAGTCTCGCCAACCGCGTTCGACGCCTCGATCAATCGATGGCGAGCATCGAAGCGATAACTGGCCAGCGTCTGCTCGGTACGCCAGGCAGACTCCCGAAAAACCTGATAATCGACCGCGACCAGATGCGCCCGCTCATAGCGCAGCAACAAGGAACGCCCGGCGCCGTTATCAAGGCGCTGAATCCGGTCGGAAAGATCCCGATGCACCGTCAGACGATTGCCGTAGGCATCGCTAACAGCCGTCAGACGCCCAGCCCGAAAGTGATAAAACCGCGCCGCCTCACCCGCCAGCGCAACGATCAACTCCTCCGGCTCATCCCCGAGAAAGATCGCCGCCCGCGACAAGCTGTTGTGAATCGCCGGCCGCTCAACGCTCGGCAACGGAAACCGCGTCCGCCGGTTCTCATGGTCAACCCAGACCACCGCAGCGCCATCAACCTCCAGCCGATGCGCCAGCGAGTGACTCCAGCCAAACCCCAACCCGACATCAATCTCGGCTGCACTGGTGCGGTACAACCGGCTGAACTCAAACGGCAGCAGCCCATCGAGCACGCCGTCAGTCAGCGTCAGCAGCTCCTCACCGGTGACCATCGACACCGGACACCCATTGGTGCAGGTCAGCGGCGCACAATCGGCACTGTCACCGTTGGGATTTTTCGCCTGATCCGAAGCCTCATCCCGAGGCTCATGCCGTTCCATTCGCGTCATGCCGTGGGACTTTTCACGCGCAACGGCCGCCGGATTGGGCACTGTCAGCACCAGCGCATCCCCCGTGCGAACCTCCAGCGGAATGGCCGGTGTCGGCCGCAACGGTGCCGGACCTGCATTGACCATCAGCGGTTTCAAAGCGCTCGCATGCCGGGTCAGGTCAGGCGCCGAGGTCACCGCTGCCAGCCGCAACGCCGAAGCCGCCAGCCATTCCCGCGCACGCGGCGACTTGATCTTGCCCAGTACCTTGGTGCTCAACCGCAGCGGCACACCCATGCCACCCGACACACACATCAGCAGAAAACTGACCAGCAGCTCGGCCCGAACCTCAGCCACTACCTCGGCCAGATACTGCGGCGGCAACATTTTCAGCCAACTGGTAAAGGCCGCCAGATAAATGAACAGCAACGGCTCATCGCCGAGCATCAGCAGGCCATTGGCAATGGCTTCGCTGGACGCCTCGAGCAAGGCATCCAGTTCAGCGCTGGACAGGTACTGCAGAAGCTTTTCGCTGTTGGCCTGCAAATCGGCGAGCAGGGCAAACAGCTGCTTCACGTCATCCCAGACGCCATTCAGCGCGGATTCGAAACCGTGCCAGTCAGCCTCTTGCAGTTGGCCGAAACGCTCCAGGAAGCCGGCACTGGAAAACTCGGTCCATTGCGGGTGGAGCTCGGTCCATTCCGCACGCAACCATTTCTCCAGACCATCGATCAAGCCCTGGTAGGAGGCATACAAGGCTTTAACGTGGTCGGTGGAAACATCGGGAAAGAAGGTGATGCGATAACGCTGGCCCCGGTCGCAATCGTCGACCTTGAGAATGCCGCTGGGGCCGATGGTGTAGCGCAGCGGTTCGCCGAAATCCAGAACACCGTCGACATCGGAAATGACCGGTTCAAGGATCACCGGCGTGTCGCCGATCGGCACAAACCGCGCGGCTTCGAACATGTGCACCAGCGTCAGGGAGCCGGTAGCGGAACACATGGCGACAGAGGAACTGATGGGTTTGCGGCTGGCGACCGGCGCACTGAGCCTGACATCGTTGCCGACCTGGAACACTTGCTCGACACCCAGCGCGGTGCCCGTCCAGAACTGCTCGGCCCAGGCGTCATAGTTGTTGAGACAGAGGCGAAACTCCTTAAACAGCTTTTCGACGTCGGGCTGATCAGGGTTCAGCGCAGCGACCACCAGCAAACCAATGCTGTTGTTCAGTTTCAGGAGTTGGTCAGATGGAAGCATTCGCAGTCACTCGCGCGCATCAGGGGAATGGCGCGAAACTTTGCGGGGGATCAAACAGGAAAGAAGTCAGCCGAGTAGGCGATGTCTGTAGGGCGATTCTCTAAATGTGCGGGAGGGCGTTCGGCGGACAACCGACATTGCCCGTTGCTCAACCTTGGCCGCGCTCGTTATGCTGCTGAACCCTTTAATCAGATCCAAGCAGCGGCGCTACCCGCGCCGCCCGGGATGTCTTTGATAACGGATCCGATGATGAATGCACCGCTGAAGGCGTTCGGCCCGATCAAGGCCGTGATTTTCGATATGGACGGTTTGCTGCTGGACACCGAGGGCATCTACACCGAGGTCACCTCGCTGATTGCCGAGCGTTACGGGCGCACTTTCGACTGGAGCATCAAGCAGAACATCATCGGCCGTGGCGCCGGCGATCTGGCGCGTTATGTGGTTGAAGCGCTGGACCTGCCGATCACTGCCGAAGAATTTCTGGTGATCCGCGAGCCGCTGATGCGCGAGCGTTTTCCCACTGCGCAAGCGATGCCGGGCGCCGAGGAACTGATCCGTCACCTCAAGGCGCACAACATTCCGATTGCGGTCGGCACCAGTTCGTCCCGTCAGTCGTTCGGGCAGAAAACCACGTTGCACCGCGATTGGTTTGCACTGTTCGACTTCATCGTCACCGCTGACGACCCGGAAGTCGGCGCGGCCAAACCGGCGCCGGACATCTTCCTCACCGCCGCGCGCCGCCTGGGTGTATCGCCGGAAGATTGCCTGGTGTTCGAAGACTCTCCATTCGGTGTGACGGCGGCGAAAGCGGCCGGCATGACCGCCATCGCCATTCCCGATGCCGCGATGGCCGATGAAAAGTACGCACACGCCGACGGGATTCTTCGCACATTGAAAGCGTTCACGCCGAGTGCATGCGGATTGCCAGCGCTGGACTGGGCCTGATCAAATCACGAACAAAAAAACGCCGCCCCTCTGTTAAAGGAGGGGCGGCGTTTTTCGTTATCGACTATCTGATCAATCAGGCGCCGAAACCACCATCGATGGTCAGGCTCGCACCAGTGATGTAACCGGCCTCCGGGCTTGCAAGGTAAGCCACGAAGCTGGCGATTTCCTCGGCTTTACCGTAGCGACCCACCGCCATCAGCGGGATCAGGCTGTCCGCGAACTCGCCATGAGCCGGGTTCATGTCGGTGTCGACCGGGCCGGGCTGCACGTTGTTGATGGTGATGCCGCGTGGGCCGAGGTCGCGGGCCAGGCCTTTGGTCAGGCCGACCAGTGCGGACTTGCTCATCGCATACACGCCGCCACCGGCGAAGGGCATGCGGTCGGCGTTGGTGCTGCCGATGTTGATGATGCGCGAGCCTTCGCCCATGTGTTTGGCGGCTTCCTGGCTGGCGATGAACACGCTGCGCACGTTGATTGCCAGGGTCTGGTCGAAGTCTTCCAGTTTGAAGTCTTCCAGCGGCGCGACGGCCAGCACGCCGGCGTTGTTGACCAGGATGTCGAGGCGGCCAAAGGTTTCGACAGTGGCGTTCACCGCGTTGCGGATGGCGCTGGCGTCGGCGCTGTCAGCCTTGATCGCCAGGGCTTTGCCGCCGGTGGCGGTGATGCTGTTTTGCAGTTCCTCAGCCTTGGCGGCGGAGCTGACGTAGGTAAAGGCAACCGCGGCGCCTTCAGCGGCCAGGCGTTTGACGATGGCGGCACCGATGCCGCGAGAGCCGCCTTGAATCAGAGCGACTTTACCGCTGAGGTGTTGAGTGGTCATGTTCGATCTCCAGAAGTTTCAAGGCAGGCTGCCTTGGTGTGGTGTCGAGTATCTGCCCCTCGCCAATAGGCGGGTAGACCGTGGTTGCTATAGTCTGTGTAAACCAAAAGTTTAGAGTGGTGGCCATGGAAACCTTCAGCAGTATCGAATGCTTCGTGCGCAGCGCCGAAGTCGGCAGCTTTGCCGAGGCCGCGCGACGCCTGAGCCTGACGCCGGCCGCCGTGGGTAAGAGTGTGGCGAAACTGGAAGCGCGCCTCGGCGTGAGGCTGTTCCAGCGTAGCACCCGTCGGTTGACCCTGACGGAAGCGGGGCAATTGTTTCTGAGTGAGGTCAGCGGCAGCCTGACCACCATCCAGAACGCTGTGAACAATCTGGCCAGTGCCGGCGGCCAACCGGCCGGTACGCTGAAAGTCAGCATGGGCACGGTGTTCGGCCGTTTGTACATCGTGCCGTTGCTGGGGGAATTCCTGACAAGGTTTCCGGCGATCAACCCGGACTGGCACTTCGATAACCGCCAGGTCGATCTGATCGGCCAAGGTTTCGATGCGGCGATTGGCGGCGGCTTCGAACTGCCCCAGGGCGTAGTGGCGCGCAGGCTGACGCCAGCGCATCGGGTGTTGGTGGCTTCTGCGGATTATCTGGATCGGCACGCGCCGATCAGCGAGCCAGACGACCTCAAGCTGCACGACGGCATCCTGATCCGCTCACCACAGACCGGTCGCGTGCGCTCCTGGCAGTTGACGCATCGCACCCGGCAACACAGCCCGCTGACCCTCAAGGCCCGAATGACCATGAGCGATTCCGAAGCCGCCTGCGCCACGGCGGCGCAGGGGTTGGGGATTGCGTTGGTGAGCATGCCGTTCGCGGTCGGCTACCTGGAGGCGGGGACTTTGCAGCGAGTCTTGCCCGACTGGTACGTCGACGACGGCAACATCTCCATCTATTACGCCGAACACAAATTGCTGCCGGGCAAGACCCGGGCGTTCGTCGATTTCGTCATCGAGCAGTTTTCAACCCTGGGCCTCGCCGAACGGTTCAACGCGCAAAACGTGCTGGCCAGCCGATGATGGTTTTCGGGCGTGGCGTCGCGTAAGTCCGCACCTTGGACGTCGACAGGCCCAGTCGCACCAGCGATTCGGCGATGGTCACGGCCGCTGTGACGCCGTCCACCACCGGCACTCCGGTGCGCTGACGGATCTTCTCGTCGAGTCCGGCCATGCCGCCGCAACCAAGGCAGATCACTTCGGCTTTATCCTGAGTCACCGCCAGTTCCGCCTGATGCACGATGGCTTCCAGAGCGCGCAGCGGTTCATGTTCCAGTTCCAGAACCGCCAGACCACTGGCGCGCACCGAGGCGCAGCGATCCCACAGGCCGGAAAGTTTCAGCCGATCCTCGATCAACGGCACGGTGCGATCCAGCGTGGTGACCACCGAATAGGCGTGGCCAAGAAACATCGCGGTGCTGGCCGCCGCATCGGTGATGTCCACCACTGGCACGTTGAGCAATTCCTGCAAACCTTCGCGACCGTGTTCGCCGTAGCCGGCCTGGATCACCGCGTCGAACGGCTGGTCGTAGGACATCACCCGGTCCATCACGGCGATGGCGGCCAGGTAACTTTCGAAATTGCCCTCGACTGAATCGGCGCCGAAGTGCGGCGTCAGGCCGACAATCTCGGTGCCGGGGGAGGCGACAGCCTGCGCCGAGCGGGCGATGGCCTGGGTGATGGATTCGGTGGTGTTGACGTTGACCACGAGAATTCGCATGGGAAGTCCTTATTACGGTTGGTTCTGCGGCCCCGCGAAGGGCCGCCAAAAGATTCAGTGGCTGACGTTGTCGACGGCGATGGCTTCACCGTCGACATCGGCGTAGTGCGGCTGGCGTTTGGCGATGATCAGGTAGAGCATCCCGGCAATGCCGGCGCCGATCAGCCAGGAGAAGGGCGAAACGCTGTGGAAGCCCGGCACCAGCGCCAGAACGATCGCGATCAGCGCGGCCGGAATGAACGCCGCCACCGCCCGCAGATTGACCCCGCGGCTGTAGTAATACGCGCCGTTCGGGTTTTCGCTGTACAGCTGCGGCACGTGGATCCGGCCTTTGCGGATCAGCCAGTAGTCGACCATGATCACGCCGTACAACGGGCCGAGCAGGGCGCCGAGGCCGGACAGGAAGTACACGATCACCAGCGGGCTGTTGTAGAGGTTCCACGGCAGGATCAGCACCGCAATCGTTGCGCTGATCAGCCCGGCGCGGCGGAAGGTCAGGTATTTCGGCGCCAGGTTGCTGAGTACGAAGGCCGGGGCGACGAAGTTGGCCATGATGTTCACCGCCACGGTGACGATCAGGAACGCCAGGCAACCGAGCACCAGAAAGAACGTGTTGGGGATCGAGGCGATGATCTCGGTCGGGCTTTCGATGATCCGGTTGTTGATCTGAAATTGCGCACCGCACAGCAGGACGGTGATCCCGGCGAACACCAGAATATTGACCGGCAGGCCCCAGAAGTTTCCGATCTTGATCGTCTTGCGGCACGGTGAAGAGCGGGCGAAATCGCAGAAATTGAGGATTAGCGTGCCGTAGATCGCCAGCCACAAGGCGCCGCCGGCAAAGATGTTGCGCCACATCTCGCCGCCGGTCAGCGGTTCGCGGATTGACCAGGCGATGGTCGCGTTGGCCTGGGTGTACATCCACGCGGCGAGGCAGGCGACGGTCAGTAGAATCACCGGCCCGGCGAAGGCTTCGTAGCGGCGGACCATTTCCATGCCGTAGGCGAGGATCGCCAGTTGCACGAACCAGATCGCCACGAAACACACCCAGCCCAGGCTCGACAGGCCGAGGATCGAGTTGTGATCGTAGTCGGCGAAACCGGGATGGATCGCCGTGAGCAACACGCGAAACACCACCGACGCCAGGTACGTCTGAATGCCGAACCAGGCGATGGCGATCACCGCCCGGATCAATGCAGGAATCTGTGCCCCGTGAATGCCGAAACTGATCCGGCTGATTACCGGAAACGGCACGCCGGTTTTCTGCCCCATGTAACCGGACAGGTTCATGAAGAAGTACACCAGCGCCGCGCCGATCCCCAGCGACAGCAGAATCTGCCAGCCACCCAGGCCCAGGGCGTACAGACCGATGGCAAACGAGTAGTTGGCGATGTTGTGCACATCGTTGGTCCACAGGGCAAAGATGCTGTATTTGCCCCAACGCCGTCCTTCGGCCTTGGTCGGCGCGAGGTCACTGTTGTGCAGACGCGGGCTCAGTTGCAGCGGTTCGGCGATGCCATCACCGGGCACGCTGTGGTCGAGGGGTGAAGAGGCGGGCAGATTCAGCGCGATGTTGTTATTGGAGAGACTCGTACGCATTCCGGCAGGCTCCTGATGTTCGGGCCACGATGACTGTGCATGAGCGTTCGGGCTCGGCAGATCTTCGTCGCGGCGGTGAAAACATCACTGGTTACGGGGCATCTGCAGCCTGTACGGGATAGGGCGCTTCAGGCTTGCGGATCGAAAGTGTGGGTTCATGTTTTGCGGTTTTGTATACAAAACATGTATGCATTAAAGCCAGATCTGTGCCAGCCGGCGATCTATGAAAACCACCGCTGATTTCGAAAAGTTATTGAGGCGCGCCAAGTCGTTGAATTACGGGCGATATAAATTGACCGTTCGAGCAGGTATTTATTTTTCGGGAGGGATTTTGGCGGACGCCGGGAGGGAGTGTTTTTGGAGCTTGATGTAACTTTTCAGGGCGCAGAAACGAAAAGTGCACACATAAATGGCACCGATGGTGACATTTGTGTGTACACATTTTTCAAGGCGGGTAGAGAACACTGTGGGAGCTGATTTGCTCCCACGGGGCATCAGGGGTTATGCCTTGCTGATGATATTCCCGGCATGCAAACCGCATTCTTTCTGGGTCGCTTCTTCCCACCACCAGCGACCTTCGCGCTCGTGCTGGTTCGGCAGGACAGGGCGGGTGCACGGTTCGCAGCCGATGCTGATGAAACCGCGCTCATGCAGGCTGTTGTACGGCAGCTCCAGCATGCGGATGTAGCCCCAGATTTCCTCACTGGTCATCTGCGCCAGCGGGTTGAATTTGTACAGGGTGCGCTCCGGGGTGGAGAACGCTGTATCGATTTCCATCACCGCCACGGCGCTGCGGGTGCCAGGGCTCTGGTCGCGGCGCTGGCCGGTGGCCCAGGCTTTGACGCCGGACAGCTTGCGACGCAGCGGCTCGATCTTGCGGATCCCGCAGCATTCACCGTGACCGTCCTTGTAGAAACTGAACAGGCCTTTTTCCTTCACGAACGGTTCAAGTTTCGTGTAGTCCGGCGAGACCAGTTCGATGTCGATCTTGTAGTGCTCGCGTACCTGATCGATGAAGCGATAGGTTTCCGGATGAAGGCGGCCGGTGTCGAGACTGAACACCTTGACGTTCTTGTTCAGCTTCCAGGCCATGTCCACCAGCACCACATCCTCGGCGCCGCTGAAAGATATCCACAGGTCATCGCCGAACTCGGCGAACGCGAGTTTGAGGATGTCCTGCGCGGATTTGTTGGCATAGGTCGTGGCGAGTTCCACGACGTCGAACGTTGGGCTCATCAGGGCGGCTTCCTACAGGTCGGTGGCGCTGGGCGCTCTATATGGCGGCGATGTTAACAAAAAGCAACGCCCGCCGGGGCGGCCTCTGCGTTGCGCGCTCCAGGTCGAGCCGCTAGAGTTCGGGCTCGCTCGACTCAATAAACATTACAAACGGGAGTGTCTTGTGGAAATTGCCTGTCTTGATCTTGAAGGGGTGCTGGTGCCGGAAATCTGGATCGCCTTCGCCGAAAAAACCGGAATCGAATCGCTCAAGGCCACTACCCGGGACATTCCCGACTACGACGTGCTGATGAAGCAGCGCCTGCGCATCCTCGACGAGCATGGTCTGAAGCTTTCGGACATCCAGGAAGTGATCGCCACCCTCAAGCCGCTGGACGGCGCGGTGGAGTTCGTCAACTGGCTGCGCGAGCGGTTTCAGGTGGTGATTCTGTCGGACACGTTCTACGAGTTTTCCCAGCCGCTGATGCGTCAGCTGGGCTTTCCGACCTTGCTTTGCCATCGACTGATTACGGACGACAGCGGGCGGGTGACCAGCTACCAGTTGCGTCAGAAAGATCCGAAACGTCAGTCGGTCCTGGCTTTCAAGGGCTTGTATTACCGGGTGATTGCGGCGGGGGATTCCTACAACGACACCAGCATGCTGGGCGAGGCTGATGCGGGGATTCTGTTCCATGCGCCGGATAACGTGATTCGCGAGTTTCCGCAGTTTCCGGCGGTGCATACGTTCGAAGAGTTGAAGCAGGAATTCCTCAAAGCCTCGAACCGCGACCTGTCCCTGTAATCACCTGATGATCGTTCCCACGCTCTGCGTGGGAATGCAGCCCGGGACGCTCTGCGTCCCAAGAGCGGACGCGGAGCGTCCATTGAGGCATTCCCACGCGGACGGTTCGACGCCTCGACGTGGGAACGATCACCGCAGTCGCCGCGACGTGGGAACGATCAACGGTTAAAGGTTTTGCAGCGTTTCGAGCAGAACCCTGACCTTGGTAATTGACTCCTGATACTCCGCCTGCCAGTCCGAGTCAGCGACGATCCCGCCACCGCCCCAGCAGCACACCTGTCCATCCTTCACCAGCAGACTGCGAATGGCGATGGAACTGTCCATCTCGCCACGCACATCCAGATACAGCAACGAACCGCAATACAACCCACGTCGGGTCGGTTCCAGTTCGTCGATGATCTGCATCGCACGAATCTTCGGCGCACCAGTGATCGAACCACCAGGGAAGCTGCCAGCGATCAGGTCCAGAGCATCGCGATCTTCCGCCAGTTCACCGGTAACGCTGCTGACCAGATGATGCACGTTCGGATAGCTTTCCAGACTGAACAACTCCGGCACCCGCACCGAGCCGATGCGGCAAGTGCGGCCCAGGTCGTTGCGCAGCAGGTCGACGATCATCAGGTTTTCCGCGCGATCCTTCGGGCTGGCCAGCAGTTCGGCGGCGTTCGCCGCGTCTTCGGCCGGGGTCGCGCCACGGGGGCGGGTGCCCTTGATCGGACGGGTTTCCACTTGGCGCTGGCTGACTTTGACGAAACGCTCGGGTGACAGGCTCAGTACCGCGTTGCCGTCAGGCAGGCTTTGGAATCCGGAAAACGGTGTCGGGCACGCTTCACGCAATTTGCAGTAGGCCAGCCATGGATCACCTTGGCACGGTGCGCGGAAACGCTGGGCGAAGTTGACCTGATAGCAGTCGCCGGCCTGGATGTAATGCTGGATGCGTTCGAAGGCCTGACGGTACTTGTCGGCTGAAAGATCTGCCGCCATCGGGCTGTTCAGCTTGAACGGGGTCAGTTCCGTGCCCACCGGTTGGCTGAATACATCGATCAACCGCTGTTTCTCGCTGGCGCTGACCGAGGGGTGGAACACCAGTTGGCTGGTGGCCGATTGGTGGTCACTGATCAACGCCCAGTCGTACAGCCCAAATCGCGCATCGGGCAATTGCAGATCATCCCGGGCCTGACTTGGCAGGTTTTCCAGATGCCGACCGAAGTCGTAGCTCAGGTAGCCGATCAGGCCGCCGGCGAAGGGCAATTCGTACCCGTTGGGCAATTGCGCGTCGCCCAAGCGGGTCAGATTGTCCCGCAGACGTTGCAGGAAATCTTCCCCGCGCTCGTCCGGCAATACCGCCAGTTGTTCCAGCGGCCAGGCACTGAGCAGGTCGTAACGGCCACGGTCGGCACTCGGCCGGCCACTGTCGAGCAGCACGGCGCCGGGCGCATGGCGGACGGCCGCGAAATAGTCGGCTGGGTTGGCGCGGTAGGGCAGCGGGTGTACGGAACAGGTCAACATGGGCGGGGCAGATCGGCCATCGAGGCGGGGTGGGGATTGTAGTCCCCTCCGGGAATTGCTCCTAGAGGGGATGTCGGGGATTGGCAGATTGTCGGCAGGTATCGCGCTTTATCGTTTGATCGTTCCCACGCTCTGCGTGGGAATGCATCCCGTGACGCTCCGCGTCACAGTGGACGCGGAGCGTCCATGGCGGCGTTACCACGCGGAGCGTGGGAACGATCGTCGTGGGCTGTCAGCCCTCGACCGCCGGAATATGCCCGAACAACTCCTGAGCAAACGCCACCCGCTCTTCAACCGACTCCGTCACTCCACGCGCCTTCAGCTCTTCCAGATGCGCTTCCACCGCATGGGTACGCAACGTCAGCCCGCAGTCGTTGGCAATCTGGATATTCAACCCCGGCCGCGCATTCAGTTCCAGAATCAGCGGGCCTTTCTCCTGGTCCAGTACCATGTCCACGCCGATGTAACCCAGGCCACACAGCTCATAGCAACCGGCGGCGAGCTTCATGAAACCGTCCCAGTAGGGCAGTTGCACGCCATCAACCGCGTTGGTGGTGTCCGGGTGTTTGGTGATGATGTTGTTCAGCCAGGTGCCGCGCAAAGTAAGGCCGGTGGCCAGGTCGACGCCGACGCCGATGGCGCCCTGGTGCAGGTTGGCCTTGCCGCCGGATTGACGGGTCGGCAGCCGCAGCATCGCCATCACCGGGTAACCCATCAGCACGATGATGCGGATGTCCGGCACGCCTTCGTAGCTGATGCTTTTGAAGATCTGGTCCGGGGTCACCCGGTATTCGATCAGCGCCCGATCACGGTGGCCGCCCAGCGAATACAGGCCGGTGAGGATGCTGGAGATGTGATGCTCCAGCTCTTCGTGGGCAATGATCTTGCCCGACACCGTGCGATAGCGGCCCTCGAAACGGTCGGCGACCACGATGATGCCGTCGCCGCCGGCGCCTTGGGCCGGCTTGATCACGAAGTCGTTGCGCCCGCCGATGATCTCGCCGAGCTTGTCGATTTCCTTCTCCGTGGAAATCACGCCATACAGTTCCGGCACGTGAATGCCGGCCTTGATCGCGCGTTCCTTGGTGATGATCTTGTCATCGACGATCGGGTACAGGCTGCGCTTGTTGTACTTGAGCACGTAGTCGGCGTTACGCCGATTGATGCCCATGATGCCCCGGGCTTCCAGGGCCTTCCAGGTCTTCCAGAAACCGAACATCAGGCGTCAGCCTTCTTCAGGAAAGCCTTGAAACGCACCAGCTCGGTCAGACGGTAGCCGCGATAGCGACCCATGGCCAGCATGAAGCCCACCAGAATCAGCAGGATCGCCGGGAAGGTGAACACGAAGTACACCAGCTCCGGAACGGTCATGATCAGGTGCGCCAGGGAGGCCGCGAACAGCGTGCCGATCGCCACTTTCATGGCATGGCTGGCGCCGCGTTCTTCCCAGGTGATCGACAGTCGTTCGATGGTCATGGTCAGAATCACCATCGGGAACAGCGCCACCGACAGGCCGCGCTCCAGACCGAGCTTGTGACTGAACAGGCTGATCGCCGCAATCAGCACCACCACGAAGGTCAGCACCACCGACAGGCGCGGCAGCATTTGCAGCTTCAGGTGTTCCAGATAGGAGCGCAGCGATAACCCGAGCGCGGTGATCACGGTAAACAACAGGATGCCGAAGCCCAGTTGCGTCTCGCGGAAGGCCAGGGCGATCAGCACCGGCGTGAACGTGCCGAGGGTCTGCAGGCCGATCAGGTTGCGCAGGATCAGGATCACCAGCACGCCGATCGGGATCATCACCATGATCATGAACGTCTGCTGGGTTTGCAGCGGCAGGCCGTACAGCGAGTATTCGAGGAAGTTGGCGTCGGTGTTTTCGTCGGTCAGCTTGGCCAGACGAATCGCGTTCATCTCGCTGTTGTTCAGGCTGAAGGTCACGTTGGCTTTCTTGCCGCCGTCGACGGTGATCAGGTTTTCATCGCCGCTCCACCACAGCAGGCGGTCGGTCGGCAGGCCTTGCTCGCCGGTTTCCGGGTTGAAGTACAGCCAGTCGGTGCCGTTGAAGCTGCGCAGCCACAGTTCCGGGGTTTGCGGCTGATCGGCGACGAGGCGGATGGTGTGGACCTTTTCCACCGGCACGTGGGCGATGGACAGCAGCAGTTCGACGATTTTGGCTTTGTGCGGCGTCGACGGATCGCCGGCCAGCAGCAGTTTCACGTTGTCGTCGTTGACGTTGTTGACGCGTTTGATCGCTTCGCCAATGAAGGTTTCGACGTCGGCCGAGTGCTGGCGGATCGGCGCGAGCAGGGCTTCGGCGGCAATCTTTTCCGGGCCTTCGATGGCCATGCTGTCGCGGAAGGTCGGGCCTTTGATCTTGGTTTTTTCGGCGGTGTAACGCTTGGTCAGCACCAGACGGTAATAAAGCGTCTGGTTGCCCTTGGCCCGGCGCGCCGACCAGGTGACCTTGCGGTTGCCGTCGACGCGGTTGACCGCCACGCCGTAGTTGTTGGAGATAAAGCTTTCATTGAGGCTGACGTAATCGCGGCTCAGGGGCGGCACGAACATCTGGATCTTGACCGGATCCTTGGTGCTGGCGACGAACTCGACCTTGGCGTCGATGTTCCACAGGTCGTCGGTGGCGTCTTCGGTCACTGGAATGCCGAGCACGAAAATCTGATAGGCCGTAACCGAAACGCCCAGCAGCACCAGGATGGTGATCAGGACTTTCAGGTGGAAGGTTAGAGAACGCATGGAAATTACTCGGCGGTATGAGCGGCGATGGCGCAGGCGGGTTTGCCGGCAGCGTATTTAAGACTGGGATCGACCAGAGCATCGAAGCGTTTCAGCGCCTCGGAGCCGATCAAAAGCGGGTATTGGAACGCACTACGGTCGGTCAGGTTCACTTCGATGCTGCGCATTGCCGAACCCATGCAGATGTCCAGCTCGATCACCGGGCGGGCGGTGTACTTCTTGCCTTCCTCCGGATCGTAGTCGCCGGCGCGGCGCTTGATCTTGCTGACCCGGGCCAGCGGCCGTTCGATCGGGTGCGAATGCGCGGCGTCGATGGCCAGGTAGAAACGTACCCAGGACTCGCCGTTGCGTTTGAAGCGTTTGATGTCGCGGGCGCTCAGCGAGGCGGTTTTCGCCCCGGTGTCGAGTTTCGCCGCCACTTCCAGGTTGATCCCGTCGAGGGCAGCGTATTCGTTGAGGCCGTACACGGTCTTTTCCCCCGCCACGGCGAGGCCGGGCAGGCAAAACAGTGCAAAGAATGTGGGGAAGGGCTTGAGTCTCATAAATCCTGGCGAGCAGCGTTCCGTTCTCGGTTCAGGGCCATGGCATCAGGAAATCCTGTCTGCCCATGCGCCTTCGTGTGCCTATCAGCTTTTTATGACAAGCCGTGCAAGTGACTCGCAAATGCGGGCGGCATTCTAGCACGGTGGTTTTATGGCGCCAGCGCCGGGACCGGTCTATAACCCTTGGGGCTGAGATGAAGGCTTATTAGACGATTGTCGACAATCTGTATTTATCCTTTGACTGGTGCGGGCTGATTCGCTAGTTTTTGCCGCATTGGATTTGAAGGTGTCGACAATATGCTGGATCAACTCGATCCCCCGGTGATCAGCGGCGACGATTCCGAGACGCTCTCGGAAAACGTCTTCCGACGCATCCAGGCGGCCATCGTCAAAGGCGAGATCGCCCCGGGCAGCAAGATCTCCGAGCCGGAACTGGCGCGCACCTACGGCATCAGCCGCGGGCCGCTGCGCGAGGCGATCCACCGGCTGGAAGGCCAGCGCCTGCTGGTGCGCGTACCGCACGTCGGTGCGCGGGTGGTGTCGCTGAGCCACGCCGAATTGCTCGAACTCTACGAAATCCGCGAATCCCTCGAAGGCATGGCCTGCCGTCTGGCGGCCGAACGCATGAGCGTCGAAGAAATCGACGAGCTGCGCCGGGTGCTGGAAACCCACGAACGCGATGCGGCGTTTCAGGCCGGCGTCGGCTACTACCAGCAGGAAGGCGACTTCGACTTTCACTACCGGATCATCCAGGGCAGCGGCAACCGCACCCTCACGCAAATGCTCTGCGGCGAGCTCTATCAACTGGTGCGCATGTACCGCATCCAGTTTTCCACCACGCCCAACCGCCCGCGCCAGGCCTTTGCCGAACACCACCGGATTCTCGATGCCATCGCCGACCGTGACGGCGAGCTCGCGGAATTGTTGATGCGCCGTCACATCGGCGCCTCGAAACGCAACATCGCCCGTCACTACCAGGACGGCGCCGACAATAAGACAGCCACTGAACGAGGTGAGTCATGAGTTCCAACAAGAGCACTCCAGGCCAGCGTTTCCGCGATGCGGTCGCCAGCGAACATCCGCTGCAAGTGGTCGGGGCGATCAACGCCAACCACGCGCTGCTGGCCAAACGCGCCGGTTTCAAGGCGATCTACCTGTCGGGTGGCGGGGTGGCCGCCGGCTCCCTCGGCGTGCCGGACCTGGGCATCACCGGCCTGGATGACGTGCTGACCGACGTGCGCCGCATCACCGACGTCTGCGATCTGCCGCTGCTGGTGGACGTGGACACCGGTTTCGGCGCCTCGGCGTTCAACGTGGCCCGCACCGTCAAGTCGATGATCAAGTTCGGCGCGGCGGCGATTCACATCGAAGACCAGGTCGGCGCCAAGCGCTGCGGCCACCGTCCGAACAAAGAGATCGTGACCCAGCAGGAAATGGTCGACCGCATCAAGGCCGCCGTCGATGCCCGCACCGACGACAGTTTCGTGATCATGGCCCGCACCGATGCGCTGGCCGTTGAGGGCCTGGAATCGGCACTGGATCGCGCCGCCGCGTGCATCGAGGCCGGCGCCGACATGATCTTCCCGGAAGCCATCACGGAACTGGAGATGTACAAGCTGTTCGCCAGCCGCGTGAAAGCGCCGATCCTGGCCAACATCACCGAATTCGGCTCGACGCCGCTGTACACCACCGAGCAACTGGCCGGCGCCGACGTGTCGCTGGTGCTGTACCCGCTGTCGGCGTTCCGCGCGATGAACAAAGCGGCGGAAAACGTCTACACCGCGATCCGCCGCGACGGCACTCAGCAGAATGTCATCGACACCATGCAGACTCGCATGGAGCTCTACGATCGCATCGATTACCACACCTTCGAGCAGAAGCTCGACGCGTTGTTTGCGGCGAAGAAGTAAGCCGCAACCGTACTCCCTAATAAATTCAAGATTGGAGACAACAATGGCCGAAGCAAAAGTACTCAGTGGCGCCGGGCTCCGGGGCCAGGTTGCCGGGCAAACCGCACTGTCCACCGTGGGCCAGGCCGGTGCCGGGCTGACCTATCGCGGCTACGACGTACGCGAACTGGCAGCAGACGCACAATTTGAAGAAGTGGCATACCTGCTGCTCTACGGAGAGCTGCCGACCAAGGCACAGCTCGCCGACTACCAGAACAAACTCAGCAAGCTGCGCGACCTGCCGCAAGCGCTGAAAGAAGTGCTGGAACGCATCCCCGCCGACGCTCACCCGATGGACGTGATGCGCACCGGTTGCTCGTTCCTGGGCAACATCGAGCCGGAGAAAGACTTCTCCGAGCAACGCGACAAGACCGACCGCCTGCTGGCCGCATTCCCGGCGATCATGTGTTACTGGTATCGCTTCAGCCACGACGGCAAACGCATCAACTGCGTGACTGACGAGCAGTCCATCGGCGGTCACTTCCTGCACCTGTTGCACGACAAGAAGCCGAGCGAACTGCACGTCAAAGTGATGAACGTGTCGCTGATCCTCTACGCCGAGCACGAATTCAACGCCTCGACCTTCACTGCTCGGGTGTGCGCTTCGACCCTGTCCGACCTGTATTCCTGCGTCACGGCAGCCATCGGTTCGCTGCGCGGCCCGCTGCACGGCGGCGCCAACGAAGCGGCGATGGAAATGATCGAGCGCTTCTCGTCGCCGGAAGAGGCGATCAAGGGCACCCTCGGCATGCTCGAACGCAAGGACAAGATCATGGGCTTCGGCCACGCGATCTATAAGGACAGCGATCCGCGCAACGAGGTGATCAAGGGCTGGTCGAAAAAGCTCGCCGACGAAGTGGGCGACAAGGTGTTGTTCGCGGTCTCGGAGGCCATCGACAAGACCATGTGGGAGCAAAAGAAACTGTTCCCCAACGCCGACTTCTACCACGCCTCGGCGTACCACTTCATGGGCATCCCGACCAAGCTGTTCACCCCGATCTTCGTCTGCTCGCGCCTGACCGGCTGGGCAGCACACGTGTTCGAACAGCGCGCCAACAACCGCATCATCCGTCCAAGCGCCGAGTACACCGGCGTCGAACAGCGCAAGTTCGTGCCAATCGACCAGCGCTGACCGGGGAGGGCGCCGGCACAGGCGCCCCCTCTTTGAAACTACCGTGACCGAGTCCTGACCGATGAACACAGAATTTCGCAAGAACCTGCCCGGCACGCCGCTGGACTTTTTCGACGTCCGCGCGGCTGTCGATGCGATCCAGCCGGGCAGCTACGACACCCTGCCGTACACCTCTCGCGTGCTGGCGGAAAACCTCGTGCGTCGCTGCGACCCGGCCACGCTCACCGATTCCCTGAAACAACTGATCGAGCGCAAACGCGACCTCGACTTCCCGTGGTTCCCGGCCCGCGTGGTGTGCCACGACATTCTCGGCCAGACCGCGCTGGTGGATCTGGCCGGCCTGCGCGACGCGATTGCCCAGCAGGGCGGCGATCCGGCGCAGGTCAACCCGGTGGTGCCGACGCAACTGATCGTCGACCACTCGCTGGCAGTGGAGGCGGGCGGTTTTGATGCCCAGGCGTTCGAGAAGAACCGCGCCATCGAAGACCGTCGCAACGAAGACCGTTTCCACTTCATCAACTGGACCAAGAAGGCGTTCAAGAACGTCGACGTGATCCCGCCGGGCAACGGCATCATGCACCAGATCAACCTGGAGAAAATGTCTCCGGTGATTCAGGTGCGCGACGGCGTGGCTTTCCCGGATACCTGCGTCGGCACCGACAGCCACACCCCGCACGTCGATGCGCTGGGCGTGATCGCCATCGGCGTCGGTGGGCTTGAAGCCGAAAGCGTGATGCTCGGCCGCGCATCGTGGATGCGCCTGCCGGAAAGCGTCGGCGTCGAACTGACCGGCAAGCTGCAACCGGGCATCACCGCCACCGACATGGTGCTGGCGCTGACCGAATATCTGCGCAAACAGAAAGTGGTCGGCGCGTGGCTGGAGTTCTTCGGCGAAGGTGCTTCCGCGCTGACCCTCGGCGACCGCGCGACCATCTCCAACATGGCCCCGGAGTACGGCGCCACGGCGGCGATGTTCTACATCGACCAGCAGACTATCGATTACCTGAAACTCACCGGTCGCGAAGACCAGCAAGTACAACTGGTCGAGCAATATGCCAAGCAGATCGGTCTGTGGGCTGACAGCCTGAAAGACGCGCAGTACGAGCGCGGACTGACCTTCGATCTGTCCTCGGTGGTGCGCAACATGGCCGGCCCGAGCAACCCGCACGCTCGCGTGGCGGTGGCGGATCTGGCGGCCAAAGGCATCGCCGGTCAGTGGGAAGACGTGCCGGGGCAAATGCCTGACGGCGCGGTGATCATCGCCGCCATCACCAGTTGCACCAACACCAGCAACCCGCGCAACGTGATCGCCGCCGGCCTGCTGGCGCGCAACGCCAACAAGCTCGGGCTGACCCGCAAGCCGTGGGTCAAGTCGTCGCTGGCGCCGGGTTCGAAAACCGTGGCGCTGTACCTCGATGAAGCGGGGCTGACCACGGAGCTGGAGCAACTCGGTTTCGGCGTTGTCGCCTTTGCCTGCACCACCTGCAACGGCATGTCCGGCGCGCTGGATCCGGTAATCCAGCAAGAGATCATCGACCGCGATCTGTACGCCACCGCTGTGCTGTCCGGCAACCGCAACTTCGACGGCCGGATTCACCCCTACGCCAAGCAGGCGTTCCTCGCTTCGCCGCCGCTGGTGGTGGCCTACGCGATTGCTGGCACCATCCGTTTCGATATCGAAAAAGATGTGCTGGGCGTGGTCGACGGCAAGGAAATCCGCCTGAAGGACATCTGGCCGAGCGACGAAGAAATCGACGCGGTGGTGAAATCCTCGGTCAAGCCCGAGCAGTTCCGTCAGGTCTACATCCCGATGTTCGCCATCCATGAAGACACCGGCCCGAAAGTCACGCCGCTGTACGACTGGCGAGAAATGAGCACCTACATCCGCCGTCCGCCGTACTGGGAAGGCGCGCTCGCCGGGGCTCGTCCGCTCAAAGGCATGCGCCCGCTGGCGGTGCTGCCGGACAACATCACCACCGATCACCTGTCGCCGTCGAACGCGATCATGCTCGACAGCGCCGCCGGCGAATACCTGGCGAAAATGGGCCTGCCGGAAGAGGACTTCAACTCTTACGCGACCCACCGTGGCGACCACCTGACCGCGCAGCGCGCAACGTTTGCCAACCCGAAACTGTTCAACGAAATGGTCGTGGAGAACGGCAAGGTCAAACAGGGCTCGCTGGCCCGCGTCGAGCCGGAGGGCCAAGTGATGCGCATGTGGGAAGCCATCGAAACCTACATGGAACGCAAGCAGCCACTGATCATCATCGCCGGCGCCGACTACGGTCAGGGATCGTCCCGTGACTGGGCGGCCAAAGGCGTGCGTCTGGCGGGTGTGGAAGCGATCGCCGCCGAAGGTTTCGAGCGCATTCACCGCACCAACCTGGTGGGCATGGGCGTGTTGCCGCTGGAATTCAAACCGGGCACCGACCGCAAGACGCTGGGTATCGACGGCAGCGAAACCTACGACGTGATCGGCGAGCGCACGCCGCGCGCCGACCTGACGCTGGTAATTCATCGCAAGAACGGCGAGCGCGTCGACGTGCCGGTGACCTGCCGCCTCGACACTGCCGAAGAAGTGTTGATCTACGAGGCCGGCGGCGTGTTGCAGCGCTTCGCTCAGGACTTCCTCGAAGAGTCGGCGGTTGCCGTTTAAATCAACTTATGTGGGCATGGGACTTCAAGTCCAATGCCTTCGTTAAGGAGCACCATGGCTCACGCACCGCAAATAAAGATCCCCGCCACCTACATGCGTGGCGGCACCAGCAAAGGCGTGTTTTTCAGCCTCAAGGATTTGCCCGAAGCCGCGCAGATTCCCGGCCCGACCCGCGATGCTCTGTTGCTGCGGGTAATCGGCAGCCCCGACCCGTACGACAAGCAGATCGACGGCATGGGCGGCGCCACGTCCAGTACCAGCAAAACCGTGATCCTGTCGAAAAGCATCAAGGCCGATCACGACGTCGATTACCTGTTCGGTCAGGTGTCCATCGACAAGCCGTTCGTGGACTGGAGCGGTAACTGCGGCAACCTGTCGGCGGCGGTCGGTTCGTTCGCCATCAGCAACGGTCTGGTGGACGCCAGCCGCATTCCGCACAACGGCGTGGCGGTGGTTCGCGTGTGGCAGGCCAACATCGGCAAGACCATCATCGCCCACGTGCCGATCACCAACGGCGAAGTCCAGGAAACCGGTGATTTCGAACTCGACGGCGTGACCTTCCCGGCTGCCGAAGTCCAGGTCGAATTCATGGATCCGGCGGCGGAAGAAGAGGGCGGCGGGGGCTCGATGTTCCCGACCGGCAACCTGATCGACGAGCTGGAAGTCCCGGGCGTCGGCACGTTCAAGGCGACCATGATCAACGCGGGTATCCCGACGATCTTCGTCAACGCCGAAGACATCGGTTACACCGGCACCGAACTGCAGAGCGCGATCAACAGCGATCCGAAAGCGTTGCAGATGTTTGAGACCATTCGTGCTTATGGCGCGCTGCGCATGGGGCTGATTTCGAATCTGGATGAGGCGGCCAAGCGACAACACACGCCGAAGGTTGCGTTTGTCGCCAAGCCTGCGGATTACGTGGCCTCGAGTGGCAAGGCGATTGGCGCCGGGGATGTGGATTTACTGGTGCGGGCGTTGTCGATGGGCAAGTTGCACCACGCGATGATGGGGACGGCGGCGGTGGCGATTGGCACCGCGGCAGCGATTTCCGGCACTTTGGTGAATCTGGCGGCTGGCGGTGTTGAACGCAATGCTGTGCGGTTCGGGCATCCGTCCGGGACGTTGCGTGTTGGCGCTGAGGCCAGCCTGGAAAACGGTGAGTGGGTTGTGAAGAAAGCGATCATGAGCCGCAGTGCGCGCGTCCTGATGGAGGGCTACGTGCGCATCCCCGGAGATTCTTTCTGACGTAACACAGATCCAAATGTGGGAGCGGGCTTGCTCGCGAAAACGGTGTATCAGGCAACATCAACGCTGGATATGCCGGCCCATTCGCGAGCAAGTCGAATCGTCGCACCGCCGCTCCCACAGGTTCTGTGTTTCAACAATAAGAATGGTTTAAAACCAAGACTCAGCCTGAACCGAGGTCCCATCAACGAACCACTTTGAAGAGTGAATCGAACATGAGCGCCAACGTCGACCTGAAGAACCGCCCCGACTACGACCGTGTCCTGCAGGACATCGCCGATTACGTCCTCACCTGCAAGATCGAATCCGCCGAAGCCCTCGACACCGCCCGCAATTGCCTGATGGACACCCTGGGCTGCGGCCTGCTGGCCCTGCGTTTCCCCGAGTGCACCAAACACCTCGGCCCAATCGTCGAAGGCACCGTCGTCCCATTCGGCGCACGAGTACCTGGCACCTCCTATCGCCTCGACCCCGTAAAAGCCGCGTGGGACATCGGCTGCATCGTGCGCTGGCTCGATTACAACGACACCTGGCTCGCCGCCGAATGGGGGCATCCGTCGGACAACCTCGGCGGTATTCTCGCGGTGGCCGATCACCTGTCGCAAAAGCGCCTGGCGAACGGCGAAGCGCCGCTGACCGTGCGCGACGTACTCGAAGCCATGATCATGGCCCACGAAATCCAGGGCGTGATCGCGCTGGAAAACTCGTTCAATCGCGTAGGCCTCGACCACGTCATCCTGGTGAAAGTCGCCTCTACCGCGGTGACCGCCAAACTGATGGGCGCCAACCGTGAGCAGCTGCTATCAGCGTTGTCCCACGCGTTCGCCGACGGCCAGGCATTGCGCACGTACCGCCATGCGCCAAACGCCGGCTCGCGAAAATCCTGGGCGGCAGGGGATGCATCGAGCCGGGGCGTGCGGCTGGCGGATATCGCGATGCGCGGCGAAATGGGGATTCCCGGCGTCTTGAGTGCCAAACAGTGGGGCTTTTACGACGTATTGTTCAGCCACACCAACAACGATCTGGCGCTCAAGCCCGAAGACAAACGCACCTTCAGTTTCTCGCGGCCGTTCGGCAGTTACGTGATGGAAAACGTGCTGTTCAAGATCAGCTTCCCCGCCGAATTCCACGCGCAAACCGCCTGCGAAGCCGCCGTGACCCTGCACCCGCAGGTGCGCAATCGTCTGCATGAGATCGACCGGATCGTCATCACCACCCACGAATCGGCGATTCGCATCATTTCCAAGGTCGGGCCGCTGGCCAATGCCGCCGACCGCGATCACTGCCTCCAGTACATGACCGCCGTGCCGCTGGCGTTCGGCAATCTGGTGGCCGAGCAGTACGAGGATGATTTCCACAAGGCCCATCCGGTCATCGATGTGCTGCGCGAGAAAATGGTCATCGTCGAGGATCCGCGCTTCACCCGTGAATACCTGGAGGCCGACAAGCGTTCGATTGCCAACGCGGTGCAGGTGTTTTTCAAGGACGGTTCGAGCACGGAAAACGTGGTGGTGGAGTACCCGATCGGACACCGTCGGCGCCGCGCCGAGGGCATTCCATTGCTGGAGGACAAGTTCAGGGCAAATCTGGCCACCCGTTTCACCGGGCAGCGCAGCGGGGAAATTCTTGCGTTGTGCAAGGATCAGGCGCGGCTTGAGGCCACGCCGGTGAACCGGTTTGTCGATTTGTTTGTTATCTGAGAGACCGCGTTATCGTTCTTCGCGGGCAAGCCACGCTCCCACAGGGTTTTATGTCGGATGCAATTTTTGCAAACGCCACCACACTTGTGGGAGCCGGGCTTGCCCGCGAAGGCGTCAGATCAGATACCGCAGAGCTATTTGAAGCGCCGCTCGACGCCTTTTTCCACGAGGATCTTCGCGGAGATTTCTTCAACGGAGAAATGCGTAGAGTTGATGTTCGGGATGTTTTCGCGGCGGAACAGGTTTTCCACCTCGCGCACCTCGAACTCGCACTGGGCGTAGCTCGAATAGCGGCTGTTGGGCTTGCGTTCGTTGCGGATCGCGGTAAGGCGGTCCGGGTCGATGGTCAGGCCGAACAGCTTGTGCTGGTGGGCGCGCAGGGCGGCTGGCAGTTGCAGGCGTTCCATGTCGTCTTCGGTCAGCGGGTAGTTGGCCGCGCGGATGCCGAATTGCATCGCCATGTACAGGCACGTCGGCGTCTTACCACAACGCGACACGCCCACTAGTATCAGGTCGGCCTTGTCGTAATAGTGCGTGCGGGCGCCGTCGTCGTTGTCGAGGGCGAAGTTCACCGCCTCGATCCGCTCCATGTAATTGGAGTTGTGACCGATGGAGTGGGATTTGCCGACGGTGTAGGAAGAATGCTCGGTCAGTTCCTGTTCGAGCGGGGCAAGGAACGTCGAGAAAATGTCGATCATGAAACCATTGGAGGTTGCGAGAATCTCACGAATGTCCTGATTGACGATGGTGTCGAAGATGATCGGCCGGAAACCGTCGGTTTCAGCGGCTTTGTTGATTTGTTGTACCATGGCCCGCGCTTTTTCAACGCTGTCGATGTACGGCCGCGTGAATTTGCTGAAGGTAATGTTTTCGAACTGCGCCAGAAGGCTTTGACCCAGGGTTTCGGCGGTGATGCCGGTGCCATCGGAGATAAAGAAAGCAGATCGTTTCATTTGCACCTTGGGCCTTAAGCTAATGAGTATTTCTGGATATGATAGGCGCGATTTGCCGGCCGCCATTGGCCCGCATTCTCACTTATTTTCCAGGTCCAGGCCATACAGCCGGCCAACGCTCCCCCGAGCCGCCGGTTTCTGAGCTTTTCCAACACAGTTAGTGGAGAGATCACCTTGGTAGAGTACGTAGTTTCCCTCGATAAGCTCGGCAAACACGATGTTGAGCATGTGGGGGGCAAGAACGCATCCCTGGGCGAGATGATCAGTAACCTGGCCGGTGCCGGTGTTTCGGTCCCCGGCGGCTTCGCCACCACGGCGCAAGCCTATCGCGACTTCCTGGAACTGAGCGGTCTGAACGATCAGATCCACAAGGCCCTCGATGCGCTGGACGTCGATGACGTCAATGCCCTGGCCAAGACCGGTGCCCAGATCCGCCAATGGATCATGGAAGCCGAATTCCCTGAAAAACTGAATGCCGAGATCCGCACCGCGTTCGCCGCGCTGTCGGCCGGTAATCCTGACGTGGCCGTGGCCGTGCGTTCCTCCGCCACCGCCGAAGACTTGCCGGACGCTTCGTTCGCCGGTCAGCAGGAAACCTTCCTGAACATCCGTGGCGTGGAAAACGTCATCCGCGCGGCCAAGGAAGTGTTCGCTTCCCTGTTCAACGACCGTGCCATTTCCTACCGCGTGCACCAGGGCTTCGACCACAAGCTGGTCGCCCTGTCGGCCGGCGTGCAGCGCATGGTGCGTTCGGAAACCGGCACCGCCGGCGTGATGTTCACCCTCGATACCGAATCCGGCTTCCGTGACGTGGTGTTCATCACCGGCGCCTACGGCCTGGGCGAAACCGTTGTACAAGGCGCGGTGAACCCGGACGAATTCTATGTCCACAAGGGCACGCTGGCAGCCGGTCGTCCGGCGATCCTGCGCCGCAACCTGGGCAGTAAAGCCATCAAGATGATCTATGGCGACGAGGCCAAGGCCGGTCGTTCCGTGAAAACCGTTGATGTCGACAAGGCCGAGCGCGCGCGTTTCTGCCTGACCGACGCTGAAGTCAGCGAGTTGGCCAAGCAGGCGATGATCATCGAGAAGCACTACGGCTGCCCGATGGACATCGAGTGGGCCAAAGACGGTGACGACGGCAAGCTGTACATCGTGCAGGCCCGTCCGGAAACCGTGAAGAGCCGCACCCAGGCCAACGTCATGGAACGTTACCTGCTGAAAGAAACCGGCACCGTGCTGGTGGAAGGCCGTGCCATTGGCCAGCGCATCGGCGCGGGCAAGGTGCGGATCATCAAGGACGTGTCCGAGATGGACAAAGTCCAGCCGGGCGACGTGCTGGTCTCCGACATGACCGACCCGGACTGGGAACCGGTAATGAAGCGCGCCAGCGCCATCGTCACCAACCGTGGCGGCCGTACCTGCCACGCGGCGATCATCGCCCGTGAGCTGGGTATTCCTGCGGTCGTCGGTTGCGGCAACGCCACCCAACTGCTGAAGGATGGCCAGGGTGTGACCGTGTCCTGCGCCGAAGGCGACACCGGCTACATCTTCGAAGGCGAGCTGGGCTTCGACATCAAGAAGAACTCCGTCGACGCCATGCCGGAGCTGCCGTTCAAGATCATGATGAACGTCGGCAACCCGGACCGCGCCTTCGACTTCGCGCAGCTGCCGAACGCCGGTGTGGGCCTGGCCCGTCTGGAATTCATCATCAACCGCATGATCGGTGTTCACCCGAAAGCGCTGTTGAACTACGACGGCCTGCCGCAGGACATCAAGGAAAGCGTCGACAAGCGCATCGCCGGTTACGACGATCCGGTCGGCTTCTATGTCGAGAAACTGGTTGAAGGCATCAGCACCCTGGCCGCTGCGTTCGCCCCGAAGAAGGTCATCGTGCGTCTGTCGGACTTCAAGTCCAACGAGTACGCCAACCTGATCGGCGGCAAACTGTACGAGCCGGAAGAAGAAAACCCGATGCTGGGCTTCCGTGGCGCTTCGCGTTACATCAGCGAATCGTTCCGTGACTGCTTCGAACTCGAATGCCGTGCGCTGAAACGCGTGCGCAACGAGATGGGCCTGACCAACGTCGAAATCATGGTGCCGTTCGTCCGTACCCTCGGCGAAGCCAGCCAGGTGGTGGATCTGCTCGCCGAAAACGGCCTGGCACGTGGCGACAACGGTCTGCGCGTGATCATGATGTGCGAACTGCCATCCAACGCGATCCTGGCTGAAGAATTCCTCGAATTCTTCGACGGTTTCTCGATCGGTTCCAACGACCTGACTCAGCTGACACTGGGTCTGGACCGTGACTCCGGGATCATCGCGCACCTGTTCGACGAGCGTAATCCGGCGGTCAAGAAGCTGTTGGCCAACGCGATTGCCGCGTGCAACAAGGCCGGCAAATACATCGGCATCTGCGGTCAGGGCCCTTCGGACCACCCGGACCTGGCCAAGTGGCTGATGGAGCAGGGCATTGAAAGTGTGTCGCTGAACCCGGACACCGTGCTGGAAACCTGGTTCTTCCTTGCCGAAGGCCAGGCGGCGGAATAAGCCGTGAATGAAGCCTCGGCCCGTTGAACCGGGTCGGGGCTTTAAGATTGAAGTAGGGCGAGCTCTCCGGATGCCGCCCTTTTTTGTGCAAGAGCATTATGCAAAGCAGCAGCAACCTATTTCCTGTCGCCCTGATCAGCGCCGAACGACGCGGTGATCTGAGCGAAGACGTTTACCGTTTGAAACCGGGCAACAGCCCTGACTGGTCCGTGGAAATCGCGGTAACCCGTCTCGGCATGGCGGATGAGCCGGCGTCGCGCGGCGTGCCGGTGATCTTGCTGCACGGCAGTTTTTCCAACCGGCGCTTCTGGTTTTCGCCGAAGGGCCTTGGCCTGGGCGCGTATCTGACGCGTCTGGGCTTCGATGTGTGGATCCCGGAAATGCGCGGCCACGGTCTGTCCCAGCGCAACGAGGACTACCGCCGCAACCGCGTCGCCGACTATGCCCGTTACGATCTGCCGGCCATTGCCGCGTTCGTGCGTGAGCAGAGCGGGCAGATTCCGCACTGGATCGGCCACTCGCTGGGTGGCATCACGTTGGCGGCTGCGCTGGGCGGCGAATACCTTGGTGAGCCAGCGGTGGCCTCGGCCGCGTTTTTCGGCACCCAGGTCAGTCGCACGTACTGGCCGCTGAAGATTCCGCCGGTGGAGTGGAGCGGGCGCTTCATTCTCAAGCGTTTTGCCCAGTTGTCCGGCTCGCGGCTCAAGCGCGGCCCCGAGGACGAGCCGATCGGCCTGGCGCTGGAAAGCATGCGCTGGTACGGATTGTTCGGCCGTTTCGGCGACAAGGACAAGGATTGGTGGGCAGGCCTTGCCGATGTGCAGATACCGGTGCTGGCAGTGAGCGCGGCGGGGGATCATCAGGATCCGGCCTGGGCGTGCCAGAAGCTGTTCGAACAGATCGGTTCGGAGCACAAGCAGTTCATCAACCTGGGCCGTGAACAGGGTTTCAACGATCAGTTCGGGCATGTCGAGATGCTGGTCAGCAAGGCGGCGCAGGCTGAGGTCTGGCCGCTGGTGGCGCGTTGGCTGGCGGATCAGCACACGCCATTGCTCGGCGAGAAGCCGGATCTGGCGGCAGCGGTCTGAACGCGGCGCCCTGAAAAGGGCATTTCGTTCGAGTCGGCTTGCGGCTAAGATATGACGCATTGGACGGTTCTGGTCATATTTAGTGACTGTTTCGCTATTACGTTTCAGCTTGTGTTCAGGTTCGTTCAGCGACCATGACATGGGCTAAGGTAAACAGCGACCGCCGGAACTCGTTTCAAAAGAGTGCGACATCCTTGATCGTCTTCCTTGTTACAGGAGTTATTCGATGAACCATTACCTTACGCCTGACCTGTGCGACGCCTATCCGGAGCTGGTTCAGGTGCTGGACCCGATGTTCAGCAATTTCGGCGGCCGTGATTCGTTCGGCGGCGAGATCGTGACCATCAAGTGCTTCGAAGACAACTCGCTGGTCAAGGAGCAGGTCGAGCTCAAGGGTAATGGCAAGGTGCTGGTGGTTGATGGTGGCGGTTCCCTGCGTCGCGCGCTGCTGGGTGACATGCTCGCCGAGAAGGCCTCGAAAAACGGTTGGGAAGGGCTGGTCATCTACGGCTGCATCCGTGATGTCGACGTCATCGCCCAGACTGATCTTGGCGTACAGGCCCTGGCCAGCCACCCGATGAAGACCGACAAGCGCGGTATCGGCGACCTCAACGTGCCGGTGACCTTCGCGGGTGTCACTTTCCATCCCGGCCAGTACATCTATGCGGACAACAATGGCGTGATCATCTCGCCAAGCCCGCTGAAAATGCCTGAATAAATCGCGGTAACCACAGGGGTGAGGATGTTCGAGGAAGAAAACGCGCAATGGGGGCTGGTGCATGCCCTGGTGCTGGACGGTAAAGGCGGTGCGCGTTCGATAGCCCGGACTGATCTCGACGATCTGCAACTGCAGGCTCATGAAAGCCTGTGGTTGCACTGGGATCGCAGTCACCCGCAGACCCAGACCTGGCTGCGCAAATCCAGTGGGCTCAACGAGTTCACCTGCGATCTGCTGCTGGAAGAAAACACCCGCCCACGCCTGTTGCCGCTGCCGGATTCCGAGCTGCTGCTGTTTTTGCGCGGGGTCAATCTCAACCCCGGTGCCGAGCCGGAAGACATGGTGTCGGTGCGGATTTTCGCTTCGGCCCAGCGAGTGATTTCCCTGCGCTTGCGTCCATTGCGCGCCACCGACGAGTTGCTGGTGATGCTGGGCGAGGGCAAAGGGCCGAAAACCTCGTCCGAACTGATGCTTTATCTGGCGCAATTCCTCACCAACAAGGTGCAGGATCTGGTGACTTGCCTCTCCGAAGTGGTCGATGAAGAGGAAGAAAAACTGGATGCCGACGAACGGTATACCCCCGAGCATGGCGCCATTTTGCACATCCGTCGCCGGGCTGCCGGACTGAAGCGTTTTCTGGCACCGCAGCGGGATATTTTCGGACAGCTGACGCGGATAAAACTGCCATGGTTCGTCGATGACGATGCCGACTACTGGAACGAATTGAACAACAGCCTGACCCGTTATCTCGAAGAGCTCGAATTGACCCGAGAGCGCGTGGGCCTTGTGCTGGAGGCCGAAGACCGGCGCTTGAGCGTGCGCATGAATCGCACGATGTATCGCTTCGGGATCATCACCTGCATCTTTTTGCCGATGAGTTTTCTGACCGGTCTGCTGGGCATCAATGTCGGCGGCATTCCGTTCGCGAGCAGCCCTTATGGTTTCCTGATCGCCTGCCTGACGGTGCTCGCCCTGGCGTTCGGACAATGGTGGTTGTTCCGCCGTTTGCGCTGGGTATGAAGATGCGCCATGTGACCCGACCAAATTTGCCCGCGTCTTTCACAGACATCACGAGAGGTGCGTATGCACGATCCGTTTGAACAGTCTTTGCGCGACATGCTCAACGCCTCGCCGTCCAGCCGCGACGACGATGCCTGCCTGGGCCGCGTACTCAAAACCGCCAACCGCCAGGTTGGCGCCGGCGATCTGTTCAGCCTGCTGGGCCGCTGGCTGCCCGCGCTGATGATCGCCCTTAATAACGGCTCGGCCCATGTCGCGCCGGTCTCCCGTCTTCGTAAACCTACCGCTCGCACTGCTGATAAGGCTGATTGAATATGGAACTTGATCTCTGGACTCAGAGCCTCGTCACTGCAATGACTGCGTTGTGGACCAAAGTCGCTAACTTCATTCCGAACCTGTTCGGCGCACTGGTTGTGCTGCTGTTGGGTTTTGTCGTGGCCAAGCTGCTGGACACCTTGCTGTCCAAACTGCTGGCGAAACTGGGCCTCGATCGCCTGATGGGCGGCACCGGCCTGACCAAATTGATGTCCCGTGCGGGGCTGCAAGTACCGATCTCGACCCTGATCGGCAAGATCGTCTACTGGTTCGTTCTGCTGATTTTCCTGGTTTCGGCAGCAGAATCCCTTGGACTTGAGCGAGTTTCAGCTACGCTTGACATGCTTGCGCTGTATTTGCCGAAAGTGTTCGGTGCCGCGCTGGTGTTGTTGGTGGGTGTGCTGCTCGCACAACTGGCCAATGGCCTGGTTCGCGGGGCGGCAGAAGGCGTAGGCCTGGACTACGCTTCAGGACTTGGGCGAATTGCCCAGGGCCTGGTGATCATCATCAGCATTTCGGTCGCGATCAGTCAGTTGGAGGTCAAGACCGACCTGCTGAACCATGTGATCGTCATCGTATTGATTACCGTTGGTCTGGCGGTTGCGCTGGCCATGGGTTTGGGAAGCCGGGAAATTGCCGGTCAGATTCTTGCGGGAATCTATGTGCGTGAGTTGTATCAGGTTGGGCAACAAGTGCGTATTGGCGAGGTCGAAGGCCAGATCGAAGAGATCGGCACGGTTAAGACCACATTGCTGACCGATGAGGGTGAGCTAGTCTCTCTCTCCAATCGGATCCTGCTGGAGCAGCATGTGAGTAGCCGCTAACCCGGCAAACCCTGCTAATGTATGCCGCCGCAAAATGCCAGCTGTCGCTGGCTGCGGTGGACATTGACCTGACTGTCGGCACGACTTGTTTTGAATAAAGCCCAAACGCTATCCACGCGCTACGACCCCCGCGAGCTCTCTGATGAGGAGTTGGTCGCGCGCTCGCATACCGAGCTTTTTCACGTGACGCGCGCGTATGAAGAATTGATGCGGCGTTACCAGCGCACATTATTTAACGTTTGTGCGCGATATCTTGGGAACGATCGCGACGCAGACGATGTCTGTCAGGAAGTGATGTTGAAGGTGCTGTACGGCCTGAAGAACTTCGAGGGGAAATCGAAGTTCAAGACGTGGCTATATAGCATCACTTACAACGAATGCATCACGCAGTATCGGAAGGAACGGCGAAAGCGTCGCTTGATGGACGCACTGAGTCTTGACCCCCTCGAGGAAGCGTCCGAAGAAAAGGCGCCGAAACCCGAGGAGAAGGGCGGACTGGATCGCTGGCTGGTGTATGTGAACCCGATTGACCGGGAAATTCTGGTGCTACGATTTGTCGCAGAGCTGGAATTTCAGGAGATCGCAGACATCATGCACATGGGTTTGAGTGCGACAAAAATGCGTTACAAACGCGCTCTTGATAAATTGCGTGAGAAATTTGCAGGCATTGCTGAAACTTAGTTCGGCGCAAATATCTCTTACGTGTAGGCAAGTTCTGATAGACTTGCCGCCGAGTTGTCCCCCGGTTTGCGGGACTGCTTCACAATCACCAGATGGGGATTTAACGGATGAAACTGAAAAACACCTTGGGCTTGGCCATTGGTTCTTTGATTGCCGCCACTTCTTTCGGCGCTCTGGCACAAGGCCAAGGCGCAGTTGAAATCGAAGGCTTCGCAAAGAAAGAACAATTCGACAGCGCTCGTAACTTCAAGAACAACGGCAACCTGTTCGGCGGTTCGATCGGTTACTTCCTGACCGACGACGTTGAACTGCGTCTGGGCTACGACGAAGTGCACAACGTGCGTGCCGACGATGGCAAGAACGTCAAAGGCGCTAACACCGCTCTGGACGCTCTGTACCACTTCAACAACCCAGGCGACATGCTGCGTCCATACGTCTCGGCCGGTTTCTCCGACCAGAGCATCGACCAGAACGGCTCGAACGGTCGTAACCGTTCCACCTTCGCCAACCTGGGCGCTGGTGCCAAGCTGTACTTCACCGACAACTTCTACGCCCGTGCTGGCGTTGAAGCTCAGTACAACATCGACCAGGGCGACACCGAGTGGGCTCCTAGCGTCGGTATCGGTGTGAACTTCGGTGGCGGCTCCAAGCCTGCTGCTGCTCCAGTTCCAGCACCAGCTGAAGTCTGCTCCGACAGCGACAACGACGGCGTTTGCGACAACGTTGACAAGTGCCCGGACACCCCAGCCAACGTAACTGTTGACGCTGATGGCTGCCCTGCAGTTGCTGAAGTTGTTCGTGTTGAGCTGGACGTCAAGTTCGACTTCGACAAGTCGGTTGTGAAGCCAAACAGCTACGGCGACATCAAGAACCTGGCTGACTTCATGAAGCAGTACCCATCCACCACCACTACTGTTGAAGGTCACACTGACAACGTCGGTCCTGACGCTTACAACCAGAAACTGTCCGAGCGTCGTGCAAACGCCGTTAAGCAAGTTCTGACCAACCAGTACGGTGTTGAATCGTCCCGCGTTCAGTCTGTTGGCTACGGCGAAACCCGCCCAGTTGCTGACAACAAAACTGACGCTGGCCGTGCTGTTAACCGTCGCGTAGAAGCGCAGGTTGAAGCTCAAGCTAAGTAATTAGCTGCCGCTCCGAGAAAAGCCCGGCTTAGGCCGGGCTTTTCTTTGCCTGCGATTTGGTGAAATCGGGGATTTTCAGGCCAATCGGTCGGCTGGCCAGTGAATCGAATCGACCTGGGACGCAGCCGCTGCGACGGCACCTATGACCAGAATCGCAGGGCTTTTGAGCTGGAAACCAAGGGCATCGTCTTCCATCGCTGTCAGATTGCTGCGACATTCGCGTTGTTCTGGCAATGAAGCATTCTCGATCATCGCCACCGGCGTATTCGCCGCCATGCCGCCCGCCAGCAGTTGCTCGCGAATCTCGCCGAGCTTCGCCACCCCCATGTAAATCACCAGCGTCGTCCCGCCTTGCGCCAGCGCCCGCCAGTTCAACTGGCTATCGTCCTGGGTATGAGCCGTGACTAGCGTCACGCCTCGGGCCACGCCGCGCAACGTCAGTGGAATATCACACTGGGTCGCGCCGGCCAGTCCGGCGGTGATGCCATTGACCAATTCCACCTCGACCCCGCGCTCGCGCAACCACTGCGCTTCCTCACCCCCACGCCCGAAAATGCACGGATCGCCACCCTTGAGCCGCACCACGCATTTACCCTGACGGGCATAACGCAGCATCAGCCGATGGATGAACGCCTGGGGCGTCGAGCGGCAGCCGCCGCGTTTGCCGACCGCGATAATCCGCGCAGCAGGGCAGTGCTCAAGTACCGCCTCATTGACCAGATCGTCGATCAGCACCACCTCGGCCTCGCGCAAGGCACGCGCCGCTTTGAGCGTCAGCAATTCAGGATCACCGGGGCCCGCGCCCACCAGCCAGACTTTCGCGTTCATGGTGTTTTCCTCTTCAGATGACGGCAACCGGACGCACTTCGGCGGCCAGCAAACGCTTGATTTCCGGGACGCAGGAACCGCATTGCGTGCCGCACCCCAACTTGTTTTTCAAACCCTGTAGATCAAGACCTTCACGAATACCGGCGCAAACCGCGCTGTGGCCGACGTTCTTGCAGTTGCACAGGGTTTTGTCCGCCACAACCTGCGCACCTGCATTGCCCGGCGGCGCACTCATCGGTGCCAGCAGCCAGCGCCGCAGTTGTTCGTCGGCACGACCCTCCAGCCACAGGCCTTGCAACCAGTGTTGGGCAAGGGTTTCACCGGCCAGACGGATCGCGGTGATTCGTCCGTTTTCAATCCGTACCCGTTTGCCGATGGCGCGGCGAGGATCGTCATAAGCCAGCACCGGCCCGTCGATCAGGGCCAGGCACTGGTCGATTTCACGCAGCAATTGCGGCTCCGGCGCCACGGCGCTGGCTGCGCGTATCAGCAGCGCAGGCCGTTCACGTCCGACAAGGCTGAAACTTGCGTAGGAAAACGCCTCACAGAGCGGTCGAAGCGCCTCGAAATGCCGTTGAACATCGCCCTCGATCAGTGCGAACAGTTGCCATGGCAAATCCACCGGTTCTAGCCGCACACCGCTGTGCTTGAGTTCCGGCTGTTTCGACAAAGGATCGAAGGCGGGCAGGGTCAGGCTGTTCACGCCGCCCTTGAGGAAACGATCGCCCCAGTGCATCGGCAGGAACGCCTGGCCCGGACGCACGCTGTCATCGCTGGCGACCGCCACGATCACTGCGCCTCGACGACTTTTCAGATTCACCAGATCCCCCGGCTGCAAGCGGTGACGCCGCAACTCGTCAGGATGCAGACTCAACACTGCTTCGCTGACATGACCGAATAACTGCGCCGCCGTGCCGGTGCGGCTCATACCGTGCCATTGATCACGCAGGCGACCGGTGATCAGGGTCAGGGGAAAACGCGCGTCGCGTTGTTCTTTGGCGGCGCGATAGGGATCGGCAACGAACTGCGCGCGCCCGTTCGGTGTAGGAAAGATTCCGTCGCCATACAGCCGGGCTGTACCTTGGCGGGCACCAGCGGGAAAGGGCCATTGTTGTGGCCCCAGTTCATCAATCAACCCATGGCTGATCCCGGACAAATCCAGATCGCGGCCACGGGTCAGTTGTTTGTACTCGTCAAACAGCTGCGCCGGTTGTTCGAACGCAAACAGCCCCGGCTGCTGCGGGCGCAGACGCTTCTCCAGGCGTTGTGCGAAATCTACGGTGATCGCCCAGTCCGGTCGTGCTTCACCCGGTGCGGCAATGGCCTGGCGGACGTGGGAAATCCGCCGTTCGGAGTTGGTTACCGAGCCTTCCTTCTCGCCCCAACTGGCCGCCGGCAGCAGCAGATCGGCAAACGCTGCGGTTTCGGTGGTGCGAAACGCTTCCTGCAACACCACGAACGGACAGGCTTCCAGCGCGGCGCGGACGGCGTTCTGGTCCGGCATCGATTGTGCGGGGTTGGTGCAGGCAATCCACAACGCCTTGATCTTGCCGTTGCGCACCTGTTCAAACAGTTCGATGGCGCTGAGACCGGTATTTTCCGGCAGTTTATCCACACCCCAATACGCCGCCACTTCAGCGCGGTGCTCTGGATTGGCGACTTCACGGTGACCGGGCAACAGATTGGAAAGGCTGCCGGTTTCGCGCCCGCCCATGGCATTCGGCTGACCGGTCAGGGAGAAAGGTCCTGCACCCGGCCGGCCGATTTGCCCGGTGGCCAGGTGCAGATTGATCAGCGCGCTGTTCTTCGCGCTGCCGGCGGTTGACTGGTTCAGGCCCATGCACCACAGCGACAGAAAACTCGGCGCGGTGCCGATCCATTCGGCGCATTGCTGCAACTGCTCGACGCTGATCCCGCACAGCTGCGAAACCATCGCCGGGGTGTAATCGCGCACCAGGCTTTTCAGCTCGGCGAGGCCTTCGGTGTGGGCCTTGATGAAGTCGCGGTCGATCCAGTCTTCCCACAACAGCAGATGCAAAATCCCATGGAACAAAGCGACATCGGTGCCCGGCAGTATCGCCAGGTGCAGGTCGGCCAGATCGCAGGTGTCGGTGCGCCGTGGGTCTATGACGACGACTTTCATTTGCGGACGGCGGGATTTTGCCTCTTCGAGACGACGAAACAGTACCGGATGGGCGTAGGCCATGTTACTGCCGACGATCACCACGCAATCGCTCAGTTCCAGGTCTTCGTAGCTGCACGGTGGTGCGTCGGCGCCGAGGCTGCGTTTGTAGCCGACCACTGCCGAAGACATGCACAGCCGCGAATTGCTGTCGATGTTGTTGGTGCCGACCAGCGCCCGCGCCAGTTTGTTGAAGGCGTAGTAATCCTCGGTCAGCAATTGCCCGGAGATGTAGAACGCCACGCTGTCCGGGCCGTGTTCGGCGATTGTTTCGGCGAAAACGTTGGTGGCGTGATCCAGCGCGGTGTCCCAGTCGCAGCGACTGCGCGCCAGGCCTTTGCCCAGGCGCAATTCCGGATATAACGCCCGTGCCGCCAGATCGCCGGTCAGGTGCAGGGTCGAGCCTTTGCTGCACAGTTTGCCGAAGTTGGCCGGATGCGCCGGATCGCCACTGACGCCGAGAATGCGCTCGCCGTCATGCTCGATCAGCACGCCGCAGCCGACCCCGCAATAGCAGCAGGTCGAGGCGGTCGTCTGGCGGTTCATCAGACGGCGTCCCGCAGGGCCAGTTGCACGCGGCCGTTCTCGACCCGGGCCGGGTGATGGTGGGCGCAGCCAACATCCGGTGCCTGGGCTTCGCCGGATTGCAGGTCGATCTGCCAGTTGTGCAGCGGGCAGGCGACGCGCTTACCGTAGATCAGGCCTTGGGACAATGGTCCGCCCTTGTGCGGGCATCGGTCATCGAGTGCGAAAACCTCGTCGTCGCTTGTGCGAAAGATCGCGATGTCACCTTTGGGCCCGGCGATGATCCGCGAACCGAGGGCGTTGATCTCTTCCAGGGCACAGATATCGAGCCAGTTCATGCCGGCACCTCCAGGTTTTTCACGGGGATCACGTCGAATTCTTTTTTCAGTTGCGGCTGGGCGAGGCGCTCTTTCCAAGGGTCCTGTTCGAACGACAGGGAGAATTGCAGGCGCTCGTTCAGGGCCTTGCGGCGTTCGGGATCTTCCAGCACGGCTTTCTTGATGTGCTCCATGCCGACCCGTTGCAGGTAGTGCACGGTGCGTTCGAGGTAGAAGGCTTCTTCGCGGTACAGCTGCAGGAACGCGCCGTTGTATTCGCGCACTTCCTCGGCGGTCTTGAGCTTGACGAAGAACTCGGCGACTTCGGTCTTGATCCCGCCGTTGCCACCGATGTACATCTCCCAGCCGGAATCGACGCCGATGATTCCTACGTCCTTGATCCCCGCTTCCGAGCAGTTGCGTGGGCATCCGGAGACCGCCAGCTTCACTTTGTGCGGCGACCACATGTTGAACAGGTCGTGTTCGAGGTCGATGCCCAACTGAGTCGAGTTCTGCGTGCCGAAGCGGCAGAACTCGCTGCCGACGCAGGTTTTCACGGTGCGGATCGATTTGCCGTAGGCGTGGCCGGATGGCATGTCGAGGTCTTTCCACACACCGGGCAGGTCCTGTTTCTTGATCCCCAGCAAGTCGATGCGCTGGCCGCCGGTGACCTTGACCATCGGCACCTGATATTTGTCCGCCACGTCGGCGATCCGCCGCAGTTCCGACGGGTTGGTCACGCCGCCCCACATCCGTGGCACCACCGAATAGGTGCCGTCCTTCTGAATGTTGGCGTGGGCCCGTTCGTTGATCAGGCGCGACTGCGGATCGTCCTTGGCCTCGCCGGGCCAAGTGGAAATCAGGTAGTAGTTTAGGGCCGGGCGGCAGGTAGCGCAGCCGTTCGGGGTGCGCCAGTTGAGGTAGCTCATGGTGCCGGCGATGGTCAGCAGATGCTGTTCGCGAATCGCCTGGCGGATCTGGCCATGGTTGAGGTCGCTGCAACCGCAGATGGCTTTTTCGCTTTTCGGTTTGACGTCGGCTGCACCGCCAACGGTGTTGATCAGGATCTGCTCGACCAGTCCGGCGCAGGAGCCGCAGGAGCTGGCGGCCTTGGTGTGTTTCTTCACTTCGTCGACGCTGAACAGGCCGTGTTCCTGAATCGCCTTGACGATGGTGCCCTTGCACACGCCGTTGCAGCCGCAGACTTCGGCGTTGTCGGCCATGCTCATGGCTTTGTCCTGGCCTTGATGTCCTACATCGCCCAAGGCGTTTTCGCCAAACATCAAGTGATCGCGGATCTCGCCGATGGCGTGATTCTCACGAATCTGCCGGAAATACCAACCGCCATCTGCCGTATCGCCGTACAGACAAGCGCCGACCAGCACGTCATCCTTGATCACCAGTTTTTTGTACACCCCGCCGATCGGGTCGGAGAGGGTGATGGTCTCGGTGCCTTCGCCGCCCATGAAGTCGCCGGCGGAAAACAGGTCGATGCCGGTGACTTTCAATTTGGTCGACGTCACCGAGCCCTGATAGCGGGCGAAACCCAGTTGAGCCAGGTGATTGGCACAGACCTTGGCCTGTTCGAACAGCGGCGCGACAAGGCCGTAGGCGATGCCACGGTGGCTCGCGCACTCGCCGATGGCATAGATGCGCGGGTCGTAGGTTTGCAGGGTGTCGTTGACCAGAATCCCGCGATTGCACGGGATGCCGGCCTTTTCCGCGAGTTCGGTATTGGGGCGGATGCCGGCGGCCATGACCACCAGATCGGCAGGGATGATGTCGCCGTTCTTGAATTGCACCGAGCCGACGCGACCGTTGCCGGCGTCGTGCAGGGCGTGGGTCTGTTCGCACAGGCGAAAGTGCAGGCCACGGGACTCGAGGGCGGTTTGCAGGAGCTGGCCGCTGGTCTTGTCCAGTTGCCGCTCCAGCAGCCATTCACCGAGGTGCACCACGGTGACGTGCATGCCGCGCAGCATCAGGCCGTTGGCGGCTTCGAGGCCGAGCAGGCCGCCGCCGATCACCACGGCGTGCTTGTGGGTTTTTGCGGTGTCGATCATGGCCTGGGTGTCGGCGATGTCGCGGTAACCGATCACGCCCTGCAAGGTGTTGCCGGGGATCGGCAGGATGAACGGGGTCGAGCCGGTGGCGATCAGCAGGCGATCGTATTCGGCCTCGGTGCCGTCTTCGGCGATCACCCGGCGTTTGACCCGGTCGATCTCCACCACTTTGCGGTTGAGCAGCAGTTTGATGTTGTTTTCCAGGTACCAGTCGAGGTCGTTGAGCACGATCTCTTCAAAGGTCTGTTCGCCAGCCAGTACCGGCGACAACAGGATGCGGTTGTAGTTGGTGTGCGGTTCGGCGCCGAAGACCGTGATGTCGTACAGCTCGTTGCTCAGCTTGAGCAGTTCTTCCAGGGTGCGAACCCCGGCCATGCCGTTGCCGATCATCACCAGTTTGAGTTTTTTCATCAGGTTCTCCGGGAGCATCGGGCTTGCCTCTTGTGGGCAGTCAGGCCTTGCTCGACAAAAATGGCGCAAACAAAAAAGGCGTCCCGCCAGTTACCTAGCGAGGACGCCTTTGTCCTTGTCCCGTTCTCTCGGGAAGCCTGGCCTTCGTCGTTGAAGGTCGGGCTTTATGTCAGTTGAAAACGTTAATGCAGTGGTTGTGCCAAGTCGCGGCGGGCCGCGAATTCACTGGGGTAAAGCTGGAATTGGCCAGATGTTCGTTGTGGTTTTTGCACTGAATGGAAGCGGCACGCCCGTTAATGGAGCGCCGCATCAGCCATGAAACAGCAGAAACAGCAGGACCAGATTGCCCAGCAGTGCCAGTAACGCCAGTGTCCGCCAGACCTTCAGCGGCTCACGTTCCAGCAAGGGGCGAGGGCGCACACTCAGGCTGCGGCGCTCACCTTGCTCCAGAATCAGCAACCATTCCTCGGCGGTTTCATAGCGTTGCAAAGGATCGGTCGCCACACCGCGCTCCAGACACTGCGCCAGCCACTCCGGCAGATCCGGGCGATAGCGACCGGCACTCACCGGCACCCCGAAACGCGGGCGCTGGAAGGCTTCGATCTCGCCGTAGGGAAAATGCCCGGTGAGCAAAAAATACAAAGTCACGCCCACCGCATACAGATCCTGTTGTGCGCTGGGTGCTTCACCCTGAAAGGCTTCCGGCGCGATGTAGCTCGGGGTCCCTGGCAAGGTTGACGGTGCGTCCTGCGACAGACCGGGGCAATACGCCAGACCGAAATCCAGCAGACGCAACTCGCCGTCGTCCCCCAGGTGCAAATTTTCCGGTTTGATGTCGCGGTGCAGGATCTGCCGTCGATGCAACAGGCCGACAGCCCGCAGCAGGCGTTCGGCCAGATCCTGCCACTGAGCCAGTGGCAGCGGGCCGCTTTGCTCGAACAACTGAGCCAGGGTCGTCCCCGAGTATTCACGCATCACGTAGTACAAATGCTGACGCTGGCCGGCGCTATGGACTTCAGGGAAGTGCCGCCCGGCGACGCGTTTGAGAAACCATTCCTCCGCCAGCAAGGCCTGACCGGCCTGGGCATCGTCTGCCAGTTGTGCAGGCAGCGTCTTCAAAAGCCAGGTCTGGCCCTGACCATCGAGCACGCGATACAGCAATGATTGCTGGCTCTGACCGACGATCCCTTGCACCTGCCAGCCTTCGAATGCCTGACCCGGTTTCAACGGCGGGGGCAGCGGCCACTGCTGCAAATGAATCAGTGCATCGCCAAGGCTGGCCTCGCCGACAGCATCCACTCGCACCAACAGCGCGCTGGCGTTGTCCTGGCTGCCGGCCAGATGCGCGGCGTTGACCAACGTTTGCGCCGCACTGTGCAGATCCGGCTGATCGCGCAGAATTCCGGCGATGGTGGTATCGCCGAGCGCCGCCCACACGCCATCACTGAGCAGCACGAAACATTCGCCGTCACGCAGTTCGCCATCAAGAAAGTCCAGCACCAGATGCTGATCCAGCCCCAATGCCCGCTTGAGCACATGCTGCATGCCCGGTTGGTCCCAGACGTGATCCTCGCTGATCCGCTGCAAGTTCTCGGCATGCCAGCGATAGACCCGGCAATCACCGACATGCGCCAAGGTAAACCGCCGGCCGCGCAGGACCAGCGCACTGACCGTGGTGAGCAGCGGCTGACCGCCACCGTTGGCCTGCAACCAGCGGTTTTGCGCGAGCAACAGACGATCGAGGGCCTGGGCCACGCTCCAGGTTTCCGGGGTGGCGTAGTAGTCCAGTGCCAGCGCCTGCAAGGTCGAACGCGCGGCCAGCCCGCCATCGGCACACTGGCTGACGCCGTCGGCGATGGCGAACAGAAACCCCTTGCTGGCAGCCAGCGCCGGGGCCGGGGTCACCAGGCGCAAAGCGTCCTGGTTTTCCGCGCGGGGGCCGGTGGCGCTGGCTTCGGCGAAGCTCAGTTGCAGAGCCATTCGGGCCTCAGACCCGGGCAGCGGTCACGGCCGCCGAACCCCAGGTGGTTCTCCAGCGACGTTTGACCCCGTGCAGACCGAACCACGCCAACACGCCAAGGCTGGCGAACAGCCAAAGCGCCAGTTGATAGCTGCCGGTGCTCTGTTTGATCGCGCCCATGCCGGCCGCCAGGGCAAAACCGCCGATGCCGCCGGCCATCCCAATCAGGCCAGTCATCACACCGATCTCGCGACGGAAACGTTGCGGCACCAGTTGGAACACCGCGCCATTACCCGCGCCGAGACCGAGCATGGTGCAGACGAAAAGTGCCAGTGCCGCGTAGGAACTTGGCAGGTTGAAGCCGACCGCTGCGATACAAACTGCGGCCACCGTGTACATCGCCAAAAGCGTGCGAATCCCACCGAAACGATCAGCCAGCGCGCCGCCCAGTGGACGCATCAGGCTGCCGCCGAACACGCAGGCCGCGGTGTAATAACCGGCGGTCACCGGGCTCAGGCCGTATTGATCGTTGAAGTAACCGGGCAGGGCGCTGGCCAGGCCGATGAAGCCGCCGAAGGTCACGCTGTAGAAAAACATGAACCACCAGCTGTCACGGTCGCCCAGGGCCTTGAAGTAGTCGGCCATGGATTTGGCTTTCGGCCGCTCCGGCGCATTTTTCGCCAGCCAGGCGAACAGCACCAGCGTCAGGATCAGCGGAATCAGGGCGAAACCGAATACATTGCTCCAGCCAAACGCCGCCGCGAGTACCGGGGCGATCAGTGCCGCGAACACGGTCCCGGAGTTGCCGGCCCCGGCGATGCCCATCGCCTTGCCCTGATGCTCCGGTGGATACCACTGCGAGGCCAAGGGCAGGGCCACGGCGAACGAGGCGCCGGCCATGCCGAGGAACAGACCGAGCAGCAGGGCCTGTTCGTAACTGTGGATGCCGAGTTTCCAGGCACCGAACAGTGCGCAGATCACGATCACCTGGCCGATCAGCCCGGCGGTCTTCGGCGACAGGCGATCGGCGAGCATGCCCATCGCAAAACGCAGTACCGCGCCGGCCAGAATCGGCGTGGCCACCACGAGACCGCGCTGCTGGGTGGTCAGGTGCAGGTCGGCGGCAATCTGCACCGCCAGCGGGCCGAGCAGGTACCAGACCATGAAGCTCAGGTCGAAATACAGGAAGGCCGCGAACAGGGTCGGGGTGTGGCCGGATTTCCAGAAGCTTTTATTCATCGCGCACCTCAGCTGTAGAGAATCTCGAGAAGGAGTCAGAACCAGCACAGTGGGGCGCCACCACGGCCGCACCACCGGCCCCGGGCTGTGGGGCCAAAACGCAAAAACGCCGCTACCCGGATCGCCGAAAGGGGCGAAGAAGGTGAGCGACGTCTTTGTCGTAGGTGGGGCAACCGCCGTTGGTTACCTGTGGGGATTGCTTAGCGAGATTTGTGCCACATCGATGTGGCTCGTTCCCATGCTCTGCGTGGGAACGCATTCGGTGACGCTCTGCGTCATGCTCTGAAGCGGACGCGGAGCGTCCATGGCTGCATTCCCACGCGGAGCGTGGGAACGATCAAGGCAGGGCAGGGCTTCAGCCAAGCAACTCGCTCATGGCAATGATCTGTTCCGCCACCTGAATCAGTTTCTGCTGGCGGCTCATGGCCTGGCGGCGCATCAGGGTGTAGGCCTCTTCTTCGTTGCAGTCCTTCATTTTCATCAACAAACCCTTGGCCAGTTCGATGCGCTTGCGCTCGGCCAGTTGCTGGTCGCGGGCCTGTAGCTGGGCGCGCAGGGCCTGGTCGCTTTCGAAGCGGGCCATGGCCACGTCGAGAATCGGCTGCAAGCGTTGTGCGTGAATGCCCTCGACGATGTAGGCACTGACCCCGGACTTGATCGCCTGACGCATTACGCCGGGATCGTGCTCGTCGGTGAACATCACGATCGGCCGCGGCTGGTCGCGGCTGACCAGCACCACTTGCTCCATCACATCGCGGCTCGGTGACTCGGTATCGATCAGGATCACGTCCGGACGCACCGTTTCGACGCGCGCCGGCAGGTCGATGGTCAGGCCCGACTCGTCGATCACCTCGAAACCGGCCTCGGTCAGCGCAGCTTTCAGGCGTCCGACTTTTTTTGCGGTGTCGTTGATCAGCAGAATGCGCAGCATGTTCGCGGTCTCCTGTCAGCGGTGGGCGAGAAGGGGCGCGCTGTCGCTCAGCGCGTGGAGCTTGAAGCTCCGGGCATAGGCGGCCGGGTCGCTGCCGTCCCAGATTTTGCCGTCGATCAACTGGCTGCTGCGCATGTCCTTGCCCCAGGCCGCGACGCCCACAGCAGTCGCCGCGTCGCGATAGATCTCCAGTTGCTGCACCTGACGGGCGACGGCGAGGTAATCCGGGTCATCGCGCAGCAAACCCCAACGGCGAAACTGAGTCATGAACCACATGCCATCCGAGAGATACGGCAGGTTCACCGCGCCATCGCCGTGAAAGCGCAGGGCGTGCGGGTCCTGCCAACTGTTGCCGAGGCCATCGTCGTAGTCGCCGAGAAAGCGTGGTTCGATGCAGGAAACCGGGGCGTCGAGGTATTCCGGGGCGCTCAGCAACTGCGCGGTGCTGCGGCGGTTTTCCGGGCTTTCTTCGATGAAACGGCTGGCTTCGAGGATCGCCATCACCAGCGCGCGGGCGGTGTTGGGGTACTGCTCGACGAAGGCGCGAGTGCAGCCGAGGACTTTTTCCGGGTGATCGGGCCAGATGGTCTGGCTGGTGGCCAGCGTGAAACCGAGATCCTGCTGCACGGCGCTGGCCGCCCACGGCTCGCCAACGCAGAGGCCATCGATGCGTCCGGCCTGCAAGTGCGCGACCATTTGCGGCGGCGGCACCACCACGCTGTCGACATCCTGCAACGGATGGATGCCCTGGCTCGCCAGCCAGTAATACAGCCACATGGCATGGGTGCCGGTCGGGAAGGTCTGGGCGAAGGTCAGTTTTGCGCGGGTTTGGTGCACATGGTGGTGCAGCGCTTCAGGACCGGTCACGCCCAGGCCCTGCAAACCGTGGGACAGGTTGAGGCTCTGGCCGTTTTGATTCAGGCCCATCAGCACCGCCATGTCGGTCGACGCGACACCGCCGATGCCCAGATGCACCGCGTAGATCAGGCCGTAAAGGCTGTGGGCGGCATCGAGTTCGCCGCTGACCAGGTTGTCCCGCAGGTTGGCCCAGGAACTCTGGCGCTTGAGATTCAGGGTCAGGCCGTAAGGCTGAGCAAAGCCCTGAGTGGCCGCGACCACCAGCGAGGCGCAGTCGCTCAGGGCCATGAAACCGAGGTTGATCGCGCTTTTTTCCGGGGCATCGCTGCCGTTGACCCAGGCCAGCGGCCCGGCGGAGGTTTGAGTCATGAAAGCCACCCTCAAAAAAAACGTCGTCCCGGGCTTTGCCCGCGCAAAACCGAGAGACGACGCCATTGTCCTTGCCTGCACGCCACCATTGGCCTGCGGGCTGATGTCGAGGAAGGTGCAAGGCATATGCCATGCGCACGGATTTACCCGTGCGCCTCGCGCGGCGGGGCGATGCCCGGCTATAATCGCCGCCTCTTTTCGCCGCCCGAGTCATAGCCGCCCATGTACACCCTGGCCCGTCAGCTGTTGTTCAAACTTTCCCCGGAAACCTCCCACGATCTGTCGCTGGATCTGATCGGCGCGGGCGGGCGTTTGGGCCTCAACGGCTTGCTGTGCAAGGCGCCGGCGTCGCTGCCGGTGAATGTCATGGGCCTGGAGTTCCCGAACCCTGTGGGTCTGGCGGCCGGTCTGGACAAGAACGGCGCGGCCATCGACGGCTTTGCGCAGCTGGGTTTCGGTTTTGTCGAAATCGGCACTGTGACCCCGCGTCCGCAGCCGGGCAACCCGAAACCACGGATTTTCCGCCTGCCGGAAGCCGAGGCGATCATCAACCGCATGGGTTTCAACAACCTCGGTGTGGATAACCTGCTGGCGCGGGTGGCGGCGGCCAAATACAAAGGCGTGCTGGGGATCAACATCGGCAAGAACTTCGACACCCCGGTCGAGCGCGCGGTGGATGATTACCTGATCTGTCTGGACAAGGTCTACGCCCACGCCAGCTACATCACGGTCAACGTCAGCTCGCCGAACACTCCGGGCCTGCGCAGCCTGCAATTCGGTGATTCGCTCAAGCAGTTGCTGGCGGACCTGGCCACGCGCCGCGCCGAGCTGGCTCTGCGCCACGGCAAGCATGTACCGCTGGCAATCAAGATCGCGCCGGACATGACCGACGAAGAAACCGCGCAGGTTGCGCAAGCGCTGATCGAAACCGGGATGGACGCGGTGATCGCCACCAACACCACCCTCAGCCGCGTGGGCGTCGAAGGCATGGAACACGGTGACGAGGCGGGCGGTCTGTCCGGCGCGCCGGTGCGTGAGAAGAGCACCCACACCGTGAAAGTGCTGGCGTCCGAGCTGGGCGGCAAACTGCCGATCATCGCGGCGGGCGGTATCACCGAAGGCAAGCATGCGGCCGAGAAGATCGCTGCCGGCGCGAGCCTGGTGCAGATCTACTCCGGCTTCATCTATAAGGGCCCGGCGCTGATCCGCGAGTCCGTGGACGCGATCGCCGCCAAGCGCTGATCGACGGAAATAAAAGGCAGGCATAAAAAAGGGCTCCTCGAAGGAGCCCCTGGGCCGTAGCCCGCCGTCCGGGAAGGACGTGCATGGTGATCAGTGTGTTGCGAAATCAGATTGTCGTGTCGGAATAAGTGCCCTGTGTCAGCCGACGGCGTGAAGTTCGTTGAGTCTGTGGATTCCCGCAGTGCCGGTCATACCGTCCCAGTTGTCGCCGCGTCCTTCTCGCCAGCCGTTGATCCAGGCTTGACGTACCGACGGTAGAGTAAATGGGCAAAGCTCACGGGATTTGCCACCAACGCCATATTGATATCCGCGCAAAAATGCTCTTTCCAACGGATCACGCTTAAGTCTTCTCATAGGGTGTTTCCCTCACTTGTTGACTGTTTTTGTCGCGTCGACCTCAATTGAGGTCTGGCAGAAAAACTCTGCCGTTGGCGGCTCGCTGCCGGCGTGGCGAGCCAAGGTGTTGACGCCGTTGCGACGTCAACCTGTGTCCAGTTCTAACCAATGAGTCACATCGATGGAATGACCGTTTTGTCATAAGGACGTAACGAAAAAGATGCTATGGCCATAAGTAACCGCGTATTTATCCAGTGTTTGTTGGCCAAACCCCGGTATGATCGGCCCCGCGCTGGATGATGAGGTTAATCCTTTAGTGAGAATGACCCACGTTTGCGCTGGGGTACTATTCGACGAAGGGTTGCTTTGAGTCATTTTGTTGCTTCAACTTTTTTATCTGTCCCGGCATCTAAGCTCTTTTAACCCGAGCAGCGGGGATGGAACGGCACACCTTCGTGCCACGCGGGCGCTCTTGTAGAAAAGCGCCTGATTGAAAACCGGATCGGCAATGCGTTGCCGGTTCATTAGCCAAAGGCTCTGGAAAAACCATGTCCGACCGTTTCGAACTCTTCCTCACTTGCCCCAAAGGCCTTGAAGGCCTGCTCATCGAGGAAGCCGTCGGGCTTGGCCTTGAAGAGGCCCGCGAACACACCTCCGCCGTGCGTGGCATGGCGACCATGGAAACCGCTTATCGCCTGTGCCTCTGGTCGCGTCTGGCCAACCGGGTGCTGCTGGTGCTCAAGCGTTTCCCGATGAAAAACGCCGAAGACCTGTACCACGGCGTACTCGACGTCGACTGGCAGGATCACACGCTGGCCGACGGCACCTTGGCCGTGGAATTCAGCGGCCACGGTTCGGGCATCGACAACACCCACTTCGGCGCCCTGAAGGTCAAGGACGCCATCGTCGACAAACTGCGTACCCCGCAGGGCGACCGCCCAAGCATCGACAAGCTCAACCCGGACCTGCGCATTCACCTGCGCCTGGATCGCGGCGAAGCGATTCTGTCCCTCGACCTCTCCGGCCACAGCCTGCACCAGCGCGGCTACCGCTTGCAGCAGGGCGCTGCGCCGCTGAAGGAAAACCTGGCGGCCGCGATCCTGATCCGTTCCGGCTGGCCGCGCATTGCCGCCGAAGGTGGCGCGCTGGCCGACCCGATGTGCGGTGTCGGCACGTTCCTGGTCGAAGCCGGCATGATCGCCGCCGACATGGCGCCGAACCTGCGTCGTGAGCAGTGGGGCTTCACCGCCTGGCTCGGTCACGTACCGGCGCTGTGGAAAAAACTGCATGAAGAAGCGGTCGAGCGTGCTGCTGCCGGTCTGGCCAAGCCGCCGCTGTGGATTCGTGGTTATGAAGCCGACCCACGCCTTATTCAACCGGGCCGCAACAACGTCGAACGCGCCGGCCTGAGCGAGTGGATCAAGATCTATCAGGGCGAAGTGGCGACCTTCGAGCCGCGTCCGGACCAGAACCAGAAAGGCCTGGTCATCTGCAACCCGCCGTACGGCGAGCGTCTGGGTGATGAAGCCAGCCTGTTGTACCTCTACCAGAACCTTGGCGAGCGTCTGCGTCAGGCCTGCCTGAACTGGGAAGCGGCGGTGTTTACCGGTGCGCCGGATCTGGGCAAGCGCATGGGCATCCGCAGCCACAAACAGTATTCGTTCTGGAACGGCGCGCTGCCGTGCAAGCTGCTGTTGATCAAAGTCCTGCCGGATCAGTTCGTCACCGGCGAGCGCCGCACCCCGGAACAACGTCAGGCCGAGCGCGAGCAAGCCGCCTACGATCAGACGCCGAACGAGCCGCAAGAGCGCAAGTTCAACAAGAACGGCAACCCGATCAAACCGACGCCGGCCCCGGCGCCAGTGATCGAGCAACCGCGCCTGAGCGAAGGCGGGCAGATGTTTGCCAACCGCCTGCAGAAGAACCTCAAGGCGATGGGCAAGTGGGTCAAGCGCGAAGGCATCGACTGCTACCGCGTCTACGATGCGGACATGCCGGAATACGCCATGGCCATCGACCTGTACCACGACTGGGTGCACGTTCAGGAATACGCCGCGCCGAAGTCGATCGACCCGGAAAAAGCCTCGATCCGCATGTTCGACGCGCTGGCGGCCATTCCGCAGGCGCTGAACATCGACAAGAGCCGCGTGGTGGTCAAGCGCCGCGAGCGTCAGAGCGGCACCAAGCAGTACGAGCGTCAGGCGGCCCAGGGCAAGTTCAATGAAGTGACCGAGGGCGGCGTGAAGTTGCTGGTCAACCTCACCGACTACCTCGACACCGGGTTGTTCCTCGATCACCGGCCGATGCGCATGCGGATCCAGAAAGAAGCCGCCGGCAAGCGCTTCCTCAACCTGTTCTGCTACACCGCGACCGCCAGCGTCCACGCGGCCAAGGGCGGCGCGCGCAGCACCACCAGCGTCGACCTGTCGAAAACCTACCTCGACTGGGCGCGCCGCAACCTGTCGCTCAACGGCTTCTCCGACAAGAACCGTCTGGAGCAGGGCGATGTGATGGCGTGGCTGGAGAATTCCCGCGACGAATACGACCTGATCTTCATCGATCCGCCGACATTCTCCAACTCCAAGCGCATGGAAGGCATCTTCGACGTGCAGCGTGACCAGGTGCAGTTGATCGACCTGGCCATGGCCCGTCTGGCAGCGGGCGGGGTGTTGTATTTCTCCAACAACTTCCGCAAGTTCCAGCTCGAAGACAACCTGGCCGAGCGTTACGCGGTCGAGGAAATCACCGCCAGCACCATCGACCCGGATTTCGCCCGCAACGGCAAGATCCACCGCGCCTGGAAAATCACGGCTCGTTGACACTCTGCAAAATTGGATCCACAGAGCCTTGATTTTTAAAGGCTCTTGGATCCGTTCAGAGCTAGCCAAATTAGTGGCTAATAGCTATAACTCACACACGGCCGATGGGGTTTTTCCCGCAGATGCTGACGTAGTGAGTGGCTTTTATGTCGTTGCACCCCGTGCGCCCGAAGATATTGGGTTTTATCAGCGAAGAAGTCTCGGCCTGGCTGGTCGCGCTGCTGGTATTGCTCGCCGGCGGGATTCTCACGGGGCTGCTCGCCTGGGGCACCCTCAATCAGTTTCACAGCCAGTTGCGCCAACGCTTTCAGCTGCTGGCCAACGAGCGCTACAGCCGCATCGAAGAACGTTTTCAGGATCAGGAGCAACGCCTCGACGGCTTGCGCCGGTTCTTCGCCAACTCTGAATCGGTGTCTCGCGCCGAATTCGACGGCTACACCCAACCTTTATTACTGCGCACCCAGGCCTATTCGTTCGCCCTGCGGGTGAGCGGCGCCGAGCGTGCAGCCTTTGAACAGCGGGCGCGGGATGAAGGCCTGAGCACCTTCAGCGTGCGCGAACTCAATGCCCGCGGCGAACTGCAACTGGCTTCGGCCCGCGATGAATACGTAGTGGTGTTGTACAGCCAGACCCAGAGCCGGCTCGGCTCGCCGCTGGGTTACGACTTGCTGGCCCAGCCGCTGCGCCGCACGACCTTGGAGCGCGCCGACCAGATTGGCGGCCTGGCGGTCTCGCAGCCGATGCATCTGGTGGCGATCGAGCCGGCCTACGCGCGCGGCGTGCTGTTGGTCGGGCCGGTGGTGCGTCCCGGCGAGACAAAGTCATTCGGCTACGTGATGGCCGTCATCAGCATGCGTCAGCTGCTGGCGGACGGTTTGCCGGATGCGTTCCATGATTATCTGTCGGTGCGCATTCTTGATCTGTCTACCAACGATCAGCATGAAGTGCTGTTCGAATCGACCAATGAGCCGGCGCCGAGCGATCTGTCCGCTACCCGGCTGGTGCGCATGGCCGATCACGACTATCAGGTGGATATCCTGCCCAGCGAGGCGTTCATGCAAGCCAACCATTCGTCGGTTGGCAGCGTAGTGGTGCTGGGCGGATTGCTCAGTCTGCTGCTGAGCGCGCTGCTTTATGTGCTGGTCAGTCAGCGCCAGCGTGCGTTGCGCATGGTCGAGTTGCGCACTCAGGAACTGCATGAGCGTGAACAGGAACTGCGCGGCACCCACGGCCAGTTGCGCGGGGTGCTCAACGCGGCGACCCAAGTGGCAATCATCGCCACCGACCTGCGCGGGGTGATCAACACCTTCAACCCCGGCGCCGAACAGATGCTCGGTTATATCAGCAGCGAAGTGGTCGGCCACATGACCCTGGAAAACCTGCACTTTCCCCGGGAACTGGTGGCCCGCGCGGCGGAGCTCAGCGCTCGTTATGGCAAAACCATTCCGACCTGTCAGGCGATGCTGGTGGAGGGTGGCGAAGTCGGCGGGCACGAGGCGCGGGAATGGACGCTGGTGCGCAAAGACGGCAGCCACATCCCAGTGAACATGCTGGCCACGCCGGTGCTGGACGAGCAGGGGCTGTGGGTCGGGCATCTGGCGATCTGCATCGACATCACCGAGCGCAAGCGCGTGCATGAAGCGCTGGCCGCGCGGGACGTGTTGTTGAAGAAACTCAGCGCCCACGTTCCCGGCGGGATCTATCAATTCAAGATGGAGTTCGACGGTCGCTTCAGCGTGATCTACGCCAGCGACGGCATCCGCGAGATCTACGAGCTGGAGCCGGACGTGCTGCTGCTCAACGCCGAAGCCATCTTCACCCGCATCCACCCGCAGGACGTCAGCCGCGTGCGCAAGTCGATCCGTGCCTCGGCAGACAACCTCAGCCCGTGGCGCGAGGAATACCGCGTGCAACTGCCCGAGCGCGGCCTGCGCTGGGTTCGCGGCGAGGCGACCCCGGAGGAACTGCCGGGCGGCGGCGTGCTGTGGCACGGTTATATCTCCGACATCTCCGACCTGAAGCGCGTCGAAGAAGAGTTGCGCGCGCTGTCGGTGACCGACGCACTGACCGGCATTCACAACCGGCGCTATTTCCAGGAGCGCCTGACCACCGAAATGGCCCGGGTCAAACGCGGCGGTGGCGAGCTGTCGGTGATCATGCTCGACATCGACCACTTCAAACGGATCAACGATCAGTACGGTCACGCAGCGGGCGACCGCGTGTTGCAGGCGGTCTGCGAGCGCATCGGCCATCGTCTGCGGCGTACCGACGTGTTCTGCCGGTTGGGCGGCGAAGAGTTCATGGTGCTGTGCCCGGACATCGACGGCGATCACGCGCACATGCTGGCCGAAGAGTTATGGCAAAGCCTGCGCAGTGCGCCAATCGATGTGGTGGGGGTGGTGACGGCCAGTTTCGGGATTGCCAGCTGGCGACCCGGGGAGGGCGCGGACGCTTTGTTGCTGCGGGCGGATTCCGGGGTTTATGCGGCGAAACAGGGCGGACGGGATCGGGTCGAGCGGCAGATGAACTGAGTCCCTCTGCCACCTGATCGTTCCCACGCTCTGCGTGGGAATGCCTCCGGGGACGCTCCGCGTCCAGTGACGCAGAGCGTCACGGGCTGTATTCCCACGCGGAGCGTGGGAACAATCAGGTTTTTTTTTTGGGGGGGGGGGGCGGCAGTTTCGGCTGTGATGATTGTTCCCACGCAGAGCGTGGGAACAATCATTTACGGGGATTACAGGACCGAAGCAGTCTGCGGCGTCCGTGGCTGTTTATAAAGATCCAGCAGCACCTGATCCAGCACCGACGACGCGCCGAACGGGGCCTTGTCGTTGAGGATCGCCACCACCGCCCAGGTGTTGCCGTTGACGTCGCGGCTGAAGCCGGCGATTGCCCGCACGGTGTTCAGGGTGCCGGTCTTGACGTGGGCTTCGCCGCGCATCGCGGTGGTCTTCAGGCGTTTGCGCATGGTGCCGTCGGTGCCGGCAATCGGCAGCGAGCTGATGTACTCGGCGGCGTAAGGGCTGTGCCAGGCCGCTTGCAGCATGTTGGCCATTTCACGGGCGCTGACCCGCTCCGAACGCGACAGACCGGAGCCGTTCTCCATCACCAGGTGCGGCGCTGTGATGCCTTTCTTCGCCAGCCACTGCCGCACCACACGTTGCGCGGCTTTGGCGTCATCGCCGTCGGCGTCGTTGCGGAATTTCTGGCCCAGGCTCAGGAACAGTTGCTGAGCCATGGTGTTGTTACTGTACTTGTTGATGTCGCGGATGATTTCCGCCAGATCCGGCGAGAACGCACGGGCCAGCACTTTGGCGCTGCTCGGCGTCGGGGCCAGACGATCCTTGCCCTGGATGCTGCCGCCCAGTTCCTTCCAGATCGCCCGCACGGCGCCGGCGGTGTAGGTCGCGTGATCGAGCAGCGACAGATAAGTCTGCGAGCTGCAGCCTTCGCCCAGCTGGCCGGCCACGGTCACGGTCACGCTGCCATCGGCCTGCGGCACCGGGTTGTAGCGCACGCCGCCGGTGCATTGTTTGGAGTTGAGCGCTTTGACGGTGTTCTCGATGTTGATGCTGGCAATCGGCGGTTCGACCGAGATCAAAACCCGGCCATTGTCATTGCGGGCCACGAAACGCAAGGCCTTGAGGTTGACCAGCAGCGAATCCGGCTTGACCAGGAACGGCTTGTTCTCGTCGTTGCCGTCATCGTTGAATTCCGGCAGCTGTGGCTGCACGAAGAAGCTGCGATCCAGTACCAGATCACCGGTGACCTGGGTCACGCCATTGGCGCGCAGGTCGCGCATCAGCAGCCAGAGTTTTTCCATGTTCAGCTTCGGATCGCCGCCACCCTTGAGGTAGAGGTTGCCGTTGAGGATCCCGCCGTTCAGGTCGCCGTCGGTGTAGAACTCGGTTTTCCACTGATGGTTGGGGCCGAGCATTTCCAGCGCCGCGTAAGTGGTGACCAACTTCATGGTCGAGGCCGGGTTGACCGAGACGTCGGCGTTGTACACGGTCGGCGTGCCCGGGCCGTCCAGCGGCACCATCACCAGCGACAGGGCAGTGGGCTGCAGCTTGCTGGCCTTGAGGGCTTTTTCGACGTTGGGGGTCAGGGCGGTGTTGATGGTGGCAGCGGAGACGGGCAAGGCCAGCGGCAGAAGAAGACCGGCCAGGAGCAGAGGACGCAACGATTTGATCATATGAAATAAAACCCTACAGCCGAGGGGAAAAAAGACGAGGACATGGATGAAAAGGCCCTCAGTGGTCATGAAAGTGTCGGCATTATGCCCCAAGGTGTAACAGCTTGTGCCTTTCGCAAGGGCGCCAATTCGTTATTTTTTTACAGGCGGTCGCACGCACGTCCCAGAGAGTCGGGCAATCGCCGGCTTAAACTGGTAAAGTGCCGGCCGTTATTACTTAAGAGGATTGTTCCAATGGCGACTAACCGTTCCCAGCGTCTGCGCAAAAAACTGTGCGTCGATGAATTTCAAGTTTTGCTAATTAGCAAAAAATAGTCGGTTGGTTGTCAAAAATTCATTGTCCTCTCCGTCCGAGATCCTGCTCCTCTCATGCCGTATCCCTGGCGGCAGTCCCCGGCAAGCTCTCTCTCCTGCCTCTCTCCCATTCTCTTTTAATCCCCTGATTTGACGCCGCGAGATGGCCTTGAGATTTGTGATCGCCCATAAAAAAACCACCTCGAAAGGTGGTCGTTTCACAAGCCAGCAGTTACTCCCTCCGGCTAAGCGCGATCACTGTGCAGCGTTGACCGGCTTCTCGGGGTACCAAGCGTCGAGCAGAGGGCTGACTTCAGCCTTGGTCACTTCGCTACGGCCTTTGAGCCATGCTTCGACAGCTGCGCGTTGCTCTTCGGTAACCGAGCCGCGTTCTGCTTTGCAAACCAGGCCGAAATCATCGCCGCCGACATAGTCCAGGCCATTGGCGTCCATGGCTTCGGTCAGGAAGTCATCAAGGAATGCATCGACTGCCTCATCATCCAGATCTTCCTTAAATTCCAGGTTCAGCTCAAAGCCCAATTCCTGAAACTCGTCCACACAAAGCTTTTTGCGAAGACGACGGGAGCGGTTAGTGGCCATCAAAAAATCCTCTAAGTAATTACGGCGCGCAGTCTATCAGCTAACACGTCCGATTGCCTGCTTTGTCCGATCAGTCGAGCTTCCAAGGCTACGTCCAGCCACACAGGCCTAGAGAGCCCATGGCTCGGAGCCTCATCACCTCCATAGGCCAGTTAATTTGTTTGCCGCGATGATCAACCCCACCTGAGGAAGACGCCCCGCAAACCGTTCCGACGTCCACGGCACGCCGGAAGCAACCTCTACATGTAGAAGCTGTAGCTCACCTGTGGCTTCTCTGAGCTGTCGATGTACTTCATGATGTCTCCGACCTTGTTGGCGCACTCCAAGGTGATTGGGAGGCGTCCGTCGAGCTGGGTGTTGTTCCAGTTCATCTTGGTCAGGCCAAGGATTTCCTTGCACAGGTCTTCCAGTGACGAATCGCTGTCGAACGCCTCGACCCGCAGGGGGCTCGGGATGTACATCCCCGGGTACGTTTTGTAGAAATCCACGATCCCTTTCGTGTAGAGCACACCTTGAGTCTCCGAAAGGCTAAGCAGCGTCCCTCGGGAAGGTGGGTAATTTTTGTCGCTGAAAAGCCGGATATCGGTCGCTGTGATCGATACAAGATCTTTCGTCTTTATGCCCTTGGCCTCTAGCACCCTTGAAAACCCCGCAACCTCGGTAGGCCGGAAACGACTGGACTTGTGGATCACAACGCGCGCGGGCTTTTGCATCAGCGCTTTTTCATATTCCGCCAGTGCGCTGTCTAGCAGCTCATAGGCCTGCGACTCATCCATATAAGGGCGTCTGTCACGCTTATCTAACGATACTGGTGCGCCTCGCAGAATGACGCCATGGCCGAACTCATCGAACACCTGAGCGAGGCTCGTGGAAACCGTCTCACCGTCACGGCTCTTGTAGAATCCGATCCCGATGTAACAGGTCTTGGGCTTGAATTTGTCCTCAACTAGGCGCCAAGGTACAGTCCTGTTGCCCTTGTAATACAGCGCGGTGCAGAAATTCCAGGCTTTGGTGGCTAGGTCTTGCTGATCGATCGAGGGTTTGACGGAAAGAATGGTCTTTTCTCGAACGAGCTGAAGAGGAATACCTAAATGCATGCACCGCGCTTTCAGGAGCCGGCGGAAGTTGTGTTCCAGGTAGGCCTCTAGCGACTCGTTGTCTTTTTCCCCTGTCGCCTTGGTAAGAGAGTCGAAAATGTCATTGGGCACTACGCAGACAATCACATCGATTGAGCGATTCTCGGATAGAAATCGGATCTGCTCATAGTACAATTCAACGCACTTTACTACTCGATCTTCCCGGGCAGTGATTTTCGAAATGTTATTTACTTCAGACTTCTGAAGCGTACGAGTGTACTGAGGGGAGGAAAGGATTTTCGTATAAAAACCGTGGTATTCGTCCACTCCGCCAAATCCTCTGAAGAGGTTAGGGAATTTTGTTTCCTCTTTGCCAACGATGCCACGCTTGCATTTGTCCAGCCATTCATCCAATAAGTCGACGCCTTCACCCCGGCCAACGATGCCGATACGCAATTCGCTACGCCGTAGCTCATCACGTTTGTCGTATACACCTAAAGTTTCGATTCCCGTTCTTGGACATATATGGGCACCGCTTCCAAATTCCAGCATGGGCTCTTTGAGGATCTTAATCTTCATCAGCTAGTTCCTCTTCATAGTCGGCACCTACATGTTCACCGTCTACTAGCTTTTCGTCACAAGTGAGTTCTAGTAACTCGCCAAAAAAACCGTAGCTTGCAGTATCAGTGCTAAGCGAGTCGTCCATCTCGATTGACTTGTTTCCATAATGACTGGGGTAGTCAACAGTCCCTGGCAAAGAAAAATTAGTCGATCGCAAGTAATAGGCCAGGAATCGAACTATGTTCCGTACGCTTTGGTTAAACTCAAGTCTTTTCTGCTTTGACAGTAAGTCCTCATGAAACCGAGACTTTCGACTTCCGTCGTAGGTGTAGAGCCAGCTTGGAACTACTAGTGCAAACCACTGTTGGGCTACCTTAGTGAAACTTAATTCGAAAGATAGGTGAACGTGATGAGCGATACGGGTAGGCTCTTTTTTGGAAAGTATTTTTTCGTAGACCCGGCGGGTTGACTTCTTCTTACCTACCCAGTCTTCTTTGCGACCTTCGTCGTCGGGATGAAAGGGCTTGAAAAAATAAAATTTATCCCGGCGGTCGTACGCGACGTTGTGAGGTTTCAGAGTTTCTCGAACATAGCCAGTCAACAGAAGCTTAAAAATATTGAGATTGTCGTCGATATCTGAGTCTGAAAGATCTCGGCTCTCAAGTGCTTCGATGGTACCGATGTCGACTATGTGTCGTATGCCTGAGTTAGAAACGTCTTCGAATGTGAAAACTCGATTTTCAAAACATACCCAGTTATCGGTATCGGCTCCATTTAGCAGCAGGGCCATCTTGACAAGGCTCTGCTTGGAGCAACTGTTTTTCTTAAAGTTCAGGTGTTCACGAGCCTGTGCCAGCACTGATGCTTCGTTTATCTGCAACTCGGCAACGTATACCGTTTCAGGTGGGGTGACAGCGATCAAGTTTGAGGTCAGGGTGTGCGATTGGTGACCGTCGCTGGCGTTAAAGTCCAGGTAGGCATTGATGTCACCCAGGATCAGCTTGAAGTCGGTCAATACCCGTTCTTGAGCAGGTATACGCAGTCCTGAGACCTTCGAAAGGATGTCGCCAAGATCAATGATGTGGGTCTTTGTATTAAACTCAAAGGCATTGTTTGTGATTTGGTCGATCGCAGCTTGGCTGTAGGAAGCCTGCTTGTTGGTCAGCATCAAGATATACAGTTCATCGAAGGTGTTGTAGAACTGCCTGCTGACGAAGTGGGCCAAGGTTTTCTTCACCTTATCCAGCGACGTGGTCGCCGTCACCTGAAACGCAACCCTGTCGTGATCGTCGCCAAGGTCGATGCCTGGAAAATTCTTCTGCCTTCTGTTTAGGTTAATCAGGTTGGGAAGGTTGTAGGCTGCCTTCAGGATGGGAATCAGCGCATCCTCTAGGGACAGGTTGATATCGAGGCGGCCTTGCTTGGTCGAGAGGTCAACTTGGCTGATGATTCGGCTTACGACATCTCTTAACTCATTCTCAATCTCTAACTGTCTCACTGCTAGACACTTCCCTTCAAACCTAAGCGATAGTGGGGGTGCGACGAGAGCTGAGGACGCTGAGCCATCCCAGGCCGCAGAGGGTGGCATTGTACCACCATGGTTCACGCGTCGGATCAACCGGTTAGCCCGAGTGCCAGGAAGACGCTTATAAAGCCCGTTATGATCTTTCCCGCTACCTGCGGGGCTTTGAGAGGTGGAGAGGAGGGGAATATGTTGCCTGTCCGGCGGCACGCTCGCCTACACGCGAATCATTGGCGCCAAGCTTTGATATGGGGCTAGGCAGCGGTTCGTAAATGCGCCGGAGTGGTTTTGAGTCTTTGTGATGGTCGAATTCGACCGGTATCGCCTGAGGCGGCGGCGCCTTGACGATATTTTGATCCGAGCCGGTTACGTTGGTCTTGATTTTTGGCAATCTAAGGGGCTACTTCCCCCGCTCGACCTAAAGACGACATGTCCCAGGGGAAGGCTCATAAACAAGGATGCCCATAGATGCCCGCGTTGAAAGCCGAAGACTTCGGAGCCATATCTCACAATCCTGGTGCTTCTGATCCCGGGTGGGTGACTCGGGCCGAAGACGCGATGAGGATACTAGGGCAGCTGACTGCTCAGGATGAGGTCGTGCTTTATCTGAGTGGGTCGCAGGCTATCGTTCACGGCGTGCTAGCACCCACCCGTAAGCTTACGCAGGCTAGGGTCAAAGAGCTCCAAAATGCTTCATTTCCGGAAGGGCAGGACACATGGAGTATTTGCCGGGAGATCAGCAGTGACGGTCGTGCAATCCGCCTAGAGCCTCCGCTGGGATCTTGGTCGGACGAGTTTCAAGGGGAGAAGCTGATCTTTCGCCGCGAGTTTAACGGGGTCGACCGGGACAGGGCCGCAATCGAACTCAGCCAGAAGTTGGTTCATAGCCTGGATTTGTACTTTGTAGCGGAGCGCAACAGCTACTGCAGGCTTGATGAGCACGGTGACATTGAAGACGTGATCCGCATCATTCAGCAGCCCCAGGGTAAAGATAATTTCCGTCTGGATTTGGTGACGATCCTGCGGGCTGAACTCGAAAAGTACATGGCAGTGACGAAGCAGAGCTTGGTGATGCGGTTCGATTTCACCAGGCTCGATACCGAGAATTTTTCAGGCTGGAACGGTGTGAAAACGCTGCACTCGGACAGCCGAGACCTCTATTACCATCACGGGCTCTGCCGTGTCGGTAGCTTCTGCAACGGCGTAATGGTGCTCCGGCCTAGTATCACGGTGGCAAGCCTGATCAAGCAGTGGGAAATGGAGGACGACCGCGCTTCGCGCCGGTATGCAGACTTCAAAATCTACGATCGAAAAAACGGTCGGAATGTAGAGACCTCATGCGCCCCGGAGTGCCTGTCGAATTATTTCGAGGATAGCGAGCTCCCGTGGGAGCTTTCGCCCGCGTTCTTCAGAGCAGAGGTGCTCCATTTGTACAAAGCCGACCCTGATAAGTACTCCCTTGAGGACAGGCATATCAGTTGCCGGGGCTCTTGGTACCTCAGGTCTTACGACCAGAACGAGGAGGGTCAGGTGCATGCCTACATCGGCGACTTGGCCAAGCTACCATTCACCGTTCAGCTCTACTGGCAGTCATTCAACGAATGGCCCAAAGGAGCTATATCGAAGCGCGCTCACCAAGCGGACATCAGGGGCTCTTGGGATCTTGATTACGAGCCGGTCGGCGCGTTGAAAAATGCGATCCGGGAACTGGATAGATCGGCCCCAGCATGGTGGAGTCCCAGAGGGCAGGAGCTTGAAGCAGCGGTTCATATCCCAGCCACGGATTCAACCAAGGAGTGGGCAGACGAAATCCTCGCGCTAGACCAGTATCTCGTGGAGGGTTTCCTACTTAAACCATTGCGTGTGATAGCTGACGGCGTTGGTAAACCAGCTCCCTCTAGCTGGGCATCGCTGCGGGTGATCCAGGAAATACTGTGCGGAGTGGGGAATTCCGAGACGCAAGCCAAGGCAATTGTGGTTCCCTTACAGAGGCTTCATGCTTTGAGAACAGAGGTCAGGGGGCATGCAACTGTGCAGAAAAAGCGTGCAGCGGAGTCGGAAGCCCGGGCAAATCACGGATCCCTACGAAATCACTTCGTTTCGTTAGCCGGCGAGTGTGAGCGAGCGTTGGACACCATCCGAGTGGCATTGGGTGCGCTGTGATTCTTGTCTAGCCTTCTAGCTTAGGGCTCTACGGAGCTAGTCAGGTTTCCTGAGCCATATGCGTGTTCTGGGTCGGTAGATCTGCATGTTGACCATCCCAATTCAGTCGTCGGTGTGTGAGCCACTTGCGTCCCACGTATGCCCCCCATATCTGATCAACGTAGGTAATGCGGTTTGGACTTTTGTGGAAGTGGCCGGGGGCCACGGGATGGCTACGTCGCATAGGTAGCCAAGGTTAGTCGGCATGGTGGGGAATCAACGAGATGCGCCCTGGTGGCGCATCGGCGATAGTTTCGGCGGTGCAGGCCACATCAGCACCTGAGAGAGTTGGTCAAAGGAGGCCAACAATTGGCCCCCGTCAGGATCATTTGCCGCGATTGAACGGAACCACTACCCCTAAATCTGGCATTTTATGGGCAACAGTCACGGGGCTGCTGCTCTTGAGCTTGGCCAAGTGCACCACTTGAGCATTTCCACTGAGGTAGCGGATGGGCAAGCCCGTCAGCATCTCGATATCCGTTGCTGCCAGGCCGATGTAAGCGGCAACACCATTCACAGGCAAGACGCCCGAAGAGGCCAGCAGCTCAATGGTACGTTTGAGAAGGCGAGGTTGCTCAGGCGTACGTTCTTCATCGCCCGGTTCTGCTTTTACTCCCCAGCGAGCTGAGCGACGCTTAAACAGCAGGCCCTTTGCATCATCATCGATCACCTTCAATGCCCAAAGGCGCATGACCATTGCAGCCACAGAAACGCCCCAGCGTTGCTTGAGCAGAAGGAGGCTGTCCAGAGTGACCGGGCTCCGGACTTCAGCGGCGAACGTCTCTGCTGGGAGCAGGAAGGCGCCTGCGAACCGGTGGGCCTGGTCTTCCATCATTTTGTGGCGAACGGGGTCAGTCGACCGCTCGATTCCTTTGTGTAGAATCAAGTGGCCGAGCTCGTGAGCCAAGTCGAAACGGCTGCGGAAGCCGTTTTGCTTATCGGCAGAAAGCAGCACGAGCGGACGATTCAACACCTGACTCCACGCAGACAATCCCTCAATGGTCGCGACGCCTGTTTCTTCGCGTACCAAAATCACGCCAGCGCCTTCCACCGCCATGGCCAGGTCAGGTATCGCGCGTCGACCGAGTCCCCAAAGTTCGCGGCATTCATCAGCGGCGTCCTCGATATCGGAACTGGTGATTTGCTCTGGATCCGTGAACGCGCGCTTTGGCAGATTCACATCAGGGAAGTCTACGAACTCACCCAAAGCTAACGCGATGTCTTGAGCCCATTCGAGACGTGCTTCAAGCATCGTACGGGCGCTGGCATGCGCCGATGCATTGCTTCGGAACAGGGGGAGAGAGCACTTCTCAGGTAGCGGGCGGGTGAACCACTCCGGGGCCACGTTGATGACCTGAGAGAGGTTGGCCAGTGCCTCGGCCTCGGGAGACTGCTGCCCGCTTTTCCACTTACTAATCGTGGCAGGGGATACCCCGACCATGCTTGCCAGCGCGACTTGAGAAAGGCCGCGAGCCGCGAGCGCTTGTACTAGCCGCCCCGGCTCAAACCCTGTGATTCCACGACTCATGATTCTGTATCTTGTCCTGTTTCGAGTAGGCCCGTTTCGAGCACACCTGTTTTGAGCTTCGGCATCGCCAAGTCGACTTGCTGAGGTGCTTCGTGGTAGCGGGCGAGAAACTTACTCAAAGGCTCTCGGAAAAGCCAACCCTTCATCTGTGCATCCGGTACCGCGATGTGGATTTCCACTGGGCGTTCCGGCTGATTGGTGAGCGATCCAGTGAAGCACGCAACGAAAAAGAACGTACCGGAGGTGATAGGTTCCGGAGCAAACAGCGATGGTTGCACCAGCTGAGTCATGGCCTGGTTCGCCTCCGTCAGCTGGCGGCGGGTAGCGCTTCGTTTGACGTTGTTCCACAGAGTGGAAGACATATTCACCCGACCGTACTTGAAGATACCGGCATGGCCCAGTACGACTCCGTTGCCTTTGAGAGGCGTATGGACAGCGTCGGCGGCACGTAGCATCTCCTCGAAAGCCTCGTTCATGCGGAAAGCCCTCATCTGTCCCAACGCATTCTTCCGATGATTACTGTCCATGTCCTTCGTATCCAAGTAGGCACGAAGCGCACCTGCCTCAAAGGCATCCTCAGCACCCATGACGATGTTTCGAGGGACGTGATGGATCAATAACTCGGGAATGGTGGGCTGGCGGGTTTTGGTCATGTAGAGGTTCTCGGGTTTCGGATAGCGAGATTATACCCATGAAAAATTTCGTGTAAACGTGGGTTTTGTAGGTTTCTAGATTGTTGAGGCCTTCTCTACCTCCTTAGCGCACGACCTTCACCATAGTGCTCGCGGCTTCAGGTGTCGTGCTCTGTGGAATCATTGAAGGCTTGGAAAGAGCAGTATGGTGGGGAAACTGTTGAGTCGTGGCTCGGTTGATTCACTGGCCGCGTTAGGGGGAAGCAGCCCTAATAGACCAGGCAGCTATTGCTGCCTATCCCAACGAATGTCTCCGCCTGGTTCGCAGATCCGTAACCTAGCAAAGTCAGTGAACCGTGGATTGAGCCCACCGACTTTGCCATCTCGCACTCTGAGCCAATGTTGGCCCCCTGGAATCCGTCCTGGCCAGCAAATCAAACGCTCAGTGCTTCATCCTAGTGACTTGCTTGCTTAGCCAGTACAAGCAGCCCGAGCAATTCGGACTCTTTGTCAGCATGCTGTTCCAATGCGTCGTCCAGGAGCCCAACCATGTCCGTTTTCGCAAGCCGAAGGGAGCCGACGGCAATGGCTGCGGCAAACTCCAGGGCTGCGTCACCGAAGTCCTTATCCCAACGGGAAAACACCTTCACCAGCAGCTCTTTCATCACCTTGCTGAGCTCGGGGCTGGATGAGTAGTCCAGCTCTGCGGGGTGGCATGCCCTGAGCATGCATGCTTGCAAAATCGCTTCGTTGAACCTCAGGAAGCACTCCGGAGCCAGTACGACCGACTCATAACCGTTGGGGCATAGGCGTCGTTCGTGGTCTTTGTGCTCGCGAGCATTTTGGAGCACCGCAGACATGGTGAGGTGCACCATGCTAGGTTCGACTTCGGCATAGCGGCCAGCGATATCGGTTTTGTCTCCAAAAAAAAGGAAGCCTTCCGATAGGCGCAGCGGATTGCCACGTGGTGAAAGCAAAAAGCCGTTAAACGCCGTAGAGGCTGCCTTTCCTGCCAACCCAAGGGCGGGCAGGATGTTGGAGGTGTTTGACAGGTGTCCAAGCCCCAATTCATCGACGCTTAGTTCCGAATTTTGCTCATAGGTCGTGATCAAACGATGCCACGAGTTGTCATTGGAGTCTTCCCCGAGAGGTAGCTTAATCCAGTTGGCAAAACCGTACTCTCTGGGCGTCGAGTTACGTACTAGGAACATCCGCAACTGACTCCAGGACTCGTTCGTCTGCGGAATGCCGATTGGCGAGAGGAAGTGCCTTGGTATGTCCGCTTTGATGTACGAGCGCAGGTCGCGACTGATCTCTCGGAGCACTCCACCATCCCTTGCGACGGTGGAAACGATCACGACACCAGTCGCGTCCTTGCAGTTGTTTTCTTCTAGCTGATGGTAAGGAATCACGGTGATCGATGAACCGTCCGCCAGACGAGTGCGCAGGCGATCCACGACGATTGCCGCCAGAGCCTCGGAAGCCTGATCGTCGGCATGGATAACGTGGCTGACGGTCAGAGGGAACGACCAATCAATTTCTGCGTTCAGCCACTTCCGAAACTCTTCGTGCTCCAGCACCTTAGCGACATCAAGCTGCAGCAGCTTTGTCTTTGCCGCGATCGGGGTGTTAAAGGGGTATATCGAGAAACCAAAGTATTCATGGAACTCAGGCAGGGAGTTCGGGGCATGGGGCCGCCCGATAATGACCGGTCTTGGAGGTTTGGCTTTAGATGAGAAGTTCTCGCCGATGATCTCGATTAGAGTGCCGTCGCTAACTTTCAGATCGGGGAAAGCAACGCCCATGCTGTCGAGCGCGACCATCACCTCGCCAGCTCGTCCATTGGATGTTATGTCGACGATTGTGCTCATTCGATGTGGATCCCACACGGTACTCGCCATCTTCCCTGCCATGCTTCCGGAGGTGGTAGCGGAGATAATGCAGAAATAGGGGTCAGGTGGCGGGTTGATTTTCTCCAGCTCGTCATAGGAGTGGAAGCTGATGATCTCCGCGTCGGAGCGGCACAGGGCTAGGGCGCACTTGACGTAGGCATAGATGCCCATTGTATCGATGTACACCTTGCTGCTGCCTTGCAGCGCCTGTCCGTGGCATAGAGCGATCAGGTAAGCGACGACGTGCAGTTCTGCTTCACCAGAGGCGATTTCTCTTGCCTGGATGAATACCTTGTTCCGTCGCTGGGAAGGATGCTTGAACACGTGCCCAGAGGGTGCTTGGTGGATGGCATTATTTTTTTCGATGAGGCTGTGTACGCCACAGCTCAGAAGGAGCTTCAGATCCACGCTGTAAGGGCCAGTTTGCTGGCTAAGGGCGTGGTGTTGGAACTTAGCTCCATTCCACTCCACAAAGGTGTACTGCTTTACGAAATCGAAGCCTGCTTTCATCCCGCGCTTGAGCATGGCTTGCAGATGCGTATTGGTCGGATCCCAGGCTGTTTTGAAAACCTTGTATTGCTCCATTGAGCCCACGATGTATACACAGTCTGGAAGATTGGCATCACTTTTCAAGGCGGTCTCTACATCCGCATACACATTACCTTCGGTGAGGTGGCAGCGCTTGTAGCAGAGCACAAGGGCCTCAATGGTGCCATGCAACGGGCAGTGTTTTAGGTGCCGCCAGGAGTAGAACCGTTGCATCAATGAGCCCTCAGCGGTACGAGGATAGAGATAACCGCACCTTGTACGGGTGAGAGGCTGTTTTTAGTCCAGTGTTGGAAGTCGAAGAGGTCACGATTTTCGCAAGGCTCAAATGCGTTGAACATCGAAAGTCTTCCCGTGCGGATTCTCATCAGTCCGCCTATTTGTCTCAGCTGCCGTAACACGGACGGCAGCCCCTCTCCTGCTGCTGATTGGGACTTTGAAGTCGATTTGTGCCGTAGGCACTGGATGAGTGCCAATCGTTCCTCTTCGAGAGACATGTCCTGTACGAGCTGCCCGGTATAGCGGCTGACCAAACCAGGCCCCGAGTCAAAAAAACTGACCTCAAATGCCCTGAGGCTCTTCATGCCGGTGTCAGTCCGACCGGCTTCTCCACTCCAGTAGCTCTCAAGCATGGGGTGTCCTGAGAAGTCTTCGGAGTGGAGCGAGTCGTAAAACCGTGTCCATCCCATCATCAGGCCTTCGACATGGGAGAGATACGGTTTGCCGGTGTGGTCTTTTACTGCATGGTCTTGAGTATTTTGGATGAGCTCCGCTGAGAACAATGCCAGTGCATCGATCAACGGTTCAGACAGCGCATACCTGCTCTGTTGCATGGTGCGGTCAACCAGCTTGCGCATAACCGGGGCCATGTCGTCTTTCTCTTTGGCCTTGCCTCGCGAAGAGAACAGCGGCTTCAGGTACTGGATTTTGGAGCCACCAACGCACATGAGATCGACGCATCGCCCCTTGACCAGCTCGTCCAAGTCTTGGGCATCCATCGCTTGCATTCTTTTAGTCGCAAAGGTCAGGACATCTCGGCGATCAATTTCCCTGCTACCAATCCGTATTCCCCTGGACAGCCGGACACCCGCAATCCCTGGTGAGTAATCACAAACGGCCTGCTGCGCATCTATTTCTTGTGCGTTCGGATGAAAATCCAAGTAACCATTTTCAAGCTGCTGGCGCGCGAGTGTAACGACCATCTGCAGTCGGGATGCATCATGCATCGGGCTGTGTCGAGCACCGAGGGTGTCTATAGGGAAGCGAAATATCGTCTCGCTATCGGAGGACTCAATCTGGGAAATGATTTCCTCAATCTCAACCAGGCTCCGGCACTTCCCCACGTGGTTAACAGTTGCCAAGCGATCACCTCAGAGTCGTGGGGTTACTTTTGGGCCGGGAGGCTTGCGAGTAGTTGTTTAATTTGCGGCTCGGGCTTCCAGTAATTGGGGCCCTTTAGAAACTTCCCGTTCTCATCGTAGATAGGCTTGCCATCGGCTCCTAGTTTGCTCTCGTTGCTGTCCATGATCAGCTCCAGGACGGCTTCAAGAGGGATGCCGTACTTCATGGCCTCGGAGCGGCAGTACACGATGACGTCGCCGAGAAGGTCTGCAATCGCGACCTGAACATCGATGGCATCGTCTCCGCGACGAATTTGCTCGGCAATGTCATCGATTTCCGCGACCTCATCGAGCAGTGTCCGCTTGAATTTCAGGAGGCGATCCTCCGCATCCGTGAACAGGTGTGGGGTCTCGTGGATGGGCAGCTTGTACATCTCATTCATTGTCTGGATGCGGTCGCGAAAACTTTTGCTCATTGATCATCTCCGTTGCTGAGGCATTTGCAGCCGACACTACGCTTCTTTTTCAGGGCAAAGCAATCCGCAGCCATGCCCGGCCATGATCGTGACAGGCTCCATCGAGGCCGGCAAAACCCATGGATGCGTTATATAACTAGCTGCCGGCAGGGGGGTGACCCTGCCGCCCCGCACAGAGGCGTAGAGGTACGGCTAGAGTCCAAAATCTCTGCCAAGCTGATCATCCCTCAGCTCGCCTATCGAAGGACGTGACGACGGAGGGGGCTCCAATCTCTCCGTAATGGGAGGTCTGGCCACGAAACAAAACATTCTCACCAAAACCCTCAATGAGCCGGTTTAACTCTTCGACGCTGTTCGCTGCATATTCCTGCAAGCGGCATACCTCCCGATTGCGTTGATATTCGTGATCCCTGTGATCTGCAGCTTATCCCGGAATCAGCAGTGGTGACATCTCGGGGACGGATCTGCTAAGGGTTCAGATCGGCACGATGATCAACTGCGGGCAACACACCTTTTCTCTTCGCCGCCGTGGGCCATCAGCCACTCATCCGGCACTGACCGTCGAAGCGGCTGATTGCATCGCGTGCCGAGCAGTTCACGAAGGCTAAATCGCGGCATATCTGCGGACTAGAGGCTTTGAGCCATTAATATAGTGATAATCTCAGGCTTTTCGCCATGAAGACGTGCCTTGATGCCTGGCACTCTCCAGTATGCAGGGAGCCCTTAGCTAGTGGATTCACCAAAGAACGACTCCAATTCTCCGTCGCTCCAGCCTCGCGCCTCGGCAGAGCGTAAAACCCCGCCACCTGATAGCCATGCGATGCCTGCGAAAGGCCGATTGGTCAGTGGTATCACCAACTTCCTCTTGGACGCCGTGCGTTTTGAACAACGCTCCGCCTGGAAAGCTGGACATCAGATCGGTGTAGCGGAGGGATTCGAATCGGGTCGAGAACATGGGCTGCAGCTCGGACAGGCACAAGGCAGAACTGAGGGACATCTGCAGGGCAAGACAGAGGGCTTGAAAGAGGGCTTTGCTGAAGGCCATAGCGTAGGCCTCGAAGAAGGTAAGCTGATCGTCGAGCTGCGCCCAGGGCTTGGTGAAGAGCCCGGTGCACCAGCCACTAAAGAACCTGCCCTGTTCAAGGATTGGAGGTTTGCCATTACGCCGGAGATGGAAGCCCAGATCCGCCGGGACGTTGCGCATTATCTGCCTGGCCAACCTCCGTCAGATGACCAGTGGAAGATGATTCTGTCGACGACCCCAACCACTGCGGTCGTTGCGGGGGCAGGGTCTGGTAAATCGACAACGATGGTGCTGAGGCTGATCGTTCTCTACCACTATTTGAAGATTGACTTGGCGAGTCTCACGGTCGTCACATTCACGAAGGAATCCAAGCTGGATTTCGCGAAGAAGGTGCGTGAAGTGTTTGACCTGTGGGGGTATGAAGTCAGCGAGAAGAAGTCGCTAGAAATCGTCCGCACGTTCCATTCGCGCATCCTCTCATTCGCTAAGAGCATTGAGGGCTTGGGCGAGGTAAAAGCGTTCGAGTTCTTGGACAAGGATCTCAGCGAAAGGGAGAAGGACGGGTCAGCGCTGAACATGAAGCTGGGCGAAATCCAGCTCGACCTGATGAAGGCCCTCTACCAAGATCTCTACGAAGGAGATGCAACCTTCCGTGGGTTGATCGGGCAGCTGTATCAGCGCTCGCTGCTCCTGGACGAGCTGGACAAGGAACATCCAGATGTCCAAGACCGCAAAGATTGGGCTTGGGCCATGGCGAAGAATGATGGAGCTTTGTGTTCGACGCTTGAAGGCCTCTGGAGCGCTGCCGGGCATTGGCCCATCGACGGCATTGTGCCGACGAACAAGAAAATCCGGTTACTTGGCAAAGACTTCCAGGTCAACGGGTACATCCCCGAGTACAAAACCTATGTGATCCTAGGGGTGGATGATTCAGAGCCGGACGAGCTCAAATTGGATATCCCCTACGGATCGTATTTGCGCAAGCATGTTCGGGACAAACGGACGATTTTCCAGGCTTTCTGTAGCCGCCGAGTTATCTCCCTGAAAAGCTACGAGCAGGCATCACAATCGGTCGACGCACTCTGTGGTCGCGCGATCGCTTGTCCGGCATTTTGGTACAAGGTTCGAGGGGAAATTAGCTCTTCCCACATCATGGAGGCCTTCTACTCCACCGCTTCCTTCATTGAGAACCTTGGCCTGGACGCGGTCAGCGCGGTCAAAAAGATGAGCTTGTATCCCGAGGATCCTGATGCACCATTCTTCCATGCCTTGGGGATTTATTGGGCTGCATTTAATCAGCGGCTGCTGGAAATGAGTCCGCCCATCATGACGTTCAATAGCATGTTCGCGATGTTCAGCGAGCGAGGCTACAAGAATTTCCGGGCAGTACCGGACAGCGTTCTGCGCCCCATGTCGACGCTACTTATCGACGAGTTTCAAGACGTGGGTGCAAACACCATCAGTTGGGTCAGGGCGACTTTCAGCGAGATTGAGCGGCGTGGTTTGAGCGTCAATACATTCGGTGCGCCGGCGCATGCATCGCTGATGGCCGTCGGTGACGACTGGCAAAGCATATATGGGTGGCGAGGCAGCTCTCCGCGTTTCCTGATGGAGTTCGACAAGGAATTCAAATCTCCCGCCCACACTGAAGTGTTCATGCAAGAAAACCATCGTTCGCATCAAATGGTGGTGGACGCTGCCGAGTCGATCGTCAAGAAAACGCCAGGCTTTGAGAACAAACACGGCTTGGCGGTCAACAAAGCGGTGATCGGTAATCAAGTGCCCGTCGCGGTGGGTGAGTTCGATGAAAAGCACCTGGTTGAGATGGTTGAGCATCATTACGACGCAGGTCATACCATCTTGGTGCTTTTCCGTAAGCGCGCCACCGAAAAGGAAGCAGAAAAAGCCTTGGCACATATTCTTCAGCGAGCGCGTGACGAAAAGCAGAAGAAAAGGATCAAGCTGTTGACCTACCACTCATCCAAGGGCCTTCAGGCGGATGCAGTCTTTTTGCTCGGCGATTGTGAGGTTACCAATTCGTCACCCTCAAAGAATGAGTTCTACGCCCAGGCGGGCATGTGCAGCCCTGGCGATCCCTGCGGTTACGATACTGCCCAGCAGCACGAGGCGCTGCGGACGTCATACGTTGCTATCACTCGCGCTGTGACTTATTGCTATTGGAAAATCACTTGGGATGAAAAGGTGCCTGCGTCGGAGAAAGCGAGTCGTCATATCGTTGCCGAGGAGCCGTTCTGGAAGGTCGTAGGTCACAGCCCAGTATCTCGTTCAGATGGAATTAAGCGAAAGGCAGCGAAAGAGCGCTCATCGTGATTAATAGGTGTAACCCTCAATCCCTTTCTCGACGATGATCATTGCCTTGAGACTGACTTCGAGGCTGTAGCCAATAAGCATCATGGCAATTGCGCAATATTGACTCTCACAGACCGCGCGGACGCACAACGGCATCTCTGCAAAGCTTTGCCCCTTTAGAAGCACCACGCCGCCTCAGACATAGCATGCGCTTGAGTCATCCAGAGCACTGGGTTCTTCAACTGTTCGCTCAACGGCGTAACGGACGGATCGATAGGGTAGCCGGCGTATAAACTCGCGGTCTCCCATTTCATCGCACCGAGCGCGCTATGTGCAAAAGGGTCTTGAGCAAAGTTTTCTCTTCCCGGAGGGAGCAAGGTACGTTGTCTAGCCATGTTTCAGGGACGTCCTTTGAGTTTTGATTGGCGTGTTGAGACTCTGGTTGGGAGGTCTTCAGCTGGCACCGACCGTTCCCAAAGAAAGCCCACGGTTGATCGACTCATCCCGAGCCGCCTGGCGGTCTCTGCCTTGCTCAAGCCAATCTCTTTGCACTCCAGCACTTTTTTCAGCTTGATCAGATTCACTGGTCGAGCGGCAGGCCGCTTCACTAGATCAAATCCAGCAAGATGCGCGGCGATGTCAGCATCACTGACGCGTTCTTGGAGAGCGTCCAATTCCTCGGCGGCTTTTGCGAGCAAAGTAGAGGAGGGCGTCTTGTTATGAGTCGAGAGAATTAGTGCCATGAAAGCCAAAGGGCTCATGCCAAGAGCCTCGGCAAGTTCTACAAATTTATCAATAGTGGGGCTGCTTTCGGCGTTCTCGATTTTGCTCAGGTATGTGCGCGATGCTGCATGGGCAAGGTTTTCCTGAGTGAAGCCTAGATTCCCTCGAACTGCTCGAACGACCGCTGCCAGTGCTGGCTTCAACAAGATGATGTCCTCAAAAGAGAGGATGTAGCCATGTTGTCGTGTACAGTTACACGTCATATGATGTATAAAACTGTACTACTGGCTGTCGGTGATTTTGCTTGCACTGGCCGGCGCACCAATCAGCGGCGTGATACGACACGGCTGACTCAGCATGCACAGCCTTGGGTATGGTTTTGCGTACGCAGCGTGACTACGGTTGGAGGCTCACTCAATTCCTCCAATTATTGACTAAATCGCCCCGAGTACTGGGAGCCTACCGGAAGATGGGGCGGCGTAATCGCTCCTCGTTAATTTTACCAATTGTCGAGTACCAAGCAGATGTTCAATTTTGATTGTGCGCGAGACCGACGGATGGCTGAGGATCACCAGGGCGCCTTACAAGGCTTGCCTCCAGAGGTCGTTCGGGCTCAGCACGTCGACTGGTCGGTCGGTGTCGACGCATTCCTTTTCGGCGCCGCGAGAGTGGGGGAGCGCTATGTCGCGCTTGTCTACAACGACCAATCGGGAGTGTCGAAAAACGGTATGACAATCGCGACACCTCCCGTGCGGTGCATCGCCGAGAAGGACGGCTTCAAGCTGGTTCGCAGTGTCGGAGGAGATCATTACGTGATCACAAGCGAGCACGATTGTTGAAGCCTAAAGGCCCCGACGCCAGCAGGAAGCGTTTGATGGGTATTCAGATAGCCGCGCCTTCCGAAAACTAATGCTTTAAGGACGAACAATGGCTGACCTCGAAAAAATAACAGTGACGATCAAAAATTATGACGTTCAAGCGCAAGGCGATCTTGATGCTCTTTACAGTCGAGTGAGACTTGAAGATGTAAATGGAGAAACATTCTATTTCAAACAGGCGGTTGTTCCGAAATACCTGAAAATTCATGGTGCAATGGCGACCGAAACTCCACGAACCTGGTATTTCAAGAGACTGTCGAAAAAGACAATTGTGGTGCTGGCTTTTGAAAACAAAAACGGAAAAGTTGAATACGATCTGGATGACATCCGATTGATCGCTAGATCGACAATATTGAAAGGCGTTGTGTTCTCGCTCGGCTCAATCCCTGCGGCCATTATTGCTGCTACGGCCACATTCGGCCTTGGGTTAGTGATCATTCCTATGGGCCTCTGGTATGGATACAGGAACATCTTCAAGCTACCTGCAATGCTGAGTCGCAAGACACTCCTCAACGATTTTGCGCAGCACGGAATCATAGTTCGTTAATCACCGCGAACGTTAGTTCGACATGCGTTGCGGATGCGTAGTCGAGAGGCCGTTAACTTATGAAACTGACCTCCCCACCTCCCGTCCGACCTTCGCTTGCGAGGCGTAGCCTGGACTTGCAATCTATGGATAAGGTTAACGGACAACTGCGCAGCACCCACTCAACTAACTATGAGTACTTACGTGCTCCCAGGGCGTCGTGATGAGTGATATCTGGCTACGAGAACGAGAACGAAGGAAGGCGCTATGGCAGCTCGCTGAACTGGTACCAGGCGATCAAAGCGCACGAGCGATCCTGGAACGATTGGATGAGCTTGAACGACTTGATCATGAACTTCCATTGAGCGCCTGCCATCTCGACCACGCTGAGTTAGTTCGGCTGCCCAGGGAGGCTCATCCCGTAGGATGCTGGATTATTCGGGAAGCAGATATCCCAGAACCTTGGAGATCCCGCTTCGCGGTGGCTCTGGGGCCAGCAGGTCGCGTGGAGGCAGGATTCTACTGGCATGATTGGACTGATTTTCTAGAGGCTTGGGAGCGCGAAGTGGCGCACGTGGAACAACATCGATTGGCACTCGATGACGAATAACAGCAATTTCCCGGATGCCCACGATGCTACTCCGGTGGGGCAGAGTGGTCTCTTGAACGTGGGAAGCAGGGAATTAGTCCGCAGGAGGAGAATGATGGAGCAGCACGTAAGAACGCTGGGCCGTGACAACCTGTCAGAACTCGAATCTATTGAACGACTAGTAGCGTCAATCGGGTCAGCGGTGTTCGAGGCCGATGTACGTTTTTTATCGAGCCTGCACACCGTCGATACCGAGTCAGCTATCCAATCGATCAGCCGCCTCACCCATCCCTCCCTAATCGGGATGAGCGAGACACCCTTCGGAATTTTCCAACGGCTGTGTGACGACCTAGTGTTACGAACGCCGGCGTTGCTTCAGCGTCCAAGTTATCGATGCAGAAATGGTGATAACACAGCAGTCCCTTTTGAACTCTGGTTGAGCATCGTTCGGCATGCCCGAGAGCATTTTGACCCTGCAGGGTTGGATGCGGAATTCTTGGTCGCGAAGATGCGGGAGGGACTTTCGAGCAAGAGGGCGTTCGATGCCCTTATTGCTTCGAAGCGCCCCAAGTGATGGCAGACATCGACTCCAGGCGATAAGCACTCGGTGCTCGTCACGCCTTCACGCCATGACTACGCCTCTGAGGTTGATCAGGAAAGGTTATCTCTCGCGTTGCAATGGCGTGATGACGATTCCCCAGAGCGCCTCCGCAGCACCTTCTTGAGAAAGCTTCTGGTCGTGTCCGGAAAAGTGGGACATGCCCAGGGTTTTTAAGTACAGGGTCTGATCATCAGCGTTTACCGATAGTGACTCGTTGTAGCTGTTGCCCGCGAACGAATCGCCTTGGCTGTAGTAAATCCCGGCACCCATCTGACCCCCTGTAAACACCGTCCCCCTAGCAACGTCCCGTCCGTCCTTATAGATGACCGCAGAAAAGCGATTGGCGTCGATTCGACGATACACACCTTCATAACCAGGATTACGAGCTTGAAGCTCTTGTAGGGAGTTCTCGAAGTAGCGAGCGATGTATTCGAAGGTGTCCAGCAAGAACTGATCTTTGTCCCGTTGGGTGAAGCTCTTGGCTACTCTAAGGTTACTCGACCGGGGGGCGGTGGCCGGTAGCGAGGAGGGCGGCTGTGGAATAGCTGGCGCCGAGCGCGCGATTTGCGATGAAGGAATGGGCACATCCTTGCGGCATCGTTCTACAGCTTTACGCACTGCCTGCGCTACTTGCAGGAAAGCTACATCGCGGTCAGGCCACAGGGTGACGGGTTTACCATCCTCAGGCGTGGCAAGCAGCTTACCGAACGGAGCATGATGCCAATCACACGCGCGCAAAATCACAGGGATCACGATCGCTTCCTTCGCGGCGTGGCGCTCCATGGCGCGAGCCATCTCGATGTTGTAGCAATAATCAGAGGCGATGAAGTCCGGGCTGACCAAGAGAAGGATGATTTCGTCGCTGTTGATGTGGTTGTCAATGGCTGCATCGATTTCTTGACCAGCGCCGATCCTGCGGTCATGCCAAGTGTCGATAACGCCTTGGCGCTTGAGCATCGATAGCTGTTTTTCCAGCTGATCACGAAGCACCTCATCGGCATGGCAGTATGAAAAAAAAACGCTTGGCAAGATCGGCGCTCCATGGATGGTGATGGCTTAGATCTTAGGGGCTGTCCGATGCCGAAGTACAGGCCAAAGCATTGGGAATCGATAACTCCCGTGACGCCTGATGAGCCTACGGAAGCAGCGATACCATAAGTTCCTGAATAACCTACGCGGTCGGAAGTGTGGAGGTTCACGCCGAATCTCTTTCAAAAGATAGCTGCCGTCGCTTGCGAAGAACCCTGGGAAACTGTTCCGCAGCAGGTTCGGCAGAAGCAACGTTAAACCCATTCATCCAACGTTGGCCACAGGCGCGAGGTGCTCGTGTCTGAAACCCTAGACCCCATCCACAGCAGTGGTGGCAGATGCCAGCAACTCTGGGTGTCTCCAGGCGCTGGGGGACAGTGTGCCTTTGATCTGGGCGCAGGTTATAGATACTGCGGGGCAGCGCTTAGCCTACCGCCATTTGTCTGCTCAGGGGGCACCGGACTACTCGAATTGATTGACAGGTGAGGCTCAGATCCAAATACTGACCGAAGGGTATGCAAAACAGTCTTTCGGGTATGTTCCATATTGGAGCTCCGTGAAGCCGATTGCGGGACATACCGGCACTGGCAACCACGAGGTACACGCTGTGGATAAATATGTTGGACTAGATGTGATCATCATCGGAGGGGGAGCGGTTGGAATTTGCTCCGCCTACTTCCTGCAAAAGGCCGGTATGCGAGTCACCTTGATTGAGCAATCGAAGGTGGGCATCAAAGGGCCTCGTACTCCCTTCGTTGATTGCATCGGCGGCGGTGATCAGAGTTCAGAACTGGCCAAACGCGGGAGCGAGCTGGTGTTACCCCTGTTCGAGGATCTTGGCTATAACATGCGCCTGGTGAGTCGGTTCTGCTTCATCTCTCAGTCGACGATCACGGCCCACAGCGTGCGTAAAGGCACCTTGGGTAATGAGTTGTCGATGCATGAAATGCTGATGGACTTGAGGAACGTCGTGAACGATCGCGGTGGGCGAATTTTTGAACAGCTCGAAGTAACCGAGCTCATCATGGCAGGCGATAAAGTCGTCGGTGCATCGACCTCAGCTGGCCAGTTCCTGGCAGACGAAACCATTGTTGCTGCGGGTGCCCTCAGTTCGAGATTCGAGGGATGCCTGAACCTTGATTTAGGGCTTAAAGAAGAGCGCGTCGCTGCTGGCGATGATTTGGTGGATGTGCCTTTTACACCTTTCGGGAAACCCTACGTGGGACGGCCCGAAGGGATAGATGGAGCAATTGTAGCCGTCGGACATGACGTAGACGCGATCTGCGCCTTAGGTGTGGGGCAGATCGTCGCAGAATTGGTTTCCTCTCCAAGCATGGGAGCAGGATTCACATTGAAGAAAGGGATCACAGCGCGAGATATACCTTGGGCTGGGGTCTGACTAGGGGCAATGCGCTTCATATTTTGAATCATAACTTTATGTGTTGAATCTCGCCTCCAGCGCGCTCGGCCCTGGTGGCGAGCTTTAACTAGCAGTACCGCTTTTAGTTCGCGCAATTATAATTAGCGAGTAAGCTCAAAGTTCTCTTCTGGTAAAGAATAAATTTCCTCAAATTCAAGGGGTCGTTCAAAAGGACTGTGATCCAATGTTCCTTGTTCATGTGGTGCCCCGGATAAATGCCACGTTTTTTTCTTAAAGATCCTATGCGGGTTCAGCACGAGCGCGGCTTCAGTAGATCAAATCAAAGTATGATCTTGGTAATCGATACTCTGCCGATTACGGTATTGTCTAACCTGAGACAAAAATTCCGGGGCTAATAGCGTAATGAAAATTTTAGCCTAGATAATTATTCAAGTTAGCTCCCGATTGGGTCGCCTCTCAACATATAACGTAGCTTAGGTGGGTACGACGCTGGCTGTGTTGCTCTGCGTGAGTTCGTCGAAACGAGTGGCTATTTTTCGGCGGTTTCGATTTTCCACCCTCTGTTCAATGGTCTTCAGTGCTACCGATGTCTACGGCGATGACACGCATGGCATCGTTGGGTCTTGCGCTGTATTTCGTGCCCCGCAGGGAGCCCACAGAAGGGTCTGAGAAGCTCTCGCCCACCAGTGAGATCTGCGTGTCATCGCTCCTCGAATTGTCGCGGGGGGGCAGAACGCTGTGCCTGCCTAATAGTGCTACCGAGCGGGGGAGGGAAACAAAACCCATTAATCATTTTTACGTACCCGCTGGACAAAAAAAAGTACCTGGAATACAGTCGAGTTATCGGGCCGTCTTGGTGAATGGCACGGGCAACATTCCATAGGAACCAGCAATGACTACAGAAAAACGGTATTGGAGCACCTCGGTTAGCGACGTCGAGGAGTCCGCTGTCTACATCCGGGGCTATGACCTAGGCGATTTAATCGGCAAGCTGAGCTTCGCGTCGGCAACTTATCTGCTGATCCGTGGACGCCTACCGAATGCCGGCGAGTCCAGGATGATCGATGGCATCCTGTGCTCGGTTTTGGATTACGCGTTGAAGAAGCCTGGTACTGCTGCTGCACGCTTCTGCGTTTCCAGCAACCCGAGTATGGTCGCAGGCTTGGCCACTGCAGTTTTGTCCGCTGGTGAGTATTCGCTGGCCCCTGATCAAACCGGCAATTTCCTCAACGCTACCTTCTCCCCAGACGCGATGGACTTCGAAGCTTCGGCCAATACCTTGGTGGAGGGTATGCGTGCGCGCAAAGAGCGTGTACCGGGTTTGGGCCACCCAGTCTTCCGATATACCGACCCGCGTGCCCAGCAACTCAAGGCCCTGGCTGTCGAAACAGGCGTATGGGGTGACATCTGCGAATGGTATGAGGCGGTGCACAAGGCCTTTACCACACAAGCCAACAAGCCCGAAATTGTTATCAACGAAGTCGGCATGATGGGTGCGATTTTGGCTCAGATGGGCTTTACCCCGGCAGAGATGACTGGCCTCGCGGTGATCTCCACGATGCCAGGTGTGGTCGCACACATTTCTGAGGAACTGCAGAGCAAGGTTCGCATTCGCGCAATCAGCGACAGTGAGGTCGACTACGCTCGCGACCGCCGGAACTTTGCAGAAGATCTGAAAAAAAGCGGGTTTTAAGCTGTACTGCTGCCGCTCCCACAGGCGGCAGCATTTCACAGAAACTTCTTCGATATGTACGACAGCAACATGTTGTACGAGATTGGTGGTATCAATATGGGAAGTCTTGCCAGCTCGTTCGCCACCAATGCCAATATTGAAAGCGGCTCGTGCAAGTCGGTTGCTGTACGGCGCACCGCATTGGAATTATTTGCGACTAAAGGGTTTCAGTCTGTCAGCCTTCGGCAACTTGCCGATGCTGTGGGAATCCAGGCCGGGTCTTTGTACAACCACATCGAGAGCAAACAATCTCTTTTGTTTGACTTCATTGAGGAGCTCGACTCACTGTTGTTGCATGCGGTCACAAAGGAACTAAAAAGTCGCCGCAATGCTATTAGTGCGCTCGAATCCTTCGTCAAAACATACATGACCATCGCACTTGAAAATCGCTCGCTTTATATCGTGTCGAGACGTGAAACTTGCAATCTGCTTGTTGAGCAGCAGGCGGATATCAACCGAATTCGAGTTCGAGTTGTCGAGCTGTTGTCTGGCGTTATCGCTTTAGGTCGAATGAGGGGCGTTTTTCATGCCCAAGATGACGGCATGACCGCAGGGACGATTTGCGCCACCTTGGATGGCGCGCTCACCAAGGAGTGGGGAAGCGACGTTTGCGTCGCCTCTCTGGTCAAGCAGATCCAGAAGTTCGTGCTTCAAGCTGTTTTGAGCAAGCAATAGTTCGCGCGAGCGAAGCTTTGCTGAAGCTCAAGTTCCCTCGGTTAATTCATAAAGCTAGGTGAGACGATGAAAAATAAAAGCATCAAAGGTCTGCTGGGCATGGGCGCTTCGGTTCTAGCTCTAGCCATTTCGGCTTCTGTGGTGGCGGAGGAGTGCAAGCCACTGCATACCTTCAAAACCATCCAGCCTGGCGAGCTGACAGTGACCTCGGTAGTGTTGCCGCCGTTTGCTTATGATGACCAGGCCCGTCGGTTCAGCGGCGTGGACGGGGAAATTGTTCAGCAGATCGCAAAGGACAACTGCCTGAAGGTTAATCACATCGTCACCGATTCAGCCGCTTCGATTCAGTACGTCGTGGCGTCTCGATCAGACATCTCCGTCGGCGCTTGGTATCGCACCTTCGAGCGTTCGAAAGTCATGGGCATCTCCGACCCCGTCTACTTGGAGCAGACCGCCATCTACTCGCGTGATGGCGCCGATACCTTTGATCAGCTAACGAATCGCAAGGTTGGTACTGTGACTGGCTACCTTTGGGTGCCGGAGCTGAAGAAACTTTACGGTAACAAGCTGTCGCTCTATCCGAACGCTGTGGCGCTTTCTCAGGATCTGAACAGTGGTCGCATCGACGCTGCGGTCAACACCTATGCAATCGGCGCTGAAAGTCAGAAGAAGGGCGGTGTCGGCAAAGACATTCAGATCAAGGTCGCGAAGCCGGACGAGAAGGTGAAGTCTTCAGTATATCCGGCACAAACGGCGTTTATTTACAGCAAGAGCAATCCTGACCTGGGCGCCGCGATTAACGTAACCATCAAGGACTTGCGTGAGTCGGGCAAGCTGGCGAGCCTACTAACCGACCACGGCCTGCGAGCAGATGGCGCGGACGTCGGAGAGCCCCGTTACGCAGATCAGTAAATGTGTTGAAACAAAAAGCGCCTCTTGTGAGGCGCTTTTTTATTTCCGATAACCGCCGGCCATCATGTCTACGTATGTCTCTGCAATCTCATGGGCACTCAACTTGCCGTTCTCGTCGAACCAGGTGTGCAGCCAGTTACACATGCCCATGAACCCGCTCACCGCGATGTGCGTGGGCACTGGCTTGAAAAAGCCTTCATCCACGCCCTGCTGGTAAACGCCCTCGATCATCTTGTCGTATTCACGCTTACGCTTGCGAATAAGCAGGCGCTGCGGCTCTTCAAGCTCGCTTTCGTCGCGAAAGTAGATTGCCGTCCAATCCTTACGCTGCATCACATTGAGAGCGTGCTGGCACAAGATCTTCTTGAGGGTTTCTTCTGTCGGCAGGCGTTCCTGCAAAATTCCTACGATCGTGTCTTCGTAGCACTGGTGCATGCGGTTGAAGATTTGCCACAAGATCTCATTTTTGTTTTTGAAATAGTAGTAAACGACCGATTTGGTATAGCCCAGGCTGGCAGCAACATCATTAATAGTGATGGCGCGGAACCCTTTCTCAGCGAATAAGGTGGCGGCAGAAGCGAGAATCTCGTCCTGGACGTAGGCTTGTTTTTTTTGCTTAAGTTGGTCGCGCAAATCGACAGTATTCAAGGTAACCACCTGGATAAAGGTTAAAGATAGCTAGGCAGTTAGATTCTGCTCACGGCTGCTTCTTTAATGGCACTCGGTATGGCCTTGGAAGTCCGCTGCTCCAAATCGAAATAGACCGACGTCATTTGGATTTCTGCGCAGAGCTCAGCTTTGGCGCTGTACATCTGATGACGAGTGACAATGGAGGAGTTGCCGACTTTCTCAACTGTGCTTGCCACCTTAAACAGGTCACCGACCCTCAATTCAGCTCTGTAATCAATCTCGTAACGAACATCTGCCCAACCTTCCTTGCGCTCAAAGCGCCAGTCGGCGTTATAGCCCAACGAGTGGATCAGGTGCCAGAAGGCTTGATCGAAGGCGGCCACATAGTACTGCACAGTCATATGTCCCATTGCATCCGTTTGCGCAGGGTAAACAACACCTCGGTACGTGATTTCCATTCAGTCATCCAATCGGTACTGGCATGCGATAGAGAGCGACTGAAGTAGTTCTTCACGCTCCTCGGATGTACATTGTCAGTTTTATAGACCAGTACGTCAAATTTTTTATCTTGCTAGTCTGGTATGGGCTAAGCGGCGTTAGAATCGCTTTTGCGCACGCAGTGTGCCAGATGTCTGGGCAAAATAGCCGGTAGGGAAGGGCGGGGAAATGCGGCAGAAGAGCAGAGAGTAGGATAGGGTTCAAGCCCCCCCTCCGCCAAGCAGAGGGGGATTCGCCACAGTAGTCACTAGATTTCGCTGAGAATGACCTGCGCAGCATTATGGCCAGGAACACCCGTGACACCGCCGCCGGGGTGTGTCGATGCACCACATTGATACAGCCCAGCGATCGGCGAGCGGTAGTCCGCGTAGTGGGCGATAGGCCGGCGGAAGAAGATCTGGTCGATGCTCAGTTCACCGTGGTGAACGTGTCCGTCTGGAAGGTCGAACATTGCCTCTAGGTCGGAGGGTACCAGAACCTGTTTGTGCAGTACGAGTTCACGGAAACCTGGTGCGTAGCGTTCTATCTGGTTGACCACGATGTTGAACAACTCTTCTTTCGTGGTCTCGTCCCAAGGCCGGCCATCTCGAAGCGCGTAAGGCACATGACCGCCCAGTAGGCTCATGGTGTGTTTGCCTTCAGGGGCTGCTGTTGGGTCGAATACGCTTGGGGTCAGAATCCACATATAGGGATGCTTAGCCATCTCACCGTGCTGAGCCGACTCAAAGGCAGTTTGCAGTTCTTCAAGGTTCTCGGCAATCGTGATAGAACCAGGAGTCTGGTTGTCTGAAGCTTTCAGGCCCTGCCACTTGGGCAGGCCGGACAACGCCATATTGATCTTGAATGTGCTCGCTTTGGTGCGAATACGTTTCACGGCATCAATGACTGCTGGCGGCAGATCCTGAGGTTTGAGCAGACGCAAGAACAGGGTTTTCGCATTCGCATTGCTGACGACAGACTTGGCGTGAATAACCTCACCGCTTTCGAGGCGTACCCCAGCCGCACGTTTGTCTTTGACAACGATCTCTTTCACGGGAGCACTGCAGCGGATGGTAACACCATGATCCAAGCATGCTTGCTTGATCGCATTGACCAGAGCACCCATACCGCCCTTAACCAGCCCCCCTGGGCCTGCCTTGGTGGTACCGTCACGAAGGTAAGGACGAGCGAGCACGTAGGCGGTGCCAGGAACCATCGGGCCGATGTTGCCGCCGCTGCCAGAGGTATAGCACCCAAACATTGTGAGCACTTGAGGGCTTTCGAACCATCGGCGGAGGAAGTCGTGGCAGCTCAGTGTCAGCAGATCCCAGATGTCGTAGAACATCGGGCCTGCCGCTTTCATACGCCACAGAAGCGCGGCAGACTTAGTCAGGTCTTTCACCTTGCCCGTCGCGATATCAATAGGCACCTCAAACAGCAGCTTGCGAAGATGGCCCACGAGTTTCTTCATGTGCTCTACATAGGCCGGATAGACGTCCGCATCTTTGTCAGAGTACCGGCGGATTTCGGCACACATCCGGTCAACGTCCGACCAGTGGGTAACGACTGAGCCATCTTGGAATGGATGGATGCCGGGAGGGGTCGGAATCACTTCGACGCCGTATTTGAGCAGGTCAAGGTCAAGCATGATTTTGGGCTGCATCAACGACATCCAATAGGATGCAACCGAAAGGTGGAAGCCTGGCCACAGTTCTTCTGTAAGAGCTGCTCCACCTACGATGTTACGCCTTTCGACCACACAGACCTTTTTCCCAGCCTTGGCTAGGTACGCAGCGCATACCAGGCCGTTATGGCCGGCGCCGACAATTACAGCATCAAATTGAGACATTCTGGCCGCTCGCTTATTTACTTCGGTTGACGTGGTACTACTGCGAAGCCATCGATTTCGATCAAAACGGCTGGGTCGTAGAGCATCGGTACGGTGACCAGGGCGCTGGCCGGTGGGCAGGCCTCGTTCACGTATGAGTTTCGCACTTTCTTGAAGATAGGAAGCATCGATGGCTCGAAGTGCGCGACGTACGTAGTGAGCTTCGCGACTGCTTCAAAGCCCACGCCGGCTTCGGCGAGGGTTGCCTTGAGGTTTTCAAATACCGCGCGTACCTGAGCTTCGAAGTCGCCCCCGACAACGTCGCCGTTGATATCGGTTGGGCAATGGCCGCTCAAAAAAAGAATTTCCCCTTCGCCCGAAAGGGTGGCGGTGGATACGCCTGGGAAGCCTGCGCCCACGTTTACTGCCTTGATCATCCGTTGCTCCTCACATCATTGTTTTGAATTGGAGGTGTGAGTCACCTCTGATTGTTCCAGTCATACTAAAAAACTGACCGATGGGTATAATCTATACAACAGACCGGCACGGTGCAAGAGGCGAGTCAGCAGATTCACCCTGCACTGATCTGGCGCGGGGCGTCGCTAATTGGTGCGCTCTGAGCCTTTCTGAGTACGGGTACGCAAGGGCGTATCCAGACGATCGTGACCTATTGACACGTCGCAAGATTCAATCATACTGACTCAACGGTCTAATTTTTATTACGGCTGGTATGTTTTTTCCGAAAGCTCCGTTCAAAGCGGGGCCATAACAACAGCGGAGCTTTTCCTATGGGTGTTCGCGTCAATTTCATCAACCCCTTCGGTACGCCGGCCTACAACGGGTTGATCTCTGAAACCCTCACGCCGTACCTCAACCAGGGGAACGAGCTCGTGGTCACCAATACCGAAAACGTTCCTGAGAACTGCGACTGGTGGTACCCCAAGCACCTCGTCGAAGAAGAGCTTTTCGAGTGTGTGATCCAAGCTGAGAAAGATGGCTTCGATGCCGTGATCATCGGTTGCTGCAACGACCCAGGCGTTCGCGCAGCTCGTGAGCTGGTGGACATTCCCGTAATCGGGCCGCTTGAGGCAGCGATGCAGCACGTAGGATATTTTGGCTACGACTATCTGCTCGTGACCGATCACCGGAAGTCGGCGGCTTATATGACCGACCTTGTGAAGATCTACGGTGCTGAGCAGAAGTGCCGCGATGTCCGTTACATCGACTGGCATATCACCGACATGATCAAAGACCTGGAAGGCGTCGCACGTGACGCACTTTCGGCGTCCGAAAAAGCCCGTGAGGTTGGAGGCGTGGAAGCGGTCATCTTGGCCTGCACCATCATCTCTGCAGCTACAGAGAAATGGCTGCTCAGCAATGGCCAGTACCGCGACCCCACCATCCTCAATCCCAACACCTTCGCGCTGAAAATGGCGGAATCTCTCGGCCTGCTGAAGCAAATGGGTGCTTACGGCATCAGCCGCATCGGTTACTACGAGCAAATGACCCAGAAGCGCCCAGAAGAGTTTGCTGAGGTTCGTGAGCGCTTCGGGCGCCGTCAGCGCTTCGCTAAATAATTCTGTTTGAAGGGCTGCGTCCTTCGACTCAGCCCCATGATGTGGAGATACCTATGTTTGACCTCAAAGGCCGCGTAGCGGTCATCACAGGCGGCGAGTCCGGTATTGGCTTGGCGCTTTCCAAGACATTTGCCGCTGCTGGTGTGAAAACGGTTATCGGCGGGATTCTCGCCGAGCGCGGTGAAACCGTTGCCCGCGAACTGGCGGAGACTGGCGCCGAAGTCCGGTTCGTCAAGGTAGACGTCCGTAATCAGGCGGACGTTGAAGCGCTGGTACAGAGCGCAGTCGACCAGTATGGCCGCATCGACATTATCGTAAACAATGCCGGCGTTTTCGACGGGATGGCTGACGTCGAGGAGACCACCGAGAACCTCTGGGATCACATGGTCGATATCAACCTCAAAGGCACCTTCTTTGGATGCCAAGCCGCGATCAAACACATGGTCAAGCAGAACTACGGGCGGATCATCAACACCTCGTCCATTGGCGGGCTGATTGGCGGCGCAGACGGCGCGTCCTATACCGCTTCGAAATTTGGTGTCGTGGGTCTGACCCGTCAGATCAGCAATACCCACGCTAAGCACAACATCACAGTCAACGCTGTCTGTCCTGGGGCGATCGACACGGATGTGCGTGGCAACTCGGCTGCGATAGTTAGCTCCGCTGCAGAATTCATGAATCGTGGGGTCGGTGCGAATCCTGAGTGGATCAGCCGAATCATTCCGGCGCAGCGCAAAGGTACTGCACAAGAGATCGCGAACCTCATTTATTTCCTGGCCACTGAAGAGGCGAGCTACATCACTGGCCAAGCTATTGCCGCAGACGGAGGGTGGACTGCATGAGCCAATTCAATGACTTCAACGACGTCGAGAAAGAGATTCTCGAAACCGTCCGTAAGTACATCGCCAAGGAAGTTCGGCCCAACGTCCAACAGCTTGAACTGAGCAAGACGTTCCCGGCAGAGATGCTCGCTGCGATGAAGGAAATGGGCCTGTTCGGTCTGGCCATTCCGGAAGAGTACGGTGGATACCAGCTGCGTTTGCCGGTCTTCGCTGCCGTGATGGAAACCATCGCTGCTGGTTGGACAACCTTGGCTGCCTTCATCAACAGCCATTGCACTGTGGCGTATGCGATCAGCAAGCACGGTACCGAAGAGCAAAAGCGTCAGTATCTGCCTTTGATGGCGACCGGTGAGCACCGTGGCGCTCTATGCCTGACCGAGCCTGCAGCGGGCTCAGACCTTCAGTCGATCACCACAGTTGCGTCGTCTGATGAATCCGACTTCGTGATCAACGGCACCAAGATTTTCGTAACCAACGGTGAGCGTGCCACGCTGTTGCTGACGTTGGCTCGTACAAGCGTGGACGCTGAAACTGGTCGTCCACGCTCCAGCTTGTTCCTGGTCGAAAAAGCTTTCCCTGGTGTTACCGTGGAAAGCGAATTCCACAAGATGGCCTATACCCAGGTCGACACCGTGGAGATCCTGCTCTCCAAGGTCAAAGTTCCTGCGACTGCGGTCGTCGGTGGTAAAACCGGTCTGGGTATGCGCCACCTGCTGGACTCGCTCGAAGTCGGTCGTATTGCCATCGCTGCCAGTGCCGTCGGTCTGGCCGCCAATGCCCTTGCCGAAGCCAAGCGTTATGCAAGCGAGCGCAGTTCGTTCGGCGTGACCATCGACCAGCATCAGGCCGTCCAGCTTCGTATGGCGGACATGGCTACCAAACTGGTCGCCGCTCGCCTGATGACAGCAGAAGCTGCTCGTGCGAAGGAAGCAGGTCATCGCGCTGACATGCTGTCGGGTATGGCCAAGCTCCTGGCCAGTGAGTCGGCTAAAGAAATTTGTGAGGACGCGCTGCGTATTCACGGCGGCTACGGCTATATCAACGAATTCCCTGTTGAGCGCCTGTACCGTGAGGCCCCGCTCTACATCGTAGGTGAAGGTACCAACGATATTCAAAAGATCGTTATCGCCCGTCGCATCATCGACGGTAGCGAAGTGGACGCTCTGGGGCTGCCAGCATGACCACGACCGTCTGCTTGACCTTCGACTTCGATGGCGTAGCCATCTGGCTTAGCACCTTCAAGCAAGTGTCGCCTACACCGCTGTCGCGGGGTGAATACGGCGCGAATGTGGGTATGCCGAGGCTCCTGGATGTTCTGAAACGTCGTGAGGTGCCGGCCACCTTCTTCGTGCCAGCGCACACTGCAACCTCCTATCCAGACTTGGTGAAGCAGGTTGTAGCGGACGGTCACGAAGTCGCGTGCCACGGATTCTTGCATGAGTCCCCGGTGAACCTTGAGCTCGCCGAGGAGCGTGAGCTTTTGGCCAAGAGCATCAAGGTATTGCAAGACGTCACTGGGGTGCGTCCCCAAGGTTATCGCTCGCCTGCGTGGGACTTGAGCCCGAACACCATTCCTTTGCTGGAAGAGTTCGGACTTCGTTACGACAGCAGCATGATGTCTAACGACTTTGAACTGTTCTATGCACGTACTGATGATGTCCTTACCGAAGAAGGTTTCACAAAAGGCCCCGAAAGTTCGGTGGTCGAGTTCCCTGTTGCTTGGGAACTTGATGACTATCCGTACTTCCAGTTCATGGTGAAGCCGATGAACACCGGCAATCGCCTGCCTGCGGATGTATACAAGTACTGGGCTGCCGAGTTTGATGCCGCACGCGCTCAAAACGGTGTGTTCACTTTGACTTGCCATCCGGAAATTATTGGGCGCGGCCCACGTATCAAGATGTTGGAAGAATTGATCGAGTACATGCAGAGCTTCGATGATGTTGTGTTCTCGACCATGATCAACGCTGTACCCCTGATTAATAAATAAACGCTGGAGATAATCATGACTGCTGCTGTTAAACAAGAAGCTGGTATCGGCCAAAACGCTCTCTACTTCGACGAGCTGTATGAAGGTCAAGAGTGGAACTCCCCACGTCGCACGATCACCGAAGCTGACATCGTGATGTTTGCAGCACTCACCGGTGACCATAACCCGGTGCACACTGACGAGGAGTTCGCCAAGAACACCGTATTCGGCGGTCGCATCCTGCATGGCCCAGCTGGTTTCGCTATCGCAACCGGTTTGGAAAGCCGTCTCGGCATTAAAGAAGGCACTGCAATTGCGTTCCTCGGTATGACCTGGGATCTGCGCGGCCCGATCAAGATCGGCGACACTATCCATGTCAATCAGAAGGTTGGCTCCAAGCGCGAAACCAAAAAGCCAGGCGTGGGTATTGTGAACTTCCAGGTGGCTTTGGTGAACCAGCGCGGCGAGTCGGTTCAAGAAGGCGAGTGGAAGGTCATGATGCACTGCAAACCAGAGTAACTGGTTTGGCCGCCCGCTAACGTACTATTTTTGAGGTTTTGCAAGATGATCGTAGGTTTTGTTGAAGAGCACGCTACTGAGCGAAGCGACAGTGTGGCTTTGCGGTTTGATAACAAAGTGCTCAGTTATAGTGCGTTGGCGCGCGAAATTGATCGAGCTGTTGTCCTGTTGAAAAACGCAGGCGTCAGTGCTGACACCACCATCGCGGTTTACTGCGAGAACAATATTGAGATCATGGTGTTGTACTACGCCATGTCGAAGATGGGCGGAACATTCGTCCCGATTAATGCGGTGCTCAGTGCAGCTGAAGTCAGCTACATCCTTGGCCACGCAGATGTGAAATTCTTATTCACTGACAAAAAGCTGCACGAGAATGCCGTTACGGCAGTCAGTGATACAGCCTGCAGTCTGATTGAAGTCAGTGAATTTTTCAGCAATACCATCGCTGGTAGTGAAGAGGTCGAGCAAGTTGAGGCGATCAAGAACGACTTTCTGATCATCTACACCTCGGGCTCCACTGGGGTACCCAAAGCGGTTCTCTACAGTCAGCCGGCTGAGGTGGCAGGCAACGCTTCCCTGATCGATATGTGGTATGTCACGCCAAGTGACAAGCTGCTGGTCGCACTCCCGCTGGGCTTCCTTTACGGACTATCGACCGCAGCCTCTATGGCGCTGCAGGCCGGGTGCGAAACCATCATCCAGCGTCGGTTCCACCCGCGCGAAGCCCTTGAGGCCATCGTTGAGCACGGTGTCACCGTGTTCCAGGGTGTGCCGACCATGTTCTCCATGATGCTGGAGTATGCAGATCAGAACGGCCTGGACTTCGACTTGTCCTCCATGCGTGCTGTCATCTCGGCGGGCGCTCCATTGGCAAGCGACCTGCGTGCCCGTTTTAAGAGCAAGTTCGGTGTCGAGATCCAGGACTATTACGCACTCACTGAGGTGCGACCGGTATTTGGCAAATTTTCCGGAGACAGCACCCCAGTGCCTGCTGGCGCGATCGGCAAAGCAAGCCCATGCGTCTTGATCAAGATTGTTGACGGTGATGGCCAAGAGGTTGGCCCAGGCGTGACTGGCGAAATTCTGGTGCGCGCTCCAGCTACCACCTCAGGCTATTACAAAGCGCCTGAAGTGAGCGCTGCGGCCTTTGTCGGCGGTTTCTTCCGCACCGGCGATCTTGGGCATGTGGATGCTCAAGGCTTCTATTACCTGACTGGCCGGATCAAGGACATCATCATCAAAGGTGGCGCCAACATCGCCCCGGCTGAGGTGGAGGAGGCGCTGCTGTCTCACCCACAAGTCGTCCAGGCTTCTGTGATCGGCGTTCCAGACCAGAAGTTCGGCGAGCTGCCTGTTGCGTACCTCGTCGCTGCTCAAGGGACTCAACCTAAGCCAGAAGATCTGGCCGAATACTGCCGTTTGATGCTGGCTGAATTCAAAGTGCCAAGTGAATTCATTGCGCTGGCAGAAATGCCTCTTGGAAGCACCGGCAAGATTGACAAAAAAGCACTGCTGAAGCTGTGGAAGGAGAAAGCACATGTCTGACAATTTGAAGGTATCCGTTTCAGTATTCCGCATTCAGCACTACCAGCAGTTTGCGCAATTTGCCGAGCACGTTGAGCGCTTCGTTGTGGATGCCAAGGGTGCAGGCAGCCGCGTACTGGTTCTACCCGAGTTTCTGGCAATGGGCTTGCTATGGACTCATGGCACCGCTGCCGAGATCGACAACTCCAAGGTGTCGGACTTCTACCGTGAAGTGTTCAGCCCGATGCTCCCGGAATTCCAGCGTCTGATGTCTGCTTTGGCGAAGAAACACGACATCTACCTGGTGGGCGGCACTTTCTGGCATGAGGAAGATGGTAAGGGCCTCAACAGCGCCTTTGTTTTCAGTCCCGATGGCTCTCAGTTGCGTCAGGACAAGATTCACCTGACCCGTGGTGAGCGCGCCATCAAGAGCACAGGTGGCGAAACCCTGTCAGCGTTCGAGATCGATGGCGTGAAATGCGGTTTGTTCGTCTGTTATGACGTGCAGTACCCGGAGCTCACTCAAGCATTGGTGGCTGAAGGCATCGAAGTCCTGTTCGTGCCAACCCTGACGGAGAAACGCGGTGCTTGGCGCAGCTGGTATAGCGCACACGCCAGGGCCCTGGAAAACCAAATCTTTGTCTGCGTCTCGCCACTCGTAGGCAATCTGGGCATTCCAAACGACTATCCAGTTAGCGGGACGGGTGAAGCATTCATCGCTTGCCCGATCGACAACCGGATGAATGTCGAGGACGGTACCTACGCGGTTTCCGATTTCAGCGAGGGGGAGGAGGGGTTGATCCATGCAGACCTCAACCTCGGCAATCTGCGACTGTCCAGGGAGCGTGGAGAGGTTCGGCACCTGAAAGACCGCCGGCCTGAACTTTATAAAAGTTTTCGAGCTAATTAATTGTTAGCGCGCGGGGCAGGTATGCCCCGCATTAAAGATAAGAAAATAACCCCGCTGTAACCTCGAACAGGGATTGTATTTAGCAATGCTGCCGTGATGTGCCTCGACTTCAGTTCAGGCATAGATATTCAGTTAATAAGACAGAGAAAAAATGACTAAAGTCGCGCAGATAAAAGATATGAATCGCCGAGAAAGCGCCTCGCCTATCCTGACTGTTCAAGGCTTAGGTAAGTCCTTCGGTTCCGTTCGAGTGCTCCATGACGTTGATTTCTCGATGGCATCAGGCGAAGTGGTGGCGATCATTGGCCCTAGTGGTTCGGGTAAAAGCACATTTTTGCGATGCATTAACCAGCTTGAACCGCCAACCGAAGGCACCATCTGCATTGGTGGGCAGACGATCGATGCTAGCAAAGGGGCCACGAAGCAACAGCTGGCCTTTCTGAACCGAAAGCTCGGGATGGTCTTCCAGTCTTTCAATCTCTTTCCTCACCTTACCGTTCTGGAAAACGTGAGCTTGGCCCAGCGCCGCGTGCTGAAACGCAGCGCCAAGGAAGCTGACGAGCGTTCCATGCAACTCCTGACACGGGTAGGCCTGGCCTCGAAAGCCAACATGTACCCCTCTCGGTGCTCCGGTGGCCAACAGCAGCGGATTGCGATTTCGCGCGCCTTGGCGCTCGATCCTGAAGTCATGCTCTTCGATGAGCCGACCTCTGCGCTCGACCCCGAAGTTGGTTTGGAAGTACTCGCGGTCATGCGTGAGCTGGCCAACGAGGGGATGACCATGATTGTGGTGACGCATGAAATGCGCTTCGCTGAAAACGTCTCCGATCGTGTGGTTGTAATGGCTGATGGCGGCATCATCGAGCAAGGGCGCAGCGCCGATGTCATGCGTAATCCCCAGCACCCACGGGTACAACAGTTTCTGACCGCCGTGAGGGATCGGTGATGGAAACAAGTCAAATTCTGGCGTCGATGCTCGCCGCCTTGCCTTGGACGATTGCCCTCACCGCCGGGTCGTTTCTGGTGGGAGCAATCTTGGGGATCCCGATTTGCGCGATGAGGATCTCCAAGCACAAGACCATTCGAAGTATCGCCATCGCGATCATTCTGACATTGCGCTCAATTCCGCCAATTGTTTGGCTGTTCTTTATTTTCTTCGCATTCAGCCAGTATGTGATTCAGCTAAGCCCATTTGTGGCAGCGATCATTGGTTTGGCACTGATCACATCCGCCAACATGGCCGAGATCTATCGTGGAGCGTTGAGTGCAGTACCGAAAGGGCAGTACGAAGCTACCAAGGTGCTGGGGTTAAGCACCTGGCAGAAGTATGTCCACGTGATTGTTCCCCAAGTAGTCCGGATCTCGGTTCCAGCGGCGAGTACCTATTGTATCGGCTTGCTGAAAGACACCGCCATCGCTTCCACCATCGGTGTGTCTGAACTGGCTCAGGTCGCAAACCATATCTCTCAGGAGACATTCCGAGGCCTGAGTGTGTACGCCATCGCTGGCTTACTGTACTTCGCTGTGAGCATTTTGATGGCCGTGTTGTCGCGACAGCTTGATATTCACCTTCGTGCAAAGGTTGAACGGTAATGGAGCTCATTGACCGCTGGATTGAGTGGTTCCCGCAACTTATGGATGGCTACTGGCTTAGCCTGCAGGTCACCGCCATTAGCCTAGTGATAGGGATTCCGTTGGGGTTGTTATTCGCTCTGTGGGTAGGATCGAAAAAACGGCTTAACCGTGTACTCGCGCTCATCTTCATCGAGGTAGGGCGCGGTGGGCCGGTGCTGATATTGCTTCAGTTTTTTTACTTCGGACTGCCTAGCACTGGCCTCACGTTGTCTTCTTTCACTGCCTCAATCCTTGCGCTGGCTTGGAGCACCGGTTCGTACACCAGTGAAATCATTCGAGGGGGATTGGGGGCAGTGCCTCAGGGGCAAAAAGAGGCTGCTCGCACCCTAGGGCTAAGCAGCTGGGATGCATTGAAGATCATTATCTTGCCTCAAGGATTGAGGATTGCCCTCCCGCCACTACTCGGCTTCTCTCTGGTGATCCTGCAAACTACATCGTTGTGCTTCACTATTGCTCTGCCCGAGCTTGTCGGCGTCGCCAATGACATTGGTTCTGCAACCTTCGAATATATGTCGGTATTGTTGTTAACCGGACTGATGTATGCAGCGGTATGCATACCGGCGACCATTTTCGTGGGGCGTTATGAAAAGCATTTATCTCGGTACGAAAGTGCCTGATAAATAGCGGCTGATGAGGTTGATTAACAAAAATATTAGTTGTTATTGTTAGTTTGCATCACTGCTGCGTTGGCATATTAGCTTGGGGTTTTTGCCCGCCTTATGTACCAGCATATAGGTCAGGCTCATTTTGCCGTTGCTAGTCTCTATCTTCGTTTTAGGGCTCCTGCGTTAGTATTTATTAGCGTAGGTAGCCCGTTTTTTTTTGAACGGAATTTTCAGATGCATTTATTTTCCGAAAGCATATCTTAACTTTTTAACAGAACGCATCGAACCTGAACAACTACCGAACAGAGAACGTGAAGTCCTGCAAGCAGCCTCTCCCTTTTCGAGAGCTCGGTTATACCTCGGTTAGTCTGCTCCAAAATAGAGTGCGTCACACATGATGGTCACTGTTACCTTTTGACTTCTAAATAGAGCTTCGGTTTGAAGTCGTAAAAAATTCGCTGCCGAGATCGTACGGCCTCCTTGGAATGGATCAGACCCTGTGTGTCCGATTCAAAGATAAGCCTTGATGTCACTACAGTTGTACCGCAGTAGTCAAAAATTCCATGATCAATTTGCACTATCATAGCTTCTGCATAGCCATTTCGTTGACAGGTTCCTTTATCAGCGCCGCCAACACCGACTAGGTGAACGCGCAGCCGGTGAAGCTTCTTCACTAGCTTGCCATCGAAGCCGTACGCCTCTACACCCAGGTTCAGTTTCTTCCTGTGCGCCGGCGGGTTAATCACCCCTTGGGGCTGATGACCTTCTCCAGGCTCGGCATCGTCAGTGGGCTGGGCTTCCTAATGGCCGGCCTTGCATTGGTGTCATTTGGATTGGTACGCATCACCCCGATTGTTACGTGACTCGTGCTTGACCTGGTGTCTCCAAAGGTGGTCGGGGTGGCCATCGGGGTTTTCAAGACTTGTCGCCAAATTGGCACCTGTTTCGGTAGAGCGATTTTCTTTACCGCACAAGACGCTGAAGGTGCCCCAGTAATGATTCCCTTGCTCTGGCTCACCATTGGAGGTCATGGCGGCGGGTGCAACATATCTGGTGAGCAGGGGCAAGCGAGAGCAAACCGTAAAATTAGGGCCCGCTAGAGCCCTTGGGTTCTAAGATTTGAATTGCTCGGCCAGGCTGAACTGAAGTTCTGCTTGGGAGCTGAGGTGGTCGCTGATCGCCGCCGTCTCTGTGGCACTGACACTCAACTCATCAGTGACCTGCCGGATGTTCGTGATGTTGCGATTAACGTCCTCTGCGACGGCGCTTTGTTCTTCAGCGGCAGCAGCAATCTGGAGGTTCATCTCGCTGATCACAGAGATAGCTTCACTGATGGTTCCAAATGAGCGCGCCGTCGCCTGGATCGTCTCATGACTCATTTCGGCCTTGCTATAGCTGCTTTGCATGGAGTTGACCACGCCCTCAGTACCGGATTGCAGGCGTTCAATCACCTCTCGGATCTGCTCAATGGATTCTTGAGTGCGCATGGCCAAGTTCCGTACTTCATCCGCCACGACAGCAAAGCCTCTCCCACTTTCTCCTGCACGTGCCGCCTCGATCGCGGCATTGAGTGCGAGGAGATTGGTCTGCTGGGCGATGCTTCTGATGACCTCCAGAACGCTTCCGATCTCTTCGCTATTTTCTGACAACGACCGTGCTTCTGTCATCGCGGCAGACAGGGTCTCCACCAGTCCGGTAATGTCTTGCGTACTGCGCGCGATCGCTTGCAGGCCATTCTTCGCAGACTCATCTGCACCCTGCGCTGCATTTGCTGCTCTGGCTGCGCTGGCCGCCACTTCATGTGCCGTGGCGCTCATCTCCTGGGAAGCTGTGGCAACCTGTTCGATTTCCCGCAGCTGTGACTGCATACCCATGCTGGTCTCTTTGGCTATTTGATTTGACCGGCTCGCAGTAGAGCGTGTCTCTACGGTGGCAGATCGGATCTTCTGAATGGTGGGCTGCAACTTGTCCAGGAACAGGTTGAACCAGCGCACCAGCTCACCCAGCTCGTTTTTACTGGTGTAATGCAAACGCTTGGTAAGATCTCCCTCGCCTTCAGCAATGTCTTTCAGCATGGCCGCTACACCGCTCATAGGCTTTGTGAGACCTGCTGCGATGAACCACATGGCCACGGCTCCGATTAGGGCAGCGATCACCGCAATAAATGTCGAAAATACCGTAGAGGCTTGCTGAAGATCGGACTGGGCTTTTTTCAGTGCGAGTGAGTCAGCGCTGGCTACCTCATTCGGGAGTTCTACACTGATCTTCCAGGGAGCAGTGCTGCTCATCTCCAGATCTTTGGTGACCTTCAGTGGCCCGGTTTGTGTGGGATTAGAGGTGTTGGGGCTTGAATTAGTGAGGATCTGCGTTTTCTTGCCAATCGACTTAGGATCAGCGCTGTTTGCCGCGATTAGTCCCTGACCAGTGGTGATGACTAGGTTCCCCTTTCCATCGTATAACTGGCGTTTAGCTTCTTCGGCGATTGCCTGCAACGACGAGAGGGATACATCGATACCAGCGACTCCGATGACCTTCCCGTCGATGATGATCGGCGTCGAAATACTGGTCATCAAAATTTTTGTACCGGAATCGGAACCGTAGAACGGCTCTAGGACACAGGTATCTCTATTCGTGTCTGGGCAGGTCATGTAGTAGTTAGCTGGATAACCGGATTCGCCGACGGTAGAGTCTTTCAAGCTCTCTTCTTTTGTGGCCAGGTTTACAGATCGCCCATCAGGCCTCACCCAATAGCTGGAAAATCTGCCTGCTTCGTTGGATCCCGCTGCCAACTCGTTGACGAAGCTGCTGTCCTCACCTAGTTGATTGGGATACATGATGATCCAGAGCCCCAAAATACTAGGTTGGGCCTCGAAAAGCTCCTTTAGCAGAATGTTCTGTTCTAAGCGGATTTTACGTGCATCAGCTCCGTTGATAATGAGTGCTTTCATAGAGGCGGTCTGGTGAGCAAGAAACTCTACGAGGTCGATCTGGCTATTGAAAGTGCCTCTAATCCTCTGTGTCTGCTCGGCGGACTTTGAGTCCAAGACTTGTTGGATGTTCTGAGAGATTATCTTGTTGCTACTGCGGTAGATCAGTTCGTTGTTTTCGGAGTTTTTTAATATACCTATGGAAGTGATTAGACTTATGACAACCAAAATGATTGTTAGAGAAGCTAGGGTGATCTTAGTTTTGATTGCAAGGTTGTGAAACATCTGGTTCTGGCCCCTGTGTTTGTTATTTTAGAACGGCAGTTGATTCTTCGAATGGGTGTAAGAATCATCAGTGCGCGGCCAACCTAGCGCGCACGAGTGACTATTTTTTTTGTTATAGGTCTATCGTCTGTGCCCTATGGGTGTGAATGCGATCTAGTGCCTGACGCATAATTCTTCAGCTTCGTCTTGAAGTGACAACCATTGCTCTTCAAGTTCTCCAATGAGCTTGCCAATGTTTTGCAACTCCAACGCGATTGCCTGGACTTCTGTGTAGGGCAGCATGGGGCATAGCCGACTTTCTGCCTGATCTTTGTTCTCCAGTGCCCGAGTCAGCCTTTGCTCTACTTCTTTCAATTCACGGTCGATGCTTTTTAAGCGCTTCGAGCCTGAGACGTGAGGTTGGTTTGTAGTTTTCGCGTGCGTTTCGGCAACGCGAAGCTCGCCCCGTCTAGCCTCAGCGTTACGTTTGGACTCATCAAAGAGGTAGCGTTGATAGTCTTCGAGATCACCCTCGAAAGGAGTTACGTCTCCTCGACCTACCAGCCAGAATTCATCGCAGACAGCGCGAAGCAATGCACGGTCGTGGCTTACAAGCATTACGCTTCCCTCGAATTGGTTAAGTGCGAGGGAGAGAGCTTCACGAGTGGCAAGATCCAAGTGGTTGGTCGGCTCATCGAGTAGCAACAGGTTTGGCTTCTGCCAGACGATCATGCAAAGCACGAGACGTGCTTTTTCGCCACCACTCAGTGTCCCAACGGTTTGGGTCACCATATCTGCGGTGATGTTGAATGTGCCCAGGAAATTCCGCAGCTCCTGATCCCTGGCGCTCTGGCCGGTTTGCCCTGATTTGCGCGCCAGCTCCAGCATATGGTTGAGAGGAGTCTGCTCAGGATCCAAGACGTCCAATTCTTGCTGGGCAAAATAGCCAACCGTCAGCCCTTTTCCCTCTGTGATAGATCCAGCAAGGGGTTCCAGGTCACGCGCGATGGACTTGATGAAAGTCGATTTGCCTTGGCCGTTCGCACCTAAGACCCCAATCCGCTGGCCTGCCAGTATGGTTTTGCGGACATGACGTAGAACTCTACGATCAGGGCCTCCATCGGACTTCCGATAGCCGAAGTCGGCGTCGTCAATCGCGATCATGGGGTTTGGAAGATGGTCGGGCTCTTTGAATGTGAACGTGAACTCGGCGTCAGCGACTACGGCGCTAATTTTTTCAATGCGTTCCAACGCCTTGATACGGCTCTGAGCTTGCCGGGCTTTGGTTGCTTTGTAGCGGAATCGATCAATATACTTTTGCAGATGGTGCATTTTTTCCTGCTGCTTTTCATGGGCGGCTTGTTGCTGCTCAAGCTTCTGCGCGCGTAGGAGTTCGAAAGCGCTGTAGTTACCGCTGTAGCGGTTAAGTTGCGCATGCTCAAGATGGATGGTGACCTGGGTGATCGCATCCAGGAACTCACGATCGTGGCTGATCACCAGCAGTGTGCCTTCATATTTCTTGAGCCATGCCTCAAGCCAAACCAGAGCATCAAGATCCAGATGGTTGGTGGGTTCGTCCAAGAGCAGTAAATCGGATGGGCTCATGAGCGCCCTGGCCAGCTGTAGTCTCATTCGCCAGCCACCGGAAAAACTATTCACTGGCTTTTCAAGGTCGCTTAGTTTGAAGCCAAGGCCCTGGATGAGGGATTGAGCTCGAGAGGTTGCATCATGGTCGCCGGCATCAGCCAAGTCGCTGTAGGCCTGTGCGATAGCCATTCCGTCATCGCAAGCGGTCGCACGCTCCACCTCCACTCTCGCATGCATAAGGACGGTATCTCCTTGGAGCACAAAGTCTGTCGCACTATCCGAGGTCTCCGGCATGTGCTGGTCAACCTGAGCAATACGCCACTGGCGGGGTAGGTCGACCTCGCCGGCTTCCTCATGAAGCGTGCCGCATACCAGCGCAAACAGTGTTGATTTCCCCGTCCCGTTCCTTCCGACAAGAGAAGCTTTCTCACCGGCATTAACCGTCACGGTGGCGTCCTGCAGAAGCACCTTGGTGCCTAATCTCAGTTCAATGTTCTTCAGAGAAATCATGTGAGCGCCTGACTGCGATAGAAGGATCGGCGTGGCTGCATGAGGTGTTAGCGCGTACCGATGAGTCAGAAAACTATACCATCAGGTTTTAAAATATGCATGACGGGTTCATGAACTCGACCTGTGCATGAAGCGAGGTGCCATCGCAACCGGCACGGATGGGCCGAAACCGCTGCAACTGGGACTTTGGGAAATTTCCGACGCTTGAAATCCCACAGCGAGCATGTTGGTTTGGTATCAAACCCGTTAGCCGTTACATCTCCAGTTGCCAGCTGCGAACTTTGAGGAGGACATGCAAGGGCCACCCTCTATGGCCAGGCGGCTTAGTTAGTCCGAATCGACTGCGAGAGTTTCGCCAACGTGTGAGGGAATGTGCCGCGCCTAGATACCTAGGCGCGGTGTGCACCGAGGCATGCAGTGCTCTTGCTATGCGCCCTGGATCGAAGCAATTGTGGGCTTTGGACTGTGGGCGGCGATTAAGAAACTTGGGCGAACATCATGGCGTAGAGGAGGGGGAGGGCAAAAAATGCCCTCCCATTCAGTTCAAAACGACTTTTCGACGCCGAAAATAACCGTGCTTGAGCAAATGTCGTCGTAACCATTGAAGCTCATGCACTCTTTTCGGGAGAGATCTGTATCACCGTACGCGGCAGACCATACGAAGCCATAGAGTGGTTTGCTAACCTTGGCTAGCCATAAATTATAACTGTCGCGAGTTTGCCCGCTGCCATTAACAAAAACTGGATCTTTGTAATCAACCTTTCCGTAAGTGAGGTCTAACTTGATCTCATGGGGGAGATTGGCGGTATAGCCTGCAAAACTGTAAAGGTAGCTTTGATCATCAAAAAGATCGTCTGAGTAATATCCCCCTGCATTGAAGCCGTATGCGGTTAGTTTCGCATAATACTCAGAGTAATTTGAGAGGGATTGCTTGGGATATTCATATTTGTAGTAGGCTAGATCTAAGGAAATATCATCTGATATTTGCCAGAAGTAGCCCGCGTAATAGTCGATTTCTTGTCGCGTCTTGCTGCCGTTGCCGAAGTCCACATTTGAAGACCATACGCCCGCATACAGACCGCTTGAATGGATAAGCGTGGCAGACGCCTGCAGCGCAGGGTCTCCTTTGGTCTGCGACATGCCTCGTGACCAATAATCGCTGAATACGCCAGCCGTCAGTGCGACCGAAAAATCGTTGTTCAATTGAACGGCACTAACAAGGCTTGGGGAGAAGCTAAAAATCGAAGCTGCGAGAGTGCCAAATTTGGTCTTCACGTTTTATCCTTTTATTTTTGTTGGCAAATTTTAATTGTTCGGTGCTGCTCGCGTAGCAAAGCATCCTAAACACTAAATGAACACTTGGTATAAAAAAGTCATACCCGGTAGTCAGTGTTTTGGGCGTGCGTTTACTGGTGCTCGTTCTTAAAGCAGTTGAGGATTACTAGTAATAAGAAATTGGCTCGGCGTTGGCCACGTATGTCCTGTCGTTGAGGAGAAGCGGCAAGCTACTCCCTTCAGTCCAGGACGATCGCTCTCCAGCCGGTTGCCGAAACGGGCTCGCCTGTCCCCAAATATACGGGGTTTAAAGACCCTACTGGTGCATTGGCCGTATTGGATACCACTACACGTCCCTCGTGATTGCAGAGCAGGCACTCTCGGGCTATGCGCGAAAGCGGGGTTGCCACGATTTTTTCGAAATCACTTAAACGGATGTCAGCAGCGCTTACCCCGAGAAATCGCTCTTGCACGACGATAGGTATTGCTAACGTAATGATGTGTTTATCGAAATCAACATACGGCCCCACAATTGCTGGGCGCCGCTGGAACTTGGGGATCACCATCCAGTCAGCATTTGGGTACTCATAGAAATTTCCGCGCCATGGGTACCTAATATTCGAGTCGTCATGGATGATTCCATCCGAGTCGATCTCAATCCAGTTCAGCCAGAACGGCGAATCTTCAATTACACCCTCATCAAGGACGATGCCCAAGGCATATGCATAGACTTCTAGGCTGGTCAGCGAGCGAACCATGTCCGGGCGAATTTTTGACAGCCCCGATTCACTGATGCCTTTCTTAGTATTCTTCGAACTCGAAACCAAGAGTTCAAACCGACTTGCAAGTTTTTCCAACTCAACGAAAGTTGAATCAAAAACAGCACTGGCTGAGTCTATCAACGGCTGCAACATTATGCGGTCTCTAACTTTTCGCCTAAGATTACCTCTGTGCCTCCGGCAATCAGCTCCAATCTTAAGCGTACGAGATTGTCAAAAGACACGCGAGTCCGTGACCGTGCCACGTTCCCGGCTTCGATGCCTTCACCTTGGGTGACTTTCTCAAGAACCTCTCCGACAGTGGCAGCGCACAGATCGGTATATTCTTGTTCCTCATGGGCCAGGGCCAGTAACCATCCGAAATCTTCGTAGACCTGTAGTGCTGCAGCGCTCAGTCGAACCGACTGGGCTACAGATGCAAGCTCGACGTCAAATCGAGCATGGGCTCGGCAGGCTGTCAAAGCATCCTTGGCATCAGCGATCCTAGATTGATACTCAACGAGCCGAGCGATGTTCGACGGTGAAGCTCTAGTAGCGGCGAGCTCTGCAGACTCCCCCAAAAGCATCGCTTTCCAGTCTGCCAAGTCCCTGAGTGTCACAGCTGATAGCTCTCGCAGCCGAGTAGTAGCTTTACCCCTCACGAGCTTTGACGCGTGGTTAACAAACGTTCCACCACCTCTGCCTGGCTTCGTATCAACCATACCTTCTGCCCGAAGCTGAGCTAGTGCTTCTCTTAACGTGAAGGCTGTCACATGTAGCTCTTTGGCGAGCAGCGCTTCTTTAGGGAGCATCTCGCCATGCTGAAGAAACCCGAGATCGATGGCCGTGCGCAATCGCGCTACCACGGATTCAACGCCGAACGTCTGCTCTGAGCGCAGAGCAAACATCGTCAGGCGTTGGGGATGGTTTACACCACTGATCATTGAGTCCTCATAGGAATGCATTGGAACCGGTTTCCTATTCTACCTAACTCAAGCTCCGGGTCGACGCTAACGATCAGAACCAGGGCCGGGCATGAAACGAGCGCCGGCCAGGGTTGTAAAGGTTAAGCGCCGTAGCCAACGATTGCTTTGATTTCCAAGTACTCTGTGAGGGCGTGCGGCCCTCCTTCTCGACCGTTCCCAGACTGCTTATAGCCGCCGAACGGAGCCATCACGTCCCAATCCGGATAGTTTACAAACACCGAACCTGCCCGCAGTTGTTTCGCTACGGAGTTGGCCTTTGCTTTGTCGTTGGATTGCACGTATGCCGCCAGACCGTAGAGACCGGAGTTGGCGAACTCGATGGCCTGTTTCTCGGTATCGTAGGACGAGATCACCAGCACGGGGCCGAAAATTTCTTCACGAACAATCGCCATGTCTGAAGTTACGTCTGCAAAGACTGTCGGCTTAGCATAGAAGCCGACCTGCAGATGGTCAGGGCGACCCAGGCCGCCGGCGACCAGGCGGGCGCCTTCTTTTACACCAGATTCGATCAGCGTCTGGACTTTATCGAACTGCATGCGGCTGGCAAGCGGGCCGTACTGGGTTGCAGGGTCGCTTGGAAGACCAACCACGGCTTCATTCGCGACCTTAGCTGCGATCGTTAAGGCCCGTTCGTAGTGTTCAGCAGGAACGAGCATATGGGTAGGAGCGTCGCAGGATTGCCCGCTGTTGCTGAGGCATATGGCGACACCTGTGGAAACAGCCTGCTCCAAGTCTGCTTCGCGCAGAATGATGTTTGCAGATTTTCCGCCAAGCTCCTGGGTCACTCGCTTTACAGTGTCTGCAGCCGATTTGGCCACCTGAATGCCTGCGCGGGTGGAACCTGTGAAGGACACCATGTGAATATCCGGGTGGCGGGAAATGGCGTCTCCTACCGTTGGCCCATCGCCGTTTACCAGATTGAATACCCCTGCAGGGACGCCGGCCTGGTCAAGGATCTCGGCGAAGATGATGGCATCGAGAGGAGCAATCTCACTGGGCTTGAGCACGACAGTGCAACCGGCGGCGATCGCAGGGATTACTTTGCAGATGATTTGGTTGAGAGGCCAGTTCCACGGTGTAACCAGTCCCACCACCCCGATAGCCTCTTTAAGGATCTGCGTGGTGCCTAGCGATTCCTCGAATTTATACGTGCGGAGGATATCGATCATCGCTTCTACGTGAGCGATGCAAGTAAAGGTTTGTGCTTCGCGAGCAAACGTGATCGGCGCGCCCATTTCACGGCTGATGACCTGGGCAATGTCCTCACGACGCGCCTCCAAACCGCGTCGAATGCCATCCAGCAAGCTAATTCGCTGCTCGACAGTAGTCTTGGAGAACGTATCGAATGCTTCCGAAGCTGCTTGGACGGCGAGATCCACGTCTTCTTTTGTGCCCATCGCGATTTCGGCGAATGCTTCCTCTGTCGCGGGATCAATCACTGCGAGTAGCGAGGGGGTGGGCGACGCAGGTGCTACCCACTGCCCGCCGATGAAGAATGTCGAGTACTTCTGCATGTTGCTTAACTTCCATTCCTAGGTGGCGTTGTTGGGCTGCAGTCGATCGCAGCCCGCTGCGACGGGTCAGATCTCCTGACGTCCTATCGCTCTGTAAACCAGTGGCGAGGAGCGTTTTAGCCAGAGGGCATAGACGCAGCCGAACATCAGAGACCCGAAGAGAAATGCCAGTAAGATCATGGCTACGCTTTCGCTACCTGTGAGCAAACCGATGTTCTCGGTCGCTAACCAGGCGGTCGTTGATAGACCGACTAGTGCAAGCGCTGGAGCTACCTTGGTCTTCATCGCACTCACTCCTTTCGGGGTCTTGATGAAGAACACGATGACCGCGACCGAGGTCAGGATCTGGAGGATCAGCAGTGTATAACCGGCGATGCCGACGAGTGAGGCATAACCCGAGTAGGGCTCTACACCTGAATAAATGGCGGCGAGCAGACTGGCTACAGTAATGACAGCAACCATTCCCGAGGCGCGATATGGCGAATCATGAGATGGGTGCACCGTGCTCAGTGATTTGAACAAAACGCCGTCAACGCTTAGGGAGTAGATGTATCGAGCGAGGATGTTGTGGATCGCGAGTACGCAGGCGAAGATGCTGGTGCAGACCAGCGTGTGGACGATGCTGACCCCTACGTTCCCCAAGTAGGCCTCAACGACAGCCATGCCGGCATTGGATGGATCGTTGATCGACTTATCTAGAGCTGCTTCCGGCCCCCATCCCAAGATGAAACACAGGGTAGCTGAGGCGAACATCACCGACATGGCAATAATCGAAATGTAGGTGGCCCGGGGAATGGTGACTTCCGGGTTGCGGGCCTCCTCACGAAAGATAGCAGTGGCTTCGAAACCTGCGAAGCACGTAACACCGAAGAGTACTGCCAAGCCAATCGAGCCGGAGGTCAGTGCTTCCGGGGTCAGCCACGACATTGATAAGCCGTTGGCTCCTCCGTCTTGGAACACGGCGGCTTCCCAGACAAAGGTGATGATCACTTCGCAAACGAGGGCCAAGGACAAAAGCTTTGCGGAAAGCGATATGCGGAAGTGGCCGAGCACCGCCACGATGGCCGCAAACCCGAGCGACCACTGCCACCAAGGCAGCTTCTCCAGACCGATCCACGAGAGTGAGATGGTCGAGAACGTCACCCCGACATAGAGATATGCCCCAATCAGCATGAACGTGTAAGCCAAGATGGCCATGAAAGCACTGCCTAGACCTAGAGAACGACCCAGACCAGCAGTGATATACGCGTAATACGCTCCTGCATTGGGCACGTGCCGGGCCATCGTTGTGAAGCCGACGGCGAAGAGAAGCATCAAACAGCCCGCCGCCAAGTAAGTGAGGGGGGCGCCTAGACCGTTGCCCACGCCAATAATCACAGGGATCAACCCAATAATGATGGTCAGGGGGGCGTTGTAGGCCAGCACGGTGAACACGATATCGAACGTGCCGAGATTGCCGCGCAGGCGCTGCGCTGATTCGAGCTGTCGAGGGGCTGTCATGGTAAGCCCTGCAGGTTCTGAATAACTCATAGATTTTATCCCCGTCTATGCTGAGGTGCCGCCAAGGTAAGTTTGGACTTGATGCAAGTGCGGACGCCGTACCGCTGGGTCAGCCAGTCTGAGCATTCGTTTGCGTAAGTAAATTCAGCCGTAGAGGCTGCCTGGGCAGAAAGGGAAGGAGAGCATTGGAAGAGCAGCGCTCGACCTGCTGGGTCAGGCTGCTTGCAGAGCCTGTTTTTCTTATTTTCGATTCGCAGTGTTGGACGTCCCTGACCGACTCTTCGCGCACATCACAGCAGCCATGATTCGCCTCAGATTCTCCCGCATAGATGGGGTTTTCGGCTGGCACCACTGCGACACGTCCGATGATGTTGATCGTTGTCATTTTCATGCCTCTTATTTTTGTGAGCCGCAGGCAACGCTGGGCTGCCTTTAAATCTACGTCCACAAATATTTTTAGACAAGCGCTTTTTTGCTTGGTAGTTTGAAGAGGCGGTCAGGCAATCCTGAATCGTGGCATGTCAGACAGGATCCTGGCCAAAACGGTGCAATTTCACCGGTTTTCGCGCAATTTTGGCGCGCCTTGGAGAGGCCCTTTGTCACGGCCCGCATGGCGGTTCCGTAAAAGGTACCGAATTTTCGTCAAATACCGATGCAGCTCGGCGAGCTTCAGGGCGCAAATTGCTGATGTGTGTTGCCGATCTGGCAGTTGAAAAATCGAATAAAAAGGTGAGCGAAATGAGTGCAGTGAAGGGTGGCGGGTACGACTACATCATCGTAGGCGCCGGCTCGGCGGGTTGTGTTGTGGCGAACCGTCTAAGTGAAGATCCCAACGTCAAGGTGCTGGTCATCGAGGCGGGTGGGCCTGATCGGAAATGGGATTTCCGCATTCAAATGCCAGCTGCTCTTACGTATCCGCTGGTGGGGAAAACTTACAACTGGCAGTTCCTAACTGAGCCGGTGCCTGAGCTTCGCAACCGCCGCGTACCCTACTTCAGGGGGAAAGTGTTGGGCGGCTCATCGACCATCAACGGTATGGTCTACATCCGTGGTAACGCGATGGACTTCGATAACTGGGCTTCGGATCCAGAGCTCGCTCACTGGTCGTACGCTCACTGCCTTCCATATTTCAAAAAGTCTGAAACTTACGATCAGGGCGAAAGCGAGTATCGGGGTGGCTCTGGCCCACTTCATGTGACCAAGGGATTTGGCGCGAGCCCGCTTTATCAGGTGTTCCTTGAGGCGGCCCAGGAAGCAGGGCATGCTCACGTCAATGATCAGAACGCGTATCGCCAGGAAGGCTTCGGGCGTATGGATATGACCGTTCACAATGGGGTAAGGGAGAGTGCAGCTCGTGCGTATCTTCACCCAGCGATGAAGCGCCCGAACCTGACGGTTATCACAGGGGCGCTGGTGCGACGCGTGGTATTTGAAGGAGATAAAGCCGTTGGCATTGCTCTGCGCAGTGAAAATAACGAACAGGTGATTCGTTGTGATCGCGAGGTAATCTTGTCTGCGGGCGCCATCCAATCGCCTCAGTTGCTTATGCTGTCTGGCGTAGGGCCAGAGGACGAGCTCAAAAAACACGGCATTTCGGTGGTGTGCAATTTACCTGGTGTAGGCCGGAACCTCGGTGATCATATCGAATACATCGTGGCCTACGACTGTCTTAAGCCCGTGTCGTATTACAAGGAGTTGAAGCTACATAGGCAAGCGGCCATTGGTGCTGAGTGGCTTGCGAAGCACACTGGCTTGGGTGCTTCGAACTTCTTCGAGGCGGGGGGCTTCTTGCGCTCCACTCCCGATAAGCCTTGGCCGGATGTTCAGTGCCACTTTGTTGGGGTTGCTGCAGAGTACAGCGGGCGGATGGCTGCTGAAGGCCACAGCTACCAGGTGCACCTTGGCCCGCAACGGCCAATGAGCCGAGGATGGCTCAATCTTGCCTCCGCTAATCCTGAGGATGCGCCTCTGATTCAGCCCAACTGGTTGACCCATGAGCAGGATTGGATCGATTCAAGGAACGCCATTCGCTCGACCATCGAAATCATGGAGCAGGATGCCTTCAAACCGTATCGCGGGAAGATGCTGAAACCGCTCAAAACCGCGATGCATGACGAGGGCCTTAATGACTTCATCCGCGACCATGCAGAAAGTGGTTATCACTTCTGCGGTACCTGCAAGATGGGGAGCGGCAGTGATGCGGTTGTCGACGGGCAGCTTCGCGTTAAGGGGGTTCGCGGCTTGAGAGTGGTCGATGCGTCGGTGATGCCTGAGGTGACTAACGGCAATACCAATGCTCCAACCATCATGATCGCCGAAAAAGCCGCAGATATGATTCTGGGACGCCAACTCCCACCCTCCAATGCAAAATTTTATAAAGCAGAGCCCGAGCACGCTTGATTCAAAAGGGGGCCTAAGCCCCCTTATCTTAAGCGTCGACATCATCATGTACATACCCCGGTGGCCCTTCACATGGACGTGAAGCTCAGCGTCTTCTGGTGCTATCTACCAGATTGGTGAGGTCGCATCAGGGAGAGGCGCTTGATACTCTTGGATGACCTGATCAGTCATGGGCAGCATGCGTCTAAAGGTTGGCCAGGCTGGAGTCATGGTGCTCTTCCTGGCTGCATGACCTTCCGTGATCACAGAACAGACCAGGCTCGCACGATGATGGCGAGCTCGGAAGTGCGAGGTGGCGTGTGCAAAATTTAGATGCGGTGTGGCAGAAAGCTGAGCAAGTTTTTGGCGACAGGGCCAAAGCCTCAGCATGGCTGTCGACGCCTAGTCAGTTATTCGGTGGCGAGGCACCTATCGACTTCGTGAAAGACCAGGAAGGCTTGGAACGGGTGATCGAGGTGCTGACTCAGATCGAGCATGGGTTTGCTTGTTGAAAGCTCTGTTCACTGCAGGTGGGGAAGGACTGATCACCCGCCAATTTGGGGGCTACTTGGCTCAGGTCGAGTGCTTGGCACTGACTGCTGTTAGGACATACAGTAGTCCCCTAAGGCCGTCAGTTGGCGACAAGTTGGGGGATCATTATGAAGGTGTTCGTGAGCTCCGTGGTTGGAGGGTTTGAGCAGTACCGGGCTGCAGCTAGGAAGGCGATCACACTGCTGGGGCACACGCCAGTGATGTGCGAGGAATTCGGTGCACGTCCTTACTCTTCGCAGCATGCGTGCATGACTGAGATCGACCAAGCTGATGTCGTGGTACTGATCCTTGGCGCGAATTTCGGCTACGAAACTGTCACTGGTGAGTCAGTCACTCAACAGGAGTTTCGGCGAGCGAAGACGACCGGCAAGCCTATCCTGGCTTTTCTCCAAACAGTGGAGATGGAAGAGCGCCAGAGAGCGTTTTCTCGGGAAGTCTCCGACTACCTCGATGGCCTGTTCCGGCTGACATTCTCTGATCAGCATGAGCTATCAGACGGGATCGTTCAGGGCCTGAATCAACTCTCCGTGGATCGTAAGGCCATCTCGGAGCAGGAGTTCGTACAGCTCTTGCAGCAGAAAGATGGCAATGGCCGGCGGGTTGGCTATGACCACGAAGCTCGCCTGGAGGTAGCGTTCTTGCCTCAGCCTGAAACCCTCGGCACGTTGCGCGCCGCCCATGCTCAACACGATCCATTCTTCCTCAAGCTGTGCCAGGCTGGGCTTGGCTCGATCAAAGGCGGCTACAAGGACTTCGATAGCGCCTATCAGACGGGAATTGATACCCCGGATGTGAAGTGGCGGCACCATGAGAGTGGGTTGTGCTGGTTGTCTATTTCACTGGCCAACGCTTCGGCGTCGCGAGGCATCATGGACTCGTATTACCTATCGCCATCCAGGGTCAGAGCAGGTGCTGAAGCTGCATTCGGGTTGCTGTGCGATGGGAAGAGTGGGTGGTTCCAGATCAGCCTGACTGGGGTTGACCACAAGCTCTTGGCTGAGCCTCCGGCTTCATCTTCCAACAGCGTTTCGTTGCCGTTCCGATCTGAGCAGAAGCTGGAAGAGCGGAGCTTGTTGATTCCTGCCACGCCGGCGGCGTACCGCCATTGGTTGGACGAGGTGATGTTCAGGTTTGAGCGCAAAATGTCCATGTGAACGTTGATATGGGCCGGTGAATGGACACGGGCATATAAGGCAGGCCGTCTGGATTATTCATCGTGGGACGCGGGCGGTCGCGTCGATACCACCACCAAGCAGAGCTTCGCCGCTCACTACCCTGTAAACCTTTTTTTTGATGTGTAAACCGCGTTGGTTAATAGGTCAAAAATTTAGTTTACAGGCCGAGGTCGAGGGCGATTTGATGGAGAAGGAAGACCAACCGAATGCTCATTTTTCTTCGTCAGTACTGTGCATACCAGAGGTTGGGGCTATATCAATTATCAATGCCCCTCGGGGGCAGACGCCTGGGCAGGTCACACTCCGCCGAACTGACGCACCTGATGTCAGGCGCAGGTCGGGCATGGCTTTGGCTATCAATAGATGGCCGCAAGCATTGATGCAGGCTGACTACAGTTGCGACCAAAGCTTGAAGTCTATGGATTCGCTGGGCACACCGAAATCGATGAGGCACGCTGCTTTGCTCGGGTTCTCGTCGAGCGACCTAACCGCCACTGTCCAACGCGGGCGAGCCTGCAAGGCTTCAACGAGCGTCAGGAAATACGCCTCATCCACCTTGGAAAGGGAATGGCCGAGGACGACGACCTGAGTGATCGATTTCAGTCCTTCGAAGTAAGGCTTTTGCTGCTCGATGATCTTGGCGCTCGGTTTGAAAGTCTTCTCGAAATAGTCATCCAGAATGCCCATCGCCTCCGCAAACCGGGTATCAGTGTTCTCGTCCACCCCGTCTTGGAGCGACGAGCGATCAGCGACTGCCCGTGCATGACCAAGCACCAGATCAGAGCTTTCGTCTTCGCCCTCACCATGGATGTGCAGAATGTTCTCTGGAGCAATGTCGTACAGTTTCGTCAGCGTGCTGGTGTAGTTGAATGTCAGGTAGGCCGCATCCTTGTCCAGGGAGGTCAGCAGTAGGGGCACCTGATCGCGGTCAGGCATCGGGATGGATCTGATCCAGTTCGCAAAGTGTTGGTGCAACCCAGCCGACAAACCGGTCGCGACCTTCTCCACTTCGTACTGAAAGTCGTGATGGCCAGCATCGCTCCAATCCTCAGCCGAGTAGGGAACGAGGAAGCCCTCCAGTTCGGTGACAATGCCCTCGGTGTCCAGGTCGGCAAGCGAAAGTTCAAGCTCCGCCCAGTCGTCGTCGATGGCGATGTAGCTTTCGACCCAGTCGTACACCTCCCGATCCACCTGTTCCAAGTAGTTCTTGAATCGCCAATATTCGGTGGGAAGGCCATGGTGAAGATCAAAGCCGTTGCCAATGATGTAAAGGGTCTGACTGGTCATGAGGGTTCCTGATGCATGCGGACGTTGGCTTGTGCGGCGCCGTCTTTGTCGTGAAAAGGTCATTGATCGATTTTGGAAACCTGAGCCTTCAGAACTAGGTTCAAGGTCAATCTGCGCTTAGTGAGGGTTTTGAAGCGTCCCTCCCTGGGCGATTTCTCGGGTGCGGTACTGGAAGGTTTCCACATGCCCAACACAACGATTTCATCGTCCTTCTCAATGCCTTTGAGCCAGGCCGGATCTTTGGCCCAAATGCTCACCTCAAGGCCGACGCCATTTTCCGAGTCTTCAGGATCGCCCCGGAATTTGTTCATTTGCAGATTGATGACGTTCTTGGACTTGTCACCCCTGATTTCAGTCCTGACGCTGCTCACGGCGCCCTGAATCGCAATGGGGTGTTGTACGACGTTGTGCGACACCGCGTAATACGCCTCTGCGTGGCGCTCAGCCTCGAAATAGAACTGATTCCAGGCGACCTTCACATTGCCTTCAAACACCAGCTCCAGGTGCTGTTCGATGTCCTGGTCGTTGTCACAGAGCGCGCGAAGCTTGAGGGCTCGCTTGGCAGAGTTGATGTAGGCGGGAAGAAGGTTTGGGTTATGGGTGTAAGTCCGACCCGCTGTGGCCCGGGTGCCTCCATCGTCCGCGAAGTTACGGCCACCTGTTTCCAAGGCTTCTTTGATCATCACCAGCCGCATGCGGTATCGATTGTGCTGGATGCTCTCGATCAGATCTTCGGAGGTACTGGCAATGTCGTTAATTTCCTCGTCCACCCCGAAACGACAATTCGCGGCATGAGCACCTTTGGGATAGAGACGAAAATAACCTTGGACGAAAACAGATTTGTCATACATTTCCCGGGTGTACGGTGGGTTATGAGCGACTGGGGTGCCGCATTTGCATTGCAAAGGCTCAGCGCCGGTGCCCTTGGTGTAGGTATCTGCTTCCCAGCGATCACCGTTCTGGTCGAAGGCGTGATCCATCTTGATACCCATAAAACTCCCTTATCTCAACGTTGGTTCAAATCATCCTATCGAGCATGAAACCCGCTTGGCCGCCTTGGCGACGACGTGATAACGAGGTCACGACGATGTGGTGACGTCTTTGTGCCAGGCGATACGGCTGAGCTTTGGTGCCACGGGCAGCTCTAGCGAGGCTGCCTGGCTATGGGCCACCAGTGTACTGATCGGGGAGGGGGCTGCAAACCTACTCAGATACAGCCGCTACTCATCTTCATAGAGTCGTGTCGGGGGCGTGTAGTTGAGGCGGGTGGGCTGTAGTGCGGGATGATCTTGGGCTGTTGATGGAATGTGATGACCGTGGCTTTGGTCGATCGAAGGCCCAGTGACATGCTGCCATGAGCTTTGGATATGAGATTTGCGAGGGATATGCGGCTTGCAAGGGATATGAGGTTTGCGAGCGGCCTGGGGCTTTGACCTGATCTCCACACGCGAGGCCCTAGAGCGGATACAGGTCAATCAGTCGGATATCCTGGCCAGGCACACCCGCTCACCCGCTCACCCGCTGGTGGATCCGCGATTGCTCCAGATGGAAAGTCCACCTGAAAGCCAGCCGGAATTGACCAAAGTATTGTGCCCAGGTTAGCGGTCGGTCATGCAGCCTCCAGTGCGCGATCCATAGCGCTCGACAAAGCCTCCTCACGCTCAATGTAGTCTTCTTTGGTGAGCTTCCCTTTCTTGAAGTCCTCCAAAAGCCGTTTCCTACGCTTTTCGAAGCTCTCGTATGCCCTTGCCATATCGACATTTCGAATGATCTGCTCGTATTTGGATTTCTTTCTGAAGGCTGCGTCAACGTAATCCAGCAAGCTTTCCAATGTCGCGTGTCCGGTTTTGGCCATGGCGCGTTCTGCCAACATCTTGTTGGTCATCAGCGTTTGCCTAAACGAATTGGGGCTGAGTGCCTCGGTCTCGGCAATTAGCTGGGCGACGATGTGCGTACAATAGGCGTGTCTGAAGAGATGCGCGCATGCCTGCTCCTCAATACCCGCTGCACGGCGAATATTCGAGAACTCCGTCGTGATGGTGTCGATCCCAAGAGGCCGACCACCTCGCTCAGTGACAAACAGGAAGTCGTGATCCGGAATTCCTTTGAAGCGTTTCATGATCGAGCGCCGATCAATACGGATGTAGTCCATCAGCTCGTCGATCAATAGCGGGCTGAGCTCAAGCTCCCGTGTCACACCTGTTCTTCCCTTCTTCAGGGTCTGGACATGAACCACCGGCATCTTGGCCTTGCTGGCTGCAATCACCTGAGACACTGTAATCGGCTGGACTTCGGCCCGACGGGCGCCCATCTCTTCAAACAATGAGATCATCACATGCCGGCGGCGGCAGAGAAATTCTGATGTGGACATCTCGTCAATAGTGTTCCTGAGCTTTTCGACCGTGGCTTCACCGATAGGGCTACGACTCTTTCTCGCACCCGGCGTCCTGAATGACCTATGGTGAACGCTTGAGTGTTTATAACTTTTACCATTCCGATAACTTGTCGAGTCCACCATTTCAACCGCAATGGTTCCTCCGACGCCCACAAAATTGTGAATACCGTGCATTTCTCCTACGTGGGCAAGAAAGCTCAAACATCTACGTCCGATATCTGTGATAGTTCGCTCATTCCGCTTGCGCTTGGCGGGATTGTTTTTCCAAGTTTCCTTGCGAAGGCCGTATATGAAATGGCAAAAATCGTCGTCAGATAGCGCGATGAAGTTCAAGCGATTGTAGTAGCAGAATCTGATTAAATGACTCAACTGGCCAGCGTACTGTCCAAACGTGCCTCCTTTGGTTCCTGACCTCGACGGGCCATGCCCCCCACGGCCAGACTGCATGCGTAACTGGATCATATAGGCATTGGCTTGTAGGCAAGGCGAACCGTCGGGCCAGGACATGAACGAAATCATGTTGCCGTTCACGGTCTGTAGCGTGTCATTCGACATATAGTCATAAAGCCTCAGCTTAGGGATGGGCGTGAACAGCTGAGACGATTCCGGGTAGTTAACGATTCGTTTTGCCATTGGGCACCACCTGCAAATGCTTATGCATGGATAGAATTGTCACATCGTCGAATGGGGCGGGATTAATGCTCAAAATCTTTATTATTCGATCGATGGCTTTCTGAGTTTTAGACTGGCGCAGGCCCGCGTTGGTCATACTTAAGAGACTAATCAGGTCTCTGCGATTAACCTCCAACGCCTGTACCAACACCATATTGACAGCGTGAAGAGAAGCGACAGACTCTTCGAGATCAGCAATCTGATCCTCCAAGCCGTTGAGTGATCGCTTCTTTGGTTCTGCCTGTTTATCATTGACGCCGAGGATAGCCTGTTGAGCATGCACCCTCAGCTTGTCCAAGAGTGCAAAATCCCGATCAGGCCCATTGTCGGAAAGCCTCTTTTTGAGGGTATTCAAACTGATAGGCTGGATACGCAACGGCTTACCCTGAATCTCCGACTCCATGTCCAGGGTGCACAGGTTGCCCTGGCTTTTGAGCGCTTCAATAATTCGCTCGTTGCCAACGTAGCTGGCGGGCGTGCGGGCTATTTCGTAAAGAAGGGCAAAAATACCTTCGATGGATCGGTCGATTAGCTCGCGTTTGCTCAATGTAGTCATTTCTTTCTCCCCGACACATCTACTAGGTACAGCGGTGCCGTAATCTGCTTATCTCACCAGTCTTGTCCCTGGCTGGCTGGTCATGTCAACAGTAGGGCGGATTACTGATTGTCTCGATAACTGTTCCGCCCAACTGTTGACCCTCCACTTAGCTGACGATGAAAAGAACCTTCATGGCCTGGCCGCTCTCGTCGTTGAAGAAGTGAGGCTCGATTCGGGCTTTTCCCTCTTCGAGCATGGCCTGCAGATAGTCCTCAATCCTCTTTTCATCCACGAGTTTGAACGACGTTGTGCCAAACTCGGCAGCCAGCAGCTCCTGCAGCGTTTGGTAGTTTTCAAGGCGGTCATTTTTCGCCAAATCCGTGAAATAACGTGCGCCCGCTGCCCGTATGTCGCCGGGCTCCAAGCATTCGGTCAAATAGTGCCAGACATGCTCGATGTCTCGGTGGCCTAGCATCCAACGCAGCGTATCCAGCTCGCCGAAGCTGTTCGTGTAGAAAAACATGATCGCGAAAAAGCGTCGCAGTTGATGCTGGCGCACGTAGTAGCGTTGCCCCTCGGCGTTGAGGTCGCTTTCGAAGTAATCGCAAGCAAAATCAAGGTGGCGGTTGTAAAGGTAAATCGTGCAGTCCTGCAAACCCGAGAATCCCATCGAGGAAGGGGTAGCGAACAGATCAGTCATGTCATCGATAACGCCAAAGCGCTTGAGAAGCCTTTGGAAGCGACGCAGCTCTTCGATCATCTCCACCGCAATGGCATCGATGGGCCGTGACTCCCGTTGCCGGATGCCCAGGGCACGACGTGACGATTTAGCGAGGTTGAACATGAGCCAGGATTTGCTCGCGTCGAGGCACTTCGAGGCATCCAGTGTCAGCAGTTCGTCGACACGCCGAGCCATGATTGTCCCTACAGTCAGCTGAACACTGCCTAGGTATACGTATACCAGCTCAAGCAATCCTCGATTCGCCCGTAAGCTCTGGAAGTACTTATCTCGGCTGGATTTGCGTATCAGGCTTGGCTTGGAAAGACGATTGCTCGAAAGGCCCAGACGTCTCACGCCTAGGTCGACGAGCTCCGGGCCGATGATCTGCTGTAGCTCCGCATCAGTTAAGTGCGACATGGGCTTGTTCTCTCGCTGACAGTGAGCCGCCACGCGAATGAAGCCGTTCAGGATCTTCCTGCCGTGCTCCACGTGAAATTCCATGCTCTTGCGAAAAAGCTTCAGCAGGTTTGCTGAGGGAACACTTCTGAAGCGTGCGGGAGTACTCAGCTGTGGCACGTAATCGGCGATTTGATCGATATCGGTCGGAGAGGGCAGGCCCAACGTACTGAGGACGGCGCTGCCAACCAAGGTGTAGCGGTAGTTGTTATAAGTGGTGGTGCTAAGCGTTACAGCCTCCCCGGTCGTCACACGAACGCCCGGAAATTCACGCTTATACGCTTGTTCGTGGGGATAAAACGCCAATACCTCCAGCGCAGATTTCGGGGTCTGGCGGCCTCGAAGCGTACCCGTATAGATACGACCCGAAATCGCTTTTGAGCTGGCCCTGTATCCTTGATTGGAGTTGCCGTAATACATGCCCTCGTGCATGAGCGCCGCACGCAGGCGTGGAATGTCAGACGCAGCAACATCGATTCGCATGTCTTCCGCACTGTCGTCGCTCACCACCAGCATGCTCGGATATTTCGCATACATTGCATGCTCCACCGACTTGGTGAGCTTGCTGAGTTCAGCCACGCAAAACGCCGATGCGCGCTCGCGCCATGCGTAGATGGACTCCTCAGACCACGGAGACTTGGACAGGTTGTTCAGGATGCCCTTGAGGCTATCGCGATCAAGGTCGCCCAAGCCGAAATCCACTAAACCTAGATCCTTCGCGTTGATCAACAGGTAGTCGATCAGCTTCAGGGTGTACGAGATCTTCACCGTCATACTCTGCGGGGCCAACGAGGAGAACTCCTGGTTGACACCGTTGGCGCCGATAATCAACAGATGCTTGAGTGACCGTAACAGCACATCATTCTCAGGATCGGTCAGTGCACTGTCGTTCCACAGCACGACTGACCAATCGAGCTCCATCGCCTTTTCAGAAGCGGCCTGAATCTTCCATACAGGCTCATCGAAATCGCTGTGCAGCCAGGGCGCGGTGGTATGAGGGGCAACAGTCCCTTCCGGATCGTCTTCATGATCCATATCGTCCAGAAATTCGTATCCCGTCCTTTGCAGGATGATTGCTGCATTGGCACGCTGGTTGGACGGTTGATGGTCTTTGGAGATTTGCTGGTCTTTAGAGATTTGAGCTTGGTTGGAGGTGTTACGACCAGTGCGCAGGGACATAGATCAAAGCCTCCATCTTTCTTGGGTCAACGAGCTTCATTGCTGCTACCAGGTATTTCTTGAGTTCAGCTCTGCGGCCACCGAGAATTTCAGTTTTGATCTTGTCTGCTAGGGACGCCCAGTACTCGGCCTTACCACACACGCGGGCGCGATCAAGGGACGCCGAAACGGCGGCCTCCAGGGAGAGCAGCGACGCGAGAAACGGAACCCCAACCGAGAGTATGGCCTCGCTCTTCTCTACCTGTTCAACCTGTGCTTTACGCTCGGGATCTGCGGCCTGGGAGGGGATTTCTTTGATTCGATGGTTTTCCAGGAAGGTGTCGAGTTCGTCCATGGTCGCGAACTGAGTAACACGGAATAAGTAAGGGCTATCCTTCATCGCCTCGCATACGAGCGCTTTCTGGAAGACCCTGATCCAGCGCGCTTTGATAAACGCGAGCAGGGCATCAGGAAGATAGTGGCTCAGCAAGTCCGGATAGTAGCGCTCATGCCCCAGAGCTTTGGACATTTTATCGGTGCTCTTTGTCTGAAGAAACACCTCCACAGCTCGCGACGCCCTGATACTTTTGAGGCGAATCCTCTTGATGAATTCGACCAACTCCCCCTCTGGTAGGTCGCTGTGAGGACTAAATTCCTTGATCAACCGCTCACGGAGCCCGCTAACACCTTCGAACTCGCTTTCATTCCAGCCAGGAATGCCCGCAATCTTAAAGGGTTTGAAGGCTCTCCCGGTTGTGAGGAACAAGTACCTCCACGCGTCGTCATTATCTGCGCGGAGGCCGCGACGAGGCAGGGCGGTGAAGTTAATGATATCCGTCACGATAGTATACGTATAATCATTTAGCTCAATGATTTGTTCTCGAACTTCAGGTTGTTTTCGATCTTTATAGCCAATCAGTAGGCGGTTTTCCTTATCGAAACCAGTTAGTTGGCCGTGAGCGTTGTAAAGCTCAAAGCTCTTCAGGAATTCGGTAGTGATTTCCGGGTGCTCAAGCACAAGCAAACACTGTAACGGGAGGAGGCTGTGAGCGGTGGGGAAGCCGAAAGTATGGGCGAGCTCTATAGCGCCGAAGTTTTCGCCGGTTTGGTAGTTGTAAATTTTGCAAAGGTATTCTTGGCGTACCGTGGATGCAGTATCTTCCAGCGTGGTGCAAATATCGGCTAGGCTATAATTTTTATAGGCGTAATCAGCGTGTGGCCGCATAATAGGCTGGCCTTCCTGAGCAAGCGAGATTCGACGTGTATACCGAGCTTTAAGATCTTCATATTGCGCAGCTGCCCACCCACGGACTGTGGCCACGTCTCGTTTGATATGAAAAAACAAAATCTCTACAGCTTCCGCATCAGTGACATGCAGCGGAATGTCGGTAAGAAGTTTTTCTTGAACGAGCATTCCATTGTCATGTTGCTTGGTTTTAGTCTCTGACGGATGTTTTTTTAGCGGCGGCGGACGTTTGATTGGTGCTGTCAAAGTACACCAAATATTAGTCTTGCAGAGACATTCTTCAACCGAATTTAGGAATTTTCCCCAGTTTTTGATTTGAACCTTGCCGTCTTTATTTGCCTTTTTTGCGGCGGTAAAATAAGCGTGAGTGAATGCAGCCATAAAACTTCTTACGCCTGATTCATTCTGGAATTTATGCAGTGGCCAGCTAGAATGATGTTTGCTCAAATAGTCAAACATATGATTCCATTCTACGCTGAATGAGTTGGTTCGATCGAGATAGTGATTCTGGAGCTCAGCATCAATTGATCTAATAAATTCGTGGCCGTATGGAATCACTAGCTGAGCCAGGCGCGGGTATACATTGTCCCTACCGTCTAGTTTACCTTTAAGGTACCAGCCCTCCCAGTACCAACGTTTATCATCACTGGCTGATGCGATCGCATGACAGATTGCAGGATCTGGATGGTATTGAGCGAAGTCCCACTCGACAGGATGAAAGTCAGGGTACTTCTTTCTCGCAGCATTCAGTGCGTAGTAGATCTTCCGGCAGGGCTTGCGCCCAGCTTTTATTGACAGGTCGATCAGCTCCTTCCCCGCAACAGCTTTCGTGAAGCCCTGCATGATTGTCTCGATCGCTGGGCTTCGTAGTGTCTCCATCGTGATCCGCTGGTCAGTCAGGTCGCAGTAGCCTTCCAGCAAGCTCAGATCGAGAGAAATCGTGTAGCTCTTCTTAGAGTTCTTCATCGTGCTGCGTACCATTTCCTGGCCTTCGAGGATTACCTCCACTACTGCGGCATCGATGGCGTTGAAAGGGTGATTTCGGATGGCGAGGATGTTTTTGATAATCGTCATTTTCTGTTATCGTACAAAACAGGGTGAAAGGCCCGGTACAGAGCGGCTAGGACGATAATGACATGCCACGCTAAATAGTCAAATGAAGGAGCTGGGTTTCGAACTGAACCTGGGCTTCAAAGAAGACCTGTCCGAAGAAGCCATTGACGCTTTCCTCGAAGCATTCATCAAAGAAGCCATGGAAGCCAACGGTCTGGGCTATGTCGGCGGCGACGACTTCGGTCTGGTTTGCCTGCAGAAGCGTGGTTCGGTCTCCGAAGAGCAGCGCGCTGCTGTTGAAGCCTGGCTGAAAACCCGCTCCGAGCTGACTTCTACTGAAATCAGCCCGCTGCTGGACGTTTGGTATCCGGAAAAGCCGATCAACGCGGCCAAGTGATACTGAAAAAAACGGCGACCTGAGGGTCGCCGTTTTTTTATGCCTGCTTTTTAACGAGGCCTCAGGCCTTGCGCCAGTTGAGGATCAGCAAGGTCAACACCCCCGCGACAATCCCCCAGAACGCCGAACCGATGGAAAACAGCGTCAGCCCCGACGCCGTGACCATGAAGGTGATCAGCGCCGCTTCCCGTTCCTTCACCTCGGTCATGGCGATGCTCAAGCCGTTGATGATCGAGCCGAACAGCGCCAAAGCAGCAATCGACAGCACCAGCTCCTTCGGCAGCGCGGCAAACAGTGCCGCCAGCGTGGCGCCGAACACCCCGGCAATCCCGTAAAAAATCCCGCACCACACCGCAGCGGTGTAGCGTTTGTTGCGATCCTCATGGGCATGCGGCCCGGTGCAGATCGCCGCGCTGATCGCTGCGAGGTTGATGCCGTGGGAACCGAACGGCGCCAGCAGCAGGGAAGCGATGCCGGTAGAGGTGATCAGCGGCGAGGCCGGGACGTTGTAGCCGTCGGCCCGCAGCACGGCGATACCGGGCATGTTCTGCGAGGTCATCGCTACGACAAACAGCGGAATGCCGATGCTGATGGTCGCGGCCAGGGAAAAGTGCGGCGTGGTCCAGACCGGTGTCGCCACTTCCAGATGAAAGCCGCTGAAGTCCAGCAGCCCCATGAAGCCCGACAGCGCGGTGCCGATCAGCAGCGCGGCGAGCACGGCATAGCGTGGCGACCGGCGTTTGACGATGAGATAAGTGAAGAACATCCCCAGCACCAGACCGGTGCGGTGTTGCGCGGCGACGAAAATTTCGCTGCCGATCTTGAACAGAATCCCCGCCAGCAGCGCGGCGGCGAGGGAGGCCGGGATCTTTTTCACCAGCCGTTCGAAGCTGCCGGTCAAGCCGCAGATCGTCACCAGCACTGCACAGGTAATGTAGGCGCCGATGGCCTCGCCGTAGGTAACGCCGCCAAGACTGGTGATCAACAGCGCTGCGCCGGGCGTCGACCAGGCAATCGTGATCGGCGTGCGATAACGCAGGGACAGGCCGATCGAACACACCGCCATGCCGATGGAAATCGCCCAGATCCACGACGAAATCTGCCCGCTGGTCAGGCCCGCTGCTTGCCCTGCCTGGAACATCAGCACCAGCGAACTGGTGTAGCCGGTCATCATCGCGATGAACCCGGCGACGATGGCGGAGGGCGATGTGTCCGCCAGCGGGCGCAGTCGGGTGTGGGTAATTTCGTTCATGACAGCGGTATTCCTTGTACCAATGAAGATATTTGCTGCTACGCGAAACCCTTGTGGGAGCGAGCTTGCTCGCGATGGCGGCGGAACAGTCGACATTGGAGTTGAATGTCCAACCGCTATCGCGAGCAAGCTCGCTCCCACAGGAATCGCGGATTCTGCGATCAAGCCTAAACTCAAACGTAACGGAGCGTTGCAATACAGCCGAAGCCACAAACAGCCGTACAGTCGTGTTGCCACCTTCCATTGTGTACAATCGCGCTGTTTTTTACGCGATACTTGCCAGCGACCCACTGTGCCGTATTACAGTCACGGTCAATTCGCCGCAGTTCTTCCCGACTCGAGTGCCCATGAACGAACAGTTGCAACCCCTCAAGAAACAACCGCGAGCAGGCAAAGCCGGCCGCAGCGGAACCCAGGACGATATTGTCTATGCGCATATCTTCGAGGCCATCCTCGAACAGCGTCTGGCGCCCGGCACAAAGTTGAGCGAAGAAGCGCTGGGGGAAATTTTCGGGGTCAGCCGCACCATCATTCGCCGCGCGCTCTCGCGTCTGGCCCATGAAGGCGTGGTGCTGTTGCGGCCGAACCGTGGCGCGGTCGTCGCCAGCCCGAGCGTCGAAGAGGCGCGTCAGGTGTTCCTCGCCCGACGTCTGGTGGAACGCGCGATCACCGAGCTGGCAGTGCAACACGCCACCGCCGAGCAGATCGCCGAACTGCGCCAGATGGTCAACGACGAACGCGACAGCTTCTCCCGTGGCGATCGCGGTGCCGGCATCCGTCTCTCGGGCGAATTCCACCTGAAACTGGCCGAGGCAGCGAAGAACGCGCCGTTGATCAGCTTCCAGCGCAGCCTGGTTTCGCAGACGTCGCTGATCATTGCCCAATATGAAAGCGGCAACCGCTCGCACTGTTCCTACGACGAGCACACTCAGCTGATCGACGCCATCGAAGCGCGCAACGGCGAGCTGGCAGTGGACCTGATGATGCATCACATGGATCACATCGACAGCAAGCTCAACCTCGACGAGGAAAGCGCGTCCGACGATCTGCATGCGGTGTTCTCGCATCTGTTGCAGACCAAGAAGCCGGGGCGGCCGGCGGTCAAGCTCTGAGTCAGACCGCGTCGACCCCAATCGCTGGCTTGCCAGCGATAGCAATCTGACAAGCAATAAAAATCCCCCGGACTGCAAAGTACCGGGGGATTATTTTGTCCGTCTGATCCTGATCGTCTGATCGTTCCCACGCTCTGCGTGGTAACGCCTCTGGGGACGCTCCGCGTCCAGTGACGCGGAGCGTCACGGGCTGCATTCCCACGCAGAGCGTGGGAACGATCAGCACGGGGGCGATCAGTGTCGGAGAGTTAGCGCTGGTGTACCAGCGCACCTGCTGCATAGGTCTGAGCCACCGTGCGGTCATCGCCCAGGGTCATCAGCACGAACAGTGTCTCGGCAATGTTGTTGGCCTGCTTCAAGCGATAGCTCAGCAGCGGCGTGGCGTTGTAGTCCAGCACCAGGAAGTCGGCGTCGGAGCCCGGTTGCAGGTTGCCGATCCTGTCTTCCAGACGCAGTGCCCGCGCACCGCCGAGGGTGGCGAGGTACAGCGACTTGAACGGGCTCAGGCGCGCACCTTGCAGCTGCATCACCTTGTAGGCTTCGTTCAGGGTTTGCAGCAGCGAGAAACTGGTGCCGCCGCCGACGTCAGTCCCGAGGCCGACGTTCAGCTTGTGCTTTTCGGCCATTGGCAGGTTGAACAGGCCGCTGCCGAGGAAGAAGTTCGAGGTCGGGCAGAACGCGACCGCCGAGCCGGTCTCCGCCAGACGCGCGCATTCGTCGTCGCACAGGTGCACGCCGTGGGCAAACACCGAGCGCTCGCCGAGCAATTGATAGTGATCGTAGACGTCGAGGTAGCCTTTGTGCTCCGGGAACAGCTCCTTGACCCACTCGACTTCCTTGAGGTTTTCGCTGATGTGGGTCTGCATGTACAGATCCGGGTATTCGCTGAGCAACTGGCCGGCGAGGGTCAGCTGTTCCGGGGTGCTGGTCGGGGCGAAACGCGGGGTGACTGCATAGTGCAGACGACCCTTGCCGTGCCAGCGCTCGATCAGCGCCTTGCTGTCGACGTAGCTCGATTCCGGGGTGTCGGTGAGGTAGTCCGGCGCGTTGCGGTCCATCATCACCTTGCCGGCGATCATCCGCAGATCCAGCTTCTCGGCGGCTTCGAAGAACGAGTTCACCGATTGCGGGTGCACGCTGCCGAACACCAGTGCGGTGGTGGTGCCGTTGCGCAGCAGTTCCTTGATGAAAATGTCCGCCACTTCATCGGCGTGGGCCTTGTCGGCGAACTGGCTTTCGCACGGGAAGGTGTAGGTGTTCAGCCAGTCCAGCAGTTGCTCGCCGTAGGCGCCGACCATGCCGGTCTGCGGCAAGTGGATGTGGGTGTCGATGAAGCCCGGGGTGATCAGCGCATCCTTGTGATGCGTGATCTCGATGTCCGCCGGCAGGGTCGGCAGCAGTTCGCTGGCGTGGCCGAGGGCGCTGATCTTGCCGTCATCGACCACCAGCAGGCCGTCCTCGAAATACTCGTAGGAGGCTTCGATGCCGACCTCGGCAGGGTCGGCGATGCTGTGCAGGATGGCGGCGCGGTAGGCTTTGCGAGTCAGAGGCATGAGGGTTCTCTAATCAGTTTGAGGCTTTGAGTGAGGCGGCCTGACTGCGGCGTGACACCGGCAGCAGTTTGGCAATCGGTTCGGCACTGGCGGTGTGCTGGCCGAAATTGGCGTTATAGGTGGCGATGATTTCGCCGGCGATGGAGATGGCGATTTCCACAGGCAACTTGCCTTTGACTTCGCCGATGCCCATCGGGCAGCGCATGCGTTGCACGACACTGGCGTCGAAACCACGATCACGCAAACGGTGTTCGAACTTGGCCCGTTTGGTTTTCGAGCCGATCAGGCCGAACCAGGTGAAGTCGTTACGCTTGAGGATCGCGGCGGTAAGTTCCAGATCCAGCTGATGGTTGTGGGTCATGACGATGCAGTAGCTGCCGGCGGGCAGGTCGTCGATCTCATCCACAGGTTCCTCGGCGACGATTTTGCGCACGCCGTGGGGAATCTGCTCGGGGAATTCCTCTTCCCGGGAATCGATCCAGCGCACCCGGCAGGGCAGGCTGGCGAGCAAGGGTACCAGTGCGCGACCGACATGGCCGGCGCCGAACACGGCAATCTGCGCCTGCACCTGGCCCATCGGTTCGAACAACAGCACCGTGGCGCCGCCGCAGCACTGGCCGAGGCTGGCGCCGAGGCTGAAGCGCTCCAGATGAGTGTCCTGCTTGCCGCTGGCGAGCATCTCGCGGGCGATCTGCATGGCTTTGTATTCCAGATGCCCGCCACCGATGGTGTCGAACGTCTGGCGGGCGCTGACGACCATTTTCGAGCCGGCATTGCGCGGCGTCGAGCCGAGCTCTTCGATGATCGTCACCAGAACGCAGGGTTCGCCCTGGTTCTGCAGGTCGGCGAGGGCGTCGATCCAGTTGTACATATCTCACCTCTCAGATCGTTCCCACGCTCTGCGTGGGAATGCATCACTGGACGCTCCGCGTCCGCTGTTCAGGATGCGACGCAGAGCGTCGCCGGCTGCATTCCCACGCAGAGCGTGGGAACGATCATCAAACGACCTCGGTTTCAGCTTCTACGGCTTTCACCGCCTTGAGCTGGCGCATCTGCTCGCAGCCCCACAACACCCGCTCCGGGGTCGCCGGCGCGTCGATCTTCGGTTGATGCCTGTAGTCGCCGAGGCTGGCCACCGCATCCTTGATCGCGCACCACGCGGCGATGCCGAGCATGAACGGCGGCTCACCCACAGCCTTGGAATGGAACACCGTGTCTTCCGGGTTCTTGCGGTTTTCCACCAGTTTCACTCGCAGGTCCAGCGGCATGTCCGCCACGGCCGGGATCTTGTAGCTGGCCGGGCCGTTGGTCATCAGCTTGCCCTTGTTGTTCCACACCAGTTCTTCCATGGTCAGCCAGCCCATGCCCTGGACGAAGCCACCCTCGACCTGACCGATGTCGATGGCCGGGTTCAGCGAGGCGCCGACGTCGTGGAGGATGTCGGTACGGAGCATCTTGTACTCGCCGGTCAGGGTGTCGACGATCACTTCGCAGCACGCCGCGCCGAAGGCGAAGTAGTAGAACGGCCGACCACGGGCCTGGCTGCGGTCGTAGTAGATTTTCGGGGTCTTGTAGAACCCGGTACTCGACAGCGACACCTGATTGAAATACGCCAGCTGGATCAGCGCTTCGAAGGTCAGGATATGGTCACGAACGCGCACGTGGCCGTTGTGGAATTCCACGTCCTCTTCGCTGACCTTGTAGTGCCGCGCGGCGAATTCGACCAGTCGCTGCTTGATGATCTCGGCAGCGTTCTGCGCGGCTTTGCCGTTCAGGTCGGCGCCGCTGGAGGCCGCGGTTGGCGAGGTGTTCGGCACCTTGTCGGTGTTGGTCGCAGTGATCTGCACGCGGTCCATTTCCACCTGGAACACTTCGGCCACGACCTGCGCGACTTTGGTGTTCAGGCCCTGGCCCATTTCCGTGCCGCCGTGGTTCAGGTGAATGCTGCCGTCGGTGTAGACGTGCACCAAGGCACCGGCCTGGTTGAGGAAGCTGGCAGTGAAGGAAATGCCGAATTTTACCGGGGTCAGCGCCAGGCCTTTTTTCAGGATCGGGCTGTTGGCGTTGTAGCGACGGATCGCTTCGCGGCGCTCGGCGTACTGGCTGCTTTCTTCCAGTTCGGCGGTCATCTCTTCGAGCATGTTGTGCTCGACGGTCTGGTAGTAATGGGTGACGTTGCGCTCGGTCTTGCCGTAATAGTTGGCCTTGCGCACGGCCAGCGGATCGAGGTTGAGGTGACGGGCGATGGCGTCCATCACTTCTTCGATCGCGACCATCCCTTGCGGGCCGCCGAAACCACGGTACGCAGTGTTCGACGCGGTGTTGGTCTTGCAGCGGTGACCGTTGATGGTCGCATCGCCGAGGTAGTACGAGTTGTCCGAGTGGAACATCGCCCGGTCAACGATCGAGGCCGACAGGTCAGGCGAGCAACCGCAGTTACCGGCCAGATCCATCGCGATGCCGTGCAGGCGCCCTGTGCTGTCGAAGCCAACGTCGTACTCGACGTAGAACGGGTGACGCTTGCCGGTCATCAGCATGTCTTCGACCCGTGGCAGACGCATCTTGGTCGGTTGGCCGGTGAGGTGCGCGATCACCGCACACAGGCAGGCCGGGCTCGCAGCCTGGGTTTCCTTGCCGCCGAAACCACCGCCCATGCGGCGCATGTCGACCACGATCTTGTTCATCGAAACGTCGAGGACTTCGGCCACCAGTTTCTGCACTTCGGTGGGGTTCTGCGTCGAGCAGTAGACGATCATGCCGCCGTCTTCGGTCGGCATCACCGAGGAGATCTGCGTCTCCAGATAGAAGTGTTCCTGGCCGCCGATGTGCAGCGTGCCCTGAATGCGATGCTCGGCCGTGGCCAGAGCCGTGGTCGAATCGCCGCGCTGATGGGTGTGGCTGTCGAGCACGAAGTGGCGCTTGCGCAGGGCTTCGACCACGTCCAGCACCGGCTCCAGATCTTCGTATTCGATGATCGCGGCCATGGCGGCCTTGCGTGCGGTTTCCAGATCTTTCGCGGCCACGGCCAGCACCGGTTGACCGACGAACTGCACGTCATCGATGGCCAGCAGCGGATCGCCCGGCAGCAGCGGGCCGATGTCTTTCAGGCCCGGCACGTCTTCGTGGGTGATGGCGATGCGCACGCCTTCGAAGGCGTAGCAGGGCTTGGTGTCGATGCTGATGATTTTCGCGTGGGCGCGATCCGACAGCCGCGCGTAAACGTGCAACTGGTTGGGGAATTCCAGGCGGTCATCGATGTACTGCGCTTCACCGGACACATGCTTGGCGGCGCTGTCGTGCTTGACGCTACGGCCGACACCGGTGGTCAGGTCCTTGGCGAACAATTCAGCCAGTTCAGCTTGCGTTTTCTCTACGCCGTGATGGTTAGACATAAGCGGTCACCCGAGTCTCGATGTGCGGTGTTTGCAGTTCGATGAAGTATTTGCGCAGCAGGTTCTGCGCGCTGAGCAGGCGGTATTCCTTGCTGGCGCGGAAGTCCGAGAGCGGGGTGAAATCCTCGCCCAGCGCGGTGCAGGCGCGTTCGACCACCGCGTTGTTGAACGGCTGACCGATCAGCACGGCTTCACAATGAGCGGCGCGTTTCGGGATCGCGGCCATGCCACCGAAGGCGACGCGGGCGTCGGTGATCACGCCGTTCTCGAGACGCAGATTGAAGGCGGCGCAGACGGCAGAAATGTCATCGTCCAGACGCTTGGAGACTTTGTAGGCGCGGAAACGCTGCTCGGCCGTGGCACGAGGCACGATGATTTTTTCGATGAACTCGCTTTCCTGACGCGCGGTGACCCGGTAATCGATGAAGTAATCCTCGAGGGCCAGCGTGCGGCGGGTCTCGCCCTTGCACAGCACGATCTGCGCGCCGAGGGCGATCAGCAGCGGTGGCGAGTCGCCGATCGGCGAAGCGTTGCCGATGTTGCCGCCCAAAGTGCCCTGGTTGCGGATCTGCAGGGAGGCGAAGCGGTGCAGCAGCTCGCCGAAGTCCGGGTACTCGGCGTTCAGCGCTTCGTAGCAGTCGGAGAGGGCAGTCGCAGCGCCGATTTCAATGCGATCCTCGAAGTGCTCGATGCGTTTCATTTCGGCGACGTTGCCGACGTAGATCATCACCGGCAACGTGCGGTGGAACTGAGTGACTTCCAGCGCCAGATCGGTGCCGCCGGCCAGCAGGCGGGCTTGTGGATAAGCGTCGTAGAGATCGGCCAGATCGGCCACGGTCAGCGGCACCAGGCAGCGTTTGTCGCCGCTGTTGAGTTCGCCGATCGACGTCGGGGCAATGGCTTTGAGGCGGGAGATGGTTTCCGCTTCACGGGCGTCGAACTGATCCGGTTGCTTGCCGCAGCAGGATTGCTCGGCGGCGGCCAGGATCGGCCGGTAGCCGGTGCAGCGGCAGAGGTTGCCGGCCAGCGCTTCGTGGGCCTTGGCCTGATCCGGTGCATCGCTGTTCTTTTGCAGGGCGAACAGCGACATCACGAAACCGGGGGTGCAGAAACCGCACTGCGAACCGTGGCACTCGACCATGGCTTTCTGCACGCTGTGCAGTTCGCCCTTGTGCTTGAGGTCTTCAACGCTGATTAATTGCTTGCCGTGCAGGGACGATACGAACGTCAGGCACGAGTTGAGGCTGCGATAGCGAATGTGCTCGCGGCCATCGTCATCCGTCTGCAACTCGCCGACCACCACCGTACAGGCGCCGCAGTCACCGCTGGCGCAGCCTTCTTTGGTGCCGGATTTGCCCACGTGTTCGCGCAGGTAGTTGAGCACAGTCAGGTTCGGGTCCAGGGCGTGCTCGCTACGGAGTTCCTGGTTAAGTAAAAACTGGATCACGGAAGGCCTCGCAGACTCATTATTGTTGTTGAGCGACTTGAGCCGAATTTAGCAGGTCTGACTTTTCGGTCAATGGTTTTCTGACTTAAAGGTCAGGAAAAACCGTTTTGTCGCTCAACCACGTGTCTCTTCAGTATTGACCCTCATTGGATCAAGCGCTTTTTTGCGGGATTCGTGCCAAAAACCGCTGTGCGGGCACTCCGCCATGACCGCGCATTGCGCTACACTGCGCCGCTTGTGCAGATCGAAGAGTTTGAAGGACAACCATGACGTTCAAGGCGCCGGACAGCCTCGCCGAGCAAATCGCTCACCACCTCGCCGAACGGATCATTCGCGGCGAAATGAAGCCGGGAGAGCGTATCCAGGAACAGAAGGTCACGCTGGCGCTGAACGTCAGCCGCGGCTCGGTCCGCGAAGCCTTGCTGATCCTCGAGCGCCGTCACCTGATCGCGATCCTGCCGCGCCGCGGCGCCCATGTCACCGAGCTTACGGCGCACAAGGTGCAGAGTCTGTGCACGCTGATGAGCGAGCTGTACATCCTGCTCGGCAACGCGGTGGCCAATGGCTGGCAAGTCCAGTCCGACATGGCGCCGTTCGTGCAGATCCAGCAGCGCCTGACCGCCAGCTACGAGCGTCAGGACATCCGCACCTTCGTTGACGACAGCTTCAACGTGATGCGCGCCGCGTACCCGTTCGCCAACAACCCGTACCTGCAAGAAACGGTGGAAAACCTGCAACCGGCCATGAGCCGCGCGTACTTCCTTGCACTGGAACAGCGCAAGGCCGAGATGAGCGAGTTCCTCGAACTGTTCGAACGCCTGCTCGCCGCCGTCCTCGCCCGTGACCTGCCGCAGATCCGCATCGTGCTGACGGCTTACGCCCAGCGCAGCTGCGATCTGGTGGTGTCCGCCCTGACGGTTGCCTGACCTTGCGGCTCAAGTGCATCAAGCTGGCGGGGTTCAAATCCTTCGTCGATCCGACCACGGTGAACTTCCCCAGTAACATGGCGGCAGTCGTCGGGCCGAACGGTTGCGGCAAGTCGAACATCATCGACGCCGTGCGCTGGGTAATGGGCGAAAGCTCAGCCAAGAACCTGCGTGGCGAGTCGATGACCGACGTCATCTTCAACGGCTCGACCAGCCGCAAACCGGTGAGCCAGGCGAGCATCGAACTGGTGTTCGACAACTCCGACGGCACGCTGCTGGGCGAGTGGGCCGCTTATGCGGAGATTTCGATCCGCCGCAAAGTGACCCGCGACAGCCAGACGACTTATTACCTCAACGGCGCCAAATGCCGTCGTCGCGACATCACCGACATCTTCCTCGGCACCGGCCTCGGGCCGCGTAGCTACTCGATCATCGAGCAGGGAATGATCTCCAAGCTGATCGAGTCCAAGCCTGAAGACCTGCGTAACTTCATCGAAGAAGCCGCCGGTATCTCCAAGTACAAGGAGCGCCGGCGCGAGACCGAAAACCGCATTCGCCGCACCCACGAAAACCTTGCCCGTCTGACTGACCTGCGCGAAGAGCTCGAGCGTCAGCTCGAACGCCTGCACCGTCAGGCCGAGGCCGCCAAGAAGTATCAGGAATACAAAGCCGAAGAACGCCAGCTCAAGGCGCAGCTGTCGGCCCTGCGCTGGCAGGATCTGAACGATCAGGTCGGTCAGCGCGAATCGATCATCGGCAACCAGGAAATCAGCTTCGAAGCGCTGGTCGCCGAGCAACGCAACGCCGACGCGGCCATTGAACGCCTGCGCGACGGTCACCATGACCTGTCCGAGCGCTTCAATCTGGTGCAGGGGCGCTTCTATTCGGTCGGCGGCGACATCGCCCGGGTCGAGCAGAGTATCCAGCACGGCCAGCAGCGTCTGCGCCAATTGCAGGACGATCTGAAAGAAGCCGAACGCGCACGCCTCGAAACCGAATCGCACCTGGGCCACGACCGCACCTTACTGCTGACTCTCGGCGAAGAGCTCGATCAACTGACGCCCGAGCAGGAAATCACCAACGCCGCGGCCGAAGAAGCCGCCGCTGCGCTGGAAGACTCCGAAACCGTCATGCACGGCTGGCAGGAACAGTGGGACGCCTTCAACCTGACTGCCGCCGAACCCCGTCGTCAGGCCGAAGTGCAGCAGTCGCGCATCCAGCAGCTGGAAACCAGCATGGAGCGTCTGGCCGATCGGCAAAAGCGTCTGGGCGAAGAGCGGGCACTACTCTCGGCCGATCCGGAAGACGCGGCGATCATGGAGCTCAGCGAACAGCTCGCCGAGTCCGAAGCGACCCTTGAAGATTTGCAGACCAGCGAAGAAGCCCAGGTCGAAAAGCTCGAGCAACTGCGCCAGGAATTGCAGCAAGCATTGACTGCGCAGCAACAGGCGCAGGGCGATTTGCAGCGCCTCAATGGCCGACTCGCATCCCTCGAAGCCTTGCAGCAGGCCGCGCTCGATCCGGGCACCGGCACCGCCGAATGGCTGAAGGAACACAACCTCACCGAGCGTCCGCGTCTGGCCGAAGGCCTGAAGGTCGAGGCCGGTTGGGAGCTGGCGGTGGAAACCGTGCTCGGCGCCGACCTGCAAGCGGTGCTGGTGGATGATTTCGACGGCTTCGATCTGTCCGGTTTCGCCCAGGGCGATCTGCGTTTGCTCAGCCCCGGCAATGACGGCGTGCGCGTGGCTGGCAGCCTGCTGGACAAGGTCGAGGCGCAGGTCGATTTGTCGCCCTGGCTCGCTCAGGTCAAACCGGTCGACAGCCTTGAACAGGCACTGGCCCTGCGCGGCCAACTGGCTGCCGGGCAGAGCCTGATCAGCCGCGACGGTTACTGGGTCGGCCGGCATTTCCTGCGGGTGCGCCGCGCCAGCGAAGCCGAAAGCGGCATGCTTGCGCGCGGCCAGGAAATCGAGTCGCTGCATGCGGAACGCGAAGAGCGCGAAGCCACGGTCGAGGCCATGGAAACCCGTTTGCAGACCCTGCGAGCGCAACAGCGTCAGCAGGAAAACGGTCGCGAACATTTGCGTCGCTTGCTGCAAGACGAAGCCCGTCAGCAAGGTGAATTGAAAGCCCAGTTGTCCGCCGGCAAAGCCAAGGCCGAGCAGTTGAACCTGCGTCGCACCCGCCTCGACGAAGAACTGGTCGAGCTCGCCGAGCAGCGCGAACTGGAACACGAAAACATCGGCGAAGCGCGGATCCAGTTGCAGGACGCCCTCGACGCCATGGCCCTCGACACCGAGCAGCGCGAATTGCTGCTGGCCCAGCGCGACAGCCTGCGCGAACGGCTGGATCGGGTGCGTCAGGAAGCCCGCCAGCACAAGGACCACGCCCATCAATTGGCCGTGCGTCTGGGTTCGCTGCGTGCACAACATGATTCGACGCGTCAGGCCCTTGAACGTCTGGAAATGCAGGCCGAGCGCCTCACCGAAAAGCGTGAACAGCTCAGCCTGAATCTGGAGGAGGGCGAGGCGCCGCTGGAAGAGCTGCGTCTGAAACTCGAAGAGTTGCTCGACAAGCGCATGAGCGTCGACGACGAACTCAAGACCGCCCAGATCGCTCTGGAAGACGCCGACCGCGAACTGCGCGACGCGGAAAAACGCCGGACCCAGGCCGAGCAGCAATCGCAATTGATCCGTGGCCAGCTCGAACAGCAACGCATGGAATGGCAGGCCCTGACCGTGCGCCGCAAGGCCCTGCAGGATCAACTGCTGGAAGACGGCTACGATCTGCACGGCGTGCTCAACACCCTGACCGCCGAGGCCAGCGAGAAGGCTGCCGAAGAAGAACTTGAACGCATCGCCGCGCGCATTCAGCGTCTGGGCGCGATCAACCTCGCGGCGATCGATGAATACACGCAACAATCCGAGCGTAAACGTTATCTGGATGCCCAGGACGCCGATCTGGTCGAAGCCCTCGAGACTCTGGAAAACGTCATCCGCAAGATCGACAAGGAAACCCGTAACCGTTTCAAAGATACCTTTGATCAGATCAATGGCGGTTTACAGGCGCTTTTCCCGAAAGTTTTCGGTGGTGGACGCGCGTATTTGGAACTGACGGGCGAAGATCTACTCGATACAGGGGTGACGATCATGGCGCAGCCGCCCGGGAAGAAGAACAGCACCATCCATTTGCTCTCCGGCGGCGAAAAAGCCCTGACGGCACTGGCACTGGTTTTTGCGATCTTCAAGTTGAATCCGGCGCCGTTCTGCATGCTCGATGAGGTTGACGCACCACTGGATGACGCTAACGTTGGACGCTACGCACGATTGGTCAAAGAGATGTCGCAGACCGTGCAGTTCATCTATATCACCCACAACAAGATCGCCATGGAAATGGCTGACCAGTTGATGGGCGTGACGATGCACGAGCCGGGTTGTTCGCGACTGGTAGCCGTGGATGTCGAGGAGGCGATGGCGATGGTGGATGCCTGAGCCGGCGCTGTCGGAAAAGGTATTTGTAGTCTGTAGGACATATTTACCGGCTTCGACTTGCTGGCCAATCGACATAATCGCGCAAGCCAATGAGACAGACGGTGTAAAGTTGTCTTTGGTCGTGCTAGTTTAATGTCAATTTTTCGTATACGTGGGCAAAACGCCTGTCAGAACATAGAGTTGGCGCCACGTTTTAAAGCGGTTTGCACAGTGTAAACCCCTTATTTTTCAGCATTTTTTATAGAGGCACGGGATTACATGGAAATCGGTCTGCGCGAGTGGCTGATCGTCATCGGCATCATTGTGATAGCCGGTATTCTTTTCGATGGCTGGCGCCGTATGCGCGGCGGCAAGGGAAAACTGAAATTCCGTCTTGACCGAAGTCTGTCCAACCTGCCGGACGAGGACACCAGCGCCGAGCTGTTGGGCCCGGCCCGCGTGCTGGATACCCATAAAGAGCCGCAACTGGACGAACACGATCTGCCATCGGTGAGCATGCCGGCCCGCGAAGCACGCGAGCCTCGCGAATCCGGTTCCAAGCGTGGCAAGCGTGGCAGCAACGGTCCGGCCCAGGGCGATTTGAACCTCGATCTGGATCTGGACGGCGGCCCGAGCTTCAGCAGTCGCGACGATGATTTCGTCGAGCCTGCCACCAAATCGTCGGCGGCAGTGGCCGATAAGGATCAGCCGCAAGCCGAAGAAGTGCTGGTCATCAGCGTGATCTGCCGCGATCCGGCTGGCTTCAAGGGCCCGGCACTGCTGCAGAACATTCTGGAAAGCGGTCTGCGTTTCGGCGAGATGGATATTTTCCACCGTCACGAAAGCATGGCCGGCAACGGTGAAGTGCTGTTCTCCATGGCCAACGCGGTCAAGCCGGGTATCTTCGATCTGGACGACATCGACCATTTCAGCACCCCGGCGGTGAGCTTCTTCCTCGGCCTGCCAGGCCCGCGTCATCCGAAGCAGGCCTTCGACGTGATGGTGGCGGCAGCCCGCAAGCTGTCCCAGGAACTGAACGGCGAGTTGAAAGATGACCAGCGCAGTGTCCTGACCGCGCAGACCATCGAGCACTACCGTCAGCGCATCGTTGAATTCGAACGTCGCGCCCTGACCCAGAAGCGTTGATTGAAAAGGTTGCCTCGCAATAAAGGGGCAATCGGCAAAATAGATTGAGCAGCCTCGGCTGCTCTTTTGCTTTATGAGAGAACACCCATGACTGCCGCCGAAACCCGCATTCTAGAGCTGCGTGCTGAACTCGATCAGCACAACTACCGTTACCACGTTCTCGATGAGCCGAGCATTCCGGATGCCGAGTACGACCGGTTGTTCCACGAGCTCAAGGCGCTGGAAGCGGCCAACCCGGAACTGATCACCAGCGACTCGCCGACCCAGCGCGTCGGCAGCGTGGCGCTGACCGCGTTCACCCAGATGCGTCACGAAGTGCCGATGCTCAGCCTCGGCAACGCCTTCGAAGAAACCGACATGCGCGAGTTCGACCGCCGCGTGACCGAAGGTCTGGACCTGCCGGCCGGTGACCTGTTCGGCGGTGGCGCGGCGGTGGAATACAGCTGCGAGCCGAAACTCGATGGTCTGGCGGTCAGTCTGTTGTATCAGGACGGCGTGCTGGTGCGCGGCGCCACCCGCGGCGACGGCACCACTGGTGAAGACATCAGCGTCAACGTGCGCACCGTGCGCAACATCCCGCTGAAGCTGCACGGCACGGGCTGGCCGGCGACGCTGGAAGTGCGCGGCGAAGTGTTCATGTCCAAGGCCGGTTTCGAACGCCTCAACGCCTCGCAACTGGAAGTCGGCGGCAAGACCTTCGCCAACCCGCGCAACGCCGCCGCCGGCAGCCTGCGACAGCTGGATTCGAAGATCACCGCCAACCGTCCGCTGGAATTCTGCTGCTACGGCATCGGTCAGGTCTCCCACGATATTTCCGACACCCACATCGGCAACCTCAAGCAACTGCAAGCGTGGGGCATGCCGATCAGCCACGAATTGAAACTGGCCAAGGGTATCGGCGAATGCCTGGATTACTACCGCGATATCGGCGAACGCCGTAACTCGCTGGCCTATGAAATCGACGGTGTGGTGTTCAAGGTCAACAGCATTGCCGACCAGCGCGAACTGGGCTTTCGCGCCCGGGAACCGCGCTGGGCCATCGCTCACAAATTCCCGGCCATGGAAGAACTCACCGAACTGCTCGACGTGGAATTCCAGGTCGGTCGCACCGGCGCCGTCACCCCTGTGGCGCGGCTGAAACCGGTCAAGGTCGCCGGCGTCACCGTGGCCAATGCGACGCTGCACAACATGGACGAAGTCGCCCGACTGGGTCTGATGATCGGCGACACAGTGATCATTCGCCGCGCCGGTGACGTGATCCCGCAAGTGGTGCAAGTGGTCATGGAGCGTCGCCCTGAAGACGCGCGGCCGGTGCAGATTCCCGAGAGCTGCCCGGTTTGCGGATCCCACGTCGAGCGCACGCAACTTGTCAAGCGCAGCAAGGGCAAGGAAACCATCAGCGAAGGCGCGGTGTATCGCTGCGTTGGCCGACTGGCCTGCGGTGCGCAGCTCAAGCAGGCGATCATTCACTTCGTCTCCCGTCGGGCGATGGACATCGAAGGCCTTGGCGACAAGAGCGTCGAGCAACTGGTGGACGAAGGTCTGGTCAGTTCGCCGGCTGATCTTTATGCGCTGAAGTTCGAGGACATTGTTGATCTCGAAGGCTTCGCCGAGGTGTCGAGCAACAAATTGCTGGCTGCGATTGAAGACAGCAAGAAACCGGGCCTGGCGCGCTTCATCTATGCGCTGGGCATTCCGGATGTCGGCGAGGAGACCGCCAAGGTGCTGGCGCGTTCGCTGGGGTCGCTGGAGCGTGTTCAGCAAGCCTTGCCGCAGGTGCTGACGTACTTGCCGGACATCGGCCTGGAAGTGGCGCACGAGATTCACAGCTTCTTCGAAGATGCGCACAACCAGCAGGTGATCACCGAGCTGCTGGGCCACGGTTTGCAGATTCAGGATCAGGGCGAGCTGGGCGCCGAGTTTGCCGCGAGCACCACGCTGGGTGGCTTCCTCGACAAGCTGCACATTCCTTCGGTCGGGCCGGGTGGCGCGCAGAAGCTGGCGGACAAGTTCGAATCGCTGGAAGGGGTGATGAACGCGGACTGGCTGGACATGCGCCAGGCATTGCCGGAGAAGCAGGCCAACTCGGTTCGCGAGTTTTTCGCCTTGCCCGAGCATCGTCAACTGGCTGAAGACGCCGAGAAGCAACTGCGCGATTTCGGCATGCACTGGCAGAGCGAAAAGAAAGTCGTCGAAGGCCTGCCGTTGGCTGGCGAAACCTGGGTGCTGACCGGCAAGGTCGAGCTGATGAGCCGCGATGTCGCCAAAGAACACCTGGAAAGCCTCGGCGCCAAGGTCGCCGGCTCCGTGTCGGCCAAGACCCATTGCGTGGTCGCCGGGCCGGGCGCGGGGTCGAAACTGACAAAGGCCAACGAACTGGGCGTGAAAGTGATGGATGAAGAGGCGTTTATCGCGTTCCTGAAAGGGCACGGTATCAGCGCCTGACTGATCGACAGGTGATCGTTCCCACGCTCCGCGTGGGAATGCCACCCCGGACGCTCCGCGTCCGCTGTGACGCAGAGCGTCACGGTATGCATTCCCACGCAGAGCGTGGGAACGATCTTTGGGCGGGAATGATCTAGTCTTGGCAAGCCCAAGGGAGAGATCGCCATGTACCGCTTTTTCGAGCAGCTCAGTTCCCGCATCGTCGCGCCGTTCATGGGCGAATCCTCGCGCAACAGCAAAATCTGGCCGTGCCGCTGCGGCCAGTCGCTGTTCTTTCGCAACAGCCAGTGCCTGGCCTGCAACGCGGCGCTGGGTTATCAACCTGAACACAGTCGCTTGACCTCGCTGCAACCGGGGCCGCAAGAGGGCACCTGGACGCTGGACGCCGACCCCGAAGCCGGGCTGTTCCGACGTTGTGCCAACCTCGACACCCCGGCGGCCTGCAACTGGCTGCTGCCCGCCAACGATCACGACACCCTGTGCGCGGCCTGCGATCTGAATCGCACCATTCCCGATCTGTCTGTCCCGGAAAACCCCGAACGCTGGCGCAAGGTGGAAATCGCCAAGCGGCGGCTGGTGGCGCAACTGATCAGCCTCGGCCTGCCGGTCGTCCCGAAAACCGTCGACGAAGCCACCGGCCTGGCCTTCGATTTCATCGGCGTCGATCTGCAAGGCAACGCACCGATGACCGGCCACGCCAACGGCCTGATCACCCTCGACATCGAAGAAGCCGACGACGCCCACCGCGAGCAGGTCCGAGCGCAGATGCACGAACCCTATCGCACATTGCTCGGGCACTTTCGCCATGAGGTCGGGCACTACTACTGGGATCGCCTGATCGACAACGGTCCGTGGCTCGGTTCATTCCGCAACCTGTTCGGCGATGAACGCGCCAGTTATGCCGAAGCGCTGGAGCGGCATTATCAACAGGGCGCACCGGCGGACTGGTCGCAGCACTACGTCAGCGCCTACGCCACCATGCACCCGTGGGAAGACTGGGCGGAAACCTGGGCGCATTACCTGCACATGATGGACGCGGTGGATACGGCGCTGGGTTTCGGCATGAGTGCCCGGGAGATGGACCTGGATTACCAGCCGTTTCCGTCGAGCACACTGTACGATCCCGAGCATCCCGGGGGCGCGGCGTTCCTGTCGTTCGTCAACGCATGGATCGAACTGGCCGGCATGCTCAACGAACTGTCCCGCAGCATGGGCCAGCCGGATTTCTATCCGTTCGTGCTACCGCCGGCGGCGATCGCCAAGCTGCACTTCATTCATCTGGTGATCCAGCAAGAGGGCGGCCGCGCGGACGAGGTGCTTCAGGCGCAATAGCAAGTGCTTGAAGCCCTTCATATTTTTAATCTGCAACCAGCGGTTGTAACTTCGTCTCAGATAGGTACAATGGCGCGGCTCGCCGACAGGCGAGTGTCGTTATGGTGACCCTATCGGTCCCCCCGCAACGATTACCCGTGAACCTGGTCAGAGCCGGAAGGCAGCAGCCACAGCGGGAACATTGTGTGCCGGGGTGTGGCTGGTAGGGTTACCACCTTAACGAACATCGAACGCGTCGACTGAACTGCATGGGTTTTGCCCACTGCGGTTTTTTTATGCCTGCGATTTGTCGGTTCGTACCCAAACCTCCTGCTCTCGAGTGCGCCGACACGGGTAATCATTTCCCCTGCAATCGCGCATACTCGCAGCCACCGAATTAAATGAAGAGTCTGGCCAGGATCGACCTTGCAAGGTCTGCGCCCTGGTCGCGAGGTTTTATGCTCCCGGAACATTCCGATCTATCCAGCCCTGTGTTCTTGCCCGTCACGGATGAAACCTGCGCGAACCTGTTGCAGGCGGGTGGGGCCAAAACCCTCGAAAGCCTGACCGATCCGGAATTGGCGGCAGTGCTGGTCATCCAGAATCTGGTGCAGACGAAAGAGCAGGATCTCGGCGCCGTGGCGGCCGAGAAGATTCTGGCCAAGCTGTTGGCGTGGGCTGTCGATACTCGTCAGGCAACGACCGCGGGCCTGCTGTCCGAAGCCCAGCGACTGTTCGACCCGCGCAAACTGTATTTCGGCCTGAAGGTCCTGAACCCTCTGAACCTGCGTTTTCTGTTGGCTGAAGAAATATCGGCACGCGACTACTTGTTGCCCGACGGCCAGTGGGATTTCGAATACAAAGTCCGGCGCCATCGCAGTCATGACCCGTTCAGCCAGCCGATAGTGACGCCCCGTTACCGCGAGCGCTGGTTGAGCCCGGCGCAGGACAAACTGGTCAGGACCTTCCGCGCCAACCTGGACGAAGACCTGCACGTTCAAGGTTACGCGGGTATCGGCAAGAGCCATCTGCTGGTCGCTTTGCTGGAACATCTGCGCCCGGAAAAGACCCTGTTGCTGGCGCGCACCCCGGCCAAACTGGAAGTTCTTCGCCAGCGCATGGTGGGGCCGAGCGAGAAGAAGGCCGGCAAGACCTTCCTGGCGTTTGCGCAGTCGCTGATGCTCGGGCGCAGGCCTCAGGAGGAGGCAGGGCGAATCCCGACCCGTCAGGCGCTGGCGCAGGAACTGAATATCTTCGGTTTTCGCCACCACGACGGGCAGGCGACCCTTGAACTCTGCCTCAAAGTGATCGAACGCTACTGCCGCTTCCGCGATCACACCTTTTCGGCGAAGCATCTGCCGCATTTCAACCAGCCGCTCTCCAGCGTCGACGCTCAGGTGTTGCTGGAGTATTCGAGCCGGGTGTGGGGCTACCTCGAGCTCAACCCGGCGTGGGGCAGCCAGACCGGTTTCGAAGCGCTGCTGATGATCAAGCGCGCCTGCATCGCCGGCTGCGTGGTGCCCGCGCGCTACACGCACGTGCTGATCGACGAGAGCCAGGACATTCCCGGATCGCTGTTGCAGATCATCGAACGCGGTCGTCAGGTGCTGATCACCCTCGGCGACGAGTACCAGCAGGCCAGCGGCGTGCCGGTCAAACGGCACCGTGAGGTTCGCCAAAGCGATATCAGCTATTCCGTGCGTTCGGGTCGCAACGTCGAACGGCTGGTCAACCCGCTGATCGCCCGGCATTCGCAGAAGGGCAAGATTCCGTTCGAAGGCGCCAGCGATGCTGATGTCGTCATCAAGGAATACCCGGAAGGTTTCGTGCCGTCCGAGGGTTGCGTAGTGCTGACGGCATCGCCGTGGGACAGCATGATCTGGGCCATCCACCTGCACGATTCCAACTGCAAGTTCAGATTCCCGGACAAGCGAACCCAGGATGAGCTCAAGCATTTCATGGCCACCGCCATCGAACTGTTCAAACCTGATTTCTATCGTTCCGAATTCAGCGAAAACGGCGTGCATCCGTACTTCAGCGACCTGCCTGACTGGCAAGCCGTGTGCGATGCCAATCAGTTCGACGAGTCGTTTCTGCGGGTCAAGGCCAAGCTGGAAAGCGGCTTCATGATTGCCGACCTGACACGCCTGAACCGAATGATCGACAACGCCGGCAATGGCTGCCTGCTGATGCTCGCGGAAGAGGCGGGGGGCATGGAGTTCGACAAGGTCCTGCTGACACCGGGGTTGCTGACCAACGAGAAATTCAAGGATGCCTACGCGTTCGACCAGCGGATCTGCGCCGTGTACATCGCCATCTCCCGCGCCAGGCTGAAGCTATACGTGCCGTACGATGTGGTGGCGTGGGTCGAGTATCACGAGTACCAGCAGTTTCGTGATACGGCGGGGCATTGAGGGGCTGCCTCACGGTTCGCCGCCCGCGCTGCCGGTATACAACCGAATAATGTCATCAATCTCCCCCGACATTTTCATTCGCAGCAACGTCCTCAATATCCGCTGCACCGGCACATTCGGATCGTTGCGCACATAGCAGCCGACTTTCTGCTCCTGCAAGACTGCCACCGCTTGCAGTTGCTGCCCCGGCAGCAGGCGCTGGTTGAACCAGTCCAGGGTCCATTGATTGCTCACGGCGTAGCGGTAGCGGCCGGCCAGCAGTTTGTCGAGCACTTGTTCCTGATTGCGTGCGTCTTCGCGCCATAGTCGATCGGCGTCGAATATCGGTTGCAGCGTGGGATAGCTGTAGCCGAGCACGGTGCCGATCGACTGGCGGGGCAGGTGGGCCGGATCGGCGTTGGGCGGTTGGTCCTGACGGCTGATCAGCAGGTCGCGCTGGAAGAACAGCGGGAGGCTCCAGATGTAATCGCCGGACAGGTTCGGCAACCACGATTGTGCGGCATAGCAGCGCACGTCGACTTCGCCGTGTTCCATGGCGTTCTGCACGCGGGCGCGGGGCAGGACGTGAAATTGCGCCGGCACGCCAACCTGGGTCGCGAGGCTGAGCATCATGTCGTAGAGGATGCCCTGGGTCGGGCGGCCGCGTTCGATCTGCACCATCGGCATTGCCCAGCTGTCGGCAACCACGAAGCGCAGCGGCGGTGGCGACGCCATCGCGCTCAGGCTCAATCCCAGTAATGCCCCCACGGCCCACCGCATAAACGCTCCGGTAATTCCCGATCCCGAGCCGACAAAAGCCCTCGCTCATGCAGCTTAGCCAGAATAGACGAGCACACCGGATGCAATTTTGGCCTTGCTCCGCTAGCATTAGCCGCTTCTGCTTCCTTTGCCGCGACGGTTTTCGATGAGTTATCAGGTTCTTGCACGTAAATGGCGTCCGCGCTCGTTCCGCGAAATGGTCGGCCAGACCCATGTGCTCAAGGCTCTGATCAATGCCTTGGACAGCCAGCGCCTGCACCACGCCTACCTCTTCACCGGTACGCGGGGCGTCGGCAAGACCACGATTGCGCGGATCATCGCCAAATGCCTGAACTGTGAAACAGGTATCACTTCAAGCCCCTGCGGCGAGTGTTCGGTGTGCCGCGAGATCGATGAAGGCCGTTTCGTCGACCTGATCGAGATCGACGCCGCGAGCCGGACCAAGGTCGAGGACACCCGCGAGCTGCTCGACAACGTGCAGTACGCCCCGAGCCGCGGGCGCTTCAAGGTCTACCTGATCGACGAAGTGCACATGCTCTCCAGCCATTCCTTCAATGCGCTGCTGAAAACCCTCGAAGAGCCGCCGCCCTACGTCAAGTTCATCCTGGCGACCACCGACCCGCAGAAACTTCCGGCAACGATTTTGTCGCGATGCCTGCAGTTCTCCCTGAAGAACATGACCCCTGAGCGAGTGGTCGAGCATTTGACCCACGTTCTGGGCGCCGAAAACGTCCCGTTCGAAGACGACGCCCTGTGGCTGCTCGGCCGCGCGGCCGACGGTTCGATGCGTGACGCCATGAGCCTGACCGACCAGGCCATCGCCTTCGGTGAAGGCAAGGTGCTGGCTGCCGATGTGCGGGCGATGCTCGGTACGCTGGATCACGGCCAGGTCTACGACGTGCTGCATGCGCTGATCGAAGGCGACGCCAAGGCGTTGCTCGAAGCCGTGCGTCATCTGGCCGAACAGGGGCCGGACTGGAACGGCGTGCTTTCGGAAATTCTCAACGTGCTGCACCGCGTTGCCATCGCCCAGGCCTTGCCGGAAGGTGTCGACAACGGCCACGGCGACCGTGACCGGGTGTTGGCACTGGCCCAGGCCTTGCCGGCCGAAGATGTGCAGTTCTATTACCAGATGGGCCTGATCGGACGCCGCGACTTGCCGTTGGCGCCGGACCCGCGAGGCGGTTTCGAAATGGTGCTGCTGCGGATGCTGGCCTTCCGGCCGGCAGACACGGCGGACGCCCCGAGGCAACCGCTAAAGCCAGTGGGGATCAGCCAGGCCACGGTTGATTCCGCAAACTCAGTGGCTGCCGCGCCGAAACCTGCGCCGGTAGTTGCTGCGGCTGTTGCGCCCGCGCCAGCGCCGGTGGTTGCACCTGCGCCGGCTCCCGAGCCTGCACCGGTTGCCCCGGTGATTGCGCCGGAACCCGTTCCTGAGCCTGAGCCCGAGCCGGTCGCCGTTGAAGAAGTCGTCGACCTGCCGTGGAACGACCCGGTAGAACCGGCGCCTGTGCAGCAGCCAGCCGTCGAACCGGTGCTGGAAACAACCGCCGAACAACCTGATTTGCCACCGATGCCGCTGCCGACCCCGGACAGCGTCGTGCCGGACGCCCCGGAGTGGGCCGCCGCGCCGATCCCCGAGCCGTCGGTGGCCGACGTCGATGCCGCCACGCCGGGCATGGACATGGACGACGAGCCGCCGCTCGACGAGGACTACATCGAGCCGGACATGGATTCGGCCTACAGTTACCTCGACGATCTGGCCAGCGAACACGCCGCAGAACCGGCCCCGGAGCCCGAGCCGGAACCTGCCGCCGCACCGGCCACCGGTCTGGCCCTGCAATGGCTGGAGCTGTTCCCGCAACTGCCGATCTCCGGCATGACCGGCAGCATCGCCGCCAACTGCACGCTGATCGCGGTCGATGGCGACAACTGGCTGATGCACCTGGACCCGGCCCACAGCGCCTTGTTCAACGCCACCCAGCAGCGTCGTCTGAACGATGCGCTGAACCAGTTCCACGGGCGCACGCTGACCCTGACCATCGAGCTGATCAAGCCCGAGCAGGAAACCCCGGCCCAGGCCGCGTCCCGGCGCCGTGCCAACCGTCAGCGCGAGGCGGAGGAATCGATCCACGGCGATCCGTTCATCCAGCAGATGGTGCAGCAGTTCGGTGCGGTCGTGCGACACGATACTATTGAACCTGTCGACGCCCTGGTCAGTCAGGGCTAATAACTGAGGGCGTCCGGCCTGTCTGGCCGGGCGCTGTTTTGATCCAAGTACTTTTGAGGTGATTCCCATGATGAAAGGTGGCATGGCCGGCCTGATGAAGCAGGCGCAGCAGATGCAGGAAAAAATGGCCAAGATGCAGGAAGAACTGGCCAACGCCGAAGTCACCGGCAAAGCCGGTGGCGATCTGGTCACCGTGGTGATGACTGGTCGTCATGACGTGAAGAAAGTCAGCATCGACCCGAGCGTACTGCCGGGCCTGGACGAAGACGACCGTGAAGTGGTCGAGGATCTGGTGGCTGCAGCCGTCAACGCCGCTGTGCGTCAGATCGAAGCCAACAGCCAGGCGAAAATGGGCAGCATGACCGCTGGCATGAACCTGCCGGCCGGTATGAAACTACCGTTCTGATTCGCCTTTGCGGGTTGGATGAGCTACAAAAAATGCCAGGCATCGCGCCTGGCATTTTTTTTGGCCCTTTGATCGTTCCCACGCTCTGCGTGGGAATGCAGCCGGGACGCTCCGCGTCCCAAATCCAACGCCGTACACGGAACGTCCGTTAAGCTATTCCCGCGTGGACAGATCGAGACCTCGACCGAACAACGATCATCAAGCGGAACGCACCATGCCCACCAAGGTCTGCTCCCTATACCGCCGAATTCATCATTCAAAGGAGACGCTGACATGTCCGACTCTCTGACCCTCAATCAACGCTTCGTGCTGGCCTCGCGGCCGGTAGGTGCGCCAACGCCCGAGAACTTCCGTCTGGAGCGCGAGGCGCTGCCGGACCTTGAAGACGGCCAAGTGTTGCTCAAGACCCTGTACCTGTCGCTCGATCCCTACATGCGCGGGCGCATGAGTGACGCGCCGTCCTACGCGGCACCGGTACAAATCGGCGAGGTGATGACCGGCGGGGCTGTCAGCCGGGTCGAACAGTCGCGTCATCCGAAATTCCACCCTGGCGATCTGGTGGTCGGTGCCACCGGTTGGCAAAGCCACAGCATCAGCGATGGCCGCAACATCATCCCGATCCCGTCCGGCCTGCCGAGCCCGTCGATGGCGCTCGGCGTACTGGGCATGCCCGGCATGACCGCGTACATGGGTTTGATGGACATCGGCCAGCCAAAAGAAGGGGAGACCCTGGTGGTCGCCGCCGCTTCCGGTGCAGTGGGCTCGGTGGTCGGCCAGGTCGCCAAGATTAAAGGCCTGCGCGCCGTCGGCGTGGCCGGTGGTGCGGAAAAATGCAAATACGTGGTCGAGGAACTGGGCTTCGACGCCTGCATCGATCACAAGGCCCCAGACTTCGCCGAGCAACTGGCTAAGGCCTGCCCCAATGGCATCGACATCTATTACGAAAACGTCGGTGGCCATGTCTTCGATGCGGTCGTGCCGCTGCTCAATCCCAAGGCGCGGATCCCGCTGTGCGGCCTGATCGCCGGCTACAACGCCTCGGAAGCGCCGAAAGGCCCGGATCGCCTGCCTGCACTACAGCGCACCTTGCTGACCAAGCGCGTACGGATTCAGGGCTTCATCGTGTTCGACGACTACGGCGACCGTCAGCCGGAATTCATCAGCGCCATGGTGCCGTGGGTGCGCGACGGCAAGGTGAAATTCCGCGAGGACGTGGTCGAGGGCCTGGAGCAGGCGCCGCAAGCGTTTATCGGGCTGCTGGAGGGGCGCAACTTCGGCAAACTGGTGGTGAAGGTCGCCCAGGACTGAGGATTTGACGCTGGCCGGAGGCGCGGGTATAAACCGCGTCTCGTTGTTTTGTCGGACTTTTTCCCCATGAGCTTCAGCCCTTTGATTCGCCAACTGATCGACGCCCTGCGAACTTTGCCGGGCGTGGGTCAGAAAACTGCCCAGCGTATGGCGTTGCAGTTGCTCGAACGTGACCGCAGCGGCGGTACGCGTCTGGCCCAGGCCTTGAGCCAGGCCATGGAAGGGGTCGGACACTGCCGCCAGTGCCGCACGCTGACCGAAGACGATCTGTGCCCGCAATGCGCCGACACCCGTCGCGACGACACGCTGCTGTGCGTGGTGGAAGGGCCGATGGACGTCTACGCGGTCGAACAGACCGGATTCCGTGGTCGCTATTTCGTGCTCAAGGGGCATCTCTCGCCGCTGGACGGCCTGGGCCCGGAAGCCATCGGCATTCCGCAGTTGATGGCGCGGATCGAAGAGGCGGGCACCTTCACCGAAGTCATCCTCGCCACCAACCCGACCGTGGAAGGCGAAGCGACGGCGCACTACATCGCTCAGTTGCTGCAGAACAAAGGCCTGATCGCCTCGCGCATCGCCCACGGCGTACCGTTGGGCGGCGAACTGGAGCTGGTGGACGGCGGCACGCTGGCTCACTCGTTTGCCGGGCGCAAGCCGATTTCCCTCTGAGCCACACAATCCTGTTGAAAACCAAGCAAGCGCTCGGTTAAGTTCGGCGAACCCTTCCATGGAGTTCGCCGATGCCCGCCTTCCAGGAATACTTCGACCCCAGCCATCAAATGGTCCGCGACAGCGTCAGACGTTTCGTCGAACGCGAGATCCTGCCGGACATCGATGCGTGGGAAGAAGCCGAAAGCTTTCCCCGTGAGCTGTACCTCAAGGCCGGTGCGGCCGGCATTCTCGGCATCGGTTACCCCGAAGCGCTGGGCGGCAGTCACGAAGGTGATCTGTTCGCCAAGATCGCCGCCAGCGAAGAACTGATGCGTTGCGGCTCCGGCGGGCTGGTAGCCGGGCTCGGCTCGCTCGATATCGGTTTGCCGCCGATCGTCAAATGGGCCCGACCCGAAGTGCGTGACCGTGTCGTCCCTCAAGTGCTCAGCGGCGAGAAAATCAGCGCATTGGCCGTTACCGAACCGGGCGGTGGCTCCGACGTCGCCAACCTGCAGACCCGCGCCGTACGCGATGGCGATCATTACCGGGTCAGCGGCAGCAAAACCTTTATCACCAGTGGCGTACGCGCCGACTACTACACCGTCGCGGTGCGTACCGGTGCGCCCGGTTTTGGCGGTATCAGTCTGCTGCTGATCGAGAGGGGCACGCCGGGTTTCACCGTCGGCCGGCAACTGAAGAAAATGGGCTGGTGGGCGTCGGACACGGCTGAATTGTTCTTCGACGATTGCCGGGTGCCTGTGGGAAATCTGATCGGCGCTGAAAACATGGGATTCGCCTGCATCATGGGTAACTTCCAGAGCGAACGTCTGGCCTTGGCGCTGATGGCCAACATGACCGCGCAACTGGCGCTGGAAGAAAGCCTGAAGTGGGCGAAGGAGCGTGAAGCGTTCGGCAAACCCATCGGCAAGTTCCAGGTGATCAAGCATCGCCTCGCGGAAATGGCCACGGCGCTGGAAGTCTCGCGGGAGTTCACCTACCGGCAGGCGGCGAAAATGGCGGCGGGGCAGAGCGTGATCAAGGAGATTTCCATGGCCAAGAACTTCGCCACGGACACCTCGGACCGCATCACCAACGAGGCGGTGCAGATTCTTGGCGGGCTGGGTTATATGCGCGAAAGCCTGGTGGAGCGGCTGTATCGGGATAACCGCATCTTGTCGATTGGCGGCGGGACGCGGGAAGTGATGAACGAGATCATCAGCAAACAGATGGGGCTTTAGATTTTTTGGTGACGCTGGTGGCCCTTTCGCGAGCAAGCCCGCTCCCACATTCGATCGTGCTCCATCAGGGGAATGCGGTCGAATGTGGGAGCGGGCTTGCTCGCGAAGGCGTAACGGCAGGCGCCGCTTACTTGTCAGTCAACGCAAACTGCGTCAGGCAGAACGTCGGAATCCCCATGTCCTCAAGACGCTGCGAACCACCCAGCTCCGGCAGATCAATGATCGCCGCCGCTTCATGAACGCGGGCGCCCATGCGGCGGATCAGGTTGGCCGCTGCGATCAACGTGCCGCCGGTGGCGATCAGGTCATCGAACATCACCACCGAATCGCCTTCACACAGGCTGTCGGCGTGCACTTCGAGGAACGCTTCGCCGTACTCGGTCGCGTAACCTTCAGCCAGCACGTCCGCCGGCAGTTTGCCTTGCTTGCGGAACAGCACCAGCGGCTTGTTCAGCTGATAGGCCAGCACCGAACCGATCAGGAAACCGCGCGCATCCATCGCACCGATATGGGTGAAGTCGGCTTCCACATAGCGGTGGGCGAAGCTGTCCATCACCAGGCGCAGGGCCTTGGGCGACTGGAACAGCGGGGTGATGTCGCGAAAGATCACGCCCGGTTTCGGGAAGTCGATCACGGGGCGGATCAGGGATTTGATGTCGAAGGAGTCGAAGACCATCGTCGAGGTGTCCTGGCAGGGCTGCAAACGGCGCAGTATACCCGCGGCTGAAACGATACGCTCGGCCGCGGGTCGAGATCAGACTTCGAGCGAGCCGCCGGCCAGGGCGCAGAGCTGGATCGGGTCGAGGATATGGATTTCCTTGCCTTCGGCGGCGATCAGTTCGTTCTGCTGGAAGCGGGTGAAGACCCGGGACACGGTTTCCACCGCCAGCCCCAGATAGTTGCCGATTTCATTGCGCGACATGCTCAGGCGGAACTGGTTGGCCGAGAAGCCGCGAGCGCGGAAACGCGCAGACAGGTTGACCAGGAAGGTGGCGATGCGCTCGTCGGCGGTCTTCTTCGACAGCAGCAACATCATCTGCTGGTCGTCGCGGATTTCGCGGCTCATCACGCGCATCAACTGACGGCGCAGCTGCGGCAATTGCAGGGCCAGTTCGTCGAGGCGTTCGAATGGAATCTCGCAGACCGAAGTGGTTTCCAGCGCCTGGGCGGAAACCGGGTGTTTCTCGGTGTCCATGCCGGACAGCCCGACCAGTTCGCTCGGCAGGTGGAAGCCGGTCAGTTGTTCTTCGCCGGTGTCGCTCAGGCTGAAGGTCTTGAGGGCGCCGGAGCGTACTGCATAAACGGAATCGAAGGTGTCGCCCTGGCGGAACAGGAACTCACCCTTTTTCAACGGGCGGCCACGTTTAACGATTTCGTCCAGCGCATCCATGTCTTCCAGATTCAGCGAAAGTGGCAGGCAGAGAGGGGCCAGGCTGCAATCCTTGCAATTAGCCTGGTTGTGAGCGCGCAGTTTAACTGGCTCGGACATTTCTTAAATCCTTGTGGGAAAACACACATAAGGCGTAAGGGTAACCCAGCGGAGGACATTCAGGCCAGTCTGTGGCGAGATTGCCCCCACGGCATAAAGCCGCAGGGATGACGGCCGATAAACAGGTATCTGACGGCATGCAAGGAACCGCTTCGATGACTGCTATAGGTACGCTGACCCCCGGTAACAGTGGTGTTGCGTCGTTGCTGGAAAGTGCTGAAACCTCCGTTGACGATGAGTCCGGCACAGACGCGGCATCGTTGGGAAGCCCGACCTTGGTCGAGGGCGTCAAAGTGTCGCTGTCCGGTGCCGCCATTGCTAAATCCGCTGGTGTCGGCGGGAAAAACAGCGATATCGATGAAAGCGGCTTGCCGGAAAACGTCCAGCAATTGCTGAAGATGATTCGCAAGTTTCGCCAGCAGATCGCCGAGAAGAACGCCCAGATCAACGCACTGATGGCCAACAAGACCCTTTCCAACGAAGAGCGATTCGCCAAGATCGCTGCCCTCAAAGGCGCCATCTCCGCCCTCAACAACGGTCTGATCACCGCCAATCTGTCCCTGACCAAAGTCATCGACCAATCGGGCCTGACCGCAGACCAGAACCTGAAAACCAACGCGCTGCTGATGAAGAGCTAAATCACCCGCGAAAAACGCTGGCGGTTCTGCTGTTCCAGATACGCGTCGAACACCATGCACACCGAACGCACCAGCAGGCGCCCGGCCGGTAGCACGGTGATGCGCTCGCGATCCAGTTCGATCAGCCCGTCCTGCGCCATGCCCTGCAATTGTGGCCAGAGCGCGCCGAAGTAACCCTGAAAATCGATGTTGAAGCTGCGCTCGATCTCGGCGAAGTCCAGGCTGAAATTGCAGATCAGTTGCTGGATCACCGCGCGGCGCAAGCGATCGTCAGCGTTGCACACCAAACCCCGGCTGGTGGCCAGTTGCGCGCCGGCGAGGGTGTTCTGGTAGTGATTGAGGTCGCTGCTGTTCTGGCAGTACAGATCACCAATCTGGCTGATCGCCGACACGCCCAGACCGATCAGGTCGCAATGACCGTGGGTGGTGTAACCCTGGAAATTGCGTTGCAAGGTCGATTCTTCCTGAGCAATCGCCAGTTCATCGTCGGGCAGGGCGAAATGGTCCATGCCGATGTAGCGGTAGCCGGCGGCGGTCAGTTGTTCGATGGTGCGTTGCAGCATTTCCAGCTTCTGCGCCGGGCTCGGCAGTTCGTTGCCGTTGATCCGCCGCTGCGGCATGAAGCGTTCCGGCAGGTGCGCGTAGTTGAACACCGACAGCCGGTCCGGTTGCAGGCTGATAACTTCCTCGACGGTGCGGGCGAAGTTGTCCGGAGTCTGCTTGGGCAGGCCGTAGATCAGGTCGATGTTGATCGAGCGAAATTGCAGGGTGCGTGCCGCGTCGATCACCGCACGGGTTTCTTCCAGGCTTTGCAGGCGATTGACCGCCCGTTGTACTGCCGGGTCGAGATCCTGCAGGCCGATGCTGACCCGGTTGAAGCCTAATTCGCGCAGCAGGCCCATGGTCGACCAGTCGGCTTCGCGCGGGTCGATCTCGATGCCGTAGTCGCCGGAGTCATCGTCCAGCAAATTGAAATGCTTGCGCAGGTGCGCCATCAACTGGCGCAACTCATCGTGGCTAAGAAAGGTCGGCGTGCCGCCGCCGAAGTGCAGTTGCTCGACTTTCTGCGCCGGGTCGAGGTGGCAGGCGATCAGCTGGATTTCCTGCTCAAGCCGTTGCAGATAGGGCAACGCGCGGCCGCGATCCTTGGTGATGACCTTGTTGCAGGCGCAGTAGTAGCAGATGTTCGCGCAGAACGGCACGTGCACGTACAGCGACAACGGGCGCAGAGCCTTGCGGCTGTCGCGCAGGGCGTGAAACAGGTCGAAGGTGCCGACCTGACTGTGAAATTGCACGGCCGTCGGGTACGAGGTGTAGCGCGGCCCCGCCAGGTCGTAGCGGCGGATCAAATCGGTGTCCCAACGAATGGCGTCGAGCATGCGGGCATTCCCCCGGATAGGCTGGCAGTGTGCCGAGTCTAGGGGAGGGCGCGGTGGGGCATCTTGATTTGCATCAACGGGATCAGTGGCCCATCAGCCAGTGCTGGTGCGGCCCCGGCAGGGTCCAGATACCGAACAGGATCACCAGCAGACCGCCGGCCATGCGCACGCTGCGTTTGCGCAACAGTGCCGTGACCCGCTCGGCCGCGAGGCCGGTTGCCAGCAACACCGGCCAGGTACCGAGCCCGAAGGCGAGCATCAGCAACGCGCTGTCCAGTGCATTGCCCTGACTGGCCGACCACAACAACGTGCTGTAAACCAGCCCGCACGGCAGCCATCCCCACAGCGCGCCGAGCAGCAAAGCCCGGGGCAGGCTCGAAACCGGCAGCAGGCGATTGGCGACTGGCTGGATGTAACGCCACAGTCCGCGACCGAGGCTTTCGATGCGGGTCAGGCCGCTCCACCAGCCCGCCAGATACAGGCCCATGGCGATCAGCAGCAACCCGGCGAGCACGCGCATGAACAGCGCAGCAGGACTGTTGGCCACCGCCCATCCCGCCAGCCCGATCAGCAATCCGGCCGTGGCATAGCTGAGAATCCGCCCGAGGTTATAGGCCAGCAACAATCGAAAGCGTCGGCTGCGTTGTTCCTTGGGAATCGCCAGGGTCAGCGCGCCCATCAAGCCGCCGCACATGCCCAGGCAATGCCCGCCGCCGAGCAGGCCAAGAATCAACGCAGACACCAGCAGTGGCGCCAGTTCAAGCATGGGGTGGCGCCTTGTCGTCCGGTTTGGCGGGGTTGGCTTCGTCTACCGCAGCGGTGTGGTTCGGGTCCTGGTCGTCGAACAGGATGCTGTGGGCCGGGCCGTCGAGGTCGTCGTACTGGCCGCTGTCCACCGCCCAGAAGAAGATGTAGACGGCGATGGCCACGATCAGCAGCGCGGCCGGAATCATCACGTAGAGAGCTGGCATCTGTACTCCATGCCCGCGCGGCTCAGGCCGGCAGCGGGCGGGTTTCTGACGTGGGGTTGACGGCCGGCGCGCTCGGCAGGCGAGTCAGGCGCAGGGCGTTGAGCACCACGGTCAGCGAACTGATCGACATGCCGACGGCGGCCCACACCGGAGTGATCCAGCCGAGGGCGGCGAACGGCAACATGAGGCCATTGTACAGCGCGGCCCACAACAGGTTCTCGATGATCACCCGACGTGTGCGGCGGGCCAGCGTGAAGGCTTGTACCAAGGCGTCGAGGCGGTTGGACAGCAACACCGCATCGGCACTGGTTTTCGCCAGATCGGTGGCCGAGCCCATGGCCACGCTGATGTCCGCAGCGGCCAGCACTGGAACGTCATTGACGCCGTCACCGAGCATCAACACCTTGCGGCCGTCCTTGTGCAGTTGTTGCAACACTTGCAGCTTGTCGTCCGGACGCAGACCGCCACGGGCCTCATCGATACCCAGTTCGGCGGCGACGCTGGCGACCATCGGCGAACTGTCGCCCGACAGCAACAGCGTGCGCCAGCCGCGCGCCTTGCACGCCGCGAGCAGGGCCGGGGCGTCGTCGCGCAGGCGGTCGTCGAGGGCGAACCAGGCCAGCGGCCCTTGACTGTCACCGAGCAGCAGCCATTGACCCGGCTCCTTCGGCATCGATGGCACCGGCGCGCCGCCGAGATCACAGACAAAATCCGCCTGACCGATGCGCAAGCGCTGTTCGCCAACCAACCCTTCAAGCCCCAGCCCCGGCGTACTGTGGACATCTTCGGCAGCCAGCGGCGCGCGACCGAAGGCGCGGGCGATCGGGTGTTCGGAACGGTTTTCCAGGGCGGCGGCCAGACTCAGGCACTGATCGCTGTCGAGGGCGCCGAGCGGTCGGATCGAGCGCAGCACCAGTCGGCCTTCAGTGAGGGTGCCGGTCTTGTCGAAGATCACCGTGTCGATCTGGTTCAGGCCTTCCAGCACATGGCCACGGGTTAGCAGCAGGCCGAGTTTGTGCAGGGTGCCGGTGGCGGCGGTGAGCGCGGTCGGCGTCGCCAGCGACAGCGCGCACGGGCAAGTTGCGACCAGCATGGCGAGGACGATCCAGAACGCTCGCGACGAGTCCAGCTCCCACCACAGCAGACCGATTGCGGCCGCCGCGATCAGCGACAGCAACAAAAACCATTGCGCGGCGCGGTCGGCGATTTCCGCCAGTCGTGGTTTTTCCGCCTGGGCGCGATCCAGCAGGCGAACAATGGCCGACAGTCGCGTGTCCTGGCCGAGCGCCTGCACCTCGACGGTCAGCGCACCTTCCACGTTCAGCGTGCCGGCGGTGACGGCGTCGCCCTTGGCGCGCGGTTGCGGGAGGTATTCGCCGGTCAGTACCGACTCATCGATGCTCGACTGGCCATCGAGGATCTTGCCGTCCGCCGGCAGCACCGAACCCGGTTGCACCAGCACGCGATCACCGAGGCGCAGTTCGCTGAGCAGGATGCGTTCACTTTGGCCGGCGTCGTCGAGGCGCAGGCACGAAGCGGGCAGCAGATTGACCAGTTGCGCAGTGGCAGCGGCGGTGCGCTCGCGGGCGCGGCGTTCGAGGTAACGCCCGGCGAGCAGGAACAGCGCGAACATGCCTACCGCGTCGAAGTACAGCTCGCCGACCCCGGTGATCGAAGTCCAGATCCCGGCGACATACGCCGCACCGATCGCCAGCGACACCGAAACGTCCATGGTCAGATGACGGGTGCGCAAGTCGCGCATGGCGCCTTTGAAAAACGGTGCGCAGCTGTAGAACACGATCGGCGTGGTGAGGAACAGCGCGACCCAGCGCAGGATCGTGTGCAGCTCCGGGCTGAGGTCGATGTTGAATTCCGGCCAGGTCGCCATGGTCGCCATCATCGCCTGAAACCACAGCAGCCCGGCCACACCAAGCTGACGCAGGGCGAGGCGGTTTTCGCTGGCCAGTTGTTCGCTGGCGCGGTCGGCCTGATACGGGTGCGCGGCGTAGCCGATGTGGCGCAGTTCGCCGAGGATCTGGCTCAGCGGCAACTGAGTGTCTGCCCAGCGCACATGCAGGCGATGGTTGGACAGGTTCAGTCGCACCTCGGCCACGGCGGGCAGGGTGCGCAGGTGTTTCTCGATCAACCAGCCGCACGCGGCGCAACTGATGCCTTCCATCAGCAGCGTGGTTTCGGCCAGTTCACCTTCGTGGCGCACGAAAGGTTGCTGCACGTCGGCGCGGTCGTACAGCTCAAGTTCATCGACCAGTTGCACCGGCAGCGCTTCGGGGTTGGCCGAGGCTTCGCTGCGATGCTGGTAATAGCTTTCCAGCCCGCCGGCGACGATGGCTTCGGCCACCGCCTGACAGCCGGGGCAGCAGAACTCGCGGGATTCCCCGAGCACGACGGCGGTGAAGCGGCTGCCCGACGGAACGGGCAGGGCGCAGTGGTAGCAGGGGATTGGAATGGTCATGAGGCGTTCCGATGATCGTTCCCACGCTCCGCGTGGGAATGCCTCCCTGGACGCTCCGCGTCCGCTTCGGCTGGGACGCCGAGCGTCCCTGGCTGCGTGCCCACGCGGAGCGTGGGAACGATCAGTGTAAGGCTTATTTTTTCAGGTCTTCGGCGCCTTGCAGCGGCTCATCACCCAGCAACAAATCCTTGTCATGGCTGACCAGCTCTTCCTCGAACATCCGCCAAACGTGATCGTCCTGAGTGCCCAGCAATTCAACAAAGCGCCGGCCTTCGATCTTGTCACTCAACTGGCCAATGTAGCGGCCCGTTTCAGTCTCGCTGCGGGCCAGGACGATCTTGCGATCCTTCTCCGGCTGGGTCGGCGAGATCAGGTTCAGTTCCAGGGTTTTCGGCTGGCTGTCGCCGCTCAGGCGCAGGTCGACTTCGCCGGTCACATCATCCAGGTGCACGGCAGCGCGCATCTTCAGGGTTTGCGCCAGCAGTTCGCGATCCAGCGAACGGTTGATGCCTTTGCCGGCCTCGTAGTAGTTGTCGTTGACCAGGTTGTCCGGGTTGTTCACCGCGATGGTCACCATGGACAGCGTCAGGGTCACCGAACAGGCCAGAATCCCGATGATGATCCATGGCCAAAGGTGCTTGTACCAGGGACTTGCGGCGTTTGCTGCGGGCATGTTCAGTTCTCTCAACGATTTTGTGGGCCGATGAACCGGCTCTTGGCTTCTACATGGACGCTGTCGTCATCGGCATCCTTGAGGATGAATTTCACCTCGTTGGTGCTCGATGGCAATTGTTCAGGCGCACTCGACAACTCGACCGGCATGCTGAAGATTTCCCCGGCAGGCACCTTGATCTCGCGTTTGCCTTGCAGGCGCAGATCCGGCAAACCGGCGGCTTCCAGCACGTAGGTGTGGTCGCGCTGATCCTTGTTCATGATCTTCAGGCTGTAGACGTTTTCGATCCGGCCTTCGGCGTTTTCACGGTACAGCACGCGGTCCTTGCTGACGTCGAAACCCACCAGCGAACGCATGAAAAACGCGGTGACCAACAGGCTGATCATCGCCAGCAGCACCACGGCGTAGCCGATCAGACGTGGCCGCAGTTTATGGGTTTTCTGCCCGGACAAGTTGTGTTCGGTGGTGTAGCTGATCAGTCCGCGCGGGTAATCCATCTTGTCCATGATGCTGTCACAGGCGTCGATGCACGCGGCGCAGCCGATGCACTCGATCTGCAGGCCGTCGCGGATGTCGATGCCGGTCGGGCAGACCTGAACGCACATGGTGCAATCGATGCAGTCGCCCAGGCCCTGAGCCTTGTAGTCGACGCCTTTCTTGCGCGGGCCACGGCTTTCACCGCGACGCGGGTCGTAGGAAACGATCAGCGTGTCTTTGTCGAACATCACGCTCTGGAAGCGCGCATACGGACACATGTAGATGCACACCTGCTCACGCAGCCAGCCGGCGTTGCCGTAGGTGGCGAGGGTGAAGAAACCGACCCAGAAATACGACCAGCCATCGGCTTGCCCGGTGAAGAATTCGAACACCAGTTCGCGGATCGGCGAGAAGTAGCCGACGAAGGTCATGCCGGTGACGAAACCGATCAGCAGCCACAGCGCGTGCTTGGCGAATTTGCGCAGGAACTTGTTGGCGCTCATCGGCGCCTTGTCGAGCTTTATGCGCTGATTGCGGTCGCCTTCGGTGACCTTTTCGCACCACATGAAAATCCATGTCCACACGCTTTGCGGGCAGGTGTACCCGCACCAGACCCGACCGGCATACACGGTGATGAAGAACAGGCCGAACGCCGCAATGATCAGCAGCCCGGAAAGCAGAATGAAGTCCTGCGGCCAGAACGTGGCGCCGAAAATGAAGAACTTGCGCTCCGGCAGGTTCCACCACACGGCCTGATGGCCGCCCCAGTTCAGCCAGACCGTACCGAAATACAGCAGGAACAGCGCCGCGCCGCCCATCATCCGCAGATTGCGGAACAGGCCGGTGAAAGCTCGGGTGTAGATTTTTTCTCGAGAGGCGTAAAGGTCGACGCTGTTGTTCGCGTTCTTGCTGGGTGGCGTGACGTCGTGTACCGGAATCTGGTTGCTCATCATTGCATCCCACGGCAGTGGAAAAATGCCTCGGTCGATACGTGCCGGCCGGGGTCAAAAAGGGGTGTTGCGGTGGCGCAATGATACGCCTGTCATGCCGACGAACGGGTGCGACCTTTGGTCGCGTTGGGGAAAAATCATGAATGGTGTAGCGAATGTAACAAAGCATGATGCAGATCAATTGACTATAGACGATAGGTGCTGCTGACAGCGCGACGGCGATGCTGTGGAAGTGCAGGCATTGCCGCCGCTTTCATCAGTCGGTCAAGGTAACCGGCCGCCACCGAGGCTATCGATCCCGCCGGTACTGCGCTTTCTGTCGGCAGTGGCTTCGCTCACTAGGGAGCGTTTTTGCCGACTCAGGCTGTCGCCGTTGGCCGCATCATTTTGTGGCGTCTGTTCACCCGTTTGAGTCGGCTGATCAGTATCCTGATTCTGATGTTGCTCTTTCATCGTTTAGCTTCCTTGCAAGATGAGTCGTGGGGTAGTCAGCACATCGGCTGCAGCAGGACGTTATCGCTTGCCAGCCAATGTGCCCATCGAATTTCAGTTGCGAGATGTGAAGCTGCGATGTGGTTTTTTTAGCCCCACAGATTGATCTGCGTGGCCGAAAACCGGTTCTTTCTTGGCCGGTTTCCAGTCGTCAAGATTAGACAGGTCTTGTTGAAGTATAGAAATTCTGGTTTCTGTTGTTGTGTTTGAAATAAGTTTATTTAATTGCCTGCGTGATCTGCTTTGAAAAGCACTATTTGATGGAATATGTTTGCGTCTGGCGATATTCGGTCGCTAGTTATTATTCAAGTTAAATGGAGTTTCGAGGCTATGGCTTTTAATGGAGTTGTAAAATTTCTGCTGGGTGTCTGTTTATTCTCTTCTGTTACTTTGGCTCATGCCGTTGAGGGCGCTCCACGGCATATGGTGTTCGCGTCCGACACGCAATATCCCTGGACTGACAAGACCGACAGTAGAGAGCCGGAATCCGATGCGGACTTCGAAAAACGTGCCAAGTGGCTGGTGGACAGCCAGTTGGGCAGTATCGCTGCGTTTCGAAACGCCCATGGAGGGCAGGCGGCAATCCCGTTGATGATCAACGGTGACATTACTGCTTTTGGCCATGGCTGGCAGCGGTCCTATATGAAATCGGCCCTGGAAAAATACTTCAAGGGTGATTACCTGTACGGCTTGGGTAATCATGATTACGAAAATAATGTGGATGACTGTTTCAGTAATAGTTGTGCGGCGGGTAGCATTGTCGAGTTCAACGAATATCATAAGGGGAAGGTGGATAACTTTGACCTCGAGGTCACTGGGGCTTTTCTGGATATTCGTTATTCGGGCAGTCTCGCGTACTCGAAAAATGTCGGAGACGTTCATTTGGTACAACTCAATAATGAGCCCACCTACACTACGAAGATTGCTCATGCGTTGAATCCGACAACTTTCAATATCACCAGCGCTCTGGACTGGCTTGAAACGGATTTAAGGCTTGCGCGGGTATCGGGTTACGCCATCATCATCAACATGCACAAGTGGGATGACTGGCAGGGGGACTGGCAACAGCAACAGCGCTTTCAGGACATGATCGAGAAGTATGAGGTCACCGCCATCTTTGCCGGTCATTACCATACGCAAGGTGGTGGCAGGCGCTGGATGGGCAAGGTGCCGATGTTTCTCAGCGGCGCAACGTCCCAGCAGACGTACCTGACAGCTAGCTTTTCGGATGATCGCAAGCTACTGCATGTCAACCTGGTCGAGAACAATGATTGGCAAAAGCCGCATTTCGTGCACACGGTTCTGGTGAAATCCCTCTGGGCCAGTCGCCCATAAGCAACGGCCCCGCCAATTCTCATTGGCGGGGCCGTTTCATTTTCGGGCATGGCTTTTATTCGGTAAGGCGAATGCCTCAGTCCCATGGATTGATGACGTCAACGCCGCTGGATGCAAAGTCACCGGTGTTGCGAGTGACCACTGTCAACCCATGAACCAGCGCCGTTGCCGCGATCAGGGCATCGCTTTCATTCGCCTGATCCGGCACATGAATGCGCGCGCAGCGCAGGGCGACAGCGGCATCGACCGGCAGGATTCGCGCATCGAAGGCCGGCATCACGTGGCGCTTGAGCCAGGTGCGCAGAATCTTTCCCTGAGCCGGATCACGGCGCTCCATGCGTAGGACGCCGGTCTCCAGTTCCTTCAAGGTAATGGCCGAGATAAACATGCGAGGGGCAATGATCGTTTTGGCCCAGGCGACAACGTTCTTGTCGGCCTGGGGTTTGCGCAGTTCGGAAATCACATTGGTGTCGAGCAAATACATTCAGGACAGATCCACAGGGCGGTGAGTGATCACGGCACGCTCGGTTTCGAACTCGATGTCTGCCGCTTCAGGCATGACCAGCAGATCGACGATGCTCGCGTTGAGGCCGGTGAGTTTTTCGTACTCCTCAATGCTTAGCAGTACATGGGCGGGCTTGCCACGATCCGTGATGATCACCGGCCCATTGCGCGCGGCTTTTTTGGCACTGCTTGTGTCCTGATTGAATTCGCGGCTGGAAATGGTGGTGATGGCCATCATTGCGACCTCTCCTGAAGAAGATATGTAGCAACGTTACTACTGCGACCGGCGTCTCACAACCGGGAAGGCCTGACGAGCCTGACCGCTGGTCGGCCATTCAAAGGGCAGAAACAAAACGGCCCCGCCAATTCTCATTGGCGGGGCCGTTTTTTGCTTCAAGCGTTGGCCTTACTGGGCCTCGGCTTCCGCTGGTTTTTCACCGTGGGACAGGCTGTAGACGTACGCCGCCAGCAGGTGAACCTTGTCGTTGCCTTGCAGTTGTTCCTGGGCAGGCATCTGGCCCTGACGGCCGTAACGGATGGTCTGCTGCAGTTGGGCGAAGCTCGAACCGTAGATGAACGCGGCCGGGTGGGTCAGGTCAGGTGCGCCCATGGCTGGCGTACCTTTGCCCGCCGGGCCGTGGCACGCCACGCAGTTGGCGGCGAACAGTTTCTGGCCGTTGGCCGGATCTGCCTTGGTGCCTTCCGGCAGCTTGCGGCCATCCAGGTTGGTCAGCACGAATGCGGCTACATCGGCCACGCCTTGCTCGCCGATCACTTCTGCCCAGGCCGGCATCACCGCGTGACGACCGCCCATGATGGTGGTCTTGATGGTTTCCGGCTCGCCGCCCCAGCGCCAGTCGGCGTCGGTCAGGTTAGGGAAACCATAAGCGCCCTTGGCGTCGGAACCGTGGCAGACCGAGCAGTTGGAGGCGAACAGACGGCCACCCATCTTCAGGGCTTGCGGATCCTTGGCGACTTCTTCGATCGGCATGGCGGCGAACTTGGCGAAGATCGGACCGAACTTGGCGTCCGAACGGGCCATTTCCTTTTCCCACTCGTGAACGCCGGTCCAGCCGGTCTGGCCGTTGGCGAACGCGGTCTGCTTCTCGGTATCGAGGTAGTTGTAACCCGGCAGCAGGCCTTTCCAGTTGCCCAGGCCCGGGTACAGCACCAGATAACCCAGAGCGAACACGATGGTGCCCACGAACAGCATGAACCACCATTTCGGCAGCGGGTTGTCGTACTCCTCGATCCCGTCGAAGGAGTGGCCGACCGTCTCGTCGGTCTGCTCGGTGCGCTGGCCCTTGCGGGTCGACAACAACAGCCAGGTCAGGGAAAAGATCGTACCGAGACTGAGGACTGTGACGTACAGACTCCAGAATGTAGTCATTCTTTGTTACTCCTAGAAGCTTGCTCGACGTGCTTGATGGCTTCGGGATCATCCGCGAAGGGCAGCAAGGTCGCGTCTTCAAACTCCGACTTGCGCTTGGGGCTGAACACCCACAACGCCAGGCCGATGAAGGCAACCATCACGACAACGGTGCCCAGGCCTCGAATCATCCCGATATCCATTAAGAATCACCGTTTGCTTTTGATGATGGTGCCCAGGCCTTGCAGATAGGCCACCAGCGCGTCCATTTCGGTTTTGCCCTTCACGGCATCTTTTGCACCGGCGATGTCTTCGTCGGTGTAAGGGACGCCGAGCGTGCGCAACACTTCCATTTTCTTGGCCGTGTCTTTGCCATCGAGCTTGTTTTCTACGAGGAACGGGTAGGCCGGCATTTTCGACTCGGGGACGACGTTGCGCGGGTTGTACAAGTGCGCACGCTGCCAGTCATCGGAGTAACGACCGCCGACGCGGGCCAGGTCCGGACCGGTACGCTTGGAACCCCACAGGAACGGGTGATCCCAGACGCTTTCACCGGCGACCGAGTAGTGGCCGTAGCGTTCGGTTTCGGCACGGAACGGACGGATCATCTGCGAGTGGCAGCCGACACATCCGTTGGCGATGTAAACGTCGCGGCCTTCCAGTTCAAGGGCGGTGCGCGGCTTCATGCCTTCGACCGGCTTGTTGGTGACGTCCTGGAAAAACAGCGGAACGATTTGGGTCAGACCACCGACGCTGACGGCGATGACCATGAAGAAAGCCAGCAGGCCAATGTTCTTCTCGACGGCTTCATGCTTCATCAGTGAGCTCCAACTACGGCAATCTTGGCGGCGGCTTCGGCTTCAGCCGGGTTCGAGGCGCGAACGGTGCGCCATACGTTGTAAGCCATCAGCAGCATGCCGCTGGCGAAGAACGCACCGCCCAGGGCGCGGACGATGAAACCAGGGTGGCTGGCCTGCAGCGCTTCGACGAACGAGTAGGTGAGGGTGCCGTCATCGTTGATTGCACGCCACATCAGGCCCTGGGTGATGCCGTTGACCCACATCGAAGCGATGTACAGAACGGTACCGATGGTTGCGAGCCAGAAGTGCGCGTTGATCAGGCCGGTGCTGTGCATCTGCGCACGGCCGAACAGTTTCGGGATCATGTGGTAGATCGCGCCGATCGAGATCATCGCTACCCAGCCGAGCGCGCCGGCGTGTACGTGGCCGATGGTCCAGTCGGTGTAGTGCGAGAGCGAGTTGACGGTCTTGATCGCCATCATCGGACCTTCGAAGGTCGACATGCCGTAGAACGCCAGCGATACCACGAGGAAGCGCAGGATCGGGTCGGTGCGCAGCTTATGCCAGGCGCCCGACAGGGTCATCATGCCGTTGATCATGCCGCCCCAGCTCGGTGCCAGCAGGATGATCGACATCGCCATGCCCAGCGATTGTGCCCAATCCGGCAGCGCGGTGTAGTGCAGGTGGTGCGGGCCGGCCCAGATGTACAGGGTGATCAGTGCCCAGAAGTGCACGATCGACAGACGATACGAGTAAATCGGACGTTCGGCCTGTTTCGGCACGAAGTAGTACATCATCCCCAGGAAACCGGTGGTCAGGAAGAAGCCCACGGCGTTGTGGCCGTACCACCACTGGATCATCGCGTCGGTGGCGCCCGAGTAAGCCGAGTAGGACTTGAACAGGCTGACCGGCAGCGACATGTGGTTGACGATGTGCAGCATCGCGGTCACCACGATGAACGCACCGTAGAACCAGTTACCGACATAGATGTGCTTGGTCTTGCGCTTGGTGATGGTGCCGAAGAACACCAAACCGTAGGTGACCCAGACAATGGCCAGCAGAATGGCGAGGGGCCATTCCAGTTCCGCGTATTCCTTGGTGGTGGTGTAACCCAGCGGCAAGGTAATGATCGCGCCGACGATCACCGCCTGCCATCCCCAGAAGGTGAAGGCCGCGAGGCTGTCGGAAATCAGTCGCGTCTGGCAGGTTCGCTGCACGACATAGTAGGAAGTGGCAAACAGTGCACAACCACCGAAGGCGAAAATCACCAGGTTTGTGTGCAACGGGCGCAGGCGTCCAAAGCTCGTCCACGGCAGACCGAAATTCAACTCCGGCCAGACCAGTTGCGAGGCGATGAAGACACCGAGCCCCATGCCAAGGATCCCCCAGACCACCGTCATGATGGCGAACTGGCGGACTACCTTATAGTTATAAGCAGTCGGACTGATTGCTGTGCTCATTCTAAGGTTCCACGGTTTGGGTGTTTTATTAGGATTAAAATCGGCCGCAAGTATGTAGAAAGCAGGGGGTCAATGCAACGCGCCATGACCTGCGTCAATGCTTTCCAACGCTGATTCTGCGGCCTTTCCATGCGCCGCGTAAGGACAAAATTGCCCTCGGGCAAAATGTCGCAGCGGACGAAAAAAGCGAGGGGTCCCGGTCGGATGTAACGGGGTGTGTTCGAACGCTAGGTTCGGGTGACGGACGGTAATTGGCACGACAGCCGGTATCTACCGGCCTTTGCGGCCATGTCAGTCAGCCGATTCGTTCAACGCCTCGCTCGGGGTCGACCTGGAACCGGCACGGGCCAGTCCGCATCGAGCAAGCGTAGACCCGAATCCGGGTAACCGAAAGGAGAGGGGGTGAAGGGGTGCGACAATGCGTCGCAAAGGGACTGGAAACTGCCGCACTGGAAACGTGCGGCAGTCTTGTGCGCAATGATTACTTTTTATTGTCCTCAGTAATCAGTTTTTCTGTATTCAATCCATTGCTCAGGCTGTACACATAAGCGGCCAGCAATTGCACTTTATCGTTGCCCAACAGCTCGTTCTGAGCGGGCATGTGGCCTTGACGGCCATGGCGAATGGTCTGCTCGAGCTGGGTCAGGCTGGTGCCGTAGATGAAACCGGCCGGGTGCGTCAGGTTCGGCGCGCCCATGGCTTCGGTGCCCTGGCCGTTTGCCCCGTGACAGGCGACGCACATCGTGCTGAACGCTTGCTGCCCGGCTTGCAGGTCGGCCTTGTTGTCCGCCGCCAGTGGCAGGCCGGCCAGTTCGTGACGCACGTAAGCCGCGACGTTTTTCACCCCGGCCTCACCCAGCGCTTCGCCCCACGCCGGCATCGCCGCCATCCGGCCACCCATGATGGTGGTCTTGATCGTTTCGGCGCTGCCGCCCCAACGCCAGTCCTTGTCGGCGAGGTTAGGGAAACCGAACGCGCCTTTGGCGTCCGAGCCGTGGCACACCGAGCAGTTGGAGGCGAACAGACGGCCGCCCATTTTCAGCGCCTGCGGATCCTTCGCCACTTCTTCCACCGGCATCGCGGCGAATTTGGCGAAGATCGGCCCGAACTTGGCGTCAGCCTTGCTCATTTCCTTTTCCCACTCGTGGACGCCGGTCCAGCCGTCTTCGTAGCCGGGCAGGATGCCTTTCCAGTTGCCCAGGCCCGGGTAAAGGATCAGATAGCCCACGGAAAACACCAGCGTGCCGGCGAACAGCATGAACCACCACTGCGGCAGCGGGTTGTCGTACTCCTCGATGCCGTCGAAGCTGTGGCCCATGGTCTGGTCGACGCTGCCCTTGGTTTCGCCCCGACGGGTGCCGACCAGCAGCCAGGTCAGGCCGATCAGGCTGCCGATGGTCAGTACGCAGATCCACGTACTCCAGAAGGTGGTCATGGCCGGGTACTCCTTGTTTCATTAACTTGGGTAGTGTCGGGTTGTGGCTCGTCGGCAAACGGCAGCAGGCGCGCTTCGGCGAATTCCGGCGTGCGCTTGCGGTTGAACACCCAGAGGGTCAGGCCGACGAAGGCCACGAACACCACGACCGTGCCGAGGCCTCGTATGAGGCCCGCGCTCATTTCAATGACCATGGCTCACCTCTTGCTCTTGATCGCAGTGCCGAGCACTTGCAGGTAGGAGACGAGGGCGTCCATTTCGGTCTTGCCCTTGAGGCTGGCCACCGCGCCGCTGATGTCGTCATCGGTATACGGCACGCCGAGGGTGCGCATGACCTTGAGCTTGGTCTCGGTGTGGCTGCTGTCGACCGGTTGGGTGACCAGCCATGGGTAGGCCGGCATTTTCGATTCCGGTACGACGTTGCGCGGGTTGTACAAGTGCGCACGGTGCCAGTCATCCGAGTAACGCGCGCCGACCCGGGCCAGGTCCGGACCGGTACGTTTCGAGCCCCACAGGAACGGGTGATCCCACACGCTCTCGCCCGCCACCGAGTAGTGGCCGTAGCGTTCGGTTTCAGCGCGGAACGGGCGGATCATCTGCGAGTGGCAACCGACGCAGCCTTCGCGGATGTAGATGTCGCGGCCTTCCAGTTGCAGTGCGGTGTAGGGCTTCATGCCTTCCACCGGTTTGTTGGTCACGTCCTGGAAGAACAGCGGGACGATCTGGGTCAGGCCGCCGATGCTCACGGCAAACACCATCAGCAGCATTAGCAGGCCGACGTTCTTTTCAATCGTTTCGTGTTTCATGGCGGACTCCTCAGGCCATCTGCGCGGCAGCAACGACGTCAGCAGGCTGCGAGGCCCGCACGGTGCGCCAGGTGTTGTAAGCCATCAGGAACATGCCGCTGAGGAAGATCGCCCCGCCAATCAGCCGCACGACGAAGCCTGGGTGGCTGGCCACCAGGGTTTCGACGAAGGAGTAGGTCAGCGTGCCGTCCTCGTTCACCGCACGCCACATCAGGCCTTGTGCAATGCCGTTGACCCACATCGATGCGATGTAGAGCACGGTGCCGATGGTCGCGAGCCAGAAGTGCGCGTTGATCAGGCCGATGCTGTGCATCTGCTCTTTGCCGAAGATTTTCGGGATCATGTGATACAGCGCGCCGATGGAAATCATCGCCACCCAGCCGAGCGCGCCGGCGTGTACGTGGCCGATGGTCCAGTCGGTGTAGTGGGAGAGGGCGTTTACAGTCTTGATCGCCATCATCGGACCTTCGAAGGTCGACATGCCGTAGAACGCCAGCGACACCACGAGGAAGCGCAGGATCGGGTCGCTGCGCAACTTATGCCAGGCACCCGATAGGGTCATCATGCCGTTGATCATGCCGCCCCAGCTCGGCGCCAGCAGAACCAGCGACATCACCATGCCCAGCGACTGCGCCCAATCCGGCAGGGCGGTGTAGTGCAAGTGGTGCGGGCCGGCCCAGATGTACAGAGTGATCAGCGCCCAGAAGTGCACGATCGACAGGCGATACGAATACACCGGGCGTTCGGCCTGCTTCGGCACGAAGTAGTACATCATCCCGAGGAAACCGGCGGTGAGGAAAAAGCCTACGGCGTTGTGGCCGTACCACCATTGCACCATCGCGTCGGTTGCACCGGCGTACACCGAGTAGGACTTGGTGAAGCTCACCGGCAATTCAAGGTTGTTGACGATGTGCAGAATCGCCACGGTGATGATGAACCCGCCGAAGAACCAGTTGCCCACATAAATGTGCTTGGTCTTGCGCTGCATGATCGTGCCGAAGAACACGATCGCGTAGGCGACCCAGACGATGGTGATCAGGATGTCGATCGGCCATTCCAGCTCGGCGTATTCCTTGGAGCTGGTGTAACCCAGTGGCAGGCTGATGGCTGCCAGCAGGATCACCAGTTGCCAGCCCCAGAAGCAGAAGGCGGCGATTTTTGGCGCAAACAATTGCGTCTGGCAGGTGCGCTGCACCGAGTAGAACGAACTGGCGAACAAGGCACAGCCGCCGAACGCGAAGATCACCGCGTTGGTGTGCAGCGGGCGCAGGCGTCCGAAGCTGGTCCACGGCAGGTTGAAGTTGAGTTCGGGCCAGACCAATTGAGCCGCGAGAAAAACCCCGAGCCCCATGCCGACGATGCCCCACACCACCGTCATAATGGCGAATTGGCGGACCACCTTGTAGTTGTAGGCGGTACTGATAGAAGTGTTCATGGTTCCCCATCCACGGTTCAGCCGAAGTGAGCGCGCGCAGAAAACGCCGCGAATCCTTCGCCTGGAGTTATAGGCAGACTAAAAGCGAGGCAAGCATGGACAAACAGCACAAGGCCAGTATTGACGGGGATCAATGGGCGCAGTGCCTGCGGGATCGTGGGTGGCTTTGGGATGCGGCCAGTGGTGAGGCTTCGGCGACGCTCATTCTCGCGCATGGGGCGGGGGCGCCGATGGACAGTGAGTGGATGACGGATGTGGCTGGGCGCCTTGCTGGGCTTGGGGTGAATGTGTTGCGGTTTGAGTTTCCTTATATGGCGCAGCGGCGGGTTGATGGGGTTAAGCGACCGCCGAATCCTGCGCCGAAGTTGCTCGAATGTTGGCGTGAGGTTTATGGCTTGGTGCGACTTCATGTCGCTGGGGTTTTGGCGGTTGGCGGGAAGTCGATGGGGGGGCGGATGGCCAGTCTTTTGGCGGACGAGTTGGGTGCGGATGCGCTGGTTTGTCTGGGTTATCCGTTTTATGCAGTGGGTAAGCCTGAGAAGCCACGGGTTGAGCATCTGGCTGGGCTAAAGACTCGGACGTTGATTGTGCAAGGCGAGCGCGATGCTCTTGGCAATCGGGACGCTGTCGAAGCTTACGATCTATCGCCGAGTATCGAGGTGTTTTGGCTGGCTGCGGGGGATCATGATTTGAAGCCGCTCAAGGTTTCCGGGTTTACGCATGAGCAGCATTTGGCTGCCGCCGCGCAGAAAGTGGCTGCGTTTCTCAAGCACTGATCGAGATTTTTGAACCGCATGAAGATCGGCTCCCTTTCCCCCTCGCCCCCCTGGGGGATAGGGCTGGGGTGAGGGGGTAGATCTTGAACGCGACACACTTTTCGATCTGTGTGCATATCCGTTGCTGCGGTCAAGCCCACCTAGGGTTTCGCCCTTACGGCGACTCACTTTTTTGACAAACGCCTCAAAAAAGTAAGCAAAAAAAGGCTTGCTCCTACGTCCGGCCCGCTCGCTAAAGCTCGGGGTTCCTTCGTTCCGGGATTCATCCGGGGGGCATCGCCTACGGTTTGCTTCGCTGCACCTCCTCTCGATGTGTTTGGCTTCGCCAAACGGTCGCTGCGCTCCCACCCCCGGACGAATCCCTCCACTCAGCCTTCCGACGTCGCCCGTGGATCAAGATCAAAAGCGGTACTCGAGCTAACGCTCATCGTGTTGAGTGGTGAGAAGCGGATGCGAGCTGCTTTCGTTTTCTGTGGGAGCCAGCCTGCTGGCGATGGCGGCCTGACAGCCGACCAGTTTTTACAGACTGCATGCAATCCCTGTGGGAGCGGGCTTGCTCGCGAAAGCGGTCTGCCAGAGCACAGCAAAGGAACAGTCAAACATCCGGCTTTTTGGCGCATAAACGTAATTCTGCAAGCACGTTTAAAGTACACGAACCGTTACGCCATAAGGGCTACAACACCTTGCGTCGTTGCCTACGCGTACGCCAGAATCCGCCGGCTTACGCGGCTATGGGGCGGGCTATATCGTTTCCCTGTCACTGAAAAACAGTGATCGGGTTTGGTAGCCCGTTTCTTGACAGCCGTGTGGTGTCCCTTATGCAGTCTCATTTTTGGGGCTGAGTTTTATATGGTGGCCATGCGTGGGGCTCCTTCGGGGGCGCCGGGGGTTTCTCTGTCTTGACCGGTCTACCAACCCACGTATGGCCGCCACCCTTCGTTTGGTAGCGAAAGTGACGGCTCTTCAATTCTTTCAAGATAGAGAGTCCGTATGTTCAAAATTACGCCAAACCCGCCAGAAACCGATTCAATCCCCTACGACGCCGCACTCGAAGCCGAAAACATAAAATCGGCAACCGAGCGGGCGATCAATCATTACCTCGATCCTGGGGCGCAGAAGACATCCAAGCCATCGCGCAAGCCCGGCAAGATCTATCTGGTCAATCCAACGATGGATGACGAAACGCTGCTGGTCGAAGCATGCGAAACGCTGTCATCGGCCAGTGACATGGCCCGGGATCTCGGCAACACCGTCGATCCGTCGCAGCGCAAGGCGATGCAGATTCTGCAGCAGGTCATCATGCTGAGTGAGCTGCTGGTCAATCGTGTGCTGGATAACCATCACGTCTCGCGGTAGTTGTCGCCCCGGTGAGGGGCTTGTTCCCTCACTGCCTGGCAGCCGTCTATAAAAATCCTCAAGCGACTCTTTCCGGAGTTCCAGCTGATGTCCAAGACCGTCATTCCACCGTTAGAAGATCCGGTGTCCCCGTACGAATTTCCCGATTCAAGAAAACTCCACGACGCGGCCGAACGCGCCCTCGACTATTACCTGACACCCGCAGCCCAAATCATGGCCACGCCCTACAGCCCAAACGACATGTTCATGGTCAACCCGCAAACCGACACGGAGTCCTTGCTGGCCAACGCCTGCGAGTCCCTCGCGTCAGCCACGGTCATGCTCGGTGACTTTGCCGGCCTGCTGGAAGGGCCGAACCGCAAGACCCTGTTGGGTATTGCGCAAGTGGTGATGTTGGGCGAGTTGGCGGTGAATCAGGCGCTGGATAACCTCGTGCCGAAGGAGTAAACGGCACAAAAAACCGGAAGTGTTTGGCTTCCGGTTTTTTTATCGATATCAAAAGGTCACAGCCTGCCAGTGATCACAAATTTATCGAATGCTTTTTGCCCATCACGTGCCGCTCGCCGCACATCAAGGAATGTCAGTTCAGCCCGGACTTCCTTTCTTACAGGTTTGTCGGTCGTGACCATCGGATTCTGCGTAGGGGATGTATTCATGCTGGTTAGCTCGTGTGAATAGGTTCGGACGACAAAGTAGAGCCGGGCTTCATTGCGTGCCAGTCAGTTGGGTCTGATTCAGTTGTAGGCACTGTCCGCGTTTTTTGAATGAGATTTTCGTCAGCAGGCCGGGCCTTTTCGCGGGCAAGCCCGCTCCCACAAGGATGGTGGTGTTGCGAGATTTCGTGGCCAATGCGAAACCCTGTGGGAGTGGGCTTGCCCACGAAGAGGGCGGTGCTGGCTACGTCCATTTCAAACAGGCAATAAAAAACCCGGAAGCTTTCGCTGTCCGGGGTTTTTTTATTGCCAGAACAATCAGCGGTTAAACCGCTCCACCAACGAATACTGCGTGTTGGCAGTCTTGGTCAGCTCTTCACTCAGCAGCGCCGAGTTATGCGCCTGTTCCGAGGTCTGGTCCGCCAGTTCCGAGATGTTGCTGATGTTGCGGCTGATTTCTTCAGCCACGGCACTTTGCTCTTCGGTCGCGGCGGCGATCTGGGTGGTCATGTCGGTGATGTTGGCCACCGCTTCGCTGATGCCCACCAGGGCCTGGTCTGCTTCCAATACCCGCGCCACACCTTCTTCCGCCTGACGATGGCCGGCTTCCATGGTTTGTACGGCGCTGGATGCGGTCTGTTGCAGCTTGGCGATCAGGGCGTGGATCTGGCCGGTGGATTCGCTGGTGCGTTGCGCCAGTTGGCGGACTTCGTCGGCGACCACGGCAAAACCACGGCCCATTTCGCCGGCACGCGCTGCTTCGATCGCGGCGTTGAGGGCGAGCAGGTTGGTCTGGTCGGCGATGCCTTTGATGACGTCGACCACGCCGCCGATTTCGTCGCTGTCCTTGGCCAGTTGGGTCACGGTCAGGCCGGTTTCGCCGACGACGACCGACAGGCGCTGGATGGCTTCGCGGGTTTCCCCGGCAATGTCGCGGCCGCGGCCGGTCAGGCGGTTGGCTTCCTGAGTGGCGTCGGCGGTGCGTTGTACGTGGCTGGCCACTTCTTGCGTGGTGGCGGCCATCTGGTTGACGGCGGTGGCGACCTGTTCGGTTTCCACGCGCTGACGTTCCAGACCGCTGGAGCTGTTGTGCGCCAGGGCGTCGGACTGTTTGGCCTGATCGGTCAGGTGCTCGGCGGTGTCCTGCAGACGGGTCAGGCAGGTTTTCAGGCGGGCTTCCTGGCTGAGGATCGACATCTCCAGACGGGCCTGTGGGCCACGGCTGTCGGTGTACATCTGCGCGATCAGCGGGTCGGAGGTGGTCTGCTCGGCCAGACGTAGCAGGCGTTTGAGCCCGCGTTGTTGCCATTGCAGGCCCAACAGGCCCAGCGGCACCGACAGACCGGCGGCGAGGGCGAAGCCCCACTGCGAGTTCAGGGTGGCGCCGATCATGAAGCTCAGCTGGCTGACCAGAATGAACGGCAGCCAGTCCTGCAGCACCGGCAGCCATTTGTCAGTTTGAGGGATCGCCGACTTGCCCTGGTTGATGCGTTGGTAGAGCGCTTCGGCACGGCGGATCTGTTCGGCGGACGGCTTGACCCGCACCGACTCGTAACCGACCACCTGATTGCCATCGAACACCGGCGTTACATAGGCGTTCACCCAGTAATGATCACCGGTCTTGCAGCGATTCTTGACAATGCCCATCCATGGCAAGCCTTGTTTCAGTGTGCCCCACATGTGCGAAAACACCGCAGCCGGGACGTCGGGGTGACGAACCAGGTTGTGCGGCGCACGGATCAGTTCCTCACGCGAAAACCCGCTGATTTCGACGAAAGCGTCGTTGCAGTAGGTGATCACGCCCTTGGCGTCGGTTGTGGAAATCAACCGTTGCTGAGCCGGGAAAGTCCGTTCGCGTTGTGTAATGGGCTGGTTGTTACGCATGGTTTTTCAATCCGCAAGGCTTTGAAAGGTTGTCGGCGGGGTCGGCCATTTATTGAAATTTTTTTTCATTTATAAGTACGGCGTCGCAAAACCGACCTTGCTTCAACCCGCGAGCATCGGATAGGTGAACAGGCCGAAGTGCAGCAGGTTCAGGCCAAAGTGCGTGGCGATCGCCGCACCGAGCCCGCCAAAACGGTAGGCCAGACCATAGCCGACACCCGCCAGGCTCGCCAGCAACACCCATTGCCAGCCGGCGCCCACATGCACCAGGCCGAACAGCAGGGACGCGAGCAGCAGCGCGAGGTTTTCGCCGTAGGGCAGGTGTTTGAAACGCCGGCTCAGGCCGCCCTGGATATAGCCGCGAAACAGCGCTTCTTCGACCAGCGTCACCAGCAGCAGATTGTTCAGCACCCACAGCCACGCCTGATCCGGCCATTTCGGCGCCCAGGTGATCATGCCCAGCAACACCGCGCCGCCCAATGCGAGGATTACGCTCAGCGTCAGTGCCAGCGCGGTGGCGTACACCGTCAGGCGCAATGAGCGTCGCGCGACGATCCATGGGCAGACCAGTAGCAGCCAGAAGCCAATCAGTGGTTTGTCGAGATTCAGGTACATCGAGAACGGCACGGCGTTGTCGGTGAAGCGCTGCGGCTCGATGGCCCGGCCGCTGTAGAAGCCCGGCAGCCAGTGCAGGGCCAGCGCCAGAGCCAACACGATAAACAGGCCATGGCCGAGATAACGCCCGACCGGCACGGTTTGCTGGCGCACGGCGTAACCGGCGAAAACCAGCAGTGCAATGGAGATCAGCGCCAGCCAGCCGAGCTGGCCGAAACTCAGCGCCAATCCGTAACCAAGGCTGAGAAGCCCGAGATAGAGCCATGGCAGAGCTGTCATGGAAAGTCCTTGTGCACGATTTGTGGACAGGCTTTCTACACGGGTGGGGGCGAGGGGACAAGTGAAGGTGTGGCGAGAAACCGGGACAACAACAAAGCCATTGGCCAAACACAAATCCCAATGTGGGAGCGGGCTTGCTCGCGAAGGCGAAGTAACATTCAGCAAATCTGTTAGCTGACACACCGCATTCGTCGGATCGCCGCCCGGAGCAAGCCCGCTCCCACAGGGGATTTATATTCCACCAGGGATTTTGTGTTTGGCTGAAGGATCAGCGCAGGTTGAGTTTCACCGCCGCGCGCTCGGTGATTTCCGTGCGCAACTTCAGCGAAGGCGCTGCACGCTTGCGGGCTTCTTCAACAACAGCACTCGGCGCCGTCTCCGGGCTGCCCGAATCAAACGGCGGCGCCGGCGCATATTCCAGCTGCAACTGCACCAGTTGCGCCGTATCGACACCGACCAGTTCTTGCGCCAGCGTGAGGGCAAAATCGATCCCCGCCGTGATGCCGCCCCCGGTAAACAGATTGCCGTCACGCACCACCCGATCCTTCACCGCAATCGCTCCCAATGTCGGCAGCAAATCGTGATAAGCCCAATGCGTGGTCGCCCGCTTACCCTGCAACAAACCCGCCGCCCCAAGCACCAGCGAACCCGTGCACACCGACGTCACGTACCGCGCCTGCGCCGCTTGCGACTTGATGAACGCCAGCGTCTGCTCATCCTCCATCAACGGCCCGACCCCGGCGCCGCCGGGAATGCAGATAACATCCAGATCCGGGCAGTCCTCGAAGGTGGTGGTCGGTTTCAGCACCAGCCCGGTGCTGGCGGTGACCGGCACCAGATCCTTCCAGATCAGGTGCACCTGCACGTCCGGCAACGAGGCCAGCACGTCATACGGGCCGGTCAGGTCGAGTTGCTGCACCTGGGGAAACAACAGAAAACCGATCTGCAACGCCATGATTCTTCTCCGTGAAAAGGGGTGGACGGCTTCACTGTAGGCGCGTAGGTTTTGGCGCATACGCCAATCAGCCCACGAATTACGCCAAATGCCGAAAACCATCCACGTCCTCGCGTTCGCCAATGTGCAATTGCTCGATGTCACCGGGCCGTTGCAGGTCTTCGCCTCGGCCAACGACATCGCCCGCCAGCAGGGTTTGCCTGCGCCCTATGCGCCAACGGTGATTGCCAGCGGTGGCGGGGCGGTCAACTCTTCCGCCGGGTTGGCGATGCTGGCCGAGCCGCTGCCGGAACAGCCCAGCGACACGCTGATCATCGCCGGCGGCTGGGGCGTTTACGCCGCTGCCGAAGATGTCGAATTGGTGGGTTGGGTGCGTGAACACGCAAATGACTGCCGGCGTGTGGCTTCGGTCTGTACGGGCGCATTTCTACTGGCGGCCAGCGGCTGGCTCGACGGTCGCCGGGTCGTCACCCATTGGACCCGCTGCGAACAACTGGCGCAGCAACACCCGCAATTGCAGGTCGAGCCCAATCCGATCTTCATCAACGACGGCCCGGTCTGGACCTCGGCAGGCGTCACCGCCGGCATCGACCTGGCGCTGGCCATGGTCGAAGACGATCTCGGTCGCGACATGGCCCTGGACGTCGCCCGGCAACTGGTGGTGTTCCTCAAGCGCCCGGGCGGGCAGTCGCAATTCAGCGTGACGCTGTCACTGCAAAAACAGGGCAACCGCTTCGATGATCTGCACGCGTGGATTGCCGAACACCTGACCTGCGATCTGGGTATTCCAACCCTCGCCGAACAGGCCGGCATGAGCGAACGCAGTTTCGTGCGCCACTACCGCGCCGACACCGGCCAGACCCCGGCCCGGGCGATTGAACTGATTCGCGTTGAAACCGCCCGCCGGTTGTTGAGCGATACCGGTTTGCCAATCAAACGGGTCGCGGCCAATTGTGGATTTGGCAGTGAAGAGACGTTAAGACGCAGCTTCCTGCGGGCCATGGGTGTGACGCCGCAGGCTTATCGGGAGCGGTTTTCGGTCAGCGCTGGAGCAGATCCAGTAATGCCTTGAGCGTCTCGCCCGGCGCTTCCTCGGGAATGTTATGCCCGACTCCCGCCAGCACTCGCCGCTCGTAAACCCCGGTGAAGTGAGGTGCATCTTCATCCTCCACCGGCGCTGGACCGACGCCATCATCCGCACCGCACAGCGAAATCGTCGGAACGCCGATCGCCGGTTGTTTCTCCAGCGCCTGCTCCATCCCTTCCCGCGCCGGATCGCCCGGCGCATACATGTAGCGATGGCGGTAGGAGTGAATCACCACCTCGACGAAATCCCGGTTGTCGAAGGCCGATGCACTCAGCGGATAACGCTCGGCGTTCCGCGCCCAGGTCGGCGACCACAACTGCCACAGCAACTCGCACAGTGCCCGACGATTCTGCGTCAACCCTTCAACGCCACGGGGTGTGTGAAAGTAATACTGATACCAGTAGCGATGCTCGCTTTGCGGATCCAGCGGCTGGACCGAATTCGGAATGTCTTGCAGGTTGTAGCCATCGCCCGTCACCAAACCGCGCACCCTCTCGGGGAACAACGCCGCAACGATGCAAGCCGCCCGACCGCCCCAGTCGTAACCGCACAAAGTCGCTTGCTCGATGCCCAGTGCATCCATCAGGTCCAGCAGATCCTGCGCCAACGCCGCTTGCTGGCCGGAGCGCAGCGTGTCCGGGCTGTTGAAACGGGTCGGGCCGTAACCACGCAGGTACGGCACGATCACCCGGTAACCCTTGGCGGCGAGGTGCGGGGCGATTTCATCGTAGGCGCGGGGAGAGTAGGGGAAGCCGTGAAGGAGGATGACCGGCGTGCCATTTTCCGGGCCGTGATGCTCATACGCGATGGTCAGGCTTTCAGTCTTGCAAAACTGCATCACGGCTTGGGTCATCTCACTCTCCCGTTATCCGAATAGCACCTTCTGCCAATGGTCTTCGCTGATGATGGCAATCGGCACGCCACTGTCGCGAAGCTCAACGGCTTTCTTGATCTTGGTGCCGTAGCTGCTGTGAAGCCATTGATCATTACCGATGCTGCCCACCACCAGATAATGAATCTTTTTGCTGACCGAGCCGCCGATCAGTCCACCGCGCTCGACAATCAGCGCTTCACAGTTCTTGCGGGGGCCGTAGGCCATAACGCCAGTGAACAGAAAGACACGATCAGCGCAGCTCAATGCCGGAGCAGGGTTGTCCAGAGGCAGAGAGGTTGAGGCAACGAAGGGTTGCTGTACGCCGACTGGAAGACCTGCGAACTGGTGAAGCATTTCCAGCAGTTCGGCTGACTCTTCTGCATCAAGAACGCCGTCACTGAGCATGTCGGCGAGACGCTTATAAAGGATGTTGACGACCGGATCATTCAGATGGATCAAGTGCGATTCGATCCAGTTTTTGAGAAATTCGGCTTCCTGCTGATTGATCTTGCCGTCTGCTGCAAGCCCGGCGGCGATTCCAGTCAGCGCGTCGACGGAGCGACGGTCGATTCGGGCCTGATGAAAGAAACTGCTGTTCTGAAACTCCTGATGCAGATCGACCATTGCGCTTCTCCTTAAGCTTCAGCTTCCGCCACCTGATTGAGATACTTGCTGCGATCCGGCGTAAACGTCACCACCATTTTCGTCCGCGAGCAGGTCATGACCCGTTCGGCACTCAGATCAATATCCAGATCTTCCCCACGCAAACCCTGCCACTGGGCCAGGTATTTCAGTGATCCGTATTTTTCATTCTTCTTCAGGCTGCGACTGACCCCGCCTTTCCAGCCCAGCACCGGTAGTTCATCGGCGATGCAGCGTTGAGCGAGGTCGGGGAAGCGGGTGGCGCGCTGGCGGCCGATTTCCCAGCATTTGATCAGGCCCTTGTCGGCGGCGTCCCACAGTTCATCGCGCTTGAGGCCGGTGCGCAGTGGGGTGTCGATCTGGCGGTGGATGCGTTGGCTCATTCTGGTTCCTTGAATCGGGTTTTTATTGGACAGCTCCGCTGTGCCCGTTGCGGTGGATGGTAGGGGGGGATGTAACAGCTGGCAACAAGGTATTTCGGGGTGTAAGTGCGAGTTGCGGGCCAAGCGTTACACGGGGTTGGCAGGTTTCTGTAGGCCGTGCCATCAACCAGTTGTATCGAAAGGAATCGATTGTGTGGGCGAGCCCTTCAACTACAAGGCTCGGGGGTGTTTACCGCTCGTAGGTAGCCTTCCTACAAGCGGCGATTGAAGTTGAGATCTTTCCTACAGGCTCTGGCGAAGATGGATGACTACGGCTGCCAGTAATTCTTCTCCCCACTCAACTTGCGATCCAGAAAACTCGCTGCACTGATCAGTGCCAGATGCGTCAGCGCCTGTGGTGTGTTGCCCAGATGCCGGCCACGGTTGTCGAATTCCTCCGCGTACAGCCCCAACGGATTGGCGTAACGCAGCAGTTGTTCGAATTCCAGGTGAGCCTTTTCCACTTGTCCGGCGCGGGCAAGACATTCCACGTACCAGAACGAGCACGCGGCGAAGGCGCCTTCAGTGCCGGACAAACCGTCGATACCCGCATCATCGTTGCGATAGCGGTAAACCATGCCGTCGCGCACCAGATGTTTTTCGATGGCTTCCAGCGTCGCCAGCCATTTCGGATCCTTGGCGCTGACAAAACGCACCAACGGCATCAGCAACATCGAGCCATCCAGAGCAGTGCCGCCCTGGTATTGCACAAAATGCCCGCGCTCTTCGTTCCAGAAGTTGTCCCAGATGTCGGCGTGGATTGCCTGACGAGTCTGGTCCCAGCGGGCAAAGGGCGCCGGCAGCGAGCGTTTCGAGGCCAGGCGGATGGCGCGGTCCAGCGCCACCCAGCACATCAGTCGCGAGTGCAGGAAGTGATGTTGCTCACCGCGCATTTCCCAGATGCCTACGTCCTTGGTCTGCCAGGTCTCACAGACCTGATCGACCACTTCCATCACGTGTTTCCAGCCTTCGTGGGAAATCGCGTCGCCGTATTTGTTGACCAGATAAACGGCGTCCATCAGTTCGCCGAAGATATCCAGTTGAATCTGGTCGTAGGCGCCATTGCCGATCCGCACCGGTTTCGCGCCGCCGTGGCCGGACAAATGCGTGAGTTCGGTTTCCGGCAGTTCCTGGCGGCCGTCGATGGCGTAGAGGATGTTCAGTTTCATCGACTGGCCGCTGCAATCGCTGACCCGCCCGCGCAGCCAGCGCATGTAGCCGTTGGCTTCGTCGACAAAGCCCAGGCGCATGAAGGCGTAGACGGTGAAGGAGGCGTCGCGGATCCAGGTGTAGCGATAGTCCCAGTTGCGTTCGCCGCCGGGTGTTTCCGGCAGGCCGAAGGTGGCGGCGGCGAGGATTGCGCCGTGCTGGCGTGAGGTCAGCAACTTCAGAGCGAGGGCCGAGCGGTTGACCATTTCGCGCCAGCGACCGCGATAGTTGGACTGGCCGATCCAGTCGCGCCAGAACTTCAGCGTGCGTTCGATGCACAGCTGCGCGGCGCCTTCGGCGAACCGCGGATCGTCGCTGGCGCCGAGCATGAAGGCCGCCGTTTGATTCTGCTTGAGAGTGAATTGCCCGACTGCCGCTTCGTTATCGACGCTCAAGGTTTGATCCGAGGCCAGCCGCAATGTCGGCTGCCCGCGGGCGCTGAACAGCACATCCTTTTCATCGATGAGGGCGTGGGTTTCAGCACGAGCGTAGTCATGCCGAACGGCGCAGCGCAGGTGAAGCGTCGCCTGCCCGCTGACTACCCGCACCCGACGCATCAACAGTGGTAAGGCGTCGTCGTTGTCGCCAATCGGCAGCAAATCGGTGATTTCCACCACGGCGTGGTCGCTGAGCCAGCGGGTTTGCAGGACATTGGTATCGGGCAGGTAAATCTGTTCGCGCCGGGCATCGGGCAGGTCCGGCGCGAGCTGAAAAATCCCGGCATCGGGGGTATCGAGCAGCGAACAGAAGATCGACGGGCTGTCGAACTCCGGCCAGCAGAAGAAATCCACGCTGCCCTTGTCATTGATCAGCGCGGCGCTGCGCATGTCGCCAATGATGCCGTGGGCGTCGATGGGGCTTTGTCGTTCGGGATGATGCTCAGCCATTGCCACGGAGCTCCGGATAGAGGCTCATGCCGCCGTCGATGAACAGGGTGGTGCCGACGATGTAGTCGGAGGCATCGGAGGCGAGAAACACCACCGCGTTGGCCACGTCCTCGACATCGCCGATACGCCCGTAAGGGATGAGTTTGAGCAGGGCTTGCCCGGCGTCGCCTTCGGTGGCGTCCTTATTGATGGCCGTGCGGATTGCCCCCGGTGCGATGCCGTTGATGCGGATTCGCTGATGGCTGACTTCCTGAGCGAGGGTCTGCATCAACTGATCGACGCCGCCCTTGGAGGCTGCGTAATTGACGTGGCCGGCCCAGGGAATGCGCTGGTGCACCGAGCTCATGTGGATGATCTTGCCGGCGGCCCGGGACACGCCTTCGCGCACGCCCTGGCGGTTGAAGATCCGCAGCGCGGCGCGGGCGCAGAGGAACTGGCCGGTGAGGTTGACGCCGATCACCGCGTTCCAGTCGGCCAGCGACATATCCACAGCCGCCGCGTCTTTTTGCAGGCCGGAATTGGCCACCAGAATGTCCAGCGTGCCGAAGGTGTCGAGCGTGTGCTGGAACAGTCGCTCTACGTCTTCTTCCTTCGAGACATCCGCGCCAATGGCGATGGCCTGTCCACCGTCGGCGACAATCTGCCGGGCCAGCGCTTCGGCCGGCTCGGCCTGACGGTTGTAGTTGATGACCACGGCAGCACCGGCAGCGGCCAGGGCTTTGGCGGCACCGTGGCCGATACCGGAACTGGCGCCGGTGACGAGCGCTACTTGGCGGGCGAGGGAAATCTGCATGCGGGGTCGCGCCTTGGGTTGAGGGCTTATTTAGCTGACTGATGGGCGGCGGCGAGAGTTCATCCGCGTACATGAAATCATCGACAGGTTTCTCTTGGGCGCTCCCGAGTCCGCATGGGACGCGGAGCGTCCCGGGCTGCATTCCCACGCGGAGCGTGGGAACGATCAAATCAACGCGGCAGCGATGGCCTTGCGGGCATTGGGGACTTCACATTCCACCAACAATTGCGCGCTTCCCCGGCCGTCAGGCTTTGTGGCAACTTGGCCGCCCCTGATGAGGCTGCATCCGATGGCAAACCCTTACCGCGAACTGTTCAACGCCCCCGGCGCCCGAGCTTTTGTGATTGCCGCGATGATCGCGCGCATGCCGATTTCCATGACCGGCATCGGCGTGATCACCATGCTCTCGCAATTGACCGGCGGCTATGCGTTGGCGGGCGGGGTGGCGGCGACGTTTGCGCTGGCCACGGCGTTTTGCGCTCCGCAGGTGTCACGGCTGGTGGACCGTTTCGGCCAGGGGCGAGTGCTGCCGGTGGCGGCGCTGATCGGCGGGGGCGCGCTGCTGATGTTGCTGCTGTGCACCCGTTTGCAGGCGCCGACCTGGACCCTGTTTGTCTGCGCGGCGCTGGCCGGTTGCATGCCGAGCATGTCGGCGATGGCGCGGGCGCGCTGGACCGAAATCTATCGCGGCCAGCCGCAGTTGCAGACCGCTTATGCGCTGGAGTCGGTGCTCGACGAAGTCTGCTTTATCGTCGGCCCGCCGCTGTCGGTAGGCTTGTGCGTCGGTGTGTTTCCCGAGGCTGGGCCGCTGGCGGCGCTGTTGATGTTGGCGATCGGCGTCACAGCGTTCGTCGCCCAGCGCAGCACCGAGCCGCCGGTGCATCCTCACGAATCAGAGCATCAAGGCTCGATCATTCGTTCGACCGACGTGCAATGGCTGTTGGCGTTGATGCTCGCCATGGGCGTGATTGTCGGCGTGGTGGATGTGGTCAGCGTCGCGTTCGCCCAGCAGCAGGGCCAGCCGGCGGCGGCGAGCATCGTGCTGTCGGTGTATGCCATCGGTTCCTGCCTGGCCGGCATTGCGTTTGGCGCGATGCGCTCGAAACTGCCGTTGCCGCGCCTGTTTCTCTACGGCGGTCTGGCGACAGCGGTGACCACTTTGCCGTTGTTGCTGGCGAGCAATATTTTCGGGTTGGCCGTCGCGGTGTTCATCGCCGGGCTGTTCTTCTCGCCGACCCTGATCGTGGCGATGGCGTTGATCGAGCGCATCGTGCCGCCGGCCAAACTCACCGAAGGCCTGACCTGGCTGGTGACCGGCCTGAGCATCGGCGTGGCCATCGGCGCCGCCGGTTCCGGCGCACTGGTGGATGCGTTCGGCGCCCGCAGCGGCTTCTGGCTGGCGATTGCCGCCGGGGCGGTGGTGCTGGGCTCGGCGGTGCAGAGCTTTCGTCACCTCAAATAATGCCGGTTACCAGCCCCGGCCCGAGTTCACCCAGAAGTTGACCGACAGCGACGTCGAGACCGACTCCACCTGATGGAACCAGCCTTCGGGCAGGAACAGCAGATCCCCGGCCTCTAGGGTCACGCGCAGGAACGTCACGTCGCGTGCGGCGGGGAAGCGCTCATAGTCCGGCGCATCCGGGTTGAAATCGCAGCCGTCCAGCCCACCTTCCGGCGCAGTGGACCAGGTGCCCAGCGCTTCGCGATGGTGGGGCGCAGCGAGGGTGAATTTCTTCTGGCCCCAGACCTGGGCGAACAGGTTGTCGGAGTCGTCGCGGTGCAGCGGCGTCAGCGTGCCCTTGGGGCCGATCCAGATCCGTGGCGGGATGAACAGCGAGCCATCGAAGTAGGGCGGGTATTTGATCTGCTGCATCAGCGCGGCCGGCAGGATGTTGTTGCCCATGTAGGCCGGAGGCTCGCCGTCCGCGCCCTTGACCGCCGGGCTCTCCAGCGAAGCGATGAAGTCGGCCATCGAAGTGGAGCGGAAATCCCGTTCGGTGGAGAAGGTTTTCTTCACGTAGTCGCCGTGGCGGGTGATGCCTTGCAGTTCGGCGAAATGCACCAGTGATTCTTCGCGGCTGAGCTTGAACAGCGGCCAGTCGTGCAAGGCGTTGCTGATAACCACCGGCGTGCCGAAGGGCAGGTAGCGCTCCTCGAATTCCTGGACTGACAACTCGCTGCGCGGCCGGCGCTCGACGACGGTCTGCACCGGTCGCGCGGCGGTGATGGCTTCACTGGGGCGCGGCGGCGTCGGGTAGCGCTTGTTCATGTCGACCTTTTGCGCCGGCGCACCACCGTGGCGGGCGTGGTCGATGATCTGCGGCAACATCGTCGCCAGGCCCATGTTGCCGCCGATCTTCAGCCGCCCGCTGGCGAACAGTTCTTCGACGTTGGCGGTGCCGCTCATGATCCCGGCGAAATCGTTCGGCGCCACTTCAATGGTCACGTCCGGGTTCGGGTGTCGACCGGCCTCGGTCCGGGTGCTGGCCTTGACCTCGGACCAGCACGCCAGCTGTGGACCCAGCACGAATTGGAAAACGCCTTCGATGCCGACGGCACCGGCATTGGCGAACAGCTTGCCCAGGATGGTCTGCAGGTCCACGGTGAATCCTCGTTGTTGTTTTGGCCTGAACGGTTAACGAGGGTTTGTAGGGGAAATTTAGCCACCGCCGACTAATTCTCCGGGTCGTTGATCCGTACCCTCTTGAAGAGACATTTTTTCGAGGGAAGCGTGGTGACCAAGTTGACCCTGCTGTGCCTGCCGTACTCCGGCGCCAGTGCCATGGTCTACAGCCGCTGGCGGCCAAAGCTGCCGCAATGGCTGCAACTGCAACCGGTGGAGCTGCCGGGGCGCGGCGCACGGTTCGACGAACCGCTGCACACCGACATGCGCGTACTGGCGATGCAACTGGCCAGGGAATTGCGCCCGACGCTCAAGACCCCTTATGCGTTGTTCGGCCACAGTCTGGGCGCGCTGATGGCCTGCGAAATCGCCCATGCACTGCGGGCGCTGGGCTGCCCGGAACCGGTGGCGCTGTTCGCCTCGGGCACCGCTGCGCCGACCATGCGCGCCGATTACGACCGCGGTTTTGCCGACCCCAAGACCGACGCCGAGCTGATCGACCAGTTGCGCACGCTCAACGGCACCAGCGAGGAAGTGCTGGCCAACGAAGAGTTGATGAGCCTGACCCTGCCGATCCTGCGCGCGGATTTCCTGCTCTGTGGCAAGTTCCAGCCGTTGCAGCGCCCGCTGCTCAAATGCCCGGTGCATGTGCTCGGCGGCAAGGCCGACAAGGCCACCACCGAGCAATTGATCGGCTGGAGCAAGGAAACCTCGGGCAGTTTCTCGGTGGACATGCTGGCCGGCGGGCACTTCTTCATTCATGAGCACGAAGCCCGGGTGCTCAAGGTGATCAAGGATCAACTTGAGGTGCATCACCGGCGCCACGCGCTGGCCGTCTCGGCCTGAGGCTTTACCTGTGGGAGCGAGCTCGCTCCCACAAGGGTATTTGGAAAACCAGAAAATCCGCGCTTTACCTCCCCTCTGACACTTCTTCTCAATCGCTAATTTTTCCGGTCTGCATTCGTTTTATAGGGACGACGTGCCTTTGTGCTGCCTGCCTACTGATCCGGATGCCAAGAAATGAATGCAGAAGACTCCTTGAAACTCGCTCGCCGGTTTATCGGGTTGCCCCTGGAAAAGCGCCAGATGTTCCTGGCTGCCCTGGCGAAAGAAGGGGTGGATTTTTCCCGGTTCCCGATTCCCGCAGGCGTCGAGGCCGAGGATCGGCAGGCGCTGTCTTATGCCCAGCAACGTATGTGGTTCCTCTGGCATCTGGACCCGCAGAGCGGCGCCTACAACCTGCCGGCGGCGGTGCGCCTGACCGGTCGCCTGAATCAGGCCGCGCTGGAGCAAGCCTTCGCCAGCCTCATCGAGCGTCACGAAACCCTGCGCACGGTGTTCCAGCAGCAGCCTGACGACAGCCTGCTGCAAGTGCCGCTGCAACAACCGCTGGACATCCAGCGCATCGATCTCAGCTATTTGCCCGCCGCCGAACGTGAAGCCCGAGTAGCCGCCGCTGCGCAGGAGCAATCGCTGCTGCCGTTCGACCTGGCCAACGGCCCGCTGCTGCGGGTGCGCCTGTTGCAACTGGCCGAGCAGGAACATGTGCTGCTGCTGACCCTGCACCACATCGTCTCCGATGGCTGGTCGATGAATGTGTTGATCGACGAGTTCTGCCGCTTCTATGACGCCCACGATCAGGGCCGCGCTGCCGAACTGCCGCCGCTGGCGGTGCAATACAGCGACTACGCCCTGTGGCAGCGCCGCTGGCTGGAAGCCGGCGAACAGCAGCGTCAACTCGACTACTGGCTGGCGCAGATGGGCGACGAACACCCGGTGCTGGAGTTGCCGGTGGATCACCCGCGTCCGGTGCTGCCGAGCAATCAGGGCCAGCGTCTGGAAAGCGTGGTGGACGCTGCACTGGTCGAGCAATTGCGCGGCGTCGCCCGTCAGCACGGCGTGACGCTGTTCATGCTGTTGCTCGGTACCTTCAATATTCTGCTGCACCGTTACACCGGTCAGACCGACCTGCGCGTCGGCGTGCCGATCGCCAACCGCAACCGCCGGGAAATCGAAGGGCTGATCGGCTTCTTCGTTAACACTCAGGTGCTGCGCGTCGAGCTGGACGGCCAGACCTCGATCGCCGATCTGCTGCGTGACCTCAAGGAAACCGCTCTCGGCGCCCAGGCCCATCAGGACTTGCCGTTCGAGCGTCTGGTCGAGGCGCTGAAACTGGAGCGCAGCCTCAGCTACAACCCGCTGTTCCAGGTGATGTACAACCACCAGCCGGAAGTCGCTGATGTCACCACGCTCAAGGTCGGCAGCGGTCTGGAGCTGGGCGTCATCGAGTGGGAAAGCCGCAGCACCCAGTTTGACCTGAGCCTGGATACCTACGAGAAGGGCGGGCAACTGCACGCGGCGTTCACCTACGCCACGGATCTGTTCGAGCCTGAAACCATCGAGCGCATGGCGCGCCACTGGACGAACTTGCTGCGCAGCCTCGTCAGCGATCCGCAGCAGCGTGTCGGTGACATCGCGCTGCTGGAAACGACCGAGCTGGAACAACTGACTCAGAAGTGGGGCCGCCACGATACCCAGTGGCCGAGCGAGCGCCCGGTGCATCAACTGTTCGAAGCTCAGGCTGAACTGACACCCGATGCCGTCGCGCTGATTTTCGACGGCCAGCGATTGACTTACGCCCAGCTCAACGCCCGGGCCAATCGCCTGGCGCGCACGCTGCTGGCGCAAGGTGTAGGCCCGGACGTGCTGGTGGGCGTGGCGGTGGATCGTGGATTGGAACTGATCGTCGCGATTCTCGCCGTGCTCAAGGCCGGTGGCGCGTATGTGCCGCTGGATCCGCAATACCCGCGTGATCGCCTGTTGTGCATGATCGAAGACAGCGGCAGCCGTTTGCTGCTGACCCAAAGCCATTTGCTCGACCGTTTGCCGGTGCCGCAGAACGTCCAGAGTCTGTGCCTGGATCAGGCCGAAGTCAGGGCCCACACCGACGAAAGCAACCCGCAACGCACCGTGTGGGCTGACAACCTGGCCTACGTGATGTTCACCTCCGGCTCCACCGGTCGCCCGAAAGGCGTCGGCATCAGCCACGGTGCCCTGAGCAAACACGCGTTCGCCTCGCAGCATTACTACGACCTGAGCGCCGCCGATTGCGCGCTGCAATTTGCGACCTTCAACTTCGATGCCTTCGGCGAGCAGCTGTTCGGCCCGCTGACCTGCGGCGCCTCGGTGGTGCTGCGCGGTAACGAAGTGTGGGACAGCGAAACCCTGTACCGGAACATTGTTGAACACGGCATCACGGTCATGGACCTGACCACCGCTTACTGGAACATGATCGCCAAGGAATTCGCCGCCGCCGGCCCGCGTGATTACGCGGCGCTGCGTCAGGTGCACAGCGGCGGTGAAGCGATGCCGCCGGAAGGCGTGCAGGCCTGGCGTCAGGCCGGGCTGGAACACGTCAAATTGCTCAACACCTACGGCCCGACCGAAGCCACCGTCACAGCGACCACCCTCGATTGCAGCGACTACGTGTTCGGTCGTCAGCCGTTGCCGCTGACCCTGCCGATCGGCCAGCCGCTGCCGGGCCGTCACACTTATCTGCTGGATGCTGACGGCCAACCGACCCCGGTCGGTGTGGTCGGTGAACTGTTGATCGGTGGTGAATTGCTCGCACGCGGTTACTTCCAGCGCGCCGATCTGACTGCCGAACGCTTCATTCCCGATCCGTTTTCCACCAGCGGCGCGCGCCTGTACCGCACCGGCGACCTGGCGCGTTACAACGCCCTCGGCCAGATCGAATACGTCGGCCGCGTTGACCATCAAGTGAAGATCCGTGGTTTCCGTATCGAGCTGGGCGAAGTCGAAGCGCGCCTGCTGGAACTGAACGACGTCAGCGAAGCCGTGGTGCTGGCGGTGCAGGGCGGCAGCAGCCTGCAACTGGTGGCCTACGTGGTGCCGAAGCAGGCATCGGTGGTTGCAGCGAACGCCGATGAGCAAGGCACGGCGCGTGAAGCGATCAAGGCGCAGCTCAAGGACAGCCTGCCGGACTACATGGTGCCGACGCAGCTGTTGTTCCTCGCCGAACTGCCCCTGAGCCCGAACGGCAAACTGGACCGCAAGGCCCTGCCAGCGCCGGACGCCAGCCAGATGCAGCAGGCGTTCGTCGCGCCGCGCAGCGAGCTGGAACAGAAAATCGCCGGCATCTGGCAGGACGTGCTCAAGCTCGAACAGGTCGGCCTCACCGATAACTTCTTCGAGCTGGGCGGCGACTCGATCATCTCGATTCAGGTGGTCAGCCGCTCGCGTCAGGCCGGGATTCATTTCAGCCCCCGCGACCTGTTCCAGCACCAGACCGTGCAAGGTCTGGCCAGCGTGGCGCAGCAGGGCAGCGGTGGCGTAAGCATCGATCAGGGCCCGGTCACCGGCGAGCTGCCGTTGCTGCCGATCCAGCAAGTGTTCTTCGAAGACCCGATTCCCCAGCGCCACCACTGGAACCAGGCGGTGCTGCTGCGCAGCCATCAAACCCTGAACGCCGAGGCACTGTTGCAAGCGCTGAACGCGTTGATCGCGCATCACGACGGCCTGCGTTCGCGCTTCGTCGAAAGCGCCGAAGGCTGGCGTGGCGAAGTCGCGCCAATTGCGCACGATCCGGAACTGTTGTGGACCGCCGACAAGCTGGCCGACAGCGAACTGCAAGCGCTGTACGCCAAGGCCCAGCAAAGCCTGAACCTGCAAAACGGCCCGCTGCTGCGCGCGGTGCTGGCGACCGTCGCCGATGGCAGTCAGCGTCTGCTGCTGGCGGTGCATCACCTGGTGGTGGACGGTGTTTCGTGGCGGATTCTGCTGGAAGACCTGCAACTGGCTTATCAACAGGCTGCGCAAAAAACCGCCATCAAGCTGCCGGCGAAAACCAGCGCCTACAAGGCCTGGGGCGAGCATCTGCAAGCCTATGCCGCGACCGAAGCGCTGCAGGCCGAACTCGGATTCTGGAAGCAACAACTCGATGGCGCGGCACTGGATCTGCCCTGCGACAACCCGCAAGGCAGTCTGCAAAGTCGTCACGCCCTGGTGCTGCACAGCCGCCTCGACAAGACTTTCACCCAGCAATTGCTGCAACAGGCCCCGGCGGCTTACCGCACGCAGGTCAACGATCTGTTGCTGACCGCGCTGGCGCGAGTCATCAGCCGCTGGACCGGCCACGCCGACACCCTGATTCAGCTGGAAGGCCACGGCCGCGAAGACCTGTTCGACGACGTCGACCTGACCCGCACCGTCGGCTGGTTCACCAGCCTGTTCCCGGTGCGCCTGACCCCGGCGGATTCCGTCGCGGCAGCGATCAAGCAGATCAAGGAACAACTGCGCGCCATTCCGAACAAAGGCATCGGTTTCGGTGTGCTGCGCCATCTCGGCGACGCGTCCACCCAGGCCAGCCTCAAGGCGCTGGCGATGCCGCGTATCACCTTCAACTACCTCGGCCAGTTCGACGGCAGCTTCGATGCCGAGGACGGTGCGCTGTTCAGCCCGGCCGGTGAAAGCGCCGGGCTCGAGCAAAGCCTCGACGCGCCGCTGGACAACTGGCTGGGCGTCGAAGGCCAGGTCTACGACGGCGAACTGGATCTGCGCTGGACCTTCAGCTGCGAGCAGTTCAACGAGGCGACCATTGCCCGTCTGGCTGAAGACTACGAGCGTGAACTGCAAGCGTTGATCAGCCATTGCTGCGACGCGGATTCGATGGGCGTGACGCCGTCGGACTTCCCTCTGGCGCATATCGATCAGGCGCAACTGGACGCGATCCCGGTGCCGGCCGCCGGCATCGAAGACATCTATCCGCTGTCGCCGATGCAGCAGGGCATGCTGTTCCACACCTTGTACGAACAGGGCACCGGCACTTACATCAACCAGTTGTGCGTCGATGTCGAGGGCCTCGATCCCGAGCGTTTCCGCGCGGCGTGGCAAGCGACCATGGACGCTCACGACATTCTGCGCAGCGGCTTTATCTGGCAGGGCGAATTGCAGGAACAACTGCAAATCATCCATCGCCAACTGGCGCTGCCGTACACGCTGCTCGACTGGCGCGAGCGCAGCGACATCGCCCAAGCCCTCAAGGATTTCACCTCCGCCGATCTGGCCGAAGGTTTCGACCTGACCCAGGCCGGGCTGCTGCGCGTGACCCTGATTCGCATCAGCGACCAGCGTCATCACCTGATCTTCACCAACCATCACATCCTGATGGACGGCTGGAGCAGCGCGCAGATGCTCGGCGAAGTCCTGCAACGTTACGCCGGCCAGCAACCACCGCGTCCGGTCAGCCGCTACTCGGATTACATCCAGTGGCTGCAACGTCAGGACGCGGCGGTCAGCGAAGCGTTCTGGCTGCAACAACTGGCGGATTTCCACGAGCCGACCGTGCTGGCGCAGGCCGCTGCTGGCGGTGGCGAGGTGCGCAGTGAAGTCGGTCATCTGCTCAAGCACTACGACCTCGATGCGTCGCGCACCCGTCGTTTGAATGCGTTTGCCCGTGAGCAGAAAGTCACCGTCAACACCCTGGTGCAAGCCGCGTGGCTGTTGCTGTTGCAGCGCTACACCGGCAGCGCCTGCGTGGCGTTCGGCACCACCGTGGCCGGGCGTCCGGCGGAACTGGTGGGGATCGAGCAGCAGGTCGGTCTGTTCATCAACACCTTGCCGGTGATCGCCGGCAGTCGTCCGGACCAGACCGTGGCCGCGTGGCTGGCGGCGGTGCAGGCGCAGAACCTGTCGCTGCGCGAGTTCGAACACACGCCGCTGGCGAGCATTCAGCGCTGGGCCGGGCAGGGCGGCGAGTCGCTGTTCGACACGCTGCTGGTGTTCGAGAACTTCCCGATTTCCGAAGCGCTGCAACACGGCACCGCCCAGGGCGTGGTGTTCGGCGAAGTCGCCAACCAGGATCAGACCCACTATCCGCTGACCCTCGGCGTGACGCTGGGCGAAACCCTGGCGCTGCACATGAGCTTCGACCAGGCGCATTTCAGCGTCGCCACCGTCGAACGCCTGAGCGCGCAGTTGCTGCATCTGCTGGAACAGTTCGCCGAATCCGCCGAACGTCGTCTCGGTGAAATCGCTTTTGCCACGGCCGACGAACACGCGCGGCAACAGGCGCAGAACCATCCGCAGGCGTACCCGACCGATATCGCCGTGCACCAGCGCTACGCCCGCTTGGCCGCGCAGCAACCGGATCGCACGGCGGTCATCTTCGATGGCAAGCATTACAGCTACGGCGAACTGGATGCCCGGGCCAACCGTCTGGCCCATGAACTGGTGGCCCGTGGCGTGCGCGCCGAAGTGCGGGTCGGCGTGGCGATGCCGCGCGGCGAAGGCCTGATCGTTGCCTTGCTGGCGGTGCTCAAGGCCGGCGGCGCCTATGTGCCGCTGGACACCAGCTACCCGCGCGAGCGTCTGGCGTACCTGATGCAAGATTCCGGGCTGGCGCTGCTGCTGACCGATTCCCGCGTGTCGGCGCAACTGCCGATCGACGACGCCATGAGCGTGCTGGAACTGGATCGCCTCGACCTCAGCGGCCATTCGGCGCAGGCGCCGTTGGTGACGATCGATCCGGACAATCTGGCCTACGTGATTTACACCTCCGGTTCCACCGGCAATCCGAAAGGCGTCAGCGTCACCCACGGGCCGCTGGCGATGCACTGCCTGGCCATCGGTGAGCGCTATGAAATGCGCGACAGCGATTGCGAATTCCACTTCATGTCGTTCGCCTTCGACGGCGCCCATGAGCGTTGGCTGACCAGCCTGACCCACGGTGGCTCGCTGCTGATCCGCGACGACAGCCTGTGGACGCCGGAGCAAACCTACAACGCCATGATCGAGCACGGCGTGACGGTGGTCGCGTTCCCGCCGGTGTACCTGCAACAACTGGCCGAGCACGCCGAACGCGTGGGCAATCCGCCGAAGGTGCGGATCTACTGCTTCGGCGGCGATGCGGTGCCGAACGCGAGTTTCGAGCGAGTCAAACGCGCGCTGAATCCGGAGTACATCATCAACGGCTACGGCCCGACCGAAACGGTAGTCACGCCGCTGATCTGGAAGGCCGGTCGCGATGTGCCGTGCGGCGCCGCCTATGCGCCGATCGGCAGCCGCATCGGCGACCGCAGCGCCTACGTGCTAGACGCCGATCTGAACCTGTTGCCGCAAGGCATGGCCGGCGAGCTGTATCTGGGTGGCAGAGGCGTGGCCCGTGGTTACCTGAATCGTCCGGCGATGACTGCCGAGCGCTTTGTCGCGGATCCGTTCAGCGAAAGCGGTGGCGTGCTGTACCGCACCGGCGACCTGGTGCGCCAGCGCGCCGACGGCACTTTCGACTACCTGGAGCGCATCGACAACCAGGTGAAGATCCGTGGTTTCCGTATCGAACTGGGCGAGATCGAAGCCAGCCTGCAAGCCCTCGACGGCGTGCGCGAAGCGGTGGTCGTGGCCCAGGAAAGCGCTGGCAGCAAACGGCTGGTGGCGTACGTGGTCGGCGACTCGCAACAGGCGGATTTCGCCGAGCAACTGCGGGCGCAACTCAAGGCCAGCTTGCCGGCGCACATGGTCCCGGCTTACGTGCTGACCCTCGAGCGCATGCCGCTGACGCCGAATGGCAAACTCGATCGCAAGAACCTGCCGAAGCCTGACGTCAGTCAGTTGCAGCAAACCTACGTGGCACCGCAAAGCGCATTGGAGCAGCAACTGGCGACGATCTGGCAGGACGTGCTCAAGCTGGAACGCGTCGGCCTGACCGACAACTTCTTCGAGCTGGGCGGCGATTCGATCATTTCGATCCAGGTGGTCAGCCGCGCCCGTCAGGCCGGTTTGCGCTTCACCCCGAAAGACCTGTTCCAGCACCAGACCATTCAGGCGTTGGCGAATGTGGTGCAGACCGGCGAGCCGGTGCAGCAGATCGATCAGCAACCGGTGACCGGTGAGACCGCGTTGTTGCCGATTCATCAGTGGTTCTTCGCTCAGCCGATTCCCGACCGTCATCACTGGAACCAGTCGGTGATGCTCAAGACGGCTCAGCCGTTGGATGCTGTTGTGCTTGAGCAGGCACTGAATGCGCTGGTCGTGCATCACGACAGCCTGCGCCTGGACTTTGCCGAGCAAACGCAGGGCTGGACGGCGCAGTACCGTGACGTCGAAACCCAGGCCGGTGAAACCGTGCTGTGGCAAGTCGAGGTCGCCGATCTGGCGGCGCTTGAGGTGCTGGGCAATCAGGCCCAGCGCAGCCTGCAACTGAGCGGCGGTTCGCTGATCCGTGCGGTGCTGGCGAATCTGGCCGATGGCAGCCAGCGCCTGCTGCTGGTGGTTCATCACCTGGTGGTGGATGGCGTGTCGTGGCGGATTCTGTTCGAAGACCTGCAAAGCGCTTATCGGCAGATCCAGTCGGGGGCGGCGGTGCAACTGCCAGCCAAGACCAGCGCCGTGAAAGCCTGGACCGAAGCGTTGCAGGACTACGCCGGCAGCGCGCCGCTGCAAGCCGAACTGGGCTTCTGGCAGCAACAGCTGCAAGGCGCGTCGAATGCGTTGCCGTGCGACAACCCTCAGGGTGGCCAGCAACATTGCCAGGCGCTGGCGATCCGCACGCCGCTGGACAAGACCCTGACCCGTCAACTGCTGCAAGAGGCCCCGGCGGCCTATCGCACGCAGGTTAACGATCTGCTGCTGACCGCCCTGGCGCGGGTGATGGTGCGCTGGACCGGTGACGACAATGTGCTGGTGCAACTGGAAGGGCACGGTCGTGAAGACCTGTTCGACCACGTCGACCTGACCCGCACCGTGGGCTGGTTCACCAGCCTGTTCCCGGCAAAACTGACCCCGACCGCCGACCTCGGCGCCTCGCTGAAACAGATCAAGGAACAGCTGCGGGCGATCCCGAACAAAGGCATCGGTTTCGGTGCGCTGGCGCACCTGGGCGATGATCACGCCCGGGCCACGCTGCAAGCGCTGCCGACGCCGCGCCTGACCTTCAACTATCTGGGCCAGTTCGACGGCAGTTTCGATGCCGGCGATGAAGCGCTGTTCGTGCCGACCAGCGAATCCGGCGGCGAAGAAGTGAATATGCAAGGCCCGCTGGGCAGCCCGCTGGCCCTCGACGGCAAGGTGTTCAACGGCGAGCTGGACCTGAGCTGGACCTTCAGCCGCGAGATGTTCGAACCGGCGACCATCCAGCGTCTGGCCGACGATTACCTGCAAGAACTGACCGCGCTGATCGCCCATTGCTGCGACAGCGCCAACCGTGGCGTGACCCCGTCGGACTTCCCGCTGGCGACCCTGACCCAGGCCCAGCTCGACGTGCTGGCGCCGCAGCCACAGACCATCGACGACATCTACCCGCTGTCGCCGATGCAGCAGGGCATGCTGTTCCACACCTTGCTCGAACACGGCAACGGCGACTACATCAACCAGATGCGTCTGGACGTCGATGGCGTCGACCCGCAGCGTTTCCGCGCGGCGTGGCAAGCGGTGGTGGATGCTCACGACATCCTGCGCACCGGTTTCGTCTGGCAGGGCGATCTGGAGCAACCGGTGCAAGTGGTGCAGCGCCAGCTCGACGTGCCGTTCCGCGTACTCGACTGGAATGGCCAGACCGACCTGGATGCCGCGCTGAAAAAACTCGCCGATGAAGAGCGTGCCCAAGGCCTCGACCTGACCCGCGCACCGTTGCTGCGTCTGGTGCTGGTGCGCATCGCTGAAAACCGTCATCACCTGATCTACACCAACCATCACATCCTGATGGACGGCTGGAGCAGCGCGCAGTTGCTCGGCGAAGTGTTGCAGCATTACAGCGGCGAAGCGGTGCCGCGTCCGACCGGGCGCTACCGCGATTACATCGCCTGGCTGCAGCGTCAGGACGCTGCGACCGCCGAAGCCTACTGGCTGGCGGCGCTGGGCAATCTGCAGGAGCCGACGCGTCTGGCCGATGCCATCGCGCGGCCGAGTGCCGGTTTGCCGAGCGTCGGTTATGGCGATCATTTCCAGGTGCTGGACGCCGGCCTGACTCAGCGTCTGGGCGAGTTTGCCCGGGCCTCGAAAGTCACCGTCAACACCCTGGTGCAAGCCGCGTGGCTGCTGCTGTTGCAGCGCTACACCGGCAAGGATTGCGTGGCGTTCGGCGCCACCGTCGCCGGGCGTCCGGCGGACCTGCCGGGGGCCGAGCAGCAGGTCGGTCTGTTCATCAACACCTTGCCGGTGATCGCCGCGCCACAAGCGCAGCAGAGTCTGGCCAGTTGGTTGCAAGGTGTGCAGGCGCAGAACCTTGCACTGCGCGAGTTCGAACACACGCCGCTGGCGCAGATCCAGCGCTGGGCCGGGCAGGGCGGTGACGCGCTGTTCGACAGCCTGATGGTGTTCGAGAACTACCCGATTGCCGAAGCGCTGGAGCAAGGCGCGCCGCAGGGCTTGCGATTCGGTCCGGTGGAGAACCACGAGCAGACCAACTACCCGCTGACCCTGCTGGTGCATCTGGGCGCCGAACTGTCGGTGCACTTCAGCTATCAGCGCGACCGTTTTGCCGACGTCGGCGTGGCGCAACTGGGCGCGCATTTGCAGCGCTTGCTTGAGCAGATGACCGAGGCGGGCGAGCGTTCGCTCAGCCAATTGCACCTGATCGAGACGGCGCCGGTTCACACCGATTTCGTCACCGAACTGTGCGTCCACCAGCGCATTGCCCGTCAGGTCGCCGCGAGCCCGGATGCGCTGGCCGTGACCTTCGCCGACACGCAACTGACCTACGCCGAACTGGACGCCCGGGCCAACCGCATAGCGCACAAGTTGATCGAACTCGGCGTCGGCCCGGAAGTGCGGGTGGGCGTGGCGTTGCCGCGTTCCGAGCAGTTGCTGATTGCACTGCTGGCGGTGCTCAAGGCCGGTGGCGCCTACGTGCCGCTGGACCCGGATTACCCGGCCGACCGCGTGGCCTACATGCTCGAAGACAGCCGTGCGCGAGTGTTGCTGACCGAACAGGAACTGGCGGCAACACTGACCGTGCCGTCCGACACGCAAGTGTTGCTGCTGGATCAGGTTGAGCTGGGCGGCTACCCAGCTCATGCGCCGCAAACCGCCGTGACCCCGGACAACCTCGCCTACGTGATCTACACCTCCGGTTCCACCGGCAAGCCGAAAGGCGTGGCGATTGCCCATCGCAACGTCATGGCGCTGATCGACTGGTCGGCCAAGGTCTACCGCCGCGAAGACATTCAAGGCGTGCTGGCCTCGACCTCGGTGTGTTTCGACCTGTCGGTGTGGGAGCTGTTTGTGACCCTGGCCAACGGCGGCTCGCTGATCATCGCCCGCAACGCGCTGGAACTGCCGCAACTGTCGGCGCGGGATCAGGTGCGCCTGATCAACACCGTGCCGTCGGCAATCAACGCGTTGCAGCGCGCCGGGCAGATTCCGCCGGGCGTGCGGATCATCAACCTGGCGGGCGAACCGCTCAAGCAAGGGCTGGTGGACGCGCTTTATCAGCAGTCGACGGTTGAGCATGTCTACGACCTGTACGGCCCGTCGGAAGACACCACTTACTCGACCTGGACCCGCCGCACCGCCGGTGGTCAGGCACGCATCGGTCGGGCGCTGGATCACTCCGCCAGTCACTTGCTCGATGCCGATCTGCAAGCGGTGCCGCACGGCGTGTCGGCCGAGCTGTACCTGTCCGGTGCCGGTGTCACGCGCGGTTACCTGGGCAAAGCAGCGATGACCGCCGAGAAGTTCGTGCCCAATCCGTTCGCCCGCAACGGCGAGCGTCTCTACCGCACCGGCGACCTGATTCGTCAGCGCGAAGACGGCGAGTTGGAGTACATGGGCCGGATCGACCATCAGGTGAAAATCCGTGGTTTCCGTATCGAACTCGGCGAAATCGAAGCGCGTCTGCTGGCGCAACCGGGCATCAGCGAGGCAGCCGTGCTGGCCGTAGAGGCCGAGGGTGGCGCGCAACTGGTGGCCTACGTGGTCGCTCCACAACTGGACGTGTACGACGGTGAAGCGCAGCGCCAACTGCGCGACGGACTAAAGACTGGCCTCAAGTCTTCGTTACCTGACTACATGATTCCCGCGCACCTGCTGTTCCTTGAGCAGTTGCCCCTGACCCCCAACGGCAAGCTCGACCGCAAGGCGCTGCCGGCGGTGGATGCCAGCCAGATGCAGGCCGCGTATGTCGCGCCGCAATCGGAGCTTGAGCAACAGGTCGCGGCAATCTGGCAGCAAGTGCTCACCGTGGAACGCATCGGTCTGAACGATCACTTCTTCGAACTCGGCGGGCACTCGCTGCTGGCGGTCAATGTCGTGTCGCGCATCGCCCTGGAACTGGGCCTGACGCTGACGCCGCAACTGCTATTCCAGCACCCCGTCCTGAGCGACTTTGTCGCTCACCTCAATACAGGAGGCGGGGCAATCAACGAACAGAAACTGAACAAGCTGGAAGCCCTGCTTGACGATATGGAGGAGTTCTGATGGACACGAGTGTTGCTTTGAGGATTGCCAAGCGCTTTATCACTCTGCCGCTGGACAAACGTAAGCTCTACCTGGAAAAGATGCTCGAAGAGGGCGTCTCGCCGGCCAACCTGCCGATTCCGGAAACTCGCTCAAGCTTCGAGGCGATCCCGCTGTCCTACGCCCAGGAACGCCAGTTGTTCCTGTGGCAGATGGACCCGCACAGCACCGCCTATCACATTCCCAGCGCCCTGCGGTTGAAGGGCCGGCTGGATGTCGCGGCGCTGGAGCGCAGTTTCAACGCCGTGGTTGCCCGCCACGAAAGCCTGCGCACCACGTTCGTCGAGCAGGGTGAAACCTTCTGCCAGAAGGTTCACGCGCAGATGCCGCTGAGCATCACGGTCGAAACGCTGGCGCCCGGTCAGGACGCCGACGCTGCGATCAAGACTTTCGTCGATCAGGAAACCGCGCGCCCGTTCAATCTGCAACAGGGCCCGTTGCTGCGGGTGTCGTTGCTCAAGGTCGGTGAAGACGATTACGTGCTGGCGCTGATCCAGCACCACATCATCTCCGATGGCTGGTCGATGCAAGTGCTGGTCGGCGAACTGATCAAGCATTACGCCGCCGACACTAGCGGTCAGTCCCTGAGCCTGCCGCCGCTGGACGTGCAATACGCCGACTACGCGATCTGGCAGCGTCACTGGCTGGAGGCGGGCGAGCGTGAGCGACAACTGAAATACTGGATCGACACCCTCGGCGGCGAACAGCCGGTGCTGGAGTTGCCGATCGATCATCCGCGCCCGGCGGTGCAAAGCTTCCGTGGCGCGCGCCTCGATCTGAACCTGCCGACCGCACTGGGCGATGCCCTCAAACAACTGGCCCAGCGCGAAGGCGCGAGTCTGTTCATGGTGCTGCTGGCGTCGTTCCAGGCCTTGCTGCACCGCTACAGCGGCCAGTCGCAGATCCGCGTCGGCGTACCGACCGCCAACCGCAACCGGGTGGAAACCGAAGGCCTGATCGGCTTCTTCGTCAACACCCAGGTGCTGAGCGCGGACGTCCACGGGCAACTGCCGTTCAATCAATTGCTGGCTCAGGTCAAGCAATCGGCGATGGCGGCCCAAGCGCACCAGGACCTGCCGTTCGAGCAACTGATCGAAGCCCTGCAACCGGAACGCAGCCTGAGCCACAGCCCGGTGTTTCAGGTGATGTACAACCACCAGGCGGTCAACGACCAGACCCAGCGTCAGAGCCAGGTGCAACTGCCGCAACTGAGCGTCGAGGACATCGTCTGGGAGGGCCGCACCGCGCAGTTCGACCTGACCCTCGGCACCTACGAATCCAGCGAAGGTGTGGCGGCGGAACTGACTTACGCCACCGACCTGTTCAAACCGCAAACCATCGAGCGTCTGGCACGCCACTGGCTGAACCTGCTGCACGGCATCGTCGCCGCGCCGAACCAGCGTGTCGGCGAACTGCCGCTGCTGGAAACCACCGAACATCAAGTGCTGTTGCAGGACTGGAAACGCGTGGTCGATCACGCAGCGCCAGCGCCATGTGTGCAGCAACGCATCGCCTTGCAGGCCGAGAAAACGCCTGACGCCACCGCGCTGATCATCGGCGAGGACGTGTTGACTTACGGCGAGTTGAACGCCCGCGCCAACCAGCTCGCGCACAAGCTGATCGAGCTGGGCGTCGGCCCGGATCGACTGGTCGGCATCGCGGTCGAGCGCAGCGTCGAAATGATCGTTGGCCTGCTGGCGATCCTCAAGGCCGGCGGCGCCTACGTGCCGCTGGACCCGGCGTATCCGGAAGATCGTCTGGCCTACATGATCGAGGACAGCGGCATCGAATTGCTGCTGACTCAAGCGCACTTGCAGACGCTGCTGCCGATCCCGGCCGGCCTTGCCACGGTGTTGCTGGATCAACCGCAGGACTGGCTCGCGGCGTACCCGACCACCGCGCCTGACGTGGCCGTGAACGGCGAGCATCTGGCCTACACGATTTACACCTCCGGCTCGACCGGCAAGCCTAAAGGCGTGATGGTCCGCCACGCAGCCCTGAGCAACTTCGTCGCGAGCATGGTCGAGCAACCGGGCATCGCTGCGGCGGATCGCATGCTGTCGCTGACCACCTTCTCGTTCGATATTTTCGGCCTGGAAATCTACGGCCCGCTGCTGGCCGGCGCCGCCGTGGTGCTGACCGGCAAGGACGTGCATCAGGATCCGCAAGCGGTGCTCGAACTGATCGCCCGCCACGGCGTGACCATGCTGCAAGCCACGCCCTCGACCTGGCGCATGCTGCTGGACAACGAACACGCTGCGATTCTCGACGGCCGCACGTTCCTGTGTGGCGGTGAAGCGCTGCCCCAGGAACTGGCGCAACGCATGCTGGCGCGCTCGCCGCAGGTCTGGAACCTTTACGGCCCGACCGAAACCACGATCTGGTCGGCGCTGCATCCGCTGAGCGTGGACAACAGCCGTCCGTTCCTCGGCAAACCGATCGACAACACCGCGCTGTACATCCTCGGCAGTGATCTGGAACTCAATCCGCTCGGCGCGCCGGGCGAGCTGCTGATCGGTGGCGATGGCCTGGCGCGGGGTTACTTCCAGCGACCTGCGCTGACCGCCGAACGCTTTGTGCCGGATCCGTTCTCGACCACCGGCGAGCGTCTGTATCGCACCGGCGACCTGACCCGTTACCGCGCCGAAGGCGTGATCGAATACATCGGGCGGATCGACCATCAGGTGAAAATCCGTGGTTTCCGCATCGAACTGGGCGAAATCGAAGCGCGCCTGCTGGCGCTCGACAGCGTGCGCGAAACCGTTGTCGTCGCTCAGGACGGCCCGACCGGCCCGCAGCTGGTGGGCTACGTGGTGCCAGCGTCCGGTGAAGTGCTGGATGCCGACGGTGAAGCCGCGTTGCGCGCTGCGCTCAAGTCCAGCCTCAAGGCTGAGTTGCCGGAATACATGGTGCCGGCGCACTTGCTGTTCCTCGCGCAACTGCCGCTGACCCCCAACGGCAAAGTCGACCGCAAGGCCTTGCCGGCGCCCGACGCCAGCCAGTTGCAGTCGATCTACATCGCGCCGCAGACCGCCACCCAGCACACCGTCGCCGAAATCTGGCAAGCGGTGCTGAAACTGGAGCAGGTGGGGCTGGGCGACAACTTCTTCGAGCTCGGCGGCCATTCGCTGCTGGTAACCCAGGTCGTTTCCCGAGTGCGTCAGGCGCTCAACGTGCAGGTGCCGCTGCGCACCTTGTTCGAACACAGCACGCTGGTGGATTTCGTCGCCGCCCTCGGCGTCGAGCAGGCACATCAAGAGCCGCCGATTGTGGCGTTGCCGCGTCTGCAACCGCTGACGCTGTCCTACGCTCAGGAACGTCAGTGGTTCCTCTGGCAACTGGAGCCGACCAGCACCGCCTACCACGTGCCGGCCGCACTGCGCCTGCGCGGTGAACTGGACCTGCCGGCGTTGCAGCGCAGCTTCGATGCGCTGATCGCCCGCCACGAATCCCTGCGTACCTGCTTTGTCGAAGAGCAGGGCCAGACCCTGCAAGTGATCCAGGCTCAGGCAGCGCTGGACATCGCTGTCGAAACCATCGATCGCGAGCTGGACGATTCCGCGCTGCAAGCCTTGGTCGCTGCCGAAACCCTGCACCTGTTCGATTTGCAGAAAGGCCCGCTGCTGCGGGTCAAACTGCTGCGCCTCGCAGCCGATGACCACGCACTGATCATCACCTTGCACCACATCGTGTCCGATGGCTGGTCGATGGGCATCATGGTCAACGAGCTGGTGGCGTTGTATGCCGCGCACAGCGAAGGCAAGACTGCGCAATTGCCGGCATTGCCGGTGCAGTACGCCGACTACGCCGTGTGGCAGCGCCAGTGGATGGACGCCGGTGAGCGCGAGCGTCAACTGAGTTACTGGACCGCGCAACTGGGCGACGGCGACCAGCCGTTGCTGGAGCTGCCGACCGACCGTCCGCGTCCGCCGGAGCAAAGCTACCGTGGCGCGCGTCAGGACATCCCGCTGAGCGCCGAACTGGCCGCCGGCCTCAAGCAGGTCGCACAACGGGAAAACGTCACCCTGTTCGCGCTGCTGCTGGCGTCGTTCCAGACCCTGCTGCACCGCTACAGCGGCCAGGCCGACATTCGTGTCGGCGTACCGGTGGCCAACCGTAACCGGGTCGAGACCGAAGGCCTGATTGGCTTCTTCGTCAACACTCAAGTGCTGAAGGCCGAGTTCGACAGCCAGCAGACCTTCCGCAGCCTGCTGCAGCAAGTGAAAAACACCGTGCTCGGCGCCCAGGCCCACCAGGATCTGCCGTTCGAGCAACTGGTCGATGCGCTGCAACCAGAACGCAGCCTGAGCCACAGTCCGCTGTTCCAGGTGCTGCACAACCACCAGAGCCAGGCCCGTCAGGCCGAAGGCGCCACGCGTCTGTCGAAGATCGAGATCGAAGGCCTGAGCTGGGTCTCGCACACCGCGCAGTTCGACCTGACCCTCGACACGTTCGAATCGGCGGACAACGTCTGGGCCGAACTGACTTACGCCACCGACCTGTTCGACGCGGTCACCATGGAACGTCTGGCGCAGCACTGGACCCATCTGCTGCACGGCATCGTCGCCGATTGCGCCCAGCGCATCGCCGAGCTGCCGTTGCATGACGCGGCTGAACGTCAGGCAACGCTGTTGCAATGGAACCCGGCCGTGGCCGATTTCCCGAGCGAGGCGTGCCTGCATCAACTGATCGAGGCGCAGGCTGCGCGTGCGCCGCAAGCGGTGGCCGTGACTTACGGCGAGAAGGCCCTGAGCTACGGCGAGCTCAACAGCCGCGCCAACCAGTTGGCCCACAAGTTGATTGCCAGCGGTGTCGGGCCGGACGTACGCGTCGGTCTGGCGGTGGAGCGCAGCCTGGAAATGCTCGTCGGCCTTCTAGCGATCCTCAAGGCCGGCGGCGCCTATGTGCCGCTTGATCCGACCTATCCGGAAGATCGTCTGGCCTACATGATCGGCGACAGCGGCATCGCTTTGCTGCTGACCCAGAGTCATCTGCTCGGCCGTCTGCCGGTGCCGGATTCGGTGCGCAGCGTGATGCTCGATCAGGAACGCGACGGCCTCGAAGGCTACAGCGACAGCAACCCGCAGGTGTCCATGAGCCCGGACAACCTGGCTTACGTGATCTACACCTCCGGTTCCACCGGTCAGCCGAAAGGCACCTTGCTCGCCCATCACAACGTGCTGCGCCTGTTCAAGGCCACCGATGCCTGGTTCGATTTCGGTCCGCAGGATGTCTGGAGCCTGTTCCATTCCTACGCGTTCGACTTCTCGGTCTGGGAAATCTTCGGCGCGCTGCTGTACGGCGGCAAACTGGTGGTGGTGCCTTACGAGACCAGCCGTTCACCGGAAGATTTCTACGCCTTGCTGTGCCGTGAAGGGATCACCGTCCTCAACCAGACGCCGTCGGCATTCAAGCAACTGATGCAAGTGGCGTGCGCCCCGGAACATGCGGCGGCGCAACCGGCCCTGCGTTACGTGGTGTTCGGCGGCGAGGCGCTGGAGGTCAAGAGCCTGCGCCCATGGTTCGAGCGCTTCGGCGATCAGGCCCCGCAACTGATCAACATGTACGGCATCACCGAAACCACGGTCCACGTGACCTACCGGCCGATCTCGCTGGCCGACCTGCAACGCGATGCCAGCAGCCCGATCGGCGAGCCGATTCCGGACTTGTCCTGGTACTTGCTCGACGGCGACCTGAACCCGGTGGCCAAGGGTTGCATCGGCGAGCTGTACGTCGGTCGTGCCGGTCTGGCCCGGGGTTATCTGAACCGTCCGGACCTGACCACGCTGCGCTTCATTCCCGATCCGTTTGCCGCCGATGGCGGTCGTCTGTACCGCACCGGTGACCTTGCGCGCTACCGCGCCGACGGCGTGATCGAATACATCGGCCGGATCGACTATCAGGTGAAGATTCGCGGCTTCCGCATCGAACTCGGCGAGATCGAAGCGCAGCTGCTCGAACAGTCCGCCGTGCGTCAGGCCGTGGTGTTGGCGCAACCGGGCCTCAGTGGTCAGCAACTGGTGGCGTACCTGGTGCCGAGCGACGCTGCATTGCTCGATGCCGACGCTGCCGAACAGGGCCTGTGGCGTGACAGTGTGCGGGCCGCGCTCAAGGAAAACCTGCCGGATCACATGATCCCGGCGCACCTGTTGCTGCTCGAACAATTGCCGCTGACCGCCAACGGAAAACTCAACCGCAGTGCCTTGCCGTCGCCGGATGCGAGTCAGGCGCAGCAGGCGTATCAGGCACCGCAAAGCGAACTGGAACAGCGTCTGGCCGAGATCTGGCAGGACGTGCTGAAGCTGCCGCAAGTCGGTCTGAACGACAATTTCTTCGAGCTGGGCGGCGATTCGATCATCTCGATTCAAGTGGTCAGCCGCGCCCGTCAGGCCGGTATCCGTCTGAATCCCAAAGACCTGTTTCAGCACCAGACCGTGCAGCGTCTGGCGCTGGTCGCGCAGATCGGCGACAGCGAGTCGACCATCGATCAGCAACCGGTCACCGGCCCGGCGTTGCTGCTGCCGATCCAGCAACATTTCTTTGAGGACGAAATCCCCGAGCGTCACCACTGGAACCAGTCGGTGCTGCTCAAACCGCGTCAGCCGCTGGTGGCCGAAAAGGTCGAGCAAGCGTTGCGCGCGCTGGTCATCCATCACGATGCCTTGCGCCTGAGTTTCAGCCAGCAGGGCAACGTCTGGCAGGCCGAACATCTGGCGGTCGACGCCTTGTCGCAAGACCTGCTTTGGCAGGAAACCATTGCCGACATCGCGGATCTTGAAGCTTTGGGCAACCGCGCCCAGCGCAGCCTCGACCTGCAAAACGGCCCGTTGCTGCGTGCGGTGCTGGCGAATCTGGCCGATGGCAGCCAACGCCTGTTGCTGGTGATTCATCACCTGGCGGTGGACGGCGTGTCGTGGCGGATTCTGCTGGAAGACCTGCAAACCGCGTATCAGCAAGCCAGCAACGGGCAGGCCCTGAGCCTGCCGGCCAAGACCAGTGCCTTCAAGGACTGGAGCGAACACTTGCAGCGCTACGCCAACAGCCCGGCGTTGCAGGAAGAACTGGCCTACTGGCAGGCGTGCCTGAGCGACGTCAGCACCGATCTACCGTGCAAGCGTCTCGATGCCGGCCAGCAGAATCGTCTGGCGCAAACCGTGCAGACTCGCCTCAGCGCGGAGCTGACCCGGCAACTGCTGCAAGAAGCCCCGGCGGCCTATCGCACCCAGGTCAACGATTTGCTGCTGACCGCGCTGGCCCGGGTGATCGGGCGCTGGAGCGGGCAGCCGTCGACGCTGATTCAATTGGAAGGGCATGGTCGCGAAGAGCTGTTCGACGGCGTCGACCTGACCCGTACCGTGGGCTGGTTCACCAGCCTGTTCCCGGTGCGCCTGACCCCGGCCGAAGGCGCGGGCGATTCGATCAAGCGGATCAAGGAACAACTGCGCTCGATCCCGAACAAGGGCATCGGTTTCGGTGCGCTGCGTCACCTCGGTGATGCCGACGCGCAAAGCAGCCTGAAGGCGTTGCCGACCCCGCGCATTACCTTCAACTACCTCGGTCAGTTCGACGGCAGCTTCGAAGCCGATGACGGCGCGCTGTTCGCGCCGGCGCCGGACAACGCTGGTATGGAGCAAAGCCCGGATGCGCCGCTGGGCAACTGGCTGACCCTCAACGGTCAGGTGTATGGCGGTGAGTTGAGCGTCGGCTGGACCTTCAGCGAAGAACGTTTCGACAGCGCCACCATTGAAGCGCTGGCCCGCGACTACGCCGATGAACTCGCCGCGCTGATTGGCCACTGCCTGACGCCGGGCGTGGAAGGCCTGACCCCGTCGGACTTCCCGCTGGCGGGTCTGAGCCAGGCTCAGCTCGACGGTTTGCCGACTGCGCCGCGTCTGGTCGAAGACATTTATCCACTGTCGCCGATGCAGCAAGGCATGTTGTTCCACACCCTCTACGCGCAGCAGTCGGGCGATTACATCAACCAGATGTGCGTGGCCGTGGATGGTTTGCAGGTCGAGCGTTTCCGCGAGGCCTGGCAAGCGGCGATGGACAGCCATGACGTGCTGCGCAGCGGTTTCGTCTGGGAAGGTGATCTGCCCCATGCGCTGCAAGTGGTGCACAAGGGGTTGCAGGTGCCGTTCAGCGTGCTCGACTGGCGTGAGCGCAGCGACCTGGAACAGGCCCTGAGCGAGCTGGAACGTGCGCAGCGTCAGCAGGGTTTTGACCTGCACGCGGCCCCGTTGCTGCGGTTGGTGGTGGTGCGGGTGGCAGCCGAGCGCTTCCATCTGATTTACACCTCGCACCACATTCTGATGGACGGCTGGAGCAACTCGCAGTTGCTCGGCGAAGTCCTGCAGCGCTACCACGGCCAGGCGCCGGTGAGCGGGGCCGGGCGCTATCGCGATTACATCCAGTGGCTGGCGCAGCAGGACGCGCAGGTCACGGAGCACTTCTGGAAGGGCCAACTGGCCGATTTCGACATGCCGACCTATCTGGCCGATGCGGTGCCGCACAGCGCGGACAGCTCGGTGGCAGGCCAGGGCGAGCACCTGCTCACGCTCGACACTGGCGCGACCGCTGAACTCAACCGTTTTGCCCGCGTGCAAAAGGTCACGGTCAACACCCTGGTGCAGGCCGCGTGGCTGTTGCTGTTGCAGCGCTACACCGGGCAGGACACGGTCGCGTTCGGCGCCACGGTCTCGGGTCGTCCGGCGCAGTTGAGCGGCGTCGAAGGCCAGATCGGCCTGTTCATCAACACCTTGCCGATCATCGCCAGCCCCCGTGCCGAACAGCCGTTGTCGCAATGGCTGCAACAGGTGCAGGCGCAGAATCTGTTGCTGCGCGAGCAGGAACACACGCCGCTGTTCGACATTCAGCGCTGGGCCGGGCAGAGCGGGGAGGCGTTGTTCGACAACATTCTGGTGTTCGAGAACTACCCGATTGCCGAAGCCTTGCAACAGGCCGCATCGGATGATCTGCGCTTCGGCGAGGTCGACCGCTACGAGCAGACCAACTATCCGCTGACGTTGATGGTCAACCTCGACCAGCAGCTGACCGTGCACTTCAGCTATCAGCGCACAAGCTTCGCCGCCGAGACCGTGGTCAAACTGGCCGCGCAGCTGCAACACCTGCTGACGCGCCTCGACCTCAGCGCCGAAGGCTGCCTGGGCGAATGGAACCTGCTGGAAGCGGCGGACGAGCAACGGATCGTGCATGACTGGAATCCGGTGGAGGCCAATGCCCTCGAAGCGCTGTGCATCCACCAGGCCATCCAGCGTCAGGTGGCTGCCCAGCCGGACGCGCGGGCCGTGACCTTCGGTCATCAGTCGTTCACCTATGCCGACATCGACACCCGGGCCAATCGTCTGGCTCACCGTTTGATCGATTGCGGGGTCGGCCCGGAAGTGCGGGTCGGCGTGGCCATGCAGCGTTCCGATCAACTGTTGGTGGCGCTGCTGGCGGTGCTCAAGGCCGGCGGCACCTACGTGCCACTGGACCCTGATTACCCGGCGGATCGGGTCGCTTACATGCTCGAAGACAGCCGCGCCCGGGTGCTGCTGACTGAAACCGAGGTGGCCGCGATTCTGACGGTCGGTGGCGATACGCAAGTGTTGCTTCTGGATCAACTCGACCTGTCGGCCAACAGTGCGATTGCGCCGGTCACGGACGTGCGCGCGGACAATCTCGCTTACGTGATCTACACCTCCGGTTCCACCGGCAAGCCGAAGGGTGTTTCGATCACCCACAGCAACGTGATGGCGCTGAGCGACTGGTCGAAGAACACCTACAGCCGCGATGACATTCAAGGCGTGCTGGCTTCGACCTCGGTCTGTTTCGACCTGTCGGTGTGGGAGCTGTTTGTCACCCTGGCCAACGGCGGCTCGCTGATCATCGCCCGCAATGCGCTGGAACTGCCGCAACTGCCGGCCCGCGATCAGGTGCGTCTGATCAATACCGTGCCGTCGGCGATCAATGCCTTGCAGGACGGCGGCGACATTCCGGCGGGTGTGCGGCTCATCAATCTGTGCGGCGAAGCGCTGAAGCAGAATCTGGTGGACCTGCTTTACAAACAGGCGAGCATCGAAGACGTCATCGACCTGTACGGCCCGTCGGAAGACACCGTTTATTCCACCTGGACCCGTCGTGAGGCGGGTGGCACGGCCAACATCGGCCGGGCGATGGCGCGCACCGCGAGTTACGTGCTGGGCGGCGATCTGCAACCGGCGCCACTGGGCGTGTCGGCCGAGCTTTACCTGGCCGGTGCCGGCCTCAGCCGAGGCTATCTGGGCCGGGCGGCGATGACCGCCGAGAAGTTTGTGCCCAACCCGTTCGCCGGCCATGGCGAGCGCATGTACCGCACCGGCGACCTGACCCGTTATCAGGCCGACGGCACCTTGCAGTACGTCGGGCGTATCGACCATCAGGTGAAGGTGCGCGGTTTCCGTATCGAGCTGGGCGAAATCGAGGCCCGTCTGTTGCAGATCGAGCGCGTCAGCCAGGCACTGGTGGTGGCGCAACCGATCGCTTCCAGCCATCAACTGGTGGCGTACGTGGTGATGGACGATGCGGCGGTGGCGAACGCCGATGCTGCCGCGCAAACCTTGCTGCGCGAAGACTTGAAGACGCAGCTCAAGGCGAACCTGCCGGACTACATGATCCCGGCGCACCTGTTGTTCCTCGCCAGCCTGCCGCTGACACCGAACGGCAAGATCGATCGCAAGGCCTTGCCGGGCGTCGAGAGTGTGGTTTCGGCCGGAGACTTCGTGGCGCCGGTCGGTGAGCTGGAACAGCAGATCGCAGCGATCTGGCAGAACGTGCTGGAGCTCGATCAGGTAAGCCGCGAAGACCACTTCTTCGAGCTGGGCGGGCACTCTTTGCTGGCCACTCAGGCAGTGTCGCGCTTGCGTCAGTTGACCACCGGTACGCTGGGTCTGCGGGATCTGTTCAACCATCCGCGCCTCAAGGATCTGGCGGCGTGGATGAGTCAGGCCCAGGCGCCGACGGCTGCCGACGCTGGCAGCCAGGCCTTGCCGCTCAAGGCCTTTGGCGCCAAGTCGACGGCACCGTTGTCGCTGGTGCAGCGCCGCTTGTGGGTCGCCGAGCAGTTGTCCGGCGGCAGTTCGGCGTACGGCATGCCGCTGGCCTTGCGCTTGCGCGGCGAGCTGTCGACCGAGCGGTTCATCAGCAGCTTCGCCGAAGTGGTGCGCCGTCATGAGGTGCTGCGTACCGCGTATTCTCAGGACGATGAAGGTGATCCGATCGCCTTGATCGCCGAGCAGGTCGACGTCGATTTCCCGGTGCTCGATCTGTCCGGTCTGTCGCGCAGTGCCCAGGAAGAACAAGTGGCGCAGGCGGTGCTGGACAACGCGCACACGCCGATCGACCTGGAGCAGGCGCCGCTGTGGCGCGGGCGCATCCTGCACCTCTCGCCGACCGAGCATGTGCTGCTGTTCTCGATGCACCACATCATCTCCGACGGCTGGTCGATGGGCGTGCTGGTCAACGAGCTGGTGCAAATCTACGAGCTGAGCAAGGCGGGCGACCACACGCCGTTGCCGGCGCTGGACGTGCAGTACTCCGACTTCGCCCTGTGGCAACAGGAACTGGAGCGCGCAGGCGTTCTCGGTCAGCAGGCGGCTTACTGGAAAGACCGGCTCGACGGTTACAGCGGGCAGCTGAACCTGCCACTGGACAAGCCGCGCGGGGCGGTGGCGTCGTACGACGGCGATGCCGTGCAGTTCCGTCTGCCGGCGGATCTGAGCCAGGGCTTGCGCAAGGTCTCCACCGACGCCGGGGTGACGCTGTACAGCACGCTGCTGGCGTCGTTCCAGGTGCTGTTGCATCAGTTCAGCGGCGGTGACGATGTGCTGGTCGGCGCGGACGTTGCCGGGCGTGAGCAGCCGGCGCTGGAACGTCTGATCGGCTTCTTCGTCAACGTGTTGCCGCTGCGTTCGCGCTTCGAGGCGCACAGCGCGTTCTCGGACTTCCTGGCCCGCACGCAGGACAACCTGCTCGGTGCGCTGGAGCATCAGGACCTGCCGCTGGACATGATCGTCGAAAGCTGTGGCGTGCCGCGTCACAAGGGCATGAACCCGCTGGTGCAGGTCTTGTTCGTGATGAACAACCTGCCGGGGCGCACGCAATCGATGGGTGGCTTGAGCGTTGAACCGCTGGCGGCGTTGCAGACCCATTCTAAATTCGACATGGCATTGTTCGTTGACGAAGAAGAAGGGCAATTGCTGGGTAATTGGCAATTCGCCACAACCTTGTTCGGACACGAGCGCATTCAGTACCTGGTGAAGGCCTGGATAGCCCTGTTGGAACAGATCGTCGCTGATCAGGACATTCAATTGGGAGCTATCAGCATGCCAGTCGACAATTTCGCAGTGGCCGCCAAACCCGCTGCGCCCGGACCCAAGGCCGACAAACTGGGCAGGTTCCTCAAGCGCGGCGCCGCCCCGGTGGCCAAGGTTCGCCCGGCCCCGGTACGCGAATCGCTGATCGCGGCACCCCAGCCGTTCCCGCTGCTGGTGGAGCCGAACGAGCCGCAACTGGACTTGATCGAATGGATCAAGAACAACCGGCCGCTGATCGAAGAAAAACTCGCCACCCACGCCGGCATCCTGTTCCGTGGTTTCGAACTCGATGGCATTCAGGGTTTCGAAGCGTTCGCCGAAGCGATTCAACCGGGCCTGTACGGCCAGTACGGCGACCTGCCGAAGAAGGAGGGCGGCAAGAACACTTACCGCTCAACGCCGTACCCGGAACGCAAGATGATCCTGTTCCACAACGAGAGCTCCCACCAGGACCGCTGGCCGCGCAAGCAGATGTTCTATTGCGAGGTGGCTGCACCGGTGGGCGGTGCGACGCCGGTGGTGGATTGCCGGTTGATGTACGAAAAACTGCCGGCCGACCTGCGTGACAAGTTCGAGTCCAAGGGCCTGCTGTACGTGCGCACGTTCACCGACAACCTCGATGTGTCGTGGCAGCACTTCTTCAAGACCGAAGACCGCGCCGAAGTCGAAGCCCGTTGCCGGGCCGGCGGCATCGAGTGGCGCTGGCTGGAGAACAACGAACTGCAAACCCGCACACCGGGGCCGGCGATCATTCGTCACCCGATCACGGGCGCCAAGTCGTTCTTCAATCAGGTGCAGTTGCACCACATCTACTGGCTGGAGCCGGATGTGCGTGAGGACCTGTTGTCGATGTTCGGGCCCGAGCGCATGCCGCGTCACGTGTACTACGGCGACGGTACCCCGATCGAAGACGAAGTGATGCAGCGCATCGGCGATCTGTACGAGGAGTGCGCCGTACGTTTCGACTGGCAGAAAGGCGACGCGATCCTGCTCGACAACATGCTCGTGGCCCATGCCCGTGATCCGTTCGAGGGGCCGCGCAAGATTGTCGTGGCGATGGGCGACATGTACGACCACAGCAGTCTTGAACGTGCGCCGGCCGCCGGGCAAACCGCCCCGGGCGCAGTGAACACCGAGGAAACCGGAGCATGAACGAGGTCATGATGGACACGCAGGAAAGCGGATTCGCCCTGACGCCCGAGCAGCAGGCGCTGCTGGAGCAACTGTCGAACACGGCGACCTGCGGTGAGGCATTGCGCTGGTTGAGTGTGACCCTGGAGGGCGACCTCGATCCGCAAAGCCTGCAGGCCGCTTTCGATACGCTGCTGGCGCAACAGCCGATGTTGCTGGCGCAATTGAACAAGGTCGCCGGTTTCCATGGCTTGCGCCAGAGCGCGATCCCGGCCGTCCGTTTTCCGCTGACGATTCAGGCAACCGAGCAGGGTGTCGAGGACGTTCAGGCGCAGATCGAAGAGTCGATGGGCCGTGCTTTTGTGGTCGGCGAATCGGCGGGTGTCCAGGCGATGCTTTATCGACTGGCGCCGCAGCAATGGCAGTGCCTGATCGGTATCGCTCGCCACAGCGCCGATGCGCAATCGCTGAATCTGCTGCTGGAGCAGGTGCAGCAAGCCTACGCCGGTGCCGAGTCTGCCGAAGATGAGGCGCCGGGCGAGTTCAGCCAGTACCTGGAATGGCGCAGCGAAGTGGTGCTCGACGAAGACGCGACCACGGCGCGGGCTTATTGGCAGCAACTGCTGCAAGGTGCCCAGGTCGACATCGCCACGCCCTGGCTGGCCGCCCGCAGTGCAAGTCAGGCAACGGCCGGCGCCGACTCGCGCCTGTCACTGACGCTGCAACCGGCGCAACGCGCAGGTTTGCAGGCCCTGGCCGAGCAGCTCGGCCAGCCCGTCGCAACGCTGTTGCAAGGTGCCTGGTGGGTGTTGCTGGGCCGCTTGAGCGGGCTTGAGCAGGTGCTGGTCGGTGTACGCCACGACAGCCGCAGCGACTATGAATACTTCGCCAGCGCCGTAGGTGTTTTCGAGAAAACCTTGCCGCTGTCGGTGTCGTTGCCGGCCGGCGCAGCCTTCAGCGACTGGCTGGTGGAACTGGCCGCAGGCCTCGAAGAACACCGCACCTGGCAGGAATACTGGACCCCGGATCTGGCTCCCGACGCGGCGCGCCCGGCCTACGGCTTTACGCTTGGCCAGGCCGGTCGCAGCGGCAACAGCGGCGGTTTGCGCTGGACGGTGTCGGATGCCTTGCCGGTGCAGCCCGATGCCTTTGAATGCTTGTTGCAGGTGCAACTGGACGACGCACAGCAACCGGCGGCGGTGGAACTGCGGTACGCGAACTCGCGTTATTCGCCGGCAGCCGCGAGCGTGGTGCTGGAGCAGTTCGGCGTTCTGCTGGATTCGATCCTCGCCGCCCCGCACACCCCGCTGGCGCAGCTCAACCTGCTTGGTCATGCCGAAGAGCAGCGTTTGCTGGCCATCAATCCGTCTGCGCAGCCATTGGCCGACAGCCGTTTTCTGCCGCAGCGCATCGCCGATCTGATGCTGCGCACCCCGGATGCGATTGCCCTGACCGACGCCGGACAGTCATTGAGCTACGGCCAGTTGCAAGTTCGCGTGGACAGCGTTGCGCAAGGTCTCAAGGCGCAGGGGCTGGGTGAGGGCTCGATCATTGCGCTGGCGCTGCCGCGCTCGGCGGATCTGGTGATCGCCATGCTGGCGAGCTGGCGCATCGGCGCGGCCTATCTGCCGCTGGATGTGCAATGGCCGCAGGCACGTCAGGCCTTGATGCTGGAACAGGCCGGCGCCGCACTGTTGCTGACCGACGCCGCGCATCTGCCGGCCTGGCAGGGGCAGCCGCACAAGGCGTTGACGCTGGCAGATGTCAGCCAGTCGAGTGCAGCATTGCCGGCGCTCGCCACCCAAGGCCACGACATCGCGTATGTGCTGTTTACCTCCGGCTCCACCGGTGTGCCGAAAGGCGTGGTGATCGAGCATCGGCAATTGCTGAACTACACGGCTCAGGCCAGTCAGGCCCTGGGGCTGGAACAGTGCCGCAACGTCGGTTTCAGTTCGACGGTGGCGGCGGACCTGGGCAACACCGCGTTGTTCGGTGCGTTGTTCAACGGGGCCACGCTGCACGTTGCCAGCGATGAGCAGATGCAGGACGGCGCGCTGTTCGCCGAGTACCTGCAACAGCAGCAGATCGACTGCCTGAAGATCGTGCCGTCGCACCTCGCCGCGCTGCTCGACAGCGAGCGGGCAACCTTGCCGCGCACCCTGGTGCTCGGCGGCGAGCCGATTGCCCCGACCCTGATCGAGCGCATTGCGCGGTTGCGCAGCGACTGCCGGGTGTTCAACCACTACGGTCCTACCGAAGCGACGGTCGGGGTCATGGTTCATCCGCTGGATCTGCACGGCGCTGCCGGCGATTGTTCGGCGCTGACTCAGGTGTTGGGCAACAACCAGGTTTACGTGCTGGACGCGCAGTTGCGTCTGGCGCCGGCCGGTGTGCTGGGCGAGTTGTACCTGGGTGGTGCGCAGTTGTGCCGTGGCTACCTGAATGCCGAAGCTGATGAGCAGACGTTCATTCAGAGCCCGTTTGATCCGGCGCAGCGTCTGTATCGCAGCGGCGACCTGGCGCGCTATCGCGTGGACGGCGGCATTCAGTTGCACGGTCGGCGCGATCAGCAGGTCAAGGTGCGTGGCTTCCGCATTGAACTGGCGGAGATCGAAGCCGAGCTGCTGCGTCTGGCGCCGGTGGCCGAAGCGCTGGTGCTGCCGGCCGCGTCCGCCGAGCAGGGATTGCTGGCCTTTGTCGTCGCGCATCAGGGCCTGTCGGCGGGTTTGCTGGACGCTGCACGCGCCGAACTGAGCGCACGTCTGCCCGGCGTGATGGTGCCGCAGCATCTGCAATTGATCGACCGTTTCCCACGGTTGGCCAACGGCAAGATCGACCGCAAGGCATTGCAGCAGCTGGCGGGCAGGGCGGCGGATGACGAAGGTGTCGCGCCGCGCGATGCACTCGAGCAATTGCTGGCCTCGCGCATGGCGCAGTTGCTCGGGCTCGAGCGGCTGGGCGTTGATCGCGATTTCTTTGCCGCCGGTGGCCATTCGTTGCTGGTGATCAAGCTGGTGGCCGGGATTCGCAAGTTGCTGCAGTGCGAAGTTCATCCGGGGCTGGTCTTCGATCATCCGACCGTGGCGTCGTTGGCCATGGCGTTGCGGGCGGTGGAAAGCACCCCGGGCCAGTTGGAGAAAATGGCCCAGGTACGCCTGCGCATGGACGCGATGAGCCCCGAGGAAAAGGCCCGCCTGGCCGAGCAGGCGCGGCAGCTGCAAGCCGCCAAGGCTGCGCAAGGCAGCTGACATGGCATGAAACAAAAGGCCGTCGCCCAACAGCGTCGGCCTTTTTTTTAACTTTTTGCGCTAATGATAAATAAACTCATTCCGGTTTTTTGGAGGTGCTGCGTCTTACTAAGGTATGTGGGCAAATCGGGTCGGGCAGGGCAGCCAGGTCACCGGATTTGTTCAGCGAAAAATTTCGCCGTTGTCCAGCCAGATGACCGTGCCCGGGGAGGGGCCGGTCGACCGCGCACTGACAGATCGCCCGAGGGCCATCGAGTGCGCGGCTCACTTGTGCAGACAGCGGCGGGCCCTTCGGCCCAATGGATTTCCACTTCTACCAATAATAGAGAGCACGATGTCAGCAATTCATGAGTTGAAACCTCTGTTCAAGGCACTCGTCATGTCCCGCGGGCTGCGTTCGCGCCGAGTGTTGACCGGTCTGGGGCTGGTCTGCGTATTGCCGCTCAGCGCTCAAGTGATGGCTGAAGACGTCAGCATCAATATCCCGGCGCAATCGCTGCCACAGGCATTGCAGGCGTTCGGTCAGCAGACCAACCAGCAAGTGATCTACAACGCTGACGACATGGCCGGACTCAAGAGCCACGCGGTCAGCGGCAAGATGAGCCCGCAGGCGGCCATCGCCGAATTGCTCCGCGGCACCGGCGTGCGTTACAGCATCGAGGGCAACACCCTGATGCTGGTGCGCGGCACGGCCACACAGGGCCTGGAACTGGGCGCGACCAACATCAGTGCGCAACAGGTCGGGGCAACCACCGAAGGCAGCAACTCGTACACCTCCAACGCCGTCACGATCGGCAAGGGCACTCACACCCTCAAGGAAATTCCGCAGTCGGTCACCGTGATGACCCGCAAGCAGATGGACGATCAGGACCTGGTCGACCTCAAGGACGCGCTGAACCAGACCACCGGCATCGTCGGCCTGCAGGGCGTCGGCAAGGGCATCATCATCTCTTCGCGCGGTTTCCAGATCGACGACTGGCAGTACGACGGCGTGCCGATTCCACGTAACAACTACTCGCTGGGCAACTGGGCGACCCAGGACCTGATCTTCTTCGACCGTCTGGAAATCCTGCGCGGCGCATCCGGCCTGTTGCAAGGGACCGGCAGTCCTGGCGGTGCCATCAACCTGGTGCGCAAACGCGGTCAGGCGGCACCGACCGTGAGCATCACCGGCAAGGCCGGCTCGTGGGATCACTACGGCCTGCAACTGGACGCGGGCGGCCCGCTGAACCAGGCCGGCACTATCCGTGGCCGTCTCGTTGCCGATGAAGACCAGAGCGATTCCTTCGTCGACTACGAATGGAGCAAGACCCACTCGCTGTACGGCTCGCTGGACTTCGACCTGAGTGACGACACCACCCTGGGCCTGGCGGTCAGCCGCACCGAGGCCGAGTCGCGTCCGATGATCCGTGGCCTGCCGCGTTACGCCGACGGCAGAATGCCGGACGTTTCGCGTTCGACCTACGGCGGTGCCAAATGGAACCACTCGCAGATCAACGTCACCACCCTTTACGCTGACCTCGAACACCGTTTCAACGACGACTGGGCGTTCAAGGTCGGTGCCGTGCAGATGACCGAAACCAACGAGTCGAAAAGCCAGCGTCTGCAAAGCTCCGGTGCCGGTCTCAAGCCTGACGGCAGCGGTATTCAGTACGCCGATTTCATCACCGACTTCGACTCCACCAAGGTCGGTCTCGACATGAACCTCACCGGCAAGTTCGAAGCCTTGTCGATGCAGCAGGAAGTCATGATCGGCGGCAACTACTCCCAGCTGGAGACGGATGACCAGCTCGCCCGTACCTTCAACAACAACGCCACCGACACGATCTTCAACGTCAATAACGATCGTCCGGATATCAGCTACGACAGTCTGCTCAACACCGCCGGCGGCCGTGCCACCGACAGCAAGTACGATATTCGTCAGAAAGGTCTGTACGGCACCTGGCGCGTCAAACCGGTCGACGACCTGACGCTGGTGCTGGGTTCGCGCGTCAGCTGGTATGACTACAGCTACAAGTCCAAGAACCGTGCTGCCTTCAGCGATGAATACGTCGCTGCCGACCCGAGCAAAACCAACGAAACCGGTGAAGTCACCCCTTACGCCGGTATCGTCTACGACCTGAGTCGCGAGTGGGCGGTGTATGCCAGCTACACCGACGTGTTCCAGCCGCAGACCGTGCGCGATGCCAACGGCACGATGCTCAAGCCGATCATCGGCAGCAACTACGAAATCGGCCTCAAGGGCGAGCTGATGGACGGCCGGGTTAACACCTCCCTGGCGCTGTTCCGCTACGACCAGAAAAACCGTGCGGTCGATGATGTTTCCGGCGGCATGGAATGTGACGGCTGGTACTGCTCCACGGCGGCGGGCAAAGTGCGCAGCCAGGGTCTGGACGCCGAGATCAGTGGTGCTGTGACCGACAACCTGCAACTGTTTGCCGGTTACACCTACAACACCACCAAGTACCTCGACGATCCTGACATGGAAGGTCGCACGTTCAGCACCTGGACACCGAAACACATGCTGCGTGTGTGGGGCAACTACCAGTTCACCGGTGATTTGAACCGTCTGAGCACCGGGCTTGGTTTCACCACTCAAAACCACACCCTGGGCTACGAAGGCTCTTACGAGGTGGCGGGTTACACCGTGTGGAACGGCCGTGTCGCTTACCAGCTGACACCGGAGATCAGCCTGGCGGTCAACGCGAATAACCTGTTCGACAAGAAGTACGTCAACGCGGCGTACAACCAGCTCAGTGGTAACAACAACTTCGGTGACCCACGCAACGTGATGTTCTCCGTGAAGTACACCCCGCAGTTCTGATGCACTGACGGGACACCGAACCGGCCCACGCTCCTGAACAAGGAGGGTGGGCCGGTTTTTTTTGCCCGGAGTTTCTCGCCGGCACCTTGTTGAAACAACGCACACCCGAACAAAACAGCAGGCATGAAAAAACGCAGAGGCCGAGACGTCTGCGTTTTTTGAGTGTTGCCGAAGGATCAGTCCCGCGTCACGCCCTCGCAGGCGAGGAGCACGGATTCAAACGAGTCCAGCAGGCTTTCGCCATAGATCATGCTGCGGTGCGGCAAGGGTGAATGGACGGAACCTTGCAACTGTCCGCTGAGGTTGTACTGGCGCAGCACCTGCTCCGAGTGCAGCACTTGCTCCAGGGTCTTGTGCTGCAACGACCACCAGCAGCTGGCCTTGACCTTGAGAGTTGGCAGCGAGAACGCATCGAAACTCTTGACCAGCCGCTCGTGGATGTCGAACGCCTGGGCGTTCATGATTTCCTGCTTGATGGCCTCCAGGGTGGCGATCATTTCCTGTTCGTCGGTGGCGGCCTGCTGGCTGGCCCACTGATAAAAGGCCTTGAGGCTGGTTGTCGGGTTCTCGGCGATGTAACGCGCCGCCGGCTCTTCCAGATGGGCAAACATCAGGCTGAACATTTCCACGGCAACGGACAGTTCGTTGTCTGCGCTCAGGTACTCGGGGTTGTCTTCCTCCAGAGGTTTGCGTGGCAGATCCGCAGGGAAGATGCTTTCCGGCAGGGTGGTGTCGACCAGACCCAGAAACGTCACCTGTTTGCCCTGGCGCTCCAGTGCTGCAGCCACGTCCATGGCGATCGCGCCACCCAGCGACCAGCCCATCAGGCGGTAAAGGCCGTCGGGGTGCTTTTCGACAATCTGTTCGGTGTATTCGGCAATCATCTCGGGCCAGGTCTGGGTGCTGGCGTCCTTGTCGGCGAAGCCTTTGTGCATGATGCCGAAGGTGCGAGCGTGCTTGCTCAGACGCTTGGCCAGCGGCTGATAACAGAAGACGATGCCGCCGCTCGGGTGCAGGCAGAACAGCGGTGTGGCGGTTGAGGTGGCGCCGGTCAGCTCGACCACGCATTGCACCTGCTGTTGATGTTCCATGCCGATGAACCGGGCCAGCACTTCGACCGTGGGATGCGCGAGCATTTGTTGCAGGGCCAGTTTGATCCCCAGGCGTGTGTTCAAGGCGGAAATGAACTGAATGGCCAGAATCGAATGGCCGCCCAGCTCGAAGAAATTGTCGTCCAGGCTCACGCGCTCGACGTGCAGCGCCTCTTGCCAGAGTTCGGCCAGCGCTGTTTCTAGGGGCGTTTGCGGCGCACGAAACGGCCGCTGCGTCTGATGCAGATCGGGTAGTGGCAGGGCCTTGCGATCCAGTTTGCCGTTGGGGCTCAGTGGCAATGCACTCAGCACCACCAGGTGAGCAGGGACCATGTAGCCGGGCAGACGGTTTTTCAGTTCTGCCTTGAGGGCTTCGCGCAGTTCGTCCTCTGATTGCTCGCTTGCATGCGGCACTACATAGCCGATCAACTGCGTACCGGTCGCGCCTTCGTGGGCGACGACCACGGCTTCACGTACGGCTGGCCATTGCAGCAGGCAGGACTCGATTTCGCCGAGCTCGATGCGGAAACCGCGGATTTTCACCTGGTGGTCGAGGCGCCCGACATATTCGATCACGCCGTCGGCGCCATAGCGGGCCAGATCGCCGGTGCGATAGAGGCGTCCGCCCCGGTTGCTGAACGGGTCCGGGATGAAGCGTTCGGCGGTCAGCTCCGGTCGATTGAAATAGCCCCGCGCGAGCAGGTCGCCGGCAATCATCAGTTCGCCCACGGTGCCGACGGGCACCGGCTGACCGCCGCTGTCGAGCAGGTACACGGCACGACCGGCCAGCGGTCGACCAATCGGCATGGCTTTGGGCAGGGGCGTGCGCCCGGTGACGTAGTCGCTGCAATCGAGCAGCGTGGAGTCGACGGTCGCTTCCGTCGGGCCGTAGACATTGAGCAGACGCACGTGACCGAGACCGGCCTGGCCCCAGGCCGCGACCGCTTCCGGTGGCATGGCTTCGCCGCCGACCACCACCTGACGCAGCGATCCGTAGTCCCGTGGGCCGGCGGCCGCGAAGTCCTTGGCCAGCAAGTTCCAGTACGTCGTGGTCAGTTCGCTGACGGTGAATTTTTTCTCCAGCAACTGCTGATACCAGGTTTCGCTGTCCCAGATGTCCTGCCCGCGCAGCACCACCGAAGCGCCGCAAATCAGCGCCGGGTAGAGCTGATCGACAAACGCATCGAAATTGAACGTGCCGTACTGCAGCAAGCGGTCGGCAGGCGTCAGACCGTGGAACTCCCGACCGATTTGCGCGTGACGGGCCAGTGCGCCGTGAGTGATGCCCACGCCTTTCGGGCGACCGGTGGAGCCCGAGGTGAACATCACGTACGCCAGATTGCTGGCGAAGGTGCGGCAGGGCGGGTTGTCGACAGGTCGGTCATCGAGAGGATCAACCTCATCGACGCACATCACCTTGACCGACGGCGGCGATGGCAGTCGCTCAAGCAGCGAATCCTGCGTCAGCAATACATCCAGGCCGCTGTCTTCGATCATCCAGGTCAGGCGTTCCTGCGGGTAGTCGGGGTCGAGCGGGACATAGACACCGCCGGCCTTGAGCACCGCCAGCAGGCTGATGATCATGTGCGCCGAGCGCTCGACGGCGATGCCCACGCGGACTTCCGGGCCGACGGCGCAGGCGATCAGGGTGTTCGCCAGTCGATTGGCCGCCGAATTGAGCCGGGCATAACTCACGTGCAGGTCATTGACGATCAGTGCCACCGCGTCCGGTGTGGCCAGCGCCTGACGCTCGAACAACTGGTGCACGCCTTCGTCGGGCAAGGCCGAGGCGGGCGGGTTCCATTGTTCGAGCTGCACGCGGCGTTCATCGCGGCTCAGCAGCGGCAGTTCGCTCAGCGCGCGGCGCGGATCTTCGGTGATCGCGTGCAGCAGGTTCTGCCAGTGACCGGCCAGCCGTTCGAGGGTCGCGGGGGTGTACAGGTCGCGGCTGTATTCGAGGCTGGCGTCGATGCGCTCCAGCGAATAGGCGATGTCCAGCGACAGGTCGAATTTGGCCTGGGTCGTGTCCGCCGGAAGGAAGTCCAGCGCCAGGTCGCCCAACATCAGCGGACCCTCGCCGGAGGCCTCGGTGCGCCAGTTGAACAGCGTTTGAAACAACGGATTGATCTGTCCGTTCGCCCGCAGTTGCAGGTCGTCGAAGCTCAGTTCCAGCGGGTAGTCGGCATGATCCAGCGCGGCGAGGGTTTCGCGGCGCAGGCGCTGGAGAAAATCCTGGCACGGCAGCTGTGGATCGATGCGTACGCGGTAGACCTGGGCGCTGACAAAAAAGCCCACCAGCTCTTGGGTTTCGCTGCGATTGCGGCTCGCATTCGGCACGCCGACCGTGAAGTCCTGCTGGTTGCTGTAGCGGCTCAGCAGCAATTGCCAGGCGCCGAGCGCCACCACAAACGGCGTCAGTCCCGACTGTTGGCAGAAGCGGTTCAAATTCTGTGTCAGCGCCGTCGGCAGGCTGAAGTCGTGTTTGCCGGCCGGGTGGGTCTGCTGTTCGTGGCGAGGAAAGTCGGTCGGCAGTTCCAGCGGTGGCAGGGTCTGCCCGAGGTAGTTGCGCCAATAGTCGGCACTGGCGGCACACGCGGCGCTGTCGAGGTATTCGCCGCGTTGCCAGTTGGCGTAGTCGGCGTACTGGATGGCCGGTCGGCGCAGCGGCGACGGATCGCCCGCCACGACCTGTTCGTAGGCCTGCATCAGGTCCTGCATGAGAATGGCGTTGGACCAGGCATCGGAGGCGATGTGGTGCATGTTCATCAACAGCAGGTGTTCGTCGTCGGCGGTCTGCAGCAGCGTCGCGCGCATCAGCGGCGCGGTTTTCAGATCGAAGGGCAGACCGGCCTCGACGGCGATGCGTCGGGCAAGTTCGGGGTCGCGTGTTTCGGCGCTCAGGTGGCGCAGGTCTTCGAAGGCCAGTTTGAGTGTCGCGTGTTCATCGACGACCTGCATCGCCACGCCGTCGATCTCGACGATCGCGCTGCGCAGCACGTCGTGACGTGCGATGACTTTGTTCAGCGCCGCTTGCAGATGCCGGGCTTGCACAACGCCGTTCAGGCGCACGGCACGGGGCAGGTTGTAGGCGGCACTGTCGGGCGTCAGCTGTTGCACGAACCACAAGCGTTGCTGGGCGAAGGAGAGCGGCGCCGGCACTGGGTGAGGGCGGGCCGGGAGGCCTTGAAGTTGCACGCCGGCATCAGCCATCAGCAGCGCCAGCACTTCATCATCGAGTAAGTCGTTCATCGGTCTCTCGTGGTTGGCAGCGCCGTGGTCGCTGACGGCGTTGCCGACAGTCGGGTCCACGGCGATAAACATTCAGGTAGAAGGCCGACAGCGCACAGGCGCTGTCGGCTGAAAGGGCGCTTTCGCTCAGGCGGTTTCGAGGGGCTTTTTGTGGGTGACGACGCGGCCACCCTCCATGCGCACCAGTTGATCGGCGACGTCGAAATAGCGGTCGTCGTGGGAGATCACGATGATGGTTTTGCCCATCTGTTTCAGTTCCGGCAGCAACTCGGTGTAGAAGATCCGCCGGAATGCCGGGTCCTGGTCGGCGGCCCATTCGTCGAACACCAGCACCGGACGTTCCTCCAGCCAGGCGTTGATCAGGGCCAGACGCTTGCGCTGGCCGGTGGACAGATCGGTGGTGCTGAACACGCCGTCCTGAATGCTCACCTTGTGCGCGATTTCCAGGCGCTCCAGATAACGGCCGGCATCGGCAGGAACCTGTTGATCGCCCTGTACCAGCTCATCGAACAGGTAGTAGTCGGCAAAAATCGTGGTGAACAGCTGGCGGTAGTCATCGCGGGCCCGGGCATCGACCACCTGACCGTTGAGCAGGACTTCACCGCGCTGTGGCGCATACAGCCCCAGCAGCAGTTTGATCAGGGTGGTCTTGCCGCCGCCGTTCTCGCCGACGATGAACACGATGTCGCCCTGAGCGATGTTCAGATTGACCGGGCCCAGTTCGAAGGCGGCGCTGCCTTTGACCGGTGGAAAGGCGTAATGCACGTTGTGCATTTGCAGCTGCTGGACCGGGGTTTTGCTCACCGGCGCGGATTCGCTCAACAGCAAGTGCGGCTCCGGCGAGGAAAATTGCTCGGCCAGATCGTTGATGCGCTTGAACGCGATGTTCGCGCGGCTGATCACCGGCAGGGTGGTGATCAGGTATTCCAGCGGGCCTTTCATGTACAGCAGCACCAGCACGAAACCGCTGAGCACCGCTTTGTCAGTGCCCAGCCACAAGGACTGGAGCGCCAGCACCAGGCCGATGACCACGAAAAACAGCATCGAGCCGAACGTCTTGGCCATCACGAAAATGTTGACCGAACGAATGTGGGTCCGGCAGATGAAATCGGCGGTGCCTTCGATGCGCTGGCTGAACATGCGCTGGCGACGCGGCCGATGAATGCGCAACTCCTTGGCGCCGGCGGCAATCGCGCTGTAGTGCTTTTGCAGTTCATCCTCGGCTTCGCGAGCGGTTTCGAAGCCTTTGATGCCTTTGTTGCGGGCGACGTATTGCACCGCGATGCCGACCACCAGGGCCACCAGCAACAGGATGAACATCGGCAGCGACAGGAACGCCAGATAGCCCAGGCAACCGAGCGTCACGGTAAAGGCGATGGCCAGCGGCGCGAAGGAAAAGGCGAAATCGCTGACCGTGTCGACGTCGTGGGTCAGCACCGGAATCAGGCGGTGGCTGCGGAACCGTTCAATTTGTTCGATGGGCGCCAGCAGGACCTTTTCACCCAGGGATTTACGCAGCCCGGCAATGATGTGCTGGCCGACGTGGTTGGTGCCGATGTCCGACAGAATCGAGGTCAACAGGGCAAAGGCGCAGAGGCCGGCAAACGTCGCCAATACCGTGGCCGAAGGGCTGCCGGCGCCGTTCAGGGCTTTGTTGATGGTCGCCAGCAGGACGGTGACGCTGACGCCACCGAGCATGCCGAGCAGGATCGACAGCGCCACGACGACCCGGTAAGGCTTGAGCAGGCCGAGGACTTCACTGATGGCTCCGCGCGATTTTGTGGTCATGGAGGTTTCCGCTTTTGGTGCCGGTCAAGGCATTGGTTCAAGGGTAGGGCTGGTTAAAAGACGAAACCCGCGGGCAGCGATTTAGCCGCCCGCGGGTTTATCGAGGACTCAAGCGACGAGCGAGCGGCGGGTGCCGCTGCGGTGCTCGCGGTTAGAGGTCGCGCGCCACGCGAAAACCGATCCAGTCGCCACGCTCGGTCGGCACCAGCGCATTGCGGTTGCCGGAGCGGGAGAACACCGGCGCTTCGCCCCAGTCGTTGCCGCGAATGCGCTTGAACTGGCACTTGCCGGTCTCCCACGCACTGCCGTCACTCGGCGCGCCTTCGTAGTTTTCGTTGTAGCAATCGGCGGTCCATTCGTAGACGTTGCCGTGCATGTCGTACACACCGAAGGCGTTGGGCGGGAAGCTGCCGGCCGGCGCGGTGAAGTTGTAGCCATCGGCCGCACCGTAGGTATTGGCGTGCTTGGCGATGCTGTATTCCTTGCCCTCATCGAACGGGAAGGGGAACGGCCCGGTGGTGCCGCCACGGGCGGCGTATTCGCGCAGGGACTCACTGACCAGGCGGTACTGCTTGCCGGTCTTTTTCGACAGCCAGGCCACGTAGGCGTTGGCCTCGGCGAAGTCCATGCACACTGCCGGGTGCTTGTCGGTGTACTGCTTGCGCGGGTCGCTGCCGGCGTAATCCGGGATCCCGGCCTTGCACGCGCGGCCCGGGCGGGTATCGCCGTCGGGCATGACGTAACCGGTGTCCTTGAGGTAGGCAAACCATTCGCCCTTGAGCACCTGGAAACGGCTGATTGCCAGCGGTTTGGCGAACGTCACCGGGTGCATCGGGCCTTCGTCGGGCTCGCGGCCGACTTCGTCTTCAGGCGTGCCCATGGTGAACGTGCCGGTGGGCAGCACGACCATTTCCGGACAGTCCTTGCAGTCCTTGAACACCTTGCCCGGTGCCGGTGGGGTGGCAGCCTGGGCGGTGGTCGGCAGCAGGCAGGCGGCGAGGGCGGCGAGCGTCAGCGCCGACAGGCTTTTCAAGGCAAAACGAGGCAGTTCACTGTTCATTTCGAGTCTCGTCAAAAGGAAAAAGGTTCGGCTCACAGCGCCTGATCCAGCACGGCCAGCAGGCGGTCGATCTGGGCTTCATCGTTGAGCAGGCCCGGCGCGGTGCGGATCACTGGCCCGACATCGCGCTCGACGGCGTCAGCCACGACTTTGTTGGCCATCAGGTGCGCGGCGATCTTGTCGCTGTTCTTGCCAGTGACCCGGAAGAAGGTGAAGCCGGCGGAAAACTCAGGGCTCAACGGCGTGACCAGCTCAATCTGCGGGCGTTGCAGCAGGCGTTTTTTCAGGTAGCTGTTGAGTTCATGAATGCGCGCCTGCACGTCGGCCTTGCCCAGTTGCAGGTGCAACTTGAACGCCTCGGTCAGCGCCCAGCGGTGTTCGAAAGCGTGATAACCGCCAGGGGTCATGGTGGTGGAGAAGTGCTCGGCCTCGGAAAAGGTCGGAATGATCGGCGTAACGTATTTCACTTCCGGCGTACGGCTGACCACGATCCCGGTGCCGCGCGGGCCGAACATCCACTTGTGGGTGCCGGCGATGAAGAAGTCGCAGTTCATGGCCGGGAAGCTCAGGTCTTCCACGCCGAAACCGTGCACGCCGTCCACCACGTAGATGATGCGGTCGGCTTCGCTGCGCCCGCGGTTGTGTTTGTCGACCAGCGCACCGATTTCGGCGAGCGGCAGTTTCACGCCGCTGCCCGAATGCACCCAGCACATGCCCAGCACGCGGGTTTCGGGGCGGATGGCACGATCGATGCTGGTCAGGATTTCATCTTTGCTGATCCGGTAAGGATCCTTGAACAGACGGATCTTGCGCACCTTGGTGCCGTCACGCTGGGTGCGCAGCTCGAGGATGGTGTGCGTTGCGTAATGCTCGTGGGCCGTGGTGAGGATTTCCTGATCGGCGCGTACCTGCACGCCACCGTAAATCATCGCCAGGCCTTCGGTGGTGCTGCCGGTGAGCGCAATCTGCCGGGCATCGGCCTGCACGTATTGGCCGGCCAGCACGCGCACGGCTTCCTCGCGTTTTTCGGTGACACCGTGGTCCCAGTCCATCGCCAGCCCGGGGTTCTTGTCGAGGGCGGCGCGGTGCATTTCGATCGCCTCGCGCACCGGGCGCGGGTGGGTGGTGATCAGGAAGTTGGAGAAGTGCAGCCACGCCGGATCCTGATCGAACAATTGCTGCAACTGCGCCCACTTGTTGCGTGGCAGCGGGGCGGCGGCGGTCGAAGCGCTGGCGATGTTCGGCAGGCTCGCGCCCAATGGCAATGCGGCGGCGAGGATCCCGGCCTGCTTGAGAAAGTCACGACGGTTGCTCATGGCTTGGCGGCTTCCCGGGCAGTGGCCAGTGCCGGTTTGGCGGATTTCTCCACCTGGTCCCAGACCCGCAGGAAGTTGCCGCCCCAGAGCTTGGCGATATCGGCTTCGGTGTAACCGCGCGACAGCAGTTCAGCGGTCACGTTGCGGATTTCGCCGACGTTTTCCCAGCCTTTGACGCCGCCACCTTCGTTGAAGTCCGAGCTGATGCCGACGTGGTCGATACCGATCTTTCTGACCGTGTAATCGATGGCGTCGCCCAGGTCCTTGAGGCTGGCTTTCGGCTCTTCTTCGAGGATCGCGTAGAGCTGGCCGGCGTATTCGCCGAATTTCTGCTCCGACCACGCCGAGATGATCGGATCGCCCGGCATCAGGGCCACGGCCAGGTTCGGCAACGGCGGCAGATCGTAGCGTTTGCGCAGTTCATTCAGCTTGTCCTGAGTGCCCTGGGTCAGTGGGCGCAGGTATTGCGAGAAGCCGACGATCTGCACCACGCCGCCGCTGTTCTTGATCAGCTGCATTTCCTTGTCGCTGAGGTTGCGCGGGATATCGACCATGGCGCGCGGCGCCGAGTGCGACGCCACCAGCGGGGTGCGGCTCAGTTGCGCGACTTGCTCCAGGGCCTTGGTCGACATCTGCGACACGTCGATGATCACGCCCAGGTCGTTCAGGCGTTTCACCGCTTGCTTGCCCAGGTTCGAAAGACCGTCGAGGGCGTCCGGCGAATCATTGAAGAACGGCAGCGGGCGCGACGAGTCGGCCCAGTCGTTGTTGCCGATGTAGCTGAAGCCGAACATGCGCATGCCGCGCGCGGTCCACAGGTCCAGCAGGTTCAGGTCGTGGCCCAGCGGGTAGGCGTTGAGCATGCTGATGAAGATCGCGAACTTGCCTTCGCCGTGCAGGCGCCGGAAGTCGTCGGCGGTGTAGGCGATGCCGACCTGGTTGGGGAAGTCGCGGACCATGCCGGAAATGATCTTGTAGCGGATTTCCTGCTGGTTGCGCGCCTCGTCGACGAAGCCGGCGGTGGGTTTGTGCGGGGCATTGGCGCCGTTCCAGATTTCCGGCCAGCCGAAGATCGTCAGTGCCGCGCCGGACAGGCGTCCGCGATTGGCCTTGACCAGGTCGAACTGGTCGCTGCCGTCCTTGTCGACTTCGTGGCCGGTGGTGCCGAAGTTCTGGGTGATGGTGATGTGGCTGTCGAACGAGAGCATGTGTTCGTGCAGCTCTTCGGCCTGCTGCATGACTTTGCGAGGGTAGCCGGGATTGTCCTTGAACCAGATATCCCAGACCGCGAAACCGGCACCGGCGCTGATCGCCAGGGCCAGCGGCAGGCCGATGTAAAGAGCCTTTTTCGAACGTGGTTTTGTCATTGCCATCTCAGTCAGGTTCGCCGTCGAGGTGCAGGCACAGAGGCCTTTGCTATCTGGGAAGAACGAGCGGGCGCGGGAGAAAATTAGTCCGCCCCGAGGGCGCTTAAATTTGTTCGCTCAGCAAACGTTCTAGCTTGGATAAAGCCTGCTTCAGGGCTGAACACAGGTAGGGCAATGAGGATTTCTCGACGATGGTTCATGGCAGGCCTGGCGCTGACCGGCGCTGCCGTACCTGCAGCTTATTTCGGGCATCGCGAATGGACGAAGCCCGACCCGACGATCACCCCCGGTGAGGCGTCTTTCGATGTCGCCGACGTGGCCGGGCAACGCTTGGCGAATGCGTTGCGCGGGGTCTGGAAGATCCGTTTCGTTGGGCGTGACGCGGGCCTGGACGGCTTGCCGGCCCAGGGCCTGGAAGTGTTCATCGACATCGGTCAGAAAGGCCGGGGCGTGTGCGGTTTTCTCGACACGTCGGAGCGTCTGCGCTCTGCCGACACACCTCGTTACCGAATACTCGGCGATCTTGCCGGGGCCGAGGCTTCGAAGCTCAGCTGGCGCCTGCTGGGCACCGGCGGCAGCGTCGACTACGAACTGAACATGATCCTCGACGAGGTCTGGGCGGATTTCGGCAACGCCGGCAGCGGCACCCTCAGTGGCAGTGTCCAGCGCCTCGATCGCGCGCTGGCCTTGCCGGCGCAGGATCACCGCTTCATCGCGGTCAAATGCCTGTTTCCCGAAGCCCGCCAGCGCACACCGCTGAATGCGCCTTTGCTGGCCTGGCTGGTGTCACCCGAGCATCGGCTGTTCCACCAGGTGTGGCACGCGACGCGGGACAAATGGCACACCCTGTCCGAGGACAAACGCAACGCCATACGCGGCCTCGGCTGGCAGCCCGGCCCCCGCGATCAGGAGCGTGACGCCCGGGGCAAGCGCAAGGACCGCAACGGTTCAGGCATCGATTTCTTTTTCATGCACCGGCACATGCTCGGGACGGCGCGTTCGCTGCAGGATCTGCCGTCGTGGGAGTTCTTCCCGCTGCCGCAGCCGGAACTGGTGCGCGACCGTCAGGGTTTTGCCCGCTATTTCGATAATCACGACGGCACCGCGCTGCCGCCGACGTGGCTGGCCGATGGCGACGATGAATTCAGCCAGTGGGTCAGCGACATCAAGACCGCCGAGACCTATCAGAGCAACTTCGAGGTCTGGGAGTCGCAGTACCGCGATCCACAGTATCTGTCGAAGATGACCCTCGGTCAGTTCGGCTCCGAAGTCGAACTGGGGCTGCACGACTGGCTGCACATGCGCTGGGCTTCGGTGCCGCGCGATCCGTCCAACGGTCAGCCGGTGCCGCTGGCCCGGGATCTGGACGATTTTGCCGCACGCTGGTTCGCCCCGGAAAACGACTTCCTCGGCGATCCGTTTTCATCTCACGTGAACCCGGTGTTCTGGCATTTCCACGGCTGGATCGACGACCGCGTGGAAGACTGGTTCCGCGCCCACGAGCGTTTCCATCCGGGCCAGGTCACGCGGCTTGAAGTCAATGGTGTGAAATGGTTTGCGCCTGGGCGCTGGGTCGAAGTCGCTGACCCATGGCTCGGCCCGACCACCCACGGTTGCAGCACCACGCCGGGGTTGCAGGTCGGCAAGTCGGTCGAGATGGATCCGGAAGTCATGAAGCTTGCGCTGCGAATCGTGTTCGGTTCGGATGAGAAGAAGCTGGAAGGGTTGTTCCGGCGAGTGCCGAAGCGGCCGTGGTATGCGCGCAATCTGAAGGCCAAAACCGACGCGGTCTGAGGACCGCGTTGTCGTTAGCCGGATCGCCCTATGTAGCAAACTCGCTCCCAAAGTGATCGTGTCCATTCAGATGGAATGCGGTCACTGTGGGAGCGAGCTTGCTCGCGAAAGCGGTCTTGAGTCCGCTGCGATTACAGCGCCTGCCACCCACCGCCCAGTGCCTTGTACAGCCCGATACTCGCCTGCAATCGCGACAGCCGCAGTTGCACATTCAGATCCTGCGCCGCATACAGCGTGCGCTGGGTTTCCAGTACCGTCAGCAAGTCTTCGGCGCCGGCCTCATAGCGGCTCTGAGCGATGTCGAACGCGGTCTGCGCCTGATTCAACTCTTCACTTTGCCACTGCCGCTGCGCGTCGAGCCCGCGAATGCTGTTCAGGGCTTTTTCGACGTCGGCGAAACCGTTGATGATGGCGGCGCGATAGGTTTCCAGCAGTTCTTCCTGACGGGCCCTGGCCTTGTCGCGCTCGGCGCTCAGTCGCCCGTTGTTGAAGACGGGCGCGAGCAGTCCGGCGGTGAGGTTGTAGAACGGGCTGCGGATAATGTCGTCGAACTGGTTGGCGCCGGAGCCGAGCTGGGCAGACAGGGTCACGCTCGGCAGCATGGCGGCGCGGGCGACCTTGACGTCGGCTTCGGCCGCCGCCAGTTGCGCCTCGGCGCGGGCGATGTCCGGACGGTGGCTGAGCAGGTCGCTGGGCACACCGGCGGTGATGGTCGGCCATTGCAGTTGGTCGAACGGCTCCGCGCCGGTTTGCAGATCCTGCACCGGCCGGCCGAGCAGGGCGGCGAGGCTGATCAAAGCGTCCTGGGCCTGTTGTTGCACCAGCGGCAATTGCCGTTGTTGCGCGGCCACCAGGCTTTTCTGCTGGGCCAGTTCCAGCGCGGTGGCCGAGCCTGAATCGAAGCGGGTCTGCACCAGCTTCAGCACGTTCTGCGCGTTCGCCAGGTTCAGCTCGGCGATACGACTTTGCTCGCGCAGGGACAAGGCCTGCGCATAGGTGTTGGCCACGCCGCTGAGCAAGGTCAGTTCCACGGTCGCCCGATCGAACTCGCTGGCTTGCAGGGCAAACTGTGCACTGTCGCGGGAGGCGCGTTTGCCGCCCCAGAAATCGATTTCGTAAGTAGCGGTCAGGCTGGCGTCGAAATAATCCACCGCCTTGTTGCTGTTGTCGGCGTCGAGCTGGCTGTAGCCGTTACCGCGCAGCAATTTTTGCCGATTGGCATTGGCCCCGGCTTTCACTTCAGGCAACTGCGAGCCGCCGGCAATCACGGTGCCGGCCTGGGCCTGACGTACCCGCGCCATGGCGGCCGCGAGGTCGAAACTGCCGAGGCGGGCCTGTTCGATCAGGCGGTCGAGTTCGGGGCTGCCGAACTGCTTCCACCATTGCGGATCGATGCGGGCGACGCTGGCGCCGTGGGGCGATTGCCAGGTCGCCGGTGGCTGCAAGCCGCTGTCGGGACGCTGGACGGGATTGCCGCAGGCGCTGAGCATCAGGCACACGGTCAACAGGCTGAGGCGCGATTTCATAGATCGATCATTCACTGGTAAGGGCCGTCACCGGGTCGAGTCGGGCGGCTTTGCGGGCCGGCATGAAGCCGAAGACAACACCGGTCACAAGGGCGCAGCCAAAGGCACCGAGCACCGCCATCAAGGAAAACGCCACGGCGACTTCGCTGAGGATCAGCACGCCGCCGACGATCAGTGCCAGGGCGATGCCGGCGATCCCGCCGACCACCGACAACATCACTGCTTCGGTGAGGAACTGGCGCAGGATGTCGCGCTGACGGGCACCGGTAGCCATACGAATACCGATTTCGCGGGTGCGTTCGCGCACGGTCATCAGCATGATGTTCATCACGCCGATCCCGCCCACCAGCAGCGAAATCGCGGCAATCGAGCCGAGCATCAGCGACAGGGTGTTTTGCGTGCGGGCTTCGGCCTGGATCATCGCGGCGTTGTTGGTCAGTTCGAAATCCTTCTTGCCGTTGTGCAGGCGCAGCATCAGTTGCTCGATCGCGTGTTCGGCTTCCTTGACCTTGCGCGCATCGGCGGCGGCGATCGCCACGTATTCCGGATTGCGTGTGCCGAACAAACGGACGCTGGCGGCGGAGTAGGGCACTGCGATGCGGTTGTCGCTGTCGGAGTCGCCGGAGCTGGCGCCTTTTTCCGCCAGCACGCCGACCACCTGGAAGGGCACGTTCTCGATCAGGATGTATTGGCCGATGGGGTTGGCGACATCCTTGAGCAATTTGGTGCGAACCTTGTGGCCGATCACTGCGACCGCTGCGGCATTGCGTTCATCGGCCTCGGTGAAATAACTGCCCTGCACCACGGGCCAGTTGAAGATCGCCGGGAAGTTGGTGTCGTTGCCGCCGACGTAACTCAAGTAGTCGGCATTGCCGAACCGCACACCGGCTTCGGCGCCGTTGACCGGCATGATTCGCATGACCTGCGGCAGGCTGGCCAGTGCCGCCACGTCATCGAGGGTGACGATGCCTGGCGGTGTGCGCGGGTTGGGTGACGAGCCGCTGAGGTAAATGATGTTCGAGCCGAAGGCGCCCATTTGCGCCATGACCTGGCGCTTGCTGCCTTCGCCGACCGCGAGCATCACCACCACCGAGGCCACGCCAATGATGATCCCCAACAGGGTCAGCGCGGTGCGGAAGCGGTTGATCCACATCACTCGCCAGGCGGCGTGCAGTGCGTCGATCAGTTCGCCTTTCCAGGCGCCTGTCGCTTCGGCGCCTTCAGTCAGGCGCTTGCGCAGATCCACGGCTTGCAAGGCGCCGGGGTTGGCGCTGGTCTGGGCCTCGGGGTTATGGCGGGCGCTGTCGCTGACGATCAGGCCGTCGCTGATTTCGATGATGCGTTTGGCTCGCGCGGCCACTTCGCGGTCGTGGGTGATCAGAATGACCACGTGGCCCTGGCTCGCCAGTTCGTCGAGCAGCGCCATGACTTCCTTGCCGCTGTGGCTGTCGAGGGCGCCGGTGGGCTCGTCGGCAAGAATGATGTGGCCGCCGTTCATCAAGGCCCGGGCAATCGACACCCGTTGTTGCTGGCCGCCGGAAAGTTGATGCGGACGGTTGCCGGTGCGCGAGGCCAAGCCGAGGCGGTCGAGCAGGGCGGCGGCACGAGCATGGCGCTCGGCGGCGGGTGTGCCGGCGTAGATCGCCGGCATCTCGACGTTTTCCTGGGCCGAGCCGGACGGAATCAGGTGATAACCCTGGAACACGAAACCAAAGGCCTCGCGGCGTAGCCAGGCCAGTTCGTCGGTGTCCAGGCCAGCGACGTTTTCCCCGGCGAAGCGGTACTCGCCGGTGGTCGGCCGGTCGAGGCAGCCGAGAATGTTCATCAGCGTCGACTTGCCGGAGCCGGAGGCGCCGACGATCGCCACGAATTCGCCGGCGTGGATCGACAGGTCGATACCGCGCAGGACATGAACCTCGGGCGCGTCGCCGCCGCCGTAGGATTTGCGGATGTCCTGCAGGTCGATCAGAGGCGTTTGCATTCAACCTCCGCTGCCGGTGGCCGGGCCGATCACCAAATGATCGCCCTCGTTGAGGCCTTCGAGAATCTGCACTTTCAAGCGGTCGCTGATGCCGGTGCGCACTTCGCGGGTTTCGATCTTGCCGTTGGCGGCGATCACCTGCGCGGTCTGCAGGTTGGCGGTGGTGCTGCCCTGCAGCGCGGCAACCGGTGCGGTAAGCACGTTTTGCGCCTGGTGGGCGACGAAGAAGACTTGCGTGGTCATTTCCGCCATCAGCGCGTTGTCGGCGTTGTCGACGTCCAGCAACACGGTGTACAGCACCACGCGGGCACTCCCGCTTTTGCTGGTGCTGGCGGGGCTGCCGCCACCCTGGCTGGTCTGGTCCAGCGGCTTGGGCGGCACCGGCAGGATCTGCCGCACGGTGCTGCTCCAGCGCCGGTTGCCGCCGCTGAGGGTGGTGAAGTAGGCGGTCATGCCCGGTTTGACGTGGCCGATGTCGGCTTCTGAAACCTCGGCCCATACCGTCATCGGCGACAGTTTGGCGATACGCAGGATCAGTGGCGTCTGCTGCTGGGCGTTGAGGGTCTGGCCTTCACGCGCATCGAGGGCGACCACCGTGCCGGCCATCGGCGCGTAGATGCGGGTGTAGCCGAGTTCGGCCTGGTCGCTGCGCAGGCTGGCTTCGGCCTGACGGATCTGGGCCTGGAACATGTCGATGCGCGCCTGAGTGGCTTTCAGTTCGGCGCGGGCGGTCTGCACGTCTTCTTCGCGGGTCGCGCCGCCGGCGGCGAGATTCTGCTGGCGTTGATATTTCTGTTGCGCCAGTTCGTGCTGGGCTTTTTGCTCCTGCAATTGGGCCTTGAGGTTTTCGATGGAGAAACGCCCGGCGTCGAGTTTGGCTTTTTGCGTGGACGGGTCGATTTCCACCAGCAACTGGCCTTCCTTGACCACGTCACCGACCTCGACGTGGATTTTCTGGATCTGCCCCGACGCCTGGGCGCCGACGTCCACATAGCGGCGCGGCTGCAGCGTGCCCAGCGCGGTGACGCTGCTTTCGATGTCGCCACGGCTGACGGAGACGGTGGCGAACTGATCGCGACCGGGCGGCAGGACTTGCCACGCCGCAACGGCAATCACGGGGATCAGGCAAAGAGCGATGAGCAGGGCGCGTCGGGCGGGGCGGGGACGTTTCATGCGGGGTTCCGGCCAGTGTGAATCGGCCCGTCATCCGGCGGGCACCGCAAGCGGGCACGGCCGAATGCTGTCGCAGGGCACGACAGACACGGGAGGGCTGTTGGTTAAACGAGAGAAGGGGCGGCGAATTTAAGCGCTGAAAAACGCGGTAACAGGTATAGGCGAGAACAATTTGTCGGGCAAACCGAAACAGCGCTTTAAATCTATATGAGAATTACTATAAATTACGCACCTGAAATTGCCACTACCGTGCCACTGCCTGTTTCGACAGTCGCGGATCTGGCTCAAGGATCGAAACCGCACGCTGCGGCGGGGAATCATGTTGGAAAACTACTATCGCGAGTTGGTGTGTTTCCTGAACGCCAGGCTCGGCAACCGTCAGGTGGCCGAAGACGTGGTGCATGACGCTTATCTGCGGGTGCTGGAGCGATCCAGCGAAACGCCGATCGAGCAGCCTCGGGCATTTCTCTATCGCACCGCACTCAATCTGGTGATCGACGACCATCGGCGCAATGCCCTGCGTCAGGTCGAATCGCTGGAAGTGCTCGACAGCGAAGAGCGCTACTTCACCCCGTCCCCCCACAACACCTTCGATCACGGCCAGCGACTGGAGATGCTCCAGCGTGCCCTGGCTGAACTTTCGCCGCTGTGTCGCGAAAGTTTTCTGTTGCGCAAGATCGAAGGTCTGTCGCATCCCGAGATTGCCGAACACCTAGGGATTTCCAAGGCTCTGGTGGAAAAGCACATCGTCAACGCCATGAAGCATTGCCGCCTGCGCATCAAACAATGGGACGCCCATTGAGCCGTCGTCGTTAAATTTTATTTCACTGTCCTCGTTCCTACTCAACAGACGATCTGCTGTCCTGCTCAAGGCCGGTCAGGTCACTCAGGCTTTTCGTCCAGAGGACACTGGAAATGACACAGGCAATTGCATCGCCCATCGTTCACGACCTGATCGGCGTCGGTTTCGGCCCTTCGAACCTGGCGCTGGCCATCGCTCTGCAAGAGCGCGGCCCGATCCAGGGGGAACTGGATGTTCTGTTTCTCGACAAACAACCCAACTACAGCTGGCACGGCAACACCCTGTCGACCCAGAGCGAGTTGCAGATTTCCTTCCTCAAGGATCTGGTGACCCTGCGCAATCCGACCAGCCCGTACTCGTTCGTCAACTACCTCAAGCACCACGGTCGTCTGGTGGACTTCATCAACCTCGGCACCTTCTACCCGTGCCGCATGGAGTACAACGACTACCTGCGCTGGGTGGCTGCGCAGTTCACCGAGCAAAGCCGTTACGGCGAAGAAGTGCTGACCATCGAGCCGGTGCTGCACAACCATCAGGTCGAAGCGCTGCGGGTGATTTCCCGTGGTACGGACGGTCAGCAGTTCGTGCGTACTGCGCGTTCGGTGGTGGTCAGCGCCGGCGGCACGCCGCGCATTCCCGAGGCCTTCAAGGCGCTGAAAGGCGACGGTCGGGTGTTCCATCACTCGCAGTACCTGGCCGAGATGGCCAAGCAGCCGTGCATCAACAACCAGCCGATGAGCATTGCAATCATCGGTGGCGGCCAGAGCGCGGCGGAAGCCTTCATCGACCTGAACGACTCGTTCCCGTCGGTGCAGGTCGACATGATCCTGCGTGGCTCGGCCCTGAAGCCGGCGGACGACAGCCCGTTCGTCAACGAAGTGTTCTCGCCGGAATTCACCGACCTGATCTTCCAGCAGAACAGCAGCGAGCGTGAACGTCTGGTCAACGAGTACCACAACACCAACTACTCGGTGGTCGACATCGACCTGATCGAGCGCATCTACGGCATCTTCTATCGCCAGAAGGTTTCCGGTGTCGCACGCCATGCGTTCCGCACCCTGACCACGGTCGAGAAAGCCACCGCCACCGAACGCGGTATCGAACTGACCGTGCGCAACAACGCCACCGGCGAAGTCACCGTGCGTGCCTACGACGCGGTCGTGCTGGCCACCGGTTACGAGCGTCAGATGCACCGCAAACTGCTGGCGCCGCTGGAAGAGTACCTGGGCGACTTCGAGGTCGATCGCAATTACCGCCTGATCACCGACGAGCGCTGCAAGGCCGGTCTGTACATGCAGGGCTTCTGCCAGGCCAGCCACGGTCTGAGCGATACGCTGCTGTCGATCCTGCCGATCCGCGCGGACGAGATTGCCGGCTCGCTGTATGAGCATGGCAAGAACCGTGGGCACAGCCGTTCGGTGATGGATCTGTTGTTGGCGACTGCCAGCTAAACCAGACCGTTGATCGTTCCCACGCTCTGCGTGGGAATGCTTCAAGGGACGCTCTGCGTTCCAATGGGACGCAGAGCGTCCCCGGCTGCATTCCCACGCAGAGCGTGGGAACGATCTCGGCGATCTCGGGGGCAATCCTGAACCCTTCCTGAACACCCGCCACATTCCCCGACACACTTCCTTTTGCGGGTTTACTCTCCAGACATCGGGGCGTAAGCTTCGCGCGTTTTCATCAATAGCGGAGACCCACAGTGGGTACTTGTTCGAGTGACAGTTGTCGGCCGGTCCTTGTAACCGGCAGATTCTCGGCAAGATAACGCGCATTCCTTTGTGCCGTTGTCTCGCCGAACAGCGAGCAGCGGCATCCCGATCATGACCGGTCCCGGTCATGTCCCGACGTCCTTCTCATCGACACTGAAAAGCCTGTGAAGTCGACTTCATCGTCGTCATTGCAGCCCTATCGACACGCCTGTCTTTTCTGACCGGCGCGCCACGCCTTGCCGTGCCGGTTTTCCGGTGCCCAGGACGAGGACGTACCTGCTCGACGGTTTCCCGGCTGACCATAGGGGCAACAGCCATGAAACTTACGCTCAAGGAATTTTTCGCAGGCTTCCTGCGGACCCGCCACATCGCCCGGCACTTCCGTCGCCTGGCCTTGCTGGAAACCCTCAGCGACACCACGGTCAGCCGTGAAGTGCCGCCGACTCTCGCCAATACACTGGTGGACGCCGCCCATTGCGACAGCGGCGTGCTGCTGTCGAACCTCGGCACTCACACCGACGGCCTCACCGATTTCGAAGTCGATGTGCTGCGTGCGCAGCATGGCCTCAACGAAGTCGAACACGAGCAACCGCTGCCGTGGTGGACCCACCTGTGGCACTGCTACAAAAACCCGTTCAACCTGCTGCTGACCTTGCTTGCGGTGATCTCGTGGCTGACCGAAGACCTCAAGGCCGCCATCGTGATTTTCTCGATGGTGGTGCTGTCGACGCTGCTGCGCTTCTGGCAGGAAAGCAAATCCAACCAGGCCGCCGACGCGCTCAAAGCGATGGTCAGCAACACCGCCACGGTGCTGCGCCGGGATGCGCCGCGCGCTGAATTGCCGATCAAGCAATTGGTGCCCGGCGATCTGATCGTGCTGTCGGCCGGCGACATGATTCCTGCCGATTGCCGGGTGCTCAGCGCCAAGGACCTGTTCGTCAGCCAGGCGGCGATGACCGGCGAATCGATGCCGGTGGAAAAATTCCCGCGTCAGGCCGATCGCGACACGCGCAATCCGCTGGAACTCGACAACATCCTGTTCATGGGCACCAACGTGGTGTCCGGTACGGCGGTGGCGGTGATTCTCACCACCGGCAACAGCACCTATTTCGGTGCGCTGGCGCAGCGGGTCGGGGCGACTGATCGCGCGGTGACTTCGTTTCAGCAAGGCGTGAACAAAGTCAGCTGGCTGCTGATCCGCTTCATGTTCGTCATGGCGCCGCTGGTGTTGTTCATCAACGGTTTCACCAAGGGCGACTGGACCGAAGCACTGCTGTTCGCGCTGTCGATTGCCGTGGGCCTGACCCCGGAAATGCTGCCGATGATCGTCACCTCGACGCTGGCCAAGGGCGCGGTGTTCCTGTCGCGCAAGAAAGTCATCGTCAAACGTCTGGATGCGATCCAGAACTTCGGCGCCATGGACGTGCTGTGCACCGACAAGACCGGCACTTTGACCCAGGACAAGATCTTCCTGGCGCGTAACGTCGACGTTTGGGGCGAAGACTCCGATGACGTGCTGGAAATGGCTTACCTCAACAGCTACTACCAGACCGGCCTGAAAAACCTGCTTGATGTGGCGGTGCTGGAACACGTGGAAATCCACCGTGAGCTGAAGGTCGGCACGGCGTTTCGCAAGGTCGACGAGATCCCGTTCGACTTCAATCGTCGGCGCATGTCGGTGGTCGTCGAAGGGCGCGGCCAGCCGCATCAACTGATCTGCAAAGGCGCGGTTGAAGAAGTGCTGGCGGTGTGCAGCCGGGTTCGTCACGGTGAAGTCGACGAAGCCTTGAGCGATGAATTGCTGGCGAAAATCCGTCAGGTCACCGCAGCATTCAACGCTGAAGGCTTGCGCGTGGTCGCGGTGGCGGCACGGTCGATGCCTGAAGGACGCGACACTTACAGCCTGGGCGACGAGCAGGAACTGACGCTGATCGGTTATGTGGCGTTCCTCGATCCACCGAAGGAAAGCACCGCACCAGCGCTGAAGGCCTTGGCCGAACACGGCGTGGCCGTGAAAGTGCTGACCGGCGACAACGAGCTGGTGACCGCCAAGATCTGCCGCGAAGTGGGCCTGGCCCAGCAAGGCCTGCTGATGGGCAACGACATCGAACGCATGAGCGACGCGGAACTGGCGGTGGCGGTGGAAACCACCAACGTGTTCGCCAAGCTGACGCCGTCGCACAAGGAACGCATCGTGCGCATCCTCAAGGGCAACGGTCACGTGGTCGGGTTCATGGGCGACGGCATCAACGACGCCCCGGCGCTGCGCACCGCAGACATCGGGATTTCCGTGGACAGCGCGGTGGACATCGCCAAGGAAGCGGCCGACATCATCCTGCTGGAAAAGAGCCTGATGGTGCTGGAGGAGGGCGTGCTGGAAGGGCGCCGGACCTTCGCCAACATGCTCAAGTACATCAAGATGACCGCCAGCTCGAACTTCGGCAACGTGTTCTCGGTGCTGGTGGCCAGCGCGTTCATTCCGTTCCTGCCGATGCTGCCGATGCACCTGCTGGTGCAGAACCTGCTGTATGACATTTCGCAGATCGCGATCCCGTTCGACAACGTCGACGACGAGATGCTGAAACAGCCGCAACGCTGGCAGCCAGGGGACGTCGGGCGCTTCATGCTGTTCTTCGGCCCGATCAGTTCGATCTTCGACATCACAACGTTCGCCTTGATGTGGTACGTGTTCGATGCCAACACCCCGGATCACCAGACCCTGTTCCAGTCCGGCTGGTTCGTGGTGGGGCTGCTGACCCAGACGCTGATCGTGCACATGATCCGCACGCCGAAGATTCCGTTCCTGCAAAGCCGCGCGGCCATGCCGTTGCTGGTGATGACCGGAATCATCATGGCCGTGGGCATCTTCCTGCCGATGGGGCCGCTGGCGCACTACTTCAAATTGCAGGCACTGCCGTCGATGTACTTCGTGTTCCTGCCGGTGATCCTGCTGGCGTACATGGCGCTGACTCAAGCCGTCAAAGGCTTCTACATCCGCCGGTTCGGCTGGCAGTAACAGGCAAGAATTCCCCCCTTGTGGGAGCAAGGGGGGCGGTTTCAAGGAGTTCGACATGCAAGCGATCAACAATCTCAACCTCACCTCATTGCTCGACACTTTGGTCAGCCTCAGCGCGGCGTTCATCCTCGGCGGCCTGATCGGCTTCGAACGCCAATACCGGCAACGCACGGCGGGCTTGCGCACCAATGTTCTGGTGGCGGTCGGCGCGGCGATTTTCGTCGACATGGCCAACCGTCTCGCCGGTGCCGAAGGCGCGGTCCGGGTGGTCGCGTATGTGGTTTCCGGCATCGGTTTTCTCGGTGCCGGCGTGATCATGCGCGAAGAAGGCAACGTGCGCGGGCTCAACACCGCGGCCACGCTCTGGACCTCGGCGGCCGTTGGTGCCTGCGCCGGTGCCGACCTGCTGGCCGAAGCGGTGCTGGGCACTTTGTTCGTGCTCGCCGCCAATACCTTGCTGCGGCCGATCGTCAACAACATCAACCGTCAGCCGCTGGACGTGGTCTCGGCGGAAGTCACCAACATCGTCTACGTCATCGCCCGGCGTTCGCAGCAGACCGCCGTGTTCGCCTTGCTTGAAGCCGAGCTCGAACGCAGCAACTACCCGGCCAGTGACGTCGATGTGCACGCCTTCGGGGCCGATGAAATCGAGATCGAAGCGACGCTGGCGACCACTTCGGTGGACGGCGATGAGCTGGATGCACTGGTGAAGCGGATTTCCACTTCAAGCCTGGTGGTGCAGGCGTTCTGGAGTCCGAGCACGACGGAGTAACTTTTTTAATCCGGATGAGTGACGGTTTTTTTCGGAAAAGTCCTACAGAGCGTATCCCGATGCTTGGGTAGTCTTGCCGTCACTTCAAGCGAATACCCGGACTTTCACATTGACCGACAAAACCCTGCGCATTCTGATCGCCGACTTGCAGCATTTTCACCGGATGAAGATCGAGCGGATGTTCAACGGCCTCGATTACTACCGTATTGCACCAGTGCAGAACCTTGCCGAACTGCTGACGCTGGTCGATTACGGCGGTCAGCCGTTCGATGTCCTGGTGATCAATGCCGAACTGGCGGCCGGAATGGCGGATCTTCGCGGTTTTCTGTTTGATCATCCGCAAATCCGGCGGGCGCTGGTCTATGGTGAGCCGGTGGACTCCTCCGGTGTTCCCGGGCATTTCGGGGCAAAGATCATCACCAGCCCTGCGCCTTTGCCTTCAATCCGCGCCATCGAACAGTTGATGACCTCGGTCGAGGCTTCGTTCGGGCGCCCATCGCGTGTTCGATCACAGATCGGTCTGGCGCACAACTGTCAGATCTGACAGGTGATTCAGCGTGCACAGCGTGCAACAGTAGTAGCGCAGCTACCAATAGTCCCGTTCATGCAAGATCGGTGGCGCCATGTCAGGTATTCGCCCCGGGAGTGGTCATGGGTTCAGCATTGATTGTTGATGATCACCCAGTGGTGGTGGGTGCCGTTCGTATGGTTCTGGAGTCCGCAGGTTACGAACCGATCCATGTGACTGGCAAAGGTGTCGATGTGGTGTCGATGCTACGTGAACACGCGCCGGAGCTGGTCGTGCTCGACTTGAAACTCGATGGCTTCGGCGGCCTGGAGGTGTTGGCGCGCATCAGGGCCATCGGGCTGGTCTGCAAAGTGTTGATCTTCACCGCGGCCGACCCTGAACACTATCTGATGCGTTGCCGGCGTGCGGGGGCGATGGCTTTTGTCGCCAAATCCGCCTCGATGCAGCATTTGCAAAATGCAATCAAGGCCGTCCGTTCGGGTTATACCTACTTTCCCGAAATGCCTGTGGTCAATGCCGGGCAATCCGAAGCGCACCGCGATGAGCGAGAGTTGATTGCACTTCTGTCCACCCGCGAAATGGAGATCATGCTGAAGCTGGCCAGAGGTGAATCCAACAAGCATATTGCTCTGAAGATGAACCTCAGTCACAAAACCATCAGCACCTACAAGACCCGCTTGATGCTGAAACTCGGGGTAAGCTCGCTGGTGGTGTTGCGAGAGTTTGTCCAACGCAACGGCCTGTTTCCATAGGCCGCCCCATGATGTGTCTTCTGCGGTTGGTTTCTCTGTCGATACTGATGCTTGCAAGCCTGGTGCACGCGACCGAGGCGCAACGGCTGGAAATCGTCTCCCGCACCCGCCTTGAGGGTGTGCAGATTCAACTGGATGAGCAGGATCGGCAGTGGCTCCGTGCGCATCCGGTATTGCGCATCGGTGCCTCCTGGCCGGATTACCCGCCCTTCGAGCTGACCCGCAAGCGTCATGAACAGGAAGGCCTTACGGCCGATTACGCCAACGCAATTGCACAGATTTTGAACATAGCCGTTGAAGTCTGGTGCTATTCCGACCGCGCAAGCGCCATGGCTGCGCTCAAGGCCGGTGAGGTAGACCTGCTGGGCACGTCGAACAAGTTCGAAGAAGCTGATTCCGACCTCATGCTGTCCCGTGCCTACGCCGAGGATCAGCCGATGTGGGTGACTCGGATCGACGAACCGTTGCCTGGCGATCTGGCTGGCAAACGCATCGCCATGGTGGACGACTACCTGCCAGCCTCGACCATCCAGGAGGCTTACCCGCAAGCCTCCCTGCAGCGTTACAGGTCGATTTTCGATGCCCTCGGCGCCGTGGCGTACGGCACGGATGCGGTTTACGTTGGCGACTTCATCAGCGCCAGCTATCTGCTCAACACGATCTTTCACAACGACCTGCAACTGGCCGGGCCTTCGGGCCTTGACGCCAACCCGTTCGGCTTTGCCCTGGCCCGCAGCAATACGCGTTTGAAAGGTCTGGTCGACAAAGCCCTGCTGGCCATTCCCATGGAACAGCGCCTGGCCATCGAGCTGCGCTGGAGCGCCGGTCGCGCGGACGTGGCTGCGCAGTCGCAGGTGAGCCTGAGCGACAGCGAGCAACAATGGCTGGATCAGCATCCGGTGGTGCGGGTCGGCGCTATCGATGATTTTGCACCGCTGACATTCTTTGACGCTGATGGCCGTTTCAGTGGGCTGGCCGCCCAATTGCTCAACCTGATCAGTCAGCGCAGTGGCCTGACATTCGAGGTGGTGCGCGGTCGGTCGCTGGATCGTCAGGTCGAGCAACTCAAAAGCGGTGCGCTGGATCTGTTGCCGGTGTTGACACCGAGCCGCGAGCGCGAAACCAAAATGCTGTTCACCCGATCGTACGTCAACAGCCCCTTTGTGCTGATTGCCGATTCAAAGGCACACGCGCCGCGCAGCCTTGAAGACATGGCGGGCAAACGTCTGGCGCTTTATGGCGGTAATCCGTTGCGCGATTATCTGCTGGAGAACGTGCCGCAGATCAGCCTGATCGAGTTGCCAAGCCCGGCCGACGGCACGCAGGCGCTGCTCGACGGCAAGGCCGATGCGACATTGAGCTCGTTGCTGGTGGCGCGCTACCAGATCGATCACCAATACCGCGATCGCTTGCGGATTGTCTCCACGCTGGGCGATTTGCCGGCCCGGGTTGCCATGGCGACAGCGCTCGACGCCCCGCAGTTGCAATCGATTCTGAACAAGGCACTGCTGAGCATCGCCCCCCAGGACATTGACGGTCTGGTCGCGCGTTGGAGTCGTAACGTGGTGCTGCAAGACAGCTATTGGCAGCGTCATCAAACGCAAATACTGCGCGGGTTTGCAGTGGCGGCAGGGCTGTTGCTGTTGGCGTTGGGCTGGATCGGCTTTCAGCGTCGGCAGATCCGCCAGCGCCAGCAATGGCTTGGGCAGTTGCAGGAGGCCAAGGACGCAGCCGATGAAGCCAATCGCGCCAAGAGCACCTTTCTGGCGACCATGAGCCATGAAATCCGCACACCGATGAACGCCCTGATCGGCATGCTCGAACTCGCCCTCAAACGTGCCGATGAAGGCGTGACCGATCGCCAGGCGATCGAGGTGGCGTCCAGCGCGGGGCAGCAACTGCTGGCATTGATCGGCGATATTCTCGACATCGCACGCATCGAGTCCGGGCATCTGTCGCTGGGCCCCGAGCGCGTCAATCTGCATGAAGTGGTGGCGTCGGTGTGTCGGATTTTCGAAGGCCTGGCCCGGCAGAAACAATTGTTGTGGCATGTAGAAATGGATGAGCGCAGCAACGTCGTGGTGATGCTCGATCCCCTGCGGTTCAAACAAGTGCTGTCGAACCTGCTGAGCAATGCAATCAAGTTCACCGAGGACGGCGAGGTGAGCCTGCGCCTGCGCGTGTTCGGCGAACAGGACGGGCTGATTGAAGTGGGCGTGGCCATTGAAGACAGTGGCCGGGGGATCAGCGCCGAGGATCAGCAGCGGTTGTTCAGACCGTTTGTGCAGGTCGGCGATCATCAGTCTGTGGCGCATGGCGGTTCTGGCCTGGGGCTGGTGATCAGCCGCAATCTGTGCCGGATGATGGGCGGCGATTTGTGGATGACCAGCGAACCGGGCAGGGGCACTCAGGTCATGCTGCGAATGGAACTGCCGGTGCTGGCGCCGCTGGTGCAAGAGGCTGTACCGGTGCCAGCGGCGACGATGGTTAATTCGCTGAACGTGCTGGTGGTGGATGACCATCCGGTGAATCGCCTGCTGCTGTGTCGGCAGTTGAGTGAGCTCGGGCATCGTGCCGTTGACGCCGGTGGCGGTGAGGAGGGGCTGGCGCTTTGGCGCGGGCACGCCTTCGATGCACTGATCACTGACTGCAACATGCCGGGGCTCAACGGTTACGAGCTGACGCGCGCGGTACGTCAGGAAGAAGCCGCGACGGGTAGAGCGCCCTGTCTGATCCTCGGATTTACCGCCAATGCGCAGATGGAAGAGAAGCAGCGATGCCGGGCAGCCGGGATGGACGATTGTCTGTTCAAACCGGTTCTGCTGCGTGAATTGAGCCAGGCCCTGATGGCCGCAACATCCGAAGGCGCGCAGATCGAAAGCGTGGATGATCCGGCAGTGGCCGAGTTCGATCTGAGCGCACTGTTGCAACTGGCAGGCGCGGACAACCCGCTGATCGGGCAATTGCGTGAGGAAGTACTGAGTAGTCTGCGCATCGACCTGAAGCGTCTGGAGGAATCGGGCCGTAAAAGTGATCGCGCAGATTTACGTGATCTGGCGCATCACGTCACAGGCGGGGCGCACATGATCGGTGCCGAGCGCGTGGTCTCGGCGTGCCGGGTACTCGAACAGGCTTGCCGTGACGATGAGCCCGAAGCGGCATTGACGACCGCCATCGAGTTGCTGCGCGTGGCCATGCACGACCTCGCGCAGCAGCTTCAGGCTTGAGCGGTCAGTCCCACTGCGGCGCGATGCCTTTGGGGCTGGTCAGGCGATGGCCGCGATCCAGCGTGGCGATCAGCGCCATGTCGGCGTCGCTCAGGGTCAGCGCTGTGGCGCCGAGGTTGCCTTGCAGGTTGGCGCGTTTGGTCGACGACGGAATCACCGCGTAACCCGATTGCATCGCCCACGCCAGAGTGACCTGCGCCGGGGTGGCGTGCAGACGCTCGGCGATCTGCACGATCAGCGGATCCTTCAGCACTTCGCCATAGGCCAGGGTCATGTACGACGTGATCTGAATGCCCTGACTTTGCGCGAACTCGACGACCTTGCGGTTTTGCAGGTACGGGTGCAGCTCGATCTGGTTGGTGGCGATGTTTTCCGCGCCGACCGCAGCAATCGCCTGTTTCATCAAGTCGATGGTGAAGTTGGATACGCCGATCTGCCGGGTCAGGCCCAGGCGTTTGGCTTCCAGCAGCGCGCCCATGAATTCTTCGACCGGCACCTGATCTTCCGGCGATGGCCAGTGGATCAGCGTCAGGTCGAGGTAGTCGGTCTGCAGTTTTTGCAGGCTCTCTTTGAGGCTTTCAATCAGCCGGTCTTTGGCGAAGTTGGCGATCCAGATCTTGCTGGTGATGAACAGTTCTTCACGGGCGATGCCGCTGGCAGCGATGGCCTCGCCAACGTCGGCTTCGTTTTCGTAGATCTGCGCGGTGTCGATGACCCGGTAACCGAGCTCAAGGGCAGTGCTCACCGAATCGATGACCACCTGGCCTTGCAGGCGAAACGTACCAAGACCGAAAGCGGGAACAGACATGCAGAGACTCCAGGGTTGCAGTGGGAATGGGCAGGAGTATCCGCGTCTGATTCCTCGGGAAAAACCGCTGTCGGGGCAAAGTACTGTTGACTGGAAGTCACGAATCACCGCGATCGGTATCGTTCCATCAGTAGAACGATGAGGACGGTTTTGGCTGACTAGTACTAAATACGTGGCGAATTTATGATCGGTCCATGATCAATCTGATTGCGGAGTCCACCATGAAAAACCTGATCGGTATCTACACCAGCCCTCGCGGCCACTGGGTCGGCGATGGGTTTCCGGTGCGTACCCTGTTTTCCTACGACAATTTGGGCAAGCACATCAGCCCGTTCCTGCTGCTGGATCACGCCGGGCCCGCGCAATTCACCCCGACCACCGCACGCCGTGGCGTGGGTCAGCATCCGCACCGTGGCTTCGAGACCGTGACCATCGTTTACGAAGGCGAAGTGCAGCACCGCGATTCCACCGGCAGCGGCGGCACCATCGGCCCGGGCGATGTGCAGTGGATGACGGCGGCTTCCGGAATCCTGCATGAAGAATTCCACTCGGAAAACTTCGCCCGAACCGGCGGCAACCTGGAAATGGTGCAGTTGTGGGTGAATCTGCCGGCCAAGGACAAAATGGCCGAGCCGGGGTACCAGACCATTCTGGACAGTGATATCCCGCAAATTGCGCTCAAGGACGGTGCCGGCAGCCTGCGTCTGATCGCCGGTGAGTTCGACGGCCACAAGGGCCCGTCCCGCACGTTCACGCCTATCGATGTCTGGGATCTGCGGCTGAACAGCGGCAAGTTGCTCTCGCTCGATCTGCACGAAGGCCGCAACACCGCACTGGTGGTGTTAAAGGGTTCGGTACAGATCAACGGTGTGGAGTCGATGCGCGAAGGGCAACTGGCGCTGTTCGAGCGTGATGGCGATCGCATCACCCTCGAAGCCAGCCAGGACGCGGTGGTGTTGCTGCTCAGCGGCGAGCCGATCAACGAGCCGATCGTCGGCCACGGCCCGTTCGTGATGAACACCGAGCAGGAAATCCATCAGGCCTTCGCCGACTTCCAGTCCGGCCGCTTGGGCCAGATGCACGGCTGAAAAAAACCGGCAGGCGCCACGTGCGCCTGCCGGTTTTTTTTGAGCGCGTGCAGTGGCGCTCATCCCGCCAAATCAATTCCTCCTACACTGAGCCCAATCTGTGCGATCTTCTCGCGACTGGCCCCTGTCGGAGTTGTTTGATGCTGTCTCTGCTCACCGATCATCCGTTGTTTTGCGCCTTGATCCTGATCCTCATCGATCTCGGACTGTGGCGTTTGATCAGCTCCCACGGCAGTGCGTGGAAACTGTTGGTGCGGGTGCTGATTTTTGCCCTGTTCAGCATTCTGCTGTTCAACGAAGGGCTCAACCCGATGGAGCCTGCGCCGTGGGCCGACAATGTGCCGTTGCACCTGGCGGCGACCGGTTTGCAGATCGGCTGGTGGCTGTTCGGCGCGCGTACTCTGACGGTGCTGATCGGCGCGGTGATGATGCAGCGGGTCGGGCACACCGGGCGGTTGTTGCAGGATCTGCTGGGTGCGGTGATCTTCCTGATCGCCATTATCGCGGCGCTGGCCTACGTGCTGGATCTGCCGGTCAAGGGCGTGCTGGCAACGTCCGGGGCGTTGGCGATCATCGTCGGTCTGGCGTTGCAGAGCACCTTGAGCGACGTGTTTTCCGGGATCGTGCTCAACACCACCAAGCCCTATCAACTGGATGACTGGATCTCCATCGACGGCACCGAAGGGCGGGTCACCGACATCGACTGGCGCGCCACGCGCCTGCAAACCAGTCAGGGCAGCATGGCGGTGATTCCCAACTCGCTGGCGGCCAAGGCCAAGATCATCAACTTCAGCCGGCCGAGCAATATGTTCGGGGTTGCCGTCAGCGTGCAGGTCAGCCCCCATGCGCGGCCCAGTTCGGTGATCGATGCCCTGGAGCGGGCGATGCAGGGCTGTCGCCAATTGCTGGATAGCCCCGCGCCGAGTGTCGCACTGAAGAGCTCCAGCAGCGCCGGCGCCGAATATGAAATCAGCGGGTTTGTCGCCTCAATGAGCGAAAAACGTGTGGTGCGCAATCAGCTGTTCGACCTGGCGTACCGGCATCTGCAGGCGTCCGGGGTCAATCTGCTGTCGAGCGATGAGCCGGGCGTGGCGAGCAACCTCTCGCGGCCACGGGCGCTGCTCGACAGTTCGCCGATTTTCTCCACCCTGCGTCAGGAGGAGAAGGAAACCTTCAGCCAGAACATGACCCTGCAGACCTTCCGTGCCGGCGAGATGATTCTTGCGGGCGGCGAGGTCAGCGATCATCTGTTCATCATCGAGTCCGGCGTGGTCTCGGTGACGCTCAAGCGCCACGGCACGCCATTCGAGTCCGGGCGGATGGGGCCTGGCGAAGTGATTGGCGAGGCGGGGATTCTGTCCGATACGTCATTGCCGGCCGACTTCTCCGCCAAGACCTTCTGCGCGCTGTACCGCATCGAGAAGTCTTATCTCAAGCCGTGCCTGGATGCCCGTCACGACATCAACGACGCGATGCAGGCGCTGCTCGATTTCCGCCTGCACAAGGCGCAATCCCTGACGGAAGAAACGCCGGTGGCGCTGCCGAAGAAAGGTTTCCTGCAATGGCTGCGCAATCGCGTCTGACTGTTCAGCGCAGGCCGTAATCCGCCAGTTTGCGTTCCAGGTTCAGGCGCACTTGCGGCCATTCGTCATCGATGATGCTGAAGCGCACCGAGTTGCGCTTGCGGCCGTCCGGCATGATGCGTTCGTGGCGGACGATGCCTTCCTGTTGCGCGCTGAGGCGCAGGATCGCGTTGCGCGACTTCTGGTTGTTTTCGTCGGTGGTGAACTGCACCCGCACACAATCGAGCACCTCGAAGGCGTGGCGCAGCATCAGGTACTTGGCCTCGGTGTTGACGAAGGTTTTCTGAAAGCGTGCCGAAATCCAGCTGCTGCCGATCTCCAGCTTGCGGTTGAGCGGGTCGATCTTCCAGAACCGGGTCGAGCCGATCACTTCGCCGGTTTCCTTCAGCACGATGACAAACGGCATGACCGTCCCAGCCTCACGGCCGTCGAGGGGCTTTTTCAGGTAAGCGTCGACGGTGGTGGCCGAGGGGACCACGGTGACCGTGAGATTCCACAGTTCACCGTCGGCGGCAGCATGGAGCAGGGCGTCGGCGTCGGTGTATTGAAGCGGGCGCAGGATGATTCCCTGGCCTTGCAGCGTGGTTTGCATGTGGGGATTCTCGGCGGTTCAGGCGAGGGCCTATTACGCCGTACGGGAAGGATCCGACGCAACCGTCGCGGTCGGCGGATGTCACAGTTTTTATCGGTCAATGGCAGGAAACCGGACGATGAAAAAAATGCGCATTGCCACGTTCAACGTCAACGGCCTGCGGGCCCGACTGCCGAACCTGCTGGAATGGCTCAGGCGCGAGCAGCCGGACATCGTCTGCTTGCAGGAGCTGAAACTGGTGGACAGCGCATTTCCTGCCGCCGATCTGGAGGCCGCCGGTTATGGCGCCATCTGGCACGGTCAGGCGTCATGGAACGGCGTGGCGATTCTTGCCCGCGATGCGCAACCGCTGGAGAGCCGGCGCGGTCTGCCCGGCGATCCTGACGACAAACACAGCCGCTACCTCGAAGCGGCGGTGCACGGGGTGTTGGTGGGGTGCCTGTACCTGCCCAATGGCAATCCGCAGCCGGGGCCGAAATTCGACTACAAACTGGCCTGGTTCGAGCGTCTGATCAAATACGCCCAGGATCTGCAAAGCAGCGACCACCCGGTGGTGCTGGCCGGCGATTACAACGTGGTGCCCACCGATCTGGATATCTACAACACCCGTTCGTGGCTCAAGGATGCGCTGTTGCAACCGCAAAGCCGCGAGTGCTATCAGCGCCTGCTGGATCAGGGCTGGACCGATTCGTTGCGGCATTTGTATCCCGAAGATCGCCTCTATACGTTCTGGGATTATTTTCGCCAGCACTGGCAGAAGAACTCCGGGCTGCGGATCGACCATCTGCTGCTCAATCCGACGCTGAGCCCTTATCTGCACGAGGCCGGTGTGGATGCCTGGGTGCGCAACGAACCGCATGCCAGCGACCACGCGCCGACGTGGATTCGCATCGATTCGCGTAAAAGACGCTAGCAGGTGATTGGTTAATTCAATTGTCGATTCGATGCCCGGATCCCGTATACATGGCGACCATCGGCGGAACGATCCGCGCCCCCATGCAAAAGGACCCAGCCATGAGCGAGCCACGCCTGACGAATCTGCAACAGTACCTGCAACGCCTGGGATTCGATGCGCCCCCGGCACCGACTCTTGAAACCCTGCGCCTGTTGCAGCTGCGCCATACCGGCGCCTTTCCATTCGAAAACCTGTCGACGCTCAGTGGCGAACCCGTCCTGATCGATCTGCCCTCCATCGAACGCAAGGTCTTGAATGACGCCCGGGGCGGTTACTGCTACGAGCTGAACAATCTGTTTCTGGCGTTGCTGCTGGAACTGGGGTTCGATGCTCGTGGCATCAGCGGGCGAGTGGTCATGAATCAGCCCGAGGGCAGCTGGACGGCGCGCACCCACCGCTTGAGCCTGGTGACGATTGACGGCGTGCGCTACATCACCGACGTCGGCTTCGGCGGCATGGTGCCGACCGCGCCGCTGGTGCTCGATACCGACGCCGAGCAATCCACGCCGCACGAACCGTATCGGATCGAAGTGCAGGCCGATGGCTACATGCTGCGGGCCAGGGTTGCTGGAGAATGGCGGCCGATGTACCTGTTCGACCTGCAACGCCAGGAAGACATCGATTACACCCTCGGCAACTGGTACGTCTCGACTCACCCGGACTCACCATTTGCCCAGCGCCTGATGGTCGCGCGTACGGGCGACGGCTGGCGGCGTACGTTGAACAACGGCAGTTTCGCGATCCACCGCATCGGCGCCGAGAGCGAGCGGCGTGAAGTGACGGATGTCGATGAACTGATCGAATTGCTGGAACGGGAATTCGGCCTGCGCTTGCCGCACCAGCCCGGTGCACGTCTGGCGCTGGCGCGCTTGATTCAGCCGGTTTGAAACCTAAGGTTTTGCCTCCGGCTCCAGCACCCGCCGGATCTCGTTCACGGCCGCCGACAGTTTTTTCTCAAGGCTCTTGAGGTCGGTGGCGGTGATGCCTTGCTTGAATTGCCCGCTGGAATGCTCGAGTTCCTCGGTTGCACCACGGCTGTTAAGCAATGCGTGGCGCAGGGTGTTGTTGATTACCGTCTGATAGCCAAACCCTTCCTCTTCGGCGACCGTACGTGCCGCTTCGATGACCGCATCATCAAGCATGATGGTGATGCGCGTTTTACCCTTGTTGGACGCCAATGCGCCGCGTTTTCCCTGAGAAAAGTCGTATTCGTCTTTCATGGGTCAAACCTCCAGAAAATATTCGCGACGTTCACTCGGTGTAGCGATACGTGCGGAAATGATTCGAACCAAATTCGGCTCCCGATAGCTGTACACGACGACCAGCAAACGTCCCTTGCCGTCGTTGCCGAGATTGATCCAGCGTTGTTCGTCATGGTCGTTATCCTCAATCGTCAATGCTCGCTCATCGTGGAAGACCGGTTCGGCCTCGGCGAGGCTGATCCCTCTGTGCTTGAGTTTGTTGGCAGCATTCTTGCTTTTGTCGAACTGAATCTTGAATGACTTCATTATGCATACTTTATATGTATAAAAAAGGGTGCGGCCGCGCCGTCGGTCGCCATGAACACTTCAGCCTAGGCGGATAAAACGTGGACTCGATTGGGGATGTGTTGCCGGATTTGTGGGGGATGAAAGCAGCGGGATAGAAGGTTGGGTGGCTAGCTAACCATTATGTGACTGATAAGTTGTATACAAGTCTATGGACATTTGTCGTGACTCTTGCATACAGTGTGCGCATAACAAAAACCAGGGAACTCCCCCACCATGAAAACGCCCCATGTTTCACACCAACGGCCCGAGGACGAGAATCTCGGGGTCGGCGCGAATATGGCTTACGGCCTGCAACACGTTCTGACCATGTATGGCGGTATCGTCGCGGTGCCACTGATCATCGGTCAGGCCGCCGGGCTTTCGCCGGCGGACATCGGTCTGTTGATTGCTGCTTCATTGTTTGCGGGGGGGCTGGCCACGTTGCTGCAAACCCTGGGTTTACCGTTTTTCGGCTGTCAGTTGCCGCTGGTACAGGGCGTGTCGTTCTCCGGCGTTGCTACGATGGTGGCGATTGTCAGCAGTGGCGGGGAGGGCGGCTTCCAGTCGGTGCTCGGCGCGGTGATTGCGGCGTCGCTGATCGGCTTGCTGATCACGCCGGTGTTCTCGCGAATCACCAAGTTCTTCCCGCCACTGGTCACCGGCATTGTGATCACCACCATCGGCCTGACGCTGATGCCGGTGGCCGCACGCTGGGCCATGGGCGGCAACAGCCACGCGCCTGACTTCGGCAGCATGCAGAACATCGGTCTGGCGGCGGTCACGCTGGTGCTGGTACTTCTGTTGAGCAAGGTCGGCAGTTCCACCATCTCGCGTCTGTCGATCCTGTTGGCCATGGTGATCGGCACGGTGTTGGCGGTGTTCCTCGGCATGGCAGATTTCTCCAATGTCACCCAGGGCCCGATGTTCGGCTTCCCGACGCCGTTCCATTTCGGCATGCCCACCTTCCACTTCGCTGCGATCCTGTCGATGTGCATCGTGGTCATGGTGACCTTGGTCGAAACCTCGGCGGACATCCTGGCGGTCGGTGAAATCATCGGCACCAAGGTCGATTCCAAACGTCTGGGCAACGGTCTGCGGGCGGACATGCTGTCGAGCATGTTTGCGCCGATCTTCGGGTCGTTCACTCAGAGCGCCTTCGCCCAGAACGTCGGGCTGGTGGCGGTGACCGGGATCAAGAGCCGATATGTGGTGGCGACCGGCGGTATCTTTCTGGTGATCCTCGGCCTGCTGCCGTTCATGGGCCGGGTCATCGCAGCCGTGCCGACGTCGGTACTCGGCGGCGCCGGTATCGTGCTGTTCGGCACCGTGGCGGCGAGCGGGATCCGCACGCTGTCCAAGGTCGATTACCGCAACAACGTCAACCTGATCATCGTCGCCACCTCGATCGGCTTCGGCATGATCCCGATTGCTGCGCCAAACTTCTACGATCACTTCCCGAGCTGGTTCGCGACCATTTTCCACTCGGGCATCAGTTCGTCGGCGATCATGGCGATCCTGCTGAACCTGGCGTTCAACCACTTTACGGCGGGTAACTCGGATCAGCAGTCGGTGTTTGCGGCGGCAGAAGAGCGGACCCTGCGTTATCGCGATCTGGCAGCGTTGCGTGAAGGCGACTACTTCAGCGACGGCAAGCTGCATGACTGCGACGGCAACGAAGTGCCGGTGATCGATCCGGATGCGGATCACGGTCATGGCGCACCGAAGGCACATGCCAAGAGCAGCGAGCACGTCTGACCGCTGTAGCTGAATGAAAAAGGGCCGATCAGTTGCGAAACTGATCGGCCCTTTTTCTATGGCGCCGCTTTTTTCAGCGCCCACAAAAAAGCCCCTGAATCTTTCGATTCAGGGGCTCTGTATTTGGCTCCACAACCTGGACTCGAACCAGGGACCCAGTGATTAACAGTCACTTGCTCTACCAACTGAGCTATTGCGGAATTGGTGCGTATGTTACTGATTTAAAAAGACTAGTCAAGCGCCACTTGTAAATTTGTTGGAAAAGTCAGGACGAGCGGCGATCTATCGGCGATTGGCGGTTACCAGAACCGTAGCAGAGGTCTACCATGGCCGCCCGGAAGTGGTCACACGCGCTGCCGGCCATTCGCCGAAAAGGTACGCGCCATGAATAGATCCATCCTCACCCGTCGTCCTGTCGAGGTGTTCGCATGAGCACCGCACAAATCAGCCTGCCCAAAGGCGTCGGCCCACACGCCGAAAAGCTTTTCGACGCGATCACTCAGGCCGCCACGGCTGAAGAGCTGAACCGCGCAGGCGGCAAGGCCGAAGGATTTGTCCTCGGCCTGGAAAGCACCAAGGCCATCAAGAGCCAGATCGCCGAATCGCTCTACGTCGTTTATGACGATGCGGCGACTCAGCGTGCAGCGGAACTGACTTAACCGCCGAACGTGAAGGTGCCGAGCATCAGTTTGGCGTAGAGCATCGTCGCGCCCAGTTGCACCAGCCACAGCGCCAGCCCGCCGAGAAACACCCCGGCCGCGACTTGCAGCACCAGATTATTTCCGCGCTTGGCCGGGGCGCGGGGGATGAAGTCATCCAGATCGTCGCGGTCGGCGCGCAGGTCATCATTTTTCATGTCGTCTCTCTGAAATATCGTTTGGGTGCAGTCTAGAGGGTATGGCGGCTTTTCTTCAGACAAATAAAAACGGGAAGCCCGAAGGCTTCCCGTTTTCAGTGCAGCGCCGGATCAGATGACCTGAACGATGGCGTCTGTCACGGCTTCGATGTTGCTCTGGTTCAGCGCGGCGACGCAGATGCGGCCGGTGTCCAGGGCGTAGATGCCGAACTCGTTGCGCAGGCGGTGAACCTGTTCGGTGGTCAGGCCGGAGTAGGAGAACATGCCGCGCTGACGGCCGACGAAGCTGAAGTCACGCTGCGGGGCTTTCTTCGCCAGCAGAGCAACCATCTGCTCGCGCATGCCACGAATGCGCAGGCGCATTTCAGCCAGTTCGTCTTCCCACTGCGCGCGCAGCTCCGGGCTGTTCAGCACGGCGGCGACGACGCTTGCACCGTGGGTCGGCGGGTTGGAGTAGTTGGTGCGGATCACGCGTTTGACTTGCGACAGGACGCGGGCGCTTTCTTCTTTCGATTCGCTGATGATCGACAGGGCGCCGACGCGCTCGCCGTACAGCGAGAACGACTTGGAGAACGAGCTCGACACGAAGAAGGTCAGGCCGGATTCAGCGAACAGACGCACGGCAGCGGCGTCTTCGGCGATGCCGTCACCGAAACCCTGGTAAGCCATGTCGAGGAACGGCACGTGACCTTTGGCCTTGACCGCTTCCAGCACGTTGTTCCAGTCCGCCGGGCTCAGGTCGACGCCGGTCGGGTTGTGGCAGCAGGCGTGCAGCACGACGATCGAGCCATTCGGCAGGGCGTTCAGGTCTTCCAGCAGGCCGGCGCGGTTCACGTCGTGGGTGGCGGCGTCGTAGTAACGGTAGTTCTGCACCGGGAAACCGGCGGTTTCGAACAGCGCGCGGTGGTTTTCCCAGCTCGGGTCGCTGATCGCCACAACGGCATTGGGCAGCAGTTGCTTGAGGAAGTCGGCACCGATTTTCAGTGCGCCGGTACCGCCGACGGCCTGAGTGGTGACAACGCGGCCAGCGGCCAGCAGTGGCGAATCGTTGCCGAACAGCAGTTTTTGCACGGCCTGGTCGTAGGCCGCGATGCCGTCGATTGGCAGGTAGCCGCGCGAGGCGTGCTGAGCAGCGCGAATGGTTTCGGCTTCGATGACGGCGCGCAGGAGTGGAATTCGCCCCTCTTCGTTGCAGTACACACCCACCCCGAGGTTGACCTTATTGGTCCGGGTATCGGCGTTGAATGCTTCGTTGAGGCCCAGGATTGGATCGCGGGGTGCCATTTCGACAGCGGAGAACAGGCTCATTTTTGCGGCAGCTCTAATGGAGAGTGGAGGGACGTGTGGCGCTCCAGCCGAATGCACTAGAGCGGTGCACAAACGGGGAGCTAGTATAGAGGCCATCATCGATCAATGGCGACAGGCGAATCGGCTTTTAAGGTAAGTTTTTCCGATTATTTCTCGACCGTTAGTCGAATGAACCTGTCGGAGACTTTACCGGATGTAGGACGTTTGCCTTGAAAGGCGAGGCAATCGGCTCCACATTCAGCACAATCTTCGTTTTTCCTTGCGCGACATCGGTCGTTTGCGGTCTTTCTCGTGGTGCTGCGGTTTGCCCGCAGCGGCGCGATTCCAGAGGTGTTTATGTCTGAATTCCAGCTCGTCACCCGTTTCGACCCCGCCGGCGATCAACCCGAAGCCATTCGCCAGATGGTCGAAGGCATCGAAGCCGGGCTGGCGCACCAGACACTGCTCGGGGTGACCGGGTCGGGCAAGACCTTCAGCATCGCCAACGTGATCGCCCAGGTGCAGCGCCCGACCCTGGTGCTGGCGCCAAACAAGACCCTGGCCGCGCAGTTGTACGGCGAGTTCAAGTCGTTCTTCCCGAACAACGCTGTCGAGTACTTCGTTTCCTACTACGACTACTACCAGCCCGAAGCCTACGTGCCGTCGTCCGACACCTTCATCGAGAAGGATGCGTCGATCAACGACCATATCGAACAGATGCGTCTGTCGGCGACCAAGGCATTGCTCGAGCGCAAGGACGCGATCATCGTCACCACGGTGTCGTGCATCTACGGTCTGGGCAGCCCGGAAACCTATCTGAAAATGGTCTTGCACGTCGATCGCGGCGACAAGCTCGACCAGCGTGCGCTGGTGCGGCGCCTGGCCGACCTGCAATACACCCGCAACGACATGGATTTCGCCCGTGCGACCTTCCGGGTGCGCGGCGATGTGATCGACATCTACCCGGCGGAATCCGACCTCGAAGCGATCCGTATCGAGCTGTTCGATGACGAAGTGGAGAGCATTTCCGCGTTCGACCCGCTGACCGGCGAAGTCATCCGCAAGCTGCCGCGCTTCACCTTCTACCCGAAGAGTCACTACGTGACGCCCCGGGAAACCTTGCTCGACGCCATCGAGGGGATCAAGGTCGAGTTGCAGGAGCGCCTCGAATACCTGCGCAACAACAACAAACTGGTCGAAGCCCAGCGTCTGGAGCAGCGCACCCGGTTCGACCTGGAGATGATCCTCGAGCTCGGCTACTGCAACGGCATCGAAAACTACTCGCGCTATCTGTCGGGCCGTCCGGCTGGCGCAGCGCCGCCGACGCTCTACGATTACCTGCCGGCCGACGCCTTGCTGGTGATCGATGAGTCTCACGTCAGCGTGCCGCAAGTCGGCGCGATGTATAAGGGCGACCGTTCGCGCAAGGAAACCCTCGTGGAATACGGCTTCCGCCTGCCGTCGGCGCTGGACAACCGGCCGATGCGCTTCGACGAGTGGGAAGGGGTGAGCCCACAGACGATTTTCGTCTCGGCCACGCCCGGCAACTACGAAGCCGAACACGCCGGGCGGGTGATCGAGCAGGTGGTGCGCCCGACCGGTCTGGTCGACCCGCAGGTTGAAGTGCGTCCGGCACTGACCCAGGTCGACGATCTATTGTCGGAAATCACCAAACGTGTGGCGGTGGAGGAGCGGGTGCTGGTCACCACGCTGACCAAGCGCATGGCCGAAGACTTGACCGATTACCTGGCCGATCACGGCGTGCGCGTGCGTTATCTGCACTCGGACATCGACACCGTCGAGCGGGTCGAGATCATCCGCGACCTGCGTTTGGGCACGTTCGATGTGCTGGTGGGGATCAACCTGCTGCGTGAAGGTCTGGACATGCCGGAAGTCTCGCTGGTGGCGATTCTCGACGCGGACAAGGAAGGCTTCCTGCGTTCCGAGCGTTCGCTGATCCAGACCATCGGCCGCGCGGCGCGTAACCTCAATGGCCGGGCGATTCTCTACGCGGATCGCATCACCGGTTCGATGGAGCGGGCGATTGGCGAAACCGAGCGCCGTCGCGACAAGCAGATCGCCTTTAACCTGGCCAACGGCATCACGCCGAAGGGCGTTTTCAAGGACGTCGCCGACATCATGGAAGGCGCCACCGTGCCCGGTTCGCGCAGCAAGAAGCGCAAAGGCATGGCCAAGGCCGCCGAGGAAAACGCCAAGTACGAAGCCGAATTGCGCTCGCCGAGCGAGATCACCAAGCGCATTCGCCAACTGGAAGAGAAGATGTACCAGTTGGCCCGCGACCTGGAATTCGAAGCGGCAGCACAGATGCGCGACGAAATCGCCAAGCTGCGTGAGCGTTTGTTGGCCGTTTAACAGATCGTTCCCACGCTCCGCGTGGGAATGCAGCCCTGGACGCTCTGCGTCCGCTCAAGGTTAATGCGCCTCGCCGGCCTTCAGTCCGGCGGGCAGTTTCTTGGTCAGCAAAATCGCCAACATGCTGATCCCCAGCGCAATCCCGACAAAGTGAAACGCATCGTTGTAGGCCATGATCAGCGCCTGCTGATGCACGATCTCGCTCAACTTGCCCAACGCCGCCGTGTCATTGCCGAACCGATCGGTCATCGACGCCAGGCGTTCGGCCACCTGCGGGTTGGTCGGCACCACAGCTTCGCGCAGGTAATCGAAGTAGGTTTTGGTGCGCGCATCCAGCAGCGTCGCGAGCAGGGCGATGCCGATGGCGCCACCGAGGTTGCGCAGGATGTTGAACAGGCTTGATGCTGAGCCCGCGTCCTGCGGCAGGATGTACGCCGTGGCGATCAGCGAGATGGTCACCATGATCAGCGGCTGGCCCAGCGCCCGGATAATCTGGATCTGATTGAACTGCGGCCCGGCGAAATCAGGGTTGAGCACCCCGGATGAAAAACTCGCCAGCCCGAACAGGCCGAAACCGATCGTGCACAGCCATTTTGGCGAGACGAATTTCATCAGCTTCGGCACCAGCGGAATCAGGAACAGCTGCGGCACGCCCATCCACATGATCACTTCGCCGATCTGCAGGGCGTTGTAATTCTGGATCTGCGCCAGGTACAGCGGCAGCAGATAGATCGAACCGTACAGCCCGACGCCCATGCCGAGACTTGAAATACTCGACAGCCCGAAGTTGCGATTGCGCAGGATGCCGAGGTTGATCAGCGGATTGGGCTTGGAAATCTGCACGATCACGAAGGTGATCAGACTCAGCAGGGCGATGCTGCCCAGCGTCACGATCAGGCTCGATTCCAGCCAGTCCTTGCGATGGCCTTCCTCAAGAAAAACCTGCAGGCAACCGAGGCCGACGCCCAGCGTGAGAATGCCGGTGTAGTCAGTACTTTTCAGCAACTCCCAATGCGCTTCTTTCTTCTCCAGCCCGTACATCAGCCCGGCGATCATGATCAGCCCCGGCGGGATGTTGATATAGAAGATGTACTCCCAGCCCCAGTTTTCCGTGAGCCAGCCGCCGAGGGTCGGGCCGATGGACGGGGCAAAGGTGGCGGTCATGGCGAACATCGCCATGCCTTTGGCGCGGTGATGTTCGGGGAGTTTGATCAGGGTCAGGGTGAACGCCAGCGGGATCAGCGCGCCGCCGGTGAAGCCTTGCATGGCGCGAAAGACGATCATGCTCTCCAGGCTCCAGGCCATCGAGCACAGCAACGAAGAAATCAGAAACCCCAGCGACACCCAGACCGCCAGCCGCCGGGCCGACAGCAGCTGCACCAGCCAGGCGGTCAGCGGAATCATGATGATTTCCGCCACCAGATAAGAGGTGGAAATCCACGAGCCTTCTTCCAGGGTCGCCGACAGGGCGCCCTGAATATCCTTGAGCGACGAGTTGGTGATCTGGATGTCGAGCACCGCCATGAAGGCGCCGAGCATTACGCTCATCACCGCTATCCAGTCCCGCCGGGTCGGTTCGCCGACCGGGCGGATCAGCGAATCACCGGCCATTGTCAGGGGCGTCTTTGATGTTCACGGTGGCGGTGACGGACATGCCCGGACGGATCTTGCCGTGCAGCGGGTTATCGGCCTTGAACGTCAGTTTCACCGGAATCCGCTGCACGACCTTGGTGAAGTTGCCGGTGGCGTTGTCCGGCGGCAACAGGCTGAATTGCGCGCCGGAGGCGGCGAACAGGCTGTCGACCCGGGCTTCGATCGGCGTATCGCCATAGGCATCGAAAAGCAGCTCGGCCTTCTGGCCCGGCTGCATGTGGCCGATCTGGGTTTCCTTGAAGTTGGCCTGTACCCAGATGTCTTCGTCCGGAACGATCGACAAAAGATAGGCGCCGGCCTGTACCACTTGACCATTACGGGCGGCGCGCTGGCCGATCAAACCGCTGATCGGCGCGTGGATTTCGCTGCGGGTCAGGTTCAGTTCGGCCTGGGCGAGGTCGGCGCGGGCGTTGGCGATCTGCGCATCGAGGCGTTTGATTTCGGCGGTCAGCGCGTTGACCTGCTGGCGCTGACTCTGGGCATCGGCCTGGGCCTTGGCCACTTGCGAGCGGGCGATGTGGGCGTCGGCGGAGAGGGTAGTGACCCGTTCCTCGGAGACGTAGCCGGGTTTACGCAGGGTTTCTGCCCGCGACAAATCCACCTGCGAGCGGCCGAGCGTCGCCTGGGTAGTGGCGACCTGCGCGTCGCTGGCGGCGATCAGGCTGGCTTGCTGGGTCAGTTTGCTTTGGGCTTGCAGGCGTTCGGCTTCGCGAGTGGCGAGGGCGGCGTTGGCGCGATCGACGGCGAGGCGGAAGTCGTCGCCTTCGAGACGGATCAGCAACTGGCCTTTTTCCACGTGCTGGTTGTCCTGCACCAGGACTTCGTCGATGCGTGCGCTCAACTGGCTCGACACGCGGGTGATTTCACCCTGGACATAGGCGTTGTCGGTGCTTTCATAAAAGCGTCCCTTGAAAAACCAATGAGCAAAAAAGCCCCCGGCTATCAGCAGGACGAGCAGCAGGAAAATGAACAGGCGACGCTTGAGTTGGGCAGGCATGGGCAAACTGTAGTCGAGGAATTGTAAGGAAAGTTATCAGCAGGCGAATCTGGCATACAGCCGATGAACGGTAAATGCCGTCTGTTGATATTCGGCCATTCACCGCGGCCAACGGGCGTTACAGACGCAACCTTGGCTTAAATGCCCTGCCCGCTGGAGCGGGGCGGGTGTCGCCTGTTACCATTCGCCGCTTGATCGTTCTTTGCTTTTCATTCTTTTCGAGACATGCCATGACCACCGTCCGCACTCGCATCGCGCCATCGCCTACCGGGGATCCCCACGTAGGTACCGCTTACATCGCACTGTTCAACTACTGCTTTGCCAAGCAGCACGGCGGTGAGTTCATCCTGCGGATCGAAGACACCGATCAGTTGCGTTCGACCCGCGAGTCCGAACAGCAGATCTTCGACGCCCTGCGCTGGCTGGGCATCGACTGGAGCGAAGGCCCGGACGTCGGCGGCCCGCACGGTCCTTACCGTCAGAGCGAGCGCGGCGACATCTACCAGAAGTACTGCCAGCAACTGGTCGACATGGGCCACGCCTTCCCGTGCTTCTGCACCGCCGAAGAGCTGGACCAGATGCGCGCCGAGCAAATGGCCCGCGGCGAAACCCCGCGTTACGACGGCCGTGCACTGCTGCTGTCCAAGGAAGAAGTCGCCCGTCGACTGGCTGCCGGCGAGCCGCACGTGATCCGCATGAAAGTGCCGAGCGAAGGCGTCTGCGTGGTGCCGGACATGCTGCGTGGCGACGTCGAGATCCCGTGGGATCGCATGGACATGCAAGTGCTGATGAAGACCGACGGCCTGCCGACGTACTTCCTGGCCAACGTGGTCGACGATCACCTGATGGGCATCACCCACGTGCTGCGCGGCGAAGAATGGTTGCCGTCGGCGCCGAAACTGATCCTGCTTTATGAGTACTTCGGCTGGGAACAACCGGAGCTGTGCTACATGCCGCTGCTGCGTAACCCGGACAAGAGCAAGCTGTCCAAGCGCAAGAACCCGACCTCGGTGACGTTCTACGAGCGCATGGGTTTCATGCCTGAGGCGATGCTCAACTACCTGGGCCGCATGGGCTGGTCGATGCCGGATGAGCGCGAGAAGTTCTCGCTGCAGGAAATGGTCGACAACTTCGATCTCAAGCGTGTGTCGCTGGGTGGGCCGATTTTCGATATCGAGAAGCTGTCGTGGCTCAACGGCCAGTGGCTGCGTGATCTGCCGGTGGAAGAGTTCGCCGCTCGCGTACAGAAGTGGGCGTTCAATTCCGAATACATGATGAAGATCGCGCCGCACGTTCAGGGCCGCGTTGAGACTTTCAGTCAGGTCGCACCGTTGGCCGGGTTCTTCTTCGCCGGTGGCGTGAATCCGGATGCCAAGCTGTTCGAATCGAAAAAGCTCTCGGGCGATCAGGTTCGTCAGTTGATGCAACTGATCCTGTGGAAGCTGGAAAGTCTGCGTCAGTGGGAGAAGGACAGCATCACCGCGACGATTCAGGCGGTGGTCGAATCCCTCGAGCTGAAGCTGCGTGATGCGATGCCGCTGATGTTTGCCGCGATCACCGGGCAGGCGAGTTCGGTGTCGGTGCTCGATGCGATGGAAATCCTCGGGCCGGACCTGACCCGTTTCCGTCTGCGCCAGGCGATTGACCTGCTGGGCGGCGTGTCGAAGAAAGAAAACAAAGAGTGGGAAAAGCTGTTGGGCGCCATCGCCTGATTGCGTTTGACTCTGCAGGACGCGCCGAAGGTCAGGATCTTTTGATCCTGTCCTTCGGTGTTTTCCCCCGAATTTACGGGGGGAGGGCGGTAAGTGATTGTAATGCCGACAAAAAATTTTGAAATTTTTCAAAAATAAGTTTGACAGCCTTTCGATACGCCCTTAAGATTCGCCCCGTCCTCAGCGATGACATCAACGATGAGGGGCTATAGCTCAGCTGGGAGAGCGCTTGCATGGCATGCAAGAGGTCGACGGTTCGATCCCGTCTAGCTCCACCAATTTACACTTCGAAGCCTGGCCACACTGGCTTCGAAACGATCAACACTCAGCGTTGATCAGTTGTATAGAAGGGTTTGCGTCCCCTTCGTCTAGTGGCCTAGGACACCGCCCTTTCACGGCGGTAACAGGGGTTCGAGTCCCCTAGGGGACGCCAGTTTTACAGAAGCGATGTTGCAAGATGTCGCTCCGCCGAGAGGCGAAAAATCCGGGGCTATAGCTCAGCTGGGAGAGCGCCTGCATGGCATGCAGGAGGTCAGCGGTTCGATCCCGCTTAGCTCCACCAATTTACAGTTCAAGGTCTGGCCACACCGGCCTTGAATCGATCAGTACTCAGCGCTGATCAGTTGTATAGAAGGTTTGTGTCCCCTTCGTCTAGTGGCCTAGGACACCGCCCTTTCACGGCGGTAACAGGGGTTCGAGTCCCCTAGGGGACGCCACGATTACCCGCTCTGCGGGATTTTATAAGGGTCATTCAATTATTGAATGGCCCTTTTGTTTGTCTGGCGTTTGGCCAAATCCTCTTTTTCCTTAACACTGTGCTTCAGACCAGCGGTCACGCGTGTGACTTGCGGAATATTATTATGAGAATAATATTGCTATCGTAATATTCGGAGGCGACGATGAACGACAAGAAAGCTCAAACCCGCGAACGCATTCTCAAGGCCGCCAGTGCTGCACTGATCCAGCGCGGTCCGGCTGAACCGAGCGTGGGCGAAGTGATGGGGGCGGCCGGCCTGACCGTCGGTGGCTTCTACGCACACTTCGAAAGCAAGGACGCCATGATGCTTGAGGCGTTCAAGCAATTGCTCGGTCGCCGTCGCGACCTGATTGCCGACATGGACAGCGAGCTGACCGGTGAAGAGCGCCGCGCCCTGGTGGCTGCGTTCTACCTGTCGCGCAAGCATCGCGATTCCAGCGATTCGGCCTGCCCGATTCCAGCCTCCATCGGCGAGCTTGGGCGGTTGCCGGAAGAATTCCGCATAGCGCTGAACGAGCACCTGGAACTGATGATTGCGCAGTTGGCTTCAAGCCCTGAAGACATCGATAAAGCGTTGGCCGACGTGGCCCTGATGGTAGGTGGTCTGGCGCTCTCAAGGGCGTTGGGACCTGGTGATTTATCCGATCGATTGCTGCGCGCCGCCAAGTCGGCGGTGCGTTGACCTGAAGGCTACAAGCCCGGGGAGAGAGCGATGAGCACGTTGAAGTGGGTTCGCGGCGTTAATGGCACCTTGGGCTGGTTCGCACCGAAACTGGTGGCGAGCAAAATGCGGTTGGCGTTCATGACGCCGCGCGCGAATAAACCGAGGGACTGGGAATTGCCGCTGCTGGCGAAATCCGAACGCATCACCTTGCGCTTCGGTCTTTCGGCCCTGCGCTGGGGGCAAGGCCCGACTGTTTTGCTGATGCACGGCTGGGAAGGGCGGCCCACCCAGTTTGCCGCGTTGATCACCGCGCTGGTTGAAGCGGGTTACACCGTTGTCGCGCTTGATGGCCCGGCCCACGGTCGCTCTCCGGGGCGTGAAGCCAATGTGGTGCTGTTCGCCCGGGCGATGCTTGAAGCTGCTGCCGAATTGCCTCCGTTGCAGGCTGTCATCGGTCACTCCATGGGCGGCGCCAGCGCCATGCTGGCTGTGCAATTAGGATTGCGCACCGAAACCCTCGTGAGCATTGCCGCTCCGGCGCGGATTCTCGGGGTGTTGCACGGGTTTGCCCGTTATGTCGGCATGCCGCCCAGAGCTCGCTCGGCGTTCATTCGGCAAGTCGAGCAGGACGTCGGGATGCGCGCCGCCACCCTTGATGTCGCGCACTATCAACTGGATATGCCAGGCCTGATCGTGCATGCCGAAGACGACACCTTCGTCTCGGTCAAGGAATCCCAGCTTATCCACGAATCCTGGTTCGACAGCCGACTGCTGCGCCTCGAAGCCGGCGGTCACCAGCGCGTACTGGCCGACCCACGGGTGATTGATGGCGTGTTATCACTGCTGGCCGGGCGCAGCCTTCAGGCGCGGCAATCGGCGTAGCCATCCGTTACACTGCCCCGGTTGAATCATTTGACCGGGAGTAGGGCATGGGCTGGGATCGGGCAACGCCGTTTACCATTGATCTGCAAGTGGGCGCCGAGGACATCGACGGGCTGGGCCACGCGAACAACGCGGTCTACGTGACCTGGCTCGAGCGCTGCGCCTGGCGCCACTCGCAGCGCCTGGGTCTGGATCTGGTCGAGTATCGGCGTCTGGATCGGGCAATGGCCGTTGTGCGCCACGAAATCGATTACCTGGCCGCCGCCTACGAAGGCGACGAGCTGCAATTGGCGACGTGGATCGTTGATTGGGATCAGCGTCTGAAAATGACCCGTCACTTCCAGTTGATTCGCCCCAGCGACAACGCCACGCTGCTGCGCGCCCAGACCACCTTCGTCTGCATCGAACTGTCCACCGGCAGGCCCAAGCGCATGCCCGCCGAGTTCATCGAAGGCTACGGCCCGGCCATACAGACGGCGGACATGGGTTTAACCCGCGAAACCCAGTAAACTGCCGCACGTTTTTCCTTGAGTGTGTGTTTCCCATGCAAATTGCTCTGGCGCCGATGGAAGGGTTGGTCGACGACATCCTGCGCGATGTCCTGACCCGTGTTGGCGGTATTGACTGGTGCGTGACCGAGTTCATTCGGGTCAACGATCAGTTGCTGACCCCGGCCTATTTCCACAAGTTCGGCCCTGAACTGCTCAACGGTGCGCGCACCGCTTCCGGCGTGCCACTGCGCGTGCAGTTGCTGGGTTCCGACCCGGTGTGCCTGGCGGAAAACGCTGCGCTGGCCTGCGAGCTCGGTTCTGAAGTCATCGACCTGAACTTCGGCTGCCCGGCCAAGACCGTCAACAAATCCCGTGGTGGTGCGGTGCTGCTCAAGGAACCTGAACTGCTCAACCAGATCGTCGAGCATGTCCGTCGCGCTGTGCCCGCACACATTCCGGTTACCGCCAAGATGCGCCTGGGTTTCGACAGCCCGGACGGCTCGCTGGTCTGCGCCACGGCGCTGGCCGAGGGCGGTGCCGAGCACATCGTGGTTCACGCCCGGACCAAGGTCGACGGCTACAAGCCGCCGGCGCATTGGGAGTGGATTCCGCGTGTGCAGGACGTGGTCAAGGTGCCAGTGTTCGCCAACGGTGACATCTGGAGCGTCGAAGACTGGCGCCGCTGCCGGGAAATCAGCGGCGTGGAAGACATCATGCTCGGTCGCGGTCTGGTGTCGCGCCCGGATCTGGCCAAACAGATCGCCGCCGCCCGTGCCGGCGAGGAAGTCGTCGAGATGACCTGGGCCGAACTGATGCCGCTGATCCAGGACTTCTGGCTGCAGGCCAAAGCGCAGATGACGCCACGTCAATCGCCGGGCCGTTTGAAGCAATGGCTGGCCATGTTGACCCGCAATTATCCCGAAGCCGTCGAGCTGTTTACCGTGCTGCGCCGGGAGACCGAGCCGGATCAGGTCTCGCGTTTGCTGGGTTTGCCGGTCGCCGAAGCCGCCTGAAAAAATCTTCAAACGATCTCTTGAAAACAAATCGCAGGTCCCTATCTAAGGGTTACGCGATGCCGAATTCGGGTTGCGGAGACAAAAAACCTTGCTGATTGTTTTCAGGAGATTTGAACCATGAGTACCGCATTTTCCCTCGCTCCACTGTTCCGTTCCTCGGTGGGTTTCGACCGTTTCAACGACCTGTTCGAAACCGCCCTGCGCAACGAGCCAGGCAGCACCTATCCGCCTTACAACGTTGAAAAACACGGTGACGATCAATACCGCATCGTCGTGGCGGCGGCCGGTTTCCAGGAAGAAGACCTGGACCTGCAAGTCGAGAAAGGTGTGCTGACCATCAGTGGCGGCAAGCGTGATGCCAACGAAGGCGTCACTTTCCTGCACCAGGGCATCGCCCAGCGTGCATTCAAGTTGTCGTTCCGCCTGGCCGATCACATCGAGATCAAGGCCGCTGGCCTGAGCAACGGTCTGTTGAGCATCGACCTGTTGCGCGTGATCCCGGAAGAGGCGAAAGCCAAGCGCATCCCGATCAATGGGGCGCAGAAGCCGGCTCTGCAATAAGCCGACCGAGAAGAAGGGCGCCGAAAGGCGCCCTTTTTTGTGCCTGTCATTCCAGCAATCCCTTCAGCCCCTCCAGCGGCAACGGCCGACTGTGCAGATAACCCTGATACAAATGGCAGCCCAACCCTTGCAGGAAGGCCAGCTGTTCCGGGGTTTCCACGCCTTCGGCGATCACTTCCAGTTCCAGACTGCGGGCCATGGCGACGATGGCGCGGATGATTTCGGCGTCGTTGGGGTCGGTGGTGGCGTCGCGGATGAACGATTGATCGATCTTCAGTGTATCCACCGGCAATCGTTTCAAATAGGTCAGCGATGAATAACCGGTGCCGAAATCGTCCATGGCAAAACTCACGCCGAGTTTTTTCAGGCGACGCATTTTGCTGATGGTGTCTTCCAGGTTCTGAATGACGATGCCTTCCGTGATTTCCAGTTTCAGCAAGGAGCAGGGCAGGCCGTGGCTGCTCATGCTGCGCTCGATGCGCTCGACGAAGTCGTTCTGGCGGAACTGCCGAGGGCTGATGTTGACGCACAGACTGAAGGCCAGGGGATCGATCAGCTTTTCGGCGATCAACTGCTTGAAGGCTTCGCACGCTTCATCGAGGATCCAGGTGCCGACCTCCAGAATCAGCCCGCTGTCCTCCAGGACCTTGATGAATTCGGTGGGCGATTGCGCGCCGAGTTCCGGGTGATTCCAGCGCACCAGGGCTTCGGCGCCGATGATGCGGTTGTCCTGGGCGTCGATCTGCGGTTGGTAATGCACGTCGAATTCGCCCCGGGACAGCGCCAGGCGCAAGTCGGTCTCCATACGCAGACGTTCGCTGGCCGCTTTCTGCATGGTGTTGTGATACATCTGCGTGGTGTTGCGCCCGGAATCCTTGGCGCGGTACAGCGCGATGTCGGCGCGTTTGAGCAGGTCGGTCGGGGTCGAGCCGTGATCGGGAATCAGCGCCACGCCGATGCTCGGTGTCACTTGCAGGCGCTGGCCGTCAAGGAACATCGGCTCCGACAGCAACTCGCGAATGGTGTCGGCCAACTCGCGTACTTGCGCGCTGACTTCGTTGCGCGTCCCCTCCAGACCGCTGAGCAACACCACGAACTCATCGCCACCGAGCCGCGCAACCGTGTCTTCCATGCGCACGCTGGCCTCAAGCCGTGCGGTGATGATTTTCAGCACCGTGTCGCCGACCGGGTGACCCAGCGAGTCGTTGATGTGCTTGAAGTGATCCAGATCGAGAAACAGCAGCGCACCGCGCAAATTGTGGCGCTTGAGCAGGGCGATCTGCTGGCTCAGGCGGTCCATCAACAGTGCGCGGTTGGGCAGGTTGGTCAGCGGGTCGTGATAGGCCAGGTGGCGGATCTGCGCTTCGGCGTTCTTCAGCAGGCTGACGTCCCGTGCGGTCAGCAACAGGCACGCGGTTTCGTTGAGGGTGATCGGCTCGACCGAGACTTCCACCGTCAGGATCTCGCCGCGCTTGTTGCGCCCGAGCATTTCCTGATGATGTACGCGGCCCTTGATCTGTAGCTCGGCGAGCAGTGCCGAACGCTGTTTTTCTTCGGCCCAGATGCCGACCTGATACGCGGTTTTGCCCACCACTTCGTCGGCGCGATAGCCGGTGAGGCGGCAGAAACCGTCGTTGACCTCCAGATAGCGCCCGGTGTCGCGCTCGGTGATGGTGATCGCGTCGGGGCTGGAGTGAAACGCCTTGGCGAATTTCTCTTCGCTGGCCTTGAGCGCCGCTTCCGAGCGCTGTTGCTGGGTAATGTCGCGCAGCGTGGTGACAATGCACGGCTGGTTGCCGACGCTGATCTGGCGGCTGGAAATCACGCAGGTCAGCGACTGACCGTCCTTGTGCTGGACGATGATCGCGACATTGCTCAGGCCCTGTTCGCGGATCACCCGTTCGATGCGTTGCAGGCTTTTCGCCGAGGCGTCCCATAGACCGATTTCTTCGGCGGTATGGCCGATCACATCGCTGGCGCTCCAGCCGAAGGTCTGGGAAAAACTGGAGTTGATCTCGATGAATTCCCCGGTTTCCTGGCGCGTCACGCAGATCGGGTCGGGACTGACCTGGAACAGCGTGGCGAATTTCTCTTCCGAAGCCACCAGCCGTTGTTCGCGTTCGACCTGATCGGTGATGTCCAGAAGAGTACCGGCCATCCGCAGCGGCACGCCGTTGTCGTCACGATAGAGGCGGGCGCGGCTTTCCAGATAACGCGAGCTGCCGTCCGGCAGTTGCACGCGGTAAGTCAGCTGATAATTGCCGGCCGGGCCTTCGCGCAGGCTGCGATAGGCATCGCGCATGCTGTCGCGCTCTTCGCCGGGGACGCCCTCGAAAAATTCTTCGAACGATTCATGGAACGGTTTCGGCTCCAGGCCGTGTAATTGCGCAGCGCGGGCCGAGCCGTAGAGCATGCCGCTGGGAATGTGCCAGTCCCAGGTGCCGAGCTGCGCCGAATCCAGCGCCAGGTCGAGGCGTTCCTGGCTGTCTTTCAGGGCATGTTCGGCGGCTTTGCGCTCGGTGGTGTCGAGGAAGGTGCTGAGCAGGTACGGCTGGCCTTCGAGTTCGACCTTTTGCGCACTGAGGATGCCGTCGTGGATCTGGCCGTTGCTGGCGCGGAACTGCACCTCCATGCTGATCAGTTCGCCCTTGGCCTTGGTCTTCTTGACCAGCTCCGCCCGTTGCTCGGGATGCACCCACAGGCCCAGTTCCAGGGTGGTGCGACCGATGGCGCTCTGCACCGGCCAGCCGAACAGACTTTCGAAATACTGGTTGGCCTCGCTGATCAGGCCGTCTTCCTGACGGGTCAGCAGCACCATGTTCGGGCACAGGTGAAACAGCGTGGCGAAACGTTTTTCGGAGCTGCTGAGGGCCTGTTCCCGTTGCCGCTGGTGGGTGATTTCGCGGATCACCCCGATCATTCGGGGCCGGCCGTGTTTGTCCGGCAGCAGGCTGCCGTTGATTTCCAGCCAGTGCAGGCTGCCGTCGGGCCAGCGGATGCGGTGGTGCATCGCCTGTTCCAGCGGCGCGCCGGCAATCACCGCGTGAAAGGCGCGGATGGTTTTCGCCCGGTCTTCCGGCGGCAGCAGGTCGAGGTATTCCAGGTCTTCGGGCAGCGGTTGCCGCGGGTCGAAGCCGAACAAGGCCTGAGTGCCCCGCGACCAGCTGATCTGCCCGCGCTCGATGTCCCAATACCAGGCGCCGAGGCGGGCGCCGTTGAGCGCCGCGAGCAATTGCGGCGCGCTCTCCCAGCTCTGCTCGGAACGCCGTGGATCAATGGCCTGAATACGCGGCATCGGCGGAATACGGTCAACAGATTTCGGCATTGTCGAGAAGCCTTGAGCTGATGTGGGCGTTTGGCACAGGGACGGCAGCTCTATAGGAGTAGCACAAGTTAGCCGAGAGTCCCTGGCAGATCGATTTGAGCGTCCAGCAGGGCCATAAACGCCCGTGCAGCATTCGACAGCGTCCTTTCAGTGTGCAGGATATAGCCTAGCTGGCGACTGAGCTGTATGCCCGGCAAAGGTATGCGCGCCACCTGTTCATCGAGCATCGTGCGCGGCAAAACGCTCCATGCCAGGCCGATCGACACCATCATCTTGATGGTTTCCAGGTAGTTGGTGCTCATGGCGATGTTCGGCGTCAGGCCCTGAGCCTCGAACAATCGCTGCACAATATGGTGAGTAAAGGTGTTGCCGCCGGGGAAAACCGCCGGATGACCGGCAATGTCCGCCAATGTGACGGCGCCATTGCTGATCAATGAATGTTCCGGGGCGACTACGAAATCCAGCGGGTCATCCCAGACCGGCGTGGCTTTGACCAGCGTATGCGGCTCCGGCGCCAGGGTGATGACCGCCAGCTCAGCGCGGCCATGGAGAATTTCCTCGTAGGCCACTTCCGAATCGAGGAACTGAATATCCAGCGCCACCTGTGGGTAGCGGCGGGTGTATTCCCTCAATAAGGGTGGCAAGCGGTGCAGACCGATGTGGTGACTGGTGGCCAGGGTCAGGCGGCCCGTGACTTCGCCGGTCAGGTTGGTCAGGGCGCGGCGCGTGTCGTCCAGCACGTTGAGAATCTGATAAGCCCTTGGCAGCAGGGCCCGACCGGCCTCGGTCAGGCCCACTTCACGACCGAGCCGGTCGAACAGCCGCACATTCAATTGCTGCTCCAGCCCGGCGATGCGTTTGCTGATCGCCGGTTGCGTCAGGTGCAGCCGTTCGCCGGCGCCGGAGAAGCTTCCGGTCTCGGCAATCGCGATAAAAGCATTGAGGTTGGCCAGGTCCATGTTCGTATTCCAGTTGGTTATCCAAAGCATAAAAAATATGAATTTGAGTTATTTAATCTAACCCCATAGGATCGGCCTCACAAGCCAAAGGGTTATTGATAAGCCCAGGGCATAGAAACAAGCTGATGAGGAACCGTCTGATGGCCGGCAAAACGCTCTACGACAAGCTCTGGGATTCGCATTTGGTCAAGCAGCGCGACGATGGCTCGGCGCTGATCTATATCGATCGTCACATCATCCACGAAGTGACCTCGCCGCAAGCCTTCGAAGGCCTGCGTCTGGCCGGGCGCAAGCCGTGGCGCATCGATGCCAACATCGCCACCCCGGACCACAACGTCCCGACCACCCCGGAGCGCAAGGGCGGCATCGAAGCCATTGCCGACCAGGTCTCGCGTTTGCAGGTTCAGACCCTCGACGACAACTGCGATGAATACGGCATCGTCGAATTCAAGATGAACGACGTGCGTCAGGGCATCGTTCACGTGATCAGCCCGGAGCAGGGCGCGACCTTGCCGGGCATGACCGTGGTCTGCGGCGACTCGCACACCTCGACCCACGGCGCGTTCGGCGCCTTGGCTCACGGTATCGGCACTTCCGAGGTCGAGCACGTGCTCGCCACCCAGTGCCTGGTCGCCAAGAAAATGAAGAACATGCTGGTGCGCGTCGAAGGCCAGTTGCCGTTCGGCGTGACCGCCAAGGACATCGTCCTCGCGGTGATCGGCAAGATCGGCACTGCCGGCGGTAACGGCCATGCCATTGAGTTCGCCGGCAGCGCGATTCGCGATTTGTCGATCGAAGGCCGCATGACCATCTGCAACATGTCCATCGAAGCCGGCGCCCGCGTGGGCCTGGTGGCGGCGGACCAGAAGACTGTGGATTACGTCAACGGTCGTCCGTTCGCACCGAAAGGCGCCGAGTGGGATCTGGCTGTCGAGTCCTGGAAAGACCTGGTGTCCGACGCCGACGCGCATTTCGACACCGTGGTCGAGCTCGACGCCGCGCAGATCAAGCCGCAAGTTAGCTGGGGCACTTCGCCGGAAATGGTGCTGGCCGTTGATCAGAACGTGCCGGACCCGGCCAAGGAAATGGATCTGGTCAAGCGCGACTCGATCGTCCGTGCCTTGAAATACATGGGTTTGACCGCCAATCAGGCGATCACTGACATTCAGCTCGACCGCGTATTCATCGGTTCCTGCACCAACTCGCGGATCGAAGACTTGCGTGCTGCCGCTGTGATCGCCAAGGGCCGCAAGGTCGCTTCGACCATCAAGCAGGCCATCGTGGTGCCGGGCTCGGGTCTGGTGAAGGCGCAGGCTGAAGCCGAAGGTCTGGACAAGATCTTCCTCGAAGCCGGTTTCGAATGGCGCGAGCCGGGTTGCTCGATGTGTCTGGCGATGAACCCGGACCGTTTGGAGTCCGGCGAGCATTGCGCCTCGACCTCCAACCGTAACTTCGAAGGCCGTCAGGGCGCCGGTGGCCGTACCCACCTCGTCAGCCCGGCCATGGCCGCTGCGGCGGCGGTGAACGGTCGTTTCATCGACGTTCGTGAATTGATCTAAAGGAGCGCAGCATGAAAGCTTTTACCCAGCACACTGGTCTCGTCGCGCCTCTGGATCGTGCCAACGTCGACACTGACCAGATCATTCCGAAGCAGTTTCTGAAGTCGATCAAGCGCACCGGTTTCGGCCCGAACCTGTTCGACGAGTGGCGTTACCTCGATGTGGGTCAGCCGTATCAGGACAACTCCAAGCGTCCGCTGAACAAGGAATTCGTGCTCAACGCCGAGCGTTATCAGGGCGCCAGCGTGTTGCTGGCCCGCGAGAACTTCGGTTGCGGCTCCAGCCGTGAGCACGCGCCGTGGGCGCTGGAAGAATACGGTTTCCGCAGCATCATCGCGCCGAGCTATGCCGACATTTTCTTCAACAACAGCTTCAAGAACGGTTTGCTGCCGATCATCTTGAGCGATGCTGAAGTCGACGAACTGTTCAAGCAAGTCGAGGCCGCGCCGGGTTATCAGTTGCAGATCGATCTGCACGAGCAGACCGTGACCAGCCCGAACGGCAAGGTCTACCGCTTCGAGATCGACGCGTTCCGCAAGCATTGCCTGCTCAACGGTCTGGACGATATCGGCCTGACCTTGCAGGACGGCGATGCGATTGCCGCGTTCGAAGCCAAGCATCGCGCGAGCCAGCCGTGGTTGTTCCGCGACGCGTGAGATTGATGTAGTCAGGGCTGGCCCCTTCGCGAGCAAGCTCGCTCCCACATTTGAAATGCATTCCCTTGTGGGAGCGAGCTTGCTCGCGAAGGGGCAGTTCAAACAACACAGCTATCAGGATGTGACCATGACCAGCACCGCCCACAGTCAGGTTGTACAAAAGCAATTCGGTGAACAGGCCGCCGCCTACCTGAGCAGCGCCGTTCACGCTCAAGGCACTGAATTTGCGCTGCTGCAGGCTGAACTGGCGGGGCAGGGCGAGGCGCGGGTGCTGGATCTGGGTTGCGGCGCCGGGCACGTGAGTTTTCACGTTGCCCCGTTGGTGAAAGAAGTGGTGGCGTACGACCTGTCGCAGCAGATGCTCGACGTGGTCGCCGCCGCTGCGGTTGATCGCGGCTTGAGCAACGTGTCCACGGTCAACGGTGCTGCCGAGCGTCTGCCGTTTGCCGATGGCGAGTTCGATTTCGTGTTCAGCCGCTATTCGGCGCACCATTGGAGCGACCTCGGCGTGGCCTTGCGCGAAGTGCGTCGGGTGCTGAAACCGGGCGGCGTGGCGGCGTTCATCGATGTGCTGTCGCCGGGCAGTCCGCTGTTCGACACCTATTTGCAGAGCGTCGAAGTGCTGCGCGACACCAGTCATGTACGCGATTATTCGGCCGGTGAGTGGTTGCGCCAGGTCAGCGAAGCCGGTCTGCATACCCGCAGAACCACGCGTCAGCGCCTGCGTCTGGACTACAACAGCTGGGTCGAGCGCATGCGCACACCCGAAGTGATGCGCGCCGCGATCCGCCAGTTGCAGCAATCGATGGGCAACGAAGTGCGCGAATATTTTGAGATTGAGGCCGATGGTTCGTTCAGTACAGATGTACTGGTGCTCTGGGCTGAAAAGTAATCCTGAAACAATAAGTATTTTTCCGGGCGCGCCAGTCGATGGCGCACCGACTGAAGACACGAGGAAAGCATGAGCAAGCAGATTCTGATTCTCCCAGGCGACGGTATTGGTCCGGAAATCATGGCCGAAGCGGTCAAGGTGCTGGAACTGGCCAACGACAAGTACAGCCTGGGCTTCGAGCTGAGCCATGACGTGATCGGTGGCGCCGCCATCGACAAGCACGGCGTGCCGCTGGCCGACGAAACCCTCGAGCGTGCCCGCGCAGCCGACGCTGTGCTGCTGGGCGCCGTGGGCGGCCCGAAATGGGACACCATCGAGCGTGACATCCGCCCTGAGCGCGGCCTGCTGAAAATCCGTGCGCAACTGGGCCTGTTCGGCAACCTGCGTCCGGCGATCCTGTACCCGCAACTGGCTGACGCTTCGAGCCTGAAGCCGGAAATCGTTGCCGGCCTGGACATCCTGATCGTCCGTGAGCTGACCGGCGGCATCTATTTCGGCGCGCCGCGTGGCACCCGTACCCTGGAAAACGGCGAGCGTCAGTCCTACGACACGCTGCCGTACAGCGAAAGCGAAATCCGCCGTATCGCCCGTGTCGGTTTCGACATGGCCCGCGTGCGTGGCAAGAAGCTGTGCTCGGTGGACAAGGCCAACGTACTGGCGTCCAGCCAACTGTGGCGTGAAGTGGTCGAGCAGGTCGCCAAGGATTACCCGGACGTCGAGCTGAGCCACATGTACGTCGACAACGCCGCCATGCAACTGGTGCGTGCGCCGAAGCAGTTCGACGTGATCGTCACCGACAACATGTTCGGCGACATCCTGTCCGACGAAGCGTCGATGCTCACCGGTTCCATCGGCATGCTGCCGTCGGCCTCGCTGGACGCCAACAACAAGGGCATGTACGAGCCTTGCCACGGTTCGGCGCCGGACATCGCCGGCAAAGGCATCGCCAACCCGCTGGCAACCATTCTGTCGGTGTCGATGATGCTGCGTTACAGCTTCAATCTGCACGAAGCGGCGGATGCCATCGAGAAAGCGGTCAGCGTGGTGCTGGATCAAGGTCTGCGCACCGGCGACATCTTTTCGACCGGTTGCACTAAAGTCGGTACGCAGGAAATGGGTGACGCAGTAGTCGCCGCGCTGCGGAATCTGTAATCTCTCGGGCCCGCTGCGAAATTCAATACAAAGCAGCGGCCCACTTTTCAAGAAGGTGTAGTTGCGATGAAACGTGTAGGTCTGATCGGTTGGCGCGGCATGGTCGGTTCCGTGCTCATGCAGCGGATGCTGGAAGAGCAGGATTTCGATCTTATCGAGCCGGTGTTTTTCACCACTTCCAATGTCGGTGGCCAAGGCCCGTCCGTGGGCAAGGACATTGCTCCGCTCAAGGACGCTTACAGCATTGAAGAGCTGAAGACCCTCGACGTGATCCTGACCTGCCAGGGCGGCGACTACACCAGCGAAGTGTTCCCGAAGCTGCGCGAAGCCGGCTGGCAGGGTTACTGGATCGACGCGGCCTCGAGCCTGCGGATGAACGACGACGCCGTCATCATCCTCGACCCGGTCAACCGCAAGGTCATCGACCAGCAGCTCGACGCGGGCACCAAGAACTACATCGGCGGCAACTGCACTGTCAGCCTGATGCTGATGGGCCTGGGCGGTCTGTTCGAGGCCGGTCTGGTCGAGTGGATGAGCGCCATGACCTATCAGGCGGCGTCCGGTGCCGGCGCGCAGAACATGCGTGAACTGATCAAGCAGATGGGCGCGACCCACGCCGCTGTCGCCGATCAACTGGCTGATCCTGCCAGCGCGATCCTCGACATCGACCGCCGTGTTGCCGAAGCCATGCGCAGCGACGCGTACCCGACCGAAAACTTCGGCGTACCGCTGGCCGGCAGCCTGATCCCGTGGATCGACAAGGAACTGCCGAACGGCCAGAGCCGTGAAGAGTGGAAGGCCCAGGCCGAGACCAACAAGATCCTCGGTCGCTTCAAGAGCCCGATCCCGGTCGACGGCATCTGCGTGCGCATCGGCGCCATGCGTTGCCACAGCCAGGCGCTGACCATCAAGCTGAACAAAGATGTGCCGATCGCCGACATCGAAGGGCTGATCAGCCAGCACAACCCTTGGGTCAAACTGGTGCCTAACCAGCGCGAAATCAGCATGCAGGAGCTGAGCCCGACGAAAGTCACCGGCACCCTGAACGTACCGGTCGGTCGTCTGCGCAAGCTGAACATGGGTTCGCAGTTCGTCGGTGCTTTCACCGTCGGCGACCAACTGCTGTGGGGCGCGGCCGAACCGCTGCGCCGCATGCTGCGGATCCTGCTTGAGCGTTGATCGCTTGATGCAATGAAAGAACCCGCGCCTTGCAAGAGGCGCGGGTTTTTTTGTACCTGTTGATCGTTCCCACGCTCTGCGTGGGAATGCAGCCATGGACGCTCCGCGTCCGCTCTTCGTGGCGGGCGCGAATTGCCTGTGTGCGACTCACCCGGTAAAGTGCCGCTCCCCCCGTTTCGCCAGAGGTAGCAACATGACCCAGACCCTTGATATTGCCGTGATCGGCGCCACCGGTACTGTCGGCGAAACCCTCGTGCAGATTCTCGAAGAGCGCGATTTCCCGGTCGGCACGTTGCACCTGCTGGCCAGCAACGAATCCGCGGGCAGCTCGGTGCTGTTTCGCAACAAGAACGTGCGCGTGCGCGAAGTCGACGAGTTCGATTTCAGCAAGGTCAAGCTTGCGTTCTTTGCCGCCGGCCCGGCCATCACTTTGAGTTACGCCGCCCGTGCGCATGCGGCAGGTTGCTCGCTGGTTGATTTGTCTGGCGCCTTGCCGGCGGATCAGGCGCCGCAAGTGGTGCCGGAAGCCAATGCCGATGTGCTGGCCGGTTTGAAAGTACCGTTCCAGGTCAGCAGCCCGAGCCCGTCGGCTACTACGTTGGCTGTGGTGCTGGCGCCGCTGCTCGATCTGATCGAGCTGCAATACGTGCATGTCACCGCCAATCTGGCGGTTTCCGCCCAAGGCCGCGAAGCCGTGACCGAGCTGGCGCGCCAGACCGCCGAACTGCTGAACATGCGTCCGCTGGAGCCGACTTTCTTCGACCGGCAGATGGCTTTCAACCTGCTGGCTCAGGTTGGTACGCCGGACACGCAGGGCCATACGCTGCTGGAAAAACGTCTGGTTCGCGAGCTGCGTCAGGTGCTGGCCAAGCCTTTATTAAAGATTTCCGCAACTTGCGTTCAAGCCCCGGTGTTTTTTGGCGATAGCTTTAGCGTGACCTTGCAGTCAGCGAGCGCGGTCGACCTGGAAAAGGTCAATGCTGCGCTTGAAGAGGCCGAGGGTATCGAGCTGGTCGAGGCCGGCGATTATCCAACCGCCGTCGGTGACGCGGTGGGGCAGGACGTGGTCTACGTCGGGCGCGTGCGTGCCGGTGTCGACGAACCGTCGGAACTTAATCTGTGGCTGACGTCAGATAACGTACGCAAAGGTGCGGCCCTCAACGCCGTGCAGGTCGCCGAGTTGTTGATAAAAGACCTGCTGTAAAAGATACTTGGCAACAATTTGTCGACTGATTCTAGGCGAGCGCTATGCTTGGCCGGAGCACTCGATGACGTGTCACCCTCCGGGACTTTCCGGGGCATCAAAGAAATGATCGCGCGCGGCATGCTGTCGTCGTCGCGCGCAATGCCTTACGGCAGCGACAATCAATATCTTCTCGCTGGCCGAGGAACGTTCAAACAAAGGAAGAGGCTATGGTTCAAGTTCGCAAACTGGTGTTAGCAATAGCGGCCGCCTCGGCGCTGTCCTCCGGTATGGCGCATGCCCTCGGGCTCGGGGAGCTGACCCTGAAGTCGACCCTGAACCAGCCGCTGGTGGCGGAAATCGAGCTGCTCGATGTCAAGGATCTGACCGCTGCCGAAGTGGTGCCGAGCCTGGCCTCGCCCGAAGATTTCGCCAAGGCCGGCGTCGATCGCCAGGCCTTCCTCAATGATCTGACTTTCACCCCGGTGCTCAACGCCAGCGGCAAAAGCGTGCTGCGCGTAACGTCGAGCAAGCCGCTGTCGGAACCGATGGTGAAATTCCTCGTGCAGGTGATGTGGCCGAACGGCCGTCTGCTGCGTGATTACAGCGTGCTGCTGGATCCGTCGAAGTTCTCGCCGCAGACCGCTGACGCCGCCGCTCAACCAGCGCCAGCGCAAACCATCACCGCACCGACCACCGGCGCCACGCATTCGACCCACACCACCACGCCGCGCGACACCCTGTGGGAAATCGCCGCCAAGGCGCGCACTGGCGGTTCGGTGCAGCAGACCATGCTGGCGATCCAGGCTTTGAACCCGGACGCGTTCATCGGCGGCAACATCAACCGCCTGAAAACCGGTCAGGTGCTGCGTCTTCCGGATCAGGTGCAAAGCACCGCAATGCCGCAGTCCAAGGCGATTGCCGAAGTGGCGGCGCAGAACGAAGCCTGGCGTCAGGGCCGTCGTTATGTGGCCAAGCCGGGCACCGGTCAGCAGCAACTCGATGCGACCAATCGTGGTCGCGCCAATACCGCTGCTGCGCAAAACGCCAAGGACAACCTGAGCCTGGTGTCCGCCGAAAGCGCCAAGGCGCGTGGCAAGGGCCCGGCCGGCGATGCCAAGGCCCTGAGCAACAAGCTGGCGGTCACTCAGGAAAGTCTCGACACCACCCGTCGTGACAACGAAGAACTGAAAAGCCGCATGGCCGATCTGCAAAGTCAGCTGGACAAGCTGCAACGCCTGATCGAGCTGAAGAACAATCAACTGGCGAAAATGCAGGCCGAAGGTTCGGGCGCTGCTCCAGCCACCGCGACTGCGCCAGTAGTGCCGGCGATCACCGCGGAACTGGCGGCCACGCCGCCGGCTACTCCGGCAGAGGCGGCCCCGGCCGCACCTGCGCCTGAGGCTGCTGCTCCGGCACCGGTCGAGCCGGTTGTCGAGCCTGTGGTTGAAACGACGTCCGCCGCCGATGACGAGAAAACCTTCAACGAACTGCTGACCAATCCGATCCTGCTGGGTCTGGTCGGTGGCGGCGCAGTGGTTCTGCTGCTCCTGCTGTTGCTGCTGGCCCGTCGCCGCAAGGCGCAACAGGAAGCCGAAAAACACCTGCGCATGGCCCGTGCGCTGGAGGAGCAATCCTTCTCCCAGGACCTCGATCTGCCGGAAAGCAGCTTTGAAGGTCTGGAAGTGCCAGCCGCCAGCGTCAAGCTGACCCCGGCCCCGGCCCCGGCCCCGGCTCCTGCCGCCGCTGCTGCTGTAGTTGCTCCAGTCGTGATGGCCGAGCCGATCGCCGCGCCGCTGGTGGCACCGGCCGCCGAGCGTTCCGACGACGTGCTGGACAAGGCGCAGTCGCACATCGATGGCGGTCGTCTGAATCAAGCCGCCGCGTTGCTGGAGGAGGGCGTGAGCCTGGAGCCGCAGCGCAGCGATCTGCGTCTGAAGCTGATGGAAGTCTACGGTCGCCAGGGTGATCGCGATGCCTTCGTCGGTCAGGAGCGTCAACTGGTTGCCAATGGCGACAACTTCGCCAAGGTCGAAGAGCTGAAAAGCCGCTTCCCGGCCATGGCGGTCGTTGCGGCCAGCGGTCTGGCGGCAGCGGCGATTGCCGCCGAGCTGGACGAGGATTACGTCAAGGAGCTGTTGCTCGACGAGCCTGAGGCTCCTGTTGCGGCAGATGACGAACTGGACAGCGCTTTCGACCTGAGCCTCGACGATCTCGACAACATCACGCCGGTTGAGCCTGTGGCGGCTGTCGAGCCGGAAGCACCGGTCGAGCTGGACGCGTTCCCGACTGACGACGACCTGAGCTTCGAGTCGGTGCTGCAACAGCAGACCGACATCAAGGAAAACCTCGACGACCTGTCGGACTTCGACCTGGATCTGGACCTCGGCGCCGATCCGGCGCCTGCGCCGGTCGAGTTGGCAGACGATGACTTCCTGCTGGATCTGGACGAGGGCGTGAAGGATCTGCCGCTGGTCGAAACCCCAACCGTGGCCGACGTGCCGCAGGACGATCTGGAGCTGCCAGCCGATTTCGACCTGTCCCTGGCTGACGAAATGGACGCGGCGCCTGCCGAGCCGGATGCGTTCGCCGCCGAACTGGACGACGTCAACGCCGAACTGGATCGTCTGTCGAGCAGTATCAACGAGCCAAGCTTCACCGAAGCTGATGCCGCGTTGGGCGATGATCTGGGTGAGGATGACTTCGACTTCCTGTCCGGGACCGACGAAGCCGCGACCAAGCTCGATCTGGCTCAGGCCTACATCGACATGGGCGACAACGACGGCGCGCGCGACATCCTCAATGAAGTCATCAGCGAGGGGAACGACAAGCAGAAGAGCGAAGCGAGCGAAATGCTTTCGCATCTGGCCTGAGTCGGCATTCAGCGGTAAACAAAACGGCAGCCCATGAGGCTGCCGTTTTTGTTTGGGTCTGGTTTCCCCGTCCCGCCGCCTTATAATGCCCGCCTTTGTAGATCAGCAGGCTGTACCGACTTGGCAAACATAGATAACCCGGCCGCCGAAATGGCACCCGAAGGCTTTTTCCGCGTCGCGTTGGGCGTTGAATACAAGGGCTCGCGCTACAGCGGCTGGCAGCGCCAGTCCACCGGTGTGCTCACCGTGCAGGAAACCCTGGAAAAAGCCCTGTCGAAGGTCGCCGACTCGCCGATCTCGCTGCAATGTGCCGGGCGCACGGACGCCGGTGTGCATGCCTGCGGGCAGGTGGTGCATTTCGATACTCAGGTCGACCGTTCGCTGAAAGCCTGGGTCATGGGCGCCAACATCAATCTGCCCCACGACATCAGCGTCAGTTGGGCGAAGGTCATGCCGGCGCATTTCCATGCGCGATTCAAGGCGATTGCAAGGCGCTATCGCTACGTGATCTACAACGATCAGATCCGCCCGGCGCATCTCAACGAAGAAATCACCTGGAATCACCGTCCGCTGGACGTCGAGCGCATGGCCGAAGCCGCGCAGTATCTGATCGGTACCCATGATTTCAGTGCGTTCCGTGCCGGCCAGTGCCAGGCCAAGTCGCCGATCAAGAAGATGCATCACCTGCGCGTGACCCGTCACGGCAAAATGATCGTTCTGGATATCCGCGCCAATGCGTTCCTGCATCACATGGTTCGCAACATTGCCGGCGTGCTGATGACCATCGGTGCCGGCGAGCGGCCCGTGGAGTGGATGAAAGAAGTGCTGGAGAGCCGCGAGCGGCGTTCCGGCGGGGTCACGGCGCATCCGTTCGGCCTGTATCTGGTACAGGTCGAGTACCACGACGAGTTCCCGTTGCCCGAGCGTTTCATCGGGCCACATTTCCTTACGGGTTTCTCGGAACTTGACGGCTGACGCCCTCGAACGCATTTGTTACCATCCGGGACTTTCTCGGATTTGCCTTGGGGTTTTTATCGACATGTCAGCCGTTCGCAGCAAGATTTGCGGGATTACCCGCATAGAAGATGCGTTGGCAGCCGTCGAGGCCGGGGCCGATGCCATCGGTTTTGTGTTCTACGCTAAAAGTCCCCGGGCCGTGACCGTGCAGCAGGCGCGGGCGATCATCGCCGCCTTGCCGCCGTTCGTGACCACGGTCGGGTTGTTCGTCAATGCCAGCCGCTGCGAGCTCGGGGAAATCCTCGATGCCGTGCCGCTTGATCTGTTGCAGTTCCACGGCGACGAAACCGCCGCCGACTGCGAAGGCTGGCACCGGCCGTACATCAAGGCCTTGCGGGTCAAGGCCGGCGATGACATCGCCGCCGCTTGCAACGCCTATCCGAGCGCCAGCGGTGTGCTGCTCGACACTTATGTCGAAGGCGTGCCCGGCGGAACCGGCGAGGCGTTCGACTGGTCATTGATTCCGCAAGGCTTGAGCAAACCGTTGATTCTGGCCGGCGGCCTGACGCCGGAGAACGTCGCCGATGCGATCGCCCGGGTGCGGCCGTATGCCGTGGATGTCAGCGGCGGGGTAGAGGCGAGCAAGGGCATCAAGGATCACGCAAAGATTCGTGCATTCATCAACGCCGTACGCTGATGTGACGGCTGGCAGACTGCCGCCGTCCACAGCTCTGTAGAAAAGAGGCTGAGGGTCTTTTCGGGGTGTACGCAGGTCATTTCCGCTGACCCGGCAGCCCGGCCGATCATCGCCACACATGAATTTAGCTGAAGGGCATACGCGGGGCCGCGAACCAGAGCGTTCGGGCCGCCGGTACTGGAGAAAGAAAGCATGAGCAACTGGTTGGTAGACAAGCTGATCCCTTCGATCATGCGTTCCGAGGTCAAGAAGAGCTCGGTCCCTGAAGGTCTGTGGCACAAATGCCCGTCCTGCGAGGCTGTGCTGTATCGTCCGGAGCTGGAAAAGACCCTGGACGTTTGCCCTAAGTGCAACCACCACATGCGCATCGGCGCACGTGCGCGCATCGACATCTTCCTGGACGCCGAAGGCCGTGCCGAACTGGGCGCCGACCTGGAGCCGGTTGACCGTCTGAAATTCCGCGACGGCAAGAAGTACAAGGACCGTCTGGTCGCTGCCCAGAAGCAGACCGGCGAGAAAGACGCACTGGTTTCCATGAGCGGCACCCTGCTGGGCATGCCTGTCGTGGTTTCGGCGTTCGAATTCAGCTTCATGGGCGGATCCATGGGCGCCATCGTCGGTGAGCGCTTCGTACGCGCCGCCAACTACGCGCTGGAAAACCGTTGCCCGATGGTCTGCTTCTCCGCCTCCGGTGGCGCGCGGATGCAGGAAGCCCTGATCTCGCTGATGCAGATGGCCAAGACTTCGGCTGTGCTGGCGCGTCTGCGTGAAGAAGGCATTCCGTTCATCTCCGTGCTGACCGACCCGGTCTACGGCGGCGTTTCCGCCAGTCTGGCGATGCTGGGCGACGTGATCGTCGGCGAGCCTAAAGCCCTGATCGGCTTCGCCGGTCCACGCGTGATCGAGCAGACCGTGCGCGAAAAACTGCCGGAAGGCTTCCAGCGCAGCGAGTTCCTGCTGGAGCACGGTGCAATCGACCTGATCATCGACCGTCGCGAACTGCGTCCGCGTCTGGGCAACCTGCTGGCGCAACTGACCGGCAAGCCGACCCCGACCTTCGTTGCCGCGCCGATCGAGCCGATCGTCGTTCCGCCGGTGCCTGCCAACGTATGACCGAGCGCACCCTTGGCGAGTGGCTCGCCTACCTTGAACAGTTGCATCCATCGGCCATCGACATGGGGCTGGAGCGTTCGCAACAGGTAGCGTCCCGCATGGGACTGGGCCAGCCGGCGCCTCGGGTGATTACGGTCACCGGCACCAACGGCAAGGGTTCGACCTGCGCTTTCGTAGCTTCATTGCTGCGGGCGCAGGGCCTGAGCGTCGGTGTCTACAATTCTCCGCACCTGCTGCGTTACAACGAGCGGGTGCAGCTCAATGGCGTCGAAGCCACTGACGCGCAGCTGTGCGAAGCCTTCGCGGCGGTCGAGGCGGGGCGCGGCGACACTTCCCTGACTTACTTCGAAATGGGCACCCTGGCGGCGTTCTGGCTGTTTCAACAGGCCGGGCTCGATGCGGTGGTGCTGGAAGTCGGTCTGGGCGGGCGTCTGGACACGGTCAACGTGGTCGATGCCGATATCGCGCTGGTCACCAGCATCGGTGTCGATCACGCCGACTACCTGGGCAATACCCGCGAATCGGTGGCCTTCGAGAAGGCCGGGATTTTCCGTCAGGGCAAACCTGCGCTGTGCGGCGATCTGAATCCTCCACAACCCCTGCTGGACAAGGCGCGCGAGCTTGCTTGCCCGTTCTTCCTGCGCGGGCGTGATTTCGATCTGGGTATCACGGATCAATTCTGGCAGTGGCGCGGCACTAATGCTGACGGTCAGGTCGTCGAGTTGCGTGATTTGCCGCTGCTTGATCTGCCGATGGAGAACGCCGCGCTGGCGTTGCAGGCTTATCTGCTGCTCGGTTTGCCATGGGATGCCAAACAGATTGTTGCGGCGTTGCAGGCGACTCGCGTGGTCGGTCGCCTGGATCGTCGTTCGTTCGAATGGAACGGCAAGCGCTTGAACCTGCTGCTGGACGTTGGCCATAACCCGCATGCGGCGGAGTATCTGGCGCGGCGTCTGGCTGCGCGTCCACCGGTCGGCAAGCGTCTGGCGGTGTTCGGCCTGTTGGCGGACAAGGATCTGGACGGTGTCATCGGTGAATTGAATGCCAGCGTCCAGCATTGGGCGGTGGCGCCGCTGGATTCGCCGCGTGCGCGTCCGGTGGCTGAATTGAATGTTGCACTGCAGAACCTTGGCGCGTCGGTCACGTCTTATGACAGTGTGGCGGCTGCGCTGGAAGGGCAGTGTGCAGTGGCCACCAGCGACGACGAGATCTTGCTGTTCGGATCATTTTATTGTGTCGCCGAGGCCCTCGAATGGCTGTCTCGGCGCTCCACGGAGGAAGCGGCAAATGGCTTTGCTGGATAAAGCGTACAAACAGCGCATGGTCGGTGCCCTGGTGCTGGTGGCGCTGGCGGTGATTTTCCTGCCGATGCTGTTTTCCCGTCAGGATGAGCAGCGTCAGGTAACCGTCGATGCGCCGGCCGCACCGCAGGCGCCTGCCGTGGCGCAGATCCAGATGGAAACCGTGGCCGTGCCCGAGCCGCAGGTTCTGCCGCAAGAGCCAGTGCCGAGCGATGACGAAGTCGCCGAGCAGGCTGCGCCAGCGGCACCGATTGCTTCCGCCGCGCCAGCCCCGGCTCCGGCGCCTGTAGCCAAACCGGTTGCACCGACGCCTGCTCCAGCTCCCGTGGTCAAGCCAACCACGGCCCCGGCCCAGCCGATCGCTGCGCTGTCTGCCAAACCCGATACCACTCAAAGCCGCGTCGATGCCAATGGCCTGTCGGTGAGCTGGTCGGTGCAACTGGCCAGTCTGTCGAGCCGTGCCAGCGCTGAAAGCCTGCAGAAAACCCTGCGCAGCCAGGGCTATAACGCTTACATCCGTTCCGCCGATGGCAAGAACCGGGTGTTCGTCGGCCCGCTGATCGAGCGCGCCGAAGCCGATCGTCTGCGCGATCTGTTGAGCCGCCAGCAGAACCTCAAGGGGTTTGTGGTGCGCTTCCAGCCCGAGCGTGGCTGAAATCTATCGCCCCGATTGAAATGCACTGACATTCGCAGCTTACCGACAGCCCTGCGCTCTGCTAAAATGCGCCGCCTTATCCGTCTGTAGGCTGCACTGTGCCATTTACCTGGGTTGACTGGGCGATCGTTGCAATCATCGCCATCTCCGCTTTGATCAGTTTGAGCCGCGGCTTCGTCAAAGAAGCATTGTCGCTGGTGACCTGGATCATCGCAGGAGCCGTTGCCTGGATGTTCGGTGGTTCACTGTCCGAGTACCTCGCCGGATACATTCAAACACCGTCGGCTCGTGTGATCACGGGCTGTGCCATCATGTTTGTCGCCACACTGATCGTGGGCGCAATGATCAATTATCTTATCGGCGAGTTGGTTCGCGTCACCGGGTTGTCCGGGACCGATCGATTCCTCGGCATGGCCTTCGGCGCTGCGCGTGGCGTGTTGCTGGTGGTTGTGGCGGTCGGGCTGTTGAGCCTGGGGCCGGTACAGCAGGACGGGTGGTGGAAAGAATCACAGCTCGTGCCAAAGTTTCTATTGGTCGCAGACTGGTCCAAGAACCTGATTCTCGGGTGGAGCAGTCAGTGGCTTGCCAGCGGAATCAGCGTACCCGCTGATATTCCGTTCAAGGAGCAACTCTTGCCGTCGGCCAAAACGCCTCAGTGAGTGTTGTTCAGTTCAGATCCATTAAGTAGGGGTTGCGTCGCATGTGTGGCATCGTCGGTATCGTCGGTAAGTCGAACGTCAATCAGGCGCTGTATGACGCGCTAACCGTGCTCCAGCACCGCGGCCAGGACGCTGCCGGTATCGTGACCAGCCATGATGGCCGGTTGTTCTTGCGCAAGGACAATGGCCTGGTGCGTGACGTGTTTCAACAGCGTCACATGCAGCGCCTGGTCGGCCACATGGGTATCGGCCACGTCCGTTACCCGACTGCCGGCAGCTCGACGTCGGCCGAGGCTCAGCCGTTTTACGTCAACTCGCCGTACGGCATCACCCTGGCGCACAACGGTAACCTGACCAACGTTGAGCAGTTGGCAAAAGAGATCTACGAATCCGATCTGCGTCACGTCAACACCAGTTCCGACTCGGAAGTGCTGCTGAACGTGTTCGCCCACGAGCTGGCTCAGCGCGGCAAGCTGCAACCAACCGAAGAAGACGTGTTTGCCGCCGTGACCGACGTGCATAACCGTTGCGTCGGTGGTTACGCGGTCGTGGCGATGGTGACCGGTTACGGCATCGTCGGTTTCCGTGACCCGCACGGCATCCGCCCGATCGTGTTCGGCCAGCGTCACACCGACGAAGGCGTCGAGTACATGATCGCTTCCGAAAGCGTTTCGCTTGACGTGCTCGGTTTCACCCTGATCCGCGACCTGGCGCCGGGCGAAGCGGTCTACATCACTGAAGACGGCAAGCTGCACACCCGTCAGTGCGCGACGAATCCGTCCCTGACCCCGTGCATTTTCGAACACGTCTACCTGGCGCGTCCGGACTCGATCATCGACGGCGTGTCGGTCTACAAGGCCCGTCTGCGCATGGGTGAGAAGCTGGCGGAGAAGATCCTGCGCGAGCGTCCTGAGCACGACATCGACGTGGTCATCCCGATTCCGGACACCAGCCGCACTGCCGCGCTGGAGCTGGCCAACCATCTGGGCGTGAAATTCCGCGAAGGTTTCGTCAAGAACCGTTATATCGGCCGTACCTTCATCATGCCCGGCCAGGCCGCGCGCAAGAAATCGGTACGCCAGAAGCTCAACGCCATCGAACTGGAATTCCGCGGCAAGAACGTGATGCTGGTGGATGACTCGATCGTTCGCGGCACCACCTGCAAGCAGATCATCCAGATGGCCCGCGAAGCTGGCGCGAAAAACGTCTACTTCTGCTCGGCGGCTCCGGCTGTGCGCTTCCCGAACGTGTACGGCATCGACATGCCGAGCGCTCATGAGCTGATCGCACACAATCGTTCGACCCAGGATGTCGCTGACCTGATCGGCGCCGACTGGCTGATCTATCAGGACCTGCCTGACTTGATCGAAGCGGTCGGCGGCGGCAAGATCAAGATCGAAAACTTCGATTGCGCGGTGTTCGACGGCAAGTACGTCACCGGCGACGTCGACGAGGCTTACCTGAACAAGATCGAACAGGCACGCAACGATGCCTCGAAGGTCAAGACCCAGGCGGTCAGTGCGATCATCGATCTGTACAACAACTGAGTTTCAACCGGCCCTTAGGGGCCGGTTTTGTATCTGGCAAAAGACTTTTATTTATCGAGAACAGGGCAAGGAGTGACAGCATGAGTCAGGAATGGGATGCCGGTCGGCTGGACAGCGACCTCGAAGGCGTAGCGTTCGATACCCTGGCCGTACGTGCCGGTCAGCACCGTACGCCGGAAGGCGAGCACGGTGATCCGATGTTCTTCACTTCCAGCTACGTGTTCCGTACCGCCGCTGACGCCGCCGCACGGTTTGCCGGGGAAGTGCCGGGCAACGTTTACTCGCGTTACACCAACCCGACCGTTCGCTCGTTCGAAGAGCGAATTGCTGCGCTGGAAGGTGCCGAACAAGCCGTAGCCACGGCGACGGGCATGGCAGCGATCATGGCGGTGGTGATGAGCTTGTGCAGTGCCGGCGATCATGTGCTGGTGTCGCGCAGCGTGTTCGGCTCGACCATCAGCCTGTTCGAGAAGTACTTCAAGCGCTTCGGCGTGGAAGTTGATTACGTGCCGCTGGCCGATCTGTCGGCCTGGGATGCAGCGATCAAGTCCAGCACCAAATTGCTGTTCGTCGAGTCGCCGTCCAATCCGTTGGCTGAGCTGGTGGATATCACCGCGCTGTCGGAAATCGCGCACGCCAAGGGTGCGATGCTGGTGGTCGACAACTGCTTCTGCACGCCAGCGTTGCAGCAACCGCTGAAACTCGGCGCAGACATCGTCGTGCACTCTGCCACCAAGTTCATCGATGGCCAGGGCCGTTGCATGGGCGGCGTGGTTGCCGGTCGCAGCGAGCAGATGAAAGAAATCGTCGGTTTCCTGCGTACCGCCGGGCCGACCCTGAGCCCGTTCAACGCCTGGATCTTCCTCAAGGGTCTGGAAACCCTGAACCTGCGGATGAAGGCGCACTGCGCCAACGCCCAACAACTGGCCGAATGGCTGGAGCAGCAGGACGGTATCGAGAAGGTGCATTACGCCGGCCTCAAGAGCCATCCGCAGCACGAGCTGGCTCAGCGTCAGCAGAAGGGCTTCGGCGCCGTGGTGAGCTTTGAGGTCAAGGGCGGCAAAGAGGGCGCCTGGCGCTTCATCGATGCGACCCGTTTGATCTCGATCACCGCCAACCTGGGTGACAGCAAAACCACCATCACCCACCCGAGCACCACGTCTCACGGCCGTCTGGCGCCGCAGGAGCGTGAAGCGGCGGGGATTCGTGACAGCCTGATCCGCATTGCGGTCGGTCTGGAAGACGTCGCTGACCTGCAAGCCGACCTGTCGCGCGGTCTGGCGGCGTTGTGATCGAATTGTCTACGCCAAAGATTGGCACCCATGGCCGCGTTGCATTGGTCACGGGTGCCGCGCGCGGGATCGGTCTGGGTATCGCGGCATGGCTGATCAGCGAAGGCTGGCAGGTGGTGTTGACGGATCTGGACCGTGCGCGGGGTTCGAAAGTGGCGAAAGTGCTGGGCGAAAACGCCTGGTTCATCGCCATGGACGTTGCGGACGAAAGCCAGGTGGCGTTGGGTGTCGCTGAGGTGCTGGGACAGTTCGGTCGTCTGGATGCGTTGGTGTGCAATGCCGCCGTGGCCGATCCGCACAACATCACGCTGGAAAGCCTCGATCTGGCTTACTGGAATCGGGTGCTGGCGGTGAACCTTGGTGGGCCGATGTTGCTGGCCAAGCACTGCGCGCCGTATCTGCGTGCGCACAACGGGGCGATCGTCAATCTGGCCTCGACCCGTGCGGCGCAGTCGGAACCTGATACGGAAGCCTATGCGGCGAGCAAGGGTGGTTTGCTGGCGTTGACTCACGCGCTGGCGATCAGCTTGGGGCCGGAGATTCGCGTCAATGCGGTCAGTCCGGGCTGGATCGATGCGCGGGATCCATCCGCCCGGCGCGCGGAGCCGCTGACCGATACCGATCATGCCCAGCATCCTGCGGGCAGGGTAGGGACGGTCGAGGATGTGGCGGCGATGGTGGCGTGGTTGCTGTCGAAGAATGCAGGGTTTGTGACGGGGCAGGAATTCGTGGTCGATGGCGGCATGACCAAGAAGATGATTTATACGGAATGAAGCAATTTCGTCTTTTTTAGAAAAACTTCAATCCTGCTATTGACTTAGGTTCGCTACCTGCGTAAATTTCGCGGCCTCGGAGATGCAAACGGGTGATTAGCTCAGCTGGGAGAGCGTCTGCCTTACAAGCAGAATGTCGGCGGTTCGATCCCGTCATCACCCACCACTCCCGAGATACTTGCGTAAGCAAGAGCGTAGGCTGAAAGTGCCTGCACCGACGCGCAGCGGTAGTTCAGTCGGTTAGAATACCGGCCTGTCACGCCGGGGGTCGCGGGTTCGAGTCCCGTCCGCTGCGCCATATTTAACGAGTCAGACACTATCTGGTTCGCGATTGAAAAGCACCGAAGCTTTCAGTCAAACGAGTTACTTGAGCGTCAGCTCAAAGCGATACGCAGCGGTAGTTCAGTCGGTTAGAATACCGGCCTGTCACGCCGGGGGTCGCGGGTTCGAGTCCCGTCCGCTGCGCCATATCTGTTTCAAGGACCACTGAACGCCTTGAAACACCGAAAGCAACCTCTGGTTGATTCGGCATCGATAGCAAAGACCCTGGTCGAAAGACCGGGGTTTTTTGTGTCTGAAATTTGACCTTCCCCACATTCCTCCTCTGAAATCCAGCGATGATCGTCAGTCGTGGCTCGTTCGATGCCGCCCGGCAATCTCCCCTGCGTCCATGGGTCGCTGCGATGCGATGCCGCATTGATTTTTGATTCTTTGGTCAAATTTTTGTAACTGGTTGTTTGCTGCGAGCGCAGAAACCTTTAAAGTTAACCTTTCGGTCAGCTTTGCACTGTCATCATGCCCTTTGTTTAGCCAAAAAGGGCTTCTGCAAGACTCGAGATTCCCAGTAGATAACCAGAAGGGCGGATCCATAACCGCCCAGAGGATGATCCATGTCCAACCGTGAAATATCCCGGCGCTCGTTCCTTCAGGGCGGGCTGGTGGCGGGTGTGAGCGTTACGCTCACACCGCTCAGCAGTCAGGCGCTCGGTGCCTTGATGGAAAACAGCGTGACCGTGCCGTCCGAGCAGTGGCTCGGCAACAACGGCAAGGCGCGCCAGCGTAACGATGCCTTGTCCAAGGTCTGCGGCAGCAAGGTGTTTGCCCGCGACATCCGTTCCAAGGACATGCCGGGCTGGCCCCAGCAGCAAGGCCACGCCATGTTGCTGAAAACCATCAAGGCCGACCGCATCTACGACGGCTACGACCTGTCGTGGCTCGGCGCCGATCTGCAGCCTGATCGTATCGTTACCGCCGCCGACCTGGACAAGGACGGCATCGTGTTCCCTGAAGAGCACGCACCGGATCCTCTGCTGCCGGAAGGCAAAGTGCCGATGTTCATCGGCCACCCGGTCGCGATCCTGATCTGGAACGACTTCGAGCGTTTCCGTCAGGCCAAGAACAAACTCAAATTCAATGACAAAGCGATTCGTTACGGTGCGCAAGTTCCGTTCTACGAAGGCGATCCCTATGGCAGCTTCCGCTACGTGCGCGTCGGTGGCCCGACGTCGGCGGACGAAGACGAGTTCGCCAGCCTCAAGGATTCGATCCTGTTCCCGATGCTGAAGAACCGTCGCCCGGTGTGGAATTCCCAGCCGAACCTGCACGGCAACCTGACCGAACGCGGCCTGTTCTACGCCGACCGCATGAAAAAAGAGATCGACACCCCGCCGGACAACTGGCTGGTGTTCGACGAGCGCTACAAAACTCCGTCGATCGAACCTGCTGCGATGGAGCCGGACAACGGCAACGGCTGGTACGACCCGGCGACCAAGACCCTGCATTTCGTCGTCGCCACTCAGTGCCCGCTGGAAACCGCCACCGAGACCGCGAAGATGATCGGGCCGTCGCGTTTCGGCCTGGCGAACCTGAACATGCACCCGGGTTATACCGTCGGTTACGGTTCCAAGGACCACAATATTTTCGTCTACTACGCGGCCCTGGCGGCGTTGTACGGCGCAGGTGTGCCGATTCGCCTGGCCAACGACCGTTACGAGCAATTCCAGAGCGGCATCAAGCGCCACCCGTTCGACATCCGCTATCAGTTGGCGGTGGACAAGACCGATCACAGCTTCAAGATTTTCCGTGCCGAGATGAGCGTCGACGGTGGCGGTCGGATCAACTACAGCCCGTCGGTGGCCGCCGTTGGCGCTACTGCGGCGCAGTCGATCTACTACATGCCGCAGAACGACCTGCAGGTCACCGCGTACCATTCCCGCGCCGTTGAAGCGGGTTCGATGCGCGGCTACGGCACGCTGCAGAGCATGGCCTCCACCGAGATGATGGTCGACGAAATCGCCGATCGTCTTGGTGTCGATGCCATTGATCTGCGCCGCAAGAACGCGCTGCGCTCGGGGATGAAAAACACCCAGGGCGCGATCCCGGCCGGTGCGTTGCGCCTGCACGAGATTCTCGACAAGGCTTCGCTGCACGAAGTGTGGAAAAACCGCGACGCGATCAAGAAGCAGCGCGAAGCAGCAGACCCGGACAACTGGTATGGCGTGGGTTTCGCCATTTGCCAGAAAGACTTCGGCACCGGTTCCGAAGCGCCGATGGCCAGCATCGAGTTCACCGCTGACGGGCGCATCTCCCTGCGTCACATCGGCATCGAGATCGGCACCGGCATGTCCACCTCGCAAGCGTTGGTGGTGGCTGATTTCCTCGGCAGCGCGGCTCACGACGTGAAGACCGGCGAAACCGAGTGGGATGAGATGCAGCTGGTGACCGCCGGCAACCCTTACATCATGAGCCAGGCCGAGCAGGACAACTTCCTGCGTAACCCACGCTGGGTCGGCAAGCTGGCATCGGCCTCGTCCGCGACCAACTCCGCCTATTACTTCAGCCACGCCACCCGTGAAGCGGCGCGCGTGTTGTTCAACCACGGTCTGTGGCCGGCGGCGATGGAGATCTGGCGTCAGGGCCCATACGGCGGCCAAGCCAACCCTTACGTGGTGCGTCGCGAAGATGCGCATTGGGTCGACGGCAAACTGACCGCCAATGGCATGCAGCCACTGACCTTCGAAGAGCTCGCCAAGCGTGCTCACGAGCGCGGTCTGGTCACCGGCGCCACGGTCCACGGTTTCAACCGCTGGAGCTGGGCCGAAGCCGAATACAGCATCGACGGCGTGCGCGAGCGTCTGCCGCTCGACGGTCTGGCGGTGAAGTACGGTGACGGCGCCCCTAAGGCGAAGAAAGCGCAGATGACCAGCGCCGGTTTCCACCTGCTGGATCGGCAGAATATCGCCTATCCGGTAGTTCAGTTGAACAACGCCGCCGTGACTTACTACAGCCCGGTCGCAACGCTGGTCGAGTTGAAGGTCAACAAAGGTTCGGCAGAAGTCGAAGTGCTCAACCATCACTCGTGGCTGGAATGCGGCCGGGTGCTGGTCGAAGAACTGGTTCGTGGCCAGCTCGAAGGCGGGATCGCCATGGGCATCGGTCACGCCTTGATGGAAGAGATGCCGCTGTACGAAGGCGGGCCGGGGGAGGGTGACTGGAACTTCAACCGTTATCGCCTGCCGATGGCGCGGCATGTGGCGGTGTGGAAACAGACGTCGGAAATCCTGCCGCCGCTGTCCCCAAGCGACCCGTCCAAAGGCATCGCCGAAGTGGTGATGATCCCGGTGGTCGGTGCCATCGGTAACGCCGTGGCCCACGCCATCGGTAAACGTGTTCGCGATCTGCCAATCACTGCTGCGCGCATCAAGGAGGCCCTCAATGGCTAACCGTCCGCTTCAACTGACCCTCAACGGTCAATCCGTCGGTCCGGTGGACATCCCTGATGACCTGCCGATGATCGATTACCTGCACGAATACAAGAACCTCACGGGCTCGCGCCTGGGCTGCGGCCAAGGCATCTGCCACGCATGTGTGGTGATCGTCGACAACCCGGACGGCACCAGCGAAGAAGTGCGCACCTGCATCACTGGCGCGCATTACTTCGAGGGCAAGAATGTCCGCACCATCGAAGGCCACGCCAAGCGTGACGAGCAAGGCCAGGTCACCGAGCTGAACCCGATCCAGCAGCGTTTCGTCGACGAATTCGCCTTCCAGTGCAGCTACTGCGCGCCGGGCTTCGTCAACGCCGCGACCGTGCTGGTGGAAAAGCTGCAACGCCAGCCAATCGTCAAAAGCAAACTGGAGCAAGTCATCGAGGACAGCCTCGGCCATCACGTCTGCCGTTGTACCGGGTACGTGCGTTACTACAACGCCACCCGCAACGTGCTGACCGATCTCGGCCTGGTCAAGGAGGGCTAAGCATGAAGCAATTACTGACCCGCCTGACCCTGGCGGTCGGGCTGGCTGCGCCTGTGTTGGCGGTGCACGCGGATGATCAGGTCAAGCGCGGCGAATACCTCGCCCGCGCGGCTGACTGCATGGCGTGCCACACGGCACCAGGCGGCGCGCCGTTTGCCGGCGGCCTGCCGATCGTGTCGCCGTTCGGCACGATCTATGGCACCAACATCACTCCAAGCAAAGAGCACGGCATCGGTTTGTACAACGACGACGAGTTTTTCGCTGCGCTGACTGAAGGCAAGCGTCGTGACGGCGCGAACCTCTATCCGGCGATGCCGTACACCTCGTATCACTTGATGCCGCGTGCGGATTCGGATGCGATTCACGCGTATCTGAAAACCATCGAGCCAATCGAGCGTGCCGCGCCGGTGACGAGCCTGAGCTTTCCGTTCAACGTGCGTCCGGGCCTGATCGGCTGGAACATGATGTACGGCAAAGCCTTGAAGCTCGAATCTGCCGAAGGCAAAAGCGAGGCCTGGAAACGCGGCCAGTACATGGTCGAAGTGCTCGGCCATTGCGGCGAATGCCATACGCCACGCGGCCTGCCGGGCGCGATGCAGTTGGACAAACGCCTGACCGGCGGCATCCTCAACGGCTATCTGGCGCCGAGCCTGCTGGCGACGGATCTGGCGGCGCGCGGCTGGAATCATCAGGACCTGAGCACGTTCCTCAAGCACGGCATGAGCGCCCAGGGCACGATGTTCAACGAGATGTTCCCGGTGTTCCACAACAGCACCCAGGGCCTGAATGATCCGGATCTGGCGGCGATGGCGACTTTCCTGCTGGGCGACAAGCCTCCGGCGGCGAAAGAGCTGACCGAAGTGCCGGTGGAAAAACTCAGTGCCAGCGCTCAACGCGGCCGTCAGGAATACTTGAACGTCTGCGCCGGTTGTCACGCGGCCGGTGGCGAGGGTAAGCCGCACATTGCGGTGGCCATGCGTGGCAACACCACGCTGCGTCTGGAAGACCCGCGCAACCTGTTGCGAGTGATCGAGGATGGCATCGGCGAACAGAAATTCGCCGGGTTCGAACACATGCAGCCGATGCCGGGTTTTGCCGACAAGCTCAGTGCCGAACAACTGACCGATCTGCTGAACTACCTGCGTCAGGGTTGGGGTGGTCAGTCGGCCGAGCTGGCGGTCGGCGATGTGCAGAAGCTTCAGGCTGATGCCCCGTCCATCGAGCACAAGGCGCACTGATCATGCAGCATCTCGATCTGCAAGTGGTTCGGCGGGCATTGGAGTGGTCGACGGCGGGGCAGCGCATCTGGCTCTGCACCGTGCTGACCACCTACGGCTCGGCGCCGCGCGCGCCGGGTTCGCTGCTGGCGGTGAACGATGGCGGGCAGTGGATCGGGTCGCTGTCCGGTGGTTGCGTCGAGGAAGACTTTCTCGAGCGTGTCGCCGAAGGTGCGTTTCTCGATGCGATCAACGTGGTGCGTTATGGCGAAGGTGATGATCCGCGTTCGCGGGTCAGCCTGCCGTGCGGCGGCATTCTCGATGTGCTGGTAGAGAAATTTGACGCCGGCTGCGATGTGCAGGCGCACCTGCGTGAACTCGAATCGGCGTTGCTGGGGCAGCGCCGGTTGATTCGCGAGGTCGATCTGACCACCGGAGCGCGCAGCCTGTTTGCCGATCGCGAACAAGGTGCGCGGATCGAGCGTGAGATCGACCGGGTACGGATCCGCATCGGTGCCGCTCAGCGTTTGCTGTTGGCGGGATACTCCAGCGTGGCGCAGGCGTGTGCAGAGTTCGCGGTCGGTCTCGGCTTTGAAGTGATTCTCTGCGACCCGCGCGATGAGGTGCTGGAAGGCGTGGTGCTCAATGGCGTGGAGATCCGCGGGCAATTGCCGTCGGTGTTTATCGCCGACGGCGGTTGCCACCGTGATACGGCGGTGGTGGCGTTGACCCACGACCCGCGCATCGACGATCTGGCGATGATGGAAGCAGTGCGCACGGAAGCGTTCTACATTGGCGTAATGGGCTCGCAGCAGACGTCGCAGAAGCGCTTCGAGCGTTTGCGTCGGATTGGTGGTCTGGGGGAGAGCGAGCTGGCGCGGATTCATGCACCGATCGGCCTTAACCTGGGCAGCAAGACGCCGTCGGAAATCGCTTTGGCGGTGCTCGCGGATATCTTGCGGATTCGCAGCGGGATTGCGCGGGATCAGTTGTGATTGATGCTGGATGTAAAAAGGGCCGCTTTTCAGCGGCCCTTTTTTTCGCTCATCAGAAACCGAGCTTGTCGCGCAGTCCGTAGTACCACGCGCCGAGCGCGGCAAACGGTGTGCGCAGCAGTTGCCCGCCAGGGAACGGGTAGTGCGGCAGGTCGGCAAACGCATCGAAGCGCTCGGCTTGTCCGCGCAGTGCCTCGGCCAATACCTTGCCGGCCAGGTGCGTGTAGGTTACGCCGTGGCCGCTGCAGCCCTGGGAGTAATAGATGTTGTCGCCCAGGCGTCCGACCTGAGGCAGGCGCGACAGGGTCAGCAGGAAATTGCCGGTCCAGGCGTAGTCGATCTTCACGTCCTTGAGTTGCGGGAAGGCCTTGAGCATTTTCGGGCGGATGATCGCCTCAATGTTTGCCGGATCCCGCGCGCCATATACCACGCCGCCGCCGAAGATCAGACGCTTGTCGCCAGTGAGGCGGTAGTAGTCGAGCAGGTAATTGCAGTCTTCGACGCAGTAGTCCTGCGGCAGCAGGGATTTCGCCAGCTCATCGCCCAGTGGCTCGGTGGTGATGACCTGTGTGCCGCATGGCATCGATTTGGCCGCCAGTTCCGGCACCAGATTGCCGAGGTAGGCGTTGCCGGCGACGATGATGAATTTGGCTCGGACCTTGCCTTGCGGTGTGTGCACGACCGGATTGGCGCCGCGTTCGATGCGCACGGCCGGTGACTGTTCGTAGATGGTGCCGCCCAGGGATTCCACGGCGGCAGCTTCGCCCAGCGCCAGGTTAAGCGGGTGGATATGGCCGCCGCTCATGTCGAGCATGCCGCCGACGTATTGATCGCAGGCGACCACTTCGCGGATGCGGCGCTGATCGAGCAGTTCCAGTTGGGTATGGCCGAAGCGTTCCCACAGGCGCTTCTGCGATTCGAGGTGGCCCATTTGCTTGGCGGTGAGGGCGGCGAATACGCCACCGTCTTTCAGGTCGCACTGGATGTTGTACTTGCTGACGCGCTCACGAATGATCCGGCCGCCCTCGAACGCCATCTGCCCGAGCAGTTGCGCCTGTTTCGGGCCGACGCTGCGTTCGATCACGTCGATGTCACGGCTGTAGCTGTTGACGATCTGCCCGCCATTGCGCCCCGAAGCGCCGAAGCCGACCTTGGCGGCTTCCAGCACGGTCACGCGAAAACCGTTCTCCAGCAGGAACAGGGCCGAGGAAAGTCCCGTATAACCAGCGCCGATCACACAGACATCCCTCTCCACGTCATCCTGAAGGGCAGGGCGTGGTGGTACGGCGTTGGCCGACGCAGCGTAATAAGACTCTGGGTAAGGGGTGTTCGCCATCCTGCAGCCTCTGTTTAATATATTTTACGAGTGCAGCGATCCTACCCCAGTTGAAAAACCTCCGCCAGCCACCGGGAAATCTTCTTGCGTCGGGTCGAAATTAAATATTTTGCATATTCATAGGGTTAGGTGAAAAAAAGGTGTTGACACCCCTCCGGAATTCCGTAGAATGCCGCCTCACAGCAGGCACGTAGCTCAGTTGGTTAGAGCACCACCTTGACATGGTGGGGGTCGTTGGTTCGAGTCCAATCGCGCCTACCAAACAAAATCCGCTCTGCTGGGCGGTCTGGAAGGGCTCACCGAAAGGTGGGCCCTTTTTTTGTTGTCTGCGATTTCAGAACCTTTGCAAAATTTCGGTTTGGTCGACCGCAGCTACACTTCGGTACATTTGCAGGGGTGTATTCATGAGGCGCCAATTCAGGCGCGCCGGTCCAGGCGAAATCGAAAGCCTGTTGAAGATTGATCCAGTCGCTGAAAAAGATAGCTGCCGTCGCGAGTACATCACGAGGGCCGTCAGGGCAGAGGCGTGCTGGGTTGTCTGCGAGGCGGACGATCCTGGCGCTCCCCTCGGCTACGGATGCCTGGATCGAAGCTTTTTTGGAGAGTGGTTCATACCTCTCGTGGTCGTTTCCAGTGCGAACAGGCGTTCCGGCGTGGGGCGGCAGATCGTGAGCGGTCTGGAGCAGCATGCCGGTGCAGAAAAGATCTTCACGTCGACCAATACGTCCAACTCGCCGATGCGACAGATGCTGACCAATCTTGGATATCAGCACAGCGGCATGGTGGAGAATCTTGATCCGGGGGATCCTGAGCTCATTTTTGTAAAATTCTTGAGCCAGGCGCGTATTGATCGTGATGGATTTTGATCCATTCGTCGCCGACCGTCGCGAGCGACCTTTTAAATAGTGTGGATATTTAAGGGGTTACGTATTTTATTAACCGTCCGGTTATCAAAAATACGTTGTTACATACTGGGAAAATCAGTAATATCCGCCCCGCGTTCACCACCACGGTTTATGCATTTTTAAATCCCAAGCTTCCATCAGCTGCTTGGGATTTTTTTTGCCCGCGATTTGCCTCTCCCGCACCTTTGCCCATTCTCTCGTCTCGCCCGCTTCTGTTTTACGGGAAGGGTGGCAGGCAACCCCACACTTTTTCGACTACTACTGTTTGGCTGATTTCAATTCTGCCGGACAGGAGTTCATCGATGCTGGTTCATTGGTTTCTTGCAGCGATTCATTTACTGGCGTTTGCCTTGGGCTTCTGGGCGGTGTTGACGCGTGGAACGGCTTTCAGCCGTCTGGCGTCCGGCTCCGGTGAGGTCGGGCGCGTATTGCTTGCCGACAATCTTTGGGGGCTTTCGGCGCTGGTCTTGCTCATCACCGGCGGCATGCGCGCCTTCGGAGGTTATGAGAAGGGAACCGACTACTACCTGCACCAGCCGCTGTTCCATCTGAAGATGACGCTGTTTGTGCTTATTCTGCTTCTGGAGCTGGTTCCGATGATCACCCTGATCAAGTGGCGCATGGCCAAGGCGCGCGGCGCTGCCCCTGATACAGGACGTGCGAAGGTATTCGCGCGGATCAGTCATGCCGAAGCGCTGCTGTTGATATTGATGGTCGTGGCGGCCACCGGGATGGTGCGTGGCGTTACATTCGGCTAGGCGGGCGAGATTCCCGGCCGCTATTCGGAAACGTCCGACAGCCAGCCCGTTGAATGACGGTTAGTATCGGTTGCGAGAAGGGTTGAGGCAGGAAGGGGCTTGGCGCGCGCCGTCACCAGGGAGGTGGGGGAATGGCAATACGGCGCTTGAATCTTTAGCCAGTCATTGCGCGCAGGCAAACGAACTGGCTACTGACTGCGGTAGGGCTCAGGGCGTTTGTGGCTTGTCCGGAGCGGTCAGGCCAGCCTGGATGCGCTGGTAGATCTCTTCCCGGTGCACTGCAACGTTCTTCGGAGCATTGATGCCGATTCGAACTTGCTGGCCGCTGACGCCGAGAATGGTGATCGTGATGTCATCACCAATGTTTATGCTTTCACCGACTTTGCGGGTGAGTATCAGCATGGTCTTCTCCTTGATTGCTTTGTAGGGCACCTGATTCAGACAGTGCAGAGGTCGGTGGTACGTATAGATTAGTGCGAAGTCTTACAGTTTGGGTGCCTCTTTCTGACGCGCAGCAGCGGCATTAATTCCCAGCGCGTAACTATACAGGGGCCGTCGGCATCAATCTCGTAGTTTTATGCCGCAATTTGCGGGGCTCGGAAAGTATTCTCGAATGTTAAGATCGCCGCTTTGAGAATTCAGAGGGAAGCGTTGTGCGCAAATTGGTCTGGGTAGTCGCGGCACTGGCATTGGCAGGATGTGGCGAAGGCAAGAGTGTGGATGCGCAAAAGCCGAAACCGGCGGTGGTAACGGCGCCTGCTGCGGTGGGCCCGCAGTGGGATCTGGAAGTGCGCGGTGAAACCCCTCAGGCCGTCAGCGACCTCAGTGGCTGGCTGATCGAGCATGGTTTTGTGGCCAGTGTCATCAAGGACGCCAGCGGCAAGACCCGGATCCTCCTCGGCCCTTTCAATTCGAAGGCTGACGCAGAGGCGCGTCAGGCGGATGTGAATGCGGCGCTGGTCAAGGCGAAGAAGCAGAACATCGAAACGCTGGTGGTCGAGCGCACGGCGGCCCAGTAAACGATCCGTTCGGCGGAGCTGACTAAAGGGTGTCCCCCGTGATTCGTTTTCAAGGAGTCACTGAAGATACTCAGAAGGAGCTCCGCATGGCCTCCGCCAATCCTTACAAGTTGTTCGACGTTGTTTTGCGTCACAAGCAGCAGTTGAGCCCGCATCTCATGCGGATCACGCTCTCAAGCCCCACGGTCACCGAGATGGCGACCTGGGCGCCGGATCAGCGAGTGAAGCTGTTTTTTCCTGCCGCAGACGGCTCACCCGCCAAGCTTTCTCAGGGCGAGGGGTGGTACGCCCGTTTCCGCTCGATGCTGATCGATCGTCGCCCGGCGATGCGCACCTACACCATCCGTCATTTGCGCGCAGAGTCAGGTGAAGTCGATATCGATTTTGTCCTGCATGGCGAAACCGGCCCCGCCTCCCGTTGGGCGTTGCGAGCGCAACCTGGCGAGTCGATGCAGATTCTGGCGCCCGACAGCCGATTCTCTGCACAAGAGGCGGGGGGATTTGAATGGAAACCTCCGCAAACGCTCAAGCAACTTCTTCTGGTCGCCGATGCCACAGCGTTGCCGGCCGCCATGGGAATTCTGGAAGAACTGGCGGCACTGGCTGAACCGCCGCAGGCTCAGGCGTTTTTTGAGGTCGACAGTCGTGAAGACATGTTGGCGGTTCCTGACTGGCCCGGGCTTTCGGTGCAATGGCTGATCCGCGATCACGCAGCTGCCGGCACGTTGATGGTGGAAGCCGTGCGGCAGGCGACGTTGCCTGTCGATGCATCGCCGGCGGGGCAGGCGGTCGAGCTGGCGGATGTCGACATTGAAGAAGAGATTCTGTGGGAGATCGCCGAAACGGCCAGCGAGGGATTCTATGGCTGGATCGCTGGAGAATCCACCGCTGTCATGAGTCTGCGCAAGTACTTGATCAAGGAGCGTGGCATCCCGCGCGAGTCGCTCAATCTGATGGGCTACTGGCGTTACAACAAGTCCGGCGGCTGAGCACAAAAAAGGCCTTGAGTTTGTCGCTCAAGGCCTTTTCTTTTGATCAGGATATCAACCGCAGGCTTTCAGGTTCACCGGGCCGACAAATTCGTTGCCGCGTCCCATCACGCAGGCCACGCTCTGGTTACGCTGACGTTCCCAGTCTTGCACCGGATAAGTCTTGTCCCAGGCTTCGTACAGTTGCCGATCCTGCTTCGACAAGCGCAAGCCGTATTGTTTGCTCATGTAAAAGTAGGTGCGGGCGATCATGCCGCGGATCGAAGGGCGGGGCATGACCTTCTTCGCCTTGAAGTCGACCTGAGTCAGGCAGGAGCCGTACTGACCTTTTTCGACCGGCAGCCAGCCGTAGCTGAAATTGCTGCGGTCGCCATTCACCTCGCCGATGCTCGGCACCAGGTTGTGAAGGTCGGCTTCGGCTTTCTGATAACTCGGGTCGTAGCGGGTGCAATTCTTGCGACCGCCTTCCTGCCAGCATTGACGCTGATGGCCGAACTGCCACGCGGGAACGATGTGCTCCCATTCGATGCGGGACGCCCGCTTGGCGTTCTTGCGTGGGACGTAGCCGCAGGCGGCCAGATCAACCTTGTTGCCGGTGTATTTGCACCCGCAATAGAACTCGGTGGATTGTGGTGCGTACAGCTTCCAGGCGACCTTCTTGGCCTCGGTGAATGTACGCGGTGCGCCGGCGTGCGCACCCAGGGAAATGAAAAGCAACAGCACAGCAGCAAAACGCAGAATCATTGAATCAATCTTCCTTCGGCACAACCCAGAAAATCTGCACGCCGCCATCGTCGCGGTAGGCGAGGGTGACGTTGTCGTTCTCGTCGATCTCTTCCAGCAAACGCTCCCAGTCATCCACCGGCTCGTCCGGAAGGCGGAAGATCAGTGCGGCTTTGGCTTTTTGTGCGGTGGGGGAGTTGATGATTTTTTGAACGCGTATGCCCATGCGTTCGTAAGCGTCAGGAGCATCAGGGGAAGTGGCCACGAGGTTATCCTTATTAAGCTGTACGTGCATACAGTATTTAACTGTAGGCATTTTCGCAACTGCTTAAAATTCAAGAAAATCCTCTGACAGCGGTTTTCCGGTTTTGATGTCACTCAGGTGAAATTTTTCTTTGGAGGAGGCGCAAGCTTCACCCTTCGTCAAGTTGACGAAGGGTGAAGTCAGTGCCCGATCAGGAAAAGATCAGGCGAGGTCAAATCAGTATTCCCAGAACATCCGTTGCAGCTCTTTGCTGTCGTTAGTCTTGGTCAACGCGACCATGGCCAGGATGCGGGCTTTCTGTGGGTTCAAGTCGTGAGCAACCACCCAGTCGTATTTGTCGTCAGGCTGTTCGGCGTTGCGCAGGACAAAACCACCGGCATTGACGTGAGACGAGCGAATGATCTGCACGCCGTCCTTGCGCAGCGCTTGCAGGGTCGGAACCACGCGGGAGGAAACAGAACCGTTGCCGGTACCGGCATGGATGATCGCCTTGGCGCCGGACTGGGCGAGGGCCTTGTAGGCCGTGTCGCTGACATTGCCGTAGGAATAGGCGATTTCTACATCAGGAAGGCTCTTGATGTTTTTGATGTCGAACTCCGAATCCATGGTGTGGCGCTTGGCTGGCAGGCGGAACCAGTAGGATTTGCCTTCTACCACCATGCCGAGCGGGCCCCAGGCGCTTTTGAAGGCTTCGGTCTTGATGTTGATCATCTTGCTGACATCGCGACCCGACTGGATTTCATCGTTCAGGGTGACCAGTACGCCTTTGCCGCGAGCTTCTTTGCTGCTGGCGACGGCCACGGCGTTGTACAGGTTCAGCATGCCGTCCGCCGACATCGCGGTGCCCGGGCGCATGGAGCCGACGACGATGATCGGCTTGTCGGTTTTTTCCACCAGGTTCAGGAAGTACGCAGTCTCTTCCAGGGTGTCGGTGCCGTGGGTAATGACGATGCCATCGACGTCTTTGCTGTCGGCCAGTTCGGAAACACGACGACCCAGTTGCAGGAGGTTTTCGTTGGTGATGCTTTCCGAGGCGATTTGCATGACCTGTTCGCCACGCACATTGGCCAGCGTGCTCAGCTCGGGAATGCCGGCGATCAATTGCTCGATGCCCACTTTCGCGGCCTGATAGGTCGCGCTGTTGGCAGCGCTGGCGCCCGCGCCGGCAATGGTGCCGCCGGTTGCCAGTACCACCACGTTGGCCAGCTTGGCCTGGGTTTCAGCTTCTTTTGCCTGGAGGGCGGTTGGCAGGAGTAGCAGGAGGGCCAAAGCGCCCGGAACGAAACTCTTCAAAGCAGATGTCATTATTTTTCTCTCTAGTAGTGAGACGGTGCTGATGCAGGTTCATCTAGATGCGCCCCGGGCCGATCTGAATGCCAGGGGTGCAGGGAGGGAGCAGGATCTGTACCAGTCGTACTGTGCTTGAGAGAAATGTTTAACCTTATGATTTAAATCAAGATTTATTCGAAGAGTGGCTGTGAGCTTCCCTCGCTCATCCGGGTTTCCGAACACGGGATGTTTTCTCGTTCGGCTCACCGAAAAGGACTACGCACCTCGTCCGTAAACTGAACTGGCCGCTTTTCAGATCTCTGCTAAAGAAAACGGCGCGCTGGCCGATGCGCCTTGATAGGGATCCAATTTTTCAGGAGTTCAAATGTCATTGACTATCGGTTTGCCAAATCCCGGCGCGGTCACTATCGGCGGAAAAACGGCCGCGACGATCAATGCCCTGAGCGAGGCGAACGAGCAAGCATCGGCCGAGGCGCTGGGTAAAGACGCGGGCGAAACCAAGGAAGTCAGAACCGGTGGCGGCCCCGTGCAGGAAGAGGCGCCGGCCGAGAGCAGTGGCAATCAAAGCATCACGATAAAAATACTGCTCAAGCGCATGAAGGAATTGCAGCAGCAATTGCAGGAGCAGCAGCAGCAATTGGCTGCCGCGCAGGCAGCGAGTTATCCGACCGAAGAAGCCAAGACGACTGTTGTGATGTCGATTCAGGGGCAGATCGCAGACACCAACGCAGCCCTCATGGAAGTGGCCGGCAACCTGGTTCGTGAGATGGCCAAGGGTTCTGGCAGCGGCGGTGTGATCAACACGACCGCGTAGGAAAAGGGGCGATGACGGTTATTCGCCCTACAAAAAAAGCAGATCTTCAGTCGTTGACAAATGTCGGCAGGATTCGCATAGTTCGGTCTACGCAAACGTTTGCGCGGCCTTCGCGATAGATTGAATTGTCGTGGGGTGCAGCGAGCTTACGCCAGTGCAAGCGTTGCTCACAATAATCATAAGATCGGAGTGAACCCATGAAGCTGCCATTCGCTGGACGTCTTCTTGCTGTCGCCATGCTGGCTGCCGCATCCGCCGCACTGCCTGTCTCTTCGGCTTTCGCCGAATCCCCTGAAAAACCAAAAGTCGCCCTGGTCATGAAATCCCTGGCCAACGAGTTCTTCCTGACCATGGAAGATGGCGCCAAGGCCTACCAGAAAGAACATTCCGCCGATTTCGACCTGATCTCCAACGGCATCAAGGACGAAACCGACACGGCGGGGCAGACGCGCATCGTCGAGCAGATGATTCTGGCGAAGGTCAACGCACTGGTCATCGCACCGTCTGATTCCAAGGCGATGGTGCCAGTGATCAAGAAGGCGTTCGATGCCGGTATCACCGTGATCAACATCGATAACCAACTCGATCCGGCTGTGATCAAAAGCAAGAACATCAGCGTTCCGTTCGTAGGCCCGGACAACCGCAAAGGCGCGCGTCTGGTGGGTGAGTACCTGGCCAAGCAACTGAAGGCCGGTGACGAAGTCGGCATCATTGAAGGTGTCTCCACGACGACCAACGCCCAGCAGCGTACCGCTGGCTTCAAGGATGCGATGGAGGCTGCACAGATCAAGGTTGTCTCCCTGCAGTCCGGTGACTGGGAAATCGACAAGGGCAACAAGGTGGCCGCTTCGATTCTCAGCGAATACCCGGACGTCAAGGCGCTGCTGGCCGGTAACGACAGCATGGCCGTGGGCGTCGTTTCCGCCGTGCGCGCTGCCGGCAAGGCCGGTCAGGTGAAGGTTGTCGGTTACGACAACATAAATGCCATCAAACCCATGCTGAAGGACGGCCGTGTTCTGGCGACTGCTGACCAGTTCGCCGCGAAGCAAGCGGTGTTTGGCATCGAGACCGCGCTGAAAATCATCAAGGGCGAGAAAGTCGACAGTGGTGCGAACGGTGTGATCGAAACGCCGGTCGAGCTGGTCACCAAGTAAGTCCACTGGCGACACAATGGCGCTCGTCCGTCCGGGCGAGCGCATGGAGATTTTTATGTCAGTTTCCGCTCCGAACGCTGTCCTCTCGGTCAGCGGTATCGGCAAGACCTATGCGCAACCGGTTCTGACCGGCATCGACCTGACGTTGATGCGCGGTGAAGTGCTGGCGCTGACCGGTGAGAACGGTGCCGGCAAAAGCACCCTGTCGAAGATCATCGGCGGGCTGGTCACACCCACCACCGGCCAGATGCAATTCCAGGGCAAGGAGTATCGCCCCGGCAGTCGCACGCAGGCTGAAGAGCTGGGTGTGCGCATGGTCATGCAAGAGCTCAATCTGCTGCCGACGCTGTCGGTGGCCGAGAACCTGTTCCTCGACAATCTGCCGAGCAACGGTGGCTGGATCAGCCGCAAGCAGCTGCGCAAGGCCGCGATCGAAGCCATGGCTCAAGTCGGCCTCGATGCCATCGATCCGGACACACTGGTCGGCGAGCTGGGTATCGGTCACCAGCAAATGGTCGAAATCGCCCGTAACCTGATCGGCGATTGCCACGTGCTGATCCTCGACGAACCGACCGCGATGCTGACCGCCCGTGAGGTCGAGATGCTCTTTGAGCAGATCACCCGGCTGCAGGCGCGTGGCGTCTCGATCATCTACATCTCCCATCGCCTCGAAGAACTGGCCCGGGTCGCTCAGCGCATTGCCGTGCTGCGTGACGGCAACCTAGTGTGCGTCGAGCCGATGGCCAATTACAACAGCGAGCAACTGGTCACCCTGATGGTCGGTCGCGAGCTGGGCGAGCATATCGATCTCGGGGCTCGTAATATCGGCGCGCCGGCCCTGACGGTCAAAGGCCTGACCCGCTCCGACAAGGTGCGCGACGTGTCCTTTGAGGTTCGCGCCGGTGAGATTTTTGGCATCTCGGGTCTGATCGGGGCAGGGCGCACCGAACTTTTGCGGCTGATCTTCGGCGCCGATGTCGCGGACAGCGGCACGGTGGCACTCGGTTCTCCGGCCCAGGTGGTGAGCATTCGCTCGCCAGTCGACGCCGTGCGCAATGGCATCGCCTTGATCACCGAAGATCGCAAGGGCGAAGGCCTGCTGCTGAGCCAATCGATCAGCGCCAACATTGCCTTGGGCAACATGCCGGAGATTTCCAGCGGCGGGTTCGTCAACAACGGCGATGAAACCAAGCTCGCGCAGCGGCAGATCGACGCGATGCGTATCCGCAGTTCCAGCCCGACGCAGTTGGTGTCGGAGCTGTCCGGCGGCAATCAGCAAAAGGTGGTGATCGGTCGCTGGCTCGAGCGCGACTGTTCGGTGTTGCTATTCGATGAGCCGACTCGTGGTATCGATGTCGGCGCCAAGTTCGATATTTATGCCTTGCTCGGCGAACTGACCCGTCAGGGCAAAGCGCTGGTTGTGGTGTCCAGCGATTTGCGCGAGCTGATGCTGATCTGCGACCGCATCGGCGTGTTGTCGGCGGGGCGCCTGATCGACACGTTCGAGCGCGACAGCTGGACCCAGGATGACTTGCTTGCCGCCGCGTTCGCCGGCTACCAGAAACGTGATGCGTTGCTCAACGAAGCAGCGCCTAGGGACCTCCCATGAAAACTGCATCTTCCGCAGGCAAATCCAGCGGCAATTTCTACGGCCTCGGCACTTACCTGGGCCTGGCCGGCGCGTTGCTGGCAATGATTGCGCTGTTCTCGGTCATGAGCAGCCATTTCCTGTCGTATAACACCTTCAGCACCCTGGCCAACCAGATTCCCGACCTGATGGTTCTGGCGGTGGGCATGACGTTTGTCCTGATCATCGGCGGGATCGACCTGTCGGTAGGCTCGGTACTGGCGCTCGCAGCATCCACTGTCAGCGTTGCAATCCTCGGCTGGGGCTGGAGCGTATTGCCGGCTGCTTTGTTGGGTATGGCCGTTGCCGCGTTGGCCGGCACGGTTACCGGCTCGATTACCGTGGCGTGGCGAATTCCGTCGTTCATCGTGTCTCTGGGTGTGCTGGAGATGGCCCGTGGTCTGGCCTATCAGATGACCGGTTCGCGTACCGCCTACATCGGTGATTCCTTCGCCTGGCTGTCGAACCCGATCGCCTTCGGTATTTCGCCGTCGTTCATCATTGCCTTGCTGGTCATCTTCATTGCCCAGGCCGTTTTGACCCGTACCGTGTTCGGTCGCTACCTGATCGGCATTGGCACCAACGAAGAAGCGGTGCGTCTGGCGGGGATCAATCCAAAGCCCTACAAGATCCTGGTGTTCAGCCTCATGGGTCTGCTTGCCGGCATCGCAGCGCTGTTCCAGATTTCCCGACTGGAAGCGGCCGACCCGAATGCTGGTTCCGGCCTTGAGCTGCAAGTCATCGCTGCCGTGGTGATCGGCGGCACCAGCCTGATGGGGGGGCGTGGTTCGGTGATCAGCACCTTTTTCGGTGTGTTGATCATCTCCGTGCTGGCGGCGGGTCTGGCGCAGATTGGCGCGACCGAGCCGACCAAGCGCGTCATCACCGGTGCGGTGATCGTGATCGCCGTGGTGCTCGACACCTATCGCAGTCAACGCGCAAGCCGACGGGGCTGATAAATGGCAACGATCAAGGATGTGGCGGCACTTGCAGGAATTTCCTACACGACCGTGTCCCATGTAGTAAACAAGACCCGACCGGTGAGTGAAGAGGTGCGGCTCAAGGTCGAGGCGGCAATCAAGAGCCTCGACTATGTGCCGAGCGCGGTGGCCCGTTCGCTGAAAGCGAAAACCACCGCCACCATTGGCTTGCTGGTGCCCAACAGCCTCAACCCGTACTTCGCCGAACTGGCGCGCGGGATCGAGGATTACTGCGAGCGTAACGGCTACTGCGTGATTCTCTGCAACTCCGACGACAACCCGGACAAGCAGCGCAGCTACCTGCGGGTCCTGCTGGAAAAGCGCATCGACGGCTTGATCGTTGCCTCGGCGGGTGGCGACAGCGGTCTGGCGCAAGGACTGGCGGGCGTAAAGACGCCGATGGTGATCGTCGACCGTGGACTCGAAGGCGTGGACGCCGACCTGGTGCGCATCGATCACGAATATGGCGCGTACCTCGCGACGCGGCATCTGCTTGAGCTTGGTCATCGCGACATCGCCACGATCGGTGGTCCGGCCAGCACCAGTGTTGCGCAAATGCGTCAGGCCGGTTTTGCTCGAGCGCTGAAAGAGGCGGGTGTTGAAGTGTCCCCGTCGCGCATGCTGGAAAGCGACTTCACCAGCACTGGTGGTTACAACGCTGCTTCCATCCTGCTTGAACGTAACCCTCCGAGCGCGATCTTCGCCGGTAACGACATGATTGGCATAGGTGTGTTGCGGGCCGCTGCGGAACGCAACGTGCGCGTGCCCGCCGAACTGTCGGTGATCGGCTTCGACGATATCCAGATGAGTCGTTACGTGTATCCAGCGCTGACGACTGTGGGCCAGTCGATCCTTCAGTTGGGTGAGATGGCGGCGGAAGTCTTGTTGCGAAGAATTGCTACGCCGGGTCTGGCGACGGATCAGCGGATCGTGACCCCGAGTATTGTCCTGCGCGAATCGACTGCACCGCTGTCCGGCGTGTTCACCGAATACCGCTGAAACGAATTGAAGAGTAGTGATGTATGTCCGCAAATGTAGTGGTAATAGGCAGCCTGAACATGGATCTGGTCACCCGGGCGCCGCGCTTGCCCCGGGGTGGTGAGACGCTGATCGGCCATTCCTTCGCAACCGTGTCCGGTGGCAAGGGTGCCAATCAGGCGGTGGCTGCTGCGCGGCTGGGTGCGAAGGTGTCGATGGTCGGCTGTGTCGGCAACGATGACTATGGCGTGCAGTTGCGCGACGCGTTGCTGGCCGAGCAGATCGATTGTCGGGCGGTCAGCGTGGTGGAGGATTCCAGTGGCGTGGCGCTGATCGTGGTCGATGACAACAGTCAGAACGCGATTGTCATCGTGGCCGGTGCCAATGGTTCGATGACTCCGGCGGTCATCGACCGGTTCGACGCCGTGCTGCAAGCGGCCGACGTGATCATCTGCCAGCTGGAAATCCCCGATGCCACGGTAGGCCATGCGTTGAAACGCGGACGTGAACTGGGCAAGACGGTCATCCTCAACCCGGCGCCGGCCAGTCGCCCGCTGCCGGCGGACTGGTTTGCCGCCATCGATTACCTGATTCCCAACGAGAGCGAGGCCGCCGCCCTAAGCGGTTTGCCGGTGGATTCGCTGGAGAGCGCTGAAAAAGCCGCTGCGCACCTGATTTCACTGGGCGCCGGCAAGGTCATCATCACGCTGGGGGCTCAAGGCTCATTGTTCGCCAACGGCACGGGTTACCAGCATTTTCCTGCACCCAAAGTGAAGGCTGTCGATACCACTGCCGCCGGGGATACCTTTGTCGGCGGATTTGCGGCGGCACTGGCGGCCGGCAAAACCGAGGCCGAGGCCATTCGTTTCGGGCAGGTCGCTGCGGCCCTGTCGGTTACCCGGGCAGGTGCCCAGCCGTCCATTCCCACTACCTCCGACGTACAGGCATTCAAACCCGCATGAAAAAGACTCCTTTGCTCAATGTCGCCCTGTCGCGGCTGATTGCTTCCCTCGGCCACGGCGACATGGTCGTGATCGGCGATGCCGGCCTGCCGGTACCGCCGGGTGTCGAGTTGATCGACCTGGCGTTGACGCACGGCGTTCCGGATTTCGTCAGCACCCTGAAAGTCGTGCTCAGCGAGATGCAGGTGGAAAGCCACGCACTGGCCAAGGAGATTTTCGACAAGCAACCGACCGCGCTTTCCACGCTGGACGAGCTGAATGACGAAGGCTCACTGGGGCGGCGTGACCTGCTCAGTCACGAGCAATTCAAAGTACTCAGTCGACAGGCACGAGCGATTGTTCGTACGGGCGAATGCCAGCCGTACTGCAACATCGTGCTGGTGTCTGGAGTTACGTTCTAAACAGGGTTCGCCCCTTTTGATTTCATCTGCACAAGGAATGCGCCATGCACCGCTATGCTCAAAAAATGCATCAATTGATTCGGAGTCTGCTGCTTTTGTCCGTAATAACCGCGACCGGCGCCCAGGCGGCGGAAAAAATCGACCTGATCATCGACACCGATCCGGGCGCCGACGACGTGGTCGCCCTGTTGTTTGCCCTGGCCTCACCGGAAGAACTGAACATTCGCGCGTTGACCACCGTGGCCGGCAATGTGCGTCTGGACAAGACTTCGCGCAATGCGCGGTTGGCCCGTGAGTGGGCAGGGCGGGAAGAGATTCCGGTGTACGCCGGCGCGCCGAAACCGCTGATGCGCACGCCGATCTACGCCGAAAACATCCATGGCAAGGAAGGCCTGTCGGGTGTCACCGTGCACGAGCCGAAAAAAGGCCTGGCCAAAGGCAATGCGGTCAACTACCTGATCGACACCCTGAAAAAAGCCAAGCCGCACAGCATCACCATCGCGATGCTCGGCCCGCAGACCAATCTGGCTCTGGCGCTGATCCAGGAGCCGGAGATCGTTCAGGGGATCAAGGAAGTGGTGATCATGGGTGGCGCCCACTTCAATGGCGGCAACATCACGCCAGTGGCCGAATTCAACCTGTACGCCGATCCGCAAGCAGCGGAAGTGGTGCTCAAAAGTGGCGTGAAACTGACTTACCTGCCGCTGGACGTGACCCACAAGATCCTGACCAGCGATGCGCGCCTGAAGCAGATTGCGGCGCTGAACAACAATGCGAGCAAGATTGTCGGCGACATCCTCAACGAGTACATCAAAGGCGATATGGAGCACTACGGCATTCCGGGTGGCCCGGTGCATGACGCCACCGTCGTGGCTTATCTGCTCAAGCCTGAGCTGTTCACTGGCCGGTCGGTAAATGTGGTGGTCGACAGCCGCGAAGGCCCGACCTTCGGCCAGACCATTGTCGACTGGTATGACGGCCTCAAGGCGCCGAAGAACGCCTTCTGGGTGGAGACGGCGATGCCCAGGGCTTCTTCGATCTGCTGACCGAACGTCTCAAACGTCTGAAGTAAGCCATATGCCCGCAGGTGCCAGCTTGCGGGCTTTTACTCCCTCTCGGTGTCCGATGTTCCTTTGAAGTCATCTGGATACTTCTCGAACAACTGGGCGATGAATGACTGCGCGCCTTGCGTTCCCAGCGTCTTCACCAGCAAGTCAATGCTGATCAATGCCAATTCCTCCGGACTGCCCGGACTGTAAGAACTGTGCCCTTGTGGCCAGGTGGCCTTGATGTCGGCGGTAATGCTTACGGTGGTCATGGCAAGGCTCGGTCGCGGGATCGGAGTTTTGAGTTAACCACTTTGCCGAGCGTTTGGCACTGCGACTTAGGCATGAGCGCAGGGCTATGCGACACTTGGTCGTTTCCGCAAAAAAAACAAGGATTGCGCTGTGCAGATCGATTTGAATAGTCCCGACGGCCTGACCCTTGATGCTGTCCGCCGGATGCTGGCGTCGGCCAGTGATGACGAACACACCCAACTGCGCGTGACCAAGGGCGGGATTGCCTATATCTCTTCGGGTGTCACTGGCGGTCAGGACATCGATGGCCTGCTGTTTCGTCTGGAGACCTGGGCAAAAGGCTCGGGATACGTGGGAAATGTCGCAGCCAGCGACGAAGTCTGGGTCATGCAGATTTTTAATGCGCTCAAGGACAACTGGCCGAATCCGCCTTACGACTACATTGATGTCTACTGAGCGTCATTAATATTCAGTGACGTTTTACGGGGTGATGCTTCAGGTGTTGCTCAGGCACACTCGGCGTTTTTCCGATCGTGGGGCAGGGTGATAGCACTCACCGTGAAACCAAACGCCGTATTGGCGGTCGCACGATCTCTGCTCAAAATTGAAATAAGGAGGCTTCAATGCCTTGGAAGTTCGCGTCACTGGGTGCACTGATGGCCGTTGCTCTGTTGGCTGGTTGCTCTACGACCTCCAGCGAGTCGCAGAAGGAACCCGTGGCGACTGAGGCCGGACATGGTCGTTGTGAAGCATCGGCAGCGGAGTTCGCTCTCGGCAAGAAAGCTTCGCCGGAGCTGTTGGAGCAGGCACGCAAGAAAGCCGGTGCGCAGAACGCCCGCTTCCTCAAGCCTAATGACATGATTACTTTGGAGTACCGTTCCGATCGCCTTAACCTGAATACCGATCAGAACCTGGTGATCACCCGCGTCAACTGCGGCTGAGCCTTCGGGCTTTTGTTTCACCCATAAAAAACCCCGTCACATGGACGGGGTTTTTTTAGTGCGCCGGGAAATTACTCTGGGCGAACTTGTGCAGCTTGCATACCCTTTTGGCCTTTCTCAGCCACGAAGGAAACGGTCTGGCCTTCTTTCAGGCTTTTGAAACCGTCAGTTTCGATAGCTTTGAAGTGTACGAACAGGTCGTCACCGCCACCTTGAGGAGTGATGAAGCCGAAGCCTTTTTCATCGTTGAACCATTTAACGGTGCCGGTTTGGCGATTAGACATGGTGTATCTCCAAGAAACATATATTTTCAGTAGTACTGTGCTGCTCAGGCCAACTGGGCACACCGGGGTATCATAGTCGAAATGTTCGCTTTGGTAGCCCCCCGGACGTGCTGTTTGCCAATCAGTCGTGTTTTCTTTACTGCCTGTTTCGGCTGGAGGCCCCGGTTTATAAGGCCTCGAGCGAAAAATAAAGACAACAAAAAAACCTGTAAAACCTGCATAAATCGTACGAAAAGGCCTGATTCAGATGCTTTTCAGCAGTGCTGGGGGCAGTGAAAAGGCCTGTTTCATCATTTTTTCGCCGGGGTATTGGCCTTGCATTTGGCAATTTGCCCCAAGGCTTTCTGTTGCAGTTCAGGCGTGGCCTTGTTGTCCATCAATGCCTGAATGTCGCTGGCCGGGTAGGACTTGATGGCATCGGCACCGCACGCGCAGTGGGATTTTGCGGCAGCGGCACCGATTTGCGGAGTGGCCGCCTGGGTGCACTGAGCCATGTATTTCTCACGCTCGCCCTTTGGCCAGTCAGCGTGGGCGCTCAGCGGCAGCAGCAAAACGAGGGGGGCGACTGCAGCAAGCAGGGTATTAAGACGCATGCGAGGATGCTCCTTGTGGGTCAATGTCTTGTTATCTGAGGGCCGGAAGGCCAATCAAGTTCAGCACTCTGGCATAAAACAGACGATTTGCCTCTCGGTAAAAGCCAGAGTGCATCGGTGACCGTTCATCTGTGCTAGCATGCCTCGCTCGGGCGTTCGCAGGCTCCGGATGACCTTCAGTCCCGGTAGCGGCAGTGCACGAATTTTCTGATTTGAATCCCAGTCACTCTGGTTCGGTTTTCCGGTTGGCCGCAAGGCTCCTGCCGCTGTAAGGCAGGCGTTCGTCATTGAATGGCCTGGATCGGATCTTGTACTGGCTCATCCCAACCCACGTGACCTTTGGTAGGGGTCACCACTAGGAGAGGAGGCGCCATGCCAACTATTACTCTTCCCGACGGCAGTCAACGTTCATTCGATCACCCGGTTTCCGTAGCCGAGGTCGCCGCATCCATTGGTGCAGGTCTGGCCAAGGCCACCGTGGCCGGCAAGGTCAACGGCAAGCTGGTCGACGCCTGCGATATCATCGACAGCGACGCGACGCTGCAAATCATCACGCCAAAGGATGAAGAGGGGCTGGAGATCATTCGCCACTCTTGCGCCCACCTTGTCGGCCATGCGGTCAAGCAGCTGTACCCGACTGCAAAAATGGTCATCGGGCCGGTTATCGACGAAGGCTTCTATTACGACATCGCCTTCGAGCGTCCTTTTACTCCGGACGACATGGCGGCCATCGAACAGCGCATGCAACAGCTGATCGATACAGAATATGACGTCATCAAGAAAGTCACTCCGCGTGCCGAAGTGATCGAAGTGTTCAAGGCCCGTGGCGAGGACTACAAGCTGCGTCTGGTCGAAGACATGCCGAACGAGCAGGCCATGGGCCTGTACTATCACGAAGAATACGTCGACATGTGCCGCGGTCCGCACGTGCCGAACACCCGCTTCCTGAAATCCTTCAAGCTGACCAAGCTGTCCGGCGCCTACTGGCGCGGTGATGCCAAGAACGAGCAATTGCAGCGCGTTTATGGCACCGCGTGGGCAGACAAGAAGCAACTGGCTGCTTACATCCAGCGTATCGAAGAAGCTGAAAAGCGCGATCACCGCAAGATCGGCAAGCGCCTGGGCCTGTTTCACACTCAGGAAGAAGCGCCGGGCATGGTGTTCTGGCACCCGAATGGCTGGACGCTGTACCAGGTACTCGAGCAGTACATGCGCAAGGTGCAGCGCGACAACGGCTATCTCGAGATCAAGACGCCGCAAGTCGTTGACCGCAGCCTGTGGGAGAAATCCGGGCACTGGGCCAACTACGCCGACAACATGTTCACCACTGAGTCGGAAAGCCGCGACTACGCCATCAAGCCGATGAACTGCCCTTGCCACGTGCAAGTGTTCAACCAGGGCCTGAAGAGCTACCGTGAGCTGCCGATGCGTCTGGCTGAGTTCGGTGCCTGCCACCGTAACGAGCCGTCGGGTGCGTTGCACGGCATCATGCGTGTGCGCGCGTTCACTCAGGACGACGCCCACATCTTCTGTACCGAAGAGCAGATGCAGGCTGAATCCGCTGCGTTCATCAAGCTGACCATGGATGTTTACCGCGACTTCGGCTTTACCGATGTCGAGATGAAACTCTCCACTCGTCCGGAAAAACGCGTCGGTTCCGACGAGCTGTGGGATCGCGCCGAAGCAGCCCTGGCTGCAGCCCTTGATAGCGCTGGCCTGCCGTACGATCTGCAGCCGGGTGAGGGTGCGTTCTACGGTCCGAAGATTGAATTCTCGCTGAAAGATTGCCTCGGCCGCGTGTGGCAGTGTGGTACCTTGCAGCTCGATTTCAACCTGCCTGTGCGTCTGGGGGCCGAATACGTCTCCGAAGACAACAGCCGCAAGCATCCGGTGATGTTGCACCGTGCGATACTCGGTTCGTTCGAGCGTTTCGTCGGGATTCTGATCGAGCACTACGAAGGTGCATTCCCTGCGTGGCTGGCGCCAACCCAGGCAGTGATCATGAATATCACTGATAAACAGGCAGATTTCGTCGCTCAGGTCGAAAAAACTCTCAACGAAAGCGGGTTTCGTGCCAAGTCCGACTTGAGAAATGAAAAGATCGGCTTTAAAATCCGCGAGCATACTTTGCTCAAGGTTCCATATCTCTTGGTTATTGGGGATAAGGAAGTCGAGATGCAGACTGTCGCTGTGCGTACTCGTGAAGGTGCTGACCTGGGCTCGATGCCCGTCGCCCAGTTCGCTGAGTTTCTCGCGCAAGCGGTTTCCCGGCGTGGTCGCCCAGATTCGGAGTAATTATTATTAAGCGTGAAATGAGACAAGATAAACGAGCTGCACCGAAAGCCCCGATCAACGAGAATATCTCGGCACGCGAGGTTCGGTTAATTGGCGCTGATGGCGAGCAGATTGGCATCGTCTCGATTGATGAAGCGCTTCGTATTGCTGAAGAAGCAAAGCTTGATCTGGTAGAAATCTCTGCAGACGCAGTCCCACCGGTTTGCCGGGTGATGGACTACGGCAAATCGATCTTCGAAAAGAAGAAGCAGATTGCTGCGGCGAAGAAAAACCAGAAGCAGATTCAGGTAAAAGAAATCAAGTTTCGTCCAGGGACGGAGGAAGGGGATTACCAGGTAAAACTGCGCAACCTGGTACGTTTCCTGAGTGACGGGGACAGGGCCAAGGTATCCTTGCGATTCCGCGGCCGTGAGATGGCCCACCAGGAGCTGGGGATGGAACTCCTCAAGCGGGTTGAAGCTGACCTGCTCGAGTACGGTTCGGTCGAACAGCATCCTAAGATGGAAGGACGCCAGCTGATCATGGTCATCGCCCCGAAAAAGAAGAAGTAATCAACAGGGCACGGCAGGCCTTCTGATTATGTTTATCAACTGAATGCGGAGTATCCGAACATGCCAAAGATGAAAACCAAAAGTGGTGCTGCTAAGCGGTTTCTGAAAACTGCTAACGGTATCAAGCACAAGCACGCTTTCAAGAGCCACATCCTGACCAAAATGTCGACCAAGCGTAAGCGTCAACTGCGCGGTAGCAGCTTGCTGCATCCGTCTGACGTGGCAAAAGTCGAGCGCATGCTGCGCCTTCGTTAATTTTTGGATCAAGAATAGAGGAAGTAACTCATGGCTCGTGTAAAGCGTGGCGTCATTGCCCGTAAACGTCACAAAAAAATTCTGAAACTTGCTAAAGGCTACTACGGCGCACGCTCCCGCGTATTCCGTGTTGCCAAGCAAGCGGTAATCAAGGCAGGCCAATACGCCTACCGTGACCGTCGTCAGAAAAAACGTCAGTTCCGCGCTCTGTGGATCGCTCGTATCAACGCTGGTGCTCGTGTTAACGGTCTGTCCTACAGCCGTTTCATCGCTGGCCTGAAAAAAGCGTCCATCGAGATCGACCGTAAGGTTCTGGCTGATCTGGCAGTGAACGAAAAAGCGGTGTTTGCTGCGATTGTCGAGAAAGCTAAAGCCACCTTGGCTTAAGTACCCCCGACAATCACCCGGCCCCACCTCCGTGGGGCCAGGTGGTAAACGTCTTAAATAGGGGAAGAGCCTTCAAGCTCTTCCCCTATTTTGTATCTGGAGTCTGTACATGGAAAACCTGGATGCGCTGGTCTCTCAAGCACTAGAGGCTGTGCAAAGCGCTGAAGATATCAATGCCCTGGAGCAAATCCGGGTTCAATACCTTGGCAAAAAGGGTGAATTGACTCAGGTGATGAAGACCCTGGGGAATTTGCCGGCAGAAGAGCGTCCGCAGGTCGGCGCCCTGATCAACGTTGCCAAGGAACGTGTCACAGGCGTTCTCAATGCGCGCATGGCTCTGTTTGAGGAAGCCGAACTGGCTGCCAAACTGTCTGCCGAATCCATTGACGTGACCCTGCCGGGCCGTGGTCAGACCTCCGGTGGTCTGCATCCGGTAACCCGGACTCTGGAACGTATCGAACAGTTCTTCACCCATATTGGCTACGGCATTGCCGAAGGCCCTGAGGTCGAAGACGACTATCACAACTTCGAGGCGCTCAACATCCCAGGCCACCACCCGGCCCGGTCGATGCATGACACCTTCTATTTCAACGCCAATATGTTGCTGCGCACCCATACCTCGCCGGTACAGGTCCGCACCATGGAATCGAAAAAGCCGCCGATCCGCATCGTCTGCCCAGGCCGTGTGTACCGCAGCGACTCCGATATCACCCATTCGCCAATGTTCCACCAGGTCGAAGGCCTGCTGGTCGATCGCGATATCAACTTCGCCGACCTCAAAGGCACGATCGAAGAGTTCCTGCGGGTGTTCTTCGAAAAAGAACTGGCCGTGCGTTTCCGTCCTTCGTACTTCCCGTTCACCGAGCCTTCCGCCGAAGTCGACATGGAATGCGTGATGTGCAGCGGTAAAGGCTGCCGCGTCTGCAAACAGACTGGCTGGCTGGAAGTGATGGGCTGCGGCATGGTTCACCCGAACGTGTTGCGCATGTCCGGGATCGATCCGGAAGAGTTCTCGGGCTTTGCCTTCGGCATGGGCGTTGAGCGTCTGGCCATGCTGCGTTACGGCGTGAACGACTTGCGTCTGTTCTTCGACAACGACTTGCGGTTCCTCGCGCAATTTCGCTAGTCGTAACGAATTCTTAGGAGAGCAGGATGAAATTCAGTGAACAATGGCTGCGTGGCTGGGTCAGCCCGCAGGTAGATCGCGACGCGCTGGTTGCACGTCTGTCGATGGCCGGTCTTGAGGTCGATAGCGTTACGCCGGCCGCCGGTGTTTTCAGTGGCGTGGTCGTGGGTGAGGTGCTCAGCACCGAGCAGCACCCCGATGCCGACAAATTGCGCGTGTGCCAGGTCAGCAACGGCGCGGAAACTTTCCAGGTCGTGTGCGGTGCGCCAAACGTGCGTCCGGGCCTGAAGATTCCGTTCGCGATGATTGGTGCCGAGCTGCCGGGCGACTTCAAGATCAAGAAGGCCAAGCTGCGCGGTGTCGAGTCCAACGGCATGCTGTGCTCGCAATCCGAGTTGCAGGTCGGTGAAGGCAATGACGGTCTGATGGAGCTGCCGGCCGATGCGCCGGTAGGTGAAGATTTCCGTGTTTATCTGGACCTGGAAGACGCCAGCATCGAAGTCGACCTGACTCCGAACCGTGGCGACTGCCTGTCCCTGGCCGGTCTGGCCCGTGAAGTCGGCGCGCTGTACGACGCTCCGGTTACTCGTCCGGTGGTGATGACCGTTCCTGCGGTGCACGACGAAGTGCGCTCGGTAGAAGTCCTGGCACCTGCTGCCTGCCCGCGTTACCTGGGCCGGGTCATCCGCAACGTTGACCTGTCCAGGCCAACCCCGCTGTGGATGGTTGAGCGCCTGCGTCGCGCCGAAGTCCGCAGCATCGACGCTGCTGTCGACATCACCAACTACGTGATGCTTGAGCTGGGTCAGCCGCTGCACGCCTTCGATCTCGCCGAAATCAATGGCGGCATCCGTGTACGTATGGCGGAAGAGGGCGAGAAGCTCGTGCTGCTCGACGGTCAGGAAGTCAGCCTGCGCAGCGATACGCTGGTGATCGCCGACCACACTCGCGCTCTGGCCATTGCCGGCGTGATGGGTGGCGAGCACAGCGGCGTATCCGCGACCACTCGCGACGTATTCCTCGAAAGTGCGTTCTTCGACCAGATCGCTGTGGCGGGCAAGGCTCGTTCCTACGGTCTGCACACCGACGCTTCGCACCGCTACGAGCGCGGTGTGGACTGGCAACTGGCCCGTGAAGCCATGGAACGCGCCACTGGCCTGCTGCTGGAAATCACCGGTGGCGAAGCCGGCCCGATCATCGAGACCGTCAGCGAGCAGCACCTGCCGTCGATCGCGCCGATCACCCTGCGTGCTCAGCGCATCACCCAGATGCTGGGTATGGAAATGGATTCGGCCGAAGTCGAGCGTCTGCTCAACGCTTTGGGTCTGAAGGTTTCCGCCGACGGAGCAGGGCAGTGGCGCGTAGAAGTGCCGAGCCATCGCTTCGATATCAGCCTGGAAGTCGATCTGATCGAAGAGCTGGCACGTCTGTATGGTTACAACCGCCTGCCGGTTCGTTACCCGCAAGCTCGTCTGGCGCCACAGGCCAAGGCCGAAGCGCGCAGCGATCTGCCGGAGCTGCGTCGTCTGCTGGTTGCTCGCGGTTATCAGGAAGCGATCACTTACAGCTTCATCGATCCGAAGCAATTCGAGCTGTTCAACCCGGGCGTCGAACCGCTGCTGTTGGCGAACCCGATCTCCAATGACATGGCCGCCATGCGTTCGTCGCTGTGGCCGGGTCTGGTCAAGGCGTTGCAGCACAACCTCAATCGTCAGCAGGATCGTGTTCGTCTGTTCGAGAGTGGTCTGCGCTTCGTCGGTCAGCTGGAAGGTCTGAAGCAAGAGCCGATGATCGCCGGTGTGGTATGCGGCAGCCGTCTGCCGGAAGGCTGGGCGCAAGGTCGCGATACCGTCGACTTCTTCGACGTCAAGGCTGACGTAGAAGCAGTGCTGGGCTTTGCCGGTGCGCTGGATCAGTTCACTTTTGCACCGGGCAAACACCCTGCGCTGCATCCAGGCCAGACCGCACGCATCGAGCGGGAAGGGCGTGAAGTCGGCTTTATCGGCGCGATTCACCCTGAGCTGTCGAAATCCCTGGGTCTCGACCGTCCGGTATTCGTCTTCGAGCTGGTTCTGGCTGAAGTCGCTCTGGGTAAAATGCCGAAATTCCACGAGTTGTCGCGCTTTCCTGAAGTGCGTCGTGACCTGGCACTGATTGCGCACAAAGACGTTGCAGCCTCGGCTGTACTGGACGTAATCCGTGAAAATGCAGGCGAATGGCTGACAGACCTCAGGCTATTTGACGTGTATCAGGGTAAAGGCATTGATCCTGATAGAAAAAGCCTCGCAGTCGGCTTGACCTGGCAGCATCCATCGCGCACTCTTAATGACGATGAGGTGAATTCGACGACGCAAAATATCCTCACCTCGCTCGAACAAAGGTTGAACGCCACGTTAAGGAAGTGACGTATGGGGGCTTTGACGAAAGCTGAGATGGCGGAACGTCTGTATGAAGAGCTGGGCCTGAACAAGCGGGAAGCCAAGGAATTGGTTGAACTGTTTTTCGAGGAAATCAGGCACGCTCTTGAAGACAACGAGCAGGTCAAATTGTCGGGTTTCGGCAATTTCGACCTTCGGGACAAACGCCAGCGGCCTGGCCGCAACCCGAAAACGGGGGAAGAAATCCCGATCACGGCTCGCCGTGTGGTCACCTTTCGTCCAGGGCAGAAGTTGAAGGCCCGAGTTGAGGCTTATGCTGGAACCAAGTCATAACGACGAACTACCCGTCATCCCGGGCAAACGCTACTTCACCATCGGTGAAGTCAGCGAGCTGTGTGCGGTAAAACCACACGTGCTGCGCTACTGGGAGCAGGAGTTTCCTCAACTCAACCCCGTCAAACGCCGCGGAAACCGCCGGTATTATCAGCGCCAGGACGTGCTGATGATCCGGCAGATCCGCGCGCTCCTTTACGATCAGGGGTTCACCATCGGCGGCGCGCGCCTGCGCCTGTCCGGCGATGAAGCCAAAGACGACACCACTCAATACAAGCAAATGATCCGCCAGATGATCGCCGAGCTCGAAGATGTTCTGGTGGTTCTCAAGAAATAATTTCCTGCTTTTAAATACTTCCAGTTTTCAAAAGCTTGCGATATATTCTTGAGCGTTCTTCGAGATGGAGAACGAGTTTCAAACCTAGTCGGGGCGTAGCGCAGTCCGGTAGCGCACTAGCATGGGGTGCTAGGGGTCGAGTGTTCGAATCACTCCGTCCCGACCATATAATTCAATGACTTAGCCCAACTTTAGCGAGTTGGGCTTTTTCATGCGCAGGGACTTTTGCAGGGGATCCCAGTTTCCTCTTCAGTAAATTCAGACACTCAAGCCGATCATCCCCGATCGGCTTTTTTGTGCCCACACAAAACTAGCCAGTGATCTCACGGACAGACACCCAGCGCCGCTCCTCAGCCGCGACCCGAATCGCCGTCGCCAGCCTCTCAACTTCAAATGCCTCTTCAAAATCAGTCCCGGTTTGCCCGTTCCCCGCCAACGCCATGATCAGCTCATGCACTTCCAGTGTTTTAAGCTCGTTGTAACCCAGTTGATGTCCCGGCGCCGGGCTGAATGCTGCGTAGCCGGGCAAGTCCGGTCCTGCGAGTAAACGCTGGAAACCACCCTGGCCGGCGCGACACAGGCGTAGCTCGTTCAAACGCTCCTGATCGAACGCCAGGGTGCCTCGGGTGCCGCTGATTTCGAAGCTCAGATGATTCTTGTAGCCATGCTTGAGCCAACTGCTGCTGAAGGTGCCGCGTGCGCCGCTGGCAAAGCGAAGCAGCGCATGGGCCTGATCGTCGACCGCAATGCGGCGTTGTTCCTGGCTGCCGGTTGTGGCCGGGCGCTGGCCATGGACGGTCTGGGAGTCGGCGCACACCGCTTCGACATCACCCATTAGATAGCGCGCCATGGCGAGCAGGTGACTGCCCAGATCCGCTAGGGCGCCACCGGCATGTTCGGGTTCGCAGCGCCACGACCAGGGGGAGGCTGGATCGGCCATGAAATCTTCGCTGAACTCACCTTGAAAGCTGATGATCTCGCCGAGTTCGCCACTCAGGATCAGCTCGCGTGCCAGGCCGATGAGCGGGTTGTGTTGGTAGTTGTAGCCGACCCGGGTGACGACGCCGGCATGCTTCGCCGCCACGTGCATGGCATGAGCTTGTTCAAGATTCACCGCCAATGGCTTTTCGCAGTAAACCGGTTTGCCGGCAGCAAGGGCTGCCATGGCCATCGGGTAGTGCAGGTGATTGGGTGTGGTGATGGCGATCAGGTTGACCTTGGGGTCATCGATCAATCGCTGCCAGTCGCCATGGGCCTGCTCAAAACCCCAGGCGGTGGCGCAGGCTTGTGCGCGTGCGGGATCGGCGTCAGCCAGGGCGGCCAGGCGAAGGGTGAAGGGCAGTTCGAATGCCCCGCCGACATTGCGAAAGGCCAGGGCGTGGGCGCGCCCCATGAAGCCCGTGCCGATAAGGCCGATTCCGAGTTCACGCATGACAGGATCCTTTGAGTTCTTGTTTTCAGAGATCCTGTTTATAGAATAAATATTCCCTGCATTCAAATAATGGAATAAATATTTTGAATTGCCGCATTCGCTGGGATGCCGGTGTTCCGGTCAGTCTTCAAAGCCGACCTGCTCGTGAATCTCGTCCACCTTCAACTCCAGTCGATAGGCCACGGCGATAAACAGCGCCTGGCAAAGGCACAGGGTCGCACTCAAGGAACGGAACGCAAACGAACTGCCTTCGTTGACCAGCAGCAGGGTGTTGGCGCGTTTGGCCAGGGGCGAGAGATTGCTGTCGGTGATGATCAGGGTTTTCGCCTGATGGTGCTGGGCGATGCGCAGGCAATGCTGGGTTTCCTTGCCGTACGGCGTGAAGCTGATGGCGATCACCAGGTCATTGGCGCGCACGCTGCGCATCTGCTCGCGATAGCTGCCGCCGAGGCCCGAGACAAGGTGGATGCGCTTGTTGGTGTGTTGCAGGTTGTAGACCAGATAGTCCGCCACCGCGAACGAGCGGCGCACGCCGACCACGTAGATATTGTCGGCATTGACCACCAGGTCCACGGCCTTTTCGAAAGCCTGGTCATCGAGTTCCTGCCCCAGGCGTTCGATGCCCGACAGGGTGGCGTCGATGCACTCGCGGGCCAGATCGCCACCACTGGCTTTCTGCGACTTGTTGGCGATCATGCTGCGGATGCGCTGCTGGTAGTTCTGCACCGGCGTGGCTTTGTGGGTATACGCCTCGCGGAACAGCGCCTGCATTTCACTGAAACCGCTGAAGCCGAAACGCTGGGAAAACCGCACGATGGCCGACGGGTGCACTTCGCACTCGCGAGCGATGTCGCTGATGCGGTCGACCATGATCCGGTCGCTTTGCTGGCTCATGTAACTGGCGATGCGTTTGAGCTGGCGCGGCAGGCTTTCGTATTCAGTGGTGATGAGCTGCAGCAGACGCTCGGCATTGATCGGGGGGCTGGCAAGATCGCTCTCGGGCGTGCTCTCGGCGGTAGCCGGCTGATCGGTGCGGGACATAAATAATCCTTCTGGCTTGTTCTTATAGGAACGGTTACGTCTCGTCCCCTGACAATAGTTTGGCTGTGCGCAGTCTACAGGCTCGGCCCCGACAAAATCTTGGGCTTGCGCCAGCGCGATGCCTGCTGAAACGATGCACTGCCTCTGGAGCGCCTGCACTGAAGTTTATTGGAAAAAATATTCCACATGAAAAATAATTGGAATATTTATTGATTGTTCGATCCGGCTCGTTTTAGTCTGCATCCACCAAGAGTGTCCGGCGCGGTCACCGCGTTGGGTACAGGCTGATAAAAATAACAGGAGCCAGCATGGGCCAGACTCGTTTTGCCAGTGGACGTCAATTGGATCTGATTTGCCTCGGACGCCTCGGCGTCGACCTCTATGCGCAGCAAGTCGGGGCACGGCTGGAGGATGTGAGCAGCTTCGCCAAATACCTCGGCGGCTCCTCCGCCAACATCGCGTTCGGCACCGCCCGGCTGGGGCTCAGGTCGGCGATGCTGAGCCGGACCGGCGACGATCACATGGGGCGTTTCCTGATCGAGTCGCTGGCCCGTGAAGGCTGTGATGTCAGCGGCATCAAGGTCGATCCGGAGCGTCTGACCGCCATGGTGCTGCTCGGTCTCAAGGATCGGGAAACCTTTCCCCTGGTTTTCTACCGTGAAAATTGCGCCGACATGGCGTTGCGGGCCGAAGACATCAGCGAAGCCTTTATCGCCTCCAGCAAAGCCTTGCTGATCACCGGCACCCATTTCTCCACCGACGGCGTCTACAAGGCGAGCACCCAGGCGCTGGACTACGCCGAAAAGCACAACGTCAAACGGGTGCTGGACATCGACTACCGTCCGGTCCTGTGGGGGCTCGCCGGCAAGGCGGACGGCGAAACCCGTTTCGTTGCCGATCAGAACGTCACCCAACATGTGCAACAAATCCTCCCGCGCTTCGACCTTGTGGTCGGGACGGAGGAAGAGTTTCTGATGGCCGGCGGTTCAGAGGATTTGCTCACCGCGCTGCGCAATGTCCGACGATTGAGCGCGGCAACCCTGGTGGTCAAGCTCGGCCCGCAAGGTTGCACAGTGATCCACGGGGAGATTCCACAACGTCTTGAAGACGGCGCGATTTATCCCGGCGTGCGAGTCGAAGTGCTGAACGTGCTGGGCGCCGGCGATGCGTTCATGTCGGGTTTCCTCAGCGGTTGGCTGGAGGACGCAAGCGACGAGCGTTGCTGCCAGTTGGCCAATGCCTGCGGTGGACTGGTGGTGTCGCGTCATGCCTGCGCGCCGGCGATGCCGACCCGTGCCGAACTGGATTACCTGTTCAGCAGCCCGGTGCCGATTACCCGTCCGGATCAGGACGTCACCCTGCAACGCCTGCATCAGGTCAGTGTGCCGCGCAAACAGTGGAAGCAATTGTTCATCTTTGCCTTCGACCATCGCGGGCAATTGGTGGAACTGGCCCAGAAGGGCGGACGCGACCTCGGCGCCATCGGCGAACTCAAGCAACTGTTCATCAAGGCCGTGGAGCGGGTCGAAAGCGATTTGCGCGAGCAGGGCATCGAAGCCGATGTCGGGCTGCTGGCGGATCAGCGTTTCGGCCAGGACTCGCTGAACGCCGCGACCGGCCGTGGCTGGTGGGTGGCGCGGCCGGTCGAGGTGCAGGGTTCGCGGCCGCTGGCCTTCGAACACGGGCGCTCGATCGGCAGCAACCTGATCGCCTGGCCGCAAGAACAAATCATCAAATGCCTGGTGCAATTCCACCCGGACGACGAACCGATGCTGCGGCTGGAGCAGGAAGCGCAGATCAAGGCGCTGTATCAGGCGTCACAAGTCAGCGGTCACGAACTGCTGCTGGAAATCATCCCGCCCAAGGATCACCCCTCACCGCATCCCGACGTGTTGTATCGCGCGCTCAAACGCCTCTACAACCTGGGCATCTATCCGGCGTGGTGGAAGATCGAAGCGCAAAGCGCCGAGGAATGGCAACAGCTCGACGAACTGATCCAGGCACGCGATCCCTATTGCCGAGGCGTGGTGCTTCTGGGCCTGAATGCCCCGGCGTCAGCGTTGGCCGAAGGCTTTCAACAGGCCAGTCAGAGCCAGACCTGCCGCGGGTTCGCCGTGGGCCGGACGATTTTCCAGGAGCCGAGCCGCGCCTGGCTGGCCGGGGAAATCGACGACGAGACGCTGATCCGCCAGGTACAGAGCACCTTTGTCGAACTGATCGATGCCTGGCGTACGGCCCGGGCCTGAGCCGCGGTTGAACATTCTAGAAATAACAATAAAAGGTGCAGCCATGCCCGCTATCCGAATTGGCATCAACCCGATTTCCTGGAGCAACGACGACCTGCCGTCCCTCGGCGGTGAAACACCGCTGAGCACCGCCCTCAGCGAAGGCAAGGCCATCGGTTATGAAGGCTTCGAACTCAACGGCAAGTTTCCCAAGGACGCCAAAGGCGTTGGCGACGTGCTGCGTCCGTATGACCTGGCGCTGGTGTCCGGCTGGTATTCCAGTCGCCTGGCGCGGCGTTCGGTGGCCGAGGAAATCGACGCGATTGCCAGCCATGTCGAGCTGCTGGCAAAGAACGGCGCGAACGTGCTGGTTTACGGTGAAGTCGCCGATTCCATTCAGGGCCAACGGATTCCGCTGGTCGAGCGCCCGCGTTTTCACACCGAACAGGCGTGGCAGCAATACGCCGACAAGCTGACCGAACTGGCGCGCTTCACCCTGTCCCAGGGCGTGCGTCTGGCGTATCACCACCACATGGGCGCCTACGTCGAATCGCCTTCGGACATCGACACCCTGATGGCGTTGACCGGTAATGAAGTCGGGCTGCTGTTCGATTCGGGCCATTGCTACATGGGCGGCGGCGAGCCCTTGCAGGTGCTGCGCAAACACCTGTTGCGCATCTGCCACGTGCATTTCAAGGACGTGCGCAAACCGGTGGTGCAACTGGCGCGCAACAACCTGTGGAGCTTCCCCGACTGCATCATCAACGGCACCTTCACCGTGCCAGGGGATGGTGACATCGACTTCGCCGAGTTGCTGGACGTGCTGCTGGCGGCCGACTACCACGGCTGGCTGGTGGTCGAGGCCGAGCAGGATCCAGCAGTGGCGCCGAGTTATGTCTACGCGAAAAAAGGCTTCGACACCTTGCGTGCGTTGCTCGACGAGAGGACTGCGCGATGAGCCTGCTGGTCAAAAGCAATGCCCGTGGCCGGACCATGGTCGAGCTGGCTGAAGGTGAACTGCAATACGTGGGTTTCGCCGCCTACCGATTGAGCCTGGGTGAAACCTTGCCAGTCGCAGCGGGTGACAAAGAGTTGTGCCTGGTGCTGCTCAGCGGTCGGGTCGGCATCCACGGCGAAGCGCCGGGGCAGGGGGCATTCAACTGGGACAACCTCGGTGATCGCCAGTCGGTGTTCGAAGACAAATCCCCGTTCGCCGCGTACCTGCCACCCGGCAGTCAGGCGCAGGTGGTGGCATTGAGTGATGCGCAAGTGGCGGTCTGCGCCGCTCCCGGTTCGACCACCACGGACCTTGGCCCGCGCCTGATCAGGCCTGAAACCATGAAGCGCAGCGTGCGCGGCAAGGGTGCCAATACTCGCTATGTCTGCGACATCCTGCCGGACAGCGAGCCGGCCCATTCGCTGCTGGTGGTGGAAGTCCGTACGCCGTCGGGGCACTCGTCGAGCTATCCGCCGCACAAACACGACACCGACGACCTGCCGCACCAGAGCTTTCTCGAAGAAACCTACTACCACCAGATCAACCCGCCCCAGGGCTTCGTGTTCCAACGGGTCTACACCGACGACCGCAGCATCGATCAGGCCATGGCCGTGGAAAACAGCGACCTCGTCGTCGTGCCCAAGGGCTATCACCCGGTCAGCGTGCCGTATGGCTACGAGTCCTACTACCTGAACGTGATGGCCGGGCCGAAACGCGTCTGGCAGTTCCATAACGACCCGCAGCACAGCTGGCTGCTGGATCTCTGAATTCCAACTTTCGCACGGAGAACAAGAACAATGAGCGACGCCCCGGTCATAGGCCACTACATCGATGGTCAGGTGCAGGACAGCGGTAGTGAACGATTCAGTGATGTCTTCAATCCGGCCACCGGCGGCGTTCAGGCGCGGGTCGGGCTGGCCAGTCAGAAGACCGTGGACGCTGCCGTCGCATCGGCGCTGAAGGCATTCCCGGCCTGGTCCGAGCAATCGTCCCTGCGCCGTTCGCGGGTGATGTTCAAGTTCAAGGAATTGCTCGATCGTCATCACGACGAACTGGCCGAAATCATCAGCCGCGAACACGGCAAGGTGTTTTCCGACGCCAGGGGCGAAGTCACCCGAGGCATTGAAATCGTCGAGTACGCCTGCGGTGCGCCGAGTCTGTTGAAGACCGAGTTCAGCGACAACATCGGCGGCGGCATCGACAACTGGAACCTGCGTCAGCCACTCGGCGTCTGCGCCGGGGTCACGCCCTTCAACTTCCCGGTGATGGTGCCGCTGTGGATGATTCCGCTGGCGCTGGTTACCGGCAACTGCTTCATCCTCAAACCGTCCGAGCGCGATCCGTCCGCCAGTTTGCTGATGGCTCGGCTGTTGACCGAAGCCGGTTTGCCGGACGGCGTGTTCAACGTGGTTCAGGGCGACAAGACGGCGGTCGACGCCTTGCTGCAGCACCCGGACATCGAGGCTATTTCGTTTGTCGGTTCGACGCCGATTGCCGAGTACATCCACCAGCAGGCCACCGCGCGCGGCAAGCGGGTGCAGGCGCTGGGCGGCGCGAAGAATCACATGATCGTCATGCCCGACGCAGACCTGGATCAGGCGGCGGATGCCTTGATCGGCGCGGCTTACGGTTCGGCCGGTGAGCGCTGCATGGCGATTTCGATTGCGGTCGCGGTCGGTGAAGTCGGCGATCAGTTGATCGCCAAACTGTTGCCGCGCATCGATCAGTTGAAAGTCGGCAACGGTCTGCAAGGCGACAGCGACATGGGGCCGCTGGTCACCGCCGAACACAAGGCCAGGGTGGAAGGCTTTATCGATCAGGGCGTGGCACAGGGCGCGCAGCTGATTGTCGACGGCCGCCACTTCAAGGTGCCGGGGGCCGAGGCGGGCTTTTTCGTCGGCGCGACGCTGTTCGATCACGTCACCACCGACATGAGCATCTATCAGCAGGAAATCTTCGGCCCGGTGCTGGGCATCGTGCGCGTGCCGGATTTCGCCAGTGCCGTGGCGTTGATCAACGCTCATGAATTCGGCAACGGCGTGTCGTGCTTCACCAGCGATGGCGGGATCGCCCGCGCCTTCGCCCGCAGCATCAAAGTCGGGATGGTCGGCATCAACGTGCCGATTCCGGTGCCCATGGCCTGGCATTCGTTCGGAGGCTGGAAGCGCTCGCTGTTCGGCGATCACCACGCCTACGGGGAAGAAGGCATTCGTTTCTACAGTCGCTACAAAAGCGTGATGCAGCGCTGGCCCGACAGCATTGCCAAGGGCCCGGAATTCAGCATGCCGACGGCCAAATAAATTATTTGCGCGGAGAACAACAAGAATGAGTACTCCACTGCGTTTTGCCCTGAACCGAATGGTCGCTCCACGTTTGTCCCTGCCGGCGTTCATCGAGTTGGCGGTGACTCTCAAGGCCGATGCCATCGAGATCCGCAACGACCTCAAAGGCATCGAGATCGAGGACGGCACCGCGCCCGAATACGTGCGTGAGTTGTGCACGGGCCACGGCATCAGCGTGCTGTCGATCAACGCGTTGTATCCGTTTGACGTATGGAATGACGAGCGCCGCGCGCAGGCCTTGAAGCTGGCGGCCTATGCCCGCGATTGTGGTGCGCGGGGGCTGGTGATGTGCCCGTTGAACGATCGCGCCGATCCGCGCAGCGTCGCCGAACGTGCGGCGGGCCTGCGCACCGCGTTGAGCGAGCTGGCGCCGATCCTGCGCGATCACGGCCTGCTGGGTTTCATCGAGCCGCTGGGTTTCAAAGCCTGCTCGCTGCGCCGCAAACGCACGGCGGTGGAGGCGATCAAGTCAGTCGGCGGGCTGGATGTGTTCCGTCTGGTGCACGACACCTTTCATCACCATTTGGCCGGTGAGCAGGAGTTTTTCCCTGAGCTGACCGGGCTGGTGCACATCTCCGGTGTCGAGGAGACCGAGGCGCCGCTGGCAGCCCTTGGCGATGGCCACCGGGTGCTGGTGGGCGCGGACGACATTCTCGGCAACGCGGCGCAAATCAACAGCCTGCTCGCTGGCGGCTACAGCGGCTATCTGTCGTTTGAACCGTTTGCCGATAGCGTCCATGGCCTGGCGGATATTCAGACGGCGATCGGCGCGAGTATGGACCACCTGAGCAAATCCCTGAGTTGACAGTGCCCCTCGCAGGGATCGGATCTGAATTTGAAAGGTGCGGTTATGACCACAACAAGACTGACCATGGCCCAGGCCCTGGTGAAATTCCTCGATAACCAGTACATCGAGGTCGATGGCGTTCAGAGCAAGTTCGTCGCCGGAATCTTTACCATTTTCGGCCACGGCAACGTGCTGGGCCTGGGGCAGGCACTGGAGCAGGACAGCGGTGACCTGATCGTCCATCAGGGCCGCAACGAACAAGGCATGGCCCATGCGGCAATCGGTTTCGCCAAGCAGCATCTGCGGCGCAAGATCTACGCCTGCACCTCGTCCGTGGGGCCGGGCGCGGCGAACATGCTGACCGCTGCCGCCACCGCGACCGCCAACCGGATTCCCTTGCTGCTGTTGCCGGGTGATGTCTATGCCTGCCGTCAACCGGACCCGGTGTTGCAACAGATCGAGCAGTTCCACGACCTGAGCATCAGCACCAACGATGCGTTCAAGGCCGTGAGCAAATACTGGGATCGCATCAACCGTCCCGAACAATTGATGACCGCAGCGATCCACGCCATGCGCGTGCTCACCGACCCCGCCGAAACCGGCGCCGTGACCCTGGCCTTGCCGCAGGACGTGCAGGCCGAGGCCTACGATTATCCCGATTACTTCCTGCAAAAACGCGTGCATCGCATCGAGCGTCGTCCGGCCACTGAAGCGATGCTCGGCGATGCCGTGGCACTGTTCAAAGGCAAGCGCAAACCGCTGATCATCTGTGGTGGCGGCGTCAAATACTCGGGCGCCAATGCGGCGTTGCAGGCGTTTGCCGAGCGCTTCGATATTCCCTTCGCCGAAACCCAGGCCGGCAAAAGCGCGCTGGTGTCCAGCCATCCGCTGAACGTCGGCGGCATTGGCGAAACCGGTTGCCTGGCGGCGAACCTGCTGGCCAAGGACGCAGATCTGATCATCGGTGTCGGCACTCGTTACAGCGATTTCACCACCGCGTCGAAATCCTTGTTCCAGCACCCTGACGTGCAATTTCTCAACCTCAACATCAGCCCGTGCGATGCCCTGAAACTCGACGGCGTGCAACTGCTGGCGGATGCCCGGACAGGTTTGTCGGCGCTGGCCGAAGCGCTGGGCGACTACCGTTCCGGCTGGGGCGATCAACCTCGTCAGGCCAAGGCGCAACTGGATGAGGAAGTGGATCGCCTGTATCAGGTCGACTACCAGGCACGGGATTTCATCCCGGAAATCAACGACCACCTCGATCCGGCGGTGTTGCGCGAATTCATCGAGCTGACCGGTTCCTGCCTGACCCAAAGTCGCGTGCTCGGCGTGCTCAATGAAACCCTCGCCGATGATGCGGTGATCGTCGCCGCTGCCGGCAGCCTGCCCGGCGATTTGCAGCGCAGCTGGCGCAGCAAGGGGGTGAACACCTATCACGTCGAGTACGGCTATTCGTGCATGGGCTATGAGGTGAACGCCGCGCTGGGCGTGAAGCTCGCCGAGCCCGAGCGCGAGGTCTATGCGCTGGTGGGCGACGGCTCCTACATGATGCTGCACTCGGAACTCGCCACTTCGATCCAGGAGCGGCGCAAGATCAACGTGGTGCTGTTCGACAACATGACCTTCGGTTGCATCAACAACCTGCAGATGGGCAACGGCATGGACAGCTTTGCCACCGAGTTTCGTTTCCGCAACCCGCAAACCGGCAAGCTCGACGGTGCTTTCGTGCCGGTGGATTTCGCCATGAGCGCGGCGGCCTACGGCTGCAAGACCTACAAGGTGAACACCGTTGAAGGGCTGCAGGCGGCGCTGGCGGATGCGCGCTTGCAGACGGTCTCGACCCTGATCGACATCAAGGTTCTGCCCAAGACCATGATTCACGGTTACCTGTCGTGGTGGCGGGTCGGCGTGGCGCAAGTCTCCACCAGCGCCCGCACCGACGCGGTGGCCAAAACCCTGAACGAACGACTGGCCAAGGCCCGTCATTACTGATTGCCCTGAATCGAACAACCACAAGGAATCCTTTCATGTCATTGCTTTCCCAAGCGTTGCGGCTAGGCGTCATCGGCACCGGGGCCATCGGCCAGGACCACATCCGTCGTTGCAGCCAGACCTTGCTCAACAGTCAGGTCGTGGCGGTCACCGACATCAATCTGCAGCAGGCGGCCAAGGTCGTCGCTGACCTGAAACTGACCGCCGAGGTCTATCCCGACGGCCACGCGCTGATCCAGGCGCCGGACGTCGACGCGATCCTCGTCACTTCCTGGGGCCCGAGCCACGAAGAGTTCGTGCTGGCCGCGATTGCGGCGGGCAAACCGGTGTTCTGCGAGAAGCCGCTGGCCGTCACCGCCGAAGGCTGCCGCAAAATTGTCGAGGCCGAAGTGGCCCACGGCAAACGGCTGGTGCAGGTCGGTTTCATGCGTCCGTACGATGAAGGTTATCGCGCGTTGAAGTCGGTGATCGACAGCGGCCAGATCGGCGAACCATTGATGCTGCATTGCGCGCACCGCAACCCGAGCGTGGGTGAAAACTACAAGACCGACATGGCGATCACCGACACGCTGATCCATGAGCTGGACGTGCTGCGCTGGTTGCTCGACGACGATTACGTCTCGGTGCAGGTGGTGTTCCCGCGCAAGAGCAGCAAAGCCCTCGCGCACCTGAAGGATCCGCAGATCGTGCTGTTGGAAACCGCCAAGGGCACGCGCATCGACGTGGAGGTTTTCGTCAATTGCCAGTACGGCTACGACATCCAGTGCGAAGTGGTGGGGGAGACCGGCATCGCCAAACTGCCGGAGCCGTCCCAGGTTCAATTGCGCAGTGGGGCCAAGCTGTCCAACGCGATTTTGATGGACTGGAAGGATCGCTTTATCGCGGCCTATGACGTCGAGTTGCAGGCGTTCATCGATGGCGTGCGGGCAGGGCAGGTCGGTGGGCCTTCGGCGTGGGATGGCTTCGCCGCTGCTGTTGCGGCCGATGCGTGCATCGAAGCGCAGAACAGCGGAGCGATCGTCAACGTTGCACTGCCTGATCGCCCGAGGTTCTACGGTTAACGCTGCTCCCACAACCACCGCGTTTTCCCGAGACGCGGTGACATAACAATAAGAAGGAGTTCAGACATGCGCATCGGACTTGTCGGTTACGGCCATGGCGGCCGGTTTTTTCATGCTCCGCTGATCAGCAGCCTGCCGGCGGCGACGTTCGTCGGCGTGGTCACCCGTTCAGCGGAGCGCCGACAGTTGCTGGCGGCGGAGCATCCGGGTGTGCCGGCCTTCGACAGCATCGGCCAGTTGGTGGAAGCCGGGATCGATGTGCTGGTGGTATCGACGCCCCTCAAAGGACGGCCGGCACTGGTGCTCGACGGCATCGAACACGGCGTGGCGGTGGTCAGCGACAAGCCGTTCGCCGCCGACTGGCAGCAGGCGCAAACCCTGATCACCATGGCCGAGCGCCAGAATGTACCGCTCAGCGTCTATCAAAACCGGCGCTGGGATTCGGACTTTCTAACCGTGCGCAAACTCATCGAATCCGGCGCGCTGGGCCAGGTCAGCCGGTTCGAGTCGCGGATCGAGCGTTACTCGCCGTCGTCGGTTCACAACGGCAGCGGCGGTGGTTTCCTGCGCGATCTTGGCAGTCATCTGGTCGATCAGGCGCTGTTGCTGTTCGGCCCGGTGACACGGGTCTACGCCGAACTGGACTACCTGGAAAAAGACCAGACCTTCGATCACGGCTTCTTCATGTCCCTGACCCACGCCAGCGGCGTGACCTCGCACCTGGGCGGCAGTTGCCTGCAGAACAGCCCCGGCCCGCGCTTTCGGGTGAGCGGTACGCTGGGTTGTTACAGCGTCGAGGGGCTGGACGGGCAAGAGGCCCAGGCACTGGCCGGGCTTTCGCCGAAAACCGAAGGCGAGCGCTGGGGCGTCGAGGAGCACCGCCGTTGGGGCTGGTTCGAGCACGGAGAGGAACGCGAACGGGTTCCGTCTGAGCGCGGCTGCTGGAGTCAGTTCTATTTGCAGCTACAAATCGCGTTGCAAAACGGTGGCCCACTGCCCGTTGACGCCCGTGATGCACTGGCGACAACCCGCGTGCTAGACGCTGCGCGCCTGAGTTTCAAGCGTCATCAGGTGGTGGAACTGAGCGAGTTTGCAAGCCATGGAATAAAATCATAATAAAATTCTAAAACAGGTTGATATGGAAAATATTTTCCAATAAAGTCGATTCCAGATTCACTGTCTCGGGATACGTTTCAACGCTTCGACTGCTTGTCCGCTTACTGAAATCGTCATGCCTCATCCATAAAACCAACAAGAATGTGGAGAAAGACTTTTCATGAAGACCAAGACCCGCTTTGCCTCACTGGCCTTGTCCCTGATGTTCGCCAGCGGCGCTGTGCTGGCTGATATGAAGATCGGCGTCAGCATGTCCCAGTTCGATGACACCTGGCTGACCTACCTGCGTGAATCCATGGACAAGAAAGCCAAGTCCTATCCCGACGGCGTCAAGCTGCAGTTCGAAGACGCCCGCAGCGACGTGGTCAAGCAACTGAGCCAGGTCGAAAGCTTCATCAGCCAGAAGGTCGACGCCATCGTGGTCAATCCGGTGGATACCGCCGCCACCAAAAAGATCACCGAAGCCGCAGTGAAGGCCGGCATTCCGCTGGTCTACGTCAACCGCCGCCCCGATAACCTGAACCTGCCCAAAGGCGTGGTAACCGTTGCTTCCAACGACCTGGAAGCCGGCGAGATGCAGATGCAGTACCTCGCCGACAAAATGGGCGGCAAGGGCGATATCGTGATTCTGCTGGGCGATCTGGCGAACAACTCCACCACCAACCGCACCAAGGGCGTCAAAGAGGTGCTGGCCAAATACCCGGACATCAAGGTCGAGCAGGAGCAGAGCGGCGTCTGGCTGCGGGACAAGGGCATGACGCTGGTCAATGACTGGCTGACCCAGGGCCGCAAGTTCGACGCGGTCGTCTCCAACAACGACGAAATGGCCATCGGTGCCGCGATGGCCCTGCAACAGGCCGGCGTCGCCAAAGGCAGCGTGTTGATCGCGGGTGTCGATGGTACGCCGGACGGCTTGAACGCTGTGAAGAAGGGCTCGCTGGCCGCTTCCGTGTTCCAGGACGCCAAGGGTCAGGCCGACGGTTCCATCGATACGGCGGTGAGAATGGCGAAGAACGAGCCGGTCGAGCCGGCGGTCTGGGTGCCGTTCCGCCTGATCACGCCGCAAAACGTCGACCAGTTCAAATAGTCCGTCCGTTCAATAACAACAATAAGCCCGCAAGGTGGCGACCGCGACCTTGCTGATGGAGTACCTGATCATGTTCGCTTCAGCGACTGCTTCGAGCACCCCTTTGACGGGGAGCCCGCCCACTGCACTACCTGTCGAAGAGCCGTACCTGCTGGAGATCCTCAACGTCAGCAAGGGTTTCCCCGGTGTGGTGGCGTTGTCCGATGTGCAACTGCGGGTACGCCCCGGTTCCGTGCTGGCGCTCATGGGCGAGAATGGCGCGGGCAAATCTACCCTGATGAAAATCATCGCTGGCATTTACCAGCCAGACGCCGGCGAGCTGCGCCTGCGGGGCAAGCCGGTGGTGTTCGAAACGCCACTGGCAGCGCTTCAGGCCGGGATCGCGATGATCCACCAGGAACTCAACCTGATGCCGCACATGAGCATCGCCGAAAACATCTGGATCGGCCGCGAGCAGCTCAACGGCTTTCACATGATCGACCACCGGGAAATGCACCGCTGCACGGCGAAACTGCTGGAGCGCCTGCGGATCAACCTTGACCCCGAAGAACTGGTCGGCAACCTGAGTATCGCCGAGCGGCAGATGGTCGAGATCGCCAAAGCCGTGTCTTACGACTCCGACATCCTGATCATGGACGAACCGACGTCGGCCATCACCGACAAGGAAGTCGCCCATCTGTTCTCGATCATTGCCGACCTGAAAAACCAGGGCAAAGGCATCATCTACATCACCCACAAAATGAACGAAGTGTTCGCGATCGCCGATGAAGTGGCGGTGTTTCGCGACGGGGCCTACATCGGCCTGCAGCGGGCCGATTCCATGGACAGCGACAGCCTGATTTCGATGATGGTCGGTCGCGAGTTGAGCCAGTTGTTTCCGGTGCGGGAAAAGCCGATCGGCGATCTGTTGCTGTCGGTGCGCGACCTCAAGCTCGATGGCATTTTCAAGGGTGTGTCCTTCGACCTGCACGCCGGGGAAATCCTGGGCATCGCCGGGTTGATGGGCTCGGGCCGGACCAATGTGGCTGAGGCGATCTTCGGCATCACGCCCAGCGACGGTGGCGAGATCCGCCTCGATGGCGAGGTGGTGCGCATCAGTGATCCGCACATGGCGATCGAGAAGGGCTTCGCGCTGTTGACCGAGGATCGCAAGCTCAGTGGTCTGTTCCCGTGTCTCTCGGTGCTGGAGAACATGGAAATGGCCGTCCTGCCGTATTACGCCGGCCACGGGTTCATCCAGCAAAAGGCCTTGCGCGCCTTGTGCGAGGACATGTGCAAGAAGCTGCGGGTTAAAACCCCGTCGCTGGAGCAGTGCATCGACACCCTGTCGGGTGGCAATCAGCAGAAGGCCTTGCTGGCCCGCTGGCTGATGACCAACCCGCGCATCCTGATTCTCGACGAGCCGACCCGCGGCATTGATGTCGGCGCCAAGGCCGAGATTTACCGGCTCATCGCCTACCTCGCCAGCGAGGGCATGGCGGTGATCATGATTTCTTCGGAGCTGCCGGAAGTGCTCGGCATGAGCGACCGTGTGATGGTCATGCACGAGGGCGACCTGATGGGCACCCTCGACCGCAGCGAGGCGACTCAGGAGCGGGTGATGCAACTGGCTTCGGGCCTGTCCTCGGTTCATTAATGGATACCGCTGGTGGCCGAGGCCGCCGTCGATGATGCGATAGAAAGGTGAGTGGTTATGAACGCGATACTGGAAAACAAACCGGCCACGGCACCGGTCAAGAGTCGCCGGCGCTTTCCGACGGAGCTGAGTATTTTCCTGGTGCTGATCGGCATTGGCCTGGTATTCGAACTGTTCGGCTGGGTCGTGCGCGATCAGAGCTTTCTGATGAACTCCCAGCGGCTGGTGTTGATGATCCTGCAAGTGTCGATCATCGGCCTGCTGGCGATTGGCGTGACCCAGGTGATCATCACCACCGGTATCGACCTGTCGTCGGGCTCGGTACTCGCGTTGTCGGCGATGATCGCGGCCAGTCTGGCGCAGACCTCGGATTTCGCCCGGGCGGTGTTCCCGTCACTGACCGATTTGCCGGTCTGGATTCCGGTGATTGCCGGGCTCGGCGTCGGGCTGCTGGCGGGGGCGATCAACGGCAGTATCATCGCCATCACCGGGATTCCGCCGTTCATTGCCACGCTGGGCATGATGGTTTCGGCCCGTGGCCTGGCGCGTTACTACACCGAAGGCCAGCCGGTGAGCATGCTCTCGGATTCCTACACGGCGATCGGCCACGGCGCGATGCCGGTGATCATCTTTCTGGTGGTGGCGGTGATCTTCCACATTGCGCTGCGCTACACCAAGTACGGCAAATACACCTACGCCATCGGCGGCAACATGCAGGCGGCGCGCACCTCAGGCATCAACGTCAAACGCCATCTGGTCATCGTCTACAGCATCGCCGGGTTGCTGGCGGGGCTGGCCGGCGTGGTGGCTTCGGCTCGCGCCGCCACCGGACAGGCCGGGATGGGCATGTCCTATGAGCTGGATGCGATTGCCGCCGCAGTTATCGGTGGTACCAGTCTGGCGGGCGGGGTGGGGCGCATCACCGGCACGGTAATCGGCGCACTGATCCTGGGGGTGATGGCCAGCGGGTTCACGTTTGTCGGGGTCGATGCTTACATCCAGGACATCATCAAGGGACTGATCATCGTGGTCGCGGTGGTGATCGACCAATACCGCAACAAGCGCAAGCTCAAACGCTGAAGTCCATCATCCCGGCCTTGGAAAAGGGATGCGCGTAAAACAGTCAAGCCGATCGGAAGATCGGCTTTTTTGTGTCTGCGAAAACTGCAGAGGCGGCAAAGTCGTTCAGGGTTTCTTTTCTTCCATCCCATTCTTTGATTCGCTGGATGTTTGCGCATCCTTCTCTGTCTCATGGGTCTCTGCACCGGAGTTCGACCCCGAGGCTTCCTCACCCTTTTTGTCGGCCTTGTCTTCCTTGGATTCGGTGCCTCCCTGATTGACTCCAGGAATGCCGGTTGGCGGGACGCTGCTTCCCGCCATTGCAAGCGGTGCGGTGGCAGACAAAAGACTTCCAAGCATGAGGGCTGCAATGGTTCTGTTCATCGTCGGGGCTTCCGCGTCGGGTGGATTTACCTTGGAAAATCAGAGGCGAAACAAAGTGCCGAGCGGCTGACGGGCGGGAGAGGTGGGAGACGGGTGGCTGTGTAGCCGCGCATCTGTGTGGAGAGCCTCCGGTCGAGCATGGCTGCAACAGGCGGCAAATTGCTGGCCCCCGAATGTTTCAAGTCCCGGCAAACTCGCCTTTTTTCAAAAGGTTAGGTGGGCTATATGCGGACGATTGTCATCACCGTAGCAACGCTTTCCCTCGCTCTGTTCGCGTTGGAGGCCCAGGCCAGGGAACTGAGCAAGAGCCATCGTTTTGCGTGTACCTGGGGTTCGGATATTGCCGCCGGTGCGCAACAATCGAAGCTTTCGGGCATTTCTCTTTATGGTGCGCGAAAGCGCTTGCAGGCGCGCAAGTTCCAGCAACCGTGGATGCGCATGACCGCCATGGGCATCACTGAGCAGACCTACGACAGCGCGTCGCGGCTGAAGCCGGCGGCCGTCAAGCAGACCTACTACGAACAGTGCGTTCGGCACGAGCTGGCCCAGCATTGAATGAAAAAGCCTGACCTGAAGAGGTCGGGCTTTTTCATGTCCGGTGCAATGAGAGCGTCACTTGTCACTTTCGCAATTGACCATCCACGACACGCCAAAACGATCCACCAGCATGCCGAAGCGCGCGGCCCAGAAGGTGGCTTCCAGCGGCATGTCGACACGACCGTCCTTGGCCAGGGCGTTAAACACCCGTTCGGCCTCGGCGATGCTGTCGACATTCAGGGAAATCGAGCAACCGCTCATGCCTTGGGTCGGGCGGTCGGGCGTGGTGTCCGACGCCATGAGCATCTGATCGCCGACTTTCAGGCAGGTGTGGATGATCAGGTTGTGATGCTCTTTGGGGACATGTTCGGCGGCTGGGGTTTCGCCGAAGGTCATCATCGCTTCGAGTTTGCCGTGCAGGCATTGCTCGTAAAACGTGAAGGCCGCGCGGCAGTCGCCGTTGAAGATCAGGTACGGGTTGATTTTCATGAGGGTGCTCCCGAATAGGCAGTTAGACGCGGCGCGGCCGGGTGTGCCGAAGCAGCGTCATGGATTGACTCCATCCAGCAAAGCGTTAGAACGCCGGATTGCCAGCCGATGCTGCAAGAATTTCCTTTCGGGGTGACCGATGGTCTGCGGGGAGGGGCGTCAGGAGTCGCGCGGGTTTTTCTGTACCGCAGCGCCTGCCACCCGGGCGGCAGGTCGGGTTTGCATCAGCGCATCGATCGCCTTGCGATAGTTCTGTCCGCCCAGTGCCATGCTGTTGTTGTGCGTTGCGCCCGGCACCAGCAACAGGCGTTTCGGTTGTCGGGCAGCGGCGAACAGTTGCTCGCTGAAGCGTGACGGCACGAATGCGTCGGCCAGACCGTGCACCACCAGCAATGGCATGTGGATCTCGGCGATCTTGTCGATGGAATCGAATTTCTGCGACAGCAACCAACGGACGGGAAGGGAAGTGTTGGCCACGGCAGCCGCGACATCCGCCAATGAGGTGAAAGTGGATTCGATGACCAGCCCACGCACCGGCAGTGGGGTGTGATGGCTGGCAGCATCGCGGCCGAGTTCGGCAGCCAGATCGATGGCGACCGCGCCCCCCAGTGAATGCCCGTAGATCAGGCGTTTGTTCGGGTCCGGTTGCAACAGCTGGAAGCGTTCCCAGGCTACCCGCGCATCTTCGTACACCGTGCTTTCCGACGGCAGGTCGCCATGACTCTGGCCGAAGCCGCGATAGTCGATGGCCAGTACCGAATAACCTGCTGCGCGCAGTTGCTCGATACGGAACAGTTGCCCGGTGAGGTTCCAGCGCACGCCATGCAAATAAAGAATGGCCGGAGCATCAGCGGGCTCCGCCGGCCACCACCAGGCGTGAATGTTTTGCCCGGCCTTGAAGCTTTTTGGTTGCAGGTCGAGTTCCTGCACGCTGCCGGGCAAGCCGTGATACCAGCCGGCGGTGCCCGGTTCGATGCGAAACAGCAGCTTGCGTTCGGTGTGTTCCAGCACGGCACAACTCGCCGGCACGCCGATGATCAGGGCGACCATGCAGGCGAACGCCAGACGGCGGCGTCGAAGTCGGGTCATGAAGGCAAGGAACATTAAACGATTCACCACGGCGCGGACAAAGAACGCTTTTTACCAGATGCCTTGACCCGTGCGTGACATTTTCGACCACCGCACGCCTGCAACGATTACAAAATACTGCAGCGACTCAGTCGATCTTCAGCACAATCTTGCCGATGTGGTCGCCCGCTTCCATGTGCGCATGGGCCTTGGCTGCGTCGGCGAGCGGGTAGACCTTTTCGATGATCGGCAGGCAGCGTCCGGCGGCGAGCACCGGCCAGACGTGTTCGCGCAATTGATCGGCGATGGCGGCCTTTTCCGCCGCGGTACGGGCGCGAAGCAGGGAACCGGTAACCACCGCACGCTTGCCGAGGATCGCCAGCAGATCGATGTCATTGGCCCGCGCGCCACCGAGGAACCCGAGCATTACCAACCGCCCATCCATCCCCAAGGCGCTGATGTTCCCGTTGAGGTACGAGCCGCCCATGATGTCGAGGATCACATTGACGCCTTGGCCGGCGGTTTTTTCAGCGATGACAGCCACGAAATCCTGTTCCCGGTAGTTGATCGCTTCGCCGCCCAGTTTGCGGATCGCTGCGCATTTGTCGGCGCTACCGGCGGTGGCGAAGGCTTCGATGCCAAACTCGCGGCATAGCATCAACGCGGTGGTGCCGATGCCGCTGGTGCCGCCGTGAATCAAGGCGCGCTGACCTCGGCTGGCGCCGCCGAGACCGAACAGGTTGGCCCACACCGTGAAAAAAGTTTCGGGAATGGCCGCTGCCTGAATCCAGTCCAGCCCATCGGGGATCGGCAGGGCCTGGCCGGCCGGGACCGTGCAGTATTCGGCGTAACCTCCGCCATTGGTCAGTGCGCAGACCCGGTCACCGACCGCGAATGTGCTGACACCGCTGCCAATTGCCACGACCTCGCCGGCCACTTCAAGGCCCGGAATCGGGTTCATGCCGGGCTTCATCGGGTATTTGCCGGCGCGTTGCAGAGCGTCGGGGCGATTGATGCCGGCGGCGCGCACGCGGATCAGTATTTCGCCCTCTGCGGCGGCCGGCAGCGGAACGCGTCGGGATTGCAGAACCTCGGGCCCGCCCGATTCGGTGATTTCGATTCGGGTCATTTCGGTAGGCAACGTCATTTTCGATTCCTCTTGAAACAAGTGATCAGTAGATGGGAGCACAGGCAGGGCGCAATGATTCCCCTCACTGGGCGCAGCAGCGTTGTTCGACGGAGGAGGGCAGCAGTTTCATGGCGTGCTCAAGTATCAGCGCGATCACGATGGCACCTCCGGCAATCACGAAGAGCAGGACATGCTGTCCGCCCGTGGCGTTGAACAGCGCCGAATAGGCGAAGCCGGCCAGCGCCTGAAACGAGGCGAACGACACCGTGGCCCGGCTCCACGCCACCTGTTGGCGATGATGATCCGGCACCAGCTCATGCACCCTTGCCAACGCCAGCGGGACAATGCCCGGCGGAAACGAACCGAGGATCACTGCCAGCAGTGCCAGCGCCAGGACCGAATGCGAAATGGCCAGCAGGCCAAGAGTGATCGCCTGCACCACCAGCACCAGACGAATGCCGGTCCGCGCACCGAGATGATCGGCGAGAAAGCCATAACTCACCGGACCGACGATGGCGCCCAGACCGTACATGATCCAGACCAGCGCGCCGACGTGCGCCCCGGCGCCCAGGCCACGGGCGACGTAATCCACCAGGAAAACCATGGCCGGCACCAGCCCGGCGGCCATGAACGCGTACTGGGCAAACAGCAGATAAACAGCAGGCGGTGTCGGCTCGACCGGATCCAGCTGAGCCGTTGCGGTGGTTGCATGGGGCAGCTCCGAAGGCCAGCCGAACCAGCTCAATGCCGTCAGCGCCAGCGACAAAACGCCCAATCCCAGCCATGTCGCTTGCAGGCCCAGACTCAGCAGCAGCGGGACGATCGTGCCGGAGCCAGCGATGCCAAGACCGATGCCGAGGAAAATCGCCCCGCTGGCCAGGCCTTTGCGCGCGGCCGGTACATGCGGCAGCACCGTCGCGGCCACCAGCACCATGATCGCGCCGCCCGCGATGCCGGACAGCAGGCGCCAACCGAAATACCAGCTCACCGACACCGGGTACGCACAGGCGAAAAACGCCACGGTCACCGCCAGCATCATCAGCCGCAAGGCGTTTCTCTGGGTAAGCCGGCGTGCCAGCGGTCGGCCGAGGAGGGCGCCGATCAGGTAACCGACCAGGTTGGCCGCGCCGAGATAGATCACATCATGGGCGGAAAACCACTGCGCCTGAATCAGCGAAGGGATCAGCGGCGTGTAGGCGAAACGCGCCAGACCGATGCTGACCAGGCTGGCGCAGAGTCCGGCGAAGATCGCCAGCCAGACACTCGTGTCCGGACGTTCGGGCGAAGCAGTTGAAGTGCGCATGACGGCAATCCTGTGGAAAGGTTTATGGCGTCCAGCATATCGGCTATTGTTGATGCGTTAATGCAGCAAGTTTGCGTTGTAGTGATGCGTTTATGCATCAATGGAGAACGGTATGAATTGGGATGACGCACGGGTGTTTCTTGCGGTTTGTCGCGAGTCGACGTTACGCGGCGCCGCGCGCGTGCTGGGCGTGGATCAGGCGACAGTCGGGCGACGCATCACCGCACTGGAAAAGTCGCTGGGCGCGACCTTGTTCCTGCGCACCTCCGAGGGCTATGCACTGACGGCCGTCGGCGAAGCGGCGCTCAAGTCGGTGGAAAAAATGGAGCATTCGGCGCTGGAGCTGGAGCGGCGAATCCAGGGCCTGGACGACCGTCTGACCGGCAGTGTGCGGGTCAGCACCACCGATTCGCTGGCCATCGATTTCCTGATCCCGGCCATCGCGCAGTTGCACGAACGGCATCCGGACGTGCGCGTGCAACTGGACGCCTCCACGCAGATCCTCAGCCTGGCCAAACGCGAAGCTGACATCGCCGTACGCAATACCCGCCCGGACAACCCGGACCTGATCGCCCGGCGCATCGCGCGTTGGCCCGTGGGGCTGTTTGCCTCGCAGGACTATGTCGACAGGCATGGTGTGCCGGCGCCGGGCAGTGCGTTTGAGGGCCATGATCTGGTGGTGTACCAGCCATATCTGCAAGGCAACAAGGACCTGACCCTGGTGACCGAGCCCGTGACTCGCGGGCGGATCGTCGCCGGTCTGAGCTCCAGTCTGCTGGTCCGACGCTCGATTGCCGCCGGTCTGGGTGTAGGAGAAATTCCGGTCTACATGGGCGAGCGCGATGGTCTGCTCAGACTGTGGCCGGAGCGTACGCGGCCGTTGCCTTATGAAGTGTGGCTTGTGACCCACGCGGATCTGCGCCATACCGCGCGGGTCAGGGCGGTGATCGAGCAGATTGTCGAAGCGTTTGCGCTGGAGAATGAGTAGTCCTTGATGCCGTGTAGGACGGCTACATCAGCTGACGATCTTGCCTACAACAGCGCCAGAATCCGCTGGCTTGTGAGTTTTTTGGCCGGGCCCTATCGTTTCTCACACCCGGAGTGAACAGGTGAAATGCTCCGAGGTGATCAATCCAGGGAAGTATTGATAAACGTCAGAGGTGCGGAATTGATTGCAAGGGAAGTCAGCCAATTTCAAGCAAGCGACATGGCCGGGCAAACGGATAGAACTGAGTCTATGACCTACATAACGCGAGACGAATTCAGCGCCAGGATCGAGGTCATCGAGACAAGAATCGATGCACGGATCGAATCCATGTCCGCCAAGATCGATGGCTTTCTGACCCAGCAGGCCGAGCGGGACAAGGTGCGGTTGGAGCAGGAGCAATCGCAGGAAGCTGCTCGATTGGAGCTGGAAGCAACTCGGCTGGAGCGAGAGCGCTCTCAGGAAGAGGCTCGGCTGGAGCGAGAGCGCTCTCAGGAAGAGGTTCGACTGGAGCGAGAGCGCTCTCAGGAAGAGGCTCGACTGGAGCGAGAGCGGTCTCAGGAAGCCGCTCGGCTGGAGCGAGAGCGCTCTCAGGAAAAGGTTCGACTGGAACAGGAGAAGGCTCGGAAAGAGGCTCGGCTGGAGCGAGAGAGGGCTCAGGAAGAAGTCCGCCTGACTCGGGAGCGGTATCTGGAGAACCTTCGCCAGGAGCAAGAAAGGATTCGGTTGGGAAGGGAAAAGGCCAATGAAAAAGCCTGGCTGGAGCGAGAGAAGATTGAGCGAAGAATTCGTCTGGCACAGGAAAAGGTTCATCAGGAGCGCGACAAGCGTTATGCGTTGATGACGGCTCGTATGGATCGATCCCTGGAGCGTATAGACGAAGCAATGAGAATGGTCTCGACGAACAAGGCGAACTACTGGGCCGCGACCACCGTACATTTTCTGGGGATGGTTGCCATTCTCGTCGGCTCCTACTACGCGAACCAGTCAAACGTGCTTGTCACGATGCAGACCACCCTGGCCATGATTCAATCGGTGAAAGAGGCTGGAAACCCTGCGCCGGCAGTGCTGATGACCTTGCCTGCTGAATGAAAAACGGCCTTCAACGAAGGCCGTTTTTTCGAGCGATGAAAACCACGGGCTTATGGCATTTCCGGCAATTCCTGCGGGCGCAGGTCAAACACCAGGACCTCGGCATCATGGCCATTGCTCAGGGTCAGTGCCTGTTCTTCACGAACCCGCACGCCGTCGCCTTCCTTCAACTGCACGCCGTTCAGTTCAACGCTGCCGCGAGCAACGTGCACGTAGGCATAGCGGTTGGCAGGCAGCTTGAGGGTGGCGCTTTCCTCTCCATCGAACAGCCCGGCATACACCCGTGCATCCTGGCGCACTTTCAGCGAGCCGTGGCTGCCTTCGGGCGAAATGATCAGTTGCAGGCGACCGCGTTTTTTCTGTTCGCTGAAGTGCTCTTGCTGGTAACGCGGTTTCGCGCCGCTGACGTCCGGCACGATCCAGATTTGCAGGAAGTGCACAGGCTTGGTCGCCGAATGGTTGAACTCGCTGTGGGCCACGCCGCTGCCGGCGCTCATCAGTTGCACATCGCCGGGGCGGATCACCGAACCGGTGCCGAGGGTGTCCTTGTGTTCCAGGGCGCCTTCGAGCACATAGGAGAAAATCTCCATGTCACGGTGCGGGTGCTGGCCGAAGCCCTTGCCGGCGGCAACGCGGTCATCGTTGATCACCAGCAGGTCGGAAAAACCCTGTTCACGCGGGTCACGGTAGCTGGCGAAGGAAAAGGTGTGGAACGACTTCAACCAGCCATGATTGGCCAGACCACGGTCGGAAGCTTTACGAAGGGTCAGCATGATGAAATCTCCTTTCAGGACGTTGATTCGTCCGAGTGAGGAGAAGGTTACTGGTTACCCTGCGATGCAATAAGTAGATGAAAATTGAAATACTGTCCGTTTTTAGTTGACAGTTGTGAGCACTGGATCACGCATTCTTTTCCAACGGTTCCACCGTATCTGGCCATAATGCGCACACTTATGATTCCACATAGATTTTGGTGATACCCCATGAAGACCGTGGCAATGGTGCTGTTTCCGGAATTTCTGCTGCTCGACATGGCCGGGCCGCTGGAGGTCTTTTCGGTTGCCAACCGCTACCTGAAACCGCAAGCCCACTATCACCTGACCACCCTGGGCACCGAGCGTGGGCCGTTGCGTGCGTCCAATGGCGTCCTCGTGCACACCGATCGGCATATCGACGAAGCCGATGAGCGCTACGACTTGCTGCTGGTGCCGGGTGGCCCTGGCGCCTACAACGAAAAACACCCGCCGTTGCTCGACTGGCTGCAAGGCGCGGTGACGCGCGCCGGGCAATACGGCTCGATCTGTACCGGCGCCTTCGTGCTCGGTCACGCCGGCTTGCTCGACGGCTACCGTGTGACCACCCACTGGAATTACACCGAACGCCTGATCAAGGGCTTTCCGAAGGCAAACGTCGCGACCGACCAAATTTTTGTCGAGGATCGCAACCTGATCACCTCCGGAGGCGTCACGGCCGGCATCGATATGGCGTTGGCGGTAGTGGCTCGTGATCATGGCAAAAAGATTGCCCAGGACGTGGCCAAGGTGCTGCTGGTGGTGATGAAACGCCAGGGCGGGCAAGCGCAGTTCAGCCCGTTGATGGCGGCAGTGGCGCCCCAGGAAACCCCGATCACCCGGGTGCAGAACCATGTGCTGGAACATCTCGAGGAAGCCTTCACTGTGGAGCGCATGGCGGGGCTTGCGAACATGAGTGCACGGCACTTCGCCCGTGTGTTTGCTCGCGAGGTCAACATGACGCCCATGGAATTCCTGCAAAGTGCGCGCATCGATTGCGCGCGAAATCTGCTGGAAACCAGCGATCTGCCGCTGAAAACCGTCGCCTACAAAAGCGGTTTCGGCAGCGTGCGGCACATGCGTTTTCTGTTCGGCGAAAAGCTCGGGCTGACCCCGACGCAATATCGCGAACAGTTCAGCTAGAGCGGTTCTGTCCGTTACGGGCATCCGGATGTCCGTGCTGGACCCCGCGTGGTGGTTGTATCGTCATCGAGGCCTGCGAAGATAACGGACATGAACAGCCTCAACGAATTGAACTCGGCGTCGGTCCTGCGTTTCGGACCGTACGCGTTCCATTTGCGTCAACGGCTGATCCTCGAAGGGGATCGGCAATTGCGCATGGGCGGTCGTGCGCTGGACATTCTGCAAGTGCTGGTCGAGCGCGCCGGGCGGGTGGTCAGCAAAGAGCAACTGATTTCGCTGGTGTGGCCGACGTCGGTGGTCGAGGAGATCAACCTGCGGGTGCACATCGCCGCGCTGCGCCGGGCCCTTGGCGACGGCGAAAAAGGCCAGCGCTACATCGTCAATGTGCCGCAGCGCGGGTACAGCTTCGTGGCCCCGGTGCAGGGCGACAGCGCTGCTCACGTGGTGTTCGAAAACCTGCAAGCGCCCCAACACAATTTGCCCGCGCGGCTGACGCCGGTCACCGGGCGCGACTCACTGGTCGGTGGTCTGGTGCGGCAACTGCCGCTGTCCCGGCTCCTGACGGTGACCGGGCCTGCCGGTGTCGGCAAAAGCACCGTGGCACTGCGCGCAGCAGAACTGCTGCTGCAACATTTCCGTGACGGCGTGTGGCAGGTGGATCTGTCGCTTATCGACGGAGACACTCCGCTCCTCAATCACCTGCTGAAAACCCTCGATATCGATTTCCCCACCTTGGCAGCGCGCCACGCCTTGCTGGTGCTGGACAACTGCGAGCATCTGCACGAAGCCTGCCGGAACCTGCTGCAAACACTCCTCGACGCCGCGCCCCGTCTTTCGATCCTGGCCACCAGCCGCGAACCGTTGCGTCTCGGTCTGGAAGTCCTCCAGCCGCTGCCGCCCCTGACCCTTCCCAAAGCCTCGGCCCTCAACAGTGTCGCCGAGGTCATGGGCTATTCGGCGGTGCAGCTGTTTGTCAGTCGCGCCCGTGCGCGTCAACACGGCTTCAGTCTGCGTGAGCAGGATCTGGAAACGGTGCGCGATATCTGTCGGCGGCTCGACGGTCTGCCATTGGCGATCGAACTGGCGGCGGCGCAGATCGATGCGCTGGCGCTGGTCGGCCTTCAGACCCAGCTGGACCAAGGCCTGCAAGTCCTGAGTCACGGTCGCCGCACTGCCGTGACACGCCACCAGTCGATGAAGGCTGCGCTGGACTGGAGCTATCAGCGCTTGAGCGAGCAGGAACAACGCGTGCTGCAACGCTTGTCGGTGTTCAAGATGGCATTCACCCTCGACGCCGCCATCGGTGTGATCAGTTGCGCGCAACTACCACCCTCGACACTGGTGGCAGTGGTCGAACAGCTCGCGGCCAAGTCGTTGCTGACCACAGATCGATCCAGCGGGACGCTGCGCTACCGAATGCTCAACACCACGCGCCGCTATGCCCGCGAACAGCTGGAGCAGGGCGGTGAACTGAGTGATGTCGAGCGTCGGCACGCGCGTTACCTGGGTCGCACCCGGCCAGCCTCAAGCGGCCGATTGACCGCGCAGTTCGTCGAGCAGTAACCGCACCTTGCGCAAGTCCGGGGTGGCATAGCCTTCGGTGAAGCGCTGGTAGATCGGTGTCAGCAATTCGAGTGCCTCACGGTAGCGCGACTGACGCTGCCACAACTGCGCCAGCGACGTCGCGCTGCGCAGTTCCCAGGCCAGGGCGCCTTGTGTCCGCGCAATTTCAAGCGATTGCTGCAAAGCGCTTTCGACCGTGTGATGACAGGGCGATTCAGCCGCCAGCAATCGCTCGGCCCGAGCCCGCAAGATCTCCGCCGTGCTCCAGCCGGCCGCACCACTTTCCGCTCGTTCGAGCAAAGCATCATCGACGAAACCCGGATCCAGCGTGACCATGATTTCCCTGACCAGACCGCTGTCGGCGGGCGGGATGGCGGGGGCCTTGTCGGCGTCGATCACCTGCGCGTAGTGCCGCGCCCACGTGTAGAACAGCAGCACCGAATGCTTCTGCGCCTGTTCGAGCAGCAGTTGCAGCAGCGCGCGGGCGTTCTGTACGTCGCCGTTGTAATGGGCGATCAGGCACGAGGCGAGTGCCAACGTGTAGCAGATCGAGGTGCCGTGGTTGATCTGCACCGCGATGTCCAGTGCCTGCCGCGCCGTGCGCCAGGCCTGCTCGGGAAAACCTTGCAGCCACAGCACTCGGGCGAGAACGGTCAGAGAGGCGACGCTCTGATCGTATTGCACGCCGAAACCGTGAGTGAAGCGGTTGAGGTGGCCGCTGTGGGCCATGCGCTGAATGACCTGCTCGGCGTGGATTCGCGCCTGATGCTGATCGCCGGCGTAATGCAGCGCGAGCACCCGCAAGCGATGGGTACTCAGGGACAGCTGCGCATCGCCGTGCACGCCGAGGCTTTCGAATTGCTCGCTCTGCTCCAGCGCCATCTGGTAATGCCCGCAACTGAGATTGACCGCCATGTGCCCCGACACGGCGCGCAATTGCCCGGCCTTGTCGTCGTGCCTTTGCGCCAAGAGACGGGCACTGGCAAAGGCTTCGATGGTTTCCGGGGTGCCGCCCCAGGTGTGATAGCAGGCGCTGCCGAGCGCCAGTTTCAAGGCGATTTCCAGTCGCGGGCAGGGCTCGTCGGATGACGCCAGCAACGCGAGTGCCCGGCGCACATGCACGCCGTACTCTTTCAGCAAGGACAGCTCCTGCCACAACGGCGCCGACGTCGCCGTCAGGCGCACGCCGAGCGCGCGCGAGCCTTCGTCGTTCAGCGTCCAGTCCAGCGCCGCGCGCAGGTCTTCAAGACCACGGGCGTAACGCTCGATCCAGACTTCGGTCGCCGTGTTCTCCCAATCGGCCTGAGCCTGATGCATCAGCGCCAGGCTGCGTTCGGCATGGCGTTCGCGGGTTTCGCCGAGTTCGTCAGCCTGATCGAGTTTTTCCAATGCATAGCGACGAGTCGTGTCGAGCAGGCGATAGAACACCTCTTCATCACCGACCTCGACATTGAGCAGCGACTTGGCGACCAGTTGCGTGATCGAGGCGAACACTTCGTTCGACTCGATGTGCTGACCGACGATAACCGCCGCCGCCGATTCCAGCGTGAATGCGCCACGAAACACGCCCAGTCGGCGCAGGCCGGTCTGTTCGCAGGCGTTGAGCAGGTTGAAACTCCAGTCGAGCGTAGCGCGCAGAGTTTCATGCCGGCCGAGGCGAGTCTGATTGCCCGCCGGCAAACGCCCCTGAAGTTGGCTCAGCAAACCGTCCAGACCAAGGCCCGCCACCTGCGCGGCGGCCAGCTCCAGTGCCAGCGGGATGCCGTCCAGCCGTCGACAGATGTCGATGATCAAGGGCAGATCAGCGTTGCCCGGCTCAAAGTGTTCGTGGGCCGCCATCGCCCGTTCGACGAACAGTTGCAGCGCGGAGAATCCCATCGCCTGATCGCGGTCGAGCACTGCAATCGGTGGTGGACAATCAAGAGACTCCAGCCGCTGCACATACTCGCCCTCGGCGCGCAGGCTTTCGCGGCTGGTGGCCAGAATGTGCACCTGCGGCGCGCCACGCAGAATGCTTTCGCTGAGCAGCGCGACGGCGTCGATCAAGTGCTCGCAGTTATCGATCACCAGCAGCATCTGCCGCTCGCGCAGGCTGTTGATCAGGCAGGCCATCGGTTCACTATCGTGCAGCGAAAGGTCCAGCAGGGCGGCGAGGTGCGAGCAGATCGAGCCCGGATCGTTGAGCGGTGCCAGATCCAGCAGACGAATCCCGTCGCGATAACGACCGATCAGTTGCTCGGCGACGCGCAGGGCCACGGTGGTCTTGCCGATGCCGCCGGGGCCGACCAGGGTGATGCTGCGCTGGCGCGGCAGTTGTGTCATCAGGCTGTCGACCACCGACTGGCGACCGATCATCCGCGTGCGACGCAATGGAAGGTTATGCCGGCCGATAGTGGCGGCGGTGGGGCGTTGCTCAATCGATTGCAGCACGACCGGCGCGACGAAACTGTAGCCGCGCTGCGCCACCGTGACGATGTAGCGCTGCCCGGCCTGACCGTCGCCGAGGGCCTTGCGCAGCGCGGCCATGTGTACCCGCAGATTGATGTCTTCCACCACGCTGTCCGGCCAGACTCCGGCGATCAGTTGCTGCTTGCTCACCACCTCGCCGGCGTGGGCCAGCAGGATCAGCAGAATGTCCATGGCGCGGCGGCCCAGGCGCAAAGGCTGGTCGCCTTCAAGCACCAGCCGCTGGCCGGGGTGGATCCGATAGGGGCCGAAACCGATGGCCTGATTCGGGGAAAGACTCAACCGCTCACTCCTTCGACGTTTTTTATGATCCTGGTCCGCCTCGGTGAAGAATCCGTGACGGGCAGGGCGGGGAGCGACTCGAGGGTCACGCAAGCCGTCTAATCCGCAGTATCCGGGCATATTCCTCAGGATTTGTCGCCAGTGCAACGTGCGCGCAATGCACGCGCCCCGGCATCGCTCGGCATCCAGTGCCGTCACCACTGTATTTAAAGGCCGGAACCTGTGCCGGTTCACCCGACAGCCGGGAAAAATTAACAACGATTAACTCGTCCGCGCCCGCGTCAGAGCCAAAACTCCGGGGCAATGGAATGCATACGTCCGGAGGACGCTGCGATGAGCAAGGTAGTGGTGGTCTATCACAGTGGCTACGGGCACACCCGCGTCATTGCGCAGGCAGTGGCCCAAGGTGTGGAACGCCATTTGGGCAGCACTTGCCTGTTGCTGGCGGTGGAAGACGTGGAAGCCCACTGGGATGACTTGCACCGCGCCGACGCCATCATCTTCGGCGCGCCGACCTACATGGGCAGCGCCTCGGCGGCGTTCAAGCAATTCATGGAGGCCACGGCCTCGTTCTATCTCGCCCGGCCGTGGCGCGACAAACTCGCGGCGGGCTTCACCAATTCCGGCAGCCTGTGCGGCGACAAGCTCAATACCCTGGTGCAGATGGCGGTGTTCGCGGCCCAGCATTCGATGATCTGGGTCGGGCTTGATCTGTTGCCGGCGCGTGCGTGCGAAGGTGTGTTCGACGGCCAGTTGAATCGCCTCGGCAGCTCCCTCGGTGCGATGTCCCAATCCAGTGTCGAACAACCGCCCGAGCAGGCACCGCCTTTGGAGGACCAACAAACCGCCGCGCACCTGGGCGAGCGGGTGGCACGATTGGCTCAGCGGATGGCTCGCGGATGAACCGCCTCAGCGGTTTTTCATGACCTGACAACGCCACGCAAACGGATTGATCCCTTCGCTGCGGGTGAAGATGTGGCAGAAGTGCGCCTGATCGCAGAAGCCGCATTCGAGGCTGATCTGCGTGAGGCTGTGGTTGGTGTGCTGGATCAACAGCTTGGCCCGGGCAATGCGCTGAGTGCGGATCCAGTCTTGCGGCGAGTACCCGGTGCTGCACTTGAACGCCCGGGAAAAATGGCTGCGTGAGAGTGAGCAGGCGCTGGCCAGTTCGGTGACTTCAAGGCTGTCGCCGAGGCGTTCGAGGATCAGCTGTTTCACCAGCCGCTCACGTTGCGGGCTGAGGCCGCCGGTGCTGGTCTTGCGGGGTTCGCTGGCAGGGGCGCGGGCGACGGTTTGCTGTAAGTGAGCCATGGCCAAGGTCCGTGTCGGTGGGGAACGCACGGTCAGCGCTTTCCCTCAGGTCAATAAAACAACGCTGCGCAGAGGGATTCATTGTTTGGCGAGGGGCGAAGGCTGACGAGTTAAACGTTGTTAATTCCACTGTCAGCTCCAACTCAGCACACCGCTGCAAGTCCCCATGACGGGAACCGGGCAGGATGGCGACGATGGGGAGCGGGCCATAAGGGCCGCAGAATCGGGCTCGTTCGAGGGGATGAATATGAAAGGTTTGTTCAACGGCGCAATCGGCGTGGCGTTGGTCGGTGTGATGTCCACCGCCATGGCGCAGGCGCCGCAGGTCGGCACGCAGGCGCCAGGCTATTTTCGACTGGCGATGGGCGATTACGAAGTGACGGCGCTGTTCGACGGCTACAACGATTTGTCGCCGAAGCTGCTGCAGGGCATGAGCCAGAGCCAGATTCGCGCCTTGCTGGCCCGCCGCTCGATTGAAACGCCGGGTGTGCAGACCGCGTTCAATGCGTTCCTGGTCAACACCGGCAAACAATTGATTCTGGTGGATACCGGCGCGGGCCAGTGCATCGGCGCCACTGCCGGCCAGCTCTCGGCGAACATGCGGGCGGCGGGCTACAAGCCGGAACAGGTCGATGCGATTCTGCTGACTCACCTGCACCTGGATCACGTCTGTGGACTGGTCGACGGCCAGCAACAACCGATCTTCGCCAATGCGACGGTTTACGCCGCCAAGGCAGAAGCCGATTACTGGCTCGACCCGAAGGCCCTCGCCAAGGCACCAGCCGGCGCGCGGGAGTTCTTCAAGATCGCTCAGGACTCTACCGCGCCATACGTCTCCGCCGGGCGCTTCAAGACATTCGCGGCGGGCCAGTCGCCGTTGCCGGGCTTGGTCGAAGCCACGCTGGAAGCCGGGCACACGCCGGGCAGTACCACTTACCGTTTTACTTCACAGAATCAGAGCATCGTGTTTATGGGGGATCTGGTGCACAACCTCGCGGTGCAGTTCGATCATCCTGAGGTAGCGATCAGCTTCGACGTCAACAGCCAGCAAGCGATCAAGAGTCGTAATGCGGTGTTCAGTGCAGCGGCGGCCAGCAAGACCTGGGTAACGGCTGCGCACTTGCCGTTCCCGGGCATCGGCCATATCACCGCGGTCGACAAACACTTCCAGTGGGTGCCGGTCGAATACGGTCCCTACAAACGCGCGGCCAAAGTACCGCTCATCGAGTAAAGTGCCCACCTTTCACGTCAGGCTCAAACAAGGAAAACGTGCCCCATGAACCGAAACGATCTGCGCCGCGTCGACATGAACCTGCTGGTGATTTTCGAAGCGCTGATGTTCGAAAAGAACCTGACCCGCGTCGCCGAAAAACTGTTCATGGGCCAACCGGCGGTGAGCGCGGCGCTGGGCCGCTTGCGCGATCTGTTCGACGACCCGCTGTTGCTGCGCAACGGTCGCGGCATGGAACCGACGGCGCGGGCGCTGGCGATTCTGCGGGAACTGCAACCGGCGATGGACGTGATTTCCGGTGCGGTCAGCCGGGCCAAGGAATTCGATCCGGCGACCAGTTGCGACGTGTTCCGCATCGGCCTGTCGGATGACGCCGAGTTCGGCCTGTTCCCGCCGCTATTGCGCCAGTTGCAGGAAGAGGCGCCGGGGATCGTGGTCGTGGTGCGCCGCGCCAACTACCTGCTGATGCCGACGTTGCTGGCCTCCGGGGAAATCTCCGTCGGCGTGAGTTACACCACCGATCTGCCGGCCAACGCCAAACGCAAGAAACTGCGCGACATTCCCTGCAAGGTCCTGCGCGGTGACAGCCGCCCGGGTCCGCTGACCCTCGACGAGTACTGTGAGCGGCCTCATGCGATGGTGTCGTTCTCGGGGGATCTGAGCGGCAACATCGACGTGGACCTGGCCAAGGTCGGTCGCAGCCGCCGGGTGGTGCTTGGCGTGCCGCAATTCAGTGGTTTGCGCGCGCTGCTGGCGGGCACCGAGATGATCGCGACTGTGCCGGATTACGCGGCGTGTGCGTTGGTCGATGGCTGTGCGTTGCGAGCTGAGGATCCGCCGTTTCCGATTGATGCGGCGCAACTGTCGATGGCCTGGAGCGGGGTGCATGACAACGATCCGGCGGAGAAATGGCTGCGTTCGCGGATCAGTCAGTTCATGTCGGTGTCGCTGGATATTCCGGCGGTGTAAGCGCCGTTCGTCCGAATCAACCCGCTACCTGTTAGTTCTGACAGTGGTGCGTGCTCGCCTTCCCGTGTTTGATGGGCCAATGCCGAAACGGCCAGCTATCTTGGGAAGTGAATATGGACACGCCGATTCCTGCGCTCACCCGTGACGCTCTGCCGCCACTGGCAGTTAAAGAAAGTTCGAAGGGTTTCCTGGTGCCAGCGGCCGCCCGGTACAACCTGACGGTAACAATCGACTTCTCTTGGTTGCCAGAAGACTTTATTACGATCACGGTGGCTGGAACTTCAGGTAACGGTTCCTATACGTCACCGCGCATACCTATCGGCGGATTTAAACGCCCTTTCACGACCCACATTGACAATATTCTGGTGGCATTCAATCTCGGGCTGACTGTCATCGCCTTTTACACGCTTTACCGTGGCACTGAACCGTCTGTGGAATCACAACCTTTGCCGCTTTACATACCGCTCATCAACCAACTTGATCTGCCCCTGCCGGTGATTAAAGAGGCAAGCGACGAAGGTGAGGGCCGTGACCTGGATGTGAGCGAACTGACTGAGGTTACATTGCGTATCCGGTCATGGCTGCTGAGCAGGCGCGAGCAGTTCTTCTGGCTCCTGCTCACAGGTGTGAAGCCCGACGGCGATGTCTGGGAGGCCTGGTATTGGCAAGCGCCGGAGAACGTCGTCGGTAATGGATTCAGTCTCGGATATTACGAACAAAAGGTCCCTGCTGCACCGCTGCAAGGTCTGAAAAATGGCAGCGTGCTGACGTTGAGTTTTTGGGCCGGGCTGCAAAACAGTCCGGATCAATCCGATGCCCAGGCATTTGCCCATCGAAACTACATCGTACGGACTGCACCTGTGAGGGCGCCGAGGATAATGTCGGTGACGGGGCCGCAGGGGCTGATTGCCGACGGCGGGGAAACTCCGTCCAGCCGTGTCACCGTCGATGGTGTTGGCACTGACGGTGCCGAGGTTGTGCTGTTTGATGGGCAAACACGCCTGGACTCGGTTTTGGTTAACGCCGGCACCTGGCAGTTTTCAGTCACGGCATTGACTGACGGCGAACACGTCTTCAGGGCCGAATATGTTGACGGCGGAGCGTCCAACACCTGGACGATAAAGGTTGTTTTCAGCCAAGAACTGAGGATCAAGGAGGCCCCGGACAACGTCACCTTGAACCCGGCGGATGCTGAGGTGAGCCTGACCGCCGTTTTGAATGTTCCCGACGACGCCGACTTCGTCAGTGCCACTTGGGCTGCCGAACCCGATACGCCGTCTGCCGGTTCTCGCACTACGGCTTTGGTCCCCGTAAGTGCGATGCTCATGGAAATGCCGTTGCCGGTCGCACTGGTGGCTTACAGCATGAATAAAACTGCAGCTATCTCGTTCACACATGTACGAGGTACGTCGGCACCGGTTACTTCGACACCCTGGCCGCTGAAGGTTTTGCCCATACCTGAGGCGTTGCGGATTCCGCCTGTGATCGCCGAAGCGAAAGGCACTGAACTCGACCTGAAAGATGTCGTTGCCGGCGCGACTGTGCAATTTCTCACCTGGCTGGGTATTGCCACCGGGCAACGGCTTGAATTGAAGCTGACCGGTTTTAATGCCAGCGGCACCGAGCACAACCTCTCCATCTGGACAGACTCGCGCAATGCGGTACATCGGGCATGGGTGACGGCAGGCCGCTACAGCACGCTCATCCGCTCCGACTACATGCTTGCGCTCGGACCCGGCAGCACCTTGTCTGTGTTGTTCGCCGTGTACATGGATCAAGTGCCGGGTTCGGTAGCGCGCATCGATTTCAACGCGCGGGAATACACAATCAAAGACACCCGTTGACCTGAGGACAAAAGAGCACACCTGTTCAATTTTGCCCTACCCGTTCGTTGCACTATTTGCGGCAATGATCGATCAAGGGTAGGGCCATGCAACTTTCTCAGCGCAATGACCAGGCGCAAAACCTCGGCCTGCTGTTCCTGCGAGTGACCGGCGGGTTGTTTCTGCTGTTTGTCCACGGCTTGCCCAAGCTGCTGGACTTCACCGCGCAGCTGCAACTGATCGAAGACCCGTTTCACCTCGGGGCCCACCTCACTTTGATTCTGGCGATCTTCGCCGAAGTCCTCTGCCCGCTACTGATCGTCGCCGGAGTGCTGGCGCGTCTGGCGTGCTTGCCTATTCTGTTTGTGCTGCTGGTGGCGCTGCTGCTTGTGCATCCGCAATGGAGTGTGGCCGAAGGGCAGTTCGGCTGGTTGCTGTTGATCCTCTTCACCACTGTTTTGATCGCCGGGCCGGGACGGCTGGCGCTCAATGTTCGTTTGCCCGGAGTACTCCGTTATGCCTGATGCCCAGACCCTGAAAAAACCGGGACCCGAAGAAACCGTGACGCTGATCGTCAAGCACCGGGTCAAGGCCGGTTTTGAAGCGCCGTACGAAGCCTGGCTGCGCAATATCGTCAGCGTGGCGGGGCGCGAAGAAGGGCATCTGGGTGTGGACGTGATGCGCAGCCAGCAGGGCGGGCTCGCGCTGTTCACCTGCGTGCTGCGTTATTGCTCGACCGACGCGATGCAGCGCTGGCTCGATTCGCCGCAGCGTCAGAAGCTGATCGATGAAGCGGCGCCGATGCTCGCCGACGGCGACCAGACCGAAGTCAACGCAGCCAACGAATTCTGGTTCACCCCGACGGCCGAGGCCGGTTCGCCGCCACCGCGCTGGAAGCAGGCGGTGGTGACGCTGCTGGTGATCCTGCCGCACACCTTGCTGGTGCCGCTGATCTGGGGGCCGTTGCTGCAACTCAACGCCTTTCTCTCCAACTACGTGGTCGCCACGTTCCTGATCACCCTGACCATCGTGGTGTCGGTGGTTTACGTGTTCATGCCGCCCGTGACCCGTCTGTTCGCGCCGTGGCTGGAAGCCGGTCAGTCACACAAACACCTCGAATCCAATGCCAATCCGCCGCGCTGAAGCGGCGGGTCCGGGCTCCGTTTCACTTATCTCGAAGGAACTGCGATGAACGCCGATCTGATTCTGTTCAATGGCCAATTTCATACGGTAGACCGCGAAAAACCCCTCGCCAGCGCCGTGGCAATCAAGGACGGGCGCTTCGTCGCCGTCGGTAACGATGCCGAGGCGATGGCGCTCAAGGGCGCCGGCACTCAATTGGTCGACCTCAAGGGCCGCTGCGTGATTCCCGGGCTCAACGACTCGCACTTGCACCTGATCCGTGGTGGCTTGAACTACAACCTCGAACTGCGCTGGGAAGGCGTGCCGTCGCTGGCCGATGCGCTGCGCATGCTCAAGGATCAGGCCGACCGCACGCCGACCCCGCAATGGGTACGCGTGGTCGGTGGCTGGAACGAATTCCAGTTCGCCGAAAAGCGCATGCCGACCCTCGAAGAAATCAACCAGGCGGCGCCGGACACCCCGGTGTTCATCCTGCACCTGTATGACCGCGCGTTGCTCAACCGCGCCGCGCTGCGCGTGGCCGGCTACACCCGCGACACGCCGAACCCGCCGGGTGGCGAGATCGTGCGTGATGCCAACGGCAACCCGACGGGCATGCTGGTGGCGCGACCGAACGCGATGATCCTGTACTCGACGCTGGCCAAGGGGCCGAAGCTGCCGCTGGAATATCAGGTCAACTCGACCCGTCAGTTCATGCGCGAACTCAACCGCCTCGGCCTGACCAGCGCCATCGATGCCGGCGGCGGTTTCCAGAACTACCCGGACGATTATCAGGTGATCGAACAACTGGCCAAAGACGACCAGTTGACCGTGCGCATCGCCTACAACCTGTTCACCCAGAAGCCGAAAGAAGAACTGACCGATTTCCAGAACTGGACCGGCAGCGTCAAGTTGCATCAGGGCGATGACTTCCTGCGTCACAACGGCGCCGGCGAAATGCTGGTGTTCTCGGCGGCGGACTTCGAAGACTTCCTCGAACCGCGCCCGGACCTGCCGCAGACCATGGAACAGGAGCTGGAGCCGGTGGTGCGCCACCTGGTCGAGCAGCGCTGGCCGTTCCGTCTGCACGCCACCTATAACGAATCGATCAGCCGCATGCTGGATGTGTTCGAGAAGGTCAACCGCGACATCCCGTTCAACGGCTTGCCGTGGTTCTTCGACCACGCCGAAACCATCACCCCGCAGAACATCGAGCGGGTGAAAGCGCTGGGCGGCGGCATCGCGATTCAGGATCGCATGGCGTTCCAGGGTGAATACTTCGTCGACCGCTACGGCAAGCAGGCCGCCGAAGCCACGCCACCGATCAAGCGCATGCTCGCCGAAGGCGTGCCGGTCGGCGCGGGCACCGATGCCACGCGGGTGTCGAGCTACAACCCGTGGACCTCGCTGTACTGGATGGTCAGCGGTCGCACCGTCGGCGGTCTGGCGCTGTACGAAGAAGGTTTGCCGCGTACCACCGCGCTGGAACTGTTCACCCACGGCAGCGCCTGGTTCTCGTCCGAGCAGGGCAAGAAGGGCCAGATCAAAGTCGGGCAATTGGCGGATCTGGCAGCGCTGAGCGCGGACTTCTTCCATGTCGAGGAAGAAGCGATCAAGTGGATCGAGTCGGTGCTGACCGTGGTCGGCGGCAAGATCGTTTACGCCGCCGGTGACTTCGAAAAACTCGGGCCGGCCAGCGTGCCGGTGCTGCCGGACTGGTCGCCAGTGGTGAAAGTCCCGGGCCACTGGCGCCCGAATTCGCCCTTGCAGGCCCAGGTTCACCAGTGCAGCGGCCCGTGCGCAGTGCATACCCACAGCCATGAAAAAGCGCGGATGTCGAATGCGCCGGTCAGCGATTTCGCCGGTTTCTGGGGCGCGTTCGGTTGCTCCTGCTTCGCGTTCTGATGCTTTTGAAAAAGCGCCGCTCTGTGTGAGCGGCGCTCCCCGCAACAACCATCCATCGAGGAGTTTCACATGAGCAACGTTCCTTACAGCCGCCTGAACAAAGACGATGCCGTTGTACTGTTGGTCGACCACCAGACCGGTCTGATCTCGCTGGTACAGGATTTCTCGCCGAACGAGTTCAAGAACAACGTGTTGGCTCTGGGCGACATCGCCAAGTTCTTCAACCTGCCAACTATCCTCACCACCAGCTTCGATTCCGGCCCGAACGGCCCGATCGTGCCTGAGCTGAAAGAGCAATTCCCGGACGCACCGTTCATTGCCCGCCCTGGCCAGATCAACGCCTGGGACAACGAAGACTTCGTCAAGGCCATCAAGGCCACCGGCCGCAAGCAACTGATCATCGCCGGTGTGGTAACGGACGTGTGCGTGGCGTTCCCGACCCTGTCGGCCATCGCTGAAGGCTTCGAAGTGTTCGTGGTGACTGACGCTTCCGGCACTTTCAACACCACCGTGCAACAAGCGGCGTGGGCGCGGATGTCGGCTGCCGGTGCACACCTGCTGAACTGGTTCGCTGTGGCTTGTGAGCTGCAAGTCGACTGGCGCAATGACATGGAAGGCCTGGCGAATCTGCTGTCGCAGCGTCTGCCTAACTACCGCAACCTGATCAACAGCTACACCAAGTTCACTGCCCAGTAATTGGCTGAAAAAAATGCCCGCTGAAGAGCGGGCATTTTTTCGTCTGTCGCAAAGGGCTCAGCGCTTTTGCAACCACCCCAAAAACCCACCCTTACGAACCGGCACAGGCTTGGCCATCAACGCCAACCGACTGTTCTGCTGCCGTACCGCCTGCAACTTGTTCAACGCCCGACCCACTTCACTGCGCTGTTCCATGCACTGGCGAGTCAGGTTCTTGTCGAGGCGATAAATGATCGAAGACGTCAGCGCGGTAAACGTCGCTTGCGAAGGCGTATCCGCCAGAATGCTCTGCTCGCCCATGACCTCGCTCGGCCCCATGCGTCCGGCCTCGGTGAAGCCGTTGCCGTCCGGCACGCTGGCGCTGACCACGCCGGTGGCGATCACGAACAGGCTGTCCGGGACTTCTTCCAGATTGAGCACCACCTGCCCGGCGCTGTACTGCTGCGCGACCATCGATTCGGCGAGGCGATCGCGTTCTTCATGGCTCAGCGAGCGGAAGATTTTCACTTCATCGAGCAACGCGCGGGCGCGGGTCGACGGTTCGATGACTCCGTCCGGGTGTCGCGAAATACCGGCGGCTTCGAGGTGGCGATGGGCGAGGTCGAACAGTTGATTGCGCACGTCGCTTTTCTTGCCCAGTTCGGCGATGAAACCGCTGGCCACGTATTCCGACATCTCTTCGCCGGCCTCTTTCAACACCGCTTTCGGCGCAGGCGACAGCAACAGGCTGCTGCTGCCTTGCAGCGTGCGGTCGAGGGCATCGAGTACCCGGCGTGGGCGAATGTGGTTCGGCACCTTGATGCTGATCGACACGCCGTGCAGGTTGTTCGGGCGGCTGAGGTTGACGATCTTGGCCTTGGCCGCCACCGAGTTCGGCACTACGGCCAGGGTGCCGGTGCTGGTCAGCAGGTGCGTGGCGCGCCAGTTGATGTCGAGCACCTTGCCTTCGACGCCGTCGATGACCACCAGATCATCCACCTGATACGGCTTGGTGGTGTTCAGCACGATGCCGGAAAACACGTCGGCCAAGGTGCTTTGCAGCGCGAGACCGATGACGATCGCCACCACGCCGGAGGTCGCCAGCAAGCCTTTGACCGGCAGATCCAGCACATAACCGGCCGCCGCGACGATGGCCGCGAGAAACACCAGCGCCCCGATCACGTCCTGCAACAGCCGGCCGCTGTGGCCGATGCGGCGCATCAGGATCAGGCCGATAACTTCGGTCAGCACCCGCGCGGCGTACAGCCACCAGAGAATCCCCAGCGCCGTCGCCCCGAGTTGCGCCACCGGGTCTTCGGCAAACAACGGCGCCTGCAACGGGCTGACACCGGCGTTGATGGCCAGTGCGTTGAAGGCCAGAAACAGCACCAGTCGCACAGCGACCCGTTGCGCGCGATGCTTGAACGGCGCGAGGTGCCAGAGCAGGGTATCGAGCACCAGCAGCAGGGCGCTCCAGGACAGCAGGTGGGCAGAAAAAAGGCTCATGAGGTGAACTCCGGCGGGCACAAAAGAAAACGCCACACCCGAAGGTGTGGCGAGGGGTTGCACTCAGTTCAGGTGGGTCTTGAGTTCTGCCGCGGCCTGGCGCACGGCGGCTTTCACTTCAGGAATTCCGTTCAGCGGGTTGAGCAGGCCGAAGTCGTGAATCATCCCGTTGTAGCGCACCGAGGTCACCGGTACACCGGCCGCGTCGAGGTGGCGGGCGTAGCCTTCGCCTTCGTCACGCAGCACGTCGAACTCGGCGGTCTGCACCAGCGCGGCGGGCAGGCCCTTGAGCTGTTCGGCGCTGGCGTTGAGCGGCGAGGCATGGATCTGCGCACGCTCGGCCGGGTTGGTGGTGTAGTTGTCCCAGAACCACTGCATCATGCCCTTGGTCAGGAAGTGGCCCTCGGCGAATTGCTGGTACGAGCCGTTATCGAACCCGGCGTTGGTCACCGGCCACATCAGCAACTGGAAGCGCAGGGCCGGGGTTTTCTGTTCCTTGGCCATCAACGCCACGACTGCCGCCATGTTGCCGCCGACGCTGTTGCCGGCCACCGCCAGACGCTTGCCGTCGACACCAATCTCCTTGCCGTGCTCGGCCACCCATTTGGTTGCCGCGTAAGCCTGATTGATCGCGGTCGGGTACTGTGCTTCCGGCGACGGCGTGTAATCGACGTACACCGCGACCGCGCCAGAACCCACCACCAGATCACGGATCAAGCGTTGGTGCGTCGGGAAGTCCCCCAGCACCCAGCCGCCACCGTGGAAGAACATGAACACCGGCAGCTCGCCCTTGACCTTGGCCGGACGCACCACTTTCAGGTTGATCGTCTGGCCGTCGACCTTGATCGCCTTGTCGCTGACTTCAACGCCGGACAGGTCAACCTTCACCGAAGCCTGGGCGCCAGTCAGCACCGCACGGGCGTCTTTCGGGCTCAGTTGCTCAAGCGGTTTGCCACCGCCGGCGGCGAGGGCGTCGAGGAAGGCCTGAGTGTTGTGTTCGACCCCAGTGCCCTCGGCGGCGAATGCGTTGCCGATGGACAGGGCGAGGAGGGAAGCGGCGAGGGTTTTCTTGATGTTCATGTGCAATTCCTTTTTAAGTCGTTTGAGTTTTTGTATGCCTTGGGATCGGGCTGCTGTGGCGCTGGGCTTCAGGCCTCAGCAACACCGTGAGCACAGATTAATGAGGTGCCGGAAAGTGAAAAAGCGGCTATAAAGCGTTTAACTGTCAACCAGAGAGTGACAATGAACCCGTTCGAAGACATGCGTATTTTTTGCCAGGTGATGGACTCCGGCAGCTTCACGGCGGCGGCCGATCAGTTGGGCCTGTCCAAGCAGTTCGTCAGCCGTCGGTTGATGCAACTGGAGGAGCGCCTCGGCGTGCGATTGCTCAACCGCTCGACCCGGCGCCTGGACGTGACGCCGCTGGGCCAGAGTTATTACGAATCGGCGCTGCGCTTGCTCGGTGAAGTGGAATCGGTAGAGCAGGGCATCGCCGGGCAGACCGCCGAGCCGCGCGGGGCGATTCGCGTGAGTGCGCCGCTGTCGTTTGCGCTGGCCCATCTGGGCTGCTTGCTGCCGCCGTTTCTGCAGCGTTATCGCGAGGTCACGGTGGAGGTGGACCTGAGCGACCGGCCGGTGGATCTGCTGGGCGAGGGTTACGACCTGGCGCTGCGCATCGGCGTGCTGGAGGACTCGACCCTGATCGCCCGACGCATTGCGTCAATCGAGCGGGTGTATTGCGCCAGTCCGGCGTATCTGGCCGAGCGCGGTACGCCGGTCAAACCGGAAGACCTGCTCGGCCACGACTGCCTGCCTTACGGCCATGGGCGTTCGGTGCAGTGGCGGTTCAACGCGGGGCAGGGCAAGCCGCTGCTGGTGAATGTCACCGGGCGGATGCGCGTCAACAACGGTGAGTTGCTGCGGGATGCGGCGGTAGCGGGGATGGGGATTACCTATCTGCCGACGTTCATTGTCGGCGCGGCGCTGAAGGATGGGCGGCTGGTGCCGGTGCTGGACGAATTTCGGCCGGAACCGCTGACGTTGTCGGCGGTGTATCCGCAGCATCGCCAGGCATCAAGGCCGGTGCAGGCGTTGATCGAGTTTTTGCGGGAGCGGCTGGATAAGGCACATGCGATTTTGTAGCCGATGAAAAAATTGTGGGAGCTAGCCTGCTAGCGATTGCGGTGGGGCAGTCAATGAAGAAGGTGACTGGCATATCGCAATCGCTAGCAGGCTAGCTCCCACAGGGGGGAACGTATTTCAGGCTGAATCAGTTGGCGCGCTTGTCATCGCCAGGCTCGCCGCCGACATGTACGCCGCGATCATCACCGGGTTCGCCTGCAGCATGCAGGCCTCGGTCATCACCGATTTCGCCGGCACGATGTACGCCATGGTCATCACCGATTTCGCCGGCACGATGCACACCGTGGTCATCACCGATCTCTCCGGACCGATGCACACCATGGTCGTCGCCAGGCTCCGAATGCGTGCCGCTGCGGCCCGATGACGCCGTGTTGCCGGAATGGCCCGAGCCGTGGTCACTGCCGCTGTGGCCACTGTTGCCACCGCCGCCACTGCCACTGTTGCCGCCACTGCCGCTGCCGCCGTGACCACCACCATTGCCACCGCTGCCGCCGCCACCTCCATTACCGCCGCCACCACCTCCGCTGCCGCCGCCTCCATTGCCGCCACCGCCGCCTCCATTGCCGCCGCCACCGCCTCCGCTGCCACCCCCGCCGTTACCGCCTCCGCCACTACCTCCACCACCGCCGCCACCACCACTTCCCCCATCCTTGGCCTGAACACTCGACACCCCGGACAGGCTGTCCGGAATCAGTACGGTAGACGCCGACAGGACTGCGCCGATGGCCATTGCGAGCACGAGCTTTTTAATGTGCATATCGTTCTCCGTCTTTGTTGTCTTGATTGGGAACGTGGATGTGCCTTGTTTTTGCGTGTGATCCGACCCGTTCCCGAGGTCAGTGGATACTCGAAGCCAGTTCGAAGATCGGGATGTACATCAGGATCACGATCACCCCGATCAACAGGCCGATGAAGGTCATGAGCAGCGGTTCGAACAGACGCACGAACCACTCGATCCAGCGGCTGATTTCCTCGTCGTAGAAATCGGCGCTGCGTTCCATCATTTGCCCGAGGTTGCCGGACTGTTCGCCGGCGCGCAGCAGGCGCAGGGACACGGGCGTCACCAGACGGTTGAGCTCCAGCGCGGTGGACAGCGACTGCCCCTCGCGCACCCGCTCGCAGGCCTGGTCCAGACGTGCTCGCGAGGCCACGGTGAGCAGGCCGCGCACCATGCCCATGGCCGTCACCAGCGGAATCCCGCCTTGCAGCAGGATCCCCAGTGACCGGTAAAACCGCGCCAGCTCATACATGAAAATCCGCTGGTGCACGGCGGGCAGTTTCTCCACCAGCCGATCCAGCCCACGGCGAAACGCCGGTTGTTTCTGCAACACGGCGAGGGCGATGACGATTGTCGCCAACAGGCCGAAAAACTCACCCTGATGGGCGTGCAGAAACATGCCGCTGCTCATCAGGATCTGCGACAGCCACGGCAGGTTCGAGCCCAGCCCTTCGAACACCAGGCTGAAACGCGGCACCACGTAGCCCATCAAAAACAGCACCACGCCACCGCCGACCACCAGCAACAGCAGCGGGTAGATCGAAGCGCTGACGATCTTCTGCCGCACCTCGTCCATGCGCTGGCGATAGCTCACGTAACGGCCCAGCGCATCGCCGACCGCGCCGGTCTTCTCGCTGGACTGTACCAGCGCAACGTACAAGGGCGGGAACACCGCCGACAACTGGCCCAGTGCCTGGGAGAAGGATTTGCCCTCGTACAGCAGCCGCACCAGCTCGCTCAAGGTTTTGCGGGCGGCGGGGGCGGTTTCTTTTTCGGCGAGGCTTTCCAGCGCATCGATCAGCGGCAGACCGGCATTGAGCAGGGTGGTCAGTTCCTGGCTGAACAACACCAGGTTGAAGGTTTCACGCTTGCTCAGGCGCAACGAACGCCAGTGGCGCTCGGCGTGCAGGCTGACCACGCGCAAGCCCTGATCCTCGGCGATGCGCCGAGCTTCGCTCTGACCCGGCGCCTCGACACTCAGCGACACCACCCCGGCCTTGCCCACTGCTTTGAGTTGAAATCGCATGCCGTGTGCTCCGCTTATTGCCAGTTGGTGACTTCGGCGTTTTCGCCTTCGCCGCCAGGCTGGCCGTCCTTGCCCATCGAGAGCAGGTCGTACTCGCTGTTTTCGCCGGGATAGCGGTAGGTGTAGTTACGCCCCCACGGATCCTGCGGCAGTTTTTTCTGCAAGTACGGGCCGGTCCATTTGGCTTCGTCGCTCGGTGCGGTCACCAGCGCCTGCAAGCCCTGTTCGGTGGACGGGTAATGGCCGACTTCCAGCCGGTACAGATCCAGTGCCTTGCTCAGGCCTTCGATCTGCGCCTTGGCGACCTTCACCTCGGAACGCCCCAGCTGGGCGAAATATTTGGGCGCGACGATCCCGGCCAACAGGCCGAGCACCACCAGCACCACGAGCAATTCGAGCAGAGTGAAACCGCGTTGGGCACGCGGACGAAAATGCAGCTTCATGATGACCTCCCGTGAGTGGCAGCCGTGTCGCCGAAAGGGCTTATGCAATTGCCATGCTCAGCCCCCGATAATTTCGGCTGTCAGGCTGAAGCCCTTGTATTACGGGCTTTTCAAGAGTCGGCACAGTGCTTGCGTACGGCTGATTGACGACGGGTCAGTGGGGCATTTCCCCCAATTTTTCGGGGCCTGTCAGGGGAGGCCCAATGATCCATTCATTCACTGCAGGACTGCTCGGCTGCGTGCTGTTAAGCGGTGTCGCGCAAGCCGATGTCTTCGTTTCCGTGGACGCCAAGGGCAGCTACGTGCTGTCCAACGTCCACCGTCCCGGACGCACTTACGAGCGGGTGATCCGCGACGCCGATGCGCCGCTGGTCAGCCTTGACCGGCAACCGCAATTGATCGCCAACCAGCCCTACGCCGAGCTGGTGTCAGCCGCCGCCACCGCCAATCACCTGCCCGAAGCCTTGCTGCATGCGGTGATCAAGTCCGAATCCAACTACAACCCCGGCGCCACCTCGCCCAAGGGTGCCGGCGGGCTGATGCAGCTGATGCCCGGCACCGCGCGGGACATGGGCGTGACCGACGTCTACGACCCCAAGGCCAACATCCAGGGCGGGGCCAAATACCTCAAGCGCCTGATGACGATGTTCGACAACGACATCGCCCTGGCCGTGGCCGCTTACAACGCCGGGCCTGACGCGGTGCTCAGCCGGGGCCGGGTGATCCCGCCGTTCGCCGAAACCCAGCGTTATGTCCCGAGCGTGCTGCGTCAGTACCGGCGCCTGCAGGGGCTGGCGGTGGACGCGCCGTTGTAAAGGATCTCCCCGGTTTTCCCCAACATCGGGGCAAACGGCGGGACCGGAAAAGTGGGGAAACGGGTGGGGAATATCCCCCGGATTCTCAAGTGGTTTGTGTAACTGGTTGAACCGAAAGACAAATTTTTGTGGCACGCGGATTGCTCCGAGGTTTTTGTCGAGAATCATTCCCGTGAGCACCCACTACGAGGTTTCTGATCATGGTCGGCCTTCATCACGCTCCGTCCCTTTTCAACCTGCTGGTGTTTGTCGCCTCGATGCTCAGCATCGAGGTCGCCAGCTCGGCCGTGCGCTGCGAGCGCAATCTGGTGGCCAATGTGGTCGCCTTCGATCAACCGTTGATGTTCAACCGCCTCGGTGCGCAGAACGTCAACGGGATGATGTTCGCGTTGCGCCGCGATGTGGTCGATGACCATGACGTCTCGCTGGCTTACGGCGGCAGCGCGGTGCCGGGCAAGGTGTCGCTGCGTGCTGACAAGCGTCCACGGCCGCTGGTGCTGCGGGTCGCCGCCGGTGATTGCCTGACGATCAATCTGCAGAACCTGCTCGATTATCAGGCCAACCCCAACAAGCACTTCGAAGGCCCTGAAGGCGAAGAAGAAGGCGAGGAGGGCATCGAGAACGCCGGCGGCGCGGAAGACTTCAAGGTCGACGAGCAGGTTGCCGACCGCCATGTCGGTTTCCAGGTCAACGGCCTGCAAGCGGTGAACAGCATCGACGACATTTCTTCCTACACCGGGCGCAACGCCAACACCCTGGTGCCGCCGGGTGCAAGCCGTTCGTATGTTCTGTATGCGGAGCGCGAAGGGGCGTTTGCCGTCAGCAGCCGTGGCGCGACATTCGGCGGGGAGGGCGCGGCCGGGAACGTCGCCAACGGCCTGTTCGGCCAGGTCGTGGTGGTGCCGAAATCGGGACGCACCTATCGCAACACCCTCACTGAAGAAGAAATGCGTCTGGCAACCACCGGCCGCACACCGGCCGGTCACCCCATCGTCGATTACCAGGCTCGCTACCCGCAGCGCGAACCGTGGTTGCGTGAAGGCAAGGCCGGCACGCCGATCATCAGCATGGTCGACGGCAACGAAATCATCTCCAGCGAAAGCGACGCGATCGTCATGGGCAGCAACGCCGATGGCAGTTTTGCGCCCAGCACCTATCCGCTGGAATCGGTGGGCAAACGCAACCCGGCGATCCCCAACCGCCTCGAGCCGTTTCGTGATTTCGCCTCGCAGTTCCAGGACGAAACCGCCGCTACCCAGGCGTTCCCCGCCTACTGGGCCGACCCGGTCATGGCCCATGTGCTGGAGCCGACCCGCGACTCGTTCATGATCAACTACGGTTCCGGCGGCATGGGCGCTGAAGTGGTCGCCAACCGCCTCGGCGTAGGTCCGATGCACGACTGCCTGTCGTGCGCCTACGAAGAATTCTTCCTCAGCTCGCACACCGTCGGCGACGTGGCGATGCTGGTGGACGTGCCGGCCAACACCGGGCTTGAGAACATCGCCCCCGGCCAGACCCCGAGCGCCGATCAGGTCGGCGTCAAGGCCACCATGGCCCTGTATCCGTCGGAGCCGTCGAACGTCAACCACAGCTACATCGGTGACTTCGTCAAATTCCGCAACACTCACAACGGCCACGAGCAGCACATCTTTCACCTGCACGGCCATCAGTGGCTGTTCAACCCCAACGACGACAACTCCGATTACGTCGACGCCCAAGGCATTGGCCCAGGGGCCGGCTATACCTACGAAATCGCCAACGGCGGCTCCGGCAACCGCAACCGGGTAGCCGGCGATGCGATCTATCACTGCCACTTCTACCCGCATTTTGCCCAAGGCATGTGGTCGATGTGGCGGGTGCACGATGTGTTCGAAGAGGGCACCCGGCTGGAAGTCTCGCAACAGGGCGCCGATGGTTATCACAGCGAACCTTACGCACTGCGCAGCGGTAAACCGGCCGCCGGTGCCCGCGCCTTGCCGGATGGCGAGATCATTGCCGGCACGCCGATTCCTGCCGTCGTGCCGCTGCCCGGCAAAGCCATGGCCCCGATGCCGGGCAAAGTGGTGGTGGTGCCGAAAATCGGCGAAACCCTGGTCGCCGGCAACGATGACGACGATGAGGAAGAAGAGGGCGATGACGACGGCGAACACCACGGTGGCAACGGTGGTTCGCAAGCCATTGGCTCGCTGGCGCTGGTTGATCGCAGCGAAGCCAACCGTAACGCCGACGGCAGCCTGAAAAACCCTGGTTATCCATTCTGGATCGGCGGCATGGAAAGTTCGGTCGGTCAGCGTCCGCCAACCCCACCGCTGGACATGCTCGACGCGGCCACCGCGCAATCGTTGAAAGCCAGCGGCAAAGCGCTGTGGGCCAACCTCGACCCGAATCAGTCCGGCGGATGGGACGGCGGCTTGCAACGTCACACCCTCGACGGGGTATCGGCCGGAGGCGCGGCACACACCGTGACCACCGCGCTGGACTTCTCCAAGGAAGTCACCCGCGCCAAACCGATTTACCTGCCCGAAGAAGGCACTGAAGTGGAACAGGCCGCGATGGCGTTCCACGCGAAAAAGGATCACCCAAGCTTTGCCTTGCTGCCCGGCAATCAGATCGTGGCGAAGGCCTTCCGCACCAACGGCGCCTTGCCGATTGCCGGCGCGCCGTACTACGAACCGTGCATGGACGACCGGCAAAAACGCCTGACCAGCAGCGCCGGCACCGGTGAATTCGCCAGCGGCGACCGGCTGGACGGCATGTCCTTCGTCGGCGCCTCGACCTTCACCGCCGACCGGCCGCGGATCTACAAGGCCGCCAACATTCAGTTCGACGCGGTCTACAACAAGGTCGGCTATCACTTCCCGCAAGCCCGGATTCTGGCGCTGTGGGAAGACGCCTGGCCGGTGATCACCAAGCAGCGTCCGCCAGAGCCACTGGTGATGCGCATGAACACCTTTGACTGCGTGCAATACCAGCAAACCAACCTGGTGCCTGCCACCTACGAGATGGACGACTATCAGGTGCGCACGCCGACCGACGTGATCGGCCAGCACATTCACCTGCCGAAGTGGGACCTGACAGCTGCCGACGGTTCTTCCAACGGCTGGAACTACGAGGACGGCGTGCTCTCCCCGGGTGCCGTTCAGGAACGTATTCACGCGATCCGCGAATTCAACCAGTGCGAGGGCACCGATCCGCGCGACGGCACCCAGGCGTGCCCGAAAGCCAAGGCGCATCCGTTCTTCGGCCAATTCGGGCGCAGTGACTGGATGGGCGCGCGCACGGCCATGCAACGCTGGTTCGTCGACCCGGTGGTCAACGCCAAGGGCGTGGATCGGGGCCTGGGGACCATCTTCACCCACGACCACCTCGGCCCATCGACTCACCAGCAGATCGGCCTGTATGCCACGGTGCTGGCGGAGCCGGCCGGTTCCACCTGGTTCCACGCCGAAACCGGCGAGCCTCTGTACAGCGGCGCGCGCCAGGACGGCGGGCCGACCTCATGGCAGGCGGTGATCAACACCGGCGACCTCGACGGCGACGGCAAGAACGACAGCTTCCGTGAGTTCTTCCTCGAATACAGCGACTTCCAGCACGCCTATGAAGCCGGTGTGTACGTGGGCGCCGGCCCCAACGGCGTGCCTAATCCGCAAGCGTTCCCGGCCACGGCTGACAGCTTCCGCTACGCGATCAACCCGCCGGTGCGCAACAACGCCAGCACCCTGCTCGAAGGCGTGCTGGAAGTGCAGGGCGGTCAGGTGCCGGGCTGCCCGAGCCGGCCTTGCCCGCAAGCGATCTCCGTGGATGATCCGGGCATGTTCGTCGTCAACTATCGCAACGAGCCGCTGGCCTTGCGGGTCTACGACCCGAACAAGGTCGGCCCGGACGGCAAGCGCGGCATGCAGGCCGACGGCCTCGGCGGCGATCTGGCGTACGCCATGCAAAGCCGTACCGACCGCGCGATCCCGGCGATGAACCTGGCACCGAACCTGGTCACGGCCGCCACCGGCCCGACCGGCGGCACCACGCTGTTCCCGCCGCACATCAACAAGGGCGGCAGCGAGCCGGGCGACCCGTTCACCCCGATGCTGCGCACCTACACCGGCGACAACGTACGCCTGCGGGTGCATGCCGGCGGCCACGAGGAAGAGCACAACGTCACCCTGCACGGCGTGAAATGGCTGCAGAGCGGTTCCGGTTTCGGCAACAGCTCCAACTCAGGCTGGCGCGCTTCGCAGATGATCGGCATCTCCGAACAGATGGGCTTCATCGCACCTGTGTCGATGCTGTCCAGCTCTGCGGCGACCACCGGTGACTATCTGTACTCGATGGACGCTTCGATCGAAGGCTACTGGAGCGGGATCTGGGGCGTGATGCGCAACTACACGGCCAAACGCAATGACCTGTTCGCCATCCCCAACAACCCGAGTCCGGCCGGCATGCGCAATACCGTGGCGTTCGAAGGCAGTTGCCCACGGATCAGCGCCAACCCCAACGGCATCGGCACCCGTCCGACGGTGCAGCGCAACTATGAAGTGGTCGCCGCGCTGGCCAACGACATCCTCGGCAATCCGCTGGGCCTGAGCATCGGCGATTCGGCCGGGCTCGGTCAGCATGTCGGCGGGCCGCTGAATCCGGCGGGCGGCACCCTGGTGCTGAACTCGCGCACGGTCAGTATTCCGCAGGTCACGGTCACTGATCCTGAGGACGGCGAGACCATCACCATTGGTGGCCAAAGCGGGCCGCTGCATGATCCGACGGCGATCCTGTACGTGCGCAAATCCGACCTCGATCCGGTCAGCGGCAAGCTCAAACCCGGCATTCCGGTCGAACCGCTGGTGCTGCGCGCAGCGGCCGGGGACTGCATCAACATCACCCTGGAAAACCGTCTGCCGAGCGTGATGCCGGACCTGACCCAGACCGCGGTGATGCAAGGCATGGTCAAGCGCGACCGCAACAGCGGCCTCGGCTCGACCACCTTCAGCAACAACCTGATGCGGCCGTCCAGCCACGTGGGGCTGCACGCCCAACTGCTGGCCTACGACATCACCAAATCCGACGGCACCAACGTCGGCGCCAACCCGACCCAGACCGTGCCACCACGGGTGGGCAGCAGCGGCGCCTACCCGACCCGTACCTATCAGTACTACGCCGGGCACCTGGAGCGTGAAGGCAAACCGGTCACGCAACTGGGCCGCAGTGTCGACAACATCAACGCCACGGCCGTGGAGTTCGGTGGCCTGAACTTCACCCCGGCGGATGTGATCAAGCAACCGCAAAAAGGCCTGGGTGGTGCGATGAGCATCCTGCCGATCGGCGCGACCTGGGTCGACGATGCGCGCAAGGTCAACGCCACGGTCACCGCACCGGGGCAGACGACTTACCGCGACTTCGCGATGGTCTGGCACAAGGCGCTGAACACCCGCTGGGCCAATGGCCGGCCGGTCGAAGGCATCGCTGCCGAGGGCTTCGGCGTGCCGACCGATCCGCAGGACAACTCGAGCATGGCCATCAACTACAAGACCGAACCGCTGTGGTATCGCTTCGGCCTCGCCCCGGATGCGCCGTTCGGCCGCGCCGATGGCGCGGGTTACGGCGACATGACCAACGCGCACATGGCCTACAGCAATGCGCTGGTGGGGGGCGATCCGCAAACGCCGGTGCTGTATGCCAAACCGGGTCAGCCTTTCCGTACGCACATCCTGATGCCGAGCGGCGGCAGTCGCGGCACGACGTTCCAGCTCGACGGACACGTCTGGTCGCTCAACCCGTTCCAGGCCGAGAAGAGCGACACCGGCGGCTACCCGATGGGCACGCCCGGCGTGGGTTCGGTGCGCTTCGGCTACAACCCGATGTCGATGTACATCGGCGCTCACGAAAGCATCCTGCCGGCGGCGCACTTCAGCTTCATGATCCCGAGCGCCGGGGGCAGCAACGCAATACCGGGGGACTACCTGTTCCGCGATTACGCCGCCTATGGCAACACCTCGGGGCTGTGGGGATTGCTGCGGGTGACCAATGAGCCGGAGCCGGCGCCGCCTGCTCAGTAGGTGCCAATGCGCGACCTGTGGGAACCGGTGAAACCGCTCCCACAGGTGGGGAAAGGTTTGTAGGGGAGAGAGGTATGAACAGGATCATCAACATCATTGGCGTCTGCCTGCTGGCGATGGCCGGCGCGCTGCTCACGCTGAGCGAGATTGCCCTGGCGCAAACCGGCGCCGGGCAGGTGCTGACCCGCGACGGCGTGTCGATCGCCTTCGATCTGAAGCCGCTGGCCAGCGACGGCCAGCTGCGTGAGGGCGAGTTCGCCGACGTGCAGTTTCGCGTCACCGACGGTGCGTCCGGCCAGCCGTTGTCCGGTGTAGCGCCGGGGGCGTGGATCGATCCGCAAGCCGTTGCCGCCGACCAGGCCCAGGGCCGTGACCAGAGCTGCAAGTCGCGGGTCGGCACGTTCCTCAAATCCAATATCGGCGCGCGGCCGTTGCTCGACCTCAACAGCTATTTCCTGCTGGTGATGAACCGCGATGCCAGCGTTTCGGTGGTCGATCCGTCAGTCTCGGTCGGCGGCATCACCAGCACCCTGGCGCGGATCGAACTCAAGCAATCGCCGATGGACTGGGTCACGCCCAAGGACAACAAAAAGGTCTTTGTGTCGATGCCGACGGCGGGGGAAGTGGCGGTGATCGACAGCGAGCAATTCAAGGTCATCGACTCGGTGGCCGCTGGCAGCCAACCGGTGCGGGTCGCGCTGCAACCGGACGAGCGCCTGCTGTGGGTCGGCAACAACGCGAGCAAGGCTGAAGAATCCGGCGTAACGGTGATCGACACCCAAAGCCTCAAACCGCTCAAACACCTGGCAACCGGGCGCGGCCACCACGAAATCACCTTCAGCAAGGACAGCCGTTTCGCCTTCGTCAGCAACCGCGACGACGGCACCCTGAGCGTTATCGACATCGCCAGCCTGAGCCTGCTGCAACAGGTCAAGACCGGTGCCAGCCCGTTGTCGGTGGCGTACTCGCCGCTGTCCGGCGCGGTGTACGTGGCCGATGGCAAGGACGGCACCGTCACGGTGATCGACAGCAACAGCCGCGCCGTACGCCGGGTGATCAAGCTGCAACAGGGCCTCGGCCCGATGGGCTTCAGCGCCGACGGCCGTTTTGGCGTGGTGCTGAACACGGTGGAAAACCGCGCCACGGTGATCGACGCGGCCAACGATTCGGCGATCCATGACCTGGAGGTTTCAGCCGAACCCTATCAAGTGGTGTTCACCCAGGCCTATGCCTACGTGCGCGGACTGGCCTCGCCGAAAGTCACCATGATCAACCTGTCTTCGCTCGGCGAAGGGCGTCAGCCGATTACCCAGGGTTTCGAGGCCGGGCCGCAGCCGCCACGGCTGGCCGGGGACCTGCCGCTGGCGTCAAGCCTCGCGGTATCGCGCGACGACAACGCGGTGTTCGTGGTCAACCCGGTGGACAACACCACCTATTTCTACGCCGAAGGCATGAACGCGCCGATGTCCGGTTACCCCAACCGCGGGCAGATCGCCCGCGCTGCGCTGGTGATCGACCGCAGCCTGCGCGAAGTGTCGCCGGGGCTCTACAGCGCCCGGGTCAAGCTGCCGGCGGCGGGGCGCTTCGACGTGGCATTCCTGCTCAACCAGCCGAATATCATTCATTGCTTCAGCGCCCAGGTGGCGTCCGACGGTGCGCCGGAAAAACACCTGGGCGCAGCGAAAGTCGAGTTCCTGCTGGACAAGACCGCCGTGGCCCTCAACGACCCGTACGTGGTGCGCTTTCGCATCGTCCAGGGCAAACAGAAGATCCAGCGCAGCGGTGTGACCGACGTGCAGTTGCGCTACTTCCTCGCGCCGACTTCCCGCCCCCGCGAAGTGGCCGCACGGGAAGTCGCCGACGGCGTGTACGAAGCGCCGGTGACTCTCGACCGCAGCGGCGCCTGGTACCTGCATGTGCGCGCGGCATCGCTGGGCGCCGGTTTCGACGACAAGACATTTGCCAGTGTCCGGGTGCTGCCCGGCCAGACTCAGTGACGAGGAAAAGACCATGAACCGATTTGCATCCCTTGGCCTGCTGACCCTGTGCCTGTTGGCCGTTGGTATCCAGCAGGCCAGCGCCCACTCGGCGGATGAGCATGCCGGGCACACGGCACCGGCCGCCAACAGCCAGGAGCATGCCCAGGTCAAATTCGCCGACGTGCCGCTGCTCGACCAGAACGGCAAGACCGTGCACCTGGAGCAGGATCTGGTGCACAACAAGATCGTCGTCATGAGTTTCATCTACACCAGTTGCACCACGGTTTGCCCGGTGGTCTCGTCGATCATGGGCAAGGTGCAGAAACAGCTCGGTGCCCGGGTCGGCGCGGAAGTGCAGCTGGTGTCGATCAGCATCGACCCGCAGCGCGACGACCCGAAACGCTTGCAGGATTACGCCCGCACCTTCCAGAAAGGCCCGGGCTGGAGCTGGCTCACCGGTTCGCCGCAATCGATCACCGCCACCCTCAAGGGCCTCGGCAGTTTCAGCGGCGACTTCAAGAATCACCAGCCGCTGATCCTCGTCGGTGACGGCAACAGTCGCCACTGGACGCGCTATTACGGCTTCACCGACCCGGCATTGCTGGCCAGGGAAGTCGAGAAACTCAGCGGCCTGCGCACCCACGCCAAACACACCGCGATTGCCATGGAGCAACAACCATGAGAACCCTGGACTGGATCACCCTGACGGTCTGTTTCTGGATTTTCAGCGCCATGGCCCTGGCTCACGAAGGCCACGAGCAACCCGCACCCGCCACAGCTAGCGCTGCGCCCGCACCGGCCAAAGGCACCCACGATGCGAAAACCTGGTTCACCGACACCCCGTTGCTCGACCAGCACGGCGACGTCCAGCGTTTCTACAGCGATGCGCTGCACAACCGCGTGGTGCTGCTTAACGTGATCTTCACCAGTTGCAACGACGCCTGCCCGCTGATCACCCGCAAGCTCAAGGAAGTCCGCGAGCTGCTGGGCGACAAGGCCGACGGCATCACCTTCATTTCCCTTACCAGTGATCCGCTGCGCGACACGCCGGCGGTGCTCAAGGCTTACACCTTGAAGCAGGGTGCCGATGACCCTCACTGGCTTTTCCTTACCGGCGACAAGGCGCAGATGGACCTGGTGCTGGGCCGCATCGGCCAGATCGTGCCGACGCCCGAGCAGCACTCGACCCAGTTGATCGTCGGCGATGTGGCCAACAAACGCTGGAGCAAAATCCGTCCCGACGCCCCGGCCGCCGCCATTGCCCAGCGCTTGCAGCTGCTGACAATGCCCGTGGCTGGCCGTTGAGTCCGCGCCATGAACCTCGGCCGCGTCCTCGCCCTGATCCTGCTCGCTGGCGTCAGCCTCGGCGCGGCCGCGTTGCCGCTGACCGATGAAGAAAGCGCCGGCAAGCGCTTGTACCGCGAAGGCCTGTCTGCCAGCGGCGAGCCGATCATGGCGCGGGTCGGCGCGGCGGACGTGTTGCTGCCAGCCACCAGCCTGCCGTGCGCCAACTGCCACGGCGCCGATGGCCTCGGCCGGCCCGAAGGCGGGGTGCGTCCGCCGGAGCTCAACTGGTCGCGGTTGACCAGCATCCACGGTCAGCAACAGATCAACGGCCGCAACTACCCGGCCTACACCGACAGCAGTCTGGCGCGGGTGATCCAGCAGGGCCGCGACCCCGGCAACAATCGCCTCGACCCGAGCATGCCGCGCTTCCTGCTGTCGATGAAGGATCAGCGCAACCTCACGGCGTACCTCAAACGCCTGGCCGATGACCGCGATCCGGGGCTCGATGACCAGACCTTGCACCTGGGCACCTTGCTGCCCAGCCAGGGGCCGCTGGCCGAGGAGGGCGCCACCATCGCGGCGGTGCTCAACGGCAGCGTTGCGCGGATCAATCAGGCCGGTGGCATTCATGGCCGGCAGTTGCGCCTGACCGTGGCCGATCCCGGCCCGGATCGCGCCAGCGCCGAACAGGCCCTGCAACGGCTGATCGAGGAAGAGCAAGTCTTCGCCCTGATCGCACCGCTGGCCCCGGCCCTGGACAGTGAACTGGCGCCGCGTCTGGAACAGTCCGGTGTGCCGCTGATCGGGGCCATGTCGTTGCTCGGCCCGGTGCAGGCCAGCCCGCAGATTTTCGAACCGCTGCCGGGCCTGCGTGAGCAACTGATCGCACTGGCCGACTACGCCACCGCCAGTCTGCGAGTGCTGCAAGGGCCGACGCTGATTGCCTATCCCGACGACCCGGCGCAGGTGCTGGCGGCACAGACCCTTGGCCGCTACCTGCAGGAACACGGCTGGCAAAACGTCCATCTGCAGGCCTACGACCCGGCGGCGGACAGCTTGCCGCTGGGCTCACGCTCGGTGTTCTACCTCGGTAGCGGTGGTGGTTTCAGTCGGCTGGCGGCCGGATTGCAGAATGCCGGGCAGGTGCCGTATCTGTTTGCCGCTTCGAGCCAGGTGGCGGGGGATCTGCTGCAAGTGCCGGAGGGTTTTTCCCGGCGGGTGTTTCTGGCGTATCCGTTCGTGCCCAGCGACTGGACCCAGGCCGGGCGCATGGCGCTGACGCTGTTGCGCGAGCATCAAGGCCTCGGCGCTCAGCACGCGGTGCTGCAAGTCGGCGCCTACGCCTCGATGCTGTTGTTCAGCGAAGGCATGAAGCAGGCCGGCCGCGACGCCAGCCGCGAAAAACTGGTGGCGGCGCTCGAAGGCCTGCACGACTTCGACACCGGCCTGACCCCGCGCCTGAGCTTCGGCCCCGGCCGACGATTGGGCCTGAGCGGGGCGCACGTGGTCACCGTTGACTTGCCCGACCAGCGTTTTTATCTGGTCGCTCCCTACAAACCGATTATTGCCACGCCCTGACCGGAGGCCCTGATCATGAAGCTCAAAACCCTGTGTTTGCTGCTGACATGCTGGTTGCCGGTGGCGCTGGCGAACAATGAACCGGTGGCCGCCCGGGTCAACGGCGAGGCGATTTCCGAGTTTCGCCTGGAACGCTTTTTCGCCGAATACCTGGAAGATCAGGGCCGCGCCGTGGCGAGCATCCGCAACCCCAAAGCCTATAAACAACTGCGTCAGGCCGCGCTGGACACGCTGATCGACAAGGAACTGCTCTGGCAGGAATCGCGCAAACGCGGGGTGAAGATCGATGCGCAAGCCGTGCGCGAACAGGTCGAGCAGACCCGCACCGCCATCGGCGGCACTGATAAATTTCTCCAGCGTTTGCAGGACGCCGGTTTCGATGAGGCCTCGTTCACCGAGTACACCCACCGCGAACTGGCGGCGCAGCGGATGTTCGCCGAGCTGACTAAAATCCAGGCCCCGGACGAGCAAACGGTGCGGGCGTTTTTTGCAGAACACCGCGCTGAAATGGGCGCGCCGGAGCAGGTGCAGGCCCGGCACATTCTGATCAAGGTTGCCGGCGATGCCGATGCCGCCACGGTTGAAGCGGCGCGGCTACGCTTAGAAGAGTTGCGTGCCGCTATCGCAGGGGGGCAAACCTTTGCTAGCGTCGCCCAATCGGGATCGGAAGATGTCACCGCCAGCCAGGGCGGGGACCTGGGGTATTTCGCCCGTGGGCAAATGGTGCCGGCCTTCGAAACGGCGGCCTTTGCTCTCAAGCCTGGCGAAGTCAGCACGGCGGTGCGCACACCGTTCGGCTGGCATTTGATTTTTGTCGAGAACCACAAGGAGGCGGCCGATGTCCCAGAGGAGCAAGGGCTGGAAACAGTCAGGGCGTACCTCGCCCGACAGCAACAGACCCAGGCTCGTCGTCAGGTGCTCGCGCAATTACGGGCAGAGAACAGGATCGAACGAATTGACGACGACTGAAGGTTCCCCCCCAATAGTGGGGAATGGCTTCGATGCCCATTCAGGTGCTTCCCCGTTTCTGGGGAACGGGGTACCGGGACGAGCGGGCATTTCCATTCAATTCAAGGACATGAAGACAAAAAATTACCGGCACTCAGCCTGGCATGAAGTGTGCGTTACCTCTTGTGAGGCGCACTCCAGCAGGTTCGGGTCATTGAATTTCAATTGCCGGCACTTGAGGTTTCAGGGAGTCCACCTTGGTTAACAAAGTACTGGTTGTCGAAGACGAACAGCTGCTTGCACAGAACCTTCAGGATTATCTGTCGGCGCAAGGGCTGGAAGTCCGGATTGCACATGACGGCGCAGAGGGAATCGGCCTGGCCGAGACTTTCGCCCCCGACGTGCTGGTGTTCGATTACCGCTTGCCCGATATGGAAGGGTTCGAGGTGCTCGACGCGGTTCGCCAGAACAGGACGTGTCATTTCGTGCTGATAACGGGTCACCCGACCGCTGAAGTCTGTGAGCGGGCGCGGCAACTGGGGGTCAGTCACATCCTGTTCAAACCGTTTCCTTTGGCGGAACTTGCCCGAGCTGTCTGCGACCTTCTGGGGATCCAGCGCGAAGCGAAACCCGGTGCGAGCCCATCCGAAGGCTTTGTCGAACGACGCCAGAGCAGGACCGAGAGCTTCCCGTTGCAGTTGTACGATGGCAGTTGGGTGCTGGCGGACCGCCGACGAAACAGGTCGGAGGCCATGGCACCGGACGACGATCAAATGCTCACCGGGGAGTAATGGCGCGATAGACGTTCCGGCACTCGCCGAATTCGCCTCCCGCGCCGTCAGGGCCTCAAGCCCCGGGTGTTGGAGAGCAAGCCATGGATCGTCTGTCCGTTGTCGTCGAACCGCTGTCGGTCAATCCTCTACAGGAGGCACAGACCCCGCCACGCTTTTCCAGTGAGCAACTGGCCCAGGCTCGGGCACGGGCTACCACTTCCGGGGAACGGGTGCTCGATGCACTGGCCGTGCTCTGCGAACTGGCGCCAATGCCGTTCATTGCCAGCCTCGGCGCGACCCTGCATTACCCGGTGCTCGACACCGACACGCTGTTTCTGGCGACCCCGGTGTTCGACCGGGTCACCCTCGCGCAATGCCTCAAACGTGAATTCATCCTGCTGCGCCACAACGACGAAGTCATCGGCGTGTTCGCAGACCCCTTCGACACGTCGCGTCTGGCCTGGATCGACGAATGCCTGCACGGCGCGCCGCTGTATCTGGTACACGCCGATGACCTCAAGGCCTATCTGGCCCGCCACGAAGAAAGCTTCCACGCCGTCGAATCGCTCAACGCCCAGGCCGACGCCGGCAGCGAGACCGATACCCTGCAAAGCCTGTCGCTGACCAGCATCAGCGAAGACTCGAGCGTGGTGGTGAAGCTGGTCAACTCGACCCTGTACGACGCGCTGAAAATGCACGCCAGCGACATCCACCTCGGCACCACCGGCCAGGGCCTGGTGATCAAGTACCGGATCGACGGCGTGCTGAACAACATCGGCAAGATCCAGGGCAGCGAGTTCGCCGAGCAGGTGATCTCGCGAGTCAAGGTCATGGCCGAGCTGGACATCGGCGAAAAACGCGTGCCTCAGGACGGTCGTTTCAAGATCGGTATTAGCGGCCGGCAGATCGACTTCCGGGTGTCGATCATGCCGAGCATCTTCGGCGAAGACGCGGTGCTGCGGGTGCTGGACAAACAGGACCTGGCCGACAAGGTCTGCGGCGTGCAACTGCAAGCGCTGGGCTTTGAAGACGAAACCCTGCGTCAACTGCGTCGCCTCGCCGCCGAACCCTATGGCATGGTGCTGGTGACCGGCCCCACCGGCAGCGGCAAGACCACCACGCTGTACGCGATGATCACCGAGATCAACCACGGCGTGGACAAGATCATCACCATCGAAGACCCGGTGGAATATCAGCTGCCTGGCGTGCTGCAAATCCCGGTCAACGAGAAAAAAGGCCTGACCTTCGCCCGTGGCCTGCGCTCGATCCTGCGTCACGACCCGGACAAGATCATGGTCGGCGAGATCCGCGACCCGGACACCGCGCAGATCGCCGTGCAATCGGCGCTCACCGGTCACCTCGTATTCACCACCATTCACGCCAACAACGTGTTCGACGTGATTGGCCGCTTCACTCAAATGGAAATCGACCCCTACAGCCTGGTTTCGGCGCTCAATGCGATCCTCGCCCAGCGCCTGATCCGGCTGGTGTGCAGCAGTTGCAGCACGCCGGTCAACCCGAGCGATGAAGAGCTGCGCGCTTCGGGCCTCGATCCACAGAAAGTCGATCACTACCACTTCGTCCACGGCAAGGGCTGCGGCCACTGCCGGGGCAGCGGCTATCGCGGCCGCACGGCGATTGCCGAGCTGCTGCACCTGGACGACGAACTGCGCCAGATGATTGTCGAGCGCCAACCCATCACCCAGATCAAAGCCCTGGCCTGCGCCCGTGGTTTGCGCCTGTTGCGCGAATCGGCGCTGGAGCTGGTGGAGCACGGTCGGACCACGCTGGAGGAGATCAATCGTGTCACTTTTATCGCGTGATCAATTTATCGCCGTGCTCGGCGCCAGCGGTGTCGGCCTCGGCCAGCGCCGGGGCAGCGACACCCTGTGGCTGGGCAGCGTCGGCTACATCGACGAAGGCTTCCAGAGCTACGCGGTGGCGCTGGACACCCTCGACCGTCTGCTCGGCGAACACACCCGTACCGGTGCCGAGCTGAGCGTGGTGATCTCCGGTCACTTCAGCCGCTTCTGCCTGGTGCCATGGAGCGAGCAGATCAGCAGCCCTGACGAACTGCGCGGCTTCGCCCAACTGTGCTTCGAAGACCTGTTCGGCGCCCCGACCCAACCGTGGAGCCTGGTGCTGTCGGCCGAGCCGGCCGGGCATGACCGGATCGCCAGTGCCTTGCCGCAGGATTTGCTGGAACGCCTGCGCACGCTGGTCACGGGTCGCGGCCTGCGCCTGCGCTCGGTGCAGCCGTACCTGATGACCGCGTTCAACCGCTTCGACAAAAGCCTCGACGCTGGCGACTTCCTGTTCATCGTCGCCGAACCGCAACGCAGTGTGTTGCTGCTGGCAAGGGAAGGGCGCTGGTCGTCGGTGCGTTCGGTGGGCGGCAGCGACAGCGACGCGGCACTCAGCGCGCTGATCGGTCGTGAACGGCAACTGCAAGCCTCCACCAGCGAACGCGCCTTCAACGTTTATCTGCACGCCCCGGCGCGCCTCGATGCGCAACCGGATGTGGCGGGGGTGCACCTGCGCACTCTCGAAGACAACTCGATGACCGTGCGTGACGCCTTGTACGTCATGTCCCGGGCGGTGGCCTGACATGCGCGCCTTGAACCTCGACTTCCAGCCACGCCCGCGTTCCGGCCCGTTGGGCTGGAGCCTGCTCGGCGGAGGTGTATTGCTTGCGCTGGTGTGCTTCGGCGTGCAGCAGCACCTCGGCGATCAGGCCGAACAGCAGCAAGGTCATCTCCAACACACCCAGCGCCAGCTCACCGGCGACAGCGGCAGCAAGACAACGCTGAGCCCGGCGGAAACCCGCGAGCAGGCGCAGAACCTTGCTGAAATGCGCAAGGTCTCGCAGCAACTGCGCCGGCCCTGGGAGCGCCTGTTCGCCATGCTCGAAGCCATGCCGCGCGACGACATCGCCTTGCTGACCCTGACCCCGGATGCACGCAAGGGCCAGGTACGGATCAGCGCCGAGGCGCGGGATCTGCAAGCGATGCTGGATTTCCACAAACGGCTGGAGGCCAGTGACGAGCTGTCCGACGTGTCGCTGCTGAGCCACGAAATCGTCGTCAAATCGCCGGAGCAACCGGTGCAATTCAACCTGTCGGCGACCTGGGAGATAGGCGATGCGAATCCCTAGACTGATCGTTCACGAATACCTGCAAGGCCTCGGCGTACCGGGCCTGGCCGGTCTGGCGCTGCTGCTGGTCACGCTGGCCTGGGCACTCGGCGGTTTGCTGCCGGGCTGGCAATCGCTGCAACAGCTCAGCCAGCAAACCCAGGAAGCCACCGAATACCTGGCCAAGGTCGAGGACGGTAGCATCGCGCCGCCGGTGGTGCCGCAGCGTCAGCTCGATGATTTCCGCAACAAGCTGCCGGCCCAGCCGCAAGCCACCGTCGCCATCGATCGCATCTATGCGTTGGCTGCGCAGGAGCACATCACCCTGGCGCGCGGCGAATACGCCCTCGGCGTCGATCCCAAGACCCATCTGGCGCGCTACCAGATCCTGTTGCCGGTGCGCGGCAGCTACCCGCAACTGCGCCGTTTCCTGCACGCCTTGCTCGGCCAGTTGCCGGCGGTGGTGGTGGAAGACGTCGAGTTTCAACGCAAGAAGATTGCCGACACCGACCTCAGCGGCCGGATCCGTATGACCCTCTACCTGTCGAGGTCGTGATGGACACCAAACGCATAACCGGCTGGGTGGCGTTCTTCGGCGTGGCGGCGGCGCTGGCCTGGTTGCCGGAATATTTCTCGCCGAGCGACGAGGCGGACTCGACCGAGGTCGCCGTGGCCAGCCCGGCCAAAGCCAGCGCCCGTGGCGCCTTGCCCGCCAGCAGCGCCAAGGCGAATGCGGCGCCGATCAAGGACCTGAGCCCGGCCGGCGACCTGTTTGCGAGCAAATCCTGGAAGGCCGCGCCGACCCTGGCGACGGTCACCGAACAAGCGATCAACCCGACCCCGGTGGTGCAAGCCCCGAGCCTGCCACCGGTGCCGTTTCAGTTCGTCGGCAGGCTGCATGACCGCAGCGACCTGCAGGTGTTCTTGCAGGACGGCGAGAAAATCTACGTCGTGCGCAGCGGGGATGTGATCGACGACACCTGGAAGATTGCGGCGATTTCCGATGTGGAACTGAGCCTGGTCTACCTGCCTTTGCATTTGTCGCAGACCTTGTCTGTGGGGAGTACGCAATGAACAGATCCCGTTTGCTGATGAGCCTCGGCCTTTGTGCCGGGCTGGCCGCGTGCAGTTCCGCGCAGGTCGCCAACAAGGAGGCTTCCGACCTGATCGAGCAGGGGCAGTACGAGGCGGGCCTGGCCCGGATCGAGGAAGGCTTGCGGGAAAATCCGCGCGACACCGAGCTGCACCTGCTGCTCAACAGCGGTCGCGCCAAGGCGATCACCGCGCTGCTGACCTCCGGCGACACCGACCGCGCCCGCCGCGATTTCGCTTCGGCCCGCACCGCCTACAGCCGGGTGCTGACCATCGAGCCGAACAACCGCCGCGCCCAGGATGCCCTGCGCCAGCTCGACTACCTGCGCAGCATGGACGAGAAGCTGGAACTGGCCCGTGGCGATCTGCGCCGGGGTGACATCTACGGCGCCGACCGTCAGGTCAAACAGATCCTCGAACTCGACCCGAAAAACGACGGCGCGCTGGAACTGCAAGGCAACATCCGTCTGGTGCAGAGCCGCAACGTGATCCAGTACCCGCAACTGCGTACCCGGCTCGATCGCCCGGTGACCCTGGAATTTCGCGACGCCAACCTCAAGACCATTTTCGAAGTGCTGTCGCAGGTTGCCGGCCTGAATTTCATCTTCGACAAGGACCTGCGCCCGGACATGAAAGCCACGATCTTCGTGCGTGACGTGCGCATCGAAGACGCGGTGCAACTGCTGCTGCAACAGAACCAGCTGCACCAGAAAGTAGTGAACGAAAACACCTTGCTGATCTTTCCGGACTCGCCGCAGAAGCTGAAGGATTATCAAGAGCTGGTGATGCGCACCTTCTACCTGACCAGCATCGACGCCAACACCGCGCTGAACATGATCAAGACCATGCTCAAAACTCGCGACGTGTTCGTCGACGAACGCCTGAACACCCTGACCATGCGCGACACCGAAGACGCCGTGCGCATGGCCGAGAAACTCCTGCAATCGCAAGACCAGTCCAACCCCGAAGTGGTGCTGGAAGTGGAAGTGATGGAAGTCGCCACCCAGCGCATTCTCGATCTGGGCCTGCAATGGCCGAACACCTTCGGTGTGGTCAACAGCGACGGTTCGGCGGTGACCATTCTCGATCAACTGAAAGGCATCAACTCCAGCCGGATTTCGATCTCGCCGTCGCCGCAGGCCAAGATCAACGCGCAGGACAACGACATCAACACCCTGGCCAGCCCGGTGATCCGCGTCAGCAACCGCGAACAGGCGCGCATCCACATCGGTCAGCGGGTGCCGATCATCAGCGCCACCTCGGTGCCTTCGACTCAAGGCCCGGTGATCACTGAAAGCGTGACCTACCTCGACGTCGGTCTGAAGCTCGAAGTGCAACCGACCGTACACCTGAACAACGAAGTGGCGATCAAGATCGCCCTGGAAGTGAGTAACGCCACGCCGCTGGAGCCGACCCGCCAAGGGACGATTCCGGTGCAGGTCGACACCCGCAACGCCCAGACCTCGCTGCGCCTGCATGACGGCGAAACCCAGATCCTCGCCGGCCTGATGCGCAACGACCACGGCGCCACCGGCAACAAGATTCCGGGCCTCGGCGACATTCCGGGTCTGGGCCGGTTGTTCGGGAGCAACAAGGACACCATCGGCAAATCGGAACTGGTGCTCTCGATCACCCCACGGATCGTGCGCAACCTGCCGTACCAGAGCCCGTCGGACATGGAATTCCCGACCGGCACCGAAACCAGCATGCACATCCAGGCGCCGGACCGTTCGCAGAACTACACGATGCCAGCGCCTGCCGCGCAGCCTCGTGCAGTCGGTGAAGCGGCCGTGGCAACCACTCACGTTACCGTCGAGAAGCCTTGATCATGAACGCCTCCCAGCGCGGTTTTACCTTGATCGAAGTCGTAGTGACGCTGGCCCTGATCGGCCTGCTGGCCGGCATGGCCGCGCCGCTGACCGAGACCCTGGTACGGCGTGGCAAGGAGCAGGAACTGCGCACCGCGCTGTATCAGATTCGCGATGGCATCGACGCCTACAAGCGTGCCTTCGATGCCGGCTACATCGAGAAATCCCTGAACAGCAGCGGCTATCCGCCGAACCTGAAAGTGCTGGTCGAAGGCGTGCGCGACGTGCGCAGTGCCAAGGGTGCGAAGTTCTACTTTCTGCGCCGGATACCGCGGGATCCGCTGGTGCCGGCCAAGCGTGACGACAACGGCGGTTGGGGCCTGCGGGCCTACAACAGTTCGGCCCAGAACCCGCGCGATGGCGAGGACGTGTTCGACGTCTACTCCCACGCCCGGGGTAAAGGCCTCAACGGTATCGCGTACCGCGAGTGGTGATTCTCATGCGCCGGGAAAAGGGGTTTACCTTGCTCGAGCTGATGGTGGTGATGGCGATCATCGCGACCCTGATGACCATCGCCTTGCCACGCTACTTCAACAGCCTCGAGGCCTCGAAAGAGACCACGTTGCACCAGAGCCTGTCGGCCATGCGCGAGGCGCTGGATCACTACTACGGCGACACCGGGCGCTATCCCGATTCCATCGAGCAACTGGTGGAGATGCGTTACCTGCGCAATGCGCCGCTGGACCCGATCACCGAACGCAATGACCAATGGGTGCTGATCGCTCCGCCGGACGGCGTGGCGGGCGGCGTTGCCGACATCAAGAGCGGAGCTACCGGGAGGGCGCGTGATGGCAGCCAGTATTCCGAGTGGTAAGCACGTGGAGCAGGGTGGGTTCACCTACCTGGGCGTGCTGTTCCTGATCGTGATCATGGGCATGGGCCTGGCCAGTGCCGGCGAGTTGTGGTCGACCGTGTCGCGCCGCGATCGCGAGAAACAACTGCTGTGGGTCGGCACCCAGTACGCCCAGGCGCTGCGCAGCTACTACCGCAGCTCGCCGGGCCTGGCGCAGTACCCGAAAGAGCTGGTCGATCTGCTGCAGGACGAACGTTTTCCGGAAGCCCGCCACCACCTGCGTCAGCTCTATCCGGATCCGATTGGCGGCGGCGAATGGGCACTGCAACGGGGTTTCGACGGACGCATCACCGGCATCAACAGTGCCTCCACCGAGGTGCCGTTGAAGCAGGCGGACTTCCCGTCGCAGTGGTCGGATTTCGAAGGCATGCAGCGTTATTCGGACTGGCAGTTCGTGGCCGAGAAAGCCTTTCTTGATGGCACCAACGGCCCCGCAAAAGGCCAGTCAGCGCTGCCGCAGGCGTTGCAGCCATGAGCCGCCAATGGTGGTGCGCGTTGATCCTTGCGGCCGTGGCGTCTTTCGCCAGCGCCAGCGAAGAAGACGAAATGATGGGCTTCATCGTCGACGACACGATCTCGCACATCGGCCACGACTTTTACTACTCGTTCAGCGAGCGTCTGCGCGACACCAGCCGCATGGATTTCAACCTGGTGGTGCGCGAGCGCCCCGACGCGCGCTGGGGCAGCCTTGTGACCGTCGAATATCAACAACGCCTGGTGTATCGGCGCTTCCTGCCGCCGAACACCGTGGAACTGAAGGACGAGGCCTACGAGGCCGCCGACTCGGTTCGACTGGAGGTCGTCCGGCGCAAGCTGGAAGCCTTGTTGCAGGACACCACCGACCTTGAGAAGGACGAACTATGAACACGACAACGTTCTCACGGCGCAGCGGATTCTGGATCTCGGGGTTGTTGATCGGGCTTGCCAGCGCCGCTGCCGTCCAGGCCACCGAACTGGTCTACACGCCGGTCAACCCGTCGTTCGGCGGCAACCCGCTCAACGGCACCTGGCTGCTGAACAACGCCCAGGCGCAAAACGACCACGACGATCCGGACCTCAAGAAACGCTCGACGGTGGCCGGCACTTCGGCCCTCGAACGTTTCACCAGTCAATTGCAGTCGCGGTTGCTAGGGCAACTGCTGGACAACATCTCCACCGGCAACACGGGGAGCCTGTCCACCGACGCTTTTATCGTCAACGTCGTTGATGACTCGGGGGCACTCACGATTGAAGTGACCGACCGAGCGAGCGGCGAAGTTTCCGAAATTCAGGTGAACGGCCTCAACCCATGACGGGATGACGGTTCCGGGGAGTGATGGACATGAAAAAAATAATAGCGCTAGGGCTGATGTTGGCAGCATTACAAGGGTGCAGTCTGCGCGAGCCGATGCCGGCCGAGCAGGACACCGATACCCCGACCCTGACCCCCAGGGCCTCCACTTATTACGACTTGCTGAAAATGCCGCGACCCAAGGGCCGGCTGATGGCGGTGGTGTACGGCTTCCGTGACCAGACCGGGCAGTACAAACCGACGCCGGCCAGTTCCTTTTCCACCAGCGTCACCCAGGGCGCGGCGTCGATGTTGATGGACGCGATGCAGGCCAGCGGCTGGTTTGTGGTGCTCGAACGGGAAGGGCTGCAGAACCTGCTGACTGAACGCAAGATCATTCGGGCTTCGCAGAAGAAACCGAATACGCCGGTGAACATTCAGGGTGAGCTGCCACCGTTGCAGGCGGCGAACATGATGCTTGAGGGCGGGATCATCGCTTATGACACTAACGTGCGTAGCGGTGGGGAAGGGGCGCGGTATCTGGGGATTGATCTGTCCCGTGAGTATCGGGTGGATCAGGTGACTGTGAATTTGCGCGCGGTGGATGTGCGTAGCGGGCAGGTGTTGGCGAATGTGATGACCAGCAAGACGATTTATTCGGTTGCGCGCAGTGCGGGGATTTTCAAGTTTATCGAGTTCAAGAAGTTGCTTGAGGCTGAGGTCGGGTATACGACTAATGAGCCGGCGCAGTTGTGTGTGTTGTCGGCGATTGAGGCGGCGGTGGGGCATATGGTGGCGCAGGGGATTGAGCGGCGGTTGTGGCAGGTGGCCGGGGATAGTTCTACGCCTTCGCAGGATGATGTTTTGAATCGGTACCTGACTCAGAACAAGGTGGATCCGGAGGCTGAGTGAACTTGGCGGCCTTTGGGCCGACCAGGTTCCTTTGGGGGGGGTGTGAATATCCGTTTCTTTGGATGCGGCCGCTGACGGTTCCGCCCTTACGGCGGGTCACTTTGGCAAACGCCCCAAAGTAACCAAAGGTCTGGGCCCCGGCGTTCGGCCCCTCGCTGGGGCTCGGGGTTCCTTCGCTCCGGGATTCATCCGGGGGCATCGCCTCCGGTTTGCTTCGCTGCACCTCCTCTCGATGTGTTTGGCTTCGCCAAACGGTCGCTTCGCTCCCACCCCCGGATAAATCCCTCCACTCAGCCTGCCGAAGGGGCCGGCACGTCAAAAGCTTTACTCGAGCTAACGCTCATTGTGTTGAGTGGTGAGAAGCGAAAAGCGAAAAGCGAAAAGCGAAAAGCGAAAAGCGAAAAGCGAAAAGCGAAAAGCGAAAAGCGAAAAGCGAAAAGCGAAAAGCGAAAAGCGAAAAGCGGACTGCTTTTGCTTTGATCGTTCCCACGCTCCGCGTGGGAATGCAGCCCGGGACGCTCCGCGTTCCATTCTCGAATGTTTAAAAGTTGTGTCTGTTTTGCCGATCCTTCCCACAAGGTTTTCAGGTTGTCCGTCGGAAGCGCGGGCTCTAGCCTGTTTCGGTCGCTGCCAATTCAGCGATCGGGTCTGGAAACCCGGATGTGTGAGAAAGCGAAATCGCTTTTCATAACGTATGCTTGCGCACCTTCATTGTGTGCACGCTGTTATGGCGGCTGTGCGCGGGAGACATTTATGTCTGCCGGGTCGCGTTCTCCCCGGATTTCCAGCCCGCGTACAGCTGCCACCCATTCTTCCTGGAAGTCGATTGGGCCGGCTGCAACCATCAATGAGGACGAAATGACCATGAAAAAACCAACACCCAACCCACCCGAAACCCAAGCCAACCCCGAAAGCGACCCAACCTCCCCATACACCTCCACCCACTCCAAAAAACTCCACGAAGCCGCCGAACGCGCCCTCGATCATTACCTCTGCCCCGGCGCCCACATCATGGGCAGCGCCAACGAACCCGCCCCGATGTACCTCGCCAACCCGGCCTACAACACCGAATCCCTGCTCGCCAACGCCTGCGAATCTCTGGGCTCCGCCAGCGAAATGCTCAACAACTTCGCCGCCACCCTAGACCCCGCCCACCGCAAGACCGCCCTGGGCATCGCACAGATCCTCATGCTGGGTGAATTGGCCGTAAATCAGGCCTTGGATCACGTCGAACTGAAGGGCTGATCCAGCACATCCCCAATAAAAAACGCGGCCCAGCAACGGGTCGCGTTTTTCACATTCAAACTGGAGTCACCATGGATCCCCTGATATCCACAATCGTTTCAGACTTTGAAAGCGAAGAGCAGGCCGCCAGCTACGACCGCTGGTTGATTGCCAAAATACAGGCTTCAATCGATGACCCACGACCCAGCATTCCGAATGAACAGGTGATGGCTGAAATGTCGGCCCTGATGGAGGACAAACGAAGAAAGCATGAGGCGGGGTGAGTGCTTTGCGTTGGCAAGGTGAAAAGTAGAAAAGCGCAATGCCGATTTTGGCTACTCTACTGCTTCCTGACGACTAACTATTTTTGAGGAGCGCATGGACCTTTCACCACCACTGGAAATCGACAGCGCAGCTTATGCAGAATTCTTGGGTCTGTGGGAAATGGGCTCTTTTGATAACCAGCGATTGGGGCAAGCCTTCTACAACCATTTTCGCCTCCATCGGTTAACCGATCAGGCTTTGTTACAGGGGCTGTAGGAGGCAGAGGGCAAGAAGGCTCGAGCCGCTATAAGTCGTATATTTCATCTCAATTAGCATCAGCCCTTTTGCGCATCGATTCCATCAAGGCATATATCTCGGCCATCACCTGGTCATGCGGAATGCTCGGACGCGGATCATCGAGAGAAGCCTGTACTTCGGCCCGAAACCAACGGTCATAACTCGCAGCCTGCTCCTCGGGATCAAGATCCGAAACCACCGGGCACAGTGGGTCGAAAGGTATCGCTGTCGTCGCTGTCTGGATGAATTGCATGTGGGCCAAGCTCCATGGGGATCAAGTTGTCCCGGCAAATCCTAGAGCCTGCACTTCCGACGGCCAACCGCCAGAACTCGTCAGAAAATTCCCGAAGCTTCTGAAAACGTTCCGTTTTTCCGTTGGACGCGACCATGGGCTTTTACCCATGGGTGACGTTAGAATGCCATCACTTTCAGTGTGCAAATCAAAAGGAATGAATAAGTGCTCATACTGTTCGCGCTGGCGCTGTTGTTTACCGTGACGTTCGCCTTGATTGGGGTGGTTGGTGTGATAGCGCCGAAGCTTTTCAGGGACAGAAAAACCGGTCGGATCCCCAGCCGGTTCAGCCTGTTCCTGGCAGGGTTGGTCATGAGTGGAGCGTCTTTCGCTCTTCTCACCTATACCTCCACCAAGGTTCAGCAGGCCGCAGGCTTTGGCGGGTCGGGCGGCGTCTCCGCCAGCGCCAACCGGGACGCTTCACCTTCTGCGACTTCCATGGGATTGAGCGTCGACGAGTTTCATGACGCGTTCAACGCCGCTATCGGTCGATACAAAAAAGAATACAAAGCCGCCGACTTTGATGTCGACACAACCGGCGTTACGGGAGTGTTCAATTACATTTTCAGCCAGGACCTGACGATGATGGGAACCCTTGACAAGGATGACGGCAACGTCGACTTGATCATCATCAATATCTCTCCAAACGAGGAGGAGGCGGAGCAGCTTCGTATGTTGACTGTTCTGTTGGCGACCACCGAGGCACTCAATCCTGACATTCCGGTGGAGGAGAACAAAAAGATGGTGATGGAGGTATTCCATGAATCCATTGTGAAGTTCAATTCCGAAGATTCAGTCGAGCGTCAGGTAGGCGACCTCAAATACTCGGCGAGGACGGGTGATCACACAGGCATGATGTTTTCTGTCGTGAAGAGCAGCGAAGGCTGAATCGTCCTGCTGGCATAAAAAAGCCGCGATCCCTCACCCGGGGATCGCGGTTTTTTTTACCCGACACTTACTGCTGCAACACCGTCGCCTGGTTAGCCGACCCAAACTGTTGAATGGTCGCGGTCTGCGTCATCCCGCTCTGATCCACATTGGCAATGTTCCCGGTGCCGCCCTGGGTTACATACGCCACGTTCATGGTGTCCGCCTGTTTCACGGTGATCATGTTGTCACTGCCATACAGCTGCGCGGTGTAGGCCTGGTTGCCGGTGCCGGATTGATCGAATTCGGCGCTGTTGCCCGAGCCGTTCGAGGAGCCCTGAACCAGGTTGGTGATGCCGCGTTGGTCGGCGATGAGGATGTTGTCGCTGCCGTTCTGATCGAAGTACAGCTCGTTGTAGGAATCCGCCTGGCTGACCGTGGTCTTGTTGCCAGTGCCGGTCTGGTTGGTGGTCATGATGTGGCCGATGCCGTCCTGTTTGAAGCTGGCGATGTTGCCGTTGCCGGCCTGGGTGACGGTGGCGCGCTGGCTGCTGCCGAACTGGCCGCCCAGTTGCGGGCCTTTCCAGTTGCTGGCGTAGACCTTGTTGTCATTGCCCACCGAGGCGGCGTTGAGGGTGTGGCTGTCGCCGTTCTGGTAGGTGAAGTGCACGTTGCCGTTGCCGACCTGGTACAGCGCCAGGGTCGAGTTGACCGATTCGAACTGGTCGGCATAGATGGCGTTGGTGTTGCCGACCTGGGTGACGGCGGCGGTGTTGTTTTCGCCGAAGCTCTGGTCGACCACGGTTTCGTTGCTGTCGCCGTACTGGTTGACGGTGGCCTGGCTTGCCAGTTGCGAGTCTTGCCAGATTTCGGTGCCGTTGAGGTTGCCGAACTGGTTGATGGTGATGTTGCCGCCAGTGCCGTTGCGCTGGTCGCCGTAGGCGTAGTTGTTTTCGCCGGCCTGGTTGATACCGATCTGGCCGCCGTTGTGCAGCACCTGTTCGGCGGTGCCGTAGTTGGCGGTGCCGTACTGGGTGATCACCGAGCTGTTGCCGGTGCCTTCGTACAGTTGCTCGATGTTGGCTTCGTTGCTGTCGCCGAACTGGAAGCTCTTGCCTTCGCTGCCGTTCTGCGAGTCTTGATAGACGAACGAGAAGTTGCCGGTGCCTTGCTGTTGTTGCAGGGCCTGATTGCCGGCGCCGAAGCCGAGGGACTGGCTGGCGTGGGTGGTGTTGAAGGCGCCGACCTGTTGCTGGGTGATGGTGCTGTTGTCTTCGTAAAGCTGTTCGGCGTAACCGGCATTGTAGTCGCCGACCGCGTCCTGGGTGATGACGCTGGTGGCGGTGTCTTGCACGGCGGCGGCGTCGTTGCCCTGGCCCAGTTGGGTCTGGGTGGCGGTGCTGAACGGCGCCTGGGTCTGCTTGACGTTGGCGATGTTGGCGGTACCGAGCTGGCTCTGGGTGGAAATGCTGTCGTCGGCCATGGCCTGGGCACTGATCATGACCAGGATGGCGGCGGTGAGGGGCGTCAGTTTGAACATGATGAACTCTCCGATGATTGCAGTGCTTAGCGATATTGCTTGACCGAAACGCTCATGCCGTTGCCCGACTGTGTCACGGCGCTTTGCAGCCCCGTGCCGGCCTGCTCGATGCTGGCGTCGTTGTTGTTGCCGTTTTGCGAAATCTGCGCACGGTTGTGGCTGCCGGTTTGCGTGATGGACGCGGCGTTGCCGGAGCCGTTTTGCGTGATCAAGGCCATCAGGTCGCTGCCTTGTTGCAGGATGTACGCCTCCTGATTGCTGCCCGACTGCACGATCCTGCCCAGCAGCGACTGACCGTTCTGCGAGAGCAGGGCGAGGTTGACCTGGCCGTTCTGGTCGATCAGGGCTTGCTGGCCCACGGGGGGCGGCAGTTCGCCGAGATCGGCGCTGTTGGGCGCCAGGTCATCGTTTTCCATCAGGTCGTCGGCGCGCACGCCCGCACTGACGCACAGGGCGAGCAGGCAAAGCAGGGCGGCGGTCGGCGTGTTCATGGCGTTGTCCTGTGTTGTGTGCTGCTCAAATCCGGAATCGTGGCTGAGTCAGCCCCACCCACCCCGCGCCTGGCGGTGTGGGTTGGGTGGGGCGTGGGTTCAGAGCGTGTTCACCGAGATGGTGCGAACGGTGCCCTGGGACGAACGGATGGTGGCGGTCGGGTTGGCTGATGGCACGACCAGCGTGTTGTTCAGCGTCAGCCGCCAGCGTCCGGTTACCGGTACCGTGGTGGTGCCCAGCGTTACCAGCCCGGTCGGGGTGGTGACCTGCACGGTGATGGTGTTGCCGGTGGTCACCGACGAGGTGCCGGCGAAGTCCCAGTTGAAGCGGCCGCCGGAACGGGCCTGCACGGTCGAGGTGGTGATCGTGAAGGTTTCCGCCGCTGGCCGTGGCGACACTTGCACCGTGACGGTCGCCGGCGTCGACTGGGCGTTGAAGCTGTCCCGGGCGATGTAGGTGAAGGTCGTGGTGAAAGCCGTGGTCACGGTGGCCGGTGGGGTGTAGGTGATCACCGTGCCGTCGGTGCTGACCGTGCCGCGTCCTGCCGGCGGTTGGGTCAGGCTGGCGACGCCCAGCGGCGTGTTGCCTTCCGGATCGGTGTCGTTGGCCAGGACGTTGATCGGGATTGCGACACCCAATGTGGCGACGCTGTCGGCGACGGCGGTCGGTGGCCGGTTAGGCGCGACGGTCACCGTCACGGTCGCCGGGTTGGCCGAGGCCAGGCCTTTGCTGTCTTGCGCCTTGTAGGTAAAGGTCGTGGTCAGCGGTGTCGTCACCACGGCTGGCGGGGTGTAGACCACCGAGGTGGTGCCGCTCAGCGCGACGGTGCCCTGGCCGGCGGCCGGTTGAGTCAACGCGGTGATGGTCAGCGGCACGTTGTTGTCCGGGTCGCTGTCGTTGGTCAGCAGGCTGAGGGTGATCGGCACGCCGAAGCTGGTGCTGCCGGTGTCGGCGTTGGCCAGTGGCGCCTGGTTCTCACCGGTGTCCGGTGCTGCACCGACCACTACGACTGGCTCGGTATCGCTGCCGCCGGCGGCGGATTTGACCGTGACGGTGGCCGGAGGCTGGGTCAGGTCGGCCACGGTGATTTTTTGCAGCGTGCCGGTTTTCGACAGGCGTCCGTAGCCCTGGGCAACCATGTCCGGCACCGCGACTTCATCGGTCGAGGTGGCTTCGATCAGCAGGCTGTGGTTGGCCCAGCTGTAGCGGGCGGTCTGGATTTTCACCACGTCGGTGAGCTTGGCCGAGACGGCAGTCGGCCGGGTCGCGCCGGCCGGGTTGGTCGCGGTCACGACTACCACCGACGGCAGGGTGCCGTTGCCCAGGCGCTGGCCGAAGAACAGCCCGTTGTTGTCGCCCAGCAGACTGGTCTGGCACGGCGTCGGTGGTGGGCCGGGCAGCAACGCCAGGGTTTCGCGGAAGCACAGGGTCGTGCTGCTGTCAGCCTTGGCGAACACTTCGGCGCGCACACCGGCCGAAGTCCGGCGATAGGTGGCGCGGTCGATGGCGACGTGGGTCTGTTGACGGTTGTCGAGGACCTTGCCGGCGACGGTGAACAGGTTGGTCTGAATCGAACCGGCGCCCGACGGACCATCGATCCGCAGGAAGTTGGTGTTGAACGGGCTGCCGGTCACCGCTTCGGTGAGGTTCGGGTCGCCGACGAAGGTTTCGATGCCGCCGGTGTCCGGGTTCACTTCGGTGTACGGGCCGTTGATGCTGCGCAGGAACGGGCCGATGGCGCCGTTGAGCGCACCGCTGAAGTTGCCCGGCGCGCCGATGCCGATGTCTTTGGTGATGTTGATCGCCCGCCGGCCAGGTGTGGTGACGTTGACGGTTTCAACACCATACGGGTGGGTGATGGTGTAGGTGCCGGCCACCGGGACGTTCACCCGGATACGAATCCGCGCGAAGCTTTGCTGATCGCCATCCACCGGATTCTCCGAGGCGAACGCCGCTTCGATGCCTGCGACGTAGGCGTCTACGCCGAAACCGGCACCGTTGTTTGGGATCGCGGTTTCAGCCAGGAACCAGAAGGCTTCCGGCGGCCAGTTGTCGGGGAACACCATCGGCAGGGTGTCATCGAACACGCCCGGCTCCGGCAGCAGGGTGCACATGTACGCCGGCGGGGTGCTGACCGGCACCCGCGAACTGGCGGCGCGCGATTGGCAGAGCTCCATCGACAGCAGGTTGTTGTCCTGGTACCACATCGGGAATTTCCCGGTGGCGAAGGTGTAGGGGCCGGGATCGACGGCGGCCAGTTGCGCGAACGCACTGCCGGTCAGCGAGATTGTCAGCCCGAGCGCGTTGAGCGCGAAGCGTGGCCACTTGTTCATGATGCCTCCTGATGCGGATCTGGGCATGTGAGCGTTCATTGCACGATGACCACTTCTTCGGTATCGCTGCCGCCGTTGGACGACGTCACCCGAACCTTGGCCGGTGGAATCGGCGTGATCCCGGTGGCCAGGGTTTTCACCGCGCCATCACCGCCCAGCGCACCGATGGTGGCGCCGGTGCCGGAGGTGGCGGTGAGCACCGGTGGCGAGGTTTCGTCACTGGTCGAGGCCACCACGGTCAATTGCCCGGAAGTGAGGCTGTACTCGGCGCGCTGGATCACCACCAGGTCGGTCAGGCTCATGGGCAGGGTGGTCGGCGAACTGGTGGCGATCGCCAGGTGGTTGTCGGCGGTCACTTGCAACACGGCCGGCAAGGTCGGGTTGACCGCCGATTGCGCGTACCAGCTGCCGGTGCTGTCGGCTTCTGTCATGTTCACCACGGGCGTGCTGCTGGTGATGGCGGCGGTGCCCGGCGCGGGCGGGGCTTTGACGAACACGTCTTGTTGGGCCACTGGTGCGCTTTCGCCGGGCTTGCGCGAGTAGGTGCTGCGCTCGGTGATCAGAGGCGTTGGCCGCACCACTGTCGACAACTTGCCGGACACGGCGAAGGTCGTGGTGCGCAGGTCAATGCCGCCCGGGCCTTCGATGCGCACGTAGTTGGTGTTGAACGGGCTGCCGGTCACGGCTTCGTTGAGGTTCGGATCGCCGACAAACTGCTCGGCCGCGCCGCTCACCGGGTTGGTCTCGGTGTACGGCCCGTTGACGCTGCGCAGGAACGGGCCGATGTCACCCTTGAGCGCGCCGTCGTAGGTTTGCGGGGTACCGATGCCGATGTCGCGGGTCATGTTGATCGCGCGCCGGCCGGGGGTATCGACGGTGAACACGTCGACGCCGTACGGGTGGGTGATGACGTAGGTGCCGGCGGTCGGCACATCCACGCGAATGCGGATCCGCGCAAAGCTGACCTGATCGCCTTCCACCGGCTCTTCGGCGGCGAACGCGGCTTCGATGGCGCTGACGTAAGTCAGGTCGATTCCGCGTGCTGCATCGACGACGGTGGTTTCGCCGGTGAACCAGAACGCTTCATCGGGGAAGTTGGTGGGGAACACGATCGGCTGCGCGTCATCGAACACGCCGGGGGTCGGCAGCAGCGAGCACATGTACGACGGGGCGCCGGGTGTGCTCGGCACGCGGGAGCTGAGCGCTTTGGACAGGCACAGATCCAGAGTGCGACCGTGGGTGTCCTGATACCAGCTGGCGAAACCGCCATTGGCCGGTGTGTAGGGACCCGGATCGACGGCGAACAGAGCGGCCTGGGCAATGCCCTGGGCCAAGGCGCTCACGACCAGGACGGTCGCGGTTTTGGACAGTAAAGGGTGCATGAGTTAATCCCTCTATCAAAGTACCTGCCCCTTGGGGATGGGTCAGTTGCAGAGGGCTTTACAACTTCCATACCAACGACGGGCCAACCGGCCGCAAACGCCCGTGGCGCAAGGGTTCGCGGCTTGGCGTGGGGGGAAAGGGCGCAAGCCCGGATAGGGCGACTGTCCCCAGCATTGGGGATTGTGGGGGCATGAACGCCTGGCGGTTTTTGCATGACCGGGAAATCGGCCGAGCGTGGGGCCGTTCACCCCCCGGATCCGGGCAAACACCCAACCGTGGGCTATAACCCTATAGGGACGTATCGGGAAGTCGCCGCCATGAACATGCAGTCAAAATCGCTACCGATCGAGGAGAGCAGCCAGCGGCTGAACTCGCGCAAGCTGCCGTTCAACCTGTTGCGCTGGTTTTCATTGATCAGCATGGCAGTGATCGGCACCGTGGCCGTGGCGCTCGGGCGGTGTCGACACGGTTCGTGATCGAAGAAAGCGTGCAGCGTGATGCCTTGCTGACCGCGCAGTTCATTCAGGCCATCGCGTCGGCGGAAGTGCGCCACGTCTCGATCCCCAATATCCGCACCATGGGCGAATTGCTCGACCCGCGCCAGGACAAGAACTTTCCCGACGTCGACCCGCAAGCCCGAGCCAGCGCCCGGGGCGAATTTCTCGATCACATCGAGCATTTGCCGGACGTGATCCTCGCCAACATTTATGCGCCGGATCGTACCGTGATCTGGTCGACCAACCCCGCGCTGGTCAACACGCGTATTCATGCCGACGAAGACCTCGACCGGGCGTTCGATGAAAAGATTCCGGTGTCGGCGAGTTATCACGATGTGGACAAGGGCCGTGAAGAACAGAAGTTCGTGGTGCCGCCGGAATACATCTTCATCGAAAACTACATCCCGCTCTTCGACGCCGAGGGCAAGAATGTCACGGCGATGGTCGAGATCTATAAAGAGCCCAAAGACCTGATCGCCCGCATGGAGCGCGGGCTGACGCTGATCTGGCTGGCCACTGCACTGGGCGGCGGGCTGATTTACCTGGGGCTGTACTGGATCGTGCGGCGGGCGGCGATTCTGCTGGCGGCCCAGCAAAAACAACTGATCGCCAACGAAACCTTTGTCGCGCTGGGCGAGATGTCATCGGCGGTGGCTCACAGCCTGCGCAACCCGCTGGCGACCATCCGTTCCAGCGCCGAGCTGGCGCTGGAGTTCGACGCGGGGCCGGCGCAGAAGAACATCAAGGACATCATCGGCCAGGTCGACCGCATGTCGAAGTGGGTGCGCGAACTGCTGCAATCGTTGCGACCGCTCAATGACGACCCGGAACCGGTGAACCTGGTGGCGGCGCTGCACGACAGCCTGATGGCCTTCGAGCAGCAGATCGCCAAGGCCGGCGTGCATGTGGTGTTTCATCCCCAGCAGACGCCGATGGTGCTGAGCCAGCCCATCCAGCTCACGCAAATCCTCAACAGCCTGCTGGCCAACGCGCTGGAGGCCATGGACAAGGGCGGCACGCTGACCATCACCCTCGAACCGAGCGACAGCCGTGGCGTTAGCGTCATGCTCAGCGACACCGGCAAAGGCATGAACGAGGAACAGCGCAGCATGGCCTTCCGGCCGTTCTTCACCACCAAGCAGGGCGGCCTCGGCGTGGGGCTGGTGCTGGTCAAACGGATCATGGAACGCTTCGGCGGGGGCGTGAGCCTGGACAGCCGCGAAGGCGAGGGCACCACCGTTCGTCTGGCGTTTCAACTCATTCAGTAAGTTGGGGTGAACTTTCCCCCAGCAGTGGGTGTCAGGCCCCGGTCACCGGGGAGTGGGGAATGCAACAGCGCTCCCAAGTCCCTGTTACAACTGGAAATGATTTTTTGGCGAGGTAATTGCAAAACACCATCACCCCTTCCTTAGATGAGGCGGCTGGTGATGGACAGAGCAATGCGTGACCCCAAAAAGCTGTTCCTGTTGACGCCCCTGAGCGTCTTTCTGATGTTGACCCTCGGCCAGATGACCGCGGTCCGAGCGAGCCCGATCGACGACGAAAATCAGCCGGAGGCCTCCGACCCGTCGGCCTATTACGACGAGCCCGCAGACCGCGCCGGCGCGCTCAACGCCATCCTGACCATGCCCGAGGCCAACGAAGACTCTTTCGATCTGCCCGACGGGGTCAAAGGCACGCGCAACACGACGCGCACGGAAAACATCCTGCCGCCCACCGTCCAGACCAGTTTCAATTACCCCACCAACGGCAAGCCGAGCCCGCTGTACGGTGCCCAGCCGTTCACTCAGCAACTGGTGCTGTTCGAAGAGTTCGGCCCGGAAAAACTCGACCCGACCACACCGGCCGCGCCGTTGAGCTTCCCGCCAGCGGCCATCGGCCCGGCACCGGCGCAAGACCCGAACAACATCGCTCGCAGTGCGCCTCCCGGCAGCGCGCTGGATGCGTTCCTGCGTCAACCGGGGCTTACGCCATTTCCGAGTCAGTTCGCCAACACGGTTGACCGCAACCCGTGGCAGGCGCAGATCGAACTGTTTCTCAACCGTCATATCGGTTCCTCCGCCGAAGGCCGCCCACCAGGAAAAGGCTGGGCCCATCAGCGCTGGAACGAGTTCTACCCGCAAGTCGCCTACAAGACCGTGCAGACCGGTGCGCGGCTGAACGGCGGCCTGCGTGACAGTCGGCAGATGCACGGTTATGCCGTCGGCGAGTTCGGCCCTGGTGGTCTGTACCACAACGTCGCGGGCGTGCCGGCGACCGATGGCACGGCCAAGGGTGTCGACCCACGGTTCCACCCGGCGATGCCGGTGCAGGACCACAATTCGGTGTGGACCTTCGACGGCACGCTGCCGCCGAAACTGTTGATGGTGCGCTACGGCCAGCCGGTGCTGATGCGTCACTACAACGGCTTGCCGATCGATCCTTCCGCCAACCGCGGTTTCGGTCTGCACACGATCACTACCCACGAGCACAACGGCCACGCGCCGGCGGAAAGCGACGGTTATGCCAACGCGTTCTTCTTCCCCGGCCAGTACTACGACTATCGCTGGCCGATCCAGCTCGCCGGCTACGACAGCATCAACACCAAGGCGGAAGACCCACGCGCGGCGTTCCCGTGCGCACCGGGGGAAACCCTTTGGGTCAACGATATTCAACCTGCGAAAAAGACCTGCGACCACGGCACCATCAAGATTCGCGGCGACTGGCGCGAAACCATGAGCACCCACTGGTTCCACGACCACATGCTCGATTTCACCGCGCAGAACGTCTACAAGGGCAACGCGGCGATGATGAACTACTACAGCGCCCTGGACCGTGGCAACGAATCGGTGAACGACGGCGTCAACCTGCGTTTCCCGAGCGGCAGCGCCTTGCCGTGGGGCAACCGCGACTACGACGTCAACCTGGTGTTCGCCGACAAGGCCTGGGATCAGCAAGGTCAGCTGTGGTTCAACCCGTTCAACACCGACGGCTTCATCGGCGATCAGGTGCTGGTCAACTGGCAGTGGAAACCGACCCTCGACGTGCGGGCGCGCAGTTATCGCTTCCGCATCCTCAACGGTTCGGTGTCGCGCTACTTCAAGCTCGCACTGGTGCGGGAAGTCAAAGGCACCGGCGGCGAATTCCAGGGGCCGAAAAACTCCGGTGTGTCGTACACCCGCGTGCCGTTCCACATGATTGCTAACGACGGCAACATCATGGAACACAGCGTGCCGTTCGACGGCTCTATGGACCTGGATGCCGACGGCGACAAACAGAACCACAACGCGATCCTGCCGACCCAGGGCATCGCCGAGCGGTTCGACATCATCGTCAACTTCGCGAAAAACGGCATCAAGCCGGGCGACAAGCTGTTCTTCGTCAACCTGCAAGCCCAGGACGACGGCAAGGGCCCGAAAGAAGTGATCCCGTTGGCCGACGTGCTTTCGGAGAAATACCTGGCGGTCATCAAGCAGACCAGCAAAGGCCCGCAATGGGACCGGGGCGACCCGGTGGTAGGCAAGGTTCTGCAACTCAACGTCAAGGCTTATACCGGCCAGGATCTGTCGATGAACCCGGCGGCCTACGAACCGGCCAAACCGGGCAAGGCCGAAGGCATGGTGATGATTCCGCTGAAGATCCATCGCGACAACGCTGCCGACAAGGCCTTGCTCGCCAAAGCGCTGCACCGGACCTTTATCTTCGGCCGTTCCGACGGCACCGATGAAGCGCCGTGGACGATCAAGACCGATGGCGGTTTCGGCTTCCACATGGACCCGCGCCGGTTGAATGCGTCGACCAAACTGGCCAGCGGCCCGACCGACGCCGGAGTCAGCGGCATCGGCACCCTGGAAGTGTGGAACATCAAGGCCGGCGGCACGGGCTGGAGCCATCCGGTACACGTGCACTTCGAGGAGGGGATCATCCTCAGCCGTGGCGGCAAGGCCCCGCCTGAGTGGGAAAAATGGGCGCGCAAGGACGTCTATCGCATCGGCTCGGAAGCAGACGGGCTGGACAGCGTCGAAATGGCGATCAACTTCCGCGAGTTCGCCGGGACCTACATGGAGCACTGTCACAACACCCAGCATGAGGACAACTCGATGCTGCTGCGTTGGGACCTGGAAAAACCCGGGCAACTGCAGTTGATGCCGACACCGCTGCCGAGCTGGGATGGCGTGCGCTACGTCAACTCCGCCGCACTGCCAACCTTCCGCACTGGCGACGGCTTCGGCCCGCAAGTGACCGTGAAACCATGAGCAGGGAGGGAGCCGACATGACACAGCCAACGCCGCGCTCCCGCGCCCTGGGCATGCACCTGATTCTGGTGCTGGTCACCTGCCTGCTCGGCAGTCAGGTGCTCATCGCCCATCAGGCACAGCCCGAAGGCGCCAGTGAATCCGCCACCCCGTGGGGTGGCGATTATTTCCCCAACACCCTGCTGACCGACCAGGACGGTCGGCAGGTGCGTTTTTTCGATGACCTGATCAAAGACAAGGTGGTGGTGATCAACTTCATCTTCACTTCGTGCAGCGACTCCTGCCCACTGGAAACCGCGCGCCTGCGCCAGGTGCAGAAACTGTTGGGGGACCGGGTCGGGAAAGACATCTTCTTCTACTCGATCACCATCGATCCGCTGAGCGACACCCCCGAAGTGCTCAAGGCCTATTCGCAACGCTTCAAGGTCGGCCCTGGCTGGAAATTCCTCACCGGCGAATTCGAAGACGTCACCGAGCTGCGCAAGAAGCTCGGGCTGTTCATCGAAGGCGTCGACAACGGCCGCACCAAGGATCACAACCTGAGCCTGATCGTCGGCAACCAGAGCACCGGGCGCTGGATGAAAGCCTCGCCGTTCGAGAACCCGTGGATCCTCGCCGACCAGCTCGCCAACACGCTGCAGAACTGGAAACAGGCCAGCACCGAAGAAAGCTACGCCGACGCCCCGCAGATTCGTCCACCGAGCAATGGCGAAGAACTGTTCCGTACCCGCTGCGCCTCATGTCACAGCCTCGGCCCGCAGGATGGCGAAGGCATCGGCATGCGCAACATCGGCCCGGATCTGATCGGCGTGACCCGCCAGCGTGACCCGGCCTGGCTCAATCGCTGGATCCGCGAACCGGATCGGGTGCTGGCGGAGAAAGACCCGATCGCATTGCAGCTGTTCGAGCAATACGAGCACATCCCGATGCCGAATCTGCGTCTGGATGAAGCTTCAGCGCAATCGATCATCGACTTTTTGAGTGCCGAAACCGAACGTCAGCATCCGTCGGTGCAGCCCTTGGCTGACGGGGCTTTGACGCCAGTAAAACCGGGTTCTGCCAGCGAAACGGTGAGTCGTATGCAGTAGCGGCTAAATAGCATCACTGAACCGTGTGTCACGGTCATTGCCACCTACACTCATTCGAGAGGGCGGCTGTAACCGGCTCGATACCAGAACGCCAGGGCATCTCCATGCAACGACTGGAAGAACAGAAAACATCGGCACCGAACCTCGCGCTGGCGGCCATCAAGAGCTGGGGCGGGCAGTTCAATCTGCTGCGCTGGTTCTCGCTGGCCAGTTTTTTCATCATCGCGGCCGTGGCGCTGGGGTTGGGGTATATCTCCACGCGCTTCGTGGTCACCGAAAGCGTGGAGCGCGATGCGCTGCTCACCGCGCAATTCGTGCAGGCCATCGGCGATGCGGAAATGCGCCACGCCAACATCACGCCGCAACGAACCATGGGCGAGATGCTCGACCCGCGCCAGGACGGGAACTACCCCGACGTCGACCCGCTGGCCCATGCGTCGGCCCGCGCCGAGTTTCTCGATCATGTCGAACACTTGCCCGACGTGTTGCTGGCCACGGTGTATGCCTTGGATCGCACGATTATCTGGTCGACCAACCCAGAGCTGATCAACGTCAGGATCGAAGACGACGACGAGCTGGACGAGTCGTTCGAAATGAAGGTGCCGGTCTCTTCCAGCTACCACAAGATCGACGACGAAAAGCCCGAGCAGAAGCTGTCCCGCGAACCGAAATACCTGTTCATCGAAAACTACATTCCGATGTTCAACGCCGACAAAAGCAAAGTCGTCGCCATGGTCGAGATCTACAAGGAGCCGGCGGATCTGGTGGACCGTATCGACCGTGGGTTCGCTTCGATCTGGGCCGCGACCATTCTTGGCGGCGCGGCGATTTATCTCGGCTTGTTCTGGATCGTGCGGCGCGCCTCGACGCTGCTGCAAAGCCAGCAACAGCAGCTGATCAGCAACGAAACCTTTGTCGCCCTGGGCGAGATGTCCTCGGCGGTGGCCCACAGCCTGCGCAATCCGCTGGCGACCATTCGTTCCAGCGCCGAACTGGCCCAGGAAATCGCCAGCCCCGGCGCGCAACGCAACATCGGCGACATCATCAGCCAGGTTGACCGCATGTCGCGCTGGGTGCGCGAACTGCTGGTGTCGTTGCGCCCGATGAGTGACGACGGCGAGGCGGTGGAATTGCTGGCGGCGGTCGAGGACACCCTGGGGGCGTTTGACGCGCTGATCCGGCGCAATGGCGTCGAAGTGCGATTCACGCCACAAAATTGCCCGCCGGTCGTCAGTCAAAAGGTGCTGCTGACGCAAATACTCAATAGCCTGTTTGCCAACGCCCTGGAAGCGATGCCCAAGGGGGGCGTACTGACTGTCGAGATTGAAACACCGCACACCGGTCATGTGCGCATGACCCTGAGCGACACCGGCAAAGGCATGAGCGCGCAGCAGCAACAGCTGGTGTTCAAGCCGTTTTTCACCACCAAGCAGGGCGGCCTCGGGGTTGGCCTCGCGCTGGTCAAAAGAATCATGGAGCGGTTTCAGGGTTCGGTCATTCTGACCAGCCGGGAGCAGGAAGGAACCCGCGTCAGTCTCAACTTTAGAGTGGCATCGGGAGGGGAATATGGAACACAGCATTCTGCTGGTCGAGGATGACGAACTGCTGGCCGAGAATATTCAGACCTACCTGGAGCGCAAAGACTTCGAGGTGACGGTCTGCCACTCGGCCGAGGACGCGCTGGGGCAACTGGAAAGCTTCATGCCGGACATCGTCCTGACCGACAACTCGCTGCCGGGCATGAGCGGTCACGATCTGATCCAGAAGCTGCGCATCAGCGCGCCGGAACTGAAAGTGATCATGATGACCGGTTACGGCAACGTCGAAGACGCGGTGGTCGCAATGAAGGAGGGCGCCTTTCATTACGTCACCAAACCGGTCGCGCTGCCGGAGCTCAAACTGCTGCTGGACAAGGCCCTGGCCACCGAACGGATGGAACGCACGCTGTCGTTCTATCAGGAGCGCGAAGCGCAGAAATCCGGAGTGCAGGCGCTGATCGGCGAGTCGTCACCGATGCAGTACCTGAAAAACACCATCGGCCAGTTGCTCGACGCCGAGCGGCGCATGGCCAACACCGATCTGCCGCCAGTACTGGTGGAGGGCGAAACCGGAACCGGCAAGGAGCTGGTGGCCCGCGCGCTGCATTTCGACGGCCCGCGCAGCAAAGGCCCGTTCATTGAATTCAACTGCGCGTCGATTCCGTCCAACCTCGTGGAATCGGAACTGTTCGGCCACGAGAAAGGCGCGTTCACCGACGCCAAGGATCGCCGGGTCGGATTGGTGGAAGCGGCGGACGGCGGCACGTTGTTTCTCGACGAGATCGGCGAAATGGACCTGTTGCTGCAGGCCAAACTGCTCAAGCTGCTGGAGGATCGCACCATTCGCCGGGTCGGCTCGGTGAAGGAACGCAAGGTCAACCTGCGGGTGATCAGCGCCACCAATTGCAACCTTGAACAGATGGTCCAGCAGGGCAAGTTCCGCCGCGATCTGTTTTTCCGTCTGCGGATCATCTCGATCAAGGTGCCGCGCCTGTACGCCCGGGGCGAAGACATCCTGCTGCTGGCCCGGCATTTCCTCGCCAGCCACGGCAAGCGCTATGGCAAACCGAACCTGCATTTCAGCGATCAGGCCGAAGAGCTGCTGCTCAGTTACACCTGGCCGGGCAACGTGCGCGAATTGCGCAACATGCTCGAACAGACCGTGCTGCTGGCGCCGAGCGACACCATCGCCGCGCATCAACTGAACGTGTGCATGAGCCTGTGCGATGAGCTGCCACCGCAGCATCAGCACGAGGTGCCGCACACGCACTTCGAACCGCGCCCGGCGAGCAACACCGAATCGATGAACCTGCCGGAGGTCGAGCGCGACATGGTGCGCAAGATGCTCGACAAGACCGACTGGAACGTCACCAAATCGGCGCGCCTGCTGGGCCTGAGCCGCGACATGCTGCGCTACCGCATCGAAAAGCTCGGCCTGGCCCGTCCGGACAAGCGTCAGTGGTAGACCGCGTTGCTGCGCGGACTCGGTGTGCCGAGGCATTCCAGCACGCACGTCGGGTCCAGCACTTCGTCGTTGACGTAGATGCCGCGTTCGGCATCGTAGGTGCGGATAAACACCCGCACCGTCGCATCGGCCACAGTGGGCAGTTGCGAGTCATGGAACACGTGGCGATCCGGGATGACGATGAAATCCTGCGGCGCCGTGTCATCGAACGGCCGGGGCGGCTGAGCGGACAGCGACGGCGGAGCAGGGTGGGCAAAAGGCTGGTCCGCCCCGTAGTAGTTGAAGTTGCTGTCCAGCGCCTGCGCCTGGGTGGCGGCGAGCAGACAGACGGATAACAGCAGTCGATTGAACATTCCCATGGCAGCACCTGTGGAAGCGGATTTCCCCAAGGCTATTAACTATAGCTGCCCGTGGTGCACGGCGTTGTTGCAGGCGCGGTCGGCTTACAAGTTCGCAACAACCTGTTGCGCGAGGCTGAACTAGACTCGGGCCGCTCAATTGTGAGCATCGCCCGGAGTGCGCCATGGAAGTGCCAAACAATAAAAACGCCGTCGAGAGCAATCGTCAGGCGTGGAACGATTCCGCCCGTCATCACCAGGATTCGCCCGACTGGCAGGCCTTGCTGACCGAAGTCACGCAGGCTGACTTTTCCTGCCTCGACGACACCCTTCGCGGCTTGCTCGAGCAGGTCGGTGTCGATGGCAAAGACGTCGTGCAGCTGTGTTGCAACAATGGCCGCGAAAGCCTGTCACTGTTCGCCCTCGGCGCACGGAGCGTGGTCGGCATCGATCAATCGAGGGCGTTTCTCGAACAGGCCCGCGAACTGAACAAGCGTTCGCCGCACAACGCCGAATTCATCGAAGCCGACATTCATCACTTGCCCGAATCGCTGCGCGCCCGTTTCGACGTCGCGCTGATCACCATCGGCGTCTTTGGCTGGATGCCGGACATCGGCGAATGCTTCCGCCACGTCGCCTCGACCCTGAAACCGGGCGGTCAACTGGTGATCTACGAAACCCACCCGTTCCTGGAAATGGTCGACCCCGAGACCGAGGACCCGTTTCGCCTCGCCACCTCGTATTTCCGCGAAGAACCTTTCGTGCTGGAAAAAACGATCGTCTACGTCGGCAAGATCGAACAGCCAGCGGCCAAGTCCTACTGGTTCGTGCACACCCTCGGCGCAATCTTCACCGCTGCCCTCGAGGCCGGCCTGAACATCACGCACTTCAAGGAATACCCGCACTCGAACCGGGAAGAAGTGTATGACCAGTACCAGAACCGCGAGGCGCAGATGCCGATGTGTTTTACGTGGGTGGGGGTGAAACGCTGAGACAGGTACAAGAGGGGGAGGCGAGAGGCGCTGTCTCTTTTTCGGTGAGTCGGATACGGGCTTGCGTCACGTATCCGATTGCTCGAAACAACTCTTCATCGTCACCTTCTGCCAGTACCTGAGAGAGGTACTCACGGATGGTATTCAGATCAACCAGCAGTGCCGTCATTTCAAAATCGGATGTGTTTTGTTCCATCGGTTTGTCTCTGCGTTTCTGCATGAATGTATTAATTCACATGATTGCGATCAGCCAGATGGTGCCGAAACTGAATGACGGGGATTCCTGTACGAGAGTAGGAAGATTCTGCGGCGCCGTCCCGGCCGCCGCAGGATAAATCCGTCAAGCCTGCGCAGCCGCCGTCACCACCGGCCGTCCCGGTTTGCGCAGCGGGTCCAGGCGTGAGCCTTCGTAGCGGGTTTCGCGGAAGAAGCGCCATTTGCCGAACAGGCAATAGACGTGCATGACGCGGCCCTGTTCGTGGTAGCCCATGCGGATGTGCAGTTTCAGCGCCGGGATGTTGTGGGTTTCGCAGACGTCCACCACCTTGTTGCAACCCTGGGCGGCCATGGCTTCCCAGAGGGCGACCTGGACGTCCACCGACAGGCTGCTGCCGAAGTAGGCGCGAATCATTTCGCCGCCGAATTCGAAGAACTCGCCGGGTTTGACCGGGAAGGTGCAGCCGTAATAGTGGCGGTCGTGGTAGTCGCGAATACTGCCCCAGATGAACCCGACCGCATGGCCGTCGGCGTCCAGGTACATGTGCCCGGTATGGCCCTCGTTGGCCAGCTCGGCCATGGTTTCCACGCGGTCACCGAAGTGCTTGGCGAACGCGCCGGCGTTCTCGGCGGTGATGTCGACTTTGCGCAGGCCGTCGTAGGGGCGCAGCTTGTGCGGCGGTACCGGGCTGACCAGGTCGCGCTCCATCCACAACAGTTCCCAATGGAAGAACACGTAGCGTTTCCACAACGTGCCGAAGGTGCGGCCCAGGCCTTTTTGCTTGATACGTTCGCGCAGCTTTTCAATGACGCTCATGATGCCCTCCGTGGCCGAAGCCCGGGTGTTGTGGATGACGCTTTTGTGGGTATAGATCACCCCTGCAAGTCCATGTCAAAGCGCCAGCTTTGAATGTATTGCAAGTTGTGTAACGGTTCAGAGTGCCGCAGCACCGCGTAGAAAATCCTTGTTCAGATCGGCATAGGAAACCCGTGGGACGCCCGCCAGCCGCTGCTCTAGCACGCGGCTCAGGGACTCTCCCGGTTGCAGATACGCGTCGCCGAAATCCGCACCGAGCTGGTTCGGATGGGCGACGATTTCCAGCACGCCGTCGGTCGGCGCAGCAGCGTTGCGCAGGTCCACCGGGGTGCAGACGTAATCGGCCGTGACCCCGGCCAATCCCTGCAATCGGCGGTTGAGCAAACCCTTGAACACGCGTTTGGGCAGGCTGAGGTTTTGCCCCAGGTTACGTGCCAGCCGCACCGGCACACCTTGATGGGCGGCGAAGCGCGCGACGATCTCGCCGATCGGCCAGATATTGTGCACGTGCTGATGCGAATCGAGGTGGCTGGGACGCACGCCGTGATCGACGCAGCGCTGCCACTGCGCCTGCAATTCTTCCTGCACCGCCTCGCGATCTTCCCGGCCCAGCCACAGGCTGTGGCGAGGCAGGCTGAGGTCGAACACGCCGTGGCTGTCGCAGAAGGTGCGACGTTCGAGAATGGCCCGGCTCAAGGGCCGGCCGTAGGTCAGGTTAAAGTGCAGGCCGATCCGGCCTTCCAGCAGCGGCAGCCGGGCCATGGCGCAGGCCGCTTCGAACGCCGGCATGTTGGCCATGACGGTGGCGGAACTGATGACCCCGGCCTGGAACGCGCCGAGGATCACCGCGTTTTCATTCGGACTGAGGCCGAAATCGTCAGCGTTGACTATGACTTGGCGAGGCATGTTCGCCCTCCTTGGTGGGATTGATCACAGGTGTCGCAATGACCGCCGCTTTGGCCGCCGCACGCTTCGCCCGCCATTGTTGCAACCCAGGCTTGAGCCGGTGCCAGACGCGCAGACCGAGCCCCAGCAACAGACCGCTCGGGCGCCACGAGTAGAAGCTCCAGCGCCAGTGTTCCAGTTGCCCGGTCATGCGTTCGTGCAGTTGATGGCTGGAGTTTTCCAGGCTGACCCGGGAGGCATCGATCCAGCGCCAGTTATCGTCCAGCCCCCAGCGAATCCATTCCTCCAGCAACACCCGGCCGCTACCCAGATCGGCGTATTGCGGCAGGAAAGCGAGGTTGTAATCGTAGAGCCGGCCCTGCTCGAACAGGCCGAGCCGATAGCTGATGCAACGCCCGTCCAGCTCCAGCATCACCACGCGCACCCGGCCCGAAGCGGCGAGGGCGGTGAAGGCGTTTTCCATGCAACGGCGGCTGCGCTCGCTGGCAAAGATCCCGACGCCTTCGTCGCCTTTCCAGCTCACCGCTTCGACTTCGCTGATGGCCTGCAGCAACGGGCCCATGCTGGTCGCATCGGGAATGATCCGCCGGACTTCGGCACCGCACGCGGCAATCCGCTTGCGGGCTCGGCGCAGTTTGTAGCGGGGATCGCCCGAGACTTCCTGACGGTCGGTGTCGCTGATCAGGTGCACCGGCACCCGACAGCTCAAGCGACGTTCGCCGGTGGAGCTGTGGGCCATCCATTCGGTGAGCACGCTTTCGTCGCCGACCGGTTCGGCGATTTCGTTGAGTTGCAGCAGGGCGTGGGGCACTCGCTGGCGAATCAGCCGCAGGGCCTGACGCATATCTTCGGCGTTCAGCCGTGATAACAACGCCAGGCGATCGGCCAGCGGATAACCGAGGTGATGCACCACCGGAAACGGCAAACCGAAAAACCGTTCACGGCTCGCCACCAGCGGCAGGCACAAGCGCAATTCGTCTGCTTCCCAACCCAGCAATACGTGCAGCCGCTCGTGCGCGTCGAGCGCCTGCTCTGCCGCACACAGCCAGTCGAGGCTGTTGAACGGCGTGTGATCCGTCACCCGCAGGCGCAGCGCTTCATAGGCCGCCGCCGGGAAGTCAGGTGCGCACAACGAGGTGCGCCATTCGAATTGCGCCATAGGCTCAGGTCGCCGTTGCTGTGACAGGTGGACGGGAAGGTTTGCGCAGCGCATCCAGCCGCGAGCCGCTGTAGCGGGTTTCGCGGTAGAAGCGCCAGCGGCCGAACAACTCATACACATTCATGATCCGGCCCTGTTCGGTATAGCCCATTCGCAGGTGCAGCTTGAGCGCCGGGATGTTGTGGAACTCACAGACGTCCACGACCTTGTCGCAGCCTTGGGCGGCCATGGCTTTCCACAGTTCCAGTTGCAGGTCCACCGACAACTCGGTGCCCCAGTACGAGCGGGTCAGCTCGCCGCCGAACTCGAAGAACTCGCCGGGTTTCACCGGGAACATGCAGCCGTAATAGTGGCGGTCGAAGTAGTCCCGGGCGCTGCCCCAGATGAAGGCCACCGCATGACCCTGGTCGTCCAGGTGCATGTGCCCGGTGTGATGCTCCCGGGCCAGTTCCGCCATGGTGCCGACGCGGTCACCGAAGTGGCGGGCGAAGGCGCTGACGTTGTCCGGGGTGATCTTCACCACCCGCAGCGGCGGATAGGGTTTGAGGCTGTGAGGTGGCACCGGACTGACCAGATCGCGCTCCATCCACAGCAGTTCCTGGTGAGAAAAAATGCAGTGCTTCCAGATCTTTTTCACGGTGGCAGTGAGTCCTTTCTGCCGTAGGTTTTCAGTCAGTTTGCGCAGCATGTTCATGGTCGTTGCTCCTGATGACGAGTCATCGCGCAGCCAGAGGCCAGCGCGGCCGGACATCAACAGGGCGGTCATGAGGCGCTCCAGCTCAGGGCAAACAGGGTCTGTCCCGGCAGCTCGAAGCGCACGCGACCGTCCTGACAGCGAAACGGCGCGTCGCGGCTGCGGTTGTCGGCGCCGAAGTAGCGCAGCGCGCCGTTGTTCAGCGGGCATTTCGCGCCCGCCAGATCGACACGCTGCAAGCGCGTGCCTTTGTTCACGCCGAGCAGGCCGCGTTGATCGTCGCCGGCCATCGCCAGCACATCGACTTCGAACGCATCGTTCTCCAGCCACAGCACGTTGTGCAGCCAGTGCTGCTGGATGAACTGCTGCGCCAGGCCCACCGGTTTCAACTCGAAGCGGTCATCGCCCAGCACCCGCAACATGCCTTTGGGGTACTGCGGCTCATCGGCGGCCTGGAACCAGTTGAGCATCGTCAGCAAACCGTCCTGGGAGGCGTTGATCACCACCGAGGCCCACCACAGCGAGGTGAAATGGGTTTCCTGATCGTAGGGGCTCAGGCTCGAGCCGCTGGACAGGTTGGTCTGGTCCAGCAGCAAGGCCTTGCGCGGCTGGCCCTTGGCGTCGAGGCCGACCAGATCGGCCGCCCGGCGCACGCTGTCGCGGTAGACGCGAGTGGCGAGCAGGTCGCGAATCATCCATTCGTGCCAGGCCAGCGCATCGACCTGATCGGCGGATTCATTCAGCAGGCGCCGCGCCCAGTCGATGCCACGCTTGTTCGCTGCGTTGTCGGCGAACGGCCCGTTGACCAATCGCGAACTGGCCGGCATCGCGATGCGCACGCCTGCCTTGGCATTCGCCGGATCGCTGCGCACTTGCCGGGCCATGCTGGTGAAGATCGAACGGTATTGCTCGTAACTCGAATAATTCAGGTTGGGCTCGTCGGCGAAGCCGATGTAGTGCGTGCCTTTGCCGCCCAGCGCACGGGTGCCGGCGAGCCAGGCGTCGAGGCCGCTGTTGCTTTGCACGTCGGCGCGCAGATCGGCCTGACGCTGACTGCCGGCGAGCAAGGTGATGTCCTGACGAATGCCGAAACGATCCTGATAGACCTGGCGAAACGCATCTTCGAAGTGCGGCTTCTTCGCCGTCACGTCGACGAAACTGTAGTAACTGGCAGCCGTCGGTTTCAGCGCGTCGAGCACCGGATGGCTGGCCGGCGGCGGCATCACGTAGGGCAGGGCGATGCCCAGATCCGGGGTGCGGCCGAGGACTTTGTCGTGCAGGGTGAGGCGCGTCTGGCCGTTGTCTTCGCGCAGCGGTTTGAGCTGTTGCGGGGTCTGCACGAACAGATTGGCCGTGCCGTCGAGCCAGAACGCCGCTTTGCCGCTGCCTTGCAGACGCAGGCGCCAGACCTGTTCGCGTTCGCTGACCGGCAACGCCACCTGATCGAACTGCCAATAGGCGCGATAGGGTTTCAGCGCCAAGGACAGTTGTTGTCCATCGCCGACCCGCTGCGCTTGCAGGGCGCTGACCCCGCCGTGGAACTTGCCCGCCAATATCGCGTGCTCACCGGCGGCGACCTTGAAATACAGCTCATCACCGTTACGGGTTTCTGCACTGAAATGCACCTTGGCCGGAGCGAACAGCGCCACGGTGTTTTCGTCGTGTTCGACCCGGTAACTGCGGAAGCTGTAGCCGGGGATTTCCAGCTGATAACTCGCGGCCCCCGGCGCCAATCGCCAGCTCTGACTGCCACGGGTTTCACTGGCCTTGATGAAGCGCTCGCCCTGCAGTTGGCCCCGGCCGTCGAGCAGGTAAATGTGCTCTTCGTTGGCCTCCGCCTGCCACGCCGGCGCCCAGCGCACGGTCACCGTGTCGGGGCGATCGGCTTGCAGGTACAGGCTGCCGTCGCGAATGTCGCCCCAGCGCATCGACGCCGCGAAGGCGTCCAGCGACAGGCCGAGACCGAGCAGCAGGGCCAGGCCTTTCATGCTGACTTCCGTTGTAAAAAACGACGCTGCAACATCAGCCACATCGGCGTGAGGTCGCTGGGCAGAATGATCAGGGTTTGCCAGAACGCCACGCCGCTCAACCGGCAGTACAGCACCAGCATCGCCACGGTCACCGCCAGATAGGCAATCGACGAAGCAGCCGCCGCGCCGACGATGCCGTAGGCCGGAATCAGCAGCAGGTTCAGCGCAAGATTGAGCAGGGCGCCGATCCCCATCAGCAGCGACACCGTGCCGGGACGATTCTTGCCGATCAGGTCCAGGCGCAGGATGCTCGCGTAGCACAGGCCCAGCAGCCCCGGCAGCAAGGCCAGCAGCGCCGGATACGCCGGTTGGTAGGCGACGCCGAACAGGGTGACGATCAGCCATTCGCCGATCACGGCCATCGTCAGGCAGGCGCCGAGCATCACCGTGGCGGTCAGGCGCAGGGCCAGCGGCGTAACCTTGTCCATGCCTTCGTCCTGTTGCAGCAGGCGTTTCATCAGCGGTGTGGTCACCGCTTCCGGAACGATCAGCAGCAACTCGGCGGCGGCGCTGGCCATCGCGTAATGCCCCAGGGCTGTGCTGCCGAGCAGGGCGCCAATGAACAGGTAATCGGAACGCAGGATCACTTGCTGGAACAGCAGATCCGGATGGCTGCGCGCACTGAAGCGCAGCAGTTCGTTCTGGCTCGCGCGATCCCATTGCAGCTGCAACGGCTGCGCGCGTTTGAGCCACAGCCAGCCGACCAATACCACCAGACTGATGCCGGCCAGCCAACTGATCAGCGCCGCTTCAAGGGCCGCTTCTTTCCACATCCAGAACAACGCGAGAAACAGCAGCAGTGGCGCCAGAGATTCCACCAGTCGCAAGGCATTGAACGCGACCACGCCGCCGGACGCATTGTGCAAGGTCAGCAGACCGCTTTTGAGCACAGTCAACGGCACCGCCAGCAGCAACAGCCACGCCAGCAGACCGAGTTGCATCGTCACGTCCAGTTCACTGCCGAACTCGCGCACCAGCGCCACCACCAGCAAGGTCAACAGACCTGCGAGCAAACAGCCGAACACCAGCACTTGCGCGAGCAACAAGCCCATCGGCCGTTGCTTGGCCGCTTGATAACCAACAGCGGAATTCAAGCCGCCGCTGGTGGCTGCGCTGATCAGATCGGGCAGGGTGCTGAGCAGGGCGAACAGCCCGCGCTCACTGGGCCCGAGAATCCGCGCCAGCAGCACATTCCTCAGCAGGCGCAGGGCGATCATCGCCAGTTTGGTGCCCATGCTCAGCGCCAGATGCTTGAGGTAACTGCCTCGACTCATGGTCGCGCCCCGCGATAGATCCGCCACGACAGCAGTTGCGGATTGCGCGCGGTGCGCTGGCTAACGCCGAAGCGTGGCAGGTTCAGCGGATCACCGGTGCCGCGATAGATGCCGCTGCCAGTGCCGAGCGCGAAGGGGTAATCGTGATGGGCGATCTGTTCGCGCACCCGCTCGTCGTTGTCGCCGTTGGGGTAGCAATACACCGGCAGCGGCCGGTTGCAGCCGTTGAGCATGGCATCGCGACTGCGGCTGATTTCTTCGCCCAGGCGCACATCGTCAAGGCCGGTGAGGATGGCGTGACTGGCGCCGTGGGGGCCGAACCGCACCAGGCCGGAAGACTCCATTGCCCGCACCTGATGCCAGTCGAGTGCCTGAGGTTGCGACTCTTGCGGGCACTCGTCGGTCAGGCGTTCGAGCATCATCGGGTCAAGCGCTTTGAGCCCTTGCAGGTAATGCAACAGGGTCAGACTGCGCCGGTCCACGTCGATGTCGTCCAGTAGCACCGGCACGGGATGATGGATCGATTGCAAATATTCGATCAGGTGCATGCGCGGTTTTTCGCCATGGCTGCCCCACAGGGTTTCGCCGATGCTTTCCCACCAGAAGCGCTGACGGCTGCCGATAAAATCGGTGGAGAGAAAAATGCTCGCCGGCACCTGATGCTTCTGCAGCAACGGGAAGGCGTTGGCGGCGTTGTCGCGCCAGCCGTCGTCGAAGGTCAGCGCCACTCGCGGGCGCTCGGTGCGCAAGGCGTTGGGCTGGAGGATTTCCATCAGCGGCACGCAATCGAAATGCTTGCGCAGCCACACCAGCAAGTGTTCGAAGGCCTTGGGCCCGACGCACAGTTCGTTGCGGTGCGGCAGGTCGGCGGCGCGGTCGTTGGCCAGCACCCGGTGCAACATCAGGATCACGCCGGCGCCGTGTAACTGGTTTCGTCCCACGGACGAGTTGAGATAGAGCCAGCCGCTGGTGCGTTTAATCAGTTGTTTGATCGCCATGGCTCTGTCCCTCTCAACGGTTTTGGTCAGGGTTCCACTGGGCGTAACGCTGGCCGCGCAGGAACTGCCACAGGCCGATGCTCATGCCCGCCAGTGTCACCAGCAGGAATGCCGCAAGGCGGAACGGTTTGGGTAAGCGGTGTTGCGAATCCAGCAGGCCGGCAATCGCGATGGCGTAGCCGACCAGTTGCGCGATCAGGCAGAGGCGATAGAAACCGTGTTCTTCCCACAGCCAGAAATTGCTCAGCAGCAGCGGCAGCAACAGGATTGGCGCCAAGCGGCGGATCAACTTGTGGCTGATCAACGCAATCGAATACAGCCCATGCTTGAACGGATTGAGCAGTTCGCTGCGTTGCGCCAGGCTTTGCAGGCCGCCGACGGTGACCCGCTGGCGACGGCGAAATTGCTTGTCGGCCTCGTCCACGCCGTGGTCGATCACTTGCGCTTCGGGCACGTAGACGATGCGTTTGAATTTCACTGGCGCGCAGGTGCTGATGAAGAAGTCGTCGTTGACCTCGGCCGGCACGTTCTCGAACAGTTCGCGGCGCAGGGCAAGCAGGGCGCCGTCGGCGGAGACCATGCAACCGGTGCGATTTTCGACCCGACGCAACCAGCCTTCGTAGTGCCGATAAAGGCTGTCGCCGATGCTCAAACCGCCGCCGGTGACCGGGATCACCATGTGCCCGGCGCAGGCGCCGACCTGTGGATCGCTCAGGGGGGCCAGCAGGTAGCCGAGGGTTTCCCGCGACCATTGGTTGTCGGCGTCGGTAAACACCAGAATGTCGCCCGTGGCCAGCGCCGTACCTGCGTTCAGCGTGGCGGCCTTGCCCTGGCGGGGCAGGTCGAGCACGGTGATGCGCGGGTCGTCGACCTTGTGCGCACAGGCCACGGTGTCGTCGGTGGAACCGTCGCTGGCCAGGATGATTTGCAGGGTCGCCGGCTGATAATCCTGGGACAGCAGCGAGCGCAGCTTGTGCTCGATGTGCCGCGCTTCGTTGTGAGCGGCGATGACGATGCTGATGTTCAGCGGCGGTGCCGGGCTGTGGCGCCACGCCGGGAACAGCGGCGCCAGCAGCGTCAGTAGCAGCGGGTAGCCGACATAGGCGTACGCCGGCAGCAGCAGGCACATCCAGAAAATGAATTCAGCCACGGGCAGGCCTCCTGGCGTTCCAATGACACAGACTGAGAATGAACGCGGCCCCCGCCAGGTGCAGGCGCACCCAGTGCAGGCCCCACAGTTGCAGGGTCAGGCAGACGTTGTGGTGCTTGGCGCTCTGACGCACGCTGAGCACCAGCCCCGGCACCAGCGTCAACATCACCATGATCGCGGCGTGATGGGGAAAACCGTCGAGCAGGGCGGAAATCGCCAGGAAATCGAGAATCCAGACGAAGATCGACAACATTGGAAATCGCAGCAGCCGCAGGCTGAAACCGTGGCTGCGCAGCAATTGCAGATGACTGCCCTGGCGCCACAGTTCCTTGCCCATCCACTCGCGCCAGTTCATTTCGTAGCCCCAGTGCAGGGCCACGCTTTCATTGATCGAGAGCAGCCGCGCGCCGTGTTCTCTCAGGCGCAAGGTGAACTCCTTGTCCTCGCCGGTGCGCAGGGTTTCGTTGAAACCGCCGACCTTGTCGAACCAGCGCTTGCGCATCAGCAGGTTGGCACTGGGCAGCCAGTCGACGACATGGCTGGTATGGGTGGTCGGGCGTAAGGTGCGGCGTTGCCACGCGGTGGCGTACCACGGCGCGGCGGCGGGGGTGTGCAGGTCGAGGCCGAATATATCGGCCTGACCTTCGGCTTCGAGGGCGAACAGTTGGGTGAGCCAGTCTTCGGGCATTTCGATGTCGGCGTCGATGAATGCCAGCCATTCCCCGGTGGCGATCGCCGTGCCGCGGTTGCGCAGGGCGCCGATCAGCAGGCCGGGCATCACCAGCACCTGGGCGCCGAACTGCCGGGCGATCTGCGGACCTTCGTCACTCGAACCGTTGTCGACCACGATCAGCTCACATTCGACATCCGCCGCATGCGCCGCTTTTTGCGCGGCCAGCAGGGTGCGGCCAATGTGCCGGGCCTCGTTGTACATCGGGATGACGATACTGATCCGGCTCATGCTTTGGCCTCCGTCATCGGTGCCTGCTCGGCTTTGAGGCGCAGAACGCTGGTCAGCGCGAGCATGATCCACAGGTATTTCTGGTTCGGTGCGCTGAGGAACATCAGGAACAGCGTCAGCGACAGAAAGCTCACCCCGAGGTGGGTCATCAGATCCGCCTGCTGCCAGTTGCGGCGCAGCATCCATTCCTTGCGTGCCCGCGCCAGGTTGTACAGGCCCAGCCCGAGCATGCCGACGAACATCAGGCCGGCGGGAACCCCCAGTTCGCTGAAGATTTCCAGGTAAGTGTTGTGCGCCCGGCGGTACAGGTCGCCGATCTTGCGGTTGGCGGAAAACGCCTTGGCGTAGCCGGTGGTGGCGTAGTGCAGCGGGAAGGTGCCGGGGCCGGAACCGAGCAGCGGGTTCTCGCGGATCATCTGGCTGCCGACCACGATGTACGAGGCGCGGCGGCCGAGGGATTCGTCGTTGTGCCCCTTGGCCCCGGCGCTCAATACGCTGAGCGACTGGATACGGGCGATGTAACCGGCAGGCATCGCGTAGATCGCCAGTGGAATCACGATCGCTGCGCCGAGCATGGCGAAGCCGAGATGACGCGGACGAATCCGCGCCAGTTGCGCGCGGTAGTGCCAGCAACCGATCACCAGACTCAAGGCCAGCACCACCAGCCCGGAGCGCGATTCGGTCTTGGTCATGCCACCGAGCAACAGCAGGCAGCAACCACCCCAGAACAGCCGATGCAACAGGTTCGGGCTGCGGATCACCAGTAGTAGCCCCAGCGGAATGGCGAAGGCGATCAGCAGGGCGAAAGCGTTGGGGTCTTCGAGCAGGCCGGCGGCGCGGCCCTGATCCTGGAATTTGGTGGAGAACATGGCCATGGCGCAGGTCGTGCTGACGGCCAGGGTCACCAGCCGGGCGAACAGGTCGAGGTTCAGCTCGCGGCCGATCAGCAGGGTGATGACAAACAGAATCAGGCCGACGCTGATTTCCCGCAGGTGACCCAGCGACATGCCCATGTCATCGGTGTTCAGCAGGCTCAGAAAGTACAGGGTCATGAAGGCGATCAGAAAGCGCCAGATATTGCTGCGCAGGCGATCCGAGGGAATCTGGTGCATCGCCAGTTGCAGCATCAGGATCACCGCCAGCGAAGCGCCGATCAGTTTGCTGCCGGACAACGAGCTGTCCTTGAAGAAGCCCTCGAACGGCACCAGCGCGGCAATGCCGAGCAGGCCCCAGGTCGGTTTGCGGTACAACACCGCGAACCCCACCAGACCGAGCACTGCGCCCGGCGCGAGGTAGGGCCAGGGACTGGCCAGCAGAGCGATGCAGGCCAGACCCAGCAGACTGACGATCGAGAGCGGGAAAATCATGCGCGTGCCTCCCGTGCCGTGCGGATGTACAGCTGCGACCAGCGTTCGGCCAGGGCCTTGAGGTCGTAGCGGTCCTGTTGCGTGCGTTTTGCGTTGTCGCGCAGTTGCCGCGCCAAGCCAGGCTCGGACAGCAACGTGTCGAGCTGGCGGGCGAGGGCGGCGCTGTCGGTCGGGGCCGCGAGCAAGCCGTTGTGGCGGTGCTCCAGCACATCGGGAATTCCGCCGACGCCGAATGCCACCACCGGCACCCCGGCCTGCATCGCTTCCAGCAGAATCATCGGTGTGCCTTCGGTGCGCGAGCTGATCACCAGCGCATCAAGTTGCTGCCACCAGTGACGCATGTCGGTCTGATAACCCGGCAAGCGGATGCGCTGCTGCAAACCGGCGGCGTCGATCCGTGCCTGCAAGTCTTCGCGTTCCGGGCCGTCGCCGAGCATTACCGCGTCGAGTTGCGGGTGCTGGTGACACAGCGGGATCAGCGCGTCGAGAAACAGATCCGGGCCTTTCTCACTGCTCAAGCGCCCGACGTATCCGGCGAGCCAGCGTTGTCTTGGCGCATCGGAAAGCAGGGCGGCTGCGGCCGGCAATCCGTTGGGAATCACCTGCAATTTCTCCGCACGCACGCTGGCCTGACGGTGCAACACCGCGATGCTTTCGGCGACACACACCACCCGATCCACCGACGCCGTGCGGCACAGTTGCAGGCTCAGCCAGGTGTAGAACTTCTGCTTGCGGCTGCGCGGGGTGAAGCCGTGTTGAGTGATCACCAGCGGCAGGCGCAACAGCGTGGCGCCGACCCAGCCGAACAACAGGCCTTTGAAATTGTGGGTGTTGATCAACGGCCGTTCACCGCGCCGCTGACGCAAGTGCCGCAACAGGGCAGCAAGCCCTGCGCAGCCTTGTGCATCGACGCCGGCCTCGCGAAAGCGCGCGATCAGTTCCGGCGGCGCGTCGAGGAACAGCACCTGGTGCTGCCCCGGCGTCGCCAGGCAATGATCGAGCAACATCCGCTCGGCCCCGTAGAACCCGCCGCTGCTGAGCAAATGCATGATCGGCAGCGCGGCGTTCTGGGTAGAGGGCGTGTTCAATTGCGCACCCAGTGCAGGAAGCTCGGTACGGTCCAGTTCTTGTGCGGATTGCTCGGCAGCGCGTTCTGGTCGTTGATCACCAGCAGCACCGGCAGGCCCAGCTCGTGGCTGATTTGCGCCGGATGTTTGAAGCGGTGGTCGAAGAACTCACGCACATAGACCAGTGCAATCGCCAGCAACAGACCGGTGAACAGCCCGAACGGAATGATCAGCATCGGTTTGGGGAACGCCGCTTCGGTCGGCTCGAACGGCGGGCTCAAGACCCGGGCGTTGGACAAGTCGTCGTTCAGCGAGCGGGTGGTGCTGCTTTCGGCAAAACGCTGGGCATAAGTCGAGAACGCGGCGTGCATGGCGTCGATCTCGGTGTCCATCTGCCGCAGCTTGCTCTGGGTTTGCTGCAGCTCGTGGATGCGGTTCTTGAACTCGGCGATGCGCGCGGTTTTCTGATCGATCACCTGTTTCACCACGGCCAGGTCGTTGGTGCGTTCCTGGATGCGGTTGCTGACCACTTTGAGGAATTGCTGGCGGGTGCGGGCAATCTGCTCGCGGGTCAGCAGCATCGGCTCGCTGCCGGGCTGGAACACCGCCAGATCGTTCATGTAGCGGCTGACCTGAGTGGTCAGTTGCTCGCCGAGCTGTTTGATTTCCCGGTCCTCGAACGCCACGTTGTCCACGGTGGTGGTGAAGGTGTAGGGGAAGGTGTAGTCATTGAGTTTGTTGTTGCTGGCGGCGGCCAGGCTGGTTTTCAGGTACTCCAGCCAGCGTTGGCTTTGCAGCAGACGATCCTGGTACAGGTTCAATGCCTGTTCTTCGGTGTTGATCGCGTTCAGGCGGAAGGTGATTTCCTCCTTCGGATCCGACGAGCCGACACTTTCCAGCAGTGCCTGACGGTTGCCTTCCAGGCCATCGAGGCGCACTTGATAAAGCTGCTTCTTGGACTCGTAGAACGATTGCGGCAGGTCGATCGATTGCAGCGCCTGACGGCTCACCAGATAGTTCTGCAACAGGGCGGCGACGAAAGTCGTGCCTTGATGCGGATCGGGGAAGCTGTAGACGATCGAGATCACGTTGGAGCCGGGCAGGGTCTCGATTTTCAGGCTGTCGATGGCTTGCTGGGTCAGTGCATCGAGCGCGGTGTCGCGCACCGGATCGGTCTCAAGCCCCAAAGCATTGCGCACGGGGTTGATCACGTACTGGCGCAGCGGCGAGCTGATGTAGCGCTTGAACGGCTCGCTCACCAGCTTGTTGAACATGCCGGGTGACGGGGTGTATTCGCCCTTGTCGCGCAGTTCGCTGATGGTCTGACGGATCAGTGCCGGCGAGCGCAGGATATTGCTCTCGGTTTCCATGTCCGCCAGCGACGGCGGGATGAAGGTGGCGTTGTCCACGGTGAGCGATGTGGTGGCGTCGCCCTGTGAAAGTTTTTTCGACTGCACGATCACCTGAGCGGTGATATCGAAGCTCTGTTTGAGCAACAGTGGCAGCACCAGCGCGATCACTGCAAAGATCAGGAAGACCCGTTTCACCAGTTGCTTGTTGGCGAAGAAGATCCTGAAGAACTCATGCAGGTAGTTTTCCTTTGGATTCATGTCGGTCACCTGAGAGTCAGTTGCTGTCACTGTCTTTGTTGTCGACGCGGTAGCCGAAGCTGAAGCCCACGCCCTGGAACAGCACCACGTCGGCCAGTTGCCGGGCGAGTTCGCCGGCGCTGGCCAGTTTGGTTTTCGGCACGTACAGCATGTCGTCCGGTTGCAGGTAGGCGATTTGCGGCGCCTCGCCCGACAACGCTTTTTCGACGTCGTAACGCACGGCCTGCACCTGATTGCCGTTGCGCCGCATGATCACCACCGAATCGAGCCGCGCCTTGACGTTGGTGCCGCGCGCCAGGGTCAGCGCCTCAAGCACCGACACCGGCCGGCGGATCGGGTAGGAACCCGGCTGGCCGACTTCGCCCAGCACGTAGATCTCGTTGCCGGCGGTGGACTTGAGCAGCACGTCCACGGTCATCCGGCCCGGCAGTTGTGCGTACTTCTTGTTGAGGAAGGTTTCGAGCTGGTTGACGGTCATGCCTTGCAGCGGCACCGCGCCGATTTCCGGGAAGCTCGCGTAGCCGTCGGTGCCGACGGTGATCTCGCGGCTCATGCCGGTGGCCGGGTGGTTGAGGGCGCTTTTCAGGTTCTGCTCGTTGGTCAGCGGGCTGATGATCTGCACCGTCAACTGATTGCGGTTGGGCTGGAACAGCTGTTTGCGCTGGTAGGCGCGCTGGATTTCCTGGCGCGCTTCTTCGCTGGTCAGCCCGGCGATTTTCACCGAGGTGTTGGCGCCCGGCAGTTCGATGGTGCCGTCCGGCAGCACCAACTGGTTGCCGTTGAGCTGGCTGGCGGCGGTGAAGTTCAGGCCGATCTGGTCACCCGACTGCACGCGGTAAGCGTCCGAGCCGCTGGTGCTGATGTGGAAGATCACGTCCAGCACATCCTGCGGGCGCAGGGTCTGCTCGATCTTCGGCATGTCGGTGGCCTGGGCGTTGGCCGGGGTGGCGGTGAGAATGTTCACCGGCATGTTCTGGGTTTCGGAGGTGCTCGAGCAGCCTGCAAGCGGCAGCATCAGCAGCACAAGAATCCTGGCGTTCATGGCGTCATCCTTTGCGGTTGCTTACAGGTTTTTGTAGAGCCATTTGGGCATGTAGTACTTGCGCCGGTTGAACACGCTGCCGACCACTTTTGCCCCGGCCTGGGTCAACCGCTGCACCGCCGCTTGCGCGACTTCCCAGCGAGTGTCTTCGGCGCGTACCACGAACACCACGCCGTCGACCTGAGTACTGATGACCAGCGTGTCGGCGGCCGAATACACCGCGTCGCCGTCGATCACCACAAAGCGGTACTGAGCGCCCAGTTGATCGAGCAGCGGGCTCAAGCGCTCGGCGGTCAGGTGTTCCATGGTGCGGATCGGCCGGCCGTTGGGCAGCACGTGGAACGGCAAGCTCGACACTTGCACCACGCAGTCCTGCAACAGCGGCGGGGTTTCCCGGTTGAACAGCAGGTCGCGCAGGCCGCGCTCCTTGCTCAGGTTCAGTTGCTGGGTGAGGTTGCTCGCCGACTGGCTGGCATCGACGTACAGCACCTGGCCGCTGCTCATCTGCGCCAGTTGACTGGCCAGCGCCAGGGCGCTGGTGGTGGTGCCGGCGCCGGGGTTGGCGGCGGTCAGGAACAGGATCCGCAGATCCAGGTCCAGCACGGTCGAGGTCAGATTCGACTCGCTGGGGCTGGCAATGCTCAGGCTTTTGTTGGTTGAACCGTCCATTAGCTTGCTCCGTGGCCGCTGAATACTTTGAAGGGGGTTTTCAACAGAATCTTCAGATCAAGCAGGAGGCTCTGCTCGGCGATATAGCTGAGGTCCAACTCAACGCGCTGGTCGAAGTCGATATTGCTGCGTCCGGAGATCTGCCACAGGCCGGTCATGCCGGGGTAGATCGCCAGACGGGCGAGGTGACTGTCTTTGTAGCGGTAGGCGTTGAACGAGGTCGGGCGAGGGCCGACCAGGCGCATGTCGCCGGTCACTACGTTGATCAGATTGGGCAGTTCGTCGAGGCTGGTGCGCCGCAGGAAGCCGCCGATCCCGGTGATGCGCGGGTCCTGGTCGATCTTGAAGTCGATGGCGTCGGCACCGTGCTTGTTCAGGTGGCGCAGCGACTCCTTGAGCTCTTCGGCGTTGGCGACCATGGTCCGGAACTTGTACATGCCGAACTTGCGCCCGCGATAACCGGTGCGCTTTTGCACGAACATCACCGGGCCTTTGCTGGTGAACTTGATGGCCAGCGCCAGACCGATCAGCAGTGGCGAAATCATCAGCAGGATCATCAGCGCGCCGAGGCAGGCCACCACCCGGTTGGTGCGCGACAGTTGCCACGGCCGGCCACCTTCGCGGCCGGTCATCCAGCCCTGACCCTGGCGATGGATCGCCGCGTCGAGGCGCATTCGCTGTTCCGGATCCATGCGTTTGTCCCGCACCAATTGTTGGATCGGTACACCTTTCTCATGTCCAGTCATGGAGTCCTCCGCTGATGTTCAGCCGCGTTCGGCGCGTGGGCGATAGGCAGTGGGGTAGTAATCGCGGAACCAGGCGATGAACCGCCCCAGTCCCTCATCCAGCTCTATCCGGGGCTGGAACCCGGTGGCCTGGGCCAGGTCACTGGCCTCGGCGCAGGTGTTGAGCACATCGCCCGGCTGCAGCGGCAGCAGCTCGACCACGGCTTTCTGGCCGAGGTGTTTTTCCAGCAGGGCGAGGTAGGTTTTCAGCGCCACCGGGTGCTGGCCGCCGATGTTGAACAGGCGCCACGGGGCCATGCTGCTCGCCGGATCGGGTTGTTCGCGGTCCCACTCGGGATTGGCCCGGGGCGCCCGCTCGATCAGGCGTGCGATGCTTTCGATGATGTCGTCGATGTAGGTGAAATCGCGCTGATGCTCGCCGTAGTTGAACAGCTTCAACGGCGAGCCTTCGCTGATCGCCTTGGCGAACTGGATCGGCGACATGTCCGGCCGGCCCCACGGCCCGTAGACCGTGAAAAACCGCAGCCCGGTGCAAGGAATACCGAACAGGTGGCTGTAACTGTGGGCCATCAATTCATTGGCTTTCTTGGTCGCGGCGTACAGCGACAGCGGGTGATTGACGCCGTCCTGCAGCGAGTAAGGCGTGCGCTGGTTGGCGCCATACACCGAACTCGACGAGGCGTAGATCAGGTGCTCGACCGGGTGCCGGCGGCAGCACTCCAGGATGTTGAGGAAACCGTCGAGGTTGCTGTCCAGATAAGCCCTTGGATTCTCCAGCGAATAACGCACCCCGGCCTGCGCCGCGAGGTGCACCACGACTTGCGGCCGTTCGCGAACGAACAACGCTTCCAGCGCCGAGGCGTCTGCCAGATCAATCGTGGCGAGCTGGAAATCCCCGACCTGCTCGCGCACCCAGTCCACCCGATCGTGCTTGAGCTGCGGGTCGTAGTAGCCGTTGAAGTTGTCCAGGCCGATCACCTGATGCCCGTCGCGCACCAGCCGCAGCACGCCATGAGCACCAATGAAGCCGGCCGCACCGGTGACGAGGATTTTCATGGCCGCAACCCGTCAGGCGCGATGTGGCGCAGACCGATGCCGCTGTAGTGCAGGCCGGCGGCTGCCACTTGTTCCGGGTTGTAGAGGTTGCGTCCGTCGATGATGACTTTCGAGCGCAGCTTGCTGGCCAGCAGCTCGAAATCCACCACGCGGAAATTCTTCCACTCGGTGCAGATCACCAGGGCGTCGGCGTCTTCCAGGGTGTCGTCGCGGGTGGCGCACAGGTGCAGGTCATTGCGGTAACCGTAAATGCGCCGGCACTCGGACATGGCTTCCGGATCGTAGGCCTGCACGCTGGCGCCTTCGGCCCACAGCGCATCCATCAGATAGCGGCTGGGGGCTTCGCGCATGTCATCGGTGTTCGGCTTGAACGCCAGGCCCCAGATCGCGATCGACTTGCCGGCCAGGCCTTGGGGGAATTGCGCCCTGAGTTTGCTGAACAGGATGTGCCGCTGCGCGTCGTTGACGTCGGTGACGCTGCGCAGCAGTTTCAGCGGCATGCCGTTGTGTTCGGCGGTGTGCAGCAGGGCGCGCAGGTCCTTGGGAAAGCACGAGCCACCGAAGCCGCAGCCCGGGTAGATGAAGTGATAGCCGATGCGCGGGTCGGAACCGATACCCTTGCGCACCGCTTCGATGTCGGCGCCGAGCAGTTCGGTGAGGTTGGCCAGCTCGTTCATGAAACTGATGCGGGTGGCGAGCATCGCGTTGGCCGCGTACTTGGTCAGCTCGGCGCTGCGGTTGTCCATGAACATCAGTTTTTCGTGGTTGCGGCAGAACGGCGCGTACAGCTCGCTCATCTGCTCGCGGGCCAGGTCGTCGCGGGTGCCGACGATAATCCGGTCCGGCCGCATGCAGTCGGCGAGGGCGCTGCCTTCCTTGAGAAATTCCGGGTTGGACACCACCCGCACCGCCAGGGCGCTTTTGCCGCGCCGCTGCAGTTCTTCTTCAGCGGTGTGCAGCACCTGATCCGCCGTGCCGACCGGCACCGTGGATTTGATGATCAGCGTGCGATCGTCCTCCATGAAGCTTGCGATCTGCCGCGCCACGTTGAGTACATGGCTGAGGTCGGCGGAGCCGTCTTCGTCGGCCGGCGTGCCCACGGCGATGAAGATCAGTGCGGCATGTTCCACCGCATCGCTGGCCTGGGTGCTGAACAACAAACGCCCGGCCTTGATGTTTTCTTCCAAAGTTGCCGAAAGACCCGGTTCGCTAATAGGCGGTACTGCCTGTTGCAGTTGTTTAATCTTGTTCGGGTCAATATCGACGCACAATACGCGATGTCCGACATCGGCAAGTGCGGCTGCTTGTATCAGGCCAACATAGCCCGTACCAAATACGCTCACGTCCATATTGGCGTGCCTCGTAAGACGGTGATGGAAGATCGAAATGGAACTGTCAAAAGGGGTATAGCGCAGCGTGGGGAAAGCGTGTCAGCAAAATGACATGTTGCAAGGGTATAACACCCCCATTTTTGGGGGCGAAAGGCCATCAAGTGCTTGCTGTAGATGGATTTGTCCCGTTCTTGACGGGTTTTTCACATTCCGAAGAAAACGATAAACGGTCGTAGGCCGCGAAATTCAAGGGTTTTAACGACTTGGGTGTGTCAGATTTGAGTCAACAGTTTTTTGACGCTTTTGCATTATGTCCGACATTTCTTGCGCTTTGATGGCCCGGTGCTAGTGTCAGATTTTGACCGACAAATGATTGACCATGTCTCGTCGGACGCGCCCCGGAATTGCCATGTTTCGATACCTGAAAGAACTGCTTTTAATTATTTATCTGCTGCTTTATTTCGAATATTACCTTGACCGCTTAAATGCGATGGGTATGGGGTTGGCAGTACTTCTTTTTGGCGCGATGTTTTTGACGCTGACTTTCGCATTATTACTAACAGCCTATATACGTCAGACTTTCATTCGGCATTTGTTCGCATTAACCCTGTTTGTTTCGGCGGTGTTCTTCGATGTTTATACGAGGGTGACCGCCGATTACCTGACCTACAGCAGTTTCGTCTCGCTGGTGTACTCCGGCGGCTTCATCCAGGAGGCGGCGTATCAGTACCGGGGGGCGATTATCCACGGGCTGCTCAACGGGTTGTTGCTGTTGTTCGGGATCGGTCTCAAGCCCCGGCACGCGATCCCGGTGCCCAATGCCTTGCGGATCGCTGCGCCGTTGTGCGGTGTATTGCTGCTCAGCGCCGTGTTGTTCGTGCGGGCCGGCGAGGGCGCGCGCGGGTTGCCGATCATGTACACGCCGCTGGCCTATCTGAACCTGTTCGGCTACGAAGCGCTGCACAACACCGTCGGCCCGCGTGAGCCGGTGACCTTGGCGCGCAATGGTCCTGCGGTCGGCCACGACATCGTGCTGATCATCGACGAGAGCATTTCCGGCAATTACCTGGACATCAACGCGCCGTTCGGCGTGCACAGCAACCTCAAGCAGGCCCGTCCGGGCGTCGAGATCTTCAATTACGGCTACGCGGCGTCCATCGCCAATTGCAGCGCCGACACCAACATCACCCTGCGCTACGGCGGCACCCGCGCCGACTACATGCGGATCAACAGCACGCTGCCGTCGATCTGGCAGTACGCCAAAAAAGCCGGCATGCGCACGGTCTACATCGACGCTCAGCGCACCGGCGGCAACCTGCAGAACCTGATGAACGATGCCGAAAAAAAGGACATCGACGAATTCGTGCAATTCGACCAGACCAGCGTGCGCGACCGCGACATGGCCGCCGCCGCCAAGTTGATCGAACTGCTCAACGACGACAAACCGGAGCTGGTGCTGATCAACAAGGTCGGCGCGCATTTTCCGGTGCACGACAAATACCCGGACGCCTTCATGGCTTACCGTCCGACCTTGCCGCGCGGGCAGTTCACGGAAGTCGCCGACACCGGCGAACGCACCGGTTTCAACGGCCAGCCGGATGACTGGGTGCTGTATCGCAACGCCTACAAGAACACCGTGCTGTGGAACGTCGGCGAGTTCTTCTCGCGGGTGTTTGCCCAGGCCAATCTGAACAACGCGCTGCTGATCTACACCTCGGATCACGGCCAGGATTTGCACGAGCGCGGTAATCCGGGACTCAACACCCACTGCGGCGGCGACCCGGTGGAGGAAGAAGGGGTGGTGCCGCTGGTGGTGATTCAGGGCGATCAGTTGCAGACGCTCGACTGGTCGGCGCAACTGGCGGCGAACAAGGATCGCTCGAGTCACTACAACATCTTCCCGACACTCTTGCAGTTGATGGGCTACGACCTGCCGGGAATCGAGGCGGTGTACGGCAAACCGCTGAGCGTGGCGACGGCGGATGAATTCACCTTCAACTACCGCTTCAACGCACGGCTGGGGGCCAAACCCGAGTGGAAACACATCGACCTGAACAGCATCGTCACGCCGGGTGAGGCGCCGACGAGTGTGGCGGTGGGTCAGTAACGCGTCGGTATCCGCTATCCTTGGCCGACACGGATCGATCGGATGGCGGCATGCTCCAGGTTCAAAACGTCTTCAAAAGCTACCTCACCCCGCAAGGCCCGTTGCCGGTGCTGCAAGGCATCGACCTGACGCTCAAGCCCGGCAGCAGTCTGGCGCTGATGGGCGAGTCGGGCAGCGGCAAGAGCACGCTGCTGCACCTGATCGCCGGGCTCGACAAAGTCGACAGCGGCAGCATCAGCAGCGGCGAACATCGGCTGGACCGGATGAACGAGGCGCAACTGGCCAACTGGCGGCGCACCGAAATCGGTCTGGTGTTCCAGCAGTACAACCTGATCGGCAGCCTGCGCATCGAAGACAACCTGGCGTTTCAGGCGCGGCTGGCCGGGCGGCATGACCCGCGCTGGCAGCATCATCTGGTGCAGCGTCTGGGGCTGGGTGAATTACTCAAGCGCTATCCCGAACAACTCTCCGGCGGCCAGCAACAGCGGGTTGCGCTCGGCCGGGCGCTGGCGGCGCAACCGAAACTGTTGCTGGCCGACGAGCCCACGGGCAGCCTCGACGAAGCCACCAGCGACGAAGTGTTGCGGCTGTTGCTGGAATTGCTCGATGACACTCCGACCACCTTGCTGATGGTCACCCACAGTCAACGCGTGGCGGCGCGGCTGGCGGAGCGCGTGGTGCTGTCCAGCGGTCGCTTGACGTGAAGGTTTTCCGCCACGCGTTGATGGCGCTGCTCAGTCACTGGCGGCGCCATCCGGTGCAGTTTTTCAGCGTGCTGACCGGGTTGTGGTTGGCCACCAGTCTGTTGACCGGAGTCGAAGCGCTCAACAGTCAGGCGCGGGACAGTTACGCCCGGGCCAGCCAGTTGGTTGGCGGCGAACCCCAGGCCAGCCTCAGCACGCCAAACGGCGCGACGTTCCCGCAACAATGGTTCGTTGATCTGCGGCGCCTGGGCTGGCCGGTGTCGCCGGTGCTGCAAGGGCGCCTGATTCTTAAAGGCCACGAAAACCAGCGTCTGCAATTGATGGGCATCGAGCCGGTGTCGTTACCCGGCGACAGCGCGGTGGCCGGGCAGGCGATGCCGATCGAGCGCATCGTCGAGTTCTTCAGTCCGCCGGGCAGCACCTGGATTTCTCCCGAAACCTTGCGGGCGCTGAACCTCGCCGAGGGCGCGACCCCGGCCACCGAAACCGCTCAGACGCTGCCGCCGCTGCGCGCGCAAACCGACATGGCACCCGGCGTGCTGCTAGTGGACATTGGCGTCGCTCAGCGCGTGCTCGAACAGCCCGATCAACTGTCACGTCTGCTGCTGCCAAAGGATTTTCACGCTGACATCCCGGCCGCGTTCAAAGGTCAGTTGCAGCTCAAGAGCAGTGGCGAGGAAAACAACCTTGCGCGACTGACCGAAAGCTTCCACCTCAACCTCGATGCCCTCGGGTTTCTCTCGTTCATCGTCGGCTTGTTCATTGTCCACGCGGCTATCGGTCTGGCGCTGGAACAGCGCCGGGGATTGCTGCGCACCTTGAGAGCCTGCGGGGTCAGCGCGCGGATGCTGATCGCTTGCCTGATCGTTGAGCTTGGCGCGTTGGCGTTGATCGGCGGGTTGTTCGGCGTGGTCAGTGGTTACTGGCTGGCGAGCGTCCTGTTGCCGGACGTCGCCGCCAGCCTGCGCGGTTTGTACGGCGCGGAAGTGGCGGGGCAGTTGCGCCTGAGTCCGTGGTGGTGGTTCAGCGGTATCGGCTTGAGCCTGCTTGGCGCGTTACTGGCCGGGGCCAACAGTTTGCTGCGGGCGGCGCGTCTGCCGTTGCTGGCGGTGGCGGATCCTCAGGCCTGGCATCAGCAACATGCGCGCTGGTTGCGGCGTCAGGGTTGGGTGGCCGGCGTATGTGCAGTGATTGCCTTGGCCGCGCTGGTATGGGGCAACAGCCTGGCCAGCGGTTTTGTGTTGATGGCGGGGCTGTTGCTCGGCGCCGCACTGGCGTTGCCGGTGTTGCTCAGCGCGCTGCTCAACGGTTTGCTCGGGCGCAGCCGCTCGGTGCTCGGGCAATGGTTTCTCGCCGATTGCCGCCAGCAATTGCCGGCGCTGAGCCTGGCCTTGATGGCGCTGCTGCTGGCGATGGCGGCGAACATCGGCGCCGGCAGCATGACCGCCGGTTTTCGCCAGACCTTCAACGACTGGCTCGAACAACGGCTCACAGCCGAGCTTTATCTGAACCCGAGCAACCCGGCGCAGGCGCGAGAGCTGTACACCTGGCTCAAACAGCAACCGAACGTCACCGCGATCATGCCCAACTGGCAGGTGTCGGTGACGCTGCAAGGCTGGCCGGCGGACGTGTTCGGGATCATCGATCATCCGCACTATCGCCAGCACTGGCCTTTGCTCGAATCTCGAGGAGACGACCCGTGGGCGGCGCTGGCCAAGGACGATGCGGTGATGCTCAGCGAACAACTGGCGCGGCGCTTGAAAGTGACGCCGGGCGATCACCTGACGATTCCCACGCCGGGCGGGTCGTGGTCGCCGCGCATAGTCGGCATTTACGCTGACTATGGCAATCCCAAGGGCCATGTGCTGATCAACAGCAATCACCTGTTGCGCGGCTGGCCGCAGTTGACGCCGAACCGCTTCAACCTGCGCATCGACTCGCCGAACATCCCGGCGTTGCTCACGGCCTTGCAGGCACGTTTCCAGCTCGATGACAGCCGGATCGTCGATCAGGCGCGGCTCAAAGGCTGGTCGGTGCAAGTCTTCGAACGCACCTTCGCCGCGACCGCCGCGCTGAATAGCCTGACGTTGGCCGTCGCCGGTGTGGCGCTGTTCATCAGCCTGCTGACCCAGAGCCAGAGCCGTCTCGGCCAGCTCGCACCGTTGTGGGCCCTGGGCGTGACGCGACGGCAGTTGATGTTGCTCAATCTCGGGCAAACGTGGCTGTTGGCGCTGCTGACGCTGGTGCTGGCCTTGCCGTTGGGCATCGGCCTGGCGTGGTGCCTGGACGCGGTTATTAACGTTCAGGCCTTTGGCTGGCGTCTGCCGCTGCGGGTGTTTCCATTGCAGTTGCTGCAACTGATGGGGCTGGCGCTGCTGGCGACGTTGCTGGCCTCGGCGTGGCCGCTGTATTCGCTGTACCGCACGCAACCGGCGGACCTGCTGAGGACGTTTGCCCATGAGGACTAGGTTTGCGCTGGTGTTTCTGGCGTTGTTGTTGAGTGGTTGCGACAACCCCGCACCGGAGCAGAAGGGTTTCGCCGGGATGGGCGCTCAGGCACAGGCCTTCACGCCGGTGGTGCCGGGACGGGTATTCAGCTTTCCGGCGGATCACGGCGCCCATGACGGTTTTCGCATTGAATGGTGGTACGTGACGGCCAATCTCAAGGATGCGCAGGGTAACGATTTCGGCGTGCAGTGGACGTTGTTTCGCAGCGCTCTGAACGCCTCACCGCAGCAGCCGGGCTGGGCAAACCAGACGATCTGGCTCGGGCATGCGGCGGTGACTTCGGCCAGCGTCCACCACGCCGCCGAGCGTTACGCTCGTGGCGGCGTCGGGCAGGCCGGCGTGCATGCAGCGCCGTTCGAGGCGTGGATCGATGACTGGCGTTTCGTCAGTCAGGCGAGCGATCCGCTGGCCGACCTGCAACTCAGCGCCCGGGACAAGAACTTCAGCTATCAACTGCGCCTGACCTCCAGCCGCCCGCTGGTGTTGCAAGGCGACAAGGGTTTCAGCCAGAAATCCGAACAGGGCCAGGCGTCGTATTACTACAGCCAACCGTTTTTCCAGGCCAGCGGCACCCTGCAGATCGATGGCCAGACCTACACCGTCAACGGCCCGGCATGGCTCGACCGCGAATGGAGCAGTCAACCTCTGACCGCCAATCAGACGGGCTGGGACTGGTTCTCCTTGCATCTGGACAGCGGCGAACACGTCATGCTCTACCGCATGCGCCAGAAGGAAGGGGCGCCGTACCTCACCGGCACGTGGATTGCCGCCGATGGCCAGACCGAAACCCTGCACGCCGACCAGATCAAGCTGACCCCGCAGAACACTGCGAAGGTCGCCGGACGTTCGATGCCGGTGCGCTGGTCGATCGGCATTCCGGAAAAAAATCTGCAGATCACCCTCGATGCAATCAACCCCGACGCCTGGATGAACCTGCGCATTCCGTATTGGGAAGGGCCGGTGCGCCTGAGCGGCAATCGGAGCGGGCAGGGTTATCTGGAGATGACCGGGTATTGATTCCGCGCGCCGTGCCGCGAAGGAATCGATTGGAACTCTGTCCGGGATGCCCCCTCTACCGAGGAACATGGCCGAGGATCCGATCCATGAGCGAGGAACTGAAATCTCCAGACCTGACGACCTGGCAGCAAATGTTTGACGATCAGACGTACTGGCAACAATCCCCGGATGCCCATTACTTCGATCTGCAGCGCATTGCTGACGATTTGCTTGGTCAAGGTGCCATCGATCTTGAGCAGTGGCAGATCCTTAGAGCCAAAGCCGATGACCTGCACAAGGACTCACCTGCTGTGAACGTCACGCGGGAACTCGATGACCCGGAAGCCTGAGGAGGTCCGACATGAAGACTGTTCCTGATAGCGAGCACCCCGATGAACCTCGTCCGCCGGGTGAAACCGAGCGCGACAACGACGCGCTGCGCCCCACCGATCCCAAACAGCGGCAGAGCTCCGGTAAAGGCACCCCCAGTGGCGAGTCCACGGCGCAGGACACTGCGCAACGATCACGGAACAAACCCTGAAGCGCGTCTATGCTCACTGGCACATCCGTCGCTGACCACGTTGGCGCCGGGTGTTGCCATCCATCACAGGGAAAGTACCGCTTATGAAGCTCCAAGCACTGACGCACGCCATTGCACTTGCCACTGTCCTTTCTACTGCCAGCTTTTCGGCGGTGGCCGCCGATATACCGCTTTCGGCCGCTGTCGAGGCCGACCGGGTCACCACCAAAGTGCTGGCGGTTGACCCGGCCAATCATCAAGTGGTTCTGGAAGGCGCGGAAGGTCGCCAGGTGCACATTCAGCTCAGCGACAAGGCGAAAAACCTCGGAAATCTCAAGGTGGGGGATCTGGTCCAGATCGAGGTGACACGTTCGGTCGCCGCTTATCTGGACACCGACGTGGATAAAGGTCTGCCTGGCTCCACCGAGCGCACCGGTGAACTGCGCAACGCAGTGGGCAGCAGCAACCCCGGTGGCGAGGCCTTTCGCCAGGTTCAGGTACAACTGAAAATCACCAAAATTGATTTGGCGAAAAACCAGGTCACCCTGGAAAACCCGTCGGGCCAGTCGAAAACCCTCAACGTCGAAAAGCCCGAGATTCAGGCCAAACTGAAAAACCTGAAAGTCGGACAGAGCGTCGTAGTCACTTACACCGATGTATTAAAAGTGACCAGTCAGCATGAAAGTTGAGTATTGACTCTACAGAATGACTGTTCTTGTACAAGTAATTGTATGAGAACAGTCATATGAAGTATTCGAGGTGGTGATGTCAGAAAGTTTGTCGGGAAATATCGACGAATATTTTCTTTAACTTTTCAGTACATAAATTTCATGTTGAAGCAGGACGACATATCCGCCAATTTCCATTAAAATCCTTCGCGTTCGCCCAGTGTCAGGGCTCTTTACCGGTGCATGGATTGCCAGGCCATTACACTGGGCGAACACCTCCTCGGAGTGGAGGCCAAAGAATTCAGATGCAAAAAGGGCGACTTTGAAGTCGCCCTTTTTTATTGTCTTACTATTTTGCAGGTCGCATGCCTTGTTGTAACTGCAGGCGCTTGAGCGTTTCCTGATACATGGTGGTGCGGCGGTGCTGTGTGCCGTATCCACCGATAGCTGCCACGGTGCCGGCCTGGATGTGATCGAGGTAGCGGAAGATCGTCCGCGGCGAGAGACATTTGATGCCGTAGCCAAGGCTGCTTAAACGATCCTGCAGCGTGTATCCCGGGACCCGGTCGTCCATCGAAAAATGCAGCCCGTGAACCTTGATCAGCCGTGCATTCCACAAGGTGCAGAAGCTTTTCAGGTGAGTTTCCCGGTAGGGTTTTGGATCTCTGGACGGCAACCCCAATTGCTGTTTTGCCCGGCGGAAATAGTGTTTGAAATAACGTGAAGACAAACGCCAGGTGTCTCTAAGCACGCCGCGATCCAATTGCTCGACGCAACCTACCGCCGCTGTATCCAAAGATTGCATGCACTCATTCATCATCATCGAAAAGACAGTACTGTCAAAAACGAAAGTGTCGGTGTGCAGCAAAAACAGGTAATCGGTTTCAACTTTCGCAAGTGCCAGATCAAGTGCCTTGCCATGAGCAATATGCCCCGCTTCCTTGCCGGGTGAAGGGCGCTCGATCAAGTTGATCCAGTCCAGGGACCGCAAGTAGATCAGGCTTTCATCGGCGGAATCGTTGTCCACCACCCACACCGGAATTTGATGATCCTTGACGTATTGCTGGAGAAACTCCAGGCACATCCGGGTTATTTCCGGCGTCTTGTAATTGACCAATACAAGACTGAAGGCGGGCAGTTGTTTTGAGGTGGAATCGATCGCACTCATGGTCTGGGCTCACTTCAAGTTGAAGGGTTCTGCTGACGGCAATCAGCACACAGAACCGCTGCTTTGTGGCCCGGATGGTAGGGACGCAACCTTAGTTGAAGCTTAATTTTCGAGCGCCCGGGTCGGGCGACTTGTTACGGCTTGCGACACAGGTGAGGCGCTTGGCGATCAAGCGCGGTTCCACGGTAAGATGCGCCGCCCTTTAAAGCTCAAGGAAGACAACGGCCCGCGCCGTTCGCCACGGATGAAACCACTTTCCCTCTACCACCCGGCCCTTTACTGGCTGCGCGTGCGGCAAAAAAGACTGTTCCGCCACATCGCCTGGCACTGCTCGAGCAAACGCTACGCGCGGCCTGCCCCGACGTCCGAGCGCTTGCCTTACCGCTACCTCAAACACACCTCAAAACTGATCCGCAAACTCGGCGACTCCGACCTCGCGCTGCAACACAACAAAGTCATCAACCTCAAACTCGCCGTCGCCGCCATCGACGGCGTCACCATCGCCCCCGGCGAATATTTCTCCTTCTGCCGCCTCGTCGGCCGCCCGACCCGCCAACGCGGCTACGTCGAAGGCATGGAACTCTCATTCGGCGAAGCCCGCACCGGCATCGGCGGCGGCATCTGCCAACTCAGCAACCTCATCCACTGGATGGCCATCCACTCACCCCTGGTCGTCATCGAACGCGCCAACCACAGCTTCGATCCCTTCCCGGACGACGGCCGCGTCCTGCCATTCGGCTCCGGCGCGGCGATCTTCTATAACTACATCGACCTGGTACTGCACAACCCGACGGATCGCAGTTTTCAGCTGAAATTGAAGGTCGGAGAGACGCAGTTGGAGGGGGAGTTGTTGTGCGACCGGGAGCGGGCTTATCGGTATCACGTGTTTGGGGTGGGGCATCGGTTTGTGCGAGAGGGGGAGCGGGTGTATCGGGAGAATGAGATTTGGCGGGAGGTGAGGGAGAAGGGGCAGGTGGGAGCGTTGATGGAGAGGGAGCGGTTGTATGGGAATCGGGTGGTGGTTAAGTATGAGGTTTTGGAGGGGATGATTGAGGGGGGATAGCGGTGATGTTGTTTTGGTAAGGTGGTTTACTCCATATATCGGAAGCGTTTATCGATACTAGCTTTCCAGGTTTTTTAATATGTTCTCTAGCGCGATTTTCAGCTCTGCCCAGTTTTTGGCTTTTTCACAATGAGTAGGATTTTGCCAGTCTTGATTGCGGATTAGAGAGATTACAAAGGAACCGTATGTGCTGAATTCTGGATACCATCCGATATCGAGTATTTGGCCGCATGGGAAAGTCGCTTGAAAAAGGTCTTCCTTCAAGTTTTCTATTTCGAGAGAAATGTCGATTGTTTGATCAAGCTGGGAAATGTCATCGAGAGTTATTTTGCCTCCGAGGGTGATGATTTTGCTTGTGTTCATTTAGTTATATCCAGAGGTATTTGAGGGGGGGGGGTGAGCACTGCTCAGATGTTAGTTGGGTAAAGGGTGATTTGAATAGCTAAGATCTCAACAAAACTCGGAAATATAAGATCTTTATTGTCGTTTTTTAGTGAGATGAAGATGATGGAATTGCCAAGTCTCAGCGAACCGCATCCATCTTCGGTAATAGAAATTAGCTCTGCTGTTATATAGGTTATTTCGGCTTCGTGGCGAATTGAGGGTGTGTTGCTCATTGAGGTGAAGATGTTTTTACCCCAATAAAAATCATCATCAATATTTATTTCGACGTCATAGGGACGGTTTTCTCTTGCCTCTAGAGTGAATAAGCTTGAAAGACCTTCTCCATAAAGGGTGGAGAATTCAACAAGGGTCTTTTCTGTGTGGATTTTAACTATGCGCGATATAGTGATTTTCATGAGATTATTAGTCGGAGGGTTTTTGATGAGGTTTTTCTTTGATTGGAAAATCTAAAAAAATGCCAAATGGTTTTTAGAGTTAATCCCGAATTATTGGAATAGCAGAGAAAGGTTGTCTAAGGCTTCCAAAATTGGATTCCTTCCATATGACGCTCAATATCGTCCATGTCATCCTCTCCGAGGGTTGAATCAAATTTTGTAGAGATGATTTTTCTCACCTTCGCAAGTCTTTGAGTCACCTTCTCGTTGTCAATAAAATCGGTAGTCGCTTTTTGATAATCGTTGACAGGCTTGTCGCAATAGTAGCTTCCCATTTTGTGCAGCGAAATCAAGATAAATTCAATTTCCTCTAGAACCTCAAGGGCGTCCTCTCCATTGATTTCTATTGTTTTATTGTTTTCTAACATTGATCTTTCCGAAAGTCAGACGATTATTTTTGTCATGAAAAATTGGCTGGTGAGAAAGGTTGGATTTGTTTTCTTTGGCGGAAAATAAATTTGTAGCCTTTAATTGGTGATTTGTTTTCATGTTTTAATTGTTATATATTTTTGTATGGTTGTTATTCGTGCTCTTTGCTATTAGGAAATTGTTATGACTGGTGAAGTTGATCGTCTAAGTAAAACCATGAGTTTTCTGCTGCGTCATAAACCTGAATCTGTTGGGCTGCATTTAGATTCAGAGGGTTGGGCAAGGCTCGACAGTCTTCTGATAGGGATGCAAAAGTTAGGGGTGGTGGCGGATGATGAGGTTGTGAAGAGGGTAGTGTTGGGAAGCGATAAGCGACGATTTGAGATCTCAGAGGATGGGGTGTATGTTCGTGCTGTACAAGGGCATTCGTCAAAATTGGTAACTCGTGATTACCCTGTCGTTCAGCCTCCTTGTTATTTATATCATGGTACTGCCTATCGCTTTGTTGACTCAATTTTTAAAGAAGGGTTGCAAGCTGGGGCTAGGCATTACGTGCACTTGACTGAAAATAAGGACTTAGCTTTTGACGTTGGTCAGCGGTATGGGTCATCCGTTGTTCTACGCGTGAAAAGTCATGAAATGTTTCTTGATGGGTTCGTTTTTTTTAGGGCAGAGAATAATATTTGGTTGATATCCTCAGTGCCCCCTGAGTATTTAGATAAAATTTAATAGTTATTTTTTCAATTTTCTTCGTTCCATTCTGCATGGGTCTCAATGGCTGTTTTTAGCCAAGTGCAAAAATCAGGATATTCTCCATGAAGCTCCCATCCTTCCGAAGCATAGGCGTGTATTATTAAAACTTTTGGATTTCCAGATAAATCTTCGCCCTCAAAACAAGCAATGTCATCATTCGCGCTGAATTTTGCGAAAGGCACTAGAGTGCGTTTTGGGTAAAGTTTTTTTAGTGTGTTGTGCCAATTGTTTATTTTTCCTTCTTTGTATACTAATAGCCACCAAGGCTCAATGTCTGGTTTAGGCTCCATGGTTGCGAATTCTATAAATTCGCTTGGGAAGTTATAGTTTTCTATTTGTTCAATATCGAGAAAGATCTTCATTTTTTTCCTGTTAGTTTTGGCAAGTCGTCAGAGCCATGTGGGTTTTCATTGCCAAATCTTTTCGGCTTTTGTTTTTGAATTCTAAGTTGCAATGCCTCACCCCACGTGTCGGGCATCACATCGTTTACCTCAAATCGCTCTCTGTTACTTTCTGATAGTGGATCGTTTGGCTTCCACTCTCTCGCCTCAACTTTTATACCTGCCTCTCGTGCAGCTCTAACACGGGTGTTATCCATGCTGGTAAGCTTTCCATCTGGCATGCGGACTACATCAATAGGATCGCCCTGCCATCCATTTTTCTTCATCGAGCTGACAAGATCATCATAGTTGAAGTTTGCACCGGTTCCTCTATCCACTTTGTTATAGGAAACGCTATTTTGGGAGAAGCGTATCTCATTAGGGTCTATGGATTGAACTTTTGGACAAGCGCCAGGTGTGCAGCTCAGACCTAATGGATCGACCCATCCGGTAGGGTTGGGCACATACTGATAGCTGTTCAACCCACCCGCAAGCTTGATCGGGTCAGGGGTCAGAAAACGTCCAGACTCTGGATTGTAGTAGCGATGACGGTTGTAGTGTAGGCCTGTCTCCGCATCGAAGTACTGACCCTGGAAGCGCAACGGGTTATCGATTTCACTGACGTCCAGCGCCGCGAGGTTGCCGTAGGCGCGGTACTTCGCGGACCACATGATCTCGCCACTGTAGTCGGTGAGCTCCTGCGGTGTGCCGAGATGGTCGAGCTGGTAGTAGAACGGCGTTGCCTTGCGCGGGCCTTCGCCGTCGAGCATGGCCAGCGGGCGGAAGCTGCCGGGTTCGTAGATATAAGTGCGATAACGATTGTCACCGCTTTCGGCAATCAGACGTTCGCCTTGCCACAAGAATTCGGTGGTATGGCCATCGACAGTTTTCTCGATGCGACGACCGAAAGCGTCGTACTTGTAGGACGCGGTGCTGCCACCCGGCAGGCTCGCGCCGATCAGTCGATGCTGGGAGTCGTAGCGGTATTCAGTGACGAGTTTCTGGCCAGCGCCACGGCGTTCGCGAATCAGGTTGCCAAAGGCGTCGTAGTCGTAGTGGCGGTCGCCCTGCATCAGCAGACGGTTGCCTTTGACGTTGGCGAGGTTGGCTGTGCCTTCGTTGTTCTGGCCGAGCAGGTTACCGGCCGGATCATGAGCAAAGCTTTCCGGTGTCGAGCCACGAACGCTGATCAAGCGATCAAGCGGGTCGTAGTGGTAGCTGCGGCTACCTTTGCGGCTGTCGTCGATACCGGCGAGGTTGCCGTTTGCGTCGTAGTTGTAGCGGCGCTGGAGCAGGTTTTTGTCGCGTTGGCTGACACTGTGAGCCTGCAAGCGGCCCTGTTCGTCATATTGATACCGGCTGAGCAGCAGGCCCTGCTGGCGCTGCTGTTCGCGACCACCGCTGAACTGGTGAGACGTCAGGCGCGAGCCGTTGAGATCGATGCCGCTGAGCAGGCCGCCGGGTTGATGGCGGTAATCGAGTTTGCTGCCATCGGGCAAGCGACAGTGCTTGAGCTGGCCGACGCTGTCGTACTCATAGCGCAAGGTGCCCCAGCCTTGGTGTTCGGTGACGAGGCGATCTTGCAGGTCGTATTCGTAGGCGAGCGGCCAGTGTCCGTCGTCGACGTTGACCAGGCGGCCGAGGGCGTCGTAGCTGTAGTGAATTTCTTCGCCATCGGGAAGAGTTTTCACCAGAAGCCTGCCTGCGGCATCGCGTTGGTATTCAGTCACCAACTCGCTGCCGTCATCGCCGAATTCGGTTTTCTTCAGCAACTGGCCATTTAGGTCGTATTCGTATGCAGTGCGACGACCGTCGAAGCCGGTTTCTTGCTGGATCAGGCCATTCGGGAAGTAATCGAGGTGGTAATGCTCGCCGCGTTCGTTTTCGATTTCGGTCAGCAGCAGGCGCGAGTTGTCGTAGCGATAGCGCAGCTGGCTGCCGTCAGGATTGATGCGACGGCTGACAAGGTGCAGGTTGTCGGCATATTCGTAACGGGTGACGCGGCCGAGTTCGTCGCGTTCGGCAGTCACGCGCCCATATGGGTTGTAGGTGTAAGCGCGAGTGGCTCCGCCTGGCAGGGTGATTTGCGAGAGACGGTTAGCGGCATCCCACTGATACTGGGTAATCTGGCCGGACTCATCTTGGCGCGTGATTTGCCGGCCGAGTGCGTCGTAGCGATATTTACGCTTACCGCCGTCGGGGAGGCGCTCCTCCAACAATTGGCCAAGGTTGTTCCAGCCCAATTGATGACGGCCACCGTCGGCGTAACTGATTTCCAGCAGTCGTCCCCGGTTGTCGTAGCTGTAGTGGGTCGTGTTGCCATCTGGATCAGTCTGCTGCGTTACATCGCCCTGGTTGTTGCGTTGGTACTTCCAAGTGGCTTTTCCGCGACTGACCTTGCTCACGAATCCACGGCTGTACTCATAGCCGGTGGGTTCGTCTTCTGGTGGAATAACCGCAATCAGTCGCCCGGTTTCGTTGTAATGGAATTCAGTAATTGCACCTAAAGGATCTTGCTCTGCGACCAAACGACCCTTGTCATCATAGGCTTTGAGATTTTCAGCACCGTCAGGGTCAACTTTGGCGACCAGTCGTGCTTTGTCATCGTGGGTGTAGACCTCTTCACTGCCGTCCGCATTGGTGACAGTGACACTACCTTTATCATCCCAAGCGTAGTGCGTGTCCATTTGCGAAAAGTTAGCCCAGTGATGGATGCACCTGGCAGATTTACCTTCCTTCTCCCATTCCCAGTAAAAGATGGCACCACCAGCCAGGCGCCGTTCTAGGATTACGTTCTGAGCGTTGTATGCGTAGTGCTCCGTTTCACCTGCTGCGTTTTTTGCCGCGATCAGTCGATGTTCTGAGTCGTAGCTATAAGCAACTATGGTCTGGATTGTGCTCCATGCATCTTCCAGAGTGTCTGCTGGGATGAATTGCTGATATTCGATGGCTACGATGTGTTTGCGGTCATACCTCAGAAGCAACGCACGACCTGCGCCGTTATCGACTCGCTTGATGCGGCCATGGATATCGCGAGTGATATGCAGCCTGTTGCCATACGCGTCGCTGACAGCAATCAGTGTTGCGCCGGTGCGGTTGTAGCGGAAATGATAAAACTGGGAGCGTTCGCCAGCCTGAGCAAGGATGAGCTCAGAGGGATCATCACCAATAAAAATTGCGGCTTCAGAAAGGCTGTTTGTTATTGCTGGACGTTGCAGGCTCGGCAGCGGGAATGTGATAACTCGATTTTCGTGGTCAGTCCAGACTACTTCATCATTGTTGACGTCAACCCGTTGTGCCAGCGCATGACTCCAGCCATAGCCAAGGCCGCAATCGATTTCTGCTGCGCTAGTGCGATAAAGACGAGTCCAGGAAAAAGGCAAAGTACCATCCAGTTCCCCATCAGTCAGTGTCAGCAGTTCTTCGCCGGTCACCATCGAAACCGGGCAACCATTCGTGCATGTGTTTTTAGCGCAAGTTGCACTTTTTTCGTCAGGCGTCTTGGATTGTGCAGGCGCGTCGTGATGGGCTTTTGGTGCTTCGACGGTTGTCACTCGCTTACCGTCAAAACGCAATTCCGAGATGCCGTTTCTCACCTTTGCCGTCACCCCACGCGCCGCAACGGCGGTGTATTTGGCGACGTATTCCATGAATCCTTTGATGATCTTGAATACCGACTCCACAAAACCAGTGACAGCCTTGATGATGATTTGGCCGTATTTTTTCAGGCGGGCGGCGAGATAGATTACGCCCGTACCTTCGGCAGCAATGGTCAGCACGATACCAATCACGATGTCGATGGCGATGCCGACCACCACCGCAGTTGTCATCTTTGCTGATTCACCTGCCAGTTTCGTTGGTGGTAAACCTGCCAACCAGATCACGGCACTGCGTACCATCAAGAACAATGCAGCTTCGTCGCTGGCCAGTAACATCGCCTTTTTCATGACGTCTGGAGATTGTTTGGCCAGATCAATCAACTTTTGGGTGCCCGCTCCCAAATCTTTGGCAAACTTTCCCGGATCCTGAAGGATGTCGAGCACTAGGCTGATGCCATCCCACACCCCTTTGATGGCTTCCCAGCCACCCTCAAGAATCCCGCTGCCAACAGCCATAGCCATGCCGGATGCGGACAAATTCGACCATTGCGGTTTGAACCCGGCCCATTCTTTGCGCAGGAAGCCTTCCAGATCAGCCGTGATTCCTTTGTAGGAATTGAACAATGTATCGATCTGGCCAGGCGTCACTTCGTTGTGAACGCGGATTTTGTAAAACTTGCCGGGAATGCCGCCAGTCCAGCTTGCCTTACCTTGGGCGTCGAGCTTGACCTTGCTGATTGCCCCACCTTCCACAGCAATGATTTCAACGTCGATATTGCCCAGTGGAATGTCATAAACCGATTCGAATTTGCTTTCGATCAGCAGGGGGCCTTTCAGCGGGCACCGAGCCACGTTCGACGTGAAGTCGCCGTCGGTCATGCTCACCGATTTGCTGGTACTTCCGACCTTTATGATGCGTTCCATGCCCAACAGTGAAGGCAAGTCTGCAGTTCGGCTGCCTTTGTCAGCAAGTTGTGCATACCAGGTTTTTGTTTGCTCCTGATAAAGCGTCAAGCTGTCTTTGAAGGTGTTGAGTTGTTTGTCAATGAAAGCAATGCGTTCCTTCGCGATCATTTAGCCTTGCTCCAGAATCAGGTGGTTTAACAGTGCTTCTTTAAGGTTGTCCGGAGCATCCGGGCGACGCACGAAACGGGTGATTTTCAGTTTCAGGTTGTTCTCGGGCCACGCGCTGTAGAGGTCCGGGCGTGCTTCTTCGAGCCATTGCATCAAGTTGCCGATCAGGGTCGTGTGATCCTCTTTCGCCAACTGATCCAGCAACTTCTTCGGCACCTCCCACCACGGCCAATCCTTCGCCTTCGGCACCACCCTCGGCCCGACTTCCAGGCTTCGCCCATTAATCAGATACCGCTCAAAAACCGGCAACACTTCCCCCGCCGTCTCACCCAACCCCTCAAGAATCGGATAGATATGCCGCCCATCCCAAAACCGGAAAAACACTTCGGTCCCGTCCGGCATCTTCACTTGGGTCAAACTGCGCAGATGTTCGAAAACTTCGTTGGGGTCCGAGCGGGAGACCGCCAGCCAGCCCCAGTCGAGGGCGTCGGTTTCGGTGATCCAGGGCAGGAAGGCCGAGTTGGCCTTGAGTTCGGCGACGTAAGGCATCACCGGTTGCCAGGTGGAGTAGGGCGTTCCGCCCCAGACGGGAATGGCCTGTACGGACGGTTCGCTCTGATACAGGGCTTTGAGCGCTTCGGCATCGCTGGCGGCGCTGATGACCAGATACAGCCGCTCGTCTTTCTGCAGCGGCTGTTGCCCCAGCCAGTCTTTGGGTGTCAGTCGATTAGATGGCACAGGCACCTGCCTTGCATTTTTCACACTCTTCGCAGAACGGCGCATTACGTTTGAGGGTGTTGATTTGCGCCGGCGTCAGTACGGCGCCAGCCTTGTCGGCATCCGCCTGTTTCAGCACGCCCGGCATCAATGGCGCAGCACCAGTGCCGCTGCCCGGTCCGCCGCCTGAGTTGATGTTGATCGCCGGCCCGCTCATGGTCACGCCGCCGCCATCGATCTTTATGAAGCTGCCACCGCCGACCAGCGTCAGTTCAGCCCCAGCCTCCAGCACCACCTTCATGCCACTGCTCAGGTGAATTTCCTGGCCGGCGTCGATGAATTGCCCGGTGCCGATCTTGATGTGCTGGTTCACGCCCACGGTCAGGTGGTCGTTGGCGCGTGCTTCGACTTTGCGGTCTGCGTAAACGGTGTGGTGTTCTTCGGCCTTGAATTCCGTGTAGCTGTTCTTTTCCACAACGTCGTGGCGTTCGTTGCCTACGCGGATTTTCTGGTCGTGTTCGATGTTCTCGTCCCAGTCGCGCTGGGCGTGGAGGAAGATCTGTTCCTGGCCTTTCTTGTCTTCGATGCGCAGTTCGTTGAAGCCGCCGCCACCCATCGAGCTCAGGGTCTTGAAGGTGGTGCGCGTCTTGTTCGCCGGCAGGGCGTAGGGGACGGTGTTTTCCTTGTGGTACAGGCAGCCGCTGATCAGCGGCTGGTCGGGGTCGCCTTCGAGGAAGGTGACCAGCACTTCCATGCCGATGCGCGGGATGGCGATGCCGCCGTACTGGGCGCCGGCCCAGGCGCTGGAGACGCGCAGCCAGCAACTGGTCTTGTCGTCGGCGAGGCCGTCGCGGTCCCAGTAGAACTGGACTTTCACGCGGCCGTATTCGTCGCAGTGGATTTCTTCACCTTTCGGGCCGGTGACCACGGCGCTCTGGCTGCCGAGGATGCGCGGCTTTGGATGATTGAGGGGCGGGCGGTTCGGCACGTCCCACGGGGTGGCCTGGAAGCGGTTGCGGTAACCCTGATGGAAATCGTCTTTGAGCGCGGTGGTGTCACTGGTGACCGACTCTTCCAGCACTTGCGGCTGCTTGCCTTCGTGATGGACTTCGGTGAGCAGCCACAGGTCATTCCACTTGGCCTTCGGGTGTTCTTTCAGCGCGAGGAAATGGCCGCTGACCAGCAACGGCTGGTCGCTCTTGCCTTCGGCGAGCTGGAAGTCGCTGCGATGACGTTCGAGGGCGCGTTTGGCCAGGTGTTTGCCGCGTTCGCGGTCGACGAAACGGCCCGGGTAATCGTAGTCCTCGAGGTCGGGCAGGGCGTCGCCACGGTTTTCGCTTTCGAGGGTGATCCGCGGTTTTTCGAAGTCGTAATCGCGGCGGGTGGTGCGGCTGGTGCGGGTTTCCAGGCGAAGGTCGAAGCGCTTGATCACCGGGTCGCTGGCGACCATGCCGGAGTCCTGCTGATAGGCCACCGGCGCCAGTTTCTTAAACACCGTCTGGTCATCGCCGAACACCAGTTTGTGCGCCGTCGCGGTGTGCTGGAAGTGGTAGTGAATGCCTTCTTCTTCGCACAGGCGCTGGATGAAATGCAGGTCCGATTCGTCGTACTGCACGCAGTAGATGCGATCGGGGTAGATCGAACCGGTCTGAAACTCATAGGCGTTGCCCTGGATGCCGTGTTCTTCGAGCACCTTGCCGATGATTTTCGGCACGCTGAGGTTCTGGAAGATCCGCTGGTTGATCCGGTGGGCGAGGTACGCGAGTTGCGGGCGCAGGGTCACGGAGTAGCGCGTCAGGCGCTTGCCGGAATCGCCTTGCGCGGCGCGGTAGATCAGGGCGTGGATGCCGCTGCCGTCGGGCGACAGTTGCAGGAAGGCCGGTTTGTGCAGCAGGGTTTCGAGGTCCAGCGACGGCTGCTCACTGACCAGCTCCACCTCGAATACGAAAGGCTGGCTGACGGCTTCCCGACCGGTAAGGGTAAACACCTGGAAATCGGCGGAAAGACCTTCGATGGTCAGGGCAAAGTGGGTTTCATTGGCCGGCGCGAACATCCCTTGTTCCTCGTGCTGCATGCGGCGTGTGTCGACGACCGCCAGGCGGTTCAACGCACGCGAAATTCTGGAGGGGCGTAAACAACATCGACCAGCAGAGCTGGCCGATGCTTGAAACGATCAGCCGTAATTAAACGACTGGAGCACGCCAGTCATCGGAACCCGAAGTACCGGAGACTTCGTGGGTCCAGGTGATTTTGCGGTAGGTGAACTGCACTTCTTCCAGGTGGGTGAAGTGCGAGTTGCCTGGATCCTGGCAGTTGTGCATTTTGTTGTTGATGGCGACGATGATCGCGTCTTCCAGTTTGGTGGTGTAGTAGTGCTCTTGGGTACCTTGAGCCGAAGTGCGGTACCACTGGATAACGATTTCGCTCATGCGCTCGCCGGAGGTCAGAGCAGCTTGCAGCAGTGGCGAAGCCTTGTCGTAGACCTTGGTGATGATCACTGGCTTGTGAACGCGCTGACCGGTTGGCTGACCGGATTGCGGGTCACGCGGGATGATCACGTCGTGGCTGAACGCCTGAACCATGACCTGGTCTTCGTGACCTTCCTGGTAGGTGTTGCCAACGGAGTCGGCGGTGAAGGCGCCGGCAGTGATCAGGCCTTGTTTTTCGCCGGTAACCGACATGTACGCTGGTGTTGCCATGGGAGGTGCTCCTTGCGGATAAAGTTAGGGTGCCCGGGAGGCGAAATCGCCCGGTGGGTGCCTGACTGTTATCAAGGAGCGTGCCAGCTTTTGGCACATACCCGGGAGCTGGGGACTTCGCCGCTCTGCTTCGCGGTTTTGAGCGTTTTTTAAACAGCGACGTGGCTGGAAGTGCGCAAGAAGTTGCGCAGTACTGCGCAACTTCTTGCGCACTTGGCTGGAGGCCTTGAAACACATGGCCTCCAGCGGAATCGGTGAGCGTTTTCAGGGAGCAAGTGCGCAACTTCTTGCGCAGTATGGCCAATCGCCGCTTTTCACGCGGAGCGGGCGATTGAAGCGAGGCATTCCTCGATCGAGCGTTGCTGGGTTTCGGCATACAACCCCAACTCATCAATGGTCGAACGCCCCAACGCCAGCTCGAACGCCTGTCGGTTGGAATGCTCGCCATAGTGCGTCTGCGCTGCGTCTCCCAGGTTCGACTGAAAAATCCCCGCTGCACTCACCGGCAGGAAGTCTTCGTACACCAGCGGTTCGGCTTTCACATAGCCGTCGCGCAACAATGCCTGCAGCGAAACATCAGCGGGATGACCCGCCGCCAGCCCTTTGTCTGTCAGGAAATAACGGAAGTACGCCAGTTCCTGCTCGCGCATGCCCTCGAGGCTGTCAGGGAATTCGCTGAAATGCTGGGTCATCAGCGCGTTGTAGCGTGAGGCATTGGCTTCGTTGGAGAAATCGCCGAGTTCATCGCGCGCCGCGTTCAGCAGGCGGTCGTACAGCGCGCGGCCTTTGGGTGTCAGCGCCGCGCCGCGTTGTTCGATTTCACCGAAGCGTGCGCTGTGGCTGCCTCGGGTTTGCGTCTGGTCGGTGAAGGCGATCGGCTCGTCCAGCGCCTTGAAACTGGTCTGACGCAACAGGATCGGGTGCTGCCGACGCGGTGGGCCTTCGATCACCGCCTTGGGCGTGATGCCGTGCTGCGGCATCTGCGCCTGGACGATGTCGATGTCCAGCGTGCGCGGGGTCAGGTGGTTGATATGCGGACCCTTGAAGGCCACGACATCGGCGATCAAGCGATGCTGAGCGCTGAGGGTCTGGTATTGCGCAGCGGTGACGGTGGCGCTGTGGTGCCAGCGAAAAGTCTCCAGCGCTTGCAGGACAAATTCCCCGGCCTCGGATTCATTCAGGCCGCCAGCGGCTTCTGCCTGTTCGATCAGCCTTAGCGCCGAAGGCGTAAAGATCGAACGCTTATCCAGCACTGATTGAGCAAAGGCTCGCAGCTCGGGGTCTTCAATCAATTCCAGTCGCAGCAACGAAGTGAACACCCGGAACGGGCTGACCTGCAGCGCCTCTTCATGCACCGCGCGAAATGCCGTGGAATGCACCGGCACCCCGGCAGGTGTCAGGTCGTAATAGCCTACCGGTTGCATGCCCATCACCGCGAACAGGCGGGCGAGGGTGGCCAGTTCAGCGGCGGTGCCGACGCGGATTGCGCCGTGGCGCTCCATGTCCAGCCGTTCGATTTCGCCGGTGCTGTGCAGTTGACTGGCGATCTGCGGTTCGCGTGCCAGCACGTCGCGGTTGGTCTGTTCCACCAGTTCCATCAACGCGCCGTACAGCGGCACTTCTTCGCGGTACATGTCGGACATCGCTTTGGAGAAGCGTTGGCGGATCAGGTCGGGGCTGACGAAAGGCTGCACGGTCATGAAAAAAATTCCTGGCACGGTCACGTAAAGGATGTCGGAAAAGATCGCAGCCTTCGCCGACGCGGGCAAACGAAGAATCCTACGAACTTCATTCTGCCAACGACTGACCGTTTACCTGTCCTGACGCGAATTCTCCCCCAGAAATTCCCGATACAGACGTGCCGTATTCGACGGTTGCTCGACCATCGGCATATGGCCGACGCCGTCCCAGACATCGACTCGCAAATTGCTGATGCCTTTGCTCCAGACCGGCACGCTGCTGACGTCGATCAACCGGTCCTTGCGGCCCCAGAGCAACAGCGCCGGGCATTTGATGTCCGGCAGTTTCGGCTCCATCGGCGGGCTGGCGCGAAAATCCCGGAAGATCTCTTCCAGTTCATCGCGACATTGCTCGTATCGCTGGGCGATCGCGTCGAGCACCAGACCGGGTACCCACGGTGGTGAGGCCATGGTCATCGCATAGAAGCGTCGGAATTCTTCCCGGGAGTTGATCAGAAACGGATTGTGCCCGCGGGCCAGGTGGCGCTCCATGTCGCTGGCTTCGGGCGCAGTGACGCCGGCCGGGTCGATCAGCGCCACCGAAGCGATGCGGTCCGGGTAGGTCGCCGCCAGCCACGCGGCGATGTAACCGCCCATGGAGTTGCCGATCACATGGACCTTCTCGACGCCGCAGACGTCGAGCAACTGAATCATGCGCTTGGCCTGCACCGGAATGTCGTAGCCACCGCCGGCCTTGAAGCCGGTCTCGCCGTGGCCGGCCAGGTCCGGGATGATCACCCGATACTGCCCGACAAAATGCCGGGCAAAGCGTAGCCACAAGTTCTTTTCGGCACTGTAGCCGTGCAGCATCAAAATGCTGCTTGACGCTTCATAAGGCCCGCCTTGCCAGGTCGACACGGTCATTTCGGCAATCGGAACTTCAATCTTGTGCAACCGGTACAGCCTGGCCTCCAGGGCCGCGCTCAGATCGTAGAGCCAATGGCCGACCGCCGGGTAACTCAACCAGCTCCAGGCCACGAAAACCGCGAGGGCGACAAACAGCAAAAGCATCGTGGGTCTTCCTTGTTCAAGACAGAATGTGGTCAGCCGGTTTCAGCGTCCGGGTCAACCGGTGGTAGCTGAAACTGAAGCCGGGGAACATCGCGATCACGTGACCGCTCCTGCTTTGATACCAACTGTGGCAGCCGCCGGTTTTCCAGACCGTGCGTTCCATCTCCCGGTGAATCATCTGAGTGTAGGTACGTTCTGCTTCGGGGCGAACTTCGATGCTGCGCAGACCTTTGGCCTGCAAGGTGCGGATGCAGTCGAGGATGTAGTTCATCTGCGATTCGATGATGAACAGCGCCGAGGTGTGGCCGATGCCGGTGTTCGGCCCGGTGACGATAAACAGGTTGGGAAAGTCCGGCAGGCTGGTGCCGAGGTAGGCGCGCGGGTATTGCGCCCAGATGTCGCGCAGTTGTACGGCGTTTTTTCCGCTGACCGGGTAGGAAATCACGCCGTCGGTGGCGTCGTAACCGGTCGACCAGACGATCAGATCGACGTCGATGTGCCGGCCGTCTGTGGTGACGATGCCGGTTTCGTCGAGGCTGGCGATTCCCTGTTCGCGGCTGTGCAGCGTGACGTTGGGCAGGGTCAGCGCCGGGTAATAGGTGCTGGAGAGCAGCACCCGTTTGCAGCCGATGGTGAAGTCCGGTGTCAGTTTTTTCCGCAACTCAGGGTCAGTCACCTGGCGTTTGAGAAACTTCAGGGCCTGGCTCTGCACCATGTGAATCGCCGGTTTCGAGTATTTGAAGGCGATGACCCGGGTTTCGAATTGCCAGTAGATCATCCAGCGCAGCAGTTTGTAGGCGGGTTTCAGACCCAGCAGCCAGCGCTGGAACCGACCGAACGTACGGTCGGCCCGGGGCAGCACCCAGTGCGCGGTGCGCTGAAACACGTGCAATCGGGCGACCTTCGGTGCAATCGCCGGAATCACCTGGGCCGCACTGGCACCGCTGCCGACAATCGCCACCCGTTTACTGTGATAGTCGTAGCTGTGGTCCCAATTGTTTGTATGAAAGGTCTTGCCCTGAAAGCGATCCTGGCCGGGGAAGTGTGGGATAACCGGTTGGCTCAGTGGCCCGGTGGCATTGATCAGGAACTGCGCATAAAAAATACCTTTGGTGCCGGTGTGTACGGCCCAGCGTTTTTCGGTGTCGTCCCATTCGACGCGTTCGACGTTGGCCTGCAGTTCCACCCGATCACGCAGGCCGAAGCGTTCGACCACATGGTCGGTGTAGCGGTGCAGTTCAGCCTGTTCGGCGAACATCTGGGTCCAGCGGTAAGGCGCAAAGGACAGGGAATACAGCGGCGACGGTACATCCACCGCTGCACCGGGGTAGGTGTTCTGGCACCAGGTGCCGCCGAAAAAGTCCCGGCGTTCCAGCAAGCGAAAGTCGTCGATACCGGCCTTGAGCAGATTGACCGCCGCGCACTGGCCGCCAAAACCGCTGCCGATGATCAACACTTGGTAGGTTTGCATGGGCCTCCTTCTTAGAGTCTTTTTTCCATTTTCCTACTTTCATGTATAGCCAAACATTTGCCTGCCGTATGGCGGTAATGACGGGGTATTCGGCCCGCTGGCCGGTGATGGCTATTTAACGTCGCCCTGATAGACTCTCAGCACATCCGGTCTGCGGCCTGCGCAGTGCCGTTGAGTGGTCGAGGCCCCTATGGGAAGAACGGGAGGAAAGGGACTTTCACTGGCCAGGAGGCTTTATACATCGCGAACCCTCGGCTTGGTCTTGGGGCTTTTGTGCGTGAGCGTCGCGATGTATCCGCTCGACCCGCCGGCCTGGGTCTGGGCGCTGATGCTGTTTAACGGTCTGGTCTGGCCGCACCTCGCGTATCAATGGGCCCGCCGGGCGAAGGTTCCGTACCACGCCGAACACCGCAACCTGTTGATCGACGCCTTCCTCGGTGGCTTCTGGGTCGCCGCCATGCACTTCAATCCCTTGCCCAGCGCCACGACCATTTCGATGATGGCGATGAACAACGTCGCCATCGGCGGCCTGCGTTTTCTGCTGGCCGGGGCGGCGGCGCAGTTGCTCGGCGTCGGCGTTGGACTGGTGGTGTTTGCCCCCGCGTTTGTCCCGATGACCACACCGGCGCAACTCTATGCCTGTCTGCCGTTGTTGATGCTGTATCCGCTGGCGCTGGGCTGGATCTGCTTTCGCCAGGCCTACACCCTCGGCCTGCATAAACGCGAATTGCTGGCCCTGAGCCGCACCGACAGCCTCACCGGTCTGCTCAATCACGGCGCCTGGAAGGATCAACTGGAAGTCGAATTCGAACGCTGCAAACGCCAGCAGACAGGCGCGGCGATTGCGCTGATCGACATCGACCACTTCAAGGCAATCAACGACACCTACGGCCACGTGGCCGGCGATATCGTCCTGCGCCAGCTGAGCAAGATGCTCAAGCAGAACCTGCGTATGGCCGATGTGGCGGGGCGCTACGGCGGCGACGAGTTTTGCGTGATCCTGCCGGACTTGCCGCTGTTCAACGCGGCGCAGGCGATGGAAGCGTTGCGTGAGCGTTTTTCCTTTCTGGTGTACGAACAGAACCCGGCGCTGAAAGTCAGCCTGAGCATTGGTCTGGCGGCGCTCGATCCGGCTCACGGCGACGCGACACGCTGGCTGGATGACGCCGATCAGGCGCTGTACGAAGCCAAGGCCGGCGGGCGTAACCGGGTGATCTGCTGCAGCGACGACAAGCCACGGCGCGAGGTATTCGATTCGGTTTGAACGGATTGGGTGTCGCATCCGGGATAGAGCCTTGGCGCGATGTCAGGTACGGTTCAGTACCCGACACGAAACAAGGATTGATTCATGACGTTCAAATTCCCTCGTTCCCTGCTGGCCGCCGGTCTCGGCCTGACCCTGTCTTTCGCCACCGCTGGCGCGTTCGCCGAACCGCACAAACAGGTGCTGGCCTACGCAGAACAGTACAAACCCGAAGCCCTGAAGCTGCTCGAACGCCTGGTCAATATCGACTCCGGTTCCGGCTATGAGCCGGGGCTCAAGCAAGTCAGCGACATCGCCATCGATGAGCTGAAAAAGCTCGGCGCCACCATCGAGCTGGTGCCCAACACCCCGGAAAAAACCAACCACGTACTCGCTACGCTCAAAGGCACCGGCAAGGCGAAAATCCTGCTGATGGCACACATGGACACGGTGTTCAAGGAAGGCTCCGCCGCCGAGCGACCGTTCCACATCAAGGACGGCCGCGCCTACGGGCCGGGCGTGATGGACGACAAGGGCGGGATCGTCGCCAGCATCTACGCGCTGAAAATCCTCAAGAACCTCGATTTCAAGGACTACGCGCAAATCACCTTCCTGCTCGATGCCAGCGAGGAAACCGGCTCGGACGTCGCCACCGACCTGATCAAGAAAACCGCCAAGCTTCATGACGTTACCCTCAACCTCGAACCGGGCCGCCCGGCCGATGGTCTGGTGGTGTGGCGCAAGGGCAGCGCAACCGCGCTGGTCGAGGTCAAGGGCAAGGCGGCCCACGCCGGCGTCGCACCGGAACTGGGGCGCAACGCGGCGATGGAGGCGGCGCACCAGATCCTGCAACTGGGCAAGCTCGGCGACGAGGCCAAGAAAACCACCATCAACTTCACCGTGCTCAAGGCCGGCGACCGCACCAACGTGATCCCGGATCAGGCCACGGCCAAGGCTGACGTGCGGGCGGCAGTGCCGGAAGAGTTCGACCGGATCGAGAAGGATCTGGCGCGGGTGTCGCAGGACAAGTTGATTCCTGACACCGAGGTGAAAACTTCATTGCAGCGCGGCTTGCCGCCGATGCCGCAGACGGCGGAGTCGGATCGTTTGATGGCGATGGCCCAGGGGATTTACGGTGAGATTGGCCGCAAGTTGACCGAAGAAGGCAGCGGTGGGGCGGCGGATGCGAGTTTGTCGGCCGGGGTTGGGACGCCGACGCTGGATGGGTTCGGGATTGTTGGCGGCAACATTCATACGCCGGAGGAATACGCGGAGGTGGAGAGTGTGGCACCGCGGATTTATCTGTTGTCGCGGATGATTATGGAGTTGGCGAAATAGTAGTTTGATATATCAGAGTTAAGCAGTCGTCGTGAACGTAGGCTGCTTGCTTTGTTTGTAATAAGCCGAATCATAAAGTGTTCATGTTAGTCAGGTTTTTGAGATAGGAAGCAAGCAATTTCTTTGCTTAGAAGAATTATGTTTTCTTCCGGTGTGTTACACAGGTGCTCAAATATAGCAAGGTCGTTAATAAACTTGTTTTCTGTGATAGCTTTGTAGAAGTGCTTGTCTGTGGTGATATGATCAGCACATTTAAAGTCCGGTAGAAACTCAGAGATTTTATGGTCTTCGAAAATTTTCTTCTCAACGCTATCGAAGGGTAAGAAGTAAGTGTTAGGGCAGTTTTTGATGTGTTTGTATATTTTTTGATCCCCGTCCAGGATTGAGATTACGTTTTCTGGACTGGAAAGAAAATGTTCTTTTGCGTTGAGCAATAGTAGTTTTATTACATTTGATCCCCCTCCAATTGGTACGATTTTGTACTGGGAAAAATTAGCTGGGCAGTACTTTGAAATCATGAAGATGAGAAAATTTTTTAGCATCTCATCTTCTGTCAGGATGTATTTGTCCCAGCCAATAAATCCAAACATTATGCTTTTAATATAGTTGTAGGAGGCGGGTGTGATATCGCCTTCACCATGAATGTTTGTCATGTAGAAAAGCTCTTTGTTTTTTAATGTTCTCATTAGGGCGAGTGAATGGGTAGTACATACAATATTTACTTTGTATGTTTCGCAGAATGCGCGGAGTCGCCGTATTAAATGGGCTTGGGTCGCCGCATCTAGCGAAATATCTATCTCATCAATTACGATTAGCTTACAGTGGTTGGTGATTTTTCTGTACAAACTGATCAGGAAGAATTCACCTGAGCTTAGGTGGTCTTCTCTAACATATCTGTCACCCTCAAGTGGTATGCAGTAATATTTCGTGTTTTTTATTTTTATTTCAACAAGATTTTTGAATTTGTCACTGGAATAGATGTCGCTTAGAAACTCAATGAGTTCGTGAGGGTACGTAAACCTTCCTAATATGATCGCTGTTCGTATGTCCTTGTCCGCAGTGCTGATACTTTGGAAATGGTTGAATCGTTGGCCATACGGCATTGGCAGCTCGACATCGATAGTTTTTTTTATTTCTTCAGGGATGGCTGATTTACAGTTAAGGCTGTTGATCGATGTGTCGAAAGTGAACTGAAATTCGTTAGTGCCGAACCTGTATGTTACCTCGCTATCGGCTTTGAATATGCCTGATGAGGTGGTCTTGGAGAAGGTGTCCGCAGATCGGAAATTAAGGATTGCTTTGATGAGCGTTGTTTTTCCTATTCCGTTCTTTCCTACAATGCATGTGAGCTTGTTTTCACTCAAGTCAACGCCAAAAGTCAAACTCTTAACATGCTGTATGTTTTTTAGCTCGACTGATAGTAGCATTATAGTTTGTCCGACTTATGAAGGAACATATCCACGGTAGTTGTGCCGTATTTCTTTCTTAACTTGTCGAGATAGCTGGGGTCGACTGTGTTGTAGTAGTTAAGATGTCCCGATATTTTTTCTATAGCGCCATCGAAGTCTGATCCTACGATTTTTTTGAATGTCTCTTTGTTGGTGAGGTAATAGTGAAGTTTGATTTCTGTATCTTTTTTGAATTTTATGTCTATGGATACTTTTCCGTTTGGAAGGATTACCATTCCTAGTAGCTTGATTTTGTTCCCTGTCTGAGTGTGTTTGCTTTTTGCATCATTGATCGAGAGTTTGTTTTTTGTAATTTCGGATAACTTTTGCGATATGTATTTTTCAGCCTCAAATATTGAGCTTTTTTCCATGGAGGAAATGATTATGTCGTCAGAGTATCTAGAAAAAACTAATGAGTTGTTTTTGCAGTATTCTTGAAGAGTGTTGTCGAAAGTAAAAAGGCATGCATTGCTGAGAGTTGGTGAGGTTGAGAAACCCACAGGTACTGAGTTGTTGACTGTCAAGGTTTTTACTATTTTTTCAATGTGATCTTGAATATCAGATATTGGACATTGTTCGATATTTTTGAGAATTGTTTCTTTTACCATGTCTTCGTCAATGCTGTTGAAGAAGTTTTTTATGTCGGTCTGAAAGAAATATTTGCTACGGGAATGCTTAGATACTGCATCTACGGCATTTACCCCTTTTCTGTATGAAAAAACAACGTCTTCATTTGTATCTAGATGATCAAGAAGTATCAGTTTTATGAAGGAGTGAAAGGTTCTTAGTTTTTTGTTTGGTACGTGTACTTCTCGATCATTGTATTTTTTTGTTTCGTAAAGACTGGTTATCTCGCCTGTGTCTAACTCAGGAAATTCGAATTTCCCCTGATGCATTGCGACTAACAGCTCTTTTAGAGGTCTTTTGTTCATTTTTTACGCCTTGGGAAGACTGCCGCAGCGAGAATACGACTTCGACAAAATATGCCGCAAAGTATCGTGTGAAACAATCGTTTCTAAAAAAAGAGAAGAAGGAGTTCCTGACGTAGGAAAAATGTTTCCTAAGGACGTGATGGGTAGGAAATTTCGGATCAGGTACGGATGAAAAGAATCGATCTGTAGCTGTAATCGATCAAAAGAAGTACGTATCTATTTTGACGACAGAGGATGAGACGACAAGAAACTGTCTGCTTGCGTAGGAGGTTTTACTATTTGTGTGCCTCTTAGCTCAACGCTAAAAGGCACACAAACGTAAAAGGAGACTAGACACCTGTAGAGGCCAGATTTGATGACTGGAGATGCTCCTAGTCACTGGCATGACTCGGACTGTAGATCAAGGAGTCTTGGAAAACAAGGTGTGAATTGGTGCGTAGTCTGAGCGGTCGTGGATGTAGGTGCTTTGGGCTCTTCGAACCCTTAAGCCCTTGTCTTTTTTGCGCACAACTTTCCAAGACCTTTCCTACAACGTACCCTGTTGCCGCGTTTCGGTGCCGACCCCTATAGTCTGGGCTCGCGGAAAAACTCCGCGAACGACCTTGGCCGGTCGGGCAGGCAAAACGCTACAGCGTCATCGTCCAGACATTCTCGTGCCTGGATTCGCTTTATGGCAGCTGTGCGCGGGACACCTTCGGGTGTGCCGGATGTGGTCTGCCCGGTCGGCCAACCCGCACACAGCCGCCACCTTCTTCGCTTGGCCGCGAACGGTGGTTGCTCTATTGGAGTTACACCATGACCGATCAAGTAATCCCCCGCTACCTCCCCATCGACACCTACGACGCCGAATCCCCGGTGCTCTTCATCAATACTCAAAAAGAACTCAGCGACATGGCCGCGTGTGCGATGCACCGTTTTGTGGTCGTGCGCGATCTGGCAGACACGTTTTCCAGTCTCGACCTCAAGGGCATTTCCGATTGTGATCTGACGCGCATTACCAGCGCGGTGCATCTGCTGATGCGAGAGGGCTGCGCCATTCTGAACGTGATTCAGACGCGAGCATTACAGCGGGAGGAAGGCTTCAAGGCAGCGGTGTAGCGGTTTCGCGGCGGGCGCCATGCGAGTGGACTCGTGATGGCGTCGGGCCGCTCTGCCTCTTTGTAGCGTGTTGCGAGGTTACTCTTTGACGCTCATGTATTCCTTGGCCCAGAGGATGTATTCCTCAGGCTGGGTGTAAGTGTGGGTCAGTTCGGTGGCGCTCAGGTCCGAGGCCTGGGTGAAGATCTGGCGTTGTTCGCGCAGGCTGTCGTAAGTCGCCTTGATCGCCGCGAAATAAGCACCGTGGCCGTCGATGGTCACGCGCACACCCAGTTCGGCCAGGCGTTTGTCGTCGCGCAGCGCCGGGTTGCCGTAGGTCACCAGCATCAGCGGGACGGTCAGGTGTTCGGCGATCTGCTCGAGCTGATCGAAATCCTGAATCCCGACCATGCAGATACCGTCGGCACCGGCGGCCTGGTATTGCTTGGTGCGGCTGATGATTTCCTGGTTCGGCAGGATGCCGGCGTTAGTCCGGGCGATGATTGCCATCTCCGAATCGACCCGTGCTTCCAGTGCCGCGCGGATCTTGCCGACGCCTTCGGCGACGGTGATCAGGTCGGTGGATTTACGGCCGAATTGTGCCGGCAGCAGGGTGTCTTCGATGGTCAGCGCGGCGACGCCGGCGCGTTCCAGTTCGACGATGGTGCGCATTACGTTGAGGGCGTTGCCGTAGCCGTGGTCGGCGTCGGCGATCACCGGCAATTGGGCGACGCGGCCGATGCGGGTGGCCTGTTCAGCGAATTCGCTGAGGGTGATCAGGGCAAAGTCCGGAGCGCCCAGCACCTGCAACGAGGCGACCGAGCCGCCGAGAATCCCTACTTCAAAACCCAGGTCAGCGGCGATGCGGGCAGACATCGGATCGAACACCGAGGCGGTGTGATAGCAGGTGTCGGAAGCCAGCAGCTGACGGAAGTTACGGCGCAAATCTTGATGAGAAAGCCTGGTCATACGAGTTCCACCAATACAAAGGAATGGAAAGGCTTGAGCAAAGGTGTCAACGCCGAAGGTGAAAAGGCTATCACGCCAATGGGTCAAGGATCATGACGAATTAACGAGGAAGTTAACCAGGAAAATCTTGTTCAGGCTTTCTTGTTGCAGGCAGAGGCGCTCAGGCCGCCACCGCCTGCTGCTGTTGATTGGGCAGCGGCACCGCCCGCACCGAGTTGCCCGGCTGCAATTGCAGGCGTTTGGCGGTGAGGCGGTCGATCACCAGACTGCTGCCGACCCAACGGCCCGGCGCGACGGTGATGCGGCAGTTTTCCAGGCGCCGATTGTGGATCAACCACAGCGGCGCCTGATCGTCCGGGGTGCCGATGCTCAGGGTCAGTTCCAGGCTGTCGCGCACGGTGCGGATGCTGCGGATCGGTGCTTCGATCACCGGGCCACCGTCGAAGATGTCGATATAGCCTTTGTGAGAGAAACCCTCGGACTGAAGGATTTTCAGTGCCGGTTCGGTATTGGGGTGGGCCTGACCGATCACGGCCTGGGCCTGTTCGGTGAGCAGGCAGGTGTACAGCGGCTGACGTGGCATCAGTTCGGCGATAAACGCTTTATTGCCCAGTCCGGACAGGTGGTCGGCGTGGCTGAAGTCCATCTGGAAGAAGTGCCGGCCCAGACTGTCCCAGAACGGTGAACAGCCTTGCTCGTCGGCACTGCCGCGCAGTTCGGCGATCATCTTCTCGCCGAACAGGTGCGGGAATTCGGCGACAAACAGCAAGCGCCCCAGCGACAGCAAGCGTCCATTGCTGCCGTGGCGCTGGTCATGGCGCAGGAACAGCGAGCACAGTTCCGATTGGCCGGTCAGTTCGTTGTTGAGGAACAGCGTCGGGATCTGCCGTTGAATACCCAGGTCCGGCGCCGAGCTGACGGTCAGCCCGACCCGATAGTTGTACCAGGGCTCACGCAGGCCGACGGCCCCGGCCAGGGCGCTGACCCCGACCACTCGCTGCTCGTCGTCTTCAAGCACGAACAGGTAATCGGCATCGGCCCGTTCGACCTGCTCGGCGAAGGCGCGCTGTGCCCAGCGTACCCGGTGGGCCAGGCGATCTTCGTTGGCGGGCAGGGTGGTGAACCCCGGCCCGGCCTGTTGCACCAGCGTCATCAACGCTGGCAGGTCGCTGACTTGAACCGGACGGACAATCATGCTGCAACTCCTTTTGCGCGCCTGCTCGGGCACTGTCGTTGGGTAGGGGCGCGGTTCACAGGGCGATCAACCGGATCGTGCCGCCAGCGCGGACGTTCAGCGCCGCGCACAGGGCCGGGTCAAGCCCCAGGGGCTGACCGGGCTGGAAATCCAGCTCGGTGACCACCGCCCGAAAGCCATGCAGAGCATCGTTGCTCACCAGATAGCGACCGCGAGCATCGATCAGCGGTTCCTCCTGAACCGTGACTGTCTGGCTCTGCGCGATCGAACGGATGTTGGCGGTGCGGGCATACAAGGTCGGGCCGGCATCGAACAGATCGATGTAGCTGTTGGTTTCAAAACCCTCGCGCTCGAGGATGTCGAAGGCTTCCTGACCGTCCGGGTGGATGCGGCCGATGCAGTCCTGCGCGGCTTGCGGCAGCATCGGCACGTAGATCGGGTATTGCGGCATCAGTTCGGCGAGAAACGTACGGCTCTGCAAACCGCACAGGCGTTCGGCCTCGACGTAGGGCAGGTCGAAGAAATGTTTGCCCAGCGCATCCCAGAACGGTGAATGGCCTTGTTCGTCGCTGTAACCGACGATTTCGGTGATCACCGCTTCGGCAAATCGCGGCGCGTGGGCGGCGATGAACAGCAGCCGTGCCCGCGACAGCAATTCGGAAAAAGGCGTGCGCACCAGCGCTGCGTCGATGTGAAAACCGCGCAGCAGCGTATGCCCGCTCAGGTCGTGACACAGCGACAGCGCCGGCACGCCGTGTTCGATGTTCAGCTCTCGCGAGGCACTGGTGAAGTGGCGGTTGCGCAGGCTGTAGAACGGCTCGTTGAAACCTGCGGTGGCGAGGATTTCCGAGCAGCCGACCAGTCGATGGCTGTCGATGTCTTCCAGCACGAAGAAGTAGTTCTCCGGGCCCTGAGCCGCCGCATCGCTGTCGAACGAGGCGCAGGACGCGGCGATTTTTTCGCCCAGGCGTTCGCTGTCGTCCGGCAGGGATGTGACGCCCACCAGGCTGTCGCGCGCCAATTGTTGCAATTGAGGCAGGTCGTTTGGCTCGACTGGACGTAAGACCAGCATGGATGCACTCCTGTATCAAAAGGTTCGGCCCATTCGCCGAACCTGACTATCACTGTCGGTTTCCACGCGTTAAAGCGGCGGTCGCCTGATTTGTTGTCAGACGCCGCTCTTTTTCTTGTCAGCCATTGCTCGGGTCAGGCAGCGCGGTACTGGCGCCGAGCTTGTTCAGGAAGAACAGGTACACCAGACCCAGTGCGATCCAGATCAGGCCGAGTTTCTGTGCATCGACGCCCATGTTGTACATGATGGCCGCGACGATGATGAAGCCGATCACCGGGCAGATCAGGTGACGGATCACCTGCCCGGATTTCTGCCGGCGCCAGTAGTAGTTGATCACGGTCAGGTGCAGCAGCATGAAGCCGCTCAGGGCGCCGAAGTTGACCAGCGAAGTCAGGGTGTCCACCGAATTGATGAACAGGTAGCAGATCACCAGCGACAGCACGGCCACCAGATAAATGCTCAGGTACGGCGTGTTGTGTTTCGGGTGCACCTTGGCCAGCACTTTCGGCAGCTTGCCGTCGCGGGCCATGCCGAACAGCAGGCGCGAGACCGCCGCTTGCGAAGTGATCGCCACCGCCACACCCCAGGCCAGGGCCGTGGCTACACCGGTCAAGGTTGCGAGCCAGCTGCCAGCTGCGATTTCGGCGATTTCATAGAACGCGGTGTCGGCGGACTTGAAGCCCATGCCCGCTGCCAGATCGGTAGCGATCCAGGTTTGCGCGACGAAAATCACCCCCATCACTACCAGTGTGATCAACGCAGCTTTGCCGACGCTGCGGCCCGGATCGCCCTTGATCTCTTCGGCGAGGGTGGAGATCGCATCGAAGCCGAGGAACGACAGCACCGCAATTGACACCGCTTGCATCAGCAGGGCGAAGTTGAAGGTTTCCGGGTGATACAGCGGCGCCAGGGTCAACTGGCCGTTGCCGCCACCGTTGTGCAGGGCGTTCCAGGCGTAGAACAGGAAAATCCCCAGCACGACCAACTGCGCCAGCAGGAACACAATGTTCATGCGAGCGGTAAAGGTGATGCCACGCAGGTTGACGAACGTGGCGCTGACCAGAAACGCCAGAATGAAGCCGACTTTCGGGATGTCCGGATACAAATGGTTGAGCGCCATCGCCGCATACACGTAAAGCAGCGGCGGAATCAGCAGATAGTCGAGCAGCATCAGCCAGCCGGCGATGAAGCCGACGTGTTGATTCAGGCCCCGTTGCGCGTAGGAATAAACCGATCCGGCAATCGGAAAGGCCCGGGCCATGCTGCCGTAACTCAGCGCGGTGAAGACCATCGCCACCATGCCGATGATGTAAGCCAGAGGCACCATCCCCGGTGCCTCGGCGTTGACGTAGCCATACACGCCGAACGGGGCGATGGGGATCATGAAGATCATCCCGTACACCACCAGGTCGGTCAGTGTCAGGCTACGTTTCAACTCCTGTTTGTAGCCGAACTCTTCTATTTCCATGAAGCGCAACTCCTTGTCAGCCAATCGGTCGTTTTAGTTGTTATATCGGTCCGTCGTTTACAGCGTCAGCAGTGGTTACATCAATCCTTACAGCAATGGAGCCAGATAATCTGCCCAGCGGGTCACCGCTTCCGGGCTGCGCAGCAGGTCGTTGCGCACTTCGATCAACACCGACTCCAGGCCCCGGGCATCGCCGTGCACCGGTACGGTCATGTCGCCCAGCGGGTCGATCCTGTACGGCTGGTTGCCGGCGACTTTCAGCGGGTGTCGTTCCAGAGCGTCGAGCATCCGCTGGGCATAGGCCCGGGCCTGACCGAACAGCACGCCGACTTCCAGCTCGCGCGGCTGGCCGTAGTACACCGGGGTAAAACTGTGAATCCCTACCACCCGCACCGGCCGACCTTCGGCCAGACGTGCATCGATCAGTTGTTGCAGCCGTGTGTGAAACGGCTTGAACAGGCACTGGCGCCGGTATTCGCGGGTGGCTTCGTCGAGCTCGCGGTTACCCGGCACCTGATAGATCTCGCTTTGCGCCGGGATGCTGTCGGGTGCATGCCGGGGGCGGTTGAGGTCGATCAGCAGGCGCGAATAGTTGGCGCTCAGCAGCGTCGCACCCAGCTGCTCCGACAGTTGCTCGGCCAGCGCCAGGGCACCGATGTCCCAGGCGATGTGTTCGCGCGCGGCCGTGTCATCCAGGCCCAGATTGTTCAGGGCCTCGGGGATGTAGCGGCTGGCGTGTTCGCACACCAGAATCAGTGGGTGCGTCGAATCTTCACGGCTCAGGTTGTAGACCGGTCGGGTGTACAACCCAAGCTCGGCGGATTCAGTACAGGCGTGCATAGTGCTCACAAAGGTCAGCGGGCGAGAGCTGTTCCGTCAGCGCCAGTTCCTCGGTTTTAAGGGCGAAAAAAGTCTCGAGCAACGCGCTTGGCAGCGCTTCGACCAGCGCTTCACTGCGACGCAGGCAATCCAGTGCCTGGGCCAGGGAGGCGGGCAGGGCAACGATGCCCCGGGCCTTGCGTTGTTCGTCGTTGAGTGAATCAGGGATTTCATCGGTGATCGCGTTCAGCGCCAGACGTTGCTCGATCCCCAGGCGTCCGGCGATCAGCAGCGCGGCCATTGCCAGATGCGGCGAGGCGGTGGCGTCCATGGCGCGGAATTCCAGGTTGTATTGCTTCGCCACGGGCTTGTTGCCCAGGCTCACGGTCGGGCAGATGCGCAGCGCCGCTTCGCGGTTCTGCTGGCCCAGACAGGCGTAGGACGCGCTCCAGTGATGCGGCTGCAAGCGCTCATACGACACCGGCGTCGGTGCGGTGAATGCACACAGTGCCGGCAAGTAATGCAGCACGCCCGCCGCCCAGTGCTGGCCGAGGGTCGACAGACCATTGCTGGTGCCGGCGTCGTAAAGCATCGGCTGACCGGCCAGATCGAGCAGGCTGATGTGCAGGTGCACGCCGTTGCACACCGCGTCGGCGGCGGTCTTCGGCGCAAAGCTCAAGTCCAGGCCCATCTGCCGGGCGATTTCGCGGGTGATCTCGCGCACGTTGACCGCGCGATCTGCCGCCGCCACGCCGAGGGTCGGGCGGCAGGTGATTTCGTATTGGTGTTTGCCGTATTCGGGCAGGAACATTTCCGGCTCGGCGCCACCGGCGCGCAACGCACTGAGCAGCCAGCCACCGAATTCGGCGCCCTGGCGCTGGGCTTCGAGCGAGAACGCCAAATGTTCGGCAAACCCGGCATGCAGATTGAATTCGTGTTCGAACGCGGCGTTGACCTGCAAGCCGAGCTCATCGCGATAGCGCTCGACCTCGTTGCGCAACAGCGTGCGCGGGCAGGCGGCCCATGGTCGGCCATCGGTTTCGCGGATGTCGCCGTGGATGAAATCCAGCGCTGGCGCTGCAGCGTCCGGGCCGTTGCTGACGGTGACGCGGCTGGCCAGATCGGGAATCAGCCGCAGGTCGCCATAAGCGCCCCACGGACTGGTCGAGGCGATGATGTCCTGCGGCGTCAGCGCGCTGTTGGCCGGCACCCAGCCACAACCGGCGGCCTGATAGTGCTCCAGCTCATCGGTGGGAAACGAACGGCCACGGGTGACGCCGATCAGGTCGGTGGTGACGATGGTGGTCATCGGCAACGGCGACAGGCGTTCGCTCATGGCTGCATCTCCTGCAACCGGCCGAGTACGGTGTCGGTGTCGGTGATCCAGCAGTAGCCCTTGATCGCGTTCAGGCAGGCGTCGTGGCGTGCTTCGGTGTACGTCGCGCAGGCGTCCGCCACCAGAGTGACGAGGTAGCCACGGTCGGCGGCGTCACGCACGGCCATGTCCACGCATTGGTCGGTGACGATGCCGGCGATGATCAGGTGACGGGTTTCGAGATTGCGCAGCACGTAGTCGATGTTGGTCGAGTTGAAGACGCCGGACGAAGTCTTCGGCAGCACGATTTCGTTTTCCACCGGGGTCAGTTCAGCAATGACCTGAGCCTGCGGGCTGCCCTTGGGCAGGTGCATGTCCGACAGTTTGTGATCCAGCGAGCGATCGCGGCCGTCGGCGGTCAGGCTTTCGATCAGGGTGTGCAGCACGTTCTGTCGTGCGTCGCGGAAGGCGTTGAGCAATCGGACCTGATTGGGCACCACTTGCGAGCGCGTGCGGTTGAGGAAGTACGCGGCGTCCGGGCCTTCGAGGTGCGGGTCGAACTGTGGTTCGAGCCAGGCGCGCTGCATGTCCACCAGCAACAGGGCGGTGTGGTCGGTGACAAACGGCAGGTCCCGTGGCGAGCGATGGGGAAGGCTGAACATCCTTATTTATCCTCCAGCAAATGGGTGTCGAAGTCGTTGCGCAGGGCATCGATGCCTTCCAGGCGATCGGCCAGGTCCGGGCAACGCAGGGTCAGGCAGGCAATCAATGCCTCGACCTGGGCCAGCGCCGGGACCATGGTGTCGAACGGCGAGGCCGACTCCACCGGAGCGCTGATGATCATGTCGGCCAGTTCGCGCAGCGGCGAGGCATAGATGTCGGTGAACAGCACGACGCGGGCGTTGTTGTTCTTCGCCGCGCTCGCCACGCGCAGGGCCTGGGTCTGGTAGCGGCGATAGTCGAACACCAGCACCACATCCTGACGTTGCAGGTCGAACATGCGATCCGGCAGTTGCGCGTTGTCTTCCAGCGCAAAGCAGCCGGGGCGCAGCAGGCGCAAATGATTGAGCAGGTAAGTCGCCATCAGGCTGCTGAAGCGCCCGCCGAAGCAGTACACCTGATGCCGGGTGTCGAGCAGCCAGTCGGCCAGAATTCGCACATCTTCCGGTTGAGTCAGGGCCTGGGTTTCGGCCAGCAGGTTGTGGCTATGAGCCAGGTAGTGACTCCAGGCATCGTCCTTGTTCTGATGCGAGCGCGGCTGCAACAGCGTGCGCGGCGAGCGCAGGCGATGGTCCATGTCACTGAGCAGGGCGTCCTGGAATTCGGCGTAACCACCGAAGCCGAGCTTTTTCACCAGGCGCACTATAGTTGGATCGCTGACGCCGGCATGTTCGGCCAGGCGCGCCATCGGGCCAAGCCCGTTGCGTGGATACTGATCGAGCAAGGCGCGAACGACTTTGCGCTCCGACGGCGTCAGGTCAAGGCCAGGGTCGGTGATCAGGTCTCTTAAAGGGGGCATCCGGGCTCCTGCTGGATGGGGTGTTGAATTCGCTTCACAATCCGTTAAAACAGTATTTATGTAACTGACGCTACATGTCTAGCGAATTTTTCGGCGTTTAAACCAAGCCCCAAAATGGGGCGGGAAGCCCGTAACGCAAGGGTTACACGGATGTCGATCAGTCTTGTAGTCCATTGCCCATTACGGTGTCAGACATTGCCGCTTTCATGCGCTCGAGTCGCCCAATCGACTTGCCCGAGGCCGCCCGGTTTACGGCACAATTGCCGCCGCATCAGCGACTTTGTCGATGACCGTCCTGTTTTCCAGCCGAGTGACTTCCCGTGCAGACCACCCGTTTGACATTGATCTGCTATGCCAGAACAGTCGCACAAAAATTGGCGTGTTTTCCTACGAACGAAGCTGTTGAAGAAACGGCGCTGGCGTCCTGCTCGCTGGCTTCGCGTTTCGACACAGCTTCACGGCTGATTTGCGGCCCGGAGCTGCGCACCCGCCAGACAGCGGCGTGGTTTGGCCATGAAGCGCAAATCGATCAGGCCCTGCGTGATTGCGACTGGGGACGCTGGCAAGGTCAGTCGATCAAGGACTTGCAACGAAACGAACCCGAGGCATTGCGAGCCTGGCTCGAAGATCCGCACGCCGCACCCCACGGCGGCGAGTCGGTGGCGCAACTGCGCGAGCGGGTGGCCGCGTGGCTGGTTTCACTGCAAGCCACGCCGGGGCACGTGGTGGCGGTTACCCATCCGTTCGTGATTCGTGCTGCATTGATGCAGGTCGTGCAGGGCGAGGCGTTTCACAACATCGATGTCGAGCCGCTGGCGGTGGTCGATCTGCGGTTTACCGGGCGCTGGCGGCTACGCTTGTCAGGCATGAACCTGGAAGGAGCGGAGCAATGAAGCGATTGCTGGTGATCGGCATCGGTGCCGGCAACCCGGACTACATCACGATGCAGGCGGTGAAGGCGCTGAACCGGGTGGACGTGTTTTTCCTGATGGACAAGGGCCAGAGCAAGGACAAGCTGATCGACCTGCGGCGAGAAATCTGCGAGCGCTACATCACTGATCGTACGTACCGTTTCGCCGAAGCCCACAGCCCGGAACGCGAGCGCGGCGATGTGGACTACAGCGCCAGCGTCGATGATCTGAACCGCGCCAAGCAGCAAACCTTCGAACGCCTGATCAATAACGAATTGTCTGACGGGCAGTGCGGCGGTTTTCTGGTGTGGGGCGATCCTGCGTTGTACGACAGCACGATTCGTATTCTGCAGGCGATTCTGGCTTCGGGGCGATGTGAGTTTGAATTTGAAGTCATTCCCGGCATCACCAGCGTTCAGGCCCTGGCGGCACAACACAAGGTGCCGTTGAACACCATCGGCCGCTCGATTGAAATCACCACCGGCCGGCGCCTGGCGGCGGGGCAGGTGAGTGACACGGATAGTCTGGTGGTGATGCTCGACGCGGAAGATTCCTACCATCAAGTGGCGGATCAGGCGACCGAGATTTACTGGGGCGCCTACCTCGGCACGCCGGATGAAATCCTCATCCATGGCAAGCTCGGCGACGTTGCCGATGAGATAGAACGGGTGCGCAAGGCTGCCCGGGCCGAACATGGCTGGATCATGGACACCTATCTGTTGCGCAAGCCTTGATCTCGCGACCGAAGCGCTCGCGATACACCGACGGCGGCACCCCGACCACACTGCGAAACGCCACACGAAAGCTTTCCACCGAGCGATAACCACAGCGCAGGGCGATCTGCTCGGTGTTCTGCGGTGTGCTTTCCAGTAATTCCCGGGCCCTGGCCAGGCGTTCGTGTTGCAGCCAGGCCTTGGGTGACTGGCCGCTGGCTTCGGTGAATTTGCGCAGGAAGGTGCGTTCGCTCATCGCCGCTTCGCTGGCCAGATCGCGCACCTCCAGTGGTTCATGCAAGCGCTCGCGGGCCCACTGCATCACGCGCGACAGGTCGCTGCGCGGCGTTGGGCTGACCGGTGTCGGAATGAATTGCGCCTGACCGCCGGTGCGCTGCGGCGACATCACCAGCCGTCGCGCCACCGAGTTGGCGATCTGGGTGCCGAAGTCCCGCGCTACCAGGTGCAGGCAGGCGTCGATCCCGGCCGCGCTGCCGGCCGAAGTAATCAATTGGCCGGAATCAACGTAAAGCACATCCGGGTCGACATCGATGGCCGGGAATCGCTCGGCCAGCTCCGAGGTGTAGCGCCAGTGAGTGGTCGCGCCGTGTCCGTCGAGCAGGCCGCTGGCCGCCAGAACAAACACGCCTGAGCAGATCGACAGCAACCGGGCGCCGCGTGAATGGGCGTCACGCAACGCTTCAAGCAAGGCTTCCGGCACCGGCGCGCTGCGGTCGCGCCAGCCGGGAATGATGATGGTGCGCGCATCCGCCAGCAGCTCCAAACCACCGTCCGCCAGCACCTGAATCCCGCCCATGGCGCGCATCGGGCCTTGATCGACCCCCGCGATGCAGTGCTCGTACCACGGGAAATCGAACTCCGGCCGGGCCAGGCCGAAGATCTCCACGGCGATGCCGAACTCGAATGTGCAGAGGCCGTCGTAGGCCAGAATCGCGACCAGTCCAGGTGAATCAGGCATTTGGCGGAAAATTCCCGGTGAGTGTCTTGTGCGCCACTGTAGCGGCAAGCGGCGGCTCGATAAAGTCTGTTCATCCCCACAGACAAAGGAGTGATTCAACATGCCCAGCCTGGTTCGCGAAATTCCTGCCGCCCCTTCGGCCATTGCCCTGATGCATTTCAGCAACCGTCTGACCTTCGAAACCGATTGTTCCGACGTCTTCAGCAGCCAGGAATCCGGCGAAGTCGACTTTGTGCTGGTGGACGTGCGCGGGCCGCTGGCCTTCGAGCGCGGTCACGTGCCGGGGGCGATCAATATTCCGGGGCGGTTGCTGACGGCGGAAGGGCTGGCGGACTACCCGAAAAACACCCTGTTCGTGGTCTATTGCGCCGGCCCTCACTGCAATGGCGCCAACAAGGCCGCGGTGAAGCTGGCGGCGCTGGGTTATCCGGTCAAGGAGATGATCGGCGGGGTGACCGGCTGGCTCGATGAAGGCTTTCAGCTGAGTGTTGCGACACCGCGCGTCGCCGCCGCGCCGATCGCCTGCGATTGCTGATAGCCGGAGGGTTGCCGCTTCGGCGGCACCTTTTGTCGGCTTTGTCCTACAACCCTTGCACCGCTCTGGCGCACACTTTTCCCACGTGATGGCACTCGCCGATTTTCTGTAAGTATTTGTCGCTTAAACACAATTTGCCCCGTGCGCGCCGCCATAGACTGCCGGCCACTTCGGTTTCTTTGCGCTACACAGCCCAAGGCCGAACCTGACAATCGAAAGCTGCCAATAAAAGCCTCCGCACACGGGAGTAATAAATGAAAAAGCTGGTTATGTTCGGTGCCCTGGCACTGTCGATGTTGTCCCTGACCGCCGTGGCCGAAGACGCCAAACCGATCCGTATCGGTATCGAAGCCGGTTACCCGCCATTCTCGATGAAAACCCCTGACGGCAAACTGGCCGGTTTCGACGTGGACATCGGCGATGCGCTGTGTGAGCAGATGAAAGTCAAATGCACCTGGGTCGAGCAAGAGTTCGACGGCCTGATCCCGGCGCTGAAAGTGAAGAAGATCGACGCGATCCTGTCCTCGATGACCATCACTGACGACCGCAAGAAAAACGTCGATTTCACCATCAAGTACTACCATACCCCGGCGCGCTTTGTGATGAAGGCAGGCTCCGGTGTGAAAGACCCGCTGGTCGAGCTCAAAGGCAAGAAAGTCGGCGTGCTGCGCGCCAGTACCCACGACCGTTACGCCACCGAAGTGCTGGTGCCGGCCGGCATCGAGCTGGTGCGTTACGGCTCGCAGCAGGAAGCCAACCTGGACATGGTTTCCGGTCGTATCGACGCGATGCTGGCCGACTCGGTCAACCTGAGCGACGGCTTCCTGAAAACCGACGCCGGCAAAGGCTTCGAATTCGTCGGCCCGACCTACGAAGACGCCAAGTACTTCGGCGGCGGCGCCGGTATCGCAGTGCGTAAAGGCGATACCGAGCTGGCGGAGAAATTCAACAGCGCCATCAACGAAATCCGCGCCAACGGCAAGTACAAGCAAGTGCAGGACAAGTACTTCGACTTTGACGTGTACGGCCATTAATACGCCGTAGAAAAAAGTGGCCCCGTTGACGCGGTGGCCACTTTTTTTTCGCCCGTGATTTATCCTGTCAGCACATTTTCAATGCAGTCATTGCCCCGGCAACGACCACAGAATTCCCGGAGTTCCCCATGCAACGCATCGACCATCTTCTGCCCTGGAGCCACCTGGGCAGCGAACGTTCCCTGAGCGTGTTCCGTTACGGCGCCGGCCCGCGCAAGGTCTACATCCAGGCCAGCCTGCACGCCGATGAACTGCCGGGCATGCGCACCGCGTGGGAACTGAAAAAGCGCCTGGCCGAGCTGGAAAGCAACGGTCAGTTGCAAAGCGTGATCGAACTGGTGCCGGTGGCCAACCCGATCGGCCTCGATCAGCACCTGCAAGGCAGCCACATGGGGCGTTTCGAGCTGGGCAGCGGCAAGAACTTCAACCGCTCCTTCGTCGAACTCAGCGCGCCGGTGGCCGAGCGCGTCGGGAGTCAGTTGGGTAGTGATGCCCAAGCCAACATTGCGTTGATCCGCCAGACCATGGGCCAGGTCCTCGACGAACTGCCAGCTCCGGCCTCGCAACTGGAAGCGCTGCACCGCCTGTTGCTGCGCCACGCCTGTGAGGCCGACATCACCCTCGATCTGCATTGCGATTTCGACGCCGCGATTCATATTTACGCACTGCCGCAGCACTGGCCGCAGTGGCAATCCCTCGCCGCACGCCTGAAGGCTGGCGTGGCGCTGCTGTGTGAAGATTCCGGCGGCAGCTCGTTCGACGAATCCTGCTCCTCGCCGTGGTTGCGCCTGGCTCGGGCCTTCCCGAACGCGGCGATTCCGCCGGCCAACCTCGCCACCACCCTTGAGTTGGGCAGCATGGGCGACACCCGCGTCGATCAGGCCCAGGCCAATTGCGAGGCTATCCTCGGCTTCCTGGCCGAGCAGGGCTTCATCAGCGGCGATTGGCCGAAAGCGCCGGACGAATGCTGTGAAGGCATGCCGTTCGAAGGCACCGAATACCTGTTCGCACCGCATCATGGCGTGGTGAGTTTCCTGCGCGATGCCGGTGAATGGGTCGAGCGCGGCGATGCGCTGTTCGAAGTGGTCGATCCGCTGAACGACCGCGTGACCACCGTTCGCGCCGGCACCAGTGGCGTGTTGTTCGCCATCGATCGCGGACGCTACACCCAGCCGGGTATCTGGCAGGCGAAAGTGGCGGGGCGCGAGCCGATTCGAGTCGGGAAGCTGATCAACGACTGAAGGATCTTCGCTGAATTTGATGGCCTCTTCGCGGGCAAGCCAGCTCCCACAGGTTTCGAGGTGTACGCACAATCACTGTGGGAGCGGGCTTGCCCGCGATGGCGATGTCAGCGGCACCGCAATAGCTGGAAAGACAGTGTTAGGCTCTGCCCCGAACCCTGCACTGTGTGAAGGAAGGCTTATGTTGAAGGTGTTTGCGCTGTTGACGCTGCTGGCGTCCACTGCCGTTCAGGCTCAGACCTCGTTGCAAAATGATCTGCCGCTCAACTACCTGGCCCAGGTGCACCCGGACGCCGAACCGCGTCCGCTGGTGATTTTCCTGCATGGATATGGCAGCAACGAAGCAGACTTGATCGGTATGAAATTTCAGCTGCCCAAGCAGTACAACTACCTGTCGGTGCAGGCACCGATGGCGTTGGGGGAAGGGCGTTTCCAGTGGTTTCGCAAGAAAGGCGAAGGTGCCTACAACGGCGAGACCGACGATCTGAAGGCCAGCAGCCAGAAACTGCGGGCCTTTATCGCCGCTGCGGCGCAGAAATATCACGCGCAACCGGAGAAGGTGTACCTGATCGGTTTCAGCCAGGGCGCGATGATGACCTACGAGGTCGGGTTGCGCCAGCCAGCGGCGGTCGGTGGCATTGCCGCGTTGAGCGGGCGGGTGTTGCCGGTGCTCAAGAGCGAGCTGAAGTCAGAGCAGCATCCACCGCTGGAAATCTTCATCGGCCACGGCACGGCAGATGACCGTGTGCCGTACAGCGGTGGCACCGAGGCCGATGCGTTGTTGCAGAAGCTGTCGTACAAACCGCAATTTCATGCCTATCCCGGCGTCGGCCACAGCATCAGCGCGGCCGAGCTTCGGGATTTGAACGACTGGTTGCAGCAACTCAATCCCTGAGAATCACTTTTCCTTGAGGATGGTCTTCACCAATGCCTCGTGACCGCTCTTGTCGCTGGCCCGGGAAATCACCTGGACCAGCGCCATGCGCGTGCCGGAACCGGCCAGCAACGTGGTGTTGAGGGTCTGGCCGCCGCCCTGGGTGGCGGTGCTGTCGACCTGACGCAAGCCCAGGCCGTTACCTTTCTGGGTCAGGCTCTTTTCGCTGAGTTTGTTGAAGTCCGGCAGGGCTTTGCGCTGGGCGTCGATGAAATCGGAGACGGTGCCGTCGAGGAACGCACTGTCGTTGTCCTTGACGTTGTTGCCTTCGGGAATCTGGTTTTCGGCGACGATGACCACAGTCTTGGTGGCATCGTTGCTGTACATGGTGCCCTTGGCACCGGTCGGCCCGGCCGGCAGCGGGTCGCCGACAAAGCCCTTGGGCAGGACAAAACTGAATTTGCCGTCGAGCATCGAGACCTTCTCGGTGACAGCCTTCTCTTTGGCCTTGGCTGCCTGAGCATTGATGGCGCCGAAACCGGCCACCGCCGCCAACAACAGGACGACGGCTTTCTTGCTAAGCAATGACATTCGAATCTCCGAGGGATGGTCGCGCTTGGGCGGCGATCATCCCACGGAGCACACCCGGCACTCCAGAGCGGTTTGTCCGGGCGGGCTCAGTTCGGCGACGGTGCCGGCGCGGGTTTGGCCAGCAACTGCCGGGTGACGCCCAGCATCGCCACCGAAACGGCCACGGCCACCACGAAACCGCCGAAACCCAGATTGGGAACCGTCAGCGCCAGCACCAGACAAAACGCCGAAAACGAATACATCCCCGTCGCTGTCGCCCGCAACAACGCGGCGGTAAACGCCGGGCCACGGGTCTGCTGGGAAAACACCGCCATCACGCTGCCGAGCACCGGGAACACCGCGAGCAGACCGCTCCAGCGTTCGCCGACGGTGCTGGCCAGCATCGTCACCACCAGCGTCAACGCGGCCCCGGCGATCATCCGCCAGACCAGTTTGTCCGACTTCGGCGCCGAGCCACCGACCACCGGTTGCACCTTGGGGAACAGGTATGGCGCGGCGAGAAGGGCAGTTGCAGCGGCGGCAATCGAGAAGGGCAGAGAGGCCGGTATCAGCGACAGGATCAACGCCAGCACGGCCCAGACCGATAACGAAACCACCAATGCCAGCGGCCAGTTCGCCCGCTGCGCCACCTGCGCATAAGTGACGCAAAACGCGATCATCGCAAACATGGCCGACAGCGCCGCGACCGCCGATTGCGCGGCAAACGCCGGCCCTTGCTCGATGGCGAGGAAAAACAGAATCGGCCCGACCACCACCGGCAATCCCGACAGCCAACCGGCAACGCTGGGGCCCCAACGCTTCCCGGCCAGGGAAATCAGCAGCAAAAAACCGGGAATCAGCAGCAGTTTGAGGATCAGCACGCAGGTGTCTCCGTGGGGTTGAATGAGGGCCACGTTAGCATTGTCGTGAACGGATTGCTGCACTTGTATGCAAAAGATGTATACAAAATGCCGAGCGCGATAGCGGGCTATGCTCTGAGTATCAGGGTTTACCGGAGTCGATGCCGCGATGAGCAGTACACCGAAGGTGTTGCGTGGATGCTGCGGGATCGGCTTGTGGGCCTTGTTGCTGACCCCCACCTGGGCCAGTTGGCAGGACGCGGTGCCCGGCGCACAGATCATCGGCACCGGCGATTTCAGCGTGTTCGGTTTCGACGTCTACAACGCCCGGTTGTGGAGCGCGGCGCGACCGCTGGCCGATGGGCAGCCCTTTGCACTTGAGCTGATCTACCGGCGCTCCATTTCCCGCGATGACCTGGTGAAGGCCAGCGTCGATGAGATCAGGCGTCTGGCCGGTGCTTCCCTCAGCCCGGTGCAACTGGCCGTGTGGCAAACCCAGATGCAGCAATCGTTCGTTGATGTTCAGGCCGGCACGCGGATCACCGGGGTGTACCTGCCGGGGCAGGGTGCGCGGTTCTTTGTCGGCCAACAATTGCAGCATGAAATCGACGATCCGCAGTTTGCCCGGGCGTTTTTCGACATCTGGCTCGACCCGCGTACGCGCAGTCCCGAGCTGCGCCAGCAATTGCTTGGCAACGGTAAACCCTGAACGCAGCACATCTGCGCTTGGGCACGTCGACTGAAACGTCTAAGCTGCGTCTTTCGACTTGTTTCTGGATGTGTGCGTGAAATTCAGTTTGCCCAAAATCGCCACCGCGCCGTTCTGCCCGCCGGAAGTAGCCGGCAGTGTTCCGGTCGATCCCAATGCCTCGTTCTTCAAACGCGTGCTGCGCTTTGCCGGCCCCGGTTTGCTGGTGTCGATCGGCTATATGGATCCGGGCAACTGGGCCACCGCGATCGAGGCCGGTTCGCGCTTCGGCTACAGCCTGTTGTTCGTGGTGTTGCTGGCGAGTCTGGCGGGCATGGTTGTGCAATGCCTGTGCTCGCGATTGGGCATCGCCACCGGGCGCGATCTGGCGCAGCTGTCCCGCGAACGCTACAGCACTCCGACGGCGCGGCTGCAATGGGTGCTGGCGGAAATCTCGATCATCGCCACCGACCTTGCGGAAGTACTCGGCTGCGCGCTGGCGTTTCACCTGTTGCTGGGGTGTTCGCTGACGTTCGGCATCGCCCTGACCGCATTCGATACGTTGCTGGTGCTGGCCCTGCAAAACCGTGGTTTCCGCCGGCTGGAGGCGATCATGCTGGTGCTGGTGGGCACCATCGGCGCGTGCTTCTTTGTTGAATTGCTGTTGATCAAACCGTACTGGCCGGACGTCGCCCAAAGCTTCAAACCGTCACTGTCGGCGATCAGCGATGCCGCGCCGTTGTACCTGGCCATCGGCATCCTCGGCGCCACCGTCATGCCGCACAACCTGTACCTGCACACGTCGATCGTGCAGACACGGCTGATCGGCAAGGATCTGGCCAGCAAGCAGGACGCGGTGAAACTGGCGCGCATCGACACCATCGGTTCGCTGGCGCTGGCGTTGCTGGTCAACGCGGCGATCCTGATTCTCGCGGCGGCTGCCTTTCATCAGTCCGGGCATACCGACGTGGTCGACATCCAGGATGCCTATCATTTGCTCGATCCGCTGGTGGGCGGCGCGCTGGCTAGCGTGCTGTTCGGAGTGGCGCTGCTGGCGTCGGGGCAGAGTTCGACCTTCACCGGCACCATCGCCGGGCAAGTGATCATGGAAGGCTATTTGAACCTGCGGATTCCCTGCTGGCAGCGGCGCCTGATCACCCGCGGGCTGGCGCTGATCCCGGCATTCATCGGCGTGTGGCTGATGGGCGACGGCGCGGTGGGCAAGTTGCTGGTGCTGAGCCAGGTGGTGTTGAGCCTGCAACTGCCGTTTGCGCTGTATCCGCTGATTCGCATGACTAACGACAAACAGTTGATGGGGCCGTTTGTGAATCGCTGGCCGACGCGCCTGCTAGCGTGGGGATTGTTTGTGGTGATCAGCGGGGCGAATGCCTGGCTGATTCTGCAATTGGCGGCGTAATCGGCGTGATCGGCCCCACTCTCCGGGTTCCAATGGGACGCAGAGCGTCCCCGGCTGCATTCCCACGCAGAGCGTGGGAACGATCATGCGTGAAGCGTGGGAGGGATCATTACGATCATCAGCCAAACGCCTCGACCACAAAATCAATGAACACCCGGGTCTTGGCCGGCAGCAAGGTGCGGCTCGGGTAGTACAGCGAAATCGCCCCGGCATCGCACTGCCAGTCGGGCAGCAGCCGCACCAGCTCACCGCGTTCGATCTGCGCGCTGACATCGGGCAGCACCAGCATCGTCACACCCAGACCCAACAGCGCAGCGGTGCGCATGGCCATCGGGTCATTCAGCACGATGTTCGGGTTGAGCAGGGCGCTGGCCTGTTCGCCGGTTTCGTTGTGCATCTGCCATTGGCGCAGGCGCCCGGTGCGCAGGCCGCGCATGACGATGCCGTGGTGATCGGCGAGATCAGCCGGATGTTGCGGCAGGGCACGTCCGGCCAGATACGCCGGCGACGCCACCGCGAGCACTTCGGCGGACGACAATGGCCGGGCGACCACGCCGGGCGTCAGTTCGAATCCGCCGCCGATCGCCACGTCGTAGCCCTCGGCGATCAAATCCACCTGACGATTCTCGAAGTGCCATTCCGGGCGAATCAGCGGATAGCGCGCCAGAAACTCCGGCAGCAGCGGCAGCATGTGATCGATGCCGAACGTCGGCGGCAGGCTGACCTTGAGCACGCCCGCCGGCTCGCCGCGCTCGGTCGCCACCGTCGCAATCGCGGCCTGCAAGGCATCGAGATTGCCGCCGATGCTCGCCAGAAAACCTTCACCGGCCTCGGTCAGCGACAGCTTGCGGGTCGAGCGCTGAAACAGCCGCACGCCGAGGTTGCGTTCAAGAATCGCCACGTTGCGACTGACCGCCGCCGGGGTTAGCGCCAGCAACCGTGCGGCGGCGGAGAAACTGCCGGTCTCGGCGCTGCGGACGAAAGATTCCAGATTGGCAAGGGTTTCCATAGGTTCGACCTGATAGCGATGCTTGAAGATCATTTAAGGCATTACCGGCTAATCAAGTGGGAATGGCAAGCGCAAGATTCGTTTCGAGTCTTACCCCACTTTGAGGAGAACACCATGAGCACTATCGGAATCATCGGCGCCGGCGCCATCGGTTCAGCGTTTGCCAAAGCCTTGTCGCGTCAGGGCACCCCGTTGGTCATCGCCAACAGTCGCGGGCCGGAGACCCTGGCCGAACTGGTCGCAGAACTCGGCCCGACCGCCCGCGCCGTTACCCGTGAAGAAGCCGCCGCCCAGGACATTGTGCTGGTCGCGGTGAACTGGTCGAAATTGCCGACGGCACTGGCCGGGCTGCCGGACTTCGGCGGGCGGATCGTCATCGACGCCAACAACTCGATTGAAGCGCCGTCGTTCAAACCGGTGGACTTGCAGGGGCGGCCGTCCAGCGAAGTGTTCGCCGAATGGGTGCCGGGCGCGCGGGTGGTCAAGGCGTTCAACCACTTGCTGGCGCGTTTGCTGGAAGCGGATCCGGCGTCGGAGGGCGGCAAGCGTGTGTTGTTCCTGTCCGGGGATGATGCGCAAGCCAAGGCTGAAGTGGGTACGCTGATCGATCAGCTCGGCTTCTTCGGTATCGATCTGGGCGAGTTAAGCGTGGGTGCGCGACTGGTGCAGTTCCCGGGCGGGCCGTTGCCGGTGCTGAATCTGGTGAAGTTCGCCTGATTCGATTGCTGAACTCAAACCAAAGTGGGAGCGAGCTTGCTCGCGAAAGTGGCTTTACATTCAACAATAATGTTGACTGTGCCGCCGTCATCGCGAGCAAGCTCGCTCCCACAGTTTTTTTGCGGCAGACAGCGAGCGGATGTCGTGGATCCACCCGCTGTCTGTTATTGCTCTTTGCGTTTAAGCGCGTTCCAGCGCCAGGGCCACGCCTTGACCGCCGCCGATGCACAGGGTCGCCAGACCCTTTTTCGCATCACGCTTGATCATTTCATGCAGCAAAGTCACCAGCACACGGCAGCCCGATGCACCGATCGGGTGACCGAGAGCGATGGCGCCGCCGTTGACGTTGACCTTGTCCAGATCCCATTGCAGATCCTTGGCCACCGCCAGCGATTGCGCGGCGAAGGCTTCGTTGGCTTCGATCAGATCGAGCTGGCCGATGCTCCAGCCGGCCTTGTCCAGGCAGCGACGAGTGGCCGACACCGGGCCGATGCCCATGATCGCCGGGTCAACGCCGGCGTTGGCGTAGGCAGCGATTTTCGCCAGTACCGGCAGGCCCAGGGCCTTGGCTTTTTCGGCGCTCATCAGAATGACCGCAGCCGCGCCGTCGTTCAGCGAAGAGGCGTTGCCAGCGGTGACGCTGCCGTCCTTCTTGAAAGCCGGACGCAGTTTGGCCAGGGATTCGGCGGTGGTGTCGCCGCGTGGCTGCTCGTCAACCTTGAACGCCACCGGATCGCCTTTGCGCTGCGGGATCAGGATCGGGGTGATTTCATCGACAAACCGGCCGGCCTCGATGGCAGCGGCGGCTTTCTGTTGCGACGCGGCAGCGAAGGCGTCCTGCTGCTCGCGGCTGATCTCGTACTTCTCGACCAGGTTTTCGGCGGTGATGCCCATGTGGTAATCGTTGAACGCATCCCACAGGCCATCGCTGATCATGGTGTCGACGATTTGCGCGTGACCCATGCGCAGGCCGGTGCGCGCGCCCGGCATGACGTAGTTGGCCAGACTCATGTTTTCCTGGCCGCCGGCGATGATCACGTCCGCGTCGCCGCAACGGATCGCCTGGGCGCCGAGGTGCAGGGCCTTGAGGCCCGAGCCGCAAACCTTGTTCAGGGTCATGGCCGGTACGGCGTGCGGCAGGCCGGCCTTGATCGCCGACTGGCGCGCCGGGTTCTGGCCGGCGCCGGCGGTCAGCACCTGGCCCATGATCACTTCATCGACCTGAGCACCGTCCAGACCGGTCTGCTCAAGCAACTGGCGGATGACCGCTGCGCCCAGATCCACGGCGGAGACGGTGGCCAGCGATCCCTGGAAACTGCCGATCGCGGTACGCGTGGCGGCAACAATGACGACGTCTTGCATTTTCGAATTCCTCACTCGGCAGCGAACTGCATTTCCGGTACGTGATCCGGGACGATCAGTTTACCAGCGGTTTTGGCGACGATTTCCTCGACGCTGACGCCAGGTGCGCGTTCCTTGAGGACAAAAGCGCCATTTTCGATTTCCAGGTACGCAAGGTCGGTCAGGACGCGCTTGATGCAGCCGGCGCCGGTCAGCGGCAGGCTGCACTGGCTCAGCAACTTGGACTCACCGTCCTTGGAGGCGTGGGTCATGATGACGATGATGTTGTCGGCGCCGGCTACGAGGTCCATCGCACCGCCCATGCCCTTGACCAGTTTGCCGGGGATCATCCATGAGGCGATGTTGCCTTGCACGTCCACTTCGAAGGCGCCAAGTACGGTCAGGTCGACATGACCGCCACGGATCATTGCGAAGGATTCGGCAGAGCTGAAGATCGAAGCGCCGATACGCGCGGTCACGGTCTGCTTGCCGGCGTTGATCATGTCGGCATCGATGGTGTCTTCAGTCGGGAAAGGGCCCATGCCGAGCAGGCCGTTTTCCGATTGCAGCATGACTTCCATGCCTTCGGGGATGTAGTTGGCGACCAGGGTCGGAATGCCGATGCCGAGGTTCACGTAGTAGCCGTCCTGCATTTCGCGGGCGACGCGTTGAGCCATTTGTTCGCGGGTAAGTGCCATGTTCTTGTTCTCCGTCAGCCTGGATTATTTGCGGATGGTGCGTTGTTCGATGCGTTTTTCGAACGTGCCGCAAATGACCCGGTCGACGTAGATGCCGGGCGTGTGGATGTGTGCCGGATCCAGCTCGCCGGGTTCGACGATTTCTTCGACTTCGACCACGGTGATCTTGCCGGCGGTGGCGGCCAGCGGGTTGAAGTTCTGGGCGGTGTGGCGGTAGATGACGTTGCCGAAGTGGTCGGCTTTCCAGCCTTTGACGATGGCGAAGTCGCCGGTGATGGACTCTTCCATCAGGTACTTGCGACCGTGGAATTCACGCACTTCCTTGCCTTCGGCAACCGGAGTGCCGACGCCGGTTGCGGTGAAAAAGGCCGGGATGCCGGCGCCGCCTGCGCGCATTTTTTCGGCGAGGGTGCCTTGCGGAGTCAGGACGACTTCGATGTCGCCTTTGAGCAGTTGCTCTTCGAACAGTTTGTTTTCGCCGACGTAGGAGGCGACCACCTTGCTGATCTGGCGGTCGGTCAGCAGCACGCCGAGGCCGAAGCCATCAACGCCGCAGTTGTTGGAGACGACGGTGAGGTCGCGGGTGCCCTTGCGCTTGATCTCGGCGATCAGGTTTTCCGGAATGCCGCACAGGCCGAAGCCGCCGGCGATCACGGTCATGCCGTCTTCAAGACCTGCCATGGCTTCCTCGTAGGAATACACGCGCTTGTCGAAACCTGCCATATGCACCTCTTTTATTGTTTGTCGGGCGGCTGGCTAGCCGAATGACTGGAGTGTCGCGCTGAAGGATATATTTGTTAAGTTGATTTTTAAGGTTGATTGATTGATAAAGCTCAATAATTAACCTCGTTGATCGTTCCCACGCTCTGCGTGGGAATGCCTCTAGGGACGCTCCGCGTCCCAGTGACGCGGAGCGTCACGGGCTGCGTTACCACGCAGACGGTTCGACGCCTCGACGTGGGAACGATCAATGAGGTGTTCAGCTTAGTCCCTTGAGTGAATCGTTCATGACCATCAAGCAGATCCGCGCCTTTCTTGCCGTGGCCCAGAGCCTGAGCTTCGCCGTGGCCTGCGAGCGCCTGCACCTCTCGCAATCGGCGCTGAGCCTGACCATCAAGGCGCTGGAAGAAGACCTGGGCGGGCGCCTGTTCAGCCGCAACACGCGCAACGTGGCGTTGACCCCGGAGGGCGAATCGCTGCTGCCGCTGGCCCGGCGCCTGATCGCCGACTGGGACAACGCCGAAGACGAAATGCGCCAGCGCTTCAGCCTTCAGCGCGGGCGGGTGACGCTGGCGGCGATGCCATCGTTTGCCGGCAACCTGCTGCCGCCGATCCTCAAGACCTTCCGCGCGCGTTATCCGAACGTCAACGTCACGGTCAACGACGTGATCAACGAGCAAGTGCTGGAAATGGTCCGCGATCGTCAGGTGGAACTCGGCGTGGCCTTCGAGCCGATGCAGAGCACCTCGCTGACCTTCACGCCGCTTTACCGGGATCGCTTCGTCGCCGTCGTGCCGCAGGATTCGCCGCTGGCCACCCGGAGCGACATTGATTGGCAGACCTTGTTGCAGGAACCGTTCATCACCCTGCAACGACCATCCACGGTTCGGGTGATGCTGGAAGAACACTTGCAGGCCCGAGGGATGAAACTGCCGGTGGAATTTGAAAGCCATCAACTGGCGACGGTCGGGCGGATGGTGGCGAGCGGGCTGGGCGTGAGTGCGGTGCCGGCGTTGTGTGCCGGGCAGATGCGCGAACTGGGCGCGCATTGCCTGACCTTGCACGAGCCGGTGGTGGAGCGGGCGATTGGCGTGCTGACGGATCCGGGGAATGAATTGTCGGCGGCGGCGCAGGCGCTTTTTGACATTCTCAAGGCTGAGCACTGACTTTGGGAGGTCACGAAGTCAGGCGTTGTGTCAGTAGCGGCAATAGCTGTTCGCAGGACGCTTCAATCTTCAAATCCAGCAACTCATCCGCCCGCGTCTTCCCCAGATTGATCGCAATCAGCGGCTTGCCCCGATCCGCAATCACCCGGCACAGGCGAAACGCCGAATACGCCATCAGCGACGAACCGACCACCAGCATCCCGGCGGCATTTTCCGCCAGCGCCATGGCCCGCGCCGCTGTCGGCTGCGCCACGTTCTCACCAAAAAACACCACATCCGGTTTCATCCGCTCGCCAGCGCAATGCGGGCAATGCGGCACCTGAAAGCGTGCCTCGAAGGCCGGGTCGAGCAGGGTGTCGCCGTCCGGTGCCTGCACGGCATCGACACCCGCCAGATATGGATTCTGCGTTTCCATCAAGTGCTGAATCGAATCCCGCTCGCTGCGCTGGCCGCAATCCAGACACAGCACCCGGTGCAGGCTGCCGTGCAGCTCGATGACGTCGTGACTGCCAGCCTGATCGTGCAGGGTGTCGACATTCTGGGTAATCAGGCCGCCAATCCGCCCGTGGCTTTGCAGACTGGCCAGCGCCTCATGGGCGGCGTTCGGCCGCGCCTGACGTACGCGCGGCCAGCCGAGCATGGCCCGGGCCCAATAGCGGCGGCGCGATTCCGGGGCGGCGAGGAATTCCTGGTACATCATCGGCTGCCGGCCACGGCGTACGCCGTCAGTGTCGCGATAATCCGGGATGCCTGACGGCGTGCTGATGCCGGCGCCGGTCAGCACAATGAAGTCGCCGTCGGCCATGACCTGTTGCAGATAGTCGAGCGGGTCGGGGAGGGGACGGTCGAGCATGATCAGCGCTCCGCAGGCTGTAAGTGCCTTGCAGGTTAGCACCGACGGACGCCTCTTTTCAGAGGCGTCCGCTGCCGAGGTTACTTGCGAGCCTCCAGAATCAGGTTGAACGGCGTCTGCGTCGCCCGCCGGAAGTGTTTGAAGCCCGCTTCGGTAAACACTTTGCGCAAGCGCGACTCGCCCGCCTGCGCACCGAGACCGAGTCCCACTTCCTGGGACAGCGAGTTTGGCGTGCAGATGAACGTCGACGCGGCATAGAACAAGCGCCCGACCGGCGTGATGTTTTCGTCCAGGGTGTCGTTGGCAAACGGCTCGACCAGCAGCACGGTGCCGTCGTCTTTCAGGGATTCAAAGGCATGTTTGGCAGCGCCGACCGGATCGCCCATGTCGTGCAGGCAGTCGAAATAGCAGATCAGGTCATAGTCATCGCCGGGATAGCTTTTCGCGGTGCCCTGGAAGAACCGCGCGCGACTGCTAACGCCGCCTTCTTCGGCCCGTTGGGTGGCGACGGTGATCGAAGGCGCGTGATAGTCGAAGCCGACGAACCGCGAGTTGGGATAGGCCTGAGCCATGATCACCGTGGACGCACCGTGACCGCAGCCGATGTCGGCGACCTTGGCGCCTTCTTCGAGTTTGGCCACCACACCGTCCAGCGCCGGCAGCCACTCGGCGATCAAATGCCCCTTGTAGCCGGGGCGGAAGAATCGTTCGGTGCCGGTGAACATGCACGGATGGTGATCGCCCCAGGGCAGGGCGCCGTTGCCGCGCATGGCTTTGACCAGTTTGTCCTTGTCATGGAAAAACGACGCCACCACCCCGAGGCCGCCGGCCACGTACACCGGCGAATCTTCCTTGGCCAGGGCCAGCGCCTGTTCTTCCGGCAGACGAAACTTGCCGTCGTGGTGTTCCATGTAGCCGGACGCCGCGTGGGCGCTCAGCCATTCGCGCACCAGTCGCGGGTTGCAGGTGGTTTTTGCTGCGAGGGATTCGGGGCTGACCGGCTGGCTGTCGGCCATCGCCCGATACAGGCCGAGTTCTTCGCCGACAATGACATTGGCCAGCATCGCCGCGCCGCCCATGTCGTTGACCAGTTTGCCCATGAATTCGTTGAGTCTGGCCTCGTCCATTTCATGTGCTCCTTTGACAGGATCACAGTCCGGTGGCGTTGGGGGTCGAGGCATTCACCACCGGGCGGTGGTCGTGGAAACGGGCAGGGCGACACTGCTGTCCTGCGTCCCCCTCGACTGGGTACTGATTGAGTCTAGCCGCTGTTGGCGCCGGTGGGAGCGGGTTGCGTTGATTTCGAGGCTGTGAATCGTTGTGTATCGCGACGGTGCGTGGATACGCCCTAACAAGGCCGGCAGATCGAAGGCCAGTTCCAGCGCTTTTTTTGACGGGGACGCCTGCGCTGAAAGAAAGGCCAGCAAGACGACGTCTGCTGAAAAGCACGATAGGCGCACTTCCTTACGCAACACGCAGACGTTGCCTACACCTTCGACGTGACGCTATCCCATATTCTGAATCGACTCGGTCGAGGCAAGGACTTTTGAGTGCTGAAGTCTTTGTTTATCTGCGAAGTCCGAAGCCACTTCCTCGCACAGACTGATTGCATCCGCCGAGAAACCGTCCCCGCTACAAGGTATGAGCTCTGTCTTCTTGCCGAGTTACTCACCAATGGTGAACGTGAGCCAAAGCGCAGCAATAAATTAATGCATTGGATGCAACGGAGAGCGAATTGACCGCCTACTTTCCACCGCTGTGCATAGGCGGATTGACGTACAACCTTTCTCATCTCGAACCCTTTACATTCACGATTCAGAGCCAATTGGCGAAGCGTGATTTACGCGTGCATGTCACTTTTACGAATCATTGTTTCAGCAAGGGTTACGATCAAACTTTACATCCGGCTGAAGAGCCAATCCTGCTCGACCATGCCCAGCGCCAGCGTACCTTTTGCATGATCCGCTACCGCCTTTCACTGTCACTGCCGCCAGTGATCAAGGCGTTGAATCATCCACAGGCGAAGGTCCGTGAAACGGCGGCGATGCGAAACTGGGCGTACTCCATCACGATTGAGGATCCGAGCGGGCCCTACCATGTCTTTTTTGAGTTACGCCGTGCTGCAGAAGGGAAGCCGCAAGATCTCAATCTGGTCGTGGAAAGCGCCTACCACCAGACTGAAAAGCCGCCCAGGCTATTCGGGAAAATGGGATTTATGCTGCTGTGCGGTAAGGTCTACCTTCGTCAACCGACCTCCACCAAACGCTGACCCCAGAAACGAAAAAAGGCGCCAAAGGCGCCTTTTTCGATTCGGTAAAGCAGATCCAGACACCACTTGCGAACCGCCTTGCGCGGTTACAGCTCTCGCTGCTGGGAAGCGCTCAATCTCATCTGGTCAGTCGCTTCGATGGGGGCAAAGCTAACGAAAACCGGCGAATACGTCAATGAATTCGTAACTCGCCGTTCGCTAAGAAGGCAGCAGTTCTGTATCCCACTGTGTACAGACTCACCGCCGATACAAAACCCGCCACTTCCCGCGCATTGGCCACATAGCCGCGATACACCCGCCGGTTTAACTGAGCCTGTCAGTCGCCACACCCGGCGGCTCCTCAGCAGAGATCTTGCCCATGCAGATTCCCCACCCCACCTTGCAGGCCAGCGTCGGCCTCGGCCTGCGTCGCGGCCTGATGAAAGACCTGCAAGCCGCCCGCACCGGCGATTTCGATTTTCTGGAAGTCGCCCCGGAAAACTGGATCGGCGTCGGCGGTGCCCATGGCGCCGCGTTGCGTGAGCTGGCCGAGCGGTATCCGTTGTCCTGCCACGGATTGTCGTTGTCGCTCGGTGGCTCGGCGCCGCTGGACGTCGGTTTTCTCCGGGAAGTGCGGGCCTTTCTCGATCATCACAAGGTGCCGCTGTACAGCGAGCACCTGAGTTATTGCAGCGACGACGGTCACCTCTACGACCTGCTGCCGTTGCCGTTCACCGAAGAGGCGGTACACCACGTCGCCGCGCGGATCCGCCAGGCCCAGGACATTCTCGGCCGGCGGCTGGCGGTGGAAAACGTTTCCTACTACGCCGCGCCCCGGCAGGACATGGACGAAGTGACCTTCACCAACGCCGTGCTGCGCGAGGCCGATTGCGATCTGCTGCTGGACGTCAACAACGTCTACGTCAATTCGATCAACCACGGTTTCGATCCGCAGACATTTCTGGCTGCCATCGAGCCGGGCCGGGTGGTCGGGATGCACGTGGCGGGGCATTTCGACGAGTCCGACACGTTGAAGATCGACACCCATGGTGCCTCGGTCAAACCGGTGGTCTGGTCGTTGCTGGCCGACGCTTATGGCCGATTCGGTGCGCAGCCAACCTTGCTGGAACGGGATTTCAATTTCCCGGCGTTTTCTGAACTGGTGGCCGAGTTGCAAACCATCCGCCGCCTGCAAGCCGAAGGAGGCTCGCGTGGATAATCTTCTGCTGCAACAACAGGCGTTGACCCGCTATTTGCGCGATCCAGACCATGAAGCGCCGCCGGCTGACATGAACGCGGCGCGGGTCAATGTCTATCGCGACCTGGTGTTCAACAATGTCTCGCAACTGCTGGGCGGTACGTTTCCGGTGCTGATCCGGATCATCGGCCAGGAACGCTGGCGCACGTTGATCCGCGGTTTCCTGCGGGACTACCGCGCGCAGACGCCGAAATTCGGCGAGATCGCTGAGGAGTTCGTCGGTTACCTCGCCTCGGAGCCGGCCGTATTGGGCGACATTAAATGGCCGGCTTTTCTGGTGGAGTTGGCGCATTACGAATGGGTGGAAATGGTGTTGCAGCAGTCCGACGCCGAAGCCTTGCCCGCGAGCGATCCGGCGCAGTTGCTGGAGCGGTCGTTGCAGGTTTCGGCACTGGCCTGGCCGTTGGCGTACACCTGGCCGGTGCAGATGCTGGGGCCGGATCATCAACCGGCCACGCCACCAGCCCAGCCGACGCTTTTGTTGGTACGGCGCACGACGGACTGGAACGTGAAGTTTTCCGAGCTGAGTCCGCTGGCCTGGCGGTTGTTGCAGCGCATTGGCGAGTTCCCTGCGCTGAACGGTCATGAACAACTGGAAGGGCTGGCGATGGAGGCGGGTTTGCCGGTAACGGCATCGTTCATGGACAGCGGTCTGGCGTTGTTGCGGCAGATGCATGAGGACGGTGTGTTAGGCATTACCTGATTTCGCAAACACCGCAAATCCTGTGGGAGCGGGCTTGGTCCGGGCGGCGATCCGACGAAGAGGCCGGTACAGTCAATGTATTCATCGACTGAACAGACGCCTTCGCGGGCAAGCCCGCTCCCACAGGAATTTATGTTTGGTTTAGGTGTGCAGGGGTAACTTCAGCTCCGCACAAAACCCGCCACCTTCACGGTTGCTCAGATTCAGCGAACCGCCCAGCGCCATCGCCAGTTGCTGGGCAATCGCCAGCCCCAGCCCGGTGCCGCCAGTGCTGCGGTTACGAGAGTTTTCCACGCGGTAGAACGGCTCCATCACCTGGGCCAGTTCTTCTTCGGCGATGCCCGGGCCGCGATCCATGACCTTGATCGAAAGGCCGTTCTTGTCCCGTTGAATCAGCAACTCGGCAGCCCCCGCGAACTTCAGCGCGTTGTCGGTCAGGTTGACCAGCACCCGGCGCAACGCGTGGGGGCGGGTGTCGATGACCGCCTCACTCTTGCCGCTCAATTGCACTTCCTTGCCCATGTCCTGATAGTCGAACACCAGGCTGTCGAGGAACGAATCCAGATTGGTGCGTCGGCTTTCCTCGGTCGAGCCGTGGATGCTGCGGGCATAGGCCACGCCTTCGCGCACCAGATGTTCCATCTCGCCGAGGTCGTTCCACAGTTTGTCTTTCTCGGCCGAATCGTCCATGAACTCCGCCCGCAGTTTCATGCGGGTGATCGGGGTTTGCAGGTCGTGGGAGATCGCCGCCAGCAGTTGCATGCGCTCTTTCAGGTACGCGGCGATGCGCGCCTGCATCGAGTTGAAGGCGCGGGCGGCGTAGGCCACTTCATTCGGGCCTTTTTCGTCGAGGTTGATCGGGTGGGCGTTGGGGTCGAGGGTTTCCACCGCGTTGGCGAGGCGGGTGAGGGGGCGGATGGCGATGCGCACCGCCAGCCAGGTGCAGGCGAGCATCAGCGCCAGTTGTCCGAGCAACACCACCGGCAGCCACGGCGACAGCGGCACCATCGACGGACGCACATCGATGGTCACCGGGCTGCCGTCGCTCAGGCGCAGGTGGCCCTGAAAGTGTTTTTTCGGGCCGGGAATGTCGGTGAACGTCAGCGGATAGGCCTCGCCAATTGCATCGGTAATCGAGGTGACGGCAATCGGCACGTCCTGCGGATCCAGCGGTGTGCCCGGTTCACCCTCGCTCAGCAGATAGCCGTAATTCTTGCGGGCCAGGCGCTTGAGCCACATCGGGCGCTCTTCGGCGGGCAGGCGGTCGAGGATGGCAATCGAGGTCGAGACGTCGGTTTCGAGGTTGCCGAGCATGGTGTTCTTCGCGCTTTCGTAGCGCTCGTAATATTGCGCGCCGAACGACAGCGCCTGAGCGAGGATCAGGCCGATCAGGAAAATCAGCGACAAGCGGGAGGCGAGGGTGCGCGGCCAGCGCAGGGCGACATTCATGCGGGGGCTCCGAGGACTTCGACCGGCAGCGAAAACACATAGCCTTCGCTGCGCACGGTCTTGATGTAGGCCGGTTCGCGGGCGTCATCCAGCAGGCGCTGGCGCAGACGGCTGACCAGCAGATCGATGGAACGGTCGAACAGATCGGCGTCGCGGCCCTGGGTCAGGTTGAGCAACTGATCGCGGCTCAGCACCCGTTGCGGATGGTCGAGGAACACCCGCAACAAACGGTATTCCGCGCCACTGAGCGCGACCATGGTGCCGTCGGTGTCCAGCAGATGCCGGGCCGACGTGTCGAGCTGCCAGCGACCGAACGCCAGCAGCCGACCGCTTTCGGTGACCACCAGATTCGGCGGCAGCATCCGTGTGCGCCGCAGCACGGCATTGATCCGCGCGAGCAGCTCGCGTGCGGCGAAGGGTTTGGTCAGGTAGTCGTCGGCGCCCATTTCCAGACCGAGGATGCGGTCGGTTTCATCGTTGCGCGCGGTGAGCATCAGGATCGGCGTGGCCCTGTGTTTGCCCGAGCGTAATTCGCGGCACAGCAGCAAGCCGTCGTCGCCGGGCATCATGATGTCGAGCACGATCAGGTCGACGGTGTTGGCTTCCAGAAAACTGCGCATCTGCCGGCCATCGGCAACCACTGTGGTGCGCAGGCCGTTCTTCTTCAGGTAATTGCCGACCAGTTCGCGAATCTCGCGGTCGTCGTCGACGATCAGGATGTGATCGACATGTTCCATGGGGCCAAACCTCAATCAAAGGGGATTGCCGGGCAGTCTATCGAGCCTGCGCGAGGCCGCCTGCCTGCCTTTGTATTGCAGTGTATCCAGCGCTGTGACGGATACACGCCGACGCAAAAAGCGGATTTTTACAGGGTTTTGTATCGCTGTGTATCCCGGGCGCGTGCGGATACGTAGCGATTTATACACGGCATTTGCCGACACATGCGCGATACCTCGCGAGCTTTAAATGAGCTCCATCGAGGCACACACAGAACGCCTCGGCCAAATCAACGATTCAACCATTGAAGCCCCGAGGAAAACGCCATGAACACCAAGACCAAATCGATCGCTGCCGCTTGCCTGTTTGCCGCTTTGAACATCTGCACCCTGTCGGCCCGCGCCGAAGCCGATGTCACCCCGCAAACCTACTCCTACGGCAGCCACCTGGACATCCAGAAAGTGGTGTCGCTGAAACAGGACAACTCGATGACCTGCGGCATCGTCGACGCCCGCCTGACCTACCTCGACTCGGCCGGCAAGACCCAGGTGCTCGACTACCGCAAATTCGCCGACGGCTGCAACGAAGACAACTGATTACCCACCTCTATAAAAGGAACATCGCCATGAACAACGTATCGCGCTATCTGACCGCTGTTGCCTTCTCCCTCGCCGGCGTCGCGGCCCACGCCAACGCCGCTGTCGAACAGAACAGCTGTGGCAGCAGCACCTGCTTCCAACTGGCTCCAGTGGCCAAGCCGGGCAGCGACGGCCTGATCGCCGCCGACGGTTCCAGTCGTACGCCACAAGGCCAAACACTGGCTGCCGACGGCTCCAGCCGCACGCCACAGGGCCAGACACTGGCCGCCGACGGTTCCAGCCATACGCCGCAAGGCCAGATGGTGGCTGAAAACGGTGCCAGCCGTACGCCGCAAAGCCAATGGCTGGAGAACCAGACGGCTTGAGGATTGAAGGGTGCTGCCCGTAACGGGCGGCCCCCGAACCACTCAACAGACCACCCCTCATTCAAAAGGTGAACCTCATGTTTCTCATCGCTTTCCTGGGCGGTCTGTTGACTGTCCTCAGTCCGTGCATTCTGCCGGTGGTGCCGTTTCTGTTCGCCGGTGCCGACCGCACCCGTTCTTCGATCCTGCTGACCCTCGGCGGCATGGCCCTGACCTTTGCCCTGATCTCCAGTCTGGCGGTGGTCAGCAGCGAGTGGGTGATCCAGGCCAGCAACACCGGTCGCCACATTGCGCTGGCGGTGATGGTGCTGTTTGCGCTGTCGCTGATTTCCGCCCGTATCGGTGACTGGCTGGCCCGGCCCTTCGTGCTGCTGGGCAATCGCCTCGACCCGGACAGCCGGAAAAAAGCCGGCCCGATGGCGTCGATCATGATTGGTGTCGCCACCGGTCTGTTGTGGGCGCCGTGCGCCGGGCCGATCCTCGGCGTGATCCTTACCGGCGCCATGCTGCAAGGCGCCAACGCCCAGACCAGCCTGTTGCTGCTGGCCTACGGTGCGGGCAGTGCGTTGTCGCTGGGGACGCTGATCTTCGCCGGTCGCGGGCTGGTCAACCGGCTGAAACCGTCGATTCCGTTCACCGGCTGGTTCCGTCGCGGTGCGGGTGTCGCGGTGCTGGCGACGGCGGCGGTGATCGCCACCGGTGCCGATAATCTGCTGCTGGCCAACACCTCGTCCCAAGGCGTGGCGTCGGTCGAGAAAAGCGTGCTGGAAAACGTGCCGAAGGTGGTGGACTACTTCGTCAGCAAAGTCCGTGCGGACTCGACCGAAGACGAAGCCGGCAAAGGCGCGATGCCGTCGCTGTCCGGCGCGGTGCAGTGGCTGAACTCGCCGGAACTGACGGCTGAGTCCCTGCGCGGCAAAGTGGTGCTGGTGGACTTCTGGACCTACGACTGCATCAACTGCCAGCACACACTGCCGTATGTGAAGGAGTGGGAGAAGAAGTACGGCAAGGACGGCCTAGTGGTGATCGGCGTGCACACCCCGGAATACGGCTACGAGCGGATCATCGACAACGTCAAGGATCAGGTGAAGAAGCTCGGCATCACCTACCCGGTGGCCATCGACAACAACTACGCGATCTGGCGCAACTTCGATAACCAGTACTGGCCGGCGCATTACCTGGTCGACGCCAAGGGGCAGGTGCGTTACACCCACTTCGGCGAAGGCAGTTATCAGGCGCAGGAGCAGATGATTCAACAGCTGCTCAAAGAGGCCAAGGCGCCCGCTGCGTAAACCGCAAAACTCAATGGCTCACAGGTCGCGCACCATGAGCCATTGTTCGTTGCCCCAGGCGTGAAAACGCTCCAGCACCGTCCAGCCGCGTTTGGCGTAATAGTCCTGTTTGCTCTGGGTGTGCAGGTAGAAACGCGGCAGGCCCCGGTGTTTCGCTTCTTCAGTAATTCCCTCGATCAGCCTTTCTGCCAGACCCTGGCCGCGTGACTCAGGGCTGACCAGCACACAGGCCAGCCACGGTCCCAGATCCGGTCGAAGGGCAAGGTCCGCCCGGGCCAGTGCCGCACCGCCCAGCAGTCGATCCCCGTCCAGCGCAATCAGGCAACGCCAGTCGCCATTGGTCTGGCCCTCGGCAAATTCGCGCTGCCATTCGGCCAGGGGTTGCTCGGCATATTCGTAATGAAACTGTTGATGGATCCATGCCGCGTAAGTGTCGCTGTGCTGCATGTGATCGGCGAGCCATTCGAAGCGCAAGGACATGATCGAATTCCGTTCCGGGGGAGGGCCTGCATGAGAGCCGATCAGCCGGCGCGTTGGCAACCCCCCGACAGTGTTTCGGGGCCTTTACATAATCCCGCCATTCATCGGCCAGCGCCCGGTTTTACAGGCTCTCCGGACGATTGGCAGGGACGCCGGACAGCGCCCGCGCGATAGTGGGCGAGCAGGGCCGCCACGGCCCTGACATCCATAAAAAGAAAGCGAGGTTGCCATGCCGAAGTTCGTGATTGAACGCGAGATTCCAGGAGCCGGAAAGCTATCGGAGCAAGAACTCAAAGCCGTATCGCAAACGTCCTGCAACGTACTGCGTGAACTCGGGCCAGAGGTGCAGTGGCTGCAGAGTTATGTGACGGCCGACAAGATCTACTGCGTGTACATCGCACCCAACGAAGAGCTGGTGCGCGAACACGCCAAGCGTGGGGGATTTCCAGCCAACAGCGTGTCTCGGGTGACGAGCATCATCGACCCGACCACCGCCGATTGACCCCTCTGCCGCGGAGCACCCATTCATGAGTACCCCCATTGATCTCACTGCCCTGAAGGAACGCCAGAAAGTCGCCTGGGCCAGCGGCGACTACGCCGTGATCGGCACCACCTTGCAGATCGTCGGCGAAACCCTCGCCGAAGCCTGCGACCTGCGCTGCGATGAAGAAGTGCTGGATGTCGCCGCCGGCAACGGCAATGCCACGCTGGCGGCGGCACGCCGTGGTTGTCTGGTGACGTCCACCGACTATGTCGCGGCGTTGCTGGAACGCGGCCAGGACCGGGCGCGCGCCGAGCATCTGGACGTGACCTTTCAGGTCGCCGATGCCGAAGCGCTGCCGTTTGCCGATTCCAGTTTCGACGCGGTGTTGTCGACCTTCGGCGTGATGTTCGCCCCGGATCAGGCCAAGGCGGCCAAGGAACTGGCGCGGGTCTGTCGTCGTGGCGGGCGGATCGGCCTGGCCAACTGGACGCCGGAAGGCTTCGTCGGCCAGATGTTCAAGACCCTCGGCCGGCATCTGCCGCCGCCACCCGGTGCGCAACCGCCCTCGAACTGGGGCGCGGAAGCCTGGCTGCATTCGCATTTCGACGATCGCCAGTTCCAGGTGCAGGTGACTCGCCGCCACTTCAACTTCCGCTATCGCTCGGCGGCGCACTTCATTGATGTGTTTCGCCACTGGTACGGTCCGGTGCACAAGGCGTTCGCGGCGTTGCCGCCGGAGAGCGGGCAGGCGCTGGAAGGGGATTTGACGCAACTGATCGACGGACTGAATCGGGCGGGGGCGGAATCGATGGTGCTGCCGAGTGAGTATCTGGAGGTGGTGATTACTAAGCGTTAGCCATTGTGGGAGCGAGCTTGCTCGCGAATGCAGACTGACATTCAACATCTCTGTTGGCTGACACGCCGCATTCGCGAGCAAGCTCGCTCCCACAGGACCCCGACGGGCCTCTATTTCAGATGCGCACTGTCAAACCACTCCAGCGCCGTGCGCCAGATGCAGATGCCGAGGAAGTACGCCGACGCCAGCAGCCAAAGGCCCATCACCAGCGGGTTGATCACCGGGTGGTTCAGCACCAGCGACAGACTGCACAGCAGCCAGATCGCCGTCACCGCAATGTTGATCGGCATGAACCGGCGTACCCGGAACGGGTGCAAAAACTTCATTCGGGTCACGGTCAGCAGCGCCAGGCCAATCACCGTCAGAAAGGTGATCCACGGCCCCGGATCGATGATGTACAGACACAACGCAACTACGTTCCAGGCAGCAGGGAAGCCGACGAAGTAGTTGTCCTTGCTCTTCATGTTGACGTTGCAGAAGCAGAACAGCGACGACACCAGAATCAGCGACACGGTCAGCAGCAGGGTGTAATCGGGCAGGGGAATGTAGCGATAGATGAACAGCGCCGGGATGAACACGTAGGTCAGGTAATCGATCACCAGATCGAGGATCGATCCGTCGAAACTCGGCAGCACCGACTGCACGTTGACCTTGCGCGCCAGCGCCCCGTCGAGGCCGTCGACGATCAGCGCCACGCCCAGCCACATCAGGCAGTGGGTCGGCTGGTTTTCCAGCAGGGCAAGGGTGGCCAGAAAAGCGGTGACCACGCCGGTCGCGGTGAAACCATGGGCGCCCCAGGCCTTGAGCCTGGCGATGTGGACGGTCGATATCACGAAGGCGTTCTCCAGAAAGTGCAGCAAGCCGCATAAACCCTTGGGCAGCAAGGGTGGCGACTAACCGGGTCGGGGTTGCAGCTATCGACCGGTCGGGCCGGGTCAAGGTTCACCCATTCTTGAAGATTAGCTGGCCCTGAAAAAAATACCCCGGCAGGGCCGGGGCATTTTTATGTGACATCGGTAACCGTCAGAGCGCGGCTTCCGGACTGCGCCCGAACACCCGGTTGTATTCAGCCTTGGCGGTCTGCTCGGTGAACTCCCCCGACCACTTCGACACCACCACGGTGGCCACGCTATTGCCGATGGTGTTGCAGGTGGCAATGGCCATCGACATGAAGCGGTAGACGCCGAACAGCAGCGCCAGACCTTCCACCGGCAGTACGCCAATCGCTGTGACGGTCGCGGCGAACACCACGAAGCTGCCACCGGACACCGCCGCCGCGCCTTTGGAGGTCACCAGCATGATCGCGATGGTACCCAGTTGTTGTTCCCAGCTCATCGGCACCCCGTAGGCATTGGCGATAAACAGCACGCACAACGACATGTAAATGGAGGTGCCGTCGAGGTTGAACGCATAACCGGTGGGCAACACCAGACCGACGCTCTGTTTCGAGCAACCGAACTTCTCGAGTTTTTGCAGCAGGCGCGGCAGGGCGCTTTCCGATGAAGCGGTGCCGAGCACGATGAAAATCTCATCCTTGATGTACTTGAGGAACCGCCACAGGCTGAACCCGGAAATACGGCAGACCGCACCCAGTACGACAAAGATGAAAAACGCCACGCCGACATAGAACATCAGCACCAGATTGGCCAGCGACATCAGCACCGCCGAGCCGTTGCTGCCAACCGCGTACGCCACCGAACCGAACGCGCCGAGCGGAGCGAACTTCATGATCAGGTTGATGAACTCGAAGAAGCACTCCGAGACCCGGCTCAGGCCATCCTCGATCACGCTGCGACGTTCCGGTTTCAGCGCCAGCAGGGCGAAGCCGAACAGCACCGAAATCACCAGCACTTGCAGCAATTGCCCGCCGGCAAAGGCGCCGACGAAGTTGTCCGGGAAAATCCCGTAGATGAAGTCCAGAGTCGACGCCGGGGCATGGCCCTTGGCGACGGCGGCACTGGCGGCTGCGGCGGTGGCGCTGCTCGGGTGAGCGTCGTGCATGCCGGAGCCGATGTTCAGCAGGTTGCCCCAGAGCAGGCCGATGGCCAGGGCAATGGTCGACACCACTTCGAAGTAAATCAGCGCACGCAGGCCGACTTTGCCCACGCGTTTGATATCGCCGGCCGAGGCGATGCCGTGGACCACGGTGAAGAACACCAGTGGTGCCACGGCGGTCTTGATCAGCTTGAGGAAGATGTCGCCGAGAATCTTGAAACTGGCCGCCAGTTCCGGCGCCAGAAAGCCAAAGGCAATCCCCAGCAGCATGGCGGCGATCACCTGAAAGGTCAGGTCCTTGTACAGCGGCTTCTTGTCGGGGGTGGTCATGTCTGCGGTCTCGTTGTTGTTATTGGCGAGCGATGGGCAGAGGGCTCGCGCGCGGCGAGCCCGGTGAGGATCAGCGTTTGACCGAACCCTCACGCGCCAGGGCGATGTCGACCATCTGCGGCGCAAGGCCGATGTAGTTGGCCGGATCGGTCAGGCGCTTGAGTTCCTCGACATCCAGTTGCGCGGTGGCTTCACCCTGGGCCAGCAGCGCGTCGAGCAGGCTGGTGCCCTGATCGTTGGCCATGCGGCAGGCGGCATAGACCACGTCATGCGCAACCTGACGACCGAGTGCCGGCGCCAGCCCCATCATTACGGCTTCAGCGACGATCAGTCCTTGGGTCATGTCGAGGTTTTTGCGCATGCGCTCGGTGCACACTTCAAGGCCGGCGAGCATGAACTTCGCCTGACCCAGCGAGGCAGCGCTGAGGGCGAAGGCTTCCGGGATGGCGATCCATTCGGCTTGCCATGGGCCGGTGGAGCGCTCGAAGTCCTGAATCATCGCGTCGAGCATCAGACCCGCCTGCTGGCGCACGCCTTTGGCAGCGGCATACATCAGCTCGCAGGAAATCGGATTGCGCTTTTGCGGCATGGTGCTGCTGGCGCCACGGCCCTTGACGAACGGCTCGTACACTTCACCCAGTTCGCTGGTCATCATCATCATGACGTCGAGGGCAATCTTGCCCAGCGAGCCGGTGACCAGACCGAGGAAGTTCAGGGTTTCCGCCAGACCATCGCGGGCGACGTGCCAGGTGGCTTGTGGCACGCCCAGGCCCAGTTCGGCCATCAGCGCTTCCTGCACTTCCAGGCCTTTGTCGCCAAGGGAGGCGAGGGTGCCCGCCGCGCCGGCGAACTGGCCGATTTCCACCCGTGGACGCAGTTCCACCAGACGTTCGGCGTGGCGGTCGAACATGCTCAGCCACACCGCGCACTTGTAGCCGAAGGTGATCGGCAGTGCGTGCTGCAAATGCGTGCGGCCGGCCATTGGCGTGTCGCGATAGCGCTTGGCAAGGTCGGCGAGCAAGCCGCGCACCGCTTGAATGTCGCGCTCGACGATGGCCAGCGCGGCGCGGACTTGCAGGACGACGGCGGTGTCCATGATGTCCTGGGTAGTTGCGCCCCAGTGCACGTAACGGCCGGCTTCACCGCAGGTTTTCGACAGCTGCTCCACCAGCGGCAGGATCGGGTAACCGACGATTTCGGTCTCGTGCTGCATCAATGCCAGATCGAGCGAGGCATAGGTCGCCAGCTCGGCAATCTGTTCGGCGGCAGCCGCCGGGATCACGCCGCAGCGCGCTTCGGCCCGGGCCAGGGCGACTTCCACTTCAATGTAGCGTTCGATCAGGGCTTGGTCGGAAAACACGCTGCGCATCTCGGCGGTGCCGAACATGTCGCGGAACAGGGCGGAGTCGAAGACAGTGCTGGACATGAGGGAATCCTGAATATGTTTGTTATTGATCGGACATATTTATTATGTCCGTACATAATTCTTGCGCCCTCGCTGATACACTGTCAACTCGCTTAACCATCGGGACTGATGAAAGGTATGAACACGCGCTATGCGGTCGTTGCAAAAGACTTGATGGAGGGCATCTCCAGCGGTCGCTATCCGCTCGGATCGTTGCTGCCGACCGAGTTCGAACTGTGCGAGCTGTACGACGTGAGCCGGCACACTGTGCGGGCGGCCATTACGCAGTTGCAGAATCAGGGGCTGGTCTCGCGGCGCAAGCGGGTCGGCACCCGCGTCGAGTCCATCTCGCCCAAGGGCGGGTACTCGCAGTCGCTGGCCTCGGTGTCCGACCTGGTGCACCTGGCGGAAACCCAGATGCGCAGCATTCAGAACGTCTCCCGTTTTGTCGCCGACATCGCCCAGGCCCGACGCCTGGGCATGGAGCCGGGGGAGCATTATTTTTGCGTGTCGAGCATTCGCGTCGACGAGCAGAACCGGCGGGCGCCGCTGTGCTGGACCGACGTCTACGCGCAGGAAACCTATGCCGAGGTCATCGAGCTGGCCGAACAGCATCCGGACGAACTGATCGCCGCCCTGATCGAGCGCCATTTCGGCCGGCACATCGACGTGGTCGACCAACAGGTGCGCGCGGTGTTGCTGAGCCCGGAGATCGCCAAAAGCCTCAACGCCGAAGCCGGGTCGCCGGGGCTGAACATCATTCGCCAGTACCGTGACGAGGACGGCGCCCTGATGGTGGTATCGGAAACCACGCACCCCGAAGACCGCTTCACGCTGGTGACACAGATGCGCCGGGAAAAGAGTCCGGGTTGATGCCGGGCGTCAGCCCAACGGTGCTGGCACATCGCATCAAGAGGACTATCGTTGCCTGACGCAGTCATACCCCTTTGCCTGAGGACGACGTCATGAACACCAGTGATCTGCTCGAACAACTGCTGCGAGGCCAGGCCTCGGCGGGACAACAAGGTGGCGCGTCGGCCGGCGGGGGAGCGGGTGGGCTTGGCGGGTTGCTCGGCGGTCTGCTGGGCGGCGGCAGTGGCGGTGGTTCTCCTGCCGGAGGGCTGGGTGGCCTGGGCGGGTTGCTTGGCGGATTGCTCGGCGGTGGCGGGGCGCTGGGCGGCGGGACGCAGCGTCGTTCCGGCGGGACCAATTACGCGGCGCTGGCCTCGCTGGGCATGATGGCTTTCCAGGCGTATCAAGCCTGGCAACGCAGCCAGGCGTCCGCCGCGCCGCAGCAAACTCCGCAGACTGCGGACCTGTTGTCCGGCCCGCAAGTCGAAGAACACAGCCACGCTGTCCTGCGGGCATTGATCGCGGCGGCCAAGGCTGACGGTCGGATCGACGAGTCGGAAAAACACCTGATCAGCAGCGAAATCGGCAAGCACACCAATGACCCGAACCTGCAGCAATGGCTCGACGACGAAGTCGCCAAACCGCTGGATCCCACAGAAGTGGCCCAGGCGGCGCAGAACGATCCAGCCATGGCCGCCGAAATGTACCTGGCCAGCGTGATGCTGGTGGACGATCAGCAGGACGCCGAACGCAATTATCTGGATGAACTGGCGGCGGCGTTGCAGATCGACCCCGAGTTGCAGGTTCACCTCGAGCAGCAGGCCAAGGGCACGGCCTGACCCTCTCACCTCACAGCCTTCGACCGTTCCGTTCAAGCAAGGAGCGAGCCGAAGGCTCCGTCCGTCAGGGCAATTTTCAAGCCGATTGAATTTTTGACGCGCCAAGCCTCTCTGCTTCATTAGAGGCGAGTGACTGAGCGTCCTGCCAATCGATCGAGAATATTGCCATGACTGTCCTGACTCACCTGCAAGCTGCCCACGCCCCATCGCGTCCGCTCGACTCTCTGACTGAGTTGCGGTGTATCCATGAAGCACTTTTAGCCGACGAACATCCGCAGCCGCTGGCGCGCGCCTTTCTGGAAGATCAACTGCTGCAAGCCGCGCAGTTGAAGGATGAGCTGCCATCGGACCCGGCGCAGTGGCATGCCTGGGTGGCCGAGCACTGTGCCGATGTCGCCCGGCAATACGCCGACTACCTGCAACAACGCAAGGCTGGGGGCGCACGGCAGTTCTTCAGTTGCAAGGCTCATGCGCTGTATTTCCTGCAAGCGGTGGCGCCGACCAAACTGGTCGATGGCGCCTGGCTCTACGGCTTGCTCGGACAGTGGCGCGATCCGCGCTTCAGCAGCCTGATCAGCACTTATCTGGAAGAACTGGGCGAGGGCAATCCGGCGCAGAATCACGTGGTGATCTACCGGCAATTGCTCGCCGAACACGGTCTGGAGTCCGGCAGCCCGCTGCCCGACGAACGCTATCTGCAAGGCGCGCTGCAATTGGCCCTCGGTGCCGGCGGCATGGATTTTCTGCCGGAGGTGATCGGTTACAACCTGGGTTACGAGCAACTGCCCTTGCACCTGCTGATCAGCAGTTACGAGCTGAGTGAGCTGGGGATCGATCCTTACTATTTCACCCTGCACGTGACCATCGACAACGCCAGCACCGGTCATGCGCAAAAAGCCGTTCAGGCCGTTCTCGATCTGCTGCCTCTGGAAGCCGATCGCAGCGATTTCCTGCGGCGGGTATCGCTGGGCTATCGGCTCAATGACCTGGGGCAGGGTAGCCGCGCAATCATCGAGGGGTTCGATCTGGAGCGCGAACTGTTGGCGATGCTTGAGCGCAAGTGTCCGTTCGCTCAACACATGCACTCCGACTATTGCCGCTTCGAAGGCAAGACCGTCAATCAATGGCTGGCCGATCCGCAGCAGTTGCCCGGGTTCCTGCAAGCCTTGCAAGACAAGGGCTGGATCAAGCGCAACGAAGATCCGCAGGGCAGCCGCTTTTGGCAATTGATCGATGGCGATGGTGCGGCGATGTTCGGCGTGTTCAGCGCCTATGAAAAGCAACTGGTTCACGACTGGATTGCCGGCGACTGGGTTTCTGCAGACAAACCCGTCGCGTTCCGCCGCCGCCCCTCGGACCCTGCACCGATCGAGGTGCCCGAACAGGACCCCGATGTGCAGCGCCTGAATGCGGCACTGCAAGGGCAGGACGCTCACACCCAAATCGCAACGTTGATCCCTTGGCTCGCACCGGCACGCCATGCACATCCGGCCGGGCTGCTCGCCACTCGCCGATTCATCCAACTCAAATCCGGCCTGCGCTAAGGAAGTCATCAATGAATCAGGAAGAACAACTGTCTGCCAACGATCTCGTGCTGCTGCAACTGGGGCGGCGCTTGCAGGCCGACGGCTATCGTTTCATCACCCCGACGCCGCTGACCCATCAACGGGTCAACCAGCGCGACGAAGGGCAGGCTGCAGATTGTCTCCGGGATGTGTTCGGATGGTCGCGGCCGTTCGAACCGGGCCTGCTGTCTGCCGATGAACAGCGGCAATTGCAGGAAGCCCAGGTGATCGATGAGTTCGACGGGCGCTTGAAGAGCCGGGTGCGCTGGTCGAGCCTGGATGACCTGCTTTTCGTGCATTCCGGATTTCCCACCGATGCGGCCGATTCGGTGTTCTTCGGCCCGGACACCTATCGCTTTGCTCAACTGATCCACAGCCATTTGCAGCAGAACTTTGCGCCCATCCACCGTGCGGTGGACATCGGTTGCGGCGCCGGAGTGGGCGCGATCCTGATTGGCCGTGCCAGGCGAGAAGCGCAAGTGCTGGCGGTGGATATCAACCCCGCCGCTTTGCGCCTGACCACGATCAACGCGGCGCTGGCCGAAGTGGCCAACGTCGAGGTGCGCGCTAGTGATGTATTGCAAGGCGTGGACGGTGAATTCGACCTGATCGTCGCCAACCCGCCGTACATGGCCGATCCGGCCGGGCGAGCTTACCGCCACGGTGGCGGGACGCTGGGGGCGGGCCTGTCGCTGCGGATCGTCGAACAGGCGCTCAATCGCCTGACTCTCGGCGGCTCGCTGGTGCTTTATACCGGTGTGGCGATGGTCGATGGCCGCGATCCCTTCCTCGATACCGTAGTGCCACGGCTGGATGAAAAACGCTTCGGCTGGACCTACCGCGAACTCGATCCCGATGTGTTTGGTGAAGAGTTGCTGAATCCAGGCTATCAGCGCGTCGACCGGATTGCCGTGGTCGCACTGACGGTGACTCGAACAGGCTGAAACAAGGCAGGTGCAGGATGAGCAGGAATCTCGACGACTACAACCGGATGCGCGACTTTTCGGCGACCTCTGAACCGGCGGCTGAACGCCGTCGGGGCAAGAAATCCGCCGGTGACCACGCCCTGCAGTTCTGCATTCAAAAACACGATGCCTCGCACCTGCATTACGACTTTCGCCTGGAGCTCGACGGCGCGCTCAAGAGCTGGGCGGTGCCCAAGGGGCCGTCGCTGGATCCCAAGGTCAAGCGCCTGGCCGTGCACGTCGAAGACCATCCGCTGGACTACGCAACGTTCGAGGGCAGCATTCCCGAGGGGCATTACGGCGCCGGCGATGTGATCGTCTGGGATCGCGGCGTGTGGATTCCGCTGGAAGACCCGGAGAAAGCCTACGCCAAGGGCAAACTCAAATTCGAACTGCAAGGCGAGAAACTCGCCGGGGTGTGGAATCTGGTGCGCACCCACATGCCGGGCAAGAAAGAGCAGTGGTTTCTGATCAAGCATCAGGACAGCGCCGCGCGCCCGCAAAGCGATTACGACGTGCTGGTCGCCGAGCCCGACAGCGTGCTCAGTGAACGCACGATCGTCGACAAACCCAGCCTCAGTGCGAAGCAAGTCAAACCGCTGAAAGCCTCGCCGAAAGCACCGCGCAAGCCGGCCTCGGGCAAACTTGCCGGGGCGCACAAGGCCAGGATTCCCGCGCAACTCAAACCGCAACTGGCCACCCTGGTGGAGAGTGCGCCGGAAGGGGATTGGCAATACGAAATCAAGTTCGACGGCTATCGGATCATGGCGCGCATCGATCAGGACGAGGTGCAGTTGTTCACCCGCAATGGTCATGACTGGACGCACAAATTGCCGAAGCAGGCGCAAGCCTTGGCGGCACTGGGCCTGGAGTCGGCGTGGCTTGACGGTGAGATGGTCGTCGCCGACGCGGACGGCGTGCCGGATTTCCAGGCCCTGCAAAACACGTTTGATGCGGGCCGCAGTGAAAACATCCTCTATTACCTGTTCGATCTGCCATATCTCAACGGTGTCGATCTGCGTGAAGTCCCTGTGCAGGAACGGCGCGCGGCGCTGGCCACGGTGTTGAAAGCCCATGAAGATCCGCTGCTGCGTTTTTCCGAAGCGTTCGACGAAACCCCGCAGGCACTGCTCAACAGCGCCTGCCAGATGCGCATGGAGGGGCTGATCGGGAAACGTCTTGGCTCGCCTTACGTGTCGCGCCGCAGCAGCGACTGGATCAAGCTCAAGTGCAAGCATCGCCAGGAATTCGTGATCGTCGGCTACACCGATCCGAAAGGCGCGCGCAGTTCGTTCGGCGCGCTGTTGCTGGGATTGCATGATCGTGACAGCGGCGAGTTGCGTTACGCCGGCAAGGTCGGCACCGGATTCAATGAAACCACCCTCAAGAGCATCCTCGCGCAGCTCAAACCGTTGCGGGTGAAGAAACCGGCGGTGGTCAATCCTCCCACGGGGTTCGAGGCCAAGGGTGTGCACTGGCTCAAGCCGAGTCTGCTGGCGGAAGTGGCGTTTGCCGAAATGACCCAGGACGGCTCGGTGCGCCACGCCGTGTTCCATGGCCTGCGCGAGGACAAACCGGCCAAGGACATCACCGAGGAGCGTGCCAAACCGATGAAGACTTCAAAGGCTCAAACTACCGCGCCGTCCCAATCCGATCTGGCCGACGGCAAGGTGCGGATCACTCATCCCGACCGGGTGATCGACGCCAGCAGTGGCACCACCAAAATGCAGCTGGCCGAGTATTACGCCAGTGTCGCCGAATGGATTCTGCCGCAGCTCAAGGATCGCCCGGTGGCGCTGGTGCGCGCGCCGGACGGAATCGCCGGTGATTTGTTCTTCCAGAAGAACGCCGAAAACCTGGCGATCCCCGGCATCCGCACGCTCGACAAGGAGCTGACCGGCCAGCCGGTAATGCTGATCAACAACGCCGAAGCCTTGATCGGCGCGGTGCAGATGAGCACGGTCGAACTGCACACCTGGAACGCCACCACGACGGATCTGGACAAGCCCGACCGCTTTGTCCTCGACCTCGACCCGGATCCGGCGCTGCCCTGGAAAAGCATGGTCGAAGCCACGGCGCTGACCCTGACCGTGCTCGATGAACTGGGCCTCAAGGCGTTTCTCAAGACCAGCGGCGGCAAGGGCATTCATCTGGTGGTGCCGCTGACCCGCAAACATGGCTGGGAGGAGGTCAAGGATTTCAGCCACGCCATCGTCACGCACATGGCGAAGCTGTTGCCGGAGCGTTTTTCTGCGGTGTCCGGGCCGAAAAATCGTGTCGGGCGGATCTTCATCGATTACCTGCGCAACGGTCTGGGCGCCACCACTATCTGCGCCTACGCAGCGCGCACCCGCGAAGGGTTGCCGGTGTCGGTGCCGTTGTTTCGGGAAGAAGTGGGCGAGATCAAGGGCGCCGATCAATGGAACGTGCGCAACGTTCACGAACGGCTGGCAGAAGTGGGCGATGAGCCTTGGGCGGACATGAAGAAAACCCGGCAAAGCATCACGGCCGAGATGCGCAAGCGGGTGGGCATGAAGAAATGATCAGGTGCCGCGCAGCAAGTCGTGGGCGTTGAGCAGGTCGAAGGCGACTTGCGGGTTGTTTTCCAGGCCACGGCGGATGGCAGCCGGGATGGTTTTGCGGGTTTTGCGGCAGAGTCCCGGCAGGTCCTGGACCTCGATTTCGATGCCTCCGCGCACGGTCCGCACTTCACCGAACTTCGGGGCGATCAGCACGCGAATCCCTAGTTGATCGAACATCTTGCCTTGCAGACGCTCGAGGTCGGCGAGGTCTTTCAGGTTTTCCAGACGCTCGAGCAGACGCTTTTCCTCCTCGCGGGTCAGCAGCAAGATGCGCACGTCCGCGCCGGGCGTATCCAGCAGCGGATCACGCCCGCAAATGCAAAGACCCGGCGGGCAAGGGGAGCGAAGGGAGGCGGAAATCGTCATGGCCTCCATCATAGAGGCCGTTCGACGGTTTTGCCCATGGTCGTTCACCAGCCGTCCATCGGCAGGGCACAACGGTGGCGAGTCCGTCAGCCACCATCATCGAACGTGCCGTGGTTACTGCGACAGACCTTCGTAGTGAACCAGGATGGCATTGGCCAGCTCTTCATCGCTGGCGTTCAGGCCGGGATTTTCCTGACGCACCTGTTGCAGCACCGATTCGAGGTACACGCCACGGATCGTTCCGCCGCTGGCGACGAATGCGGACAAGTCGTCACGGGCCGGAATCACCATTTTGTGATCCTTGAAGGTCGAGTACAGCGAGGCCGAAACCCCCGCCGAAGTGGCGACATCCCCTGCGTCCACGCGGGCAAGGGCCGAGCCGAACGGCAGGCACAGCATGAGAGACGAAACGAGTAATAAACGGCGCATGACGGTGTTCCTCCAGCAGCGTAAAGCGAAAAGGAAGTACCACATAATGTGAGAGGTGCCGGACGGCATGGGAGTTCCATGCGCGGGGCCGGGCGGTAGCGGGCATAGAACGAGAAGCACCGCACAGTCCTCATTTTTACCGGATGTAACGACACACCCTGCGACGCTCTAAAGCGGCGGATTCACCCAAATAGGCTTAACTGAAGCGTTGAAAGGCGCCGTGTGGCGCGACCAGGGAGGAAATCACGGTGTCGATCAAACTGCGTTTGGTGTTGCTGATTGCGACCAGCCTGCTGACGGCGCTGATCGTGAGCCTGGTCAGTTACGTCGGCAATCAGCGGATGGCTTCGGCGGTCGGTGACAACGCGGTCAGCATGAGCGCGCTGCGCAACCACATGGAAGCCGACATGATGCACGACGCCCTGCGTGCCGACGTGTATTCGGCGATGCTGGTGGGGCTGGGCAAAAGCACCAGTTCGGCGGACGAGGTGCGCAGTTCGGTCGAAGAGCATGCGGCGCATTTTCGCGAGGTGCTGGGTGAAAACCTCAAGCTGCCGGTCAATCCCACGATCAAGTCCGCGCTGGAACAGATCAAGCCGAGTCTCGACACCTACATCAGCGCCGGCGAGCAGATCGTCGGTCTTGCACTGGAAAACCCGGACATCGCCCAGCAGCATCTCGGCACCTTCAGCACCGCATTCAGCCAGCTCGAAGAACAGATGGCCGCTCTCAGCGAGCTGATCGAAACCAATACCCGGCACACCAGCGAAGGCACCGAGGCGGCGATCCACAATGCCAATATCGCCCTTGGCATTGTCCTGGTCGCCAGTCTGTTGCTGCTGTTGGCCCAGGGCCGGTGGGTGATCCTGAGCATCATGGGTCCGCTGAAATCCGCCAGCCGCATCGCCGAAAGCATTGCTCACGGCAACCTCAGCGAACCGATCGCCGAACCGTCCGGCAAGGACGAAGCCAGTGCGCTGATCCGCACGCTGGCCACCATGCAGCGCGACCTGCGGGACATGATCGACGTGGTGCGACGCAACGCCCATGGCGTCAGCGGCATGAGCGAACAACTGAGCCACGGCTGCCATCAGGTGGCCGACAGCAGTCAGCAGCAAAGCACCGCCGCCGGCACCATGGCCGCCGCTGCGAGCCAGATGACCGCCAGCATCGAGGAAATCACCCGTCACGCCGAGCGTGCACTGGACATGGCCAGCCAGGCCGAGTCACTGGCGAAGAACGGCGGACAGGTGATCCATCAGGTGGTCAGCGACATGGACGACATCGCACGGTCCGCCCAGCAATCGGCGCAAGTGATCCGCACCCTCGATCAGGAATCCGAAGGCATCTTCAATATCATTCAGGTGATCAAGAGCATCGCCGACCAGACCAACCTGCTGGCGCTCAACGCGGCCATCGAGGCAGCCCGGGCGGGCGAACAGGGCAGGGGCTTTGCGGTGGTGGCCGATGAGGTCCGCAGCCTCGCAGCGCGCACCAGCGCCTCGACCCAGGAAATCGCCGCGATGGTCGCGCGCATCCAGAACAGCACCCGCGAGGCCGTCAGCAGCATGGAGGCCGGTGTGGCCCAGGTCGACAAAGGCATGGCGGTCACCGCCGACGTCGAACGCGCCATCCGCGAAATCCTCGACGCCACCCTCAGCACCACGCAACTGGTCAACGACATCACCCGCACCATCGGCGAACAGAGCCAGGCGAGCAACGAGATTGCCCATCAGGTGGAGATGATCGCGGGCATGTCGGAGGGCAACAGCAAGGTGATCGGTCAGACGGCCAATACCACGGATGAGCTGTCGAGTCTGGCGGGGCGGCTGGCGCAGTCGGTGGATCGATTTCGGTTGTGAAAACAAGCTCTGCCGCCGCATTGGCGGCAGAGCTCATGCATCAGAACTTGTACGCCTGACGCCCCACCAGCAACCACTTGCCAGCCTGCTTCTGCCAGATCTGGAAGTTCTCGATTTCCGTCGGCACGACCTCGGTGCCTTTGAGGGCCTGTGCTGAAAAATGATGGCGCACCAGCGCGGTGTCCCCGGACAGGGTGATGGTCTGGTTTTGCATCTCCAGGGTCTTGAACGCGCTCTTGCCGGTTTCGATATCGGCAATGAAGGCTTTCTTGTCCTGGATTTTGCCGCTGGAGTGGCCGTAGGTGAGGTTGTCGGCGGTCAGCGCGTTCAGTTCGGCGATGTCCTTGTGCAACATCGCCTGGGTCAGGTGATCAACGGCCTGGGCGACGTCCTGTTCCGCCGGGGCGGCGGCGACGTAGCCGCTGAAGATGCAGATGAGACCGAGCAGCAGTCTGGATTTGTTCATGAGTATTCCTTGTTGTTGTAGGTAATGAAGACGACTGATTGATTTGTCAGTCGTCGTACAACTTAGCAGGAATGCGCCGGCGTTAGAAAGCGCTTGAGGAACCTATTGAAAACTATCCGGTCGCGAACAGACGCGCGGGTTTGCCATGACGTGATATTCTTCGCCCCACTTGGTTTGACCTAATTCAGTCTGGCGCGCTTTTCGGCGGGCCAGACAGAACCCCTGTCGCTCAAGTAGCTGAAGCCAATAATGATAAGAAGTCAGTTCAGAAGGGACATATAACTGAGGTCGACGCAGCCTGTCGGCCTTGTGTGCCCACCCGTCAAAATTGAAGTGTGCCGGAACCCGCGACGCTAGCCTGAGTGTCGCGAAAAAAGGGGACCTCATACGTACAACAGCGGCGGGCGGAAGGCGTTTTATCATAGGTGCAACAGATGTTTAAAAAAGTGAACACAGCCTTGCTGGGGCTGGCTTTGGCGATGGGGATGTCTTCCGCCAATGCCGAAGAAGCAAAGAAAGTCGACGTCCTGCTGATCGGCGGCGGCATCATGAGCACCACCCTGGGTGTGTGGATCAATGAGCTGGAACCGACCTGGTCGATGGAAATGGTCGAGCGCCTCGACGGCGTCGCCCTGGAAAGCTCCAACGGCTGGAACAACGCCGGTACCGGTCACTCCGCCCTGGCCGAGCTGAATTACACCCCGGAAGACGACAAGGGCAACGTCACGATCCCGAAAGCGGTCGAGATCAACGAAGCGTTCCAGGTCTCCCGTCAATTCTGGGCCTGGCAGGTTCGTCAAGGCGTCCTGAAGGACCCTCGTTCGTTCATCAACACCACTCCGCACATGAGCTTCGTGTGGGGCGATGACAACATCAAGTTCCTGAAAAAACGCTACGAAGCCCTGCAAGCGAGCCCGCTGTTCGCCGGCATGCAGTATTCCGAAGACCCGGCTGTGATCAAGAAGTGGGTCCCGCTGATGATGGAAGGGCGTGACCCGAACCAGAAAATCGCGGCCACCTGGAGCCCGCTGGGTACCGACATGAACTTCGGCGAAATCACCCGCCAGTTCGCCGGTTACCTGCAGACCAAGCCTAACTTCAGCATGAAGCTGTCCAGCGAAGTGCAGGACATCACCAAGAATGCCGATGGCACCTGGCGCGTCAGCTACAAGAACCTGAAAGACGGCACCAAGACTGAAACCGACGCCAAGTTCGTGTTCATCGGCGCCGGCGGCGGTGCACTGCACCTGCTGCAGAAATCCGGTATCGAAGAAGCCAAGGAATACGCTGGCTTCCCGGTAGGCGGCTCGTTCCTGGTGACCGATAACCCGGCCATCGCCGAACAGCACCTGGCCAAGGCCTACGGTAAAGCTTCGGTTGGCGCGCCTCCGATGTCCGTTCCGCACCTGGACACCCGTGTCCTGGACGGCAAGCGCGTCATCCTGTTTGGCCCGTTCGCGACTTTCAGCACCAAGTTCCTGAAAGAAGGTTCGTACCTGGACCTGCTGACCAGCACTACCACCCACAACATCTGGCCTATGACCAAGGTCGGCATCAAGGAATACCCGCTGGTCGAGTACCTGGCCGGTCAACTGATGCTGTCGGATGAAGATCGTCTGAACGCGCTGAAGGAATACTTCCCGAACGCCAAGGCCGAAGACTGGCGCCTGTGGCAAGCCGGCCAGCGCGTGCAAATCATCAAGCGTGATGAAGCCGCTGGCGGCGTGCTGAAACTGGGCACCGAAATCGTTGCTTCCAAAGACGGCTCCATCGCCGGTCTGCTGGGCGCATCCCCAGGCGCGTCGACCGCTGCACCGATCATGCTGAGCGTGCTGCAGAAAGTCTTCAAAGACAAAGTCGCCAGCCCTGAGTGGCAAGCCAAGCTGCACCAGATCGTTCCAAGCTACGGCACCCAGCTGAACAACGATCCAGCCAAAGTGGCTGAAGAGTGGGCCTACACCGCCAAGATCCTGCAACTGCCAACCCCTCCGGTGATTGGCCAGGCTGCAGCTCCAGCGGCGGACGCCTCGGCTGAAAAAGCCCCGGCTCCAAAAGAAAGCGCTGCACGTGACATGGCTCTGTAACTAGACGCCAGACACACGAAGCCCACTGAACCGGTGACGGTCAGTGGGCTTTTTTGTGTGCGGATTTCAGGCCTTGGCGGCCGCCAGATAAGCCCCCAACCGCCGGCCCATTTCCTCGCCCAACGCTTGCAACCCACTCAACGGCCGTACCATCACCTCGAACTCGACGATCTTGCCCTGTTCATCGAAGCGGATCATGTCGATGCCCTTGAGCTCTTTCGAACCTACCTTTGCACTGAACTCCAGCACCACGTTCAAACCGTCCGCCGTCGCCAGTTCACGGTGATATTTAAAGTTTTCAAACACTTCGAACACGGTGTTGAGGATCATCGAGACCACGGGGGCGCTCGGGTAAGGCGTGTGGGCCATCGGTGAGCGGAATACCGCTTTGGAATCGAGCAGTTCGGGCAGGGCCTTGAGGTTGCCGGTGCGGATCATCTCGTGCCAGCGGTTCAGGGATTCGGCGGCGTTGGGGTGCAGGTTCAGGTCGGACATGGTTTCACTCCTGTATTTTTGTTGTTCTTTGCGCGGCGCCCATGACTCTAGATCAAAGCGGCGCAATGGAAACCATCTGTACCGATCTGAATATCGACCCATGCGCCAGCCCGATCCATCTGATCCGCTTTTTCCTGTCGAATCTGCATCTGTAACCATCTCAGCCATGCGCCCAAAATACCCCTGCCGTTCGGCCATACGCGACGCGCTTCATTCCGGAGCGCCCGGTGCGCCGGACATTCAGTATTCAGGAGGCCTTCATGGCTAAGATGGCGATTTTCCTCGGCGGCTTTCTTGTGTTGACCATCATGATTGGCGTCCTTGCCACGATTTCTCCGGTCTGACGATCAGCTGTTGCGTTGCGGCATGCAGCGTTCTTCAACGTTTTGAAAGGAACCGGATCAAGGCGCCCCGAACAGCATCGTCCAATACACCCCTTCATCACTGCGCGCCTCACTGGCAAACCCGGCGCCGACCTGGGTGAACATCGGGTTCATCAGGTTGGCGCAGTGTCCGGGGCTGGCCAGCCAGCCGGCCATGGCCTTGCCCGGTGAGCTTTGCCCGGCGGCGATGTTTTCGCCGATCTGCCGGCCACGGTAGCCGGCCGCCCGGGCGCGATCTGCCGGGCCGTCGCCGTCCGGGTCGCGGTGGGCGAAATAATTGCCGTAGGCCATGGCCTTGCTGTGGCCCTGAGCGGCGGCGCCGAGCGCCGGGTTCCAGCTCAAGGGTCGGGCGGCGGCGAAGCGCTGGCGACCGCACATGCGCGGTCGGGCGCGGGCGGCGTTGACCTCGGCCAGCAAGACCTTGCCGACACTGCGGTTGTCGCCGACGCGACTGTCGAGCACTGGCCGCGCCAGCACCACTTGCCATTCGCTGCGGGCGCGGCTGATGCCGATGTCGGCGTATTGACCGTCGAGCAGCGCACCGCAGTAATCGTCTTGCAGCATTTCTAACGCCTCTTCGGCGTCCTGCGCGCCGACGATCCGGATGCTGCGCACCGCCACGGCCGCATAGCCGGAATCTTTCAATCGTTCGCGCAATCCACCGCCGTAGCCATAGCCGACCGGCAACGCCAGGTTCGACTTCAGCGTCAGCGGCGCCAGCCGTTGGGCCGGGCGTCGGTCGCAGCGTTGCGGGTGGGCGCGGTAGTCGTTGATGGCGGCCACCAGTTGCCGCTCGGCGCCGGCGTGGGCAGAGGGAGAAAGCAGGGGAGAAAGGATCAACAGGCACAGCGAAACGAAGCGAGACGAACGAACGGCGTGGCGCATGGGACGCAAAGCTCTGAAAAAGGACATCGCTGAAGGGAAGTGAACCGCAGAACGCGGCGCGGGTAGGACTGGCCTTTTTGCACTTGGTTCACGAAGCGCTGCCGGGTTTTAACGGCCGCCGACGAAGTGCTCAGCGATTCAGCACATCCTCGATCCATTGCAGATATTGCGGCCGGTCGGAAATCGAATTGTGTGCCGAGTCGTTCACCACTTTGAGCGTGGCCACACCGGCGGGAAAACTGTGCAGCAAGCGTTCGGTGCTGGCCCGAGGAATCACCTCGTCATCGCTCGCCGCCAGCAGCAGCGTCGGGACGCGGATATGCGCCGCGTACTGGCCGGACCGGAAACGATCCTTGAGCAACCACTGCACCGGCACCCACGGGTATTGGCGGGCGGCGATTTCTTCGAGGCTGTTGTAGGGCGTGACCAGAATCAGCCGCGCCACCGGACGCTGGCTGGCCAGCCGCACCGCGACCCCGGAACCAAGGCTGCGCCCCAGCAGCGCGACCTGCGGGTGACTGGCATACACCTGATCGAACAGCGCCAGCGCATCCTCGGCAATCGCTTCTTCGGAGGGCGAACCACCGCTGCCGCCAAAGCCCCGGTAATGCAGCAAATACAACGAATAGTCAGGAAACGCCTCGGAAAACTCCGGCAGATTGCGCGAAACGTCCTCGGCATTGCCGCCGAAATAGATCAGCGCTCTGGGCCCGGCGCGCTCGCGCACCGTCACGCGGATCTCGGCGTCGGGCATGGCCAGCGTCATCCGTGTGTCCGGTGATTCCACGCTGGCGGGCTGGGGAAAATAGATCAGCGCCCGCTGAAACACGAACAGCGCCGCGCACAGGATCAAGTACACGGCGACGATCAATGCGACGAGTGACAACAGGGTTCTGGACATTCGACTAACTTTAACCGGGCGCGCAGGTTGGCTGTCGCAGTGTAGTCCAACGGTTTTGCGGGCTGCGTCAAAACACAAGGTGCAACAGATCCACAGGGCAAGGGCGCCAGCATGAACCACACTGAGGGATATTCCCGCCGCCGGTTGCTGACACTGGCAGCCGGGGTGTCAGCGGTTTTCACCTTTGACCGGGCGCTGGCCGCCATTACGTCGCCGAACGCCACAGGAGCCCAGACCATGCAGACCCGCGCCATCCCTTCGAGCTCCGAGCCACTGCCGCTGGTAGGGTTGGGCACTTATCGCGGTTTCGACGTCGCCCCCGGCGATCCGGTCTACAAACAATTGCCGGCGGTGCTCGGCGAGCTGTTCAAAAAGGGCGGAACGGTGATCGACAGCTCGCCCATGTACGGCCGCGCTGAGGAAACCACCGGTGAATTGCTGTCGATCCACGAACCGCGCTCGCCGGCGTTTCTGGCGACCAAGGTCTGGACCCGTGGTCGCGAGGAGGGCATCGCGCAGATGGAGCAGTCGTTCAGCCTGCTGCGCACCGAGCGCATCGACCTGATGCAGATTCACAACCTGCTCGACTGGCAAACCCATCTGCCGACCCTGCGCGACTGGAAAGAGCAGGGCCGGATCCGCTACATCGGCATCACCCACTACACGTCGTCGGCCTATGAGGAGGTGGAGGCGGTGCTCAAGGCCGAGCCGCTGGATTTCCTGCAAATCAATTACGCCCTGGATGATCGCGGGGTCGAGAAGCGCATCCTGCCGCTGTGCCGCGAACGCGGGGTGGCGGTGATCTGCAACCGGCCGTTCGGCGGCGGTGACCTGCTCGCGCGGCTCAAGGGCAAGCCCCTGCCGGGCTGGGCGGCGCAAGTGGGGGCCAAGAGCTGGCCGCAACTGGCGCTGAAATTCCTGCTGGCGCATCCGGCGGTGACTTGTGTGATTCCCGGCACCAGCAATCCGCTGTACATGGCCGACAACGCGGGCGCCGGGTTCGGGCTGACGCTGACCGATGCGCAGCGTCAGCAGTTGATTGCGCTGGTGAGTTAGTCGCCTGGGTCATCCAGATTGTCGATGTGCTTGAAGCGCTCCACCAGAAAATCGATCAGGCTGCGAACCCGTGCCGACAGGTGCAGCTGTTGCGGATACACCGCGTACACATCGGCGCGGGTCGGGGTCTGGTCTTCCAGCACCAGGCGCAAACGGCCGCTGCGCACGTAGCGGGCGATGTCCCATTCGGCACGCAGCAGAATGCCATAGCCTTCCAGGGCCCAATTCAAAGCCACCTCACCATCGTTGCAACCCAGGGCACCGCGCACTTTGATGTTTTGCGTCCGTCCGCCGTCAGTGAAACTCCAGACGCCGTAGGGCGTTTCGTTCTGCCGCAGGAATATACAGTTGTGTTGCGGCAGGTCCGACAGTTTCTGTGGCACCCCGTGTTTCTCCAGATACAGCGGCGAGGCACAGAGCAAGCGGCGGTTGGAGGCGATTTTGCGGGCATGAAATGCCGCGTCGGGCAGGGTGCCGAAACGGATCCCCAGATCAAAGCCGTGGGTCGTCAGATCCAGTGGGTGGTCGCTGATTTCCAGCTGGATTTCCACCTCCGGGTATCGGGCAAAAAACGCCGCCAGGGCCGGACCGATGTAGCGACGACCAAAGCCCAGCGAGGCATTGACCCGGATCAGCCCCTTAGGGGTTGCCCGGCTGGCGCCGATCAACTGCTCGACCTCGTCGATCTGCGTCAGGATCCGCGCCGCATGGGAAAAATACAGTTCGCCTTCTGCCGTGAGACTCATTGAGCGCGTGGTGCGATTGACCAGCCGCACTCCCAGACGAGCCTCCAGCGCACTCAGGCGTTTGCTTACGGCTGGAGGCGTCACACCCAATTCCCGAGCCGTGGCGGCCAGGCTGCCTTTGTTGGCCAGCAAATGAAAAAACGACAGATCGAGGGTCTGGCTCATTGGTAACTCAAAGTTATGGATGTAGTGATTTTCTGTAACTCACAGCTTTCTGGTCACTACATATACTCCGATCACACCCCGCCTGACAGCCCTGTCCGGCAGGCAAAACAAAAACGTGAAGAGAGTGGAGTTGACCATGAGTGCATACAAGATTGCAGCGGTTCCGGGTGATGGCATTGGTGTGGAAGTGATTGCCGCCGGCGTCGAAGTACTACAAGCCCTGGCGAAGAAATCCGGTTTTGAACTGGATTTCAAACACTTCGACTGGAACTCCGACAACTACCTGAAAAACGGTCACTACATTCCTGAAGGCGGCTTGCAGGAACTGAAAACCTTCGACGCAATATTCTTCGGCGCGGTCGGCGCACTCAATGTGCCGGATCACATTTCCCTGTGGGGCCTGCGTCTGCCGATCTGCCAGGGTTTCGATCAATACGCCAACGTGCGTCCGGCCCGCGTGCTGCCGGGGGTGAAAAGTCCGCTGCACAACGGTGAGCAGATCGATTGGGTCGTGGTCCGGGAAAACTCCGAGGGCGAGTATTCCGGCAACGGCGGCCGCGTTCATCGAGGCTTGCCGGAAGAAGTGGCGACCGAAGTGTCGGTGTTCACCCGTGCCGGGGTCGAGCGCATTCATCGTTTCGCCTTTGAACTGGCGCAAAGCCGCCCGCGCAAACATTTGACCATGGTCACCAAATCCAATGCCCAGCGGCACGGCATGGTGCTGTGGGACGAAATCTTCTACGAAGTCGCCAAGGACTTCCCGGACGTGAAGATCGACAAGGAACTGGTCGATGCCGTGACCACCCGCATGGTGCTCAAGCCGGCGACGCTGGACGTGATTGTCGCGACCAACCTGCACGCCGACATTCTGTCTGATCTGGCCGCTGCGTTGTCCGGCAGCCTCGGCATTGCGCCCACGGCCAACCTCAATCCAGGGCGTGATTTCCCTTCGATGTTCGAGCCGATCCACGGCTCGGCGTTTGATATCACCGGCAAAGGCGTGGCCAATCCGATCGCGACGTTCTGGACTGCCGCGATGATGCTTGAGCATCTGGGCGAAAAAACAGCCGCCAAACACCTGATGTCGGCAATCGAGGCGGTCACGGAAAGCGGTCTGCACACCCCGGATCTGGGTGGCACCGCCACGACGCGCCAAGTCACCGACGCGGTGATCGCGCTGATCAACCGCTGATCCCTCTGCAATTCAAATCAGTACTGCGGCACACCGCCGAGGGGCGTATCGCGCCCCTCGGCATTTCCTGACAACAATAAAAAATCAGGGCCCTGTCATGAAAAGAATATTCGGCAAACTCTACGTACAAGTCCTTGTCGCCGTGATCCTCGGCGCACTCATCGGCGTGCTGGTGCCCGAGACCGGCACCGCGCTCAAACCCTTGGGCGACGCCTTCATCAAACTGATCAAAATGCTGCTGGCACCGGTGATTTTTCTCACGGTGGTGACCGGTATCGCCCGCATGGAAAACATGAAGGAACTGGGCCGGGTCGGCTTTCGTGCATTGATCTATTTCGAGGTGGTGTCGACGCTGGCGCTGGTCATCGGCCTGATCGTGGTGGACGTGTTCAAGCCTGGCGCAGGCATGAATGTCGATGTCGCCAGTCTCGACACCAGCAGCCTGGCGACGTACACCACAGCGGCCAAACATGCGTCGTTCATGGATTTTGTGATGGGCATCATCCCCGACACGATCGTCGATGCATTTGCCAAGGGCAATGTTTTGCAAATCCTGTTGTTTTCGATCCTGCTGGGCATCGCCCTGGCCCATGTCGGGCCGCGTGGCAAGGTGTTTGTCGATGCGCTTGAGAGTCTGATGCAGGGCATGTTTCGAATCGTAAACATGGTCATGCGTCTGGCGCCGATTGGTGCGTTCGGCGCCATTGCCTTCACCATTGGCAAGTACGGTTTCGGTTCGCTGTTTTCGCTGGGAAAACTGATGGCTTGCGTTTACCTGACCTGTGCGGTGTTCGTGATTTTTGTGCTCGGCCCGATCTGCCGTTACAGCGGTTTCAGCTTGTGGAAATTCCTCAGGTTCATCAAGGAAGAGCTGTTTACGGTACTCGGCACCAGCTCCTCGGAGTCGGTGCTGCCGCAGATGATCTCGAAGATGGAAAAGGCCGGCGTATCGAAACCGGTGGCCGGGATGATCATCCCCTCAGGGCTGACCTTCAACCCGGACGGCCAGGCCATCTACTACACCATCGCGGCGATCTTCATCGCTCAGGCGACGAACACACCGCTGACGCTGACCGACCAATTGATAGTGCTGGCGGTGTTGATGTTCACCTCCAAGGGCTCGGCGGGGGTAACCGGTTCAGGGTTCATCATACTGGCCGCGACATTGGCCTCGCTCGGCACGATACCGGTGGCAGGCATGGTGCTGTTGCTCGGGGTCGATCGCTTCATGTCGGAGGCTCGGGCAATCACCAACACCATTGGTAATGGCGTGGGCACCATGGCCATCGCCAAATGGGTCGGGGCGCTCGATAGCGAAAAAATGCACAGGTCGCTCAATGGCGAGGCCGAGGAACGGAGTGCGCAGGTGCCGGAAGCCGAGATCACTCTCCACGCCAGCGAATCTCTGCGCCCAGGCCTTGAGCGCGTGGCTGCCAGATAGACGAATCGGATACAGCAACCGCAGGTGCCATGCCGTCTCAGGCACAAAAACGCCCGGCTCACGCCGGGCGTTTTTCATTCGGTTTCAGATCATCTCAGGCAACGCATCCAGAACCTTGTCGAGGGTAATCGGATACTCCCGCACCCGCGCGCCCGTGGCGTTGTAGATCGCATTCGCCACCGCCGCACTCACGCCGCAAATCCCCAGCTCACCGACCCCTTTGGCTTTCATCGGCGATGAAATCGGGTCGGTTTCATCGAGGAAAATCACCTCCTGATGCGGGATGTCGGCATGCACCGGCACTTCGTAGCCCGCCAGGTCATGGTTGACGAAAAATCCCTGGCGCCTGTCCACCGAAAGCTCTTCCATCAACGCCGCACCGACGCCCATGGTCATCGCGCCGATCACCTGGCTGCGGGCCGATTTCGGATTGAGAATCCGCCCGGCGGCACAGACCGCGAGCATGCGCCTTACGCGGACTTCGCCGGTGGCGGCATCGACGGCGACTTCGACGAAGTGCGCGCCGAAGGTCGATTGCTGGTACTGCTTGGCGAGGTCGGCGAATTCGATGCTGTCCTCGACTTCGATTGCGGCATGTTGCGCGGCCTCACGTAACGGCACGTTCTTGCTGCCTAGTCGCACGTGGCCATCGGCGAACTGCGCTTCACCTCCTTTCATGCCCAGTTTGGCCGTGACCGCTTCGCGCAGTTTCATGCACGCCGCGTAGACCCCGGCGGTCGAGCAGTTGGCGCCGAACTGGCCGCCGGAGCCGGACGACACCGGAAAGTTCGAATCGCCCAAATGCACAGCCACATCGTCGAGACGCACGCCCATCACTTCGGCGGCGGTCTGGGCAATGATCGTGTAGCTGCCGGTGCCGATGTCCGTCATGTCGGTTTCGACGGTGATCTTGCCGTCGCGCTCCAGCCGCACTCGCGCGCCGGACTTCACCAGCAGGTTGTTGCGAATCGCCGCCGCGACGCCCATGCCGATCAGCCAGCGACCTTCGCGACGACTGCCGGGCGTTGCGTTGCGCTTATCCCAGCCAAAGTGTTCGGCGCCGGTTTGCAGGCATTCGATCAGTCGCCGCTGGGAGAATGGCCGCTCGGTTTTCACCGGATCGACCTGCGTGTCGTTAAGGATGCGGAACTGGATCGGATCGAGTTTGAGCTGTTCCGCCATCTCGTCCATGGCGATCTCCAGCGCCATCAGCCCCGGCGTTTCACCGGGTGCGCGCATGGCGTTGCCTTCGGGCAGATCCAGCGGCGCCAGGCGCATGCTCACCAAGCGATTTTCTGCGGCGTAGAGCAACTGACTTGGCTGCGCCGCGACTTCGACCTTGCCGTCGGCGAGGTTGCCCGACCAGCCTTCGTGGGCGATGGCGGTGAGTTTGCCGTCCGCCGTGGCGCCCATGCGGATGCGCTGGATGGTGGCGGGGCGGTGGGTGGTGTTGTTGGCGATCTGCGGGCGGGCGAGGGCGACCTTCACGGGTCGGTTCGCCAGACGTGCGCCAATGGCGGCGAGGATCGCGTCGGTACGAATGAACAGCTTGCCGCCGAATCCGCCGCCAATGTACGGCGAGATCAACCGCACGTTTTCCTTGGGCAGGCCGAGGGTGGTGGCGATGTCGCCGACGCTCCAGGCGATCATCTGGTTGGAGGTCCAGAGCGTCACGTGATCGCCTTTCCAGGCGGCAAGTGTCGCGTGGGGCTCCATCATCGCGTGGGATTGATCCGGCGTGGTGTAGGTCTGGTCGAACTGCACGGGCGCGGCGGCAAAAGCGCTGGCGAAATCGCCGTGGTTGACGTCCGGCAGTTCGTCTTTCGGTTCCACGCCCTGATCGCGCACGCTGGCCAGATCAAACTGGCCTTTGTCTTGCGTGTATTCGACGTTGACCAATTGCGCAGCGGCCCGCGCCTGTTCGAACGTCTCGGCGACCACCAGCGCTACTGCCTGGTGATAGTGCTGCACTTGCGGCCCGGCCAGCAGGTGTGCGGCGTTGTATTGGCCTTTGCCGAGCTTGCCGGCATTGGCGGCGGTGACGATGGTAAGCACCCCCGGCGCGGCGCGGGCGGCCTCCAGATCGATGCGGGTGATGCGACCCTTGGCAATGGCCGAACCGACCATCACGCCATAGGCCTGATTCTTGACCGCTTCATGTTGCTCGTAGGCGTAAGGCGCCTGGCCGCTGGTCTTCAGCGGGCCCTCGATGCGGTCGGTGGGTTTGCCGATGACGTTCAGCTGATCAATCGGGTTGGTCGTGGCGGGCGTGTCGAATTTCATGCTTCGTTCCTCGCTTGGGCCAGCACCGAGGCAATCGTGCGCTCGACCAGCGTCACTTTGAACTGGTTGTCCGGGGTGGGCGTGGCGCCGTCGAGCAGGCGCGCGCTGACGGCTTTCGCGCCTTGCGGCAACAGCGCTTCCGCCGCTTCGACCCGCCAGGGTTTCGGCGCGATACCGCCGACCGCGATGCGACCGCTGCCATCCTTCTGCAGGATCAGGCCGACGGAAACCAGGGCGAAGGCGTACGACGAGCGGTCGCGCACCTTGTGATAGACATGAGTGCCGCCCAGCGGCGCGGGCAGGGTGACGGCGGTGATCAGCTCGCCCGGTGTCAGGCTGGTTTCGACATTCGGCGTGGTGCCGGGCAATTGATGGAAATCCGCCATGGCGATGCGCCGGGTGCTGCCATCGGCCTTGAGCGTTTCCACCTGGGCATCCAGCGCACGCATCGCGATCGCCATGTCACTCGGATGAGTCGCGATGCAGGCGTCGCTGACGCCGATGATGCCGAGTTGTCGACTGACACCACCAATCGCCGCGCAGCCACTGCCGGGATTGCGTTTGTTGCAGGCCTGATTCGTGTCGTAGAAATACGGGCAGCGCGTGCGCTGGAGCAGATTGCCGGCGGTGGTCGCCATGTTGCGCAACTGGCCCGATGCACCGGCTAGCAGGGCGCGAGCGAGCAGCGCGTAGTCTTTCCGGACGCGGCTGTCGGCGGCCAGATCGGTGTTGCGCACCAGTGCGCCGATGCGCAAGCCGCCGTCGTCGGTGGCTTCGATCTGGTCGAGGCCCAAGTGATTGACGTCTATCAGCTGCTGGGGCGTTTCGATGTCGAGTTTCATCAAGTCCAGCAGGTTGGTGCCGCCGGCGATGAAACGTGCCCCTTCGATTTGCGCGGCTTGGGCAGCAGCAGCGGCAGGGGAGTCGGCGCGGCTGTAATTGAACACTCTCATGCTGGCACCTCCGCGACTTCGCTGATGGCTTCGATGATGTTCGAGTAGGCACCGCAGCGGCAGATGTTGCCGCTCATGCGCTCCTGCAATTCGCTGGCGATCAGTTGCGGCGGTTCGGTGAGGCTGGGGCTGGCGTGGCTGGGGATGCCGTCGCGGATTTCCTGAAGCACCGCCACCGCCGAACAGATCTGCCCCGGCGTGCAGTAGCCGCACTGGTAACTGTCATGCTTGATGAACGCCGCCTGCATCGGATGCAGGTGGTCCGGCATGCCTAGGCCTTCGATGGTGGTGACTTTGGCGCCGTCCTGCATTACCGCCAGGGTCAGGCAGGAATTGATTCGCCGGCCATCGACGATCACCGTGCAGGCGCCGCACTGGCCGTGGTCGCAGCCCTTTTTGCTACCGGTCAGGTGCAGGTGTTCGCGCAGGGCATCGAGCAGGGTGGTGCGGGTGTCGATCTCCAGCGTCTGCGGCTTGCCGTTGACTTCAAGCGTCACTTTGGCCATGGCCGGTTGCTCCAGAGTGGCCGCGTAGGCCTTGAGGCTGATGAAGGGCGGCATCGCGAATGCAGTCGCGGTCACGGCCCCGAGAATCAGGAAACGGCGTCGGGAAATCGCCAACGGCGGATGGTCGTTCATGGCTGGGCTTCCTCTGATCAGGTCGGCAGGTTGCAAATGACCCGCCAGGGCACGCCGGCGTGGTAGCCAGTCTTGGTCTGTTCTAGGAGTGACCGCAGGGGGGAGGAAAAGGTTTTGTCGGATTTCGCCCAAGTCAAAGCCATCAAACAGCCACCGGATGGACGGGAAGGACGCGGCAAGCAGGGCGATGAACGGTCGTTGATGGCCACTGAATCAAAGCCTTTTTCCCCGGTCGTATCTGCGCCAGCGCGCACCCGCGCTGACCGTTTCCGACGTCAAGACCTTGGTTTTAGGGAAATTCTGAATGATGCGTGCAACAAGCCTGCTGCTGACTGTTTCCGCCGCCGTACTGCTGGGCGGCTGTGTGGCGGATTTCGATGATGACCATCGCCATGGCCGGCATTACGACCGCGATCATGGCCGTTACTACGATCATGACCGGCGCTGGGACGACCGCGACGACGACCGCCGCGACGGGCGTCGTTATCACCGCGACCGGGATGATGACTGATTGAAACGAAGAGGGCGTTCCCCGACGGGAACGCCCTCTGGCATTAAAAATGAGCGCTCGCCCGGACGCTGGATCGCGCAGGCACAGAGGCCTCGATGTCCAGCAAATGGGTGGCGAGAATGTCGCTCAGAAAACGGAACTGATCGTTGAGGCCGACCACTTCATTGCTGAAATGATTGCTGGCGGCGGGCATCAACAGATCTTCGAAGGCTTCGTCGAACACCAGCGCCTGGGTCTTGCGCGACACGGCGTGCTGATCGTAGTAGTTGCTGCCGAAGACCGGGAAACTCACGGCGAGGGTGACGGTACTGATCATGATGTGAACTCCTCGTGCTGTGTGTTTCGGATGGGTTAATCGTGCCTTTGACGAGCGGTCGGCGGAAGGCAATCGTCGCGATGGTGAATATCGACGCCATTGATGGTTGGACTGACGCAGCCCTGACCAGCGGATAAACGGCGCACCGCACGCACCTATACTCATGTCATCTCCCCCGGATTCTTCCGGTCTTGCGACCGAGGAACAGATAAGGACCGCCACCGTGAACCTGCGTGCGCTGCTCGTCGCCGCACTGGTGTTGCTGGCCGGCTGCGCCACCACGGCGCGGGCCCCGGTGACCGCGCCGGCAGTGGTGGTCTCGCCGGCCACCTGGCAGCAGATCGACCGGGAAATCGTCAGCGCCTCGAAGCAGGCCACCGAGCAGGTCAAGCTATTCGCCCGTGGCTCGATGGAACATTGGCGCATTCGGGTCTATGAGCAAACTGAAGAAAATTTCATCCCGTGGTTCAGCAGTTACTGGACCCAGGAATGGCTGTCGATGAAGGTCAGCTGGTACACGATCAGCGCCAGCGGTGAGCAGGATGCCTCGGCCAAACGTCTGGCGGCCTATCTGCTGGAGCAATATCAGGAACGGGTGCTGGCGCCGGTGGCGGTGGAGATCGACCCGGATGCGATCCTCGGCCAGTCCACCGCGTTCTACGCGCAGCTGATGGCGCAGCAGATGCCGGTCATCGCCCAGCGCCACGGCGTGCCCATCGCCCAGCTCAACGGGCGGTTGCAGAAAATCCCCGCCATCGCCCTTGGCCCGCCGCCAGCCCGGGACGCCTCGTTGTACCAGGTTGTCAGCACGCAGCCGTTGAACACGCTGCCGGCCTACGCCGCGCTGATCGACAAGATCCATACCGACGGCGGCTCGAAAGGCGTGGCCTCGACCGATACGGCGATGGCGCCGGTGGCCAAGCGCGCCAGTCAGCGCATGGAGGCGGAAATGGCCCCGCGCGGCGCCGCGAGCGCGGTGGCGGCAGCGGCCGGCAAACTGGCCGGGGCGCTGATTTCGGTCGGTGTTGCGGGCATCCGCGCGATCATTCAGGCCAATGACCGCCCCGACAGCGAAGCCCTGATCCGCAGCAGCCTGGGCAACACCTTCGACAAGGCCTGGTTGAAACTGGTGCAGAACCCGACCACCGGCGTGATGGCCGGCACGCTGCACATGGCGGCGCAGGTCGAGGGCAATCTGGGCGGGCGGGATGAGCCGTCGGTCGGGTTGGGCGTCAACCGTGTCGAATGGCGGCCGCCCGAGTCGACTACTCAGCAGATCGAACCCACCCTGCAAGGAGAATGATCATGGCTTACATCGATGTGTTCGTGGCGCCCGTGCCGAATGCCAATCGCGAACAGTACAAAAAACACTGCGAAATCGCCGCGAAGCTGTTCAAGGAATACGGCGCTCTGGAGGTGATTCAGGGCTGGGGCGATGACGTGCCGGACGGCAAGGTCACCTCATTCCCGATGGCGGTGAAACTCAAGGAAGGCGAAACCGTATCGGCGGGCTGGCTGGTCTGGCCGGACAAGGCCACCCGCGACGCCGGCATGGCGAAAATGATGGAAGACCCGCGCATGCAACCGGACGTCAATCCGATGCCGTTTGATGGGCAGCGGATGGTTTACGGTGGCTTCAAGTATTTATTGGAATCTTGAACATGATGTACAAAGCCAGAGCTTTAATAGCGAACCAGTATAAAGGACTGTCATTTTTTACAGGTTGCGAATGGATGCGAATGTTGCAGGATTCGACTTCATATCACTGATGGAGCAATGATGATGTCGTATTCACAAAGTTCGTTTGTAAACGTTACTGCTGGCACCTCTATTATCGTTAGAGATGCCAGCGGCGCGGCCCACAGCGGCACGCTAAAAAGTGTAGGTGGAACAAGTATCACGATTGACTGGGTTACTTATGGCAAAGATAAGGCCTTTGCTTACGCTGACATCAGCAGCGTTGATTTAAATCTCGAACATGGAGTGCCCAAGCATTTCTTAGAGGAGGATGGCACTCTTTCAAAACATCCAAGCAGGTATTGAAGCAATTAGAGCGATTTCCGTAATCGTATTAACCGGATCACTCCGCCGACGGGGTGATCCGGCAGCCTTTGCGGTTGCGGATCTGCTCGTCCGTCGGCCGCTCGCGGACGAATTCGAAACGCGGCTCACCTTCGCTGTAATGCACCAGCCAGCCCCATTCCAGTTCGCTCTCATCCTGTCCGGGATTCGGCGGTCGGGCCCACCAGGGTTCTTTGCTGAGGATCTCGCGCATGACGTCCTCCGGTTGATGGCAATCGTTGAACTATAAACCCCATGCCGAGAGTCGCCAGAAACGGGCGTGTAGAATCCAGGGATCTCGACGAACGAAGGAGCGTGGCCATGACGGACGAAACGCGCGGGGATCAACCGTTCAAGCGGCTGTTCTTCGCCCTGGACTGCCCGCTGGCGCAGCGCAAGGCGATTGCCCAGTGGCGCAGCGAACTGGGTTTGCGCACCGGCAAACCGGTGCCGGCGGACAACTTTCACCTGACGCTGCTGTTTCTCGGCGCGGTGCCGTTGGCGCAGATTGGCGAAGTCTGTGAGGCGGCGGCGAAGGTGCGTACGCCGGGTGAGGCGCTGAGGATTTCGCTGGATCGGTTGCAGGTCTGGCGACGTGCCGGGGTGTTGTCGCTGGCGCCGGAGCAGGCACCGCAGGGATTGTTGCGGCTGGTGTATGCGCTGGAGCAGGCAATGTTGCCGTTCGGGTTTGAAGAGGCGACGCGCGAGTATCGCCCGCACCTGACATTGGCCCGGGACTATCGCGCGCCGGAACCGGAATCCGCCACGCCGCCGGAGTTCTTTCTGCGGGCGGAACGCTTTGCGCTGTTCGAATCCCACAAGGGCCGCTATCGCTCGCTGGCCGACTGGCCACTGATCTGAGCCCACAAAAAAAGGCGCCCAAGGGCGCCTGAATTCACCTGAACCGAGGAAGCCAGGTGAGGCCGTTCAGAGCAGGGGGCAGCGGTGGTAAGGCGCTGCATGAACGGAAACTTGTGATTCTGATCGCTGACTGCCTGATCGTTCCCACGCTCTGCGTGGGAATGCAGCCCGGGACGCTCCGCGTCCCAAAGCGGACGCAGAGCGTCCATTGAGGCATTCCCACGCGGAGCGTGGGAACGATCACCGCGAGTACTTCAGGTTTATTTGCCGAGTTTCACGCGTGTCCAGCCCCGGGTCATGATCCGTTGCGTGGCAATCGGCTGATCCGGCACCGCATACAGCGTGGCCATCACCGCTTGCGGCGGGTACGAGCCCGGGTCGTTGCGGATCGCTTCGTCCACCAGCGGCGTCGCCGCTTCGTTGGCGTTGCTGTAACCGATGCTGTTGGTGACTTCGGCGATGATGTCCGGGCGCATCAGGAAGTTCATGAACAGGTAGGCGTTCTCGACGTTGGCGGCATCGCGAGGGATGGCGACCATGTCGTAGAAACTGCCGGCGCCTTCCTTGGGAATGCTGTAGTCGATCTCGACCTTGTTGCCCGATTCCACCGCGCGGGCCTTGGCCTGCAGCACATCACCCGAGTAACCGACCGCGACGCAGATGTTGCCGTTGGCCAGATCGGAGATGTACTTGGACGAATGGAAGTACGCCACCGACGGCCGGATCTTCATGAACAGCGCTTCAGCTTCGGCGATGTGCTTCACGTCCTTGTCATTCACCGGATAGCCCAGGTAGTGCAGGGCGGCCGGGAGCATTTCGGTCGGCGAGTCGAGGAAGCTGATACCGCAAGCCTTCAGCTTCTCGGCGTTCTCCGGTTTGAACAGCAGGTCCCAGGAGTTGGTCGGCGCATTCTTGCCGAGTACTTCGCGGACCTTGTCCGGGTTGAAGCCGATGCCGATCGAGCCCCACATGTACGGGAACGCGTGGGCGTTGTCCGGATCACTGGCGGAGGCGTTTTTCAGCAGCACCGGGTTGAGGTTTTTCCAGTTTGGCAGCTTCGATTTGTCCAGGGTCTGATAGACCCCGGCCTTGATCTGCTTGGCCAGGAAACTGTTGGACGGCACCACGATGTCGTAGCCGGATTTACCCGCGAGCAGACGCGCTTCGAGGGTTTCATTGCTGTCGAACACATCGTAGGTCACGCGGATGCCGGTCTCGTCCTCGAACTTCTTGACGGTGTCCGGAGCGATGTAATCCGACCAGTTGTAAACGCGCAGCACCTTGTCGTTGGCCTGGGCGCCCGTGGCGATTGCGCCCAATAAGGACAGTGTCAGCAGAGTCCTGCCAAACATTTTCATCGGTGAAACTCCATTCTTTTTATTCAAAAGCTTTTAAGCAAAAGCGCAAAGCCGTAAAACGCGACGGCCCTAGGCCGTCGCTGCCACTCGTTGAGGTTGCGGTTGCTGCCACGATTCGTTGGCGGTTTGATCCATCGCTTCCTGAATCGCACGCTTGCGGTTGGCTTCTGCCTTGCGGCCGAAGTACCAGACCAGGAAGGTCACCAGCGACACCGCCAGCAGAATCAGGCTGGCCACGGCGTTGATCTCGGGCTTCACACCCAGACGCACGGCCGAGAACACTTCCATCGGCAGGGTGGTGGAACCCGGGCCGGACACGAAGCTCGCCAGCACCAGATCGTCCAGCGACAGGGCGAACGACATCATGCCGCCCGCCGCCAGCGACGGCGCGATCATCGGAATGGTGATCAGGAAAAACACCTTGAACGGTTTCGCGCCCAGATCCATCGCCGCTTCTTCGATCGACAGGTCCAGCTCGCGCAAGCGGGCGGAGACTACCACCGCCACATAAGCGGCACAAAACGTGGTGTGGGCGATCCAGATCGTGACGATGCCACGCTCCTGCGGCCAGCCGATCAGTTGCGCCATCGCCACGAACAGCAGCAACAGCGACAGACCGGTGATCACCTCAGGCATCACCAGCGGCGCGGTGACCAGACCACCGAACAGCGTACGACCCTTGAAGCGCGTTACGCGGGTCAGCACGAAGGCGGCGAGGGTGCCCAGCGCCACGGCGGCGATCGCGGTGTAGCAGGCGATTTCCAGCGAGCGCACCACCGAGCCCATCAATTGGGTGTTGTCGAGCAGCCCGACATACCACTTCACCGACCAGCCGCCCCAGACCGTCACCAGTTTGGATGCGTTGAACGAGTAGATCACCAGAATCAGCATCGGCAGATAAATGAACGTCAGGCCGAAGATCAACATGAACTTTGCAAAACCGAAGCGTTTCATCCCCGTGCCTCCATCTCTTTGGCCTGGCTGCGGTTGAACAGCAGAATCGGCACAATCAGGATCAACAGCATCACCACCGCCAGGGCAGACGCCACCGGCCAGTCGCGGTTATTGAAGAACTCTTGCCACAGCACGCGACCAATCATCAGGGTCTCCGGGCCGCCCAGCAGTTCCGGGATCACGAACTCGCCCACCACCGGAATGAACACCAGCATGCAGCCGGCGATGATGCCGTTCTTGGCCAGCGGCACAGTGATTTTCCAGAAGTTGTTGAAGTTGCTCGAACCCAGATCCTGCGCGGCTTCCAGCAGGCTGCCGTCGTGCTTCACCAGGTTGGCGTAGAGCGGCAGCACCATGAACGGCAGGTAGGCGTAGACAACGCCGATATACACGGCCGTGTTGGTGTTGAGGATCTCGATCGGGTGATCGGTGAGCCCGGTCCACATCAGGAACGCATTGAGCAGACCGTTGTTGCTGAGGATGCCCATCCACGCGTAAACGCGGATCAGGATCGCGGTCCAGGTCGGCATCATGATCAACAGCAGCAGGACGTTTTGCGTTTCCTTGCCGGTCTTGGTGATCGCGTAGGCCATCGGGAAACCGATCACCAGACACATCAGCGTACTGAGCAGCGCCACCTTCAGCGAACCGAGGTAGGCCGACAGGTACAGCTCGTCTTCGCCGAGCATGGTGTAGTTGCCGATGTTCAGGAACAGCTGGAATTTCTGTTCGGCGTAGGTGTAGATCTCCGAGTACGGCGGGATCGACAGCGCAGCTTCCGAGAAGCTGATCTTCATCACCAAAAAGAACGGCAGCATGAAGAACAGGAACAGCCAGATGAACGGGATGCCGATGACGAACTTTCGCCCGCTGGGCACCAGGCGCAGGAATTGCTGATTGAAGGTTCTCATGAGCGCAGTACCACGCCGCTGTCGTCTTCCCACCAGACGTAGACCTTGTCGTCCCAGGTCGGACGCGCGCCACGGCGTTCGGCGTTGGCCATGAACGACTGGACGATCTTGCCGCTCGGCAATTCGACGTAGAACACCGAGTGACCGCCGAGGTAGGCGATGTCATGCACCTTGCCTTCGGACCAGTTGTAGCGGGTCTCCGGCTTGATCGTGCTGACGAGCATTTTTTCCGGGCGGATCGCGTAGGTGATCGACTTGTCCTGCACCGAAGTGCTGACGCCATGACCGACGTAGATCTTTTGCTGCAAGTCCGGGCTGTGGATGATCGCGTGGCCTTCAAGGTCCTCGACCACGGTGCCGTCGAAGGCGTTCACGTTGCCGATGAATTCGCAGACCATGCGGCTGACCGGCGCCTCATAGATGTCGACCGGGCTGCCGATCTGGGCGATCCAGCCCAGGTGCATGATCGCGATGCGCTCGGCCATGGTCATGGCCTCTTCCTGGTCGTGGGTCACCATCACGCAGGTCACGCCGACGCGTTCGATGATTTCCACCAGCTCAAGCTGCATTTGCGAACGCAGCTTTTTATCCAGCGCGCCCATCGGTTCGTCGAGCAGCAACAGCTTCGGACGCTTGGCCAGGGAGCGGGCGAGGGCCACGCGCTGACGCTGGCCGCCGGACAGTTGATGCGGGCGACGCTTGGCGTATTGGGTCATGTGGACGAGGCGCAGCATTTCTTCGACGCGGGCGTCGATTTCGCTGGCCGGCAAACGGTCCTGCTTGAGGCCGAAGGCGATGTTCTGCGCAACAGTCATGTGCGGGAACAGGGCGTAGGACTGGAACATCATGTTGATCGGCCGCTCGTACGGCGGCATGTCGGTGATGTCGACACCGTCGAGCAGAATGCGTCCTTCAGTCGGCCGTTCGAAACCGGCGAGCATGCGCAGCAGGGTCGATTTGCCCGAGCCGGAGCCGCCGAGCAGGGCGAAGATTTCGCCCTGATGGATCTCCAGGGACACATCGTCCACCGCAGTGGTTTCGTCGAACTTCTTGGTGACTCGATCGACCTTCACCAGAACCTTTTTCGGTTGCTGATGACCTTCAAGAGCCTTCCTGTAAGTGCTGGAGGCGTTTGCCATGTGAAACTCCCAACAGGTTTCAGTCGCCGGGCCAACGCGGCCTGGCTTAAGAGTGGATTGCAGACCCGCACCGTGCGGGTTGTTCGGCGCCGCCGTCCTGGCTGCCGGGTGGTGCTTTTTGTTTTCGCGGTGTGTTGCTGATCGCGGATGACGGATGCGCAAACGCGCAGCCGCCGACCCCGCGGGGGCAGTAAATGGTTTTGCAATCGTTGGGTGGCGTCAGCGCTGGTTGCGTCGCGCCGCACGCTGGCGGCAAGCCTCGCCGAACGCCTGGAAAATCCGCAGGTAGTTCGGGTTGTCCAGCACTTGCCATTCGGGGTGCCATTGCACGCCGAGGGCGAAGGTCGGGCTGTGCTCCACCGAGACCGCCTCGATCAGGCCGTCCGGCGCCACGGCTTCGGCGCGCAGGCCGGGAGCGAGGCGGTCGATGCCCTGACTGTGAATCGAGTTGACCTGGAATTCACCCGGCAGCTCCAGCGCTTCGAATACGCCACCGGCCAGCACCGTCACGGCATGGGCCGGGGCGTACTGCACGGCGACATCCGGGCTGTCGGCTTCGCGGTGATCGAGCATGCCCGGCAGCTCATGCACCTTCTGGTGCAGGCTGCCGCCGAACGCCACGTTCATTTCCTGGAAGCCGCGGCAAATGCCGAGTACCGGAACGCCCGCCGCGATGGCTGCACGCAATAGAGGAAGGGTGGTGGCATCCCGCGCCGGATCGTGATCCGTGCCGGGAGCGCTGTCCGGGCCCTGATAGTGGAAAGGTTCCACGTTGGACGGCGAGCCGGTCAGCAACAGACCGTCGAGCTGACCCAGCAGGTCTTCGATTTCAGTCAGTTTGCCAAGGGAAGGAATGACGACGGGCAACCCCAGCGCCGCAACGCTGACAGCGCGAACGTACTTGTCGCCGCTGATGTGATAGGGGTGCAGGCCAATCTGTTTGACGCACGCAGTAACGCCGATCAATGGCTTGAATGCCATTTTTATTCACCTCGAAGTTTGACACTTGAACGAGCTTTTCCGGAGCTTAGCCTCGTTGATTTTAATTAACAACTCCCATGTAAAAAATTCTAAACGCCGTTCATCAAATCTTCATCAAGACCGGGGCTCTGGCGCCTGCATTGGCACGAGAGTGTTAAAAAAAGCCCGAAAAATAAACGCTGAGCGGCCCTGTGTTCGCTATTGACTTCACTTTGCCGTTCGGGTTGACTGGCTCGGCGAAACAGCAGTGAACATAATAATTAACAGCTAAATAGGTGCATCATGTCGGTCCCTCTGCGTGCCGTTCAACTCAACGAAGCAAACGCATTCCTTAAGAAACATCCTGAGGTTTTGTACGTCGACCTTCTGATTGCAGACATGAACGGTGTGGTGCGCGGCAAGCGCATCGAGCGCACCAGTCTTCATAAGGTTTACGAGAAAGGCATCAATCTGCCGGCCTCGCTCTTTGCCCTCGACATCAATGGCTCCACGGTGGAAAGCACCGGTCTGGGCCTGGACATCGGCGACTCCGACCGTATCTGCTACCCGATCCCGGGCACCCTGAGCATCGAGCCTTGGCAGAAGCGCCCGACCGCACAACTGCTGATGACCATGCACGAACTGGAAGGCGAGCCGTTCTTTGCCGACCCGCGTGAAGTGTTGGCCAACGTGGTGCGCAAGTTCGACGAAATGGGCCTGACCATCTGCGCCGCGTTCGAACTCGAGTTCTACCTGATAGACCAGGACAACGTGAACGGCCGTCCGCAATCGCCGCGTTCGCCGGTTTCGGGCAAGCGTCCGGTGTCGACCCAGGTCTATCTGATCGACGACCTCGACGAGTATGTCGACTGCCTGCAAGACATCCTCGAAGGCGCGAAAGAGCAGGGCATTCCTGCCGACGCCATCGTCAAGGAAAGCGCCCCGGCGCAGTTCGAAGTCAACCTGCACCACGTCTCCGATCCGATCAAGGCGTGCGACTACGCCGTCCTGCTCAAGCGTCTGGTGAAGAACATCGCCTACGACCACGAGATGGACACCACCTTCATGGCCAAGCCATATCCGGGCCAAGCGGGCAACGGTCTGCACGTACACATTTCGATCCTGGACAAAGAAGGCAACAACATCTTCGCCAGCGAGGATCCCGAGCAGAACGCCGCGCTACGTCACGCGATCGGCGGTGTGCTGGAGACCCTGCCTGCGCAAATGGCCTTCCTGTGCCCGAACGTCAACTCGTACCGCCGCTTCGGCGCACAGTTCTACGTGCCGAACTCGCCGAGCTGGGGCATCGACAACCGCACCGTGGCCGTCCGCGTGCCGACCGGTTCGCCTGACGCCGTGCGCATTGAACACCGTGTCGCCGGTGCCGACGCCAACCCGTACCTGCTGATGGCTTCCGTGCTGGCCGGTATCCACCACGGCCTGACCAACGAAATCGAGCCGGGCGCCCCGGTCGAAGGCAACAGCTACGAGCAGAACGAACAGAGCCTGCCGAACAACCTGCGCGACGCCCTGCGTGAGCTGGACGACAGCGAAGTCATGGCCCGCTACATCGACCCGATGTACATCGACGTGTTCGTCGCGTGCAAGGAAAGCGAGCTGGCCGAGTTCGAGAACTCGATCTCTGACCTTGAGTACAACTGGTATCTGCATACCGTCTGACGCTCAAGCGCTATCTCGCTAACACCGCAAAACCCTGTGGGAGCGGGCTTGCCCGCGAAGAGGCCATCACCTTCAACATTGAAGGTGACTGACCCACCGTATTCGCGAGCAAGTCGAATCGTCGCACCGTCGCCCCCACAGGGATATCGGTCACTAATTCTTATGTGTGAGTCACCCCCATGACCATGACCCGCAACGACTGGGAACAACGCTTCCAGTCCCTGACCCTCGAATCCCGCGCTTTCATCAACGGCGAATATCGCCCGGCCATCAGCGGCGAGACCTTCGAATGCCTGAGCCCCGTCGACGGCCGTTTCCTGGCCTCCGTCGCCAGCACCGATGAAGCCGACGCCAACCTGGCCGTCGAAGCCGCGCGCCAATCCTTCAACTCCGGCGTGTGGGCCAACAAGGCCCCGGCCGAGCGCAAGCGCATCCTGATCCGCTTCGCCGATCTGATCCTGCAACACCAGGAAGAACTGGCGCTGCTCGAAACCCTCGACATGGGCAAGCCGATCAGCGACTCGATGAGCATCGACATCCCGGCGACCGCCAACGCGATCCGCTGGAGCGCCGAAGCCATCGACAAGATCTACGACGAAGTCGCCGCCACCCCGCACGATCAACTCGGTCTGGTCACCCGCGAACCGTCCGGCGTAGTTGCTGCGATCGTGCCGTGGAACTTCCCGCTGATCATGGCCAGCTGGAAATTCGCCCCGGCCCTGGCGGCGGGTAACTCGTTCATCCTCAAACCTTCGGAAAAATCGCCGCTGACCGCGATCCGCATCGCCCAACTGGCGCTGGATGCCGGCATTCCGAAAGGCGTGTTCAACGTCTTGCCAGGCTTCGGCCACACCGTCGGCAAGGCGCTGGCGCTGCACATGGACGTCGACGTGCTGGCCTTCACCGGCTCCACCGCGATTGCCAAGCAACTGATGATTTATGCCGGCCAAAGCAACATGAAACGCGTCTGGCTCGAAGCTGGGGGCAAGAGCCCGAACGTGGTGTTTGCCGACGCACCGGACTTGCGCGCGGCAGCACAAGCGGCGGCCGGCGCCATTGCGTTCAACCAGGGCGAAGTCTGCACCGCCGGCTCGCGCCTGCTGGTGGAGCGTTCGATCCGCGAGCAATTCATCCCGCTGCTGGTGGAAGCGCTGCAAGCGTGGAAACCGGGCCACGCACTGGATCCGGCGACCACCGTCGGCGCCGTGGTCGATCAGCGTCAACTGGACAACGTGCTGCGCTATATCAGCATCGGCCGGGAGCAGGGCGCCGAGCTGATCGCCGGCGGCCGACGCACCCTCGAAGAAACCGGCGGCACCTACATCGAGCCGACGATTTTCGACGGTGTGACCAACGCGATGACCATCGCCAAGGAAGAAATCTTCGGCCCGGTGCTGTCGCTGATCACCTTCGACACCGTTGAAGAAGCGCTGCACATCGCCAACGACAGCATCTTCGGCCTCGCCGCCGGGGTCTGGACCAGCAACCTGAGCAAGGCCCACACCTTCGCCCGTGGCCTGCGCGCCGGCAGCGTGTGGGTCAACCAGTACGACGGCGGCGACATGACCGCGCCGTTCGGTGGCTTCAAACAGTCGGGCAACGGTCGCGACAAATCGCTGCACGCGTTCGACAAGTACACCGAGCTGAAAGCGACCTGGATCAAGCTCTGACTCTTTTACAGCGGTGGTCGCCTGCAACCGGCGACCCTCGGAGAATAAAAAAATGAAACAACAACACGTGAACAGCTACTACGCCGCCACCCGCAACGAAGTGATCGACTTTCCGATCCTCGAAGAGTCGGTGGAGTGCGATGTCTGCATCATCGGCGCCGGCTACACCGGCCTGTCCTCGGCGCTGTTCCTGAGCGAAGCCGGCTACAAAGTGACGGTGCTGGAAGCGGCGAAAGTCGGCTATGGCGCCAGCGGTCGCAACGGCGGCCAACTGGTCAACTCCTACAGCCGCGACGTCGACGTGATCGAAGAACGCTACGGCGACAAGACCGCCGAAATCCTCGGCAGCATGATCTTCGAAGGCGCCGACATCATCCGTTCGCGCATCAAGGAATACGACATCAAATGCGACTACCGCCCGGGCGGCATTTTCGCAGCGATGAACAACAAACAGCTCAAGGGACTCGCCGAACAAAAGCGAAGCTGGGAACGTTACGGCAATAAAAACCTGAAGATGCTCGACGCTGCGGACATCCGCCGCGAAGTCGGTTCCGATGCCTACGTCGGCGGTCTGCTGGACATGCAGGGTGGCCACATCCACCCGCTGAACCTGGCTCTCGGTGAAGCCGCGGCCATCGTGCGTCTGGGCGGCAAGATCTACGAGCAATCCGCTGCGGTGGAAATCAAGTACGGCGAGCCCAACGTCGTGCGCACTGCCAAAGGCCAGGTCCGCGCCAAGTACCTGCTGATCGCCGGCAACGCCTACCTGCCGCAAGGCCTCGACAACCGCGTGACGGCCAAGAGCATGCCGTGCGGCTCGCAGATCTGCGTCACCGAACCGTTGACCGAGAAACAGGCCCGCAGCCTGATCACCAACAACTATTGCGTCGAGGACTGCAACTACCTGCTCGATTACTACCGTCTGACCGCCGACAACCGTCTGCTCTACGGCGGCGGTGTGGTCTACGGCGCCCGTGAACCGGATGACATCGAAACCCTGATCCGCCCGAAGATCCTCAAGACCTTCCCGCAGCTCAAGGACGTGAAAATCGACTACCGCTGGACCGGCAACTTCCTGCTGACCATGTCGCGCATGCCGCAATTCGGCCGCATCGAGAAAAACGCCTACTACATGCAGGGCTACAGCGGCCACGGCGTCACCTGCTCGCACCTGGCCGGCAAACTGATCTCGGAAATGATCCGCGGCGACGCCGAACGCTTCGACGCCTTCGCCTCCCTGCCACACATGCCAATGCTCGGCGGCCGCACCTTCTCCGCGCCGCTGACCGCCCTTGGCGCCGTGTACTACTCGCTGCGCGACCGTTTCGGCATCTGAGTTACCTCGCCGGCGGCGCCCCCAAAAAGGGCGTTGCCGGCTTTTACACCGTGCAAGCAGCACCACAAACCCTGTGGGAGCGAGCTTGCTCGCGAAAGCGGCCTATCAGCAAAAGGGATGTTGAATATGCCGCCCAATCGCGAGCAAGCTCGCTCCCACAGGTCTTGTGCCTGACCCGCAATTACCTCCAGCAGGCTCTTTTCACCCACCGTCCATCGAACCTGCTGAGCAACACCGACAAACGTGATTTAATAGCCGCCTTTCACGGTTCCGGGACACGGGAGCAACGTGATCCGCGCGACCTGCGCGGCACCCGCCACCCACCCCCATTACCCTTAAGTCGTTCTCACATAAGGCTGTCATGGATACGGGTTCTCGACTCAAACTAGTACGCGAAAGCTACAAACTCTCCCAGCGCGAGCTGGCCCGGCGTAGCGGCGTGACCAATGCCACCATCTCCCTGATCGAACAGAATCGTGTCAGTCCTTCCGTCAGCTCACTGAAAAAGCTGCTCGAAGGCATCCCGATGTCCCTGGCCGACTTCTTCACCTTCGACCAGCCCCCCCGCGAACACCAATACGTCTTCCGCGCCAACGAACAACCCGACCTCGGCCGCCACGGCCTGCGCCTGCTCCTGATCGGCGCCTCGGTCCCAAGCCGCCAGATGCGCTTGCTGCGCGAACAATACGCGCCGGGCGCGAGTTCGGGGGAAGAGCCGATTGTTCACTCGGAAGGTGAGGAGTGTGGGCTGGTGACACGCGGCACCGTGGAGTTGACGGTGGACGGGCAAGTGAGCGTGTTGAGTGCGGGGGACGGGTATTATTTTCCGACGACGCTGCCGCACAAGTTTCGGAATATCGGGGCGGATGAGGCGGAGATTATTAGTGCGAATACGCCGGCGAATTTTTAAAGGCGGCTTGTCCCGAAATGTTTCATAAAAAAGGAAATGGCTTGTTCAGACATTTCCTTTTTTAGAGTTTTTCTTACTACCTTCTGGGTTCAAAGAATGTTGACTCAATCCCAGCCTTCAAACCTTTTGCCGAAAATTTTTCTTTAACCTCTTCATACCGCTCGGGAGAAAAATACTCTCCACTTTGAGGGTCGAAGTACCAGCCAGTCCTGACTTCTGCAGGGCATTCCGGATAGGGGCCGCGCATCCCCGTGACACCGGTTGTCGCTTGCGCTTCATCCATGATTTTGTTGACCTGAAGTAAGTTTGATTCAGATACGGAATTGAACGTCGCGAAATATTTCATTTGTTGAACCTCGATAGTTTTCTTCCTAGATAGATTGGCGAAAAATAAATTCTATTTCACCTGTCAGAACTGACAGGTGCCTAGTCTATTTCGTGATTGCCCTAATAGCTTTCTGAATAAAAGCAACAATTTAACTTGTCCGGTTTTCAATGATGCGAAATACGTCGCTCACGTCCTGCACCATGATTCTGGCGATGGTGGTCACGGTGTAAATGTCGTGTTCGGCATGGTCAGGGAGGCGGATGCAGGTCATTAGATCCAGGTATTTGAGAACGGCATTGAGGCGCTCACTGGCACAAGCATGGAGGTCGCGCAGTGGGGCGTCAGTATCGATGAGCAGGACGGGGTGATCGGTAGCTGGATGTGACATGTTCGCGCAGTGGCGCATGAGTTTCTGTGTCGTCATGGTGTTAATCCTTTGTTGAGAAGAATTGCCACCGTCCTGCTGCGAAACAAAATGGGTGGCAGCTATGCGCGGGTTCGCAGACCGGAGGATTAACACCAAGACCCGGCAGACCCGAAGGTCTCCCACGCACAACCGCCATAAAATTTGCGCAGCCGAGAGTCGGCCGTGCTAGGCGGAACAGGGTGTCAATCTTAAGGGCTGCGAAACCCTATCGCCAAATTCGTTCAGCGACAGACCCACTCTAGGCACCGATTCCCACCGTCGCAATCAGCCTGTAGGACGTGAAATCACCACGTCTGGCCAGAGAGTTCGCTCGCGTTCGGCGGCGCAACCGGCGTAAATCAAGGGCTGCGGAGTAACAGGGGAAAACGACTTGCCAGATTTCGGCCCGCTTCGCAGCCCCGCAAGAACAAGCTCCCTCACCACGCGGAGCAATTTCCTACGGCGTTTTCAGATCAAAAAACTCATCACACATTCCACCCCCGGAACTTTCCCCAAAACCGATGTCAATTTGATGGCGTGTCGCGACGCTCATTCATCGGCTCAAGCAGTGCCAGGCTGGTTCCTGGTCAACCATGGAAGTGTGTGATGAGACTATTACTCGCAATGTTGTTGATGTTCAGCGGCTACAGCTTTGCCAGTTGCGGCAACATTGATGATCACGATCAGCGTGCCTATTGCAATGCAAGGGAGAGCGGCAGCAGTTGCGGCAACATCGACAATCACGATCTGCGGGCGGCGTGTAACGCGGAGATGGGCGGCAGTTCCTGCGGCAACATCGACGACCACGACCAGCGCGCCTACTGCAACGCCAAACAGAGCGGCAGCAGTTGCGGCAACATCGATGATCATGACCTGCGTGCGCGATGCAACGCGGAGCAGGGTGGCAGTTCCTGCGGCAACATCGATGACCACGACCAGCGTGCTTACTGCAATGCGACCACGGGCGGCAGCAGTTGCGGGAACATCGACAACCATGATTTGCGTACGCGGTGTGAGGCCATGAAGCGCTGATCTGGTTTTGATTGCTTTACTCAGTGCCAGGCTGTTTCCCGGCAAGCTCAAGGAAGTGTGAGATGAAACTGATTCTTGCGATGTTGTTGCTGTTCAGCGGTTACGTTTCCGCCAGTTGTGCCAGCATCACTGACCCAGACAAACGCAATTATTGCCAGGCGATGGAGGAAGGTAGCAGTTGTTATTCCATCGACAATTACGATTTACGCACGGCCTGCCAAGCGGAGAAGGGCGGTTCATGCGCGGGTATCCAGGATCGTGACCAGCGCGCCTATTGCGACGCCAAGAAAGGCAGTAGTTGTGCCTCGATCGATAATTACGATCTTCGCACCGCTTGCGAAGGGGAGAAAGGCGGTTCATGCGCGAGTATCCAGGATCGTGACAAACGCTCCTTCTGTGAAGCGAAGCAGGGCAGCAGCTGTGCGAGCATCGGCGACGGGGATCTGCGCAACCAGTGTGAAGCCATGAAACGCTGATCCATCGGCCTGAATCCAAACGCAAAAAGGGACACCCAACGGTGTCCCTTTTTTGTGTGCGATTGAAACGGATTTCCCGGACCACCCAGTCAAACTTTTCACTTGCCACGCCCCGGCTCATCGCCAAAGGTTCCTCCCATCAGCACCACGTCGTAGACTGCGAAACAAGTTGTAAAGCCTCTCCCACGGACGGAACCGCGCATGATTCAGATCGGCAGCCGCAACAACGCCCCCACGCCGCAGCACAAAACCCAGGACATCTACATCTTCAGCATCGACCTGTCCCGCCCGGCGACGCCGTTCTGTTTCGAGCAATCGATTGGCGGCGGGCATGTCGAGCAGGGCGGTGCGCGGTGGTTGGCACTGGATGAGCTGGATGGCTGGCCCGGTGAATGGCGTGAGCATTTGAAGAAGGCCGGATGTGCCTGGGTGGGCGAGTTGCTGGACGCGCGTTCGGGGGAGAGTCAGGCTGATCTGGTCTCGCTGATCCTCCAGCGGTACGCCGAGCCGGCGCAGCCGACCGGGCGTTTTCAGGCGATTGGGCGCTGGTTCAAGCGCTATTTCTACATCAGTGGCCGGTACGGCGCCTAATCCGAGGAAACGCAAATGACTCAGACTCTGGAACGCGCCATCGCGATTGCCGCCACAGCCCACGTGGGGCAGGTGGACAAGGGCGGCGCGCCGTATATTTTGCATCCGCTAAAGGTCATGTTGCGCATGAGCAGCCTGGAAGAACGCATCGTCGCGGTGCTGCACGATGTGGTCGAGGACTGCGGCATCAGCCTGGAGGATTTGCGCAAGGAAGGCTTCAGCGAAGCCGTTTTGTCGGCCATCGAATCGGTGACCAAAGTGCCCGGCGAATCCTACGAGGATTTCGTCGAGCGTGCGGCACAGAACCCGATCGGGCGGGTGGTGAAGCTGGCGGATCTGGAAGAAAACAGCGACCTGTCGCGGATTGCCTCGCCGAGTTGGGAGGATCTGGAGCGGATCGAAAAATATCGGCGGGCGATTGGATGGTTGCGCGCCTGACTTAACTGAAAAGCACCTTGAATAGCCAGGAAGGCGACCATGAAATCCATTCTGTGTTTGTTGATTGCTGCCGGATTCGGCGCGCTGTTGCAGTTCGAAGGTGTGCCCCACGGGTTGCTGTTGGGCTCGATTCTTGTGACGGCACTGGTCGTCACCAAATTCAAATTCGCGCCAGCGACGCCCTATGGCCTGGGCTACATCCAGGTTACGCTGGGCATCGCCACCGGGTTGATGTTCGAAGCGTGGGACAGCGCGACGGTCTCGACAATGTTGCCGAGCCTTGGCGTGTTGTTGCTGTGCCTGGCAGTGCAGGTCGCGCTGGCTGCTTGGTGGCTGTCGCGCGGGGCGGGATGGAATCGCACGGATGCCTTGCTGGCGGTGTATCCGGGCGCGCTGGCGGCGGTGTTCGATTTGCTGGAATCACATCAGGCTTCAAGCAAGGTGATCATCGTGCACTTGATGCGGCTGCTGCTGATCACGGTGCTGGTGAGTTTGCTGATTCCCGGAACGGCGCCGGTTGCGGTGGCCGAGGTCGAGCCGCTGTCGACGGGCATGGCGTTGACCGTGCTGTCGGTGATCGGTTTGAGCGTGGTGGTCGGGCGTTTGCTGCTGGTTGTTGGCGTGCCGGCGCCGTTCATGTTGACGGCAATCATCATCACCGCCGTGTTTGTGAAATCGGGATGGCTGCAGGGCTTTCACATGCCGGACTGGAGTCTGAATCTGGCGGCGCTGATTCTCGGTGTGCGGATCGGCTCGCGGTTCCAGGGATTGGGCCTCGCGGAACTGGGACGTCATGGCCGCACGGCATTGGTGTCGGTCGGTTTGATGATTCTGGTCGCGGCGGTTTTTGCATTGGCCGCCGCGCGATTGCTGGGCAGCGATGCGTTGTCGCTGTGGCTCGCGTACATGCCGGGGGCAATCGAAACCATCGCAATCGTCGCGTTCGCCGGCGGACTGAATGTGGTGTTTATCCTCACTCACCATCTGGCGCGAATGGTGGTGCTGCACTTCGCGCCGGCGTTGTTGGTGCAAGTACGGCGGGTGAGGGAAGGGGCGTGATCCAAGTGGTGCTGACTTTTACGGATAATCAGTGCCACCGTTTGGATAGCGACATCTGCAAATTCGTCGAGCGGTTAGATCGACCCCTTTGAAAAAGCCATATTTCTGAAAGGCCAAAATCGAATAGTTCGAACAGCTAGGTTCGAATCTACATGCCGATCTCAGCCTTTCAGGCGCCATTTTCTGATAGCAACGGATTGCCAATATGGCGACGGGAACCATCATGCAGGCTTGCGTAGGGAAATGACGTAGTACTCGGTCAGTACGTTTTTCTTACCGAGCAGCGCATCGAAGCACCCCGGTTTGACAGAAACCCCAATAGTGTCGATTCGGTAGAACTCCCAACCGTCTTCTGCGTGGGAGTTCACTACGTTCTGAAGATAGACTGCGGCTTCATTCCCACGGTGCTCTTTGGCACGAACTTCAATGTTTGGCGGGACTTGAACCATTTTATATACGTACATCCTTGCTCATCCTTTCCAGCGCTGCATTCCGAATGAATGACAGAACCGAACGTTTATACTTAATTTGATATCTCTTGGCCATCATTCGCTGGGCGTTGCTGGATCGGTCGTGAACTACACTCCCAGATTACCCCGCCCCACAGGCAACCCCGCCGCGTCGGAGGTCATCATGTTCCGCCATTCACTGTTCATCGCAGCGTGCCTGTGCGCCACACAGGCCAGCGCTGAATCCGTCGTCCCGCTCAAGGGCCAGACTTCCCAGCAAACCCAGATCGACATCAACGACTGCCATTCCATCGCGTCCACTTCAACCACGTCGACACCCCAGGCCGGCGGTCGGTTGAAGGGCGCTGCCGTGGGTGCCGCTGCTGGCGCCACCGCCGCGGAAGTGCGCGGTCGTCAGCACGACGAGTTCTACGAAGCTGTGGACGATGATCGCAAGCAGGATTACCGCCAGAACCGAGCCAAAGAGACGGCTGCCGCCGGTGCGGTAGTCGGCGGTGCGCGGCAGCGGCAGGATCGGCGCGAGCAGCGGCGGACCGATGCTTCAGCCAGTTCAAGCGCCTACACCGGTTGCCTGCAAGGGCGGGGTTATCAGGTCACGCCCTGACGGTTTTCCCGGTGCGCGACGAGCAGGTGCATCATCACGCCGCTGTAGAGCGTCACCAGAATGAACAACCCCATGCGCACCGCGAAGGCGGTGTAGACGTCCTTGCCCGCCGCGCTGTCCTCAACGGACTGGCCGAGCAGGATGATCATGGTGATCAGAGTGTTGAGCCAGAACCCCGGCGTCAGTTGCGTCGGGTGCAGTCGATAGAGTTTGCGCGCCAAAAGCAGCCCGAACAGCAGCATCCACAGAAAGAACATCCACAGGTGCACGAACAGGCTCAACGCGCACCAGAACAGCACTGCCAGCAACCCGCCCAATAAGGTCGAACCGAGCAATTCGCGTCCGGCGTGATGGGTGCGGGTGGTGGTGCTCTGCTGGCCGAGGCTGACGGCTTTGAGGATGATCGGCAGGTAACTGGCCGGGTCGATCAGCACCAGCAGAAAGGTCGGCAGCACAATCAATGTTGCGCGCATCGCTACGCGGGGCACGTCTTCGGCGGGCAGGGCGGGAGCGGGTGGTGGCGCGGGGCTGTTGGCCGGTTCCGGGAACAGGACGTGGCTCAGGCCGACGATGACGACGGCCAGCAACAGGCCTTTGACCAGCGCGCCGATCACCGCCATCGCCAGCTCGAATGAGGCGAAACCGGCGGCGGAAATCATGGTCATGCCGATCACCAGAAACGTCATGATCAGCACGTTGCCGCCGCGCAGTCCGTAGGTGAACACCAGAAACAGCCCGACACCGATCAGCAGTACGCCGCACACCGGGTAATAACGCAGCAACGGCACCAGCAACAGGCCGAGACTGGTGGTGAACGCGGCGACCAATGTCAGCACCAGCGCCATTTTGACTGGCAACGGTCGAGGCATGCTGGCCAGCAGCAACACTGCGAGCACCGGCGACAAAAACGACAGCGGCAAGGCGAGGCCGTAACTGGCGGCGGTGCACAACGCCGTGCCGCAGGCCAGGCGCAAGGCCCGTTGCGCCGGGACACTGCGCTCAATAGGCATACGACAGCCAACTCATCAGCCAGATAAACACCCGGCCCAACGGATTGAGCAGATTGCCCTCACTGGGAAACGCCATGACTTCCGCCTGCCCACCGGCGCGAATCGAACGGCTCTCGAACAGACGTTTCTTCGCCTCTTCGCTGAACTCGATGATCACCGGAAAACGCTGGGCCGGACGCAGCCAGTCGCGGCTGTTCTGGATCGTCGGCAGGGTGCCGGGCGGCGGCGTCTGGCCGACGCTGACGCCATAACCGACGCTGCGCACCCGGCCGTCGAGCACTTCGCCGGGCAGGGCGTCGAGGATGATCGACACCGGCGTGCCGGGCTTGATCCGGCCGAGGTTGTTCTCGGTGAGGTCGGCGCTGACCCACACGTCCTGGATCGTGATCAGCGTCATCACCGGACTGCCGACAGCGGCGAACTGGCCGACATCGGTGCGCAGGTCGGTGATCAGCCCCGCTGAACGCGCGCCGATGCGGGTGTTGGCCAGATCCAGTTCGGCCTTGGCCAGCGTGGCGGCGGCGCTGAGCAGTTTGGCGTTGGTGTCAGTGTTGCCGCCTTCCTGCTCCTGCGCGCGCAGCACTTCGGCCTTGGCGGCGGCGACCTTGCTGACCGCCGCTTCGTGGTTGGCCCGGGAGACTTCCAGAAGCCGTACGGACACCGTGCCCGGATCTTCTTTATATAAACCTTCCAGCCGTCGATTGTCCTGGCGCGCCTTGAGTTCATTGGCTTGCGCGGCCCGCAACGACGCCTGGGCCGAAGCGATGCCGGCGGTGCTGGCGCCGACCGTGCGCCGGGTGTTTTCCAGATCGGCGCGGGCCCGGTCGACGGCGATCTGCAGCGGCTGCGGATCAAGCTCGAAGAGGATGTCGCCGGCCTGCACGTCCTGATTGTTGCGCACGTTGACCTTGATCACCCGGCCCGCGACCTCTGCCGCCACCGGGATCACGAACGCGCCGACCCGCGCCTGCTGGGTATACGGCGTAAAGCGGTCGGCCAGCAGATACCAGACCAGGCTCAGCACAATCACCAGCAGCACCCAGCGGATGCCTTTTTTCGCCGGATCCGGCGGCGCTTCATCACTCATGGCGGTCTACCTGCGAGGGAATCGGATAAGTCGGTTGGGGCGGCGGGGCGCTCAGCAGATCGCCCCAATCGGTGCGCTGCTGCATCTGTTGCCGGGTCGCTGAATCAATCTGCGGCCCGGCGCTTTGCCAGCCGCCGCCCACGGCGCGGTAAAGCGCGATCAGGTTGCTCACGGCGTTGCTGCGGCTGACCAGATAGTTGTCCTGTAGCTCCAGCAACGCACGCTGGGCGTCGAGCACCCGCTGAAAGTCCGAATAGCCTTCGCGATATTGGGTGTTGGCCAGCACCAGCGAACGCCGCGCCGCACCTTCGGCCTCGCCGAGAATGCGCTCGCGTTCCAGCGCTTTGGTCAGGCCGCTGGCGGCGTCGTCGGCTTCGCGGGCAGCCTGGCGGACCTTGTCGCGATATGCCTCGATCAGTTGCTGCAACCGCGCGTCCTGCACGCGGATGTTGTTGTGGATGCGGCCGTAATCGAACAGGTTCCAGCGCAGGCTCGGGCCGCCGATCAGGTCGAGGCTGCGCGGGGTGGCGCCTAGGGTGTCGCTGGACCAGACGATGCTGCCGAGCAAGGTCAGCGAGGGATACAGGTCGGTTTCCGCCACGCCGACCAGCGCCGATTGCGCGGCCACATTCAGTTCCGCCGCGCGCACATCGGGACGGCGCAGCAGCAGGTTGGCCGGGACGTCCTGCAACACGGCGCGATCCACCAGCGGAATCAGCCCCGGTTGCTCCGCCAGAAACGCCGCGCCCCCGGGCGGCTGGCCGACCAGCACCGCCAGCGCATTGCGGGTGCGCAGCAATTGGTCTTCGAACGCCGGAATGCTGCTCAAAGTGCCGAGGTATTGGGTCCTGGCCTGTTGCAGGTCGAGTTCGGCGGTCTGGCCGCTGCGAAAGAGTTTTTCGGTGATCTCGAAATTGCGCTTTTGCTGGGCGGCGTTTTCCCGGGCGACCCGCAGCCGGGCTTCGGTGGTGCGCAGGGCAAAGTAGGTGTCGGCCACTTGAGCGCGTAATAGAACGAGGGCGTCTTCATAGTTGGCCTGGGCGGCGAAGTAGCTGGCGTCGGCGGATTCGATGGCGCGGCTGAAGCGACCCCAGAAATCCAGTTCCCAGCCAACATCGAACGCGGCGCTGTGCTGCCAAAAGTGCAAGTCCTGCGGATTGCTGCCGCCGGACTGGTGGCGGTCGATGTACAGGCTGTCGGCGCTGGCCTGTTGCAGTTGCGGATAGCGACCGCTGTCGGCGATGCCCAGTTGCGCGCGGGCTTCGAGGACTCGCAGGCCGGCGATCTTCAGGCTGCTGTTGCGGGCTTCGGCGTCGCTGATCAAGCGGTCGAGGATCGGATCGGCAAACACCTGCCACCACTGGCGCAGGTCCGGCAGCGTGCCTCGTTCGCTGGCCTGCTCCAGCGCCGGGCTTTGCCATTGCTTGCTCCAGTCCTCGGCCGGCGGCTGGAAATCCGGGCCCAGCCGCATGCAGCCGCCAAGGCTCAGCACACCGAGCAGCAGCAGGTGGCCGGGACGGATCAGCAGGGCTGGCGTTGCAGGCATACCGGGAGGCCCCAGCGGGAAATGTCACTGGAGCATAGACCGCAGATTGCGGGTTGATCGAAGCAATCAGCTGCTACGCTTTTTCAGGCGAACTCCCCTGAACCGCCCCCGACGAAAAGGTAGGAAGCCATGGACACTGCTCAAGAACCGCTTGCCCCCACCAGCGCCAGCTGGCGTTTCAAGGTCGGCGTGGCAATCATCTGCCTGATGCTCGGTTCGTGGCTGATGGTGCCGATTGCCGCCGCCCTCGATGTGCCGGGCTCGAAAGTCGCGGCGCTGACCGGGGTGCTGTTCATCAGCAATAAAGTGCTGTTGCTGCTGGTGATCGCGGTGATGGGCAAGGCCGGGTTCGCCGAACTCAAGCGCACGATCGGCCACTATATTTCCGGCGTGATTCCGACCCCGGTGGCCGAAGTCAGCCCGATGCGCCACAAGATCGGCGTGGTGATGTTCTGCCTGCCTCTGCTGTCGTCCTTCCTGGAACCGTATTTCGACAACTTCTTCCCGGGCGTGCGACCCAACCTCTGGCAGATGCAGGCGCTGGGCGACTTGATGTTCGTCGGCAGCTTTTTCGTGCTGGGCGGCAATTTCTGGGACAAGGTACATGCGCTGTTCGTGCGCAAGGCGCGGGTGGTGGTGGAATAAAAAACAGGGGGCCAGGCCCCCTGTTTTTTTGAGGTGGGCGGCTATTTCAGGTGGGCGGCGAAGCCTTCGCTGCCCGGCGCAATATCGTCCTTCAAGGTCAACGCCGGAATCTCGTAATCCCCGGCATTCTGCCGCCGAAATCCGATCGGCCGCGTACTCCACAACTCATCCAGCCGCGCGCCCAGTTCTTCGCACGTCTGGGCAAACCGCGCTTCATCCATCTTCCCGGTGCGATACACCACGAACGGCGGCAGCACCTCGAAGCCGGGGTAATACAGAATCCCGTGATGAATCGGGAACAGCAGGTCATCGATCGGGCCGTTGATTCCGCGCGGGCTGTAATGCGATTCCCAGCCGCCGGCGGTCACCATCAGCATCGCCCGTTTGCCTTTCAAGGTGCCTTCGCCATAACGGTCGCCCCAACGAGAATCCGAATGCTCGCCGACACCGTAGGCAAATCCGTAGGCGTACACGCGCTCGACCCAGCCCTTGAGAATCGCCGGCATGGAAAACCACCACAGCGGAAACTGCAGGATCAGAGTGTCGGCCCACAGCAGTTTGGCCTGCTCGGCGGTGATGTCGGCAGCTTGCCGGCCTTCTTCGAAGGCGAGTTTCGAATCGAGGGACGCGTCGAACGGGCAAGTGCTGTCGCGGTCGGGACTGTCGTCGGCGTCGAGGCTGGCTTTCCAGTTCATCGCGTAGAGATCGGAAACCTGCACGGTGTGGCCGGTGGCTTCCAGGCGCCGGACGGTGAAGTCCTTGAGCGCGCCGTTGAGCGATTGCGGTTCGGGGTGGGCGTAGACCAGTAGCACATTCATGGTGAGGCTCCGTTGCTGAGTGACAGCAGGATCGGCGCCCGGCAGGTATATTGGAAATGAATGTCTGATATGTCTGGTATAGCCATGAATAATTTGAGACGGCTGGATATCAACCTGCTGCTGACCCTCGATGTGCTGCTGTCCGAGCACAACGTCACCCGCGCCGCGCAACGGCTGCATCTGTCGCAGCCGTCGGTGAGCGTGCATCTGGCCCGCTTGCGGGAGATTTTTGGTGATCCGCTGTTGCTGCCGGGTCCCCGAGGCATGCGCCCGACGGCGCGGGCCGATGAATTGCGCGAACCGTTGCGCGAGGCGCTGGAAGCGCTGGAGCGGGCGGTGGCACCGGCCAGTCCGTTCGACCCGGCGCAGGCGACCCACACCTGGAAAGTTGCGGCCTCGGACTATGGCGAATCGACCATTCTGCTGCCGGCCCTCGGTGGGCTGCGCAGTCAGGCGCCGGGCACGCGGCTGGCGGTGCTGGACTTGTCGCCTCGGCAATTGGTCAAGCAGGCGGAGCAGGGCGTGATCGACCTGGCGCTGCACACCAGCGAGGACGCACCGCTGGAACTGCACCGACGTGCGCTGTTCACCGAACGCTACGTGCTGGCCGGTCGAGCCGGGCACCCGAAACTGCAACGCAAGCCGACCCGCGCACAGTTCTGCGAGCTGGAGCATGTGCTGGTGTCGCCGGAAGGCGGAGGTTTTTTCGGGGTGACGGACAAGGTGCTGGCGGAGGTGGGGCTTACGCGAAACGTAGTGCTGTCGGTGCCGCACTTTCTGTTGCTGATGTCGGTGCTGGCCAGCACCGATCTGGTGGCGATGCTGCCGTCAAGGCTGGCGCGCGGCAATCCCGCGCTGCAAGTGGTCGAGCCGCCGCTGCAAGTGCCGGGCTACGAAATGGCCATGCTCTGGGCCGAGCGTTCGCACCGCGACCCGGCGCACAAATGGTTTCGCGAGCATCTGGCGGCGTCGGTCTGATCAGGCGTGCCCGAGCGCGATGGCAAACGACACAACGACCATGCAGGCGAAAGCGAAATTGAGGTTCATGGGGTGTTCATCCTGGTCCTTTTGAAAGTGGGGCCATTCTGCCGGGGGCGGGTCAAAAGAAAAAATTCGGCTTCGTGATTCCAATGATCGAAGCCATTGATACCGGCGTTGTGTTTGCAGGTTTGCTTGGCTAAGCTCGCGCAAACCTGCAATTAAAAGCACAAACAGGCAAAACCATGCACGATCATTCCGCTTCCGAGCTTCCCTCTCTGCGCCGGCAGAAGATCCTTCTGATCCTCGAACGTGACGGCAAGGTCATGGCGTCCGAGTTGAGCCAGCATTTTGCGGTGTCCGAAGACACCATCCGCCGCGATCTGGCTGAACTGGACAACGCCGGACTGGTGCAGCGCGTGCACGGCGGCGCGCTGCCGAGGCCCAAGGACACCGGCAAGGATTACTTCACCCGGCTGGACGAGATCGACGAGGTGAAGATTCGTCTGGCGCAATTGGCAGCGCAGCAGGTGCGTAACGGGCAGACGGTGATGTTCGACTCGGGTTCCACCTCGTTGCAGGTGGCGCGGTCGTTGCCCAGGGATATCAACCTTACGGCAGTCACGGCATCGCCGATGACGGCGATCGCGTTGTCCGAATATCCGGGCATCAAGGTGATTCTGGCGGGTGGGCAGTTGAATCCGAAAACCATGTCGGCTGGCGGTCATGAGGCGCTGCGGCTGTTGTCGGGGATCAAGGCTGATCTGGCGATCACCGGGGTCTGTGCGATTCATCCGGAGGTGGGCATCACCTCGCTGCACTTCGATGAGGTGCCGGTCAAACAGGCGCTGCTGGACTGTGCGGCGCGGGTGATTGCCGTGACCACGGCGGACAAGCTCGGCGCGGTGGAGCCGTTTGTGGTGGCGCCGTGCGAGCGCTTGCACACGCTGATCACCGAGCGGCATGTGGCGTCGGGGAGTGTCGAGGATTATCGGCGGTTGGGGATTGAGGTGGAGCAGTTGCCTGACTGAGGTTTTGCGGCAAAAAGAGGCCCCATCACTGGCGATGGGGCCCGCTCGATCAGCGCAGTTTTTCCAGCATCTGGTAGTACCACATGCCCGCCGCCAGCATCGGATTCCCCAGCAGATCGCCCATCGGCACGCGAATGTGCGAGCAGGCGGCAAACGTGTCGAACTGCTGCATCTGCCCGGTGATCGCCCGGCTCATGATCTCGCCCATGATGTGAGTCGTGGCGATGCCGTGGCCGGAGTAGCCCTGGCAATACCAGACGTTGTCCGAGAGCTTGCCCAGTTGCGGGATGCGGTTGATGACGATGCCCATCGCGCAGCTCCACTGGTAATCGATCTTCACCCCTTTGAGCGCCGGGAAGGTCTGTTCGATGCACGGCCGCAGTTCGCCAGCGATGTCCCGTGAATCCTTGCCGCTGTAGTTGGCGCCGCCGCCGAACAGCAGGCGGCCGTCGGCAGTGAGGCGGTAGTAATCGAGGACGAAGCGGCAGTCGTAAACGGCGAGGTCTTCGGGGTTGATCTGCTTGGCCAGATCCCCCAGCGGTTCGGTGGTGACGATGCCGCCCATGGCCGGGAAAATCTTGCCCTTGAGCTGAGCCGGCTCGAGCTTGTGGTAGACGTCGCCGGCCAGCAGCACCTGATTGGCGTCGATCCGGCCGTGGGCGGTGCGCACGCCGGGGCTGTCGCCGTGAATGATCTCCAGCACTTCGCTGTTTTCGAAGATCAGCGCGCCGAGGCTTTCCGCCGCCCGCGCTTCGCCGATGCACAGGTTGAGTGGGTGCAGGTGCATGTTGCGGGTGTTCTTGATTGCGCCGTGATAGAGCTCGCTTTGCAGCAGATCGCGCACCTGGCTGCGGTCGAGCAGGCGGACTTCATCACCCATGCCGCGGCGCACGGCTTCGTCGTAATCGCTGCGCAAACCGGCCATGTGGCTCGGCTTATAAGCGGCGTGCAAATGGCCGTGCTTGAGGTCGCAATCGATGGCGTATTTCTCGACCCGCTGCTTGATGATTTCGTGGCCGCGCCAGCGAAGGTGCCAGATGAAATCGTCGACCTCATCGCCCAAGGTGTTGCGCATCTGTTTGCGCATCGCACCGTCGCCGGACAGGCTGCCGGTGACCTGACCGCCATTGCGCCCGGTGGCGCCCCAGCCGATCTTGTGGCTCTCGACGATGGCGACTTTCAGGCCTTTTTCGGCCAGCTCGACGGCTGTGGCGACGCCGGTGAAACCTCCGCCGATGATCACCACATCGACCTTGTGCCGGCCTTGCAGGGTCGGGTAATCGGTGTCGCGGTTGAGGGTTGCGGTGTAGTAGGAATTGCTGCGTTCAGTCATTTCAGTGTCCAGATTCGGGAGTCGGTGCACGAACCCTGTGGGAGCGGGCTTGCTCGCGAAAGCGATGTGTCAGTCACCTGAAGTGTTGAATGTGACGACGCCTTCGCGGGCAAGCCCGCTCCCACAAGGGGGCGGAGTGATTTATCAGGCTTCTGTGAGGTACCAGCGCCAGTCCTGCTCGCCCACTTCGGCCATGAACTGCCGGTATTCCGCGCGTTTCACCGCCAGATACACCCCAAGAAATTCCTGTCCCAGCGCATCCCGCGCCCACACCGAATTTTCCAACGCGGTCAGCGAGGTCAGCCAGTCGGTCGGCAGCAATTCTTTCGCTTGGGCATAGCCGTTGCCTTCCACCGGCTCGCCCGGATCGATGTCGTCTTTTATCCCGCGATGAATGCCCGCCAGGATCGCCGCCGCTGCCAGGTACGGGTTGGCATCGGCGCCGCAGATGCGGTGTTCGATGTGCCGGGTGTTGGCCGGGCCGCCGGGCACGCGCAGGCTGACGGTACGGTTGTCGACGCCCCAGGTCGGCGCCAGTGGCGCGTAGCTGTTGGCCTGGAAACGCCGGTAGGAGTTGGCGTTCGGGCAGAACAGCAGCAGCGAATCGAGCAACGAGGCGAGCATCCCGCCAATCGCCGTGCGCAGCAGCGGGGTGCCGGCCGGGTCCTCGGAGGCAAACAGATTGCGTCCCTCGGCATCGGCGAGGCTGACGTGCATGTGCATGCCGGTGCCGGCCAGGTGATCGAACGGCTTGGCCATGAACGTCGCCTGCATGCCGTGCTTGTGCGCCACCGCTTTGACCAGCCGCTTGTAGCGCACAGCCTGGTCCATCGCCTCCAGCGCATCGCCGTGTTCGAGGGTGATTTCCACCTGGCCCGGTGCGTATTCCGAGATCGCCGTGCGTGCCGGAATGCCGTGCAGTTTGCAGGCGTTGTAGAGGTCGGCGAGGAACGGTTCGATCTGCTCCAGCTCACGCAAACCGTAGACCTGCGTGTGTCTCGGTCGACCGCCGTCGGCATCCAGTGCCGGTTGCGGGCGACCGTTGTGATCGCGTTTGGCGTCGAGCAGATAGAACTCCAGCTCGCAGGCCATCACCGGGTGGTAACCCTCGGCTTTCAAGCGGTCGATGATCTTGATCAACAGGTGGCGCGGGTCGGCGATGCTCGCCGGCATGCCTTGTTCCGGATGCATGCTGACCTGCACCGCCGCGGTCGGAATCTGCCGCCACGGCAGGCGCACCAGACTGCCTTCCAGCGGGTAGGCGCGGCAGTCGATGTCGCCGACGTCCCAGACCAGACCGGAGTTTTCCACGTCCTCGCCGTGCACGGTCAGGCCGAGAATGGTGCTCGGCAGCGGGCGGCCGCTTTCGTACACGGCGAGCAGTTCTTCGCGGTGCAACAGCTTGCCGCGCGGCACGCCGTTGGCGTCGAGGATGAACAGCTCGATCATGTCGATGTCGGGGTTCTGCTCGAGGAAATGACGGGCGTCTTCAATGGCTGCGAATTTCATAATCAATCACTCACGATGGCGCCGCACAGGCGCGCAGATTCGGGCCGGACGCGGCTCGGCAAAAGGCGCGGGCGTCCTGGCAGGGATATCGGAAAAAGAGGGGGAGCTGTCGCGATTTTTAGCGGCGCGATCAGACGGGCAGGCAGATATCCGGCGGGCGTGCGGAGTGACGCAGCTTGGAACGGCTCAGGGCCATGGGGAGATTGACGATGCGATTCATGCGCGGCCCCTGTGAAGGAGGGCGCACAGTGCAGAGACGTTCAACGATTCTGATTGTTGTAGTGACGTGCTCATGACGCGTGTTTCCGTTGGCGGAAAACGTCGGCGGCGGGAGAGTCCCGCCATGCCGGTGTGGCTGGATAGTAAGGGGGAATCCCCGGATAAGTAAACGCCTGATTCCGCGAGCGGTGGCGTGCCCCCCGGTTCAGCGCAGCAGGTAAAACCCCAGCCCGACGAGGGCGCAAACGATCAACACCTCGATCACGCCGCGCTTGAAAAAGAACAGGGCGAGGGCGGCCATGAGGGCCAGCACGATCGAGAAAACATCGGGCTGACCGGCAAAACCGTCGGGCCAGAACACGTGGTAAGCAAAGAAACACGCCAGATTGAGGATCACCCCGACCACCGCTGCCGTGATCGCCGTCAGCGGTGCGGTGAATTTCAGTTCGTTGTGAGTCGACTCCACCAACGGTCCACCGGCGAGGATGAACAGAAACGAAGGCAGGAAGGTGAACCAGGTCACCAGCGTCGCGGCCAGCGCGCCGGCGGCGAACGCGTGTTCCGGGCCGAACGTCGGTTGCACATAGGCCCCGACGAACCCGACAAACGCCACCACCATGATCAGCGGCCCCGGCGTGGTTTCGCCCAGGGCCAGGCCGTCGATCATCTGCGTCGGCGTCAGCCAGCCGTAATGCCCGACCGCGCCTTGATACACGTAAGGCAGCACAGCGTAAGCGCCGCCGAAGGTGAGCAGCGCCGCTTTGGTGAAGAACCAGCCCATCTGCGTAAAAGTGCCGCCCCAGCCGAACAGCGCCGTCAGCAGCGCCATCGGCAGACTCCACAGTAACGCACCGATCAGCAGCAGACGCAGCAGCCTCGGGAGGCTGAACCGCGCATGCTCGGGCGGCGGGGTGTCGTCATCGATCAGGGCCGGGCCGAAGGACTTTTCACTGCCGCGATGACCGCCATTGCTGAAGCGCTGCGGCGCCCAGCGTCCGCCGAAATAGCCGATCAATGCTGCGCCGAGCACGATCAGCGGGAACGGCACGTTGAAGGCAAAGATCGCCACGAACGCCGCCCCGGCGATCGCCCACAGCCAGCTGTTCTTCAAGGCTCGCGAGCCGATGCGATGGGCCGCGTGCAGCACAATTGCGGTCACCGCCGGTTTGATCCCGTAAAACACCCCGGCCACCGCTGGCACGTCGCCAAACGCGATGTACACCCAGGAAAGAGCGATCAGGATCAGCAGCGAAGGCAACACAAACAGCGCCCCGGCCAGCACGCCGCCACGGGTGCGGTGCAGCAGCCAGCCGATGTAGGTCGCCAGCTGCTGGGCCTCGGGGCCGGGCAGCAACATGCAGTAGTTGAGCGCATGCAGGAAGCGCCGCTCGGAAATCCAGCGCCGGCGCTCCACCAGTTCCTGATGCATGATCGCGATCTGCCCGGCGGGGCCGCCGAAACCGATGCAGCCGAGTTTGAGCCAGAAGGGCCAGGCCTGGCGCAGGGTGATGGGTTGAGGACGGGGCAAGTCTTTTGGCGTTTGGCTCAAGTGTGGCTCCACGTTCGATCGGCGGGAGCTGCTATCTAATCAGGCTTTTGTCGCATTCGACAGTACCCGGTCAGGCATGCGCCAGACTCCAGCGAACCGCCGCATTCTGATCACTCTCCCGCGCCTCGACCCAATGCGAACCCTCAGGCGTAGTCTCACGCTTCCAGAACGGCGCCCGCGTCTTCAGCACATCCATGATGAACGCGCAGGCCTCGAACGCCGCATGCCGATGCTTGCTGCTCACGCCGACGAAAACGATCGGCTCGGTCACCGACAACGCACCGACCCGATGCACAATCTCCACCGCCAATAGCGGCCACCGCTCGCGAGCCTGCTCGGCAATCTGCTCCAGAGCCTTCTCGGTCATGCCCGGATAGTGCTCCAGAAACAGCTCGGTCACCGACTGCCCGACGTTCAGATCCCGCACATAACCAATGAAATTCACTACTGCGCCCACCCGTGGGTTGCGCGCATGCAAATCCGCAATCAACTGCCCGGCATCGAAGCCTTTACGCTGGACTCGAACACCCATGTTTCAACCCCCCGTGACCGGCGGGAAAAACGCGATCTCGTCGAAATCCTCGATTGCCTGATCCGGCTGGCACAGCTCCTGATTCACCGCGCACATCAGGTTGCCGGCGCCAAGCACTTCACGCCACACATCGCCACGTTGCATCAGCATCTGCCGCACGTCCTCGACACTGTTGAGCGAGTCGGTCACAGGGATCTTTTCACCCCCCAGATTGAGCCGGTCACGGTAGCTGGCGAAGTAGTTGATCAGAATCATTGCGGGTTCTCCCATTGAAAGTGGCCGGAGCGGCCGCCCTCTTTGCTCAGCAGACGGATGTCGCTGATGACCATCGCCCGGTCCACCGCTTTGCACATGTCGTAGATCGTCAAAGCGGCGACGCTGGCGGCGGTCAGGGCTTCGAGTTCGACGCCGGTCTGGCCGGTGAGGCGGCAGGTGCTGGTGATCTGCACGCGGTCCGGTTCGCAGGCCTTGAGCTCGACGTGGATCGAACTGAGCAGCAGCGCATGACACAGCGGAATCAACTCGTGGGTGCGTTTTGCCGCTTGAATCCCGGCGATCCGCGCCACGGCGAACACGTCGCCCTTGGGGTGGCCGTTGGACTGGATCATTTGCAGGGTTTCCGGACGCATCTGCACCCAGGCCTGGGCGGTGGCTTCGCGGCGGGTCGCGGCTTTTTCGCTGACGTCGACCATGTTGGCGCGGCCCTGATCGTCGAGGTGGGTGAGGGTGTTGCTCATGCGGTGGGCTCCTGGATCGGGCTGTAGATTCGCGGGGCGTTGCGGTGCGGGACGTGGATCAGGTTCAAGCGGTGCTTGAGCGCCCAGCGCACGGTCAATGCGGTGGGGGCGGACAGGCTGACGAGGGTGCCGAGGCGGGCGCGCACGGCTTTGTGGATGAGTTCGAGGCTGCAACGGCTGGTGACCACGACGAAGCCCTGACGCGCATCGAGGCCTTCGAATTGCAAAGCGCCGATCAGTTTGTCGAGGGCGTTGTGGCGGCCGATGTCTTCGCGGCACAGCAGCGCTTCGCCGTCGGCGTCGAAGTACAACGCCGCGTGCAGGGCGCCGCTGCTGCGGGCCAGTTGCTGTGCCTGTTCGATGCGTTGGCGGATGCCGTCGAAATGCGCGGCCGGTGGCAGCGGTGTCGGGGTCAGGATCTCCAGTTGCGGCAGCGCCTGCTCAAGGGCTTCCACGCCGCAGAGGCCGCATCCACTGGTGCCCGCCATCTGCCGGCGATGATCCTTCAGCGCCCAGAACGCGCGGCTGGAAATCTGCACGTCGGCCTGACAGGCCTGGTCGAAATGGGTCAGGCGGATGTCGTGGATATCGTCGAGGCGGTCGACGATCGCGTTGCTGAGGCTGAAGCCGCGAATGAAGTCCTCGATGTTGCCTGGCGAGACCATCATCACGGCCTGATTCAGGCCGTTGTAGCTGATGGCCAAAGCGATTTCGGCCGCCAGCGCCGCGTGGGACACCGGCGCGTCGTCGAGGTATTCGCGGTAGGCCACTTGCGCCGGTTGTGGCGCGGGGGCGTTGGCGTCGCCCGGCTCGATGAGTTGTTCAACTTGGCACAGCATCTTGAAAAGTCCCCGAAGCGCTGAAGTGAGTTCAGGCTACGGGGCAGGGAAAATTGCGTCCAATCGCTTGTTCCGATGCAGTGATTGGATTGGTCGATGACCGTACGCGGAAACAGTGAGCATTCACTTTTGAAGTGGATGTTGGCTATTCGGGCCCCATCGCGAGCAGGCTCGCTCCCACAAGAGATTGCATTCCAATGTGGGAGCGAGCCTGCTCGCGATGGCGGTCTCAGATTCAACAATGTCTATTCGGCAGGCGCCTCGATCCCGAACATCTTGCGCGCCTCGGCAAAACACTTCTCGGCAATCGCCGAGCGCGGTTCCGTCTTGCGCATCACCAGCCCCAGCGGCGCGAGCACACTGGCATCCGGCAGGTTGATGAAGGCCAGGTGCTCGATCGGCTCTTCCAGCCCGCTGTCCAGCGGCATGATCGAGCAGCAGAAACCCTGGTGAATCGCCTGCAGCAGTTGATAGGTCGAATCGCTTTCCATGATCGGCTGAGGATTCAACCCGCGACTGCGGAAACTCAAATCGATGGATTTGCGGTAGTGCATGCCGGTGGTGATCATCCCCAGCGGCAGTTCGGCGGCGTCTTCCCAGCTCATTTCCGGGCCTTCGAAATGGAAGTGACGGGTGTCGTAGAGCAGGCCGACGCGGGTCTCGCCGATCTCGAAAAACTCGAAATAGTTCGGGTTGACGTGGTCCAGATAACACACGCCCAGGTCCAGCTGATTGTTGCCCAGACCTTCGATGATCTCGTCCGAACTCAGCGACGACAGGCTGTATTTCAGCTCCGGATAAGTCCCGGACAAGCCCTGAATGTAATTGACCGGGTTGAAGTTGCTCAGCGGCACCAGCCCCAGGCGCAGGCTACCGACCAGTTGCCCGCGGCAGGCTGCCGCTTCGGCAAACAACCCGTCGTGGGCCGCCAGCAGGGTGCGGGCCCAGGCCAGTACACGCTCCCCGGCCTGGGTGAACCCTTCGAAGCGCTGGCCGCGATTGACCAGCACCAGATCCAGCTCGTCTTCCAGATTGCGCAGGCGCATCGACAGGGTCGGCTGGGTGATGTGGCAGCGCGCGGCGGCCTGGCCGAAGTGGCGGGTTTCGTCCAGCGCGATCAGGAACTTGAGTTGTTTGATGTCCACGACGGCACCTGCTCGATAAGGAATTTTGATTGAGTATTGACGCAGATGCGTACGGCGCACGGAAAGCGCAGGGAGCGACGATCTCACCGAGGGCTTTTTTCGTCCAATCGGCAGTGTTTAAGAGCCTATCGAGGGTTTCGATGACGCCCGGTTTCATTGGGCCGGACTGCGGTCGAGGCGCTGAAAAAATTCACCGATAGAGCAGGTCGATAGAGTGGTTGGCCAGAGTGATTAGACAGTCCTCACAAGCGGCACTTAGGCTCGTCATCCATTGAATTGACGACGGCCGGAGAGTGCCATGAGTGTTAAATCGGATGCCTTGTTCGTTCCCCTGAATATTGCCGTGCTGACGGTCAGCGATACCCGCGATTACGCCAGTGACACCTCCGGCCAATTGCTGGTCAGCCGCTTGCTGGAAGCCGGCCACACCTTGAGTGAACGCAACCTGCTCAAGGACGATCTGTACAAGATCCGCGCCCAGGTCGCGCAGTGGATCGCCGACGACGGCATTCAAGTGGTGCTGATCACCGGGGGCACCGGTTTCACTGGCCGCGACAGCACTCCGGAAGCCGTGGCTTGCCTGCTGGACAAGCAGATCGACGGCTTTGGCGAACTGTTCCGCGCCATCTCGATTCTCGACATCGGCACCTCGACCGTACAAAGCCGTGCGCTGGCCGGCCTGTCCAACGGCACGCTGGTGTGCTGCCTGCCGGGTTCCACCGGCGCTTGCCGCACCGCGTGGGAAGGCATCCTCGCCGAACAACTGGATAACCGTCATCGCCCGTGCAACTTCGTTCCGCACCTCAAGCCGGTGCAAGCCTGCGGGCCGCGCGGATGAGCAAGCCCGGGTTGATGCCGGTCGAGGACGCCCTCGACCAACTGCTGGCGATGGCCGATGAACAACGTCTGCCGGACAGTGAATCGGTGCCGCTCAATGAAGCGCGCGGACGCGTGCTGGCCAGCGATCTGGTCGCCGCCCTCGATCTGCCGCCGTGGCCGAACAGCGCCATGGACGGCTACGCCTTCAACTTTGCCGACCTGCATCGCCAGCCGTTGAGCGTGTCACAGCGGGTCTATGCCGGGATGGCGCCGGACGCCTTGCTGTCCGGCACCTGCGCACGGATTTTCACCGGCGCGCCGTTGCCCATGGGCGCCAATTGCGTGGAGATGCAGGAAAATGTCGAAGTGCTGGAGGACGGTCGCGTACGTTTCCTGCAACCGCTGAAGGTCGGCCAGAACATCCGCGCCCAGGGCCAGGAAAACCGCGTCGGCGACACCTTGCTGCGCGCCGGCAAACGCCTCGGCCCGTTCGAACTGGCCGTCGCCGCCGGGCAGGGCATGACCCATTTGCCGGTGGTGCGTCGTCCGCGCGTGGCGTTGCTGTCGACCGGTGATGAGCTGGTGGAACCTGGCCAGCCGCTGCGTCCCGGCAGCATCTACAACAGCAATCGCACCTTGCTCGACCACTGGTTGCGCGAACTGGGTTGCGAAGTGATCGACGCCGGGATTCTGCCCGATCGCCCGGCGCAGACCCGACTCAAACTCGAGCAACTGCAGGTGGCGGCCGATTTGATTCTGACCACCGGTGGCGTGTCTGCCGGTGACGCCGATTGTCTCGGCCAGGTGCTGCGCGACAACGGCAAACCGCTGCTGTGGAAACTCGCGATCAAACCCGGCAAACCGCTGACGGTCGGGCATTTCGGCACAGTGCCGGTGATCGGCCTGCCGGGCAACCCGACCTCGGCGCTGGTGACCTTCGGCCTGCTGGCGCGCCCGTATCTGCTGCGTATTCAAGGCGTGGAAGAGGTGATGCCGCTGAGCTTCACGGTCAACGCCGGGTTCGACTGGCCGAAACCCGGCAGCCGTCGTGAATACCTGCGGGTGCGTATGGAGGGCGGGCAGGCGGCGCTGTATCCGAACCAGAGTTCCGGGGTTCTGCTCGGCGCGACCTGGGCCGACGGGCTGGTGGAAATCCCCGAGAACAGCACCTTGCAGAGGGGTGATCCGCTGCGTTTCATCCCGTTCAGCGAGCTGTTCTGAGCGCGATCAAAAGGTGTAGACCACTTGCCCGGCGAGTGAGGCCTGCAACCGGCGCTCGACAATCGGGCTGTCGGCCGCTTCGTGGCTCAGGTACTGCACCGCCAGAACGGTCGACACGCTCCATTGCTCATCCAGCGGCAGCGACCAGGTCAGGTCCGCACCGCGACTGACCAACCCGGCCCGGGCCTTGTACGCGCGAAACTGACTGCGCGAGGCCTGGGCATCGCTGACGCCGTACCAGGTGCGCATGTAATTACTGTCGCCGAACTGGCTGTTGAGGCCGCCGGTGACTTTGCCGAAACGTCCTTCGTAGAACGGCGCGCTGATGCTCAGCTTGAGGCGGTTCCACGACGAGCCGGTGTCGTGGTCATCGTCGTCCTTTTCCAGCGCATGCTCGAAGCTTGCGCCGAGAATGATCGGGCCCATGTGATAGGTCCCGTCGAGCCCGATCACCGGGCGCGACTTGATCGAACCCATGCCGTTGAGCTCGTCCGAGCCTTTGAATCCGGTCTTGCGATCCTTGCGCACGTCGCTGGCGCCGACGTAGACGCTGAGGCCGAAGTCCTCTTCGTCGAAGCCCCAGCCGAGGCCTCGGCTGCTGTCGAGAAACACGCCATAGGGGCTGACGATTTCCACGCCCACCAACGGCGCCACTACCCGCTCATCACTGCCGCTGTAACGCGGCGCACTGGCGGCACCGGCGCGCAGGGTGGCGTGCCAGTCTTCGGCGCGCAGCGAATCGCCCGGCAGCAGCAGGCAGAGGGAGGTCAGGGACAGCGAAAATGTGCGTAACGAAACCGGCATGGGGCACCCGAGGGGAGGTTGGATGCGCCCATGCTAGTGAGGTGGCGGCCGGCAATCTTTGGCAGCTTTGTCGGGAAACTGTCAAAGACTGTGAAGCCGCCGTTGGCGCTGAATCAGAAATCCCACTTGGTGGTGAGCATCAGGTTGCGCGGCTCGCCGTAGAACGTGGTGTCGAAGTTGCCCAGACCCGTCAGGTACTTCTTGTCGAACACGTTGTTGGCATTGACGGTGAAGCTCAGGTGCTCGTTGTACTGATAGCGGGTCATCAGGTCGACCAGGGTGTAGCCGCCCTGTTTGATGCGCGTGTAATCGCCGGCCGGAGCGCTGTAGATCTTGCCGTAGAACGCGCTCTGCCAGCTGATGCCGCCACCCACGGTGACCTTGTCGAGCATGCCCGGCAAACGATAGGTGGTGAAGGTGCGCACCACGTGTTCCGGTTTGGTGGTGGACAGCGGGTAGCCGTAGATCCGCTGTTCGTCGGCATCGCGGGTGCGGGCGTAGGTGTAGCCGGCGGAGACGTTCCAGCCGGCGGCCAGTTCACCGGCCAGTTCCAGTTCGACGCCTTTGGTAGTCGCGCCGTCGATGGCTTTGTAGATGCCTTCGTTGGTGACGGCGTTGGTGCCGATCGACTCGGCTACGCCGTCCTGCTCAATGCGGAAAAACGCCAGGCTGGCATTCAGGCGACCGTCGAAATACGCCGCTTTCAGACCGGCCTCGTAGCTGTCGCCTTCCACCGGGGCCAGGGTCGAGCCGTTGATGTCCTTGTAGGTTTGCGGCTGGTAGATGCTGGTGTAGCTGGTGTACACGGAGTAGGTGTCGTCGAGGTCATAGACCAGCCCGGCGTATGGCGTGACCACGCCGTGTTCCTTGTAGCTGGCGTTGGTGTCGTCGAGGCCGGCGCTGGTGTTGTAGCGGTAGTCTTCGTTGTATTTGAAGGTGCTCAGGCGGCTGCCGAGGATCACCGACAAATCGTCGGTCGGGTGCAGGCGGGTGGCCAGGTAAACGCCGTTCTGGCTCTGGGTGCGCTCGTATTTGCCGTTCTTCGGGAAGTCCTGTTTCGGCAGGTCTCCGTTCCAGTCGTAAATGCTGCCGGGCACCAGTTCGAAAGCGCTGGTGTCGTAGGTCGAACCGGTCTGGCGCGAGTGCGAGGTCATCACGCCGGCGATCAGCTCATGCTCGCGGCCGACGAGGGTGAACGGGCCGGAGACGTTGACGTCAGCAGTGTTCTGCACCCGATGACCTTCCCAGCGGCCCCAATACAGGAACATGCCTTCGCCGGTGGCGCGATCCGGGTTGCCGCCGCTGGCCGAGGCGAGTCGAGTGTCGTGGTCGGTGGTTTTTTGGTCGAGGCTGACCTTGAATTTCCAGTCGTTGGCCAGCGCCTGTTCCAGCGAGGCGAAGTAGGTGATGTTGTCGAAGTCGCGACGGCTCCAGTCGGCGCCGCTGTTGAAGTGGCGCGGGAAGTCGGTGCGGCCGCCGTCGGCGAAATACACCGGATTGCCGGTCCACGAGGTACCGCGCGGGGTGGTGCTGGACTTGTCGATGCCGAAGGTCAGCAGGGTGTCGTCGGTCAGGTCGGCTTCGAGGATGCCGTAGAACAGATCCTTCTTCTGGCTGTAGTGATCGAGATAGGAATTCTTGTCCGAATAGGCGCCGACAAAGCGGCCGCGCACATTGCCCGAATCGGTCAGCGAACCGGAAATATCGCCGACGGTGCGATAGGCATCCCACGAACCGACGGTGCCGCTGATCGAGGCCTTGAACTCCTTGGTCGGCTTCTTGCGGATCAGGTTGACCGTGGCCGACGGATCGCCCGAGCCGGTCATCAGGCCGGTGGCGCCCTTGATCACTTCCACACGGTCGATGCTGGAGGCGTCGTCGCCGTTGTTCGGGTTCTCGCCGTAGACGCCGTCGTAGGGCAGGTTGACGCCGTCGTACTGGAAGTTGGTGATGGCAAAACCGCGAGCGGAAAACTCGGTGCGGTCGCTGTCGTATTTCTGGGTCGAGATGCCCGGTGTGTTGCGCAGCGCATCGCCGACACTCTGCACACCACGGTCGTCCATTTGCTGGCGGGTGATCACCGTCACCGATTGCGGGGTTTCGCGGATCGACAACGGCAAACCGGTGGCCGAGGACGTCGCGCCGGTGGTGTAAGACTGTGTGCCTTCGGTGGTCGCACCCAGGCCTTGGGCGGAAATATTGGTCGCCCCCAGTTGCAGGGTTTCTTTTTTGGCCGGGGCTTCAGCGGCGTGGGCGGTGGCGGCAAAACTCACAACGGCCAGCGCCAGCGGGCGCAAGGCAAAACGGAAACGGACGTGCGACATGGAGATCCCTTTGCATCGAATCGATCGGTAGTTGAAGTGCTTCTGGTGGGTTAACCGAACGAGCGATGCAAAAGGGAACTGCGGTCTGAAAATAAACGGAATCGATGCTCAGCGAGTCAGGCCAAGGCGTTCATGCCACTGGGCGATGGACTCTTCGGGGTAAACGTCGAATTGCTGATCCCTGGCGCTCGCTTGCACTTCGACCCACGGGGCCCTGGAGCCGAGCATCAGATGGGTGTGTTCCGGCGGCACCGGCAGCGGCGTGTCGATGGCCGAGGCGAACGGGTGGATCAGCTCCGGCCACTCCGGGCTGAACAGCCACAGACCGCTGCCGCACAGCGAGCAGAAGTGCCGCTCGGCGGTGCTGCGGTGGGCGCGGGCTTCGCCTTCGTCTTTCATTTTCGCGTGGTAGATCGTGATGTGTTTGCGCCCGCGCACCTTAAGGCTGGCCGCATCGCCACCGAGATTGATCGCAAAGCCGCCACCGCCCTGGGTCTTGCGGCAGATCGAGCAGTAGCAGCGCTGATAAGGGTAGGGGTGGGCGCTGTCGAGGGTGAATGAAACCGCGCCGCAGTGGCAGGAGCCTTCGAGGTGCATGAGTGGCCTCCAGTTTTTTTTTGTCGGTGCGATTCAGCCTAGAAGAGATGTCGTGTCTGTGCCGCCGCTATCGCGAGCAACCTCGCTCCCACAGTTGGAACGCATTTCAAGTGTGGGAGCGGGCTTGCTCGCGAAGAACGATAACGCGGTGCAACTGGACGCCCGCGCAAAGCCCGGTCAGCATGTCCGCAAAAAAAGGGACCCAAACCCATGCGCCGATTACCTTCACTGGCCGCCCTGCGAACCTTCGAATGCGCTGCCCGTCACGCGCACTTCGGTCGGGCCGCCGCCGAGCTGTGCGTCACTGACAGCGCCGTCAGCCACCAGATCCGCCAGCTCGAAGAGCAACTGGGCGTGTCGCTGTTCATCCGCGAGAGCCGGCAGATTCGCCCGACCATCGCCGCCGGGCGCTTGATGCAGAGCCTGCAACAGGCCTTCGAGCTGATCGGCGATGCCTGCGACGAGTTGCGCGATCCATCCTCGCTCGCGGTGTTGCGGCTGGCGGTCACGGCGGAACTGGCGCAGAAGTGGCTGATGAACCGTCTCACAGATTTCTACGCGCGTTATCCGCACATCACCTTGCACCTCTACGAACAGCCAATCGACGCCACCGCGCCCGGCGAAGACATCGATCTGGCGATCACCTACGGCACCGGCCCGGTGGACAGCAGCGCGTACTTCGTCCGCCCGTTGCCGGCGTTGCAGTTCTTCCCGGTGTGCAGCCCCGGTCTGTTCAACCAGGGCAACCTGAAAACCCCGAAGGATCTGGCCCGCCATTGCCTGCTGCACGACGACCAGGACGGCAAGACCTGGACCGCGTGGCTGACCAGCCATGCCGGCGATTTGCGCCCGGAACGACAGTTGTATTTCGCCCACGCCGGTCTGGCGCTGGAGGCAGCGGCGCAAGGGCAGGGCGTGGCGATGGGCGACAACCTCACGGCGCAGGAGGATTTGCAGAATGGGCGTCTGGTGCGCCCGTTCACCTCCAGCATGACCGCGCTGGGCCAATACGCGCTGGTCTGCGAGCGGGTGCGGCTGGAGCGTCCGGCGGTGGCGCAGATGCTGGAATGGTTCAACGATCAACTGGCCGATTGATGAGTTGAATTCAACTGTTCCGAAATAATCATCGTTGGCGGCGCGACCGCCCGCGACCGTAGCCTGAGGTCATTCCCATCCCGATGACGAGGTTTGACCATGGCACGTTTGCTCGACTCCACCCCGAAACAGGACGGCTTCCGTCTGCCCGGCGAATTCGAAGCCAAGTCCGGTTGCTGGCTCGGCTGGCCGGAGCGCACCGACGTCTGGCGCAACGGCGCCAAGCCTGCACAGAAAGTCTGGGTGCAGATCGTCACCGCGATCTCCCACAGCGAACCGGTGACGGTCTGCGCTTCGGCATCCCAGTTCGCCACCGCCCGCCGTCAGTTGCCGCCGCAAGTGCGGGTGGTGGAGATGACCTGCAACGACACCTGGTTTCGCGACAGCGGCCCGTGCTTTGTGGTCAACGATCAAAGCGGTGAAGTGCGTGGCGTCGACTTCGAGTTCAACGCCTACGGCGGCCTCGACGGCGGGCTCTACTACCCGTGGGACAAGGACGACCAGATCGCCAGCAAGATCCTCGAAATCGAACGCTTCGACCGTTATCGCGCGCCATTGATTGCCGAACTCGGCGGCATCCAGAGTGACGGCCAGGGCAGCATCCTCACCACCGAGCAATGCCTGCTCAACCGCAATCGCAACCAGCACCTGGGCAAGGACGAAGTGACCCGCCGGCTGACCGATTACCTCGGCGCCGAGCAAGTGATCTGGCTGCCGCGCGGTTGCAGGTTCGACGAAACCGACGGGCACGTCGACGACCTCGCGTGCTTCGTGCGCCCCGGCGAAGTGGTGCTGCAATGGACCGACAACCGCGACGATCCGCAGTGGGAAATCTATCAGGAGGCCTACGACATCCTGCGCAGCACCCGCGACAGCCGTGGCCGCGAACTGATCGTGCACAAGCTGCCGCAACCGGACGTGCTGGAGTGGACCGCCGAAGAAGCCGAAGGCCTCGATCAGCAGGACAGCACCCACACCCGCCAGGCCGGCACCAAAATCTGTGCCTCGTACATCAACTACTACGCCGGCAACAGCTCGATCGTGGTGCCGCTGTTCGGTGATCGCAGCGATCAGGTGGCGCTGGCGACCCTCGCCGAACTGTTCCCGCAGCACAAGATCGTCGGCATCGAAAACTCCCGGGAAATCCTGCTCGGTGGCGGCAACGTCGCGTGCATCACCATGCCGCAATACGCCGGCCAGAAAAAAGGAGCCTGACCATGGGCCTGCACAAACTGAGTAAAGCGTTATTGCTGGTGCTTGCACCCCTGTGTGTGCAGGCTGCCGAAACAGCGAAACCGGTGGTCAACCTGTACATCTGGGGTGAGTACCTGGCCCCGGATACCCTGAAGAATTTCGAGGCGAAAACCGGGATTCGGGTGGTCGCCGATCACTTCGATTCACTGGAAACCGTCGAGACCAAACTGCTCACCGGCCGCAGCGGCTACGACCTGGTGCTGACCGCCGGCCAGCACCTGTCGCGGGCCATCGAGAGCGGCGCGATCCAGACCCTGAACAAGCAGCAGCTCCCGCACTTTGCCGGGGTCGGCGATGAGTTCCGTCAGCACATGGCGGTGTTCGATCCGGGCAACCGCTACGCCGGGATCTACGCCTGGGGCACCACCGGCGTCGGCTATCAGGAGGAGGCCGTGAAGCAGCGCCTGCCGGACGCGCCGAGGGACAGTTGGGCGATGTTGTTCGATCCGGCAGTGGTGTCGAAATTCGCCGATTGCGGGGTGAGCCTGCTCAACGACCCGAACGAAGTGTTCGCGGCGGTCATGAAGTACATGGGCCTGGACATCAACCGCCAGAGCCTCGACGACCTGAAACTCGCCGAACAGCAACTGGCGAAGATCCGCCCGTACATCCGCTACTTCGACAATGACCTCAACATCAGCGACCTGGCCAACGGCAACACCTGCGTGGCGATGTCGTGGAACGGCAACGTTGCCATCGCGGCGGGTCAGGCCGAAGCGGCGAAAAAGCCGTTCAAGTTGAATTACCGGATTCCGAAGGAGGGCACGCTGATCTGGTTCGATGCCATGGTCATTCCCAAGGATGCACCGCATCCCGAGGCCGGGCTGGCATTGATGGATTATTTGATGACGCCTGAAGTGATCGCGCCGATCACTGACACCATTCACTACGCCAACGCGATCACGGCGGCGGATGGCTTGATCGATCCGGCGATTCGCAATGATCCGGGTACCTATCCACCGCAGGCGGTGAGGGCTTCGCTGTACAGCAAAAATGACAATGGCAAGGCGTTCAACCGGGCATTGATTCGGGCATTCAGCCGGTTGAAGTCGGGGTTGTGAACGGGGGGCGGGAATCATCTTGAAGCGGTTTGTACGTGGGCGTGTGGGGGTGAGTCTGGTAGTTTTTTCGCCATGGATCTGAACCGGCAATGACGCCGGATGCCCTCTCGGCTCCTGACTTTTCAGGATCTGGAGTGGCCAACTTTCAAGGAAGAAAAACATGCCAATCAAACCGCCGGTCAAGGGCTCGGGCCCGGCCGATGTTCATTTGAAACCTTCCACCGACGGCTCTGTGTCGGGGCCGGTGATTCGACCGAGTGTCCACGGCAATCTGCCGGAGCCGCCCGCAATTTTCAGTGGCGCACGGACGCCCCATCACAGCGGCGCAGAGGTCGTCAGCCCGCCGTCATCGATCACATTTCGCGATGCACTGCCGGTGGTGGAGGTCGCGCCCACCGTCGGGCAACCGTCGCTGGAGGCATATCACGTCCCGGCGGCGGGCCGGCTGACAGACATCGACGCCGACGGTTTCAGGACGTTCAAGGGCCGTCAGTTCGCCGAATTGCCCGGTCAGGGCATCGTTCAGGTCGGCGCCGACCCGCAAACCGGTTTGTACCGGGCCAGACTGGCCAGCGAACTCAATCCTTCCGGCCCGGTTCTGGAGCGCGACAGCGACGGCAAGCTTTGGCACCCGCTGGAAGAGTTTGCCACCGACCGTTTTCGCACCGCCGACCCACGCAGCGAAGCCGCCTCGACACTGGAGGCCATGCCGCATCCGGAGGGCGACGAAGGACGGGCTCGTGCGGACGACGCCGACGACGAATTCGAGCTTGCCTCCGAATCGATGCCGGTCAAGCCCTACACCGATCAGGAACTGGCGACCATGCGCGATGAAGTGCGCTATTCCTTCCGGGGCAATCGCCTGGGCACCTACGACCGTGCCAACAACGGTAAATACCCGCTGCGCGACACCCTGGGCAGACCGGTGCGGATCCGCAAGCTGGAGACATTGGTCACACTGACCACCGGGGAGCGTTTCCGCTCGGAGCCGATCAAGCCCTACATCAAGTTCGAAGGCTATGAAGACGTCGCGAGGCTCTACGAAGAGAAACTCGAGCTGCGCACCTTTACCGAGGCCGACATGAAGGTCCCGGGCGAGAAAGCGCTGATCGGACAACTCATGGTGGTCGCCAACAAACGAATCAGCAAAGGCGAGGCGCTGGGCCTCTACGGCGGGACGCTCAGCCCGGTGCGTCTGGTACGACGCGAAGAACAGACGTTCACCATGCTGGCGGGTTTCAGCGTGCATTACACACCAGGAAAGTTTGTTGAAGATCCAGTTGTGGTCATCGGCGACAACATCATTTCGCGGATCAACTCGAACTTCGAATACGACGCCACCGGCAAACCGATCCATCAATCGCCGGACGGCTATAACGTGCAGATCGTCGGGTTCAAAGTCGAAGCGGACATGCTGATCGGCGACCGGCTGGTCAACCGGCCCTACATGTTGAACGCGCTGTTTGCCTCGGAGGATATTGCGGCGGGAACCGAGTTGCGCTGGAACTACAATTATTCGGACAAAGAGATGAAGATGATCTTTCCGTAAATAGCCAAAGGCAGAGCGCGCCGACCGTATACATCGAGCTGATATTCCCAATCGATCAAGGATTCAGTAAAACCGGATCAAGTCGGCGTATATCTGAAATATCCCCCAATCGGTTCCCTCTCCCTTGGGAGAGGGCTAGGGTGAGGGGCTTTTCGGCACCCGCCACAAATACCAGGCCGCCACCGTCCGAAACGGCTTCCAGTCCAACCCGATCTCAATCATCTGCTTGCGCGCAGGCTGCACCTCCAGCCCCTTCAACCGCCGATACCCCTCGCGAACCCCAAAGTCATCCGCCGGCAGAATGTCCGGCCGCTCCAGGCTGTAAATCAGCAACATCTCGACGGTCCAGCGCCCAACCCCGCGCAGGCTGACCAACCGCTCGATCAGCGCCTCATCCTCCATCGCCAGCGCCGTGGCGTAATCCGGCACCACACCGTCCAGAGTCGCCTGGGCAATCCCCTGAATCGTCGCAATCTTGCCCGCCGAAAACCCACAACCGCGCAATTGATCGAAGTCCGTCGCCAGAATCTGCTCCGGACGTGGAAACGTCTGCCCGGGAAACAACCCCACCAACCGCCCGACAATCGCATCGCCCGCCTTGGCGTGCAGTTGCTGATAGGCAATCGCCCGCACCAGCGACTCATAGGGATCACGCGCGGGATGCGGCTGATGCAGGCAAGGGCCGACCGCAGCAATGTGGCGCTGCCAGTCGGCGTCGAGGCTGGCCAGAAACTCGCTGGCCGGTTGATAGGGATCGGGCATGGTTACTTCAACAGACCGTTGACTTCGCCGTAGGTGAAGGCCTTGAGGTCATGGGTGTCGAGCTTGCCGCTGGCGAGAAAGCTTTTCACCAGCGAACCCATGGCGCCGTACATGAACTCGGCGATCCCGGAACCTGCGCTCAAGCGGCGCACACCGAGGGTTTGCAGTTCTTCGGGGGAGGGCAGGCAAGCGAAGCCCAGGACATTGACCGGCAAAGTCGTGCCCTTGCAGATCGCTTCGATTTCGTAGGCGGACGTCACGCCGGCAGCGAACAATCCATCCGCCCCGGCCGCCTGATACAGCGCCGCGCGGTGCAGGGTTTCGGCGACACGATCCTCGGCCGGCACCAGCCCTTTGAGGTAAACGTCGGTGCGGGCGTTGATGAACAGCTTCACATTGCGCCTCTCGGCCACTTGCCGCGCGACTTCGATCTTGCGTACCAGCAGTTCCGGCGTGCCGCTGCCGTCTTCGATATTGATCCCGACCGCGCCTGCCGCGATGACCGCATCGATCACTTCAGCAACCCGGCCGAGGTCATCGGAATAACCGGCCTCGATGTCCACGCTCAACGGCACCTTGATGACTCGGGCAATCGATTCCACGGTGCTGATCAAACGCTCCAGCGGCAGGGTGTTGCCGTCCGGGTAACCGTGGGCCCAGGCGACAGCGGCGCTGCTGGTGGCGACGGCTTTGCCACCCAGTTGCTCGACCAGCCGCGCACCCGTGGCGTCGGCGACGTTGGTCAGGATCAGCAGGCCATCGTGGTGCAACTGGTGAAACTGAGTGTCGAGCGAATTCATCGAGATCCCTTCTTGTCGGTTGTTCAGAAAGCCAGAGGTTGCGTCAGCTGCACGGCGGCGTTTTCCAGCCGGAGCAAAAACGCCTTGCGCGGTTGCCCACCACCATAGCCGGTCAATGAGCCGTCCGCACCGATCACCCGATGGCACGGCACGACAATCGAGAGCCGATTGTGCCCGTTGGCCAGCCCCACCGCGCGACTGGCGCCGGGTTTGCCCAGTCGTGCGGCGATGGTGCCGTAAGTGCTGGTGTGGCCGTAGGGGATTTGCCGCAGTTCGCTCCAGACTTGCCGGGCAAACTCGCTGCCGGGCAGGTGCAGCGGCACGCTGAATTCGCTCAGCTTGCCGGCGAAGTACAGCGCCAGCTCGTTTTCGATCTGCTGCAAATGCGCGTTGTGCCCCGGTGCGACCACGTAGCCGTAGCGGTTCTGCAATTCTTCAACTTCTCGGGTCAGCGCCGGACGGTCGAGAAACTCCAGCAATACCAGCCCGCGTCGTTCTGCCATGGCGATCATCGGCCCCAACGGCGTGGTCAGGCGGGTGAACAGCAACGGCTCGCTGGATGCCGCGCGTCCCGGCGTGATGTGGAACGACTTCTGAAACGCATCGCGAAAACCGCTGAGGGATTCATAGCCGGAATCGAATGCGGCGTGGTCGATGGACGTGCCTTGCTTGATCCCGCCCAGCGCCATGCCAAGTCGGCGGGTGCGCAGCCACGCGTGAAAGGTCATGCCGAAATGCTGTTTGAACCAGCGCCGCAGCTTCAGCGGTTCGATGCCCTCGGCGAGCAATTGCGCATCGCTCCAGCGAACATCGGGATCGGCGTCGACGGCTTTCAACAGTCGTTGCACCCAGTCCGGGGCGATCGCGGCAGCGTCCAGCGGTTTGCAGCGCAAACAGGCGCGATAACCGGCGGACAGGCATTCGTCAGCGTGGGCGAAGAACTCGACGTTTTCCGGTTTCGGCTTGCGCGCCGTGCAGGTCGGGCGGCAAAAGATCCCGGTGGTTTTCACGGCCGTGAAGAACACGCCTTCATAGGCAGTGTCGCTTGCGAGCATGGCGCGAACCATTTCGGCGTGAGGGGGCAGGACAGCGGCTTGTATGTTCATGGGCCGAGGATAAAACCAGTTATTCGATGGCTCCACCGAAAAATCGACAGTGAATTTTCGGGCCGCTGCACTACAGTGATCGGGTCGCTACAACTCGGGAAATGAAGGTATGCCACCGTTCACGATTCAACACATCGATCACATCGTGCTGCGCGTCGCCGATCTGCAACGCAGCATTGATTTCTACGACCGGGTCTTCGGTGCCGAAGTGGTCAAGCGCAACGAAAAGTTCGGCCTGGTGCACCTGCGTGCTGGCACGTCGATGATCGATCTGGTCGACCTCGACGGGGAAATCGGCCGCAAGGGTGGCGCCGCTGCCGGCAGCGAACGGCGCAACGTCGATCACTTCTGCCTGCGCATCGAGCCGTTCGATGAAGCGGCACTGGTCAGCCATCTGCAATCCTGCGGCCTGACCGTCGAAAAAGCCGCCACCCGTTTTGGAGCCGAGGGCTACGGCCTGTCGCTGTACTGCTTCGACCCGGACGGCAATCAGGTCGAACTCAAAGGCCCGTCCGAAGCTTAGGCGCGTTTGGCCATCAGCAACACCGAAGCCGCCGCCGACAGCAGCCCCGCGCAGCAACGGTTGAAAATCCGTTTGCCGCGCGGCTCGGCGAACCAGCGGCGCATATGCAGGCCCATGTAGGCGTAGGCGCTGATGGCGATCCATTCCAGCAGCAGGAACAGCACGCCCAGCAGCATGAACTGCGGGGTGATGGCGCGGGTCGGGTCGACGAATTGCGGCAGAAAAGCGGTGAATATAAGAATTGCCTTGGGATTGCCCGCCGCCACTAAAAACTCCTGACGCGCCAGGGCCAGAAGCCCGCTCGCCGGCGCAGTAACCGCGTCTTCGGCGGCAGGATTGGCCCGCCACAGCTGCCACGCCAGATACAGCAGATACCCCGCGCCGACAATCTTGATCCCATAGAACAACAGTTCGGACGTTTGCAGCACCACTGCCAGCCCTGCCGCCGCAAGGGCGATCATTCCGGCGAACGCCAGCAACCGACCGATCCCGGCCACGCAGGCGCGACGATAGCCGTAGCGGGTGGCGTTGCTGACCGACAGCAGGTTGTTCGGCCCCGGCGCCATGTTCAAGGCGAAGCAGGCGGGCAGAAACAGGGAGAGGGTGGCGAGATCCATGGGGCGGGCTCCGGTGACGGGAGCGGTATTTTTATCACGCGGGCGTGCGGGCCTGAACCGTACAGTCAGGCAGCAGTGTCGCGGTACAGCGACGGTCGGGCGTACATCCGTTCGAACTTTCTGTCGTCCCGTCAACTCTGAATTCGTCACAGGGTGATGAATCCGCCAGAAAAAAATCATCTGGCGGGTCAGAAAGGACAATTGCCGTGTAAGCTTTCGCGCAATGCTTTTCCATTTCCCCATGGCCCCAGGCGGCCCACTGTACGAGCGACTACATGCAAGCAAAGGCCCGCGAGGTTCATGTACCACCGGTGTTGCAGGACCTGCGCGCCGGCACGGCCGAACTGCACATTGCACTGGAAAAACGCCTTCCTTTCTTCTCCGACACCCTTGATCTGCAGGCCTTCGAGCGACTGATGCGCGCTTATTACGGCTTCTATCAGCCACTGGAAAATGCATTGCAGGACAGCGGCGAGATCCCGGACGATTTCGATCTGGTTTCGCGCCTCAAGACGCCGACCCTGCAACGCGATCTGCAAGCGCTGGGCGCAAACGGCGGAGAGTTTTCGCTCTGCCGCCAGTTGCCCACCATCGACTCCGCCGCCGCGTGCCTGGGTGTGCTGTACGTGCTGGAGGGCGCCACCCTCGGCGGGCAGATCCTGCGCCGGGAAATCGCCGCACGACTGAGCCTGGACGCTGACAACGGTGCAGCGTTTCTGGACATCTACGGCGCTGCCACCGGCCGGCGCTGGCGCGATTTCATCGAATACCTGGGCAGTCGCCCGATGGACGCCGACGAGCGTGAAGCCGTCGTGGCGGCCGCCCACACTACATTCAGCTGTTTCGAGCGCTGGCTCGAAAGCCAGGAGGTTCTGGTATGACCCCGCAAGACAAAGAAGCCTTTGAAGAGTTGCTGGCCAACTGCGCCGACGAGCCGATCCGCTTTCCCGGCGCGATCCAGCCGCACGGTTTGCTGCTGACCCTGAGCGAGCCGGACCTTTCGATCATCCAGATCAGCGCCAACGTCGAGACCTTGCTCGCGCGACCGGCACAAGAACTGATCGGCCAGCCATTGCAAAGCCTGATCGGCGATACCCATGCCGCGCAGGTTCGCGAGGCCTTGCAGCAACCGGCCTTGTCCGATGCGCCGCCGCTGCACTTTCGCCTCAACGGCACGGCGTTCGAAGGCTTGCTGCACCGGCATCAGGATGTGCTGATCCTGGAACTGGAAATCCACGTCGAAAACTTCCAGCCGCGCAACGTCGCCGGCACCGAAACCCACCTGGGGCGGATGCTCGCGCGCCTGCAAAAGGCCCAGAGCCTGCAAGCGCTGTACGACATCAGCGTCAAGGAAATCCAGGCCATGACCGGTTACGACCGGGTGCTGATTTACCGCTTTGAAGAGGAGGGCCACGGTCAGGTTATCGCCGAAGCGTCCGACCCATCGATGGAAGTGTTCAACGGCTTGTTCTTCCCGGCCTCCGACATCCCCGAGCAGGCCCGCGAGCTGTACCGCACCAACTGGCTGCGGATCATTCCGAATGCCGACTACCAACCGGTGCCGCTGGTGCCCAAGTTGCGCCCGGACACCCAGACCCCGCTGGACCTGAGCTTCGCGACGCTGCGCAGCGTGTCGCCGATCCACTGCCAGTACATGAAGAACATGGGCGTACTGTCCTCGATGAGCATTTCGCTGCTCAAGGGCGACCGGCTCTGGGGCTTGATCAGTTGCGGCAACCGCCAGCCGCTGCACGTGCCGCACGAGTTGCGCACCGCATGCCAGACCATCGGCCAGGTGCTGTCGTTGCAGATCAGCGCGATGGAAGCGCTGGAGGTCAGCCGTCAACGGGAGGAAAAGGTCGAGGCGCTGGCGCTGCTCAATCAGGCGATGATCGATTCGCCACAGAACGTCTTCGATGGCTTGGCCAATCAGCCGCAGGTGTTGATGGCGCTGGCCAATGCCGGCGGCATCGCAATCATCGAAGACAAGCAATTGCACCGTTACGGCAACTGCCCGGAGCCGGAAGAAATTCGAGCCCTGCACAAATGGCTGCAGGAGCGTGGCGAGCCGGTGTTTGCCAGTCATCACCTGGCCAGCGTCTATCCGCCGGCTGCGCAGTATCAGCAGGTCGCCAGCGGTGTGCTCGCCATGAGCCTGCCAAAACCGGTGGACAACGGCGTGCTGTGGTTCCGCCCCGAAGTCAAAGAGAACATCAACTGGAGCGGCGACCCGCGCAAGCCGCTGGACCTGGAAAACTCCGACGCCGGCCTGCGCCTGCGGCCGCGTACTTCGTTCGAAATCTGGAAGGTCGAGATGGCCGGGATTTCCACCAAGTGGAGCCACGGCGATCTGTTCGCCGCCAACGACCTGCGTCGCTCGGCGCTGGAAAATGACCTGGCCCGCCAGGTGCGCCGTGAGCAGGAAGCGGTGCGCGCCCGCGACGAACTGGTGGCGGTGGTGTCCCACGACCTGCGCAACCCGATGACCGTGATCTCGATGCTCTGCGGCATGATGCAAAAGGCTTTCAGCTCGGACGGGCCGCACACTTCGCGGCGCATCTCGACCGCCATCGATACCATGCAGCAAGCCGCCGGGCGCATGAACACGCTGCTGGAAGACTTGCTCGACACCTCGAAAATCGACGCCGGCCGCTACACCATCGCGCCGCAGAAACTCGATGTCGCGCAGATGTTCGAAGAGGCGCAATCACTGCTCGCACCGCTGGCGCTGGACAAGGACATCAGCATCTCGTTCGAGGCCGATCCCGACCTGAGCATCCACGCCGACCCGGAGCGGTTGTTTCAGGTGCTGTCGAATCTGGTCGGCAACGCGATCAAATTCACCCCGCGCCTGGGCACGGTCGATGTGTATGCCAAATCGGTCGGTGACGACATTGTCTTCACGGTCCGCGACAGCGGCGAAGGCATTCCCAAGGATCACTTGCCGCACGTGTTCGATCGCTACTGGACGGTGAAGGAAGGCAATCCGAACGGCACCGGGCTGGGCCTGTACATCACGCAGGGCATCGTTGAGGCCCATGGCGGGCGGATCGTGGCCGAGAGTGAGCCGGGGCAGGGCAGTGAGTTCCGCTTCACCGTGCCGCGTCAGGACTGAAAAAGCCGATCAGCGTTGGGTGGCCTGCAACATGGCCACCCATTCTGCGGCGAATCGATGGCAGTCGCCGGGCCAGCGCGCTGTCAGCAGCTGGCCGTCGCGCACCACAAATCCCGTTTGAAGGTTATTCGCGCCATCGCGTTTGGCGATCAGCGGGCCGCGTATGAAGTCGGATTTGCTGGCCAGAACGGTCTTCACTTCCGCTTCGACGGTCTGCTTGTAGGTGCGGTAGTAGCGCCCCAGCCACGCAGCGGTCATCAGCCACGCCGGGAACTCCATGGTTGCCGCCAGCAGTGCCGTGACCTTGCGCCCGAACAACACCGAACGCCCGGTGTCGGGATCGAGCGTGCGCGCCAGCAACAACACGCCATGACACACCGCCGCCACGGGTTTCTCTGCTTTGAAAAATTGCAGGGCGATCTGCTGAGCCTGTGTGGACTCCAGCAGCGTGCACATCCCTTTGGCATGTCCGCCGGGAATCAACAGACCTTCAAATTGATTCGTGTCGACATCGGCATACGCCAGCGGCTGCCTGAACGCATCGGACTCGATCATCTGCTTGTAACTGTCCAGATCGGCCTTGCGCGTCATCAGCATCGAACTCAACAGGCCGAAGCCGATATCCACCAGCCGTGGATCGGCGTGGGCGGGCAAACCTTGCGGTGTGGCAAAACGTACTTCAATGCCCGCGTTGCGCAATGCCTGCCAGGGCACGCTGCTTTCGGTGGGGTCGTAATCGACAGAGGGCAGCAGAATCAAGATCATCGAGGGCAGACTTCCTGGTCAAGAGTGGTCGCATAGCCAGAGCGTAGTGGGTCTGCGCGAGCGGGGGTAATTTCCTTCAATACCGCCTGCTGTGTGCTGGTTACTGTGAGCGCCTTGTTCCTCGATTTGAAGCAGGTGTGCGATGAGTCTGATTGTGTCGATGGCGGCGTTTGCCCTGGCCGCATCCATTACTCCGGGGCCGGTGAATATCGTGGCGTTGAGTTCGGGAGCGCAGTTCGGCTTTCGTGCCAGCCAGCGGCATGTAGCCGGGGCGACGCTGGGGTTTGTGTTGTTGCTGGTGTTGATGGGACTGGGGCTGCATGAAGTACTGAAACTGTGGCCGTCGCTGACCCGCGTGGTGCAACTGGCCGGGGTGGCGTTTCTGCTGTTCATGGCGTGGAAACTGGCTACCGATGACGGCCGGTTGAGTTCGGGAGAATCGGGCAGGGCACCGTCGATGCTCTACGGCGCGGTGATGCAATGGCTCAACCCCAAGGCCTGGTTGGCCTGCGTGGCGGGGATGGGCGCGTTTGTCGCCGATGGCGAGGCGCGGCTGGTGTGGCAGTTTGCGGCGGTGTATCTGGTGATCTGTTATCTGTCGGTGGGGTGCTGGGTGTATGCCGGGACGTTTTTGCGCGGTTATCTGCAAAATCCGGCGGGGATGCGCTTGTTCAACCGGGTGATGGCGTTGCTGTTGGCGGTGAGTGCGGGGTATTTGCTGCTGCCCTGATCCGTACCCCGGCAAACGGAGTACGGACCTGAGTTCAATTCATGCGAAATCCCTTAGAAAATGCCGTTGAGCTCCCTGAACACATGGGGTGGCATGGCCGTGAAGCGGTTATCGCGCAGTTGACTGATCGAATACAAAGCGCTGGCCGTACGGCCGTTGCCGTCACCGAACCCCTGGAATCCGACCACAGCCCCCAGCACTTGTTTATCAAAGTGCGGATGGCTCGGATCCAGGTTTTTCAGGTGCTGCTCGAGCAAGGCGAATCCAGTTGGGCTGCTGCCGTACTTGGTCGGTGCGCCGGCGTCGCGAACCCGTCCTACAGCTTCCGGCACAAGTTTGCGATGAATCTCCCTGATCACGTTCGGATCGGTCAGGGAGGCCTTGTTCGCGGTGTATTCGCGCAATACGCCAAGGATGTTTTCGAAGTCGTTGCCGTTGGAGGTCGAGCCTTTCAACATCCAGGCGGTCGCGCGTTGTGAAGGATCGGTGAACCCCAGCGGGTTGAACAGCGAATCGGGCATGACGTCGTTGTAGGGTGGTTTGCCCAGATCCAGTTTCAGAATGTCTTGCTGATAGCCCGTCATGAATCGGGCTTTTTTGCTCTCGAGTTCGTACAGGACTGCCAGCGTTTCGGTGTAACCCTGCGCCGTGCTGCGCGCATCGTTGAGCTGAACGGGGTGACCCTTGATGAACGCTTCCGTCAGTTCTTCCAAAGCCTTGCGACCGATCAGCGACTCCAGATCAACTGCCTGTTTCGACTGGTACGCCGTTTCCTTCACGGCGTTGTTCGCAAGATGGCTCAATTCCGTTTCGGTAGCCCCTTTGGGCAACTTGAAGTGCTTGTCGCTCAAGCGCGTGACGATGTGTTGAGCGGTTTCGATGGCATCGCTTTTCAGCAGCGCCCGAGCATGTGAAATCGTGTCCAGCGACATCCGCGCGTGGGTTGCCGAGCCGGTGTGATCAATCACTTTGAGCAGGTCGTAACTGTTTGCGCCGGTCAGGAACCTGAGTTGCTGCTTGGCCTGATGTGCCAGCGATAGGGCATGTCCACTCAGCTTCGCGACGCCTCGGCCGAGTAATTTGCCTCCGGCCTTGAGCAGTTGCGGCAAGCCCGATAAAGGGTTGAACAGGCTGAGGGCTGCGCTTGCCAGAATCCGCGAGGCGGACAGCAGTTTACCGGCGATGCTCGCGGCTTTGCTGGCGGCGGCAGCGATTGCCACAGGTGCGGCGAAAATAGTCATCGCCAGTACGGCGGCATCGACAATGCAGTCGAAGATTGCGCCACCGTGTTTCTTCGGATCCCCGGAAGTCAGCCCTTCCACGCAGCTCTTGAAGGGAATGATCAGGTTGAGAATCATATTGAAGATGGCATCGGTCTTTTCAATAGCCTTCTCCCGTACGGTTTGCTGCAGGCCCAGTTGGTGGATTTCCTGCTCGGTGATGTACGGATTTTTTTCGGCGATCATCCGGCTCAGGATTTCCATGCGAGGAGAGCGATAAAGAGGTGTGCCATCGCTGCGCTCGCGGGGCGCTTCCAGCACACCGATCTTGCGCACCTGAATTCTGGATTTGATGCTGGCCCTGGGGGCGACGTTTTGCAGGTAGGCCTGCAGATCAACGGGGGCTTTTTCAAGCTCTTCCTGATCGGTGAACCGAGTGTCGAGCTTGAAGAAGCTTCCGGAAACCAGTGGCTCGAAGAATGCTTCAAGCTCCGGGTTGTACCGACACTCCATCCGGAGCGCAAACAGCTCGAAGCATTTGATGGCGTAACCGAGTTGTACGCAGAGAATGACCCCGTAACGCCCGGTTTCTCCCGGAATGTATCTGGCAGGGCTGACGCCGCCGCGACCGTTGGTTCTCGCCGGCTTGTAGTTCATCTTCTGAACGCAATAGACACCGATCGCCCCGTATTCAATGGACGCCGCATCCTCCGGGAGCACCTGTGAAATGGCGATCTGGATGTTGCGCGCCAGCCCTCCGAGAACGGCGTCGAAGTGACTGGAGGTCGCGGTTTCGTAGAGGTCGGCAACGGGAAACAGAAAAGGCAGTTCAGGAAAGGATTTATAGATGCTGGTGCCTTTGAGGCGATCCCAGTCCTTGGTGTGAAGCTCGTCACCCATGTACAGGTCCAGCACCGACACTTTACGGCCCGCGCCACCGCCACTGCCGCGATGTTTGACCAGCAGTTCATCGGGGTCACAATCCCGTTCCTGGGACTTCAATTCTTGCAATGCGAGCTGTATGCGATCGGGCAACGGCCTGGAAAACCGTTCGGCGGCTTCCAGCATCATGGCGATGTATTGATCGTATTCGAGCGTGGCGCGCTCGATCTCTTTTGCGTCGAGATTGCCTTGCGCATCTCGCGTGATGAGGCCGTTCATCCAGGCCCAGGTCACCACCGGATCCACCGAGCCTTCGGCTTGCAAAGCTGCCAGTGGCGCGAGGGATTTCGTCGACTGGCTGAATCCCATCAGATGTTGATAGGTCATTTTGCGGCTGGTGCCGGGAACCAGTGCTTCGACCAGATGCACAGCCTGCGTAGCGATCACCCAGGCCGGCGTCCCCATCTGCAGGCTGGACGGCCAGTCGGTGAAGAGATACTCCGGCGCCATGCCTGCCAGAATCATCTGCGTCACCAGTGGGGCAAGCGAGGGTTCGACGTGAAGGTTCTTGATCAGATGCGCTTCCAGGTCTGTTCGAACCTGGGCCGGACGCTGTTTGAAGTAACCTTTGGAATACAGGTCGAAACCGGCGAAGTGGGTGTTGGCAATATCGAGCGCCGGGTCCAGGTCAAGCAGTATCACGGCAACCGCCAGTTGCTCCATGAGTTCAGTCGATTGTTGTTTTGCGGCTGCTTCAGTGAGCCAACCAAGTTTGGAAAGATAGTACTGTCCGTGCCGGGATGCCGCACTTTCGATCAATTGCTGCAGGCGATAGTCCGTGCTGGTTATAGCGCCATCGCCCGGCGTGCCTTCAATCTGCACTCGTCTGCCGAGGCCATTGATGATGGCCTCAAAATCCAGCGTGCAACTTTGTATCAGATCAAGAATGATTGCCCGGTTGTTTCCCTCAAGTTTGAACGGCGACTCGTCGGGTGCGTCCAGAAGTTGCCAATAGTTTCCGTACTTCGGTGGCTCGGGCAATGTCGAGAAGTTCAACAGGTCGAGCAGGTTGCGGGTGTCTTGTTCGTTGTCCGGCACTTGCAGCCCGTTGAAACGCAGCCACTGGCCGACCGTAACTTCGTCTCCTGTAATGATCCAGCCGCCACTGGAGGCGGCGACCTTGGCCAATAGCGGAAGGTTGTCGCCGAAATCCGCCAGACCCGCGACGTCGGCGGTGATCTCCTGCGGAGAAACAAATGGAGTAGCGGGCCGGTCGTTACTGGATACGATGTTTCGATGGCTGAAGTAGAGTCGGCCATTTTCATCCAGTAGAAATATCGCGTTGTCCGGAATCTTGCGTCGAGCGCGGACAAACAGAAAATCGTCGTGGCGCAGCAGTATGGAAAGCGAGATTTTGCCGCTGCGGTGGATTTGGTCGAACGCGCTGTCCTCCACGCGCGGAACAAGGATTTCGTTACATTTCCAGCCAAGACGTTCAATGGCGTATTTATCACCGATAAAGTTTGCAATGGTCTGGCTTACTGTCTTCTTCTGAAGTGTGTTTTTGGAGTCGTAAGCATAGTTGTCTATTGGCTTCATGATTCAGAATCCATTCTCTGATAGCGAAATAAATGAAATGTGGTGGTTGTTTATTGATTGTCGTGTTTGTGCGGCAGACAGGTTTTTAGAGTAAGGCGCCAAGGCGAAAAGTTGGCGTGGATTAATGTTCGAAGTGTTTCTTTGTGGTGGCGAGAATGAGAGGGGTGGCTGTTTTTAAAGGCCTGAAGCACTGTTGGCGATAAATATGTATATCTTTCCGGGTATGTAGAACTAAACCGAAACGGCCCATTGCAGGCCGTTTTTGCTTTTACCCCCGATACTGCCCCGGCGTAGCCGCCAGATGCTGTTTGAACGCCCGCTGAAAATGCGCCTGATCGGCAAAGCCGGCTTCCAGTGCCACATCCGCAATCAACTGCCCGCGCCGCAAACACTCGCGGGCGAACTGAATTCTCTGGTTGACCACAAACGCATGGGGCGTCATGCCGTAATGCTGTTTGAAGGCGCGGATCAGGTACGACGGCGACAGTTCAGCGGCGGCGCAGATGTCGTCGAGGCTGAGCAGGTCGGTGCAATGCTGGCGAATGAAGTCGGCGGCGCGTTCGAGTTTGAAGTTCGGCTCTCGTACAGATTGTTCGATAGGGTTCAGGCGCAGTTGCAGGTCGCTGAAAAACTCCACCGCAGCGCTCTGTTTGCAAAGGACGTCTTGCTGCTCGTCGACCAACACTGCGTACAACGCATTCAAGTCGTGAAACAGGCGGGCGTCATTCAAATGGGTATCGGAAAACCGCCGAAACTCAAGCTCCGCACTGAACCCCAGCTGATGCTGCAGATCCGTCAGCCAAGGCGTTTCCACATACAGCATCAAATACGACCACGGCTGATCATCGATCGGGTTGCACGCGTGGACGTCCCCCGGATTCATCAGCACCACGGTGCCGGCCGTCACTTCGAAAGATGATTGCTCATGCAAGTAAGTGCTGCGCCCAGCGGTGATCGCGCCGATGGAGAAGTGCGCGTGGGAGTGCCGTGAATAGCAGACCTCACGGCCGTCGGCGATGGCTCGCGCTTCGATGAAGGGCAGGGCGTCGTCGCGCCAGAAGCGCGGGGCTTGTTCGGGGTTCTTGGCGGCAGCGTGTTTCATCGTTGTGGTTCTCGGCAGGCCAGTGCCCGAGTGTATTAGCTCTGGCCGGCGAAGGCTCGTTCGAGTTCGGCGATGTCGAGTTTTTTCATCCCGAACATGGCCTGCATCGCCCGTTGTGCCTTGGTCTGGTCGGGGTCGGTCATCATGTGCATGAACGCCACCGGCACGATCTGCCACGACACGCCGAACTTGTCCTTGAGCCAGCCGCATTGCTGCGCCTCCACCGGCCCGCCGGCGCTGAGGTTGCCCCAGAAATGGTCGACTTCTTCCTGGTTCTGGCAATTGACCTGAAACGAAATTGCCTCATTGAACTTGAACACCGGCCCGCCATTGAGTCCGGTGAAGGTATGGCCGTCGAGTTCGAAACTGACGGTCATCACCGAGCCTTCCGGGCGGCCGTGGAATTCCTGGCCGACCTTGCTGTAGTGGGTGAGGGCGGTGATTTTCGAGTGGTCGAAGATCGAGCAGTAAAACTTCGCCGCAGCTTCCGCCTGATCGTCGAACCACAGGCACGGAGTCAGCTTTTGAAAGCGTTGCATGGCAGTCATCCTCGGCAGGTTAGACACGCTGGATAACAGAGTAGTCAGTCTGTGATCAGCTGGCAGCGCCATGGGTCGAGTGGTTGGCTGTTGTTAAAGTGGGGTGTAGTCGTATTGACTTTCGTGGGTGTCAAAAAGACTCTTACGTGCTTGTGTCAAATTGACTCGTATTTTCGTAACTGATTGATTTTGCTGGGCTGGAAATCTGGCACGCAAGTTGAATTGCTTTACGTACAAACTGATCCGCTCAGGAGTACGAAACATGTTCACTTTCTTCGAGAATCCGCTGAACGTTCTGCACCTGTCGAGCAAGATCCTCGTCGCCGGTCTGGTGATGCTGCTGGCAGGCATCTACGGCGCCTACCTCTATCAGGGCCACATGCCGATTGCGCTGCTGGTGGCGATGCATGCCATGACCATCATCGGCCCGACACTGCTGAAAATCGGCTACGTGATGCGGCTCCTGTCTCAATATCGGCTGGGCCGGCATCACGCCGCCGTAGTGGCTTGAACATGCGCAGACTCGCTGATGCACCGCTGTTCAGCCTGGGCTTCCGGCCGCTGTTTCTGGCCGGGGCCGGATTCGCCGCGCTGGCGATCCTGATCTGGGGCTTGTGGCTTTACGGCCATTGGTTCGACCTGCAACCGGCGGGCGGCATGCTCGCCTGGCATCGGCATGAAATGCCCTTCGGTTTCGCGGCGGCGATCGTTGCTGGGTTTCTGCTGACGGCGGTGCCCAACTGGACCGGGATTCCCGGTGTGCGCGGCGGGGCGCTGATCGCGTTGGTGTCGGTCTGGCTGCTCGGGCGTGTGGCCTGGTGGCTGCCGTTGCCGACCGGACTGATTCTGGCGCTGCAATGGGGGTTTCTACCGCTGCTGGCAGTGATGCTGGGACGGGATCTGGTCGCCGCCCGCAAACGTGACAACTACCCGATTGTGTTGGTGCTTGGGTTGATGGCGGGTTGTCAGGCACTGACTTTGATCGGCCTTTACAACGACGACGCCGGCCTGCAACGCCAGGGTGTGCTGGGCGCGTTGTGGCTGGTGGCGGCGCTGATGACCGTGATCGGTGGGCGAGTGATTCCGTTCTTTATCCAGCGCGGCTTGAACCGTCCACCGGCGCCTGCTGCCAATCCACTGCCAACCCGTTTGCTGCTGATCGGCAGCCTGCTGACCGCTGTCACTTTTACGGCAGGCCTCAATGATTCGCCCCGACTATGGCTGGCAGGCCTGTTCGTGCTGACCGGCAGTTTGCAGTTGATGCGGCTGATCCGCTGGCATGATCGCGGGATGTGGCGGGTGCCGCTGCTGTGGTCGCTGTACCTGGCTTACGGTTGGATGGCATTGGCAACCTGGGCCATGGTGCTGTGGCATCTGGGTTTGATCGGCCAGCAAAGCCTGGCGACCCATGCATTGGCGGTCGGCGGGGTGGGCGGGTTGATTCTGGCGATGATTGCGCGGGTCAGCCTTGGGCATACCGGCCGGTTGTTACAGCCTTCCAAAGGCATGGTGTTGGGCTTTGCGCTGGTGTTGATTGCGGCGGGGTGTCGGGTATTGCTGGTGCCGTTTTCCAGTCTGGGGCTGGGGCTGTCGGTGGTGCTCTGGTGCGCGGGGTTCGCGCTGTTTTTGCGGCATTACACCGGGGTTCTGCTCAAGCCGAGGCTCTAGGGTTTTTATCCGCGACGCTCGGCAATCATCAACAACGACTGCGGCACCGGGCTTTGCGGATGCTGCGGTTCGCGCAGGCCGGTCAACTGCAGGCCGGCCATGTCCAGCGCATTCAGCCAACTGGACAGGGTGCGGAAATACCATGGCATCGGCGACCACTCGCCCTGAAACCCGTCGAAGGTTTCTTCCCGCCAGCCATCCTGATAATCACCGGCGGCCACCGACCAGGGATGCAGCGTCTGGATTATCAGCGCACCGCCGGGCACGAGCAGGGCATTCATCGCCGCGAGCAGCGGAATGATGTCCTGATGCAGCAGGGAAAAATTGGCGCAGATCAGGTCGTAGTCGCGGCCGATGTCGACCTTCGCCTCAACCAGATCTTCGTAACTGGCGACATGCACGGGCGATGAACCGGCCACCCGCGCGGCCTCGACCAGCGTCGCATCGCCGTCCACGCCGACCGCGTCGAATCCTCGCTCGGCCAGCGCCCGCAACAGCCAGCCCTCACCGCATCCCAGATCGAGCACGCGCTCCGGCTGACGCCCCATCACCGCCAGCAGAATGGCCTGATCGGTGACCTGCCGACGACTTTCGATGGCGCCGCTGCGCACGGCTTCGGTCCAGGCTCGGGCGTTGTGGTGCCAGCTCTGGAGGAGGGTGGATTCAGGCGAGGACATTGCGAACTCCGACGTTACGGGATGCAGGCAAGGATAGGTCAGGTGTAGTCGGCCAGTTGAATCCGGTTGCGTCCGCCGCGCTTGGATTCGTAGAGCGCGCTGTCACCTTGCTCGATCAACGCCGCAAGGCTGGCCGGCGGCTGATCGAACACCTTGGCGCCGATGCTCAGGGTGACCGCTTGCGGTGTGGTGTAGGTCTGGGAAGTCATCTGCTGAAACTGCTCACGCAGCGCGCTGCCCAGCACCATGATCTGTGCGTGGGACGCATCGCCCAACAACATGACGAATTCGTCACCGCCCAGCCGTGCCGCCAATGCGCCTTTGGGCAGCACCGCGCGGATCATTTCGCTGAGGGCGATGAGCAAGCGGTCGCCGGCGGTGTGGCCGTACAGGTCGTTGATCAGTTTGAAGTTGTCGATGTCGATCAGTAGCAGCGCGCCAGGGCGGGCGCTGGAGACTTCATCGAGCAGACGCGGTGCGCGGACTTCGAGGGCGCGGCGGTTGTACAGCGCGGTCAGCGGATCCCGGGCGGCCAGTTCGGCAATCTGCTTTTCCCGGCGATAGCGCTCGGTGCCGGTCATCGACAGCGCGATCAGCATGATCGCCATCGCGCCCTCGACCAGGGAAATCTGAATGATTTCGCCACGCAGCGACGCCAGATCGATCAGCGTGCCGGGAATCACGGCGATGATCGCCTTGGCGAAATAGAACGCGCCGTGGATCAGCAGCACATAACGCAACTGCACTGCGCCGACGCTCAACGATTTGCCGTGCGGGCGCAGCAACAGGCTGGCCCGCAGCATCAACGCGGCCACCAGCAGCGAGTTGGCCATAAGCATGATCTTCGACCACGACGGATCTTCGGGTAACAGCAGCAACGAAAGCCAAAGCAGGAACATCAAGTACCAGGCCCGCGACAACCGTCTCTGCGTAAATCGCGCGACCCCCAGCAGAAACAGCCAGTGCGCAACTACCAGCAAGCCGTTGGCGAACCAGATGCCGATCAGCGGATAACCATTGGCGCGCAACAGGGCCAGGCTCGAGCCGACGGTGATGGTGGCGAAACCGGCGCTCCAGAACAGCAGGGAAGGTTCGCGGATGCTGCGCCATTCGACCGCCAGATACAGGGCGGCCGCCGCGGCCAGGGCGGTGGAAATGGTGAGCATCGTGAGAGGATCGAGCGCCATGAAAGAACGGTTCTGCCTGAATAGTATTAATGGGCCACGATTGTAAGCGTTCCCCCAGTGGGCTGCTATTTTCACTCACCGGATATTCCATTTTCAGACGAGGTGTCCCATGGACCGATTGACCGGCGGTTGTCTGTGCGGCGGAGTGCGGATCGAGGCGTCGGGGCGACCCTACAGGGTTGGCGTTTGCCATTGTCTGGATTGCCGCAAACACCATGGCGCGCTGTTTGCCGCGTCGGCGATCTTTCCCGAGGATGCGGTGACGATCAGCGGCGAGACCCATGACTATGCGGGGCGACATTTCTGTCCGCGCTGTGGCTCGTCGGTGTTCGGCCGCAGTGGTGATGAGGTCGAGGTCAATCTCGGTGCGCTGGATGCACCGGATCAGTTCCAGCCCACCTATGAGCTGTGGACGGTGCGTCGGGAGTCGTGGCTACCGGACTTCCCATTGGCCAGACATTACGTGCGTGATCGCGAGGGAACGGGGCGAACCGAAGAATAGCCGGGATCAGGCAGGGCGCCTGACCCCGGCCACTATCAGCCGCGAATGAACGCCAGCAGATCTGCGTTGATCGTCGGCGCCTCGGTGGTCGGCATCCCGTGGGGGAAGCCCGGATAAATCTTCAGCGTGCTGTTCTTCAGCAGTTTCGCCGACAGCACACCGGCATTTTCATACGGCACGATCTGGTCGTCGTCGCCGTGCATCACCAGCACCGGGATCGAGATGCTTTTCAGGTCGGCGGTGAAGTCGGTCTGCGAGAAGGCGACGATGCCATCGTAGTGGGCCTTGGCGCCGCCCATCATGCCTTGGCGCCACCAGTTCAGGACCACCGCTTCCGAAGGTTTGGCGCCGGGGCGGTTGTAGCCGTAGAACGGGCCAGCCGGCACGTCGTGATAGAACTGCGAGCGATTGGCCGCCAGTTGCGCCTGAAGATCGTCGAACACCGATTTGGGCAAACCACCGGGGCTGCTTTCGGTCTTCACCATCAGCGGCGGTACGGCGCTGATGATCGCGGCCTTGGAGACCCGATCCTCGCCATGCCGGGCGATGTAATGGATCACTTCGCCGCCCCCGGTGGAGTGACCGACATGCACGGCTTTCTGCGTCCCCAGATGATTGACCACCGCCGCCACATCGTCGGCGTAATGATCCATGTCGTGACCGTCCCAGACCTGGCTCGAACGCCCGTGCCCCCGTCGATCATGGGCCACGACCCGGAAGCCTTGCGTCAGGAAGAACAGCATCTGTGCATCCCAGTCGTCCGCGCTGAGCGGCCAGCCGTGGTGGAAGTGAATCACCGGGGCGTCTTTCGGGCCCCAGTCCTTGTAGAAGATTTCGACGCCGTCTTTCGTTGTGACATATCCCATGTTCGCGACTCCTGGAAAGTGTGAAGGGGCAGGTCTTGCGATGACAACCGGAATCAACTGTAGGAGCAAAGTCGGCACTTTGATCGAAGAATTCCCGAACGGTGCTGCATGACCGGTGGTCGCAGCGGCTGGTCGTCGGGTCAAAATGCGCTTAGCTGAAAGGGATAAGCCGAGGCGCGCGCGGCCATCGAGAGCCGTAGCAGCGCCCTTCAGAACACCGTGAGTCTGAGGAAGTCCCCGATGCTGACCTTGAACATCAATGGCAAGGATCAGGAGCTCGATGTCCCCGCGGACATGCCGTTGCTCTGGGTCCTGCGCGATGTCGCGCACCTGACCGGTACCAAATTCGGTTGCGGCATGGCCCAGTGCGGTGCCTGCACCGTGCATGTCGATGGCGCACCGCTGCGCTCCTGCATCACCCCGGCCACGGCCGTCGCCCATGGCCAGAAAATCCTCACCATCGAAGGTCTGTCGAGCGACGGCTCGCACCCGGTGCAGCAGGCCTGGGCCGAACTGGACGTGGTGCAGTGCGGTTACTGCCAGTCCGGGCAGATCATGTCCGCCGCCGCGTTGTTGGCGAAAATCCCCAAACCCACCGACAGCGATATCGATCAGGCGCTCTCCGGCAACATCTGCCGCTGCGGCACGTACCCAAGAATCCGCGCGGCGGTCAAACGCGCCGCCGACATCGGCTGAGCGAGGGGAGGTGAGTGATGAACAGTCCTGTATCCCGTCGCGGATTTCTCAAGGGCAGTGCGGTGTTGGGCGGTGGTCTGGTGGTGGCGTTCGTGGTGCCTGGCGGCAACCGGTTTGCCATGGCGGCCGAGAACGAAGGCAAGGTGTTTGCGCCGAACGCGTTCCTGCGGATTGCAGCGGACAACAGCGTCACCGTGCTGCTCGGCCATTCGGAAATGGGCCAGGGCATCTGGACCGGCCTGACCATGTTGATCGCCGAAGAGCTGGACGCCGACTGGTCGAAAATCCGCGTCGAGCACTCGCCAGCCTCGGCGGCGGATTACGGCATGCCCGGTTTTGGCGGGATGCAGATCACCGGCGGCTCCACTTCAACCAGGATGGAATTCGACCGCTACCGACTCGCGGGCGCCACGGCGCGGCAGATGCTGATCGAAGCGGCGGCCAAGCGTTTCAACGTGGCACCGTCGACGATCCGCACTGAATCCGGCGTGGTGATTGCCGGCGACAACCGCGCCACCTACGGCGAACTGGCGGACGCCGCCGGTCAACTGCCGGTGCCGGATCCGAAGTCGATCACTTTTAAAGAGGCCAAAGACTGGAAAGTCATCGGCAAACCCACCAAACGCCTCGACACCCCGGAGAAAATCACCGGCCGCGCCAAGTTCGGCATGGACGTGCAGTTTGAGGGACTGATGACCGCGATGGTCGCCCGGGCGCCGGCGTTTGGCGCCACGGTGAAATCCTTTGAAGGCGCTGAGGCTCTGGCGATCCCCGGCGTGTACAAAGTGGTGCAAGTGCCGACCGGTGTGGCGGTCGTCGCCGAGCATTACTGGGCGGCGAAGCTCGGTCGCGATGCGCTGAAGGTCGATTGGGACCTGGGGCCGAACGCTGATCTGAGCAGTGAAAAGCTGTTGGCGAGTTTCCGCAAACTGGCAGCCACGCCGGGCACTTCGGCGGCGCAGGCTGGGGATGCCAAGGGCAATTTCGGCAAGGCAGCGAAAAAAATCGACGTCGAATACAACGTGCCGTACCTGGCCCATGCGCCGATGGAACCGCTCAACTGTACGGTGAAGATCAGCGCCGACAAGTGCGAGATCTGGACCGGCACCCAGTTCCAGACGCTGGATCAGATGGTCGCCGGCAAGATCACCGGGCTGAAACCGGAGCAGGTGGAGATCCACACCGAATTCCTTGGCGGCGGTTTCGGCCGGCGGGCCAACCCGACCTCGGACTTTGTCGCCGAAGCGGTACAAGTGGCCAAGGCTGCCGCGATGCCGGTGAAAACCGTGTGGTCGCGCGAAGACGATATTCGCGGCGGTTACTACCGCTCGATGTTCCTGCATCAGGCGAAGATCGGCCTCGGCGCCGACGGCATGCCGCTGGCCTGGCAGCATGTGCTGGTCGGGCAGTCGATCATGGCCGGCACCATGCTCGAGAAAACCATGGTCAAGAACGGCGTCGACCAGACGTCGGTCGAAGGCGTTTCAGACAGCCCGTACATCAAAGGACTGGCCCATCATCAGGTCGATCTGCACTCGCCGACCACCGGGATCAACGTGCTCTGGCTGCGCTCGGTGGGCCATAGCCACACCGCGTTTGTCATGGAGTCGCTGATCGATGAAATGGCCACGGCGGCGGGCAAGGACCCGGTGGAGTACCGACGAACGCTGCTCAAGGATCACGCCCGGCATCTCGGCGTGTTGAACCTGGCGGTGGAGAAGGCCAACTGGAAAGCCCCGCTGCCGGACGGCCATGCGCTGGGCGTGGCGGTGCACGAATCGTTCGGCAGTTACGTGGCGCAGGTGGCGGAGGTGTCCCAGGACAATCTGGCGATCCGCGTGCGTCGGGTGGTGTGCGCGGTGGACTGCGGAATTGCGGTGAACCCGCAAAGCATCGCGGCGCAGATGGAGTCGTGCATCACCTTCGGCCTGGGCATGGCGTTGCACAGTAAACTGACGCTCAAGGACGGCCATGTCGTGCAGTCCAACTATCACGACTATCAGGTGTTGCGGCTCAATGAAATGCCGCAGGTTGAGGTGCACATCGTGCCCAGCAGCGAGAAACCCGGCGGCATCGGCGAGGCGGGTGTGCCGCCCACGGCGCCGGCGGTGGCCAACGCAGTGTTCGCCCTGACCGGGCAGCGCCTGCGGGAACTGCCGCTGCAAATGTCGGGGGTGTGAGATGAAACGACATCTGTTGTTGGGCACGGTGATTCTGCTTGGGCTGGGTGGTTACGCGTCGGATCTGTTTGCCGACGATCAGGAGGCCTTGAAAGCCTTCGGCACGGTGCAGAAAGTGTTCCAGAGCCCGCGCTGCCAGAACTGTCACATTCCCGGGGATTCACCATTGCAGTTCGACGCCGGCATTCCCCACGCCATGAGCGTGGTGCGCGGCATGGACGGCAAGGGCGCGGCCGGTTTGCCGTGTGCCACGTGTCACGCCGAAAGCAATCCGCCAGCCAGTTACGGCCCTCACGCGCCACCGGGCGCGCCGCACTGGAGCCTGCCGCCAGCCGCCCACAAAATGGCCTGGATCGGCCTGCCGCCGGACCGTTTGTGCGCGATGATCAAGGACCGCGCCAGCAACGGCGACCGGGATTTCGCCGCGCTGATCAAGCACGTCAACGAAGACAAACTGGTGCTCTGGGGCTGGAATCCGGGGGCAGGGCGCGCGCCGGTACCGGTGCCGCACGATATCTTCGTGACCCAGTTCAAACTGTGGGCCGATGCAGGCGGGCCATGTCCGGTGGCCGGCGGATGAGAAGTTGAGGCATTGCTGATTCGGTCTACGCTCAACTGCATCGACGACAAAGGAGTGTGTGATGCTGGTACCCGGCAAACCCGCCAATGAAGCTGTCCGTATTCAAGCGCTGCAGGATCTGAAACTGCTCGACACCGCCCCGGAGGAGCGCTTCGACCGGCTGACGCGACTGGCCAAGCGTCTGTTCAACGTGCCGATCGCACTGGTCACGCTGGTGGACAAGGATCGCCAGTGGTTCAAATCTCGCGTGGGCCTGGACGCCACCGAAACCCCACGGGATACGTCGTTCTGTGGCCATGCGATCCTCCAGGACGAACTGCTGCTGGTGCGCGATGCCCGCGAGGACGAGCGCTTTCACGATAATCCGCTGGTGATTGGCGACCCGAACATCCGCTTCTACGCCGGTTATCCGCTGACCGTGCCCAACGGCAACAAGATGGGCACCTTGTGCCTGATCGACACCAAACCCCGTGAACTCGACGACGAAGAGCGCGCCTTGCTGCGTGATCTGGCTGGCATGGCCGAGCAGGAACTGATGGCCGTGCAGATGGCGAGCATGGACGAGCTGACGCTGCTGTCCAACCGTCGCGGCTTCAAGATGCTGGCCCAGCACGCGCTCGACGCCTGCGCACGCCTGGAAAAACCGGCGACGCTGCTGTTTTTCGACCTCAATGACTTCAAGCAGATCAACGACCTTTATGGGCACGCCGAGGGCGACAGCGCGCTGAAGAATTTCGCTGATGTGCTGCGCATCGCCTTTCGCGAGAGCGATGTGGTCGGGCGCCTGGGCGGCGATGAGTTCGTGGCGCTGCTGACCGGCTCAAGCCACGTCGAAACCACGGCGATCATGGCGCGACTCAAGGAAATCCTCGAAGAGCGCAATGCCACGTTGCACCGGGGCTACGCGATTCGCTTCAGCGTCGGCCAGATCGAATACAACCCGCAGCGCCATGACACCGTGGACAAGTTGCTGGCGGATGCGGATGCAGCGATGTATGAGCACAAGCAGGCGTTGAAGCGTTGTTAGTGCTTTCAAGGCCTGTAACGACATCGATCTGGCATTAAAAGGTACTTTTACTGTCATTCCTGACAGGTGCCGAAGTGACCGCGTCAACGTAATAGTACGAGGGTGCAGCGCATACGTTGCCCCTTTCGAACTCCCCGAGATATAGATGAAGTTCTTCGGAAGAGAGAAAGGATTGTCTTTCAGGAGAAGAACGATATGACCAGTCAGAGTAATTCGATCCTTGTTGCCGGTCCCGGCGAGCTTGACCCGCAATTCGCAGCACAGGGTGTTCTCGATATTCCAAGCGGTGAAGGATCAATCAGAGCGATTGTCGCAGATGGCCAAGGTGCTTACCTGGTCGCTGTCTGGGTTTCAAGTCAGTGTTGGCTCTATCGCATTTTTTCAGACGGCGGGCTGGATACTCAGTATGGCCAGAACGGGGTCAGCAAATGGTCGTTTGTTCCTGGTGTTGATTCCCTGCCGACCGAACTCATCATGCAGCCGGATGGCAAGGTTATTTTGCTTGGGAAAGTGGGGGATGACCCGTTTAAGCGTCAGACTGCGATTACCCGGTTCAACGTGGGCGGTAGTCCTGACCTTGTCTTTCGCACCAGGGTGTTACCGGATATTGATATGTCGCTTCCTGCGGGATGTCTTCAAGCTGACGGAAAAATACTGGTACTGGTGAACCGGCTCAACAGCAGCACTACCGAGCACGAACTGGTGCTATATCGCTTTATGTCCACCGGAGATCCTGATGGCGCATTCGGTGGGCAGGGCTTTGTGAATATCCTATTCAATGACGAGCGATCTGACGGCAAAAGCGTTGCTGTCACCGACGATGCAAAAATCCTCGTGGGAGGCACCGTCACAAGAGACACCAAAACAACGAAGGCGGTGGGCAGGTTTCACTCTACAGGTGCTCTTGACTCGTCGTTCGGCAGAGCAGGGTATTGGGAGTCGGCAAGCGGTCTCGCGATGGGGAAAATGATTGTCGACGGAGACACGATTATCTGTGTGGGCAATGCACAGGTGAATGGTAGTTCAGTCGCAGCCGTATCCCGAGTGACGGCTGAAGGTGTGACAGATCCTGCCTTCAATAATGGCACAGCCGCGACTATTGATATTCGGGCGGACTTTCCCGGGTTATATGTGATTTGCCGGTCAGTCGTTGTGCAGTCGGATAAGGGCATTGTCTTCGCTGGAGAGGCGGGGGGGGAGTATAAAGGCTTACGTGGGGCGCCTCAGCGCGGGTGGGGCGATTGATTCTGGCTTCGGCGATCAAGGGCTTTTCCAGCGGGTTGAGGAAAGTCTGGTGTACGACGTGTGCATTCAATCGGGTCGGCAGAGACTCCTTGTCGCCAGTGACTTGGGAAATACATCCCGACTTCCGCAAGTACTGGGGATCCGACTTTAATCTGGCTCCATCGAGGGCCGTATCAGTAGAAATTCGACGTAGGCGAGTTTCTACTGATGTCCCTGGCTGCTATTTGGCAAACAACTGCCCGATATCCTTGAACGCCTTGAACTCCAGCGCATTGCCGCACGGATCAAACAGAAACATCGTCGCCTGTTCGCCCACCAGTCCCTGAAACCGGATTCCCGGCTCGATCACAAACCGCGTGCCCAGTGACGTCAGACGCTCGGCCAGCGCATGCCATTCCTCCATCCCCAGCACCACACCGAAATGCGGCACCGGCACGTCGTGCCCGTCCACGGCGTTGGTGTGCGCGGCTTCCTGTGACGCGTTCTTCGGCGCCTGGTGAATCACCAGTTGATGCCCGAAGAAATTGAAGTCGACCCAGTGATCGCTGGAGCGACCTTCCTCGAGTCCGAACACTTCACGGTAGAAATGTCGGGCAGCGGCGAGGTCGTACACCGGAATGGCCAGATGGAAAGGGCTGAGTGACATAGGCGCGGTCTCTATCAACGGTTGGGATGAACTGAGTCTAGCGCTGTGCTTTTCGATTGAAAGACGATAGTTTTTGCGCCGAGCTCAAATTATTTCGATCAGTCGAGGCGCCCATGCTGCGTGAACTGAAAACCTTTCTGGCAGTGGCGCGACATGGCACGTTTGCCGCCGCCGGTCTGCATATCGGCCTGACGCAATCGGCGGTCAGCGCGCAGATCCGCAATCTGGAGCAGGCCTTGGGCGTGCGTCTGTTCGATCGCACCGGGCGACAGGCGATCCTTAATCCGGCCGGGCAGCGCGCAGTGCCGATGGCGCAGGAAATGCTCGCCACCTTCAGTCGCATGGCGATCAGCGAAGATGTCAGCGAGTTTCGCGGTGAGCTGAGAATCGGCGCCGTGGCGACCGCGCAAACCGGGCTGTTGCCTCAGGCGTTATTGCGCTTGCGGCAACAGGCGCCGGGCGTGGAACCGAAACTGGTGCCCGGCGTGTCGCTGAACCTGTTGAGTCAGGTGGATGCCGGGGAAGTCGATCTGGCGATCATGATCAGGCCACCGTTCGAATTGCCCAAGGAGCTGTCTGCGCAGGTGATTCGTCGCGAGCCGTTCGTGCTGATCGCGCCGACAACGGTAGAGGGCGATGATCCGCTGCAACTGCTGGCCGAGCATTCTCACGTGCGTTATGACCGCAACTCGTTTGGTGGACGGCTGGTGACGCAGTTTCTGCGCGAGCAGCGGATTGATGTCCACGTAGCGCTTGAGCTGGATGAGCTGGAGGCGATCGTGAAGATGGTCGAGTGCGGGCTCGGGGTTTCGTTGTTGCCCAGGGCCGGGCTGTGGCTGGATCATCCGCTGAAGGTGAGGGTGATCGAACTGGGAGAACTGACGTTTTATCGGGAGATGGTGGTGTTGCAGCGTTACAGCCAGCGTTCTCAACCCATTCAACAATTGTTCGCCCGTTGCCTGGAATCGCAGGCATGAAAAAGCCCGCCAATCGGCGGGCTTTTTATCGGCAGCGCGAAGATTACTCTTCGATGTTGCCCATGGCGGTGGTGTTGAAGCCGCCGTCCACGTACATGATTTCACCGCTGATGCCCGACGCCAGGTCGGAGCACAGGAAGGCGCCGGCGTTGCCGACTTCTTCGATGGTGACGTTGCGGCGCAGCGGGGTTTGCGCTTCGTTGGCGGCCAGCATCTTGCGGAAGTTCTTGATGCCCGAAGCTGCCAGGGTGCGGATCGGGCCGGCCGATACGCAGTTGACGCGGGTGCCGTCCGGGCCCAGGGAACCGGCCAGGTAACGTACGCCGGCTTCCAGCGAAGCCTTGGCCATGCCCATCACGTTGTAGTTAGGCATGGTGCGCTCGGCGCCCAGGTACGACAGGGTCAGCAGGCTGCCGTTGCGGCCTTTCATCATTTCGCGACCAGCTTTGGCCAGAGCCACGAAGCTGTAGGCGCTGATGTCGTGAGCGATACGGAAACCGTCACGGGTGGTGGCTTCGGTGAAGTCGCCGTCCAGTTGGTCGCCCGGGGCGAAGCCGACGGAGTGCACGATGCAGTCCAGGCCGTCCCACTTCTTGCTCAGTTCTTCGAAGACCTTGGCGATTTCTTCATCGCTGGCCACGTCGCACGGGAAGCACAGCTCAGGGCTCGAACCCCAGCCCTGTGCGAACTCTTCTACGCGACCTTTCAGTTTGTCGTTCTGATAAGTGAAGGCAAGCTCAGCGCCCTCGCGATGCATGGCGGCAGCGATGCCGGATGCGATGGACAGCTTGCTGGCGACACCGACGATCAGTACGCGCTTACCGGCGAGAAAACCCATGTGTTGCTCCTCTTTCAGGTTATTGCGCAGTGGCTGGTGCCAGGAAAGCGGCCTCCAGCAACTGCTGTGTATACGGATGTTGGGGGGCGGCAAAGATACTTTGCGCGTCTCCCTGTTCGACCACTTGGCCATGCTTGACCACCATCAGCTGGTGGCTCAGCGCTTTCACAACAGCCAGGTCATGGCTGATGAACAAATACGTCAGGTTGTACTTGGCTTGCAGTGAACGCAACAGCTCCACCACTTGCCGCTGCACCGTCCGGTCGAGGGCCGAAGTCGGCTCGTCCAGCAGGATCAGCGCCGGTTTGAGCACCAAAGCCCGGGCTATGGCAATCCGCTGCCGTTGCCCACCGGAAAATTCGTGGGGGTAGCGGTGCCGGGTTTCCGGATCCAGACCTACCTCCTTCAATGCCGCAATAATCGCCGCTTCCTGCTCGGCGGCGGTGCCCATCTTGTGGATCCGCAGGCCTTCGCCAACGATGTCATTCACGCACATCCGCGGGCTCAGGCTGCCAAACGGATCCTGAAACACCACCTGCATCTCCCGACGCAACGGCCGGACTTCGCTTTGCGTCAGGCAGTCTAGCTGCTTGCCTTCAAAACGGATCGCACCTTTGCTGCCGATCAACCGCAGGATCGCCAGACCGAGGGTGGATTTGCCGGAACCGCTTTCCCCCACGATCCCCAGGGTCTGACCCTGAGGCAGGCTGAAATTGATGCCGTCCACTGCCTTGACGTGATCCACCGTGCGCTTGAGCAGGCCTTTCTTGATCGGGAACCAGACTTTCAGATCCTCGACTTCAAGCAGCGGCGCCCCGATTTTATTGCTCGCCGGGCCTCCGCTGGGCTCCGCGCCAAGCAGTTCCCGAGTGTACGGATGCTGCGGCGAACGGAACAGCTCTTCGCACGATGCCTGTTCGACGATGCAACCGCGCTGCATGACACATACACGATGCGCAATTCTTCGCACGAGGTTCAAATCGTGACTGATCAGTAACAGCGCCATGCCCAATCGGGCCTGCAATTCCTTGAGCAGGTCGAGGATTTTCAGCTGAACGGTCACGTCCAGCGCAGTGGTCGGTTCGTCGGCAATCAGCAGTTCCGGCTCGTTGGCCAGGGCCATGGCGATCATCACCCGCTGACGCTGGCCGCCGGACAATTCATGGGGCAGGGCCTTGAGGCGCTTGTGCGGCTCGGGGATGCCGACCATCTCCAGCAACTCCAGCGTACGCTTGGTCGCGACCTTGCCGGTCAGGCCCTTGTGGATGCCCAGCACCTCGTTGATCTGCTTCTCGATCGAGTGCAGCGGGTTGAGCGAGGTCATCGGCTCCTGAAAGATCATCGCGATCCGGTTGCCACGAATGTGACGGATGGTCTTTTCGCCCAGCTCCAGCAGGTTTTGCCCGGAATAGTTGATGCTGCCGCCCGGATGCCGCGCCAGCGGATAGGGTAGCAGGCGCAGGATCGAATGCGCCGTCACCGACTTGCCCGAGCCTGACTCGCCCACCAGCGCCAGGGTTTCGCCGCGCTTGATGTCGAAACTCACGCCTTCGACCACCCGTTGCACGCGATCACCGATGCCGAATTCGACGGCCAGGTCGCGGATTTCGATCAGATTGTCCTGATTCATGTCACTTCCTCGGGTCGAAGGCATCGCGAGCGGACTCGCCGATGAACACCAGCAAACTCAACATCAGCGCCAGCACCGCAAACGCGCTCATGCCCAGCCACGGCGCCTGCAGGTTGGATTTGCCCTGGGCCACCAGTTCACCCAGCGACGGACTGCCGGCCGGCAAGCCGAAACCGAGGAAGTCCAGGGCGGTGAGGGTGCCGATGGCGCCGGTCAGGATGAACGGCATGAAGGTCATGGTCGAAACCATGGCGTTGGGCAGAATGTGGCGGAACATGATCGCGCCGTTCTGCATGCCCAGCGCTCTGGCTGCACGCACGTATTCGAGGTTGCGCCCGCGCAGGAACTCGGCGCGCACCACGTCCACCAGGCTCATCCACGAGAACAGCAGCATGATTCCCAGCAGCCACCAGAAATTCGGCTGGACGAAACTGGCGAGGATGATCAGCAGGTACAACACCGGCAAACCCGACCAGATCTCCAGAAAGCGCTGGCCGGCCAGATCGACCCAGCCGCCGTAGAAACCCTGCAAGGCGCCGGCGATCACGCCGATGATCGAGCTGAGCACGGTCAGGGTCAGGGCAAACAGCACCGACACCCGGAAGCCATAGATGACCCGCGCCAGTACATCGCGGCCCTGATCGTCGGTGCCCAGCAGGTTGTCCGCCGACGGCGGGGCGGGGGCCGGGACTTTCAGGTCGTAGTTGATGCTCTGGTAGCTGAACGGAATCGGCGCCCACAGCACCCACGCGTCCTTGGCCTTGAGCAGTTCGCGGATGTACGGGCTCTTGTAGTTGGCTTCCAGCGGGAATTCGCCGCCGAAGGTGGTTTCCGGGTAGCGCTTGATCGCCGGGAAGTACCAGTTGTTGTCGTAGTGCACCACCAGCGGTTTGTCGTTGGCGATCAGTTCGGCACCGAGGCTCAGGCCGAACAGGATCAGGAACAGCCACAGCGACCACCAGCCACGCTTGTTGGCCTTGAACAGTTCGAAGCGCCGGCGGTTGAGAGGGGACAGGTTCATCTCAATGCTCCCGGCTGGCAAAGTCGATACGCGGATCGACAAGGGTGTAGGTGAGGTCGCCGATCAGTTTCACCACCAGCCCCAGGAGGGTGAAGATGAACAGGGTGCCGAACACCACCGGGTAATCGCGGTTGATCGCCGCTTCGAAACTCATCAGGCCGAGGCCGTCGAGGGAGAAGATCACTTCCACCAGCAACGAACCGGTGAAGAAGATGCCGATGAACGCCGACGGAAAACCGGCGATCACCAGCAGCATCGCATTGCGGAACACATGGCCGTAGAGCACGCGGTGGCGGGTCAGGCCCTTGGCCTTGGCGGTGACCACATACTGCTTGTTGATTTCGTCGAGAAAGCTGTTTTTGGTCAGCAGGGTCATGGTCGCGAAGTTGCCGATCACCAGCGCCGTCACCGGCAGCGCCAGGTGCCAGAAGTAATCGAGAACCTTGCCGCCCAGGCTCAGTTCATCGAAGTTGTTCGAGGTCAGGCCGCGTAAAGGAAACCAGTCCAGATAACTGCCGCCGGCAAACACCACGATCAGCAGAATCGCAAACAGGAATGCCGGGATCGCATAACCCACGATGATCGCCGAACTGGTCCAGACGTCGAAATGACTGCCGTGCCGCGTGGCCTTGGCGATCCCCAGCGGGATCGACACCAGGTACATGATCAGCGTGCTCCACAATCCGAGCGAGATCGACACCGGCATCTTTTCCTTGATCAGGTCGATGACCTTGGCGTCGCGAAAGAAACTGTCGCCGAAATCCAGCTTCGCGTAGTTCTTGACCATGATCCACAGACGTTCCGGGGCCGATTTGTCGAACCCGTACATCTTCTCGATTTCCTTGATCAGCGCCGGGTCCAGGCCCTGCGCTCCGCGATAGGAAGAGCCGGCCACCGATACTTCGGCACCGCCACCGGCAATGCGGCTGGTGGCGCCTTCGAAGCCTTCGAGCTTGGCGATCATCTGTTCCACCGGCCCGCCGGGCGCGGCCTGGATGATCACGAAGTTGATCAGCAGAATGCCGAACAGGGTCGGGATGATCAGCAGCAGTCGCCGAAAAATGTACGCCAGCATCTGATTACTCCGTGCCCACAGGGTCGGCTTGCAGTTGGGTTTCGACTTCTACCGCAGGTTTCGCATCGGGTTTGACCCACCAGGTGTTAATGCCGATGTCGTACTTGGGGGAGACTTTCGGGTGGCCGATGTGGTTCCAGTACGCCACGCGCCAGGTCTTGATGTGCCAGTTCGGGATCACGTAGTAACCCCATTGCAGCACACGGTCGAGGGCGCGGGCGTGGGCCACCAGGCTTTTGCGCGAATCGGCGTTGATCAGGTTCTCCACCAGGTGATCGACCACCGGGTCCTTGAGGCCCATCGAGTTGCGGCTGCTGGCCTTGTCGGCCGCAGCGCTCATCCAGAACTCGCGCTGCTCGTTGCCCGGCGAATTGGACTGCGGGAAGCTGCCGACCATCATGTCGAAGTCTCGCGAGCGCACGCGATTGACGTATTGCGACACGTCGACACGGCGAATCACCAGATCGATGCCGAGGTCGCTGAGGTTGCGCTTGAACGGCAACAACACGCGTTCGAATTCGGTCTGGGCCAGGAGGAATTCGATGACCACCGGTTTGCCGGTGGCGTCGACCATTTTGTCGTCGACGATTTTCCAGCCAGCCTCTTGCAGCAACTGATATGCCTCGCGCTGTTGCGTGCGGATCATGCCGCTGGCGTCGGTTTTCGGATTTTCGAAGGCTTCGCTGAACACCTGCGCCGGCAGCTTGCTGCGGAACGGATCGAGGATCGCCACCTGCTCTGCATCAGGCAGGCCGGTGGCGGCCATTTCCGAGTTTTCGAAGTAACTGCGGGTGCGTGCATAAGCGCCGTTGAACAATTGCTTGTTGGTCCATTCGAAGTCGAACAGCAGGCCGAGGGCCTGGCGTACCCGCACGTCCTGAAACACCGGGCGACGCAGATTGAAGACGAAGCCCTGCATGCCGGTCGGATTGCTGTTGGCAATCTGTTCCTTGATCAACCGCCCTTCGGTCACTGCCGGCACGTTGTAGGCGTTGGCCCAGTTTTTCGCCGCCATTTCCAGCCAGTAATCGAACTGTCCGGCTTTCAACGCTTCCAGCGCGACGGTGTTGTCGCGGTAGTAGTCGGTGGTCATCACGTCGAAGTTGTAGAAGCCGCGATTGACCGGCAAATCCTTGCCCCAGTAATCCTTGACCCGCTCATAACGCACCGAGCGCCCGGCCTTCACCTCGGTGACCTTGTACGGGCCGCTGCCCAACGGGATTTCCAGGTTGCCCTTGTTGAAATCACGCTCGGCCCACCAGTGTTTCGGCAGCACCGGCAACTGACCGAGGATCAGCGGCAGTTCGCGGTTGTTGGTGTGCTTGAACTTGAACAGCACTTTGAGCGGATCTTCGGCGATCACTTCCTCGACGTCGGCGTAGTAGCCGCGATACATCGGTGCGCCTTCCTTGGTCAGCGTCTGGAAGCTGAACACCACATCGTCGGCACGTACCGGGTGGCCGTCGTGAAACTTCGCTTCGGGACGCAGGTAGAAGCGCACCCAGCTGTTGTCCGGGGCTTTTTCAATCTTGCTGGCGATCAGGCCGTATTCGGTGAACGGCTCGTCCAGACCCTGTTTGGCCAGGGTGTCGTAGATCAGGCCGATATCGTCCGCCGGCACGCCTTTGCTGATGAACGGGTTGAGGCTGTCGAAGCCGCCGAAACCGGCCTGGCGGAAGATCCCGCCCTTGGGCGCGTCGGGGTTCACGTAATCGAAGTGCTTGAAGTCGGCGGGGTATTTCGGCGGCTCGTTGTACAGGGTCACGGCGTGTTGCGGGGCGGCAAAGGCCAGCCCGGCGAACAGCAGACCGCTGGCCTGCACGAGCAGGGCGCGGATAGGCTTCATCGATCTTTCTCCGAAGATTTCAGCCACCACGCGCTCAGGCCCAGGGTGTAGGGCGGCGTGGTGACGAAGGCGAACCGGTTGCGGTACGCCAGACGGTGATAATTGAGGTACCAGTTGGGAATGCTGTAGTGCTGCCAGAGCAGCACGCGGTCCAGTGCCTTGCCGGCGGCGACCTGTTCATCGCGGGTGCGGGCGGCGAGCAGTTGCTCAAGCAGATGATCGACCACCGGGTTGGCGATGCCCGCGTAATTCTTGCTGCCCTTGACCCCGACCTGGCTGGAGTGGAAGTACTGCCACTGTTCCAGCCCCGGGCTGAGCGTCTGGTTGAGAGTCATCAGAATCATGTCGAAATCGAACTGATCCAGACGCTGTTTGTACTGGGCGCGATCCACCGTGCGCAGGCGCGCGTCGATGCCGATGCTGTTGAGGTTCTCGATGTACGGCTGGAGGATCCGCTCCAGGTTCGGATTGACCAGCAACAGCTCGAAACGCAGCGGCTGGCCGGCGGTGTTCTGCAGACGCTGGCCGTTGAGCTTCCAGCCGGCCTCGGCCAGCAGCGCCAGGGCTTTGCGCATGGTTTTCCGGGGAATGCCGCGCCCGTCGGTCTGCGGCAGCGTGAACGGTTCGGTGAAGAGGCGCGCCGGCAGTTGATCCTTGTACGGCTTGAGCATCAGCCATTCATGGCCGACCGGCAGGCCGACGGCGCTGAATTCGCTGTTGGGGTAGTAGCTGGTGGTGCGTTTGTAGGCGTCGCTGAACAGGGCGCGATTGGTCCATTCGAAGTCGAACATCAGGCCCAGGGCTTCGCGCACCTTGATATCGGCAAAGACCGGGCGCCGGGTGTTCATGAACAGACCCTGACTCTGGGTCGGGATCTGGTGCGGGATCTGTGCCTTGATCACGTCGCCGCGACGGATCGCCGGGAAGTTGTAGCCGTTGGCCCAGTTCTTCGCCTGATGCTCGATATAGATGTCGAACTCGCCGGCCTTGAACGCTTCGAAGGCCACATCGCTGTCGCGGTAGAACTCGACTTCCATGCGCTCGACGTTGTACTTGCCGCGATTGACCGGCAGGTCCTTGCCCCAGTAGTCCTTGACCCGCTCGAAAATCAACTGCCGCCCCGGCGTGACCGAGGTAATGCGGTACGGCCCGCTGCCCAGCGGCGGCTCGAAGGTAGTGGCCTTGAAGTCGCGACCCTTCCAGTAATGCTGGGGCAGTACCGGCAATTCGCCGAGGCGCAGGATCAGCAACGGATTGCCGCTGCGCTTGAGCACAAACCGGATGCGCTGCGGGTTGAGGATATCGACGCGGAGCACTTCCTGAAGGGCGGTGCGATACAGCGGATGACCTTCCTTGAGCAGCAGGCGATAGGAGAACGCCACGTCGTACGCGGTGATCGGCGTGCCATCGTGGAAGCGCGCTTGCGGGCGCAGATTGAACACCACCCAGCTGCGATCTTCGCTGTACTCCACCGATTGGGCGATCAGGCCGTAACTGGAGGCCGGCTCGTCCCCCGACGGCGCGTATTGCCCGGTGCCGACCATCAATGGCTCGTTCAGCTCGTTGATGCCGTATTGCAGGAAATTCGCCGTGGTGACCGGGCTGGTGCCCTTGAAGGTGTAGGGGTTGAGCGTATCGAAGGTGCCAAACGCCATCACCCGCAAGGTGCCGCCCTTGGGCGCTTGCGGGTTGACCCAGTCGAAGTGGGTAAATCTGGCCGGGTACTTGAGCGTGCCGAACTGCGCATAACCGTGGCTTTCGGTGATCGTCGCGCTGACGGGGGAGCTCAAGGCCAGGCTGATCAGGAGCAGGAGGAGGGGACGCTTCAAGTCAGATCCGATCCAGGCGGCTTGGGCTTTGTGGGCCGTACAGTAACAGCTTGTATGGACAGGAAAAAGACAGGGGCTTAATGCGCGGTTAATTGTGGGCGTTGCCTGCGCCGAAGGTAAAAAATGACAGGCGAAAAAAAGCCCCTGAAATTCAGGGGCTCTTTGTCAGTGCGGCTGGTAGACCGTGAGCATCTGCCCGGGCTTGAGCGCTTTGCCGGCGCCCGGATTCCAGCGCTTGAGGTGTTGCATCTCGACGTTGAAGCGCTTGGCCACCACGTACAGCGTGTCGCCGCGTTTGACCTTGTACTGGGTCTGCTGCTTGCTGTCGTCCTTGTCTTTGGCCTTGCTGCTGGTTTTGCTGTTGGCAGCGACGACCGTATTGATGCGTCCGCCACTCTTGCGGGTAGGCGTGCGCTGGGTGGTGTCGCGCATGACCAGGGTCTGGCCGACCTTGAGATTCTTGCCGGTCAGCTTGTTCCAGCGTTGCAGATCCTTGACCTCGACCTTGTTGGCCTTGGCGATGGAACCGAGGTTGTCGCCGCGCTTGACGCGATAGGCGCGCTTGGCCTGGGCGATCTCGCTCGGGTCGGCGCCTTCGAACACCGGTTTCAGCGAACGCGGGCTGATCAGCTCTTCAGGACGCATGGTCTGCAGGCTGGCGGTCAGCAGTTGCGCCTTCGAGGTCGGCACCAGCAGGTGCTGCGGGCCGTCGATGGTGGTGCGCTGCTTGAAGGCCGGGTTGAGCTGGAACAGCTCGTCTTCATCGATGTTGGCCACCGCTGCGACCTTGGACAGGTCCATGCGCTGGTTGATTTCGACGACCTGGAAATACGGTTCGTTGGCGATCGGGTTGAGGTTCACGCCATAGGCTTCAGGCGTCAGGACCACTTGCGAGAGCGCCAGCAGCTTCGGCACGTAAGCCTGGGTTTCCGCCGGCAGCGGCAGGTTCCAGTAATCGGTCGGCAGGCCGAGCTTTTCGTTGCGCTCGATGGCGCGGCTGACCGTGCCTTCGCCGGCGTTGTACGCGGCCAGGGCCAGCAGCCAGTCACCGTTGAACATGTCGTGCAGGCGGGTCAGGTAGTCCATCGCTGCGGTGGTCGAAGCAGTGATGTCGCGACGGCCATCGTAGAAACGGGTCTGACGCAGGTTGAAGTAACGCCCTGTGGAAGGGATGAACTGCCAGAGGCCCACCGCGTCGGCCCGGGAATAGGCCATCGGGTTGTAGGCGCTTTCGATGACCGGCAGCAGGGCCAGTTCCAGTGGCATGTTGCGTTCTTCGAGGCGCTCGACGATGTAATGAATGTAGAGGCTGCCGCGCTCGCCGGCGTTCTCGAGGAAGGAAGGGTTACTGGCGAACCACAGGCGCTGTTGCTCGATGCGCGGGTTCACGCCCAGACCTTCCTGCAGCTGGAAACCGCCGCGCATGCGCTCCCAGATGTCCTGAGGCACCTGAGGGCTGGGCTTTTCCGACAACCAGATAGGCTTCTGCTTGGCTCGCGCAGCAATGTTCGGCGTATGTGTCGCTTCAGTCTGCGGAGCATGGCTGGAACAGCCCGCCAGTGTGGCGGAGACAGCCACCGCGATGGCTTGCGCCAGGCGGGTCAAAGCATCTGAATTGACGGACTTACGTATGGATGACGACATTGGCTGGAAGTAAGTTCCGGGCAAAAATGTCGGGCGATTCTAGAAAGCGCACCCCCTGCGGTCAACCATTCAGAATTTTTGTACCAGGCAGGGAGCCACTTAGAACGTATCTTTCCATGCCCGCAGAGCCGCAAAAACCTCACTCGGCGCCCGGTTTTGAGGGCCGCTCCGTTCGTCCACTTTTTGTGTAACTAATATTTCACCGGTGCGCAAAAACGGGTTTGTGAGCTTTTCCAGCGCCAGGGTCGAGGGCAGGGTCATCACACCGCTGGCACGTTGCTGGCTGACTTTTTCCAGACGGGCGGCGATGTCCCGGTTGCCCGGCTCCACGGCGGCGGCGAATTTCAGGTTGCTCAGGGTGTATTCGTGGGTGCAGTAGACCAGCGTGTCTTCCGGCAGCGCCGCGAGACGGCTCAACGATTGGTGCATCTGTTGCGGCGTGCCTTCGAACAGACGGCCGCAACCGGCAGCGAACAGGGTATCGCCACAGAACAGCAGGCCATGATGGTAGTAGGCGATGTGTCCCAGGGTGTGGCCGGGCACGGCATAGACGTCGAAGTCCCAGCCGAGCACGCGCACCGTGTCGTTGTCCTTGAGAGCCACGTCCCGCCCCGGAATGCTTTCGCTGGCCGGTCCGTAGACCGTGGCGCCGCTTGCCTTCTTCAGCGTTTCGACGCCGCCGACATGGTCGTGGTGATGGTGAGTGATAAGAATGTCGCCGAGCACCCAGCCCGGATGCGCGTCGAGCCACGCCTGCACGGGGGCGGCATCCCCCGGATCGACCACTGCGCAACGCTGGGTGGCATGATCCTGTAACAACCAGATGTAGTTGTCGGTGAAGGCGGGCAGGGCACTGATCTGTATCATCGTCGAATTCGCCAAGCGGGTAACATTGGCGCATCTTAGAGGTTCCTGGCGTGTTGGAGAATGCAATGATCGATAAAGCGTTCGCTCAGGCCGATCCTGACTGGCTCGCGCTGATCGGTGCAGCCCGTGAATGGCTGTCCGGCCCCCTCGGGCAATTTCTGCTGGACGAAGAACGGCGCATGCTCGAAGACGAGCTGGGTCGATTCTTCGGCGGCTATCTGGTGCATTACGGCCCGTCCGCCGAAACACCGCCGTCGGCGCCGCAGGTGCAGCGCAATGTGCGGTTGGGCGCGCCGTTGCCGGGCGTGGAGATCGTCTGCGAAGAGCAGGCCTGGCCGTTGAGCGAGCACGCCGCCGACGTGGTGGTTTTGCAGCACGGCCTGGATTTCTGTCTGTCGCCCCATGGCCTTTTGCGCGAAGCGGCCAGCAGCGTGCGCCCCGGCGGGCATCTGCTGATCGTCGGCATCAACCCCTGGAGCACCTGGGGGCTGCGCCATGTATTCGCCCATGATGCGTTGCGTCAGGCGCGCTGCATCTCGCCGTCACGGGTGGCGGACTGGCTCAACCTGCTGGGCTTCGCGCTGGAGAAACGCCGCTTCGGGTGCTATCGTCCGCCGCTCGCGTCACCCAAGTGGCAGGCCCGTCTGGCCGGCTGGGAACGCAAGGCCGGCGACTGGCAACTGTCGGGCGGCGGCTTCTATTTACTGGTCGCGCGCAAGATCGTGGTCGGCCTGCGTCCGGTGCGCCAGGAACGCCGCGAGCCGATGGGCAAGCTGATTCCGCTGCCGATGGCCAAGGTCAACCGCCGGCGCATCGAACCGTAAACCTTCTTTTATTGATGGCCGGGTCAATCCCCGGCCTCGGCCATTGTCGATCCGTGATCGGCGAGGCCACGCATTTTTTCTGGATAGACTGGCATGAGCGAAAGCGTCGATAGCGTAGAACTGTTCACTGACGGCGCCTGCAAAGGCAACCCCGGCCCGGGCGGCTGGGGCGCCTTGCTGGTGTGCAAGGGCGTCGAAAAGGAACTGTGGGGCGGCGAAGCCAACACCACCAACAACCGCATGGAGCTGCTCGGTGCGATTCGCGGCCTGGAAGCCCTCAAGCGTCCGTGCGAAGTGCTGCTGGTGACCGACTCGCAATACGTGATGAAAGGCATCAACGAGTGGATGGCCAACTGGAAGAAACGCGGCTGGAAAACCGCCGCCAAGGAGCCAGTCAAAAACGCCGACCTGTGGAAAGAGCTCGACGAGCAGGTCAGCCGCCACAAGGTCACCTGGAAATGGGTCCGCGGCCACATCGGCCACCACGGCAACGAACGCGCCGACCAGTTGGCCAACCGTGGAGTGGATGAGGTTCGCGGTTACAAGCAGAGCTGAGTCCTTACCACTGAAACCCTTCCGGCGAGCGTGTTAACATCGCCGCTTTTGCACGATTGACCCCCGTTGAGAGCTGAACACTGATGGCCACCAGATCCGTTGTACTCGATACCGAAACCACCGGCATGCCGGTGACCGACGGCCACCGGATTATCGAAATCGGTTGTGTCGAGCTGATCGGTCGACGCCTGACGGGCCGGCACTTTCACGTTTACCTGCAACCGGATCGCGAGAGTGACGAAGGCGCGATCGGCGTTCACGGCATCACCAACGAATTCCTGGTCGGCAAGCCGCGTTTTGCCGAGGTGGCCGACGAGTTCTTCGAGTTCATCAACGGCGCGCAGCTGATCATCCACAACGCGGCGTTCGACGTTGGCTTCATCAACAACGAATTCGCCCTGATGGGCCAGCAGGATCGTGCGGACATCACGCAGCACTGCACGATCCTCGACACCCTGATGATGGCCCGGGAACGTCACCCGGGTCAGCGCAACAGCCTCGATGCCTTGTGCAAACGCTACGGCGTCGACAACTCCGGCCGTGAGCTGCACGGCGCATTGCTCGACTCGGAGATTCTCGCCGACGTTTACCTGACCATGACCGGTGGCCAGACCAGCCTGTCGCTGGCCGGCAACGCCTCCGATGGCAATGGCACGGGCGAGGGCGCGGACAACTCCGCCACCGAAATCCGTCGTCTGCCGGCAGATCGTCAACCGGGGCGAATCATTCGCGCCACCGAAGCCGAGCTGGCCGAACACCAGGTGCGTCTGGAAATCATCGCCAAGTCGGCCGGCGCCCCGGCGCTGTGGACCCAGCTGCTGGAAGCCGAAGCCCAGGCGTAATGCAAAAAAGGATCGTCCGGACACTCAAGCCGTGTCTGGACGATCCTTTGTTTTTGGCAGTACTGACAACTGGCCACCCTCGCCACATCGGCTCCGACCCTCTACCCTGAGGACATTGGCAGATCACTCTCCGCCGCCTCAGGACACTGAGCCCCATGTACAAAGATCTGAAGTTCCCGGTATTGATCGTCCATCGCGACATCAAGGCCGACACGGTTGCCGGTGACCGCATCCGCGGAATCGCCCGAGAGCTGGAGCTGGAAGGTTTCAGTATCGTTTCGGCCACGGACTACACCGAGGGCCGGCTGGTGGCGTCGACCCACCATGGTCTGGCGTGCATGCTGATCGCCGCCGAAGACGCCAGCACCAATTCCCATCTGTTGCAGAACATGGCCGAACTGATCGGTCTGGCCCGGGTGCGGGCGCCGGATCTGCCGATCTTTGCCCTTGGCGAGCAAGTCACCCTGGAAAATGCCCCGGCCGATGCCATGGCCGAGCTCAACCAGTTGCGCGGCATTCTCTACCTGTTCGAAGACACGGTGCCGTTTCTCGCCCGGCAAGTGGCGCGGGCGGCGCGCAAATACCTGGACGGGCTGTTGCCGCCATTCTTCAAGGCGCTGGTGCAGCACACCGCCGATTCCAACTATTCCTGGCACACCCCCGGTCATGGCGGTGGCGTGGCGTATCACAAGAGCCCGGTGGGGCAGGCGTTTCACCAGTTCTTCGGGGAAAACACCCTGCGTTCGGATTTGTCGGTGTCGGTGCCGGAGTTGGGCTCGCTGCTCGACCACACCGGGCCACTGGCCGAAGCAGAAGCGCGAGCCGCGCGTAATTTCGGCGCCGATCACACCTTTTTCGTGATCAATGGCACCTCGACCGCCAACAAGATCGTCTGGCACTCGATGGTCGGGCGCGATGATCTGGTGCTGGTGGATCGCAACTGTCACAAGTCGGTGTTGCACGCGATCATCATGACCGGTGCGATTCCGCTGTACCTGTGTCCGGAACGCAATGAGCTGGGGATCATCGGCCCGATCCCGTTGAGTGAATTCAGCCGCGAATCGATCCAGGCCAAGATCGATGCCAGCCCGTTGACCAAGGGCCGCGAACCGAAAGTCAAACTGGCGGTGATCACCAACTCGACCTACGACGGTCTCTGCTACAACGCCGAACTGATCAAGCAGAGCCTGGGCAACAGCGTCGAAGTCCTGCATTTCGACGAAGCCTGGTATGCCTACGCGGCGTTTCACGAATTCTTTGCCGGCCGTTACGGCATGGCCACCTCGCGCAGCGAGGACAGTCCGCTGGTGTTCACCACCCATTCCACCCACAAACTGCTGGCGGCGTTCAGTCAGGCTTCGATGATCCATGTGCAGGACGGCGGCGCACGGCAGCTGGATCGCGACCGTTTCAACGAAGCATTCATGATGCACATCTCGACGTCGCCGCAGTACAGCATCATCGCCTCGCTGGACGTGGCGTCGGCCATGATGGAAGGCCCGGCCGGCCGCTCGCTGTTGCAGGAAACCTTCGACGAAGCCCTGAGCTTTCGCCGGGCGCTGGCCAATCTGCGCCAGCACATCGCCGCTGATGACTGGTGGTTCTCGATCTGGCAGCCACCGGGTGTCGAGGGCATCGACCGGGTGCAGACCCAGGACTGGCTGCTGCAACCGGATGCGGACTGGCACGGTTTCGGCGAGGTCAGCGACGACTACGTACTGCTCGACCCGATCAAGGTCACTCTGGTCATGCCGGGCCTGACCGCCGGCGGCGCTTTAAGCGACAAGGGTATTCCGGCGGCAGTCGTTAGCCGTTTCCTGTGGGAGCGCGGATTGGTGGTGGAGAAAACCGGCCTGTATTCATTTCTGGTGCTGTTCTCCATGGGCATCACCAAGGGCAAGTGGAGCACGCTGCTGACCGAACTGCTGGAGTTCAAGCGCAGCTACGACGCCAACGTCAGCCTCGATACCTGCCTCAAGTGTGTCGCGCAGGAAGATCCTGTGCGCTATCGCGGCATGGGCCTGCGCGATCTGTGCGATCAGCTCCACGCCTGCTATCGCAGCAACGCCACCGCCAAACATCTCAAACGCATGTACACCGTGCTGCCGGAAATCGCCATGAAACCGGCCCACGCTTACGATCAACTGGTGCGCGGCGAAGTCGAGGCAGTGCCGATCGACGAGCTGGAAGGCCGAGTGGCGGCGGTGATGCTGGTGCCTTATCCGCCGGGGATTCCGCTGATCATGCCCGGCGAACGTTTTACCGAATCCACGCGCTCGATCATCGAATACCTCAGGTTTGCCCGCACGTTCGACGCAACGTTTCCGGGGTTCGTGGTCGATGTGCACGGTCTGCAACACGAAGATGAGGGCAATGGGCGGCAATACACCGTCGATTGCGTCAAGGAATGAGGGCTTTTCCGAGTATGCAACCGGTCATGAATCCGAAATACCCAGGGTTGTCGGTGCGAGTCGCCGACGACGGTTTTGCGGCTTACATCTGGGGCAGCGATTTCAGCTTCGAGGTGGCCGCTTACGGCACGGCCGAAATCGGCAAACCAGTGGCGCAATGGGCCGTGACGCCCATCGTGCCGTATCGCAAGTGCTACGGCATCGATCCGGAGGAGTTCAGCAGTTTTCGCGATGCCGCCGACAGTGCGATTTTCATGGCGTATCTGGAGGACGAGCCGGTTGGTCATCTGGTGATCAGTACCAACTGGAACGGCTTCGCCCATATCGATGAACTGGCGGTGCACGCCCCGGCGCGGCGCCATGGCGTGGCCAAGGCCTTGCTGGATGTGGCGCAGTTCTGGAGTCGCAAGAAAAAACTGCCGGGGATCATGCTGGAAACCCAGAACAACAACCTCGGCGCCTGCCGCCTGTATGAGCGTTGCGGGTATGTGATCGGCGGCATCGACCACCTGCGTTATCGCGGCATCGATCCGAACACCGCCGAAGTGGCGCTGTTCTGGTATCGATTGTTCGATAACCCGCTGGAGCATCCGATCAGTTCGCCAGCATCGCCTCGGCTTGTTCCGTGACGATCCCGAGCAGCGTCTGAATCGCCGCTGACGGCGTGGCGTGTTTGAAGGTCAGGGCATAGAGGCTGATCGGCACCGCCGGCGACAGCGGGCAGACGTCGAGACCCCCCGCCCGTGCGCCAAGGGCGGTGAACGGGTCGACGATCGCCAGCCCTTCGCCGGCCTCGACCATGCTGCGCATCATCTGGTGGGTCTGCACCCGGGTCTGGATGGTCGGCGCCGGGCGCAGGGCCTGGAGCTTGTTTTCCAGGGCCGGACTCAGCGGGTCCTGGCCTTCGAGGCCGACCATCGCCTGACCGGCCAGATCCTGCAGCGAAATGTACTTCTGTTTCGGTTGCAGCCAGCCGTGCGGCGCAAGCAATTGCAACTTGCCCTGGGCCAGTGGCTGGCAATCAATGTCGGGGTGTTGTGGGTCGTGCAGGCTCAGGCCCAGATCGCTGTCGCGCAGCAGCAGGTGGCGGACGATGTCGCGGGTCGGTTCGCTGAGCAGGGTGCAGGGCACGTCTGGCAAGCGACGGCGCAGGGCGGCGAGACTTTGCGGCAGCAGTTGCTGGGCCAGCGGCGGGGTGCCGATGATCCGCAGGGGCGGGGCGAGGTATTGCTTGAGGCTGCTGGCCAGCCGTTGCACCGGCTCCAGCGCTTCATAGATGTGGCCGATCTCGACTTGCAGCGCCCGGGCCTCCGGGGTTGGCTGAAGTCGTCCGCGTACGCTGGCGAACAGCATGAAACCAAGCTGACTCTCGGCTTCGCGCAAACGCTCTTCGACCTCGGGCGCCGCTAGTTGCAGCCATTCGGCGGCGGTGCCCACGTGACCGGTCTGCAAAAGCGCCTGAATCACTTCGATATGACGTAAACGCATGCGTGAAGTCCATGTCCGGCCGTTGGGGTCAGTGGCTGAATCCTACCCCAACTCGGCGCGGATGACTTCTGCTCATAACGATCGGTTATGAAGCGACCGATGGCTCGGGTTCGCGGATCAGGGTGATGCCCGACTGAACCAGCAAAAACTCGTTGTCGTCGATCTTGTTGACGCGGTCGCCAATCGCCAGTTTGTAGGTGGTAACGGGCTCCGTGCCGGTGAAACCGTCTGCCGACGGGTTGGATTCCTGGAACTCATGCACGGAATAAACGCGGCCTTCCGCATCTCTTGCATGGAACTGACCGACGAGTACTGCTGCCATCTGCTTAGAACCTCTGGAGATAAAACGCTTGATTTGCGGCTTGGTAGACCTTCATCAAGCTTGGTAAGTTTTCCTACAGGAAAAAAATATTCCAGACGCAGGAAATAACCTTCGGCGTCTGGTGGAATCGTCGCCGGATCATCTATAACTACTGGCTCCTCCCACGGACAGTCGAGAGTCTTCCAATGAGCAATGTCTATAACGTCGCAGTAGTGGTCGGCAGCCTGCGCAAGGCGTCCATCAACCGCAAGGTCGCCCTGGCGCTGGCGGAACTGGCACCGGCCAATCTCAAGCTGAACATTGTCGAGATTGGCGATCTGCCACTCTACAACGAAGACATCGACGGCGATTCACCGCCGGCAGCCTACAGCACTTTCCGGCAAAAAGTGGGTTCATCCGACGCTCTGCTGTTTGTCACCCCGGAGTACAACCGCTCAGTGCCGGCGCCTTTGAAGAACGCGATCGATGTCGGTTCGCGGCCGTATGGCAAGAGTGTCTGGAGCGGCAAACCGGGGGCGGTGATCAGCGTTTCGCCGGGTGCCATCGGCGGTTTCGGTGCCAACCAGCATCTGCGTCAGTCCTTTGTTTTTCTCAACGTGCCGTGCATGCAGCAGCCGGAAGCCTATCTGGGCGGCGCGGGCACGGCGTTCGACGAGGCGGGCAAGCTGAACGAGTCGGTGAAGCCGTTCCTGCAAAGTTTCATCAATGCTTTTGGTGAGTGGGTGGCGCAGCACAAGAAGTGAACCACTGAGTTTTCTGACAAGATATCGACCCTGTGGGAGCGAGCTTGCTCGCGATATCGGTGTATCAGCTGACACTTCAGTTGAATGACACGCCGCCATCGCGAGCAAGCTCGCTCCCACAGGTTTTTGTTGTGGCTTGTTTTCTTAACCTGACTGAAGGCTGTCGCGAATGCTCGCTGCGTCACTGATTTTCCTGCTGACCATTACCCTGGTGATCTGGCAACCCAAAGGCCTCGGGGTCGGCTGGAGTGCAACATTCGGCGCCATCATCGCGCTGATTTTCGGCGTAGTGCACCTGAGCGATATCCCGCTGGTGTGGCAAATCATATGGAACGCCACCGGCACGTTCGTGGCGCTGATCATCATCAGTCTGCTGCTCGATGAAGCGGGATTCTTCGCCTGGGCCGCGTTGCACGTAGCGCGATGGGGGCGGGGCAGCGGGCGCAAGCTGTTTGCTTTCATGGTGCTGCTCGGCGCGTTGGTGTCGGCGCTGTTCGCCAATGACGGCGCGGCGCTGATCCTCACGCCGATCGTGATTTCCATGCTGCTGGCCCTGCGCTTTTCCCCGGCGGCGACCCTGGCGTTCGTCATGGGCGCGGGCTTCATTGCCGACACCGCGAGCCTGCCGCTGGTGGTGTCGAACCTGGTGAACATCGTCTCGGCCGACTTTTTCCACATCGGTTTCAACCGCTATGCGGCGGTGATGGTGCCGGTCAACTTCGTCAGCGTCGCGGCCACGTTGGGCATGCTGCTGTGGTTCTTCCGCCGTGACATTCCCAAGGCCTACGACCCTGAACAGCTTGAACATCCGGAAACCGCCATCCACGACAAGGCCACGTTCTACGCCGGTTGGGCCGTGTTGCTGATTCTGTTGATCGGTTGTTTCGCGCTGGAGCCGCTGGGGATTCCGATCAGTGCGATCTCGGCGGTGTGCGCGGCGCTGTTGCTGGCGATCGCCGCGCGCGGGCACAAGATTTCCACGCGCAAGGTGATGAAAGAGGCGCCCTGGCAGATCGTGATTTTCTCGCTGGGCATGTACCTGGTGGTCTACGGACTGCGCAACGCCGGGCTCACCGATTATCTGGCCGGGTGGCTGGATGTGTTCGCCGGGTACGGTGTGTGGGGCGCTGCGATGGGCACCGGGGTGCTGACGGCCTTGCTGTCATCGATCATGAACAACCTGCCGACGGTGCTGGTCGGGTTGCTGTCGATCGATGCCAGTCAGGCCACGGGTGTGGTGAAGGAAGCGATGATTTACGCCAACGTGATCGGCAGCGACCTGGGGCCGAAAATCACCCCGATCGGCAGTCTCGCGACCTTGCTCTGGCTGCATGTGCTGGAGCGCAAGAATATCCGGATCGGCTGGGGGTATTACTTCAAGGTCGGGATCGTGCTGACCGTGCCGGTGCTGTTGGTCACCTTGGCGGCACTCGCCGTGCGGTTATCCCTTTAGAACCAGTTGGCTTCAATCGCTAGCAAGCTAGCTCCCACAGGTTATGCGGTGAACACTGAACCTGTGGGAGCGAGCTTGCTCGCGAAGGGGCCAGATCAGACACAACAGAAATCAGGATTGGCCAGGCACGTTCGGCCACAGATCCGACACCAGAAACAGCCGCTCGGCTTCTTCCCATTCGCCCCGGGCATTTTCGGTCAGGCGCACCATCAGTTGCGCCGGGGCCAGCGGTTCGAGTTCATCGAGCCAGGCCTGCAAGTGTCCGGTGCTCCAGGTCTGATCCACCGGGTAGTGCGCCGGCGCCAGCCAGGCGTGGCGGGGCAGGGGTTGCCAGCGCCCGTCCGGGCGCTGGGCGACAAATGCCGACCAGTCTTTCTGATGCAGCCAGCTGCCACGCAGATGCTGCGGGTGGGCGCCGCTGGGCGGCACGGACTGGCCGGGCCACGGATACAACAGGTACCCGCCAAGCCACAATTGCGCACTGAACGACCCGACATCCAGCGCCGCCAGCACTTCGCGGCTTTCCGGGCGCGCGGAGATCGGCAGCTGATGTTCGCTCAAATGCGCCAGTTTGCGATCCAGCCGATCATGACAGCCCGGCCCCAGCCATGACGCCGGATCATGACCGTTGCCGTTCTGCGGGCCGAGGTAGAGCTTGATCGCCAGTTCCAGGTGATGCACGCCGTCGCGGTCGCGCAGCAGCATGTCCAGCTCGCCGAGGGTGTGGCCTTCGCGGCGGATCGGCAGGTTGGCAGCGATCAGCTCGATGCCCGGCGCGTGTTCCACCGCAAATTGCCACAACCGCTCGTAATACAGGCCCAGGCGCCGGGTGCGGGCCTGGGACAGCCAGTGCAGCAGGCCGTAACTGTCGCGGTCGAGCTGGCGCAGCCAGTGTTCCAGGCGCTCGGGGTCGCTGACCCAGTCGCTGCCCGCCAGCGGATGGCGCTGCGGCCACGGGGTCGTGGCGAGCATCGGCGGGGCGAGGATCACCCACGCCAGATCACGCACCTCGGGGTGGCGTAACTGGTGGGGCAACTGCAGCAAATCGGGAAATAGGATCATCTTGCGAGCATAGCCTCAAACACCGGTGCATCCTCGGGGCTGAAAGGATTTTGTCTATCCGGCGCTTTCGCCCATAATCGTGTTTTTCGCCGTCTCAGTCCCCCGCAGGAGTCCCATGGAGCAATTTCGTAATATCGGCATCATCGGTCGCCTGGGCAGCTCCCAGGTGCTGGATACCGTCCGCCGACTGAAACGCTTCCTGCTCGATCGTCACCTGCATGTGATTCTCGAAGACACCATCGCCGAAGTCCTGCCGGGCCATGGCCTGCAAACCTCGTCGCGCAAGATGCTCGGTGAAGTCTGCGACATGGTCATCGTGGTCGGCGGTGACGGCAGCCTGCTCGGCGCGGCGCGGGCACTGGCCAAACACAATATTCCGGTGCTCGGGATCAACCGTGGCAGCCTCGGTTTTCTCACCGACATCCGCCCCGACGAACTGGAAATCAAGGTCGCCGAGGTGCTCGACGGCCACTATCTGGTGGAAAACCGCTTCCTGCTGCAGGCCGAAGTCCGTCGTCACGCCGAGGCCATCGGCCAGGGCGATGCGCTGAACGACGTGGTGCTGCACCCGGGTAAGTCGACGCGGATGATCGAGTTCGAGCTGTACATCGACGGCCAGTTCGTCTGCAGCCAGAAGGCCGACGGCCTCATCGTGTCGACCCCGACCGGTTCCACCGCGTACGCACTGTCCGCCGGCGGCCCGATCATGCATCCCAAGCTTGACGCTATTGTGATTGTGCCGATGTACCCCCATACCTTGTCGGGCAGACCGATCGTGGTCGATGGCAACAGTGAGCTGAAAATCGTCGTGTCCAAAGATATGCAGATCTACCCGCAGGTCTCCTGCGACGGGCAGAACCACTTCACCTGCGCGCCGGGCGACACCATTACCGTCAGCAAGAAAGCGCAGAAGCTGCGGCTGATCCATCCGCTCGACCACAACTACTACGAAGTCTGCCGCACCAAGCTCGGCTGGGGCAGCAAGTTGGGTGGTGGAGGCGACTGATGCTCGATCCCGCGCGCAGTTATGACCTGATTGGTGACGTGCACGGATGCGCCCTGACCCTGGAACACCTGCTGGACCGACTCGGTTACCACAAGCAGGGCGGGGTCTGGCGGCATCCATCGCGCATGGCCGTGTTTGTCGGCGACATCATCGACCGTGGCCCGCGGATTCGCGAGGCGCTGCACATCGTTCATGACATGGTCGAGGCCGGTCAGGCGTTGTGCATCATGGGCAACCACGAGTTCAACGCCCTCGGCTGGAGCACTCCGGCGCCTCCCGGCAGCGGCAAGCAGTTCGTCCGTGAACACACGCCGCGCCATGCCCGTCTGCTGCATGAAACCTTGACTCAGTTCGAAGACCATCCGGGCGACTGGCACGACTTCCAGCAGTGGTTCTACCAACTGCCGCTGTTCGTCGATGCCGGACGTTTCCGCGTGGTGCATGCCTGCTGGGATGCCGGCCTGATCGAGCCGCTGCGCGCGCTGTTCCCCGATGGCTGCATCGATGAGCACTTCCTCCAGGCCTCGGCCGTGCCCGGCAGTTTCGCCTGCACCGTGTTCGATCGCCTGCTGCGCGGCACTGACATGCGCCTGCCGGATGGCCTGACCATGACCAGCGGCGATGGCCTGGTGCGTTCGTTCTTCCGCACCAAGTTCTGGGAAGACGACCCGCAAACCTATGGCGACATCGTGTTCCAGCCCGACGCACTGCCCGAACCGGTGGCGCAAAAGCCGCTGACCTCCAGCGAAAAGAATTCCCTGCTGCGCTACGGCGTCGATGAGCCATTGCTGTTCGTCGGCCACTACTGGCGCAGCGGCAAACCGGCGCCGATCCGCCCGAACCTCGCGTGCCTGGATTACAGCGCGGTGCTCTACGGCAAACTGGTGGCCTATCGTCTGGATCAGGAAACCCGCCTCGATCCGCATAAATTTGTCTGGGTCGACGTCGAGCGGCCGGAGGTGCTGCGATGAGTGCCATAGCCGTCTTGCGTGTGCCGTTGGCGGCGGACCTGAGTGGTTTCGTCAAACTGCTGCAACGCATGCAAGTGCCCCATCGCGTCAGCGAAGAGGCGGGCGAGCAGGTGTTGTGGGTGCCCTCGGAAATCAGCGACGACGTACGCTCGCTGTACGAGCGTTTCCCGGCGGGCGACCCGGATCAGCAACTGGAAATTCCGGTGGCGCCGACGTTCAAGCGCCCGAGCTTTGCCGAGCAACTGAAACACGCCAAGGCCACCGGGTTCATTCTGCTGCTGAGCCTGATCGTCGGCGGGTTGACCTTTCTCGGCGATAACCTCGAGACGATGCGCTGGCTGACCTTCCTCGATTTCCGCGTAATCGGCGACTACATCCATTTCACACCGCTGGCCGACAGCCTGGCGGCGGGGCAGTGGTGGCGCCTGTTCACGCCGATGCTGATTCACTTCGGCATCCTGCACCTGGCCATGAACGGCATGTGGTACTGGGAACTGGGGCGGCGCATCGAGTCGCGCCAGGGCAGCGTCAACCTGATCGGCCTGACGCTGCTGTTCGGCCTCGTTTCCAACTATGCGCAGTTCGCGTGGGGCGGCCCGAGCCTGTTCGGCGGCCTGTCTGGCGTACTTTACGGGCTGCTCGGTCACTGCTGGATCTTCCAGCTGCTGGCGCCGAACCCGGCCTATCGCCTGCCGCGCGGCGTGCTGGTGATGATGCTGGTGTGGTTGCTGGTGTGCATGTCCGGGCTGATCTCGATGATCGGTTTCGGCGAAATCGCCAACGCCGCCCACGTCGGCGGGTTACTCATCGGATGCTTCACCGGTTTGTTGGGCGGTTTGTACAACCGCCGTAAACTGGCCGCCTGAATTTTTTGAATAAAGAGCACGGAGACCCTGATGTCCTCTTTTAACGATTTGATCAAGAACATCACCCCGGATATCTACCAGAGCCTGAAGCTGGCGGTAGAGATCGGCAAATGGTCGGACGGTGGCAAACTCACCGCCGAACAGCGTGAACTGTCGTTGCAGGCGATGATCGCCTGGGAAATGCAGAACCTGCCCGAGGAAGAGCGCACCGGTTACATGGGCCCGCAGGAATGTGCGTCGAAGTCGATCGAAGTGCCGAACATCCTGTTCAAGTCGGACGCCATCCATTGATCGAGATCGGCCGCGGTGCAATCAGCAAAATGTCGGCGCGCCTGGACGGGCCGAACGTGCAGTACGCGTTTCGTCTGGATGACGTCGAGGTGCCGGTCAACCCGTTGATCGGCAGCACGGTGCGTCTGGAATACCTGGGGGCGATTCACTGCACCCATTGCGGGCGCAAGACCAAGACCAGTTTCAGTCAGGGTTACTGCTACCCGTGCATGACCAAACTGGCCCAGTGCGACATCTGCATCATGAGCCCGGAACGCTGCCACTTCGAGGCCGGCACCTGCCGGGAGCCTGAGTGGGGCGAGAAGTTCTGCATGACCGACCACGTCGTCTACCTGGCCAATTCGTCGGGGATCAAGGTCGGCATCACCCGCGCCACTCAACTGCCGACCCGCTGGCTCGATCAGGGGGCCAGTCAGGCGTTGCCGATCATGCGCGTTTCGATGCGGCAGCAGTCGGGTTTCGTCGAAGACCTGTTCCGCAGTCAGGTGGCGGACAAGACCAACTGGCGCGCCTTGCTCAAGGGCGACGCGGCGGCGGTGGATCTGGCGCAGGTGCGCGATCAACTGTTCGAAAGCTGCGCCCCGGGTCTGCAAGGTTTGCAGGAGCGATTCGGTCTCCAGGCCATTCAGACCATCGCCGATGTCGAGCCGCTGGAAATCCGCTACCCGGTCGAGCAGTACCCGGCCAAGATCGTCAGCTTCAACCTGGACAAGAACCCGATTGCCGAAGGCACGCTGCTGGGGATCAAGGGCCAGTACCTGATCTTCGACACCGGCGTGATCAACATTCGCAAGTACACGGCCTATCAGCTCGCCGTGCATCAATAAGGACTTCAGCATGCGCACCGAACAACCGAAGATGATTTACCTGAAGGACTATCAGGCGCCCGAGTACCTGATCGATGAAACACACCTGACCTTCGAGTTGTTCGAGGACCACAGTCTGGTCCACGCGCAACTGGTGATGCGCCGCAACCCGGCCCGTGGCCCGGGCCTGCCGCCGCTGGTGCTCGATGGCCAGCAGCTGGAACTGCTCTCGGTGACCCTGGCAGACCAGGAACTGAGCGCCGACGATTATCAACTGACCGAGAACCACCTGACCCTGCAACCGGCCAGCGAAACCTTCACGGTCGACACCAGCGTCAAGATCCACCCGGAAACCAACACCGCACTGGAAGGCCTGTACAAGTCCGGCACGATGTTCTGCACCCAGTGCGAGGCCGAAGGCTTCCGCAAGATCACCTATTACCTCGACCGCCCGGACGTGATGAGCAAGTTCACCACTACCGTGGTCGCCGAGCAGCACAGCTATCCAGTGCTGCTGTCCAACGGCAACCCGATCGCCAGCGGCCCCGGCGAAGACGGCCGGCACTGGGCGACCTGGGAAGACCCGTTCATGAAACCGGCGTACCTGTTTGCGCTGGTGGCCGGTGACTTGTGGTGCGTTGAAGACAGCTTCACCACCATGACCAATCGCAACGTGGCGCTGCGCATCTATGTCGAGCCGGAAAACATCGACAAGTGCCAGCACGCGATGAACAGCCTGAAGAAGTCGATGCGCTGGGACGAAGAGGTCTACGGTCGCGAGTACGATCTGGACATCTTCATGATCGTCGCCGTGAACGACTTCAACATGGGCGCGATGGAGAACAAGGGCCTCAACATTTTCAACTCCAGCGCCGTGCTGGCTCGCGCCGAAACCGCCACCGACGCCGCGCACCAGCGGGTCGAGGCGATCGTCGCCCACGAATACTTCCACAACTGGTCGGGCAACCGCGTGACCTGCCGCGACTGGTTCCAGCTGTCGCTGAAAGAAGGCTTCACCGTCTTCCGCGATTCCGGCTTCTCCGCCGACATGAACTCGGCCACGGTCAAGCGCATTCAGGACGTGGCGTACCTGCGTACCCACCAGTTCGCCGAAGATGCCGGCCCGATGGCCCACGCCGTGCGTCCGGACAGCTTCATCGAGATCTCCAACTTCTACACCCTGACCGTGTACGAAAAGGGCTCGGAAGTGGTCGGCATGATCCACACCCTGCTGGGCGCCGAAGGCTTCCGCAAGGGCAGCGACCTGTACTTTGAACGCCACGACGGCCAGGCCGTGACCTGCGATGACTTCATCAAGGCCATGGAAGATGCCAACGGCGTCGACCTGACCCAGTTCAAGCGCTGGTACAGCCAGGCCGGCACACCGCGTCTGGCGGTGAGCGAGTCTTACGACGCCGCTGCGAAAACCTACAGCCTGACCTTCCGCCAGAGCTGCCCGGAAACCCCGGACAAGGTTGAAAAGCTGCCGTTCGTGATTCCGGTGGAGCTGGGCCTGCTCGACAGCCAGGGCAACGAGATTGCCCTGCGTCTGGCCGGCGAAGCCTCGGCCCAAGGCACTAGCCGAGTGATCTCGGTGACCGAAGCCGAGCAGACGTTCACCTTCGTCGACATCGCCGAACAACCGCTGCCGTCCTTGCTGCGTGGCTTCTCGGCGCCGGTGAAACTGAGCTTCCCGTACAACCGCGATCAGTTGATGTTCCTGATGCAGCACGACAGCGATGGTTTCAATCGTTGGGATGCCGGCCAGCAACTGTCGGTGCAGGTGCTGCAAGAGTTGATCGGCCAGCAGCAGAAGGGCGAAAGCCTGGTGCTCGACCCACGTCTGGTTTCCGCGCTGCGCACCGTGCTGTCGGACGAGTCGCTGGATCAGGCAATGGTCGCGGAAATGCTCTCGCTTCCGGGTGAAGCCTATCTGACGGAAATCAGCGAAACGGCTGACGTCGATGCGATCCATAACGCCCGCGAGTTCGCCCGCAAGCAACTTTCGGAAGGTTTGTTCGAAGCGCTGTGGTTGCGTTACCAGGCCAACCGTGACCTGTCCAAGCAAACTGCTTACGTGGCCGAGGCCGAGCACTTCGCCCGTCGCGCGTTGCAGAACATTGCCTTGTCGTACCTGATGCTCAGCGGCAAACCGGAAGTGTTGGCGGCGACGCTGGAGCAATTCGACAGCGCCGACAACATGACCGAACGCCTGACCGCACTCGCGGTGCTGGTCAACTCGCCGTTCGACGACGAGAAGGCCAAGGCGCTGGCCAGTTTTGCCGAGCACTTCAAGGACAATCCGCTGGTCATGGATCAGTGGTTCAGCGTGCAGGCGGGCAGCACCTTGCCGGGCGGTCTGGAGCGCGTGAAAGCGCTGATGCAGCACCCGGCGTTCAACATCAAGAACCCGAACAAGGTGCGCGCGCTGGTCGGTGCGTTCGCCGGGCAGAACCTGATCAACTTCCATGCGGCGGACGGTTCGGGTTATCGCTTCCTCGCGGATCTGGTGATCGAACTGAACGGCTTCAACCCGCAGATCGCTTCGCGTCAACTGGCGCCGCTGACACGCTGGCGCAAGTATGACGGCGCTCGTCAGGCGCTGATGAGGGGGGAGCTGGAGCGGATTCTGGCTTCGGGGCAGCTGTCCAGTGATGTGTACGAAGTGGTCAGCAAAAGCCTTGCCTGACGCTGTTTCAGGGCAATAAAAAAACGCCGCTCAATGAGCGGCGTTTTTGTGCCCAGATGAAAAAGCCCTTATTGCCGCAAATCAAACCGATCCAGATCCATCACCTTCGCCCAAGCCGCAACGAAGTCCGTGACGAACTGCTCCTTCGCATCGGAACTGGCATATACCTCGGCCAGCGCCCGCAGTATCGCGTTGGAACCGAACACCAGATCGACCCGGGTCGCCGTCCATTTCACGCTGCCGGTTTTGCGATCCCGGCCTTCGAACTCGGTTTTCGACGTCGGTTTCCATTCCACACCCATGTCCAGCAGGTTGCGGAAGAAGTCGTTGGTCAGTGAACCGGGCTTGTCGGTAAACACCCCGTGTTTCGTCTTGCCGACGTTGGTGTCCAGTACCCGCAGGCCGCCGATCAGTACGGTCAGTTCCGGTGCCGAAAGGGTCAGCAGTTGCGCCTTGTCGATCAGCAATGCCTCCGCCGGTACGCGATAGGTGTTGGGGGCGTAATTGCGGAAGCCGTCGGTGTGCGGTTCGAGGAAACCGAACGATTCGACATCGGTTTGCTCCTGAGTCGCATCGGTGCGCCCCGGATTGAACGGCACGGTCACCGTGTGCCCGGCGTTTTTCGCCGCTTGCTCGACACCAGCGTTACCGGCCAGCACGATCAGGTCCGCCAGCGAGACTTGCTTGCCTGCCCCCCCGGCGTTGAACTCGTTCTGAATGCCTTCGAGGACTTTCAGCACCTTGTCCAGTTGCTCCGGTTGGTTGGCCTGCCAGAACTTTTGCGGTGCCAGACGCAGACGTCCGCCATTGGCGCCGCCGCGTTTGTCCGAACCCCGGAAGGTCGATGCGGCCGCCCACGCGGTGGAGACCAGCTCCGAGACGGACAGCCCCGACGCCAGTACTTTGCCTTTCAGCGCCCTGATATCGCTGTCATCCACCAGTGGATGTTTGGCTTCGGGAATCGGGTCTTGCCACAGCAGCTCTTCCTGCGGCAATTCCGGGCCGAGATAACGCGAGAGCGGGCCCATGTCGCGGTGAATCAGTTTGTACCAGGCCCGGGCGAAGGCGTCGGCCAGTTGATCGGGATTGGCCAGGAAGCGCCGCGAAATTTTCTCGTAGGCCGGGTCGAAACGCAGGGCCAGGTCAGAGGTGAGCATGGTCGGGTCGATGCGTTTGTTCGGGTCGTGGGCGTGGGGAATGGTGCCGGCCCCGGCGCCGTTTTTCGGTTTCCACTGATGGGCGCCGGCGGGGCTCTTGGTCAGTTCCCACTCGAAGCCGAACAGGTTTTCCAGGTAGTTGTTACTCCACTTGGTCGGGGTGGTGGTCCAGGTGACTTCCAGGCCGCTGGTGATGGTGTCGGCCCCTTTGCCGGTGCCGAAGGTGCTTTTCCAGCCCAGGCCTTGTTCTTCAAGGCCGGCGGCTTCCGGTTCCGGGCCGACGTTATCGGCGGGGCCGGCCCCGTGGGTTTTGCCGAAGGCGTGGCCGCCGGCGATCAGGGCGACGGTTTCCTCGTCGTTCATGGCCATGCGGCCGAAGGTTTCGCGGATGTCCTTGGCCGAGGCCACCGGGTCGGGATTGCCTTCCGGACCTTCCGGGTTCACGTAGATCAGGCCCATCTGCACGGCGGCGAGCGGGTTCTCGAGGTTGCGTTCGCCCTGATTGGTGCGGCTTTCCTCATTGCCGTGTTCGGCGGGCTCCGCGACCAGTGTGCCTTCGCCCGGCGGCTGCATGGATTCCGGATCCTTGCCGTAGCGGTTGTCGCCACCCAGCCATTTGTTTTCCGAACCCCAATACACATCTTCGTCCGGCTCCCAGACGTCCGCGCGGCCGCCGGAGAAACCGAAGGTCTTGAAGCCCATGGATTCCAGCGCGACGTTGCCGGTGAGAACGATCAGGTCGGCCCAGGAAATGTTGCGGCCGTATTTCTGCTTGATCGGCCACAGCAGGCGGCGGGCCTTGTCGAGGCTGACGTTGTCCGGCCAGCTGTTGAGCGGGGCGAAGCGTTGCTGGCCGGAGCCGGCGCCGCCACGGCCGTCAGCGGTGCGATAGGTGCCGGCGCTGTGCCAGGCCATGCGGATGAAGAGCGGGCCGTAGTGGCCGAAGTCCGCTGGCCACCACTCCTGGGAGTCGGTCATCAGCGCCGTCAGATCGCGTTTGAGGGCCTGGAAATCCAGGCTTTTGAAAGCCTTGGCGTAGTCGAAGTCCTTGCCCAGCGGATCGGATGCGGGCGAGTGCTGACTCAGGATTTTCAGGTTCAGTTGATTCGGCCACCAATCGCGGTTCGTCGTGCCACCGCCGGCGGCGTGATTGAACGGGCATTTCGATTCATTTGCCATGTTCGGGTCCTTATCAGGTCTTCTGCGGCCGGCTCGTGCCGACTTCGGAGTAGTAAGGCTAGACCCGACTCGGCGAGTCAGCTAATAGGCCGACTATTGGTGCGTGATAGGCGCAGTCTCTTACGCGAAGTCTCGTGATCCGGTGCCGGGCAGGGCGTTAAAACACCCGTGCTTGAGCGATGGTTTGCAATTTTGTGGCAGAAACGTGATGGCCATTAGAAATGTTATTGTATAACATAAAAATGATTTCATCTGATCGATGCCGGCAACACACCCTCTGTAGCGCCGGCATTGATCCTCACTTTTCTGCCTGACGGATTTCTGAAATGCCTTCCCGTTTCCACACCTTCCAACCCCGCCTGACGCTCATGGCCTCGGCGCTGCTGATCGCTTCGCCCGCATTCGCCGCCGACCCGCTGGAACTGCAACCGCAAGTCATCACCGGCAATCCGCTGGGCAGTCAGACCGTGGCCTCGCCCTCGACCGTGTTGAGCGGCGATGACCTGACACTGCAGCAAAAGGGCAGCCTCGGCGAAACCCTGAACAAGCAGCCGGGCGTGTCGTCGTCCTACTTCGGCCCGGGTGCCAGTCGCCCGATCATTCGCGGGCAGGACGGCGACCGCATCCGCATCCTGCGCAACGGCGTCGGCGCGCTGGACGCCTCGTCGCTGTCCTACGATCACGCGGTGCCGCTGGACCCGGTCAACGTCGAGCGCATCGAAATCGTCCGTGGCCCGGCAGCCTTGCTGTACGGCGGCAGCGCCATCGGCGGGGTGGTCAACACCTTCGACAACCGCATCCCGACCGAAGCCATCGAAGGCATTCACGGTGCTGGCGAGTTGCGCTATGGCGGCGCCGACACCACTCGCAGCAGCGCCGGCAAGCTCGAAGCCGGTAACGGCCAGTTCGCCTTGCACCTGGACGCCAGCGCCCGCGAGTTCAATGACCTGAAGATTCCCGGCTACGCCAAGACCAGTCGTGAGCGGGCGAACGACGATGGTGATTCGAAGAAACATCGGCTGGCCAACAGCGACGGTCGTCAGGACGGCGGTGCGGTGGGCGGGTCGTACACCTGGGATGACGGTTACGCGGGGCTGTCGTACAGCAATTACGATTCGAACTACGGCTCGCCGGCCGAAGACGATGTGCGCATCCGCATGGAGCAGGAGCACTACGCGTTCGCTTCGGAAATCCGCAACCTCGACGGCCCGTTCAGCTCGGTGAAACTCGACGCCGGTTACACCGATTACCAGCACCGCGAAATCGAGGGCGGCGAGGTCGGCACCACGTTCAAGAACAAGGGCTACGAGGCGCGGGTCGAGGCCCGGCATCAGCCGCTGGGGCCGTTCAACGGGGTGATTGGCGCACAAGTCAGTCGCAACGAATTCTCGGCGCTGGGCGAAGAAGCCTTCGTGCCGCACACCGATACCGATGCCGGTGCACTGTTCATTCTTGAAGAGCTGCAAGCCACGGATCGCCTGCTGTTCACCCTCGGCGGACGCCTCGAACACACCACCGTCGATCCGGACGCCAAGGGCAACGAGCGTTTCGCCAATGCCGATCGCTCCAGCAGCTTCACCGCCGGCAGCCTGTCATCCGGTGCGGTGTACACTCTGACGCCGGTCTGGTCGGTTGCCGCCACGCTGGGCTACACCGAACGCGCGCCGACGTTCTATGAGCTTTACGCCAACGGCGCCCACGTCGCCACCGGCACTTATGAAGTCGGGGATGCGGGGCTGTCGAAAGAGAAAGCCGTCTCCAGTGACCTGGCCCTGCGTTTTGACAACGGTACGCACAAGGGCAGCGTCGGCGTGTTCTATAGCCATTTCTCCAACTACATCGGCCTGCTCGGGACAGGGCGCACGCTGAATGACGAAGGGGAGGAGGACGCCGACGGCATCCCCGAATACACCTACTCCGGCGTGCGGGCGCGCTTTAGCGGCATCGAAGCGCAGGATCGCTGGACGCTTGGCGAAAACGCTTACGGCAAGTTTGCGCTGGAGCTGTCGGGCGACTACACCCGCGCCAAGAACCTCGACAACGGCCAGGACCTGCCGCGCATCGCACCGCTGCGGTTGAACACCGGGCTGTTGTGGGAGCTGGATCGCTGGCAGGCGCGCATCGATGTGGAACACGCCAGTTCCCAGCACCGGGTGCCGGACAATGAAAGCAGCACCGACGGCTACACCACGCTGGGAGCGAATGTGGGTTATCACTTTGATGTCGGCCAGAGCAAATGGCTGGCTTTCGTCAATGCCGAGAACCTGACCAACCAGACCGTGCGTTATGCCAGCTCGATCCTGCGCGATATTGCGCCGGCAGAAGGGCGCAGCATTCAGGTCGGTCTGCGCACCACGTTCTGATCGTTCACACCGGACAAGCGCCAGCGTCGTTGCGACGCTGGCGTCGACCTCAACTCGATTGAGCGGTGTCTTCTTCCGGGATCTCGTCCAGCAGATCCTGTTGCCCCGGCAGTTCGGTGATCACGCTGAAATCACTGACTTCCACGGCGCCCAGGCCATACCCCAACAAGTGGAACGAGAACGCCTTGCGCGGTTGCGGGTTGTCGAAGCTGAAATCCATCTCCAGCGGCTGATCCGCCGTGGCGACCATCTCGGTCGGCAGGCCCAGTTGCACGTCCTGTTCGAACTCCTTGGCCTTGAGCTGAATGTACGCCGCCTGCTGCGGATCCACCGAACGCACGGTCAGGCGCACGCGGGTGTGGGAGCCTTTTGGCATCTCCAGGTATTGCGCGCCGATCAGGTTGTCAGCCCAGTCATCCTTGATCTGCGCTTGCAGCGGAATGACGTTGGCGCTGCCGAACTGATAGCGCTGGTTGAGCGGAGTACGCAGCAGCGACAGGTCCAGGGCCGAGGCGCGGGCGGCGATGTCCCGGGCATTCTGGCCGCTGGCGTTGCCCTTGAACGTGGCGCTTTCGGCGATGAATCCTTCACTGGCGTAATTGCGGCAGCGGCGCGGCATGTCGCATTCGGTCAGCAGGCCGCGACCGTCGTGATAGCGCAGCTTGCCGTTGGTGAACGACATGATTTCGCGGCCCGAATCGTAATCGCGAAACAGCGAGCGACCGCTGAGGGCGGAAGGCACGGGAAAGTCGAAGTAATCCAGAATCGACGCGCTCAGATCGACGTGACCGTAGACCCCGGCGTTCAGGCGCGGCAGTTGCGCCTGCTCCGGCGCGAGGGTCAGGTTGAAGCCCCAGGACGACGCGAGGCGCACACCGTCGATGCCGTGGGATTCGTCCGAGGTGATCACCACCAGCGTGTCTTTCAGCACGCCCTGGCGTTCGAGGCCGCTGAGAAACTGTTCCAGCGCATCGTCCAGATAACCGACGGCGGCTTGCTTCGGCGTGTCGTAGCGTTGCAGGTATTCCTCCGGCGCGGAGTAGGGCTGGTGAGTGCCGACTGTGAGCAGCGTGAGCATCCACGGCTGCTTCTGCTTTTTCAGGTCGCCGACGTATTTCAGCGCGCCTTCGAAGAACGCCTTGTCATCCTTGCCCCACGGGAATTCCAGGTAGTTGGCGTTGGTGAACCAGTCCAGGCCATGGGTCGCATCGAAACCGATGTGCGGCATGATCTTGTCTTTGGCCATGAACCGCAGCCCTGCGCCTTGCAGGTAGTGCGTGGCGAAACCGTGCTGACGCAACTGGGCCGGCAGACAGGCCTGATTGCGCTCGTGCTGGGTCAGCATTTCCACGCCTTTGGGCGTGCCGTTGTCGAGTTTGTCGTAATCGCCGCAGAGCATGGCGTACAGACCGCGAATGGTCTGGTGGGTGTGCAGCACGTAATCCGGGGTGTTCATGCCGCGCTCGGCCCAGCGGCTGAGGTTGGGCATCAGGTCTTCCTGATAATGGCTGCCGATGGCTTGGCGATTGGCGCCGATGTAGGCACCGGGAATGCCTTCGAGGGCAACGATCAGCACATTGCGCGCCTGGCCCTTGGCCGCCAGCAACGGGTGACCGTTCAGATCGACATCGGTGAGCCCGGCCATGGGCGGGGGAGCGAATTGAGTGTCGCCGTCCAGCCATTCTTCAGCCTGCATCTGCACGTCGGCGACCTGCGCGGCCAGCAACTGGTGAGGCAGGTTGTACAGACGCCACGGGTCGGCATCGCTCGGGGCCAGATGCTGAGCGCCCCAGTACGCGGAGAACAGCAGCACCGGCGTCGCCCAGGCTGCGCGGGGCAGAGCGGGGGCGGTTGTCGCGCGTCGAGTCCAATGACTCAGCAACCACAAGACCAGAGCCACCAGCAGCGCAACCGCCACGCCGGGGTGGGCGAAGCCGCCGCCGGTGGAGTTCTCCACGAACTGCGGGTCGATCAGGTAATGCAGGTCCGCCACGGTCGGCAGGCGGCCGACCGCGCTGACCAGTTCAGCGGTCGCCACCGCCAGCAGTCCCCAGAACAGCAGCACCGGCAGCGCCAGCCACCAGGGACGACGATGCAACAGCACCACCAGCAGACTGCCGATGGCCAGATCCGACAGGTAACCGAACAGGCTCGACCAGCCAAGTGCCGCCCGCAGGCACACCGGTACAATCAGTACCAGGAAAACCAGAGAAAGAACACGGGCATCCAGACGCCGCAACCGTTGAAAAAGAGCGCTCACAAAAAGACCTTCCAGCCATCAAATCGTCATAAAAGTGTGGGCGATGATACCAAGGGTGGGCTGTCTGATCGCCTTTTTAAACGGCTGGGTGAACCGGTCCCGGAAGGCGCGGTTAGCAACCCGGATGAGCTGGGGCCTTGCTCGGCGACCGTCCTGGCGGTTTTCCGTCCCGAGCGCGGTGACGGTTTTATTGTTTCAGGCTGTTTAACCGGCCTTTGATCCGTTCGTGCTGCATTTGCGAACCAGTGCGATTTACAATGCGCGACCTCTGATGGAGATCAAGCTCCGTGGATGTCCTCACGCAACTCTTTGCGCAGCTCAGCCGCTGGGTGATCGATCCGGTCACCGAGCAGTTCCTTGGCCTGTTCGATTTGAACGGTCGCCTGGGTGTGGTGTTTCTGCTCACGTCCTACGGCGTGGCTTACGGCCTTTATCGCCACCGAAAATCCCGACATCTGACGCAGGCCCGATCCTTCTGGCAATTTGTCGGCGGCGGTCGCGTTCACGGGCATCGTTCGGCCTGGCTGGATTACCGTTATTACTTCATCAAGGCGATTCTTCGGGTGACGCTGGTGTTGCCCGTGGTCGGCCTTGTCGATCCGCACATTCTGCGTTCAGGTGATTACGCGCAGTTTTTCACTCAGCTGTGGGGCGCGCGCGAGCAAGTGCCGGATCACCCGATGATCGCGCTGTTCTACGGACTGGGTGTGTTCCTGTTCAGGGATTTTCTGCATTACTGGATTCACCGCGCCTTCCACTCCCGCTATCTGTGGGAATTTCACAAGGTTCACCATTCGGCGCCGGTTCTGGTGCCGGCCACCGCCAGCCGGATTCACATTGTCGAATCGATTGTTGAACGAACCGTCATCACCGCTGGCCTCGGCGCGTTTGCCGGTGTGGTCTGGTACGCCTGCGGCGGCGAAGTCAGCCGCTATACGCTGTTCGGCGTGACGTGGCTGGTGCTGATCATCAACAGCCTGGGTTCCAATCTGCGCCACAGCCATGTCTGGCTGTCGTTCGGGCCGGCGGTCGAGCATGTGCTCAACAGCCCGGCCCAGCACCAGATTCACCACAGCGACGCACCGCGACATTTCAACAAGAACTTCGCGATCAATCTGTCACTGTGGGACTGGCTGTTCGGCACGCTGTACGTCACCACTCCAAAGCCCGAAGTGCTGCGCTTCGGCACGGGCGAGCAGGACCGCACGCGTTATCTGACGTTGTACAGCCTGATCGTCACCCCGTTTGTGGACACCGCGAAGCGTTTGTCGTCGAACGCCGACGGGCTCAGAACCCGGTTCAACCAGCGTACGCCATGAGGGCTTCACCGAAGGCTTGCGGGGTCGGGCTTTGCGGCCAGCTCGGCAGCCCCTCGGGCAGCGTCAGCCAGGGTTGTTTGTGACTCACCCAGATGTGCGCCATCGGTTGCAGTGAGCGACTTTCATCGAGCGTGCCGGCGCGCAGCACTTTCATCCCCGGCGCGGCCGTTGTGGTGTTGAACAATCGCGTGTGGCAGACGCTGCACAGCTGATGTTCGGCGTGCTGCCCATTGAGATCGTAGGCATAAGTGGTCAGTGGCCCGGTCAACGTCAGGGCGTCGGCGGGCAGCAGGGCGTGCAGGGCAAAGGCGCTGCCGCTCCAGGTCTGGCAATCCGTGCAATGGCAGGCGTAGATCGCCGGCGGCACGTCGGTGTTCAACTGATAGCGGACGGCACTGCAGCGACATTGGCCGGTGAGTGTCATGGGCAAGGCTCCTTCAACTGCGGGTTCGATGCCGGGCGCAAGGCCCGTGCGGTATGCTCGCGCAGCATGCCGCAGACCCCGGTGAATGAACATCGGCCAAAACTGCCCAACCGCTCACAGGAAATGTATGAACGCTCCACAACTTCAATGGGAAACCCAGCGCGCCTTTCTCGCGGTATTGCGCACCGGCAGTCTGTCGGGCGCCGCGCGCTTGTTGGGAATCGCCCAGGCCACGGCGCGACGGCGGATCGAGGTGCTGGAGCAGAGCGTCGGCGTCAGCCTGTTCATTCGTTCGCCCTCGGGGCTGTTGCCGACCGAGACCGCCAGGGAGTTGATCGGCCACGTCGAAGCCATGGCCCTGGCCGCCAACGCCTTCAACCGCGCCGCTTCCGCCGACGTGGCGCAAACCGGCGGCACCGTGCGCCTGACGGCCGGCAAGCTATTGGGCGTCGAGATCCTGCCGCCGATGTTGCGCCGTTTACGTCAACAGCACCCGCAATTGGCGCTGGAACTGAACGTGTCGAATCGTCTGCAAACCCTCTCACGGCAAGAGGCCGACGTCGCCGTGCGCATCCGCCGCCCGACCGAAGCGTCGGTGGTGGCGCGCAAGGTCGGCGACCTGCACGTCGGCCTGTACGCCACGCCGGAATTGCTGGCGGAGCAGGGCGTGCCTGAAACGCCTGAGGACTTGCGCCGTTTTTCGCTGATCGGCCCGGATCGCAATGCGGGCGAGATCGAATTCCTGCGCGAGCGCGGCTTCGATTGTTCAGCCGAGCACACGGCCATCCGCACCGATGATCATCTGGCGCAATGGGCGGCGTTGCGTGCCGGGCTGGGGATTGGCGTGAGTTCCCGGCAACTGGCCGAGCGCCATGGTCTGATACGAGTTCTGCCCGCAGACGTGGATTTTACGGTGGATGTGTGGATCGCCATGCATCAGGACATGCGCCGGGTGCAGCGGGTTTCAGCGGTGTTCGATGGCTTGGGCGCGGACTTGCAGGCGTTTCTGCAAGACTGACATTCAGGTGATATCAATATGCGATAACGGTATTTAAATTTCGTTTTTTATAGCGATAGAGTCCGGCCTCACAGATTTCCCGGTAAATCACTACGAGGTTGTCATGGCCCTACCGTTCAAACGTTCTGCACTGACGCTGCTGGCGGCTTCGCTGGCTGGTGCGCTGCTCGGCAACACTGCTCAAGCCGAAGGCAAGATCAGCATCGCCCAGCAATTCGGCATCGGATATCTGATTCTGGATGTGGTGCGCGATCAGCACTTGATCGAGAAACACGGCAAGGCCCAGGGCCTGGACATCAAGGTCGACTGGAACAGCATTTCCGGCGCCACCGCCATGAACGAAGCGCTGCTCACCGGATCCCTGGACGTGGTCTCGGCCGGCGTGCCGCCGATGCTCACCGTGTGGGATCGCACCAAGGGCAAGCAGAACGTCAAGGCCATCGCTTCGCTGGGCTCGATGCCTAACTACCTGCTGACCAATAACCCGAACGTGAAAACCCTCAAGGACTTCAGCGACAAGGATCGCATCGCCGTACCGGCAGCGGGTGTGGGCTTCCAGTCCCGCACGCTGCAGATCGAAACGGCCAAGGAATTCGGCAATGACCAATACAAGAAATTCGACGACATCTCCGTCAGCCTGCCGCACCCGGATGCCACGGCCGCATTGATCGCCGGCGGCTCGGAAATCAACGCGCATTTCTCCAGCCCACCGTTCCAGTACCAGGCGTTGCAGAATCCCAACGTACATAAAGTGCTGAGTTCCTACGACGTGCTCGGCGGCCAGGCCACGTTCAACGTGCTCTACACCACGGAAAAATTCCACGACGAAAACCCGAAAACCTACAAGGCGTTCTACGACGCCCTGGCCGAGGCCGAGAAGATCATCAAGGCCGACAAACCTGCGGCGGCCCAGGCCTATATCCGTGTCGAGCAGTCGAAACTGCCGTTGGCGCTGGTGGAGAAAATCGTCACCGACCCGGAAATCGATTTCACCGTGGTGCCGCAACGCACCTTTATCTATGCAGAGAAATTGCAGGAGCTGGGTGTGCTGAAGAACAAGGCGGACAGCTGGAAGGATTATTTCTTTGAAGAGGCCCATGGCGGGGCAGGGAGCTAAACACTCGTCTTTTCTGAACAGTCCACCCGGCAGCCCGTGCTGACGGGCGGGCTATTCGTATCAATTCATCGAGTCATCAAAGATGCTCTCAATCGGCATCTCGAACGCCCGGGCAATCTGGAATGCCAGAGGCAGGCTCGGGTCGTAGCGTTCGTTTTCAATCGCATTGATGGTCTGGCGCGAAACGTTCAAGCGTTCGGCCAGATCCACCTGCGACCACTTGCGCTCGGCGCGCAGCTCCTTGAGCCGGTTCTTCATTGGTAGCGGCGCCGCGCGATGCGCAGGCCGATCATCCACATCGCACCCATCACCGGCCAGACCCAGAACCACGGGATATGGGGGGCGCCGACGTTCTCCAGAAAACCGTAGCTGAAGGTCAGCAAGGCCGAGGCAGCGAAGGCGAAGCCGAGGGCTTCGAACTGGATGCGCAGATACATTTCGTCCAGACGCCTCATGTCGCGTACCACGCTCCAGCACACCAGTGCGGCCGGAATCATCGGCGTCAGAACAATGAGCGTGCGCAGGTAAATGTTGGCGTCCTCCAACGACTGCAGCGCAACCGTCGAGGCAATCAGCACGACGGCATACAGCACCAGCGCGCCGCCCATTTCGAGATGGAATCGATTCATGCTTCACTTCCTGTGTAAAAGACCCTTTACATAGTTACTGAAGCCACTAGTTATGTAAAGCACGCTTTCCATCAGGACTCGATCAACCCTCGGCATTCATCGACCGGATCAGGTTGTTGCGCAACTTGACGATCGATTTCTGCATCTGCGTGAACTCTTCCGTGGTCAGTCCCGTCGCCTCGAACAGGCTCGTGCCCGAAGACACGTTGCGCAAGTCACGGCCACTCTGGGTCAGGCTGATCCGCACCTGGCGTTCATCTGCCGGGTCACGCTGGCGTTGCACATAACCCATGGCCTGAAGTTTTTTCAGGATTGGCGTGAGGGTGTTCGATTCCAGGAACAGCTTCTCGCCCAGGCCGCCGACGGTCTGGTTGTCCTGCTCCCACAGGGAGACGATGGTGATGTACTGGGTGTATGTCAGACCGAGTCGTTCGAGGATCGGTTTGTAGGCCTTGCCGAACGCCAGGTTGGTGGAGTAGACGGCAAAGCACAGGAAATCGCTGAGTTTGAGATCGGTTGGTGCGGTATTGGCGGTGGAATTCATGTTCATCCTCGTGGGTCGGGTGACCGGTGAAACGTATGGGGCGAACTATACGTCGGATGCGATTCTATCGGGAGTGTTGATCATGTTGCCTGAGGTAACCGGTTCGCCATTCTCAGCGCGAACCGGTTAGTTATTCCTTATGCGCCTAAATCGCATGCGATGAGTTTTGTACCAAAAAATTACTCGGTGATGACGTTCAGTGCCACCTCGATGTTGCCGCGAGTCGCCTTGGAGTACGGGCAGATCTGGTCAGCGGTGTGGGCCAGGTTTTTCGCGATGTCCTCAGCGATGCCCGGGACGCGCAGGGTCAGGCGAGCCTGAAGGAAATAGGCGGGGCCGGTCTGGCCCAGATCCACTTCGATGTCTACCGACATGTCGGCCGGCAGCACCACGCCCAGGTCATTGGCCACCAGGCCGACGGCGGCGGTGTAGCAGGACGACCAGGCACCGGCGAACAGTTGCTCGGCGGTCGGGTGGGGCAGGACGTTGGCAAACACGTGCGCCGGTTTGGCACTGCCGGGCGTCGAGAGCTGAATGTCCAGATTGCCGTTGTGACCACGGGAGGTGAGACCGGCGCTGCTGGCGGTGGTGTGGGTTTTGCCGGTGGCCAGGACTTTTTCAATTTTGCTCATGGGGGAATCCTCAAGGTGTTGTGATTGGTTGTGATCGTATACGGTTAGATCGTATGCGATGTAATAATAATCCTCTCGCCCTCTGGTTCTGTCAACCCGCTTGGCGGTGCCAATACGACCGGCGGTTATCCGCACGTCCGCCGGCCGGGTGAGCGGCAAACCCGCGTCTATAGTGAGAGGGCTGTGTGAAACGGGTGGCGCACCTCAAGGCTGCGACGGGAGGCGCCGAGTGAACAATCTGCTGTTTTTCATTCAGGAGATCGCCATGAGTCAGATCGAAAAAGTCCTCTACACCGCGAAAACCCACACCACCGGCGGACGTGACGGCGCATCGCGCAGTTCCGACGGGATCCTCGATGTAAAACTGTCGTCGCCCGGTTCCAGTGGCGGCGGGACCAATCCGGAACAATTGTTCGCCGCAGGCTGGTCGGCGTGTTTCATTGGCGCGATGAAAGCGGTGGCGGGGCAGCAGAAAATCAGCCTGCCGGCAGACCTGGCGGTGGATGCCGAAGTGGACCTGGGCACTAATTCGGGAGGGTATCTCCTGCAGGCGCGACTGAATGTAAGCCTGCCGGGAATGGAGCGTGGCGCGGCGCAGCAGCTGGTGGATGCGGCGCATCAGGTGTGCCCGTACTCCAAGGCTACGCGCAACAATATCGAGGTCGAATTGAAACTGGTCTGATATCCAGATGCAAAAGGGGCGGCATGATCATCGATCATGCCGCCCCTTTTGTTTTTTGAAACCGTAGATCTGTCAGTCAGCGATCAATGCATCTTGCTGTGATCGTGGCCTTCCATGGTCAGCGCCTTGACCGGTGCTTTCACTTCAACGGTTTCTTTTTCGCCCTTGGCGTTTTCCACGGTCAGGGTCAGCGGCACGCTGTCGCCTTCCTTCAGCTGAGCGGTCAGGCCCATCAGCATCACGTGGTAGCCATTCGGGTCGAAGTTGACGGCCTTGCCCGCTGGCAGGTCGACCGATTTCACCGGGCCCATGCTCATCACGTCGTTCTTCATGGTCATTTCATGAATCTGCACGTCCTTGGCCGCAGGCGAGGCAACGCTGAGCAGCTTGCTGTCGCTGTCGGCGGTGACGGTCATGAACGCGCCGCTGGCCGACTGGTTCGGCACGGTCGCGCGCACCCAGGCATCGTCGACTTTGGTCTGCGCCGATACCTGGAAAGCCAGGCCCAGCAGGGACAGGCCCAGTGCGGCACGTTTGATGTTGTTCAGAAAAGGGTTCATCAGCAGACCTCCATGACGGTAAGCAAATCTTCCGTGCACTCTTGTGCAGAAAGCGATTGAGACAGACCCACGCGCAACGTGCCCCGGGTGTCGTAGACATAGCTGGTGGCGGTGTGGGAGAGGGTATAGGTGTCGCCGGCCGGGACCTTTTCGTAGAACACGTCGAATTCCTTGGCGGTGGCCTTGGTTTCTTCGAGGGTGCCGTACAGCGCGACGAAGCTTGGATCGAAAGTCTTGACGTAGGCGTCGAGGATTTCCGGGGTGTCGCGTTCCGGGTCGAGGGTGATGAACACCACTTGCAGGATGTCGCCGTCCTTGCCCATCAGCTTCTTGATTTTCGCGGCGCGGGCCAGCGTCGTCGGGCAGATCGCCGGGCATTGGGTGAAACCGAAGAAGATCATCGGCATCAGGCCGCGAAAGCTCGAGAGCGTCACGGTGTTGCCTTCGGTGTCCTTGAGCTTGAAGGTGCGTCCGAGGATCTTGTCGCTCAGATCCTTGCCGTACTTGTACGACAGTTCGCCGCGGGTGTCGCAGCCGGCGAGCAGGCCGAGACCGAGTACGCCCATTCCCGCAAGCACCTTGCGGCGAGTCAACAAAGCCGTCATTTCATACCGCCCTTTGGAGCCCGCCAGTCGGCAGGACAGGCAGGCGGGTTAACCGTAAAAGCGGCGCATGATACCAAAATGATCCGCTGCGCCGGTTTTCGATCGCCGGGCAATGTGGGATCTGGCGACAAAAGGTGTAAGAAAAAATGACGCAGGGTAAGGAGTGCGATCTCACTGGTTGTATCAAGGGACGATTTTCATATCGTCAGCGATTACAACTCCGCTGGGCGATGATCGGAACAGGCAGTTGACGACAGCGCCCAGGTTGTTCATCAAAAACCATATGGGAAGTGTGCATTCCATCATCGGAGTACTCAGGAAATTCGTCATGTGCAGATCTACCGAACTGTTAGCTCCCGTAAAGATAAGTCTCTCTATGTTTGAGTCGGCCGGGGCTTGAATCTTCGCTCCGGGCGGGCTAATCCGTGCCACTGAGAGAGTCTTTGTCACAGCATCGAAACCTTCGATGTTGTAGGGCAGGAATTTCGTGATTTTATCCGCCATCGAATGTGCTCCCTTCGTTGATCTCGGCAAATTCCGAGTAAAGGGAGCATATGATTCCACCTATTTACCTTCTACTGTCATTTCTGACAGTTGCTCAGACTGATAGGAAATGGTGGGCAACTCCATTTATTGGCTTCGAATATATAGCGTTACTGATGATTTGATCCCTCACCAGCACTCCAGCCACCACCCAGCGCGGTGTACAGGTTCACTTGCGCCACCAGTTGCGCCAACCGGTCGGTAATCAGTCCTTGCTGGGAACTGAACAGCGAACGCTGGGCATCGAGGAACGTCAGGCTGCTGTCGACGCCGCTTCGATATCGGTGCTGCGCCATGTCGTAGTAGTCCTGGGTCGCCTGCACCAGATCGCGTTGGGCCTGGAGTTGTTGTTCGTAGGTCTGGCGCGCCGCGAGGCCGTCGGACACTTCCTGGAATGCCGTCTGAATGGTCTTTTCGTACTCGGCGACGGTGATGTCTTTTTGCAGCTTCGCGTAATCAAGGCTCGCACGCAGACTGCCGGCGTTGAAGATCGGCAGGTTGATCTGCGGCTGGAACGTCCAGGCCCCGGAGCCGCCCTTGAACAGCCCGGAAAGGTCGCGGCTGGACGTCCCGGCATTGGCGGTCAGGCTGACACTCGGGAAAAACGCCGCCCGCGCCGCGCCGATGTTGGCATTGGCGGCGCGCAGCTTGTATTCGGCCTGGAGAATGTCCGGCCGGCGTTGCAACAAATCCGACGGCAACCCGGCCGGCACGGTTGCCACCAGATCACTGTCCAGCGGACGCGCTGGCAGGTGCTCGGGCACCGGCGCGCCCACCAGCAGCGTCAGGCTGTTCAAGTCCTGGGCAACCTGACGCTGATAACGGGCCAGGCTCGCGCGGGTGCTGTCGACACTGGTCTGCGCCTGAATCTGGTCCAGCGCCGAAGACTTGCCGGCCTCGCGGTTGCGGGTGGTCAGGTGCAGGCTTCGTTCGTCGGCGGCCAGCGTCTCCCGGGCCAGCGCCAGCAACTCCTGATCGGCGCGCCACGTCAGGTAGGCGTTGGCGACGTTGGCCACCAGACTCAATTGCGCACTGCGCCGGGCCTCTTCGGTGGACAGCCAGGTCAGCAGCGCCTGCTCGCTGAGGCTGCGCACCCGGCCGAAGAAGTCCAGTTCATAGGCGCTGATGCCCAGGTTCACCGAATAGGTCGAGGTGATCGCCGCCTTGGTGCGGGTCACGCTGGACGGCACCCGCTGACGCAATTCGTTGGCGTTGGCCGACACCGCCGGCAGCAGATCGGCACGCTGGATGCGGTACTGCGCCTGAAACGCCTCGACGTTCAGCGCGGCCACCCGCAGATCACGGTTGTTGACCAGTGCGCTTTCGATCAATTGCTGCAACGCCGGGTCATTGAACAGCGCGCGCCAGTCCTCGACCCGGGGTGTGACCGGGGATTGCGCGGCATACGCCGGACCTTGGGGATACTGCGCCGCGCTCGGCGATGCCGGTCGCTGATAATCGGGAATCAACGAACAACCGCCCAGCAGCAGCGCGGCGGACAGCAGGGAAATCGGCAACCTGGACATCAAACAGCCTCGTTCACGAATGAGAGCGGACGCCGGGCGCCCGTGATGAGAAAAACGCCGGATCAGGCCCCGGCCATCCATTTCGCCAGACCATGACGGCCGCTGACCCCAAGCTTGGCGGCTGCGCGCTTGAGGTAGGTCTCGATCGAGCTGTTCTTGACCCGCAGCTTTTCTGCCATTTGCGGCACGGTGCCGCCGGTCAGCAGGCCCAGGCAGACCTCTTTTTCGCGCACCGACAAGGTGATGTCGCCCAACGCCAGGCGTTCGTCGAACACCTGTTGCAACGGTGTTTGTGGTTGATCGGCTTGTGGCGCGCGGGGTTGGCGGGCGATGGCTTGTCGACTGATGTGCGCGTGGCGCTCGATCAGGGGCAGCAGGGTGTCGGACAGGCGCTTGAGGAACGACAGCTCCGGCAGGGAAAACACCCGATGCGTGTGGGGACGGTAGAACGAGATGACGCAACGGCGGTTGGACGTGCGGGACACCAGATTGCATTGGTGGACGCTGTGGTGCGGGTGTCGATGCTGGAGCGAGGCTTTCAGTTGAATCAGTAGCGAGTCGTTCATCTCGATCATCTGTTGCAGCAGCGGGTGGTCGTCCGGGTGCTGCAACGGCTCCGGGGGCGGGAAGGTGTCCGGCAAACCGGCACTGCCCAACGCCTTGATCTCGACCACGCTGGCTTCCCGCTCATCCAGGGTCCACTCACTGAGATGGACGCGATTGACCGGCACGAGGTTGTCGACCAACTGGAACATGTTCGTGGCAAAACGCTCGTTGCCGGTGCTGGCGATCAGTTCACCCAGTTGCCAGTAGAAGTGCGGATTTTCCATGTTGCGAAGACTGCCGGTCAGATTCATATCCTTGTCATCCTTGATTTAGAGCCATTGCCGAATCGTCTGCCGTGCATGCACCCGTGAAACGCCCACCCAGTCTTTTCTCCTTGAAATCGATCTGGAGCGGGATTTAAGCCTATGCATTTGTCCTACGTCTGTAGGGGAAAACAGGGACACAAAGTGCCACCATTTCCGAAAAAATGGCGTCACGTTTCTGTCAGATCAATGTGCAAGCTCTCGTAGTCCATGACTGTACGGTCTAGTGCGAACCCCGAAATCCGGGGCTCGGACCGACGCGCCCTACAATTGCGAGGCGCTAGTCGGTAGCAGCGAGTGGCGATTGTCCTACAGAATTTTCAGCCATTTCTTTCCGAACTTTTAGGGGGATCGCTGACTTATCCGGCCCTGTTGGCTCGCAGGACTGTACGAAGTGGGCAGGGTTGTCCGGGTTTCACGTGTCACGCCGATTTCGGGGCCGATGCTTGAATACGCGCCAAATCACGTGAGATGGATCTTATGAACCAATTTGCTGCCGACGCGGCGGACGGTCTGTCCGCGATTTCCGAGGCTTTCCCGCTGACCGCTGCCCAGCGCGACATCTGGCTCGATCAAGTGCGTCAGGGAAACTCGCCGATGTACAACATCGGTGGCTATGTCGAACTGACCGGGCCGCTGGATCCGGCGCTGATGCAGGCGGCGCTTGAAGGGCTCGTGGCCCGGCATGACGCCATGCGCACCAGCCTGCTGCCGGGGGCCGGCGAGCATGGGCTGCCGTTGCAGCGTTTCGCGCAATCGATGCCGGTGCCGATGCCGGTGCACGATTTTCGCAGCCATCCCGACCCTTATTCCGCCGCACGCCAACTGACTCAGGAATGCATTGAGCAGCGGTTCACACTGAACGGCGGGCCGTTGTTCCGGTTTTGCCTGATCTGCCTCGATGACGACTGCCATTGGCTGTCACTCCAGGCACATCACCTGATCGTCGATGGCTGGGGTTTCGGCGAGATGCTCAAATCCCTCGACGAGATTTACAACGCGCTGGCGCTCGGGCAGCAGCCGCCCGATTCGGCACCGTCCTATGTCGATTTCATCCGTGATGATGCGCGGTATTTTCAGTCCGCCCGTTATGCCCGTGACCGTGCGTACTGGCTGGACAAATACCAGCACCGTCCCGAGCCGCTGTTGTTGCCGCGTTATCAGGAACGCTTTGCCGGCGCTGCGGCACCGACGCGGATTTTCTCGCAAGTCTTTCCGGCACGCCTGCATGAACGCATGAAGCAGGTGGCCCGAGAGTACGGCGCGTCGGCGTTTCATGTGCTGCTGGCAGCGATCCATGTGTACTTCAGCCGCAGCGCCCAGCGTGACGAATGGGTGGTGGGCGTGCCGCTGCTCAACCGTTCCGGCGCCCGGTTCAAATCGACCCTGGGGCTGTTCACCCAGGTCAGCGCGGTGCGCATGGGGTTCGGTCGCGAGTTGTCGTTCAAGGCACTGGTCAAGGCGATTGGCGATGAACTGAAACAGGATTTCCGCCATCAGCGTTTCCCCCTCAGCGAGATGAACCGCGCACTCGGTCTGCTGCGCGAGGATCGCTCGCAGCTGTTCGAAGTGACCGTGTCCTATGAGCGCGACGCGCATGAATACCGCTATGGCGATGCGCAGGGGCGGGTGGTCAAAGTGTCGAACCACGAAGAGGGCACGCCGCTGTCCGTGCACCTGCTGAGCAGCCGGGGCGACGACGAGGACAGTTTGTACATGGTGTACAACGAAGCCTACTTTGACGCCGACGAAATCGCGGCGCTGAGCGGGCGCTTGCTGTGGGTGCTGGAGCAGGGGCTTGAAGAGCCGGCGCTGGCGGTGGGCGATTTCAGCCTGAGCCTGCCGGCTGAAACGGCGCTGTTGCAGCAGTGGAATGACACACGCGTTGAATTCCCCAATGACCTGACCATCCACCAGCGCATCGAAGCGCAAGCGGCGATGCGACCGGATGCGGTGGCGGCAGAGTTCCAGGACTTGCGGCTGACCTATGCCGACCTGAACCGACAGGCCAACGCTCTGGCCCATCATTTGATCGGGCTCGGCGTGCGACCCGATGACCGCGTGGCGCTGGTCGCCCGCCGAGGGCTGGACACACTGGTCGCGCTGCTGGCGATCCTCAAGTCCGGCGCCGGTTACGTGCCGGTCGATCCGGCCCATCCGGCGGAACGTTTGAGCTATTTATTGAGCGACAGCGCTCCGGTTGTGGTTCTGACCCAGCGCGATCTGCGCGAACGCTTGCCGGTGCTGGACGTGCCGGTGATCGAAATCGATTCGCGCGGCTGGCCGATCAACGATCTCAACCCCGACGTCTCGGGACTGACCACCGCGCACCTGGCCTACGTGATCTACACCTCCGGCTCCACCGGCCAGCCCAAAGGCGTGATGGTCGAGCATCACACGTTATCGAACCTGGTCGACTGGCATTGCACAGCCTTCGATCTGTGTGCCGGTCGCCACACTTCAAGCCTCGCCGGCTTCGGCTTCGACGCCATGGCCTGGGAAGTCTGGCCCGCGCTGTGTGCCGGCGCGACCCTGCACCTGGCGCCTTCCCGCGACGGCGGCGAAGACATCGACGCGCTGCTCGACTGGTGGCGCGCGCAGCCGCTGGACGTGAGTTTCCTGCCGACCCCGATTGCCGAGTACGCCTTCAGTCGTCACCTCGAACACCCGACCTTGCGCACGCTGCTGATCGGTGGTGATCGCCTGCGTCAGTTCAATCGCGAGCAGACGTTCGCGGTGATCAACAACTACGGCCCGACCGAAGCGACGGTGGTCGCCACCTCGGGCCGAATCGAACCGGACCGGACGCTGCACATCGGCAAACCCGTGAGCAATGCCACGGCCTATCTGCTGGATGACCGACAGCGTCCGGTGCCGATTGGCGTGGCCGGCGAGCTGTACGTCGGTGGCGCCGGCGTGGCGCGGGGTTACTTCAACCGTCCGGAGCTGACCGCCGAACGCTTTCTCGACGATCCATTCAGCCGCCAGCCAAACGCACGTATGTACCGCACCGGCGACCTCGCACGCTGGCGCCAGGACGGCACTATCGAATACCTGGGCCGCAACGACGATCAGGTGAAAATCCGTGGCGTGCGCATCGAGCCCGGCGAAATCGAAGCCGCGTTGAGCAGCCATGAGTCGGTGCGCGATGCGGTGGTGCAGGTGCGCGACGGGCAGTTGCTGGCCTGGTTCACCGAACGCCAGCCGCTGGATATCACGCAACTGCATGCTCACCTCAAGCCCCGTCTGCCCAGCGCGATGCTGCCATCGGCCTACGTGCGTTTGACGGCGTTGCCGCTGACGGCCAACGGCAAACTGGATCGCCAGGCGTTGCCGGCACCGGGGCCTGAGGCGTTGATCCGCCGCGAATATGAAGCCCCGCAAGGCGATGTCGAAATCCTCCTGGCGCAGATCTGGGCCGAGGTGCTGCAAGTCGAAAAGGTCGGGCGTCACGATCACTTCTTTGAACTGGGCGGGCACTCGTTGCTGGCGGTCAACCTGATCGAACGCATGCGTCAGCTCGGCATGAGCAGCGATGTGCGCGTGCTGTTCGGCCAGCCGACATTGGCGGCGCTGGCCGCGTCGGTGGGCAGTGGCCGCGAGGTCGAAGTGCCGGCCAACCGCATTCCGCAAGGTTGCACGCGGATCACGCCGGACCTGTTGCCGTTGGTTGAACTGGATCAGGCCACCCTCGACCGGATCATCGCCACGGTGCCGGGCGGGGCGGCCAACGTGCAGGATATTTATCCATTGGCGCCGTTGCAGGAAGGCATTCTTTATCACCACATCACTGCCGCGCAGGGCGATCCGTACCTGCTGCAATCGCAGCTGGCGTTCGACAGCGTCGAGCGGGTCGAGGCCTATGCGGCCGCGTTACGTCAGGTCATGGCGCGCCACGACATTCTGCGTACTGCGGTGGTCTGGGAAGGTTTGACCACCCCGGTGCAGGTGGTCTGGCGCGAAGCCGAACTGCCGGTGCAGGAAATCACCCTCGATCCGGCCGAGGGCGATGTCCTCGCGCAACTGCACGCGCGCTTCGATGCCCGACGTTATCGCATCGACGTCAGTCAGGCGCCGCTGATCCGGCTGATGTATGCCCGCGACCCGGCTCATGGGCGGATCGTGGCGATTCTGTTGTTCCATCACCTGGCGCTGGATCACATCGCGCTGGAAGTCTTGCGTCAGGAAATGCGCGCCAACCTGTTGGGGCTCGATGAACCGCTGCCGCCAGCGGTGCCTTATCGCAATTACGTGGCCCAGACCCGGCTCGGTGTCAGCGAACAGGAACATGAAGCGTTCTTCCGCGAGATGCTCGCCGACATCGACGAGCCAACCTTGCCGTTCGGCTTGCAGGATGTGCAGGGCGACGGGCGCGGTATCGACGAAGCCGTGCGCACGCTTGCGCCGGAACTGGATCGGCGTTTGCGCCTTCAGGCGCGGCAGGCGGGCGTCAGCGTGGCCAGCCTGATTCACCTGGCCTGGGCGCAGGTGCTGGCGGCGACCTCGGGGCAGGAACGTGTGGTGTTCGGCAGCGTTTTTATGGGCCGGATGCAAGGCGGCGAGGGTGCCGATCGAGCGCTGGGGGTGTTCATCAACACCTTGCCATTGCGGGTGGACATGGACCGGGGCGCGCGCGATGCGGTGCTGCTCACCCACGCCCGACTGACCGAGTTGCTCGGGCATGAACACGCGTCGCTGGCGCTGGCCCAGCGTTGCAGCGGTGTCGCGTCACCGGCGCCGCTGTTCAGTGCGTTGCTCAACTATCGGCACACCGACCTTGAGGCGCAGGAATCGGCGTCGGACCAAGCCTGGCAAGGCATTCAGACCCTGGAGAACGAAGAGCGCACCAACTACCCGATGACCCTGAGCGTCGATGATCTGGGCAGCGCTTTGCAGATCACCACGCGGACCCTGATGAGCATCGGTGCGCAGCGCATCGGCGACTACGTGCAAACCGCGTTGCAGGCACTGGTCGATGCCCTGGAGCAAACCCCGCAACAGCCGCTGAATCGCTTGCCGATCCTGCCGGCGGCGGAGCTTGAACAACTGCTGGTCGAGTTCAATGCCAGCGAAGTCGATTGCCCGCTCGATCAGCCGCTTCAGGTGCTGTTCGAGCAACAAGTGCAACGCAAGCCCGACGCCATCGCATTGCAGGCTGGCGAGCAACAGCTGACCTATCGCCAGCTGAACGAACAGGCCAACCGTCTGGCGCATCATTTACGCGAGCACGGCGTGCAACCCGATTCGCGGGTGGCGATCTGCGTCGAGCGAAGTCTGGATCTGATAGTCGGCCTGCTCGGCATTCTCAAGGCCGGCGGCGCGTATGTGCCGCTGGATCCCGACTATCCGCTGGATCGATTGCATTACATGTTGCAGGACAGCGCGCCGGTTGCGGTGCTGGTACACGAAACCACCCGCAATCTGTTGGGCGATCCGGGTGTGCCGGTCATCGATTTCGACCGTTGCATCTGGCAGGGCGCATCGACTGAAAACCTACAAGTACCGGGTCTGAGCGCTTCAAACCTGGCCTACATGATCTACACCTCGGGCTCCACCGGCACGCCGAAGGGCGTGATGGTCGAGCACCGAAGCGCCTGCAACATGGTCCACTGGGGCTCGCAGATCAGCCCGCCGACCGAGCACGGCGCGCTGTTACAGAAGGCGCCATTCAGCTTCGACAGTTCGGTGTGGGAGATTTTCTGGCCGCTGTGTTCCGGCCTGCGGCTGGTGCTGGCGCGCCCCGACGGCAACCGCGATTCGGCCTATGTGACTCAGGTGATTCGTGAACGGCAGATCACCGTGGTCAAGTTCGTGCCGGCGCTGCTGCAACAGTTCATCGAACAGGATGATGTCAGCCAGTGCACCAGCCTGACCGACGTGCTCAACGGTGGCGGTGAGCTGACCGCCGCACTGGCCCGGCGTGTCCGCGAACGCCTGCCGTGGGTGCGTCTGCATAACGTCTACGGCCCGACCGAAACCACGGTCGACAGCACCGGCTGGACGCTGGAACCGGATCAACCGGTGCCGGAAACCGTGGTGCCGATCGGCAAGGCCCTGAGCAACACCCGGCTCTATGTGCTGGATGCCCACGATCAACCGGTGCCATTCGGCGTCAGCGGTCATTTGCACATCGGCGGGGTCGGGGTTGCGCGGGGTTATCGGGGATTGCCGGATATGCAGGCCGAGCGCTTCATCGACAGCCCGTTCGTGGCCGGTGATCGCCTGTACCGCACTGGCGATCTGGTGCGCTACCGGGCGGATGGCAACATCGAATTCCTCGGCCGCAACGACTTCCAGATCAAGCTGCGCGGCCTGCGTCTGGAGCCGGGGGAAATCGAAGCGCGGCTGATCGAGCACCCGGCGGTGCGTGAAACGGTGGTGCTGGTGCGGGACGAGCGACTGGTGGCGTATTTCACCGTGCGCGAAGGCTTCGACGCGCCCCCCATCGAAACCTTGCGTGCCCATGTGCTGGAGCGTTTGCCGGAGTACATGGCGCCGGGCGCTTACGTGAAACTCGACGCATTGCCCCTGACCCCCAACGACAAGGTCGACCGCAAAGCCTTGCCGGCACCGGGGGCAGAGGCGGTGCTCAGTCGCCGCTATGAGGCGCCCGAGGGCGAAGTCGAAATCCGGCTGGCGCAGATCTGGGCCGAGGTGCTGCAACTGGAGCAGGTCGGGCGCAACGACCACTTCTTTGAGCTCGGCGGGCATTCGTTGCTGGCGGTCAGTCTGGTGGCGCGCATGCGTCAGGCCGGGCTGCACGTCGATGCGCGGACGCTGTTCAGCCAGCCGACCCTGGCCGCGCTGGCGGCGCAGACCTCGGCGCAGGCAAAACAGGTGGAAGTCCCGCAAACCACCATACCGACGCTCAATCGCAAACGCCGGCTCTGAGGCGACATCGGCGTCGATTCGCGGTTCCCGCGGATCGACGCCATGACTGTCCGGTCACGGGGCTTGTCCCTGCTTCCCATGTCAGACACCCAAGCCCCGATGTTTTAGCTTTTCCAGGCTGCGCGCGGCCGCACGGACTCGCCGCTGCGCGCTCCTTTTTCCCGAATTTACAGCAGGTTACCCCCATGCAATTTCGCGAGCTGATGGCTGTTATTTCCACCCATGCGATCCGCCTTCAACAGGACGATGAAGACCTGGTCATTCTGGGCAACGACGACGCGCTGGACGACGCGTTGTGGGACAGCCTCGCCAAACACAAGGCGCAGTTGCTGGAACTGGTGGCGAGCCACGGCGGCGACTGGTCGAGCCCGGCGCTGCGCATCACCCCGGACATGCTGCCGCTGGTGCAACTGGATCAGCCGGCCATCGACCGCATCGTCGCCACCGTGCCGGGCGGCGTGGCGAACGTGCAGGACATTTATCCGCTGGCGCCGTTGCAGGAGGGGCTGCTTTATCACCATCTCTCCGCGCCGGAGGGGGATCCCTACGTGTCGCAGGCGCGGTTCACGTTCGACAGTCGCGGACGGCTGGATACATTCACCGACGCGCTGCGTCGGGTGATCGGGCGCCATGACATTTTGCGCACCGCCATCCTCTGGGAGCATCTGGACGATCCCGTGCAGGTGGTCTGGCGTGAAGCCCCGCTGGTCTGTGAGGAAGTCGATTTGAATGACCGCGAGGACGTACTCGCGCAATTGCTGGCACGCCACGACCCGCAGTACTTTCGCCTCGACCTGCAACAGGCCCCGTTGTTGCGGTTGGTGTTCGCCGAGGATCCGGCCAACGACCGGGTGGTCGCATTGTTGCTGTTCCATCACATGATCATGGATCACGTCGCGCTCGATGTGGTACGCCGGGAAATTCAGGCCTACCTGTCAGGCCGCGATGCCGAAGTAGCGAGGGCGGTGCCGTTTCGCGACCACCTGGCGAGGGCACGTCTGGGCTCGGATGAGCAAGCGCACCAGGCATTTTTCCGCGAGATGCTCGGCGACATCGACGAGCCGACGCTGCCCGGTGGCTTGCACGATGTACAAGGTGGCGGTCAGGGCATCGAGGAAGTCTCGTGCATGCTCGACAGCGATCTGAGCCAGCGCCTGCGTACCCAGGCGCGACAATCAGGCGTGAGCGTGGCGAGCCTGATGCACCTGGCCATGGCACGCGTGCTGGGGCAGTTGTGCGGGCGCTCGGCGGTGGTGTTCGGCACCGTTCTGCTGGGACGGATGAACGCGGCTGACGGTGTCGAGCAAGCATTGGGGATGTTCATCAATACGCTGCCTTTGCGGGTGGATGTCGGCGGGTCGAGCGTTCATGACGGCGTGCTGGCGACGCACCGGCGTCTGACCGCGCTGCTCGCCCATGAGCAGGCGTCCCTGGCACTGGCCCAGCGTTGCAGCGCCGTGGCGGTGCCGACGCCGCTGTTCAGCGCCATGCTCAACTACCGCCACAGCAGCGTGGAGGAAGTTGCCGAGGTGATCGAGCTGTCTCCGGGGGTGCACGTGTTGGGCGCCCGCGAGCGCACCAATTACCCGTTGACGGTCAACATCGATGACCTCGGTCAGGACCTGCGCATCACGGTGCTGGCCGACGCGACGCTTGGCGCCTCCCGAATCGCCGGATACCTGCGCACGGCACTGGACAGTCTAGTCGATGCGCTGCAGAACAACCCGCAAGCCGCATTGCACAGCCTCAACATCCTGCCGCCCGCCGAGCGTGAGCACTGGTTGTATGGCGTCAATACACCGAGGGCGAGTTTTCTCGACACGCCGTTGATCCATCAGCAATTCGAAGCGCATGCGCACACCCGGCCCGAGGCAGTCGCGTTGCTGTTCGAGGGCAGGACTTACAGTTATGAGGCACTCAACCGACAGGCCAACCAGGTGGCCCATCGTTTGCTCGCCCTCGGCATTCGTCCGGATGACCGGGTAGCGATCTGCGTTGAGCGCGGCCCGCAAATGATCGTCGGCCTGCTCGGTGTGCTCAAGGCGGGCGCCGGTTATGTGCCGATCGATCCGGCTTATCCGCTGGAGCGGATCACCTTCACCCTGCAAGACAGTGCGCCGGTGGCGGTGCTGATGCAGGCAGCGACTCTGGATCGGATTGCCGGGCTATCCGTGCCGCAGATCGACCTCGATAACGACGGTTTGCAGACCGAACCTGAATTCAACCCGCAGATCCCGGACTTGAATCCGGCGCATCTGGCCTACGTGATCTACACCTCTGGCTCCACCGGGCTGCCCAAAGGGGTGATGGTCGAGCACCGCAACGTGGCACGCCTGTTTGGCGCGACCCACGATTGGTTCCGGTTCAATGCGCAAGACGTCTGGGCGTTGTTTCACTCGTTTGCCTTTGATTTCTCGGTCTGGGAAATCTGGGGCGCGCTGGCTTACGGCGGTCAGTTGCTGGTGGTGCCGCAACACATCAGCCGCTCGCCGGACGAGTGTTATGCGTTGCTCTGCCGCACGGGGGTCACCGTACTCAACCAGACGCCGAGCGCTTTCCGTCAGTTGATCGCCGCCCAGGGCCGCAGCCCGTTGCAACATTCGCTGCGCGAAGTGATTTTTGGCGGTGAAGCGCTGGAGCCAGGATCGCTCAAACCCTGGTATGCGCGGGTCGGCAACGCCGGCACCCGGCTGGTGAACATGTACGGCATCACCGAAACCACGGTGCATGTGACCTATCGACCGTTGGTGGCGGCAGACGCGCAATTGACCGCCAGCAGCCCGATCGGCGTGCGCATTCCCGACCTGCAGCTATACGTCCTCGATGCTCGGCGGGAGCCAGTGCCAGCCGGGGTGACCGGTGAGTTGTATGTGGGTGGCGCCGGGGTTGCCCGTGGTTATCTGAATCGTGAGGCGTTGACCGCCGAGCGCTTTATCGCCGATCCGTTCAGCGAGCATGCCGAAGCGCGTTTGTACAAGACCGGCGATCTGGCTCGGTGGACGGTGGAGGGCGAACTCGAATACCTGGGACGCAACGACGATCAGGTGAAAATCCGCGGTTTCCGTATCGAACTTGGCGAGATTCAGGCACGTCTTGCAGCCTGCGACGGCGTGCGCGATGCGCTGGTGATCGCCCGCGAGGACAGCCCCGGCGACACGCGTCTGGTGGTCTACTGGCTGGCCGCCGAAGGTGTCGAACCGAGCGTTGCGCAATTGCGAGATCACCTGCTGGCATCGCTGGCCGAGCATATGGTGCCGGGCGCGTTCGTGCGCCTCGATGCCTTCCCGCTGACGGCCAACGGCAAACTCGATCGCCGGGCGTTGCCGCAGCCGGACAACGAAGCCTTCGCCCGGCGGGCATTTGAAGCACCGCTCGGCGAAATCGAAACCCGCATCGCTGTGATCTGGCAGACCTTGCTCGGACTGGACCGGGTGGGCAGGCATGACAATTTCTTCGAGCTGGGCGGGCATTCGTTGCTGGCGGTGAAGCTGATCGAGCGCATGCGTCAGCAAAACATGCAGTGCGACGTCCGTGTGCTGTTCGGCCAGCCAAGCGTGGCGGCACTCGCCGCGACGCTGGGAGGGGACGCCACGATCAGCGTGCCGGCCAACCGCATCGAACCCGGTTGCACCCGCATCACCCCGGACATGCTGCCGCTGGCCACGCTGGATCAAGCGGCCATCGACCGTATCGTCGAGACCGTCGATGGCGGTATCGACAACGTGCAGGACATCTACGCCCTGGCACCGTTGCAGGCGGGAATCCTCTATCACCATCTGGCCATCGCCGACGGTGACCCGTACGTGCTGCAAGCGCAATTCGCCTTCGACGGACTGGCGCAGATCAAGGCGTTCGTTCGCGCGTTGAACAGTGTCATCGCCCGGCACGACGTCCTGCGTACCAGCGTGGTAAGGGAAAACCTTGACGAGCCAGTGCAAGTTGTTTGGCGTTCGGCGCCGCTGGCACTGGAGCGGGTGGATGCCGATCCGCAGGACGGTGATGTGTTGCAGCAAATGCAGGCGCGCTTCGATCCGCGACACTATCGCCTGGACTTGCAGCGTGCGCCGTTGATGCGCTTCGCCTACACCGAAGACCCGTTGCAAAACCGCTGGGTCGGAATCCTGCTGTTGCACCACATCGTGCTCGATCACACCGCGCTCGAGGTGTTGGTGGCCGAGATGAGCGACGCACTTGACGGGCAAGTCGGCGCGCTGCCGCCCCCCGTGCAATACCGCAACTATGTCGCTCAGGCCCGTCTCGGTTCGAATGCCCAGGCACATGAAGCGTTCTTTCGCGAGATGCTCGGCGACATCGTCGAACCGACCCTGGCGTTCGGCCTGCGAGACGTACTCGGCGATGGCACAAACATCGTGGACAGCGAACTGGCACTGGATGAGGGTCTTGCCGGGCGCCTGCGCAAACAGGCCCGCACGCTGGGCATCAGTGTTGCGAGTCTGGTGCATCAGGCCTGGGGTCAGGTACTTGCGCAGGTCTGCGGGCGCGAGGAGGTGGTATTCGGTACGGTGCTGCTGGGGCGCATGCAGGGTGGAGAGGGCGCCGACCGTTCGTTGGGTATGTTCATCAACACACTGCCGCTGCGGGTCCATGTCGGGGCAACGACGGTGGAGGCGGGTGTCAGGTCTACCCACGAGCGTCTGGCGCAACTGCTGGTGCATGAGCAGGCGCCGCTGATACTGGCTCAACGTTGCAGTGGCGTGACGGGTTCGGATCCGCTGTTCAATACCTTGCTCAACTATCGCCACAGTGCGCAACAGACGGCTACGCCGGGATGGGAAGGCATCCGGATTCTCGATTCTCGTGAGCGCAGCAACTATCCGCTGGTGGTCAGCGTCGACGACCTTGGACAGGGCTTCCGGCTTTCTGTGCAGGCAGTGCCCGAAGTGGATGGCATGCGGGTCTGCGACTACCTGCAAGCGGCATTGCACAATTTACTGAGCGCGCTGGAACAAGACCGCAATGCGCCATTGAATCAGGTGTCGATTCTGTCGGCGGCCGAACGCCAGCGCGTGCTGGTCGGTTTCAATGTTACCGGTCGCGACTTTGCCCACGGCCATGTGGTGCACCAATTGTTTGAAGAGCGAGCAGCGACCCAACCCGACGCTGTAGCAGTGGTGCAGGGCGGGCAAAGTCTGAGCTACGACGGGTTGAACCGCCGCGCCAACCGCCTGGCCCATCACCTGATCGGCCTCGGTGTGCAACCGGACGATCGCGTCGCGCTCTGCGTGCAGCGTGGTCCGCAGATGCTGGTCGGGCTGCTGGCGATTCTCAAGGCTGGCGCCGGTTATGTTCCGGTCGATCCGGCACATCCGGCAGAACGGATCACTTATCTGTTGCAGGACAGCGACCCGGTGGCGGTACTGGCACAGACAGTCACCCGCGACCTGCTGGGCGCCGTGCCGGTGATCAATCTTGACAGCGACGCCTGGCAGCACCTGCCGGACAGCAATCCACAGTTGCCGGAACTGACCCCGGCACATCTGGCCTACGTGATCTACACCTCCGGCTCCACCGGCCAGCCGAAGGGCGTGATGGTCGAACACGCGACCCTGGAAAACCTTGTCCACTGGCACACCGAAGCCTTTGACCTGCACGCCGGCAGCCACACCGCCAGCGTGGCCGGGTTCGGTTTCGATGCGATGGCCTGGGAAGTCTGGCCGGCGCTGTGCGTCGGCGCGACCCTGCACCTGCCGCCGGGATCGGTGAGCAACGAGCACCTGGACGAACTGCTCGACTGGTGGCGGGCGCAGCCGTTGCAAGTGAGCTTTTTGCCGACTCCGGTGGCCGAATATGCGTTCAGCCGCGAACTGCAACATCCGACCCTGCGCACCTTGCTGATCGGCGGCGACAAGCTGCGTCAGTTCAATCGCGAGCAGACCTTCTCGGTGATCAACAACTACGGTCCGACCGAGGCTACGGTGGTCGCCACGTCCGGGCCGGTCGAAGTCGGCCAACCGCTGCACATCGGCCGGCCGATGGCCAACGCCCGAATCTATCTGCTCGATGACCAGCAACGTCCGGTGCCCGTGGGTGTGACGGGCGAGTTGTACGTCGCCGGCGCCGGCGTGGCGCGGGGTTACCTGAACCGTCCCGATCTGACCGCTGAACGCTTCCTGAATGATCCGTTCAACGAAGGACGCATGTACCGCACCGGCGACCTCGCACGCTGGCTGGCGGACGGCAACATCGAGTACCTGGGCCGCAACGACGATCAGGTGAAACTGCGCGGCGTGCGAGTTGAACTGGGGGAAATCGAAGCGGCGCTGGCCAGCCATCCGGCAGTGCAGGACGCAGTGGCGCTGGTGCGCGACGGGCAGTTGCTGGTGTGGTTCACCGAGCGTGCGCCGACCGATATCGAAACCCTGCGCAATCATCTGCAAACCCGATTGCCGCAAGCGCTGATCCCGGCGGCTTACGTGCGCCTCGACGCCTTGCCGCTGACCGCCAACGGCAAACTCGACCGCAAGGCCTTGCCGGAACCGGATCAGAACGCCTGGCTCAGCCGCGAATACGAAGCCCCGCAAGGCCCGGTGGAAACTGCGTTGGCGCAGATCTGGGCTGACGTGTTGAAACTGGAGCAGGTCGGACGCCACGCCAACTTCTTCGAACTGGGGGGGCACTCATTGCTGGCCGTCACCCTGATCGAACGCCTGCGCCAGATCGGCCTGAGCACCGACGTGCGCGTGCTGTTCAGCCAGCCAACTCTGGCAGCCCTGGCCGCGGCGGTGGGCAGCGGTCGCGAAATCGAAGTGCCGGCCAATCGCATTCCTGCCGACTGCACCCGCATCACTCCGGAGTTGCTGAGCCTGACCGAACTGGATCAGCCGAGCATCGACCGGATCGTTGCCACGGTGCCCGGCGGCGCCGCCAACTTGCAGGACATTTACCCGCTGGCGCCGTTGCAGGAAGGCATCCTCTATCACCACTTGAGCGCGGAGCAGGGCGATCCGTATCTGCTGCAATCATGTCTGGCCTTTGCCAGCGTCGAGCGCCTGCGCGCTTTTGCCAACGCCTTGCAAAAGGTGATTGCGCGCCACGACATCCTGCGCACCAGTCTGGTTTGGGAAGGATTGCCGAACCCGCAGCAAGTGGTATGGCGAGAAGCCGCGCTGGCGGTGCAATCGGTCGCTCTGAGTCCGCTGGAGGGCGATATCCTCGATCAGTTGCGCGCACGCTTCGATGCCCGGGATTATCGCCTCGACCTCGGTCAGGCACCGCTGATCCGTCTGGTGTATGCCGAAGATCCGGTGCATGACCGGGTGGCAGGCGTGCTGTTGTTTCATCACGTCGTGCTGGATCACACCGCGCTGGAGGTGGTTCGCCGGGAAATGCAGTTGTATCTGCCGGGGCAGGTTGAGTCGTTGCCGCCTGCCGCGCCCTACCGCAACTACGTCCATCAGGCTCGCCAAGGCATCAGCGAGGAAGAACACGAAAGCTTCTTTCGCGATATGCTCGGTGATATTGACGAGCCGACCCTGCCATTCGGATTGCAGGACGTACAGGGCGATGGTCGCAACATCGAGGAGCACTCGCTGGCGCTGCCGGTGGAATTGAATCGGCACCTACGCAGCCAGGCGCGGCAATACGGGGTCAGCGTCGCGAGCCTGTTTCATCTCGCCTGGGCACGGGTGCTGGCGGCGACCTCCGGACGCCGGGACGTCGTGTTCGGCACGGTGCTGCTGGGCCGCATGCAAGGCGGTGAGGGCGCGGATCGGGCATTGGGGATGTTCATCAACACCTTGCCGCTGCGCGTGGAGGTTGACGGGCAAAGTGTGAGCGAAGCGGTTCGAACGGTTCATGAGCGGTTGGCGGCTTTACTGGGACATGAGCATGCGTCGCTGGCACTGGCTCAGCGTTGCAGCACCGTGGCCGCCCCTTTGCCGCTGTTCAGCGCGGTACTCAACTATCGGCATGGCGGCCACGACGCTGCACGAGAGCCTGTTGATCCGGTCTGGCAAGGCATCGAATTCCTGGCCCAGGACGGGCGCACGAATTATCCGCTGACCTTGAGCATCAACGACCGGGGCGATGGCTTCAATCTGTCGGTGCTGACCCCGGATCATGTGGGGGCGCAGCGGGTCTGCGAGCTGATGCACACCGCTCTGACGGAGCTGGCGACAGCGTTGGCTGACAACCCCGGACAAGCCTTTGAACGTCTCAACGTCCTGTCAGCGGCGGCGCGCAAGCAGCTGCTTGGCGACTTCAATGCGAGCTCCGCCGTTTACCCGTCAGCGCAAGGTGTTCATCGTCTGTTCGAAGCGCAGGTTGCCCGCACGCCGGATGCCGTGGCGGTTCAGGCGGGCATGCAGCGTCTCACTTTCAGGGAATTGAACCAGCGCGCCAATCGGCTGGCCCATCATCTGCAGGGGATGGGTGTCACCGCCGACACGCGAGTGGCGATCTGTCTCAAACGCAGCCCGCAAATGCTGGTCGGTTTGCTGGCGATCCTCAAGGCCGGCGCCGCTTATGTACCGGTCGACCCGGCTTATCCGCCCGAGCGTATCGCTTACATGCTGGCCGACAGTGCGCCGAGGGTGGTACTGGTTCGCGACGTAGCTTTGCCGAATCAGGCTGGCATACCGGTGATTGATCTCGACCATGAAGCCTGGCAAGACCTGTCGGTTGCTGACCCGCAGGTCGCCGACTTTACGCCGGACAACCTGGCCTACGTGATCTACACCTCGGGCTCCACTGGCCAGCCGAAAGGCGTGATGGTCGAACACGCAACCCTGGAAAATCTCGTGCACTGGCACGCCGAAGCCTTTGACCTGCACGCCGGCAGCCACACCGCCAGCGTGGCCGGTTTCGGTTTCGATGCCATGGCCTGGGAAGTCTGGCCGGCGCTGTGCGTCGGTGCGACGTTGCACTTGCCGCCGGAATCGGTGAGCAACGAGCATCTGGACGAACTGCTCGACTGGTGGCGGGCGCAGCCGTTGCAGGTGAGTTTCCTGCCGACACCGGTGGCCGAGTACGCCTTCAGCCGCGAGCTGCAACATCCGACCCTGCGTACTCTGCTGATCGGTGGCGACAAGCTGCGTCAGTTCAATCGCGAACAGACTTTCGCGGTGATCAACAACTATGGCCCGACTGAAGCCACGGTGGTCGCCACCTCCGGCCCGGTAGATGTCGGGCAAACGCTGCACATCGGCCGGCCGATGGCCAACGCCAAGGTCTATTTGCTGGATGAGCAGCAACGCCCTGTGCCAGTAGGTGTGACGGGGGAGTTGTACGTCGCCGGCGCCGGCGTGGCGCGGGGCTACCTGAACCGTCCCGACCTGACCGCCGAACGCTTCCTGAATGATCCGTTCAACGAAGGGCGCATGTACCGCACCGGCGACCTCGCACGCTGGCTTGCAAACGGCAACATCGAGTACTTGGGCCGCAACGACGATCAGGTGAAACTGCGCGGCGTGCGGGTTGAATTGGGAGAGATCGACGCGGCGCTGGCCAGCCATCCGGCAGTGCAGGACGCAGTGGCGCTGGTGCGCGATGGCCAGTTGCTGGTGTGGTTCACCGAACGTGCGCCTGCCGATATCGAAGCCTTGCGTAATCATCTGCAAACCCGTTTGCCGCAAGCGCTGATCCCGGCGGCTTACGTGCGCCTCGACGCCTTGCCGCTGACCGCCAACGGCAAACTCGACCGCAAGGCCTTGCCGGAGCCGGATCAGAACGCCTGGCTCAGCCGCGAATACGAAGCCCCGCAAGGTCCGGTGGAAACCGCGCTGGCACAGATCTGGGCCGATGTCCTGAAGCTGGAAAAAGTCGGTCGCCACGACAACTTCTTCGAACTGGGCGGCCATTCGTTGCTGGCCGTGAGTCTGATCGAACGCCTGCGCCAGATTGGTCTGAGCACTGACGTGCGTGTGCTGTTCAGCCAGCCAACTCTGGCTGCATTGGCTGCGGCGGTGGGCAGCGGTCGCGAAATCGAAGTGCCGGCCAATCGCATTCCTGCTGATTGCGCCCATATCACCCCGGACCTGCTGAGCCTGGCCGAACTGGATCAGCCGAGCATCGACCGGATCGTCGCCACGGTGCCCGGCGGCGGCGCCAACGTGCAGGACATTTATCCGCTGGCGCCGTTGCAGGAAGGCATTCTTTACCACCACTTGAGCGCAGAGCAGGGCGATCCGTATCTGCTGCAATCGCGGCTGGCCTTCGACAGCGTCGAGCGTGTGGAAGCGTTCGCGGCAGCGCTGCGCCAGGTCATTGCCCGTCACGACATCCTGCGTACGGCGGTGATCTGGCAGAAATTGGCCGAACCAATGCAAGTGGTCTGGCGTCACGCAGATCTGCCAGTGCAGGAGATCGTGCTTGATCCGGCGGATGGCGACATCCTCGAGCAATTGCACGGGCGTTTCGATGCCCGTCACTACCGCCTCGACATCAGCCAGGCACCGTTGCTGCGTCTGGTGTATGCCCGTGATCCGGCCCACGACCGGGTGGTCGCGATGATGCTGTTCCACCATGTGGTGATGGATCACACCGCGCTGGACGTGGTGCAGCACGAGATGCTCGCCTGCCTGCAAGGGCGCGAAGCCTCGCTGGGCGCGGCGGTGCCTTACCGCAACTACGTAGCGCAGGCGCGGCTGGGTGTCAGCGAGCAGGAGCACGAAGCGTTCTTCCGCGACATGCTCGGCGACATCGACGAGCCGACCCTGCCGTTCGGATTGCAGGATGTACAAGGTGACGGTAGCGACATCGAGGAAACGCAGCAGGCCCTGACCGATGCAACCGGCCAGCGTCTACGCAGCCTGGCCCGGCAACTGGGCATCAGCGTGGCCAGCCTGTTCCACCTTGCGTGGGCACAGGTGCTGGCCGCGACATCCGGGCAGGATCGTGTGGTATTCGGCACGGTGCTGATGGGCCGGATGCAGGGCGGTGAAGGGGCCGACCGGGCGTTGGGGATGTTCATCAACACCTTGCCGCTGCGGGTCGATCTGGGGGCAACTCCGGTGCGCGAAGGGGCTCGGGCGACGCATGCACGTCTGAGTGCATTGCTCGGTCATGAACACGCTTCGCTGGCTCTGGCCCAGCGTTGCAGCGGTGTGGCCGCGCCGTCGCCGCTGTTCAGTTCGATGCTCAACTACCGGCACAGCGCCGACGAGGCGCAACAGCAAAGCTTGCGTCGGGCCTGGCAAGGCATCGAGACCCTGAGCAGCGAGGAGCGCACCAACTATCCATTGAGCCTGGGTGTCGATGATCTGGGCAGCGGTTTTGTGCTCACCGCCATGACCCCGGCGAGCATCGGTTCGCAGCGGATCTGCGACTACATGCAGACCGCGCTGGAGACACTGGCGGAGGCTCTGGAGCAGGCACCGGATCAGCCGCTGAACCGCTTGCCGATCCTTGACGGCGCTGAACGTCAGCAGGTTCTGTACGACCTCAACGTCACCGGCACCGCAGACAATCTGCAGCAAACCGTTCACGGGCTGTTCGAAGCGCAAGTACAACGCACGCCGCAAGCCGTTGCTTTGCAGGCCGGTGAGCAGCGGCTGACTTACGCCGAGCTCAACGCACAGGCCAACCGTCTGGCCCATCACTTGCGCGATCTGGGCGTAGGGCCGGATTCGCGAGTGGCGATCTGTATCGAGCGCGGGCTGGAACTGATGGTCGGTCTGCTTGGCATTCTCAAGGCCGGCGGTGCCTATGTGCCGCTGGATCCGGCGTACCCGGCGGAACGTCTGGATTACATGCTCAAGGACAGCGCGCCGATAGCGGTGCTGGTGCACGGGGCGACGCGTGAGTTGCTGGGCGAGAGCACTGCGCTGGTGATCGATCTGGATCAGGATCACTGGACATTCAATCCGGACGACAACCCACAAGTACCGAACCTGAGCGCTTCGAACCTGGCCTATGTGATCTACACCTCCGGTTCGACCGGTGCGCCGAAAGGCGTGATGGTCGAGCATCGCGGCGTGGGCAATTTGTTGCACTGGAGTTCTCAGCTGTGTCCTGCCGTGACGGACGGCGCCCTGTTGCAGAAAACCCCGTTCAGTTTCGATGCCTCGGTCTGGGAGCTGTTCTGGCCGTTGAGCGCCGGTTTGCGTCTGGTGCTGGCGCGTCCTGACGGGCACCGCGAGCCGGCGTATCTGGCGCAGGTGATTCGCGAGCAGCGGATCAGCGTGATCCAGTTTGTGCCGGTGCTGTTGCAACAGTTCCTCGAGCAGGACGATGTCAGCCAGTGCAGCAGTCTCACCGACGTGTTCTGTGGCGGTGGAGACCTGACGCCGGCGCTGGCCCGCCTTGTGCGCGAGCGTTTGCCGCAAGTGCGCTTGCACAACGTTTACGGCCCGACTGAAGCCACGGTCGACAGCACGGTGTGGACGCTGGAGCCGTCGATGCCGGTGCCGGACAGCGCGTTGCCGATCGGGCGGCCGATCAACAACACTCGTCTGTACGTACTCGACGCCGCCGAACGGCCGGTGCCGATGGGCGTCATCGGTCAATTGTTCATTGGCGGTGCCGGGGTCGCGCGGGGCTATCTGGGCTTGCCGCAATTGATGGCCGAACGGTTTATCCCGAGCCCGTTCGTTGCCGGCGATCGGCTGTACGCCACGGGCGACCGGGTGCGCTACCGCGCCGATGGCCAGCTCGAATTCATCGGGCGCAACGACTTCCAGGTCAAGCTGCGTGGCCTGCGCCTGGAACCGGGTGAAATCGAAGCGCAATTGTTGAGTCATCTGGCGCTGCGCGAAGCCGTGGTGCTGGTGCGTGATGAGCGTCTGGTGGCGTACTTCACCTGGCACGCCGAGGCCGGCCAGCCGGGGATCGAGGCGTTGCGCGAACACTTGCTCGCACGCTTGCCCGATTACATGGTGCCGTCGGCATTCGTCGCGCTCGACAGCCTGCCGCTGAGCCCTAATGGCAAGGTCGATCGCAAGGCGCTGCCCGCACCGGATTCGGCTGCAGTCAGCATTCGCGAATACGAAGCGCCGGTCGGCGAGATGGAAATCCTCCTCGCGCGACTGTGGTGTGAATTGCTCAAAGTCGAGCGCGTCGGGCGACAAGACCATTTCTTTGAGCTGGGTGGGCATTCGTTGCTGGCGGTCAGTCTGATCGGGCGCCTGCAACAGGAAGGTATCGAAGCCGATGTCCGGACGTTGTTCGAGCAACCGACTCTGGCTGGTTACGCGGCTATCACGGAAAGAATGGAGATCGTCCTGTGAACCTGAATGAACTGTTGGCGACGCTGAAGACAAAAGACATCCAGTTGGCAATCACGGACGGACAATTACGGGTCAATGGCAACAAGCAGGCCCTGAGTGAACAGGCCTTGCTGGCCGCATTGCGCGAGCACAAACCGGCATTGATCGAGCTGATCGAGGCGGGCGGTTACTCGCCCGCACGGGAAGGGCAGATTGCAGTGCCGGTCAATGGCATTTCACCGGGCACAACACGGGTTACCCCGGCGATGCTGACAATGGTTGACCTGAGCCAGGACACCCTCGATCAAATTGTCGCGCATATCCCTGGCGGCGGCGCCAATGTCCAGGACATCTATCCGCTGACGCCGTTGCAGGAGGGCATCCTCTACCACCACGCGAGCGCTGCACAGGGTGATCCGTATGTGATGCAGGCGAAATTCGCGTTCAGCGGACCTGAGCGATTCGGGGCATTCGTCCAGGCCCTGCAGACCGTCATCGAACGCCACGACATTCTGCGCACCGCCATCGTCTGGGAAGGACTGGATACGCCGGTGCAAGTGGTCCTGCGACGTGTCGGGTTACCTGTGGAAGAAGTGCAGCTCGATGTGGCTCAAGGCGATGTTCTGGAGCAGTTGCATGCGCGATTCGACGCCCGGCATTTTCGTCTCGACGTGACACGTGCGCCGCTATTGCAGCTGGCCCATGCCCGGGATGCAAAGACCGGGCGTATCGTCGCGATGTTGCTGTTTCATCACATGGCGATGGATCACTCGGCGCTGGCGGTGGTCAGCGAAGAAATGCAGGCTTGCCTGTCAGGGCAGAGCGCCAGACTGGGAGCGCCCGTACCGTTTCGCAATTATGTCGCCCAGGCGCGGCTTGGCATCAGCGAGTCGGAGCACGAGGCGTTTTTCCGCGAGATGCTGGGTGACATCGACGAACCGACGTTGCCGTTCGGCCTGCAAGGCGTGCATGGCGACGGCAGCGACATCGAAGAATGCAATGTGCCACTTGACCCACTGCTGGGGCAGCGCCTGCGAGCCAGTGCCCGTTCGCTCGGCGTGAGTGTCGCGAGTCTGTTCCACCTTGGCTGGGGGCAGGTCCTGAATGCACTCACCGGCAAGTCTCCTGTCGTGTTCGGTACTGTGCTGATGGGGCGGATGCAAGGCGCGGAATCTACCGATCGCGCGCTCGGCATTTTCATCAACACCTTGCCGCTACGGGTCGAGGTCAGCGCGCTGGCAGCAAGCGAGTCGGTGAAGGCCACACAGGCACGTCTGACGAGCCTGATGCGCCATGAGCACGCACCACTGGCGCTGGCCCAGCGCTGCAGCGGGGTGGTCGGGTCATCGCCGCTGTTCAGTTCGCTGCTCAATTATCGGCACAGCACCTCGAGTGCCAATGCCAGTGCCGAGGCGCTTTCGGCCTGGGAGGGGATCAGCGTCCTGCATGCGGAGGAACGCACCAATTACCCGCTGACCTTGAGCATCGATGACTTTGGCGATCACTTCAGCCTGACGCTGCTGGCCAGCCGTGAGGTCGAGGCGCAGCGGATCTGCGGCTATATGGTGTGTGCCATGGAAAACCTGTTGCAGGCGCTGGCGCTCGCGGCGGATACGCCGCTGAGTCAACTGTCGGTGTTGCCCGCCCCGGAGCGCGAACAGCTGTTGACGGGGTTCAACGCCAGCGATGTCGAATACCCTCGCGGACAGACGATTCATCAACGCTTCGAGGCGCAGGTCGTCGCGCGACCGCAAGCGCTGGCGGCGGTGCACCTGGACAAGCAACTGACGTTCCACGAACTGAACCGCCAGGCCAACCGTCTGGCGCATCGCTTGATCGATCTGGGTGTGCAGCCGGATGACCGGGTCGCAGTCGTCGCCCGGCGAGGACTGGATACTCTGGCCGGATTGCTCGCAGTCCTCAAGGCAGGCGCCGGGTATGTGCCGATCGACCCCGCGCATCCGGCCGAACGCCTGAACTATCTGCTGAGTGATTGCGCACCGGTGGCGATCTTGACTTCACGTGACCTCCTTGCACGGCTGCCGACGCAGGAGCTGCCGGTGATCGATCTCGACCCGCGCACCTGGCGCTCAGGCAATGACGCAAACCCCGTGGTACCGGGTCTGTCCGAGGCGAACCTGGCTTACGTGATCTACACCTCGGGCTCCACCGGTTTGCCCAAGGGCGTGATGGTCGAACACCAGACACTGGCCAATCTGGTCGACTGGCACAGCAACGCGTTTGACCTGTGTGCCGGCCGCCATACGTCGAGTCTGGCCGGGTTCGGCTTCGACGCGATGGCCTGGGAAATCTGGCCATCGCTGTCCGTCGGCGCGACCCTGCACCTGGCGCCTGCGCAGGACGGCGGCGAAGACGTCGACGGGCTGCTGGCCTGGTGGTGCGCGCAACCGCTGGACGTGAGTTTCCTGCCGACGCCCGTCGCCGAATACGCCTTCAGCCGGCATCTCGAGCACCCGACATTGCGTACCCTGCTGATCGGCGGCGACCGCTTGCGTCAGTTTTCGCGCAATCAGCATTTCGATGTGATCAACAACTATGGCCCTACCGAAGCCACCGTAGTCGCCACGTCCGGACGGATCGAGGCGGGGGAGGCGCTGCACATCGGCAAACCGGTGAGCAATACCTCGGTGTACCTGCTCGACGACCAACAGCGTCCGGTGCCGATCGGCGTATCCGGCGAGCTGTATATCGGTGGCGCAGGCGTGGCGCGCGGTTACTTGAACCGTGCGCAACTGACCGCCGAACGCTTTCTGCCGGACCCCTTCAGTGAACGACCGAATGCGCGTATGTATCGCACTGGCGACCTAGCTCGCTGGCGCCCGGACGGGACGATCGACTATCTGGGGCGCAACGATGATCAAGTGAAAATCCGCGGCATGCGCATCGAATTGGGGGAAATCGAAAGCCGCCTGCATCAGCTTCCCGGCCTTCAGGAAGTGGTTGTCCTGGCTCGTGAAGAAGAGCCAGGACAACCACGGCTGGTGGCCTATTTCACCGAGCAGGCCCAGGTGCAGCCACTGGCGGTAGCGCAGCTGCGCGAGCATTTGCTGGGCCAGTTGCCCGAATACATGGTGCCGGTCGCGTTCGTCAGGCTCGACAGCTTGCCGTTGACCGCCAATGGCAAGCTCGATCGCAAGGCCTTGCCGTTACCGGAGCGCACGGCCCTGCTCACACACGAATACGAGGCGCCACAAGGCGAACTGGAGTGCACACTGGCGCAGATCTGGGCCGAGGTTCTGCAGGTCGAACGGATAGGGCGTCAGGATCATTTCTTTGAGTTGGGCGGCCATTCGTTGCTGGCCATGCGCATGGTCGCGCAGGTGCGTCAGCGACTGGGTGTAGAGCTTGCGCTCGGCGAGTTGTTCGCCAATGCCGAACTGGCGTCGGTGGCGCAGTCGCTGACCCTGGCCGGACGCTCTACGCAGCCGCCGATCCTGCCGGTGCCACGGGAAGGCGCATTGCCGCTGTCGTTTTCCCAGCAGCGCTTCTGGTTTCTGGCGCAGATGGAAGGTGCCAACACGGCTTACAACATTCCGATCGGCCTGCGTTTGCGCGGTGTGCTCGACGCCGATGCGCTGCAGCGGGCGCTGGCCCGGATTGTCGCCCGGCACGAAAGCCTGCGCAGCCGCTTCGCTCCCAGCAATGGCGAAGCCCAGGTGCTGATTACCCCGCCCGACAGCGGTGTGCTGCTGCGTGTCGAAGACTTGCGCCAGCACCCGCTGGCCGACGAAGCCTTGCAGGCACTGATTCAGGGGGAGGCCTCAGGCCCGTTCGACCTGCAGGACGATCCGTTGATTCGCGGGCGACTGGTCCGTCTGGCCGACGATCACCATGTGCTGCTGATCACCTTGCATCACATCATTTCCGACGGTTGGTCGATGGAGGTGCTGACCCGCGAGCTGATGGCGTTGTATCAGGCTTTCAGTCAGGGGTTGGCGGACCCTTTGCCGCCGCTGGCATTGCAATACACCGACTATGCCGTCTGGCAGCGACGCTGGCTGAGCGGGGAGGTATTGCAGCGCCAGAGCGAATACTGGCAACGTACGCTGGCCGACGCGCCTGCCTTGCTGACGTTGCCTGCCGACCGACCGCGGCCGGCGCAACAGGATTACGCAGGCAGCAGCGTCGAAGTGTGCCTGGACGAGCGCTTGAGCGCCGGGCTCAAAGCCTTGAGCCAGCGCCATGGCGTGACGCTGTACATGACGATGCTGAGCGCGTGGGCGATGCTGCTCGGTCGTTTGGCCGGGCAATCGGACGTCGTGGTCGGCTCGCCGGTGGCCAACCGTCAGCGGGCCGAAATCGAGGGACTGATCGGGTTGTTCGTCAATACCCTGGCATTACGCATTGATACCTCCGGTGAGCTGAGCGTCGAAGCGTTGCTGGCGCGGGTCAAGGCGCTGACCCTGCAGGCCCAGGATCATCAGGACCTGCCCTTCGAGCAAGTGGTGGAAATCGCCCGACCGGCCCGCAGCCTGGCCCACAGCCCGCTGTTCCAGACCATGTTCAACTGGCGCAACAGCGACGGACCGGTGTTGGCGCTGGGGGATCTGACCCTGGAAGCGGTGGCCGAGCCGAGTCACTTCGCCAAGTTTGATCTGACCCTGACCCTGGGGGAGTCGCCCAACGGGATAAGTGGCTGGATGGAGTACGCCACAGCGCTCTTCGATGAGGCGACGGCACGGCGTTATGTCGGTTACTTCAAGCGTTTGTTGCAGGCCATGGTCAACAACGACCAGGCAGTGCTGGAACACGCGCAGATAATCGAGGATCAGGAACGCACGCAGTTGCTCGACGAATTCAACGCCAGCGCGCGGAACACTCCGCAAATACTGACCGTGCACCGTTTATTCGAGATGCAGGCTGCCAAAGATTCGCAAGCCGTCGCGGCGGTGCACGGAATGCAGGCGTTGAGTTACGCAGAATTGAACCGCCGCGCCAACGGCCTGGCTCATCACCTCATCGCCCAGGGTGTGCAGCCCGGCGATCATGTGGCGATCCTGTTGCCACGCTCGCTGGAGTTGTTGGTCGCACAGTTGGCGATCATCAAGTGTGCGGCGGCCTATGTGCCGCTGGACATCAATGCACCCGCCGAGCGTCAGGCATTCATGGTGCAGGATTGTCAGGCGGTCGCGCTGTTGACCGGCAGCGATCAGGCCATCGAGTACCCGGTACGGCGAATGGATCTGGATACCCTGGCGCTTGCCGGGAGTCCTTCGCACAACCCGGATCTACCTCAGTCCTCGGAGGCGCTGGCGTACATCATGTACACCTCGGGCTCCACGGGCACCCCGAAGGGGGTCATGGTGCCGCATCGCGGAATTACCCGCCTTGTGATCGATTGCGGCTACGCCGATTTCAACCCGAGTGACCGGGTGGCATTCGCTTCGAACCCGGCGTTCGATGCGAGCACCATGGATATCTGGGGCGCCCTGCTCAACGGTGGCCAGGTGGCCGTGATCGATCATGCGACCTTGCTCGACCCGCAGGCATTCGGTCGGGAGCTTGATCGGTGCGGGGCGACGATCCTCTTTGTCACCACCGCGTTGTTCAATCAGTACGTGCAATTGATTCCCGAGGCGCTAAAAAGGCTGCGCATCCTGCTGTGCGGTGGGGAGCGTGGCGATCCGGCGGCGTTTCGAAAGCTGCTCGCCGAAGCGCCGGACCTGCGCCTGGTGCATTGTTATGGCCCGACCGAAACCACGACGTACGCCACCACCTTCGAAGTGCGTGAGGTGGCGCCGGATGCGGACAGTGTTTCGATTGGCGGCCCCATCGGCAATACCCGCGTGTATGTGCTGGATAACCGGCAACAACCGGTGCCGTTCGGCGTCACCGGTGAGTTGTACATCGGTGGTCAGGGTGTTGCGCTGGGTTATCTGAATCGGCCTCAACTGAGTGCCGAGAAATTCCTCCGGGATCCGTTCAGCGACAATCCGCAAGCCTTGATGTATCGCACGGGTGACCTGGTGCGCTGGCAGGCGCCGGGGCGACTGGAATGCATCGGCCGCAACGATGACCAAGTGAAGATTCGCGGCTTCCGGATCGAGCTCGGAGAAATCGAAAACCGCCTGTTGAGTTGTCCGGGAGTCAAGGAAGCGGTGGTCCTGGCCCGACGCGACGAACAGGAGCCAACGCGGCTGGTGGCCTATTACACCGCGCACAATTCGGAATTGCAGAGCGCTACTCTGCGCGCGCTGCTGCAAGCAAGGTTACCGGAGTACATGGTGCCGACCGCCTGGGTGGCGATGGCGAGCCTGCCGCTGAACAACAACGGCAAGTTCGATCGCAAAGCCCTGCCGGCGCCGACACACCAAGCGCTAGTCATGCGTGACTATGAAGCGCCGGCCAATCCTCTTGAGGAATCACTGGCCGGGCTATGGGCTGAAGTGTTGCAAGTCGGGCGGGTAGGGCGCCATGACAACTTCTTCGAACTGGGCGGGCATTCGCTGCTGGCGGTGCGGCTCGTCGATCTGATGCAAAAGGCCGACATGCCGGTTTCGTTGGCCGAGCTGTTCCAGCATCCCACTGTCGAGGGGACTGCCACGCTGCTGTGCCAGCGCAGTGACGCTGTGCCGCTCCATGACGGCGTGGTCGTGGTGCGTGCAAGTGACCAGGGAACGCCGTTGTTCCTGGTGCATGAGTTCAGTGGTCGTGACCTGTATTTCCCGGCGCTGGGCATGCACATCGGCGGTGAGTTCCCGATTTACGGCTTGCCGGGAATCGATTCCGGTATGACGCAACTGCGTACCATGGAATGCCTGGCAACCCGACTGGTCGAGGTGATCCGCGCCAGACAACCCCACGGCCCCTATCGGCTTGCCGGCTGGTCGTTCGGTGGCGTGCTGGCTTATGAAATCGCGGCGCAACTGCTCGGGATGGACGAGTCAGTGGCGTTCGTCGGGCTGATCGATACTTACGTGCCACGCCTGGCCGATCCGAACAAGGCGCAGTGGAACGATGTACATGTGCACAAGCGCCAATTGCTTTTGCATTGCACGGCGCATTGGGCCGGGCACGAGACACAGGGGCAGCAAGCACTGGCGCGTCTGGCCGTGTTGCAGACCGAACTTGAGCAGTGGGCGTTCGCCGATTTGTTCAACCATTGTCACGAGCAGCAGTTGCTCAGACCCGAGCTCGCGGCTGTCTCGCCGGAGGATGCCTGGCATTACCTCGACCGTGAAGTGGCCCACGGGCATGCGTTGGCGCATTACCGGATCAACCCGATCCGTCTGCCGTTGCATCTGCTGCGTGCCACGGAGCGTTCGGCGCCAATGTCGCGACTCAGCCTCACCCGCGGTTGGGCTGAAGAATTGCCGGGTGTGGAGCTGAACTGCATCGACGTACCAGGTGACCACCAGAGCATGATGAAAGCACCCCACGTTCAGGCTCTGGGGCAGGCCCTGACGCAGGCGCTGGAAACGGCAACTGCGCCCGCGCCAACGGCTTATCAGCCGATCCTGACCATTCAGACCGGTCACACCGGGCATGCGCCGATTTTCTGTGTGCCGGGGGCTGGCGACAGTGTCACCGGGTTCCTCCACCTGACCGAGGCACTGGGGCCGGAGTGGCCGATTCATGGGTTGCAACCCCGAGGCCTCGACGGCGCGACGGTGCCGCACAGCCGGGTCGAAAGCGCCGCCACGTTCTACCTGCGGGCACTTGAGCAGTTGTATCCGCAAGGACCGGTGCATCTGATCGGACATTCGTTCGGCGGCTGGGTGGCCTACGCCATGGCGGCGCAGTTGCAGGCCTTGGGGCGCGAAGTCGCGTCCCTGACCCTGATCGACAGCGAATCACCGGGCGGCAACAGCGTCGTGGGCAAGCCTTACACCACAACGGCGGCGTTGTTGCGGCTGATCGAGTCGCTTCAGTTGTCCAGTGGCAAGTCTCTGGGCATCGATGCGCTGGCCTTCGCCGAAGCCGACGGCGCCACGCAAATGCGCCTGCTGCATGACGGGATGGTGCACGCGGGTGTGCTGTCCGAACGCGCGTCAGTCGATGCGATGCAGGGCCCGGTGCGCACCTTCGCCACCGCGCTGCGCACGGTCTATCGACCGGCTCTGGCCTACACCGGGCCGGTGCGTCTGGCGCTGGTGGACGACCCGACCCTGGACGCATCAGGCAACCAGCGCGAACAGGCGGCGATGCTCGAAGGCTGGCAGCGCGAGGCCAGGGATCTGGCGGTGTGGTACGGCCCCGGCAACCACTTCACGATTCTCAAGGCGCCCAACGTCTTCAGCCTCGCGGCGTGGTGGCATGACGGGCTGACGGTGGCGGCGGGTCAAGTGTTGTCCTGAGTGAAGTCTTTATCCTGGAACCCGGCCGCTGGCCGGGCTCAACCCTGAACGGAATTGTGGTCATTTATGGAACAGTCGAAGTTGCGCAAAGTCGGTCTGGGAGTCGCGTTGACGCTGGTGGCCGGGTTGGTGTTCTACACGGTGCAGGCGCCGGCCGAGGCACCGCAATACCTGACCGCCACGGTCGAACGCGCTGACATTGAAAACGCAGTGTTGGCCACCGGTTTGCTGGAGGGCATCAAGCAGGTGGACGTCGGTGCCCAGGTTTCGGGCCAGTTGAAGTCGCTCAAGGTCAAGGTCGGCGACAAGGTCAAGAAGGGCCAGTGGCTCGCAGAAATCGATCCGCTGGTGCTGCAGAACACCCTGCGTCAGGCACAGGTCGATGAGGAGAATCTGCAAGCCCAGCGTCGGGCGACTCAGGCTCAGCTGCGCCAGACCAAGGCGATCTACGAGCGCTATCAGAACCTGCAGGAGGACGCCTCGATTTCGCGGCAGGATTTCGAAACCGCGCAATCGAACTACGAAGTGCAGCAGGCCAATCTGTTGTCGCTGGACGCGCAGATCAAGAGTGCGCATATCCAGATCGACACCGCCAAGGTCAACCTGGCCTACACGCGGATCGTCGCGCCCATCGACGGCGATGTGGTGGGCATCGTGACTCAGGAAGGACAGACCGTGATCGCCAACCAACTGGCGCCGATCCTGCTCAAACTGGCGGACCTGGACACCATGACCGTCAAGGCTCAGGTGTCGGAGGCCGACGTCATTCACATCGCGCCGGGGCAGGAGGTGTATTTCACCATTCTCGGCGAGGACAAGCGTTATTACGGCAAGCTGCGCGGTACCGAGCCTGCGCCGCAGAACTTCCTCGAAACCCCGCCCGCCGGCACGCCGAAGCAGAACACGGCGGTGTTCTACAACGCGTTGTTCGAAGTACCGAACCCCGATCATCGTCTGCGTATTTCCATGACGGCTCAGGTGCGGGTGGTGCTCGACACCGCCAAATCGGTGCTGACGATTCCGGTCGCGGCGCTGGGTCCGCGCAACAACGACGGCAGTTTCCCGGTGCGGGTGTTGGACGCCAAGGGCCAGGCGCAGTCGCGCAATGTGCAGACCGGGATCAATAACAACGTCAAGGTGCAGGTCAACGACGGTCTGGCCGAAGGTGACCGGGTGGTGATCGGTGATCCGGTGACGAAAGTGGCAGGGGCATGAGCATGACCGAACCTCTGCTGCAACTGACCGGCATCAGCCGCAGTTTCACTGCGGGCGACCGTGAATTTCTGGCGCTTAAGAACATCAACCTGACGATCCACGCCGGGGAAATGGTGGCGATCATCGGCGCCTCGGGCTCCGGCAAATCGACCTTGATGAACATTCTCGGCTGCCTAGATTACGCCACGGCCGGCAGCTACAAGATCAATGGCCGGGAAACCCGGGATCTGGACAATCAGGCGCTGGCCGAACTGCGTCGTGACTATTTCGGCTTCATCTTCCAGCGCTACCACTTGCTGCCGCATCTGAGTGCTATGCACAACGTCGAGATGCCGGCGATCTACGCCGGCACGCCGGAGCCACAACGGCATGCGCGGGCCCGTGAATTGTTGGCGCGCCTTGGGCTGGAAGGGCATCTGACGCATCGCCCGAGCCAGCTATCGGGCGGTCAGCAGCAGCGGGTGAGTATCGCCCGGGCGCTGATGAACGGCGGCGAAGTGATTCTCGCGGACGAGCCCACCGGCGCCCTCGATACCACCAGCGGCAAGGAGGTGATGCGGATTCTGCTGGAGCTGCACGCGGCCGGGCACACGGTGATTCTGGTGACTCACGACCCCAAGGTCGCGGCCAACGCCGAGCGCATCATCGAAGTCAGCGACGGCGAAATCCTCAGCGACCGGCGTAACGAGCGCGACACCACGGCACTGACCAATGAGGACGCGGTGCCCAAGTCCACGGCAGCGCGGCGTCTGGTGGCCAGCCTCGGGTTGTTCAAGGAAGCGTTCAACATGGCCTGGGTCGCGCTGATCTCCCATCGGATGCGCACCTTGCTGACCATGCTCGGGATCGTTATCGGTATCACCTCGGTGGTGTCGATCTCGGCCATCGGCGAAGGGGCCAAGCGCTATGTGCTCAAGGACATTCAGGCCATCGGCAGCAACACCATCGATATCTATTCCGGCACCAGTTTCGGCGACAGCCGCTCGGCGGCCATCGAAACCCTGGTGCCGGCGGATGTGGCCGCGCTCAATCAGCTGTATTACGTCGACAGCGCCACGCCGGTGGTCGGGCGCAATCTGTTGCTGCGCTATCGCAACATTGACCTCGATGCCCAGGTCAACGGCGTCAGCGATCTGTACTTTCAGGTGCGCGGAATCAAGATGGAGTCGGGCATTGCATTCAGCGAAAGCGATGCCCGGCGCCAGGCGCAGGTGGTGGTGATCGATCACAACACCCGCCATCGATTGTTCGGCGAAGGAGTCGATCCGCTGGGGCAGGTGATCCTGATCGGCAACCTGCCGTGCACCGTGATTGGCGTGGCGGCGGAGAACAAGAACATCTTCTCGTCGAGCAAGTCGCTCAACGTATGGGTGCCCTATGAAACCGCAGCCGGGCGGCTGTTGGGCCAGCGTTACCTGGACAGCATCAGCGTGCGGATCAAGGACGGCCAGCCGAGCAAGGTGGTGGAAGACAACGTCAACAAACTGATGCTGCAGCGTCACGGCACCAAGGACTTCTTTACCAACAACCTCGACAGCGTGATGCAGACCGTGCAGAAAACCAGCCGCTCACTGGCCTTGTTGCTGTCGCTGATTGCGGTGATTTCGCTGGTGGTCGGCGGCATCGGCGTGATGAATATCATGCTGGTATCAGTCACCGAACGTACCCGCGAGATCGGTATTCGCATGGCGGTGGGGGCGCGGCAGTCGGACATCCGTCAGCAGTTTCTGGTGGAGGCGGTGATGGTCTGTCTGCTCGGCGGGGCCATCGGTATTTCGTTGAGTTACGCCATCGGTCATCTGTTCTCGTTGTTCATCAAGGAGTGGGAAATGGTGTTCTCGCTGACCTCGGTGCTCACGGCGGTGATCTGTTCGACGCTGATCGGCATCGTGTTCGGCTTCGTGCCGGCACGCAATGCGTCGCGGCTCGACCCGATCGAGGCATTGGCGCGCGACTGAAAGGTGGATATGAAAAAACCGCCGTCCCTGGCAGGGCGGCGGTTTATTTACAGGCGCGCGAACGATCAGGCCGCGTTGGACGGATCGCAGGCGGCAGGGCAGTCTTCAGGTGAATACATCCAGCGCATCAGCGAATGGCGGCCGCTGATTCCCAGTTTGATGGCGGCACGCTTGAGGTAGCTCTCGACGGTGTTGACCTTCAGTTGCAACTGTTCGGCCAGTTCAGGCGCGGTGCGGCCGGCAAGCAGGCCGACGCACACTTCCATTTCCCGGTTTGACAGGCTCAGGCCCAGTTGCTGCACGCGCTCGCAAAAACGCAATCGCAGGGTTTCCAGGCCTTGGAGCGATGCTTCGGTCGCTGCGGCTTGCGCCTCGGGATCCGCATTCGCCGGTTGCAGCGCGTGGATGTGCTTTTCCACCATCGGCAGCAATACCGGGGAGATGTCCTGTAACAGGCTGCGCTCCCGGGCGGAAAACCGCTTCGACGGCCCGCAGCGGTACACGGAAATCACATAACGGTAACCGTCCTTGCGTCGGGTCAGGTGCAACTGCGAAGCATCGGTGACCGTGGAGGGTTCAGGGGCGGGCACGTCGCTGCTGCCGGGATCGGTGCTCAGTTCGGAATACACCGTCTCGGCCGTCAGCGTCGCCTCTTTGGCGCATTCAGGATCGGTGCGAGGTTGCGCACGTCCGACCGGCTCCACGCGCATCTGCCGGATATGTGTGGCATCCACGGCCAGTTGGGTGAGGATCAGGTCATGCAGCATCCGCGGAAAATGCCGGCTGCCGGTGCTGGCGATGACTTTGCCGATGTGAGGGAACAGATGTGAGTTCATGTGTTTCATCCATGAGTAGCAATGGGGGAATTGCGCTTTCCCGACTCTCCGGCTGATGTCCTTGGCCGGCGACCACAAATCGGGAAATTTGGATCCTATCCTAGTACAACGTTTGAGCGACCGTTTAATGAAGGGGTTATTAGCTCATAACCAGGCTGAGTGGCGTGGCGCGAAGGGTGCTGCCCGTGTCGCGGTAATAAGTTCGTAGGTCTTCGAAGTGATTAATGAAATGTCCTACAGAGGTTTTCAGGTAAGTCCTATTTATGACAGCTATTAACGCGCATAAAAAAGCCCGTTTCAGCCGAAACTGAAACGGGCTTCTTCCCGCATCAACGACCGGTTACTTCAGATCGTTGAAATGGTCTCGCAGGAATTCGTAGAAGCGGAACGCTTGAAACAATCTCCATACGAGGCTCAGCGTACGCAGCAACAGCTTCATACGTTTTGGCCTCCAGGTCGGGGGCCAAACCTCCAGCGCACTTACCGGATCATGTGTGCCTTCGGACAGACAGGTCAGTGCTGTCCGTGAGGCGGCCGGTTGTGATCCCTCCGAGCCATCATTCCGGCACGGGTGCAAAACCGTGTCGAAGGGCATGAAACCGTTATGGTTCCAGCCAAACCTCACGTATGCACTGTCGAGTGAGCGTCCGCATACTAACCTGTCTTATGACGGGATTTTGAGGATCCTGGATAAAGGCCTGACAAGTTTTGTAATTCGTTATTTCTGTCAGCATGATCAGGCCTTCTGAATGCCCGTCAAGACCGCCCTTGGCTTCACATAATGACATTCAATACACATGCAAAATAACGTTGCAACGAACGCCAAAGATAAATAGTATTCCGCTACGTCAGTGCTGTCCGTGAGATGCATCAAGCCCAGCCGCAAACTAAGGCTTACCGAAAAACCGCCCCGCAAAGGCGGTTTTTTTTCGCCCATCGTTTGGCCCTCGCCAGCGATCCTACGCCTCGGTCAGCGAAGGCAGCGCGGCATCCACCAATTCGATCCAGTGCCGGACCGGCGTGCGCCCCGCACCGTCGAGGTGCGCCTGACAGCCGATATTGGCGGTGACGATGACGTCCGGATGGCCGCTTTCCAGGGCATTGAGTTTTTGCTCGCGCAACTGCCGGGCCAGTGTTGGCTGAGTCAGTGAGTAGGTGCCTGCCGAGCCACAGCACAGATGTGCGTCCGGCACAGTCGTGAGGTTGAAGCCCAGTCGAGTCAGCACCGACTCCACCGCACCGCCCAGTTTCTGCGCGTGTTGCAAAGTACAGGGACAGTGAAAGGCCAGGCGCTGATCGGCGTGGATGCCGAGGGATTCGAGCGGTTCGTCTCTTAGCACTTCCACCAGATCCCGGGCCAGCGTGCTGACACGTCTTGCCTTCTCGGCGTAGACCGGATCGGCACCGAGCAAATGCCCATAATCCTTGATGAACGCACCGCAACCGCTGGCGGTCTGCACGATCGCCTCTGCACCCCGCTCGATGGCCGGCCACCACGCATCAATATTGTGACGGGCGCGGTCAAGGCCGGTGGCCTGGGCGGCGAGGTGATAATCCACCGCGCCACAACAACCAGCCTCGCGGGCCGGGATCACGCTGATGCCCAGACGATCCAGCACCCGTGCCGCTGCTGCATTGGTATTGGGTGACAAGCCCGGCTGCACGCAACCCTCCAGCATCAGCACTTGCCTTGCATGTGAGATGACGGGACGTGATGCAGGCATCACCGCGTTGCGTGGCAGTTTGTCTTGCAGGGCATCGGGCAGTAGCGCCCGTAATATCTGACCGCCATTGACCAACCCTTTGAACAACCGCGGATTGGGCACGATGTTTCGCAACCCTTCACGCAACAGGCGCTGCCCGAGCGGCCGCGGGACGGCGGCGTCGACCACCGCTCGGCCGATGTCGAGCAGGTTGTGATAATCCACGCCGGAAGGGCAGGTGGTTTCACAGTTGCGGCACGACAGGCAGCGATCCAGGTGTTGCTGGGTTTTCGCCGTGACTTCGTTGCCTTCAAGCACCTGTTTGATCAAATAGATGCGTCCGCGCGGGCCGTCCAGTTCATCGCCGAGCAATTGATAAGTCGGGCAGGTCGCGTTGCAGAATCCGCAATGAACGCATGTGCGGAGGATGCTTTCGGCCTCTTCGGCGCGGGGCAGTTGTCGGGCTTGCGGGCTGAGGGTGGTCTGCATGGCTCAAAGCTCCGCGTACAGACGCCCGGGGTTGAAAATGCCCCGGGGGTCGAGTTGTCGTTTGAGTTGGCGGTGATAGTGCAGCAGGGCGGGCGTCAGAGGATGGAACGGTTCATCGATCAGGCCGTGGCTGTAGCAGGTCGCATGTCCGCCGACTTCGCCGACCACTTTGCGAATGGTCGCCGCTTCGGCTGTCGATTTGAGCCAGCGTTGCGCGCCGCCCCAGTCGAGCCACTGCTCGCCGGGCAGGTTCAGCGGCGGCGTATTGAGCGGCACGGACAGGCGCCAGAGCGGTTGGTCTTCATCGAAGAAGCCCAGGCGTTGCTCGTTGAGGTCGGCCCAGAAGGAACTGTCGATCAGCTCTCCGCCAAGGCGATCATGGGCGGCCGCCACTGAACCTTCACCACCCTCCAGACGCAAGCGCAATTGCCGGCCATCGTGACACGCGGCGCTGATCGGCAACGGCTGCTGGCCCCATTCGGCCAGACGCAGCAGGGCTTGTTCGCCGGTCATTTCCAGACTGAGGCTCAGGCACGCGCGCGATTTGGGCAGCACCTTGAGCGAAACTTCCGTGGTGACCCCCAGCGAGCCGTAACTGCCGGTCATCAGGCGCGACAGGTCGTAGCCGGCGACGTTTTTCATGACTTCGCCGCCGAAGCGCAGATGCTTGCCATGCCCCGTGATGATCCGTGTGCCCAGCACGAAATCGCGCACCGATCCCGACCACGGTCGACGCGGCCCGGACAGGCCCGTGGCGATCATGCCGCCGACCGTGGCGTCGTCGGCGAAGGCGGGCGGTTCGCACGCCAGCATCTGTTGCGAGCCGTCCAGCACAGCCAGCAGTTCTGCCAGCGGGGTACCGCAGCGTGCGGTGATCACCAGTTCGGTCGGGTCGTAGCTGACGATGCCGCGATGGGCGCGGGTGTCGAGAATCTCGCCACCGATGATGCGTCCGAGAAACGCCTTGCTGTTCGCCCCCTGGATACGCAGCGGCGTAGCAGTTTCCAGTGCCCGGTTGACCTGTTCGAGCAGCGCGGCGCTGTCATCGAAATCCTTGGTATCACCCATCAGAACCGCTCCAGTTCGGGGAAGGGCAATTGCCCGTGGTGCACGTGCAGGGCACCGAATTCGGCGCAGCGATGCAGGGTCGGAATGTTTTTGCCGGGATTGAGCAGGCCGCCGGGGTCGAAGGCTGCTTTTACGGCGTGGAACAGGGTCAGCTCATCACGGTTGAACTGCGCGCACATCTGGTTGATTTTTTCCCGGCCCACGCCGTGTTCACCGGTGATGCTGCCGCCAACCTTCACGCACAATTCGAGGATCTTGCCGCCCAGCGCTTCGGCACGTTCCAGTTCGCCGGGCTGATTGGCGTCGAACAGAATCAGTGGATGCATGTTGCCGTCGCCGGCATGGAAGACGTTGGCAACCCGCAAGCCATATTCGGCTGAAAGCTGCGCAATCGCGTGCAGTACGCCGGGTAGCTTGCGGCGTGGAATGGTGCCGTCCATGCAGTAATAGTCCGGCGACAACCGGCCCACGGCGGGGAAGGCATTCTTGCGTCCGGCCCAGAATCGCACGCGCTCGGCCTCGTCCCGGGCCTGGCGCAACTCGGTGGCGCCGGCGTGTTCGAGCACTTGCCGGACCCGCGCGCAGTCATCGTGGACATCAGCCTCAACGCCATCGAGTTCGCAAAGCAGAATGGCTTCGGCATCCACCGGATAACCGGCGTGGATGAAGTCTTCGGCGGCGCGGATCGCCAGGTTGTCCATCATCTCCAGGCCACCGGGAATGATGCCGGCGGCGATGATGTCGGCCACGGCGCGGCCGGCCTTTTCCACGGAGTTGAATGCTGCCAGCAGCACTTTGGCAGTCTGGGGTTTGGGCAAGAGTTTGACCGTGACTTCGGTGATGACGCCGAGCAGCCCCTCGGAGCCGGTGAACAGTGCCAACAGGTCGAAGCCGGGAGAGTCCAGTGCCTCCGAACCCAGCGTAAGGCGTTCACCATCGACGGTGAGGATCTCGATCTTGAGCAGGTTGTGCACGGTCAGGCCGTACTTGAGGCAATGCACGCCGCCGGCGTTTTCCGCCACATTGCCGCCGATGGAGCAGGCGATTTGCGAGGAAGGATCAGGCGCGTAATACAGCCCGAAAGGCGCAGCGGCCTGGGAAATCGCCAGGTTGCGCACCCCGGGTTGAACCCGCGCGGTGCGGGCTTCAGGGTCGATGTGCAGGATGTTGTTGAAACGCGCCATTACCAGCAACACGCCTTTTTCCAGCGGCAGGGCACCGCCGGACAAACCGGTCCCGGCGCCTCTGGCCACCACCGGAACCCGCCGCTCATGGCAGATCCGTAACACGCCCTGAACTTCATCGATGTGCCGTGGCAGTACCACCAGCAAGGGCGTGGTGCGATAGGCGGAGAGGCCATCGCACTCATACGGCTTGAGTTCTTCAAGCTGATGCAGGACTTCAAGATCCGGCCACTGGCGCTGCAGGGCTTGCAACAGTGCAGCTTTGTCGACGTCGGGCAAAACGCCGTCGACCTGTTCGTCGTAAAGAATGTTCATGATCGGTGGACGACCCTCCGTTGTCGTTATTCGAGGCCGGTGCCGTTTTCCATCATTGGGCCGCTGACACCGAGAAGTAAAGCGTAGCGGCCGGAGGTCCGTTGTCCCGCGTGCTCCTGTAATATGCGGCCACCTCACCCCAACGAGCATGGAAAATGGATTCTCACTCGATTCTGGCCTTTACCCTGGTTGCCGCGATTGCCATCGCAAGCCCGGGGCCTGCGACCCTGATGGCGATCAACAACAGCCTGGCCCACGGTCAGCGTAGCGCGATCTGGTCATCTCTCGGCAATGCCAGCGGTCTGTTCTGTCTGTCTGTCGGCTGCGGCGATGCTCGGCCTGGGGGCGTTGCTGGCCAGTTCCGAAATGCTGTTCAACGCGGTGAAAATCATCGGTGCCGGTTATCTGTTCTACCTCGGGATCCGGCAGATGTTCAGAAAGGATTCGATGCTCCCCGAGAGCGTGGAAGATGAGTCGAAGAAAGTCCGGCCCACTCGCAGCAAACTGTACAAGTCAGCGTTCCTGACGGCCGTGACCAATCCCAAGGCGACAATGTTCTTCACTGCACTGTTTCCGCAGTTCATCGATCAGGGCGCGACATTGCTGCCGCAGTTTCTGATCCTCACCTCGATTTTTATGGCGTTGTCGGTGACATCCCTGACGCTCTACGCCGCGCTCGCCTCCCGCGCCAAGGGCGTGCTGACCCGGCCTGCACTGTCCCGATGGGTCAGTCGCGTAGTGGGGACTACGTTTATTGGTTTCGGGGCTGCGATTCTGACGATGCGTCGGCAGGCCGCGTAAGTAAAAGCCGTCCGACTGAAATCAGTCATCCATTCAAGGAAGCATTGCGTGACACTCAGGGTTTTAGTGGTCGGCGGTTATGGGAGTTTCGGCAGCATTGTCAGCCGGCATTTGATCGGCATTTGATTGAGATGCCTGACATCGAGCTGCCGAAAATGGTTCTGGATGGATGTTGCCGGTTTTCTGGGGATGTTCGTGATCGTGCTGCTGATGGTGACGAAGATGACGCCGGGGCAGTGGGTCGACCTGTTGGTGTAGCGAACGCAACGCCCGATACACCCGCACCGGACGTCGCGTCGTATCAGGCGAAGCTCAATCCAGATCGCTTGCTTGATGTCGCTCTGGAACCTGGCTCGCTTCATCGCCCCACGTCCGGTTGACGCGCTGGCCACGAATCACCGCAGGCCGTTCGGCAATCTCTTGCGCCCAGCGCTGCACGTGGACGTATTCATGGGCAGAAAGAAACTCGGCGGCGGAGTACACGTTGTTGCGCACCAATTGCCCGTACCAAGGCCAGACCGCGATGTCGGCGATGGTGTATTCGTTGCCGGCAAGGTAGGGGCTTTCGCTCAGGCGGCGATCGAGCACATCCAGCTGCCGCTTGGTTTCCATGGTGAAGCGGTTGATCGGGTATTCGAGCTTTTCCGGCGCATACGCATAGAAATGCCCGAAGCCACCGCCCAGATACGGCGCCGAGCCCATCTGCCAGAACAGCCAGTTCAGGGTTTCGGTGCGTCCCGCCAGGTCGGTGGGCAGGAAGGCGCCAAATTTTTCCGCCAGATAGAGCAGGATCGAGCCGGATTCGAAGACGCGAATGGCCGGTTCTACACTGCGATCCAGCAGCGCCGGAATTTTCGAATTGGGGTTGATCTCGACAAAGCCGCTGGAGAACTGGTCGCCCTCGTTGATGCGGATCAGCCAGGCGTCGTACTCGGCGTCGGTGCGCCCAAGCGCCAGCAACTCCTCAAGCAGGATGGTCACTTTCACGCCGTTGGGCGTGGCTAGTGAGTACAGCTGCAACGGGTGTTTGCCGGTCGGCAGCGTCTTGTCGTGCGTCGGCCCGGCAATCGGGCGATTGATGCTGGCGAACTGGCCGCCGGACGGAGCGATGTGTTTCCAGACCTTGGGTGGAGCGTAGGGCGCCTTGCTCATGAAACGGACCTCATCGGTTGCGAGGAATATCATGTGGCCACATCGTCGCCGGCCACTCCCTCTATATAGAAGAATACTGTTCGTCAGCGGCAGAGCGTGGGCGCGAACCTGTGCGCAATTGCGCCGGACTCACGCCGAGGCGCTGTTTGAAGACTGTGGTCATATGCGCCTGCGAGTTGAAACCGCAGGCGAGGGCGATCTGCGAAAGACTGTCCGTTGTATCGCGCATTGACGCTCGGGCTTTGGCCAATCGTCTGTCGATCAGGTAACTGTGGGGGCTTTTGCCGGTTGCCTGCTTGAAGGCACGCATGAAGTAACCCTCGGACAACTCCAGCAATTGCGCCATCGCCGGGACGGCGAGCGGATTGCCGAGACCGGCGTCGATGAATTCATCCAGCAGGCGCATGCGGCTGCTGGTGATCGAGCCTGGAGGCGACACCGCTTCATGACCTTCGACCCGTTCCGCCAGACCGAGCGCCCAGCTTTCCCAGTCATCCTCCAGAGAGGCATGCAGCAACGCACTGCGCATTCGCGACGCGAGGTGAATGGCCTGCGGGTCGATGCGATTGTTGAACGCCCGGTCACCCGCCAGTGCTGTGCCGTCGGTGCGTATCACTCGCAGGTACTCGCCGCCCATGGGCGACTCGGACAGCACGTCACATCCAGCCGGAACAAACGCCAGGCCATTGGGCATCGCATCGAAGGGGCGTATCCGGTCAGTACCAATGGCGTGCACGCCGTGCTGGCTGTCGAAGGCAAAGCCGATCGCTGACTGGGTCGCCACGTACCGCGCCGAGTAGGCTGCGCCCGGCAGCAGCTCGATCGCCCACGGACCGGCCTCGATACGACGTATCGGTTCAGCGACGGTTATGGGGTGGCGCCGGTTTCGATGGTTCATGAGCACCATAGTAGAGAAGAGGTCGGATAAAAGTCAGGTCGGTTTTTTGAAAGCCGACGTGGTGCGTCCGTGCCTAGACTGGGCCAAAGTCCAGGGAGCCATCTAAATGCACACATTCACTCGCGACGACATCGAAAACGCTGCCCGCCAGGTTTACCAGGTGATGCCGCCTACCGCCCAATACCGTTGGCCGTTGCTGGCCGAGCGGTTGGGCTGCACCGTTTGGGTCAAGCATGAAAATCACACACCGACCGGCGCCTTCAAGGTGCGTGGTGGTATCACCTTCATGCACTGGCTGCGTCGTGAGCATCCGGCTGTCAAAGGCATCGTCTCCGCGACGCGCGGCAATCACGGTCAGAGTCTGGCGCTGGCAGCGCGGGCGGTGGGCCTGAAAGCGTTGATCGTAGTACCGCAGGGCAACTCGGTGGAAAAGAACAATGCCATGCGCGGCTTTGGTGGTGAGGTGGTCGAGTACGGGCGTGATTTTGACGAGGCCCGTGAAGAGGCGGCGCGCCTGGCGCAGGAGCATGACCTTTTTCTGGTGCCGCCGTTTCACGTTGAACTGGTCAAGGGCGTGGCGACCTATGCGCTGGAGCTGTTCGTTACGGCGCCGGATCTGGATACGGTTTACGTGCCCATCGGCTGCGGATCGGGGATCTGTGGTGTCATCGCTGCTCGCGACGCGCTAGGACTGAATACTGAAGTGGTGGGGGTGGTGTCGACGGAGGCCGCAGCTGCCAAGCTGTCGTTCGAAGCGAATGTGATCTGCGAAACGGCGTCGGCGAATACCTTTGCCGATGGCCTGGCTGTGCGCAAGCCGATTGCGCAGGCGTTCGACATCTATAAGGAAGGGGCGGCGAGGATCATCTCGGTCAGCGAAGGCGAGATTGCCGAAGCCATGCGTGTGTATTACACCGATACCCATAACCTTGCAGAGGGTGCAGGCGCCTCAGCGTTGGCTGCGTTGATGCAGGAGCGTGGGAGGATGGAGGGGAAGAAGGTCGGGGTGATTCTGTCCGGGGGGAATATCGACCGGTCGGTGTATGCGATGGTGATTGGTTGATTACGGATGTGTAGGCGGGGTCGGCATTCAGTGGTAGCGATACGTTCGCGTCTATATAGAAGCGGCCTTTTTCCCTCTCTTGATAGAAAACGCAAATTAAGGGTTGACGGCAGATTTTGAGTCTCTATAATTCGCCCCACTTCCGGCGCAGTAGAAACGGAAAACTCCTTGAGATTCAATGAGTTAAGTAGGTTTCGAGAGCGGGTCGCTTCAGTTCATCGAAGCCTGGAAGGAGTTGGAAATGCCGGTTTGTTGGGTGCTTTCAACGGTTCGATCTTCTCGGTCGAAAGCGGAGAAAAAGAGGTGTTGACAGCAGCGTGTAACGCTGTAGAATTCGCCTCCCGCTAACGAGAGATCGGAAGCGCAAGTGGTTGAAGTTGTTGAAGAAATCTTCGAAAACTTCTGAAAATAATCACTTGACAGCAAATGAGGCTGCTGTAGAATGCGCGCCTCGGTTGAGGCGAAAGATCTTAACCAACCGCTCTTTAACAACTGAATCAAGCAATTCGTGTGGGTGCTTGTGGAGTCAGACTGATAGTCAACAAGATTATCAGCATCACAAGTTACTCCGCGAGAAATCAAAGATGTAACCAACGATTGCTGAGCCAAGTTTAGGGTTTCTTAAAAACCCAAAGATGTTTGAACTGAAGAGTTTGATCATGGCTCAGATTGAACGCTGGCGGCAGGCCTAACACATGCAAGTCGAGCGGATGAAGGGAGCTTGCTCCTGGATTCAGCGGCGGACGGGTGAGTAATGCCTAGGAATCTGCCTGGTAGTGGGGGACAACGTTTCGAAAGGAACGCTAATACCGCATACGTCCTACGGGAGAAAGCAGGGGACCTTCGGGCCTTGCGCTATCAGATGAGCCTAGGTCGGATTAGCTAGTTGGTGAGGTAATGGCTCACCAAGGCGACGATCCGTAACTGGTCTGAGAGGATGATCAGTCACACTGGAACTGAGACACGGTCCAGACTCCTACGGGAGGCAGCAGTGGGGAATATTGGACAATGGGCGAAAGCCTGATCCAGCCATGCCGCGTGTGTGAAGAAGGTCTTCGGATTGTAAAGCACTTTAAGTTGGGAGGAAGGGCAGTAAATTAATACTTTGCTGTTTTGACGTTACCGACAGAATAAGCACCGGCTAACTCTGTGCCAGCAGCCGCGGTAATACAGAGGGTGCAAGCGTTAATCGGAATTACTGGGCGTAAAGCGCGCGTAGGTGGTTCGTTAAGTTGGATGTGAAATCCCCGGGCTCAACCTGGGAACTGCATCCAAAACTGGCGAGCTAGAGTATGGTAGAGGGTGGTGGAATTTCCTGTGTAGCGGTGAAATGCGTAGATATAGGAAGGAACACCAGTGGCGAAGGCGACCACCTGGACTGATACTGACACTGAGGTGCGAAAGCGTGGGGAGCAAACAGGATTAGATACCCTGGTAGTCCACGCCGTAAACGATGTCAACTAGCCGTTGGGAGCCTTGAGCTCTTAGTGGCGCAGCTAACGCATTAAGTTGACCGCCTGGGGAGTACGGCCGCAAGGTTAAAACTCAAATGAATTGACGGGGGCCCGCACAAGCGGTGGAGCATGTGGTTTAATTCGAAGCAACGCGAAGAACCTTACCAGGCCTTGACATCCAATGAACTTTCCAGAGATGGATTGGTGCCTTCGGGAACATTGAGACAGGTGCTGCATGGCTGTCGTCAGCTCGTGTCGTGAGATGTTGGGTTAAGTCCCGTAACGAGCGCAACCCTTGTCCTTAGTTACCAGCACGTTATGGTGGGCACTCTAAGGAGACTGCCGGTGACAAACCGGAGGAAGGTGGGGATGACGTCAAGTCATCATGGCCCTTACGGCCTGGGCTACACACGTGCTACAATGGTCGGTACAAAGGGTTGCCAAGCCGCGAGGTGGAGCTAATCCCATAAAACCGATCGTAGTCCGGATCGCAGTCTGCAACTCGACTGCGTGAAGTCGGAATCGCTAGTAATCGCGAATCAGAATGTCGCGGTGAATACGTTCCCGGGCCTTGTACACACCGCCCGTCACACCATGGGAGTGGGTTGCACCAGAAGTAGCTAGTCTAACCTTCGGGGGGACGGTTACCACGGTGTGATTCATGACTGGGGTGAAGTCGTAACAAGGTAGCCGTAGGGGAACCTGCGGCTGGATCACCTCCTTAATCGACGACATCAGCTGCTCCATAAGTTCCCACACGAATTGCTTGATTCATTGAAGAAGACGAAAGAAGCAGCCCGAAATTGGGTCTGTAGCTCAGTTGGTTAGAGCGCACCCCTGATAAGGGTGAGGTCGGCAGTTCGAATCTGCCCAGACCCACCAATTTTGTGTGGGAAACGCCTGTAGAAATACGGGGCCATAGCTCAGCTGGGAGAGCGCCTGCCTTGCACGCAGGAGGTCAGCGGTTCGATCCCGCTTGGCTCCACCACTACTGCTTCTGAAGTAAGAGCTTAGAAATGAGCATTCCATCGTTGTGATGGTGAATGTTGATTTCTAGTCTTTGACTAGTTCGTTCTTTAAAAATTTGGGTATGTGATAGAAAGATAGACTGAGATCCACTTTCACTGGTGGTGATCAGGCTAAGGTAAAATTTGTGAGTTCTCTTAGTTGAGAAATTCGAATTTTCGGCGAATGTCGTCTTCACAGTATAACCAGATTGCTTGGGGTTATATGGTCAAGTGAAGAAGCGCATACGGTGGATGCCTTGGCAGTCAGAGGCGATGAAAGACGTGGTAGCCTGCGAAAAGCTTCGGGGAGTCGGCAAACAGACTTTGATCCGGAGATGTCTGAATGGGGGAACCCAGCCATCACAAGATGGTTATCTTGTACTGAATACATAGGTGCAAGAGGCGAACCAGGGGAACTGAAACATCTAAGTACCCTGAGGAAAAGAAATCAACCGAGATTCCCTTAGTAGTGGCGAGCGAACGGGGACTAGCCCTTAAGTGGCTTTGAGATTAGCGGAACGCTCTGGAAAGTGCGGCCATAGTGGGTGATAGCCCTGTACGCGAAAATCTCTTAGTCATGAAATCGAGTAGGACGGAGCACGAGAAACTTTGTCTGAATATGGGGGGACCATCCTCCAAGGCTAAATACTACTGACTGACCGATAGTGAACTAGTACCGTGAGGGAAAGGCGAAAAGAACCCCGGAGAGGGGAGTGAAATAGATCCTGAAACCGTATGCGTACAAGCAGTGGGAGCAGACTTTGTTCTGTGACTGCGTACCTTTTGTATAATGGGTCAGCGACTTATTTTCAGTGGCGAGCTTAACCGAATAGGGGAGGCGTAGCGAAAGCGAGTCTTAATAGGGCGTCTAGTCGCTGGGAATAGACCCGAAACCGGGCGATCTATCCATGGGCAGGTTGAAGGTTAGGTAACACTGACTGGAGGACCGAACCGACTACCGTTGAAAAGTTAGCGGATGACCTGTGGATCGGAGTGAAAGGCTAATCAAGCTCGGAGATAGCTGGTTCTCCTCGAAAGCTATTTAGGTAGCGCCTCATGTATCACTGTAGGGGGTAGAGCACTGTTTCGGCTAGGGGGTCATCCCGACTTACCAAACCGATGCAAACTCCGAATACCTACAAGTGCCGAGCATGGGAGACACACGGCGGGTGCTAACGTCCGTCGTGAAAAGGGAAACAACCCAGACCGTCAGCTAAGGTCCCAAAGTTATGGTTAAGTGGGAAACGATGTGGGAAGGCTTAGACAGCTAGGAGGTTGGCTTAGAAGCAGCCACCCTTTAAAGAAAGCGTAATAGCTCACTAGTCGAGTCGGCCTGCGCGGAAGATGTAACGGGGCTCAAACCATACACCGAAGCTACGGGTATCACGTAAGTGATGCGGTAGAGGAGCGTTCTGTAAGCCTGTGAAGGTGAGTTGAGAAGCTTGCTGGAGGTATCAGAAGTGCGAATGCTGACATGAGTAACGACAATGGGTGTGAAAAACACCCACGCCGAAAGACCAAGGTTTCCTGCGCAACGTTAATCGACGCAGGGTTAGTCGGTCCCTAAGGCGAGGCTGAAAAGCGTAGTCGATGGAAAACAGGTTAATATTCCTGTACTTCTGGTTATTGCGATGGAGGGACGGAGAAGGCTAGGCCAGCTTGGCGTTGGTTGTCCAAGTTTAAGGTGGTAGGCTGGAATCTTAGGTAAATCCGGGATTCCAAGGCCGAGAGCTGATGACGAGTTGCCTTTAGGCGACGAAGTGGTTGATGCCATGCTTCCAAGAAAAGCTTCTAAGCTTCAGATAACCAGGAACCGTACCCCAAACCGACACAGGTGGTTGGGTAGAGAATACCAAGGCGCTTGAGAGAACTCGGGTGAAGGAACTAGGCAAAATGGCACCGTAACTTCGGGAGAAGGTGCGCCGGTGAGGGTGAAGCACTTGCTGCGTAAGCCCACGCCGGTCGAAGATACCAGGCCGCTGCGACTGTTTATTAAAAACACAGCACTCTGCAAACACGAAAGTGGACGTATAGGGTGTGACGCCTGCCCGGTGCCGGAAGGTTAATTGATGGGGTTAGCTAACGCGAAGCTCTTGATCGAAGCCCCGGTAAACGGCGGCCGTAACTATAACGGTCCTAAGGTAGCGAAATTCCTTGTCGGGTAAGTTCCGACCTGCACGAATGGCGTAACGATGGCGGCGCTGTCTCCACCCGAGACTCAGTGAAATTGAAATCGCTGTGAAGATGCAGTGTATCCGCGGCTAGACGGAAAGACCCCGTGAACCTTTACTATAGCTTTGCACTGGACTTTGAATTTGCTTGTGTAGGATAGGTGGGAGGCTTTGAAGCGTGGACGCCAGTTCGCGTGGAGCCATCCTTGAAATACCACCCTGGCAACTTTGAGGTTCTAACTCAGGTCCGTTATCCGGATCGAGGACAGTGTATGGTGGGTAGTTTGACTGGGGCGGTCTCCTCCTAAAGAGTAACGGAGGAGTACGAAGGTGCGCTCAGACCGGTCGGAAATCGGTCGTAGAGTATAAAGGCAAAAGCGCGCTTGACTGCGAGACAGACACGTCGAGCAGGTACGAAAGTAGGTCTTAGTGATCCGGTGGTTCTGTATGGAAGGGCCATCGCTCAACGGATAAAAGGTACTCCGGGGATAACAGGCTGATACCGCCCAAGAGTTCATATCGACGGCGGTGTTTGGCACCTCGATGTCGGCTCATCACATCCTGGGGCTGAAGCCGGTCCCAAGGGTATGGCTGTTCGCCATTTAAAGTGGTACGCGAGCTGGGTTTAGAACGTCGTGAGACAGTTCGGTCCCTATCTGCCGTGGACGTTTGAGATTTGAGAGGGGCTGCTCCTAGTACGAGAGGACCGGAGTGGACGAACCTCTGGTGTTCCGGTTGTCACGCCAGTGGCATTGCCGGGTAGCTATGTTCGGGAAAGATAACCGCTGAAAGCATCTAAGCGGGAAACTTGCCTCAAGATGAGATCTCACTGGAACCTTGAGTTCCCTGAAGGGCCGTCGAAGACTACGACGTTGATAGGTTGGGTGTGTAAGCGCTGTGAGGCGTTGAGCTAACCAATACTAATTGCCCGTGAGGCTTGACCATATAACACCCAAGCAATCTGTAGACTCGAAAGAGACCAGATTGCGGTGTGTGAAGACGAAAATGAACCGAAAGTTCGAGTTCACAAAACACCGAAAGCTGTCACATACCCAATTTGCTGAAGCGAGGCCATCTGGTCACGACTCAGTACCAGAATTTCTTGACGACCATAGAGCGTTGGAACCACCTGATCCCATCCCGAACTCAGAAGTGAAACGATGCATCGCCGATGGTAGTGTGGGGTTTCCCCATGTGAGAGTAGGTCATCGTCAAGATTAAATTCCGAAACCCCAATTGCGAAAGCAGTTGGGGTTTTGTTTTGCCCGAAGGAAAGTTTTTGCTCGCGTCAGCGAGCCCGTTGATGTTTACCATGAGCCTCCGTTCGGCAGGAGGCAGGCCATGCAACTCAAGTTCAGTCACGTCGATGTACTCGTCAACAACCTCGAAGAGGCCTGTGCGTATTACGCGAAGATTTTAAAGGCGAGAATCTCCAGGACGCTGGTGTGGGAGCGGGGCGGCCTGCATGTGCGTTATGCGATTGCGTTGATCGGGCAGGAGCGTTTCATGCTGGTTCAGCCATTGGCCGGGAATCTGCGGGAGCTCCTGGATAGCGCAGGCGAGGGCATGATCTACCGTCACTGCTATTCGACCCCCGACATCGAAAAAGCCTACGACGAACTGGTCGCCGAAGGCGTGCAGCCAGAAGATGAAAACGGTAAACCGCTGGCCCGCGAACACCTGCAATCGCCGTCAGGGGCGCGCATCATCTGGCTGCCCAAACGCTTTGGCCACTTCTCGATCGAAATCCTCGAAGAAAAAACGCTGGAGGCGTTTATCGAGGAGGCGTTTGCCTGACGTTTTTCCTCTTGTGATACGCCACGACTACCCCGTATAAGAGCGACTTTCACTTCCGATATAAGAAAAGGGTGCACGCATGAGCAATGCCTGGAACGAGGGATATTTCACGGACGAAGGCTACACCTACGGGTATAGCCGGGAAATCAATCCGGTTTTCCAGCGTTATTGTCTGCTGTTGCGCGGTTTCGCCACGCTGGAGAGCACCGACGGTTACCACTGTGAACTGGGCTTTGGTCAGGGCGTTTCGATCAACATCCATGCCGCAGGCAATCCGGGTTCTTATGTCGGCACCGACTTTCACCCGGGTCAGGCGTCCCATGCCATCGCACTGGCTAAAGACTGGGGCAGCGATGCGCGACTGTATGACGACAGCTTCGAGCAGTTGTTGGCCCGCCATGACTTACCTCAGTTCGACAGCATCAGCCTGCATGGCATCTGGACCTGGGTCAGCCGCGACAACCACAAGTTGATCGTCGAGTTCGTCCGTCGTCATCTCAAGCCTGGTGGTCTGCTCTACGTCAGCTACAACTGCTTCCCGGGCTGGTCGCCTCAGGCACCGTTGCGCCAGCTGTTTAGCCTGCACGACCGTTTCGCCAGTCAGGCCTCTGCGCGTCCTGATCAGCGTATTGACGCCGCGTTGCAATTTTCCGAAGCGCTGCTGGCTGCAAATCCTAAATATGCCAACTCCGCACCGGGTCTGGACGCCAAGCTCCAGAGCATCAAGGGTCAGGACCGCCAGTACGTCGCCCATGAGTATTTCAACCGCGACTGGAACTGCATGTATTTCACCGACGTGGTTGATGCCCTGGCACCCGCCAAGCTCGATTACGCCACGACAGCCGTGCCGCTGGACTCCGTCGACCCCCTCAACCTGAGCGCGGAAGGCATGGACTTTTTGGAAGGTATCGACCATCCCGTCATGCGCGAGCAGGCGCGTGACTACTTTGTGAACCAGAGTTTCCGTCGGGACCTCTATGTGCGTGGCGCCAACAGGCTGTCGGCCTCCGAGCACCGCGAGCGCATGCTCAGCACGCGCTTCGTCCTGTTGCAGGCGGCTGAAAGCGTGCCGGCCAATGTCACCGGTCCGGCAGGCGCAGCCACGTTGCAGGCAGAGATCTATGGCCCGGTGCTTGCGGGATTGGCGGATGACGCCTATGTGTCGAAGACCTTGCGGCACTTGCTGGATCTCGTGCCCTCGTTGACCTATGGCGATGTGGAGCAAGCCCTCAACGTGCTGATCGGCATGGGCGTCGTGGCGCCCTGTCAGAGCGAGGCGGCCGAAAAGCTCGTGCAGGCCCGCTGCAATACCCTCAACCTGCAGCTGTGCAAGCGTTCGTTGTATGGCAACAAGATTCAGACCCTGGCGAGTCCGGTGACCGGTGGTGGCGTGACGGTCAGCCGCTTCCAGCAGTTGTTCCTGATATCGATCAAGCAAGGCAAAAAGCACCCGGCTGAATGGGCGCAACTGGCATGGGGCATCATCGGCGGCCAGGGCGAAGGTCTCCTCAAGGATGGCAAGGCCTTGACCACCGCGGAAGAAAACCTTGCCGAACTGACCGTGCAGGCCCAAGCGTTTGCCGAGAGTACGCTGGTGATTCTCAAGGCTTTGAAAATCGTCTAGTCGAGACGAGGGACGGCGCAGCGGTCGTGGCGCAAATAATCCTGAAACGCTTGGCGCAAGAGCCTATCGCTCACCGGACCAGTCCATTCGGCCGAGTGAGTGTGAGCATCGGCATTGCGGCCGCCACAGGGTCGCAACTGGACACGGTACAAGGCCTGATCGCTGCGGCAGATCAGGCGCTGTATCAAGCCAAAGGGGCGGTCCGGAACGGGCTTGCAAAAAGTGTTGGCAACGAAAGCTACTCTGCGTACACCGGGTAATTCACATAGCCTTCGGCATCACCGCCATACACCGTAGCCGGGTTCAGCGAATTCAGCGGCCAGTCATTGGCGATGCGCGCGGGCAGGTCCGGATTGGCCATGAACGGACGACCGAAAGCCACGAGATCCGCCAGTCCTGATTCCAGCAAGCGTGCACCGCTTTCGGCGTTGTAGCGACCCGCGTAAATGATCGCGCCGCCGAAGGTGTCGCGCACCGCTCGACGGAAGGTTTGCGGCATCACTGGCGCGTCGTCCCAGTCGGCTTCTGCAATAGACAGGTAAGCAATGCCGACGTCTTGCAGCACCTTGATCGCTTCGATGTAAGTGGTGTGCGGATCTTCCTCGACCATGCCCAGGTAAGTCCGCGCTTCATCGGTGGTGGTGAACAGCGGCGCGAAGCGCACACCGACTTTTTCCTTGCCGATGCACTTGGCGACCCCGGCGACTACTTCGCGCAGAAAACGCAGGCGATTGTGCAACGAACCGCCGTACTGATCGGTGCGCAGGTTGCTGTGGGCGGAGATGAACTGGTTTACCAGATAACCATTGGCGCAGTGCAGTTCGATACCGTCAAAACCGGCGTCCATGGCATTGCGCGCCGCCTGGATGTATAGCTGAACCAGTTCCTGGACTTCATCGGTGGTCAGCGCTCGAGGCGCGGACGGCGGAACCAGAGCGCCCACACCGGGCGCGGTTTCGATGAACACACTGACCCGGTCGGTGGCGATGGCGGAGGCCGACACCGGTGCGTCACCATTGGGTTGCAGGGCAGTATGGGATACGCGACCGACATGCCATAGCTGCGCGAAAATCACGCCGTCACTGGCGTGGACAGCCTCGGTGACCTTGCGCCACCCGACGATTTGTTCGGGTGTATGAATGCCTGGAGTCCAGGCGTATCCCTGCCCACGAGGCTCGATCTGGGTGCCTTCAGTCACCAGCAAACCGGCACCGGCACGTTGCTGGTAATACTCGGCCATCAATTCATTGGCGACATTGCCCGGTTGGGTGCTGCGCTGGCGGGTGAGGGGTGGCAGGACTATGCGGTTTTTGAGGATGTGGCGGCCCAGGGTGACGGGTGTAAAGAAACTGCTGTGGTTCATGGAAATACCTTGTTCATGGTCTTATTAGACCAGTCGACTATTAAAATGGCGAAAAAAGAACACCGTGCAACGCACACACGGTGTCCGAATCAGTTGTTCGAGGATGTAGCGGAAAGCTCTAGCCCAGCAGCTTCAGCAGTTTTTCGGCGACAGCTGCCGAACTGGCAGGATTCTGGCCGGTCACCAGTTTTCCATCAGTCACTACATGAACCTGCCAGTCGGCAACTTTGGAATAGCGACCGCCAAGACGCTGAAACTCGTCTTCGATCAGGAAAGGTACGACATCCGTCAAACCGACGGCCGCCTCTTCGGAATTGGTGAAACCGGTCACTTCGCGATGCTGGATCAGCGGTTTACCGTCTGCGTCGACGACATGACGCAGCACCCCCGGCGCATGGCAGACGAAGCCATGGGGCTTGTTGCTGCGTGCGAAGGCTTCGATCAGGGCAATCGAATGCTTGTCTTCGGCCAGGTCCCAGAGCGGGCCATGGCCACCTGGATAAAACACGGCATCGAAATCTTCGGCGCGGACGTCGGCCAGGCGGCCGGTGCTCGCGAGTGCCTGTTGGGCCGCAGGGTCCTGGCGGAAGCGATCGGTTTCAGCCGTCTGAGCGTCGGGCTCGTCGCTCTTCGGATCAAGCGGCGGCTGGCCGCCAGCGGGCGAAACCAGTGTGACGTCGGCACCGGCGTCCTTGAAGGCGTAGTAGGGGGCGGCGAACTCTTCGAGCCAGAAGCCGGTTTTCTTGCCGGTGTTGCCGAGTTGATCGTGGGAAGTCAAAACCATCAAGATTTTCATAGAGCACCCTGGGTTGGTCTGGCGGCGTTCATGAGCAAGGGATTCGCACAGGATCGACACCGGGAAAAGGTTTGTCGGGGCGCAGCATAGTTTCCAATTAGACCAGTCGTCTAGTAATTTTTTTCTTCGAAGGTTTTTCATGGACAGGTGTGGCAAACTCGCGTTCCTTTGAGATAAACGACTGGTCTATTGCCTGGTAATTCGTGCCCCATGAAACCGACCTACGACGACACCCGCCAACATTTGCTCGACACCGGCCACCGGATGATGGCCGAGAAAGGCTTCACCAGTGTCGGCCTGAACGAGATCCTGCAGACCGCCGGCGTGCCCAAGGGCTCGTTCTATCACTACTTCAAATCCAAGGAACTGTACGGCCAGGCCTTGCTCGAGGATTACTTCGTCGACTATCTGGCCGACATGGAGCGACGCCTGACGCTGCCCGGCCTGAGCGCCCATGAACGGCTGATGGATTATTGGCAAGGCTGGCAGGATCGCTGCACCCTGGAAGGCCATGGCGACGAATGCCTGGTGGTGAAACTCAGTGCCGAGGTGGCTGACCTTTCCGAAACCATGCGCCTGACCTTGCGTGATGGTGCAGAGCGAGTGGTGGCGCGCATCAGCGAGTGCATCGAACAGGGCCAGGTCGAAAAAAGCCTGCCACAGGGCGATGCCCGAGAACTGGCCGAAACCCTGTATCAGCTGTGGCTGGGGGCCAGTTTGCTGAACAAACTGCAACGCACAGGACAGTCGTTGAGTACGTCAATGGCGACCACGAAACGCCTGTTGAGCGTGTGAGAAAGCAATAGACGCAAGAGGTTGAGAGTCAGCTGCACAAACGAATGGGAATGCCTATCAATTGCGCGGCGGGTGGTATACCATCCTCCGCGTTTTGCTGGCAGTTACCCCCTTCGTTCTGGCCTATCTGTAAGGTTCTCCCCTCATGCGTCGAACTCTGCTGTCCATCTGTGTGTTGCAAACGTTGTCTCCCTTTGCGTGGGCCGAGCCATCCGATTCAACGGTGTCAGCGCTGGAGCTGGAGGCAACCGATGTGGTCGGTACCGCGGATTACGAAAGAGCGGACGGTCCAGTACACGGATATCGCGCGACCCGTTCGGCCAGTGCCACGCGGACCGACACCTCGATCCATGAAACCCCGCAGTCGATCAGTGTCGTCACCAAAGACGCGGTCGAAGACCTCGGTGCTACCCGGCTGCAGGACGCGCTGGATTACGCGGGCGGCGTAGGGCGAGCCAACAATTTCGGCGGCCAGGGACTGACCACGTTCACCGTGCGCGGATTTACCACCGGCGAGTTCTACCGTAATGGTTTCCCGATCAACCGCGGTTATCCGAATATGCCTGATGCCAACACCATCGAGCGTCTGGAAGTCCTGCGCGGGCCGGCGACCATGCTCTACGGCCGTGGTGATCCGGGCGGTACTTTCAATGTCGTATCCAAACAACCGTTGCCCGAGCGCACGGTCACACTCGGCAGCCAGCTGAATGACCAAGGCATGCGCCGCGGTACCCTGGATGCTTCCGGTCCGCTCGATGAAGAGGGGCGTCTGGCCTATCGCCTGAACGTGGTGGGCGAGGGCGGCGATACCTTCCGCGATCACGTCGAAACCGAACGCTACGGCGTGACCCCCGTGCTGACCTGGCAAGCCAGCGATGACACCCGAGTGATCTTCGAGGGTGACTTCATGCGCAACAATCATCCGCTGGACCGGGGCGCGACGCGTTATCCCCGGCAGATCGGCACTGCCTCCCGTGACACCTTCTTCGGTGAACCGGACGCTGGCAAATTGCACAACGACAACAACATGGCGCAATTGCGCTTCGAGCATGTGCTCAATGAGGACTGGACGCTCGGCGGTGGCTTCCAGTGGCTCGACGGTACCTTGCAGGGCAATGCCATTGAAGCCAACGGCATTGCCGCCGACGGCCGGACCCTGGGACGAAATTTCAACTACCGCAAGCTGGAGTGGACGGACAAGGACACTCAGCTCAACCTGACCGGTCACTTCTCCACCGGCGGCCTGCAACACACATTGCTGACCGGTATCGAATACGAAGATTACGACTACCAGTCGATCATCCAGCGCTCCAGCGGCGCGGTGAGTGCCTATCCGATCGATATCTTCAATCCGGTCTATGGGCAGCCCCGTCCGGCACTGACGCGCACCCCGACCCACGACAAGGAAAATCTCAAGACCTACGCCGCGTTCGTACAGGACCAGGTAGCGCTTACCGATCGGTTGAAAGTGCTGGCCGGCGCACGTTTCGAACGCTTTGAACACGACTACGAAACCTACGTGCCCGGCGGCAAGAGCTGGCAGGCCAGTGACAATGCCGTCACGCCCCGCGTCGGTGTGACCTACGACCTGACTGACACCCTCGCGATTTACGCGGACACCGCGCGTTCCTTCAAGCCCAATACCGGCGCAAGCCGACAGGGCGGCGGCTTTGAACCGGAGAAAGGCAAGTCCTGGGAGATGGGCGTCAAATGGGAAGCGCTGGATCATCAGTTGAGCGTTGACGCGGCGATCTATCAGATTGAAAAGCGCAATGTCCTGACCACTGATCCGGTGGACTCGACTTTCAGCGTGGCTGCCGGGGAAGTGCGCAGCCGGGGATTTGACCTCAATGTCGCCGGTAACCTGACTCCCGAGTGGCGTGTCATCGGGGGTTACGCCTACGTCGATGCCGAGGTGACCAAGGACAACGTGATCCGCTCCGGCACGCGACTGATGAACATCCCGAAAAACAGCTTCAGCCTGCTCAACGTCTATGAGTTCCAGGACGGTGCCCTCAGTGGTCTGGGTCTGGGGACAGGCGTCAAATATGTCGATGAGCGCGCCGGTCAAACGGCGAACACGGCGTTCTCGATGGGGAGCTACACCGTTGTCGACCTGCTCAGCTACTACAAGGTCAATGACAAGTTACGTCTCAATCTCGACCTGAAGAACCTGTTTGACCGGGACTACGACGAGGGCGCATTCGGTAACGTCTACGCCTATCCAGGGGCACCGAGAACGGTGCAGGTCGGCATTTCCTACACGTTGTAATCCGATCGGGTCTGAAATCCATCATCGGGGGCAGCGGCCCCCGATGACTGTGAGGCTCAGCCGCTCACACATCCTTGCGGAGTCTTTCCGGCGAAACTGTCCACCAGGCTCGCCACTACCAACTCGCCCATGCGGGTGCGGGTCTGCAGGGTCGCGCTGGCGCGATGCGGTTGCAGCACCACTTGTTCCTGGGCAAACAAGGCTTCAGGCACGTTAGGCTCGTCGACGAAAACATCCAGTGCCGCACCCGCGATCTCGCCAGCCGTCAGGGCCGCCACCAGATCGGTTTCGTTGACCAGTTTTCCTCGGGCAACGTTGATCAGGTAGCCGCCCTTGCCCAGAGCCTGCAGCACGGAGGCATCGATGATGGCCTCGGCCTTGTCGGCGGCTGCCGCGAGAATCAGGGCATCACTGTCGCGGGCCAGTTGCTTGAGGTCGGCAATGAAGGTGTGGCTGACATCGCTCATCGGTTGCAGATCGGTGTAGCTGATCGGACAGCCAAACGCGGCTGCCCGGGTGGCGACCGCTCGGCCGACCCGGCCCATGCCCACGATGCCGATACGCATGCCGGACACTTGCCGCGCCAAAGGCAGCGGTGCCAATGGGGTCGGGCTTTGTGGCCACTGGCCCGAGCGAACGTAACGGTCACTGGTACACAGCCCACGACACACGGCGATCAGCAAACCGATGGCCAGGTCGGCCACGTCTTCGGTCAGTGCGCCGATGGTCGCGGTCACGCGGATTCCGCGATCCCTGGCGTAGGCCAGGTCGACCGCATCGGTGCCGACACCGTTGACCGCCACCACTTCCAGTTTGGGTAATTGCGCCATCAACGCCTGGCTGATACCCGTGTGCCCACCCGTGATGACGCCGCGAATGTTTTCTCCGTGTTCCTGCAAATACGCCGCTTTGTCGGCCTGCTCGAAATAACGCCTGATCGTGAACAGTTCGCCGAGACGGGCATTGATTTGCGGAATCAGGATCGGGCTCAGCTGCAAGACTTCTGGCTTCATGTAAACCTCACTTACGCAATAAAAAAGCCGGCTCAACCGCGGCCGGCAAACGGCATGGCAGTGGCCATGACGGTCATGTTCAGGACGTTGGCCGACAGGGGCAGACCGGCGATGTAGCGCACGGCGTCGGCGACATGCTTGACGTCGACCATCGGCTCCACGGCGATGCTGCCGTTGGCCTGGCGCACCCCTTTGGTCATGCGCACCGACATTTCGGTCAAGGCATTGCCGATGTCAATCTGGCTGCAGGCGATATTGAATTCCCGACCATCCAGCGCCAGTGATTTGGTCAATCCCAGTACCGCGTGTTTGCTGGCGGTGTACGCGCTGCTGAAAGGACGTGGGGTGTGGGCCGAAATCGAACCGTTATTGATGATGCGGCCACCCTGTGGCTGTTGCCGGCGCATGAGCCCGAACGCGCCACGGGCACAGAGGAAAACCCCGTTGAGGTTGGTGTCGATCACGTTTCGCCACTGCTCGAACGTCAGTTCGTCCAGCGGCACGGCAGGGGCATTTACCCCGGCGTTGTTGAAGACCACGTCCAGGCGTCCGTAGACTTCGGCAATGGTTGCAAACAGCTGGTCGACACTGGTGGGGTCGCGTACATCGGTAGGCACCGCCAGGGCTTCGCGTCCTTCGCCGGCCGCCAGATCGACCAAGGCCTGCAGGGGTTCGGGCCGGCGCCCGGCCAGCACCAGGGTGTAACCGTCGGCCAGCAGGCCCAGGGCTACCGAACGGCCGATCCCGCTGCCGGCGCCGGTCACCAGGGCCACTTTCAAGGATTGAGTGTCAGACATTTTGTTGTTCTCCTTTTTTCCAATCACTTAAGGACAGACTCAAGGCCGGGGGCCGACGCGCATTTCGAGTTGGCCGATGCCGTCAATCCCGGCGCTGATGACGTCGCCGGGTTGCAAGACGTCAACGCCGGCGGGGCTGCCGGTCATGATCAGGTCGCCGGCCTTGAGTGTTACGGATTGCGAGATGCGGCTGATGACTTCACTCACCGACCAGATCTGGCTGTCGAGACGATCGCGCTGGCGTTCTTCACCGTTCACGCTCAACCATAATTCCCCTTCGAGCCGACCGGCCCGAGTGACCGGCACAATGGCGGTCATCGGTGCGGCGCCGTCAAACACCTTGGCACCTTCCCATGGCAAACCGTCGCGCTTGGCCAGGCGCTGTACGTCACGACGGGTCAGATCCAGCCCGGCGGCGTAGCCCCAGACATAGGCCAGCGCCTGGCTCTCGGGAATATGCGAGCCGCCTTCGCCGATGGCCACGACCAGTTCGATTTCATGGGCGAACTCTTCGGTCAGTGACGGGAAGATCACTTCGCCGGCAGCGTCGACGACACTGCTGGCCGGTTTCATGAAGAACACCGGTGGCTGACGCGGTTGGCCCAGCGTGTCCGGCCACGGGTAGTTGCGGCCGACGCAAAACACGCGTCCGACGGGAAAGCGTTGCTCGCTGCCGACAACCGGCAAGGTCACTGGCAGATCCGGGGTAAAGACGTACTCGGTCATGTTCATCCTGGTGCAAGTCCTGTGTGAAAGGTCAGCGTACGGCGGCAATCGTTGGCGAAGTTGGACGAAAGCCGCCTCCTGTTGGAGAAAACGGTGATTCTTGCTTCAGCGTGTTTTCAACTCGATGCGGTACAGGCGGCCGAGCAGCAATGAATAGGAGAGGGTGCCGATCAGCGCCACGGCGCCGATGAACCAGAACGCATAGGCGAACGAGCCGGTGGCGTGGACGATAGCGCCAATCACGATCGGGGTGACGATCCCGCCAATGTTGGCAGCCAGGCTGGTAATCCCGCCGGTGAGTCCGATCAGTTCCTTGGGCGCGACCTCCGACACCGCCGCCCACGAAGACGACGCGATGCCCTGCGCGAAGAAGGCAATGGTCAGCACGGCGATGCAGATGACGTTCGAGTCGGTGAAGTTCACCAGCACGATCGACATGCCCAGCATCGATCCGACCACCAGCGGCAGTTTCCGGGCGAAGGACATTGAGTAGCCACGACGGATCAGCAGGTCGGACACGATGCCGGCGAGCAGGATGCCGACCGTTGCGCCCACGAAGGGCATCACGGCAAAGATCCCGGCCTTGATTGTGGTCAGATGGCGTTCTTCGATCAGGTAGGTGGGGAACCAGGTGAGGAAGAAGTACAGCGCCGATGTACTGGCGAACTTGCCGATACAAATGGCCCAGACCTGGCGATAGCTGAACAGCTCGGCGATCTGCCGCCAGTTGAAACGAGTGCGTTCCTGGCTGCTCTTGACCAGTCCGCCACCGGCCTCAATGTATTTCAACTCTTCTTTGCTGACCTTCTTGCAATTCAGCGGATCGCGATACAGATACAGCCACAGCACACCGAAGACGATGCCGAGCGCGCCGGTGCTGTAGAAGACATGGCGCCAGTCAAAGGTTGTGGCCAGCCACAGCAGGGCACCGGTAAACAGTGCCGTTCCCAGGTACTGCCCGCAGACGTAAATGCTGCTGGCCAGTCCCCGTTCCCGCGCCGGAAACCATACGGTTACCGCACGGCTGTTGGCCGGAAACGCCGGCGCTTCCATCGCCCCGACGGCCAGGCGCAGGCCGAACAGCGAAGCGAAACCCGTGGCGAAGCCTTGAAACACCGTGACGGTCGACCAACTGATCAGTGAAACACCGTAGGTAAAACGCGAACCGAAACGGTCGGCGATAAACCCGGCCGGCACCAGCGCCAGTGCGTACGTCCAGGCAAAGGCAGAGAAAATCAGCCCCATTTCGATCTTGTCCAGACCCAGGTCCTTGGCCATGAACGGGGCGGCGATCGAGATGTTCACCCGGTCGATGTAATTGATGATCGTCGCAATCAGCAGCAGCGAGAGCATGAACCAGCGTCGCCGCGTCGGCAGTCGCCGGGAAGAGGCGGCGTCTCTGTCGCCGGCAATCAGTGGCGGGGCGGTGGTCGGGGAGGTGTGCGAATTCGACATGAGTGGACCTCGTTATTGTTAGAAGTGTCGAGTTGTTTGCGGACAGCCGACGCCGTTGCCCGCTGTCCGGGGGCAAGGCAATCGAAATTGAAACGAATGGCACAAACGGCCAGGGTCAGACGTTCAGGTACGTCTCCCGGCTGGCATCGTCGGTAAAGGCTGGGGAGGGGCGGCGGGGAGCAATAGCGGATTCATGACGTGCGCACCTTCTGTTGTTTTTGAAAGAGGTTGGGCGTGGGAAATACAGTGGTCGTACAACCTCTTGAAATCAATCAAGGTGTTAGATCATTTTTTCCGGAGAAGGCAGCGCCAGATAAACCTGTCCAAAAAAAACCACACAGTGGATTTTTAAGGTGCTCTCTGATTTGATTTCTATCTATCTGTTTTTAAATGGAAAAAACGATGACTGTCCGGTCTGTTTTTTTGGACAGGCATCATTGGTAATGGAAGTGCAGAAAATCCACTGAGCTTGATGTCATCGTATGACTGCTTGAAGGGCTGGCGCCGAACCTTCAAGATGAGCAATGCCGATTGCTCGGCAACGCCAGGAAAACCTGCCCAAGTACCTGTCGAGGATGTTCAACAAATGACATCACAATGCCGTGTGCCCACCTACGTCATGCAGCAACGCAGCGAGATGATGGACTTCTATATTCGTGACAAAAAAGGTCGCCGCGCCGAGACCAGCCCGCATCGACACGAATACTTCCAGATCCAGATCAATCTCGGTGGCGACACGGTGCAGCACATTGGCAACGCGGTTCGTCCATTTCCGCGTAACGCACTGGCATTCATCCTGCCGCACCGTGTGCACGTGATCCCGCATCCGGCGGACAGCAATTTCATGGTGATCAACTTTTCCCAGACCTTTCTGTTGCCGCATTTGCAGTGCGACCCGATGGATCTGGAGGAGGTATCGATTCTCCTGGCGCCCGAACTGTCGCCTTTCCGCTTTCAGGAACATCTGGATTTCATTCTGGGGAATGAGGATTTCAACGAGGTCTGTGGCCTGATCGAACAGATGCGCAGCCTGGACGAGAATCGTCAGTTCGGTACACGCGAAGTGCTCAAGGGATTGCTGCTGCAACTGGTGGGCAAGGTGTGCGTCCTGTATGCCGAACCGCTCAAACGCTTGGCGGAAGAAAACGCAGCACAGGCCAGTCGACGGGATGCACTGAGCCGGATGTTCGAGTACCTGCGCAAGAATATTGCCGACCCCGATCTCAATCTGATCAAGGTGGCGGCGGCGACCTACCTGTCACCGACTTACCTCACGCACTGGCTGCGCAAGGAAATCGGCAAGACCTTCACCGAGCTGGTGCTGGAACGCAGAATGCACGCGGCGCGCAATTACCTGCTCAATGGAGCCCGGCCAGTGGGTGAGGTGGCGAGGCTGTGTGGTTTTGCGGATGAAGCTTATTTCTCCCGGCGCTTTCGCCAGATCCACGGCCAGCCACCTGGGCAGTTCCGCCGTCGGCAACTGGACCCCGACACCCCGCAGTCACCTGTAGATGCCTGATCGACTAATGCGACGAAACATAAACCGAGGCCGACGTCGGCGCAGGCAACGCATACGTTGCCTTCATCCACTCGATCTCCGCCTGCGGCGTTCGGCCGAAGAACCGTTTGAACTCGCGGCTGAATTGCGAAGCGCTTTCATAGCCGACACTGAACGCCGCCGCTGACGCGGTCATGGCGTGGCGCAACATCAACAGTCGCGCCTGATGCAGGCGTGTCGACTTCAGGTATTGCATGGGCGAGGCGTCCGTCACGCTGCGAAAGTGCAGGTGAAAACTGGGCACGCTCATGCTCGCTTCGCGGGCCAGTTGCTCGACGTCCAGGCGCTCCTGATAGCTGCTGTGGATCTTGCGGATCGCCCGCGTCACCTTGCCAAAGTGTCCCTGTCGATTGAGTGCGGCGCGCATCGAGCCGCCTTGTTCGCCGGTCAGGATGCGGTAATAGATTTCCCGCAACAGTGACGGCCCCAATATCTGCGCTTCGCCCGCATTGCTCATGGCTTCGAGAAAACGTAGCGTCGATGTGTGCAGGCGGTCGTCCATCGGCGAGGCAAACATGCCCTTGGGTGGCGCATCACTCGGGCCGTGAACCTCATCCACCTGCTGCATCAACTCGCTGGCCACCTGGAAATCGAGCTGCATATAGATCGCGAGCATTGGCTCGTCTTCAGAGGCGTCGGTCTCCATGGTGAAGGGGATCGGAACCGACACCACCAGGTAATGCTGGGCGTCATAGACGTAGACGTCATCGCCCAGATACCCGCGTTTGCGGCCCTGACAGAGAATCACGATGCCGGGGTCGTACAGCACCGGCGTGCGGGTCAGTGGCCGGTTCGAGCGCAGAAAGCGCACGCCCTCCAGCGCGCTGAGGTTGTAGCCCTCCACCGGTGCCAGCGTCTCCATGAGCTGCACCATGCGCGAAGTGCTTGCGTCGGCCTGTTTCATTGCGTTCTCTCTGTGGGCCGTTCAATGGTCGGTGGAACGGGTCAGCGTTTCCCATTGGTCGATCTCGCTGGCGGCACGTTTCAGCTTGTCGCGCACCAGACTCAATGCATCGCTGCCCAGCAACAGATGCGCTGGCGGAGCAGGGCTGGCGATGATTTGCAACATCGCCTGCGCCGCTTTGCGCGGATCACCGAGCTGCTTGCCGCTCTTGTCTTCGCGCGCCTTGCGCACCGGATCGAAGCTGGCGTCATAGTCGGCGATGCTGCGCGGCGTGCGCTGCATCGAGCGACCGGCCCAGTCGGTCCGAAATGAACCCGGTGCGACGGCGGTCACGAAGATATTGAACGGCGCCAGTTCCTTGCTCAGGGTATCGGAGATGCCTTCGAGCGCAAACTTGCTGCCGCAGTAGTACGCGATACCCGGCATCGTGATCGTGCCGCCCATCGACGTGATATTGAGAATATGACCCGCCCGCCGCTGGCGAAAGAACGGCACAAACGCCTTGGTCACCGCGACCGCGCCGAACACATTCACGTCGAACTGGCGGCGCATGTCCTCCAGCGGCGATTCTTCGAAAATGCCTTCGTGCCCGTAACCGGCGTTGTTGACCAGCACATCGACCGGGCCGTGTGTCGCTTCGACGGTTGCCACGACGCTATCGATCCGGTCGAAGTCCGTGACATCCAGCAGCACGCCATGCGCGTTGTCGATGGACAACGCCTGAAAGGCTTGCAGGTCGGCTTCGCTACGCACGGTGCCGATGACGCGGTGTCCGGCGGCCAGTGCTTCCTTGGCCAGCGCGTGGCCGAAGCCGCTGCTGACGCCGGTGATGAAGAGGGTTTTGGTGTGGTGCATGACGTACTCCGCAAATCAGGTGTGCCGTCATGGTAGCCAGCGAGAAATCGTTCACCTATGCCGGTTTGTCTTCGAGCCTTGCCTAATCCTCTCAGCGGCGATCAGCCCCGCAGTTGTTATCGCGGGGCTGATCAAAGGACTCACGCCTGATCCATCGCCTCGGCCACGCCCTGATCCTCACCCAGAAACCCGCCACTCTGATGCTGCCACAGCCGCGCATAGGTGCCGTTTTTCGCCAGCAGTTCGGTGTGGGTGCCTTGCTCGATGATCCGTCCCTCATCCATGACGATCAGTCGATCCATCGCCGCAATCGTCGACAGTCGATGGGCGATGGCGATCACGGTCTTGCCCTGCATCATTTCATCAAGGCTTTCCTGAATGGCGACTTCGACTTCGGAATCCAGGGCGCTGGTAGCTTCGTCCAGTAGAAGGATCGGAGCGTTCTTGAGCATCACCCGGGCGATGGCGATACGTTGGCGCTGGCCACCGGAAAGCTTGATGCCGCGTTCGCCTACCAGCGTGTCGTAGCCGGTGTGGCCCTGACGGTCGCTGAGCTGGTTGATGAAACCGTCGGCCTGGGCGTTGGCGGCAGCGCGCTGGATTTGCGCGTCGGTCGCGTCCGGTCGACCGTAGGCGATGTTGTCGCGAATCGACCGGTGCAGCAGGGACGTGTCCTGAGTAACCATGCCGATCGCACTGCGCAGGCTGTCCTGTGTCACCTGCGCGATGTTTTGCCCGTCGATGCGAATCTCGCCACGGTCCACATCATAGAAGCGCAGCAGCAGGTTGATCAGCGTGGATTTACCGGCACCGGAACGGCCCACCAGACCGATTTTCTCCCCCGGCTGGATGCTCAGGCTCAAGCCGTCGAGCACCTGACGTTCGCCGTTGTAGTTGAAGCTCACGTTGTCGAATTCCACGGCGCCGCCGGAAGGCACCAGCACGCCGGCGTCCGGCGCATCCTGCACCTTGGGGCCACGGGTCAGGGTGTCCATGCCGTCCTGCACGGTGCCGATGTTTTCGAACAGCGACGTCATCTGCCACATGATCCAGTGCGACATGCCATTGATGCGCAACGCCATGGCCGTAATCGCTGCCACGGCCCCGGTGCCGACTTCGCCCTGATGCCACAGCCACAAGGCGTAGCCGCCGGCGCCCATGATCAGCCCGACCACCAGCGCCTGATTGACGATCTCGAACTGGCTGACCAGACGCATCTGGCGGAAACCGGTCTGCTTGAAATCCTCCATCGCCGCCCGCGCAAAGTGCGCTTCACGTTTGGAGTGGGAGAACAGTTTCACGGTGGTGATGTTGGTGTAGGCATCCGAAACCCGGCCCGTCATCGATGACCGGGCATGGGCCTGTTCCTGCCCGACCTGGCCCAGGCGTGGCACGAAATACAGCATCGCCAGCCCGAACAGCGCGACCCAGGCAATGAACGGCAGCATGAGTTTCAGGGCGAAACCGCCGGCCAGGGCGATGATCGCAATGAAATAGACGCCAATGCCCGGTGCGATCTCGATGACGGTGAACAGCACTTCGCGCACGGCCAGTGCGGTCTGCATCACCTTGGTCGTGACCCGGCCGGAAAACTCATCGGAAAAGAATGAAAGGCTCTGCCGCAGCATCAGCCGGTGGAAATCCCAGCGCAGGCGCAGCGGCAGATTGATCGCCAACACCTGGTGCTGAACCATCGTGCGCAGCGCCACCAGTCCGACGCTGGTCAGCAACACGATGCCGATGCCCCACAGCACGCGGCTCTCCTGGCCGTTCACATCGCCGCCGGCCTGCCAGGCCGAAAGCAGGTCAACGACCTGACCCAGAAAGGAAAACAACCAGGCTTCGTAGATCGACACACCGGCACTAAGCAGCGCCAGCGCGAGGATATAACCGCGAGCGCCACGGGTGCAGGCCCACAGGAATCGCGCCAGACCGACCGGCGGTGGCGGCGCTTCGTCGGGCGGGAAGGGGTCGAGCCGTTGTTCAAACAGGCGAAGCATTGTGGGTCTCCGAATTCATCAGTTGCGGGGATTCTGCCACTTATCGATCACATTGAGGGGCTGCAGGTTCAGCGCATGATTTTTTGAGGGAAAACCCTCATTGTTGTAACGCTGACGCCTTACTAGCATGAACTCCGACATTGACCCACTCGATGGAGAGCACCATGGCTACCACGCAGACTGACGACAAGCGCCCGACCCCCGATCCGGCCGAGGACAACGCATTTTTCCCCTCGCCGTACTCCCTCAGCCAGTTCACTTCGCCCAAATCCGATCTCAGTGATGCCGAGTACCCGAACCGTTACAAGGGCGGACGCTGGAAGGTTCTGATGATCGGTGCGGACGAGCGCTATCTGTTGACCGACAACGGCACGATGTTCTCCACGGGCAATCACCCGGTTGAAACGCTGCTGCCGATGTATCACCTCGACAAGGCCGGTTTTGGCTTCGACGTCGCGACGCTGTCGGGCAATCCGGTCAAGTTCGAATTCTGGGCCATGCCCTCGGAAGACGCCGAAGTGAAAGGCTTCTACGAGCAATACCGCGATCAGTTCAAGCGCCCACTCAAGTTGTCGCAGGTGATCGAAGAAGCGCTGGGCGAGGACTCCGACTACATCGGCGTGTTCATCCCCGGCGGCCACGGTGCGCTGATCGGCCTGCCGGAAAGCGAGGACGTGAAGAAGGTCCTGCAATGGGCCGTCGCCAAGGACAAATTCGTCATCACCCTGTGCCACGGCCCGGCGGCGCTGCTGGCGGCCGGCCTCGGTGAGACAAAGGAATCGTGCATCTTCAACGGTTACCGGATCTGCGCGTTTCCCGATGCCCTGGACGCGACAACCCCCGACATCGGTTACATGCCCGGCCACCTGACCTGGAAGTTCGGTGAGCAGTTGCAGGCGCTCGGTGTGGAAATCACCAACCAGGGCATTTCCGGGGCGACGCTTCAGGATCGCAAACTGTTGACCGGTGACAGTCCGCTGGCGGGCAACGCGCTGGGCAAACTGGCGGCGGCCGCGCTCCTGAAAGAGGTCACCCCGGGGTGAGCCCCGCACCTGCCGATGCACTCTTGCGCGCCGCCCTCGACATTGAGGCGGCGCCCACGCTGGTGGCGATCCAGAAGGCCGTGCGCAGTTTCGCCGGGGCCCATGGTTACGATCGGTTCGTCCTGTTCTCCGCCACCTCGGCGTCGGAGGACGTGGTCGAGCGCATTTACTGGGTGGAAGGCGACTGGTTCGGCGACGGCATCGCTGTCGACGCCCAGACCTACGTTCAGCGCTGCCCGGTGACTCGCCACCTGCTGGACACTCGCGAATCGTTCTTCTGGAGCAAGGTGCAGGAGGAGAGCGGCGAACTGTATCGGGTGGTTCGCTTGCCAAGCGGCTCGGGCGTGCATGGCTTGCAGATTCCAGTCTTCGGCCCGCAGGGTCTTGAAGGCGCCATGAGTCTGGGTGGCGAACAGATCGATGCCTCGGCACGGGTTCGTCTGGCACTGGGCATGCTCGCCACGGTGGCGTTTCATTCCGCACGACGCTTGCTCGAAGCACCGCTGGACGAGACGGCCGGGAAACTCTCGACCCGCGAGCGCGAAGTGCTGGCGTGGGTCGCTGCCGGTCGCCGGCAGGCCGACATCGCTGCCACCCTCGGTCTGTCCGGGCGCACGGTGGAAAATCACCTGCGTTCGGCCCGTCGGCATCTGGGCGTGGCAACCACCGCCCAGGCCATCAAGATTGCCATTCGCAAGGGTGAAATAAAGGGGTGAGGTTCTCACTCTGCCGGTCCCGTGCTTGAACGGCGGTGCAAAACTCCTATGATGCAAAGGGCCTGCGCCGGCTGTCTGTAACCGGCGCCGCCCCCTACGTTTTTTAGAGAGATCGATCCTCGTGGAGTCTTTTCCGGACGCATTGCACGAATCCCTCACGACCCAATTCATTTTCGGTCCTTTCTGTGTCGTTCCAGGCAAACGGCTGCTGACCCGCAACGGGGTGGCGGTCGAGATCGGCGGGCGGGCGCTGGACCTGTTGATCGCCTTGCTTGAGCAACCGGGACGGGTGCTGTCCAAGTACGACCTGATCGACAAGGTGTGGCCCGACAGCGTGGTGGCCGAAGGCAGCCTGCGCTTTCATATGACTGGCCTGCGGCGGATTCTCGGGGATGGCGAGGAACAGACGCGTTACATCGCGACCCAGGTGGGCGTGGGTTATGCCTTCGTCGCACCGCTGGAAAGAAAGCAGACCGCTGTTCAACCGGCGCCCATCGTGACCCGAGCCATCGAGGGCGTGTGCAGTTTGCCGCCCCGGGCAAAACTGATCGGCCGAGAAACCGATCTGCAACTGGTCATCGACCACATGCAGCAACCGAGGTTGTTCACCATCGTCGGCCCCGGCGGTGTCGGCAAGACCAGCCTGGCCATCGAAGTGGCGCACCGCATCGCCGCCCAAGGCTACGAGCGCGTCTGCTTCGTCGATCTGGCGCAAGTGGAAGACTGCGCGCTGGTGCCGTCGGCACTGGCCCGATCACTGGACATCCCGGTGCAGGCGGAAGACCCGATGTTTGTCCTGCTCGCGCATTTGCGTGAACAGCGGCTGATGCTGGTGATCGACAACTGCGAACACCTGATCGACGCGGTATCGACCCTCCTGGAGCAGATCAGCGATACCGCGCCGGATGTCGGGGTTCTGGCGACCAGTCGCGAACCGCTGCGGGTACGTGGCGAATACGTGCACTGGCTCAATCCGCTGGAATTTCCCCGTGAGCCGCAACACCTTTCCGTTGAGGAACTGCTGGCATTCCCGGCCATCAAGCTGTTTGTCGAACGCGCGTCTTTGAGCAATGCCGCGCTCTCGCTGGAAGCGGACGGAGGGCAAATGATTGCGGACATTTGCCAGCGGCTGGAGGGCATGGCGCTGCCGATCGAACTGGCGGCGATGCGGGTCGCCAGCCACGGACTGAAGGCCACCCACGCGCTGCTCGGCGAGCGTTTCTCGCTGGGCTGGTCGGGGCGCAGGACGGCGGTGCCGCGCCATCAGACCCTGCGCGCCATGCTCGACTGGAGCTATGACCTGCTGTCGCCGCAAGAGCGCCTGGCGCTGGAGCGGTTTTCGGTCTTCGTCGGGCCGTTTTCCCAGGAAGCGGCCGCTCAGGTGGTTGCCGAATCGCAACACGAAAGCGCCACGGCGGCCGCGATCCTCGATGATCTGGTGTGCAAGGGACTGGTCACGGTCGATCACAGCGACTCGACGGATTCGTATCGCTTGCTGGAGATGACCCGTGCCTACGCCCGGGAAAAACTGGCGGCGCGGGGAGAGGCCGAGGTCAATGCCCTGGCGTTCCGGCACGCGGCGTTTTACATGGACCTGCTCGGGCATCTGGGGACTTCGCCCGACGAGATTTTCCGTCACTCGGCGCGTCTCGCCAGCCAGTTGGGCAATGTTCGCGGTGCGCTGGAATGGAGCTTCGGCCCCCACGGTGATCCGGGTCTGGCGTTGCCGCTGGCGGCCGCGAGCGCGCCGTTGTTCCTGCATTTTTCCTTGCTGGTCGAGTGCCGCACCTGGTGCTCCCGGGCGGTGGAGCTGCTGGAACTGGGGTACTACGGCACGCCCACCGAAATGGAACTGCAAGCCGCGCTCGGTCTGGTCCTGATGTTCACCCGAGGCAACAGTGAAGCCGCTGAAAAGGCCTTGCTCCGGGCGCAGGACATTGCCGTCGCGCTGAACGACTACGGCTCTCAGCTGAGGTTGCTGGGCCGCTTGCAGATCTTCTACGAACGCATCGGTGATTTCCCTTCGTCGCTGGCCTGGGCGGAGCAGGCAGCGGTGGTCGGCAATATCCTCAACGAGCCCGCCGCCATCGCGATTGCCGCATCGCTGACCGGGATTTCCCATCATCTGCTCGGCAATCAGCGTCTGGCCCGCCAGGAACTGGAAAGCTCTTTGCGCAACAGCTTACCGTCCCATCCCAGCAACACGATTTACTACGGCTTCGATCACCGCAATCGCACGGGGCTGGCGCTGGCGCGTTCACTCTGGCTGCAGGGCTATCCCGATCAGGCTCGGCGTTGGGCCGAGCAGATAGAGGCCGAAGCCTCGGCGCTGCAGCATCCGGTCACCTACTGCATCGCCATGGTCTGGATCTTGTGCATCTATATCTGGACCGGTGATCTGGCGAAGGCCACCGCGAGCCTCGAGCGGTTCAGCGCCATCGCTGAAACCAACGCACTCGGCCCCTACATTGCCGCCTGCCACGGGTTGCGCGCGGCGATCGCCATCCGCGCCGAGGAGCCGGGGGATGCAGTTGCCATGCTGGAGGAAAGTCTGGCGCGGTTGCGGGGCATGCGTTACGAACTGCTCACGAGCTCATTCGAAATCGCACTGGCCGAGGGCCTGATGCTGGTGGGCCAACACCCAAAGGCACTGACCCTGGTCGAGGGCACCATCGATCACTGCCGCCAAAGCGGTGACGCCTTTGCACTGCCGGAACTGCTGCGAATCAAGGCCGGTATTCTCAAGGTCATCCAGGCCGATGATGTTCAGGCCATGCTGGCGGTTCTTGAGGATTCCATTGCGCTGAGCCGAGAGCAGGGCGCCTGGGCGTGGGAGTTGCGGTCATCGATGGATCTGGCCCGGTTCTGGCTTGAACAGGGTCAACCGGATCAGGCCCGGACGTTGCTCGGTGCCTGCCGCGAGCGGGCTTCGGAAGGCTTCGACAGCCTTGATCTGCGTCGGCTGGAAAGCTTCTGGCAGAGCCTGCCGGTCACGCCGGCGTAATCAGGGCGGCCATTTTCACCAGGTCCGCCAGCGAGCGGGCCTTCATCTTGCGCATCACCTTGCCGCGATGGGCCTTGACGGTGATTTCGCTGATGTTGAGGTCGGCGGCAATCAGTTTGTTCAGCCGCCCGCTGACCACCGATGCCATGATCTCCTGCTCGCGCGGCGTCAGGGTCTTGTACGCCTCGAGCAGTGAGCGCAGGTTCTTTTCTCCCTCCAGCGCCACACGACTGCTTTGCAGCGCATCGGCCATGGCGGCGAGGATCACCTCGTCATTGAACGGTTTGGTCAGAAACTCCACCGCGCCGGCCTTCAAGGCCCGCACCGTGCGCGGAATATCGCCGTAGCCGGTGATGAAGATGATCGGCATGTTGTGGCGTTCGTCGGCAAGGGCGGTCTGCAGATCCAGGCCGCTCAGGTCCGGCAGGTTGATGTCCAGCACCAGACAACTGGGCACCAGCGTTCGGGGCGCGTCGAGAAAATCCTGCGCGGACTCGAACAGCCGTGGCTGCCATCCGGCGAAGCGGATCATCAGCTCCAGCGACTCGCGCACGGAAATGTCGTCATCGACAACGAATACGACGGGCGTGACATCACTCATCGGTAATGCTCCACGGGAAGGGGCGATTGCGTTGTTCGCGTTCAACATGTCGATTCCTTGTTCTGTTCGGCTTCACACTCAGTCGAGGGGCAGGGCGGCGCTCAGGGCCTTGAGCAATTGGGCTTCGCTGAACGGTTTGAACAGGCACTCAACGGCGCCACTGTTCAGCAGCTTCGCCTGTTCGCTGGCGTCGCCGTGCGCGGTGATGAAAATCACCGGAATGCGATAGTCACGGCGCAGCAGTTCGCGTTGCAGATCCGGGCCCGACATGCCCGGCATGGCCACGTCGAGAATCAGGCAATGGGTCAGGTCCAGATAGGGCGATGCCAGAAACGCCTGCGCCGAGGCAAACGCCTGGACGGCAAAACCGAATTCCTTGATCAGGTCAGGCAGTGATTCACGAACCGATTCGTCGTCATCGACCACCGATACGAGCAAATGCGTACCCATCAATCATTCTCCACGGTGCGATCGGCGAGGTCGCGGTTATCGGTTTGCGGCAAGTCCGTCGAATTCGGGATAGCAAAGGTAAACGTCGTACCCGGGCCGTCGTTGGCGCTGGCCCACAGCTTCCCGTCGTGGCGCTCGATGATCGAGCGACTGATGGACAGACCGACGCCCATGCCCGAGCTTTTGGTGGTGTAGAACGCATTGAAAATGCGCTCGATGTCCTGCGGATCGACGCCGTTGCCGCTGTCTTTCACCGCCAGGTAAACGCTCTCGTCCGACCCAAGGCCGGTGCTGACGATCAATTGCCGGGGCCGACCGTGGATCGCGCTCATGGCCTCGGCGGCATTCATGATCAGGTTGAGGATCACCTGCTGAAGCTGAACCCGGTCGCCCCTGACCAGCGGCAGCGCTTCGGCAAATTGCGGGTGCAGCACCACGCCGTTGCGTTGCAGCTCGCCCAGCAGCATGGCGATGACTTCCCGTGCCGCGTCATTCAGATTGACGTCTTCAATCGTGATGCTTTTCTTCGAGAACAGCGCCCGCAGTCGGTTGATCACATCGGCCGCGCGATTGCCGTCGCGAATGGTGCGGCGCGCGGTTTCTCTGGCGCCATCGACATTCGGTGGGTCCGCACCGAGCATTCGCAGGCAGGTGCTGGCGTTGGTGATGATGCCGGCCAGCGGTTGATTGACCTCGTGGGCTATCGACGCCGTGACGGCGCCGAGGCTGGCGACTCTGGCCAGGTGCGTCAGCTCCGAGCGCGCCTTGCTCAAGACCTCTTCGGCGAGCCGGCGCTGGGTGATGTCCTGCAGGGCGGCGATGTATTCGAAACCGTCCGGCGCATGGGGGATCGAGTGCGCCACCAGCCGCACGTATTTCACCGTGCCGTCGGGCATCAGCAGCCGATGTTCGTGTTCGAAGTCGCGCCCCTTGCGACGTTGACGCTTGACCATTTCCCGATGGCTGGAGATGTCGTCCGGGTGCACGCGGCGATAGATCGCCTCGAAGCCGGGCGGGGTGTCCGGGTCCAGTTCAAGGATGCGGTAGACCTCGTCCGACCAGGTGATCTCGTCGGTACTCACCCGCCAGGAAAACGTGCCGGTGGCGCTCAGGCGCTGGGCCTTGGCCAGAAAGACTTCCGCCCGCTTGCGGTCTTCGATGTCGGTATTCTCGCCGTACCAGCGCACGAGTCGCCCGGTGTCATCACGCTGGGGCACGGCGCGGATCAGAAACCAGCGGTAAATACCGTCGAAGCGTTTCAGTCGGGCCTCGTACTCACCGGCGCTGCCCGATTGCAGAATCCCTTGCCAATAGACTGCCAGGCCCGGTGCGTCGTCCGGGTGGATGGACGCCGTCCAGCCATGGCCGCAGGCCTGTTCGAGGGACATGCCGGTGTAGTCGCACCAGCGTCGATTGACGAAGCCGACGCTGCCTTCCGGCGAAGCACTCCAGACAAAACCGGGCACGGCATCGATGATCCCGCGCAGACGTTCTTCCGACGCACTGACTTCGGCGAGGGCACTGGCGATCAGGACCTTGTCCCGCCGGCGTTCATCGATATCGACCTGCAGCACGCACCAGCGTGTGATGGTGCCTTCGCTGTCTCTGATCGGCAGGCCGCGCACATGAAACCAGCGATAGACACCGTCGGCGCGACGGATGCGATGCTCTATTTCATAGGGGGTGCCGGTGCCGACCGAATGCATCCACGCGGCGATGACCGAGGGCAGGTCGTCCGGGTGCACGGTCTCGCTGGCCTGCCAGTTTTTCAGCTCGTGGAGCGGGGCGCCGATGTAATCCAGGATGGGCCGGTTGACCTGTTCCAGCTCACCGGAAGGCGTCATGAAGGCGACCATGGCCGGGATGCTGTCGATGATGGCTTCGACCCCGGGCATGGGCATGATTGCGTCACTGGCGCAGTCCGGACCGTCCTCGATGACGCGCTCCTGCTCGTTCGTCATACCGATTCTCATTGTGTGCAGTCACCGTTGAACAAAGATGCGCCTTCTGCCGGCACTCGCCCATCATACTTTGGTGTCGCCTGTAGCGAATATCGGCTGCCGTCGCACACTGCGACGGGCATCACAGTGGCGCTTTTGTAAGCCACTGTATCTACGGCCCTTCGAGCCATACAAGCATGCAAATGAGCCTGTTCGCGAAACTGCGCGGATACACCACCCGTCCACTCTTGGCCCTGGTTTCAACGTCCTTCGACGTTGAGTGAAAGCAACGTGACGTCCGCGCTCCTGCCACCCGAAAGGAAGCAGGACCGGTCGTCCCGATGACAGGGCAGAACATTATGAAAGCAGTGGTAATCGAGGCCTTTGGCGGGCCTGAAGTCTTGACGATGCAAGACATACAACTGGCAGAACCGGGGCCCGGGCAAGTCCTGGTCCAGGTCATGGCGGCGGGCATCAATTTCATGGACACCGGTGTCCGGCGTGGGCTCGGGGCTGTCTGGGAGTTGCCGCTGACGCCGGGTGCCGAAGGTGCCGGCATCGTCCTGGCCATCGGCCCGCAGGTGACGGAGTTCGGAGTCGGTGACCGCGTGGCCTGGCATTACGTGCCGGGCAGCTACGCCGAACAGGTGATCGCCCCGGTCAGCCAGTTGGTGCCGTTGCCCGACGATATCGACTTCACCACCGCCGCCAGCCTGATGATGCAAGGCCTGACTGCCAGCAATCTGGTGGACAAGGTGCATGCGATCCAGCCGGGTGACGTGGCATTTGTGCACGCGGCGGCGGGTGGCGTGGGGCTGATGCTGACTCAGATGATCAAGCTACTGGGCGGTAAGGTCATTGGCCGGGTGTCTCACGCCGACAAGGTGGAGGCAGTACTCGCGGCCGGGGCTGACTATGTGGTGATCGGGCGGGCGCACAACATTGCCGGACAGGTCATGCGCCTGACGGAGGGGCAGCGGGTAAATGCGGTGTACGACGGCACCGGCGCGGAAGGTTTCGCCGACTCGCTGGAAATGCTGGATTACTTCGGCACCCTGGCCTTGTACGGGCCGTTCATGAACCCGATCCCGCCGATCGATATCTTCAGCGTGCCGCGCAGCATCAAGCTGACGTATCCCTCGGTCATGCACTACGCGCGCAACCGCGAAGTGCTGCTGGAAAAGTCCCGGCAACTGTTCGCGTGGGTCAGCACCGGCAAACTGAAAACTGTCATTGGCAAACGTTATTCACTGGACGACGCGCAACAGGCCCATCGCGATATCGAGTCGCGCAACACGACGGGCAAGCTGATCATCGTCCCTTGACGCCACGCCAGATCAGCAGGGCCGCCAAGAGCTGACTACCGGCGAAAAAGGTGAACAGCTCTTGTGCGGTCCATCGGGCATCCAGCAGAAACCCGGCGACCACCGGCGAAATGATCGCCCCCAGACGCCCCATCGCCAGTACCACGCCGACGCCGGTTGTACGAACCGAGGTGCAGAACGCCTGTGGGGCCAGAACATACAGGGCGGCGACCGCACCGTTGAGCATCAGGCCAAGCGTGACCGCCACGAGCGCGGCCAGACCGGGTACGTGCGAGGCCGGCACCATCAGAGGCAGCAGGGCGGCATTGAGCAGCAGAAACCCCGACAACAATCGTCGGCAGCCGAAACGATTGGCTGCCAGTCCCAGCAGCAGGGCGCCGAGCATGCCGCCAAACGCCAATAACATTCCGACTTGGGCGCCTTGCCGATCGGTAAAACCGTTGTGGACCAGCAGAGTCGGGGTCCAGCTCATCACGAAGTAAAAGCAGAACATCAGCAGAAAAAGTGCCAGTGCCAGCGATGTGGTCTGTTGCCATTGACCGGGCGCAAACGGTCGGCTGGCGTTGTCAGGTGACGCCGGAGCGACAGGCGCGCGCTGTTCAAGTGCCAGAAATGACGGTGATTCTCGCAGCCAAAAGACACCGACCAATGCCGCCGCCAGCGTGATGCAACCCCCGGCCAGAAAGACATACCGCCAGCCCATCAAATCATTGAGTACATGCGCCAGCACACCGCCCAGACTGGCGCCCATGGCGAAGGCGAGGGATTGCAGTGCGATCGCCAGATTGCGTCGCTGCGGGCTGGCGTATTCGAACGTCAGCACGTTCGCCCCCACCAGCACCGCCCCGGTGCCGATGCCGGTCAGCAGACGCAGGAACATCAGCACGTGATGATCCGGACTCCAGAACGACAGCAACATACCCAGGCCACTGAGCAGCAGGCCGGCGAGCAGTAACGGCCTGCGCCCGAAGCGGTCGGCCCTGGGCGCGGCCAGCAGCGAACCGAGCGCCATCCCGACCAGGCTTGCGCTCAACAACAGGCCCAGTTGCGCGCCGCTCAACGCCCACTCGGCCGAAACCCGGCTGGCGGTGAAGGCCATGGCCATCACGTCCAGCCCGTCGATCACGTTGAACAGCATGCACAGTCCGATCACCCACCACTGCGACGTGGTTGATGGCGTGCCGCTCAGGCGTTCGAGCGCTGTTTCCCCACGCATCCGCAATCCTTGATCCGATCTGTCATTCAAATGAGCCGTTTCCCCGCCGCATTCTGCCCGTTAACCGCTGCTGAATTCGAGCGCGATTTTACGCACCGGGCCAGCGCGTCATACCAAGGTATCGACCGACACCATCGTGTAATCGCCCCGGTGCCAGCCCAGTGGTCTGATCCGATTGGCGATGCCTTTCGAATAATGACTACAAGGAGATCCATCATGGTTGCGCTTTCGTCCGGTCTAACCTGGCGCCATTGCCTGGCGTCATCCATCAGGGGCGGTGTGCTCGGCCTTGCCGTACTCGCTGGCAGCAGCGGCGTCTGGGCCGCGGATCCGTCGCAAGCCATTCGCCCGTACACCATCCATGTGGACGAAGCGAAGTTGAGCGATCTGCGCAAACGCATCGCCGACACCCGCTGGCCGGACAAGGAAACGGTCGGCGACGTGTCCCAGGGAGTGCAACTGGCGCAGGTCCAGGCGTTGGTGAAGTATTGGGGCGACGGCTATGACTGGCGCAAGGCCGAAGCCAGGCTCAACGCCTTGCCGGAGTTCGTGACCACCATCGACGGCGTCGACATCCAGTTCATCCATGTGCGTTCGCGCAATCCCAATGCGATGCCGCTGATCCTTACCCACGGCTGGCCGGGTTCGCAGTTCGAATTTCTCAAGACCATCGGCCCGCTGACCGACCCCGTGGCGTACGGCGGCAAGGTCGAGGACTCGTTCGACGTGGTGATCCCGTCGATTCCTGGCCATGGTTTTTCCGGTAAACCGACCGAGCTCGGCTGGGGCCCTGACCGGGTGGCGAAGGCCTGGGATGTATTGATGAAGCGTCTGGGCTACAGCCATTACGTGTCCCAGGGTGGCGATCACGGTTCGGTGATTTCCGATGCGCTGGGTCGCCTGGCGCCGCCCGGTTTGCTGGGCATCCACCTGAACATGCCGGCCACCGTGCCGCCGGAACTGGTCAAGCCGATCAACAGCGGCGACCCGGCCCCGGCCGGGCTGACCGCGCCGGAGGTGACGGCCTTCAATTCGCTCAGCCAGTTCTTCGGTCGTAACGCCGCCTACGGCGCAATGATGGTGACCCGGCCCCAGACCATCGGTTATCTGCTGGCCGATTCGCCCGCCGGCACGGCAGCGTGGATGTACGAAAAATTCGCCGCGTGGACCGACAGCGACGGTCAGCCCGAGAAAGTCCTGAGCCGCGATGAAATGCTCGACGACATCAGCCTGTACTGGCTGACCGACAGCGGGGCGTCGTCCTCCCGTTTCTACTGGGAGAACAACAACAATAACTTCAGCGCCGCCGCGCAGAAGACTGCCGACATCAAGGTGCCGGTGGCGATTACCGTGTTCCCCCACGAAATCTACCGGGCGCCGAAAGTCTGGTCGCAACGCGCCTATCCGTCGCTGGCCTACTTCAGCGAAGTCAGCAAGGGCGGTCACTTCGCGGCATGGGAGCAACCGCAACTGTTCAGCGAAGAACTGCGCGAAGCCTTCCGGCCACTGCGTGCTGATGCGCAGAAAACCGCTGCTCAGGCAGCGCGCTAACCCTTCAATCCGCAGGCCCTTTAACCACCAACCCGGAACCGCCACCCGGCGGTTCACGAGGGAGACCCGGCATGACTGACTCTAACGCTGTAACCCCATCCCGGCGCGTGCTCGCCGGTTCGATCCTGGCGCTTGCGCTGGGCATCGCCTCGGCATACGCCAGCGCCGGCGAAGTGCCCGCCGGCAAGATTGACGCCATTACCGTCGGCACCAACGTTTCCTTCGGCGCGCTGAAACACGTCAAGGCCGGATTGCTGGACGTGTCCTACGCCGAAGTCGGTCCGACCGACGGCCCGGTGGTCATCCTGCTGCACGGCTGGCCCTACGACATTCACAGCTACACCGACGTGGCGCCGGCGCTGGCGCAGAAGGGCTATCGGGTGCTGATTCCTTACGCGCGCGGTTATGGCGACACGCGTTTCCTGTCTGCCAAAACCGTGCGCAACGGTCAGCCGGCGGCGCTGGCGAAGGATCTGATCGACTTCATGGACGCCCTGAAGATCAAGCAGGCCGTGCTCGGCGGCTACGACTGGGGCGCCCGCACCGCCGACATCGTCGCCGCGCTCTGGCCCGAGCGGGTGAAAGCGCTGGTGGCGGTGAGCGGTTACCTGATCGGCAGCCAGGACGCCGGCAAGACGCCGCTGCCGCCGGCTGCAGAGTTGCAGTGGTGGTATCAGTTCTACTTTGCGACCGAGCGCGGTCGCCTGGGTTACGAAAAGAACACCCATGACTTCGCCAAATTGATCTGGCAACTGGCCTCGCCGAAGTGGAGCTTCGACGACGCGACCTACGACCGCAGCGCCGCCGCGTTGCAGAACCCGGATCACGTCACCGTGTCGATCTTCAACTACCGCTGGCGCCTGGGCCTGATCAAAGGGGAAACGCAATACGATCCGCTGGAGAAAAAACTGGCGGCATTCCCCTCCATCGGCGTGCCGACCATCACCCTCGAAGGCGACGCCAACGGTGCGCCGCACCCACCGGCCGAGGCCTACGCGAAACGCTTCACCGGCAAGTACGAATACCGGCTGATCAGCGGCGGTATCGGCCACAACCTGCCGCAGGAAGCGCCGCAGGCGTTCGCTCAGGCGGTGATCGATGCCGATCATCTCTGACTGCTGGCCTGAGGGGATCCGACGATGAAACTCAACCATTGGGCCGTGTTGCCAGCGGCCATTGCATTTGCGGCACTGGCGGCCACCGGTGTCGCGTTGGGCGAGGCCGATGACGGCGACGCCTCGCCGATCTACGGCGTGAAACTGCCGAAAAACTATCGCCAGTGGGCGCTGATTGCCCCGGCCCAGGAAGCCGCGCCGCTGGATGAACTGCGTGCGGTGCTGGGCAATGACCGGGCGATCAAGGCTTACCAGAGCAAGACGCTGCCGTTTCCCGACGGCACGGTGCTGGTGAAGCTGGCGTGGAAACACGTGCAGTCGCCGGAGTTCGAGCCAGCCTCGATTCCGGGGGCGGCCACCACTGTTCAGGTGATGGTCAAGGACTCGCGCAAATACGCTTCGACCGGTGGCTGGGGATTCGGCCGATTCATCAACGGCAAACCCGCTGATGAAGCCCAGCACCAGACCTGCTTTGCCTGCCATCAGGCGCGGGTGCAGAACCACGATTTTGTCTTCACCCGATACGCCCCCTGAATCCGTCATACGAGGAACATCCACATGAAAAAAACACTGACAGCATTGAGCATTGCCGTTGGCCTGTGCCTGGGCGCCAATGCCTTCGCCCAGACCGCCAAGCCCACGGTCGTGCTGGTGCACGGCGCGTTTGCCGACGCATCGAGCTGGAACGGCGTGGCGAAGATTCTCGAGAAGGATGGCTACACGGTGATCGCCGCGGCCAATCCGTTGCGCGGCGTCAAGAGCGATGGCGCAGCGGTATCGGCATTGCTGAGCAGCATCCAGTCGCCGGTGGTGCTGGTCGGTCACTCCTATGGCGGCAACGTCATCAGTGATGCGGCCAACGATCATGCCAATGTCAAAGCGCTGGTGTACGTCAGCGCGTTTGCCCCCGAAGCCGGTGAAACCGTCGCCGGGCTGGCCGGCAAGTTTCCCGGCAGCACCCTCGGGCCAACGCTGGCGCCACCCGTTGCGCTGGCTGACGGCGGCAAGGACTTGTACATCCAGCAGAGCAAGTTCCACGACCAGTTCGCCGCCGACGTCCCGGCTGCACAAGCGGCCCTGATGGCCGCGACCCAACGCCCGGTCACCGAAGCGGCGCTGAACGAGCAGGCCGGCACGCCGGCCTGGAAGCACATTCCGTCGTGGTACATCTACGGCGACAAGGACAAGAACATCCCGCCCCAGGCGATGGCGTTCATGGCCAAGCGTGCGGATGCCAAGGCGGTTGAGGTGGTCAAGGGTGGCTCTCACGTAGTGATGGTGTCGAACCCGGCACCGGTGGCCCGGCTGATTGAAAAAGCTGCGGCGGCCAACTGAAACCCTGCGACGTGCCGAGGCGCGTCGCAGGGCTGTCACCTCCCGCTCAGGCAACGGACACCTGCGGCGAAGTTGCCGGTGCCAATCTGAGCAGGGGGGTGATGCCGAGCATCAACAGCAGTACCGCGAACAGCAAGGTGTACGCCGGGCCGTAGTGTCCGGCGTATTCGCGCAGGGCACCGAACAACAGCGGCCCGAGCGCGGCGATCAGGTAACCGATGAACAACATGAACACAGTCCACAATCCGGCCTGTTCGCTGGTGCTGGCGTGATCCAACGGCAAGGTCATGGCCACGGTAAAACCCATGCCCAGGCCGATGGCCGCGAGCACCACATACAGCATCGGCCAGTACGCCGGCAGGAACGCCATGCCGCCCACCCCCAGCAGGGCCAGCAACGCCGACAACCCGAGCAAACCGCGCCGGTCGTGGGCCTTGCCCGGTATCAGCCCCGCACCCACGCTGGCCACGGCGAACACCGCCGTAAAAATGCCCAGCAGGACGCCCGGGGAAACACTCGATGTGGCCGCTTCCACCGACGCTGGCGCCATCCAGGCGAAGAGGGCGTAGACCACGAATTGACCGGCACCGAAATTCAACGCGATCAACCACGCCTGCGAATTGCCCCAGGGCAGGCGTTTGCTCGGGTTCGACGGCGATTTCACCGTTGGCACCGGTGTCGCAAAACGCCGCGCCATCCACACCCAACTGGCGATGGCGGTGAGGCACAGCACGCTCCAGAACCCGGCGCTGACCCGCCAGTCCTGCGCCAGCTCGGCAATCGGCGCGCTGAACACCGCCGCGAGAGTCGCGCCCAGACTCAGGCCGCCGGCATAAATGCCCATGAACAGCGCCGGCCGCTGCGCAAAGTGGGTCTTGATCCACGCGCCGGTCATCGCGCCGGCTACGGCAATGCCGATGCTGGCGAAGAACGTACTGCCGAGCAGGAAAAATGCATTCGGCGAGATTGCCCGCAGCAAGGTGGACGCGCCCAGCAACGTCAGTGCGACCACCACACTGCGATCGATCCCGAAGCGTCTGGCCAGGCTCGGAACCACCAGCGCGAACACGCCCATGCAGATGTCGGGAATTGAAGTCAGCAGCGCGGCCTGGGTATAGCTCAACTGGAAGTGCTGCTGGATCAACAGCAGAATCGGCCCCACCGAAATGATCGGCGGCCGCAAGGCGATGGACAGGATCAGCAGGCCGATCACCGCCGTGACGCTCTGCTGGTGGCCGGAGAGATTGCGGGTGATTGCCATGGGAGAAGCCTCATTGATGAACAATGAGCGCAAGGCTAACAATGGGCCGGTAATGGCAAATGCCAGGGTTTGTCGCCCAAGTGACAATCGCCGCTTTAACACGATCAAGGTCTGTTTTCAGGAGACGCCAGCCGATGAAACGAGAGGTGCGCAAGGTCATCGCCCAGCGTGAGTCCGCGCCGCGCAGCGAACGTTATCCCGACTATCAGGACGTGCCGCGCGTAATGACCGTGCTGGTGCGCGATCAGGCCACCGGCGAATACAACGAGCCGCACGTGCATCGGCACGGGCAATTGCTGTATGCCTCGAACGGGGTGATGCGGGTGGCCACCGAGCGCGGATTGTGGATCCTGCCGCCGAAGCGGGCCCTGTGGATTCCGCCCGGGATGATCCACGACCAGTTGATGCTGAGCGCGGTCAAGATGCGCTCGATCTACATCGAGCCGCAGGTCTGCGCAGGGCTGGGCAATCACTGCAAAGTACTGGAGATCCCCGGACTGCTGCGCGAGTTGATTCTGGCCCTGGCCGAGCAGCCGATCGAATACCCACAGGAAGGCCGTAACGCACACATCGTGGCGTTGATACTCAGTGAGTTGCAGGGAGCCCGGACGTTGCCGATCGAAGTGCCGTGGCCGGTGGACCGGCGACTGGTCACGGTGTGCGAGGCGATTCTGCAGGATCCGGGACAAGACCATTCGATCGGTTACTGGGCTGACCGGGTCGGTGCCAGTTCGCGCACGCTGATACGCCTGTTCGTCAATGAAACCGGCCTGAATTTCCGCCACTGGCTGCAGCAGGTGCGGCTGGCGACTGCCATCGACCGGCTCGACAAGGGACAGTCCGTCGGGGTGATTGCCCGGGATCTGGGCTACGCCAGCCAGAGTGCCTTCAGTGCCATGTTCAGACGGGTGATGGGTGAATCGCCCCGTGAATTTCTCGTTCGCGATTAGGGCGTTTTGGCGATTCCGATACCTTCGTATTCTGTCGTCGAAGGGAGGCGGGTGGTATCAATGACGCTGCTGTTGCAGGTGCATTGAACACCCACCCGCGTTCCGCGAGGAACCTTCGAAGAGTGAGAAATCCTGATGCTTTTATACCTATCGACCTGGTCCGAAATAGCGCAATTCCTCGAACGCAGCCGCACCATCGTCATCCCGATCGGTTCCAACGAACAGCACGGGCCGACCGGCCTGCTGGGCACCGACTGGATGTGCCCGGAAATCATCGCCCATGAAGCGCAGAAAGCCGCGGACATCCTGATTGCCCCGACCTTCAACATCGGCATGGCGCAGCATCACCTCGGGTTTCCCGGCACCATCTCGCTCAGGCCTTCGACCTTCATCGCCGCCATCGCCGACTGGACTCGTTCGCTGGCCGCCCACGGCTTTGAAAAGATCTTTTTCCTCAATGGCCACGGCGGCAACATCGCCTCAATCGAAGCAGCGTTTTCGGAGCTGTACGCCGAAGCGAGTTTCGCCCGGCGCAAGGCCGGGTTCGCCCTGAAGCTGTGCAACTGGTGGGATCTGGAAGGGGTGAACGAGCTGGCGCGTGACCAATTCCCGACCGGCCACGGCATTCATGCCACGCCTTCGGAAATCGCCGTGACCCAATGGGCGTATCCCGATTCCATCAAGTCGGCCGATTATTCGCCGCAGATCGCCAACTGGGGGCCGATCCGTGAAGCGGCGGATTTCCGCGCCCGTCATCCGGACGGCCGCATGGGCTCGGACCCGGCCCAGGCTTCGCCGGAAAAGGGTCGGCAACTGGTGGAAATGGCCGCTCGCGGTCTGGTGCAGGAGGTGCAAGCCTTCAGCCGCGAATCGTTACCCGACTGAAGCGTCGCCCTGATCAACGCCCGGATTTTCCGGGCGTTGCTGTTTCAACACCTTGGGAATATCGCCATGTGGACTATTCGTCACAGCTACATCGATGGCGCGTTCGTGCCCGTTCAGGGCCGCGAAACGATCAACTGCATCAACCCGGCGACGGAGTCCGTCATCGGTACGGTCACCTTGGCCAATCGCGACGATGCCAGGCAAGCCATCGCCGCCGCAAAGCGTGCGCAAGTCACGATGGGCCGCACCTCGAAAGCCGAACGCATCGAGATGCTCAAACGCCTTCAGGCAGCGGTGCTGGAGAGCACCGAAGACATCCGCGACACCGCCATCGAGGAATACGGCGCACCGTTGGCCCGTGCGCAATGGGTCAGCCAGTACGCGTCGCAGTCCTTTGCCAATGCGGCGCAGGTGCTGGAGAACTACGAACTGGTCCGGCCTGTGGGCCGGGCAAGAGTCGTGATGGAACCGGTCGGGGTATCGGCGTTGTTCGCACCCTGGAACAGCACCGCCGGTACGGTGTGCAGCAAACTGGCGGCGGCGATTGCCGGCGGTTGCGCATCGGTCATCAAACCGAGTGAACTCAGCCCGTTGCAGACCCAGGTGCTCGCGCTCGCCTTGCACCGTGCGGAACTGCCCAACGGGGTGATCAATATTGTCCTGGGCCGTGGGACCGATGTGGGCGACGAGATCAGCACCAGCCCGCACGTCGCGAAGGTCTCGTTTACCGGTTCCACCGCCACCGGAAAACTGATCGCCCGCGCCGGCATCGAGACGATGAAGCGGGTGAGTCTGTCGCTCACCGGCAAGTCGGCATCCATCGTGCTCGACGACGCGGATCTCGAAACGGCCATCCCCATGGCACTGAATGCCGCCTTCATGAACAACGGCCAGGCCTGCGTCGCCGGCACGCGGCTGTTGGTGCCGCGCGCGTTCTTGCAGCAGGTGATCGAACGGGTGAAAACCCTGGTTGACGCGACCGTGGTCGGCGATCCCCAGGACCCGACTACCGCCATCGGCCCGTTGGTCAACCAGGCGCAGTTTGATCGCGTGCAGGGCTTTATCCGGCGTGGCCTGGAGCAGGGCGCACGATTGATCGTCGGCGGGGAGGGCAGGCCTCACGGCCTGAGCCAAGGCTATTTCGTGAAGCCCACGGTGTTTGCCCATGTCAGCAACGACATGGACATCGCCCGGGAGGAGATTTTCGGCCCGGTGCTGTCGATCATGGCCTATGACGACGAGGAAGACGCCATCCGCCTGGCCAATGCCAGCGTCTACGGTTTGCAGGCGTATGTGTTCACCCGCGAGGTCGAACGTGGCCGATGCATCGCTGCGCGGCTGGAGGCCGGTTCGGTGCTGATCAACCGGATCGCACCGGAGTTGCTTGCGCCGTTTGGCGGGGTCAAGCAGTCGGGGATCGGCAGGGAATTCGGGGTGTCGGGGCTGGAAGCATTTCTTGAAGCGAAAAGCATCGTAGAGGACTGATAACGGCAGCAGGGCAAACAGGATCTTTCCTGGTTGCCCTGCCTACGTCAATGCGGATCAGCCCAGCGCTTCGATGGCCTGCGCAACGCCTGCACCGTACGCAGGATCGGCGCGGGTGCAGTTATCGATGTGGCGTTGTCGGGTCTGGGCGCTGGCGCCATGGATCGAGCGCGCGGTGTTGTCGAACAAGACCTGTTGCTGGGCGGGGGACATGGCGCGGAACAGTGCGCCCGGTTGCGAGAAGTAGTCGTCGTCCTCGCGGTGATTCCAGTGCCCGGCGCTGCCTTTCAGGGCCAGCGGTGGCTCGCTGAAATCCGGTTGCTCGGCCCACTGGCCATAGCTGTTGGGCTCGTAGCCGATTGTGCTGCCCGCGTTCGCATCGGTGCGCATCTGGCCGTCCCGGTGATAGCTGTTGACCGGGCAGCGCGGGGCGTTCACCGGGATCTGATGATGATTGACGCCGACGCGATAGCGCTGAGCATCTCCATAGGAGAACAGGCGCGCCTGGAGCATTTTGTCTGGTGAGAAGCTGATGCCGGGCACCACGTTGGCCGGGTTGAAGGCCGCCTGTTCGACGTCGGCAAAGTAGTTGTCGGGGTTGCGGTTGAGTTCGAGCACACCGACTTCTATCAGCGGGTAATCCGCGTGGGGCCAGACTTTGGTCAGGTCGAACGGGTTGATCGAATAAGTGTCGGCGTCCAGCTCTGGCATCACTTGCACGTAGAGCTTCCATTGCGGGAAGTGGCCTTCCTCGATGGCGCTGTACAGGTCGCGCTGGGCACTTTCGCGGTCATCGCCGATCAGGGTCGCGGCCTGTTGATCGGTCAGGTTTTCGATGCCTTGTTGAGTCTTCCAGGTGAACTTCACCCAGAAACGTTCGTTCGCCGGGCTGATGAAACTGAAGGTATGGCTGCCGAAACCATGCATGTGGCGGTAGGTGCGCGGCAGTCCACGATCGCTCATGACAATCGTGACCTGGTGCAGCGCCTCCGGCAGCAAGGTCCAGAAATCCCAATTGTTGCGGGCGCTGCGCATGTTGGTGCGCGGGTCGCGTTTGACCGCATGGTTGAGGTCGGGGAATTTCAACGGATCGCGCAGAAAGAACACTGGCGTGTTGTTACCCACCAGATCCCAGTTGCCTTGCTCGGTATAGAACTTGATGGCGAATCCGCGGATGTCACGCTCGGCGTCCGCCGCGCCACGCTCGCCGGCCACGGTCGAAAAACGGACGAACACATCGGTGGTCTTGCCCACGCTGGAAAACAGTCTGGCCTTGGTGAAACGGGTGATGTCGTGGGTGACCGTGAAGGTACCGAACGCGCCCGAACCCTTGGCGTGCATGCGTCGCTCGGGGATGACTTCCCGATCGAAGTGCGCCAGTTTTTCCAGCAACCAGACGTCCTGCAACAGCATCGGGCCTCTCGGGCCCGCCGTCTGTACGTTGTTGTTATCAACCACGGGCGCGCCCGCAGCAGTTGTCAGCTTGTTCATGCGCAACTCCTGGCTTTTGTCGGTTTCCCGCCATCACATCAAAAGCCCCGGGTGCGATCTATTGCACCATGGTGTCGCCGGATAGCACCAAGGTGTGGTTGGAATGGATTGCGTTTTGGTGTCGGCAAAAGACGGATCAGGCGAGGGTGATGCTGACCTTGATGTTGTTGCGCGTAGCCTTGGAGTAGGGGCAGTTCTGGTGCGCTGCGTCGATCAGCTGGAGCGCCACTTGCGGTTCGATATCCGGCAGTGACACCGCCAGTTGGGCCTGCAAGAAGAACCCTTGCTCCCCATGAGCCAGATCGACTTGCGCATCAACCATCGCTTGTGCAGGAAAACCGATCTTGCGCGCGTTGCAGGCATGGCGCAGCGAGCCGAGGAAGCAGGCCGACCAGCACACGGCGAACAATTGCTCGGGGTTGGTTCCGGTGCCCGGCGCGCCGGGTGGAGAAAGCTTGAGATCCAGTCGGCCATCGTGACTGCGTCCTGTGCCCTCGCGGCCTCCTGTGGTGCAGGTATGCGCGGAGTAGAGGGTTTTTTCGATATCGATCATGGGCATTCCCTGAAGAGCATTTCACAGCGAAAAGGGCGGTTCATGTTGCCCGTGTGGGTTCATGACATTCACGTGCAGAAGCACCCGCCAGCGCGTCGGCCGTGGCCACGGCGTCAGTGCCGCGATGGCCCAGGTTGTCGAGCAGGATCGTGCGGGCGATCTCGATCAGCCAGGCGCGAAACGGAAAGCTCGGGTCATGGGCGGCCTGTTCCTGATAGAGCGCCCTGAAGGCTTGCTGAACGAGGCCGCCGGTGTCTTCACGACGGATCCGCCCGGCCTGCACCTGACCTTCGTAGAAGGCGATGAGCAACGGTGTCACCGTCGCGAACAGCTGTTGCGCCTCACCCCGGCCATGCCGGACGGCGCCCGCGACCAAGGCATACAATTCGTCGTTGCCGAGCCGGTCTGACTCGCACAGGCAAGTGTGGCGATAACCTTCAGCCATGGTCGAATCCCTCGCAAAACCGTCGTTCGACTGAGCGCGGCTGCCGAAAAGATTTGCAGGTGGCCTGGCGTTCAGCGGTGAGATTCAAGCCTGCCTTCACAGCCGAATGACTGCCAGTTATGCGTTGTTAGCGCTTGTTAGCGCCCGGCTATCGAGGTAGGTCGCGTGGTGACTTTTTCGCTGGCCACTCAAGACGCTGCAGCGGTTTTCGATGCCCGTGGCCTGCAGGAAACGGCGGTACGGTGTACGAGCATTTTTGACATCCCTGTCCCTTTGCCATCGTCACAACCATGTAGGAAACGTCCGATATTTATTTAGCAAATTTCCTACATTTTGTTTGCCTCCCTAACAAAAAACGTGGTTATTATCCGCCGGCGCTTCGGGTCACAAACCCGGCGCCAGAAGATTGCCGTGTGTCTACAGACCCGGCAGTCGCAGCCGATCGGGACCACCCTGGCGCTGTCATCCCCGCGCAGGTTGTTCCTCGTCGTTGACCCTCAAATGGAAGTAGAGGTTTCAATTGGTCACGCGGTTTGCAATCGTCGATGCAGTGAACGGGGCGATGTCTGTCGCCAACGATTCAGCCCACTTTCCCGCTGCCTGCGCCGACCGCGCGGCGGTGTTCTTCTCCAGCCTGTCTCCCCCCGACTTTTTACGTGTGCCCGCGTTCAACGCGAGTCTGCACGCGCGCGCCGCGCCATCCTCCTGAATTCGAATGACCGTACCGGCACCTGATGCCGGGGCCTGACTGGCAGGGCGCGTGCTGTCGCTGCCTGATCACAAAAATAATGTAGTCATGGACGGTAGCCTCCGATGCTCGACAACACTTCCTTGCGTGGGACGAATCCCGCGCAGCCCGATGTTTCCTCTTTGAAACCGTTCGATGCAGATCTGTGCGTACACGGTCTGTTTGAAGCGCAGGTGCTGCGCAACCCCGAGGCGATTGCCGCGCGCTGGCAGCAGGAGACGCTCAGTTACCGTGAACTGAACACCCGCGCCAATCGGCTGGCCCATCATTTGCGCCACCTCGGGGTCGGGCCGGACGTGCGAGTTGGGCTGTGTCTGGAGCGTTCGCTGGATATGTTGGTCGGCGTGCTCGCGGTGCTTAAGGCTGGCGGCGCCTATGTGCCGCTGGACCCGGCGTATCCGCAGGTGCGGCTGGCGCACATGCTGGCTGACAGTGCACCGCCGGTGGTGCTGACTCACGGCCAGGCGCGCGATGTTTTGCGGGCGGCGCTCGAACAGTCGGCGACTGCACCGACTGTGCTGGATCTGGCCGACGCCAGTGATTGGGCTTCGCTCCCGGCAGACAACCTCGATCCTCAGGCGATCGGCCTGACACCCCGGCATCTGGCTTACGTGATCTACACCTCCGGCTCCACCGGCACCCCGAAAGGCGTGATGGTCGAGCATCGCGGACTGGTCGCCGTGAGCGCCGACTGGGCGCAGCTCTATGGATTGGGCGAGTCGATCAACCACCTGCAGATGGCTGGTTTTTCCTTCGACGTGTTCAGCGCCGACCTGATCCGGGCGCTGGGTTTTGGCGGCACGATGGTGCTCTGTCCACGGGACACCCTGATGGACCCGCTGGCTCTGTATCGGCTGATGCGCGAGGCGCAGATTGGCTTTGCCGACTTCGTGCCGGCGCTGCTCAATCCGCTGTTGGCGTGGGTCGAAGAGAGCGGCCATGACCTGTCGTTCCTGCGCACCGTGGTCTGCGGCTCCGACATCTGGACCGCCCACAGCGCGCGGCAATTGCGCAGGCTTTGCGGTGAGCAGGTGCAGATCGTCCAGGCCTATGGCGTGACCGAAGCGAGCATCGACAGCACCTGTTTCGAGTTCACCGACAGCAGCCAGATCGACGCGGTGCTGCCCATCGGCCGGGCACTGCCCAATACCCGGATTTACCTGCTCGATGCTGACCGCAAACCGGTTGCCGAGGGTGTTGCGGGAGAGTTGTACATCGGCGGCGTCGGCGTGGCGCGCGGTTATCTGAACCTGCCACAACTCACCAGCGAGCGTTTCATCGACAACCCGTTCGTGGCGGGCGAACGCCTTTACCGCACCGGGGATATGGCGCGGTATCGGGTCGACGGCCAACTGGAATTCCTCGGCCGCAACGACTCCCAGACCAAGTTGCGCGGCCTGCGTCTGGAACTGGGGGAAATCGAAACCCGGCTGGCGGACATTGCGGGCGTGCGGGAAAACGTGGTGTTGCTGCGCCAAGACAGTCCCGGTGAGCCGCGTCTGGTCGCCTACTACTGCGAAAAACCAGACACCACTTTGAGCCCGCGCTCACTGCGCGAACAGCTGCAAATCAGCCTGCCGGACTACATGGTGCCGACCGCCTTCGTGCGTCTCGATGCACTGCCGCTGACCGCCAACGGCAAGGTCGACCGTCCCGGTCTGCCGGCACCGGACGCCGAGGCGTTCGATCAGCAGGAATACCAGGCACCCCAAGGCTCGCTGGAAACCGCAATCGCCGCGATCTGGGCCGACGTGCTCGGCGTCGAGCGGGTCGGGCGTCAGGATCAGTTCTTCGCCCTCGGTGGTCACTCGCTGCTGGTGATGCGCGTGCTGGCGCAAGTTCGCCATACGCTGGGGCTGGAAGTCGCGCCTTCGACGCTGTTTGCCGCGCCGGTTCTGGCGGAGTTCGCCGAACGGCTGCAAGCCAGTCAGGCTGCGGCTCGCCCGGCCATCACGGCCCTTGAACGCTCGGGCGCGCAAACGTTGTCGTCTGCTCAGCAGCGCCTGTGGTTTCTGGCGCAAATGGAGGGTGGCAACGCGGCGTATCACATGCCGCTGAACCTGCGTTTGCGCGGTTCGCTGGACGTGCCGGCACTCGAACGCAGCTTCAATCAACTGGTGGCGCGCCACGCTGCGCTGCGCACGACGTTCATCGCCGTTGAAGGGGAAGGGCGTCAACTGGTTTCGCCGCTGGCGCACAGCGTCCGGCTGACGGTGACTGAAGTGCAGGGGCACGATGCGCAGGCGCGTCTGAGCCGCTTGATCGACGAGGAGGGCGCCCGGCCGTTCGACCTGAGCCGGGGCCCGCTGATGCGGGTCAGCCTGCTGCGGCTGGCGGCGGATGACCATGTGTTGCTGCTGACCCAGCATCACATCATCTCCGACGGCTGGTCGATGGGCGTGCTCACCCGCGAGCTGGGTCAGCTGTACGCGGCGGCTTTGCTGGATCGCGACGATCCGCTGCCGCCCTTGCCGGTTCAGTACGTGGATTACGCCGTGTGGCAAAAGCAGTGGCTGACCGGCGACGTGCTGGAGCAGCAGAGCCGTTACTGGCGCGAAACCCTGACGGGCGCGCCGGTATTGCTGGAATTGCCGACCGATCACAAGCGTCCGCCCGTGCAGGATTACCTCGGCGGTTTTGTCCCGCTGGTGTTTGACGCCACCCTGACCGCACGCCTGAAAGCATTGGGCATGCAGCAAGGCACCACGCTGTTCATGAATCTGCTGGCCGGTTTTTCGCTGCTGCTGTCGCGCCTGTCGGGGCAGAGCGATGTGGTGATCGGCGTGCCATCGGCCAACCGCCCGCAGCAGGAGCTGGAAGGGCTGATCGGTTTCTTCGTCAACACCCTGGCGCTGCGCATGACTCAGTCGGGTACGCCGTCGGTGGCGCAATGGCTGCAACAGGCGCGGCAAGTGGCGCTGGACGCTCAGGAACATCAGGACCTGCCGTTCGAGCAAGTGGTGGAATTGCTCAACCCGCCGCGCAGTCTGGCCCACAGTCCGCTGTTCCAGGTGCTGTTTGCCTGGGAACAGGATCAGGATTCCGATCTGCTGCTGACCGGGCTGGATGTCACGCCGGTCGAGAGCAGTCATCACGTCGCCAAGTTCGATCTGCAACTGGCGCTCCATGAGCGAGACGGGCAGATCGTCGGAGGTCTGGAATATGCCTCGGGCCTGTTCGAGCGCAGCACCGTCGAGCAGTTCGGCGAGTACCTGCGTCGGGTGCTGACGCAGATGGTCGAGGACAGCCAACAGTCGCTGGCGAGGATCAAGCTGCTCAGCGCCGAGCAACACCAGCAGATCGTTCATGACTGGAACCGCACCGCGCGCGATACCGCGTCGTTGCCCGGTTGCGTGGCGCGCTTCGAATCCCATGCCCGGCAAACGCCTGATGCCGTGGCGCTGCTCGCTGACCGTGAGCAACTGAGTTACGGCGAACTGAACCGTGCCGCCAACCGCCTCGCGCATTACCTGATCGAACAAGGCGTCGGCCCCGAGCATCGCGTCGGCCTGTGCCTGGAACGCTCGCCGCAAATGGTCATCGGCCTGCTGGCGACCCTCAAGGCTGGCGCGGCGTACGTGCCGTTCGACCCTGCTTATCCGAGCGAACGTCTGGCGTTCATGTTCAGCGATGCCGCGCCGACCTTGCTGTTGACGCAATCAAGCCTGATGGCCGGGCTGCCGGCCAACGAGGCGAAAATCTGCTGCCTGGACACCGACGCAGCGCAATGGGCGCAACACCCGACTGATGATCCGCACGTCACGGTGAGCCCGGAAAACCTCGGCTACGTGCTCTACACCTCCGGCTCCACCGGACGCCCGAAAGGCGTGGCCCACAGCCGCCGCGCGCTGGACAACCTGATTGCTTGGCAGCTCGATCAAGCCACTGCACCACAGCGCGTGCTGCAATTCGCCTCGCTGAACTTCGACGTCTCGTTCCAGGAAATCTGCAGCACGCTCTGCCAGGGCGGCAGCCTGTTGCTGATGACCGAGGACAGCCGCAAGGACCTCGCCGCGCTGCGCCCGACGCTGGTGGCCGAAGGCGTGCAGCGGGCGTTCCTGCCGTTCGCCGTGTTGCAGCAACTCGCCGGCCTGACCGAGGCCGATGCACCGATGCCGGTCGGTGGGTGCGAGATCATCACCGCCGGTGAAGCCCTGCAAATCAATGACGAGCTGCGCGGTTTTGTCCGTGGGCTCGGTGGTGTGCAACTGCACAACCAGTACGGGCCGACCGAAACCCATGTGGTCAGCCAGTTCAGCCTTGACTGCAACGAGGCCGAATTTTGGCCGGACGCGCCGCCCATCGGTCGTCCCATCGCCAATGCGCGGCTCTACGTGCTGGACGAGCATCTGAATCCGGTCCCGGTTGGCGTGGCGGGCGAGTTGTACATCGCCGGCGCCTGCCTGGCTCGTGGCTATCTGAACCGCCCGGACCTGACCGCCGAACGCTTCCTGCCGGACCCGTTCAGTGCCGAACCGGGCGCGCGGATGTACCGCAGCGGCGACCTCGCGAAATTCCAGTCCGACGGCAACGTGCAGTACCTGGGGCGCATCGACCAACAGGTGAAACTGCGCGGCTTCCGCATCGAACTCGGTGAGATCGACAGCTTGTTGCATCAACAACCCGGCGTACAGGAAGCCGCTGTGTTGCTGCGTGAAGACGTGGCCGGAGACAAGCGTCTGGTGGCCTACGTGGTCGGCACCGCGACCAGTGAATTCCTGCGTGCCGAACTGCAACGCCAGTTGCCCGAACACATGATCCCGAGCGCCTGGGTCCGGCTCTCGCAATTGCCGCTGACCCGCAACGGCAAGCTCGACCGCCAAGCGCTGCCGGCACCAGAACGCAGTGCCGGAGCGACTTACGAGGCGCCGCGAAACAACATTGAACGGCAAATGGCCGAGATCTGGGCCGAAGTACTCAAGTGCGAGCGGGTCGGCATCCACGACAACTTCTTCGACCTTGGCGGCCACTCGCTGCTGGCGACGCGGATGATCTACGCGATCAACCAGCGAATGGGCGCGCAACTGTCCCTGAGCAGCCTGTTCCAGACCCCGGTGTTGCTGGATCTGGCGGCGCAGGTCTCGCGTGAAGAGCAGAGCGTTGAACCGGCGTTCATCCAGATCGAGCCGGATCGCGCTAATCGACATGAACCGTTCCCTCTGACCGATATCCAGCAAGCCTACTGGTTCGGTCGCGAGGCCACGGTCAGCCTCGGTGGCGTCAGTGCTCACGGCTACGAAGAGCTGCGTATTCCCGGGTTCGACGCCGAGCGTTTCGAACAAGCCTTGAACCGCATGATCCAGCGCCACGACATGCTGCGTGTGGTGTTCCTCAGCGACGGCACGCAACAGGTGCTGGCGCAGGTGCCGACCTATCGCATGCCCCGCAGCGATCTGCGCGGTATGCCTGCCGACGTGGCGCAGCGCACGCTGGAAGCGACCCGTGAACGTCAGTCGCATCAGGTGCTGGACGCCAGTCGCTGGCCGCTGTTCGAGTTCAGCCTGTCGCTGCTCGATGACGGCATCACTCATCTGCACATCAGCCTCGACGCGCTGATCGTCGACGCCGCGAGCACGCAGATTCTCGCTCGCGAACTCATGGCCTTCTACGTCGACCCTACGTTTGAGCTGGCCGAACCGGGCCTGACCTTTCGCGACTATGTGCTAGCCGAACAACAGCTGCGTATCGGTCGCCGCTACGAACAGGCGCTGGGCTACTGGCGCGAACGTGTGACCACTCTTGCCCCGGCACCGGATCTGCCGCTGGTGCGCCAACCCGAAAGCATCGCCAACCCGCACTTCACCCGCCGCGACCGCGACATGTCTGCCGCGCAGTGGACGCAACTCAAAGCCGTCGCCAAACAGTTTGCGGTGACGCCGTCGGTGATGTTGCTGACTGCGTTCAGCGAAGTGCTGGCGCTGTGGAGCCGCACGCCGCGTTTCACCCTGAGCCTGCCGCTGTTCAACCGTATGCCGCTGCACACCGATGTCGACGAAATCATCGGCGACTTCACCTCATTGGTACTGCTGGAAGTCGGCATCGACGGAACACAAACCTTTACCGACAAGGCCCGCGCGGTGCAGGCGCAACTGTGGCGCGACATCGACCATTCGGTGGTCAGCGGCGTGCGGGTGCTGCGCGAATTGTCCCAGGCCCGGGGCGTGCAGCAGACGGCGATGCCGATCGTGTTCAACAGCACACTGTCGGAAGCGGCACCGGAGCTGGCCGAATTCAATCTGGCCGACGCGTTGAACGCCCGGCACATGCACAGCATCACCCAGACCCCGCAAGTGTGGCTCGACCACACCTTGCTGGAGCTGGAAGGGCGCCTGCTGTTCAACTGGGACAGCATCGACGAACTGTTCCCGCAAGGCATGATCGAGCAGATGTTCGTCGCCTATAACACCCTGCTCGACAGCCTCTGCGAACCGGCAGCCTGGGGCGCGAACACCCCACAGCTGTTGCCGCAGGCACATTTGCCGGCGCCGGTCGACATTCAGCAAACCCTGCCGCTGATGCACGAACTGTTCGAACGTCAGGCCCTCGCCACACCGGATGCACTGGCGGTGATCGGCACACGACAGCTGACGTACGCCCAGCTTCGCTTTGAGGCCCGGCAACTCGGCGCCCGACTGCAAGCGCAGGGCGTGGTGCCGAACCGCTTGGTGGCGGTAGTGATGGAGCGCGGCTGGGAACAAGTGGTCGCAACCCTGGCGATTCTGTATGCCGGCGGCGCTTACCTGCCGATCGAACCGACTCAGCCGGCGGAAAGGCTGCGGCATATTCTGGAACGGGCCGAGGCGAGTCTGGCCCTGACCCAACCGGCGCTGCTCGACAAGATCGAATGGCCAGCGCAGGTCACGGCCATTGCCGTGACCGATGAAGTTTCAAACGATGGACTGTCACTGCAACCGATGCAGGTGAACGAAAGCGACCTCGCTTACGTGATCTACACCTCCGGTTCCACCGGTCAGCCGAAAGGCGTGGTGATCGACCATCGCGGCGCGGTCAACACCTTGCTCGACATCAACCGGCGCTTTGCCGTCGGCCCGAGCGACCGCGTATTGGCGATCTCGTCGCTGAGCTTCGACTTGTCGGTCTATGACTTCTTCGGCACGTTGGCGGTGGGCGCGGCGGTGGTCATCCTCGACCCGCAACTGACCCTCGATCCGGTGCACTGGCTCGAATTGATCAAGTGTCATCACGTCAGCCTGTGGAACTCGGTGCCGGCGCTGCTCGGCATGCTGGTCGAGTACGTGGAGGGCGAGGGCGGCGCGTTGCCTGCCAGCCTGCGGGTGGCGATGCTGTCCGGCGACTGGATTCCCCTGACCTTGCCTGAGCGGGCCTGGGCTTTGCAGCCGAAGCTGCAACTGATCAGCCTGGGCGGCGCCACCGAGGCGTCGATCTGGTCGATCTATTATCCGGTGCAGCACGTCGACCCGGCCTGGCGCAGCATTCCCTACGGCAAGGCCCTCGATCATCAGCGTTTCTACGTGCTGGATGAAGCGCTGCAAGTGCGCCCGACCTGGGTCGCGGGGCAGCTGTACATCGGCGGCATTGGTCTGGCGAAAGGTTACTGGCGCGATGAAAAACTCAGCGCGGGCAGTTTCTTCGATCATCCACTGACCGGCGAGCGGCTGTATCGCACCGGCGACCTGGGGTGTTTGCTGCCGGACGGCAACATCGAGTTCCTCGGTCGCGAAGACAATCAGGTCAAGGTCCAGGGTTATCGCATCGAGCTGGGCGAGATCGAAGCTGCGCTCAATCGCCATCCCGGCGTGCAGAGCGCGGTGGTGCGGATTCTTGGCAGCACGCTGGGCGAGAAGCGGCTGGCGGGTTATGTGCTCAAGGCCGATCCGGCGTTGCAGGCCAGGGATTTCAGCGCGTACCTGAGCGACAAACTGCCGGCCTACATGATTCCGGCGTCGTTCACCTTCGTCGATGCGTGGCCGTTGTCGTCCAACGGCAAGGTCGACAAGAAGCGCCTGCCGGAGCCGGAGCACATCGAGGAGCAAGGTCCGGCGCTGGAAGTCGACGGGCCGCAGGAACAGCGACTGGTGGAAATCGTGCAGGACGTGCTCAAGCGCGAATCCATCGCCGCCAACGCCAACCTGCTGAACCTCGGCGCGACCTCGATCGATATCGTGCGGATCAGCAACGCCTTGTCCGGCGCCTTGCAGTTCCGTCCGCACGTGGCGCAACTGCTGGCCCAGCCGACGTTGCTGCATCTGCTTGGCATGTACCGCCAGAACCGGGCGCGTCAGGATCTGCTCGGCAACGTGCAGCAGGCTCCGGAACCAGCGCAGGAAATCATCGAGGATCCCCAGCAGCGGGCGCAGTTCAAAGCCGAACAGCGTGGGCGCCGCGACTTCGCTCAAGCCTTGCCGGCAGTGGCACTGGATCTGCCGCAGGACCCGGTCTTCACCCGGCGTTTGAGCGATTACCGCTCGGTGCGTCGATACGATCTGCAACCGATCGCCACCCAGGCCTTCGCCCATGTACTGGCGGCGCTGGCCCAAGGGCAACTAGACGGTGAAGTGAAATACCAGTTCCCGTCGGCGGGTGGTCTGTACCCGATTCAGGCGTACCTCTACATCAAAGCGGATCGCGTGCTCGGCGTGGCCGGTGGCGCGTATTACTACGATCCCCGCCAGCATCGTTTGCTGGCGCTACAGAGCGGATTGCTCGACCCGGACACGTACGACTATTTCGTCAACCGCCCGGTGTACGAGAACGCCGCGTTCTCGCTGTTCTTCATCGCCGACATGGCCGCGATCCGCCCGCTGTATGGCGAGCGCAGCCGCGACTTCTGCCATATCGAAAGCGGCGCCATGGCCCAGTTGCTGAGCATGACGGCCGTCGAACACGGCCTGGGTCTGTGCGGCATCGGCTCGGTCGAGGAACAACAACTGACGACGCTGTTCGATCTGGGGCCAAGCCATGAATTGATCTACTCGATGATCGGCGGGCTGCGCACGGCCGATGAACAACACCGCGCGCCGGTCGAGGCGTTTGCCATCGAGCCTGTGACCGCAAGCCTGGACGACGAAGACATGGAGGAGTTCGAAGTATGAATGCCGATCAATTGCTGGCGTTGTTCGCTCGCCATGGCGTGGTGCTCGAAGTGGACGGTGACAAGTTGCGCTGCAAGGCGCCGCGCGGGTTTCTCACCGAAGAACTGACCCAGGCGCTCAAGACTCACAAACAGGAACTGATTGCCTTGCTCGGCGGGCACGATGACGCGGCGATTCCCCGCCGCGCCGGCGAGCACGCGTCCTGGCCGTTGTCGTTCTCGCAGCGGCAACTGTGGTTTCTCGATCAACTGGAACCCGGCAACCCGTTCTACAACGTGCCCACAGCGGTGACGCTCAAAGGGCAGTTGAACGTCGCGCAGCTGGAGCGGGCGCTGAACCAACTGGTGGCTCGCCACGAAGTCCTGCGCACGACGTTTGGCAGCGTGGACGGTGAACCGCGTCAGGTGGTGCACCCGTCGATGCCGCTGTCGTTGTCGGTGACGGATCTGCGCCATTTGTCTGCCGAAGAGCGCGAGCAGCACGTACGATCCGCCGTCGAGCAGGACGCCCGGGCGCCATTCGATCTGGCCACCGGCCCATTGCTGCGGGCATCGTTATTGCGCGTGGCCGACGACGAACATCTGTGGCTGTACAGCGTGCACCACATCATCGCCGACGGCTGGTCGATGGGCGTGATCTTGCATGAAGTCGCCACGCTGTACGGCGATTATCTGCGCGGCGAAACCCCGACGCTTGCGCCGCTGCCGGTGCAATACGCTGACTACGCCTGCTGGCAGCAACAGCGCATCGGCGGTGCGGCGCTGGATGCTCAGCTCGATTACTGGCGGCGCACCCTGGACGACGCGCCGTTGTTGTCGACCTTGCCCGCCGACCGGCCGCGCCCGCTGGTGCAGCGCTATGTCGGCGCCACGTTCAGTTCCTCCGTCGATGGCGGCACCTTGCGCGAACTCACGGCGCTGGCCCGGCAGACTCAGGGCACGTTGTTCAACGTGTTGCTGGGCGCTTTGGCGGTATTGCTGTGGCGCCACGGCGGTCAGCAGGATCTGTGCATCGGCACGCCGTTTGCCAACCGCAATCGTCCGGAAGTCGAGCCGCTGATCGGCCATTTCGTCAACACGCTGGTGCTGCGTCAGCGCCTGAATCCGCAGCAGACCTTCGCCGAACTGTTGCGTGAGGTGCGTGGCCAGATGCTTGACGTTCACGCCCATCAGGACGTGCCGTTCGACCGCGTGGTCGAGGCCGTCAATCCGCAGCGCGATCCCGGTCATTCGCCGTTGTTCCAGGTGATGCTGGTGTTGCAGAACACGCCGGGCAACGCGGTGCAGATGCCTGGCCTGGAACTGGCGCCGTACTGCACCAGCAGTGCCACGGCCAAGTTCGACCTGGCGTTCGAATGGGTCGAGCGGGCAGGTCGGCTGGACTTGCTGGTGGAATACAACACCGACCTCTACGACATCGCAACCATCGAACGCCTGAGCGGGCACTACCGCCACTTGCTCGAACAGATCGCCGCCGACGCCAAGCAACCGATAAATGCCTTGCCGCTGATGAATGAGGCGGAGCGTCAGCAAGTGCTGGTGGACTTCAACCGTGCCGCACCACTGACGCAAGCGGCGCCCTGCGTGCATCAACTGGTCGACGCGCAGGCCGCGAGCAACCCTCAGGCCTGCGCAGTGGTCTTCGAGGACGAATCCCTGAGTTACGCCGAACTCAATGCCCGGGCCAACCGACTGGCGCGGTATTTGCGCACCTTGGGCGTCGGCCCGGATGTGCGCGTGGCGGTGTGCATCGAGCGTTCGCTGGAGTTGCCGGTGGCGCTGCTGGCGGTGCTCAAGGCCGGTGGCGCCTACGTGCCGCTGGATCCGGATTATCCGTTGGGACGCCTGAGCCATATGCTCGGCGACAGCAAGCCGGCGGTGCTGCTGACCCTCGGTTCTGCGCACGGGATTTTGCGTCAGGCCGTGCAAGGGTCGAACTGGGAAGCGCCAATCCTCGACCTCGAAAAGGACGCCGCGAGCTGGGCGTCGTTGTCTGCCGACAATCTCGATCCACGCAATGTCGGTGTCACCCCTGATCATCTCGCCTACGTGATCTACACCTCCGGCACCACCGGTTTGCCCAAGGGCGCGATGGTCGCTCACCGTGGCTTGAGCAACCTGCTGCTGTGGTGTTTGCAGGTCTGCGGCGAAGCGGGGGCGATGCTGCACAAGATTCCGTTCGGCTTCGACGCCTCGGCCTGGGAGACTTTCTGGCCGCTCGCAACCGGCGGGCGGCTGGTGATCGCGCGGCCCGGTGGGCATTACGAACCGGCGTATCTGGCGCGCGAGGTGCGCGAGCAGCAGGTTACGGCGCTGGTGTTCGTGCCGGCGATGTTGCAGCTGTTTCTGGAAGTCGACGAGGTCAGCCAGTGTACGTCGCTGACCGATGTGTTCAGCGGCGGCGGTGAACTGCCGCCAGCCCTGGCGCGGCGCTTTCAGGAACGTCTGCCCCATGCGCGGCTGCACAACGTCTACGGCCCGACCGAAACCACGGTGATCAACAGCATCTGGACGCTGGAGCCCGGCGCCGAGGTGCCGGCCCGGCAATTGCCGATCGGTCGGCCGATTTCCAACAACCGCTTCTATGTTCTCGATGACCGCGACCAGCCGGTGCCGGTGGGCGTGACCGGGCATCTGCACATCGGCGGCGTGGGCGTGGCCCGGGGTTATCTGGGGCTGGCGCAGCTGAGTGCCGAGCGCTTTATCGATAATCCATTTGTGGCAGGTGATCGGCTCTACCGCAGCGGCGATCTGGCGCGTTATCGCCCGGACGGTCAGCTGGAATTTCTCGGTCGCAACGATTTTCAGGTCAAGTTGCGCGGTGTGCGCCTGGAGCTGGGCGAGATCGAAGCCCGGCTCGAAGCGTTTCCCGGCATCCGCAGCGCCGTAGTGCTGATGGTCGGCGAAGCGGCGCAGGATCAGCGCTTGGTGGCCTGCTGTGTGGTGGCCGAACTCGTGGACGAAGCAGCGGTGCACGCCCATCTGGCGACAACCCTGCCCAGAGCCGTAATCCCCGGCAGCTATCTGTGGCTCGATGCCTTGCCGCTGACTGCCAATGGCAAAGTCGACCGTGCGGCGCTGACAGCGTTGGCAGACGAAGAAATGGTCAACCGTCAGGTCAACCTGAGCAGCCCGCGCGATCACATCGAACTGGCGCTGTACCAGATCTGGAAAAGCCTGTTGCTGGCGCCGCAGATCGGCATTCGCGACAACTTCTTCAATGTCGGCGGCACCTCCATTGCTGCTATCAAAATGGCCCATGAAATCAGCCAGCAGTTCGCGGTCGAAGTGCCGGTGCGCGTGGTGCTCAGCTACCCGACCATCGAGGCGCTGGGCGGCTGGTTGCGGGTCGGGGCCAATCCGGCGTTGGCCCAGAGCAACCTGATCGAATTCCGTCGTGGCAGCGGCCAGCACAACGTAGTGTGCATTCACCCGGCGGGCGGCACGGCGTTCTGTTACCTGTCGCTGGCCAAGGTGCTGCCGGATGAAACCGGCGTCTATGGGGTGCAATCGCCGGGGCTGAATCCGGGGGAGAGTACCGAACCGACGGTCGAAGCGATGGCCGAGGCTTACTTGCGCCAGATCGAGCCGTTGACGCAGCAACCGCTGATCCTCACCGGGCTGTCGTTCGGTGGTCTGGTGGCCTATGAGATGGCGCGGCGGTTGACGGCGGCGGGGCATCGTCAGGTGACGGTGGTGCTGCTCGACACCCAGGGCAGCGACGACCCGGGTTTCCGCGAGCAGATCGGCACCGTGGACATGGCCGAGTTCCGCGACAAGCTGGTGCGTTTCAACGGCATGTACCCCGGCATCGAAGACGCCCAGGTCGAACGCTACTTCAACATCTACAACCACAACCGGCTGGCCATGGCCGCCTATGACTGCGCGCCGCGCGCCGGTCGTGTGGTGCTGATTCAGGCACGGGAAGATTTCAGTAGCCATCAACTGCATGAACTGCGCGGCTTCTGGCGTCGCCGCGCAGGCCACGGCTATCTGGCGAAACTGGTCAGCGGCGGGCACTGGGACATGCTCGAAAGCGCGGAAATCCATCGGGTCTCGCAAATCATCCGTCGGGAGCTGCAACGCTTCGACGCGCAGGAGGCGAAATGATGAGTGCGTCCAAAGACATGCCGTTGCTTGCGCGTTTTGCCGAGCAAGTGCGGCGTAATCCGCAAGCCCCGGCGGTGATTGATCAGTCGGTCACGCTGACTTACGCCGAACTGGCCAGCGCCAGCGAACGCATTGCCCGAGGGTTGCTGGCGCGCGGTGTCGAACCCGGCCAGTCGCTGGCGTTGTGCATGCCGCGTTGCTGGCAATGGTTGGCGGCGATTCTCGGCGCGTTGAAGGTCGGTGCAGTGGTGGTGCCGCTGGATCGAGCGAGCCCGCGCAAGCGTCGGGAGTTGATGCTGGCGGATGCGGCGTGTGTCGGCCTGATTACCCTGGATGAAGAACCGCTGTGGTCAGCGTCGTTGTGGCAAACCAGCGTCGAGGCCTTGCTCGATCAGCCGGACGCTCCGCCGCAAACATTGGCCGAAGACTTCGCCGAGGTGATGTTTCTGTTCTACACCTCGGGCACCACCGGCACCCCGAAAGCGGTCGAGGTTGGCGAACGCGGCTTGCTGCGGCTGGCGCACAGCGACGGCTATATCGAGATTCGCCCGACGGACCGGTTTGCCTGCCTGTCCAACCCGGCGTTCGATGCGTGCAGTTTCGAGCTGTGGGCGCCGCTGCTCAACGGCGGCTGCTGCGTGATGATCGCCGATGAGGACGTGCTGGATGCGCGACGTCTGGCCGAAGTGCTGGAGCGAACGCAGGTCGACAATCTGTTCATGACGGTGTCGCTGTTCAACACGTTGATTGCCGAGTGGCCGTCGTGTTTTTCCAGCGTGCGGCAGGTGCTGATCGGCGGTGAGCAGATCAGCGCTGCCGCCGTACGCGGATGGTATCGGACCAATCCTGAGAGCCGCTGCCGGATTTTCAACGTCTATGGCCCCACCGAGTGCACCACGTTTGCCTTGTGCTGGCCGATCAGCCGCGACTTTGCCGGTGACTCGGCGCCGATTGGCCGACCGTTGCCGGATACCGGCGTGTTGGTGCTGGATGAGCAGCAACGTCCGGTGCCGGCGGGCGAGGTGGGCGAGCTGTATTTGAGTGGCAGCGGTGTTGCCCGTGGCTATCGCAACCGGCCCGAAGAAACCGCCCGTCAGTTTGTTCGTTTGCCCGACCTCGACGGTGGTGCGCAGGTGCATTACCGCACCGGTGATCTGGTGCGGCGCAACGCCGAAGGCTTGATCGAGTATCTGGGGCGGGTCGACCGGCAGGTGAAGATTCGCGGCTTCCGGATCGAACCGGGGGAGGTGGAGCAACGGCTGCTGGAGTATCCGGGCGTGGCGCAGGCGTACGTCTGCACCCGGCGTCAGGCGGCGGAGGATCATCAGTTGCTGGCGTTCATCGTGCCGCGCGGGGATCTGGACTATCACGCCTTCGAGAACCATCTGCGGGCGCAACTGGCGCCGTATATGCGGCCGCATCAGTTGTTCCTGCTGGAGCGCCTGCCGCTGACCGCCAATGGCAAGATCGACCGTGACGGCTTGCTGGCCCAAGGGTTGAGTCCGTGGCATCCAGTTCGGGCGGCTACGGATAACGAAAGCGTTTCACCGGCGCTGGACTGGTTGCTGAGTCAGGCCCGTTCGCTGCTCGGCCAACCGGCCCTGAGTGCGCAGGATGACTGGCTGGGCAGCGGCGGCGATTCGCTCAAGGCCATGCGCCTGCGTTCGGCGATTCGTGTTCGTTGGCAGCGTGAGGTCGTTCTCGACACGTTGCTTAACGAGCCTTTCTCGTCATTGGCTGAACAACTGACCGGTGAGCGGAACTGCGATTCGATCTACCCGCCCGCGCCTCCGATCAGTAACGCCAAACGCCTGCCGGCCACTGCCGAACAGCGCCGTTTGTGGCTGTTGCAACAACGCTCGCCGACCTCGACTGCCTACAGCGTGCCGCTGATTCTGCACCTGGCGGCGGGTGTCGAAGTCGCGGCACTGGCCGAAGCCGTTGGACGTCTGGTATTGCGTCATCCGGGGTTGCGCACTGCATTCGTAGCGGGTGCCGACGGACTCGATCAAGTAATCGCCGAGCAGGGGCCGACCTGTCGCACCTTCGCAGTCGGGCATTTCACCGAGGACAACTGGCATGCCTTCGCAGAACTGGTGTTCACCGCGCCGTTCGACCTGACTACGCCCAACCTGTTTCAGGCCTGGCTGTTGCCGTTCGCCGATGGCAGCTGCCGGCTGTTGCTGAACCTGCATCACATCATCGTCGATGGCTGGTCGGTGAACCTGTTGTTCGATGACCTGACGCAGCTTTACGCCGATATCCTGCAAGGCCACGACAGCCCGCATCCCGCTGCCCGATTGACGACGCTGGAGTTTGGCCAGTGGCAGCGCCAGTGGAGCGTTGATCCGCATTATCGCGACCAGCGACGTGCCCTGGCCGAGTTGCATCGGCGTCATGAAGAGCCATCGCCTGCATTGATGCCAATGCGCGAAATCAGCCCGGACGCGCGGTTGCACCGAGAACTCTTGGGCACCCTGAGGAGCGCTGCCCTCGAACGTTTTTGCACCCAACAACGGCTGACCCGTTTCGAAGTGCTGTTCAGTGTCTTCGCCTGGAGCCTGTACGCCCTGACCGGGTGCGAGCGGCCACGGATCGCCAGCCCGGTGTCCAACCGGCCGCTGGCGGAGTTCGAAGACACCGTCGGCATGTTTGCCAACACCGTGCTGATTCCCACTGGCGTGGAAAACGCATTGTCCCTGAGCGAGCAGTTGCGCAAGCAGACCGCCACCGTGCGCGAAGTGCTGGCGTTGCAGGACGTGGCGCTGGCGGATCTGGTGGAAGACCTGCGGCTGTCGTCGAGCCCCTTGCTGTTCGATTTCATGTTCGTGCTGGAAAACACCGATTACGCCGCACTGGCTGACTCGAACCTGCACGCCACGCTGGAATTCAACGAGCAGTTGCACGCCAAGTGCCCGCTGACGTTGTTGATGGTGGGGAGCGGGTCGCAACTGGAATGCTGGTGGGAATATCAGTGCAGCTATTTCGATGCCGAACAGGTGCGGGCGGTGAGCGCACTGTTCCGCCGAGGCTTGGACCTGTTGCTGGAAAGCCCGGCGGCCAAGCTCGACGATTTGCTGGGTCCGTATCGACTTGGTTTGCCACCCGCCAGCGAAGGTCCGCAGATTGCGCTGCCGTTCAACACATTGGCGGATGGGTTCGAGCATCAAGTGCATTACACGCCGGAGGCGGTTGCGCTGGTTCAAGGCCAGCAGCGCCTCAGCTACAGCGAACTGAATACGCGGGCCGATGCTCTTGCGGCAAACCTGATCGAGCGCCATCCGTTGCCGACCGGGAACGCGCCGCTGCATGTCGTGCTGTTCCTCGATGCCTCGGTGGAGCACATCGTCGCCTTGCTGGCGCTGGCCAAACTCAACCTGACCGCCGTGCCGCTGGATCCCGCCTATCCGGTGGCGATCCAGCGTCAGGTACTGGAGCAGGCGCAGCCGCTTTGTGTGCTGTTCAGCGACGCGACCAATGCTGCACTCGACGACCTGAACGCCGGACGATTCGCCACGCATCGGGTCGATCTGCACGCCGATGCCAAAGCGTTCGAACGTCCGCGCCACGCCGGCGAGCGGCCGCTTTACACGCTGTTCACCTCCGGATCGACCGGCACGCCGAAAGGTGTGCAAGTGTCGGAGCGCACCCTGTGCAACCTGCTGCAATGGCAGCGCACCGAAGGGCAGTTGCCGGCGAAAGCGGTAACGTTGCAGTTCTCGATGCTGTCGTTCGATGTGTCGTTTCAGGAGATTTTCAGCACCCTGTGCGGGGGCGGCTGTTATCACCTGATCACGCCGCGCTGGCGTCAGGATGCAGAGGCGTTGCTGGATTACATGGTCGAGGCGCGGATCGAGCGCCTGTTCCTGCCGTACGTGGCCTTGCAGCATCTGGCGCAAACCGCCGTGACCCGGGGCATTTACCCGCCGGCGTTGCGTGAGGTAATCACGGCCGGCGAGCAACTGCTCTGCACGGAGGCGCTGCGTAACTGGTTCGGCGGCATGCCGCAGGCCTCGCTGTTCAACCACTATGGCCCGACTGAAACCCATGTGGTCAGCGCCTTGCGCCTGCCGCCCGTGGCGCGGGACTGGCCGTTGCGAGCGCCGATCGGTCATGCCGTCGGCAATGCGCGGTTGCTGCTGGTGGATGAGCACGACCGCCCGGTGCCGATGGGCAGTCGCGGCTATCTGCTGGTGGCCGGGCCGATGGTTGCCCGTTGCTATCTGGCTGATCCTTCGCTGAACGCCGCGCGGTTTGTCGAGCTGGCAGACGGCTGTTTGTACTACCGCACCGGCGATCTGGCGTGGGTCGATGCCCAAGGCTGCCTGCATTACCTGGGACGTGACGATCAGCAGATCAAACTCAGCGGCCATCGTCTGGAGCTGGGGCAAATCGAGGCGGCGCTGATGCAGGTGCCGGAAGTGGTCAACGCGGTGGTCGCGGTTCAGGCCGATCCGCCACGGCTGATCGCCTGGCTGCAACTCGATGGCCAACCTGCAAAGTCGCAAGCGCTGGATCGTCAGGTCGCGCGGTGGCTGCCGGCCCATGTGCGAATCGATGAATACCGACGGATCGACCGCTGGCCACGCACACCCAGCGGCAAGATCGACCGCAAGGCCTTGTCGACTCTGGGCGAGGCGCTGGAGCGACGCAACACGCCACAACCGGTTGTTCAATTAAGTGCGCTGGAGCGGCAACTGAGCGAGTTGTTCCAGGCCGTGATCGGCCGTGACATCGAGCCGGAGCAGACCTTCTTCGAGGCCGGCGCCACCAGCCTCGGCTTGATGCGTTTGCATGGCCGTTACGCCGAAGAGCTGCCGCACAAGGTGACGATGGCCGATCTGTTCGAACACGTCACGGTGCGGCGTCTGGCGGCGCATCTGTCGACCGGGCCGGTGGACGTGGCGGAGCGTATACGGCAGACCGATGCAGGCCATCAGCCGATGGCGATCATCGGCATGTCGGTCAATGTGGCCGGGGCGCAGAACCTGTCCGAGTTCTGGGCGATGGTGCAAGGCAACGAGCTCGGCATTGAGCACTTTGCTGCCGAAGAAGGCCTGGTCGGCGCCCGCAGCCAACTGGCGGGCATGCTCGATTTCGATCCCGAGTACTTCGGTATCAGCCGCCAGGAAGCGCGGCTGATGGACCCGCAACAGCGGCATCTGCTGATGGCGTGCGTGCAGGCCCTGCAACACGCGGCCATCGTCCCGTGGGCGGACGGCCCGCGCATCGGCCTGATCGCCAGTTGCGGCGAAACCACGTACTTCCAGCAGATGCTGCGCGAGACTGCCGAAGACGATTTACCGGATGGCTTTCAATTGGCGCTGCACCACGACAAGGATTTTCTGGCGACCAAAGCCGCGTATCACCTGGACCTCAATGGCCCGGCCCTCAGCGTGCAGGCCGCTTGCGGCAGTTCGCTGATCGCCGTGCATCTGGCCAGTTCGATGCTGCGTCAGGGCGACAGTGACGTGATGCTCGCAGCCGGGGTGCTGATCGACCCGACCCTGACCGAGGGTTACCGGCATCGCTCGCAGCACATCTTCTCCGCCGACGGTCTGTGTCGTCCGTTCAGCGACGACGCCAGCGGCACTCTCGGTGCCAGCGGTTACGGGGTGGTGGTGCTCAAACCGTTGGCCAAGGCGCGGGCCGATGGCGACCGGATCTATGCGTTGGTCGAGGGCTCGGCGTTGAACAACGATGGCCGGGCCAAAATGAGTTACACCGCGCCGTCAGTGGCCGGGCAGAGCGCGGTCATCCGCGATGCCCTGAGCCGGGCCGGGTTGACCGGTGCCGACATCGGCTACATCGAGGCCCACGGTACCGGAACTTTGTTGGGCGATCCGATCGAGGTCGCGGCGTTGACCAAGGCTTTCGGCGACGCACCGGTCGGTCAGTGCGCATTGGCTTCGGTGAAGAGCCAGATCGGTCATCTGGGCGCGGCGGCGGGGGTGGTCGGACTGATTCGCGCCAGCCTTGCGGTGTTCCATGGCGTGCTGCCGCCGAACCTCGGATTTGGCCGGATCAACCCGCAGATCGATCTGGAGCATTCGCCGTTCTATGTGCCGACCACCTCGCGGCCATGGCCGGAAGGTCGGCGACGACTGGCTGGTGTCAGCAGTTTCGGGATTGGAGGGACCAATGCGCATGTCATCGTCGGCGCTGCGCCCATGGCGCAGGAAAGTATCGAGGAAACGTTGCCGTTGCTGATGATCTCGGCCCACAGTCGAGCGGAGTTGCTGCGCGATATCGTGGCGATTCGTGAATACCTGCAAACCAATCCTGAGCAGCACACCGCGTTGCTGCGGCACTTGCAGTCAGGTCGCCGGCAACTGCGCTGGCGCTTCGGGATGGTCTGCCTGCCGAGTGACGACATTCCGTTGCAGCCAACAGCGATCAAAGAGGTCACGGTCTCAAGTGCGCAGTTGATCTCGCGTGATCAATCGCCGCAGGAACTGCTGGACGCCTGGTACGAAGGCGCGAATATCCAATGGCCGCAGCGCTCGGCACCGCCACCTTGGGATCTGCCGCCGTCGTCGTTCGATCTTCAGCCGTATCGTTTCCAGACTCTCGTGGCTAACCAACCTGACGCGACAGCCCTTGAGCGACAACCGCTGACGGACTGGTTTCACCAACGTCAGTGGCTGCGCACCCGGCGCCTGAGCGCGACAGCGACGGTCGGATCCCGTGAGGTGCTGATTCTGTGCAGCCATGTGGCGCCGGAATCGACATTGCTGACGAGCTTGAACGCTGTGTACCGACGCGTGATTCAAGTGCGCGCCGGCAACGGCTTCAAGCGCTTGAGCCCGGACCGTTTCGAGCTTGATCCGCTGGACACCGAAGCCCTCAACCGTTTGCTCGCCGAGGTTGAAGAACCTGAACTCGGCGAACTCGACTGGCTGCATGCCTTGCCGCTGGCGGTGTCGGGCGCGGTCAACGAGCAAAGTCTGGATCTGGCGCAGTGGGCCTGCCTGGACACGGTCAGTGCGTTGATGCAGGCCTGGGGGCAAACCCCGCGCACGACACGGCTGCGGCTCTGGTTGATGTCATGGCAGGCATGTCCGGTGGACGGCGAAGTGCGACGTCCTGAGCTGGCAGCGCTGGCCGGCATCACCGAAGTGGTGCCGCAGGAATACCCGGTGCGTTGCCACTGGCTGGATTTGCCGTCGTCACGACTCGAAACGCAGGCCGGCGAGTTGGCAGCGTTGCTTGCCGATCCTTCGTCGTTGCCTCGACGAATGGCGGTGCGCGACGGTTACCTGTGGCAGCCACGCTTGATGCCCCAGCCATTGACCGGCCCGACAACGACGTCAGGGCTTCTACCGGAAGACGGTACGTTTCTGGTACTGGGCGGCAGCGGCGGCATCGGCCGGACCTTGTGCGAACACCTGCTAAAGGCACCCGCGCGCCGTGTGGTGCTGATCTCGCGCCAAGGGCAATTGCCTGAATCGCTGGCGGCGTACGCTTCGCGGATCGACTGCATCAAAGCGGACATCGCTGACCTGCCGCGCTGGCCACAGACTCTCGATCAACTGGCCGTACGCTACGGTCGCCTGAGCGGGGTGATTCACGCGGCGGGCGTCGGTGCAGGCAGCCTGATTCGTCACCGCGATGCCCGGCAAATGGCCGAGGCGATGGCCGCCAAAACTCGCGGCATGCTGGTGGTCGAAGCCTTGATCGAACACCTGACACCGGATTTTGTCCTGTACTGCTCGTCGATGTCGGCACTGTTCGGCGGCGCGGGGCATCTGGACTACGCAGCGGCCAGCGGGGTGCTCGACGGTTTCACCCACTATCGCCCGAACCCCGCCGACACTTGCCTGCGCCTCGTAATCAACTGGGACATCTGGCGCGACATCGGCATGGCCACCACCAGTAACGGCGCAGACGCCGCGCATCTGGAGCATCTGACGGTGGGGTTGTCGGCCGAAGAGGGCTGTCGGGTGTTCGATCTGGCGATGGCGACCCAGCTGCCGCAACTGCTGATCTCCACCACCGGCATCGACACGGCGCGGCGGTTTTATCCGGTTCGTCACGGTGCTGTGGCCACCCCGGTCGAGGCGCCGAAGGGCGTGGATCTTTCGACGCGTTTGCGTGAGTGCCTGTGCAAGTGGCTCGGTGTGGCCGAGCTGGAAGATGACGATTCGCTGTACGACCTGGGCGCTGATTCGCTGACGCTGCTCGACCTGATCGACGAACTGCAAGCGGCCACCGGCGAGGTGTTCCAGCTGTCGCAATTCAGCCACAAGGTCAGCCTGAGCGAGGTGCTGGGACTGGTCTCGACCGCTACGGTTGAAGAAGTGCCCCACGGCTGGCGCGACGCAGTGCGGATCGATCAATGGCATGCCGGAGCCGGGCGTGACTGGCTGTACCTGATCCACCCGGTGGGCGGCGATGTTCAGGCCTATCGGGAACTGGTGTCGGCGCTGCCGGCGGAACTGGGCGTGTGTGTGATCGCCGACCCGGCGCTGCGCCTGCCGCAGTTGCCGAACATCAGCGTGGAGGAGCGTGCACGCTGGTATCTGGAGGCAATCAAGACCCACCTTCCGCACGGCTGCGCTTGGCGGCTGGCAGGCTGGTCCTTCGGCGCATGGGTGGCGCAGGCGCTGTGTCATCAGGCCCAGGCTGACGGATTCAGACAACCGTTGTTGTACCTGATCGACCCACCCGCGCCGGATGCCGGGGCGGAACTGGCCGGGATCGACGAGCAGACCATCGAGCAGGTGTTCCAGCGCGAGTTTGCCCAGCGCTGGCCGGCGGTCGAAGGGCAGGGCATGACCGAAGAGCGTCAGGCGTATCTGCAACGGCTGACGGTGTGCTGCCGCAACAACATGACCAGCATGATCGACTTCCAGCCGCCGGTGCTGGCGACCACAGCGGTGCGGCTGTTCATCGCCGGGCACGCCAATCCTTATGGGCTGGGCAACGACTGGAGCCCGGACGACCTGCAACGCAACTGGCACGCCTTGTTGCCGCAGTTGCGCAGCTGGCAAACCCTGGACACCGATCACTACGGCATCGTTGCGGGCCGCTGGGCGCGGTTGCTGGCTGAAGTCATCGGTACGGATGAGCCTTCGCCATGAATGAACCGATCTCGATGCCGCCATGGTGGCTGGCCCTGACCAGGGTGTTGTGTGAAGCCGAACTGGACGAGGCCTTGCGTCTGCGCTTGAGCCGACTCCACGGACAGGTGCCGTTTCAGCTGTTCCATCTCTGGCAGGCCGACGTGGTCATGCCGATGCTCGGCGAAGCCTTGCCAGAACATCAGCAAGCGCTGCTCGCTCTGCAAAGCCTGCATCAACGGGCGGCGCTCGGCGTGATCGGGCGTCAGGGCGAATGGCGGGCCACGCTCAAACCGGTGTTGCTGGCGCTGTATCACAAGGCCTATGCCTACGACGCGGCTTACGCCAAGGCACACGCCAGTGCGCTGACCTACGGCCTCGCACCGGCCAACAGCGCCATGATTGCCGAGCACTTCGGTGATGCCGAGGCGTTCGCCGAGTATTACGCGCAATTGAATACCGAGGCCGCCGCCACCGCGTTTGCCCACGCTCATGCCAGCGCCAATGCCGAGGTGTCGGCCCGGGCTTTCGCGGACGACGATGCAGACACCTGCGCTCAGGTCTGCGGGGCGTCCGTGCGGGTTTACGTCGGGGCTTGCGCGCAGACCGATGAACAACGAAATGCCGTATTCAACCAACTCGCCGCCGGGCTCGAGCGAAGCCTGGCCACGCTGCAATCCCGTTCAACAGGAGAACGACATGAATGACGCACAACTGCAATTCGATGTGGTGATCAACGCTCAGGGCCAGTATTCCCTGTGGCCGGCGGGCAAGCCGATGGCCAGCGGCTGGAGCGAGGCGGGGATGCGCGGCGAGCGTCAGGTCTGTCTGGATTACATCAACGAGCACTGGATCGACATGCGCCCGCGTTCGCTGCGCGAGCAGTCATCGGTGTCGTTCCAATAAAAAAGGTGAGGGAACATGGATCAGTTGGCACTCAAGGCAATCGAGCGCATCGCCGCAGAACGGCGCGCGCCGTATCAGCACATCACGGTCGAGCGGATCACGCCGATCATCGGCGCCGAGATCGGCGGCGTCGATCTTTCGCAGCCGCTGAGCGACGAGCAGCTCGCGGAAATCCGCCGGGCCTTCCTGGAGAACCACGTGGTGGTGTTCCGCGATCAACATCTGACGGTGGACGAGCACAAGGCGTTTGGCCGGCTGTTCGGTGAGTTGCGGGCGCTGCCGGTGGAGGACATCGACGGCGATGACCCGGAGCTGGTGGTGATCCGCGCCAATGCGCAATCGCGCTACGTGGCCGGCGAAACCTGGCACACCGACGGCACCGCCGATCTGGCGCCGTCCATGGGCTCGATGCTGTACGTCAAGGAAACCCCGGCCATCGGCACCGGCGGCGACACGCTGTTCGCCAACATGCACCTGGCGCTGGAAATGCTGTCGCCGACGATGCAGCAGTTTCTTGGCGAACTGACGGCGATCCACGACGGCGCGATCCCATGGAAGGGTTATGAGGCGCCGGCCAACTTGCCGAAAACCGAACACCCGGTGGTGGTTCGCCACCCGGAAACCGGGCGCAAAACGCTGTTCGTCAATTCCGGGTTTACCTCGCACATCGTCCAGTTGTCTGGCGGTGAAAGTCAGGTGCTGTTGAACATGCTGTTCGATCTGGTCGCCCGCGAACCGGTCCTCAGCTGCCGGGTGCGCTGGGCGCCGAATACCCTGGTGTTCTGGGACAACCGCTGCACCCAGCACCATGCGGTCTGGGATTATTTCCCGCACTCGCGGTATGGCGAGCGGGTGACGATTCTGGGGACTCAGCCCATGTCTTGAGCCTAAATAAACCGGTGGGAGCGGCGATGCCATTCCCACCGGTCATTCACAGTCCTTGTTTGAGCAGTTGCTCGACAATCAACTCGCCGAACGCCAGATTCCCGTGCAGCGGGTCATCCACTTCGCAGTACGCCGAACGCTGAAAACCCTGCTCATCGTTCGCCGCTTCGCGCACGTCGATCAGCTCGATGCCGAGTCCTTGCAGGCGCTCGATCAGCAGCGCCTGCGCCGCCATGAACACTCGCGAATCGGACAACTCCGGCACCCGCTGCGGCGGCAGCACGGCGAACACTTTGAGGTTCATCGCACGGGCCTGTTCATAGAACGCCAGCGCAGGTCGGGACAGGGTATCGACAATGGATTTGAACAGGGGACCTGCGAGAAAACCTCCGTCTAATTCGCCGTCCGGGGTCTGGTAACACGTCCAGTTCGGCGCGGTGGCGAGGTAGTGCAGGCTCAGGCCAATGGTACTCACCAGCGGCACCCCGACCTTCGCCAGTTGCGGCACTTCGAACGGCTCAAGGGCCTGGCGATACAGGCGCTCCATCTCGGCCTCCCGAAACACCACGTCATGGCGGGTCAGGCTGAAAAAGTCCACCGCAAAATCCCGGCCGGTGCCCAGCGGCCCGCCACTGAAAGGCAGCTCGCGGGCCTGCGCCGCCTTGCCGATGACCCCGGCATGGGAGTCGCCCAGCAGCAGAAACCTAGGCGTAGTAATCGAGCACGGCGTCTTCACAGACAAGCTCCTCGCTGGATATGCAGGTGGAGGGAACGCTGGCCGGCGTGTGCACGGGTTGAACCGCGTCGAGCCCGGCAAAAAACTGCTGCATGACGAACGCCACGCCTTCGGGCGTGACCTCGCGCTGGTTGGGTTGGTAGAACGCACCCTTGAACGGTGTACCGGTGATGATTTCGTAGGAGGGAAAATAGTCGACGTCGTGCAGGTCTTCGCACAGTTGCCCGGCGACGGCGCGCAGAACCGATTTGGAATAGGTGGTGGCGCTCAGCACATGCTCGCCTGTGGCCGTCGCCGTCAGGGGCACCGGTGACACGGTGAGCAGAACGCGCAATTGCGGGTTGATCGAACGCATCAACTCCAGCGCCCGGACCATGTCGCCATAGGTGTCCATGAAGCCGAAATTGCAGAAGCGGTGCAGCTGCGGATCAAAGGTGCCCTGCACGGTGCCGGGGCACACGGGATACACCAGCCCGGTCTGACGATTTTGCCAGGCTTCGGTCAGGCCAAGGGTGAACACGAACACTTTGGCTCGGCGCAGGGCGGTGCGGATGGCGTCGAGGGTGGCTTCGCGCGATGCGAACAGCGCTTCCTCGCTGGCAAAACCTTCGGGCTCCACGGCAGGGCGGAACGGGTCGAAGAAACGCCCGTCATGGGCCCAGGTTTCGTCGGGCGGCAGGCTCACGCCCAGCGCCCATTCCAGCCATTGGCACAGCATCGCCGGGGTGTACAGATTACCGGTGCGGAACGAGAACACCCCGTAGTTGTGGGCCTTCCAGTCGGCTGCGGGCAGTTCGGCCGGGGCCGGTTCCGCATCCAGCCAGTTCATGCCGCGCTCTACCAGCGCCCGGCCGATGTGCTGGGCGAAACACGAGCCAGCGGTGACGATGGCGTCCTTGTTGCCGATCTCGAATTGTGGCGTCCACAGTTGATCGATGTTCAGCGCGGGCTTGTCAGCCACGGCGGTGCGCCAGAAAGCGCGGGGTGGCAGGCATTGATAAGGATTCACGACGAGGGCCTCCTTGGCGGTCGCTGATAAAACGGGGTCAGCTGATTTGATAGCGGTAGATCAGGTCGTCAAACCACTGATCTCCAATCTGATAGGCCTGCGGCACGCGGCGCTCGAATACAAAACCGCATTTCTCCAACACCTTGCAGGACGCGATATTACCGTCGGTCACGGTCGACTCCAACGAGTCCAGGCCGATGGCGGCGGCATAGTCGATGATCGCCTGGCGCGACTCGGTGCCAAAGCCTTTGCCCTGATGTTCCGGCAACAGCAGGCAACCGACCTCGGCATGCCCCGGCGACAGGATGCGAAATCCGGTCACGCCCAGTTCCTGCCCGCTGGCCCTGTCGGTCACCACCAGACACAACCAGTGATCCGACTGCGGCCCCCAGGCCGGAAGCCGATGCTCGAAGCCTTTGCGCACCTGGTCCTCGGCGATTTCACCGAACACGTACTGCATGGTTTGCGGCTCGGAATGCAGCCTGAGGAACAGCGGCCAGTCGGATTCGACCATCGTGCGCAGGTCCAGGCGTTGCGTGGTGAGCTCGAGCATCCGCTGCTCCTTGCAAGGGCGGAAAGGGAAGACGGTTTTTTACTGGGTGTGGGGCGAAAGATCAATGGTTTGATCCGGCGTGTTTCGCAAAGCCGATCTTGATCGCCACCAGCAGCGGCGCCGCCACCGCAAACAGCAACGTCACTGCCATGAACGCACTGTCGAAGGCGATCACCAGCGACTGCTCCGACACCGTCCGCCCCAGCAGACTGGTCGCGGCACGGGCCGCCGCCGCAGGTTCCATGCCTTTGCCCGTCAGCCAGGCGCCGGTGCTTGTCAGCCGTTCGATGAGCGCGGGACTGCCGGGTGTGACGCTGCTGCCCAGGATCACGGCGTTGGCCGCATGCCCGTGTTCGATCAGCGTTTGCAGCCCGGCCACGCCGATCAGACCGCCCAGTTGCCGGCCGGTATTGAACAGACCGATGCCGGCCGCCAGGTTGCGGCTGTTGAGGTGAGTGAACGCGATCAGGGTGATCGACAGAAACAGAAAGCCCAGCCCCAGCCCACGCAGCAGGATGGCGCCCATCATGTCTGCGCTGCCGCTTTCGCGGGTCGAACCGGACAACAGCCACATGGCAATCATGATCATCAGGATGCCAAACGGCACCGTGGCAAACGGCGCCACGCCGCGCGCCTGCATCAGCCAGGCCGCGATCAGCAACGCGCCGACAAACAGTGCGCCGCTGGGCAACAGCAGCAGGCCGGCCTCGGTGAGGGTAAAACCCAGAACTGACACGGCAAACGCCGGAATCAGGTAGGCACTGCCGAACAGCGCTGCCCCTGCGACGAAGCTGACAATAAAGGCGAACGAGAAATCGCTCGACCTGAACAGACTGAAGTCGAGCACGCCTTTGCCGCTGATCAACAGTTGCTGGCCGAGAAACCCGAGCAGAGCTGCGCTGCCGACCAGCGTCAGCCAGACGATGCGCGGCGCTTCGAACCAGTCCCAGCGTTCGCCCTGGCTGAGCACGTAGGTGAAGCAGAGCAGGGCGGTGGCGCTCAGCAGCACGCCCAGACCGTCGAATGGATGCTGGCTGGCTCGGGCGGGTGTCGGGGTGGCCGTGATCAGTAACAGTCCGCTGGCAATCATGGCCAGCGGCACGACGCTGAGGAAAATCCAGTTCCATGACTGGCTGTCGACCAGCCAGCCTTGCAGGGCGGGCGTCAACGTGGCGGAGGCGACCACTGCACCGATGGCGAACAGCGCTTGCAGCGCGGGTTGCAGCTGGCGCCGGTAGCTGCGAAAGATCAGCACCTGAGCGGCCACCAGCAGTGTGCCGCCGGCAAAACCCTGCAGGATGCGCAGCGCTATCAGCAGATCGAGCCACGTGCTGCCGGCAGCGATGGCGCAGGCCAACCCCATGGCCAGGGTCGCAGCGACGATGACGTTGCGCGGGGCGAAGCGCGCCAGCAGCCACGACGCCGTAAGGAAACCGATCAGCTTGAACCCGGTGTAGCCGATGTCCAGCCAGGCAAATTCGTCAGGTGTGGCGGCGGTGTCACCGATGATGTCGTTGCGGCCCAGCACCAGCGCAGTGCCGGCGATCGCTTCGGTGAGGCTGGCCAGCAGAATGCCGATCATCAACAACACGCCGGGCCGGGCTGCGGCAGACCGGTTCATGACCCGTCTCCACGCTCCACGTCGACCCGCGCCGACAGCCCCGGCACGATGCGCCCCGGCAAAGGGTTGTTGGCGAGGCGGATTTTCACCGGCACCCGCTGCACCACCCGGACGAAATTGCCCGTGGCGTTGTCGGTCGGCAACAGGCTGAAGGCCGAGCCGCTGCCGGGGGCAAAGCTGTCGACCACGCCCTCCAGCACGTCGTCGGGGTAGCCGTCGACGGTGATCCGCACCGGCTGACCGGGCTGGATATGCTCCAGCTGGGTTTCCTTGAAGTTGGCCACGACCCACACGTCCTGCACCGGAACGATGTCGAGCAAGGCCACCCCCGGCGTGACGTAACGGCCGACCCGCACCTGACGGTTACCGACCACCCCGGTGACGGGCGCACGCACCACGGTGCTGTCCAGGTCGATCCGGGCCAGATCCTGCGCCGCCTCGGCCTGCGCCATGGCCGCGAGGGCCGCGCCGCGCTGGGCCAGCAGCACGGCGAGGCGTTGGCGCTGAGCCTCGACCGACGCCGAAGCAGCGTCCACCGCCGCAGAGGCGCGCGTCTGGGCCACCGCCGTCTCATCGACCAGCGCCATGCTCACGGCATTGCTGGCGATCAGTTTGCGGTTGCGGTCGTGGGTCTTGCCGGCGAGGTTCATCTGCGCGGCGGCGGAGCGGCGCTCGGCCTCGGCCTGACGGATCTGCGCATGTTGCAGTTGCGTCTGGGCATCGACATCACTGAGGCGCGCCTGCGCCGACTTGAAGTTGGCTTCGGCCTGGGCGAGGCGGGCGCGATAGTCTTGATCGTCGATGCGAAACAGCACGTCGCCGCTTTGCACCGACTGGTTGTCGCGCACCTCGACGCGGGTGACGTAGCCGGCAACCTTGGCCGCCAGGGACGTGACATCGCCACGCACATAGGCGTTGTCGGTCGAGATACTTTTGCCGCCGTACAGCACGGCATAACCGCCCGCCACAATCGCCAGAGCGGCGGCGCACAACAGTAGTCCTGCCGCCTTGCGCTTGCCTTGGCGCGGTGTCGCGGGCGTCGTTTCGGACTGCGTCGTGCTGGCGGTGGTGGGCTGGGGCGCGTTCATGATCGGGGTCCTGCTCAAAGCCGACACCTCCGGCAGTCGGGCTGCCGAAGGTGGATTGGCGAATGGATCGGTTACGGCTTGACGGGTTTGACCAGTTCGGTCTCGCTGCTGTCGAGCACGAACACCGCCAGCAGACGGGACGGTTCGGTGGTGCTGGCATTGGCGCTCACCGCGTGGAAATCACCCGGTTGTTCGACGAAGTTTTCCCCGGCCTTGTAGACTTTCTCCGGCGCGTCGCCGACCTTGCTGCGCACGGCGCCCTCTAGCACCGTGGCGTAGATGAACGCGGACTTCGGATGAAAGTGCGCCGGCGACGATCCACCGGGCGCGTATTCCACCAGCACGCCCCGCATGGATTTGCCGGGAACGTTGGGCAGGGCGCGGTCGAACACCACGGTGACCTTGCCCCCCTGCGGCTCGGCGGCCGAGACGGATGAGATTGAAAGGGCCGCAAACGTGGCGGCCAGCAGGATTCGGCTGAACATGGCGATACTCCTTCAAATCAGGTGGGGTGTTTCAGCGCTGGGTCGATTTCGCCAGCCAGTCTTCAAAGCGGGTCGGGCCCAGGCGTGGATTGCTGCTGCCGGGGGTGAGCGACTGGTCGTCGAGCACATCGCCGAAGTAACGGGCGTGGACGTCCGGGATCACTTTGCGGGTGTCGTGGGTGGCGTGGAAAAAACGCCGGACCAGTTCGTCGAGCGGCATGGCTTCTGGGCCGGCAATTTCCTGCGTGCCGTTGATCGGCGCTGCCAGGGCAACGTCGGTGAGTGCAGCAGCGACGTCGTCAGAAGCCATGGGCTGAATCAACGCCGGGGACAGGCGCACTTCCTCGCCGACGGTGGCGGATTGGGCGATGCCGCCGACAAATTCGAAGAACTGCGTGGCCCGCAGCAGGGTGTACGGAATGCTCGACGCCTTGATCAGGTTCTCCTGCGCGACCTTGGCGCGGAAGTAGCCGTTGGCAGGCGAGCGCTCACTGGCGACGATCGACAGCGCCACGTGATGGCGAACCCCGGCGGCGGCTTCGGCGGCGAGCAGGTTGCGGGTGGAGTTCTCGAAGAAGTCTAGTACGGCCTGGTCTTCCCACGAAGGGGCGTTGGAAACGTCGACCACCACCTGGGCGCCGTCCATCGCTTCGGCCAGGCCTTCGCGGGTGATGCTGTTGACGCCGGTGTTAGGGGAGGCGGCGCGGGCGTCGTGGCCGCGTTCGCGCAGATTGTTCACAAGTTTCGATCCGATGAGGCCGGTGCCTCCGATAACGACGATCTTCATGGCATCTCTCCACTTGCCGACGGCAACCATTGCTGTCGATGTGGGTTGAGCATGCCGTTGGCGCTTCAGCAAATCCTTGTGGTGACCTTGGATTTGCCTTGGTTTTCTGTCCAGACAGGCCAATCCGTCGGCAGATGCGTAGACCAGCGTGCAGACCGGTGCGGTGGCCCAGGGTCTGCCGTATCATTGAGCGCACGACAATCGCCCGCTCGGACACGGAGTCGGGGGCGCCAGACCAGAGAACAGCCACCGTGCCATTCGTGTTTGAAGACTACGTGCTCGACCAGCAGCGCCGGGAACTGACCTGGCGCGGGGAGGTTGTGACTGTCGGGCCGCAGGTCTTCGATCTGCTGTTGCTGCTGGTCAGCAACCGCGAGCGGGTGGTCAGCAAGGACGAACTGTTGAGCGCGGTGTGGAGTGGCCGGATCGTTTCCGAATCGACCATCACCAGCCACATCAACGCCGTGCGCAAGGCCATCGGCGACACCGGCGAGCAACAGCGTCTGGTGCGCACGGTGCCGCGCAAGGGCTATCGCTTTGTCGGTGAAATCATCCCGTGCGAAAGCCCCGTCAATACGCCTGAAGCGCCTGCGAAACCCGAGGTGGTCGCGACACTTGTCCTGCCGGAAAAGCCTTCGATCACCGTCCTGCCATTCCAGAACCTCAGCGGCGACCCCGAACAGGACTACTTCGCCGACGGCATCGTCGAAGACATCATCACCGCGTTGTCGCGCCTGCGCTGGCTGTTCGTCATCGCTCGCAACTCCAGCTTCACCTACAAGGGCAGGGCGGTGGATGCGCGAGGTGTCGGTCAGGAACTGGGTGTGCGTTATGTGCTGGAAGGAAGCGTGCGCAAGTGCGGCAGCAAGATCCGCATCACAGGCCAGTTGATTGATACCTGCAGCGGAACGCACCTGTGGGCCGAGCGCTTCGAAGGTCTGCTCGACGATATTTTCGAACTCCAGGACCAAGTGGCCGAAAGCGTTGTGGGCGCCATCGCGCCGCAGCTCGAACGCGCGGAAATCGAGCGGGCCAAACGCAAGCCCACTGACAGCCTCGATGCCTACGATTACTACCTGCGGGGGACGGCCAAGCTGCACATCGGCACCCGTGAGGCGATCGAGCAGTCGCTGGCGCTGTTCTACCGGGCGCTTGAACTGGATCCGGAATTTGCCTCGGCGTATGGCATGGCTGCGTGGTGCCACTTCTGGCGTAAGCTCAACGGCTGGATGACCGACCGGCCCCGGGAAATCGCCGAAGGTGCGCGGCTGGCGCGAATGGGTGTGGAGCTGGGGCGCGACGACGCCGTGGCGCTGACCCGCAGCGGTCATGCCCTGGCCCATCTGACCGGGGATGTCGACTGTGGCATCGCCTTGCTCGATCGGGCTCGACTGCTCAATCCCAACCTGGCCCCAGCGTGGTTTCTCGGCGGTATCCTGCGCGCCCTGCGTGGCGAAACCGACGCCGCCATTGCCAACCTCGAACATGCCGTGCGCCTGAGCCCGCTGGATCCGGAAATGTTCCGCATGCAGGTGGGCATGGCGCTGGCGCACTTCTTCGCTGGTCGTTTTGAACTCTCGGCTTCCTGGGCCGAGAAAGCGCAGGGAAACCTGCCCAGTCTATTGGCAGCGCCGGCCTTGATCGCCGCAAGCCAGGCGCTGAGTGGGCGAACCGACAAAGCCGGGCAGGCCATGGAACGGGTGCGTCAGCTGGATCCGACTTTGCGGGTGTCCAGCCTGAGCGCGTGGCTGCCCATTCAACGGCCTGAAGATGTTGCCCGGTTTGCCGAAGGTTTGCGGTTGGCGGGGTTGCCGGAGTAACGGTTCAGCCAGCCAGCGTCGCGTTATCGATCACAAAACGATATTTCACATCGCCCTGCAGCATCCGCTCGTAGGACGCGTTGATCTGGTCCGCGCGAATCAGCTCGATGTCGGAAACGATGCCGTGCTCGGCACAGAAATCCAGCATCTCCTGAGTCTCCGGAATACCGCCGATCATCGAACCGGCGATGGTCCGGCGCTTCATGATCAGGTTGAACACGTTCGGTGACGGATGCGGCGAGGCGGGTGCGCCGACCAGCGTCAGGGCGCCGTCGCGCTTGAGCAGCACCAGGAACGCGTCGAGATCGTGAGGCGCGGCGACGGTGTTGAGGATCAAGTCGAAGCTCTTGGTGTGCGCGGCCATTTCCTCGGCGTTGCGCGACACCACGACCTCATCGGCGCCCAGTGCCTTGGCGGCTTCGCGCTTGGACTCGGAGGTGGTGAACGCCACGACATGCGCGCCCATCGCATGGGCCAGTTTGATGCCCATGTGGCCCAGGCCACCGATACCGACCACACCGACCTTTTTGCCCGGCCCGGTGTTCCACTGACGCAGCGGCGAGTACGTGGTGATGCCCGCACACAGCAGCGGCGCGACGGCGGCCAGTTGAGCTTCAGGATGGCGGATGCGCAGCACGTAACGCTCATGCACCACGATGTTTTGCGAATAACCGCCAAGGGTCCAGCCCGGTGCGTCCGGGGTCGGGAAGTTGTAGGTGCCGATCATGCCGTCACAGTAGTTTTCCAGACCGGTTTCGCAGTCGTCGCAGTGTTTGCAGCTATCGACGATGCAGCCGACACCCACTAGATCACCGACCTTGTAGTCGGACACATGGGCGCCGACTGCCGAAACGCGGCCGACAATCTCGTGCCCCGGCACGCACGGGAATTGCGTCCCGGCCCATTCGGCGCGCACCTGGTGCAGGTCGGAGTGGCAGATGCCGCAGAAGGCGATATCGATCTGCACATCATGGGCCGCCGGCGCGCGGCGATTGATCTGCATCGGCTCAAGGGGTTTATCGCCGGCGTGGGCACCGTAGGCGTGTACGAGCATGGGAGTAGTCCTTGATGAATGTGTCGAAGGACCATTCTTCCCGGATTGCTCGCACAGCCTGTAATGCATTTCTACCGATTACTTGCCTGATCCTGCGGGATCGATTTCGGTGAAATCACGTCAGTCCATCGAGAAATGCATTCGCATGTTCATCGCGGCGTCGTACTGATTGCTGGCTACCCGGCGTTCGATCAAGCGGTCGGATCCGCCTTCGGCAACGCGACGTTCGATCAGGCGATCTGAGCCGCCTTCGGCGACGCGGCGTTCGAGCAGGCGATCGGAACCGCCTTCGGCAACACGGCGTTCGAGCAGGCGATCGGAGCCACCTTCGGCAACACGGCGTTCGAGCAGGCGATCGGAGCCGCCCTCGGCAACGCGGCGTTCGATCAGTCGGTCCGATCCGCCCTCGGCGACGCGGCGTTCCATCAGCCGATCCGAACCCCCTTCGGCAATCTGGGTAGGCGCCTTTCTGGCCCGGTACTGTTGCACTGATGAAGTTTCTGAATCCGGAGCACTGGTTTCCTGCCTGTTGGCAACCGGCATATCCGGCAGACAACTTGCCCCGAATGCATGAGTGGCAACTATCCAGGTGGCTGAAACAATGGCGACGGGTAATACCAATCCAATAGTTTTCATCGTGATCATCCTGAGTCGTGGTGGGATTTCGTTAATGAACTTCCGGGTGCAACCAGACAGGTTTGAATTCAATCGAATTCTTCTAATGAGGAATGCCGTGTTCCTGCGCGGCCAGTCGAATGCGGTTGTACGCAATCAGGCGCATCACATAGCCCAACTTGATCGCGGTCGGTCCGAGGATCGTCATACCGTGCGCGCCGACCAGCGCGGGCAAGGTCAGGTGAGCGTCAAACACATAAGCCAGGAAAATCCCCGCCATCAACATGCCCAGGCCGCCGATCAGCAATACGTGGGACAACTTCAGCACGCGATGCGAGTCTTCAAAAAAGTCATACATGTTGATCAGCCATCCCTGAGTTAATGAGTGGGTGGACAAGTTTCGGCGCGAACGGAAACCGCGAAGTCAATGACTTTGCAGGGCGTTGCATTTGATGGAGGGATTTTACTGTTGGCGGTAGGGATCAACCATGTTGCATAAGTCTGGTTTTATCCTTCCAGCGTATGGAGAAGTCATACCAACGTATATATACGACTATATATTTAATGGTTGATACCCAGACTTTCGGCCATTCGAACCAGATCGGCGAACGACTGCGCGCGCATCTTGCGCATGGCCTGACTGCGATGAATTTTCACGGTGATCTCGCTCAGGCCGATGGCACTGGCGATCTGTTTGTTCATCAAGCCCGAAACGGCCAATGCCATCACCGATTGCTCTCTGACCGTCAGTGTCCCGTGGCGTGTGCGCAATTCATGATGGCGGCGTTCGCACTCGCGGCGCGACCTGTCCCGCGTATGCGCGGCGACCACGGCATCGATCATTGCCTGCTCGCGAAACGGTTTTTCCAGGAAGTCGACGGCACCGGCTTTCATGGCGCGAACCGTCATGGCGATGTCGCCGTACCCGGTCATGAAAATGATCGGCAAACCGATTTTGGCTTCGGCGAGCGCCTGCTGAAAGACCAGCCCGCTGGTGCCTTGCAATCGCACATCGAGCACCAGGCAACTGGGCAGGTCAGGTCGCTCGAATTTCATGAAGTCGGCGACCGATCCGAACAGCGCGACTTGCAGGCCGATGGAGCGCAACAGGCTGCCAAGGGCCTCGCGCAGAGGTGCGTCATCATCGATGATGAAAACGATGGGTTCCGGGTTTTGGTCGGGTGCTGATTCTACTTCCATACGCTGGATGGCTTCGCGGCGATCGGGTTGCGCAGGATGCTGAACAACTCAATGGAAAACTTTGCCCGAGCCTCCGGTTTTCATTGGATTTTTCTTGGGTAACCGTCCAGAGGCCATCGAACGCGTGTTCCTTCGATCGATGGCCTCGTTGGGTCAGTTTCCTGCCCGGGCGACAATCGCGAAATTCCCCGGCGCCTTTTCCAGCAACCCCAGAAATCTCACCAGATCGACCTTGCTGCCATCCACCTTCAGATCATCGGAAGTGAGCGTTTCCTTCAGCCCGGCGGTGCCGCCCAGCAGTTGGACGAACAGGTCCTTGGTGACAGTCAGCGTTGCGTTGGCGTTCGCCGCCGTCGGGCCTTTTCGGTAGTGCAGCACGGCGTTTTCGATCCACAGCACGAACGATTCATTGGTATCGGTCAGGACCAGATTGAACGTCCAGTTCTTGCCATCCGCCGCCGGCCCGTCGAGGCTTGCGGCCATGGCTTCGAGGAAGCGTTCGGTGGGCGTCTGCTTCATCAATTCGATCAGGTCGGAGCGTTTGACGCCCTTGGTCGGCGGGCCGTTGCGCAGCTCCATGGCCGCCGTCAGGTAGCTGTTGCGCCAGGTCGCCGATTCCGCCTGATAGCCCATCTGTTCGTACGCGCGGGCCAGCAGTTCCTTCGCGGCCGTGTCGTCGGGTTTGACGAGCACGGCCTGATCCAGCAGTTCGGCGACCCAGCGGTATTCGCCCTTGTCATAGGCCACGCGGGCGGCTTCAACTACTTTGGCGTTACCTCCCATCAATTCGACGTAGCGCTTGGCGGATTCCTTGGGCACCAGAGGATTCAAGTGCGCGGGGTTGCCATCGTAGGCGCCCAGGTACATTTGGTAGATCGCCTTGACGTTGTGGCGCAGGTCGCCGTAATAGCCGCGAGTGCCGAAGTACGAGGCCAGCGAATCCGGCAACTGGATCTTGTCGGCGATCTCGTTGGGGGTATAGCCGGCGTTCATCAGGCGCACGGTCTGGTCATGCAGGTATTTGTAGACGTCGCGGTGCTTGGTGATGAATTCGCGGATCCGCTCGTTGCCCCAGATCGGCCAGTTGTGCTGACCGAAGTAGACCTCGGTGTCGCCCAGCTCGTCGAGGGCGATTTGCGTGTAGTCGGACCAGCGCCGCGCATCGCGCACCTTGGCGCCACGGATCGGCAGCAGGTTGTGCATGGTCTGCGCCAGCAGCTCCGCACCGCCGTACGCCTTGAGCGCGGGGATCGAAAAGGTAAGCTCGGCCGGGGCTTCCGCGCCGGGCATGTTGTGGAACACGAAGCTGACGCCGTCGAGCACCAGCGGCTCGATCGGCTGGTCGATGATCTGCGTCGGCGGCAGGATGCCCATGCTGCCGTAAGCGACGTTTTTGCCCAGACCGGTGTCGACGATGCCGGTGGCGCCCGGCGTCAGGTTCTTGCCGAACTGATACATCGAACGCCGCGCCATCGCCGGGCCCGCCAGGATGTTTTCGCTGGTGGCTTCCTCCATGAACCCGGCAGGCGCGACGATGGGAATATTGCGCTGGGCGACTTCGCTGCTTGAGGTGATGCCCAGCACACCGCCGAAATGGTCGGCATGGTCGTGGGTGAAAATGATCGCGGTGACAGGCTTGTTGCCCAGATGCTCGCGGGCGAATGCCAGCGCTGCGGCGGCGGATTCCCGGGAGGTCAGCGGATCGACCACGATCCAGCCGTTTTGCCCGTCGATCAGCGTCATGTTAGCGATGTCGAAACCGCGCAACTGGTAAATCCCGTCGCGGACCTTGAACAGACCGATCTGCGCGTTGAGCATCGCGTGCCGCCACAGGCTCGGGTTGACGGTGGCCGGCGCCTGGCCTTCGACGAAGCGGTACGCATCGAAATCGATCAGGACATTGCCGTCAGCGCCGAGGATCTTGCCGGTGGGCCGGGCGATGAAACCGCGCTGGGCATCTTCCATGTCGCGGTTGTCGCTGAGGTCCAGGCCCTTGATCGACGCCTGGATCACCGCTGCCGTGGCGGGCGTGGCATCTCCCGCAGCGACGCTCGGCTTGTTGTCACAGCCGCCGAGGGAGACCAGCGTCAGGGCGATGATCGTGTAGAGGGTCGGTTTCATTCTTGTTGTTCTCCGAGGGTCGAATGCGCTCCAGCCTAGGGGTAGGGCGGTGATGTATCCAATGCATTGTTTACATCCGGATAATGCGTCGCTAGCATCGGGCGAATGGACCTCAAACGACTGTCACACCTTCTCGCGCTGGCCGATGAACGTCATTTCGGCCGCGCCGCCGAACGCGTTCACCTCAGCCAGCCGGCCCTGAGCCGCAGCATTCAGGCGCTGGAGAGCGAAACCGGGCAGCGCCTGTTCGATCGCGACACCGGCGACGTCCGCCCGACGCCGGCAGGGCAGTTTCTGATCGAGCGGGCGCGGCAGCTGCTGTTCGATGCCCGGTCGCTGGAGCGGGACATGGCGCTCTACAGCGATCGCCAACTGGGCAGCCTCGCCTTTGGCGTCGGCCCGTTCCCGGCGGCCATGTTGATGCATCAAGTGGTGCCGCGACTGCGCCTGGATCACCCGGCGGTCACGCTGCGTGTGGAAGTGAACAACTGGCAGATTCTCGAGGCGCGGCTGCGCGCTGAAGCGATCGAATTTTTTGTTGCCGATATCCGTAACTTCACGGCCGAATCCGATCTGCTGATCCGTTCGCTGGGCCAGGTCTCGGCAGGCTTTTTCGTACGACCGCAACATCCTCTGGCCGGGCGTAAAGTGGCGATGGGCGAACTGGAAGGTTACGGCATCGCCACGACGCGCTTGCCGGAAGTGATGAAACTCGAGACCGCCCGAACCCTCGGCATCTCCACCCGCCAGACGCTGCCCATCGTGCTTGAGTGTGATGATGTGGCGTTGCTCAAGACCGTCGCTGGCTCAACCGACACCATCCTCGGCGTCATCCATGGCGCCGTGGCCGAAGACGTTCGGGTGGGGCGTTTGATTGAGCTTCATGTTGTGGACAGGCCGGGATTTCATTCTGAAATTGGCGTGGTGAGTTTGCAGGGTAGAAGCCTGTCGCCGACGGCTTTGTGTGTGATTGAGGCGATTGTTGCCGAGATGCAATCCGTTCACGTCGAACAATCCCCACGTTTTTAGAGATACGTCCTACAGCCACGATTTTCCTGCTTCGTTAACGTCGTGCAGCCCCTTGCGAGGGGCTGTCGATGCATGAACGAAAGGACAATCAGTGGCTGGTCAAAAGGACATTCCCCGGGTTCCCAACCCACCGGCAGGCGACGGGCATCACGTCACCTACCGCTACATGACGGCCACTGAACTGGCCGATCAGCAAGAACGACAAGACAAGTACGACGCCATGCTGGCGAGACAGGACGCATTCGAGCGTAGCCGTGAGGTGGCGGCGAACAAGCCTGAGCCGGTGCGCGCGGGCTGCGTGTTTGCCAAATCGTGCAAGTTGCCGGATGCGATCATTGATTACTCGAATCCTTCGGGGATGGTGCCGACTGACAGCCTGAAGGATTACGGCGAACTGATTTTGCTCGGTGGTCGGGAAGCCGATGACAGCGGAGGGGTTGCACTCAAGAAAATCAGCGGCACGGCAATTCCTGCGGGGCTGGGCACTTTCGCCCTCGCCGGTGAAGCGTTCAAGGCATTGCCCGCGATGGTCTCTGCTGCCGTCATCAGCCCGTTGCTCGGTTTGGTGGCGATGCTCATGCCCTCGAACCTGGGCGACAGCGCGCTCTATACCGAAGACCAATTGCTCGCCCTCAAACAGGCCCGAACCCGTGTGCGCTTGCGTGTTGAACAGCAGGCCGACGGGAGCCTCAAGGGTTACGGCTTCTACACGGGCAAGAATCGCGATTGGGAAATGGTAGATGTCGTGCAGTTCACGGCACGTGGTAGCCGGTTTATTGCAGACCTTGGTGAAGGTGTTGAGCTGGTCTGGACGCCCGCCGTGGACGGTTCCGACATTCTTGGTATTCCGGCACTGGAGGCTGCTCCGCAGGCGCCGCATATCTGGGTGTATCCGCCGACGAAAGCGGCGGACGGGATTCTGGTGAATCCGGTTTATCCGCCGGAGTATCGGGATTTCATTCTGGTGTTTCCGGTGGGGTCGGGGGTAAAACCGTTATACGTTGTACTGAGCACCGCACGTAAAGGTTTGGCACCTGCAGGCCATAGCTACCATAAGCCGCCGACTACAGAGCAAATCACCGCATTTCCAGACCTGAAAAAAGTTAGAGACAAAAATCCGGTTCAGGGCGGAGGAGGACTTCGCAAGCGTTGGACAGATGCCAAAGGAAAGAAAATCTACGAATGGGACTCAAGGCATGGAGAGCTAGAAATGTACCGAAGCGATGGGACTCACCTAGGGGCCTTCGATCCCTACACGGGTGAGCAACGCGAAGGACCTATAAAAGAAAGAAGCATCAAAAAAAGATATCTGTGAGGACGAGATGGGACTGGAACTGAGACTGGAGTGGTACGACGCAGCAACCCAGGAATTCCAGGGCGAGGAGTCGTCAAGAGATCTGGGGGATGATGAATCAGTATTGAATGCCCTAGGCATTCCAGTAGAGGGCAACATCAATAATGGCAGCTTCAACGTCGTCGAAAAGTGGGTTGCGACCATTCAGCCGTACTTTCAGCATCAGATCGCTCTGAGTACCAACGACTATCAAATTTCGTTTGATTACAGCTAGCACCGACAGACAGCCTGACTGACAGTAAAGGGGTCAAGCCATGCTCTTTCTTTCAATAACCGGCTTTTACCCGGATGACGTCCAAGACGACACGCTGCAGTTCGAGTTGGATATCGGCGGTAGCGAAATGAATGAAAAAGTTACACAGCTCATTGAATCCAAGCCCCTGAGCGCACTGGAACCTGGTGAGTTGTTACTGAGTGAGGATCAGGTAGCGGCACTGGGAGCCCTGCTGAATGTCACCTTCCCGAGCGGTCTGGAGTATTTCATGGGCACCTGTGCGAAGTACTGAAACTGCGGAGAGCAAAGGGGGCGGATGTATTCACGAGAATACATCCGCCCCCTTTTCACATAAGCCAATCAGCCCCGCTGACCCCGCCCCGGATAATTGAGCACAAACTGCACATGCGCCTTCACCCCGGTGGCCAGTGTCGCGTCATCGGCGGTGAAGTAGGGGCTGTGGTTGTTCGGCGCCTTGCTCATGTCCTGGCCTTCCGGCGTTGCGCCGAGGAACACGAACAGTCCCGGCACCTTGCGTGCGTAGTAGGAGAAGTCCTCGCTCGGCGACAGGGAGGCGGGCAGGCGCTCGACCTTGCCCGGTGCTGCCAGCTCGAGGGCCGGGATCATGGCTTCGGTCAGGGTCGGATCGTTGGTGGTCACGGGCGCATTGTTCACCAGCAGCAGATTAGCCTGGGTCTCGTAGGCGCTGGCGATGCTGTTTACCAGCGGCGGCATTTTTTTCAGGATCGTGTCGCGGATGTCGGCGTTGTTGGTGCGAATGGTCCCGGTCATTTCCACGGTCTCGGGAATGATGTTGGCCGCCGAACCGCCGTTGATCGTACCGACACTGATCACGCCCATGCCCTGGGTCAGGTCGACGCGCCGACTGACCAGCGTCTGCAATCCGCTGATGATGCCTTGACTGGCGACAATCGGATCGACACCGCTCCAGGGCGCCGAACCGTGAGTCTGCTGGCCCTTGACCGTGATGCGGAACGAGTCACTGCTGTTGAGCACGATTCCGGATTTGTAAAACAGATGCCCGGTCGGATAACCCGCCATCACATGCACCCCGAACACCGCTTCGACCTTGGGCGAATCGAGCGCGCCATCGCGGATCATCGCCTGTGCGCCGATCAGGGTGTCGGTCTGGAATTCATCGACATCCGCTGCACCTTCCTCAGCCGGCTGAAACAGAAACACCACCGTCCCGCGCACCTGATCGCGATGCTCGGCCAGCACCTTCGCGGCGCCCAGCAACATGGCGGTGTGGGTGTCGTGCCCGCAGGCGTGCATCACCGGCACGCTCTTGCCGAGCCGCGTGCTGGTGGCCTGACTGGCGAACGGCAGGTTCGTCATCTCCTTGACCGGCAATGCGTCCATGTCGGCGCGCAACGCCACCACCGGCCCCGGCAATCCGCCTTTCAGAATTCCCACAACACCCGTCTTGCCGACCCCGGTGCGCACTTCAATGTTCGACGCCTTCAGCCGCTCGGCCACCAGCGCGGCAGTCTTGAACTCAAGATTGCCCAGCTCTGGATGCTGATGAATCGTGTGGCGCAGATCGACAACTTCTTGATTGACCGCGCTCACGGCGCCATCGACCCAGAGCGCATCGGCGGCATGGTTGGCAGTGGCAACGAACGAGGACAGAACGGCGAGGCAGAGTGTGGTTTTGCAGAAACGGATCAAGGCGGGACTCTCTCTTATGGTTTTTATTGGTGTCAGAGGGTATGCCGCGATGCAAGGCGGGACAAACGAGTCTGGCCGGTAATCGCACGGCTTTTGGTTTTTTGCGTTTTTGCCTGAGCGCGGCGTTCAGCGGATTGTTTTCCATCGCTTGATCCGCTTCACTGTGGCTCTTTTGCCTGAGCGGAAATCAATCATGGAACGATGCGAAGCACTGGTCATCGGCCTCGGCGCCATGGGCGCGGCCACGGTGTATCAACTGGCGAAAGCCGGGGTCAACGTGGTCGGCATCGACCGCCACCATCCGCCGCACACATTCGGCTCCAGCCATGGCGACACCCGCATCACCCGGCTGTCCGTGGGCGAGGGCGCGCAATACGTGCCCATCGTGCGCAACTCCCACCGCATCTGGCGCAAACTGGAAGCGTTGTCGGGCGAGTCCCTGTTCGAACAATCCGGCCTGCTGGTGCTGACCTCCAGCCGCGACTTCGATCCCGCCGACGAAACCGACTTCACCCTGCGCACCATCGCCCTGGCGCAGACCTACGGCATCGAACACGAAGTCCTCGACGCTGCCCAGATCCGCCAGCGCTTCCCGCAATTTGCCCAGGTGCGCGATGACGCCATTGGCTACTTCGAGCCCGAAGGTGGTTTTGTACGGCCAGAACGCTGCATCGACGTGCAACTCAGATTGGCCGAACAACACGGCGCCACGCTGTACAAGGGCGAGACCGTGACCCACATCAGCTCGGACGAACAAGGCGTCACCGTCACCACCGATCAGCGCACCGTACGGGCGAACAAACTGGTGGTCACCGCCGGCAACTGGGCGGGCGGCTTGCTTGGCGCGCCGTTCGACGGGCTGCTCAGCGTCTATCGGCAAAAACTGTTCTGGTTCGAAACCGAGCCCGACGCAGGACTGGTCGGCCACTCACCCACGTTCATCTTCACTCACGGCCCGGACGACGACTTCTATGGCTTTCCCGCATTGCCGGGGGAGGGCAGTTTGAAAGTGGCGACAGCGCAGTATCACAGCACATCCACGCCTGAAACTCTGGATCGCACAGTCTCGGCCGAGGAAGAACGCGAGATGTACGAGCAGCAGGTGAAGGGGCGGATTGCCGGACTGACGGATCGGGTGGTGAAATCAGCGGTTTGCGCCTACACCGTCACGCCGGATCGGCATTTCATCATTGATGAGCATCCACGGTTGCAGCACACGTTGGTGGTGTCCGCGTGCTCCGGGCATGGATTCAAACACTCGGCGGCGCTGGGGGAGGCGTTTGCGCAGTGGTGTTTGCGGGGGGAGAGTGAGCTGGATCTTTCGTTGTTTTCGGTGGGGCGGTTTGAGTGGGAGTGAAGTAAAGCGAGTGACTGCTATCGGCCATAAGCGGACATGCGCAACGCCTGCTTACGGCCAAAAGCAGACATTCCTGGATCTGGGTGCTCCACAAATATAATCCAGCTATCATGCCGATTGAGCCAGTTTTACCTTCGCTAAAAGCTGGCCTATAACCACGCGCACCAGGCCAGTGCCGTTCCTGAAGCATTTAGGGCAGCAGATAACGGTCTTGTCACGAGTCAGAAGCTTTGTGCAGCGATCTCATTCCGCTATCATCAGCTCTAGCTTCTTTTGCTCGCTTCGCTCTCAAGGATCAGGGCATGCCCACGAACAAACGCAAGAGTTTCTCCGAGAACATCAACATTATGTTGGTGGGCGAGGTTTCGGCCAAATGTCCTAAATGTCGAAAGCCCTTGATGTACGAGAAAGCCAAGACATCGAATAAAAAATATGAACTTGCACATATCTACCCACTGAATCCAAAGCCTGTAGAGTTAGAGCTTCTAAAAGATGAGTTCAGGCTCCACCAAAACGTGGATCACCCAGACAATCTCATCGCCCTTTGTATTCTTTGTCATACTGAGTTCGACAACCCAAGGACAGTTGATGGCTACAGGGAGATGGTCGCTTTAAAGCAATCCATCATGGAGCGTAATCGCCAATCCAAGCTCATGGATGAATACGCCATTGAGAACGAAATCGCGAAAATCATTGATGCGCTCGAACACGTCTCTGATGAGGATGTCGAGCTGAGTCTCGAGCCAAAAGCACTCAGCTCGAAGATAAACGGCACCATGACCCGGCTGACGAAAAACCGTATCAAGGAAAATGTCAGTAATTATTTTTCCTTCGTACGTAAGAAACTACAGCTCGTGGAAGCAGAGTCCCCGGACTCATCGATCATGATTTCTCTTCAAGTAAAAACTTACTACCTCCTGCAAAAGAAGCAAACACAGAACCAACAAGTAATATTCAAGAATATCGTAGATTGGATTCGTCATCGTTCTGGCTCTGATTCGAGTGAAGCCTCGGAAATCATCGCGTCATTTTTTATTCAAAACTGCGAGATTTTTGAATGATTACGCCAAATAAATTTATACCGTTCGCAGAATCATCTCTGGGCTATGCAGAAAAAGTGCACGCTGCCGTCGAGTATCCAATATCGCTCGGGGAATTGTACAAAAAAACGGCTTCAAGCTTAGACTCCATCGAACTATTTCTTTATGCAATTGAAATCCTATACCTTAGCAATGCTCTTCAGATAAATCTCACGACAGGGATAGTTTCAAGATGCTGATTTACATAGAGTGCGAGTGGTTCACTGAAAAACGCATCACTTTTAAGGAGAAACTAAACATTGTCGTGGGCGATCGCGCCAATTCCAACTCGATTGGCAAGTCAACACTTCTTAAAATCATCGATTTCGTTTACGGCGGTGAAACACTAATAACCCACAGCAAAGATGTTTCCGAAATACTGGGTCATCACAGTTACATATTTAAGCTGCGCCTGAATAAAGACTATATCTTTGAAAGGAATACTGGTACTCCGACGTTTCTATATCTTCATGAGCCCGACGGTTCAAAACTCGAACTTAGTACTCCAGACTATCTGGATTTTTTGCGGCTCCACTACACTAGCAGTATTGAAGATCTTAGTTTTCGAACCGTCGTTTCTTTGGTGACACGAGTTTGGGGGCGTGAAAACCTAGACGTAAGGAGACCGCTCCATAACTTCAACCAGGAAAGCGGATCTCAGTGCATCGAATGGTTGATTAAGGTGTTCCAGCGATTCGGCCCACTGGAAGATATGTCGATCCGACAGGCCAATCTGTTAGCTGAGCAGAAGTCTCTCAACGCGGCGGCGAAGCAAAGCATCATTCCTAAAATCACAAAGACGAAATACACGAAAAATACTGAAGATATTGCGGATCATGAAGTTCGTTTAGATAAAATCAGGAATGAGATCTCCAGCTTGGCGATTTCCATCAACGAATTGATTGACGAAGCTGTACTAGAGCAAAAAGCTCAAAAAAACAAATTGCTCGAAATAAAAATGTCTATTTCGAGCGAGCTTGAACGAGTTAGAGCCAACCTTGAGGACAATAAAAATATCTCGAGACGAAGTTTTCAGCCACTGCTTCAAATCATTCCATCGCTTAATCTAGAAAAGCTAGAAAATATTGAGTCTTTCCATAATGGCTTGACTCGCATACTTCGCAAAGAAATTAAAGAGAAAGAGCAAGAGCTATCTGAGCAATTAGAAGTCGTTGATGCCCAGATTTCCATCTGTAACGCAGCCATCGCGAAGGCGTTAAAGAACACTGGCAATCCTGCCTTTATCGTTGATTCGGTAATTGATATCTCTCTTGATCTTTCTAAACTCACCAAGGAAAACGAGCTGTATGATAAATTTTCCGAGCTCAAGAAAACAATTAAAGACCTTAAGGAAAGTCTTAAAGAGCAAAAGACAGCCATATTATCAAGCATTGAAGGCAGCCTGAACACCGACATCGAAAAGTTGGTTAGCTTTATCTATGGGGAGGTGAGAGCTTCGCCAAAACTTGAACTTAAACCAGAAAAATACAGCTATGAAATACCTAAGGATACCGGTACAGGCAAGGCTTACTCCAACCTAATCCTTTTAGACATCTCGTTGCTAAGACACGCGACCATTCCGTTCTTGGTTCACGATTCAATTTTGTTTAAAAACGTCGAAAACAAAGCTATTGAAAACATACTTCGCGTGTACCAGTCTCTGAACCAACAAAGCTTCATTTCGCTCGATGGCGAAATCGTAGAGTCCACTTCGGCAAAGTCGCTTGTCGAGTCATGTGCCGTACTTTATCTGAACGCTGAGAAGCTGCTTTACACCGTGGACTGGCGGAAAGATGAAGGCAACGTCACCGTCGACTGACCCAAAATCAGCTACGTTAGCCTTAGCACAGCTAACGTCAATTACCGATTCTACAAACCTCAACTTGGTATCCCATTGCACTGAGCCTCTGGGCAAACTGGCGGAAGTTAACCTTCGAAAAAAACGGCATGTGCAATGTTTCGTTCGCTTGCATAATAGCGAACACGATTCTATTGCGCGGTTGCGTCGAAGTGTTGAAGGTAAACTGAAAATCACCCAACTCCGCCAGATAGCCATTCACCTGCTTAACGACTTCGGGCGTGTTGATTAGAGCCTCAGCGGACACATATGCCTGAGAAAAGAGATGGCTCAGAACACTCGATGAAGAGTACTTCTTGACGTGGATGATTTGGTGATCTGGCGTGAGCAGGTCACAGAATTCGAATGGACCACCAGCACCCGGCAACCTCACCAGCTTCTGATCCAGCAGATAAAAATTTTTATTGTCTGCGATGCGTCTAAGATAAGCGCCCTCATGGTCGGCGCGATACGGAGGAAACACCAGGTTGCAAGGAACTGCAGCTTCAAAGAAACGGTTCACTTGCTCGGTGTAATCGCGATCAATCTGGTACCAATCACCCTCGCTGAGTAGATAGATCTTTTTCTCGTGCTCGATCTCCGCCTCAAGGCACGCATACAGAGGCCACGCAGCAACTCGTTGCTCATCTGCACCGTAAAGGTAGATACGCTCGGACGTTAGCGCTTGGCGGGTGACACCTCGCATTAGGTGCTTGGCGAGTAGCGCCTGCCGCAGATCCAGATCAAATGTAATCGCCGGGCCGTTGCGAGATCGGGCGCTATGTTTTACATATCCAAAGCCGGTAATGTCATTGCCAAGTAGCTCGGGCGACGCCGCGCGAACACGGTCGAACTGCTCCATATTTATCGCATCGACTAGAAGACCATCTAACTGGTCCATCAGCGTGGAGTCGCGTACTGGGACGATGAAGTCCATCCAAGGGTATTTTTCCTTGCAGTTCTCGTCTTCGTACGCCGTCAGCAGTCGAAGTGCGATCTCTGGGAAGTCTTCGAGCTTCACATCGGAATGCAACGCCAATGAGTCAGAACCGCTAACATACTCGCCTTCATCCTGATCGTTCTCCACGAAGCCGGTTAGCGATTTCAGAATCTCGGAGTCGAACTTAAAATCGAACTCCGATATCGACAGTAGTCTAGAGGACTGCGCTTTTGAGCGCAGCGGTGTGCGATCAATATTGGACTTTTCTACGGATTTAATCAGTAGTGGATCAGTTAAGCTAAGTGCCGTGCGCAGTCCAAAATAACGTTCAATTGCCAGTTGATCGATTAGGTGCCGAGCGTGGCCAAAAGTGAAGCAAAAGACTCTGTTATTGACTGCCAGGACGAGGAGGGCTTTGAGCGATCTGCCGGTAAGGTCCAGACCAGCTACCTCTGGTATGGCGCCGAACAGTTGTGTCCATTTCGGATGAGAAGGGTTTTTCTGATAGTAAAAGAGGCACTCAGCATCGCCCAATGAAAAAGCGATAGGCCGCAGGTTAACCTCATCGGAAAGTGCGTCCCGGGCGGAACGCCCTTCTTTGAGTAGGAACACGTTGATTGTGATCTTCACGCGTCACTCCTTGACCTCTCGCCTTTAAATTAAATTGGCATCTACTTGTCTTTCCGTCAAGGAACGCACGATATGTTTAATAGTCACCGGTCCCTGCGAATTTCGAGATTTACGAGCGAGGACGTACTACACCTCATGCCATCTGAGTGGTGTACTACAGGAAGAAATAATCGGAACATGGCGGTGACGGTCGTGCTTGGCGCACCGCCAGAGGCATTATTAACTCCGATGCCTCACGGCTTTCAATCATCGCATGGTCAAGTAGCAATAGCGCGGCCCTCAAGTTTTTGTCCTGCATAGATCAGCGATATTTTTCCAATGCTCACCCTCGACGTCAGTTTTGCGTCGAAAAATTCGTTTGTGAGAGGCTTAGTCCGTTCAAGGGCGCTCATCCATGAGCGTCCGCTTCTGGCCGATAGCTGCCATTTACTGTGGCAGCTTCGGCTGGCATAGTTTTCTTAAGCCGTCATGACTGAGGGGTTGGCTTTCAGGTCTTCACCTCAACATGATCCAACGCCTGATTCACCGCCAACTCACTCAACATCACCAACTGCGCAATTCCGATCGCAGTCTTGCGATGGGCAGGCTCCAGCGTGGCCGCAAAGTTATTGAGCATTTCACTGGCCGATCCCAATGATTCGCTGGCGTTGGCCAGGAGTGATTCGGTGTTGTACGCCGGGTTGGCCATGTACATGGGGTCGTGTTTGTGGTGGCTGCCCATGATGCGTTGTTGTGGGGTGAGGTAATGGTCGAGCGCGCGTTCGGCCGCTTCGTTCAGGGTCCGTGAATCCGGAAATTTGTAGGGAGAAACCGGATCGGTTTCCGGTGGGTTCGGTGTTGGCTTGAACATAGATGTAACTCCAGGGTGAGAAAGTGGAGCCATCAGCCTCGCTACCAAACGAGGGTGGTGGCCATACGGAGGTTGGTAGACCGGTCACCTGGATACCCGGCGCGTCCGAAGACGCCCTACGCATGGCCACCATAAAACAGCGGACGAAAGAGTCCCTGCAATCCGGCGTTGCGATGCGACAGGTAATCCGGGCTACCAAACCCGATCACTGTTTTTCAGTGACCCGGAAACGATAAAACCCGCACCCCAGACGCACAAGCCGGCGGATTCTGGCGTAGTCGTAGGCAATGACGCAAGACGCTGTAGCCGTGGGGAAGTAATGCCGGGCGTTTCTAAACATCATTCGAAAAACGCTTAAACACGCCGCCCTCGCCATGTCGAAATCAGACGCCCTACGCAGCTCCTGAATAAAAGCGGATTCCCGTCTGCGGGATAACGCGATCCCATCGATTTCAATTTTCCTGTCCGTACCCATTCTTTCTCGGCATCTACCAGCGCGGGTCGCCTTTTAAGCTTGATGAATCGTTTCAGCAGGTTTATAAAAACGGCACAACTCCAAGAAAGGCTGCTCCCATGACCCCGCTCAAACTCGTTGTTGCCCTCAGCGCACTGTCCGCTGCTTCCCACGCCATGGCCTGGGATTACGTTCTGCTCGACACCGACAAAGCCGCTCAGAACTGGCAGATCACCAGCCAGCAACTCGGCGTGAAAACCGACAAACCTTTCAGCGTCAGCCTGCGCACCTTGCATGGTGGTCGGCAGGAGGGCGTCAGCATTGTCGACATCGATAACGGCACGATGAAACTCTCGGTGGTGCCGACGCGGGGAATGAACGTCTTGCAGGCCTCGGTCGGCAATGTGCGTATGGGCTGGGATTCGCCGGTCAAGGAAGTGGTCAATCCGTCCTTCATCGAACTCAATGGCCGTGGGGGGCTGGGCTGGCTGGAGGGTTTCAATGAGCTGGTGACCCGCTGCGGATACGAATGGGTCGGCCACCCCGGCGTCGACAACGGCGAACTGCTGACCCTGCACGGCCGGGCCGCTAACATCCCTGCGAACAAAGTCACCCTGCACATCGATGAAACGCCACCGTACGCCATCACCCTGCGCGGTGAACTGAAAGAGCAGGCGTTCAAGAAAGTCGACTTCTCCGTCGCCACCGAACTGGTCACGGAACCCGGCAGCGTAGTGTTCGCCCTCAACGACACCCTGACCAACAACGGTGATTATCCGAAGGAGTATCAGGCGCTGTACCACAGCAACTTCAGCACCCCGTTCCTGGAGCAGGGCGCTCGTTTCGCCGCGCCGGTGAAACAGGTGTCGCCGTTCAACGACAAGGCCAAGGGCGATTTGGCTGAATGGCAAACCTACCGCGCACCGACCAAGGACTACGACGAAACGGTTTACAACGTCGTGCCGTATGCCGATGCCAAGGGCGATACGTTAACCGTATTGCATAACAAGGCTGGCAGCCTGGGCGTTTCGGTTGGCTTCAATACGCAGACATTGCCGGTGTTTTCTCTGTGGAAGAACACCGATACCCAAGGTCAGGGTTATGTCACCGGGCTGGAGCCGGGGACGAGTTTTTCCTACAACCGCCGTTATCAACGGCCACTGAACCTGGTACCCACCATCGGGCCGAAGGAACACAAACAGTTCCGCATCAGCTACAGCTTGTTGGCGGATAAGGCGGCAGTGGACAAGGCCTTGAAGCAGGTGAGCGACATTCAGGGCGGGCGGGAGACCGAGGTGCGGCAGGCACCGTTGGTTGATCTGACCAAGGGCTGAAGCCGGAGGTCGCTCAACTGTTCAGCGACATCGGCTTGTCGCCACCCGGAGGCAAGCCGAATACCTTGCGCACCCTGTTGAGAAATGCGCCGTAGGGTCGCCCCAGCGCCAGCATCATCAATGCCGCACCGAGCGTTCCGCGAATCAACTCACCTCCCGATGCCCCGCTGGAGGCAATGATCGCTGCATAGAGGGGGACCTGGAAACTGACGAGGGCGAAGCTGTCCCACAGCAATCTGGAAACCCGACGCGGACTGGCTCGCTTCATCACCCAGTCCCGCCACAGGCCGTAAGGTCTTGCGACGGGCACCATCAATACGGCGCCCACAAGGCGCGCATGAAGAACCTGATCCCACGTCATGCCGGCAATGAATCGTTCATTGATGATGCCGGTGGTGGTGAAAAACAGGATCAGCGCCGTTGTGTCTGCAATGAATGCAGTCCGACGCATTGACTGTTGCGGGCGTTGCAGCAAATTACATCTCCTGTGTGGGTCAGGAAGGCGTCGCCGCATCCTCCTGATGTGACAACGGCTGCACCGCCAGGTGCGGAGATTCGCCGAAGAACTCGATCAGCAGTTCGGTGAGCACGCGTATTTTCCGGGCGGGATGCGGTCCCGGCGGGCGGAGAATGTAGGCGCCGGCCTGGGGTGGGGGATGGTTTGTCATGATCTGCAACAGTGCGCCCGTTGCCAGGTGCTCATGGGTGAGGCAGTCAGGCAGGTAGGCGACGCCCAGGCCGGCGACTGCGGCAGCGGCGAGGGCGGTGCCGTTGTCGGCTTTGAAGCGTCCTTGCGGACGAACCGTGATGGTCTTGTCGCCGTCCATGAATTGCCAGGCTTCGGTGCCCTGCATGAGCGCCTGATGGTTGACCAGGTCGTCCGGCTTCTCTGGGGCGCCGTGCGCCTTGATGTAGTCCGCGCTCGCGACGAGCTTGGTGTAGACCGGGCCAATACGCCTTGCGATCAGATTGGAGTCCTTCAGATAACCCACTCGTATGGCGCAATCGTAGCCCTCGGTGATGAGGTCAACGAAGCGATCACTGTAGCAAGTCTGCATATGCAGCTGAGGGTGACGGCGCGCCATTTCCGCCAGCACCGGTGCGAAGTGAGTCGGGCCGAACGACAGCGGAACGGCCACGCGCAGGCGGCCGCGCAGGGCGCCGGCGGGCAGGATCGTTTCCTTGGCGACGTTGATCTCGGTGCAGACCCTGGCGGCGTAGTCCCGGAAGATCGCGCCTGCCTCCGTGAGTGCCGATCCGCGCGTCGAGCGTGCCAGCAGCTGCACACCCAGTTCGGTTTCAAGGCGGGCCAGGCGGCGACAGACGATCGACTTCGATACGCCAAGACGCAGTGCAGCCTGCGAAATGCCCTCGGCATCAGCCACTTCCACGAAGGTCTGTAGTTCTTCGATATCCATGCTTGCGTTCCCCTTTGTGCGACACAGCACGTCGCGTAATGCTACTACTGCGTCGAACATGGGAACAGCACAATGGATTTTCCAGGCAAATAACGCTTTTTGCGTGTCTGGAATTGATTTTCCGCACGGGCTTCGGCCCTTTCACAAACGTGCGTCACCCATAAAAAGGATTTGCCCATGGCAAGCGAAACGCTCCGCAACGCCCACACCGATCAGTTGCTGACCCCGGAAAACTCGGCGTTGATCATCATCGATTATCAGCCTGTTCAGGTTTCCTCGATCCGCTCGATGCCGCGTGACGAACTCGTCTTCAACATCACCAGCGTCGCGAAGGCGGCGGTCAATTACGACCTCCCGATTATCCACTCGACTGTCAATGTCGCGACCGGCCGCAACAAGCCGCCGATTCAGGAGCTGCAACAGGTTCTCGGTCACCTGCCGACCTATGACCGCACCTCGATCAACAGCTGGGAGGACACGGAATTCAAACAGGCGGTCAAGGCGCTTGGACGCAAGAAACTCATCATGACTGCGCTCTGGACCGAAGCCTGTCTGACTTTCCCGGTGCTCGACGCCATCCAGGAAGGTTATGAAGTGTATGTGCCGGTCGATGCAGTTGGCGGCACATCGCTCGCCGCACACGAGGCGGCGTTGCGCAGAATGGAACAGGCGGGCGCGAAGCTCATCAGCCGCGTGCAGATGTACTGCGAACTGCAGCGCGACTGGGCGCGAGAAGTGACCGTGCCGGGCTTTATGGGTGTGTTCGAGAACTTCGACGGGTTCAACGCTGAAAAGGCTCTGGAGGAGGCTGGCAAGAAGGCCTGATGAGCGGCAATTGATGAAGGTGGCACTCGCGAAAGCGGGTGCTGCCTTTGTTTTTTGCGCGAGGCAGACTCAGGGCGAATGCCTGCCCGACAGAAGTCTGATCGCAATCCATCATGTCGAAATCAGACGCCCCCATGCCGCTCCCAGGCTATTTGCGATCAACTCCAGGCACGTAAGGTGACGCATCATTTCATCGCCCTGCGTCGTCGTCCGACCGATTTGTAACGCTGCAGCGCTTGAGGTGCGCCGCTCTGGAGCAGGGCAACAGGAAGAAATGATGATCGCCTGACACGTCGTCAGTACGCCCAAACGTCGATCACCAGAGAACAAAAAAAACAATGAATAGTCTGAACTCGAAGGACTCGAACGGTCAGTTGGCGCAGGGCTTCAAGCCGCGTCATGTCACCATGCTTTCCATCGCCGGCATCATCGGTGCGGGGCTGTTTGTCGGCTCCGGCCACGCCATTGCCGCCGCCGGCCCGGCCGTCTTGCTCGCTTATCTCTTCTCCGGTCTGCTGGTTGTGCTGGTCATGCGCATGCTCGGCGAAATGGCCGTGGCCCATCCGGACACGGGATCATTTTCCACCTATGCCGATCAGGCCATCGGGCGCTGGGCGGGGTTCACCATTGGTTGGTTGTATTGGTGGTTCTGGGTGCTGGTCATTCCGATCGAAGCGCTGGCTGCCGGGCATGTGTTGAATCAGTGGTTTCCTCAGGTCGATGCGTGGTTGTTCGCGTTGTTGTCGATCATTTTGCTGGTGGTGACCAACCTGTTCAGCGTGTCCAAGTACGGCGAGTTCGAGTTCTGGTTCGCGATGGCCAAAGTGGTGGCGATCATCGGGTTCATCGGGCTGGGTTTTGCGGTGTTGATGGGCTGGATTCCGGAGCGTGAGGCCAGCGGATTGAGCCGGTTGATGGAAGAGCACGGCGGTTTCGCGCCCAATGGTTTGTCGGCGGTGGTCGGCGCCTTTATCACCATCATGTTCAGTTTTATCGGGACCGAAGCGGTGACCATCGCGGCCGCCGAATCGAGCAACCCGGCGCAGAACATCGCCAAGGCCACGCGCTCGGTGATCTGGCGCATCGGCGTGTTTTATCTGCTGTCGATTTTCGTGGTGATTTCGGTGGTGCCCTGGAACGATCCGCTGCTGGCGTCCGTCGGCTCTTACCAGCGCGCGCTGGAGTTGATGAACGTTCCCAACGCCAAATTCCTGGTCGATGTGGTCGTGCTGATCGCCGTGGCCAGTTGCATGAACTCCTCGATCTACATTTCCTCGCGAATGCTGTTCTCGCTGGGCCGACGCGGCGATGCCCCGCAACCGCTGAAAGTGACCTCCGCTGCGGGCGTGCCGAGGGCGGCGGTGATTGCCAGCACCGTGATCGGCGCCGGGGTGACGCTGTTCAGCTATTTCATGCCGGCCGGGCTGTTCCAGTTTCTGCTCGCCAGCTCCGGCGCGATTGCGTTGCTGGTGTATCTGGTGATCGCGGTTTCGCAATTGCGCATGCGCCGGATGTTGCGTCGGCAGAACGTCGAGCTGACGTTTCGCATGTGGCTGTTTCCATGGCTGACGTGGCTGGTGATCGCGTTCATCTGCGCTGCGCTGGCGGTGATGATGGTGACGCCCGAGCATCGTCTGGAAGTGACGTCGACCATTGGGCTGGCGCTGGCGATTTCCTTTATCGGGCTGGTGACCACGCGCCAGCATGGGCAGGTGAGGGCGGCGGTTTCGGCGGGCAAGGCCTAGGTGTGTCGCAGGCGTGAACTGTGGGACTATCGCCGGCACGCCTGACATCCAATCGGAGCCCCATCGTGCAGACCATCCGCCGCGCTCAACCTCAGGATGCCGAGTGCATCGCCGCACTCGTCACTGAGGCCTACATGCCTTACATCGCCAGAATCGGCAAAAAGCCCGCCCCGATGCTGGAGGACTACCGGCAGGTGTTGCAGGACAACGAGACGTTTGTCCTGACCGACCGTGACGAGGTTGTCGGCGTGCTGGTGATGAGCCCTGAAGATACCGAGCTGCTTCTGGTCAACGTCGCCGTTTCACCCCGGCACAAAGGCAAGGGCCTGGGGAAAGTGCTGATGGCGTTCTGTGAAGAACACGCGCTCGGCAAGGGGATGGCGGCGGTGCGGTTGTACACCCACGAACGGATGACCGAAAACATCGAGATCTACAAAAAGCTCGGCTATCTCGAAACCCATCGCGCCACCGAAGATGGCTTTGCCCGGGTGTTCATGCGCAAGGCGCTTTGACCGGAGTCTTGGTTGTTTCTCTACTGTTTTGGCATTTGTTTCATTGCTTCCAAAAGCTGCCCGTCAAAATATTCGGTGTCATCACGCTCATTAGCGTCCACCCGCCGTTTCGCCTCAATGAGCATATGCTCGAAAGCAATATCCTGATTCAGAAAAGTCGCGATCATCAGGTCACTCAACTGCTCAATGGGGGTGTCCCAGGCATCTCTGCAGCGCTGCGTGAGCCCTGTCGCGGCATCTCCGGACCACGGGCCTAAAAGTTTTGCGACTGTCAGAGTCGAGGTCATCGAACTTGCTCAGTAAAGAAATTGAAGGAGCGAAAGTTTCGCACGCGTTAGCGGACGGTAGTAGGAGAAACCGCTTTCAACTTTTACGGCGTCTTCTCGGGAACGACAAAATTCACTGTCGCACTGGTGAGAACCCGGTGAGTCGGATCCGCCACTTCAAGCAGAACCTTATGATTGCCGGGTGTCAGCCCCACCAGGATGATCGGATCTTCACTGGTGTGCGCCCAGGTGCCTTTCCAGTCGTCGACAGTGACATGCAGGTGACCGAGACGAGGTGATACTTCCGCCGCCGCATTGCCAAACACCGGCATGATTCGGGCATGTTCGGTTCGGTACTGGATGATGACAACACCACGGGCAAGTGGCGCAGGGAGGGGCGGGTAGGCGATGAGCTGCGGCGCCGATTCGGATTGCACCGGGAGTATTGCGGGTGGCTGTAGTGTGTCAGCCCCTTGAACATGCGCCGTCATGCAAGAGACGACACCCATGGCAAGGGCGAACAGGTGTTTGGGGGGGAGGGGCATGGTGGTTTTCTCCCGCGTGGTTTCACTTAAGGCTAGATCAAGCCGGGCAGTTTCACCGACCTGTTTCGCCCCAAGGCCTTGGCACTGTACAGTGCCTGATCGGCGGCTTCGATCAAACCTTGCACGGGGGTGAGTCGGGAACCGGCGGCAGTGGCAATCCCGATGCTGACACTCACTCGTCCCAACGGGCTGGATTCGTGGGAAATGTTCGCTTGCTGCAACCGGTCGAGGATCAGTTGCGCCACGATCTGCGCACCTTCGCTGTCGGTATTGGGCATGATGACGCCCATCTCTTCACCGCCATACCGCGCCACAAGATCCGAGGGACGGCGCACGCACGTCTCCACGACGTTGCCAACGCGTTGCAGACAATCGTCGCCGGCAACATGCCCGTAGGAATCGTTGAACAGTTTGAAGTAGTCGATATCAATCATCAGCAGTGCCAAGGACGTGCCGTCGCGCTGCGCTCGTCGCGCCTCCAGGTCCAGCGTCACATCGAAACAGCGTCGATTGGCCAGACCGGTCAGGGCGTCCTTCATCGCCAACAGCTCGAGTTGCCTGTTTGACGAAAGCAACTGCTGCTGAGTGCCCATCAACTCCGCTTCTACTTGGGTTCTGCGTCGGATATCCAGTATCAAAAACCAGCCGATGAGACCGGTAAGCGCCAGCAAGCCCGTTACCACCACGGCCGATAGCAGCGCCTCCGTTCGCCACGCGGCGAGGGCTTCGCGTTTCCCGAGAGCGACGGTCGTGATCAGCGGCAGCCGGTCACTTTTGCGAAAGGCGTAGAGCCTTTCCACACCGTCCAGGCTGGACGTGAACGAGGCGGTGCCGACAGAGCGATCCACCAGGTACTTGGCGTAGATCGGCGACTTTGAAAAATTGCGCCCCATGTCCTGCTCGCGGAAGGGGTAGCGAACCAGCAACGTACCATCGGTATAGGACAATCCGATGGCACCCTCCTGGCCGACATCGATCTTTCCAAACAGCCGCAGAAAGTTTTCGATGCCCAAGGTCACCGCGACCACTCCGGCAAACTCACCGCGAGCATCATTGAAGCGTCGACTGACGGTGATGACCCATTCCTGATTGGAGCGGCTCTGAATGGGCGGACCGATAAAGGTCTCGGGGGAGGGATCATCGCGGTGATGAATGAAATAGGCCCGATCACTGCTATTTGCCCCGGCCGGAATCGGCCGGTTGGAGGACATCAGCCAGCGTCCCTGACTGTCGTAGATGGTGATGCCGCTGAGCTGTGGCATCAGCGGCTCCTGCCGGTCGATCAGCGAACTGATCCGCTGGATCTGAACGGGGCCACTGCCTTCGGTTTCCAGGCGTTCGACGAGCCCGAGCAAAAGCGCCGAACTTTGGCGGACAATGCCTTCGGAATAGGTGACAAGCGCCTGGGTCAGGTTCAACCCGTGAACGTCCACTTCCTCCAGCGCTCGCTCTCGAGAGGCCAGCACCTTCCAGACAGTCAGTGAGGCCAGGGAACAGCCGATAACCAACAGCAAAAGCACAACCAGGTGCGTATCTCGCTTCACGTCACTACCTTATGGAAAGTCCGTTTTTCCGTTCCAGAGGCTATTGGATCAAGGCAATAACGGCAGCCGTTCGTCCTCATCGTGCGCAAGGATACAAGCAGTCAGGTGTCGCTGCAGCAATAGATGAACGGGTTACTGCACCGACCCCCGCTGGACCTCAACCGCGTTTCGGCAGCTTCCAGTTCGGGCGAATGAAGTGGCAGGTGTAGCCATTCGGAATGCGCTCGAGGTAATCCTGATGCTCCGGCTCCGCTTCCCAGAACGGCCCCGCCGGTTCAATTTCGGTAACCACGCGGCCTGGCCAGAGGCCTGACGCGTCGACATCGGCCGCAGTGTCTTCGGCGACATCGCGTTGCTGCTCGTTCAGGTAATAGATCGCCGAACGATAGCTCGGACCGAGGTCGTTGCCCTGACGGTTGGGCGTGCTCGGATCGTGGATCTGAAAGAAAAACTCAAGGATCTGCCGATAGCTGATCACGGCAGGGTCGAAGACGATTTCGATGGCCTCGGCGTGATTGCCATGGTTGCGGTAGGTGGCGTTCGGCACGTCACCGCCGGAATAACCGACCCGCGTCTGTAGCACGCCGGGGTAGCGGCGCAACAGATCCTGCATGCCCCAGAAGCAGCCGCCGGCGAGAATGGCAGTTTCGGTTTGAGTGGTCATGGCATGTCCTTCCTCTCGAATGGGTCGCAGATGTTCCTTGATATGAGGGAGTGTGGGCCGATTCCAAGGTTGAGTTGGTAAATAAATCGTGAAGCGCGGGCCTTCGGAATTCTCCTGCTTTTGCTTCACGTCACTGTTTTTGGAGCGCCCGGCGCGGGGCGCGCCAATATTGAAGCGAAAAAAACCGCCAATCAGGCGGTTTTTTTCAAAGCGGGGTTCAGGTTCTGCCACCGGCGAGCCAACCATCAGGCTCCATTTCTTTGCCACAGGCTGCGGCTACTTTCAAAAAATGCCGCTGACTGGCGGAGACCCTGTTGGGCAAACAGGGTTCTTCGGCACGAAGTCTGGAAGCAGGCGCTGATTGGGCTTTTGGCTTCTTGTGTTTCATGGACACCTCTCGTGCCGGGTTGCTTGAGTCGATCTTATGGGTGGTCCAGTGGAAAGACAAGGCGGTCAGTCGTGTCAAAATAAAATCCAAGCGTTTGGTAGTAAGAGATAGCACCTGAGTCAGGTTCTTGTACTTCAATTTCGGTACATCCCAGCTTTCGGGCATAGAACTCTGTTGTCAGTAGTGCCATTGGTGCGATCCAGCCTCGCAGGGTATGGGCCTTGCTGGTGTGACCCTGCAAAAGAACGATTTTTATGCAGATTGTGCTTTTTCGTGGCGTTGCATAGCACAAGCCGCACAGCTCATCTTCGTACCAGAAAGCCAAGTCCAGACCTTTTGCATCTTTTGTTTTCCACTCAAGTACATCATCCCATGGGTACCCAATGGTCCCGCTCCACTGATGATATGCGTTGATTGCCAAGGGCGTGATCGGGTCGATCCTGAGCAACTGAGCATCAATCCCGGCTGCCAGAGCTCCTGGATCCATGGAAAGCGTTTCGTGCGCAAGTTTGCGGGCTTCTGATTTGAGCGTTTGGTTTCGGAGTTCGGTACCTTTGCCTTTTCTTCGCATCGTCTGTGTTCTGTCCGGATCAGGCAGAAGACGGTATCGAAGGCGAGGGTGCCCACGTAATCAGGCGTGAGGGACGGCTGCTGTAGGACGCTGCTTATGTACGTGAAGGACGCTGGAATTGGCTGGTTTTAGTTGCACTCAGCGATCCGTGCGCGGCATCGCCGCAATCGGCTGGATCTGCCGGGATGCCTGCGCCGAGCACCAGCGATTCCGCCCTTGCTGCTTTGCCTGATACAGACAGGTATCGGCCGCCTTGAGCAACGTGGCCGGGGTCACCGCATCGTCAACCGGATAGCGCGTGGCGATCCCGGCACTCGCGGTGACATACCCCAGCGGATGCCCGGCATGTTCAAGCTCCAGCGAGCGAATGGTCTGCAGAATGTCTTCAGCCACCTGAATTGCCCCGGCGTTGTCGGTGTTGGGCAGCAGCACGGTGAACTCCTCGCCGCCGTAGCGCACGGCCAGATCAGAGGGGCGTTTGACCGCTTTGCGGATGCCGTCGCCGACCGCGATCAGGCAGTCATCGCCGGCGGCATGGCCGTACTGGTCGTTGTAGCGCTTGAAGTAGTCGACATCGAGCATGATCAACGACAGCGACGAGCCCTGACGCCGGGCCAAACGAATCTCGTCCGTCAACGCCGCATCCAGACGACGGCGGTTGCCCAGACCAGTGAGGCTGTCGGTCAGCGCCATGTCGCGCATGGTCTTGTGCGCGGAACGGATCTCCCGTTCCATCGCCATCCGCTGGCGCAACTGGCTCAGGACGATGAGCCCGAAACAGGCCAGCACCAGAATCAGGAACACCAGCACGAAGCCGTTTTTCAGCAGGTCCTGGCGCCACGGCGCGATGATGGAATCCCGGGACAAACCGGCCTCGACCACCAGCGGGTAAGTGGTTAGTGCGCGATAGCCGTAAAGCCGCTCAGTGTCGTCAACCACCGCCCTGATCTGGACAATGCCCTGATTGGCGTTGGGCAGGTAGGTCTTGAAGATCTCGCTGTTCGCCAGGCTTTTGCCGACCACCGAGGCAATGAACGGCCGGCGCACGAGGATCGTGCCGTCGCGCATCGCCAGCACCAGCGCGCCTTTGTCATCGATGCGGAAGTCACCGTAATAATCGACGAAATAACTGACCTTGACCGTCCCCAGCAGCACGCCGGCGAACGATCCGTCGGGGTTATTCAAACGCCGCGAGATCGGAATGATCAGGTCATGGGTGGAACGGCTTTCCACCACCTGGCCGATACGCACGCGCCGGTCTTCATGGGTGCGGTGATACTGGAAATAATCGCGGTCGGCATTGTTGGCCGTCTCAGGCGTGACCTCCTTGTCGGTCACGATCCAATGGCCGTCCGGGCCGTAGATGAACAGGCCGTGCAGCTGCGGCATGATTTTCGATTGCTGTATGAGCAGCTTGTGAATCCGCGCCACATCCAGGTTTTGCAGCCCATCGCCTTCGACCCGTTCGGCCAGCCCGGCAGTCAGCACGTCGACCTGGCGGATGGTGTCCTCGGCGTGTTGCGCGGTAGCCCGGGCAAGGTTGGTCACCGAATCGCGCGCGGAGGCGAAGACCGAACGATAGTCGCGCCACGTCCGCCAGCTCTCTACCGCCAGAAAGGCCACGACCACCATCAGCATGAAACTGACGGTCAGCCGAAAGGTCGAGCCGGCCTTCACGCCTTTGCGGGGCGCGCGCGGTGCTTCATCTGGAGTGGGCGCTTGCGTGTTGCGTCCGGGCATCAACATTTCCCTGGAGGTCGTTCTGAGCGGGTCAGCATTATGACAAGGATAGGCGTGAAGGTCGGGGTGGCTGTGTGAACTGCCTGGCAGTTTGAGTGGATTGTCCGTTTTGGGTTGACGGTGAAACGCTTTTCAGACGATTTATCGCTTTCAGGCGAGTCAGTAATCTGTGCCCATCTTGAACGCAAACGCACTTCCACAACTAAAAAGGGATTCAAACATGAGCACTCCAACCTACAACCGCCTGAACAAAGACGACGCCGTAGTTCTGCTGGTCGACCACCAGACCGGTCTGATTTCTCTGGTTCAGGACTTCTCGCCAAACGAGTTCAAGAACAACGTACTGGCGCTGGCCGATCTGGCCAAATTCTTCGAGTTGCCGACCATCCTCACCACCAGCTTCGAACAAGGCCCGAACGGCCCGCTGGTGCCGGAACTCAAGGAAATGTTCCCGGACGCGCCGTACATCGCCCGCCCAGGCCAGATCAACGCTTGGGACAACGAAGACTTCGTCAAGGCGATCAAGGCCACCGGCCGCAAGCAGATCATCATTGCCGGTGTCGTGACCGACGTGTGCGTAGCGTTCCCGACCCTGTCGGCGCTGGCGGAAGGGTTTGACGTGTTCGTGGTGACCGACGCTTCCGGCACCTTCAACACCACCGTGCAGCAAGCCGCGTGGAACCGCATGACCCAGGCCGGCGCACAGATGATGAACTGGTTCTCGGTCGCCTGCGAACTGCACCGCGACTGGCGCAACGACATCGAAGGCCTGGGCAATCTGCTGTCCCAGCGCATCCCGAACTACCGCAACTTGATGAATGGTTATGCAGCGCTGACGGCGCATCAGAAATAACCGGATGCTGGATGGACGAAAGCCTGCTTTGAAAAAAGCAGGCTTTCGTTTTTATTGCGTTACTCCGGACGCGCCCGTCATTCGATTGGCTGAGCTCTATAGGTTTTATAGAGCTGCTGAATCTCTGGGTCGTCAAGGCTCCCGTACGTAATGCCTTCTTTGTCCAGACCATCCAATCCTTTTATGCCGCCGATCATCTCCGGCCATTCGTCACGGCTGGAGATGTCGATGACGAACGGTAACAGGTAGGTGTCGAGATGCCCTTTGAACGGATCTTGAATTTCATTACTGAGTGCGCGGAGATACTCGTCCTTGTTGGTTTCTGACCAATCGATGGCAAACCTCGTCCGATAGCACAGCTCCATGTACACGAGCAGTATTGTGCGGCCATTGCCATCCAGAAACGGGTGAGCAGAGGCGAGCTGCCCCATCACTTCCCCTGGACGATCTCTGAAGCGTTTCTTGTTTGCTGCAAGTTCAAGAGCGTACTCGACGGACCTTTTAATGAGGTCGGGACGTTCAAAGACTGTGTGGTGAGGATCTTCTTTTGATCCCTTGAAAACAGCGAGGTGGGGGACGAGTTCGTTTCTGTCTTTTCCCGCCCAGGGATAAAAACCGGAGAACAGGATTTCATGTGTCTTGAGAACGGATTTGAAATCGATGGTTTTTTTCTTGGCCAGATAGGCCAGAGCGTCTTCGATACTCGCTTCGAAGGCGAGATGCTCGGACTCTTTTACTTCAGTGGGGTCTTTGAGCTTGAGCGAGTTTTGAAGATAGCCCGCTGTTTCGAAATCGCCGAAAGGGTCAAATATCATGCACTAAGCTTCTTTTTCGAACGCCTCTTTTCCTCAAGGTAGCGTCCTTGGTACGACATGATTTCGGACTTGTTCAGCACACCTTTCTTTTTGAGGTTGACGAGCAATTGCTCAACACCGTCCAATTCAACTACATCTCCTGCCAGACGAGTGATGGTAACCGCCATGCAGCTCATGCTGTCACGGTCTGCGGTAACGTGATGTGCCTTGGCAAGCCGACGAACCTCGGTTGCGACGCTGTCAGTGGCTGGTTTAGTCATTATGAAAGCCCTTGTTCACTTGCTCTGAGCATAGCATGACGCCGCTTCCGCAGATTTTCCAGCCGGCGCGTCCCGAACAGCCACAGCCTGATGAACGGCTACGCAAGCTCGCAACCATCCAAAAACCAATGCTTACAAATAGACGAAAGCCTGCTTTGAAAAAAGCAGGCTTTCGTCGTTTCTACCGCAAACAGAAGCGCAGGGGACTCGTCACCTCAAACCGTGACGACAATCTTCCCGACCTGCTGGTTGGCCTCAAGAAAGCGATGCGCTTCCTGAATGTCATCCAGGGCAAACGTCCTGGCGATGATCGGTTGCAGCGCACCCGAAGCCAGCCCGTCGCCGATGAAAGCCTTGGCGCGTGCCAGGATGGCCGGGTCGGAGACGATCTCCGTGTAGAGGTAACCCTTGAGCGTCAGGCATTTGCCCAGCACGGTGAACAGCGGGAATGGCGTCGGCTCCGGGCTCAGGGCGCCGTACTCCAGCAGGATGCCGCCGCGCGCCATGCTTTGGGTCAGCGGTTCGAACGACGGGCCGCCCACCGGATCGAACACCACCCGCGCGCCTTTGCCATCGGTCAGCGCCATGACGGCTGCAACCATGTCTTCTTCGTCGCTGACGATCACGTGTGCGGCGCCGGCGTCCAGCAGGGCCTGTTTCTTGGCGCGTGTTCGGGTGACGGCAATCGAGGTGGCGCCGACCATTTTGGCGATCTGGAAAGCTGCCAGGCCGACGCTGCTGGAGGCAGCAGTGACGATCACGAAATCGTCCTTTTGCAGCTTGGCCTGTTCGACCAGCGCACCCCACGCGGTGACGTATTGCATCCAGGATGCCGCCGCTTGTTCAAACGACAGGTTCTGCGGGTGCTTGACGGTGAGGTCGGCGGGCACGTTGGCCAGCTCGCCGTAAGTGCCCCAGCGCGCGATGTCCAGCGGCGGAATCAGGCTGACGGCATCACCGATCTTGAACTCGCTGGCGTTGGCGCCAACCGCCACCACCACACCGGCGGCTTCGTAGCCAAGACGGCTGGGAAACTCCGCTTCCTGCAGATAGGCGTGGTTGCGGAACATCACCTCGGCGCGATTCAGGCCAAAGGCTTTGACCTTGATCTGCACTTCGTCCGCTGCGGGTGCCGGGACGTCGACGTTTTCCAGTTTCAGGACGCTCGCGTCACCGTATTCATGAATCCTGACAATGCGTGCCATCTGCTCTTCCTCGGTTATCGATGAAATTGCACCGGCGTGATCCGGTGCCATGGACGCCAATTTAGGCTTTGGCCTGCTCCGGATAAAGGCCTAGGATGGCGCAACACTAGAAACAACGAGTTTCCAATGGATCGCCTCACACTCATGGCCACCTTCGTCAAAGCGGTCGAGCTGGGCTCCTTCAGCGCGGTGGCGGACGAGCTCAACCTGTCCCCGCAAATGGTCGGCAAACAAGTGAAAATGCTCGAGCAGCATCTGGGCGTTTCGCTGCTCAACCGCACCACTCGCAAGCAGAGCCTCACCGATTTCGGCCGCACCTTCTATCAGCGGGCGAAGCTGATTCTGGCCGACATGGACGCCGCCGAAGAAATGGCCGCCGTGACCCGAGGCGTGCCCAGCGGCCGACTGCGGATCAATGCGCCCGTCACGTTCGGCGTCAGTTCGCTGTCGCCGAAGCTGCTGGAGTACATGGTCCGATACCCGCAAGTATCGGTGGACCTGACGCTGTCGAACGAATTGGTCGACCTGGTGGACGGCGGCTACGACGCTGTGTTCCGCATCGGCGAACTCGCCGACTGCGGCCTGAAAGCACTGCCGCTGATGCCCTATCAAATGGTGCTGTGCGCAGCGCCGTCCTACCTCGCCCGCCGCCCACCCATCACGACACCCTGGGATCTTCAGGAACATGAATGCCTGGCGTTCGCCTATTCGGACGGCCGCTCACACCTGCGATTCGAAGGCCCGGAAGGCTGCATCGACGTGCCGATTAAAAGCCGATTGACGATTAATCAGGGCGATCCGTTGCTGTCCGGGGCAGTGGCGGGGCTGGGGGTGGTGATGTTGCCGCTGGAGCTGGTCAAGGATTCGCTGCGAAGCGGGACGCTGGTGAGTCTGCTGCCGCAGTACAAGGTGCCGGTTTCGCCGATGAATCTGTTGTATGCGCCGGATCCGAGGCTGACACCCAAGTTGAGGAGTTTTATTGATTTTGTGCGCGTAGCGTTTGGATAAGCGCTGCATTGAGTGATGAAGGCTTAACGATCAGAGATTTGTCGCAACAAAATCCCTGAATCCGAGCTTCACATACTTTCGCCACTCATCGACAATGCGCGCTCTGTTCCGGGGTAGTTCAGCGGTAGAACACTCGGCTCTTAACCGGGTGGGCGCTGGTTCGAATCCAGCCCCCGGACCCACTACATAGTAGGTCACAAGGAAGTATGTCCAGGCCTGAGGGTGAATCGGGTGCGCTCGGCGAAATAAACGCCGGTTATGCGCACTTTCAACTGTCTCGCGCGCTCACTGCACGCGACAACGACGCCAGTCCGCAAGCACTTGCCCGGATCGAACGCTGGCAAAAGGTTCTCGAAAACCTGATGCATGGCCGTGCACTGTATGGCTCGCGGACGCCGTTTGCCGACCTGCCAGAATGGATCACGCTGGAAGTGGCCACTGGCGGCTTTGCAACGGGCAACCTTCTGGCCGGTGGCGAGTTGACCGCTCATGAGCGCCTCTTGGCGTCATCGATTCCCGGCATTCGAGCGGGATACGAACGGCTCGATTTGAATAGGTGGCATCTTTCAGACGAAGGCGTAAGAACGCTGCAAGAGCGATTGACGAACGAAGACTATCGGATCGATGTACCGGAAGAGGCCGCGTTGCTGACAGTGGCCTGGTTTCTGGGGCAAAAGCGCGTCGAAGAAGCCAGGACGTTGATCGAGCAGATCGCGCCTTTCTTCGAACGAGTGCGTTTCTTTCCCGCGGCAGCCAACGAGCGCCCGCTCTCGATGGCTGAAGTTGAAGTTTTCAATGCTGGTCAAATCAGCCTGCGGCTGTCCGTCCTCTTACCCCAGCCTCGTCTTACCGTTCAAAAGCATGTTGTTGAACGCAGGTTGCCTCTCTACGACACGGCGGTCTCGCTGTTCCTGCTGACGTACAACGATGGTTGGCCTTGCAGGTATTACCCTGAAGGCTGGTTCGAGCGCGCTTCGGTGCTCGGTAAAGAATTTGATATCTCTACTGAGGCTGATCCCCGCCGCGCAGGTAACTCCAGTGATCGGGTGGCGGAGTTGCTGGCATTGCTCAAGCAGTGCTCTATTGATCCTGCATCGCTAACGGGGCGCCAGGTTGGACGGATTCGCAGAATTGTCGACGACTTTGTAGCCAAGCATGGACACCCTGAGTCCGAAGAACATTCCAGCAAGCGCGCACAGCAGCGTCATCACGTATCAGCCTCGGCACACTATCTGATTGCCAAGGCTGCTTCCGCGCGACTGGCGAGATATCCAGTTTCGGAAGGCATCTCTGATTTCGCGCCGTTACTGACGCCCATCACCAACGAAGAGGCGAAGGTTTATTCATTGAAGGAGGGGGAGACCATTCCTCCTTCGATTCGTCGACGCCTCGAACGCTGCCGAAAGGGAACGGTTGCAGAGTTGATTGAACATGGGGTCATTACATCCGCAGATACCGTGGCGAAAGTGCTGCCAGCGATGACGGCGCAAATCTGTAGCGCCGGATATCGAGACGTAGCGCTGCGGGCACTGTCTGTCGCAACTTATTGTGCGTTCAGGCGTCGACGCTCTCTATTGCTGCTGAACATGCAGCGTCAGGTGAGAGTCGATGATTTACCTTGGGTGAAAGCCCTGGAGACCGAGTACGAGGCTGGCGCTCTCGCGATTGAAGGTGCCAGACAGGCTTTGGTCGAGGCGTCCGCATTGACCCTTGTTGCATTTCCTCAGGCCATTCTGCCGAACAAGTTGCTTCAGGAGTTTTCCTCGCTTGCCGAATCGGCCAAGCTGGATCTTCCCTTCGTAGAGGAGATCGCGGCTGACATTTTCATGGGCGCTTTCTCCGGCAAGTTCGTGAAGGCTGCCAAGCGTTCAGTCCGTTTGATGGCCGGATCTCTTTACGCACGCTATTACGATATCGATATGGATCAGTTGGTTGCACTACCCAAGCAGCGGAATTCACGAAGCAACAGTGGTGTGCTGGCTGGTTTGTGCGCACGGCGGGCGAATGCCGATATCGGTAGATGGAGCCCGGCGAACAACGGCACGATCATCGAACAGCAACAGATATTGACCACGCAAAACCTGGCAATCCTGTTTGATGATCTGGACCTGAAGACGCTGTTACATGATCGTTTGGGTTCAATGGCCGAGGCATGTTTCAAATGGATATGCAGTCGGCAGCAGATGCAGATCAAGCTCTACCACGCACGTCTGGTCATGTTGAAAAACACAGCGTATGCGTGGCGCCAGATGATTTTTTACCTGTCGATGCTGGATCAGTCCCGGTTGGAAACTGTGCTTGGAAACATTGAAGTGCATTTTGCGGCGCAATCCAGCGCATTTCAGGAGCGATTTCTTCCTGCCATGATCGGGTTGCGCATGGCGGTATCTGGATGTCGGTTGACTTTGGTTCACCAAGAGCGGGAGGGTTGTAAGGTTTTTCTCGGGTGGACCACTGAACGGCACTGGCTGATGCCTTCCTAGATATCGGAAAGCTCCAGGCGTAACGAAAAGCCTGCCTTCAAAAGCAGGCTTTTTGCATTTTCAGAGATGACTTCATTTCAACGCCGCCCGGTCCGCGTACTCACATCCACCCAAACCGCCAACACCAGAATGCTGCCCTTGACGATCATCTGCCAGTAACTGTCGACGTCGAGCATGGACATGCCGTTGTCCAGGCTGGTGATGACCAGGGCGCCGAGGAGGGCGCCGTAGACCGTGCCGGAACCGCCGCGCATCGAGGTGCCACCGATGAAGCAGGCGGCGATGGCGTCGAGTTCGCCCATGCTGCCGGCCGAGGGGGAACCGGCGGCCAGGCGCGCAGTGTTGACCACGCCGGCGAGGGCGCACATCACGCCCATGATTCCGAAAATCCAGAGTTTCACGGCCTGCACATTGATACCGGACAGGCGCGTCGCTTCCATGTTGCTGCCCACGGAGTAGACGCGTCGGCCGAACACGGTCTGGCTGGTCACGTAGCTGAATCCGCCCAGCAGGACCAGCAAAAGCAGGACCGGCACGGGGATGCCGTCATAGCTGTTGAGGGTCTGGACAAAACCGGCCAGCACTGCGCCGATCAACAACACGCGGGCCACATCACGCACCAGTGAATGTGCCGCGAGGCCGTGAAGGGCGCGATTGCGCCGTTGTTTCCAGGTCAGGAACAACGTCAGTGCGAACAGCAGGACGCCCAGGCTGGCGCCGATCGCATGTGGCAAATAACCTTGGCCAATGTAAACAAGCTCCGGAGACACCGGCGCAATGGTCGTACCTCCTGTGATTCCCAGCAAAATCCCCCGGAACGCCAACATCCCGCCCAGCCCCACGATAAATGACGGAATACGCAGGTACGCCGCCATGCAGCCATTGGCGAGGCCGATCAGCAATCCGCACACCACCACAAGGCTCAGGTTCGCCAGCAGTGGTACGTGATAGACAACGTCGAGAATGGCTGCCACGCCACCGAGCAGGCCCAGCAATGAGCCGACCGACAGATCGATCTCGCCGCTGATGATGACCAGCACCATTCCGCAGGCGAGGATCCCGGTGATGGACATCTGGCGCAGCAGGTTGGAGAGGTTGCGCGGTGTCAGGAATCCGCCCTCGGTCTGCCAGCTGAAGAACAGCCAGATCAGCGCCACGGCAAACACCAGTGCGAGCATCTTGTAGCGGGTGAAAAGTTGTTTGACCTGATTCATTTACGCGGATTTCCGATCTTTATTGTTATGGCTGTCAGGCTGGCTGAGTGCCGCGGCAAGCACCTGTTCCTGAGTGAGTTCATGGTTGATGAAATCGCCCTGCAACCGGCCTTCGCCGATCACCAGTACGCGGTCGGAAACGCCGAGCACTTCGGCCAGTTCCGAAGACACCATGATGATCGACACGCCTTCGGCGGCCAGCATCCCCATCAACTTGTAGATCTCGTACTTGGCGCCGACATCCACCCCTCGGGTCGGCTCGTCAAGGATTAGCACCCGGGGCCTGGTCAGCAGCATCTTCGCCAACACGGCTTTTTGTTGATTGCCTCCGGACAGACTGGTGATCGGCAGGAACGGGCTCGCGGTCTTCAGGTGCAGGCGCGAAATTTCCCGATCGATGCTGCCCAGTTCGGCTTCGGCGTCGATGCGGGTCAGTTTCGAGAAGCTTTCCAGTACGGCCAGGGTGATGTTCTGGCCGACACCCAGGTCGGGAATGATCCCCTGACGCTTGCGGTCTTCGGGCACCAGGCACACGCCGGCGCGGATTGATTTGAGCGGCGTGCGGGTGTCAATTGGCTGACCGTCCAGCCAGACTTCGCCTTCGTGGCGACCGGGGTAGGCGCCGAATAGCGCGGTCACAAGCTCCGTGCGGCCGGCACCGACCAGCCCGGCGATGCCGAGGATTTCCCCGCGTTTGAGGCTGAAGGAAACGTCGTCGACCCGTTTGCGTTTGGGGTTGTCGACGTCGTAGCAGGTGATGTGGCGCGCCTCGAAAATCACCTCGCCGATATCGTGTGGTTCGGTGGGGTAGAGGTTGCTCATTTCCCGACCGACCATCTGGGTGATGATCTGGGGAATATCCATGTTCTCCATGGCGGTCGTGGCGATGTGTTTGCCGTCCCGGATCACCGAAATGGTGTCACAGACAGCGGCCACTTCATCAAGCTTGTGGGAGATGTAGACGCAGGCAACACCCTTGGCCTTGAGGTCGCGGATGATGTCCAGCAACACCTCGATTTCCGAACGGGTCAGGGCCGAAGACGGCTCGTCGAGGATCAGCAGGCGCGCCTGTTTGTTCAGGGCCTTGGCGATTTCCACCAGTTGCTGATAACCGCCACCGTACTGCGAAACCGGCAGTGACACGTTCATGTCCGGCACTTTCAGTTCACGCATCAGGGCTTCGGCGCGGTGGATCATCGCCGGGTAATTCATCCGCCCACCCGGCAGCGTCAGCTCATGGCCCATGAAAATGTTTTCGGCCACCGAGAGGTCGGGAACCAGCGTCAGCTCCTGATGAATGATGACGATGCCAGCGGCTTCCGTTTCGCTGATCGATTGCGCCTTGAGCGGTTGACCGTCCCAGAGGATTTCACCGTCCCAGGTGCCATGGGGATAGACCGCAGACAGGATTTTCATCAGCGTGGACTTGCCGGCGCCATTCTCGCCGCACAGCCCGACGCACTCCCCTGGCCGGACCTTGAGGTCGATGCCGTTGAGCGCTTTGACACCGCCGAAGGTTTTGACGATGCCGTTCATTTGCAACAGGTAGTCGGACATGGAGAGGGCTCATATAACAAAGACTCACATGGCACTGATCTTTGTGGGAGCGAGCTTGCTCGCGAAGGCGTCGGCACATTCAAACGCGATGCAGGCTGAACCACCGTTTTCGCGAGCAAGCTCGCTCCCACAAAAGGTTTCGCATAACCAGGGATTGATGCCTTTGTTACTGTCCGGCGATCTGCGCCTTGGTATAGAAGCCGTCCTGTTCCAGCAGGTCGATGTTGTCCTTGGTCAACGGAGTCGGGGTGAGCAGGATGGTGTCGACTTTTTTGCTGCCGTTGTCGTACTGCGAGCCGTACGCGGGTTTCTCGTTGCGCGCCAGTTGCACCGAGAGTTTGGCGGCTTCGGAGGCAATCAGTTTCAGCGGTTTGTAGACCGTCATGGTTTGCGTGCCGGAGATCACCCGCTTGACCGCTGCCAGGTCCGCGTCCTGTCCGGAGATCGGCACCTTGCCGGCCAGTTGCTGGGCCGCCAGGGCCTGAATGGCGCCGCCGGCCGTGGCGTCGTTGGAGGCGACGATGCCGTCGATTTTGTTGTCGTTGCGAGTCAAGGCGTTTTCAACAATGCTCAGCGCCTCGGTAGGGTTCCATTCCTTCACCCATTGCTGGCCGACGATCTTGATATCGCCCTTGTCGATGGCCGGTTGCAGCACTTTCATCTGACCTTCACGCAGGACTTTCGCGTTGTTGTCGGTGGGCGCACCACCCAGCAGGAAGTAATTACCCTTGGGCGCTGCGTGCAGCACGCCGCTGGCCTGCATCTCGCCGACCTTTTCGTTATCGAAGGAGATGTAGGCGTCGATATCGGCGTTGAGTATCAGGCGGTCATAGGACACGACCTTGATCCCGGCTTTCTTCGCTTCGGCCACCGCATTGGTCAGCACGGTGGCGTTGAACGGCACGATGACGATGACATCGACGCCACGGGAAATGAGGTTTTCGATTTGCGAAATCTGCTTCTGCTCGTTGGCATCGGCCGACTGCACGAAGACCTTGGCGTCCATTTTCTCCGCTGCCGCAACGAAGTAATCCCGGTCACGGGACCAGCGTTCCAGCCGCAGGTCATCAATGGAGAAACCGATTTTCGGGTGGGCAGCGTCGGCCATAACCGGCAGCGAAAGCAACGCCAGGGCGCCGGCAAACAGCGTGCGTTTTACGTTCTTCATGGTGGTGCGTCCTTTTATTTTTGTTTGAAAGACACGGCCTGACGATGAATATCGGGCTGGTGGAACTGTAGAGAATCAGCAGGCGAAACGGACTACAGATTTGTCGCGCAAATGTCACAGCGCCCGCAGTCCTCGTTGGCGATCAGCGATAGATGAAACGGTTGACGACGTTTTCGAGCATTTCCTGCCGGCCGCTGACGGCTTGCGGATTCAGTTCGTTGGCGAAGGCGTGCTCGGCCAATGTCTGGAGGTTGAACTCGCCTTCCAGAACCGCCTGGCCGAACGGTTGCTGCCAGCCGGCGTAGCGTTGATCCTTGAGCCGCTGAAGCTGGTCGTTCTGGACCATGGCGGCGGCCCGCTCGAGTGACAGGGCGAGTACGTCCATGGCGCCGACGTGACCGTGAAGCAGATCGACCTCGTCGAGGCTCTGGCGGCGCACCTTGGAGTCGAAGTTGAACCCGCCATTGCCGAACCCGCCGGCCTTGAGGATTTCATAAGTGACGAGGGTCATTTCCTCGACGCTGTTGGGGAATTGATCGGTGTCCCAGCCGTTCTGCGGATCGCCCCGGTTGGCGTCGATGCTGCCGAAAATCCCCAACGAGACGGCCGTCGCTACCTCGTGATGGAAACTATGACCGGCCAGGGTCGCGTGGTTGGCCTCGATGTTGACCTTGATTTCCTTTTCCAGACCGAACTGCTGGAGAAAACCGAACACCGTGGCGCTGTCGTAATCGTATTGGTGCTTGGTCGGCTCCTGCGGTTTGGGCTCGATCAGCAGGTCACCTTTGAAGCCGATCTTGTACTTGTGCTCGACCACCATGCGCATGAAGCGACCCAGTTGTTCGCGCTCGCGCTTCAAGTCGGTGTTGAGCAGGGTTTCGTAGCCCTCGCGACCGCCCCACAACACGTAGTTGGAGCCCTTGAGGCGTTGAGTCGCGTTCATGGCGCTGAAGACCTGGGCAGCGGCGCAGGCGAACACTTCAGGATCCGGGTTGCTGGCGGCACCGGCGGCAAAGCGCGGATTGCTGAAGCAGTTGGCGGTGCCCCACAGCAGCTTGATTCCGCTTTCTTCCTGATGGCGTTCCAGGTGATCGACCATTTGGGCGAAGTGGTTGCGGTACTCCTTCAGCGAATTGCCTTCGGGGGCGACATCCGTGTCATGAAAGCAGTAGTAATCGATACCCAGCTTGGAGAAAAACTCGAACGCGGCCTCCGCCTTGCCGATGGCCAGCTCCATCGGGTCACCGGCGTGTTGCCACGGGCGCTTGAACGTCCCTGCACCGAACACGTCGGAGCCCGGCCAGACAAAGCTGTGCCAATAACAGGCGGCCATGCGCAGGTGTTCGCGCATGGGCTTGCCGAGGATGATCTTGTCGGCGTCGTAGTGACGGAAGGCAAGGGGAGAATCGCTGGCAGGACCTTCGTAGCGAATCCGGTCGACATCGGGGAAGTACGGCATGGGCAATGTCCTTGTTGTTCTTGGTTGTTGTTCTCGGTTGTTGTTCTTGGGGCGTGTCCCGATACTAGCAACGGCCCCGTGCCTGCCGATTACGAAAATCACCAACACGGAGTGCGATTTTGCGTATTGAGATTCGCCCTCTGCGCGCCTAGTCTGTGCAAACCGCCTCTACGGCAAGGGGCCCGGAACAAGCCTGAAAACAATGAAAACCGTACCGCCTGTTCACCGCATCGCCCTGTTGTTCAACGGGAGCAAGATCTATGACCGCGGCATCATCAGCGGCATCGGCAACTACCTGAGCAGCACGCGCGCGTCCTGGGATCTGTTCCTGGAAGAGGATTTTCTCTGCCGCTTGAAAGGCATCGAGCGTTGGCAAGGTGACGGAATCATCGCCGACTTCGATGATCCGCTGATTGGCGAGGCGCTGGCCGACATCAAGTTGCCGGTGGTGGCGGTGGGTGGTTCTTACCAGGATGAGCGGGCCTACCCCAAAGGGATCCCGTACGTTGCGACCGATAATAACGCGCTGATCACCATGGCTTATGAGCACTTGATCGAGGCCGGGCTGCAACGGTTTGCCTGCTTCAGCCTGCCCGAAGCGCAGGCGAACCGATGGGCCCAGGAGCGCGAAAAGGCTTTTCTAAAACTGATGCAGCGGGACGGTTTGCACGCCGAGGTCTATCGCGGCATGGGGACCAGCGCGCCGCTGTGGGACAGCGCCGTCGAACAGCTGATCGCCTGGCTTCAGAGCCTGCCCAAGCCCATTGGCATCATCGCGGTCAGTGACGCTCGCGCCCGGCAGTTGCTGCAAGCCTGCCTGACCGCCGGAATCGCCGTTCCGGAGCAAGTGGCGTTGATCGGCATCGACAACGACCCGCTGACCCGCAGCCTGACCCGGGTCCCGCTGAGTTCGGTGATCCAGGGCACTGAAACCATGGGCCGCACCGCCGCGCAACTGCTGCACCAGATGCTGCACGGCAAACCATCAACGGGCGCGCATGTCCTGATCCCGCCTGAAGCGATCAACGTGCAGGTGTCGAGCCTGCATCAACCGTTGGGCAACCCCTACGTGATGCAGGCGCTGCTGTTCATCCGCCAATATGCCTGCCAGGGCATCAAGACCGCGCAGGTGGCGGCTTATGTCGGCGTGTCGCGCTCCTCGCTGGAGTCGCACTTTCGCGCGGTGCGTGGTTGCAGCGTGCATGACGAGATTCTGCGTTTCAAACTGGCGGCGGCCACTCGCGGGCTGGAAAAAACCGACACGGCGATTGCGGACGTTGCCCGCACGTGCGGTTTCAAATCCGCGCAGTATCTGCACACGGTGTTTCGCCGAGAGTTCGGGTGTACGCCCCGTGAATATCAGCAGGGCGCCAGATAGACGGCCACTCAAAAGCGATCCAGCCGATAAGGCTCGCTCGACGGAAGAACACGAGTCACGTTCTGCGTCGATGGCAAGGCCATCCCCCCAACCATCTCCGCCGTCACCGCCGCCTGCGTCAATCCCAGATGCTGATGCCCGAACGCAAGCAGCACTTTCCCGCCACACACCCGATCAATCACCGGCAACGAATCCGGCAGCGACGGCCGAAACCCCATCCACGGTGTGGCTGCCTCGACATTCAGCTCCTTGCGAAACAACCCCTTGCTCAACCGATGCAACTGCCAGGCGCGGGCCATGGTGGGTGAGGCTTCGAGGCCGGCGAATTCGACGGTGCCGGCCAGGCGCAGGCCTTCGGACATCGGGGTCATGATGAATTTGCGTTCCAGCGAGGTGACGGGGAAGGGCAGTCGGTTGTGTTCGTGAGGCAGCATCAGGTGGTAGCCGCGCTCAGTGTCCAGCGGGACGTTTTTGCCGGTCAGTGCTGCGGTGAGTTTTGCCGAGTGGGCGCCGCAGGCGATCAAAACCTGGCGAGCGGACAGCGTGCCGGTTCCGGTCATCAGGTCGACGCCATGCTCATGCAGTTGCCCGCCCTGAACCGCCTGCTTTACAAACTGCACGCCGCTGGCTTTCGCCGCTTCCACCAACTCACGCACGACGCGGTAGGGATCGATGAAATGCCCGGTTTTCGGGAAAAACAGTCCGCCCTGAATCTGTTCGCTGAGTTGCGGCGCGGTCTCGCGTACCGCGCCGGTCTGCCACCAATCGACTGGCACCTGCTGCTGTTGCATGCGTCGCTGCAATGCTTCGAGGGCCGGGCGTGAGTCGGGGCGCTCGAACACCAGCAGCGAACCTTCCATCTTCAGCAGGTCGGGCCGCTGGATGTCGTTGAGCAAGCGGTGCCAGGCGTCGAGCGAGCTTTCATTCAGTGCCCGCAATCCGGCAACGGTACGCTGGTAAGGCGCCGAGCGCAGGTTCAGCAACAGCCGCGTAAACCAGGGCAGGGCCCGGGGCAGGTATTTCCAGTCCAGGCGCAGCGGCCCCATCGGGTCCATGAGCATGGCCGGCAGGTGTTTGAGGATCGAGCGGTCGGCAATCGGAAACACTTGCTCGGTCGCCAGGTGCCCGGCGTTGCCGAACGAGGCGCCGTGGCCCGGTTCCTGCGGGTCGATCACCACCACCCGCAAACCCTGACGGGCAAGGCGCAGGGCACTCGCGACGCCGATGATGCCGGCGCCGACCACGGCGATGTCGTGCGGGTCATTCGGCATTTTTCGCGGTTTCCCTTTGGCCATCGAGCAAGCGACGCAGCGACAGTGGATTGGCGTGTTTGAGCGCGGTCGGCAGCAGGCTGTCGGGGAAATCCTGATAGCAGACCGGGCGCAGGAAACGCAGGATCGCCGCGGTGCCCACCGAGGTGGTGCGCGAATCGGAAGTCGCCGGGAACGGCCCGCCATGCACCATCGCATCGCAGACTTCAACGCCGGTCGGCCAGCCGTTGACCAGCAGGCGCCCGGCCTTGCGCTCCAGGGTTGGCAGCAATGCGCGGGCCTGTTGCAGATCCTCGTCATCCAGGTGCAGCGTGGCGGTCAGTTGGCCTTCCAACTGTTCGAGCACCTGACGGATTTCAGCGTCGCTGGCGCATTGCACAATCACGGACGCGGCGCCGAAGGCTTCGGCCTGCAACGAATGATCGGCGAGGAAATCGGCGGCTTCGGTGACGAATACATGGGCCTGGCCCTGATTCGGGTCCGTTGCTCGCTGGCCGACAGCGGCAATGCGCGCCCGGGCATTTTCCGCGAGGGCATTCACGCTGGATTCGTAGGCATTGAAGATCCCCGGCGTCAGCATGGTCTGCGCGGGGCTGCGCTGGATGAGTTCGGTGGTGGCGCCAATGAAGTCGTCCAGCGCCGGCCCCTTGTGGGCGATGACCAGACCGGGATTGGTGCAGAACTGGCCGGCGCCCAGCGTCAGCGAAGCCACATAACCTTGGGCCAGTGCTTGGGCGCGGTTCTGCAGCGCTGCCGGAAACAACAAAACCGGGTTGATTGAGCTCATTTCCGCATACACCGGAATCGGCTCGGACCGTGCTTGTGCTGCTTTGATCAGCGCGAGCCCGCCACTGCGCGAACCGGTGAAGCCGACCGCCTTGATCCGTGGATCGCTGACCAGCGCAATCCCCACTTCGCGGCCGGAGCCGTACAACAACGAGAACACACCTTCTGGCAAACCACAGGCCTTGACTGCCCGAGCAACGGCGCGACCAACCAGTTCGCTGGTGCCGGGGTGGGCGCCGTGGGCCTTGACGATCACCGGGCAACCGGCGGCCAGCGCCGAAGCGGTATCGCCACCGGCCACCGAGAACGCCAGTGGAAAGTTGCTCGCGCCAAACACGGCCACCGGGCCCAGTGGAATCTGCCGCTGACGCAGGTCCGAACGCGGCATTGGCTGGCGTTGCGGTTGCGCTGTATCGACTCGCACATCCAGCCATTCACCGGCCCGCACGGTGCGGGCAAACAAGCGCAGCTGCTGGCAGGTGCGACCCCGTTCACCCAGCAGGCGCGGGCGCGGCAAGCCGGTTTCGGCCATGGCGCGGTCGATCAGTTCGTCGCCGAGGGCTTCGATTTCGCCCGCGATGGTTTCAATGAATTCAGCCCGCGCCTCAAGCGATGTCTCGCGATAACGGTCGAGCGCCGCCCAGGCCAGTGCGCAGGCCTGCTCGACATGTTCGGCAGAGCCGCCGGCGTAGGCCGGTTGCAAAGGCGAGTTTGTAGCGGGGTTGATTCCGTGGATGACGTCGCGGTCGCCGGTGAGGGTTTGCTGACCGATCAGCAGTTGGCCCGTCAGAGTCATGGCGCATTCCTTATCAATAAAGCAGGTCACGAATAAGGCCCGCCGCCGTGGGTGGCGGCGGGCTTGAGCGCAGCGGCAGGTCAGGCGAAGTTCTGTTCCGCCGACCAGTTTTCGTACCAGTGACGGAACAGCGTGTACTGGGCGTCTGCGTAACGGCGTTGCGAGTCGCTGAGCGCATCGGTTTCGTTGAAATGCAGGGTGTATTCCTTGTCGCCGTTGAGCACCATCAGGTGTTTGTAATACAGCACCAGATCCGTGCCTTCGTCGAAGGACGACAGCACTGCCAGCGCCGATTCCAGCTCACGGGCCTGACGTCGGGCCTTGGCATCACCCTTGGCCGCCTGCTTGCTCAGGGCCACCAGTTGCAGCACTTCGCGGGGCAGGGCGTTGCCGATGCCGGTGATGGCGCCGGTGGCGTTGCAGTTGACGAAACCGTGCACGACCTGGGTGTCGACACCCACCATCAGGGTCACGTCATCGTCCTTGGAGGTGATGTTTTCAGCGGCGTAGCGCAGGTCGGCGCCACCGCCGAATTCCTTGAAGCCGATCAGGTTCGGATATTCACGGCGCAGTTCGAAGAACAGGTCGGCGCGGGTGGCGAAGCCGTAGTAAGGGCTGTTGTAGATCACCGCCGGCAGGTTCGGCGCGGCTTGCAGAATCGCCGCGAAGTGGGCTTTTTGCGCCGCCGCCGAAGCGCCACGGGACAGTACCCGAGGAATCACCATCAAACCCTGCGCGCCGACTTTCGCCGCATGGGCCGCGTGGGACACCGCTTCACGGGTGTTGACCGCGCCGGTGCCGACGATGGTCGGAATCCCGGCCGCCACCAGCCGCGCCACGCCCTCCTGACGCTCGGCTTCGGTGAGCAGCGGCCAGTCGCCCATGGAGCCGCAGTACACGACGGCGCTCATGCCGACGTCGATCAGCTCGCGACCCTTGGACACCAAGGCGTCGAAGTCCGGTTTGCGTGTGGCGGTGCAAGGGGTCATCAGGGCGGGCATGCAGCCGGTGAAGATGTTGTCGCTCATTATTGTTCTCCTTGGAACGGTCATTCAGAGGGGTTTGAAGTGCAGCGCAGCGGCTCAGATGCCCCACGCGAACGGATCGGTTTCGTCGATCAGCAGTGTGCTGTCGGCGGTCATGTGGGCGCGGCCGGTGATGTAGGGGCGGATGCGCTCGCCTTCCCATTCGAAGGAGCCTTCGAACTGGCTGCCGGTGATGCTCGCCTGCACCCAGCGCTCGCCGGGCGCGAGTTTTTCGTCGGCGGCCAGGCAAGCGAGTTTGGCGCTGGTGCCGGTGCCGCAAGGGGAGCGGTCGTAGGCTTTGCCGGGGCACATGACGAAGTTGCGGCTGTCGGCCTCGGCGTCATCGGCGAACAGTTCGATGTGGTCGATGAGCGCGCCGTCCTCGCCATGGATGCCTTGGTCTTCGAGGGCCTTGAGCATTTTCCAGGTGAGGTCGGTCAGGGTTTCGACGTTGTCCATTGTGAGGGTCTGGCCGTGTTCGGAGACCAGGAAAAACCAGTTGCCGCCGTAGGCGACGTCACCGAGGAAACGGCCGTATCCCGGCACTTCCACCGCCACCTGCTTACGGAATCGATAAGCCGGCACGTTGCCCAGAGTCACGGCGCCGTCTTCATGCAGCGTGGCGCTGACCGGGCCGACCGGCGTGTCGATCTTGTGCACGCCCGGTGCGATCAGCCCCAGGTGTTGCAGCGATGCAACGAGGCCGATGGTGCCGTGGCCGCACATGCCGAGGTAACCGGCGTTGTTGAAGAAAATCACGCCGCAGGTGGCGTCCGGCGACACCGGCTCGCAATACAGCGCGCCCACCAGCACATCGTTGCCGCGCGGTTCCAGCAGGCAGGCGCGGCGCCACTGATCGTGCTGGTTGCGCAGGGCGTCGCGCTTCTCGGTCATGGTGCGACCGGGCAAGTCGGGAAAACCTTTCATCACCAGACGTGTGGGTTCGCCGCCGGTGTGGGAATCAATGACGTGTACTCGTTTCATGGACAGATCCCGTTAAGTGATTTCAGTAAGCGCCGGCAGTGCGCGGGTTGGCGGCGGAGGCAGGGGACGGCGAAGCGACTTCGCTTTCATCCTCTTCCGACTCCAGGCGCAGCAGGTGTGCCGGTACGCCGGTGGCCGCGCCCCAGTAATAAATGCCCATCGCACAGGCGGCGACGACCAGGGTGTCGAACGGATGGGTGAGGATGCCCAGGCCACCGAAGGTGCCGAGTTTCGACAGGACGATGGTCACCGCGTAGAAGGCGATCAGCCACGCGGACGAGCGCACTTGCCGGGACAGACTGAGGTGGGCGGTCGGCACGAAGCGGCCGCAAAGCAGGTAGACGACGAACATCAGAATTTGCAGGCCGAGCAGCCAGGACACGGTGTTCCAGCCCGACCAGTAAACGATCAGCGCAGCGATGATGAACGACACCGGCCCCAGCACGCCCATGCACTTGACCCGGAACGGGCGCGGCATGTCGGGTGCATTGCGACGCAGCGCGGCGACGGTCACCGGGGCGACGGCATAGCTCAGCACCAGCGCGGCGGACACCACGTTGATCAGCGCTTCCCAGGACGGGAACGGCAGGGTCCAGAACACCGACAGGGCGAAGGTCAGCCACAGCGCCGGACGCGGGATGCCGGACTTCGCGTCGATGTGGGTGAAGACCTTGAAGAACGTGCCGGTCTGCGCCCAGCCGTAGATCACCCGCGGTGTGGCGTTCATGTAGATGTTGCCGCAGCCGCTGGGGGAGATCACCGCATCCGCCACCACCAGATACGCCAGCCAGCCCACGCCCAGCGCCAGGGCGATGTCGCGGTACGGCAGGGCGAATTCCTTGGAAACCCCGGCCCAGCCATTGGCGAGCAGTTCGGTCGGGATGCCGCCGAGAAAGGCGGTTTGCAGCAACACGTAGATCGCAGTGGAAAGCAGCACCGACAGGATCAGCGCAATCGGGATGGTGCGTTGCGGGTTCTTCACTTCGCTGGCCACCGAGATGATCGGGGTCAGGCCGAGGTAGGCGAAGATCACGCCGCCGGCGGAGACGGCCATCTCGATACCCGAGAGTCCGAATGGAGCGAAGCCCTGAACCTGAAAGTTCTCCGGTTTGAAGAAGGTGAACAGCACGCCGATCACCAGCAGCGGCACGATGAACTTGAACACGCTGACCAGGTTGTTGGCCTTGGCGAAGGTCTTCACGCTGCGGTAGTTGAGCAGGAAGAACACGCACAGCAGGCCGAACTGCACCAGCCAGCCGAGCAGGGTCGGATCACCGCTGCCGGCCTTGGTCAGGCTCGGAAACCAGGCCGCCGCGTATTGGCGAGAGGCAACCACCTCGATCGCCACCAGACTGGAAAACGCGATCAGCGTGATGAAACCCATCAGGTAACCGAGCAGCGGCCCGTGGCTGTAAACCGGGTAGCGCACCACACCGCCAGCGCGGGGCAATGCCGCGCCCAGTTCGCAGTAAACGATGCCCAGCAGCAACACGGCGAACCCGCCCAGCAACCAGGAAAAAATCCCCGCCGGCCCGGCAATCGCCGACACGTGACTGGCCGCGAACAACCAGCCGGAACCGAAGATCGCCCCCAGCCCGATAAAGGTGAGGTCGATCAATGAAAGTTGTTTTTTGAACTTGCCTTGGCCTGACATGGCATCGCCTTCTTGTGAGTTATTGGATAGGCAGGTGTGAGTCACTGGAACGGCTAAACAGTGAACTCATCAGGCGTCGGGCGATTGATGTTTTGCGCAGCTGCGGATGACGAAATCGGCACAGTTGCGAAGAAAGACTGCGGCGCTCGACACGCTTCGAACGTTGCTGCAATCTGCACGCGAACGCCTCAGGGCGGGCACGTTTTCAGGCCGATCCACTCACCGGGGAAGACCTTCACATGCAGAACGCGTTTGCGATCCTCTGTCAGGGCGATGAGCGCCATCGGCCGCATACTCTCGATGCACTGCTGGGCGGCGTGGCACCGCTGTTGCCGATGCTCGACGTGATTCCGAACGCGGCGATCTTCATCAAGGACGTGCGGGCGCGGTACGTCCTGGCCAATCGCACGCTGGTGCAGCGCTGCGGCCTGAAAGACCTGAAACCGCTGCTCGGCAAGACCAGTGCGCAGGTGTTTCCGGCGCAACTCGGGCCGGGTTATACCGAGCAGGATCGGCGGGTGCTGGAAGAGGGCTTTGTGCTGGAGGATCAGCTGGAACTGCACCTGTACGGCAGTCGCGAACCGGGCTGGTGCCTGACGCACAAGCGTCCGCTGTACAACCGTGACGGCGAGATCATCGGCCTCGCGGGGATTTCGGTGGACCTGCAATCGGCCAGCGAAACCCACCCGGCGTTTCAGCGCCTGGCAGCGGTCGATGAACACATCCGCGCGCATTTCAATCGTCGGGTGACATTGGGCGAGTTGACACGGATCGCCGGTATTTCGGTGGCGCAACTGGAGCGCTACTGCAAACGGGTCTTTCACCTGACGCCAAGGCAGATGATTCAGAAAGTGCGGCTGGAACATGCCCATCGGTTGTTGCACACCGAGCTGCCGATCACCGAGGTGGCGCTGCAATGCGGCTACACCGATCACAGCGCATTTACTCGCCAGTTCAAGGCGTCGACCGGGTTCACCCCGCGCCAGTACCGGCAGGCGACGGAACGTTGAGTCGCTTTCGGTCCGTCACGACTAGACTCAAAGGAACATGCACCTCCATCACATGAAAGGCCTTGCGGCAGAGGAAACGCGATGAGCACAAAGCGGCTGTGCCAATGCTCGTCATGGATTCTGCCGAGCCTGATTGCCGTCAGTCTGGTGCTGACCGCCGGCTGCTCCAGTCGGGCGGCCAAGAACCGATATCCGGCCTCCGGGATCGGCGACAGTTGCTATGCCAAGGCGCTGCCCACGGTGGGCGAGGGCGGGCTGGCCTGGGGTTCATCCTTGAACATCGCCCGGCAGAAATCCCTGAACAACTGCATTCGTTATGCCGGCCGCTCCGGTGGCACGCCCGACACCTGTCAGGTGGTGTTGGCCAAGTGCAAGAACTGAGCGGCCGGCGTTCTCGTCACGTCAGCAGGTACACCGGAAAGCATTCGCACAGGTGCATCACCCGGCGGCGGATGTTTTCCACCCGCGCGGTGTTGTCCGGTTGCTCCAGCAGGTCGGCGATCAGGTTGGCTACTTCGGCGCATTCGGCTTCACCGAAACCGCGCGTCGTCAGTGCCGGGGTGCCGATGCGGATGCCGCTGGTGATCGCCGGTTTCTGCGGGTCATCGGGGATCGCGTTTTTGTTCAGCGTGATGTGGGCGCTTTCCAGCAGGGCTTCGGCGTCCTTGCCGGTGATGTTCATCGCGCGCAGATCAAGCAGGAACATGTGGCAGTCGGTACCGCCGGACACCACGCGCAATCCGCGTCGGGTCAGCACATCGGCCATGGTCCGGGCGTTGTTGATCACCCGTTGCTGGTAATGCTTGAACTCGTCGCCTAGGGCTTCGTTGAACGCCACAGCCTTGGCGGCGATCACGTGCATCAGCGGGCCGCCCTGATAAACCGGGAAGATCGTCTTGTCGAGCACGGCGGCGTATTCGGCCTTGGCCAGAATCAGGCCGCCGCGCGGGCCGCGCAGGGTCTTGTGGGTGGTCGAGGTGATGAAGTCGGCGATGCCCACGGGCGACGGGTACACGCCCGCCGCGATCAGCCCGGCGTAGTGGGCCATGTCGACCATCAGGTAAGCGCCGATTTCATCGCAGATCTTGCGAAAGCGCGGAAAGTCGATGACGCGCGAATACGCTGAGGCGCCGGCGATGATCATCTTCGGCCGGTGTTCGCGGGCCAGGGCTTCCATTGCTTCGTAGTCGAGGGTTTCGCTGTCCTTCTCCAGGCCATAGGTGAAGGCCTGGAAAAACTTCCCGGAGAAATTCACCGAGGCGCCGTGGGTCAGGTGCCCGCCGTGGGCCAGGGACATGCCCAGAATCTTGTCGCCGGGCTCAAGCACCGCCAGGAACACCGCCTGATTGGCCTGTGAGCCGGAGTGCGGCTGGACGTTGACGTACTCGCAACCGAACAGCTTGCGGGCGCGCTCGATGGCCAGGTTTTCGATTTCGTCGACGACCTTGCAGCCGCCGTAATAGCGCCGGCCCGGATAGCCTTCGGCGTACTTGTTGGTGAGCAGCGAGCCCTGGGCCTGGAGCACTTCTTCGCTGACGTAGTTTTCCGAGGCAATCAGTTCCAGGTGGGTTTCCTGGCGGTTGCGTTCGCGGTCGATCAGGCGGGCAATGGCGGGGTCGAAATTTTGCAGGCTCATGCGGTGATTCCTTGTGCAAGCGTTTCGGTCAGCGTGACCGGCACGTGATGAGGGAACACACGTGACGGGCTCGCGGCCGTGTCGGAGAGAAAAATGGAGGTGTCTTTCAAGCCGCTGCCGGTGATCAGGATCACGGCGGTTTGCGCGGTGTCGGGGTGTTGTTCGGCGTACTTCAGCAGGCCGGCGAAGGCACTGGCGGCGCCGGCTTCGGGAAACACGCCGGTGCTGGCGGCAAGCTTCGATGCGGCGGCGACGATGCTCGCGTCACTGACGCAGATGAATTCGCCCTCGCTGGCGGTCACCGCGCGCATGGCCTTGAGCCGGTCGCGGGGCAGCGCCACGTTGATGCTGCTGGCCAGACTGGTGGGGGCGATGCGTTCGGTCTGCTGCATCGGCTGATCGCTGCGCCACGCCCGGTACATGAAGTTGCTCTGCTCGGCCTGCACGCCGATCAGGCGCGGGATGCGCTCGATCCAGCCCAGTTGCAGCAGGTCGAAGAAACCCTTGTAGACCGAACCCAGAATGCAGCCATTGCCGACGGGCACGAACACCAGGTCCGGCACCTGCCAGTGCAGTTGTTCGCAAATCTCGAAGGCGACGGTTTTCTTGCCTTCGCTCATGTACGAATTGATCCCGGTGGTGCGGTTGTACCAGCCGTAGCGTTCACAGGCATTGAGGCATTGCTCGAAGGCTTCGTCGTATTGACCGTCGACCAGCACGATCTCGGCGCCGTAGCCCTGCATCTGCGCGCGCTTTTCACGGGGTGCGGTTCGGGGCAGGTAAATCACGTTGTGCAGGCCCAGGCTGGCACTCATTCCGGCCAGTGCCGAGGCCGCGTTGCCGGTGCTGGCCACCGCCACGGTGCGCGCACCGGACTGCATGGCGTGAGCCACGGCCAATGCACTGGCGCGATCCTTCAGCGAACCGGTGGGCTGGCGCGATTCATCCTTGATCAAGACCTTGATCCGCGAGCCTTTGCCGAGCAGGTCGGTCGGCGCGTACAGCGGCGTATTGCCCACCAGTAGCGGCGGAATGAACTGCGTCGAGCTCAACGGCATCAATCGGTCATAGCGCCACATGCCACGGGCCTGATGATGGGCCAGGCTTTCTTTGGGCCATTCGCGTCTGAGCGTCGGGTAATCGTAAAGCGCGTCAAGGGCACCATCGACTTTGCAATGAGGGCAGAAATAACTGACCTCGTGCGGCTGGTAGCTGCGGTCGCACACCAGGCACTGCAACACATACTCTCTGTACGAACTCTTCATGGCCATCCCCTGGAAGTACGCTGTGCGGGTGCATTCCCTGCCGACGCCGGCCCGAAAAACGGACCGGCGGGCACTGCTGACAGACGGTGTTTCAGACCACCATGATGGCGTCGATGGCGACCAGGGTATTGCGCGCCAGGGCGCTGGCGCCGGCGGTGGTGCGGGCCGGATACGGCGGGGTGAAGTATTCCTCCATGACCCGGTTCAGGGTCGGGAACTCGTTCAGGTCAGTGATGAATGCCGTCACCTTGACCACGTTCGCCAGGCTGCCACCGGCGGCCTCGGCCATTTGCGCCAGGTTGTCGAGGGTCTGGCGCAGCTGGCCTTCGAAATCCTTGGCCAACACTTCGTTGTTCAGCGCCGACACGGGCGTCTGGGCCGACAGGTAGATGGTCTGGCCGTGGCTGACCTTGATCCCCTGGGAATAGGTGCCCAGCGGCAGAGGCGCCTTGTCGGTGAAAATCACGTTTTCTTCGCCCAGGAATGGCTTGGCGGCGGACTGGAGTTGAGCGTTGGTTTGCATGGTGACGATCCTTGTTGGGTGGGTGGTGGGTTAGTGCAAATCGGCAACCTGTTTCACGGCCAGACGGGCAAATGCCTCGTCGCGGCAGCGAGCCGGGGAAAAGTGCTGGTAATTGAGTTGCAGCGCCGCCAGATCCGCCGGCATGGCGACACCCAGTGCAGCGTGGGCGCACAGCCGGGCGATAGCCGGCGCGGCCTGAATGCCGTAGCCACCGAGGGCGGCCAGCCAGATGAAGCTTTCCTCTTCGGGATCCTGGCCGAGCACCGGCGAGCGGTCGGCAACAAACGTGCGCAAGCCGGCCCATTTATTGATGATCGAGCGTGGGCGCAGGCGTGTGGTGTTCTGCAGGCGATCCATGGTGATCGCCAGGTCCAGTTCTTCCGGCAACGCATCGCAGGGCAGCGAAGGGCTTTCGTCGCAGGGCGAAACGATCAACCGTCCGGCCTCGGGCTTGATGAAAATGTCTTCGTCGACCGTGCCCAGATACGGCGTGTGGTGTACGTCGCACTGCGGATCGACCGCCAGCACGGTGCGCCGCAATGGCCGCACGCCGACCTTGGGCACGCCGCAGCGCTCGGCCAGTTCATCGGCCCAGGCACCGGCCGCGTTGACCACGATGGCGGCTTCCAGTTGCTGACCGTCAGCGGTGTGCAGGGTCCAGTGCCCGGCGCGTCTTTCGCCGCGCAGCACTTCGGTCTCGCGTTTGATCACGCCGCCCCGGGCGCGCAGGCCGCCGAGGTAGGCGCCATGGATCCCGTGTACGTCCAGATCGAAGGCGCTGGGCTCGTAGATTCCGGCGCTCCAGGCGCCTTCGGCGAGGTAGGGCACCAGTTCCAGCACCTGCTTGTCATCGAGTAACTTGGCGCTCGGCACTTGCGCCAGTACCGCATTGAACCGCGTGGCCAGTTTGTCCACCCGCGCAGCCTGAGCCACGATCAAGGCACCCCGAGGTGCCCACAGTGGATGCTCAGCCAGACCTTGCGGCGGGTTTTCGAAGAAACTCCTAGAGGCGCAGGTCAGCGAGCGGATCTGCTGGTTGCCGTAGCTTTCCATCGAGATCGCCGCCGAACGGCCGGTGGTGTGATAGGCCAGTTGCTGTTCCTGTTCGAGCAGGCAGACGCTGCCATGAGCGGCCAGCTCATAAGCGGCCGAGACACCGGCAATGCCGCCGCCCACCACAATGAAATCGTAACGAGCGGTCATGGACGGCTGCCCTCGGCAATGGCGGCGGCTTTGCTTTCGCGGGTCCAGGTCAGCACGAAGTGGGCGACAAGGCCGAAGATCAAGCCCCAGAACGCGGCGGCCAGGCCGAGGAAACTCATCCCGGATGCCGTCACCAGGAAGGTGATCAGGGCGGCTTCGCGCTGTTTCTCGTCAGCCATGGCACCCGTCAGGCCGGCGCTGATTGCGCCGAACAGGGCGAGGCCGGCGAGGGAAGCAATCAGTTCTTTGGGCAGGGCGGAAAACACCGACGCCAAAGTCGCGCCGAAGGTGCCCATCAGGATGTAGAACACCCCGCAGGCGATCCCGGCGATGTAGCGCTTGTCACGGTCTTCGTGGGCTTCGCGGCCGGTGCAGATTGCGGCGGTGATGGCCGCCAGGTTGAAACCGTGGGAAGCGAACGGCGCCATCAGGACCGAGCCGATTGCAGTGACCGAAATGATCGAGCGGGCCGGGGTGTTGTAGCCCGAGGTGCGCAACACCGCCATGCCCGGCACGTATTGGCCGGTCAGGGTCACCAGCGCCAGTGGCAGGCCGATGTTGATGATCGCGTGCCAGCTCCATTCCGGGGCGATGAACACCGGTTGCGCCACGGCGATGGTGATCGAGCCGCTGTTGAGGGTGCCGAACGAGGCGGCGACGGCGCAGCCGACAATCAGCACCGACAGAATGGCGTAGCGCGGCGAGACGCGCTTGAAGATCAGGTACGCCGCAATCATCGACAGCACCAGCTCCGGCTGCAGCTTGATCGAGGTGAACAGCTCGGCGCCGAAGCGAAACAGAATGCCCGCGAGCATGGCGGCGGCGATGGCTTTGGGCAGGCGGCTCATCAATTTGTCGAAGGCGCCGGACAGACCTACGATGGCAATGATCAGCGAGGCCACTATATAAGCGCCGATGGCCTGGGGCAGGGTGACGGTCGGCAGCATCGACACCAGCAACGCCGCGCCCGGGGTCGACCACGCCGTGATCACCGGGATCCGCAAACGCCAGCTCAACAGCAGACCGGTAATCCCGCTGCCAATGGAAATGGCCCAGATCCACGATGACACCACGTCGTTGGGCAGGTGCGCTTCCTTGGCGGCCTGGAACACGATGATGAGCGGGCCGGCATAGGAAATGATCACGGCAATGAAGCCCGCAATGACGGCTGAGAGGGATAGGTCCTTTCTGATTGTGTCCATGATGTCTCGGCTTGGCGCGGCGGAGTCGCGCAGTGGTCAGGAGAATTGAGTCGATTGATTCGATTCGAGATGAGTGTATTTGAATGAATTGAGTTGATTCAATAGTCCGCCAGGTTGTTACGAGATGTTTTTTTGCTATCAGTCCCTGTTTTTCCGCTTTTAGCGGATTAAGTATTTGATTAATAAGCCGATAAATTATTTCGAAATTATTTCATCGCCACGGCGCGTATCGATTCAATCGTGGCGTCAATCGACTCAATTTATCGATTGGGTTGATTTATTAGTTGCCTAACCTCCGTGTGATATGCTCGGATATTCATCATTTCTACGATGGGCAGTGATCATTCATGTGGGTTCCCCAGCTAAGCGAGTTCAGCCAGCCGATGTATTTGTCGATTGCCGATGCGTTGGCGCGCGATATCAGTAACGGCGTGTTGAACGAAGGCGATCGCCTGCCGACCCTGCGGGAGCTGGCCACCACCCTGAATGTCACGCCGGGCACGATCAGCCGGGCGTACAGCGAAGCCCATCGGCGGCGTCTGGTGCAGGGCGAGGTAGGGCGCGGGACGTATGTGCTGAGCCAGAGCCAGCTGGAACTGCCGGCGAGCAACAGTGCCGCGCCGCTGAATCTGGGGCAGTCGGAGCTGCTTGATCTGTCGATCATCAAGCCCTACAGCGAGACCCTGGAGTACTGGCTGCGCGGCGCGCTGGTGGGCATGGCCAAAAGCACGGATTTCGCCCGGGCCCTGGATTACGCGCCGGACGGCGGTCACCCGGCCCATCGCGAGGCGGGCGCGCAGTGGTTGCGTCATTCATTGCCCGACGCGCAATGGCAGCAAGTGGTGATCACCGCCGGCGCCCAGCATGGCCTGATGGTCGCGATGAGCGCCCTGACCAATGCCGGCGACCTGGTGCTCTGCGAAGAGCTTTGTTACCCCGGTATCATTTCCCTGGCCCATGGCCTCGAGCGCCGTTTGCGTGGCGTGGCCATGGACGACGAAGGGATCATTCCGGAAGCATTGCGCGAGCTGTGCCTGCGGGAGAAACCGGCGATGCTGGTGTGCGTGGCGACCTGTCAGAACCCGACGGCGTCGATCATGTCGCAAAAGCGCCGGGCGCAGATTGCGGCGCTGGCCGAGGAGTTCGACTTCATCATTCTCGACGATGACATCTATGGTTTTCTGGCCACCGATCCGTCGATCAAACCGCTGTCAGCGTTTGCACCGGACCGTTCGGTATACCTCACCAGCCTGTCCAAATCGGTCATGCCGGCCTTGCGTGTCGGTTATCTCTACAGCCCGCCGAAATTGCTGTCGCGCCTGACCTCGATGGTACGCAGCAGCGTGTGGATGCCGTCACCGCTGACCGCGCAACTGGCCAGCAATGTGATCACCGAAGGCCTGGACAAGAAACTGATCCGGATCCAGCGCAACGAGGCCGCCGGCCGTCAGGCGATCGCTCAGGAAATCTTCGCCGGTTTCGAACTCAAGACCCAGCCGTACTCGTACCACGTCTGGCTGACGCTGCCCGAACCCTGGACCGCCGACGAATTCACCATGCTCGCCCGGGCCAACGGCGTATTGGTGCTGAGCGGCACGCAGTTCCAGGCCGAACGCTCGGGGATCACCCGGTGCGTGCGGCTGGTGCTGATGTCGCCGACCAGCCAGGAAGAACTGCGCTTCGCCCTGACCAAACTGGCGAGTCTGATCGATTCGGATCCGCGGCGGTATTACTGAGTCCTCGCGGGCAAAAAACCAAATCCCCATGTGCTCCATTCGTCCCTTCATACGTCGCAGTTCTCACTGCCCGTTCCCGTATGTCTGGAGTGCTCTCGATGCCCGCGTTCAAAACCCTGCCCACTGCCTTGCTGGGGCTGGCCCTGGCCTGTCCGGCCCTGGCTGAAAGCCAGCGCCTGGAGTTGGGGCAGGTGCTGATCGGCGCCGAGGACCGGAGCGGGGAGGATGCGTCGGTTGAAGAGGCCGAGGCGCGGCTTGCGCAGGTGCCCGGCGGCACCAACGTGGTCGATATGCGCCGCCCGATGCAGGGCCGGGTTGCGAGCAATCAGGACGTGCTGGCGTATCAACCGGGTGTCTATGCCCAGTCAGCGGGCAACGAAGGGACGAAAATCTCGATCCGTGGCTCGGGCATCAACCGTGCTCCCGGCGCCCACGCGTCGGGGCTGTACACGATGCTCGACGGTCTGCCGCTGACCGGCCCCGGCGGCACGCCTTACGAATTACTGGAGCCGCTGTGGCTCGACCATGTGGAAGTGCTGCGCGGTGCCAACGGTTTTGATCGCGGTGCGCTGGCCCTGGGCGGCGCCGTCGATTACGTCAGCCACACCGGCTACGACGCGCCACTGCTGAATGTGCGCTATGTCATGGGCAGCCACGGTTATGCCCAGCGACAAGTCAGCTCCGGCCAGGTGCTGGGTGACTTCGATTACTACCTGTCGATGACCGACGCGCATTCCGACGGTTATCAGGATCACACCGCCAGCAAGAGCCAGGGCGTGATCGCCAACTTCGGTTATCGCTTCAATCCGAATCTGGAAACCCGCTTCTACATCCGTCACCGCGAGACCGACAACGACCTCGCCGGGCGGGTGACCAAGCACTCCATCGAACACGATCCACGCGCGGCCAATCCGGCCTACGTAACGCGCAACGACAGCCGCGATCAGCCCGGCAGCACCTTCATCGGCAACAAGACCACGTACTACATCGATGACGATTCGAGCATCCAGACCGGTCTGGTTTATCACGATTACCCGATGGATCTGCGCGAAGGCCCCAACCGCCTGAAGGTCGCTTATACCGATGTCAGCGGCACGTTCGACTACAAGCGCCGCGGCACGCTCTGGGGAATGGAGAGCAACAGCACCGTGGGCCTGCGGGTGACCAAACACCTGCCCAACGACGGGGCCAGCGAACGGGTGCGGATTCCCACCGGCAACACCGCCCGCTACGCGCCGGGCACGCACATGCGCAACTTCACTTATCAGGGTTCGGATTCTGTCCTGCACGTGGGCAACGACCTGGAAATCGCCGACGACCTGTGGCTGACCACCGGCCTCGCCGCGATCTACACCCGCCGCGAAAGCGCGGTGACCTACCCGGAAGGTGGCGGCAAGACCAGCCTCGGCGACTGGGATTACGCGCCACGTCTGGGCCTGCGCTATCAGGTGACGCCGGATCTGCAACTGTTCGGCAACCTCAGCCGCTCGGTCGAAGCGCCGCATCCGTGGTCGCTGATCTACAGCTCCAACGTACGCTTCCCGGCGGGCAGCGGCGCCGCCACCGGCACCCAGCGCGACCCGGTCAAGCTGCAGAACCAGACCGCGACAACCCTGGAACTCGGCGGCCGTGGCGACAGCGCGCTCGGCGAATGGAGCCTGGCTTGGTACTACGCTCAGGTGCGCCACGAATTGCTCTCGGTATTGCCGGACGCCAACGCGACCACGCCTTACGAGCTCAACGCCAGCCCGACCGTGCACCAAGGTGTCGAAGCCAGCCTGAACAGCAATCTATGGTCAGCGAACGATGGCGGCAAGTTGAGCCTGCGTCAGGCCTACACCTTCAGCGACTTCCACTACCGCGACGACGACCGCTTCGGCGACAACCGCCTGCCGGGCTTGCCGATGCATTACTACCAGGGCGAACTGCGCTACGACTTCCCGCTGGGCTTCTTCGCGGCAGTTAACACGCAACTGGTCTCGAAAACCGCAGTGGATTACGCCAACAGCTATTACGCCGATCCTTACGCCACCTTCGGCGCCACACTGGGCTACAACGCACCGAAAGGCGACTGGCAGACCTGGCTGGACATGCGCAACCTGACCGACAAACACTACGCCGCTACCGTTACGCCGGGTTATGACGATAAAGGACTGGACGCCGCACGCTCCACGCCGGGTGAGGGCATGGCGATGTATGTCGGGGTGTCGTGGAGTCTGCTCTGAGGGCCAGCCATCAGACAATGTCATCGATCAGAATATGACGCTGCCCGCGACTGCATTGCTCGATCCGCGCCTCGACCTTGTAGACCGTGCGCAGCATCGGCTCGGTGATGACTTCATGGCTGGGCCCGCTGCCATGGGCCGTGCCGCCCGCGATGACCAGCACCTGATCGGCAAAACGCAGCGCCTGATTCAGGTCGTGGATGGCGATGAACACGATCACCTCGCGTCGGCGCGCCAAGGCTTTCATGAAGTTCAACACCTGAACCTGCCGGTGCATGTCGAGTGCGCTGGTGGGTTCGTCCATCAGCAGGATTTCCGGTTCGCGCACCAGCGTCTGGGCGATTGAGACCAATTGCTGCTGACCGCCGCTCAATTCCCCCAGGTTGCGGAATGACAGTTCGGTGATCCCGAGCGCGTCGAGAATCTCGTCCACCAGTTTCAGTTCATCGTCGTGAACTGACCAGTTGGGCGTCAGCTGCTTGCGCGCCAGCAGCACCGATTCGTACACCGTCAACCGGGCGCTGGCGTTCAGGCCTTGCGGCATGTAACTGATGCCCTGCGTGCCTTTTTTCGAACCTTCCAGAATCACTTCGCCCGGGCCGTCGATCAGCCCGGCCATGCGTTTGAACAACGTCGATTTGCCCGCCGCATTGGGGCCGACAACCGCCACGACCTGGCCACCGGTAAACGTCGCGGTACTCACACCGGAAATGATCTCGCGCTGCCCGTAGCGGGCGCCGAGGTTGTCGAGCCGGATCTTCACCATGAGTTTTTCTTACCGTTGAGAATCAGAGAAATGAAGAACGGCACGCCGATCAGTGACGTGACCACGCCGATGGGGAATATCGCCCCCGGGATCAGGGTCTTGCTGACCACCGAACTGGCGGACAGGATCAGCGCGCCGGTCAGCAACGAGGCCGGCAGGAAAAACCGCTGATCCTCGCCGATCAGCATCCGCGCGATGTGCGGCCCGACCAGCCCGATAAAGCCGATCGTGCCGACGAACGCCACCGGAAACGACGCGAGCAGGCTGACCATGATCAGCGTCTGAAAACGCAGGCTGCGCACGTTGATACCGAAGCTGGCAGCCTTGTCATCACCCAGGCGCAGGGCCGTCATTGCCCACGCGCGTTTGGCGAAGATCGGCAGGGTGATGAGGATCACCACGCAGATCACTCCGAGTTTCGGCCAGGTGGCTTTGTTCAGGCTGCCCATGGTCCAGAACACCACGGCCGCCACGGCTTGTTCGGTGGCGAAGAACTGCACCAGCGCCAGCAGCGCATTGAAGGTAAACACCAGCGCAATGCCGAGTAGCACGATGGTTTCGGCGGTGACGCCACGGCGCATGCTCATGAAGTGAATCAGCAGTGCCGAGAGCATCGCCATGATGAACGCGTTGAGCGGCACCATGTATTGCGCCGCCAGCGGAAACAGCGCCACGCCGAAGGCCAGCCCCAGCGCCGCGCCGAAACCGGCCGCCGCAGAAATACCGAGGGTGAAAGGGCTGGCGAGCGGGTTGTTGAGGATGGTCTGCATCTGCGCCCCGGCCAGTGAAAGCGCTGCGCCGACAGCGACCGCCATCAACGCCACCGGCAGACGGATGTCCCACATCACCACCCGAACCTGGGCCGAAGCGGTGTCCGGCGAGAACAACGCACCGAGCACTTCGCTGAGGCTGTAGCGGGCCGGGCCCAGCGCCAGATCGAGCAGCACGCTGAAGATCAGCAGCACGCCCAGCCCGAGCAGAATCAGCCGTTTACGCAGCACCAGCCGGCGGTAAGTGACGCTCTGCACAATCGGTGCTTCGCCCAGTGAACTCATGGTTTGGCCTCGGTTTTTTGCAGGCTGACGAAATAGCCCGGCTCGTAGGGCACCGGCAGGAAGCGCTCGTGCATCTCGCGAAATGCGGCGTCCGGGTCAAGATCGGCGAACAGCTCCGGGTGAAACCATTTGGCCAATTGCTGAATGGCCACGAACTGGTAAGGGCTGTTGTAGAACTGGTGCCAGATCGCATGAAACGCCTGAGTGTCCTGCGCCTTGATACCGGCGTAGGCCGGGCGCTGGGTGTACCAGGCCAGTTTGCGTCGGGCTTCGGTGAGATCCGCGCCCGGGCCGACACCGACCCAATGGCCGCCCGGGGCAAAGGCTTCCCAGTCGGCGCTGGTGACCACGACATGGTCGGGGTTGGCGACGATCACTTGCTCAGGGTTCAGTTGCCCGAAGGTGCTCGGAATGATTCGTCGGGCGATGTTGTTGCCGCCAGCCATGTCGACGAACAGGCCAAAGTTCTCGTTGCCGAAACTCAGGCAGCAGTCATCGGTGTAGCCGCCGATGCGCTCGATGAACACGCTGGGGCGGGCAGGGTGGCGCTTCTCGATCACGTCGGTGACGCGATGGATCTGCTGGTTACGAAAGTCGATGAAGGCCTCGGCACGCTCTTCCTTGCCGAACAACTTGCCGAACAGGCGCATGGTCGGCTCGGTGTTCTGCATGGGGTTGTTGCGAAAGTCGACGTACACCACCGGGATCCCCAAGGCGTCGAGTTTCTCGATGTAGCGGGCATCCTCGGTCGCGTGCTGCGCTTCGATGTTGAGGATGATCACGTCAGGCTTCTGCGAGATCGCCTGCTCGATGTCGAAGGTGCCGCTCTCGAAACCGCCGAAGGTCGGGATCTTGGCGATGTCGGGGAATTTGCGCAGGTAGGCGTTGTAGGTGTCCGGGTCGGACTGGATCAGGTCCTTGCGCCAGCCGACGATGCGTTCGATAGGATTCTGCGTATCCAGTGCGGCGACCAGATACAACTGGCGGCCTTCACCCAGAATGACCCGGCGCACCGGCAAGTGAACCTTGACCGTGCGGCCCTGCAAATCGGTAACCGTGCCCAGTGCCGGATCCGCTTCGGCAGCCCGTGCGCTGCTCGGCATCAATGAAGAAATCGACAGACCCAGCAGCCCGGCGAACAGCAGGGCGGCGAAGGTCTGGCGGCGGCGAAAAACATTAACCATGGTGTATGCCTTTGCAAAAGCCGGATCGGACCACGACGCCAGGCGCCGCACCGGGCCGGACGTTTCAGAAATCGACAGTGGCCGAGAGCAACAGGGTACGAGGCGCGCCCTGGGAGAACGCGCCGTAGGAGGCGACGCCGGACCAGTATTCACGGTCGAACACGTTCTGCACGGTGGCCCGGAAAGTGGTCGGTCGTTCGGCGATGCGCGTGGCGTAGCGGGCGCCGACGTCGAAGCGGGTCCAGGCGTCCAGTTGTTGAGTGTTGGCCTGATTGACGTACTGGCTATCGGTGTAGATCGCGCCGCTGGTCAACGTCAGGCCTTCGATCTGCGGGACGTCCCATTCGGCCCAGAGGTTGGCTTGCACCTCGGGAACGCCGACCGGTTTGTTGCCACGGTTGGCAGCGACGCCGGTGCGGGTCAGTTCGCCGTCGAGCAGCGTCACGCCCCCGATCAGGCGTGTGCCTGTTGCAATCTCGCCCGCCATGTTCAGTTCGACGCCACGGTTGCGCTGTTCGCCATTGACCGAGAACACCCCGGATGCCAGTTCACCGCTGGGCTTTTCCAGCTGAAACAGGGCGATGGTGGACATGAAACGGCCGTAGTCGAACTTGACCCCGACTTCCTGCTGGCGGGACACATAAGGGGAAAAGATCTCGCCCGCGTTGGCGGCGGCGGACGGCGCGATGTCACCCTTGCTCAGGCCTTCGACGTAGTTGTAGTAGAACGAGACATGGTCCCAGGGCTTGGCGACGACCCCGAACAGCGGGGTGGATTTGCTTTTGTCGTAGGACGTGGTGACGAAACCGGCCGCGTTGTAGTTGTCCGACTTGATGTTCTGCTGACGCACGCCGAGTGTGACTTGCAGGCGTTCGTCGAGCACCGACAGGGTGTCGGCAAGGGCCACGCCCGACAGCTCGCTTTCGGAAACCTTCGGCGTATCCGGTTTGGCGATCGCGGGTTTCGGGCGGTCGATCGGGTGGTAGATGTTCGACAGGATCGCCGGCCCGGAAATAATGCCTCGGGACAAGTTATCGCGGTAGCGGGTGACTTGCAGCGCGGTGCTGTGACTGATCGGCCCGGTGTCGAACCGAAGCCTTGCACCGGCATCGACGGTGTAGCGCTGGACTTCGAATTTGTAATAACCGGGGATCGACGACGTGTCGCCCGCTTCGTTGATGATGGTCGGGGTCTGGTCGGACATGCGCGCGACATCCGACTTTCCTCCACCCGCGTGGGCGAACACGGTCAGGTTGTCGTTGAGGTCGTATTCGCCGCCGAGCAACGCCGATTTGTCGCGGGTTTCCGACCAGCCCCATTCCTGGCTGACGCTGGTGCGGCCGTTGGCTGCGGATGGAATCTCCACGCCGGAGGCGATCAGGAAGGGGCGGGATGCAGCGTCGAAACTTTCTTTCTGATTGATCAGATCCAGCGTGGTGCGCAGGCGTTCGCCCTGATAGTCGAGGGCAATCGCGCCGATGCCGACCTCTCGGGATTGCTTGTCGATGGCCGTGTCGCCTTGCTGGACGCTGCCATTGACCCGTACGCCGAAGCGGCGTTCTTCACCAAAACGCCGGCTGACATCGAGGTGCCCGCCGAGCTGGGTATTCAAGGCGTAACTGGTGGTGAAGCGGGTCAGGTCTTCGTCCAGCGAACGCTTGGGCACCACATTGATCACGCCGCCGACGCCGCTGTTGGGCGACATGCCGTAGAGCAGGGCGCCGGGGCCTTTGACCAGTTCGATCCGTTCGGCGTATTCGGTGAACACCCGGTAATTGGAGGCCACGCCGTACACGCCGTCGAACGCCAGTTCGCCGAGATTGCCTTCGCCGACCGGAAAACCCCGGATGAAGAAAGAGTCGACAATCCCGCCTGTCTGCCCGGTGGAACGTACCGAAGAGTCGCGTTCCAGCAAGTCGCCGACCGTGACAGCCTGCTGGTCCTTGATCAGCGTCGAGGTGTAACTGCTGACGCTGAACGGCGCGTCCATCGCATCGCGGTTGCCCAGAATGCCGAGGCGCCCACCGCGCGCGACCTGACCGCCCGCCAGCACCGGCGGCAAGCTGTTGGCGCGCTTGTCGATGCCTTCGACCGTGGTGTCCGACAACGTGACCCGGCGCACCACCAGCGTCCACGTTCCGTCACTGCGCGCGACCATTTCCAGACCACTGCCTTCGAGCAGTCGGGACACCGCTTCCTGCACCGAGTAGCTGCCGGACAATCCCGGGCTGACGAGGCCTTCGGTGATCGACGGCTGAAACGACAGGGCGATGCCGGCATCCACGGCGAAGCTCGACAGGGTCACGCCCAGCGGGCCGGGCGCGATGTTGTAGGCTCGAACAGTGACCGCGTCCAGTTGCGCCGGCCCGGCTGCCTTGGCGAGCGCGCTGCTGCCCAGGCCCAGCACAACGCCGAGCAACACACTGCGCATAACGGGCTTTAGCAGACGATCCGCAAACAAGGGTCGTGCAACGAGCATGAAGGGGTGACCCTATGGACGAGGTGGAATGGTTGTTCCTTTCATTGCCAGCCGAGATCAAAAAAAGTATCACCTGCGCGGTTATTTTTTTTGCTCAGGCGGGTGAGAGCGTCACCCAGTAACCGCTCAAGTGCCCGGAGACGAGCACGGGATAGGTTTGCGCCAGCATGTTCAGCGAGCGTTGGGTATCGCTGATGGGAAAGGCTCCGGAAATGCGCAAATCGGCAATGGCCGGGTCGCAGCGCACAAAGCCTCGGCGATAGCGCGCCAGTTCGACGACGAAATCCGCCAGCCGCATTTTGTCGGCCATCAGCATGCCCTGGGTCCAGGCGCCGACGTTGCGGTCGGTCGGGTTCATTGCGCCGAAGGCTTGAGATGAAAAGTCGGTACGTTGCCCGGCGCTGACGATGACGGGCGCACTTTGAGGGCTGTCGGCCAACTCGACCTGCACAGCGCCTTCGAGCACTGCGAGTTGGGTGCGCGGTTGCCATTCACGAACGGTGAAACGCGTGCCCAGCGCCTGCATCCGGCCCTGACGGGTGCTGACCAGAAAAGGTCGAGGTTGCGCGGCGTTGTCCGGCGCGGTCTGCACCAGGATTTCGCCTTCGCGTAAATGGATCAGCCGCTGCCGGGTGTCGAACAGGACGTCGATGGCCGTGTCGGTGTTCAGGGTGATTTGCGAGCCGTCGGCCAGGGTCAGTTCGCGGCGCTGGCCGACGGCTGTGTGGTAATCGGCGGACCATTGCTGCGATTGCGCGAGTTTCCAACTGCCCCAGCCGGCGGGCACCGCTGCCAGCAGCAAGGCCAGTTTGCTGAGGGCTGCGCGACGTTCCGGGTTGCTCGGGCGATCCAGCGCCGACATCGCCAGCGACGGCGGCAGGCCGCCGAACTTGCTTTGCAGCAACTGCGCTCGGGCCCACGCCCGGTTGCGCTCGGGGCTGCTGACTTTCCAGTATTCCCACTCTGCACGCTCGGTTTCGCTGAGGTCGTTTTCACTCAGGCGCATCAGCCACTCGGCGGCTTCTTCGAGGATTTTCGGATCGAGCGGCGGTTCACTGCGTCGCGTGAGCATTCATTCCACCAGCATCAGGCACTGCACGAAAGCCTGTTTCATGTAGCGCTTGACGGTGATCAGCGAGACGTCCAGCTGTTCGGCAATGTCGGTGTATTTCAAGCCGCCGATCTGCGACAGCAGGAACGCACGTTTGACCAGCGGCGGCAGGGTGTCGAGCATCGCGTCGATTTCGTGCAGGGTTTCCAGCACCACGAAGCGCAACTCGGGGGAGGGCACTTCCGGCGCCGGCAAATGCGCGAGGGCATCGAGGTAGGCGCGTTCCAGTGCCTTGCGCTGATACCAGTTGATGAGGATGCCCTTCGCCACGCAACTCAGGTACGCCCGGGGCTGCTCGATGGTCGTGACCTGGGAGGCGAGGATCCGGGTGAAGGTATCCTGCGCCAGATCCGCCGCATCCATGGCGTTACCCAGTTTTTTCTTCAGCGTGGCGTACAGCCAGCCGTGATGGCCGCTGTACAGCGCTTCGATCACGCGCAGATGGTTGTCGTTGTTCGCGGGAAGGGTTTCGCTCATGGCTGCAGTGTTTTGCAATTGAGAAGTATTCCCAATGCTAGTTTACAAAGAGCCTGCGACGCAAGCGCGAATCAGCATCCGTTTTCAGGCGCGGGGCATTCTCAACAACGCGTTTACCATGGCATCGATTTCGGCCTCGGTGTTGTAGGCGTGCAACGATGCGCGGCTGACTTCCAGCAGGTCCCGTTGCTGCATGTCGAGCATCGTCGAGCGGAAAGTCGAGGTGGTGACGTTGATGCGTTTTTCCTGCCCCGCCAGCCATGCCTGGACTTGCGCCGCTCCGGCGTCCTGGCAGGTGAAGGTGACGATGCCTGACTTGACCGCGCCCCGATCCTGCGGCGTAACCCCCGGCACATCAGCCAGGCGATTGCGCAGGTGGGCCGACAATTGTTGAATGCGCTTCCACATCGGTTCGATGCCTTGCGCCAGCGCATAACGGGCCGCCGCGCCCATGCCCAGTTTCGCCGCGACGTTGCATTCCCAGTTTTCGAAGCGCCGGGCATCGCCGCGAATCCTGAAGGTGTCCGGGGTCAGCAATGCAGCCGCATGCAGGTCGAGAAACGCTGGCTCAAGGTTTTCGCACAAAGTCTTTTCGACATAGAGAAACCCCATGCCCCGAGGGCCGCGAAGGTATTTTCGGCTGGTGGCAGCGAGCATATGACAGCCGATTTTCTGCACATCGATCGGCATCTGCCCGACGCCCTGACAGGCATCCAGCAGAAACAGAACGCCGGCTGCGCGGGCGAGGGCGCCAATCTGTTCGATGGGCTGCACCGGGCCGCCATTGGTGGCAATCACCGGCAGCGACACCAGGGCAACCCGGTCATCGCCGAGCATGTCCCGCAGCGCCGGCAATGACACCTGTCCCTGTTCATCGTTGGGAATGACCCTGATCTCGATGCCGCGCTGTTGCTTGAGTTGCAAATAGGGAATGTAGTTGCCGGCGTATTCGGTGGTCGACGTCAGCACCACATCACCGGGCCGCAGCGGCAATGAATAGAAGGCCATGTCCCAGGCGCGGGTCGCGTTTTCGATCACCGCGATCTCTTCGGGTCGCGCGTTGATCAGTTGGCCGATGGCGTCGTAGACATCCTCCACTTCCCGGGCGTGTTGCCCGGCGGCTTCATAACCGCCGATCCGGGCTTCAAGTTGCAGGTGACGGGTCATTACTTCGATCACCGGATCGGGCATCAGCGCCGCACCGGCGTTGTTGAAGTGAATCAATTGCTCGACACCCGGAGTGTCGGCGCGCAGTTGTTCAATGTTCAAAGCAAACTCCTTGATCAGTCACCCGGCGGGATCTGGCTCGGTTGCATGACCATGGGCCGGTAGCGCAACGCAACGATGGGAATCAGCGCGAGGATGTAGGCGAGGCAGACAAACAGGTAGGTGTACTGCAAACCATAGACCTGGCTGAGCAGACCACCGGCCGAGATTCCGGCAATGGACGCGAATTGCGCGGTGCTTTGGGCAATGCCCAGCACGTAGCCCTGGCGCGAGCTGTCGGCGGTCTTGGAAATCAGCGCCATCAACACCGGCGTCGTGGCACCGAGCAATACGCCCCAGATGAAGTAGGCGCCGACGAACACGATCGGGTTACGCGTGACGCCCGCGAGTGCCGTCAGCGCGATGCAGCCGATCACGACATAAGTGATGCGTTGCAAGGTGTCCTGCTGGGAACGGTGCTCGAAGTAACGCGACCATGCCGTTGCCGACAGAATGAAACCCAATGCCAGCAAGCCATAACACAGCCCGACCACCGAGTTGCTGACCTCGAACACTGAGCTGACATACAGCGAGAACGATGTCTGCGGCAGCATCCGTGCCAGCAGCAAAATACCCATCACTCCCAGTAGCGAAAGAAGTGGCGTGCCTTGCCAGACGCTGGCGGTGTGGCTGGTCGGAGCGGTTTTATTGGCGACCGGTGCTTTCTTCACCGGCGGCACGTCCGGCAACGTGACGGCCGCGACCACGGTGCAGATCGCGCACAGCACCGCCGCGATCATGTTAATCCAGAAGAACGTCGCGTAATCGAGGATCAGGCCGCCGACCACCGCACCGAGCAACGAGCCGACGTTGGTGGAGATCTGCAGGATCGCGAACAGCCGCGCTCGCCGCGAAGGCGCCTCGATACTCACGCCATAAGCCTGGGCCGGTGCGATGTAACCGGCGAAGGCGCCTTGCAGGAAACGCAGGATCAGGATCACCCAGATGTCACTGCACAGGGCCAGCCCAAGCTGGGTCAATGACAGGCCGGCGAGGGCGCGGATCATCATCAACTTGTGGCCGTAGCGATCGCCGATACGGCCCCAGAATGCACTGGTCAGAATAATGCCCAGCATCGGCCCGACGTACACGGCGATGCTGGCGAAGCTGAAAAGCGAATCTGACGAGGTTAGCCCGCGCAGGTGGACAGGCCAGAACGGCCCGCTCATTTCCATCGCGCCCATCGAAATGAGCTGGATCGCGAACAGAAGATAAATCAGGACTCTTACGCGCGAACCCGCGATGGCACCTGCTTGGGTCATGAGTCAGCCTCGGTTATTGAACGACATTGAGCGGGTTGGTCAGCGTGTGCTGAATCCGGTAATTGGAGTACTGCATCATGTGCATGCGCAGCAACGAACGGGTCGGCCACGGATCATTGAGGAAAGCCTTGCGTTCGACTTCCCACAGATCCGGCGCGACACGCTCGCGCACCGCCGCGAACGCCTGCTCGGTCTCTTCACGCAGAATGTCCCACATCCGGTTGTTGTCCAGCGCGTACTCCTTGGTCAGCCACAGGGCCATTTCATGCAGGTGCGTGAGGAACGCCGCGTCGAGCACGAACATGCGCACTGGCTCGATATCGCCCTCGAACACCGTTGGCAGAATGCCCGGCTGCACGTGCGGTTGCAGGGTGTAGCCGCGTCCCTCCAGCAATGGAGCGTAGGTCCTGCCGTCGCCGAAATCGCGGATCAGCAGACTACGTGCTTTGCCATCCGGGGAAAACAGCACCATCGTGTTCTGCTGGTGCGCTTCGAGCCCGATCCCGTACAACAGGTAGATCGCCACCACCGGGTGGGTGACCACTTTGGCGTACTGACGGAACCAGTCTTCGACCTGCGTGGCATTCGCCCGAACGCCATCGCGCTCGATCAACTCGGTGAACAACGGTCGACCACTACCCGGCAAACGAGTGAACAGTGACGCCACGGTAATTGGCAGGCATTCATCGCTACGCTCGAACGCTTGCTGGCTGGCCCGGAACACCACCGACAGATGCCGGCCGGGGTGATCGTCCTGAGTGATCGCGTTCTTGTAACGGACACCAATCTCTTCCGGGAAAATTTCCAGGCGCTGCCCGAAACCGTTTTCGACCTCGAGGATCTTCGTGATGACGGTGCTGATGCGCGGCCCCATATGAATCGACTTGGCTTGCAGGCTGCGCAGCTCGCTGGTCATCCACACGGCAATCGGTAACTTGATCAGCGGCGCGCTCTCCTTGAGCACCGGCATCATCGTGCGGTACGACATGGTCGGCAGGGTCTGGATGTCCGGGCCGTCGGTGATCAGGATGCCTTCTGCGATTTCCGCCGCGAAATTCTTCAGCACGTAGGCCTGCAAATGCCACGCGTGAATCGGCAGCGGCAACCACTGGCATTCGTCGAGGCCCTTGTTGTTCAGCGATGCTTTCCATTGCTCCCATTGCGTCGGGAAGTTGCCGGCAAACCAGCTGCGGTAATCGGTGACGTGGGGCATGCTTTCGCTTTTCGCCATGTCGGCCCGTAGCGCGGCAATGCGCAGCGGCACCTGGGCGTTGAATTCCGGCGACAGTTGCTCGACTTCCTCATCGCTGAGGCCCGGGCGGGCTTTCCAGGTCGGATAGTAGGGGTGACCTTCCAGCGAGCCCCACTGGTCGAGAAGGATCGCAGCGTCCTTGGTGCTGGCGTGCTGGCGCAGATAGTCGGTCAGGCTGTCGAGGCCTTGTTCCCGGGCGGCGGTGGCCAGTCGTGCGTTCCATTGCTGGCGATGCTGACGGGCGTGGGCGTCGTTCATCAGGCTGTTTTCCATGTCCGACTTGAGCCCGGCGATGCCTTCATCGGTCGGTTCGAAATCGAAGCTGTCGCGCAGCACATCCAGCAAATCCTGATGGGTGTAGATCACCTGGCGTACGCCTTCATCCGTCATCAGGATCACGTCGCCGTCATTGACCACGGTGTCCGCCGGGCCCTTGGCGATGTTGGAAAAGAACACCTGGGAACGGCCGTCCTTCAGCGCGTACGTGGCCTCGTTGCCGGCCTCGGAGAAGCGCAGCCCCGAGCGATCCAGAATGTTTTCGGCAAACAGGCAACGGATCATCCGTCGCAGGGCGTTCTTGCGGGAGTAGGCGATGAGTGTCTTGAAGTCATCCATATCAGCTATCTGCTCGTCGAGAAATTAATGAAAAGTTGAACCCGCTCACGCCGTGCGCGGCCAATGGCGGGGGAAGTAGTCGAGCGCCGAGTCGCGCAGGCCCTGCATATAGGAAACGCTCCATTGCAGGACTTCTTCGATGTAGGGGACTTTCAATTCGAAGCGCCGCGCCATTTCCACCAGCAGCACAAGGCCGTAGGCAACGTCTTCGTTGAAGGCGCGGCTTTCGCGCTCGATCACGTAGCCGGCGCGGTTGTCGTCGGCCGGAATCATCGGGGCGAGGATGTCGTTGTAGGCCTGGTTGGTGCGCAGGATCGACAACATGCTGCTCTGATCGCGGATCTGCTCGCCGTAGGCTTCGACAATTTCCTGCTTGAGGGATTTGACCGACGACAGGTCGATGCCCATGCGCTGGCTGATCACGTTGCACAGTTCCTGGCTTTCCTGATCCATGCGTTCGAGGAAGTAGGCACCCAGCTCGGGGCATTCGGTCCACCAGCACATGCGTTGCGGGAAGATCTTGCGGTGCCACTGGCCGTAAGGGCCGATCAAGCCGTAGATCACCGAGCTGTGCATGATCGGGTTGCCCGGTGTCAGGGTGATTTCCAGATAGTGGTCGAGCATCGTCACGCAGGGGCCGTACAGCGTGGTGAGGATTTGTTCCAGGTGTTGCCGTGATTGCGCTGATTCCCGGTCGTGCAACGCGACATACAACTGGCTCTTGCCGCCGCCCATCTTGACCGACACACCCGGCTTCAGATCGAACGCGGTGTGCGGCACATCCTTCATGCCCCAGATCACCACGTTCGAGCGCTCGCCCAGCGAAGCTTCGGCCAGCCAGTCGAAGCCGCAGAAACCCGGGATCGCGCCGACGTACACCGGTTTGCTCGAACTCAAATGCGGAGCGATGGCTTGCAGGGTTTGCGGTCGTGCATGGGCTGGTACGGTGATGATCACGATGTCGGCGTCGGCAACCACGACGCTGGCATCGGTGCTGACCTGATCCGGTCGTGCGCTCAGCGTCGAGCCGTCCGGCATCAGCGCCTGCATTGGCGAGTTGGCGAGGTGACGGTCGATCACCTCTTGATTGTTGGTGAGCATCGAAACCTGAACATTGGGCAGCTGTTTAAACAGGATGGCATTCAGGTGCCCGGTCCGGCCTGCGCCGCAGATGGCGACTTTCAGCGGTTTCATACAGAGACATTCCTGTGTGGGAGGCGCGTCAGGCGACGCTCAATTGCAGGGGAGTGGCGTCGGATTCCAGCCAGCGGGTCTTGCCCAGCCAGCGATCCAGTTGCGGGGCGACGCCCGGGTCCAGCAGGTCGCGTTCTTCCAGCCATTTGTCATCGAACACGGTGTGCAGGTACTTCTCGCCGCCATCGGCAATCGGCACCACAACGTTGCCGGTCAGCGTGCCTTTGTGGATCAGCTCCAGCGCCTTGAAGATCGCACCGCCGGTCGAACCGCCGACCAGCAGGGCCAGGTTGCGTGCGATGTAGCGGGCGGTTTCGAACGCCTGTGAGTCGGTGACCTGCAAACCCAGGTCGATGCAGCTGTAGTCGAGCACCAGGCCAACGGTGTCGCCGGCCGGGGTGCCAGTTCCCGACTGGTAATACGGATAACCGGGATGGCCGAAGACGATGGAACCGGCCGGTTCGACGGCGACGGTGACGATGTCCGGGTTGTGCAGTTTCAGACCCCGTGCAATGCCGGTCATCGAGCCGCCGGTGCCGACGCAGCCAACGTACGCGCCGATCTGGCCACCGGCCTGGGCGATGGTTTCACGCACGAAGTCGCTGTAGCCGCCGGCGTTGGCGGCGTTGTCGGACTGGTTCATGAACACCGCGCCGGGGATCTGCGAGGCCAGTTCGGCGGCCAGCCGTTGACGCTCGACCACAGCCACTTCGTCTTCCCGGTACGTGCCGGCGACGAAGCGGATTTCCGCGCCCAGGGCCTTCATTACCGCGATCTTGTCCTGCGCCGCATGGTGATCGACCACGGCAATGAAATGCAGGTCGAACTCCACGGCTGCCATCGCCAGGCCGATGCCGGTATTGCCGGAGGACGATTCCACGACCACGCCACCGGGTTTCAACTTTCCGGACTTGAGCGCCGCCAATACCATGTTTCGCGCCATACGGTCTTTAATACTGCCGCCGGGATTGTTCTTCTCTATCTTGAGCAAGAGTCGGGCGTTGGTATCCGGAACATCAATGCCCAACATTGGTGTATTGCCAATAAGATCCGAAACTTTATTCAGTATCATCTGGACGTCTTCCCTTAATAGTCAGGTGTGAATGCGTAGTTACCTTCCGTACAACAAGTCGCCGTCAGTCGCCGTGGCAACGGGTGGCGATGAAATTCGTTTTCCAGCAAGTCCATCTGATAACCGGCGGTGTTGGCGTAGATCAATAAATCGCCGGTTTGTGGTGTTGTTTCGAAGTGGATCAGTCGATGAGTGATCACATCATCGTCCAGGCAACTATGCCCGGCGATATAGGCTTGCATCGGAACTTGTTTTGATTCTTTCGAAGTGATCAGGATTGGATCGACGAGGTATTCAGACGAGAACCAGGTTTCGCACGCGCTGAAACTGCTGCCTTCGGCAAAGATCACAACTTTGTTGTCGGCCAGTTGTTTGGTGCGGGTCACGCGAAAGACGGTAATGGCTGCTTGATCCACCAGACTTCGGCCTGGCTCCAGTGCCAGTTTTATATGCTGGTTCTTCAAGTAACCGGCAATGGTTTTTCCTGGGGAATGCTCCGACTCCAGAAATAAGTCCAGCCACTGGCAAGCCGTCAGACTGCTGCCATAAGGATAAAAAGAGTTGGGTACTCGACGATTCTGATAATTAGCAGGGTTGTTGTCGTTCTGCAAAAAACTGCCGTACTCCTGCGGGTCGACATAGCGCATCGGCAGGCCACCACCGATGTCGATCATGACCGGGTCGAGACCCATTTCCCTGGCTGCATCGACGAATCCGGTCACTTCACGGAAAGCCTGCACCCGGGTTTCGTAGCCGTACCCGCCGAGGTGGAAATGGAATCCTTCGAAGTGCAACGACTCACGAGATTCCGTCAGCCATTGCAGACACTGGAACACGTCATCGGCGCCCATGCCAAAGCGGCTCGCCGGGCAACTTGTCGGCCTGTAACGCAGCAGGACTCGGGCTTTGGCCGTTGCCGGCGTAGTGTCGAGCAGTGCTTTGAGCTGGCTGAACTCTTCCCGTGAATCCACACAAATCAGCGAACCGCCTTGTACCAGTGCTTGATGAAACGCGGTCGTTTTGGCCGGCCCGGTTGCGCACAAATGTTCCGCTTTGGTCCCGGCGCGCAGCGCGGCTTGCAGCTCAAACAGGCTCGATACGTCAGTGCCGATGCCTGACGACGCAGCCGCAGCCAGCAGGCACTGGGACTTGTTGGCTTTGGCACCGTAAAAAATCGCGTAGTCAACGTCGTGCTTTTTCAACACCGATTGCAGCGCCTGGGCATTGGCCTCAAAGGCATGTGGCCACACCAGATTCAGCGGCGATCCGTGTTGTTTAACCAGCTCAACAAGTTTCCCTGGTGAATGTTGAAGAAATTTTTCGATAATAGGGTCAAGTAACGGTTTCAGCACTTTTGGGTAATGAACTTCAGTTGTTTCTTTAACGGGCGGCGCAATTAATTCAGGCATAGAAAACCTCTGGCGTAAATAATCGCCATATGTATGTTGCGTGTTCTAGCTGCTCGTCAGGTACGAGTGTTTAAAGAGGTGGAGGCGGATGACAGATCCGCTCTGGAATTAAACAAGGGGCATGTTCTTTCATAAAATTTTTACAAATCTGTTTCATGAGAACCCCACTCCTTAAGGTTCAGGCAGGCAAGGAGAAGGCCAATAAAATGTGGCCTTGTCGCTTTTGAAGTGCCATTACCTGACATGTAAATGACATCATTGCGCCGAACTTTCCGTGAACAAAATCGCAGGTCTTGATTTGAGTCTCGACCCTGTCAGCGGCTCGAACAATATTGCGAACAGGAACGATTATCAAGTAAGGTTTTCAAATATTTTTGAATGAACACACACAACAGGGGAGTGCGAAGCCGTTTGTTCGCCTGCTCAAGTAAGCGCTCGCGTATTGATTAAAAAATCCCTTAACGCCTTGTTATTCAAGGTGTTGACGGTTGATTCAATACGCGTGGAATCAACCCGGTTTTTCCCCTGTAACAGGTGTTCGAATTTTTTTGAAAACCCACGACTGAAGCACGCTCAGGAGAGTCCCGATGACTGTTCGTCACAGCACCAACGCCACGCTTCCCATCAGCTACCTGTTCGTTCCCGGCAACCGGCCGGAGCGCTTTTGCAAAGCGGCCGAAGCCGGCCCGGACGCGATCATTCTCGACCTCGAAGACGCCGTTCATCCGAACAGCAAAGCCGTGGCCCGGGCATCGATCTGGGCCTGGCAGCAGAGCACGCCCGAAACCGCCTGCCAGCGTTACATCCGGCTGAACAGCGTCGGCAGCTCGCTGTTTCGCCAGGACATGACGTGGCTGGGCGACATGCGCTACCCCGAGCGCTGCGCGGGGATTTTCCTGCCCAAGGCCGAATGCCCGGAGAGCCTGTCGCGCGTGGTCGAGCGCCTGCTGGAATGGAACCCCGAGCTGCAAATCGTCGCCATCATCGAGACCGCCAAGGGCCTGCATCAGGTCGAGGCGATTGCCGCGATTCCCGGGTTGGCGCGGCTGGCATTCGGTTCGCTGGATTTCTCTCTGGACATCGATTGCAGCCAGATTCCCGAGGCGTTCCTGTTCGCCCGCAATCGCATCGTGCTGGCTTCACGGGTGGCCGGATTGCCGGCGCCGATCGATGGGGTGACCCCGGCCATCAGCGACATGGCGGTGGTCGAGCGCGACTCGCGTTACGCCCGGTCGCTGGGGTTCGGCGCCAAGCTGTGTATCCATCCTTCGCAAATCGCCACGGTGCAGAAAGCCTTCCTGCCCAACGCCCGCCAACTGGCGTGGGCGGACCGGGTCCTGAGCGCGGTGGCGGGGGGCAGTCACGCGGTGCAAGTCGACGGCGAAATGGTCGATCTGCCGCTCATCGAACAGGCCCAGCGCCTGCGCGACATGGCCAGCCAGTACGCGCTGGTCGCCAATGCGGATGCCTGCTGAAACCGGGGGTGAATCATGGGACATGGTTACCAGATTGCCCTGCGTGCGCTGTGCGATGTGCGGCAATCCGAGCAGGTCGATCCGCTTAACGTGCAGCGCCTGCGCGAGGCGATCATCCAGGCCGGGCACTGGCTCGAGCCGATCATCATCGAGCGCTCCCGAGGCATCGTGATGGACGGCAATCACCGGTTCAACGCGGCGCGGGCACTGGGGTTGAAACGGGTGCCGTGCATCCAGCTCGACTACGCCGACCCACGTGTCTGTGTGCGCCACTGGCAAACCGGGCAAGCGTTCGAAGTGGCGCAGATTTTCACCACCATCGAGCGCGGCGAGCTGTTCCCGTACAAGACCACCCGGCACGCGTTCGACCCCGCGCTGCCGGTGGTCTCCATCCCGTTGCAATGCCTGTATGACTGACCCGCGTCGGAGGGTGGGTTTCGCAAACTCATCCTCCGGCGTTTTCCCCTCCGGGCGATCCGCTCAAAAAAATATCCGATCCTGCTGATACTTTTTCGATTGTCGACTGGCAAATAGGAGTCATTACCATTTTCAGCCACTCGAGAAGGACCCAAACGTCATGTCTGTTGCAAGCCGACCCTGCAGTGAACGCGCACTCACACTGGCCATTCGCACCGCGATGCTGAGTTCCATTCTGGCCGCAGGAAGCGCCACTGCCTGGGCAGCAGACCCCAAGCAACCCGAGCAACAGGACGCCGTCGCCACCGAAGGGCTGACGCTGGACACCACCAACGTCAACGCCCGTTACAACGGCGCGACCGCATTGCCGGAAGTCCTCGCCGGGGGCCAGGTCGCCCGTGGTGCGCGGCTCGGGATGATGGGCAACAAGGACGTGATGGACACGCCTTTCAGCGTGACCAGCTACACCGCCAAGACCCTCGCGGATCTGCAAACCGTCACCGTGGCCGATGCGCTGGAACGCGACCCATCGGTGCGCTCCACCGGGCAGACCGGCGGGATCGTCGATTCGTTTTTCATCCGTGGATTTGCGATAGGCGAGGGCAACCTTGGCGAGCTGGCCTATGACGGTGTGTACGGCGTCGCGCCCAACTATCGGGTGTTCACCGAATACGCCGAACGCGTCGAAGTGCTCAAAGGGCCGGGCGCGCTGATGTACGGGATTTCGCCCAACAGCGGCGTCGGCGGTGTGATCAACATCGTGCCCAAGCGCCCGCTGGCTGAAGACCTGACCCGCTTCACCGGCAGTTACGCTTCGGACTCGCAAGTGGGCGGCCATCTGGACATCAGTCGGCGTTTCGGTGACGAAAACCAGTTTGGCGTGCGTTTCAACGGCAGCCTTCAGGGCGGCGACACTGCGGTGGATGATCAGCAAAGGGATCTCAACATCGGCGCCATCGCCCTCGACTACCAGGGCGAGCGCTTGCGCCTGAACCTGGATTTCATCAGCCAGAAAGAGAGCTTCGATGCGGCCTCGCGCCCGTTCACCATCGCGCCGGGCGTCGAGGTTCCATCGGCGCCAAATGGCCGCACCAACCTGCCGCAGGACTGGGGCTGGTCGGACACCAAGGAGCAATCGGCCTTGCTCGGCGGCGAGTATGACCTCAACGATAACCTGACGGTGTTCGCCCACGCCGGTGGCGGTCGCTCGGACGTCAAGCGCATGTCCGACCAGGTGCCGCGAATCCTCAACGACGCCGGTGATACCAGCAACATTCCCGGCTACTACAAATTCAACGTTGACCGTTCAACGGCGGACGTGGGGATGCGAGCGCTGTTCGCCACAGGCCCGGTCACCCACACCACCACGGTCATGGCGACCCGTTACCAGGACGAGTTGTCCCGAGGCATCAACAACGGCACGGAAATTCGCTCGAACATCTACCATCCGGTGGACGTACCCAAGCAGTACATCAACTCGCCGAAAGTGCTGCGCATTTCCGAATCGGAACTGTCCGGCATCGCGTTGACCGACACCCTGGGCTTTCTCGATGACCGGATTCAGTTGACCCTCGGCGTGCGCCGTCAGGACATCGAGTCGCGTAACTACAACGCCTCGGGTGCGGTCAGCTCGCGTTACGACGACAACGCGACGACGCCGCTGGCGGGCGTGGTGGTCAAACCGTGGGACGACGTTTCGCTTTACTACAACTACGTCGAAGGCTTGAGCAAGGGCGACATCGCCCCCGGCACGGCGGCGAACTCCGGCGAAACCTTCGCACCCTACAAGTCCAAGCAGCACGAAATCGGCGTGAAGTACGAACACGGTACGTTCATGACCACTCTGGCGCTGTTCCAGATCGAGAAGCCGAGCGGCGAAATCGGCGCCGGCAACGTGTTCTCGGTGCAAGCCGAACAACGTAACCGTGGCGGCGAGTTGAGCATGTTCGGTGAAGTCGCGCCGGGCACCCGCCTGATGGGCGGCGTGACCGTGCTCGATGGCGAACTGACGGATTCGGCCACCGCCGCCAACCGTGGCAACAAACCGGTGGGCGTGCCGGATGTCCAGGCCAACCTCTGGGCCGAGTGGGATACACCGTGGGTTGAAGGTTTCACCCTGACCGGCGGCGCGATCTACACCGACAGCCAATACGTCAATCAGGCCAACACCCAGGAGCTGCCTTCCTGGACCCGCGTCGATGCCGGTGCCCGTTACGCCACCAAGATCGAAGGGCGGCCGACGACATTCCGCGCCACGGTGCAGAACGTGTTTGATCGTGAGTACTGGTCGGGTGTGGCGTCCTACGGCGCGTTCTCCCCGGGCTATCCACGCACGTTGCAGTTGTCGGCGACTGTCGACTTCTGATCGGGGGGCGCACTTGATGGCAGGACAGTCGAGTGCGCCTTCTTCTATATAGCTACGCACAGCGGTTGATCACAGAGCCTTCAAGGAAAAGGAGTATTCGAATGTTAACCAGCCCGGCATCGACTTCCTCTGGTACGCCATTGCCGATCCCGAAAGGCCAGCGGGCCTTCGATTTCGAGCGCAGCACCAATGAGCATATCCGTGAGCTGCTGCATTATTACGGGCTGCGCACCAGCCTGATCCGAATCAAGGTGATCGATGCCTTGCTGGTTGCCGCACGGGAAGGGCGCGCCGTTGGCGGACGCGGGGTGCATGGGTATCTGCAGGCGTTTGTCAGCGGCATCCAGTTCATTAGCGTCAGGGAAGTGCTCAAGCGTTTGTGCGAGGAGGGCGTCATCGTGTTTCAGCCCGACAAAAGCTACCGTTTCACCGGCGAGGCCTACGCGATGCTGGAGCAGCATGCCGACCGCTGACTGATCGCGTTTGCCGTTCTGACCAAAACCACCTGTTCGCAGGTGGTTTTTTCGTTGGGGCCGTCAATCATGATTCGCTGAAAGCGTTCGATCAGCGGACAGCCAAACCTTCGTCCAATTGCCCGATTCGGCACGCCGGCGTACTGTGACCGGTGATGGCGTAAACCGTGACCATCACCATAACGACAAGATCGAGTGCCTTGCCCATGGACAGCCGCCTGCTGAGCGACCGCAGCAGCGTGTTTCGTCACGCTGACCCGTATGCCGTCTCCGACTATGTGAACCAGCACGTCGGCCAGCATTTCATCGGCCTGTCCAAAACCGCCCACCCGCAAGCCAGCCTCAATCACCGCAAACTCGCCGACCTCGATCTGTGCCGCATCAGCTATGGCGGCAGCGTTCGCGTCACGTCGCTGGCGCTGGAAACCGTGTATCACCTGCAAGTCCTGCTGCAAGGCAACTGCCTGTGGCGCGGGCACAAGCGCGAGCATCATCTGGTGCCGGGCGAATTGCTGTTGATCAACCCGGACGACCCGGTCGACCTGACCTATTCCGACGATTGCGAGAAATTCATCCTCAAGGTGCCGGTCAGCGTGCTGGAGTCGGTGTGCGACGAACAGCGCTGGCTGCATCCTGCCGGCGGCATCCGGTTTCTGCGCAATCATTACCGGCTCGACGAGCTGGAGGGGTTTACCAACCTGCTGGGCATGATCTGCCAGGAAGCCGAAGCCAGCGACCCGTTGCTGCGGGTGCAGGAACATTACGCGCAGATCGTCGGCAGCAAACTGATCTCGTTGATGAACACCAACGTCAGCCGTGAAAGCCTGAGTTCGCCGAGCGTCAGTTTCGAGCGGATCCTCGACTATATAGAGCGCAACCTGAAGCTGGATCTGCCCGCCGAGCACCTGGCGGCCCAAGCGAACATGAGCCCGCGTTCCCTTTACGCCTTGTTCGAACGCCAGCTCGGCGTGACCCCGATGCAACACATCCGCCAGCGCAAGCTGGAACGCATTCACACCTGCCTCAACGACCCGAGCTGTCCGGTGCGCAACCTCACCGAACTGGCGCTGGACTACGGCTTCCTGCACCTCGGGCGTTTCTCCGAAAGCTATCGCCAGCAGTTCGGCGAATTGCCGTCCGTGACCTTCAAACGCCGCCACTGAATTCCCGCCCCGAAACAATCTGAAGCACCTGCCGCGCCGTCCTGCACAAAACGGATAGCGCTCTGCAGGATTCGGATATTGCCGCCCGCGTTGCCTCCCTAATCTGACCTGGCCTGAACAATAACAATGGAGGCCCCGGCCATGTCCCTGGGAATCGACTACCTCAATGCCATGCTTGAAGAGGACCCCGAGAAGGGGGCCTACCGCTGCAAGCGGGAGATGTTCACCGATCCGCGGCTGTTCGAACTGGAGATGGCGCACATCTTCGAAGGCAACTGGATCTACCTCGCCCACGAAAGCCAGATCCCCAACGCCAACGACTTTCTGACCCTCACCATGGGTCGCCAACCCGTGTTCATCGCCCGCAACAAGGCCGGTGAACTCAATGCCTTTCTCAATGCGTGCAGCCATCGCGGCGCCATGTTGTGCCGGCACAAGTCCGGCAACCGTTCCAGCTACACCTGCCCGTTTCACGGCTGGACGTTCAACAACAGCGGAAAACTGCTCAAGGTCAAAGACCCAAGCGAAGCCGGCTACCCCGAAGGCTTCAACTGCGAAGGCTCTCACGACCTGACCAAAGTCGCGCGTTTCGAGTCCTATCGCGGCTTTCTGTTCGGCAGCCTGAATGCCGATGTGAAGTCGCTTGCCGAGCACTTGGGCGAGTCAGCCAAGATCATCGACATGATCGTCGATCAGTCCCCCGAAGGCCTGGAAGTGCTGCGCGGTTCCAGCTCCTACATCTATGAAGGCAACTGGAAACTCACCGCCGAAAATGGCGCCGACGGCTATCACGTCAGCTCCGTGCACTGGAACTACGCCGCCACCCAGAACCAGCGTCAGCAGCGCGACGCTGGCGAAGAAATCAAGACCATGAGCGCCGGCAGCTGGGCGAAGAAGGGCGGCGGTTTCTACTCGTTCGACCACGGCCACTTGCTTCTCTGGACCCGCTGGGCCAACCCCGAGGACCGTCCAGCCTACGAGCGTCGTGATGAACTGGCCCGGGACTTCGGCCAGGCCCGCGCCGACTGGATGATCGAGAATTCGCGCAACCTGTGCCTGTACCCCAACGTCTACCTGATGGATCAGTTCAGCTCGCAGATCCGCATCGCCCGGCCGATCTCCGTCGACAAGACCGAGATCACCATCTATTGCATCGCCCCCAAAGGTGAAAGCGCGGAGGCCCGGGCCAAACGCATCCGCCAATACGAAGACTTCTTCAATGTCAGCGGCATGGCCACTCCGGATGACCTCGAAGAATTCCGCTCGTGCCAGACCGGCTACGGCGCCGGGCGAGGCTGGAATGACATGTCCCGTGGCGCGACCCATTGGGTCGAAGGCGCGGACGCGGCGGCCGAGGAAATCGACCTCAAACCTTTGTTGTCCGGCATGCGCACCGAGGACGAAGGCCTGTTCGTGCTGCAACACAAGTACTGGCAGGAAACCATGCTCAAGGCGGCTTCCACCGATAAAAACCTGATCCCCGTGGAGGCTGTGTGATGAGCAACCTCTACGACACCGTGCGCGATTTCCTCTACCGCGAAGCGCGCTACCTCGACGACGGCCAGTGGGATCAGTGGCTGGAACTCTACGCCGCCGACGCCAGTTTCTGGATGCCGGCCTGGGACGACCACGACACCCTGACCGAAGACCCGCAAAGCGAAATCTCGCTGATCTGGTACGGCAACCGTGGCGGCCTCGAAGACCGGGTGTTCCGGATCAAGACCGAGCGCTCCAGCGCAACCATCCCCGACACCCGCACCTCGCACAACCTCAGCAACATCGAGATCGTCGAGCAGGGCGAAGGGCAATGCCTGGCGCGCTTCAACTGGCACACCCTGAGCTTTCGCTATCAGGTCACCGACAGTTATTTCGGCACCAGCTTCTACACGCTCGACCTGCGCGGCGACCAGCCGTTGATCAAGGCCAAGAAAGTCGTGTTGAAGAACGATTACGTCCGTCAGGTCATCGACATCTACCACATCTGATCGAGACGGCGGCGAGCCGGGCTCGACGCTGTGAGCGAGGTGCACCATGAGTTTCCAGATCGCACTGAATTTCGAAGACGGGGTTACCCGTTTCATCGAGGCCTCGGGCCACGAAACCGTTGCCGACGCGGCGTATCGCCAAGGCATCAACATCCCGCTGGACTGCCGCGACGGCGCCTGCGGCACCTGCAAGTGTTTCGCCGAGGCCGGGCGTTACGACATGGGCGACAACTTCATCGAAGACGCCCTGAGTGAAGACGAACTGGCCCAGGGTTACGTTCTGACCTGCCAGATGCGTGCCGAAAGCGATTGCGTGGTGCGGGTGCCGGTCGGCTCGCAGGTGTGCAAGACCGAACAGGCAAGTTATCAGGCGTCGATCAGCGATGTCCGTCAGCTTTCCGAAAGCACCATCGCGCTGTCGCTCAAGGGCGAGTCCCTGAGCAAACTGGCGTTCCTGCCGGGGCAATACGTCAATCTGCAAGTGCCGGGCAGCGAGCAATCCCGCGCCTATTCCTTCAGCTCTTTGCAGAAGAACGGCGAGGTCAGTTTCCTGATCCGCAATGTCCCCGGCGGCTTGATGAGCAGCTTCCTCACCGGGCTGGCCAAGGCCGGCGACAGCCTGAATCTGGCCGGGCCGCTGGGCAGTTTTTACCTGCGCGAGATCAAGCGTCCGCTGCTTTTGTTAGCAGGCGGCACCGGGCTGGCGCCGTTCACCGCGATGCTGGAGAAGATCGCCGAGCAGGGCAGCGAACATCCGGTTCACCTGATCTACGGCGTGACCAACGATTTCGATCTGGTGGAACTCGACCGCCTCGAAGCCTTCGCCGCGCGCATCCCGAATTTCAGCTTCGGCGCCTGCGTGGCCAATCCGCAGAGCCAGCACCCGCTCAAGGGCTACGTCACCCAGCACATCGAGCCGTGCCACCTCAATGAAGGCGATGTCGACGTGTACCTGTGCGGCCCGCCGCCGATGGTCGAGGCGGTCAGTCAGTACATCCGCGAGCAGGGCATCACGCCGGCGAACTTCTACTACGAGAAATTCGCGGCGGCCTGAGTCTTCTTTCTGAATTGCGAGGTTGTCATGAACAACAGATTCGCCAACAAGGTCGCGCTGGTCACCGGCGCGGCGCAGGGCATCGGTCGCCGGGTGTGCGAGCGATTGCTGGAGGAGGGCGCGCAGGTGATCGCCGTCGACCGCTCCGAACTGGTTCACGAGCTGCAAGGCGAGGGTGTGCTGTCGCTGACCGCCGACCTTGAGCAATACGCCGATTGCGCCCGGGTGATGAGCGCCGCCATCGATACGTTCGGGCGCCTGGATGTGCTGGTCAACAACGTTGGCGGCACCATTTGGGCCAAGCCGTTCGAGCACTACGACGTCGAGCAGATCGAGGCCGAAGTGCGCCGTTCGTTGTTCCCTACGCTGTGGTGCTGCCATGCCGCCTTGCCGTACATGCTCAAGCAGGGGCGCGGCGCGATCGTCAATGTGTCGTCGATTGCGACCCGCAGCCTGAACCGCGTTCCCTACGGCGCGGCCAAGGGCGGAATCAATGCGCTGACTGCCTGCCTGGCCTTCGAGAATGCCGAGCGCGGGATCCGGGTCAACGCCACCGCGCCCGGCGGCACCGAAGCGCCGCCCCGGCGCATCCCGCGCAACACCGCCGAACAGTCCGCGCAGGAGCAGGCCTGGTATCAGGAAATCGTCGCGCAAACCCTCGATAGCAGCCTGATGAAACGTTACGGAACCATTGACGAACAGGTTGGCGCGATCCTGTTTCTCGCCTCGGACGACGCCTCCTACATCACTGGCGTGACCCTGCCGGTCGGTGGCGGTGACCTCGGTTGATCACGCTTGAATGGACACTGAAATGAACCGGATCCTGATTGAAAACCTGTCGGCGATCATCGTCGACCTGCCGACCATCCGCCCGCACAAACTGGCGATGCACACGATGCAGAACCAGACGCTGGTGATCCTGCGCCTGCGTTGCAGCGACGGTATCGAAGGCATTGGCGAAGCCACCACCATCGGCGGCCTGGCCTACGGCTATGAAAGCCCGGAAAGCATCAAGGCCAACATCGACGCGCACCTGGCGCCGGCGCTGATCGGCATGGACGCGAGCAACATCAACGCCGCGATGCACAAGCTCGACAAGATCGCCAAGGGCAACACCTTCGCCAAGTCCGGCATCGAGAGCGCATTGCTCGACGCCCAAGGCAAACGCCTTGGCCTGCCGGTGAGCGAACTGCTCGGTGGCCGGGTCCGCGACAGCCTCGAAGTGGCCTGGACCCTGGCCAGCGGCGACACCGCCCGCGATATCGCCGAGGCCGAGCAAATGCTGGAGGCGCGGCGGCACCGGATCTTCAAATTGAAGATCGGCGCCAACCCGCTGGAGCAGGATCTGAAACACGTGGTGGCGATCAAAAAAGCCCTGGGCGAGCGCGCCAGTGTGCGGGTCGACGTCAACCAGTACTGGGACGAATCCCAGGCGATTCGCGGCTGTCAGGTGCTCGGCGACAACGGCATCGACCTGATCGAACAGCCGATCTCGCGGGTCAATCGTTCCGGGCAGGTTCGCCTGAACCAGCGCAGCCCGGCGCCGATCTTGGCCGACGAATCCATTGAAAGCGTCGAGGACGCGTTCAGCCTCGCCGCCGACGGCGCCGCCAGCGTCTTCGCCCTGAAGATCGCCAAGAACGGCGGCCCGCGCGCCGTGTTGCGCACCGCGCAAATTGCCGAAGCCGCCGGCATCGCTTTGTACGGCGGCACCATGCTCGAAGGCTCCGTCGGCACGCTGGCCTCGGCCCATGCGTTCCTCACGCTCAGGCAATTGACCTGGGACACCGAGCTGTTCGGTCCGCTGTTGCTGACCGAAGACATCGTCACCGAGCGCCCGCAGTACCGCGACTTTCACCTGCACATTCCGCGCACCCCGGGCCTGGGCCTGACGCTGGATGAAGAGCGTCTGGCGCGTTTTCGCCGGCACTGATTTCCCAAGGAGAACGCCATGCTGTTCCACGTAAAAATGACCGTGAAATTGCCCGCTGACATGGACCCGGCCGTTGCCACAAAGCTCAAGGCCGACGAGAAGGAACTCGCCCAGCGCCTGCAACGCGAAGGCCAGTGGCGCCACCTCTGGCGCATCGCCGGGCACTACGCCAATTACAGCGTGTTCGACGTGCCCAGCGTCGAAGCGCTGCACGACACCCTGATGCTGTTGCCGCTGTTTCCCTACATGGAGATCGAGATCGACGGCCTCTGCCGCCACCCCTCGTCGATCCACACCGACGACCGCTGAGCCCGGACTCGACCCCACAACAAGATGAGGTGAACACCATGACCGTGAAGATTGCCCACACTGCCGAACTGCAAAAGTTCTTCGAAGAAGCCGCCGGTTTTGCCAACGATGGCGGCAGCTCGCGTCTGAAAACCATCGTCCTGCGAGTGTTGCAGGACACCGCCTGGATCATCGAAGACCTTGAGATCAGCGAAGACGAATTCTGGAAAGCCGTCGATTACCTCAACCGCCTGGGCGGCCGCTCTGAAGCCGGGCTGCTGGTGGCCGGCCTCGGCCTCGAACATTTTCTCGACCTGCTGCAGGATGCCAAGGATGCGCAGATCGGCTTGACCGGCGGCACGCCGCGCACCATCGAGGGCCCGTTGTACGTGGCCGGCGCGCCGTTGTACGAAGGTGAATGCCGGATGGACGACGGCAGCGAGGAGGGCGTCGCCACCGTGATGTTCCTCGAAGGCCAGGTGTTCGATCCGCAGGGCCAGCCGCTGGCCGGCGCCACGGTCGACCTGTGGCACGCCAACACCAAGGGCACGTACTCGTTCTTCGACCAGAGCCAGTCCGAATACAACCTGCGCCGGCGGATCATCACCGACGCCGAAGGCCGCTACCGCGCCCGCAGCATCGTGCCCTCCGGTTATGGTTGCGACCCGCAAGGCCCGACCCAGGAATGCCTCGACCTGCTCGGCCGCCACGGCCAGCGCCCGGCTCATATTCATTTCTTTATTTCCGCACCGGGGCATCGGCACCTGACGACGCAGATCAATCTGTCGGGGGACAAGTACCTGTGGGATGACTTTGCGTATGCGACGCGTGAAGGGTTGGTCGGGGAGGTCGAGTTTCTGGAGGATGCAGCGGGACGTCGCGCCGAATTGAAGTTCGACTTTCAGTTGCAGCAGGCGCCGGATGCGGCGGCGCAGCAGCGCAGTCAACGGCCGAGAGCATTGCAGGAAGCGTGATTCAAGAGATCTGGATGGAAGTGCAGAACTACGCGGGTTTTCGTAAAAAATTCCGCTTAAAACAGCTGGAGGCCCTGTACATCAGGGACTCCGGCCACTTGCGACACCTGGCTCTGTATATGAAAAAATAATTGTCTTAATACATTATTATTCGTTCACAGTCCCTGCGGGCTGACCATCGTTTTCTCGTTAAAGGCCCAATTTACAAGGCGTCGCTCGACGTAGTCCTGAGACAACCGTTCTTGTTCCAACCGGCCAATTCCATCACGATTGGACCTTAACCGATCAAACAAGGCTCGCTCGGAAATAGTCAATCCCTGCTCAGGCAGCTCTGCTGAGCGCTCCTCACACACTCCCCGCTCGACGTGCGCAAGCAATGTTTCCTCATCCATCATTAAGGCCTCAACGTGCGGCTGTTTTCGCCTAGCATCGGCCAGGATCTTTAACCCCCAAGTATCAAGATCGCCCCAGTATCCAATACGTCGATCTTTCAGCCATTGCGCTTGTAGCCAGGCGGTATTGGCTCCTCCGCCAAATACCGCAATGGTGTCTGGCAACTCGGGTAGCTCATATCCGGCTTGACGGTTCTCGACGACCAGCACGTTTCGAGCGGGCAATGCAGAGTTCACCAGATGTTCGAAGGGCAATTGAAGTAGTTCAATTCCACCAAAAAATATTCTGGCTTCAGAACAAAGTGGTTTCACGTGGAGCCAATTAGATGGAGTCGAGCAGCATTCTAGCCAGGCCTCCAACCCACCGTGGGCAGAGATCTCCCGACCATGCATTGCATCCAGCAGGGCAGTGATCAGCGTTTGGTTCAGCTCTACGAATTTAGTATCCACGCCTTGGAGCGGAAGGGCGCGCAAGTAGCGTTGCTGGCCCAATCCTCGATGCAACTGCGGCAACACACTCGTCAGCAAATGGATATCCGCCATCGAGAGTCTTTCTAACTCCCAAAGCTGCTTGATGAGTGTGGTGAATAGAGTACTGCCCAACGAAAGCAACGGTTCCATTCGCTCTGCCCAACCCTGGCTTCTCTCAATAGCCGGAGTTCCCAGCACAGCGATAAGGTCCTGGGTGGAGTTTATTTCGAGCCGGATGGGGACATCACATTCACCGACTTGCCGAAATTGCTTCTTCGCCCAAGTCACCTGAAGCGGCCACTGCCATTTGCGCCAGGCTTCGATGTAACCATGGAAGTGGGCAAGGTCCTCAAGTAGCTGGTTACCGGTTGGAGGCTTCAACGCGCAAGTGATTGGGAATGGTCGAGTACCAAGAAGGCGCTCTCGAAGTCGGCTAGAGTGATCCCATTCCAGCCGGCGCAACTCATCAATAACATCCTCCGGCAGCCGTCCCCAAACCCTCATTGGACTGGCTCCACTTCAATCCCCGATAAGCTGGCATCCGTTAGCAAACTTTGTTGTGCATGGCGCGCCAGTTGTTCGTCTATTTCTTCCCAGGTGATCTCGCAGAGCCGACTCTCATGCTCCTCCTCATTACGCTCTGCGATTAACAGAGACCGCGCCGATTCGCGAGCAAGATTGAGGTTTTTGTATGGCGTAATCAGATTCACGTGAATCTTCAGCTCCCGAAATACCTTTAGCACCCGACGGCTCACTGCTTCCGCAGTGTTGGAGAACGCCTCATCCAGGAATACGGTGCAGTAAAGCGGACGATCACTACCATCGGGAGTGAGCACGTAAGCCAAACTCGCGGCGACAATGGTTCCAGCAAATGACTCCTTTTCCCCGCCGGACTTGCCGCTGGAGGATTCCAGTACATCGCGAACTCTTTTGCTGTCTTTTTCAATCTCCTCGGCAAAGAAGGACAGCTGGTAACGTGAGTCAAGGAGGCGAAGGCTTTCCATATTTCCCGAGGTTGCGGGGTTGGTAGCCTTATCCAGCTTCTGGATCAAATCCTTTAGTTCCACAAAGCGTGCCTCATGATCATCACTTCCGGCTCTTGCAAGGACACGCATCAGTTGGCTGTTGAAAACTTTGACGTGTTCGAAGATTTCTGGCCGGCTTCCCAAGCGAAGATAAGTACCTTGCTTGAACTCAGTGCGCTCGAGGACACCATTTATAGTTTCGATTCGGTCTTGAATATCTTCGCGCTCCGCTTGGATGCCTTGGCTGATTCGAGCCAAAGACTGGGTTGCGTTGCGGTTCAGACGTTCTCGGAAACGCTCCACCAGATCCGGCAAACCCTCCTTTTCCAAATGGGTAAGATGATCGACATACTCATCCAGACCTTCGACACCTGTGAACCAGTCATTGGCAATGATTGGCCATTTTGTTTTGAATCCAGCGACGATGCCGCTAGCTTTCGAAGAGGCATCTGTTTCAATCGTATGAGCGTTCTTTCGCACATTCTCCAACGCTGAACGGTGGTGGCCCTCAATCTCCCCAGCCGTCTCCAAGTCATCAAGATGCAGTTGACCGATGCGTTTGGTAAGCAACTCGCGCACGGTATCCGTCAGACCAGATCTGGCTATTTCGTACGCCCGATCAAGTTTTCGATTCGTTTGCTCGACGCTGTTTTCCACCGCTCCGACTCTTTTGCTGACTTCTTCTTTCTGTTCCTGGACCTTCTTCAATTCAGTGCCAGCCTGCTCCCAGCGCGTTTTCGCTACTCCCAGCTCACTGCCCGGTCGCTCAAGTGCCTCTAGATCGTCCTTCAGCGATTGCATACGATCTTTTGCAGACTGTATATCGATGGCCCTCCAACTGGCTTGGGCAATCCGCTCCCACACTCGTATGTGCTCTTCGACGCCGTCCATCACTTTGCGGTCAGCCAAGACAAGTTCGCCCAGGCTCGGTACTTCTGCCTCCAGTGCCACGCGCTCTACCTTTAATGCCGTCAAGCGGCTTTTATTGCTGAAGCCCAAGCACCAATAGCGTGGATCATCAATGCGCTGCTGATCCTTTTTCTCAAAACGCCCTTTATCCAGATGTACCAAGCCCTGAATGGTCATTGAGAAGTCGGTTTGGTCCAGTTGCTCCGTAGACTCCACACAGTGAAGATCGAAACGAGAGAGATGCTGTTTCAGCCAGTCACGATAACGATGAGGCTTCCAATCCAGCTTTCTTAAAAAGCCATCTACCAGAAAATCAGCGGCTTGCCGAGACTGATTGAACCGAACAACCTGCATTCTTACGTGGAGTCCGGTGTGGCGGGTATTCAGCCATTTGGTAACCATACGATATTGATGGTCAGGCACTAGCAGGGTGGTGCGATGCCCTCCCAATGCACGCTCAATCGCACCTCGCCAAGACCGTTGCTCTTCCTGGACATCAATCAGTTCGCCGACGAAAACAACCTCTGCTCGATCAAGGGACAAACTCTCAACCAATTGATCACGGAGCTTCTGATAGGAGGGTTCAATGTTGGAGTCTGGTCTTGACTCAATCTCGTCGATTTCACTCACTAACTCCTTTAGCTGTGTTTGCACTCGGGACAGATTCGCGGCCGATGAGGCAAATTGATCCTGCTTAATTTGTCGTAACGCTGGCATGTCCTTCAGCGCACTTTGCGCCTTGGCTTGGTTGAGTTTGAACGGATCTAACGCCAAGGTTTCCGGCAAACCGAGAGATCGCGCATCCATTTGATACAGTCGCGCATCACGTACGCTCGCGTCATACTCATCCGTTGCTATTTTCAGATCTTTACGAAGTACCTCCAGTCGCTCACCTCCTTGCGATTGGTAGGCATGGAATAGCGTCTGTACACGCTCTGTTGCTTGCTCTTCCAAGCTTTTAAGGCGTGTCACGTCATCCGCCAACTGAAGCAGCTCCACTTCATATTGCTTCAGCCTGACCTGCCACAGCCGAGAGCACTGCTCACCAAAGTAGACTGGCAGACTCTCTAGTTCTGTCGAAATTTTCCTCATTTCCTCCCTGGCTTGATTCAGCAGCTGGCTGGTGGCGGGGAGTTCAATCAAAGCGTCCCGTTGCCGCCGAGTATCATCAAGTTCGCTATGAATGCTGACCAAGTCATCGAATTCGTTTACTGCAAGCTTGGCATGCTCTCGAACCTGGCTAGGCTCCAATACCAAGTCTCGAATCAGGCTGGTGAGATCATCAATTTTCTTCAAACCAAGTGCCCGAGAGAGCAGGGCGGGAGCGTTGCGATTCTCCATTCGCAGGAGGCGTAAATACATTTCCTGGTACTCGGTAAAGGAATCGAACGCGTCTATCAAAGGGTCTTCTTTGATATGCTGCTTCAACACACGTGCATTGCCCTCCCCGAAGACGTGCAACAATTGCTCCAGACGTATATCGCGCTTGCCCACGACAAATAGGTGCTTGAGATCTTTGAGAGCACTGCTGGGCTGGGTAATCCAAAACAAGGCAGCCAAGGTTATCTGCGAACCATCCTCTGCTTGATAAAGCGCCCGGAGTCCTGTTGCGGTAGCCCCAGAACGTTTCAACAGGGTGGCCGTCTCGTTACCATCATGGGCCTTTCCATAGTTGCCCCGAACGTAGGACATGAGGGTCCGATCCGTGCGATCCCCCTGGGCAGCCGCGATGTTGAACGACGCCTTGCTGGATGGCAGCAACAGCGCCATCAAGCCATCAATGAGCGTTGACTTGCCTGCACCATTGTCTCCGGTGATGAGAGTGCCCTCGGAATCAATTTTCGCGGAATGCAGACCATGGAACGACCCCCAGTTATATACAGAAAGCTCGGACAGGCGAATTTGTCCCGTACTGAACAATTCACTCAGACTCAATTCCGTCGTCTCATTCATCTCGCACCTCTTCGTTCGTACTGGCGTCCGCGTCGCCAGCCAGGCGCTCGTACTCCTTCAGAAGTCGTTCAAGAAAGTCGGCATTGACGACATAGCGGATCACCGGAGTGATCTCAAAACGCTCGTCGTCCCCCCTGACGGCACTGACCAGGCGTTTTTCTTTGAATAGTGTCAGCGATCCATTGAGCGTCCTGCGTTCAGAGCGTGAACTGTAAGTCAGTGGCAAAAAAGGTGTCATCAATGTCTCAATCCGTTCGATATCAATGATGATCTTCTGCTCACCTGCTGTTTCTCGCTCCTGGTAGTGCTTGCGCAGCACCAGTAATAGCAGCGTGTCGTAGAGGCTGAGCGTGCGCTTGTTGACCAGACGTGATGTTTCATCTGCTTCATCGTCCTGCTCTTGCGCCTCTTGCTGTAACAAAATGGCGATCCCAGCCTTCATGTCTAGCAACATATGCATGAACATATTGCCCAAATGCTCTGCGATGAGAGTTTCATGTCGGCAAAGTGCCTCGAATGCAAGGCGTTTAGAATCAGCCGTCACCACACCTTGGCGTAGTAAGAGCACCAACGCTCGCCGGGCTTCTAGCGGCATGCCTACATCTGAAGCATCAACGGAAGGTACTGCAAGATGATCCTCAGCAGGTTCCACCTCATCGCTGACCGAGGGTGGTTCGGGGATATTCGTCCGGTATAGATCGAACAGTGCAGGAGCCTGTTGGGAGTGCTGTTTTTCTTCGCTCATAAGGCCAGCTCCTTTAAGTCTGCTGGAAACTGTTCGGCAGACATAAGCAGCGCGGGAATATTCGCCCGAATTCCATTTCCCGCCCGATCTACGACCACCAGACATTCGGGGTGCTCCAGCATCACCGCACTGACCGCTTTGGCGATGCGTACATGGGCTACCAGTTCCTCCAAGCCGCCGGCGATAGGGCGGTGATTGACAATGCCCGCCACCGTCATCGGGCCATGTTCACTGAGCAGCTTTTTAACGTCCTCAGCCACCTCCAGCGCTTTGACAGTATTGAGATGACCCAACATGCCAAGGCTGGCCACATGAGTATTCGTGTTGGCCGTTACTTGGCGAGTGTCTAATCGTTCTTCAGGTAGGCGCAAATGAATACTGGACGGTGAGCGGATGCGCAGGCTGCCTGTTGGCAAGTTCACTTCCACAGGCTCGCGTAAACTCCAATCCTGCTCTTTGAAATTCACAGCCAGCCGCTCAAGTTGGCGAAGCAGGCGCTCGACTGCCCGTCGTTCTTGTTGAGCACCGCTCTCTACAAACGCTCGAAGGCTTTCTTCAGTACGGCGCCTTACTAAGAACACCCGCTCACTTTCCTTGCCCAACTCTCGAACGAGATGGGACAGGTAACGCAGTTCTTCTGGTTTCAGGTACTGAGATGCGGGGCGTGCCAGAATTGAGCGGATTTGCTCCCGGAATTTAATGATTCGATTCTGATCACAAAGTAACTGATAGAAACCGTCGAACGCCTGACCGGCATCGGTTTGCAGCAACTCGCTTTCATACTCCATCAGCGCTTTCACCACCTCACCACGTCCTGACTCAGACTCAATCATGCGAATACGCATCCGCTGATCCAATTGACGAATTTCGTCTTCTAAACGCCGAAAGTCGCCTGTGAGGACCGATGTCAGCTGGTAGAGCCCTCTAATTCGCTCTCGTTGTTCGGGTGCCTTGAGTTCCTGCACCTCGCCCATCTGCAATCGTTCTATCTCCAGATCGAGTTCCTGCCGACGTGCATTCAGTAGTGTGATTCGTTCTTCGGCATTGGGGCTGAGTGCGATAGCCAGATCTCGTACCGCGTCCTGCACGATACGTAGGTGTGATGCCGTAGCATTGCTATCCCGTTGGTCCAGGCTTTGAGCAAAGCGCAACGCCAGCTCGAAGGCATCGGTTCGGGTAAGCCTGTCATCGTGTTCACGCAACCAGCCTGCCTGGATCCATTGGCGCAGGTAGGTACCAGCGTTGTCGTGCAGGCCGAACATTTCTTGCCAGTCGGGCAATTCGGCCTCCAGCGCAACACGCGCCTTGCCAAATGGCACCTCGCTCTCCAGCGAAAAAAGATCATTGATGAAGGCCATAACAATCGGCGCATTGTCTGCGTGTAGAAGGCGCCACGCCTCATGCTCGGAGAACAGTCGTCTGTAGCGTGCCTGCTGCTCGTATACACTCATCGACATCTCCTTATGTACCGAATCGGGTTTTGATGCAGTTCACAGACTCTATGCGCAGTGCCCTTGTGATAGCTGACACCGGAGTCATCGCGTTGAGTCTGCCTGACTTGCTGATCGCCGTATGTCATCCATGTCCTTTAAAACACGCAGATCCTTCCGTCAGAAACCATCTCCTGCAAGGTAAGACAAAAAACCGGAGCCTAAGGCGACTCGGAATTTTGGCTCTGTACAAAATCCCTAAAAAATACCCAAAGTACTCTCAAACGTTGAGATTCTGTAGAGCAACCTGGTCGATGCAAATGTAGATCTTGAAGACGCATCCTGTAACCTGATCGCAGGGAGCAGTCGTAATGTGAAGAGGGGATATCGGGTGTTGAACGAGAAAGTAGCGGAGCACCTTATGAACGATAAACGAAGACCACTTTAAGTCGGCGCTTATCGACAGTGGCCATAAAGGTGCAGTAGTCAGTTGAAGCCCGCTCGATTCCAGACCTAAGCTAATGCAAAAAAGATATTTGTTCGGTGTTTTTAATATCGTTTAGTTTTGTTTCATAGACGAATCAAAAGCATCAAACCGATAGACCTCCCGATTGCCATGACGGCACACGCTGAATCGATCACGGACTCTTCAGGTTTGATTCACACGGGAGTGAATCATGCCGCACACCTCAGACATCACCGTATTACCCATCCTCGACCTGTCCCTGCTCGACGGTACGCCGTCGCAACGCCAGGCCTTTCTCGATGACTTGCGCCATGCCGCCCGCGATGTGGGCTTTTTCTACCTGACCGGCCATGGCATCGACGCCACCCTGCTCAAACAAGTGCAGGACTATGCCCGCCAGTTCTTCGCCTTGCCCGACAGCCAGAAAACCGCCGTCGGCATGATCAATTCGCCGCACTTTCGCGGTTATAACCGCGCTGCTTCCGAGATCACTCGAGGCCAGCCCGATCAACGTGAACAGTTCGATCTGGGCGCCGAGCGCGACGCCTTGCCGTTGAACGCCGACAGTCCGCTGTGGGCGCGGCTGCAAGGGCCGAATCAATGGCCCGAAGCGTTGCCGCAACTCAAGCCGCTGCTGCTCGACTGGCAGCAAGCCATGACCCAAATGTCGCTGCGCCTGCTGCGCGCATTCGCCCAGTCACTGTCGCTGCCGGAAGATGCCTTCGACCGGTTATACGGCGACAAACCCAACGAACACATCAAGCTGATGCGCTATCCGGGGCAAGCCTCGACGGCGAGCAATCAGGGCGTCGGCGCGCACAAGGATTCGGGTTTTCTCAGCTTCCTGCTGCAAGACCGGCAGGCCGGCCTGCAAGTGGAAATCGAAGAGGGGCGCTGGATCGATGCGCTGCCTCGGGGCAACACCTTGGTGGTGAACATCGGCGAGTTGCTGGAGCTGGCTACCAACGGTTATCTGCGTGCCACGGTGCATCGGGTGGTCTCTCCACCGGTGGGAAGCGAGCGCTTGTCCATCGCGTTTTTCCTCGGCGCGCAACTGGATGCAGTGGTGCCGCTTTATCCCTTGCCGACGGCGTTGCTGCGTGAGGCTCGCGGCCCGGCCAGTGATCCGCTCAATCCGTTGTTCCGCGATGTCGGCTGGAATTATCTGAAGGGCCGACTGCGCTCCCATCCCGATGTTGCTCAGCGCTTCTACGCCGATGCGTCGAATACCAGCACACCGCTTCGCAAGACCGCCAACGCCTGATCCATCACTCGCAAAAGGACCTTTCTCATGTTGAAAAAAGCAGTGTTGAAAAAAGCAGGCCTAACCCTGGCCGTCCTCGGCGCGCTGGTGACTTCGTTTGGCGCTCAAGCGCTGGAGCCATTGCGCGTTGCCGCCGACCCGGTGCCCCACGCGCAGATTCTGGCGTACATCCAGAAACTCGACCCGCAGCTCAACCTCAAGGTGATCGAGATCCCACAGGGTGTGAACTCCAACGAGCTGCTGGTGCACGGCGATGTGGACGCCAACTACTTCCAGCATCTGCCGTACCTGCAATCCCAGGAAAAGGCCCTCGGTGAAAAACTCGCGGTGGCCGCCACGGTGCACATCGAACCGCTGGGCATCTATTCCCATCGCCACAAAACCTTCGCCCAGGTGCCGGACAAAGGCACGGTCGCCGTGCCGAACAACGTCACCAACCTGAGCCGCGCGCTGTACCTGTTGCAGGACAACGGCCTGATCAAGCTCAAGCCCGGCTTCAATGACCCGGCGGCCGATCAGGCGACGCCCAAGGACATCGCGGAAAACCCGAAACACCTGAAGATTCTCGAAATCGAATCGCCGCAACTGCCCCGCGCACTGGACGACGTGGATCTGGCAGTGATCAACGGCAACTACGCGCTGGAAGCCGGGTTGGTGCCGGCCAAGGATGCGCTGGGTCTGGAGAAGGCCGAACACAACCCTTACGCCAACATTCTGGTGACCACGCCGAAACTGGAAAACGATCCGCGCATCCAGCAATTGGCCAAGGACCTGACTTCGCCGCAAGTCGCCAAGTACATCGCCGAGAACTTCAAGGGCTCGGTGATTCCGGTGGCGGACGTCAAGCCATGATCGTCGTCGAGCAGTTGAGCAAGACCTATCCGTCAGCGTCGACCCCGGCGCTGGATCAGGTGTCGCTGAGCATTCCCGATGGTGCGATCTACGGAATTCTCGGGCGCAGTGGCGCGGGTAAATCGACGCTGCTGCGTTGCCTCAATCTGCTCGAGCGCCCGGATGCCGGGCGGATTTTGCTGGACGGCGAAGACCTCACGGCGCTGTCCGATAGCGAACTGCGCCGCCAGCGTCAGCGCATCGGCATGATCTTTCAGGGCTTCAACCTGCTGCATTCGCGCAACGTGTTCGACAACGTTGCGGTGCCGCTGGAAATCGCCAAAGTCGCCAAACCACAGCGCCACGAACGGGTTCGGGAACTGCTGGAACTGGTGGGCCTGGGCGACAAGGCCGAAGCCTTTCCATCGCAACTGTCCGGTGGGCAGAAACAGCGGGTCGGGATCGCCCGGGCCCTGGCGGCGCGGCCGGCGTATCTGCTGTCGGACGAAGCCACCAGCGCCCTCGACCCGGAAACCACCGCATCGATTCTGGAGCTGTTGCGCGACATCAACCGCCAGCTCGGTTTGACCATCGTCCTGATTACCCACGAACTGGACGTGGTCAAGTCGATCTGCGATCACGCCGCGTCCATGGCCAATGGAAAACTGGTGGAGGCGGGGCCGGTGGCCCGATTGCTGGCCGATCCGCAGTCCACCCTCGGCGCTTCACTGCGGCCCAGTTGCGGCTTGCCGCTGGGACATGACGCGCCCGGTTTGAGCTTTCTGCGGCAATACGGCGTACGGGCGGCCCACTCATGAACCGCGTGATCGACTGGAATGAAATCCTGCAACTGGTGCTCAACGCCACCGGTGAGACCCTGTACATGGTGCTGCTCGCCGGGTTGTTCACCTTGCTGATCGGTTTGCCGCTGGGGGTGTTGCTGTTCATCAGCCGCCGTCAGGGTCTGTACCCGTTGCCGAGGCTCAATCAAGCCTTGGGGGCGATCATCAATCTGGGGCGTTCGCTGCCGTTCGTGGTGATGCTGATTGCCCTGATCCCGCTGACCCGGCTGGTGGTCGGCACCACGCTGGGCAGCACCGCCGCCGTGGTACCGATCACCATCGGCGCCTTTCCGTTTTTTGCGCGGATCGTCGAGAACGCCCTGGATGAAGTCGAAAAGGGCCGGATCGAAGCGATCCTCGCCATGGGCGGTGACATCCGCCACGTGATTTTCAAAGTGCTGTTGCCCGAAGCGCTGCCGGCCCTGCTGGCGGGCATCACTCTGACGCTGGTGATGCTGATCGGTTTTTCTTCCATGGCCGGGGTCATCGGCGGTGGCGGACTGGGCGATCTGGCGATCCGCTACGGTTATCAACGGTTCAACAATGAAGTGATGGTCGCCACCGTCGTGGTGTTGGTCATCCTCGTCCAGGGCGTGCAAAGCCTGGGCGATCGACTGGTGCGTTCGCTGGCTCATCGACGTTAAGGAATTTTATGGGTGCGCCTGTCGCCGTGGTCTCCGAACCACTGATTCGTGTACGTGAACTGAGCAAGACCTTTGGCTCGAACCGGGCGCTGGACCGGGTCAGCCTGGATATTTTTCCTGCCGAAGTGGTGGCGCTGCTCGGCGCCAACGGTGCGGGCAAATCGACGCTGGTGAAGATCCTCGCCGGCAGCCAGACCCACGAGGGCGGCGAGATCTGGATCGATGGCCAGCCCCGGCATTTCAGTTCGCCGCTGTCGGCGCGCCGCTTCGGCATCGTCGCGGTCCATCAGCAGATCAATGAAGGCATCGCGCCCGGATTGAGTGTGGCGGAAAACCTGCTGCTCGATGAACTGTGCCGTCCCGACGCCGACTTCTGGCTCAATCGCAAACGCCTGCTGGAACGCGCCGCGAGCATCGCCGCCGGCCTCGGGCTGGTGCTGCCGCTGGAGCAGCCGATCGAACACCTCGGCCAGGCCGAACGGCAACTGGTGGTGCTGGCTCGCGCCTTCGCGCTGCAACCGCGACTGCTGATTCTCGACGAGCCCACGGCGGCCCTGTCGGATGCCGAAGCGCAGCGCCTGTTCGGGCTGATCGACACCTTGCGCAGTCGTGGTGTGGCGATTTTGTACATCTCCCATCGGCTGTCCGATCTTCAACGGGTGGCCGACCGCGCCGTGGTGTTGCGTGACGGGCAACTGGCCGGTGAGTTCAGTGCCCGGCAATTGCCCGAGGCGCTGGAAGCGATGCTTGGTCAGGCGCTGGAAGCTCACGTCTACGCACCGCGAGCAGCGGGGCGCGAAGTGCTGAAACTGCGCGACGTGAAAATCCTGCCGCGCACCCAGGCTTTCGATCTGACCCTGCACGAAAACGAAGTGGTGGTGCTGACCGGGTTGCTCGGCGCCGGCAAAAGCGAAATCGCCGAAGTGCTGTTCGGGCTGCGCAAACCGGTGTCCGGCTCTCTGCAACTGGACGGCACCGACTGGCAACCGGGCTCGCCCCGGCAGGCGATCCAGAGTGGTGTGTTCTTCGCCGCCGAAGATCGCGCGAGCCAATCGTTGGTGCCGGATTTTTCATTGCGTCGAACCCTGACCTTGCCGTTCCTCGAACGCTTCACCCGTGGTGGTTTCATCCGCAACCGTGCCGAAGCAGCGGCGGTCGAGGCGCAAGTCTCGGCGCTGGGAATCAAGACCGCCGGCATCGATGTGCCGATGAGCGCGTTGTCCGGCGGTAATCAGCAGAAAGTCGTGCTCGGTCGCTGGCTGCTCGGCGAGGGCAGGGTGCTGATCCTCGACGAGCCATTTCAGGGCGTCGATGTGCGTGCCCGGCGCGAGATCGGCCAACTGCTGCGCGACAGCGCCGCTGGCCGCGCCACGCTGGTGATCTGTTCGGACGTCGATGAGGCGCTGGAGATCGCCGACCGGATTCTGCTGGTGCGCGATCACGCGGTGGTGGCCGAGTACCCGCGTGCCGGGCTGGATCGCGCCACCCTGGTCGCGGCGCTGGCCGGCAGCGATCCGCAAAATTCTTTTGTTCAAGCCGCGCCAAGGAGTAGAGCGAGTGCCTGATTCGAGTTCCCTGTTGTCATCCACCCCGGCGTCGTCCGAGCGCTTCGTGCAAGCGCTGATCCGCTACGGCCTGCTGTGGGTGCTGGCGTTGATCGTGGTGTTTTTCAGTGTCGCGGAACCGGCGTTCCTGCGCGTCGGCAACCTGTTCAGCATTCTGCAGTCGGTGTCGATTGTCGCGCTGCTGGCATTGGGCGTGACGCTGACCATGGCCGTGGGCGGGCTGGACTTGTCGATCGGCGCGGTGGCGGCCATGAGCCTGATGATCGCCAGTTACGTGATGGTGGTACTCGGTTGGGGCGCGGTGCCGGCGGTGCTGATCAGCCTCGCGGGCGGCGCGCTGGTCGGGCTGCTCAACGGCTGGCTGATCGTGAAGATGCGCGTGCCGGACATTCTCGCGACGCTCGGCAGCATGTTCCTGGTGATCGGCGTGCAACTGATTCCCACGGGCGGGCGCTCGATTGCGGTGGGCATGACTTTACCCAACGGCGACGAAGCCGAGGGTTCGTTCAGTGCGTTGTTTCTGGCGCTGGGCCGCGAACGGCTGTGGGACATCGTGCCGGTTCCGGTGTTGATCACGGCGGTGGTCGCGGTGGCGGTGTGGCTGTTTCTCGAACGCACGCGCATCGGCCGGTTGTTCTATGCGATTGGCGGCAACGAGCAGGCGGCGCGTCTGGCCGGTGCGCCGGTGCAGCGCTTCAAGTTGCTGGCTTACGTGCTCTCGGCGCTGCTCGCATCGCTCGGTGGTTTGCTGCTGGCGGCGCGGTTGGGGCGCGGTGATGTCAGCTCCGGCAACGGGCTGGTGCTTGACGCGCTGGGCGCTGCGCTGATCGGTTTTGCCGTACTCGGGGCGAAGAAGCCCAACGCGTTCGGCACGCTGGTCGGCGCGTTGCTGGTGGCTTCGTTGCTCAACGGCCTGACCATGCTCAACGCGCCGTATTACGCGCAGGATTTCGTCAAGGGACTGGTGCTGGTGCTGGCCCTGATGTTCACCTTCGGCCTCGCGCATCGGGCGCGCTGAGCCGTTTTATTGATGCTTCAAGGAAAGATCCATGCACGGTTCAATCAAGCAGTTCGCACGTCATTGCCTCGCCGGGGCGTTGCTCTCGGCGCTGGCCCTCAATGCCCAGGCCAAGGCCTTGCCCGGCGCACCGGCGCCGTTCGATAAAGGTCAGGTTCAAATCGCGCTGGTGGGCTATCTGTTTTCCGGGGATTTCCCTGAAGCCTATCTGCGCGGTGTCGAGAAACAGACCGAAGCGCTGGGCGCCAACCTGCGGGTGTTCGACGCGCGGCAACAGGCGGCGAGCCAGGGCGAGATGATCGATCAGGCCGCCGACCTCGGCGTCGACGGCATCATCGTCCAGTTGGGTCTGGCGGAAACCCTCAAAGGCCCGATCGACCGGGCGCTCGCCAAAGGCATCAAGGTCGTCGCGTTCGACGTCGATCTGAACACGCCACAGGTGACCCAGGTCGAGCAGGATCACCACGCGCTGGCGCGGCTGGCACTCGATCAAGCGGTGAAGGACAACGGCACCCGCTTCGACGCCGGGTACGTTTACATCAGCGGCTTTACGCCGATGGAGCGCCGCGACGAGATCTGGAGCCAGGTCAAGGCGAGCAATCCGGGGATCATCGAAAAGGCGCGCTTCGGCACGCTCAATCCGCCGATTGCCAACTCGGTGGCGGATCAGGCCAGCGCCGTGTTGCGGGCCAATCCGGGGATCAGCGTGATTTTTGCGCCGTTCGACGAGTTCGCAAAAGGCGCGAAGATCGCCGTCGATGAGGCGGGTCTGAGCCGCAAATTGAAGATCTACAGCGCCGATATTTCCACCGCCGACATCCAGATCATGAAAGAGCCGGACAGCGCCTGGGCCGCCACCGCTGCGGTCAATCCGCAAGTGGCCGGCGCGATCAGCGTGCGCAGCCTGGCGATGCTGATCGCCGGGGAAAATCCGGGGCATAAGGTGCTGGTGCCACCGACCCTGATCACCCGTCAGCAACTGCTGGATCTGGACGTGAAAAACGTACGGGACCTGGGGCAGAAACTGCCGGCCTTCGGTGACACCGCCAATGTCGCGCGGGCACCGTGGATTCCCGTGGCGAACTGAGGAACCGACATGCACGACAAGGCTGCGCGCCTGCGCAAGAGCCGTTCGCCGAAAGCCGATGTGGCGCTGGGCGAACGGCTGCCGCCGGGGCAGGTGCTGACGGAGCGTTTCCCGATCCTGCACGAAGGCGAGGTGCCGGCGTATGACCTGGCGACGTGGTCGCTGCGCCTGTTCGGCACCTTGGCCAACCCGGTCGAACTGAGGTACGCCGATCTGCAAGCGCTGCCGCAACGCTCGTTGCAATGCGACATTCATTGCGTGACACGCTGGTCGAAGTTCGACACCCGCTGGAGCGGGGTGCACCTGCAAGACCTGTTGCAGGCCCTGGACATCCGGCCGACGTCGTCCTTCGTCATGGCCCACGCCGATCACGATTACCAGACCAACCTGCGTCTCGATGACCTGCTGCACCCGGACAGCCTGCTGGCCACCCATTACGACGGTCAGCCGCTGACCGCGCAGCATGGTTGGCCGCTGCGGCTGGTGGTGGCGGGGCGATACTTCTGGAAGAGCGCGAAATGGCTGCGCGGGCTCGAATTCACCGATCAGGAACAACCGGGTTTCTGGGAGCGCAACGGCTTTCACTTGCACGCCGATCCGTTCATTGAACAGCGCTTCAGCGGCGATGCGCTGGACATTGCCGAAGATGCCTGGCGGGAAAAGGACTTCGACTGACAGCATCTAACTTCGCGCCGAAAAAACACAGATTAATAACGCTCTCTACAACAACGTGGAGTGCGTTTTTGTGCGTGATTAGTTGTTGGTTAGTTGGGTGTTCATGTTGTTGCGCAAACACAAGTGTTGCTCAGGAAACACTCCATTCGTCGGGCATAACCTAAGCGTTATTGGTTCTTTTGCGGCAGGCGAGCGCTCGTCTAGCATCGGTAATCAGGGGGTCTACTAACTTTGGGGTTCTTGCGCTCTAACAGCCGATAGTTGTCCAACACACTTGGCTGCCTTTCTGAATATCAAAACTACAGCAGAAATTGCCGTACACCGATTGCCGACACTTCATGATTCGGCAGCGGCCGGTTATTAACTGCGATTCAAGGAGCTGTCGCATGATTCACCGTTCGCGTTCATTACTCGCCATCGCTGTTGTCAGTGCAATCTGGCAACTTCCTGCGCATGCCGAAGAGACTTCCGCGCGCGTCGACGATGATACACGGCTGGGTACCGTGCTAGTCACCGGCACCCGGGGCACCGCTCGTACGGTGCTGGATTCGCCGGTGCCAGTGGATGTGCTGACCGCCGAGGACCTGAAGACCGCCGGCGCCAGTGGCGGCGAGCTGGGCCAGGCGTTGCAGACGCTGTTGCCGTCGTTCAGTTTTCCGCGCCAGTCCAACTCCGGCGGCGCCGACCATGTGCGCGCCGCGCAGCTTCGCGGCATGAGCCCGGATCAGGTGCTGGTGCTGGTCAACGGCAAGCGCCGGCACACCTCGGCGGTGGTCAACGACTCGTCGAAAATCGGTCGCGGCACGGCGCCGGTGGACTTCAACTCGATCCCGATCAGCGCGATCAAACGCATCGAAGTACTGCGTGACGGCGCCGGCGCGCAGTACGGCTCCGACGCAATTGCCGGGGTGATCAACATCATCCTCGACGACGCCCCCGAAGGCGGCGAAGTGTCCACCAGCTACGGCGCCTACCACACCCATCAGGATGCCATCGGCAAAACCACCACCGACGGCCAGAACAGCGTGACCACCGCCAAGATCGGCACGCGGCTGGGCGAGGAGGGCGGCTTCATTCGCGGCGGTACCGAGTACAAGGATCGCAACCCGACCAACCGCGCCGGCTACGACGGTTTCGCCGACACCCCGGGCCAGCGCAACTACGTGATGGGCGACGGCGTGGCGCGGGACGTCAACGCCTGGTTCAACGGCGAATTGCCGTTGGCCGGCGGCAAGGCCTACAGCTTCGGCACCTACAACGAACGCCACACCACCGGCGCCGAGTTCTACCGCTACCCGTCCGAGCAGCCGCAGTTCTACCCCAACGGCTATCTGCCGCAATCGCTGGGCGACAACACCGACATCTCCGCCACCGCCGGTTACAAAGGTCTGATCGGCGACGACTGGGATTTCGACAGCAGCGTCACCCACGGTCGCAACCGCTTCGAATCGGCAACCCGTCGCACCCTCAACGTCAGCCTCGGCGCAGACTCGCCGACCCGCTTCGACACTGGCGACTACGAGTTGCGCCAGACCACCACCAACCTGGATTTCAGCCGCGAATTGCGCCTTGGCGGCCGCTCGTTCGTGCTGGCGGTGGGCGGTGAATATCGCTACGAAAACTACCTGACATTTGCCGGGGACGAAGCCTCTTACATCGGCTCCGGGGCCGATGGCGCCAACGGCCTGCGCCCGAGTGAAGAGTCGGATCTGGATCGCAACGTGTTCGGCACCTACGCCGAATTGTCCGGTGATCTCACCGATCGCTTCTTCGTCGATGCCGCCACGCGCTGGGAACATTACGATGACGCCGGCAGCAAACTCACCGGCAAGCTCAGCGGTCGCTACAAGCTGACCGATCAATGGGCGTTGCGCGGTGCGGTGTCGAACAACTTCCGCGCGCCGTCGCTGGCCCAGAGTGGCTTCCAGAACACCACCAGCAACTTCGGCGACGGCGGCACGCTCACCGATATCCGCGTGCTGTCAGTCAACGATCCGATTGCCCGTGCCCTGGGCGCAGAAAAACTCGATCCGGAAACCTCGAAGAACTTCAGCCTCGGCCTGACGTTCCAGTTGAACGAGCGCTTCGATGCGTCGCTCGACGTGTTCCGCATTGACGTCAAAGACCGCATCACCCTGTCCCAGCGAATCGGCAGCGACGCGCTGGAAAGCTACATCAACGACAACTTCGGCGTGCCGGGCGTCCACGACGTCAACTTCTTCACCAACGCCGCCGACACCAGCACCGACGGCGCCGAACTGGTGCTCAACTACCATCAGCCGTTCTACGACGGGCAACTGGGACTGACCACCGCGTACACCTACAACCACACCAAGGTCACCAGCACCAAGGGCACGCCGTCGCAACTGACAGCGCTGGGCATCGGCAATGACGCGCTGGTCGGCGTCGAGGAACGCAACACCCTGACCGATGCTGCGCCCAAGGATCGCTTCGTGTTTTCCGCCAACTGGACCAGCGAACACTGGGGCCTGCTCGGGCGTCTGACCCGTCAGGGCGAGACCACTCGGGTGTTCGATTTCGGCGACTCGCAGCCGGAGCAAACCTATGGCGCGGTGTGGCAGCTGGACGCCGAGGTGACCTACAAATTCACCCCGAAATTCAGTATCGCCCTGGGCGGCAACAACCTGACCGACAACTACCCGGAACGCTCCGGCTCGGCCATCAACTACGGCGGTAACCTGCCGTACGACGTGCTGTCGCCGATCGGCACCAACGGCGCTTATTACTACGCCACCGCCACTTACGGCTTCTGAGTCTTTTCCGCCATGGATGGCGGATCATCAGCGGGAACCTTCATGACTCAAACCAATGGCCCCAAGCGGCACCTGCCGGTGTTCCAGGCATTGCTGATCACGCTGGGCATGGTCATCACCACCGATATTCTCAAAACCGCGCCGACCGTAGCCTTGAACGTCGGGCCGGAACATTTCTATTGGGTCTGGGTGCTCGGCGGACTGGCGTCGATGGCCGGGGCCTTGTGCTTTGCCGAGATGGCCACCGCGTTCCCGCATCCGGGCGGTGACTATCATTTCCTGCGCACCGCTTACGGCGAGCGTATGGGTTTCCTGTTTGCCTGGTCGCGGTTCTCGGTGATGCACACCGGGTGGATCGCGTTGTCGGCGTTCATGTTTGCCGACTACTTCAATGCGGTTGTGCCGCTGGGGCATTACGGATCCGGGGTGTTTGCCGGTGCGATCATTGCTGCGTTGGTGCTGTTGAATCTGACGGGCAAGCACACTGGTTTCATGACTCAGACGGTGCTGGTCGGGCTGCTTGCTCTCGGGTTCCTGAGCATTGCCAGCGCCGGAGTCTGGCTGGCGTGGCAAGGGATCGAACCGACGCTGCCCAGTGATCCGGTGGTGCCCGAACACACCGGCGCGGCAGGGTTTTCTGCGGCGATGATCTTTGTGTTTCTGGCCTTCGGCGGCTGGAGCGATGCGGCGACGTTATCGGCTGAAGTGCGCGACGGTCGACGCGGGATCCTCATCGCCATGCTCGGTGCGCTGACGGTGCTGATGGCGATCTATCTGGCGTTGAACTGGGCGTTCGTCCAAGGGCTGGGATTCGAAGGCCTGGCGGCGAGCAACGCGCCGGCGGTGGAGTTATTGAACCGCGCCTTCGGTGCCCCGGGCGTGCTGCTGATTCTGCTGATGGTTGGCATCGCGGCCATCGCCACTATCAACTCAACCTTGCTGGTCGGCGCCCGCACCACCTACGCCGCCGCCCGCGATGTGGCGCAATTGCGCCGCTTCGGTGAGTGGGATGAGCGCGATGGCGTCCCGCGCAAGGCGTTGTTGGCGGAGGGGGCGGTAGCATTGTTGCTGGTGTTATTTGGCAGTTTTACCCAGAGCGGTTTCAACACCATGGTTGAGTATCTGACGCCGGTGTATTGGTTGTTTCTGAGTCTGAGCAGTCTGGCGTTGATTATTCTGCGGCGGCGTTTCCCCGAGATCCCCCGGCCGGTCAGGGTGCCGTTTTATCCGGTTTTGCCGCTGCTGTTTTTTGGGCTATGCGTGTACATGCTGTATTCCAGCGTGACAGTGGTGGGGTTGGGGGCGTTTTTGGGGATCGGGGTTTTGATGGTTGGCGCGTTGTTGCTGGCCGGGTTGAGCCGCCTGGTGTCGACACCTCGGCAGGCTCTGCAACGGAGCGTAGATTAGAAGGACACAACCGCCGGCTGCGACAACCGCAACACCGACAAATCCCCCGTAATCCGCTTATAAGCCAAACGAATCGCCTCAATGTCACTCTCACGTTTCGCGCTGCTTTCGTGCAGGATCACAATCACCTTGGTCGCCAGTCGCTCGGGCACTTTCGCGTCGTGGTCCTTCCACTGCCCATAGGCATCGAACACGCTGAACCCGTCCGGGAACCGCGTCGTTACTTCCTGATCGAGAAACTCGCGCCAGCGCGCCGGGCTCACCACACCTTCCTTGCCTTCCAGCGGCCCCACCGAGAAATACAACTCGGTGCGCACCCACTGCGCCTGCGCCGGTCGCGTGGCATCGCCTTGCAGGGTCGAACTGGCGGGATCTTTGGTATGCACGGAAACCGGAGGAGGGCTGGCACACCCGGCGACCGCCAGGAACAGTGCTGCCAGTAGTAAACGTTGCGGCATGGAACTTCCTTATTGTTAAGAACTGTCCCGAATTATAGAGGGGACGGTTAATAGCAATAAAAGATTAAAAAGTGGATCGTCGCTGAACTAATGGAATAAGCAAATACAGTGAAAATAATGCGCGCCGGTTAGAACGATTATTTCTTTAAGTTATTTGCTTGGTGTTGGATCGCATATCCATGACATTTAAAAACCTGCTCGCGCATTTGCCGTATCTGTCATGGCGTCTACTCTGCTGCTGCAACGGTTCAAGTCGCACGGAACGCTGCACTTGAACCGTTTGAACAGCACTTTTTGCTGCTCGATGGACAGCTTGTTGCGGATTTTTCAATCCTTAGAATCCGCTCCATCAACTTCTCATCCAGTTCTTAATCCTCAGGGAGCTACACCATGATGAACGCCATGCAGATGCAAATGCCGATGAACGCCAACATGCCGATGATGCCGATGACGGGCATGCCGATGATGATGGCGACCATGAGCTGCGACATGATGGACGACGGCATGATGTGCAAGATGATGCCGGCCGCTGGCATGGACATGGCCATGTTCAAGAACAGCGCTGAAATGATGCAGATGATGATGGACTGCGGCATGCCGATGATGATGCATTGCGGCAACATGAGCATGATGTGCATGTCCCCGGCGGCCATGGCCATGCCGATGATGAACATGATGATGCCGATGCCGATGATGGGCATGCCGATGCCATCGATGAAGTGCGTGATGGAATGCACCATGATGGCCGACTGCATGATGTGCAAAATCATGCCGATGCCGGGCATGAACATGGACATGATGAAAAACTGCTGCGCCCTGATGATGAAAATGATGAACGACTGCAGCATGCCGATGATGATGAGCTGCAACGGCATGCCGATGATGTGCTGCACCTGCTGATTTGCGCCAGCGCATGAAAAAGCCCGACCGGGAAATTCCCGGTCGGGCTTTTTGTTGTCTGTCTGTCAGTCCAGGCGTTCGGGGTAGGTCACCACCAGATACGCCACCGCTTCACTGTCGGCAGGGTTGCGATAACGATGGGGCTGGTCGGCGTAAAACAGGATCGAGTCGCCTGTCGACAGCAGATAGCGCTCGTCGTTGACGCTGATCTCCAGCACGCCCTGGGCCACCACCAGGTTTTCCTGCACGCCCGGGCCGTGGCCCTCGGATTGATCTTCGCCCAGCGGGCTCAGGCGCAGTTCGTAGAATTCCGACTGGCGCGCCACATCAAAAGGAAACAGCGCACGGCTGACAAAGGCACCGCTGGCGCTGACCAGCCGCTTGCTCTGGCTCGCCGACAACACGGCCACGCCTTCAAACGCGCGGTGCTCCAGAAACGCTGCCACCGACACCTTCAAACCCTTGGCGATTTTGCACAGCACCTTGATCGACGGCACGCTGCGCCCGGACTCGATCTGCGCCAGCATCGCCCGACTCACGCCACACTGGCGGGCGAGTGCATCGAGCGACAGGTGCCGCTTGCCGCGCAGGCGTTGCAGGTTCTGCGCGACACGTTCACAGATCGGGTCTTCTTCCAGGGATTCGAGGTTGTTCAGATCCAGCACAGGTTCATCGGCGCTCGCCAGAAAGCGCGAGGGTTCACGCGCGTTCACGCTTGACGCGTCTCGCTGGAACGAGCGGCCTGCACCCACTGGTAAGCCTGATAACCGGCATTGCGCGCATACATTTCCCACATCAGCCGGGCCTGTTGCTGGGCGTGGCGGCGTTTGCGGTAAACGGCGAAGTCGATCAGGTTGTCAGTCGGTTTCATGGCGCACTTCACTGTGTTCAATGACGGGATGAGGTGAGAGTACGCCGAGATTTTTATAACGATAAATAATGATTGTTTATTTATTAATTCAATTGAGTTCTATATGAAATGATTGGCGCGCCGATGGCAACCGGCGCGCCGATCCTTCATTTGCTGGCGTTCAGCACAATCCTGTACCGCGCCTTGCCGCTGCGCAGATGGTCGACTGCTTCATTAACCTTGCTCATCGGAAATTCCTCCACCTGCGGCAGGATCTGATGCCGCGCGCAGAACTCCAGCATGGTCGCCGCCGTGGCAGGCGAGCCGACTGGGGAGGCTGACAGGGATTTCTGTTGCGGGATCAGGTTGAACACGTGCACCGGAATCGCGTCGGGCACGATGCCGACGAAGTGCAGCCGGCCCTTGCCGCGCAGGGTGGCGAGCATGGCCGTCCAGTCGAGGTTGGCGTTGGCGGTGATCAGCAGGAAGTCGAGGGTGCCGGCAATCGCTTTCAGCGCCTCGCTGTCGGTCGAGGCGACGACCTTGTGGGCACCGAGGCGTTTGGCTTCGTCCTGTTTGCTCAGGGATGAGGTGAAGGCAGTGACGTCGCATCCCCAGGCATTGAGAAACCGCAGCGCCAGGTGACCGAGGCCGCCGATGCCCACCACGCCGACCCGATCGGTCGGCTTGATGTCGAATTCCACCAGCGGATTGAAGACCGTGGAGCCGGCGCAGAACAACGGGCCGGCGAGGGCCGGGTCGAGGTTGTCCGGGAGTTTCAGCGCCCACGCCCAATGGGTGCGCAGGCGATCGGCGAATCCGCCATGGCTGCCGATGATCGTCGGTTTGGCCGTAGCGCAAAGGTGATGGGAACCGCCGATGCAGGACGAGCAATGCATGCAGCTGCCCTTGTACCAGCCGATCCCCACACGCTGGCCGACTTCCAGGCCGCGTACCTGCGGGCCTGTGCGCACGATGCGGCCGACCACTTCATGGCCGGGAATGAACGGGTATTGGCTGATGCCCCAGTCGTTGTCGATCAGCGACTGGTCGGAGTGACATACGCCGCAATATTCCACGGCGACTTCGACCTCCTCATCGCCCAGCGGGCCGGGGTCGTAACTGAAGCGCTCCAGCGGCGCACCGGCCGAAGTGGCGGCCCAGCCGGTGAATGTCGTAGGTTCGGTGTTATTGCTCATGGGACACCTCCAGGTCTGGCGCTGCGGGCGCAGCCTGAAGAGTCTAGCGTGTCATCGAGCGGGCGCTAGCCAGGTGTTCAGCACGCGCCGGTCGAGTTCTTCCCAGTCCGCCATACCCAGCACTCGGGTGGTATTGAGGCCGCGCAGATAACCGCGCAACTGATTGGCCGCGGCCCGCACCGACTCCGAATTGTCCGCTGACTGGCCCAGCACGGTTTCGTATTCGACCAGGTATTCGGCCACCCGGTCGCGGAATTCGGGCAGGACGGCATCGCGGATCAGATCAAAGGTTCGCACGGGTAATCCTCATCTGTTTTCGTTGTGATTGAGTGTGCAGCAGTCTGCACGCCGCGCAACTATTGGTTCAAGTAATAGTGACCATCAAGAAACGCAAGTTCTGCTTTGGCGCCGATGGGCGGAAAATCGCCTCCATCGAACACACCGCTGAAGGAATTGCGCGATGAAGACTTTGACCCGACTGGCTGTAGTCGCCCTGCTGATGGGCGGAGTGGCCGCTTCCGTAGCCCCAGCCTACGCAGACGACGCCCGGTCGTGCCATTTTCTGCCCGTCGCCGGCAGCAGCGCCGCGCTGCAGCACTCGCAAACCGTCGGTGTGCTGTACAGCGAAAACACCCTGGACAACCTGCAATACCTCGAGCGTTACCACGATGTAGCGGTGAACGGTGCCAAGGATGCGCTCGATGCGCGAATCCGTGACGCCTTCGTCGACAGCTCCGATCCGGAACTGGCCATCGACTGGCTGATGAGTTCGCTGCAACAACAGTTTCTCTCGGTGACCGTCTACGACAGCCTCGATGCGCTGGTGCAGGCCCATCCGGACGTGGTGGTGATGCTCGACACCCACAACCGGCTGCTGACCCAACGCAACAGTCAGGTCGAAGCGCGGTTCGCTGCACGCTTCTACGACGCCAACCTGCAATACATCGGCAAGGCCGAAGGCGCGGTGGAGAAGCAACTGCCTTCGGTGTGGGTACACAACAAGGCAGCGCCCGAAATCGCTGCCGGGATTGAACAGCAGCGCAACCTGCAACTGAGTGCCTTGAAGCAGTTCGATGACTCGCTCAAAGCCTTGGTGAGTGCAGGCTGAACAGCCTAATCAAAAACGGCAACGGCAGTGCCCGTGACACTGAACGTTGCCGAAGAACCGAACCTTTTATTTTCAGGATTTTATCCATGCGTGCCTTTTTTATCCCTGCCATGGCTTCTGCCAGTTTGTTGCTGACCGCTTGCGCCTCTGCGCCGAACGATCCGACGCTGACCCTGCAGACGCACAAGACGCCTGCCCAGTACGCCGAATGCGTGGTGCCGAAACTGCAGGGCAGCGCGCTTAACCCGACCGTATCGCAGACCCAGCGCAGCTACCGGATCGTGGTGCCGAGCAAGGTGGCGGCGGACAACGTCCTGGAAGCCTACAAGGCACAGGACGGCGGCAAGGTGTTTTTGTATGAGCGCCACTTGCTGGCTTCGAGTTTCATGCCGTCGAGTTTTGAACGGGCTGCCCAGGAGTGCCTGTAACGCCTGACGGTTAACGCTTTTGACGATGCTCCTTTGGTTGGCCGCAACCAACCAATTCTTTTGCCCCGCACCTTGCGGGGCTTTTTTTGCCCGGCGTTTGGCGCAGTCGGCGCTACGCTGGATAGCGGAAAAGGTTTTCGGGAGAACAAGGATATGAGGAAGGAAAGCAGCGGCGCGGCGACCGAGAATCCCTCTGTGCTGATCGACGCGAGAATCAAGGAACTGAACGACTGGCGCGGCCAGAAGTTGGCCGAGATCCGCGCGATCATTCATGAGGCGGATCCGGAAGTTGTCGAGGAATGGAAGTGGCGGGGCGTTCCGGTCTGGTCACACAACGGCATCATCTGCACCGGGGAAACCTATAAGGCCGTGGTGAAAATGACCTTCGCCAAAGGCGCGGCGCTGGAGGATCCATCAGGACTGTTCAACGCCAGTCTGGAGGGCAATACCCGGCGGGCGATTGATGTTCACGAAGACGACAAGATCGATGCAAAGGCACTGAAAGCGCTGGTGCGTTCGGCGATTACGTTGAATACAAAGAAATGATTTGCCGTTGAGGCAAAGGTGAAGCGGAGGAGGGTGAAACGAGGAAAAAATGGCAGGGGCGGCTGGATTCGAACCAACGCATGGCAGGATCAAAACCTGCTGCCTTACCGCTTGGCGACGCCCCTGTAGCTATTGGTTTCAGTCCCGGGAGGACCTCTGCAACAGTGGGCGGCACTTTACCAGCGCTCTTGCGTTCTGTGAACCCCTGAAGCCAATAAATTTCAGGGAAAACAGCTACTTATTTCCCGGACGGTATCGCCGGTCAGGTTTTTCGGGCTTTTCAGCGAACGCCATGCAAGCCGGCGCGACCGCTGTAGCCCGAAAACCTGGCAAAGACCTGCCTCGACCAACCGATCAGTTGCCGTCTGCAACCTTGCGTTCGATTTCGTCGACCTTGCGTTGCAACGCTTCAGCGTCCTGTTCCTTGGTGCGGGTCGACGAGGGCGTGATGACCTCATCCACGCCGCGGGTGTCGTCGTCCGGGTCTTCAAGATCGCGTTTCACCACATTGACCGGTTTGCCGGACGTATCGGTGGGTGGAGCTTTACTGTCGTTGTTCATGGCGCTGACCTCCGTTGGCTTAATCGTTGGATGCAGCGCCACTGAGCGAGTTCGAGATTTTTCGCGGCGAGCGGGCAAACGGCAGCCGTCACCGTCTCAGCTCAACGAACCCGGCACTCCCGCCAGCAAACCGGTCAGCGTCTTCATGATCGCCTGCTGCCGCGCCCGGTCGGTCAGGTGCCGGGCCTCGGCGGCGGCGACGTCGGCGTGGCAGTGCGGGCAGATCGATTCGTGCGGCTGGATGTATTGCAGGCAGTCGCGGCACAGGGCCAGTTGCGTCGGCAGGCGTCCTTCCTCGGGGGAGGACTGGCCCTGATTGATCCAGGCCAGTTTGATCACTTGCCCGCTGTCGCTGACGCTGCTGACTTTTTCGCCGGTGTCGATGCGTTCGGTGATCAGGTCAAAACGTCCGACGGCAAACGAGCGTTGGGCGGCGTCTTCGACTTTGACGATGCGCTCGCGCAGACCCTGTTTTTGCAATTCCAGGGTTCGGTAGTGGCAGTAGGGATTGTTACCGGGTTTGCCCAGCAGCGAGTGCGACGTCCAGGTGCAGCCGCCCCGGCAGACGTCGTTGTAATAGCAGCTTCGGCAGTAGCCCCACAGGTCATCGACCGAGCGCAGGCGGCCGAAGTGCATGCCTTCGCTGTAGTGCCAGATATCGTGCAGGCTCATGTTGCGCACGTTGCCGCCGGAGAAACCGACGGTCGCCAGTGACGGGCAACCTTTCACCGTGCCATCTGCTTCCAGTGCGAGCACGGTCTGACCGGCCGCGCAGCCGCTCCAGTGCACGCGCTCGTCGCCGAAGCCGCGCCATAGATGTTCGTAAGGGCCGTAGTAACCGATGTTGTTGCCGACGTTCATCAGCAGGCCGCGATCCAGCCCTTCGCGGTACAGCCGGGCGAGCAGCGGCATCACTTCCAGCAGCTTATAAGGCTGGAGCAATAACTCAGGATGATCGACGGCGTTGCCCATGGCCACCGTGATCTGGATCTGCCAATGGGTGGCGCCGAGTTCGATGATGGTGTCCATCAGCTCCGGCAAGTCGGGCAACGTGGCCGCGCCGATCTGGGTGTTGACGCTCACCGCCAGCCCCGACGCCTTGGCCCGGCGCAGGGTGTCGACGGCCTTGTCGAACGAGCCGGGCACGTTGCGCACCTTGTCGTGCAGCGGCGCGAGTCCGTCCAGGGAAATGCCGACCCCGTTGAGCCCGGCATCGACCGCTGCCTGCATCTTCGCCGGCGTCAGATTGCGTCCGCCGGTCTGGATCGCGCAGTACATGCCGTGGTCGTGGATGGCGCGGATCAGTTGCGTCCAGTCCTTGCGCAAATAGGCTTCGCCGCCAATCAGGGTGATCTCGCGGGTGCCGAGGGCGGCGAGGGAATCGATCACGTCGAGGCATTCGCGGGTGTTGAGTTCATCGGGGCGTCGATGCCCCGCGCGGGAACCGCAATGCAGACACTTGAGGTCGCAGGCGAGGGTGATTTCCCAGACCACGTGCACCGGCACGTAGCGTTTGAGATCGGTGTCGCTGAGGTAGCGGGCAGGGCGGTTGTCTGTCATGGGAGATCCTTGCGCACGGGCCTGTGCGCGGCACGAGTGGACTGACCTCGATTGGCTGGGAGACCGGGCGCGGTCACCCATGACCGCGCCCGGGCCGTATCGCTTAGCGCGCTTCCAGTCGCGCGATTTCCGCATTCAGCTGCGCAAGGGCACCGCGCAAGGCGTCCTCGTGAGCCAGCTGTTGTTCGCCCTGCTGCACGGCGACTTTCAACTGCGCCAGATCACCGCTGGCCTGAGCCGTTTGCATGGCCACCGCATACAGCGGCTGGACATGATGCTCGGGCGGCAGTGGCTCGAGGCTCGGCGCCTGATGCACGGCGACGTGCCGCACGTCCTGCCACTGGCCGCCTTCGTTGTAGCGGTAATCGACAAAACCGCTGGTCCAGTCGTTCAGAATGCCCTTGAGGTGGAAGGTCTGGGCGATCTGGCTCAGCGGGCCGCTCGGGCTGCCGTCGAGGGTGAGAATGAGGTAGGTCTCGGTCGATGGCGTGAGCCTGGCCTCGGAATAGTCGCCCCAGACCCGGGCATGGAAATTCACCGGTGGCCAGGTGCTTTGAAACACGCTCGCGGTTCCGCTGACTTTTTTGCGGACGGTATCGACCACGATATCGAGGGTCAGAACCGGTGCGCCCAACAGTGAGTTACTGGCGATGAGGCGGGTGTGAAAAAGTCCGATCGACATGATGCTGCTCCCTTGTGAAAGTGATGGTTCCAATTGCCGATCAGCGACTTTGCACGCGGCTGATTTCTTTGTTGGCGTCGTCCACGGCTTTGCGCAGCAGCGGTAATTGCTCCAGCTGCTGTCTGGCCTGTGCGGACAGGCTTTTCATCTGGGCCAGATCACCGCTGGCGATGGCGCCCTGAATCGGCGCGGCATACAGCGGCAGAACCGGTTTGTGCGGCTCGATCACCGGGCCGGGATTGAACGGCTGAAGGACGTTCGACGGCACCTCCACCAGATGCGCCGGCACGTTGTTCAGTTCGTGCCAGCGCTGGCCGTCGAAGTACTCATAGTTGGCCACGCCTTCGCGCCAGTCGGTGCCGACCACCAGATGAATCTTGAAGTTGATGATCGAGTTGGAACCGGGGCCGCCGTGGTTGCCCTGAGCGGTGATCAGGATCTTGCTGACACCGGGCTTCATCACCGTCATGTAGGTGTATTCGCCCCAGACGTCCGAGTCGATGTCGAGCGGCGGATTGGTTGCCTGAGTCACGGCGGCGTTGCCGGTGACATGCTGCTGTGGTGTGGACACCAGCAGGTTCAGCGCAAGATTCTGCGCCCCTGGCTGGCCCGTACCGATCCGGTAGCTCACCGGGAACAAGCCGACATTTTGCTGAGTTGCTGACATGTTGATTGCCTCCATTGCAATGTGGGAAATGGCCTTAAGGTTTTTCCAGTCGAGAAACTTCTTTGGCCAGTTTTTCGTACGCGGTTTGTAGCTCCTTCGCTTCCGGCTTCGTTGAATCGCGCTGCTTCAACAAAGTCTTCATCTGCTGCAGATCGCCGCCAGTGATCGCGCTCTGGATGGCGACGCCGTAGGGCGGGATGTTGTGGTTTGAACCGGTCATATCGAGGCCTTCCTCGTGGGTGTGTGCCGCTCGACCCCTTGCGCAGAAGGGGCGCCTTTCCTGACAGGCAGGCGAACGACATCGGCCAGAATTCCGGCAACCGGGATTCTCGGTGACGTGACAGCCTGATCCGTCGGGATCTGATCAATCCGTAAATCGGGTTCGCGCAGGGGCGACGCCGCAGCGCCGGCTCACGCGCAAGCGTCGTCAGCCAAAACCGTCGGGCCTGGCCTCGGGCGTCAATGAAGGGGTTTGCCGAAAGGGCAACCGGGGGAATCTCACCTGTACGTTGTTCATCTTTCTGTCCTTGATAGAAAGCAACGAAACACAGGGATAGGTCGTTCACTCTTCAAGAGTGCAATACCCGCGCAAGCACAAAAACCATCCCTGATTTTTCTTCCAGTGCCGCTGATGGCGCTCGTCGAGCGACGTTTGCCAAGTGGCCAGCATTTTGCCAGCCACGCAACCCTAGACCCGTTTGTGCGGGGCTGCCAGAAAAAGCGCCGAACGGTCATGTCTGTCCAATGCAGGGATTTTGGCGCACGCACAACCGACCTTTCGGCAGCGTTTTCAAGCGATTGAATCGAGATCGCCATGGGTGCTGAGGAGCGTTCGAAAATGAAAAATGTACGCCGATGTACATTGCGTGTACGCCCCGTGTAAAGTCCGGTCAAAGTCTCAAAGACAGGTGCATTGCAATGACGCAGGCAGGACGGACAAAAAACAAGGCTCAGGATTCAGGATGGCGCGGTTCTGTGGACGTCTGGCTGGACGCCGCGTATGAGGCTTTGAAGGAATCCGGAGTCGATGCGGTCAGGGTAATGCCGCTGGCCAAGCGCCTTAACCTGTCGCGCACCAGCTTCTACTGGTTCTACGAAGATCGGGAGCAACTGCTCGCGGCGCTGCTGGCCCGCTGGCGGGACAAGAACACCGGTGGGCTGGTGGGGCAGTGCGAGCGTTATGCCGAAAGCGTGTCCGAGGCGATCCTCAATGTTTTCGAATGCTGGCTGAACCCTGCGTTGTTCGATTCGCAGTTTGAATTCGCCGTGCGCAGCTGGGCGTTGCAATCGGATGAAGTCGCCGGGCAAATCGCGCTGGCCGACGATGCGCGGATCAATGCGCTGGCCGCTATGTTTCGCCGTTTCGGTTACGAGCCGGGGGCGGCCGATGCCCGTGCCCGGACGATCTATCTCACGCAGATCGGCTACATCTCGATGAAAACCACCGAAGACGTGATCGTGCGGTTCCGGCGAATCCCGCAGTACGTCACCGTGTTCACCGGAAAGTCACCCAAGCGGCGCGAGCTGGACCGGTTTTTCGGTCAGTTCGGTTATGCCGAGACGGAGCCGGGGGTGTTTGTTCCACTGGTGGAAACCTTCGAAGAGGCGCTGCCCGATGACCAATAGAACGCTGGGGATCATCGGCGGCACGGGCTGGCTGGGAAAGGCGATTGCCGAATCGTTGCTGGACCTGGGATTTATCAGGCCGAGTGATCTGCTGATCTCGAACCGCTCGGGCAGTGCTGATGTTGCGCCGGGAGTGCGCGTGTTGAAGGACAACCAGTCGCTGGTCGACAGCAGCGATATTGTAATGCTCTCGGTCCGGCCCGAGCAGTTTCGGGCGTTGCAGATCGATGCCCGAGGCAAAACGCTGGTATCGCTGATGGCCGGGATTTCAGCGTCCACCCTCAGTGCCGCGACAGGCGCGCGAGTGGTGGTGCGGGCCATGCCGAACGCGGCGGTGGAGATCCGTCAATCCTATACGCCGTGGTTCGTGGCCGGCTCCTTGACCGATGAAGAGCGCGACTGGCTGCAGCGATTGTTCGAATGCGTGGGCACGGCGGACGAGGTGCCCGATGAAGACTGCATCGATTATCTGAGCGCGTTGTCCGGTACCGGGCCGGCGTTTCCGGCGCTGTTGTGCGCTGCGCTCGCCAGTCAGGCCGAAGCGGCCGGCATCCCCGCGCGGATTGCGCAGCGGGCGGCACGGGCGGTGGTGGTGGGCGGCGGTCAACTGCTGGCGGGGCGGGAACCGCAAGCTCTGCTGGATGCCTTGATGGCTTATCGCGGGGTCACGGCGGCTGCGTTGCAGTCGATGACCGGGCAGAACCTCGAAGACATCGTGGGTCGGGCCGTACAGGCCGGCGCCCAGGTTGCCCGGCGCGGCCTGTAGTGGGCAGATACGGCGACTTCCCTCCCGACACAGAAGGGAGGGCCACGTTCAGAGGTCTTTCATCAGCCGTAACGCATCGTAAATGGCCGCATGGGTGTTGCGTGCGGCCACGGCGTCACCAATCCTGAACAGCTGAAAACGTCCGTGCGGGTCGGTGACGATGTCCTGCGTCTTGCCGGCAATCAGGTTGTGTTGTTCCACCGCGCCGCCGTTGCTCGAATGCGCGCGCAGGTCGAAATACAAGTCATCCAGCGGGATCGTGCCGTGATTGACCACCACCTGATCCACCACCCGCTGCTTGTGCACCGTACCGTAGTCACTGCCGAGCGTTGCCACCAGTCGCCCGTCGCGGCGCTCGACCGAATCGACGCGATAGGTGACGGTAAAGGTGACATCCAGATCCTGCAGGCTGCGCATGTAGGGCACCAGATTCATCGCCATGACCTCCGGAGCAAAACTGCGGTCGGGGGTGACGATTTCGACACTCGCGCCGCTGGCGGCGATGACCTCGGCAGCCTGTAGCGCGGCGTGGTCGCCGGCATCGTCATAGATCAGGACATGCCGGCCTGGCTTGATGTCACCGGCAATGATGTCCCAGGTCGAAACCACCAGCTCGTTGCCTGCACTGAGCACGTCCGTGTGGGGCAGGCCGCCGGTGGCGACAATCACCACATCCGGTTCATGCTGCAGCACCGTGTCGGTTTCGGCCCAGGTGTTGAAATGAAACTTCACGCCCAGACGTTCGCACTGCGCCATGCGCCAGTCGATGATGCTGATCATCTCCCGCCGCCGTTCGCTGAGGGCGGTCAGGCGGATCTGCCCGCCGGGGCGATCCGCCGCTTCGAGCACAGTCACGTCATGACCGCGTTCGCCCGCTACCCGCGCGGCCTCAAGTCCCGCAGGACCGGTGCCGATCACCAGCACTTTGCGTTGGCGTGCGGCCTTGGGAATGTCGTGGGGCATGGTGGTTTCTCGGCCGGTTGCCGGGTTATGGATGCAGTAAGCGGCGCCGCCCTGATAGATGCGGTCCAGACAATAGTTGGCGCCGACGCAGGGACGGATATCTTCCTCACGTTTTTCGATGATCTTGCGCACGATATGCGGATCGGTCATGTGCGCCCGGGTCATGCCGACCATATCGACCTTGCCTGAGGCGATGGCATGGCGAGCAGTGGCGACGTCAGGGATCTTGGCTGCATGGAAGGTCGGGAATCCGGTGGCCGCACGGATTTCACCGGCAAAATCCAGATGCGGCGAATTGCGCATGCCCTGGATCGGAATGACATCGGTCAGACCCGCATCGGTGTCGATGTGGCCGCGTACGACATTGAGAAAATCCACCAGCCCGCTGTCTTTCAGCAGGTGGGAAATCTGCAAGCCTTCGCGGGCGTCGAAGCCGCCGGGCAAGCCTTCATCGCCGGTGTAGCGCACGCCCAGCAGGAAGTCCTCGCCGACCCGCTGGCGAATCCCGCGCAGGATGTCGAAGGTGAAGCGCATGCGGTTTTCCAGCGAGCCGCCGTACGGCCCGTCGAGTTCGTTGGTCAACGGTGACCAGAACTGGTCCATCAAGTGCCCGTAGGCCTGCAGCTCCAGACCGTCCATGCCGGCGGCGTGCATCCGCTCGGCGGCGTCCACATAGTCCTTGATGATGCGCTGGATATCCCAGTCTTCCATTTTCTTCGGGAAAGAGCGGTGCGCCGCTTCGCGATGGTGCGACGGCGAGACCACCGGCAACCAGTCGGCCTTGTCCCAGCGGGTGCGGCGACCCAGATGCGTCAACTGGATCATCACCGCCGCGCCGTGCTCGTGGCATTCGTCGGTCAGGTCCTTCAGCCACTTCACCACCTCATCCTGGTAGGCGAGCACATTGTTGAACACCGGCGGGCTGTCTCTGGAAACGGCGGCGGAGCCGGCCGTCATGGTCAGCGCGACGCCGGCTTTGGCGCGTTCGACGTGGTAGGCGCGATACAAATCCTTGGGCATGCCGTCAACCGGGTAGGCCGGTTCGTGAGCGGTGGTCATGATCCGGTTTCTGAGCGTCAGGTTCTTGATTTTGTAAGGCTGCAACAGGGGATCGCTGGACATGGTGGTGCGCTCCGGGGTGGGCTTCATCAGGCTCGGCGACTTGAAATTAGGTCAACTGTACAGGCATGTCAATCATGGCTGACACAGGTGTACATTTTTCTTGCGCGGTGCTTCGCCCAGGCATAGGATTGCGCCAGACGCCTCAACCGCAAGGCTGTCCAGATTGAGACATACCTGCCGATCCCACCTCCCCAGGAAGACGCTTGATGAACGCTCATTCGCCTTATCGAAATACGCTTTTCGCCCTGATTCTGGCCACGCTCGCTGCACAGGCCCAGGCCGCCGAACCTGCACCCGTGCGCATTGGCTGGGTCAACTGGTCGGACACCGAAATCACCGTCAAACTCGCCAGCGCGGCGCTTCAGGATCACCTCAAACAACCGGTGAAACTGGTGATGGCCGATATCGGCATTCAGTTCCAGGCCCTGGCCAACGGCAACATCGACCTGATCCCGATGGTCTGGCTGCCGAGTACCCACAAGGCGTTCTACGACAAATACAAGGATCGCCTCGAAGACCTCGGCGTGCTGTACGAAGGGCGGATCGGCATGGCCGTCCCGACATCGGTGCCGATCAGTGAAGTGGCCAGTGTCGAAGATCTGAACAAGCCGCAAGTGAAGGAGAAACTCGAAGGCAAGATCCTCACCTCGGAGGTGGGCAACGGCCAGTACAAGCTCACGGTCAAGGCGATCGAGGAATACAGGCTTGATGGCTACAAACTGGTGGCGTCTTCGGAAAGCGGCATGCTCAATGAACTGGATCGCAACCTGAAACGGGACAAATGGTCACTGGTCAATGCCTGGAGCCCGCACTGGATGTTCTCCAAATGGTCGCTGCGTTACCTGGATGATCCGAAGCAGATTTTCGGTGGCGCCGAGCAGATCCATGCGATGGCGCGCAAGGGGTTCAGTCAGGAATACCCGCAGGTGGCGTACTTTTTCGCCCACTACTCGATCCCGCAGGCAGATCTGGAAAGCTTGATGATGCAGGCGCGCCAGACCTCATCGGATCAGGCGGTCGCGGCCTATTACGCGGCCAACAAATCGCGGTTCGAGGCGATGTTCGAGCCGGGCACGCAAACCGCCAGCAATCGACAACCCTGATCACGGCGCCGGGGTTCCAGCAAGCACCGGGCCCCGGCTGGCGAGGTGTTGATTCGATGTTATCCTTCGCAGAGTGTGTGACAAATAGCGAAGGCGCGCGGCCTATGAACACGAATCGTGACCAATTTCCCTTGCCTGAAGACCTCAAGGTTTTCCTCACCGTCATCCGCAAGAACAGCTTTGCCAGCGCCGCTGACGAGCTGGGCTTCTCACCGGCCTACGTCAGCAAACGCATCTCGGTGCTGGAAACCACGCTGGCGACCAAGCTGCTGCACCGCACCACCCGGCGCATCGCGCTGACCGACGATGGAGAGCGGGTGCGGATCTGGGCGGAGAAACTGCTGGGGGATTTCGATCAGTTTCTCGGCGAGATTTCCCAGGCCCGGCACCAGCCGGCGGGCTCGCTGCACATTTGCAGCAGCTTCGGTTTCGGCCGCAATCATGTGGCGCCAGCGATCAGCCAGCTGTCCCGGGCGTGCCCGAAACTCGACATCCGGCTGGACGTGTTCGACCGGGTGGTCGATCTGGTGGGCGAGGGCTTCGATCTGGAAATCCTCGTCGGCGATGACCTGCCGGGCCAGCATCTCGCGCGCAAACTGGTGAGCAACCGGCGCGTGCTGTGCGCCACGCCGGAATACCTCGAACGCCGGGGCACGCCGCAATCTCTCGAAGACCTGAAAGACCACGATTGTCTGGTGCTCAAGGAGCGCAACAACGCATTCGGCATCTGGACCCTGAGCAAGGACGGACAAGAGGAAACGGTGCGAGTGAATGGCCCGTTGTCCTCCAACAGCGGCGAGATCGTGCTGGAGTGGGCCTTGAGCGGTGGCGGAATTCTGTTGCGCTCGATGTGGGACGTCAAACCGATGCTCGAGCAGGGCAGGCTGGTGCAGGTGCTGGACGGCTACACCCAGAGCGCCAACGTCTGGGCGGTCTATCCGACCCGGTTCAGCGAGTCGGCGAAATTGCGGGTGTGCGTGGAGTTTCTGGAAGAGTACTTCCGCGATTTGTCTGTGGAATGAAAACGGGCGGTTCAATGAACCGCCCGTTTTTTTGCCATCAACCCAGCCAAGGATTGTCCGCCAGATGCCGTGCCTCGAAGGCGCGGATCTGCTCGGTGCGTTGCAGCGTGGTGCCGATGGCGTCCAGTCCCAGCAGCAACGACTGTTTGCGCAGCTGATCGATCTCGAATCCGATCTGCGTGCTGTCCCCCAGCTCGATGGTTTGCTGCGCCAGGTTCACGCTGATCCGCGCGGTCTTCGGGACGCTGATCGCCTCGGCCACGCGCTTGAACTGCGCGTCGTCCAGTTGAATCGCCAACACGCCATTACGCTGGCAGTTGTCGTAGAAAATCCCCGCGAACGTGGTGCCGATCAAGGCCCGGATCCCCACTTGCTTCAAGCCCCACACCGCGTGTTCGCGGCTGGAGCCGCAGCCGAAATTGGGGCCGGTCACCAGAAACGCCGCGTCCTGCCAGGCCGGCTGGTTGAGCACGAATTCAGGGTTGGGTTCGCCGGAGGGAAGAAAGCGCAGATCGAAGAACAGCCCGCGATCCAGCCCCTGACGATCGATGCCCTTGAGAAACTGTTTGGGCATGATCACGTCGGTGTCGATGTTGGACGCGAGAAACGGCGCGGCGCTGCCGCTGACAGTGTCGAAAGGTTGCATGGTTCAAGCCTCCAGCGCGACGGTGCGCACGTCAGTCAAATGGCCGCTGATGGCGGCGGCGGCGACCATCGCCGGGCTCATCAGGTGGGTGCGCGCACCGGCGCCCTGACGGCCTTCGAAGTTTCGATTGGTGCTGGACGCACAGCGATCACCCGGCGCGAGCACGTCATCGTTCATCGCCAGGCACATCGAACAACCCGATTGACGCCACTCGAAACCGGCGTCGAGAAAAATCTGCGCCAGGCCTTCGTCCTCGGCCTGATTGCGCACCAGCGTCGAGCCGGGAACGATCATCGCCCGCACGTGAGCCGCCACACGCTTGCCGCGCACCACGCGGGCGACGTCGCGCAAATCTTCGATCCGCGCATTGGTGCAGGAACCGATGAAGGCATGGCTGATCGTCACTTCGTTCAGCGGCATGCCGGGTGTCAGGCCCATGTAATCGAGGGCGCGCTGCAGGCCCTGACGCAGGATCGGATCGGGCTGGGCGGCCGGGTCCGGCACGTGCCCTTTGATCGGCGCGGCCTGATCGGGGCTGGTGCCCCAGGTCACCATCGGCTCCAGCGCGGCGACATCGAGGATGACTTCGCGATCGAACACCGCGCCCTCGTCGCTGTGCAGGGTTTTCCAGCGCTCGACGGCTTGCTCCCAGACCTTGCCCTTGGGCGCACGCGGCTTGCGTTGCAGGTAGGCGAACACCTTGTCGTCCGGTGCCATGAACGCGCCCCGGGCGCCGGCCTCGACGGCCATGTTGCAGATGGTCATGCGCGCCTCGACGCTGAGGGCGCTGATGGCCGGGCCGGTGAATTCGATGGCGTAACCGGTGGCGCCGGACGCACCGATTTTTTCGATCAGCGCCATGATGATGTCCTTGGAGGTGACGCCTGCGCCGAGCTCACCGTTGACCGTCACCCTCAGGGTTTTCAGGCGTTTGTAGACCAGCGTCTGGGTTGCCAGCAGGTGCTCGATTTCCGAAGTGCCGATGCCGAAACCGAAGGCGCCCAGTGCGCCGTAAGTGGTGGTGTGGCTATCACCGGCCGCCACCACCATGCCCGGCAGAATGAAACCCTGTTCCGGCGCCACGACGTGTTCGATGCCCTGGCGTTTGTCCAGCACATCGAACAGCTCGATACCGAAGTCGCGGCAGTTTTCTTCGAAGTACGACACCTGGCGCGCGCCCCCGGCGTCGGGCATGGTCGCGATGCGTTTCGGTGCGGTGGGGTTCACATGATCGACCACCGCCAGCGTCGCTGCGGGCCGCCACACCGTGCGCCCGGCATCGCGCAGGCCGCTGAAGGCTTGCGGGCTGGTGTATTCGTTGGCGACCTGGCGGTCGATGTAAAGCAGCACGTGGCCCTGATCGTCGAGGGTGCAGACGGTGTGACTATCGATGTGCTTCTGGTACAGCGTTCTCGGGCTGGGCATGGCTTGCGCTCTTTTCTGTCCGGGGCAAAAACAACATGAGGACAGAATATTGATCGCAGAAATGGCATCAATAGCGCTTCAGTGAAGCCGTTGAACACGGATTGTGAGCAATTGACGCAAGCCTACGCCCCTGTCTCCTCTGGCAACCTGGCAATCACCTTGATCTCGAACTGAAAGCCATACAGCCACGTCACACCCACCGCCGTAATGGTCGGATGCGGCGCCTCGCCCCAGAACTCCGGCACCACTTCCCAGATGGTTTCGAAGGTCGATTGCGGATCGACCATGAACACCGTCACGTCCACCACGTCATCGAAGCTGCCGCCGGCCGCGCCGAGGATCGCATTGAGATTGGTGAAGGCCAGTCGCACCTGTTGTTTCAGATCCGGCTCCGGCGAGCCGTCCTCAAGGCTGCCGACCTGGCCTGAGACAAACAGAAAACCGTTGGAGCGAACGGCCGGGGAATAACGATTGCGCTCGTAAAGCGCATGGCGTCCGGGCGGGAAAACCACGTCGCGTTTTGGCTGGGCACGGGTCATGGGTTGTCTCCTTCAATGGGTTGAAAACCTGCGATGGAGAAACTGTAGGGACTTGCCTCGGCGCGATAAACGCGCAACCTTGGCGCTCACTGTTTGCAAATCCCAAACAATCGAGCCGCTATCAGAGGTGGGATATGGACCGTTTTGACGCGATGCAAGCCTTCGCCCGAGTGGTGGAGGCCGGCAGTTTCACCAAGGCCGCCGAAACCCTGCACATGAGCAAGACCACCGTGACCCAGCTCGTCCAGCAACTGGAGGCGCGGCTGCGAGTGAAGTTGCTCAACCGCACCACGCGCAAGGTCAACGCCACGGCGGACGGCGCGGCCTATTACGAGCGGGTGATCAAGTTGCTGGCAGACATGGACGATGCCGAAACCAGCCTGCCTGGCGCGGCAGCGCAGCCCAAGGGACGCTTGCGGGTCGACGTGCCCAGTCCTCTGGCCAACCTGATTCTGGTGCCGGCGCTGCCCGAGTTTTACGCGCGCTACCCGGAGATCCAGATCGACATGGGCGTCAGTGACCGGATCGTCGACATCATCGATGAAAACGTTGACTGCGTGGTGCGTGGCGGCGAGCTGCGGGATCAGTCGCTGATGGCCCGGAAGGTGGCGGATCTTCAACTTGGCGTGTACGCCGCGCCAAGTTATCTGGCCCGCGCCGGGACCCCGATGCATCCCCGGGAGCTCGAAGACAGCCATCATCGGGTAGTCGGTTTCCTTTGGGCGCGCACCGGCAAACCGGTGCCGTACGCCCTGCACAATGAACACGAAGATTTGCAGATCAAGGGCCGCCATATGCTGGCGGTCGATGACGGCAATGCCTATTTGTCGGCGGGCCTCGCGGGGTTGGGCGTGTTGTGGCTGCCCAGGTACATGTCCAAAGCACACGAGGCGAGCGGTGATCTGGTGCCGCTGTTTGAAGACTGGCGCCTCGATCCCATGCCGCTCTACGTCGCCTACCCGCCGAACCGCCACATCAGTCGCAAGTTGCGAGTGTTCATCGACTGGATCGCCGAAGTGATGGCCCGCCACGCACCGGTCATGGATCGCTCAGGTTCGCCAGCAACCACTCGGTAAAACTGCGGGCCATCGGATCGTTTTCACTGTCGCGGTGGGTCAGCAGCGCCCAGTTCGGGCCGCGAATGGTCTCGTCCACCAAGGGCTGCAACAGCCCGTCGGCCCGAGCCTTGCGGCTGAGCAACTGGCTGACCAGCGCGATGCCGAGCCCGCCGCAGGCTGCGTCCAGCAACAGGCCCGGATCGGAAAAGTTCAGGCCCTGATCCTGCTGGCCGACGTCGATTCCCGATTCCACCGCCCAATGGCTCCAGTCCATTTCCCGCTCGCCGTGCAGCGTTGTCCGCTGCGCGCTCGGCACATTTAACAAGCTCGGATGACACGCCGGATAGAGCCGATCTGCGTGCAGTACTTTGAAGCTGCATTCAGCCTGCGAACTGATGTCGTCGCGCACCGCCAGATCGATGGTCTGGGTCGCCATGTCCGGCACTTCATCGGTGCTGAAAATCCACAGATCCACATTCGGATGCTGACGGCGGAAATCCCCCAGACGCGGCAGCAACCAGTGCCGGGCAAACGCCGGCGTGGTGTTGAGCACCAGTTGATTGGGTTTCTGGTATTGCCCCAGCCGCCGAATTCCCACCGACAGTTGCTGCAGCATCGCCTGGGTGGTGCTGAGCAAATCGTGGCCGGCGTCGGTCAGGCTGACGCTGCGCCCGCTGCGGAAAAACAGAGGCTGTTCCAGATACGCCTCAAGGCTGCGGATCTGCTGGCTGATGGCCGACTGCGTGAGGCTCAGCTCCTCCGCGGCCTTGTGAAAACTGCCCAGCCTTGCGGCGGCTTCGAAGCCGCGCAACGAGCTGAGGGGTGGCCAGTGTTTCAGCATGATCGATAAGTTCCTCTAATCAGTTTTCCGCTAAATCCATCGTTTGTTTGCCCTGAAGGCCGCCATTAGCATGCACGTCAACGCCGCCAAGGCTGTTTTCATTGAACACAATGGCTTAACTCAAAGGGCTTTTTACCATGCAGCAGAACAAAAACAACAACAGCGGTTGGATGATGCCGGCAGAGTGGGTGACGCACGCGGCGACCTGGATGGTCTGGCCACACAATCAGGCCCTGTGGGAATCGGGTTGGGGCGTCACCTTGCCGTTGGTGCAGGAAGATTTCGCCCGCGTCGCCAATGCCATCGCCCGTTTCGAACCGGTGAAAATGGTTGTCGATCCGTCGGCCATCGCCCGTGCCAAAGCCTTGTGCGGACCGAACATCGAACTGATTCCACTGGCCGTCAACGACAGCTGGTGCCGCGACTCGGGCCCAAGCTTCGTCGTGCATCCGGAGCAAGGCCTGGCTGGCGTGAGCTGGCGCTTCAACGCCTGGGGCGGCAAGTCCGCGCATGATCTGGACGAAAGCCTGGCCCGTCGCGTGCTCAATCACCTGGGCGGCGAGTGCTTCGGCACGGCGCTGAGCAACGAGGGCGGCGCGATCCACGTGGACGGCGAGGGCACGTTGATCACCACCGAATCGGTGCTGCTCAATCCCAACCGCAACTCCGGCGTGAGCAAGGCCGAGATGGAAGAAATCTTCAGCCGCCTGCTCGGCGTGAAGAAAACCATCTGGCTGCCGGGCGATCCGGATTACGTCACCGGCGACATGACCGACGGCCACGTCGATGGCGTCTGCGCCTTCGCCCGCCCTGGCGTGTTGCTGGTGGACGCGACTCATGATCGCAGTTCGGTGTATGCCGAAGTCGTGCGGGAAAACCGTCGTGCGCTGGAACTGGCCACCGATGCTCAGGGCCGCAAATTCGAGCTGATCGAGCTGTACGAAGCCACCGATGCGGTGGATACCGAAGCCGAAGTGTTCTGCGCCTCGTACACCAATTTCTACATCGCCAACGGCGCGATCATCATGCCGGCGTACGGCATCGAGGCCGACCATGTCGCGGCAGAAACCCTGGCCAAGGCGTTCCCGGGCCGCGAAGTAGTGCCGGTGCAGATCAATCACCTGGCCCATGGGGGCGGCGGTGTGCACTGCATCACCCAGCAACAGCCAGCCTGGCCGGTGGAGGGTTGATCGATGACGTTGCTGACAGTCGCCACCACCCAGATGCCGTGCACCTGGGACCTGAAAAGCAACCTCGACCGCGCCGAGCAGTTGGTGCGTGAAGCGGCCGCGCAGGGCGCGCAAGTGATCCTGTTGCAGGAGCTGTTCGCCACGCCGTATTTCTGCATCGAGCAGAGCCACCAGCACATGGCGCTGGCCGAGGAGTACCGCGACAGTCAGGTGCTGTCGCGCTTCGCCGCGCTGGCCCGTGAACTGGGCGTTGTGTTGCCGTTGAGCTGGTACGAGAAGGCCGGCAACGCCTACTTCAACTCCCTGAGCGTGGCCGATGCCGACGGGCGCCTGTTGGGCGTGTACCGCAAGACCCACATCCCCAACGCCATCGGTTATCAGGAGAAGGAATACTTCAGCCCCGGCGATACCGGTTTCAAAGTCTGGGACACCGCGTTCGGCCGCCTCGGCGTGGGCATCTGCTGGGATCAGTGGTTTCCGGAAACCGCCCGTTGCCTGGCCTTGATGGGCGCTGAGGTGCTGCTGTTCCCGACGGCCATCGGCTCGGAACCGGGCTGCGCGGATCTGGATTCGCGCGACCACTGGCAGATGACCATGCGTGGCCACGCGGCTGCCAACCTGCTGCCGGTGATCGCGTCCAACCGCGTTGGCCGTGAAGTGGCGGGCAGCGATGCGGCGCTGCAAATGAATTTCTACGGCTCGTCGTTCATCTGCAACCACAAGGGAAAAATGCTCGCCGAAGCCGACCGCGCCAGCACCGGCGTGTTGGTGCAAAGCCTGGATCTGGCAGCCATGCGTGAAGATCGCCTGAGCTGGGGCATCTACCGCGACCGTCGCCCGGAAATGTATGGCGCATTGTTGAGCCAGGACGGCCGTCACCTTAACGCCCGCTGGAATCCTCAAGGAGTCTGATATGCCTACTTCACACAAGTGGTTGCTGGGCGCTCTGGGCCTGGCGCTGGCCGGTTTGATGCCCGCCGTACACGCCGAAGACAAGACCCTGCGGCTGTACAACTGGGCGGATTATTTCGCTGAAGACACGTTGAGCAAATTCACCGCCGAAACCGGGATCAAGGTGATCTACGACGTGATGGATGGCAGCGAAACCCTGGAAGCCAAGATGCTTTCCGGCGGCAGCGGCTACGACCTGATCTTCCCCGGCGACACCGTGGCCGAACGCCTGATGCGCGCCGGCAGCCTGTTGCCGCTGGATCCTTCGAAAGTCACGGCGATGAACGACATTGAGCCGGGCCTGCAAAAACTGCGCAGCCATTACGAGCATTCGAACAAGGCCACCGTGCCGTACACCTGGGGCACCATCGGTCTGACCTACAACGCCGAGCAGATCAAACAGCGTATGGCCGATGCGCCGGTCAATAGTCTCGACATGCTGTTCAAACCGGAACTGGCCGCGAAGTTTGCCGATTGCGGGATTTCGATGATCGATTCGCCGGACGAAGTGCTGGCCGTGGTGCTCAACTATCTGGGCCGCGACCCGCGCAGCGCCAAGCCCGCGGATCTGGCAGCGGCCAGTGATCTGCTGATGAAGTTGCGGCCGTATATCCGCAAGTTCCAGTCGCAACCGGTGACCGATCTGGTCAACGGCAACCTGTGCCTGTCCCTCGGCTACAGCGGCGACATGACCCAGGCCCAGCGCACTTCGGACAGCGCCGGCAAGCAGACCCGCTTCCAGTACCGCGTGCCGCGCGAAGGCACCACGGTGTGGATGGACACCATGGCCATTCCGGTCGATGCCAAACATCCAGAATACGCCTACGAATTCATCAACTTCGTGATGCGCCCGGAGAACATGGCCGCGATCAGCAATTTCACCGGTTACCCGACCTCCAACGCCAAGGCCCGGCCAAACGTGGATGAGGCGATGCGCAACAACCCGGACATCTACCTCGACGAAGCGACCTATGCTCGTTTGATACCGGGCAAGGATATTCCCCAGGCCGACATGCGCGCCCGCATGCGCACCTGGACCAAGTTCAAGACCGCCACTGCAAAGTGATTTTTCCGGGCTGCTTCGGCTACCCCTTACACATCAGGAAGTTACACATGCCAACTCGTCGCGAGTTCATCAAACAGGTTTCAGTTGCCGCCGGCGTAGGCGCTGCCGTCATGGGCCTCGGCCTGTCACCGGCGCGGGTACTGGCGGCCAGCGAAGGTCGCTGGTTCATGCCCGACGAGGGCGACAAGCACGAGCGCGCCTACATGGCCTTCGGCGCGCAGGACGCGATCTGGGAAGACTTCACCGAAGACGTTCAGGAAGCGCTGGGCCGGATCGCCCGCGCCATCGCCCGCTACGAACCGCTGACCATCTATTGCCGCAGCGGCGAACGTAGCCTGGCCGAAGAGATTTGTGGCACCTCCAACATCACCTACCAGATCGCCAACCTCGACGACATCTGGATGCGTGACATCAGCGCCAACTTCGTCATCGACGACAAAAACGGACTCGGCGCCGTGGACTTCAATTTCAGCGGCTGGGGCAACAAGCAACAGCACTCGAAAGACGCGAAAATCGCCAAACGCGTGGCGGCCGATGCGCAGGCGACCTACCAGCGCAGCGAACTGGTGGGCGAGGGCGGCGGCATCGAAGTCGACGGCCACGGCACCGCGATCATGACCGAAAGCTGCTGGATCAACGAAAACCGCAACCCTGGCTGGAGCAAGGCCGATGTTGAGGCCGAGTTGAAAGCACGTTTGGGCCTGCGCAAGATCATCTGGCTGCCGGGCATCAAGGGCAAGGACATCACCGATGCCCACGTCGATTTCTACGCGCGCTTCGTCACGCCCGGCGTGGTCATCGCCAACCTCGACACCGACCCGCGCTCCTACGACAACAAGGTCACCCTGGCGCACCTGGAAATCCTGAAAAAGGCCACCGACGCCGACGGTCGCCCGTTGCAGATCCACACCGTGTCGCCACCGCTGAAACCGCGCAAGACCAAGTTCAACAGGGATAACGACGATTTCGCGGCCGGTTACATCAACTATTTCGTGATCAACGGCGCGGTGATCGCTCCGGAGTTTGGCGACAAGGACGCCGACAAGAAGGCCTTCGACCTGCTGAAAAAGCTCTACCCGAACCGCGACGTGGTGCAGATAAACATCGACGCCATCGCGGCCGGTGGTGGCGGGATTCACTGCGTGACCAGTCACCAGCCGGCGTGAGCCTGAGCCTCAGCGGAAACGTTGGGGCAGGGCCTCGGCAAAGGGATAGAAGTCGAACCACGGTTTGGCTTCTTCGATCACCCGACTGAACGACGGGCGCTGCACCAGCCGTTCGAAATAGGCGCTCAGGCGCGGTTGTTCGGCGGCAAACGGCACCAGCGTGCTGGCGTAGAACAGGGCCGGCGCGGCGGAGCAATCGGCCAGGCTGAAATCCGCGCTGGCGATCCATTCGCGGTCCGCCAGTTGTTGTTCAAGCATGCCGTACGCCGTGGCCAGCAGCGCCCGCTGACTGCTCAGGTCGCCATTGGCGGACTGGATGCGGTCGGCGACGATCTGCTGCATCGGCGTCATCACGTAATGGTCGAAAAACCGGTCCCAAAGACGCACGTCCAGCGCGGTCTCCCAGTCTTCGGGAATCAGTCGCTGCGACTGCCCCGGTTGATGATCCAGGTACTCGATGATCACGCTCGATTCCGGCACCGTGCGCTGGCGCACGTGATCGCGCAACACCGGGAATTTGACCAGCGGCCACAGCGCCTGAAGCTCGGCCCGCTCGGCTTCGCTGGACAGATCGATCAGGCGTTTCTCGAAGGCGACGCCGTGTTCGTAGAGGGCGATCAGCGCTTTGTGGCAGTAGGACGACAACGGGTGGTAATAGAGGGTCAAGTCCATCGTTCAACACCTCGATGAGGGGGAATGGCGTTACTCAGGTATAGCGCGCCTGCGCACCGCCACGCATTTGATTTCCACCAGCAACCCCGGGTGAGCCAGTTCGCTGACGCCGATGCAGGTCCAGGCACAGAAGCCTTTGGGGAATACGCGGTTTTTCACTTCGCGAAACACCGGCATGTGTTGGCTCATGTCGACGTGATAGGTGGTCATCTCCACCACATCGTCGAAGGTGCAGCCACCGGCCTTCAGCACTTCGGCGAGGTTTTCCCAGGCACGGATGAACTGTTGCTCGGGGTCTTCGATGACTTTCAAATCAACCGTCCGGCCTACCTGACCGGCGCAGTAAAGCGTATCGCCGACCATAACCGCCGGCGCGTAACCGGCGCGTTCGACGATGGGTTTCATGGAGTCGGGGATGATGATTTTGCGATCGGGCATCGTGTTTACCTTCAATGACGGATTTCAACGACCGTGCGCGGCCGCTGCCAACTGCTCGGTATCCACTCGCACAAATACTGAATCGCCCACCGCCGTCAGCACACCCCCGGCGTAGACCTCGCAGATCACCCGGGTCTTGCGCCCGACTTCGCCGTCGACTCGGGCCTTCAGCGTCAACGGCAGACCCATTGGCGTCGGTTTGATGAACTTGATGCCGAGGTTGCCGGTGACGCAGTTGATGCGCGGCAGGCTTTCGGCTTCACGTTGCTCGGCCCGGTAGTGATAAGCCATCGCGGTCCAGTTGGAGTGGCAGTCCACCAGCATCGCGATCAGGCCGCCGTAGACCAGCTCCGGCCAGCCGCAGTATTTGGCTTCGGGCACGTGCTCGGCCATGACGTGCACGCCGTCCTCGTGCCAGAAACTCTTGATGTGCAAACCGTGCGGGTTGCTGCTGCCGCAGCCAAAGCAGACGCCCTCGGGGGCGGCGGTATCTTGCAGGGAGGTGTCGTGGGACATGCCGGGGTCATCCTTAAACTGTTAGCCGAACCGGGCGGATTCTAACCCTGAATAAAGGACGCAGCTCGAGCAATGCGATTGTTCGCTCAGGCGGTACGGGTCTGGGCGAGCCGTCAGATCAACAACCCCAGCGTATCGCGGCGCACTAGGTGCGCTGCGCCAGGTTGCGTTGAAACTCTTCGAAGCTACAGGGCAGCGTCGTGGCTTTGCGTTTTTTCGACTTGTCGCGCTCGTCCGGCAGTTGATCGCTCAGTTCCCAGACCTCGAGCATCTTGGCGTATTCGAAGGCGTGGCGCGGGTCGATCTGAATCCACTGCTGGAACGCCTGGCGTTCGTCGGGCGTGCAGGTTTCGTCTTGCAGGCGCAGGCACCAGTGCGCCGCTTGCGTCAGGATTTCATCATCTGCGTCGTTCATTGACGGGTTCCAGAAGGGGCGAAGACTGCAGTTTACGTGGGTGCTTGCAAAAAAAACGTCAAAGCACCGAAAGGATTTAGTCGGCAGTCACGGACAGAACGCGCGCGTGCCGGACAGATCGCGCCGCCATTTACGCTTTTCGAAGAATTGCCATATTCAGTCACATTTCATTGTAGATAGTGGGCAGCCCAACCGGTTTCCAATGAGGCTGCATCGTGTTTCCACGTCTTCTGTGTTCGCTGTCCGTATTGAGTCTGTCCATCGCCGCCGCCCACGCGGCCGACCTTGATACCCCGCGCCTGAAAGGCATCGACAACTTCCGCGATATCGCCGGTATCACCACCGCTTATTCCACGGCCCATGACGGAACGATGCGCGCTGGTGTGTTCTACCGCTCCAACGCGCTGACGCCGACAGCGTCGGACCTGGCGACCCTCAACGGTCTGGGGATCAAGGCCGTATACGACCTGCGCACCCCCAGCGAAATCGCCGGCACGCCGGACACGATGATCAGCGGGGCGACCTACCAGAACATCGACATCATCGGCGCCACCACGTCGGGCGCGAACATCACCACGGTCTCGTTCAAAAGCGCGGCCGATGCGACTGCGATGATGCAGGAGACCAACCGCGCCTTTGTCAGCGACGCCGGCATGCGCGGGCAGTTGGGTGTGCTGTTCAACGAACTGGCCGGTGTCGACGGCGCCGCGCTGTTCCATTGCACCGCCGGCAAGGACCGCACTGGCTGGACGGCCGCCGTGCTGCAAAGCATCGCCGGGGTCGACAACGCGACGATCATGAGCAACTACCTGGCGACCAACGACTACACCGCCGACCGCGTGGCCAAGACCCTGGCGATGATGCCGCCGAGCATGGCGGCGATCTACGCGCCGCTGCTGGGCGTCGAGGCGAGTTATCTGCAAGCGGGCCTGGATCAGGTGACCGCGCAATACGGCAGCATGGACAACTACCTCAAGCAGGGGCTGGGTCTGTCCCAGGAAACCATCTATGTGCTGCGCGGCAAAATGGTCGAGTACAACAGCCTGCCCGGTCAGGCAGGGCTGATCGGCAACGCCGCCGCTGGCGCGCAACTGTTGCAGGAATTGCAGAACAGCAAACTCTCGGGCACTTACAGCGCCTACAACTACTACCTGCAATCGGCCATCGACGCCGGCACTCTGGGCGGTGTCGAGTCCACGGTCGGCGGTCAGGTACATGCGGATGCCGCCAGTTACCTGCTGCGTCAGAACGCAATGATCGAACAAGCCGCCGCGCCGTTTGCCAGCGGCACTGACCTCAAGGTCGGTCAATACCGCTTGTGGAGCACCGCGCTCGCCGGTTACCTCGGCACCGACGGCTCGGCCCATGCGCAAAGCAGCAACGAACACAGCCAAGGCCTGATGGTTGGCGTCACCCAGCGCTTCTCCGAACAATTCAGCGCTCGCGGCGGCATCGGTTACAGCAAAGGCACTGTCGGCGGGGCAGGCGGCGAGGCCGATACCGATTTCACCTTCCTCGACCTTGGCGCTCGTTATGGCTTCACCAGCCTGGAACGTGGCCTGTTTGTCGACGCCAACCTCAGCGCCGGTCATGTCGACTACGACAGCAAACGCGACCTCGGCGGCGGCCTCGGTTCGGCGAAGGGCGACACCCACGGCAACCTCAGCGGCGCCACGTTGGCACTCGGTTATCGGATGCCGCTGAACACTGTGATTCTGGAGCCGAGCCTCGGCGTGCGCGTCAGCCGTCTGGACTTGTCGGGCTTTCAGGAGAAGGGCAGCGAATTGGCCCTTAATGTCGATGACATTCAGGAAACCCGCCGCAGTGCGGTGGTCAATCTCGACGTTTCGTTCGCCCCGATGCCGATGGGTGCGTGGCAACTGGTGCCGGGCGTGCGGGTCGGTTACGAGCGTGTGCTGGGCGATCATCAGGTCGATAGCGAAGGGCATCTGCTGGGACTGGATATCCAACAGCGCGCGGCGTTCGACAACCGCGACCAGTTCAGCGGCGGCGTCAACCTCATGGCCAACCTGGGCGCCCTCAGTCTGGGCGCTGAAGCCGGTGCCAGCGGTGGCGGTGACAGCCACGGTTTCAGCGGCGGGCTCAAGGCCAGTTATCAGTTCTGACCAACCTGAAGGTGAAGAAAAAGGACTGCCTCAGCGCAGTCCTTTTCGCATTTCTGCAGGGCTCACGCCGTAGGCATCCTGAAAGTACTGGCAGAACCGGCCGACGTTGCTGAACCCGAATTGCAGGGCCACGTCGGTCACCGATGATGATGGGCCTTGCTTCAATGCATCACAGGCACGCTCCAGCCTGACCTGTCGCTGGTACGCGACAATCGAGGTGCCGACGAACCGCCGGAAGCCTTCCTGCAACGCCCGCAGGCTGACGTTTACCAGCCCCGCCAGATCCGTTCCGCTGACCATCTGCTCGGGATGCGCCTGAATGTATTCGATGGCCTGTTTCACATGCCGTGGCGTGATCTGCGCCTCGGGGCGGCGCAAGGCCTCGCTGAAGTTGTGCGGCCAGGCTTCCAGTACCGCGTCCACCAGCATCTCCCGCAGCCGCGACGGCATCAGCGAACCAGCGTTCAACAACAGATCGAATTCAGTGCCGGTGGCCAGATCGATCAGCGCACGAATGCCCTGAAACGCCGGGCTGTTCAGATCCACCCTCGGCTCGAAATGCAGCTTGTGCACGATCGGTCGGCCCAGCAGTGACGAAAGCCGTTCGGTGAACGCCGCACGGCTGATCGACATGCCGTGCTGGGCGTGATTGTCGACGAAACGCATCGAACGCAGATCCGCCTTGTCGATGGCCAGCCCGATGTGCGGCAGACCCAGGGATTCGGCCGAGTCGTTGAAGATGATCCGGCCGGCGGTGGGAATCACGAAGGTAATTTCGTCGTAGGGCTCGGGGAACGCCACGGTGAAATCGCCCCGGTAATGCATGCGCCGGAAACTCACCCCATCGTGCCGCCCGTAGACGCCGCCGATGATGATGTCCTTGGGCGGCGGCGGGGTGTCGCCATAACGATTGCCGAACATGCGGGAGAACAGCGCGCCGAAGTCGTCGCAGGACATATCGGCGGATCTGAGGATGATGGTCTGGCGCGTCGGGCTTGAGTACACCGGGAAGGTCACCTTGGCAGTCGGGGCAAAGAGGCGCGAAGACGTTAGCAACCAAGAGTGACAGCGACATGACACAAACGGATTACGTGGCTTGCCAGTGAGCCTTCAAGAAGTCGATGAACACCTTCACCTTGCGCGTATTGCGCCGATGCGCCTGATACAGCACGTAGATCCACGGGCCGAAGGCGCTGGGTTCGCGCCAGTATTCGGGCATCAACTCCACCAGTTCGCCCCGGGCGAGATACGGCGCGGCGCTCCACTGCGGGAGAAATTGCAGGCCTTGCCCGTCCAGCAGGCAGGCCAGCAGGAAATCGTAATTGTCACTGGCAATGCGCGGGATTGGTTGGGTCATGCGCAGGCGTCGTTCGCCTTGCTTGACCCACCAGAAGTGCCGGTTGAGCAGCGGGTGGCGGAAGATCAGCCAGTCGTGCTGGTGATAGTTGTCCAGTGACACATCGCTGCCCTTGCGCGCCAGATAGGCCGGGCTGGCGCAGAGCTGCACGCGGTTCTCCACCAGCGGCTGAGCGATCACCCCCGGCAGATCGATCGGCCCGTCACGCAGCGCCAGGTCGTAGCTGCCATCGACCGGGTCGTCGTAGTTGTCGCTCAGATCCACTTCCAGATTGACCTGCGGGTGTTCGTTCAGAAAGCGGCAGCACACCTGATTGAGAAAGGCCGGGGCAAAGGAGGGCGGGGCGATGATGCGCAACTCGCCGCGCAATTCGTGTTTGAGCTGTTCGACGCCTTCGCTGGCCAGTTGCAGTTGCAACAGCGCCTGACGCGCGCCTTCCAGATAGATCCGCCCGGCTTCGGTCAGTGCCATGCGTCGAGTGGTGCGGTCGAACAGGCGGCTGCCGAGTTCCTCTTCCAGTTGCGCCACGGCTTTGGTCAGGGCAGACGGCGTGTTGCCGAGCACCTCGGCGGCACGGCTGAAGTTACCGTGCTCGGCGGTGGCGACGAACATGGTCAGGGCGCTCATTTTGTCCATTGATCTATTCCTGATGGGCACAGAAGTTGTGCGTGAGACGGCATTCAGTTATCCGGCGGGCTTGGCTAATCTGGCCTCAGCCTAACAAAAATAACGAGAACGCTCATGAAGCAGCTTCTGACCCTGATGGTGTCGTCCGCACTGGCCTGTGCCTCGCTGGAAAGTCTGGCGGCAACCGATCTGATCCTGCACAACGCAAAGATCTACACCGCCGAACCCGGGCAGCCGTTGCAGCAGGCCGTCGCCATCGACGGTGACAAGATGGTGGCGGTCGGCTCGGATGCGCAGGTGCTGCGCCTCAAGACTTCTGGCACTCGATTGATCGATCTGGGCGGCAAAGTGGTGATGCCCGGTTTCATCGACTCCCATTCCCACACCATCAAGGGCGGCCTGCAGATGCTTCAGGCCAATCTCGACGGGCAGATGCTGCCGCTCGATAAACTGGAATCGCGCTTGCGCCAATGGCGTGAGGACGGCAAGGCCTGGCGCGGCGAATTCCTCAGCGTCGGCGGATTACCCTCGACCTACTGGAGCCAGACTGGCGCACTGGAGCAGCGTTTCAATCAGGGCGAGTGGGCTGATCAGCCGCTGTTGCTGCTGGGCTGGGACCTGCACACCGGGTGGGCCAATCGGGCGATGCTTAAACGCGCCGGCATCGACGCGGCGCGCATCCAGGCGCTCAAACCCGAAGAGAAAGACACCCTCGGTCATCATCCCAACGGACAGCCGAACGGTTTTATGGTGGATGCCGGGCTCTACCCGGTGCAGGCCCTGTTGCCACCGCCGACCGATGAAGCGCTGCTGGCGGGTGGGCGCGCCGCGCTGAATTACTACAAAAGCCTCGGAATTACCGGGTGGATGGATCCGCTGGCCAACGAACTGCCCGGCGCCGACGTGAAAAACGACTCGCTCGGCGTGCTGCCGACGTACAAGAAGCTTTCGGAAAACGGCGAACTCACCGCTCACGTCGCCGCATTGCTGATGGCCGATTCGAAGGCTACACCCGCCGATCTCGATGAACTGGACAAGGTCCGCCAACAGTTCCTCGGCGTGCACAACCTGACGTTGCCGGGCATCAAGGTGTTCGCCGACGGCGTGGCCGAATCGCCTGCGCAAAGCGCAGCGATGCTTGAACCTTACAAGAACTCGAAAAAATCCGGCGAGCTGCTGATCGACCCGGCGCACTTTGGTGAACTGGTCAGCGCCGCCGACGCCCGTGGCTGGCTCGTCCACATCCACGCCATCGGCGACCGCGCGGTGCGCGAATCACTCAATGGCATCGAGCAGGCGCGCAAGGATCGCCAGAGCGGCATTGCCCATTCGATCACCCACCTGCAGATGGTCAACCCGAAAGAATTCGCCCGGTTCAAGGCGCTGAACGTCATCGCGTCGATGCAGATGTATTGGGCCAGCGCTGATGAATCGAGCATGGATCTGGTCAAACCGTACGTCAGCGCCATGGCCTTCATGTACACCTATCCGGCGCGTTCGCTGCTCAAGCAGGGCGCGACCATCGCCGGCGCCAGCGACTGGCCGATCACCACGCCCGAACCGTGGAAAGCGATTTACCAGGCCGTCAGCCGCAAGGGCCCGAAAGGCGTGCTCAACGCCGCCGAAGACATCGATCGTCAGGTCATGTTCCAGGCCTACACCCTGAACGCGGCAAAGGTTCTGCGTCTGGAAGACAGCATCGGCTCGCTCAAACCCGGCAAACAGGCCGACCTGATCGTCCTCGACCGGGACGTGTTCACGGTCGCCCCCGAAGCCTTGCGCGACACCCAGGTCCTCAGCACCTGGTTCGCCGGCCGTGAAATCTATCGCCGCCAGCCGTAAGCCGCACTCCGATTACAACGCCAAAAAAAGGAAGACTTTTCGTGAACCTTCATTGCTTCGTCACCGACACCCGCAACCCGCAAACTCGTGGGCACCAGATCGGTGACGCCTTCAGCGCACAGATTCGCCAGACCGTTGCGCTGTATCTCGACTTCTTCAACCAGCTCGACATCCCGCCACAGCAAGTGCGCGCCATCGGCGACGCCAGCCTCAAAGCTCTGGAAGACTGGAGCCCGGCGCTGGCCGAGGAGATCATCGCCACGGCCGAAGGCGCGGATTTGCCGCTGTGGCAACTCGCGGCCCTGAATGCCCGCACCGAAATCCTCGCCGTAATGCCGTCCACTGAAGGCGAATGCTCGACCGCCGTCTTCGCCCCTCATGGCCCGCAAGCACCGAAAACCATCCAGACCTGGGACTGGCACGACACGCTGGTGCCTAACGGCCTGATCCTGCAACTGACCACCGACGCCGGGATGACCGTCAAGCTGTTCACCGAGTTCGGCATGCTCGGCAAGATCGGCGTGAACAGCGCCGGCCTCGGGCTGCACTTCAACATTCTTCACCACGCCAGTGACAACGGCACCGTCGGTGTGCCGGTGCATGCAATTGCGCGGCGGATTCTGGAGCAGGCGCACAGTGTGGAAGAGGCCATCGAGTTGGCGCGTTCGGCGCGGGTCAGTGCGTCTACGGTGCTGACCGTGTTCTCTCGCGAAGACTCGAAAATCCGCGCCTGCAGCATCGAAATGTCGCCTGCCGCCACTGCCGTGGTGCTGCCGAACGCCGAAGGCTGGATCACCCACACCAACCATTTCCTCGACCCGGACCTGAGCGCTGGCGAACGCACGCCGGACGCCTCGACCACCTACGCCCGTATCGACCACGTGAACGCTTTGCTGAGCGGTATGACCGAGGGCGACCTGATTCGCCGGGCCGATGCCATGTGCGGCGCCGCCGGCGAAGAGGCACCGATCTGCTTCCACCCCGACCTGAGCATGCCGGCCACCGAGCGCTGGGAAACCTTGCTGACCATCGGCATCGACACCGAGCAGTGCGTGCTCGAATACGCCGCCGGCAACCCGAAACAGCTGGCCCGCAACGGTTACCAGCGTTTCTGAAACCCTGAAGCAACGCCCCGAAAAACAACAACAAGAGGAGCACCCCACATGGCCAGTCACCCAGCACGCACGGCGGGTTCACCGTCGGCGCTGAGAACCTTCTTCGTCTCCGGCATGGGCACCGCCCTGGAGTTTTATGACTTCGTGATTTACGGGATCGCCGCCGCGCTGGTGTTCCCGAAGGTGTTTTTTCCGCAGATGGACCCGCTCACCGCCACCCTCGTAGCCTTCGGTGCGTTCGGCGCAGGGTTCTTCGCCCGGCCGTTGGGTGGCGTGGTGTTCGGGCATTACGGCGACAAACTCGGGCGCCAGAAAATGCTGGTCATCACCTTGTTGTTGATGGGGCTCAGCACCTTTCTGATCGGCTGCTTGCCGGGTTACGCCACCCTCGGCGCGGGTGCGCCAGCGTTGCTGGTGCTATTGCGACTGGTGCAGGGTTTTGCCGCCGGGGGCGAGTGGGGCGGGGCCGCGTTGTTCGGCATCGAATCCGCGCCCGTGGGTCGTCGAGGGTTGTGGGGCAGTTTCACCAGCATGGGCATCGGCATCGGCGGGATTCTCGGCTCGGCGGTGTTTGCGGTGGTCAGCGTGGCGGCCAACGATGACCTCGCCGGTTTTGCCTGGCGGATTCCGTTCTGGCTGGGCGGCGTGCTGGTGCTGATCGGGCTCTATGCGCGGTTGCAGAAACCGCCGCAGTTGCTCAAAGAACCAAACGTCCACGGGCGCATGCCGTTGATTGAAGCGTTGCGTGCGCGACCTCGGGCCATGCTGCTGTGCACCGGCATTGCGTTTGGCTACGTGACCATCGCCTACATCGGCAGCACGTTCTTTCTGTCCTACGCCACACAACTGGGCTATGGCAGCACCGATGCATTGATTTTCGACATCGCGCTGTCCGTCGCCATCGTCATCACCGCGCCGCTGTTTGCCTTGCTTTCCGACCGGATTGGTCGGCGCAAAGTGATGATCCTCGGGGCGTTCATCATGGCGGTCGGATTCTTTGTTTTCTTCCCGCTGGTGGGTTTGAAAAGTTTGCTGGTGTCCACATTCGCTTACATCGTGATCGGTGCTTTCATGGGCGCGACACAAGGGCCGATTCCGGCGTTTCTCGCCGAGCAGTTCCCACGGGACATGCGTTATTCAGGGATGTCGGCGGCGTACCAGATCGGTGCTGCGCTGGGTGGCGGGACGGCGTCGAGTGCGGCCACGGCCATTCTGATCGCCAACAACCACGATGCGTTTGGCGTTGCCGTTTACGGGGCGGTGGCACTGGGGATCGTGGCGGTCTGCTCGTTCTTCCTCAAGGAGACCGCGCATTTGAGCCTGGAGGAAATCGACGCGCCGGTGACGGTTGCTCCAACCATCCCGCCTGCGGTGCAACGCTGGGAAACGCGGTGAGGCGGGCGCCGCCCGCTTACTTGCAGAAGCGGACGGCGCTCAATCCTCAGGTGTGATGGATGTCGCGATCCTTGGTTTCAGGCATGAAGAAGATCCCGAGAATCGCCGTCATCACCGCAATCACGATCGGGTACCACAAGCCGTAGTAGATATCCCCGGTAGCCGCGACCATCGCAAACGCCACGGTCGGCAGGAACCCGCCGAACCAGCCGTTGCCGATGTGGTACGGCAGCGACATCGAGGTGTAGCGGATGCGCGCCGGGAACAGCTCGACCAGCCATGCCGCAATCGGGCCGTAGACCATGGTCACGTAGATCACGAGGATGGTCAGCAGCAGCAAGACCATCGGGTAATTGGTCTTGGCCGGGTCGGCTTTTTCCGGGTAACCGGCTTCTTTCAGCGCGGTCGTGAGGCTGGCGGTGAAGGCGTCGTTGCGGGTCTTGAAGTCAGCGGCCGGCAGAGGCGTGCCTTCGAAGCTTTCGATGACCTTGTCGCCGATGCGCACCTGGGCCACGGTGCCCGGTTCCGCCACCACGTTTTCGTACGGGATCGCCCGTTTGGCCAGGATGGTTTTCGCCAGATCGCAGGAACTGGTGAATTTGGCCTTGCCCACCGGATCGAACTGGAACGAGCACTGGTCGGGGTTGGCGATCACCTTGACCGGGTTCTTCTCCTGGGCGATGAACACGTCGGGGTTACCGTACTGAGTCAGCGCGTGGAAGATCGGGAAGTAGGTCACCGCCGCCAGAATGCACCCGGCCATGATGATGCCCTTGCGCCCGATGCGGTCGGACAGGCTGCCGAAAATCACGAAGAACGGCGTACCGATCAGCAGTGAACCGGCGATCAGCAGGTTGGCGGTCTGCGGGTCGATCTTCAGAGTTTGCAGCAGGAAAAACAGTGCGTAGAACTGCCCGGTGTACCAGACCACCGCTTGGCCGGCGGTGCCGCCGAGCAGGGCCATGATCACGATTTTCAGGTTGTCCCAACGGGCGAAGGACTCAGTCAGCGGCGCTTTCGACGCCTTGCCTTCGGCCTTCATCTTCATGAACACCGGCGACTCGCTCAGTTGCAGGCGGATGTACACCGACACCGCCAGCAGCAGGATCGACAACAGGAACGGAATCCGCCAGCCCCAGGCCTCGAACGCCTCGGTGCCCAGTGCCGTGCGGCAGGCCAGAATCACCAGCAGCGACAGAAACAGCCCCAGCGTCGCGGTGGTCTGAATCCACGAAGTGAAGAACCCGCGTTTGCCCTTCGGCGCATGCTCGGCCACATACGTCGCCGCGCCGCCGTACTCACCGCCCAGCGCCAGACCTTGCAGCAGCCGCAGGGTAATCAGAATGATCGGCGCCGCGACCCCGATGGTCGCGTAACCCGGAAGGAACCCCACAATCGCCGTCGACACACCCATGATCACGATCGTGATCAGAAACGTGTGCTTGCGCCCGATCATGTCGCCCAATCGCCCGAACACAATCGCCCCGAACGGCCGCACCGCAAAGCCTGCGGCGAAGGCGAGCAGGGCGAAGATGAACGCCGTGGTCTCGTTCACCCCGGCAAAGAAGTGCTTGGCGATGATCGCGGCGAGTGAGCCGTACAGGTAAAAGTCGTACCACTCGAACACCGTGCCGAGGGACGACGCAAAAATCACCTTGCGCTCCTCGCGGCTGATGCTGTGGTTGGTGGGCGGCGCGCTGCCGGTGGACATGCTGTCGAGTACTGCCATGGGTGTTCTCCGTCGTGCTTGTTTTTGTAGGCCGGAGCACTTCATCAACGTCGCGTACCCGAGGCCTGTGGCGGATGCCGTATCAGGTGTTTCGTGGAGCGTGCACAGAATCACCGCCCCGCGCGGGAGAGCGGGGTTTCATTGAGCATAATTGGGATTGGGGGGATATCCAGTGGCGGGGATTGATCGACTGATGCAGGGGCGGCAGGAGAGACCCGCCGCCAAGGGTTTTATTCCGTCGGCACAACGTTATCCAGCACCTGATTCACCGCCAGTTCCGCCAGCATCACGATCTGCGCGATGCCTTGCGCGGTTTTGCGGTGGGGGCCTTCGAGGAGGTCGACGAAGTTGTTGAGCATGACGTTGGCCGAGCCCAGGGTTTCGACGGCGTCGGCGAGCAGGGATTCGGTGTTGCTGGCCGGGTTGGCCTGGTAGAGGCGGTTGGGGTAGTAGGGAGCGGCCATCATGTGGGCTGATATTGGGCCGAGGTGGTAGTCGAGGGCGCGGTTGGCGGCTTCGTTGAATCTCTTGGAGTCAGGACATTCGTAGGGGGAGGTTGGGTCGGTGATGCTGGCCGGTTCGGTGACCGGAGGGTTTGGAGTCGGTTTGATCATTTTCAGGTTCCGAAATGATGCTGAAACCGCTTCTCTGCTAAAAGAAGGGTGGCAGCTGGACGCAGGTTAGCAGACCGGGGAACCTAAGGAAGCCGGCGCGCCGAAGCGCCCTGCGTACAGCCGCCATCAAGTGCAGGCATGGAACCTGATTGATAGTGCACGTACGACCTTAGGTTGACCACGGGCTGCTAAACCCGATCACTGGAAATCAGTGACCCGATCCAAGTTACCGGCCGACCCCAAGGCGCACAAGCCGGCGGATTCTGGCGTAGCGGTAGGCTCTGGCGCAAGGATTTGTAGGCATCCGGACGCATTCCGACATGTCTTTAAACGGCGCGATCCAAACCTGTTTATCGACCATCACCCAACGAGGAGAAGCCTGACGCTTTACGCCTCCAGCCCATTCGTCGCCAGCCTCGCACTCATCACGCCGACGCTCGCTCAAAAGCTGCATGACCAAAACCATCAGCGCCGAAGACTTGCATATGACCCTCCACCCGTTGAGCGAATCAGCCCTGTTCAAATGGCTACTCGCCAGTTTCCTGATGGGCAAACGAATCCAGGCCGAGATTGCCGCCGAAGCCTACCGAGTAATAGTCGACCAACACCAACGCGATACACCGCGCAAACTCGGCCATTGCACTCACCGTGAACTGGTGCGGATGCTCGGCCAGGCGCATTACGTGCGTTACGACGAAACCACCGCCGAGCGCCTGCTCGCGCTGGCTACCAAATTGAATGACGAGTATGCCGGGCGCGTAATGAACATGGTCGAGGCGAGCGCCGACCTCCAGGATTTCGAAAAGCGTTTGCAAGCCTTCGACGGCATCGGCCCGAAAACCGTTGAAATCTTCATGCGCGAAGCGGGCAAGGTGCTGTTTTGAGTGCGTCGGCGATCTTCATCGGCTGCGCGGGTTGGAGCCTGCCCCGCGAATACTGGCCGTCATTCCCGGAGCAGGGCACCCACCTGCAACGCTATGCCGCACACCTCAATGGCGTGGAAATCAACAGTTCCTTCTACCGTCCGCACAAACCCCAAACCTACACCCGATGGGCCGAGTCGGTGCCGGACGGATTTCGCTTTTGCGTGAAGCTGCCCAAGTCGATCAGCCATGAGCGGCGCCTGCGGGACTGCGAGCGTGAGCTCGATGCATTTCTTGAACAGTGCGCGGGGCTGGGCGATCACCTGGGTTGCCTGCTGCTGCAGTTGCCGCCGTCGCTGGCGTTCGACGAAGCACTTGCAGAGGCCTTTTTAGTCGCATTGCGCCAACGTTATTCCGGGGCTCTGGTGGTTGAGCCGCGCCACGAGTCCTGGGCCGCCGCCGAACTGTTGTTGATGGCGTATCGCATCGCGCAAGCGGTGGTCGATCCTTCGCGAATCAGCACCGATGCGGCTCCGCGCGGCTGGCCCAGCGTGCGTTATTGGCGGCTGCACGGTTCGCCACGCATCTATTACAGCCCCTATGACTCGGCGTATCTGGAAAAGCTCGCCAGCGATTTGCGGGTGGCGGCTGTCGATGGCGTCGACACCTGGTGCATCTTCGACAACACCGCCAGCGGCGCGGCAATCGGCAATGCGCTGGAACTGCGGCGGATACTGGCGCACAGCTGACACTCGATGTCTGGTCTTCCAACCAGCGAGCGTGTCTGTAAACTGGCCGCCCGAAACGGCGCGCGATGGCGCCGTCCTCACTGCCAGCGAAGGACTTTCCCATGGCCAACCAAGACATCACCTACACCCCGGATCCGGATGCAGACTCGATCTCTTCGGACGTGACCGAATTCAACGGCATCCTGATGTCGACCCAGATTCCGACCCGCGCCGACGGCAGCCTGGAACTGGGCGACGTCACCGCGCAAAGCGAATGCACGTTGCAGGCGCTGAAAGTGGCGCTGGAAAAGGCCGGCAGTTCGATGGACCGCGTGCTGCACCTGACCATTTACCTGACCGACATGGCTGATCGCGCTGCGTTCAACGAGGTGTACAAGCGCTTCTTCGCCAAGCCTTGGCCGGTGCGCGCAGCGGTGGGTGTGGCGGCGCTTGCGGTGGAAGGGATGAAAGTGGAAGTGACTGCGATGGCCGCCAAGGCCTGACCCGCGTAATGATCGTTCCCACGCTCCGCGTGGGAATGCCTCCATGGACGCTCTGCGTCCTGCCGTGGAAGGGACGCGGAGCGTCCCGGGCTGCATTCCCACGCGGAGCGTGGGAACGATCTGCGAACGGGCGGGTTGAAAACAGCCACCCGGCAGCACAGGCGTGCCGCCCACGCGTTTCGCGGCTACAATGCGCGCCTCGACCGTGACAGCCTGACTAAAAAAACATATGTCCTTGCCCAAACATCACCTGGAACTGCTCAGCCCCGCCCGTGACGTGGCCATCGCCCGCGAGGCCATCCTGCATGGCGCCGACGCGGTGTACATCGGCGGCCCGAGCTTCGGTGCGCGCCATAACGCGTGCAACGAGGTGAGCGAAATCGCCGAACTGGTGGAATTTGCCCGTCGCTACCACGCGCGCATCTTCACCACCATCAACACCATCCTGCACGACAACGAACTGGAGCCGGCGCGCAAGCTGATCCATCAGTTGTACGACGCCGGCGTCGATGCGCTGATCGTCCAGGACCTGGGCGTGATGGAGCTGGACATTCCACCCATCGAGCTGCACGCCAGCACCCAGACCGACATTCGCACCCTTGAGCGGGCCAAGTTCCTCGATCAGGCCGGTTTCTCGCAACTGGTTCTGGCCCGTGAACTGAACCTCAAGGAAATCCGCGCGATCGCCGATGAAACCGATGCCGCCATCGAGTTCTTCATCCACGGCGCGTTGTGCGTGGCGTTCTCCGGTCAGTGCAACATTTCCCACGCGCAGACCGGGCGCAGTGCCAACCGGGGCGACTGCTCCCAGGCCTGCCGTCTGCCGTACACCCTGAAAGACGAAAAGGGTGGCGTGATCGCCTACGAAAAACACCTGCTGTCGATGAAGGACAACAACCAGAGCGCCAACATCCGCGCACTGGTCGAGGCCGGTGTGCGTTCGTTCAAGATCGAAGGTCGCTACAAGGACATGGGCTATGTGAAGAACATCACCGCCTATTACCGCCAGCGCCTCGACGACGTGCTCAACGACCGTCCGGACCTGGCCCGCGCTTCCAGCGGCCGCACCGCGCATTTCTTCATGCCGGACCCGGAAAAAACCTTCCACCGTGGCAGCACCGACTACTTCGTCAGCGAGCGCAAGATCGACATCGGGGCGTTCGATTCGCCGACCTTCACCGGTCTGGCAGTGGGCACGGTCGAGAAAGTCGGCAAGCGTGACATGCAGGTCATCACCCACGAGCCGCTGTCGAACGGCGACGGCCTCAACGTGCTGGTCAAGCGCGAAGTGGTGGGGTTCCGCGCCAACATCGCCGAAGCCAAGGGCGAGTTCGAGGAAGAAGGCGAGAAGCGCTACCGCTACCGCGTCGAGCCGAACGAAATGCCGGAAGGCCTGTACAAGCTGCGCCCAAACCACCCACTGAACCGCAACCTCGACCACAACTGGCAGCAGGCCTTGCTCAAGACCTCTGCCGAGCGTCGTATCGGCGTGAGCTGGTTGGCGAAGCTGCGTGAAGAGCGTCTGGAACTGACCGTGACCAGCGAAGAGGGCATCAGCGCCAGCGTTGCGCTGGAAGGCCCGTTCGGCGTCGCCAACAAACCGGAACAGGCGCTGGACACCTTGCACGACCTGCTCGGCCAACTCGGCACCACCGAGTACCACGCGACCTCGATCAAGCTGGATGCGCCGCAAGCGTTCTTCATCCCGAACTCGCAGCTCAAGTCGTTGCGCCGCGAAGTGATCGAAGCGCTGACCGCCGCCCGTGTTGCCGCCCACCCGCGCGGTTCGCGCAAGGCCGAGACCACGCCACCGCCGGTGTACCCGGAGGCGCACCTGTCGTTCCTGGCCAACGTCTATAACCAGAAGGCTCGCGACTTCTACCACCGTCACGGCGTGAAGCTGATCGACGCGGCGTACGAGGCCCACGAAGAGGCGGGCGAAGTGCCGGTGATGATCACCAAGCACTGCCTGCGGTTCTCCTTCAACCTGTGCCCGAAACAGGCCAAAGGCGTGACCGGTGTGAAAACCAAAGTCGCGCCGATGCAGTTGATCCACGGCGACGAAGTGCTGACCCTGAAGTTCGACTGCAAACCGTGCGAGATGCACGTGATCGGCAAGATGAAGGGCCACATCCTGAATCTGCCGCAGCCGGGCAGTGTGGTGGGGCATATCAGCCCTGAGGATCTGATGAAGACCATTCCTCGGGCTCCACACTGATTAGCAGGCAATAAAAAACCGGTGACGAAAGTCACCGGTTTTTTTATGCCTGCCAGAAACTCAACTGGCTTCGTAGCGGGATCCCGTTGGCGGCGCCGCTTCGCCACTCAACGCGTCGACCATCGGCGGATGCTCCTGCGCTGCCTGACGCAGATCCTCGGTCACCCGCAGCTCGGCGCCGGTTGGCGAGAACGTCGCTGCCGCCGCAAACGGCGCCGGATTGGCCGGCACCGGACGCTTGCCGCGACGCCAGAAGAAGAACGTCACCATGGCCAGGTTAACCAGCGCGAAGGCCCAGAACAGGCCGGTTTCGCCATGGGCATTCATCGCCGGCGAGATCAGCAGCGGGCTCATCGCCGAGCCCAGCGAGTTGATCAGCAGCATGCCCTGAATCATCGGCACCAGGGTTTCGACCGGCGCACGGTCAGCGGCGTGGCTGACGGCAACCGGATACAACGCGAACACGCCGCCACCCAACAGGAACAGCATCGCCGCAAGCATGGCCGAGGACAGCGGCACCAGCACGATCACCAGCGACAGCACGGTGCACGCGGCGCAGAGCACGGTCAGCACCTGCAGGCGATCCTTGCGGTCGGACCAACGCCCGACCGGGTATTGCAGCAGCATCGCGCCGAGGATCGTCCAGGCCATCATGCTGCCGACTTCGCCGACGTTCAGGCCGATGCGTTGCAGGTATAGCGGCAGCAGGGTGTAGATGGCGGCGATGGTCACGCCGGAGCCGAAGCAGCCGACCAGACCGGTAGGCGATACGCCCAGCAGCGCTCGTGGCTTGAGCGGTTCGACCTGTTCCAGCAACGGCGAAACGCGCGGCAGGATCACGATCGGCAACACCGACAAGGTCGCGAGCATGCCGGCGACCATGAACGGCGCCGTGTCGCCCAGCCCGGTGATTTTCCCCAAAAACGCCTGACCCAGCACACCGGCGCCGTAGAGGACGATCATGTACAGCGCCAGCAGACGCCCGCGAATCTTCGCGTCACCGGCCAGCAGGAGCCAGCTCTCGATCACCAGAAACACACCGACCGTGGCCCAGCCGTTGATCAGGCGCAGAACGACCCAGCCCCAGGTGTCATAAAACAGACCTTGCAGCAGGATGGTCGCGGCGATCAGCGAGGCGAAGCTGCTGTAGGCGCGGATATGGCCGATGCGCAGGATCAGCCGGTCGTTGAAGATCGCGCCAAGCGTCAGGCCGGCGAAATAGGCCGAGGACACGATGCCGATCATCGTTGCCGATTCGCCGGCAGCGCCCAGGCGCAGGGTGGTCAAAGAAGACAGAAAGCCGTTGCCCAGGGCAACAATGAATAGCCCGAGCAGGGGCGCCAGCGCCATGGCCAGCAAACGCGGTGTCATAAAAACCTCAAGTGATCGAACAGCGGAACGTGCGCCTCTGCGCATGCGAGTGCCAAGCCGAAGTGTGTTGAAGACAAACGACCGCCGAACGGGCAGGACGATTGAGCCTGGCGCACTTCGTGAAAGTGGCCGGCTGTTCAAACCTGAGGGTTGTCATGGCTGCGGGCAGGCGCCGTTCGGGCGACTGCAAGAGGAGGCGCGATTTTAAGCCTTGTGTGGCGTTTGCCAAGGTGCCGGGCCTGCGACGTTGGGACGCAGGCTCGTCCGTTTCAGCACTGATCACGCCGATCGTTCCCACGCTCTGCGTGGGAACGCCTCCATGGACGCTCTGCGTCCGCCGTTGGAAGGGACGCGGAGCGTCCCGGGCTACATTCCCACGCAGAGCGTGGGAACGATCAAGGTCAATGGCGTGGAAACGTTCCATGGACGCTCCGCGTCCTGCCGTGGAAGGGACGCGGAGCGTCCCGGGCTGCATTCCCACGCAGAGCGTGGGAACGATCGATAAAGACAGGATCGATAACCCCAGCGCATTCATTGCCCGGAAGAAAAGTTGCTGTATCGATCCGGTTTCCCTCGTTAGCCTGTGCGGTCGAATCGCGATGTTGATCCAGAGGCAATGATGCAGATAAGAGGCGAGCGCGCTGCCACGGCGTGCGGGCTGTTGGCGATTGTGTTGTGGAGCACCGCTGCCGGGTTGATCAGGGGCGTCAGTGAACATTTCGGCCCGCTCGGCGGAGCGGCGATGATCTACACCCTGGGGGCGATCCTGCTGGTGATGTTTCTCGGGCGACCGCGTCTTCGTTCCACGTCAACACTCTATCTCCTGCTCGGCAGTGGGTTGTTCGTTGCGTATGAGGTGTGCCTGTCTTTGGCGCTGGGGTTTGCCAGTGACCGGCAACAGGCGATCGAACTGGGCGTGGTCAATTACCTGTGGCCGTGCCTGACCGTGGTGCTGGCGATCTTCATGAACGGGCAGAAAACCCGCTGGTTCATCGTCCCCGGCAGTGCGCTCGCGCTGTTCGGCATCCTCTGGGTGGTCAGCGGTCAGGGCCTGTCGCTGCCGGGGATCATCGCCAACGTCAATTCCAACCCGCTGAGTTACAGCCTGGCGCTGGCCTGTGCGATCACGTTTGCGCTGTACTGCAACGTCACGCGCCGCTATGCCAACGGGCAGAGTCTGGTGGTGCTGTTTTTCGTGCTGACGGCGATTGTGCTGTGGGTGAAGTGGGGCTTCAGCAGTGAACGGATTTCCGCATTCACGCTGGGCAACTCCCTCGAACTGATCGCCACCGGCGTCGCCATGGCTGGCGGTTATGCGCTGTGGAATATCGGCATCCTGCGCGGCAACCTGACTTTGCTGGCGACCGCGTCCTACGGCGCGCCGGTGCTGTCGTCGGCCTTCGCTGCGTTGTGGCTGGGGGTCAGTTTGCAGATGCAGTTCTGGCAGGGCGCGGTGCTGGTGACCGTGGGTTCGCTGATCTGCTGGCAAGCGACGCGGCGACGTCAGTTCTCCTGAAAAACCGGCGTTGCCGCGCATGCCCGTCAGCCCACGGACTTCAACGGAATCGGCCCCTTGAGCCGGTCCATCATCGTGGCGCAATACCAGTCATCGAACTGGCAGACGCCGGTTTCCGCCGTTTCCGAGTACGGCCCCGGTTCATAGGACGGGGACGTCACGCCACGCTGGGTGCCTTCGACCAGCGTGCGGTCCTGATCGTTGGTGGCGATCCAGACTTTGGTCAGGCGTTCGAGGTCGTAGTCCACGCCTTCCACTGCTGTGTCGGGCACCAGCCATTTGGTGGTGACCATGGTTTGCGTGGCGCTGATCGGCAGAACCCGGAAGCTCAGGGCATGGTCGCCGAGGAAGTGGTTCCAGGTGGACGGGTAGTGGAAGTACAGCAGGGCGCCGATGTCCGGCTCGGCGGTTTTGTCCAGCCGCCCATTCACCGCAGGCTTGCCGTCCATGGTGTAGCTGACCGCCCCGGACGACAGCGGAATGCGGGTCATGCGGTACTGACCGTTGATGTCCATCACCAGACGGCTCGGCAAACCGGCCTGCTCGCAGGTGTTCCAGTAGGCCGACAGCTGTGGGTCGTCTTCACCGCTGAGACCGCCGACCGACAGATTGTCGACGAAGGATTTCAGCAGTTCCGGGTGGGAGCCGTCGCAGTGGTAGCACTCGCGGTTGTTCTCGAACACCAGTTTCCAGTTACCGTTCTCGATGATGGTCGACTCGTACGCCACCTTGCAGTTGTCCAGATAATGCGGGGCGATGAACGGGCTGACGGCCTTGCGAAAGCTTTCGAAATCCGGCGCCTTGGTGGCGACGCAGACATAGATGTAGCTGTGCACGATCTCGCAATGCACGGACTTCAGGTTGTACTGGGCCTTGTCGAAATCCTGGCCCATGTTGCCGGCGTACAGCAGGTTGCCGTCCAGCTCGTAGGTCCATTTGTGATAAGGACAGACCATTTTCGCGACCTTGCCGTGCTCGTGTTCGCAGATCTTGGCGCCGCGATGGCGGCAGGCGTTGTGAAATGCCCGGACTTCGCCATCCTTGCCGCGCACCACGGCGACCGGGTAATCACCGATCTGCAGGGTGAAGTACTGGCCGGGTTTGGAAATTTCGAAGGTGTGCCCGGCGAAAATCCAGTCCTTGTGCCAGATCTGCTCGAGATCCTGGCGATAGACGTTTTCATCCTTGTAGAGGACGCCCGGCAGCGAGTGCCAGGGTTTGCGCTGGGCGATCAGGTCAAACACGGTGTCTTTATTGTTCATTGTTTTCCTCGTCATGCGCGTAGGGCCGGAACAGGTCCAGCCTATCTGTGCCGGGAAAGCCGTCACAAACGACATTTCCTGCGGGCAATCGATGCGTTGCGGTTATGGGTGAGGGCGTTCGAAGATCGGCTCAAGCGTGGCGATGGCCGACGCAGACTGGTCCAGATTGCGAATCGCCTGTTTCACCGCGAGGCTGCGTTCGCTGCCGAGGCTTGAGGCGAACAGGTCGAATTTCTGCTCCAGTTCTTCGCGGCTCAGGGCCGTTTCGGGATCGCCGCGTGCGGCGGTGATCGGGCTGACGAGCACGTTGCCGTTTTTCAGGGTGACGGTGACGCGCGAAAGGATTTCATTGGGGAATCGCGCGGAAATATCGGCGGCTTCGACGATCTCGATGCGTGCGCTCAAGGCTCGGATGTCGGCCGCGTGGATCGATTCGCCGGTGACTTCGTCCGGTCCGAGTTTGCCCCTGACGATCAGCGCCGCCAGCGGAAAGGCCAGGGCGTATTGCGCCTGATCGGCATCCGCCGGGGTGTGACCTTGCAGGCACATCGATTCGTAGAAGGTCTCGACGCGGATGGTCTCGATCACCTCAGCGTTGAGCGCAGGATGATCCTGTTGCAGTTGCAGCATCGCGGTCAGCGCCGGTTGCGCCCAGCGGCACACCGGCCAGGGTTTGAAATACTGGCTGTCGATTTCCCAGCGCTGACCGAGGTCGAGCCAGTGCTCGGCGACCGAGGCGTCCTCGACGGTTTCCGCTGGCGCGCCGGTTACGCCTTCCTTTGCCATCAGCAGCGCATTCAAACCGACAAAGGCGCCGCTGCCGTGGGCGTCGCGCAACATGGTCGGAAACGCGATCAGGCGCATCATCGGGCAACGGGCGCTGAAGTATTCGGCGATGCCGAGCGCATGGCGAAAGGTCGGTTCGTCAAAACCCAGCAGCCGGGCGCCGGCGCAGACCACGCCAATCGCCGAAAAACCGCCGGAAGCATGGTAGGTCGGGGAGGTCGCCATCAGGGCGGTTCCGGCACGCAGTCCGGTTTCATAACCGATGCACAACGCGCTCAACAGCTCATGTCCGCTGACTTCCTTGCCTTGGTGATGCAGCGCATCGGCGAGGGCGAGCAGGGCCGGCACCACGGTCGCGCCGGCGTGCCCCTTGGATCGGAAGTGCCCTTCGTGGGCATCGAGGCTGTCGGCAGAAAAGCCGCCAGCCCAACCCGCGCCCAACAGGCTTACACGCTGACCGTCGAATAGCAGACGACTGCCGTATTCGCCGGTGGGATAGTGCGAAACAGCAAAACGGCGCAGCGCCACACTGGTGTCATTGGACGCGGCACCGGCCATGACGCCGACGATATCCAGCAGGCTGTTTTGCAAAATCTCCCGGGTCTTGGCCGGGGCCTGGATGAAGTCAAAGTCGCGGCAGAATTCGTAGAGTGACATTCAACAATTCCTTCCTGTGAGGGGAACCGGCCAGATCCCGGCCGGCGCCGCTCCACAATGAGTCAGGAAGGTTGTGCGGCTCCAACGACATTTTCGTCGGGCAATTGATAACCAAATCGATGGTTAGCGGCGGGGAAACTTCGACAGGATCCATTCGCGAAACCGGCGCAATGCGTCTTCGTTGTCCGCATTTTCCCGGCAGGCCAGGTAGTGCCAACTGTTGCGCAGCTGGACTTCCTGTTCAATCGGGCGCACCAGCAATCCCTGTTGCACCAGCGGTGCCACCAGATGATTCCAGCCCAGCGCGATGCCTTGATGGGTGAGCACCATGCTGATCAGCAGGTTGTAGTCATTGGCATTGAAAATCTGCGGACTGGTTGCCGGACGATCATCGATATCGATGGCCTGAAATGCCAGCCACACGCCCCAGTCGACATGCTCGGCCACCTGCGAGCGCCCGTAGGGGCTGAGGTTGAGCAGGGCCGAATCGCGCACACCCTCGATGGTCGAGATTTCCGGATGCTTCTCCAGATACTGCGGCGTGCACACCGGGTAGATCAGGTCATGGCACAGCGGGTAGCTGCGGTAGCCTTCGCGGACACGCGAAATCTTGGTGATGAACACGTCGGGCTGCACGCCCGGTTCCATGGTCAGGAAGTTCTGGGTGGTGATCAGGTTCAGCTCGATGCCTTCGCTCTGGGCGAAAAACTCGGGCAGATGATTCGACAGCCACAATGCAGAGAACGCCGGGGAACAGCAGATGGTCAGCACTTTCTTGCCGGACTGGCTGCTGCGGATGCGCTCGGCGGCCTGGGCGATATTCACGAAAGACAGCTGCGCGGCATCGAAGAACAGCGCGCCCGCCGAAGTAAGCTCAACGGCACGCCCGACACGGGTGAACAACTGCGCTCCGAGGTAGCTTTCCAGCTCGCGGATCTGCCGGCTGATCGCGGCTTGCGAAACGCACAATGCTTCGGCGGCACGGGTGAAACTCTGATATTTCGCGGCCGCGACAAATGCCTTTACGGCCCTCAAGGACGGCATCTTCAGCAAGATGGTGTCTGGGTCGACATGCTTGGTCATTCGTACGGCCTCCTGATATTGCGGCTTGCGGGCGAAGCGCGACGAGGGTAACGGAAGCCTGCGGGCAGGGATACGCCAGCGTCGCTGCAAGGATAGTCCCGGTCGCGGATGGGCGATGTCTGGCCCGTCACATCGACGCTCGCACGATCCATAACCCGACGTTATCAACATGTCCCTGTAAATGTCGTTGGATTAAGCAGGGGGATGCTAATAAATTTGAAACGTCCCTCGTTCCTGGGGTCCCAAAAATAATAAAAGGAAACCCGTCGTGACGACATTTAACTATTACCGCTGCCGCTCAAAACCAGTTTCGCTCGATTGCATATTGTTTGAACCCGAATATGCACTACGCGATGGAGGCAAGGTATGACTCGCTCCGACGAAATAATTTGCGTAAAGAATGTTTATAAAGTCTTCGGTACTCAGCCAGCACTGGCCATGAAGTTGATCGAAGAAGGCGCATCGAAAGCGGAAGTTTTCAAAAAGACCGGCCAGGCCATCGGTGTGTTCGATGCCAACTTCTCGGTCAAGCGCGGCGAGATCTTTGTCATCATGGGTTTGTCCGGTTCCGGCAAATCGACCATGGTCCGACTGTTCAATCGCCTGATCGAACCGACCTCCGGCAGCATCTTTCTCAATGGCCGGGAAATCACCGGCCTGGGCGACAAGGACCTGTTGCAGGTGCGCCGCAAAGACATGGGCATGGTCTTCCAGTCGTTTGCCCTGATGCCGCACATGAGTGTCATCGACAACGTCAGCTTCGGCCTGGAAATCAGCGGTGTCAGCGAAAAGGAACGCTACTGCCGGGCCATGGGTGCCCTTGAGCAGGTCGGGCTTTCCGGGCAGGAAATGTGCTTTCCTCATCAGCTCTCCGGCGGCATGCAACAGCGGGTCGGCCTGGCCCGGGCGCTGGCCAACGACCCGGCCATCCTGCTGATGGACGAAGCGTTCTCCGCGCTCGATCCGATGATCCGCAGCGAGATGCAGGGCGAGTTGATCAAGCTTCAGGCCGAGCAGGATCGCACCATCATTTTCATCTCCCACGACATTGAAGAAGCCGTTCGCATCGGTCACCGCATCGCGATCATGGAGGGCGGGCGCGTGGTGCAGATCGGCACGCCCCGAGAGCTGCTGTGCAACCCGGTGAACAAATATGTCCGGGACTTCTTCAACGGTTTCGACACCAGCCGGATATTGCGCGCCGGCGATATCGCACAGACTGATTCGGACATTGTTTATGAACCGGGTCGCCAAACTCCGATAAAGGCTGACGCTTCCTTGCGCGAGATCTTTCATCTTGTTGCGGCTTCATCTACGCCAATGCCGGTAGTTGATGAAGTTGGACTTTATAAAGGGTCGATCTCGCAAGGGCATCTTTTAAGTTGCCTGGGTAATAGCTGAGCGTCTATTTAACAGAACGTCTGTTTAACAAGAATGATCACGCAGTGCGCAAGTGCGAGGTAGCGTCATGTCCGACTTTAACTTTCTGGATCCCTTCCAGAGTTTGAATATTCCGCTGGGGTCGTGGGTTGAAACCGCCCTTAAATACCTGGTGCATAACTTTCGGGATGTCTTCCGCTCGATTCGCTGGCCGGTCGATCAGGTGCTCGACGGCGTCCAGTGGGGGCTGCTTTCGCTGCCGCCGACGGTGTTCATCATCATCGCCGGGCTGATCAGCTGGCAGATCGGCGGCAAACGCATCGCGATCTTCAGCGTGGCAACACTGACCGGGCTCGGGCTGATCGGCGTATGGAACGACGCCATGGTCACCCTGGCACTGGTGCTGACTTCGCTGTTGTTCTGCGCGGTGATCGGGATTCCGCTGGGCATTCTGTGTGCCCGCAGCGACCGCACGGAAATGGTCATCCGCCCGGTGCTCGACGCCATGCAGACCCTGCCGGCGTTCGTTTACCTGGTGCCGGTGGTGATGCTGTTCGGCATCGGCAACGTGCCCGGTGTGATTGTCACGATCATCTTCTCCGTCGCGCCGCTGGTGCGGCTGACCAACCTCGGCATCCGTCAGGTGCCGGCGGACAAGGTCGAGGCGGCGCGGGCCTTTGGCTGCACACCGATGCAGATGCTGATGAAGGTTCAATTGCCGCTGGCCGCGCCAACCATGATGGCCGGACTGAACCAGACCTTGATGCTGTCGCTGTCGATGGTGGTGGTCGCCTCGATGATTTCGGTCGGCGGGTTGGGGCTGATGGTGCTCAGCGGCATCGGTCGCCTCGACATGGGCCTGGCCAGTGTCGGCGGAGCAGGGCTGGTGTTGCTGGCGGTGTTCCTCGATCGCCTGACCCAGGCCATGGGTGAACGCAGCGCCGATCTGGCCACCGGGCAGCGCTGGTATGAGAGCGGGCCGGTCGGACTGGTCATGAAGTTGAAGAAAAAGAAGAACGTTGCTCGTGCGGTTATTAACTGAACCTTTCTGCTCACCCATTAAAACTCCAAAGCGTGGTGAAACATGAAACTGGCAAATCTCAAGAAAAGCGTAGTGGCGGGTGTGGTTTCTTCAGTCATGGGCACGATTCTGTGTTCAGCAGTGTTCGCGGCGGACGCCAGCAAACCTGGCGCCGGTGTGTCGATCACGCCGATTTTCCCGACCATCGCCGAAGAGCGCTTTCGCGGTGAAGTGGTCGTGGCCGGGCTCAAGGAACTGGGCTACGACGTCAAACAGCCGAAGGAGACCGATTACCCGGCGATGTTCCTGGCGCTCTCCTACGGCGACGCGGATTTCACCGTGCATGAGTGGGAGCACCTGCACGAAGCCTTTTATGAAAAGGCTGGCGGCAATGATGTGATGGTCAAGGTCGGGCAGATCATGAAGGGCGTGCTGCAGGGTTACCTGATCGACAAGAAAACCGCAGACGCTTACCACATCAAGGATCTGTCGGATTTGAAGAAGCCGGAGATCGCCAAACTGTTCGACAGCAACGGTGACGGCAAGGCCGACCTGACCGGTTGCAACCCGGGCTGGGGCTGCGAAGTCATGGTCGAACACCACATGAAGGCCTACGGCCTGGAGCCGACAGTCGTCGACAACCGCGGTTCGTACTTCGCGCTCATGGCCGACACCATCGCCCGCTACCAGCAAGGCAAACCGGTGCTGTTCTTCACCTGGGTGCCGCAGTGGATTTCCAGCGTGCTGGTCGAAGGCCGCGATGTGGTCTGGCTGCCGGTGCCGTACACCGATCTGCCTGACGGCAAGGAAAGCAAGGACACCTTCTACGAAGGCAAGAACCTCGGCTTCCCGGTGGACACGGTCAACGTTGTCATGAACAAGGAGTTCGCCGAGAAGAACCCGGTGGCCCGCAAGTTCCTCTCCGAAGTCAGCATCAGCACCGCCGACGAAAGCGCGCAGAACCTGAAGATGCAGCAGGGCGAGAAGTCCCTGGCCGACATCAAGCGCCACGCCGCCGAGTGGATCAAGGCCCACCAGCAAAGTTATGACGGTTGGCTGAATGATGCGCGGGCGGCGGCCAAGTAAGCGGGTTGTTCCTTGTCAAGTGACGGTATCGGGTGGCGCAGCATGGACACTTTCCAAAGCACATTGAAACTGCAGAACATCGGGTTTCGCCAGACCACGGATCTGGTCGGGCATGAACGCGTCGTGCGGGTGGCGTTCATTCTGCTCGATCACTTCTCGCTGACGACCCTTTCGACAGCCATGGACGCGCTGGCCACCGGCAACCTGATCAACGGCGATACGGTTTACAGGATTTCGACTTATTCGTTGCAAGGCGGTCTGGTCGACAGTGATGTCGGCGTGCCGATTTCCTCGCAACGGCTGGCGGCGGAAGGGTTCAATCAGGATGCGGTGATCGTTGTGGGTGGTCAGCGGGTCCGGCTGTCGTCCAGCCCGATGTTGCGTCGGGTTCTGAAAAAAGTGGCTTGCGCCAAAGGCGTCGTGGCGGGTTGCTGGAACGCTGCGTTCTACCTGGCGGATGCGGGATTGCTGGAGGGGCAGGAGTTCGCCTGCCATGGCGATAGTCGCGCACTGATCGGCGAGTATTTCCCGCAATTGAAGGCGTGCACTCGGGACTTCGCCTTTGGCCAGCGTCGCGGGACGTGCGCCAATGCCTGCTCGGCGCTGGACATGACGCTGGCGCTGATGCAGGAGCTGGGTTCGCGCAGCGATGCGTCATTGGTGGGTGAGATCAGACGAGTGCACCAGCCGAAAAGCCGGGAAACGCTGCGCACCGAAGATGTCCGGCCGGCGGCCATTCCAAAGCGGTTGAACATGGCGCTTTCGCTGATGGAACAACACATCGAGGAGCCTCTGGAAATTGACGAGATCGCCAGTCACGTCGGTGTTTCCCGCCGCCAACTGGAAAGACGATTCGCGCGATATCTGAATGCCGCTCCCAACCGCTATTACCTGGAGTTGCGGCTGACCCGGGCCCGGCAGTTGATTGTGCAAAGTGATCGCTCATTGACGGATGTGGCGTTGGCAACCGGGTTTGTCAGCTATCCGCACTTCTATAAACGCTTCAAGGATCTGTTCGGACTGCCGCCCATGACCTTCCGGGATTACTACTACGCGAACGATTCCGATGCCGGGCGATATGCGCTCGCCGCCAACTTCTGAGCGATTGAAAAGATTCAAGTAACGCAACTTTGATGGCTGTTTTCATTCAACGCGATTCCGCGCGTTTGCTTCGTGTCGGGTTCGATTTGTCATTTCAACAATAAACGGTTCAACACTATGAAAGTCAGTTCGCTGCCCGCCGATGATGACAGCTGTGGCTGGTTCCACCTGAGCCGGCCGCGCAGTCCCGAGCCAGGCCATCGCGGCCACCGTTCGGCGCGTTGGGTCGTCGTGGGTGCCGGCTTCACCGGGCTGGCGGCGGCACGCCAGCTCGCGCTGAACTTCCCCGACGATGAAGTGGTGCTGATCGAAGCGCAGGAAGTGGGGTTGGGGCCGTCCGGTCGCAATGCCGGTTTCGCGATCGATCTGCCCCACGACATCGGGGCCGAGGACTATATCGGTGATATCGATCTGGCCCGGATCAGTCTGAAGCTGAACCTGGAGGGGCAGTCGATCCTGCGTAATCTGGTCGATCAGTTCGGCATCGATTGCCAGATGAAAGCCTGCGGCAAGTATCAGGCAGCCGTGGAAGAACGCGGCATCGCGGTGCTGGAAGCTTATCGTCGGGGTCTCGACAAGCTCGGTCAGCCGTATCAGATGATCGAGGCCGAAGAATTGCCCGAGCATCTGGGCACCCGTTTCTACCGCAAGGCGTTGTTCACCCCCGGGGCAGTGCTGGTTCAGCCGTCGGCGTTGGTGAAGGGCCTGGCGGACAGTTTGCCGGCCAACGTCACCCTCTACGAGCGCACGCCGATTCTCGAAGTGGAGTACGGCGCCAAGACTTTGCTCAAGCACGCTCACGGCAGCATCACCGCCGACAAACTGATCCTGGCCAACAACTCGTTCGGCATGCGCTTCGGTTTTCTGCAGGGCCGTATGTTGCCGATCTACACCTACGCCAGCATCACCCGCCCGCTGACCGATGAAGAGCAGGCGCGTCTCGGTGGCAAACCGTTCTGGGGCGCGATCCCGGCAGACCCGTTCGGCACCACGGTGCGGCGCACCCCCGACAACCGTTTGCTGATCCGCAACAGTTTCAGCTTCAACCCCGATGGCCGCAGCAACAGCAAATACAACGAGCGCTTCGTGCGCCGGCACCGCGCCTCGTTCGATCAGCGCTTCCCGATGCTGCCGGGGGTGAAGTTCGAATACACCTGGGGCGGGGCGCTGGCCATGTCGAGGAACCACAACGGCTTCTTCGGCGAACTGGCGCCGAACGTTTACGGCGCGCTGGGCTGCAATGGACTGGGCGTCACCCGTGGCACGGTCACCGGCAAGTTGCTGGCCGACTGGCTGGCCGGGGAGCGCGACGGCTTGATCGATTTTCTGTTGCAGGCCCCGGGGCCGACGGGCAACCCGCCCGAACCGTTTCTGTCGCTGGGCGTGAACATGAACCTGAAGTGGGGGCAATACCGCGCCGGCCGCGAAAGTTGAACGCTCATCGCCCGACCTGCGCGATGAACTGAAGTAGCGATGCACTGAATACAAGGACAAGAAATGAACAACGTTGCTGTATCAATCGAGGACGTACCGCTCAATGGCTTTCATCGTCTGCTGACGATCCGTTCGGCCGGTGGCTCCTTTGTCGACGGGTATGTTCTGAGCATCATCGGTGTGGCGCTGGTGCACATGTCCAGGTCTCTGGCGCTGGACGATTTCTGGGAAGGCATGATCGCCGCCTCGGCGCTGATCGGCATTTTCTTCGGCGGTTTTCTCGGCGGCTGGCTGACCGATGTGCTGGGGCGCAAACGTCTGCTGTTTGTCGGGCCGACCCTGTTCATCGTGGCCTCGCTGGCGCAGCTGTGGGTCGATTCCGCGGTGGCGCTGTTTTTTCTGCGGCTGCTGCTGGGAGTGGCGGTCGGCATCGAGTACCCGGTGGCGACCTCGCTGCTGGTCGAGTTCATGCCGCGCAAATATCGCGGCCCGCGTCTGGCGACGCTGACAATCATGTGGTTCGCCGGGGCTGCAACGGCGTATGTGGTGGGCGAGCTGATGTTCAAGCTGTGGGGCTCAGATGCCTGGCGGCTGGTGCTGGCCAGCGCGGCGATCATCGGCGCGATGCTGTTTCTGGTGCGCATCGGCACCCCCGAATCGCCGCGCTGGCTGCTGAGCAAGGGCCGCGCCGCCGAAGCCGAGGCGATCATCAAACAGGTCTACGGCAACGACTTTTCCTTGGCCAATCTTCCTGAACACCGGGTGGGCGAGAAGCTGACGATCTTCAACCTGCTGCACTCCGGCTACGGCAAACGCATGCTGTTTGTCGTGGTGTTCTGGACCTGCTCGGTGGTGCCGCTGTTCGCCGTGTATGCCTTTGCGCCGAAGGTGCTGGCCGCGCTGAATCTGCAGGGCGACTGGTCGTCCCTGGGATCGGTGGCGATTACCTTGTTCTTTGTCATCGGCTGCGTGATTTCGACCCGGATCATCAACCGTGTCGGCCGACGCAATCTGCTGATCTACAGCTTTCTCTGCTCGGGCCTTGCGCTGCTCGGGCTGGCCGTCGGTCATGCCGGGCCCAATGCGCTGGTGCTCGCCTTCTTTGCCGTTTACGCCTTGTTCATCGGCGGCGCCCAGGTGCTGACGCTGGTGTACCCCAATGAACTGTTTCCTACGGAAATCCGCGCCTTTGCGGTCGGTGTCGGCACCTCACTGTCGCGCATCGGCGCGGCGGCGGGGACTTATCTGGTGCCGGTTTCCCTGAGCACGCTGGGCATCGCCCAGACCATGTACATCGCGGCGGCCGTCACCTTGGTCGGCCTGGTGCTGTCGTGGGTGCTCGCGCCGGAAACCCGATCGCTCAACCTGCAACAGGCTGCCTCGCTGAACTGAACCTTGCCCGGGCCTTATCGGCGTCGGGCCAACGCATTGAACACTGCAATCACTGGAGAAAAACCTATGAACTTTGACGGCATCTTTACCCCAGCCATTACGCCTTTGTCCGCCGATGGCCAGATCGATTATTCGGCGTTTGCCGAAGTGGTCGAGTACCTGATCGAGTCACGGGTTCACGGCATCGTCATCGGTGGTTCGACCGGCGAGTACTACGCCCATACAACCGCCGAGCGGCTGAAAGTGGCCGAGCGCGCGAAGGAAGTGATCAACGGCCGCATCCCGCTGGTAATCGGCACGGGCGGGATCCGCACCGAAGATGCGGTGGCCTTCGCCGAGCACGCCAAGTCGATTGAGGCCGACGCGATTCTGGTGGGCTCGCCGCCCTATGCCTTGCCGACGCAAAAGGAAATCGCCGCGCACGTGCTGGCCGTGGACAAGGCCGCCGGCCTGCCGATCATGCTCTACAACTATCCGGCGCGGATGGGCGTGGCGATGGGGCCTGAATTCTTCGAGGCGATTGCCGGTTGCAAGAACATCGTCGCGATCAAGGAAAGCTCCGGCGACACCGCCCAGTTGCATCGTCTGGCGCATTCACATCCTTCGATTCAGCTGTCCTGCGGCTGGGATGACATGGCTCTTGAGTTCTTCGCCTGGGGCGCGCGCAGCTGGGTCTGCGCCGGTTCGAACTTCATTCCGGCCGAGCACATTGCGCTGTACGAAGCCTGCGTTCTGGAGAAGAACTTCGACAAGGGCCGGCGGATCATGTCGGCGCTGTTGCCGCTGATGGACGTGCTGGAAAGCGGCAAGTTCGTCCAGTCGATCAAGCACGGCAGCGAACTGGTCGGCCTGCGGGCCGGCGGTGTGCGCAAGCCGATGCAGCCGCTGGAAGCGTCCGAGAAGGAAGTGCTGGAAAGCGTGATCAAAACCCTCAAACAGAATGTGGCGCGCATCGTCGCGGAGGTTTGAAATGGCCGATCTTCTGAGTCAAGCGCAATACCGCGAACTGGCGGCGAAGCTTGAGTTTCGCAATCAGGCGTTCATCAACGGCGAGTTTCGCAGCGCGCTGTCCGGCAAGACGTTCACCACGACCAACCCGGCCACTGAAGCGGTGTTGACCGAGATTGCTGCGTGCGGTGCCCAGGACGTGGACGTCGCTGTCGCCGCCGCCAAGGAGGCGTTCGAGGATGGACGCTGGCAGGGGCTGGCACCGTCGGCACGCAAGTCGGTGTTGCTGCGATTCGCCCAGTTGCTGGACGACCACTCTCATGAACTGGCGGTGCTGGAAAGCCTGGACAGCGGCAAACCGATCCGCGAATGCCAGAACATCGACGTGCCCGAAACGATTCATACCCTGCGCTGGCACGCTGAGCTGATCGACAAGATCTACGACTCGACCGCACCGACCGGTAGCGGCGCGGTGACCATGGTCGTGCGCGAACCGATCGGCGTGGTCGGTCTGGTGTTGCCGTGGAATTTCCCGCTGCTGATGCTCGCGTGGAAGATCGGCCCGTCGCTGGCCGCTGGCTGCTCGATTGTGGTCAAACCGGCCAAGGAAACCACCCTGAGCACCCTGCGTGTGGCCGAGCTGGCGCATCAGGCGGGGATTCCGGCCGGTGTGTTCAACGTGGTGCCCGGCGGCGGCAAGGAGGCGGGCGAGCCGCTGGGCCGTCACCCCGACGTCGCCATGGTCAGCTTCACCGGTTCGACCGATACCGGGCGGTTGTTCCTCAAGTATTCCAGCGAATCCAACCTGAAACGCATCGTGCTGGAGTGCGGCGGCAAGAACCCGGCGGTGGTGATGAACGATGTCGAAGACGTCGATCTGGTCGCCCAGCACGTGGTCAACGGCGCGTTCTGGAACATGGGCGAAAACTGCTCGGCCTCGTCGCGGCTGATCGTGCATTCGGACATCAAGGACCAACTGCTTCAGCGCGTTAAGGTGCATCTGGGCGACTGGAAAATGGGCGATCCGCTGGACCCGGAAAACCGTCTGGGCTCGATGATCAGCAAGGCGCATTTCGAGAAGGTCCGTTCGTACCTCGACCATGCCCGGGACGAGAATCTTTCGGTGCTGGCGGGGGGCAACACGGCCGACAACATCTTCGTCGAGCCGACCATCGTCGATGGCGTCAGCCGTGACAGTCGTCTTTTCCAGGAAGAAATCTTCGGCCCAGTGCTGAGCGTGACCACGTTCACTTCCGTCGACGAAGCGATCAGCCTGGCCAACGACACGGCTTACGGTCTGGCCGCGTCGGCGTACACCGGCAGCCTGCGCCATGCGCTGAAACTCTCGCGTGGGATCCGCGCCGGCATCGTCACCGTGAACTGCTTCGGTGAGGGCGATGCTTCAACGCCTTTCGGCGGCTACAAGGAGTCGGGTTTCGGTGGGCGTGACAAGTCGATCTGGGCCCATGACCAGTACACCGAGCTGAAAACCATCTGGATCGACGCGTCCTGATTCATCGCGGTTAATCGCAGGTCTTTTTCGCCCCGATCGGTACGCGCGTACCGGTTGGGGCGAATTGCGTTCATTCCCGAGTATTTTGCCGCCCCGGCGGTTAGCATGGCGCTACAACAATGAAACCGATGGACCACACCTTGATCGAACGACGCCAATTCAGCGGTGGCATGAAGGGCAAGAACCTTCGCTACCTGAACGAGCCCGCCAGCGGGCCGGGACGCATGACCCGCACCGGGTTCGTGCTGCTGGAGCATTTCTCCCTGCCGGCCTTCACCCAGGCGCTGGACACCCTTGTCACCGCCAATCTGCTGCGCCCCGGTCTGTTTTCCACGCGCACCTTCGGCCTGAGCGACGGTGAAGTGATCAGCGACCTCGGGCTGGTGATTCGCCCGGACTCGCGTCTGGAAACCAGCGTGTTGCAGGAACTGGATTTACTGGTGATCTGCGGCGGCTACCGCACGGAATTGAAGGCGAGCGACGAGTTCATCAACCTGCTGAAAATGGCCGCCGAGGCCGGCGTGATCCTGGCCGGGTTGTGGAACGGCGCGTGGTTCCTGGGCCGGGCAGGGGTGCTGGAAGGCTACCGCTGTGCGATTCACCCGGAGCATCGGCCGGCGCTGGCGGAGATTTCCAAGGCGACTCAGGTCAGCAGCGAACCCTACGTGATCGACCGCGACCGGCTGACCGCGTCCAGTCCGTCCGGTGCATTCCACATGGCGCTGGACTGGATCAAGGGCCTGCACGACAAGGCGCTGGTCGAAGGCATCGAAGACATTCTGGCGTTCGAGGAATCGCGCTATCGGCGGATCAAACCGACCGAGAACATCTGCGTCAGCGCGCCGTTGCGTGAAGTGGTGAAGCTGATGGATGCCAATCTGGAGGAACCGCTAGAGCTGGAGCAACTGGCGGTGTATGCCGGCCGATCCCGACGTCAGCTGGAGCGGCTGTTCAAGGAACAACTGGGCACCACGCCACAACGCTATTACATGGAACTGCGCATCACCGAGGCCCGGCGTCTGCTGCAACACACCGAGCTGTCCCAGGTGGACGTGCTGGTGGCGTGCGGATTCGTGTCGCCGAGTCATTTCAGCAAGTGCTACAGCGCCTATTTCGGTTATCGACCTTCCAAAGAAAAACGGCTCGTCAAATGACGAGCCGTTTGGCGTGCTCCTTCAGAGGTGATCGGCGTCGATGATCGCCTGAGCGAAGGCTTTCGGGTCTTCCTGCGGCAGGTTGTGACCGATGCCGCCGTTGATCAGGCGGAACTGGTACTTGCCGGTGAAGCGTTTGGCGTAGTCCTCCGGCGCCGGGTGCGGCGCGCCGTTGGCATCGCCTTCCATAGTGATGGTCGGCACGCTGATCGACGGCGCGGTGGCGAGTTTCTGTTCCAGTGCATCGTACTGGCTTTCACCCTGCACCAGGCCCAGACGCCAGCGGTAGTTGAACACAGTGATCGCGACGTGATCCGGGTTCTGCAATGCCTTGGCGCTGCGGTCGAAGGTGGCGTCGTCGAAGGCCCATTTCGGTGACGCCAGTTGCCAGATCAGCTTGGCGAAGTCATGGGTGTTCATGGTGTAACCGGCCTCACCACGGTCGGTGGCGAAGTAGAACTGATACCACCATTGCAGCTCGGCCTTGGGCGGCAGCGGATTCTTGCCGGCGGCCTGATTGCCGATCAGGTAACCGCTGACCGACACCAGCGCCTTGACCCGCTCCGGCCACAGCGCCGAAACGATGTCCGCCGAACGCGCGCCCCAGTCGTAGCCGCCGAGCACGGCTTGTTTGATTTTCAGGGCATCCATGAAATCGATCACGTCACTGGCCAGCGCCGCCGGCTGACCGTTGCGCACGGTCTTTTCAGACAGGAAATGCGTGTCGCCATAACCCCGGGCATACGGCATCAACACCCGATAACCCTTGGCCGCCAGCAGCGGCGCGACGTCGTCGTAGCTGTGAATGTCGTAGGGCCAGCCGTGCAGGAGAATCACCACCGGGCCATTGGCCGGGCCGGTTTCGGCGTAGGCCACGTCCAGCAGGCCAGCCTTCACATGCTTGAGCGGGCCGAAGGGCAGGTCGGCTTTGACGCTGGCGGCTTCGGTCTTGACCGGCTCGGGTGCTGCGGTTTGCGCCTGAGCGAAGGCGCCAAACTGCAACAGCGCGGTGGCAAGAATCGACAGACCCAGCAGGCGGCGACGGTTTTTCCCGGTGGGGACGGTGGCGTGTGGTGCGTGCTTCATGGCAAGTCTCCTTATGATCGGCGAGGGCCGGGTTCTGGCTGAACCCTTCGTATCTGGCGTTCATTAAAGACTGGCCACGTATCTGCGCTGTTTCCGTTTTCGTGGGCTGATGCGCGGGCATGTATCCGGGGGGCGTTCGTACACACTGGGATACAAACCTGCGGCCAACAAAAAGCCCCGAATGTTCGGGGCTCTTGCTGACCTTGGGCTTCAGGCCTGAATGACGTGCTTGGGCCCGGCCAGCGCCCAGGCGATCAGCCCGAACAGCGGCACAAACACGATCAATACGATCCAGACGCCTTTGTTGCTGGCTTTCCCCTCACTCTTGCGCACCCTGTTGATCGCCCACAATTCGATGAGCAAAAGAACGACGGCCAGTACGATCCACGTGGTTTCAAGTTGCATGGGCTACCTCCTGATGGTCATTGGTTTAGGCGGGGCATGCCACTCAGGGTTCATTTAATTTGCTGGGTGGCTTGCGTGGGTCACGTGCACAAATGTTCTAAACCGATCGGCAAAGTCGCGGTAACGTAGACGTCTTCAACGACCAACACTGCCTTCGGAGCCTTGCGTGGACAAACGCAACTGGATCGACTTGTCTCAGGATGCCGACACCGGGATCGAGTCGATTCGTGCCCATTTCCAGGGCCACGCCTACGATCCGCACTGGCATGACAGCTTTCTGGTGGGCGTCACCGAGCAGGGCGTGCAGCAGTTTCATTGCCGACAGGTGCGGCATCTGAGTACGCCGGGCAAGATTTTCATGCTGGAACCGGGTGAGATTCACGACGGACACGCGCCGACGGAGGAGGGCTTCACCTATTCCATGCTCTACCTCGACCCGCACTGGCTGGAGCGCGAATTGCGCGTGCTGTTCGAGCATGCGCCGGACAACAGCCAACTCGGGTTCACCGATACCCTGAGTCAGGATTCGCGCCTGTCCACCGCCATCAATCAGGCCTTCCACGCCCTGCATCAAGGCGACTTGCGCATCGTGCGCCAGACCGCCATCGACACCTTGCTCGGTTCGCTGACGTCGCACCTCGACTGGCGTAAACGGCAACCGTTCGATCCGCGCCTGCCACGGGTGGCCCAAGTGGCGCGGGACTATCTGCATGCTCATGCCTTTGAGGACATCGGGCTGGACGATGTGGCCCAGGCCTGCGGGGTCGATCGCTTTCGCCTGACCCGGGCCTTCAAGGCCGCTTTCGGACTGGCGCCGCATGCCTACCTGATTCAGCTGCGCCTGGCCCGCGCCCGCCAGTTGCTGGCGCGCGGCGAAACACCCGCCACCGTCGCCAGCGCACTCGGTTTTGCCGATCAGAGCCATCTCGGACGCTGGTTCCGCCGTGCCTATCACCTGACGCCGGCGGATTACCGCAAGCGCTGCTCAAACCTTCCAGACTGAACCCCGCACAACCGCGACCATGACTTCCTGTTCTGATTCGGGAGTCCTGTCATGGAATCGTTGCTGCCATTTCTGCTGTTTTCCTTCGTCGCCTCGATCACCCCGGGGCCGACCAATATTCTGGTGATGAGCCACAGCTCGCGGCGCGGTCTGACGGCCACCGTGCCGATCATCTTCGGCGCGTGTGTGTCGGCGGCGCTGGTGGTGCTGGTGGTCGGGCTCGGCGTGGGGGAAACCTTGCTGCGCTATCCCCGCGTGCAGCAGGCGATGGCCTGGGTCGGGGTGTTGTGGTTGAGCTGGCTGGCGTGGCAGATCTTTCGCAGCACACCGCCATCGTTGGAGTCCTCGACGTCGAATGATGACGGCTTCAACGTGTTCGGCGCCGCCGGCCTGCAATTGATCAATCCCAAGGTATGGATGATGGCCGTGGCGGTGGTGAGCGTGTTTGGCGGCAACGGCGACGACAGCTCGCGGATGCTGCTGTTGTCGGCGGTTTTTCTAATGGTCTGCCTGCCGTGCATGACGGCGTGGGCGCTGCTGGGCGTGGGCAGTGCGCGGTTCTTTGGCTCGCCACGGGCGTTTCGGCGGATGAATGCCGGGCTGGCGTTTTTGTTGTTGCTGTCGGCTTGGTTGACGGTGTTGGTCTAGGCATCGTCACCTTCCGCATTCCTGACAGGAATGCACCGCATAAAATCAATGAATTTCTATTATCAATCTTCGTGACGTAGGGTGATTCAAGGACACGGAGAAATGCCCTTGAACGCTTCCTCTACTGAAAAATTCGACACCTCCCGCGCCAATGAATATGGCAAGCAAAGCCGCATTGCGCTGGCGGGCTATGACGCTTGCCATGACCTAGCCGCGTGCATGCTGGCCGCCAGTCTCGGTAACGCAGGTTCGGCGCGGATTCTGGCGGTTGGCGCAGGCGGGACAGCCCAGGAAATCATCGCGATGGGAAGTCTGGAGCCTGGCTGGCGCTTCATGGCGGTGGATCCTTCCGAGCCGATGCTGGCGGCGGCGACCGAGCAGTTGCGGTCGCATGACTTGCTTGAGCGAACGGATCTGCATCTCGGGCCGGTCGATGACTTGCCTGCCGATGAGTCTTACGACGCCGCAACGGTGATCGGCGTTCTGCATCATCTGGAAGGCGATGAGGCCAAACGAGCGCTTCTGCAATCCATTCGGGCGCATTTGAAACCGGGTGCTCCGCTGATTGTGGCCGGCAATCACTACGCGTATGCCAGCCAGCCGTTGCTGCTGGAAGCGTGGGGACAACGCTGGCGCCAGAACGGGGCCAGCGCCGATGAGGTGAAGGCCAAACTGGGGAAAATCCTTCAGGGTGCCGATCCTCCCCATTCCGAGGCGGCGGTTCAAAAGCTGTTACATGAAGCCGGCTTCGGCGAGGCCACCCGGTTTTTCAGCAGCCTGTTCTGGGGCGCGTGGTTGACGCGTAAAACGAGTTGACCGGTGCCTTAGCGACGAATCCGACCACGCGCATTTGAAATCCCCGCCGTTGCCCCCCAGAATCGCGCCCCGATCCGGTCACCAGTGCCGGGCGTTCAGAGTGAAAGGGGTTGCGGTTGAACGAACAGACATTGTCCATGCGCCTGGAGCGGGTGGCGGCGCATGTGCCCGCCGGTGCGCGGTTGGCCGATATCGGCTCGGATCACGGTTACCTGCCGGTGGCCCTGATGCGCCGTGGCGCGATCGCGGCGGCGGTGGCGGGCGAGATGGCCGAGACGCCGTTCCGTTCGGCACAACGCACCGTGCGCGAAAACGATCTTGAGCAGCAGGTCACTGTGCGCCTGGCCAATGGCTTGATGGCCGTCGAGCCGGCGGACGGGATCACGGCAATTACCGTGTGCGGCATGGGTGGCGAGACCATCCGCGACATTCTCGAAGGCGGCAAGGCGCGCCTGAGCGGCCGCGAACGTCTGATCCTGCAACCCAACGGCGGCGAACAACCGCTGCGCCAATGGCTGATGGACAACGGCTATCGAATCCTCTGCGAAGACGTGCTGCACGAAAACCGCTTCGACTACGAAATCATCGTAGCCGAGCGAGGCGAGCCGGTGACTTATACCGCCGAAGAACTGTACTTCGGGCCGCTGCAGTTGCAGACGCGCAGTCCTGCGTTTGTCAGCAAGTGGCAGCATCGGTTGCGGCACAAGCAGCAGACGCTGAGCCACTTCGCTCGGGCTCGGCATGGGGTATGCGAGCAAAAGGTGCAGGATCTGAAGCAGCAGGTGCGCTGGATCACTGACGTGCTGGGGTGAAACTCTCGGAGATGCTAATGAGGGCGATCCTGTCCGAAGTCAGGTTTGCCCGGTGCTGCGCCTGCCAGCGCCACACCGGGCAATGATTCCAGCGCGATCAGCTACCGAAAGACTCCATCAAAACCTGCACCAATTCACCACCCTCAGGCGTCGCCCAGCTACCGGCCAGTTCGGCAATCAACTGGTTGGTGCTGGTCAGCGTGACACCAGCCTTGTCCATGCGGCGCAATGCGATGTCATCGGCTGCTTTGGTTGGTGACGCACCGGCATCGGCGACGACCTGGACTTCGTAACCATCACGCACCAGCGAGAGCGCCGGGTAAACGGTGCAGACGTCGTTGGTGACGCCGGCGATGATCAGTTTACGGCGACCGGTCGCCTTCACTGCGGCGGCGAAGTGTTCGTCGTCCATGGCGTTGACGATGCCAAGGCGTTTGATGCGGCTCGCAAACTCAGCCGGCAGGATCTGCTCAAGCTCACTCAGGAGCGGACCTTGTGCGTGCTCTTCCATGCTGGAGGTCAACACGACGGGCATTTTCAGAATGCGCGCGGCCTTGGCGAGCATCAGGGCGTTGCGTTTGAGTTCTTCGAAAGCCATCGATTTGGCCCAGCCCATGGTCCCGACCTGGTGATCGATCAGCAGAAGGGCAGCATTGTCGGCACTGAAGTTTTCGTACGTCATGGTGGTTCTCCTGGCATTTGAAATGGGGGGAATGCCCCCGGTGGTGGAGTCAGCGAAGATTCAGATTTCCAAAATCACCCCGTTGATAGCGGGCCACGGCGGCGGTCAGGGCTTCTGAAGAAGCGAGCGCCATCGGGCCCTGCCAATGCACCGGCTGGTTCAAGGGCGTGCCTGAGAAAACGACGGCCTTGGCGTTGCCGGTCGGCGCACTCAAGGTGACTCTACGATCCGCCCCTTGCGGGAGATTGACCGGTACTTTCGGATCGGACAGATCGAAGGGGTGGCCGTCGACAGACACTTCGCCATCTATAGGCATGACGAACGCCACATGACCTTCGGGAATCGAGACACTCATTTCGCGCCCAGCCTCCAGGGATATGTCCAGCAGTCGCACGTCGGTTGGCAGCGATAGAGGAGACACAACGTTGTGGAAACTGCCCAGAGGCACTCGAACCTTCACGCCCGGCGAATGAACGACCGGCACCTCCTGAGATTCAACGCTGAAGGCAAACGGTGCTTGCGACTGTTTGTCCTCCGGCAGATTGATAAAAATCTGCAGCATGTGAACGGTCTTGCCGGGCTCGGCCGGAACTTCTTCGTGCACGACGCCATTGCCCGCCGCCGTCCAGTGCAGACCACCGGGCTGGATCAGGTTGCGATTGCCCAGTGAGTCCTGGTTATCGATACCGGTTTGCGAATCCATAAACAGGTAAGACACCGCCGAGAACCCTGCATGAGGGTGGGCCGGAAACGTCGGTCCGCTGATCCAGGCGTGATCGACGCCCAAAAACGGGTCGATCGGTTTCGCATGCCGATCGCCTCGCAGGGTGAACGCCCTGAATCGGCTGCCGTGGTTCATGCGCTGCAAACGTGCGGTGGTGAGCATGGCGGCGTTCCTCAAGCCTCTACGGACAGGGTCGGGTAGTCGATGTAGCCTTCTGGGCCCGGGGCGTAAAAGGTGTTTTTGTCCGCAGTATTCAGCTCGGCACCACTGCGCAAACGCTCGGGCAAGTCAGGGTTAGCGATAAACGCACTGCCAAACACCACCGCATCGGCCTGGCCACTGGAAATCAGGGATTCGGCGGTATTTTTGTCGAGAGCGCTGCCGATCAGGTAGCGCCCGGTAAAGAGAGGTCGCAGCGCTGCGTGGTAGTCGAACGTGGCGCCGAACAGCGCGACATGCAGGTAAGCGAGATTGAAAGCGCGCAGTTGTTCGACCAGGTGCGTGTAGGTTTCCTGCGGGTTGGCATCGACGATGTCGTTGAAGTTCATTTCGGGCGAAATCTTGATGCCGACGCGGTCACCGCCAATCTCATCCGCCATGGCGGCGAGCACTTCCAGCACGAAGCGGACGCGGTTTTCAACCGGGCCGCCATATTCGTCATCTCGCTGGTTACTGCCAGTGGACAAGAATTGCTCCGGCAGATAACCGGATGCCGCATGCAGCTCGACACCATCGAAACCCGCCTCGATCGCGCGGCGTGCAGCCTGGCGATAGCCTTCGACGACGGCAGCGATTTCGACGATGGTCAAGGCGTGCGGGACGACGAAATCCTGCAAACCGTTGGCGGTGTAGGTCTGCCCCTCTACCTTGATGGCAGAAGGTGCCTGCGGCTGAGCGCCATTGGCGAGCAATGAAGGGTGGGAAACCCGTCCGCAGTGCATCAGTTGCATGAAGATGCGACCGCCACGGGCATGCACGGCGTCCGTGACCTGCTTCCAGGCCGCCATCTGTTCGGCAGTTGCGATACCCGGCGTTCGGACGTAGCCCTTGCCGAGAGCAACGGGAAACACGCCTTCGGAAATGATCAGCCCGGCACTGGCGCGCTGACCGTAGTAAGTCGCGACCAGATCCGTCGGTACACCGTCATCATCGGCGCGCGAACGCGTCATGGGTGCCATGACGATACGGTTGGAGAGGGTGTGACGGCCGACCTGGATTTCAGAAAAAAGTGGGTTCATCGCGGTGCTCCTCAGTAGTGATGGAGTTATCATCAGTCAATTCAAATTCGGGATAAATCCGTCAAAATTGAAATGACTGATCCACTGATGGAGCAATCTTTTTGGAATACCTGAACGACATGGCGTTGTTTGTGGAAGTTGTGAAAATGCGCGGCTTTCGTGGGGCGGCGGAGTCGCTGGGCATGCCCAACTCAACGCTTTCCCGGCGCATCAGTGGCCTGGAGAAGGCCATCGGCTTGCGTCTGTTGCACCGCACGACACGCCGGATCGAGTTGACGGAGGCCGGGCAACTTTATTTCGAGCGCTGCAAGCGGATCGTGGAAGAGGCGAGACTGGCCCATGAGCAATTGGGCGAAATGCTTGCCCGGCCCAGTGGTTTGCTGCGGGTTTCGATGCCGGTGGACTTTGCCACTATCTATCTGGCGCCGTTGATTGCCGAGTTTGCCCGCGAGTATCCGGGTATCCGCTTCGATCTTGAGCTCACACCACGGCAGGTGGATCTGGTCAGCGACCCGGTCGACATCGTCATTCGGATGGGAGAACCGCCGAACTCAAACCTGATTGCCCGCAAGTTGGCGAGTATGAAGCGTGCTTTTTACGCATCGCCCCGGTATCTCGAACTGTTCGGGGAACCGGAGCAACCTGCCCAACTCATCAATCATGAATGCCTCAGAATGCGTGGCTCCGGTTCTGACCACTGGACACTCATCAGTGAAACCGGGAGCGAACAGGTGGAGGTCGGAGGACGTTTTGAACTCAACAGTGTGGGCATGCTCCGGCGCATGGCGTCTCTGGATCTGGGGATCGCGCTGTTACCGGAGGGTATCGCCGTCCAGGATGTGGCGAGCGGAACATTGCGCAGAGTGCTGGCGCAATGGCAGGCACCACCGGTTTCGGTCTACGCATTGACAGAGACGCGACTGCTCCCGGCCAAGACGCAACGTTTCATCGAGTTTCTGCGTGACAGGCTCGATTGCGCGTGAGGGGTACTCTGGGATCAGTAACGGATTGAAGCTGATATCATCCAACAACTTTCAAGCAGGCCAAATCACCATGAACCGTCAGAAAAAACTGCAACAGCTCTTCAAGGAAAAATCCAGAAAGGCCAACGCCAAACTGGCACCCAAGAGCAACAAACCGAAGTACATCAGCAAGGCGGATCGCCTGAAAATGGCGGCTGAAGCGACCCCCGAAGCAAGTGCTGTCACCGAGGACTGATTGAGCGGGGTTCAACCGTTTCGGGTTTCCCCAAGTATCCGCGCCGCGTCCCGCGACGGTGGTAAACCGAACACCCGTGCATAGTCACGGCTGAACTGTGTAGCGCTTTCATACCCCACTTCGAACGCCGCCTGGGTGACATTCCTGGTACTCGCCACCATCAGCGTCCGGGCCTGTAGCAGACGAACCCGCTTTTGATACTGCAATGGACTCAGCGCCGTAACGGCTTTGAAGTGTCGGTGGAAGGCGGACACGCTCATTGACGCAAGCCGGGCCAGGTCGTCTACCCGGATCGGTTCGGCAAAGTCCTGCCGTATGTGCGCAATGGCCAGGTTGACGCGCGCCATGGCGCTGTCGGGGGCAGCGATGTCCCGCAGCATCCAGCCATGGGGGCCTTGCAGGACACGGTACAGAATCTCCCGCTCATAGACCGGCGCCAGTGCCGCGATCTCTTCAGGCTGGCCCATCAGACGCAGCATCCGCACCCAGGCATCCATCAAGGGCGGGGTGACAGCCGCCACCGAAAAACCGGCGTCCTGCTCGTGTTGGCCGAGAGGTTTGGGCAGGTCGGCCAGCAGCGTCGTCAAGACAACCGGATCAAGCGTCAGACTCACTGCCAGGTACGGCTCGCCAGCGGGAGAGGGGTGAACCTGGCCGACGGCCGGCAGATCGATGGACATGACAAAGTAGGTCGCCGGGTCGTAATGCAGCGTACGGTCGGCGATGGTCATGGATTTGCTGCCTTGCAGGATCAGGTTGATCATCGGTTGGTAAACCGCCGCCAGCAAGTGTTCAGGGATTTCACCCTGAACCATGGCAACCCGTGGAATGCCTGTTTCCGTGCGGCGGTTCTGCGCGTTTCGGGCCAGGGCGCGAAGTTCTGTCAGTTGGCTATTCATGCCGTGCATCTGACCCCACACGGATACACCCGCGCAAGCAAAAAGCAGAAACAGGCAGGTTTCGAAGAGGAACCGCTGCGCTCGCCGCCCGGCCGATGGCTACTGTGGTGCTTCAACTCAAATGACAGTGGAGCAGCGCATGAGCGTTATCGTTATTACCGGCGGCAGCCGTGGCATCGGCGCCAGTGCGGCCGAGGAGTGTGCACGACTCGGTATGGGCGTCATCCTGACTTATCAGCGCAATGCCGAGGCGGCAGCTTCGGTCGTCCAGCGCATTCAAGTCTCGGGTGGCACCGCCGTGGCGCTTCAACTGGACGTTGCCGACGTCAGTCAGTTCGACGATTTCCGCCAGAAGGTCGTTCACGCACTCCAGGCTACTTGGGGCGAAATAAGGCTATCCGGGCTGGTCAACAACGCCGGCCACGGCCTGTTCAATTCGCTGGAAACAGTAACCGAGGCACAGTTCGACGGTCTGTTGAACACCCACCTCAAAGGCCCGTTTTTTCTCACGCAGACCCTGCTGCCCCTGATGAGCGAGGGCGCCAGTATCGTCAATCTGACCAGCGCCACCACCCGCGTCGCCATGCCCGGCGTCGCGCCCTACGCTGCTGCCAAGGGCGGACTGGAAGTGCTGACGCGTTACATGGCCAAGGAGTTCGCGGATCGTCGCATTCGGGCCAACGCAGTTTCGCCGGGTGCGATCCGCACTGAATTGGGCGGCGGTCTGAATGATGAGTTCGAGGCCTTGCTCGCTTCGCAAACGGCGCTCGGTCGGGTGGGCGAGCCGCAGGACGTCGCTCGGGTGATTGCCCTGTTGCTGTCTGATGAGAGCGGCTGGATCAATGCTCAATCCATTGAGGTCGCAGGCGGTTACTTCATCTGAATCAATACCCGAATGCGAGGAGGCATCATGCTTGATCATATTTTTCTGTCGGTCAGCGACATTGAACGCTCGATTGCTTTCTACACGGCAGTGTTGACTCCACTGGGCATCACCGCAAGGCTCGATTACGACGGCAAGGACGGCCCACCAGGGCATCCAGACCTGAAGGGATTCGGTGCCAACGGCCGGATGTTTTTCTGGTTGCGTGAGGGCGTAGTAGAGGGGCGGGCCGTGCATGTTGGCTTCGTCGCGAGCAACACGGCGCAGGTCGACGCTGCCTACGCAGCGGCCATCGAAAGCGGTGCTGTCGACAACGGCGCCCCGGGCGCACGCCTGCACTACGACCCCGATTACTACGCGGCCAACGTCCTCGATTCGGACGGCTACAGCCTCGAATTCGTCTACAAAAAATGGCAGCACGGCCAATGAGCACATTAATGATCTATGGGGCGACGGGGTACACCGGGCGCATGGCGGCGGAGCATGCCCGGTCGCTGGGCCTGGACGTCGTCATTGCCGGTCGTACGGCAAAAAAAATCGAATCCCTCGCGGCGCAACTGGATGTGCCTTATCGAGTATTCGCACCTGAGACCCTTGCAGCGGAGTCTCTGGAGGGCATTGCGGTATTGCTGAACTTTGCAGGGCCGTTCGCGCAGACGGCGGACGTGTTGATGCAGGCGTGTATCAGGGCCGGGGTGGACTATCTGGACATCACCGCAGAGATCAATGTCTATCGACGGGCCGAGCAGCTGGGCGTCGAGGCCGCGAAGGCCGGTGTCATGTTGTTGCCCGGCGTCGGCTGGGATGTGGTGCCGACCGATTGTCTGGCGATGCATGTCGCTCGACGCGTGCAGGCACCACATTCGCTGAAAATTGCGCTGCAGGTAGCAGGCTCCATGTCGCGCGGATCGGCTCTGAGTGTCGGCGAGATTATTGACGCAGGTTTGCTGGCCCGGGTTGACGGACAACTCATCGCCACGCCCGACGCACAGCCCCGGTCTTTCGATTTTGGTGACGGGCCCGTGCTGTGCGCGCCGTTGTCGTTTGGTGATCTGGTCACGGGCTGGCATTCCACCGGCATTCCCGATATCGCCATGTACGTGCACATCAGTGGCGATGCGTTTCCCGAGGGCGATTTGTCGCTGTTGCCGGACGGCCCCAGCGCCGAACAGCGTGCGGCTCACCGCGCCCGTGCGGTGGCAGAAGTCTCGGGCGCCAATGGCAGCGCCGCGCGGTCGGTCATTGAAACGGTCAATGGCTATACCTACACCCCGTTGGCGGCAGTGGCGGCCGCGCGTCGAGTGATGGAGGGGGAGCGGCGACCGGGTTTTGAAACGCCGGCCCGCGTGTTCGGTGCCGGCTTTGCCGAGAGCATTGCAGGTACAACCGTGACTGACTTCTGAAACCATCGGGCGATGAACCGCAACCCCCTCAGGTACTCGGCGGCTTCGCCAGTTCAATCCCCGCCGCCCCCAACCGCTTGAGGATCTCGAACAACAAATCACTCTTGGTCGTCCCGACAATCCTCGGGCTCGCAACATACCCGGTCACCGTCAAAGTAATCCCGTCCGGCGTGAGCTTGCTGAAACGCACGAACGGCGCCGGTTTTTCGAGGATGGTTTCGTGTTCCTTGTAGGTGTCGAACAGCAGGTTCTGTACCTGTTCGGGGTCGATATCCAGCGGGAACATCAGCTCCAGCGTCGCCACGCCCTGGGCGCTGCCGCCGAGGGTGACGTTGCGCAGGTTCTGCGAGATCAGTTGCGAGTTGGGCACGATCACGATCGAGCGGTCGCTGAGCTGGATTTCGGTGGCGCGCACGTTGATCCGGCGGATGTCGCCCTCGACGCCGCTGATGCTGATCAGGTCGCCGACCTTGACCGGGCGTTCGGTGAGCAGGATCAGCCCGGAGACGAAGTTCTTCACGATCTCCTGCAAGCCGAAGCCGATGCCCACCGACAGGGCGCTGACGATCCACGCCAGGTTGGTCCATTGCACGCCCAGCGATGACAGGGTCAGCAGGATCACCACCGCATAACCGATGTTGGAAAACAGTGTGCTGAGCGAGGCGCACATGCCCGGGTCCATGTCGGTCTTGGGCAGGAACTCGTTGTCGAGCCAGCGGCGCAGGGCGCGGATCAGGTAGATGCCGATCAGCAGTGCCAGCATCGCGTTGAGCAAATGGCCGGGAACGATGTTCAGTTTGCGCAGGCCGGCGCCGCCGAGGATCGTGCCGATGTTGTTGGCCAACTGGCCCAGGGTGGTGCCGATCCCGCCGACAAACAGCGTGATGACCGCCAACAGCAACAGCGCAGCCCGACCGAAGCCGGCCAGCAGGGTCGAGGCCTGTTCGAGACGTCGATCCCCCACGCCGAGCAGTTGCTTCAGCGCCTTGCCGCTTGAATGGCGGGGTGAGAAGAAATACTCGCAGCTGTCCTTGAGCAACTGCATCAGCAGGTAAAACCCGGAAAACACGATAAACGCCCACACCAGTTCATAGGTGATGAACCGTGCCAGCGACACATACCCCGTCAACAGGGCGCCGAACGACAGCACCATCGCCAGGGTGGCGACGGTGTAAATCACACCGGCGAAGGTGTTGCCCGCTACCTGCGTATCCCCGGCCGCCGCCAACACCTTGCGCACTCTGCCGACACGCATCAGCAACGTCGTGACGATGCCCAGCACCACTATCGCAATCACCCCGCGCCCGGCGATCACGATCTGGCTGCTCATGCCCGAGGCATTGCTGACCTGCACCGCCGTGACCAGCACCAACAGCGTCGCGGCCAGGATCCGCGCGAATGGCTGGAGCGTGTGTGCGACCTCGTCGGCCACCGCCGGCAGCCGCCACGACGGGTGCTCGGTGGACAGCAACGCGCGGCTAAGGCCGGTGATTAGCACGCAGGCGTAAACGACCTTCTCGAACTCATCGGAAAACGTCGCCAGCATCGGCGGCAACGGCACGTGACGGGTGCAGGCGTAGTACAGCAATTGCAGGGCGATGGCGGTGGTCGCGAGTGTCGCCAGTGCCGAGGCGAACGCCAGCGAACTGCGGCGCAGCCGACCCTCCGGCATGCGGTGAATGCACACCCACGCCAGCCAGCGGTCGGCCAGTCGCCGACCCAGCGTCCAGACGACGAAGGCCAGCACAACCAGCAGGCCGGTGTAAAAACGCTGGCCGGGTTGCCAGGCTTCGGCGCCGGTCTGTTGCACCTGTTCGAGGAAAAACCGCAGGCGCTGGCGGTCATCCGCCGATGGATTGAAAAGGGGCGTCCAGAAGCCGGGATTCAGAATGCTGTGGGTGCTGAGCGTCAGTTCGCTTTCGAGCAACGTGCGGCGGATGCCCGCGATCTGGGTGATCAGGTCCGTGGCGCTTTGCTTGAGGGTGGCGAGGTTCTTCAGCGCCGTATCGACTTTGGTTTTCTGCTCGATCAACGTCGCCCGTTGCGCAGCGATATCGGCTTGTTCGGCGGCGACTGCTTCGGCCGGCGCGGCACCGAGCACGCCCAGTTGTACGGTCAGTTGCGCCTGCTGCGGCAACAGCGATGCCGACAGCCGATCGATGTCCAGAATGAACGTCTGCACCCGATCCTGCGGGCCTTCGAGCTGGTTGTAATTGTTGGCGGACGAGATCTGCTGCTTGAGGCCGTCGAGACGCAGTTGCAGGGCCTGCAGATCGCTTTGCGTGACGCCGGGGAGCGGGGCGCCAGTGCTGACATCCGGTGTGCCGGACACGTCGGCGGCCGACACCGCCAGGCCCCCCGAACCGAGCACGAGCAGGGCGACGAACATCAATGACTTCAATGCATTACGCATGGGACTGGCCGATTCCGGTTGATCACACAAACATTGAGGTTAGGTGATCGGATCGGAGGGCGCGGAAAAGTTTCGGTGACCCGGGCGACGGGCCACCGTTCGCGGCGTAGTGGTTGTTCAGATCGACCGCTGATTGACCCGCTGCATCAATTCCTCCGCCGATTCCTTGCGCTCGGAATAACGATCCACCAGGTCCGGGCGATCACGCAGCAACAGCGTGAATTTCACCAACTCTTCCGTCACGTCCACCACCCGGTCGTACAGCGCCGAGGGTTTCATGCGGTTGCCTTCGTCGAATTCCAGATAAGCCTTGGGCACCGACGACTGATTGGGGATGGTGAACATGCGCATCCAGCGGCCCAGCACGCGCAGTTGATTGACCACGTTGAAGGACTGCGAACCGCCGCAGACCTGCATCACCGCCAGGGTTTTGCCCTGAGTCGGGCGCACCGCGCCGAGGGCCAGCGGCACCCAGTCGATCTGCGCCTTGAACACCGCCGACATCGCACCGTGACGTTCCGGCGAGCACCAGACCTGGCCTTCCGACCATTGCATCAGTTCGAGCAGTTCCTGGACTTTCGGGTGATCGCCCGGCGCATCGTCCGGCAGCGGCAGGCCCGAGGGATTGAAGATCCGCGTCTCGGCACCGAAGTGCTCCAGCAGGCGGGCGGCTTCTTCGACCAGCAAACGGCTGAAGGAGCGTGGGCGGGTCGAACCGTACAGCAACAGGATGCGCGGTTTGTGCGCGCCTTCGTCACGCGTGGTTGTTTGAACCAGTGAAGGATCGAGGTTGGGCAGGTCGGTCATGTCGGCTCCGGTTACAGCGTGCTGATGCGGTCGAGCTCGCGCTTGAGGGCATCACGGTCAAGTTCGGCGAAGGGCAGGGCGAGAAATGCCCGGCAGCGGGTTTCGATTTGGGCGAGGGTGGCGCGGAAAGCAGCATCGATGGTGCGCTCATCGCCGCGCACGTCCGACGGATCTTCCAGCCCCCAATGAGCTTTCAGGGCCGGGCCGAAGTACACCGGGCAGGCCTCACCGGCGGCCTTGTCGCACACGGTGATGACGATGTCCGGCGGGTTGTCTTCGAAGGCATCGTTGCCCTTGCTGCTCAACCCGGCGATGGAAATGCCGGCCGCTTGCAACGTGGTCAGGCTGCGCGGCAACACCTGGCCCTTGGGGAAGCTGCCGGCACTGACCGCTTCGAAACCGGCTGGCGCCAGATGATTGAACATCGCCTCCGAGAGAATGCTGCGGCAGCTGTTGGCCGTGCACATGAATAGAACGCGCATTTTCGATCCTCAGCAGCAGGCAGACGTATTGAGCGGGCGATCGCCCATCACCGCCAGCCGCGCGCTGTTTTCTTCCAGCCAGGCGGTGTTGGCGGCGAGCGTGGTTTCAAGCAGCGTGCGAATCCATGCCGGCAGATCGGGGTTGAGCCGGTAATAAACCCACTGGCCCTGACGGCGATCCAGCAACAGACCGCAGGTGCGCAGCTGCGCGAGATGGCGGGAGATTTTCGGCTGACTGTCGTCCAGCGCGCAGACGAGTTCGCAGACACACAGCTCACCTTCACGGGTGATCAGCAGCGTGGCCCGGGCGCGGGTTTCGTCGGCGAGGCATTTGAAAACGGAGGCGGGGTTGAGCATGTGGATGTCTTCAGTACATATGGTTGTCCGAATATACGGATGTCCATATGTGTTGGGCAAGTCTTGAGTTTGATGACGTGGCAGCTCTCGACCGAAGGTGTGTTTAACGCAGGCGCCTCAACGCTTGCTGAGCGCCAACCGCGCGGCAAACAGTACGAAAATCATCCCGGTGGTGCGATCCATCCAGCGAATCACCTTCTCGCGCCGAAGGAACCCGGACAGCGGCTGCGTCGCGCCAATCAACACCGGCGACCAGATCAGCCCGAGCACCACATGAATGCTCACCAGCCCGAATGTCCACGGCACCAGCGGCTGGCCTTGCGGAATGAACTGCGGCAGAAACGACACGTAGAAAATCCCGATCTTCGGATTCAGCACATTCCCCAACATGCCCTTGAAAAACCAGTTCGCCCCCGGCTTGCCGTCGGCCTCGGCCGGTGACAGCGAGCGGCGAGGGCGCAGCAGCATGTTCAACCCCAGCCACGCCAGATACGCCGCGCCGCAATACTTCAACAGGTTGTAGGCCAGCTCCGACACCGCAATCAACGCCCCCAACCCAAACGCCACCGCCGCGCCCCACAACAGACAACCGGCATTGATCCCCAACGCCGCACGCAACGCCTGCTGCTTGCCTTCAACGGTGGCGGTGCGCAGCACCAGCGCGGTGTCGAGGCCGGGTGTCAGGGTCAGCAACGTGGCGGCGAGGGTGAAGGCGAGAAGGTTGTCGGCGATGGACATGGTGCGTGGGTTCCCTGTTCTGGATGGGGGAACGGTAGCGGTTTCAGGCGGGGGGATCCAGCAGGGAGATCAGGCGCGGTTCGATGCGGTCGGGTTGTATCTCGAGGATCGCCAGCGTGACCGGCAACTTGAAACGCCGAGGGCCGGCACTGCCGGGATTCACGTAGAGACGCTCACCGCGCCATTCGATGCGGGGTTTGTGGGAGTGGCCGGTGATGATGAGCCTGATGCCCGGATCGAGATCGGCGGGAACGTCGGCGATGTCGTGAACGAGGAGTGCTGCCCAGCCGTTGAGGGAGAAGGTCAGGAGGTCGGGGAGGTTTTCGGCCCATGGGCTGTTGAGATCGTTGTTGCCGCGCACGGCGTGGACGGGGGCGATTTTGGCCAGTTGGGCGAGGATGTCCGGGTTGCCGATGTCGCCGGCGTGGATGATCTGGTCACAGCCCTGGAGCGCGGCGAGGGCTTCGGGGCGGAGGAGGTTGTGGGTGTCGGAGATCAGGGCGGTTTTCATGGATATCTCCGATGATGTTTTGAAAGACGAATTGTTGGTTCGGTTATATATGAAGCCATTTAACGGTATCAAATAATTTGAACCGCTTCAGGGCGCTCTCGCCTAATGATCAGCTTGTGGAAAATTTCATAGGCAATGTGCCAATACCGGCACTTCGTGAGGTGGTCGACGTGGCTAAAGAAGAAAAGAAAAATAAAGCTGAGTCCTCGAAAAATGCCAAGGAATTGAAAGACAAAAAATCGTCCCCGGCGAAAAAGTCAGCGGCGGCCTCGGCTCTTGCCAAATCGCCCGAAAAGAAAGACAAGAAAAAAGATGCCGAACCAAAAAAATCTGCGAAAAAATCTGATAGCAAGTCAACCAAGGCTAAAAAATCAGAAAAAGCAGAAAAACCGGCGAACAAGAAAAAGTGATATCAGCTAGGGCTACTGGCCCTAGCGTCCTCCGTCTGTATCCAATCGCTATTACCTCTCGCAGCAATTGCCGATTACTGGCGCGCTTCCGCTATTTGCAAGAATCTCAGCCTCTACTCATGCAGAGTGCATGCTTTTATTTGGCCATCATCCTGCACAAACCGTTGATGTTTAATGACATTTAGAATTTGAAGTGCTGGCACAAAATATGCGATGTCTGTTTGGAATGACGCGAGAATTGCCGACTTGGATCGGCGAACAATAATCCGTGATAGAGGCCTCAAATGAACGCCATCGACCTTCTGAAAACTGACCACGAAAAAGTTAAAGGCATCCTGAATCAACTCAGTGAATCCACCGATCGCGCATTAAAAAAACGTGCGGAGTTGCTGGAAAAGCTTGAACTGGAAATTACCATTCATACCCAGCTCGAGGAGCAGATTCTGTATCCGGCTTTCAAGGAAGCAGGCGGTAAGGAGCAGGATGAGATGTACTACGAGGCGAAAGAAGAACACCGCACGGTAGATTCATTGGTATTGCCAGACCTGAAGTCCACCGATCCTTCTACACCCGAGTTCGCCGGTCGCGTGAAGGTGGTCAAGGAGCTTCTGGAACACCATATCGAGGAAGAGGAAACCGAGATGTTTCCCCAGGCCAAAAAGCTGCTGGGCAATGCCAAGCTCGATGAGTTGGGCAAGGAAATGGAAGTGATGAAGGCTTCACTGAAGAAAAGCCTCAGCGGTTCGAATATGGCGGCCTGAACGAATAGATAGACGGACCTGCGGCGCAATCAAAAGCCCGGCTTAATGCCGGGCTTTTCATTTGGCTACGCCTGGCACATCCATGTTTATCTTGCGCCAACACGCTTCAGAGAAACTGTAAACCGAGAAGGCAATCAGCCCCAGAGCCATCACCATCAAGACAAGCCATCCAGCGGGTAGATTCTGGAGTGCGTCCAGCGCTTCCTTCATGCCGGGTGGGTCCATGGCTTGATAAGCGGAACCGCTGACTGCCAGCAGCAAAGCGATTTCCATAAACACGACTCCGCGGGCGATCAGGCCGAATCGTGACACTGGACGGACGTAACGCATGACCTCGTCGTCGGCCTCAAAATACTTTTCGAACGAAGCCTTCCATCCCTTGATGATGTGAGCCACTCCAACGCCCAGTGGTATGAGCGCGATCAGATACAACAATAAATTCGAGTGTTCCCACGACAGAAGATGCGCCAGCCAGTCTTTGGTCTGCTCTCCTGAATGGCTCGAGCTTCGGGTGCCGCTCACGAGCAGGCCCAATGCGAAAAACGCCAGAGCACCGTTGACCAAACCTCCTGCAAACAGGCCTGCACGAATCACCAGCCCCTTGAGTTGCACGCCGTGATGATCGACATCGCGTACGGCTTGCAGGACACGCCAAGCCGAAAATGCAAGCAGACCCGCGACCACAAGTCCCACCAGAAAATAGCCGAACGGTTGGCTCAGCAAGGCCTCCAGGCTCTTGTGACTGTCCTTTGGTTTTGTCGAGTCATGGGCTGCCATCAAGGCAAATATACCGATGATCAAATAGAGCATTCCGCGGGAGGCGTATCCACCCCGAGCGAGTATTACTAGGTTGCGCTGCGCGGACATTGGATTTGCTTCCGAGAGGTCATAAAAGAGCAGACCGTCCTTTCTGGAGGGGGTTCTATTACAAGTCGTAGATGATCGCGCAACCTGTGGTCCCAACGGCGATGTGAGGTGTGGTTGCGGGCTGAACGATCCTGACCCATCATTTAGATTCATATTGATGCAGTGGTGCAGATGGACAAGCAACTGGCTGGCTATTCGATTGTGTTGACCATCATTTGGGTTTCAGCAGTTATCGCTGTCGTGTATTGGATGTCGAATTGAGGGTATTGGGTGGCGATGTGGAAGGCGTGGTGTTGGGCGAGAAAATTCAGCGAGAGGCGGATCGGCTACTGGCGCAGATTGTCCGGGCAGATTCGATGATCATTGCTGTCAAGGCAGGGGCGCGAGCGGATGGCTTCGTGCTGGGACTGGAAACCGGCGGGGCGTTGCGTGCCGGCGATGCCGAGCGGCTGTACATCATTTTTGAAGCCGCACTGGTGGAGCGTCTGAAGTCCTTGTCGCGAGGCTGATCAGATCAGGTCACTGGATCGAAATTCATGAACAGTCATCTGCTTGAACTATAAGCTGACCACTCAGTCGGGATAGGTGCCGATTACTATTCTGAGGGTGTCATCCATGCGCAATTACACGATCACGTACCTGTTCAACGACCAACCCCGTACCCATCAGCTCGAACTGAAGCAGCCTGAGTTGGCCATTCAGGACGCGGCCATGCACTTGTTGCAGTTACATTTCGGGGATGGCGAGAACAGCCTGATCATGCCTGATGCAGACTCGACACCTGAGGAGATTATCGAGCAGGCGAGTTTGGTCGGAATCACGCGAATCGAAGTGGTGGATGCTCAAGGCGAGTAGGGCGATCCACTCAGGAGAAAAGGGGACTGATTTATTTTCTGAGAAATAAATCAGTCCCCTTTTTTGATGCGCAATTACACGATCACGTACCTGTTCAACGACCAGCCCCGTACCCATCAGCTCGAACTGAAGCAGCCTGAGTTGCCCATTCAGGACGCGGCCATGCACTAGTTGCAGTTACATTTCGGGGATGGCGAGAACAGTCTGATCATGCCTGATGCAGACTCGACACCTGAGGAGATTATCGAACAGACGAGTCTGGTCGGAATCACTCGAATCGAAGTGGTGGACGCCCAAGGCGAGTAGGGCGATCCACTCCGATTGAGCCAATGTTCCTACCAGAGCCGAATACAGCGCCCTGGAACTAGCCGGTCATGGAAAAAAAGGGACTGATTTATTTTCCGCATCTGAGAAATAATCAGTCCCCTTTTTTATGGAGCGCGGCGAGGGCCTCGGGGCGGACGAGGTTGTGGGTGTCGGAGATCAGGGCGGTTTTCATGGGGGGCTCTCCGTTGGTGGTTCGGGTGGGAATGGCTGCTTTCGAGCCAAAGCGGAAGTTCGACAGCACATCTGGCAGTATGGTTTTCTGACAAACCTGTCCTGAATCCATGGCAAAACTGAATTGGCGAGTACTTTTACCCCATGAGCAAAGGTCTGAGTGACGACAACCTTGATTACGTACTTGCGGTCATTGAGAAGGCCCCAAATCCGGAATTAAGTGTGATGTGTGAGCATCTGCAGATTGACAGTCGCGATCTGTTGAATCAATTGGCGATCTCAGTAGCAAGACTGTTTATCACGGGCACCCGCGATTTTCATTACTGTGATGAGGTGATGAATATTGTCATCAGCGATATCGTCGATTTGTCCATTCACGCAGAAATGCCCCAGCCGGCATTTTCTATCTACCAGGCATTCGATGCAGGCGAGTATTGGCACAGCGACGATGACCGGGAAGTATTTCCTTGGGAGAAGTGGACGCGGCCTGAGCTGATGAGAATTTTGCGTGAGGTCGACGACCGAGCAAACGGGCTTTCGAAGTAGGTTCGACTTGAGCCCCCGAAGGACTGCTTTTGGGCGTCTTCTGCTCGTCGCGTGACGGAAGAGAACGACCCGATGCAGCTCTCAAAAAAGGGGACTAAAAAAGGGGCGGGATAGCGGAGTGAATTTATGACCGATGCTGCAAAAATTGACGCGCTGCAAAAAACGATGGGGGAGCCCGTCGGCTTTGATATATCTGAAGCTGCTGCGAAGATAAAAAGAAATCTAATACTTGTTTCTTCGGTAGTTCTTGTTCTGATATTTGGAGGGGTTGAAGCGGCTCCCGGTTTTTCTATTTTTGGAGTGTCATTAACTGGTGTGACTTCAACGAAGCTCATGATTGGTCTTTCTGTCGTATTTCTTTACTCGTTGACACATTATCTTTGGTATTGTTATGAGCTTTATAGCGAGTGGGCGATTCGATTAACTGGCGCAAAGCTTGGTTTCGTAACTGCCGGAACATTCGGCGCAGAGGGTATGGATTATCCTTCCGATCCGAAACAGTCGACGCTTTATAATTGGTGGCGCCAGCAGTCTAGGGCGCTGGTTGATTACAAAGAGATCGCCTCAAAAGTCGATGAGCAAGTTTCACAAATAAATTTGAGAATCGATGAAATCATTAAGAATGAAAACCCAGACGCAAACGGGGCGATGGCCCATCAGGCAATAGTTATGTTAAATACTACTATGGGTCAGATTCACTCATCGATAGTCTCTACTGAGTCTATTTTGACGCAAGCACGTGTACCTGTTTCGCTCGCTCGATTTGATCGACGATTCGGGCTTCTTCTTAAGTCTCAGAATCTCAGGATTTTTTGATTGAAATTGCGTTTCCAATCGCTCTTGCCGCTTTCGCTGGCGCCTCATTAGCAAAATTTTTCGTCAGCTAAAAAATAGGGGCTGATTTTTTTTGATAAATTTATCAGTCCACTTTTTCGTCGCTTTTTCGTCCCCTTTTTACATGGGTCTAAGCGGTGTCTATCGTGGTAAGTATCGAGACAGAACAAGCAAAAATCCAAGTATTTCGTTATCATCCGCTTTTACATGAACTTAGGTAGGAGTGGTAAAGGTGGCGTTACGGCGAAGTTTCGGGAGGAGAAACGATCAAAACAACCTCCATGTCGAGGGTTTCGAGGTTGCCAACACACAAGCTGGCCACGATGCAGCAATATCCACTTCCAGCGAAGACTACCTCGACCGATTGCCGATTGCACATTCAATGTATAGAACCATAAAATCCGCACATGGTGGATATTCTACACGCATGGGGTTGTACGGGGAGTGGGGCGCAGGGAAGACCAGTTTACTCAACCTTTTGCGTGACATCGCAGTGGCGCAGGGTGATGTGGTAATCCATGTTTCTGCTTGGCGAGCGGCTGAAGCTGACAGTTTTATGACTACTCTTAGTCGTGAAATGAATTCAGAAATTGAAAAGCGTAATAAAAAAACCTCGCTGAAGTTTAAGCTTAAGCGTCTTGTTCACAAGTTATCTTTAGGCTATGTCAGTATTGCTGAAGCAACAGGGCAGGCGTCAGGAAAGCTTGACGGTGATATCTCCCAGATGATCACAGCCAGTGCGGCGTTTACAGGAGCAATCGCTAAGTCTGTGGAGCAACGTTTAAGCTTGAGCTCAGAGACGGTTGAGCAACTCCGGGAATTACTGAAAGAACATCAGGTAATTGTGTTTGTTGACGATCTTGATCGTGCAGATCCGAGAATATTACCTAAAACCCTGATGACTCTACGCGAATATTTGGATTGGCCGGGATTTGCTTTTGTGCTGGCTTTTGATAAGGAAATAATAACTCGTTCTCTCGATGATTACTCTGCTGCATTTTCATCTGTCCGTCAGCCATTTTTGGAAAAAATAATTGATGTGACTTATGACCTCAAAGTACCACCAAAGCATTTTTCGGTACGCATGGCTGAACAGGTGCTGGACCAGTACTGCGAATTCATTCCAGTAAATGCAAGGAATGCTGCCGCTCAATGGTTCCCCGATAATCCAAGGCAAATAAAAAGCATCGCACGCGAATTGAGCGGACTCAGACAGTCAGCAGTTCGTCATGGAGAGGGTGAGTTGAGATGGGAGGCAATCATAATTCAGACTTTGTTTAGGCGTGAATCTGAAGCGTTGGTAGAGATTGTTGAACGAACCTTGCTGGGCAAGGGAAAGCCATCGTTAGGGATTGCCTTTGACCGGGAGAGAAAAACTGAAGCTGCCACTCTGTTGAACAACGCTATGAATGCATCAGGGTGCGAGCAGGGTAGCCTAGAGTTTGATCGCTTGTATAAGTTGATCGTTAAGCTTCAAGGGTTGCGAACGTTTCAGGACCCAGAACAAATAAATTATGAGATGCAGTTAGGGACGCACGCACCGTGTTTTACACAGCAAGAGATTGGCCAACTAATTGAGAAGTGGAGTACGGATGTTGATGATCAATGTTTGGCTTGCGCATTAGATCTATCCGCAGAGCGAGCGCTTACAGACTCGCTTGAAGCTTCGCATAAATTATTGAATATGACGCTTGATCAATACGTCATCTGTACTCGCCAACTAAGGTTGCCAAAGATAAAGGCTGGCAGGGAAAATTCGCTTGTGTTGGCAGAGCGAATTGCTCAATTTCTCATTAATCTAATTAAACAGGACAAGATAAGTGCTCTCGTAGTTGCTTCTGGTGGTTTAGAGTTCTGTAGCCGCGCATTGGACGTTAGCATTGATCTTTCACAGTATTGTAATGCTGATGAGGCACTGCTGCGTGTGCTAGAACGTCAGCTTGTGAGGCACACGGCGGAGCGTTGCTCAAACAAAGTATCATTGTTTTATCGGTGTTTTAGACACAATAGGCAGTCGGGGTTGCCTGAACTTGCTATGATCGTTCAGCAGCTAACTGCGGATGCGGCGGTAGACAATGCTTTGGAGTTATTCACGACAGCCAACGGTATTTATCTGTCCCACTTGGAGGGCGAAGAAAATCAACGCGCGGCCTTGCTTCGGGATAAGGACTCTTTGCTATATTCCCATAGCCACAAATCTAAGCTTCTAAATTTATGGGAGAATGTCGGCTCTTCAGAGCAGCAAAGTATTCTTGCAAAAAACTCTTTAGACTATCTCAATATGGTAGCCAATCGGATGACAGGGTTTTCATCGTTCGCCATTGAACACATAAAAATAATTGAAGCGTGCTGGGGAGCAGTGACTCGAGAGCGATGGCTCTCAAGCGGCATCGGAGATTTGGAATCATTGAGGTATCAGCTTCAAACCTGGGGAGTTGATGTGGGAGGGTTGCCACTGCCAGAGGCAGAAGATAAATTAGAAAGTTCGGTAGGTAATACATTTTCATTCCGATAGTTGAATCGCTTCTGCTTCTCTTGATAATTTGACTTTACTGGCTCCTTAAGAAAGTCTGATCCGAATGTCCACTCTTGGGCGAAAGCTGCCATTCCCCATGGCAGCTTCGGTCGACGCTCACTCTTTCTGCCGACGCGTTTACCCGCCCGCAGAAGACAAACGTTTAGCCCTTCACCTCAACATGATCCAACGCCTGATTCACCGCCAACTCACTCAACATCACCAGCTGCGCAATCCCGATCGCAGTCTTGCGATGGGCAGGCTCCAGCGTGGCAGCAAAGTTATTAAGCATTTCGCTGGCGGACCCCAGCGATTCGCTGGCATTGGCCAGTAGGGATTCAGTGTTGTAGGCCGGGTTGGCCATATACATGGGGTCGTGCTTGTGATGGCTGCCCATGATCCGTTGCTGCGGGGTGAGGTAGTGATCGAGCGCGCGTTCTGCCGCTTCGTTCAGGGTTCGGGAATCGGGGAATTTGTAGGGAGAAACCGGATCGGTTTCCGGTGGGTTCGGTGTTGGTTTGAACATGGATGAATCCTCTAGCGCGATTACCAAAAGGAACCATCACCCTTCGCTACCAAACGTTGGGTGGCGGCCATACGCGGGTTGGTAGACCGGTCGCACTAGAACCCGGCGCCCACGAATGAGCCCCACGCATGACCACCATGAAATCCGAGCCCTGAGAAAGGGCTGCACACGGTGACGCCATGAGTCTAGAACGAAGCGGGCTACCAAACCCCATCACTGTTTTTCAGTGACCCGGAAACGATAGAACCCGCGTCCCAGACGCACAAGCCGGCGGATTCTGGCGTAGTCGTAGGCAATGACGCAAGGCGTTGTAGCCTTGAGGAAGTAACGCTGAGTGTCTTTAAACAGCAGAGGCCGAAACCCTTAAACAACCTCCGATGGCGCCCGCCACTGATCGCCATACGAAGCGAGACATTTGTACGATGCCGAGTTGCAGCTCTCCGCTGTACCCGCCCTGGTGTCAGTGTTAGCTCAATTGGCCGGGGCAACCGATTAAATCCATGGCAGCCACAACGCTCATTCAGCCCTTATAGAGCAGCGCATCCACCACAACCCCAAACGCCGACGACTGCTCACGACGATTAGGATAGTAAAGGTGGTAACCCGCAAAGGGTTGGCACCAGTCCTCAAGCACCCGCACCAGACTGCCGTCATCCAGCTCCCTGGCGACCATATCCTCCGGCAGAAACCCCAAACCACATCCAGCCACCGCCGCGCGCAGGATCGGCACGCTGCTGTTGAATGTCCATTGCCCCTCGACCCGGGCCTTCAGTTCGCGGCCGTCCTTTTCAAAATCCCATTGCATCAGGCTGCCGTGGGTGGGCAGGCGCAGATTGATGCAGTTGTGCGCGGCCAGATCGCCCGGCGTTATGGGAATCGGGCGGTCTTTGAAGTATTGGGGGGAGCCCACGACGGCGATGCGCAACGAAGGACCGATGGGCACGGCGATCATGTCCTTGGCCACCTGTTCACCCAGGCGAACACCGGCGTCAAAGCGTTGCGCAACGATGTCGGTGAGGGCGTAGTCGACAATGATCTCGACTTTGATGTCGGGGTAGTCAGGCAGCACCTTCGACAGCTTGGGCCAGAGAATATTGTTCGCCGCATGTTCGGACGCGGAGATCCGCACACTGCCGGCCGGGGTGTCGCGAAACTCACTGACCGCGGCCAGTTCCAGTTCGATTTCATCGAAGCGTGGCGCCATCGATTGATACAGGCGTTGACCTGCTTCGGTCGGCGAAACGCTGCGGGTGGTTCGCGTCAGCAGGCGCACGCCCAGCCGTGTTTCCAGCGTGCGCATGGTGTGGCTCAGCGCTGATTGCGAGACGCCCAGTTGTGCGGCCGCGCGGGTGAAGCTGCCTTCGCGGGCGATGACCACGAAGGCTTGCAGGTCGTTGAGGTTGGCGCGGGACATTGATGAAAACCTCTCATGAGGGGCGCGGGATTAATCCATGAAACCAGGTTGCGCACGGATGCGCGACCCCCAGAGCGTTCATTACAGCGTGCGGGCGTAAAACGCACTCAGCTTGCTGATGGCGGCGTCGACATAGCGCGGCACCCAATAGGTTTCGATGTGGGTGGCGCCCTCGAGGATGAACACTTCCTTGTCCGTGGTGCCAGTGGCTTTGGGGAAGGCGTCCTGAGTCATGTACAGGCTGTCAGCCTTGCTGCCGGCGATCATCAGCAACGGTTGATTGATCAGCTCGATCTGGTGGGTGGCGTCAAAGCGCATCAGGTCGATGAGGCTGCTGGTGGTGTATTTGAACGTCGAGTTCGGGTGCGCGTGGGTCTTCCAGTAATACTCGTAGCCCTGGCGATAGAGTTCGAACGGCAATTTGGCGATCTGCTCATCCGTCAGGTTGGCATCACCGGAATACAACACCGCGCCACCGGCGGCTTCCTGCGCGCGGGCCGCCGATGCCTGTTGCAGACGTTGCTGAATGCTGTCCATCTGCGAGTCGTTGTAGCCGTTGCGGCGCACCCGGCCCGAGTTGAACATGCTGACGGTCGCCAGCGATTTGAAGCGCTTGTCGGTTTGTGCCGCCGCCAGCGAATAACCGCCACCGCCACAGATGCCGAGCAGGCCCAGGCGTTTGTCATCGACGCCGGCAAACTGGCTGATGAAGTCGGCCATGCCGTGAATGTCTTCGATGCGATACGCGGGTTTATCGATGCTGCGCGGCTGACCACCGCTGGCGCCCTGATACGCCGCATCGGCGGTGATGGTGATGTAACCCTGTTCGGCCAGACGCTGGGCGTACAAACCGGCGACTTGTTCTTTCACGCCACCATTCGGGTGTGCGACGACCACGGTCGGGTAGGTTCGCTTCGCGTCGTAGTTGGCCGGGGTGTAGACGTTGGCGGCGATGTCGAGTCCGTTGAGTTTGTAGCTGACCGGATGAATGTTGACCTTGCCCGGTTCGTTCCTGGTGAGCGCGCCGTCATAGGCGAGGGTGAACGGGTTCTTTTTGTAGTCGGCGGCCAGGGATTCGCCGGCACAGAGGCCGACCAATGCCGACATGACCGTGGCTTTGAGAGTGTTTTTCACGTGAAGCTCCTGAGCAATCAAAAGGGCGGCAGTCGAAAGAAGGGGACGGGTCAATCCAGCTGTTTTTCTTTGAGGAATTGCGCCACCAGATCGGCGATCTGCACGTTGTTCAGATCCGACATGGGGAAGTGGGTATTGCCGTGGATGCCGATCTCCGGCAGGTGAATCAGGCGTACATCGCCGCCGTGCCGATTGACCGCGTCACGCCATAGCCGGGCCATCTTCAGGCGGGCGCGCCAACTGTCCTGAGCAGGCAGGTCGACGGCCTGTTCGGGGATGTTGTCGCCGTACAGGATCAGAATCGGAATACGCGTCAGCGCCATGAATTGCTCGATTGGCACGGCTGCGCCTTGCACCGTGTCGAACGCGCTGGGAATCGGCGCCGGCACTTCACCTTCGGCAAACACAAAGCTGCTGCCAGGCTCGAACGCCACGATGGCCTTGACCTTGTCGTTCTTGATCGCCGTCAACCAGCCCGGTCCGCCACCCTGGGAATGGGTGAACAAGATGCCCGGGCCGATTCGATCAAAAACGGCTGACACACCATCGGAGACCACGCCCATGTCGAAAGGCCCGGTGTTCGGCGTCATCGCACGAAAAAACTGCTCGCGGCTCTGCGCGTCCCGCGCCACTTGTACGCCGTTGAAGTAGTTCGGCCACAGGCCAATGCGGAACTGGTTGAACCACAGTTGCTCGTCCGGCACCGGTTTGATGGTCGTCTCGACACTGCTGCGACCCGCATCGCCGCGCCGAGGCTGATCAATCAGATAGACGCCGTAGTGGCGACGCAGAAACAGGTTCTGAAAACCCTCGCGGCCATCGGCGGTGGTTTCCCAGGTCTTGGAAAACTGACCGGCGCCGTGCCACATGACGATGGGCAGTTTTCGCGCATCGACCGGGATCTGGTAGAACGCGTAGGCGTGGTCGCCGTGGTAGGTCTGGCCGTCGGGCGACAGCGGCTTGCGCGGATCGAAGGTGCCCGGTGCGGTGGTCATGGTTCCGCCAGCGGCGAAGCTGCCTTGTTTCTGAATCAGCAATGGGCTTTCGGGTTGGTTTGCGCAGGCGCTCAACAGGCTTAACAGAGTGAGAACCGGCAGGGTTTTGGCAGGCATCATGTCATTTCACCGAAGCCGCGAGGGCTTGGGTCAGCGCCGTGTTGGCCCGTTCGACGGTCTGTGCATCGCTGTGCTTTTTCAATTGCTCGGTGACTTGGCGCAACTGCGTTGCGCTGAGCCCCACGCGCAGACTCGCCAGCATGTGCGAGCGCAATTGCGGTTCCACGCCCGGAGTCGCCGCCAGCGCGCCGACGGTCGCCAGTTCACGGCTTTGCCAGTCGAGGTTGTCACGCTCGAAGATGTCGCCGAACAGGTGGGTTTGCAGGAACCGGTTGATCACCGGAGCAAACTCGAACACCGGGCCTTTGACCAGGGCGCCGGAAATCTTCGTTTGATTGGCGGTGCCAGCTTTAAGCAGTTCTTCGCCGGTTGGAATTGCCCGGCTTGGCTCACGTCCCGGCGCATCCTCGATGCCGCGTTGCTTGCGCGCTTGGACGACGGACATCAACTCATTCAACGCATTGAGGCTGCGCGGGAAGCCGACGTAGGCGTAGAGCTGCACGAGAATTTCCCGTGCTTCGCTGACGGTCAGACCCGCGTCGAGTCCCTGGTTGAGCGCCACGTTGAGGTTGGGCATGTCGCTGGTGGCCATGAACGCGGCGATCAGGGGAATCGCCTGCTGTTTCTTCGACAGTGTGTCGATGCTGGCTTGTGTGCCGGTCGTGTCTTGCGGTGTCGCTGGATCGTATTGGGCCTGCGAGACTTTCTCGGCCCAGGTGACCGTCTTGCCGTCCTCGGCTTCAGCAATCGCAATGTGCGTCATGCCGGTGCTCGCTGTGGCGCCATGCCAGTGACGGGTGAGCGGGGGGATCCAGACAATGTCGCCCGGGCGGATTTCCTGACGCGGCCCGCCTTCTTGCTGCACGTAGCCAACCCCGGCCGTGACGATCAGCGTCTGCCCCAACGGATGGGTATGCCACGCGGTGCGTGCGCCAGGCTCGAAGGTCACCGTGCCGCCACCGACACGTGCCGGCAGCTCGCCCTTGAACAGGCCGTCCACGCGCACTGTGCCGGTGAAGTTTTCGGGTGCGCCCTGGATAGAAGGTTGGGAGCCTTTCGGGGTAATGCGGATTTCACTGGCGGCTGGGGCTTCTGCGCTGATGAGCGATAAGGCAACGAATGGCGCGATCAATCGATTCATCGGCCGACCCGCGCCTTGAGAGCTTCGGGATAGCGCTCGCCTTCGATGTGGATCTGCGCCAGTGCCGTATCAATTGCCTTGAGTTCGCTGGCGTCGAGCGTGATGTCAGCTCCACCGAGGTTTTCTTCCAGACGATGCAGTTTGGTTGTACCGGGAATCGGCACAATCCACGGTGCCTGCGCGAGCAGCCAGGCCAATGCGATTTGCGCCGGTGTTGCTTGTTTCTGCGCGGCGATCTGCCGGATCAACACCACCAGCCCCTGATTGGCCTGCAACGCTGACTGGCTGAAGCGCGGGACGATGCTGCGAAAGTCGTCACTGCCGTAAGTGGTTTCGGCAGACACGGTGCCAGTGAGGAAACCCTTGCCCAGCGGACTGAACGGCACGAAGCCGATGCCCAGCTCCCAAAGCGTCGGCAGAATTTCCTGCTCCGGCTCGCGCCACCACAACGAATATTCGCTTTGCAGCGCCGTGACCGGTTGCACCGCATGGGCGCGTCGGATGGTTTGCGCACCGGCCTCCGACAGGCCGAAGTGTTTGACCTTGCCTTCGCCAATCAGCGCTTTCACCACACCGGCCACGTCCTCGATCGGCACGTCCGGATCGACCCGGTGCTGGTAGAGCAAATCGATGTAATCGGTCTTCAGCCGGCGCAACGAACCCTCGACAGCGATCCGGATATGCTCGGGGCGGCTGTTGAGGATCTGCTGTTTATTGTCGTCGCCGAAGGTAAAGCCGAACTTGGTGGCGATGACCACTTGATCGCGGACCGGCGCCAGCGCTTCGCCCACCACTTGCTCATTCAGATAGGGCCCGTAGACCTCGGCGGTATCGAAGAACGTCACGCCTTGATCAACCGCTGAGCGGATCAGGGAAATGGCTTGTTGAGTATCAGTGGCGGGGCCGTAGCCATGGCTCAGACCCATGCAGCCAAAGCCAAGGGCCGATACGGTGAGTGAGCTGTTGCCGAGTGTTCGCTTATGCATTCTGATCTCCCGTGGTTTGGCGTTGGGGGAACAGTAAGCGAGCGCAGGAGAGGGGACTAGACGGGTAAATCGGCAAGGGTTTATGAGTTGCGCTCATCAATCCGACAGGACCGGTGAGCGCCAGATGATTTCAGCGGCTCACGAGGTTTTCTCGAACCCATTGCTCCGCGTTGGTGACTAGAATGGATTGCTGTTCGTTGAACGTGCCAGCTTTCGGCCAAGCCACGCCTCTGCCTTGTGCGAACACGGCGCGATACTTTTTGATGTGGTGGGTGGGATCTTTTTCAAGTTCCTGGATCAGGTGCTCAACAGTCCAGACGTTGCGTTTGAACGGACGTTCAAGCACCCGTTCAAGGATGCTCGCCATTTGTCCGTAGGTCACGGTGTCGCCGGAAAGGTAGACGATCTGATTGCGAAAGCGCGGCTCGAAGAAGACGATTTCGGCGGTCAACCTGCCGATGTCTTGCGGTGTGGTGAGCGTCACGCTGTTGTCGAGACTGCCGAGGGCGTTGACTGTGTCGTTTTCGAAGTCCACCACCTCAAACACTGGCTCGAACAGGAAGCTGGTGAACATGCCCGTCGAGATGATGACCCACTCGGTTTTATCCTGGGCGCGTAGCAACTCGCGCACATCGAGCTGAGCATCGAACAGGTCCTGAGGACTGCCTCGTCCGATCACCTCGAAATCCACACCAAACTGCCAGGGAAAGTAGCGCTTCACACCGGCCTTGAGCGCTGCGGTGGCAAGCTTCATCGGCGTTTCCCGACCCGCCACCATGCCTGCGCAGCCGATGACGGTATCGAATCGGGCGAAGACTTCAGCCAACTGATCGATCGAATCACTCACCAGGTCGGCGGCGACCATTTGGATCCCCAGACTCCGCAGCTCATCGATTTCTGCCTTTTTCTCAGGCACCTGGGTGCTGATGGTCGAGGCCCTGAGCAAGACACTGACTGTGGATCCGGGTGCGCGTTTTGCGACCTGTGCGAGATTGCGCAAAACCGGCAGGCCGAGTTCGCCGGCGCCGAGTACGAGAATCGATTGGGGGGAAGGCTGTGTTGCTTCGGTCATGATGTCTCCTGAAACCTGCTGTCTGTAAGATGGGCAAATACTTGCACCATTCGACAGCACCAGTAAGAAGGCACACGTGTGATACCGGGAGGAGAAATGACCGACCAAGAGACTCTTGGCCAGGCAGAAATGATCTGCCAGACGCTGAGAGACGATGATGACGGCGTCCGTCGAGAAGTCCTCACGCATGCCGGCAGTCGCTGGTCGTTGGGCATCCTGCACGCCTTGGGTGTGTACGGCACGATGCGTCATGCCGAGATCAAGCGACAGATGAGGGGCGTGACTCAGCGCATGTTGACCAAGACGCTGCGCTCACTGGAGCGTGATGGTCTTCTGATTCGGCGGGAGTTCGGTGAAGTTCCGCCGCGTGTCGAATACGAGCTTACGCCACTGGGCATGGGGCTTTTGGTCCGTATGTCGCCTGTGTGGACGTGGGTGGTCGAAAACGTCGACGACATTCGCAAGGCACGTCGTGCTTTCGACACTCAGGTTGACCAAAAACCTTCTTGGCAAGTCCCCACGCCCATGGCAGTGGATTCAGAGGTGCCTTAGTGAATCGGCACGGGCGCGTTGCTTCAGAGAAAAGGGGACATCAGTCCCCTTTTTGATTTTTTGCCATTTTCTGTCTCGGCATTGAGGATTCGGGTCGGCTTTTACAAAACTAGCTAAGCAAGTTAGCTATATGCTAGTGTCGCTCGCCTCAAACCGAATCCCTCGATCTCCGGACAAGACCTGCGCATGTCATTACCCACATCACCGCCCAATCCTGCCGAAGATCCACGCACCCTACAAATCGCCAGCGATGCCGTTGGCCAGCAGTTGCAACAGATCGCCATCCTGACCCGTGCTGCGGCCGGCCAGTTGGGCGTGATGCTGGGCATCAATCAGACCGACGTGGCGGCGCTGGAGCATCTGATCACCGACGGGCCGTTGCCGCCGACCGAGCTTGCTTCGCGTCTGTCCGTGACCACGGCGGGCATCACCCAGGTTATCGACCGGCTGGAGCGCGCCGGGCACGTGGTTCGCGAGCGACAGCTCAACGACAAGCGCCGGGTGCTGGTGTGCCCGGTGCCGGCGTCAGTGGCGCAGGCCTATCGGCATATCGCGCCCATGCTCAATGGGTTGAGCGCGGTGCTGGGGGCGCTCGACGACCGGGATCGTGCAGTCATCGAGACCTTTCTGGGCCGGGTGATCGAGGTCTACCGCAACACGTTGCCGGGCAGCACGACCGTCACTTCTGAAACGCAGGACGCAGAATGAAACCACAGAAAATACTCGTCACCGGTGCAAGCATCGCCGGCCCCGCGTTGGCGTATTGGCTGTCGCGTCAGGGCATGGACGTCACGGTGGTCGAGCGGGCGCCGGCGTTTCGCGATGGCGGGCAAACCATCGATGTGCGCGGCGCCGGGCGTGAAGTGGTGCGGCGCATGGGGCTGGAGGAGCTGATTCGTGCGAACACGACGCACGAGCAGGGCATCGCTTTCGTTGACCGCGACAACCAGACCAAGGCGTTCATCGGGGTCGATGCGTTTGACGGTGACGGGCCGATCGCGGAGCTGGAAATCCTGCGTGGTGAGCTCGCCAAGCTGTTGATCCAGCACAGCGAAGACCGAGTTACGTACCGGTTCGGCGACAGCATCGAAACCATCGAGGACGATGGCGAGCAGGTTCACGTGCGTTTCGAGCAGGGCGGAGAGCAGGTGTTCGATCTGGTGATCGTGGCCGAAGGGATCGGTTCGACAACCCGCAATCAGGTGTTCGGCGATGAAGTGAAGCGGCGCCCCCTCGATCTCTACACGGCCTATTTCACCGTGCCTCGACAGCCGAGCGACGGCCAGGTGATGCGCTGGCACAACTTGCCGGGCGGTCGCTGCGTCTGTTTACGTCCTGACAACCTCGGCACCACGCGCGCGTTTTTGTCTTTTCAGCAGGCGCCGAGCGGATACGAGAAGCTGTCGCAGGACGAACAGAAATCCTTGTTAAAAAAACTGTTTGCCGACGCGGGTTGGGAGACGCCTCGCGTGCTCGCCGCGCTGGATGACACGACTGACCTTTATCTGGAAGCGGTGGGTCAGGTCAAAATGCCCCATTGGTCCAAGGGGCGCATCGCGCTGCTCGGGGACGCGGCGTATTGTGCGTCGCCCATCAGCGGCATGGGCACCAGCCTTGGACTGTGCGGCGCCTACGTGCTGGCCGGAGAACTCGGGCGCCACGCCGATCACCATCAGGCCTTCGCCGCCTATGAAGCGCTGATGCGTCCATTCGTGGCTCAGGCGCAAAGCGTGCCCAAGTTCGCCCCAAGGCTGGCCTCGCCGCATTCGCGTCTGGGCATTGCACTCGGCCATGCCGTGCTGCGGATGGCCACTGCGCCGGGGCTCAAGAAACTGTTCGGCAAAATCCTTTCGCCGAAAGCCGACGCCATCGTCCTGCCTGACTACGACGACTCACCGCGAGCATAAACCTCACAACTCGATCGCCCAGGTCTGGCTCACCAGCTCTTTGCCGAAGCTGTGAATCGGCTCTTCCTCGACCAACTCAAACCCCGCCCGCTGATACAACCGGCGGGCATCCACCAGATTGCTGGTGGTCCACAGAATCATCTTTTTGTAGCCGATATCACGGGCAAACCGCAGGCATTCCTCGACCAGCCGATTGCCGATTCCCAAGCCCCGCGCGCTGGCATCCACGTAGAGCATGCGCAGTTTTGCGGTGGTTTCGTCGTGGCGGATGACGAACACCGAACCCACCACCTTGCCGTCCTTCTCCGCAATCCAGCAGCGCTCGCCCGTGGGGTCGAATTCGCGCAGGTATTTGGCGACAACCTCTGACACCAGCGCTTCGAACTCTGAATTCCAGCCGTACTCACGGCTGTAGATCGCCGTCTGCTGATGCACCACCAGGCCCATGTCACCGGGTTGCGGATCGCGCAGCAGATAGGTCGTCGGTTGGCCACCTTCGAGCAGGGTTTGAATCTGCTTCATCGAGGCGATCAGTTGCAGTTGCTGCGGTTCGGCCAGGCGTTCGAGCAGGGTGATGACCTCTTGCCGCGAGGCTTGCTCCAGCGGCGCGAGGATCTCGCGGCCGAGGTCGGTGATGTGCAATTGACTGGCGCGAGCGTCGGTGGCGGAGGGGACTTTCTGGATCAGGCCCTTTTTGTCGAAACCGCTGATGATCCGGCTCATGTAACCCGCGTCGAGGCCGAGCATCTGGCGCAGGTCGGCGCTGGTCAGGTCACCGCCGGAGGCGAGTTCGTAGAGGATGCGCAACTCGGTCAGCGAGTAATCGCTTTGCAGCAGATGCTCCTGCAACACGCCGATCTGGTGAGTGTAGAAGCGGTTAAATTGCCGAACGATGTCGGCGCGGTCGGTGATGGTGGACATGGCGGGATGCTCATATGGTTGCCTTGGGCAACTATATAGTTGCCTAAGGCAATCAAGTCAAATGAATGATTTCATGATCCCGAACGCAAAGTCCTCCGGATCGAACCGCTCAGTCGTGTCCATTTGTATGCTTCTGAGGCCCACCGTTTCCAGGTGTGTGGCGTAGAGCGATTCGGAAAAACAGGTGATCAACAGGGTGCGCCGGCGTGCGCCGCTGGCGTTCAGGCTACCGGCGTGGATCAGGTCGGCATCGAAGATCAGGATGTCGCCCGCGCTGCCCGTCAGTTGCACGGATCGGGACTCGTCAGTGGAGTCGAACGGAGGCTCGCCCAGAGCAGGGCGATGGCTGCCGGGAACGATGCGGGTCGCACCGTTTTCCGGGCTGTAATCGTCGAGGTACACCAGCGCGTTGACGGTGTCGCCGGGGCGTTGCGCCGACAAGTCGCGGTGCAACTGTTGGTGGCCGCCATTGGCGAGCGGTTCTCGGCCCTCGACCTGAGAGAGGAAGAAGCGCTCGCCGATCAACTCGCCCACCACCGCCAGTAATTGTGGCAATCGGCACACGGCCTGAACGGTCGGGTCAGTGTCCAGCTGCGAATGGCGCCAGTCGCTGCCACGGGGCACGGGCCATTCGTTTGAGGGTTTGATGCCGGTATCGAAAGCGAGGCGAAGGGCGGCCAGCCACGTGATCGGAACCGCTCCAAAGAGCAGTGCGTAGCCTTTGCTATGGAGTAGTTCGCGGCTCGTCATGGCTTCATCAGTCTCCCTTTTTACAATCAGGACGAGTATTGCCGATCGTGATCATGCCGACGCGAACCTCGGTATCGCTGCCGTAACCCCAAGACAATCGGTCTCCGTAACTCACCAGATCGTAGATCTCGCTTTCGCCAAGTAACTGACCATCGCGATTATCGTACAAACGGAAAAAGGCAGGAGACTCCCAGCTGACAAACCACTGAGTTTCGAAGGCGTCGTCCGGCGGTGCTTGAGGGTGAAGGAAGTTGGGCAGTAGCCAGAAAGGTCTGAACGTTTGCACCCTGAAGCAGCCATCAGGGCTGATATCAGCGGCATAGGCTGGCTTCGCCAACGCCTTCTCCCACCACTCGGAAACACTCCACAGCCCGACACAAAACAATAGCCCGGCAAGGACGATCTTCAGCCGCCGAGAAAAGGGCGAACGCCGACTATCTGAGCGCGTAGACATACGCATCCATTGCCGTCCCGTCATCCAGCGTCACCTGAGTCAGTACACGCTGATACTCCGCCCCTTCAAACTCATCCAGCGCCGCCCAGTGCAGGTGGAAATTCTCGGAGGCGAAGACGAAACCTTCAATGACATCACCATCCTCGGCAATCACCAGCCCGGGAAAGCCCATCGCCGCGCCCCATCCGGCCTGCGACAGGCGCCCCTTTAGCGAAGCAGCCTGCCACGTGCCGCCGATGTTCAGCATCACATGCTCATTCGGCCGCCCAGGGCCCAGGGTTCCATAAACGAAGAGACGTTCCACGATTGCTCCTGCCAGTCAAAAAAGGGAGGGATCCTGACGTATCAACGATGTGCAGGCAACAGCGCGATCAGTTCTGCACCGACCGACTCAGAAAACCGTCGATCAACGCCACCACCTGTTGCTGGATCACCTCACGGGAACGAGCGCCGCTGTCCGCACAGATGATGCCTTCGCCGGGCGAATCCTCTTCGAGCAGGGGAATGGCCGGCGACTGCAATTCGCCCGTTCGAGGCCGTGCCAAATTGCCGTTTTTCATTGTTTTTATCGTCCTTGATCAAATCGGGCAAACAGGACGTTCGCCCAGACGTTCTACCAGTCTTACGAGATAACCGTCCGGATCCTGAACGAGAAACTCACGCTGGCCGACTTCGACGTCGTCAGCGCGATACCAGGTGTCTTTGCAGGTTTTATAGAGTGGAACTTGTGCGGCGCCCAGTCTTTCGATGATGGGAGCAACCACCTCAACGTCAATCTGCAGATTGACGCCTCTTCCGAAAGGTTTGTTCAGATCCGCCGTCAGCCACTGGCCTGCATGCGGTTCAACCTGCTCGAGCATGACTTGAGCGCCATTCAGGTCGAGGTAGGCGAAGCCATCTTCCGGGCGTTGATAAGCGATGTTGAAGCCCAGGCAGGAGACCCAGAAAGCGAAGCTGGCCTGCAGGTCCGTAACCATCAATTCTGGAACCAGTTTGTTCCGTTGAAACATGGGGTGAATTCCTTTTCATTCGGTACGTTGCCAGGAGGCACAGAGGGTCAAGTGGCGAGGTAGGGTTTCACCGACTCTTGAAGAAGATCTACCAGCTCGGGATCCATGTACTGATAGTCATCCGGAATATCCAGAGAGTGAATCCGCTTGTGCTCGAGCAGCCGGGCGTACTCGGCCCGCAGACGATTCAGGTGTTTGGTTTCCATCACAAAAATGAAATCGGCCCAGCGAATATCCGCTGGGCCGACGGTTTTGCGTGCATTGGGGCTGGTGCCCGCGGAGCGGACATTGAAGCCGGGACGGCGACGCCAGACTTCTTCGGCCGTCGGGCTGCGCCATTGGTTGCGACTGCAAATGAACAGTAGATTCGTCACGATTGATCCAACAATTGGCGGGTAGAGCGAACGGGATAGCTCATGCCGAGTTGGCGAGCCCTGACCAGTTTGGTGGACCGGATGTACATCAGCTTCCAGTTTTTTTCCGGCTTGAACGCCTGCGGGCGAACTGCTTTGTCACTGCCGTGTTTACGGGCCTGGGTGCGTCTCCAGGCGCGAGTTCTTTTCATGGTCTGTCCTCGTGAATACCGGGTTCAGCAGCCGCGGTAATACGAGTCGGGCGTATGGTAAGCGCGAATCGGGGAAGTGGCCAGCCATTGAGCCTTGCACTATGGGAAACGAGTGATTGCGTCCTGCTTTACTGTCCAGTTTCTGGTCCTGCCCAACTCGATAGCCTAAGAAGTTGGTGGCCATGAAGGCGAAAATCACTACTTGCGTCGCCGGCTTCTGATCCATTGGAGCGGCAGCTATTGGCAAGGTTGATGCGTGATGGCTATTTGCGGCTACGCTTCGTCAAGGCGCCCATAACATGGATGGAAAAGAAAAATGACAGTTCATGGTCGATACGTGGCAAAGGCATTCCTGTTCGCGTCGGCGACAGCATTGATCGGTTGCAGTACCCCGTACGAAGAGCTTCGGTTCCATGGCACCGATGGTGGTCCGGCTCCCGAGATCGTGGGGATAAAACAGTTGCTTAAGATCAATAAACAGATCGACATCATGATCATCCACGGTATGTGCACTCACGACTCTGAGTGGGCGAACAAGTCGATACAGGGCATTGCCAAACAACTTGCCGAAGGGCCTGTCGCGCCTGTCACCTTCACTGAAGTAACAGGGTCCAAAGCGCGCGTGTACAAGCGGAGTCTGTTACTACAGGACAACTCGAAAGTGAATATCTCGGCGATTGTCTGGTCACCCATCCTCACCCCGCTGAAAGAAGGTCTCTGTTACGACCAGTCTGTCAAAACAGGAATCTGCGCTAAAGGTGAGGACCGGCCCGATTTCATTGAGGCAGACATTTCTTCGCCTGCCTTCAAGGAGACGCGGGCCTCCATCAACCGCAGCCTGAAAGATGGGCTTATGGATGATTGCCTGGCAGATGCGATTGCCTATCAGGGGAAAGCCAAGGAAGAAATAAGCAGGCAGGTCCAAGAGGCAGTGCTGGTTGCCGCAACGCCAAGTGAAAACGTTCGCAGCACGGATGAGGTTCGCACGGATGCGGCAGCCAGGAAGGACATACCACTTGTAATCCATACGGCTAGTCTGGGAAGCAAAGTAGGTTTCGACGCGCTCAATTCGCTTCGGCAACAAGGTGCTGAAGGTGAAGCTGCAGCTCGCTCCACTATTCAGAGAACCTCAGCCATCTTTATGAGCGCAAACCAACTCCCGATCTTGCAAATCGCAGATATGTCTCTCACCTATGGAGGAGCGAAGGGGTTGGCTGCTGACGTACCACAGGACTCGCTCAAAGTGCTGCTTGAAACCTATGGACCACAGATATCCCTCTTCCAGACCAACAAGGGCCTTCCCCTCGGGAAACAGCAACCCTCTGACCAGCCCATGGTGGTCGTACTAAGTGATCCAAACGATGTCCTTTCCTACTCCCTTCGAAATTTCAAGCACCGTCCAGACTACGTCACGGTGGATGTAGTCGTGTCTAACGCTCCCACCTGGTTTGGAGCTTTTGAGAACCCTTTAAAGGCTCACCAGGACTACCTGGAGCAACCCAATGTAGTTGACCTTGTAGTGAACGGTAGAAAGGCGGATTAGAAATCTTCGATACACCGCAGGCGGTCCTGGTCCGCGTTGAGTTTTGCCATCTCAAGTGCCACGTAACCGCAACTGGAATTCACAGAATACCCACTCATTAAAGGAGCGACCAATGTCCGGTTTACGCATGTTGATTGCGACCACGACCTGTATTGCGCTGCTGGGCAGTTCGGTGACAGCGCTGGCCGATCCTGGCAACGGAAAGGGACAGGGCAAAGGCAATTCGCATAACAGCCAGGATCATGGCAATCAGGGGAAAAAAGGCGGGGGCGGCTATCAGGGGCATGGTCCGAGTATCGACCACGCCGGGGTGATCGGGATCGTGGACGGCTATCGTGGCTACTGGACCCCGGGCCCGGCATTGCCGCCCGGGATCCAGAAGAACTTGGCCCGGGGCAAGCCGCTGCCGCCAGGGATTGCGAAGAAGCTCGATGGTCGACTGGTCGGCAGGCTGCCGCACTACGACGGCTACGAATGGCAGCAGGTCGGCACCGATCTGATCCTGGTCGCGCTGGCCACCGGGCTGATATATGAAGTGCTCAATGGCGCCTTCGATTGAAAAATAGATCTGTCCCCATATGAAAAAACCCGGCGGATAAGGCCGGGCTTTCGTCGGGTACTGCGGTAAAACCCATCATTCAGACGTTACGACGTTCGATCAGACGGTCAGAACCACCTTCGGCAACCGCATCGCTGAACAGCGGATCGGTTTCGGTCGCGGCTACGGCATCGCTGAACAGCGGATCGGTTTCGGTCGCGGCTACGGCATCGCTGAACAGCGGATCGGTTTCGGTCGCGGCTACGGCATCGCTGAACAGCGGATCGGTTTCGGTCGCGGCTACGGCGTCACTGAACAGTGGATCAGTTTGAGTCGCAGAGGCAACAGCATCGCTGAACAGTGGATCGGTTTCAGTCGCCGCAAAAGCATTCAGGGCGAAGAGTGAGAAAGCGATACCGAGGATAGTTTGGCGTTTCATGGTTCTGTACTCCGTGTGCAGTGGGTTGGTATGGAGCAGATCCTACGCTTTGGATTCGATATGAGAACTTCATTGAATTAATGGTTGTTATTGATGCAGTCAATGATTGGGCTCGGTCGTCCGAAGTGCTCTGAACTGCTGCGCCAATTCCGGCGGAATCGGCCAGCAAGGAAGTGATGAAACCCGTCGGCGCTTTACGCCTGAAAAAAACGCTCAGGACGGCATGCGTTCAAGTCACGGGAGGCTTGGTCGTCGATCAGCTCTTCACTGACCAGGCGCCCCACAATGGCTGCCAGAGTCACGCCCGGGTGCATCGTGCAAACGTACACTCCGTCGATTCCTGGCAGATAACCGATGATGGGCGTGCCATCCGCCGCAATGGGTCTGAGCCCGATACAAGCCTGATCTGGCTCGATGGAAATGATCCCGGCCAACTCGTTCTGAATCGCCGCTGCGGTTCTTCGTGCGATGGCCTCCGGGCGATTCTCCAGCGTATCGTCCAGATAATCTTCTGCCGCCAGCAAGATCCCTTCCGGACCTTGTCTGACTTCCATTTCCGGGCTGGAGATAAGGGTGTTCACCCGATCGGGTTGCATTCTGTAGCGGATAAAAATGGCCGGCGAGGCCTCGATGGGAAGGGACAGGTTCAGAGTCTCGGTCAGTTGCGTGATGCCAGTCCCCGCGGCGAGTACGACCACATCGGCCTTAATGGTGCCCGATGCAGTCTGGATGCCAGTCACGGCGGTTTTGTGGGTGGTGAGGCCGAGCACTTGAGTCTGCTCAAGAATGTGTGCCCCATGAGCCTGAGCCCCGGCGATCAACACGTGGGTAGCTTGTACAGCGTCCAGCGCACCTTGGGTTGCATCGTAAACAGCCTGCTGGGGAGCGTTTTTTAGGTGGGGCTCAATGTCGAGTACCTGTGGGCGAGAGAGCAGGGGTGTTGAGGGTCGCCGATCGGTGCCGGGTGGATACGTCAGGGCGCCTGTCCAGCGTATCTTCAAATCCGGCAGCTCTGTTTCGAGCCGGTGATATTCCCTGATCGCCGCAGCGCGCAGTTGCGCAACGGGATCGGGCCCACTGTGCGACGTGTTGATCCACGCAAACGAACGCCCGGTAACGCCGCTCGCGATCTCTGCGGCATCGACCACGGTGACCTTCGCGCCTTTGCCGGCGAGGTGATAAGCAATCGACGCGCCGACGATGCCGGCACCGATCACAACAACTCGCTTGCCAGTCACTGCGCAATAAACCTGCGAATCGCATGAGTGGTTTCCACTGGCGCTTCCTCCATCAGCCAATGCCCCGCGCCGGCGATCACCAGTTCGGTGACGTTGTCGGCGGCATTGCGCATCACGATGGCTTCGTTGTTGCCGAATGACTTCTCGCCGCCGACCGCCAGCACCGGCATTTTCAGTTTGGTCTTCATCGATGCTTCGTTGTCCATCGCATCCTGGCGGATCGCGCGGAACTGGGCGAATGCCGCGTGCATGGCGCCGGGCCGGGTGTAGAGTTTGGCGTAGTGCTGGCGGGTGGCTTCGTCGACTTTTTTCGGGTCGCCGGCGAACTCGTTCCAGAAGCGGTCGAGGTAGATGCGCTCACGCCCGGCCACCAGCCGTTCTGCATCCGGCCCGCCGAAGTCGAAGTGCCAGAGCATCGGCGAACGAACGATCTCGTTCCACGGCGGGATCCCCGGAACGGGCGCGTCCATCACCACCAGGCGATCGGTTTGCTGCGGATACCGCGAGGCGTAGGCGAAGGCGACCATGGTGCCGATGTCGTGGCCGACCACCACCGAATGCTCGATGCCCAGCGAAGCCAGCACCGCGCGGATATCACCCGCCTGGGTTTTCTTGTCGTAGCCATCGGCCGGGATCGACGACAGGCCCATGCCCCGCAAATCCGGCACCACCACGGTGTGATCCTTCGCCAGATCCGCCGCCAGAGGCGCCCACATATCGCCGGTGTCGCCAAAACCGTGCAACAGCACCACCGCCGGGCCTTTGCCGCCAATGCGCGTGTGAATTTTTGCACCGTCCACGGCGATGTCCTGCGTGCGGAACGAGGCAGGGAAGGGCGTCACGTCGGCATGGGCCGGAACACTCAGGGCCAGCAGCAGGGAAGCGGTGAGCAGGGCGCGGATCATGGCGTTCACTCCAGAGGGGGTGGCTGGAGCGTAGACGGATTTGTTGTAGCTGAAGTGTGAAAAATGGGCACAGGTCGGCTTGTATGCATCGACACCAATTCTCATATCAACCCCTTTTTGCCGGGTCTCGATACTGACATCGGTTTCGGTGAGGTCGGCTATCTGGATTTTTCCCTTGAGTAGCTCGGCAATCCTCGAAGGTTTGATTGTCCATTTCACATCTTTGGAAAGGTGTCCCAGACGCAATGCCAGTTTTCGTTTGCTTCGCAACCGAATGTGCAGCTCTCTTCGAAACACGGCTTCTCTTGATTTGGAGAAATCGACGAGCTTTTTTGTAATGGGGTTGTGTTGCTTGGTGTCCAGAGGAGGGCAGTCGTAAAAGAATATTCTGTATAGGTCTTTTCTGGAGGGCTGTTGCAGCCTTGAAGCCGGGCAGTTTGGGCGAGATGGCATCCTGGTTATCAGATGCGCCGTCGCCCATCGGTGGACGAGATCAGCGGCCCGTTCAGCATTGAATGCATTGTGGGGCTCGATCCTTCGAAATCGCTTGATGAAGTAGGCGCCGTCAACCAGAACTGCTGTGGGCATGCGTTCTTCCTGAAAACAAAAACGCCCAAGGGTTTGGCACGTCCTGGATGATTAGGACGGCTTACTGCCTTGGGCGGGATGTGGGCAGATTAGGGAGCGATGACGATGGCGTCAACCGTTCACTCTTTGAGTCGATCAAGGGATAACCTTCGATCCTGAATGTCTTCTGCGTTCAGTCGATGGGCAGTGACGGAAAAAGCATACGGTTTGAGGGCGAACTCTGAAAACCGGCGCTTTCTGGCAAATTTGTAGGTACTTGCGCAAGGGTTTGTAGGCTCAAGTATCGAATTTCAGATGTTTAAACGTTGGTGTTTAAGTACTGATTCGCCAAGATCATTCGTAACGCTGATTCATACGAAATCCGGCAACAGTGTTTGTCCAGCTGGCTGATTTTTCAGCACTACCCCAACCCTTAGCATCGTCTCCAACCCGTGAACAAACACGGTCCTCAACGAGACGGTGAACATCATGAGCCTCAAGAAAATCGCGCTGGTTTTAATGCTTGGCAGTTTCGGTGCACACGCTTACGCCGATAACGCGGACGCGGCGAACATCCCGGTCGAGACCTACAGTTCTTCGACGAAACTGGACATCGAGCACGTCATCTCCATCACCGAACCGGCCAACGAATGCGCCCCGGTGCCGGTGCAGATGACCTACGAAGATTCCCATGGCGAGCGCCACGTCCTGCAATATCAAGTGATGGGCACTGGCTGTTCCAGTTGAGTCAGGTGCAGAAGATGGAGGGTCGACACTCCATGTCTGCTGTACTCAAACCGCTTTCTTTCCAACGATGTCTTCATCCGATGCCAGCAATTGCGGGATCGACTGCTTCAGAAACTCCACCCAGGTCTTGATCTTCGCATCGACAAACTTGCGCGACGGATAGATCGCGAACAGGTTCAACTCCTCCAGCCGATACTCCGGCAGCACCCGCACCAGGGTTCCCGCCCTCAAACCATCCACGGCCGATGCAATCGGCTGAATGCCGATGCCCATGCCTTTTCTGATCGCGATGGTCATGCCGTCGGCGGTGTTGATGTGGAAGGGCGATACGGGAATGGTGATGGTTTCCATGCCTTCGGGCCCTTCGAATGTCCAGTTCTCCACCGGCATCACCGTGTTGACGATGCGCAGGCACTCGTGTTCGCAGAGTTCGCCGGGTGTTTGCGGCAGGCCGCGCTTGGCCACGTAGGCGGGCGAGGCGCAGAGGATGCTGTAGGTGATGCCCAGACGTTGCGCGACGAAGCCGGAATCCGGCAGGTCGCGGGCCAGCACGATGGACATGTCGAAGCCTTCTTCTAGCAGATCCGGGACGCGGTTGGTCAGGGTCAGGTCGAACATCACCGTGGGGTGAATCTCGCGATAGCGCGCGATGGCATCGATCACGTAGTGGTTGCCGATGGCCGACATGGTGTGGATCTTCAAACGGCCGACGGGCAGGGTCTGGGCGGTACCGGCCTCTTCGTCGGCTTCGCGCACGTCATCGAGGATTTTTTCGCAGCGCTCGAGATAGCGCACGCCGGCTTCGGTCAGAGCCAGACGCCGGGTGGTGCGATTGATCAGCCGTGTGTGCAGACGTGCTTCGAGGGCCGAGATGGCTTTGGAGACGTTGGTGGTGTTGGTGTCCAGCAGCTCGGCAGCGGCAGTGAAGCTGCCGCTTTGGGCGACGGCGATGAAGAAACGCATGCTTTGGAAGACGTCCATCGGTGTCGTCTCAACAGTCAGGTGGAAAGAGTATAGGGGCGACCTCACAGGAGGCCGCCCCTTTGCCATGTATCACTTCTTGCGGGGGATGAAACCGGGTACGCCGGTCTCGACCACGGAATTGAAGCGGATCCGCGTGGTGATCTCTTCCTTGATCTCGCGCATCGCCCGGTGCGGCAAGGTCGCGATATCGAAGTTTTCCTGAATCCGGCTCGGGTTCGCCGAGGTCGTCAGGAATGCCGTACCCCGTTGCACCGCCCAGGCCAGGGCCACTTGCGCCGGGGTTTTTTGTACGTGCCGGGCGATTCCGGTGAGTACGGAGTCCTCGAGCACATTCGGCTCCATGCCATGTCCCAGCGGTGCGAAGGCGAGCAGGATGATGCCGTGTTCCTTGCAGAACTCCAGCATCTCCCACTCGGGCAGGTACGGATGGGATTCGATCTGCACCACCGACGGCTTGATCCGCGCGGCGGCGACGATGTCCTTCAGCGCATCGAGGGTGATGTCGGAAAGGCCGATGGACTTGCAGCGACCTTCATCCACCAGCGCTTCGAGCGCATGCCAGGTGTCGATCAAACGGGTTTCGCCATCGTAGATCACGTGCCCGAACGCATCCCGTGGGTCCTGATCGTCGCCGGGCTGGAAGGCGAACGGCGTGTGGATCAGATAGCAATCGAGATAGTCGACCTGCAACCACTGGCAACTGGCTTCGAACGCCGGTTTCACCCGCTCGGGGCGATGGTTGGTGTTCCACAGTTTGGTGGTGATGAACACGTCTTCGCGACGAATATTGCCCGCCGCAAACACTTGCGCAAAGGCCTCGCCGATCTGCGTTTCGTTGCGATAACGCTCGGCGCAGTCGAAGTGGCGGAAACCCACCTCCAGCGCGCATTTGACCGCTTCGGTGGTGGTGCTCAAGTCGCGAAACAACGTGCCGAACCCCACGGCCGGCATCGAGCCTGCGCCGTTATTAAGCGCAATTCGGGTGTCGCGAAGTTCATCGTGAAAGGCTTCGTAAGTCATGTCGTGTCTCCGGTATCTGCCGTTAAAGAAGGGTTGAGGTCTTGCGGGCGGCGAGCTTCTGATCGAGCACGCCCACCGAGTTGCCGCCCAGCGCCACGAACAGGCGCACCGAGTCGAGATAACGCGCAGTCTTCACCTGGATCTGCCCGAGCAGCGCCTGTTGGTAGGCGCGTTCGGCTTCCAGCACTTGCAACAGGCTGGTTTCACCCTGGGTGTAGGCCTGACGATTGAGACGCAGGCTGGTGTCGGCGGCGCGCAAGGCATCGTCCTGTGCCAGGTTTTGCTCGGCGCCGTGGTTGAGCGCCTGCAAGGTGTCCGCAACCTGGCCGAAGGACTGAATGACCGTCTGTTGATAGCGGGCGAGCGATGCGTTGTAGCCTTCGACGGCGCCTTCGCGTTCAGCCTTGAGCGTGCCGCCATTGAAGATCGGCGCCGTCAGCCCGGCGGCAAATCCCCAAAGTGCGGCGCCGCCATTGCCCGACGCGGCTTGCATCAGCGAGGCCGACAGCTCGACATGCGGGTACAGGTTGGCGGTCGCAACACCGACCGCCGCGCTGGCAATGTGCAGTTCGGATTCGGCTTGCAAGATGTCCGGCCGGGTGTGGGCCATGGCCGACGGCAGGCTGACCGGGATGTTCGACGGCAAGGCGAATTCGTCGAGGCTGAAGTCCGGCGCGATCCAGTCCGCCGGGCCTTTACCGGCCAGAATCGACAACGCATGACGCGCGGCATCGCGCTGCTGGGCGAGGGGCGGCAATAGCGTGTGATCCTGGGCGAGGCGGGTTTCGGCCAGCGACACATCGATTTGCGTGGTGCTGCCGCTCGCCTGGGCTCGGCGCACCAAATCGAGGTTTTTCGCGTCGTTGGCCAGCAGGGTTTCCACGGCCTGGATCTGCGCGTTGGCCGACGCCAGCAGCAATGCTTGACTGGCAACATCGCCGGTCAAGGTCAGCCAGGCTGCCTCGTAGCGATGCTTTTGCAGATCGGTCAGCGCTTGCTGTTGCTCGACCGCGCGTTTGTTGCCGCCGAAGACATCCAGATCGAACGCGACCCGTGGCCCGATCCCGTAGAAATTGGAGACCACCGGCTCTGGCCCGTTATGGGTGCGCTGGCGCCCGGCAGAAGCACCGAAATCCACCTGCGGATAAAGAACACCTTCCGCCGCCGCGACTGAAGCGGCGGCCTGACGAAGGGTTGCGTCAGCGGCGGCCAGTTCGAGGTTGCCGTCGATAGCGCGGCGTACCAATTGATCGAGCTTCGGCGAACGAAACGCTGACCACCAATCGCCGTTAAGCCGCTGGCCCATCGCGAAATGCTGTTCGGCCGCCTGATCGTAATGCTGCGACGGGCTCTCGGCAGGCCGTTGAAAATCAGGGCCGACGGTGCAGGCGGACAACATCACCAGCATCGCCAGCGGGGTGAAGCGCATAGAAGCTTTCATGGTTCAGACTCCACGTCATCAGTTGGCCGCAACAGGCTTGCGCAGGAACATCACCAGCGGACTCACCACGAGCATCGCCGGCATCAGAATCTTGAATTGGCCCATCACCGCGACGAACGCCGCCTGATGGGTGACCAGATGGTTGAGGCCTTCGAGCGCCGGTAACGACGTCGGCATGGCCACGCGATAAGGCGTGAGCTGACTGACCAGCGCCGAGTGCATCGCCTGGGTGTTGTTGAAGAAAAAGATCTGCACCACGGCCACACCGAGGGTGCTGCCGTAAACCCGCATCAGATTGAAGAAACCGGTGGCTTCCGGGCGCAGCTTCGGGTCGATGGTGCTGAACGCGGTCTTGCTCAGCGCCGGCATCAGGATGCCCAGCCCGACGCCCTGGATGAACCCGGTGACGGCCACGGGCGTCCAGTCCATCAGCGGCGAATAACCGAGCATCAACCAGTTGGCGTACACCACCAGCGCGATACCGGCGGCAATGAACAACCGGGAGTCGACCCACGCCGGCGCGCGCATCATCAGCAGAAATGCACCCACCAGTCCGATGCCACGAGGGGCGGTCAGCAACCCGGTGGTGTCCGGCGGATAACCGAGGATTTCATCGAGCATTGGCGAGGTCAGCGCCATGGTCGACAACAGCACAAAACCCAGGGCAAAGAACATCACCGTCGACAACATGAAGTTGCGGTCGCCGAACAAGCCCTTGCTGAGAAAGTGGGTCTTGCGGGTCAGCGCATGGACGACGAACAGGTACAGACCGAGGGCGCTGGCCAGCGCTTCGATCCAGATTTCCGGCGAGTCGAACCAGTCCAGCCGTTCGCCGCGATCGAGCAGCATCTGCAGGCCGATCATGCCGACCGTGAAACTGGCGAAACCGAAGAAATCGAACGTCGGACGCGGGTCTGCTTTCTTCTCGGCGAGCAGCAATGTCACCACCATCAGGATGTACGCGGTCAGCGGCAGGCTGAGGTAGAACATCGGGCGCCAGTCGAAGTACTCACAGATCACGCCGCCGATACTCGGGCCGCTGACGATGCCGAACAGCACCAGCGCCGTCCATTTCGGGCCGAAGGCGGGGCGCTTTTCTGCTGGCAATGTCTCCAGGGCGATGGCCATCGACAACGGCGCAATCACGCCGCTGGCCAGACCTTGCAGGATGCGTGCGCCGATGAACTCCAGCGGCGTGTCGGCCAACGTGCCGAGCCACAGACCGAGGGCGAACAGCACCAGTGCGGCCTGGTAAACCCGCTTCAGCCCGAAGCGTCCGGCGAGCCACTGGGCCACAGGCATCGTGATCGCACTCGCCGCGAGATAGGCCGTAAAAATCCATCCGGCCTGATCGTCGGTCATCGACAGACTGCCCTGAATCAACCGCAGCGCAGCGTTCGGCAGCGGCAGGTTGGCCGACTGCATATAGGTGGCGAGCAGGGCGACAAACCGCAGTGCCCGCGCATCAGCTGTTGAGGTGTTCATCACGAGTTACCCGCAGACAACAACGACTTGAGCGGATGCCACCATGGCGTGCGGTGCCCGGTATCGACCTTGACCGTGGCGCTGGTGCCGGAGAACAGCGGCAGGGCAGGGTCGGCCTCGTCCAGTTCCAGACGAACCGGCACCCGCTGCACCACCTTCACCCAGTTGCCGGTGGCGTTCTCCGGCGGCAACAGCGCGAAGTCGGCACCGGCGCCGGGGCTCATGCTGATGACGTGCGCCTTGAACGGGCGATCCGGATAGGTATCGAGGGTGATGGTCGCGGTCTGGCCGGGGCGCATGTGCGTCACCTGGGTCTCGCGGAAATTGGCCTCGACCCAGATTTCCCGGTCGGAGATCAGCGCGAACGCCGGTGCGCCGTTGTTGACGTAATTGCCCACCTGCAAATCATCGACCTTGGCGACGATGCCGTCGTCCGGCGCCGTGACCGTGGCGTAGGACAGATACAGCTGCGCTTCGTCGAGTTGAGCTTTGGCCTCGCGCACGGTCGGGTGATTGTCGAGGGCGATGTCCGGGTTGCCGTTCAACGCGACGACGGTGCTGGCGATCTGTTGCTCGATGGACGCGATGCGCTGGCGCGAGACTTTCAGGTCGGTTTCGGCGCGCTCGTAGAGGGCCTTCGACACGAACTCGGTGGCGATCAAGGCTTTCTTGCGGCCGAACTCTTTCTGATCGTAATCCGCCGAGGCTTTCGCCGATTGCAGCTCGGCCTGTTGCTGGCGGTAGCTGGCCTTGAGCCCATCGATGCGCAGGCGTGCGTTGGCCAGTTGCGCTTCGGCCCGGTCGACCGCGATCTGCAACGGCTTGGGATCGATGCGAAACAGCACCTGGCCTTTGTGCACGGGCTGGTTGTCGTCGACCGCGATCTCGACCACTTGCCCGGAAATCCGCGCGTTGATCGAGGCCTTGGCCACGCGGGCATAGGCGTTATCGGTGGAAACGAAGGGCTCGTTGGCAACGTACTGGCCGTAACCTATTGCGGCGAAAAGCGCCGGAACGCCGAACATCAACATGGGGCGCAGTTGCTGCTTGAGCGGCTTTTTCGGCGGCGCGTCCACGGGGTGAGCGCGGGCTTGTTCTGCGGTGAGATCGAATTGCTGAGTCATGAACGGCTCTCCAAAAGGCTGGGCGCCTGGACGGCATTGAATGCGTGATTCATCAAATCCATTCGCGGCGAGGGAGGATCGCTCCGTGCCGCTGTTTTCGTCGTCGCCAGACCCGGTTCGAGCGCTGTTACAACAAACCTGCCGATCAAGGAATTTCTGATTCCTTAATTTTGTGCGATGGTGTAAGAATATGAGCGACTTCATTTCCCCGCAAGGAATTTGTACGACATGGCACAAAATAAACCGACAGAAGGAAAAGGCCGTGGCCGTCCACGGGCCTATGACCCGCAAACTGCGCTGCAGCAGGCACTCGGGGTGTTCTGGAACACCGGCTATTCCGGCGCCTCACTGGACAGCATCGCCAGCGCCGCCGGCATGAACCGCCCTAGCCTGTACGCCGCGTTCGGCGACAAACACGCGCTCTATATCAAGGCCCTCGACCAATACTGGGCCACCGCCCACACCGCCATGCAGGCCGCGCTGAACGACAGCAGCCTGACCCTGGAACAGGCCCTGACCGGTTTTTACGAAGGGCAACTGGCGATCTATTTTTCCGGCGACGGCCAGCCTCGCGGCTGCTTCGCCATTGGCACCGCGACCACCGAAGCGGTTGAGGACCCGGAAATCCGCAACGTGCTGTCCCAGCGCTTGAGTCAGCTCGATGCCGATCTCGAAGCCCGTCTGCAACGGGCGATCGACTCCGGCGAACTGACGGGTGATGTGGATGCAGCGGCGCGGGCCATGCTCGCGTCATCGCTGCTGCACAGCATCTCGATCCGCGCCCGCGCCGGTAAATCCCGCGAAGAACTGGCGGGGCAGGCGCGCGATGCGGTGAAGGTGATCTGCGGTTGACCGGGCTTGAGGACATCCTGACCGAAGGTCTGTCCGTGGTGTTCTGTGGAATCAATCCGGGCTTATTGGCGGCAGAGCAGGGCCATCACTTCGCCGGACGCAGCAACCGCTTCTGGCGCACGCTGCATCTGGCCGGTTTCACGCCCCACGAGTTACGCCCGGAAGAAGACCGCACGATCCTGCAATTCCACTGCGGCCTGACTGCCGTGGTCGAGCGGCCGACGGCGAGTGCGGATCAACTCTCGGCAGAGGAGTTCACCGCAGCCGCCGCCAGCTTCGAACGCAAGATCGCTCGTTACGCGCCGCGCTTCGTGGCGTTTCTCGGCAAGGCTGCGTACGCCGGTTTATCCGGCAGGAGGTCGATTGAATGGGGGCTGCAAGAGCAGACGTTCGCCGGTGCTAACGTCTGGATCCTTCCCAACCCCAGCGGCCGTAACCTGGCGTTCAATCAAGCGCAACTGGTGACGGCGTATCAGCAGCTTCAGCGGGCGTCGAGCGCCATCACATAAGCGCTGAACATGTCCGCCATCCCCTCGGCACGGGCGGTGATTTCCACGTCGGTGCGCGAGGTGAGTGAAAAATCCTTCCCCACCGAACCGAGCGTGGCCAGGATCAGATCGCAGGCCTGCGTGCGAACGGCTTCGCTGGCCCCGGGCAGCAACTCCACCATGAACGTCGCAAAGATCCGCTTGCCCGCCGCCCGCACCTCATGGGCCTCCGGCGCATCACGATAAAGCGGTGCCGCATCACTCAACGCGCCGCGCATTTGCGCCTCCTCGCACTCCGAACGAATGAACGCATGCACCAGCGTGCGCAGGCGCTCCAGCGGCGGCTCGTCATGGTTTTCCAGAATTCGCTGCAGCATCCCGGTGGTCTGCAACCACTCATCACTCTGCAAGCGAAACAGAATCGCCGCCTTGTTCGGGAAGTACTGATACAGCGACCCGACACTCACGCCAGCCTTTTCCGCGACCCGCGCCGTGGTGAAACGCGCCGCGCCTTCCTTGGCCAAAACCTGAATAGCCGCCTGCAGAATCGCCGCCACCAGCTCGGCGGAGCGTGCCTGCTGCGGCTGTTTGCGTGAGGAAATACGGGCGGTCTGGCGATCGGTCATGGGCAACTCGGGCGTCGGGGCGGAATGCGAATAGCGGACTGGGCCGTTCGCTCGCATCATTTAAATGCGACGAATCATTCGCATATTAGCTCTCAACCCACGGAAAACCATCATGACAACCCTGACCACCGAACCGCTGGCGACCCTGATCGAACGCCTCTACACCCAGGCCAGCGCCGCCACCAGCCCGGCGCTGAACAACGTATCCGGCGAAGAGCGCGAACGCCTGATGCACAGCAAAACCGAATACCGCGAGCTCTACGCAATGCTCAAAGACCTGTGGCTACCCGTCTCCCGCGACACCGGCAAACTGCTGTACATGCTGGCGCGCAGCACAAAGGCCAAAGCCATCGTCGAATTCGGCACCTCGTTTGGCCTGTCCACCCTGCACCTGGCGGCAGCGCTGCGGGACAACGGTGGCGGCGTGCTGATTGGCAGCGAGTTTGAACCGTCGAAGATTGAACTGGCTCGGCATCATTTTGTTGAGGGCGGGGTGAGTGATTTGATTGAAATTCGCGAAGGGGATGCGCTTGTCACCCTGGCTCGCGACCTGCCATCGACTGTGGATCTGCTTCTGCTCGATGGTGCGAAAGCGCTGTATGGCGACGTGCTGAAACTCGTGGAGAAACACCTGCGACCGGGTGCGCTGGTGGTGGCGGATAACACTAATTACTGCCCGGAATATCTGGCGCATGTGCGTTCGCCGGGGAACGGTTACGTGAGCGTGCCGTTTGCGGATGATATTGAGGTGTCGATGCGGTTGGGGTGAAAGCCGTTGTTGTTCATGTTTCAAAAAGAAGGGGACTGATCCACGGATTAATGGATCAGTCCCCATTTTTCGCTACGATCAAGTGAAGACGCGCAAGGAGCGGCCCTTGATGGATTACCTGATTCGAAACGCTACGAATGCAGATGCGCCAGCGATCAGTCGAACGATCCTCAGTGCTTTGCGCGAATCCAACGTTCAGGACTACTCCTCCGCCGAAATCATCGAGCAAGTGGCGCAAAGCTTCTCTCCTCCGGCGATCCTTCATCTGTTGGCTGAGCGTCAAGTCCTGGTGGCTACAGCCGGCAGTCATATCGTTGCAACCGCGAGTCTGGATCACGACATTGTCCGAAGTGTGTTTGTCGACCCGCGCCATCAAGGAAAGGGTATCGGAAGACAGCTCATGCAGAGGCTTCAATCACTTGCCATCAATGCAGATCTGAAACGGCTACGTGTGCCTTCTTCAATCACTGCAGAAGGCTTCTATGCTTCGCTAGGGTTTGAAAAGGTTCGAGACGAGTTTCACGGGGCGGAGCGCACAGTCATCATGACGAAGGCATTGGAGCTGTAGCGCCCCAGAGTGCAGAGAGGCACGATAGAAATGGGGACAGATCTATTTTCTGAAAAATAAATCTGTCCCCATTTTTAGTACATTTTTAGTACATTTTTAGTACCGCTAAATTCGAGGTCGTTGCAGCTTGATCCACTCTTGTACGGTCGGGCGCTGCCATTGGCGTTGAGCGTAATCCTCCAGCTGAGCCGGCACCGTGTCCCCGTTGAGTATCAATCGGTTCAGCATCAACGCGAGATCAACATCGGCGATCGACCATTCACCAAAAAGGTACTCCGGATTGTCGGTAAGCAGCCATTGAGCGACCTCAACCAGCTTTTGCTTGGCAGCCTCAGCCGACGCTGACAAAGGTCCGTATTTCTGTCCATAGAACACGACAAGGGTAGAGCGCTCCTGTCGGATCGGGAGCAGATCACTGCGTAGCCACGCCTGAACTTGCCTCGCTGCCGCGCGTTTCTGTGGATGCCGTGGGTAAACAGGTGTCTGGGGGAACACATCTTCCAGGTATTCGGTAATCGCCGATGATTCCGACAACGAAAAGTCGCCCTGCACAAGGGTGGGCACTCTCTGAGTCAGCGAAAGACGGGCGTAATCGCTGGCCTGGTTCTCCAGTTTGTCCAGGTCCAGGGTGCTCATTTCGAACTCGATTCCCTTTTCTCGAAGGGCCACAAAGCAGGACATTGCGTAGGGACTGGTGAATTGAGCATCGACGTAAAGGCGCAGGCTTGAGTCATTCATAGCGTCATCTCCATATGCTGAGTGGACGACGCTAAAAGATTCGACGCTTTAAATAAAATTCATGTTTTTTATGGGGGCATTCCTGTCAGGAATGCAGTGCCACAGGAATGGGGACGGATCTATTTTTTCACCACCGGATAAATAGATCTGTCCCCATTTTTCAATTTATGCGTCAAGCAGATTGCGCCCCGAACAGAACGGGAACCGCGTCCAGAAAATGAAACATCTCAGGCGTCTTTGTGTTCAAGCTTCGCGAACCGTCATCTTCCTCCTCGATCATGAAGTTATCGCTTTCGAGTTGATCGACCAGCCACTCCATAAACGCGGCAACAGAGGTGGCAACGACGTATTTGTCGTCTTCGTCACTGCCAAAGTTGATGACCTGACCCACAGTGCCAAGCGCTCCCGGGTCCAGATCGACTCCGAGATGGTTACCACCGTAGTCGTAGGCGAAGGGAATCCAATATTTGCTGGCGTACAGTTTCTGGATAGCATCGGGAGTTCCCGACGTGCAGAAGGCACTCGCCTCGGTCATTTCTTCGGACGACCATCCATCGATAATGCTTTTCCAGGACTCCCAATTGTCCCTGGCTTTTGCCAGCGACAGAAATTCAAGACCATAGAAGGGACCCGAATTTGCAGCGCCGCGTTGCCCGTCACGCCACTTGTAGAGTTGCTTCAGGCTCTCGGGAAAAGACCGGCCTACCAGGCTCTCGAACTCGGCGATTTCAGCGTCCGAACATCCCGGCGCCAGATCCTCAAGTGTTTCAGGGATGTTGGCTTCCAACCATTTTTCGAGTCGTTCCGTCACTGCTTTCATTAACGCTTTCCCAGCATGAAAAGCCTGCACGCTAACGTAGGTTGGGGTTTTGTGAAAGGCGTGATGAAGGTTGAGCCAGAGTTGCTTACGGCAATCCGGTCTTTACCCTGCACCCTTGTTGCCATACCTTGATAATCGCTTAATCCGGCTGCCCGCTTCTGGCCGAATGCTGCCGCCCAATGGGTCTATCACACCAGGGGCGATTTACCATTCAACGACGGACCGACTGCTTGATTCAAAAGCTCGGATAGATTCGATAGTGGAAAGGGATAACTCATGAAAGGAAGGGCAAAAGTGTCGGGAGATAAGGCTTTCTATAAGGGCCTTGGTCACGAGCTGATGAAGGAACTAGCTGAGACGTATGTCAACGCCGAGTTTATTTCGGATGTGGCGTCCTGGGAATATGAAACGATCGCGTTGCCCAATGGAATGCATGTACGTTTCACCAGTTGGCGTGACGGTGAGGGGCCTTTCTATATCATTTTGTTCAAGGGCGCGAAGTTCGTGTTTGAACTTGATTTGTCGATGATTGTGCATCAGTGGGGCCGTTTCACATGGCATCTGAAAGTACCGAGCCATGAACATAATCTTGCGATGCTTGATACCTGGCTGGGGAAGGCCGCGACGTTGGATGAAGACTACTCGGAATCGGTAAAAGGCGTGAAGAGCCGCATACAGTCAGGCAAAAACACGCCTCGCACAGGCTACCGGTTTATTGACGATAGCGAATGGTCCGTTCTCTGCGAGCGCTTTCTTGATTTGATGGACCGAGCGATCAAGGCTCACACAACCGACGGCGAAGCGGCGGTTTCACGTGTGGAGGCACGAGATGACGACGGCAGCACGGTGACTGCAAGGCGCAAAGCCCGACGCAATCAAAGCCGATTCAGACTGAACATGATGGAGCTGTACGGTAGCGCGTGTGCAATATCCGGCGAGGGTGTTGAGGACGTACTTGAGGCAGCCCATATCGTGAACCATTCTGAGACCGGGCTAAACAATACGGGGAACGGACTGCTACTGCGCTCCGATCTCCATCGCCTGTTTGATCGCAGCCTTCTAGCGGTTGACCCAAAATCGCTCAACATTGTGGTATCACCGCGATTAGAGAAAACGGAGTATCAGAAATTTTCCGGAATGAAGCTCAGGTCGCGTATCGACGGTTCCGCTCCTGCCCCCGAATACCTTGAACGAAAGTGGATTCAGGCTGGCTTGAAGAATTAAACATTCCGAACTATTAACGAGAACGTCGGTGAGCGCCGCGATGCCTGCATGCGGCGCTCCTGCGTATTTCGCCAGCCGTCACGTGCCGCTCAAACCGTCAAATACTCAACTCGCGCTCTCGGGGCGAACAAATCGTCAAGCGGTTGGTGGATATCCGCAAAAACTTTCCGACGTCATTTCTGCGTGCATCGCAGTGCCACTGAAACGAACGAGCCACAGCCCAATCTGCCGCGTGGACACGCCTGGACGGTCAGCGTCAGCCCATCGTCTTGACTTGCTTCTGCCGGCATCGCTGCTCCGTGTCGCAAACCCAACCATGATTTTCACTGAACTTGCTTCCCCTGGAACTCATGAACTGTCCTGCTGAAAAGCAGATAGTGAGCTCCTCGCGCCAGCAACACCGCAGTCGCAATCAAGAAAACGCTCAAGTAAATATTGCTGTTCATGGCTTCTACGGCGTTGCCGAGAGCGCCCTGAGCGCCAATGGCGCATATGATCGCCAGGATGTTGCAGGCAATCACGCTGCCATTAACGGCAAAAAGTGAGAGCGTCAATGAAAGCGCTGTATACCCAAAGTCCTTTGGCGTAGATCCCGACAAGATTGGCCATACAGAATAAGCGACATACGAAGCGATGATGAAAACAAGAAAGGCGGGTGGTCTTTTCATTTCTGGATGAGCTTTCGTCCGAGTTGAAGGCTGGCAAAAAAACGCCGAAATCCTATCCATATTTCTTGTCGCTGTCGTTACTTGGCCCATTCTGAGTTGCGGAAAAATCAGCGGGGCAGCGTCACCCAAGGCGCACCTTCGGCAAAAGCGCCCTCGATCCACTCCTTGAACGCCGTAGTGGTCGCCGTGTTGAACCGCGCCGAAGGTCGCACCAGATAAACCCCCGTGTCAGCATCCAGTTGCCACTCGGGAAGCACCCGCACCAGACGCCCCTCGCGCAAGTCCTTGGTCATCAGCCAGTCGCCGCCGGCCAAAATTCCGACACCCAAGCGCGCGGCACACAGTTGCGCTTCGTTGTCGTTGCTGACCAGCCGGCTGCGGACTTTGACGGTTTGTTTGTCATCACCGCGAGTCAGTCGCCATTCGGGGTACGAATGCAACCCGGTAAACCCCAGGAAATGATGATCGGCAAGATCCGCCGGCGTTTTCGGCTCGCCGTGCTGTTGAAGATAGGAGGGCGCGGCACACAGGATTCGGCGGTGATCGCAGAGCTTCTTCGCCACCAGCCGATTGTCCGCCAACTCGCCGATGCGGATCGCGGCGTCGAAACCCTCGGCGACGATATCGACGAAGCGCTCGGCATATTCAACCTCCAACGCCACGTTCGGATGGGCCAAGGCGAACGCCGAAACGATATCACCCAGCCATAGCCGCCCCATGGCGGCCGGCAGGGCGATGCGCAAACGCCCGCGAACTTCGGCGGCACCCTCGCGCGCATCCTGCTCCGCTTCGGCGATCAGGCTGACCGCATGCCCGAACCGCGCCACCAGCCGTTGCCCCTCATCGGTGAAACGCAATTGCCGGGTGGTGCGCTCGATCAGCCGCACCCCCAGCCGCGACTCCAGCGCGCTGAGCCGTTTCGACAGCACCGAGGGATGGCGCTGCAACGTCCGGCCCGCCGCCGCAAACGAGCCGTGCTCGGCCAGGGCCAGCAGGGTGGCGACTTCATCGGCCTGACGGCTATCGAACAGATCCATGCAACGACAACCCTCGTGGATGACCCGAAAAAAGACTCAAGGCACCAGCACAACCGCCCCCGGCAAACCGCCCCGGTACAGATCGGCATGGGCCCGGGCGGCGTCCGCCAGCGGATAACGACGCCCGACATTGGGCTGGATGATACCGGCGTCAATCGCTTGCAACACGTCCTTTGCACGCTGCTGGTATTCCTCCGGCGTGGCGGTGTGGGCGGCGAGGGACGGTCGGGTCAGGAACAGCGAACCCTTGGCATTCAGGGTGCTGATCTCGACCGGCGCCGGCGCCCCCGACGCCATGCCGAACGACACCAGCAACCCGCGCGGGCGCAGGCAATTCAACGACGCCTCGAAAGACACCCGGCCAATCGGGTCGTACACCACATCCACTTTCTTGCCCTGGGTGATGTCGACCACCGCCTCGGCCAGCGTCGCCGCATCGAACACCAACACCTCATCACAACCCGCCAGCCGGGCCCGCTCGACACTCCCGGCGCCGGACACCACACCAATCACCAACGCCCCCAAATGCTTCGCCCACGGCACCATGATCTGCCCCAGCGCACCAGCCGCGCCGTAGATCAGCACCGTCGAACCCGGCCCGACCGTGTAAGTGGACTTGAGCAAATACTGCGCGGTGATGCCCTTGAACAGCACAGCCGCCGCGTCCTCGAAACTCAGGCTGTCGGGGATCTTCACCAGCCGATTGGCCGGGTAGAGGCGGGCGCTGGCATAGGCGCCGATGGGGCCCGTGGCATAAGCGACGCGGTCGCCGACCGCCACGTTCGTCACATCGGCTCCCACCGACACAACCCGTCCGGCGCCTTCGAGCCCGAGTCCAGAAGGTAACGCCAACGGCGCGGCACCGGAACGTTGGCTCAAGTCGAGCGGGTTGACGCCAATGGCGAACTGCTCAAGCCAGACCTCGCCGGGGCCGGGTGCTTGCGCGGTGAATTGCTCCAGCTGAATGACTTGAGGCTCACCGGTTTGATGGATGACGGCGCTGGTGACCATGTTGAACGCTCCCTTACGTTGATGGTGGGGAGAGTCTAAAGGTGTGCGTGGGGAGCACTAGTCGGGTTGATTGCAGTTCATATGTGCAACTGGTGCAGCAATTCAGCAGAGGTATCACAGGAGGGAATGCGACGCCCGCTTCAACGGGCGCCGCAGTACAGCTCAATCAGCCGATCTGCACAATCGGGCCGGTCGGGTTGCCACCTGGGCCGTTTGGTTGAAGCGGGCCGAAGGTGAGCGTGACGATGTTCAGGGTGTTTTTGAAGGTCTCCGTGCCGCGCCCGCTGGATACTGAAGTGGCCCAGCGGACTTGGTTGTAACCGGCTTCGCTGGGAACACAAATACCCACTTCGCCTGGAAGCACCTTTTTAACCGTGAACTCCATGCTTTTCTTGCCATCGAAAATCTTGTTATTCCACCACCGCACGTTGGCGATCACATTGCTCGAAGCATCGATCACATCCAGCAGTTCGACGGTGAAAGTCGCGGACTCGATCGGGAATATCGTGTTGTTATGCAGTACGGGAGCTCCTTCTCCCGGTGTCGGATTAGGAGGGTAGTACTCCTGACCGTTCTGGTTGATCTGCAATGCACTAGGCAGATTCAAAGTGATCTGTACACCGTTCTGATCGAAGAGGGTGAAAGCTACAGCAGGTTGTTGAAGCAGAGTTGCGGTTTTTTCCTGAATAGCTTGGTTCATTGTAATTTCCTTATTCGCTATTTCCGTATGTGCTGAAATTCCATTGGCAAGGAATTTCTCCTGTGTACGCGACTCCATGCCTTGGAATCGCGGTTGCAGTTTTGATGCGACTTTTGACTCTGTCAAATGATGTAGCGAAGTAATCTAACGGAAAGCGTATTTAGATTTTTTTGTTAACGCGGACGGCTTTTATTAAAAAATGCTCAGGTATTTTAATCGAGAAAAGTTATATTTTTTGATTGATATATAGCGAATGCTAAGTTGCAACTATCCGTAGAAGCAGCCCGAGGGCCGCCTCTACCGGACGCGATTTGTTTAACTCAGCTCAACGTGATCCAGCGCCTGATTTACCGCCAGCTCGGCAATCATCACGATCTGCGCGATACCGATCGCCGTCTTGCGATGCGACGGATCGAGCGTGGCCGCGAAATTGCTGAGCATCTCACTGGCCGCCCCGAGGTTTTCGCTGGCATTGGCCAGCAAACATTCGGTGTTGAATTTCGGATTGGCCAGATACATCCGCTCGGGCTCGTTCAAGGACGACATGATCCCTGCGGCGGGGAAGAGGTAATGATCCAGCGCACGCTCGGCGGCGTCGTGGAGTTTTTTGGAGTTGGGGGATTCGTAGGGGGAGGTGGGGTCGGTTTCGGGTGGGTTGGGTGTTGGTTTGATCATGGTGAAACTCCTACATCGTCAAATGGGAGCCGACACTCTCGCTACCAAACGATGGGTGGCGGCCATGCTCAGGTTGGTAGACCGGGACGTAGGAACCGGCGCGCCCGAAGACGCCCTGTGCATGACCACCATGACGCGGAGTCTTTCAGACACTGCACATCATGATGCTTATGCAACCTACGATAATCCGGGGCTACCAAACCCCATCACTGTTTTTCAGTGACCGGGAAACGATAAGACCCGCGTCGTAGACGCACAAGCCGGCGGATTCTGGCGTAGTCGTAGGCAATGACGCAAGGCGTTGTAGCCTTGGGGAAGTTACGGCGGGTTGCTTTAAACGGAGCTGTTTAAGCGCTTAAAGCCTGGAGGAAATCTCCTTCCAGATGTAGCCGTAGTTGTATTGCAGCCAGCGAACCAACGCCTTATCAAACTGCCTGCGAAACCAGCTGTTCTCCCTAGCTGCCAAACGCTCCTCGATCATTGCCCTGAGCGAGTCTGGATCAAAGCCAGTCCATGTCGGAGGCACAGCGGCCACAAGATTGGTGAAGCACACTGGCGCGACCTCTGAATAAAGGATTTCGTAGAGCACGTCAGGATCGACGCCTCTGACCTCCGCCGCTACGTAATCGTATTCGACCGGCAAATCGTTGAAAGGCCAGGAGAGTGCAGCTCTGATGTCGGTCAGCTGCGGCTCAGTCAGAAGATGTCCCAAAACCAAAACTCCTTTAGTTCGCCACTCAGTGGATGGGGACAAGGGACGGGGATATTTCTTGAAAGATAGTACTGGGCTTAATTGGCAGAAAGGGAGCGGAGGGATTTTCAGGACTTCGGAAAATGCGGGATTTATGCGAGCCATTCGCGGTGGGCGAGAGCGCTCGGCACGGAACCAAGCGCTCAGGGTAGGGCGGGGCACTTACGGCTCCGCCCTGATGTTTCAGTTTTTGCTGGCGTTCAGCTTGCGCAGTTCTTCGTAGGTCGCCGACTGGACGAACCAGAAGCCGGAAATGATGCACCAGCACAGGGTGCCGGCCACGAAGATACCCAGCGCCGGCAAGAACCCACTGGTAAAAATCGCGACGATTGCGACCAGCCAGATGAATGCCAGGGAGAGATAGAGGACGGTGTTGTTGACGCTGATGACAAAGTCTTTCACGGGGCATATTCCTTGCGGGATGTAGAAAAAATCCCCCTCTCCGGGGGGAGGCGCAAGCATGCTATCACAGTGCCTTCACTGGCCAAGAAAAGTGAGCTCTTCGTCTGAAAATAAATCCGTCCAATATTCTAGGTCCCCTATTTTCGTTGCGAATGTCCGCTATCGGTCATGAGCGGACATTTGCGACCAGATTCTTACCCGTCAGAAAGCTGGTCGTACCGGAATGCACATCCAGTAAGAACGTCGGTTGGTTGATAATCCCCGCTCCAGCCCCGACTGCGACCGCGTTCAGAGATCAGATGTAGGTTCTTTCTGGCCCGCGACGACACCACATACATGAGTTTCTTAGCTGTCTCGACCTGGTTCGGATCGCTGAAATGGGGAACCATCCCTTCTAGCAGGCCATAGGCGATCACTGCGTCATACTCAGCGCCCTTGACCCCGTGGATCGTCGATACGGTGATTCCAGTCCGGTCCGCAAAGACCTTCCTGAACATCGCCAAATCAGCGATCGCCTCAGCGCCTTCCTTGATGAGCTTGTCAATGCGCTTCTGCGAGCATTCAAAGAAAGCGTCGTGATGCTCCTGGAGTGCCGCGCAGGTGTGGCGATCTATTCCGAAAGTGGAACATAGCTGGTCGAAGAACACCCGGAGGAAGACAAGGCCATCGGTTTCGGTGATGGTGAGGGCGATGGTGTTGCAGGCGCGTAGCAGTGTCTTGCGGTCCAAACCTGGAACCTCGACGCCGGCCTCGCTGAGGTCAGCGATTATCTCTCCCGCCCATCGCATCCGGCGTACATAGAGGTGTGGGGACGCCTCCGTCAGAATGATCCTAGCTAGCTTGTACCAGAAATTGTCGATGTCGCGCGCAAAGGGCACCATGCCCGGGCCGTCGAACGAATAAGCCGGAAGCGCCGCGACCAGCCTGCGTGTCATGCTTGCGAGATGGACCCACCAAGGCGCAACTATACAAACCTCATGCTGAGCGATCCCGAGCGTTTCGACGTTAAATTTGATGAGCCTTACAAGCTCTTCCTCCAGCGCGTCGCGGTGTGTCTGGTGATCGAACGACACCACGCTCGCGTAGTCTTTGTCCCTCCCCACCGCCTCGATCTTCGAAGGCCAGACGTTGTAATTGCCGAAATAACTCACAATTCGCGATGACGACCGGTAATTGTCTGACAGCTCCATTTCATTGAAGGCGATGCCGCACTGCGCCCCAAAGTCCGCCGCCGTAATCGCATAGCCGCCAAGCGAGCCATAGATTGCCTGATTAGGATCGCCTACCACGAAGGCGGACGCACCGCGCTTCGACGCTTTCAGGATCGACGCGAGGATCGCATATTGGATTTCCCGGGTATCCTGAAATTCATCGAGGAGTACGCATTCGAAGATCGAACCCAGCAGCACGCTGATCGACGGATTATTCTCGATGAGCTGATAGGCGTAGAAAAGGATGAGTTCAAAATCGACCTGCCGCTCGGTACGAAGCGCCTTCCAATATGCCCGCAAAACTCCCCTAATTGCTTCATGCTTATCGGTCTTGTTGCATGTCAGGACACAGCCGTTCGGCTTGAAATAATATGCGCAGTCGAAGCTGCTGAGCTTAGTGCCTTGCACCGCGCTGCAGAGTTCCTCGAGCATTCGTTCGGTGTCATGAGCATTGATCACCCGGAAACCGTGCTTGAGCGCTGAGTGGTAGATTCCGTAAGGCTTTAAGATCCATTCGAGACAGAAGGAGTGGATCGTGCCAATCCAAAGCTGGCTCGTTTCGACGCCAAGCTGCTCGATCCGTTCGTGAATCTCATCCGCAGCCCGGTGCGTGTAGGTGATCGCGACGACGCGTTTTTTGTCCGACTTAAGCTCCGACAACAGGCGGGCGATCTTGTAGGTGAGGGTTCTCGTTTTACCGCTCCCCGGGCAGGCAACGAGGAAGACGCTGCCTGGATGCTCGATGGCTGCGACCTGGGCATCGTTCAGATCTTTCCTGTCCCAGACAAACATCTAGAAGCTCGCCAGGATCGTGTTGATGCCGTCGGCCGGAAAGGCTTGTAGCATTTCGGCGCGAACCGCTGCAAAGTCGATCTCGCCGCTATAGTAGCGTCTGATTTGCGCGCGCATTGCGTCGATGTCCACTGCCGTGTGTAGTTGTGACTCGGCAAGGACCGAGACCCGATAATCAAGCACACGCGCCCATGTCTGGATGGATACCGGGAGATGCGCTTGGAAGATGGCGTCGAGGATGTAATCCGGAATGACAGTTTCTGGCGTGATCATTCGCCCCAGAATGATGGCGAACCACCCCTTTCCTGCGTAGCGTGCCATCGTCAGCACGCGCGTCCCGAAACGTGCGATGTCACCCGATTCCAGCTCCATTTTAGACGTCGCGATGGTGGCGCCATCCTTATAGACGTCGCCCAGGACCGAAACGACAGTGCCAACATTGCCGGCGGAAACGAAATCGACCTCGAAAGTGTTGTCGGCGAAGTGCACCGTCAGCCAGGGATTCCCGTCACACAACTCCTTGAGCACTGCCTCGCGCTGGAGTCCAGCGATCTGTGACCCCAGTGCCTTTTTCTTTGCGGCCGCCTTATCGTCGCTGTCGAGTATGTCCTTGGTCGTATCGATAAACGCGCGGTCAAGGTCGGTGATGATCGCGCAGCGCTTACGGATGCGCTCGTTATGGAAAAGCACCGCAACATTCTCGAAGCCGGTGCTGCGGATGTTGATTAAGCTGATTCCCAGCTCGTCCAGGCTGAGCCCGAACACTTTTTTAACGAGGATCGGTATGAGGATCTCCTCGGCGTCGCCCTCAACCAAGATCACGCTCTTGGCGAAGAGCAGATTGCTGCGGACCGCATCGAGGTAGCGCTGGATATTGCCAATTTGGCCGGCGTCAAGTCCCGCAGATGGCTGAAACACCTCGCATCGTCCGTCCTGCCGGCCGAGGATGTTGATGTTCACGACGTTGTTCACTTCGGATATGTGGGTCGAATGTGTCGAATAGATGATCTGGGTGTCATCAAAGTTCAGCCGGTCGAACAGCGTTTTCTGGATATGGGTGTGGATGTGCGCCTCCGGCTCCTCGATCACGAGGAAATTGGCGAAGGACTCTTTCTGCTTCTGGTATTTGAACTCGAGCAGCTTCAACGTCAGGTAGATGAGGTTTGCACCGCCCAGGCTCAGCTCGTGAATCGCGCCCTCATATTCTTCCTCGCTCTCGCCCACAAACAGCTTGAGCGACTGGAAGAGGCGGTCGGCCTCGTCGGACAGATCCGAGCGGATTGAAAGTGATCGCGGGGAGTAGGTCTCGCCTGCCGCATCGGTGATGGTGTCGCGGATATCGGTGCGGATGGTTCCTACATCTGGTAGGCCCTCGATTGCATCGTTGAGCCCTTTGACGAGAGCGGTAATTGGCTCGAAGCTCTCCGGATCGATCTCACCGCTTCGACACTTGAGCAGAGTTAGGAGGGGGTTGGTGCGGTTGTTCTGGAAGTCGGAGACCACATCGCGCAGTGCTTGCACGAAGGTGAAGCACACTTCGCGCGAGATCGAGAGCATGCCTGGGATGACGCCCCCGATAGCGGGGTTCGTCAGTTCTTGGGGAAATATTACCGCGTCGAAGTCGCCAGCCAGTTGCCTATAGGTTTCGGGATCGAGGAAGTTTGCGGTGCTCTTGCCGGTAAAGATCGTTTCATAATCCGAAATGGTGATCTTCGAACGTGCCTCAGCTAGTCCTGCCGTGTCACCGGCGGCAAGGTCGGCCAGGATCCGTCGAACTGCCGCCTTGGGGCGAAAGATAAGGTTGTAGGTCGCTTTGCCGATCATACCGTCGGCGATGTTACCGGTCCCATGGAGAAAGAGGGACTGAATCGCCTCGTCTTGGGATACCTCATCGAACTCCAGACTAATGACTATCCAGTGACCGCGCCAGTCGCCAAGGCCCCGGTGGAAGTCCTTCTCGTCGAGCCTATATGCCGCGCGCAGCAGCGTGTCGTCCAGCAAAAGACGCAACGCCCGGAACAGGTTTGTCTTGCCTGACCCGTTCTCGCCTATGATCGTGTTAACACCCTTGTTGAAGACTACATTCGCGCATTCGAAATTCCGGTAATTGACGAGTTGTAACTTTGAAATATGCACGAATAACGTACCCCGTTTAGCCGTAGCTCGTTATGGTGGTGAAGATGCTGCTCAATCGCTTAGCAAAGCACTGATCGAATTCTGCATTGTGGGCGGACACAAGCATCGCCGGCCCTGCAAAGGCTGCAGCCCCTACGATGTTTGATCGGGAGTAACCGTTGTAGACCACGATATTGATGATGACGGGGAAGTCCAAAACTAACTCTACTGCCAGTGCGTGGCTGCTCTTGGCCGTTATCGGCCACTTGCGAACGTCCGTTTTTGGCCGGAAGCGGGCCTCGACGAATATTTGTTTTATCCGACTTCAAAGACTATCCAACCTAAGCCTTAACCCACCGCCCCCGCCCCCAACCACTCAACCAATCCACCCCCCACACCAAAACCAGCATAGCCAATATCACCGTCCCCGCCTGCGCCTCCTGAAACAAACTCAAGCTCACATACAACATCTGCCCCAACCCCCCAGCCCCGACAAACCCCAGCACGCTGGCCATCCGAATATTGTTCTCCCACCGATACAAACAGTACGCCAGCAACTGCGGCGCCAGATTCGGCAGCGTGCCGTAACAGAACGCCGTCACCGGATTCCCCCCCTGCAACCGAATCGCATCCGCCGGCTCCGGCGGCGTGTTCTCCAACGCCTCAGCAAACAACCGTCCCAGCACGCCCGTGGTGTGCAGGGCCAGCGCAAGTGTCCCGGCATTCGGCCCAAGCCCGGCCGCAAGCACCATCAACGCAGCCCACACCAGTTCCGGAATCGCGCGCAGCGCATTGAGCAGCAGGCGCGCGACACTCTGAAAAAACCAGCCAAACCGGCCAGCGGCGGGGAGCGCCAATAACAAGCCCAGCACAGCGGCGAGGAGGGTGCCGAGGGCCGACATGGCCAGCGTTTCCATCGACCCGCGCAAGATGGCCGTCAGGTAGTCGGCGCTAAGGTCCGGGCTGAGAAAGCGCGCCACATACAAGCCCATCTGTTTCAGGCTGGTCGGACTGCCGAGCTCTTCAAGATCAAGGCCCAGGTAGGCAAACGAGGCGATAACGGCCGCAACAATGGCGAGAATCAGCACCGAATTGATCAGCCGTTTCATGCCAGCCTCCAGCGCAGCAGGCGGCTGAGTTGGTCGGCGCCGAGGACGAGGAGGAGGAAGGTCAGGAGCATGCTGGCGACTTCGCCGCCGGCGAACATGCGGATCGACAGGTCGATCTGTTGGCCGAGGCCGCCGGCGCCGACGAAGCCCATGACCACCGAGGCGCGGATGGCGCATTCCCAGCGGTAGACGGTGTAGGAGAGCAGTTCCGCCGCGACGTTGGGCAGTACGCCGTAGGCGAAACTGGCGAGGCGGCCGCTGCCGGCCTGGAGCAGGGCGTGGGCGGGGCGTTGGTCGGTGGATTCGTAGATTTCGGCGTAGACCTTGCCGAGCATGCCGCTGTAGGTGATCGCGATGGCCAGCACGCCCGCCGCCGGGCCGAGGCCGACGGCGCGCACGAACAGCAGCGCCCAGACGATTTCCGGCACGCTGCGCAGGAAGATCAGCAGCCCGCGCACCGGCCAGCGCAGCAGTCGGCCCAACAGGCTCGGGCGACCGCTGCGGGAAGCGGCGGTCAGCGATAGGGCGCGGCTGGCGAGCAGGCTGGCCGGCACGGCCAACAGCAGGGCCAGGGCCATGCCGGCGGTGGCGATGGCCAGGGTTTGCAGGGTGGCTTTGAGCAGTAATTGCAGAAACTCGCGGTCATGGGCCGGTGGCCAGAACATCGAGACGAAGCGGCCCATTTCACTCTGGCTGTCGGCGTGAAACAGCACGCCCAGATCCAGTTCGCTGAGCTGGATGCCGGGCCACAGCAAGGCAATCGCCAACCCGGTCAGCAGCAACCGTGGCAGTGCGGCGGGGTCGCGGGTGTCGGCGCTCAGCATCGCGGAATCTGCACAACCAGCGGCGTGACGGCGGGCGCCGGGGATTGCAGTTGTTCGTTGGCGTAGAGGGTGTCGAGCATGTCGCGGCTGACCTGCGCGGACGGGCAGTCGAACAGGATTTGCCCCTCGCGCAGACCGACGATGCGCGGGAAGTGCGACAGTGCCAGTTCCACCGCGTGCAGGCTCGCGACCAGCGTGACGTTGTGCTCCCCGGCATGGCGCGACAGGATCGACAGCGTGTGCCCGGCCAGCACCGGGTCCATCGCCGAGACCGGTTCGTCGGCCAGCAACACTTCCGGCGCCTGATACAGCACGCGGGCGATACCGACGCGCTGCAATTGCCCGCCGGACAGTTGCTGGCATTGGCTGAAGAGTTTGTCGGCCAGATCCAGTCGCGCCAGTGCGGCGCGGGCGCCCGGCACGTCGAGCGGATGCAGCAGGTTGATCAGGCTTTTGCCCAGGCTCCATTGCCCGAGTTTGCCGGCCAGCACCGCCGTCACCACCCGTTGCCGGGGCGGCAGGGGCGGCGCCTGATGCACCAGACCGATGCGGGCGCGCAGGCGTTGCCGTTGGCGGGCGGACAAATGCCAGGCGCGCTCGCCCAGCACTTCAATGTCGCCGCTGCTGGGCCGAATGGCGGTTGCCAGCAGGTTCAGCAGGCTGGATTTGCCGGCGCCGGACGGGCCGATGATCGCCACCTGCTCGCCGGCCTCGATCTGTAAATCGACGCCGCGCAAGGCCTCCACGCCATTGGTGTGGTGCAGAAAAGCCTGTTTGAGGCGCAGCGTCATTTCAGCAAATCGGCGGCGCGGGCGGCTTCCTCGATGCCTTTGTAATTGTCCGGGCTGGTTTCGATGAAGCGGCTGGCGGCTTGCAGGTCGAGGATTTTCTTGTGCTCGGGGTTGGCCGGGTCGAGGTCGAGGAAGGCTTTTTTGATCTTCGCCGCCAGCGCCGGGTCGAGGGTGCCGCGCACGGTCCAGTTGTAATCGAAGTAGGCCGGGGTGGTGGCGAAGACCTTGACCTTGTTGGTGTCGACCTTGCCGGCGTCTACCAGTTTCTGCCAGACGCTGGCGTTCAGCACACCGGCGTCGACCTTGCCGGCCTGCACCCAGGCGACGGTGGCGTCGTGGGCACCGGAGTAGCCGACGCGGCTGAAATAGCTTTCCGGTTTGATGCCGTCCTTGAGCATGAAATAGCGCGGCATCAGGCTGCCGGAAGTGGACGACACGGAGCCGAAGGCGAAGGTCTTGCCCTTGAGGTCGGCGAGGCTTTTGACGTTCGGGTCGGCGGTGATGAATTTGCTGGTGAACTGGGCGTCTTGTTCGCGCTGCACCAGCGGAATGACCTTTGGATCACTTTTCAGCTGCGCCTGGACGAAGGTGAAACCGCCGAGCCAAGCCAAGTCGAGACGGTTGGTGGCCAACGCTTCGACCACCGCCGGGTAGTCGGCCACCGGCACAAACTCGACTTTCATGTTCAGTTGCTTCTCCAGATAAGACCCCAGCGGCTCGAACTTGCGCAGCAGCTCGGTCGGGGCTTCATCGGGAATCGCGCTGACCTTCAACACCTCCGCGGCTTGCGCCAGCACGGCGGACAGGGACAGGGCCAAACCAGCGGTCAGTGCCAGGGTTCGCTTGAGCATGGAATTCTCCGTTTCGTGGGCATCAAGGTCGATGCACCCGTCGATGGGCAATCATCGTCGGGTGCAACGTCAGGTTAGACGAAACGGTGAAAGTGCGAGGGCGCCGAGATCACTTCAACCGGTCAACGAGGGTCTTGCCCACGGCCAGGGCCGACGCCGGGTTCTGTCCGGTGACCAGTTCGCGATCAACCACTACGTGGCTGGCCCACGGCGCCGTGTTACTGCTGAAAACGCCGCCAGCCTTTTCCAGTGCCGTCTGCGGATAGAACTTCATCGCGCCGCCGTTCAATAGGCCTTTGGCGATTTCTTCTTCCTGATTGCTGATGACCGTGAATTTGTAGCCCGCATACGTCCAGTTGTTTGCCGTCGTGGCTTTGCCGGTTTCCAGTTGGCGGGTGAATGCGCTCGGATCCGTCAGGGTCGAGAGCAGTGCAATCGGGCCGTGGCACACCAGCGCTGTGGTTTTGCCTGTTTGGTGGAAGTTGTTCAGCAGTTTGCCCAGCGCCTGGCTGTGCAGCAGATCCTGCATCGGTGCGTGGCCACCCGGAATGTAGATGGCATCGAAATGCTCGTAGCCGACTTGCTCGACCCGCGACAGGCTGATGACCGGCGATTCACCGGGCGAGGTGATCTTCAGTTTTTCCAGCAGCGCCTTGTGGGTCTGCAAGGCTGCCACGTCATTGTTGAAATACATCTTGTCGTCGGAGGAGCGATCCAGCGTCGGCGCCTTGCCGGTCGGGGTGGCGAAGGTCACGGTGTGGCCGGCATCGAGCAGCAGCTTGACCGGTTGCATCAGTTCGTTGAGGTAGAAACCGGTGCTGAAGACCTTGCCGTCCTTCAGATCGAGATGATCGGAGTCCGACAGCACCACCAGCACATTGGCCGCCTGGGCGTTCAACGCGGCAACGGAGAGAGACAAGGCGAAAGCAAGACGTGTAATTGAGCGCATGGCGATTCCTGAACGTGGAAGAAGGTGCGGCTCACTGTATTGATGCTTATGGCGGCGATAAACTCGCGACACAGCAAAGCATTTGTTCTCTGGAGATCAAGATGAGTCGCCGATTCGATTATCTGGCCGACGTCGAAGTGTTTGTCACGGTGGTGGAAAAGGGTTCGCTGAGCGCCGGTGCAGTGTTTCTCGCAACCACGCCGTCGGTGGTCAGCCGGGCGATTTCGCGGCTGGAGGCGCGCCTGGGTGTGCAGTTGCTGCGGCGCACCACGCGGCGTTTGAGCCTGACCGATGCCGGGGTGTTGTACCTGGAGCAGTCGCGGGCGGCATTCGGCCTGATCGACGATGCCGAGCGGACGATTCAGGGACAGGACGGCGAACTCAGCGGCCGCGTGCGCCTCAGCGTGCCGACCACTTACGGCCACTATCGTTTGCCGGCCATGCTCGCCCGTTTCACCCGGCAGCATCCGCAAGTGCGCGTTGAGTTGAGCATCAGCAATCGCAACGTCGATCTGGTGGCCGAAGGCTTCGATCTGGCTATTCGGCTGGGCGCGTTGCCGGACAGCGGGCTGATCGGTCGCAAACTGGAGGACGCGCGTTTGTGTGTGGTGGCCGCGCCGGATTACCTGCGACGGGCCGGAACACCGCAGCGCGTCGACGATTTGCAGCGGCATGCGTGCCTGCCGTTCGTGATGCCCAGCACCGGGCGCGTCGGGCCGTGGCTGTTCCGTGAGCAGGGCGAAGACCGCGAATGGTTGCCCAGCGCCAATATTCAGGTGTCCGACGATGTGCTGGGGATTGTGTCGCTGGCGGAGCAGGGGCTGGGCATCTGCCAGACCTATGACTTCATCGTCCGCGAGCGGATCGAAAGCGGGCGACTGGTGCGCCTGCTTGAACAGTCGGGCGGGCGCTCCCGACCGTTCTCGGTGATCTACCCGCCGCACCGGCAGCTGTCGGCTTCGGCGCGGGCGCTGATTGATTGTCTGACCCGGGAGGTCAGTCAAGGCGTTGGGGAAGGCCTCGACTGACGCGATTCAAACGACGGGCAGACGCGTCACCCATTTCCCGCCACCCGCGCCGTCCTTCAGGGCGCGCAAGGCCTGGGGCAATTCATCGAAGTTGAACATCTGCAGCGCCGGGCCGATCAGGCTGCCGTCGAGCAGCGCTTGCAGCAACTGCTCGCCGTTGCGGCGCAAGGTCTGGCGATCGTGCAGGCTGGCGTGGACGTGGAAGCTGTTCAATGCCACTTCATGCAGCGAAATCGCGCTGGTGAAGGCCGGCAGCGGCGCGCTTTCCTGACGGTCCTGAATGCACACCAGATGGCCGTTGTAGCCCAGCAGGTCGGCCATTTCCGCCGCGTGAGCGCCGCTGACCGTGTCGAACACGGCGTGCAAACGACGTTCGCCGAGACTGGCCGTGAGTGCGGTTTTCCAGTCCGGTTCGCGGTAGTCGAATACGCCGACTGCGCCCAGGGCTTTGAGCTTTGCATGATGCGCGCCGGATGCGGTCGCCCAAACCCGCCATCCGCGTTGTGCCGCCAGTTGCACCAGCAGCAGGCCGACTGCGCCGCCAGCACCGATCACCAGCACATCGACCGCGTCATTTGCGGGGACTTTTCCCACGGCTTGCCATGCGGTCAAACCGGGGCAGGGCAGTGACGCTGCGGCGCATCATCGAGCGGGGCGGGCACCGATAGCACGGTGGCGGCGTCCAGCAGGCAGTACTCGGCGAAGCTGCCATCGCTCGCCAGCGATTGGTGATACGCCACGCGACTGCCGGGTTGCAGTGTCACGCCGGCGCCGGCCGCGACCACCACGCCCATGCCGTCGACACCCGGCACGCGGCCGGTGCTCCAGGCGGGGTGGCCCCACTCGATGATCTTCCAGTCCACCGGGTTCAAGGCGATGGCGCGGTTGGCCACCAGCACTTGGCCGGGGCCGGGTTGCACGAGGGGTTTGCGGGTCAGTGTCAGGCCATCCAGCCCTTGGCCGGACGTCCAGGCCCAGGCAGCGTAATCGGTTTGCATTGTGCGGTTTCCCATGACTGTCAATGGCCGCCAGTATCGGTGGCAACGTGGATGAGAAGAACCGGCCCTGGGTCAAAGGTGTTTTGCGTAAAAGTCAGCAATGCTCCCGCAGCACTTCAATCGACCTGCGCAAACCGCTCCACCAGCCAATCAATGAACACCCGAACCCGATTGCTCAAATGCCGGTTCGGCGGATACAGCACATGAAACGGATACGCCGGTGGCCGCCAGTCCTCGAGGATCGGCACCAGTTCGCCGCGTTCGATGGCCGTCCTGACCGTGTAGTTGAAGGTATGGATGATCCCCAGCCCGGCGAGCCCGGCCGCCAGGTGCGCGTTGCTCTCGTTGACGCTGATCAGGCCTTTGCCTTCGATCTGATGGCGTTCGCCGTTACGTTGGAAATTCGACGGCAGGATGCGCCCGGTGGAGGCCGAGCGGTAGGCGATCACCTGGTGGCTGGCCAGGTCGAGCGGGTGGCTCGGGGTGCCGTGGCGTTGCAGATAATCGGGTGTGGCGCAGGTGCTCCAGGACACTTCACCGAGGCGGCGCACGGCCAGGGTTTGTCCGGTCAGCGGGCCGCCGCGAATCACGCAGTCGACGCGCTCACTGATCAGGTCCACCGGGCGGTCGCTGACGCCCAGATCAACCTGGATGTCCGGATAGCGTTCGAAGAACTTCGGCAGCTCGGGGATCACCAGCATCGTCGCGGTCGAGCCGCCGATGTCCACGCGGATCCTGCCGCGCGGCAGGCCTTGGGCCTGGCTGAAACCCTGATCGATGTCGTCCAGTTGATGCAGCAGTTGTTGGGTCAGTTGGTAATAGGAAGCGCCGTCGGCGGTGACGGTGAGGCGGCGGGTGGTGCGTTGCAGCAGGCGCACGCCGAGGTGGTTTTCCAGTTGGCCGATCAGTTTGCTGACGGTGGTTTTCGGCAGATTCAGCGAGTCGGCGGCTTTGGTGAACGAACCGCTTTCCACGACGCGGGCGAAGGTGCGGATCGCCATTAACTGATTCATCGGCTAGGGCTCAGTGATGTAGATGTCGCTGAGTATTGTGCATGTCTGTGCACAAACAAAACCGATTTTGCGGATTTTTCAATTCAATCCATCGGCCTAAAGTCGCTTCCAACGGCTCACCTACGACCCGTCACCATCCTCGAAACGGTTACTGGAGATTCATCATGAGCAACAGACTTGAAGGCAAAATCGCACTGATCACTGGCGGCACCACCGGCATCGGCCTGGCTTCGGCGCAGGAATTCGTCGCCCAGGGCGCCACCGTATTTATCACTGGCCGTCGTCAGGCCGAGCTGGACAAAGCGGTCGCCGCCATCGGCCCGCGAGCCATCGGCATTCAGGGCGATGTGGCGAAGCTGGACGATCTGGACCGCATCTACAGCGAGATCGCCGCGAAGGCCGGGCACCTCGACATCCTGTTCGCCAATGCCGGCGGCGGGGACATGCTGCCGCTGGGCTCGATCACTGAAGAGCACTTCGACCGGATTTTCGACGCCAACGTGAAGGGCACGCTGTTCACCGTGCAGAAGGCCTTGCCGCTGCTGCGCGATGGCGCCTCGATTCTGCTGACCTCGTCGACCACTTCGGTGCAGGGCACGGAGAACTTCAGCGTCTACAGCGCGAGCAAAGCGGCGGTGCGCAACTTCGCGCGGTCGTGGCTGCTGGACCTGAAACCTCGGCGTATCCGCGTCAACGCGATCAGCCCTGGCCCGGTGCGCACGCCAGGTCTGGCGGGGCTGGTGCCGGCGGAACACACGCAAGGACTGTTCGATCAACTGGCGTCTATCGTGCCGATCGGGCGCCTCGGCGAGCCGAGCGAGATTGCCAAGGCTGCGTTGTTCCTGGCCTCGGATGACAGCAGCTTCGTCAACGGCATCGAATTGTTCGTTGACGGCGGTACTGCGCAGATCTGATCTGACTCAAACCGCTTGATGCCCCGGCACTTGTTCAGTCGAGTGCCGGGGTTTTTCCGTTTCTTCGTCCGGCGCGTTGTCCCAGATCAGGCGCGGGTCGAAACTCATGGCCGAGAGCATGGTGAACACGACCACCAGGCCGAAAAACAGAATCCCTACGCGCGGCTCGATATCCCCCAGCGCCTGGAATTTCACCAGCGCCGCCACCAATGCGACCACCAGCACATCAAGCATCGACCAATAGCCGATCAGCTCGACGAAACGGTACAGCTTCGAACGCTCCTTGCGCGCCCAATGGCTGTCCCGTTGCACGGTGACCAACAGCAAGGTCAGCGCAACGAATTTCACCCCCGGCACCGCAATACTGGCGATGAAGATGATCAGGGCGATGTCCCACGCGCCATGTTCCCAGAACTCCAGCACGCCGCTCATGATGGTGCTGTCGGCGCCGCTGCCGAGCAGGGTGGTGTTCATCACCGGCAGCAGATTCGCCGGCACGTAAAACGCCAGCGCCGCGAACATGTAGGCCCAGGTGCGGGTCAGTGAGTTGGTCTTGCGCCAGTGCAGCGGCGCATCGCAGCGCGGGCACTGGTGCGGTTCGCCGGTCATGTCGCAGGCCAGCCCGCAGCTGTGGCACAGGCAGAGATTGAGTTCGGTTGCCGTCGGTGGTCGTTTCATAGGATGTCCCACAGTTCGCGCACGTCGCGCCCGGCGATGCGGATCAGCAACAGACTGAGCACGGCCAGCGCAAACAGGCCGATACCAGGAATGACGTCGAGCATGCCCGCCAGTTTGAACACCGCCACCATCGCGCCGAGCAAACACACTTCGAGCATGCTCCACGGCCGCAATGTTTCCAGCCAGCGCATGCACAACTTGAACCCCGGCGAACGGCGTGAGGCGAGGGCGAAGCTCAGAACCCAGATCAACAACACCAACTGAAAGGCCGGGGCGATGATGATCGATATGGCCGCGACCATCGCCATGAAGGTGATCGGCCCCTGACTCAGGGCCAACACCGAATCCCAGAGGGTCGCGCTGTTTTTCAGGCCCTTCATGCTGATGCTCATCACCGGGTAGAAATTGGCGAACAGCCACAGCATCGCCGCGGTGAAGCTCAGGGCCAGGCGTTGCTCCACGCTCAGGTTGTTGTAGCGCTGGAGCACGGCGCCGCAACGCACGCAGAGGGTCTTCTGGTGTTTGGCCAGCACGACTTTTTCGTACACGCAGTCGCAATGCTCGCAGATGATCAGTTGATCGGTGCTGGCCATGGGGCGCTCGACGGGAGGAGGGCTTGAACCCTCTTCACTATAGAAGCGCTGGGGCATTCGGCAACCGGGGTGCCATTCGTCCAATACCGGGCACTAAGCACCACTCACTCGTTTCACACCTTCAGGTACGAACATTGCGCACCAGAACGGAGAACCTCATGGACATTGATGAAAATGCACCCGGCAACCTGTCACAACAGGCCGTGACGCGCACCACCGACAACGAAACCGGCCATGATCCCCGCAAGGATGAGTCGCCAGTCCCCTTGCCGCCGGACGATGAAGCGCCACTGGAAGAAGACATGAGCGATGTGGCGGCCAACGATTCGGTGGGATCCGAGCATCCGCAGGACGGCAACGGTTCGGGAAGCGCTGACGCCAACCCGCAGAGCACCGCCAAGGATGATGAGGACCGAGAAGCTGCCGGCAAGCGATCCGGAGTCGGGCGCCTGACTGCGCGACGGCCCATTTGAGAGCGTTCAACGCAATCGGTTGCGTCAGAGGACCGGTTGCGTGGCTTCCTCTGCTGCGATGGCCGCCCGCACGCTGGGCCGTTCGCCGATGCGCGTCATGTAGTTCGCCAGCGCTGGCCAGTCTTCGATGGCGATGCTGAATGTCGGTAACCACTTCAGCACGGTGAACAGATAGGCATCCGCTACGCCGAACGCCTGCATCAGAAAGGGTTGGGTGGCGAGGATGCGGTTCAGGTAATCCAGACGCTTGAATAGTTTGTGCTTGAAGATCGTTTTGGTGGTTTCCGGGATTTCGCTGCTGAACAACGGCGCGCTGCCGCCATGAATTTCCGAACTGATGAAGTTCAGGTATTCCTGCAAACGCGAGCGTTCCCATGTGCCATTGGCCGGGGCCATCGAATGACCGGGTACGAGGTCGGCGAGGTACTGCAGAATCGCCGGGCCTTCGGTCAGCACTTCACCGTTGTCCAGCATCAGCGCAGCCACGTAGCCCTTCGGATTGATCTGGCGAAAGTCCCGGCCGTCGGCGGTTTGCTTGGTCTGGTTATTGACGCGGATCAGCTCGAACGGAAGCTCCAGCTCGCGCAGCACAATGTGCGGCGACAGAGAACAGGTCATGGGGGCGAAGTACAGTTTCATGGGATCTCCTTGCAGGTAGAGCCTCAGAATCCGCTATCGCCGCGCCGCTTCGCAAAGGACAAATGCAGTGCTAGCGTATGACAAAATCTCATGGACTGAAGAGGTCATATGCTCCCCCGACTGCCATCGCTCAACGGATTGCGAGCCTTCGAATGTGCGGCCCGGCACCTGAGCTTCACCCGCGCCGCCGAAGAACTGAACGTCACACAAACTGCGATCAGCCATCAGATCCGTCGCCTCGAGGATGAACTCGGCGTGCGTCTGTTCATGCGTTTGAAGGACGGGTTGGCGCTGACGGAGGAGGGCAATGCTTATTTTCCCGGCATCCGCTCGGCGTTTCTTGAGTTGCGTTACTCGACTGAAAAGCTGCTGGAATCGAGCAACAACAGTGTCCTGACCATCAGCACTTTGGTGTCGGTGGCGTCCAAATGGCTGTTGCCGCGATTGCCATCGTTTCGCGAGGCGCATCCGCAGATTGATGTGCGGATCAGCGCCTCCACCGAGCTGGTGGACTTTCGTAAGGCCGGGATAGACGCGGCGATCCGCTACGGTAACGGCGAATGGCCTGGGCTGCGGGCTGACTGGCTGATGTCCGACGAGATCTTCCCGGTGTGCAGTCCGCGACTGCTGACCGGCGACAAGCCTTTGAAAACGCCGGCGGATCTGGCCCACCACCCTTTGCTGCAAGTCAGCGGCCTGACCGCCAATGACTGGAACGACTGGCTACACGCGGCAGGCCAGCCACCGCTCACGGCCAAAGGCCCGCGACTGACCTTCGATCTGGCAATGATGGCCGTGCAGACCGCGATTGACGGGCAGGGCGTGTGCATCGGGCGTTCGACCTACGTCGACGACGATTTGCGCGCCGGGCGACTGGTGGCGCCGTTTGATCTGCGGCTGAAGTCCACGTCGGGTTTCTACTTTGTCACGCCCCATGAAAACGCCGGGTCAAAAAAGATCGTGGCATTCAGGCAATGGCTGTCAGACGTGCTGTGAGTTGTATGCGCGTGTATCAATCCCGCTGCCGTACACAATCGGGTAACAAACCCCGACCTCAGGACACATCCCGCGTACATGCCTCGCCCAAAGTAGTTGCCAACAGATGACTACTTCCAAGAGGGCAACACCATGCGCCGCACACTTCTGATGACCGCTGCCGCCGTACTCGTTTCGCTGACCGGCCTCGCCCACGCGGCTGACACCCAATCCGCCGCCCCGGCGAAAAGCTGGCAGCAGGGCCTGAGCCGCACCGATCTGGTTCGTCAGGATCTAGGCGCTGCGGATCGCGAAGTGATCCAGGCCCGTGTCGATTTCGAACCGGGCGTCACCTCGCCCAACCATGCGCATCCGGGTGTGGAAGTGGCTTACGTGATCAGCGGCACGTTCGAGTATCGGCTTGAAGGACAGGCGCCGGTGACGCTCAAGGCGGGTGATTCGCTGTTTATCCCGGCGGGTGTGGCGCATATCGCGAAGAATGTCGGCAACGAGAAGGGCTCGGAACTGGCGACTTACATCGTCAAGAAGGGCGAGCCGCTGTTGATTCTCAAGCAGTAACGCTCCGCGAAAACGAAGAAGGCCTGCCGATGTGGCAGGCCTTTTTGCGTCCGCTGTTCAGCGTATCAGTGGGCGTGCACCGGGTAGTCGGTATAGCCACGTTGATCGCCGCCAAAGAACGTGCTCGGGTCCGGTGTATTGAGCGTCAGGCCTTCGCGGATTCGCCGAGGCAGATCGGGGTTGGCCAGAAACGGTCTGCCGAACGCGATAATGTCGGCGCGACCGTCGGCCAGGGCCTGTTCCGCCGACTCGGGGTCGTAGCCGCCGGCGATCATCAACACGCCATCCCAGGCATCACGCAACTGAGCGATGATCGCGTCCCAGCGCGGGTCGAAATTCTCGTCCTTGACGGTGCCGACCACGGCCGGCTCGACCAGATGCAGGTAGGCCAGTTTCCAGCGGTTCAGCGAGCGCACGATGTAGCCGAACGTGGCTTGCGGGGTTTCATCGCCCATGCCCATGAAGCGTCCCATGGGCGTCAGGCGCACGCCGACCCGGTCGGCGCCGACTTCGTCGACCACGGCCGCCACCACTTCCAGTAACAGGCGCGCACGGTTTTCCAGGGTGCCGCCATAACCGTCAGTGCGCTGGTTGCTGTTGCTGTTGATGAACTGGTCCAGCAGATAGCCGTTGCCGGCGTGAATTTCCACGCCATCCATCCCGGCGTTCAGCGCATTGCGTGCGGCGCGGCGGTAGTCGTTGATGATGTCGGCGATCTCCGAAACCTGCAGTGCGCGCGGCACTGGCACGTCGCCCCACACACCATTGCCCTCGGCATCGACGATGAAGGTCTTGCCCGGCACCGGCAATGCGCTGGGCGCCACCGGCAGTGCGTTGTCCGGTTGAAAGCTTGGGTGCGATACGCGGCCCACATGCCACAGTTGCATGAAGATCAACCCGCCGGCCTCGTGTACCTGGCGGCCGACTTCGCGCCAGGCTTGCACCTGTTCGTCGTTGTAGATGCCAGGCGTCCACGCATAACCCTGGCCCTGACGGGAAATCTGCGTCGCCTCGGTGATGATCAGCGCGGCGCTCGCCCGCTGGCGGTAGTACTCGGCGTTCATGGACGTCGGGATGTCGCCCGGTTGCCCGGCACGGGAGCGAGTCAACGGCGCCATCGCTACCCGGTGGGGAAGTGTGTAGGGGCCGAGGGTGATGGGACGGAACAGTTGTTGTGTCATGGGGGTTCTCCAGTCTTCGAAAAAGGTCGGTGGACGGTGTCGGACATTTGGCCCGACACCGGATGGCCCTACGTTAAGCGGCTGTCCGGTGCTTGATAATCCACACGCGACGCCACGCTGCATTGCGTGAAATGCAACGTGGCGCGGTTCAGGCAGGCTGCTGCGAGCGGGTCAGGGGCAGGTTCAGCCAGCGCCGTCCGGTGGCGTTCGCCACGGCGTTGCCGATGGCAGCCGCCATGGGGCCCTGGACGATTTCGGCGGCCCCCAGAAACGGTTGCCCCGGCTGGTCGAGCAGGTGAACGTCGACCTTTTTGGGCACTTGCGAGAAGCGCAGGATCGGGTAGCCGCTCCAGTCGTAGCTGCGGATGCCACCGGCGTCATAGGCGACCTTTTCATACAGCGTCCAGCTGGTGGACTGCACGATCCCGCCCTCGACCTGGTTGCGCAGGCCATCGGGGCTGACGATCTGTCCCACGTCGACCGCCGTGACGACGTGATCGATCTGCACTTCGCCGGTCTGCGGATGCATCCGCAGACGCACGGCGATGGCGCAGTAGCCCATGATGTTTTTGTAGCGCGCGAAGGCGAAGCCAAGGCCTGCGCCGGGTTCACTGCTTTTTTGCGGCCAGCCGACGGCATCGCGAACCTTTTCCACAACAGCCCGTGCCCGAGGATCGGTCAGGTGTGCCAGGCGCAGGGCAACCGGATCGACTGCGGCCTTGGCGGCCAGCTCGTCAATACAGGCTTCGATGGCGAAGACGTTGATGTGTGCGCCGAGCGAGCGCATGGCTGAGGTGCGGAATGGCATCTCGGTGACGAAGTTCATGTCGATCCGCGAGGAGGCCACGGTGTACAGCGGCACCGCGTTACGATCGCCATCGCCTTCAGGCTGGGCGATCGGCACCGACGGTGCGGAAGCGAACGGCCGGGCCAGCAGGCGTGCAGGCAGCAAGCGCCCGGCGTTGACGATGCGTTCGTTGTGCGGCGTGGTCCACAGCTCATAGTTCCAGTCCTGCAGCCGACCCTGTGCGTCGAGGTTGGCTTGCACTTCGGTGACCATCGCCGAGCTGTAGGGCTCCCAGAGGTTTTCCTGCTCGCGCATCCACTGCACCCGCACCGGCGTGCCCGGCACGCGCATGGCAATCAGCGCCGCGTCGGCCGCGGCATCGTCTGCGCCGTTATGGCCGTAACAGCCGGAACCTTCAGTGTGGATGCAGCGCACGCGCTCGGGTGGCAGCCGCAGCATCTCGGCGATGCCGGCGCGCAGCGGATACACGCCCTGGGTGTGGGTCCAGACGGTGAGGGTGCCGTCCTTGAACCAGGCCACGGCGCAGGACGGGCCGATCGAGCCATGCATCAGATATTGCTTGGTCACCCGGGCGCGATATTGGTTGGCAGTCGCGCCCTGGGGCGTGCCTTCATGGCTGATCGGATAACGACGCGAGGGCAGGCGCTTGAGCAGCGCATGGATGTCGCGCGATTCGGGAGTCGCCAGTCCGCCGCTCCAGCGCGCCGAGGCGTATCCATGACGCATGGCTTTGATCGCTTGCCATTCGTCCCGCGCTACCACGGCCAGATAATTGCCGTCGCGAATCACCTGCACCACCCCGGACAGCTTCTTGATCGATTCAATATCGATGGCTTCCAGCGTGCAGCCGGGGCGCGGCGGGCGGATGACCCGGGCGTGGAGCATGCCCGGCAGGCGAATGTCCTGCACGAACGCGGCGCCGCCGCTGACTTTGCCCGGGATATCCAGCCGTGGCAGCGAATGGCCGATGAGCTTGAACGACGCAGGCGGCATCGAGGGCGACTCGGGCGTTGCATAGCGGTGCAGATCGACCTGCTGCACGGCGTCGGCGTAGGACATGCGTTGCCCGGTCGGGACGAGAATGATGCCGTCGCGAGTCGTCAGCAATCCCGGCGCAACGTTCCAGCTGCGCCCGGCCGATTCCAGCAGCATCTCGCGCACTTGTGCCGCCGCGTTGAACAGCGCGGTGCCGCTGTCGAAAATCGTGTGACTGCCGGCGGTGTAGCCTTCGTTGGGCGTCAGTGCGGTGTCGGCGGTGAGCAGGTTGATCGCGGTCGGGGCTACCTCCAGGCGTTCAGCGGCAATCTGCAGCAACGCGGTTTTGACCCCGGTGCCCAGTTCGACCTTGCCGGTGTAGACGGTGATGCCGTCGGGGCCGACGCGGATCCAGGCATCGAGCCAGGGGTTGGTGCGCAGGCTGCCGGGCAGGTCCGGCGCCAGCACGACCGTACCGAGGGTATCGACTTCGGTGTCAGCCAGGACGCGGCGCGAGACCGGTACCAAAGCAAACGCCACCAGCAGCGCGCCGCCGCGCAGGAACGCACGGCGACTGTGATCGACCTCATTGATCGTCGTCATTGCGCACTCCCGTTTTGCCGGGCGACAAGGTTGATCGCCTCGATGATGCGCAAGTGCGTGCCGCAGCGGCACAGGTTGACGGACATGTGTTCGCGAATGGTCTGTTCGTCGGGATGCGGATTGCTTTCGAGCAGTGACTGCGCACGCATCAACATGCCGGCGATGCAGTAACCGCATTGAGCGGCCTGTTTGTCGATGAACGCTTGCTGCAGGGAGCCGGGGCGTTCGGCGGTTCCCAGACTCTCGACCGTCCGCACCTTTTTGCCTTCAAGGCCGGCGCAGGGTGTCAGGCAGGAAAACACCGGTTGGTCATCGACGATGACGGTGCAGGCACCGCATTGGCCCAGACCACACCCGTACTTGGCGCCGTTGAGGCCCAGGTGATTGCGCAGCGCATAGAGCAGCGGCATGTCGGGTTCCAGCTCGAGAGCCCGGGAGGATCCGTTGACGTTGAGGGTGATCTGAGTCATTTCGTCTCCTGACGTAGCGCTTGGAGGGTGGCAGGGAGGTCGGTCCAGGGTTTGTCGGGGCTGGCCTGATGGCGCAGGTAGACGGCCAGGGCGTTGAGTTGAGCGTTGTCGAGACTGGCGGCGAACGAGGGCATCACCGGCCCCGGCTGGCCGGGTTCTGCCGGGATGCCTTCGAGTACGGTTTTCACAAAGTTGCGCGGGCTGGCGGACTGCAGCGCCGAGGTGCGATCCAGTGCCGGGCGTCCGTCGATGTCACGCATCGGCGCGCCTTGGGCATGGCAGCCGGCGCAGGCACTGGCGAACAGCAGCGCGCCAGAGGATCGATCCGCAGGTTCAGCGCTGGCGCTCGGGATTTCGTTGATCGCGGTTTTCGCCGGCAGACTCAGCAGGTATTCGGCAATCGCCTGGGCATCTTCCACGGGCAAGCGCGCCAGACCGAGACTGACCGGGCGCATCGGGCCCGCCGCCGTGCCGTGTCCGTCGACCACTTCGGCTCGCAGGTAACGCACCAATTGTTCGCTGCTCCACGGGTTTGCCCGGTGCGCCATGCCCAGCAGTGACGGCGCGTCCCAGCCATCCACACTGCCGCCGGCCAGGTTTTCGCCGGATTTCTCGGCACCGATCAGGTTCAACGGCGAATGACAGCCCGCGCAGTGACCCGGACCTTCGACCAGGTAACGCCCGCGATTCCACGTCTGCGATTGCTCCGCCAGTGGCGTCAGCGGCTTTCCGTGCAGGAACAGCAGGTTCCAGAACGACACCAGTGGCCGGATGTTCATCGGGAAGTTCATGCGGTTCTGTTGTGGCGGCGAGTCCACGGCCGGGCCGCTCATCAGGTACGCATAGGCGTCGGCGATGTCGTCTTGGCTCATGCGCCGGTAATGAACGTAGGGGAAGGCCGGGTACAGGAAGTGGCCGTCGCGGGAGATCCCTTCACGCATCGCCCGCTCGAAGGCCGGCAGCGACCATTGGCCGATGCCGGTCTGTGGATCCGGAGTGATGTTGGTGCTGTAGAGGGTGCCGAACGGCGTCACCAGCGGCAGTCCACCGGCCAGGTATTGGCCGCCGGGACGCGTGTGACACACCGCACAGTCGCCCGCCTCGACGACGCGCGCGCCGCGTTGCAGTTGTACGGAGTCGAAGGTTTGCGGGCGTTCGACCGGCGCAATTGCCGGCCGCCACATCAGCGCCAGGGCAGCGATTGCGCCGATCGACGCGAGGGCTGCCGCGCTGACCCACAGCGCTCTGGATCTCATGAAATGGCCGTTCATGAGCGTTGGCCCAAGAGGCACGCGGTGGGCGTGAGGGACGGATTCGGCATCTTCGACAACTCCTTGAACGACCGGGGAAGGGCGCCGATGCAAAGCCCTGCGCCAGGTGCCCAAGGGTAGAGAAGGTGCAAACGTCCGAGTATTGCCAGACCGCGCAATAGCACGTTGCGCCAAGTGCAACGCCGAGGGTCGTTGCATTTGGCGCATCACTCAATTGCCTTTGGGATGGATACTCGAAGGCCTGCGCGACCCTTAGCCTTGGCGTCACTTTCCCAACTCATTGAGGTGTCATCATGCTTACGGGCAATCCGGCAGCGGCGGCCAAGGCCGAACCATCCGCTTCTCTTTCCGGCCTGATGGTCGCGTTCCTGGCATTCTGCTGCGGCGCGGTCGTGGCCAACCTTTATTACGCTCAGCCGATCGTCGAACTGATCGCGCCGCAGATCGGCCTGTCCAGTGCCAATGCCAGTCTGATCGTTTCCCTCACGCAGTTCGGTTATGCGCTGGGCCTGCTGTTGCTGGTGCCGCTGGCCGACCTGATGGAAAACCGCCGGCTGGTGGTGGGCTTTACCCTGGCGGCGAGCGTGACCCTGTTGCGCGCCGGTCTGACGCACTCGCCGTCGATGTTCCTTGTCCTGTCGTTGCTGATCGGCCTGACTTCGGTGGCGGTGCAGATTCTGGTGCCGTTGGCCGCGCATCTGGCGCCCGAGGCGACCCGTGGCCGGGTGGTGGGCAACATCATGAGTGGCCTGTTGCTGGGCATTCTGCTGTCGCGGCCACTGTCGAGTCTGCTGGTGGAAGTGTTCGGCTGGCGCGGTGTGTTTTTCAGCGCGGCGGCACTGATGGCCGTCATCGCACTGATCACGGCGATCGCCTTGCCGCGCCGCGTTCCGAGCCATCAGGCGACGTACGTGGCGCTGATCGGCTCGGTGTTTGCGCTGGCCCGTCGGCACGCGGTTCTGCGCCAGCGTTCGCTGTATCAGGGCTTGCTGTTCGCCAGCTTCAGCCTGTTCTGGACCCTCGCACCGATCGAGCTGATGCGGCACCACGGTTTCAGTCAGGCACAGGTGGCGATTTTTGCCCTGGTTGGCGCTGTCGGCGCGGTCGCAGCGCCGATTGCCGGGCGGCTGGCCGATGCCGGGCACGGTCGGCGCGGGACGCTCGTTGCACTGTTGCTGGCGCCAGCCTCGTTGCTGATCGCCGCGCTGCCGGGCAGCAGCTATGTCTGGCTGGTGGTTTGCGCAGTGCTGCTGGACTTCGCCGTGCAACTGAACATGGTGCTGGGCCAGCGCGAGGTGTACGCCATCGATCCGCACAGCCGGGCCCGCCTGAATGCCGTGTACATGACCAGCATCTTCGTCGGCGGCGCGCTGGGATCGCTGGTCGCCAGTCCGATCTACGAACATTTTGGCTGGAACCTGTCCGCCGTGACCGTGGCGTTGCTGCCGGCGCTGGCCCTGGCGCTGTTCCTGAGCCGCAAGGCCGATGCCTGAACCGCAGGCACCGCTGAGTCCGATGAAGCACGGCCCTACAAGACGATTGGCGAACGGTGATGCACAATCATCACCGTTTCCTTTCGATCGGGCTCCACTTATGGACAAGTTGCTGGCACTGAAGATGTTCGTTGAAACCGTCCGTTGCGGTGGTTATTCCTCGGCGGCGCGCAAACTCGGCATCTCCACCTCTTCGGTGACACGCCAGGTGGCCGGGCTGGAAAACGAATTGGGCGCCAGCCTGCTCAATCGCACGACACGCAACACCAGCGTGACGGTCGCCGGCCAAACCTATTTCGAGAAAGCGGTGGCCATTCTCGATGCCATCGATGAGGCCGACGCGGTTGTCGCCGACCGTGGCAGCGAGGCGCAGGGACGCCTGCGCATCAGCGTGCCGGTCGAATTCGGCCGACAGATCATTGCACCGCAACTGGGGGTATTGCTCGACCGCCATCCGGGGCTTGAAATCAGTGTGTCGTTGAGCGATCAGGTCAGCGATCTGCTGAGCGAGCAGATCGATGTCTCGGTGCGCCTGGGATCGTCGGTGGTCAGTGACGATATCGTCAGCAAGCGGGTGGGCGGCTTCCAGCGCTGGGTGGTGGCGAGTCCGGATTACCTGAGCCTTCACGCTGTTCCGGCGCATCCACGAGACTTGCTCGAGCAGCAATGCCTGCGCTTCGACTACGCTGGTTCGCACCAGCACTGGACGTTCCAGGGCGACGAGGAAACCATCCAGCTCAATGTCCATGGCCGCCTGCAAAGCAACAACGCCGATATCCTGCGCGAAGCAGCGGTGGCGGGGCGCGGGGTGGCGCTGCTGGCCGACTGGCTGGTGCGCGCCGATGTCGAGGCCGGTCGGTTGACGCGGCTGCTGGAGGGTTATGAAGTCAACCCCGGTAATGCGAGCTGCTGCATCAATGCGTTGTACCTGCCGAATCACCGGGGCTCCAGCCGTATCAATGTGTTCATTGATTTTCTGGCGGAAATTCTGGCGACGGATCCATCGAGTCAACGCTAGATTGCCGTTTGCTGACGCTGCGCTATTGGTGGGTCAGGGTTCTCCCGCCGGCAGTGCTCCATTCCCTTAACACCTTCGTTTGATTGCCGCGTGTCGGTTTTACTGCAAAGATTTTCGTTGGTTTTTCCCCCTGCATTTCTCTCAGCTACGGTTAGCAATGGTGCCGAACGGCATACAGGTAACGGTGCCCCATGATCCAGCGATTACCAACGGCTGCGACGGCGATGAATGAAGGCATGCAGATTCTGTGGGACGACGGAGAACGCATTCTCCACCGGGCCAGACGTGCTTCTGGCGGTCGCGAGGTTGATGTCCTGATCGCCTCGCTCGCTGCGGAGCAACCATCGGGCGCCAGCGTCGAGCGTCTTGCCCATGAATTTTCCCTGAGAGACCAATTGGAGGGCGACTGGGCGGCGTGCCCCCTGGAGCTGTTGCAGGACGATGGCCGCGTGCAACTGGTGCTCGAAGACCCGGGTGGTGTGCCGCTGGCCCGTTTGCTCACGGCTCCCCTGGACGTTGCGACGTTTCTGCCGCTGGCCATCAGCGTGGCGGTGGCGCTGGGCAAGTTGCATCGGCGCGGCCTGATTCACAAAGACATCAAGCCCGCTCATCTTCTGGTGAACTGCCCCGATGGTCACGCCCGACTCACCGGTTTTGGCCTCGCATCGCGCCTGCCTCGCGAACGCCACGCCGCAGAACCACCCGAGACGTTGTCCGGGACCCTGGCCTATATGGCTCCGGAACAGACGGGCCGGATGAACCGCTCGGTGGATTCGCGCAGCGACCTCTATGCCTTCGGCGTCACGCTCTATCAAATGCTCACCGGGTCGTTGCCGTTCAGCGCTGCCGATCCGATGGAATGGCTGCATTGCCATATCGCCCGCACGCCGATGCCGCCGAGTGCACGCGTGGCGACCGTTCCCGAGATGCTGTCGCGGATCGTCATGAAGTTGTTGGCCAAGACCGCCGAGGAGCGTTATCAGTCTGCGCTTGGCGTCGAGCAGGATCTGCGCCGTTGTCTGGCAGGCTGGCATCAGCAGCACGTGGATGAGTTTGCGCTGGACGAGCAGGGGACATGCGACCGTTTGCTGATCCCCGAAAAACTCTACGGCCGAGAGGCTGAAGTCCAGACGCTGATCGCCGCATTCGAACGGATCGCCGTCAGCCGCCGACCGGAGCTGGTGCTGGTTTCCGGCTATTCGGGCATCGGTAAATCCTCGGTGGTCCACGAGCTGCATCAAACCCTGGTGCCGGTGCGCGGATTTTTCGCCAGCGGCAAATTCGATCAGTACAAACGCGACGTGCCTTATTCGACCCTGGCCCAGGCGTTTCAGGGACTGGTGCGCACGCTTCTGGGCCAGAGCGATTTGCAGATGGCCGGCTGGCGCAATGCGCTGCAGCAAGCGCTGGGCGCCGAGGCGCGGTTGGTGACGGACCTGATCCCGGAACTGAAACTGATCATCGGCGATACGTCGCCTGTGGCGGATCTGGAACCGCCACAGGCGCAACGCCGGTTCTTGCGGGTATTGCGACGGTTCATCGGCGTGTTTGCCCGCGCCGAACATCCACTGGTGCTGTTTCTCGACGACTTGCAGTGGCTGGACGTGGCGACGCTCAATTGGCTGGAGGAACTGCTGACCCGTTCCGACTTGCAGCACTTGATGCTGATCGGCGCTTACCGCAGCAACGAGGTGGATGCCTCGCACCCGTTGAGCACCCGGTTGAACGCCATCAAAGCGGCGGGCGGCCGGGTGCAGGAGATAACTTTGTTGCCGCTGGCCCGATCGCACATCGAGCAATTGGTCGCCGAGTCGTCGCGTTCCGAGGGATCGTACATCGCGCCGCTCGCACAACTGATTCTGGACAAGACCGCGGGCAATCCCTTCTTCGTCATTCAGTTTCTGCAAACCCTCGTCGAACAGGATCTGCTGACCTTCGATCATGACCGCAGGCAGTGGGTCTGGGACGCACAGCGCATTCATGCCAAGGGCTACACCGACAATGTGGTCGATCTGATGCTCGACAAACTGGCGCGGTTGCCCGCTGAAACGCAGCAGGCGTTGCAGCAGATGGCCTGCCTGGGCAACGTCGCGGATGTCGCTTCACTGGCTACCGTTCTGGGCCTGCCTGACGCGCAGGTTCACGGGGTGTTGTGGCCGGCGGTTCGTCACGAGTTGATCACGCGTCAGGACAGCGTCTATGGCTTCGTTCACGACCGGGTCCGGGAAGCCGCGTATCTGCTGGTTGATGAGGCTTCCCGTGCGCAGCATCACCTGCGGATCGGGCGTTTGCTGGTGGAGAAGACGCCGGCAGATAAGCATGCAGAAAAGATTTTCGAGATGGTCGGCCAGCTCAATCGTGGCGCCGTGCTGATGGACCGACAACAGGAGCGCGAACACCTCGCGCAGTTGAACCTGCTGGCGGGCGAACGGGCCAGAGCGTCGACGGCCTATGCTTCGGCGCTGACGTATTTCGCCCAGGGCGCAGCGTTGCTGGATGAGGACGGCTGGGAGCATCAGCGTGAATTGATGTTTGCGCTGGAGTCCGGCCGGGCCTTGTGCGAATTCCTCACCCGGCAATTAGGGGCAGCCGAAGCACGCCTGCGGCAATTGTCACGCCGTGCGCAGACGCTGACCGAACGTACCCGAGTCGCCTGCCTGCAAGCGGATCTCTATCTGATCCTGAACCAGAGCGACAACGCGGTGGCGGTGTGTCTGGCTTTCCTGCGTTATCTGGGGATCGAGTGGTCTCCTCATCCCGATGACGACGAGGTGCGTGACGAATATTTGCGGATCGGGCAACGGCTGGGCGAGCGCCCCATCGGGGCATTGATCGACCTGCCACCCATGGTGGATGAAATCGCACTCGCCACCCTGGAAGCACTGACCAAGCTGATCGTCACGGCGGTTCACATGGACGGCAATCTTCCGGGGCTGGCCATGTGCCGGGCGATCAACCTGAGTATCGAATACGGCAACAGCGATGCTTCGTGCGTGGCCTATGCCAACGTGTCGCGGATCGCCGGGCGGCGGTTTGCGGACTATCCGGCCGGTCTGGCATTCGCGGAGCTGGGCTGCCGGCTGGTCGAACGGCGCGATCTGGAACGCTACAAGGCACGCACGCAACTGGCGTTCTGGCTGTTTGCCAAGCGCTGGGCTCAACCGATACGCACGTGCCTTGAACCTTTGGCCCAAATATTTGAAGTGGCGAACCGCACCGGCGATCTGCCGATTGCCGCGTTTACCGGCAACAGCCGGGTTTCCAACCTGCTGGCCACTGGCGAGCCTTTGGCCGGGTTGCAGGAGGAGGCTGAACGCGGGCTGGCGTACGCCAGAAAAATCGGCTTCGGCGTGGTCATCGATTTCATCGAAACCCAGTTGGCGTTTATCCGGATGCTTCGGGGCCAGACGCCAATCTTCGGCGATATCGGCCCGGGAGCGTTTTCCGAGCGCCACCCCGAGGATCACCAGACCTCGCTGGTCGCGATTTGCTGGCACTGGATTCGCACGTTGCAGGCCTGCTATTTCGCCGGTCAGTACGAGGCAGCAGCAGAGGCCGGCGTGGCCGCTCGACAATTGCTTCGCTCATCGCACTCGTTCCTCGAGGAGGCCGAATATTGCTTCTATCAGGCCTTGACCTTCGCCGCCCTGTGCAGCGCCAAGCCTGCCGGTGAACGGCACGAGCAACTCGACGTCATCACCGCGCAACACCGGCAATTGCAGGTCTGGGCCGAACTCTGCCCGGACAATTTCGCCAGCCACGCCGCGTTGCTGGCGGGTGAAATTGCCCGTCTTGAGGGCCGGCTGCCGGAGGCCGAGCATGGCTACGAGCAGGCGATCGAACTGGCGCAGCGCAGCGGCTTCCTGCAGATCGAAGCATTGGCCAACGAGCTCGCCGCGCGCTTCTATCAACACCGTGGGTTGCAAAAGATTGCCAGGGTCTACCTGCAGGATGCCCGCTACGGCTACCAGCGCTGGGGTGCCGAGGGCAAGGTTCGACAACTGGAGGCCGAGCACCCGTTTCTGCGGGTCGAAAAACCGCTGCCCGGTCCCACCAGTACCATCGCCACACCGGTCGAGCATCTGGACTTGGCCACCGTGTTGAAGGTGTCACAAGCGGCCTCCAGTGAAATCGTCCTTGAAAAGCTGATCGACATGATCATGCGCACGGCGATTGAACAGGCCGGCGCACAGCGCGGCGTGCTGATCCTGACGGAGCAGGGCGAGCAGCGGATCGTCGCCGAGGCAACTACCCGCGATGACACCACGCAGCTGGATCTGCGTGATGCGCCGGTGGCGGCGAAGCTGCTGCCGGAGTCGGTCCTGAATCACGTGCTGCGCACCCAGGAAAATCTGGTGCTGGATGATGCTTTGGGCGAACCATCGTTCGCTGCCGATCCGTACGTTCGCCAGCATCGCGCGCGCTCGGTACTGTGCCTGCCGTTGCTCAATCAGGCGAAGCTGATCGGCGCGCTGTACCTGGAAAACAACCTGACGTCACGGGTATTCAGCCCTTCGCGGATCGCCGCGCTCAGGCTGGTCGCTTCACAGGCGGCGATCTCGTTGGTCAATGCGCGCCTGTACCGCGATGTCGCCGAGCGCGAGGTCAAAAGCCGTGAGAGCGAGCAGCGTTATCGCGAGATACAGGCGGAGCTGGCCCATGCCTGCCGCGTTGCGACGATGGGGCAGCTCGCGGCCTCGATTGCTCATGAAGTCAGCCAGCCGCTGGCCTCGACACTCGCCAGCGCCCAGGCCGCCCTGCGCTGGTCGGGTGCCGCGCCACCTAACCTTGAAGAGACACGCCTGTGCCTGGAGCGCATCGTCAAGGATGCCCATCGGGGCAGTGAGGTGCTGGACCGCATTCGCGGGCTGATTCGCAAGGCGCCTCAGCCGAAGGAGCCGGTCAACCTCAACGAAGTGATTGGCGAGGTCATCGAGATCACCCAGAGTCAGGCGCAGAAGGGTGGGGTTTCGGTGGAGGCACAGATGGCGTCCGGTTTACCGCGAGTCGATGGCGACCGGGTCGAGCTGCAGCAAGTGGTGCTCAACCTGGTGATGAACGCCCTGGAAGCCATGAGCGGTGCAGGCGTCGTCAAAGGGGAGTTGCGCATCCGCACGCAGACCAATGAGGCGGGGCAGGTGTGGGTGTGCGTCAGCGATTCGGGACCGGGTTTCGGCGCGCATTCGATCGGGCAGTTGTTCACGCCGTTCTACACCACCAAACCCACGGGGCTGGGCATGGGGCTGTCGATTTGCCGCTCGATCATCGAGACCCATGGCGGCCAATTGTGGATCGAGGCCAATCAGCCGTGCGGTGCGATCGTCCAGTTTGTTCTGCCGGCCGATGCCGTACTGCTTCCGTAATCACAAAAAAAGGCGCCCGCCAAAATAATCGTGGCGGGCGCCTGGGAGTGCGCAGCAGTAGAGTGATCGTGGAGCGTCGGGGGATCAGGCCACCGGAATCAACGGGTCGGCAGCGGCCAGTGCGGTTGCACGATCGGCGGCCGGTGGGTAAATCCATACGGTGTTGATCTGGGTCTTGAGGTCTTTGGCTTCTTGCCCGACCAGTTTCAATTGGCGGTCCCAGCCTTCGGTGAACACCGCGCCCCAGGCGCCGAGATCAAGGCAGGTCACGTACTTGGGCTGGCTGTAGGTCATCGGTGCGACGCCGATCAGGTCAGCCGCTACATTGTTGCCGGCATAACGGCCCAGGCAAATGGCGTGCTGGCAGGACATTGCAGCGTAGTTTCCGAGGTCATCCGTGGCGGCATAAGCCACATCGCCGGCGGCGAAGACATCCACGTGTCCCAGCACTTTCAGGTTGCCGTCGACATGCAGACGACCTTGCGGATCACGGCTGCCAGGCACCTGTTCGGTGAGCGGGCTGGCGCGGAAACCAACAGTCCAGACTACGGTGTTGGACTCGATCCGTTTGCCGTCGGCCAGGGTCACGCCGCCGGCATCGACCGAGGCGACCGAAGCGTCGAGTACCCATTCGATGCCCAATTCTTTGGACGCTTCGACAATGGACGGGCGAATGCCGTCACCCATGGTCGCGGCGATTTGCGGCGCGCGATCCACCACGATGACTCTGATCTGCGCATCGTCACCCAGTGCGGCACGCAGGCGGGCCGGCATTTCGGTGGCGGTTTCGATCCCGGTAAAACCGCCACCGGCGACCACCACGGTATTTCGCGCAGCGCTCGGCGGCTGGTTCTTCAAGGACTTGATATGGGCTTCGAGGCGGGCGGCTTCTTCGATCTGATCGACGTCGAAGGCGTGTTCGATCATGCCCTTGAGCGGTGGGCGAATCACGCGGCTGCCGGCGGCCAGTACCAGTCGGTCATAGCTCAGCGTGCCTTGCGTGCCGAAGGCATCGCTGTAGGTCACTTGCTTGCTGGCGGTGTCGATGCTGTCGGCGATGCCTTTGACGAATTTCACGCCGACCGCATCGAACAGTTCACCCAGCGGCGCCTTCATGTTGTGGACATCCGGCTCGTAGAAACGCGGGCGAATGCGCAGTTCTGCCTGGGGCGCGAGGACGGTGATCTGCACGTCGTTACGATCATGCTGGTCCAGCAGACGTGCGGCGCTCAAGGCGCTCCAGACTCCACCAAACCCTGCGCCTATCACTAAAATGTGCTGTTTCATCGGATGACTCCTGAGGAAATTCTGATCGTTGAACGGCTTGTCTGTTCACGCGTGACCGTCTCCCGGTCTGCACAAAGTTGGCTGTTGGAACAACCGCAGAACCGGTTCGATTCGCTGGAGTTGATGCTATCGGGGAAGGCGCGCCGGGACACTTCTACATAGGGTCAGTGCCGACATGCTTAGGTGTGAGGTGGGGTATACACAGGTATAGGTAGAGGGCGGTCAAACGGGCCGATTGAACGCACTTTCGATGCAGGTGATGAGTTCGCCGCAAGGGAAAGGTTTGGGGAAGTAGGCGAGCGGCTCGGGGAATGCTGCGTCGACCTGGGGCGGTGGCCCCTGATAGCCAGTGATGAAAATGATCGGGATGCGGATGCCTCGGGCACACAGCGCGTCGTACATCTGGATGCCGGACAGGCCGGGCATCTGGATGTCCGAGATGATGCAGCCGGGGCGGGGCGGTGCAGTCATCGCCAGAAAAGCCTCCGCGTTCGGGTACAACTGCACGGTGTAGCCGTGCGAACGCAACAGGCTGTCCAGCGCCATGCGCACGGATTCATCATCATCGACAACCGAAACAACAGCGGTGTGGGACATTGCTTTACCAGGGCTGATCTCGGGTAGCCCGTCAAGGACGCCCGCCATTCCCGCACCATACGCCGCTCGGTCCGGCGGCGTACTTATACGTGTGTATAGCGACAGTGTTTGAACTTCTCCGAGCCCGGTGCCATTGCAGCGTGTAGCTTCAGCGGGAGAACCGGCTGCGGTATTCCCGGGGCGTGACCGAGAGGTGACGGTAGAAGGTATCGCGCATGCGTTCCTCGTCGCCGAACCCGCACAGCAGAGCGATCTGGTCGATGTTGCGCTGAGAATCCTCGAGCATCCGTCGTGCGGCTTCCAGCCGAAACAGCTCAAGCGCCTTGGCCGGCGTGCGACCGACCTTGCGCTTGTAAACTCGCGCGAAATTGCGCGGACTCATCTGCGCCTGGCGGGCCAGGGATTCAACGTTCAGGCGGGTGTCGCCGAGGTTTTCGCTGATCCACAGGTGCAATTCGTCGAAGCAGCCTCGGTCGTCGATCTGCGATTGCAGCAACTGGCTGAACTGCGCCTGACCGCCGGGACGTTTGAGAAAAACCACCAGCTCCCGCGCCACCTGCAACGCGACCGCACGGCCGCAATCGGCCTCGACCAGCGCCAGCGCCATGTCGATTCCGGTGGTGACCCCGGCGGAAGTCCAGACTTTGCCTTGCTGGATGTAGATCGCATCAAGGTCGACATCGACACTTGGAAAACCACCCTTGAGCATGTCGCACATTCCCCAGTGGGTGGTCGCGCGCAATCCTTCCAGCAGCCCGGCCTGGGCCAGCAGAAAAGTGCCGCTGCACACCGAGGCGGTGCGTCTGGCGTTGACTGACGCCGCGCGCAGCCAGTCCACCAGTGCAACATTGTCGAGCATGGCCTGACGGATGTTCGGCGCACCGGGCACGATCAGCGTATCGATCGCGGTTTCGTCAAAGGTGTGCAGGGGCAGGGTGTCGACCGACAGCCCTTCGGCAGTAGTGATCAATCCGCCTTCGAGACTTGCGGTGTGTATCGCGTAGCCAGGCAAGCCGCGTTCAGCCCTGGCTTTGGACGCTGCCCAGAACACGGTCTGCGCGCCGGTCAGGTCCAGCAAGCCCATTTGCGGATACGCCAGGAACACCAGGGTGCGCGGTTGCGCGAGCAAACAGGTGAGCGGGTCGGGTTGGAGAAGAATCGAGTTCATGACTGCTTTGAAGGCTGGGTGACCGCCAGTTTTCGACGATCCGGTGTGCCGTAGTGTCCGCGTTTGCGGACAGGAGCGCGAATATACATTGGTATGGGGCACAGTCTCTTTAGCGCCGGTCGTACTCGCTCAATCCGGCGCAAACCCTATACCCGCGTATGGTGTTGGCCGTCGTGGTCGCGATGCACACTCGATTTCAAGGAGCGCTATTTCGCTCTTGCGGCATTCCTCCGAGAAATCCTGACTCAGCCAAAAGGAAAGCGACCATGTCTACCTATCTGAACCACTCCCAACAAACCAGCACAGCCACCAGCCTGCCGTTCACCTCGAACTTCGGTCAGGCCCAGGAGCTGGTGCCTTCGCGCTACGCACTGCAGGTCGGCGACATCGACGTGGTGGTGATCAGCGATGGCGTGCTGCCGCTGCCGACCTCGACCATGTCGACCAATGCCGATCCGCAGGCTCGCGCCGCGTGGTTCAAGGACATGTTCCTGGGGCCGGACGCGTTCGACTGGGCACTCAACGTGCTGGTGGTGCGCAGCGGCGAGCAGATCATTCTGGTCGACGCGGGCCTGGGCGGGCAGTTTCCCGGCTTCCCTCGGGCCGGCCAGCTGCCGAAACGGCTGGAAGCGGCCGGAATCGATCTGGCAGCCGTGACCGACATCGTGATCACCCACATGCACATGGACCATGTCGGTGGTCTGCTGGTGGATGAAGTGAAGAGCCGGCTGCGTCCTGACGTGCGCATCCACGTGTCGGCGAAAGAGGTCGAGTTCTGGGAGACGCCGGACTTCACCCAGACCGTCATGCCGGCGCCGGTGCCTGACGTTTTGCGCGCGACGGCCAATCAGTTCATCAACGATTACCGCCGCCAGGTGCGCACCTTCGACGATGAATACGAAGTGGCGCCGGGTGTGGTGGTCAAGCTGACGGGTGGACATACGCCGGGGCACAGCATTGTCTACGTCAACTCGGGTGGCGAACGCCTGACCTTCGCCGGCGACGCCTTGTTTCCGGTGGCCTTCGAGCACCCGGAATGGCACAACGGTTTCGAGCATGATCCTGAAGAGTCGGTGCGTGTTCGGGTGCGCCTGATGCGCGAGGCGGCGGCGAGCGGTGAGTGGTTTGTCGCCACCCACCTGCCGTTCCCGTCGGTGGGCCGAGTGGCGGTCGATGGTGATGCGTTCCGCTGGATCGCAGCGTTCTGGGATTACTGATCGGCTGTCGGCGGCCCGGCTGCATTCGGCCGGGCTCGATAGAAATCAGGCCCCGCAAGTGGTGAACTTGCGGGGCCTTTTTTTGCTTTGAGGTTTATCGGTCGGGCAGGGCTGCGGCTTTTTTGGGGGTCAACGTCCGCGCATCAGCGCCTGCTCGATGCAGGCCAGCAGTGCCTCGGTATGGAAGGGTTTGGAGAAATAGCCTTCCGGCGTCTTCACACGGGCGCTGAACTCGGGGGGCAGGCCTGGCTTGCCGGTGATGAAGATCGTCGGAATGTGGATCTTCCTGGCCGCCAGTGCCTCGTACATTTCGACCCCGCACATGCCGGGCATCTGAATGTCCGAAATCAGACACCCGGTCTGCTCTGGCGCGCTGGATTCAAGAAATGCCAAAGCGCTGGTGAAAGTCTTGACTGTATAACCGCAAGACCGCAGCAAACTGTCCAGTGAAACCAGAACAAGTTCGTCATCATCGACAACTGAAATAATAGCTGAGTTGAACATGGGGTAAACCTTGCGTCTTTTGCGGGTGGCTGTAGCGCCCGCCATACTTGCAAGATACGCTTTCAAAAATTGTGGAATAGTATACGTGCGTATGTTTGGTTGGTTTTTTGTTAGTTGCGAAAGTTAATCAATTATTCAGGAAACAAGTGGTTGTTGATTAACGAAAGAAAATAACCGTTATGCCGAGTGCAGGCCTCGAAAAGTTGCCGGCTGGCGTAGTCGTTGTTGGCAATTGCGCTGGCGCGACAGTCACGGAACAAGGCGTCGGCGGCCCGTAGCGTTCGTAGGGCGCGATCGATGCCTTTCAGGCAGTCGGCGAAACACAAAAGCTCTGCAGCGTCATTGAGACGGTAAAGCGCGTCACGCTGGGCATGGCCGCCCAGGTCTGTGATGCCGGTGACGAGGAAGTCGGCGTATCGGGTATTGGCATTCAGCAATCTGCGCAACAGTGTCTGCACCGGCAAAAAGCTGACGGTCCGCAATGTCTGCTGGCTGTGTCTGAGTCGCGCCAGAATGCCCAGCGTAGCGCCCAGGGTCTGGGTCAACGCGTCGATGATCTCCACGCGCTCAGCGGTTGATAACGAGGTGTGCGTGCCATAGCGGCTGACGCAGGGCGGGTGACTGACAGGATACAGTGTGTGCGGTGCGTTCATGACCACCGTCTCCGGCTAGCGCTCGGGCGCGATTGAATGTTGTGATTGCAGCAGCGGACTCCATTGCTCCTGGTTGTCCGGGCGCCGGTAGTAAACAACCATGCGCCGGGCGACCTGCATGGCCAGATCGCGACCGTTGTCGGCCTCGACCAGCGCCAGCGCCAGATCGATCCCCGCACTGACGCCGGCGGAAGTCCACACCGATTCCTGGCGGACGAAAATCGCTTCGCGATCCAGTTCGACCTTGGGGTACAGCCGCTCGAACATGTCAGCCATCAACCAGTGTGTCGCCACGCGCAGGCCATCGAGCAAACCAGCCTGGGCCAGGAAAAAAGCGCCGCTGCACACCGACGTCGTTCGGTCGGCTGTGGCTGAGGTGACGCGCAACCAGTCCACCAGTGGCGCGTTGTCGAGCATGGCCTGGCGGATGGACGCCGAGCCCGGAACAATCAGCGTATTGATCGGCTCGTCGCTTAGCTCATCCAGCCGCCGGGTTTGCACCACCAGGCCTTCGCCGGTCCGCACCGGCCCGCCTTGCAGGCTCGCGGTGTGCAAGGCATAACCGGGCAAACCGAGTTGCGCCAGTCTGCAGGTCGCCGCCCAGAACACGGTCTGGGCACCGGTCAGATCCAGCAGGCCCATTTGCGGGTACGCGACGAAAACAACGGTACGGCCTGATTGCGGGGTTTCGGGTCCAGCGCCAGGGTTTGTACTTTCGATAGGCAATGCTGATCTCCATATCGCCGGCCGGCGACATCAGGGGTGGATGACGGTCATTGATCGTGTTCGGGCGCAGCCAATGGAATCGCAAACACAAACTGCGTGCCGACGCCCTCGGTGCTGTTGACCCAGATGCGCCCGCCGTGGAATTCAATGATCGAGCGGCAGATCGAGAGCCCCATTCCCAGGCCCGTTGGCTTGGTCGTGAAGAACGGATCGAACAGTGAAGGCAGGATGTCTTCGGCAATGCCGACGCCGGAGTCGGCGATTTCAAGCACGGCCTCGTTGTGCAGGAGCGAGGTGGTGATTCGCAGCGTCCGGGCCCGTTCATGCACGTTGGCCATGGCCTGGCAGGCGTTGATGATCAGATTGATGATGACTTGCTGCAGCTGCACCCGGTCGCCTTTGATCAGTGCGCTGCGAGTGCCCAGTTGGGCGTGCGGGCGAACCTCATGGAAGCAGATGTCATGCTGCATCAGCGTCAGCGAGTCACTGACGATGTCGTCGAACACTTCGACATTGCGCTGCACCTCGCTGTGGCGCGACAAGGCCCGGATACAGGCGATGACATCGGAAACCCGGACGGAGTTTTGAATGATTCGATCCAGCGAACGGCGCGCTTCTTCCAGGTTCGGCTCGGGACGGTTGATCCAGCGCTTGCAGGATTCGCCGCTGGTGATGACCGCCGCCAGCGGCTGATTGATTTCGTGGGCAATCGACGCGGCCAGTTCGCCCATCGACGTCAGGCGCGTGACGTGGGCGAGGGTGGCTTGCGAGTGAAACAGCGCCTCTTCGGACTGTTTGCTGGCGGTCACGTCCATCAGCGCCCCGGCGTATTCCGTGCGCCCGCGATGCCTGGGCATGGGGCTGGCGATCATCTGTACATGCTTGATCCGGCCATCGGGCATGACCAGCCGATGCTCTGCTTCGATCAGCTCCTGCCGGCGCGCGAACTGGTCCAGCACCTGATCGATCACCGGCAAGTCATCCGGATGGGTGCGTGACTTGACCAGGGCGAGTGTCGGGGGGACGTTCGGCGGATACTCGAAAATGCGCGAGGACTCCTCCGACCATGACAAGGACACGCTGACGTTCTTGTCGATGATGAAACCGATGCTGCCGGTGTGACTGAGCTTCTGTGCGCCGAGAAAGAACGCTTCCTTGCGCCGCAGCGTTTCAGTGGCGCGTTTGCTGCGCAGTGCCAGCAGGGAGATGGTCGTCAGCGCGATCACGCACCTGACGAATCCGGCGATGCCCCGGTGATCGCGATAGCCTTCGTCGACCAGGAAGTCGGCAGTCAGCAGCGTGAGGCAACCCAGCGCGACGGCCAGGAATACCGGAACCGGGAAGATGTTCGCGGACATGAACACCAGCGTGATGTAGAACAACGTCGGTGCAACATCCAGGTCAAGGTACGCGTTGGTGATATAGATCATGCTGCCGACCGCAATGGCGGCCAGCCAGGCGAAGGCGTCTGAGCAAAGAAGTTGTGCGCGACGTTTGATGATAGACATTTATTCTTCCAGATTTTTGCTATCGGACGGCAGGTCGTGTTCTCTCGATGAAGCAGGCAAACGCTATGAAAGGCGTATTAATGAAGAGATTGAAAAGTCTGAAGTTGTTTTTCAGGCATGACGGTTGTTGGCGACTGTCGGTCATTCACCAATCGTTGTATTGAGTAATGTTTATTTGAATAAAGATGTTATTCGAAGACTTATTCTCTGGCACCGCTGCATTGGGTCAATCGAAGTATGACTGTGTATGAAAGGGATATACCTAAGTGTTAGTTGCGCCGGGTCTGTCGATGGCTTGTCTGATGGCGCAAGCATGCGCCATCCCGGCAATCCTGAGCCGTGCCGTATCGGTTCATAAGGTCACCGATTGACAGGCTGCGCCGCGATGACTTCGGCCATGCGCACCAGGTCGGCAAAAGAGCGCGCGCCCATTTTGCGCATGGCCTGGCCCCGGTGGATCTTCACGGTGATTTCACTGAGGCCGATTTCCCCGGCGATCTGCTTGTTCATCAGGCCCGAGGCTGCCAGCGCCATGACCGTCTGCTCACGGGGTGTCAGCGTCCCATGGCGTGCGCGCAGCTCATCGGCATGTCGCCCGGACTCGCGACGCTGCTTGTCCCGCGAGTGCGCGGCACACACTGCATCGATCAGGTCCTGCTCGCGAAACGGTTTGGTCAGGAAGTCCACCGCGCCGGCTTTCATGGCGCGCACCGTCATGGCGATATCGCCGTGTCCGGTGATGAACACGATCGGCACGTTGATGCCGGCGGCGGCCAGTTCACTCTGGAAATCCAGGCCGCTGCTGCCTTGCAGGCGCACGTCGAGCACCAGGCAACTGACGGTGTCCGGACGCTGATACTTCATGAATTCGGCGACCGACCCGAACAGTTCGACCTTAAGGCCAATGGAGCGCAACAGGCTGCCGAGGGATTCGCGCAGCGCTGCATCGTCGTCGACGATGAATACCACCGGCTCGCTGGGGGTGTTGCTGATGGGATTGTTGTTCATTGCTTTTTTCCCAAGAGTTATGACGTTGTGGGTCTCGTCGTGGTATCGGCGAGGACCCATCAAGAATATGCGAATCCCTCGGCACGGGGGCCTGTGTTTGCTCGTTCAAGTTTATGCCCGACCAAAGGCACGGTCATGCTGCAGGTGTGGGCGGGGGAGCAGATAAACGGTTCAGCATCGTAGTGGCGCGGCACTCCGTCAGCTAGGACAAAAAACCCGAAAAAACCGCCATCGCAGCGGTCTTTTCGCGGCCGGATACAGCCACCCGTATCAAACGGTTCATACGCAAGTATCAAAACACTCACCTAACGCATGATCTCGCTGACCCCAAGTACCACAGACGCCCGGCAGGCTCGCCCTTAACCTTTATGAGCTCTCCGTCGATCTCAATGGCCGCGTGCCGGGTGGTGAACTTCATGAACAGAAATGAACTCCGTCGTGTCGACATCCATCTGCTGGTGGTCTTCGAGACGCTGATGCATGAGCGCAATGTCAGCCGGGTCGGCGAGAAGTTGTTTCTCGGTCAACCGACCATCAGTGCGGCGCTGGGGCGTTTGCGCGTGCTTTTCGACGACCCGTTGTTCGTGCGCGCGGGGAGGGTGATGGAGCCGACGGCGCGAGCCGAGGAGATTTTCGCCAATCTGACGCCGGCGCTGGATGGCGTGGTCGCGGCGTTGAGCCGTTGCCAGCCGTTTGATCCGGGCACCAGCGAGGCGACCTTTCAGGTCGGCCTGTCCGACGATGTCGAATACGCGCTGCTCCCGCGACTGCTGCGCCAACTGCGTATCGAGGCGCCGAACATTGCCTTGGTGGTGCTGCGGGTCGATCAGCAGCAGATGTCACAGCGGCTGTTCAATGGCGAGATCTCTCTGGGGATCAGCCCTACGCTTGATCTGCCGGCCAACGCCCGACGCAAGAGTCTGCGGTCGATCCGGCCGATGCTTTTGCGCTCGGACATGCGTCCGGGACTGCTGGCGCTCGATGAATTCTGCGAGCGACCGCACGCCATCGTGTCGTCCATGGGTAAGGCCAGGGATGACACCGACCACGCGCTGGACCTGCTCGGGCGTCGGCGCAAAGTGGTGCTGGCAGTGCCGCAGTTCAGTGCCTTGCCAAGGTTGTTGGCGCAGAGCGACATGCTGGTTATCGTGCCGGATTACGTGGCCAGGGCCATGGCCTCGGTTCAGGGTATCAGGGCCGAACCGGCCCCTCTGTTGCTGCCATCGCGGGAGCTTTCCATGGTCTGGCGTGCCGCTGCGCACAACGATTGCGCTCAGCGTTGGCTGCGGTCGCGTTGCCAGGCATTTTTCGGCACGCCGATCGAGTTGCAGGTAGTGCCCACGCTGCGCCCGGCGTTGCCCGTCGATCAGGCGTTGATGATGGCGCGGTAGATAACTGCAACGGCTGTGTCATTCGCCCAATAAAAAAGCTCCGACTTGATCGGAGCTTTTCTTTTTACGGGGTTTTACGCGGCTTGCCGTAGGGGCGCGGACCCGGCACATCACGCATTGATGAACGCCAGAAGGTCCGCGTTGATGGTGTCGCCGTTCGTGGTGCACATGCCATGGGGCAGGCCGGGGTAGGTTTTCAGCGTGCCGTGCTTGAGCAGTTTGATGGACAGATGGGCCGAATCCGCGATCGGCACGATCTGGTCATCTTCGCCGTGCAACACCAGGGTCGGCACATCGATGTTTTTCAGGTCATCGGTGAAGTCGGTTTCGGAGAACGCACTGATGCAGTCGTACTGTGCCTTGATCCCGCCGTTCATGCCCTGACGCCACCAATTTTCGACGATCGCCTCAGACACTTTCGCACCTGGGCGATTGAAGCCGTAAAACGGGCCGCTCGGGAAATCACGATAAAACTGGCTGCGGTTCTGCGCGAGTGCTTTGCGCAGTCCGTCAAACACTTCCATTGCAAGGCCGCCGGGATTTTTTGCGGTGCGCAGCATGATGGGTGGCACAGCACCGATCAGCACGGCCTTGGCCACCCGGCCGCGACCATGCCGCGCGACATAGCGCGCCACTTCACCACCGCCGGTGGAGTGGCCGATGTGCACGGCGTTGCGGATGTTCAGGTGCGCCATCAACTCGGCAACGTCGGCGGCGTAGGTGTCCATTTCGTTGCCCGTGGCGGTCTGCGAAGAGCGACCATGGCCACGTCGATCATGGGCGATGACGCGAAAGCCCTTGCTGAGGAAAAACAGCATTTGCGCATCCCAGTCATCACTGGAAAGGGGCCAGCCGTGATGGAAAACGATCGGCTGGCCCTGGCCCCAGTCCTTGTAGAAAATCTGCGTGCCATCTTTGACGGTAAGCATTCCCGAGCCACTGCCGTTGCCGGCGCTTTTGCTGACCCCTGACGCGGATGCCGGTGTCTGCTGCGTCGCCAGCGCCGGTAATGCCACCGCCAGGGTCGCGGCCATGGCCCCCGTCGTGATCAAGCCACGACGCGTGGTTCCGTTTTTCTCGTCAGTCATTTTGAACACCCATTGAGTTATTGAAGTCGCACAGGCGGCGCAAGGCTGCTGCCCTGGCCGAAGGCAATCTTTGGGCAAAGGAAAGCCGCTGAATACCAGACATGGGTTTTCGAAATTAACGCTTTGGTATGTAGGTGTGGCGGGAGGAATCTTGGCGGGGTTGGCGCGTCCCTGCGCCCGGACAGCTTAGAAGGTGTATTTGGCCGTCAACATCATGTTGCGCGGCGTGCCATAGCTGTCGCCGCCGTAGCTGACGGAGTTGGCGATGGTGGAGTAGTACTTGCGGTCGAAGATGTTGTTGGCGTTGAGTTGCAGGTCGAGGTTGTCATTGACCCGGTAGCCGGCCATCAGGTCGGTCACGGCGTACGCGCCTTGCTTGAGTCGGTAGTTGCCGCCATCAAGCAGTTCGATGTCGTTGTACATGCGGCTCTGCCAGGAGATGTTGCCGCCCACACGCAGTTTTTCCAGTGGGCCCTGGAAGTTGTAGCGGGTGGTGAGTTTGAACAGGTGTTCCGGGGTGTCGGTGTCGAACTGCTTGTTCACATTCTGCGGGTTCGCCTCGTCCTTGATGGTGTGCGTGCGGGCATAGGTGTAGCCGCCGCCGACCTGCCAGTTGTCGGTGAGCGCGCCTTGCAGTTCGAAGTCGATACCCTGGCTGCGGATCTCGCCGGAGGCCTCATAACAGGACGACTGCGGGCAGTTCGGCACGAACACTTGCACCGCACGGTTTTCCTGATCGACGCGGAATACAGCGAGGCTGGCGTTCAGTGCGCCGCCCAGGTATTCGCCCTTGATGCCGACCTCGTAGTTCTTGCCCACGATCGGCTTGACCGGGTTACCGGAGGTGCCCTTGTTGCTCTGCGGGGTGAAGATGTCGCTGTAGCTGGCGTACACCGAATGATGGTCGTCCAGCTCGTAGATCAGGCCGGCATAGCGGGTGACGTTGCGGGTGACTTTGTAGTCGCCGTCGCCATCGCGGTTGTCGTAGTCGTACCAGTCCAGACGCCCGCCGAGGATCAGCTTCAGCGGGTCGGCCAGGCTCAGGCGGGTGGTCAGGTACACGCCGTCCTGAGTGGTGACTTCGCGCGTATTGTTGGTGTGGACGAAGTCCGGCTTGCCGGCGTTGATCGGCCAGTTGGTGTCGTAGGGCGAGTAGTTGTGGGTGGTCAGGTCGTAGATGCGTTTGCTGGCGCCGACCACCAGTTCATGGCTGCGTCCGAAGGCTTCGAACGGGCCGCTGAAGAAGGCGTCGAGACCTGCCTGGTTTTCATCGGCCTTGGACTGGTAAACCGTGCGGGCCAGGGTGTCGTTGACCCAGCGCGACTGGTACGAACCGGAGAACAGCGCGTTCTGTTCGGAATAGTTGGCGTTGACCTGCAGCTTCCAGTCGTTGGCCAGTTGCTGGCGGATCTCGGCGAAGACGGTGTTGATCTCCTGATCCTTGTCCTCCCAGGAGGTGCCGGGGTTGTACGAGCGCGGCAGGTCGAGGTGATGACCGTCGAGGCCGATCATCGACGAGCCCCAGAAGTAGTTGGTCTTGTCTTTCTGGTTGGAGAAACCGACGGTCAGCGTGGTGTCATCGCTCAGATCCGCTTCGGTCACGGCGTAGAACAGGTTGTGTTGCTCGTCCACGTCATCGATGAAGCTGTTGGCGTCGCGGTAGGACGTGACGACCCGGCCGCGCAGGGTGCCGCTGTCGTTGAGCGGGCTGGAAGCATCGAGCTCGCCGCGATAATTGTCCCAGGTCCCGGCGGCGCCGGTCAGGGTGACGCGCTGCTCGGCCAATGGACGTTTGCGCACCAGGTTGATCGCCGCCGAAGGGTTGCCGGCACCGGTGACCAGGCCGGTTGCCCCCCGTACTACCTCGACCCGATCGAACATCGCCAGATTCGGCTGGGACCCGACGTTCACGCCGTCGTAGCCGCTCGGAATGCCGTCGTACATCAGGTTGTCGATGTTGAAGCCCCGGGCTTTGTAGGCCTGTCGGCCTGGGCCGTTGGAGTAGTCGAGGAACAGCCCTGGCGTGGCGTTGACCACGTCGTTGATGCTGGTCATCGCCTGATCGTCCATGCGCTGGCGGGTGATCACGGTGACGGCTTGCGGTGTTTCGCGCAGGGTCAACGGCAATTTGGTGGCGGTGGCCATGGTGCCGGTGGTGTATGACTCGGAGCCTTCGGTGGTGCTGCCCAGTTGGGTGGAGGTGATCGCGGTCGCGCCGAGCTCGAGGGTGGCGGGCGGGGCGGTGTCCTGCGCCTCGCGGGTTTCATCGGCCAGCGCCGGGGTCATGACGGCCATGCAGATGGCCATGGACAGGAGATTGCGTGACGGGATGAAACGATGCGGCGAGGTTGGGCGCGACATGAAGGCTTCCTGATTTTTAAATAGCAAACAAAGAGCTGTTGAGAATCATTGCCAATAATTGTGTCAGGGTTTTTTACCGCAACAAAGCGCTTCGTGAAAAAAATGTGAAATTGCGCAACGGGAGAGGGCGGAGGGCTTGAGTCATTACCGAACCGCTCAAGCACGGACGTTGCAGCGCAGACAGCGGAAAAGCCGTTTGTCAGTTTCCAATGCAAACCAACGGGTTGGCGTCTATTTTTGTGGCCGGGTCAGCCAAATGACAGGAGAAATTCTGAAGTCATTGAAGCGAATTCGAACTGGCCCCGTGACGTTGATTTCAGGATGGATCTTGAATGAGGCGCGGAGCGTCGCTCAGGCGATGCGCAACGGAAACCCGCGCCTTTTAACTCGTTAAGGAGAACGCAGATGGCAATCAGCCGAGTCACCGAAACAACCGATAAAACAGCGCTGGTCCAAGCCGAGGTGTACCGCTGGTACAACCTCTTTTTCCCGTGGTCGCGCGGCGTGGCTTCCCAGTCGGAAGACGCGATAAAGCCTTTGTACGATGCCCTGGCGAACGATTTCCGGGTGGTGCTCACGGACGGTCAGATCATGGACCGGGAGAACTACTGGGAGCGCCTTTGGGGCCTGCACGGCAAGCGTGCCGGAAGCCCCGAATCGCACATCATCAATCTCTCGATCACGCCGCTTCCCGGTGACTTCTTCCTGACGGTTTTCGACCTGGTCAAGAACGGGATCACCAAGAAAAAAGTCGACTCGGCGCTGATGCGCCTCGACCCGGATTCGCCATCGGGAATCTCGTGGATTTACGTCCACGAAAGCGAGCACGAGACGTCGTTTGCGTAAATCGTTGAATGACCATTTCGCTCCTCTGGTTGTTTGAACCGGAGGAGCGGCATCGCTCCAACCCTGTAAAAAAAAACCGCCCGAAGCCGTGCATCGGGCGGTTTGCAGGATCAAACAGGGTTGATTCAGATCAACCGCAGGGTGACGTCGATTTTGCCGCGAGTGGCCTTTGAGTAAGGGCAGGTCTGATACGCAGCGTCCACCAGCGCCTGAGCGACCGAAGGCTCCAGCCCCGGCAGGCTGACACTCAAGCGCGCCTGAAGAAAGAATGCATCGCCGGCCTTGCCCAGATCGATTTCGGTTTCGACCGCCACATCCGCCGGAAGCCTGATCTTCTGTGCCGCGGCTGCCTTGCCCATGGCGCCGATGAAGCAGGCCGACCAACCGGCTGCCAACAGTTGTTCCGGATTGGTGCCGCTGCCATTTGAACCGGGTGGCGAGAGCTTGATGTCCAGGTTGCCGTCCGAACTGCGCGACGCGCCATCGCGCCCGCCAGTGGTGCGAGTCTTGCCGGTGTACAGCACGGTGTCGATTTGATTGATCATGGAAATACCTGCCTGAGTGATGGTTGATGTCGGACAGTGAAGGTTCCGATGGCTCACACTTTTGCATTGGCATGTACCCGGGATGTGTCGTGCAGCGGCGTTTTTGTATCGCTCTGTAGCCTGGCCTGGACATCGGGGACGCGGCAGGCCATTGGTTCCTGTCGTTTATCACGTGGCGATACGCATTGATGGCGTACAGAGGTCGCTGTGCATTGCGCAATAGGGCAGGCTTGCGTCTGCCTGCCTCTTTCGCGATCCGGGCGGATAACCGTTCCCCGCGTCTGCGTCAAAGTGCGGGATTTACCCAGTGCGACGCGTGCGGCTGGCATCTTTGGAAGGTGGGCAGCCAAACTGGCGACTGTATTCCCGGCTGAATTGCGACGGGCTTTCGTAGCCCACACGATAACAGGCGCTCGCCACGTCCAGCCCTTCGCCGAGCAACAGACGGCGGGCTTCCTGCAGGCGCAGTTGTTTCTGATATTGCAGCGGGCTCATGGCCGTCACTGCCTTGAAGCGATGATGCAATGTGGAGTTGCCCAAATTGGCGACCCGGGCGAGTTCTTCGATGCGCAAGGGTTGGGTGTAGTGGTTGTTCAACCAATCGATTGCCCGCGTTACCCGGCGCGTTTGCGAGTCGCCGAGGGCAAGCTCATACAGACGACGGCCGTGCATGCCGCGTAGAAGGCGGTAATACAGCTCCCGCAGGGCCAAAGGTGCCAGCATGCCGATGTCTTTCGGGGTGTCCAGCAGTCGGACCAGTCGAAGCATGGTTTCCAGCAGGGGCACATCGACCCTTTCAAGGAAAAGGCCCAATTCCGGCTCGTCCGGTACGCCCGAGGGCGGAGCGTCGGCGATGACCTGCGCAATTTCCGTGGCCTCGAAATCGAACCGGATACACAGGTAGGGCGATTCCGGACTGGCCTTCAGCACGCGCCCGGCAACCGGGAGCGTCACCGAGACCACCAGGTAACTGAGCGGGTCGTAGAGGTAATGATCGTCACCCAGGCTGATTTCTTTTTGTCCTTGCACGATCAGGCAAAGTGCCGGTTTGTGCACGGTATGGATAAGCTCCGAAGGCGCATCGAAACGAATCACATGCAGGGGGGCTATGGCGGTCTCATAGATCCCGGGTGTGGTAAACCGTTGAGTCAGCAGGCGAACCAGTTCGTCACGGTAGACGGCTGTGTTTTGAAGGATGAAAGCATCGCTCTGTTCCATTTCAAGGCTCTCACAAGTGTTCATAAGCGTCTGCCCGGAACTGCCCGGGCAGACGATATTCACCCGACATCATCAAAGTACTCATTGCCGATAGAGGATCATTCCGGCGTGATACAGCACGTCGTCATGAAAGTGGCCATCAGCGGTGAAGCCGGTGTCGTCCCAGTACTGGATGTAATCACCAACCAGTTCGTAGCGGCCCTGATAGGCGCTCTTGTTTTTACCACGGGCCTCGTCATAACGACCAGTCGTCAGAAGCTCATGCCGGATGAATCCATCCGCGGTGACCCACATGCCTGCGTAACGATGATCCTGAGTGGTTTGTCTGGCATTTTTCATCAGCTTTTCTCCTCTATTTTCAGACTCAGCCGATACGACCCAAAGCCGTGCGATCAGCGCCGTCTTCGGCAACCCGGAACCCTGGTGTGCGGTCACTGCCGCCTTCACTCACGCGCATGCCGGGAGTTCGGTCAGATCCGTCAGCGGCCAGGTACAGGCCGGTCGAGGAAAGGTTGATCGCGCAGGCCACCATCGCGCCGATCAACAGTGAAAGGGAAAGCCGTTTTGCGTTTTTCATTGTTCAGTCCTCATTGACGTTGTTCATCTGAGCGGCCTGCCGTGGCCTGTGTGTGCATCCGTTGCGTGCTTTCAGATTACGTAGCCGGGCGCAGCGGTGTTAGGACGAAACTGCCGCAGATTTGCCTGATCCTCTCGGGCTGGTCGGGCATGTCCTGCGGCGCGTTTGTGCTGCGGCTCAGCCGGCCGTGACTGTCATCCCGCCGTCGGCCATGACCACCGAACCGACCATGAAGCTGGCCCGATCCGAGGCGATGAACGCGACCACTTCGGCGATTTCTTCCGGTTGGGCGGCGCGGCCGATCGGCGCCGCTTCGCCATGTTGGGCGAGAAAGGCAGGGCCGTCGTCGACCACATTGTTGAGGATGTTGGTCACCACATCGCCGACACCGACAGCGTTGACGCGGATGCCGTGGCCAATGACCTCAAGCGCCAGGGTGCGCGTCAATTGGGCCAGCGCGCCTTTGGAAGCGGTGTAGGCGGCAATGGTGGGGAAGGCGAAATAGGAAGCGTAGGACGCGATGTTGACGATCGATCCGGACTTGTTGGGCATCATCGCTTTGACCGCCTCCCGGCTATGCAAAAAGGCCGCCGTGGCGTTGACCGCCTGAATGCGTTCCCAGTCTTCGCGGGTCATGTCGATGACCAGTTTGTTGATGATGATGCCGGCGTTGTTGACGAGAATGTCCAGCCGACCGAATTGCTCGACGGCCAGGGCGACCGCGCGTTCGGCTGCTCCGTCCTGAGTGATGTCTGCCACCAGGGGGATCAGGCCTGGGCGGGCCAGCGCTTCAACCTCAGGGTTTATATCTTCAGCAATGACCTGGGCGCCGCGGGCATGCAGCAGCAGTGCGATGGCCTTGCCGATGCCACTGGCCGCGCCAGTGACCAGCGCAACTTTACCGGCCACTTCGTTTGGGGTGCTGTTCTTGAAGTCGTTCATGATGTTCTCCAGCGATTTGATCGAGTAGCGACAAGCCGTGTTGGCGCCGGCGAGGCGCTGTCATCGGCGACAGGCCCACTGTCTCGCAGCGAAGCGAAGTCGGCTTTCGTGGGATTGCCCGCGCTGTCGGGGTTTTGCGCTGAATGTCAGTGAGGAAGGTTCGGTGCTCGATTCAATCCACGGCAAAAGCCCGATATCATCGAGCCGGTCTGCTGACGCGGCGTGCGGGCAAGCATCCAAGACCTGTCGGGCTTGGCACAGCCGAATCTGAAAAGGACGAGTTCATGGCAAATACCGGGCGTACCTCCCAGGAACAGATGTCGACATCTTCTCGAGACTTGCGCATCACCGGCGAGTCGATGGCTGAGTTCCTGCCAGGCGAACCGCAGGCGTTACCCTCGCGCCCGGAAATCACGGATGTTGTGATTCAGCTGTTCACCCATCGCAGTGTTACCGAACCCATTCTCGTGCTTGCAGTGGTGGAGCCGTTGCTCGTTCTGGTTCTGGCCGGGGCGGCCAGGGTGGAGGAGCGCGCATTGGGTGGCGAGTGGGAAGCTGCGCAGGTCAGTGCCGGCGATTTTTTCCTCACCAGCTCCGATGAGCCGTATGAAATGCGCTGGCAGACGCACGGAGGCGATACCTTCGAAGTCATGCATCTTTATCTCGGGCTGCCGCTGATCGAGCAAGCGTCTCGAGAGCTGTCGGGTCAGCACGCCGGGTCTGTGCGTTTGCGCGATGTTTCAGGGGCACGGGACAAGCGCGTCGCATTTGTGATGGAGCAGTTGCGCACTGAACTGGTTCTGGAACGCTCACCCAGCGGTCTTTTCACCCGCTCTCTGGCGCAGGCACTGGCCGTGCATCTGGTGCGCAGCTATCTCGATGAAGGCCAGCCCGGGCGTCGGGTCAACGCCTTGCAAGCCTACAAATTGCGCAAAGTCACTGACGCCATGAACACGCATCTGAGCGCTGAATTCAGCCTGGCAACACTGGCCAGCCTTGCCGAGCTGAGCGAGTACCACTTCAGCCGCCTGTTCAAGCGGGCGACAGGGCTTTCGCCATCGCAGTACTTCATCCGCTTGCGCATGGTTCGTGCGCGGCACCTGCTACTGGAAACCCGCCTTAGCATCATCGACGTCGGGCTGGAGGTCGGCTACTCGAGCCCCAGTCACTTCTCGCAGGTCTTTCGTCGTGAAGTGGGCGTAACGCCCAGCGAGTTCCGTGGGGCGTGAGCGGCGCTTAATTACAAATTTGCAGGCGATGCACACAGACACGAATAGGCAAAAGTTGCGCAGGTTTCGGCACGCGTCGACGAGGCTCGTGCCCTTAATCTTTTCGACGTACCCCGCAGTAACGAACGCGTCTTCAGCGGTCGGTGCTGAACTTCAATACAGACAGCAGGAGCTACGGATATGTCGAACATTCAAAACAAAGTCGTCCTGATTACCGGTGCAAGCAGTGGTATTGGCGAAGCAGCGGCCAGGTTGATCGCCGCCAAAGGCGCGCATGTGGTTCTCGGCGCCCGCCGTACCGAGCGTCTGGACAAACTGGTCAGCGAGATCCAGGCCGAAGGGGGCTCCGCAAGTGCCTGCGCACTGGACGTTACGGATCTGCAATCGATGCACGCCTTCGTGGCGTTCGCCAAGACGCAACATGGCAAGGTCGATGTGATCATCAACAACGCGGGGGTGATGCCTTTGTCTCCGCTGGCTTCGTTGAAGGTCGATGAATGGAACCAGATGCTTGATGTCAACGTTCGCGGTGTGCTGCACGGTATTGCCGCCGTCTTGCCGGACATGCAGGCGCAGGGCTTCGGGCAGGTCATCAATATCTCGTCCATTGGTGGCCTGGCGGTTTCTCCGACCGCTGCGGTCTACTGCGCGACCAAATTCGCAGTCAGGGCTATCTCGGATGGCTTGCGCCAGGAAACGGACAAGATCCGGGTGACCGTGGTGTGCCCGGGTGTGGTCGAGTCCGAACTGGCCGATACGATTTCCGATGAGGTGGCACGCGAGGAAATGAAAGCCTTCCGTCGTGTGGCACTCAATGCAGACGCCATTGCGCGAGCGCTCGCCTATGCCATCGAGCAGCCTGACGATGTTGATGTGAGTGAGATTGTGGTTCGTCCGACTGCCAGTCCGCACTGAGCAGTCTGGGGGCAAGGCGCGCTCGCCGGCGGCTAGCCAGTCCCGCGCCGTGCGCGGGACCCGCAAGTCGATGTTTTATCAATCTCTCCTCTAGCGCATCTGCAGGATGATCGGACTGCTGCTGGCCGGATCGGTGTGCTCACGCAGTTTGCCAACCGTGTTCGCATCCACAGCGTTGCCGTGATTGCCCCAGGTGCTGCGCATGAAGGTCAGCACTTCGGCGATCTGCTGATCCGACAGCTGCTCACGGAAGGCCGGCATGCGATAGGCATCCGGCACGCCGGCCGCCACCACACGTTGCGCGCCATTGAGGGTGATGTTGATCGCCGAGGCGCTTTCCTTGGCCAGTGCAGAAGTCGCGCCGGCCAGCGGCGGCATCCATTGCGATTGACCCTTGCCGTCCAGACCGTGGCAAGACGCACAGCGTGTCACGTAGGTATGCGCACCGGGCGAGTCCAGACGTTGCGCTGCCGAAACCGCTTGGTACTGCCAGGGTGCGCCATCCCGTTCACGATCGCCGGGAAGCGACTTCAGGTAGTGGGCAATCGCGGTCAGATCATCATCGCTCATGAACTGCGTGGAGTTGTTGAACGCCTCGGTCATCGAGCCGTAGACCACCGCGTGCTGGTTGCGACCGGTCTTGAGGAACTGCACGATCTCTTGCTCGCTCCAGCGGCCCAGCCCGGTGTTGTGGTCATCGCGCAGGCTCGGTGCGTACCAGCCATCGAGCAGGGCGCCGGCGAGGTATGGCTTGCCGGACTCATCCAGTGCCTTCTCGTTGAACGCCAGGCTGCGCGGCGTGTGGCAACTGCCACAGTGCCCGGCGCCCTGCACGAGATAAGCACCGCGGTTCCATCGTTCATCCTGCGACGGTTTGGCTACGTAGGGCTCGGCGTCGACAAACACACCGTTCCACAGTGCAATCGGCCAACGCAGGTTCAGCGGAAACGGAATCGCACTCGGGATGTTCGCCTGTTTGACCGGCGCCACGCCTTTCATGAAGAACGCATACAGCGCACGCACGTCATCGTCACTGAGCTTGGCATAGGACGGGTAGGGCATCGCCGGGTATAACCGGCGACTGTTGGGAGCTACGCCGTGGCGCACGGCACGGTCGAAGTCCGCCAAGCTGTAGTGACCGATGCCGGTCTCCGTGTCCGGGGTGATATTGGTCGCATGGATCGCGCCCAGCGGTGTGGCCATTTCCAGCCCACCGGCGAACGGCGCGCCATCCGGCACGCTGTGACAGGCCACGCAATCACTCAACCTGGCGACGTATTCGCCCCGAGCGACCAATGCCGGGTCGATGTCGGCCACGGCGATATGGTGGTTTTCCAGGCGCGAGACTGGCTCGCGGGTGACGTACCAGGCCAGCAGGCCTGCCGCGACCAGGCACGGCACGGCCAGCCAGCCAGCGGTTCTTGCGAATCGGCTGTTATTCATGAACGCTCCGGCGCTGATCAGGTGAAGGTGTGTCGGCTCAGGGGCAGGCTGCGCACCCGCTGACCGGTTAGCGCTGCCACCGCGTTAGCGACAGCGGGCGCGACCGCAGGCAATGGCGGTTCACCGATGCCACCCATTTTTTCCCCGCTCTCGACCACACGCACGTGAACGCGTGCCATCCGCGCAGGCGGCAGGATCGGATACAAGTCGTAGTTGCGCGCCCGCGGTTTACCATCCACCCACACGGCTTCCTCCACCAGCGTTTGCGACAGTCCCAACGCCACGGCACCATTCACCTGAGCCTCGACAATCGCCGGGTTGACGATGCTGCCCGGATCAATCGCTTGCCAGATGTCATGCACCTTGACCTGGCCGTTCTCGATGGACACCTCGGCGATCACCGCCGTCTCGGTACCGAACGGCGAAGCCATGGCCACCCCTCGCGCACGTCGGCTGCCATCCTCGGCGGTAAACGGGCCGCGCTTCCAGCCTCCGGACAGTTCACCCACCGCTTGCAGCAGCGTGGTCAGGCGTTTGTTGTCACGCAGCAAATGCAGGCGCAGCTCGAATGGGTCTTTGCCCCCCTTGTCGGCCAGTTCATCGAGGAACGATTCATAGAAGAAGTCGTTGAGGGAATTACCCACCGAGCGCCAGTAACCGAGCATGGCCGGGCCTTTGACGTAGATCTGCGCGATGCGCTTGTTGGGGATCGCGTAGGACTTGCCCGACAAGCCTTCAAGCGCAGTCGGGTCGAGCTTTTCACCTTGCTTGCCGGCGAGGGCTTCGGTCGGCCCTTCGGTGGCACTGACCGCTTCGATTGCCAGCGGCCAGCCGTCGTTGTCCAGTGCCGCGCGGAAATTCACGGCGGCAACCGGGCGGAGCACGTCACGCAAGAACTCTTCTTCGCGGCTCCAGATCAGCTTGACCGGACGGCCAACTGCCTTGGACAGCGCAATCGCCTGCGGATACGGACTGGCCGAGTCATAGAGGAAATGCCGGCCGAAGAACCCACCCAGCAGTGGCGAATGCAAGGTGATGCGCGAAAGATCGAGGCCCGTGCGTTTGGCGATGTCGGCACGGAACATGTCCGGCGCCTGATTCGGCAGCCAGACTTCCAGCGAACCGTCCGGATTGAATCGGGCCAATGCCGACGGAGGCTCCAGTTGGCCGTGGTTCAAATACTGGTTGTGGTAAGTGGCATCGATCAGGGTTTTGCTTCCCTTGAGCATCGCAGCCACGTCGCCTTCGTTTTCATCATCTTTGGCCGGGCCCTTGTCTTCGGCGAGGCGCTTGAACCAGGCATCGCTGGAAAAGTCGGCGGGCATCGGCCGCACTTTGCTATCGGCCTTTGGCTCTTGCCAGTCGACCTGGATCGCCTCGACCGCACGTTTGGCGTGCCACCAGCGCTCGGCGACCACCGCCACGGCGCCGGGCAGACGATGCACGGAATGTACGCCTTTCATCGCCTTGACCTGGTCTTCGTTGCGCAGGTTGCCCACGGTCATCCCCAGGCGCGGGGCATGTTGAACGGCGGCATGCAGCATGTCGTCAACCTTCAGATCGATGCTGTACAGCGCCTTGCCCGTGGACTTGTCGTAGGCATCGAGGCGCTTCACCGGTTTGCCGATCCAGCGGAACTGACTCGGATCACGCAGCTTCACAGAGGCCGGATCGGGAACCGGCAGATCCATCGCGCGCTCGGCCAGTTCACCGTAGGCCAGCGAGCGGCCCGATTTGGCGTGCACCACTTTGCCAGGCTCGGTGCTCAACTCGCTCACCGGCACGCCCAGTTGCTGCGCGCCCGCCTGCAAGAGCATGGCGCGGGCAAGGGCACCGAGGCGGCGCATGACCGGGTAACTCATGCGCACCGACATACTGCCGCCGGTGATGCGCATACCGTTTTCCATCACCACATAGGCTTCGCCAGGTGGCGCGGCTTCGACCAGGAAGGTCGCCGGATCGGCATCCAGTTCTTCACCGACGATCTGCGCCATGGCGGTGAACGTCCCTTGTCCACCTTCCATGAACGGGCAGAGCAGACGCACGCGGTTGTCCGGGCGGATCTCGAGAAACGCCGGGACCTGTGTGCCGCGCTCGGCAGTCGCCGTTGCTGCAGCTTGCACCCGTGTCGCACCGAGTGGCAGACCGAAGCCGAGCACCAGTGCGCCGACGGCGGTACCGGTCAGAAAACGTCTGCGCGACACATTGATCGGTTCCTGCAGATCCAGGACTGAAGCGTGTTGTGAAGGATCGATACGAACGTTCATCACGCGTCCCCCTTGCCGGCAAGTTCATGCACGGCGGCATGGATGGCGTTGTACGTACCGCAGCGGCACAGATTGACCATCGCCGCCTCGATCTGCGCATCACTCGGTTTGGGGTTCTGCTTGAGCAGCGCGGTGGCAGCCATCACCTGCCCGGACTGGCAGTAGCCGCACTGGGCGACCTGCAGATCGACCCAGGTCGAGACGACCCGTTTGCCCACGTCATCGGCCTCGATGGCCTCAATGGTGGTGACCTCGCGGCCGACCACACCCGCCACCGGCGTGACGCACGAGCGCACGACGTTGCCGTCCACCAGCACCGAGCAGGCGCCGCATTGCGCCAGTCCGCAGCCGTACTTGGTGCCGGTCATGCCCAGATCATCGCGGATCACCCACAGCAAGGGCGTATCGGCGTCGGCATCGACCTGATAGGTCTTCTGGTTGATTCGTAGTTCCATGATTCACCCGCTGATCATCGGTTGACGTGCATTGTTATGAGCGGTGACACGCGGCGAGGCGCATCACCGGTTTACTTTCAATTCGCGACTGTGCCGAGGGCTTCTGCCTCGAATGGCTGCCCACGCAAAAGGGCCATGTCACGACTCGGTGCGGTGCCGAACAGCCGGCCATATTCGCGACTGAACTGCGAAGGACTTTCATAGCCGACCGCAAACGCCGCCCGCGACACGTCCAGGCGCTCGATCAGCATCAGTCGGCGCGCTTCGTTGAGCCGCAGCCATTTCTGGTACTGCAGCGGACTCATGCCGGTGAGCTGGCGGAAATGATGGTGAAAGGTCGGCGCGCTCATCTGCACCCGCGCGGCCAGATCGTCGATGCGCAGGGCATCGGTGTAGTTGACCTTGAGCCAGTCAATGGCCTTGGCGATGCGATAACCCTGACCGTCGACGGCAGTGATCTGCCGCAGTCGTGGGCCTTGGTCGGTGTGCAGCAGCCGATAATGGATTTCCCGCAGAATCAGCGGCGCCAGGACCGGGATCGCCTCGGGTTCATCGAGCAATGCCAGCAGGCGATCGAGCGCGTCCTCCAAAGCTGACGACAGGCTGCCGATCGCAGCGCCCGTACCCGTTGATGGCTGGCGTTTCGCGGGCAAGCCGCTCTTGGTGATGACCTCGGCAAGCATGCTGACATCCAGCTTCAGTACGAGGCCGACACAGGGCTGTTCAGGACTGGCGAGCAACACTTCGGAGTTGGCGGGCAGGTCCAGCGACGTGACCAGAAACCGCGACGGGTCATAGCTGTAACCCTCACCACCCACCCACAGGCGCTTTTCGCCGCGGCCCACGAGAATCAGGCTGGGTCCGATCATGCACACCACGGGGGGCGCCGGCTGGTCGCGACGAAACAGCGACAGCCCGGGTATCGACGTGGCGAAGTCACCCGGTGCGCGCACGTGCGGGTCGATGTGCCGTGCCAAAGGTGATTCCTGGGGCAGAGGGGTCGGGATCATGTGGGCTCGCTCCTTTGACCGAACTCTAATGCGCGCGCGCGACGTTTCCTATCCATGACCCTGCATCGCCAGAGGATCAGGCAAGCATTCAAGAGGAATGCGCTAGGGAAGCACCGGACTGACCGGGAGAATGTGTCTATCTGTTACAGGGGCACTGCCCGGATAGGCGACAAACTGTTTGCCCCTGCGCATCACCCCCCCACACGTTTTTCGCACCACAGGTAGTTCCCATGACGTTTCCTTCTACAGATCCTTCTAAAAGAACAGGCGGCTGGAGCGCCGTGCTGGCGATGTCGTTAGCGGCATTCGCTCTGGTCGCTTCAGAGTTCATGCCTGTCAGCCTGCTGACGCCGATTGCGGCGGACCTGCACATCACTGAGGGCCAGGCCGGGCAGGGGATTTCCGTGTCCGGTGCCTTTGCCTTGATCACCAGTTTGTTGATCGCCTCGGTCGCCGCTCGCATCGAACGCAAGCAGCTTCTGCTGGGCCTGACCCTGCTGATGATCGTCTCCGGTACGGTCGTCGCGTTCGCCCCGGGCTACCCGTCCTTCATGTTTGGACGTGCCTTGATCGGGATTGCGATTGGTGGTTTCTGGTCGTTGTCGGCGGCGACTGCCATGCGCCTGGTGAAGCCTGAACAGGTTTCCCGCGCGCTGGCCATCGTCAATGGCGGTAACGCATTGGCCACGGTCATCGCCGCTCCGGCGGGCAGCTTTCTCGGCTCGTTGATCGGCTGGCGCGGTGCATTCTTCTGTGTGGTTCCGGTCGCGGTGCTTGCCGCCGTGTGGCTGCTGATCAGCCTGCCGTCCTTCAAGGCCGAACGCCAGGCAGGTAGCGGCAACGTTCTGCGTCTGATGAAGCAATTGCCAGTGGCCTTGGGCATGGTCGCCGTGAGTGTCTTTTTCATGGGGCAGTTCATGCTGTTCACCTATCTACGGCCCTTTCTTGAAGGCGTGACTGGCGTCAGTGTCTCAACCTTGTCCTTCATGCTGCTGGGGCTTGGAGTGGCAGGTTTTATCGGCACCTTTCTGATCGAACGGTTTATGGGCCGTGGTCTCTACCGCACGCTGACCGCCATTCCGCTGATCATGGCGGTGATTGCGCTGGCGTTGGTCAGCTTCGGCAAATCGCCGGTGCTGACCGCCGTGTTGCTCGGACTCTGGGGGCTGGTCGCCACGGCCGCACCGGTCGGCTGGTGGACGTGGCTGGCGCAGACGCTCCCGGATGATGCGGAAGCCGGAGGCGGCTTGCTGGTGGCCATCGTCCAACTGGCGATCGCCGGCGGCGCAATCGTTGGCGGTCTGGCCTTTGATTTGAGCGGCTACAAAGCCACCTTCGAGCTTAGCGCCGCTGTCCTGGTCGCCGCGTCTGTGCTGGCCTGGCTGGCCGGACGCAATGCCACGGAAGTTCATCTTGTCGAGCCGAACGCGACAGCCTGACGAGATCACCTGCAACCGGTTTCGCCTTATGGCTCAAGCATCAAACTGCGCCAAACGATAACGGGCGGTTCAACCCGCGCAACATCCGGTTGCGGCGTTTGCTGTTCCTGCACCTCTGGCGAAATCACTTCGGATGATGAGCGCTCAAGCAGTAAAAGCTGTGCAGTTTCTATGGTCGACTCATGAGTAGGCGGCGTGGTCATTTGAGAGAAACAACGACCTTGCCCTTGGCGCGTCCCTGCTCAACGTACTTCAATGCTTCAGCCGTTGATTCAAAGGGGAAGGAACGATCAACCACTGGTTTGATGATCCCGTCCTCCACGAGCGCGGTGATGTGTTGCAGTTGAGCGCCATTGGCCCGCATGAACACGAACGCGTAGCTGACATCCTGCTTGCGCGCTTTGCGACGAATGCCAAGACTCAGCAGTCGCATGACTTGCTGCAATGGCCAGGACAATCCTTGCTCCCTCGCGAACTGCACAGTGGGTGGGCCCGAGATGGAAATGAGTTGACCACCGGGTTTCAGGACCGCGAGTGATTTCTCCAGCACGTCGGCGCCAAGGCTGTTCAGCACCACGTCGTAGTCACGCAGCACATTTTCGAAGTTCTGCTGTTTATAGTCGATGACTAGATCGGCCCCCAGCGCTTTGACCCATTCGACATTGGCGGTGCTGGTAGTTGTGGCGACAAACGCACCGAGGTGTTTGGCAAGCTGAATCGCAATTGTGCCGACGCCGCCGGAACCCGCGTGAATCAGCACTTTCTGGCCCTTTTGCAACCGGGCGGTTTCAACCAGTACTTGCCAGGCGGTCAGTGCAACCAAGGGCAGGGATGCGGCTTGTGCCATGTCGGTATTGGCGGGTTTCAGGGCGACCGCGTTTTCGTTCACGGCGATCAATTGGGCGAACGTCCCGATCCGCGCTTCGGGCGGGCGAGCGTATACCTCGTCTCCCGGTTTGAAGCGTGTCACCTGCGGGCCGACTTCAACCACAACCCCCGCCAGGTCATTGCCCAGGATCAACGGAAAGGCGTAGGGCAGGATCAGTTTGAACTCGCCTTTGCTGATCTTCGAATCCAGCACGTTGACGCTGCTCGCATGGACCTCGATCAAGACGTCGTGGGCACCGACTGCAGGGGCGGGCGCTTCGCCAATGCGTCCGGGATTCTTGCCATAGCCATCAATCAGAAATGCTTTCATCGTGGTGCGGCTCTTGCTGGTTGTACGGAGGGTAGTCGGTGGGTTGCGGTGTTGCTGCGTGACGTGGTCAAGCATCGAGAAACGCCTGCGCCTTGGCCACAAAGTCGGCGTGATGCTGGAAAATCCCGCCGTGCCCGGCATCCTCAAAAATCACCAACTGTGCGTTGGGGATAAGCCTGGCCAGTTCAAACGAGTTAACGCTGGGCACCATGATGTCGTTGTCGCCGTTGACGACCAGCGTCGGCGTGCGCAAGCGTCCAAGCGCTTGTTGCGGTTGTCTGCCCCACGCGGTGATGGCTTTCAATTGCCGCAGGAAAGCGCGGGGCGTCGGGCCCTTGTCGCGATTTTTCTTGCGTGCCTTGAGGCGTCTTAAATACTGCGAGGCAGACCGTCGCCCATTGGCCGACGAGGTGAAGAAAAGGTAGAACTTGGGATCGCGCAGGGTCAGCAAACCTTTGAGGATCAATGGCCATGAAACTGTGCCGACCTTGTCTATGCCGGTGCCGCCCGCCGGTCCAGTACCGGTCAGAATCAACCGGCGTACCAAGTCAGGCGCCTTGAGGGCAATGTCCTGAGCGACGAAACCTCCGAGGGAGAAACCGAGCACATCCACGGTTTTCAGCCCCAGCGCCCTGATCAGCTGGATGGCATCGTCGGCCATTTCGCCCACCGTCAGTGGCGCGGTTCCACCCGAGTTGCCGATGCCGCGATAGTCGGTGGTGATGACGCGTCTGGTTTGCGCCAGGCCATCGATGATCGCGGGGTCGAAGTTGTCCAGTACCGCGCCCCAATGGTTGAACAGTACCAGGGGCATGCCGGTTGCGGGCCCAGTGTCGCGATAGGCGAAGGGAATGCCGTTGACCGTGATCGACTGGTTCGCCGCGTCGATGAATGACGTCGGCGAACCCGAGCGGGAATTTGTCTGTATTGAACTCATTGTCACTCCGGCCAGCGGGCAGGATTCGATGCAATGCCCTGTGCCTGCATCGAATCTGCCGCGAATGCTCGCTAGCAAAAAATCACTGTGGCGTCTGGTAGCGTTGGGCAACCGCAGACTGGCGGATTTGTCCCAGCAGGCCCTGACGTGCGCCCTGCAGGTCATCCCAGCGCTCGGCTTCGTGCAGCGGCGGGATGGTCACAGGTTCGCGACGATCGAAACCAACCAGTGCGGCATCCACCAGATCACCCACTTCCATGATTTCGCTCAGGGTGTTGATGTCGACGCCGGAGCGATCCCAGATTTCCGTGCGAGTGGCGGCGGGCAACACGGCCTGCACGTAGACGCCCTGAGGCGAAAGCTCCAGGCTCAGGCCCTGGGAAAGGAACAGCACAAAGGCCTTGGTCGCACCGTAGACGCTCATGCCGAACTCCGGCGCCAGGCCCACCACCGAACCGATGTTGATGATTGCGCCGTCGCCGGCCTTGGCCAGGCGTGGGGCGATGGCGCTGGCGAGCCGCACCAGCGCCGTGGTGTTCAGGGCGACCAGTTGCGCAACGCTGTCGGTGCTTTGATCGACGAAGTGGCCGGACAGCGCGGCGCCGGCGTTATTGACGAGAATGCCGATGCGGGCGTCGTCGCGCAGGCGGCTTTCAACGGTGGTCAGATCGCTGAGTTGGGTCAGGTCTGCCGGGATGACATCGACGGCGACGTCGTGCTCGCTGCGCAAGCGCGCTGCCAGTGTGTCCAGGCGAGCCTGATCGCGGGCGACCAGTACCAGATCGTGGCCACGTTTGGCGAAGCGTTCGGCATAGACGGCGCCGATACCGGTGGAGGCGCCGGTGATGAGAACAGTAGGGCGAGTGCTCATGGGGTATCTCTTTTTCAGGAGGTGAGAAACGGAACGCGCTCAGCTTGCGCTGACGCTCGATTCAGCGAGAGCCGGGTAGTCGATGTAGCCCGCCGCGCCGCCGCCGTAGAGGGTGGCGGGATTGAAAGCGGACAGCGGCGCGCCCTGCTTGAGGCGCTCCACCAGATCCGGGTTGCCGATGAACGGGCGACCGAAGGCGATCAGGTCGGCCTGGTCTTCGGCGAGCCGCGCGTTCGCCAGGTCCAGGTCATAGCCGTTGTTGGCGATATAGGTGTTTTTGAAGCGCTGGCGCAGGGCGCCGAAATCGAAAGGGGCCACGTCGCGAGGGCCGCCAGTCGCGCCTTCGACCACGTGCAGATAAACCACACCGAGGGCGTCGAGTTGCTCGACGACGTAATTGAATTGCGCCTGCGGATCGCTGCTGGATACGCCGTTGGCCGGCGACACGGGAGACAGGCGCACGCCAGTGCGATCCGCGCCGATCTCATTGACGACGGCCGCTGTCACTTCGAGCAACAGACGCGCACGGTTTTCAATCGAACCGCCGTAAGCGTCGGTGCGCAGATTGGCGTTGTCCTTGAGGAATTGATCCAGCAAATAGCCGTTTGCACCGTGAATCTCCACGCCGTCGAACCCGGCGGCGACCGCGTTGGCCGCGGCCTGGCGGAAATCGGAGACGATCCCCGGCAGTTCGCTGGTTTCCAGGGCGCGGGGTTCGGAGACGTCTTCAAAGCGGTTGTTGACGAACACTTTGGTCGCGGCACGCAGCGCAGAAGGGGCCACCGGTGCGGCGCCGTTTTCTTGCAGGTCAACGTGTGAGACGCGGCCGACATGCCACAGCTGCAGGAAGATTTTTCCGCCCTTGGCGTGAACCGCATCGGTGACCGTGCGCCAACCGTCTATCTGCGCCTGCGTGTAGATCCCGGGGGTGTCCTGATAACCCTGGCCCTGTCGGGAAATCTGTGTAGCTTCGCTGATCAGCAAGCCGGCGCTGGCGCGCTGGGTGTAATAGACGGCCGCGAATTCGCTGGGGACAAAGCCCTGGCCTGCGCGGTTGCGTGTCAGCGGCGCGAGAACGACGCGGTTCGACAGCGTGAGACTGCCAAGGGTGTAAGGGGTGAACAGAGTCTGCTTGGTCATCTGATGAATCTTCCGTGCCCGTGAATGGAGATCGGTGGGTGTGAAATTAGGATGATGATCGAAATCTAAACTGTCAACGGTTTTGATTATGGCCGACATCTATGTATCATCGGACGCAGGAATTACCGCTAAACACGAGGTATTGCACGTGAGAGTGACCAAGGCCCAGGCGCAGGCCAATCGAGAACACATCGTTGAGACGGCCTCAGAGCTGTTCCGTGAGCGTGGCTTTGACGGCGTCGGTGTGGCGGATCTCATGGCGGCTGCCGGTTTCACCCATGGAGGCTTCTACAAACACTTCGGCTCGAAGGCTGACCTGATGGCCGAAGCTTCGGCCTGCAGTCTCGGCAAATCGTTGACCGGCGCCCAGGCGCTCGATGTTCCCGGTTTCATCAACGTCTATGTGAACAGAGAACATCGCGACGGACGCGGCAGCGGTTGCACGATGGCCGCACTGTGTGGCGACGCGGCGCGTCAGTCGGACGATGTGAAAGCCACGTTTGCCGAAGGCATTGAACGCACCCTGCAAACTCTGGGGGAAAAATATCCGACAGGGCCGGATGCTGGGGAGGGCGAGGGGAGAAAGAAAATGATCGACCTGCTGTCGCGTGCGCTCGGCGCAATCATCCTGTCACGCGCCTGCCCGGATGATTCCGCCCTGGCGGATGAAATCCTTGAGGTATGCCGCGCCGAAATGTTTGCTTCATTGCCGGTGTTGCCGGTCGATGAAGTAGAAACCTTGTAGAAGGACTGATCCGCCCTGTTCGATGACTTGAACGTCAGCCCGTTTTAGACAGCCGTTTTTCGTGAATATGTACTCTATTGGTCACGATTTGTAAGACCTCGACAGGGTGAGTAAGCTACGCCCATGAATCAGCCATCCATATCTTCGCCCGGCCCACGTGGCCCAGTCGATCACGACATTCGTGATCAGATCGTCGCGGCAGCCAATGAACACTTCAGCCAATACGGCTATGGCAAAACCACGGTTTCCGATCTGGCCAGGGCCATCGGTTTTTCCAAGGCGTACATCTATAAATTCTTTGATTCCAAGCAGGCGATCGGCGAAGCGATCTGCTCAAATTGTCTGGGGCAAATGGTTGCAGCGGTCGAACAGGCTGTTAACGCAGAGGCGATTTCGCCGACCGAGCGTTTACGCCGGCTGGTGAAGACCGTGATTGCCACGGGTGTGGACCTGTTCTTCAATGATCGCAAGCTTTACGACATCGCGGCATTCTCGGCAGCGGAGCGTTGGCCAAGTGCTCAGGTGTATGAGGAGCAGATCAAGCGCTTTATTTTCGACATCGTGCGTGAAGGGCGAGAGCTCGGAGAGTTCGAGCGCAAGACTCCGCTGGACGAGACCGTCGAGGCGATTCATCTGGCTCTGCGTCCCTTCGTCAACCCGTTGCTGCTGCAGCACAATCTCGATTTTATCGAGGTAGCGCCCACGCTGACCTCGAACCTCATTTTGCGCAGCCTGATGCCCTGACCTGAAAGCGATCTGGTGGTGCTGCTCAGCGTGCCGCTACAGGTTGTGATTCAGTGGGTTGCCAGCCACCACCAAGTGACTTGAATACCGCCACCGCCGCACGGGCCGATTCCGTCCGCGCCTGCGCTCTGGCGTCGGAGGCCTGCAACAGTGTTTCGTCGGCGTGCAGGACATCAATCAGGCTCGCGGTGCCTTTTTCATAGGCGGTGAACGAGGACTGGCGAGCTTGAGTCAGCGCGGCTTCGCCGCCGGTAAGGGTGGTGGTCTGGGCTTGCCGATTCACCAGTGAGGACACCGCGTTCTCTACATCTTCGGTGGCACGCAGTACCGACTGGCGATAGGCCGCCAATGCTTCTGATTCCTGACCTTTGGCCTGATCGATCCGGGCGTTGATGCGTGCGAAGTCGAAAAGCCGCCAGCGCAAACCCAAGACACCGGCAGACTGGCTTGCGCCACCAGTGAAAAGATTGCCGCCGGAGACGGCTGTCGCGCTGCCCAGCAAGGCGCTGAGAGAAAATTTCGGGTAGTACTCGGCAATCGCTTCGCCGATACGCGCGTTAGAGGCCGCAAGGCGGCGTTCGGCCACGATCAGGTCCGGTCTGCGCCGCAGCAGATCTGCCGGTGTGCCCAGCGCAGTCAGCGACGGCACATCGGGAATTTCGTCCTCACGTGCCAGTTGCGTGCGGTGAGTGCCGGGAGGCGTGCCGAGCAGTACGTCCATCGCATTCATTGCTGCTTCCAGACCGCTTTGCAGTACCGGAACGGTCGCCTCGACTTGCGACAACTCACCCTCGGCCTGGCGCACCTGATACTCCGCGGCCAGACCCTTGCCGTAAAGCAACCGGACCTTTTCCAGCAACGCGCGCCGAGTATCGACTTGCCGGTTGGCGATGTCCAGCCGCGCCTGTAATCCGCGCAGGGTGATGTAGATATCGGCCGTTTGCGCAGCGATCGCCAACCTCGTCGCCGTGAAACCGGCTGCTGAGGCCTGATACTCAGCCAGTGCCGCCTCACGCCCGCGGCGCAGTCCGCCAAAGACATCGACTTCCCAGCCCGCCTCGAGATTGGCCTCGTAGGCATTGCCGTAACGGTCATAGCCGGGTGTTGAATTCAACACCTGGCCCAGTGGCGTCTCGACGGACTGATAAGCGCGTGCCGCCTGTGCGCTGATGTTCGCCGAGGGCAGCAGTGCTGCATTTGCGACGCCCAGGCCGGCCTTGGCCTGGGTGACGCGCGCTGATGCCTGTGCAAGGTCCAGATTCTGCTGCAAGGCCTGGTCGATGAGGTTGCTCAGTAGCGGATCGTTAAAGCTTTCCCACCAGGCGGCAAGGCTGTCCGGTGTCGATCCGGATCGCGGTTCGACAGCAGACCGCGCCAGGTAATGATCTGAAAGCGGGGCGTCTGGACGATGGTAATCCGGACCCACCGCACAACCTGCCATGAGGCTGGCGCTAACCAAAAGAGCAATCGGGCGCAGGGGAGGCATCGGCGTTCCTTAACGAGATTTTTGTGACCATATTAAGCAATGGTCACAGCGTGTCAATTAAGGCTTGAAAAGGCAGTCACGGCATAAATGATAAAACTGGAGCGTCGAATACCTCATTTAATGTGACTGTTGACGATATTGGTCACAAAGATGAGAATATGATGATCATCCTATTTCAGTAAGTGAACCTATGCGCCGGCTTCGAATTTCCCCCATTGCCGCATGCCTGTTGCCACTCGCCCTGGCGGCGTGCGGTGATTCCTCATCCGTTGCAGACCCGCGCACACAGGCGCCTCTGGTCAGGTTCACCGCCGTTCAGGCTGCGGCTGACGGTTCTCGCACCTTCACGGGAGTGGTGACGGCGCGCATTCAGGGCGATCTGGGGTTTCGCGTTTCGGGCAAGGTGCTCGAGCGTCTGGTTGACACGGGGCAGAGCGTCAAACGCGGTCAGCCGCTGATGCGGCTCGACCCCATCGACCTGGGGTTGCAGGCACGCGCGCAGCAGGAGTCGGTCACCGCCGCCCGGGCCCGGGCCAGGCAGACAGCCGATGACGAAGCCCGCTATCGCACTCTGGTCAGCGCCGGCGCCATTTCCGCATCGGCCTACGATCAGATCAAAGCCGCCGCAGATACCGCCAAGGCGCAACTCAGCGCTGCTGAAGCGCAAGCGGACGTAGCCCGCAACGCTTCCGGTTATGCGGTGCTGGTCGCCGATGCCGACGGCGTTGTGGTGGAAACACTCGCCGAACCCGGACAAGTCGTCAGCCCTGGACAACCGGTGGTTCGACTGGCGCGGGCAGGGCAGCGCGAGGCCATCGTGCACTTGCCCGAGACGTTGCGCCCCGCAGCAGGATCCACCGCGCAAGCCACGCTCTATGGCGACGCCTCGGGTGCTGTTACCGCGAAACTGAGGTTGCTTTCCGATTCGGCAGATCGCACGACGCGTACGTTCGAGGCGCGCTACGTACTGGAAGGCGCGCTGGCCAATGCGCCGATAGGTTCGACAGTCACCCTCAGAATCGCCGAGGGTTCGACACCTGCCGCATCGTTGCAAGTGCCTGTTGCCGCGCTTTACGACGCGGGTCAAGGTCCTGGCGTGTGGGTCATCGACGGCACACCGCCAACCGTGACCTGGCGAGCGGTTCGGGTGCTGGGGTTGAGCGACGATTCGGCCCGAGTCGCTGGCGATCTCCGGGTTGGCGAACAGATTGTGGCGCTGGGCGCTCACCTGTTGCGCGAAGGTGAAGCAGTAAGAATGCCCGTGCCTGATGCGGCGACCGTTGCCGGGAGTCGTCCATGAGCGAGGGCCTATTCAACCTCTCTGCCATCGCCGTTCGCGAGCGTTCGATCACGGTCTTTCTGATTTTCCTGATCGCCGTTGCCGGCACCCTGGCGTTCTTCCAGCTGGGGCGTGCCGAAGATCCTCCGTTTACGGTCAAGCAGTTGACCGTCATCACGGCGTGGCCGGGGGCGACCGCACAGGAGATGCAGGATCAGGTCGCGGAGCCACTGGAAAAGCGCCTGCAAGAACTCAAATGGTACGACCGCTCGGAAACCTATACGCGGCCAGGGCTCGCTTTCACGATGGTCTCGTTGCTCGATAGCACGCCGCCCTCGCAAGTGCAGGAAGAGTTCTATCAGGCGCGTAAAAAACTCGACGATGAAGCGATCAAGTTGCCGGCGGGCGTCATCGGGCCGATGATCAACGACGAGTATTCGGACGTGACCTTTGCGCTGTTCGCCCTGAAAGCCAAGGGCGAGCCGCAACGTCTGCTGGTCCGCGATGCGGAGTCCATGCGCCAGCGCCTGTTGCATGTGCCGGGGGTGAAGAAGGTCAACATCATCGGCGAACAAGCCGAACGAATATTTGTTTCCTTTTCGCATGACCGGTTGGCGACCCTGGGCTTGTCACCGCAGGACATCTTCGCCGCGCTGAACAGTCAGAACGCACTGACCCCGGCCGGATCAATCGACACCAGCGGGCCACAGGTTTTTCTGCGCCTCGATGGTGCGTTCGACAAGCTGCAAAAAATCCGCGACACCCCTGTGATCGTGCAGGGGCGGACACTCAAGTTGTCTGATGTGGCGACGGTCGAACGAGGTTACGAAGACCCGGCCACCTTTCTGGTGCGCAATAACGGCGAAGAGGCGCTGTTGCTCGGAGTGGTGATGCGTGAGGGCTGGAACGGCCTTGATCTGGGCAAGGCGCTGGATGCCGAGACCGCAAGGATCAATGAGGAAATGCCACTGGGCATGAGCCTCTCGAAGGTCACCGACCAGGCTGTGAATATCGACTCTGCCGTCGGCGAGTTCATGGTCAAATTCTTCGTCGCGCTGCTGGTGGTCATGCTCGTCTGCTTTCTCAGCATGGGCTGGCGTGTCGGCGTGGTGGTCGCCGCCGCCGTGCCTTTGACCCTGGCGATCGTGTTTGTGGTGATGGCAGCCACCGGCAAAAACTTTGACCGTATTACCCTGGGGTCGTTGATTCTGGCGCTCGGGCTGCTGGTCGATGACGCGATCATCGCCATTGAAATGATGGTGGTGAAAATGGAGGAGGGCTACGATCGCATCAAGGCCTCTGCCTATGCCTGGAGCCACACGGCGGCGCCGATGCTGTCCGGAACCCTGGTGACGGCGATCGGTTTTTTGCCGAACGGTTTTGCTCAGTCCACGGCCGGCGAATACACCAGCAACATGTTCTGGATCGTTGGCATAGCTCTCATCGCTTCCTGGGTCGTGGCAGTGGCGTTCACCCCTTATCTGGGCGTGAAACTGTTGCCGGATATCAAGGCGGTGGACGGTGGACATGCGGCGATCTACAACACGCCGCGATACAACCGCTTCCGCCGGATTCTGACTCGGGTCATTGCGCGCAAATGGCTGGTCGCGGGCATGGTTATTGTCCTGTTCTTCGTGGCAGCGGCGGGCATGGGCCTGGTGAAAAAACAGTTCTTCCCGACCTCTGACCGTCCCGAAGTCATGATCGAGGTGCAAATGCCCTACGGCACTTCCATCGAGCAGACCAGCGCCACGGCCGCCAAAGTAGAAGCCTGGCTGCGCCAGCAAGACGAGGCAAAAATCGTCACGGCCTATATTGGCCAAGGGGCGCCGCGTTTCTTCCTGGCGATGGCGCCGGAACTGCCCGATCCGTCGTTCGCCAAGATCGTGGTGCTGACCGACAGTCAGGAGGCACGGGAAACCCTCAAACTGCGTTTTCGTGACGCGGTCGCTCAAGGGCTCGCCCCGGAGGCGCGTCTCAGGGCAACTCAAATCGTGTTTGGTCCTTACTCGCCGTTTCCGGTGGCCTACCGGGTGATGGGGCCTGATCCGGCCAAGTTGCGGGTGATCGCCGAGCAGGTGCGGGGCGTGATGCAGGACAGCCCGATGATGAGAACCGTGAACACTGATTGGGGTCCGCTGTCTCCGTCGTTGCATTTCAATTTGGATCAGGATCGTCTGCAGGCAGTGGGGCTGACATCGACTGCGGTTGCACAGCAGTTGCAGTTCCTGCTCAGCGGAGTACCGATCACGGCGGTGCGTGAGGACATTCGTTCTGTGCAGGTCATGGGGCGGGCAGCGGGCGATATCCGGCTCGATCCGCAGCAAATCGAAGGCTTCACCTTGGTCGGTGCGGCGGGGCAGCGTGTCCCGTTGTCGCAGATAGGCGAGGTCGATGTGCGCATGGAGGATCCGATCCTGCGCCGGCGTGATCGCACCCCGACCATCACCGTGCGCGGCGACATTGCCGAAGACTTGCAGCCACCGGACGTTTCCAGTGCGCTGCTGAAGCAACTGCAGCCGATCATCGAGAAACTGCCTTCCGGTTACCGGATCGAGCAGGCGGGTGCGATCGAAGAGTCCGGCAAGGCCGGCAAGGCGATCCTGCCGTTGTTGCCGATCATGATCGCCATGACCCTGGTCATCATCATTGTGCAGGTCCGTTCGATCTCGGCGATGATCATGGTGTTCCTGACCTCGCCGTTGGGCTTGATTGGCGTGGTGCCGACACTGCTCATTTTCAATCAGCCGTTTGGCATCAATGCGTTGGTCGGGTTGATTGCACTGTCGGGGATCCTGATGCGCAATACGCTGATTTTGATCGGTCAGATCCATCACAACGTGCAAGAAGGGCTGGATCCGTTTCACGCTGTCGTCGAAGCCACGGTGCAACGTGCGCGACCGGTACTGTTGACAGCCCTGGCGGCGATCCTGGCGTTCATTCCCCTGACACACTCGGTGTTCTGGGGGACGTTGGCCTATACCCTGATTGGCGGTACGCTCGTCGGCACCGTCATGACGCTGGTGTTCCTGCCCGCGATGTACTCGATCTGGTTCAAGATCGGTCCCGACGCCAGGGCGCGGGCTGCAATAGTCAAACCGATGTAGCGATAAATGCAGGAAATCGAGGCCCGTTCTGGCGGGCCTCTTTGTCCGCGCACGTGAACAGCCTGGCGCTATTGGCTCGTCATTTCCAAACCCCGGAAACGTCCGCGTGAGCCCTTGGTGCCAGAGCTTATGAAATCGTGTACCAGTGGAAATGGATGTACTCGTCTTCATACTCCGCGAACAGTGAAACGATGAAATCCGTCTTCATTGAGTACATCAACAACGCTCCGACAAAACCTGTCGGCTCATGCAGCGGTTGCTTGAGCGGAGCAATCAAATCAATCGTCCGATCCACAATCATCTGATTGAAAACAGCTTCCGGGATTTTCTCAAACTTGGCGTCGGATACGTGTTGCGGGAAACGGCTGTCACTTTCAGGTCGCCAATCCAGGTACTCCGCCTGGAGCCAGAATTTCAGTCCGTCTTCACCATGCCGTTTGGGTGCGCGAGTTATTCTGATGGTCTCCTGCGACTCAGAATATCGAAAGGCGTCGTTTGGATAGGTGACGTAGTAGAGACCGCGATATTCACTTCGTGCAGCACTACAAATCTGCTGGTCACTCGATAGTTGATCGAAATCGCTTCTGTCGAACATGTAAATACCTGCGGTTTACTTCGTGCAATTGGGCTGGAGCGCGCGATGTTAGCAAAATAGTCTTGCCGATTTTTCCAGGAGGCGTCTTCACCCCGTTTTGGCCAGACTCAAAGCAAGTCTTCAGGCTGCATCGTCAGAATGATTTTCCCGACGTTCTCGGAAGACTCCATTCGGCGGTGAGCATCGGCAGCCCGTGATAACGCAAACGTGCTATCGACGACAGGCTCAAGGCTTCCGGCCCCTTCAAAGCGATCAAGCCAGTGCTCGCGGAAGCGCTTGATCATGTCGTGCTTCTCCGGCTGCGTACGCGACTTCATCACCGTACCGATGATTTGCAAATGGCGGTAAAGAATGTCCTCCAGCGCTACGGTCACGTTGCCGCCTGCGCCGAGGATGCCCACCTGAACCAGGCGACCGCCCTTTGCAAGGGATGCGATGTTGCGTGCGAAATAGGGCGCCCCGATAAAGTCGATGATGACATCGACGCCGCGACCCTGGGTTTTGGCGGCGATTACGTCAGCGAAATCCTGCGTCTTGTAGTCGATCGCCACGTCAGCGCCCAAATGCTCGACACGCGCCAACTTGCTGCCTTCGGCCGTCGCATACACCGTGGCACCCGTGGCATAAGCCAGCTGCACCGCGGCAGACCCGACGCCGCCGGCGGCCGCATGAATCAACACTGAATCGCCGGCCTTGAGCCGAGCCAGATGCATCATCGCTTCATGGGCCGTGACGAAGACCTCTGGAATAGCCGCCGCGTGTACATAGTCAAGCTGCGCCGGGATGTGCATGGCCATGCGGTAATCGATGCGTGCCAGTTCGGCGTAGGCACCGCCTCCGACCACGCCCATGATTCGATCACCTGCTTCGAACCCCGTCACCGCGCTACCTTTCCCGATCACTTCGCCGGCGATTTCCAGGCCGATGATCAGCGAGTCGCCGAAATTCGGATGGCCGTACCCACCGGTTCGATGCGTCAGATCCGCACGGTTCACCCCGGCGGCATAGACACGTACCAGCAGGTCGTCAGGCCGCACTTCAGGATTGGCGACTTCGACGAGTTCAAGGACGTCTGGCGCACCGACTTGTCTGATGTTGATGGCTTTCATTCAGTTGTTCTCCGTTTCGCTGAACGTGGCGTTGGCAATAGCAGAAGCAGTGATGGCGCCAGGGAAGCCCACATAGAAAGCCAGGTGCGTGATCGCTGCCGCCAGTTCGCCTTGGGTTACACCGTTGCCAGCCGCGCGGCGTAAGTGGGCAGGCAACTCTTCCGAGTGACCAGCGGCAATCAATGCCGCCACGGTGATCAGGCTACGGTCGCGCGGGGACAGCGCGGGATCGCTCCAGATTTGCGGATAAAGCGTCGAGTCGACGAATTGCGCCAGCTTTGGCGTGAACGCGCGCGCGGCTTCGCGAGGACTGCTGAAATTGAGCTTGGACATGGGCGAACTCCTTAAACCTGGCTGATGAATTTGTGGGTGAGATAGTGCTCGATACCTTCAATGCCACCTTCGGAGCCGTGACCGCTTTCTTTCATCCCGCCGAAGGGGAGCTCGGTAGCGACGATGCGGTATTGGTTGATCCCGATCATCCCGGCCTCCAATCCGTCCGCGACGTCAATGGCCGTGCGAGCGCTGGTGGTGAACGCATAGGCAGAGAGGCCGTAGGGCAGGCGGTTGGCTTCTTTCAAACCATCTGCCAGTTCATCGAACGGCATCAGCACGGCGATAGGGCCGAAAGGCTCTTCGTGCATCACGCGGGCATCCATCGGCACATCCGCCAGAACCGTGGGTTGGAAGAAGCAGCCTTCGCCTGACAAGGCTTCACCACCGACCAATACCCGTGCACCTTTTTCGACGGCATCGGCGACCAGTTCTTCCATTTTTGCCAATTGCCTTGGGTTGGCCAGGGGGCCGACCTGCGTGTCTGGATGCAGGCCGTCACCTATTCTCAGCGCTTGGGTCGCTGCGACAAAGTGATCGACGAAGGCTTGATAGGCACCACGCTGGATCAGAAACCGAGTGGATGAAATGCACACTTGCCCGGTCCCGCGAAACCGATTGGCGACACCTTCGATAGCGGCTTTTTCAATGTCGGCATCTTCGAACACCAGCACCGGTCCGTGCCCACCCAGTTCAAGGGTGATGGGCTTCACGCCTTCGGCAGCTCGTGCAGACAGCAGGCGCCCGATCGGCACTGAACCGGTGAAGGTCACTTTGCGAATGATCGGCGAGGCGATTAGATGGCTGGACACTTGATCCGGTACGCCAAAGACCACTTGCAGTACACCTTTGGGCAATCCAGCATCATCGAGTGCACGCGCAAGGGCCAGCGCTGTGGAGGGGCTTTCTTCACCTGGCTTGAGAATGACGCTGCAACCCGCAGCCAGCGCTGCCGCGAGTTTGCGTGCCGGGGTGATGGCCGGGAAATTCCAGGGCGTGAATGCGGCCACCGGGCCGATGGCCTGGCGTTTGACCAGTTGCAGCACGCCTGGTCGATTGGCCGGGACCACACGGCCATCGATTCGCCGGGCACTTTCGGCGAACCATTCGAAATACTCCGCCGCGCGGGTCACTTCATCCAGGCTTTCACCCAGCGGTTTGCCTTCCTCCAGGGTCATCTGCGCAGCAATCTGCGGTGCACGTTCGAGGATCAGGTCGGCGGCACGCTTGAGAATTTTTGCGCGTTTGTCGGGCACGGTCTGGCGCCATTGCTCGAAGCTCAGTCGAGTCACTGCCAGGGCGTGATCAAGATCGTCTGCGGTGGAGAGTGGGACGCGTCCGATTTCCCGGCCGGTTGCCGGGTTAACGACGGCGACAGTCTCGCGCCCTTCGGCGTTGAGCCATTCACCCCCGATGAAAAGATAAAGCGGATCGTAGGAAGTCTTCATGATGTGGCCTTCAGTTGGTTGTGAGATTCGTATGAAGCTCGGTGCCTGATTGGCTGTGCTGCAAAGCCAGATCAGGAAGCTTGTGCAAACAAGTCTATGGAAGGAGGGCCCGTTGATTTAGTCGGGCCAAAGGGAATCATTGTTGTCCGCAGAGGTAATATCGGGCTGCGGGCCGACCGTGTAGCATCCTGAAAAAAGCGGTATCACGGGTGAGCGCCAGATCTACAGGAAGGTCGTGATGGATAAGCTTTCGAACATGTCGGTGTACATAAAGGTTGTCGAGATGGGCAGTTTCACGGCCGTGGCCAATCATCTGGACTCCACGGTCGGTAACGTATCGCGTGCTGTATCTGCGCTTGAAAACGTGCTCGACGCACGACTGTTGCAGCGCTCGACGCGGCGCCTGTCGGTCACCGATGCGGGGCGACGGTTCTATGAGCGCTGCACGAAAATTCTGGCTGATCTGGAAAGTGCCGAAGCCGAAGCCAGCAATGCGGCGCTGGAGCCTCGGGGAACACTGCGGGTGCATTGCGTTCCGGGGTTGGCTCGGCATCTGGTCACGCGGGCCGTGCTGGAGTACCGCCAGCAATTCCCGGAGGTGTCCGTGGATTTACTGCTTTCGCAACGAATGCCAAACCTGCTGGAAGACCAACTGGATGTCTCGATTCTGATCGCCCGAGCGCTGCCCGATTCCGCGTACGTCAGCCAAAAGATCGGTGTCAGCCACTGTGTTCTGGTGGCGTCGCCAGACTACCTTGCCCGGCATGCGCCTCTTGAGACGCCTGAAGATCTGCGTGATCACCAGTGTTTGCTGCTGGGTACGGTGGACTATGCGCGGGATGAGTGGCAGCTCAAAAGCAAGGCGGGGGACGCGACATTTATCCCGACAGGGCCGAGTTTCAGCGTCAACGATATGGATGCGATGGCGCTTGCCATTCGAGAGGGTGCCGGGATTGGCTTGCTGGCCGGGTTCACGGCCATCGACGACCTGCGCTCCGGCAAGCTGGTGCGGGTTTTGCCTGACTACCATACCTACGAGCGTAACGTGTATGCCGTCTATACCTCGCGACAGTTCGTCGATGCAAAAATCACGCGTTTCATCGAAACGTTGAAAGATCAGGTTGGCAGTCGGCTGGCAGCCACGGCCAAAGCACTTATCGGTTGAAACACTGCGGGGCAGAAAGGTATTTGCGCCTCGATGAAGCAACTTCCCGAGGCGCAATGATCGGCGAACAGGTTACTTAGCCCTGGCTGCAGCGGCCCATGACGTTATAGGCCAGTACGTGTTGTTTGCCTTGCGAATCCTGGTAGGTCATGTGTGTCGGTACGACTGCACAAATATCCGGCACCGGGTCTTCAGAGATGACCTTGGCGACATCAAGGTGGGTGCCGTAGCCATATTGCTCGACCTGTTGATTCTTGGCAGTACCGTCCTGTGCCGCTACCACAGAGCTGAAGCCCAAGAGTGCGACGATGATCATTGCAGTTTTCATGATGAGATTTCCTGAAGTAAGTTTGATCTTGCTGGCAGGACGAACTTTAGGCTTGAGGGTTTTGTGGAAACAGGAGTGAATCAGGGAAAGACTTTTCTACATTCCGAACACAATCGTCAGGTTTCGGACGTCAGAACGCTTGATTTTGGGACTGTCGGCTTTTGACTGAAAACTGCATGTTGAAGACAGCTGCCTCCCTCAGTTGCGAGGTGGAGACAACTATTTTTTTTTGGGGGGGGGGGGGCGCCGCCTTGTCGGAAGAGCAGGGGGTGCGGAAGTGACCGAAAAGATGCGCAAACCATCCTGAGGGAGAGGAGTAAAATTCCTGGAAGCCAGAAACGACAAAGCCCTGAATAATCAGGGCTTTGTCGTACATAAGATGGCGGAGGCGATGGGATTCGAACTCATGGACCTGTTACAGTCGACGGTTTTCAAGACCGTTGCCTTAAACCACTCGGCCACACCTCCGTTGCGTTGCGGGCGCCATAATACCTGAATGAAACACACTGTCAAACTCTGTGCATGGCTTGTTACAGAGCGTCTGTTATGATCTTTGCGACTGAACGTTTCAAACCAACAGGAGTGTCGCCATGCGCGAACAGGATTACGCAGTTCACAACAGCGTGCAGGCTGAGCAGCTAGAGGTTAGCCGCGTCCTGCGCAACACTTACGGTCTACTGGCGCTCACCCTCGCATTCAGCGGTGTGATGGCGTTCGTGGCCCAGCAGATGCGGGTCGGCTACCCGAATATTTTCGTGGTGCTGATCGGTTTCTACGGGCTGTTCTTCCTCACCAACAAGCTTCGTGATTCCGCCTGGGGCCTGGTGTCGGCGTTTGCCCTGACCGGTTTCATGGGTTTCCTGCTCGGCCCGATCCTCAACCGTTACCTGGGCATGCAGGGCGGCGCTGAAGTGGTCAGCTCCGCGTTCGCGATGACCGCACTGGTGTTCGGTGGTCTGTCGGCTTATGTGCTGATCACCCGCAAGGACATGAGCTTCCTCGGTGGTTTCATCACCGCCGGTTTCTTCGTCCTGCTGGGCGCGACGCTGGCGAGCATGTTCTTCCAGATCAGCGGCCTGCAACTGGCGATCAGCGCAGGTTTCGTGCTGTTCTCGTCGGTCTGCATCCTGTTCCAGACCAGCGCCATCATCCACGGCGGCGAGCGCAACTACATCATGGCGACCATCAGCCTGTATGTATCGATCTACAACCTGTTCGTCAGCCTGTTGCAGATCTTCGGCATCATGAGCCGCGACGACTGATCGCTGCACTGCAATAAACAGAAAACCCGCGAAAGCGGGTTTTTTGTTGCCTGCGAAAAAGCGAGCAGGCGATCAATTGATCACGATGCTGCCATCGGCCTGTTGCTTGTAGATCGTGTAAGGCAACAGCAACGTATCGAGCACTCCCGACACGGCCGCATCGACCAGCAAACCCGGCGTCGCGTTCTTGTAGTTAAACGCATCGACGTCATCCGGCTTTTCGGCGTGCAGCAAGCAGAAGTCGTACGTCACGCCGCTGTAGATGCGTGGTACGGCGCCGCAGTAGGATTTGTTCGCTTTCAACTGGTCGGTGGAGTGCTTGTCACTGAACGCAACGGTCTGCACCGTCCCGCACCCAGCCAGCATCAACGCCGTCAGCATCATTGCCTGAATTTTCATACCGCCAATCCTTCGCCGGAAAAAACTCAATTTACGCCGCTCAGGCCATCGGCGGCAATCGACGTTTCACCGGGGTCTTCTTGACGATTGCAGTATTGGTTTCCGCCAGCGTATTCAGCCGATCAAGCAGGGTATCCAGCTGTTCCATCGAGCGCACATGCAGGCGGGCGATAAAGCAGTCCTCGCCGGTGACCTTGTCGCACTCGGTGAACTCCGGAATCGACATAATCTGCCGCTCGACTTCCTGGAGCTGTCCCGGCAATGGCCGCACCCGGACAATCGCCTGCAACTGATAACCGAAGCATTTCGGATCGATCTCCACCGTGTAGCCCTTGAGCACACCGCGTTCTTCCAGCCGGCGCAAACGCTCGGCCACGCTCGGCGAGGACAACCCGCTGATCTGCGCCAGCGCCTTGAGCGAGCGCCGCGAATCCTCCATCAAGGCCCCGATCAGGATCTGGTCGATATCGTCGGTCATACAAAAACTCCCGCATTAGGCGAATGACGCAAACCACCCTTGATAAAAAAGGCAGAAATCGAGTTTAGCCTGCTTTTTGCGCTGGAGAAGCCCCGGTCGCGCTTGGCATACTTTTGCCACACATTAAGGAGATTGATGATGGACAAAACAATCCGTCGCGGCTCATTCGAAATGACCGCCGCCATGTTGATATCCGGGACCATCGGCTGGTTTGTGCTGGTGTCCGGGCAACCGGTGCTGGACGTGGTGTTCTGGCGCTGCGTGTTCGGCGCCGGCACCTTGCTGCTGATCTGCGCTGCGTTCGGTTTCCTGCGGCCGGGCATCCTGACCCGCACCACGTTTCTGCTGGCGGTGCTCAGCGGGATGGCAATCGTCGGCAACTGGGTGCTGCTGTTCGCCTCCTATTCACGGGCCTCGATTGCCATCGGCACGGCGGTGTACAACGTGCAGCCGTTCATGCTGGTGGGTTTGGCGGCGCTGTTTCTCGGCGAGAAGATCACCCTGCAGAAGCTGTTCTGGCTGGCGATTTCTTTCATGGGAATGCTGGCCATCGTCAGTGCCCACGGCGGGCAGGGCGAGGGCGGCAATGATTACCTGACGGGGATCGCGCTGGCGCTGGGGGCGGCGTTTCTTTACGCCATCGCCGCGTTGATCATCAAGCGCCTGACCGGCACGCCGCCGCATCTGATTGCGCTGATCCAGGTCTGCACCGGGGTGTTGCTGCTCGCGCCGTTCGCGCATTTTTCAGCGATGCCCGAGGCACCGAGTGCCTGGGCCAGTCTGGTGACGCTGGGCATCGTCCACACCGGTCTGATGTACGTGCTGCTCTACGGCGCGATCCAGAAATTGCCGACCGCATTGACCGGCGCTCTCTCGTTCATCTACCCGATTGCGGCGATTTTCGTCGACTGGTTTGCCTTCGGCCACCAACTGCAAACCCTGCAATGGATCGGCGTGGCGGCGATTCTGCTGGCCGCTGCCGGCATGCAACAGGGTTGGGGCTTCAAGGCGCGGCGCCTGGCCGCGCAGTAAACCTCAGATGTTCCAGCGCGGCGCAGTCTTCGCCAGGCGCTGGCGCATTTCGCCGATGTTGGCCGCCAGTTGCCGGGTCAGCAAACGGTAGCCGTCCAGCGGGCTGTAGACCGGCGTGTCGAGGCTGGCGTCCGGCAACTCCAGCGGACGTCCCAATCGACCGGACGCCCCGGTTTTCAACGCCCGGGCCATGCCGATCAATTGCACCCGAATATGCCGGTGCTCGGCCTTGAGCGCCGCTTGCAGGTGCGCCATGGCGTCGGGGTCGCTGGCGTCCGGGCGGATGTTGCCGAGGATTTCCAGGGTGCTGATGCACATGCGCAGGTTGCGCTGGATCGCGTCCAGTTCGGTCATCGACACTTTGACTTCCTTGGACACCGACGGCATCAGCGAACGCAGTTGCACCATCACCGCGTTCAGCCGGCTCATCAATTTCAGGTGCTCATCGGCAGTCACCGGTTGGCCACCGATGATCCGTCCGTACACCGTGGCGCAATCGCGCAGCGCATCGGCCAGGTTGTAGCGCCACGAGTACACCGCGTACAGCGGCAGGGCGAAGGAAAAGGCCAGGGCCAGGGCGATACCGATCAGGATATCGACCCCGCGCCACAGCCCGTCGGTGATCGGGTTGTCGCCATGCCCGGCGACAATAAAAACGGTGATGGCCGAGAGCAGGGCGGTATAACCGCCCTTGCCGATGGCGTGGTACGAGAAGAATCCGCACACCACCGCCATCGCAAAATAGGTCAGCCACGGCAGGCCCAGCCACGCCTGTTGCGCCACTAGCAGCAAACCGACGCCGGCGCCGATCAAGGTGCCGGTGGCGCGTTCGGCGGCTTTTTTGCCGATGTTGCCGTGATGCTGCAAGCCACCGATCACCACCAGCATGGTCACTGACGCCCATTCGCCGTGGGGCAGATTGATGCCGGTGGTCAACAGGATCGTCGCCAGTAACCCCAACGCCACCCGCACCGCGTGAATCGTGCGTGCATGGCGATAACGTCGATACGGGTCGAGCAACGGCCGCAGGATCCGCCGCAACAGCGGCGGCCAGCGGTGGGGGCTGAAAGTGCTCAGCGCTGATTCCTCCTCAGAAGATGTAGTCGGTGGCGATGAAGTTCGAATCGCGTCCGCGAATGATTTCGCTGATCAGATCCTTGTTGGGTTCCTGGAACTTGGTCGCCACCAGCGTACGGATCGAAAACACCCGCAGCGCATCGTGTACCGACAGCGTGCCCTCGGCGGAGTTCTTGCGCCCGTTGAACGGGTAAGTGTCCGGGCCGCGTTGGCACTGGGCGTTGAGGTTGATCCGCCCGACCTGGTTGGCGAAGGTGTCGACCAGGCGGCCGACCGCCACCGGGTTGGTGCCGAAGATGCTCAGTTGCTGGCCGAAATCCGACTCCAGCACGTAATCGATCACGGTATCGAGATGACGGTACGGCACGATCGGCACCACCGGGCCGAACTGCTCTTCCTGATACACGCGCATCTGCGGCGTCACCGGGTACAGCACCGCCGGGTAGAAGAACGAAGCCCGCGCTTCGCCGCCATTCGGGTTGACCACCTGGGCGCCTTTGCTCTGCGCGTCAGCCACCAGCCCATGCAGATAATCGACCTTGCCCGACTCCGGCAGCGGCGTCAGCGAAACCCCGCTGTCCCACGGCATGCCCGGTTTGAGGCTGGCCAGTTTGGCGTTGAATTTCTCGATGAAGCTGTCCACCACATCTTCATGCACGAACAGAATCTTCAACGCAGTGCAGCGCTGGCCGTTGAACGACAGGGAGCCGGTGACCGCTTCGCTGACCGCGTTATCCAGATCGACTTCCGGCAGGACGATGCCGGGGTTCTTCGCATCCAGCCCCAGCGCGGCGCGCAAACGGTGCGGTTTCGGGTGCAGCTTTTTCAGGTCGCTGGCGGCCTTGTTGGTGCCGATGAAGGCAAAGATGTCGATCTTGCCGCTGGCCATCAACGCACTGACGGTCTCGCGGCCGCTGCCGTAGATCACGTTGATCACGCCGGTCGGGAAGCTGTCGCGGAAGGCTTCGAGTAGTGGACGGATCAGCAGCACGCCGAGTTTGGCCGGTTTGAACACCACGGTGTTGCCCATGATCAGCGCCGGAATCAGCGTGGTGAACGTCTCGTTCAGCGGATAGTTGTAAGGCCCCATGCACAGCGCCACGCCGAGCGGCACGCGGCGGATCTGGCCCAAAGTGTCCTGTTCCAGCTCGAAGCGGCTGGAGCGGCGGTCGAGTTCTTTCAGCGCATTGATGGTGTCGACGATGTAGTCGCAGGTGCGGTCGAACTCTTTTTCCGAGTCCTTGAGGTTCTTGCCGATTTCCCACATCAGCAGTTTCACCACGGCGTCGCGCTGCTGGCGCATGCGCCCAAGGAAGGCCTCGACGTGCTGGATGCGTTCGGCCACGCGCATGGTCGGCCACAGGCCCTGGCCCCGGTCGTAGGCGCGGACGGCGGCGTCGAGGGCGGTGAGGGCGGTGTCGGCGTCCAGCAGCGGCGTGCTGCCGAGGATCACTTGTTCGTCGCCGTTGTCGCTGTGCAGATAGACCGGACTGCGCACTGTCGCGAGCGGGCCGTCCCAGCGGCGCAATTCGCCATCGACCAAGTATTCGCGTTGCTCGACCTGACCGTCGAGGCGGTATTTTTCCGGGATGTCGCTGACAGAAGGGAACAGGTTGCCAAGGATGTTTGCTGTGGTCATGTCGCTACCCCGTGTTGATGTCCGCATGCAGATCAAAAAGTCTCAACAGGTTATACGCCTGAATGCGCGGAAATTTAAACCCGCAAATGTCACGCGAATGTCACGCGAAACCGCACAGCAGAGCGGGCATCCACACATGATCGTTCCCACGCGGAGCGTGGGAACGATCGTCTTCAGGTAATGGGCTGGCCCCGTTTGCCCCCCTCAATGTCCCGCAATGCCCTCAACCCGCCGACCCGCCTGCCTTAAGGTGTGACCACAACAATAAGCGAGGCCGTTATGCGGGCAATCCGACTCACATTATTACTGGCGTTGGCCATGACGCTGCCTGGCTGCGGCGAAGACCCCAAACCCCCGGCCAGCACCAACAGCAACACCATTCCCAAAGACCCGGCGCTGGCGCAGATCTACGCCAACAGCTGCCAGCTCTGCCACGCCAACCCCGCCGCAAATGCGCCGCTGACCGGTGACCGCAAGGCCTGGGAGCCGCGCATCCGGCAGGGCGCCGACACGCTGCTCGACCACGCCATCAATGGCTACAACGGTATGCCGCCGATGGGCCAGTGCGTCGAGTGCTCGGAAGAACAATTCCTTCAGTTGATCGGCTTCATGGCCGACCAGCCGCTCCCACAATAAGGATCCTGGCATGCCGATAGATCTGACACGCCGGCAGTTGTTGCACCGGGCAAGCATCGTCGGTGCGTTCAGCGCGCTGGCTTCCAATCCGGCGCTGGGCCAGTTGATGCGCGCACCGCGGCTGATCCCCTGGCGTAACTGGTCGGGCGGGCAGAGCTGCCTGCCGGCGGCGCGGGTGGCGCCGAAAAATCTGGATGAATTGACGACGATCATTCAGCAGGCACCGGGCAAGATTCGCCCGGTCGGCTCGGCGCATTCCTTCAGCGCGCTGGTGCCCACCGACGGCACGTTGCTGTCGCTGAGCTACTTCAACGGTCTGCTCGACCACGACCCGAAAACCCTGCAAGCCGAATTCGCCGCCGGCACGCCGATGTCGCGCATGGGCGTGCCGCTCAAGGACGTCGGCCAGGCCCTGCAAAACATGGCCGACATCGATTACCAGACCCTCGCCGGGGCGATTTCCACCTCGACCCACGGCACCGGCAAAACCTTTCAGTCCTATTCCGCACACGTCTGCGGGATGCAACTGGTGACCGCCAGCGGGGAAGTGCTGGACTGCGACAGCCAGCGTCATCCCGACGTATTCAACGCCGCCCGGGTGTCACTCGGCGCACTCGGCGTGGCCACCAAAATCCGCCTGCAAAACCGCCCGGCCTATCGCCTGCGGGAAACCCAATGGATCGCCAAGACCGAAGAACTGCTCGAAGACCTGGACAAGAACACAAGCGAAAACCAGCACTGGGAAATGCTCGTTGTCACCCATTCCGACTACGCCTTGTCGATCGCCCTCAACGAAACCACCGATCCGCCCACGCCGCCGATCCCGCCCGAAGAGGAGGGCGGCAACGAGTTCGTGACCCTGATCGAGAAGATCGACAAATACGGCAGCGATTTTCCGGGCTTGCGCAGTTCGCTGCTCAACAGCCTGCGGCATCTGGCGAGTTTCGATGACCGGGTCGGCGACTCGTTCGACATCTACGCCAACGTGCGCACCGTGCGCTTCAACGAAATGGAATATTCGGTGCCCGCCGAACACGGCCCGGCCTGCCTGCGCGAGATTCTCAAGCTGATCCGCGACAAGGACCTGCGCACCTGGTTTCCCATCGAGTACCGCTACGTCAAGGCCGATGACATTCCGCTGAGCATGTTCGAGGGCCGCGACAGCTGTTCGATCTCGGTCCACCAGCACTACCAGATGGACCATCACAACTTCTTCGCCGCCGTCGAGCCGATCTTCTGGAAGTACAACGGCCGCCCGCACTGGGGCAAGTTGCACACGCTGAATGCCCGCACGTTGCAAACGCTCTATCCATGCTGGCAGGAATTCATTCAGGTACGCCAGGCGCTGGACCCGAGCGGCAAGTTTCTCAACGGGCATCTGTCGTCGATTCTGGGGGTGAGCTGATGGCGGTCAATCGACGTAATTTCGTGCTCGGGACGTTGGGTGTTGGCGCTTTGCTGGTGGGTGTTGGCGCATGGCTGCGGCCGGGGGATCGCGGCGGGCCTTACAGTGACTATTTCCGGGCGCTTAACAATGAACTCAAGACCAAAGGCCCGATGCGCCCGGTGCTGCTGATCGACCTGGATCGCCTCGACCACAACATCGACGTGGTGATGCGCTCGGTCAAGCGCGCGGGCAAGCAGTTGCGGCTGGTGGAGAAGTCATTGCCATCGCCGGGCCTGCTCAGCTACATCGGCCAAAGGGCTGGGACGCAGCGGCTGATGTCGTTTCATCAGCCGTTTCTCAACCACGATGCGGTGACGTTCCCGCAGTCTGACATTCTGCTCGGCAAGCCCTTACCGGTGCGCTCGGCAGAGCTGTTCTATCAAACCCACAACGGCCCGTTCGACCCGACGAAGCAACTGCAATGGCTGATCGACAACCCCGAACGCTTGCAGCAATACCTCGCACTGGCCCAGGGCTTGGGCACGCGGATGCGGATCAACATCGAACTGGACGTCGGCCTGCACCGTGGCGGTGTCAGCGATCTGAACGTGCTCGGGCAGATGCTCGCGCTGATCGCCGCCAACCCGCAGCACCTGGAGTTCGCCGGATTCATGGGTTATGACCCGTTCGTGGGCATGGGCGTGCCGGGGATTCTCGGTTCGCCCGAAGAACTGTTCGCCAAGGTGATGGTGATTTATCAGCGCTGCGTCGACTTCACCCGGCAGCAATATCCGGCGCTGTGGCATGAAGGGTTGTGCCTGAACACCGCCGGCAGCCCGAGTTATCGCATGCATGAAAACGAACACCTGAGCAGTGAAGTGTCGGTGGGGACGGCGATGCTCAAGCCGACTCATTACGACTTGCCGTCGCTGGTCGAACATGAACCCGCCGCGTACATCGCCACACCGGTATTGAAAAGCACGGGGGCGGTGAACATCCCGGCGCTGGACGACAAGTCGAAGCTGTTTTCGTGGTGGGACACCAACCAACGGCAGACCTTTTTCATCTACGGCGGCAACTGGATGGCCGAGTTCGAATCACCGCCCGGATTGCAGAGCAATGGCGTTTACGGCCGTAGCTCGAATCAGGAAATGATCAACGGTTCGAATGCCGTGGGATTGACCGTGGAAGACCAAGTCTTTCTGCGGCCGACCCAGACCGAGGCTGTCTTATTGCAATTCGGCGATTTGCTGGCGGTACGTGGCGGCAAGATTGTCGATACCTGGCCGGTCTACACCTGACGGAATGTTTTTCTGAAAACACCTCATAACCCTGTGGGAGCGGGCTTGCTCGCGAAGGCGTCCCGTCAGTCACTCTCTAGGTGACAGACACACCGCTTTCGCGAGCAAGCCCGCTCCCACAAGGGTTTTGTGTTGTCTGCCAAATCCCGATCAATTTCTGTAATGAAGCTTTTATGACAAAAGTTCGGTAGCACATCGCCAGTCCGGTCATGCCTATGTAACGCGCTTGAGGGGCCCAACAGGGCGCTTTTCACAAGCCGAGGCGGGACGCCGGGAGTGAGGCAATGGGGACTATGGAACGCTACTCGAAAGTGGGCATGCAGGAACTCGATCAACGCCTGTCGAAGATCGTCGAAGCCGCGCGCAAGAAGCCGGTTTCGGTGTATCGCTACGGCGCGCCGTGGGTCTGGATCGTGTCGCAGGATGACTGGCAGGGCGCCTTGAAAGAGGTCTCCAGCTATATTCCGCCGGGTCATTCGCTGGTGCTGCTGCGCCCGCAGATCGACGACCTGCTCGACGCCCACCGCGACCTCCTGCACGACCTCAATGCCCAACCCGGCATGCTGATCGCCCCGCAGACGGTCATGCACATCCTGCTGCTGCAACTGCTGTATTCGGTGCCCAGCGAGCAGCAGCTCTACGAACAGCTCAATTACAACCTGCTGTTCCGCTGGTTCGTCGGCCTGGGCCTGAACCAGAAAGTCTGGAGCTTCAACGTCCTCAGTCGCGACATCGCCACGCTGCTCAACGAGCCGCGTGCGGTGCAGCTCATCCAGAAAATCATCGGTGAAGTGTTCTGCGGCGCGCTGCTGCAAATGCCCGAGTTCTCGCTGAACTTCGCGCTGCTGCACACCTGGCTGGGCAAGCACACCGGGGCCTGCACTTCAGCAATCAAGAACGCCAGTAACTGACGCACACGCAAGGCGCATGAGCGCCAACAGGTCATCGCGAATTTCAGGGGGTAGTGTGGATCAGATTTTCACGTCACGGCTGGCGCTGTGGGGCTGGCTGCTGGTGACGGCCGGCGCGCAGCCGGCGTTCGCCGATGAGGCCGGGAACGCAGCGGCGCAGCGTCTGGTGGACGTCAACGAATACTTCGTGCGCGGCAACACCGTGCTCGATGCTCGGGCGATCGAAGAAGCGGTGTATCCGTTCCTCGGCCCGCAAAAAGCCTTGAGCGACATCGAAGGCGCGCGGGATGCCTTGCAGAAGGCCTATCAGGAACGCGGCTACCAATCGGTGTTCGTCGAACTGCCGGAGCAGGCGGTGGCCGACGGCATCGTCTACCTGCAAGTCAGCGAAACCAAGGTGGGCCGGGTGCGGGTGGTCGGCGCCAAACACTATTCGCCGCTGGATATCCGCGACAACGTCCCGGCGCTGAAGGAAGGCGAGGTGCCGGACTTCGCCAAGGTCCAGGGCGAACTGGCGCAACTCAACAAGACCCCGGGCCGCCAGGTGATGCCGCTGGTGCGCGAAGGTCAGCGCCCCGGCACCATGGACGTGGACTTGCAGGTCGAAGACCAGAACCCGTGGACCGCCAGCGTGGGGCTGAACAACGACTACAGCGCCGACACCGAAAAACTGCGCACCGTCACCAGCCTCGGCTACAACAACCTTTGGCAGTTGGGGCACAGCGTCAACCTGACGTTCTTCACCGCACCGCAAGAGACAGACAATGCCAAGGTCTGGTCCGGCTCCTACACCGCGCCGTTGACCGAGCGCTGGAGCGTGCAGTTCTCCGGTTATCAGTCCGACAGCAACGTCGCCACCATCGGCGGCAGCAACGTGCTCGGCAAGGGCCACTCCTACGGCGTGTCGGCGATCTACACGATCCCGTCCAGCGGCAACTGGTCGAACTCGCTGTCGGCTGGCATCGACTTCAAGGACTTCGACGAACGCCTGACCCTGTCCGGCGAAAGCGACAAGGTGCCGCTGAAATACGCGCCGTTCACCTTCGCCTACAACGGTTATCGCTACAGCGAAAAGAGCCAGCTTGGCCTAGGCCTGAGCCTGGTCGCGGCCACTCGCAGCATCTTCGGCTACGGCAGCTCCGACGAAGACTTCGACTACAAGCGCTACCGCGCCAACCCGAGTTTCGCCGTGCTCAAGGGCGATACCAACTTCACCTGGACCTTCGACAACGACTGGCAGAGCGCGAGCAAAGCCGCGTTCCAACTGGCGTCGGGGCCACTGGTTTCCAACGAACAATTCTCTGCCGGCGGCGCCACTTCGGTACGCGGTTATCTGGCGGCCGAACGCACCGCCGATGACGGTTTCCTGCTGAGCGAAGAGCTGCGCACACCGTCGCTGGCCAAGTACGTCGGCGGCTGGATGCAGGACTGGCGCTTCTACGCCTTCGCCGAAGGCGCGCAACTCTATCTGCGCGACGAACTGCCGGACCAGGACGCCAATTACGCCCTGGCCAGCGTCGGCCTCGGCACCCGCGCCAGCCTGAGCAAATGGCTGTCCGGCAGCCTCGACTGGGGCTACCCGCTGCTCGAAGGGCCGAACACCTCGAAACAGGAATCGCGCCTGCACTTCAACCTTCAGGCCACTTTCTAACAAGGAGCACCTCCATGCAGCGCCTTTTCCTTTCGTTGTTGATCTGCCTGGGCTTCGTGCTCCCGGCCACGGCTCAGGCCTGGTGGCAGGACGACTGGCATTACCGCAAACAGATCGCCGTCGACACCACGCCGCAAGGCGCCGCGATCAATCAGGCCCTGGGCCGCACCGCGCTGCTGGTGCGTCTGCACACCGGCAACTTCACGTTTGACGGCGTGAAAGAGGACGGCTCGGACCTGCGCTTCGTCGCCGCCGATGACAAGACCGTGCTCAACCACCAGATCGAAAGCTTCGATGCACTGATGGGCATGGCGCTGATCTGGGTCGATGTGCCGAATGTCGAGGGCGGGCAGCGTCAGGACATCTGGATGTACTACGGCAACCAGAAGGCGCCGGCCACCGGCAACGGCCAACTGACGTTCGATCCGAATTACACCGCGCTCTATCACTTCGAAGGCGCCACCGGCACCCCGGCGAAAGACACCACCGCTTACGGCAACACCGCACAGAGCGCGACCGGTGCCGCCATCGACGGCGTAGTAGGGCGGGCCTTGCAGTTCAGCGGCCAGCCGTTGCTGTTGCCGGCCAGTCCGTCGTTGCAGCACAACGCCGGCAGCGCGTTCACCTTCAGCGCCTGGCTGCGACTGGACCAGGCCAATGGCGAGCAACTGATCCTGGCCCGCCGCGAGGGGACCAACAGCCTGCTGGTCGGGGTGAATCAAGGCGTGCCATTTGTGGAAATCGATGGCCAGCGCGCCGTAGCCACGCAGCCGCTGAATCCGGGTCAATGGCAGCACGTCGCACTGACCGCCGAAGGCGCGAAAGTGACGCTGTACATCAACGGTCGCGAAGGTGCAGCACTGGCTCAAGCGATGCCAGCGTTCAATTCGGTCATGGCCATCGGCGCTGACCTGCACGAAGGTCCCTTCCAGCCGTTCGTAGGCGCCATCGACGAGCTGCGCCTGTCGAAAGTCGCCCGCCCGGCGCCGTTGCTGCTGGCCGACGCCACTTCCCAGGGCGCCGAGTCGAAACTGGTCGCCTATGGCGTCGATGAAGAACAGTCCGGCTTCGGTTTCGGCAGCCTCGGTTTCCTGCTCAACGCCGTACCGGTGGACGCCTGGGTGATCATCGCGGTGCTGGTGCTGATGATGTTCCAGTCGTGGATCATCATGCTGCGCAAGAACCGCACTCTGGGCCGCGTCACCGCCGCCAACGAAGACTTCCGCGTGCAATTCGCCAAGGTCGGCACTCGCCTGGAAATGTTCGCCGACGACACGCAACTCGCCCAGCGCTTGCAGCACTCGCCGCTGTGGCGCCTGTATCAAGTGGCGGTGAAAGAGATCCGCACCCGCCGCGAGCAGGGCGCCGATACCTCGTCGGTTTCCGCCGCAACCATCGAAGCGATCCGCTGCTCGATGGACGGCGTGCGCACCCGGGAAAACCAGCAGCTCAGCTCGAAACTCTCGACCCTGTCCAACGCCATCGCCGGCGGCCCGTACATCGGCCTGCTCGGCACCGTGCTGGGGATCATGGTGGTGTTCCTCGGCACGGCCATGGCCGGCGACGTCAACATCAACGCCATCGCGCCGGGTATGGCTGCAGCCTTGCTGGCCACGGCCATGGGCCTGTTCGTCGCGATCCCGGCGCTGTTTGGCTACAACCGCCTGATCACCCGCAACAAGGAAGTCAGCGCCGACATGCGTGTGTTCGTCGACGAGTTCATCACCCGTCTGGCGGAGATGCACGGCGAGGGCCAGTCCAGTGAAGCGGCGCATCAGCGCGGTCATCACGCCAACCACTCCGTACCGGCCTGAGGAGCACAGACATGGCGTCCGTAAATGCCTCCCACGACGATGACGAAGATGCCGCAGTGGACAGCATCAACATCACGCCACTGGTGGACGTGCTGATGGTGGTGCTGGTGATGTTCATCCTCACCGCCACCGCGCAGGTCTCCGGGATCCAGATCAACCTGCCCAAGGCCAGCGCCGCGGTGTCGCTGTCCGAGGCCAAGACCAAGGCGATTTCGGTCAACGACGGCGGCCAGGTGTTCCTCGACGCCTACCCGGTGACCCTGCCGGAGCTGGAAGAACGCCTGCGCATCGAGAAGGCGCAGAACCCGGACTTCCCGGTGATCGTGCGCGGCGACGCCACGGTGCAGTACCAGAAGGTCATTGAAGTGCTGGATCTGCTGCGCCGGCTCGAACTGTCCCAGGTCGGTCTCGTTACCGGCAAACCGACGCAGGGCTGAGTGATGACTGCACAACTGCCAATCGAGCCTTTGCCGGTGAAAAAGTCGCCACTGCGTTACGTGAAGTGGGGCGCCGGGCTGTTGCTGGGCGCCGTCGCGGCATTCCTGTTGTGGCAGTGGGCCAACGACATGAGCGGCATCCGCCGGGAAGCGCCGAAGGTGCCGACGATCATCCCGTTGCCGCCACCGCCACCTCCGCCGCCGGAAAAACCGCCGGAGCCGGAAACCCCGGTGGAAGAAAAAATCGTCGAGCCCGAGCCAACGCCCGAGCCGCAAGAGGTCAAGCCCGAGGAAGAAGCGCCGCCATCGCCGGCGGACGATCTGGCTAACCCGATGCAGATGGACGGTGACGCCCAGAGCGGCAGCGACGCCTTCAACATCGGCGCGGGCAAGGGCGGCGGCATGGCCGGTTCCGGCGGTGGGCGACTGGGCAACGGCACGTATAGCCAGTTCCTCGCGTTCACCTTCCAGAAGCTGCTGCGCGAGAACCTCGACCTGCGCAACCTCGCGTTTTCGCTGCAGGCCGATGTGTGGCTGAGCAGCGTCGGCGAGATCACCCGGGTCGAGCTGATCAAGTCCAGCGGCAACCCCGAGATCGATACGCAAGTGCTCGCCGCGTTGCGCAACGCGCCTGCTTTGAGCGAGCGGCCACCGGCCTCCATCACCTTGCCTGTGCGCATGTCCCTGCAAGGGCGGCGTCCGGGTTAACCGCATTCATAAAGCTGTATGAAAAGGAGTTGTGTGCAGATGATTTCCAACGTGAATCGATTGTCCCTGGCGGTCGGCATGGTCATCGCGACCCTGGTCGGTCAGGCCGCGGCAGCGCCTGCGCCCTCGGAAAACGCCACGATCAATCTGATCCGCTTGCTGGTCGAGCAGGGCATTCTGAAACAGGACAAGGCCGACGCACTGATCGCCCAGGCCCAGAACGAAGCGGCCCAGGCCAAGCAGGCTGCGGCGTCTACTGCCGTGGCGGCCGGGCCGGTTGCCGCACCGGGCGATGTGCGGGTGCAATACGTGCCGGCTGCGGTGCGCGACCAGATCCGCGATCAGGTCAAGGCCGAGGTCATGGCCACCGCCAAACAGGAAAACTGGGCCGCGCCCAATACGTTCCCGGACTGGGCGTCGCGCATCAGCTTCGACGGCGACATTCGTCTGCGTGACGAATCGCGCTACTACTCGGGCAGCAACAGCAACGAAATCGTCGACTTCGCCAAGCTCAACAACAACGGCCCGTACGACGTGAACCCCAACAGCAGCACCGCGTTGCCGCCGTTGCTCAACACCCGCGAAGACCGCGAAAACCTGTTCCGCCTGCGCGCCCGGCTGGGCATGAAAGCGGTGATCTCGCCGGAATGGACTGCTGGCATCCGCATCGGCACCGGCTCGGACAACAACCCGGTATCGACCACCCAGAACCTCGGCGGCGGCTTCTCGAAAAAGGACATCTGGCTCGATCAGGGTTACCTGACCTGGAAGCCGTCGGATGAACTGACCCTGACCGGCGGCCGCTTCGCCAACCCGTTCATGTCCACCGACATGCTGTATTCCAACGACCTGAACTTCGACGGCGTGGCGGCGATTTTCGACCACAAGCTGAGCCGCGACTGGGGCGTGTTCGGCACCGTCGGCGCGTTCCCGGTGGACTACACCAACGACACCACCACCAGCAACGGCTTCGACAAGGAAGAAAGCGACAACAAATGGCTGTACGGCGCGCAGATCGGCGCCAAATGGGCGATCAACAGCAACAACCGTTTGAAAGGTGCGCTGGCCTACTACCGCTTCGACGACATCGAAGGCCAGCGCTCCAGCCCTTGCGAACCGTGGGCCGGCGCACCGGGCTGCGACAGCGACGGCACCCGCGCGGCGTTCATGCAGAAGGGCAACAGCGTGTTCCTGCTGCGTGACATCACGCCGAACCCGCTCAACCCGACCACCACGCCGCAACCGCAATTCGTTGGCCTGGCGTCCGAGTTCAACCTGCTGGACCTGAACGTGGTGTGGGACGCCGACCTGCCGGAAGACTTCAAGCTGCGCAGCCAGGGCAACTACATCCACAACCTCGGTTACGACGAAGGCGACATGCGCAAGCGTTCGGCGGGGCAGATCGTCAACAACCTCGACAGCAACGGCAACATCGAAAGCGGCGCCAATGCGTGGATGGTCCAGTTCACCCTCGGCAACGCGCTGGAGCTGAAGAAGCAGGGCGACTGGAACCTGTTCGCCGGCTACAAGTACATCCAGCCGGATGCCTTGCCGGACGGCTTCAACGACTCGTCGTTCCACCTCGGCGGCACCAACGCCAAGGGCTACTTCCTGGGCGGCAATTACGGTCTGGCGAAGAACGTCTACGCCACCGGCCGCTGGCTGAGTTCGGAGGCGGTGTATGGCGCGCCGTTCGACATCGACGTCATGCAGCTTGAGATCAACACGCGCTTCTAAAGCGCCGGGAGAGGGTTATGAAAATCCGCTTTTTATGGCTTGGGCTCGGGATGTTGATCGCCACCGGGGCGAGCGCCGAAGGCATGGAAGAACGCCTGCGCACCCAGTTGCGCAGCACCACCCAGCAGCTGCAAACCCTGCAGAGCCAGCAGGCCCAGGCCAGCGCCGCGCAACTGGCGGCGCAGAACGAAGCCAAGGCTGCGCAGGCGCAAATCAAGCAATTGACCGCCGAACTGGCCAAGGCCAAAGGCCTCGCGGAGCAACTGGCCGGGCAGCAGCAAAGCCTGCACAGCCAGGCTCAGGCACAGGTGGCGGCGAGTAACGAGCAGACCGGCAAGTTCAAGAAAGCCTATGACGAGTTGCTGGTCATGGCCCGTGCCAAAGAGGCAGAACGGTCTAAGCTTCAAGCGCAATTGGCTGAACGTGACACACAAGTGCAGCAATGTTCGGTCAAGAATCAGCAGATGTACGGCGTGGCCAAGCAGATTCTCACCGCCTACGAAAACATCGATGTGGCCGAGGTGATGAAGATCCGCCAGCCCTTCGCCGGCAGCGCCCGGGTCAAGTTCGATGAACTGGCTCAGGGCTTTGGCGATGAACTGTACAAGACTCAATTCGATGCGCCGCAAGCCGCGATCGCGCACTGATTAAAAGACTCATGGACAAGGAAGAAGTAATGACTCAATTGATCTCCCACGTATCCCCGCAATCCCTGACCGACGTACTGCAAGCCGCCGGTTACCGCGTCAACCAGACCGAACAGAACGGCATCGTCCAGTTGCTCAGCGCCAGCCAAGGCATCGGTTACGCCGTGCGTTTCGGCAACCCGGCGGTGGCGGAGCAGGGCAGCTACGTCGACTTCACTTTCAGCTGCGCCTTACGCGTGCAGGGTGAGTTGCCGGCCGGTGTGGCCGAGCAGTGGAACGCAACCCGCCGGTTTGCCCGGTTGTCGTTGCAGGGCGAATTTCTGGTGATGGAAATGGACGTGGTGGTGGCCGCTGGCGTCAGCAGCGATTACCTGCGCGGCAACCTGGAGTTGTGGGATCGCCTGTTGCAGGAGTTCATCGTTTACCTGCGTGATTTCACCCAGAACGCTGCTGCCGCCCAGGCTCCAAAGGTTGAGCAAGAGGAAGTCGCGCTGTGACAAAACCTGCCATGGTAATCAGCGCCGCTGCGGTGGCGCTGTTGGTGGTGGCCGTGGCGCTGGTGGTGCGGCCGGGCAATGACCCGGTCGCCGCCCAGCAACCGGCGCCGGTGATTGCGGCGAACAGTGGACCGGCAGTGGCCAGATTAGGAAATCAGCAGGTTTCGCCGGAGGAATTGCAGGCGCTACTGGCGGCCGTACCGCCGCAGACCCGCGAGCAATTGCGTGGCAATCGCGAGGCACTGGAGCGCTGGATTCGTTCACGCCTGGCTGAAAAAGCCGTGCTGGAGCAGGCCGATGCCCAAGGCTGGGCGCAGCGTCCGGACGTGGTTCGGCAGACCCGTGCCGCCACCGAACAGATCGTGTTCCGCGACTATTTGCAGTCGGTGAGTCAGGTTCCGGCGGATTACCCGAGCGCTGCCGAGTTGCAGCAGGCGTATGACGCGGGCAAGGCCAACTGGCAGACGCCGGCGTTGTATCGGGTCAGTCAGATTTTTCTTGGTGTGAATGAGCCACAGAATCTTGAGGCTGTGCGCAAGCAGGCGGCGGAGTTGAGCAAGAAAGCCCAGGCAACCCCGGCGGACTTTGCAGCGCTGGCCAAGGAGTTTTCCCAGGATCGCCTGACTGCTGAACGTGGCGGCGACACCGGCCTGCAACCGTTGCAGCAACTGGTGCCGGAAGTACGTGGCGCCGTGGCACGACTCAAGGTTGGCGCGGTTTCCGACCCCGTTCAAAGCAGCGCCGGTTTCCACGTGATCAAACTCACCGAACAACAACCGGCCCGCACCGCGACCCTCGACGAGTTGCGCGATCAACTGACCCAGGCCTTGCGGGCACAGCGTCAGGAGCAGATCGCCCAGGCCTATCTGGACGGCATGCTCAATACCGCAACGCTGAGCATCGACGGGGCCGAGCTCAACAAGGTGCTGGAGACCAAACCCTAAGCGCTGCACACCAAAACAAAGATCGACAGGGAGTCATCGATGTCATTCACCGAACCCGCAGCACGACAGAGCAGCGCCGATTTCCGCTGGCCCCGGGACAAGGAAGAACCCTGGCTGGCGCAAGCCGCGACCCTCGACGGCGACGTCGCCCAATACTTTCTGGTCAGTGCCCGTTGCGGCTGCTTCATGCAGGCCGCCCGCAGCCTCAACGTGCGCTCGACCCTGCTGCGCAAACAACTGGCGCAACTCGAACAGCAACTGCAATGCGCGCTGTTCAGCTTTCAGGGCAGCGCCCTCAGCCTGACCCGCGAAGGCCAGCAATTGCAGGCGCAACTGGTTGCCCTGGCCCACGAACGCAAACTCCCGGTGATCGAGCAGCCCTTGATCAGGCTGGCCGTCGCCGAATCAATCCTGCACGACATCCTCGGCCGCGACCTCATCGCACTGCTGCGCCGCAACGCCAGCGTGCGCCTGGAGATCATCGCCCTCGACAGCGAACTGGCGCTGCGTGCGGTCAGTGCCGACATCGTGCTGTGGCTCGCACACGGCGACACCCCGCATCCCGGCCCGACCTTCGCCACCAGCGAACCGCAACGCCTGGCGCAACTGGAATACCAGCCGCACATTGCCAAACGCTATTCCCGCGTGACTGCACGGCCAGAAAGTCCGGATGACCTCGCCGATTTCATGCTGGTGCAATGGCAGCATGACCGGCAGATCGACAGCTTCCGGCCGTGGAATGAACTGGTCGAACAGCGGTTGGCCGGGGTGGTGCAGATGCAGTCCTATGAGCTGATGCTGGAGATGATCCGGTGCAGCGCCTGCATCGGGTTGCTGCCGATGTACATGAGCCGGTTTGATCGCGGGTTGGTGGCGTTGCCGGGGTTGTTTGAGGAAGCGATGCGGTTGCAGGCGTGGTTGGCGGTGAACAATGAGTCGCAGGAGGTCGGGGAGGTGCAGACCTTGGTGGAGTTGATTCAGCGCACGTTCAATGAGCGACAGGAGTGGTTCGAGTAATTTTTCTTAGATCGTTCCCACGTCGAGGCGTCGAACCGTCCGCGTGGGAATGCCTCAAGGGACGCTCTGCGTTCCAGCTCTGGAAGGGATGCGGAGCGTCCCGGGCTGCATTCCCACGCATAGCGTGGGAACAATCAGCCAATCAGGCTAAGGGGATGTATAGGTTTTAAACAGTCATGGCGAATCCGTGAAGAAGCGGTTTACAGTGACCGGCCACGCACTGATCCAGGAGGGATCTTTCATGCCTGAGCACAACCCCGCCATTCACCTCGAACGCTTCAGCGAATCCCACGTCGAAGGCATCACCGCGCTCTATAACGACCCGGCCGTGACCCGGCAGGTGTTGCAAATGCCGTTTCAGACCACCGAGGTCTGGCGCAAACGTCTGGCGCCGGACAACGAGCGGGTGGTGCAACTGGTGGCGCTGCATCAGGGGGTGGTGATCGGCAATCTGGGGCTGGAACAGTTTTCGCGGATTCGCCGCAGTCACGCCGGCAGTGTCGGCATGGCCGTAGCAGTGGCGTGGCAGGGCAAGGGCATCGGTTCGAAGCTGTTGGCAGCGGCGCTGGACATCGCCGACAACTGGATGAACCTGCACCGGGTCGAGCTTTCGGTGTACGCCGACAACGAGGCGGCCATCGGGCTCTACCGCAAGTTCGGCTTCGAAACCGAGGGCCTGTTTCGCGATTACGCCGTGCGTGACGGGCAATGGGTCGACACCCTGAGCATGGCGCGCCTGCGCAAACGCTGACCTTCTGTCCGTCAGTGGCCGACGAGGCGACCGTGCAGGCAAATGACTTGCACGGTCGTCATCGGCATCTGCCATGCTCGACGTCCGCAGCACCGCTCCTTGAAGGAACACCGCAATGGACGACGTACAGCAACTGGGCGAAATGCTTCGCTACTATGCCGATAGCGAAGCGCACAAGAAGCAATTGTTCGAGACGCAATCGGCGACCTGGGCTACACGGATTACCGAGTTGTTCGGGCAGATTCAGCAATGGCTGGAGCCGGTGCAGGCGCCGGGGTTGCTGGAGGTCAGCCGGGAGGATTATGTCGCGTTCGGGCCGAGCACACCGGTTGAGACCTCGACCTTCAAGACTGAAAAACTGAGCATCGTGATTGCCGGCAAACCGGTGGAGTTCGTTCCGGATGTGATGGGCAGTGGCGGACAGATTTCGCTGGCGGTGATGGGGTTGACGGCGGCACGGTACGGAAGTGTTTCGTTGGTGGGGTTGCCCAATGGTGATTGGCAGTGGCGTAAGACCAATGGGTTGAAGGATCCGGATACCTTTGCCTTCGATGCGAATTTCCTCGCGCAGCAACTGCAGAGCCTCATCCCACGCGACCGCACTTAAGATCAAAAGCCAACCCTAGCTGATCGTTCCCACGCGGACGGTTCGACGCCTCGACGTGGGAACGATCAACATCAACGGAAGTAGCTCACATTTCGAGGTTGACCCACCCCGGCTTCGCCACCTCCGGCGCCACCGCCTTCACGGTTTTACCCGTAGCCAACTCAACCCGCCGAGCCACCTCCGGATCATCCGCAAACGGCGTCAGACTCGCCTCATCCAGGCTCTCGGTCGTCTCATGCCGCAAGCAATACTCCACGGCCAGCCACAGAAACACCACACCCAACACATTCAAGAAAACATCGAACATGACCGGCTCCCTGTCTCAGGCGATCTGCGCTTCACGGTGGGCGAGTGCAACGTCGGCAACCCGCACCGTGCGCCACACGTTATAGGCCATCAGCAACATGCCGCTGAGGAAGAACACCCCGCCGGCAAACCGCACGACAAACCCCGGATGGCTGGCCTGCAGCGCCTCGACAAACGAGTAGGTTAAAGTGCCGTCCTCGTTGATCGCCCGCCACATCAGGCCCTGAGTAATCCCGTTGACCCACATCGAAGCGATGTACAACACCGTGCCAATGGTCGCCAGCCAGAAGTGCAGGTTGATCAGCGGCGTGCTGTGCATCCGCTCGCGGCCAAAGACCTTGGGCACCATGTGATAGGTCGCACCGAAGGTGATCATCGCCACCCAGCCGAGGGCGCCGGCGTGTACGTGACCGATGGTCCAGTCGGTGTAGTGGGAGAGGGCGTTGACGGTCTTGATTGCCATCATCGGGCCTTCGAAGGTCGACATGCCGTAGAACGCCAGCGACAGGACCAGGAAACGCAGGATCGGGTCGGTGCGCAACTGATGCCAGGCGCCGGACAGGGTCATCATCCCGTTGATCATCCCGCCCCAGCTCGGCGCCAGCAGGATCAGCGACATCGCCATACCCAGCGACTGCGCCCAGTCCGGCAGCGCGGTGTAGTGCAAATGGTGCGGGCCGGCCCAGATGTACAGGGTGATCAGCGCCCAGAAATGCACGATCGACAACCGGTACGAATACACCGGCCGATTCACCTGCTTGGGCACGAAGTAATACATCATCCCGAGGAACCCGGTGGTCAAAAAGAACCCCACCGCGTTGTGCCCGTACCACCACTGCACCATGGCGTCGGTGGCGCCGGAGTACACCGGATAAGACTTGAACCAGTCCACCGGAATCGACAGGTGATTGACCACGTGCAGCATGGCGATCACCAGGATGAACGCGCCGAAGAACCAGTTGCCGACGTAGATGTGTTTGGTCTTGCGCTGTACCACGGTGGTGAAGAAAACCACGGCGTAGGCGACCCAGACCACCGCCATCCACACCGCGCCGGAGAATTCGATCTCGGCGTATTCCTTGGTGGTGGTGTAGCCCATCGGCAGGGTGACCAGCATGATCACGATCACCGATTGCCAGCCCCAGAAGGTGAACGCGGCAAGCTTGTCCGAGTACAGCCGCACCTGGCAGGTACGCTGCACGGCGTAGTAACTGGCGGCGAATTGCGCGCTGCCGGCGAAACCGAAAATCACCAGGCTGGTGTGCAACGGTCGCAAGCGGCCGAAGGTGGTCCACGGCAAGTCCAGATTCATGTCCGGCCATACCAGTTGCGAGGCGATCCATACCCCCATCGCCATGCCCACGACACCCCAGAAAACAGTCGCGATGACGAATTGGCGGACGACCTTGTAGTTATAAGCCTGTCCGATTGTTGCTGTGCTCATGGTCAGTTCATCCACGGTTGCAAAGTCTTGCCAGGCCACCCGGTCTGGCACGAGCTGCACTGTAGAAACCCCGTCAGAAACAAAACAGGCTCAGGAATTGTTCATTTATGCGGATCAGATCAAAGCTCTGCCTGCGGCCATCTGCCGCGCCCTGATACGGTTTTTATGCGATCAGGTGAATCTGTTGTGCACTGCGCCGTTCGTCCATAGTCAGGGAAAATACTGTGGGAACGGGCGAACCCGAGATAGCGCCAGGCACGAACTGGCGCTATCTCGGGTTCGCCCGTTCCCACAGGAATTCATGTAATCCCTGATGAGGTAGTAGGCCGATGTATCAGTACGATGATTACGACCGGGCGCTGGTGTTCGAGCGCGTTGCGCAGTTTCGCGATCAGGTCGAGCGCTTCATGGCCGGGGAGTTGAGCGAAGAAGAGTTCCTGCCGCTGCGCCTGCAGAACGGCCTGTACATGCAAAAGCACGCCTACATGCTGCGAGTAGCGATTCCCTACGGCACGTTGAGCGCCGAACAGATGCGCACACTGGCGAGCATCGCCCGGGATTACGACCGTGGCTACGGCCACTTCACCACCCGGCAGAACATGCAGTTCAACTGGATCGAGCTGCACGAGGTGCCGGACATTCTCGAACGTCTGGCGCAGGTCAACATGCATGCGATCCAGACCTCGGGCAACTGCGTGCGCAACATCACCACCGAAGCCTTCGCCGGGGTCGCGGCGGACGAGTTGATCGACCCGCGTCCGCTGGCGGAAATCCTGCGGCAATGGTCGACGATCAACCCGGAATTCCTGTTCCTGCCGCGCAAGTTCAAGATCGCCATCTGCTCGGCCAAGCAGGATCGCGCGGCGATCATGATGCACGACATCGGCCTGTACCTTTACCCCGGCCGCGACGGGCAAATGCTGCTGCGAGTGATCGTCGGCGGCGGTCTGGGACGCACGCCGATCCTTGGGTTGCAGATTCGCGACGATCTGCCGTGGCAGCACTTGCTGTCCTACGTCGAAGCCGTGCTGCGGGTCTACAACCGCCACGGTCGGCGTGACAACAAGTACAAGGCGCGGATCAAGATTCTGGTCAAGGCGCTGGGGATCGAGGCGTTCGCCAAGGAAGTCGAAGAGGAATGGCAACACCTCAAGGACGGCCCCGCGCAGTTGACCGAAGATGAATACCAGCGGGTCGCCAGTGCTTTTGTGCCGCCGAGCTATCGCACACTGGCGGGTACCGATCTGGATTTCGGCACGCACCTGGCCGACAACCCGGCGTTCGCCCGCTGGGTCGCGCGCAATGTGCAACCGCACAAAGTGCCGGGCTACACCAGCGTGGTGCTGTCGACCAAACCGGGTCTGGCCTCGCCGCCGGGGGACGTCACCGATGCGCAGATGCAGGCCGTGGCTGACTGGTCCGAGCGCTTCGGTTTCGGCGAAATCCGCATCGCCCACGAGCAGAACATCGTCCTGCCGGACGTGCCCAAGTCCGAGCTGTTCGCGCTGTGGGAGCAGGCGAAAGAGCAGGGCCTGGGCGCCGCCAACGTCGGCCTGTTGACCGACATCATTGCCTGCCCCGGCGGCGACTTCTGTGCGCTGGCCAATGCCAAGTCGATCCCGATTGCCCAAGCGATTCAGGCGCGTTTCGACAACCTCGATTACCTGCATGATCTGGGCGACATCAGCCTGAACATCTCCGGCTGCATGAACGCCTGTGGCCATCACCACATCGGCAACATCGGGATTCTCGGCGTCGATAAGAACGGCAGCGAGTGGTACCAGATCACCCTCGGTGGCGCGCAAGGCAAGAACAGTGCGCTGGGCAAAGTCATCGGCCCGTCGTTCAGCGCCGCCGAAGTACCGCAGGTGATCGAGCGGATCATCGGCACTTTCGTCCGTTATCGCGAGGCCGAAGAGCTGTTCGTCGATACCGTGGCGCGCATCGGACTCGAGCCGTTCAAGGAGCGGGTCTATCCGAAGGCGCTGGAGGTGCCGGCATGAAAAATCTTTTGCGCATGGAGGCGAGCGGGGCGCGGATCGTGCTGGATGATCCGTGGACGCTGATTCGCTCGCCAGAAACGGCTGACAGCACTGAAATGCTGATTCTGCCGCTGGCCCACTGGCTCGAATCGCCCTCGACCCATGCGGTCTGGCTCGGCCCGGACGACGGCGTCGAAAGCCTGTTGCCATGGCTGACCTCACTGCCACTGATCGCCCTTGACTTCCCGAGCTTTCGCGACGGCCGCGCCTACAGCCAGGCCTATCTGCTGCGCAGCCGTTTCGGCTGGAAAGGCGAGTTGCGCGCCATCGGCGATGTATTGCGCGATCAACTGAGCCACATGCGTCAGTGCGGTTTCGACAGCTTCGCGGTGCGTGAGGACAAATCCGCCGAGGATGCGCTCAAGGGGCTGGCCGGGATGAGCGTGTTGTACGGGCGCTCGGTGATCGAGCCGCGACCGTTGTTCCGGCGCAGGTGATGCAGGGGAAACCCTTAGAACCCTGATGAATCGGGGATTTTTCCTTGGGTCGATGGTGGCCTTTTGGTAGAGTCCCCGTCGCCAGCGGGTTTTCGGCTGGACGACGGAACGAAGAAGGGAGTCTGATCAGTGAGTCCGGGCAAAAAAATTCTGGGCATCACCGCGTTGCTGTTGATGGTGACGCTGTGGGCCGGTTACATCTATGTGTTCAACGAAAACCGTGGCGGCCAGCTCGGCGGCGTCGGCGAAAGCACCGCGTGGTGCGGCACGCCGCCGAACACCGAAGCGGCGCTGCTGGGCAAGGATCAGTTGACCCTGCGCATCACCAACAACCTGCGCGGCGAGTTCATGCTCAGCGGCGCGGTGGTGGTCTCCGAGCGCACCTTCAACCGCTATGACCTGGGCCGCAACGAACTGCGTCTGCGCCTGGAGCCGTTGCAGTGGTCGTTTGGCGTGACGCCGATCTTCCTCGAACAGGTGAAAGTCCTGCCCCTGAGCCGCAACCTCGCCTCGACCGACAAGAGCGCCTTCGCCGAACTCGAATCGCGGCCGATCAGCGTGCAGGGCCGGGTCACCGAATTTCCTTTCGACACCTATCGCTACGGCTACAAACCGGTGCTGTATTACCTCAAGGGCAGCGAGCGCATCGACCTGCGCTTCAAGAACATCACCACGCTGATGGAGATGTCCAACACCTTCACGCCGATCCAGAAGTACAACCGCGCCGACTACATCAACGAGAAAAACTCGATGATCCGCGACGAGGACTACAAGGCCTACGGCCCCCACGAATGCGCGTTCAGCGTCGAGCGCAAAGGCTCGTTCAAGGTTGTGGTGCTGTTGATGCTGCTGGTGCTGTGCCTGCCGTTGCTGCTGGTGTTCTACCGCGATGAGCCGGGGATCGACTTTCTTGCCACGCTGGTGGGGATTGGCGTGGTGCGCACGGTGCTGGTGGGGCCGGTGCAGGATTTCCAGCTGTACAACATTGATTTTCTGTTCGGTGCGGCGATTTTGCTGGTGGGGACCGTGTCGCTGATCAAGGCGATGCGGGCCAACAGCCGGCGGGAGATGGCGTTGAGGAGTGGGGAGACTTCGAGCTGGTAGAAGAAAGCCTTGAGCACCTGTGATGGTCCGGACCTTTCAAAGGTCCGGACCCGACGTTGTGCAATGTTGGGGTTTCTGATCGCAAACGGCGCGAATTTAGCTATACCTGTAACTCCCCCGACGCAATAAATTCGGCCTTCCGACAGGAGTTACAGCATGAAGCTAGCCGTAATGATGAGCACCCTGTGCATTGCCACGCTGGGCGTGGTGGGCTGCTCCAGCAAAACCGTCGCACCCGACGAGTACTCAGGCTTCCTCAAGGACTACAGCCAGTTGAGGGAGGCCAAATCCCCGTCGGGGGCTGAAGTGATGCGCTGGATTGACCCGAAAATCGATATCAGCAAATTCACCAGCGTCTACGTCGAACCGACCCAGCTCTATCCCAAACCGCAACCCACCGTGAAGATTCCGCAGCAGACCCTCAACGGCATCACCAGCTATTACGATCAGGCGCTCAAGCGTGAACTGGGCAAATCCCTGCCGCTGGCCTCAGGCCCAGGGCCTGGTGTGATCGTGGTGCGCGCGGCGATCACCGCCGTGAGCAGCAAGACCGAAGGCCTGCACGCCTATGAAGTGATTCCGATTGCCCTGGTCGCCGCAGCGGTCAGCACCGCCAGCGGCATTCGCGATCAGGAAACCACGCTGGCGACCGAAGCGGTGTTCCTCGATGGCGGCACCAACAAAGTGGCGGCGCAGGTTGTGCGCAAAGGCACCGGCAAACCGCTGGAAAACGATTCGCAGGTGATGAAGGCCGATGACGTGAAAAGCGTGATCGATGGCTGGGCGGCGGATCTGCATCAGTCCTACCTCAAACTCAAGGCCAAGTAAGACCGGCACGCCGGGTCGCCCCTGAGGGTGATCCGGCGTGTGCACTGCGTCAGAAGCTGGCGCGCGCCAGTCGGTTGTAATGGCTGAGCAAACCGTCGTAACGGCGGGTCACGGCGTAGTAGTCCTCGCTCAAACGCTGGGGCTGTGCGTGGTTCTGCCAGTCGGTGTGCAGCGTGTTCAACGCCTCGAGATAGTCTTGCCCCGGCTCGCCGATGCGCAGCCACAGATCCCGTGCGGCATCGGTCTTGTTCTGGAATCCACCCGTGCGCGGTGCGAGCCAGGGTTCTCGACGGTTCCACGCCTGTTGCAGCTTGGCAGTGGTGTCGGCCAGCAACTTCGGGGTTAGCGTGCGATTTTTCATCGCTTCGTCGAGCACGTCGACGGTCTCCCGCGCCTGAATCATGTAAGCCAGCAAGTCCCAGTGAATGTCCCTGCCCAGACGCGCTTCGATCAGCTTGAGCTGTTCGGGACGTTGCGCGGCGTCGAGCGGCAGCAGGCTTTGCCGCAGAGCCGTCGAGGCGCCGATGTACTCCTGTGAAACGCGCTCGATCGCAGCCAGTTCTTCAGGGGAGGGCTGTTGCGACCCGGAGGTGAAACTCGCCTCTCGGTAAAACCGCGTGGGGGCAATGGTGGTCGTGACGTGACTCAGCGCCCGAACGTATTCGTTCGCCTGTCGCACCAGTTCAGGCTGCCAAGCTAGAAGATCGAGCTTTTCCGTGAGGCCCTGACCGCAGACATCGCGCTGAATGTCGCGCACATTGAACGCGTCGCTGTCGTCGAAATCATTGAGGCTCTTCAACCAGCGCTGGTCGCGGGGCAAGGGCGGTTGAGGGTTCTTGTAACGGTCGTAGGCCACTCGCCATTGCACGTCGATCCGGTTGACGCAGGCGATCACCGGGCTCAGGGCATTGGCCTGGGCGGTGACCGGCGCATCGCGTCCGTCCAGCCAGAGATCGAGTTGCAGGAAAGGGCGGGTCGCACTGGTCAGCGCCATCACCACCAGCGCGAAGAAAATACCGACGCAAAACATCACTCTGGTGCTCATGGGCGCGCCTCCTTGCCGTACCACTGTTCAACGGTGGCCGGTGCGCTGCATTCGGCGGTGGTGGCCGGCAAGCGGCTGCACAGGCGTTCGGTCCAGGGTTGCAGACCCTGATTGCGATTGACCGTGCCTTGGCTGGCGACCACTTTGAATACGCCGAGCACGAGGGACAGCACCACAATCCCGAGGATCGTCACGCCAACTTTCACGGCTGTTCGGCTCTCTTCCCAGGATACCCGTGGCCTGGACTGCCAGCGGCGAACCAGTCCGAAGGTCGTCAGGGTCGCGGCGTACACCCCGCCGGCAATCGGGCCGAAAAACCAGCCGAGCCCGGCCACCATCAACGCGCCGGGCACCAGGTCACGCAGCACGCCGAACGGCGGCGAGTCGTTGAGAGATCCGGGGCAAAGGCTTGCGCTGAGCCGGTCATCCAGCCGCCATACGCGATGAGCAACGTTGTGCACCAGCCAATTGAGCCCGGCCACGATCACGCCAAACACCACGGTCGAAATCATGACGATATTGATCAGTCCACTGAGGCGCACGCCCAACGGAATGTAATGGGTGAACGCACCGATCAGGCAGGCCAGAACCACGCCCACGTAGGTCGGCCAGTCATTGAAGCTCAGCTCCCAGTCACGCCAGAAAAACGCGGTGCCGCCGGGCATCTGCGCGCAGATATTTGGGTGATTGGCGTACAGCTCGGAACTCAGTTTCCGGCACTGCGCCCAGTCTTCTTCGCTCAGGCGTCGGGCCAGTGCACGGCGGGCACTGAACGAGCCGGTGCCCAGCAGCAGGCGGGCGGCGCGGTGTTCGGGGGTGGCCGGCGGTTCCAGGGCGAGCTGTTGCTGGCGCGCCACAAAAAACGGCGCATTCTGGCGAGCCAGCAGGCGTTGCCATTCACCGTCAGGGCAGGGATTCCCCGTGCAGCCGTGCCAGCCTTGGCCGGTGCGCACGTGTTCGAAAATCTCGGGAGACCAGAACGGTGAATCCAGCAGCAAATGGCTCAGGGCACGGTTGAACCATTGCCGATGTTGTTCAATCGCCAGCCAGTTGAAATCCGCGCAGCGGGCATAGGCCTGGAGAAATCCGTCGACGTCTTCCCGTTCGAGCGCATCACGCATCGGTTGCGCAATGCGCGCGCGTTGTTGATCCAGCAACAGGTCAATCGATATTTCGTCCAGCTCCAGGCGTTGCCAGGCGCTGAACCAGAAGAAGGTCGGGATGGCCCAGTCCACCAGCGTCTGCGAAGTCTCAGGGTGTTCAATGCAATGATGCAGCACCGTGTCTTCGAAGAAATGCGCGCAACCCTGTTCGAGGGTGACGGCATGGCGATGATTCAGCTCTTCAACACTGAGCCCGTCCAGCGAACGGGTCGCCAGTTGCAGGGCATCGACCTCGACCACGGTGAGGCCGCTCAGGTCCCAGGATTCTTCAATGCCCGGGTCCTGTGCTTGTTCTTCATCCTGCTCGTGATACTGCTGCCATTCCTTGTACGCCAGCGCCTGCTCATAGGCATCGCGCAGTCGCTGGAAGCCCTCGGGGTCGTCGTCGGGGCGGGTCTGTTTGAGCAGGACGGCATATTGGCGTTTGATAGTGCGCACATCGGCGTCGGCCGACAGGCCAAGGACGGTCCAGCAACTCATTGCGATGACAACTCCATAAAAACTGCGACGCGATCCAGTGGTGGCATTGTGATGTTGCGCACCCTACCTGTTTCGCGTCGAAAAGTCCTCGTGTCTCGCTCAGTCGTCATCGGCCATGCAGAAAATGCTCACGCTCCCGATTCGGGGCCTCAGTGTTTTTTGGCTTGTTCGCGTATGCGTTCTTCCTGCTCACGCAGCTCCGGGGTGAACTCGGCGCCGAAATCTTCCGGGCTGAAGACCTGGCGAATCTCGATTTCCGATTCAGTGCCCGGCATGGGATTCGGGCAACGCTTGACCCACTCGATGGCCTCCTCTTTCGACTTAACGTCCCAGATCCAGTAACCGGCGATCAGCTCCTTGGTCTCGGCGAACGGGCCGTCAATCACGCTGCGGTTTTCGCCGCTGAAGCGCACACGGGCGCCTTTGCTGCTCGGGTGCAGGCCGTCGGCAGAAACCAGGATGCCGGCCTTGGCCAACTGTTCGTTGTAGTTGCCCATGTCGGTCAGCAATTGCTCGCTGGGCATCACGCCGTCTTCGGAGTCGTGGCTGGCTTTGACAATGATCATGAAGCGCATGGTGTTTCTCCGCAGATAGGTGAGGGATTCATGGCTTAGTCGAACGGCCGGGGTCTGAATCGACAGGTCGTTAAAGAAAAGATGCAGACTCGCGTTTTAACAAGCATCACCCTCTTTGAGAGCAGGAATGTGGGGCTACTGGAGAATGTGTATCCAGTTTTGCGTGCCAGCACATGACAATTTCAGTCCAGGCATAGGTCGTCGGACAATTTCGTGGTTAACTTCTGCCTCTTGCATGCTTTCCCAACAACGTTAAGAAGGACTCCGTTCATGGCTCAAGTCACGCTCAAAGGCAACCCGGTTCAAGTCAACGGCCAACTGCCACAAGCCGGTTCCAAGGCGCCAGCCTTTTCCCTGGTAGCCGGCAATCTGTCCGACGTCACCCTGAAAGACTTCGCCGGCAAGCGCAAAGTGCTGAACATCTTCCCAAGCGTCGACACCCCGACCTGCGCCACCTCCGTGCGCAAGTTCAACGCCCAGGCCAACGACATCAGCAACACTGTTGTGCTGTGCATCTCGGCTGACCTGCCGTTCGCCCAGGCTCGCTTCTGCGGCGCCGAAGGTCTGGAAAACGTACAAAACCTGTCGACCCTGCGCGGCACCGAGTTCCTCGAGAACTACGGCGTGGCCATCGCTGACGGCCCGCTGAAAGGCCTGACCGCCCGTGCGGTGGTTGTACTGGACGAAAACGACAACGTCCTGCACAGCGAACTGGTCAAGGAAATTGCCGAAGAGCCTAACTACGAAGCGGCGCTGTCCGTTCTCAAGTAAGCGCTTTTACAATTGTTAACGGCCTGGCCCTGTCCAGGCCGTTTTCATTTGTGTATCAGTGTTTTGCCTCACACCTTGAAACGTAAGTGGAAGGTAAATTGCCGGTAAAGCTGCTTTGCTAAATCCCGGCCAGTGCTTATCGTTCAGCCTCCCGTAAAAGAAGCCCACGCGCCCAATGGTTAATCACTCCATGCAATCGTCTTCCCGAAATTCCCGTCGCTGGCTGTTGAGCCTGCTTGTCCTGCTGGTCATTGCCGGTCTGTGCTGGAAATTCTGGCCCGCCGGTTCGACCCACAAGGAGGGCGGCGAGAAGGCGCAGGCCGGCCACACCGGCCGTTCGGGGATGATGCGTCCGGGCTTCGGCGGGGCGGGCGGGCCGATTCCGGTGCGCGTGGCGCCGGCAGTCACCGGGGACTTCCCGCTGTACTACAAGGCGCTGGGCACGGTGACGGCGCTCAACACCATCAATGTGCGCAGCCGGGTTGGCGGCGAGTTGGTAAAGATCTATTTCGAGGAAGGGCAAATGGTCAAGGCCGGCGACCTGCTGGCGGAGATCGATCCGCGTCCATACCAGAACGCCTTGCTCCAGGCTGAAGGCACCTTGCTGCAGAACCAGGCACAGTTGAAGAACGCCCAGGTCGATGTGGAGCGTTATCGCGGTCTTTACAAGGAAGACAGCATCGCCAAGCAGACGCTGGACACCGCCGAAGCGCTGGTCGGCCAATACCTCGGCACCGTGAAAACCAATCAAGCGGCGGTCAACGACGCCAAGCTCAATCTCGAATTCACCAAGATCCGCGCACCGATTGCCGGTCGCGTCGGCCTGCGTCAGCTCGACGTCGGCAACCTCGTGGCGGCCAACGACACCACGTTCCTCGCGGTGATCACCCAGACCCAACCAATCAGCGTGGCCTTCACCCTGCCGGAAAACAGCCTGGAAACCGTGCTCGCCCGCTACCGCAGCGGCGCCAAACTGCCGGCCGAGGCCTGGGATCGTGGCGACACCAAACTGCAAGCCACCGGTGTACTGCAAAGTCTCGACAACCAGATCGACGTGACCACCGGCACCCTGAAATTCAAGGCGCGCTACGAGAACCGCGATCAGTCGCTGTTCCCCAACCAGTTCGTCAACGTTCACCTGCTGGCTGACACCCTGAAAGGTGTGGTGCTGGCTCCGTCGGCCGCCATTCAGTTCGGCACCAACGGCACCTTTGTCTACGCGCTGGACGGCGACAAGAAAGTCACCATCCGCCAATTGAAGATCGGCGCCAGCGATGGTGAAAACACCGTGATCACCGAAGGCCTGGCCGCCGGCGACCGCGTGGTGCTGGAAGGCACTGACCGTCTGAAGGAAGGCAGCGAAGTGGAAGTGGTCAACGACAGCAAGGATGTGCCGACCACTCCGACCGAACACCTGCAAGGCAAGTCCGCCGCCACCGCGCCTGACGCCACCGTCACTGACAAGGCCAAGAAGGGCGCATGAACATTTCGCGTCTGTTCATCCTCCGTCCGGTCGCCACCACGCTGAGCATGCTGGCCATCGTTCTGGCCGGTCTGATCGCTTATCGCCTGCTGCCGGTCTCGGCCTTGCCGCAGGTCGATTACCCGACCATCCGGGTCATGACCCTGTATCCGGGCGCCAGTCCGGACGTGATGACCAGCGCCGTCACCGCGCCGCTGGAACGTCAGTTCGGGCAGATGCCGGGCCTCACGCAAATGGCCTCGACCAGTTCCGGCGGCGCGTCGGTGCTGACCCTGCGTTTCAGCCTCGACATCAACATGGACGTCGCCGAGCAGCAGGTGCAGGCCGCGATCAACGCCGCGACCAACCTGTTGCCGACCGACTTGCCGGCGCCGCCGGTGTACAACAAGGTCAACCCGGCGGACACCCCGGTGCTGACCCTGGCCATCACCTCGAAAACCATGCTGCTGCCCAAACTCAATGACCTGGTCGATACGCGCATGGCGCAGAAGATCGCCCAGATCAGCGGCGTCGGCATGGTCAGCATTGCCGGCGGTCAGCGTCAGGCGGTGCGGATCAAGGTCAACCCGGAGGCGCTTGCGGCCAACGGCCTGAACCTGTCGGACGTGCGCACGCTGATCAGTGCGTCCAACGTCAACCAGCCCAAGGGTAACTTTGACGGTCCGACCCGGGTGTCGATGCTCGACGCCAACGACCAGCTGACCTCGCCCAAGGATTACGCCAACCTGATCCTGGCCTACGCCAACGGCGCGCCGCTGCGGCTCAAGGATGTCGCGCAGATTGTCGACGGCGCCGAGAACGAGCGTCTGGCGGCGTGGGCCAACCAGAATCAGGCTGTTCTGCTGAACATCCAGCGTCAGCCGGGCGCCAACGTGATCGAGGTGGTGGACCGGATCAAGGCGCTGCTGCCAAGCATCACCGACAACCTGCCGGCCGGTCTCGACGTGGTCGTACTGACCGACCGCACCCAGACCATTCGTGCTTCCGTCACCGACGTGCAACATGAACTGCTGATCGCCATCGCGCTGGTGGTGATGGTGACTTTCCTGTTCCTGCGGCGTGCCAGTGCCACGATCATTCCTTCGGTGGCCGTGCCGCTGTCGCTGATCGGTACGTTCGGCGTGATGTATCTGGCCGGGTTCTCGGTCAACAACCTGACGCTGATGGCCCTCACCATCGCCACCGGTTTTGTGGTCGACGATGCGATCGTGATGCTGGAAAACATTGCGCGTTTCATCGAGGAGGGCGACAGCCCGATGCAGGCGGCGCTCAAGGGCGCGAAGCAGATCGGATTCACCCTGATTTCCCTGACCCTGTCGCTGATCGCGGTACTGATTCCGCTGCTGTTCATGGCTGACGTGGTAGGGCGGTTGTTCCGCGAATTCGCCATCACCCTGGCAGTGGCGATCCTGATTTCCCTGGTGGTCTCGCTGACCCTGACGCCGATGATGTGCGCGCGTCTGCTCAAACGTGAGCCTGAGCCACATGAACAGGGCCGTTTCTACCGCGCCAGTGGCGCGTTCATCGACTGGATGATCGCCGCTTACGGGCGTAAGTTGCAGTGGGTGCTCAAGCACCAGCCGCTGACCCTGCTGGTGGCTATCGGCACACTGGCCCTGACCGTGTTCCTTTATATGGTGGTGCCCAAGGGCTTCTTCCCGGTGCAGGACACCGGGGTGATCCAGGGCATTTCCGAAGCACCGCAGTCGATTTCCTTCGCCGCCATGGGCGAGCGCCAGCAGGCGCTGGCCAAGGTGATTCTCGAAGATCCGGCGGTCGAAAGCCTTTCGTCTTACATCGGTGTCGACGGTGACAACGCCACGCTCAACAGCGGCCGGTTGCTGATCAACCTCAAGCCCCATGGCCAGCGTGATCTGACGGCGACCGAAGTGATTGCCCGCCTGCAACCGCAACTGGACAAGCTTGTCGGCATCCGCCTGTTCATGCAGCCGGTGCAGGACCTGACCATCGAAGACCGCGTCAGCCGTACGCAGTACCAGTTCAGCATGTCGTCGCCGGATTCCGAATTGCTCAGCCTGTGGAGCGGCCGTCTGGTCGAGGCCCTGGCCCAGCGTCCGGAATTGACCGACGTCGCCAGCGACTTGCAGGACAAGGGTTTGCAGGTGTTCCTGGTGATCGACCGCGACGCCGCTTCACGGCTGGGTGTGTCGGTGTCGAACATCACCGATGCGCTGTACGACGCGTTCGGCCAACGGCAGATCTCGACCATCTACACCCAGGCCAGCCAGTACCGCGTGGTGCTGCAGGCTCAGGCCGGGGAGAAGATCGGTCCGCAGGCGCTGGATCAGATTCACGTCAAGACCACCGATGGCGGGCAGGTGCGGTTGTCGAGTCTGGCCCACGTCGAGGAACGGCAGGCACAACTGGCGATCACCCACATCGGCCAGTTCCCGGCGGTGATGATGTCGTTCAACCTCGCACCCGGCGTGGCGCTGGGGCATGCGGTGGACATCATCGAGCAGGTGCAGAAGGACATCGGCATGCCGATCGGCGTGCAGACCCAGTTCCAGGGCGCGGCCGAAGCGTTCCAGGCGTCGCTGTCGAGTACCTTGCTGCTGATTCTGGCGGCGGTGGTGACCATGTACATCGTGCTCGGCGTGCTCTACGAGAGCTACATTCACCCGATCACCATCCTCTCGACCTTGCCGTCGGCCGCAGTCGGGGCCTTGCTGGCGTTGCTGCTCAGCGGCAATGACCTGGGGATGATCGCGATCATCGGCATCATTCTGCTGATCGGTATTGTTAAGAAAAACGCGATCATGATGATCGACTTCGCCCTCGACGCCGAACGCACTCAGGGCATGGCGCCGGAGCAGGCGATCTATCAGGCGGCGCTGTTGCGTTTCCGGCCGATTCTGATGACCACGCTGGCTGCGCTGTTCGGTGCGGTGCCGTTGATGCTCGCTACTGGTTCCGGTGCTGAATTGCGTCAACCACTGGGTCTGGTGATGGTCGGCGGGTTGCTGGTGAGTCAGGTGCTGACGCTGTTCACCACGCCGGTGATCTACCTGTACTTCGATCGTCTCGGCCGGCGCTGGGGCCGTGCTCCTTCGGCCGTGGAGCCGGTGGAACAGCCATGAACCTGTCCGGTCCTTTCATCAAGCGCCCGGTGGCGACCATGCTCCTGAGCCTGGCGATCATGCTGCTGGGCGGTGTGAGCTTCGGTCTGCTGCCGGTGTCGCCGCTGCCGCAAATGGACTTCCCGGTGATCGTGGTGCAGGCGAGCCTGCCCGGCGCCAGTCCGGAAGTCATGGCGTCCACCGTAGCCACGCCTCTGGAGCGCTCGTTCGGCGCCATCGCCGGCGTCAACACCATGAGCAGCCGCTCCAGCCAGGGCTCGACCCGGGTGATTCTGCAATTCGATCTCGACCGCGACATCAACGGCGCGGCGCGGGAAGTGCAGGCGGCGATCAACGCCTCTCGCAATCTGCTGCCGAGCGGGATGCGCAGCATGCCGACCTACAAGAAGGTCAACCCGTCGCAGGCACCGATCATGGTGCTGTCGCTGACTTCGGATGTGCTGGAAAAAGGCCAGCTCTATGACCTGGCGTCGACCATTCTGTCCCAGAGCCTGTCCCAGGTGCAGGGCGTCGGCGAAGTGCAGATCGGCGGCAGCTCGTTGCCAGCGGTGCGCATTGAACTCGAACCCCAGGCGCTGAACCAGTACGGCGTGGCGCTCGACGATGTGCGCAAGACCATCGCCGAAGCCAACGTGCGCCGGCCAAAGGGTTCGGTCGAGGACGACCAGCGTCTGTGGCAGATCCAGGCCAACGACCAGTTGGAGAAGGCCAAGGATTACGAATCGCTGATCATCCACTACAACGGCGGCGCGGCCCTGCGCCTGAAAGACGTGGCCAAGGTCAGCGACGGCGTGGAAGACCGCTACAACAGCGGTTTCTTCAACGATGACGCGGCGGTGCTGCTGGTGATCAACCGCCAGGCCGGCGCCAACATCATCGAGACGGTCAACGAGATCAAGGCGCAGTTGCCGGCGTTGCAGGCGGTGCTGCCGGCCAGCGTCAAACTGAACCTGGCGATGGACCGCTCACCGGTGATCAAGGCCACCCTGCACGAAGCGGAAATGACCCTGCTGATCGCCGTGGCGCTGGTGATTCTGGTGGTGTTCCTGTTCCTCGGCAATTTCCGCGCGTCCCTGATTCCGACGTTGGCGGTGCCGGTGTCGCTGGTCGGCACCTTTGCGGTGATGTACCTCTACGGATTCTCGCTGAACAACCTGTCGCTGATGGCGCTGATTCTCGCCACCGGGCTGGTGGTGGACGACGCCATCGTGGTGCTGGAGAACATTTCCCGGCACATCGACGAAGGCGTCAAACCGATGAAAGCCGCGTACCTCGGGGCCAAGGAAGTCGGGTTTACTTTGCTGTCGATGAACGTCTCGCTGGTGGCGGTGTTCCTGTCGATCCTGTTCATGGGCGGGATCATCGAAAGTCTGTTCCGCGAGTTTTCCATCACCCTGGCCGCGGCCATCGTGGTGTCGCTGGTGGTTTCCCTGACGCTGACCCCGATGCTCTGCGCCCGCTGGCTCAAACCCCATACGCCGGGCGAGGAAAACCGTCTGCAACGCTGGAGCCGCCGGACCAACGACTGGATGGTCGGCAAGTACGCCACCAGCCTCGACTGGGTGTTGCGTCACCGTCGCCTGACGTTGCTGAGCCTGATCATCACCGTCGGGGTAAACGTCGCTCTCTATGTGGTGGTGCCGAAAACCTTCATGCCGCAGCAGGACACCGGCCAGTTGATCGGCTTCGTGCGCGGTGACGACGGTCTGTCGTTCAGCGTGATGCAGCCGAAAATGGAAGTCTTCCGCCGTGCCGTGCTCAAGGACGAAGCGGTCGAGAGTGTGGCCGGGTTCATCGGTGGCACCAACGGCACCAACAACGCCTTCATGCTGGTACGCCTGAAACCGATCAAGGAACGCAACCTGTCGGCGCAGAAAGTCATCGAGCGCCTGCGCAAGGAAATGCCCAAGGTGGCCGGTGCGCAGTTGATGCTGATGGCCGACCAGGATCTGCAATTCGGTGGTGGTCGCGAGCAGACCACTTCGCAATACAGCTACATCCTGCAAAGTGGTGATCTGGGCGCTTTGCGCGAGTGGTACCCGAAAGTGGTCACCGCGCTGCGGGCCTTGCCCGAGCTGACCGCCATCGACGCCCGCGAAGGCGCGGGTGCGCAGCAGGTGACGTTGATCGTCGACCGCGATCAGGCCAAGCGCCTGGGCGTGGATATGGAAATGGTCACGGCGGTGCTCAACAACGCCTACAGCCAGCGGCAGATCTCCACGATCTACGACAGCCTCAACCAGTATCAGGTGGTGATGGAGGTCAATCCGAAATACGCTCAGGATCCGGTGACGCTCAAGCAGGTTCAGGTGATTACCGCCGACGGCGCGCGGATTCCGTTGTCGACCTTCGCTCATTATGAAAACAGCCTGGAAGATGACCGGGTCAGCCACGAAGGCCAGTTCGCCTCCGAGAGCATTTCCTTCGACATGGCCGAAGGTGTGACGGTGGAGCAGGGCAGCGCCGCCATCGAGCGGGCGATTGCCAGGCTCGGCCTGCCGGAAGACGTGATCGTGAAAATGGCCGGCACCGCCGATGCGTTCGCCGCCACCCAGAAGAGCCAGCCGTTCATGATTCTTGGTGCGCTGCTGGCGGTGTATCTGGTGCTGGGCGTGCTGTATGAAAGCTACATTCACCCGCTGACGATCCTGTCGACGCTGCCGTCGGCCGGGGTCGGCGCGTTGCTGTCGATCTACGTGCTGGGCGGCGAGTTCAGCCTGATCTCGCTGCTCGGGCTGTTCCTGCTGATTGGCGTGGTGAAGAAGAACGCGATCCTGATGATCGACCTGGCGCTGCAACTTGAACGTCATCAAGGCATGGCGCCGCTGGAATCGATCCGCAGCGCCTGTCTGCAACGCTTGCGGCCGATCCTGATGACCACGCTGGCGGCGATCCTTGGCGCCTTGCCATTACTGCTGAGCCGGGCCGAAGGCGCGGAAATGCGCCAGCCGCTGGGCCTGACCATCATCGGCGGGCTGGTCTTCAGCCAGGTGCTGACCCTTTACACCACGCCTGTGGTTTACCTCTATCTCGACAAGCTGCGCCATCGTTTCAACAAATGGCGTGGCGTGCGCACCGATGCTGCTCTGGAAACTCCGCTATGACTGACCGTTCGCTTATCAATCTGGCTACCGTTCGCGGCTCGCGCCTGCTGAGCCTGTCCCTGTGCGTGGCGATGCTCAGTGCCTGCGCCGTCGGCCCGGACTACCAGCGCCCGCAGACCGCCGAAATCGCCCAGTACAAGGAAGCCGAAGGCTGGCGCCAGGCCAACCCGAGCGACTCCCTGGCGCGCGGTGCCTGGTGGGAACTGTATGGCGACCGTCAGCTCAACGAGCTGATTGAGAAACTCAACAGCTCCAACCAGACCGTCGCCCAGTCCGAAGCCCAGTACCGTCAGGCCCAGGCCTTGGTGCGCAGCGCGCGCGGGGCGTTTTATCCGAGCGTTGATCTAAGCGCTGGCAAGACCCGCTCCAGTCAGGGCACCGGCAGCAGCAGTTCAAGCCTGAGCAGTTCCTCCAGCGGTATTCGTGACACCTACAACGCGCAACTGGGCGTGAGTTGGGAAGCGGATGTCTGGGGCAAATTGCGCCGTGGCCTGGAAGCCAATGAAGCCAGCGCCCAGGCGAGCTACGCCGATCTGGCGGCGATGCGTCTGAGCCAGCAGTCCGAGCTGGTGCAGAACTACCTGCAATTGCGGGTCATCGATCAGCAGAAACGTTTGCTCGAATCGACAGTGGCGGCTTACGAGCGCTCGCTGAAAATGACCATGAACCAGTACAACGCCGGGGTTTCCGGGCGGGACGCGGTGGCGCAGGCGCAGACCCAGCTGAAAACCACCCAAGGCGATCTGGTGGACCTGATCTGGCAACGGGCGCAGTTCGAAAACGCCATCGCGGTACTGACCGGCCAGCCGCCCGCCGAATTCAACATTGCCGAAACCCAGGACATTCCCAAGCTGCCGCAGATCCCCCTGAGCCTGCCGTCGCAGTTGCTCGAGCGCCGCCCGGACATCGCCTCGGCCGAGCGTTCGGTGATCGCTGCCAACGCCAACATCGGCGTGGCCAAGGCCGCGTATTACCCGGACTTTAGCCTGAGCATGAGCGGCGGCTACAGCAGCAGTACCTCGCAGAACCTGATCAGCCTGCCGAACCGCTTCTGGTCGGTGGGGCCGAAAATGACCCTGCCGCTATTCGACGGCGGCATCCGCTCCGCTGAGGTCGATCGCACCGAAGCGGTGTACGACCAGACCGTGGCCAAATACCGCCAGACCGTGCTCGATGGCTTCCGCGAAGTGGAAAACTATCTAGTGCAGTTGAAGGTGTACGAAGACGAAGCGGCCGTGCGCCAGGAAGCCCTTGATGCAGCACGGGATTCGTTGCGCCTGACCGAAAACCAGTACAAGGCCGGAGTGATTGCTTATCTCGATGTGGTGGTGGTTCAGGCGACGGCGCTGAGCAATGAACGCACTGTCCTGAATATCCTGCAGAGCCGTTTGATCGCCAGTGTGCAGTTGATCGCGGCGTTGGGCGGTGGTTGGGACGGGCAGCTGGAAACCCCGGCGAATAGCGTGCAGTGATCTGACCTCCCTCAGGGCTGTTATCAGGATGTAGCAGGCACCCTGCCTTTTGCGGTAGACCATTGAAGATTGGTCTACCGCTGCTTGGGTTACTCCTCTGACCTTGAGGTTTACTCTGGCAAAGGTGCTTGAATAATCGACATGTCCTGATCTTGCTCCTCGATTCCCATCGCACCCATCGATCCCGTATCCGGTATCGCAGGCACTTTATAAAAACCCAGCCCATAGTCTTTGCTTGAGTTAATGTCCGCGGTATAAAAAGTTTTCGACGTGTCATTGTAAACTTCGCCCGCAGCGGCGCCTGTCCAGGCTTCGGGATGCTGAGGTTGATCCCATTTGATCCATGGGTATGAATAGCACCGTTGCAATACTGCACGTAAGTTGGCGGTCAGCCCAAAATGTCCATTCTGATTGATCCAAGCCGAATATTTCGGGTAAGTCCACGGGTATCCGCCATGGAAGACACGGAGTGCATGGATATTCTCAGCATGCGCGGAGTATCTGACTTCACTGCCAACCTTGTCACGTATGACGATCTCGCCTGTACCATTCCACACGGCAGTCACCTTGCCATCAGCCGCTGCTTGAAACGCATTGGAGGTTGATTCGAACGTGTACGGTTCAACACCACCAACCGGGAGTCGTGTTGCGGTGGTATCAATTGCGTCAACACCATTCGGTGTCCCTAGGTAAGAGCCTACGACCTTTAACCCCTTCAGCCGAAGTAGTGAAGTGTCAACGGACAGCGGTACAAAGGCTTCGACAATTGCCGATGCGATTCTGGAAGTCCCCTGCGAAACGTTATTTCTGAACAACTCGTAGGTCATCAGTGCAGTACTTTTGGGGATGACTTTCTCGTTTGGAATCTTGAGTACGCAGGCCTTTTTCTGCCCCAGTTCATCCTCTTCCACAACGCCAGTTGCATCGGTTATTTCATCCGGCACGCCATCTAATCGGGTGATGTATTTCGCTTTGATTGTGTCACCCGCCTCAAAACGTTGGTGTTGCGTCAAAATGATCAGAGATAGCGGGTTGGCTCCCAGTTTCTTCAAACTGATGGTGGTTTTGTCATCGCTCGTATCACTGGGGATTTCTCGAGGGATAGGCGCTGCCAGCAGTGTGCCCGCCTGATCTACAACTACTTTCTCGACGGCTGACCATGGTGCATCAGAATCCGGACCATTTTTGAGTTGATCATTTACCGTAAAGGAAAACATGAACTCAGGATCGTCTTTCAAATCGGCGCTGGTGACTTTGAAGCAGATCCGGGTGGGAGTGGCTGAACCATGAGCGGGTGGAGGCGGGGCCTGATTTTCAGTGACCGTGTGAAATACATCATGGCCATTACAATTGAGCCGAATATGGTCATACGCACGGCACCATGCATATTCCACACACACGATGGCTTCGGTGAATCCCGGACCGACACCGTCCGTGATTTCTTTCGGCAGCAGCAGCTTCAAAGAAGAATTTGCACCGTCGCCGGGTGTGACGTCCTGCTCACCGGGTCCCTCCTTGTTATAAATGATTTCTACAGGTGGCTCAGAGGTTCCCTGATTTGAACTTCCGCGTATCACGGTGTAGGTCAATCGATTGACGATGCCTGGAATCAGCAGGCCATGGGGAATGTAAAGTTTGACCGAATCACTGGTTCCCTGAGTCGTGGCACGGGCGATATTGGTCTGGCCGTTCAGGTTTAAACGAACTTCGTCACCTTGCTGTTGCCCCAAAAAAGCGTCAGCCACTACCTCACAGCCCTTGGGCATCAAATCGTAGATAGCCCGGAGTACACCGTAGTGAGCCCCGATTATGGGAGCGGTCGCAAGTGGAATACGTGCTGGAAACAGTACCAACATGGATTGCGAAGGGGGCGTTGAGCTAGGCATGGACTGATCCCTCTGTGGGCGAGTAATGGGCCGATGAGTTATCAGATATCCAGGGACGACCGCGCACAACTGTCAGAACTTACAGGTAGGAGGGATATTCCGATAAACGGTCTCAGCTCCGGGGGATTGCATGGGGTTAAAAATGCACACGGCATCTGCATTCCGAGAATGCTCGAGGCGTTCCATAAATGCTCGAGTCCAGGCACTCACACCGCAAAGATGATCAATCCCGAGTGCCGGGCTAGAGCCTTGTCAGACGATCAAACAAGCGTTTCATCGGCTTGATGGCCATTTGATTACTTTGTCAGTGCGTTCTTCTGTGTAATCAGTACAATCGGCGCATTTGGCCCCGCTGAGAACGGACGCAGTACGGCGGGGTGGTCACGAGAATTCTCATGCTCATCGGTAGCTATTCCTTCACGCTGGTTTTCATTTCGCTGTGTGTGGCGATCCTCGCTTCCTACACCGCGCTCGATCTCACCGGGCGCATTGCCACTGCCAAGGGCCGCGCCGTGCATTTATGGACGGCCGGCGGGGCGTTTGCCATGGGCATCGGCGTCTGGTCGATGCACTTCATTGGCATGCTGGCGTTCAAGCTGCCGATCAGCCTCGGTTACGACATTTCGATCACGGCGCTCTCATTGTTGATCGCCGTGCTGTCCTGCGGTTTTGCGCTGTGGCTGGTCAGCCAGCCGAAACTGCCGGCCTGGCAACTGGCCTTTGGCGCGTTGATCATGGGCGCCGGCATCAGCGCCATGCACTACACCGGCATGGCCGCGATGCGCATGCAGCCGGGCATCGACTACGATCCGACACTGTTCGGCGCCTCGCTGTTGATCGCCGTCGGCGCTTCGGCGGCAGCGTTGTGGATCGCCTTTCGTCTGCGTCAGCAGTCGCCTTACGTGCGGTTGTTCCGTGCCGGGGCAGCGATTGTCATGGGCGTGGCGATTGTCGGCATGCACTACACCGGCATGGCGGCGGCGCGGTTTCCCGATGGCAGTTTTTGCGGTGCGGCACTCAGCGGCCTGAACGGCAACGGCCTCGACAATCTGGTGCTGATCACCACGCTGGCGGTGCTGGCCATCGCGCTGCTGACCTCGATTCTCGACGCCCGCCTCGAAGCCCGCACGGCTGATCTGGCCCATTCGTTGACCGTGGCCAACCGCGAACTCACCCAACTGGCTTTGCACGACACCCTGACCGGCCTGCCGAACCGCATGCTGCTGGACGACCGGATCAATCAGGCGATGAAAAAGGTCAACGAGCAGGGCGGCTGTTTTGCGCTGATGTTCATCGATCTGGACGGCTTCAAACCGGTCAATGACGCTTTCGGTCACCACATGGGCGACCAGTTGCTGCGCGAAGTGGGAATACGTCTGCGTGAAGATTTGCGCAGTCTCGACACGCTGGCGCGGATCGGCGGCGATGAGTTTGTCCTGCTGGTGCGCCTGACCGAACCCAACGATGCATTGAGCCTGGCCGCGCGTCAGGTCGGCCTGATCGCGCAGTCGTTCCGGGTCGCCGAACATGAGCTGCAGATTTCCGCCAGCGTCGGCATCGCCCTGTACCCGGGCAACGGCCAGAGCGCCCAGGAACTGCTGATGAACGCCGACGCCGCGATGTATCACGCCAAGGGCGGCGGCAAGAACGGCTACAGCTTCTTCGACGCTTCGATGAACAGCAACGCGCGCAAGCAACTGCAATTACTGCAGGACTTGCGCGCAGCGCTGGAACACAGTGAGTTCAGCCTGCATTACCAACCCAAATTCCATGCGGCTGACGGTCGTCCGGTCGGTGCCGAGGCGCTGTTGCGCTGGGAACATCCGACCCACGGCATGCTGATGCCGGACAAGTTCATCGATCTGGCGGAGAAGACCGGGCTGATCATTCCGATTGGCGAGTGGGTGCTCAACGAAGCCTGCCGGCAGATGCGCGAGTGGTATGTGCTGGGCTACACCGACTGGCGGATCGCGGTGAACCTGTCGGCGTTGCAGTTCTGCCATACAGGGCTGGTGCGCAGCGTCGCCAAAGCCCTGGCGACTCACCATCTGCCGGCCAACAGCCTGACCCTGGAAATCACCGAAACTACCGCCATGAGCGACGCCGACGCGAGCATGACGGTGTTGCAGGAGCTGTCCGACATGGGCGTCGACCTGTCCATCGACGACTTCGGCACCGGTTATTCGAGCCTGATGTACCTCAAGCGTCTGCCGGCCAACGAGCTGAAGATCGATCGCGGTTTTGTCCGCGATCTGGAGCACGACAGCGATGACGCGGCCATCGTCTCGGCGATCGTCGCCCTCGGTCAGGCGCTGGGCCTGCGCATCGTGGCTGAAGGTGTGGAGACCGATTCGCAGCAGGATTTCCTGACGCAACTGGGCTGCGATTCGCTGCAAGGTTATCTGCTCGGTCACCCGATGCCGGCGGATCGCTTCCTGCAGGACATCGTGCGCGGCAAACCATTGGCGGTGAGCTGAGCCGCTAATCGCAGGTCATGCAAAACCCTGCAATGACGGTTATTCTTGCCCCGACTGTTACGTGTGCATCGGGGGAAAGGCCAGCATGGATAAAGTCATTGTGATCACCGGCGGCGGTCGTGGAATCGGCGCCGCCACTGCGTTGTTGGCTGCCGAGCAAGGCTACCGGATCTGCATCAATTACCAGACGGACGAACAGGCCGCTCACCACGTGCTCGACCAGGTCCGTGAGCGCGGCGCCACGGCGATCGCCGTGCGCGCCGACGTCAGTATCGAAGACGAAGTGATCGCGCTGTTCAGCCGGGTCGACAGCGAACTGGGCCGGGTCACCGCCCTGGTCAACAACGCCGGCACCGTGGGGCAAAAATCCCGGGTCGACGAAATGTCCGAATTCCGCATTCTCAAAATCATGAAAACCAACGTGCTGGCGCCGATCCTCTGCGCCAAGCACGCGATCCTGCGCATGTCGCCAAAACATGGCGGGCAGGGCGGGAGCATCGTCAACGTGTCCTCGGTTGCCGCACGGCTGGGCTCGCCCAATGAGTACGTCGATTACGCCGCGTCTAAAGGTGCGCTGGATACGTTCACCATCGGTCTGTCCAAGGAAGTGGCGGGCGAGGGGATTCGGGTGAATGCGGTGCGTCCGGGTTACATCTATACCGATTTCCACGCGTTGAGCGGCGACCCGGATCGGGTCAGCAAGCTGGAGTCGGCAATCCCGATGGCCCGGGGCGGGCGGCCGGATGAGGTGGCGGAGGCGATTGTCTGGTTGTTGTCGGATAAGGCTTCGTATGCGACGGGGACTTTTGTCGATCTCGGCGGCGGGCGTTAAACCTCTATGATCGTTCCCACGCTCCGCGTGGGAATGCAGCCCGGGACGCTCCGCGTCCCTTCCAGAGCTGGAACGCGGAGCGTCCCTTGAGGCATTCCCACGCAGAGCGTGGGAACGATCAACTGGTTGCGTGGGAACGATCAGCGGTCTTTCAGAACGACCGCACAATCCGCCCCAACGTCTCCATTGCCTTCTCCGCATCCTCGGTCCACGGGCTGCCGTAGTTCAAACGAATGCAATTCCTGAATCTTTGGGTCGGCGAAAAAATCGGCCCCGGCGCAATGCTGATCCCCTGTGCCAACGCCATCTGAAACAACTTCAACGAATCCATCTGCGGTGGCAGTTCCAGCCACAGGAAGTAACCGCCGGCCGGTTGGCTCACACGCGTCTGTGCAGGGAAGTAGCGGGCGATGGCGGCGAGCATGGCGCTTTGCTGTTCTTCGAGGGCGTAGCGCAGTTTGCGCAGATGGCGGTCGTAGCCGCCGTGTTGCAGGTAGTCGGCGATGGCTGCTTGGGCCGGCATCGAAGCGCACAGCGAGGTCATCAGTTTCAACCGTTCGATTTTCTGCGCGTAGCGCCCGGCGGCGACCCAGCCGATACGGTAGCCGGGGGCCAGGCTTTTGGCGAACGAGCCGCAATGCATCACCAGACCTTCGGTGTCGAAGGCCTTGGCCGGTTTCGGCGCCTGCTGGCCGTAATAGAGTTCGGCGTAGACGTCGTCTTCGATCAGCGGCACCTGATGCTGTTTCAGCAGTTCCACCAGTTCCTGTTTCTTGGCCTCGGGCATGGTCGCGCCCATCGGGTTCTGGAAACTGGTCATGCACCAGCACGCCTTGATCGGGTGCCGCTCGAGTGTCTGGGCGAGCACGCCGAGGTCGATGCCGTCGCGCGGGTGCACGGGGATTTCCACGGCTTTGAGTTTCAGGCGTTCGAGCACTTGCAGGCTGGCGTAAAACGCCGGGGCTTCGATGGCCACCAGATCGCCGGGTTCGGTGACCGCTTGCAGGCACAGGTTCAGGGCCTCGAGGGCGCCGTTGGTGATCAGCAGTTCTTCCATCGGCAGCATCAGGCCGCCGACCATGTAGCGCAGGGCGATCTGCCGCCGCAGTTGCGGGTTGCCCGGCGACATGTCGGTGACCACCATGCGCGGGTCCATTTCCCGGGCGGCGCTGGCCAGTGAGCGGGACAGGCGTTGCAGCGGGAACAGGGTCGGGCTGGGGAACGCTGAGCCGAACGGCACGGTGCTCGGGTCCTTGATCGACTCGAGCACAGAGAACACCAGTTCGCTGACGTCGACCTTGGTGGACTCGTTGACCTGGCTGCTGATGACTGGCTCCGAGAATGGGCTCGGGGCGTGGGTGTTGACGAAGTAGCCAGAGCGGGGCCGGGCGCGGATCAGGCCTCGGCGTTCCAGCAGGTAATAGGCCTGGAATACCGTGGACGGGCTGACGCCGTAAGTCTGGCTTGCGTAGCGCACCGACGGCACCCGCTGACCGGGGCCGAGGACGCCGGAGCGGATCAGTTCAGCGATGTCGTCGGCGAATTTTTCGTAGCGTTTCATCTTGGGTCCGGATTGATTTCATTCTGAAAGACCGTTTCGCCTTCATTCGCGAGCAAGCTCGCTCCCACAGTTGACCGCATTCCCCTGTGGGAGTGAGCTTGCTCGCGAATGGCTGCGCCGCAGTCTAAGGGATCAGCGATTCATCGGCGCAACAAACCGGCTCTTCGCCACGCTATAAATCTCGGGCTCATCACTGTCGGCAATCTTGAAACTCAAGGTCTGTGAGCTGCTGGCCGCGCGTTCTGTGGTCATCGCCACCGACACCGGCACATCGACGATCTCGCCTGGCGCCAGGCTCAGTTCGGTCTTGCCTTGCAGCTGGAAGCCTTCACCGTCCACCAGCGTCAGGATGTAATCCTGGCGCTGCTGGGTCTTGTTGATGACCTTGAGGGTGTAGATGTTTTCAATCTGACCCTGACCATTCTCGCGGAACAGGCCACGGTCCTTGGTCACGTCCAGCGACACCATCGGCCGTTCAACCAGCGCCAAAGCGAGGGCGCCGATCATCACCACCAGCACCGCGACGTAGCCGATCAGTCGCGGACGCAGCAGGTGTGTCTTGCCACCCTGCAATTCACGCTCGGAGGTATAGCGAATCAGGCCACGGGCGTAATTCATCTTGTCCATGATCGAGTCGCAGGCGTCGATGCACGCCGCGCAGCCGATGCATTCCATTTGCAAGCCGTCGCGGATGTCGATGCCCGTCGGGCAGACCTGCACGCACAACTGGCAGTCGATGCAATCGCCAAGTCCGGCTTCGGCCGGTTTCACCTCGCGTTTGCGCGGGCCACGGTTTTCGCCACGGGCCACGTCGTAGGAAATCGCCAGCGTGTCCTTGTCGAACATCACGCTCTGGAACCGCGCATACGGGCACATGTGCATGCACACCGCCTCACGCAGCCAGCCGGCATTGATGTAGGTGGCGGCGGTGAAGAACAGCACCCAGAACAGGCTGACGCCGCCGATCTGCAAGGTCAGCAGTTCTTCGGCCAGCGGCCGGATCGGGGTGAAGTAGCCAACGAAAGTCAGGCCGGTCAGCACGCTGATCGCCAGCCACAGCGTGTGCTTGGCCGCGCGCCGGGCGAGTTTGTTCAGGCTCCAGGGCGCCGCTTGCAGCTTGATCCGCTGATTGCGCTCGCCCTCGGTGATCTTCTCGCACCACATGAAGATCCACGTCCACGAACTCTGCGGGCAGGTGTAACCACACCAGACCCGGCCGGCGAACACGGTAATGGCGAACAGGCCGAATGCAGCGATGATCAGCAGCGCCGACAGCAGAATGAAATCCTGCGGCCAGAAGGTCGCGCCAAAGATATGGAACTTGCTTTCGGAAAGGTCCCAGAGCACCGCCTGACGACCGCCCCAGTTCAGCCACACCGTGCCGAAGAACAACAGGAACAGAAACCCCGCGCCGCTCATGCGCAAGGTGCGGAACAGGCCGGTGAAGCTGCGGGTGAAGATCTGGTTGTCGCTGGTGGCGTGTTTCGCCTTCATTGGGCGCGCCGGTACTTTTTTTATCTGGGGAGATGCTTCTACGGTTCGGACGGGGATTCGTTCGCTCATGGTCGTTCGCTCATCAGCCTCCATCAGGCCAGGGAACTATGAGCGCCGATCTGTTTGCATAACAGACTCAGGTATTTCAATAAAAAGCGTATCAGATGGGTTTTGTGACAAAGCCTGCGACAACTTGAAGCAGCCCGCAGGCCAAGGCGCAGATGCCTATCCCAGGCGCCTGCGCCGGTTGTTGATCGAGGTCAGTCAAATCACCGAATCACTGTCGTCGGCCTTCAGGTGTTTGCGTCCATCCCGGGCGCCTGCGACGGTCAATGCATCAGCTTCCGCCTCTGTGACGTAGATGCGCCGTCCTTCCACTTCGACGAACGACATGGCTTTTTCGCTATCTGTCCTGACTTCCAGCGTGTCGCAGATCCGGATTTCCTCACCATTCTCAACGGTGAAAAAACAGACTTTGGAATCCGGATTGCTTTCATCGATACGAAGGGGCATGGGGCTGTCCTTTTTCACAGGGGATCTGACAGTTAGGGTGCGCGGTTTAGCAGATCGTTCTACGCAACCGATTAATGGTCGCCGCTGTCCACCCTTTATCGCCCCTTCACAAGGACTGCACGATGAACGCCTGGTGGCATGAAGTGTGGGAAACCCTGCAAGCCGAATTCGCCGACATCGGCGATGCATCGCAGCTGACGCGGATCACCGTGCGCTTGCTGATGGCGGCGATATTGGGCGGGATTCTCGGGTTCGAGCGCGAGCACAAGGGCAAGGCTGCCGGGGTGCGAACGCACATGCTGGTGGCCCTCGGTGCGGCGCTGTTTGTGTTGGTGCCGCAATTGTCCGGTTCCCAGGCCGACGCGATGAGCCGTGTGGTGCAGGGGGTGATTGCCGGGATCGGCTTTCTCGGGGCCGGCACCATCCTGAAAAATCATGAAGGCGACGAAGGCCACGTCAAGGGCCTGACCACCGCCGCCGGTTTGTGGATGACTGCCGCCATCGGCGTCGCGGCCGGGTTGGGCCGCGAGGCGACGGCGGTGCTCAGTACGTTGCTGGCGTTGGGGATTTTCAGCGTGATGCCGAGGATCGTCAGAGTCTTCGAGAACGATCATCTGGATAAGGATCGCATCGAGAAGGACCACAACGACCCTCGCTGATCAGACAATCACCGGCGGCATGGTCGTCGGTGGTTCTTCCTTCGGTGGCGGCGTGGTGCCAGGCGGTTCCTGTTCGGGGATCGGCTGCGGTTCGGTCTCGGGCAGGACCGGTTTATCGATGTTCGGATCAGGTGTTTCGGCCGGAATCGGAATAGTCATCGGTTGAACCTCCGTGTGGCACTTGGCGTGGGAAGTGCTTAAGTGGGTTGACCACTTCACTGCGAAATCGATCCGATTTTGTGGCGGGGCAAATCCCTGTGAACTTTTCCCGGCAACGGTCGCTCGGAACCTGAGAGAGTTCATCGCCGGGCGCAGGCCCGGTTGTGACCGCCAAACAGGCAAACGAGCGTCCTTGGGGCGTTAAGGAGAGATGCTCAATGACTGCTGAAAAACCCTCCGAACTGAGCTACAACCCGCACATGCCGCTGTCGCAGGCCTTGCTGCTGCCGCGCATCGTCATCGAAAACACCGCACCGACCCTCGACGGCGGACAGTTTGCCGTCAAGGCGATTGCCGGCCGGGAGATCGTGGTCACCAGCAAGGTGTTCGCCGACGGTCACGACAAACTGGCGGTACGCATCCGCTGGCGCGAAGAGGGCGATGAGACCTGGCAGACCGAGGTCATGAGCGACCAGGGCAACAACGGCTGGCGCGGTGTGTTTCAGCCGCAGCGCATGGGCCGTTATTTGTTCCTGATCGAAGCGTGGATCGACCAGTTCGCCAGTTTTCAGTACGAACTGGAGAAGAAACACACCGCCGCCGTCCCGGTCAGCCTCGAGCTGCAAGAGGGGCGCACCATGGTGCAACAGGCCGCCGAGCGCAGCGAAGGTCAGCTCAGCGAGCAACTGGCCGGCCTGCACCACGAATTGTCCGGCCTGCTCGAAACCGAGCAGGTCGCGTTGTTTCTGCACTCGCGCAGTGCGCAACTGATGGCCGAGGCCGATCACCGCGCCTACCTGAGCCTCAGTCCGGAGTTCCCGGTGGACGTCGAGCGCGAACTGGCGGAATTCGCCAGTTGGTATGAATTGTTTCCCCGCTCGATCACCGACGATCCCGCCCGCCACGGCACTTTCAATGACGTGCACTCGCGCCTGCCGATGATTCAGGACATGGGTTTTGACGTGTTGTACTTCACGCCGATCCACCCGATTGGCCGCAGCCACCGCAAGGGTCGCAACAATTCCCTGACCGCTGGCCCGGACGATCCCGGCAGCCCGTATGCGATCGGCAGCGAGGAGGGCGGCCACGAAGCGATTCACTCGCAACTCGGCACCCGCGATGACTTCCGCCGGCTGGTGGCTGCTGCCGCTGACCATGGTCTGGAAATCGCCCTCGACTTCGCGATCCAGTGTTCCCAGGATCACCCGTGGCTCAAGCAGCATCCGGGCTGGTTCAACTGGCGGCCGGACGGCACGATCAAATACGCGGAGAACCCGCCGAAGAAATACCAGGACATCGTCAACGTCGACTTCTACGCGCCGGAAGCGATTCCGAGCCTGTGGGTCGAGCTGCGCGACATCGTGGTCGGCTGGGTGCAGGAGGGCGTGAAGATCTTTCGCGTCGACAACCCGCACACCAAGCCGCTGCCGTTCTGGCAATGGCTGATCGCCGATGTGCGCACGCTGTACCCGGAAGTGATCTTCCTCGCCGAAGCGTTTACCACCCCGGCGATGATGGCGCGGCTGGGCAAGGTCGGTTACACCCAGAGCTACACCTATTTCACCTGGCGCAACACCAAGGCCGAACTGGCGACTTACTTCAGCGAACTCAATCAATCGCCGTGGCGCGAGTGCTACCGGCCGAATTTCTTCGTCAACACCCCGGACATCAACCCGGCGTTCCTGCATGAATCGGGACGTCCCGGATTTCTGATTCGCGCGGCGCTGGCGACCATGGGCTCGGGCCTATGGGGCATGTATTCGGGGTTTGAGCTGTGCGAATCGGCGCCGGTGCCGGGCAAGGAGGAATACCTCGATTCCGAGAAGTACGAGATCCGCGTCCGCGACTTCAACCAGCCCGGCAACATCATTGCCGAGATCGCCCAGCTCAACCGCATCCGCCGCCAGAACCCGGCGCTGCACAGCCACCTGGGCCTGAAGATCTACAACGCCTGGAACGACAACATTCTGTATTTCGGCAAGCGCAGCGCGGACGGCAGCAACTTCATTCTGGTGGCCGTCAGCCTCGATCCGCATAACGTGCAGGAGGCGAATTTCGAGCTGCCGCTGTGGGAAATGGGCCTGCCGGACGATGCCACCACCCACGGCGAAGACCTGATGAACGGCCATCGCTGGGACTGGCACGGCAAGTACCAGTTCATGCGGATCGACCCGGCTTATCAGCCGTTCGGAATCTGGCGCATTAGTTCCCCTTGATCGTTCCCACGCTCTGCGTGGGAATGCCGCCATGGACGCTCTGCGTCCGCCTTTGGGACGCAGAGCGTCCCGGTATGCATTCCCACGCGGAGCGTGGGAACGATCAGTAGCAGGTTTGGCTTCAACGAATTGAACAGGAGTTTCACATGGCGAAGAAACCCAAGGCAGCCACCTTCATCAAGGATCCGCTCTGGTACAAGGACGCGGTTATCTATCAGGTTCACGTCAAATCCTTTTTCGACTCCAACAACGACGGGATCGGCGACTTTCCCGGCCTGATCGCCAAACTCGACTACATCGCCGAACTCGGCGTCAACACCATCTGGCTGTTGCCGTTCTATCCCTCGCCACGTCGCGACGACGGTTACGACATCGCCGAATACCGTGGCGTGCACAGCGATTACGGGACAATGGCCGACGCCAAGCGATTCATTGCCGAGGCGCACAAACGTGGCCTGCGGGTGATCACCGAGCTTGTCATCAACCACACCTCCGATCAGCACCCCTGGTTCCAGCGGGCGCGCAAGGCCAAGCCCGGCTCGGCGGCGCGGGACTTCTATGTGTGGTCGGATGACGACCAGAAATACGACGGCACCCGGATCATTTTCCTCGACACCGAAAAGTCCAACTGGACCTGGGATCCGGTGGCCGGCCAGTACTTCTGGCACCGTTTCTATTCGCACCAGCCCGATCTGAATTTCGACAACCCCCAAGTCATGAAAGCCGTGCTGTCGGTGATGCGTTACTGGCTGGATATGGGCATCGACGGCCTGCGCCTGGACGCGATTCCGTACCTGATCGAGCGCGACGGCACCAACAACGAGAACCTTCCGGAAACCCACGACGTCCTCAAACAGATCCGCGCCGAAATCGACGCCAACTACCCGGATCGCATGTTGCTCGCCGAAGCCAACCAATGGCCGGAAGACACCCAGCTGTACTTCGGCGACACCGACGCCGAGGGCGTGAATGGCGACGAATGCCACATGGCGTTCCACTTTCCGCTGATGCCGCGCATGTACATGGCGCTGGCCCAGGAAGATCGCTTCCCGATCACCGACATCCTGCGCCAGACTCCGGAGATCCCGGCCAATTGCCAATGGGCGATCTTCCTGCGCAACCACGATGAGCTGACGCTGGAAATGGTCACCGACAAGGAGCGCGACTACCTGTGGAACTACTACGCCGCTGACCGCCGCGCGCGGATCAACCTCGGCATTCGCCGGCGTCTGGCGCCATTGATGGAGCGCGACCGCCGCCGCATTGAACTGCTCAACAGCCTGCTGCTGTCGATGCCCGGCACGCCGACCCTGTATTACGGCGATGAGATCGGCATGGGCGACAACATCTATCTGGGCGACCGCGACGGCGTGCGTACACCGATGCAGTGGTCGATCGACCGCAATGGCGGCTTCTCCCGCGCCGATCCGGCCAGTCTGGTGCTGCCGCCGATCATGGATCCGCAATACGGCTATCAGTCGGTCAACGTCGAAACCCAGGCTGGCGATCCGCATTCGCTGCTGAACTGGACCCGCCGTTTGCTGACCGTGCGCAAGCAGTCCAAGGCGTTCGGTCGCGGCACGCTGAAAATGCTCTCGCCGGCCAACCGCCGCGTGCTGGCCTACACCCGTGAATACACCGGGCCGGACGGCAAGCACGAAACCATTCTGTGCGTGGCCAACGTGTCGCGCAGCGCTCAGGCCGTGGAGCTCGACCTGTCGGCCTACGTCGGCATGGTGCCGGTGGAGATGCTCGGCGGTAACGCGTTCCCGCCCATCGGCCAGTTGAGTTTCCTGCTGACCCTGCCGCCCTACGGTTTCTATTGGTTCGGCCTCGCGGCGGAAAACCAGATGCCGAGCTGGCACGTCGAGCCGGCGCAGAGCCTGCCGGACTTCACCACGCTGGTGCTGAAAAAACGCATGGAAGAACTGCTCGAAGCACCGTCCCGCGCCACCCTCGAGCAGGCGATCCTGCCGAGCTGGCTGCAGAACCGCCGCTGGTTCGCCGGCAAGGACGCCGCCATCGACCAGGTCAAACTGGCCTACGGCGTGCGCTTCGGCGATGCGCAGCATCCGGTGTTGTTCAGCGAAATCGAAGTGCAGAGCGGCGGGCAGACCAGCCGTTATCAATTGCCGTTCGGCTTCATTGCCGAAGATCAGGTCGGGCCGGCGTTGCCGCAACAACTGGCCCTGGCCCGAGTGCGTCGGGTGCGTCAGGTCGGGTTGATTACCGACGCCTTCAGTCTTGAAGCGTTTATTCGCGCGGTGCTCGAAGGCATGCAGGGCGGTACGGTGCTGGAATCCAGTGAGGGCGAGATCCGTTTCGAGGCAACGCCGCAACTGGAAAAACTCGGCCTTGGCGCGGAATCCGAAGTGCGCTATCTGTCCGCCGAGCAATCCAACAGTTCGGTGGTGATCGGCAACAGTCTGGTGCTCAAGCTGATCCGCAAAGTTGCTTCTGGCGTACACCCGGAACTGGAGATCAGCGCTTACCTGACCGCTGCCGGATTTGCCAATATCTCTCCACTGCTCGGTTCGGTGATTCGCCGCGACGGGAAGGGCGAAGACAACCTGCTGATGATTGCGCAGGGTTATCTGAGCAATCAGGGCGATGCCTGGGAATGGACGCAGAACAACCTCGAACGGGCGCTGCGCGATGAACTGGCCGATGCCGTGTCCGAACAGGCGCAGCACTACAACGCCTTGGGTGAACTGAAGGATTTCGCCGGGATGCTCGGCCAGCGTCTGGGGGAAATGCATCAGGTGCTGGCAGCGCCGAGCGACAACAAGGACTTCGCGCCGCAGGTCAGTTCGGCCAAGGATGCGCAGGCCAGCGGCAAGGATGTCGCGGCGCAGGTCGAGCATGCGCTGAAGCTGCTCAAACAGCATCAGGGCGAACTCGACGGGGCGGATCAGAAGCTTGTTGCTCGGTTGCTCGACAACAAGAAAACCATCCTCGCCCACGTTCAGGAACTGGCCAGGCAATCCGCTGGCGGCTTGCGGATCCGCGTCCACGGCGATCTGCATTTGGGACAAGTGCTGGTAATCAAGGGCGACGCCTACCTGATCGACTTCGAAGGCGAACCGGCGCGGCCACTGGCCGAACGCCGAGGCAAGCACAGTCCGTACAAGGACGTCAGCGGGGTGCTGCGTTCCTTCGACTATGCCGCCGCCATGGCCCTGAATGTGCACAACGTCGACAACAGCCCCGAGGCCGAAGCCGCGCGTCGGCGGGTCACGGAGCGTTACCTGCGTGAAGCCCGGGCAGCATTTCTCCAGGCATATCGCCAAGCGGCAGCTAGTCTTGATCATGCCTGGCAAGATCCTGAAGGTGCCGACGCCGCACTGGCGTTGTTCGGTCTGGAGAAAGCGGCCTACGAAGTGGCCTATGAAGCCGAAAATCGCCCCACCTGGCTGCCCGTGCCGCTGCACGGTCTGTATGGGTTATTGACGGGGCTCAAACCCTTTTCCGATCTTGGTGGAGAGTAGTCATGAGTTTCTCGAACAGGGAACAGGGTCACGCTAAAGAAAGATTGCTGCCCACTGCAAAAGACATTGATGCCTTGGTGCGCGCAGAACATCACGACCCGTTTTCCATTCTTGGCCCCCACGGCGATGGCGCCGGCGGGCAGTTCATCCGGGCGTATCTGCCCGGCGCGTTGAGTGTTTCTGTCGTCGATAAAAACAGTGGCGAAGAGCTCGGTCCGCTGGAGGCCACCGAAACGCCGGGGTTGTTTGTCGGGCATTTCGAAGGCTCACGGCCGTACCTGTTGCGCACCCGCTGGGCCGGTGGTGAACAGGTCGCGGAAGATCCCTACAGTTTTGGCCAGTTGCTCGGGGAAATGGACTTGTACCTGTTCGCCGAAGGCAATCACCGCGACCTCAGCAGCTGCCTCGGCGCGCAACTGAAAACCGTCGATGGCGTCGACGGTGTGCGCTTTGCCGTGTGGGCGCCGAATGCCCGGCGGGTGTCGGTGGTCGGCGATTTCAACGTCTGGGACGGCCGGCGGCATCCGATGCGCCTGCGGCATCCATCTGGCGTGTGGGAATTGTTCATTCCGCGCTTGCAGGCGGGCGAGCTGTACAAATACGAAATCCTCGGCGCCAACGGCATCCTGCCGCTGAAGGCCGACCCGATGGCACTGGCCACCAGCCTGCCGCCGGACACCGCTTCGAAAGTCGCCTCGCCGTTGCAGATCGACTGGCAGGATCAGGACTGGATGAGCAGCCGCCGTGAGCGCCAGCAGCACAATGCGCCGTTGTCGATCTACGAGTTGCACGCCGGTTCCTGGCAATGCGAACTCGACGATCTCGGCGAAGTGGCCCGCCAGTACACCTGGCCGGAGCTGGCCGAGCGTTTGATTCCGTATGTGAAGGAGCTGGGTTTCACCCACATCGAACTGATGCCGATCATGGAGCACCCGTTCGGCGGTTCCTGGGGTTATCAGTTGCTGTCGCAATTCGCCCCGAGCGCCCGTTATGGCACGCCGGATGAATTCGCGGCGTTCATCAACGCCTGCCATCAGGCCGACATCGGTGTGATTCTCGACTGGGTGCCGGCGCATTTCCCGACCGATACCCACGGTCTGGCGCAGTTCGACGGCACGGCGCTGTACGAATATGGCAACCCGCTGGAAGGCTTCCACCAGGATTGGGACACGCTGATCTACAACCTCGGCCGCACCGAAGTGCACGGCTACATGCTGGCGTCGGCGCTGCACTGGTTGAAGCATTTCCACGTAGACGGTCTGCGAGTCGACGCGGTGGCGTCGATGCTCTATCGCGACTATTCGCGCAAGGCTGGCGAGTGGGTGCCGAACCGCCATGGCGGTCGCGAGAACCTGGAAGCCATCGACTTCCTGCGGCACTTGAACGACGTGGTGGCGCTGGAAGCACCGGGCGCGCTGGTGATCGCCGAGGAATCCACGGCGTGGCCGGGCGTCAGTCAGAGCACCCAGCAGGGCGGGCTCGGTTTCGCTTACAAATGGAACATGGGCTGGATGCACGATTCGCTGCATTACATCCAGCAGGACCCGGTGTACCGCGCCCATCACCACAACGAGCTGAGTTTCGGTCTGGTCTACGCCTGGTCCGAGCGTTTCATCCTGCCGATTTCCCACGACGAAGTGGTGCACGGCAAGCATTCGCTGATCGACAAGATGCCCGGCGACCGTTGGCAGAAATTCGCCAACCTGCGGGCTTATCTGAGTTTCATGTGGACCCATCCGGGCAAGAAGCTGCTGTTCATGGGCTGCGAGTTCGGCCAGTGGCGCGAGTGGAATCACGATCAGCAGCTCGACTGGTATCTGCTGCAATACTCGGAGCACAAAGGCGTGCAGAAGCTGGTCGGCGACCTCAACCGGCTCTACCGCGAAGAGCCGGCGCTGCACGAGCAGGACGATGCGCCGCAAGGCTTCCAGTGGTTGATCGGTGACGATGCGATCAACAGCGTTTACGCATGGCTGCGCTGGAGCAAGGACGGAACGCCGGTGCTGGTGGTGGCCAACTTCACCCCGGTGCCACGCCAGTCGTATCGCGTCGGTGTGCCGTTCGCCGGGCGCTGGAAGGAATTGCTCAACAGTGACGCCGACACGTATGCGGGTTCCAATTATGGCAACGGGGGCGGGGCGTTTACCGAAGAGGTGGCCAGTCATGGGCAGGCGTTGTCGCTGGAACTGAATTTGCCGCCGTTGGCGGTGTTGATCCTTAAGCCTGAAGGCCCAAGCGCGTAACGGATCGCCACGACGTAGATCGTTCCCACGCTCCGCGTGGGAATGCCTCAAGGGACGCTCCGCGTTCCAGCTCTGGAAGGGACGCGGAGCGTCCCGGGCTGCATTCCCACGCAGAGCGTGGGAACGATCATCAGGGATGGCTCGTCCTTACCAGCGCATCCGGATGCCGAGGCTGCCAATCAACCCGTTCAGGTCATTGTCATCCACATCGCTGCTGTAATCGGCGCTGACGTACAGGCTTACCGTCGGCGTCATTTTCGCCACCAGCCCCAGTCCGACTTCAACGGTCGAGGATTTGCGGCTGCTGCTGATCTTGTCCACCTGATCCAGCGTCACCGTGTTGCCGGTGTACACCGTGTGCCACAAGTTCGTGCGCACGTAGGGTTCGACCGGCAGGCCGTTCAGATCGTAGCTCCCTTTCAAGCGTGCACCGACCCGGCCGCTCCACGATGAAATATCGCTGGAAGACGCATTGCCCGAGCCCGCATAGGGCGTGTCCAGGGTGATGCGCTGGTTGATCAATTGCGCCTGCGGTTCAACCACCCAGTTTTCCCCCAGACCGATCGGGAAGCCGCCTTCCACCGACAGCGTCATTGCGCTGCCCTCGGTGGCCAGGCGTGCGCCTTGCTCGTTACGGCTGAAACCGCTGACCCGGCCGCCACTGGCCGACAGGTCGACGTGCCAGCCCTGCGGGCCGATCAGGCTGTAGTAAGCGCCCAGGCTCTGGCCTTGCAGGTTGAGGGTGTCGGTGTTCGGGTCGGCGAGGGCGCGGCTGGTGATCAGGCCGTTGCTGTTGCGCTGAATCTGATTGACCCCGCCGATCAGGCCGACCTGCTGGGTGTGGCCGCTGCTGCTTTTCAGGGTCAGTACGGCGGGCCCCTTGAAGTCGCCGGTGCCGGGCGTGGCGAAGCCCGGGCTGAGGACGTCGGTTTGCGCCTGGCGGGAGGTCGCTCCGTAAAGCTGATCCCAGGCCGAGGGCGCGAGGTCTTCGGTGATCAGGTTTGTACCGCGCAGGTCCGGCTGTGGGCTCAGCCGTTGCGGGCCCGGGGTCACGACCGTGGCGGGGAGGGTCATGACGGGAATGTCCTGGCGATACCAGGGCGTCGCCTCGTCCGCCACAGGACCCGCCTGCGCCTCCATGGACGAGCACAGCAAGATAGAACTTGAAACGGTGCAGAACGTGACTTTGATCTCTTGTGAGGTGAGTGAGGTTTTCATGGAGTTCTACCTTGCTAGCGCATGTGGTATCTCGCCTTGGCGTCTCTCCTACCCCGAACGAGGGGCGACCGAATGGAGCGTGGCGAGCCCGAGGCCGCCCGTTTTGACGAGTGGCCTGAGGTTCGCCCCGAGTAGTATTTCCGGGGGTAGTAAGGTAGAGCTAAGAAGACCCGAGCCCTTGCGTCAAGAAATTGGACGATGAGCGGTCAGGTCAAAACAGGTGATGCAAGTTTCTGTTTTTGCGCATTTATCTAAGTGCTTGTTTGTAGGGCCAATGGCTGTGAAAGCCGCGAGGCAGAGACGTTTTATAGCCGACAGTCGGTCTGCGAAACCGAATGCGGCAATCGGTTTCGCAGCGCTTTGTGGGTGAAGACAGCTGTCAGTATCGCGCTACAAATGCACTTCAACCGCCAGCGGCAAATGATCCGAGAGATGCGTCCACGGTTTGTTGCCGAGGATCTGCGGGTCGTGGCTGCTGGCATTGCGCAGATAAATCCGATCCAGTCGCAGCAACGGGAACCGCGCGGGGTAGGTCTTGGCCGGGCGGCCGTGATGACGTTCGAAGGCTTCGTGCAGGTAGTCGCGGCGGGCGAGGGCGACGTTGCCCTGCAACTGCCAGTCATTGAAGTCGCCGGCGATGATCACCGGCGCATCGTCGGGCAGCGATTCGAGCAACTGGCAGAGCAGCTGCAACTGCAATTGCCGATGGCTTTCGAGCAGGCTCAGGTGCACGCAGATGGCATGCACTTCGGCATGCCCCGGCACATCCAGTACGCAATGTAACAGCCCGCGCCGTTCAGGGCCGGTAATGGAGACGTCGAGGTTGCGGTATTCGCGGATCGGGTACTTCGACAACAGGGCGTTGCCGTGATGGCCATCGGGATACACCGCATTGCGGCCGTAGGCAAAATCGCTCCACATGCTGTCGGCGAGGAATTCGTACTGCGAGGTCTGCGGCCATTCGTTGTAGCGGCTGGAATGCCGCTCGTGTTCGCCCACCACTTCCTGCAGAAACACCAGATCGGCCGAGGTGCTGCGCACCGCTTCGCGCAGCTCCGGAAGGATGAAACGTCGATTGAGCGCGGTGAAACCCTTGTGCGTATTGACCGTCAGCACCCGCAGGCGATGGATGGCGGACGGGGTCGAGGTCTGTGCGTCGACGGCATGACGCTTGGGATCGCTGGACACGTTCACTCCTCTGAATCATGACTGCCTGTTCATGCGACTGATCCGGGCGCGGGCAGTTCACTTTGAGTGGCTGCCCGCGCCCGGCGGACCGTCAATCGACGAAGACGATCTCGTAGGGCAGGCGCATGCGCTCCAGAATCGACTTGGGCAGCAGTGGCGCGATACCGATCGCCGGTTCGCCATTGAGCTGACTGGCGTAGGCGTGGGTGGCGTGGCTCTTGCGCGCGACGGTCCAGGTGTCGAGCCGTAGTTTGCGTGCGCGATGCCACGGAATCTGCGCCTGATCCCGTTCCGGCCAGTGCCAGGCCCAGACCGGCACATCGTGGTAGGTGGCGCCAACCTGTTGTGCCGCTTTGGCGCTGGCCCGGCCGACCACTTCATGATCGGCGGTGCCGTCTTCGCGCCAGGTGCTGAACACCACGTCGCCGGGGCGCAGGTAGCGGGCAATGAAATCGGTCAGTTGGGTTTCCTGGTCGAGCAGGGCTTTGTCGGTGAAACCGCCGCGCACCCATTTCAGGCTGTGCATCGGCAAGCCCAGACGGCGCAGGGCTTCGACGCTTTCCTGCGGGCGGAACACGCTCAGGCGTTTCTCCGACCACTGACGCGAGCCCGGATGACTGGCGCTGCCATCGGTGATCGACAGCAGTTGCAAGGGATGGCCGAGGCTGGAAAGCAGTTGCAGCAGGCCGCCGCAGGTCACCACTTCATCGCCGGGGTGCGGGGCGATGACCACTGCGCGGGCACCGGGCGGGACCAAAGTGTGGGTGTTGATGACGGGAATATTGTCGAGCTGCGGGGCGCTGTTCCAGATCTGCGCCGGCAGGCCGCTCTCGCTGAGGGATAACGGTTTCATGAGTGATACGTCCTTGTTGAGTCTCGCCCTCAGTCGCCCAAACGCTGGTGATACCAGGCGTGTGCGACCCGTGAAGGCTGGTGGATAGCCCTGCAGCGCTCCGAACCCTGGATTGCTGCGCAGCAGAGTATTGCTCAAGACGGGCGGTTCGTCGCGTCACAGATCAACCTGATCCGCTTTTTTTTATTCAGTCTGTGCCAGCTGTCGCAGATAGTCGCCAAAACCGCCGCGTGCGCGGCTGTCCAGACGGGCGCTGGTGATGACTTGCGGGCGATGGCTCCAGGCGATGCTGGCCCCTGAGCGCTCGAGTTGACGCACCAGCTGCACGTCCTCATCACAGGACAGCGGCTCGAAGCCGCCGGCGCGAACATAAGCTTGCGCGCTGACGCCCAGGTTGGCGCCATGGATGTGCCGGTGACCTTCGCAGGCCCGGTAATCGCGGTGATAGCGAATCTGCGCCGCTTCATCGAACCCGTCCTGCCAGCGGTCAACGGTCACCGTGCCGCACACGGCATCGGTGCCCAGCCCTAGTTGCGCCACCAGCCAATCCTCGGCGACCCGGCTGTCGGCGTCGGAGCAGGAAATCCAGCGCGCACCGCGTTCAAGCAATTGCTGCGCGCCGATGGCTCGCGCCTGGCCGACATTGCGCGCTTCGATGCTCAAAGCTTGCACCGGATACTGGCTGACGATGTGCGCCGAACGATCGGTGCAGCTGTCCAGCACCACCAGAATTTCCACCGGTTCACCCGCCAGCATGGGATGTCCGCCAGCGCGCAAAGCTGCGTGCAGACATTCATCGAGCCACTCTTCCTCGTTGTGCGCAGGAATCAGGATGCCAATCATCGCAACCCCTCCAGCGCGGCCACCGAACGGGGTTCGCGGCTCCAGACTTCCAGCAGGAAATCGGCTTCCTGATGCAGGACCAATCGCGGCAGGTGCAACTGTTCGTGAATCAGGTCGTGAACCTGTCGCGCATTGAGCGGGCAATCTTCGATGGGCGGGCGCCAGTGACAGGCCAGCAATTGCCCGTCCGCGGTCAATGAATCGCTGATGCGCCGGATGATCTCTGTCAGATCCTGTCGATCGAGGTAGTAGCCGATTTCGCTGAAGACGATCAGGTCGAATTTTTCCTCAGGCCAGTCGCCCGGCAAGCGACCTTGCCGCACCTCGGCGTGGTCGAACAGGCTCAGCCGGGTACGTGCCAGATTGGCTGCGGCGGCGCTGGTGTCGCAGCACAGCAAACGATCGCAGCGTTCGGCCAGTGCCGCACTCAGTTCACCGTTGGCGCAGCCCGGTTCGAAGATGGCCCGGTAATGCGGGCGGGGCAGGGCCGCCAGAGTCACAAGGCGTTTGCGCTGCTCGTACCAGCGCTGGCGAAATCCCCAGGGGTCGTTATTGCCCGCGAACAGGCCTTCGAAGTAGCGATCCTCGACACTCATAAGAAGACCACCTCGAACGGTTGCAGCAGTCGATCGATGACATAGGGTTTGAGCACCGGGGCCAGGCCGGCTTCGGGGTCGCCTTCCAGCTGGCTGGCGAAGGCGTGCACCGCATGACGCTTGCGCGCAACCTGTGCCGGGCTGAGCAGGATTTTGCGCGCTCGCTCCCAAGGCACGATGGCGTCTTCGGGTGTTGCCCAGTGCCAGGTCCAGACCGGCAGTTCGTGGCAGATCGCACCCACACGGCGCGCCGCTTCGACGCTGGCACGGCCGACGGCTTCGTGGTCGCTGTGACCGTCTTCGCGCCAGGTGGTGAAGATCACGTCGTCGGGTTGCAGGTAGCGGGTCAGGTATTCGCAGAGCATCGATTCGCGCGCGGCGACCTGGGTGTCGGGAAAGCCGCCGCGCAGCCACTGCAACTGATGCATGGGCAAGCCGAGACGGCGCAGGGCTTCGGCGGATTCCTGCGGGCGCACTACGCTCAGACGCTGCACCGGCCAGCGATCCGAGCCCGGATGACTGGCGCTGCCATCGGTCACCGAGATCAATTGCAGGGTACGTCCCGCCTCGGCGAGACGTTGCAACAGTCCGCCGCAACCCAGCACTTCATCGTCCGGATGTGGAGCAATCACCACGGCCCGCGATCCCGGCGGTACCAGATCGAGAATGTCGATGCTTTCCACCGCCGCCAGATGCCGTGAGCCTTGCCATTCCTGCAGGGAAGTTCCCTCGCCGACGATCGGATTTCGCTTCATAGGGCCCAGCTCGCGCGCGGTTGCTGCGCAATTAGTTGGCCCAACGCTGCCAGATCACGTTCGGCATGGCTCTGGCGCAGATACACCGGCAAGTCGGCGGCCAGGCGGGCAAAGTGCGGATCCTTGCAGAACGGCCCGGCGCCGAGGGCCCGACCGGTCTCGCGGATCACCTGCTCAGCGGCATCCTCGACCACCGCGCGTACGCGGCGGGCCAGCAATTCGGCGTTGCTGTGGGGATGGCTGTCGATGTCCAGAGCGCTGACGCGCAGCGCTTGAGCTGCCGCGTGCAAGGCGCTGTCGACGGCGCCGAGACTGGCCAGCGAGTGGGGCTCTTCACGTCGCGCACATTGCTGGCGCAAGCGTTCGCCGATCTCCCTCGCGGCGCCGTACCAGCACGCGGCGATCCCGATTCCGCCGTGCCAGAAACCCGGCCGTTGCAGGTAGTCGCCGGGGTCGCCAATCGCCTGGGCCTCGACATCATCGAACAGCACCTCGACGCTGCCGGTGGCCGCCATGCCGACCGCTTGCCAGCCCTGATCGGTCACGGTCACGCCCGGTTGGTCGAGGGCCACGGCCACCAGTTGCTGGCGATCGTCCTCATCCCACGCCGTGAGCAGGGCGTGGCTGAGCACCGCCGCCCCGGAACACCAGGCTTTGCGTCCGTTCAACCGCACCAGTTGCCCGGAACGGCTGACCCGAACCCGCGCCTGGGGTGGTTCGGCCGCCCACATGCCCCACGTGCTGCCGGGCGTCGGCGATCCGCCGAGTTGCTCGATGATCGCCAACGCATCGGTATGGCCTTCGTAGAGTTTGCACAGCCCCAGATCATGCCCGCCGACCTCGGACAGCCGTTGCCAGCGCTCCAGCGTACGACCGCTGCCGGGTAACGGCAGGCGGTCGAGGCCGGCCTCGACCAGTTGCCGCAGACACAGGCCGAGAGCGGCAGTGTCGCGGTAGTCCGGCGCGTGCCGTGAGAGATAGACGGGCAAGTCCATGTCAGTCCTCTTCTTCGCGTTGCAGCTCAAACAGCAGCAGCGAGCGCCCGGTAACCGAATACTCGTGACCGAACGTGAAGCGTTCCTGTCCCCGGATCGATGGCTGATTGGTGTCGATCATGCAGGTCCAGAAACTGCCTTCAGGCACTTCCGGCAAGGTGAAGTTGACGATGTCGTGATGCGCGTTGACCACCAGCAGCAACGTGGCGTCGGCACCCTTGCGGCGGATCCCGGTTTCCTGGGCGCGACCGTCAAGCAACATGCCCATGCAGCGATTCTGCGCGTCATGCCAGTGTTCGGTGGTCATTTCCGTGGCGTCCGGCGCAAGCCAGGTCACGTCCTTGACGCCGATGTCCTCGTTGTATTCGCCGACCAGAAAACGCCCGCGTCGCAGGATCGGATACGCCAGGCGCAACTTGATCAGGCGTTTGACGAATTTCAGCAGCGCTTTGCCGTCCTCGCTCAGGTCCCAGTTGACCCAGCCGATCTCGCTGTCCTGGCAATAAGCATTGTTGTTGCCGTCCTGGGTACGAGCGAATTCGTCGCCGGCCACCAGCATCGGCGTGCCCTGAGACAGGAGCAAGGTGGCGAAGAAGTTACGCATCTGCCGGTGGCGCAGCGCATTGATTTCCGGGTCGTCGGTAGGGCCTTCGACGCCGTGATTCCAGGACAGGTTGTTGTTGCTGCCGTCCTGATTGTTTTCGTCGTTGGCCTCGTTGTGCTTGTCGTTGTAGGACACCAGATCGTTGAGGGTGAAGCCGTCGTGGGCGGTGACGAAATTCACCGACGAATAAGGCCGGCGGCCGCGCTGATTGAACATCTCGCCGGAGGCGGTCATGCGGCTGGCGAAGTCGGCGAGCTGGCCGTCGTCGCCTTTCCAGAACGCGCGCACGGTGTCGCGGAATTTGTCGTTCCACTCGACCCAGCCCGGCGGGAAGTTGCCGACCTGATAACCGCCGGGACCACAGTCCCAGGGCTCGGCGATCATTTTCACCTGACGCAGCACCGGGTCCTGACGGCAGGCCACAAGGAAGCTGTGACGTTCATCGAAGCCATCGTGATAACGACCGAGGATGGTCGCCAGATCGAAACGGAAGCCGTCGACGTGCATTTCGCTGGCCCAGTAGCGCAGCGAGTCGGTGACCATTTGCAGCACACACGGGTGGCTCAAATCGAGGGTGTTACCGGTGCCGGAATCGTTGATGTAGAAGCGCTTGTCGTCCGGCATCAAACGGTAGTACGAGGCGTTGTCGATCCCGCGCATCGACAGGGTCGGGCCTTGCTCGTTGCCTTCGGCGGTGTGGTTGTAGACCACGTCGAGAATCACTTCGAGATTGGCGTCGTGCAGGTGCGCGACCATTTCCTTGAACTCGGCAATCTTGCCGCTGGCCAGGTAGCGCGGGTCCGGGGCGAAGAACGCGATGCTGTTGTAGCCCCAGTAATTGGTCATGCCTTTGTGCAGCAGGTGCTGGTCGTTGACGAAGGCGTGGATCGGCAGCAGCTCGACGGTCGACACGCCGAGTTTGCGGATGTGTTCCAGCACGTCGTCGACCATCAGCCCGGCAAACGTCCCGCGCACGTTCTCCGGCACGGAAGGGTGGCGCATGCTGATGCCGCGCACGTGGGTTTCGTAAATGATGGTCTTGTCCCACGGCACGCTGACGCGATGGTCGTGGCCCCAGGTGTGCGCCGGGTCGATGACTTTGCACTTGGGGACGAAGGGCGCGCTGTCGCGCTCGTCGAAACTGAGGTCGGCGTCGGGGTGGCCGATGGTGTAGCCGAACAGCGCCTCGGACCATTTCAACTCGCCCACCAGTTGCTTGGCGTACGGGTCGATCAGCAATTTGTTGTGATTGAAGCGATGGCCGTTGGCCGGGTCGTACGGGCCGTAGACCCGGTAGCCGTAAATCAGGCCCGGATGTGCATCGGGCAGATAGCCATGGTAGATCTCATCGGTGTATTCCGGCAGTTCGATGCGTTCGAGTTCGACTTCGCCGGCATCGTCGAAAATGCACAGTTCGACCCGGGTGGCGTTGGCGGAAAACAGCGCGAAGTTCACCCCCAGACCATCCCAGGTTGCGCCGAGCGGGAAGGGCAGGCCTTCACGGATGCGCGAGGGTTCGGCGTGCGCGGCGGGCTCGGCTTTCTTTGGACGGGTCATAGGTGCTCCTGCAAATGGGGGTGGGCATCAATTCTTTGTGGGAGCGAGCTTGCTCGCGAATACGGTCTGTCATTCAAAGATGGAGGTGACTGATAGATCGCCTTCGCGAGCAAGCTCGCTCCCACAGTGGCTTCATGTTTCTTGAGGACGAGTGCGCCCTCGGTGGCGGGCGAACCCGCCACACGGTTATTCAAATCAATGGTTCGGGGAGCGTCAGACCGCTGGCGGCTTGCGCGGCGCGCGGGGCTTTTTCTCGGCGGCTTTTTCGCCCGGGGGAATGACCTTGGCGGCACTGGCTGGCTTGGCCTTGGCCGTCGTGGCCTTGGGCTTGGCGGCGGGCGCCTTGCCATCGACAGCTTTACTGGTGGCGGTCTTGCCGGCGGTTTTGCTGCCGGCAGCCTTGGGCGATTTTTTTGGTGCCAGCGCCTCGGATTCGGCCAGTTTGCGCGCCATCTCCCAGTGGCGCGCTTCCTGGCCTTCGGGTTTACCTTCGGATTCCCAGATCTGATAGGCGAATTCGCGGATGCGTTTATCGTCGGTACTCATCGCAATGCTCCTGGACTGAACTCATGCTGCTAGACGTGTTGGATAAGCAGATTGACCGGGAAATCCCCCAGCGCGGCGCTGACGTGCAGCTCCCTGTTTTTTGTGACTGCGGTGCTCGAAAAAAGTCCCTTCAGATTTTCGTCAGAGGCGTCGAACGGTAAAACCACCCGCGTATCGCCCCAGCGCAGCGCATCGACCATGGGTAGGGCACTGTTTTCCAGCAGTGTTGCGCAACGGATCGGCACGATCACGATGACCCGTTGCTCCCCATGCTCGCGGGCAAACGCGAGCACGTTGTGCGCCTGGCTGCCCAGCACCTCGAGGGCCTGGTACGAACCGCGGCGGAACAATTCGCTGTGTTCGGTGCGCAACTGCAGCACCTGGGCGATCAAGGCCTGCTTGATTCGCCCGTCACGCCAATCCGACAACAGTTCCTCTGCGGGCGTCGCCGTCAGGGTCTGTTCGCGCAGGCCGTAGTCCACCGGCCGGCGGTTGTCCGGATCGACCAGACTGAAATCCCAATACTCGTTGCCCTGATACAGATCCGGCACGCCCGGTACGGTCATGCGCAGCAAGGTTTGCGCCAGACCGTTGAGGGCGCCGGCGGCAGCGATGCTGTTGACGGTCTTGGCCAGCGCCCCGCGCAGCAGTTCGCCTTCGGGGGCCAGCAGCAATTGTTCGGTGAACGCCTGAGCTGCGTTTTCGTAAGCCTCGTTCGGCGCACTCCAGCTGCTTTGCAGCTTGGCTTCGCGCAGGGCTTTCTGCTGCCACTGCCAGACACGTTTGGCGTAGTCGGCGAAACCGGCCTGATCGTCGTCGCGCAGGTCCAGCGGCCAACTGCCGAGCAGCGCCTGATAGAGGATCAATTCGTCCGCCGACGACGGCAGCTGATCGTCATGGCGCAGCGGGCGGGCGAGGGCGCGCCACAGCTCGATCTGTTCGGCGTACCAGTGGCTGCGTTCGCTGAGCACTGCCAGTCGCGCGCGGGTGTCTTCGCCGCGTTTGTGGTCGTGGGTGGCGGTGGCCAGCAGGTTGTCCGGGAAGCTCGCCAGACGTTGCTGGTTCACCGCGTGAAAGTCGCTGACCGGGGCGCTGAACTGCTCGGTGTTGTAGCCGACGTCATTGCGCGACAGCAGCACCGCCGAGCGATACAGCGCGGTATCTTCCACCGCTTTGGCGGCGGCCGGTGAAGTGAGTTGCTGAAAGCGCACGCAGGCATGCTTGAGGATTTTGCGCGAACGGCCACGGGGTTTGCGCCGCCACGGCTGGCCGCCAAGCCAACCGGCTACGGAGTCCAGCACCGGCCAGTCGGCTTCGCTCAATGTCTGTCGCGCACCATCCATGGCCTGTTGGAAAAACACTTCGTCCCGTGCCGAGCGGCCCATCGGGGTGATGTAAGTGCGATAGACCGGGAAGTGCACGATCAGCGCCTGCAACACCCGGCGGATCGATCCGAGCGTGAGGTCGCGGGTCATCAGGTCATCGCGCGCCACTTGCAGCAGGGCCTGGGCGACACTTTCGCAATCGCTGGCCAGCGAGCCGTTGAGGATCTGCTGACGCGCCAGTTGCGCTTCTTCGATAAACGCCGAGGGGCGTTCGGTGCGGCGTTTCCACAAATCGCCGAGCACATGTTCGCCGTCCGGATCGTGTTGCAGCAGCGACAGCTGGTTCATGAATTCATAACCGGTGCTGCCGTCCACGGACCAGTCGGTGGGCAGGGTTTCACCGTCGCCGAGGATCTTCTCAACGTAGATCGGCAAGTGTCGGCCCGGTGCGAGGTGGTCGAGGCGGCGGCGCAATTTGCGGCAGTAGCTGCGCGGGTCGGCGAGGCCGTCGATGTGGTCGATGCGCAGGCCGTCGATCAGGCCTTCGCCGATCAACTGGAAGATCTTGCCGTGGGTGGCCTCGAACACCGCCGGACGCTCGACGCGCAAACCGCCGAGTTCGTTGATGTCGAAGAAGCGCCGCCAGTTGATATCATCCGCCGCCGTGCGCCAGCTCGCCAGGCGATAGCTTTGCCGCTCCAGCAATTGATGCAGGCGCTGAAAACCTTCTTCGGTCTTCGAGTCGTAGTGGGTCAGGTTGCGCTGGATAGCCTCGAGGTTCTGCGGGTCGCTGGCCAGTTGCTGAAGTTCTTCCTTGAGCGGGAGGGCCAGCGAGCGCGCGTCGGTCTGGTAACTGAGCGCGCTGAAGCGGTCGGCGAGGGCCTTGAGCGCTTCATTCGGGGCGTCATCGGATTTGAGCAGTTCACCGTAATCGCCGGGGCAGATCGGAAAGTAATGTTCGTAATGCTCGACATGAAAGGTGCCGCTCTCTGCGTTGAACACCAGCGGCAGGGTCGCGTCCTGTAGCGCGACGCCGTAATCGCTGCCGAGAAATGGCAGCAGCAACTGGCCTTCCATCAACGGGTCGGGCGAGTGCCACTGAATGTCGAAGAATTCGCCGTAGGGGCTGAGCCGTCCCCATTCCAGCAGGTCGAGCCACCACGGGTTGTCACCGCCACCGACCGCCATGTGATTGGAGACGATGTCGAGGATCAGCCCCATGCCGTGTTCGCGAAGGCTGGCGACCAGGCGGCGCAAGGCCGGCTCGCCGCCGAGTTCCGGATTGACCCGGGTCGGGTCGACCACATCGTAGCCATGCATCGAGCCCGCGCGGGCGGCGAGCAGCGGCGAGGCGTAAATGTGGCTGATGCCGAGTCGAGAGAAATACGGCACCAGCGGCACCGCTTGATCGAGGGTAAAACCGCGATGAAATTGCAGGCGGACCGTGGCGCGCAGTGTCTGGATAGGCAGTGCACTCATCGGTCACGCTCGGCTGCCTGAAGACGCGCGCAAGCCAGCAGTTCCAGGCGTCGTGCGGCGTCAACGCCGTCGAGCAGCGCTTCACTGGTGCCCGGCAAGCGACGCGACCAGTTTGGGTGGGTGTCGATGGTGCCGGGCAGGTTGGCCTGTTCGTCGAGCCCCAGCGCATCTTCCAGTGGCAACAGCACCAGCGGCGCCCGGGTGTGGCCGAGGAAACGTACAGCGGCGTCGACCACCTGATCGGCTTCGTGAGATTCCTCGCGAAAGTTTTGCGGGTCCTGGCTCAGGGCACCGCGCAGACCTTCACGCTCGCGTTCGCGGTAACGGCGCCAGTCGATTTCGCCATTGGCGTCGATCAGCCCGAGCCGCGCGTTCCAGTCGATGTCGCGGCCATGCCACCAGCCGTTGAGGGTCGGCAGATCGTGGGTGCTGGTGGTGGCGAGGGCGTTGTCCGGCCAGTCGAGGATCGGCTTGAAATGGGTGTTGTCCTGTTCAAACAACAACACGCGCATGCCGAGCATGGCCCGGGCGACGAGTTTTTCCCGCAGACCATCGGGCACGGTGCCGAGGTCTTCGCCGAGCACGATCGCTTGATGGCGATGGGATTCGAGGGTCAGCAGACGCAGCAGGTCATCCACTGGGTAATACAGGTAGGCGCCGTCCGCCGGGACCGCGCCGTTGGGGATCACCCACAACCGTTGCAGGCCCATGACATGGTCGATACGCAACCCGCCGGCGTGGGCGAAGTTGGCGCGCAGCATGTCGATGAACGCGCGAAAACCGTTGCGCACCAGACCTTCCGGGGAAAACGCGGAAATGCCCCAGCCCTGGCCCGAGCGATTGAGGATGTCCGGCGGTGCGCCGACGGTCAGCGAGGCGAGCAATTCATCCTGAAAGCTCCAGGCCTGACTGCCGGCACCGTCCGCACCCACGGCCAGGTCGGCAATCAGGCCGATGCCCATGCCGGCGCTGCGGGCGGCGGTCTGGGCGCGTTCGAGGCAGCGGTGGATCAACCACTGGCAGAACGCGAAGTAGCTGATGCGCTCGGCGTATTCTTCGGCAAACGCGCCAAGGGCGGCGCCGCGCGGGTCGTGCCAGTGCTCGGGCCATTGGCGCCAGTCGAGGTTTTCGCCACGGGCGGCGCGCATTTCCTGAATGGCTTCGAAGCGGCAGTGGTTTTCCAGCGCTTCGCCGCCGGCATCGCGGAAGCTGGAGAAATCCGCATGTAACGGGTGCTCGCCGCTGATGAAGCCGTCGTACAGGGCTTGCAGCAGTTTCAGTTTGGCCTCGGCGGCTTTCGGCCAGTCGATCAGTTTCAGGTTTTCCAGTTGCTCGAACTGATCGGTCAGGCCGGCCGCGTCAATCGCATCGCGCAGCGCGCGTTCGCCGAGGATCGCACCGGGTGCGGCGTACAACGAATTGAGAAACAGCCGACTGGACGGCGAGTAAGGGCTGTAGCGCCCGGTGTCGGCGCTGAACATCGCGTGCAGCGGGCTGATCGCCAGAGCATCGGCGCCACGCTCGCCGGCCACCCGGGCCAGTTCTTCCAGGGCCTGGGTGTCGCCGAAACCGCCATCGCCGGGGCGGCGCAGGCCATACAGCTGCACGCTCAGGCCCCACGCGCGAGGTATCGGGCTGTCCACCGCGTCACCCACGCTGAAGCAGCGTTCCGGTGCTACGGCCAGGGTGAATTGCTGGTCGGCGATGTGCACTTGCTGATAGCCGACCGGAATCTCGCCGGGCAACACGGCCTCGGCATCCAGCTTGAGGCTCAGGCGCGAGCCGTCTTCAAGGTGAATCTCGCAAGGGGTTTCGGGTTCGAAATAACGGGCCAGGTCCACGCCCACGCCAACATCGGCAGTGAGCAGTGGCGGCAGATGGCGATTTTCCTGTACTTGTTGCAGTTCAAGCAGGCTGGCGTCGATTTCCTGGGCCGTTCCAGCCGGGTGACCGAGACCGGTCAGAACATTGCGCAGCACCGCCGGGGCGACTTTTTGCGGTCGGCCGTTGGCGTCGATCCAGTCGACGGCAAGGCCGGCTCGGCTGGCGAGAATTTCCAGTTGCGCATCGCTCATAGGCGCTCTCCATCCAGGGGTGGCAAAGGGGTTGCGGCCGTGAGGCTGACGAGCGCGCAATACGGGGGCAGTTGCCCCTCATCCGACAGGCCTGTGTCGGGTGGCTGGCGAAACAGCCACACCGAATCAGCCTGTGGAAGGTTGACCACTGGCGTATCGCTGAGGTTCAGGTCGATTCGCAGCTCGCTGCCATCGCCCAGCCGCCAGCGCGCGCTGACCGCCCCGGGCCCCAGCACCTGGGCGCCGAGTGCTTGCGTTCCGGACAGGTTGGGAATGATGTATTGATGGCGCAATTGCAGCAGTTGGCGGTACAGCGCCAACGTCTCCCGTTGCCGAGCTGTGCCGCTGCCGACCAGCCGCGGTTGTGAGGCGTGAAACGTTTGCTCGGCGTTCGGATCGGGAATCTGCTCGCGCTTGTGCGGATCGGAGAAAGCACTGAACGCCGCAAACTCGTTACGCCGACCTTCGCGCACCAGCTTTGCCAGTTCGCCATGGTGGCTGGTGAAAAACAGGAACGGTTGTTCGGCGGCGTATTCGTCGCCCATGAACATCAGGGGAATCATCGGCGACAGCAACAACAGCGCTGTCGCAGCCTCCACCGCGCGCGGGTCGGCCAGTTGATGCAAGCGTTCGCCGAAGGCACGGTTGCCGATCTGGTCGTGGTTCTGCAGGAATAGCACGAACGCCGTGGACGGCAAATGCTCACTCGGCTCGCCACGGGGTTCGCCGTGGCGGGTGATATGACCCTGAAACACGAAACCCTGGCTCAGGCAGCGGGCCAATTGCTCGGTGGGTTGCAGTGCATAGTCCGCGTAATAGGCGTCAGTTTCACCGGTCAGCAACACGTGCAGGGCGTTATGGCCGTCGTCGTTCCACTGCGCGTCATAGTTTTCCTCCAACAGGCTCGACTGGTTGAGTTCGTTCTCGATGGTCAGCCACACATGGCGGGCGGGGTCGATCTGCTGACGTATGCGATGTGCGAGTTCAGGCAGAAAGTCCGGGCTTTGTATGGCATGCACCGCGTCCAGTCGCAGGCCGTCGAAACGGTATTCCAGCAGCCACATCAAGGCGTTTTCGACGAAGAAGTCCCGCACTTCGCGACGACGAAAGTCGATAGCCGCGCCCCACGGCGTGTGTTTGTCTTCGCGGAAAAAGCCCTTGGCGTAGCGATGCAGGTAATTGCCGTCGGGGCCGAAGTGGTTGTAGACCACGTCGAGAATCACTGCCAGGCCATAACCGTGGGCGCTGTCGATAAGGTGTTTGAGTTGTTCCGGCGTGCCGTAACTGGCCTGCGGCGCGTAATGCAGCACGCCGTCGTAGCCCCAGTTGCGATCGCCGGGAAACTGCGCGATCGGCATCAGTTCAATGGCGGTGATGCCCAGTCCGGCCAGACGCGCCAGATGCTGCTCGACTTCGGCAAACCCGCCGAGCGCGCCGACATGCAATTCGTAGATCACCGCTTCATTCCACGGCCGACCTTGCCAGGTGGTGTTGCGCCAGGAATAGAGGTGCGGATCGACCACCACACTGTGGCGGTCGAGGTCACCGTCCTGCGCTCTGGAGGCCGGGTCGGGCACCTCCAGTTCGCCGTCGATATTGAAACGGTAGCGGCTGCCGGCGGGGCAGCGGGTCTTGATGACAAACCAGCCATCGCCCTGGGGCAGCATGGGCAGGGACTGGCCGTTGCCCAGCTCGACGCTGACGTAAAACGCATCCGGCGCCCACAACGCGAATTGCGTGTGGTCGGCATCCAGCATGATCGCGCCGTGGGGCCAGCTTTCAGGTGTCCGTGACGGCATCGTTGAAAACCTCCCTGGTTATTTGTGGTGCGTTTTACCCAGCGCCTTGGCCACCAGTTGTTCGTAGAGTTCGGCGTAGGGTTCGACCGCCTTGCACCAGTTGAACGGCGCGGCCATCGCCCGGCAACGCATTGCGTGCAGCAGGTCCGGGAACGCAAACACCTTGAACGCGCGGCTCAGGGCTTCGCGGTAGCTGTCCGCGGTCGATTCGTTGAACAGGAAACCGGTGACGCCGTTTTCAATGGTGTCGGCCAGCCCGCCAGTGTTGCGTGCCACCGGCAACGAACCGAAACGCTGGGCGTACATCTGGCTCAGACCGCAGGGTTCATACCGCGATGGCATCAGCAGGAAATCGCTGCCGGCAAACATGCGTCGGGCGTCGGTTTCATTGAAGCCGATGCGCACGCCGATCTGCCCGGGGAAGCGCAGCGCCAGCTCGCGCATGGCCTGTTCTTCTTCCGGTTCGCCACGGCCGATGATCGCGATCTGGCCACCGTTCTGGACGATGTATTCCGATACCGCTTCGGTCAGGTCGAGGCCTTTTTGATAGACCAGACGCGAGACCACTGCAAACAGAGGACCTTCGGACTCGTTCAGGCCGAACAGTTCGCGCACGTGGGCGGCGTTGATGGCCTTGCCTTCCCAGTCGCCGATGGCAAATGGCGCGAACAGATGCGGGTCGGTGGCAGCGTCCCAGCTCTCATCAATGCCGTTGGGAATGCCGCTGAGCAAACCTTGCTGGGTCTTGGCGGCGAGAAAACCGTCGAGACCGCAGCCGAAATCCGGGGTGGTGATTTCCTGCGCGTAGGTGGCGCTGACCGTGGTGATGTGGCTCGAATAGGCCATGCCGGCCTTGAGGAACGACATCTTGCCGTAAAACTCCATGCCTTCCTGTTGCAGGGCATGGGCGGGAATCCCGAGTTCCGGGCACGAGCCCAGGCTGGTCACACCTTGATAGGCGAGGTTGTGAATGGTGAACAGGGTCGGCGTGCGTTGCCCGCGCCAGTGCATGTAGGCAGGCGCGAGACCGGCCGGCCAGTCGTGGGCATGCACCAGATCCGGGCACCAGTGGATTTGCGCGAGGTTGGCGGCGATATCGGCGGCGGCCAGACCCAGACGGGCGAAGCGAATGTGGTTGTCCGGCCAGTCGCGACCGTTGTTGGCGCCATACGGGCCGCCGTCACGGGCATAGAGTTCAGGGCAGATCAACACATAGATGACCAGACCGTCAGGCATGTCCATGCGCCCGATCTTGCAGGGCGGCAGCGCGGCGTGTCCACCCAGTTCGCCGATGATGTGGATCGGATTCTCGCTGTTCATCACTTGCGGGTAACCGGGGATCAACACCCGGACGTCATGCAGGTGCGCCATGGCGCGGGGCAGGGCGGCAGAAACGTCTCCCAGACCACCGGTCTTCACCAGATCGGCGATTTCCGAGGTCACGAACAACACTTTCTTCTTGTTGGGGTTCTGACTCGCTACCGGCGTCAGCGTCTTGGTGCCCGGGACGTTGATCGACCGGCTGCCGGGAACGCTCACGGTGCTCGACTCGCCGACCGGCTGGTGAGCACGCTCTCCCTGAATATCCAATGCCGCACTGATCATATGAATCTCCCGTCTTTTTGATCTGATTCTTGTGTTAAACAAGCGATGTCCATGGCCAGGTCCTGTGGCCGGGCGCAAACGCGCCACGCATCGGTGAGCAAACGCTACCCAACACGCGCAAGCAGAATGGGTGAGGGGACCATTGCAAGACTTGAACCAGTCACTTTGGCCCTGCCTATCAGATGACCCGCCGCGATCAGCAAAAGTTTCGACGAATTTTTGACTTTATGACCGGCCGGTTTTACCCCGCGAAAACCAGTCTAGGCCAGATACTAGAGCGGGCCAGGCCAATCGGATGAATTGTTCGACAATCTGTTGCAGGCTCACGAAATCCGTGGCTTCGGGAGGGGGTGCGCCCCGACGAAGTGCATGTTTGGCGGGGTCGATGATTCAGAATGGTGACCGGCTGGTCACGATTTCGGGCGCCGGGAAAGCGCGGGCGCACTGTTGCGGTGCGGACAGTTGTGTTGGCGGGCAGACAGCGGGTGCTGCTTCGCGGGCAGGGATTGCCCGCAAAGGCGAGCGATTTCAGTTGAGCAGGCGGACGGGTTCCCCGGCTGACCAGGCTTGAATGTCTTCGATCATCTGCGAAAAGAACAGCTCATAGTTCTGGCGGCTGACGTAGCCGACATGCGGCGTGGCCAGCACGTTGTCGAGGGTGCGAAACGGGTGCAGCGCAGGCAGCGGTTCCTGATCGAACACGTCGAGGGCTGCACCGCCGAGGCGCTGTTTCTGCAAGGCTTTGATCAGCGCCGCTTCGTCGACAATCGGCCCGCGCGCGGTGTTGACCAGCAGCGCGGTCGGCTTCATCCAGTCCAGCGCCTGGGCATCCACCAGGCCCCTGCTGCGGTCGCTGAGCACCAGATGCACCGACAACACGTCAGCCTGTTCGAACAATTGCTGCTTGCTGACATAAGTGACGCCGGCCTGTTCGGCGCGCTCGGCGGTGAGGTTTTCGCTCCAGGCGATCACGCGCATGCCGAACACCTGACCGAACTGCGCCACCCGTTGACCGATGCTGCCGAGCCCTAGAATGCCGAGGGTCTTGCCGTGCAGGTCGCCACCGAGGCCTTGCTGCCACTGGCCGGCGCGCAAGGCATTGGCTTCGTTCAGCAGATTGCGGGTGGCGGCCATGATCAGCGCCCAGGTCAGTTCCGGCGCCGCGTGTTTATAGCTGTCGGTGCCGCAGACCTTGATCCCGAGGCGAGCAGCGGCCGGCATGTCCAGCGCCGCGTTGCGCATGCCACCGGTGACCAGCAGCTTCAGATTCGGCAGGCGTTTGAGCAGGTCTTCATCGAAGCGTGTGCGTTCGCGCATCACGCAAATCACCTCGAACCGGCCCAGACGTTCGGCCAGCGTGGCGTTGTCCGCCGGGTACTCATGGACGAAGGTGACTTCACCAATACTGCCCAGCACCGACCAGTCGACCACGTCCCGCGCGACGTCCTGCCAGTCATCGATCACCGCAATCTGCACCGCCATCAGCGTTACCTCTTCAACGAACGGGATTGGTTTTGTCCAGCCAGCCCAGCAGTGCCTCGTGGAATTTCGCCGGCTCTTCCATCTGCGGGGCGTGGCCCATGCCGGGGAATTCCACCAGCGTGGACTGAGGAATCAGTTTCGCGACCTGCTTGCCCAGCACCTCGTAGTGACCGATTTTCGCCTTCACTTCCGGCGGCGCAATGTCCTTGCCGATGGCGGTGGTGTCGGAAGTGCCGATCAGCAGCAGGGTCGGCATTTTCAGGTCATTGAACTCGTAGTACACCGGCTGGGTGAAGATCATGTCGTAGATCAGCGCCGAGTTCCATGCGACCTGAGTCTTGCCCGGGCCGTTGCTCAGGCCGGCGAGCATGTCCACCCAACGGTCGAATTCGGGTTTCCAGCGGCCGTCGTAATAGGTTGTGCGCTCATAGTCGCGAATGCCCTGGGCGGTGACTTTGAGTTCGCGCTGATACCACTGATCGACGCTGCGATACGGCACGCCAAGGGCTTTCCAGTCTTCCAGACCGATCGGGTTAACCAGCGCCAGTTGCTCGACCTGATCCGGGTATTGCAGCGCGTAACGGGTGGCGAGCATGCCGCCGGTGGAGTGGCCGAGCAGAGTGGCTTTCTGGATGCCCAGCGTCTTGAGCAGTTGCTGGGTGTTGGCCGCCAGTTGCTGGAAGGTGTACTGGTAGTGATCGGGTTTGCTGGAGGTGCAGAAACCGATCTGATCCGGGGCGACCACCCGGTAACCGGCCTCGCTCAGGGCCTTGATCGAACTGTCCCAGGTCGCGCCGCAAAAATTCTTGCCGTGCATCAGCACCACGGTGCGTCCGTTGGCCTTGCCGTGGGCGGCGACGTCCATGTAACCCATCTGCAGCGACTTGCCCTGGGACTGAAAGGCAAAGTGCTTGAGGGTGTAGGGATAATCGAAACCTTGCAGCTCCGGGCCGTATTGCGGGCCTTCGGCGTGAGCAAGCAGGGGCAGGGCGGCGGTTAGCAGCAAGCCGGGCAGCCAGCGGGTCAGCGACACAGACATAGGACAACTCCACAAGAAATCGGCCGATGCTGGAACGGCCGGATTAGGGCGACGTTAAACACAGGCAATCCCCGGGCCGGATCGTTCAACCGAGCCAGCCTAGGGTGAGCATCGCCAGCACCCCGTAGCGGGCGCCTTTGGCGAGGGTGACGATCAACAGAAAGCGCCCGAGGGGTTCACGCATGACCCCGGCGATCAGCGTCAGCGGGTCGCCGATCACCGGCAACCAGCTAAGTAGCAGCGACCAGTGACCATAACGCTGATAGTGAACGCGGGCACGCTCCATATGCTTCGGGCTGACCGGAAACCAGCGCCGGTCCTGAAACCGTTCCAGCCCGCGCCCCAGCCACCAGTTCACCAGCGAACCGAGGACATTGCCCAGCGTCGCCACCGCCAGCAGCCCCCACAGCCAGTAACGATCGCTGACCAGCAGCCCGACCAGCACGGCTTCCGATTGCAGTGGCAAGAGTGTCGCTGCGCCAAACGCGGCCAGGAACAGCCCGAGATAACCCGCCGTCATCAATGGGCCGGGTAATCCGCCACCACCACATCGGCGCCGTCTTTCTTCAGGCCGATCACTTGATACGCATCGCTCATGCCGTCCATTTCCATGCCCGGCGAGCCCATCGGCATACCCGGTGCGGCAACGCCCAGCAGATCGTCACGCTTGCTCAGGGCCAGCACCTGTTCCGCCGGCACGTGGCCTTCGACGAATTTGCCGTTGATGATTGCGGTGTGGCAGGACGCCAGACGTGGCGGTACGCCGTGTTGCTGCTTGAAGCTGCTCATGTCGGATTCGATGTGGTCTTCGACCTTGAAGCCATTGGCTTCCAGGTGGCTGATCCACTTTTTGCAGCAGCCACAGTTGGCGTCGCGGTGGACTTCGATCGGGATAAGGTCGGCGGCTTGCGCCAGGGAGGAAATGAACAGGGCGCTCAGGGCGGCCAGACGCAGGTGGTTTCGCATGGAGGGCTCTCGGCTCGAAGGAGGAACGGTCAAAAAAGGAAGGCATTTTGACCGGTTTTTCCTGCCGGGCATCAACGGAGTGTTTCCAAGTGATACGAGGCAGGCCTGCCAACATGATCGTAGATCAAAGCTGACAGGCCACTGAGCGCAAGATGACAAAACGGTCAGCGAACCTTGAAGCGCCCCATGATCGCGCTCACCCGGCTGTTGGCTTCCAGCAGCTGGCGGGTGTTGAGTTCGCTGGCCTGGCCGCTTTCCACCAGCTCATCGACCATGTGACGGATCTGCACCATGCTGCGGTTGATCTCTTCGGTGACCGCGCTTTGCTGCTCGGCGGCGGTGGCGATCTGGGTGCTGAGGCTGTTGATGTGGCTGACGGAGCCGGCCATCTCGTCGAGACCGCTGTTGACTCGCGCCGTGGCGTCCGCAGCCGACTGGCAGCTGGCCTGGGTGTTTTCCATGGCGCTGACCGACGAGCTCACGCCCTGGGTCAGGCGGGTCAACATTTCGTTGATTTCCGAAGTGCTGGCCTGGGTGCGGGCGGCGAGGGCACGCACTTCGTCCGCCACCACCGCAAAACCACGACCCTGCTCACCGGCGCGTGCTGCTTCGATGGCGGCGTTGAGCGCCAGCAGGTTGGTCTGGCCGGCAATGGCGCCGATCACGCCGAGGATTTCGGTGATGCGCTGGGCATCCTGCTGCATGCTTTCGACCTTGTGGGTGGCGCTGGCCACCTCATCAATCAACGCCACCACGCTGCTTGACGCTTCGCCAACCACCACGCGCGAGCGGTCGGCGTTTTCGTTGGCGCGCTGGGTGAAAGCGGCGGTTTCGGCGGCATTTTGCGCGACGCTTTCGGCGGTCGAGCTCATTTCGTTGATCGCGGTAACGGTCTGGTCGGTTTCCGAAGCGTGGCGCAGCAGAATCTGGCTGGTGTGCGCCGAGGTGCGTTGCAGGTTGTCGAGGCTCGAAGCCATGGCGCCGGTGGCCTGGGTGACCTCGCCGATCATGTTCTGCAGGTAGGCGATGAAGGTGTTGACCGAATGCCCGATGGCACCGAGTTCATCTTCAGCGCGAATGGTGATGCGCCGGGTCAGGTCGGCATCGCCGCTGGACAGCGAATCGATGTTGGCTTTCAGCGCTTTCATGCGCGAGACCAGTTGGCGGATCGCGTAGACCTGCAACAGCACCAGCAGGATCACCAGCGGAATCTGCAACAGGCTCAGGCTGCTGAGCACGTCGTCACGCTGGGCGGTGAGCATTTTGGTCGGCAGCGCGGTGGCGAGGAACCACGGGGTGCCTTCGATCGGGCGCATGAAGAACGTGCTGGCTTCCCCGTTGTTGTCGAATTCGACGCGCTGCGCCTGCTCACGGTTTTGCAGCCCGGCCTTGACCTGGCTGGCGAAGGTCGAGCCGCCGGCCAGTTCGCTGATGTTCTTCAGCACGATCGGCCCGCTGATGCGCGAGCTGTTGCTGATGATCTTGCCGTCGGCCTCGACAATCAGCATTTCGGCGTTGAGGTCTTTTTCCTTGCGCGCCACCAGATCGTTGAAGAAGCCCAGGGTCACGTCGATGGTCGAGACGCCCCAGGCGCTGCCGTTTTTCTGGATGGCCATGGCGCAGTTGGTGCGCGGTTCGGCGCTGGCGTCATCTTTATAGGCAGCGGCCCACGCGCACTGGCCGCGCGGGGTTTGCATGCCGCCCTTGTACCAGCTCTGGTCGTAATAATTGGGGGCCGCGTCGCTGTTCCAGAAGGTGTTCACCGCCAGTTTGCCGGAGGCATCCCGGTGCCAGAACGTACTGAACTTGTTGCGTCCGGCCTCGCGCTGGCCGGGCAACGGCCAGATGCCGCCGCCGAATACTTTGAGTTCGCCGTATTGATCCACCAGCCCCGGCAACACCGTGTCGATGGCCGCGCTGTCGAGCAGCGGAATGGTCTGGGTGATGCTGCGCTGCTGCGCCTGGACCTTGTTCAATTCGCCCTGGATCTGCTCGGCCACTTCAGCGATGCGGTTGAGCACGACCTGTTCTTCGGTATGGCGCAGCTTGGGCGCGACCAATTGGCTGATGCCAACCACGGTCAGCACCGACAACAACAGAATGAACAGAACCAGAAACAGCGTGTAGCGAGCCTGAATGGTGCGGAATGCGGGCATGGAAACCGGTCCTTGAGCAGGGATTCTTATTGTGGGCAGGGGAAAAACAGCGCGGGTTTCCTAGCGTATCGTCGGGTACTCGGGAAGCTTTAGGTACTTTCGTCCTAAAAGAGCCGATCCCGACCAAAGGAAGGTGTCAGGCCAGATACATGGGAACTAACCGTCCCGAACATTCGAGCAATAAACCCACTTTCATCACCTTGTCATGAACGCTCTAGTCCCGTATTTCCGGGGCTGTTGCCGATTTGTATCGTGAATGTACAAAAATTGTAAATAAGTGCAGAAAGGAGTTGGTGCCATTAGTTTGCCGGCCGATACTCCGGGCAACTCAAATGTGGTTCAACAAGGAATTTTTCATGTTTTCCTCGCAAGGAGCTTGCTCATGACTATCGGATATACCGGTGCCTGGCAACCCAAGGCGGGTTTGCTGGTTCGAGACACAGGCAGCTCGAGCAAACCGGTTTCTCAAAGCGTGAAGGTCAAGCAGATGCTGGCCCTGGTCGGCAACGATCCCAACGCGATCAGCATCGCGGAGATGGACAAACAGGGGCTGCACAAGAACATCAAGGGTTTCGATCCCACCAATGTTTCTGCCAAGCAGTTGGGCAGTCTCAGTGCAATGCTGCGTGGCCGGGGCCTGATTTCCGAGATCACGTCCATGACCCTGCTCAATGCCGGCGACAAGTTTGATCGCTTCGGCATACAGAAGGACCCGGATGCCAAGTTCAATGCGCTGGAGTACTTCGCAACGCAGCTGGATACCATCCAGAACAACAATCTCAAGGGCAACAAGTACGCGAATACGTTGATCCCCGAGTACAAGAAAGCCATTTATGTACTGCAGAACCTGCAGACTTATGGTCAGGGCGGGGAGCGCAAGCCTCCTACCGATCAAGGTATAAAAGCCAAGGCATGACAGACAGAGCCCGCCCAGGTAACGGGGCGGGCTCTTTCGTTTATGGGCGATTGCCGCAAGCGTGGAGTTTAGAGGGCGAGGCGATCTGCCGCTGCATATCGTCATGCAGTCGCTGCATTTGCGGGCAATGCAATATCAGCGATTTGGGCTGGAACCCCCGATGAAACAACGCCAGCCATCCAGCGCCTCGTTCATCGGGCGCCAGTCCGCTGAACACGAAACCCATCGTCGATAACTGGCGCCAGGCATTGTCGAAACCCTGCGCCAGCCTGAGCCTGATCGAAATCAGCCAATGGTCGGGCAGTTGTTGCAGCTGCTTGAGCAAACTGTCGTCCACTTCGTTGAATACCCCGTCATATCGCCCCCAGCGCTGTTCCAGCTGCGCCGGTGCGCCGACCCAGGGCGACACGTTCAAGCGCGTTCCGAACACGTCGCACATCTGCTGCATGAACTCACGGCATTCATCCGGCCAGGTCAAGGCCGGCAACGGGCGCTGATAACCATCGCCCGGGGCGTAACCCAGCACGAGCGATTCCGTCACCGCGCCGCCAAAGGGCGACGGTGCGTGATCGGGCAACACGCCGGTGTTGTGAAAACCAAGGCCGGCGGCCATTTTCTGGGTGTAGGGGTGATGGGTCATTTGCTTGATCGTGACCCCCTGATAACCCAGCGCCTGTGCATGGATCAGCAAATGCCGGCCCATTTGCGTGGCGACGTTTTGCCCACGGATCTGCGGATCTACCACGCTCAGGGCCAGTTCGGCGAGGGATGATCCTTTGTCGAGAATCAACGCGGAGTGACCTGCCACCTGACCGTTCGCCACCGCTACCAACGAGTGCCAGCGGCGGTCGGCATGGTTCTGGCTGATCATGCGGGGCAGATAAACATGCGGCTGAGCGTAATGGTCGCCATAGATCTTTCTGAACAGGTGGCTGACGGCCGGGGCGTCACTGGTGCGGTAGTCTCGCAGGGTGATCGCGCCCATCAGCAGGTCCCCTGGCCAGAGCCGTTGTAGACGCGCCGATCGAGCACGTGTTGCCGTTTGCCGGAGCGTGGATGGCGTGCCAGTTCCTGAACCTTGCAGCAGCGAATCTGCAATACCAGCAGGTGATCGGCGCTCAGTTGCCTGATCAACGGATAGTCTTCGATCAAGGCGCTGTGCAGCGTCTGGTCGGCTTCAGCGTTTGCCGGTGTCAGGGCGTCCGGCGCCCAGTGCAGGCGCAGGATATCCGTGGCGTCATCCTGCTCGATGACCAGTTGCCAATCGTCGCTGCCGGTGATGCGCAGCACGGTCTCGCCGATCGATTGCGGCAGCAGAGTCAGAATGCCCACGCGCACCCTCTGGCTGTCGGCACAGCGGCCCATCAGCGCGAACTTGCGCCCCGACGTGCCTGGCGGCTCTCGCCAGCACGCACGGTCGCCGACCGGGTAGCGGATCAACGGCATCAACCGGCGCGTGAGGTTGGTCATGACCAGGCGCCCGACCCGACCGCATTCTTCGATCACTTCACCGGTCTGTTCGTCGAGAATTTCCAGCACACCGTGGCCTTCGGGAGCCCGGTGTTCGCCAAGAGCGCAGTCACGATGGCTGGCACCGATGAATCCGGCGTCCACGCTGGCGTAGCCGATCGAGGCCACGCGGGCATTGGGGAACACCCGCTCAAGCCGTTGCAACTGTGCGTCAAACAGGCTTTCGCCGGCGTAGAGCAGGGCGGTGACACCCTCGAGGGCCCGGCCATTCTGCTCGAGCCACGCGGCAAAGCTCAGCAGATGGGCCGGTATACCCGCGAGCACATTGATCCGGTGCCGGTCGATCGCATCGGCGAGAAGGTTCGAGTCGATATGGCCGGTGAAGGGAAACTCGACGATCTCGGTTTCAACCTGCGCCAGCGCATCGTGGGTGAAGATGAAACTGGCATACAGGTCACCCGCAAAGAACAGGTTGGCCACCCGGTCCCCGGCGCTCAGCTGCGCGTCGAGACTGCGACCGAAGTCCGTCACCAGCGTCTGCCATTCCTCGCGCCGGAACAGTGAAAACTTGCCGGCGCTGGTGGTGCCTCCGGTCTTGAAAACCAGTGCGTCATTCAGCGGCGCCGTCAGGACAGGCCACTGGTCAAGGTCATGACTGCCTTTCCAGTATTCCACGGGGTCGATCACCGGCAGTTGTTCCAGTGATGAGATGTGCGGGGGAATGTCGGCGAAGTGGCTTGCATAAAAGCCGGAATGCCGTCGCGCCAAGGTCACCAGTTCTTGCAGTTCAAATCGTGTGTTCATGTTCGGCTCCTTGCCTGTCTGCGCAGGGACCAACGCCCCGATTGTCGATCAGCAGCGACGTCTTGCCGCTGTGTTTGTTGCGGGTGAACCTCTCGCTGCCGCAAACCTCTACCTCAACGGTCAGCAGTCCGGTGTGGATGAGCGTCGCCAGGGTCGGATAGGTCAGCAGGCGCTGCTGAGCATCATCGGCTTGCCGTGGGCTGCGAAAGCGCATGCGCTCCAGGCCATCCGGGGCATGTTCGAGGATCAGCTGGAACTCGGTCTGCAGATGCTCTGCCAGTTGCGACAGACTGATGAAGTCGGTACCGATGCGCATCAACTTGCCGTGACGTTGCAGCAGTTCGAAGCGCGGCGTGGGCAGCCCGCACTTGCACACGCCAGGGAGCCAGCGACCGCTGTCGCCGACGTCGTAGCGCCGAACATCCTGACCTTCGCGCTCGATGGAGGTGAATATCAGGCGCCCGGTTTCACCGTCGATCACCGGTCGATCAGACTCGAATTCGACGATTTCCAGGTGCTGGATATCGCTCATCAGATGAAACACGCCATCGCCGGTGGCCGGGCAAGCATGGCCGAGCGGCCCGGCGTCGACACTGCCGTAAATGGCCGAGCGAATCAGCCTGACGCCGCAGCTGCGCATCAGCGCAAGGCTTTGTTCGCCGGGGTGTTCGCCGCCGAGGAAGACTTTTTCGATCCCGCCATATTCGCGTAGCCGTTCCTGCTCATTGAGGAACAGACGGTGCAGGGTGCTGGGCATACCGACCAGCACGGTGACGCGCTGGTCGATGATTATCTGCGCGATCTCGCGGTAATCGTCATCGGCCGGCGCCCCCATCGGCAGGTGCGTGGCCCCCAGCAGCTCCAGCACTTTGGAAAAACTGAAGAAACCTCCATACAGCCCGCCGCTGAAGAACAGGTTCATCACCCGGTCGCGGCTCGGGTCGAGGCCCGCCGCGAACAAGCCGTCGGCGCTGGCACGCATCTGCCGATCGAAATCGCGGTAGCTGTAACCGGCCAACGCCGGGGTGCCGCTGCTGCCGCCGGAGCGGAAATACAACCGCGCCGCCGGATGGATCGGGAGGGTGACAAAGGCGTCCTTGCTCATGATCGGCAGATTGGCCACGCAGGGTGGCTTCGGCAGCGGATCGAGCGTGGCACGGGTGGCCAGCTCTGTAGCCGGCAGACTGACCGACACCCTTCGGCTCAAGCGCTGCAAGGCATACACACCGTCGTGGGGTTCGCCCTCATAGCCCTCGTGAATCGCCTGCACCGGAGTGACCCGTGTGACACCTGCAGCGATCAGTGTTTGAGCCAGTTCGGCCATTTCTTGTTCGGTACACATCAGCCCGGCGCTTTGCAGCACGTTTCGCCAGGGCAACAGCGCCTCGGCGATCCGTGCGCGCGGCATCGGTTTGAGCAGCAGGCTGCGAAACAGCGGCGAGGGACCGAGTTGCTGGTCGTGGGTCCAGATCACCCGCCAGTCCGGCGCCTGCCACACATGACCGCTGGCCCCGCCAAAGCTCTGGGCCAGCCGCGCCATCGCCGTTCGGGTGGTGATTTCCGAGGCCTCCTGAATCGAAGGCGGCAGGACTGGCCATTGCCGGGATCGACGCTCGAACGCCTCGGCCAGTTCTTCGCCGATTGAGCGCAAAGTGTTTTCATCGTCACTGTCCACCAGCAGCCATTGCGGGCTGGAGCAGGCCTGCTGGTCGAGGCGGCAGACTTCATCGGCCACGCTGTCCAGGGCTTCTGGCGTGACCGTTGCCGGTGTCAGGTAGATGAAGCTGATGCGGTGGCCCCAGTCGATCCAGCGACATCCGGGTGCCAGTTGCTGGCGGATGGCTTGCAGCGCCGACTCACCGCCCCACGCTGAAACGCCGTTGGCCTGTTGGCACAACTGACCGATCTGGGCGGTGCTGGCCGGAACGACGGCGACATGCCCGGCAATCTGGCCGGTCGCATCGCACTGCGCCAATCCATGAAGCAATTGCGCCGTCAGACCCTGATCGCTGCTGCTGGGGCGCAACCAGTTGACGTTGCCGGCCAGCAGGCCTTCGATCACCGCACAGAAAGCCAGCAGCGGTGCATTGCCGGGGGTGATGTGAACCACCAGGCCCAGCGGGCTCCAGCGTTCAAAGCGTGACTGGCGATAGTCGAGGCGACGCAGGCTGCCCGGCTGCTCGCCGAGTTCGCGCTCAAGCTTGCGCCGAAGGGCCGCGGGTTGGCAGAACTCGATCAGTGACTGGCGTTGCTCGGGATCGATGGGCAATGCCGTGTCCGGATCCTGCAGACGTTTGGCGAAAGCGGCTGCTGCGCTCAGCACGGTCGCTGTTTCGAGTGTTTTGGCCAATCGTTCCGGCAAATCCAGGTAAAGCTGTTGCAGTGCGCCGTCGAGGGTGCAGTCGTCGTGAAGCTGTCCGTTGATCAAGTACATATCAGTGCTTCCCCAGCAGTTCAGAGGCGGCCATGGCGCAGCTACGGCCAGCGGTGGTGGCCGCGCGGCCATGCAGTTCGAACCAGTCGGTGGACAGACCACAGCCACAACTGGAGCCGGGTTGCAGGGTGGCGAGATCGCTCATGACCACCGCGTGCGCGGGGCTCGAAGAAATGTAAGGCGAGACAAAGCTCAGCAAGCCCTGACGGCCGTAAGGCTGAACCGTAAAGTCAGCGGGATGGCGCACGAAAACCTTCGAATAGACCGGTACATGGAAACGGTGGTGAGCACATTCGAGGTAAGGCACCGCATGCTCGACCGCGCCGTAGCCGTCACGGCAACGGGACATCTCGATGCCCAGTTGGCGGTGAATGCGTTCGTACAGTTGCTGGCGGGGAATCTCTTGCGCCGCGTGGGTTTTCCAGCCGCCGCCAAACAGCGTCAGCGAGCCTTGCGCCAGTTGCAGGTCAGCCACCCCGGTCGCCTGCATGCGTTGCAGGGTCTGCCAGAGAAAGGCCGGGAAGCCGAAGATCCGTACCGGCAAACCTTCTTCGGCGAAGGACTGCAAGGCTGCGATCACGCCAAAGCCGTCGAATTCATGACCGCCACCCGTTCGGCGCAGTGCGTAGGCCACGCGATTGACGGGCGCGAAGCCGCACAGAAACTGATCGGTGAATGATGTTCCCAGGCTGATGCTGCCCTCGGGTTCATAGCTCAGCAGCAGGTAGTTGCACGGCGTGTGCAGGGTGTCCCAGTCATAGTGCTGGAAGATCCGCTCGACCATGTTCTGGGCCGCGCCCAGGCTGCGCTCGTCGTAACGCATGCGGCTTTTTTCGCCGCTGGTGCCGGAGGAAGTGAGTTCCAGTGCGTCCGCTGCGGTGGAACTAAGCAACGCCTGGCGCTTGAAATAACTGGCGAAAATCGGCGGTAGCCGCGACCAGTCATCAAGGTGATCCAGGTCACCAACGATCAGGCCATTGGCGTTCAGCCAGTGTTCGTAGCCCGGAGTGTGCTGGCAGTGGAACCGGCTCATTTCGGCCATGGCCTGGTTAAACAGCCCGTCCGGCACGGAATCCGGGCAATAAGGTTGCGTCAACGCACAGAGTGCGTCGCTGTAGGGGAAGTGGTTCATCAGGCGTCCTTGTCGTTATGTTGAAGAAGCGGTGTCTGCCGGGACGTGTGGCAGAAACCGGTACAGCAGGGGCAGGCTGAGCAGGCCGCCCAGCGCCGCCCAAATAGCGAAGGATTCAAGACGGGTGCCGCCGCCGATCGCTGCGATCAACGAACCACCGACACCCATCACGGCAATCGAAATCATGCCGATCGCGGCAGACACCAGACCTTTGCTGTCATCGCTGGAAAACAGTGCCAGTCGGTACAAAGCGGCGTTGCTCATGCCCAGCCCCACGGCATACAGCCCAAGGCCGGTCATCAATCCGGCAAGCGAAAGGCTGGTCACTGCGGTGGCGATCAAGGTCAGCAAACCCAGGCAGAACGGCCAGAGCGCCAGGCGAATCAATTGCGGCAGATCCCGCGACGCCAGCAGTCGGTCGAGGATCAGATTGCCGACGATGACCGCCGAAAACACCGGAATCTGCCACAGCGCATATTCGCGCGTGGTCAGGCCCAGCAACTGGACAAGAAGAAGCGGCGCCAGTCCGATCCAGGCAATCAGCGGCAGGCTCATCAGACCCAGGGCCAGGCACGTGCCGACAAACCGGTGATTGCGCAGCAATGCAAGGTAGCGGCTACCGATCTGGCGAAACGAGAAAGGGATCGGCGCTTGTCGACCTCCATCGTGGCGGACAACGCCGATCGTCTCCGGCATGCAGGCATACAGTCCGATCCAGGTCAGTGTCGCGATCAGACCCAGACAGAGGAACAGCTCGCGCCAGCTCAGCCATTCCAGCAGCAGACTGCCGAGCAGCGGGCCGAGCAGGGGCGAAAGCAGCGCGACATTACCTAGTAACGCCATCAGGCGCACCGCATCGGCCTCGCAGAAGACTTCCTGAAGCGCGGGGTAACTGACCGCCACGACGAACCCCAGGCCCATGCCTTGCAACAGGCGCAGGGCGTTGAACACTTCGATGCCGGGCGTGGCGACAGCCGCCGCGCAGGTCACGCCGAACAGTGCGCAACCGCCCAGCAGCAACGGGCGCCGGCCGAACCGATCGGACAGCGGCCCGATCAGCCATTGCAGGCAGACACCGCCGATCAGATACAGATTGAATGCGTTGGGGATGTGAGCGGCCTCGGCTTCGAGATCCCGGGTGACGGTCAGCATGGCCGGCATGACCATGTCGCTGGCCATGTAGGTCAACCATTCGAACAGGGTGATGGCCAGACAGAAGCCGAGTGCCTGGAGTGGGGGGAGGGGGATGAGAGTTCTTTGCATGCGCTTTCACGGTCGTCGAGAGGGAGCGCAAAGGGTAGGGATGAGCAGGGATTGTTCCTACGCCATTGGTGTGACGGTCTATGACGCGGTTATGCGTGATGTTGCAGAGGGAGACTTTCTTGCTTGCACAGGTGAAACGCCCTACGGCATTGATGGCCGAGCCATAAAAAATGCCCACATTCCTGTGGGCATTTTTCCTGACGCTTAAATCCGTTGTTGCATTTGAACGGACGGACGCTGGCATCCTTTCCGTGAGATGGCTTAACGATGGTAGTAGTAACCCGGGCCAGGCCCATAGTGGCGATGATCGCCATGCCAGCCGCCGTGGGGAAAGATGATGCAGCCGCTCAGGGTGAGCAGTGCAAGTACAGGAATCAGCCAGGTGATTCGACGCAGCATTTCAAGGATCCTCATGGTTAACGCCGTTTGAAGCCAAAGCTCTTCATCGGCTGTAACATGAGACCCCGTTTACCGCGGCGCATCCCCGTCAAACGGTATGCGCATGGCATCAACGCCGATACAAACCCGATACATTCCAACGGTTCAGGAACCTGTAATGACCCATAAGCAACGCTTGATATATTCGATTCTGATCGCGGTCGCCGTACTGCTGATCATGCTCGGCCTGTCCTGGCTGCAAAACGCCGGCAAGCTTAGCGAGCAAACGTTCCAGTACATCGCCATCGGTGTGGCGGTGGTGGTCGTGGTGATCAACGGCGTGATGCGCCGCAAGGTCAAGCCCTGACGGCGTCTGCCGGGTGCTTCAATCGTTGTTGAGCACCGCGGCAGCCTGGGGATGGAGGCTGTAGCTCTTGTCGTCGTTGAACGTGATCACGCCTTCGGCACACAGACGCTTCAACACTTCACGAACGCTGAGGAAGGACAACGGAATGTCCAGATCCAGCAGTTGGCTATGCACGCCACGCACACCCAGACGACGGTCGTCCTCGGCGGCGACCAGCAGGGTGTCGATGACTTTGAGGCGAATCAGGCTGGTGCGCAGGCCGAAGCTTTTAAGCAGCAAACGGATGCGCTCATTGCCGTGACGCTCGATCCGTTGCCCGAATACGTCGACGTGCGAACCCATGGGCGCTCCTTGTGGGGTCTGGCTACCTTCCGATGGTAGGGGTGGGTTGTACATGCGATTACTCCTTTCAGAGCCTGATCAGGAAAGGTTTTTTGTGCTCTCTCTAAACAAGACGTTTCAGCTCGACAAATCATGAAGCGAAAAATGTAGAAAATTTGTCGTGGTTTTGTCTTTTCCCCGTGATTACGGTGCGAGAGGGCTGTGTGACCGACTAAATTTTTTTTCCGCGGCTTCGTTTTCTGGACAGGCTCATTGCGCGTGACGCGTGGGTGATTTCAGAGCGAGCCGGGCCCGACGTGTTCACGGTGGCGGGCGGTTCGCTCTACGGCATTTCGATCAGGAGCGAGCGTGACTATTTCCAGGCAATTCACCGGACTGACCCTTGCCGGCCTGTTTCTCGGGCTGAGTCTGTCGGCGCAGGCGTTCAGCCCGTCCGTTCAGACCGGCGCGGATATCCGTCGCACAGGCTTTGGCGTACCGCACATCCGTGCGGAGAACGAACGCGGTCTCGGATTCGGCATCGGTTATGCCTATGCGCAGGACAACCTGTGCCTGCTGGCCAACGAGATCGTGACGGTCAACGGCGAGCGGTCGCGGTACTTCGGGCCGGAGCAACTGACAGTCGAAGAGCGCGAGAACCGCGTCAGCGACGTGTTCTTCCAGTGGCTCAACACGCCGCAGGCAGTGAACGCTTTCTGGCAGGCTCAGCCGGTCGAAGTGCGTGATCTGGTGGAAGGTTATGCCGCCGGCTACAACCGTTACCTGGCCGAACGTCGCCAGCAGGGACTGCCGCAACAGTGCCAGGGTGAATGGGTGCGCGATATCGCCGCCGAAGACCTGGTGAAGCTGACCCGTCGCCTGCTGGTCGAGGGCGGTGTCGGCCAGTTCGCCGAGGCCCTGGCGGGTGCGACGCCGCCGCAGGCCACTGCGCAGATCGAAAGCGATGCGCGGGCTTACCAACTGGCGGACGCGCGCCAGCAACGCTTCGCGCTCGACCGTGGCAGCAACGCGGTGGCGGTGGGCAGCGAGCGTTCGTTAAATGGCCGTGGGATGCTGCTGGCCAACCCGCATTTTCCGTGGGTCGGCGGCATGCGCTTCTATCAGATGCACCTGACCATTCCGGGCAAACTCGATGTGATGGGCGCGGCGCTGCCGGGCTTGCCGATGATCAACATCGGCTTCAACCAACATCTGGCCTGGACCCACACCGTCGACTCGTCCAAGCATTTCACCCTGTATCGCCTGCAACTCGACCCGAAGGATCCGACCCGTTACCTGCTCGACGGCCAGTCCCTGCCGATGAACAAGCAGACGGTCACGGTGCAGGTCAAACAGGCGGACGGCCACGTCGTGCCGGTGTCGCGGGATGTCTACAGTTCGCAGTTCGGCCCGATCGTGCAGTGGCCCGGCAAGCTCGACTGGAACAATCAGTTCGCCTATAGCCTGCGCGATGCCAACCTCGACAACGACCGGGTGCTGAAGCAGTGGTACGCCATGAACCGCGCCGGCAATCTCAAGGATCTGCAGGATTCGGTGCACACGATTCAGGGCATCCCGTGGGTCAACACCCTGGCGGTGGATGACAAGGGCCAGACGCTGTACATGAACCTGTCGGTGGTGCCGAACGTCAGCGCCGACAAACTGGCCAAGTGCAGCGACCCGCGCGCCGGTCTGAAAATGATCGTGCTCGACGGTTCCAACAGCGCCTGCGCCTGGGACATCGATCCGCAAGCCGCGCAAAAGGGCATTTACGCTTCGAGTCAGTTGCCACAGTTGTTGCGCAAGGACTTCGTCCAGCACTCCAACGACTCGGCGTGGCTGGCCAACCCGGCGCAACCGCTGACCGGCTTCTCGCCGCTGATCAGTCAGGACGGCCAGCCACTGAGCCTGCGCTCGCGCTTTGCGCTGGATCGTCTGGCGACCCTGAGCAAAAAAGGCCCGGTATCGGTGCAGGACCTGCAACACATGGTGATGGACGATCAGGTGTTCCTGGCAACGCAGGTGTTGCCGGATCTGTTGAAGTTCTGTGCTTCCCAGCCTGATGCAGCGCTCAAATCGGTGTGCAGCAGCCTGAAGGCGTGGGACGGCCGGGCGAATCTGGAATCGGGCGTCGGGCTGGTGCATTTCCAGACCATCATGCAAGCGATGCAGGAATCGCCGCAGGCCTGGCGTGTGGCCTTCGATCCGAAGGATGCGCAACACACACCACGCGGGCTGGCCATTGAAAAGCCGGAAGTGGCCAAGGCATTGCGCGAGGCCATGCTGGCGTCGGCCGAGTCCGCCACCAAAATGGGCCTGACCGAGAAAACCCGTTGGGGCGATGTGCAGGTGGTCAGCAGTGGCGGTCAGCAAACGCCGATCCACGGTGGCCCGGGGACGCTTGGCATTTACAACGCGATCCAGAGCGTGCCCCGTGAAGACGGCAAGCTGGAGGTGGTCAGCGGCACCAGTTACCTGCAAGTCGTGACGTTCGACGACAAGGGGCCGCATGCCCAGGGTTTGCTGGCGTTCTCGCTGTCCAGCGATCCGGCGTCGAAGTATTCCCGCGACCAGACCGAGGCGTTCTCGAAGAAACAGTGGAGCGTGTTGCCATTCACCGAACAGCAGATCAAGGCTGATCCGCAGTATCAGGTGCAGACCGTGCGCGATGATCTGGAAAAGGCGGGGAAAGTCGCGGCGCAGTAATCAACGGTAAACATCGCTGACAAGTGCCAAAGCAGAAGGCCGCTCCCTCACGGGAACGGCCTTCAGTTTTTTACCGGTTGCTGCGGCATCGGATTGATGACCGGATTGCCGTCCTTGTTGCGGGTCAGGAACACCGGCAGGACTTTGGGCAGGGAACTGGCGAAGCTGTTCAGTTCCTTGATGTTGTAGATCCCGCCGACCCGGATCGAGCCGGTCGAGTTGTCGGCGAGCATCAGCGGTTTGTCCAGGTAACGGTTGATCTGCGGCAACGCTTCGTTCAGCGACAGGTTGTCGAGCACCAGTTTGCCGCTGCGCCAGGCCAGCGAGTTGTCGTTGGCGTAGGTCTGGCTGATTTGCGGCATGTCGTCGCCGTGTCTGTAGCGTGCCTGCATCGAGGGGCCCAGACGCAAGCCGTCACCGGCCAGTCGGGAATTGCTGGTGACCAGCACGGAACCCTCGATCAGGTTGACCTTCACCTGATCCTCATACATCCAGACGTTGAAGCGGGTGCCGGTGACGCGAATCCTGCCTTCGGCGGCCCTGACAATGAACGGGTGGCTCAGGTCGTGGCTGACTTCAAAGAACGCCTCGCCTTTTTTCAGGGTGACGCGGCGTTCGTCCTTGAAGTTGCTGTAGGTCAGCTCGGTGTTGAGGTTCAGCTCGACCTGACTGCCGTCACCCAGGGTGACATGGCGGACGTTATCGGTGGCCGCGAAATGCTGATAGCTGTTGGGCAGCCAGCCGAGGTTCCAGCCGGTCCAGGCCGCCAGTGGCAAAGCCAGTGCGCAGACCGACGCCGCAACGGCGTACTGGCGCCATGAGCTGACGGGTTGGCGAATCGGCACAACCGGTGCGGGTTCCGGGCGCGGCAAGTGTTCAGCCACGTCCCAGATTTCCAGCATCGCCTCATACTCGAACGCGTGAAGCGGGTGTGCATCGCGCCATTGTTCGAACGCCAGCCGCTCTTCGGCGGTGCAGTCGACGGCGTGCAGACGCATGCACCAATGCGCGGCGGCATCGGTGATCGCATCGTATTCGGCTTCCGAGAGGGTGTTCTGGGTCATTGACTCATCCTGATTTCCCGCATTCTAACCTTGGGGGGGAGGTGTCGAGAACAACCGTCATGGCATTTACCCATCAAACTTGGAACTTTTTTTCCCTCAGACGCCCCAAAAAACAGGACGTCCCGCGAACATTAATCATAAATGGAGTGAAAAAATGATCAAAAGAACCTTGGCCGCTTTCGTCGCAACCGCCAGTCTCCTGAGTGCCGGTGCGGCGCTGGCCGACCGCCCGGGCGCTGGATGGATCACCATCGAAAAGGCCATCGAAATCGTCAAGACCAAGGCCGGTTATGTCGAGGTCTACGAGATCGAGGCCGACAACAACGGCTATTGGAAAGGGGAAGGGCGCAAGGCTGATGGCGTGGTGTACGAATTCCGTATCGACGGCGCATCGGGCAATGTCCTTCGTGACCAGAAGGACTGAGTTCAACGCAGTTGAACGGAATGCGCAGGTATCGAGCCTGCGCATTTTTTGTGTGGATCAAGGGGACGATGCAACTTCCAGCTGCCGGCCCACTTCGCAGATCAGCAGCGCGATCGAATCGGCGTTGTGCAAGATGACACCGACGCGGGCATCCGATGTTTGTTGATCCACGAACGCATTGCGCGCCCCGTTCATGGTGGTGCTGTGCGTTTGCCTGAATATCTCCGCGGCCGTGGCCTCTTTTTCGGGAATTCTGTCAAAGTCAATCCAGACCGCGCGCTCCGGGTTCCATTCCGCAAACAATTGCGCCCGGGGAGTGGCCAGTGAAAGCGCCATTCTTCGTTCGTCCTGCAACTCCTGGAGCAGCTTGGCGCCGTCGGGTGTCACGGACGAAATCAGGTCACAGAAAGGCTCTCGCCCGCGTACGGTTGCGATATCCCAGGCGTTGCTCAGTTGATGGGCGAGTTCGTGGATCAGGGTCTCGGCTTGTGCGTGGCCGTCGATATCAAATCCAGGCGCAGTGACGGGCACGTAGTCCCCCAGGTCCTGGTCAAAGAAGTGCTGGGTGAAATGGACCTTGTTCTGCTGGTCGCCATCGAGGACAAACGCGATCACGTCGTGAAACCACCTGGTGGAGCCGACGATGAAGCGGTCGGTGTTGAGCAGATCGTCCGTCGGGTCTACCAACGCATTGCAGATCGGCAGGATCGCGGTCTTGATCCTGGACAGGATCTGCGTCGTGACTTTCGGAACATCAAAGAACTCCATGAGAAACCGGTTGACCCGTCCGCCGGGCACAACGTTGATGTCCAGAATGGCCAGGTTATGCAGGCAGTTGAACGCATAATCCCGGGCCAGTCCCACTGCACGCCCCAACACCCGGGCTTTTTCAGGGTAGCGCCGGGTGATTTCTTCCATACCGTGGGCTTCTATGTTGAGCATCGTGCGACGAATCCGAGTGTATTTGCTGTGCTCGAGCATTCGGGAAAAGGCTTTGCCGTAATGAACAGTCTGGCCCGGCGTGATCCGCACCATCCGTGAGTCGGTCTTGCGCAGTGACGGGCCGCGCTCTTCACCCTTTGCCAATTGCCAGTCCGAGCCGTTTTTGACGACCCTGTATACCTTGCCGTCCACCGCGGCATAGCTGCGGTTGTTGGATGTCTTCTGGTACACGCCCTGGGTCGCACTGAAGGTGAGGTCCTTGAGCGCTACGTCGGTTGCTTCGAAAGGCTGCAGCAGTGTGCGTTGTGGCGAGGTCAATTCAATTTCGTCCAGGCTCGGCGCAACAATCTTTTCGACCTGTGTGGCGCCGGCTTCGGTTGCCTGTTCGCCGATGTCGGTGACAACTGCGCTTTCGGCGGACATTTCAGGCAGAAGGCCGACGGTGACCATTTGCTCTGCGCCATCGATAAACGACTTCAGCGCCTTCTTCCAATGATGATTCTGCAGAGCCTCGGCCGAATCCTTGAAGTCATCGTAGGCTTGCCAGAGAAAGCGCCCATAGGCGAGTTTGCCTTGCAACATGTCCGCGACCTGTTGGATGTCATCACTGAACAGGACTTTGGCGTTTTCCCAGTCGGATTGGCCGTCGCTGTCGCGCTGAGAACCGAGCATCTGTTTCAACAGCTCGAGATTGTCCTGATACAGACGTTCCAGCAGGTTGCCGCCAATCGGACGGTAGTCCAGCGTCATTTCGCTGGTCTGTCCCAGGCTGCTGGCAAGCAGGCTGCGGAAGGTCGCTCGCTGCGTCTGCGGTAAACGGCGAAGCAACAGGTTTTGCAGGAATCCCGGAATATTCAGAGCGGCAATCAGGGCCTTTTCGTCGAAGAATTCGTGAAATGCCTGCTCGGCAAACGGGGTATAGAGCAGCACTGGCCCCTTGTGGGCGGTGCCGGGTGCCAACACATACAGTCCGCATGCCTCGACGGCAGTAGCTCCGGCGGTCTTGACCAGTGACAGTGGACACACCATGGCGTGTGTGCCGGCCACGGCGGCACGGGCGATGGCATCCGGCATGTCCAGCGCCTGCCGAATGTAACTGAACGCGGTTTCGGACAAATGCTGCTGCAGTTTCAGCGCGTGAGCATGCTGCAGCAATTGCCAGGGCAACTGACGGAAGAAAATCTGCTGCCGGGCGAGCCCGGCAACCGTAGTCGTCGCCAGTGCCTGAATGACTTTTTCGCTGTAGCGGGTGGGAATTTCGAGCGACAGCAGCAGTTGCCTGACGGCGCTCTGATCCAGCCCTTTGGGCAAGGCGCTGGCGTTGATCGACGTGACTTTGAAACCGGTGCCTTGGGCGATGTTGATGTGATTGAGGGCAAACTCGACCAGGTTGCGCGCAGGGCCGGCCAGGGCCAGATTGGGTGATATCCGGATGTGGCGAGGATTGATCCGGCTATCGGGGAAGCGGCTGTCGAGCAGTGATTTCAGGGTTTGTTCGACATGGGTGACCAGTGTCGGCACACCTGTCAGGTAGTCCTTGTCGTCGACGACGCTCTGGCGCCATTGCTCCATCAGTTCGACGTGCAGTTTTTGCTCCGCAACCGCCGCCATGCCGAGCCAGGCAGGGTAGTTCTGCTGTGCAGCGATTGCCCGGGCATGGGCCGTGGCCAGTTTCAGGTTGGTGTGAAAAGCCGGCTCACTCAACGCTGTCAGCGTCTTGCTGCGCCGGGCGGGATCCTTGACGCGGCTGCGCACCTGCTCGCAGCGCCCGAGAAAATGCTCGATGGCCGATTGCATGCGGTTGTGCAGCACGTTGTGTTCGATGAACTGAAACGCCCCCAGGGAATAGCGCTGATGCAGCTGAAACTGTGCAGGCAGAATGTTCTCCAGCAATGACAGGCGTTGCACGTTATGCAGCAGGCGTTGCTCGAGCCTGTGCCGGGCAACCGCGACGGTGTCGAATACTTCAAGCCCGAGCGCGGGTGTCCACAGTACCGTGCGACCGGAGTGCCGGGCGTCGAGGCCGCCACGCTCGGTCATCAGCAGGCAATGGGCGAGCGGCAGCAGGTTTTGCTGGCCGGCAGACTGCAGGGTGAGCCCATAGGCGTCCGGGCGAAAACCCTCCAGCGCCCGACGCAGCACGCGGGTCGGCTGGTCGGGGTTGACCACGGCATCGACGATCGCCCGCGCCGACGCTTGCAGCGTACCGTTCAATGCTCGCAGCCGGGCTTCGCCGGTCACCCCGAGAAACCAGGCATGGCCCAGGTTTGACTTGAGGTTTTCGAGAAACGGTCGCTGGACTTCCAGGGTTGCCATCGGTTGCGTCTTGAGTAATTCGCCGAGCGAAGCTTCAACGCTGCTGAACGTCTTGATCGCGGCACGCGCCTTGTCCGCCAGGACCAGGGACGGCTGTTGATTGCCCGACAACACCGGTTGCGTGCTCCAGCGTCCAGCGCTGTCGAACTCGAGCAGACGCGCATGAATCATCGAGCGAATGTCCAGGCTCTTGTCGAACAGGGCGTGCAGATTCACCGCGCCATCGCTGTGGCGAAACACCTGCAAGGCGTACTCGATGTTTTGCCGTTGCTTGGTGATGATGGATTCAAAGAGGATCTTGAAGACCTCTCCAAGCACCCGCTCTCCCGACACCTGCGGCTGATCGAAGCCAAGGAAGCGATTACGCTCGTCCAGACTGAGCAGGCTGTAGAGTTCGTCTTCATGCCCCTTGGCCATGAATTTGCTCAGCAGCGTCTGTTTCAGATCGCTGTAGTCGGTGAGTACCTGCAGGCCCTGCACCGGCGTGTAAAGGAAGGCGTGGGTGCCGCTAATCATCAGCGAACCCGCCAGTTCGACGTAGTTGGCTTCACGTTCCCAGAGACGCACGGTTTCGGTCAATGGACGTATGGAGCCGTCCTCGCCGGGTCGTATCAACTGGTGCAGTGCGTTGAATTGCGGTGCATCGAGAATGCCGGTTTCGCGTTTGATCATCCATTCGGCGCGCGCCTGATCCTCGAGCGCTTCGGCAAAGAACGTTCGACGCGACGAGCCGTTGCTGGAGGGCGCATCCCAATAGCGTTCCAGATGTTGAAACAACAGCGCCGACAGCTTGCCGGCAGCACTTTTGACGGCGTCTTCCCATTGCAGTTGGTCATCCTGAGTGGCCGTTCTGTCGGGGTGGGTGAACTCACGCAATGCAGCGGTCGGCCATTGCTGGTGGCGGTAATACAACAGCACTGCGTCGCTCAGGCTCATGGATTCGAGCCAATGCCTGTCGGGCGCCGCACGGTCGGAGCCGGTGGCGCCGTCCAGGGTGTAGAAGCCGACGCGGGTTCGGCTCTGCTGCAAGCTGCCGAAGTGGGGCTTGAGCAATTCGTCGAGAATGTTTTCCAGCAGGTGCGTCAGCGTCGGCAGTTTCTCCAGCTCCGTACGCATTGCCTGCGCATTCAACAACTGGCTCTGTTTGATCGCCTCGGTGGTCTCATCGAATACATCACCTTCGATCAGTGTGAACGACACGGAAATCTTTTCCGCGTCGAGCAGCCGTTTACGTTGTGGCAACGACAGGAGCGCAAACAGCGAGGTCTGGTCGTCGGCGTCGTTCAGGCTTTGCTCGAACTGTTGCTTCAAGTCGGCGCGGTCAGCGTATTTCTTGATGCCGTCGAAGGCGGTGTAAAGGATATGGGCCTGATTGACGGGTGTCTGGCTGAGAACAAACGCGCCCGGAAGCGGCACCGGGATTTCACTGCCAACGTTAAGCAGTACCCGCTCGGCGCGCATGGCCGGGGTCTGCTGGCTGCGCAAGTTGTGGGAGGACAGCCTGGCGTGGACGAGCCATCTGAATTCGTGTTCGGACAGACCGTGGGTCTTGCCCAGTTCGGTCCATAGTCCGGGGGAGTCGAAGACTTCGGGGAACAACAAGGGTTTGATGGGGGCTGACATGATCGAGTCTCGATGAGGGGCGCATGCGGGCAGGCGCCGGTGGGTCGAGACGCAAGGCTAGGGCGGGTGACGCTGGCGAAGGTGGTAGATAAATATTGCGGGGTTGACAGGCCACCGGCCGGCCATGGTTAATCCTCTGGCGGGTTGTTCGTTCGCTGTTGTTCCCTCCAATAATTACTCTGGAGCTTCAGATGTCTGCGCCACACGATCATGCGGTCTCGTCCACGGTCTCGCTGGACGAGCTGACTCAATTGCTGGAAACGATTTTCACCCGTCACGGCACCTCGGCCGAAGTCGCCCGAACGCTGGCCGCCAATTGCGCCAATGCCGAGCGGGACGGTGCGCACAGTCACGGCGTATTCCGGATCCCCGGTTATGTCTCGACGCTCAACAGCGGCTGGGTCAACGGCCAGGCTGTGCCGAAAGTCGAGGACGTGGCGTCAGGATTCGTCAGCGTCGATGCCGGCAACGGTTTTGCTCAACCTGCGCTGGCGGCGGCGCGTGCACTGCTGGTGGAAAAGGCCCGCAGTGCCGGGATCGCGGTGTTGGCGATCCGTAATTCCCATCACTTCGCCGCGCTGTGGCCGGACGTCGAGCCTTTCGCGGATGAGGGTCTGGTGGCGTTGAGCGTGGTCAACAGCATGACCTGCGTGGTACCCCACGGTGCCGACCGGCCATTGTTCGGCACCAACCCGATCGCCTTCGCCGCACCCCGGGCTGACGGTGCGCCGATCGTGTTCGACCTGGCCACCAGCGCCATCGCCCATGGCGACGTGCAAATCGCCGCACGCAAGGGCGAGAAACTGCCGGCAGGCATGGGCGTCGACAGCCTTGGCCAGCCGACCTGCGACCCGAAAGCGATTCTGGAAGGCGGTGCATTGCTGCCGTTTGGCGGACACAAAGGCTCGGCGCTGTCGATGATGGTCGAGCTGCTGGCCGCCGCGCTGACCGGCGGCAACTTCTCGTTCGAGTTCGACTGGAAGAACCATCCGGGGGCCAAGACCCCGTGGACTGGCCAACTGCTGATCGTGATCGACCCGAGCAAGACCGCCGGGCAAAGCTTCGCCGAACGCAGTCAGGAACTCGTGCGGCAGATGCACGGGGTTGGACTCAAGCGTTTGCCGGGTGACCGGCGGCATTTGCAGCGGGCAAAATCATTGGCCAGGGGCATCGAACTGGATCAACAGACCCTGTCGCAGCTGCGTGAACTGGCCGGCGAATGAGTGTTTGCCGGACATGAAAAAGGCGAGCCCGAGGGCTCGCCTTTTTTGTTCGCGCTCAGCGGCGACCGAGCAGCAATCCGACCACCAGACCGAAACCGGCGGAAATCGCCACGGTCTGCCACGGGTGTCCGCCAATGTAGCTCTCGGTGGCGTCCACCGCCGGTTTGGTGCGGTCACGCACGCTGGTGACCGAATCCAGCGCCTGCTGCAGTTTCTGGGCGATTTGCCCGCGCAGGGTCTCCGCTTCCTCGCCGACCAGCGAGGCACTGCTCTTGAGCAGTTTTTCCGACTCTTCGATCAGCGCCTGAAGTTCGCTGAAGGCCTGGTCCTTGATTTGGTCTTCGGCGGCTTGAACGGCGGTTTTCCGGGCCATTGGGTGACTCCTTGCAGGTGAATGGACAGTGAACAATGGAGTGTGGCGCGACTTGAAAAGTTGCAGCGATTTTCCATCCGGAGCAAAAACCAGCGTCAGAGGTTTCCGTCCAGCGTGTAAGATGTCGCCATTTCATGCAGCAGGTAATTCCCGATGAGTTTCAATCTGGCCGACAAATCCCTCGCAGAGCGCGCCGCGCTGGAAGACGAGAAATCCCGACTGTTCGAACTCTGGCAGAACAATCTGGGCAAAGCCAAGGGCGAAGCCGCGCGGTTGTTCGGCGAGCGCTCCAAGCGCAAGGGCAAATGGGCCGAATTCGTGCGCGCCGAACTGGACGGCATGTCGCCGCCGGAGTTCGCCAACATGGTGCGCAGTGAAGTCAATCGCCTGATGGCGGCCAACAAGTAATCACTCGGCCCTGAAACTGGCGCCAATCGCTTCGCGCACCGTCAGTACCACCGGATCGATCTGGGTACTGGTGCGCCAGCCCAGTTCGATCGGGTAACGCGGCAGCGCCAGCGGGCAGGGCAGCAGTGCCAGCCCGCTCATTGAAGCGATGGCCTGCGCCGCGTGGGTCGGAATGGTCGCCACCGCATCGCTGCCCTTGAGCAAATGCGGCAACGCCGCGAAATGCGTAGTCGAGGCACAGACCCGGCGACTGCGGCCCAGCGCTGCCAGCCCTTCATCGGTAATCCCGATAAAACCGCCCGACGACACCAGAAGGTGCTCGCGGGTGACGAATTCCTCCAGATCGATCTGTTGCTGGCCCGGCGCCAGGCTCGCCGGATCCACCAGACACGCGTAACCCCCTTCACCCAGCACCTGACGACTGAGCAGCCGTTCGGCGAACCCGCCGGCGGTGATCGCCAGATCGATGCTGCGCTCCATCAGCGCCCGGGCGACGATCTGGCTGTGGGTCTGGCGGAAGATCAGCCGCAGTTTCGGCGCGCGGCGGGCGATTTCCTCGATCAGCCGCCGGCCGTAAGCGATCTCGAAATCGTCAGAAAGGCCCACGGTGACCGAGCGTCCTTCGTAGTGATGGGCGGTCGGGTCGACCATGGCCAGGCTTTGCCGGCATTTGTTGAGCGCATCGCTGACCACCGGTTTCAACTGGTTGGCCTTGAGCGTCGGCGCCAGACCCCGGCCGGTGCGCACGAACAATTGATCGCCATACACCTCGCGCAACCGCCGCAAGGCCGCGCTGACCGCCGACTGGGTCACGCCCAGGCGCAACGCCGCGCGGCTGGCGCTGGACTCTTCATGCAGGGCTTCGAAGACTTTCAGCAGGTTGAGGTCGACGGTTGCGATATTCATCTGGCTCATATCATTCAGCAGTGGATCGGTCTTTATTCATGATCCCGTGGCGCCGGAGAATGAGCAACACCTGAACTTCACGGAGTGACCGCCATGCCCAAATCAATCGTTGCCGCCCTGCAGATCGGCGCCTTGCCCGGTGGCAAGGCTGAAACTCTGGAACAGATCCTGAGTTGGGAAACCGCGATCATCGAATCCGGCGCCGCGCTGGTAGTGATGCCCGAAGCGTTGCTCGGCGGTTACCCGAAAGGCGAGGGCTTCGGCACGCAGCTGGGTTATCGCTTGCCGGAAGGCCGTGAGGCCTATGCCCGTTACTTCGCCAACGCCATCGATGTGCCGGGCGCGGAAACCGAAGCGCTGGCCGGGCTGTCGGCGCGCACCGGGGCCAATCTGGTGATCGGCGTGATCGAACGGGCCGGCAGCACCTTGCATTGCACCGCGCTGTATTTCGACCCGCAGGCGGGTCTTGTGGCCAAACACCGCAAACTGATGCCCACCGGCACCGAACGGCTGATCTGGGGCAAGGGCGACGGTTCGACGCTGCCGGTGCTCGACACGCAGGTCGGCAAACTCGGCGCGGTGATCTGCTGGGAAAATATGATGCCGCTGCTGCGCACGGCGATGTACGCCAAGGGCATCGAGGTCTGGTGTGCGCCGACCGTGGACGAGCGCGAAATGTGGCAGGTGAGCATGCGCCACATCGCCCATGAAGGGCGCTGCTTTGTGGTCAGCGCCTGTCAGGTGCAGGCCTCGCCGAATGAACTGGGCGTAGAAATCGCCAACTGGCCGGGGGATCGACCGCTGATCGCCGGTGGCAGCGTGATCGTCGGGCCGATGGGCGATGTGTTGGCCGGGCCGTTGCGCGGCGAGGCCGGGCTGCTCACCGCCGAAATCGACACCGAAGAACTGGTGCGCGCCCGCTACGACTACGACGTGGTCGGCCACTATGCGCGGCCGGATGTGTTCGAGTTGAGCGTCGATGAGCGGGCGAAACCGGGGGTGCGGTTCACGGTTTGACGGACTGTCGGCGCCGCCATTCTTCGCGGGTGATTTCCCAGATCTCCCGCGGAAAACGACCGCCGACGAAGTTGTCCTCATCGGTGCGAATCAAGCGCATGCCATTGCGCTCCGAGAGCTTTCGCGAACCAAGGTTCGGTGCGGCTTTCGGCACGCGCATCAACGGTTGATCGAGGGTTTCGAACCAGTACCGGGTCACGGCTTCGCTGGCTTCGGTCATCAGGCCCTGACCCTGCCAGGCCGGGGCGAGCCAGAACCCACGGTGGTTGTCCGGCTCGTCCATCAGGCTGATGTTGCCGATCAATTGCTCCGGTGCCGATTTGAGGCGAATCGTCCAGTGCCACTCTTTGCCTGCCGCAATGGCCGGCAGCGCAATGTCAAGCAGGTAGGTGAGGGCGCCGTCGTCCGGATAAGGCCAGGGCACGAAAGCGTTCAGATATTGCACCACTTCCCAGTGGGGAAATTGCTGCTGGATGGCCTCGGCATCCGCCAGTTCGAGCGGACGCAAGATCAGTCGTTCGGTGTACAGCGTGGGCGTGTCTTCCATAAACCACGGCTTCCATGTTCTGACAGTGGGCCGTGCAGACTACCGCATCTTTACCAGGTGGCAGCACTGGCCCTCGGCAGACTCAGCTTGCCGGTATCGACAAAGCGCATCGTGCCAAACAACCCGCCGGCCAGTTTGCCGCGCAGCACATAGGGCAGGTTGTCGAGGGTTTGGGTCTGGCTCAGGCCCAAGGTCTGGCGCAGCACCGAGAACGCGGAAATGCTCACCGGGACGCTGACGATGGTTTCGGAAAACCGTGGAATCGAGCCGCTCTGATCGCTCACACCCGACGCCAGCGAGTGGCCGTTGACCTCCAGATCCAGCGCGATGCCGTTGTAGTCGATGGGCGTTTCGTTGGGATTCTGCACCCGCAGCTTGATCGCGAAGCGCACTTCCAGATCCTGGCTCGGCAGCGGTTCGAGGCCGACCACGTTGATGTTCACCGGATCGCGGTTGGGAAACAGCGCACAGGCGCTGAGGGAGAGCAGAAGCAGGGACAGGATGACGGCTTGGAGACGGCGCATTGATGCTCTCTCATTGAAAAAGGGCTGAACCGTCGCCGGTATCAGCCCTTTTTTCATCGAGCGGACAGGATCAACGGTTCAACTGTGCGACAGCGGCCTTGGTTGCAGGTTCAGCTTTGGCCGGCAGGTCGGGGTTTTCCATGACCTGAAGGATAGAGGCTTCCGGGTCGAAGTCATCTTCTTCCAGCTCGATGAACTCTTCCGGCAGGAAGATGTTCAGCACGATCGCACACAGCGCGCCGACGGTGATCGGCGATTCGAAGATGTTGCGCAGCGCCTGCGGCAGTTCGCGCAGCACTTCCGGCACGGCGGCAATGCCCAGGCCCATGCCGAGGGAAATCGCCACGATCAGCATGTTGCGCCGATGCAGGCCGGCCTCGGCGAGGATCTTGATCCCGGCCACCGCCACGGTGCCGAACATCACCAGCTCTGCGCCGCCGAGTACCGGTTTCGGCATCAGTTGCAGCACCGCACCGATCATCGGGAATAGCCCCAGCAGCACCAGCAGACCGGCGATGAAGAACGCCACGTAGCGGCTGGCCACACCAGTAAGCTGAATCACCCCGTTGTTCTGGGCGAAGGTCACCATCGGCATGCTGTTGAACACCGCCGCCATGGCCGAGTTGAGGCCGTCGGCGAGCAAACCGGACTTGATCCGGCGGATGTACAGCGGGCCCTTGACCGGTTGCCGCGAGATCATCGAGTTGGCGGTCAGGTCACCGGCCGCTTCCAGCGGCGAAACCAGGAAAATCACCGCCACCGGCACGAACGCCACCCAGTCGAAGTTGAAACCGTATTTGAACGGCACCGGCACGCTGACCACCGGCACTTGCGGCAGGTTGGCGAAATCCACGGTGCCCATCAACCACGCCACCACGTAGCCGAGGGTCAGGCCGATGACGATTGCGCCCAACCGCAGGAACGGCACGTCGACCCGGTTCAACACCACGATGGTGCCCAGCACCAGCGCCGCCAGGAATACATGGCTCGCCGCGCCCAGATCCGCCGCGCCGAAGCCGCCGGCAATGTCGGTCATCGCCACTTTGATCAGCGACAGGCCCATCAGGGTGATGATGGTGCCGGTCACCACCGGGGTGATCAGCATGCGCAACTTGCCGATGAACTGGCTCAGCACCACTTCGATGAACGCGGCAAAGAAGCACACGCCGAAGATCGTCGAGAGGATTTCATCGGTGCCGCCGCCCCGGGCCTTGACCATGAAACCGGCGCTGAGAATCACACTGATAAAGGAAAAACTCGTGCCTTGCAGGCACAACAGCCCGGAACCGACCGGGCCGAAGCGCTTGGCCTGAACGAATGTGCCGAGGCCCGAGACGAACAGCGCCATGCTGATCAGGTACGGAATTTCGCTTTGCAGGCCGAGGGCGCCGCCCATGATCAGGGTCGGGGTGATGATGCCGACGAAACTGGCCAGCACGTGTTGCAGGGCGGCAAACACCGTTGCGGTGAAGTGCGGACGGTCGTTGAGGCCGTAGATCAGATCGTTGTTGCGCGGGGCTTTTTCAGAGACGGTCATGGTGGTTTGCGTGCCGCAATGCGGGGCCGGGTCGGAAAATGGGTGCGCAGGATGCCGTAAGAGGGGAGCGAGGGCAACGCATTAAAACTGCCCAAAAGGTTAGGTTCGACCAAAGGCGCAGAGCAAGTCCTGCTCAAAGGCTTTCTGTGCATCGCCGGGCACCTGCGCCCGATGGCGGGCCAGATGGAACGCCACGTCAAAGCTCAACTCGCCTTCGCGCACCGGGCGCAACAGGCCTTTGTCCTGCCATTGGCGGGCGTAATGGTTGGGCAGATAACCGACGTGTTTGCCGGACAGAATGAAGGCGAGGGTGCCTTCGACTTGCTCCGAGCGTGCCGAGCAGACCTTGCCTTGAAACGGCTCGTCACTGCGCAGGAACCGATACGGGTGATCGACCCGGTCGCAAGCCTGCAACGCGGCGTCATCAGGCGCATCGTCGGTAAACAGCGGATGGCCGGGCGCGCAGTACAGGTGCTGGGTTTCGCTGAACAATTCGCGGTAATCAAAGGCGCTCTGCACCTGCGAGAAGTAACCGATGGCCAGGTCCAGCCGCTGTTGCAGCAACAGGCGCTCCATTTCGCCGGGCATGGCGCTGATCAGCTCGATGCGCACCGATTCGTCCCGCTCGCGAAACCGCCGGATCGCATCCGCCACCCGTTGCAGCACCGACTGATCGACCGCTTCCGACAGGCCCAGCCGCACTTCACCAATCAAACGTCCGGCGACGCCGTTGGATTGATGGCGGAAGGTTTCGATCGAGTCGAACAGCGCCCGCGCGGCAATCAACAGTTGCTCGCCCTTGGGCGTCAGGCTGAAACCGCCCTTGCCACGGTTGCACAACCGATAGCCGAGGCGGGTTTCAAGCTTGGCCATTTGCTGGCTGATGCTCGACTGGCTCAGCCCCAGTTCACCTTGAGCAGCACTGAAACCATTGGATTCGACCACGCCGAGAAACAGCCGCAGAAGCTGAAGATCGACATCGTGGAGCTGACCGAGCATCACATTACTCCGGGATAAAGTCAGGTTAACAAACTTGATATTTCTCGAATGTATCCGACGGCGCATCCTGCCACCACTTCCTTCGGTCAGGTGTTCGTCATGGCTCCCGTCTTCAAGCTGTGTTTGCCCGCTTTGTTGCTTACCGTCTCCATCGCCGCCCAGGCCGAAGAGAAAACCCTCAATCTCTACAGCTGGGCCGATTACGTGGCGCCGGAAACCTTGCAGCGCTTTGAAAAGGAAACCGGTATCCACGTGCGCTACGACACCTTCGATACATCGGAGGTACTGGAAACCAAGCTGCTCACCGGCGGCAGCGGTTATGACGTGGTGGTGCCTTCGTCCAGCGTGCTGGCCCGTGGGTTGGCGGCAGGAGCGCTCAAGGAAATCCCTCACGAAGGGCTCAAGGGGTACGCCAATCTCGATCCGGACCTGCTGGAAAAACTCGCGGCGGTCGATCCCGGCAACCGCTACGGCGTGCCTTACACCTGGGGCACGCTGGGACTGGGCATGAACGTCGAGGCAGTCAAACAGCGGCTGCCGGATGTGCCGCTCAACAGCCTCGATCTGCTGTTCAAGCCTGAATACGCCAGCAAGCTCAAGGATTGCGGGATCGCCATTCTCGACTCGCCGCAGGAAGTGATCGGTCTGGCGCTGCATTACCTCGGTAAAGATCCCTACAGCACCGACAAGAACGATCTGGCCGCCGCCGAAGCCTTGTTGCAGAAGTTGCAGCCCTCAGTTCTGTACGTCGCCACCGGCCGCCAGATCAACGATCTGGCCAACGGCAGCGTCTGCCTGGCGCTGACCTACAACGGTGACGCGAGCATGGCGGCCGATCAGGCGCGCAAGGCCAACAAGCCGTTTGAGGTCGCTTACCGGATTCCCAAGGAAGGCACGCTGGTGTGGCAGGACAACCTCGCCATCCCCAAAGACGCGCCGCACCCGGAAGCCGCACGCGCCTTCATCGAGTTCATGTTGCGCCCCGAATCCGTGGCGGCCCTGACCAATACGCTGTTCTTTGCCACCGCCAACCAGGCCGCCACGCCGCTGGTGGATGAAGCGGTACGCAACGATCCGGACATTTTCCCGAAACCCGACGTGCGCGAGCGGCTGTACGCCGACCACAGCATGAGCCTCAAGGACATGCGCCAGCGCACACGCTTGTGGACCACCTTCCGTAGCCGTCAATAGCCCTTCATAACAACAGGAACACACCGATGGACGTGCCCATGCAAAACGATCAGGCCCTGACCCGTGACAGCCTTTTCGGCACCGCCGCCGAAAGCACCTACGCCGGGATCACCAGTTTCATGCGCCGACGCTACAGCCGTGACTTGCGCGGCGTGGACGTGGCGGTCAGCGGTGTGCCGTTCGACACCGCCACCAGCAACCGTCCCGGAGCACGTTTCGGGCCGCGCGGGATTCGAGCGGCGTCCACCGGGATTGCCTGGGAACGGCACTGGCCATGGGCGTTCGACCCGTTCGATCATCTGGCGGTGATCGATTACGGCGATTGCGACTTCGATTACGGCTCGCCGCACACCATTCCGGAAAGCATCGAGGCCCACGCCGAGCACATCCTCAGCTCCGGCAGCGCGATGCTCACCTTTGGCGGCGATCACTTCATCAGCTATCCGCTGCTCAAGGCCCATGCGCGCAAACACGGCACGCTGTCGCTGATTCACTTCGACGCCCACAGCGACACCTGGCCGGACGAGGGTGGCAAGCGGGTCGATCACGGCACCATGTTCTGGCACGCTGCGCGGGAAGGGCTGGTGGATCCGGCGCGCTCGGTGCAGATCGGTTTGCGCACCACCAATGACGATCATCAGGGCTTTCAGGTGCTGGACGCGCGGCAGGTGCATCGGCGCGGCTGCGAAGCGATTGTCGAGGCCATTCGCGCGCGTGTCGGCGATAACCCGGTGTACCTGACGTTTGATATCGATTGCCTCGATCCGGCCTTTGCACCGGGCACCGGTACGCCGGTGTGCGGCGGCCTGAGCACGGTGCAGGCGCTGGAGATCCTTGGCGGCCTGCGCGGGATCAATCTGGTGGGCATGGACGTGGTGGAAGTAGCCCCGGCCTACGATCACGCGGACGTGACGTCGCTGGCGGCGGCGACCCTGGCCATGGAGATGCTTTGCCTGTACGCGGCCCGGCACAAAGTCGACGCGTGATCCCCTCCGAGCCTGGTGAAAGCTCCTGACAATTTCTGACACCAGGCTCTGCTAAGCTCCGGCAAATTTTCTGCCCAGAGCCTCACACCGTGTCGCGAACCACTCGTCTGTTGACCCTGCTGCAAGTGTTGCGTGGCAAGAAACGCCCGGTCACCGCCGCGACGCTGGCCTTCGAGCTGGAAATCTCCGAACGCACCCTTTATCGCGACATCGCCGAACTGACCGCACTGGGTGCGCCGATCCATGGCGAGGCGGGCATCGGTTATGTGCTGCGCAGCGGTCTGTTTCTGCCGCCGCTGATGCTCAACGCCGACGAGACCGAAGCCATCGTGCTGGGCCTGCGTTATGTCGATCAGCGCGGCGACGAAGTCCTGAGCAAGGCTGCGGCGGATGCACTGGCGAAAATCGCTGCGGTGCTGGACCCGCAGGCCCAGGAAGCACTGCGCAATCCGACCGTCATGCCCGGACCACCGGGCTACGGCTTTCCGCAAAACGCGGTGCCATTGAACGTTTTCCGTCACGCGATCCGCGATCAGGCCAAGCTGCACATCGATTACGCCGATGCGCAGCAGGTGCAGAGCCAACGCTTGATCTGGCCGCTGGCGCTGGGCTTTCTCAACGAGGTGCGGATCATCGTCGCGTGGTGTGAATTGCGCGGCGCCTATCGCACGTTTCGCACCGACCGGATTGCCGCCGCCAGCCTGCAGGGCGAGCGCTATCCGGGGCGTCGCAGTGACCTGTTGCGCACCTGGCAGCGGCAGATGCAACTGGACGAAAACGGCCGTTTCACTCCTGACAGGAACTGACGCAGGGCTGTTCTAGGATGGCGACAGAACCCGAAAAAAGGAGCTGTAATCATGTTCCATCCCACCTCGATCCTCGCCCCGGCCATCGTTGAGTACATCAACGCCGCCAATGCTCGCGATACGTCCCGGGTCGGCAGTTTTTTTGCCGAGGATGCCCATGTGTTCGATGAAGGCCATCATCAGGTCGGCCCGCAGGCCATCGCCAACTGGATGCAAGACACTGCCCAGCGCTATCAGCCACGGGTGGAAGTACTGGGCGTCCAGCAGCGCACCGGTAAGGTGCTGGTGCAAGGGCTGATCTCCGGAACGTTCCCCGGCAGCCCGCTGGAGCTGCGCTACACGTTCCGGCTCAACGAACAGGGCAAAATCGCTCGGCTGGATATTTCCCTGTAGCCATCGTGGCATACTGCCGCGCATGACTTTCGACTCCCCCCTGAGCGCCTGGCAATACGCCGTCGACCACAAGGGCTTCATCCAGGATGAAGCCCAGGAACACGCGGTCTGGGCCTTGCAAAAATGCCATGAAGCCCTGCACGCCGGTGCCCGTTCGGTCACCGGCGTTTACCTGTGGGGCCCGGTCGGGCGCGGCAAGACCTGGCTGATGGATCAATTCCACCAAAGCCTGCGGGTGCCGGCGCGGCGGCAGCACTTTCATCACTTCATGGGCTGGGTGCATCAACGCTCGTTTCAACTGACCGGGATCGCCGATCCATTGCGGGCGCTGGCCCGTGAGTTGGCGGCCGAGGTGCGGGTGCTGTGTTTCGATGAGCTGTTCGTCAATGACATTGGTGACGCAATCATTCTCGGGCGGCTGTTTCAGGTGATGTTCGACGAAGGCGTGGTGGTCGTCTGCACCTCCAACCTGCCGCCGGATCAGCTGTATGCCGACGGATTCAACCGCGATCGCTTTTTGCCGGCGATCACCGCGATCAAGCAGCACATGCAAATGGTCGCGGTGAATGGCGCCGAAGATCACCGCTTGCATCCCGGCGCCATCGAGCAGCGTTACTGGGTCGTTCAGCCGGGGCAGGGTAGCGCGCTAAGCCAAGTGTTTGAAGCATTGGCCGCCGGACAAACCGTCAGTGCCGAACCGGTGCCGGTCGGTTACCGCGCCTTGAACGTGGTGCAGGCCAGCGATTCGGTGCTGTGGTGCCGTTACGCCGACCTGTGCGAGCAACCGTTCGCCGCCATGGATTTCATCGCGCTGTGCGACACCTACCGGGCTATCCTGTTGAGCGAGGTGCCGAACCTCAGCGCGAAAAAACGCGAAGGGCGGATTGCCCGTGGCACCGAGGATGGCGCGGAACGGGTGGTGGCCGGTGACCGCGAATTGCCGCAGCTGTCGGTGCACGACGACGGCGTGCGCCGCTTCATCGCGCTGGTCGACGAGTGCTACGACCGCAAGGTGCCGCTGTACATCGAGGCCGAAGTGCCGATGGACGCGCTGTACACCGAGGGCTATCTGGAATTCCCATTCCGCCGGACCCTCAGCCGCTTGCAGGAGATGCAGCTGCAACGCTTCGCCGAAACCTGAAACACGGAGGGCGCGACATGACTCAGCCACTGTCCCACCATTTGCTGACCATGGCTTATCAGAACGCCTGGGCCAACCATCGACTGGCCAAGGCCTGGAGCCAGCTCGACGACGCGCAGCTGGCAGCGCCACGGGTCAGTTTCTTCCCGAGCATCCGCCTGACCCTTAACCACATCCTCACCTGCGACTGGTTCTACGTCGACGCGCTGGAGCGTGAGTTGCGCGGCGACGAACCGCATCCCGATTGCTACGTGTTCTTCAACGCTGACGAACCCTTCACCGAGGCTCAGGCCTTGCGCCGTGAACAGGCGCATGTCGACCGTCGGCTGGTCGCCTATTGCGAGCAACTGCGCGATGCCGATCTGGGGCGTATCGTGACCATCGCCCGCGACACGCCGCAACACGACAGTCGTCTGCGGATGATTTCGCATCTGTTCGAACACCAGATTCACCACCGTGGCCAGGTCCACGCGATGCTCAGCGGTACCTCGGTGAAACCGCCGCAGCTGGACGAGTTTTTCTGTGCCGGCGAGTCCGGTTTGCGAGCCGAGGATTTCGCCGAGCTCGGCTGGACCGAAGAACTCATCTGGGGGCACTGAAAATGCCGGGTTGTCGCCGGGACCTGCCTCGCGCTAAGGTCGCCGAGCCTATCAGTGCGTATCAAACGCGCCGGGGCGCCGTGCGATCGAGGAAGGAAATGGATTCCGCAGAAATTCTTGTGCTTCAAGCCAGTTACACCAACCCGGTGCATGCCGAGGCCATCGGTGTGGTGCTCAATCATTACGCCGAAGACCCGATGGGCGGCGGCCATCCCATTGCCCCCGAGCTGTTGCAGCAACTGCCCGCCGAACTGGCCAAGCGGCCCCACGCGTTCAGCGTCCTGGCGTTTGTCGGTGGCGAGCCGGCGGGGCTGGTGAACTGCTTTGAAGGGTTTTCCACGTTTGCCTGCAAGCCGCTGGTCAACGTGCACGACGTGTCCGTGGTGACCAAGTTTCGCGGTTTGGGGCTGAGTCAGAAAATGCTGCGCAAGGTCGAGGACATCGCCCGTCAGCGCGGTTGCTGCAAGATCACTCTGGAAGTGCTTGAAGGCAACGCCGTGGCGCAAAATTCCTACGCCAAATTCGGCTTCGCGCCGGGCATGTTCGATCCCAATCACGGGCGCATGCTGTTCTGGATCAAGGATTTGCAGGCATAAAAAAAGGCGCCCGGAAAGGGCGCCCAACTGTCATCTGCGGTGCCGGAGCGGAGCCATCGCAGGTCCATCGGTAAAGCGTTCGCTCAAGGGCGATAGGACTCGGTGACCTGGGCGGTCTGGTCGTCCGGAACCTTGAGTTCATTGGTCTTCGCGTCAGCCTGCTGGCTCTGTGCGGAATGAACCGGGAAGTTTGCCCAGTAATGTCTCATGCGCTCGGCGCCGCCTTCGGCGAATGCGCTGGCGGATGCCAGTGTGAGCAGACCTGCAAGGATTGCAGTCGTGGTTTTCATGGTGCCTCCTACGAAAAATGTCGGAGCCGTTCGTCCATGAATCTGGTCCTCGGGGCGCAGTGTCCGTCGAGGGCATTAACGAGAGGTTAACGCTCGTTCAGTGTAGGTTTTACCGGGTGTTTCCACGGCGTATCGGACGAACGCTGCACGCGTGAATAACGCGTGCAGGTCACGAGGGAAGGGCGTCAGAGTTTCCAGTCGAGGCTCAGCGTCACGGTGCGAGGATCGCCCCAGAACACGCCGTTGTAGAAGCCGACGTTGTCGTAATACTTCTTGTCGAACAGGTTGTCGACGTTGAGGGACGCCGACAGGTGTTTGTCGAACTCATAACGCGACATCAACTTGACCACTGTGTAGGCGTCCTGACTGATTCGCGCCCGCTCGGTGATGATCCGGCCATTGGCGTTGCGTCCGACCGGTCGGTTGGAATTGCCGTATACGTCGCTTTGCCAGTTCACCGCGCCGCCCACGGTCAGGGCGTTCCAGTTGCCCGGCAAGCGATAGGCCGTGGACAAACGGAACAGGTTCAGCGGCTGGTTGGTGTTGGTGCGATTTTTCTCGCCGTTGACCGAGTGGGTGTAGGTGTAACCGGCGGTCATGTTCCAGCCGTCGAGAACTTCGCCAGAGACCTCGGCTTCGAAACCGTTGACCTTGTTGCCCTTGCCGCCGGACTTGTAGAACTCCTCCAGGGTCACCGGATCCGGCGGCACCGAGTCATCCACTTCGGCGACGTTGTCCTGCTTGCTCCAGAAAATGGCGGTGGCCAGATTCAGGCGTTCGTCCAGCAGGCTGCCCTTGAGCCCGATTTCATAGTTGCTGCCAACGATCGGCTCGATGAACTTGCGGTTGGCGTCGCGGTAGGTCTGCGGTTTGAAGATGTCGGTGTAGCTGGCGTAAACGGTGTACTCCGGCGTCAGGTCATAGAGCAGGCCGGCGTAGGGAGTCCACATGTCGTTGTGCTGCTGGCGGCTGGCATCGACGCTTTCCAGTTGCAGGTTGTCGTCGAAGGTGTTGGCCGTTTTTGACGCCTTCCAGCTGCCGTAGCGAGTGCCGAGCACGGCGTGCAGGTCGTCCGTCAGGCTCAGGCGGGTCGCCAGATAACCTGCTTTTTGTTGCGTGCTGTCTTTGGCACTGGTGAGCCCGGTCACGGTGTCCGGGAATCTGGCAATGTCGCCCATGTACTTCCAGTCGCGAATGGTGCTGTAGTTGCGCGCCACCGGACCGTCAACGGTGTACGGCGAGCTGGAGCTGCGCTCGGCTTCGCCGTAGCCGATCATCATCTGATGTTCGCGGCCCAGCAGCGAGTAGGGGCCGGACAGGTTGAAGTCGTACGCCTTCATGCGCTGCGGGCCGATCATGTGTGAGCTGTAGGCGGTCATGCCGCTGCGATCAGGTTCGGGGAAACCGGCGCCGGCGTAGTAGACCTTGCCGTCGGTGTCGCTCTTGCGGTGGGTGTAGGCGGCTTTCAGGTGCCAGTCGCCCGCCAGGGCCTGATCGAGGGTGGCGAACGCGGTCTTGTCGCGCAGCGGCCAGGAACTCCAGGAGGTCGCCATGTTGGTCGAACGTCCGAGGCTGGCCTTGCTGCCGTCGGCGTTCCAGTACGGCAAGGTGCCCCACGAAGAGCCTTGCACCTGTTTGTCCTGATAGTCGTAACCGACGGCCAGCACGGTGGAGTCGGTCAGGTCGGCTTCGAGGATGCCGTAGCCGACTTCCCGTTGCAGGGCGTACTTGTCGCGAAACGATCCCTGGTCGCGGTAGGCCAGCACGCTGCGACCGCGCAGTCGCCCGTCGAACGCCAGCGGGCCGCCGACATCGACGTAACTGTAGTAATCGTCATAGCTGCCGCCGCTCGCACCGGCCTGAGCCTGCCATTGGGCGGTCGGGCGTTTGCGCACCATGTTGATGGTTGCCGACGGATCGCCTGCGCCGGTGGTCAGGCCGGTGGCGCCGCGCACGACTTCGATGCGGTCGTAGATGATGGTGTCCGAATCGGACTTCATGTACTGGAAGGTGTTGAGCATCCCGTCGATCTGGAAATTGTTGATCGAGTAGCCGCGGGACGAATAGCTGACCCGATCCGAATCGTTGTGTTGCACCACGATGCCGGTGGTCTGGCTCATGGCCTCGGACAATGTACCGAGCTTGAAATCATCCATCTGCTGGCGAGTGACCACGGAAACTGACTGCGGGGTTTCCTTGATCGACAGGTTCAACCGCGTTGCCGTGCTCATGGCGCCGGTGGTGTAGGCGTGGGTGTTTTCGGTGGTGTTGCCCAGGCCTTGGGCGGTGACGCTGGTGGATGCCAGCTCCAGGGCCGGCGCAGCGGGGGGCGACTGTTTTTCTGTGTCGGTTTCAGCCAGCAGATCCGGGCTCAGTGCAACACTGCACAGGCCCAGGGTGAGGGTCATGGAACGGGTGATGGGCGCGAACATCGCAGCCGACTCCTTGTCATCGAGGGAAAAATTCCGTTTGCTCAAAGACGAAAGCGGGCAGTGCGATTTAGTGTCAAACGAGAAATATTGTTATTTGAAGATGTTTCGCCGATATGAAAAAAGGGCCGTTTCCGGCCCTTTTTTTTATTCCTGCAGCACCACTTCCGTGGTCGTGGCGGCGGGTTTTTTCGGCTTCATCAGGCTGAAGTCGATCAGGGCCCGCTGTTCACGCTCGTAAGGGTTGCCGATCAACAGCGGACGGGGCTTGAAGCTGTCGCTGACCAGGCTCTTGCTGCGGTCGAGTTCATCGAAACTCAAGCCGGCGAGATCCGCCCAGGTGTGGATCAGGTGCGAGCTGCTGTACGGCCGGCTCAGATCCCCGGCGAAACTCCAGTCGTGGTTTTCACGCCACTTCGGCGACGCCCAGGCCATGAACGGAATGGTGTACATCGGCGCGGTCGGCTTGTTTTCGTTGCGGCCCAAGGTGCTGTGGCCCACCGAGTCGAACACGTCTTCACCGTGGTCGGAGAGGTACAGCAAAAAGCCGTTCGGATCGGATTTGGCGTAGTCCTTGATCAGACTCGACACCACGAAATCGTTGTACAGCACCGCGTTGTCGTAGCTGTTGTAGGTCGGCACCTGATCGTCACGCACGCCGGCCGGAACGCCGTTGCGATCCTGGAACTTGTCGAAGCTCGGCGGATAACGGTACTGGTAGCTCATGTGCGTACCGAGCAGATGCACGACGATCAACTTGCGCGGCGCCGCGTCGGCCAAGGCCTTGTTGAACGGCTCGATCACGTCGCCGTCGTACTGCGCGGCGTTCTGGTTGCGGTTGTTGTTCAGGTACACCTGCTCGTCGGCCTGTTCGGAGAACGTCGTGAGCATGGTGTTGCGCTTGGTCATGGTCTGCTGGTTGGTGATCCAGAAGGTCTTGTAGCCGGCCTGTTTCATCATGCTGACCAGCGACGGCGTGGACAGGTACAGGTCCGGGTTTTCTTCGTCGGCGAAGGTCAGCACCTGTTGCAGCGCTTCAATGGTGTAAGGGCGCGGGGTGATGACGTTGTCGAAGACCGACAGCTGATCCTTGAGCTTGTCCAGTTCCGGCGTGGTTTTACGCGGGTAACCGTAGAGGCTCATGCGCTGGCGGTTGGTGGATTCGCCGATCACCAGCACCAGGGTCGCCGGCTGGTTGGCGCCCGAGTCCTTGAGGTTTTTCAGCGGTGGGATCTTGCTCGCGCTGTGCAGCATGCCCTGCATGTCGGCCAGGGTTTCCTGATAGCGGTGATAAGCCACGGCCATCTGCCACGGCACAGCCGGCTCGATGCGGGTTTCGAATTTCTCGAAGCCCTGGGCGAAGCTGCCGGTGCGCATTGTCTGCTTGACCAGCGGATAACCGATCACGGCCACCAGAATCGCCATGGCGGCGACGAACGCGCGGCCACGGGGCAGGTACACCGGACGCAGGCGGGTCCACAGGAAATAGGCGAATGCGGTGTGCGCGAGGAACGCCGGGACCATCCACCAGGCGAAGTACTGGGTCATGTACTCGCCGGCTTCGGACACATTCGACTCGAACATGATGAAGATCACGCTCTGGGAGAATTCCTGCTGGTAGATGAAGAAGTAACCCAGGCTGGCCATCGAGCAGGCCCACAGCACCACGCCGATCAGCGCGGCGAGCAGACGGGTGCGTTTGGGGAACAGCAGCATCGGCGCGAGCCACACGGCGCTCATCACGAAGGCCTGGCGAAAGCCGGTGAACCCGGAGGTGCCTGTCAACTGGATCAGCAGTTGGGTGATACCGGAGAAGTACCAGAAAAACACGAACAGCCAGAGAAAACCGGCCCAGTCGAAACCTGTCGCAGTCGTATTGCTGCGTTTGAACACCGCCATTCAGCACTCCAGCTCAGTCGTCACATCCACCGCCGGGCGCGTCATGCAACCGGCGCATGAACCCGACGAACGGAGGCCATGCGCAGACACGCACGGCCAGAATGCGCCGGAGTATCAACAAGCGAATGTGAAAACTTTGTTAGTTGCCGGAATCGGCTGGAGGTGCAGCATGTCGGGAACGGCAATGGCCGCTCCCGAAACGGGCGGGGAGATCAGGCGTTAGGCGAGCGCTGTACGCGCGGCAGAGGCTGTGGCTCGGCGCCCTGGGTCAGCAGGCGCAATTGCGCGAGTTCCTGCTTGAGCTGATCGCGTTCATCTTTCAACTGTCGCAATTCATCGCGACGGATGGTGACGTACAGGGTTTGTGGCGGCATTGCTGTGTGTACTGTGCCCATTGCTCACCTCGCAAATGGCGTGTCTCAACTGCAGATCAGCCCCGGTTTCGGGCCTTGACCTGCTATCGGCGCCGATTTTGATTTCTTTTGCTCGTGAATGGAACTTTTTTATTTTTCATGGTCGTTGTGTCTTCGGCGCGTTTCCAGACGTTATCAGTCTGGATCGGGCACAATGCACGGAAACTTCAACCCGACGCTCTGGACTAACCTCCATTAGTCGCGTTGGGCTATACCTTTGACACACTTTTATTTGTAGTAAGGAGCATCAGCACATGCAACTCGGGATTATTGGACTGGGCCGCATGGGCGGCAATATTGCGCGACGTCTGATGCTCAACGGTCACACCACCGTTGTTTACGACCGCAATACCGCCTTTGTCGACACCCTGGCCGCCGAGGGCTCTACCGGCGTCGCCGACCTGCATGCACTGGTCGCAGGCCTGGCCAAGCCGCGTGCGGTGTGGGTCATGCTGCCGGCCGGCGCACCGACTGAAGACACCATCGAAACCCTGAGCAATCTGCTTGAGGCGGGCGACACCATCATCGATGGCGGCAACACCAACTACAAGGACGACATCCGCCGGGCCAAAACCCTGGCCGAGAAAGGCCTGCACTACATCGACGTCGGCACCTCCGGCGGCGTCTGGGGCCTGGAGCGCGGTTACTGCATGATGATCGGTGGCGATGCCGAGACCGTTAAGCGTCTCGACCCGCTGTTCGCCGCGCTGGCGCCGGGCATGGGCGACATCCCGCGCACCAAGGACCGCAAGTCTGATGACCACCGTGCCGAGCACGGCTACATCCACGCAGGTCCTGCCGGTGCCGGTCACTTCGTCAAGATGATCCACAACGGGATCGAGTACGGAATGATGGCGGCCTTCGCCGAAGGCTTCGACATCCTCAAGACCAAATCCAGTGAGCGCCTGCCGGAAGATCAGCGTTTCGACCTGAACGTGGCCGACATCGCCGAAGTCTGGCGTCGTGGCAGCGTGGTGTCGTCCTGGCTGCTGGACCTGACCGCCGATGCGCTGGCCAGCGACCCGAAACTCGACGGTTTCTCGGGCTCCGTGGCGGACAGCGGCGAAGGTCAATGGACCATCGAAGCGGCCATGGAACAAGCGGTGCCGGTACCGGTGCTGTCCAACTCGCTGTTCTCGCGCTACCGCTCGCGCGGCCAGGGCACTTTCGGCGACAAGATTCTTTCGGCCCAGCGCTTCGGCTTCGGCGGCCACGTGGAGACACCGAAGAAATGACCCATACGATCCGCAGGAAATCCAAGGCAGAACCCGCGCCACCGACCACGCTGTTTCTGTTCGGCGCCCACGGTGATCTGGTCAAGCGCCTGCTCATGCCGGCGCTGTACAACCTGAGTCGCGACGGCCTGCTGGATGATGGCCTGCGGATCGTCGGCGTTGACCACAACGCCATCACCGATGAAGCCTTCGCGCAAAAGCTCGAAGACTTCATCCGCACTGAAGTGGCAGCGAAAGTCGGCAAGGGCGATCAGATACTTGATCCGGCCTTGTGGGCCAAGCTCGCCAAAGGCATCAGCTACGTCCAGGGCGACTTCCTGGATGACAGCACTTATTCAGCCCTGGCGGCGAAAATCGCCGACAGCGGCACTGGCAATGCGGTGTTCTACCTGGCCACCGCGCCACGTTTCTTCAGCGAAGTGGTGCGCCGTCTCGGCAGCGCCGGGTTGCTCGAAGAAACCCCGGAAGCCTTCAGAAGGGTGGTGATCGAAAAACCGTTCGGCTCCGACCTGCAAACTGCCGAGGCGTTGAACGCCTGCCTGCTCAAGGTCATGTCGGAAAAGCAGATTTACCGGATCGATCACTATCTGGGCAAGGAAACCGTGCAGAACATTCTGGTCAGCCGGTTCTCCAACAGCCTGTTCGAAGCGTTCTGGAACAACCACTACATCGACCACGTGCAGATCACCGCTGCCGAAACCGTCGGCGTCGAAACCCGTGGCAGTTTTTACGAACACACCGGCGCCCTGCGGGACATGGTGCCCAATCACCTGTTCCAGTTGCTGGCCATGGTCGCGATGGAGCCGCCGGCCGCGTTCGGCGCCGATGCAGTGCGGGGCGAGAAGGCCAAGGTAGTCGGTGCGATCCGGCCGTGGACCACCGAAGAAGCACGGGAAAACTCGGTGCGCGGTCAATACAGCGCCGGTGAAGTCGCCGGCAAACCGGTGGCCGGTTATCGCGATGAGAACAACGTCTCCCCAGAAAGCACCACGGAAACCTATGTGGCGCTGAAAGTGATGATCGACAACTGGCGCTGGGTCGGCGTGCCGTTCTACCTGCGCACCGGCAAACGCATGAGCGTGCGCGACACCGAGATCGTCATCTGCTTCAAACCGGCGCCGTACGCGCAGTTCCGGGACACCGAGGTCGACGAATTGCAGCCGACCTATCTGCGTATCCAGATCCAGCCCAACGAAGGCATGTGGTTCGACCTGCTGGCCAAACGGCCGGGGCCGGCGCTGAACATGGCCAATATCGAGCTGGGTTTCGCCTACAAGGACTTCTTCGAAATGCAGCCGTCCACCGGCTACGAAACCCTGATCTACGACTGCCTGACCGGTGACCAGACGCTGTTCCAGCGCGCTGACAACATCGAGAACGGCTGGCGCGCGGTGCAGCCGTTCCTCGACGCCTGGCAACAGGACGCGAGCGTGCAGGGTTACGCCGCGGGCGAAGACGGGCCGAAAGCCGCCGATGACCTGCTGACTCGCGATGGTCGCGTCTGGCATGGTCTCGGATGAGCGAGCCGATCCGTTTTCTGTTGAGTGACATGGACGGCACGCTGTTGCTGCCCGATCACAGCCTGAGCCAGCGCACCATCGATGCAGTTCGTGCGTTGCGCGAGGCGGGCGTTCTGTTCAGCCTGGCCACCGGGCGTCCGCCCAAAGCCATGTTGCAGCAGATCGAAGCGCTGGGCGTCGATCTGCCGACGGCGGCGTTCAACGGCGGCACGATCGTCAACCCGGATGGCAGCATTCTGGTTGCGCATTACCTGCCCGTAACGGCGGCGTTGACTGCATTGGCATTGTTCGCCGATCAGCCGGACGTCGAAATCTGGGTGTTCAGCGGTGGCGACTGGCTGCTCAAGGATCCGCACGGGCCGATGGTGCCTCGCGAGCAGCACGGGCTCGGTTATCCGCCGGTGGTGGTGGAGAGCTTCGAACCGTATCTCGAGCGTATCGACAAGATCGTGGCGACCAGCAACAACACCCAATTGCTGATCGAACTGGAGGCGCAATTGCTGCCGAAGGTCGAAGGGTTGGCGCAGGTGTCGCGCTCGCAACCGGTGTACCTGGATGTGACGGCGGTCGAGGCCAACAAGGGCTCGGCGCTGGTCACGCTGGCTGAACACCTGGGCGTGCCACTGGCGCAGACCGCCGCAATTGGCGATGGCGGCAATGATCCGGCGATGTTCCATGTTGCCGGGTTGTCGATTGCCATGGGGCAGGCTGAGGATGCGGTGAAGCGTCAGGCCGACGTGGTGACGGGGCCGAACACCGAGGATGGTGTGGCGCAGGCCATCGAAAAGTACATCCTGTAAAACAATGTTGGAGCGAGCTTGCTCGCGATGGCGCTAAGTCAGTCAGCATCTTGGTTGACTGACACACCGCTATCGCGAGCAAGCTCGCTCCCACATTTTTTATCTTGTTTCTACAGCCAGTAACTCACGGCGTACCAGCCGAGCAATCCCATCACCACGGTGTAAGGCAACGCCATCCACACCATCCGCCCGTACGACAACCGCACCAGCGGCGCAATCGCCGACGTCAGCAGAAACAGGAACGCTGCCTGACCATTGGGCGTCGCCACGCTCGGCAGGTTGGTGCCGGTGTTGATCGCGATCGCCAGCGTCTCGAAATGCTCGCGGCTCATGTGGCCGGACAGGAACGCCTGCTTTACTTCGGTGATGTAGATCGTGGCCACGAACACGTTGTCACTGATCGCCGACAGCAGGCCGTTGGCGATGAACAGCATCCCCGGCTGCTGATTGGCCGGCAGCGCCAGCACCCACTGGATCAGCGGCGCGAACAGTTGCTGGTCGTGAATTACCGCGACCACGGCGAAGAACACCACCAGCAGTGCGGTGAACGGCATGGCGTCCTTGAAGGCGCTGCCCAGTCGGTGTTCGTCGGTGATGCCGGTGAAAGCCGTGATCAGCACAATCACCATCAGGCCGATCAAGCCGACTTCCGCAATATGGAACGCCAGCCCGGCAATCAGGATCAGTGCAGCGCAGCCTTGTACCAGCAGGGCGGCGCGTTGGCGCGGGGTCCGCTCGGCGTTGTCTTCGGCGGCGTAGTTGGCCAGCACGGCGCGTACGTTGTCCGGCAGCAGCGTGCCGTAACCGAACCAGCGCAGTTTCTCCAGCAAGATGCAGGTCACCAGCCCCGCGACCAGAACCGGCAGGGAAACCGGCGCGACCTTCAGGAAAAACTCGGCGAAGTGCCAACCCATTTCATGACCGATCAGCAGATTCTGCGGTTCGCCGACCAGGGTGCAGACGCCGCCCAATGCAGTGCCGACGGCGCCGTGCATCAACAGGCTGCGCAGGAAGGCGCGAAACTGCTCCAGGTCCTCGTGATGCAGTTGAGGCAGATGCTGGTCATCGCTGAATTCGCTGTCCTGGCGCGGATCGTTGCCGGAGGCCACCCGGTGGTAAACCGAATAGAAGCCCACGGCGGCGCTGATGATCACTGCGGTTACTGTCAGTGCGTCGAGAAACGCCGAGAGAAACGCCGACAGAAAGCAGAACATCAGGGCCAGCAGCGCCTTCGAACGCACGCCCAGCAACAGACGCGAGAACAGGAACAGCAGCAGGTCTTTCATGAAGTAGATGCCGGCGACCATGAACATCAGCAGCAGAATCACCGGGAAATTGTGCTGCAGCTCTTCATACAATGCCTGGGGCGTGGTCATTTTCAGCAGCAGCGCTTCGATCAGTAGCAAGCCGCCGGGCATCAGCGGGTAGCACTTGAGCGCCATGGCCAGGGTGAAAATGAACTCGATCACCAGCAACCAGCCGGCCGCGACCGGGCCGACAGTCCACAGCACCAGCGCATTGAGAATCAGAAAACCGACGATGCACGCCTTGTACCAGCGGGACGAATGCCCGAGAAAATTGTGCGCGAACGCCTGGGCCATCGAACCGGACATCGGTTGCTCCTTGTTTTAAGAAGCGCGCAAGTTGCCGTAAGCGATGGGCAAGATCAAGTGCAGGAAGGTTCGCATCATTGATTCAGATAACGCGCGACCACAGCGCGGTAGTTGCCATCCAGCGAATAACCGCCCACCAGTATCTCGCCACCCGGCTGGATCGCCAGTGAAGTGGCGGTATCGAGGCTGCGGCCCAGCCGCGTACGCAACCAGCCATTTCCGGAACCGAAGCTTCGATCAAGGCTGCCGTTGGCCAGATAGCGGGCGACGATGAAGTCCGCTTCAACCCCGCCGATGGTCGCACCGACCGCGAGGGTGCGACCGTCCGGCATCACTTGTGCCGCGCTCCACTGGCAGCCGCTGGGGCCGATTTCCAGCAAATGCGGCTGACCACCGTTGCAGTGCAGATCGGGGCGACCGTTGCCATGAACAGAATGCGCCATGCATCGAATCGGATCGCGACTGCTGCCAAAACAATGCAGATGCTCTGCCGATTCGATGACTTGATTGACCAGTGCGCTGCGCCCCTGGACTTTGAAGGCGAGGAAACCATCCACTGCAAAACGCTCGTCGAGCCGCCCGTCCGGCAGATAGCGGGCGAGCAGGCCTTCCTGTGGGAAATCGATGGAGCCGGCCACCACGATTCTTCCATCGTCTTGTAGCAGCAGACCGCCTAACCAGGTATTGAGCAGCAAGTGGCGAACCATGACGAACCCGCGACCGTTAAAGGACGGATCGAGGTGGCCGTCGGGTTTGAGGCGAATCAGTATGCCGACGTGATCGGCCAGTTCGAAGTGATGGTTGGCGATCAGCAGGATATGTCCGTCCGGCTGCACCGCGAAATCACAGGCTTCGGCGCCCGGAACGCCCGGCGGGAGCCAGGCATCGCGGGTGCCCATGGACAGGTCGCCGGGCAGGCGGACAATTTGCCGGCCGTTGTCACCAAAATCCGGGTCAGGGCGGCCCTGGGCATCGAACAGAGCCAGGGCGGGCAGGGTGCGATGTTCCGATTCGTAGTGCAGGCCCGCCAGCAGAATCCGCCCGTCTGGCAAGACCTGCACCTTGCTGCCGGTGGCTTCGAAACCGGCAGCGAACCGGCCGATCACGCTGCCTTGAAAGCCGAATCCCAGATCCGCCGAGCCGTCCTCAAGCAGGCGGGCCAGACCGAAACGGCTGCCTTGAGCAGTGCCCACCTTGGCGACGACCAGTATCCGGCCTTGCGCATCGAGCGCCACGCTCTGGGTCAGGCTGGACGCACTGCCGGCGAAGTAGACCTGCGCCACACCGTTGCTGGAAAAGGTCTTGTCGAGTTGTCCGGTGTTATTCGCAAGCGTCGGCAGCGCTATGGCGATCTGGGATGACATGCATGCTTCTCCTTGCGAGTCGACCGATTTCCGGGAGGCGGAACGGGTAACTGCATGAGCGAAACATTCAATCCCTGAATACGCGTTAGTACAACTGTAAGAACTAACAGATGGAGGGTCGCACTGTGCCAGAACAGTGTCTTTTTGAACCAGTCGCAAGCCTGCCAAGCATTTAGGCGCGAAAGTATTGAGGAAAGTTGTACAAAAAGACTGAAGTTGGAAAAAGATTCGCAACTAACAGAAGAGGGCGGATGACTTGAGCGTCATCCGCATTACCCGCAAATATCAGTGTGGCATCGACCAGGATTGCAACGCGTAACCTTCTTCGCTCAGTTCGGCGCGGGCCTGTTGCAGCAGGTATTCAAGTTGCGCCGGATCGGAGTAGGCGCTGCTCGGGATCTGGGTGCGACCGATCTGGGAGTTGGTACGGTCAATGACGGTCAGGCTCAGTTCGCCATTGCCGTCTTGTGGGGCCCAGGCGACGCATTGAAAAGGTTTAAATGCGCGGTTGGCAATCAAAAGAGCTTCGTTGATACGGAGCGGGGCGGTCATGGGGTCTTCTCTCTATTAATGCCCAATCAAGTGATGTGCCGTCGGTTGGGCTTACCGTTCGGCGAGTTACTTGTACTGATGCACGCAACCCGCTGGCAGGTCACACAGAATCTGAAGAAATTTCGACTTTCTTTCATACACTCAATATTCAGACAGGTTTTGAAAGCCTGGCGAAAGAATCAAGTCGATAGCTAACTAATAAAGCGGGTTCTTATAACTGCTTCACTTGTACACCTATAAGCAATCGATACAAGACGCCGTCAAATTCTTGCTAATGTAACAGTCAGGTTTGCCAAATGACTGTTTTTACGATCATTTCCTAAAATTTGGCGCCAAGGAACAGTCATGAGCGAAGCGCCTGCATTAAGACGTTTATTGGTCGTCGACCCGTGCGACGACTGTCACCGATTGCTTCCGGGTTTACGTGCCGTGGGTTGGGACGTCGACAGTTGTAGCCTGGAGAATGCCGCCGACCGAAGCTGCGATGTCGGCCTGTTGCGGTTACAACCTTTTCACCTGGAACGTCCCGAAGCCGTCAAAGAGCTGATCAGCCGCAGTGGTACCGAATGGATCGCCGTGCTGAATCAGGAAGTGCTGCGCTTGCAGAACGTCGGCGACTTTGTCTGCGAATGGTTTTTCGATTTCCATACCTTGCCGTTCGACGTGTCGCGGGTGCAGGTCACCCTCGGCCGGGCGTTCGGCATGGCGCGCCTGCGCGGGCAGGGCACGATTCACGTTGACCAGCCGGAACACGAGCTGTTGGGCGACAGCAAACCGATCCGCGAGCTGCGCAAGTTGCTGAGCAAACTGGCACCCACCGAGTCGCCAGTGCTTATTCGCGGCGAAAGCGGTACCGGTAAAGAACTCGTCGCCCGCACCCTGCACCGGCAGTCGCAACGCCACAGCAAACCGTTTGTGGCGATCAACTGCGGGGCGATTCCCGAGCATTTGATCCAGTCCGAGCTGTTCGGTCACGAGAAAGGTGCGTTCACCGGCGCTCATCAGCGCAAGGTCGGGCGTATTGAAGCGGCCAATGGCGGCACCTTGTTTCTCGATGAAATCGGCGATCTGCCGCTGGAACTGCAAGCCAATCTGTTGCGCTTCCTTCAAGAAAAACACATCGAACGGGTTGGTGGCAGCCAGCCTATCCCGGTGGATGTGCGGGTACTGGCGGCGACTCACGTCGACCTCGAAGCCGCCATCGAGAAGAAGCGCTTTCGTGAGGACTTGTACTACCGGCTCAATGTGTTGCAGGTGGTGACCGCGCCGTTGCGCGAGCGCCACGGCGATCTGTCGATGCTGGCCAACCATTTTTCCCACTTCTACAGCCATGAAACCGGCCGCCGTCCGCGCAGCTTCAGTGAAGACGCGCTGATCGCCATGGGCAAGCACGACTGGCCGGGCAATGTCCGCGAACTGGCCAACCGCGTGCGTCGAGGCCTGGTACTTGCGGAAGGGCGGCAGATCGAGGCCCGTGACCTGGGGCTGATCAGCCAGCAGTCGATCGCGGCACCCATGGGTACGCTTGAAGACTACAAGACCCGCGCCGAACGCCAGGCGTTATGCGATGTGTTGAACCGGCACAGCGACAATCTCAGCGTTGCCGCCAAAGTGCTGGGGGTTTCCCGGCCGACGTTTTACCGTTTGCTGCACAAGCACCAGATCCGCTAGGGCGCGGTGCTTCCTGAAGACAGGAAGCTGAAAAGGCCCGCTGCGATGCAAGTCGCAGCGGGCCTTTTTATGATGTCGCGGTTTAGAAGTAGTAAGGGAATTTCAGGCTGAAGGAGAAGTCCGGGGCATCGTCCGTCATGCCGATGGACAGGTTGGGCACGATGGTCAGGTTGTCGGTGGCGGCGATGGTCATGCCGACGTTGAAGTAACCGGCGTTGGCGTCGCTGGACACCACCGATTCCCAATCCCCGCCATCCTGTTTCAGCTTGCTCTTGCGTTGCACCAGGTCCGAGACGGAGAACGACATACTCATCTTCTCGTTCAGTGCGAAGGCAACACCTGCGCCGATCTGGAAGCTGTCGCCGATGCGTACCTTGCCCGGGTTTTTCTGGTTGACGGTCGAACTGATGTCGTCGAACGATTCCTCGAAGTTGTGGGTGTAGGACAGGCTGCCGAACAGCACGGCCGGGTCAAACGTCTTGACCAGCGAGATGCCCGGGGTGATCGACCAGACGCCGTTGCCGGTGGGCAGGGTGTCAGGCACGAACAGGTTCGAGTTGGCATCGGTCTGGCGTAGCTTGATCCCGAACGGATCCTTGCCCGTAGGCGCCTTGACCCGCAAGGACACCACGGCGTCCGGGGTGTTGACCGACTCGTCCAGGAACTTGTACGCAATGCCGAAGTTGACGTCGCCGATGGTCGGATCGCGGCTTACGTCCTGTTCGGTGGTGACGTTGGAGGCGCCTCCGTTGCCGCCGCCGGACTGATAGGTCGATTCACGGTAGACCACCGGCACGTTCAGGTCGAACTGCCAGCGATTGTCGAAGTTGTAGCGTCCCGTCAGGTCGAGGGTCCAGGTGTCGGCCTTGATCCGGTCGAGGTTGATGTTGCCCAGAAAGATCGAGTCCAGGGCGAGGAAACCGTTGAGAATCAGTTGGCGGGTGTCGTAGCGCGAGTAGGTCACGCCGGTTTCAAAGCTGAACTTGCCGCCGCCAAAGAAGCCGCTGGCTTCGTCGTACAGGTTGGACACACTCTGTGCCGGTTGCGAATCATCGGCCAGCGACTGGCCATAGGATGCGCCGCTGCCCCCGGCGGCGCCCCCCGACGCTGCTGCGGCCCCGGTGCCAGTGGCGACCCGGTTGCCTTTCATGTCCGAAGGCGATTTGGCCAGGCGTTTTGGGGGTGGGGAGGCGGGTTGCTCTTCGACCTGGCGGACCCGTTGTTCAAGCACCGCCAGGGCCTTTTGCTGCACTTCGTATCGTTGCTTCAGCTCCAGAAGTTCCTGTTTCAGGGCTTCTACATCTGCGTCGGGTGCCGCTTGCAACATCGCCGCGGGTAGAAGAGTACTCAAACATACAGCGGCACGCAGTGATACTGATCGATACATGAATAAGCCGTCCCTTTAAGCCCAATGATCGAGACTCAGCGTAGTTCAATATCCGATGTTGCGTAGTGCCCTGAGTTGAGTCAGGTTGCAGTCCAGTGCGCCGGCACTCATGCCGTTATTGTTAAGGACAACGTTGAGTTGTGTCAGGTTGTTGACTACGTTCGCGTTACCCAGCAAACGGGTGTTTTGCAGCAGTCCGCCCTGGGCGACCTGTTGCAAGGCTGTACCCTGATTGCCGGAGGCCTGGATGGCCATTTGCACACCGCCATTTGTGGCTGAAACCGCGACGCTGCCGGCGCCGTTGCTGCCGGAGATGGTCTGGCCGGCCATCAAGGCCTGGCCCTGGGCGGGCATCAGGGCAGGTGCCTGACTGGCTTCTTTGACGTTGATCGCAACGTTGTTATAGGCGGAGTTGCCGTCGCCAGCGGCGCGCACACTCTGCGTCACGCCCTGGCTTGAGTTGAGTCCCGCGCCACCCACGACCGAGCCAGTCCCCAGTTCCGGGGTACTGCCATTGCCGTGTTCCTTGATGGTCGAGACGTAGAATTCAGGTTTGACCGAAGCGGCCTGCAATTGCATGGTGGCCGAGGCCCCGATCAGATCTCCGCTGGCGTTGCGCCAGGTACTGCTCATGACAACACCGAAGCTGATGATCCGGCCCGGCATCACATAACGACCACGTAGCTCTGAAAGCTCCTGGTCCTTGATTTCGATGGGTTTGAATCCTGCATTGGCATAGCCTGAGGCGCTCGCTGCCAGGCAGGCGGCGGCCAGCCAGTATGAGGTTTTCATCTGCTGCTCCCGGGACATCCAGCCCCACTCTTGTAATCGGCGATTAAAAGAAGTCGCTCTGTATGAACCCGAAGTCCATCAATTCAGCATCTTTGACCGGGTTGAAGGCATCCAGCTTGTTCTTGGCCGTCACCGGTACCGGAGGGCTGCGCAAGGCATTGGCCTTGTCATATCCGGGGCCGACGATGGCAAAGACAATGCCGTTCCAACCTTTGACAAAGTCATCATGGGAGTAGCGTTTGTGTCCTAAAACCGGGTCTCCGATGTAAACCCAATCCTTGTCCGCCCGCTGCATCACCACGAAATGCTTGTAGCCGCGAATTTCCATCAGTACCACCACCGGGATCGTGACAGCGTCGAGTTTTTCCGGCGGAATCTTGTAGCCCCTGGCGCGCATGCCGATGCTTTCTATGTAGCGCTTCATGTCCAGCATGGAAAAACCCTGAGTACGAACAAGGTCCTGGTCAGCGTTGACCAGCATGCCTTTGATGATGTGCTCCTCATCGACGTCGAGCCAATAAGCCTGGCGCAATACCGTGGCCAGTGCGGCGGCGCCGCAGCTGAAGTCGGTTTTCTGTTCGACGATGTCGGCAAACTTGCGCTCACGAATGCTTTGCACGTTCTTGTAGACGAGTGTGCCGCCAGGCAGGGCGGCAACGGGCATCTGGGCAGCCTGGGTCAGGCCACAGAAGCAAAGCAGAGCGAGGAGGGCAGTCTTACGCATGATCGATACGCCTTTGCGGACTGAGGAAAAGCCCCGTTTCCGGGGCTTTCGTTTCGATCGCGATTACATGCAGGCTTTGCAACCTGCGGCGATGGACAGCGAGTTGCTTTGTTGGTTGCCAACACCAGCGGCGTTGTTGTAACCAGCGTTACCCGAGAAGTTGTTACCAACATTGGAGATGGAAGCGTTGTTGGTCACAGGGTTTTTCCAGCCATCAGGGGTCATCACTTGTTGAGTGGTCACACCTGCCAGGCCAAAGACGCCCACTGCTTCGAATTTGGCTTTTTGATCTTTGTCGCCGCCATGGCCTCTATCGTTATTGCCATATCCGCCATGACCGTGATCGTCGTCTTCGATTTTTGCAGTGCCCTTCGCGTAGAACGCGCCAGCCCCGGCGAAAGTGCCGGTGAGGGTATCTTTTTTGTAGGTTTGAGTGCCGTTGTTGGCTACGGTCAGGCCAGTGGAGGTTTGGTTCGCAGCAGCAGCAGCGTTAGCTACACGACCACCCGATACAGCAATTGCCAGGTTGTTTTTCTGTTGGTTGAAGTTGCCGGCACTGTTGTTCACGCCAATGTTGCCGGAACCGCCGTTACCCACGTTGTTGAGGTTGGCGTTGTTTGTGGTGGAGTAGTTCGCAACGGCGTTGTTGGTGTTGACTTGAGTTGCGCTGGAGACCGACACCGCAGAGCCGAAGATGAAACTTTCATCGGCAGTTGCCAGAGCGGCGGCATTGTCTTGCTGGTTGCCATCGCCGGCGGTGTTGTTCATGCCAACGTTGCCGTTGGTGCCATTGGCCGAGTTGTTGACGTTGGCATCATTTTTGGTGCCTTGGTTGCCGACCAGGTTGCCAGAGCTGCTTTGCGTGTCGAGCACTGCCGCCCCGGCGCCAGCGCCGATTTGCAGCAGTTGTTCCAGGGTTGGGCCTTTTGGTTCATGGTTGCCATGCCCGTTACCATGACCGTGATTATCATCACGACCGCCTGCCTGTGCTGCGATTGCCATCACTGCTGCGAGTGCGAAAACCAGTGGTTTGAGGGCCATTGTAGGTTTCATGGTGTTTCTCCGTGCTTATTAGTTGGTTAAGTGTTGGTACTTTCTAATTGCACTGCTTTTGTTGTTTGGGTCAGTCAGCGACCCGGATGCTCAGGGTGTTAGCCATTCGGTTCCCCACCCCGGCACTCTGGTTCACCTGGATTACCCCTCGGCTGCCGGTGAAGGCCTGATCACTTGTCGTGACCTGGCGACTGCCGGGTGAGGTACCAGTTGCTCCTGAGCTCGGTAACAACGCCACGTTCTGTTGGGAAAGGGCGCTATCGTCAACGCTCTGCGGGGCAGCACTGATGCTGACGCGCGTAACGTTGGCCATCTGGTTGTTGGCCCCGGCGCCCTGATTCACGCCCAGGATTCCGTTGCCATTGCTGAAAGAGTTGCCGCCAATGGTGGCGCTGGCATTGCCAGTGCGCTCGGCGGGTGTGTTGATGTGCTGAATGACACTCGTGGTCGCGCTGGCACTGGTGCCGATGGCGATCGCTTTGGTGTTGGTTTGTTGCATCTGGTCGCCGGCCGCCTGGTTGACGTTGTAGTTGCCGCGGTACTGGATGCCGGTTTCCTGAATGTTCGCGTTGTTCACGGAACTCGGGTCAGCCATTGCGCTGGTGCAGCCGAGGAGGGCGAGCAGGAGCAGGGAGCGATTCATTTATTGGCCTCCAGCCATGCGAGTCAGAGGGGCAAGACCGGAGCTCATGGCACGGTTGACGGTATTGGAGATCGAGCCGCCGGCACCGCCGCCGTGACCGCCTCCCATACCAGGCAAGCCATTCGGATTGGTCACAGTGTTCATGCCGGGGATGTTCGAAGTCGGGGTGGTGATACTTCCGCGAATCGAGGATCCGCTGGCTATACTGGCAAATTCACCGTCGTTGAGTTCGGTGCTGGTCATTGCTTGACCGATGCGGCCCGAAGGATTGGCATTGACGGTGGTGGGGTACGGGTCTTTGCCGCCGCTGCGGCCGATCGGGATCGGCTGGACGTCACGATTGAGCACGATCACGCCATTGCCTTCGGCCTGAACGTTGAAACTGAGGAAAGTGCTGGCGGCTGATCCGATCAGCAGAAGGCAGGTGAAGGCTTTTTTGATATTCCCCACGACGGCAATTCCTTCTTCAGTGGGCTGAGCCTGTTCAGCGTTGTGAAGGAGAGAGCGAAAGCTGTGCCGCTTTTGAATTGTCTTTGAATTTCAATATGTTGGGTTTGACGAGCGCAGGTCTGGTACAAAAGCTGTTTCATCGTTGAAACAAGTCATTGCCTTCGCAACCTCACAAAGTCATTGCAAAGCTCTGGAACAAGGGTTTGCAGGGCTGTGTTTCAACCGCGTAACAAGTCGCATGACAAAGGGATGAAGGGTGCTGAGACGGGCACTTTGAACCCGAAGGAGTGTTTCAGGAACGGACACTTTGGCCCCAAAGCAGGGGGATACGACGGGGCAAACGCCCCGAAAACCGGGTCAGTCCGCGAGCAGGGCGCGAACCGCGTCGAAGGCTTGCTGCTGGCGATCCGCCCAACTGCCCTGAATGATCTGCAAAGGCTGGTGATGGGTTTCCAGCCAGGTTCGGGTTGCCTGATAGAACGCAAGCCGTTCGCTCAAGTCGGGCTGGCAACGCTGACCATCGTCCGTCCACTCGATCTGCTCGGGGGAGAGCAGCAGGTGCAGGTCGTAATGACGGGCCAGCAATTCGGATTCCAGCCAGGACGGGCAGTCGCCGAACAGGGTCTGGCTCCACAGGATATTGCTCAACAGATGCGTATCGAGAATCAGCAGTCGCGGCTGCTGCGCGCGTGCCGCGTCTTCCCATTGCAACTGGCCGCGCGCGATCTCGGGAATATCGGCCAGGCACGTATCGCGACGTTTCTGCTCGATGAACCAGCGCACATATTCGTCCACCCGCAAACCGCCGAACTGCTGTTGGATTCCGGCCGCCAGCCAGCTCTTGCCCGTCGACTCGGGGCCGGTCAGGACAATCACTTTCATCGTTGCAACGCCGGATCGGCACGCCATTCGCGCCAGCCTTGCACTGCGATCAGGGTGAACAGGGCATACAGCGCCGCCGTGAGGTAAAGCCCTTTATAGAGAAACAGCCCGACGAAGATCACATCCAGCACGAACCACAACGCCCAGCATTGCAGACGTTTGTGGGCCATCCAGAATTGCGCGACCAGACTGAAACCGGTCAGCGCCGCGTCGAGCCACGGTTGCGCAGCGTCCGTCCAGTGAGCCATGGCCGCGCCCAGCAGCAGACTGCCCACCGCGCCGATGGCCAGCCCTTGCGCAATCGAGCGATTGTCGAGCCGGCTGACCTCGCGCCCGTCATGCATCGTCCCGGCCCGCGTCCATTGCCACCAGCCATAGATTTGCAGCCCGGCATAAACGACTTGCAGCAGCATGTCCGAATACAGCTTCACTTCGAAGAACACCCAGGTGTAGAGCGACACCATGACCAGCCCGATCGGCCAGCACCACGGATTCTGTTTGACCGTGAGCCACACGGCGATTACGCCGAGGGCGGCCGCAAACAGTTCAAGCCCGGACATGCAGGATCCTTGGGGGGAATAAAAGAGGGAGCGGATTGTACCGAAAAACAGGTGGGAAACGAGTTCCCACCTGCAAGGGCGATCAGACTCTGAACTGACGCAGCAAACCGTTCAGTTGCTCGCTGAGTTGGCCCAGACGCACGCTGGCCACGCTCGATTGCTCGGCCGCCAGTGCGGTGCTGTGGGACAACCCCGCCGCCTGGGTGACGTTCTGATTGATGTCTTCGACCACGTGCGCCTGTTGCAGCGTTGCGCTGGCAATCGAGGCGTTCAGGCCATTGAGGTTACGCAGGGCCTGGCCGATGGCATTCAGGCTGGCACTGGCAAGACCGGCCTGTTCGATGGTCAGTTGCGAGGCCTTGCTACTGTCGCCGATGACCTTCACGGCGGCTTCGGAATGGTTTTGCAGACGTTCGATCATCGTCTGGATTTCCGCCGTGGACTTCTGCGTGCGCTGCGCCAGCAAACGCACCTCGTCGGCGACCACCGCAAACCCGCGACCCTGTTCGCCGGCGCGAGCCGCTTCAATCGCGGCGTTGAGGGCCAGCAGGTTGGTCTGCTCGGCAATCGAGCGGATCACTTCCAGCACGCTGCCGATCTGCGTGCTTTCAGTCGCCAGCGTGCGGATGACTTCCACCGCTTGATCGATGGTGCCGGAGAGCTTGTCGATCTGTTGCAGACTGCCGTCAATGTTGATCTGGCCCTGCTGGGCCTGGGCTTCGGCGTCACGCATTTCGCTGGCGGCGTGTTCGGCGTTCTTCGCCACGTCTTGCACGCCGTAGGTCACTTCGTTGACGGCGGTGGCCACCAGTTCCATCTGCTGCGATTGCTGCTGGCTGCGCTGCTGGGCCTGAGTCGCATCGTTGCCCAGTTCGCTGGACGATTGGCCCAAGGCACTGGCGGACACCTGCAAGTCACCGATCACCCGGCGCAGCTTGGCGGTGAAGGCATTGAAGTGATGGGCCAGTTGAGTGACTTCGTCCTGGCCGTGGTTATCGAGGCTGCGGGTCAGATCGCTTTCGCCGCTGGCGATGTTGGCCATGGCGTTCACGGTTTCCTGCAACGGACGGACGATGCTGCGGGCAATCAGGATCACCAGCAGCGCCATGATCACCGCAATGACCAGCCCGACTACCGACGCCTTGATCACCTGACCCTGGAACTCGGCCTGCACGTCGTCGACGTAAACGCCAGAACCGATGACCCAGCCCCACGGCTCGAACAGTTTCACGTAGGAAGTCTTGGCCACCGGCTCACTGGCGCCGGGTTTGGGCCAGCGATAATCGACCATGCCGGCGCCCTTGGCTTTGGCGATGGCGACCATTTCGTTGAACACCGCAAAACCGTCCGGGTCGCGGATCGCCGAGAGGTTCTGGCCTTCAAGCTTGGGATTGGTCGGGTGCATGACCATCACGGGTGTGAGGTCGTTGATCCAGAAGTAATCGTTCTGGTCATAGCGCAGGCCACGGATCGCGGTCAGCGCCTGTTTCTGCGCCACATCGCGGGTCAGGGTCCCCGCAGCTTCGAGGCCCTGGTAGTAAGTCAGCAAACCGCTGGCGGTCTGCACCACATGCTGGGTTTTCTGGGCCTTGGCGTGGTAAAGGTCATCGTGGATCTGCTTGAGCATCAACACGCCCAAGGTCAGCAGCATGACCACTGCCACAATCAAGATGAGCCACAAGCGTCGGCTGATCGACACACTGCGCAAGCTGTTCATAACGCTGTCACTCCGGATTCTTTTTCTTGTAATAAACCACCGCCAGCATCCAACCACGTTTCGGTAGCCGGGCATACGCGACCCAAGTCGTATAACGCGGCAGCGCTATTACGGCTTGTCTGTTAGGATTTCGGCGCCGCGCGTGAAAACCTGAATCCAAATTGATTTTTCACGGAATTTTGACTGTTTCGTGTGGATCCTGTGCGTGCGGAATCGGTACAGCTTTAACCAGCTACGCTGAACGCAGTGAACGTAAAAAAATACTATCGGGGCATGCCGCCGGGCATCGCTCTTTGGGGGATTGATGGATCTTTGGACCGCCTTGCAGGCATTGATTCTAGGAGTTGTAGAGGGGCTGACGGAGTTTTTGCCCATTTCCAGTACCGGACACCAGATCATTGTTGCCGACCTGCTCGATTTCGGAGGCGAGCGGGCCATGGCGTTCAACATCATCATCCAGCTCGGCGCGATTCTCGCGGTGGTCTGGGAATTCCGCCGCAAGATCCTCGACGTGGTCATCGGCCTGCCAACCCAGCCGAGTGCGCGGCGTTTTACCGCCAACCTGCTGATCGCCTTCCTGCCCGCCGTGGTGCTGGGCGTGATCTTCGCGGATCTGATTCACCATTACCTGTTCAACCCGATCACCGTGGCCACCGCGCTGGTGGTGGGCGGTATCGTGATGTTGTGGGCCGAGCAGCGTCAGCATGAAGTGCACGCCGAAACGGTCGACGAGATTCGCTGGACGGATGCGCTGAAGATCGGCTTCGCCCAGTGCCTGGCGATGATCCCCGGCACTTCGCGTTCCGGCTCGACCATCATCGGCGGCCTGTTGTTTGGCCTGTCGCGCAAGACCGCCACCGAGTTCTCGTTCTTCCTGGCGATGCCGACCATGGTCGGTGCGGCGGTGTATTCGGGCTACAAGTATCGCGACCTGTTCGTTCCGGCAGACTTCCCGGTGTTCGCCATCGGTTTCGTCACGGCGTTCATCTTCGCCATGATCGCGGTGCGCGGGCTGCTCAAGTTCATCGGCAGCCACAGCTACGCGGCGTTCGCCTGGTACCGGATCGTCTTCGGTCTGGTGATCCTGGCGACCTGGCAGTTCGGCTGGATCGACTGGACGGCCGCCCAGCCATGAGTGATTCCCGCGCACGCCGCCCTGATCGCGGGCCTTCCGGTGGCAATATTCAGCATCTTAAATTGAAGCTGGTGGTGCTGCTGATCGTCTGCGCGTTGCCGTTGTCCGGCTCGCTGTCGATGTGGCTGCGCGGGATTTCCCTGATACCGCTGACGGCTTACGGGCTGGTCAGCGTGCTGGCGTTTTTTCTGTACTGGGCGGACAAACGCAAGGCCCGCGCCGACGCCTGGCGCACACCGGAAAACATCCTGCACGCGGTGGAACTGGCCGGCGGCTGGCCGGGCGCATTGATCGCCCAGCAGGTCTTCCGGCACAAGACGCGCAAGGTGTCGTTTCAGGTGCTTTTCTGGATGATCGTGGCGTTGCACCAGGTGTTCTGGATCGATCAGTTGTTCCTCGGTTCGAACCTGCTGGCGCTGTTCTAGAGCAACAGCCCGACCTGCACGCGCTTGGGCAGCTTGCTCACCACCAGTTGATGGGAGCGCTGCAGCAACCCTTGCAGCTCCTCGGTGCCCAGCGGGTAGGGCGGGTGCATGATGATCCATTGCGCCCGGGCCAGATACGGTGCCGGGTGAATGCCCGGACGGTCGCAATGACCGAGAAACAGGTCCTTGTCGACCTTGAACGCCAGCGAATCACCGCGCAAACCCTGCAAGGCAAACATCTTGTTGCCGGCAATCGAAAACACCCGCACGCCACCCCATTTGTAGTCTTCCCGGGCGCCGGGCAGGGCCAGACAGAAATCCGCGACATCCTGCTCGTTCATCTTCCCTTGTTTCATAACAGCCGCTCTCCACAGGCATTGAACGATTCGACCAGATGATCGATCCATGCGCGCACCGCCGGCATCACCCCACGCCGGTGCGGATACACCGCTTGCAGCCAGCCGCCGGGCAGTGACCAGTCCGGCAGCAACTGCACCAGCGTGCCTTTGTTCAGCTCCGCTTCGCAATACATCATCGGCAACAGGGTGAACCCCTGGCCGGCCAGCACACAGGCCTTGCGCACGATGAAATCGTCGATGCCCAGCCGTGCTTCCAGCGCCAGATCACAACTCTCGCCGTGCTGATCGAGCAGGCGCACATGCACCATGCGATCCGCTTCCAGCGCGCCCAACACCGGCAGGTTCTTCAGGTCCTGCGGATGATTGATTTCCACGCCCTGTATAAAGGAAGGGCTCGCCACCACCACCATTTGCGCCTGACGCAGGCGGCGGGTCACCAGCATCGGTTCTTCATCGCCGTGTTCGCGCACGCGCAGGGCCACGTCGATGCCTTCGGTGATGAGGTCGACCCGGCGATTGATCAGGGTCACTTCCAGTTGCACCTTGGGGTATTTGCCAAGGAAATTGCTGATCACCACCGGGAGCATTTCATGGGCCAAGCCCGTCGGGCTCGAAACCCGCAGGCGTCCGCGAGGCTCGCTGGACATGCTGGCCACCGTCTCGTCGGCCATTTCCGCTTCCAGCAGCATTGCCTGACAGTGACGCAAATAGCGTTCGCCGACGGCTGTCAGCTTCAATTGGCGAGTGGTGCGTTGCAGCAAGCGTGCGCCGAGGCGTTCTTCCAGCTCGGCGATGCGCCGCGAAAGGCGTGACTTGGGAATGCCCAGCAAGCGGCCGGCGGCGGCGAATCCGCCGGCTTCGACCACTTTGGCGAAATAGTAGAGATCGTTGAGGTCTTGCATCTGGAAATCCGACTGTTCTATCAGTGGGACAAACTATCGCATTGTTGCCGTCTAATCAGCTATTGGTTTCGTCGGTAGGATTGTCTCCATTCCGTCGCCACCGGCGATTCATTCCAGGAGATTCCACATGAAACTGCTGCACATCGATTCGAGCATTCTGGGCGACAACTCCGCTTCCCGTCAGCTGAGCAGTCAGGTGACTCAAGCCTGGCAAGCCGCCGAGCCAAGCGCTGTCGTGACCTACCGCGACCTGGCCGCCGACGCCATCAGCCACTTCTCGTCGACTACTCTGGTTGCCGCCGGCACCACCGCTGAACTGCGCAACGCCGCCCAACAGCACGAAGCCGAACTGAGCGCCACCACCCTGGCCGAATTCATCGCCGCCGACGCCATCGTCGTTGCTGCACCGATGTACAACTTCACCGTGCCGACCCAGCTCAAAGCCTGGATCGACCGCATCGCCGTCGCCGGCCAGACCTTCCGTTACACCGAAGCCGGCCCTGAAGGCCTGTGCGGTGGCAAGAAAGTGGTGATCGTGTCCACCGCTGGCGGCATCCACGCAGGTCAAGCTTCGGGCGTAGCGCACGAAGACTACCTGAAACTGGTCTTCGGCTTCCTCGGCATCAGCGACATCGAAGTCGTGCGTGCCGAAGGCCTGGCCTACGGCGAAGAAGTGCGCAACAACGCCATGACTGCCGCTCAGGCGAAGATCAGCGAGCAACTGTTCGCCGCCGCGTAAGGCTTGCGTAAAGAACAGCTCCTGTTCAGGCAAACCCAAAAAAACTCTGTATTCTGGTTCCGCAAGGGCCAGATACGGAGTTTTTTGTTTCTGACTGTTACATAATCTGGCCCAGGTTATGCAGTCTGATGATCAACGTCTGAGTGCAACGTCGCGCCGGATCACCGAACCTCGGAATTTCGGGCGTCGAACACAACGGATCTTTCGATTGAGTAACAACAGGGTGGGGCATCCCATGATGCGTCTTTGTGCAGCGTTACTGATTTGCCTGCTCGGCAGCCTGAATTCAGTGCACGCTGCGCCCGGGCAGCACCCGCGCTGGAGCGTCGGCTATCACGAGATGACGTTCCTCGATCCGCTCGACCTGCAACCGATGCGCGCCATCGCGTTCTATCCCTCCAGCGACCGCGAACACATGAGCCTGCTCGAAGGCTATTCTGTCGAAGCCGGCGAAGACACCAAAGTCGCCATCGGCCGCTTCCCGATGCTGATGCTGTCCCACGGCAACACCGGCACGCCACTGGCACTGCACGACCTGGCCACGTCACTGGCACGCAAGGGCTTTGTAGTGGTGGCGGTGATTCACCCCGGCGACAACTCCAAGGATCACAGCCGCCTCGGCACACTGAGCAACCTTTATGGCCGGCCGATCCAGATTTCCGAAGCCATTACCGCGACGTTGGGCGATCGCATGCTCGCGCCGTATGTGAACGCCGAGCAGGTCGGCGTGATCGGCTATTCGGCGGGCGGCGAAACGGCGCTGATTCTGTCCGGCGCACAGCCGGATCTGGATCGTCTGCGCCGTTACTGCCAGGAACGCCCGGACGACCGCGACGCCTGCAACACCCAAGGTGAGTTGATTGTCGACCGCGACGATCTGCAACCGGTGGCCGATCCGCGCGTGCATGCGTTGTTGCTGATGGCACCGTTGAGTCTGAAATTCGGTCGGCACACTTTGGCTGATGTGCATGTGCCGGTGCTGCTCTACAGCGGCGACGGCGACAAACTGGTGGCCTTCGACAAAAACGCCGCCGCCCTGGCGCGCAAACTGCCGACCGCACCCGACTTCAAATTGCTGGCCGGGGCAGGGCACTTCGTGTTCATGGCGCCGTGCACCGAAGAGCAGATCCTCGCCATGCCGGCGCTGTGCACCGATGCCGATGGCGTGGACCGCGAAGACATCCACCGCAACCTGATTTCCGAGGCCGGGCGGTTCTTCTCCCATGCCTTGGGCCGGCCGACCCGCGCGGGGATGCAGACGGCGGATCAGTGAGCCTTTACGTCATGGCTCGGCGCTTGAGCAGCAAGGTCAGTCCCAGTCCGGTCACGGACAGCACCGCTGCGCTGAAGAAAATCCACGAATAGCCCAGATTCAGCGCCACCGCGCCCATCAACGGCCCGGCAATCGCCAGCGCCAGATCGAAAAACACCGCATAGGCACTCAGCCCGGCACCGCGACTGGAGTTGGGCACTTGCTTGATCGCCTCGACGCCCAGCGCCGGATACACCAGCGACAGGCCGAAGCCGGCCAGACCGGCGCCAATCAAGGCATACGCGGTCGAGGGCGCCAGCCACAGCATGACCAGGCCGACGGTTTCGATGGTCATGCAGGCAATCGCCGAGGTGAATCCGCCGAAACGCCCGATGGCCGAAATGAACAGCAACCGCGACAGAATGAAACACACGCCGAATACGGTCAGGCAGTACGCCGCACCGGACCAGCCGCGATTGAGGTAATACAGGGTGATGAAGGTGGTCAGCGTGCCGTAGCCAATCGACGCCAGGCTCAGACTGGCGCCGAACGGTGCAATCCGCCCGAACACTGCCCAGAACGGCAGCCGTTCACCGCGCACCACCGGCACCGACGGCTTGTTGCGGATCAGCAGCAGTGCGCCGGCTGCGAGCAGCGACAACGCAATGCCAAGGCTTTCGAAACCGTAATCGGCGACCATCACCACGCCCAGCGGCGCACCGATGGCAATCGCACCGTAGGACGCGATGCCGTTCCAGGAAATCGAGCGTGCGGTGTGTTCGGCACCGACCTGGCCCATGCACCAACTGATGGTGCCGACGCCGATCAAACCCTGCGCGATCCCCAGCAACAGGCGACCGACGATCAGGATCGACAGGCTCAACAACGGCAAGCTCTGCAGCAGCGTCGAAACCAGCGTCAACACGCCGCTGAGCACAATCCCCGACAAGCCATACACAATCGCCCGTTTGGTGCCGATGGTGTCCGACATGCGCCCGGCCATCGGTCGGCTGAGCAGGGTGGCCAGGTATTGCGAACCGATCACCAGCCCCGCGATCACGGCGCTGAAACCCAATTGTTCGTGCACGTAGCCGGGCAGCACCGCAATCGGCAGGCCGATGCAGAGGAAGGCAATAAAGGTATAGAAAACGATGGAGACGATCTGCAGGGTGATCGCCATGGAGCTTTGCGGTGGCTGTTGCTGCGCAGACATGAGGACTCGTTCGCGGGCGGCGGTGGGAGAGTCCGCATCATGGCGTGGCGCTGAAATAAAAGAAAGCAGGCTAACGATCGTTTCCCCGTTTCCCCGTTTCCCCGTTTCCCCGTTTCCCGTTGATCGTTCCCACGCTCCGCGTGGGAATGCAGCCCGGGGCGCTCCGCGTCCCTTCCAGAGCTGGAACGCGGAGCGTCCCTTGAGGCATTCCCACGCAGAGCGTGGGAACGATCAGGAATGAGTAAAAAAAACCCTGTCACAAGGACAGGGCTTTCTGTTTACCGCTCGATTCGACTTAGAACACTACGCCTTGGCTGCGCAGGTAATCGTCGTAGGTGCCGCTGAAGTCGGTCACGCCGTTCGGGCTCAGCTCGATGATGCGCGTGGCCAGGGACGATACGAACTCACGGTCGTGGCTGACGAAGATCAGCGTGCCCGGGTAGTTTTCCAGCGCCAGGTTCAGCGCCTCGATCGATTCCATGTCCAGGTGGTTGGTCGGTTCGTCCATCACCAGTACGTTCGGCTTTTGCAGGATCAGCTTGCCGAACAGCATGCGACCTTGCTCACCACCGGAAATCACCTTCACCGACTTGAGGATCTCGTCGTTGGAGAACAGCATGCGACCGAGGGTGCCACGGATCACTTGCTCGCCCTGAGTCCACTGACCCATCCAGTCGAACAGGCTGACGTCGTCTTCGAAGTCGTGGGCGTGGTCCTGAGCGTAGTAGCCCAGCTCCGCGCTTTCGGTCCACTTCACCGTGCCTGCGTCCGGGGTCAGTTCGCCCATCAGCGTGCGCAGCAGAGTGGTCTTGCCGATACCGTTCGGGCCGATGATCGCCACGCGCTCGCCGGCTTCAACGGTGAAGCTGAAGTTCTTGAACAGGGTCTTGCCGTCGAAGCCCTTGGACATCTGCTCGATGGTCACGGCCTGGCGGTGCAGCTTCTTGGTCTGTTCGAAACGGATGAAAGGGCTCACGCGGCTCGATGGCTTGACCTCGGCCAGTTGGATCTTGTCGATCTGCTTGGCGCGGGAAGTGGCCTGCTTGGCTTTCGAGGCGTTGGCCGAGAAGCGGCTGACGAACGTTTGCAGTTCGGCGATCTGGGCTTTCTTCTTGGCGTTGTCCGACAGCAGTTGCTCGCGGGACTGGGTCGCCGCAGTCATGTACTCGTCGTAGTTGCCCGGGAACAGACGCAGCTCGCCGTAGTCCAGGTCGGCCATGTGGGTGCAGACGCTGTTCAGGAAGTGACGGTCGTGGGAAATGATGATCATGGTGCTGTTACGCGCCGTCAAAATCGTTTCCAGCCAGCGGATGGTGTTGATGTCCAGGTGGTTGGTCGGTTCGTCGAGCAGCAGCACTTCCGGATCGGAGAACAGTGCCTGGGCCAACAGAACACGCAGTTTCCAGCCCGGCGCAACTTCAGTCATCGGGCCGAAATGCTGTTCCAGCGGAATGCCCAGACCCAGCAGCAGTTCACCGGCGCGGGATTCGGCGGTGTAGCCGTCCATCTCGGCGAACTCGGTTTCCAGCTCGGCCACGGCCATGCCGTCTTCTTCGCTCATTTCCGGCAGCGAGTAGATGCGGTCGCGCTCGGCCTTGACCTTCCACAGCTCTTCGTGACCCATGATCACGGTGTCGATCACGGTGAATTCTTCGTAGGCGAACTGATCCTGGCGCAGTTTACCCAGGCGAATGTTCGGCTCCAGCATGACCTGGCCACCGGACGGCTCGAGGTCGCCGCCGAGGATTTTCATGAAGGTCGACTTGCCGCAACCGTTGGCGCCGATCAGGCCGTAGCGGTTGCCGCCATTGAATTTGACCGAAACGTTTTCAAACAGCGGCTTGGCGCCGAACTGCATGGTGATGTTAGCTGTAGAAATCAAAGGTTTTTCCTGCGAAGCGTGCTGAGTAGCGAGGGTGCAGCCGGAGCGCTTGGCCCGAGTCGAAGTGCGCTGAGGCGGGACAATCCCGTCATCAACCAAGGGGGGCGCGTAAAGTTTGGCGGCGATTGTACTGGTCTGGCTCTTTAAACGATAGGGCAGTGACATCCCGATTGCCGTTTGGCGCGATCGCGGGACAGTTTTTCACAGATGAGTGTTCACTATTGGTTACAAACTGTGGCTAAAATGCCATCCATTCACCCAATGCCTTGTACGGCATGGGCTCAAGGATGCGCCACCGGGACGCTTTTTGATTTCAGACCACTGCCACAGACCTTGGGCCACAGCCCTAAAGGCGCGCAGTTTGTTCACTTCTGACGTGTGACGATTTCCGTGAAACTCATCATTGCCGCTGTATATGTCATTTCCATTGCATACGTTCACCTGCGCGGTCGTGTGCGCCACAAAATCGGTCGTCAACTGAGCGATCACTCTTCGTTTCTGGCACCGATCAACTGCTTCCTTTACCTGTTCTCGAAAAAACCCAACACGCCGTACCTGGATCCGAAGGACTTTCCGGATCTGAGCCCGTTGCAGGCGCACTGGGAAGAAATCCGCGAGGAAGGCCGCAACCTGCTGCGCGCCGGCGAAATCAAACGTTCCAACCAGTACGACGACGTCGGTTTCAACTCGTTTTTCAAGACTGGCTGGAAGCGTTTCTACCTGAAGTGGTACGGCGACAGCCACCCGTCGGCGCTGCAATTGTGCCCGCGCACCACTGAACTGGTGCAGAGCATCGGCTCGATCAAGGCTGCGATGTTTGCAGAATTGCCGCCGGGCTCGAAACTGGTGCGTCACCGCGACCCATACGCCGGTTCCTACCGTTATCACCTGGGCCTGGAAACGCCGAACGACGCCGGTTGCTACATCAACGTCGATGGCGAGAACTATCACTGGCGTGATGGCGAAGCGGTGATGTTCGACGAGACCTTCATTCATTACGCGGAAAACACCACCGACCAGAACCGCATCATCCTGTTCTGTGACGTTGAACGTCCGATGAAGTATCGCTGGGCAGCGGCGTTCAACGGCTGGTTCAGCCGCAACGTGATGTCGGCGGCCGGTGCGCCTAACGATGCGGGTGACCGCACCGGTGGCATCAACCGCTTGTTTACCAAAATCTACAAGATTCGCCTGCGCGGCAAAGAACTGAAAAAGCGCAATCGCAAACTCTATTACATGGAAAAGTGGGCGATCTTCGGCGGTCTGCTGGCGATCTTCATTCTGATCTGATGAGTCGGGCGACTGTTGAAAGACAGTCGCCCGATTTCATTTTCACGACGCTTTTTTGGTTTTTTTCGCCGCTGTGGTCTTGCTGGCGGTCTTCTTCGCCGGTTTGGCCGGGGCTTTCCCGCCGAGACTGCGCTTGAGCAGTTCGGTCAGGTCGATAACATCGGCCGATTTACGCTCTTCTTCACCGGAAACCGTCTCAACGTCTTCGATCTTGCCTTCATGGGCCTTTTTGTCCACCAGCGCCATGATTTTGTTTTCGAACTCGTCGCTGTAATCCTCTGGCGTCCAGTCCGCCGTCATGTCTTCCACCAGCCGTTTGGCCATGTCCAGTTCACCCTTGGCCAACTGCGGCTTGGTCACTTCGCTGCCCAGCGCCAATTCGTCGAGGCTGCGCACTTCCTGCGGCCAGCGCAGCTTCACCAGCACCAGCGCCGATTCCAGAGGCATCAGCGCCGCCAGGTATTGGCGCGTGTGTAAAACCACACGGGCGAGGGCGACCTTCTGGGTTTTGCTCAGGGTTTCACGCAGCAAGGCGTAGACCTTGCCACCGCGCTTGTCCGGGGCCAGGTAATAGGGCGTGTCGATGTTCTGCAACGGAATTTGCTCGCTGTCGACGAAGGCGAAGATGTCGATGGTTTGAGTCGATACCGGGTGCGCCGAACGGATTTCTTCTTCGCTGAGCACCACATAGCGGCCTTTTTCGAACTGCACGCCTTTGACGATGTGCTCTTTGGTGACTTCCTTGCCGGTGACCTTGTTGACCCGTTTATAGCCGACCGGATCCATGCTGCGGCTGTCGAGCCAGTCGAAATCGACGCCTTGGGACGAGGTCGCCGAAACGAGCGCCACGGGGATGTGCACCAGACCGAAACTGATTGCGCCTTTCCAGATTGCCCGAGCCATGGTGCTGTTCTCCGAGTGATGTTCGGGTGACCCGTGGCCCGGCGTAAAAGTTTCCGTTGTTTGCGGGGTGCGGCGGTAAACGGCAGGTCAAGCCGTGTTACATCTTGTTTAGCGGTGACGGGTTAACAAATCCGAACCCTGGGCGTAGCGTGGACTCGAAGGCTCTAATCCACGTGCATCGAGAGAGGCCGTTCATGAACCGTTTCCTGCTTGGCATTGCGTTGCTGGTCCTCAGTGGCGGGCTGGTTCACGCCGAGGACGCCACCACGCATTCATCGTTGTTGCTGGCACAAAGTCCGACCGGCAACAGCAACAACCCCTACAACAGCCCGATCCGCCGGGCGAACCCCAACAGCATGCAAGGCACCCAGCCCAGCGCTCCGCCTGTACGCGGGCCGAACACGGTGCCCGTGCCTCGGCCGCCGACCCTGGAAAACCACGGCATCGGCAATGGCCAGCCGCTGCGCTCGGTCCCGAGCACGCCACCCACCTTCATTCCCAATCCTCCAGCCCGTGACAGCGGGAGCAACCGTTGAATGGCAGAACCGCTTCTGTCAGCCCTTCAAACGAACAAAAGGAATCGTGCATGTTGCGTAAAACCCTTCTGGCCGGCCTGTGTGCCAGTGCACTGATCGCCGCCCCGGCGTTCGCTGCCGCTCCCAAAGAGCTGCAAAGCGAGCAGGGCACCCTTGAAGTCACGACGATTACCCAAGGCCTCGAGCATCCATGGGCCTTGGCGTTCCTGCCGGATCGCCAGGGCATGCTGGTGACAGAACGCCCCGGCAACCTGCGTGTGGTAGGCGCTGACGGCAAACTGTCTGCGCCGATCACCGGTGTGCCGGATGTCTGGGCCAAGGGGCAGGGCGGATTGCTCGACGTGGTGCTGTCACCGGACTTCAAACAGGATCGTCTCGTGTACCTGTCCTACGCCGAGGGCGGCGGAGCGGGTGACAAGGCCGGAACGGCGGTGGGGCGCGGGCGTCTGTCGGATGACCTGAAAACCCTGAAGGACTTCAACGTGATTTTCCGTCAGGAACCGAAACTGTCGGTCGGCAACCACTTCGGCTCGCGGCTGGTGTTCGACCGGGACGGTTATCTGTTCATCACTCTGGGCGAAAACAATGATCGCCCGACCGCGCAGGATCTGGACAAGCTGCAAGGCAAGGTCGTGCGGATCTACCCCGACGGCAAAGTACCCGATGACAATCCCTTTGTCGGCCAGTCCGGTGTGCGCCCGGAGATCTGGTCCTACGGGCACCGCAATCCCCAGGGCGCCGCGCTCAATCCGTGGACCGGAACCGTGTGGGAAAACGAGCACGGCCCGCGCGGTGGCGACGAGGTGAACATCATCGAACGCGGCAAAAATTACGGCTGGCCGCTGGCGACCCACGGCATCAATTACTCCATGCAACCGATCCCGGAAGCCAAGGGCAAGACCGCCGAAGGCACGGTCGGGCCGCACCATGTGTGGGAAAAGTCCCCGGGTGTCACCGGTATGGCGTTCTACGATGCCGATCGGTTCAAACCCTGGCAGCACAACGTGTTCATCGGAGCGCTGGTTACGCAGGAACTGATCCGTTTGCAGTTCGACGGCGACAAGGTGGTGCATGAAGAACGCTTGCTGGGCGAACTGAAACAGCGGATCCGTGATGTGCGCCAAGGGCCGGACGGTTACCTGTATGTGCTGACGGATGAGTCCGACGGCTCGCTGTACAAGATCGGACTCAAATGAAGCCTTCATGCGGGTGAGCGAGCGTAAAGCACCACCGCTGCCCGCAACTTGCCGCGACCGAAGCGGCACATCTTCTCGAACTCCCCATGGCTGACCGGCACGTGCTGGCAGTCCATGGGCTGACGATGCTGGCTGTGATCGACATCAGGGTCGTGCAGGTAGACGAAGTCTTCATCGCAGTCGGTGACGATCACCCAGTGCGGCGACTTGGACCGGGTCAGGCGATAGCTGCTGATCAGCACCAAGGGTTGACCACCGTTGGCCAGCAATGCGGGCAAGTCCAGCATTACGCCAATGACCTGATCGACGTCTGTGTCGTTCAGTTGCGCCATGAACTCGTCGTGTACCAGGCGCATGACATCTTTTTTATGCGCATCGCGCACGCCGTCGAGAAATAGCGGCCCGGTCATGCTCAGTTGCAAACGCACTTTAAAACCCCGGCGCCACGCCGCAAGCGCCAAGCCTTGGGGGCTGCAACCGCCATGGCCGGCCGTCATGAACACCGTGGTTGCCTCGCGCCACAACTGCAACTCTTCGCGCCGCTCCAGCAAACGATCGGCCTGCAATGCGCCCATGGCCATCAACAAGCAGGCCGGGCCGCAGGTGAAATCGGTGGTTTGTCGGTAATAGGGGACCTTGATGTTGCGTGAGTCGCGGTGCTGGAGAATGCGTTTCTCCAGACGCAGCGCGTCGGCGTGATCCTCGTAGTAGTCATGGATCAGCGCAAAGCGCCGGTAACCGTTGCGCTCGTACAGGGCGATGGCGGCCGGATTGTCTGTGCGCACTTCCAGCCGGAGGTAGGCGCAGTCGTGCTCGAGCGCGCAGGCCTCGATCCGATGCAGCAATTGCTTGCCCAGACCACCGCCGCGCGCCTCGGGAGCAATCGCAATCGAATACAACCGGGCCAGCGAGGTGCCGCGATGAAACAGCACCAGCGCATACCCGGCCAGTTGACCCTCGCGTTCGGCCACCCACAATTGCCCGTGGGCCCGGGTGATCATCCATTGGAAACTGCGGCGGGTGAGCCGGTCCGTGGTGAAGCAGTGCATTTCCAGCGTGAGCAACGCTGGCAAATCATCAACGACCGCCAGGCGAAAAACAGCATTCATATGACCACCGTAAAAGTTGCGTAACGAAACGGGACTTTCGAAAAACTTCGTGCTTAATAGAAAAGGTCTTGTTCTCCAACGGATCAATTTCTATGTCAGCGGTACAGGGTCATTGGCGCGAAGTATCCAGTCAAAGTTTGCCACCGGCAACTTATTTAAAACCGCAGATCAGAACTTCCAGTCAAGTGTTGATCATCGTCGAACGCAAGGAAGACTGGGCCTCGTACTTCCCCAGCGAAGACATCCTGACGGCTCAGGAATACCTCGAACAACCACCCGACAGCGAGCCGGGAAAACGGGTGCAGGTGATCAACCTGTGCCGCAGCTACAAGTACCTGGGCCACGGCTATTACTGCTCGCTGTTGGCTGAAGCCCGGGGGCACAAGGTGATTCCTTCGGTGCGCACCATCAGCGAGCTGACGCGAAAATCTCTTTATGGCCTGGCACTGGACGACCTGGATAAAACCCTGGAAAAAGCCCTCAGCCATCATCTCTACAGCGACACCGAAGGTTTTACGCTGACACTTTATTTCGGCAGAACCCATATTGAGCCATTGCAGGATCTGGCCCGGCAATTGTTTGAAGTGTTCCCGTGTCCGATTCTGTTAGTTGAATTCCGTAGAACTAACGGCTGGCACATCGAAGGTATAAAGTCCGGCGTCTTGCACAAGTTGCGCGACGATCAGGAAGATCAGTTCGCCAATGCGCTGGACGGCTTCAGTCGCAAGGTCTGGCGTGTTCCGCGTTCGCCGCAAGTGGCGCGTTATGACCTGGCGATCCTGCACGATCCGCAGGAGGCGTTGCCGCCATCCAACGCTCGCGCGCTGGAAAACTTCGTGCGGGTCGGCAAGGGCATGGGCATCGATGTCGAGCTGATCGAACGCAAGGACTACGCAAGGCTGGCCGAGTACGACGGCCTGCTGATCCGCGAGACCACCAGCGTCGACAACCACACTTACCGCTTCGCCAAGAAAGCCGAAAGTGAAGGGCTGGTGGTGATGGACGACCCGACGTCGATCCTGCGCTGCACGAACAAGGTCTACCTCACCGACCTGCTCAACAGCCATCAACTGGGCATGCCGGCTACGGAAATCCTCTACAAGGAGCGACCCGAAGACTTCGAGCGGGTCGGCGAGCGCCTCGGTTTTCCGCTGGTGCTGAAGATCCCCGACGGTTGTTTCTCCCGTGGCGTGATCAAGGTCGAGAGCCAGCAGGCCTTGCTGGAAGCCACCGCCGAACTGTTCGAGCATTCGGTGCTGCTGCTGGCTCAGGAGTTTTTCTACACCGAGTACGACTGGCGCATCGGCGTGCTCAACCGCAAACCGATCTTTGCCTGCCAGTACTTCATGTCCAAGGGCCATTGGCAGATCTACAACCACAAGGCCAAAGGCCAGGACGTCAACGGCGAATGCCGCACGCTGGCGATCCACGAGGCGCCGCGTGCGGTGGTGGAACTGGCGGTGAAAACCGCCAACCTGATCGGCGACGGACTTTACGGTGTCGATTTGAAACAGGCCGGCGACAAGGTGGTGGTGATCGAGGTCAACGACAACCCGAACCTCGACGCCGGCATCGAAGACGCCTACCTGCAGGACGACCTGTATTCGCTGGTACTGGAAGAGTTCGTGCGGCGCCTCGAACTCAAACGTCGCGGCCAGGCCTGGTGACCGGCCGATGATCAACAGCTTTGCACTCAATCACGGCGCCTTGCAGCGGGTCGAGCGGCTGGACGCCGAGGTGATGCTGTTCAGCGACCCCGACGCCGCCGAGCGCGACTTGCTGCACAGTCACTTCAAACTCGATGAACACGCGCTGGCCTCGGCGCTCGACCCGGACGAGGTGTCGCGGATCGAGTTTCACCCCGATCACTTGTTTCTGATCTGGAAACGCCCGGAAAACTATTCCGGCGGTGGCAGCCTGGCCTTCGAGGTGTCGTCCTGCGGTTTGCTGTTCTCACCGGGCCAGTTGCTGGTCATCGCCACCGACGACACGCCGTTGCACGGCGTCGGCACACGTCAGCCACTGAACACTCCGCTGGATGTGTTGCTGGATCTGCTGTTCAACAACATCCATCACTACCTCGGGCACCTGAAGGTGATCAAACTGGTCGCCCGGGAGTTGCAGCAGAAATTCAACGCCTCGATGCAAAACCATCATCTGGTGCAGATGTTCAATCTCAGCGAAAGCCTGATCTATTACATCAACGCCCTGCACAGCAACGGCGCGGTGCTCACGCGGTTGCGCAATCACGCGGAAAAACAGCATTTCGGCAGCGAAGCGATCGGCCTGATCGACGACCTGATCATCGAAAACAACCAGTGCTACAAGCAGGCGGAAATCTACTCGACGGTTTTCTCCGGGCTGATCGACGCCCGGGGCAACCTGATGAACAACAGCATGAACAACCTGCTGCGCAAACTGACGCTGATCAACGTGGTGTTTCTGCCGCTCAACCTGATTGCGAGCATCGGCGGCATGTCGGAATTCAGCATGATGACCGCCGGCACGCCGTGGTGGGTGTCGTACCCGTTGTTCCTGGCGGCGATGCTGTTGGGGGCGGGGGGGATGCTGTTCGGGCTCAGGCGTCTGGCGAAATGACCGGGGCCGGGCGTTTGCGATCCTGCAGGCCCCGAATCACCAGGTACAAAAGCGGCCCGACTGAAACAAACACCGCCGTCAGCAACAGATACGGCACCACGGACCAGCCCGACTGCCCACGCTTGCGCGCGTCCTTGTACATCCAGACGCCGGCCAGTGTTGCCAGCAGATAGAGGTCGATCACCACTTGCGCTGTGTCGGGCCGCGACATCAGGCTGATGCCGAAGTCGATCAGCGATTGCTCGGCTTGCAGCATCACGGAAACGGTGTAGCCGCTGAAGGCAATCAATGCAGTGAGGGGCAGGGCGATGGACATCAGGTATTCCTTCCTTGGGCAGATGAGCGAAAGGCCAGCCTACAGACCCGCCGCAAAAATCGCCATTGACTTGCCAGCACCGCCCGGGCTAATTTCGGGGCCATGACTTTCACCGTACTGCGCTGCCAGCCAAGCATTATTACCGCCATTCCTCATTTGGCGGGCTAGCTCACGACTGCAGCACCCAACCCGCCCTAGAGGCGGGTTTTTACTTTCTGTCTCCGGGGTTCTGAATCACACGTCAGGAGACGACCATGCGCTACAGCCCCGCCCAGCAAGCCCTGCTTGAGCAGTACGTGAAAAAGATCCTCGCCGCGCCAGTGTATGAACTGGCGGTGCGCACGCCGTTGCAACCAGCGCCGGCGCTGTCCGAAGCGCTGGGCAACCGGATTTTGCTCAAACGCGAGGATCTACAACCGACGTTCTCCTTCAAGATCCGTGGTGCCTACAACAAACTGGTGCAGCTGAGTGATGAGCAGAAGGCGCGCGGGGTAATTACGGCGTCGGCGGGCAATCATGCGCAAGGCGTAGCGCTGGCGGCGCGGGAACTGGGCATTGCCGCGACCATAGTCATGCCGGCAACCACGCCTGAGTTGAAAGTGCTGGGCGTCAGTAGTCGCGGAGCCGAGGCGCTATTGCATGGAGAAAGCTTCCCCTTTGCCCTGGCTCACGCGCTGCAACTGGCTGAGCAGACCGGCCGAACGTTCGTCTCGCCATTCGACGATCCCGATGTGATCGCCGGCCAGGGCACGGTCGCGATGGAAATCCTGCGCGAGCACCAGGGCGCACTGGATGCGATCTTCGTCCCGGTGGGCGGCGGCGGGTTGATCGCCGGCATCGCGGCGTATGTGAAATACCTGCGACCTGAAGTACGGATCATCGGTGTCGAGTCGGAGCACTCGGCCTGCCTGAAGGCTGCCATGCAAGCAGATGAGCGAGTGGTGCTGCCCAAAGTGGGCACATTCGCCGATGGTGTGGCGGTGGCGCAGATCGGCGCTTACGGGTTCGAGGTTTGTCGCTTCTGCGTGGATGAGGTCATCACCGTCAGCAACGATGAGCTCTGCGCGGCGATCAAGAATATCTACGACGATACCCGCTCGATCACCGAGCCTTCCGGTGCATTGGCGGTCGCAGGCATCAAACAGTACGTCGCGCAAACCGGCGCACGGAATCAGACGTTTATCGCCATCGATTCCGGCGCCAATATCAACTTCGACAGCCTGCGCCATGTCGCCGAGCGAGCGGCGGCGTGCGGCGTTGTGGCTTGAGATTATTCGGGAATGGCCACGCCAACCTTGTCCGCAGCCGACCAGATGCGGAAGCGCACTTCGACGTCCTGCGGTGCGTAGATCACGATCGGCAGCTTGCTGTTGTAGCGCACGGTGAAACCGTCACCGATTACCGGTACGAACGCGCGTTTTTTCGGGGTGCCGGGTGGGCAGGCCATCAGCGTGCTCATCGGGCCGCTGACTTTTTCCAGTCGGTAGAACGGATAGCCCCAGCCTTCGAGGTTTTTCTCTTCGAGGGTGCCGCCCAGACGCTGGCGGTTGCAGTCGACTTCGAGGGTCTTGCCAGCGAGGATTTCTACTTTGAAGTTTTCTTCCTGGGCTTGTTGCGGCAGGTGGATGACCTGGCGCGTGAAGCCCGCTTCGGCCTTCGGATAAGGCGCGGTGTCTTCAAGCTTGGCGGCGTGGGCGAGGGTGGACAGGCTGGCGAGCATCAGGCCGGCGGTCGCGTAAACAGTGAAATTTCCCATTGAAGCCTCCTGGCGGGTGTACGTTGGTTGGCGGGCATTCTCACTGTCACAGGCGATGAATGCAAACCGCCAGCCGCATGCAAATTGCAGTGCCTGCACGATCGAATCTTGCATTTTGCAACTGGCCAGTGGCCTGCCTTTTCCACAAGTCATTGATTTGCAAGGAGGTGAAAGCGACCCGATGAAAGGCACGTTTTATGCGTTGATTTGGTGCGGCGCACCGAGTCTGGGCGCCTACACTCCAATGGGCATTTCGCATTACAGCCGCTTGTCACACCCAAGGATTCAGCGGGGATACACCCGTGGGAAGCCGTGGCAACGGTCGACGTGAATACTTGATTGGCAGTCTCACAGTAAGGAGAGGTTTCGCCATGTTTCTGTCTGCCTTGGAACTCCGCAACATCATAGAAAGCAGCTTTCTACCAAAACGCTGCCAGTGCACGCTGTCCCCGGATCTGTCGATGACCGTTAAGGTGTATGGCGATCACCAGACCGATCAGGTTGAGCTGCTGGTGAGTGGCATCGATGCCAGTCACTTGAACAGCTGTCGCGAAATCAACGGCCTGATCGCCGGGTTGCGCTCGGATCTTGCGCAACATTCGGCAACTCATTCAGTGCCGCGATCCCGAGTCGTCTAACCGACTGTTTCACCCAGTTCGACCGTCACGCGCCGGGCCTGCAAGAAGCCAAGGCCCAGCGCGAACTCGACCAGCACCGCAAGCAGAATCCCGGGGCCGGCGTGGCCGTTAAGCCATTCAGCAAACCCCAGCACTGCCAGGCCAAAACAGCCGACGATAAAGCCGTTGCTCAGCGCATTGCGCGCGATCGACACCGGCGCGTTGCGCACCAGATAAAACATCACCCCCAAGGCTGCAAACAGCACCGCACTGCGCCGTGCGACGAATCCGGCTGCTTCCGAATACTCGATGCTCCAGATCGCCAGTAACAGCTGTGGCGCCAGGCCCCATGCAAGGGAAAGCAGAAAACACAGGCAGAAGGTGAGGGTCGAGAGCGTGCGAAACGACAACTGCATGGCGAATCCTTGCGGCAGTGAGGAGGGCCCCGAGCATACCCTTCGAGACCCGTGCTCGCCTACCGCAAAGCCGCAAATCAGAGCTTTCTGTCAGTTCTGGAAGTTGCAGGCGTCAGACATTTTCCGGTAACTGATTTCTTCGGGTTTGCCGGCGTTGTCGAGGTACTTCATGTCGGCGGTAATGACCTTGCATTGCTGCGTCTGCGGCTCGGTCATCGAGATCACTTTGCTGACGTGCAGCGGCATGCCGTATTCGTAGGGCACAGCCTTGGTGTTGGCGGACGTGTCATTGGCCTGGGCCAGCCCGGCAAATGCGGTGCAGGCGAGGGCGGTGGTGAGCAGGACCGGACGAATGTTCATGATGGACTCCGGTGCGACGGAAATGGAGTTCGGCATGTTGCAAGCCAAACCTGCCGCACTCGGCGTCAGCCTGTGGCTGAGGGGGTGCGGTTCAGTAGAGTTTTTGACCGCGGCGTTAAGCGATGGTTAACCGGGCTGAACGCCGGCTGTCTGGGCGGGGATCGATTCGTGGGGGAGTCTCGGCGGATTCCTACAAGGGTGGATGCCTTGTCTGCTTTCGAGGGCTGGAGTGGGGCGGTTATGGTTTGGCGTCGCTGCAAAATCAGCGTCTTAGGTTTGGTCACCTAACGTAATCACCTGTGCATGTGTGCCATTATTCGCCCCGACGAACATTCGTGTCCGTGGAGTGCATTGCTGTGGCGGCTGTGTGCAGGGTCGCCTTCGGGCGAGCCGAGTCAGGTGGTTCTCGGTTGACCAAGCCTGTTCACAGTCCGCCTCCCCATCGTTTGGTCACGGTGCTGGCGGTTACTTTCAAGCTGCCTTGAGTAATTCCAATGCCAATCCTGAAATTAAGCTCCGCCCGCTACCTCCCGCTCAACAGCGGCGTCACCGACAGCGCACCGCTGGTCATCGACACCCAAGCCAACCCGAAAGACCTCTTCGAAGCCGCTGTGCAACGCATCCGCGCCGCCAGCGACCTGCTCGAAACCTTGCACTGCCTGTGCTTCAAACACGCCGATGTCCAGGACATTCCCCACATCACCCATGCGCTGTACCTGCTGACGCAGGATGGCAGCGATTTGCTGCAGGTTGCGCAGCAGAAAATGTTGAACTGGACTGCACCTGCCTGACATCTGTAAGGATTTAACGGGAAACAGACCGTTTTCCCGTTAAACCCGACGTTTTCACTTCAAGCCATGCTGGCAGACATAGAAGAAGGAATTTGCGCGAGACGCACAGACTCCTGGTTCTCACGATGTTCAGCCCATCTGTCAATGTGGGTTTGCAGCTCTGGCAGTGAGCTGCAATCGCCATAGAGGTCCGCCATCGTGAGTTTCGTTTTGCTCAGGGTGATCACCGTTTGCAGCGTACCCTCAAGGGCTTTGAGTTCTTTTTCATTGTGTCGAATGGCCTGGCGGATGGCTGTCTGGCGATCCTGAAGGTCCGACATGGTGGAGCGTCGTTGCAGCGCAGTTGCGCGATCCTGGGGCCGGCTTTCGATTGTGCCGCCCGGGAACTCGGCACTGGCTTCACGCTGCCATTTTTGCAACTCCGTGCGATACGTCTCGATTTCGAGCTTCAGACGATCGGACTCCGTCGTACTGATGATGTAGCCGCCGGTTTGCTGTGTGTCCTGCCAGCGGCGAAGCGATGCCCAACACGCTGGAATATAACCGTCCAGCATCTTGTGATCGGCGCCGTTGGCCGCCTGAGTCAAAAAGTTCTTGCGATCTGGTGTGTCGTTGTTTTTCAGCTGCTTCAGACAGCGGTTCATGGCGGCTTCTTCATAGCCTTCGCATCCGGGTGTCCACAGGACGGAGGAGAGCTGTCGGCCGGGCAGTTGCAATGGCATGAAATAGCGTTGTTCGCCGTGGTGCCAGTAAGGTTTGCCGCCGAAGCGCCCCATACCGACCGCCATAACCACTCCGCCTGCGGCTGGCGTCAGAACACCGGATACAGTTGCGGCGAGGCCGGTGATCCAGATCGGTTTTTTGGTGTCCATCCAGCCGGCCGGGACGCTGGGAACCGGATCGTTCTGGTTGACGATGCGGTGGTGAATCAACCCGCTCGCTGACTCGACAAAATCTTTGTCACCCGCGCGGGGAGAACCGAAGGTATAGAGAATGACGTCATCGGTGATCTCGCGGTGCAGCCATTCGGAGAGCAGCAACGCAATTGCACCGCCGAGGCTGTGGCCGCAGACGAGGATTTTTTGGTCGGTGCGGAAGCGACGGATGTAGTCGTCAATAAAGGGCTTTAATGCCATGAATGCTTCGTAGAAACCTTGGTGTGCCTTTCCTGTTCCGCCCTCTATCGGTACCTGTTTGGCGTCTACATCGCGCCAGGCGTCCCATCCTTCAGCAGTCCCTCTGACGCCAATCAGTAACACTCGGTCATCGTGTGTGGCGTACGCTTGGGTATCTGTATTTTTCCAGTCTGTACTACCTTTCCTGGAATCGTTGAAAAAATGCACGGTTGAAGGCGTTTCACGGGCGTCGCCTGACGCGGAATCGTTTTGCGGATAAAGTTCTGGATCAAAGGGCACGATTTCCAGACGTTTGGAGTAGGGAACATCTTCAACCAGCGGGAACGACGGCTTCTTGGAGTCCGCATAGCTTGATGGTTCTTCGTGACACGCAAGGCAGGTGTTCAATACGTGACCGATAGTTCCGCGCTTCGGATAGGTAAACGCAAAGTCTTTTTCAGGAGCTGGTTTCGGTTTTTCCGGTGTCTGTCCGAATTCGCCATAGCTTAGTGTGGCCAATAGGGAGAGCTGGTATAGATTCAAAGCGCTGAATTCGGGCGCAAGCGACAGAAGTGGTCTGAATGCACGCAGAGCGCGGACTTCCAGAACATAATGTTTTTCAGGAAGAAGTCCAACACCAAAATTCGGAACCTTGTCTCCGGCAAAGTCCCGTGCAAGTTTGGCGCACCCTGCGGGTACGGGATTTGAGAGTTTCGCAGCGGCGGGCAGATGCTTGGTCCGTTTGACAAAATCGCGAACTTCAACATTGTGAAACTCACCTTTTTCAGCCGAGGCGCGATAGGCACCGGTTTTTTCGTTACTACCAATCGGACGACGCAGGGTTTTCTCTGCAGCAACTTGCAAGTCTGTAAGAGGTATGCGGTAAAAACGGCGGTCGCTTAGGTTTTCATACCACGTATCGCTTCCGGAGTATTTTTCATCCAGAGTCAATATCAGTGGGCCACTGTAGTTGCCTGTAACTTTTGCATATCCATCGGCATCGAGCGAGCCTGACTGCTTGCTACCCTCAGAATCTGTCACCTCATACTTCAAGTTGGCATATGGCTTGCCATCTCCAAACTCATCGACGAGTCGAAAGCTTAGCCAGCCACCTTTTAAAGGGCAGGAACGTGACTGATCATTTAACATGCGACTTTCTTGTGATTGCATCTGTAATATCCTTATTCACTGCATGCTGGGTAAATGCTGCAGTCACGCCCGTTCATTTTGAAAGTTCTAAACACTGGCGGAGTGGCGCAGCGCTCGGATTTCTCAGTTTTCTGGCATGGTCTCCATCCGCTCGCAGTTTTTATCCAGCGATTATCTTTGGACGGCTCTTCGATTTCAGATAGTTGGAATCGAATTTTTACTGTTTTCTGATTTAGGTTGTTGCGATATACCACGCCGCCTGGTTTTTTACGCTCAAAATAGTCCTCCGGGACACTCCATTGGTTGTCTGCCGCATTACAAGAAAGTATTTTTTCGATGCCGTCTTTTTTGGCCTTTGCTGTGCTGATCTGAAACAACCAAGTACATAAGCCACGTTGATCTATTACATTTGGTGATGGATCTTTGGCAGTTTGCAGGGGTTTCTCTCTAACTAATAGGCCACCAGCTCTATCCATGCCGTGGTCCCAAGCATCCGTACCGTATGTGCCGCTTATCTCATAGTCAACCCTGGTCAATTCCATCGAGCAATCGGCGATGTGGAATTCTAGTGGGATATCCGTAGATACCGTCTGTTCGACGTCCTTGGCCTCTGTCGTATTTGATTTTTGTTGCTGACGAGTAACTGATCCACCTAACCCTGGACTGTACGTTTGGCAGCTTTCGCCCGCTTTTGGCGAATATTGGGCTTTTGATGTAAAGCCGAATTTTGCAGGGAAGGTTGCAACTAACGTGAAGTGTTCCCGGCTGTAATAGCTGGTAGCTCCTTCAACAGAGTCCTTCGCAATCTGTCCTGCAAAGCTGCATGCACCTATCAATGGCAGAGCAAGGAAGAACGCGGCTTGAACACTGCATGAAAAATACTTGCTAGTCATGAACTACTCCCTGTTCAACGCAATTTGGATAGATGGTGCACTCGCGTTTATTCATTTTGAAGGTTCTGAAGTTTCTAGTGTCTCCACGGCAGAATCCGTAGGGATCGCTGGGCCCATTTCCGAGACAAGGTTTCCAACCCTCTGGAACCTTTTGCCATGTGTCGCCGACTGCTGGACGTTCTTCATTCGAAAGGTGAAATTCGATTTTTACCGTTTTGTTCGCTAGCTGATTTCTGTCTATGGTCATCCCAGGCTTGCGACGCTCATATTTTTTGGAGGGGGCCGACCAGTTGTCATCTAATGCATTACAAGAAAGGATTTTTTCTATCTCACCTAGCTTTACTTTGGACTTGCTGATTTGGAATAGCCATGAGCACAAGCCTTTTTGTTCGATAACAGTCGACTCTTTCTTTGGGTCGGTGTTGACCGTTGAGGATCTGACAGAAAGCCCTCCCGCAACATCCAATCCATGATCCCAGGCATCAGGTCCATACGTAGCGTTTACTTCATAAATTACTCGGGACAACTCCATGGAGCAGTCTGCGATATGGAACTCCAATGGAATATCTGTAGATACCGTCTGCTCCACGTCCTTGGCCACGGTCGTATGTGATCTCTGTTGCTGCCGAGTAACTGACCCGCCCAACCCAGGGCTGTACGTTTGGCAGCTTTCTCCTGCTTTTGGAGAATATTGGGCTTTTGATGTAAAGCCGAATTTGGCAGGCACAGTAGCAACCAGCGTAAAGTATTCTCTACCGTAATAGCTGGTAGCACCCTCTACCGAGTCCTTCGCAATCTGTCCCGCAAAGCTGCATGCACCCATCAATGGGAGAGCAAGGAAAAGCATAAATCGAGTGCTATATGAAAAATGGTTGCTACTCATGGGTAACGCCTTGCTCAGTGCAGCTCGGATAGACACTGCACTCGCGTCCGTTTTGTTTGAACGTTCTAAACTCTGGTGGTTTTGTACATAACTCTTCACGACTAGATTCCTGGCGTCCAGAGCACGGCTTCCAGCCGCCGGGCACCTCGAGCCAATAACCTTTGTAATAAGGACTTTCCTCAGGAGAGAATCTGAATTCAATGTGAACTGACTTGCCCGCTAAGTCGTTCCTTGCGAGTACTCCCCCAGGCTTTCGGCGCTTGAACTTATCCTTCGTCAACTTCCACTCAGGACCTGTAGCTTCACAGGATAGTATTTTCTCAACTTCCCCTTTTTTGATCTTTGCTGTGCTTATCTGGAAGCTCCAAGCACAGAGACCACGTTGTTCTATAATGTCTGGAAGTGGACTTTTAGTAGCTGCTCCGCTCATTTCTCTTATGGAAAGCCCCCCCGCCAACTCTAGGTCTCTGTCTAGAGATCCTGTTCCATATCGGGCACTCACCTCGTAACTCACACGCGTAAGCGCCATCGAGCACCCCGCAATATGAAAGCTCAACGGTATGTCCGTAGACACCGTCTGCGGTTCTGTCTTCGCCTCGGTTTTATTAGAATTTTGCTGTTGGCGCGTAACATTTCCGCCGAGTCCGGGGCTATAGATCTCGCAGTTGTAGCCCGACACGGGGTAGTAACTGGCCTTGGAGGTAAAGCCGAAGTTAGCAGGCACAGTAGCAACCAGCGTGAAATGCTCCCACGAGTAGTAACTCACGCTGCTTTCAGCCATCTGACGCGCAAAGCTGCAACCACCGAGTATTGGCACCGCCGCGACTGCAATCCACAGTCGCGCCCTCAAGCCGTGGCACCGGCTTTGGGATCTGCGAACACTCGTTGGCATCGGTCGAAGTGTTGTTCCGGCGTTTCCCCGGGGATGGGCTCCCAGGCAATGTCAGCGGCGCAGGGTGGCGAAAGGCGCAGGCTCAGCATCAGCTGTCGTTGCTCTTCGGTTCGCCAGCCCCACTCATCAAGCAAATCCATCTGTTCTTCCAGCCATTCACTGACCACGCGGGTTTCTGCCAGTGCAGCGGCGGCGTCGACGTGGTAAGTCAGCAACCAGCGCTTGAGGTTGTCACGCAGGATGCTTCTGGCCTGTTCGCCTGATTCGGGAGTACGAAGCCAAGGCGCCGGATTCGGCACCGCATACATGCCCGGCCTGTTGTTATCCGCGCTTTTCCACTGATCCTCATCCCAATACAGCACGCTGCTGATCGGGCCGAGCAGCAGCGGCCATTCGGTGTCTTTCATGTTGGCCAGGCAACGGGCGAGTACGCGGTTGTCCTGGAAGCGGAACAGTGAGCGGTCGCCATCCTCATCGATGACCATGCGTGCGATCCAGTGCTGGGTCAGGCTGTCGAGATCGGCCTTGTCCATGCTGCCGATCCAGCCCCAGTTGCGTTGCGGGTCATCCAGCAATTGGGTGAACGCGTCGTTGCCCGGGTTTTCGAGCTCGCTCAGCCACGGGCTGATGGCGGCGAACTGGGCGTACTCGGTGCGCCGGTAGAGCTGCACCGAGCGCTGCATTACGCCTGCGCTGTACAACGAAGTGACCGGGTTGGGTTCGGCAAGGCTGTCGAGCACGAGGATCAAAACACGATCGAGACGGGACTGTTCGCCCAGCCAGTTGTTGAGTGCATCACTCATGCCACGGCTCCCAGATCACATTTGCCTTCGCGGCAGGCCTCGCAGATCGGGCAGCGGGTGTCGCCTGCCTTGCGCGCGGCTTTGGCCAATGCCATTTGGGCGGCCGCCGGGACGAGCAGGGCTCCTGCCTTGTCTTTGGCAGCGGCCCATGGAATGACCGGGTCCAGAATCTGAATACCGGAACCCACACCCGGCGCACCGCCGGTGTTGGCCTTCACTTCCGCACCGCTGATGGTCACGCCACCCGCATCAACCTTGACGAAACTGCCGCCAGCCTTCGCCGTCAGTTCCATCCCGCCTTCGATCACCACTTTTTCGCCGGCGTGGTAATGAATCTCCGTGCCCGCCTCGACAAACTGCCCGGTGCCGACCTTCACGTGCTGGGTCACGCCCACGGTCAGGTGATCATTCGCCCGCATCTCACTGACACGATCCAGATGAGTGATGCGGTGTTCTTCGACCTTGAACTCGCTGTAGGTGTTGGCTTCGACCGTGTCATGCCGCTCGTTGCCGACGCGGATCTTCTGGTCGTGCTCGATGTTTTCGTCCCAGTCGCGCTGGGCGTGGATGTAGATCTGTTCTGCGCCTTTCTTGTCTTCGATGCGGAATTCGTTGTAGCCCTTGCCGCCCGGGGAACTCAGGGTCTTGAAGGTGCTGCGGGTCTTGTTCGCCGGCAAGTCGTAAGGAACAACGTTTTCCTTGTGGTACAGGCAGCCGGTCACCAATGGCTGGTCGGGGTCGCCTTCGAGGAAGGTCACCAGCACTTCCATGCCGATCCGTGGGATGGCGATGCCGCCGTAGGCTGCGCCGGCCCAGCCGCTGGCGACGCGTAGCCAGCAGGTGGTCTTGTCGTCGGCCTGGCCGTCGCGGTCCCAGTGGAATTGCACTTTCACGCGGCCGTACTGGTCGCAGTGAATCTCTTCGCCAGCGGGGCCGGTGACGATGGCGGTCTGGCTGCCGAGGACTTTCGGTTTCGGGTGATCGAGGGCAGGGCGGTAGTGGGCGTCCCACGGGGTGGCCACGAACGAGTTGCGGTAGCCCTGGTGGAAATCGCTCTTGTTGTCGGTGACGTCGCTGGTGACGTTTTCGCCCAGCACTTGCGGCTGTTTGCCTTCGTGGAAGACTTCCAGCAGCAGCCACAAATCGTTCCATTCGGCGCGCGGGTGTTCGGCCAGGGTCATGAAGTGGCCGCTGGTCAGGGTCGGTTCGTCACCTTTGCCTTCGGCGAGTTTGTAGTCGCTGCGATGGCGTTCCAGCGCTCGCGTCGAGAGGAACTTGCCGCGCTCGCGCGTGGTGAAGCGGCCGGGGTAGTCGTAGTCCTCCAGATCCGGCATGAACGCGGATTTGACCGCGCTTTCAGGCAGGATCTTTGGTTTCTCGAAATCGTAGTCGCGGCGGCTGACGCGGCTGGTACGGGTTTCCAGACGCAGGTTGAAGCGCTTGATCACCGGTTTGTCGGCGGTCATGCCGGAGTCTTGCTGGTAGTTGACCGGTTTCAGTTTGCGGAACACGGTCTGGTCATCGCCGAACACCAGCTTGTGGCCGCTGCTGCTGTGCTGGAAGTGGAAATGAATGCCTTCCTCTTCGCACAGGCGCTGGATGAAGTGCAGGTCGGATTCATCGTACTGCACGCAGTAGTCGCGTTCCGGGTATTCGGCGCCGAGCTGGAAGCTGTAGGCGTTGGCCAGGATGCCGCGATCTTCCAGAACCTGGGCAATGATCTTCGGCACGGTGAGGTTCTGGAAGATCTGCTGGTCATGGTTGTGCCGCAGGTAGGCCAGTTGCGGCACCAGGCTGAGGCTGTAACGGGTCAGGGTCTTGCCGGAATCGCCTTGCTCGATGCGATACACCAGACCGTGAATCTTGCCCTCGCCAGTGGCGCCGAAGGTCAGGCAGCCAGGCTTGTGCAGGAGTTCTTCAAGTTTGAGGTCGGGACGGGCGCTGACCAGTTCGATGTCGAAACGGAACGGTTCGTTGAGGGCTTCGCGACCGGTGAAGCTGAGGACTTGCAGGTCGGCGGAAGCGCCTTCGAGCGTGAGGGTAATGTGGGTAGCGTTGGCGTCCAGCATGCCTTTATTTCCGTCCTTTGGATTAGCGTGGGCGGATGGTGCAGGATTAAACCGCCTCGTTCAAGGCGCAAATGCCGTAGAGGAAGTGGTCAGAGCCCATAGGGAAAACCCTTAGACACACGGTTTGGCCCAGTAAAACCGGTACTTGCGGATGGACCGATCTGCCGCGAACGCCGCATCCGGCACCCGGGAACAACCAGTCAGTTTCAGACTAAAGTCGTCTGTGGCACGTCAAAGCCATCTGCCATCATTGCCCTTCACCCCTGCGTGTTCACTGCCTCCCGGTTCTTTATCGATCCGGGACGGGAGCTATTTCTGGTTGTTTGCGCCTCTGCGCAATCGTTGTTCTGTTGGAGTTTTCAATGCGTCCCCCATTTCCCCTCATCACCCCGCGCCAGTCGCTTGGCTTCGGAGCCTTTGTGCTGTGCGCCGGTTTTACCGCGCAGGTCCAGGCCAGCGGTTTTTTCGAAGACACCACGGCGAAGATCGAATCGCGCACGGTGTACTTCAACCGCGATTTCCGTGACGGGCACACCTCCAGTGATCAGGGCGCGTCCAAGCGCGAAGAGTCGGCGCAGGGCTTTATTCTCAATCTGCAATCGGGCTACACCGAAGGCACCGTCGGTTTCGGGATCGATGCACTGGGCATGGCGGGTTTCCAGCTCGATTCCAGCCCGGATCGCAGCAACAGCGGCCTGTTGCCGTCCAGCGGCGACAACCCGCGCGGTTCGAAAGGTCAGTACGCGAAAATGGGCCTGACCGCCAAGGTGAAAGTCTCGGACACCGTGCTGAAATACGGCGCACTGCTGCCGGATCTGCCGCTGCTCAAGTACAACGACGGCCGTCTGCTGCCGACCATGTTCAACGGCGCGATGCTGACCTCCAAAGAGGTGAAGGACCTGACCTTCATGGCCGCGCGGCTGGACAAGTACACCGCCCGGGATTCGACCGATTCCCAAGACATCCGCGTGCACTGCAAGAACAAGCGCTACGCCTGCAACAACACCGCCGATCATTTCGACATGTACGGCTTCGACTACAAGATCAACGATCGCCTGACCGCGCAGTACCACTACGCCGAGCTGGAAGACATCTATCGCCAGCACTTCGTGGGTCTGTTGGCCAATCAGCCGCTGGGTGACGGCGTGCTGAAAGCTGATCTGCGTTTGCTGAAAAGCGCCGACAGCGGTGATGCAAAAGCCGGCTCCATCGATAACCGGGCGTTGAGCGGCATGCTGTCCTACGGCATCAGTGGTCACACCTTCAGCGCTGGCTGGCAGCGCATGAACGGTGACAACTCGATGCCATATCTGGATGGCAGCAACCCGTATCTGGTGAATTACGTGCAGGTCAACGACTTCGCCGCCGCGCAGGAACGTTCCTGGCAGCTGCGTTATGACTATGACTTCAAGGCGATCGGCATCAACGGCCTGAGTTTCCTGACCCGTTATGTGAATGGCGATCACATCAAGGTGCCGGGCAGCGATCAGGAAGGCAAAGAGTGGGAGCGCGACAGCGAGTTGAAGTACGTGATTCAGACCGGGACGTTCAAGGATGTCAGCCTGCGGTTGCGTAATGCGACTTACCGTACCAACTACGAGAACTTTGCCCGGGATGTGGATGAGACCCGGTTGATCGTGAGTTACAACTTTTCGGTGTTGTAAATCCGAACCGAAAAAAAACCATCGCGAGTTAACTCGTGATGGTTTTTTGGCCTGCGATCAGAGCCAATGCCAGAACCGGCTCCAGAACCCGCGATTCAGATCATCCTTGCACGCTGCGTATTGCTGACCGTACATGTCCGAGCGGTTCTGCACCTTGCGCGCCACCGGCGGCAGCCAAGCCTTGCTGGCGTAGGTCTTCTGGCGAAAGCCGCCCCAACCTTCGTGGTAGTTGAGGTACTGGTTGTAGGCGTCGTACTTGTACACGCCGTTGATCGAGGTGGTCTTGTCCATGTACCAGCCGACGAAGTCGATGGCGTCATCGAAGTCTTCGCGATCGGCGCCATATCGGCCGGTGCTTTTCTGGTAGTCGGACCAGACTTCATCCTTGGCCTGGGCATAGCCGGAAGCCGTCGAAACCCGGCCCCACGGGATCACCCACAACAGGTATTTGCGCGGCGTCTTGGCGTCGTAGCGGTAGCCGGACTCCTGATACATGATCGCAAACGGCACCTGGATCGGTACGCCCCAGCGTTTTTGCGTGACTTGCGCCGCGTCGTACCAATCACTTTTTTCGCGGAAAATCTCGCAGAGGTTTTCCGGTGAACGCGGTGGCGATGTTCCGCAACCGGTCAATAGTGCCGCCAATACCAACAGTCCAACCGTGCGCCCCGAATTCAAAAGCCGTCATCCCGTCGTGCAAAAAAGGGCGCCAGTCTACGCGGTCAGGTCAACTGGTGGCGATAAGGCAAATCCGGACCTGTTTTACTGCATGTAAGGGCGGCGGCCTGTACGGCAAACCTGAGCATGCCGTCGATCTGCTCGCGGCTCAGGCGCTGCACGCCTTCCACCGAATCCAGCTCGTGCTCGGTCAGCCAGGTGATCAACGCGGCCTGGAAGGTATCGCCGGCGCCGACGGTGTCGGCAATCTTCACGGAGCTTGCCGGCACCGACCATGAACCGTGAGCGCGGCTGAACACGGTCGCGCCTTCACCGCCACGGGTCAGGAACACCACCTGGCAGCGATGCTGCAGCCAGCCTTCGATGACGCGCGCCGGATCCTGCTCGGGAAACAGCAGGCTCAGATCCTCGTCGCTGACCTTGATCAAGTCCGCCAACGGCACCAGCGTAGCGATTCGTTCGCGCCACAGGTCGATGTTCGGCTCGGGGTTGAGGCGCACGTTCGGGTCGAGGCTGATCAGGCGTTTGCCGCTTTCACGTTGCACCAGCGCAAGCAAGGTATCGGCAATCGGCTGCACCACCAGCGAGAAGGAACCGAAGTGCAAACCGCGCACTTCAGGGCCCAACGTTGGCAGGTGCGCCAGGCTCAACTGGCGGTCTGCGCAGCCGTCACCGCGGAAACTGTAATGCGGCGAGCCATTGGCGCCCACCGCGACCATCGCCAGCGTGGTCGGCGCAGCGAAATCCACCAGATAGTCCGGGCTTACGCCTTCATCCTGCAGCACTTGCTGCAAGCGCCGGCCGAGGTAGTCGGTGGACAACCCGCCAAACAGCGCCGAATCCACGCCCAGCCGGCGCAAACCCACCGCCACGTTGAACGGCGAGCCACCGGCAATCGCCTTGAAATTGACTTTCGATGCCTGTCCGCCGGCATCGTCTTCGCTGAAGAAATCGAACAGCGCTTCGCCACACACCAGGTACATAGTTGTTTGCTCTTTATAAGGTTGCGACATGCAGTCGATAGCGTTCATAGGCCTGCTGGAACGCCGCGACATTGGCGGCAACCGGCAGGGTTTCACTGTTCAGGTCGAGCTTCACGCAGCGCTGGCACAGATCGGCCAGAGTGTCTTCGTGGCCGTTCGACCACGACTTGCACCACGCCGCCTGAATCGCCGCGCCCAGCGCTGCGGCTTCGCTCTGCTCGGTGCAGATCACCGGGGTGTTCATGATGTCGGCGACGATCTGCCGCCACACGGCGCTTTTCGAACCGCCGCCGATCAGGCAAATGCTGCGGCTTTGTAAACCATTCTGGCGCAACAGATCCAGTCCATAACGCAGGCCGAAGGTGGTGCCCTCGACGGCGGCGCGGCACAGATTGGCTTGCGTCAGGTTATCGATCGTCAGGCCATGCAGGCTGCCGGTGGCGTGGGGCAGGGGAGGCACGCGTTCGCCGTTGAGGAATGGCAGCATGCTGACACCCTCGGCACCGATTGGGGCCTGGGCCACCAAGGCGTTGAAGGCGTCGAGATCGAGGTCGAACAGTTCGCGGATCGCACCAGTGGCATTGGTCAGGTTCATGGTGCAGATCAACGGCAGCCAGCCACCGCTGGACGAACAGAAGGTCGCGACCGACGCATCCGGGCTGACCTTCGGTGCCTCGGCGTAGGCGTACACCGTGCCGGAAGAACCGAGGCTCATGGTGATCGCGCCCGGCTGAATATTGCCAGTGCCGATGGCGCCCATCATGTTGTCGCCGCCACCGCTGGACACCAGTGCGTTGGGGTTGATCCCCAGCTGTTCGGCAACCGCCGGCAGGATCGTGCCGACCGCTTGATGGGCTTCGATCAGCTCCGGCAGCGCGGATTGCAGACGTCCGCTGGCGTCGATGTCACGCAGCAACTGCAGATCCCATTGGCGGGTGCGCACGTTGAAATAGCCGGTGCCGGACGCATCGCCGTATTCGCTGCACGCACGGCCGGTGAGCCAGAAATTCAGGTAGTCGTGGGGGAGCAGGATTCGTGCGATGCGGGCGAACACATCCGGATGCTGTTCCTTGGTCCACAACAGTTTGGAGACGGTGTAGCCCGGCGCGATGACCACGCCGAGGCGCTCCAGCGAGCCTTGTTCACCGCCGAGGTGAGTCAGCAGGCGATCGTTTTCAGGCGTGGTTTCGGTGTCGCACCAAAGCTTGGCCGGGCGCAGGACCTGGCCTTGATCGTCGAGCAGCACCAGGCCGTGTTGCTGGCCGGAAACGCCAATGCCCTGGATCGACTGGCCGTCGACATTTGCCGCCAATAAAGCGCGGCGGGTGGCGAGGGCGAAGGCTTCCAGCCATTGCGCGGTGTCTTGCTCGCGACGACCGTTGGCGCCGCTGATCATCGTGTGGGCGGCGGCGCCCTGGCCGAGAACCTGACCGCTGACCGCGTCGAGGATGATGGCTTTGGTGCCTTGGGTGCCGCAGTCGATGCCGAGGAAGAGTTGCTGGGTTGTCATATGCTCTCCACAAAGATCGTTCCCATGCTCCGCGTGGGAATGCCTCAATGGACGCTCTGCGTCCGCTGTTGAATGGGACGCGGAGCGTCCCGGGCTGCATCCCCACGCAGAGCGTGGGAACGATCAGGCGACGAGAATTTTTTCCAGAGTTCGTGTCACGCCGTCTTCTCGCAAGCTGTTCAGACACCACTCGAACGCCGCAACAAACTCTGGCGAACGCGGTATCGCCACGCCGAAAATCTCCTCAACCCCCAACAACCGCTCAGTGATCAAGGCATCCTCCGCCACCAACGCCTGACAAAACGCCGCCCGAGGATCCGGAATCGAATAAGTGTCGCCATTCTCATCCACACCCTTCAAGTAAAGCGCCCAGGCCGCCACCACCAACGCTGCCCGTTTGGTCTCCTGCCCATCGGCAATCAACCGATTGATCGTCGGAATAGTGAACTTGGGAAACTTCGACGACCCATCCGAGCAAACCCGCTCCAGTTGATCGGCAATCGCCTGATTGGAGAACCGCGCCACCAGCGTGTCCTTGTACTCGGTCAGGTCGATCCCCGGCACCGGCGCCAGTTGCGGAGTCACGTCCAGGTCCATATAGGCGCGCATGTAGCGCACGAACAGCGGGTCGTTCATGGTCTCGTGAACGAAGCGGTAACCCTTCAAAAAGCCCAGATAAGTCAGGGCCAGATGACTGCCGTTGAGCAGTTTGATCTTCATCTCTTCGTAGGGCGAGACATCGTCGGTGAACTGCACGCCGACCTTTTCCCAGGCCGGGCGGCCGTTGACGAAGTTGTCTTCCAGCACCCATTGCACGAACGGTTCGCAGACCACCGGCCAGGCGTCGTCGACGGCGTGTTTGTCCGCCAGTTGCAGGCGATGCGCGGTGCTGGTCATCGGCGTGATGCGGTCGACCATGGCGTTGGGGAAGCTGACGTTGGCGTCGATCCATTCGCGCAAGTCCGGATCCAGCAGCGCGGTGAAGGCCAGCAGTGCCTTGCGGGTGACGGCTCCGTTGTGCGGCAGGTTATCGCAGGACATCACGGTAAACGCCGGAATGCCCGCCGCACGCCGTCTGGCCAGCGCCGCACAGAGGAAACCGAACACGGTTTTCGGCTGTTGCGGGTACGTCAGATCGTGCTGAATCTGCGGCAGGTGCGCCATGAACTCGCCGTTGCTGTCATCGATGCAATAACCGCCCTCGGTGATGGTCAGCGAGACGATGCGGATCTGCGGGTCGGCGAGTTTGTCGATCAGCACCTGGGCGCTGTCCTCGGCCAGCAGCATGTCGCGGATCGCGCCGATGACGCGGACTTCGGTGTCGTCGCTGTCGCCGAGTTCAAACAGGGTGAACAGGTAATCCTGCTCCTTGAGGTCGTCCCGGGCGCGGCGGTCCTCGGCGCGAAGGCCGACGCCGCAGATGGCCCAGTCCAGCGCTTCGCCAGTGTTCATCAGCGCATCGGTGTAATACGCCTGATGCGCGCGATGGAAACCGCCGACGCCAATGTGAGCGATGCCCTGGCGGGTGTCGCTGAGGCTGTAGGCCGGCAGTTTCACTTCGGCGGCCAGGCGGTTGAGGTTTTGCTTGTTCAGTTTCATCGGGTCAGTCTCGAAATCAGGCGGCCGCGCGCAACGGGCGGGTCAGCGCCACACCGTCGGCATCGAACAGATGGCAGTGGGCAGCGTCCAGGTGCAGGTTCAGTTGTTCGCCGTATCGGCTCGCCAGATCACCGCGTACGCGCATGGTCAGGGCTTCGCCGGCGTTGGTCTTGACGTGGCAGAAGGTGTCGCTGCCCAGCCGTTCGCTGACGTCGGCGGTGACTTGCAGGGTGCAGTCGCCCGCTTGCGCCAGTTCCAGATGTTCCGGGCGAATGCCCAGGGTCACGGCGCTGCCGACGCTCAGGTTCGCCGCATTGAACGGCAGGGTGATGCGGGTGCCGGCGTCCAGCGAGACTTCGCAGCTCGCGCCATCGATCCGCACGATCTGGCCCTTGAGGAAGCCCATTTTCGGCGTGCCGAGGAAACCGGCGACGAACAGGTTGGCGGGGTTGTGATACAGGTCCAGCGGCGAGCCGACCTGCTCGATCTTGCCGCCATTGAGCACCACGACCTTGTCGGCCATGGTCATGGCTTCGACCTGATCGTGGGTCACGTAGATCATCGTCGCTTTCAGATCCTTGTGCAGGCGCAGCAGCTCCAGGCGCATCTGTACTCGCAGGGCGGCGTCGAGGTTGGACAGCGGCTCGTCGAACAGGAAGATTTTCGGGTTGCGCACGATTGCCCGGCCGATGGCAACGCGCTGACGCTGGCCGCCGGACAGTTGTTTCGGCTTGCGCTCGAGCATCGGACCCAATTCGAGAATCCGTGCCGCTTCGCCGACTTTTTTCTCGACTTCAGCCTTAGGCACGCCGGCCAGATCGAGGGCGAACGACATGTTTTTCTTCACGGTCATGTGCGGGTACAGCGCGTAGGTCTGGAACACCATCGCCAGATCGCGCTTGGCCGGGCTCACTTCGGTGATGTCGCGCCCGTCCAGTTCGATGGTGCCGCCGCTGACTTCTTCAAGGCCGGCGATCAGTCGCAGCAGGGTGGATTTGCCGCAGCCCGACGGGCCGACGAACACCACGAATTCCTTGTCGTTCACCTCAAGGTCGATGCCCTTGATGATGGAAAAACCTTCAAAGCCTTTTTGCAGATTCTTGATTTTCAGGTTGGCCATGGTGGCGCTCCTCATGCGAATTCTTATTTGACGGCGCCGAACGACAGGCCGCGCACCAGTTGTTTCTGGCTGATCCAGCCAAAGATCAGGATCGGCGCGCAGGCCAGGGTCGAGACAGCCGACAACTTGGCCCAGAACAATCCTTCAGGGCTTGAGTAGGAGGCGATCAGCGCGGTCAGTGGCGCGGCTTTGGACGAGGTCAGGTTCAGCGACCAGAACGCCTCGTTCCAGCACAGGATCAGCGACAGCAGCACGGTCGACGCGAGGCCGCCCTTGGCGATCGGCAACAGCACGCGGAGCATTTCCTGGGCGAGGGTGGCGCCGTCGAGGCGGGCGGCTTCGAGGATGTCTTTGGGGATGTCCTTGAAGTAGGTGTAAACCATCCAGACCACGATCGGCAGGTTGATCAGCGTGTAGATCACGATCAACGCAATGCGTGTGTCGAGCAGGCCGAAACTTTTGGCCAGCAGGTAGATCGGCATCAGCACGCCCACCGGCGGAAGCATCTTGGTGGAGAGCATCCACAGCAGCGTGCCCTTGGTGCGCTGGGTTTCGTAGAACGCCATCGAGTAGGCCGCCGGCACCGCAATCAGCAGGCAAAGAGCCGTGGCGCTGAAGGAAATCACCACCGAGTTCCAGGCGAAACTGAAGTAGTCGCTGCGCTCATTGATGTGCAGGTAATTCTCCAGCGTCGGCGTGAAGATGAACTGCGGCGGCGTGGCGAAGGCGTCGATTTCGGTCTTGAAACTGGTCAGCACCATCCAGAAGATCGGGAAGAAAATGATGATCGCGATGGCCCAGGCCAGCGTGCCGAGCAGCAGGCTTTGCAGCCGGCGGGATTGTTGAAGAGTCATGGCAGGCCTCAGGCTTTGTCAGTCAGGTTTTTGCCGATCATCCGCACCAGAATGATCGCGGCGATGTTGGCGATGACCACGGCGATCAGGCCGCCGGCCGAGGCCATGCCGACGTCGAACTGCACCAGCGCCTGGTTGTAGATCAGGTAGGCGAGGTTGGTCGACGCGTAGCCGGGGCCACCGTTGGTGGTGGTGAAGATTTCGGCGAACACCGATAGCAGGAAGATGGTTTCAATCATCACGACTACGGCAATCGGGCGTGCCAGGTGCGGCAGGGTCAGGTGCCAGAAGATCGCGATCGGGCCGGCGCCGTCGAGGCGGGCGGCTTCTTTCTGTTCCTGGTCGAGGGACTGCATGGCGGTCATCAGGATCAGGATCGCGAAGGGCAGCCATTGCCACGAGACAATGATGATGATCGACAGCAGCGGGTAGTGAGCGAGCCAGTCCACCGGTTGCGCGCCGAACAGTTTCCAGATGTAGGCGAGGATCCCGGACACCGGGTGGAAGATCAGGTTCTTCCAGATCAAAGCGCCGACCGTGGGCATGATGAAGAACGGCGAAATCAGCATCACCCGCACGATGCCGCGACCGAAGAACTCGCTGGCCTCCAGCAGCGCACTGATCAATACGCCGAACACCACGCTGATCAGCAGCACGCTGCCCACCAGCAGCAAAGTGTTGGTGGCGCCGGGCATGAAGCCGGAGTCGGTCAGGAAGTAGGTGAAGTTTTCCAGCCCGACGAATTCGTTGGTGCCCGGGTCGAGCAGGTTATAGCGGATCATCGAGAAATAGACGGTCATGCCCAGCGGCACGATCATCCACAGCAGCAACAGGGCCACCGAAGGGCTGACCAGAAACCAGCCGGGATTGGCCACACGGCTTTTGCGCCGGGGCTGCGACAGGTCGATGTGGGCTTTGGCAGTTGAAGTATTCATGGTGATCACAACCGAGTCATACAGACCTATGGAGATCCCCGGTGGGAGCGAGCTTGCTCGCGAAGGCGTCGTGTCAGACAGCAAATGTTTCACTGATACACCGCTTTCGCGAGCAAACCCGCTCCCACAGGAGGCAGGAGCGAGCTTTGCGGATTACTTCGGATAACCCGCGCGCTTCATCTCGCGTTCGGTGGTTTGCTGGGCGGCGGTCAAAGCCTGGTCGACCGTGGTCTGGCCGATCAGCGCCGCCGAGAACAGCTTGCCGACCTGGGTGCCCACGCCTTGGAATTCAGGAATGGTCACCAGTTGGATGCCGATGTAAGGCACAGGTTTGAGGGTCGGTTTGCTCGGATCAGCCGCTTTCAGCGACTCCAGCGTGACCTTGGCAAACGGTGCGGCGCTCATGTACGCGTCGCTGTAGGTCGACGCGCGGGTGCCCGGCGGAACGTTGGCGATGCCGTCGGTCTTGGCGACCAGTTCGCCGTATTCCTTGGAAGTGGCCCAGGCGCTGAATTGCTTGGCGGCATCCTTGGCCTTGGAGCTGGTCGGAATCGCCAGCGCCCACGAATACAGCCACGCCGAACCTTTGTCGGTGACCTGATGCGGCGCGTAGGTGAAGCCGACGTGATCGGCGACCTTGCTTTGGGTCTTGTCGGTGACGAACGAGCCGGCGACGCTGGCGTCGACCCACATTGCGCATTTACCGCTGTTGAACAGGGCGAGGTTTTCGTTGAAACCGTTGCTGGATGCACCGGGCGGACCGGACTTCTTCATGGTGTCGACGTAGAAGTTCAGCGCGTTTTTCCATTCCGGACCGTTGAATTCCGGTTTCCACTGCTCATCGAACCAGCGTGCGCCATAGGCGTTGGCCACGGTGGTGATCAGCGCGATGTTTTCGCCCCAGCCGGCCTTGCCGCGCAGGCAGATGCCGTACTGCTCCTTGTCCTTGTTGGTGAGTTTTTCGGCGAAGCCGGCGATCTGTTCCCAGGTCGGACGCTCCGGCATGGTCAGGCCGGCGTCCTTGAACAGGTCGGTGCGGTAATAGGTGATCGAGCTTTCGGCGTAGAACGGCAGGGCGTACAGCGAACCCTTGACCGACAGGCCTTCGCGCACCGACGGGAACACATCGTCGAGGGCGTAATTGGCCGGCAGATCCTTCATCGGTTCGAGCCAGCCTTTTGCACCCCAGAGTGCGGCTTCGTACATGCCGATGGTCAACACATCGAACTGACCGCCCTGGGTGGCGATGTCGGTGGTCAGGCGTTGACGCAGAACGTTTTCTTCCAGCACCACCCAATTGAGCTTGATGTCCGGATGCTCGGTCTCGAAGGTTTTCGAGAGCTTTTGCATGCGGATCATGTCGCTGTTGTTGACGGTGGCGATGGTCAGGGTCTGGGCGCCAAGGCTGACGCTGCTGAGGGTCATGCAGGTGAGGGCCAGCAGAGCTTTTGCAGTGGGTTGCATCGTGCACTCCTTTTCTGCACCCGGCGGGGGCAGAAGGACAGTTATTGTTTTTGTGTTCTTCCGGCGGGGGAAGAATGTGCACTGATTACAGCCTTCTAACGCAGGGCTGACAAATCATCCCTAGCACTTGAATCGATACTTTTTTGCACTCGGGATTGGCGTGATAAACGCAGGGAAGGGCGTTTCAGCAGGGCGGCAGCCATGAATCCGTACAGGTTTTACCCGGTCAGCCGTGGTTTTGCTCGGTCAGGCGCTGCACCACCAGCCGCCGATAATGCGACGGCGTCATGCCTTTGAGCTGCTGAAAGCGCCGATTGAAATTGGAAATATTGTTGAAGCCCGACTCGAAACACACCTCGGTCACCGGTTTGTCACCGTCCGCCAGCAGCTCGCAGGATTTGCTGATGCGCAGGCGATTGACGAATTCGATGAAATTGCGCCCGGTGGCCTGCTTGAACACGCGGCTGAAATACGTCGGCTTCATGCCCAGATGTTCGGCGACTTCCTCCAGCGGCAATTCGCGAGCGTAGTGGGCGAAGATGTAATCCACCGCCCGGTTGGTGCGGTCAATGTTGTGCTCGTCGGCCAGTTGCGGGGTGGTTGCGCCGGACAGGAGTTGGTAGTCGTCGGTGGCGGCCAGCAATTCCATCAGGATGAAAAAGTGCCCGAGGCGGGTGATGCCTTTGGTATCGGCGATCTTCTGCAGCAGGTTCGTCGCTTGGCGAATGGTGCGCGGGCAGCGGAACTCGATGCCGTACTGCGCACGCTCCAGCAGCGGTGCCAGGGTCTTCAGCTCGGCGAACACCTGATGACCGCTTTCGAACAGCTCATCGGTGAAGTTGACCAGCATGTCGCGCTTCTCGACCACTTCGTCTTCGGCCACCTGGCTGATCCAGTTGTGCGGCAGATTGGGGCCGGTCAGGAACAGCGTCTGCGGGTAGAAATTGCCGATGTAGTCGCCGATGAACACCTTGCCCGAACTGGCCACGATCAGGTGCAGTTCGTATTCCTTGTGAAAGTGCCAGCGCACCAGCGGGCAGGGGAAACCGTGCTGGCGATAGATGATGGACAACCCGTTGTGGTCATCCATCAGTTCATAAGAGGGGTCGGTGACGCGGGCTGTTCGGCTCATGATCGGGCGCTTTTTTTGTTATCGCCCGGCGATCATGCCTCTTGTCGCGCCGGTTGCGCCAGTTTCCATTGCGGCTCAGCGCGAGCGTTGGCCGGCCTTGATCACGTTGGCGACCCGGCAAAACTCCATCAGGTCGGACTCTTCCATGAAGTCGACGTTAATGATGTTGCACTTCAATGCCCAATCACTTTTATCCAGATCGAACCAGTCGTTAAGCGAACCATGGATATCGACGGGACCGCCCAGCGCGGTGTAACTGGTGGCGGACAGAGACCAGGGTCTCCAGCTGCCTGGCGGGTTTTGCAGAACACGTTCAATGAACTTCTTCAACTCGCCGGGGCTGGTGATGCCGTTTCCGGACCATTGATGATCGATATGGCTGTGGAATAACTTGTGGTCCAGTTGCCAGTGCGAGATGGCTGCAGCAAAAACCCGTTGTGTCTTGTTGACTTGCTTGAGGTCTCCAAGGCTGAGGGACTGATTGTTGCGCGGGATCATGCGGTGCCCCAAATACTGCACCATCAGTTTGTTGAAGTATTCGTAATCGAAGTTATCACCGTCCAGGCTATGAAAGTCCAGAACAATGAACTCGTCGGGGTTGTTTTCAAGAAAAGTATTGATGTCTACCACCAGATTTCCCAACGTTCGGGAGTTTCGATGGCCATTGTGGTGCATGACGAATTTCTCCAGGCCTTCGGCCTTGGGGTTATAGGTCAGGCGAATGTCGAGCGCCCGGGCCCCATGATCCAGCTGCGCATGAAAACTGTCATGCTGACACGCCAGCCAGTGCCGCGGAGGGCCTAAAAGCGGGTAGGAGGCGCTCCAGTCACTGCCTGCGTTGTGAGTGCCGGGCAACGTCAGTTCGCTGATGTTCAGCGAGTCAATGGCGGGGGTCGTCCCCATCCAGTTGGAAGTGCTCATGATTACATCCTGCATAATTTATTGAATAAGAATGGCGTCTTGTTGAATATTCAAGACGCCACTTGCAGGATGTTTATAAGGTTTAAGCGTTTGGCTGGCTATTCGAGGAGTGATGCAAGTTGTTGGGTGTTGTATTTATAGTTTTCCAGAGCATTTATTTGTTCTGGCTTTTTGCCTCGATCCACTGAGCCATATATTGCGTGCTCTTGTGTGAATGATGTCGCAACATGCTTCCAGTAAAATTTTTATGTCTTAGTTGGGTAATGTTGTCTCGGCATTCCAGCAGTTTATTGATCAGTGCCGGCCCATGAATGGCTTGCGGATAAACATTCTTGAGTAGCGCGTCCCCCTGAGACTGGGCTGTCTGCCAGCGGGCCTCGTCCCGATAAAGTTCGACCGCAGTGTTGGCAAGTTCCTGCGCCGTGCGGCAAACAGCGCCCGGCCAAGGCTGATCGGTGTGCATACCCTCGGCGCCGATGGGCGTGGTGATACTCGGCGTGCCGCAGAGCATCGCATCAATCAATTTGCCCTTGATTCCGGCGCCAAAACGCAAGGGCGCCAGGCAAATACGCGCATCGGACATGACCTGCAACGCATCCTCGGCCCAGTTCATGATGTGAAAACCCTGGGCGGCATTGTGCAAGGCCGCTGCCTTGGGCGGCGTGTAGGCGCCGTAGAGGTGCAGTTGGGCTTTTGGCAGTTGCTCGCGAATCAGCGGCCAGACGGTGGATTTCATCCACAACACGGCGTCCCAGTTTGGCGCGTGACGGAAGTTGCCGATACTCAGGAAGTGCGCGCGCTCCTCAAAGGGTTTCGCTGGCGTGCTCGGTGGCTCGACCATCAAGGGGCACCAGTGCAACAGCTCGGGTGGCAATTTGAACTGCTGCACCAGCAACTCGATTTCCACCTGCGAGATCATCAGGTTCAGGTCGCAGCGATACAGCGCGGCAATCTCGCGTTTGGCCAGATCGGTGTCCGCCATCAGCTCGAACTCTTCAGCCAGCGCCGGAGCAAACAGCTCAGCGAAGTCGTTGGTGTCATCGCTGGACTTCAGCCGGTCCTTCAACCGCTGATGCCGTGCATGCCGCAAGCTTTGCAGGTCCGAAGTTTCCAGTACTCGCAGGGCGTCGGGACAATGTTTCTCCACGCGCCAGCCGAACTGTTCTTCGATCATGAACTGGTCGAACAGCACGATATCCGGGGCGAGTTCGCTGATGAAGATGTCGAAGCTGCTGTTATTCAGTTCGATCGGGACTTCGCGAATGCCCAGAGCAGTCAGATCGGCGCGATGTTCACCGGTGCCGGCCGGGCTGGCAAAGGTGATTTGCCAGCCCTGTTGCAGGAACGTCTCGAGAATCTGCATCACATGCCCGCTCGCAGCGGAGGATCGGGGTTCCGGCCAGACGTAACCAATGACGAGGACTTTGGTTGCGGGCTGACTCATGAGAAACGGTTCCTGGGACGAATTGACGGAAAAAAGGCGCGCGGATTAGACCATAACCCACGTGTCGAGTGATCCGTTTTTATCGGGTGTACGTCGGGCAAGTCCGAGCGAGAAAGCCACCGGCAGGGCGCGTGAAAGCTCTACTCAGGCATCGACGTCTCGTGCTCAGGATTGCTCTAGAACGGATTTGACCTTGTCACGCAATTGATCAATGGAAAATGGCTTGCCGATCACATGCATGTCCGCCGGTACTTCAATCGTCTCGGCGTAACCGCTGGCAAACAGAATCGGCAGTGACGGGCGAATATTGCGGGCCTCAGTGGCCAGTTGACGGCCGTCCATGATCGGCAGGCCGACGTCGGTCATCATCAGGTCGATGTGCTGGTTCACGTCCTTGAGGATTTCCAGCGCCTGTTCGCTGCCGTCCGCTTCCAGGACCTTGAACTCCAATTCCTCCAGCACGTCGACGATCAGCATGCGCACGATGGCGTCGTCTTCTACTACAAGGATGGTGGACGCGGTGCTGGACATAGTGGCGGCTCTCAAGAATGGGTGATGGGGCGCCGGTCGATCAAAAATGCCGGGCTCTTGCATGAGTAAGTGGCGCATAGCCACAAGTTCCCGGATGGATACAAAAAAGCATAGGCGCAAACGGGCGGGCAAGGATAACCGTTGGCCTGGGATTCGGCGCAGGCAATTGTGGGAAAACAGTACTAAAACTGTGAGAAAAATGGATCCATGCCGCCGTTTTGGGGCAAACTCCCTGGTTTTCAACAGTTCGACAAGGCTGCCACATGTCCTCTCCGTCTTCGGTTGATGAGCAACGGTTTCGCAAACTCCTGAGCCGCAACGTCAGTTTGCCGTTGGGCGTCGGCGTCGTCAGTGCCGTGTTCTTCATTTCGCTGATCACTTATCTGTTGTCCGTGATCCAGTGGGTGGAGCACACCGACCGGGTGATCAATAACGCCAACGAAGCGGTGAAACTCACCGTGGACCTGGAAACCGGCATGCGCGGGTTTCTGCTCAGCGGCGACGAGCATTTCCTCGACCCTTACGAGACGGCCAAGCCCCGGATTGCCGTGGCACTCAACACGTTGCTTGAGCTGACTGCCGACAATCCGGCGCAGACCGATCGCCTGCGTCGACTTCAGGCGCTGCAAACCGAGTGGGCGACGTATGCGCAATCGATGATCGATCTGCAACGGGCCAGTGGCGATTACAAGTCGGCGGTCAAAGCGGGGAAGGGCAAGCGCCTGACCGACGAAATACGTAAACAGTTCGAAGATGTGATTGAAACCGAACAGTTGCTGCGCGCCTCGCGCAACGAAGACGTTCGCCGCACCACGATCTGGAGCATCAGCCTTTATCTGCTGTTCGTGGCCGGCATCAGCGGTCTGCTGGCCTATGTCGGTCGACGCGATTTGCTCAACCTTTCGCAAAGTTATGGTGCGACCCTCGCGGCGCAAGAGGCCAGCGCCCTTCGTCTGGAACAGCAAGCGTGGCTGCGCAACGGTCAGACCCAGCTGGCAGAGCAAGTGCTGGGGCAACTGACGCTGAATCTGCTGGGACGCAATATCCTGCAGTTCTGCGCCCAATACCTGGGCACTGCGGTGGCCGCGCTGTATGTGCGCGAAGAACATGGCGGCCTCAAGCGCGTGGCAACCTACGGTTTCTCCCGCGAGCAGGAGCAACAGGATCAATCGATCTACAGCGATGAAGGCCTTGTTGGTCAGGTTGCCCAGCAGGCGCGGCTGATTCGTCTGGATTCGGTGCCGTCCGACTATTTCAAGGTCAGCTCCGGTCTGGGTGAAGGTCTGCCGCACAGCGTGCTGGTGGTGCCGACCAGCGATGACGATCGGGTCAACGGCGTGATCGAACTGGGTTTCCTGCGGCCGCTTACCGATCGCGATGTTGCACTGCTGGAGCTGATCGCCGGCAACATCGGCACCTCCATCGAAGCGGCGCGTTATCGCCAGCGCTTGCAGGAAGTACTGGCCGAAACCCAGCAACTCAACGAAGAGTTGCAGGTACAACAGGAAGAGCTGAAAACCGCCAACGAAGAGCTGGAAGAACAGTCGCGGATTCTCAAGGAGTCCCAGGCGCATCTGGAAACCCAGCAAGTCGAGCTGGAACAGACCAACGAGCAACTGGCCGAACAGGCCCAGACCCTGGCCGAGCAGCGCGACGCCATGGACCAGAAAAACACCGAGCTCAATCAGGCCCAGGTGCAGCTCGAAGAACGCGCCGAAGAGTTGCAGCGTTCGAGCAAGTACAAGTCCGAATTCCTGGCCAACATGTCCCACGAACTGCGCACGCCGCTGAACAGCTCGCTGATCCTGGCCAAGCTGCTGGCGGAAAACCCGCAGGACAACCTCAGCGCCGAGCAGGTCAAGTTTGCCGAGTCGATCTATTCCGCCGGTAACGATCTACTGAACCTGATCAACGACATTCTCGACATTTCCAAGGTGGAAGCCGGCAAGCTCGAAGTGATGCCGGAAAACACCAGTGTCGCGCGCCTGGCCGACGGCCTGCGCAGCGTGTTCGAACCGTTGGCGGCGGACAAGAAACTGACGTTCACCGTTGAGTTGCAGCCTGATGCGCCGATCACCCTGTTCACCGACCGCCAGCGTCTGGAGCAGGTGATCAAAAACCTGCTGTCCAACGCGGTGAAATTCACAGAACAGGGCACCGTCAGCCTGACCATCGCCGGCCAGCCGGACGACCGCATCGCCTTCATCGTGCGTGACTCGGGGATCGGGATTGCGCAGGATCAACAGGAAAGCATTTTCGAAGCCTTCCGTCAGGCCGACGGCACCACCAACCGCAAATACGGCGGCACTGGCTTGGGCCTGTCGATCTCCCGGGATCTGGCGACGTTGCTGGGCGGTTCGATCAGCGTCAGCAGCGCGCCGGGGCAGGGCAGTGCCTTCACGCTGGTGTTGCCGCAGCAATACAGCGAGCCGGGCGATACGCCGGTTATGCCGCTGACCTTCAGCCCGCCGGCTTCTACTCCGGTCATCGCGCCTGTCGCAGCGGTTTCGCCTCTGGCGCCTGTCGACATCCCGCGCTTCAACGATGACCGCAACAAGGCACCGTTCGCTACCCGTTGCATTCTAGTGGTGGAAGACGAGCCGAATTTCGCTCACATCCTTTACGACCTGGCCCATGAACTGGGTTATCAGTGCCTGGTCGCCCATGGCGCCGATGAAGGTTATGACCTGGCGAAAGAGTTCGTGCCGGACGCGATCCTGCTGGATATGCGCCTGCCGGACCATTCGGGCCTGACCGTCCTGCAACGCCTGAAAGAACACGCCGAAACCCGCCATATTCCGGTGCACGTGATTTCCGTGGAAGACCGCGTCGAAGCGGCGATGCACATGGGCGCCATCGGTTACGCCGTCAAACCGACCACCCGCGAAGAGCTCAAGGACGTGTTCGCCCGTCTCGAGGCCAAGCTGACCCAGAAGGTCAAACGCGTGCTGCTGGTCGAGGACGACGATCTGCAACGGGAAAGCATCGCCCGCCTGATCGGCGACGACGACATCGAAATCACCGCTGTGGGCCTGGCGCAAGACGCGCTGGAGCTGCTGCGCACGACGATCTTCGATTGCATGGTCATCGACCTGAAGCTGCCGGACATGCTCGGCAACGACCTGCTCAAGCGCATGTCCACCGAGGACATCTGCTCGTTCCCGCCGGTGATCGTCTACACCGGACGCAATCTGACCCGCGATGAAGAGGCCGACCTGCGCAAGTATTCGCGCTCGATCATCATCAAAGGCGCGCGCTCACCGGAACGTCTGCTGGACGAGGTCACACTCTTTCTGCACAAAGTCGAATCGCAGTTGTCCCATGAACGGCAGAAGATGCTCAAGACCGCCCGCAGTCGCGACAAGGTCTTCGAAGGTCGCAAAGTGCTGCTGGTGGACGACGATGTGCGCAACATCTTCGCCCTGACCAGCGCGCTGGAAACCAAGGGTGCAGTCGTGGTGATCGGCCGTAACGGTCGTGAAGCGATTGAAAAACTGAATGAAGTCGAGGACATCGACCTGGTGCTGATGGACGTGATGATGCCGGAAATGGATGGTTTTGAAGCCACCATGGAAATCCGCAAGGATCCGCGCTGGCGCAAGCTGCCGATCATCGCGGTGACGGCCAAGGCCATGAAGGACGATCAGGAGCGCTGCCTGCAGGCGGGCGCCAATGATTACCTGGCCAAGCCCATCGACCTGGATCGCCTGTTCTCGCTGATTCGCGTGTGGTTACCGAAGATGGAACGCATTTAGTGGAACGTAGTAATCCCGTTGAACGAAACAGTGAAATCGAACTGCGGTTGCTGATCGAGGCGATTTACCTCAAGTACAGCTATGACTTTCGCGATTACTCCGGCGCCTCGATCAAGCGCCGGGTGCAACATGCGTTGAGTCAGTTCGAGTGCGCGACCATCTCGGCCTTGCAGGAGAAAGTCCTGCACGACCCGACGGCGTTCATGCAGTTGCTGCAATTGCTGACGATCCCGGTCAGCGAGATGTTCCGCGATCCGTCGCACTTCCTGGCGATCCGCCAGGAGGTGGTGCCGCTGCTCAAGACCTATCCGTCGATCAAGATCTGGATCGCCGGCTGCAGCACCGGCGAGGAGGTCTACTCGATGGCGATCCTGCTGCGCGAAGAAGGTCTGCTCGACCGCACGATCATCTACGCCACCGACATCAACCCGCGCTCGCTGGACAAGGCCAAGCAGGGGATCTTTTCGATGGAGAACGTGCGCGCCTACACCGCCAATTATCAGCAGGCCGGCGGTCAGCGCTCGTTCGCCGACTACTACACTGCAGCCTATGGCTACGCGATTTTCGACAAGAGCCTGTGCGAGAACGTGACCTTCGCCGATCACAGCCTGGCGACCGATAGTGTATTCTCCGAAACTCAATTAATTTCGTGTCGTAACGTGTTGATTTACTTCAACAAAAAACTTCAGGATCGGGCGTTTGGGTTGTTCCATGAATCGTTGTGCCACCGTGGATTCCTGGTACTGGGCAGCAAGGAAACTCTGGATTTTTCCGGCTACTCCAACCAGTTCGAACCGCTGGTGAAACAAGAACGGATCTACCGCAAATCATGAACATTGCAGCGGATTTGCCTCGGGTCGAGGCGATTGTGGTCGGAGCTTCCGCCGGTGGCGTCGAGGCTTTGTTGACGATGCTCGGTTCACTGCGTGCCGGGTTCGGGCTGCCGATCATCATCGTCCTGCATCTGCCGGAAGAGCGCCGCAGTCAGCTCGCCGAGGTGTTTGCCCGGCGAGTGGCGCTACCGGTGGCAGAAGCCATCGACAAACAGGACATCACGCCCGGCACTGTTTATTTCGCGACGCCGGGTTATCACCTGTCGGTAGAGCAGGATTTCAGCCTGTCGCTGAGCCTTGAAGACCGTCTGCATCACTCGCGGCCTTCAATCGATTTTCTGTTCGAATCCGCCGCCGATGCCTACGGGCCGGCGCTGGCCGCCGTGTTGCTGACCGGCGCCAACCACGATGGCGCGCGGGGCCTGGCGCAGGTCAAACGCCAGGGCGGGCTGACCATCGTGCAGGACCCGGACGAAGCGCAGGTCGCGACCATGCCCCGGGCGGCGCTGAAGACGCATCAACCGGATTACATACTTCCCATCCACGGCATCGGCCGTCTGCTTGTCGAGCTGGAACGAATCGCATGCTGAGTAATATCCAGGCAAAACTGCTGATCGTCGACGATCTGCCCGAGAACCTGCTGGCCCTCGAAGCGCTGATCAAACGCGAAGACCGCACCGTCTACAAAGCGCTGTCGGCGGACGAAGCGCTGTCGCTGCTGCTGCAACACGAATTCGCCATGGCCATCCTCGACGTGCAGATGCCTGGCATGAACGGCTTCGAGCTGGCCGAGCTGATGCGTGGCACCGAGAAAACCAAGAACATCCCGATCATCTTTGTCAGCGCCGCCGGCCGTGAACTCAATTACGCGTTCAAGGGCTATGAAAGCGGTGCGGTGGATTTCCTGCACAAGCCGCTGGATATCCACGCGGTGAAGAGCAAGGTCAACGTCTTCGTCGACCTGTACCGCCAGAGCAAGGCGATGAAGCAACAGGTCGAAGCCCTCGAGCAGAGCCGTCGCGAGCAGGAAGCGCTGTTGCAGCAACTGCAAAGCACCCAGGGCGAACTGGAGCAGGCGGTGCGCATGCGTGACGATTTCATGTCGATCGTCGCCCACGAAGTGCGCACGCCGCTCAACGGCCTTATCCTCGAAACCCAACTGCGCAAGATGCACCTGGCCCGGGACAACGCCGCCGCATTCACCCTCGACAAGATGCACGCCATGGTCGACCGCGACGAGCGCCAGATCAAAAGCCTGATCCGCCTGATCGAGGACATGCTCGACGTGTCGCGGATCCGCACCGGCAAGCTGTCGATCCGACCGAGTCGCTTCGATCTCGCGCAACTGGTGAGCACTCTGCTGGAGAATTTCGCCCAGCAGATCGAAGCTGCCGAGACCGAAGTCAGCTTCACCGTGACCGAGCCGGTGGAAGGGCAGTGGGACGAGTTCCGTATCGAGCAAGTGGTGTCGAACCTGCTGACCAACGCCTTGCGTTATGGCGGCAAAAGTCCGATCCAGGTTCGGGTCTATCGCGAAGGCAATGAAGCCCGGGTCGAAGTTCAGGATCAGGGCATCGGCATCAGCGAGGAGAACCAGAAACGTATTTTTCAACAGTTCGAACGGGTCTCTGCCAAGACGGTGGTGGCCGGCCTCGGACTGGGTCTGTTCATTTCCGAGCAGATCGTCGCCGCCCATGGCGGCTCCATCGTCGTCGAAAGCAAGATCAACGAGGGCGCCCTGTTTCGCGTTTGTCTGCCGCTCCAGGAAAACGGCAAAACAAACGCAACCTCTGAGTGACCACACGGTCGTATCAGCAGCTATTGACCGAACAAAGGCTTCCCATGAGCGTAGATGCACAAGATGTAGTACTCGTCGTCGAGGACGAACCGGTGATCCTGATGGTCCTGACCGATTATTTGTCAGGCCAGGGCTATCGCGTATTGCAGGCCGAAAACGGCGAGCAGGCGTTCGAGATTCTGGCGAGCAAGCCGCATCTGGACATGTTGATTACTGATTTCCGCCTGCCTGGCGGGATCTCCGGCGTGCAGATCGCCGAACCCGCCGTCAAGTTGCGCCCTGATCTGAAGGTGATCTTCATCAGCGGTTATCCGCAGGAAATCCGCGAGACCGGCAGCCCTATTACCCGTCGGGCGCCGATCCTGGAAAAACCGTTCGATCTGGATGTGTTGCAGGAGAAGATTCAGGAATTGCTGGCCTGAGGCGTTAACCGCCTCAGCTCTTGATCATTTCCCGCACCTTCGCCGTCAACAGATCGAAGGTGAACGGCTTGGTGATCATCTGCATGCCTGGGTCGAGGAATCCGCCGCGCACCGCCGCGTGCTCGGCGTAACCTGTGATGAACAGGACCTTCAAGTCTGGCCGGTATTGCCGACCGATTTCCGCCAGTTGCCGACCATTCATGCCCGGCAGGCCGACATCGCTGATCAGCAGATCGATACGTTGCTCCGAATCCAGAATCGGCATGGCACCGTCAGCGTCGCCGGCTTCGACAAACCCGTAACCCAATTCACTCAATACCGCGCTGACCAGCACGCGCACGGCCGGGTCGTCTTCGACGATCAAGACGGTTTCGCCTTCCACGGCGTTCGGCGCCTGCTCCGTGTCCGCTGGCGCGTGAGGCAGTGATTCGCCCTGGAAGCGCGGCAGATAGAGTTTGACCGTGGTGCCCTCGTCGATTTTGCTGTCGATCGACACATGACCACCGGATTGCTTGCTGAACCCATAGATCATCGAAAGGCCCAACCCGGTGCCCTGGCCGATTGGCTTGGTGGTGAAAAACGGGTCGAACGCGCGATTGATCACGCTCTCCGGCATGCCGCAACCATTGTCGGTCACGCTCAATACGACGTAATCACCGGGCTCAAGATTGCTATAGGTCGCGGTGTAGTCGCGATCCAGCACCTGATTGCCCGTCTCGACCACCAGATTGCCGCCGTCGGGCATCGCGTCGCGTGCGTTGATCACCAGGTTGAGCAGGGCGCTTTCCAGTTGGTTGGGGTCGGCCTCGGCCACCCACAATTGTTCGTGCAGGCGCATGTCCAGTTGAATGCTTTCGTTGAGGCTGCGTTGCAGCAGTTCGCCCATCGACTGCACCAGCTCGTTCATCTGCACGGCTTTGGAGTCCAGCGACTGGCGACGGGAGAAAGCCAGCAACCGATGGGTCAGGCCGGCGGCGCGGTTGGCCGAAGTCACACCGAGGTCGATCAGGCTGTCGAGATCATCCAGGCGGCCACGGGCCAACCGACGGCGTAGCAATTCAAGACTGCCGATGATGCCGGTCAGCATGTTGTTGAAGTCGTGGGCGATACCGCCGGTGAGCTGGCCGACCGCTTCCATCTTCTGCGACTGGCGCAGGGCTTCTTCGTTGTGCCGTAGTTGCGCTGTGCGTTCTTCGACTTGCTGCTCGAGGGTTTCGAGGGTCGATTGCAGGCGTCGCTCGCTATTGCTCAGATCGATCAGGCGGTCGCGGGCCTCGTACTGTCGTCGTCGCCCGCGCAGGGCGGTGGAAATCAGGCTGACCAACGTTGCCGGATGAAAAGGGCGCTCAAGGAACGTCACGTTGCCCAGTAATTTGCTGAGCTGCGACGAAGGTCCTTGTCCGGATCCGCCGTGATGGGTGAGCAAGACAATTGGCAAGTCCGACCACGCCGGTTGTTGCTCCAGATACAGCAGCAGGCCTTCGAGTTCCGGACCATTCAGGGCCTCGGCCGCGATCAGCAGCAGCCCGGCGCCGGGTTCAAGTTCGGTGCACAGGGTGGCCAGATCGGGCGTGATCAGGCCACCGTAGCCGGCCTCGTTGAGGATCATCAGCGCAACCTGGCTGTCGCGACCCAGGGGCGCAAGGATCAGCGCCCGTTCCGACAGCGGTACGGTGACGGTCACAAGTTGTCATCCTTGAGCAGCGGGTTACTCGCGCCGAGGTAGGTGGGGACTCCGCGCAGCACACCCTGGAAGGCTTCCAGCGGTTCACCGATGGTCATGCCTTGCTTGGAAATGCGGTATTCACGAATGGTCGATTCATGGCTGCCGGTACGTTTCTTGATGATCGAAATCGCCCGGCGTACCTTGCCGAGGGCTTCGAAATAACGCAGCAGAATCACTGTGTCGGCGAGGTAGGTAATGTCTACCGGGGCCTGCATGTCGCCGACCAGTCCATGCTGGGCGACGGTCATGAACGTCGCGGCGCCCTTGCGGTTCAGGTACAGCAACAGTTCGTGCATGTGCAATACCAGCGCGTTCTCTTCCGGCATCGCGGCCTGATAGCCGTTGATGCTGTCGATCACAACGGTCTTGATGTCACCTTCATCGACGCAGCGTCGCACCCGGTGGGAAAACTCGCCAGGAGAAAGCTCGGCAGCATCCACCTGTTCGATCAGCAGATTGCCGGTGGCCTGCAGGGCCTTGAGGTCGATGCCAATGTTATTCATGCGCTCGAACAGCAGGCCCAGTTCTTCGTCGAAAATGAACAGCGCGGCCTTTTCACCACGCGCCACGGCGGCTGCCGCGAAAATCATGGTGATCAAGGATTTGCCGGTCCCCGCCGGACCCAGAATCAGCGTGCTGGAGCCGGTTTCGATACCGCCGCCGAGCAGGGCGTCCATTTCCTTGATGCCGCTGGACAGTTGCAGCCGTGGGTAATCGCCCCGGTGCTCGGCCGCCACCAGGCGCGGGAAGACGTGCACGCCATCGCCCATGATGGTGAAGTCATGGAAGCCTCCGCGGTATTTCTGGCCTCGGTACTTGATCACCCGCACGCGACGGCGTTCGGCGCCATAGTTGGGGGTCAGTTCTTCGAGGCGGATCACGCCGTGCGCGACACTGTGCACGGTTTTGTCGAGGGATTCGGTGGTCAGGTCGTCCAGCAGCAATACCGTGGCGTCGTAGCGCACGAAATAATGCTTGATCGCCAGGATCTGTCGACGGTAGCGCAGGGAGCTTTGCGCCAGCAGGCGGATTTCCGAGAGGCTGTCGAGCACAACCCGCGTGGGTTTGAACCGCTCGACCACTTCGAAAATCTGCTTGGTCGCTTCGCCCAGTTCAAGATCCGAGGAGTACAGAAGGCTCTGATGATGCTCGGCGTTGAGCAGGCTTTCGGGCGGCGTCAGCTCGAAAATTTCGATGTTTTCGTTCAGTTCCCAACCGTGGGACGCCGCGCCCTGGCGCAATTCGCGCTCGGTTTCGGACAGCGTGATGTACAACGAACGTTCGCCGGCACGGGCGCCGGCCAGCAAAAAATGCAACGCGACTGTGGTTTTACCGGTTCCAGGCTCGCCCTCCAGCAAGAAAACATGACTGCGGGACAAACCACCAGCCAGGATATCGTCGAGACCCTCGATGCCGGTGGCGGCTTTTGCACTGATCAACGCGTTCGATGTAGACAAAAAATGCCCTCTCATGACTAGGGGAAACGCGGCAGCGGGCGCCGGACGCCGTTTTGGCACTGCCTGTTTACTTGACCTTTTGCCGTGGCGACGGTTCCGATTTTCTTGCGGGATGTGTCGCGAAGGCCGCTAGAGACCTTGCTGCAAAGAGGGATCGTCCGGGTTCATCTGTTCGAGCTGCGCCAGCAGAATCTGCACGTTCTGCAACTGACCGCTTTCTTTCCAGTAGTTGATCAGCAACACCCGCGCCTTACGATCGGCAGGATGACGCTGGACGATTTCCTGCAACTGCTTTTGCGCCGCTTCCAGTTCTTCGGCGCTGTGCAGGGTCGTGGCGAGGTCGTAGCGATAGTCCTTGTTATCGGGCTCGAGCTCCACGGCTTTGGACAAACCGAGCAGGGCGTACTCGCGTTGATCGTGGTGCAGCAGCCAGAGGCCCAGCGCGTGTTGCAGATAAGCCGAATCGGGTTGGGCCTTCAATTGTCGGGCGAGCAATTGCCGCGCGGCATCGCTCTGGCCTTGGCGGTCGAGTACTTCGATCTGCATCACCAGCGCCGGCAGGTTGCCCGGGTCGAGGCGCAGGGTTTGTTCCAGCGCTTCCTGCGCCTGTTTCAATTCGGCATTGTGCAGATACAGGCGCGCCAGTTGCGCATAGTTGGCGGCGCTTTCCGGCTGGGCCTTCAGCGCCTGTTCCCACACGTCGATGCCTTGCTGGAGCGGCGCGAAATACAAGCCCAGTTGATCCGGAGACAAGCCGAGCAGGGCGTTGATCGCGGCGAAGCGGACGGTTTGATCTTCATCGTCGAGCAACGGACCCAGCAGCAGGCTGCGCTGCCCGCCCGGCACCAGGCCGGTCACGCTTTTGATTGCTGCCAGCCGCACATCCGGCGACTCGTTTTGCAGATCGGCGTCCGCCAGCTTCAAGGCCTGCGGGCTTGGGTAATTGGGCAACTCGGCATGCAGCCAGACACGCCGTTTGACCGACAGATCCGGACGCCCCAGTTGCTGATACAAAACCCGCGCGGCACCCGGTTGGCCAGCCCGAGCGGCGGCCAGCGCTTCGCTGTACCCATGCTTGATCGCTTCCGGCACCACGGGCGCGGTACTGCGCAATGACAGCCAGGCCACGAAGAGGACCAGCACAAGGCCGAGGCTGATGAGCAAATAGCGGCGAGACTGAGGCATGCGAATTTCCGAAACTTTCGTTTTGTAGCGGAGGTCGCAAGCTTCTGTCAGCTCGCGCCGTGAGTCAAACCCTCTGCCCGATATGGCCTACTACAGGCGTTGAATCGACCTACAACTCGTGTCGACCCTGTTCGCCGTCATGCCCTCCTTGCAGTGTCTACGCTTGCAGAAGTTGTTTCGAAGAGGCTACCCATGCAATCCCTGCTTATTTATTTCAAGGCGGTGATCCACCCCAGCCAGGCAGTGCTGCTGTTTGGTTTGCGCACCATTGCCGCCGGATTGCTGACCTTGTATCTGGCGTTCCTGTTCGATCTGGATCAACCGAAGTGGTCGATCATGGCCGTCGTTATCATCAGCCAGCCACTCGCCGGGATGGCGCTGGCACGCAGCTTCGGGCAAATCATCGGCACGACCCTCGGTGCGGCGGTGGCGGTGCTGCTGATGGCGATTTTCCCCCAGGCGCCGTTGCCGTTCATCACGACTCTGGCGCTATGGCTGGCCCTGTGCACAGCCGGCGGCACGTTGTTGCGTTACACCAGCTCCCAGGCGTTCGTGCTTAGCGGGTACACCGCCGTGGTGGTGGCGCTATTGGCGATTCCGGATCAGGACGGCACCTTTCTGCTGGCGGTCACCCGGGTTACCGAAACCTTGCTGGCGGTAGCGTGCGTATGCGTGGTCAGCCTGCTGACGGCGCGGCCAGAGGCGGTATCGCGCAACTATTTCGCGAAGGTCGATCAGGTGATCAAGCTCGCCGCCACCCATGCCGCCGCTGTGCTTCGCACCGAAGAAAGCGACGCGGACTTTCAGCGCCGGCAAATGCAGCTGCTGGGGGAAATCAGCGCCCTTGAAGGGCTGCGCCGGCATTTGTATTTCGACGCTCCGCGCCTGCGCAGTGCCAACAATCTGGTGCTGTTGCTGGGCAATCAGCTGATGCTGCTGACTTCGCGCCTGACCGCTTTGCGCCACCAGCGGGAATTGCTCACCGAACGCTGGGAGGGCGATCTGCCGCTGGACATCCAGCAACTGCGCGCCGAGGAGCTGGCACTTCTTGATCAGCTCGCACAGCAAGGGCGCTCATTGCCGGCCGAGGTTCGGCACCAGTTCATCGCGCTGCAACAGCAATTCGAAGCGCTCGCCTACAAGGCCGAACAACTGACGGAAGACATGAGTGCAACCCTGCGCTCGCTGGCCTGGGCATTGCGCTGGGAACAGGCGCGGCTGTTGCAGCAGCTGGAGCAGATTCTCGAACTGAGCGACGCGATACAGGAAGGGCGGGAGGCCAGCTGCATGTTCCGTGGCCAGTCCAGCCCCTTGCACCTGGATTTTACCCTCGCGACGATGAACGCCATCCGCGCCTTCAGCGCGTTGCTGGTGGCCGGGTTGATCTGGATCGAAACCGCTTGGGACGGCGCGCGGGGCGGGATGATTCTGGTGGGGATTCTGTGTTCGTTGATGGCGACATTTCCACGTCCTTTAATTGCCGCGCAGAGTTACGCCCGAGGGCTGGGACTGGCCTTGTTGGTGTCGGCGTTCTATCAATTCATGCTGGTTCCGGCGATCAGCGATTTCGAAATGTTGGCCTTGTTGCTCGCGCCTTTGCTGTATGTGATCGCGGTCGGACTGTCCAGCCCGGCCACTGCCGGTATCGGAATGGGGCTGGGGCTGTCGAGTTTCCTGATGCTCGGTCCGCAGAACGTCGGCACCGGGCAGAACACCGCCATTCAATGGTTCGAATTCGCCGGAGCCTATGTCAGTGCAGCGATGCTGGCTCTGATTGTCTATGCCTGGATCTTCCCGTTCCGCCCGGCCTTTCGAATCAGGCGCTTTTATAACGAGGCGCGGGAGCAGGTCTACCAACTGACCAAGAGTCCGGCCACCGATGAACAGCAATTCGCCTTCGAAAGTCGAATGGTCGATCGCCTGACCTCGATGCTGGGCGTGCTGCCGGCCGCCAATGATCGGGATATGCAGCGTTTGTATGAAATCAGTCTCGCCTGTGTAGCGCTGGGCGTGGCCATGCACCAGCTCAGGCAACAGGCACAGAACAATACTCTGCTCACTGACGCATTCGGTCGGCAGCTGTCGACGGCATTGCGTCAGACCGGCCGTTTCGTCGCCGGCCGACCGGACGTGCGCCTGACACCGTTGCTGACTACGCTGCATGCGCTCGGCGATGAGCTGGATGCCTTGCATGTCGCCACCCATGAGCACTTGTGGTCGGTGTTTCGCATGCGTGTGGCCCTGTTGATCGTGGTGTCGTTTCTGGAGCGACATGGCGAGCATTTGCAGCCCAACCGTCCTGAAGGAGAACCCGTCCTTGCCCATTGATTTCGAGATCGGCGGCGTTTACCTGCCACCCATCGCCCAGGCTTTGTTACTGGCCATACCGGTTTTTCTGCTGCTCGACTGGGGTTTGCGCCGGCTTGGCGTCCTGCGTTTTGTCTGGCACGAGGCGCTGTTCGAAGGCGCCTTGTACGCCTGTGTATGCGCCGCATTGATATTGCTGATGGGAGCCTGAAACCTTGAAGACGTTGCTCACTCGATTGACGACATTGGCGGTGGTGCTGCTGGCAATCGTGCTTGGCTGGTTCGCCTGGGAACATTACACCCGGGCCCCGTGGACGCGGGATGCGCGGGTGAGGGCGGATGTGGTGACGCTGTCGGCGGATGTTTCGGGCCGCATCGTCACACTGGCGGTGCAGGACAACCAGCATGTCGACAAGGGCCAGTTGCTGCTTGAGATCGATCCGGCGCGCTACAGCCTCGCCGTCGAGCATGCGAAGCGCTCGGTGGAGGTCTCAAAGGCCACGCTCGGGCAGTCGCAAGCGGCGATTGTCGCCAGCGAGGCATTGCTCAAACAACGCCAGAGTGAAGAGCGCCGGCGACGTACGCTCAAGCAAGGATTCGCGATTTCCGGTGAGGAGTGGGAGAAGTCCAGCACCGACGTGGCGGTGGCCCAGGCCGATCTGTTACGCAATCAGGCGAATCTCGGTCTGGCCGAAGCCAACGTGCAACTGGCGATTGCCGCGCTGACCCAGGCAGAACTGGATCTGCAACGCACCCGTGTCGAAGCGCCGGTCAGCGGTTATGTCACCAATCTGCTGACCCGTCAGGGGGATTACGCGGTGGCCGGCGGCGCGTTGCTGGCGCTGGTGGACAGTAGCTCCTTTTACGTCAGCGGCTATTTCGAGGAAACCAAACTGCCACGGATCGAGGAGGGTGATCGGGTGCGGATCGAATTGATGAGCGGGGAAAAATTCGGCGGCACCGTGCAAAGCATCGCCTTTGCCATTGCTGACCGGGAAAATGCGCCGGGCAGTCGATTGCTGGCCAACATCAACCCCAGCTACACCTGGGTGAAACTGGCGCAACGAGTACCCGTGCGGATCGGCATCGATCCCGATTACGCGGGCAAGGACCGACTGAGAGCCGGCACTACCGCCACGGTCACCGTGCTGGAAAACCATGAAAGACAGGTACAAAAAAGCCCCGCGACCGAATGATACGCGGGGCAAAAAATTTGGTTGGTTGCGGCCAACCAAAGGAGCTCTTTAAAAAACTGTTACTTGCTGGCGACCGTCTCTGGCTGCCAACCGCCACCTAGGGCCTTGTAGATCGCGACGATGCCGCGATACAGATCCACTTCGGCCTGGGCCTGGCTGTCTTCGGCGTTCAAACGTTCACGCTGGGCGTCGAGCAACACCAGGAAATCGGTGGTGCCTTCGCGGTAGCGAATCTCGGCGAGGTCGGCAGCCTTGCGGCTCGACTCGCTCTGACGGATCAACGAGATCAGACGTTGCTGACGCTTGCCGTAATCACTGAAGGCGTTTTCCGACTCTTCCAGCGCGAGCAATACTTGCTGCTCGTAGGTCGCCAGTGCGCCTTCGGCATCGGCATCGGCGCCACGCAAACGGGCCCGCACGCTGCCAAGGTCAAACGCTGCCCAGGTGATGCTCGGGCCCAGAGCCCAGGCGTTGGCCGCCGAGGAACCGATCTGCGAACCACGCCCGGCCGTCCAGCCGAGGAAACCGCTGAGGCTGACCCGAGGAAACAGGTCGGCCTTGGCCACACCGATACGTGCCGTGGCCGACGCCAGTTTGCGTTCGGCGCTGAGGATGTCCGGACGACGCTGCAGCAGTTCGCCCGGATCACCGATCGGCAAGGCCTTGGCAATCGCCGGCAGGTCTTTCGGGCTCAGGTCGACGGTCAGTTTGTCCGGACGCTCACCCAGCAGGGTAGCGATGCGGTTTTTCTGCCGGGCCTGTTCCGCCTGCAACTGCGGCACACTGGCTTCGACCGACGCCAGACGGGCATCGGCCCGTTCAACATCGAGCTGATCACCAACGCCGGCGTCACGCAGGCTGATGGTGATCTTGCGCGACTCCTGCTGGTTGTTCAGGTTGGCCAGGGCGATCTTTTCCCGCAATTGAGCGCCGCGCAGTTGACCGTAAGCGTCCACCAGTTCGGCAATCATGGTGACTTGCAGTTGGTACAGATCGGCTTCGGCCGCTTGCTGGTCGGCGTCGCTGGCTTCCAGATTGCGCTGGATGCGTCCGAACAGATCCAGCTCCCAGGCCATGTCCAGCCCCAGGTCATAGCGCTCGCTATTGACCCGGTTGGTGGTCTGGCCCGGGATCTGACCTTTGGCCAGATCGCTGCTGGCGCGGCTGGTGATGGTCGGCATCGCGTCGTTGCTGGCGTCGTCGCGGATCGCCCGGGCGGCTTTCCAGCGGGCGAACGCCACGCGCAATTCACGGTTGCCTTGCAGCGATTGGGTCACCAACTGGTTGAGAGTCGGATCGTCGAACTGCTGCCACCAGATGCCTTCGAATTTCGAACGGTCGAAGTTCTTCTGGCCGGCGGCGCCGTCGGTGGCGGACGTGATGTTCGCCGCCTCCGTCGTCGGGGTCTTGTAGTCAGGGCCGACGGCGCAGGCACTCAGGGCCAGCACCAGCAGGCTCGGCAGGAAGACTTTCAGACTCATTGGTGCGCCTCCAGTGGCTTTTGAAGATTGTTCGCCTTGGCCGCTTTGCGCGCTTCGCTACGCTCCACGAAATTGCGGATCAGCACATAGAACACGGGGGTCAGCAGCAGACCGAAGAAGGTCACACCGAGCATCCCGGAGAACACCGCCACACCCATGGCGTGACGCATCTCGGCACCGGCACCGCTGGAGAACACCAGTGGCACCACACCCATGATGAACGCGAACGAAGTCATCAGGATCGGCCGCAGACGCAGACGGCAGGCTTCCAGTACGGCGGCCAGCGGATCGAGGCCTTCTTCCTGCTTATCCTTGGCGAACTCGACGATCAGAATCGCGTTCTTACACGCCAGGCCCACCAGTACGATCAAGCCGATCTGGGTGAAGATGTTGTTGTCGCCGCCAGAGATGATCACACCGGTGATGGCCGACAGCAGGGTCATCGGTACGATCAGGATCACCGCCAGTGGCAGGCTCCAGCTTTCGTATTGAGCCGCGAGCACCAGGAATGCCAGCAGTACGCAGAGCGGGAACACGAACAGCGCGGTGTTGCCGGACAGAATCTGCTGGTAGGTCAGGTCGGTCCACTCGTAGGTCATGCCGTTCGGAAGTTCATCCTTGAGCAGTTTCTCGATGGCTTTTTCGGCCTGGCCAGAGCTGTAGCCCGGAGCTGCCGCACCGTTGATCTCAGCGGTGATGAAGCCGTTGTAGTGCATCACGCGATCCGGGCCCGAGGTGTCGCTGACCTTGATGAAGGTCGCCAGCGGGATCATTTCGCCTTTGTTGTTGCGTACTTTCAGCTGGCCGATCTGGTCGGATTCGAGGCGGAACTGTTGCTCTGCCTGAACGTTGACCTGATAGGTACGACCGAAGCGGTTGAAGTCGTTGGCATACAGCGAACCCAGGTAGATCTGCAGGGTGTCGAAGATGTCGCTGACGGCCACGCCGTGGGTCTTGGCTTTTTCGCGGTCGATGGCGGCATCGACCTGCGGCACGTTCACGGTGTAGCTGGTGAACAGGTTGGCCAGTTCCGGAACGTTATGGCTCTTGGCAATAATGTTCATGGTTTCCTTGTACAGCTCTTCGTAGCCCAGGTTGCCCCGGTCTTCGATTTGCAGGCGGAAACCACCAATGGTGCCCAGGCCTTGTACCGGCGGCGGCGGGAAGATCGCCATGTAGGCTTCCTGAATCCCGGCGTACTGGCCGTTCAAGGCACCGGCAATCGCACCGGCGGACATGCTCGGGTCTTTACGCTCGTCGAACGGTTTCAGGGTCACGAACACGATGCCGGCGTTCGGGCTGTTGGTGAAGCCGTTGATCGACAGGCCCGGGAACGCTACGGCGCTTTCCACGCCAGGCTGTTTCAGTGCCAGGTCGGACATGCGTTTGATCACGTCTTCGGTACGGTCCAGGCTCGCGGCGTCCGGCAGTTGCGCGAAGGCCACCAGGTATTGCTTGTCCTGGCCGGGTACGAATCCGGTCGGCGTACTGGAGAAACCGAAGAAGGTCAGCACCATCAGGCCTGCGTACAGGAAGAGGGCGATGCCGCTGCCACGGATAACCCGGCGCACGGTGCCGACGTAGCCATGACTGGCACGGTCGAAGAAACGGTTGAACGGACGGAACAGCCAGCCACCGAAGATCTTGTCCAGCACTCGCGAGAAGCGGTCTTTCGGTGCGTCGTGACCTTTAAGCAACACAGCGGCCAGCGCTGGCGACAGGGTCAGCGAGTTGAAGGCCGAGATCACGGTCGAGATCGCGATGGTCAGTGCGAACTGCTTGTAGAACTGACCAGTGAGGCCCGAGATGAATGCCGCCGGTACGAACACCGCACACAGCACCAGCGCCGTGGCAATGATCGGGCCGGTCACTTCGCCCATGGCCTTTTTGGTCGCATCGAAGGGGTTGAGCCCCAGTTCAATGTTCCGCTCGACGTTCTCAACCACCACGATGGCGTCGTCCACCACGATACCGATCGCCAGTACCAGGCCGAACAGCGACAGCGCGTTGAGCGAGAAGCCGAACAGGTGCATCACCGCAAACGTACCGATCAACGATACCGGCACCGCCACCAACGGAATGATCGAGGCGCGCCAGGTCTGCAGGAACAGAATCACTACCAGAACCACGAGAATCAGTGCTTCGAAGAGGGTGTGAACCACCGCCTCGATGGAGCCGCGCACGAAGATCGTCGGGTCATAGACGATGCTGTAGTCCATGCCTTGCGGGAAGCTTTTCTTCAGTTCTTCCATCTTGCCGCGAACTTCGTTCGAGATTTCGATGGCGTTGGAGCCAGGGCGCTGGAAGATCGGGATCGCTACGGCCGGCTGATTGTTCAGCAACGAACGCAGGGCGTATTGGCTAGAACCCAGTTCGACGCGGGCGATGTCCTTCAGGCGGGTGATTTCACCATTGTCACCGGCGCGAATGACGATGTTCTCGAACTCTTCCTCGGTGACCAGGCGGCCCTGAGTGTTGATCGACAACTGGAAGCTTTGCGCAGTCGGGGCAGGGGGCGCGCCCAACTGGCCGGCGGCCACCTGACGGTTCTGTTCGCGAATGGCGGTGACCACATCAGTCGCGGTCAGATTGCGCGAAGCGGTCTTGTTCGGGTCGAGCCATACACGCAGCGAGTAGTCGCCCATACCGAACAGCTGCACGTCACCGACACCGCCGAGGCGAGCGAGCTCGTCCTTGATGTTGAGGATCGCGTAGTTGGACAGGTACAGCATGTCGTAGCGCTTGTCCGGCGAGGTCAAGTGCACAACCATGGTCAGGTCGGGCGAAGCCTTGTCGACGGTGATACCGATGCGCGTCACTTCTTCTGGAAGTTTCGGCTCGGTACGAGTCACGCGATTCTGAACTTGCACCTGCGCGTTATCCAGGTCAGTGCCCAGAGCGAAGGTGATAGTCAGGGTGATCTTGCCGTCAGCGGTGGATTGCGAGGACATGTACAGCATGTTCTCGACGCCGGTGATGGCTTGCTCCAGCGGAGCCGCCACGGTTTCACCGATGACTTTTGGGTTGGCGCCCGGGAAGTTGGCACGCACCACCACGGTCGGTGGCACGACTTCCGGGTATTCGCTGATCGGCAGCTGGAACAGCGAAATCGCACCGGCGATCAGGATCAGCAGCGACAGCACCGCTGCGAAGATCGGCCGTGAAATGAAGAATTGGGAAAAATTCATCGGAGTTGTCGTCCCTTAACCGCGTGGGGTCGCAGCAGCCAGTTTCACAACCGAACCCGGCGCGCCTTTGGCAGGTGCGACTTTGGGCAGGTTGCTGGCTTCCAGCGCTTGTCGTTGTTGAGCGAGAGCGGCAATGGTTTGCTCGCTGGCCATCGGGATCACTTCAGGCGAAACCGGGGAGCCAGGGCGAACCCGTTGCAGACCCTTGACGATGATCGTGTCGTCCTTGTTCAGGCCGCTGCGCACGATACGCAGGCCTTCGATCTTCGGCCCGAGCTCGACGGCGCGGTAGACGGTCTTGTTGTCGCCATCCATCACCAGCACGAACTTCTTGCCGAGGTCGGTACCGACCGCTTCATCGTTGATCAACATCGCGTTGTAGGTGCCGCTGCCGACCAGTTTCAGTCGTGCATACAGACCCGGGGTGTAGGTGCCGTCGCTGTTGTCGAACACGGCGCGACCACGGATGGTGCCGGTTTTCGGGTTGACCTGGTTGTCGACGAAGTTCATCTGGCCCAGGTGCGGGTTGCCGTCTTCATTGGACAGGCCCATGTACACCGGAGTGGTTGCACCGCGCTGACCCTGACGGGCGAGTTGGGTGTATTTGAGGAACACACGCTCGTCGGCGTCGAAATAGGCGTAGACCTTGTCGGTGGAAACCACGCTGGTCAGCGCAGTGGTGTCGGCGGTCACCAGGTTGCCGGCGGTGATCTCGGCACGGCTGACGCGGCCGCTGATTGGCGCGGTGACGCGGGTAAAGCTCAGGTTCAGTTTGGCCAGATCCAGTTGCGCTTGCAGCGCGCCGACAGCAGCACGGGCTTCTTGGGCAGCGCTGGTGCGCGAGTCGGCCAGTTCGGCGGAGATGGCGTTGCTGGCACGCAGGCGTTCGCCACGGCCGGCTTCGTTTTCACTGCGGGTGGCATTGGCGCGGGATTGGGCTACCAGAGCTTCGAGGCGGCGGACCTCGGCCTGGAACGGACGCGGGTCGATCTGGAACAGCAGGTCGCCTTTCTTGACCAGCGCACCTTCGGTGAAGGCGACTTCGTCGATCTGGCCGGAGACCCGCGGACGGATTTCAACGGTTTCCGGCGCCTCGAGACGCCCGGTGAATTCGTCCCACTCGTTGACCGGTTGTTCCAGCACCTTGGCCACGCTGACTTTGGCAGCAGGCATGGTGGCGGCGGTTTCCGGAGTCTTGCCGCAGGCGCTCATCACCAGCACGGCCAACATAGCCAACGGGAAGCGCAAATGTTTGAGTGATTGTTCCATGGATGCATCCGCCAATGTATTGAAGATGGGCGGATGATGCTCGGCGGGTAGATGGCAAACGAATCGAATGACACGAAGGTAACTATCATTCGGAATGATATAAGCCCGAGGGAAGCCCTCTAGCATGCACCTTTCGTTAGGGGGCTATCAATTGGTTTCAGGGCAATTCTCTGTTACCTGAGACGCAAAGGTCGGTTGTGAAACTGTACGGTGGTGATTACGCGAGGATTAAAAATGCCGACCCCGCCTTGCGACAGGGCCGGCAATAGACCTTCGATTAGCGTCTATCTGAAAATCTGCTCAATCATAACCCTGGACGGAATCAATAGCGTATTCGAGTAATAGGCTTCGTACCCATAGGCGGTTATCCGAACTTTGCATGGGATCGAATTTTGCGACTCGAGCAACGGCTTGATGGCGTCATAGTCATTCAAGTCGCGTTGAGTTCCATTCGGGTTGGTGTAGTAAAAGATGAGTTCGGAGGAAAACTTGTAATTGGGTTTGGTTTGACTGCTGGCGATTACTCGCCCTTCAGCTTTTACGGCAATTGGATGCTCGGATGAGAACTCCGTGTCTCGATTCAGGGAGCAAATCAGGGTCGGTGAGAGCTGATTGGACTGTTCGTAATCACTGAAAGCGTTCTGCAAATCCACAGTGGAGCTGAAGTGTGCCGTGAACAGATTACTGGAACCCATTCTGAAGGACGATAACGTGAGATCGGCCGGTGGAATGCTGGCCGTTTTGACACAGCCACTACAGAGAAGCAATGCAAGGTAAATGACACCGCGTAGTCCGTTCATTGGCCGAAGATACCGTTGATTGAATCAAAAATCAGATCGCAGGCGGACTTGGCCCCTTGAACAGGCTCAATAAACATCCAGTCAGCCGAGGCATGGTGTCGATCAATGGTTTTATTGACGGTCGGACCTGCCTCGATTATCCAGCGCTCCCCGAAATCAGCGACGCCATCAGAATTATCAGGCTTGCTGGCATTCGCCCGGATGTTGATCCATGTTTCAGCGACAGGTGTTGGTTCAGAAAAGTAGATGTCGGAACCCAGCCATACAAAAAAACCTTCACCCACTGGATCGAGCGTCACCAAAAATTTAATGGTGTAACCGGCCTCGGACAGGATCTGCGACAGATGTGCGCCATTCCATCCACCGAGGCTATGACCAACGATGTAAACCGGACAGGATTTACTGGGTATGTTGTCTATAAAGTGAGTCTGAATGTCGCCGGAACCCCTTGCGTCCTTATAGCTTTTTGGGAGTCCGGTATATTTCGTCTTCAGCTTTTTGTTGCCGGCGATTTTTGCATCGAGCAGTTTTTGGGCGTCATCGATATTGTGGAAAGCTCCCTGGAAATAGTATTTCTCCTGGTCGGCAGCTCCACCAATGAAAAAGACGATAGCCTTCTTCGCTGGAACGGGGGCCGTCTTTACAGTCTGATCTTTCACGACTGTCAATGTCGGTGTGACGGACAGGCTTGCGGTATTGCCATTGGGAAGTTTGATTTGCTCTGCCGGCATGGTTGTCAATCTTCCAAAAACAGTTTTATGGTTTCTGCCAAGTGTGAACTCACGACGTGTGTGAATCCCGACGCATCACTGGTTCCATACTCGAAGCTGCCATCAGCACGCTGAATCGCGTAACCATGATTGGGCATCGGTTCACCGGTGCTTTCGTCGATCAATTTGATCTTGTCGCTGAAGTGCACAGGCATCGGTAGCAGGCCGCTGAAAGGTGCCGGGACGAATGTGTCTCCGATGATGACTGTTCCGGAACCACCCACAACCACATTGCCGTGCCCGCCCGTGCTGTCTTTCGTCGCAGCGTTCAAACCATTGATAAAAACCGTTGCACTGACGCCTCCGGTGATGGGGCTACCGCAAGCGGACTTGTCGCCCATCCGGGCCGCAGCAAGCCCGTCAAAGTTGACATTGGGCGAGCCACTGGCGATCGGATTTGTTCCATGTCCCGGTAGAGGGCAACTAGTGGGATCTGTCAGGCGTGCAGCAGGTTTTCCGCTCATGTGAAGTTCCGTTTCAATATTTCAGACCAAGCAACTGCGACGGTTGCGCGTGTTCGCTTTCAATCACCTTGATGGTGTTCGAAATAGCGAAGGGGACGGGTGTCTGTATACGTGCAGCACGCATGGAATTTACCGTCCCTGGAAATTTCGTCGCGAAGAATGCCGCAAGCCACTGCCACATTCAACAATCTCTATAACTCGTTATGGCAAAGGCTATGCCAGGCTATCCGGATCCCCAAAAAACATCTGAATCCGCGACCGCAACCACCGCTCCCCCGGGTCGTTATCCTGCGACCCCCGCCAAGCCATATGCAGTTCAAACGTGCGCGTCGGCAACGGTGGATCTTCCGCGCGAAGACCACCAGCCGCCGTCAGCGCGTCCGCCGTGTAATCGGGGACGGTCGCGACGATGTCGGTGCCCGCCAGCAGCGTACCCAATCCGTTGAACTGCGGCACCGCCAGGACCACATGGCGTTTACGCTCGAGCTTTTCCAGCTCTTCATCGACGAAACCACTGAGGTCGCCCGCAAACGACACCAGCGCATGCGGTCGGGCGCAGTAATCGTCCAGGCTCAACGGCCCCGGCACAGTATCGGCGCGCAGCAATTTGGGTGCGCTGCGGCGCAGGACCTTGCGTTTGGCGTTGGCCGGCAGGTCGGTGGTGTAGCTGACGCCGATGGAGATTTCGCCGGAGGCGAGCAGGCCGGGCATCAGGATGTAGTTGACGCGGCGCACCACCAGCACGATGCCGGGGGCTTCGGCGCGGAGGCGTTTGAGCAGCATTGGCAGCAACGCGAATTCCACGTCGTCCGACAGGCCGATGCGAAATACCGAAGTGCTGGTCGCCGGGTCGAATTCCGCTGCGCGGCTGACGGCCGTCGAAATCGAGTCGAGGGCCGGGGAGAGCAGGGCGAAGATTTCCACCGCGCGGGCGGAAGGCTCCATGCTGCGCCCGGTGCGCACAAACAAGGGGTCGTCGAACAGGCCGCGCAGGCGTGAAAGCGCCGCGCTGATCGCTGGCTGGCCGAGAAACAGCTTCTCCGCCGCACGGGTCACGCTGCGCTCATGCATCAGCGTTTCGAACACGATCAACAGGTTGAGGTCGACACGACGCAGGTCATTACGATTCATCTGGAGTCCTGGCAGAGTCATCAAGCTTGACGAGAGCGACCATATGAGAACAATGGCCGGCATGAATCTTACGGGGAAAGGCTGGTAGTCTGCACCGGGTAATTCAGCTTTACTGAGAAGGCGGCAGCAGTTTTTTCATGGATTTTCTCAATGCTGACCATGCTGCGGAATCAATGACAGGCATGTCGACTATTAATAGCCACTGATAGTCTTGGCTGGAAAGCCCAGATAGAGTTCATGGCATTAGAGGTTACTTTGACGAGGTTTGCGATGTCCCGCACGATCCGTTTTCACAAGTTTGGTCCAGCCGAGGTGCTCAAATGCGAAGAGCATGCGGCTGCTCAGCCAGGTCCTGGCGAAGTGCAGGTGCGTGTCGAGGCGATCGGCATCAGCTGGTATGACACGCTCTGGCGCCAGAATCTGGCGTCGTCCCAGGCGCGTCTGCCTTCCGGCCTCGGTCATGAAATGGCCGGCGTGGTCACGGCCATCGGCGACGGCGTCGAAGATCTGGCCGTGGGCGACAAGGTGGCCAGCTTCCCGGCCGAGAGCCCCAATGATTATCCGGTCTACGGCGAACTGATCGTTCTGCCGCGCACCGCGCTGACCCGTTATCCCGACGTGCTCAGCCCGATTGAAGCCAGCGTGCATTACACGCCGCTGTTGATCGCCTATTTCGGTTACGTTGATCTGGCACGGGTCAAACCCGGGCAGTTCGCCCTGGTGACCGACGCCAGCCACTGTGCCGGTCCGTCCTTCGTCCAGTTGGGCAAGGCGCTGGGTGTGCGGGTGATTGCTGCCACCAAAACGGCGGAGGAGCGTGAGTACCTGCTGTCTCTCGGTGCCGAGAAAGTGATCGTCACCGAAGAAGAAGACCTGTTGATGCGGATCAACAAGATCACCGACAACCGCGGTGTCGACGTGGTGTTCGACGGTCTCGGCGGGCCACAGATGTCGCTGCTCGGCGATGTACTGGCACCGCGTGGCAGCCTGGTGCTGTACGGCCTGCAGGGCGGCAACCAGACGCCATTCCCGGCCTGCGCAGCGTTCCAGAAGAACATTCAGTTCTTCGTGCATTGCATCGGCAACTTCACCGGCAAGCCGGAGCTCGGCATCGTTCAGGATCACGTAGCCTTGCAGCGTGCCTTGCGTGATATCAACCAGCTCACTGCCGACCGTGTGCTGCTGCCGCTAAAAACGCGTGTGTTTCCGTTCAACGAGTTTGTCGAAGCTCACCGCTACATGGACGAGTGCCCATGCCGCGAGCGGGTTGCCCTGCAAATCGAAACTGCCTGACCCTTCCAATCAGAGTCCGTGGCCCCACGGACTCTTGTGCGTTTAATCCTTCAGATATCGAGAAACCCCTGGGCCAGACGCCTGGGGACGTTCAGCAACTGAACTGGTTTTTGCTCTCGATCTGTATCTTCTAATTGCCCTCCAGACCCTGATAATTGAATGACTACTTTCATCTCAAGGAATGAGCTATGTCTGTGCATTCTATTTGTTCTGTGCAGTATCAAACGGCTGTTTATCATCGCACCTCAAACTTCTGTTTAAAGTTTGTAGGGCTGCCATGTAATCCCTTCTTTTTTTCTTGTGCTCATTATGTGCAGGGGCTTGTAAGAAGTTTCCTAGGAAAATTCTGCCTTGCGAGGAGTCCAGCAGCGACGGGGCTTTCAGCCATGTCGCTCGTGATTCTTGAATGCCATGCGCTCAACTGTTTCAAATAACTACAAAAACATAAGTGTTAGCATTTAAGCGTCTATTAATTAATGAAGAATGATTGCGCGTCCGCCATTTTCGGCCGCGCGATATAAAACCTTTGATACCGGGTGAAGTACTGATGAGCACGATCCATGATCAGGCAATGAACTATGTCTACCAGCAAGTTCTGCAACGACTGCTGAGTTTCTTTTCCCGGGCCGAGCGCACGGCATTGCAGCTGTTGATCCAGCGTCTGGCGGTCGCTGCCGGGGGCATGGATCGCATCGGTGAATTCAAGGTGTTGGTGATTCAATCCGGCACACGCGACTGTTGCTACAGCCTGGCCCTGTTGCGCGCGGCGCAGTTGAGCATCGCCGGCCGCGCACCTGCCACATTTCAGTTGAGGGTCGCGACCCTGCGGTGCAACGGCGTACCGGCTTCGGCGTTGCACAACCTGCATCGCAGTTTCAGCGCACTGTTTCTGCATGATGACCCGAGGGTCGAGTTGTTGATGGTCGATCATCGGGAAATCCTGCCTTTCAACCATCTGGCGCCCATCTGCGATGAAGGGCGCGAGGCCGGCAGACTCGACCTGCTGATGGTGGGGCATCGCCGTGAATGGGATGAGGATCTGACATTGTGGGATGACCAGTATCTGACCACCGCTGAGTTCTATGGCCAGGTCGCCCGATGGAGCAACGGTGTCGATGCCTTGATCAGCAGCGACAACGCGCGCCGTCAGGAGCAGTTTCTCGATGGTCTGGACAGGGCAGTGCGCAAGGTCGGGATTGGCGAGTTGTCGCGAAAGGGCGGCGGGTTCGATGAGCTGTTCAGTCTGCTCGACAGCCTCGGCGGCGATTGTTATCGCGAACTCTACTCGCAAGACGATCGGGTGCCTTGGCGCCCCCTCGGCGAGTTCGAAGCCTGTCGTCGCACCAGCTATATCGGTATTGACGATATGGTCGTCGGCAAAATGGAGGAACGCTGGCCCTTGCTCAGCGATTTCCTCGGGTTTCAGGCCGACGATCTGATGCTTGAAGCGCGCACCGGCGAGTGCGCTGATCCCCTGGTCGGCGCCTACCTGAAAGGGTTGCAGGCCAGTTACACCGAAGGCCGGACCTATGAGACCGGCGTATCGGACTATCTGCAGCAATGCTTGGCGACGATGCGCCGCAGAAACACGCCAGAGCAGGTTTGCGAACGTTTTGTCTCCACATTCGGCAACTCTTGCGATCTAGCCGAGCAACGGTCGCTGGCAGCGTCGTCCCTGCAAAAGAATCTCGGCCTCAACGAGTCGCAACTGGTGTGTCTCCTGTTCGCTCCCTTCAACGATGCCGGTGCCGGCCTTGAGCGATTCCTGCGCACCTGTCATCCGGGGATGCTGGTCGCCATGCCGGACCTGCACCGCGCCATGCAGGGCCTGCACGCACCGGAGCAGGTCTTGCAATGGATGACCGATGTCAGCGGCTTGCCACTGCGACTGATCTGCCGGTTGTATGCAATGGGGGCTGTCCGGACAGGCGAGCACGTCGCACAAGCGCAGGAGTTGCCCGAGCGCGAGGTGACTCTTGGCGACCGCTCGGCGGAAGGTTGAATGGGATTTTGCTGCCCGATCACACGGACGTCTCAGCGGACGTACCCTCATGAGTGAGCCGAGAGAATCTGATTTTGCCTACCAGGCTGTCTATCGCTACCTGACGCAACTGATCAGCGAGCCGGGCAACCAGGGAGCGATTCGACTGCCATCGTTGAGGCAACTGGCCGAGCGGTTGAACGTGTCGATCTCGACCATTCAATACGCCTACGCACTGCTGGAGAAAGAAGGCCGGGTCTATTCCGTAGCCAAATCCGGATATTTCGCGCAGCCTGCATCGTCGTTCATGCCGCCCGGACGCGGCGGTGATTTGCTGGAAACGGTGTACGTCAATGCCAGATGCACTGGCATGCAGGTATTGAGCGCCGATGAGCCGGCGTCGATCCAGCCTCTCGATCGTCCGTTGCTGATGCTTGAACGAGAGCTGTTGCGCCAGTATCCCCGGCACCTGCAAACGCCGGCCCAGCCTTGCGGCGAGCTGGAGTTGCGCACGCTGCTGGCGGCCCGCTACACGTCATCGGCTGCCCATTGCTGGCACGCTGAAGATGTCTACATCGGTGCCGATCTGCGAGGAGTGCTGGAAATCCTGATCGCCGTCCTTGAGTTGCGCCACGCAACCGTGGTGATCGAATCGCCGTGTGACTGGATGATCCTGCGCTTGTTTCAGTCCGCCGAGGTTCAGGTGATCGAGTTGCCGCTGCAGCCAGACGGGGCATTCGATCCGCAGAAACTCCAGAGACTGCTTGAAAGCGAGCGGGTCCGATTGATCCTGCTGTCCTCCCGATTGAACATGCCCCACGGGAGTCGTATCCCGCCGGCCAGCCGTGAGGCCATTGCGCATTTGCTGCTGAGTCATGGCACCTGGTTGCTGGAAAATGACTGCCACGGCGACTTGCTGGACGACGCCGAAGGGGAGCCGCTGCGCGAGTTGGTGGATCCCGACCGTCTGCTGGTGTTTTCCATGTTCGAAAAAATCATCGGGGTCGAAGCCCCCTACGGTTTTGTCCTGTCGCGGCAATGGCGCGCGGACCTGCAGCGTCACTTTCTGTTGCGTTCGTTTCGCCTTTCACCAATCCGCCAGAAAGCGATTGCACGACTCTATGCGAGCGGGCGGGTCGACCAGCATCTGCCGATGCTCAAGCGCTTGCTCAAGGAGCGCCGGACTCAATGGATCAATTTGATACGCGAACGTCTGGGGGACATTCTGCACGTCATCGAACCTGAGGGCGGTGCGACGATCTGGCTGCATTCTGCGCGCCCGGTCGTGATGGACGCGGTGTTTCAGCGGCTGCTCAAGCAACATGTGCTGATTGCGCCGGGGGAGTTGTTCAGCCTCAGAGGGTTGCACGCGCAGCACATGCGTTTGAGCGCGATTGGTGGCACGGAACACGAGTTGTTAAGACTTGTCGGACTGCTTGGGGATGCGTTGCGACTGGCTCCGCGGACAGATGCGCGAAAACACTCGGCTTGTACGCAATAGACCCCATCGCACTCCGGACAAACTGCCAGTAAACTCCGGTGTAATTTCCTGAACCACTCTATTTCAGAGGTTTTGCATGACACTCAGTCCTTTTGCGGGCAAACCGGCACCGGCAGAATTGTTGGTCGACATCCCGCGACTGGTTACGGCGTATTACACCGGTCAACCCGACGCCTCGGTTTCCACCCAGCGCGTGGCGTTCGGCACCTCCGGGCACCGGGGCAGTTCCTTTGATTTGAGTTTCAACGAGTGGCACGTTCTGGCCATCAGCCAGGCGATCTGCCTGTATCGCGAAGCCCAGGGCATCACCGGGCCGCTGTTCGTCGGCATCGACACGCATGCGCTGTCGACCCCGGCCGGGGCGAGCGCCCTGGAAGTACTGGCGGCAAACGGCGTGACCGTTATGATCGCCGAAGGCGATGAATACACGCCGACCCCGGCGGTTTCTCACGCCATCCTTTGCTACAACCGTGGTCGCACCACGGGGCTTGCCGACGGCATCGTCATCACCCCGTCGCACAACCCGCCACAAAGCGGCGGCTACAAGTACAACCCAACCAACGGCGGCCCGGCCGACACTCACATCACCAAGTGGATCGAAGCCAAGGCCAACGAACTGCTGGCCAACAAACTGGCCGGCGTCAAACGCATCAGCTACGAGCAGGCGCTCAAGGCCGAAACTACCCACCGTCACGACTACGTCAACACTTACGTGGCCGACCTGATCAACGTCATCGACTTCGATGCCATTCGCGGCGCCAAACTGCGCCTGGGTGTCGATCCGCTGGGCGGAGCAGGGGTGCGCTACTGGTCGGCGATTGCCGAGCACTATCGTCTTGACCTGGACGTGGTGAACAAGGAAGTCGACTCGACGTTCCGCTTCATGACCGTCGACTGGGACGGGCAGATCCGCATGGACCCATCGTCCAGCCATGCCATGCAAGGCCTGATCGGTCTGAAAGAGCGCTTTGACGTGGCGTTCGCCTGCGACCCGGATCACGACCGTCACGGCATCGTCACACCGTCCGGTGGCCTGCTGGCACCGAACAACTACCTGGCGGTATCGATCGACTACCTGTTCCAGAATCGTCCGCAATGGCGTGCCGACGCAGCCGTGGGTAAAACCGTGGTCAGCAGCGGTCTGATCGATCGTGTGGCCAAGCGTCTGGGCCGTCGTCTGTACGAAGTGCCGGTCGGCTTCAAATGGTTCGCCGATGGTCTGTTCGACGGCTCGCTGGGTTTTGGCGGCGAAGAAAGCGCCGGTGCCTCGTTCCTGCGCAAGGACGGCGGTGTCTGGAGCACTGACAAGGACGGTCTGATTCCAGCCCTGCTGGCTGCTGAAATGACCGCCCGTACCGGCCGCGACCCAAGCCAGGCCTATCGTGCGTTGACCGATGAGCTGGGCGAGCCGTTCTCGGTGCGTGTCGACGCCAAGGCCAATCCGGAACAGAAAGCGCTGCTGAGCAAACTGTCGCCGGAGCAGGTCACCTCGACCGAACTGGCGGGCGAGAAGATCCAGAGCATTCTCAGCAAGGCTCCAGGCAACGATCAGGCCATCGGCGGTCTGAAAGTGATGACCGAAAACGGCTGGTTCGCTGCACGTCCGTCGGGCACCGAAGACATCTACAAGATCTACGCCGAAAGCTTCATCGGCGACGACCACCTCAAGCAACTGGTGGCCGAAGCGCAAACCCTGGTAGACGGTGCGATCAGCACCAAATAAATCCAGACGACGGAAAAGGGCGACCCTGAGGTCGCCCTTTTTTGTGCCCGCAATTCGCCCGTCAGGCCAGATCCACCAACACGATCTCGCTGTCTTCCAGCGCCGTGACGGTCAACACCTGTTCATCAGCCACCGCCACACCGTCTCGAGCTTGTGCACGCAAGCCATTGACTTCAATGACGCCCGTAGCCGGAACCAGATACGCCCGGCGTCCGGCATCGAGACGATATTCAGCGGTTTCCCCGGCCTTGATATTGGCCGCCACCAAACGCGCGTTGGCGCGGATGCGCAGGCTTTGATCGTCACCGTCTTTGCCGCTGGCGAGGGTCACGAAACCTTCGCGGTCGCCTTTCGGGAACGGTTTGGCGCCCCAGGACGGTGGTGCGCCGGTTTCGGTCGGCAGAATCCAGATCTGGAAGATCTTGGTGTCCGTGGCTTCCAGGTTGTATTCGCTGTGGGCGATCCCGGTGCCGGCGCTCATGACCTGCACGTCGCCAGCCTCGGTGCGGCCCTTGTTGCCCAGGTTGTCCTGGTGGCTGATCGCACCTTCACGCACGTACGTGATGATTTCCATGTCGCGGTGCGGGTGAGTAGGGAAGCCCGTGCCGGCGGCAATGATGTCGTCGTTCCACACGCGCAGGTTGCCCCAGCTCATGCGTTGCGGATCGTAGTACTCGGCGAACGAAAAATGGTGATGGGCATCCAACCAGCCGTGATGGGCGCCGCCCAGCGAGCTGAAAGGTCTGAGTTCAAGCATGATCGTCTCCTCAAAAGGTTCGTCATGGGGCGTGATGCCTGAGCCATGAAGCGAGACCGGTGATTGATGGCAGGCATCATCTATCAGTCAATCATCGATAAAAAGCGTAAAAAGTGCGGCATTCCCATCGAATCGATTGATATGAAAAAAGCTCGAAATCGTCTCATCCCACCTTCAGTTCATCGTCTAAACCAATGACCTGTAAGCATTTCGCTAGAACAAAAAAGCAAATGCAGACACCATAGCCCTCAACAGCCTCACATCCGGAGTCCGTCAGCGTGGCGCAACACACCCCCGATCTTCCTCCCGAACTTCGTCCCCTGGCCGAGATGCCCTGGTTCAAACGCCTGGCGGCGCGTTTCCTTGGCCATGGTCTGACGCAACTGCGCGCCCAGCACCGGGCTTCGTGGCTGCACGGTCAGGCCGACGGCTTTCGCAGCGGGCATACCGCCGGCGTGGATTACGGGTACAAGGAAGGCAAGGCCGACGGGCTGGAAGAGGGCCGCCAGGTCTTGTTGATCCGCGACAGCCGCAATACCGAGCATCGCCCGCCGGGTATCGACAATCACCTGTTCGACGACTGGCGCCTGCCACTCAGCGCAGAGCTGAAGAAGCGCATGAAAGCCGACGTCGCGCGTCTGTTGCCGGCCCATGCCCAGCCAAGCGTGGCGCAATGGAAGATGATTTTCAGCGATACCCCGTCCACCTCGGTGATTGCCGGCGCCGGAGCCGGCAAGTCGACCACGCTGGTGCTGCGGATCCTGCTGCTGACTCACTACCTGGGATTTGAGCTGGATTCGATGACCGTGGTGACGTTCACCCGCGAGTCGCGCAAGGACTTCATCAACAAGCTGATCGAACTGTTCGCGTTGTGGGGCCGGGCACTGAGTCAGAAAGACGCGCGGGATCTGGTGCGTACCTTCCACTCGCGGATCTTGCCGATGGTTCGCAGTTTGCCGGGGTTCGAGCGCTTGCAGGCATTCGAAAACCTCAGCCACCGCGCGCAGGGTGGGGACGAGGACGTCGACAGCAATCCGTTCGATCTGCGCATCAACGACGCGCAACGCCAGCAGCTAAACGCCTGCTACCACCGGCTCTACAAAGAAGACCCGCGCTTTGCGCAACTGATCCAGCCGTTGTCTCGGCACGCCTTGCAGCTCAAGGAGCTGGAACGCGATCACCCGGACGTGCAAAAGCGCGTCGCTGTAACGGAGCTGGCAGCTCGCCGCGATGAAGAGCTGTGCGACATGATCGAAGACATGTGGCTTCGCGCCGGCGCCTGGCCGATCAAGGGCATCGAACCGAGCCGCCAGACATTCGAAATCAACGGCGCGTCCTTCCATTGCCACGGCTACATTCCGAGCCTGGACGCTTGGGTCGTGCTGGGCTTCGATCCACGGGAAAATCCGCAGGTCTGCCGTCCCAACGCCAAGCTGACGGTGCGTGCAGAGTGGGCGGTCAAGCGCACCCTGTTTCAAGCTTTCTGTCGCAAACCATTGATTTGGCTGGATAGTTACGAGTCATCAAGGCGTCTATTGGCCACACTGGCAGGTGATGTCAGCGCCGGCCCCGGCTTCGACCACAAGGTCAAGGGTGAGCTGGCGTCCGCGCCATTGCTCGACTGTTTTGTCGCCGCCGCAGGCTTCATCGAGAACCTGGGCCTGGATGTGCCGGACGCCGTTGGCCGCATGAGTTTCGCCAAGGACGATCCGGACCGGTTTTTCTTCGAAGCCTTGAGCCTGTTCTGGCGAGCGCTGGAAGACCATTTGCTGGATCAGAAGCCGCCGGTCATGACCTACAACCGCATGTTCGCGCTGTTCAGCGAGCATTCGCCGGAAAACTTCAAGCTGCTCAGCGATGAGTTGCTGCGGCCGATGTCGCACCTGATGGTCGATGAGTTTCAGGACGTTTCGCCGCAGATCGTCTCGTGGATTCGCGCCAGCCTCTCGGAAATCCGCAGTCGCGGCCCGGCCATGCACGTTGGACGAGGCGCGCAGAGATCATCGCTGCTTTGCGTAGGCGATGACTGGCAATCGATCTACGGCTGGCGCGGCAGTTCGCCGAGTTACTTCATGGAGTTCAACAAGGAATTCCCGTCGCCGAGCACGACCCGGGTGATGCTCAGCGACAACTATCGCAGCCATCAGCACATCATCGACGCGGCGGAGCACATCGTTTGTGCAGCACCGGCGATCCCGGGCAAGAAGGCCAAGGCCAGCGGCGAGGAGAGGCCGTTGCAGCCAGTCAACGTGCTGGAGCGCGACGATCAGGCGCTCGGCGAGCGCCTGGCAGAACACTATCGAAAGGGCGACTCAATCTTGATGCTCTATCGAAAAAGCAGCGATAAGTTATTGATAGAAAAGCATATTCAGCCTGTAGTTAATGTAGATTCGAGCTTGCCGTACGAGTCCCGTCGACTGAAACAACTGACCTATCACAGCGCCAAAGGCCTGCAGGCCGACGCGGTTTTTCTGCTGGGCGATTGCCAGCACCTGACCAGTTCACCGTACAAGAATCAGGTGTATCGCATGGCCGGACTGGGCAAGGCCGGTGACAGCGAGCCGTATGACAGCGCGCAGAAAGACGAAATCCTGCGCCTGGCCTACGTCGGTATCACCCGTGCAGTCAGCCATTGCTACTGGTATGTCGAGCCGCAGGACACTCAGGCGGTCAACATGCCTCGGGCCTCGGACCGGATCGCCAAAGGCAAACCGTTCTTCGTCGATCATCGTCCGGAAAAGAAAACGGCCTGAATCCAACGCCCATGAAAAAGCCCGCACAAAGCGGGCTTTTTTATTTTAAATCAGCTAGTTACGCGTAACTCTTGAGAGATTCCGGAGGAATGAAAGCCTCCAGTTCGTCCTCGACGGCTTCGATTATTCGTTCCACATCCGCCGCGTTCATCACCGTGGCACAGGGAATGCCGGCGATCGCGATCAGGGTTTCGCCGCTGGCCCGATCGAACAGGCGCGCGACCAGACTGCCCGGCGCATCCATGGTCGCCTCGAAACCCATGGGATGAAAATGCCAGCGCATCAGCTGGCAGGCATTGGGGAACGTGACCTTGCTTGACCCTTTATTCATGTGTTGCCCGCCTTCTTCATCGAGCGCTTCCGTTTGCTCATGGTAGGTGGGAAGAGCCTTCATTGGCCCAACCGGTGATTGCCTTTAAAAGTAGCATCTGGATGTGAAATTCCTGTGAGAATTTTCAGTTCATTTAGCGATTGCGCGGATTTTTTTGATGTAAGTCACGGTCCACCCCAATCGTCGCCAAAGTGCCATTACGACGGGTTGTTGATGCAGGGCCAGAAGTTGGGCAAGCTCGGTTCTTTTCCCAAGAGTCCCTTATGCACGCCGATGATGACGGCCCGGAACAGACTCGGGCTACGGCCGAAACGGTCATGCGCTATCACCTGTGCTGGAAACACCGGGACCTGGATGGCGTGATGGCGCTGTACCACCCGGACATCCAGTACAACGATTTCTTCCAGAACCGCGTGCTCGGCCTCGACGAGTTGCGCGAGTACGTCCGGGTCAGCATGCCGCGCGAGTCCGACGAAGCACTGGAGCACTGCGACCGCATCCGCATCGACGGCAACACCGCCTTCATTCAGTACGAAGTGACGTTGCGTGGCGGCAGCGGGCTGGTGTCGTTTCGTTCCAGCGAAGCGATCACGGTCAAGGATGGACAGATCTGGCGGGTCAACGAATATGCCTCGCTGGTGCGCGAACAGGCCGACAGCACGACGGCAACTAGCCAGCGCCCGGCGGTGAGTCGACTGGGGCTGTCGCCGCGTCAGCTGAGTTTCATGGCCGATGACTTGCAGCAGTATTTTCAGCGTCAGCAGCCCTATCTCGACCCCGAACTCGACCTGCAACGGGTGGCGAAGGAGTGCGGGTACAGCCGCAACCAGATTTCCTATTTGCTGAATCAGGTGCTGGGGCAAAGCTTTTACCGTTACGTCAATCAGGCGCGTCTGCAACATCTATTGCAGTCGCTGAACAACGCCACGCCGCCGTTGCGCATCGATGAACTGGCCTTCGCTGCCGGTTTCAATTCGCTGTCGGCTTTCTATAGCTGCTTTCGCCAGCACACCGGCCAGTCACCCAAGGCCTACGCCAAGCAAATTTCTTTGCGGACACGCGCGCAAGACAATCCCTGAGTTCTGCCTCTAGGATCGACGCCATCGAAACCTGGATTGGCGGAGTCTTGCATGCCGGCGTGGCGCACTATCAGTTTGTGGATGGATCAACTCGACGAGCCGCTGACCGCGCGCCCGTCGCTTGCGCAGGATCTGGACGTCGACGTGGCGATCATCGGCGCCGGTTACACGGGGCTGTGGACTGCGTACTACCTGAAACAACAGGCGCCGAGCCTGAACATCGCCATCATCGAAGCGCAAACTGCCGGGTTCGGCGCGTCAGGTCGCAACGGCGGCTGGTTGATGGGCAATCTGCTGGGCGAGGATCGCCTGCTGGCCGGTCTGTCGCCACAACAACGCCGCGCTTCGTTCGACCTGTTGCACGGCATTCCTGATGAAGTAGAAGTCGTCCTCGAACGCGAAGGCATCGACTGCGATTACCGCAAAGGCGGGGTGCTGTACTGCGCCGCGCGCTATCCCGAACAGGAAGTCAGTCTTCGCGACTACCTGAAGAAACTCCACGCTCAGGGGCTGACCGACGACGATTACCGCTGGCTAAGCCCAGAACAACTGGCGCAGCAGCTGCGCATCGCCAAACCTTACGGCGGCATCTTTGCGCCACATGTGGCGACCATTCACCCGGCGAAACTGGTGCGCGGCCTGGCGCGAACCGTCGAAAGCATGGGGGTGAAGATCTACGAAAACAGCCCGGTGACCCATTGGCAGGCCGGCAGTTTGCGGACCGACAACGCCAGCGTACGCAGCCGCTGGATTGTCCCGGCCATCGAAGGCTATTCCGTCACGCTGCCACCGTTGGGCCGTTATCAATTACCGGTGCAGAGCCTGATCGTCGCCACCGAGCCGTTGTCCGCCGCGACCTGGGACGCAATCGGCCTCAGTCGGGGGCAGGCTTTCAGCGAATTCAGTCGTCAGGTCACTTACGGCCAGCGCAGCGCCGACAACCGGCTGATCTTCGGCGCCCGTGGCGGTTATCAGTTCGCCGGCAAGCTGCGCCACAACTTCGACCTGACCCGCGATGAAGTCGAGCTGCGCCGCTACCTGTTCGGTGAGCTGTTCCCGCAGCTGAAAAACGTCCAGATCACCCACGCCTGGGGCGGCAACCTCGGCATGTCCCGGCATTTCAAACCGCACATGCTCTGCGACCGGGCCAACGGCATCGCGCTGTCCGGCGGCTATGGCGGGGAGGGTGTCGGCGCTTCCAACCTGGGCGGGCGGACGCTTGCGGATCTGATTCTCGAGCGCGACACCGAGCTGACGCATCAGCCGTGGGTGCTGCCCGACGGCGGGATCCACGCGCTGCGGGCCTGGGAGCCGGAACCGTGCCGCTGGCTTGGCTACAACGCGATCATCAAAAGCTTCGTCCACGAAGACCAGACCCTGGCCAACCCGGCGACCGCGCCCTGGCGGCGCAAGCTTGCCAGCCAGGTGGCCGGGTTCATGGAAGGTTTCATGCACTAAACGTTGTTTACTACGAGACAGGTAACGCCATGAGCATCACCCAATTCAAGAACACCGCCACGTTGCAACTGGATGAGTCCAACCCGGTGGCCGTGCCGCTCGGCACGCCGGTGGCGATTGCCTCGACCACCAGCGTCGAGCGCGACGACGGCGTCGAAACCGGCGTCTGGGAATGCACCCCCGGTCGCTGGCGCCGGCAGATCACTGCTCAAGAGTTCTGCCATTTCATTTCCGGTCGCTGCACGTTCACACCGGACGACGGCGGCGAAACCCTGCACATACAAGGTGGCGACGCACTGATGTTGCCGGCCAACACGCTCGGGATCTGGGACATCGAAGAAACCGTGCGCAAGACCTATGTCCTGATTTTCTGACGTTTTGATCCTTTTGATTGCCTGCCAACAACAATAGCCAATACAGGAATCGATCCATGATCCGAAAGACCCTCGCGCTCGCACCCTTGATGCTCGCCGTTTCCCTCGCTCAGGCGGCGGATACGGTCAAGGTTTACAACTGGTCCGACTACATCGCGCCGGACACCGCCAAGAACTTCGAAAAGGCCAGCGGCATTGGCGTCACCTATGACGTCTACGACAGCAACGAAACCCTCGACGGCAAGTTGATGACCGGCAAATCCGGTTACGACGTGGTGTTTCCGTCCAACCACTTCATGGCGCGGCAGATCGAGGGCGGGGCGCTGAAGAAACTCGACAAGAGCCAGTTGCCGAACTGGAAGAACCTCAACCCGGTGTTGCTCAAAGCCTTGCAGACCAACGATCCGGGCAACGAACACGGCTTTCCGTACCTGTGGGGCAGCACCGGCATCGGCTACAACATCGCCAAGGTCAAGGCCGTGCTGGGTGACAATGCGCCAGTGGACTCCTGGGATCTGATCTTCAAACCCGAATACATGGAAAAACTGCAGAAATGCGGCGTAGCCATCCTCGACAACGGCCCGGAACTGCTGCCGGCGGCGCTCAACTACCTGGGTTTGCCGCATCACAGCAAGAACCCCGAGGACTACAAGAAGGCTGAAGCGCTGCTGATGAAAGTGCGGCCATATGTCAGCTACTTCCATTCCTCGAAATACACCAGCGATCTGGCCAACGGCGACATCTGCGTGGCGGTCGGTTTCTCCGGCGACATCCTGCAAGCGGAAAACCGCGCCAAAGAAGCGAAGAACGGCATCGAAATCGGCTACGAGATTCCCAAGGAAGGCGCCGCCATCTGGTTCGACATGGTCGCCATGCCCGCCGACGCACCGGACGAGAAGGCCGGCTACGCGTTCATGAACTACCTGCTGCAGCCCGACGTGATGGCCGGCATCAGCAACTACGTGCACTACGCCAACGGCAACGAACAGGCCGACGGCCTGATCGATCCGGCGATCAAGAACGACACCAAGGTTTATCCGAGCCCGGAAATGATGGGCAAGCTGTTCGCACTGGAAGCGATGCCGCTGAACATCGACCGGATCCGCACGCGGGTGTGGAACAAGATTCGGACTGGCAGCTGAAGAAAACAGGCGAGGGCAGTACAGCCCTCGCCTGATATGTACTGTTGAATCAACTTGATATCAAACCACTGGCATTGCACTGATAAAGTGCAGCAAAGTGAGACGCTGCTAACAAAATACAACTTACCGATATTTAATATTTAAATAAGAAATCGTCAGACAATTAGGCCAATTCACCACACTTACAAACTTCTTTCGGCGGCACGCGCTTTGTTTACGGGAGTTTTCCGGAACAGTTCAATTTGATCTCAAAAAAACGCTAGACGTTAGATTTCAAATTGTGTCAGGTTTCTTACGCCTTCATTGGGCGAGTGATAGGACAATCTCGCCAGAGGTTGTCGCTATCGGACAAAAACTGTTCCATTGCTAAACAAGGAAGTGTGTTTATGTCGAAAGTAAAAGCTAATGCTGTTGATACCGCCGAACAGGCTTTCCAGCTGGGCGCGGCGCCGCAACCTCTGGCAGCGACCAGTACGGCGTATAACCAGATCAATAGCTTCAGCCATCAGTACGATCGTGGCGGCAACCTCACGGTCAATGGCAAACCCTCCTTTTCCGTCGACCAGGCCGCAACCCAGTTGCTGCGCGACGGCGCTGCCTACCAGGACAAGGATGGCAGCGGCAAGATCGAACTCACCTACACGTTCCTGACTTCGGTATCGTCCAGCACGATGAACAAGCACGGGATCACCGGGTTCAGTCAGTTCAGTGCTCAACAGAAAGCCCAGGCCGTGCTCGCCATGCAATCCTGGGCCGACGTGGCCAATGTCACCTTCACCGAGAAAGCCTCGGGCGGTGATGGCCACATGACGTTCGCCAACTACAGCGGTGGTGTGGACGGCGCAGCAGCGTTCGCCTACCTGCCGGGTACCGGTCCGGGTTACGACGGCACTTCGTGGTACTTGATCAACAGCGGTTACACGCAGAACAAGACCCCGGACCTGAACAACTACGGTCGTCAGACCCTGACCCACGAAATCGGCCACACCCTTGGCCTGGCGCATCCGGGCGACTACAACGCCGGCAACGGCAACCCGACCTACAACGACGCGACCTACGGGCAAGACACCCGCGGCTACAGCGTCATGAGCTACTGGAGCGAAAGCAACACCAGCCAGAACTTCAGCAAGGGCGGCGTGGAAGCCTATTCCTCCGGCCCGCTGATGGATGACATCGCAGCGATCCAGAAACTCTACGGCGCCAACATGACCACCCGTACCGGTGACACCACCTACGGCTTCAACTCCAACGCCGGTCGCGATTTCCTCAGCGCCTCGTCGTCGGCCGACAAGCTGGTGTTCTCGGTGTGGGATGCGGGCGGCAAGGACACCTTCGACTTCTCGGGTTTCACCCAGAACCAGAAGATCAACCTCAATGAAGCCTCGTTCTCCGACGTTGGCGGCCTGGTGGGCAACGTGTCCATCGCCAAGGGCGTCACCATCGAGAACGCGATCGGCGGTTCGGGCAACGACCTGCTGATCGGCAACAGCGCGGCCAACGAGCTCAAGGGCGGTGCCGGCAACGACATCATCTGGGGCGCCGGCGGTGCCGACAAGCTGTGGGGCGGCGCGGGTTCGGACACCTTTGTGTTCGCGGCCAGCTCCGACTCTAAGCCGGGTGCGATCGATCAGATCCTCGATTTCGTCAGCGGTCTGGACAAAATCGACCTGACCGGTATCACCAAGGGCGCAGGCCTGCACTTCGTCAGCGCCTTCACCGGCGCGGCGGGTGATGCGGTTCTGACGTCCTCGGGCGGCAACAGCCTGCTGTCGGTGGACTTCTCCGGTCACGGCGTGGCTGATTTCCAGGTCAGCACCGTTGGCCAGGCAGCCACCAGCGACATCGTGGCGTGATGTAACACGGGAAAGCGGCGCGTCATGCGCCGCTTTCTTCACTTGCATCGCCGTGACCGGTAAGCAAGGCTACGTGCCGGAGTGAAATTTCCTATGAACCAATTCGCTTTTACCCGCAAAGCGGCGGCGTATCTGTTGCCGATGCTGATGATGATTTCTGGAGAAACAACCATGGCAAGCAGCCTGAGACTCGAAGCCCCATCGGTATTTGCCGGACAGTGGCAAGCGACCCTGAGCGACCGCAACGACGCTCCAGAGGCCCAGGCTTTGCAGGACAAACCGTCGAACACTTGTCTTATCGACCTTGAAGCCAACCAGACGCTGGGCAACGGTGCCGATTGCCTGAGCGCGTGGCTGCAAGACAGCGCCATCGGCTGGTTCCCCGATCCGGACGGTCTGTCGATCACCGGCAAGGAAGGCTCAAGAATCCAGTTTTTCAGCCGACAACGTGATGGGCTTTATCTGAGCACTTTGAAGTCGGGCCTGGTGATTACACTCAAGCGTGCTGTACAGCAACCTTGATGACCGAAACCGACTGACAGTTTAAATATAAAGCACCCCGTTACAGTTATAAGCCATAGCGCAATAACACGCAGGCCGGTGTTAATCGGCAAAGTTGTTATTGAAGTGTAAGCAAGTACTGGCGGTGTATGTCCCGCACTCAATGCGGACAATTAATTGAAGTCTCGCCAAGCAGGGCGGGAAATACCATTTCAGGAATAATCAATGAAGATGGCGAAGGCCCCAGCCACCGCTCCCTTATTCAAGGCATTGGGTGACTATAAAAGCATTCTGATCAGCGTCGGATGCTTTACCGCACTGATTAACGTGCTGATGCTGGTGCCCTCCATATATATGCTTCAGGTCTATGACCGGGTGCTGTCTTCGCAGAACGAAACCACCCTGGCGATGCTGTCGCTGATGGTCGTCGGTTTCTTCGCCTTCATTGGTCTGCTGGAAGTGGTGCGCAGCTTTATCGTGATCCGCATCGGCAGCCAGCTCGAGCGCCGTTTCAATCTGCGGGTCTATCAGGCGGCGTTCGAGCGCAACCTGTTCAAGGGCGAGGGCAACGCCGGGCAGTCCCTGGGCGACCTGACCCACATTCGCCAGTTCGTCACCGGGCCTGCGCTGTTCGCGTTCTTCGATGCGCCGTGGTTCCCGATCTACCTGTTCGTGATTTACCTGTTCAACGTCTGGCTTGGCGTGCTGGCCACGGCGGGTGCGCTGCTGCTGATCGCGCTGGCGTGCCTGAACGAATACATGACCAAAAAGCCGCTGGGCGAAGCCGCCGGCTTCTCGCAGAAATCCAGCCAATTGGCCACCAGCCACCTGCACAACGCCGAAACCATTCAAGCCATGGGCATGCTCGGCGCCTTGCGCAAACGTTGGTTCCAGGTGCATTCGCGCTTTCTCGGTCTGCAAAATCAGGCCAGCGACACCGGCGCGGTGATCAGCTCGCTGAGCAAGACCCTGCGTCTGTGCCTGCAATCGCTGGTGCTGGGCCTTGGCGCACTGTTGGTGATCAAGGGCGACATGACCGCCGGGATGATGATCGCCGGCTCCATTCTGATGGGCCGGGTGCTGAGCCCGATCGACCAGTTGATTGCCGTGTGGAAGCAGTGGAGCGGCGCGAAGCTGGCTTACCGTCGCCTCGATGCGCTGCTGCAAGCCTTCCCGCCGAGCGATGACGCCATGGCGCTGCCGGCGCCAAAAGGCCAGATCACTTTTGAACAAGTCAGCGCCGGCCCTCCGGGTCAACGTGCTGCGACCCTGCATATGGTCAACTTCAACCTGGCGGCCGGTGAAGTGCTCGGCGTGCTGGGTGCCTCCGGCTCCGGCAAATCAACTCTGGCGCGTGTGCTGGTCGGCGTATGGCCGGCCCTCGGTGGCACGGTGCGCCTGGACGGCGCCGACATCCACCGCTGGAACCGCGATCAGCTCGGCCCGTACGTCGGCTATCTGCCTCAGGACATCGAGCTGTTCAGCGGCAGCATCGCCGAGAACATCGCCCGCTTCAGCGAAGCCGATCCGCAAAAGGTCGTGGCCGCTGCGCAACAGGCCGGCGTGCACGAACTGATCCTGCGCATGCCGCAAGGCTACGACACCCAACTGGGCGAGGACGGCAGCGGTTTGTCCGGCGGCCAGAAACAGCGCGTGGCCCTGGCCCGTGCGCTGTACGGCAACCCGAGCCTGGTGGTGCTGGACGAGCCGAACTCCAACCTCGACACCGTCGGCGAAGCCGCGTTGTCCAGTGCGATTGTGCAACTCAAGGCCCAAGGCACCACCGTGGTGCTGGTGACCCACCGTTCTTCGGTACTGGCCCAGGCCGACAAGCTGCTGGTGCTCAACGACGGTCGCCTGCAAGCCTTCGGCCCGAGCCACGATGTGCTCAAGGCGCTGTCCGCAAACCAGCCCGGCAACCCATCACAACAAAATGAAAAACCTGCGCAAGCACCGGCCGGGCTCAGCATGAGCCGACAGTATCAGCCGACGACAAGGAATTCGGGTGTATGAGCAGCGCGAGCATGAACACGCAAAACGAAGCAAACATGGAACACGCGTACATCACCGAACGCCCGGAGCGCGATGCGAAGTTCTTCGCCCGCATGGGCTGGATTCTGGCGCTGGTCGGTGCCGGCAGTTTCTTCACCTGGGCGGCATTGGCGCCGCTGGATCAAGGGATCCCGGTACAAGGCACCGTCGTTGTATCGGGCAAGCGCAAGGCCGTGCAGTCGATGAGCAGCGGCGTGGTCAGCCGGATTCTGGTACGCGAAGGCGAAATCGTGAAACAGGGCCAGCCGCTGTTCCGCCTCGACCAGACCCAGGTCGCCGCCGACGTGCAATCGCTGCAGGCGCAATACCGCATGGCCTGGGCCAGCCTCGCACGTTGGCAGGCCGAGCGTGACAACCTCAAGCAAGTGACCTTCCCGGCAGAACTGAGCGACAACGCCGATCCGCGCCTGGCGCTGGTACTGGAAGGCCAGCGGCAATTGTTCAGCAGCCGCCGCGAAGCGTTCTCCCGCGAGCAAGCCGCACTGCGCGCCAGTATCGAAGGCGCCACCGCGCAACTGGCAGGCATGCGCCGCGCGCGTACCGACCTCAACGCGCAGGCTGACTCGCTGCAACAGCAGTTGAGCAACCTGCAACCGCTGGCCGACAACGGCTACATCCCGCGCAACCGCTTGATGGAATACCAGCGTCAGCTGTCGCAGGTTCAGCAGCAACTGGCCGAGAACACCGGCGAAAGTGGCCGAGTGGAGCAGGGCATCCTTGAGTCCCGCCTGAAGCTGCAACAGCACGGTGAGGAATACCAGAAGGAAGTCCGCACCCAGCTGGCCGACGCGCAACTGAAAAGCGTCACGCTGTCCGAGCAACTGACTTCCGCCGGTTTCGACCTGCAACACAGCGAAATCCTCGCCACCGCCGACGGCGTGGCAGTCAACCTCGGCGTGCACACCGAAGGCGCCGTGGTGCGTCAGGGCGAAACCCTGCTGGAAATCGTCCCGCAGGGCACGCGCCTGGAAGTCGAAGGGCACCTGCCGATCAACCTGATCGACAAGGTCGGTACGCACTTGCCGGTCGACATCCTGTTCACCGCGTTCAACCAGAGCAAGACGCCACGGGTTCCCGGCGAAGTCAGCCTGATTTCCGCCGACCAGATGGTCGACGAGAAAACCGGCGTGCCGTACTACGTGCTGCGCAGCAGCGTCAGCGATCAGGCCATGGAAAAACTCAACGGTCTGGTGATCAAACCCGGCATGCCGGCGGAAATGTTCGTGCGCACTGGCGAACGTTCACTCCTCAACTACCTGTTCAAGCCGCTGCTCGACCGCGCCGGTTCCGCGTTGACCGAAGAATAAGGATGTTCGGCTGTATGAATAAGCTTTCCATGCTGGCGGCAGCGTTCGCGCTGCTCGCGGGCAACAGTGCAGTGGCGGCCATGGGGCCGTTCGAGATCTACGAACAGGCGTTGCGCAATGACCCGGTGTTCCTCGGTGCGATCAAGGAGCGCGACGCCGGCCTTGAAAACCGCGCCATCGGCCGCGCCGGCCTGTTGCCGAAACTGGGTTACAACTACAACAAGGGTCGCAACTCGTCGAAAGCCACTTCACTCGACTCCCGCGCCCGCAACAACACTGACGAGCGTAACTACAGCAGCTACGGCTCGAGCCTGACCCTGCAACAACCGTTGCTCGATTACGAAGCCTACGCGGCGTATCGCAAGGGCGTAGCCCAGTCGCTGTTTGCCGACGAAAACTTTCGCGGCAAGAGCCAGGAACTGCTGGTTCGCGTACTGGATAACTACACCAAGGCCTTGTTTGCCCAGGATCAGATCGACATTGCGCAGGCCAAGAAGAAGGCCTACGAACAGCAGTTCCAGCAGAACGAGCACATGTTCAAGCAGGGCGAGGGCACTCGCACCGACATCCTCGAAGCCGAGTCGCGTTACGAACTGGCGACCGCCGAGGAAATCGAGGCCCGCGACGAGCAGGACGCCGCGCTACGGGAGCTGGGCGCATTGGTAGGCGTGCCGGCGATGGACATCAGTGATCTGGCACCGCTGGATCAGAACTTCCAGACATTCGCCTTGATGCCGGCCAATTACGACACCTGGCACGAGCTGGCGGTCAGCAACAACCCGAACCTCGCGTCCCAGCGTCAGGCGGTGGAAGTGGCGCGTTATGAAGTCGAGCGCAATCGCGCCGGGCACCTGCCGAAAGTCAGCGCTTACGCCACGATGCGCCAGAACGAATCGGAAAGCGGCAACACCTACAACCAGCGTTACGAAACCAACACCATCGGTTTCGAAGTCAGCGTGCCGCTGTATGCCGGCGGCGGGGTGTCAGCCTCGACCCGTCAGGCCAGCCGCACCATGGAACAGGCCGAGTACGAACTGGACGGCAAGACCCGCGAGACGCTGATCGAATTGCGTCGCCAGTTCAGCGCCTGCCTGTCCGGAGTCAACAAGCTGCGCGCCTATCAAAAGGCCCTGGCCTCGGCCGAAGCGCTGGTGGTGTCGACCAAGCAAAGCATTCTCGGTGGCGAGCGCACCAACCTCGACGCACTGAACGCCGAACAACAACTATTTACCACCCGCCGTGATTTGGCTCAGGCACGCTATGACTACCTCATGGCCTGGACCAAATTGCATTACTACGCGGGCACCTTGAGCGAACAGGATCTGGCGCGGGTGGACGAGGCCTTCGGACAGGGCCCACGGACGCAATAACACCGTAGCTTCATCGCAAAAAGCTTCGACCCAAAACAACAAAAAGAGTGGTGAACATGGACGTACGCATCAAGCCGGTTTCGGTCGGCACCCTGCTGCTTGTGATTTCTGCAACCCAGGCTCAGGCCCAGTACCTCGAAGCCGGCAAACCCGGCGATCCCGCCAGTTGGCGCAGCGCCGAATTCCTGCGTGACTGGGGCCTGGGCCGAATGCAGGCCGATCAGGCCTACGCCGCCGGCATCACCGGCAAGGGCGTGAAGATCGGCGCGCTGGACTCCGGTTTCGACGCCGCCCATCCCGATTTCGCCAGCGACCGTTATCACCCGGTAATGGCCAGCGGCAGTTACATCGACGGCACGCTGTTCAATGTCAACGGCACCCTCAATCCGAACAACGATTCCCACGGCACCCACGTGGTCGGCACCATGGGCGCGTCCCGTGACGGCACCGGCATGCATGGCGTGGCGTACAACGCGCAGATCTACGTCGGCAACACCAACAAGAACGACAGTTTTCTGTTCGGCCCCAACCCCGATCCGCGCTACTTCAAAACGGTGTACGACGCCCTGGCCGACGCCGGTGTGCGGGCGATCAACAACAGTTGGGGCAGCCAGCCGCCGGATGTCAGCTATCGAACCATCGCGGATCTGCACGCCGCTTACGCCCAGCACTGGAACAAAGGCACCTGGCTCGACGCAGCGGCGGACGTTTCCCGTCGCGGCGTGATCAACGTGTTCAGCGCCGGCAACAGCGGCTACCCGAATGCCAGCGTGCGTTCGGCGCTGCCGTACTTTCAACCGGATCTGGAAGGCCACTGGCTGGCGGTCTCCGGGCTCGATCAAAGCAATCAGCAGAAGTACAACCAGTGCGGCATCGCCAAATACTGGTGCATCACCACGCCGGGGGCGAAGATCGACAGCACCATTCCCGACGGCGGTTATGCGATCAAATCCGGCACCTCGATGGCCGCGCCGCACGCCACCGGCGCACTGGCGCTGGTGATGGAGCGCTACCCGTACATGAACAATCAGCAGGCCCTCGAAGTGCTGCTGACCACGGCCACTCAACTCGACGGTTCGGTGACAGACGCGCCGACCGAGCGAGTCGGCTGGGGCGTGGCCAACCTGTACCGGGCGATGCGCGGGCCGGGGCAATTGCTCGGGGCGTTCGACGCTAATCTCACGGCCGGGCAGAGCGATGTCTGGAGCAATGACATCAGCGACAAAGCGCTGATCCAGCGCCAAAGCGAAGACCTCGCCGAACACAGCGCCTGGCAGCAAACCCTGCAAAGCAAAGGCTGGCAGAACGGCGTGCCGGCCGGCGCCAGCCAGCAGGATCAGACTGATTACGCCGTGGGCATGGCCCGTGACGCAGCAGCTTCCACTCGGGTTTATCAAGGCAGTCTGATCAAGTCCGGCGACGGGCGACTGATTCTGACCGGTGAAAACACTTATCGCGGGCCGACCACGGTCAATGGCGGTCTGCTGACGGTGAACGGATCGCTGACCTCGGCCGTGACAGTCAATGACGGCGGTACCCTCGGCGGCTCCGGACGAATCGGCGCGTTGACCGCCAACAGCGGCGGCCGGGTGGCTCCGGGCAATTCGATCGGTACTTTGAATGTCGCCGGTGACGTGACCTTCGCGCCGGGTTCGACCTACGCCGTGGAGTTGTCTCCCACCAGCAGCGACCGCATCGTTGCCGGCGGCACTGCGTCCATCAACGGCGCCACCGTGAGCCTGTCGCTGGAAAACAGTCCGACGCTGCTCAGCACCACCGAGGCCAGAAGCCTGCTCGGCCGGCAGTACGACATTCTGCAAGCGGCGGGTGGCATTCAGGGTCGGTTCGGTGCGGTGCTGCCGGATTATCTGTTCATCGGTGGCAGCCTGGCCTACAGCGGTAACGGCATCGGCTTGAATGTCGAGCGCAACGCGACTTCGTTCGCCAGCGTCGGCCAGACACCGAATCAGCGCTCCGTGGCCACTGCCGTCGAAGGACTGGGCGCGGGCAATTCCGTGTACGAAAGCCTGCTGTTGTCGGCCACCGCCAGTGATGCGCAACAAGCCTTTCAACAGTTGAGCGGTGAAATCTACCCGGCCCTTGGCTCCGTGCTGATCAACGACAGCCGGCAACTGCGCGACGCCATTGGCGAACGCCTGCACGATGCGCAAGCCACGCAAAGCAACGGCTGGATCAAGGCGCTCGGCGCCTGGGGCAGCACCGATTCGCGCCACGACACCGCCGGTTACAGCACCTCCATCGGTGGGCTGCTGGCCGGTGTCGACGGCGCGGTCGACGAGCAGACCCGCATCGGTCTGGTCACCGGTTACAGCGACAGTTCGCTGAGCATGGGTTCAGGCACGCATTCCTCGGCCAAGGTCGACAGCTATCACCTCGGCGCCTACACCGGTCACGACATCGGCGCCTGGCGCCTGAGCACCGGCGCCGCTTACAGCTGGCACCGCGCCGATGTGAAACGCGACTTGCAGTACGGCAACGTCAGCGCCAAGCAGAAAGCCAAGGTCGATGCCGCCACCACCCAGGTATTCGGCGAGGCGGCTTATCGACTGAACCTGCAACCGCTGGCCCTGGAGCCGTTCGCCAACCTGGCCTACGTGCATCTCGACACCGACGGCTTCACCGAGAAGGGCGACGCGGCCGCGCTGAAAAGCGGCGACGACCAGCGCGACGCGGTGTTGAGCACCCTCGGCGTGCGGGCGATCAAGACCTTTGACCTGCCGTCCGCGCAGAAGCTGCAAGTGAGCGGGCATCTGGGCTGGCAGCACAGCCTGACCGACATCGAATCCGAACAGCATTTGCGTTTCGCCAGCGGCAGTGCGCCGTACACGGTCGAAAGCTCGCCACTGGTGCGCGACGCCGCGCTGGTCGGCGTGCAGGCCAGCCTGGCACTGACCCGCGACGTGCGGGTGAACCTCGATTACACCGGACAACTGGCCAGCCGCGAGAAGCAACACGGCGTGGGCCTGAGCCTGAACTGGCAGTTTTGATTGATCGCAACTGATCGTTCCCACGCTCCCGCGTGGGAATGCAGCCCGTGACGCTCCGCGTCACTGGACGCGGAGCGTCCCTAGAGGCATTCCCACGCAGACGGTTCGACGCCTCGACGTGGGAACGATCAACGGGGAAGGCGTGGGAACGATCAATTCAATAGACGGATTTTTCGCAACATCACTAAGGAAGGTCGCTGGATGAAAAACAACAACACCCCCGCGCAATCGGGTGGATGCTTTCGCCTGAAAACTCTCAACGTCGCCTTGCTCTGCGCGCTGGCCACCTGGGGCAGCGCACACGCCGCGCCCTACGTGGAAAGCGGTCGGGCAGGGGATCCGGGCAGTTGGCGCAGTGCCGAGTTCAGGGCCGACTGGGGCCTGGGCGCCATCGGCGCGGATTACGCCTACGCCGCCGGCTATACAGGCAAAGGCGTGAAACTGGGGATCTTCGACCAGCCGGTCTACGCCGCGCACCCGGAGTTCTCCGGGAGCAACAAGGTCATCACCCTGGTCACCTCGGGGATCCGCGAATACACCGACCCGTACATCCCGGTCAAAGCCGGGGACGCGTTTCGTTATGACGGTTCGCCTTCGGTCGGCTCCGACGGCAAGCTCGGCGCCCACGGCACCCACGTTGGCGGTATCGCCGCCGGCAGCCGAGACGGCGGCCCGATGCACGGTGTGGCGTTCGGCGCGCAGATCATCAGCGCCGACAACGGCGACCCGGGCCCCGAAGACGGCATCGTGCGCGGCAACGACGGCGCGGTGTACAAGGCCGGCTGGGATGCGCTGATCGCCAGCGGCGCGCGGATCATCAACAACAGCTGGGGCATCGGCATCACCGACCGTTTCGACCTCGGCGGCCGTGACCCGGCGCACCCGCACTTCACCGTCAACGACGCGCAATTGCAGTTCAACGAAATCCGCACACTGCTGGGCACCAAACCCGGCGGCGCCTATGACGGCGCAATCGCCGCCGCGCGCAGCGGGATCGTGACGATCTTCGCGGCGGGCAACGACTACAACCTGAACAACCCGGACGCCATCGCCGGCCTCGGTTACTTCGTGCCGGACATCGCGCCGAACTGGATCACCGTCGCCGCATTGCAGAGAAACCCGGATCAGGCCAGCGCCAACCCGTACATCATGAGTACGTTCTCTTCGCGCTGCGGCTACACCGCCAGTTTCTGCGTCTCGGCACCGGGCACGCAGATTTACAGCTCGATCATCGAAGGTACCAACGCCGACAACCTGACCACCGGCTACAAGAACTACAACGGCACCTCGATGGCCGCGCCGCACGTGGCCGGTTCCATGGCGGTGCTGATGGAGCGCTTCCCGTACATGTCCGGCGATCAGGTCGCCAGCGTGTTGCGCACCACGGCCACCGACCTCGGCGCACCGGGCATCGACGCCCTGTATGGCTGGGGCATGATCAACCTGCGCAAGGGCATCGACGGCCCGGCCATGTTCGTCACCGAGCAGGACATCCCCGAAGAATTCCGCATCCAGGGCGCCTACGGTTCCGGCCAGTTCGTGGCCGATCTGCCGGGCATCGGCGCGATTATCGATGCGGGCAAACCCACCGAGCGCGTGTGCAACGACATCACCTGCGGGCTCGACACCTGGCGCAACGACATCTCCGGCCATGGCGGTCTGACCAAACAAGGCATTGGCACCCTGGTGCTGACCGGCAACAACACCTACAGCGGCCCGACTCTGGTCAATCAGGGGCGACTGGCAATCAATGGCTCGCTGCAATCGGCGGTGACGGTCAATGACGGCGGCATCCTCGGCGGTAACGGCCGAATTGCGGCGCTGACCGCCAACAGTGGCGGCACCGTGGCGCCGGGCAATTCCATCGGCACCTTGAACGTGGCCGGTGACGTGACCTTCGCGCCAGGTTCGACCTATGCGGTGGAAGTGTCGCCGACCAGCAGCGACCGGATCGTCGCCGGCGGCAAAGCGGTGATCGAAGGCGCAACCGTGACCCTGTCGCTGGAAAACAGCCCGACGCTGTTGACCACCGGTGAAGTGAAAAGCCTGCTCGGCACCCAGTTCAACATCTTGCAGGCAGCGGGCGGCATTGAAGGGCAGTTCGGACAAGTGTTGCCCGACTACGCGTTCCTCGGCGGCACCCTGGCGTACTCGGCGAGCGGTGTGCAACTGGACGTCGGCCGCAATGGCGCCTCGTTCGCCAGCGTCGGCCTGACCCCGAACCAGCGCGCGGTCGGTGCTGCCGCCGAACGCCTCGGCGCCGGCAATGCGTTGTTCGAAACCCTGTTGCTGTCGCCGTCGGCGGCCGCTGCGCAGGATGCCTTCCAGCAACTGTCCGGCGAGATTCACCCGGCCATCGGCACGCTGCTGATCAACGACAGCCGCTACCTGCGCGATGCCGTGGGCGAACGTCTGCGCGAGCGTGACCTGTTCGATGCCGGCGCGCCGACCGATGACCGCAGCAACGCCTGGCTCAAAGTGCTGGGCGCTTGGGGCAAGAGCGATGGCGGGTCGAAATACGCCGATTCCACCAGCTCCATCGGCGGCCTGCTGGCCGGTGTCGACGGTTTGATCGCTGAAGATACCCGTCTGGGTTTCGTTACTGGTTATAGCGACAGCTCGTTGAGCATGGGCGAGGGTACACATTCGTCCGCCTCGGTCGATAGCTATCACCTGGGCGCGTACCTGGGGCATCAGATCGATGCACTGCGTCTGACCGCCGGTGCGGCCTACAGCTGGCATCGCATCGACGTCAAGCGCGACCTGCAGTTCGGTGGCGTCAGCGGCAAACAGAAAACCAAGCGCGATGCGACCACCGCGCAACTGTTCACCGAAGCGGCCTACGACCTGGGACTGCAACCGATGAACCTGGAGCCGTTCGCCAATCTGGCCTACGTGCACCTCAACAGCGACAGCTTCACCGAGAAGGGTAATGCCGCCGCACTGAAGGGCGGCGAAGACAACCGCGATGTGGTGTTGTCGACCCTCGGTGTGCGGGCCAAGCGCACGTTTGCCCTGTCGGAGAAACACCAGCTGGAACTGGGCGCAAGCCTGGGCTGGCAGCACAACTTGAGCAGCGTGGATTCCGACAGTCACTTGGCTTTCGTCAATGGCAACAGTGCATTCACCGTGCAAAGTGTGTCGATGGATCGAGATGCAGCGGTAGTCGGCGTGCGCGCCGGGCTGGCGCTCAATCGCGATGTCCGGGTCAACCTGGACTATAACGGGCTGATCGGCTCCAACGAAAAGGACCACGGTGTGGGCCTGACGCTGGACTGGCAGTTCTAAGAGGTAGCGGCAGTTCTTTCGAGAACTGCCGTTTTTGAAAGGAAGAGAGAGCACAACATGGGATTGTTCGATTACAAAAATGCCGACGGCAAAGCGCTGTACAGCGACGCCATCGCCCTGACGCTGTATGCCTATACGCCGACCGGGCAGGCTTTGCCCGGCACTGGCTGGAAGCCGATCGGCGCCACCGCGCTGGGCTATCAGGGCAAGGTCGGGGCGCAGGGCACGTTCTTCGGCGAGAAGGACGGTTTCACCAGCGCCGAAGCCGAAGTGCTCGGCAAGTACGACGCCGCAGGCAAGCTGATCGGCATCGGCGTGGCCTTCCGGGGCACCGGCGGGCTGGGTTACAGCGACACCTTCGGCGACATGAAAAACAATCTGCTGGCCGCCATCGGCCCGACGGATTACGCCACCCAGTACGCGAAAAATGCTTTCGACAACCTGCTCAAATCGGTGGCGGCGTTCGCCGTCGCTCATGGCATCGCGGCCAAGGACGTAATGATCAGCGGCCACAGCCTCGGCGGCCTCGGGGTCAACAGCGTGGCGGAGTTGAGCGCGAGCAACTGGGGCGGGTTCTTCAAGGACGCCAACTACATTTCGTTCGCCTCGCCGACCCAGAGCAGCACCGGCACCAACGTGCTGAACATCGGTTACGAGAACGACCCGGTGTTCCGCGTGCTCGACGGCACCACGTTCAGTACTGCGTCAATGGGCAAGCACGACAAGCCGCACGACTCGACCACCGACAACATCGTCAACTTCAACGACAACTACGCGTCCACCGCGCAGAACCTCGTGCCGTTCAGCATTGCCAATCCGCTGAACTGGTCCGCCCACAGCTCGCTGGGGTATGCCGACGGACTGAACCGGGTGATCGCGTCGAAGTTCTACGGCCTGACGCACAAGGATTCGACGATCATCGTCTCCAACCTTGAAGAAGCGTCGCGGGGCAAGACCTGGGTCGAGGATCTGGGCCGCAGCGGCGAGCCGCACACCGGCAGCACGTTCATCATCGGCACCGACAGCGGTGACTGGCTCAAGGGCGGGGCGGGCAACGACTTCCTCGAAGGCCTGGGCGGCGATGACCGTTTCCGTGACGACGGCGGCTTCAACATCCTGCTCGGTGGCCAGGGCCACAACACCTTCGAGCTGCAAAAGCCGTTGCAGAACTTCAGCTTCGCCAACGACGGCGACGGCACGCTTTACGTGCGTGACGCCTACGGCGGCATCAGCATGACCCGGGACATCGGCGCGCTGGTGAGCAAGGAGTCGGGTTCGTGGTGGGGCAGCAAGGAAATCACCTGGACCGTCACCGCCAAAGGCCTGGCCAACGGTGCCGAACTGACCCAGTACAACCATTCGCTCAGCGGCGGCGCCATGGGCGACACCCTCAAAGCCACCGCTGACGGCGACTGGCTGTTCGGCCTGGGCGGCAACGATCACCTGCAAAGCGACAAGGCCCACGTGACCTTCGTCGGCGGTGCCGGCAACGACGTGATGAGCGCGGTGGGTGGCAATAACACCTTCCTGTTCAGCGGCGCCTTCGGCTTCGACGCGATCAATGGCTACCAGGGCAGCGACAAACTGGTGTTCATGGGCGTCGAAGGCGCGGGGCAGGGCTACGACTACAAGCAACACGCGTCGCAGTCCGGAAGCGATACCGTGCTGAAGATTGGCGACTTTGCCGTGACGCTGGTCGGGGTAGGTGTGGCTAACCTGTCGGATTCGAGTTTCGTCTTCGCCTGACAAACGAAAGTTGTACTGAAATGCTCCGGGGCGCCTCGGGAGGGGCGTTCTGGTTGTGAGCTATCTCTGAACAATTCCAACAAAGAGAGAGGCAACAGCAATGGGTGTGTATGACTACAAGAATTTCGGTACGGCGGAATCCAAGGCGCTGTTCAGCGACGCCATGGCCATTACGCTGTATTCCTACCACAACCTCGATAACGGCTTCGCCGTTGGTTATCAGCACAACGGCTTCGGCCTCGGCCTGCCGGCCACGCTGGTGACCGCGCTGATCGGCGGCACGGATTCCCAGGGGGTAATCCCCGGCATTCCGTGGAACCCCGATTCGGAAAAAGCCGCACTCGACGCGGTGCAAAAAGCCGGCTGGACCCCGATCACCGCCTCGCAACTGGGTTACGAGGGCAAGACCGATGCGCGCGGCACCTTCTTCGGCGAAAAGGCCGGCTACACCAGCGCCCAAGTGGAAATCCTCGGCAAATACGACGCTCAGGGCCATCTGACGGAAATCGGCATCGCCTTTCGCGGCACCAGCGGCCCACGGGAAATCCTGATTGGCGACTCCATCGGTGACGTGATCAACGACTTGCTCGCCGCATTCGGGCCCAAGGATTACGCCAAGAACTACGTCGGCGAAGCCTTTGGCAACCTGATGAACGATGTGGTGGCGTTCGCCAAGGCCAATGGCCTGACCGGCAAAGACGTGCTGGTCAGCGGTCACAGCCTCGGCGGGCTGGCGGTCAACAGCATGGCGGATTTGAGCACGAGTAAATGGGGCGGGTTCTTCCAGGACTCCAACTACATCGCCTACGCCTCGCCGACCCAGAGCAGCACCGACAAGGTGCTCAACGTCGGCTACGAAAACGATCCGGTGTTCCGCGCCCTCGACGGCTCGACCTTCACCGGCGCCTCGCTCGGCGTGCACGACGCGCCCAAGGAGTCGGCGACCGACAACATCGTCAGTTTCAACGACCACTACGCCTCGGCGGCGTGGAACGTGCTGCCGTTCTCGATCGTCAACATTCCGACCTGGATCTCGCACCTGCCGACCGCCTACGGCGACGGCATGAACCGGGTGATCGAGTCGAAGTTCTACGACCTGACCAGCAAGGACTCGACGATCATCGTCGCCAACCTGTCGGATCCGGCGCGGGCCAACACCTGGGTGCAGGATCTGAACCGCAACGCCGAAACCCACAAGGGCAGCACCTTTATCATCGGCAGCGACGCCAATGACCTGATCCAGGGCGGCAGCGGCAACGATTATCTGGAGGGCCGCGCCGGCAACGACACGTTCCGCGACGGCGGGGGCTACAACATCCTGCTCGGAGGCTCGGGCAACAACACCCTGGAGTTGCAGAAGTCGGTCAATACCTTCGACTTCGCCAACGACGGCGCCGGCAACCTGTACATCCGCGATGCCAACGGCGGGATCAGCATCACCCGCGACATCGGCAGCATCGTCACCAAGGAGCCGGGTTTCCTCTGGGGCCTGTTCAAGGACGACGTGACCCACAGCGTCACAGCGACCGGTCTGAAGGTCGGCAACAACGTCACCCAGTACGAATCGAGCGTGAAGGGCACCGGCGGCGCCGACACCCTCAAGGCCAAGGCTGGCGGTGACTGGCTGTTCGGCCTGGACGGCAACGACCATCTGATCGGCGGGGCGGGCAACGACGTGTTCGTCGGCGGCGCCGGCAATGACCTGATGGAGTCGGGCGGCGGGGCGGATACCTTCCTGTTCAGCGGCGCGTTCGGTCAGGATCGCGTGGTGGGTTACACCGCTAACGACAAACTGGTGTTCCTCGGCGTGCAGGGCGTGTTGCCAAACGACGACTTCCGCGCCCATGCCACGGCGGTGGGGCAGGATACGGTGCTGAAATTCGGCGCTGATTCGGTAACGCTGGTCGGGGTTGCGTTGAACAGCCTGAGTGCCGACGGGATTGTGATCGCCTGACGGTAAGGGTGGGGAGGGGCGCGCTCCTCCCCATATCAAAAGTGACTCACCAGCCATTCCCTGACTCCAATCCCTGCACCAACAGGAAATGCGGCCTAAAGCCATGACGGCAACGTTCGTCATCCAAGGGTCGCCAACGAGTACAGGAGATTCACACGTGAAAGGTTTCAAGAGGTTTATCGGGATTGCGGGACTGGCGCTGCTGTCGGCCAATGCCTGGGCCGATCTGCCTCACAGCTCGATTCTGAGCCGCTATGGCGTCACCACCGATCAACTGCCAAAACCGGCCGAAAGTGATGACGTCAAACCCGTCGAAGAGAAAAGCCGCTTTCATATCCAGCCCGAACAACCGTTCGTGACCGTTCGCATCGGCGAAAACAATGAGCCGGAGATGACCGGCAACCTGAGCATCGATCGCATGGCGCAGCAGGAGCGTCAGCGCTGCCAGCGCTTGCAGGAAGAAATGGTCCGGCGCGGCGAGCGCGCGTTGAACTGCGACGGCTCCCTACCGGGCATGGCATTACCCCGCTGATCAATGCAAAAAAGGCTGCGCTCCTACAGGAACGCAGCCTTTTTTGATGGGGGGTAACCGTCAGTCTTCCTTGCGCACCGTAGCCACTTCGTCGGCACGCACGCGGACTTTGGCGCCGGAAATATCCTTGAACTCGTAGAAGCCGTCCTCGTTTTTGGTATCGGGCATGTCCTCAGTCAGGTACTGGGTGCCGTTCTGCAGGGTAACCACCGTCGGGGTCGAGCAACCGGCCAGGGTCAGCAGGGCTGCAACAGCCAACGGAATCCCGAGAGTCTTGATTTTCATAAGCAGCGTTCCTGTTCATTTCGACCATTGTCGGCCTCTAACGCGGTTGGTGCCATTACGCCGGGAAAAGTTCGATGGCCACCTGAAAAAATCCGCAATGAAGGTGCCATTGATCTTTTTCCGTTTGCGCCCGCCGAGGCAGGCTGGTATCTGTACGCATAACCAGTACTCGCTTGCCATGGCCCCGAAATCACCGTGACTGCCAATCCCCTTGACGACCCGTTCTATTACCTCAACAACTTCCGCCAGGTGCTTGATTGGCTTGAGCTTCGTTACGCCGACGTGATGAGCGAAGCGGAGCACGCCTTCATCCGCGACTTCAAGGCACTGCCGCGCGGATCCCAGGGATTGCTGGTGCGGATGGTGATGCGCAAGGGTGTGCATTTTCGTGCCGGCAAGCTGAATTATCCGGAAATCGGCGACATCGCCGAAGCGGCGCAACCGCTGCTGGAGCAGGGCTGGCTCGATGAACAGGCACCGTTGTCGATGGCGGAACTGTTCGAGGTGCTGCTCAAGGCCGAGATCCTGCAAGCCTTCGGCCCGGCCATCGATCAGCCTAAAGGCAAGAAAGTCGACTGGTTGCCGCTGCTGCACGAACAATTCCCCGAGTCCCGCAGTTTCCTGCAATGGTGCCCAACGCTGGCGGATCGGCTGTTCAGCCTGACACTGATGGACCTGTGCGACCGTTTTCGCCTGATGTTCTTCGGCAACCTCTATCAGGACTGGTCGGAGTTCGTGCTCGCCGACCTCGGCATCTTCACTTACGAAAAAGTCGAATTCAGCGCTGATTCCCGGGGCTTGCGCAGCCGCGCGGACGTCGATGCCTGCCTGTTTCTGCACGACTGCCAGCTGTATTTCGAAGCCGGTGAGCCGCTGGAGCCGATCGTAGAGCAGGTCGCGGCGCTGCATTTCGACAACCCGTGGCTGCAACGCCGGCGCGGCAAGCTGTTGTTCCAGATCGGCCAATACTGCGAGCGCCTCGGCGAATTCGCTCTGGCCCTGAAGATCTATCGCGACTGCGCCTATCCCGGCGCACGATTGCGGATGATCCGTGTGCTGGAGCGCAGCGCCGAATACGCGCTGGCCCTGGAACTGGCGCTCATTGCCGAGCAGGCGCCGGAAACCGCCACCGAACAGCAGGGCCTGCAACGGGTTTTGCCGCGCCTGCGGCGCAAGCTCGGCGGGCCACCCATCAAGCGCACGGCACCCGGTCTGGTGGAGCGGCTGGATCTGCACCTGCCGCGTCTCGATCCGGCGTTGTCGGTGGAATATCACGTTCAGGCGCACCTGCACGAAGAAACAGGCCCGGTGCATTACGTGGAAAACAGCCTGATCAATTCACTGTTCGGCCTGCTGTGCTGGCCGGCGATCTTCGCGCCATTGCCGGGCGCATTCTTTCACCCGTTCCAGCGCGGGCCGGTGGATCTGCTCAACGAGGACTTCCAGCCCCGTCGCGCCGAGCTGTTTCAGGCCTGTCTGGCCGAACTCGACGATGGCCGCTATGCCGACACCATCCGCGCGCGGTTCGCCACCAAGTGGGGCGTGCAGTCGCCGTTCGTGTTCTGGGGCGCGCTCAATGAAGATTTGTTGGAACAGGCGCTGGCCTGTTTGCCGGCCGAACACCTCAAGCACTGGTTCAGCCGTCTGCTGCTGGACATCAAGGCCAATCGCGCCGGCATGCCCGACCTGATCCAGTTCTGGCCGCAGCACAAGACCTACCGGATGATCGAAGTCAAAGGCCCGGGCGATCGCTTGCAGGACAACCAACTGCGCTGGCTGGAGTTCTGCCACACGCACCGGATGCCGGTCGCCGTGTGTTACGTACAATGGGCGGAGCAGGGCGCTTGAGCTACAGCATCGCGGTGCGGGCGTTGTGCGAGTTCACCGCGAAAACCGGTGACCTCGACTTGCGCTTCACCCCGTCACCGACCGCGCTGGAGGGGATTGCCGGGCATCGCACGGTGGCGTCCCGGCGCAACGACGCGTACCAGAGCGAAGTGGCGCTAGAGGGCGCATTCGGGCCATTGAAGGTCAAGGGCAGGGCGGACGGCTACGACCCGACGCAGAACTGCCTGGAAGAGGTCAAAACCTACCGCGGCGACCTGAGCAAGCAACCGGCCAATCACCGTTCGCTGCATTGGGCCCAGGCGAAAATCTACGGCTGGTTGATGTGCTGTCGATTGCAGCTTGAGCAGATCAATCTGGCGCTGGTGTATTTCGACATCGTCACGGAAAAGGAAACCTGTCTGGTCGAGGCTTTCAACGCCGATACGCTGCGGCAGTTCTTCGAACAACAGTGCGGTTTGTTCCTGGCGTGGGCCGAACAGGAAATGTCCCACCGCGACGCGCGCAACCGGGCGGCGCAGCAGCTGGGTTTTCCCCATGCCACGTTTCGCCCCGGCCAGCGCCACCTTGCCGAATCGGTGTTCAAGGCTGTCAGCACCGGCCGCTGCCTGATGGCCCAGGCGCCGACCGGGATCGGCAAGACCCTCGGGACCCTGTTTCCGATGCTCAAGGCGTTGGCGCCGCAGCAACTGGACAAGGTCTACTTCCTCACCGCCAAGACACCCGGACGCAAACTGGCGCTGGATGCCGCGCAAGTGCTGTTCGATCACTGCGAAACCTTGCCCCTGCGGGTGCTGGAAATGGTCGCCCGGGACAAGGCCTGCGAGCACCCGGACAAGGCCTGTCACGGCGAATCCTGCCCGTTGGCCCAAGGCTTTTACGACCGCTTGCCCGCTGCCCGCGAAGCCGCCAGCCAATTACGTCTGCTGGATCAGGCCGCGCTACGAGACGTCGCGGCGCAGCACGCGGTGTGTCCGTATTACCTGAGCCAGGAAATGGCCCGCTGGGCCGACGTGGTGGTGGCGGACTACAACTATTACTTCGATTTCAGCGCGCTGCTGTTCGGTCTGGCCCAGTTCAATCAATGGAGCGTGGCGGTGCTGGTGGACGAGTCGCATAACCTGGTCGAACGCGGGCGGCAGATGTACAGCGCCACCCTCGATCAGGCGACACTGGGCAGCGTGCGCAAAACCGCCCCCGAGGCGTTGAAAAAATCGTTGCAGCGGGTCAACCGCGAATGGAACGCCCTGCACAATGACCAGTCGGCGCCGTATCAGGCCTACGACAAGGCGCCGGAAAAACTCTTGCAGGCACTCTCTTCCTGCACGGCGAGCATCGGCGACTACCTCAACGATCACCCGCAAGGGCTCGACAGCGCCTTGCAGAACTTCTACTTCGAGATGCTGCAGTTCGGCCGGGTGGCGGAATTGTTCGACGCGCATTACCTGTTCGACATCAGCAAGCGTGACCTCGAACGCAAACGCCCGCTGTCACAACTGTGCCTGCGCAACGTGGTGCCGGCGGCGTTCGTCGGCCCGCGTCTGAAGGCGGCGCGCAGCAGCGTGCTGTTTTCCGCAACCCTCAGCCCGCGCCACTATTACGCGGATTTGCTTGGCACGCCGGCCGACACGGTCTGGATCGATGTCGAGTCGCCGTTCAGCGCCGAACAATTGCAGGTGCAGATCGTCAGCCGGATTTCCACGCGTTTCACGCACCGTCAGGCATCGCTGGAGCCGATTGTCGAGCTGATCGCCCGCCAGTTCAGCGAACGTCCGGGCAACTACCTGGCGTTCTTCAGCAGTTTCGATTACCTGCAACAGGTCGCACAGTTGCTGGCCGAGCGGCACCCGCACATCACCCGCTGGCAGCAATCCCGAGGCATGACCGAAGGAGCGCGGCAGGATTTCCTCGATCAATTCACCGCCGACAGTCAGGGCGTCGGTTTTGCCGTGCTCGGCGGCGCGTTCGGCGAAGGCATCGATCTGCCCGGCGCACGGCTGATCGGCGCGTTCATCGCCACTCTCGGGCTGGCCCAGCTCAACCCGGTCAATGAACAGATGAAGCGGCGCATGGCCGCGATCTTCGGTGCCGGTTACGACTACACCTACCTGTTCCCCGGCGTGCAGAAAGTGGTGCAGGCCGCCGGACGGGTGATCCGCACCCAGCAGGATCGCGGCGTGGTGATGCTGATCGATGATCGCTTTGCCGAAAGCCGGATCCAGCAATTGTTGCCGCGCTGGTGGCAACTTGGTCTCACAGAAGCAGCTTTCCAATCCGCCGGTTTGACGCATACTCCAGTGATTGAAAAACTGTTTTGAGCCAAGCCTGATGAGCGAGAACAAGAAGTCCGCTGCGATCGAAGAGATGCGCTTTCGTTTGCTGATCGATGCGGTGGTTGATTATGCGATCTACATGATCGACCCCGAGGGGATCATTACCAGCTGGAACTCGGGCGCCAAGCGCTTCAAGGGATACGAAGAGGCGGAGATCCTCGGCGAACACTTTTCCCGGTTCTACACCGATGAAGACCGTGCCAACGGTTTACCGCAACGGGCGCTGGATACGGCGATCCGCGAGGGCCGGTTCGAGGGTGAAGGCTGGCGGGTACGCAAGGACGGCACGCATTTCTGGTGCCACGTGGTGATCGATCCGATTTTCAGCCCGAGCGGGCAACTACTCGGGTTTGCCAAGATCACCCGCGACCTGACCGACCGCAAGATGGCCGAAGAAACCCTCAAGCAGAGCGAACAACAGTTTCGTCTGCTGGTGCAGGGTGTCACCGACTATGCGATCTACATGCTCAGCCCCGAAGGCCGGGTGACCAACTGGAACCCCGGTGCCCAGCGGATCAAGGGTTACAAGCCGGATGAGGTCATCGGCAAGCATTTCTCGATGTTCTACACCCCGGAAGACCGTGAGGCCGGTGAACCCCAGCGTGCCCTGGAAACCGCGGTCCGCGAGGGCCGTTTCGAGAACAAGAGCTGGCGCCTGCGCAAGGATGGCACGCGGTTTCTGGCGCATGTGGTGGTCGATGCGATTCGCGGCGACACCGGCACCTTGCTCGGTTTTGCCAAGATCACCCGCGACGTGACCGAGGCTACCCAGGCGCAACAGGCTCTGGAGAAAACCCGTGAAGCGTTGTTCCAGGCGCAGAAAATGCAGGCTATCGGCCAACTCAGCGGCGGCATCGCACATGACTTCAACAATCTGCTGACGGTGATTCTCGGCAACCTGGAAATCGTGCGCAAACGCGTGGGCGACGACCCTAAAGTCAGCCGTCTGCTGGAGAACGCCACGCAGGGCGCGTTGCGCGGCGTGTCGCTCACCCAACGCATGCTGGCCTTCGCCCGGCGTCAGGAGCTCAAGACCGAACCAATTGAAATCCCGAAACTGGTGCAGGGCATCACCGGGCTGTTGCGCAGCTCACTGGGGCCGGGGATTCGCATCGAAACGCAGTTTCCCGAAGACCTGCAAGCGGTGCTGGCCGACAGCAACCAACTGGAGCTTGCGGTGCTCAACCTGGCGACCAACGCCCGTGACGCCATGCCCGAGGGCGGTAGCGTCACCATCAGTGCCGAACCCGAAGTGGTGCTTGAACAGCACGATTCGACAATGGCGGCAGGACGCTATGTCTGCTTGAGGGTGACCGATACCGGTGAGGGCATGGACGCTGAAACGCTGGCGTCGGCGACCGATCCGTTTTTCACCACCAAAGGCTTGGGCAAGGGCACCGGGCTGGGGTTGTCAATGGTCCATGGCTTCATCGAGCAACTGGGTGGCCGCTTCATTCTGAAAAGTACCCAGGGGCAGGGCACCACCGCTGAACTGTGGTTGCCGGTGGCTATCGACGGTGTTGTCGCCAAACCGCTTGGCCCGATGGTGTCCACCGATACAGTGCCGCGCCTCAGCGTACTGGTGGTGGACGACGACAGTCTGGTGCGCACCAGCACGGTCCTGCTGCTGGAAGACCTCGGCCATCGCGTGATCAGCGCCACCTCCGGTGCCCAGGCGCTGGAGCTGTTCGATCAGGGCGAGGTCATCGATCTGATGATCACCGACATGGCCATGCCGCAGATGAGCGGCGCGCAACTGGCTCATGCCGTGCGCCTGCTCAAGCCGGATCTGCCGATCATCCTCGCCACCGGTTATGCCGAGCGCCTCGAAGGTTTTGCAGCGGGCTTGCCGCGACTGTCGAAACCGTTCAATCAGCTGAATCTTGTAGAGATCATTGCCCAGTCGATGAAGTGAACCGGGGGCACAATCGGGCTGAACTTGTCCGAGACGTGGCGCCTCCAAACGCTTTGTTTCGGAGCGTTCCATCGTGCCACGCATATTGACCCAACCGACCGCCGAAGAGACCCTGAACGAACATAACGCCAAAATGTTCGGTTCACCCAAGGAGCGGCTGGATTTCTACCGACGGGAAATCCAGTACGAAACCAGCATCCTGGCCAACCGCACCGACGCCTACCTGGCGGCGCAATCGTTTCTGGTGATTGCCTTCGCGTCCTGCATGGCCAACCTCAACCCCGAGTGGGGCAAGTTGTTCACCCTGGTGGTGCCACCGTTTCTGGCCTTGCTCGGCCTGCTCAGTTCGCTCAATGCCTGGCCGGGGATTCGTGCCGCCTACGACATCATCGATCATTGGCATTTCAAGCAGAGTGAATTGCTGCGCAGCGAACCCCTGATGGGCCTGGCGTATGACGAATCGCCGCTGTTCAGCGAAATGGAGTCGAGCCACAAGGGGTATCGCAAGTCACTGCTGTTTTCCATTCGTACGCCGTGGATCTTTGCCACGTTCTGGATGTTGCTCGGCAGCTATGCCTTCTACATTCAGGTGACCAACCCGGGCAGTTGAAGTACCACCGTGCTCTTCGGGTTTGCCCGGTTTTTGACGCCGCTCGTAGCGGGCGAGAATCGGCTGGGTGCTGACGCCGTGCAGCAGAATGCTCAGCGCCACCACCGACAGGGTCAGGTCGGTACACAGCGTGGCCACGCTGTCGCCCAGCCCATGGTTCAGCGCATAGAAGAGGTAGAACAGACTGCCGATGCCACGAATGCCGAACCAGCCGATCAATAGCCGTTGGCGCCCCGCGAGCAGCGATCCCCACGGCATCAACCCCACGCAGACCGGGCGGATGACACAGAACAGCACGCCGCCGACCAGCAGCGCCCGCCAGTCCCAGTGACTGACCAGCACCACGCCCAGCAGGGTGACCAGAAACACCTCCATCGCCCGCTCGACCAGACCGCCGAAGGCGAGCATGTCGCCCATCATGATGCCGGCGGCCACCTGGCTGTCTTCCAGTCGTTCGGTATCGCCGTGTACCGCGTGTTGCGGCTCGACGTTCTGATGGCCGACCACCGGTTGCACCAGATGCTCGGCGGGCGGTTGGTGGGCGCCGGTGGATTTGACCTCTTCCTGACGCAATCCCAGTCCGGCGGCGAACACCGACAGAAAGCCGTAGCCACCGATGGCTTCGGCCACCACATAGGCCAGCGCGATCAACGCCAGCGCCAGATAGTCGTTGGGGCTGAGGGTGCTGTCATCGTTGCGGATGCGCAGTGACAAGGTCAGGCGGCCGATGCCGCGGCCCATCCAGTAACCGCAGAGCAATCCGGCGGGCACGGCCCAGAGCAGGCTGCGCAGCACCCAGTCGGGCCATTCGGCGGCAAAACCTTCACCGTTCAGCAGTAACAGGCCGAGGATCACGAAGGGAAAGGCTATCCCGTCATTGAGCCCGGCCTCACCGGACAGGCCGAACCGTACGCTGTCGACGTCCCGCGCATCGTTGACCTGCACCAGCGCCGCGAGCACCGGGTCGGTCGGGGCGAGGATCGAGCCGATCAGCAACGAAGGCCCCCACGGCATGTGCAGGCCAAAGTGCAACAGCAGGCACACGCCGATGATGGTCAGCACCATCACCGGCCCCGCCAGGCCGAATGCGATCCGCCAGCGCTTGTCGCGTAACGGCAAACGCAGCTTCAAACCGCAGACGAACAGGGAAAACAGCACCGCGACTTCTGTCAGGTGCTCCATCCACTTAGAGGCTTTATCCAACGGCAATTCCAGCAGATCGAGCCCGACCGGACCGATGCCGATACCCAGCAACAGACACACCGCCGACGTCGTCACCGGCATCCAGCGCAGGTACGACGACGTCAGTGCGAGGGTCAGCAGCACGGCGCCGAGTACGGCGACCCAAATGATGAAGGTCACGACGGGCGGCCCGCCGCGCCGGTTGGATGCCGCCGCGACATGACCGGCCTAGCTCACAGGTGTGCGCAGGTATTCCGGCGTCAGCACGTTGAACCACAGCAGAATCATCGACACCAACAACGTCACCAGCACCAGCAGCGCGACACCCCAGACGCTGGCCGAGTACAGCAGACCCTGTTCCTTGCGCTCGTGCATGAAGGTCGGCAGGCCGACGAACAACAGAAACGTCGAATAGATCGAGGCCGCGCCAAGCACCAGCACCGCCAGCCAGCGGCTCGGGTACAGGCCGGCGAGACCGGCAAGGAAAAACGGGGTGACGGTGTACGCCGCGAAACCGATGCACTGATTGAGCGTCGGCCGGGCATCAAAAGTGCGCGACATCCAGCGGATGAATCCGCCGATGATCGCCACGCCAACCACGATGGTGATGTAGAGCAGGACACTCAGCTGCAAAGCGCTGGCACTGCTGAGCCTGACGGTTTCACCCACAGCCAGGCTCCAGCCGACATAGGTGGTGCCAATGAACAGGCACACCGCCGGGACGAGGGCCAGCAACAACAGGTGAGCAAGGTAATGACGCGGATGCGCCTCTTCTTCGCGGCGGATGTCGGTCCAGGCGAAGTTCGGCTGGGTGAAGAGCTTGACGATAGGTGCGGACATGACGACCTCCTGATCTCTCGCAACCCGAACGGGCCATGAAGGTATGGAGAGGCCGTCTTGCCCAGCGGTTCACTTTTTTCGGCAGACGGTTCAGAGCATCGGTTTGCCGCCGGTCACGCCATAGCGCTGGCCGGTGATGTAGCTGGCTTCATCCGACGCCAGCAGCACGTAGATCGGCGCGACTTCCACCGGCTGGCCGGGCCGCCCGAGTGGCGTGTGCTCGCCGAAGTTCTGCACTTCCTCATCCGGCATGGTCGAGACGATCAGGGGCGTCCAGATCGGCCCCGGTGCCACGCAGTTCACGCGGATCTCCCGCGGGCCGAGCATCTGCGCCAGTCCGCCGGTGAAATTGGCAATGGCGCCTTTGGTGGTGGCGTAGGCGAGCAGGGTGGGTTTGGGCATGTCCGAGTTGACCGAACTGGTGTTGATGATCGAAGCGCCGGGGCCCATGTGTTTGATGGCGGCCTGACACAGGCGGAAGATCGCGGTGATGTTGACGTCGAAGGTCATCACCCATTCGTCGTCGGGAATCTCCTCGAAGGTTTCGTGGGTCATCTGGAAGGCCGCGTTGTTGACCAGCACGTCGATGCGGCCGAAGCGCTCGACGGTTTGGTCCACCAACGCCTGGCATTGGGCTTTCTGGGCAATATCACCGGGCAGCAACAGGCACTGGCGGCCGGCCTGCTCGACCCAGCGCGCGGTTTCCTTGGCATCTTCATGTTCATTCAGATAGGCAACCGCCACATCGGCACCTTCGCGGGCGAAGGCAATGGCCACCGCACGGCCGATGCCGCTGTCGGCGCCGGTGATCAGGGCGATCTTGCCGGCCAGCCGACCGGAGCCGGTGTAGCTTTGCTCGCCGCAATCGGGGTAGGGCTCCATCTTGCGCTGGGAGCCAGGAACCGCTTGCGCCTGTTTCGGGAACGGGGGTTTTGGATAGTCAGTCATCGTCAATCTCCGGGTCTCAGGGCAGGTAGGCCGGTTGACCCGGCCCGTTTGCGCTGAGTTCGATCGGATTGACGCTTGGGTTCGCCCTGACTTGATTACCGGGACTTGAGGGCTTGCTCCATTCGCGCAATGCCTTCTTCCAGCATCGAACGCGGACAGCCGAAGTTCAGGCGCACGAACTGCTGGCTGTGATCGCCAAAATCCAGGCCCGGGCTGAGGCCGACGCGGGCGTGGTCCAGGAAGAATTTCTGCGGGTCGTCCAGATCCAGCGCCGAGCAGTCGAGCCAGGCCAGATACGTGCCTTGCGGCACATTGATGGTCACGCCGGGCAAGCGGTTGCGCACGGCGTCCACCAGCCAGTCACGGTTGGCTTGCAGGTAGTGTTTCAGCGCTTCAAGCCATGGGCCGGCCTCGCTGTAGGCCACGCGCGTGGCTTCCATGCCCAGCGGGTTGACGCTGTCGACCATCCCGCAGCGGGCGTGGTTGACGCGTTCGCGCAGGGCGGCGTCCTGGATGATCATGAACGAGGTCTTGAGGCCGGCAATGTTGTAGGCCTTGCTCGCCGACATCAGGGTGATGGTGCGCCGGGCGATTTCCGGGCTCAGGGAGGCGGTCGGAATGTGTACGCGGCCGTCGTAGCACAGCTCGGCGTGGATCTCGTCGGAGATGATCCAGGCATCCTGCGCCATGCAGATGTCCGCCACCGCTTGCAGTTCTTCACGGCCAAAGACCTTGCCGATCGGGTTGTGCGGGTTGCTCAGCAGCAGGGCGCCGCCACCGGTCAGGGATTCACGCAGTGCGTCCAGCGGGGTGGCGTAGGTGCCGTCGGCCTGGGCGTTGAATTCCAGCTCGACCTTGTTCAGCCCCCAATGGCCCGGTGCATGGCGCAGCGGCGGGTAGTTCGGGGTTTGCACCACGACGTTCTGCTGCGGTTGCACCAGCGCCTTGAGCGCCATGTTGAAACCCGATTCGACACCTGGCAGGAAGATCAGCTCCTGCGGTTTGACCCGCCAGGCGAACTTGTTCCAGAGGTCGGCGACGATGGCCTCGCGCAGATTGTCCTGGGCCACGCTGTAGCCAACCAATGGGTGCAGCAGGCGCTTCTGCAGCGCCTCGATGACCACCGGCGGCGCGGCGAAATCCATGTCAGCGACCCACATCGGCAATACGTCGGCCGGATAGCGGCTCCACTTGGTGCTGCCGGTGTCGTGGCGGTCGAATACCTGATCAAAATCGAAAGTCATGCGCGGTCTCTGAAGGCGGAGATGGGTCGTGCCGGCGATGATAAACCCCCATCCCCTGTGGGCGCGAACTTGTGACCGATGAATGGCCGACGGTCGGTTTTCACACAGCCGGCCGGGGCGTTGTCTACAGTGAAAAGGTCGGCACTCAAGTGCCGCAACCGTGATTGTCCAGAACAAACCCGGCACCAGTACCGGGTTCCACCTGATCAGGAGTGCACGATGGATCTCAGCCGTCGTCAGTTCTTCAAGGTCGCCGGTATCGGCCTTGCAGGCTCTAGCCTGGGCGCGTTGGGCATGGCCCCGACGCAGGCCTTCGCCGAGCAGGTGCGCCACTTCAAGCTTGCCCACACCCATGAAACCCGCAACACCTGCCCGTATTGCTCGGTCGGTTGCGGCTTGATCATGTACAGCCAGGGCGATGCCGCGAAGAACGTTGCGCAAAACATCATCCATATCGAGGGCGACGCCGACCACCCGGTCAACCGCGGCACCCTGTGCCCGAAAGGCGCGGGCCTGCTGGACTTCATTCACAGCCCCGGCCGCTTGCAGTACCCGCAGGTGCGCAAGCCCGGCAGCAGCGAATGGACCCGGATCACCTGGGACGAAGCCCTCGACCGCGTTGCCGACCTGATGAAGGCCGACCGCGACGCCAATTTCGTCGAGCAGAACGCTCAGGGGCAGACGGTGAATCGCTGGCTGACCACCGGATTCCTCGCGGCGTCGGCAGCGTCCAACGAAGCGGGCTACATCACCCACAAGGTGGTGCGCAGTCTCGGCATGCTGGGGTTCGATAACCAGGCGCGTGTCTGACACGGTCCGACGGTGGCAAGTCTTGCCCCGACGTACGGCCGTGGAGCCATGACCAACACCTGGACCGATATCGCCAACGCGAATCTGATCCTGGTGATGGGTGGCAACGCAGCAGAAGCCCATCCTTGCGGCTTCAAATGGGTGACCGAAGCCAAGGCGCACAACGCCGCGCGGCTGATCGTGGTCGATCCGAGGTTTACCCGGACCGCGTCCGTGGCCGATTACTACGCGCCGATCCGCACCGGCAGCGACATCGCGTTCATGGGCGGGCTGATCAATTACCTGCTGACCGAGGACAAGATCCAGCACGAATACGTGCGCAACTACACCGACGTGTCGTTCATCGTCAGAGCCGGTTTCGGCTTCGAGGACGGGCTGTTCACCGGTTACGACGCGGCCAAACGCACCTACACCGACAAATCCACCTGGGGTTACGAACTGGGCGAGGACGGCTTCGTCAAAGTCGACCCGACCCTGCAGGACCCGCGCTGCGTCTATCAGCTGATGAAGCAGCATTACAGCCGCTACAACATCGACCTGGCGAGCCAGATCTGCGGCATGCCAGTCGATGCGATGCAGAAAATCTGGGAGGAAATCGCCACTTGCTCGATTCCGGGCAAGACCATGACCATTCTCTACGCGCTGGGCTGGACCCAGCACTCGATCGGCTCGCAGATCATCCGTAGCGCGGCGATGGTGCAACTGTTGCTGGGCAACGTCGGCATGCCCGGCGGCGGGGTCAATGCCTTGCGCGGGCACTCCAACATTCAGGGCCTGACCGACCTCGGTCTGCTGTCCAACGCGCTGCCGGGTTACCTGACCCTGCCGACCGACGCCGAGCAGGATTACGCGGCCTACATCCATAAACGCACGCAAGTACCGCTGCGGCCGGGGCAATTGTCCTACTGGCAGAACTACAGCAAGTTCCACGTCAGCCTGATGAAAGCCTGGTACGGCGTCAATGCCACCGCCGAAAACCAATGGGCCTACAACTACTTGCCGAAGCTCGACATCCCCAACTACGACATCCTCAAGGTGTTCGATCTGATGGGGCAGGGCAAGGTCAATGGCTACATGTGCCAGGGCTTCAACCCGATTGCCGCGTTGCCGGACAAGAACCGGGTGATGGCGGCACTGGCCAAACTGAAATGGCTGGTGGTGATGGACCCGCTGGCCACCGAAACCTCGCAGTTCTGGGAACACGTCGGGCCGTTCAACGATGTGAAGAGCGCTGACATCCAGACTGAAGTGATCCGCCTGCCGACCACCTGTTTTGCCGAAGAGGACGGCTCGCTGGTCAACAGCAGCCGCTGGCTGCAATGGCACTGGAAAGGTGCCGACGGCCCCGGCGAGGCGCGCACCGACGTGCAGATCATGAGTGCACTGTTCCTGCGCCTGCGTGAGCGCTATCAGGCCGAGGGCGGCAAATTCGCCGATCCGCTGTTGAAACTGTCGTGGCCGTACAAGATCGCCGAAGAACCCTCGCCGGAAGAGATCGCCAAAGAGGTCAACGGCTACGCCACCACTGACTTCACCGACGCCACGGGTGCGGCGATCAAGGGCAATTCGCAACTGGCCGGGTTCGCCCAGCTCAAGGATGACGGCAGCACCGCGTCCGGCTGCTGGATCTTCTGCGGCAGCTGGACCGAAGCCGGCAACCAGATGGCCCGCCGCGACAACAACGACCCTTACGGCATGCATCAGCATCAGGGCTGGGCGTGGGCCTGGCCGGCCAATCGGCGGATTCTGTACAACCGCGCCTCGGCGGACGTCGCGGGCAAGCCGTGGGATCCGAAAAAACGCCTGGTCTGGTGGAACGGCAAGACGTGGGGCGGTACCGACGTGCCGGACTACAAGGCCGACGTGCCGCCGGAAGCCGGGATGAACCCGTTCATCATGAACCCCGAAGGTGTGGCGCGGTTCTTCGCCGTCGACAAGATGAACGAAGGGCCATTCCCCGAGCACTACGAGCCGTTCGAAACGCCGATCGGCATCAACCCGCTGCATCCGGAAAACAAGAAAGCCACCAGCAACCCGGCGGCGCGGATCTTCGATTCGGTGTGGGACAGCCTCGGCGTGGCCAAGGATTACCCGTACGCCGCCACCAGCTACCGGCTGACCGAGCATTTCCACTTCTGGAGCAAGCACTGCAAGTTGAACGCGATTGCCCAACCCGAGCAGTTCGTGGAAATCGGCGAAGTGCTGGCCAAGGAGAAGGGCATCGCTGCCGGCGACAGGGTGCGGGTCAGCTGCAAGCGCGGATTCATTGAGGCGGTGGCGGTGGTGACCAAAAGGATCCGGCCGTTGCAGGTCAACAATCAGGTGGTGCACCAGATCGGCATTCCGCTGCACTGGGGTTTCACCGGCCTGACGCGCCACGGTTACCTGACCAACACCCTGGTGCCGTTCCTCGGCGATGGCAATACACAGACCCCGGAATCCAAGTCATTCCTGGTCAACGTGGAGAAGCTCTGATGGAGAATCTTTAGATGGCCAGCCAAGACATCATTGCCCGCTCGGCCACCACGACCCCGGCGCCTTCGATACGCGGCCAGGAACAGGTGGCCAAGCTGATCGACACCACCAAATGCATCGGTTGCAAGGCGTGTCAGGTCGCGTGCTCGGAATGGAACGAGCTGCGCGACGAGGTCGGCCACAACCACGGCACCTACGACAATCCGCAGGATCTGAGCGCCGATTCATGGACGCTGATGCGCTTCACCGAGCACGAAACCGACGCCGGTAACCTCGAATGGCTGATCCGCAAGGACGGCTGCATGCACTGCGCCGAGCCCGGTTGCCTGGCGGCGTGCCCCAGCCCCGGCGCGATCATCAAGCACGCCAACGGCATCGTCGATTTCGATCAGGACCACTGCATCGGCTGCGGTTATTGCATCACCGGTTGCCCGTTCAACATCCCGCGCATTTCGCAAAAAGATCACAAGGCCTACAAATGCACCCTGTGTTCGGACCGGGTGGCAGTGGGGCTGGAACCGGCCTGCGTGAAAACCTGCCCGACCGGCGCCATCGTGTTCGGCACCAAGGACGACATGAAGACCCACGCTGCCGAACGCATCGTCGACCTGAAAAGCCGTGGTTTCGACAACGCCGGCCTGTATGACCCGGCAGGCGTCGGCGGCACCCACGTCATGTACGTGCTGCACCACGCCGACACCCCGAAAATCTACGCCGGTCTGCCGGACAACCCCGAGATCAGTCCGCTGGTGGGCCTGTGGAAAGGCATCAGCAAACCGCTGGGCTTGCTGGCCATGGGCGCGGCGGTGCTGGCCGGGTTCTTCCATTACGTGCGGATCGGCCCGAACCGGGTCGAGGAAGATGAACATCCCGAACCGCCCGACACCTCGGTGCACGTCGTCGATCCGGCGGTGCACACCTTCGACCCACGCGGGGAGGGCCGGCCATGAGCAACAAGACGATCCTGCGCTACACCGCCAACCAGCGCACCAACCACTGGCTGGTGGCGATTCTGTTCTTCATGGCCGGGCTGTCGGGGCTGGCGTTGTTTCATCCGTCGATGTTCTGGCTGACCCACCTGTTTGGCGGCGGGCCGTGGACGCGGATCCTGCACCCGTTCATGGGCGTGCTGATGTTCGTGTTCTTCCTTGGCCTGGTGTTTCGTTTCTGGCGCTCGAACTTCTTCATCGACAACGACTGGAAGTGGCTGCGACGCATTGACCGGGTGCTGGTCAACGACGAGGAAACCGTGCCGGCGGTGGGCAAGTACAACGCCGGGCAAAAGCTGCTGTTCTGGACTTTACTGCTGTGCATGCTCGGATTGCTGTTCACGGGGCTGGTGATCTGGCGCGCGTATTTCAGTCATTACTTCGGCATCACCACGATCCGCTGGGCGATGTTGCTGCACGCACTGGCGGGATTTGTGCTGATCCTGAGCATCATCGTTCACATCTATGCCGGGATCTGGATCAAGGGCTCGGTGGACGCGATGATGCACGGCTGGGTCAGCCGCGCCTGGGCCAGGAAACACCATGCACTCTGGTATCGCGAGGTGGAAAGCCAAGATCCGCCAGAGCGGCCGGTCACGAAAAAGGGCTGACGTTTGCCAACCATCCTTGAACCCGGAGAAATCGAAGCGGCGGCCAGTTCGCCGCCGTTTCTGCACCTGCCGCCGCACAACCTGTTCATGCTGCGGGCCCAGCGCCTTGAGCGCTTGGCCGAAGGGCATCCGCTGGCCGATTACCTGCATTTGATCGCCGGTTTGTGCCATGTCCAGCAACAGATCCTCGACGACCCGCCCTCGACCGCGCCGCTTGATGAACAGCGGCTGGAAGTCTGTCGGCAACACGGCATGCCGCCGTTCGCCGCCGACACCCTGATTCGCGAAGACGCCTGGCAGCTTTATCTCGAAGCCTTGCTCCAGCGCTATGTCGCTCCCGAACAACCAGCGGTGGTCGAAGCTGTGACCAAACTGCGTATTGCCAGCCCCGGCCAGTTGCGCGCCTGGGCGGTGGCGCTGGTCAGCGGCCAGTATTCGCTGGTGCCGGCGGCGCTGGTGCCGTTTCTCGGGGCGGCATTGCAAGCGGCGTGGAGTCACTGGCTGCTCAGCGCACCAAACCTGCAACTGACGCCCGGCGACAGCCTCAGCCAGTGCCCGGCCTGCGGTTCGCCGGCCATGGCGGGGGTGATCCGCCATCGCGGCAAGCACAACGGCCTGCGTTATCTGGTGTGTTCGCTGTGCGCCTGCGAATGGCATGTGGTGCGGGTCAAGTGCGTGTATTGCGAGCAGAGCAAAGGGCTTGAATACCTGAGCCTCGAGGATGACCGCCACGCCGCCAATCAGGCGCCGTTGCGCGCCGAAGTCTGTCCGGGCTGCAACAGCTACCTGAAGTTGCTGTATCTGGAAAACGACGGGGAGGGCGAGGCGCTGTCGGCGGATCTGGGCAGTCTGCTGCTCGACATGCGCCTGGCTCAGGACGGTTATCAGCGCTTGGCGCCAAATCTGCTTTTGGCACCCGGCGACGAATAACCCTCAGCGATGGGGCAATTCAACCCGTGCGCGTAAGCCGCCGCTGCGGCGATTACGCAGACTCAGTTCGCCACCCTGTTCCCGAATGATTCCCCGTGCCGCCGAGAGACCGAGCCCGACCCCGCCGGTGTCACGGTTGCGCGAGGTCTCGAGACGGAAGAACGGATCGAACACCCGCTCCAGCGCGTCCTCGGGAATCCCCGGCCCCTCGTCAATGACCTCGATGCGAATCGATGCGTCATCGCAACTCAGCACCACACTCGGGCGCTGTCCGTATTTCACGGCGTTATCCAGCAGATTGACGATGACCCGTTTGATGCCCAGCGGCCGGCCGTCATACACCACATGTGCCGGACCTATGAAACCGATGTCGAGGTGCTGATCGCGGTAGTCATCGACGATGGTTTGCAGCAACTCCGACAGATCGAACGCGGTGGATTGCTCCAGGTGAGTGTCTTCCCGGAAGAACGCCAGGGCGGCGTTGATCATCGATTGCATTTCCTCGATGTCACGGATCAGTTTGCTCTGATGGTCGAGGTCTTCCATGAATTCGCTGCGCAGACGCATCCGGGTCAGCGGTGCGCGCAAATCGTGGGAGATGGCGGCGAGCATGTGCGTACGTTCGCCGATGAAGTGCTGGATCTGCGCCTGCATCGTGTTGAAGGCGACGATGGCCTGACGGATTTCATGGGAGCCTTCGAGGTGGATCGGCGGCGCTTTCAGGTCCCCGCCGAAACGCCGCGCGGCATGGGCAAAGCGCTGTAACGGCTGGGCCAATTGACGTGTGGCGAGCCAGGCGACCAGCAGCGTGGCGACCAGTCCCAGGGCAACGATCACGGCAATCCGCACGTTCAGGCTCAGGCCCCAACTGCGCTCCGGCGGCGTGAACGACAACCAGCTGTCGTCCGCCAACCGCACCAGCGCCATGTAATGCGCGCGAGGGCTGCCGGCGGGCCAGTCATCGGGGTTGAACACGTCGATCTGTCGGTCATCGCCGAGCAACTGCCGCAGCGCCGGCACTTTTCCAGCCTCGACCTGTTCGCCATCCCCCGGCAGACCGAAGTCGACCCGACGGGGTTTCCACAGCACTTCAAGCATCGGGCTGCTGGCGGCACTGGCCAGTTGTGGGCGCAAAGTGGCCGGCGCGGCCTCGATCACTCGCGTAGTGGCGGCGATCTGTTCCAGCAGCCCGGTGCGCTCGATTGGTGGGCGGGCCCAGATCCCCGCGACCTGAACGAACAGTGCATTGAGCAGCAGCGAAGCGAGCATCGCCGCGACGATCGTCAGGGCAATCCGCCGGCTGAGGGTGTCGCGCCGCAGCATCCGGCCGATCATGAGCGGCTGACCTTGGCAGTGAACATGTAGCCGCCGTTGCGCACGGTGCGGATCAGGTCCGGGCGTTTGCTGTCCGGTTCGATCTTGCGCCGCAGCCGACTGATCTGCACGTCGATGCTGCGGTCATAGGCGTCGTGGCCCTGGCCGTGGGTCAGGTCGATCAATTGTTCGCGGGTCAGGATGCGTTGCGGATGTTCGAGCAACACCAGCAACAGGTCGAATTCACCGGCGGACATCGGAATCATCACGCCTTCGGGCGAGCGCAGTTCACGGCAGGTGATGTCCAGATGCCAACCGGCGAAGGCCATGACCGGCCGTGAAGGCTCGGCGCCGGACGGCGTGCTCTCACCGACCCGACGTTGCAGGGCGCGTACCCGGGCCAGCAACTCCTGCGGGGCGAAGGGCTTGGTCAGGTAGTCGTCCGCCCCAAGTTCGAGGCCGACAATCCGGTCGCTCAGCTCGGCCATGGCGGTGAGCATGATGATCGGGATGCCCATCTGCGCCCGGACTTTCTGGCACAGGCTGAGGCCACCCTCGCCGGGCAGCATCAGGTCGAGGATGATCGTGTCCGGCCGTGCCTGCGCAATAGCCGCCCACATGGCCTCGCCATGGGCGGCGACATCGACCTGATAGCCGTGCTGAACGAAGAACTTCTTCAGCAAGGACAGAATTTCCCCGTCGTCATCGACGATCAGCAATCTGCTCACGTTTGCGCAATCCATGAACCCAAAAGAAGCGCATCTAAAACCATTTCGATGCGCCGGTCATATATTTCAATCCTGCAACATTCCTTCAGCGCGGACATCAGCCGGACATCGTCGGGCAAACATCCGCAGGCACTCTGCACGCCTTCCAACCAAGGGGGCTCAACATGAAGGACATGAACAGCGGCTACATCACCCGGGACCATGGCGCCGTGCGCCCGTTGATCCTGACCCAGCGCACCACCGCACCGGGCCCTGACACGCCGATCCTGTTCCAGGAGACGTGCCTGGGGCTGGCCAACGATCAGAGCCAGTTGATCCTGCGCCGCTATTTCGAACGATTCAGCCCGACCGAAGCCCATTGGGTCGAATACCTGCACACGATTCCTACCGCCGAATTCATCCAATGGATCATGACCCACGGCCAGTTGCGCATCGAGTGCTCCGACAACACCCCGCACAACCACGTCCACGCCTGGAAAAGGAAACACCCTCGATGAGTAACCATCGCTCACTGGCCGTGTTGTTTGCTGCCACCCTCAGCCTGTCGGCGTGCAGCAGCAAAAAGCTTCCGGCGGAGCCGCAGGCCGGGTTTCTACGGGATTACAGCGTGCTCAAGGAAGCGCAGACCGCTTCGGGGCAGAAGATTCTGAGCTGGGTCAGCCCGACATTGGCGAGGGGCCGTTACACCCAGGTTTACCTGGCGCCGAGCCAGTTCTATCCACGGCCCCAGCCTTCGGCGCGCATTCCCCAAAGCACCTTGTCGGGCGTGACGCATTATTACGACGCTGCCCTCAGGCTGGAACTGGGTAAAGTGCTGCCGCTGGTGTCGAAACCCGGCCCGAACACGCTGATCGTCAAACCGGCCATCACCCAGGTTGCCGCGAGTACTCAGGGCCTGCGTTTTTATGAATGGCTACCGGTGACGCTTGTGGCGGCGGGTGTGAGCACCGCTACCGGCATTCGTGACCGCGACAGCGAGATCGCCACGGAAGTGTCCTTCGAGGACGGTTCGACCGGGGAGGTCGTGGCCGAGGTGGTGCGCAAGGGCAAGGGCGTGCCGCTGGAGAACGACAAACAGGTCATGACGCCCGATAACGTCAAGGCCGTACTCGATGGCTGGGCCACGGACCTGAGTCAAACCTATGTGCCGGTTCAGAGGGCCGCGCTGCGCTAGAAGCAGGGTGGTCTAACATCATCAGGCGTATTTCGATTTCGGGAGTGCCTGATGTCCGTGAGTGTTGCCCTGCGGTTACCGTCGATTGACAGCCTGTTGCGCCACCCCGCGTGCCAGCCATTGGCCGAGCGTTATGGGCGTGAGGCGCTGTTGACGGGGTTTCGCCAGTTACTGGATGACTTGCGCGAAGCCGTGCTGGCGGGGCAATTGACCGCCGTTGAAATCAGCCCTGAAGCGCTGGCGGGAAGGGTTGCCGAACGTCTGGCGCTCAAGCAGCGCAGCCAGGTACGCCGGGTGTTCAACCTGACCGGCACCGTGCTGCACACCAACCTCGGCCGGGCCTTGTTGCCCGAAGAAGCGATTGAAGCGGTGCAACTGGCGGCGCGCTATCCCCTGAATCTGGAATTCGATCTCGCCAGCGGCAAACGCGGTGACCGCGACGACCTGATCGAAGGCCTGATCCTTGAACTGACCGGCGCCGAAGCCGTGACGGTGGTCAACAACAATGCCGCCGCCGTGCTGCTGACCCTCAACAGCCTCGGCGCGCGCAAGGAAGGCATCATTTCCCGGGGCGAGCTGATCGAGATCGGCGGCGCGTTCCGCATCCCCGACATCATGAGCCGCGCCGGCGTGCGCCTGCACGAGGTCGGCACCACCAACCGCACCCATGCCCGCGACTACGAAGCGGCAATCAGCCCACGCAGCGGCCTGATCATGCGCGTGCACGCGAGCAACTACAGCATCGAAGGCTTCACCGCCCGGGTGCCGACCGCCGAACTGGCGGCGTTGGCCCATCGACATGACCTGCCGCTGCTGGAAGATCTTGGCAGCGGCAGCCTGCTGGATCTGACCCGCTGGGGCCTGCCGGCGGAGCCGACGGTGCGTCAGGCGCTGCTCGATGGCGCCGACATCGTCACCTTCAGCGGCGACAAACTGCTCGGCGGGCCGCAGGCGGGTGTGATCGTCGGGCGCAAGGACTTGATCGCGAAGATCAAGAAGAACCCGCTGAAACGCGCGTTGCGGGTCGACAAACTGACGCTGGCCGCACTGGAAGCGGTACTCGGGCTCTATCGCGACCCGGATCGGCTGGCCGAGCGTTTGCCGAGCCTGCGTCTGCTGACCCGCCCACAAGCCGAGATTCTGGCCCAGGCCGAACGCCTGCAACCGGCCTTGTCCGAACTGTTGGGCGAGGGCTGGACCGTCACGGCGGAGCTCGCGTTGGGCATGATCGGCAGCGGCAGCCAACCGGTGGCGCGCCTGCCAAGCGCGGCGCTGTGTCTGCGCCCGCAAGTTTCGAAACGCCTGCGCGGACGTTGTCTGCTGAATCTGGAAGCCGCGCTGCGCGCGTTGCCGATCCCGGTGCTCGGGCGTATCGATGACGATGCGTTGTGGCTGGATCTGCGGCCACTCGACGATGAGCCGGCGTGGCAGGCGCAACTCGGGCAGTTGCAAACGTGATCGTCGGCACGGCGGGGCACATCGACCACGGCAAGACGTCACTGCTCGAAGCGCTGACCGGGCAAACCGGCGACCGCCGCCCGCAGGAACGCGAGCGCGGGATGACCATCGACCTCGGTTATCTGTACGCAGAACTGGCGCCCGGCGCCGGGCTGAGCGGTTTCATCGACGTGCCGGGCCATGAGAAATTCACCCACAACATGCTGGCCGGCGCGCAAGGCATCGATCTGGTGTTGCTGGTAGTGGCGGCGGATGACGGCGTGATGCCGCAGACTCGTGAGCATCTGGCGATTGTCGAGCTGCTGGGCATTCCACGGGCGCTGGTGGCGATCACCAAGTGCGACCGGGTCGAGGCGGGCAGGGTGGACGAGGTTCGCCGGCAAGTTGAAAGCCTGCTGTCATCCGGCCCCTATGCCAAAGCGCCGCTGCTGACGGTTTCCAGCGTGACGGGCGAGGGCGTCGATGCGCTGCGCCAGACATTGCTGGAGATAGACGCAGAGGAGCGCAGTCGCGAAGGCGGGTTTCGCCTGGCCATCGACCGCGCGTTCAGTGTCGCCGGCGCCGGTATCGTGGTGACGGGGACGGCGCTTTCGGGCTCGGTTGCGATCGGTGACAAACTCAGCCTCGGCCCGGCGGGCAAAACCGTGCGGGTCAGGGGCCTGCACGCGCAGAATCAAGCCGCCGAACAAGCCTTCGCCGGCCAGCGTGTGGCCCTGAACATCAGCGCGGATCGTCTGGAACTCGGGCAGATCCATCGCGGCCAATGGTTGCTCGCCGAATGGCACGCACCGACCCAGCGGCTGGATATCGAATTCCGGCTGCTGTCGGGCGAGCGGGTTTTCCAGCACTTCCAGCCAGTGCACCTGCACCTCGGCACGCAGGACGTGATCGCCCGGGTCGCCTTGCTGGAGGGTTCAAGCCTGGCACCTGGCGAGCGCATGTTTGCGCAACTGCTGACCAACGTCCCGGTGCACGGCGTCCACGGTGATCCGCTGATCCTGCGTGACGCCAGCGCCCAGCGAACGCTCGGCGGCGGGCGTGTGCTCGATCCTTTCGCCCCGGCCCGCCAACGGCGCAGCCCGGAACGGCTGGCGCAACTGCGTGTGCTGGCGATCAGCTCCGAGCTGGAACAGGCTTTGCCGACGCTGCTGGAATACAGCGAAAGCGGCCTCGATCCGCAGCGCCTGGAGCGCCAGTTCAATCGTCCGCGTGACAGTTGGTCACTGCCGGAAAACGTTCGCCTGATCGAAACCCGTCAGGGCCCGGTGCTGTTCAATGCGCAGCGCTGGGGCATGCTCAAGTTCACTTTGCTGGAACAGCTGGCGCGCTTTCATGAGCTGGAGCCCGATCAGATGGGCCCGGACCGCGACCGTCTGCGGCGTTTCAGCGGTTTGAGCCTCGAACGCGCGACCTTCATCAGCCTGCTGGAAGAACTGCTCGGCGCCGGTTCACTGGTCGCCAGCGGCCCGTGGCTGCATTTGCCAGATCATCAGGTGCGCCTGAGCGCCGACGACGAAACCCTGTGGCAGGCGCTGCAGCCATTGTTCGAGCAGGCTGGTTTCGATCCGCCGTGGGTTCGTGATGTGGCGAAAGTCGTCGGTCAGGAAGATGCGATCGTGCGTTTGCTGCTGCGCAAACTGGCGCGCCTTGGCGTGATGCATCAAGTGGTGCGCGACCTGTTTGTCACCGACATCACGCTGCGGCAAATGGCGGCAGTGCTGCTGCGCCTGGCCGAAGAAAATCCGCAGATCGAAGTCACGGCATTCCGCGATGCGCTAGGCTTGGGACGCAAGCGCAGTATTCAGATCCTTGAATACTTCGATCGGCTGGGCCTGACCCGGCGCGCCGGCGAAGGCCGGCAAATCCGCATCGACAGTGCGCTGGCCAACCCCGGCGCCGACTGAGTTCAAGGAAGGCAATCGCGCCCGGTGGCGCGGCCGGGCTTCAAACCCGGTTGGGGACGGCATCCGTTCCCGGGCAGGTTCGACTCCGGCTGCCTTCCGCCAATTTCCCTCAAAAGCCCAACGGGTACTGGATCACCACGTAGATCCGGTCGATGTCATCGCCCGCCTGGGCGCTGTTGGCCCGGTGCGAAACATGGGACAGCTGCAGCGACAGATCCTTGGCCGCGCCGGACTGGACGATGTAGCGCAGATCGATGTCGCGCTCCCAGTGTTTGCCGCCGTCCCCTTGCTGTGGCTGGTATTGGCCGCTGTCCGCGTCAAACGGGTTATAGGCGCCGCCCTTGGGCGCGTGGGTGCCGTCGATATGACTGCCGGCGACGTAGCGGGTCATGAAATTCAGCCCGGGAATGCCGAAGGCCCCGAGATCGAGGTCGTAGCGCGCTTGCCAGGAGCGCTCGTGGGCACCGTTGAAGTCGGCGTATTTGATCGAGTTGGCCAGGTAAATCGAATCGCCACCGACAAAATCGAACGGCGTGTCGCCATTGATGCGTTGCCAGCCGAGCATCACCGCGTGGGCACCGAAGGTGTATTTGCCCGAGAGGCTGAACGCGGTGTTGTCGATGTCGCCGGCCAGTGCCTGACCGGTGTCGCGGGTGTGGTAGACGTTGGCGTCGAGCAGCAGACCGGACTGTTTGAAATGCAGGTTGGCGTAGTACTGGCGCCAGGTGTCGCTCAGGTCGGACGCATACAGCGCACCGCCCACCGGGCTGTCGCTGAACAGGTCGGTGCCGATGAAGCTGATGCTTTCGCCTTGGGTGCTGGCGCCATAGCCCTGAAAGTCGCCTTTGCCGGAAGAACTGTCCTGATTCTTGAACGTCGTGAAACGCCCGGCCACAACGCGCGCGTTATCGATCTCGCGGCTGTCGAGCAGAAACCCCGTGGCATATTCCGGTTGCAGGCGCTTGTCCGAGGTGTCGAACACCGGCGTTTCCACGGTCATTTCACCGAAGGCGAGGGTGGTCGTCGAAGTCTTCAACTTCAGCGCACCACCGGCGCTGGAATAGTCGCTTTCACTACGGCCGTCACTGTCCACCGGCAACAGTCCCGTGCCGGAGTGCCCTTTGCCGCCATCGAGTTTCAGACCATAAAAGGCGTGGGCATCGAGGCCAAATCCAACGGTTCCTTCGGTGAAACCGGATGCGAAAGTGCCGATAAACCCCTGAGCCCATTCCTGTTTGTAGTTTTTCCCGGCGGGAGAGGGCGAGCGGTAGTCGTTGCTCAGGTAGAAGTTGCGGCTGAGCACTTCGGTCTTGGCGTCGTCGAGAAAACCGCTGGCGAATGCCGAGTCGGCCATTGCGCAATACAACAGTGCCAGGGCGAAACGCGGTTGCATGAAACCTTTCATGTGTCAGTGACCGGCCGTGATGGAAGTCGCCGGATACTGAAGCAAACAGTCGCGCCGCGATTGAGCGGATGTGCTGAGTCAGCGTCCTCAGGTCACCCGGCCTTTTCGCTGTCTGGAAGGATCGACCGCCGCGGCTCTTGATGTTTGCAGAAGACTGGCGAAGGCCGCCTTGTCGATAGGGCGACTCATGTAATAACCCTGGACTTCGTTGCATTGATCCTTGCCCAGGATGTCCAGTTGTTCCTCGGTTTCGACGCCTTCGGCGGTCACGGTCAGCCCCATCGCTTTACCCAGTCCGATGATGGCCTGCACCACCGCACGATCATTGGCGCCGGTGCTGATGGACGCGATGAAGCGTTTGTCGATCTTGATGCCATCGAACGGGTAGGCCCGCAGATAGCCAAGGGAGGAATAACCGGTGCCGAAGTCATCCATGTTCAGGCGCACGCCCAGTTCCTTGAGCGCGGTCATGGTGGTCAACGCGCCGTCCGTGTCGTTGAGCATTACGTTCTCGGTGATTTCCAGCTCCAACCGGCTGGCCGGGAAGCGAGTACCCACCAGCACTTCGCGTACATCTTCGACCACATCGCTGATCGCAAACTGCGCAGGTGACAGGTTGACCGACAGGAGAATGTCCGCCGGCCAGGTCAGTGCCGTTTCACAAGCCTCACGCAGGACCCAGCGACCCAAGGGAACAATCAGGTCTGTCTGTTCGGCCAGCGGAATGAATAAATCCGGCCCGAGCAACCCTTTGGCAGGATGCTGCCAACGCACCAGTGCCTCGACCGAGACGATTTCCTTGCCATCGACCTTGTATCGGGGTTGATAGTGCAGCACGAACTCATTGTTCGTCAGGGCCCTTCGAAGGTCGTCCTCCATCTGCCGGCGGGTCTGGATCTGATCGCTCATGTGCGCTTCGAAATAGCACCAGGTGTTCTTGCCTTCGGATTTGGCCTGGTACAGCGCAATGTCTGCGCAACGGATCAGCTCACTGGCCACGTACCCGTGACGCCGGCTCAGGGCGATTCCGACACTGGCGCCGATGTGCAACGGTTGCTGTTCGAAGTGGATGGGCTGATGCAGGCTGCCGATCAGGCGTGTGCAGAATCTGTCGATCTCCTGATGCGTGTCCATGCCGCAGAGCACAACGACGAACTCGTCACCGCCCAGACGGGCGACGATATCGTGGTCACGCGTGCATTCGCGCAGACGGCCGGCAACCTCTTGCAACACCGCATCGCCGGCAGGGTGGCCGAGGGAATCGTTGATCGGCTTGAAATTGTCCAGGTCAATCATCAACAGCGACACCGGCGGGGCGTGCTCCTTGAGCAGCAGAGCGTCGTCCAGATAGCGCGACAGTTTGTTGCGGTTGGGCAGTCCCGTCAGCGCGTCATGCAAGGACAGATGCTGGATCTGCGCATGGGCGGCGACTTCATCGGTGATGTCGCTGGCCGTGCCGCGATAGCCGACGACTGCCGCTCTTTCTACGATGGGCCTGGCCGAGAGGCGGCAGTGGCGCTGTTGTTCCTTGCGGTCACGGTAGGTGCAGCGCAGGTCGCTGGCGTTGCTCTCCTCATCGAGTTTCTTCAGCCACAGATCCAGCGGAGTGGTGTCGCAGACAAGCAAGTGCCCGATGTGCTTCCCGATCCATTGGGCCTGCGGATAGCCGGTGACTGCACTGAACCGGGTCGACAGATAGGTGATGGACAACGCTTCATCCACTTCCCAGATCCAGTCGGACGCCGCTTCGGCGACCGCCCGGAAGCGCTCCTCGCTGGCTTCCAGTGCGCGGTTGGACGCCAGCAGTGCCTGATTCGAGGCCTGCATCGCTTCAAAGCTGTTATCGACATAGCGCGAGGAACGCAACGCATGGCGAAAGAACCAGGCTGTCAGCGCCATCAACACAATCAAAGCAGAGCCGAGGGTGGGCAACAACGACCAAAGCAGATGCAGGCCCGGTCGCTCCAGATCCGCAACGAGGCTGTATCCGGTGCTGTCCAGCGGGACGCGGGGCTGGCCCGGGTCGATGCTGTCGTCCGGAGCCAGCGACAGATTGTTCAGCCCGTACCCGCTGCCGATCTTGCGCAACTTGGTGGGCGTCAGCTTGTCGACGAATACCAGCACCGAGGTCATTTGTGGTTCGCCCACCGGACGCTCATCGTTGGGAAGGATCGCCGCTGCGGTGACCAGCGCCGGCCAGTCTTCGAACAATGAATAAGTACTGACGGGCTTGGTCAGGTCGGGCTGACTCTGCACTTGCTCAACCAGACTGTTCGCCGAAAGCTGAAGGAACTGGGGCATTTGCGCATCGAGCATTTGCCCGCGAACGACGGCGTATTTGGTGCGTTCCCGATCCAGCACGAACAGACCGTCATAGCCGTCGCTGGTAAACAGGGTCTTGCCCATGTTCTGCTCGGTGTACGCCCAGTTCGTGTCGACCGTACCGCTCAAACGTTCATACGCTGTCGTCCAATAGGCGTAACTGGTGATGTAGTTCTTGGATGCGGTAATCCGGTTTTCCAGCGCCCGGGCCGAATAGAACCGCACGTCGTTGACGTCATCCTCATCCAGTTGAGTAGCAATGCCGAGCAACGCAGCGGTCGCCGCCATCACTCCGGCAATGAACAGCGCGCCCACTGCAATGGCCAGGCGCCGGGTAACAGAGCCCTGCAGGGTGGGTAACGACGTCGCACGGCTGGAGATGTCCATTTGCTCGTCCTTGATCCGGTACTTCTTCAATCTAGAACATCTTCAGCTTCGAGATGTTCAGAAGTTCGCCAAATGTGTCTGACCACTCAGGCCCCGTTGCGCAAAAGCACAAGACTTCACGCTCAAAAGCCGGATAATGGCGGCCAATTTGTTTAGCCCGCTATTCTGGTAACCCGCATGGAAATCAAGGTCAATTTTCTCGACAACCTCCGACTCGAAGCCAAGTTCGATGACTTCACGGTGGTGGCCGACCAACCGATCCGTTACAAGGGCGATGGCTCTGCACCGGGTCCGTTCGACTATTTCCTGGCGTCGTCGGCCTTGTGCGCGGCTTACTTCGTAAAGTTGTACTGCAGCACCCGCAATATCCCGACCGAAAACATTCGTCTGTCGCAGAACAACATTGTCGATCCGGAAAACCGCTACAACCAGATCTTCAAGATCCAGGTCGAGCTGCCGGCGGACATCTCCGAAAAGGATCGCCAGGGCATCCTGCGCTCGATCGACCGTTGCACGGTGAAGAAGGTGGTGCAGGCCGGGCCTGAGTTCGTGATCGAGGAAGTCGAGAACCTCGACGCGGATGCCCAGGCGCTACTGATGCCGGCTTCCACGTCCGGCGCGGGCACCTGCATTGCCGGCAAGGACCTGCCGCTGGAACAGACCATCGCCAACATGTCGGGGATTCTGGCCGACCTGGGCATGAAGATCGAAATCGCTTCGTGGCGCAACATCGTGCCCAACGTCTGGTCGCTGCACATCCGCGATGCGCAGTCGCCGATGTGCTTCACCAACGGCAAGGGCGCGACCAAAGAGGGCGCGCTGGCCTCGGCGCTGGGCGAGTTCATTGAGCGGCTCAACTGCAACTTCTTCTATAACGATCAGTTCTGGGGCGAAGAGATCGCCAATGCCGAATTCGTGCATTACCCGGACGAGCGCTGGTTCAAGCCCGGCGCCAAAGACGAGTTGCCTGCGGAAATTCTCGACGAATATTGCCTGGGCATTTACAACCGCGACGGCGAACTGCGCGGCTCGCACCTGTACGACACCAACTCCGGCAACACCCAGCGCGGCATCTGCTCGCTGCCGTTCGTGCGTCAGTCGGACAACGAGGTCGTGTACTTCCCGTCCAACCTGATCGAAAACCTGTTTCTCAGCAACGGCATGAGCGCCGGCAACACCCTGGCTGAAGCCCAGGTACAGTGCCTGTCGGAGATCTTCGAGCGGGCGGTCAAACGCGAAATCCTCGAAGGCGAAATGGCCCTGCCGGACGTGCCGCAAGAGGTACTGGCGAAGTACCCGGGCATCCTCGCGGGGATCAAGGCGCTGGAAGAGCAGGGCTTCCCGGTGCTGGTCAAGGACGCGTCCCTGGGCGGTGAATTCCCGGTGATGTGCGTGACGCTGATGAACCCGCGCACCGGCGGCGTGTTCGCCTCGTTCGGCGCGCACCCGAGCTTCGAAGTGGCGCTGGAACGCAGCCTTACCGAGTTGCTGCAGGGCCGCAGCTTTGAAGGCCTCAACGATCTGCCGCAGCCGACCTTCTCGGGCCAGGCCGTGACCGAACCGAACAACTTCGTCGAGCACTTCATCGATTCCAGCGGCGTGGTGTCGTGGCGCTTCTTCAGTGCCAAGGCCGACTTCGAATTCGTCGAGTGGGATTTCTCCGGCAACGGCGAAAACTCCAACGCCGAAGAAGCCGCGACGCTGTTCGGCATCCTTGAAGACATGGGCAAGGAAGTCTACATGGCGGTCTACGAGCACATCGGCGCCAAGGCGTGCCGCATTTTGGTGCCGGATTATTCGGAGATCTATCCGGTAGAAGACCTGATCTGGGACAACACCAACAAAGCGCTGCAATTCCGTGCCGACATCCTCAACCTGCACAACCTGAGCAAGGTCGGTCTGCGCAATCTCGCCAAAGGCCTGGAACACAGCGAGTTGGACGATTACACCGACATCACCACGCTGATCGGCATCGAGTTCGACGACAACACCCCATGGGGCAAGTTGACCATCCTCGAACTGCGCCTGCAGATCTACCTCGCCTTGCAGAAGTACGAGCAGGCCAAGGATCTGGTCGAAGCCTTCCTGCAATACAACGACAACACCGTCGAGCGCGGCTTGTTCTATCAAGCGGTCAACGTGGTGCTGGAAATGGAGCTGGACGAAGATCTGGAGCTGGAAGACTACGAAGCCAACTTCCGCCGCATGTTTGGCGACGAACGCATGGATGCGGCGATCGGTTCGGTCAACGGCAGCGTGCGCTTCTACGGTCTGACGCCGACCAGCATGAAGCTGGAAGGGCTGGATCGGCACCTGCGTCTGATCGAGAGCTACAAGAAACTGCATGCAGCGCGGGCCAGCTTCGCGGGTTGATTCCGCTGGCAGCACGCACAAAAAAAGCACCTTCGGGTGCTTTTTTTGTGGTCGGCAAATGTTGGCGTCAGAGCGCAGCTTTCACCTGCAAGCCAAACACCAATGCATTGTCGATGTCCTTCCCGGAAAACGCGCCTGGCTCGATGATGTATTGCACATTCGGGCGCAGCGTCAGCCATGGAGTGGCTTGGTAGCCGTAGCCGAGTTCGATCAACTGTTCGGCGCTGTCCAGATTGGGGAACGCGGCGCCATTGGCCATTGCGGCGTCCTGCTGCACATCGCGGCTGCGCGGGTTCGGCACTGCGCGGCCATAGCCCAGCGCCACGGTGTCGCGAGGGCGGCCTTCGAAAGGTTTGTACAACACCATGCCGGTGCCGTACCACTTGCTGAACGGCGAAGCTGCTTCGCTGGCCGCCGAATATTGGCCGAAGGCGTGCAGGCTGCGACCTTCGGAGGCGTCCGAAGCCCAGACAGCCTGGTCGATCAGGACGTAATGACCGCCGCGTCCGGACACTTCCTTGTCACTGCCGATGCGTTTCACATCGGAGCTGTCGTAGTAATAACCGACCTTGTACTCGCCGGGCAGTTTGCCTGCCTGCTTGTAGACCAGCTCGATCGGCACCACGGTGCCGGTGGTGTGTTTCGGGCCCAGGTGCCAGGCTCGGCTGGAGTTGCCGTTGCTTTCCGGGTCGACATTGAACGCGGCCACGCGCAGTTGCCAGGCAGGGGAGAGGTCATATTTCACCCGCACACCGAGGTGGGCGTTGGGGTAGTTGGTCCAGCCGCTGCCACCGGACATGTTCAGCGGATGGCCGCAGAAACCGGCGTTCATGAAGTTGCAGAGGATGCCGCTGTCGAGGCCGCCGAGGTCGTTGCCCATGGCCATGTAGCCGAGCTTGACGTTCAGCGCCGGGGTAAACAGGCTGCGCTCGTAGCTCAGCTCGGTCAGGCGGGTGTAGAGGCCGCCGTAGTTTTCCTGGATCGGCAGACGGTTGCCGACCAGATCTTCGGAGGCACTGTTGCCGCGTCGGTCGTTGATGCTCAACTGGATCTTGCCGGCGTTGTCGACGCCGTACAGTTTGCTCAGGTCGAACTGCGCGCCGAGCTTGATGTTCTGCGAGTAACGCGCCGAGCGATGCAGGCCGCCGTCGGCGTTGTAGGCGGTTTCGCCGGTGTAGTCGCCGGTGAACTTGATGCCGTCTTTATCGAGCTGGTGGCGCAGGCCGCCCCAGTCGCCGGTCAGGGTGTTGCGGGTGAACACGTTCGAATCGGTATCGGCGAGGGCGGGCAGGGCAGCGCCGCAGGTGAGACCGAACAGCATGCCGGTGAAGACCCCGGCGTGAGAAAAGCGAACAGCCAATGACATTGCTGAAATCCAGAGCGAAGGACATGAAACGACGCGGCACCCGAAGGTGCCGCGCACAAGTGAAGTGAAGGAGGGCGCTGCGGTTTACGGCAGAGCGTACGCCATCACGTAGTCGCCACGGTCGGTCGACTGACGAGCACCACCGGCGGTGATGACCACGTATTGCTTGCCGGTTTTCGGCGACACATACGTCATCGGGCCGCCTTGGCTGCCGACTGGCAGACGCGCTTTCCAGACTTCTTCACCGTTGCCGCTGTTGAACGCGCGCAGGTAGAAGTCCTGGGTGCCGGCGATGAAGATCAGGCCGCCCTGGGTCGACAGCGTGCCGCCGAGGGTTGGCAGACCGATCTTGATCGGCAGGTGCATGCGGATGCCCAGGGGACCTGTGTCTTCAACGGTGCCGACCGGAACTTGCCAGGCGACTTTCTGGGTTTTCATGTCAATGGCGGTCAGGGTACCGAACGGCGGGGCCTGGCACGGAATGCCGGCGACCGACAGGAAGCGGTTTTTGTTCACTGCGTAAGGCGTGCCTTTCAGCGGCACGGCGCCCATACCGGTGTTCAACGCTTCGCCACCAGAGGTTGCCTTGCCTGTGTTCTGCGACGGGATCATCTGAATCCACAGACCCAGGCGCATGTCGTTGACGAAGATGAAGCCGTGTACCGGGTCAGTCGAGATGCTGCCCCAGTTCATGCCGCCCAAAGAACCCGGGAAACTCAGGGATTTGTCAGTACCCGGCGCGGTGTACAGACCGTCGTAACGCATCGACTTGAAATCGATCCGGCACAGCAACTGGTCGTACGGCGTGGCGCCCCACATGTCCGATTCGGTCAGGTGTTGAGCACCGATCTGCGGCATGCCCACCGATTTCGGCTGGGTTGGCGAGTAGGGTTCGTTCGGAATGTTCGACGCCTTGACCGGTACTTCTTTAACCTCGGTCAACGGTTTGCCGGTGGCGCGGTCGAGCACGTAAATCTGCCCGGCCTTGGTGCCGATCACCACCGCCGGAACGGTTTTACCGTCCTTGGTGAAATCGATCAGGCTTGGCTGCATCGGCAGGTCGAAGTCCCAGAGATCGTTGTGCACGGTCTGGTAGACCCACTTTTCTTCGCCGCTGTTGGCGTCCAGCGCCAGGATCGAGGCGCCGTAGGTGTGATCCAGTTTGCTGCGCTCGACACCATAGATGTCGGTGGACGAGCTGCCCATCGGCAGGAAGATCGTGTTGGTCGCCGGGTCATAGGACATCGGCGCCCAGCTGTTCGGCGTGCTGCGCACATAAGTGCTGCCGTCTGCCGGTGCCTTTTTATCCTGCGGATTGCCCGGGTCGAATGCCCAGCGCATCGCGCCGGTCATCACGTCGAAACCACGGATCACGCCGCCCGGCATGTCGGTCTGCACGTTGTCGGCCACACGACCGCCAACCACCACGGTGGTGCCGGCCATCAGCGGCGCGGAGGACAATTGATAGTAGCTGTCCGGGACATCACCCAGACCGGCTTTCAGATCGACCTGGCCGTTGTTGCCGAAACCCTGGCAGAACTCGCCGGTGTCGGCATCGACCGCGATCAGGCGGGCGTCGATGGTGTTGGTCAGCAGACGGCGTGTGCAGTTGGCGGCGGGAGCGGCCGGGGTCTCGGTAACCGGCGAACTGGCCGGTTTGGCGACGGCGGCGCTGGCGTCGAAATACGCCATGCCACGGCAACGCTGCCAGACTTTGGATTGAGCGTTGATCGCGTTTTTCCAGAGTTCTTTGCCGGTATCGGCATCCAGCGCGATCAGGTTGTTGTGCGGGGTGCAGATGAAGACTTTGTTGCCGATCTGCAGCGGAGTCAGTTGGTCCTCGGCACCGTTGCCGTCGCTCTCGGCGATATCGCCGGTGTGGTAGGTCCACGCGACTTTCAACTTGTCGACGTTGCTGCGATTGATCTGGTCCAGCGCGGCGAAGCGGCTGCCACCCTCGGTATTACCGTAGTGCGCCCAGTCTTTCTGCGCCTTTTCCGGCTCGACCGGCGTCAGGCCCGGGCCAGTGCCGGTAGGGGCGACGGTCGGGTGCGCGACGAACATGTTGCCGGCAGCCACCGCCAGTCCAACCGCCAGAACAGCCGCAACGCCGTAAGCACCGCGACCTGCAACGTCACCATTGGCGCGTTTGAGCAGCGGATAGACCAGCGCGACCACCAGACCCACCGCGCTGAACATGAACAGGCGAGAGAACACCGGCCAGAACACCAGCCCTGCGTCGATGACTGCCCAGATCGCCGTCCCCAGCAGGAACGCCGCGAACAGCCAGGCACCGGAAGGCTTGCGGCGTGCGATCAGCAGACCGGAAATGGCCATCGCCAGACCACCCACCAGGAAGTACCAGGAGCCTCCCAGGCTGACCAATTTCACACCGCCAGCGGCCAGTGCCAGGCCGAGCAGGGCGATGATCACGCCCAGCCCGACCAGAATGAATGTTGATATGCCCGAGAGGCGTTGACTCTGCTTCACGTTGAATGTCCCGTTGAAATGAGGAGGGCATTATATAGTTAGGTAACTACCTAGTTAAATCACTAATTCAGAATGAAAGGGGTTTTGGCGCTAAATGGTGCGACGAATCGACGCTGGCCTTGTCATCGCGGATCCTCAGCGGCTATTGGAACGGTGGAAAAGTCTTTTATTTGCCAGCGGATATGGAATTTATGACAGGTTGATCAGGCTTGTTGGTTCCCGCCGCACAGAATCGGCGGGAACGGTATTGGCTGTGGGCGAGGTGAGGGCTTAGCTAACCATCACCTCATCCAGTGCCTGCTCAAGGGTGCTGACCGTACGCTCGATGTTGTACAGCTTTTCGAGTCCGAACAGACCGATGCGGAAGGTCTGGAAGTCAGCCGGTTCGTCGCATTGCAACGGCACCCCGGCGGCGATCTGCAAACCGTGGCTGGCAAATTTCTTACCGTTTTTGATATCGGCATCATCGGTGTAGCTCACCACGACGCCTGGGGCCTGAAAACCGGCTGCGGCCACGCTTTTGAAGCCTTTGCCGGTCAACATGGCGCGCACCCGATCGCCCAGAGCCTGTTGTTCGTCGCGGACCTTTTCGAAACCGTAGGCTTGCGTCTCTTTCATTACGTCGTTGAACCGCGCGAGGGAATCGCTGGGCATGGTCGCATGGTAGGCATGTCCGCCTTGTTCGTAGGCCTGCATGATCTGCAGCCACTTTTTCAGGTCGCAGGCGAAGCTGCTGCTTTGCGTCTGCTCGATGCGTTCGAGGGCCAGAGCACTGAACATCACCAGGGCGCAGCACGGGGAGGCGCTCCAGCCTTTTTGCGGTGCGCTGATCAGCAGGTCGACGGCGCACTTGTGCATATCAACCCAAAGCGTGCCGGAAGCGATGCAGTCCAGCACGAACAGCCCACCCACCGCATGCACGGCGTCGCCGACGGCCCGCAGGTACTCGTCGGGCAGGATAATTCCTGATGAGGTTTCAACGTGGGGGGCGAAGACAATCTGCGGCTTTTGCGCCGCAATGGCTGCCAGCACTTCGTCCAGTGGTGGCGGGGCGTAGGCAGCCTGGCGACCCGTTTCGACCGGTCGGGCTTTCAGTACCGTAGTGGCCGCCGGGATGTTGCCCGTCTCAAGGATCTGGCTCCAGCGATAGCTGAACCAGCCGTTGCGTATCACCAGACATTGCTGGCCGGTGGCGAACTGGCGCGCCACCGCTTCCATGCCGAATGTGCCGCTGCCCGGAACCACCGCAACCGCCTCGGCGCTGTAAACCTGTTTCAGGGTCTGGGAAATGTTCTTCATCACGGCCTGAAATGTCTGCGACATGTGGTTGAGCGAGCGGTCGGTGTAGACCACGGAGTACTCGATAAGCCCTTCAGGATCGATTCCGGGATATAGCTTTGACATGGGGTGGCTCCTTATGCGATTCCCTGGCAGTCAAAAGGTCTGGCGAACATCATTGGGAAGCAAGTCTAGGCAAAGGGCAGGGATGAGCTGATTGAATTACAGAAATGAAGATAGAGTGGTCACCAATGCCTCAATCGTTGTGTGAAAAATGAATCGTCCGCTGTTTATTTCTCTGGATGGGCCAAAAGGAACCGGCAAAACCACATTATTGGAAGCCGTCACGGCAGTACTGAGGGCCGACAACAAGAAAGTCATCCGGCTTTGCGAGAGAAAAAGCGATCCTTACCGGGGTGCCACCATGGCCCTCGTTAACGAACTCGCCAGAAATCCCTCCCGGGACCTGGAGTGGGCTGTGTGTCAGCGCTTTGCTGAGAGCCGCAGTTGGATCTCCCGGCACGTGCTGACTGAACAACCGCTGGACAGCATTATCCTGATCGATCGCTGGTATCCGTCTGACGCCGCGTTTCGCCATACCGTCTCGTTTGCAGAGATTCTCCAGTTGAATATCGAGCAAAACGTGCAGGTGCCAGACCTGCATGTCGGAGTCGTCACCACGCCGGATATTTCATGGGCCAGGGCAACGGCACGATCCAGAGGACTGGGCGGTACTGTGATTCAAAAGCACGCTGAGCATGTCGCGTGTACGGAGATGTTTGAGCAAGCGGCTGCGGATCACGGCTGGGTTTTGTGCCGTAATGAAGGAACGATCGAAGGCGCTACGATGCAGGTGGTTTCTGAGATCTATGAATTGTTTAGCTGATTGCCGAGGTGGGTCACCGAGGTTTCGGTAGGGATTGGTAAAGTTCCGCCCAGACACATCATTTAACATAATATACATTACACGTAACAAAGTATTACGGAGTCAGTACGGTTGCGCACACCATTTCAATCTCTGGCATCTCTCTCAAAGGACCTGATCCTTGATGCCTGCTGATCTCTCTATTTGAAATGTGCTGCTCTCAATCCTCGTCACGCGTCAGCTTTTCAATCAGCGCTCGATACTGCGGATACCGCGCTGTGAGTTTCCGCCGATTCCCCATTTCCATATCCGCGAAATCAAACCCTGGTGAAACCGCTTCGCTGATCAAACCAAATCCGTTCTCGCCATTCAGCAACCTGGAGGCTTTCCAGATTCCGCCCGGTACGTGCAATTGCAGTTGTTGTCCGGCCAGAACGTCGCTGCCCATCACCAGCGTCTGCAGCGAGCCGTCGGCATGAATCAGGCTGTACTCGATGGCATCGCCCATATGGAAATAATGCAGGATGTCTGACTGGTTGAAATGAAACTGGCCAACCGGTGATTCTTCGGTCAACAGGTAATAAATCGACGTCATCAAATAACGCGGCCCACCGGCGGTTTCGAGCATGTCCCGATGATCGGCCTGGTAGGTTCTGCGAAAGAAACCACCCTCGACGTGAGGCTCAAGGTCCAGTGACGCAATCAAGTTCGATGCAGTAATCGGGCGTGGATTCATGACCTGCTCCATCGTTTCAATACGATCTGTAATAACTCGACTAAACATCTATTTAGTGTAGTTAACTGTATTTCGACGATTTTAATCACTTTTATACACCCTTACCTGCCCGTATTCCTGTGGATTCACTCTTGCGTCAATTTCGGCTTGCCCCATTCGCCGACCCTTGCGATTGCAACGCCTCGGCCGTGACGGCAAAAGCGTTGCATATGCATCAAATCGAACAGGCGCTGCCACCGTGCTTTTCAAGGTAGCGCTGATGTTCTTCATCCGCCTTTTGAAATTCACCCAGTGGCAGGATCACCGTAGCCACTGGCTTGCCCAACTGGCCACTGGCGTCCAGCTGCTGCCTGGCGACAAGTGCCAGTCGGGACTGCTCGGTACTGTTGAAAAACAGCGCGGAACGGTATTTCGCCCCGACGTCCGCACCCTGCCGGTCGACTGACGTGGGATCATGCAGTGTCCAGAAGTGCTCGACGAGACGGCTGTAGGAAATGAGCCGGGGGTCGAAGTCGACTTGCACGACTTCGATCAGGGTGGCGTCACCCAAGTCTGACCGCGCGAACCCGACACGGGTGTCGAGCACACCCGGCAATGCCCGGAATGAAGCTTCCGCTCCCCAGAAACAGCCGGCACCCAATGTCGCCTGCTCTGACAGAACGTCGCCTGAAAAATCACTCATGCGCGGCCTCCTCACCCTTTTGATAGTGCAGGTGCAAATGCAATTGGGCGATATGCTCCGGGCCGATTCCACAGCATCCGCCGACAATGCTGGCCCCTGCGGCAACCCATGATTTCGACCAGTCCAGGTAGGACTCGGGGCCCAGATCGCGCCGAATTTCCAACAAATCGCTATTGGCCTCGGCTTTGGCACTGACAGGGGGGAAAGCATTGGCATAAACCCCCAGTTCGACAGGATGATCCAGGTTTTCAATCACAGCGCGTGCCTCAATCAAGGCCGCGGCCATCACTTCCGGCTGGCTGCAATTGAAGAGCACCGCTTTAGCCCCCAGTTCGGCCGCCACGCGAACCGCATCGGCAACGGCCTCGTTTGAGCGTAATCGCGGTTCCCGCCCCTCTTCGTCCAACAGCGTGAATGACACCCAGAGTGGCGCGGGATTCGTTCCGAGGGCTTCGACCACCGCCCGCACTTCAGCAATGGAGCTTTGCGTTTCGGCCAGCCACACATCGACGTGCGCCTGCAATCCAGCAATGAGTTCGCGGTGGATCGCTACTGAACGCTGATGATCGAACAGATCCGGCCGGTACGACCCCAACGCCGGCGGCAACGACCCGGCCACGGTGACCGCATCGGTACTTTCGCCGGCGGCCTGCCGCGCCAAGCGTCCGGCGCGCTCAGCCAGCGCTCTTCCCTGTTCGGCAAATCGCTCATCGCCAATGTGAAAAGGCACCACCGCATAGCTGTTGGTGGTGATGATCCGGGCGCCCGCTGTCACGAACGCCTGATGCGCCTGCAGCACATACTCGGGCGCTTCGATCAGCGCGAGGGCCGACCATTCCGGTTGACGGAACGGCGCGCCGATTCGCTTCAACTCCCGCCCCATGCCGCCATCGAGCACACGTACGTTCGCTCTGGTCATTGGGATGAACTCACTTGCTGCGCCTGCCCTGCAAACCACTGATCAACAGTAGAAGGGTTGGCTTGAACCCAGGCCTTGGCGGCGACGTCTGCTGGCTGTTTTTCCTTTTCGATCTTCTGGATCAGTCCGTTCAACTGTGCCGGGTCGATGGCGAAATTGTGCAGAAACTCGGCAATTTTCGGTGCGCGCTTTTGCAGTGCGGTGGAAGCCAGGACGTACACCTTGGCATCCGGGAAGGCGCAGGTGATGTGGCTCTTGTTCAGCCAGTCGGGATCGACGGTCGGGCTGACGAATTTCCAGCAGCCATCCGCCTTGTAAAGAGGATCTTCTTTTTTGTTGTCCTGGGCGTAGCCATCGAACGCGGGCTCTTCCAGACGACGCAGATCATAGGCCGAGAAAATCCAGTCAGGGGTATAGGCGTAGAACACCACGCCGCGTTGCGCCTTGTAAGCCGAGGCCAGTTTGGCGTAAGTCACCGAGGCTTCCGTCGAGACGGACTCGAATTTATCGGCGAAGCCGTAATCCTTGGCCTTGATCTGGCCGATATAGGTCGACTCCCAGCCCGCCGGCCCCACCAGCAGTTCGGCCTTGCCGCCGCCCAAAGGCTCGAAGAGCTTGGCCACTTCCGGTTTTTTCAGGTCGTAGATCGATTTGACGCCGTACTTGTCTTGCAGATAACCGGGAATGTAGAAGCCTTGTTCGCCGGTATAAGGGTGAGCATTGGGCACCAGTGAGCGGGTGCCGCCGGTGACGTACTTGGCCCACGCCGCCGACTGATTGGGCAGCCAGATGTCCGTCAGCACATCCACAGAACCGTCGCCCTTGGCCGCCGCACTGAACAGCACCGGCACGTCCCCGGCCAGATACGACACATCACCGTCCAGACGGGTTTTGATCACCTCACCCAAAATGTGTTGAATGGCGATAGCCCCCGTCCAGTTCTGCTCGCCAATGACAATTTTGTCCTTGGCCATCACGCTGGCCGGCACGATCAGGGACGCCAGCACTGCAGCCGCACTCAAGTTACGCAATAGATGTTTTGCCACGATAAGTCTCACTGTTCAGTTATGCAGATGGTCTTGCTTGCGCAAGCTCGATTGAATGATTCGATCGGGGATCAATGCACACAGCACGATCGCCACGCCGGCCAGCACGCCCTCGCCGCCCTTGATATTGCGCAACGCCGTCATGACGTCGTAACCCAGTCCTCCAGCGCCGATCAGGGCAGCAACCACCACCATCGACAGGCTCATGACAATGGTCTGATTAATCCCCAGCAACAGTGATCTTCGCGCCAGCGGCAGTTGCACCTTCACCAGGGTTTGCCAAGGGTTCGCTCCATGGGCGATTGCCGCTTCCACGGCATCCTTCGGGACTTCCTGAATGCCCAGGGACGTCAGACGAATCATCGGTGCCAGGGCAAAAATCACCGTCGCAATGACTGCCGGAGTCTTGCCCACCGAGAAGAACGCCACAGCGGGAATCAGGTAGACAAAGGTCGGCAGGGTCTGCATGACATCCAGCAAAGGCGTGAGCAGCCTGCGGGCAAACGGCCGCTTCGCCAGCAAAATGCCGGTGGGTACGCCGATCACCAGTGCGATCAGCACCGACGAACCAACCAGCGCCAGCGTGGCAATTGTCCGCTCCCAAAACCCGAACAGGCCGATATACAACAACGCTGCGCTGCTGGTGAGCGCCAGGGCCATGCCCGCCGAGCGCCAGGCCAGCAATACCAGCGCCAGCGCGCAAACCGGCCAAGGCAGCCAACCAAGCAGGGATTCGATTCCTTCAATGACCGTGCGAACCGCAACGATCACGCCGACAAAAGCGCTCTCGAATGTCACCTGTGACCAACCAATAAAATCATCCAGGCTCTGTGCAGTCAGTAACAGCGCCTGGCGGCTGGCCGGGAACTGCAAGAACGCCTGGGTGGTATCGGGCGTCAACACGCGCCAGATCACCAATGCCTGACTGACCAGCAGCACCGCCAGCGGCAACGCCCAACTCGAAACGGCGCGCCGCACCGGTTGACGGCTCAGCGAATACGCGGTGAAACGACTGGCCGCCAGCAAGGCCAATCCCACCACGACCGATATCCAGGATGCGCTCGCGATGCCCTGCACCGCAGTGGCCAGAGCCGCGAGTTCTGCGGCGAACCCGAGCCAGAACAACCCGCCTCGGCCCCGCGCCGCCAGCGCTGCCGGCCCGAGCAACAGGGCTTGCCAGCCGCGCAAGCCCGGCTGAACCGGTTGCTCCTTCGGTGCCGTTTCGGGAACCTGACGTACCGCGCCACCGGCATCGTGCAATACCGGTGCGGCTGGAAGGCAATCGCGGAAAAAATCCGCGACCTCAGCATCGGCCGGTGTCTCGAGCAGCTGTTTCGGGGTGCCCGACTGCACCAGACGTCCCTGGCGCAATACCGCTATCCGATCAGCGAGACGGACCGCTTCGGCAGGATCGTGGGTGACCAGCAACGTGGTAATCCCGCGCTCGCGTACCAAGGCCAGAAAGTGCCTTTGCAGGTCTCGCCGGATGGTCGGATCCAGCGCGCTGAAAGGCTCGTCCATCAGGAGAATATCCGGATCAGTCACCAATGCCCGCGCAAGACCGACCCTTTGCTGCATACCGCCGGACAACTCGTGGGGATAATGCTCGCCCCATCCCTCAAGGCCCATCGCCTGTAACTGTCGGGTGGCCGCTGCGTGCCGGACGGCCTCGGATTCGCCGCGCAACTCCAGAGGCAGCGCAACGTTGTCCAGCACCGTGCGATGGGGCAAAAGACCAAAATGCTGGAACACCATGCCGATTCGCCGCGAGCGCAAATCCCGCAACGCTTTGTGGCTCAGACCGCTGATAGCCTGACCTTCAATCAAGACCTCACCGCTGGTGGGTTCGATCAAACGATTGATATGGCGAAGCAAGGTCGATTTGCCGCTGCCGGAGGTGCCCATCAGGCACAGCACTTCGCCGCGCCGGACCTTCAAGCTGACATGGTTGACAGCCGGCAACGGCGATCCGCCCTTGCGCAGATAAGCTTTAGTGACGCCTCGCAGTTCCAGGACAACATCGCCCTCCTCGGCGCTATCGTCGGTGAGTGGGGCCAATCGTTCAGGCAAGCCGACCTGTACCGCTGCCAAAGAGGTTTTAATAAGTGTCACGAGGGCTCCCGGCAACGAACCGCTGACGGCCAGATATATGGCCGTTCAGGGTAGAAAAAATGGACAGGAGCCTCAGGCAATAACCGCGGACAGGGTTGGCCTGAGGCAAAAAAACGCCGCAAGCGAGGCGCTGCACGTTTTCTTTGCTAAAAGCTAAACGATCTTAAAAAGATTAAATAAATATCTTTTTGGAATGAGCTTAGGCTTTCCCGCCCGGTTTTCCGGAGGTGCTTTTCAAAGCGATCTGGTTTTGCTGCGTGCCGACCGCCGGACGTGCTGCGCACCGACAACGATCCTGTATCGCAGGCCCAGAGCCGTGCCGGTCAACGCTTGATCGACTCATCGACGGGCTGACATCCAGCAGCAGACTCAGCCCGGTTTTGATGGAGTGTTCCGCGCCTGTGCAGACGCTACCTCAGAGCCCCCTCACTGAGTGAGCGAACATCAAACGGCACGACCTTGATCCCTTTCCAAAGCCGCAAACCCGCGCTGCAGATCTTCAATCAAGTCGGCGACATCCTCCAGGCCGACGTGCAAGCGCAACACCGGATTCAATAAGCGATCCGCCGCACTGTCGCGATCGCCGGTATCGGCCACGGTGATCAGACTTTCAAAACCGCCCCAGGAAGCCCCCAATCCGAACAGTTGCAGCGCATCGATGAAACTTTCCACGTACGCGGCGTCCGTTTCACGCAATTCAAAGGACAGCAGGCCATTGCTGCCAGTGAAGTCCCGGCGCCACAAGGCATGGCCGGGATGATCGTGCAAGGCCGGATGGAACACCTGCTTCACCTGCGGGTGTGCCTGTAACCAGTGGGCGACTTCCAGAGCCTGACGCTCGTGCACTTGCAGTCGTGACGCGAGCGTTCGAGCGCCACGCAGCACCAGATACGCATCGTCAGGGCTGACGGTCGCTCCAAAGCTGTCGCTCATGGCCGCCAGTGCGGGCCATGCGTCTTCGGTCATGCAGACGCTGCCCATGACCACGTCACTGTGGCCGCTCAGGTATTTGGTCAGTGCCATGATCGAGATATCTGCACCGAGCGCCAAGGGACGGTACAGGTAACCGGAGCCCCAGGTATTGTCGACAGCCAGCAGGATACTTCGCGGCTTGCACAGGGCAGCCATGGCCGGCAAGTCGCACAGTTCATACAACAACGAGCCAGGCACTTCGGTGTAGACCATTCGGGTATTGGCTTGCAGCCGGGCCTCCAGGTCACGGCCGTCGGCCGCGAAATAGCTGACTTCAATGCCGAAGGGCTGAAGAAACTCCCGTGCCAGGCGTCGCACCGGCGCGTATACCGCGTCGGTGATCAGCACATGATCACCGGGTCGCAGATAAGCGAGAAACGTCTGTGCGATCGCTGCCAGCCCGGTACCGTACAAGCGCGTGCGATACCCACCCTCCAGCTCGGTGACCAGGTCTTCGAGGGCGAACGCCGTCGGATTGCCGCGCGCGCCATAACTCAGTACCCGCTCGCTATCACGACGAGCACTGGCGTCACGCATTTGCGCCAGGTTGTCGAACAACACCGTACTCAAGCGAGTCACCGGCACATTGACTGCGCGGCCACCGGCCCCCTGGGCCAGTGCCGAATGCACCAGCCGCGTATGCACGTGCGACCCCGGACGTGCCTGCACCTGCAACGGTTCGAGACTGGCGATTTCGTCGGCGTTCATCTGCGCCAGCAAACCGATTTCCCACGTCAGGTATTGACGCGCTGCGTCCTTGTTGCCGGAGTGGCGGTCATGGGTAAAGAACAGAAAATCAATACATTGCTCATCAGTGAGCGCGTCCGGACTTTCCTGCACGGCAAAACCGGCCGCACGCCAGGCATCAAGGCCGCCGTCCAGCAGCCGTACCTGCGCGCGCTGAGCTTGTGGCAGTTCCTGTGAGGCGAGCGCAGCCAGTTGGGCAACCTCGGCCAACAGCACCAGCGGCCGCTGCTCGCCCGCCACGTGTTGTGCGAGCAAGGAGCGAATCGACCAGCGCGCCCCGGCAATGTGGCCCTTGCGATAAGTCATGCTCGGCCGCAGATCGATCAGCGCGACGGCGTCATCCTTCAGTGCATCGGAAAGTGCCTGCGCCGTGATCAGGGGCAATGCCTCGTGGGCGACCCCATCGCTTTCCGGCAGCGACAGCGTGCTGCTCACACCCCCTGCCAGCACATAGGCTTCATGCCCCGCCTGACGCAGCCAGCTCGCGACAATCCGGGCGCGGACACCATCGCTGTCGATCAGCACCAGTCGCGCCTGGCGCACGCCGATATACAGATCGGTCGATTGAACCAACTGACCGCCTGGCGTGTGTTGCGCGCCCGGCAGACTGCCGGCGGCAAACTCTTCGGCGGTGCGCACATCACACAAAAACAGACTGCGATCAGCATCGCCGGCCCATTGCTCGACCTGTGCAGCCGTCACTGTCTCTGCGCCGGCTCTTTCGGCCAGTCGGGCAGCCGCCAGGCGCTGTGTGGTCAATGGCGCTGCGGTCACCGACTCGGCATAACGCCGGGTGCTGCCGTGCTCAAGCTCGAAGTCCTCCAGATACCAGCCTTGTGTGCCGTTTTCCAAGGCGTACACCGGGTTCTTCAATCCGAGGTTGATCAGGGTCTGCGCACCGATAATGCTGCGGGTACGACCGGCGCAATTGATCACGATCGGCGTGTCTTCGTCAGGCACCAGGTCATGGATGCGATACCCCAGTTCGCCATTGGGGCAGCACACGGAACCAGGAATGGTCATTTTGTAGTATTCATCGAACGGCCTGCCGTCGAGCAGCACCAGAGGCTCGCCTCGGGTTTGCCATTCGGCCAGTTGTTGCGCGGTGACATGGGGGGTGTGATTGACCTCTTCGACCAATTCGCCAAATGCCTTGGATGGCACATGCACGCCGGCAAACAACTGATGACCGGCGGCCTGCCACCCATCGGCACCGCCCTCAAGAATATGCACGCGGTCATACCCCAACGCCTGAAGGCGCCGCGCGGCACGCGTGGCAACATCGCCGCCGTTCTGGTCATGAATCACCAGTCGCACTTGAGGGTTGGGCGCCAGTCGCCGAACCTCCAGTTCCAGCCGGCTATAGGGCAGATTGACGGCAAAGAACGGATGGGCTTCGCCATACTGGCCATGTTCACGCACATCGAACAGGGCAATTTCCTGCCCGTCGAACAGCCACTGCTGCAATTGCGCTGGGGTTACGATCTGACTCATGGGGTTGCGCTCGAAAGAAAATTATTGAAGCGCCAGAGCGCGTTCACTGGCCGCCACGTCGCGGCCCTTGGCATACGCACGTTGAATGGCCGGGCGCGCCTTGAGGCGTTCGCGCCAGGCCCGAATGTGCGGAAAATCCTGCAGTTCCTGCCCCTGTCGCTGCGGCTGAATCCACGGGAATATCGCCATGTCGGCGATGGAATAATCACCGGCCACGCAGGGCACTTCGGACAACCGTCGCTCCAGCACGCCATACAAGCGCGCCGCCTCGCCCGCCAGCAGTTCCAGGGCAAACGCCTGCGGTTGCGGCGCCTTCTCCTTGAACAGCTGCAACTGACTCAGGTATGGCGTGACGTGCCCCACTTGCCAGAACAGCCATTCCTGCACCTTCTGACGTTCGGCAGTGCCCGCCGCTGGCAGGAATCGTCCGGCCTTGTCGGCCAGATAATTGAGGATGGCACCGGATTCGAACAGGCTCAGCGGTTCAATCAAGCCGTGAGGCGCATGATCGACAATCGCCGGAATCCGCCCGTTGGCGCTGATGCGCTGGAATGCCGCCTGCTTCTGTTCACCCTCACGGATGTTGACTGGCAGCACGCGGTACTCCAGCCCCAGTTCTTCCAGGAGAATGCCGACTTTCAAACCGTTGCCGGTCGGCCAGTAATACAGATCGATCATGCGTAGGCCTTGATCGACGGCGCCATTTGCGAGGCGTTGTAGTTGAGAATGCGCCCGTCGGCCTCAACGCCGTAACGCCCGTTGAGGGATTCCAGCGGCAAGCCGTACAAATGGAAATGCAGGGTCGGCTGTTGGCCATCGACACGAATCCCGTGCAAGTCTTCACCCAAAAACGAGATTGAGGTGCCGGGCTGCACGATGACTTCCTTTTGCAGGTGCAACGTGGTGAAACCAGGCTCGCGGCCCTCATCGCTGCGGGTATAGACGTAGTTGATTTCCTGGCCTTCGATGGCACTGATGATTGCCCAGGTCTCGTGGTTGTGGGGGATGGTGCTTTTGCCCGGCAGCAGCGAGTTCAGGTACAGCGTCGGGGTGTCGCCGTCATCGTTGAGACGGTAGCGGAACGCGGTGCTGCCCTGCCCCGGCACCGGCGCCGGGAATTCATCGAAGTTGAACAGGTCGCGGCGTTCGGCGAGCGTTTCCAGCAGGCTGACGATTTCGTCCAGCGCAGCGCGGTCGACGCCCCGTTGATGGATGACGCGGACTTTCTTCAGGAAGTCCTCGATGACATCGGCACGGTTCACGGTACTCATTAATATCTCCTCGGGTCAGACGGACAGGCTGTAGCGGCTGAGGTTGGTCAACAGATAAGGATCATTGGCAAGCGCCGCGCGCCGACCCGGATCGCCCAGGGCGTGGCGCAAGAAGGTCTGGGTTCGTTCGCTAACGGGGTGCTGGAAAATCTGCGCGGCGCTGCCGTGCTCGACGATGACCCCGTTTTCGGTGAAATAGACGACATCGCTGATTTCCTCGGCAAACCGCATCTCGTGGGTCACCAGCACACAGGTCATGCCTTCCTCGGTCAGTTCGCGAATCACCGTCAGCACTTCGCCGACCGTTTCCGGATCGAGGGCCGAGGTCACTTCATCGAACAGGATCAATTCCGGGCGCATCGCCAGGGCACGGGCAATCGCCACGCGCTGTTGCTGACCGCCGGACAGTTGGCCGGGATAGGCATCGGCCTTGTGGTCCAGACGCACTTTGGCCAACAAGGCGCGCGCGTCTTTCTCGGCGTCGACCCGATTGCGCCCCAATACCTTGCGTGGCGCCACCACCAGGTTTTCCAGCACCGAGAGGTGCGGGAACAGGTTGTACTGCTGGAACACGAACCCCACGCGTTTGCGCAATTGGATGCGCTGCGCTTCCTGCGTCAGGGTGTGGACGTCGGTAGCGCCGACCCGGATGCTGCCGCGCTGGGGCTGCAACAACCCGGTGATGCAGCGCAGAATCGTCGACTTGCCGGAACCCGACGGGCCGATAATCGACACCGCCTGGCCGCGATGCACCTCCAGATCGATGCCCTTGAGTACCGGGTTGCCACTGAACGACAGGTGCAAATCCCGCAGGCGGATCAGCGGTTCGCCGCCGGTTTCAATAGAAGGCATAACGTCGCTCCAGGCGTCGGGTGAGTCGGGATATCGGGTAGCAATAGGCGAAGAACAGCGCGAGCAGGCTGAAGTAGATCACTACGGTAAAACCGGTCATGTTCACGGTATTGCTGGCGATCTGTGCGGTATCGATCACGTCATGCACGCCCACCAGCGAAGCCAGCGCCGTGCCCATGGTGATCACCGCGTACAGGTTCATCCACGGCGGCAGCATGCGTTTGAAACACTGCGGCAGGATGATCGAGCGGAAGATCTGCCCCCGCGTGAAAGCCAGCGAACGAGCAGCTTCCCATTGCGTGGCCGGGATCGACGCCACGGCACCACGAAAGATCTCCGCGACGTTGGCGCTGGCCGGCAGCGCGAGGCCGAGGGTGACCTTGACCCAGTCCGGAAACGCCACGTAAGTGCCGGCAAAACGGATCTCGAACGGAAACACGTAGGTGGTGAAATAGATCAGTACCAGCCAAGGAGCATTGCGAAACACCTGCACCCAGATTTGCGCCGGCAGACGCATCAGGCGCAACGGCGACAAGGCCAGAGCCCCTACCAGCAACCCCAGCAGCGAACCCAGCCCGATGGCCACCAGGCTGATCAGAATGTTCTGCGCGAAGCCCGCCGCCAGTGCCGGCGACCATTGCAGCAAGGCCTTGAGCACCGGGCTCTGCGCGCTGAAATACAGCAGCGCCAATGCGATGCCCGCCACTATCAACAGCTTGCCGAGGTGTCGGCGCGGCAGGGCCGTCATTGCAGTGACGGTCGATTCAGTGGCCATAACCGGGCATCCTCAGGCGCGCTTCGAGGTAGCGCCCCACGCAATTGACGATAAAGCTCAGCAGACCGAAAAAACTCAGGATCAGGATCATCAGTTCCAGCACGTTGTCACTCTGGGTCCAGATCATGATCGCCGCGTACGTGATGTCGCCCACGGCAATGGCCGACGCCACAGCGGTCATCTTCACCAGGTCGATCAGGTTGTTGATCAGCGAGGGCAGCGCAAAACGCAGGGCCAGCGGGAGCTGCACATTCCACAACAACTGCCGGCTGCTGAAAGCCAGCGAACTGGCCGCTTCCAGTGTCACCGCAGGCACCGCCTCGATGCCGGCGCGCAAGGCTTCGGCATGGAACGCGCCCTTGTGCAAAGAGATCACGATCACCACCCAGGCAAACGGTGTCAGCGGATTGGCCGCACCCACCGCCTGGGTCAGCAGCATGTTCAACACCAGGAAGGCGCAGTACAGCTGCACCAGCGTCGGCGTGTTGCGCGTGACTTCGACAAAGATTCGGGCCGGTGTCGCCAGCCACGACTTGCCCGATGTCAGCATCGCCGCCAGTGCGACACCGGCCAACAAACTGCCGACGATGGTGAACGCACACAGCAATGCGGTGGTAAGTGCGCCTTGCCCGAGTGTGCCGCGCTGGTACGCGTCCAGCAGAAAGCTGTAGTTCAGACCCAGCCCCGCCGTCCAGTGAACGAAAAGCTCCAGCCAGTGAGTCATGGCTCGCTCCGTAGCTGCGCGCAGGCTCGTGCGATTCGGCGTCCCGCTTCAACGACATTGTCAGTGGCCGTGGCGATGGACAGGCGGAACCACGGCGACAGACCATAAGCACTGCCCGCCACACCGGCAACGCCCTCCTCCAGCAGATAGTCGACGACATCGACGTCGCTGCTCATCCGCTGCCCGTCAGGGCGATATCGGCCGATCAAGCCGGCGCAGCGGACAAACACAAAGAAGCCGCCCTGTGGCTCAAGCACCTGCAGACCCTCCACCGGGCGCAGCGCGTCGAGCAGCAAATCCCGTCGCAGCTGATAGGCCTCGACCTGCGGCGGCAGAAACCCCAGGCCACCCTCCAGCGCCGCCAGCGCAGCAGCCTGGCCAACGGACGATGCGCCGGATGTGGATTGCGATTGCACCACGGTCATGGCCGTTGTCAGCGCCTGCGGCCCGGCGCCGAAGCCGACGCGCCAGCCGGTCATGGCATAGGTTTTCGAAACACCGCCGACCAGCAGGCAACGCTCTTGCAGATCTGGCGCAACGTTCAGCAGATTCAGCGCCGGACGGTCGTCGAAACGAATGTGTTCGTAGAGTTCATCCAGCAGGATCAGCAATTGCGGATGCCGCCTCAGTACGGTGGCAATCGCTCGCAATTCTGCCTCGGTATAAACCGCGCCGCTGGGATTGCCCGGCCCGTTGAGAATCAGCCAGCGGGTACGCTCGCCAATGCGCTGCTCCAGCTGCGCAGCCGTGAGTTTGCAGCCTTGCTCCAGCGGGCATTCGATGAACACCGGTTCGCCACCGTTGAACCGCACGCTGTCCGGAAACGACGGCCAGTACGGAACCGGAACCAGCACTTGATCGCCGTCGTCGAGGGTGGCAGCAAAGGCATTGAAGATGATCTGCTTGGCACCGTTGGCAATCACAATCGAGGGCAGCGGATAGCTCAGGTGGTTTTCCCGCTCGAGCTTGCGTTGCACCGCCAGGCGCAAGCCTTTGACGCCGGGCGTCGGGGTGTATTTGGTGGCGCCGGCGGCAATCGCTGCGCAAGCGGCCTGCTTGATGTGTTCGGGCGTGTCGAAATCCGGCTCGCCGGTGGTCAGGTCGAGAATGTCGCGACCGCCGTCACGCAGTTCGGTGGCGCGGGATTTGGCTGCCGCGTTGGCGGACAGCGAGACGCGTTGCACGCGTCTGGAGAGACGGAGCGTCATGAGCGGGACACCTCAATGACCTTACCGGGATTGAGCAGGTTGTTCGGATCCAACGCCTGTTTGATACGGCGCATCAGATCCAGCTCCACCGGACTTTTGTAACGCGTCAGCATGTCGCGCTTGCGCTGGCCGATCCCGTGTTCCGCGCTGATGGAGCCGCCATGGGCGTGGGCACTGTCGTGCACCAGCAGACTCAGCGCGGCGTAATGGGCCATGTGTTCATCGACGGTCGAATGCAGCGGATGGGCGACGTTGTAATGCAGGTTGCCATCGCCCAGGTGGCCGAAGGTGAAGTGCCGCACGCCCGGAAAGTGCACCTGCAACAGGGCATCGGTGTGGGCGACGAAATCCACGACCCTGGAAATGGGTACCGAGATGTCGTGCTTCATATTGCGCCCGGCGCGCTTCTGCGCCTCGCTCATGTTCTCCCGCAGCAACCACAGGGCCTGACTCTGGGCCAGGCTTTCGGCAATCAGTGCATTGGCCAGCAAGCCTTGCTCGAAGGCTTCGCCCAGCACGCTTTCAAAGGCCTCGCGGGCTTGTGCTTCACCGCGATTGTCGGAGAGTTCGAGCAGCGCAAACCACGGCTGTACAGCGCCGAGAAAAGGTTGCGGGGCTTCAGGAAACTGCTCGCGCAGCAACGCCAGGCAATCGGCGTTGAGCAACTCGAATGCGGTAAGCCCGGCGCCGAAACCGGAGCGGGCATGGGAGAGAAATGCTACCGCTTGCACCAGCGAATCGAACGCGAGGAAGGCCGTGGATTGCGCCTTGGGCAGCGGGAACAGTTTCAGGGTTGCGGCAGTGATGATGCCCAGGGTGCCTTCGCTGCCGATGTACAAGTCGCGCAAGTCGTAGCCGGTATTGTCCTTGCGCAACCCACGCAGGCCATGCCAGATCTCGCCCTCGGCCGTTACCACTTCCAGCCCGAGGGTCAGCTCACGGGTGTTGCCATAACGCAGGACAGCCGTGCCGCCGGCGTTGGTGCCCAGATTGCCGCCGATCGTGCAACTGCCCTCGGCCCCCAGACTCAGGGGAAACAGCCGCCCTGCTTCCTCGGCGACCTGTTGCACGTGTTGCAGAATGCAGCCGGCCTCGACGGTCAGCGTGTCGTTGTCGGTGTCCACTGCGCGCACTCGATTCAAGCGATCGAGCAACAGCAACACCGAACGCCCGCTGGCATCCGGCGTCGCCGCGCCCATCAGGCCTGTGTTGCCGCCCTGAACCACGATTGGAGCGCGGGCAGCGACGCAAACCCGCACCACTGCCGCGACTTCTTCGGTATTGCCGGGGTGCACGGCTGCGATCACCGCGCCCACGTAGCGCCCCTGCTTGTCAGTCAGAAAAGCGCTCGCCTCTTCGCTGCGCTGCACATGACGCTCGCCCAGCAGTTGTTGCAACTGCGCAAACAAAACCTCACTCATGGCTGCGACGCCAGCGGTTGAGCGTTGCGATACTGCTCGTGCAGATCACGCAGGGCCTGGGACGGCGCCATGCCGGTGCGCTCGCCCAATGCAATCAGCCAGCCGCTGCGGTGCCAATCGCGCACGATGGCGTCGAGTTTCGCCTGAGTGTCGTGCTCGCCCTTGCGCAGCCAGATCACCGAGTTGGAGGGAATCAGATCATTGGGCAGCGGAATTTCATAACCGGCCCATTCGGCATCGCCGAGCAAGGCGTGCATGGTCGGGCTGACGTGCACCGCCGCCACACAGCCGTTGCCGCGCAGCGACAGCAACGATTCGGACTGGCTGCGGAACGCCTTGATCTGCGCACCGTAGGTTTCCTGCAACGGTTTGATGAAGTTGCTGCCCTGGGACACGCACACCGGCTTGTCCTTCAGGTCTGCCCACCGAGTGATGCCCGCGCCCTTGCGGATCAGCGCCGCCCCGCCCACTTCCTCGTAGGGCGTCGGCACATAGTCGAGAATCTGCGCACGCTCATCGGTGAACTGCATGTTGGCGATCAGGATGTCGACCTTGCCTTGCTGCAGAAACTGCACCCGGTTAGGCGCCAGCACCGACACCGTTTTCGCTTCCACACCCAGAGCCTTGGCTACACCCTTGGCGAGTTCGACGTTGTAACCCAGATGCTCGCCGGTCTTGGGATCTATGGTGCCGAACGGCGGGCCGCTGAGGATCACCCCGACGCTGATTTCGTGGCGTTGGCGGATCTTGTCCAGCGTGGCATCGGCCCGGACGGCACTGGTGCCGATGGCAACCAGGGCGCCGAGGCAAAACGTGGTCAGGGCTTTAGCGGAAAAATGACGTTTCATGCAGGGCTACCTTGGACGACCGTCGAGTGACACGACGGTCGGATGAGAACTCTGAGGGAGGAATTTCAGGCCCCGTTGGCTTGAAACTGTTTTTGCAGTTCGACCAGCGCCGGTGACGCGGGGGTGATGTGGTTGCGAGTCTGGGCTTCGATCAACCAGCCGCTGCGGTGCAGTTCCTTCACAATCGGGTCGAGCCTGGCCTGAGTGTCGTTTTCACCACGGCGTGTCCAGATCACCGAAGGCGCCGGATTGAGCTCCGGGGTGATGGCGCGGTAGCCTCGCCACTCGGCGCTGTCGGCGATTAACGGATTGATCAGGGTGGCGTCATGAACTGCCGCAACGCAGTTGTTGCCACGCAGAGCCAACAAGGACTCCGATGAACTTTTGAAAGCTTTCAACTCGACGCCCAGTTCAGTGAGCGGCTTGATGTAGCTGCTGCCCTGGGAAGTGCAGACCGGTTGCCCTTTCAAATCCTCCCAACGAGCGATCTTGCTGTCCTTCAGCACGGCGGCAGTACCGCCAACTCGATAAAACGGTGTGGGTACGAAACCGAGGATCTCACCGCGCTCCGCCGTCCATTCCATGTTGGCGATCAGCAAATCCACTTTGCCCTGTTGCAGGAATTGCACGCGGTTGGCTGGCAATACCGGCACCAGTTGCACCTCGGCGCTTAGCCGCCGACCCAGTTCCTCGGCCAGTTCGACGTTCAAACCACGCGGTTTCTGTGTGGCAGGATCAATCCCGCCAAAGGGGCCGCCTGACAACAACACGCCGACCACCAGCACATGACGTTGCTCGATCTTGTCCAGCGTCGCATCAGCCAGGGCAGCGGTGCTGGCGGCCAGCGATATGAAGGCGCCCAGCATCAGGGGCAAAAAACGTTTTGAAGGCGCGCGATCGGACAACATGGATTTCCCCTCGTGATTGATCGGCAAACCCCGATCCAGTGAGTGGGCATCCTGCTGACAGCACCGGCATAACGGAAATACAAATATCTAATATCGTTATAACTCAGGCGCCGTCACTTTTTTACCAAACGCATATAATCCTGAACTTATTGACTCAAGAGAACATCAAGAGAAAAAACTTCCTTCCAATGCATAAAGATATGTAATGTTTAAGTTCGTCCCTTTGATATAAAACCTGCCTATGACGATCCTCGATCTCGAATTGCTGCGCACGTTCATTGCCGTGGTCGATCACCACAGCTTTGCCGAGGCCGGCGTGCAACTGGCCCGCACCCAGTCGTCGGTCACTCAGCACATGCAGCGCCTGGAGCAACAGGTCGGGGTCAACCTGTTCGAAAAGCGCGGGCGGCAAAAGCAGCTGACGGAAGCCGGACAGCAGTTGCTGCGCCATGCCCGGCAGATGCTTTCACTCAACGATGATGCGCTGAACTCCCTGCGCGAAAGCAGCTTGAGCGGCGTGTTGCGTATCGGCTCGCCCCATGACATCGCCGACACCATCCTGCCCCCGATCCTCAGTCACATCGCGCGTTCGGCTCCGCGCTTGCGCCTGGAGATCGATGTCGGCCGCAGCCCGTTTCTCATGGACGATCTGCAACGGGGCAAGATCGACATGGTGATCTCCACCCGCGAAGCACCCAATCTGGAAGGTTTTGCGTTGCGCACTTCGCCGGTATGGTGGATTTGCTCTGCGCAGTTCATTCATAACCCCGGCGAGACGTTGCCGCTGATTCTGGTCGACGAACCGAGTATCTATCGACGGTATGCCCTGGAGGCCCTGGAGCGCGCCAACATTCCCTGGCGTCAGGCTTATCTCGCATCGAACCTGATTGGCATCAAAGCGGCGACGCGCGCAGGTCTTGGCGTCACCGCCAGAAGCATGGAAATGTTGGGCCCGGATATGCGGGTACTGGGGGAAAGCGATGGCTTGCCCCGCTTGCCGGACGTCACCTACTACCTGTGGATCCGTTCGAATACGATCAATCCGCTGGTGCGCCGGGCCTATGAGTTGATTCGCAGCAGCCGCGGGCATTGAATACCGACGATGCACAGGGTGCTCGCGGCGATTCTTCCCGTCCCCGTCAAACAACGTTGCCGAAACGGAACGAGGCGCCATACGAGGATTTTTCTCGCAAGCATTGGCCAATCAGATGGCCGGGCTTCGCAGATTGACTGACGGTTGGCTGCTTCACCAGGGAACTGCCGGTGCCAGGCATCGTCCGAGCTTAAGCGTTTAAGCAAACTGCTCGCCACGAGGTTTCCGTTTGAAAGCTGCCATCGTCAAAAAATACCGCCTGATCATCAAGACCCTGGGCTACGTGGGCTGGTCTCTGTTCTGGTTGCTGCTGTGGGACATCGCCGTCACCGTCGACTTCATGCTGTTCCTAAACGCCAAGCTGAACCTGCCGCTGATGCCGCTGACCTTGCTGGGTTCGGCGTTGATCGTATTGATCAGTTTTCGCAACAGCAGCGCCTACAACCGCTGGTGGGAAGCGCGGACGTTGTGGGGGGCGATGATCAACAACTCCCGCAGCTTCGCCCGGCAGGTGCTGACGCTGCTGGACGACGCCGGCGGCGAGGTGAATCCGGTCAAATCCACTCTACTGCGCCGCCACGTCGCGTATGTGAACTGCCTCGCCGCGCATCTGCAAGGCCAGCCTTGTCCTGACGAGGTGCGGGCGTTTATTCCCGCCGAAGAGTTCGCCCGCAGTGGCACGACCAATAACTTTGCCAACGATATTCTCACCGGCTCCGCGACTTTGCTCGCCAAGGAATACAAGGCCGGGCATCTGGACAGTATTCGCCTGGCGCGGCTTGAGTCGACGCTGGTCGACCTGTCCAACAGTCAGGGCGGCATGGAGCGGATCGCCAATACTCCGCTGCCCTACCCTTACGTCTATTTTCCGCGGCTGTTTATTTCGCTGTTCTGCTTGATCGTGCCGGTGGGACTGGTCGAATCCCTGGGCTGGTTCACGCCGCTGGCGTCGACCGTGGTGGGATTCATGCTGCTGGCCATCGAACGCATCGGCACCGATCTGCAAAGCCCGTTTCGCCACAGCGAACACCAGATTCAAATGGAGGCACTGTGCGAAACCATTGAAAAGAACTTGCAGTCGATGCAACGTGATTCGTTGGGTGATGTGCGCAGGCTTGAAGAGCACGCGTAAGGCGCTGCTTTAGCAGCAGCGCGATAGCGGGTCTACCCTTTTCTTTATCAGGTGCAGAGCGACTATTGATGAGACGAGCGTGTGCGCTCCAGGCCAGCCTTGGTGTTTCAGTTCGCGATCCTCGGCGCCTTCTCTTCATCGTCGTAATGGCGGCAAAGAAATTCGCGAACCAGGACGGCAGTTCGTCTAGCGCTGGTCACCACAAAGAAATGTCCCTCACCCTTCAGAAGGCGAAGTTCTGAACGTCCAATTGTGCGGCGCAGGATATGGCCGTTGTACGCCTGTATTAACGGATCGCGGTCGCCGGCAAGAATCAGCGTGCGTTGAAGCAGCCGGGACAACCGAAGCAGGCTTGTCCATCCAATCAAGGCTGCGAGCTGGAAATAGTAGGTTCGCGGATTAACAGAGAGCATGCCTTTCATCACACCGAACCGCAGCAGCGTCTGAACTGAATGGCCGGATCTTTCTTGCTTGTGTGTTTTGGTGTTTTTACTCTTGCGGAAAAAATCCATAACGTCTGCAGGCTTCATCAACAGCAATGGGCCGGGAGAGGTCGCCGCGAGGATCAACCTGCGTACCCTGCTCGGGTAACGAAGAGCGAACTCCTGAGCCAATGCACCTCCCCAACTCACACCGAACACATCGACCTGCTCGATCCCCAATTGCTCAAGCATCCCGGCAATCACGTCGGCATGGCTTGGCAGGCGAAAGGGCCAACGGAGCATTTGCGACTTGCCGACTCCTGGCACGTCCAGCGTGATGGTCATGAAGTCGTCAAGTTCATTGCGCAGCGGATCGAAAGTACGAATCAAACCACCCAAACCATTGAGCAAAAGCAGCGGAGAGCCTTGACCGCAGATCGACACGTTCAACTGCAAGCCCTTCGTTGTCAGCCTGTGCGTTGTCATGATTTCTCCTTGTTGCACGTAATTGAAAGGCAGTGCAGGTGGGATCGCGACGTCTACCGTCGGATTTTTGCTTCTAGTTTCTTCAACCAAACCGTCCAATGATGGATGGGAGGTAAAGGGTCAACCCAAAGCCGTGTCGAGAAACATCATGACCCCGAAACCGAGCATCAACCCCAAGGTTGCAGGTGTCTCATGACCGTTGCGATGGGTCTCGGGAATGACCTCATGGGACACCACAAAAATCATCGCGCCCGCCGCCAGACCGAGCGCTATGGGATATCCCAATGCGAAGCTGCTCGAAATCCCCAAGCCGACGATCGCGCCTATGGGCTCCATCAACCCTGAGCCCACCGCAATAAGCGCAGCGCGAAGCGCTGAAATCCCGGTCACGCGTAACGCAAGGGCCACAGCCAGGCCTTCGGGAATGTCTTGAATGGCGATGGCAGTGGTTAGCGGCAATCCCACCTTCATGTCGCTATTGGCAAAGCTCACTCCAATGGCCATCCCCTCCGGCAGGTTATGCAGCGTGATTGCCAGAACAAACAGCCATACGCGATTGATGCGCTGCACCTCGGGCCCACGGCGACCGCTTTTCTCATGTTCGTGAGGCACGAAGCGATCCAGACCGATCATCAGCGCTACCCCCAATCCCAATCCTGCAACGACGACACAGGCTGCGAGCAGCTGGTTACCGCAGAGCTCCTGGGCGGCTTCGATACCCGGAAGAATGAGCGAAAACGAACTGGCGGCCAGCATCATCCCGGCAGCGAAGCCCAGCATGATGTCCTGCGTTCTGGCGGCGATATCACGTAACGCGATCGCTGCCACCGCACCTATGGCCGTCGCAGCGAAGCCTGACATGCCGCCTAGAAATGCAAAGTGCAGATTTTGTTTGTTGGCGCCGACAAAGGCACCATACCCGCTGATCAGCAAGTAAAGCGTCACGCCAATCAGAATTGACCAGAAGGCTAGCCCGCCCCATCCGGATTTTGAGAACCGAACAAACCGTGAGCGAAGTGTTGCGCCATATGAGGTCAACGGCTCGGACATCGCACCCTCCAGTTGTCTTGAGATGAACAAACCGCACGCCTTTTGTGCGGTCACGTCGTTAAGGTTGTGGTTCGCCTTGCACACCCGCCCCCAAGTCCGCACCCGTCATGTCCATGAGCAGCGCTTCATCCTCGGCGCTCAATTGCACAGTCGCGGTGCCCTCGCCTCCATCCACCGCCGGCGCTGGATTCTCTACGAACTCCCAGTCCTCCCCTTCGTTCCACGGCCCGCGGGGGTAGTGAACAGTGTCGTCGGCAACAGACATGAGCTGAATGACCTCAGTGATAATCCTCACCGGCGACCGCACGCAGATAGGCCACATCTGCCTCCCTTCTCAGGTCACGCCATTCGGAATCGGTCAACATACCCAACCGATGCATCTCATCAGACTGGCGCAATAGTTCCTCGTGATAGGCATCGGGACACTCCATCCGTAACGCTCGGTTCTCCAACGCACGATGCCAGGCATCCAGGGCTTTCAATCTGGATTCCTGCTCAAGCGTCAGTTGATTCTTGAAAGCATTCATTTCACTCCCCCCGAACATTTCCCGGTTGAGCAACAGTTTTCGAATTAGGTTCAAAAGGTCTGACGAAGCACAGCCTTTCGGTAATGTCGATGGAACGTTGCGCCAGGCCCCGTCCTCTATCGCAACACCAGCGAATCTGAGGATTTCATCATGATCGATCCAGCAACCGGTATGAAGGCAGGCGAGCGCTACACCATAGACAGTCTCGAACGCACGCGACATTTCCCGGGTTTCTTCCTCGACGGAAAATATTATCTTGGCCCGGAATTGATGACGGCCATAGGTTGGCTGGAAGGAAAGCAGTTTTATTACGATGAACTTGGTCCCACGGGTGAGCCGGTGTTTCCCGATCGGCTCGCCGGCACTGTCGAGGACCTCATCCTGACTCTCGCGGACGGTGCGCGTTTGCCCTTGAACGAAATGCCGTACAGGGCAGATGTCGAATCGCCTGCCAGTCCAAGCAGTCTTACTCCATCGCTATCACGGCATCGACCTGCTCCGGCAAGCGATCAACTCGGAGTCGAGGGCGTCCGGATGTCAGGTAAACATCCATATCCAATACTTCTGGCGGCAGGCGCCGCGCTAGTACTGGGAATAATGCTTGGAGTCAAACAAGCCAATCGCCTTCCTGCTCGAAAACCGAGATAGCCGTCCTTGCTGATTTTTTGGATAAGTGCTCTTTGAACGGTCGGAGACAGGAATGCATCCAGTGACACCAGACGGTCGCTACTTTGTTGTCAAAGGCCAGCTATGGCGATGTTCCAACCCGTCTTTGGATGAAGATGTGCGCCAGCGTCTTGTCGATGCGCTTATGGCCGCTCGACGAGAGGTCAAGAACGCTAAGAGTGCGCAAGACGGGTCGCAACTGAAGCGCGCTCGGGAAAAGGTACAGATGGCCAAAGTGGCCCTCGGGGAACGGGGGCCTGTCTGGTGGGCTGATGGAAGCCCTGACTTCAACCGGCGGCTGGTCGTCAACTCCCCTTATGCCGAATGGTTCAGCTCGCTCCAAGAGCCTGATTAACTCTCGGCGTAAGGTGCGATTCGGATGATGTTCCAGTGTTGCTCATGATCGACGAACCGAGGCATTGGATGCACCCAATACAACCGCTGGACCTCTGGCATTTGTACGACGTAGCCAAGTTAACGCTGCGGTAGACAGGGAAAGCGCTTATAAGCCTGGCCAGGCTCCACTGGCGCCGGCAGTGCCACTCTTGCACAGGCGAACGGTTGGATCTCACTCCAGGAGTAAGTTGAGACAAAGAGGCAAAGGACTGCCGCGACGGCCTCGGCAGTCCTCTGCTTCGGGCAAAACGCATAGCGCGAGCGCAGGCTTGGCATAAGGTGCCCAGCCCTTGACTCAACGCATGCTTAGAGAATTCTCGTCATCAGCGACGTGCAGTCCTTCCGCGAGTTACAACTGACCAGCATTGCGCGCAGCAACGGCAACGGTGGTCGGTGAATCGGAAAGCTTGACGAAGCGCCGAGTTGCACCATCCAGCGCATCGATGCAGCCCGCCTCGATGTCATAGACCCAGCCATGCAAATTCAAGCGTCCTTGCTCAAGCGCAAGCGCCACCGATGGATGGGTGCGCAGGTTCGCCAGTTGTGCGATCACGTTTTCACGAACGAGGCCATCGAGTTTGTCGCGTGGCGTATCGAACTCATGCGCCGCGTTGATCGCTTTCGCGGCGTCCGAGTGCCGAAGCCAGTTGGCAACTGCCGGAAGATGATCCAGACACGTGCAGCGTGAAATCGCGCCCATCGCTCCGCAATCCGAGTGGCCGCAGATCACAATGTCCCGTACCCCGAGCACTGCAACCGCATATTCGACGGTAGCCGAAACACCACCCGGTTCAGGACCATATGACGGCACAATGTTGCCGGCGTTGCGGATCACGAACAGCTCACCCGGCTCACGCTGTGTGAGCAGTTCAGGCACTACACGACTGTCCGAGCATGTGACAAACAACGCCTTTGGGTTTTGCTCTGTCGCAAGCTGCCTGAAAAGCTCGACGCGTTGTGGATACACCTCGCGCTGAAACCGCAGAAAGCCATCAATAATGTCACGCATAAAGCCCTCCAAAGCCTGATTCCGGATGCCGAGACGAGCACTCGATGCCTTCGCGCCTCAGTGGGGCGTCATTATCGCAGACGTCGCGTGCGAGTGCGCGACCTCACACCGCTTAAGCTTCGTTTCAAACCTGTCAGGACCAAAACCCTCTGTGCGGTTCAGCGGCCTCCCCCTCCAACATCGGCCCCAGCACGCTGACCTTGCGTTGCCCCTTGGCGAACACTTCGCGGCACGGCAGCGAGAACGTCGGGTTCTCCGGGTGGTCCCCCGTCAAACCCAGCAAGGCATGCTCCGACAAGGCATAGACCACCCGCCCGATCCCCGTCCAATACACGGCGCCGGCGCACATGCAGCAAGGTTCGGCACTGGTGTACAGCGTGCACAGTTCCAACTCCTGCGGCGACAGCCGTTTTGCCGCTGCCGCCGCTGCCACTAACTCGGCGTGCTGCGTCGGATCACCTTCCGGGGGCATCGAGTTGTTCCCCGCTTCGACAATCACCTTGCCGTTGCGGTCGGCCACCAATGCCGCGAACGGATGGCGACCGCGTTGCTTCGATGCCTCGGACAAGGCGATGGTCTGGCGCAGTAATTTCAGATCAAGCGCGCTGATGCCAGCCGGGATGAGTTCAGTCAATTGATTCATGGGTAACTCCAGGGCAGTGGAAAACAATAGTCAGTCGGCCAGTTCAGCCGATGTGGCGCCGATGATTTCGGTCGATTTTTTTTCATCGTTGAGCAGGACGTTGAGGACGATGGCGGTGATCGCTCCGAGGAAAATTCCACTGTCGAGCACCAGTTTCAGGGTCGGGCCGACGTGTTCGAACAGCGCCGGAAAGGACATCGGCAGCACCCCGACACTCACTGACACGGCGACGATAATGCCGTTGCGCGTACCCTCGAATTGCACCCGTGACAGTTCCTGAATCCCCGCCACCGTGGTCATGCCGAACATCACAATCGCGCAGCCACCGAGCACCGGCGTCGGCACCGCGGCGATCAACGCGCCGAGTTTCGGGAACAGGCCCATCAGCACCATGATTGCCCCGGCAGCGGCCACGACGAAGCGGCTTTTCACGTTGGAAAGCGCAATCAAACCGGTGTTCTGGGTGAAGGCGTTGTAAGGAAAGCTGTTGAACAAGCCACCGAGCATGGTCGACAAGCCGTCGGCGCGAAATGCGTTGCCGAGGGTGTGTTGCGTGGTCGGTTTTCCGGTCAATTTGCCGATCGCCAGGCAGTTGCCGGTGGTCTCGGCCATGATGACCAGCATCGCCAGGGTCATGATCAGAATCGGCACCGGCGCGAACTCCGGCGCGCCGAACGCCATCGGCGCACTCAGCTCAAACCACGCCGCTTCGCTGACCCGATTGAAGTGAGTCATGCCGCAAGCCGCTGCGATCAGGCTGCCGACAAACAGGCCAATCAGTACGCTGAGGTTGCCGATGAAACCTTTGAATTTGGCGTAGATCACCAGCGTCACGCTGACCGTGGCCAAACCGAGTAACAGGTTGGCGGGATTGGCAAAATCTGCCGCATCGGGATTGCCGCCGCCCAGCCAGATCGCCGCCGCCGGCATCAGCGAAATGCCGATAATGGTGATCAGGCTGCCAATCACCACCGGCGGAAAGAACCGCAGCAAGCGGCTGAACACCGGTGCCAGCGCTATGGTGAGAAAACCCGCCGCGATCATCGCGCCGAAAATCTGATTGAGGCCGAACTCCTTGCCGATCATGATCATCGGCGCCAGGGCAATGAACGAGCAGCCCTGAATCAGCGGCAGGCGGGCGCCGAACTTCCAGAAACCGAGGGTTTGAATCAGCGTCGCCACACCAGAGGTCAACAGGTTCGCGTTGATCAGCAACACCACCTGTGCCGAGGTCAGCCCCATCGCACTGCCAAGAATCAGCGGCACCGCCACCGCTCCCGCGTACATCACCAGAACATGCTGCAAGCCAAACGTGAACAACTGTCGCAGTGGCAAAACCTCGTCCACCGGATGAATGCGTTGTGTGGTCATTTCACACGCTCCTGAAAGTGCGGCATCTGTTGAGATAGCGGGCATGCTCGGGGCGTTTGAAAGGAGGATCCGCCCCGGAGATCGTTTTGACGCGGGGCCATATTTGAACGTTTATTGCGATGAAACAAATTAGCAACCATCGCTTTTTCCGATGGCACGAATCTGGCATCTGCTAGCCACTCCAAACCTTCATTTCGAACCGGGAGTTCAACGCTTGCGCTTCTCACTCGATCAACTGCAGATGTTCGTCCAAGTGGTCAAAAGCGGATCGTTTTCCGCCGCCGGGCGCAAACTGGGCAAGACCCAATCGACCATCAGCGCAGCGATTGCCAACCTCGAAACCGACCTTGGCGTCGACCTGTTCGACCGCAGTAACCGCAGCCCTGCCCTCACCGCCAGCGGCCATAAATTGCTGGTGCAGGCCGAAGCCGTGCTCGAACGCTGCATGACCTTCGAAGCCCACGCCGACTGCCTCTCGGACAACGTAGAACCCAGCCTGACACTGGCCATTGAAACGCCGTACGGCCCGATCATGCCGGTGCTCAAAGCCTTCGAAGCAGCCTTCCCCTTTGTCGACCTGATCATTCGTCATCCGGTCCATGGCGACGTCAGCGAACTGGTCAGCAGCGGCGAAGCGGTGCTCGGTGTGGCGTTCTCACAGCCCGGCTACCCCAAGGAACTGGCGTTCCAGCAACTGGGCAAACTGATCATGCTGCACGTCTGCCATCCCCAGCACCCATTGGCGCAACTCGAAAACGTCACGTTCGAGGATCTGCACGTCCATCGCCGCCTGGCATTCAGCGCCCACGCGAGCAAACTGCCGAGCAGCGAATACCTGCGTTCGACCCAGTTGTGGCAGGCGGAAAGCTATCTGGCGTTAGTGGAAATGGTCCGCGCCGGACTCGGCTGGGCCACCCTGCCCCGCCAGCTCATTCAGCGTGAACTGGCCAAGGGTGAGCTGGTGGAACTGCAGCTCTCGGCGTATCCGCATACGGACTGGCAGATTGGTGTGGATTTGCTCTGGGCGCGGCAGCGGCCGCTGGGTAAGGCGGAGCGGTGGTTGAAGGAGAAATTGCAGGGCAACAAAGTGTATGAACTGGATCGCAACGGGCAGACCACCACGCTTTGAGATCAATGCAGATGGAACAAGTCGCCTTACGCCTGCCCGAAGCTTTACCAATCCCCTGCTTCAGATTTGCGATAAACCACCATCGACCATCAGCTCCACGCCGTTCACGTATCTGGCGTCGTCCGAGGCGAGAAACAGTGCTGCGCTGGCAATTTCTTCGGGTTGCGCCATGTAGCCCAATGGCGTGATTTGCTCGACGTGCTGGCGCAGCGCGGCGATGTCGCTCTCGCTCATTTTCAGCCCGTTGTCCATCAGCGGTGTGCGGGTGAAGCCAGGGCTCAACACGTTTGCGCGGATTTTGCGGTCCTTGAGCTCATTGGCCCACGTGCGTGCAAACGATCGCACCGCCGCCTTCGACGCGTTGTACAGACTCAATCCTTCCATGCCGTTGCTGGAGCAGATTGAGGCAGTCAAGACGATGGACGAAGCGTCTTTCATCAACGGAAGAAGCGTTTGAACGCTGAAGAAAACGCCTTTCACGTTCACGTCGAACATGGCGTAGTAAGCAGCCTCGCTGGTCTCTCCGAGCAGATTTTTCTCACAGATCCCGGCATTTGCGAACACGGCGTCCAGCCGATCGTCGCGCGTTTGGATTGTCGCTTTGAGCGTGTCGAGATCGGCCTGAAGCGAGACATCGGAAACCACCGCTACAGCTTTGTCGCCGAGTCTGGCAACTGCCGCCTCCAGCCTGTCCGCTGCCCGTCCAGTGATGTAAACGCGTTCGGCGCCCTCGGCGATCAAGGCTTGCGCGATGGAAAACCCGATCCCTGTGGAACCGCCTGTCACGACGGCAACCTGATCACTGAATTTACCTGACATGTCTGACTCCTCGGTCGTTGATGAAGGGAATGTCTGAAACGACCTGCGCATGGTGAGCGTCATCGAAGCGGCGCGGCACTGACACGAATGAACGTTGGCCGTGCAGTTTTGTAAGGCGAAAACGCAGGAGCGATTCCCTAAATTGGGACGCGGCGACCTGACCCGGGCAGGCGCGAAGCCTTGCCCTTCAGTCATCGTCAAACCTGAGTTTCCCTACAGGATGCCTGTCATGTCTCGAATCGAAATCGAAGTGCCCGAACCCCGGCGCTGGTTGATGTTTGCCATCTTGCTCGTCGGTGCGTTTCTGCCGCCCCTGGATTTTTTTATCGTCAACGTCGCCCTGCCCTCGATACAGGAGGATCTGGCGACAGGCTCCTCTGCCGAGCAGCTGGTGATTTCTTCCTATGCAACGCTCTATGCAGTGACGCTGATTACCGGCGGACGACTCGGCGATCTATACGGCCGCGGGCGGATGTTTTTCCTTGGCCTGTTGGGCTTCGCCGCCGCGTCGCTGATGTGCGGCCTGGCGGTTTCGCCGTGGATGCTCATCCTCGGACGCGCCTTGCAGGGCGTGACCGCCGCCGTAATGGCCCCTCAGGCACTTGCATCGGTGCAGGCGATTTTCCCGGCGACGGAAAGACCATTGGCATTGAGCATTTACGGGGCCGTATTTGGACTGGCGTCTGTGATCGGTCAGGCACTGGGCGGCTTTTTGATTGAGGTCGACGTGTTGGGCATGGGATGGCGCGCGATCTTCTTGGTCAACCTGCCGATCGCGTTGCTGGTGATTGCGTTTGGCTTCCCTGTGCTCAAAGAAACCCGTGCGCAGCACGCGAGCAAGCTGGATCTGGTGGGCACCGCGTTGTCGATGCTGACCCTGACCACCCTGGTCGTGCCATTGATTGAAGGCCGCGAGGCGGGATGGCCGTGGTGGGCATGGCTGTCGCTGGCCGCCAGCCCCTTGCTAGCGGTAGTGTTCTGGCGCTACGAGAGCTGTTTGCACCGGGCCGGAGGAACTCCCATCCTCGCCCCGGCCGTACTGAATGCACCGGGCCTGGGGCGAGCGCTTATGGTCGCGCTTTGCTTCTATTCAATCGGTGTGTTTTTTCTGATGTTCTCGATGTACATGCAAAGCGCATTGCATATGAGCGCACTGCACGCCGGCCTGATCTTTCTGCCGTTTGGCGCGGGATTTCTGCTCGGTCCCCTGTCGGTTCCGCTCCTCAGGCGCGTTCTCGGGGGCTACGTGAATCCGGTAGGCATGGGGCTGGAAGTAGTCGGATTACTATGGCTGGGCTGGCTCGTGTCAGTGACACCGGCTACCCTCGCCCCGCCCTTCACTTCTCTGACGGTCATCCTGTTCCTGATCGGTCTGGGACAAGGGCTCGGCCTGCCGACGTTGATGCGCATGGTCACGGGCCGGGTAGCGCCGGCGTATGCCGGGATGATCGCAGGCATTACCAGCGCCACGTTGCAGATCAGCACATCGCTGAGCGTCGCACTGATTGGCGGTGTGTTTTATACCTTGCTGGGAGAACCGGCGACGGCGGTCAGCATCACTCATGCGTTCACGATCGCTGTTCTGTGCATCGCCGTTTGCCTGGCCGTAGGGGCAGCGATAAGCCTGACGTTAGCGCGCGAGCCAGCGACGGTAGCGCAAGCCTCGGCTGTTCGCCCGACCTGAGTCGTGTTACCCCGCACCGATCATGCTGGAGGCAAGGTCAGCCAGGGCGCGCAGCCGGTCCATCTGACGCATGTCCTGGTGATACCCCATCCAGATATCCCGCCCTGGCGGTGGCTCGTGTTCATCCAGCAGTCGCAGTCCCGACACGGAGTCACCGAGGACGCGGGGCAAAACGGCAACGCCCAGCCCGTTCGCGCACATCTGTGCCTGAACTGTACGGCTGCTGCTGGTGAACACGGTGCGGGCCAGCGGATAGCGTTGCTGCAGCCATTGCACGTCCGGGTAATGAGACTGGGCGATGTTCATCAGGATCAGGCCAAGCCCTTCGCCGTCCGGCTGCGGCGCCGGGGCATGCAAAGCCGCGTATAGGCCGTACGACAGAGTTGTCAGCTTGCGGTGCACTATGTCGGGTTCGGTGAAAGGCACGATCCGGAAAGCGATGTCGGCATCCCGGCGGGCAAGGTCGAACAGTCGATGCCCGGCGATGACTTCGGGAACGATCAACGGGTAGCGGTGCACCAGTTCGCTGAGAACCGGCGACAAAACATGACAGGCGAACCAGTCGGCTGAGGATATCCGCAACAGGCCTTCAGGCTGATCGCCATGCCCCGCCAGACGCCGCTCGATGGCCAACGCGCTGTGCTCCATGTCCTGCGCCAGATCGAGAATCCTCTCGCCACTGTCCGTGAGCACCAGCCCTTGAGCGGTCCGCAGGAAAAAGGCTTGCCCACTGGTTTGTTCAAGCACCTGCAAGCGCCGTCCAACCGTCGGGTGACTGACCCCCAACTCCCTGGCGGCTCCGCCCAGCGAGCCGTTGCGGGCAATCGCCAGGAAGATCCGCATGTCACTCCAGTCCATGCCCTCGCCCCGTACAAAAATGAACATTGAGTGATCAGCTTATAGTTCAAGTAGATGGCTGTTCATGAATATCGATTCAATCAGCCGATCTGATCAGCCTCGCGACAATGACTTCAAACGCTCCACCAGCGCGGCTTCGAAAATGATGTACAGCCTCTCGGCATCGCCGGCACGCAAGGCCCCGCCGGTTTCCAGTCCCAGCACGAAACCATCCGCCCGCGCCCCTGCCTTGACAGCAATGATCATCGAGTCTGCCCGGACAATCTGCGCCAGCATCCGGTCCGCTTCTCGCTGAATCTTGTCGCCCAACACCACGCCTTCCACATCGCCACCCAATACGTTCAATTAGACATCCAGTACATGACCGCGATAACCGCTGAAACCCAGATGATGGTCAATACAATCGAGTAACCAGCCAGTTGCTTGTCCATTTTCACCACGGCATCAATAGAATCTGAATGATGGGTCAGGATCGTCCCGCTCGCAACGTCAGCTCGTCCCCTTCATCCATCGCGCTACAGGTAAAACGTACGATCTCCGATTCGTAACAGAACCCCTTTCAGCAACAAGGGTCAGCTCTCTTAATACACCTCGGAAATCTCTCCAATGTCCGCGCAACGCAGTCTCGTCATACTCGCTCGGGGCGGATACGCCGCTCGCGGAGTGCTTTATTTGATCATCGGCATATTTGCGTTATTGGCTGCCCATGATTCGACAAAACCCAAGGACAGTCACAAGAGTCTGGAAGCCTTGCTGAGCCAGCCGTTCGGCTATTTTCTGGTGGGCCTTGTGGTGGCGGGTCTGCTTGCGTTCGCAGCCTGGCGTGTCCTGCAAGCGATACGCGATGTCGATCATCACGGCACGCAGCTCAAAGGTCTGGTGATTCGTGCAGGCCTGTTTGCAGGAGGTCTGGTCAACGGTGCTCTGGCGTTTTTTGCATTGGGACTGCTTGTGAGTGGTAGCCGAAGTTCGAGCCATTCCGCAGAGCAGACCAAAGACTGGCTGGCGCATCTTTTGTCGTGGGAACACTCGAATTTATTGTTGTACCTGATTGCGCTCATTCCGCTGGGGGTTGGCGTTGCTCACATCATCAAAGGATGGAAGGCCTCGTTCGAGAAGTATTTTGAGGCCGACGAAGAGGTCATGCGCTATGTCCGTCCGGTGTCTCGCTTCGGTCTGATCGCTCGCGGCGTCGTGTTTATGGAGATTGCTTTGCTGCTGGCCGTCAGCGGTTCAGCCTATCAAGCCATGGACCCGCCTGGCATGAAGGAAGCGCTGGACGCGCTGCAGAATCTGCCCGCTGGATGGCTTCTTTTGATCGTAATGGCCCTGGGGCTGATTGCGTTCTCGGTTTACAGTTTCTCAGAAGCGTGTTGGCGCAAGATCAATATGGATGTGCTTCAGTAACTGAAGTCATGCCCCAACTCACGCTGCATCCATTCCAGAAAACGCCTCACCCGTGGAAACCCCGCATGCGCCTTCGGGAAAACCAGGTGGTGTGCGGTGATCGGGGCGCTCAACCCGGGAATGACTTCAACCAACTCGCCGCGCGCCAGGTAGTCCTGCGCCAGCAGCGTGCTTTCCAGTGCAAAACCAAGACCGTGGCTGGCGGCCTCGAGGGTCATGTAGGAGCGGTCAAAGCTCAAGGTATAGGGGCTTTCAGGGCGCGACAGCCCGTGTTGAGCAAACAGTTGCGGCCACTTGATCAGCGTCGCCTCCGACAGGATCAGGTTGCAGTCCAGCAAGTCGGCGACGGCGCGGATCGGGCGTTTTTCCAGAAGTTTGGGCGATGCGAGGACCGCGATTTTTTCGTTGCGCAACGTGCGCACTTCGAAACTTGGCCAGTTCGGCATGCCGTGGCGGATGTCCACGTCGATCTTGTCCCGACTGAAGTGCAGCGATTCATAGGAGCATGAGAGATTGAGCTGAATGTCGGGATGGCTCTCGCGAAACTGTTCCAGGCGCGGCATCAGCCACAGCAGGCCGAAGCTGGGTGATGAATGCAATCGCAGGCAGTCGAGGCTGACATCACTGGTCGCACGCTCCGTTGCCACCGCCAGGCTGTGCAGGATGCCGGATATCTCGGACAGGTATTGCTCGCCCACGGGCGTCAACGTCACTCCCCTCGCCGTTCTGAGGAACAGCTGTCGCCCGATCATCGCCTCGAGTTTGGCCAGTTGGTGACTGACTGCCGAGGGCGTCAGGTCCAGCACTTCGGCCGCACGTGCGACGTTGCCAAAGCGCGCAGTTTGCTCAAAGGCCTGAATGGCTTTCAGCGGTGGCAGGATCGGCGGTGCTTCGCCAGATGAACTCATGATGATGGTTATTCCGCTGCAAGTGGCTGAGGCCGGGCGTTCGGCTATTCAAACACCGCAATCGCATGTTGGCGAGTGCTGAATTTTTTTCAGCATCCAGTGAAGTTTGCGTTATTGCTCAGGGTCGTTACGGGAGACAAGCTGAGTCATCGGTTCTGCACGGACCGACTCAATAACAACAATCAGAGGTTTTCTCCCATGCTTCTTCAAGGCAAAGTCGCGATCATCACAGGTGCTGCCTCCGCACGTGGTATCGGCCGCGCGACAGCTACGACCTTCGCTCAACATGGCGCCCGGGTGGTGATTCTGGATCTGGACGCATCCGCTGCCCGCGATGCCGCTGCCTCTTTGGGCGAGGGTCATCTCGGCCTGGCTGCCAACGTCGCCGACGAGTCCCAGGTGCAGCAGGCTGTCGCCACCGTCATCGAACACTTTGGCCGGATCGACATACTGGTCAACAATGCCGGCATCACCCAACCCCTCAAGACCCTCGATATCCGCCCCGGTGATTACGACAAGGTGCTGGACGTCAGCCTGCGCGGTACGTTGCTGATGTCCCAGGCGGTGATTCCGCTCATGCGCCAGCAAGCCAGCGGCAGCATCGTGTGCATGTCTTCGGTTTCCGCGCAGCGCGGCGGCGGCATTTTTGGCGGGCCTCATTACAGCGCCGCCAAGGCCGGTGTGCTGGGTCTGGCCAAGGCCATGGCGCGTGAACTGGGGCCGGACAACGTACGCGTCAACTCCATTGCTCCCGGCCTGATTCACACCGACATTACTGGCGGCCTGATGCAGGACGAACGCCGCCACGCGATCATCGACGGCATTCCGCTGGGTCGTCTGGGCGAGGCGCAGGATGTGGCCAATGCGGCGCTGTTCCTGGCCAGCGACCTGTCCTCCTATCTGACCGGCATCACCCTGGATGTGAACGGCGGCATGCTAATTCACTGACACACGTGGCGGGCCTCGCGGCCCGTGCGGTTCTGGATCGATGATACGGCCGGGCATTCTTGCCCGGCGGTCAATAAAAACAAGAGATCAGACCATCATGACTACCCTGTCGCTCGAAGCCGTTTCGGCGGTGCGTTCCAACGCCTACCGTAAAACCGCATGGCGCCTGATGCCGTTCCTGATGCTGTGCTACCTGTGCGCCTACCTCGATCGCGTCAACGTCGGCTTTGCCAAACTGCAAATGATGAACGATCTGGCGCTCAGCGAAACAGTCTACGGGCTGGGTGCCGGCATGTTCTTCATCGGCTACTTTCTCTGCGAAGTGCCCAGCAACATCATCCTGCACAAGGTCGGCGCGCGAGTCTGGATCGCGCGCATCATGATCACCTGGGGCATTGTTTCCGCCCTCTTCGCCTTCGTCGAAACCGCCTGGCAGTTCTACGCCCTGCGCTTTCTGCTGGGCATTGCCGAAGCCGGCCTGGCGCCGGGTCTGCTGCTGTACCTCACCTACTGGTTTCCGTCCTACCGGCGCGCGCGCATGACGGTGTTGTGGTTCATCGCCATCCCGTTGTCGGGCATGGTCGGCGGTCCGCTCTCCGGGTGGATCATGAACCACTTCGCCGGTATGCACGGCTGGGCCGGCTGGCAATGGATGTTTGTGCTGGAGGCTGTGCCTACGGTGGTTGTCGGACTGCTGGTGCTCAGCTACCTCAAGGATGGCGTGCATCAGGCCAGTTGGCTCAACGACGACGAAAAAGCCCTGATCACGCGTGAGCTGGCGGAGGACGATCAGAAGAAGGTGACGCATGCGTCCGTGGGCGAATTCATTCGTGACCGTCGCCTCTGGCTGCTCGCGGGGATCTATTTCTGTGTGGTGATGGGGCAGTACGCAATCACCTTCTGGCTGCCGACCCTTGTGCGTAATGCCGGGGTCTCCGATCCGATGAAGATCGGCCTGCTGACCAGCCTGCCGTACCTCTGTGCCATCGCCGCCATGTTGCTGGTCGGACGCAGTGGCGACAAACATCGCGAACGCCGCTGGCACCTGATCGTGCCGATGATCGCCGGGGCCATCGGCCTGACCCTCGCGGCGCTGATGGGAGGCAATGTGATGCTGTCCATTCTCAGTCTGTGCCTGGCGGCTTCCGGCATCCTGTCAGCGACCTCGCTGTTCTGGATGCTCCCGACCACGCTGCTCGGCGGTGTCTCCGCTGCGGCAGGCATCGCCGCCGTCAACAGTTTCGCCAACCTTGCCGGCTTCTGCTCGCCCTACCTGATTGGCTGGATAACCACACTCACCGGCTCCAGCGCTATCGGCATGTATCTGATCACCGGCGTATTGCTGATCGGCGCCTCGCTGGTCCTGCGCATTCCCCCGCTCTGGTCAATCGTTGATTTACAGGAGAATTCACCATGACTGCCAACCTTTCATTCACAACACCCCAGACGCTGGCCGAGCGCGCCCACAACATTCGCCGCCATGCCTTGCGCATGGGCCAGGTGCAAGGCCAGGGCTACGTCGGTCAGGCCCTCGGTGCCGCCGACCTGCTCGCGGTCGCCTACTTCCATGCGCTGAGCTATCGCCCCGAAGACCCGGCGTGGGAGCCGCGTGATCGGTTCTATCTGTCGATCGGTCACTACGCGATTGCGCTGTACGCGGCGCTGATCGAAGCCGAGATCATTCCGCTCGATGAGCTTGAAACCTACGGTTCGGATGACAGCCGATTGCCGATGTCGGGCATGGCCGCCTACACGCCGGGCATGGAAATCACCGGTGGTTCGCTGGGTCAGGGGCTGGGCATCGCCGTCGGGGCCTGCCTGGGTCTCAAGCGCAAGGGCTCGACATCGTTCGTCTACAACCTGCTGTCGGACGGCGAGCTGAACGAAGGTTCGACCTGGGAAGCCGTGATGTCGGCCTCGCACTGGAAGCTCGACAACCTGATCGCCATCGTCGACGTCAACAATCAGCAAGCGGACGGCCACTCCAGCGAGATCCTGTCGTTCGAACCCATCATGGATCGCTGGAAAGCGTTCGGATGGTTCACCCAGCGCGTCGACGGCAATGATCTGGACGCACTGGTCGAAGCCTTCGATGCCGCCCGCCACCACCCCGGCGCTCAGCCACGGGTGATCATCTGCGACACCACCATGGGCAAAGGTGTGCCCTTCCTCGAAAACCGCGAAAAGACCCATTTCATCCGTGTGGACGAACACGAATGGGATCTGGCACTGACCACGCTTGAAGAAGGAAAAAACCAATGAGCAACGCAGCCAACACACCGACCTCGACTGGCGAACCGATCAAGAAGCGCCTGACCACCTCGGCGATGATTGCCTCGATTGCCTCCGAAGGCCAAGCCACCCGCTCAGCACCTTTTGGCCATGCATTGACCGCACTGGCGGATCAGCGTCCGGACATCGTCGGCCTCTCTGCTGACCTTTCCAAGTACACCGACCTGCACATTTTCGCCAAGGCCCATCCCGAGCGCTTCTATCAGATGGGCATGGCCGAACAGTTGCTCATGAGTGCGGCCGCAGGCATGGCCCGCGAAGGCTTCGTACCGTTCGCCACCACGTATGCGGTGTTCGCCTCGCGTCGCGCCTATGACTTCATCTGCATGGCGATTGCCGAGGAAAACCTCAACGTCAAAATCGTTTGCGGATTGCCCGGCCTCACCACCGGTTACGGCCCCAGCCACCAGGCCACCGATGACCTGGCGATCTTCCGGGCGATGCCCAACCTGATGATCGTCGACCCTTGTGACGCACTGGAAATCGAACAGGCCGTGCCCGCCATCGCCGCGCATCAGGGGCCGGTCTACATGCGGCTGCTGCGCGGCAACGTGCCGCTGGTGCTGGATGAGTACGGGTATCAATTCGAGATCGGCAAGGCCAAGACCCTGCGCACCGGCAACGATGTCCTGATCATCTCGACCGGGTTGATGACCATGCGCGCATTGGAGGCCGCCAAGGCGCTGCAGACTGATGGCGTCGATGTCGCCGTGCTACACGTGCCGACGATCAAACCGCTGGATGAACAGACCATTCTCGCCGAGGCCCGCAAGTCTGGCCGGCTGGTGGTTACCGCAGAAAACAGCTCGATTATTGGCGGGCTGGGTGAAGCGGTTGCCGGGGTACTGCTGCGCAACGGCGTGACGCCGACGTTCAGGCAGATCGCGTTGCCCGACGCGTTCCTCGACGCCGGCGCACTGCCGACACTGCATGATCGCTACGGCATTTCCACCGAGGCCGTCTGCGCGCAAATCAAGTCCTGGCTTTGACCGCTGGCTGATAGGGGTGCTTACGGATTAGCGCCCCGATGAGGTGTATTCCCCCTGGCCGATCCGCCTGGCATCCCTTCGAACCGCCTGCGGCGGAACGCCAAACCCTCGCATGAATACTTCGCGCATGTGGCGACGGTCTCGAAACCCCGTTTCCTTCGCCACGCGGTCCAGACTGTGACGACTTTGCTCGATCATCACGCGAGCGGCCTCCAGACGCAGGCTTTCAACAGCCTTGGCCGGTGACTGGCCTGTCTCGGCGGTAAACACCCGGGTGAATTGTCTGGGACTCAAGTGCACGACGTCGGCAAGTTCCTCCACGCTGAGCGGGCGGTCCAGGTGCGTGCGCGCATACTCCAGCGCGCTTTGGATACGGTCCGACTTTGGAGCAAGCGTAAGCAGTTCCGAATGCTGGGACTGCCCACCCGAACGCCGTTGATGCATGACCAGTTTGTGCGCCACCGACCTGGCCACATCGGTGCCCAGATCCTTTTCCACCATGCCCAACGCCATGTCCAGCGCGGCTGTCATGCCTGCCGACGTCCAGACGGGACCGTCGACGATAAAGATCCGGTCTTCCTCGACCTCGATTCTTGGATGCAGCTCACGGAGCTTGTTCGCATAGGACCAGTGGGTGGTCGCCCTTCGATCGTCCAGAACCCCAGCCTGCGCCAGAACGAACGAGCCGGTGCACAAACCTGCTGTGCGTCGAGCTCCATCGACGAAGGCGCGCACGCAGGCCAGCACCTCTTCACCTGGCGGGTTCAAGGGGGTCAGCGTACCGGTAATCATCCAGGTGTCGGCCAATCCCGGGGCGCCCAGAGGCAGCGTGTCGATGTACATGCCCAACGAAGAACGCACTGTCCCACCGTCGATCGAGAAGTTCTGGATCTTGTAGATATCTTCCCCCGCAACGATGTTGGTGAACTCGAATACAGCCTGGGTTGCCAGGGACATCACCTGAAAACCCTCGGTAATCAGATAGCCGACGCGATGCATGACTGAACTCCTTTTTTAATGTCCTTAAACACTACCATATACGTCGTTTAAGACATCAGTCCCCTCCTTCATCATGGCTCCACAAACAACCCACGGAGCTTGATCATGACGCAACAATACAAAGGCACTGCGCTCATCACCGGCGCGTCCACCGGAATCGGCTCGATTTACGCCGAACACCTTGCCCGCCGGGGTTACGATCTCGTGCTGGTGGCGCGCAACCGCGAACGTCTGAACGCACTGGCCAGTCGTCTGACCAGCGAAACCCGGCAGAACATCGAAGTGTTGCAGGCCGATCTTGGCCGCCCCGAGGACCTCGCCAAGGTAGAACGCAAGTTGCGCGAGGACGCCAGCATCACCTTGCTGGTCAACAATGCCGGTATCGGCACCCATACCGGCCTGCTGGAGAGTGATGTCGAGCGGATGGCCGAGATGATCACGCTGAACGTCACCGCCCTTACCCGCCTGACCTACGCCGCGATTCCAGGTTTTGTCGCCCGTGAACAAGGCGCCGTGATCAATATTTCGTCGATCGTCAGCCTGGCGCCGGAGTTGCTCAACGGCGTGTACGGCGGCAGTAAAGCCTACGTCACCGCGTTTACCCAGTCCCTGCACAAGGAACTCTCGGATAAAGGCATCCGGATTCAGGCTGTCCTGCCAGGCGCAACCGCGACGGACTTCTGGCAAATCGGTGGATTGCCTGTCGAGCATCTGGATCCGGGCATCGTGATGTCGGCCCAGGACCTGGTCGCCGGCGCCCTGCAGGACTTCGACAACGGCGTGCTGATCTCAATCCCCTCGATGCACGACCTGCAAGGTTACGAGCGTTACGAAGCCAGCCGCCAGGCCTTGTTCTCCGGGCTCTCGAGCAACCGGCTCGCGCCGCGCTACAACGTCAACTGATCGCTATCAAAAGGATATGAATCATGAAACTCAGCGCTCACCGGCGGCACTTCCGGCATTGGCCGCGCTTTGGCCGAGGCATTTCACCAGCGCGGCAATCAGGTCATCATCGCGGGCCGTCGCCAGGCCCTGCTGGATGAGATTGCTCGGGCCAATCCGGGAATCGACACCGTCCAGCTGGACATCAATGACCCGCAGCAAATCAAGGCCGTCGCCCAGGAAGTCATAGAGGAGGACATCTGAAGGCGATGGACGACGAGCGCGCTGAGGACCAAATCAGCAGCAACGCGTCGTGCATTGCCGTCCGCCGTAACGGGCTTTTTGCCGCTCTTCGAAAAACTCTTTGTAGGTCATTACCGGCTCGCCTGGATGACTGGCGGTTCGGAGTGCCAGATCGACACCCATCTATTCTCGTTCGTGGGTAACGTCCACCAAGGGAATGGGCTCAATCGCCCAAGCGCGAACATGACGACGTTCGGGGCCGGGAACCGCGCACGCCATACGCCCCGTAAACGTGCGCGCAAGACGCTCTTCATCGATACGCCAGCCGCGCTGCTCCAGTGCCAGCACGCCTCTGCGAAAGGCAATCTGCAGTGCATCGGATTTCAATGAAACCTCTTGCTGAAACGAGTCCGGCACGCGCTCGGGCCGCACGTTTTTCAGCACAGCGTGATCTTGTTCGAAAATACGGATATTGCTGGCAATGAACCTGCGATCCAGCAGTCGGGAACGCAGGAATGTTCTGCCCATCATCCACCAGGTTCGCGTGCGATTGGCGTCAATCGGGACATGCGCCGAGACGATGTAGATCCGCCATCCATTCGGCAACTCAAGCTCCAGCGTCGTGCACGGACCAGACAAATGAAACCCCGGCACAGTGACCACACTGACAAACTCGGTGGATGATTTGCGCCGTAACAGCCCTTTGCGCGCAGGCCTGCGCATAAGCATTTGTGCCTTGCCGCTCCACATATCGCTTTCGACATCAAACGATTCAATCTCGGGATGATCCGGATCGCCAAAAGTTGAGCCATGAACAAACGGTGCATGCGCAAAATCGAGGCCGTTTTCAATAATCCGGTCCCAACTGGCCTCCCAGTCAAAATGGCCCGATACCACCCGCACGGCAGGATCGTCGATCCAGTCGAGTGCGGGTAGCGGCGGACGCTCAGGCTCAGGCAGGTCCCCTAGAAATGCCCAGATCCAGCCGTAGCGCTCCAGCGTCGGATAGGCGTCGACGCGGGCCTTGGCAGGAATTCGCAGGTCCGGCTGCGCAGGTATATGCGTGCAAACCCCATCCGCACCAAATCGCCAGCCGTGATAGGGGCATTGCACACTGTTGCCCACCCTTCTGCCGCCCGACAACGATCCGCCGCGATGCACGCAAACATCCGAAAGCACGTGAGCGACGCCAGCGTCATCACGGAACGCAACAAAAGGCTGTCCGAGCAAACGAACCGGCATCAGTCCGTCAGTCAGTTGCGACGATGGAAGAACGACGTACCAGAGGTTGGTGAGCATGAGTGCGTGCGACCTGTCAGGTTGGAAAGATAAAACAGAGACAACGTCCGCCCCTGAGAAACAGCAGATTATCCCTTGCCGACTTCAAGAACGGCATATTTCGACTGAGCCCTTTTGCTAGCTTATTCAAACCACAGGACACCGCATGTACCGGTGCCCTGGCGCCGCTCTGCCCTCCCTCCTCCTGCTGTTAACAGCCCCCATCAGTCCTCTAAGGAGCTAGTTGGATGACAACACAATCTTCTAATACCTACGCCGTGGATTCGCATACGTCTCAACAGTTTTATATCAATGGAGGCTGGTGTTCGCCGGCAACGCCTGGCAGTTTGCCCGTGGTCAATCCGGCGACTGAAAGTGTAGTTGCAGAGGTTGCCAGCGGATCGGCCGAAGACGTTGATCGGGCCGTCGCTGCGGCGCGTGCGGCGTTTCCTCGCTGGTCTGCGACTTCCGCCGAAGCGCGCGCGGGTTTTCTTGGGAAGATTTACGACCTGATCCTTGAGCGAAAAGAGTCGCTTGCGCAGGCGCTTTCTCTGGAAATGGGCGCTGCCATCGGTTTTGCCCGAGCGATGCAAGTGCCCTTGGCGGCCGAACACGTTCGGATTGCTCGTGACCTGCTGTCCACCTATCGCTTCCAGACGGTCGAAAGCGGTACCGCAATTGAACGCGAACCCATCGGTGTCTGCGGTCTCATTACCCCCTGGAACTGGCCGCTGTATCAAATCACCGCCAAAGTGGCTCCAGCTATTGCCGCTGGATGCACTGTGGTGCTGAAGCCGAGCGAACTGTCACCGCTGAGCGCCCTTCTTTTCGCCCAACTGGTGCATGACGCCGGCCTGCCACCGGGTGTCTTCAATCTGGTAAATGGCACGGGCTCCGAGGTCGGCGGCGCCATGGCTGCGCACCCGGATATCGATATGATTTCGATCACCGGATCAAACCGCGCAGGTGCGCTGGTCGCACAGGCAGCCGCCCCTACAGTGAAACGCGTCACCCAGGAACTGGGCGGCAAGTCACCCAACGTGCTGCTGCCTGATGCCGACTTCGCCAACGTCGTGCCACTGGGCGTGATGACGGCATTTCGCAATGTCGGGCAATCCTGCAGCGCCCCGACCAGAATGATCGTACCCAGGGACCGGCTCGCGGAAGTCGAGGCACTGGCCGCTGCAACCGCGAACGCGATCATTGTGGGGGATCCACAATCGGAAGAGACGGTACTCGGTCCGATAGCCAATGAGGCCCAGTTCAAGCGCGTGCAAGCCATGATCGAATCGGGCCTGAGTGAAGGGGCCAAACTCGTCTGCGGCGGACCAGGACGGATGCCTGGTCATGAAACGGGCTTCTATGCCCGACCGACTGTATTTTCCGAGGTTGATTCGAGCATGCGCATTGCCCAGGAGGAAATCTTCGGGCCCGTGCTGTGCATCATTGCCTATGAAACGCTCGATGAGGCTGTCGCGATCGCCAACGACACGGTGTATGGACTGAGCGCCCACGTTCAATCCCGCGACCTTGATCATGCACGCGCCGTTGCCTCACGCATCCGCGCAGGACAAGTGCTGCTCAACCACCCGGCCTGGAATCCCATGGCCCCGTTCGGTGGCTACAAACGATCGGGCAATGGTCGTGAATTTGGTGTCTACGGCTTTGAGGAATATCTGGAAACCAAAGCCATCGTCGGCTTTGGTGGCTAGCACACAATGGGGGACAGCGAGCTGTCCCCTATTGGTTCGCACCTGATGGATGTAGGGAGCTTCAGTGCCGCAACAACTTGCGCAACGGCACACCGTCCTTGAGCACTGGGGACTTGATAACGATGTAGCTGAAGTACTTGGAAATGCCGATGTTTTTATCCAGCAGGCTTTCAATCACTTCCTGATAGTGCTGAATACTGCGCGTCATGAAGCGCACCAGATAATCGTAGCCACCACTGATCAAATGGCACTCGAGCACCTCATCCACCAACCTAATGTTCGACTCGAACTTGGCGAAGTCTTCGCGCTTGTGGTCACTCAGGGTGATTTCGGTGAAGACCGTTACCGATTCGGTGATCTTCGCCAGGTTCAGGTGTGCCTTGTAGCTGGAAATGTACCCGGCCGATTCCAGCCGCTTGACCCGTTGCAGACAGGGGCTGGCCGACAATCCCACGGCGTCGGCCAGGCTGACATTGGTCATGCGCCCGTCCTTCTGCAACTCAACCAGGATACTGATGTCGATGCGGTCCAGTTTGACTAAACCTTCCATTGCGAACCTCTTGACTGCCATTTGTAGGACAATCTACTAGCAAAATCAGCGCCGTAAAGACAGCTGATGTTGTGCGACCAGGTCAGCCATGCTGTTGATGCAATAATCCGCAGCGCATGGGGTCGGTTGTTTGCCCCGTTCGCGACCGATCAGACACACATCGGTCAGCGCCGGGCCGCGGGCGGCGGGTCGGGTTACCCGCAGTATGTGTACCGGCTTCAGCTCGTTGGCATTCAACCATTCCTCGTCCCGCAGCGGATCGCTGGCCAGCGAAATAAAGTCATCGGCCACAATCCCCAGATGCTCGCACAACACGGCGCGATCCTCGGCATCCCGGTCGCCCACCACCAACAGGCGATAAAACTTGCGCAAGTACAGCATCGCTCCCGGTGCGTCTTCGAACAATGACCAGTTGGCAGCAGAGCGCGCGAAACTCATGCCCTCCTCCCAACTGGCTTTCAGGCTCCAGCGCTCGGCCAATTGGCGATGGGCAAAACACAGCAATCCACTGAAGCCCAGTTCGGCAAAGCGGGGATAGAGCCCCTGCACCACCTCGCGAAACTCGCCCAGCACCTGTTCCTTGTCCGGGCGCCCGCCCCGGCTGTCGAGCAACGGCTGCAGCGCTGCCCAGACACCCGAATCGCGGTCAACCAGGACTTCGTCGCAATCGATGAGCAGTGCTCGATATTCAGTCAGCCCCATGGTGTACACAGCCTCCGATGATGCGTTTCATCAATCCGTGCGCCAAAAAGGTTCAGCGACGCTGGCCAGCGACCGCGCGGCTGAACCCGGCGGACATCAGTTCAATACCCGTGCCAATGCAGCCTGCAGAATCTGCAACGCTTCATCGATCTGCGCTTCGGTCGTCACCAATGGCGCGAGGAAACGCAGGACGTTGCGATAGACGCCGCACTTGATCACCAGCAAGCCACCTTTGCGCGCTTCATCGATCACACGCTGGTTCAGATCCGCATCCGGGGAGCGCGCTTCATCATTCTTGACCAGCTCGATGGCCAGCATGAAACCGGTGCCGCGTACGTCACCGATCTGCGGGTGACGGCGCTGCAACTGCAGCAGACCTTCACGCAGGCGCTTGCCCAATGCATCGCCACGTTCGAGCAGTTTCTCTTCTTCGTAAGCGTCGATCACCGCCAGGGCCGCGGCGCAGGACAGTGCATTGCCGCCGTAGGTGCCGCCGAGGCCTCCGGGCAACGGCGAATCCATGATTTCAGCTCTGCCGACCACGCCCGACAACGGCAGCCCCCCGGCCAGACTCTTGGCGACGGTGACCAGGTCAGGCTGGATGCCGGCGTGCTGGAAACCGAACCACTTGCCGGTGCGGCCGAATCCGGTCTGGATTTCATCGAGGATCAGCACGATGCCGTGCTTGTGGGTCAACTCGCGCAATGCCTGAAGGAACTGTGCCGGCGCCGCAAGGAAGCCACCGTCGCCCTGCACCGGTTCAATGATGATCGCCGCAACCCGCTCCGGCGCAACCTGAGTGGCGAGCAACTCGTCCAGCGCCTTGAGCGCCATTTCGCTGGTAACGCCGCGATAGGCATTTGGATATGGCGTGTGAAATACCTCCGGCGCGAATGGCCCGAAGTTCTGTTTGTAGGGCTGGCTCATGCCGGTCAGCGTGGTGCCGAGCAAGGTGCGTCCATGGAAACCGCCGCGGAAGGAGATCACCGCAGAGCGGTTAGTGTGAGCGCGGGCGATTTTCACCGCGTTCTCCACGGCTTCGGCGCCGGAGGTGAACAACGCTGCTTTGTAATGTTCCTCGCCACCTATCATTTCGCACAAACGCTGGGCCAGATCCAGATACGGCTTGTAGGCCACCACCTGAAAGCAGGCGTGTGAGACTTTTTGCAATTGGGCCTGCACCGCTGCAACCACTTTGGGATGGTTATGGCCGATGTTCAGCACGCCGATGCCGCCGACGAAATCCAGGTAACGCTGGCCGTCCACGTCCCACAATTCAGCCCCTTGGGCGCGATCAATCACCAGTGGATGAGCGGTGACCAGTCCGCGTGGCACGAACTGATCACGCTGACGGAGTAAATGAGGCGTTTGGTCGACTTGGCTGTTCATGGCATTTCCCTTCGTGAATCCGGCAGCCCGGAGTGAATGCAGGAGGTGGTTACAGAGGATCTTAAGATTAAGACTTGTGCGGAACGAACAACGCCGAACTTGCCCCCTGAGAAATCCGGATCGACTGTTTTCACCCTGCCAAACGGCAGATTCCTTCAGGCCGCCGAATCTGCCGGCCGCGTGCGTATATGAGGTGACGCGCAGTGTTCGCAGCGCTGCTTTCGACAGATCCTGCTCTGGCGTTGGGCGATCATGGGAGCACCTTCAACCTCCTCAGGAATTGACCATGGCCCTGCTCTACAAAGCTGACCCCGTGCGCGGCGAACGGTGGAAAGCACTGTTCGCCGAACATGCCCCGGACATCGAATGGCGCGCCTGGCCGGACATCGGCGATCCCACAGACATCAAGTACCTGGCGGCGTGGCAGGCGCCGGAAGATCTGCAGACGGTGCTGCCGAATCTGCAGGTGTTGTTTGCATTGTCGGCCGGCGTCGATCAACTGGATCTGAGCCGCATCCCGCCGAATCTTCCAGTGGTGCGCCTGCTCGATCCCGGGATCACTCAAGGCATGTGCGAGTACGCCAGTTTTGCCGTGCTCGCTTTGCACCGGGATATGTTGCGCTATCGCCAGCAGCAGATGGCGCGGTGCTGGCAGGCGCACCTGTTGCAGCCGGCGCATCAGCGTCGGGTGGGGGTGATGGGCCTCGGAACTCAGGCGCAGCAGATTCTCGCCACCTTGCAGCCCTTGGGCTTTGCCCTTAAGGGCTGGGCGCGCAGTGCGCATCGGATTGTCGGCGTCGAGTGCTTTGCCGGTCGCGAGCAACTGCCGGCGTTTCTGAGCCAGTGCGACATTGTGATGTGCGTATTACCGCTGACCGAGCAGACCCGTGGCATTCTCAATCGTGAGTTTTTTCGCCAATTACCGCGTGGCGCGGCACTGATCAACATGGGGCGCGGTGGGCATCTGGTGGAAGAAGACTTGCTCGAAGCGCTGGACAGCGGGCAACTCAGCGGCGCGGTGCTGGATGTGGTGCAGAACGAACCGGCGCCGGCGGATCATCCTTTCTGGGGCCACCCGCAGATTCTGCTGACGCCGCATATCGCGGCAATGACCCAGCCGGATAGTGCATTTGCTGTCCTGCTGGAAAATATCCGCAGCTTCGAACGCGGCGAGTCCATGAGCGGTCAGATCGACCGCGACAAAGGTTACTGATTCAGACCCTCTGCACGAGCGAGCAGGCTCACTCATGCAGAGGATGACGATGCTTCAGAGGAACTCGGCGATGGTCCTGCCGACATCCTGGGTCGAGCCCTTCCCGCCCAGGTCCGGGGTGATCGGTCCCTCGGCGATCACCCGCTCGATTGCCTGCAGGATCCCGTCGTGTGCTGCGCGATAACGCTCGTCACCGTTGCCCAGGAAATCGAGCATCAGCGCTCCGGACCAGATCATCGCAATCGGGTTGGCGATGTTCTGCCCATAGATGTCCGGCGCCGAACCATGCACCGGCTCGAACAGCGAGGGAAAACGTCGCTGCGGATCAAGGTTGGCCGACGGCGCAATGCCGATGGTTCCGGCACACGCCGGCCCCAGGTCGGAGAGGATATCGCCGAACAGGTTGGACGCAACCACCACATCGAACCGATCCGGTTGCAGAACGAACCGCGCGCACAAGATATCGATGTGCTGCTTGTCCCACGTCACCTGTGGGTACTGCGCAGCCATCAGCGCGGTGCGCTCGTCCCAATAAGGCATGCTGATCGAAATGCCGTTGGACTTGGTCGCTGCGGTCAACCGCTTGCGTGGCCGGGTCTGGGCCAGGTCGAAGGCAAACTTGAGAATCCGGTCGACACCCCGGCGGGTGAACACCGATTCCTGCAGCACGAACTCATGCTCGGTGCCTTCGAACATCTTGCCGCCGACCGATGAATATTCACCTTCGGTGTTCTCGCGAATCACCACGAAATCGATGTCCCCTGGTTCGCGCCCGGCCAACGGGCATGGCACCCCAGGGAACAAGCGCACCGGGCGGATATTCACGTACTGGTCGAAGTCGCGACGGAATTTCAGCAGCGACCCCCACAGGGAAATATGGTCCGGCACTTTCTCCGGCCAGCCCACGGCGCCGAAGTAAATCGCGTCGAAGCCCTTGAGCTGTTCGAACCAGTCCTCGGGCATCATCTGCCCGTGTTCCAGGTAGTAATCGCAATGCGCCCAGTCGAGCACTTCAATGCTCAAGTCCAGCTGCCATTTTTTCGCGGCCTGCTCCAGAACCCGCAGCCCCTCGGGCAGCACTTCCTTGCCAATCCCGTCGCCGGCAATCGCGGCGATCTTGAAGACCTTGCTCATCAGTTATGGCTCCCCGTTGTTGTGAAGTTACAAGCCGCCGATGTGGAAGGCTTTGACTTCAAGGTATTCGTCAAGACCGTATTTGCTGCCTTCACGGCCCAGCCCCGATTGCTTGATGCCGCCGAACGGCGCGACTTCCATGGAGATGATTCCGGTGTTGAGGCCGACCATGCCGAATTCCAGCGCTTCGCCGAAACGCCATGAGCGACGCAAGTCTTGAGTGAAGTAATAAGCGCCTAGGCCAAACGGTGTGGCATTGGCCAGCGCCAAGGCTTCGGCTTCGTCGGTGAACCGCATCAGTGGCGCGACCGGTCCGAAGGTTTCTTCGTTGGCCAGGAGCATGCCGGCGTGGGCATCGCCAAGCACCGTCGGTTGCACAAATTGACTGTCGCCCTGCGGAACGCCGCCGCAAAGCAGCTGCGCACCCTGGCTCAAGGCATCATCGATGTGGCGGGCCACCTTGCTCACGGCCGCCTTGTTGATCAGCGGGCCGATGGTCACGTTGTCCTGCAGGCCATTGCCGACCTTGAGCTTGCCGACTTCCTCGACCAGACGCTGGGCAAAACGCGGGTAAATGCCGTTCTGTACCAGAATCCGATTGGCGCAGACGCAGGTCTGCCCGGCGTTGCGAAACTTGCTCAGCATGATCCCGGTAATCGCCTGCTCAAGATCAGCGTCGTCAAACACAATGAACGGTGCGTTGCCGCCGAGTTCCAGGCTCAACCGCTTGATGTGTTCGGCACTCTGGCGCATCAGCAAACGGCCCACCGCCGTGGAACCGGTGAAGGATATCTTGCGCACCGTCGGGTTGCCGGTCAGCTCTTCGCAAATCCCGGCGGGCATACCGGTCAGCACATTGAACACCCCGGCCGGGATGCCGACGCGCTCAGCCAACACCGCCAATGCGAGCGCTGACAGCGGCGTCAGATCCGACGGTTTGACGATGATCGGGCACCCCGCCGCCAGGGCCGGTGCACACTTGCGGGTAATCATTGCGTTGGGGAAGTTCCAAGGCGTGATCGCCGCGCAGACACCCACCGGTTGCTTGAGGGTCAACAGTCGGCGGTCGCCGCTGGGCGCCGGCATGGTTTCGCCGTAAATCCGCCGCGCCTCTTCGGCAAACCATTTGACGAAACCCGCGCCGTAGCGGATTTCACCTTTGGCTTCGTTCAGCGGCTTGCCTTGTTCGCAGGTCATGATCAGCGCCAGATCGTCGAGGTTGTCGATCATCGCCTGATACCAACGCTCCAGCAGCGCCGCACGTTCGGCGGCCGGTCGTGCTCGCCAGGCAGGCCAGGCCCGTTCGGCGGCATCGATGGCGCGTCGGGTTTCCACGCCTTGCATGGCGGGCACGCGGCCGATCAATTCGCCGCTGGCCGGGTCGACGACATCCAGGGTCGCGCGGTCATCTGCGCCGATCCACTGGCCGTTCACATAAGCGAGTTCTGCGAGAAGACCGGGGTCTTTCAAACGATTCTTGAGCATGGTCGAGTCCTGATCCGAGACAGATTCCAGTCTAGGGAGACTCGACGGATGAGGATGCTGAAAGCGCGTAGCGGACAGTGTCGGCTGCTGAAATTGGCGGTGGAACAGCAGAACTGCTGTTTTCTATCGTTTCAGCGAACCGAGCAAACCCTCCAGAAAGCGCTCCCCCGCCTCCATCTGACTGATCTCGATAAACTCGTCGGGCTTGTGCGCCTGCTCGATCGAACCTGGCCCGCAGACAACCACCGGCACATCCAGACGCTGCTTGAACAACCCGCCTTCCGTACCGAACGAAACCTTGGACGTCGCGGTATCCGGCGCCGCGAAATTTTTCAGGAACCGTACCGCTTCGACGCTCGGGTGGGTGTCCAGTCCGGGGTAGACGTTGACCGTTTCAATCTCGATGGCCGCCACGCTCGAGAGCTTCTGCGCCTCGCGCACGATCACCTCGGCACGCTCCTGCATCTGCGCGAGGATCTGTTCCAGATCATCGGCCGGCAAATTGCGCACTTCAAAATCCACCGTGCACAGATTCGGCACGATATTCAGCGCCCGGCCACCGCCGATCTGGCCCACGTGCACGGTGGTGTAAGGCACGTCGTAATCGGCATCCCGGGCGCCCTGCTCCTGCAGTTGACGCTGGGATTCACGCAACGCTGCAATGAAATCGCAGGCCACGTGGATTGCGTTGACCGAGCGCGGCGCCAGCGAAGAATGCGCCTCCAGCCCCCGACAATAGGTACGGTACGAGCCCTTGCCCTTGTGCCCCAGCACAAACTGCATGTTGGTCGGTTCGCCGATCAGGCACAGAAACGGCCGCACCGGCGCCAGGTGCAGCACATCGAGCAAACGCCGCACGCCAACGCAGCCGATTTCCTCGTCGTGTGACAGCGCCAGCTGCAGCGGACGGCTGAGGGAATGTTCAGCAGCCTCAAGCATCGCGTCGATGGCCAGCGCGATAAAGCCTTTCATGTCGCAACTGCCGCGCCCGTAAATCCGCCCGTTCTGCTCCGTCACCTGAAACGGTGGAACCGTCCACGCCTGCCCCGCTGCTGGCACCACGTCGGTGTGCCCGGACAGCAGAATGCCCGGTTGGTCTTTCGGACCGGTACTGGCAAACAGATTGGCCTTCTTGCCGCTTTCGTCCTTGACGATCAGCGACTCGATGCCCTTGCTCAGCAGCAACTCGCGAACGTACTCGATCAACGCCATGTTCGATTCCGACGACACGGTATCGAACGCAATCAATCGTTTGAGAATCTCCAGTACACGGGGTTTCATGAGGCTTTGCTCCGTTGTTCGGCCAAGGGGGCGAACCGGCGTATGGAAAAGGGTTCGATCAACGTGGAAGTGCTGCCGGTGCTGATCAGCTCAGCCATGACGTCACCGACGCCCGGCCCCAACTGGAAGCCATGACCACAGAAGCCGAACGCGTAATACAGGCCATCGACCGTACCGCTTGGCCCCATGATCGGCAGCGAGTCCGGCAGATAGCTTTCGATGCCGCTCCAGACCCGGATGATGTTCAGATTGCCGACACCCGGCAGCAGTCGGCGCATTTGCCGGATCTGGTTGAGGATGCTGCGCGGCTCGACATAAGCGCGGCGATTGAGCATGTCCGGTTTGCTGCGATAGCCGCCGCCAATGATGATGTTGCCGCGCGGAATCTGCCGGAAATAAATGACTTCCTCAGGGATTTTGGTGAACACCCCAATCACCGTCGGCAAGGCGTATGGCACCGGTTCCGTCACCGCCATCTGCGGGCCATGGGTGTCCAGCGGAACCGGTTCGCCGAACTGCGCGGACAGTTTCTCGCCCCAGGCGCCGGCGGTGATCAGCAGTTGTGCGGCGCGATATTGCCGGCCATCGGTGGTGGTGACGCTGAACTCGCCTGCGGTTTTCTGCACCTGGGCCACTTCGGTCTGTTCTTCGATACGCGCACCGATTCGCCGCGCCGCCCGGGCAAATGCCGGCGCCGCCAGACGCGGGTTGGCGTGACCGTCATGCGGCGCGTAGGAGCCCCCCTTCACGTCCGGCCCCAGAAACGGAAAGCGCCGATGCAGTTCAGCGCCGCGATAGACCTGCAGATCCAGTTGCGCCGCTTCCGGTGCAGCGGCATACGCTTCGAGCTCGGCAATTTCGTCTTCGCGGTAACACACGCGCATGTGGCCGCTGGCGATGAACTCCAGATCGTCGTCAATCAGCTCCGGCAAGCGCTTCCACAGCGCAAACGAACGGTTGGCCAATTCCAGTTGCCCCAGATAACGGCCCTGACGCCGTACGTTACCGAAATTGACGCCGCTGGCGTATTGGCCAATCTGGTCGCGCTCGAGCAGGGTCACGGAGTGCCCACGCTGGCGCAGAAAAAACGCTGACGCCGCACCCATGATGCCGCCGCCGATAATCAATACATCACTTTTCTGCGGGTTCATGACGGCTCCTCGATGATGACCATCGGCAACGGTTTGACGGGGGCCTGACCGCGTTGGCGGCCGACCTGCTGAACACTGACGCCGGCCGCGGCGGCAATCACTTCGGCGCCGGCCTGCGAGCAGTAGCGTCCCTGGCAACGGCCCATGCCGACCCGACTGAAGGCTTTGGCCCGATTGACTTCACACGCGCCCTTTTCACTGACCGTACGGCGCAGTTCGCCCGCGCTGATCATCTCGCAGCGACAGACGATCGCCGAATCCGGCAAGGCCCCGGCCTGTTCGGCGGGCCAGGGAAATGCCTGCGCCAGACCGAGGCGGAACTGATCCATCACCGCCAGTGCACGCCGTTGCTCTGCGCGCAAACCGGCATCCACCGGTTGTTGCTGATCCTCCAGCAGCGCCATCGCCACCAGACGTCCGGCATGTTCAGCCGCATCGGCACCGCGAATCTTTGCGCCGTCGCCGGCGGCATACACACCGCTGACCGAAGTGCGGCCCTCCTCATCAAGCGCCAGCCACCATTGGCCGGACGCTTCATCAAAACGCATGCGACACCCGGCCAGATCGGCCAGCTGGGTTTCCGGACGCAAGTGATACCCCAGGGCCACGGCATCGCAATCGATGTCCAGGGTCTCGCCCTTGGCTGAGCGCACGCGCACGCCACTGACGCCGTGGGTGGCATCTCCCGATATCTGCTCCGGCTTGATCCCCAGGTGTACGGGAATTTTCGCCTGATACAACTGCGCCAACAGCTTCATCCCGGTGAGCAACACCCCGGGCCGCGCGAGCATCTTCGGCAGCGCAACGATGCGCTTGCTCATCGGCGATGTATCAAGCACCGCGGCGACGTTGGCGCCGGCCTTCACGTACTGGCTGGCCACCAGATACAGCAGTGGACCACTGCCCATGAACACCACGCGATGGCCGATGGAAACCGCCTGCGACTTGAGCGCGATCTGCGCCCCGCCGAGGCTGTAGGTGCCCGCCAGCTGCCAGCCTTCAACGGGCATCAAACGGTCCGTGGCGCCGGTGCACAGGATCAGCGCGTCGAAGTCCACCGTCGTATGGTGACCCTGACTGACGCAGCTCAACTGCCTGGGCACCAGATTCCACACCAACGTGTCGGGACGGTAATCGATGTGTGGGCGCAAGCGCTCGAAACTCTCGTGCAGGTCGCGCGCCTTGGCCGCTTCAGTGCCGTACAGCGCGCGGTAGTCGCGGGTGAAACCTTCGGGTTGGCGACGATAGATCTGGCCGCCGTCGCGGCGATTTTCATCGATCAGGACCGGTTTGAAGCCGGCCTTCACCAACGTCTCGGCGCAGCGAATCCCCGCAGGGCCAGCGCCGACGATAACTACCCGTGCAGTGGCCATGTCGCCTCCGGTTGTGTGGTGACGAGATCCAGCCCTTCACGGACTTCACTGGAGCACGCACGCAGACGTTCGCCGCTGCGCGTCCACACCCAGCAATCCTGGCAGGCACCCATCAGGCAGAACCCGGCACGTCGACCGGAATCGAATTCCGACTGGCGCAACGCATTGCCCTGAGTGAGCAATGCGACCATCAGTGTGTCGCCCTGCAACGCCTTGATGGGCACGCCATCCACGGTCAACCCGACGGTCACCCGGCCCTGCTCGGCCAGTCTCACAAAACGAGCACTCATGCATAGGCTCCCTGATTCAAGGTGGTCACGTCCCGCTGGGTTTTCAGCAGTTCGACGCTGTCGTGGTGGCAGAGAATTTCACTGCCACCGTCGATGATTCGGCGCTCGGGTGCAGTACGGTTGCACAGGCCATCGACGCGCACCGGGCAGCGATTGAGGAAGGTGCACAGCTCGGCGACATTGGCTTTGGGCCCGATGGGCGGCAGTTCACCGCAAGTCGTCCCGCAGGTTTCCAGCCAGCCCTGGCGCAGCTCCGGCACCGAGTGAATCAACAGATCGGTGTAAGGATGGTACGGTGCCTGCGCAAATGACTGGCGGCTGCCGGCCTGAACCTTGTGGCCGCTGTACATCACCACCACGTCATCGCACAGCGCGCGTACGGTGGAGATGTCATGACTGATGAACAGGTAGGACACGCCGAGCTGCTGACGCAAATCGCGGAGCAATTCAAGAATCGCTGCACCGACCACGGTGTCCAGCGCCGAGGTCACTTCATCGCAGAGGATCAGATCGGGTTTGGCCGCCAGGGCCCGCGCCAGGTTCACCCGCTGCTTTTGCCCGCCGGACAACTCGTTCGGACGACGTTCGGCCAGGGCTCGCGGCAGGCGCACCAGATCCAGCAATTCGCCGATGCGCTCGCGCAACGCCGCGCCTTTGAGGTTGAAATACATCTTCAGCGGCCGACTCAGAATCGTGCTGATGGTATGCATCGGATTGAGCGCCGTGTCGGCGTTCTGGAACACCATCTGGATCCGCCGGAATTGCTCGTCGGTGCGTTCGGACAGACAACCGCCCAGCGGTTGCCCGTCGAAGGTCAGCCCGCCCAATGCTGGCGTGAGCAAGCCGGCCACCACGCGGGCCAGTGTTGACTTGCCCGAACCCGACTCGCCGATCACGCCAATCGCCTGGCCCCGGCGCACGGTCAGATCAATGTCTTCCAGTACACGAATGGCCGGCATGCCCTGGGTGTTCTTGTTGCCGTAACCGGCGGTCAGGCCGCGAATGGTCAGCAGCGGAGTTTCTTCGGCAATACCGCAAGGTGGGCGGATGGTCGTGTCCGGCCGCGCGGCCGCCAGCAGACTGCGCGTGTATTCATGACTCGGGCCTTTGAGCAGCGCCGCCGTGGCGCTTTGTTCGAAGATCTGGCCGCCATTGAGCACGACGATCTGATCGGCCATTTGCGCCACCACGGCCAGGTCGTGGGACACATACACCGCTGTCGCGCCACGGTCACGCACCACGCGCTTGAATGCACGCAACACGTCGATCTGGGTCGTCACATCGAGCGCCGTGGTCGGCTCGTCGAGGATGACCAGCAACGGATCACTGATCAGCGCCATTGCCGCCATCACCCGCTGCAATTGCCCCCCGGACACCTGGTGCGGGTAACGCTGACCGATGTGATCCGGGTCTGGCAGGGCCAGATCGCGGAACAGCTCAATGGCCTTGGCCTCAAGGGTGGCGCGGGTGCCGAGGCCGTGAATCAAGGCGCCCTCCACCACTTGGTCGATCAGCTTCTTTGCCGGGTTGAAAGCCGCCGCAGCGCTCTGCGCGATATACGACACCCGATTACCGCGCAGGCCCTGCAATTGCTGCTCGCTGAGCGCGAGCATGTCGTGCTCGCCGACCTGCACCACGCCGCCGGACAACCGACAGCCCCGTCGGGCATACCCCAACAGAGCGAGGGCGATGGTGGTCTTGCCCGAGCCCGATTCGCCGATCAACGCCAGTACTTCACCTTCTTCCAAGGCAAAGCTCACGCCTTTGACGATCTCCGTTTCTCCATGCTCGCCGCAAGCGACCACGCGCAGGTCTTCAACTCGAATCAATTGGGTCATTTCAATGGCCTCCCGTGCGGCGACTACGTCGCGACGACAATCTGTCGATAAACAGATTCACGCCGATGGTCAGGGTGCCGATGGCCAGCGCCGGGATGACGATGGCCGGGGCGCCCTGATTGAGGCCGCCGATGTTTTCCCGCACCAGCGAACCGAGGTCGGCATCCGGCGGTTGCACGCCCAGCCCGAGAAAACTCATGCCGCTGAGCAGCAACACGATGAAACCAAACCGCAAGCCCAGGTCAGTGAGCACCGGGTTGAGCATGTTCGGCAGGATCTCCACGCAGGCGATGTACAAACGCCGCTCGCCACGGGTTCGGGCGACCTGCACATACTCCAGCGCTTCGATGTTCACCGCCATGCTGCGGGCGATACGGAACGCGCCCGGGGCGAAGCTCAACACCGCCGTGCTGATCAGCAGGGTCACTGAAGAGCCGAACGCCGAAACCATGATCAACGCGAGCATCTTGCTCGGGATCGAGATAAAGGCGTCCATCAAGCGGCTGATCACTTCGTCCAGCCACTTCGGCGACACCACCGACAGCAGCGCACAACCGGTGCCCAGCGCACTGGCCAGCACCGCCGCAATCAACGCCAGGCCCACGGTGAAGCGCGCGCCGACGAGCACCCGGCTGAGCATGTCGCGGCCCAGATAATCAGTGCCGAACGGGTACACCGCGCTGATGTTGTCGAACACGTTGCCCGAGACCACTTCGCCGACCGGATGCGGCGCCAGCCACGGGCCGAATAACGCAACCAGCAACCAGATAACGCAGATGGCCGCGCCGATGAGTCCCAGCCATACGGGCCCGTGAGACACCTTGCCGGCTGACAGATCGGGGGCTGCGGGCGTCGATTTCACAATGAGATTGTTCATTGGTTTCTCAGCCTCGGATTGGACAGAATCGCGCACAGGTCGGCAATCAGCACCAGACCCAGATAAGCCGTACAGAACAACATGGTGCAGGCCTGCACCAGTGCCATGTCACGGTTGGTCACGGCATCGACCATCAGGCTGGCGATGCCGGGATAGTTGAAGATGGTTTCGACAATCACCACCCCGCCGAGCAGATACGACAGGCTCAGCGCAATCGCATTGGCGATCGGCCCGATGGCATTGGGCAACGCGTGACGCAGCACGATGCGCATCGGACTGACGCCTTTGAGCCGGGCCATTTCCACGTAGGGGCTGTCGAGCTGGTCGATCACTGCCGCGCGTGTCATCCGCGCCATTTGCGCAACGATCACGCAGCACAGCGTCATCACCGGCAAGGCGTAAGTGCGCATGAATTGCCAAGGTGAAGTGATGTCACTGGCATAGGACAGCGCCGACAACCAGCCCAGGTTTACCGCAAAGATCAGCACCGCGAGGGTCGCCACCAGAAACTCTGGCACCGCGACCATGGCCAGGGTGGTGAAACTCAAGACACTGTCGATCCGCCCGCCCCGGCCCATCGCCGAGCCGATGCCCAGAACCAGCGCCACCGGCACCGACACCAGCGCCGTGGCGGCCGCCAGCATCAAGGTGTTGGGCACGCGCCCGGCCATCAGCTCGACAACCGGCATCGCGTTCGATACCGACACGCCCATATCGCCACTGAGCAGGCTCATCAACCAGTGCAGGTAACGCACCACACCGGGTTGATCGAGCCCCAGTTTCAGGCGCAGCGCTGCCACCTGTTCCGGGGTGGCAAACTGGCCAAGGGATTGTTGTGCCGCGTCTCCAGGCAGTACCGCCGTGATCGCAAACACGACCATCGATACGATCAACAAAGTCACGATCGCGGCGCCCAGCCGCCGTCCGATCAACCACAGTGTGTTGCTATTCATCGCCTACCCTCCTGCAACCTGGCTTGCCGTTCATTTCGACGGCTCTGTTCAAGCGTCCAGCCAGACCTGCTCGGCGAACATGTAACCCATGAAGCCGCCGAGCGGGTTGCTGCCGTAGCCCTTGATCCGTTGATCGACGCCGTCGATGTTGCTGATGAACACCGGTATGCCGATGCCACAGTGGTCGTGCACCAGGGTCTGCATGTCCGCATACATCTTGCCGCGCTTGGCATCGTCGGTTTCGCCGCGGGCGAGCATCAGCAACTGATCGAACTGCTCGTTCTTCCAGCCGGACTCGTTCCACGGCGCCTTCGACTGGAAGAACTGCGAGAACATCACGTCGGCGTTCGGACGTGGGTTGATGTTGCCGAAGCTGATCGGGTGCTTCATCCAGTGGTTGGACCAGTAGCCGTCGCTCGGCAGGCGCTTGACGTCGAGTTTGAGCCCGGCCTGTTTGGCCGACTGCTGCAACAGCACTGCGATATCGACGGAACCCGTTGCGGCAGGCGACGCAAACAGCTCCATGCTGATGTTTTCCATGCCCGCTTTTTTCAGCAGGAACTTGGCTTTTTCGGGGTCGTAGACCGTTTGCGGCAGGTCGCTGTTGTAGTAGCGCGAGCCGGGCGCGATCGGATGATCGTTGCCGACCACGGCAAAGCCGCGAAACACCGCCGACTTGATCTGTTCGCGATCGAGCAGGTACTTCATCGCTTGGGTGAAATCGGCGTTCTGACCCGGCAACTGATCCTGACGGATGATCAAATCAGTGTAGTTGCCCGATGGCGCATCAACGACCCGGTGTTTGGCGCTGGCCTTGATCCGGTCGGTGGAGCGCGGGTTGACCTCGTTGATCATGTGCACGTCGCCGGACAGCAGCGCGTTGACCCGCGACGGCTCGTCGCCGATGGCAATGAATTCGATTTCGTCGAGGTACGGCAGGCCAGGCTTCCAGTAGCCGGTGTTGCGTGCGGCCACCGAACGTACGCCCGGTTTGAACTCCTTGACCTTGAACGGTCCGGTGCCAATGCCCTGGTTGAAGTCGGTGGTGCCTTCGGGAACGATCAGCAGATGCGAGACGGCCAGAATCGACGGCAATTCGGCGTTCGGTGCAGTCAGGCGAATCTGTACTTCGTTGGCCCCCGTGGCCTTGATTTCGGCGAACTGCTCCATCAGCGGCATGACTTTGGAGCCGGTCAGCGGATCCTTGTGTCGTGACAGCGAGAACACCACGTCGGCCGCGCTGAGGGTTTTGCCGTTGTGGAAAGTCACGTCCTTGCGCAGGGTGATCGTCCACAGGGTCGCGTCGGTGTTGTCGATGCGTTCGGCCAGCTCCAGTTGCGGCACCAGGTGCGCGTCGAAACGAGTCAGGCCGTTGTAGAACATGTAGTGCCGCACATAATCGGTGGACAGCGCGCCTTTGGCCGGATCGAGGGTGTCGGCGGTGGAGCTGGACATGCCGGCGACACGTATCCGCCCACCGGGCTTGCCTTTGCCCGGCGTCGCCGTATCGTCGGCCAACAGTTTGCCGGCAGCACCAAACAGGCTGCCGGCGCCGGCAGCCGCTACGCCGGCCACACCGAGCATTTGTAACGCGTGACGGCGTGACATGCCGCGATTGAGGCCTTCGAATACCCGCAGGCTCGCTTCGCCTGAGATCAATGGTGAGTCGTTCTTGTGATCAGTCATTTCAGTGCTACCTGTCGAAATTAAGAAGGCTCAAGTGTTCCGGTTGGCCGGAACGTCCTGGAAACGCAAACGACGGTAAAGCCACAACATCAGCTCAATGCAAATAGTCCTGAAAGCGGTAGTAGGCGCCCACGAAAGGCAGGAACCACGGCTTGCCGAAATGCCCGGGGATCGCCGGCCAGTCGAGTTCACGCCAGGGGTTGGCCTCGGCATTGCCGGCCATCACGTCGGCCATCACCTGCCCCATGTGCACCGACATCTGCACGCCGTGGCCGCTGTAACCCATCGAGTGGAACACGCCGCCGTGCTGGCCGGCTCGCGGCAAACGGTCGGAGGTCATGTCTACCAGGCCGCCCCAGCAGTAATCGATCCTGACGCCGGCCAGTTGCGGGAACATCTGGACCATCGCCGCCTGCAGCACCTTGCCGCTCTTGGCATCGTTGACACTGTCGGACATGGCAAACCGCGCGCGCCCGCCAAACAGCAAACGGTTATCCGGGGTCAGGCGGAAGTAGTTACCGATCATTCGGCTGGTGACATAAGCGCGGCGCCCCGGCAGCAACTGATCGATCAACGCCCGCGGCAGGACCTCGGTGGCAATCACGAAACTGCCCACCGGTACGATTCGCCGCCGATACCAGCCCAGACCACCGTGCTGACAGGCACCGGTCGCCAGCAGAACCTGCCCGGCGTGCAGCGAACCCTTGCTGGTGTTGACCTGATAACCGCCGGCCCGCGCTTTCCAGTCGAGCACCGAGGTACCCTCATGGATCAGCGCGCCGTGACGCACCGCCGCTTCTGCCAGACCGATGCCGAAACGCCCGACGTGCATCTGTACGCCATTGCGCTGCAACAGGCCGCCATGAAACTGCGCAGAGTTGACCTCGGTGCGGGTCTGTTCGGCCGACAGCAATTCAACATCGGCATCGACTTCGTTGCGGATCAGCTCGCAGGTGCGGGCCAGGCCTTCGTAGTGCAGCGGTTTTGCCGCCAGTTTCAGCTTGCCGTTGCGCAGCAGGTCACAGGCGATCTGCTCCTGCTCGACCAGCGACACAACGCTTTGCACGGCACTTTCGTAAGCCTGGTAATAGGCTTTCGCCCGGTCGGCACCGAGACTGGCGCTGAGGCTGGCGTAATCCTGCGCCACCCCCGTGTTGCACTGCCCGCCATTGCGTCCCGAAGCCTCGCCGATCACGCGCCCGGCTTCCAGCACCACCACACTGGCGCCCTTGAGCGCCAGGGCCCGGGCCGCCGCCAGCCCGGTGAAACCGCCACCGACGATGGCCACATCGACTTGCCCGGGCAAACCGCCGAGCTGTGCGCCGGTGAAGGCCGGTGCGCTGTCGAGCCAGTAGGATTCACTGCCCATGTTCAATCCCGCCTTTGCCAATGAGGATGTCGTTACAGGCCGACCAGTCCGGCCAGACCGCCGATGTCCGGGATCTGGTGGTAGCTGTAGAAGGCGTTGCCCGGTACTTCGTGACCACGGGCGACGAAGGCCTTGTTCTTGATCTTCATGTCGTGGGCCGGCATCAGGTCGTAACGGAAGCTGGAGGACACATGCAAGATGTCTTCCGGGCCGCAGTTGAGGTTGTCGAGCATGTACTCGAACGCCGCCAGACGAGGTTTGTAGGCTTGTGCCTGTTCGGCCGTGAAGACTTTGTGAAAAGGTGCGCCGAGTTTTTCGACGTTGGACATGATCTGGCTGTTGCTGGCGTTGGAGAAAATCACCAAGGGAATCTTGTCGGCGATTTTCGACAGGCCGGCCGGTACGTCCGGGTGCGGGCCCCAGGTCGGAACAGCGTCGTAATACAACTGGCCTTCGTCGCGGTATTCGATTCCCCAACGCTTACAGGTACGCGCCAGAGCGGTCTTGAGAATCTCGTCATACGGCATCCAGTCGCCCATGACCTGGTCCAGGCGATAGGCCGAGAAATCCTTGACGAACTGATCCATCTGCTCAGCGGGAACGCGATCGGCGAAGAGTTCGCGGGTCATTGTGCCCATGTGGAAATTGGTCAGCGTTCCGTAGCAGTCGAAGGTAATGAATTTGGGGCGAAGAAAGCTCATTGAGTGCGTTCCTGAAGTTCGTTGAGGTCAATGGCGCTACAAGCATTTGCCTGGTTTGCGCAGTAGCGATGCAACGCTGCAGCACACCGTCATTACAACACCGTGAAATCAGCAGATGGCGTTAAAAGCGACCTCCGTTCGATACAAATCACCGTTTTGGTCATTCCACTCAGCAGACTTTGCGGTGCGCTCCAGCCTTGGGCAAAGCCCCTGTTTATGCGCACTTATGGGCCTTTATCTGGCGCTTTTGATTTCCGACAGCGACGTTGCCCGCAGAAACTGCGCCCCATCGCAGCCTTGGCATCAGTTGCTGCGGCGCCTGTCAGCCCGGTTCTGAATTGAGGCGATTGAACCTACATCCTGCGCCTAGCGACGAGACTCGGTACAAGCCTTTTATAGGGTAAAAAGGCCCAAGCATTTGCTGCCGACACAAGGCCCGGATTAAGTAGTAAGTGTGGTCTTCGGGACCGTGCTTCGCGGAATCTGCCGAATATTCCCTGCCCCCTTGTCAGGCTTTCATCCAGATGGGATACAGGCTTCACCTCGCCGCAAAACCCGGCGCCAGCGCACACTCTTGATCGGAGAATCGCCATGTCCACCCCGCTCCCTTCCTACGTCTATCGGCCGATGACTGCCGACGACCTGCCCAAGGCCCATGCACTGTCCGTGCAATTGAAGTGGCCTCATCGACTTGACGACTGGGCCATGCTGCAACGGGTCAGCAAGGGCTTTGTCGTACTCGATGGAGAGCGTTTGATCGGCACTGCGTTCGCCTGTCCGCAAGGTGATTTCACGACCATTGGCCTGGTCATTGTCAGTGACGATTACCAGGGCCAGGGCATCGGGCGAAAGCTCATGGACCACGCGCTGCAGGCTTGTCAGTCGAGCACGGCGATGTTGAATGCAACCGTGGCCGGCGCACCGCTGTATGCCAGTCAGGGTTTTGTTGAGTTTGGCCGGATTCAGCAGCACCAGGGCGAGGCGCAAGCCCCCGTGCCCGGGCCATTGGCAGACGGTGAAGAATGCCGCCCATTGCGCGAGTCGGATCATGCGCGGGTGCTGGAACTGGCCAATGCCGGGAGCGGACTGGATCGGCGAGCGGTGCTCAGCGATCTGTTCTCTGTCGTCGAGCATTCGGTGGGCATTGTGCGTGACGGTCAATTGCACGCCTTCGCCCTGCTGCGCCCATTCGGTCGCGGCCGTTGCATCGGCCCGCTGATCGCCGAAAACCTTGAGCAAGCCCAACACCTGATCGCCACATTGCTGGCCGGGATACCGGATGCCTTTGTGCGCATTGATATTCCAGCGGATTGTGGCCTTTCCGACTGGCTGGAAGCCGCCGGCCTGAAAAAGGTCGACACCGTGGCCCAAATGTCCCGCGGTGCAGCACCGCAAGCAAACAATGGCGTTCGGCAGTTTGCCCTGGTCACTCAAGCCATCGGCTGACTATCGTGCTGGCGCTTGCCGCCCCTCAATAAATCCTCTCAATACCTGGAGCGTCACCCGTATGTCCGAACCTTGCATCATGCTGCTGGCTCGTGCCGATGGCAGTCGCGTCGACACCCCTTTCAAGCAGCAATCCTTGAACGCTGCAGACCCCTTCTCGAGCGGACGTCAGATCGCCTGGTCAGGGAGCGACGGCATATCCGCAGGCATCGTCGAAGCAGGCGAAAGCCTTGATATCAAGGACTTCCCGCACACCGAGGTGATCGTGGTTCATGCGGGGCACGTGACGTTGAAATCCCGGGAGCGGACACTGCAACTGGCCGTCGGCGCCAGCGCGGTCATCGGCCGGGGCACGGACGTGCGGATCGAAGCACAGCCCGGCACCCGCTGGGCGTTTTGCGCCATGGCCACCAAAGCCGCAACGCCCGGCCTGACCCCGCTCGACCCGCTGGCACACCTGTCCCCCTCCGCCGCGCCGGAGCAACAGATTCTGATCGGTCCGACACCGCAATGCCGGTCAGGTAATGCCTTCGAAGACGCCACAACCGATCTGCGTGTCGGCGTGTGGGACTCGACGCCCTATGAACGTCACGGTCGCCCGCACAAGCTCAATGAGTTGATGTACCTGATCGAAGGCAGCGTAACGTTGCAGACGCCTGAGGGTTTGAGTGTGACCGTCAATACCGGTGACAGCGTGTTTGTTGCGCGGGGTGCGCCGTGCGCCTGGAAAAGCACGCGCTATGTACGCAAAGTGTATGCGGTCAAATAGCGTCAGCCATAAAGCGCCTTGTCGAAGCGGAACGAAGCCCCATAGGCCGAGGCAGGCAGGTGGCTGGACTGATCTGCCCGCAACCGCGAACGGAAAGTGCCACTCTGCGGCTGAGTACGATACAGCCCACGCTTTTGCAGTTCGGGAATAACCAGTTCGACAAAGTCCTCAAGGCTGCCTGGGCTGATCAACGGGTTGAGCATGTAGCCGGTGGTGCCGGAAATTCGCGCGTGTTCTTCGATGCGGTCGGCGACTTGCTGCGGTGTACCGACGAGAATCAGGTCGCTGCCACGGGTGACGCTGGCGAAGCGCTTTTTCACGTCACCCGCCGTCAGCGGCTGACCACTGCCATCGGGGCGCATCACGTAAGAGGTCAGGCCTTCGGTGTGCGTCGAGAGTGCATCGCTGTCGGCGTAGCGGCTGATGTCGATGCCGGTGTCGCCGGCGTAACTGACCAGTTGTGCCTGCAAGTGATAGTTGCTTTGCAACTCGTCGTATTTGCGCTGGGCTTCGATTTCGGTTTTCGCCGTGACGATGCGCAATACCGTCAACGATTTCACGTCTTCACGTTGACGCCCCCGCGCCTCAGCCTGGGCCCAGATGTCTTCCAGGCCCTGACGGATTTCCTGCGGGTTGGATTTAGCGATGAAGATCAGCTCCGCGTGCTTGGCGGCGAACTCTCGACCGCGTCCCGACCAGCCCGCCTGAATCAGCAACGGGGTGCGCTGCGGGGACGGTGCGGTCAGGTGCGGCCCGGCCACGCGATAGTGCGCACCCTCGTGATTGATCGGTCGCACCCGGTCGCCTCTGGCATACAGCTGGCGGGCCTTGTCGGCAACCACGGCGTCGTCGGCCCAACTGCCCTCCCAAAGTTTGTACACCACATCGAGAAACTCTTCGGCGCGCTCATAGCGATCGTCATGCTTGATCATTTGCTCCAGCCCGAAATTGCGGGCGGCGCTGGACAGGTAAGAGGTGACGATATTCCAGCCCACTCGCCCATTGGTGAGGTGATCAAGCGTGCTGAAGCGCCGGGCGTGGGTAAACGGGTGCTCATAACTGGTGGTCACCGTCACACCAAACGCCAGGTTTTCCGTCACGGCCGCCAACGCCGGAATGATCATCAACGGATCGTTGGCCGGCGCTTCCACCGCCCATTTCATCGCCGCATCGGCGTTGCCACCAAACACGTCATAGAAGCCCAGCACATCACCAAAGAACAACATATCGAGGTGCGCCTGATCGGCAATCCGCGCCAGGTTGGACCAGTAGCCCAGCGAGTTGATCGCCAGGCGTTCGTCAGCCGGGTGCGTCCACAGACTCGGCGCACCGCCGCAGCCGACGCTGGCTTGTTCATAGAGTGCAAACAGCAGAGGTTTAGGATCGGACATCGTGGTTCCTGCAAGAAATCATTCAACGGAATGGCTCAGCGCTGATGCTTGAAGCCTCTGCCGTAATGGCGTTCGAGGCGATGCTGGATCAGTTCGAGACCGATGGATAACAGCCAATAGATCGCGGCTGCGGTGGTCAGCATTTCAATGTAACGGTAGGACGAACGCCCGTACGACTGCGCCAGAAACATCACTTCCCAAACCCCCATGACCGAAATCAGGGACGAGTCCTTGAGCATCGAAATGAACTGGCTGGTGGTCGGCGGAATGATCGTGCGCATGGCTTGCGGCAGGATGATATGGATAAACGTCGCGGCCGGTCTCAGACCCAGTGCGGCGGCTGCTTCGCGCTGACCCGGGGCAACCGCGAGAATGCCCGCACGAAAAATCTCACTGAGATAAGCCCCGTAGTTGAGCGACAGCGCGATGATCCCGGCGCTGATTGCACCTGGCACCACGCCCAGCTGCGGCAGCCCCAGATAGATCAACAGGATCTGGATCAACAGCGGTGTGCCGCGAAAGAACGAGGCGTAGAAGCTGGCGATACCAAACGCCACGGCGCTGCTCGACAGCCTGGCCAACGCGGTGACAAAGCCCAGCAATAACGAAAACCAGATCGAGCAGAAACACAGGAATATCGTCAGCGCGGCGCCCTGCAAGAATCCGTTCGGCCCCAGATGCAGGCCGACCAGGTTTGGCCACTTTTCCAGAATGATCGAAAACTTCAGATCGAAGCGCATGAAAAACCACACGCCCAGACCCGACAGCGCCGCCCACGTCAGATACAGGCGCGTGCGAAAACCGAATAGCTGACGTGTCAGTGGCGGCTGCTTTTGCGGGGTAACAGCCGCTTTGGCCGGATGCGGGTTGATGGCTGTCATTGGCTGATATCAGAACCGATCCACTTGCGGGATATTTTGCTCAGCGTGCCGTCAGTCTTGAGTTGTGCGATGACCTCGGTGACTTTCGCATTCCATTGCGGATCGCCTTTTTCGACCGCCACGACGTTCGGTTCGGCATACAGTGGCTCTCCGGCAATCTTGAAGCGCGGATCCTGAGCGATGCGTTCACGCGCGGTGATCAGGTTGGTGACCATGGCGTCCAGGCGCACGCCGGTACCCAATGCGAGATCCTGGAAGGCGACGGTTTCGTTGTCGTAAGGCGCGATCTGGACATTGTCGAACGGATAGCTCAACGGTTTGTCTTCGGCGCCTTCAATGACCAGATCCTTGTTCAGATAGGCCTCATAGGTCGACGCACTGATCACACCGACTTTTTTGCCGGACAAATCTTTGCCAGTGACGATGTCCTTGTCCTTCGCATTGACCACGATCACCGCCGGTGACTGGTAATACTCCACGGGAAAGTCGAACACTTCGGCCCGCGCCTTGCTCGGTGTCATCGAGCACACGCAGATGTCGTATCGACCGTTCCAGTGCCCGGCGGCAATCACGTCCCAAGAAGGCGTTTCAAGTTTCAGCTTGACCCCAAGACGTTCGGCCACAGCTTTAGCGACATCCACATCGAAGCCGTCGAGCTGGTTCTGGTCATTGAGAAAAGAGAACGGCGGGTAACTCTCCATCAGGACACCGGTGAGCTCACCTTTTTGCGTCACGCGATCAAGGGTGGGCCCCGCGAATGCAGCAGCGCAACTGACGGCGAGCGCCAGGCCAAGTATCAAATGTGTCGGGATCTTCAAGTGCGAATGCTCCAATCAGGAAAAGCCTGTTTAGATTAAAACGCACTATAAAATTAATATGAACTTCGTTTTATGCATAAAAAGCTTCGCTTAGGCTATATGGATTCCACCACCATGAAGCGAAGGCCTTCATCTCCAAGCCCGACCAGAGCTGGATAATAATTCACTTGTACGATGTCCTATCACAGGCTATTACTGCGTCTCCCAAAAAAAAATAAAACCACGGAGATCGCTACATGGACTCATCCCTGTCCGCCAAGCCTGACAACCTCGAACAGGTAAAAGGCAATACACGCCGCAGCTTCCTGAAGAAGTCCCTCGCTGTTTCCGCCACGCTTGCCACCGGCAGCGCCTTGTTGCCCAGTCTCTCTGAAGCTGCCGAACCATTGAGTCAACGCTACCCGGATCCACTGATTCATATCCTCGACGACAGCTTCCTCGAGCTACGTATTTTCAACGCCAGCGTTGAAAAACTCGCCACCGGCATGCGCTGGGCCGAAGGACCGGTCTGGGTCGGTGATGGCCGCTATTTGCTGGTCAGCGACATCCCCAATAATCGCATCATGCGTTGGGACGAAATCACCGAGACCTTCACCGTGTACCGTGAACACTCGAACTTCTCCAACGGGATGTGCCGGGATCGCCAGGGGCGTCTTATCGTCTGCGAAGGCTCTACCACCACCAGCGAAGGCCGCCGCGTCACGCGCACCGAATACAACGGCACGATCACCGTGCTGGCCGACAGCTTTGAGGGCAAGCCCTTCAACTCGCCCAACGACATCGTCTGCAAAAGTGACGGATCGATCTGGTTTACCGACCCGCCATTCCAGACCGGCAACAACTACGAAGGCCACAAAATCACCCCGAGCCAACCCCACGCCGTTTACCGCATCGACGGCGAGAGCAGAAAGGTCACTCGGGTGATCGACGACCTTAACGGCCCTAATGGCCTGTGCTTCAGTCCCGACGAAAAAACCCTGTATGTCGTCGAAGGTCGCGCCAAACCCAATCGCTTGATCTGGGCCATTGCCGTGAAGGAAGACGGCACACTGGGCGAGCGCCGCAAGCACATCGAGGGGCTGGACTACGCGGCAATCGACGGTATCAAGTGCGACGAAGCGGGCAACCTGTGGTGCGGCTGGGGCGGCAATGGAGATCCCAGGGCCGATCTGGAAAAACTCGACGGCGTGCGTGTTTTCAATCCACAGGGCAAGGCCATCGGCCATATTTCGCTGCCAGAGCGCTGCCCGAACCTGTGCTTTGGGGGGCGCGAAGGGAACAGGCTGTTCATGGCAAGTAGTCACTCGATCTACTCGCTTTTTGTGAATACTCGCGGGACTACGTTTGCTGTGTAAAAACGCCGTTCATCTCGCGATCGCTTCGTGAGTATCGGAACAAAATCTCGCCGCGCAGCCAGGGATGCGCGGCATTCAGTCCGGTGCCGTGCAACTGGCTTAAGCCACCGGCGAATGGAGTCTTCAAGGAATGTCGGGAAAATCATTCTGACAATGCACCCGGAAGATTCGCCGTAGCACACCAGCAGCGTTCAAGGATGAACATTCATTCATCGAAAACAGGCTTCGATGCGTCTAGTCTGCGGGTTACGACATAGTGACTACAGGAGTAACCCACCATGTTCTCGCACGAAAGCCTCCCGCTGATCATCCTCTTCATCATCCTGCTGATTGGCGTACTGACCGCCATCCTCCATCCCGTACATGCGTTCCATAGCTGGCTTCAGAGACGCCGGAAAAGATCATCCGCCGAAGTTGTCAGCAAGGCGGATTCACGCTGACGTGCATGACTGGCCCGGATGACTCCGGGCCTTTTTCTGCGTGCAGGCAATGGCACCAGGCAGCGCAATGATCAATATTCGCCTCTCTCCCCCTCTACTCAAGAAAAGCTTCACGCTGTGAAGTGAGTCTTCCTCTCTGCACGAAAAAATGCCGCTTCATTGTCAGCTGGCATTTTTCCGCCTATCTTGATTAAAACCTATACAAACTCATTAGCTGCGTACAATTTCTTTTACTACGGATACGCTCCCACGCGAGACTCCTTCGCGAGATACCTTAATGGAGACGCCCATAACCCTGTACGCGCCCCTCACTGCGTACAAGAAAATGCTTCGTACGTTCTCCCTCAACACCTGCAATCAGGGAGCAAGGCAATGACTCGATTACTGCTGTTACTGGCACTGATGCTCAACCTCGCAAGCTGCAGCAACGTGGAGGTCACGCGTTATGCCGATCAACAACCGGCACTGAGTCTGGAGCGCTTTTTCAGCCAGCCCGTCAAAGCCTGGGGGATATTTCAGAAGCCCGGCGGCGAAGTGACCAAGCGTTTTGAAGTCACGATCGTCAGCCGTCGCGAAGGCAACAACCTGATTCTCGACGAGCGCTTCCTGTACAGCGACGGCACCCGCCAGCACCGCGTATGGACATTGACGCCCGAAGGCCAGGGACGCTGGAGCGGTCGCGCCGGCGATGTGATCGGCGCTGCCCAGGGCCAGGTTGCCGGGAACGCCGTGCACTGGGTTTATCGCCTGAACCTGGCGGTCGACGATTCGACCTATGAAGTGAGCATGGACGACTGGATGTACCTGATGGACGAGGACACGTTGATCAACCGCACCAGCATGTCCAAGTTCGGGGTGGAAGTCGGTCAGGTGACTTTGTTCTTTCGCCGCCAGGGCACCGAAGCAAGCCAATGAACCGCACAACCCAGAGTTTGATTGAATGAACGTTACCCGCCGCTTGTGCCTGGTACTGGGCGACCAGTTGTCGTTCGACCTGGCTTCCTTACAAGCACTCGATGCCGAGCGCGACACGGTGTTGCTGGTTGAGGTCATGGAAGAAGCCAGCCACGTGCCCCACCATCCACAGAAGATTGCCCTGGTCTTCAGTGCCATGCGCCATTTCGCCCAGTCGCTGCAAGACCAGGGTGTACGCGTTGAATACGTCAGGCTGGATGATCCGGAAAACAGCGGTTCGGTGCCGGGTGAATTGCATCGCTGGCAAGCGCTGTTGCAGGCCGAGGAAGTGCACGTCACCGAGTGTGGCGACTGGCGGCTGGAGCACTCGATGAAGGAATGCGGCTTGCCGATTCACTGGCACGCCGATACGCGTTTTCTGTGCAGTCGCGAAGAGTTCGCCGCCTGGGCCGAGGGCAAGAAACAGCTGCGCATGGAGTTTTTCTACCGGGAGATGCGCCGCAAGAGCCGGTTGTTGCTCAATGGCGATGGCTCGCCGGTGGGTGGCGCGTGGAATTTCGATGCCGACAATCGCAAGGCCCTGCCCAAAAACGTCAAAGCCCCCTACCCGGCACGCTTCAGTAATGACGCCATCACCGCCGAAGTATTGGCACTGGTCAAAGCGCGCTTCAGCCAGCACTACGGCGCGCTCGATGACTTCAACTATCCCGTCACCCATGCCGATGCGCAGGCTCTTTGGGCGTACTTTCTCGATTACGGTCTGGCCGGGTTTGGCGATTACCAGGACGCCATGGCCAGTGATGAGCCGTTCCTGTTTCATGCGCGCATCAGTGCCGCGCTCAACATCGGACTGCTGGATCTGCGGCAGTTGTGCAGCGACGTGGAGTCGGCGTACTGGTCCGGCAGCGTTGCGCTCAATGCCGCCGAAGGTTTCATTCGGCAACTGATTGGCTGGCGTGAATATGTGCGGGGCGTGTACTGGCTGAAAATGCCTGATTACGCGCTGGGCAACTCGTTCGGCAACACCCGGCCTCTGCCCGAGTTCTACTGGACCGGCGATACGCAAATGAACTGCATGCGCCACGCCATCGGTCAAAGCTTGCACCACGCCTACGCGCATCACATTCAGCGGCTGATGGTCACCGGCAACTTCGCCCTGCTCGCCGGCATCGCGCCGAGCCAGATCTGCGAGTGGTATCTGGCGATCTACATGGACGCCTTTGACTGGGTCGAGCTGCCCAACACGCTGGGCATGGTCATGCACGCCGATGGCGGTTATCTCGGTTCCAAACCCTATTGCGCCAGCGGCCAGTACATCAATCGCATGTCCGATTACTGCCGCGGTTGCGCGTACAAGGTCAGCGAAAGCACGGCGGACAATGCCTGCCCGTTCAATTCACTCTACTGGCATTTCCTGATGCGCCACGGCGAGCTGCTGCGCGGCAATCAGCGCATGGCCATGATGTACAAGAACCTCGACCGCATGCCTCAGGCCAAGCAAGAGGCACTTTGGCAACGCGGCCAGATGCTGCTGGCCCGCCTGGATAACGGGGAGTCGATCTGAAATCAGCGTCCGCGCGGAGCCATCCGTGAAACTTACCGACGACGCCACCGGTCAACGAATGAACAACCATCCAGCCAGACCGCTTCGAGATGACCACTGCCCCAGTCCGGCCTGTCCGCCCCATGAATCCGGCCCCTGAAAAACCTGACAAAGCAGGTGAAATGGATACCCTCAAACACCTTGATCGCGAAGCACTTGAGTCCGAGGTAAAGCGATTACGCGCCGCGCTGCTGAGCAATGAAGTCGACACTGAGCAAAATGTGGCGGCCCAACTGCAGGCCAGCAGAGCTGCGCTCGCCCGCAGTGAGGAACGCTTCAGCACGATTCTGGAAACCATCGAATCGGCGTTTGCCATCGTCAAAGTCAAATTCGACGCCAACGACGAGCCTGTCGACTATTACTTCGTCGAGGCCAACCCGGCGTTCGAGCGCCAGTGCGGGGTCAACCTGCGCGGCAAATGGGTGACCGAATTCGCGCCCAATCTCGAACGCTTCTGGTTCGAAACCTACGGCCACGTGGCCAAGACCGGGGAACCGGCGAACTTCGAGAATTACGCCAATACCTTTGAACGCTGGTTCGATGTGCGCGCCGTGCGGGTCGGCGATCCGGCCGACCGGCAGATCGCGATCCTGTTCAACGACGTCACCGAACGGCGCGACGCCGAGGAGCGCTTGCGCGCCAGTGAGGCGATTGCCCGGGAGAACGTCGAACGTGTGCAACTGGCCCTCGCCGCCGGCGCGATTATCGGCACCTGGCACTGGGACCTGCTGACCGATCGCTTTGCCATCGATGAAGGCTTCGCCCAGGTGTTCAACCTCGACCCGAGTCTGGGGCGCGAAGGCCTCAGTCTCGAACAAGTGATCACCAGCGTGCACCCCGACGATCGGGACGGGCTGACCACGGCGATCGACGAAGCCATTGGCCGCGGTGGCGCCTATTCCCATCAGTACCGTGTGCGCCGCGCGGACGGCAGGTACCAGTGGATCGAAGCCAACGGCCGCGTTGAGTGGGCCGATGACAACAAACCACTGCGCTTCCCTGGCGTACTGATTGACGTCGAGGAACGCCGCACCGTCGAGGCAGAGCGCGACGGGGCTATCGCCGCCTTGCGTGCGCTAAACGACACACTGGAACAGCGGGTGTCAGCGCGCACCGCCGAGTTGATGCAAGCGGAGGAAAAACTGCGTCAGTCGCAGAAGATGGAAGCGGTCGGCCAACTGACGGGCGGCCTGGCTCATGACTTCAACAATTTGCTGGCCGGCGTTTCCGGTGCGCTGGAACTGATGGGGACGCGGATCAGTCAGGGCCGGTTGAGCGAAGTCGACAAATACATGGTCACCGCACAGGGCGCGGTCAAGCGTGCCGCCGCCCTCACCCACCGCCTGCTGGCATTCTCCAGACGCCAGACCCTCGATCCCCGGCCCACCGACGTCAACATGCTGATGACCGGCATGACCGAACTGATCCAGCGCACCGTGGGCCCGAGCATTCTTCTGGAAACCATTGGCTCGCCGCAGCTCTGGCCGACACTGGTGGATGCCAGTCAGCTGGAAAACGCATTGCTCAACCTGTGCATCAACGCCCGCGATGCGATGCCCGATGGCGGACGCATCACCATCGAGACCGCCAATCGCACCATGGATGCCGAAACCGCCAGCACGCTGGAGATTCCCGGCGGAGAGTATGTGTGTCTGTGCGTCAGCGATACCGGCACCGGCATGTCGGCGGATGTCATCGCCAAGGCCTTCGACCCGTTCTTTACCACCAAGCCGCTGGGCCAGGGCACGGGGCTCGGGCTGTCGATGATCTACGGATTCGCCAAGCAGTCCGGCGGCCAGGTGCGCGTGCACTCGCAAGTCGACCGGGGCACCACGATGTGCATCTACCTGCCGCGTCACTGTGGCGAACCCGTGCAAAGTCCCGATGACCAGCACATCGCACCGGCCGTAGCCCCCAAGGCCAACGAGACCATTCTGGTGGTGGACGATGAACCGACCGTGCGCGCCTTGTTGACCGAAGTGCTTGGCGATCTCGGCTACAACCTGCTCGAAGCAGGCGACAGCGTTGCCGGGCTTAAGGTGTTGCAATCGAACGTGCATATTGACTTGCTGATCACCGACGTCGGCCTGCCGGGTGGCATGAACGGCCGGCAACTGGCCGACGCCGGCCGGGAGACCCGGCCGAACCTGACGACACTTTTCATTACCGGATACGCAGAAAACGCAGTGATCGGCGCCGGCCAACTCGGCCCCGGCATGCAGGTGCTGACCAAGCCCTTCGCAGTCGACACGCTGGTGGCGCGGGTGATTGACCTGATGTCATCGAGAGCCAAATAGCAACCCAAGCAGACTGGCTGCGGCCAAGGAGTGATAAATGGTGACTTTCCTGATTTTCCTGATCGCCTGCGGTGCAGCCGCAACCACCGGCATGGTCTTCAAGCCCGGCCAATGGTACGCGCAGCTCAACAAACCGAAATTCACGCCACCCAACTGGGTGTTTCCGGTGGCCTGGACGACGATCTATCTGCTGCTGGCCTGGGTTGGCTACCGTTTGACGATGATTCCCGGCAGCGAAATGGTCCTGGCGTTGTGGGCGGCGCAGATTGCCCTGAACACGCTGTGGACGCCGGTGTTTTTCGGTGCGCAGCGGATCGTTGCGGCGATGGTCATTCTCGTGCTGCTGTGGCTGGTCGTCGCGGCGATGGTAGTCCTGGCCTTGCGCCTGGATGTGATCACCGGGTTGATCCTGTTTCCCTATCTGGCCTGGCTGTGTGTCGCTGCGGCGTTGAATTTCTCGATCATGCGCAATAACAGGGCAGGATTCGGCTCATGACCGGACGCCATCGGACCGAGAGCACGAGCCGGTGCTCAAATCCGATAATACTGGCGATACCAACTCACAAACTGCGCCACGCCCTCTTCAACTTCCACCTGGGGAGAAAACCCGATCCATTGCGCCAGTGCTGAAACATCAGCCCAGGTCTTGATGACATCGCCGGCCTGCATCGGTAACAAGTTGCGTTGGGCCTTGATGCCCAATGCCTGCTCGAGGCAGTCGACGAAATCCAGTAACGCTACCGGTTTGCCGCGCCCCAGGTTGAAAATCCGGTTGACGCCCTGCGCCTCCTTGTCCGGTTCTGGAGGCTTTGGGCACAGCCGGACGATGCTTTCGACAATGTCATCGACGTAAGTGAAGTCCCGCGCCATCTGACCCTGGTTGTAGATATCGATCGGCCGCCCTTGAAGAATGGCCTCGGTAAACTTGAACAGCGCCATATCCGGCCTGCCCCAAGGCCCGTAAACGGTGAAAAAACGCAGGCCGCTGGCCTTCAAACCGTAAAGATGGCAGTAGCTGTCGGCAAGCAGTTCATTGGCACGCTTGGTGGCGGCATACAGGGACACAGGATGCTCGACCGCATCGTCGACGCTGTATGGCAATTTGCTGTTGGCTCCGTATACCGAACTGCTGGAGGCGTAGATCAGATGCGCGGGCGGATGGTGTCGGCAGGCTTCCAGCACATTGAGAAACCCCACCAGGTTCGATTGCGCATAGGCATCCGGGTTGTCGAGTGAATAGCGAACACCTGCCTGAGCAGCCAGATGCACAACCTCGGTGAAATCATGCGTTTTGAACAACGCCATCAAGGCAGGCTTGTCGACAATATCCAGTGTTTCAAAGTTGAAACCCCGCAGACCACTCAACTGTTCAAGTCGCGCCCGTTTGAGATCCACGCTGTAGTAATCATTGAGGTTGTCGATACCGACAACTTCCTGTCCTTGGAGGCTCAGTCGTTTGACCGTGTGATACCCGATGAAGCCCGCAGCACCTGTAACAAGAACGGTCATAATCCCTGCTCCATTTAAGCCGACAGGCGATTAGTTATAGCCTCGGTCGACTTATTGAGTCCAGCCTTTATAACAACACCCAATATTGGGGATAGTTTCTGATCTAAATCACAGCCTCGACCGTGGTAAGCAAAAAAAGTTTCTACCATTCAGACAAAAGGAAATACCATTTAAAAACAACAGCTTGAATACTGGCAAATTCATTACTGGATGGATGGCGTGTTTTTTGACTGGTAACGTTTGACAGACCGCAAAGTCTGGCCGATAACTACCAAGGTTGATTTTTTACAGGGCGCGAGCAATCACTTACTCGCGCCCTGTCGCTTCAGGGGCAACTACTTAGTTACCTAACCTTAAGGCTGCGACGAACAGACCGTGCGGTAGCTTTGTCTTCTAAAAAGTTAAGCCGACAATGACCCGAAGACGCCGCATAACAGGGCACAACTTCACCGCGCGATGTACACCAATGAAACACTTGTGATTCATGATTGAAACACTTCACTCCCCCCAACAATAAGAAATGCACTTTCACAGCCTGCCATTACTTAGCCTTCGTTAGAGCTTCTGCCTGCCATAAACTTTCGATCATCAAAGAGTTTACAAGCATGCCAGTCATCAGCTCGGACCAACCTAATTGGTACCTTTTACAATGCAAGCCACGTCAGGATGAGCGTGCCCACCTCAACCTGCTTCAACAGAACTACGTGGTCTTTCACCCCCAACTCGTCAGTGAGCGCGTCATTCGCGGGAAACGACAGCGAGTCCAGGAATCCCTCTTCCCCGGGTACTTGTTCATCCAACTCAGTCGTGACGACAACTGGGCACCCTTGCGTTCCACTCGAGGGGTCAGTCGCTTTGTCGAATTCAATCATGGTCCCGCGACAGTGGCGGAGCACGTCATCGAGCATCTGCGTGCACGTTGCCTTGAATCAACGTTGTCGGAGCCGGACGAAGCGCTGAAACCCGGAGAAAACCTGCAGATCGTCAGCGGTCCGCTCGCGCCACTGGAAGGCGTGTTCCTGGGGTTGCACGGTACCGACCGCGTCATGATCCTTCTGCAGTTTCTTAACCGTGAGCAGCCTGTCTGTTTGCCACTCAGCGTGATTGAACGTCAACAAGCCGGTTTTCACACCTATAACTAACGACTTTGCCTTACATGCCTTTGCTCAGGAGCTCTAACATGGCTTTAAAGTCACGATGCCCTGTCGCACTGATGATGGCCTGCCTCTATCCGGAAATGGCCTGGAGCATCAATCCGCAAGCCATTGATGTTTACGGATTCGACTTCACGCCATCCTTCCTGTTTTCAGAAAGTTATGACGACAACTTTCGCGAGTTGGAAAACAGCAAGCAGTCCTCCATGGTCACCAAGTTGGCGCCCTCTTTCGAGCTCAAGGCCGAGGATCGCAACAGCGCCACCCGGCTCATCTGGCAACCTACTCGCTACATTTATCACGATGAGTCGGATGCCTCGAACACGGCACAACGCGTGCGAGCGGACAGCATCATGGAGTTCACCGACCGGCATCGCCTGAAGCTTGATGCCGAGTACCGGAAATGGGAGCGCACGGAATCGACGGCGGTCGAAGGCGTCAACGACAAGCTCAACAACAAACGCGTGGGGGGGCTCTACACCTTCGGGGCGAAAAGCGCTGACAATCAAATCGATCTCGGGGCCAGTTACGCCCAACTGCGCTACGACAACGCCGATGGCATCAACGACGACAAGGAACGCAATACCACGGCCCTCACCAGCACCTGGTATCACCGCATCGGCAGCAACACCCGGGGTCTGGTGGAATATAACCACACCGACTTTGATTACCAGCAGGCCAACAGCCCGCGCAGCAGTAAATCCGACGCCGTCATGGCCGGTGCTGTATGGGATTTCACGGCACGCACGACGGGCAAGGTCCGCGTCGGTTATGAGAAAAAGAACTTCGACAACAGCGAATCCAAAGACCTCGACAACCCGACCTGGCAAGTGGACTTGCAATGGAAACCGCGAACCTATTCGACATTCACCTTCGTCGCTCGCCAGGCCCTTGCCGAGGGTGACGACGGCGCTGATGCCGTGAAGTCGACCTTCACCCAGGTCGGCTGGCGTCACGGCTGGACTGAACGGATTACTACCGTGGCACAGGCCGGTTACGGCCGCTATGTCTACGAAGGCCAAAGCCGTACCGACAATCTTCAGGACTACAACCTGGCCGTGGTGTACGCCATGCGCCGTTGGCTGGATATCGAACTGGGTTATCGATATCGCGACAACGATTCCGATGCCGACGATGAAAGCTTCACCCGCAACGTGTTCCAGATCAGCTTCAACGTCAGCCTTTAAGAGGGTTTCGACATGAACGCTCGCTTGGTTTTTATTTTGTTCGCGTTGTTTCTCATACCTCATACCTACGCGGCAGATCCCGACACGCAATACAAACTGGCTGCCGGCGACGTGTTACGAATCATCGTTTTCGGTGAGCCGGAATTAAGCATGAAAAAGATCCGGCTCAGTGACGCCGGCACCTTTTCCTATCCGTTCCTGGGCGAGATTTCCGCCAAGGGACTGACTCCCGGCCAGGTCGAGAAAATCATCGTCGACGGGCTCAAGCAGGGTTATCTGATCGACCCGAAAGTCAGTCTCAGCCAGATCGAATACCGCTCGTTCTACATCAATGGCGAAGTGAAAAAGCCCGGCAGCTACCCGTTCGTGCCCGGACTGACACTGGAGAAAGCCATCGCGCTGGGCGGCGGCCTGACCGAGCGCGCCTCGATGAAACGAGTAACCATCTTGCGCGGCGATGGTGGCGCGACCGTGACCGATAACGTTACGCGAAGCACCACGATTGCCCCCGGCGATACCATTTCCATTGCACAAGGCTTTTTCTGATCATGGACAACAGCCCTAGCAACTACGTCGAACGTCCTCTTCAAGCGCATCTGCATCCGCAGCACGGCGAAGACAAGGACACCCTGGATCTGCTCAATCTGTGGAGGGTCATCTGGCGCGCCAAATGGAGCATCGGGTGGCTGGTTCTGCTGAGCTGCGCATTGGCGGCCGCTGTGGTCTCCAGCATCACGCCGCAATACATTGGCAGCACCACCCTGCTGTTCAACGACAAGACACCTCCTCTGATGTCCTTCCAGCAAGTCAAGGACTCAGGCGGTAACGCCACTGATTACTTGCAGACCCAGCAGGCGCTCTTGCAATCGCGGGACCTTGCCGAACGCGCGGTGAAAAAACTCGGCCTGACGACCCACCCGGTCACCGACCCGCGCCAGCAGCCAAAGCCCTGGTTTGCTCCGCGCCAATGGCTGGCCAATCTGGACCTTGATCAATGGATCCCGGGATTGGGTCGATTTTTACCGCCGAAGAAAGAGGAGCTCACTGAAGCAGAGGTCTTCAATCAGGTCACGCAGAACCTCATGCTGCACACCAGCGTCAAGTTCGTTGGCAAAAGCCAGTTGCTCGAAATCGAAGTCGAGTTGCCAGACCCTGTTCTCGCAGCGGCGGCGGCCAACGCACTGGCTCAGGGCTTTACCGACAGCCAGCTCGATACCAGCGAGAAATCATCGCAAACCACCACGGCGTGGATGAACACTCGCCTGATCAAGCTGCGCGATAACCTGCGTGCGGCCGAGAAAAAACTGCAGGGTTACCGCGAAGAACAAGGTCTGGTGGATGTTGGAGGCGTCGCCACCATCAGCGCCAACGAACTGGAAATGACCGGTAACCGCATGGTCGACGCCCGTCGCAACCGCGCTGAAGCCGAAAGTGAGTATCGGCAGGCGAAGGCGCTGGGCAACGGCGATCTGAGCCGACTCTCCAGCGTACCAGCGGTCTTGAGCAATCCCCTGGTGCAGAAATTCCAGGCCGATCGCGCTGTGGCTCAAGCCAAGGTCGATGAACTGGCGGGACGCTACGGTCCGAAGCACCCGAGCCTGATTTCCGCACAAACCGAGTTGCGCACCGCCACCACCAGCCTGCAATTGCAGGTCCAGCAAGTGGTGGCCGGTATCGAGCGGCAATACCAGCTCGCCACGGCGAGTGAAGCGTCGCTGCGTCAATCCTTCAATAGCAACAAGGCGCAAATCCAGGACATCGCGCGCAAAGAATTCCAGTTGCGCGAGTTCCAGCGTGAGGTCGACAGCACACGCGCGCTGTATGAAACCTTCGTCACCCGCCTGAAAGAAACCACGGCCACCGCCGACATGGACTCGACGAAAGTGCGCATCGTCGACCCGGCCATCGTTCCGGTCGACGCAAGCAAACCCCGCAAGACATTGATTGTCGCAATCGTCGGGCTGGTCGCTGCGGTCATCGGCGTCGGGCTGGCACTGCTCTTCGAAAGTCTGAGCAATACCTTCAAAACCGATGAGACGGTCGAGAGCGTGTTGAATGTTCCACTGCTCAGCGTCGTGCCGTTGGTGGTGAAAAAAAGTCGCCGGCAACTGGCGCGGCTCTTCGAGGACAACGACAACCCGCGCTTTTCCGAAACCATTCGCAACCTGCGTACCTGGCTGATGCTGCAAAGCAGCGAAAAGCCCTCACAGGTGGTACTCGTGACCTCGACGGTTGCCGGTGAGGGTAAAAGCACCATCGCCACCAATCTGGCCAGTTCGCTGACACCGCTGGAACGCGTGCTGCTGATCGATGCCGACATGCGTCAGCCAACCCTGTCGCTGAACTTTGATTTTCCGCCGGACAGCCCCGGACTGGCGAATGTCATTGCCGGCACGGCCAGGCTTGAAGACTGCATTGTTTCAGTGGGCAATCTGGACATGCTGCCGGCCGGGAAGGTCTTGCCGCCGTCGCTGGATATGTTCGTTGCGCCGCGCCTGCCGTCCCCTGGCGATCCGCTCAACCCGGTTCAGCCACCGCCACAGGATTTGCTCAGCTCGCCGCGCATGGCGCGCATGCTCGAGGCGCTCAGATCACGTTATCGCCACATCATTATCGACTCACCCCCTGCGGAGATGATCAGTGACGCGCTGTTGCTGGCCAGACATTCCGATGCGGTGATCTATGTCGTCAAGGCTGACAGCACCTCGATCAGCCAGGTTCAGCGAGGGATTGCCATGTTGCAACAAAGCCATGTGCCGGTCTTTGGCACGGTGCTCAACCAGGTCGACCTGCGCAAGGCGCGCAAGTACGGCTACCACCACTCCCGGGCGTTCTATAACTACGATTTCGCGCCCAGGTAACCATCGGGCGCATACGCCCGCCGCTACGCCCTCTTCTGCCAACGCACCACTCGCTTCACCTCCGCCGAGCTACGGAAAAGCCATCGGGAGACACGTCGTGTCTGCTCGATTCGCGCTGATGCATGAATGCTGTCTTGAGGTTAAGCCTATGACTTCGCTCTATACCGCTCACATGACACACCGCCGAGGCCTGACGTTCTGGGGCCATTGGCTGTGCGCACTGTCGCTGGTGACAGCGCTTTTGATGCTGCTCGTGCAGTGGCGCGTCGGCAGTCTGACCAGCGAATACCGCATCCTGATCATTCTGACCGTGCTCGGCTCGGTGCCGATCTACAGCGTGATGCAGGTCTACCACAAGCGCCATGGCTTGCTGGTCGGGCTTGGCAGGTTGTTGGCCGGCTGGTTGATCCTGCTGGCGGTACTGGCGGCGATTGCGTTCTTCACCCAGACCAGCGCCATTTATTCACGTCAGGTGATCATGGTCTGGGCGGTGCTGGGTTTCGTGGTTCAGGCCTTGAGCTTTCTGCCCCTGCATTACCTGGCCCGCCTGTATTCGCGCAGGGTCTGCAACGGACGCCGCTCGGTGATCATCGGTACCTGCCCGACGGCCCATGAACTGGCGAAAAAACTGTCACTGCCGAACCGCGCGCTGGTGCTGGGCTTCATCGCCGCTGCCGACAGCAGTGGCCCCGCACCCAGCATTCTGCCGTTGCTAGGCCACGTTTCCGCCATCCGCGAGATCATCACGAGCCTGGAAGTGCGTCGCGTCTATATCGTGCTGCCGATGGCCCATGCCGCAACGATCGAAGCGCTCTACATCGACCTGTTGGACATGAATGTCGACGTGGTGTGGATTCCGGATTTCGGCAGCATGGTGTTGCTCAACCATTCGATCTCGGAAATCGAGCGGATGCCGGCCATCTACCTCAACGAGAGCCTGCTCAGCTCGCACCCTGCCAGCCTGTTTTGCAAGGATCTGTTTGAACGCAGCCTCGCCGCCTTGGCCATTTTTCTGCTCAGCCCCGTGCTGCTGGTGGTGGCCGTTGCCGTCAAGCTGACCTCCGCAGGCCCGGTGCTGTTCAAGCAAAACCGTCATGGTTGCAACGGCGAAGTGATCAAGGTCTGGAAGTTTCGCTCGATGCACGTTCACGACGACCACGAGGTTCGCCAGGCCACCCGCAACGATGACCGCCTCACGCCGATCGGGGGCTTTCTGCGCCGCAGTTCCATCGACGAATTGCCACAGCTGTTCAACGTCCTGTCCGGCCGGATGGCCCTGGTCGGCCCGCGCCCGCATGCCGTCACCCACAACATTTATTACACCGGCAAGGTGCGCGCCTACATGGCACGGCATCGCCTCAAGCCGGGGATCACCGGCCTGGCCCAGATCACCGGCCACCGTGGCGAAACCGAGACCGTGGAAAAAATGCAGCTGCGCGTTGCCCAGGACCTCAACTACATCAACCAGTGGTCGCTGTGGCTCGACATCAAAATCCTTATCAAGACCCCCTTCACGCTGTTCTCGAAAAACATCTATTGAGCCGTTTCCCGCGTCTGCCGCTTCCCTGCCCGACCGTTGATAACCGTCACGACGACCTGAGGTTCGACCATGAATGTGAGCGTATTCGGTATTGGTTACGTAGGCCTTGTCCAGGGTGCTGCATTGGCCGAGGTCGGGCACAACGTGCTCTGCGTCGACGTCGACGCGGGCAGGGTCGAGGCGCTGAAAGAAGGCACGCTGCCGATCTACGAGCCCGGCCTCAAGAGTCTGGTACGCGACAATTATCAAAGCGGCCGGCTGCGGTTCGGCACAGACCTGGTGGACGCCGTTCACCATGGTGATGTGCTGTTGATCGCCGTCGGCACGCCGCCCGACGAAGACGGTTCGGCGGATCTCAAATACGTGCTGAGCGTGGCGCAGACCATCGCGCTGAACATGGATCGGCATCAGATCATCGTCGACAAATCCACCGTGCCGGTCGGTACGGGTGACCGGGTGCGAGCGTGTATCGGGCAGGTACTGGCCGACAACGGTCGCAGTGACCTGACGTTCGACGTGGTTTCAAACCCGGAATTTCTCAAGGAAGGCTGCGCGGTAGAAGACTGCATGCGCCCGGACCGGATCATCATCGGGACCGACAGCCCGCGTGCCGAAGAGGTCATGCGCGAACTGTATGAGCCGTTCAATCGCAGCCGCGAAAAAATCATCGTCATGGACGTTCGCAGCGCTGAACTGACCAAGTACGCCGCCAATTGCATGCTGGCGACCAAGATCAGCTTCATGAACGAAATGGCCTGCCTCGCTGAAAAGCTCGGCGCCGACATCGAAAAGGTGCGCCACGGCATCGGTGCCGACCCACGCATCGGTTACCAGTTTATCTACCCCGGTCTCGGCTACGGCGGCTCGTGTTTTCCCAAAGACGTGAAGGCACTGATACAGGCGGCCAACGGTGTAGACATCGACGCCCGGGTGCTCAAGGCCGTGGAGTCGCGCAATCAGGAGCAGAAGGCCAGCCTGTTCCGCAAAGTGTTCGATCACTTCGACGGTCACCTGCGCGGCAAGACGTTTGCCCTGTGGGGGTTGAGTTTCAAACCCAACACCGACGACATGCGCGAGGCCCCCAGCCGCGTACTGATGGAGGCGTTGTGGCAAGCCGGCGCCAGCGTGCAGGCGTTCGATCCCAAAGCCATGGAAGAGGCCCAGCGCTTATACGGCTCGCGCGATGACCTGACCCTGACAGGCACCAAGGAAGCGGCGCTGAAAAATGCCGACGCCCTGATCATCGTCACCGAGTGGCAATCGTTCCGGGCGCCGGACTTCGACCGGCTCAGCCAGTTGCTCAAACAGCCGTTGATTTTCGACGGACGCAATCTGTTCGATCCGCAGCGGTTGAGCAAACGCGGTTTCACCTACGTCTCCGTGGGTCGGCAGACCCCTTCAGTTCTCTGAGAGGAGCCGCGCCATGTTCAAACTGGAAATAGTCGGGCATTACTCGGCGAAATTACTGGAGGCCAACCAGGCCTATTCCTTCATCAACTTTGCCTCGATCGGCAGCTTTTTCGAGCAGACCCCGAGCAGCGTTGCCTATTTCTGCGACGGCATGCTGATGTCGACCTTCATGTCTCGCGTCACCGGCAGACCGATTGGCCGGGTCAGCTTCGACTTCACCTCGATAGCCGACGTCGTGCTGCGCAGCGCCGAGCAACAGGGCAAACGCGTCTATTTCGTCGGCGCCCGACAAGCTGAACTCGACCTGTTCATCAGCAAGATCAAAACCCTTTATCCGCAACTGAGCATCGCCGGCTATCACAACGGCTATTTCGACGCCGCCCAGGCCGAAGGCATTCGGGCTGACATCTGCCGCAGTGCAGCGGACATTCTGATCGTCGGCCTGGGCGCCGGACTGCAAGAGCAGTTCGAACAGGATGCCCTGCGCGCAGGCTTTCGCGGGGTCGCCTTCACCTGTGGCGGGTTCATCCGGCAAGAAGCCCTGGCGACGCGGCAGTACTACCCGGCACTGATCAATCGACTGCACCTGCGCGCGTTCTATCGCATGTACCGCGAGCCCCACACGATCAAGCGCTACCTCATCGATTACCCCACCAACTTCCTGCACCTGCTGAACATGATCGTTCGACACAAAGTCGCCATCAGCGTTGGGGAATGACCATGCACATCCTGTTTATCCTCAAGGATTTCAAGCCCGGCGGTGGCGTCGAGCGCGTTCAGCAACGGTTGTCCGAGCAGTTTCTCAAGGACGGCCGGCGTGTGAGTTTTTTCGTCATGAACGCAGACATGCCCGACACCCGGGACATTCAATGCTTCAGCGGTGGTGGCAGCGGCATCGCCGGCCTGTTCAAGTCCATCGTATTGCTGCGCCGGCTCATACAGCGTGAAGGCGTCACCCACCTCATTTCCGCCAAGGAACAGGCGAACCTCTGCACGTGGTTCGCCACCCTGGGCAGTGCCTGCAAGGTCATCTACAGCCGCCACGCGACACTCGATTGCAGCGAACAGAAAACCGGCCCCTCAAGCCTGCGCCTGCTCTACACCTTGTACCTGTGTGGCAGCGGCAAGGTGGTGACGGTTTCCTCGGCCCTGCGCCAGACCCTCGCCGATGCTGTGCCTTGGGGGCGGCAGCGCATCCGTTATTGCCCCAATGCCGTCGTCACCGATCAACTGTTCGAGGCCGCCCAGGCACCGCAACCCGCCGGTTTCCCCCGCAACTACTGGTTGGGCCTGGGGCGTCTGGTCGAGCCCAAAGGGTTTCACCTGCTGCTGGACGCTTATGCGTTGGCGCTACGCAGCGGAGCGCTGCCGGATCTGGTGATCGTCGGTGATGGCCCGTTGCGCGAAGCACTGGTCACTCAGGCCAATCAATTGGGTATCGCGCAACAGGTGCACTTCAGCGGCTTCCTCAGCAATCCCTATCCCGTGCTCAGACACGCCCGGCTGTTCATTTTGAGCTCCCTGCAAGAAGGCATGCCGACCGTGCTGATCGAGGCGTTGGCGCTGGGCACGCCGGTGCTGGCGTGCGATTGCGAGACCGGGCCGAGAGAGTTGCTGGACCACGGCCGGCTTGGCCAGCTGGTTATCGTCAACGATGTACAGGCGCTGGCCGACGGCATGCTGCGACACCTGACCCTGCGCAATGACATTTCCTGCAGCGACAAGACGCTCACTGCCACCCTGCGCCCGTACACCAGTCAGTACGCGGCGCAGGCGTATTACCAGGTCTGGAATCAATGAAAAAGTTACTGATCATCCTCCATGACCTCAGCGCCGGCGGCGCTGAAAAAATGATGGCGCGCCTGGCCAAGGCACTGGTGGATGCGGGCAATGACGTGACATTGCTGATGCTCACCGGCGGCGGCATTCACGCAGCCCATCTCGACCCGCGGGTGAAAAAGGTTGAATTGCACAGCCCGCGCAGCGTCCGTGCGGTGCCCGCACTCACGCGATTTCTGCGTGCCAATCGCTTTGACGCCCAACTGGCGGCTCTCACCCACGTCAACGTGGTGGCGATCGTCGCGGCGGCCCTGTCCGGCACGCTGGCCCGGCTGCACGTCAGCGAGCGCAATGCCTTTTCCCATGACCGGCACGTGAACCCCGACTTCATGGTGCGGATGGCTTATCGGGTGGCACCGCTGCTGTATCGGCTGATCCCCAACCCGGTGATCTGTGTATCGCGCGGTGTCGCCCAGGATCTGGTCGATACCACCCTCGCCCGGCGGCAGGACGTGACCATTGCCGACAATCCGGTGCTCGACAACGACTTTCGCGAGAAGACGCCGGGACTGCCCCGCCACCGCTGGCTGCTGGAAAAGTCCGGCACGGTGATTGTCGCCGTGGGGCGTCTGGCGCCGCAAAAAGGTTTCGACACGCTGATCACAGCGTTCGCGGCATTGCCGGACCCTCGTGCCCGCCTGATCATTTTTGGCGAAGGTGCCCTCAGGGCCGCACTGCTGGAACAGGCGAAACAGCTGGGGGTGGCGGAGCGCTTCGATCTGCCGGGCTATGCCGATGATCCCCTGGCAGAAGTGGCCGCAGCCGATTGTTTCGTACTGTCGTCGCGTTTCGAGGGCAGTCCCAACGCGCTGGTCGAGGCGTTATCCACCGGCACACCGGTGGTGGCGACCCGCTGCCCTCATGGTCCGCAAGACATCCTCGTCGGCGGTCTGGTGGCGCCGCTTGTCGCTGTCGATGATCCGATCGCCCTGGCGCAGGCCATCGCCGAGCAACTGTCCATACCGCGCGATCTGCAGCGTCAATCACGCCTCGATGCGGCCGCACGATTCATGAGCGCCAGTGCGGTGCAGACCTACCTCAGAGCGTTGATCGGGAGCCCGTCATCATGAGCACACTGACGATCAGGTATTCGACGTTACGCGACGCCTTCACCGTGTTCGGCATCCTGTTTTACATACAGGTGATCACTTTTGTGCTCGGTCTGGGCAGTGCCGCGAGCTTTGGCGATATCAATAAGGACCTCGAAGGCAACGTCGCCAATCAGGTCTGCGGCCTCATCACCCTGCTGGTGCCGCTGTTCTTTTTTATCCGCAACAAGGTATTCCTCAGCAAGACCTTTTATCGCAGCAACTTCTTCCTGCTGGTGTTCCTGCTCTGCGTCATTGCGTCGATCGGCTGGTCCCACGACCCGATGCTCAGTCTCAAGCGGTTCATCGCCCTGCTCGGCGTGGTGTTTTTTGCCGGTTTTCTTGCCTATAACTACTCCCTTGAAAAAATCACCTTCATGCTCGGTTGCGCCATCGGCATAGCGGCATTGATCGGGTTGTTGCTCGCCGTGGTCATGCCTGAAGTGGCGTTCCTCTCCGGGGGCATTCGCGATGGCGCATTCAAAGGCGTTTTCGCCGAAAAGAATGCCGGCGCCCGGCTCAACGCGATCGCCATCGTGCTGTTGCTGCCGATGATCCGGCAGCGTAATCGCTGGGCACTCTTCTGTTCATTCTTTTCGCTGGTCGCGATCCTGCTTGCCCAGTCAGCCACCGGCGTGGCGCTGATCATTTCCGGCACGATCAGCTACTGGTACTTCCTCACGATGATCCGCCTGGGCATCAATCGCTCACAGCTGCTGTTCCTGGGATGCACCGTCCTTTACCTGCTGGTTTGCCTGTTTCTGTACAGCAACTTTGCGGTACTGCTGGAAATGGCCGGTCGCGACCCGTCACTGACCGATCGCACGTTGATCTGGGAACTGCTCGCGCCTTTCATCGACAGCCAGTTTCTCAAGGGCTACGGCTTCGGCGCCTTCTGGTCCAGCCCTGATGCCGATGCGTTCATCACCCGCTGGGGTTACATCGGCAACGCCCACAGCGGCTACATGGAAACCCTGCTCAACGGCGGCCTCATCCAGTTGACGGCGCTGGCGCTGATGTTGGGTGAAGCACTGTTCAAGCAATACCGCGCCGTGACGGCGAATCAGGCAGCCCGGTTTCGCGCCAGTGCGCTGGTCATCATCGGCCTGTTCGCCATCACCAACTATGTGGCCTACGTGATTCCCAACTACCGCTCCGCCGAGTTTCTGGTGTTCTGCACGCTGGCCCTGACCTTCCGGCACCACCACGCGACCTATCCCGAATCCTCACCGGCAGCGCTGCGTCAGCGTTCGTCGGGCAGCGCACTACCGCGCGATTCCGCCAGCGCGTAACCCAAGGAGAATCACCGTGCCAAACCAAGCTCCCCGTTCAGCAGATTCAGTGTGCGTCATCATTCCGATGTACAACGGCGCCGACAGCATCGAGCAGACACTGACGTCCCTGGCCCGGCAAACCCGACTGCCCGATCACGTGATCGTCATCGACGATGGCTCTACCGATGACGGACCCCAACGGGTCAGAGACTTCGTCGCGCCGTTTCGCCTGACGCTGTTGCAGCAAGCCAACGAAGGCCAGGCCAGCGCCCGCAATCACGGAATGCGGCACTCCGCAGAGACGTTTGTGGCGATGCTCGATGCCGATGACCAATGGCACCCGCGCAAGCTGGAATTGCAGCTGGCACTGTATGACGAACTCACCCGCCAGGGCCGGCCGGTGGGGCTGATCGACTGCTACGCGCAAGTCAATTACAGCGACGGCAGGCGCCAATTGGACGACCGGCTCAAGCACGGCAGGCATTTCTACGATTTCATCCACGCCAACGTCGTCAATGGCGTCTCGACCGCGCTGGTCAAACGTGACGTGATCATGCAACTCGGCGGCTTCGATGCCAGCCTGCGTTATTCCGAAGACCGCTTCATGTGGACCCGGATCGCCGAGCACTGGGAGATCCACACGGTGCCGGAGGTGCTGCTGGAGCGCACGGTCAATGGCGGCAACATGACCGCGAATCCGAAAAAGTACTACCAGAACAAAATCCGCTTCATCGAGGTGTACCTCGCCCGCTACGGCACGCAACTGACCCGCCAGCAGCGGATCAATTTCGAGCTGGGCAACCACACCGATTTTCTCGAAGCGTTTTCCCGACGTGGCGAGCATGACCAGGTCCTCGGCGTGTACCGGCGAATGCTCGATTGCTCATGGCAAACGCTGATCTTCGCCAATGGCAAACCGACCTTGCGCTACCTCTATGCCCGCGCCAGAACCTTGCGCAATACAACGGCGTCAACCACGGCTCATTGAACCGGTATCCGCCATGGCCAACCACCGCCTGATGACATTGACCTGGATCTTCACCGAGAAATTCGGCCTGATCCTGCTGTCGATGATTACCTTTGTCGCTTACGCCAGGCTGCTGTCGCCAGCCGAGCTGGGGGTGGGCACGGTGATCATTGCCATCGTCGAATTGATCGGTCTGGTGTATTCGTCGGTGCTAGAAGACCCGCTGGTACGACTTGAGCGGCTGGAAGACAAACACATCAGCACAGCCTACTGGGCGGCGGTGCTCGTCAGTCTGGTAAGCATCGGCGTTATTTCGGGCGCCGTCATGCTGTACACCCCGGATCCGGTGCTGCAATGGATGACGGCGGTCGCCTCGCTGAAGATCCTGTTCACCATGATGGCGCGGGTCTATGTGGCGCAGATGCGCCGCAGCAGCAACTTCAGGATGCTGGCGTCGCGCACGCTGCTGGGCAAGGTGGCGGGTGGCGTCGGCGGCATTGCCGTTGCGCTTTGGGGACTGGGTGCGTGGGCGGTCATTGCCCAGGCGCTGATCATGGAGCTGGTGTCGATCATTGTGTTGATGTGTGCAGACCCGCGGCGCATCCCGTTTCACATCGACGGTCCGATCCTGCGCGAGTTGTTGAGGTCAGGCGCACCGGTGGCCATCAACGCGCTGAGCTCGCAAACCTTGCAACGCGGGGTCAACGTGGTTCTGGGCATCACCGCCGGCGCGAACGCCGTCGGCATGTTCAACATGGCGATGCGCATCATCGAACTGCCACGCACCGCCATCTACAACGGTTTGCTGAGCTATGCGCTGCCGGCGTTCTCCCGGCGCAGCGCAGAGCCCAAACGATTGATCGGGATCATTGGCGATTCAACCGCTGTCAGCGGTTTTCTGCTGACGCCGCTGTTCATCGGCATCGCACTCACGGCAAACGATCTGATCCTGCTGATCTTCGGCGCCAAATGGGCCGAAGCCATTCCTCTGCTGCAAGTGCTGGCCTGCACGGCAGCCATCGGCAACAGCGCCATGTACGCCACCACCGCACTGGTGGCGGTCAACCGCAGCCACCTCACAATCAAGGCCGAAGTGCTGACCACCGCGCTGGCCCTGGCGCTGGTCTACACCCTCGGCAATCTGTACGGCGGCATGGCCGCAGCCGGCGCTCTGTTTGCGCGAATGCTGGTCATCACGCCGCTGCAGATCCGTGGCCTCAACACGGCGGTCGGTTACAGCTGGCGCGGCTTTTTCGAAGCCAGTTACCGCAGCGTTATCGCTTCACTGGTCATGGCGGCAACCGTGCTGGTCGTGCTACCGCAGCTGGGACTACAGGGCTATCTGCACTTGATCGGCAGCATCGTGGTCGGCGTGCTGAGTTATGCCGTGGGTTACAGCGTCATGCACCCGCACTGGCCACAGGAATTCAAATCGGTTTTCACCTCCCGCTGAGTTCAGTCCCTCGAGACAGGAAGACCTCATCATGCGCAAAACCACGTTGATTACTGGCGGGGCCGGCTACATCGGCTCGCACACGGCTTTGGCCCTCATTAACGCCGGCCACAAGGTGTTGGTGCTCGACAACCTGTGCAACAGCTGTCGAGAGTGCATCCGGCGCCTTGAACAACTGACCCTGACCCGCGTCGACTTCATCAAGGGCGATATTCGCGATCCGGTGCTGCTCGACGATATCTTCAGCCGGTACGACATCGAGGCCGTGGTGCACTTTGCCAGTCTCAAATCCGTCGAGGAAAGCGTGCGCAAGCCGCTGGACTACTACGCCAACAATGTTGCCGGCACGCTCGACCTGTGCCAGGCGATGGCCCGCAATAACGTATTCCAACTGGTGTTCAGTTCTTCGGCCACGGTGTACGGAGAGCCAACAAATACGCCGATCGCCGAAGATGTCGGCACCGGCAAACCGGTCAATCCCTATGGCCGCACCAAGCTCATGATCGAAGAGCTGCTGACGGATCTGTGCGCCTCCGACCCGCGCTGGAGCATCGGGTTATTGCGTTACTTCAACCCGATCGGCGCCCACGAAAGCGGAATGATCGGCGAAGACCCGAGGGGCCGCCCCAACAACCTGTTGCCGTGCCTGACGCAGGTCGCCATAGGCCGGATACCCGAACTCACGGTGTACGGCAGCGACTATCCCACCGTCGACGGGACCTGCGTGCGCGACTACATCCACGTGGTCGACCTGGCCATCGGTCACCTCAAGGCACTGCAAGTGCTGCAGCACAACAACGGGATTCACTTCTGGAACCTCGGCACGGGCGTTGGCTACAGCGTGCTGCAGATCATCCACAGTTTCGAGGACATCACCGGCATCAGCATTCCCTACCGCTTCGCCCCTCGACGTCTCGGTGACATCGCCAAATGCTGGGCCGATCCAGGCAAGGCAGGACGCGAACTGGGCTGGAGCGCACAGCGCGGCCTGGAACAAATGATCACCGATACCTGGCGCTGGCAGTCGTGCAATCCGCAGGGGTATCAATCTTCATTCAAGATTCCGGCACCCGTTGCGGTGAAGTGATGCCGATGTTCAAGGAATGTCTGCTGGCCGCGCTGTTTTCGGTTTCGCTGGCAAGCAACGCCGCGCAGGCGCCTCCTGCTGTGCCGAGTACCGGGCTCGTGTTGTGGCTGGACGCCGCCGACGCGTCGACGATGAGCCTGGATGCGCAGAACCGTCTCCAGCGCTGGAGCGACAAATCAGGCAAGGCCAATGATGCGACAGTCGATGGCGCTTCTTCGCCGCCACAACGGATGGAGAACAGCCTCAATGGCCAGTCAGTGGTGCGCTTGAGCGGTAACTCGGGATTACTGGGCCGGGCCCTGCGCACGGCCAAAGGGTCTGCGACCGTACTGATCGTGTCCCGTCGGTTGCCGGAGCAGGCCGGCGTCGATCCCTGGCAACGGTTGTTCAGTTCGCGACCGCAAGCCGCCAGCAACGATAACGTGCTGCCGAATTTCGCTGTCAGCCTGTCGCAAACCGGTGCCTATGAACCGACGGTTTCTGTCCTTGAGCTGCAGGACGTGCCACTGGGACCGTATGGCGTGGGGCGCAATGCCGTCGGTAATGCCGAAAACTTTCGCGGCGACATCGCCGAAGTCCTGGTGTATGACCGCCCGCTTGCCTCGCTCGCGGAGCGCCAGCGCGTATTTCGGTACCTGGCAGACAAGTGGACCGTGGCCATACCGGTTCAGGCCGATACCTGGACACGTGTCGGCCCCCTGGACGCGCTGCCGTCCCACATCCATCCGGATCTGCCGTTGTCCGATCAGGCCAATGCCGGCCGGTGGTTGCTCAACACGACACTGTCCGACGAGTTCGATGGCACCACCCTCGATCGCACACGCTGGCACGTCAACAATGCTATCGGCAACGAGTCGCTGGGACGCAAGCCGGCGTTGTTCACCGAGCGCAATGCCAGCGTCAGCAACGGCCATCTGAAGATTGTCTTTCGCAAGGAAACCTTGCCACCGAAGTACGTCCAGCTCGGTTTCAAGGATTACACCTCAGCCATGGTTCGTACCCTCGAACGTGGCTTCTACGGCTATTACGAAGCCCGTGCCAAACCCATGAACTCTGCGGGTTCCAGCGCATTCTGGCTGGCGTGGACAGGGATGGCCGACAACGCCACCGAAATCGATATCTTTGAAATCGGCGGCAAGACCAAAGAAGCGGCTTCAGACCGCGCCTACAACATGAACGCCCACCTTTGGGCCACGCCACAGAGCACCGAACATATCGCCAACGGCAGCACCTGGACCAGCCCCTGGCGGCTGGCCAGTGACTTTCATGTCTACGGCTTCGACTGGCAGCCCGATACCCTGCGCTGGTACGTCGATGGCGTGCTGGTCAGGGAGTCGAAGAACAACCACTTTTTCTACCCCATGCAGATCGTCTTTGACAGTGAGGCCATGTGGAAATGGTTCGGCGTGGTCGACGATGCTGACCTGCCCTCCACGTTCGAAGTCGATTACATCCGCATGTGGCTACGCAGTCCTTGAGCAACCCTACACCGCTTTGGCCTTGAGTCGAATTTCACACGACACAGTCCTCAGTTATCGATCCGCGCTGACGAGTCTGGAGCGCCTGTACATGAACAACCGGCGACTGAACGAGCTGGACTTGTTGCGCTTCCTCGCAGCGATCGCCGTGGTGTTTTTTCACTATGCGTTTCGCGGGTATGCGAGGGGCGATATGTCTGTAATGCCCTACCCGCTGCTGGCTGACGTGGCCAAATACGGTTATCTGGGGGTCGAGCTGTTTTTCATGATCAGTGGATTCGTCATCCTGATGACGGCTTCGAGCAACAACCTCAAAGTGTTTTTCATTTCCCGCGTCATCCGCCTTTGCCCGGCATTCTGGGTGTGCTGCACGATCACTTTTCTGGTCACGCTGGCCATTGGGCAGCCAAGATTTTCGGCTGACCTTTATCAATACGTGATCAACATGACATTCCTCGGTGACGTGCTCGGTGTGCCGCCCATAGACGGGGTCTACTGGTCACTGTTCGTCGAAATAAAGTTCTACCTGATGATCGCCATTCTGTTGGCTTTCAAGAAGATAGAGAAAATAGAAACGTTCCTTGTACTTTGGCTGCTGGTTTCAGCCACAGCGGAAGTCTTTGCTTTCGAAAAGTTGCGCTCGGTACTGATCACCGACTACGCGGCCTATTTCATCGCTGGCGCTACGTTCTACATCATATGGGACAAGGGTTTTACCAAAGCGCGTATTTCCCTGCTGGCCGCTGCACAGGCATTGGCCAGCTACAACGCGATCACCTGGGCCGAGTCGATCGAACTGAAATATTCGACCGAATACGACGCCTTGATCATCTGCGGTGTCATTGCCCTGTTTTTCATGACGTTTCTTTTTATCGCGACGCACAAAACGTCAGCCATCGGGAAGTTCGACTGGACAGCATTGGGCGCCCTGACTTACCCGCTTTACCTGCTGCATCAAATGATCGGCTTCATGATCTTCAATATGGCTTATCCGGCCATCAATCCACATTTGCTGCTCTGGGGCACCATCGCTTTGATGATAGGTGCGTCCCATGTCATCCATAAAGAAATAGAAACCCCGATGGCCAGACTGATGAAAAGATCCCTTTCATCCTCCTTCAAGCGTCTCAGAGTTGGTTAGTCGGTAGCGCAACAGGCTTGGCAACATCGGCCTATCAATAAATGAAAAAGACGGGAGAGATTTCGGCGAATACCGAAACCTCTCCCGTCTTTTTTTGTGGTGCAGAGTGCCCGTCACATCGACGATGAGCGCTTCAAGGTCTCGCTCGGCAACTCCTTGAACATCGCCCGGTAACTGCTTGAAAAACGGCCCAAATGCCAGAACGACCAGTTCATCGCGACCTCCGCCACCGTGGTATCTGCCGGCGAGCATTTGAGCAATTCCCGCCGCGCACTGTTAAGCCGGCGCAAACGCAGCCAATGGCTCGGCGACATCCCCGTGTACGCCTTGAACGTCTGCTGCAACTGCCGCAAGGAAACCCCGGCCACCCGCGACAGTTCCAGCAGATTGAGGGTTTCTTCCGGCGAATCCGCCGCCCACTCGCCCACGCGCTTGAGGGTGATTCGCTCTTCGGCGCGACGCTGCAAACCACCGCCATCCAGGCACACGCTCGCGTTGTCGAGGATAAACAGACAGTCCTCCAGCAACTGTTGAGTCAGTGCTTCTTTGCTTGGCTGATCAAGGGTTTGCGACAACTTCGTGAGGGTCGAGCTTAACCAGCGACTGAACAATCCGTTCTGCGCGCCATTGAGCGGCGCCATGAACAGACCTTCCAGCCTGGCCACGTCCAGGCCGTTGCGCTGGACGAATTCCGGGCCGAACACCACGGCGATTTCCTGGTAGTTCTCCGGGGTGATCCAGATGTTGCGGCTCTCTTCATTGAGCAGATAGAGCGCGTTGTCGCTGCGATCGAAACAGAACGCCAGCGACCCTTCCGGCGCGCTGAAATTCTGCTCGACCCGGGTGTTCATCTGTTCTTCGTAAACCTCCACACCCTGCAAATCCAGATAGCGGATCTGCCCGGCGAAATGCCCCGGCGACATCTGCTGGTAATGCTGAACCCAACCCGGCGTGGCGCGGATCTGTTCGGTGACATCGGCGGTGTTGAAAGCTTGAACCTGTAGCGGATTACACGTTGTCATGGGAGACCTTGCGCACTCTTTTGGTGCGCTTTGGTGCTGCTGAAAGTGGATAGATGGAACGTCAAGGCCCGCCCAAGATAGTCGTCAACGCGCCTCAGGGGAAGTCTGCGAAAGATGAAATCGCCTTCCCCCGCGTCAACAAAACCAACGACGAGGTCTTTATGAATGCCCCTTTCGATCAGCTGTTCACGTGGCTGAAAGATCACAAGATTACCGAAGTGGAATGCGTGGTCAGCGACCTGACCGGCATCGCCCGCGGCAAAATTGCACCGACCAACAAGTTCCTGCATGAGCGAGGCATGCGCCTGCCGGAAAGTGTGCTGCTGCAAACGGTAACCGGGGATTTTGTCGACGACGACATCTACTACGACCTGCTCGACCCGGCCGACATCGACATGGTCTGCAAGCCGGTGAGCGATGCGGTGTACGTGATCCCGTGGGCCATCGAGCCGACCGCCATCGTTATCCACGACACCTTCGACAAGTTCGGCAACCCGATCGAACTGTCGCCGCGCAACGTGCTAAAGAAAGTCCTGCAGCTGTACACCGACAAAGGCTGGAAGCCGATCGTGGCGCCGGAAATGGAGTTCTACCTGACCCAGCGTTGCGAAGACCCGGACTTGCCGCTCAAGGCACCGCTGGGCCGTTCCGGTCGCGCCGAAAGCGGTCGTCAGTCGTTTTCCATCGACGCCGCCAACGAATTCGATCCGCTGTTCGAAGACGTCTACGACTGGTGCGAACTGCAAGGCCTGGACCTGGACACGCTGATCCACGAAGACGGTCCGGCGCAGATGGAAATCAACTTCCGCCACGGCGACGCGCTCGATCTGGCCGACCAGATCACCGTGTTCAAACGCACCCTGCGTGAAGCCGCGCTCAAGCACAACGTGACCGCGACCTTCATGGCCAAGCCGATCGGTGACGAGCCCGGCAGCGCGATGCACCTGCATCAGAGCGTGGTCGAGATCGCCAGCGGCCAACCGATTTTCGCCAATGCCGACGGCAGCATGAGCGACCTGTTCCGTCATCACATCGGCGGCCTGCAGAAGTACATCCCGAAAGTGCTGCCGATGTTCGCGCCGAACGTGAACTCGTTCCGCCGCTTCCTGCCGGACACCTCGGCCCCGGTCAACGTCGAATGGGGCGAAGAAAACCGTACCGTCGGCCTGCGGGTGCCGACCTCCGGGCCTGAGGCGATGCGGGTTGAAAACCGTCTGCCCGGCGCCGACGCCAACCCGTACCTGGCCATCGCGGCGAGCCTGCTGTGCGGCTACATCGGCATGGTCGAAGGCATCGAACCGAGCGCCGCCGTCGAAGGCCGGGCTTACGAGCGCCGCAACCTGCGCCTGCCGATCACCATCGAAGAAGCCCTGACCCAGATGGAAGAGTGCGACACCGTCGCGCAATACCTGGGCAGCAAGTTCGTGCGCGGCTACGTCGCGGTGAAACGCGCCGAGCATGAAAACTTCAAGCGCGTGATCAGTTCCTGGGAGCGGGAGTTCCTGTTGCTGAGCGTCTGATTAAAACAACAAAAACCAACCCACGATCTTTCCCACGCTCTGCGTGGGAATGCAGCCCGTGACGCTCCGCGTCACAAAGCGGACGCAGAGCGTCCATTGAGGCATTCCCACGCGGAGCGTGGGAACGATCAGCAAGAGTCGCCTGAAAAATCCAATAATTCGAAGAGGTGTCGATATGCGTCTGTTGAAATCCATGATCCCCGCCGCGCTGGCCCTGGCGTGCAGTGCCGGTGCTCTCGCCCAACCCCAGGTCAGCGTCTACAACTGGACCGATTACATTGGCGAAACCACCCTCGCCGACTTCCAGTCCTCCAGCGGGATCAAGGTGATCTACGACGTCTTCGACTCCAACGAAACCCTTGAAGGCAAACTGCTCGCCGGTCGCACCGGTTACGACGTGGTTGTACCGTCCAACCACTTTCTCGCCCGTCAGGTAAAGGCTGGCGCCTTCCTCAAACTGGACCGCTCGCAGCTGCCGAACTGGAAAAACCTCGACCCGAAACTGCTGGCCCTGCTTGAGAAAAACGACCCGGGCAACGAGCATTCGGTGCCGTACCTGTGGGGCACCAACGGCATCGGTTACAACGTCGACAAGGTCAAGCAAGTGCTGGGCATCGATCACATCGATTCCTGGGCCGTGCTGTTCGAACCGGAAAACCTGAAAAAACTCACCCAGTGCGGTGTGTCGATGATGGACTCGGCCGATGAGGTGTTCCCGGCGATCCTCAACTACATGGGCATGGACCCGCGCAGCGAGAAACCCGAGGACTACAAGAAGGCCGAAGAGAAACTCCTGAGCATCCGGCCGTACATCACCTATTTCCACTCCTCGAAATACGTGTCCGACCTGGCCAACGGCGACATCTGCGTGGCCTTCGGTTATTCCGGCGACGTGTTCCAGGCTGCCAACCGTGCCAAGGAAGCCAAGAACGGCGTGAACATCGCCTACTCGATTCCCAAGGAAGGCGCGAACCTGTGGTTCGACCTGCTGGCGATTCCCGCCGACGCCGGCAATACCAAGGAAGCCCACGCCTTCATCAATTACCTGCTCGATCCGCAAGTGATCGCCAAGGTCAGCGCCTCGGTGGGTTACGCCAACCCGAACCCGGCGGCCAAGCAATACATGGATCCGGAGCTGGTCAACAATCCCGAGGTCTATCCGTCCCAGGAAGTCCTCGACAAGCTCTACATCTCCTCTACCCCGCCCCAGTCGATCATGCGTCTGATGACCCGGTCCTGGAGCAAAGTGAAGTCGAACAAATGAATCAGTACACCCAGGAACACGCCCTCTCCTATTACGCCGCGTCGGCCCGGGCCAGCACACCTTATCCCGAACTGGCGGGCGACCTGATCGCCGATGTCTGCGTGATCGGCGGCGGGTTCACCGGCGTCAACACCGCCATTGAACTGGCACAGCGCGGGCTCTCGGTGATTCTGCTCGAAGCCCGGCGCATTGGCTGGGGCGCCAGCGGGCGCAATGGCGGGCAGTTGATTCGCGGCATCGGCCATGACGTCGAAGGCTTCGCCCGGCATGTCGGCAGTGAAGGCGTGCGCTACCTGCACCGGGCCGGGATCGATTCGGTGGAGCTGGTGCGCCAGCGCATCACCGACAACGCCATCGAGTGCGACCTGCGCTGGGGCTTCTGCGAGCTGGCCAACACCCCGGCGCAGTTCGACGCCTTCAAGACCGAGCAGGAAAGCCTGGCGCAGTTGGGTTACCGCCATGAAACGCGGCTGGTCGCCCCTGAGCTGATTCGTCAGCAAGTGGTGAACGCGGGTGTCTACAAGGGCGGCCTGATCGACATGGGCTCGGGCCACTTGCATCCGCTGGATCTGGTGCAGGGCGAAGCGCGGCTGGCAGCCTCCCTCGGGGTGCGTATTTTCGAACAGAGCCCGGTGCTGGAAATCGTCCACGGCCCGACCGTTCAGGTGCGCACCCAGAGCGGCACCGTGCGCGCCGGCAGTCTGGTGCTCGGCTGCAACGCGCACCTGGACGAACTCGAACAGCAACTCAGCGGCAAGGTCCTGCCCGCCGGCAGTTACATCATCGCCACCGAACCGCTGTCGGCGGAACGCGCCGCCGAACTGATTCCGCAAAATCTGGCGCTGTGCGACCAGAAAGTCGGCCTCGATTACTACCGGCTCTCAGCGGACCGACGCTTGCTGTTCGGCGGCGCCTGCCATTATTCGGGGCGGGATCCGGCCGACATCGCCGCCTACATGCGGCCAAAGATGCTCAAGGTGTTCCCGCAACTGGCGGATGTGCGCATCGACTATCAGTGGGGCGGCAAGATCGGCATCACCGCCAACCGCTTCCCGCAGGTCGGCCGTTTGAAGCAGCACCCGAACGTGTTCTATGCCCAGGGCTATTCCGGCCACGGTCTGAACGTCACCCACTGGTGCGCCAAGCTGCTGGGCGAAGCGATTCATGCCGGTCACAGTCAGGGCATGGACGTGTTCAGCAATGTGCCGCACATGACCTTCCCCGGCGGCCCGGCGCTGCGTTCGCCACTGCTGGCACTGGGCATGTTCTGGTATCGCCTGCGGGAGCTGCTGGGATGACGCGTCGCGGTTAATGCGTCCTGCACATTTGCTCTATCGCGAAGCACTTCTATATTGATGAAGTGCTTTTGCGTTCCTGACGCTCAGTGCCCAACACACCCTGGAGGTCATGGATGGAGTCGTCAGCCGCCGATCAACCGCGAGCGCCGGGCCAGGCGCCGGTCAAGACCCGGCGTTTCAGCATCTCGCTGGTGTGGATCGTGCCGATCATTGCGGTGCTGGTGGGCATCTCGCTGGTGGTGCACAACCTGATGCAGGAAGGCCCCAGCATCGTCGTCACCTTCAAGACCGGCAGCGGCCTGACCGCCAACAAGACCGAAGTCAAATACCGCAACGTGGTCATCGGCCAGGTCACGGACGTCGAGCTGAGCGACGACCAGAAAAGCGTCAACGCCACGATCAAACTGGCCAAGCAGGCCGAAACCTTTACCCGCGAAGACTCACAGTTCTGGGTCGTCCGTCCGCGCATCGGTGCGGGCGGAGTCTCGGGCATCGACACGTTGCTGTCCGGTGACTACATCGGCGCCGACATCGGTCAGTCCAACTCGCGCGCAAAACACTTCAAAGGCCTGGAGAACCCGCCGCCGATCACCTACGGCGAGCCGGGAAAACGCTTCAACCTGCACGCTTCGGACCTCGGTTCGCTGGACATCGGCTCGCCGGTCTATTACCGCAAGATCCCGGTGGGACAAGTGGTGGCCTACGCGCTGGACGCCGATGGCAAAGGGGTGAACATCGAGGTGTTCATCCACGCGCCAAACGACGCCTACGTCACCGAAAACACCCGGTTCTGGAACGCCAGCGGCATTGACGTCAACGTCGGTGCCAACGGTTTTGCGGTGAAAACCGAATCGTTGTCGACCTTGCTGGTCGGCGGCATCGCCTTCCGCGCGCCGGAGTACAGCCCCAACGACGTTGCCGCCGCCGAAGAAAGGACTTACGACCTGTTTGAGGACCAGCAAACCGCCCTCGCCCCGCCCAACGGCAAGGCGCAGTACCTGAGCCTGCGTTTCGATCAGGCGTTGCGCGGGCTGAAAGTCGATGCGCCGGTGGAATTCCTCGGCATGGAAATCGGCCGGGTGGTCAGCGTCAACCTGGACTTCGATGCGAAAAAACGCAGCTTCCCGCTCAACGTCGGCATCGTGATCTACCCGCAACGCCTCGGCCAGGCTCACGTCAAGATGCTCAAGGTACTCGAGCACAATCCGGAGGACGAAGCCGCCGCCGTGCGCCTGATCGGCACCTTTATCGACAACGGCCTGCGCGCCCAGGCCCGCAGCGGCAACCTGCTGACCGGCCAGTTGTACATCGCGCTGGACTTCTACCCGAAAGCCGAGAAAGTCGCGTTTGATCCAACGGCTCGCCCGATCAGTATTCCAACGATTCCCGGCAGCCTCGAACAGTTGCAGGAAAAACTCGAAGCGATGATCGACAAGCTCAACAAGCTGCCGGTGGAACGGATTGCCGGCAACCTCGACAGCAACCTCGTGGAATTGCGCAAAGGCCTGACCCAGTTCAACGCCAAGACCCTGCCCGGCGTGCAGAACACCCTCGCCGACGTGAGCAAGACCCTGCAATCGGCCAGTTCGACCCTGGCCGAAGACTCGCCGCAACGCGAACAACTGACCGAGACCCTCGACGAACTCGGGCGCATGTCCCGTTCGTTGCGTGAGCTGTCCGATTATCTGGGCCGTCATCCGGAATCGTTGATTCGCGGCCGCCCCGACAACGCCGCGCCGCTGGACCTCAAAGGGCCGCCGCGCAATTGAGCACAGGAGCTGTCCCATGGCTTTAAAGCTGAAGTTCACCGTGCTCGCGATCGGCCTGCTGCTGGGCGCCTGCAAAAGCGCCCCGATCAACTTTCACACCCTGACGCCGACGCAACCGATGGCCGGCCGCGCCGGTTCGGAAATCGCCATCGAGGGCATCAGCGTGCCGCCGCAGGTTGATCGGCCACAGATCGTCATCCGCCAGGGCAACAGCGGTCTGGCGATTCTGGAGACCGAATGGTGGGGCGCGAGCCTCAGTGATGAATTGCGCAGCGCGCTGGTGGATCAGCTCAGTAATGCCGGCGGCCAGCGTAAAACCTCGGTGCGCATCGATGTGCAACGCTTCGATTCGATTCCCGGGCAATACGGGCTGATCGACGTCAAATGGCGCCTGCGCCAGGCCAACACCGGGGACGACGCCCTGATCGCCTGCCGTTCGCTGCTGCAAACCCCGTCCGGGCCGACCATCGACGACCTGGTGGTGGCCCAGCAGAACAACGTCAAGCGCCTGGCTGCGTTGATCAGTCAGGCCTCCACCGGCTCACGCGGCTGCCCACCCTCCTCCTGATCCCTCCTCCAATCGGCATGACGTACGGCCGCCGTGCAAGCGGCCAGACGCTGCTAATCTGAATGGCAATGACATTTATTAACGATTTCTTTGACGTATTTTTCTCGTTTGCCACCCTACATTGCCGCGACTCTATTTTTGCAAAGCATTCGCATTTGAATCCCCTGCGGGTTCTCGCAAACCATAACGTCTAAAAACAGGAGCTGCCCCGCCATGAGTCCATCCGTTCCGTCCTTTCTGAAACAGGCCGCGCTGGCGACCGCGCTGCTCGCTGCCGGGCAGGCGTTTGCCGCCGATTCCGTCGGCCTGGTGGTCTACAACGCCCAGCACGAAACCCTGACCAAGGCTTGGGTCGCTGGCTTCACCGAGGAAACCGGGATACCGGTCACGGTGCGCAACGGCGATGACACGGAGATGGGCAACCAGATCGTGCAGGAAGGTGCGGCGTCGCCGGCGGATGTGTTCCTGACAGAAAACTCCCCGGCCATGGTGCTGGTGGACAACGCCAAGCTGTTCGCGCCCGTGGCTCCGGCGACACTTGAGCAAGTCGACGCTGCGTATCGCCCGGCCCACGGCCAATGGGTCGGTATCGCCGCGCGCTCCACGGTGTTCGTCTATAACCCGTCCAAGTTGCCGGAAAAAGACCTGCCCAAATCCCTGATGGATCTGGCGAGCCCGGCCTGGAAAGGTCGCTGGGCCGCGTCGCCGGCCGGTGCGGATTTCCAGGCCATCGTCGCCGCCGTGCTGGAGCAGAAAGGCGAAGCCGCCACCCTCGAATGGCTCAAGGGCATGAAAGCCAATTTCACCGCTTACCGTGGCAACAGCTCGGTGCTCAAAGCAGTGAACGCCGGGCAAGTCGACAGCGGCGTGATCTACCACTACTACGCGTTCGTCGATCAGGCCAAGACCGGTGAAAACAGCAAGAACACCGCCCTGCACTACTTCAAGCATCAGGATCCGGGTGCGTTCGTGAGCATTTCCGGCGGTGGCGTGCTGGCTTCCAGCAAACACCAGGAGGAGGCGCAGAAATTCCTCCAGTACATCACCGGCAAGCAAGGCCAGGAAGTGCTGCGCACCGGCAAATCCTTTGAATACGCGGTGGGCAAGGACGCTGCTTCCAACCCCAAACTGGTGCCGTTGAAGGATCTGGACGCGCCGAAAGTCGATGCATCGAAGCTCGACAGCAAGAAAGCCGTCGAACTGATGACCCAGGCAGGACTGCTGTAATTGATGCCTGAACCGCTGCCCGCGGAGATCGCTGCGGCGCCCTCCGCCCATTTGTCACGCCGGACCCGCGCCCTCAATGGGCGCGGGAGTCCGTGGGTGGTCGTGCTGGCCATCGCCGTGTCGCTGCTGTCGTTGGTGCCGATCGGCTTTGTGATCGGCGTTTCGTGGTACACCGGCTGGGCGACCATCGAAGCGTTGGTCTTCCGCCCTCGGGTCGCCGAGCTGCTGATCAACACCGTGCTGCTGGTGCTGATCACGCTGCCGATCTGCATCGTGCTCGGCACCACGCTGGCGTGGCTGACCGAACGCACCGATCTGCCGGGCCGACGGCTCTGGTCATTGCTGGCGGTCGCGCCCCTGGCAGTGCCGGCGTTCGTACACAGCTACGCGTGGGTCAGTCTGATTCCGTCGATCAATGGATTGCCGGCCGGGGTGCTGGTGTCGGTGATCGCCTATTTCCCGTTCCTCTATCTGCCGATTGCGGCGACATTGCGTCGTCTCGATCCGGCGATTGAAGACGTCGCCGAATCCCTCGGTCTCAAGCCGTGGGCCGTGTTTTTCCGGGTGGTGTTGCCGCAACTGCGCCTGGCGATCTGCGGCGGTGCGTTGCTGGTCGGCCTGCATTTGTTGGCCGAATATGGCCTGTACGCGATGATCCGTTTCGACACCTTCACCACGGCGATTTTCGACCAGTTCAAATCCACCTTCAACGGCCCCGCCGCCAACATGCTCGCCAGCGTTCTGGCGCTGTGTTGCCTGGCGATGCTGCTGGTGGAATCCGGCGCCCGTGGTCATGCGCGATACGCCCGCGTCGGCTCCGGCAGCGCTCGCGAACAACGCACCGTGCGCCTGCAACGGCGCACCGCCGCGCTGGGCCTGTGCCTGCAAGGCCTGACCTGCCTGCTGGCGCTCGGCGTGCCGTTGCTGACCCTCGCCAAATGGCTGATCGCCGGCGGTGCCGAGGTCTGGCAAGGCAACGAATTGCTGCCGGCGTTGCTGCAGACGCTGTCGTTCGGCGTGGCCGGCGCGCTGTTGACCAGCCTCGCGGCGATCCCGATTGCCTGGCTGTCGATCCGCGCCCCCGGCAAACTGCAACGCCTGCTCGAAGGCTGCAACTACATCACCAGCGCACTGCCGGGAATCGTCGTGGCGCTGGCTTTGGTGACCGTGACCATCCACTTCGCCCGACCGATCTACCAGACCACGATCACCGTGCTGCTGGCCTACCTGCTGATGTTTCTGCCCCGGGCACTGGTCAGCCTGCGCGCCGGGTTTGCACAGGCGCCGGTGGAGCTGGAAAACATCGCGCAAAGCCTCGGTCGCTCACCGTTGCGTGCCCTGTGGCTGATCACCTTGCGTCTGGCGGCGCCCGGTGCGGCGGCGGGCGCGGCGCTGGTGTTTCTGGCGATCACCAATGAACTGACCGCGACCCTGCTGCTCGCGCCCAACGGCACGCGCACCCTGGCCACCGGTTTCTGGGCCATGACCAGCGAAATCGACTACGCCGCCGCAGCGCCTTACGCCCTGCTGATGGTGCTGCTGTCGCTGCCGCTCACGGCCATCCTCTATCACCAATCCAGGCGCAGTGCCGGCCGATGAACGCTCTCGACATCATTTCCTTAAGCAAATCCTTTGGCGCGCAAACGGCGCTGGACTCCATCAACCTGTCCGTTCCGACCGGCAGCCGCACGGTGATCGTCGGCCCGTCGGGCTCCGGCAAGACCACCCTGTTGCGGATGATCGCCGGGTTCGAATTCCCCGACGCCGGCAGCCTGACGCTGAACGGCCAGACCCTGGTCGACAGCACCCACGCTGTGCCCGCGTATCAACGGCAGATCGGTTACGTACCGCAGGACGGCGCGCTGTTCCCGCACATGACCGTGGCCGACAACATCGGCTTCGGGCTGGCGGAAACCGGCAGCACCCGAACCGAGCGCATTCAGGCGTTGATGGACAGCGTCGCCCTGAACGCCGACATGGCCGCGCGCTGGCCCCACGAGTTGTCCGGCGGCCAACAGCAGCGGGTGTCACTCGCCCGGGCGCTGGCCCAGCGACCCCGCCTGATGCTGCTCGACGAGCCCTTTTCCGCCCTCGACACCGGCCTGCGCGGCGCCATGCGCAAAATGGTCGCGCGCCTGCTGGAGGACGCCGGCGTGACCACGATTCTGGTGACCCACGATCAGGGCGAAGCGCTGTCGTTCGCCGACCAGTTGGCCGTCATGCGTGATGGGCGGCTGGTGCAATCGGGGCATCCGATGGACCTCTATCGCTACCCCGATGACGAGCAGACCGCGCGTTTTCTCGGCGAAGCCGTGGTCATGCCCGCCCGGATCGAAGCCGGTTGGGCCCATTGCGACCTGGGCCGGGTGGCGGTCAACACCAACGGTTTTTCCGGCGCGGCGCAGATCATGTTGCGGCCCGAACAACTGCAACTGTCAGACATCCCCGCCGACCCGGACGGCTGTCACGCGGTGGTTACTGATCGGGACTTTGGCGGCAACGTCTGCACCCTGACGGTGGAACTTCGCTCCCAGGCCAGCCCCGGTCGCTCACTGCTGGTGCGCAGTTCGGGCATGCACGCGCCACCGGCCGGCAGCGCCGTGCAGTTGTCCATTCTGGGAGCGGCCCACGTCTTTGCAACACCCTGACTACAGGTCGAAGCGATCCACCGCGCGGCGCCGCTCGTTGTCGTCGCGCACGTCGTAATTGGCGGTCGTCTGGATGTTGCTGTGATGGGCCAGCTTCTGGGCGATCGACAGGTCATGCTCTTCGATCACCCGGGTGATGAACGAACGCCGGAAATCATGGGGCATGATCTTCACTCCGACCTGGGTGCCGCGCTGACGGGCGATGTAATAGATCGCGTGCTTGGTAATGCGCTCGCGGGTGATGTGGCTGCCACGGCGAATGCGGTTGAACAGAAACGCGTCGTCGCTTTCGCCTTCCTTGAGTTCCGAACGACGAAACTCCAGCCAGGCATTCAGTTTGGCGAACGCCCAGGCCGGCGCGTACTTGATCAGCTGTTTGTTGCCCTTGGCGGTGACACAGAGACTGCGCTCTGTGAAGTCGACCTGATTCAGGTCCAGATCCACCGATTCCGACTTGCGCATGCCGGTGCCGTACAACAGCGCAATCACCGCTGCATCACGCAAACCTTGTGGTCGCGGATCGGCCGCGCAGACTTCCATCAATTCATGAATCAGCGTGCGCTTCAGATTGCGCCCCTGAGACAGTCGCGTGCCGGCAATGCCTTTGACCGAGCGCATCTTCAATAGATGTTCCTGGCTGATAAGACTCATGCGCCAGGCTTCATTCATCACACCGCGAATTGCGTTTACATAAAGCGAAGACGTATTCGGCGCGTAATTGTCGGCGCGCAATGCGGCGACTAACGCAACGACATCTTCCGGTTGCAGCGCGTGCCAAGGAATTTCTTCAACGTTCATGTCTTCGAAGCCGAGACGGTCGGCGGCATCTTGTAAAACGTAACGCATGGTGAGCTGGCTGGAGGGAGCCAAACGCGCCAGATACACGGTCATCGGGTTGGTTTTCACGGTGTCGGGGGATGCAACGGGTAAGTCAATCAAACGTCGGGCCTTGAGTAAAAGCAGTTCAACACAGCAACTAACAACTGCAACATTCTTAATATAAGGGGAACACTTCCGTAGGACTTTTCTACTAAAAACCGCGATAAACGGTAGAAGTCTGAACAGTGGCTGTATGGGTTTCAGATAAACGATTCGCCGACCGGTTTTTCATGTTCCTTTCACAAAAACGGGCATAACCTTAATTCCACTGAGTCCTGTGCCGGCGCTGCCCAAGCTGCCGGGCAATGCCTGAAAAGTCAACCGAACCCGACGTTATGTCGTCTTGGCAACTTATTGATGCAAAGGATTTTTTCGCGTCTACGCTTTGATTGGATCCAATTGTTCAATGGGTCTTTTTCTTTTTTCTTTGCAATGAGGTGTGCATGAGTCAGGCGTTTCTCCCCTTCTCCCGCCCCAGTATCGGTGATGAAGAAATTGCCGCCGTGGAGCAAGTTCTGCGCTCCGGCTGGATCACCACCGGGCCGAAAAACCAGGCTCTTGAAGAACAGTTTGCCCAGTACGTCGGTTGCCGCCACTCCGTGGCACTTTCCTCGGCCACCGGTGCCATGCATGTAACGTTGCTGGCGCTGGGAGTCGGCCCCGGCGATGAAGTCATCACCCCGTCGCAGACCTGGGTGTCCACCGCCAACATGATTTCCCTGCTCGGCGCCACGCCGGTGTTCGTCGATGTCGACCGCGACACCCTGATGACCGACGCCGCGCGTATCGAAGCCGCCATCACCCCGCGTACCAAAGCGATCATTCCGGTGCATTACGCCGGCGCCGCGTTCGATCTCGATCCGCTCTACGCGCTGGCCGACAAGCACGGCATCGCCGTGATCGAAGACGCCGCCCATGCCGCCGGCACCCGCTACAAGGGCCGCCACGTGGGTTCGCAAGGCACCGCGATCTTCTCGTTCCACGCGATCAAGAACATGACCTGTGCCGAAGGGGCGATGTTCGTCACCGACGACGAAGCCCTGGCCAACCGGGTGCGCATGCTCAAGTTTCATGGCCTCGGCGTCGATGCCTACGACCGCCTGACCCACGGCCGCAAACCCCAGGCCCAGGTGATCGAGCCCGGGTTCAAGTACAACCTTGCCGATATCAACGCCGCGATTGCGCTGGTGCAACTGGAGCGTCTGGACGCAATCAACGCCCGCCGCACCGAACTGGCCACGCAATACCTGCAAAAACTCGAAGGCCTGCCGGTGCAACCGCTCGCTGTGCCGCAATACGCCCAGCAGCACGCCTGGCACCTGTTCATCCTGCGCATCGACAGCGAGCGCTGCGGCATCGACCGCGAAACCTTCATGAAGGGTTTGCAGGAGCAAGGCATCGGCACGGGCATTCACTTCATCGCCACCCACCTGCACACCTGGTATCGCCAGCGTGATCCGCACCTGTCCCTGCCCGACACCGAGTGGAACTCGGCGCGGCTGTGCTCGATTCCCTTGTTTCCCGACATGACCGACCAGGATCTGGACCGGGTCGTCGGGGCCATTGAACATTTGATGGGGAAACGCCCGTGAGACCTTATCCGATTCATTGCGTGTCGATCGTTATCCCGGTCTACAACGAAGAAGACAGCCTGCCGGAACTGCTGCGCCGCACCCAGGCCGCCTGCCAGCAATTGCGGCATGACTACGAAATCGTGCTGGTCGATGACGGCAGCCGCGACGCCTCCGCGCAATTGCTCGAAGACGCCGCGTCAGTCGAAGACAGCCCGTTCGTGGCGGTCATTCTCAACCGCAACTACGGCCAGCACGCGGCGATCATGGCCGGTTTCGAACAGTGCAAGGGCGACGTGGTGATCACCCTCGACGCCGACCTGCAGAACCCGCCGGAAGAGATCCCGCGCCTGGTGGCCGAGGCCGAAAAGGGCTTTGACGTGGTCGGCACCGTGCGCGGCAATCGTCAGGATTCGGCGCTGCGCCGCTATCCGTCGAAGCTGATCAACCTCGCCGTGCAACGCTCCACCGGCGTCGCCATGAGCGACTACGGCTGCATGCTGCGCGCCTACCGTCGCACCATCATCGACGCGATGCTCGCCTGCCGCGAACGCAGCACGTTCATTCCGATCCTCGCCAACAGCTTCGCCCGCCACACCACGGAAATCACCGTGGCCCACGCCGAGCGCGAACACGGCGATTCGAAATACAGCCCGATGCGCCTGATCAACCTGATGTTCGACTTGATCACCTGCATGACCACCACGCCCCTGCGTCTGTTGAGCATCGTCGGCTTCGCCATGGCCGGCCTCGGCGTGCTGTTCGCGGCGGCGCTGATCGTCCTGCGCCTGGCCTTTGGCGCCGGATGGGCCGGCGACGGTCTGTTCGTGCTGTTCGCCGTGCTATTCGTGTTCACCGGCGGCCAGTTCATCGGCATGGGCCTGCTGGGCGAATACCTGGGGCGCATGTACAGCGATGTGCGCGCCCGCCCGCGTTTCTTCATCGAAAAAGTCCTGCGCGGGCACCCCGCCACGCCGGCACCCGCCATCACCGTTGACGGCCTCACTTCCAACTCCACGTCCGATCAGGTTCTCTCATGAGCGCAAAAACTGTTGTCTTCGCTTACCACGATATTGGCTGCGCCGGCATTCAAGCCCTGCTCGACAGCGGCTACGACATTGCGGCGGTATTCACCCATGCCGATGACCCACAGGAAAATGCGTTCTACGCCTCCGTCGCGCAACTGTGCGCCAACAAAGGCATCGCGGTTCATGCACCGGAAGACGCCAACCACCCGTTGTGGATCGAGCGGATTGCCAAGCTCGATCCGGATTACATTTTCTCGTTCTACTATCGCAACCTGCTGAGCGAGCCATTGCTGGCCACCGCCAAAAAAGGCGCGTTCAACCTGCACGGCTCATTGCTGCCGCGCTACCGTGGCCGCGCCCCGGCCAACTGGGTGCTGGTCAATGGCGAAACCGAAACCGGCGTCACTCTGCACCGGATGGTCAAGCGCGCCGACGCCGGCGCCATCCTCGCCCAGCAACGCGTGGCCATCGAACGCAGCGACACCGCGCTGAGCCTGCACGGCAAACTGCGGATCGCCGCCAGCGACCTGCTGCGCGATGCACTGCCGGCGATGTTGCACGGCAAGCTGCGGGAAACCCCGCAGGACGAATCCCAGGCCACGGTGTTCGGCCGTCGCACCCCGGCAGACGGCAAACTGGTCTGGGCGCTACCGGCCGAGCAACTGTTCAACCTTGTGCGGGCCGTGACTCAGCCTTACCCCGGCGCCTTCTGCGCCGTGGGCGAGCACAAGCTGATCGTGTGGAGCGCCGACGTGGTCAAGGGCAACGAAGGCCAGGCGCCGGGCCGGGTCATCAGTGTCGATCCGCTGCGCATCGCCTGCGGTGAAGATTCGCTGGTGATCAACGCCGGCCAGCGCAACGACAACGGCCTGTACCTGAGCGGCCCGCAACTGGCCAATGAACTCGGTCTGGTGGACGGCTCGCTGCTGCGCGGCGCCGAGTCCGGTCGCGGGCCACGCCGCACGCGGGTGCTGATCCTCGGCGTCAACGGCTTCATCGGCAACCATTTGTCCGAGCGTCTGCTGCGTGACGAGCGCTACGAAGTCTATGGCCTGGACATCGGCTCCGACGCCATCGACCGCCTGCGCAGCCATCCGCGTTTCCACTTCGTCGAAGGTGACATCAGCATTCACTCGGAGTGGATCGAGTACCACATCAAGAAATGCGACGTGGTCCTGCCGCTGGTAGCCATCGCCACGCCGATCGAATACACGCGCAATCCGCTGCGGGTGTTCGAACTCGACTTCGAAGAAAACCTGAAACTGGTGCGCTACTGCGTCAAGTACAACAAGCGCGTGATCTTCCCGTCGACCTCGGAAGTCTATGGCATGTGCCAGGACAAACACTTCGACGAAGACAGCTCGAACCTGATCGTCGGCCCGATCAACAAGCAGCGCTGGATCTACTCGGTGTCCAAGCAGCTGCTGGACCGGGTGATCTGGGCCTACGGCGCCAAGGGCCTGAACTTCACCCTGTTCCGTCCCTTCAACTGGATGGGCCCACGGCTCGATCGCCTCGATTCGGCGCGTATCGGCAGTTCCCGCGCCATCACCCAGTTGATCCTCAATCTGGTGGAAGGCACGCCGATCCGCCTGTTCGACGGCGGCGAGCAGAAACGCTGCTTCACCGACATCGCCGACGGCGTCGAGGCGCTGGCACGAATCATCGATAACGACAACGACGTCTGCAACGGCCAGATCATCAACATCGGCAACCCGGACAACGAAGCGAGCATTCGTCAGTTGGGCGAAGAACTGTTCCGCCAGTTCGAGGCTCATCCGCTGCGTTCCAACTTTCCGCCGTTCGCCGGTTTCCGCGATGTGGAAAGCAAGGCGTTCTACGGCGCCGGTTACCAGGACGTCGAGCACCGCAAACCGAGCATCGCCAACGCCAAGCGCCTGCTGGACTGGACGCCGACCGTGGAAATGCGCGAGACCATCGGCAACACGCTGGACTTCTTCTTGCGTGAAGCGATGCTCGAAATCGAGAGCAAGCGTTGATGCAGGCCGGTTTGCGCATTGACGTCGACACCTTTCGCGGCACCCGCGAAGGCGTGCCGCGCTTGCTGGAAATCCTCGATGAAGCGCAGATCAAGGCGACGTTTTTCTTCAGTGTCGGCCCGGACAACATGGGCCGGCATCTGTGGCGCCTGATCCGTCCGCAGTTTCTCTGGAAGATGCTGCGCTCCAACGCCGCCGGCCTCTACGGCTGGGACATCCTGCTCGCCGGCACCGCCTGGCCGGGCAAACCGATCGGCCGCGACCTCGGGCACCTGATGCGTCAGGCCCGGGCCGCCGGCCACGAAGTCGGCCTGCACGCCTGGGATCACCACGGCTGGCAGGCCAATGCCGGGCACTGGAACGATGCGCAACTGGTCGAGCAGATCCGTCAGGGCGTCGACACCTTGAGCGACATCCTTGGCGAAAAGGTCACCTGTTCAGCCGCCGCCGGTTGGCGTGCGGACGAGCGTGTGATCGAAGCCAAACAAGCCTTCGGCTTTCGCTACAACAGCGATTGCCGTGGGCAGCGGCTGTTCCGCCCGTTGCTGGCCGACGGCTCGGTCGGTGCGCCGCAGATTCCGGTGGACTTGCCGACCTTCGATGAAGTGGTCGGGCCGAGCGTGGCGGCGAAGGATTTCAACGCCTTCATCCTCGACCGGTTCCGCCCGGACAACCTCAACGTCTACACCATTCACGCCGAAGTAGAAGGGATTCTGATGGCCGAAGACTTTCGTCGACTGCTGGCCGACGCACGCCAGCGACATATCAACTTCCAGCCGCTGGGCAATCTGCTGCCCGCGTTTCTCAACACCCTGCCCGTCGGCCGCGTGCAACGCGGTGCCCTCGAAGGCCGCGAAGGCTGGCTGGGAGTGCAAGGCGCATGAGCAAACGCTGGGCATTGCCGCTGTTGTTGGGGATTTTTCTGCTGGCCTATCTGCTGCCGCTGGGCAGTCATGGTCTATGGATTCCCGATGAAACCCGTTATGCGCAGATCAGCCAGGAAATGCTGCTGAGCGGCAACTGGGTGTCGCCGCATTTCATGAACCTGCGTTACTTCGAAAAACCGGCGGCCGGTTACTGGATGATCGCCATCGGGCAGGCCGTGTTCGGGCAGAACCTGTTCGGCGTGCGGTTTGCCTCGGCCCTGAGCACCGGGCTGAGCGTGCTGCTGTGCTTCCTCATCGCTCGCCGTTTGTGGAATGACCCGCGCAAAAGCTTCGTCTGCGCCCTGCTCTACATGAGCTTCGTCATCGTCGCCGGCCAGGCCGGTTACGCCAACCTCGATCCGCAATTCACCTTCTGGGTCAACCTGAGTCTGGTGGCGCTGTGGTTTGCCCTCGACAGCCGCTCCAACGGTCAGCGCCTGGCCGGTTGGGCGGTGCTGGGCCTGGCCTGCGGCATGGGCTTCATGACCAAGGGTTTTCTCGCCTGGCTGCTGCCGGTGCTGATCGCTTTGCCGTGGATGCTCTGGCAAAAACGCTGGAAGGAATTGCTGCTGTACGGCCCGCTGGCCATTGCGGTGGCGATCATCGTCAGCCTGCCGTGGGTGTTGGCGGTGCACGGTCAGGAACCGGATTACTGGCGGTTCTTCTTCTGGCACGAGCACATCCGCCGCTTTGCCGGGGACGATGCCCAGCATGACGCGCCGTGGTGGTTCTACCTGCCGCTGCTGGTGGCGTTCAGTCTGCCGTGGGTCGGGATGTTGCCGGTGGCATTCAAGCAGGCGTGGCAGACCCGCCGCGAAACCGGCATCGCGTTTCTCGGCCTGTGGCTGCTGATGCCGCTGCTGTTCTTCAGCCTGAGCAACGGCAAGCTGCCGACCTACATCCTGCCGTGCCTGCTGCCGCTGGCGTTGCTGCTGGGCCATGCGCTGGCCGATCGCTTGCGTCTGGAGCAAGGCCGGGCGCTGGGCCTCAATGGCCTGCTGAACCTGTTGCTGGGACTGGCCGTGTTGATCGGGCTGGTTTACGTGCAACTGAAGCGTCCGCTGTACGACCACGAATTGCACAGTCTGGTGCTGGTGTTCATCGCCCTGACCGGCTGGATCATCAGCAACCTGCTGCAGGCCTTCCGTCCGTTGCAATGCTGGGCGGCACCGGCGGTGGGCAGCCTGCTGCTGATCGCGTTGCTGCCGGCGGCACTGCCCAAATCGGTGGTGGCGAACAAGATGCCCGACCAGTTTGTGCTCGCCCACCAGACGGAACTGGCGGCCACCACGCACCTGTTGAGCAACGACCTGGGCGCTGCGTCGGCCCTGTCCTGGCGGGTCAAACGCCCGCAGGTGGCGATGTACAACACGATAGGCGAATTGAAATATGGCCTTGCCTATCCTGACGGCATTCACCAACGGGTCGATCCCGATCAGGTGCAACAGTGGATGCGCGAAGCCCGCAAGACCGGTTCGGTCGGCGTGGTGATGCGGGTCAAGGGGCAAGACGAACTGGACGAACTCGACAGACTGCCCAAGGACGGCGTTCGTTATGAGCAAGGCAACCTGGTGATCATGATTCTTCCGCAGGAGGCCTCATGAGCCTGTGGCTGCTGTTGCTCGCCTGCCTGCTGACCTGCCTGGGCCAGGTCGCGCAGAAATACGCCGTCGAGAGCTGGCGCGGTGCGAGCCTGTCGTGGTCGCGCAAAGTGCGATCGCCGTGGCTGTGGCTGGCGCTGTTTGCCCTCGGCACCGGTCTGCTGGTGTGGCTGCTGGTATTGCAGCGCCTGCCAGTCGGCATCGCCTACCCGATGCTCAGCCTCAACTTCGTGATCATCACCTTGATCGCCCGCTTTGTGTTCAAGGAGCCCGTCGACGTTCAACACTGGTTCGGCGTGTTTTTGGTAATCGGTGGCGTGGCGTTGTTGGGGCAGCAGTCATGAACCAGCGTCGTGGAATCTTCTTCGCCCTGGCCAGCGTGCTGCTGGTCAGCGTGGCGCAACTGAGCATGCGCTGGAGCATGACGCGCCTGCCCCAGCCGGATCAGTGGCTGGCCGTGCCCAGCGTCGATTCAGTTGCGCTGGCCGTGGTGCTCGCGGCGATCTTCGCCTATGCGCTGTCGATGCTCTGCTGGCTCGCCGCCCTGCGCGATCTGCCGCTGGGCCGGGCCTATTCGCTGCTGAGCATCAGCTACGCGCTGGTGTACCTGCTGGCGGCCAGCCTGCCGCTGTTCAACGAATCCTTCAGTTTCTCGAAATCACTGGGCGTGGCGCTGGTCATGCTCGGGGTCATCACCATCAACACTCGTCCGGCCCGTGCGCCCGAATTGAGGAGTTCGCCATGAAAATCACAGTGTTTGGTAGCGGTTATGTCGGCCTGGTGCAGGCCGCCGTGCTGGCCGAAGTCGGCCATGACGTGGTGTGCATGGACATCGACGAGAAGAAAGTCGAGCTGCTGCGCCAGGGTCACGTCAGCATTTTCGAGCCGGGGCTGGCCAGCCTGGTTCGCGAGGGTCTGGACGCCGGGCGCCTGCAATTCACCTGCGATGAAAAACTCGCAGTGCAGCACGGCAAGGTCGCGTTCATTGCCGTCGGCACCCCGTCGAAAGAAGACGGTTCGGCCGACCTGCGTTACGTGCTGTCGGTGGGCGACGCCGTGGCCCGCCACCGTGAGCAGCCGCTGATTCTGGTGGAGAAATCCACCGTGCCCGTCGGCACTGGCGACACCTTGCGCACCCACCTGGACAAGGCGCTGGTCAAGGCCGGGCGCCTGTTGCAGTTCGATATCGTCTCCAACCCGGAATTTCTCAAGGAAGGTTCGGCGGTCGCCGACTGCCGTCGGCCCGACCGGATCGTCATCGGCTGCGAGCGCGAAGAAGTGCGCGACGTGATGCGCGATCTGTATTCGCCGTTCAACCGCAATCACGACCGCATCATGTTCATGGACCTGCGCAGTGCCGAGCTGACCAAGTACGCGGCCAACTGCATGCTGGCGACCAAGATCAGCTTCATCAACCAGATCGCCGAACTGGCCGAACACCTGGGCGCGGACATCGAATCGGTGCGCCAGGGCATCGGCGCCGACAGCCGCATCGGCTACCACTTCATCTACCCCGGTTGCGGTTACGGCGGCTCGTGCTTCCCCAAAGACATGCGCGCCCTGATCCACAGCGCCGAAGAGGCGCACTGCTCCAGCGACTTGCTGCAAGCGGTGGAAGCGATCAACCAGCGGCAAAAACACAAGCTGTTTGAACGGATCAACGCGTTCTACAAGGGCGAACTGCGCGGCAAGACCTTCGCCCTGTGGGGCCTGGCCTTCAAGCCGAACACCGACGACATGCGCGATGCGCCGAGCCGGGTTTTGCTGGAGTCGTTGTGGGCCGCCGGCGCCAGCGTGCGGGCGTTTGACCCGGAAGCGATGCAGGAAACCCAGCATCTGTACCCGGAAGAATCGAAACTGATGCTGATGGGCACTCCGGAATCGGTACTCGCCGGTTCCGACGCCTTGATCATCTGCACCGAATGGCAGCAGTTCAAGGCGCCGGATTTCGACCTGATCCAGCAACGCCTCAAGGCCCCGGTGATCTTTGACGGCCGCAACCTGTACGACGCCGAACGCCTGGCCCGCAACGGCTTCCATTACTTCCCGATGGGCCGTGGCGAATCGCGCACCCTGCCGATTCCATTGCAGCAATGGCCGCACGCCTCGGACGTGGCTTGATCGGTTTAACCCCTGCCCTGCGCCGGCAGTCCCTGATCGCAGGGCTGCTGGCGTTTCTGCTGTTCATCGCCGGCGTGTACGAGCAGGCACCCATCGGTTTTGACTCGCGTTTCGTGTTGTTCGCCCAGGAAATGCTGCGCCACGGGCCCAGCGTGTTTCCCACCACTTATGGTGAGCCTTACGCCGATTATTCGTCGCTCTCGACCTTGTTCATCTGGCTGTTGTCGTTGCCGTTCGGGACGGTCAACAGCCTGACGGCGTGGCTGCCGAGCGCAGTGGCCGGCGCGGTGATCGTGACGTTGATGTATCGCTTGCTCGCGCCTTCATCCGTGCGCTGGGCGGTGGTCAGCATCGCGCTGCTGATGCTCACCAGCACCTTCATCACCGAAACCCGCGCGGTGTCGCAGGACCTGATGCTCGCCGCCGTGGCGTTTTCGGTGTTCTACCTCGGCTATGCCCATGACCATTTCACTGCCGGACGACGCTGGCCGCTAGTGTTCATTCTGTTGCTGCTGGGGTTCGGCATTCGCGGACCGATCGGGCTGGTGGTGCCGACCGGCATGCTGTGCAGTTATTACCTGCTGGATCGCCAATGGTGGCGCCTGTTGACCTTCGGTGTGCTGGCTTCGCTGCTGCTGGTGGCGTGCGTCGGGCTGTTGTTGTGGCTGGCGGAGGTCAGCGGCGGGCCGGCGTTTCGTCAGGACGTGATCCGCATGCAGTTCATGGGGCGCATGGACGGCAGCGAAGGCGTCAGCGGTTCGCTGTATTACTTCACCAGCTCACTGGGCAACTACGCGCTGGCGTATCCGCTGGCCTTGCTGGCACTGGCGGCGGCATGGTTGAGCAAGCCCCGGCAACGCGGCCCGGCTTTGCGACTGGTGCAGTATTGCGCCGTTGCGGGGTTGATCGTGATGCTCGGGCTGTCGATTCCACAGGCGAAAAAGGCCCGTTACCTGCTGCCGATGCTGCCCATGGCGGCGATCATTGCGGCGTATCCGTTTCAGGTGTTGCACGGCCGGGTGTTTGCCTGGCTGCGTGTCGCCATGCAGGGATTGTGGTTGTTGACTCCCGCATTGTTGATCGTCTTGTTGTGGGTGGCGCAGCGGCGGTTTCCCGAGTCGTTGACCGACCTGACGCCGGTAATGATCGTGCTCGGATTGCTGCAACTGGCCGCGTTGTCGCGGTTGTGGCTGCCGCGCTGGCGAACCGAAGTCCTCGCGTTCAGCTCTGTTTTGGCGGTCTGGTCGGCGTACGCGCTGGTGTTCGAGCCGGTGGAGCGCCAGCTGTATGACACGCGAACCTTCAGCCAGGCGGCCATGGTGCGGATCCACGAGCAACCCGCGCCGCTGGTGCTGCACGGCATGGGCAAGGATGCCAAAGCGATCAAGTTCATGGTCAACGTCGAGCAGGATCTGCAACCGCTGTTCACTGAAACCACGCAAGTACTCGAAGCACTCAAGGGGCCGGCATGGTTGATGATGGATCGCAGCGACTATCAAGCCCTGCAAGGCACGCCGCTCGGAACGCTGCAGCCGGTGCTGAGCGGGCGTTTCGACAAAAACGATTATGTGTTGCTGTGGCTGACGCCTTAACCTGCGCGACGTGATTTCGACAGGGACCGCAGACTGATGACCTTTACCGTGCGACAGGCCCTGGCAGCCGATGCCACCGCCCTCCCCGCCATCGAGCGCTCGGCCGCCGAACTGTTTCGCCTCGACCCGTCACTGGCCTGGCTGGCGGATGCGTCTGTGCCGCAGGCTTCGGCGCATTTACCGGCCATTGAACGGGGCGAACTGTGGGTCGCGCAAAACAACGACGGGCAACTTGCAGGTTTTTTAAGGGCGGTGACTGTCGACCAACAGTTGCACATTGAGGAACTGTCCGTCAGCCAACACTTTCAGGGTCGGGGCGTCGGTAGCAAGTTGCTGTTGGCGGCGATTGAACAGGCGCGTCTGTGGCAACTTCGGGCGGTGACGCTGACGACGTTTCGCGATCTGCCGTGGAATGCGCCGTTCTATCAACGCATGGGTTTTACGCTATTGAACGCCGACGACAGCGACGTACGTCTGAGCCATGTATTGCGCGATGAAATCGCTCACGGTTTGCCCGGCGAGCGACGTTGCGCCATGCGCCTGATACTCACGCCGTCGGCTTGAGATCAACCCCCAGCGCCTGGGCGAACGCCTTGACCAGCGGACTGCGCACGGTGTTGTGCCGCAGGATCAGATTGAACGGCGTGTCGAAGTGAATCAGCTCCGGGCACACCGCGCGAAACTGCCCGGCGGCCACCAGCGTGGCGGCGTAATGCCGGGGCAGAAAGCCCACGAAACGCCCGGTCTTGATCAGCAGCGCCACCGCTTCGACCTGGGTCGCCGAGGCGGAAAAACTGTCGTAGCGGGCAAAGTTGAGCTTGTCGCGATGGATTGCGTAGCGGTGGTTGATGCACTCGTAATCCTGCAGCACGTTGCCGCCCATCTGCTCCGCCGGCATCTCGAACAACGGGTGGCCGACGGCGCAGTAAGCCTGCGAGCGTTCTTCATAGAGCGGGTAATAATCGAACTCTTCGCGCTTCTGATAAACCGGGACTATTCCCGCAACTAGGCGCCCCTCTACTACGCCTCTTTCTACTTCATCCAACTGGGTGGCTTGAAGTTGAAACCTTACTTTCGGCGAATGTTCATTTATCTTTTTAAGCGCAGCAACTAACGGTGAATTATCGTCACTGATCGTATTATCGATCACCCCCACCCCGAGATCGCCGATAAGTTCGTTCTGCGCTGAACTAAGCCGGTCACGAAAGTTGTCGACCGAGGCAAACAGATCGATCGACGCCTGATACACCAGACGCCCTTCTTCGGTCAGGTGAAACCCTTCGCGCCCCCGGGTGCACAGCCGCATGCCGATGCGGATTTCCAGGTCGGAAATCTGCTTGCTGATCGCGGCCAGGCCCACGTTCAGCTCGTTCTGCGCCGCGCTGAAGCCGCCGGCCTCGACCACCGCCTTGAACACCTTGAGCAGTTTGAAATCCAGTCCGCTGAGGGCCAAAGGTGCCCGGTGAGCGGTTTTGACCGGTGGGTTTCCGGAATTGGAAAGTGGGGTTTCCATAATGCTGATTTACCTCTGGCGCAATGTTCAACAATCTGTGTCCAACAACAAAAACATCGCCGGCTAATAATAATGATCACAGAAAACAAGCCTTGGCAACCGCCAAAAAATCCCGAACATCAGTGCCAACTCACTGATCGCCAAACATTAAAAGCTGACACTTCGATCAGCTCTTGTCTCTTTGCAACTGCCCTCTTGAAAACTGCTTTGGCCTGATTCTGTCTGCTGCTGTTGGCTAAATAGCCAGCGCGATTTTCAGGGCCATGCACACCGATTTCAGTTCGCGTTACCGACGAGGAAAACAACAAATGTCTCAAACCACCGACCGTCTCTGGGGTGCCCGTTTCAAAAGCGGCCCGTCCGCAGCCCTGGCGGCCCTGTCCCGTTGCCCCGAGCGCTATTTCCGCCTGACGCCGTACGATCTGGCCGGCTCCAAGGCCCACGCCGGGGAACTGCAACGTGCCGGCCTGCTGGATGAGCAGGAAACCCGCACGATGATCGAAGCCCTGGACGGCATCGGTGCCGATTTCGCTGCCGGGCGCATCGCCCCGACGCTGGATGACGAAGACGTTCACACCTTCATCGAACGCCTGCTGACCGAACGCCTCGGCGCACTGGGCGGCAAGCTGCGCGCCGGCCGTTCACGCAACGACCAGACCGCCAACGACCTGCGCCTTTTCCTGCGTGATCACGTCCGCACCCTGGCCGTGGAAGTGCTGGCCCTGCAAACGGCGCTGGTGGATCAGGCCGAGCAGCACGTCAAGAGCATCTGCCCCGGTTTCACCCACTTACAGCAAGCGCAACCGATCGTGTTCGCCCATCACTTGCTGGCCCACGCCCAATCGATGCTGCGTGACGTGCAACGCTTGGTGGATTGGGACGCGCGCACCTCGCTGTCGCCTCTCGGTGCTGCGGCCATGGCCGGTTCTGCGATCGCTCGCCAGCCGCAACAGTCGGCCAAGGAAATGGGTTACGCCGGAGTCTGCGAAAACTCCATCGACGCCGTGGCCAGCCGCGATCACGTCGCCGAATTCCTGTTCATCGCCAGCATGCTCGGGATCAACATCTCGCGTCTGGCCGAAGAATTCTGCCTGTGGTCGTCGCGCCAGTTCCGCTGGGTCGATCTGGACGACGCCTACGCCACCGGCAGCTCGATCATGCCGCAGAAAAAAAACCCGGACATCGCCGAACTGGCCCGGGGCAAGGCTGGGCGTCTGATCGGCAACCTGACCGGCCTGCTGTCGACGCTCAAATCCCTGCCGCTGTCGTACAACCGCGACCTGAGCGAAGACAAGAACGGCGTGCTCGACAGCGTCGACACCCTGTTGCTGGTGCTACCGGCAATGGCCGGGATGGTCGCGACCATGACCGTCAACGTCGAGGAACTGCGGCGTCAGGCGCCACTAAGTTTCACCCTCGCCACCGAAGTCGCCGACTGGCTGGCCGTGCGCGGCGTGCCGTTCAAGGAAGCGCACGAAATCACCGGTGCGCTGGTGCAGGCCTGCGAAAAACACGACCTCGAATTGTGGGAAGCCTCGCCGGCGCTGCTGGCCGAGATCGACCCGCGCCTCACGGCAGACGTGCGTGACAGCCTGACCCTGGAAGCCGCCATCGCTGCCCGCAGCGGCTGGGGCGGCACCGCGCCGCAACAGGTGCGCGAGCAGATCGGCCGCCTGAAAACCGCCCTCGCCGCGCAACAACAGTGGACCGAAAACTACCAGGGCTTCCGCCTCTAACGGCCATGGCACATAACCTTGTGGGAGCGAGCTTGCTCCGGGCGGCGTTCCGACGAATGCGGTGTGTCATTCAACCTCGATGTCGCCTGACACGGCCTATTCGCGAGCAAGCTCGCTCCCACAGTGATCGTGTTGGATTTGAAAGTACAGTTCGGAGAAACACCATGAGCCAGACTCAGGCAGAACGACTCCAGGCGGAGCGCAAACTGGCGGAAAACCAGTTCGACATTACCCAGTACCAGCATGTGCCGCGGCGTTATTACGGGCGGATCTTTTTCGCCACCGTGATCGTCATCGCGATCATCGGCCTGGTGCGGGCCTTCGCCGAAGGCAAGATCGAATGGTCGTACATCGGCCAGTTCCTGACCTCCGAAGCGATCATGTGGGGCCTGTTCAACACGATCATCATGGCCGTGCTGGCCATGGCGCTGGGCATCGTGTTCGGGGTGATCACCGCGATCATGCGCATGTCGGCCAACCCGATCCTGCGTTACGTGGCAGTGACCTACACCTGGCTGTTTCGCGGTACGCCGCTGATTCTGCAACTGCTGTTGTGGTTCAACCTGGCGCTGATCTTCCCCACCATCGGCATTCCCGGCCTGTTCGAACTCGACACCGTGAGCCTGATGACCCCGTTCGTGGCTGCCCTGCTCGGCTTGAGCATCAACCAGGGCGCCTACACCGCTGAAGTGGTGCGCGCCGGCCTGCTGTCGGTGGACACCGGCCAATACGAAGCGGCCAAGTCGATCGGCATGCCACGCCTGCAGGCGCTGCGCCGGATCATCCTGCCCCAGGCCATGCGGATCATCATTCCGCCGGTCGGCAACGAATTCATCGGCATGGTGAAAATGACCTCCCTGGCGAGCGTCATCCAGTACTCGGAACTGCTCTACAACGCCCAGAACATCTACTACGCCAACGCCCGAGTCATGGAGCTGTTGATCGTCGCCGGTATCTGGTACCTGGCCACCGTCACCGTCCTGTCCTTTGGTCAAAGCCGTCTGGAGCGTCGTTTCGCTCGCGGCGCCGGCAAGCGTTCTTGAGGAATCCGTCATGAGAAACATCGTCAAGGCCGTGAGCCTGAACAAATATTACGACCAGTACCACGCGCTCAAGGACATCAACATCGAGGTCGAGCAAGGCGAAGTGCTGTGCATCATCGGCCCGTCCGGCTCGGGCAAGAGCACCCTGCTGCGTTGCGTCAACCAGCTGGAAAAGATCGACAAGGGCGGCCTCTGGGTCGATGGCGAACTGGTCGGCTACCGCGTGGTCGGGCACAAGCTGCACGAACTCAACGAGTCGCAGATCGCCCGCCAGCGCCTGGCCACCGGCATGGTGTTCCAGCGCTTCAACCTGTTTCCGCACATGACCGTGCTGCAAAACATCATCGAAGGCCCGTGCCAGGTGCTCAAGCGTTCGCCCAAGGAGGCGCACGAAGAAGCCCTGGAACTGCTGGCCCGGGTCGGCCTGGCCGACAAACGCAACAGCTACCCGATCGAGTTGTCGGGCGGTCAGCAGCAACGGGTGGCGATTGCCCGCGCCCTGGCCATGCGACCCAAGCTGATGCTGTTCGATGAACCCACTTCGGCACTCGACCCGGAACTGGTCGGTGAGGTGCTGTCGGTGATGCGCGATCTGGCGCAGACCGGCATGACCATGATCGTCGTCACCCATGAACTGGGCTTCGCCCGGGAGGTTTCCAACCGCATGGTGTTCATGGACGGCGGGCAGATCGTGGAGGCTGGAAGCCCCGAAGAAATACTAATAAGTCCGCAAAACCCGCGCACCCAAAGCTTCATTTCTGCCGTTCGAACCTGAGGCCCCTTTGGCCTTCACAACACTCATAAGAGAACGTCCATGAAGAACTTCGTCATTCCAGCAGTACTCACCTCCCTCATGTCTTGCGGTTTCGCCGTGGCCGCCGAGTTGCCGGCCAGCATCAAGGAAAAAGGCGAGATCGTCGTCGCGATCATGCCCAACTATCCGCCGATGGATTTCAAGGACCCGGCCACCAACAAGCTCACCGGCCTTGACTACGATCTGGGCAACGCCCTGGCCGAGCGTCTCGGGGTGAAGATCAAGTGGCAGGAAACCGGCTTCGAGCAAATGATCAACGCCCTGACCACCGACCGCGTGGACATGGTCCTGTCGGGCATGACCGACACCGCCGAGCGTCAGGCCAGCGTGACCTTCGTCGACTACTTCACCAGCGGCCCGCAGTTCTACACCTTGCAGAAAAACGCGGCGACCAACGAGATCATCGACCTGTGCGGCAAGAAAGTCGGCACCAGCCGCCGCACCACGTTCCCGGCGGAAATCGCCGCGTGGAGCAAGGAAAACTGTGAGGCCGCCGGCAAACCTGCGATCAACGTGATCGGCACCGAAGGCTCGGCCGACGCCCGTGCGCAACTGCGTCAGAGCCGCATCGATGCGGCGATGCAGGGCAGCGAAACCCTGTCGTACCTCAAGACGCAGGAAAAGGACATGTACAAGACGGTCGGCCAGCCGATCTCCGTGCAGTTCACCGGGTTGGGGGTGAGCAAGAAGAAGCCTGAGTTGAGTGAAGCGGTGAAAGTGGCGCTGCAGAGCATGGTGGATGACGGCAGTTATGGCGCGATTCTGAAGAAGTGGGATCTGGAGTTGGGTGCGATCAAGGATGTGACCATTAACGCCGGCAAGTAATTTTGCAGGCACCGCGACCCTATGTGGGAGCGAGCCTGCTCGCGATGAGGCCGGCACATTCAACATTGATGCCGCCAGTCATACCGTCATCGCGAGCAGGCTCGCTCCTACAGGTCAGGTGCCCATCTTCAGACAGTTGGAGCACCCTTGATGTCCTCCCCCCAACCCACCTGGCCCGACCAGCACAAAGCCTGCCTCGCCCTGGCCTTCGACCTCGACGGCCCGACCGGCGACGCCATGCTCAACGGCTCGATCTGGCACAAACCCGAATACTTCGGTTTCGGCGGCTACGGCCCCTACCGCGCCTTGCCACGCCTGCTCGACCTGCTCGACGCCTTCAAGATCCCGACCACTTTCTTCGTCCCCGCGTGGGTCGTGGAAAACTGGCCGAAACAATGTCAGGCCATCGTCGAGCGCGGCCATGAAGTCGCCTACCACGGCTACAAACACGAATCCTTCTACGCCCTGACGCTGGACCAGCAGCAGGCCGTGATGAACAAATCCCGCGACGTCTTCTGGCAATACCTGCACATCCGTGCCGAGGGGTTTCGCACCCCGTCCGGCGACTGGCGTGCCGAAACCCCGGCGATGCTGGCGGACAACGGCGTCATCTATTCCAGCAGCATGCGCGGCGATGATCGCCCGTATCTGGTCAACGTCCCCGGCCACGACACGCCGCTGGTGGAAATCCCCGGCCGCTGGGAAATGGACGACTACGCCTCCCTCGCCTACACCCGCGCACCGAACTTCCCGTCCGGGCTCGATCGCACCGCCAGCTACGAGCTGACCCTCGACAACTGGCAACGCGAGTACGACGGCGCGATGGACGAAGGCCTGTGCCTGACCACCCTGTTCCACCCGAAAATCACCGGCAAACCGGGGCGCATCCTGCTGCTGGAGAAACTCTTCGAACACATGCGCCAGCGCGATGACGTGTGGTTCGCCACGTGCCGCGACGTCGCCCGCTGGTGGCTGAAGGAGCATCACCATGGCTGACGCTGATAACCTCTGGCCCGCCGGCAAACGCTGCACGGTGGTGCTGACCGTCGATTACAACGACATCCACGGCATTCTCACCCAGGCCCCGGAAGTCGCCGGGCGCGACAAGACACTGTCGGTGTGGCGCTACGGCACGCAACGCGGCGTCGAGCGATTGCTCGGCCTGTTCAGGGAACTCGGGGTGCGCAGCAGTTGGTTCGTGCCCGGCATCGTTGCCGAGGAAAACCCGCAGCACATCGCCGCGATTCTGGCCGACGGCCATGAAATCGCCTGCGCCGGTTACCGCCATCAGGATTACGACACGCTGGATCTGCCGGCGCAAAGCGCGGAAGTCGCCAAGGGCTGTGCAGCGCTGGAAGCATTGACCGGCGTGCATCCAACCGGTTTCCGGATTCCGGCGGGTAACGGCGCGCCGGGCTTCATTGAAGCATTAAGAGATCACGGCATTTATTGGTCTTCGTCATGGCGTGGCGATGACCTGCCGTTCTTGCACCCGACCGCGCCTGAAGTGGTCGAGTTGCCGCTGCATTACGAACTGGAAGACGAGCCTTACTTCGCCTTCAACCTGAGCCCGGCCGTGCCGCCGGCGCAATCGCGGATCGCTTCCTACAGCCACACCCTGGGCAACCTGCAAATGGACTTCGCCGGATTCCACCGCTTCGGCCTGTGCTACGTGCTGCGCCTGCACCCGGAAATCATCGCCACACCGGGGCGCATCGGCGTGCTGCGGGAATTGCTGCAAGGCATTCAGCAGCATGACGATGTGTGGATCGCCACCGGCGCTGAGGTCGCGCAGTGGTGGGCGCAAACGGCGGCGCCGGTCGCGCAGGATCATCCGGCGTCGGTGTATGAGCGCCATTATCGGGACTACCTCGTATGACGGAACGCATGCAGCGGCTGGCGCGGTTTTGCGTCGAAACAGGGTTTGAAGACCTGCCGCCAGCGTTGGTGGAGCAGGCCAAGCGACACATTCTCGACACCTTCGGCGCAGCACTGGCCGGGGCCGACAGCGCGGTGGCGCTTCAGGCGCGGCAGGTGTTCGGCGCAGAGCCGGGCACCGCGCTGGTCTGGGGTTCGTCATTGCGGGTCGGCGCGGGACATGCGGCGTTGCTCAACGGCATCGCCGCCCATGCGCTGGAGCTGGACGACACCGGTGGTTGCGATCACTCCGGCGCGGTGGTGTTGCCGGCAGTGATGGCGGCGCTGTCGCTGGTGGACCGGCCGGTGGACGGTCACGAGTTCATCACTGCCGTGGTGATCGGCTACGAAATCGGCCGGCGGGTGCTGGAAGCCTGCGGCAGTTATTCGGCGCACAACGGCGCCGGTTGGCACTCGACCGCCACTTGCGGCGTGTTCGGCGCGGCGGCGGCCTGTGCACGGATCTTTGCGCTGAATGTCGGGCAAACCGTGTCGGCACTCGGCATCGCCGGCAGTTTCAGTGGCGGGTTGTGGGCGTTCATTCACGACGGTTCGCAAAGCAAGAAACTGCACAGTGGCCGTGCGGCCGAAGGTGGTTTGCTCGCCGCGCGTTTTGCTCGTGAAGGTGTCAGTGGGCCGTCGGTGTTGTTCGAGGATGTCTGGGGTGGATTTCTCAAGACGCTGGCGCCGGGCAGCGCGCAGCCGGATGCGCTGGATGCCGAATTGGGGCGCGTCTGGAAACTCGCGCGCTGTTCGATCAAGCCCTACGCCGCTTGCCGTGGCACCCATTCGGCCATCGATGCGCTTGGGTTGTTGCTGGAGCAATTGCAGGTCGGCGCGGATCAGGTGGAAGACATTCAGGTCAACCTGTGCGGGTTTCTGCTCGACATGTGCGGCGGTCGCGACATCAAAAGTCTGGCCGCTGCGCAGATGAGCCTGCCCTACGCCCTCGCCGCGCGACTGGTGCACGGTCATTGCCGACTCGAGGCTTACGATGAGCAGCCACGCAACGATCCGTGCATCGCTCACTGGCTGGCGCGCATTCGCCTTGAAGTGGATGAGCGACTGTCGGAGGATGGCGAACCGGTGGTCGTTGTGCGAACCCGCGACGGACGTCAGGCGAGTCTGTGTGTCGAGGCGGCGCTGGAGGAGAAGTTTTTCAGTCTGGCGTTGCGGGTGATTTCACCGGTCAAGGCCGAGCCTTTATTGGCGCAGCTGCGGCAACTGCAAACGCTGGATTCCGTGCGCGATCTCGAGCACCTGTTAACCGAATAAGGACATTTGATTTTCCGTGGCCACCTACTCGCTCGTTATCCGCCGCCTGATGATCGTCTCGCTGACCATCGTCGTCAGCCGCGCCATCACCAGTCCGTTGCTCACCCTGTTTTTGAGCAACAAGCTCGGCCTCAACCAACAGGACGTCGGGTTGTTGCTGGGCATCGCGGTGTTCATCGCCACCCTGCTTGCGCTGTATGGCGGCTACATCATCGACCGGCTGGAAAAGCGTCGGTTACTGATTCTGGCGATGCTCTCCAGCTCCATCGGTTTCGTGCTGCTGACCTTCGCCAAAGACCTGTACCTGACCACCGCGACTCTGGTCATCACCGAAACCGCCTCGGCGCTGTTCCTGATCGGCTCCAAGGCGATCCTCAGTGAAAACCTGCCCATGGGCCAGCGGGCCAAAGCGTTTTCCCTGCGCTATACCCTGACCAACATCGGCTACGCCACCGGCCCGATGCTGGGCGTGGTGATCGCCGGGGTCTACCCGATTGCGCCGTTCCTGATTGCTGCCGGCATCGCTTTCGGCAGCATCTTCCTGATGATCGGTATTCCCAGGGACGCCAGCCCCGTCGCCGCCATCGGCCAGCCGCAAAGCTTTCTGAAAACCCTGATCACCCTGAAAAACGACCGCACGCTGATCATGTTCACCTGCGGTTGCCTGCTCAGCACCGTGGTTCACGGGCGTTTCACCCTGTACCTGTCGCAATACCTGCTGGTGGTCGAAGACTCGCAGCGCGCCCTGCAAACCATGGCCGCCCTGCTGGCCTGCAACGCCATCGCAGTGATCCTGCTGCAATACCAGATCGGCCGCTTCCTCAACCGGGAAAAACTGCGCTACTGGATCGCCGCTGGCACCAGCCTGTTCATCCTCGGTTTGATCGGCTTCAGCCTGGCGGACAGCCTGGTGACGTGGTGCATCGCGATGTTCATCTTCACCCTCGGCGAGATGATCATTTACCCGTCGGAATTCCTGTTCGTCGACACTCTGGCCCCGGAAGAACTGCGCGGCAGCTATTACGGCGCGCAGAATCTGGCGGCGCTGGGTGGCGCGCTGAGTCCGGTGATCTGCGGCTTCCTGCTGATGCATACGCCGGCGCCGACCATGTTCTATGCCCTCAGCGCATTGACTGCGATGGGCGGCTTCCTGTGTTTCATGAGCGGGCGGCGCGTGGCTTTACTGCATAAATAATGCACTGAAACTGCATTTATATGAATTTGTCAGCATCGTGATTGCTTGGCACACTGTGCGCGTTCCTCCCCCAATAGTTGGAACACTTCGAAGGACTTTCCGCGTTTACGGACAAGTCCTTTTTTTTGCCCTGAATTTCGCAAAGGATCGATTCTGCATGCTCGCTCGCTGGTTGCCCGCCGCCATCAACACCCGTCCCACCGAATGGAGCCGCGCCGCGATCGGCATGGCCCTGGGCACGTTGTTCAGCGTGTGGGCGTGCAGTCAGGTGTTCGGCATTGAAGTGGCCTACCACCTGATCGGCCCGCTGGGCGCTTCGGCGGTGCTGCTGTTCGCCGTATCGTCCGGCGCCCTCGCCCAGCCATGGTCGATCATCGGCGGCTACCTGTGCGCAGGCGTCGTCGCGTTGCTGGTGGCCCACGTCCTCGGCCGAACCCTCGGCAGCGCCTGCCTCGCCGCAGGCATGGCGCTGATCCTGATGTGCTGGCTGCGCTGCCTGCACCCACCGGCCGGCGCCGTCGCATTGACGATGGTGCTGGCCGACCCGATGACCATTGCCATGGACTGGAAAGCCCTGGAACCGGTGATGCTCAGCGCCGCCTGCCTGCTGCTCGCCGCACTGGCCTACAACAACCTCACCCGCATCCGCTACCCGAAACGCCCCGCCGAACCGGCGCCGGCCGTGGCGCCGGTGGATATTCAGTCCATTACGGCCGAGGATCTGAAACGGGCACTGGCCGATATGGAGGCGTTCATCGATGTCACGCCGGAGGATCTGGAGCAGTTGATTCATGCCAGTGAACTGCATGCCAAGCGGCGCAGCATTGGCCAGGTGTTCCGCTGAGTCCAGAGCCAGTCCCTGTCAGCGTTGTCGATTGAAAAGAAGCCGCGATCCTGTGCATTTGGCCTAAGGTAAAAATGCAGACAGCCCGTGCACATATCCCCGTTGTACACGGCAAATTTGCACTGTTACGATCCGGTAACGCTCGCGCGCGAGCTTCTCGAATAAAGACAATAAAAGCAGGGAGTTAGTGATGACTGCTCAGGCTTCATCCCCGCGGACTTCGTCCATGGATGCCACGCCGCACGAAGTGCTGGCCGAGGTTCGCAATCACATCGGTCATCTGACCCTCAACCGCCCCGCCGGCCTCAATGCCCTGACCCTCGACATGGTGCGCCAGCTCCAGCAACACCTGGATGCCTGGGCCGCCGATGCCGATATCCACGCCGTCGTGCTGCGCGGTGCCGGCGAGAAAGCCTTTTGTGCCGGTGGCGACATTCGATCCCTGTACGACAGCCATAAAAGCGGCGACACGCTGCACGAAGATTTCTTCGTCGAGGAATACGCCCTCGACCTGACGATCCACCACTACCGCAAACCGGTGCTGGCGCTGATGGACGGTTTCGTTCTCGGCGGCGGCATGGGTCTGGTGCAAGGCGCCGATCTGCGGGTGGTCACCGAGAAGAGCCGTCTGGCGATGCCGGAAGTGGCGATCGGCTATTTCCCGGATGTCGGCGGCAGTTATTTCCTGCCACGGATTCCCGGCGAGCTGGGGATTTATCTGGGCGTCAGCGGCGTGCAGATTCGTGCGGCGGATGCGCTGTATTGCGGCCTCGCCGACTGGTATCTGGACAGCAGCAAACTCGGCACCCTCGACGAACAGCTCGATCACTTGGAGTGGCACGATACGCCGCTCAAAGACCTGCAAAGCCTGCTGGCCCGCCACGCCGTGCAAACCCTGCCGGATGCCCCGCTTGAAGCCTTGCGCCCGGCCATCGACCACTTCTTCGCCTTGCCTGATGTGCCGAGCATCGTCGAGCAACTGCGCGCCGTGACCGTCGCCGACAGCCACGAATGGGCGACCAGCACCGCCGACCTGCTGGAAACCCGCTCGCCGCTGGCCATGGGCGTGACCCTGGAAATGCTCCGTCGCGGCCGGCACCTGAGCCTGGAACACTGCTTCGCCCTCGAACTGCATCTGGATCGCCAGTGGTTCGAACGCGGCGACCTGATCGAAGGCGTCCGCGCCCTGCTGATCGACAAAGACAAATCACCGCGCTGGAACCCGCCGACCCTGGCTGCGCTGCACGCCGAGCACATCGCGAGTTTCTTCCACGGTTTCGCTGAGAGCGGGAGCTGAGCCATGCACGATCTCGAATTGACTGAAGACCAGGTAATGATCCGCGACATGGCCCGAGACTTCGCCCGTGGCGAAATCGCGCCCCACGCACAAGCCTGGGAAAAGGCCGGCTGGATCGATGACGGTCTGGTGGCGAAGATGGGCGAACTCGGCCTGTTGGGCATGGTGGTGCCGGAGGAATGGGGCGGCACGTACGTCGACTACGTGGCCTATGCGCTGGCGGTGGAAGAGATTTCCGCCGGTGACGGCGCCACCGGCGCGTTCATGAGCATTCACAACTCGGTGGGCTGCGGGCCGGTGCTCAACTACGGCAGCGAAGAACAGAAACAGACCTGGCTGGCGGATCTGGCCAGCGGCGCGGTGATCGGCTGCTTCTGCCTGACCGAACCCCAGGCCGGCTCCGAAGCGCACAATCTGCGCACCCGCGCCGAACTGCGCGACGGGCAATGGGTAATCAACGGCGCCAAGCAATTTGTCAGCAACGGCAAGCGGGCGAAACTGGCGATCGTGTTTGCCGTCACCGATCCGGATCTGGGCAAGCGCGGGATCTCGGCGTTTCTGGTGCCGACCGATACGCCGGGATTCATGGTTGATCGGACCGAACACAAGATGGGCATTCGCGCTTCCGATACCTGCGCGGTGACGCTGAGCAATTGCAGCATTCCTGAAGCGAATCTGTTGGGTGAGCGCGGTAAAGGTTTGGCGATTGCCCTCTCCAACCTTGAAGGCGGACGCATCGGCATCGCGGCGCAAGCATTGGGCATCGCCCGCGCGGCGTTTGAAGCGGCGCTGCGTTATGCCCGTGATCGGGTGCAGTTCGGCAAGGCGATTGTCGAGCACCAGAGCATCGCCAACCTGCTGGCGGACATGCAGATGCAGATCAACGCCGCGCGCTTGATGATCCTGCACGCGGCGCGGCTGCGTACGGCAGGTAAACCGTGTCTGTCGGAGGCTTCGCAGGCCAAGCTGTTTGCTTCGGAAATGGCCGAGAAGGTGTGTTCGTCAGCGATTCAGATTCATGGCGGGTATGGGTATCTGGAGGATTACCCGGTTGAGAAGTACTACCGGGATGCGCGGATTACCCAGATTTATGAGGGGTCGAGCGAGATACAGCGGATGGTGATTGCTCGGGAGTTGAAGAACTATCAGCTCTGACTGATCGCCCCCACGCAATGCGTGGGGGCGAACGCTATTACTTGCCCTGGAACTCGGCAGGCCGCTTGGCCACAAACGCCGCCATCCCTTCCTTCTGATCCTGCGTCGCAAACGCCGCATGGAACACCCGGCGCTCGAAGCGCACGCCTTCAGTCAGGTTCACTTCGAATGCGCGGTTGACGCTTTCCTTGACCATCATCGCAATCGGCAGCGATTTGCTGGCGATCACCGCCGCGACTTTCAGCGCCTCATCCAGCAACTCGGCACTCGGCACGATCCGCGCGACGATGCCGCAACGCTCGGCTTCCACCGCGTCGATCAAACGCCCGCTCAGGCACATTTCCATGGCCTTGGCCTTGCCCACGGCGCGGGTCAGACGCTGGGTGCCGCCCATGCCCGGCAGCACGCCGAGGTTGATTTCCGGCTGGCCGAATTTGGCGTTGTCGCCCGCCAGGATGAAGTCGCACATCAATGCCAGTTCACAGCCGCCACCCAGGGCAAAACCGTTGACCGCCGCGATGATCGGCTTGCGGCGGTTGGCCACGCGGTCGCTGTCGCTGAACAGGTCGTCCATGTAGATCTGCGGGTAGGTCAGATCGGCCATTTCCTTGATGTCGGCGCCGGCGGCGAAGGCTTTGGTCGAACCGGTGATGACGATGCAGCCAATGTTCGCGTCGGCTTCAAAACCATCAAGCGCGCGGTTCACCTCGCTGACCAGTTGCGTGTTGAGGGCATTCAGCGCCTGCGGGCGATTGAGGGTGATCAGGCCGACGCGGCCATGGGTTTCCAGCAAAATCGTTTCGTAACTCATGTGCAGATTCCTTCTCAAAGATTGCGCGAAATGACCATGCGCTGAATGTCGCTGGTGCCTTCGTAGATCTGGCAGACCCGCACGTCGCGGTAGATGCGCTCCAGCGGGAAGTCGTTGAGGTAACCGTAACCGCCGAGGGTTTGCAACGCCATCGAACAGACCTTTTCGGCCATTTCCGAGGCGAACAGCTTGGCCATCGATGCTTCGACCAGCGCCGGCTGACCGCTGTCACGCAGGGCGGCGGCGTAGTGCACCATCTGCCGCGCCACGGCGATCTGGGTGGCCATGTCCGCCAGGCGGAACGCCACGGCCTGGTGCTCGATGATCGGTTTGCCGAAGGTGTCACGTTCACGGGCGTAATCACGGGCCGCTTCGAACGCGGCGCGGGCCATACCCACCGATTGCGAGGCGATGCCGACACGGCCGCCTTCGAGGTTGGCCAGGGCAATCTTGTAGCCCTCGCCCTCCTCGCCCAACCGGTTGGCCACCGGCACTTTCACGTCTTCGAACAGGATCTGGCAGGTGTCCGAGGCGTGTTGGCCGAGTTTGTCCTCGATGCGGGCTACTTTGTAGCCCGGCGAATCGGTCGGCACGATGAAGGCGCTGATCCCGCGCTTGCCGGCACTCGGGTCGGTGACGGCAAACACGATCACGACCCCGGCGTTCTGCCCGGAGGTGATGAACTGTTTGCAGCCGTTGAGCACGTAGTGATCGCCTTCCAGCCGTGCACGGGTTTTCAGGCTGCTGGCGTCGGAACCAGCCTGCGGTTCGGTCAACGCGAAAGCACCAAGCATCTCGCCGCTGGCCAGCGGCTTGAGGAAACGCTCGCGCTGGTCGTCGTTGCCGAACTTGAGGATCGGCACGCAACCCACCGAGTTGTGCACGCTCATGATGGTCGAGCAGGCGCCGTCGCCGGCGGCGATTTCTTCCAGAGCCATGGCGTAGGCCAGGTAACCGGTGTCACAACCGCCCCACTGCTCCGGCACCAGCATGCCGAAGAAGCCCAGCCCGGCCATTTCGCCGATGGCTTCCTTCGGGAAGCGGTGTTCGCGATCCCACTCGGCGGCGAACGGTTTCAGCCGTTCCTCGGCAAACTGCCGGGCCATGTCGCGGATTTGTTGTTGGTCGTCATTGGGAATCATGGCAAATCCTTCACTCGGTTCAGACGCACTCGACAGCCATCGCCGTGGCTTCACCGCCGCCGATGCAGATTGCCGCGACGCCGCGTTTCAGGCCTTTCTGGCGCAGGGCCGAGAGCAAGGTCACCAGAATCCGAGCGCCGGACGCACCGATCGGATGACCTAGGGCGCAGGCGCCGCCGTGGATGTTGAGCTTGTTGTGAGGTATTTCCAGGTGGGTCATCGCCGCCATGCCGACCACGGCGAAGGCTTCGTTGACTTCAAACAGATCGACCTGATCCAGCGACCAGCCGGTTTTCTTCATCAGTTTCTTGATCGCGCCAATCGGTGCCACCGGGAACAGGCCCGGGGTGTCAGCGAAGGCAGCGTGACCGTGAATCACCGCCAGCGGTTTCAGACCCTGTTTCTGCGCTTGCGACTGACGCATCAGCACCAGTGCGGCGGCGCCGTCGGAGATCGAGCTGGAGTTGGCTGCGGTCACGGTACCGCCCTCGCGGAACGCCGGTTTCAGCGAAGCGATCTTGTCCAGCTTGGCTTTTGGTGGCTGCTCGTCGTTGCTGATCACAACCTGTTCTTTGCCAACGGTCACGGTCAGCGGAACGATCTCGGCCTTGAAGCTGCCGTCCTTGATCGCCTGCTGGGCGCGGGTGGTCGAGGCGATGGCAAAAGCGTCCTGAGCCTCGCGGCTGAAGTCGTTGGTTTCAGCGCAATCCTCGGCGAAGGTGCCCATCAGACGGCCCTTGTCGTAGGCGTCTTCGAGGCCATCGAGGAACATCGAATCCAGCACCCGACCGTGGCCCATGCGGTAGCCGGCGCGGGCGCGATCCAGCAGGTACGGCGAATTGGACATGCTTTCCATGCCGCCGGCGATCACCACATCGGCGCTGCCGGCCAGCAGCATGTCGTGGGCCAGAATCGTGGTTTCCATGCCCGAGCCGCACATCTTGTTGACGGTGGTGCAGCGGGTGGATTTGTCCAGCCCGGCGCCCAGCGCAGCCTGACGCGCAGGCGCCTGACCGAGACCGGCGGGCAGCACGCAGCCGAACAGCACTTCATCGACTGCATCGGCGGCAACACCGGCGCGTTCGACCGCAGCCTTGATTGCTGCTGCGCCGAGTTGTGGCGCGGTCAGGCTTTTCAGTTCGCCCTGAAAACCGCCCATCGGGGTGCGGACGGCGCTGACGATGACAATCGGATCGTTGGAGATGGTCATGGGAAATCCTCCTTACTTGGCGGCCATGCGCAAGGCACCGTCGAGACGGATCACCTCGCCGTTGAGCATGCTGTTTTCGATGATATGCCGCACCAGCGCGGCGTACTCGGCCGGTTTGCCCAGGCGCGGCGGGAACGGTACGCCGGCGGCCAGCGAGTCGCGCACTTCCGGGGTCATGCCGGCCATCATCGGGGTTTCGAAAATGCCCGGGGCGATGGTCATCACGCGGATGCCGAAGCGCGCCAGTTCGCGGGCGGCAGGCAGGGTCAGGCTGGCGATCGCGCCTTTGGATGCAGAGTACGCGGCCTGGCCGATCTGGCCGTCGAATGCCGCAACCGATGCGGTGTTGATGATCACACCGCGCTCGCCGTCGGCATTGGCTTCGCTTTCGGCAATCGCTGCCGCTGCCAGACGCAGCATGTTGAAGCTGCCGATCAGGTTGACGTTGATCACCTGAGCGAAACTGGACAAGGCGTGCGGGCCGTTTTTGCCGAGGATTTTCTCGCCGCGAACGATGCCGGCGCAGTTCACCAGACCATTCAGGCTGCCGAAGGCTTTTACCGTTGCCTGCACGGCGGCCTCGGCGGCGGCTTCGTTGCTGATGTCGGCGACCACGCTCTGCGCGCCGAGGCGTTGGGCCTGGGCGGCAACGGCATCGGCGTTCATGTCCACCAGCATCACTTTGGCGCCGGCACTCACCAGCAATTCAGCGGTAGCGGCACCCAGGCCGGATGCGCCGCCGGTGACGATAAAAACCTTGTTTTCGATCTGCATGACTGTTTCCTTGGATTCAAGCTGAAACGTTGTGCGCCGCGGCCTCTTGAGCCTTGGCGATTTCCTGGTTGCGCAAGATAAAGCGCTGCAATTTGCCGCTCGGGGTTTTCGGCAACTCGCTGACAAATTCGATTTCACGGGGGTACGAATGCGCGGCCAAACGCTTGCGCACGTGTTGGCGCAGTTCTTCGGCCAGCGCAGGTTCCGCGCGGTATTGCGGGTTGAGCACGACGAAGGCCTTCACCAGTTCGGTGCGCTCCGGATCGGGCTTGCCGACCACCGCTGCCTCGACGACGGCCGGGTGTTCGATCAGTGCGCTTTCCACGTCGAACGGGCCGACCCGGTAGCCAGACGTGGTGATCACGTCATCGCTGCGGCCGACGAAGCTGATGCTGCCGTCCGGGTTCCACTCGACGGTGTCGCCGCTCAGGTAGTAATTGCCGACGAAGGCTTTGGTTGGCGCGCCTTGGTAACCGGCGAACCAGCACATTGGCGACTGCGTGCGATCAATGGCGAGGATGCCGGGCTGGCCGACGCCGAGTTCGTTGTTCTGCTCGTCGAGCACCACGATGCGATGGCCCGGCGAGGCGAAACCGGCGGCGCCGAGGTGGATCGGGTGTTCGAGGCCGTGGTGATTGCACAGGACCATGCCCAGTTCGGTCTGACCGTAGTGGTCGTGAATGACCACGCCGAGGTTGTCGGCGAACCAGCGGATCACTTCCGGGTTCAACGGCTCGCCGGCGCTGCTGACGATGCGCAGCTTGCCCTTGATCGATTTGGCGAACTCGTCGCCGCCGGCAATCAGCAGGCGATACGCGGTGGGCGAACCCGTGAGGTTGGTGATGCCGTACTTGTTGATCACCCGGCAGGTGCTTTCGAGAGTGAACGGGCCATCGTAGAAGGTGATCGGATGACCCATCGACAACGGGCCGGTGACGCCAAAATAGATGCCGTAGGCCCAGCCCGGATCGGCGACGTTCCAGAACGCATCTTCCGGGCGCAGATCCACGGCATCACAGGTGTAACTCTGGAACGCAACGACTGCCTTGAGCGGCACCGACAGCGCTTTCGACGGCCCGGTGGTGCCCGAGGTGAACATCAGCAGGAACGGGTCTTCGCCGGTCAGCATTACCGGTTCGCAAACATTGGAATGGTTGGGCAGCTCGGCCCAGAAACTGAAATCGCCACGGACGATGCCCTGGCCTTTCGGACCGCCAACGGTGACCAGCGTCGGGCAATCGGCGACCTCGCTGAGTTTCGGCCGGTTAGCGGCGTCGGTCACCACGACTTTGGCGCCGGAGCTGTTCAGGCGATGCTCGAGGGCTTTGGGGCCGAACGCGGTGAACAGTGGTTGATACACCGCGCCGATGCGCCAGGTGGCGAACACGGTGATCAGCAATTCGATATTGCGCGGCAGCAGGCCGGCGACCTTGTCGCCCTTCTGCACGCCCTGGGCGAGAAGGAAATTGGCGAAACGCGCGGCTTTGTCCTGCAGGTCGCTGAAGGTGTACGTCGCACTGGCGCCGTCGCGGCCTTCCCAGAACAGCGCGATGCGCCCCGGCAGCGCGTGCCGGTCACAACATTCGACGCAGGCGTTGAGCGCCTCGAGCGTGCCGCTGAGCGCGGCGTCCACGGTGTGCTGATAATCAAACTGTGCGGTGGCAGACAAGTAATCGCGCATTGCCAGAATCCCTCTGTTCTTATTAGGTTGGGGAACCGTAAACAACAGAGGAATACTCGCGCCGCACGCCGGCTGCGGCAATGGTCAAAGCCCTCAAAGTGGATGACTGGTTTGGCCAAGAATCCGGTTGCAGCTGATCGTTCCCACGCTCCGCGTGGGAACGAGAGTCAGCGGTGGGCGGTGGTGGGTCAGGACGCTTCGTTGAGGATCAGGCTGCGATAGTGCCCAGGATTGGTCCCCGACCACTTGCGAAACGCCTTGTAGAACGAGCTCGCATCGGCAAACCCCAAGCGGGTGGCGATCTCGGCAAAACTGATCGAAGGTTCCGCCAGCCAGGTGATCGCCAGCTCCTTGCGCACGCTGTCCTTCAAACCCTGATAAGTCTGCCCTTCTTCAGCCAGACGCCGACGCAGGGTCGAAGCCGACATGCACAACTGCTGGGCCAGCGCGTCGGTTTCCGGCCACTTATCTGCGGATAATTGCCTCAGATCCTGCTTGATCCGGCTCGCAAGGCTTTCCGGGTCGCGGTATTTCACCAGAATGTTGGCCGGGGCATGGGCCAGAAAGCGCTTCAATTCCTCGGCGCTGCGCTTGATCGGCAGATCCAGCACGTCAGCGGCGAAGATCATCCGCGTGCGCGGCCGGTCAAAGCGCAGGTTTTCCGAGAACATCACCCGATAGTCATCGCAGAAATCCGGCGCCGGGCAGCGCAGCTCGATGGCCAGGATCGGAATCCGCCGCCCCGCCAGCCAGCACGCCACGCCGTGGACGATCATCCAATAAGTGAAATAGGTGAAGGCGCGGCGCGGTTCCGGGTCGTCTTCCAGCAGGACGATTTCCGCCAGACTCTGCTGGTGCACCAGTTGCGCCGGCATGCGTTCGAGCATCAGCGACAGGAAATTCAAACCGGCGCTCAGCCCCGCAGCCAGGTTCGGCTGGGCCATCGCGCTGCGGCAGAGGAATTCCAGGCTGCCGGATTTCAGCTTGCGCGGGTCCATGCCAAAGAACTCGTCATCGCCGCGCCGGGCCAACAGGCGCCATAACCGCGCGTACTGGCTGGCCGGCACGCGCGCGTCATCGGTGGGCAGCAGCGCCGGATCGATCCCGACCTTGCTCAAGACTTCTTCCGTGGCCACGCCCGGGGCACAACTTTGCAGCAGTGCTTCGCGCACCAGTTGAATGGCGATGGTGTCTTTTTCCGACATGGAACGCGCGCAATCCTGTTGTTGTTCGAGTGGCGGGCATCTTAGCGCAGCTGGCTGGGCGGCGTGGATGTTCAGACTCGTTCAGCTGAGGTTCAGGTAAATGTCAATGGATGCCATGTGAGAATGACTTTCATTATGTTACAACTTGTAACCTCATTTCGTTACACAGTGATCGTCGAATGCTCGTTCCCTTTTTGATCATGTTGCGCGAAGGCATCGAAGCCGCGCTGATCGTTGGCATCATCGCCAGCTACCTGCAACAGACCGGCCGTGGGCAGTGGATGCCGGCGGTGTGGATCGGGGTTTTTCTCGCCGCTGCGCTGGCCTTGCTGGTTGGCGGCGGCCTGGAACTGGTCAGCGCCGAATTCCCGCAAAAGCAGCAGGAACTGTTCGAAGGCGTGGTCGGGCTGGTGGCCGTGGGCATTCTCAGTTCGATGGTGTTCTGGATGCGCAAGGTCGCGCGTTCGATCAAGCATTCGCTGCAAGCCTCCCTCGATCATGCGCTGACGTCTTCGAAACATCAGGTCATCGCGCTGATCGCGATGGTGTTTTTCGCCGTGGCCCGGGAAGGTCTGGAAACCGTGTTCTTCCTGCTCGCCGTGTTCCAGCAGAGCGAAGGCCCGGCCGCGCCGATCGGCGCCCTGCTCGGCCTGATCCTGGCGATCATCGTCGGCTTCCTGATCTACAGCGGCAGCATGCGCCTGAATCTGTCGGCGTTTTTTCGCTGGACCGGGTTGTTCATCCTCGTGGTCGCCGCCGGGATTCTCGCCAACTCGGTGCAGGCCCTGCATGAAGCCGGGGTGTGGAACCACCTGCAAACCGTGCTCTTCGACTTCAGCGCGACGCTGCCGATGGATGGCCCGCTGGGCTCGGTGCTGGCCGGCATGTTCGGTTATCAGGATGCACCGACCGTCAGCACCCTCGGCGCGTACCTGATTTATCTGCTGGTGGCGCTGGTGATGTTTTTCATGCCGGCGCCCAAGCCTGCTGCCCAATCGTCTTCCGTTTCCAGCCAATAAGGGCCTTCATGTCAAAGCCTAATACTCCTCAGGCCTCGCCTCCCCGCGCCTTGCGCTGGGCGGTGGCCGGCTCGGTGGTCGTGATGATCGCCGCCGGTGGCCTGTTCTACTACGCCTCGAAACTGGCCGCCGCCAAACGTCAGCACAATCGTGACGAAGTGGTGGTGAACATCCATCCGCACAGTTGCGAGCCGAACGCCCTCACGGTGCCGGCCGGGCGCGCCAGTTTCCGCATCGTCAACCGCTCCGACCGGGCGGTGGAATGGGAAATCCTCGACGGCGTGCTGGTGATCGAAGAACGCGAGAACATCGCGCCGGGCCTGAGCCAGGTAATCAACGCCAACCTGCAACCCGGCGATTACGCCATCACTTGCGGCCTGCTGAGCAACCCGCGCGGCACCCTGCACGTGACGCCGACCGCCGCGTCCGATGCCGCCGCCAAGGCCAAGCCGTCGATGGTTGCCTTCGTCGGGCCGCTGTCGGAGTTTCGCGTCTACCTGGCCAGCCAGAGCAGCGCGCTGATCAAAGCCGTGACGGCGCTGAATCAGGCCATCGACAGCGGCGATCTGGCCCAGGCCCAGGCTTTGTATTTGCCGGCCCGTGCCGCGTACCAGCGTCTGGCCCCGGCCGCACAACGCTTGGCCGAGCTGGACAACAGCATCAACGCCCGCGCCGATTACTTCGAAAAACGCGAGCAGGATCCGGCCTTCGTCGGTTTCCACCGCCTCGAATACGCGCTGTTCCAGCAACGCAAACTCGATGGGCTGACACCGATTGCCCAAGGCTTGCTCGACAACGTCACCACGCTGAAACAACAGCTGCTGGCCCAGTCGCTGCCGCCGGAGCAACTGGTGGAAATCGTCGTGCGCAACCTCAACACCCTCGCCGACGTGCGCGCCGCCAGCGGCGAAGAGGAACGCTACAGCCACAGCGATCTCAACGGCTTCGCGGCCAATCAGGAAACGGCGCACAAAGTCGTCGAACTGCTGCGTCCGCTGCTGAGCAAATCCGCCGCCGACCTGCTGCCGAAAATCGACAGCGCGCTGGCTGATTTCGATACCACGCTGAACGGCTTCAAGGTCAAGGACGGCTACGCCAGTTACGACACCGTCAACGGTGAGCAACGCAAGCAGATCGCCGACAAGGCCAAGGCCCTGGCCGACGCCCTCGACGCCATTGATCCCGCCCTCGGCCTCTCCGGCCTGTAAGCAGAAGACGAATACCGATGAACGATTCCGAACACTTCAACCTGCAACGTCGCCGCGTACTGATGGGCATGGGCGCCGCCGGTGTCGCACTGGCCGGCACCGCTTTGAGCTGCCCGGCAATGGCCGCCGCCCCTGCGCAAGTCACCGAAGCGCCGAGCAGCGACAAGACCCAGGATCACCACGACTTTCACGGCGTACACCAGAGCGGCATCGTCACTCCACGCCCGGCGGCCGGCATGCTGGTGTCGTTCGATGTGCTGGCCAGCGACCGTGAAGACCTGGAGCGTCTGTTCCGCACCCTCAACGAGCGCATCGCGTTTCTGATGAAGGGCGGCCCGGTGGCGCAGATCGATCCGAAGTTGCCGCCGCCGGATTCCGGCATCCTCGGCCCGGTGGTCACCCCGGACAACTTGACCATCACTGTGTCGGTGGGCGAATCGCTGTTCGACGAGCGTTTCGGCCTCGCGTCCGCCAAACCCAAGCGCCTGATCCGCATGGTCGGTTTCCCCAACGATGCGCTGGAAGCCGATTGCTGCCACGGCGACCTGAGCCTGCAGTTCTGCTCCAACACCGCCGACACCAACATCCACGCCCTGCGCGACATCGTGAAGAATCTGCCGGACCTGCTGCTGGTGCGCTGGAAACAGGAAGGCAGCGTGCCGCCGCAAGCCCCGGCCAAACCCGGTGTGCCGGCGCAATCGGCGCGTAACTTTCTGGGTTTCCGTGACGGTTCGGCCAACCCGGATTCCAACGACGGCAAGGCCATGGACCGCATCGTCTGGGTGCAACCGGGCAGCGACGAACCGGCCTGGGCGGCCCACGGCAGTTATCAGGCGGTGCGGATCATCCGCAATTTCGTCGAACGCTGGGACCGCACGCCGTTGCAGGAACAGGAAAGCATCATCGGCCGGGTGAAAACCACCGGCGCTCCGATGGGCGCCAGCCATGAGACCGAGGTCCCGGATTACAGCAAGGACCCGGAAGGCAAGCTGACCAAGCTCGACGCGCACATCCGCCTGGCCAATCCGCGCACCGCCGCGAGCCAGGCCAACCTGATCCTGCGCCGGCCGTTCAACTACTCCAACGGCGTGAACAAGAACGGCCAGCTCGATATGGGCCTGCTGTTCATCTGTTACCAGGCCGACCTGGAAAAAGGCTTCATCACCGTGCAGACCCGCCTCAACGGCGAACCGCTGGAGGAATACCTCAAGCCGGTCGGTGGCGGTTACTTCTTCACCCTGCCGGGTGTCACGGGCGACAAGGACTTCATTGGTCGCTCGCTGCTCAACGCTACTCAACCAAAAACAACTGCATAGCATTCAACAGGAGCCGCCCCCATGAAAAAGACGCCACTCGCGTTATTGCTGACCCTTGGTTTGCTCAACACCCCGCTGTCGGCGTTCGCCGCGACCGCGCCACTGGATCTGGTGGGGCCGGTGTCGGACTACAAGATCTACGTCACCGAACAACTGGATGAACTGGCCAGCCACACGCAGCAGTTCACCGACGCGGTGAAAAAAGGCGACCTGGCGACCGCACAGAAGCTCTACGCACCGACCCGCGTCTATTACGAGTCGATCGAGCCGATTGCCGAGCTGTTCAGTGACCTCGACGCCTCCATCGACTCCCGCGTCGATGACCACGAGCAAGGCGTGAAAGCCGAAGACTTCACCGGTTTCCACCGCATCGAATACTCGCTGTTCTCGGAAAAGAGCACCAAGGATCTCGACGCCCTGGCCGATGGCCTGAACAAGGACGTGAAGGACCTGCAGACCCGCGTCGCCGGCCTGACCTTCCCGCCTGAGAAAGTCGTCGGCGGCGCCGCTGCGCTGCTCGAAGAAGTCGCCGCGACCAAGATCTCCGGTGAAGAAGACCGTTACAGCCACACCGACCTGTACGACTTCCAGGGCAACATCGACGGCGCGAAGAAAATCGTCGACCTGTTCCGTCCGCAGATCGAGAAACAGGACAAGGCCTTCGTTGCCAAAGTCGACAAGAACTTCGCCACCGTGGACAAGATCCTGGCCAAGTACAAGACCAAGGACGGTGGCTTCGAGACTTACGACAAGGTGAAGGACAACGACCGAAAGGCGCTGGTCGGCCCGGTCAATACCCTGGCTGAAGACCTTTCCACATTGCGTGGCAAACTCGGTCTGAACTGAGTCCGCGCATAAAAAAATCCCCCGGACGCGTGCTGCGTTCGGGGGATTTTTTGTGGGCCGGTTTTAGAGGATGCGATAGAGCAACCGCTCGACCCGCACCCGGCTCACGCGCTTGAGGAACTTGGCCACGCCCGCCGGGTAGTCCGGCAAGGCTTCCAGGTCCTGGAAGCGTGCGATGCGCGTGGTGTGAACGAAGATGTTCTCCAGCTCAACTCGGCGCGGTTCCAGCCACTCGCCTTTCGGGTCATCGATCAGCAAGGCGTTTTCCAGATCGAGACGGAACGCCCGCGGATTGAGGTTGTTGCCGGTCAGCAGCGTGTAGCGCTGGTCGATCCACATGCCCTTGAGGTGATAGCTGTTGTCGCCTTCACGCCACAGGTGCAGGTTCAACTGGCCGCTGTCGATGTTGCGCTGATGCCGCTTGGCGAAACGGCGCAGGCTGATCTCGTAGAGATACGGCAGCGCGGCGATCACCTTGAACGGCTCGCTCGGCGGAATGTAGAAGTCGTTGGCGGTCTTGTCGCCGACCACGATGTCGATCTTCACGCCGCGCGCAAGCGCCCGGTTGATCTCGCGGATCACGCCGAGCGGCAGATTGAAGTACGGCGTGCAGATAGTCAGTTGCTTCTGGGCGCTGGCGATCAGCTCCAGAATCACCCGGTTCAGCGGGTTGTTCTTGCCTACACCGAGCAACGGACTGACCGACAGGCCGGTATGCGCCGTGCTGCCGGCACTGGTGTCGTAGGCCGCATATTTGAGGCGGCTGCGCAGGTCGCCGATGTCGTTGCGCAGGCTGCGGGTGGTCGGCAGGTTCGGCAGGTCCAGGCGATGCACCGCTTTCGATTCGATCAGGCCGTGCTTGACCAAGTGGTGCATCGAGTCCGCCAGTTCGCGGCTTTGCAGCACGTGATAACGGTCGAAGCGGTACTTGTCGAACTTGTGCAGATAGACGTTGTTCAGGCTCGCACCGCTGTAGACCACGCAATCGTCGATCACGAAGCCTTTGAGGTGCAGCACGCCGAACAGCTCGCGGGTTTGCACCGGCACGCCGTAGACCGGCACCACGCTCTGGTGGGTGCGGGTCATTTCCTGATACCACGCCGAGTTGCCCGGCTGTTTGCCGGCGCCGATCAAGCCACGCTGGGCCCGCAGCCAGTCGACGACCACCGCGATTTCAAGCTCGGGACGCTTGAGTTTGGCGGCGTGCAAGGCATCGAGAATTTCCTGGCCGGCTTCATCGTTTTGCAGATAAAGCGCAACGAGGTAGATGCGCTGGGTCGCCTGGGCGATTTTTTCCAGCAGGCAACGGCGGAAATCGGCGGCGCCGGGCAGGATCGTCACGGCCTCGGCGGTCAGCGGAAAGCTGCGCAGTTTGGGCAGCAGAGAGCGTTTGAAAAGCAACGGCATAGGGCTCGCAATGGGTCGAATCCGAAGAACCCGAGAGCTTACACCATCAACTCCTTCGGGTCTTGTGAGTGTCTGTAATGACTGATCGTTACCGCGCTCTTGAATGATCGTTCCCATGCTCTGCGTGGGAATGCAGCCCGGGACGCTCCGCGTCCCTTCCAGAGCTGGAACGCGGAGCGTCCGTTGAGGCATTCCCACGCGGAGCCTGGGAACGATCAATAAAAAACATTTGACCAAGGAGAACGATCGTTCTACTGTTCGCCACATGAACGAAATCACAAGCAACGACACGACCCGAGACATCATTCTGGATGTCACCGAAAAGTTGATCTACAAAAGTGGCATCGCGGCCACCGGCATGGATCTTCTGGTGAAAACCGCCGGTGTTTCCAGAAAGAGTATCTACCGCTACTTCGCCAACAAGGAGGAGTTGACCGTCGCCGCCCTGCAACGCCGCGACGTGCGCTGGATGCACTGGTACAGAAGCGCCGTCGATCAGGCCGAAACCCCGGCCGATCGCCTGCTCAACCTGTTTACCGTGCTCAAGGGCTGGTTCGCCTCGGAAGGTTTCCGGGGCTGCGCCTTCATCAACACCAGTGGCGAAACCGGCGATCCCGAGGATCCGGTGCGCCTGGTCGCCAAAGACCACAAACAGAAACTGCTCGACTACCTGTGCGAGCTGTGTACCGAACATGGGGCCGAGGACCCGCAACTGTTGGCCAAACAGCTGCTGATCCTGATTGACGGCGCCATTACCGTAGCGCTTGTGATGGGTGATCACAGTGCCGCCGATAATGCGCAATGCATGGCGCGAAAGTTATTGGACCTGTAACGCCTTAATAAGCCTGACAAGTTGTTTAACTGTTAACAGATCGGGAGACAAACATGTCTACTGCAGCCGAAGTTCGTCCGCCATTGCCACCGTTCAACCGTGAATCGGCCATTGAAAAAGTTCGTCTGGCCGAGGATGGCTGGAACTCCCGCGACCCGGAGCGCGTGTCGCTGGCCTACACCCTGGACACCAAATGGCGCAACCGTGCCGAATTCGCCAACAACCGCGAAGAAGCCAAGGGTTTCCTGACCCGCAAATGGGCCAAGGAACTGGATTACCGCCTGATCAAAGAACTCTGGGCCTACTCCGACACCCGCATCGCCGTGCGCTACGCCTACGAATGGCACGACGACTCGGGCAACTGGTTCCGTTCCTACGGCAACGAAAACTGGGAATTCGACGAACACGGCCTAATGTTCCAGCGCTACGCCTGCATCAACGACATGCCGATCAAGGAAAGCGAACGCAAGTTCCACTGGCCGCTGGGCCGCCGCCCGGATGATCATCCGGGGTTGTCTGAGCTGGGTCTGTAATTAAGTAGCCGATCCCTCCTGCACAGTGTGCAGGAGGGGCTTTCAGGCGACTTCGGCAGTCCGGGCCGATTGCGCTTTGGCCTCAAGCTCCCGCACCAGCGGCAACACCCGCTGACCGAAATACTCCACCTCTTCCTGAAAATGCAGGAACCCCGCCAATACCAGATCAACCCCCACCGCTTTCAACGCGACGATGCGCTCGGCGATCTGCTGCGGCGTGCCGATCAGGTTGGTCTTGAAGCCGTCGTTGTACTGCACCAGATCTTCAAAGGTCGATTTGGCCCAGTTACCCTCACCTTCCGGCGACGCCCTGCCCGCCTGCTTCGCCGCATCACCGAACGCATTCACCGCTTCCGGGTCCGCCTGTTCGATGATCTGCGCCAGCACCGCTTTGGCTTCTTCCTCGGTATCCCGGGCGATGACAAACGCATTCACCCCGACTTTCACCGAATGCTGGTTCGCCGCCGCTTTGGCGCGAATATCGTCGACTTGGGCCTTGATGCCCTCGACGCTGTTGCCGTTGGTGAAATACCAGTCCGATACCCGCGCCGCCATGTCCCGCGCGGCACGAGAGCTGCCGCCCTGAAAGATTTCCGGGCGACCCAAAGGTTTCGGTTTGAGGCTGTAGTTGTCGAAGCGATAGAAATCGCCACGGAAGGTGAAGTTGTCCTGGCTCCAGATCCCTCGCAGCGAACGGATGAACTCTTCCGAGCGACGATAGCGCTCGTCGTGCTCCAGCCAATGCTCGCCAATCGCCTGGAACTCGCCCTTGAACCAGCCGCTGACGATGTTCACCGCAATCCGGCCGTTGGTGAGTTGATCGATGGTCGCCAACTGTTTGGCCGCCAGCGCCGGTTGCCACGGGCCGGGCAAAATGGCGGCGATGACTTTGAGCTTGCTGGTGGCAGCGAGCAGCGCGTGGCTGAAGGCAACCGATTCATGCTGGAACTCGGCGCCGTAACCGGCGGTGAAGCGGATTTGCGTCAAGGCGTATTCGAAACCCGCCGCCTCGGCCAGTTGCGCCAACTTGCGGTTGTAGTCGATGCCCCAGTCGGTGCGTTGTTCGATCTTGCTGACCACCAGCCCACCGCTGACGTTCGGCACCCAGTAGGCAAATTTCACGGCTTGCTGACTCATTGGCGTGTCCTCGGGACAGTTGATGAAGGTGAGTGAGCTAGAGCAGCAAGCGTGCCAGCCCCTGAAGCCCGGTTTTATTGGGGCTTCCGGCAATCGGCATGCATGGTGAGAGGGTGATTTGTTGTTAGCGTGTTGGGTGGGCAACAGTTGGGATTTGAAGTGGCTGGACCCAAGCTATCGCGAGCAGGCTCGCTCCCACAGTGGGAATGCATTCCAATGTGGGAGCGAGCCTGCTCGCGATAGGGCCTTATGGGTCGCCGCAACACTTGGAAATGAGTAACATGACCACCCTCCCCGCAGCCCTGTTCTGCGCCCTGCCGAAATAAGCCGATTCCATGCCTTTCGAACTCAGCGTTGACCTCACCACCCTGGCCGTTCTGGCCCTTGTCGCTTTCATTGCCGGATTCATCGACGCCATCGCCGGCGGTGGCGGTCTGTTGACCACGCCTGCGTTGCTCACCGCCGGCCTGCCGCCGCACCTGGTGCTGGGCACCAACAAGTTGAGTTCGACCTTCGGCTCGGCCACCGCCAGTTTCACCTTCTACCGGCGCAAGCTGTTTCACCCACGGCAATGGATGCACGCCATCGTCGGCACGCTGGTCGGTGCGCTGACCGGCGCCGTCGTCGCCCACTATCTGCCGGCCGAATGGCTGAACAAGATGCTGCCGGTGATTGTGTTCGCCTGCGGTCTGTACCTGTTGTTTGGCGGCACGCCGAAAGCGCCGCTGGACAGCGACGCACCGATCAAGAAGAAGTGGCAATCGACCCAAGGCTTCAGCCTCGGTTTCTACGACGGCGTGGCCGGCCCCGGCACTGGCGCGTTCTGGACGGTCAGCAGCCTGCTGCTGTACCCGATCGATCTGGTCAAGGCCAGCGGCGTGGCGCGCAGCATGAACTTCGTCAGCAACATTGCGGCGCTGTCGGTGTTCGTGTTTTCCGGGCAGGTGGACTGGATCATCGGCCTGAGCATGGGCCTGTCGGTGATGGTCGGCGCCTTCTTCGGGGCGCGCACCGCGATCAGCGGCGGCGCCAAGTTCATTCGTCCGGTGTTCATCACCGTGGTGCTGGGGTTGACCGTGCGTCTAGCCTGGCAGCACTGGTTCAGCGTGGCCTAAGCGCCGCGCCACGTAGACGTCGATCAGGTAACGGGCAATCGATTTGGATGCCGGCAACGGCGGCAGATCGTGCACGTTGAACCACTGGGCGTCTTCGATCTCGTCTTCCTGGCAGACAATCTCGCCACCGGCGTATTCGGCATGGAAGCCGAGCATCATCGAGTGCGGGAACGGCCAGCACTGGCTGCCCATGTACTGAATGTTCTTCACCTCGATCTGCACTTCTTCGCGCACTTCGCGAATCAGGCAATCCTCGGCCGACTCACCCGGTTCGGCAAACCCGGCCAGCGTGCTGTAGACCCCGGTGACGAAACGCGGTGAGCGCGCCAGCAGGACTTCATCGCCACGGGTCACCAGCACGATCATGCTCGGCGAAATCCGCGGATAACTGCGCAGGTCACAGGGCTGGCAATACATCGCCCGCTCCCGCGGCACCTGGGTCATGGCCTGACCGCAATTGCCGCAGAAACGGTGTTCGCGCGCCCAAGTACCAATCTGCGCCGCATAACCCAGCACTTTGTAGATCGTGTGATCGCCGTCGAGCATGAACGCCCGCAGGCCTTTCCAGTTGCACCCCGGCACCTCGCTGGTGCTGCGCAGTTCCAGCAGATACACCGGCTCGCCATCGAGATGACCGATACCGTGCTCGGCAAGGACCGACAAGTCCTGACGCTTGAGCCATTCCCGGGGGAACAGCGCGCCGTTGTCATCGAACAGGAAACCCTCGGGGCTGCGCGCCACGGCCCAGCCGCCGGGTTGATCGGTGTCCAGTACTGCAGTGGTCCAGCGAGATGTCATGGTTTCTCAATCCAGAAATTCGGGTTTCTGTTTGCTCATATGGGCCGCCATGGCCACGCGCAAATCGTTGGATTGCAGCATGGCGGCGTTCCAGGTGGCAACGTACTCGAGACCGTCGTCGATGCGATGGTCGCGCATGTAGCTGATCATTTCCTTGGTGCCGGTGACCGCGATCGGCGACTTGCCGGCGATGTCCCGGGCAATGTCCATCACGCCTTCGATCAGGCCGTCCTTGTCGCTGTAGACGCGATTGACCAGACCGATGCTGCGCGCTTCTTCGGCGCCAAAGGTGCGACCGGTGTAAGCCAGCTCACGCAGCATGCCGTCACCGATGATCCGTGGCAACCGTTGCAAAGTGCCTACATCAGCCGCCATGCCGATATCGATTTCTTTAATAGAAAATTGCGCGTCTTCGGCAGCGTAACGCATGTCGCAGGCGGCGATCAGGTCGATGGCGCCGCCCAGGCAGTAACCCTGGATCGCCGCGAGTACCGGCTTGCGGCAATTATCGACGGCATTGAAGGAAGCTTGCAGGGTCAGGATCTTTTTGCGCAGCAGGCGCGCATTGCGGCCAACGTCCTTGCCCAGCTCATTGGCCACGCCGGCCAGCATCATCAGGTCGATGCCCGAGGAAAAGTGTTTGCCGGCGCCGCTGAGCACCACCACCCGCACTTCGTCGGTGTCGTCGATCCACTGGAACACCTCGACGATTTCACTCCAGAACGCGGCGTTCATCGAGTTGATCTTTTCCGGACGATTGATCTGCACATGGGCGATGTTGTCGGCCAGTTCGACGCTGAAGGCGGTGTATTGAGTCATGGCAGAAATCCTTTACCGGGCTGAAAATGAGGCCCGAACTATAACAAGGCATCAGCACGGCGGTTCGGCCAAATGCGGGACTCTAGCCGTTCTTCACCGCGACGAAGGCGGCGGTCTCGTAAGGCACCGTCACCACCTCCCTGCCCCGCAGTTGCGGCTCGCTGGCAATCAGTTCAGCAATCTGTTCGTCGATCCTTGCGCGCTGCAGGTCACTCAACGCGGCAATGAAACTGGTGGAGCGCACCCGGTTGAAAATCACATCTTCCGGCGAGCCGGTGTGGCCATGCTGAAAGTGTTGAGCCTGCAACGGCCCGAACGCCGGATGGGGAAAGGCCTTGCGCCATTCGCCGGTGTAGAAGCGCGGCGTGTCGCCTTCCAGCGCATTGACGATAGCGTCCAGCTTGGGCACCCAGTCGATCCGGGTGTCGCGCAGGTTCCAGATCAGGCCCAGTTTGCCGCCCGGTTTGAGCACCCGGGCGATTTCATCCAGCGCCTCGCGACTGGCAAACCAGTGAAAGGCCTGCGCGCAGACCACGGCATCCACCGAGGCATCGGGCAGCGGCAAATCCGTTGCCGTACCGCTGACGGCCAACACCTGCGGCCAGGCCAGCGACAGTTTTTCCAGCATCTGCGCCACCGGTTCCACGGCGATTACCTGGGCGCCGGTCGCCACCAGCCGTCCGGTGAACTTGCCGGTGCCGGCGCCGAGGTCGATAACGGTCTTGTGGCCATCGAGGCCCAGCGTGCCCGTCAGCCACTCGCTGACGGCCGGCGGATAGTCGGGCCGGCCTTTGACGTAGGTATCGGCAGCGGTTTTGTAGCCGCTGGCGGCCGAGTGGTGAACCTGATCTTTCATGGCCAAACTCCCATGGTAGAACTGCAGATCGACAACGAATGCTGACGAGCATAGCGCCGGAAAAAGGGCTTTCCTTTAACAAAGCCTGACAAAGCAATGAATAAATTTTCACCCTGCGGTGTTCAAAGTGAAACATGACCCCCTGTGGAGCCTTGCCCATGACTATCCGTTCCGTTATGTTCGCCGCCCCGTTGCTGGTGGCCGCCGTTTTCGCGAGCCCCCTCGCCTTCGCCAATGGCGATGAAGAGGCGCCGGTGCAGAAACCCAACTGCCCCAAAGGCCAGGTGTTCGACACCAAGACGCAGAAGTGCGTGATGCAGACCAGCCAACTGGTGCCCGACGCCGACCGCACCGATTACGCCTACCGTCTGGCCAAGGCCGGCCGTTATGAAGAAGCCCTGGCCCTGCTCGATACACTGCAACAACCGAACACCGCCAAGGCCCTCAACTATCGCGGTTACGCGACGCGCAAACTGGGTCGCACTGACGAAGGCATCGGCTATTACCTGCAATCGGTGAAACTCGATCCGCAGTACGCGCAGGTCCGCGAGTACCTGGGCGAAGCCTATGTGATCAAGGGCCGCGTCGATCTGGCGCAGGAACAGTTGCAGCACATCCAGAAGATTTGCGGCACGACTTGCGAGGAATACCGGGACCTGGCCGAAGCCATCAACGATTCATCGAAAACCTGACACGACACGCGGAGGCGAACATTTTCAGCGATCAGGCCTTCAGAGCCGAACTCGGGCAACACCTCGCGCGCCTGTGGCGCTACGGCTTGCTGCTGTCGCGCAATCGGCACGTGGCCGAGGATCTGGTGCAAGCCACCTGCGTACGGGCGCTCGAGCGTTCGGGCCAGTACGTGGCCGGCACGCGCATGGATCGCTGGCTGCTGACCATTCTGCATTCGATCTGGCTCAACGAAGTGCGCGCCCGCCGGGTGCGCCAGGGCCAGGGCGTGACAGACGCCGACAGCCAGCTGACCTTCGATGGCGAATACGCCGCGCAGACTCATGTGATGGCAGCGCAGGTGATCCGCCGGGTCGATGCGCTGCCGGAAACCCAGCGTGAAACGGTTTATCTCGCTTACGTCGAGGGCCTGTCCTACCGCGAAGTCGCCGAGATCCTGCAAGTGCCAATCGGCACGGTCATGAGCCGGCTGGCCACCGCGCGCCTGAAGCTGGCCGAATACCCGCCGCTGCAAGCGGTACCGAACACCCCCGCAGGAGAACGGCAATGAATGCGCCTTCCGACGAGCAACTGGTGGCGTATCTGGACGATGAACTGGACCGCGAGCAGCGCAGCCAGCTCGACAGCCTCATCGCCGACGATCCGCTGCTGAGTTTGCGGGTGCAATGGCTGAGCCGCAGCAACCTGCCATTCAAGGCTGCCTACGACGAACTGGCGCAAAAGGCACCGCTTGATCGCTTGCAGGCCCGGCTCGATGCCGCGCCGTCACCGCAGAAGCCCGGTTTCAGCCGACGCTGGTTCATCGGCGCAGCGGCAGCGGGCGTGGCGCTCGCAGGTGTCGCGGCGGACCGATTGTTTCTGGCCTGGCAAGCGCAGCAATCGCACAACTGGCGCGAGCTGGTGGGCGATTACATGGCGCTGTATGTGCCGCAGACCCTCGAACATCTGCCCACTGATGAAGCCTCGCAACTGGCGCAGCTGCGAACCGTCGATGCGCGGCTCGGCGTGAGCCTGTCGCCGGCGAAACTGAAACTGCCCGGCGCGCAGTTCAAACGCGCGCAATTGCTCGAATATGACGGCGTGCCCATCGCCCAGATGACCTGGCTCGACGCCACCCACGGCCCGCTGGCACTGTGCGTCACGCGCACCAACAGCGGCAGCCAGCCGCTGGCCCATGAGCGCCGTCACGGGATGAACGTGGTGTACTGGACCGAGCGTGAACACGCCTGGATGCTGATCGGCCATCACCCGGCTTCCGAGCTGGAAGACATGGCGAAAATGTTTAAAACCCGGCTGAACGTTTAAAGAATTTTGTCACTATGCTGCTCGCGTGATTTTCCAAGAAGGATGGATTTATGCCGATTTCGCCACGCACAGCCCTGCTGGTCATCGACGTGCAGAACGACTTCATTCCCGGTGGCCAGTTGGCCGTGCCCGAAGGTGACCTGATCGTTCCGCTGATCAACCGGCTCGCCGGGCAGTTCAAGCAAGTGGTCATCGCCCAGGACTGGCATCCGGCGGGGCATGCTTCGTTTGCTTCCAGCCATCCCGGGCGTCAGCCCTACGACCTGATTCAACTGCCGTACGGCGAGCAGACGCTGTGGCCGGATCATTGCATTCAGGGCTCACGCGGTGCCGAGTTTCACTCGGGGCTTGATCTGCCCCAGGCGCAGTTGGTCATCCGCAAGGGCTGCAACCCGGACATCGACAGCTATTCGGCGTTTCTGGAAGCGGATCGCGTCACGACCACGGGTCTTGCGGGGTATCTGAAGGAACGCGGGATCGACACGGTGTACATGGTCGGCCTGGCGCTGGATTTCTGCGTGATGTTCTCCGCGCTGGATGCACGGGCGGCGGGGTTCAATGCGTTTGTGGTGCTGGATGCGTGCCGGGCGATCGATTTGAATGGCTCGCTGGCGACGGCGATCGAGCGGATGCAGGTGGCCGGGGTCGAATTGATCCAGTCCACTGAACTGCTCTGATGATGCTGACTCCCACGCTGAGCGCTCAGCGTGGGAACGATCATCAGGTCGGGGTTGGCAGCCAGAGCCTGAACCGCGCCCCACCCAACGGCGAACTTTCCACCGTCAACGTCCCGCCCTGCGCTTCCAGTGCCCGGCGGCTGATTGCCAGCCCCAAACCAAACCCGCCGGTCGCCCGATCACGGCTGCGATCCAGTCGATAGAACGGCTCGAAAATCCGCTCCCGCTCGTCTTCCGGAATGCCGATGCCGTCGTCATCGACCCAGATCTCGCAACCTTTCGGGCAGACCTGCACACCAATCTGAATGCGCTTTTCGCAATAGCGCATGGCGTTGCGCAGCAGGTTCTGAATCGCGCGTGCCGTCAGGCGCGGGTCGAGGGAGAAGCGTTCCAGCTGATTGTGCAGCAGCACATCGATAACGATTTCCGGGGATTCCAGTTCTTCATCGACACTGCCCAGAATGCTGTCGATGAATTCGTCCAGCGACACTTCGACCTGCTCCGGCAACTTCGCCGGGTTCTGCAGGCGACTGTAGGACAGCAACTCCAGCACCAACTCATCCAGTTCGCGAATGTGCGCAACCAGCCCTTGCAGGCGTTCGCGGCTGGCTTGCGGCAAGTCATCGGACAGCGCCAGCGCGAGGCCGAAGTCCAGGCGAGTCAGCGGCGTGCGCAGTTCGTGGGACACGGCGTTGAGCAGGTCACGCTGCTGGTTGAGCAGGTTTTCGATGTCGCCGGCCATGGTGTCGAACACGTTGGCCAGGCTGCCGATGTTCGAGCTCGGGCCAATCTGCGTGCGTTCGCTCAAATGGCCCTTGCCGAAACGTTCGGCCGTGCCCTTGAGGCGTTCCAGATCGCGCCAGTGCGGACGAAACCAGAGCAACAGGCACGCCAGCAGACTCGCGCCGATCAGCACGTTGATGCTCCAGTACAACAGGTTCACGTCCATCGGATCCGGCGGCACCACCATCTGCACCGCCATTTCGTCGTTCAGCGGCGTGACCGCCAGCGTGCGCCAGCCCCAGTCGCCCACCCGCACCATGTTTTCGCCGCGCCGCAGACGCTCTTGCTCGATGGCGGTGAAGTCGGGGTCATCAATACGGGCGAGCACGATGTGCAGCGGCTGGAAATCCTTGTCCATCGACGCCGCGAGCGCTGGCCACTGATCCTGCGGCACCGCGCGAAACTGCTTGGTGATCAGCGATTGCAGGCCTCGGGAATAGTCGAGGTTGTAGGTGACGAATCGCTGCTTGAACGCCATCACCACCAGATCCGGCACCAGATAGATCGCCGCGCTGTAGGAAACGATCGTCACCAGGTAGAGGCGAAACAGGATTCTGAACATCGAATCAGCATTCCCACTCGGAACGGCTGAACAGATACCCCTTGCCCCACACGGTCTTGATCTTGCGCGCCTCGCCGGCGTGGTCGTCGAACTTGCGCCGCAGCTTGGAAATCGCCACGTCCACCGAGCGGTCGGTGCCGTTGAACTCGATGCCGCGCAGGCGTTGCAGGATCTGGTCGCGGCTCAGCACTTCACCGGCATGACGGGCCAGCACCACCAGCAGGTTGTATTCGCCGCTGGACAGCTCGACTGGCTGTTCGCGCCAGGTCACCGTGCGTTCCGACAGATCGATGCACAGGTTGCCCATCAGGATCCGGTCGTTGGCGGTCATCGGTTCGCCGAGGCTGCTGCGGCGCAGCAAGGTGCGAACTCGCGCCAGCAGGACGCGCGGCTCACAGGGTTTGGTGACGTAATCGTCGGCGCCCATTTCCAGGCCCAGCACCTGATCGTGGCTGTCATCGCGGGCGGTGAGCATCAGGATCGGCAGCGTTGCCGAATCGGCGCGCAACAGGCGACAGACCTGCAAGCCATCGAGGCCCGGCAGCATCAGGTCGAGAATCACCAGATCCGGCGGATTGAGCCGCGCCCGTTCGCGCACATGGTCGCCACGGCCGATCACGCTGACGGAGTAACCGTTGCGTTCGAGGTAACTGGAGATCAGTTCGGCGAGGGCGGTGTCGTCTTCGACCAAGAGGATGTTGGGCATTTAGGTGATCCAGAAATACAGTGGCGACCCATCGTCCGCTATCGCGAGCAGGCTCGCTCCCACATTTGGAATGCAATCCCTTGTGGGAGCGAGCCTGCTCGCGATGCTTTATCTGTCGCAATAAATATCAAGGCGTAAAGGATATACGCCCTCACTCGTCCCTGAGCAAAACCCTTACACAATTTCACACAGCGCCTACAAAGCTTCACCGCTACCCTCGGCGACTGTCCGTAGGATGCGCAGATCAATATTGGGGGTTGTACATGTCGAAGAATCTGCTGGCCGGGCTCGGCCTGATCGCATTGGCGCTGACGCTGAGTGCCTGTGATAAATCCTCGAACGCCGAGGAACAGGCGCCGCCGGCCACCGTGCGGATCGAAACCCTTGAGGCGCGCCCCCTGTCGATCAGCAGCGAACTCAGCGGGCGAATTGCCGCACCGCGCATTGCCGAAGTCCGCGCCCGAGTGGCTGGCGTCGTGCTGCAACGCACCTATCGCGAAGGCAGCGACGTGAAAAAGGGCGACGTACTGTTCCGCATCGATCCGGCGCCGTTCAAGGCTGACCTCGACAGCGCCGAAGCGGCCCTGCGCAAGGCCGAGGCCAACGCGTTCCAGGCAAAACTGCAGGAGCAGCGCTACGCCCAGTTGATCGATGACAAGGCCATCAGCGCTCAGGACTACGACAACGCCCGCGCCAACGCCCGGCAGACTGCCGCCGACGTTGCCGCCAACAAGGCTGCCGTCGAGCGCGCGAAGTTGAACCTCGGTTACGCCACCGTCACCGCGCCGATCTCCGGGCGTGTCGGTCGCGCTCTGGTGACCGAAGGCGCACTGGTCGGCCAGAACGAAACCACGCCCATGGCGCTGATCCAGCAACTGAACCCGATCCACGCCGACCTCACCCAGTCGACCCGCGAACTCAACGAACTGCGCCGGGCCTTCCGTTCCGGCCAGTTGCAGCAGGTCGGCCAGGATCAGGTCAAGGCCACGCTGATCCAGGACGACGGCAGCCTCTATCCGTTGCCGGGCAAACTGCTGTTCAGCGACATCACGGTCGATCCGGGCACCGGTCAGATCATCCTGCGTAGCGAGTTTCCCAACCCGGATCTCGATCTGCTGCCCGGCAGCTACGTTCGCGTGCGTCTGGAACAAGGCGTGATCCAGCACGGCCTCACCGTGCCGCAACGCGCGGTGCAGCGAGACAGCGCCGGTGTGGCGCAAGTCCTGACCGTAGACGATCAGATGCGCGTCGCCCAGCAGCCGGTGCAGCTCGGCGCGGTGCAGAACGACCGCTGGATCGTCACCGGCGGCCTCAAGCCCGGCGACCGCATTGTCATCGAAGGCCTGCAACACGCCCGTCCGGGCGAAGTGGTGCAGATCGACGACACCCCTCTTCCACTTGCCCAGACCTCTGGTCAGTAAGCAGGACGCTCTTCTATGCCGCAGTTCTTTATCGACCGCCCGGTGTTTGCCTGGGTCGTCGCGTTGTTCATCCTGTTGGCCGGCGCGCTGGCCATCCCGCAATTGCCGGTGGCGCAATACCCCGACGTCGCGCCGCCGCAGATCGAAATCTATGCCGTGTACCCGGGCGCCTCGGCGCAGACCGTTGACGAAAGCGTGGTCAGCCTGATCGAGGAAGAGCTCAACGGCGCCGATCACCTGCTGTATTTCGAATCGCAAAGCAGCCTCGGCAGCGCCACGATCAAGGCCACTTTCCAGCCGGGCACCAACCCGGAACTGGCGCAGGTCGATGTACAGAACCGCCTCAAGGTGGTCGAGTCGCGTCTGCCGCAAGCGGTCAACCAGCAAGGCTTGCAGGTGGAGAAAGTCTCCGCCGGTTTCCTGCTGCTGATAACCCTGACTTCCAGCGACGGCAAACTCGACGACGTGGCGCTCAGCGATTACCTGGCGCGCAATGTGATGAACGAGATCAAACGCATCGACGGCGTCGGCAAGGCCCAGTTGTATGGCGCCGAACGGGCGATGCGGATCTGGGTCGATCCGCAGAAGCTGATCGGTTTCAACCTGACGCCGGCCGACGTCAACGCCGCCATCGTCGCGCAAAACGCTCAAGTTTCGGCGGGCAGCATTGGCGATCTGCCAAACCCGAGCACTCAGGAAATCACCGCGACGATTCTGGTCAAGGGTCAGCTTTCGACGCCGGAAGAGTTTGCCGACATCGTGCTCAAGGCCAACCCGGACGGCTCCACCGTGCGCATCAAGGATGTGGCGCGGGTCGAGATCGGCAGCCAGGAATACCAGTTCGGCACCCGTCTGAACGGCAAGCCGTCCACCGCCGTCGGCGTGCAACTGGCGCCGGGCGCCAACGCGCTCAGCACCGCCACTTTGATCAGGGCGAAGATGGATGAACTGTCGCGCTACTTCCCGGCGGGCGTGGAATACAAGATTCCCTACGACACTTCGCCGTTCGTGAAAGTCTCGATCACCAAAGTGGTCTACACCCTCGGCGAGGCGATGTTGCTGGTGTTTGCGGTGATGTTCCTGTTCCTGCAGAACATCCGCTACACACTGATCCCGACGCTGGTGGTGCCGGTGGCGCTGATGGGTACCTTCGCGACCATGCTTGCGCTGGGTTTCTCGATCAACGTGCTGACCATGTTCGGCATGGTGCTGGCCATCGGCATTCTGGTGGACGACGCCATCGTGGTGGTGGAGAACGTCGAGCGGATCATGGCCACCGAAGGCCTGTCACCGAAAGAGGCGACGCGCAAGGCGATGACCCAGATCACCGGCGCGATCATCGGCATCACGCTGGTATTGGTGGCGGTGTTCATTCCGATGGCGTTCATGCAGGGTTCGGTGGGCGTCATCTATCGCCAGTTCTCACTGTCGATGGCCACTTCGATTTTGTTCTCGGCCTTCCTTGCCCTGACCTTGACCCCGGCACTGTGCGCAACCTTGCTCAAGCCGATCGCCAAGGGCGAGCACCACGAGAAAACCGGATTCTTCGGCTGGTTCAACCGCCGCTTCGAGCAACTGACTGATCGTTATCAGGGCTGGGTTGGCTACGCGCTGAAACGTACCGGTCGTTATCTGTTGATCTACGTTGTATTGCTGGTGGGTCTGGGCCTGTGCTTCGCGCGCCTGCCCTCCTCGTTCCTGCCGGTTGAAGATCAGGGTTACACCATCACCGACATCCAACTGCCGCCCGGTGCGAGCAAGAACCGTACGGTGCAGGTGGTCGAGCAGATCGAAGCGCACAACGCCGGCGAACCGGGCGTGGGCGACAGCACCGTGATTCTCGGTTTCAGCTTCTCCGGCAGCGGGCAGAACGCCGCGCTGGCGTTCACCACGCTCAAGGACTGGTCGCAGCGTGGCAGCGACGACTCGGCAAGCTCGATTGCCGACCGCGCCAACATCGCGCTCAGCCAGATCAAGGACGCTGTAGCCTTCGCCGTGCTGCCGCCGCCGGTGGATGGTCTGGGCACATCCAGCGGCTTCGAGTTCCGCTTGCAGGATCGCGGCGGCCTCGGTCATGCGACCCTGATGGAAGCGCGCACCCAGTTGCTCGCCGCCGCCGAGAAAAGCCCGATCCTGATGAACGTGCGGGAAAGCGCGCTGGCCGAAGCACCGCAAGTGCAGCTGGAAGTGGATCGCAAGCAGGCCAATGCCCTGGGGGTTTCGTTCGCCGACGTCGGCAACGTGCTGTCCACCGCCATCGGCTCTTCGTACGTCAATGACTTCCCCAATCAGGGGCGGATGCAACGCGTTGTCGTCCAGGCTGAAGGCGATCGCCGCAGTCAGGTCGATGACCTGCTGAAAATGCACGTGCGCAACGACGCCGGGAAAATGGTGCCGCTGTCGGCGTTCGTCCGAGCCACATGGACTCAAGGCCCGGCGCAGTTGACCCGCTACAACGGCTACCCGGCGATCTCGATTTCCGGCGAACCGAAACCCGGCCACAGCACCGGCGAAGCCATGGCGGAAATCGAACGTTTGGTCGCCCAAGGGCCGAAGGGTCTGGGCCAGGAATGGACCGGTCTGTCGCTGCAGGAACGTTTGTCCGGCAGCCAGGCGCCGATTCTGCTCGGGCTGTCGCTGCTGATCGTGTTTCTGTGTCTGGCGGCGTTGTATGAGAGCTGGTCGATTCCGACTTCCGTGCTGCTCGTTGTACCGCTGGGCGTACTCGGCGCGGTGCTGGCGGTGACTTTGCGCGGGATGCCCAACGACGTGTTCTTCAAGGTCGGGCTGATCACCATCATCGGCCTGTCGGCGAAGAACGCGATCCTGATCATCGAGTTTGCCAAGAGCCTGTATGACGAAGGTCATGACCTGATTGACGCCACGCTGCAAGCGGCGCGTCTGCGGTTGCGGCCGATTGTCATGACTTCGCTGGCATTCATTCTGGGCGTGGTGCCGCTGGCGATTGCCACGGGCGCCAGTTCTGCGAGCCAGCAAGCCATCGGCACCGGAGTGATTGGCGGGATGATTACGGCGACATTGGCGGTGATTTTTGTGCCGGTATTTTTTGTGGTGGTGGTGAAAGCCGTACGTCGCTGGACAGGAAAGAGTTGAACATTCGCTATAAGGAAATACGGTTTTATACCTGTCAAAGCTGACAGGTTCTTCAGAAACTAAAAAGCCCTAGATTGGCTCCTGATTCACTCACGAACAGGAGCCGTCAATGAACATTCAAAAAACCAGTCTAGCGAGCTATTTCACTGCTCAAACAGACGACCCATACGCCGAGAAATTTTCTGCCGACAGATTTTTTATTTCAGGTACTGACACTCCGACTATCAGTGCTCGAATGTCTGTAGAGGATCAGCTTTATACCTATAGAAGAATCGTTATATATCTTAATTCCTACGAAAAAATCGAGAACAAAACCTACGACTTGAGTGCAAGCAATCCTGAGGTGCGTGTCCACTACGTGATAAGCAACGATACGACCACACTGTCGCCTTACGTAGCAGAGAGAGGGTTATTGAAGATCAGCTTTGACCCAGACAAAAACGTTGCAGAAGGCACATTGGATTGCACGGCTAAAGCTCCAACGGGTCAGCAGGTCGTGGTCAGCAAAGGAACGTTTGGCATACAAGATACAGGTTCAAACCATGAATACCTGAATGCCGGCATACATAATGCGACCGGCTCTGCCTCCGCACATGTTGAAATCCCTGACTACGGCAAAAACTTCGAGTATCGGTCGACAAACGCAAGCCTTAATCTGGAACAGAACCATCCAGAACTTGGCAAATCCTGGGTAGTTCATACCGAAGATGTAGGCTCAAGGCCCGATCCACACCACCACGTTCTCACTGTTCGTGCTTCAACAAGCGTCGTCCTGAACAAAACCTATAACCTCGCTGCCGACACCGACAAGGTTCAGGCACTTTTCGTGATGCTTGACGGCAGGATTGATCCCTTCCGTCCAAAAAGTGGTCAGATAACCCTCACCTCCTTACCCGACCCAGAGACTGCAGAGGGAAAGATCGAGGCGACACTCAGCTTCACAGGTATATCAGATGGCGGAATAACCGCAGAGATATCCAATGGCATCCTGTCTGTTGAAAAGTGACAGATTCAGAATGCGATAAATCTTGGACGCCTTGCTACCGCCCTCAAGCGTGTATCAAGGCGTTCACCTTTCATAAGACTGCTCTTGACTTTAAACCACTCTGGCGAGCATGGCCGACATCGCTCAAGTTCACAGCACCTGCCAGAACCCACACCCATGCTATGGTTTGCTCGACGCCGTCAACAAAGAGCTCTCCATGCGCTTCCTCGCCCGCACCCACCCTCGCCTCTCTGCCGCCTTCCTGCTCGGCCTCGCCGTCGGCCTGTTGGTACCCGCCGATTCCGTCATCAGTAAAATACTCATCGGCTGGAATGCCGGGGTCTGGACCTATCTGGTGCTGATGCTCTGGCTCACCGCCCGGGCCAAGGCGCCGGACGTCAAGCAGATCGCCGTCGTCGAAGATGAAAACGCCGGGCTGGTGCTGTTCGTGGTGTGTATTGCGGCGCTGGCAAGCCTGGCGGCCATCACCCTGGAACTTGTCGGCAGCAAGGACCTGGATACCCACCACAAACTGATGCATTACGGTTTTACCGCATTGACGGTCATCGGCTCATGGCTGCTGATCGGCGTGATTTTCTGCGTCCACTACGCCCGGCTGTTTTACACCTGGGACGGCAAGGAGCCCGCGCTGCGCTTTGCCGATGGCCTGACAACGCCCAACTATTGGGACTTTCTGTACTTCTCGTTCACCATCGGGGTGGCGGTGCAGACGGCGGATGTTGGCGTGGCAACGCGGGAGATACGCAAGATCGTGCTGGCACAGTCGTTGATCGGGTTTGTGTTCAACACCGCGATTCTGGGTTTCTCGATCAACATCGCCGCCGGGCTGTTCGGCTGAGCACAAAAAACGCCCCGGCATCTCTGCACGGGGCGTTTGTTGTTTCAGCGCATCAGAAGAAGTAACTGACCCGCAGGCTGCCACTCCAGTCCTGATTGACGGTATTACCTTTGCTGCCACCGACCTGACCGGAAACCTGCCAGTTGCGTTGCGCCGGTGTCCATTTCAGACCTGCGCCATATTCAACCCCGCGGCTGGCGCGATCATCATCGAAGCTGTCGTCGTTGATCTTGACTCGGTTGGCTTTGACAAACTCATGGTTGGCGCCCAGCGACAGGCTCGGCTCCAGCAGACTGCCCCTTTCAAGAGCAATGACTCGACCGCCCCTTACTCCGACATTGCCCTGAAGCGAACGCATGGTGTCGGCTTCGACTTCAAGGCCGTTGTCCAATCGATAGCTGTCGCTCTGGGTCACGCCGGTCGATACCCGAACCTGCGGCTCGACAAACCAGTCGTCTTTCAGGCGAATATGCTTGCCCACCGCCACCGAACCGCTGGCACCCAAAGTCTTGTAGCCGCCCTTGGCCCGCGTGCCGTCGCTCATGGTGACCTTGGCCTTGTTGTCAAACTGGTTGATCTTGGCCATGACGTTGACGAACACACCGCTTTCAACGGCGTAGGTGCTGCCGTAGACGCCAGCATTCAGACTGTCGACCGTTGCGTTAGAGCCGTATTTGAGGTCCATGTTTGTGTGGCTGGCGCCCACAAAACCACCGATGACCCAGGCACGGCCAGCGATATACACCGTGGTATCGGCACCACCGGTGATGCTGTTCGTGTTCTGGCTGTAGCCATTGCCATAGGCATTTTTGACGCTGTACTGGTTGCCATTCGTACGCACCCAGACACTGTTACTCAATTTAGTGGTGTCACTGTCGCTGGCCGCGCGAAGAGAAGCGTCGGGTTGGAGGCTCAATCCACGATCACCGATCTGGTCGCTGAGCATGTTCATTTCCGCGTTCAATACGCTGCGGGCACTGCCGGCCAAAGCCAGGGCGGTGTTGGTCGAAGTGCTGACGGTTTCCTTGTCCGGGGTGAGGTACAGGCCCTGCCCGTCCTGCTTCAGTCGGTAAACGAATGTACCGGCATCCACCGTGTCTTTATTGGCCAGAGTAAAAGCAGCAGTACCGGCGGCAATATTGCCGACTTTCACCGCATCTGCCGTAACCGGCGTAGTCCCCGTAGCCGAGATCAACAATTGGTGACGCCCGGTAGCATTCTCCGCCTCGAAATAATCAGTATTGCCATTACTCAGGTCGGTCCCCATCACGAAGGTGCCGTTACCCGTGAGATTGCCGACTTTCAGATGGAGGAACTGCTCGTTGGTACCCATCTGCACGACACCGTTGTTCATGCCCAGTTGCTGCACGGTGCTGTCGCCGGTCATGGCCCATTGCGCAGCATTGTTGATGGTCAGATTGCCCGAGTTGTTGATCTGACCGGTGAGTACCGAACCGTTGTCCAGCAGCACGCTGCCATTAGTATCGGTAGTGACGTTGCCGGTCAGCGTGCTGCCATTGTTCAGTGAGAGGCTGGCGACATTGTCGACGTTGCCGTTGATAACCGAGCCGTTGTTCAGGCTGACAGTGGCCGCGGTTCCCGCAGCGGCTTGTACATTGCCGTTCAGAACACTGCCGGTGTCGAGCACCGAACGAGCGACATTGCGCAAATCACCTTCGAGCGATGAACCATTGGTCAGTTGCACCAGAGCGGGACTCGCGCTATCCGCCAACACGTTACCAGTCATTGCGCTCGCGTCGAGGCTTACCTGGCCGACATTCTGCAAATCACCATTGAGCGTCGAGGCATTTTGCAAGGTAACGGTGGCCGAGCTGCCGGACTCCACAACAAAGTTGCCCGTGAGGTCGCTGCGATCCGCTTTGAAATTGACTGCGGCCCCATCGTTGACCTCCACCATCGTGCCATTGGCGCCGATCAGTCGAGTACCGTTGGTAGCGTCGATATTCGCAGTGATTCCCGACCTGTCCTGAAAACCGACAACGATGGCAGCACCCGCTTTACCTTCGACCGTGGTGCTATCCAGTTTTATTGTGGAGGTTCTGACCCCGGCAATTTCACGACCGATTTGTAAACCGTTCAATCCACCGGTAATCGTACTGCCGACAGCATTGAGATCGGCATTGCTCAAGCGAACGCCATAAGCCGTCGAACTGGTGGCCTCGATGGATGAATTCGCAAGATTGATCTGGCTGAACCCGGTCGCCAGAGCGCCACCGTTGAGCGCGACAACAGAACTGTTGTTCGTGAGGAAAACCCTGGAGCCGATCTGCCCCGAATTGTTGCGGATCAGTTGCAGGCCGATGTCGTCGCTGGTGACCGTGCTGTTGTCGAAGTTTGCAGTGCTGTCGTTGACCATTACCGCAAATCCACCGCCGATACGATCAACGGACGCGTTGGTTAGATTGAACGTTGAATTAAGTCTTCCATCGAGGCGCCCCGCACTCCCACCGTTATTGTTGAATGTCGCGCCCTGAGCGCTCACGTCGAGTGCCTGGGCACCGTTGGAAATGAGCGTAGAGCCGGGATCCAACGTCCAGTCTTCGGCGGGTAAATTGTTGTCAATGGTATGAGTCGTGCCGCCAGGAACGGGACCGGCCTGTACGGACGCAGCGAGAAACACAAATGATGAGAGCGCCGAAAGTGCGCATCCTTTGACAATTGTTCTGGAACGCAATGACGACATTGGCATAGGAAAAAACTCTTACATGAAGTTGTCGGAATATCCGCTGAAGCAGGATTTGCGGGGCGGGAGACTACAGACCAACCCCACATACATCTGTAGGACAAGTCCTCTTTTGTAGCCGGACATACCTTCATAACTCGTAAGTGAAACCGTTACCTGGCTCACAGTCTCCCTGTAAGCCAGGCACGGTCGGTAGTTACTTACTCGCTGCCATCGCAGAACTTGCTACTGGTATTGCGCACGTTGACCCTGTGCAGGACTTCCGGTGATTTGTAGAGTGTTCCGGCGATCGTGGTTTCGTACCATACATATACGTAGTTAAAGTCGGGGGTTCCTGGAAATGGCACGATCGGGCCTTGCAATGTCTTGAGATAAGTGAAGTTGACATCAAAAATGGTTTGCACCCCGGCAACAACCTGTTTCGTCTCCGAGTGAGGAGTACCGATTGGTATAGTCATTGCGACGTCGTCATAACCTACGGCATGCAGCGTGATGCTTTGACCTGCCGGCAGCGAACTTTGCCCTTGTGGCACGGCCACACGCCATAGAAGCTCGCCTCCAACCAGGTCGAACGAAGGGCAACTGCATACTCTGTCGGTATTGAAAGTCCTCGCCGCGTGCTCCTCCAGCTTGACCTCATTAGCCTCGAAGTTAACATCGGTCGGGGTTTTCTGTTTGACAGTAGCGTCAACATCCAGATAACGAATGTCGCAATACGCTTTTTTTATACCAGTGCCATGAACAGAGACTGTAGCGAAGTCTACATATATTGAGGCCTCTGTATCGGTCGGCTCAATGGTTGTATCCCCCATGAACTTTTCGTTGTAATGGAAGCCCACCGTTGCAGTACCGGACAGTGGATCACCAACGTCCATTTCCCACATTTTGAACGTAAATTTAATCGGCTCCCCAAAGTCACCTGGAACGAGGTGATTTAGAGTACGTGTGTCGCCGGTAACCTCAACAGGTGGAATGTTCTCACTATCAAGATCCGGCTCCGGTATCAATCCTATCTCTGGCCGCTTATTGTTCAAATATACCGTGGTTACCTGTTTCGAATCCTGAGCAGCTGCAGAACCCTCTTTGTAGGTGTAGGTAAGTTTTGCGGCAACCTCGACAGTTGACGTGCCAATCGCAGCAGCATATGCATCGTAGGTCATATCAAATTCCAGCCCTCCCGATGCGCCCAAAGGCTTACTGCCAAGGACTTCATTTTCCAGCTTGACTTCAATAATTGCTCCCGCAGCACCGTTCGTAGGCCGAGGCAGGTTGACCTTTACGGTTTTGCTTACACCATTTACAACAGGGTTGAAGTGTTTCAGCGTCAGCACGGTGGTGCCATCGGTACCGGCTTCTGGAACTTCAAGAGGGAAAAATACAACTGCCGGTGGCTGCTGGATTGCAAGGTCCTTTTTGGGTATCGAATCGCCGCTCCTGAATCCGGCGACGTCAACAATATTGGTGAGTTGATAAAGTGATACATTACCCAGTGCGCGTAGGACGTCATTACCTAAAACAAACTCTCCGCTCGCATTCAGCGTCCCGCTAAAAATCGGAGTTTGCGAACTCGAGGGCAAAGCTCTCGTATTCAAATAGAAGTTATGAATATCTTCCGCATGACTAAAAGGATAAGTTGTGACTGGCTTGCACCTGAGCCCTCCTGGATTGTTGTTAAACCAAGCCTGATTCAGGATGCCATCGGCCGGCGCATTCACATACGCAACCGCCGGGACAAGGCCTCTGCCTGAAGGGGTTTTCCTTGCGTATGGCCCACGATACCTGGCCAACACGGTAGTAGGAGCCGTGGAATGGTCCTCGTTGCCGTCGCCATCGTAAACCGCGAACCGAAATAAATAAGGAGTAGGATCTTCCGGCGCTGTATGTTCAGGAATGTCGGTTATTTTCAATGCATACATCAACGGTACGTTGGCGCCCTCCAGGTTTTTTGACTCAAGAGGCGTGACCGTGCCGTCCGGATTAACCCGTTCAAGTGTTGCCGTCCCACTGGCCGAGTTGTTCAATCCAGAAAGTTCGATGTCGACAGTCCCTCTGTCAAAATCAGCCTTTTTAACTCGCCCATTCACTGCGAGGTTAGCAATAACCGGTGGATCAGAAAGGACGCCGCCACCTGCATTCGCACTTTTCGCACTTTTTGTATCAGCAGGAATTTTTTCTTCGATAGTCATTTCACACGCTCCATGATGAGAATAGAAAAGCTGTTACTCAAGAACACTTACCAAAATGACCAGAGTCTTTCAGGGAGTTACGTGTTTCTGAAGACCCTTTCCATTCAATCGGCAAGAACCATCCACCCGAAAAACAACAAGCGAAGTGCTCGTTATGACGGCACAACTATCCAGGTATTGTTGTATCGATTTTTACCAACGCAGATCCGGACTGCGCAACCAACCTCCCTCCACTGTAAATTTTACCCACCACTAACGCCGATTGAATGACCACACCAGGCGTTAACGGTTTTATAAACCTTTCGTACGGTATGAGCATTCTGAAACCTTTCGAATTATCCTCGGCACTCAACTCTCTCTCAAAAGTACCAAATGTTTCGCTAACTTCGCCTACACCGTTGAGACTTTCACATCCTCTCCATTCCAATATATAAAGATCTTTGGGACTGCCAATCACTTGAGGCAAAACTTCAATCCACCCACCCCCGCTGAGAGCGGGAAGAATAATACAGTTCCAGTACCCCCAGAAAGTCGTGTGAAGAAACTTTACTTCGGGTAATGGCCGAACTGGAATCTGCGTGTGATCGATTGTCAGTTTCCGCCGGGGCGCGGGATCGTCGTTACCGTCCGCGTCAGTGACCAGATAATACAACCAGGCAACTCCGCTTTTGCTCAACAATAAAGGAGTAAGCGGTATCTGAATCTCAGTAATATTCACTGGCACATAAGGCTTGTCGTGAATCGTCGTTATACTTCCGAGCTGTTCGAAAAACACTTGCAACCTGTCCGGTCTTTTTGGATCAGCCGAATAGTCCTTCCATCTCGGTACTCTCGCAATAGTCCCGCCTGTAGATTCTGGAGGTGTGAGATTACCCTCGACATCACTCGGGTCTACACCGTCAACTTTTATAATGTCGGCAAGAATACCGCCTCCCGCTGAATTAACTGTTCCCGCGGAAGTGGGTGCCTTATTGGTCGATATCGACATTTTTCATAACCTGCCATCAAAATTGATGATTGGAATCTGATGAAAATAAAAAGCTGTTCGTTGGGTAAAAGTAAACATCTGATCTCCTGCGCTGCCTACTGTCAGATCTGACAGGTATTGCTACCGTCTGTCGGACTTATCCGACTTCCACCCGGCTACGCAAAGCATCTTCACTTGACGCCACCAAAGGGTTTGGTGTCTCCTGAAACCGGTTTCAGACAATAAGAAGACCCACCCGTGAACGATTTCTCCGCCGCCCAGCGCAGCCGCGTCACCATGCTCGACGTCGCCGAACACGCAGGCGTGTCCAAGGCCAGCGTCTCGCGCTTCATTGGTGACGACCGCGCCCTGCTCTCGGATGCCATCGCCCAGCGCATCGAGCAGGCAATTGCCGAACTCGGCTATCGCCCCAATCAAATGGCCCGCGGCCTGAAACGCGGCCGCACGCGCCTGATCGGCATGCTGGTGGCCGATATCCGCAACCCTTATTCGATTGCCGTGATGCACGGCGTGGAAACCGCCTGCCGCCGGCACGGTTACAGCCTGGTGGTGTGCAACACCGACCGCGATGACGAGCAGGAACGCCAGCACCTGGCGCTGTTGCGCTCGTACAACATCGAAGGGCTGATCGTGAACACCCTGGGCCATCACCGGGATGAACTGGATGAGTTGAAGCGGGAAATGCCGCTGGTGCTGGTGGATCGCAAAGTCGAGGGGCTGGACAGCGACATGGTCGGGCTGAACAACCCGCAGGCCATCGAGATGGCGCTCGAACATCTTCAGCAGCGTGGCTATCGCGATGTGTTGCTGGTGACGGAACCCTATGACGGCACCAGTTCGCGGATCGAGCGGGTCAGCGGTTTTCAGCAGCAGATTGGCCAGCGTGAAGACATGCGTGGCGCGGTGCTGGAAACCGGCCCAAGCCTAGCGAACGATCTTCAAATCTTTTTGAACACACCTGATAACGGCCCGAAAGCCCTGTTCTGCGCCAATGGCGTGGCGGCGCTGGCCTGTACCCTGGCCTTACGCGAGATTGGCTGCCGGCTGTTCGAGGCTGTCGGGCTGATCGCGCTGGATGATCTGGATTGGTATCCGTTGGTAGGCAGCGGAATCACCGCCCTCGCCCAGCCTACAGAGGAGATTGGTGCGCGGGCGTTTGAGTGTTTGCTCAAGCGGTTGCGTGGGGACGATGAAGCGGCACGGACGCTGGATTTTGCGCCGGTGCTCATTGAGCGCGGTTCGACCCGTGGATTTTGTGGTGACTGACACGGCCTCTTCGCGGGCAAGCCCGCTCCCACAGGTGTTCGGGTGTACTCGAGAACTGTTAACGACGCTATATCTGTGGGAGCGGCGGTGCGACGACTCGACTTGCCCGCGAAGGGGCCCGAAAGAGCACTGCACAACTTGATGATTTTTTTTGAACAAAAATGAAACCGGTTTCAGAGGTGGATAACAATGAATAAACCTGCCGTTTCCATCAGCCTTTCCAGCTTCGGTGCCGACCTTGTTCGTCGTCGTGGTCAGGCTTCGTTCATAGAGGTGCTGGCCGCTGCGGGCGCCAATCGCATCGAATGGCGTGAAGAGCTGCTGACCAACGAAGTCCCGGAACAACTCTCCACCGCCACGCAAGCTCAAGGCCTGCAAAGCATCTATTCCTCGCCGACCGAACTGTGGCTCGCCGGTCAGTCGCGGCCCAATCCGGAACTCATCACCGCGCTGCAAAACGCCGAAGCGTTCGGTTCGAAGTGGCTGAAAGTGTCGCTGGGCTTCTTCACCGACAACAACGATCTGCAGACGCTCGCGCAGATCCTCGCGCAAAGCCCTGTGCAGTTGCTGGTAGAGAATGATCAGACCCTGCACGGCGGTCGCATCGAACCGTTCCAGCGTTTCTTCGCTGCCGTCGAGCAACACAACCTGCCGATCAAAATGACCTTCGATATCGGCAATTGGCAGTGGCAAGACCAGTCCGCCACCAGCGCCGCCCGACTGTTGGGCCGTCATGTCGGTTACGTGCATTGCAAAGCCGTGGCCCGCCGCGCCGACGGCAAACTGGTGGCCGTGCCGCCGGCTGCCACTGACCTGCATCTGTGGGAACAACTGCTGCGGCACATGGCCCAAGGGGTCATGCGCGCCGCCGAATACCCGTTGCAGGGCGATGATCTGGTGCAACTCACCACCGAACACGTCGCCGCCCTCGCCCGCCTCGGCCAGTCCCGTCTGGAGCCTGCTCATGTCTGAGATCGATATTCTGTCGTTCGGCGAAACCATGGCCATGTTTGTCGCCGAACAGAGCGGTGATCTGGCCACCGTCGAGCAGTTTCACAAACGGATTGCCGGGGCGGACAGCAACGTCGCCATCGGATTGTCGCGGCTGGGTTTCAAGGTGGCGTGGCTGAGCCGTGTCGGGGCTGATTCGCTGGGACGATTTGTCGTTGAAACCCTGGCCCGCGAAGGTCTGGATTGCAGCCATGTCGAAGTCGACAACGCGCACCCGACCGGTTTCCAGCTGAAATCCCGCAACGATGACGGCAGCGATCCGACGGTCGAGTACTTTCGTCGCGGCTCGGCGGCCAGTCATCTGTCGCCGCAGTCGATCAGCCCGACGCTGTTAAGCGCCCGGCATCTGCACGCCACTGGCATTCCACCGGCGCTGTCCGCATCGGCCCGGGAAATGTCCCATGAACTGATGACCCGCATGCGCAACGCCGGGCGCAGCGTGTCGTTCGACCCGAACCTGCGTCCGAGCCTGTGGGCCAGCGAGCGGGAGATGATCAGCGAGATCAACCGCCTCGCCGCCCTCGCCCACTGGGTGTTGCCGGGGTTGAGCGAAGGTCGATTGCTGACCGGGTTTGAAGATCCGGCGGATATCGCCGCGTTTTATCTCGATCATGGCGCTGAAGCCGTGGCGATCAAGCTCGGGCCGCAGGGTGCGTATTACCGCACGCAACTGGATCAGGGGTTTGTCGCCGGGGTGCCGGTGGAAACCGTGGTCGATACGGTCGGTGCCGGGGATGGATTTGCGGTCGGGATGATCAGCGCCCTGCTGGAACACCAGAGCTTTCCCGAAGCCGTCAGACGCGCCAACTGGATTGGTAGTCGGGCGGTGCAGAGCCGGGGTGACATGGAGGGTTTGCCGACCCGATCCGAAGTCACCGCTGAATTCGAGGCCGCCTTCGCGAGCAAGTCGAATCGTCGCACCGCCGCTCCCACACTGGAATGCGTTCCAAATGTGGGAGCGGGCTTGCTCGCGAATGGGCCCGCATAGCCACTACAAAATCTGAACCCTGCTGCGACAAAAACAACAAGCTCAGGAGCAAGACCATGAAAACCGCAACCCTCGCCACCCGCCGCTGGTGGTACATCATGCCGATCGTGTTCATCACCTACAGCCTGGCGTACCTCGACCGCGCCAATTATGGCTTCGCCGCCGCGTCCGGAATGGCCGCCGACCTGATGATCACCCCGGGCCTGTCGTCCCTGCTCGGCGCACTGTTCTTCCTCGGTTACTTTTTCTTCCAGGTGCCCGGCGCGATCTACGCGCAAAAGCACAGCGTCAAGAAGCTGATCTTCGTCAGCCTGATCCTCTGGGGCGGGCTCGCCACGCTGACCGGCGTGGTCTCCAACGCCTATTGGCTGATCGTCATCCGCTTCATGCTCGGCGTGGTCGAAGCGGCGGTGATGCCGGCGATGCTGGTCTATCTCTGTCACTGGTTCACCCGCGCCGAACGCTCGCGGGCCAACACCTTCCTGATCCTCGGCAACCCGGTAACCATGCTCTGGATGTCGGTGGTTTCGGGCTATCTGGTGCAGCATTTCAGCTGGCGCTGGATGTTCATCATCGAGGGTCTGCCGGCGGTGCTCTGGGCATTTATCTGGTGGAAGCTGGCCGATGATCGTCCGGCCCAGGCGAAGTGGCTCAACGACCAGGAAAAGCACGATCTGGAAAGCGCGCTCGCCGCCGAACAGATCGGCATCAAAGCGGTGAAGAACTACGCCGAAGCCTTCCGTTCGCCGAAGGTAATCATTCTGGCGCTGCAATTCTTCTGCTGGAGCATCGGCGTCTACGGCTTCGTGTTGTGGCTGCCGTCGATCCTCAAGGCCGGCGCGCAGATGGACATGATCGAGGCCGGCTGGCTGTCGGCCCTGCCGTATCTGGCGGCGGTAATCGGCATGCTGCTGGTGTCGTGGGGCTCGGACAAACTGCAAAAGCGCAAACGCTTCGTCTGGCCGCCGCTGCTGATTGCCTCGGTGGCGTTCTACGGTTCCTACGCTTTGGGCGCCGAACATTTCTGGTGGTCGTACACGCTGCTGGTGATTGCCGGCGCGTGCATGTACGCGCCGTACGGGCCGTTCTTCGCCATCGTGCCGGAGATCCTGCCGGCCAACGTTGCCGGTGGCGCCATGGCGCTGATCAACAGCATGGGTGCTCTCGGTTCGTTCGGCGGCTCGTATCTGGTCGGTTACCTCAACAGCTCTACCGGTTCGCCCGGCGCTTCGTATCTGCTGATGAGTGGCGCGCTGATGCTCTCGGTGGTGCTGACGATTTTTCTCAAGCCCGGCGCGAGCGACCGGGTGACGGCCAAGCCAGTCGCACCGCGTCCGCTGCCGGCCCACTCCTGAATTGATAGAGAGATGACTGCGATGAAAAAACAGGTTGTGCTGTACAAGAAACTGTCGCCGGCGTTGATGGCGCGCCTTGAGGAACAGGTCGACGTGACGCTGATCGACAGCCTCGATGCCGACGGTCTGATGAAGCTTCGCGACGCCCTGCCGTTTGCCCACGGGTTGCTCGGTGCAAGCCTGAAACTGGACGCGGCGCTGCTCGATCTGGCGCCGAAGCTTGAAGCGATTTCCAGCGTCTCGGTCGGCGTCGACAACTACGACATTGACTACCTGACCCGACGCAAGGTCATGCTGACCAACACCCCGGACGTGCTCACTGAAACCACCGCCGACACCGGTTTCGCGCTGATCCTGGCCACTGCCCGACGCGTGGTGGAACTGGCGAACATGGTGCGCGGCGGTCACTGGCATCGCAGCATCGGCCCGGCGCATTTCGGCACCGATGTGCATGGCAAGACGCTGGGCATCATCGGCATGGGGCGCATCGGCGAGGCGCTGGCCCAGCGTGGGCATTTCGGATTCGGGATGCCGGTGATCTATCACAGCCAGTCGCGCAAACCGGCGGTGGAAGAACGCTTCGATGCGCAGTACCGCAGTCTGGAGGATTTGCTGCAACAGGCGGATTTCATCTGTCTGACGTTACCGTTGACGGCGCAGACTGAAGGTTTGATTGGTGCCGAGCAGTTTGCGTTGATGCGGCCGGAGAGCATTTTCATCAACATCTCACGGGGCAAAGTTGTGGATGAGGCGGCGATGATCGACGCCTTGCGCCATAACCGGATTCGCGCGGCGGGGCTGGATGTGTTTGAACGCGAGCCGCTGAATCACGACTCGCCGTTGTTGCAGCTGAACAACGTGGTGGCGACGCCGCACATGGGCTCGGCGACCCATGAGACGCGCGAAGCGATGGCGCGGTGTGCGGTGGAGAATCTGTTGGCGGCGTTGACTGGGGAAAAACCCGCCAACTTGGTGAATCCTCTCCACTGATGATCGTTCCCACGCTCTGCGTGGGAATGCCTCAAGGGACGCTCCGCGTTCCAGCTCTGGAAGGGACACGGAGCGTCCCGGGCTGCATTCCCACGCGGAGCGTGGGAACGATCAGGAGGAAACCCTCAGGCGCTGCGCACTTGCAGAAGTTGCGCAGCACAAAGGGCAATCCTTGAACACGCATCCGCCAGCTTCACCCGATCCACCACCAGCCCGATGCGAATATGCCCCGCCGCACTGGGCCCGAACGCTTCACCGGCCAGCACCGAAACCCCATACCCCTCCAGCAACCGCTCGGCAAAATCCTGCGCGCCGAGCCCGGTCTGACGCACGTCGACCATCACGAACATCCCGCCATCCGGCTTGATCGGGTACAACCCCGGACAGCCGCGCAAGCGCTCGCACACCAGATCCCGACGCAACCGGTATTCCTCGCGCATCTGCGTCACTTCCGGCAAATCTTTCTCCAGCGCGATCTGCGCCGCTTTCTGCACAAAATCCGGCAGGCCGAACAACATGCTCAACGACAGATTCACCAAATGCTCGGCCAAGGGTTTCGGTCCGATCATCCAGCCGATCCGCCACCCGGTCATCGCATGGGATTTGGACAGGCTGTTGATGGTTGCGGTGCGCTCGGCCATCCCCGGCAGACTCGCCGGGCTGACGTGCTCGCCTTCGTATAACAATTCGCTGTAGACCTCATCGCTGATCAGCCACAGGTCGTGGCGAATGCACAACGCCGCCAGCTCCTGCCAGATCAACAGCGACAGACTGGCACCGGAAGGATTGTTGGGACTGTTGAGCAGCATGGCCCGCGTCTTCGGAGTGATCCGCGCCGCGACATCCACCGGATCGACGCGAAAGCCGTTCTCAGGGCGGACCGGCACCGGCACCACGGTTGCGCCGCAAGCACCAAACACGCCTTCATAAGTTACATACATCGGCTCGGCGACGATCACTTCATCACCCGGATCCAGCAGACATTGCGCCACCGAATACACCGCGCATTGCGCGCCGGGAAGTACGATCACATGCTCGGCATCCACATCCTGGCCGCTGTTGCGCCGATGGCGCTCGGCAATCCGCTTGCGCAGCTCCAGCCGGCCGCGCACTTCGGAATAATGGGTATCGCCGGCCAGCAGGCTGTCGATGGCGCCGTGGATGATCGGCAGCGGCGTATCGAAATCCGGATCACCCACGGACAGCAGCAACACATCAATGCCCTCGGCGCGTAACTCCAGCGCTCGGTCGTGAATCCGCCAGGCCGCTGCTCCCTCCCCGGCGATTCGTTGGGTCAAGGCTGAATAGCGCATGTACGTCTCCTGATTGCGCGGTCTCCAGCCTTCACCCTAGGTCAAATCACGAAGCGCGCCACCATCGCATTCAAATCCACCGCCAGACGCGACAGTTCGTGGGTCGCGGCACTGGTTTGATTCGCGCCGGCGGCCGATTGAGTGGCCAGGTCGCGGATGTTGACCAGGTTGCGATCGACCTCGCGGGACACCTGCGCCTGCTCTTCAGAAGCACTGGCGATCACCAGGTTGCGTTCGTTGATCTGGTGAATCGATTGGGTGATCTGCTCCAGCGCGACGCCAGCGGCACGGGCCATTTCCAGGGTGGACTGGGTGCGTTGGTTGCTTTGCTGCATCGACTCGACCGCTTCGCCGGTGCCGTTCTGGATGCCGGCGACCATTTTTTCGATTTCCTGGGTCGACTGCGCAGTGCGATGAGCCAAGGCCCGAACCTCGTCCGCTACCACGGCGAATCCGCGTCCCGCTTCACCGGCACGGGCGGCTTCGATGGCGGCGTTGAGCGCCAGCAGGTTGGTCTGTTCGGCGATGGCGCGGATCACGTCCAGCACCTTGCCGATGTCGCGGCCCTGAGCGGCCAGGCCTTCGATCATTTGCGCGGTGTTCTGCACGTCGTGGGTCATGGTCTGGATCGCGTCGACGGTTTTCACCACTTGATCGCGACCTTCGCGGGCGGCGTGGGTCGACTGGTTTGAGGCTTCGGAAGTCGACACCGCGTTGCGTGCGACCTCTTCCACCGCGGCGGTCATTTCGTTGACGGCGGTGGCGGCCTGTTCGATTTCGTCGTTCTGCTGTTGCAGGCCACGGGACGCTTCTTCGGTCACGGCGCTGAGTTCTTCGGCAGCGGCGCCCAGTTGCGTGGCGGAGCCGGCGATCTGTTCGATGGTCTTGCGCAGGTTGGTCTGCATCGCGGCCAAGGCTTCAAGCAGGCGCGCCGGTTCGTCCTTGCCGTCGACTTCGATGGCTTTGGTCAGGTTGCCGCCGGCAATGGTTTGCGCGGCAGCGACGGCGCGGTTCAGCGGGGTGACGATGCTGCGGGTCAGCAGCCAGGCCAGCAGCACTGTCAACAGCGCGGCAATCACGGCCACGGCGATGATGCCGCTGATAGCGCCGCTGTAATACTCGTCCGCATGGGTCGAGGCGGTCTTGGCGTCAGCGGCGTTGATCGCAATCAGCTGGTTGAGCTGTTCGCCCATTTTGTCGGTGCCGTCCTTGATCTTCGTGTTGATCAGGGTACGCATCTCGTCGAGCTTGTCCTGGCGCGACAGCTCCATCATCTGGTTCTGCGCCTGCACGTAGTTGTCGAGGGTCGTCGAGAAAGTCTGATACAGCGCGCGCTCTTCCGAACTGGCCGGCAGTGCCGCGTAACTGGCCTGGGCGGCGCGCACCTTGTCCACCAGCACGCCGATGCGGGTCTGGGCTTCCTGCAAACCGGCCGGGTCGCGGTTGACCAGAATGCGGAACGACAGAATGCGCAGGCGCAGGACGTTTTCCGTGACCACGGCGAGTTGCGTGACGCTCGGCAACTGCGTCGACTCCATCTCCAGCGACGCCTGGCGGATGATCGACATGCGATTGACGGCGAACACGCCGAGCACGATCACCAGCAGGGCAATAAAGGCAAAACCGAGGAAGGCACGGGGCGCGATATTCAGATTACGCAAGGACATAGGAGGACTCTCGGATGATTGAAACTACGAGCGTCCATGCCGTGATCACTGGCCCATGGGGCGGGCTTCAGTCCGGCGTCACTGTTTTAGGAAGTCTTGTGTGCGCCTGACTTCTGTATCGGCCAGGCTTGAGGAAGATTGCGGGGAAAGACGAAATATTTTTCAAAGTGTTGCGGGTGTTTCAGCGGTGAAACACCCGTTGTTTTAGATGATGGATGACAGGTCAGGTCGATGATGGATGACAGGTCAGGTCGGGGATGCCAGGCGCCAGACGCGAGCTATATCGGTGGCGCGTTCGCGCAATAGACGTGGAGCTTCGGCGCAGGCCTGTTCGAGGGTCATCGGGCCGCTGGTGACGGCGAAGGCGGCGTCGATGCCGTGATCGTAGAGTTCCTGATAGCCCTCACCCAAAGTGCCGGCGATGACGATCACGGGTACACCTTGCTGCTTGGCGATTCGCGCTACGCCGAACGGGGTTTTGCCGCGCAGGGTCTGGGCATCGAAGCGTCCTTCGCCGGTGATGACCAGGTCTGCGCCCTTCACGGCATCGGCCAGTCCGACCAGTTCGGCGACCACTTCGACACCGGCCTGGAAACGCGCGCCGAGAAACGCCTTGGCGGCGAAACCCAACCCGCCTGCCGCGCCGCTGCCCGGCTCATCGCGTACGTCCTTGCCCAACGCTTGCGCGCAGAGTTCGGCGAAGTGGCCGAGGGCCTGATCCAGTTGTTGAACTTGCGCGGGTGATGCGCCCTTCTGCGGGCCGAAAATCGCCGAGGCGCCGTGGGGGCCGCACAGCGGATTGTTGACGTCGGCGGCGATATCGAAGCGGACTTGCGCCAGACGTGGGTCGAGTTCGCTCAGATCCAGACGTACGAGTTGCGCCAGCGCCAGACCGCCCGGCACCAGCGATTGCCCTTGAGCATCCAGCAGTTTCACGCCAAGCGCCTGCATTGCACCGGCGCCGCCGTCGTTGGTGGCGCTGCCGCCGATGGCTAGAATGATGCGTTGTGCGCCGGCATCCAGCGCAGCGCGAATCAGTTCACCGGTGCCGAAGGTGCTGCTGATGCACGCGTCACGCTGCCCCGGCGGGACCAGTTGCAGACCGCTGGCCTCGGCCATTTCGATGATTGCGGTGTAGTTGTGCGGCAACCAGCCCCACGCCGCTTCAACCGCCGCGCCCAACGGGCCACGCACTCGGGTGCGGCGCAGTTCGCCTTCGCACGCGGCGAGAATCGACTCCACCGTGCCTTCGCCACCGTCGGCCATCGGGCATTTGACCAGCGTCGCCTGCGGCCAGACCTGCGCCAGGCCCAGCGCGATGGCTTCTGCAACGCCTTGGGCACTCAGGCTGTCCTTGAACGAATCGGGGGCGATGACGATTTTCATGCGAATTCTCCAGTTCCAATGCCCCTCATGCTGCCAGTCGCCTTGCGCGTTGACGCCTGTCCGCTGCACAAGTCGTGCAGGCGTTTATTGTTCATTTCGACAAATCGTCGGTCTGTGGCAGCAATTGCACACCTAGATACAGCGCCAGCATCCCGTCGAGTCTCAGCGGATCGACCCCGCTCAACTCGGCAATCCGCTCCATGCGATAACGCAGGCTGTTGCGGTGAATCCCCAACGCATCGGCGCAGGCCTGGCTCTGCCCGTCGTGATCGCACCAACTGCGCAGGGTCGCGAGCAACTGGCCGTTGCTGTCCTTGGCGATCACTTTGCGCAACGGTTTGAGCAGTTCATCCAGCGCATCATCGTTGCGATGGCGCCAGAGCATCACCGGCAAGCGATAGCGATTGAGGGTCAGCAGCCGTGAGCGCGGCAACACCTCGCGGCCGTAAGCGAGCAGATCGCCCACCCGCCGATAGCACCGCCGCAAGCCGGTCAGTCCATCGGCCTGCCCGCCGACGGCAATGCGCAGGATGTTCCAGCCCAGGCCATCGAGTTTTTCCAGCAGGCGATCATGCTCGACGTTCTGACTCGCCGGCCGGCACCAGAGCAGCGACGACTTGGCGGAGCTCACACACCAACTGTCGGGGTAGCGCGACATCAGCCAGGCACTCAGCGCCTCGACGGTTTGCCCCGGCCCGTGTTCCAGGCCCAGCTCGAACAGATACGGCACCCGCGTCAGTTGCGGTTTGAGCCCGAGTTGCTGAGCTTCATCCACCAGACGCGGCGAATCCCCCGCTTCACTCAACAGCAGCGCGAGCAAGTCATCGCAACGCTGCCGCCGCCATTGCTGCTCGGATTGCTGATTGCGTTGGCCGACCAGCATCTCGGCGGTCATGCGCACCAGTTCGGCGTAAGTTCGCAGCTGCTCCGGCTCGCCGGTGATGCCGAGCACACCGATCAAACGCTGATCGAGCAGCAGCGGCAGATTGATCCCCGGCTGCACGCCCTTCAAATGCACGGCAGTCTGTGCGTCGATCTCCACCACCCGACCGTTGGCCAGCACCAGTTGCGCGCCTTCGTGGCGGGTGTTGATCCGCTCCGGCTCGCCACTGCCGAGGATCAAGCCCTGGCTGTCCATGACGTTGACGTTGTACGGCAAAATGGCCATGGCCCGGTCGACGATGTCCTGGGCGAGGTCGTGATCGAGTTCGAACATAGGGGCTGGAATCCTTGAAAACAGGCGCGGACGGTTGTTCACCCGCACAGGGTCTGGCGGCAAACCCTGTGCTCAGGCACAAAGACAATCCGGCCAAAGGTGGCCGAGACTCTCAGGGCGATCAACGTTACCCTTTGCATCGCAAAAAATCATAATAAAGAGAGAGCCGCCATGTCGCAGAGCGCCGCTGCCGCCCAGACCATCGATGACGATAAAAATGCCGTCTACAAACGCATCACCCTGCGTTTGATCCCCTTCATCTTCATCTGCTACCTGTTCAACTACCTCGACCGGGTCAACGTTGGATTCGCCAAACTGCAGATGCTCGACGCGCTGAAATTCAGCGAAACCGTGTACGGCCTCGGTGCCGGTATCTTCTTCATCGGCTACGTGCTGTGCGGCGTACCGAGCAACCTGGCCCTGACCAAGTTCGGCCCACGGCGCTGGATCGCGCTGATGATGATCACCTGGGGCACGCTGTCGACCTGCTTGCTGTTCGTCACCACACCGACCGAGTTCTACACCCTGCGCCTGTTCACTGGCGCTGCTGAAGCCGGGTTCTTCCCGGGCGTTGTGCTCTATCTCTCGCAGTGGTTCCCGACCTTCCGCCGTGGCCGGATCATGGCGCTGTTCATGTCGGCGATCCCGGTGTCGGGCCTGCTCGGCAGCCCGTTTTCCGGCTGGATCCTCAATCACTTCGCCGCCGGCCAGGGTGGCCTCGCGGGCTGGCAGTGGATGTTCCTGCTGCAAGGCATTCCGACCGTGGTACTGGGCGCACTCGCCTACTTCCTGCTCAGCGACAACTTCGCCAACGCCAAATGGCTGACCCCGCATGAGCGTTCGGTGCTGGAAGCGGATCAGGCGGAAGACCTGGCGAACAAACCGAAAACCACTTCCGATTCGCTGATCGCCGTGTTCAAGAACCCGGCCATCTGGGCCTTCGGCCTGATCTACTTCTGCATCCAGAGCGGCGTGTACGCGATCAACTTCTGGCTGCCGTCGATCATCAAGAACCTCGGCTTCAGCGACAACCTGGTGATTGGCTGGTTGAGTGCGATTCCTTACTTGCTGGCGGCGGTGTTCATGCTGGTGGTCGGGCGTTCGGCGGACTTGCGTAAAGAACGTCGCTGGCATTTGGTGGTGCCGATGTTGATGGGTGCTGTCGGCCTGCTGATTGCGGTGAACTTTGCGGCGAATCCGGCGATTGCGATCCTCGGTCTGACCATCGCGACCATGGGCGCGCTGACCGGTTTGCCGATGTTCTGGCCGGTGCCGACTGCCATGCTGAGTGCGGGTGCTGCGGCGGGTGGTCTGGCGTTGATCAACTCGATGGGGCAGATGGCCGGGTTCCTGAGCCCTTACCTTGTGGGTTGGGTCAAGGACAGCACCGGGTCGACGGATGCGGCGTTGTATCTGCTGGCGGGTGTGATTGTCGGCGGGAGTTTGCTGGCGTTGCGGATGACGCGGACGTTGCGGGCTTAAGCCTTAGTCGAAATACAGAAACGGCCCATTACGGGCCGTTTTTCATTTAGATCGTTCCCACGTCGAGGCGTCGAACCGTCCGCGTGGGAATGCCTCAAGGGACGCTCCGCGTTCCAGCTCTGGAAGGGACGCAGAGCGTCCCGGGCTGCATTCCCACGCGGAGCGTGGGAACGATCAGGCTAAGGATCTGGCTAGAGCGGTGTTTCTGTCTTCAACTCCAGATTATCCAGCGCCCGATTCACCGCCAGTTCACTCAGCATGATCAATTGCGCAATGCCCAGCAGCACATGTCGCTGCGAGCCGTCCACCAGCCCGGCGAAGTCAGTGGCCATGGTTTTGGCGCAAGTCAGGGTTTCAGAGGCATCGGCCAGCAGTTCTTCGCTGTCGATGCCGGGGGCGATGAGGTAACGAGTGTTGGGTTTGAGCACCGGTTTTCTGGGGAGCAGCGGATTGAGGTAGTGATCGAGGGCGCGTTCGGCGGCTTCGTGGAATGTCTTGGAGTCGAGGGACTCGTAGGGCGAGGTGGGTGTCGGTTTCGGGTGGGCTGGGTGTTGGTTTGATCACGTTTGAATCTCCAAATCAGAAAAATGGAGCCATCAAACTTCGCTACCAAACGAAGAGGTGGTGGCCATACACGGGTTGGTAGACCGGTGACTTGGAAAACCGGCGCGCTCGAAAGCGCCCCACGCATGGCCACCATAAAAGCACGGACGGATAAGCGTCCGAATACGGTGAATTGCGCAACAAGTCAGATCCGGGCTACCAAACCCGATCGCTGTATTTCAGCGACGGGACAACGATAAAACCCGGCCCTTGAGCGCACAAGCCGGCGGATTCTGGCTTAGTCGTAGGCAACGGCGCAAGGTTGTGTAGCCTGGGTGCGTGTCCGAACGTGTCCTTTAAACACTTCACTTAAACACCCCACTCCAGATCGTTCCCACGCTCCGCGTGGGAATGCAGCCCGGGACGCTCCGCGTCCCTTCCAGAGCTGGAACGCGGAGCGTCCCTTGAGGCATTCCCACGCAGAGCGTGGGAACGAGCATCACGCACTGCTTTTCGCATCCAGCTCAAGCACCAACCCGCCCGGCATCTGCACAAAAATCTGCCAGATCCCATCCTCTGGCACCTGCGCCACCTGATACGGCAACCCACTCCCCTGCACCCGCTTCAAAACCACCGCCGCATCTTCATCGGTGCGAAACGCAATATGACTCAACGCCGCCTCATCCAGCGCGGGCTGCTCAATCACATGCACCAACGCCTCCCCATCCTGATACAACCACCGCCCGGGAAACGGAAACGGCGGCCGCCGCCCCGGCGTCAATCCCAACAACCCACCAAAAGCGTCCTGCAGCGCCTGACCGTCAGCGGTGCTGAAGGCCAGATGATCAAATGTCCACGTCATGTCTGTCTCCTGCGGTTATTCAGGATTTCAGTATCTGCGCTTGCCAATCCAGGAAAAATCCCGCAAAACGCCAAGGATCTTCAACGGATTTTTACTAATGAGCTCAATCCTCGATCTGGAAATCTTCGTCCGCACCGCCGACTCCGGCAGCATCTCCGCCGCTGCCCGGGCGCTGGAGCTGACGCCGGCTGCAGCGAGCATCGCGTTGAAACGCCTGGAAACCCGCCTCGGCATTCGCCTGTTCGCCCGCTCCACCCGCAGCATGCGCCTGACCGAAGAAGGCCGGCGTTATCTGGAAAGCGTGCGTCTGGCGCTGGCGACACTGGCCGAGGGCGAGCAGGCACTGAAGCAGCAAACCGAAGGCTTGAGCGGCGTGCTGCAACTGGCGGCGCCGTCGGACTTCGGGCGCAATGTGCTGTTACCGTGGCTAGACGATTTCAAGCACGAGCACCCGCACATTCAGCTGCAATTGCTGCTCAACGACCGACACGCGGACCTGTTTCGCGAGACGGTTGATGTGGCGCTGCGCTTTGGTGTGCCGAGTGATTCGACGCTGGTGGCGTTGCCGATTCTGCCCGAGCATCGGCGTGTGGCCTGCGCCAACCCTGCGTATCTGGAACGCCACGGCACACCGCAAAATCCTGCTGAACTGAGCGAGCACAGCGCCCTGCTCTACCTGCGCAACGGTCGTCCTTACAACACCTGGCGCTTCCATCGCGACGACGAAACCGTCGAGGTCGAAGTACGCGGCGACTACCTCAGCGACGACGGCGAAGTCGCCCGCCGCTGGGCGCTCGCCGGGCATGGGATCGCCTATAAAGCCTGGCTCGACGTGGCCGAAGACGTGCGCGCCGGGCGGCTGGTGACGCTGTTCGATGACTGGCATGGCGAGAGCGTGCCGTTCAATCTGTTGTGCCCGCATCGGGTGCAAGTGTCGGAACGGGTCAAGGTGTTGCAGGCGTTTTTAAGGCAGCGTTGCGAGACATTGCGTCGATAAATTCACTTTGCCGCGCCGGGCGCTTCTGGTATTTGATGGAAGCTTTCCCACCGACAAAAGGATTTCGGCATGAGCTATCGCACACTGGGTCACTCGGGGTTGCAGGTGTCCACCCTCACCCTCGGCACGATGATGTTCGGCGAGCAGACCAGCGCGGAAGATTCGCTGCGTATCATCGACAAGGCCTGGGATCAGGGCATCAATTTCATCGACACCGCCGACGTCTACACCAACGGCCGTTCGGAAGAGATCGTCGGCGAGGCCATCGCCCGTCATCGGCATGAATGGGTGCTGGCGACCAAGGTCGGCTTCGGCCCGGTGGACGGCGTGCCGAATCGCAGCGGTCTGAGCCGCAAGCACATCTTCAACGGTCTGGAGGCCAGCCTGACCCGGCTTGGCACCGACTACCTCGACATCTATTACCTGCACCGCGAAGACCACAACACCCCGCTGGAGGTGACGATCTCGGCGATTGGCGATCTGATTCGCCAGGGCAAGATCCGTTATTGGGGCCTGTCGAACTATCGCGGCTGGCGGATTGCCGAGGTGATTCGCGTGGCGGACAAACTGGGCGTTGATCGGCCGGTGATCAGCCAGCCGCTCTACAACATCGTCAACCGTCAGGCCGAAACCGAACAGATCACCGCCGCCCAGACTTACGGCCTCGGCGTGGTGCCTTACAGCCCGCTGGCCCGTGGCGTGCTCAGCGGCAAGTACGCACCGGACGTGACGCCGGACGCCAACAGCCGTGCCGGGCGCCAGGACAAACGGATTCTGGAAACTGAATGGCGGGTGGAGTCGTTGCGCATTGCCCAGCAGATTCAGCAATACACTCAGGAGCGTGGGGTCGGGATTGTCGAGTTTGCGATTGCCTGGGTGCTGAACAACGGCGCGGTGACGTCGGCGATTGTCGGGCCGCGTACTGAGGAACAGTGGGATGCGTACACCAAGGCGCAGGCGGTGAAGATTACGGCGGAGGATGAGGCGTTTATCGACTCACTGGTGACGCCGGGGCATGCGTCTACGCCGGGGTTTAATGATGTGAGTCATTTTGTGTCGGGCCGTAAGCCGCATCAGGCTTAAGCACCTATGCTTCGACACAGGTCTCTGTTCTCACGGGACCTGTGTCGGATGTTGGAAATATTGATCACTCGGCCAATATTCACCACAAAAACCACGTATCCTGCGCGCCCCGTTTCACCATCACCCCCGCGAGGACAGTTTGTCTAAAGGCATTGCTCTATCGGTGACAGCATCGACGCTGTTCGCCGTCATGTATTACTACACCTCGCTGCTCACCCCGTTGAGCGGCGTGGAAATCTTCGGTTGGCGGATGCTGCTGACCGTGCCCTGCATGACCGTGTTCATGTTGCTGTCCGGCGAATGGCGGCGGGTGCTGGAGCTGCTGCGCCGGGTCCCTGCGCTGCCGAAGTTGATCGGTGGCCTGATCGTTTCGTCCGCGTTGCTCGGCGTGCAGTTGTGGCTGTTCATGTGGGCGCCGCTCAACGGCTACAGCCTTGATGTGTCGCTGGGTTACTTCCTGCTGCCGTTGTCCATGGTCCTGACCGGGCGCATCGCTTATGGCGAAAACCTGTCATACCTGCAAAAAGTCGCGGTGTTTTTTGCCAGCCTCGGTGTGTTGAACGAGTTGTATCAGGTCGGCGGGTTTTCCTGGGCGACGCTGGTCGTAGTCGTCGGTTACCCGTTGTATTTCGTGCTGCGCAAATACCTCAAGACCGACAACCTCGGCGGTTTGTGGGTCGACATGACTTTGATGCTGCCGGTGGCGTACTGGTTTGTGCGCGGCGGCGAACAGGGTTTCGGCGTGTTCGATCAGTACCCGGCGCTGACATGGCTGATTCCGCTGCTCGGTCTGATCAGTGCCTCGGCACTGGTGGTCTACATCATCGCCAGCCGCTTGCTGCCGTTCAGCCTGTTTGGTTTGTTGAGTTACGTTGAGCCGGTGCTGCTGCTGGGTGTGGCGCTGTTGCTCGGCGAGAGCATCAAACCCGGTGAATGGCTGACCTACATCCCGATCTGGCTCGCCGTGGTGGTGCTGGTGTTTGAAGGGTTCAAGCATCTGATGCGCCAGCGCAGGCCTTAAAAGCAGCACAAAACAAATGTGGGAGCGGGCTTGCTCGCGAAAGCAATCGTTCATTCAACACTTCAGTTGACTGATCCGACGCCTTCGCGAGCAAGCCCGCTCCCACATTTTTTATCGGTGCAGCTAATTACTCGGTAGCGAGCACGCCACGACGCACCTGGTCACGCTCGATCGATTCGAACAGTGCCTTGAAGTTGCCTTCGCCGAAGCCATCGTCGCCCTTGCGCTGGATGAATTCGAAGAACACCGGGCCCATCAGGGTTTCCGAGAAGATCTGCAGCAGCAGACGCTTGTCTTCTTTATCCGACGCACCGTCGAGCAGGATGCCGCGCGATTGCAACTGATCGACCGGCTCGCCGTGGTTCGGCAGGCGGCCTTCGAGCATTTCGTAGTAGGTGTCCGGCGGCGCGGTCATGAAGCGCATGCCGATCTTCTTCAACTGATCCCAGGTCTTGACCAGGTCGTCGGTGAGGAACGCCACGTGCTGGATGCCTTCGCCGTTGAACTGCATCAGGAACTCTTCGATCTGCCCGGCGCCCTTCGACGATTCTTCGTTGAGCGGGATGCGGATCATGCCGTCCGGTGCGGTCATCGCTTTCGAGGTCAGGCCGGTGTATTCGCCCTTGATGTCGAAGTAGCGGATCTCACGGAAGTTGAACAGCTTCTCGTAGAAGTTCGCCCAGTAGGCCATGCGACCGCGATACACGTTGTGGGTCAGGTGATCGATGATCTTCAGGCCGGCACCGACCGGGTTGCGGTCAACGCCTTCCAGGAACACGAAGTCGATGTCATAGATCGAGCTGCCTTCGCCGAAACGGTCGATCAGGTACAACGGCGCGCCGCCAATGCCTTTGATCGCCGGCAGGTTCAGTTCCATCGGACCGGTTTCGATGTGGATCGGCTGGGCGCCGAGTTCCAGTGCACGGTTGTAGGCCTTCTGCGAATCCTTGACCCGGAACGCCATGCCGCACACCGACGGGCCGTGTTCAGCCGCGAAGTACGAAGCAACGCTGTGGGGTTCGTTGTTGAGGATCAGGTTGATCGCACCCTGGCGATACAGGTGCACGTTCTTGGAACGGTGGGTCGCGACCTTGGTGAAGCCCATGATCTCGAAGATCGGCTCAAGGGTGCCAGGAGTCGGCGATGCGAACTCGATGAACTCGAAGCCCATCAGGCCCATTGGGTTTTCGTATAAATCTGCCATGGTTGGCGCCTCATCATTCTTATCAATTAACCAGAGTTATTTGTCAGTAATGCTGAGACCGGTGGGTGGCGCACAGGAGATGCCACGCACACTGCGGGCGAGGAAGTCACCGTAGATCAGTTGAAACCCGAATATCTTCATTGTCGACCCAAGGCTCTTGCGGGCGAGGCTTCTGCTGCCAGAAGACGATTATTATTGTATGCGTAACCCGATTCTACACAGCGTAAATAGGGTTGTCTGCCCTCTCTATAAAATCCGCTTTTTTCCGGCCGGTGCAAGGGGTTTGTTGCACAGCCAGATGCCCGCCAGAATCAGCACGCCGCCCAGGCACATGGCCAGCGTCAGCTGTTCACCCAGCAGGATTGCACCGGCCAGCACGGCGGTCAGCGGGTTGAGCGCAATGAACACGCCGGAGCGTGTGGCGCCGATTTTACGGATGCCATCGTAGTAACCGATGTAGGCCAGCGCCGAGCCGAGTACGCCCAGATAGGCCAGGCTCAGCCATTGGCGCGGGCCAAGCGCGGCCAGCGCTGCAACGTCGACTTCGCCACGGCTCAGGGCCAGCGCCCACAACATCAGGGTGCCCAGCAGAATCGAAAAGGTCACGGTCTGCACCGGGCCGATGCTCTGGTTGAGGCTGCGGGAGAACAGCGAATAGACGCCCCAGCTCAAAACGCAGCCGAGGATCAGCAGATCGCCAATCCACGCGTCCGGCGTTTCGCTCAGCAGTTGCGGGTTGCGACTGACGATCACCACACCCGCCCCGCCGATGCAGATTGCGATGCCGATCACCTTCAATCGACTCAGACGCTCCTTGAACAGCAGCCATGACGCCAGACCGATTACCGCCGGATTCAGCGCCACGATCAACGAAGCCCGAGAAGCGTTGATGTATTGCAGCCCGTAAAAGAAGCACAGGTTGTAGAAGAAAATCCCGAAGAACCCCAGCAACGCCAGTTGCAGCCATTGCCGGGGCGTTGGCCGCGCCAAGCGGATTCGAGCGAGCCTTAAACAAACGACCAGCGCCACACTGGCCAGCAAAAACCGAAGGCTGGCGGCAAAGACCGGGCTCAGGCTACCGGCCAGAAACCTCCCGGCTACCCACGTTCCGCCCCAGATCATGGTGACCAGCGCCAGGTTCAGGTAGACGGGCATGTCCGAGGCGGCCGGACGATCAGGTTCATGACAACTCATAACGCTCCCAACGATGAGACTGACGGATGACGTATCATTCGATTGATTCCTCATCATCGTAAAATGAGTCTTTACTCATGACCCTGACCCAACTCGAAATCTTCTCGCTGGTCGCCGAACTGCGCGGTTTCACCCTCGCCGCCCATCGTCTGGGGATTTCCCAGTCAGCGGTGTCCCACGCCTTGAAGTCGCTGGAACAGGAACTGGGCGTCGAGCTGCTTCGCCGGCACCAATCGCAAGTGGAACTGAGCGACATCGGCGAACAATTGCTGCTGCGGGCGCGCGCGATGCTTGGTTTGGCCAATACGTTGCGCCAAGAGGCAGCGGATGCGCGCGGCATGAAACGCGGCACGCTGCGCATCGGCTCGTTCGGACCGACGTCCTCGATCAAGTTGTTGCCGAAGATTCTGCAGCAGTATCGCGAGGCGCATCCGGGGATCGAAGTGCACATCGATGAAGGCCCGGATCGGCAGGTCATTCAGTGGCTGGAGGAGCGGCGGATCGATATCGGTTTTGTGGTGCTGCCCGAGGAGCGCTTCGACACGTTTGCCCTGATCGAAGACCAGATGGTCGCCCTGCTCCCGCTCGGTCACCCGTTGGCGGCGCACGAATCCGTGACGCTGAAAGACTTGTGCAACGATCCGTTCGTGCTGACCGAGGCCGGTTCGTCGGAGCTGGTCTCGCGCCTTTTCAACGCGGCGCGGTTGAGCCCGAACATCCGCTATCGCTGCTCACAACTGCTCAGCACCCTCGACACCGTGGGCCGGGGCGATGCGATGACCGTGGTGGCCGAAGGTTCGTTGCCTTTTGATCCCGACCCGCGCTATGTCAAGCGACCGCTGTCCCCCGCTGTCACTCGGCAAGTCGGTCTGGCGGTGCTGGATCAGCGCCAGGCTTCGCCCGCCACACTGGCATTCATTCAGCTGGCAACACGGCTGGATTATCGTTGAGCGGCGCAGCTGTCATTGGCCATCTATCATGGGGCTCAGACCCCGGGCTTTGTGCGCACGCTTCACCTACCATCAAGAGCCCCACTCCACCGCGACAGGATGCGCCAATGCCACTGACCGTCAGGCCCCGCCGCAATCGCAGCACCCGGATTATCGTGACATTACTGTGCGGCCTGCTGCCGATCGTACTCGGCAGCGTGATTCTTTATATGCAGGCCGGACGCGCCCTTCAGCAGAGTTCGCAACACACCGCCGATGAAGCCCTGCGGCAGTTCGAACTGATGCTCGACAACACCGCCCAGGCCGCCCGCGAACTGTTGCCTTTGGCCGGCCAGACCTGCGAGACCGTCAAACTGGCGTTGCGCGAACAAGTCACTCGCCGTCCGTTCGTGCGCTCGACCAATCTGGTGTGGGACGACAATCTCTATTGCAGTTCGCTGTTCGGCGACTTCAAGGAAGCGGTGAATCCGGGCGACTACGCCCAGGGCAAGTTGTGGCTCATGAACGGCAACCCGGTCACGCCTGACACCGCGCTGCTGGTCTATCGCCTGAGCGAGGGCCGCGGCGGCGCACTGACCACGCTGGACGGCTATCACCTGAGCAACATTCTGCGCCTGATCGGCCGGCACACGTTGTTATTGCTGCAAGTCGGCAACAACTGGCTCTCCGCCGACGGCAAAGTGCATCAGGGCGCCCTGCCCGCGTTGCCCGTGGCGCAAAGTACCTTGCACTCGTCGCACTACGCGTTCTCGGTCAGCGCCGCGTTTCCGGCAGGCGAAACCTGGCGCTACATGAAAGACGAGTACCCGCCGCTGTTCAGTCTGCTGATGTTCTTCGGTGCGGTATCGGGAGCGATCGGCTACATCGTGCAGAGGCGCTCCACCTCGCCCAGCCATGAAATGCTGCGAGCGCTGGAGGCGGGAGAATTCATTCCGTACTTTCAACCGGTGGTGCACGGCGACAGCAAACGCTGGTCGGGCGCGGAAGTGCTGATGCGCTGGAACCATCCCAAGGAGGGGCTGGTGCGTCCGGACCTGTTCATACCCTTTGCCGAACACTCCGGGTTGATCGTGCCGATGACCCGCGCCTTGATGCAGCAAACTGCTGTCGTGCTGGGGCCGCTGTCAGCAACCTTTACCGCGCCGTTCCACATCGGCATCAACATCACCGCCAGCCACTGCCAAGATCTGGAGCTGGTTGAGGATTGCCGTGAATTTTTGTCAGCATTCCAGCCCGGCAGCATCAGCCTGGTTCTGGAGCTGACCGAACGCGAGCTGATCGAGCCCTCCGACATCACCCATCAACTGTTCGCGCATCTGCGCGCAATGGGCGTGAAGATCGCGATTGACGACTTTGGTACCGGCCATTCAAGCCTTGGCTACTTGAGGACCTTCAATGTCGACTTCCTCAAGATCGATCAGACATTTGTCGCCATGATCGATAAAGATGCCCTGTCCCGGCACATTCTGGACAGCATCATCGAGCTTTCCACCAAACTGGATCTGGGCATTGTGGCCGAAGGTGTCGAGACGCAAGCCCAGTGCGATTATCTGGCAGCCCACCATGTCAACTTTCTGCAAGGCTACCTTTTTGGCAAACCGATGCCGGCTGCAGACTTCATCGAAGCATTAACTCATCATTAACTTGGCGGGATAAATCCTGACTCGCCGACAGCCCGCACCAAATTGATACAAAACAGCGTTGTTGTTACATGAAGAAAAAGTCAGGATTTACTCTTGTCGCATTAACTACTACAATTTTTCTTACCTGTTGCAAGATGGGCAGGTGAGCCATTATCACCGAGTCGCTTCAAGGCTCTTGGCTTATAGCTTTGTTTGCGGTTGGTATCAGCCAAACACACTATTGGAGTAAAGATATTGTCCAGACTCGCTGAATTTCGTGCAGCTGAAAAGGCCCTTCAGGAACAGCTCAAGCAGCTGGAATCGCTGAAGAACGATGCCGGGCTCAAGAAAGAAATCGAATTCGAAGAAAAGCTCCAGGGGCTGATGAAAACCTACGGCAAAGGCCTGAAAGACATCATCGCCATTCTCGATCCGAACCCGGCGAAATCCGGTCTGCAATCGACCGCCGCACCTAAAACCCGCCGCGCTCGCGTGGTCAAGGTCTATCAGAACCCGCACACCGGCGAGCTGATCGAGACCAAGGGTGGCAACCACCGTGGCCTGAAAGCCTGGAAGGAACAATACGGTGCAGCCACCGTTGATTCCTGGTTGCGCGGTTAATCCCTCGCAAACATGAAAGCCCTGCATATGCAGGGCTTTTTTTTGGACAATATTTAACAAATGCAACGATTTTTCTGGCGAGCAAGTTGAGTCTCAAACCGTTCTCGCGCTGAAACTATGCTTCCGAATGTTGCCCCGTTAGCCGGAGATTAACTTTATGTTTAATCAGTTCCGGTATCTAACATCAGGCTGACCACGAACAGACGACTAGAATTTCAAGCTGTTTCGCGCAGCCATTATGTCGTCGCCGCTCGCCTTATAAACCTCCGCCTGCCCGGCATACGAAAGTACGTAAGCCTTATCCGCCTCGACCGCTGCAACCAATGTTTGCGACAACACATGACGGCCGTTTTCAGTCACCGTACAAGTGGTTTCAAGCGCAGTCATCGAGCCCAGCGTACTCGCGTGAACCTTGTTGCAGACACTCTGATAACCGCTCTGGAAAAAGTCTTTCTGCACCGACTTGCGCATTTCCAGCAACACGCCCTGCAAGTTGACCTGATGACCACTTTCCACGCGGGTCATCGTCAACTCCATCACCATCACCTGATTGCCATCGGCGTCAGTCTTCACCGCACGCTGACGCGAGACTTCAGGAGAGGTTTCGGGCAGCGCCTCGACTTCCCAACCGGCCGGCCAGGTGATGCTCGGTGCCTCGGCAAAGGCCGGCAGAGCAAGCAGGGAAAAACCCAGGAAAACGAACAGCGATTTGAACGGTCGGATCATTACCAGAGGCACTCGCGGATTGAGCCGTAAAGTCTGAGGCCCGCCCGCTCACAGGGCAAGCCCGCGCTTTCGGTTTGGCGATGCTGCCAGGCATGCGTATCATTGCGCCCATTCACTCGCCCCAATTTGTTACGGAGGGCTCATGAGCCTGCAAGAACTGAACACTTTCCCTGGCGTCACCGCCACCCCGGACAGCGCAACCCGCAACTTCGTGTTCAACCACACCATGCTGCGCGTCAAAGACATCACCAAGTCGCTGGATTTCTATACCCGCGTATTGGGTTTCTCGCTGGTAGAGAAGCGTGATTTCCCGGAAGCGGAATTCAGCCTGTACTTCCTCGCCCTGGTCGACAAATCGCAGATTCCGGCTGACGCCGCTGCCCGCACCGAGTGGATGAAGTCGATTCCCGGCATACTGGAACTGACCCACAACCACGGTACCGAAAACGACGCGGATTTCGCCTACCACAACGGCAACACCGACCCGCGCGGTTTCGGTCACATTTGCATCTCGGTACCGGACATCGTCGCTGCCTGCGCGCGCTTTGAAGAACTGGGCTGCGACTTCCAGAAGCGCCTGACCGATGGCCGCATGAAGAGCCTGGCGTTCATCAAGGATCCGGATGGCTACTGGGTCGAGATCATTCAGCCAGCTCCGCTGTAAAGCTGGACCTGGGTAAAAAGCAACACGCAAAGAAAAACCCCCATCATCGCTGATGGGGGTTTTTCTTTTTCAGGCCCGGGATTTACGCCGGAGCCGAAGTGCGGATCAGGTGATCGAAAGCACTGAGGGAAGCCTTGGCGCCCTCGCCCACTGCAATCACGATCTGCTTGTAAGGCACGGTGGTCACGTCGCCGGCAGCGAAGATACCCGGGATCGAGGTTTCACCGCGGTTGTCGACGATGATCTCGCCGCGCGGCGACAGCTCGATGGTGCCTTTGAGCCAATCGGTGTTGGGCAGCAGACCGATCTGCACGAAGATCCCTTCCAGCTCGACAGTGCGCAGTTCGTCAGTGTTGCGATCCTTGTAGCGCAGGCCGTTGACCTTCTGGCCATCGCCGGTGACTTCCGTGGTCAGCGCACTGGTGATCACGGTGACGTTCGGCAGGCTGTGCAGCTTGCGTTGCAATACGGCGTCGGCGCGCAACTGAACGTCGAACTCCAGCAAGGTGACGTGAGACACGATACCGGCCAGGTCGATAGCCGCTTCGACGCCGGAGTTACCGCCGCCAATCACCGCCACACGCTTGCCTTTGAACAGCGGACCGTCACAGTGCGGGCAGTAAGCCACGCCTTTGTTGCGGTATTCCTGCTCGCCCGGCACGTTCATTTCACGCCAGCGCGCTCCGGTCGCCAGAATCACGCTACGGGCCTTGAGGGTCGCGCCGCTGGCGAAGTGAACTTCATGCAGCTCGCCATTCTTGCCCGGGATCAACTTGTCGGCGCGCTGCAGGTTCATGATGTCGACGTCGTATTGCTTGACGTGTTCTTCCAGCGCGGTCGCCAGTTTCGGGCCTTCGGTTTCCTGCACGGAAATGAAGTTCTCGATGGCCATGGTGTCCAGCACCTGACCGCCGAAGCGCTCGGCTGCAACACCGGTGCGAATGCCTTTACGTGCGGCGTAGATCGCCGCCGAAGCACCGGCCGGGCCACCGCCGACCACCAGCACATCAAAGGCTTGCTTGGCGCTGATTTTCTCGGCCTGACGCTCGATTGCGCCGGTGTCGAGCTTGGCGAGGATTTCTTCCAGGCCCATGCGGCCCTGGCCGAAGTTTTCGCCGTTCAGGTAAATGCTCGGCACAGCCATGATCTTGCGATCGTTGACTTCGTCCTGGAACAGCGCGCCGTCGATGGCGACGTGGCGGATGTTCGGGTTCAGCACGGCCATCAGGTTCAGCGCCTGAACGACGTCCGGGCAGTTCTGGCAGGACAGCGAGAAGTAAGTCTCGAAGTTGAACTCGCCCTTGAGCGAGCGGATCTGTTCGATCACTTCGACACTGGCCTTCGAAGGGTGGCCGCCGACTTGCAGCAGGGCCAGCACCAGCGAAGTGAATTCATGGCCCATCGGGATGCCGGCGAAACGCAGGCTGATATCGGCACCGGGGCGGTTGACCGAGAACGACGGTTTTCGCGCATCGTCGCCGCTGTCGATCAAGGTAATCTGGTGCGAAAGACTGGCAACGTCTTTCAGCAGGTCGAGCATTTCACGGGATTTCGCACCGTCGTCGAGTGAAGCAACGATCTCGATCGGCTGGGTGACCCGTTCCAGGTACGATTTCAACTGGGCTTTAAGATTGGCGTCCAACATACGGGCGATCTCCTGACTTTATTTGAGGCGAAAAAAAGCCCGAGCGAATCTCGCCCGGGCTTTTCTATTGGGCGGTGCAGCTTACTTAAGTAGGTGCGGAGTCCCGCCCTGCATTGCGTGTCACAGACTTAGATCTTGCCGACCAGGTCCAGGGACGGAGCCAGAGTGGCCTCGCCTTCTTTCCATTTGGCCGGGCAAACTTCGCCTGGGTGAGCAGCAACGTACTGAGCAGCCTTGATTTTGCGCAGCAGCTCGGAAGCGTCACGGCCAACGCCGCCATCGTTCAGTTCAACGATTTTGATCTGGCCTTCAGGGTTGATCACGAAGGTGCCACGATCCGCCAGACCAGCTTCTTCGATCAGCACGTCGAAGTTGCGGGAGATGACCTGAGTCGGGTCGCCGATCATGGTGTACTGGATTTTGCCGATGGCTGGCGAAGTGTTGTGCCAGGCAGCGTGGGCAAAGTGGGTGTCGGTCGAAACGCTGTAGATCTCTACGCCCAGTTTCTGGAAGGCGGCGTAGTTGTCAGCCAGGTCTTCGAGCTCGGTTGGGCAAACGAAAGTGAAGTCGGCCGGGTAGAAGAACACTACGGACCATTTGCCTTTCAGGTCAGCGTCCGAGACTTGTACGAAGTCGCCGTTTTTGAACGCGGTAGCTTTGAACGGTTTTACTTGGCTGTTGATGATAGGCATTGATGACTCTCCGTTAGGGTTGTGAATTCGATGGGTGAATCCTACCCAGTCACTCGACGGATGGCTCATTGGCAAACCTGATGCTGCTGATTTGTTTTCGCTATTAGCTGAGGGTATTAATAGAAGAAAACGATATCTACGGCGACAGCGGCTTATCCGTAATCCGGGCCATCCCGTGAAAGGGGCTCGCTTCAACATAGCGCATGGCGGACTTCATATCCTTCCAGCCCACGTAACTCATCAATGATTTGAGATCCCAGCCGCTTTGATGGGCCCACGTTGCGAAGCCGCGTCGCAGGGAATGGCTGGTGTAGCGCTCGGCGGAGATCCCCGCGCGCTCCAGGGCCTGACGCAGCAACGGAATCACGCTGTTGGCGTGCAAACCCTCCTCGCTCAGATTGCCCCAGCGGTCGACGGCGCGAAATACCGGACCTCGCACCAGTGCCGCTTCGGTGATCCATTCGATGTAAGCCTGCACCGGGCATAGCTTCAATAACGCCGGAGCCTGATAGGTCTGACCGAGGTTTTCCCGGTCGCCCTTGCTACGCGGCAGGTAAAGGGTGATACCGCTGCCGGCGTGCGCCTGCACGTGTTCGATCTGCACCCGACACAATTCATCACTACGAAAGCCGCGCCAGAAGCCCAGCAGGATTAAAGCCCGATCACGGCAGGCTCTGAGCAACAGCGGCCGGTCCTGATTCTCTCTAGCGTCCTTCATTTCCTGCTCAAGCCAGGCGACGGTCTGCTCAAGATCGCGCAGCTGCAGCGGCTCGGCCTGCTTTTCCTGCGCGGGATGCAGCGCACGAATGCCCTTGAACACTTTGCGCACCACCGGCGACTTGGTGGGATCGGCGAAGCCCTGACTGTTGTGCCACTGCGCCAGCGCCGACAGACGCAACTTCAGCGTGTTGACCGACAGCACGCCGGCATGCGCCACCAGATACCGCGCGATGCTGTCCGCTGTCGCGGGCAGGAACCCACCCCAGACCGTTTCGAAATGCTCGACGGCCGAACGATAGCTGCGGCGGGTGTTGTCACGGGTGGCGGCTTGCAGATAGCGATCGATATCGCTCATGGGCTGATTTTCTCGCGGCGTACTGAGGGTTTGTGCGGAAACCGATTTTAGGGGTTTCACATGGGGTAATACCAGTATATCCCGCCCGTTTATCGGTGCTTGTTTCACTTTATTTTCAACATGGTACACTGCGTACCTTGGTGGCATGTACCACAGTACGAAATGGTAGGAGCAGATATGGCCCGTGGCGGTGTTAACAAAGCAGTAGTTCAGATCGCGCGCACAGCGATCCTCGCCCGTGGCGAACACCCCAGCATCGACGCAGTACGCATCGAGCTGGGCAATACGGGTTCCAAAACCACGATTCATCGCTACCTGAAGGAGCTCGATGACGGCAGCGAACCGGCCGATCCTTCGGCAGAGCCCATCGATGATGAACTCCTCGCCCTAGTCACGCGCCTTGCCCAACGCCTGAAAGAACAGGCGCAAGAGCCGATTGATCAGGCGCGCGAGCAGTACGAGCAACAGCGTCAGGCGCTGGAGGACGAGCTGAATCAGCTTCGTCAGGATCACGCGCAACTGGAGAAGAAGCACGACATTCAGGCCGCAGCACTGGCCAAGGAATCCGAAGCCCTGAGCGATACCCGCTCGATGCTGCAGACCGAACAGACCCGCAACGCCGGGCTGAATCAGGCGCTGGCCGATTTTGAATTGCGCTTGCAGGACAAGGACGAGCAGATCCGCTCGCTGGAAGAAAAGCACCTGCACGCCCGCGATGCGCTTGAGCACTACCGCAACGCCATCAAGGAACAGCGCGAGCAGGAACAAAGTCGTCACGAAACCCAGGTGCAGCAGTTGCAGATGGAGTTGCGCCAGGCGCAGCAAAGCGCGCTGGTACGTCAGGACGAGATCACCCAGCTGCACCGCGACAACGAGCGCTTGCTGACCGAAAATCGCGGCACCGTGCGCGAACTGAGCCTGATGCAGGATCAGCTCAAGCACAGCAATCAGCGCCAGGATCAATTGCTGGAGCAAGCGTCCCGCGTCGACAGCGAACGCACCCTCCTCCAGGAACGCCTGCGCGTGGCCCTGCTGGAAAGTCAGACGCTCAAACAGAACGTCGACGAGCAATCGCAGCTCAATCAGTCATTGGAGAAGGAATTGACCAAGGCGCAAGACAGTCTGCGCCTGGCCACCACCGTTGCGGCAGCGCCAGACGCAGCACAACCGAAAAAGACTTAAGCGCCGACCGGCGTACGCATCGTGACAAATTCTTCGGCCGCCGTCGGGTGCACCCCGATGGTGTCGTCGAAGTCACGCTTGGTGGCGCCAGCTTTCAACGCGATTGCCAGACCTTGCACGATCTCGCCAGCATCCGGCCCGACCATGTGACAGCCCAGCACCTTGTCGGACTTGCCATCGACCACCAGCTTCATCAGCGTGCGCTCCTGGCAGTCAGTAAGGGTCAGCTTCATCGGCCGGAAGCGGCTTTCATAAATCACGACGTCGTGACCCGCTTCCCGCGCCTCTTCTTCGGTCAGGCCGACGGTACCGATGTTCGGCAGGCTGAACACTGCCGTGGGGATCATCTTGTAATCCACTGGGCGGTATTGCTCAGGTTTGAACAGGCGCCGTGCCACTGCCATGCCTTCAGCCAGCGCCACTGGCGTCAACTGCACACGACCGATGACATCGCCCAGCGCCAGAATTGACGGCTCGGTGGTTTGATATTGCTCGTCGACTTTGATGAAGCCCTTGTCGTCGAGTTGCACATCAGTGTTTTCCAGCCCCAGATTGTCCAGCATCGGACGTCGGCCGGTGGCGTAGAACACACAATCCGCTTCCAGTACGCGACCATCCTTAAGGGTCGCCTTCAGGCTGCCGTCGGATTGCTTGTCGATGCGGGCAATGTCGGCATTGAATTGCAAATCCAGACCGCGCTTGGTCAGTTCTTCCTGCAGATGCTTGCGAACCGAACCGTCGAAACCACGCAGGAACAGATCCCCGCGATACAACAATGTCGTGTTGGCGCCCAAGCCATGGAAAATTCCGGCAAATTCGACGGCAATGTAACCGCCACCGACGACCAGTACACGCTTGGGCAGTTCTTTGAGGAAGAACGCCTGGTTCGAGCTGATCGCATGCTCATGCCCCGGAATCTCGGGGATCTGCGGCCAGCCACCGGTGGCGATCAGAATATTCTTCGCAGTGAATCGCTCGCCATTGACCTCGACTTCGTGAGGACCAACGATCTTGGCGTGCGCTTCATGCAGCGTCACGCCGCTGTTGACCAGCAGATTGCGATAAATGCCGTTCAGGCGATTGATCTCGCGATCCTTGTTGGCAATCAGCGTGGCCCAATCGAAATCCGCCTCGCCCAGGCTCCAGCCAAATCCCGAGGACTGTTCGAAATCTTCGGCAAAGTGAGCGCCGTACACCAACAGTTTTTTCGGTACGCAACCGACGTTGACACAAGTACCGCCCAGATAACGGCTCTCGGCCACCGCCACTTTCGCACCGAACCCGGCAGCAAAACGCGCAGCCCGCACACCGCCGGAACCGGCGCCAATCACATAAAGGTCAAAATCGTAGGCCATTTCTATCTCCTCGGCAGGCGATCAGCATACCCGCAGACGCTTATTGAGCAAGTCTCTACTGCACGGGGATGGGCAATACCGGGAGGTTCTACGGTTAGCATTGATTAATGACATTCTGCCGGCTGAACCTTTGGCAAGCGCAACGTACGCCTAGCGATCAGAATTGCTATCAGCGCCAGGCCGAAAGCGAGCCACGATACCAATGCAATTCCGCCTTCAAATGCACTTCCCGCCTGCTGCATCAACTGTTGCGCTTGATCCCCCGCCAACCCCGTCGCAACATGATGAGCGCCAGCCAGCGTTTCACTTGCCAGCATCGTCTGAACATCGCTCAAAAACGCTGGAAGCTGCAGGTCTGCTCGGTAGTGAGCCGTCACCAGGCCGCCAAGCAGAGTCGTACCCAGCACCACGCCCACTTCATAGGCTGTTTCACTGATGGCGGATGCCGCCCCTGCCTTCGCTGGGGGCGCTGCCGACAAAATCACATCATTGGAAACCGTAGCGATCGCCCCCACTCCGATGTTGAGTAACGCGAACGCCACTACCAATACCGCAAGACTGCTGCCCATGCTGGCCACCAGCAAAAAGGCCGCACCGGTGAAAGCCACCAGAATCGGTATCAGTACATGCACCGGCATACGCTGCGCGACTGGGACGACTGCCATTCCAACCATAATCGCCATGATTTGCCCCGGCACCAATGCAAGGCTCGCACTCAAGGGCGCCATTTGCAGAACAATCTGCAAAAACTGAGTCGTGAAGAAAACGAAGCCGACAAGAAACGCAAGACTCATCAAATTGATAAGGACTGACCCGCTGAAGGCGCCATTGCTGAACAGGGTCATATCCATCAGGGGTACAGGAAGACGCAACTGGCGACGTACGAATATCCAGCCTGCCAGTGCACCTACCAGAAAGGTGCCAAACACAATCCCGTCAATGCCCTCACTGGCGCCATGCTTGATGCTGTAAACGATACAACCCAGTGCGACCATCGACTGAAGGATGCTGATCGGGTCCAGCGGACCCGACGCATCACGATCTGATTCAGGGAGCAACAGCGGCCCCAGTACTAACAATGGAATCAGGACGGGAACCGCCAACAGAAAAATCGCGCCCCAATCAAAGAACTGCAACAACACCCCTCCCACCAAAGGCCCTAGTGCCGAGCCGACAGTCAGCGTCGTTGCCCAGATCGCTACTGCCACTCTGCGCTCTTCTCGATCCTCAAACACCGAACGTATCAATGCCAGCGTGGAGGGCATCAACATCGCACCGAAAATCCCCATGCAAGCCCGCCCGATAATCAGCTGCATCGATGTTTCGGAATATGCGGTCAGCACCGAGACCACCACAAACCCGAACGAGCCGATAAGCAGCAACTTACGGTGCCCCACCCGATCACCCAGGCTACCCATCGAAACCAGCAGTCCTGCGAGAACCAACGAATAGGCATCGATCATCCACAGCTGCTGGCTGGCAGTTGGACGCAAGGCTTCGGCGATTTTGGGTAACGCGAAACCCAATACGGTGTTATCAACGGTCACCAGCAGCACTGGCAACATCAACACGCAGAGGCCAAGCCAGCGTCTAGATGTATTGCCGCGGGTAGGCTCATTTGTTAATGCCATGGATAAAGCTCCTTAGACAAAGATAATTTCACGGGGCATTTTTGATGGCCCCGTGAAACGTTTTCCTACGCACTTCCCTGGCGTATATGGATCAGTTCAATAGTGAAAATACGTGCTGACAATCGACCGCCCCCGAATTCAAACGGCGGCCTAATGCATTTGAAACACCTTGCAGATCGTTGCTAAACCCGTCGTAATCCTGTCTGCGGACACTCTCGGTCAAGCGTCTCATTCCCTCTGCCAACGCCTCGCGCTGCTTGATGGCGTGGTCGTTCTCCAACTGAATGTCCCAATAGACTTCGGGCGGATTCACCAGAACGCGAGACAGCAACGCCATCATGGTGCGCATTGGCGGTGGCATCACTTCAAGTGCGCTTTCAAGGTCCAGCGAGCACTTGGACAACGCCAGGCCAAAGCCAAGAATCGCGGCATGAGGGAGCGCCTGACAAAGCGCCATCAGCTCGTCATGAGCAACGGGCGCCATTCGCTTGATCTTCATTCCTGCACCAAGCAGAAACTGCTCGATGAAGGTTGTAGGCGACTCCTCATCGTCCAGGCAAACGGCAACGGTTCGCCCCTGAACTGAAAGCTTGGGCGAGAACATCGGGTTGATCCCGACAAAGGGCTGTGGGGGTGAAGCACTCTTCAAGGCTCGGTAAAACGGTTCTTGAACAGAGCAGGTCGGAATAAAGACCACCTCGTCCGACACAGCCCCTAGAACCCAAGGAATTGCCCGAATCGCGACACTTTCCGGCAGGGCAAAAACAACCGCCTTCGCCCCTTGAAAAATGTGCCCGGTAGTACTTAACGGACTTGTGACATCGACCTCATGAAAACCACATGGCTGCTCTGGAGCCCTGCGATCCACCACGCGGACATTGCATCCGTATTGCATAAGAATACGGGCGACAAGGGATCCCACCAGCCCCGCGCCACCCAATACGACTACCGTGTCGCCCATCATGCTTCGCTCCCTGCGACAAAACTGTAATAAGGTACGCTTGCCTTGACTAAAGTCTCTTCAAGTTCCTGCTTTGGATCAGAGTGCGCCACGATTGCGCCACCGATACCAAATGTCGCCTCACCGTCCTGCAGAACAGCCGTGCGTATGACGATACTCAGTTCCGCCGCTCCGCTGAAAGATAACCAGCCCAAAGCGCCAGAATAGATCCCTCGCGCCGAGGATTCCAACACGTCAATAATTTCCATCGTGCGTTTCTTGGGTGCCCCCGTCATGGAACCTCCCGGAAAACAGGCTCGAATGGCCTCAAGCGTTGCCACTTCTGAGCGAAGGTGCCCGCGAACGGTGGAAACCAGTTGATGCACCGATGAGAAACTTTCGACCGAGAAAATCTCGGGAACATGTACGCTCCCCGGTCGGCAAACCTGATTTAAGTCATGGCGCACCAGATCAACAATCATCAAGTTTTCGGCTCTATCTTTTGTTGAAACCCGGAGCTCATCACGCAGCATCCGGTCTTCCGAAAGCTGCTTGCTGCGCGGTCTGGTGCCTTTGATAGGCCGGGATTCGACCATCCCGCTGTCGTCGATCCGGAGGAATGTCTCCGGCGATGCACTAAGTACCGAGAACTGGGCAAACGAAAGATAGGCTCCATAAGGTACAGGGCTGGCCTGACGCATTCGCTTGTAGGCGTTAAATGGAGCGCCGTCATACTTCATTTTTGCCCGATTGGTAAGACAGATCTCATAAGACTCGCCATCGATGATGTACTGCAGCGACTGATTGATCTTGGCGATGTAATCATCCGCCCCATCGTCAAGCGATAGCTTTAGTTCATCTACAGCTCCTGGAGTAAATGCCTTGCCATGAAGGGTTGGACTTTCTTCAGGCTCCACGACGTCAGGCAGCGTCGGCCAAACGCCCTTCTCTCCCGTGGCGGTGATCATGCACTGATAAGCTTTGCTTTCCTGATGATCGAAAACCAGAAAGTGCGGCGCAAACATGAATGCCGCATCCGGATGCCCCGACCGATAGGTCTTTTCCCCGCCGGTCAATGCTTTCAGTTCATACCCCAGGTAACCGACAAAACCGCCTTTGAATCCGAATGGCAAATATTGTGGGGTCGCGATCTGAACGGCTTCGAATATCTGCGCAACAAGCGTAAAAAAGTCGCCCTTGATACTTTTTCTGCCCTTGGGCCCTTCGAGCGTCAGGCATTGACCAGTGACATCGTAGTCAAGCCTTATGGCCCCCTGTCCCTCCCCACTTCCCATGATCGAGTAACGGGCGTTCGGTCTTTCCGATTTCTCGCTATCCAGCCAAAACGCGAAGCGGTCATCTGCATAAAAGGACGAAAATACCGCTTGGGGATCTAGGCCTTCGGGTAGTTCTCGGTAGGCGAGCTGCATATTCAGCTCGCCTCCCACAGCGACATAGGCGCTCTTTGACGATGCACACTCTGTATCAGACTCCAGTCGGCTTCTCACACTGACATTGTGCTCAAGCGCCATACGTATGAAGTTGCTCAGAAGCGCATGCCCATATTCCGAGTCAATGGACTCCGGATGGAATTGAACCCCCATATCGGCCGGGAAACGTGCTCGATTGCCATCACCACGCCCTCAGAGGACCAGGCTGTGCAGTGAAGCTCTGCTGGCAGACTCGTACACATCAACGAGTGATACCGGACCACATCAAACTGCTCGGGCAAGTCCCGAAAAAGCCCTTTGCCTGAGTGCGTAATACGGCTGCGATAGCCATGCACAGGGCTTGGAGCATGCCCGACAGCCCCACCAAGAAATTGCGCGATTCCCTGATGCCCCAGGCAGATGCCGAGCATCGGCACAGGAGAATGCAAAATGACGCTACCGCAAACACCGAAATCATCCTGTTCGGCGGGATGTCCTGGACCGGGTGACAGCACCACTGCGTCGTACTTTTCGATTCCGAGCTCGCTGTACGAAACACTGTTCTTGACGATGTCTGCGCAAACCCCTGTTACCTCGAAAAGATATTGTGCGATGTTCTGGGTAAAGGAATCGAAGTTATCAATCAGCAGTATCTTCATGAGGACACGCCCCGGTTCAACCGCTGATTGATCAACATGTCTTCCTGTGTACACGTCTCCGCAATGATGATCTTGAAGATCGATTCGGCATATTCCGGCCTGAGTCCAGTTGCCAGTGATCTTTCCTTGATCATATCCAGCACATAGGAGATTCGCCCAGGCTGCATCATCGCTATGCCGTGCGCGGCTTTAAGTTCGGCAATGCCCATGCACAGCTTCATGCGCTCCGAGAGCAGGTCGACCACCTGCAAATTGATCGAGTCGAGCCTTTCCCGCAGCGGCTGCAAAATTTTTGACGTTCCTGTCTGTGATAACTGTCCATGTTGTTGCATTTATGCACCTCCAATAGCCAATTTCGGCAAGGTATCTGACGGTCAGGGTTAAGCTGGCTCGCTTAGAGCGGGAGTCCAGATCCCATTTCTCGACAACGCCTGCAAGGCGCCTCCAAGCAACCTGATCTCTTGCTCACGGTGATCAGATGACACTGCAAAACGCAGCATTGCCTTACCTTTGGCGATGATTGGATAGAACACCGGGAACAGCAGCATGCCTTGGTCACGCAGCGCTTTTGCAGCCAGTAATCCGGCCTCCTCGGTTTCGAAGAAGGCGCCCCTGACTGGCGACTTGATACCCGCATTAAGTAGCTGGTTGCCGGTGACAGCATCTAAAAGACTGACGTTTTCCCACAGGCGCTTTTGCAGCACGTCGATTTCTTCCGTTAGATGGATTTGCGCCGAAGCAACGTTCGCCGCGAGCATCGGCACCATGATGGAGTGACCGAAGATCAACGGGTTTGCTGAAGTCCGGATAATTTCGACGTCCTGCGGATCCGACACCACAACAAAACCACCAGCGCCGCCAAAGGCTTTGGAAAGTGATCCGGCCAAAATAATATTTGCTGGCATTGAATGATCTACCGCAGAAAACGCGTACCCCGCGCCGTGGCGACCGACAATCGAAACACCGTGCGCATCGTCTACATACAGGTATCCCTGCGCAGACTCTAATTGCCGGGAAAGCTCGGCAATGGGCACCAAACCACTCATCGAACCAATGCCATCAATCAGAAGCACTGGGGTTTCGCCCCTGTTCGAGCATTCTTTCAGCGTAACAGCCAACGCCTCCGGGTCAGTCGACTCAACTCTGGAAACAGAACCGAACTGCTCCAGAATTCCCCTCAGAACCTGCATCGAAGCATGGGCGGTTTTATCCATCAGCCAATGCACTCTTTTTCTGACGGGATAGCCAGCCAATGAACCGCTGCCCAACAGAGGTAAAACACCGAGATGCACACTGCTGGTGGAAGTGAAGACTGCGACCGCGCCGCCTTTGTACACCTGGCAGAGCAGTTCTTCGAGTTGCGGCAGATAATGGGGGCGCATTGCACTTCGAGAAGAAGACAGATGCAGCCCGCAGCTATTGAGCGCCTGATGAGCGGCTTCGATAAGTGCAGGATGGGTTTCCAATCCCAGATACGAACACGACACAAATTCGGTGTACACATCGCCTTCTTGCAGGGTGATCTGCTTGCCAGTTCGACTCGCAACGGTAAAACCTGTTAGCCCTTCTTCATAAGCGGTTGTCAGAGCAGCGGTAGTGTTACCACGGCGAATACTCATCCAGTCTTGCTTGACTTGCACATCCATTGCTAAAGCTCCTGTCCAAAATTCACTGAGGCTTGCGGCCAATTGTCATTACCGAGCTACCCGATGCATCGGACTCGTCCTTGTCGATCACTGTTCGTACGTCAGACAAATGATCGCACCTGAACAATTCACGCACCGCTTCAGCCTGATCTTCGCCGTGTTCCATCACCAACCAGCCGTCGGGAACTAGCAACCGGTTAGCAAGAGCAATAATCTGCCGAATCAGCTCAAGACCATCGGCCCCCGAATAGACAGACGCTTGAGGGTGATGCTCACCCCATTCAGGCAGCAGCTCCTGAGCCTGCGGAACGTAGGGAGGGTTAGCCACAATCAGATCGACATGCTGATCGAATTGCACAAACGCCTGCTCGTCGCGAACATCTGCCTGTAAGTAGCTTGCGTGTACGCCCTTGCAGGACAGGCGACCGATATTGCGTTTGAGATACTGAACGGCTATCGGATCAAACTCTACGCAAGTGACGTCGAGATCAGGTCTGCGCTGGGCAATCGCAAGACCTATTGCACCGCTTCCTGCACACAGGTCCAGAACCCTTGAGCCAGATTGCAGCGCAGCACTGCTCTCGATCCATTTGTGAATGACTTTGCTGTGTGGACGCGGGATGAATACCCCGCTTCCGACGACCAACGACAACTCGTCAAAGTCCACCGTGCCGACAATATGTCCGAGCGGAATCCGGTTGCAGCGCTCATGGACAGCCAACATGAACTCTTCTAGTGCCCGACTTTTATCCGCACGTTCGATAAAGCGATCCACTAGACAACTCAAGTCTTCTTCCAGACTCCAGACGCCAGACTCTTGTAGCAGAGTTCGTGCCTGATTAATGGCGAGGCACTCACGCTCGGAAAGACTCATGACCACTCCCGATAATATTGGGAGAGTTTATTCAGGATTGATTCGTATAGATAAGAGAACGCTACCAATTCTGGTGGCGGAGTAAACGAAGGATGCAAGTCATTTATCAATTGTTGATAGTTGCGCGACAAACCTTCATCCAGCAGTGGAAACCAATAAGGTTTTATATCCCAACGATACTCATAGCCCGTGGCAAACATTTGTTGCACAGTTTCCTTTACAGTATCTTCGCGAGCAAATCCGACCAGCGGAGCACGCACTGGAGTAAACGGACTGAGATCAAGACCGGTATTCTTCATGCCAGTCAAACAGTCCGCTATATAGCCTGCCAACAATGGTGACTGGTGTAGCCCATCCCGATAAGTACCAGTTGCGAGCCAAAGGCCCTCTATGCCGCACTCACCAATCAATGGGAAACCGTCGGCCGGAATAGGCCTATTGCCAACCTGAATGGAAACAACTTCAGCACCATGCAGATCCAGACTCAATTGATCGACAGCGCAATCAAGCAAGAACTGCACATCCGAAATCAGCGCATGCGTCTTCGGCTGCTCGGAGATAATATTGGTCGCCCCAAGGTATAAGATTCCATCACCACGAGGGACGCAGTGCAGCCCACAGGCAAACGCACGGTTCGGGGTACGAATGACGGAGCTTGGCAGCTCGACGCCCTCCGGCATTTTCACCAGGATGGACACGCCATACCCGCTGAAGAGCGGTGGAATCTTCTTCACCACATCGTCGAAATCACTCAACAGATCCAGAGAATGAACACCCGCAGCGACGATCACTTTCCGGGCCCATAACACGTCCCCACCGCTTAACTCCACGCCTGTAGCTACACCGCCCTCAGCCAATACTCGCTTGGCATTCTCATTTTTCAGAGTGCCCCCTTCAGCGACAAATGCGGCATCAAGCTTCTCCAGCAACAGATGGGAATTCACTGAATGTTCGTTCGGTATGTAGAGCCCTCGCAGAGGACGAACGAGATGATTGGGCTTGAGCCACTCCATTTTACGTGGATCAATGACTTCGTAAGGTTCGCCGCACTCACTCAGAGTGTTCTCGATGGTGTCGTAGTTGACGCTATCGACTTCGTCCATACCCGCCGTATTGAGCAGAATGTGGGTGCCCATTGCGGTGAACAGGGAGGTTGTATTGCGAGAGGATATGGCGAGACGCTCTGCCCAACTCGGCCATAATTGCTGAGCCTGCCGGTCCATATCCAACTTCAATCGACCAAAGTCGCTTGCCAGCAATCCGTTGGTAACCTCCCCAAAACATCCGTTCATTGCCCCAGCAGCCTTTGACGCTGCATTCGCACGATCGGTTTCGCCTACTCGACAGACATTCAAACCTCGCGATGACAATTCATACGCGATTGAACCACCCACAGCTCCTGCACCTACAACAATGACGTCGAACTCCATGTCTTGACCTCAAAATATTACGACTTAAGAAAATTGAATTTCCACCTTTTAAAAACAAAACATTTCTATAATTTCGTTACATTACAGTTCAACAGAGCATTTGTTTCATATTGTATCCCTGAAATACTTTCACACATTCAGCCAGAAAAAAATGAACAAAAGCCAGAAAACACAAAGACTAACCACCTAGTTAGCCAGTTGAATATTTTTCAGACAAAACACCAAATGAAAATATGAAGTTACAAACCACCGACAAAAGCGCGGCAATTATTTTTTACTTAACTCAAATAACTCATTCCGAAACTGAATTTTCCGACATCCATAAACGCAAACGCCCCGAACATGTCGGGGCGTTTGTTTTAGCGTCAAACTATTCAGACCGTGTGACGTACCTTCAGACAGTCAGTCTTTATCAGTAAGCCTTGCCAGTCTTGTAGAAGTTCTCGAAGCAGAAGTTGGTTGCTTCGATGTAGCCTTCAGCACCACCGCAGTCGAAACGCTTGCCCTTGAACTTGTAGGCCATCACGCAGCCGTTCTGGGCTTGTTTCATCAGGGCGTCGGTGATCTGGATTTCACCGCCTTTGCCTGGCTCGGTCTGTTCGATCAGGTCGAATATGTCCGGGGTCAGGATGTAACGGCCGATGATCGCCAGGTTCGACGGTGCGTCTTCCGGCTTTGGCTTCTCGACCATGCTGTGTACGCGGTAGATGTCGTCGCGGATCATTTCGCCAGCGATCACGCCGTACTTGCTGGTTTCCTGCGGATCGACTTCCTGGATGGCAATGATCGAGCAGCGGAACTGCTTGTACAGCTTGACCATCTGGGTCAGCACGCCGTCGCCTTCAAGGTTGACGCACAGGTCGTCCGCCAGCACCACGGCGAACGGCTCGTCACCGATCAGCGGGCGACCGGTCAGGATCGCGTGACCCAGGCCTTTCATTTCGGTCTGACGGGTGTAGGAGAACGAGCACTCGTCCAGCAGCTTGCGAATACCGACCAGGTATTTTTCCTTGTCGGTGCCTTTGATCTGGTTTTCCAGCTCATAGCTGATGTCGAAGTGGTCTTCCAGAGCACGCTTGCCACGGCCGGTCACGATGGAGATTTCGTTCAGGCCAGCATCCAGAGCTTCTTCGACGCCGTACTGGATCAGTGGCTTGTTTACCACCGGCAGCATTTCTTTGGGCATGGCCTTAGTCGCTGGGAGGAAGCGAGTACCGTAACCGGCTGCTGGGAACAAGCATTTCTTGATCATATAAGTCCTTGAAAGGGCTGTGTGTACGAGTTTCGGCGCAGTCTAATCAGGCGGAGCGCACCTTACAATGCCCCGCACTGGCTAACCGATGTCAACATAGAGAAATATTCCGGCGGATAGTTCAATCCGCTCGCAGAGGCTGCGCAATCAGCGTAGCCCAAAGATCTCGGAACACCTCATCGACCTGCGCCAGATCGCCGATTTACCGTTATCATGGCGCCTTTGAACCAGCCAACGAGGCCGTTAGATGTCCGCAGCAAAAATCATCAATGGGTACACCGTCGCCAAGGGGAAAGATGGCCAGTGGCATATCACCGCCGCCAACGGCGAAGATGTGTCCGGCCCGTTGCCCACTGAAGCGATGGCGATTGAAGTAGCCGCGGTGCTTGATTACACGCCTCCGGCACCGAAGCGTCGCGGCAAGGATCAATTCTGATCCGCAACGACGAATCCCGGCCCTGCCTTCGCGCAGGGCTTTTTTTGGACTGCGCACAAAGACGTGGCCAATCGCTATAACCTTTTCATGCCGGCGCTGTCATAGCGTCTAGCCCCCTCCTCCTCGAAGACGACATTGCCATGATCAACCGCCCCTTCATCAGCTTCCTGCCCCTGATTGCGCTCGCGGCCCTGGCCGGCTGCGCCACCTCGCAGACCACCTACCTGAACAATGGAGAACAAGGGTTGAGCATCGACTGCTCCGGCGAAGCCAATTCCTGGGCCACCTGTTATGAAAAGGCGGACGCATCGTGCGCCGGAACCGGTTACCGCATCGTCGGGACCGACGGCACACCGGCGCCCAAGGAAGACGACAAGACGCTGGGCGTCGATGTCGGCAACTACAAAACCCGTAGCGTGGTGGTCGTGTGTAAATAGCCTTACATGTGAATTTCGGCGAACTTGATCCCCAGCCCGCGTACAACCTCGATCAGGTCGTCGAGCCGGTTGAAGGACTCGACTTCGTCGTTATCGTCGACCAGAAAGTAACTGCGACCGGCGCTTTTCTTGAAAAACACGATCCACTCCCCCGGATTCGCCGGGTTCTGGATCACATGGGTCGCCGTAATGAGCCCTTCCTTGTGTCGCTCCCGCACCTGCTCTCTCTTCATTCACCGCTCCAGAAATGACAATGCCGCCACAGCAACGCTGTGACGGCATCAATGCTGACTGCTGACAGTCTATCAGCCGGAAATACAGGCCGTGGCGGCTTTGCGCACATCCCATGGACGCAGCGGCACATTGGACATCCGCTCGTGCAGCTTGATGCTGCTGCCACCGGAGCGATCCTCGATGTCAAACACCGCGGCCGGACCCGATCCCAGCTTGCCCGGAACGATGACCCGGACTTCGTCCTTGCTCCGCTCTACCTGCAGGGCACCCCGGCTGCTGGACAGCTTTTCGGCCAGGCACTCAGCATATTCATGGGGTTTCTTGCCGGAAATGACGTTCATGGTCGGCAACGTTTCATTGATTTCCGAAACGCTTGCGCAACCACCCATAGCCAATGCCAACGGCAGAATCACCACACCCCACTTCATACAAAACCTCCGATAAAGACCCTCCGACAGCACGAATGCCGTTTTTCTCCGAGGCCTGCTGCATTTAACTCACATAGAATCGTGAATATCTGTTTTTAATTGTCAAAGCGGTGCCTGACAGCCGGATAATAACCTGTCCGGGCTGATAAACTGCGCCAATCGACAATGCTATCGTTTTGATTTTGTAGAAAAAGCCCTTCTGGAGGCGCCCATGAAATTCATTCACCAGCGCGAGCACCTCAACGAAGACGACATCGTCGTCATTCAATGCTCGCAAACCTGCAACATCCGCTTGATGAACGACGCCAACTTCCGCAGCTTCAAGAATGGCGGCCGTCACACCTATCACGGCGGTGCTTTCGACACATTCCCGGCCCGCATTACCGCGCCGAGCACCGGTTTCTGGAACATCACCATCGACACCGTCAACCGCCGCGCGATCAGCGTGACCCGCAAGCCGACCCTGACGCACTCGATCAAGATCATTCGCCGCTCCAGCTCCAAACTCAGCTGAGCAGTTCCGCCAACGCAGACAGGTAAGCATCAACGTGGCCCAAACGACCAAATACGTGATCAAGTACAAACTCAACGGTGAACGCCGCTTCGAGTTCGCCCAGCTGGAAAACGGCACGCCGGAAGAAGCCAAGGCCGCACTGGATGCCCTGCATGGCCAGAGCGATGATGTGATCAGCGACATCAGCGTCAGCAAGGCCCTGTAAGACCCGGGCGAAATTCGACCGCAAGCGGCGGAGTGTTGCGACCGGGTGGACGGCCCAGACTGATACCTGAATGTAAGCCAAGGAATCAGCATGTCACCCTCACCCGCCTCCCCGCTCGATGCGCTCGACTGGATTGCTCTGGAGCAGCAACTGGATCAGGACGGTTGCGCCGTCATCCGCACGCTGCTGCGCCCGGACACCTGTGATCGGTTGAGTGCGCTTTACCCACAAAGTGAACCGTTTCGATCCCAGGTCATCATGACCCGCCACGGTTTCGGGCGCGGTGAATACAAATACCTGCGCTATCCGCTTCCATCCGTGGTGGAACGCCTGCGCAGCGCGCTTTACCCGCGACTCGTGCCTCTGGCCAACCGCTGGCATGAACGAATGGGCCTGCCAGCGCGCTTTCCAGAGCAACACAGCGAGTTTCTCGCGCGCTGCCACGCCGCCGGTCAACTGCGGCCTACCCCGCTCTTGCTGCAATACGGTCCGCAGGACTACAACTGTTTGCATCAGGACCTGTACGGCGAACATGTATTTCCGTTGCAGGTGGCGATTCTTCTGTCAGAACCTGGCGAAGACTTCACCGGCGGTGAGTTCGTCATGACCGAACAACGTCCGAGAATGCAGTCCCGTCCGCTGGTGATGGACCTGAGAAAAGGCGACGCGCTGATCTTTGCCGTCAACCAGCGCCCGGTCAAAGGCGTGCGCGGCGACTATCGGGTGACCATGCGCCACGGTGTCAGCCGGCTGCACAGCGGAAAACGGCATACTCTGGGCATCATCTTCCACGACGCGACCTGACGATCATGCAAACCACCTTCGATCTGTTCGCCGACACAGAATCCGAGCAGCCCCGGCGCGCCGAACAGATCGGCGAGCAATCCTGGGTGCTACGCGGCTTTGCCCTGTCGCAAATCGAGCAGTTGTTGCCGGCCCTGGAATCGATCATCGCCTGCGCCCCGCTGCGCCACATGATGACACCCGGGGGCTTCAGCATGTCGGTGGCCACCAGCAGTTGCGGCGCACTGGGCTGGATCACCGATCGAAGCGGCTACCGCTATTCATCCGAAGATCCCGTGAGCCACCAACCCTGGCCAGCCATGCCCGAGGTGTTTCGCGAGCTGGCCCAGACCGCAGCGAATCGCGCCGGATTTGCCGACTTCGTACCGGATTCCTGCCTGATCAATCGTTATGTCCCAGGCGCGAAGATGTCGTTGCATCAGGACAAAGACGAAAACGCCTACGAAGCGCCGATCGTTTCTCTGTCATTGGGCTTGCCCGCAACATTTCTGTTCGGCGGTTTCGCTCGCGGCGACAGGAGCCAGAAGATTTCGCTGCTGCACGGCGACATGGTGATCTGGGGCGGCGTCGACCGACTGCGCTATCACGGCATCCTGCCGATCAAGCCTGGCCGGCACCCGCGCCTTGGCGAACAGCGCTTCAACCTGACGTTTCGCACCGCTGGATAATCCTGCAAAGTTTGACCGCAAGGGTCGGAGTGTTCCGGCCGGTGGCACTGGTTAACCTGAAATTCAACAGGTCAACGGACTCTCCATCATGAAAACGCTTTCCACCTCGCTGAACACTGAAGACGATCCACGCTGGGCCGCTGTCGTCGCACGCGACCCTCGGGCGGACGGCCAGTTTGTCTATGCCGTGAAAACCACCGGCATCTATTGCCGCCCCAGCAGCCTGGCGCGCTTGCCGAAACCGCAGAACGTCGAGTTCTTCGACACCGCCGAGGACGCCGAGGCCGCGGGCTATCGCCCCAGCAAACGGGCGAGCAAGGATCAGACCGAAGTCGCTGCACAGCACGCCGCCACCGTTGCCGCAGCCTGCCGACAGATCGAGGCGTCGGAAAACCTGCCGGCGCTCAACGATCTCGCCGAAACCGCCGGCCTGAGCGCCTTCCATTTTCATCGTGTGTTCAAAGCCGCAACGGGCCTGACGCCCAAAGGCTACGCCGCCGCGCATCGTTCGCGCCGGGTTCGTCAGCGTCTGGCCGACGGCGGCTCGGTGACCGAGGCGTTGTATGACGCTGGCTTCAATTCCAACAGCCGTTTCTACGAGGCGGCCGATCAGGTACTAGGCATGAAACCCGGCGACTTCCGGGCCGCCGGCCAGAACAACGACATTCGCTTCGCCGTCGGCCAGTGCTCGCTCGGCGCCATTCTGGTGGCACAGAGCGAGCGCGGGATCTGCGCGATTCTGCTGGGGGACGATCCGCACCAATTGGTGTGCGACCTGCAGGACCAGTTTCGCCGGGCCAACCTGATCGGCGCCGATGCCGAGTTCGAACAACTGATCGCCCGCGTCGTTGGCTTCATCGAAGCGCCTGCCATCGGGCTGGATTTGCCGCTGGATGTGCGCGGCACGGCGTTTCAGGAACGGGTGTGGCAGGCGCTGGGCGAAATACCGGTCGGCAGCACCGCCAGCTATGCGGATATCGCCTTGCGTATCGGCTCGCCAAAAGCCGTGCGCGCAGTGGCCCAGGCTTGCGGCGCCAACAGCCTCGCGGTAGCCATTCCGTGCCACCGTGTGGTGCGCAGCGACGGCAATCTCAGCGGCTACCGCTGGGGCGTGGAGCGCAAGCGTGAGCTGTTGCTGCGCGAAACGCCGGCTTAACGCAGGCCGATGTAAATCGCCACCGATTCGGGGCCGGTATAGGCCTCGAAATCGGTGGCGAATCGACGCTCGATCTGCGGATTGGCTTCAAAGTGCTGCCAGATTCGACCCCAGGTCTCGATGACCGCTCCCGGCAACGGGCCGCGCCCTTCGAACATCAGATAATTGCCGCTTTCGATCCGGATCGTCTCGAAGTCTGCTGACGGTTCGGTCACCGCCACCCCGGCGATGACATCGAATGCCCCGGAGGCATCCGACTCGTAAGCCGAATACACGCCATACACTGACGACTCGGTCAGTTTGCCGGAAATCACCTCGGCCAGCCCCTTGGCAAAAAACTGCCCCCACATCGGACCGATCTGCGCGGTTTCAGGATTGTGTTCGGCTGCGTTGGTGGTGCGTACGCGCAGGCCGGAAACCGTGAATGCATCGACGTATTGCTGTTGTAAGTCCATCGAAAACGCCACTCCATTAGCTCGAAGTGCGGCCCGGGCGGGCCGCGATGGCGCTAATGTGTCAGCGATTGACGTCGACCACAACCCGCCCGCGCAACTGACCGGCGAGCAGCTTCGGGGCCGCTTCGAGGGCTTCGCCGAGGCCGATTTCGTGGCTGATCAGCGGCAACAGCGCGAAATCCAGATCCTTCGCCAGACGATCCCAGGCCTCGATGCGGCGCGCCTTGGGCTGAGTCACGCTGTTGATCCCGGCCAGTGTCACGCCACGCAAAATGAACGGCGCCACAGACGCCGGAAAGTCCATGCCCTGAGCCAGGCCGCACGCGGCCACGGTGCCTTCGGCCCGGGTGCTGGCGCAGGCATTGGCGAGCGTGTGGCTGCCGACCGAATCGATGACGCCCGCCCAGCGCTCTTTGGCCAGCGGTTTTCCGGGTTCCGACAGAGTGGCGCGATCAATGATTTCGCCGGCACCCAGTTGTTTCAGGTATTCGTGTTCCGACACCCGACCGGTCGAAGCGACCACGCGGTAGCCCAGCTTGCTCAGCAATGCGATGGCAAAACTGCCGACGCCACCGTTGGCACCGGTCACCAGCACTTCGCCCTGTTGTGGTGTCACGCCGTTGCGCTCCAGTGCCATGACGCACAGCATCGCCGTATAACCCGCCGTGCCGATGGCCATGGCTTGTGCAGCGGTGAATGCCTTGGGCAGCGGAATCAGCCAGTCACCGTTCAATCGCGCTTTTTGCGCCAGACCGCCCCAGTGGTTTTCACCGACGTCCCAGCCGTTGAGCAGAACCGCATCGCCAACCTTGTAATCCGGGTGCGAGCTGACTTCGACGGTGCCCGCCAGATCGATCCCCGGCACCATCGGAAACTTGCGCACCACCGGGCTGCTGCCGGTGATCGCCAGGCCGTCCTTGAAGTTCAGCGTGCTGTACGCGACGCGTACCGTCAAATCGCCTTCCGGCAACTGCTCGTCGTTGATCTCCTGCAGGTTGGCGCGATAACCGCTGTCGTCTTTGTCGATCAAAATGCCTTTGAACATGACTGCCTCTCACGGGTGGAATTCAGGATGTCGAGGGATTGGAATAGCACACTGCAACATTTTGCCCCACTCGACCTTTAGCCAATCGGGCCCGGACGCCGAGCCGGCGCCGGCTGTTCAAGCTACAAATCTGTGCTGGTCACGGGGGTGGCTTTGCGTTAAAAAACCGGCTGCTACAGTCACTGCCCTGTTTTGTCGTCGGAGAAGCTATTCCATGAGCCAATGGCCTGATACCCGCATTCTTGACCTGTTCGGCATCGAACTGCCGATCATCCAGGGCCCCATGGCCGGTGCCACCAATTCATCCATGGTCATCGCAGCGTGCAACGCCGGTGGCCTCGGTTCGATGCCGGCCGCGATGCTGACCATCGAGCAGCTGCGCGAAGAGCTGAAAACCATTCGCCAGGGCACGAACAAGCCGTTCAACGTCAACTTCTTCTGCCATCAGCCTCCGGCCGCCGATGAGCAAAAGGCCCGCGACTGGAAAAACCTGCTGGAACCCTACTATCGCGAGCTGGGTGTCGATTTCGATGCGCCGACGCCGGTGTCCAACCGCGCGCCCTTCGATGCGGCCGCCTGCGAGGTGCTGGAAGAGTTTCGCCCTGAAGTGGTGAGCTTCCACTTCGGCCTGCCGGAAAAATCCTTGCTGGATCGGGTCAAGGCCACCGGCGCGAAAATCATCTCGTCGGCGACCACCGTCGACGAAGCGATCTGGCTGGAGCAGAACGGTTGCGACGCGATCATCGCCATGGGTTACGAGGCCGGCGGCCATCGTGGGATGTTTCTCAGCGATGACCTGAGCAGTCAGGTCGGTACGTTTGCCCTGGTGCCGCAAGTGGTCGACGCGGTGAGTGTGCCGGTGATCGCTGCCGGTGCGATTGCCGATGCGCGCGGCGTGGCGGCAGCGTTCCTGCTCGGCGCTTCGGCGGTTCAGGTCGGCACGGCGTATCTGTTTACCCCGGAAGCAAAGGTCAGTGCGTCGCACCACAAAGCCTTGCGCACCGCCAAGGAAAGCGAGACGGCGGTGACCAATCTGTTTACCGGGCGCCCCGCACGGGGGATTCTCAATCGGGTGATGCGCGAGCTGGGTCCGATGTCGGACAAGGCCCCTGCCTTTCCGCTGGCGGGCGGTGCCTTGATGCCGTTGCGCGCGAAGGGTGAGGCGGAGTTCAGCAACCTCTGGGCCGGCCAGGCGTTCACGCTCGGCAAAGACCTCGGCACCGCTGAACTGACCCGGCAACTGGCGGTAGGCGCACTGGCAAAACTGACGCGATGATGACCCCGAACGGGTGAGGAGCGTGGCGCCCTCACCCGTTTCAAAGCAGTGCTTCCCGTTTGGCGGCATTTCGCTATATATTTCGCTATATAGCGTTTCGCCCCCTCGCATCGGCGCAGTCTTCCTTCCAATAACAACTGCCCACTGCACTTGCCACCCACGGAGCCGTTACATGATCAATCGTGCCTCACGTTTTGCCCCTGCCCTGCTCGCGGTATTCGCCATCGGCGCCGCGCAGGCTGACGAAGTGCAAGTCGCGGTCGCGGCCAACTTCACCGCGCCAATCCAGGCGATTGCCGCCGATTTCGAAAAAGACACCGGGCACAAACTGGTCGCTGCATACGGCGCTACCGGCCAGTTCTACACCCAGATCAAAAACGGCGCGCCGTTCGAGGTGTTCCTCTCGGCCGATGACACCACCCCTGAAAAACTCGAGAAAGAAGGCGACACCGTCAAAGGTTCGCGCTTCACCTACGCCATCGGCACCCTGGCGCTGTGGTCGGCCAAGGAAGGTTACGTCGATGCCAAAGGCGACGTTCTGAAGAAAAACGAGTACCAGCATCTGTCCATCGCCAACCCGAAAGCCGCCCCTTATGGTCTGGCCGCCACTCAGGTGCTGGAAAAACTGAAACTGACTGAAGCCACCAAGACCAAGATCGTCGAAGGCCAGAACATCACCCAGGCCTATCAGTTCGTGTCCACCGGCAACGCCGAGCTGGGCTTCGTCGCCCTGTCGCAGATCTACAAGGACGGCAAGGTCAGCAGCGGCTCGGCGTGGATCGTTCCGGCGAGCATGCACGACCCGATCAAGCAAGACGCGGTGATCCTCAACAAGGGCAAGGACAACGCCGCTGCCAAAGCGCTGGTTGATTACCTCAAAGGCCCGAAAGCCGCTGCGGTCATCAAGTCCTACGGTTACCAGCTGTAAATGTCGCTCACGAGTGCCGATTTTGCGGCGATCTGGCTGACCCTGAAACTGGCGTCCCTGACCACCGCGATCCTGCTGGTCGTCGGCACTCCGATTGCCCTGTGGTTGTCGCGCAGCCGCTCCTGGTTGCGCGGCCCCATCGGCGCGATTGTTGCCCTGCCGTTGGTGCTGCCACCGACGGTCATCGGTTTCTATCTGCTGCTGGCCCTTGGCCCCAATGGCTTCATTGGTCATTTCACCCAATGGCTGGGGCTTGGCACCTTGACCTTCAGCTTCACCGGCCTTGTGATCGGCTCGGTGCTCTATTCCATGCCGTTCGTGGTGCAGCCGTTGCAAAACGCCTTCTCCGCGATCGGCACTCGCCCACTGGAAGTGGCCGCGACATTACGCGCCAATCCTTGGGACACTTTTTTCAGCGTGATTCTGCCCCTGGCCCGTCCCGGCTTCATCACTGCGGCAATCCTCGGCTTCGCCCACACCGTCGGCGAATTCGGTGTGGTGCTGATGATCGGTGGGAATATTCCCGACAAGACCCGGGTAGTTTCCGTACAAATCTACGACCACGTCGAAGCCATGGAGTACGCGCAGGCGCACTGGCTCGCCGGGGCGATGCTGGTGTTTTCGTTTCTGGTGTTGCTGGCGCTGTATTCCAGCCGCAAGACCCGCGCGGGCTGGAGCTGATCGATGATTGATGCACGTCTGAAACTGGCCTGGTCGGGCTTCAGCCTCGATGTCGATCTGCAGATGCCCGGTCGCGGCGTGACCGCGCTGTTCGGTCAGTCCGGATCGGGCAAGACCACGTGCCTGCGCTGCATCGCCGGGCTTGAACGCGCGCCGCAGGCGTTTATCCGCATCAATGACGAGGTCTGGCAGGACAGCGAACAAGGTATTTTCGTGCCGCCGCACAAACGCGCGCTCGGCTATGTCTTTCAAGAAGCCAGCCTGTTTCCGCACCTGTCGGTGTTGGCCAATCTGCAATTCGGCCTCAAGCGAATTCCCAAGGCGCAGCGCCGGGTCGACATGACCCAAGCCACAGAACTGCTAGGCATCGGCCACTTGCTCGATCGTCACCCTCAGCACTTGTCCGGCGGTGAGCGCCAGCGTGTCGGCATCGCTCGCGCGCTGTTGACCAGCCCCAAATTGCTGCTGATGGACGAGCCTCTGGCGGCCCTCGACAGTCAGCGCAAAAGCGAAATCCTGCCCTACCTGCAACGCCTGCACGACGAACTGGAAATCCCGGTGCTGTATGTCAGCCACGCGCAGGACGAAGTGGCCAGGCTCGCCGATCATCTAGTGCTGCTTAGCGGCGGCAAAGCGCTGGCCAGCGGTCCGATTGGCGAAACCCTGGCACGGCTCGACCTGCCCCTGGCCATGGACAACGACGCCGGGGTGATCATCGAAGGTCAGGTCAGCGGCTACGATGCCGACTATCAATTGCTCACCCTGCAACTGCCGGACTCGTCATTGAGCATTCGCGTGACTCACGAGCCGATGACGACGGGCCAGAGACTGCGCTGCAAGGTGCATGCGCGCGACATCAGCCTGACCCTGCAAAACAGCGAGTTCAGCAGCATCCTCAATCGCCTGCCGGTCACGGTCGTCAGCGAACAGCCGGCCGATAACGCCGCGCACGTGCTCATTCGCCTCGATGCCGGCGGGACACCGTTGCTGGCGCGCATCACTCGCTATTCACGGGATCAGCTTGGCGTGCATCCGGGCCAGTCGTTGTGGGCCCAGATCAAGGCTGTTGCGGTACTGGCGTAAATCTGCGGGCACGACCGTCATGACGCGCGGTCAATGGCTTTAACAGCCTGATTTGCCGCGAAGGAAGTCCGCCATGCCCGATACTGCGCTCACCGAGGTGTTGCCTTCGGATCTGCATTACGTCGATGACACGCAGCCCGGTATCACCCGCAAAAAACTGCGCGGAAAGTTCGCCTACTTCGATCCCGCAGGCCAGCGCATCACCGATCCCGACGAGATCAAACGCATCAATGCACTGGCCGTTCCACCAGCCTACGTCGACGTGTGGATCTGCGCCGACCCGCGCGGCCATCTGCAAGCCACCGGCCGCGATGCCCGTGGACGCAAGCAATATCGCTATCACGCTCGCTGGCGCGAAGTGCGTGACGCGGACAAGTATTCGCGTCTTCGCGAGTTCGGTCTGGCGCTGCCCAAACTGCGCAAACAGCTGGAGGCGCTGCTGGCATCGCCGGGCTTCAGCCGCGACAAGGTCATGGCGACGGTCATCACGCTGCTCGACGCCACCCTGATCCGCGTCGGTAACACACAATACGCGCGGGACAACCGCTCCTACGGCCTGACCACCCTGCGCAGCCGGCATGTCGAGGTCAACGGCAGCGCGATCCTGTTCCAGTTTCGCGGCAAGAGCGGCATCGAACATCAGATCACGGTGAAGGACCGGCGCCTGGCGCGGATCATCAAGCGCTGTCTGGAAATTCCGGGGCAGAACCTGTTTCAGTATCTGGATGAAAACGGCGAGCGGCACACGGTCAGTTCCTCCGACGTCAACACCTACCTGCAAACCCTGACCGGCGCCGACTTCACCGCCAAGGATTACCGGACCTGGGCCGGGAGCGCCCTCGCTTTGGCGGTTCTGCGAGAGCTGCAATGGGAATCCGAGACCGAGGCCAAGCGGCATGTGGTGGAGATGGTGAAAGGTGTCGCCCGACAACTGGGCAACACGCCGGCGGTCTGTCGCAAGTGCTACATCCACCCGGCGGTGGTCGAGCATTTCATGCTCGGCGCCTTGGCCGAGTTGCCAAAACCGCGCATCCGCAAAGGCCTGCGCAAGGAAGAAGTCGCGTTGGCGCTGTTCCTTGAGCGGATGGTCGAGCAGGCAGGCACGCCTTGAAGCCTTCGGCCGTCTCGACTAGGCTACGCCCTCCTACCTCCCCGGGATGACCGCAGAAGTGAACAACTAAGCCTTCAAAAATGTAATCGCGACACGCCGTACATGGCGCTTGTCACTGTTCACGACATTTTTTGGAGGTGCCGATGACTCACGTCTCGCGTACGCCTGCTCTCGTCTCCCTAAATCAACTGGGTTTTCAGTTCGCCAATGGCGAGACGATTTTCACTGCACTCAATCTGAAATTCGATCACACCCCGACCGCCATCGTCGGGCGCAATGGCGTGGGCAAAAGCGTACTGGCGCGCCTGATCGCCGGACATTGGCAACCCACCAGCGGCAGCGTGACGCGTGCCGTGGCAGCAACCTACGTGGCGCAAACCTTTGTCGCAGCATCCGGCGAGACGGTCGCCGAGACCACCGGCAGCGCCGCGATTTTTCAGGCGCTGGAGCGAATGAACCGGGGCTGCGGATCAGTCGAGGATTTCGATCTCATTGGCGAACAATGGGATCTGGCGGACCGTCTGCGTCGCCTGCTCGATGACGCCGGCCTGGCCGAAGTTGCCTTCACCGATCACACCGGGAACCTCAGTGGCGGCCAGCAAGCGCGCATCGCCCTGATTGGTGCGTTTTTGAGTCAGGCTCCGTTGCTGGTTCTCGATGAGCCGACCAACCATCTGGATGCATCGGGACGGCAATGGCTGATGAACTCGCTGGAACGCTGGCACACCGGCCTGATCGTCGTCAGCCATGATCGACAACTACTCGACCGGATGCAGCGGATCGTCGAGTTGAGCGCATCGGGGGCTATCGAATTCGGTGGCAATTACTCGGCATTCCGCGAGCATCAACGAATCCATCAAGCGGCGGCGCAGGCACGTCTCGACCACGCCAGAAGCGAACGCCAGCGCGAGCGGATTCGCTTACGACGCGAGCACGACACAATACAGCGGCACGCTGCCAACTCGCGACGCAACGCCGAAACCGCCAACATTGCCAGTTTCGAATACGTGGCGATCAAGGGCGCCGCGCGAGAGATCATGGGGCATGTCCGTCAGGGTCATCAGGCCCGCAAGTCCGAACTGGATGCCCAGGTGCGCGAGGCTTACGCCAAGGTGCAGCCCGAAGGCAGCGTGCTGATCAACCTGCCCGGGAGCGCGGTGCCGAACAACCGCCAGATCTGCACGCTGATCGACGCTCAGCTGCCCTGGCTGTCAAACGGCGCACTGAGCCTTACGATCCACGGCCCGATGCGCATCGCTGTCAGCGGACCCAACGCCTGCGGCAAATCAACCCTGTTGAAAGTTCTCGCCGGGGAACTGGCACCCGTCGCTGGAGCCGCCACGACTCACGTGCCCTTCGCATTCCTGGATCAGCAACTGGCGCAACTGGACGATCAGCGTTCCATCACCGAACAGCTGATGATGCAAGGGGCGGCGCTGACCGAGGGCACCCTGCGCAGCTATCTCGCTCACTTGCAGCTGGATGCGAGCCGCGCCACGGCCCCTTGCGCTTCGTTGAGCGGTGGCGAGCGCCTGAAAGCCGCACTGGCGCTGGCCTTGTGGCGAGTGGATCCTGCGCAGCTGTTGCTGCTGGATGAACCGACCAATCATCTGGATCTGCCATCGGTGGAAGCGTTCGAGCGGTCATTACAGACATTTCCGGGCGCAATCGTCGCCGTTTCCCACGATCAGAACTTCCTTGAGGCGTTGAATCCGACTCACCACTTGCGCTGGCACCCATTGGGCTGGCAACTGCACCCGACGAACTGACTTGGCTATTTTTTGCACGATTGCTCAGGGCTTCTATAGTTGATCTGGTACGAATCAGCCGCGGTGACGCCATGGAAGACATATTCGTCGTGAAGCGCTGCAACAAGATCGTCATCCACGGCCGGCGCGCCGGAGAGACTCTCCATGAGCCCGCCGAAGCCCTGGGCTGGTATCGCATCTGCGACACGCGAACCGGCGGCTTCATCGGCGACGGCTACGATCGGGAAGAAGACGCCCGCAAGGAATGTCATCGGCTCAACGCCGCCAGCTCGCGAGTGACCGCGCCCGAGTCGTCGGGCTGATAGCTGTCATTTACGGGTCTATACTCAAACCAGCTGAAGGAGCAGCGCCCCAACGGCAGAAAGCTCGCCCTTCGCGGGCTTTTTGCTGCCACCGAGCGGATTAATGAACGGAGGTGTTCCATGTCCGAAAGAGAGTCCATCACCACTCTCCTCACCTTGCTCGATGCCCGCGAAGCACGTCTGGCCGCGGCCTGCAAAGAGATCGCCGACTGGGTCGACCATCAAGGCGGGCACCCCACCGCCCTGCGCATCCGCGACCGGCTGAACGATATCGAAAAGGATACCCCGCTGATTCGCAGCACCCTGTCATCGCTCAAACCGATCGACCGGCCACTGCCACGCTTCAGGTAAGCCATCGATTCACGGTGCGCGAAAAAAGAACGTCCTTGGTCGTGAGAGGTCAATACCTTTACACGTCACCAAGGAGACGTCTTATGGTCATTCATTTCAAAGTCGACGGGCACCTGGCCTGCGGGCACAAGGGCAACAACCTCTCCTCCAGCAGCGAACTCAATCGTGTGAAGTGCCGCAGCTGCCGCAATACCGACGCATACAAGGATGCGCGCAAAGACCAGCGCAATGCGGCGCGGCGCGCGGCTCGCCATTCAAAGGATGCGCACACGGCGTCCGACTGGCGTTCCGAGTGGATCGAGCGGTTGACCGCGATGGCCGGACTTCAGCGTTTGCCTAGGGGATTCAACGGGCAGGCGTTTGTCTGAAAACAAAAAAGGCTTGCATGAGATATATCATGCAAGCCTTTGATTATTCGTGGTACCGAAAACCAAAATTGGGCCTCCCCTACAGCGTTCGCGCGCGAACTCCCCGATCACTTTCGCCGATAGTCATACTTTTCTCCGGGAAAAAATCTCGCTGAACGACGGGATTTCTACCAACTTACGAATGACTACGCTGATGCTGTACAATCGCGCGCAAATTTAGAGGAAGGCTCCATGCGAGACTCAATGGACAAGGCTGGGAGCATTCCAGCACTTACCGGCATTCGTTTCTTTGCTGCGTTAATGGTTTTTTTTTCGCACTATCCAATTATTGGATCCGGCGAAATTCTGAAAAGATTTCAAGTTGCCGGCTACTCAGGAGTTACGTTCTTTTTCATCCTTTCAGGTTTTATAATCACGTATAACTACCTGGATAAATTTGAGAAACGAAGCGGAGCATCAATATCTTCATTTTATGCTGCCAGGTTTTACCGAATTTACCCCTTGTATGCGTTTTGCACTCTTTACGCCTGGGCGAACTCATCCGAAACAATTCCATTATGGCCACACCTGCTGGCGGTTCAAGCATGGAGCGGAGACACGTTATTGGCCATGGGTTTCAACGGGCCTGGATGGAGCATTAGTGTTGAAGCATTCTTATACCTGATGTTCCCTCTCGTGCTGCCAGTAATGCACTATCTCGGCATCACAAAATCGAAAAATCGATTAATTGGCTTTGCAACACTAATGTTCAGCTGCCAGCTAGCTTTGGCTATGTATTTTTGGCTTTCAGGCAAAGCGGACTTATCACCGTTCGACCCTGACTCCGCCCACCGGTGGCTATACCGCACACCCGCAACAAGATTGTTCGATTTCTGCATTGGTATATCCGCCGCTATTTATTACAAGCAATTCATGCAGAACTCGCGTCAATCAGACGTGACATGGAGCAGACTTACTTATATTTCGTTAATGGCTGTATTTGCCATGATGCTATGGAAAGAGAACTACAGATCGGTATTCAGCTGGGACGTTATCTATGTTATCCCCTTTACCTTGCTGATTATCGGCGTCTCCCAGGCACGGCAATCCTTTATATCCAGGGCCTTGTCAACCAGAGCCGCCATACTGCTTGGAGAAGCTTCCTTCGCACTCTATTTGATACATACTCTGATGAGGGGTATGTACCCATCACAACCAAACGAGTCGTTTGCGTATACGCTGATGCAGCACGGATTTTTCCTGGCAGTAGTAATTGTTATGTCAATAGGTCTGCACCTTGCGATAGAAAAACCTGCACAAAAATCACTAAAATCTTTTTTTACGAAAAAACACACAAAAGAAATACAACACGAACTCTCTTAAAGTCGGCAGATCAGCCTCGGTAGAAAGAAACTCAACAATAGACTTGTACAGTGAAACCCAGGATGGAAACCAGAGATTTTAGTGAACCACGAAATTCGATCGCATCCTTCACTTCGCTGGGTGCTATTGCTTTAGAGTTATGTGAAATTGAGGAGCGGCATGATGCCAAAATTTTCAAATAGGACGGGAGCGATCCCAGCGCTAACCGGACTTCGGTTTGTGGCAGCGCTGATGGTATTCTTCTCTCACTATCCTATTTCCGGTCTTGGCGAAGTGCCTGAGCGGATTATGGCATCTGGATATTCAGGGGTCACATTTTTCTTTGTCCTTTCTGGCTTCATCATCGCTTACAACTATATTGAACAATTCGAGACAAATCCACTGCGCAGCACACCCAAATATTTGTGGGCTAGATTCAGCCGCGTTTACCCCCTTTATATATTGAGCATGGCTTTTGTGTGGCTGCAAAAAGACGCCAACACCCCCATCGCCATATATATTTTTGCGGCACAAGCCTGGCATTCAGACACATCCATAATCGCAGGACTTAACAGTCCTGCATGGAGTGTTAGTGTCGAGTTTTTTTTATATTTATGCTTCCCGTTACTAATTCCAGCATTTTCATCTCTTGGAATTCTACGACCGGGCTTCAATATGTTTGCAGCTGCGCTGATCGTCATAATTGCGCAACTGTCTTTAGCCGTATACTTCGGGACACCACCGCATGACTCTTTGACTCTCGGCGACCCCAATTCTGCGCATCGGATGCTTTACAATTTCCCTCTGCCAAGGATATTTGATTTCACACTCGGAATCTTGACCGCCGCTTACTATTTAAGGCGAGAAGAGAATCGCACAAATTCAAAACAGTGGGGTTACGCAAGTTACGCGATAGCCGCTGCCATTATTTTACTCATGGCATCAAAACTGAACTATTTATCATCCTTCAGTTGGGACGCGTCATATGCCTGGCTTTTTGCCCTGCTCATACTTTCAATTGCCGAAAGCCAACAAAGCATGCTCAGCATGTTTCTATCTACAAAAAAAGCTGTATTGCTCGGCGAGGCCTCATTTGCCTTTTACTTAATACACGTCATCGCACTGCCTTTATTCGACCTGAGCACACAGAGGTCATTCGCCGCAGCGATAGCATTTGAGTTTATGTTTCTTGGATTGATTATTACGATGTCCATCGGACTACATTTATCCGTTGAAAAACCTTGTAGGAGATGGTTGATTAGATTGGTATACGGTCGTGAAAAGGGTGGCGCGCATGGCGGCTCGATTAACACACAGCCCTCACCCGCATATCGCGCTCATCCCCCTGATTAAGGCGCCCAACCGGGTTACCGGGCCACATCCGCGCTGGGGCAGCGCCCCAGCTCAGTGCGAATATGAGCGGCGCACAATTAAAATTCTTCAAGTTCCGTCCATTCAGCGGCACAGGCACCGATGTCAGGATTAGACAAGATCAATACCTGAAGTGGCCGAGCACTGTTGTGATCAATCCGCTCGAGCCCTCCCGGATTTGGTGATCAAGGATTCACATAAGGGGGACTGACGCATAAAAATCTGTCCCGTCATACGCCCAACCCTGTTGCGGCTGCGGATTTATGATGAACGCCTCCGGAATAAAAACACCCTGCGAACGCGCAGCCCTCGCAGGGTGCCAGGGTGACATCTCATTAGCCGCGCTTAGGCGGTTTGAATAATCAACATCTACTAATAGGTAGCCACCCGAAAAAAGGATTTTCTCCTTATCGCCAACATTATTTTCCTGTGAACAGGTAACTCAACATAGTTTCCTATGGCACCGGAAACAATAATTACCAGAAAGAAATAACCAACAAATACAATCGATCCGGAAAAACCATTACTTGAGCACCATGTTCGAAGACCATTTCCGTAGGCTATGCCGAATGCTACCGTATGAATCAAATAAATCGAGTACGACCCATCTCCCAGCCAAACGAAAACCCGAGTTATTTTTTCTGAAATACCCAAGTCAACATCCTTGATTTCCGTGCCGATCGCTGCCGCAAAGATCAACACCGCAGCACCACCAAACAAAATTATCCTAGGTAAAAACATGTCTCCACGGGTCATAGAGACCCCATAGACATTAATCGAAAGATAGATTGCCAACGAAAGAACAAGGGCCGCGGCCATCCATAGTACAATTGACATTTTTGCCAATCGCGATTCCCATCCTAATGACAACAAATAGGCCAATGTGACACCGCAGAAAAATTCGACGAACCATAGTGATGTGAGGTAGCCAGGCAATAGACCATCTACCCAACGATTCCAAGACACGTCCGCCATGAAGGCATTGTAATCGTAGAAAGTCGCTGCCCCGGAGCTGATTACTACAACTGCCTTCAATACAAATAGCCCTACAACAATGCTTAGCGCGCAATACCTTTTACGACTGGAATAAATAAACATGAGCGCAAACGCCAGCCAATAAAACAAAACCTCATATACCAGAGTCCAGGCTACCGGCAATAGCTGCGTTGAAATCCGCTGCGGGTAGAGCATTATGGATTTTGCAACATCGGCATTTCCGCTACCAAGTCCAAAAAATAAAATAACAAACACCACAGCTAAATATGGAATATAAATTCGGGCAGTTCTACCAAGTAAAAAACCAACTCTGTCAGTAGATGTTAATTTTTCTTTGGCGATCATAGGCCAGAGTACAAACCCGCTTGTAACGAAGAACAGATCTACTCCAAAAAAACCGAACCAGCTCAATGGGCCGGGAGCGGCAATCCCTAGAACGGCCAATAGTTGATCCTCAAAATGGTAGGCCGCGACCAATAACGCTGCCAGACCACGCATTATCTGTACAGAAGTCCATCTTTTTCTTTCAATAGTTGAGCTGTTCACACCTGGTGATCCTTGGTCTATAGGCGCGGAACTATACCATCTGTAATGTTCGAATAAAGGCCGCCGTTGGGCTAATGCTGTTCACTTAAGCATTCGAGTCTCAGCAGGGCTTCCCCGAAAACCCGTTGCCAGATCTCTGTCTTCGGATTTTTTATGTCTGTTCAACAGGAATTGCTCGAACTTGGCGACTTTTTTTACTTCTGTGACCTGAGCACCTTCACCCAAAACATCCCCGTTGAATGGGTGGCGTCGGCGGTAAACCTTTCCAGTCAGGCCACCATTCACCGCCATTGGCTGATCCCGGCCAAAAACAAGCACGAATAGTGAGGAGGTGACCCGTTACAGCCAGCACGACCGCTTGGTGCGCATGAAAGTCTCTCCGCAGGCCAGGACACGAAACCTGACGCTCCCGACGCACCGGGAGGCGCGTGAAGTCCGCTATGAAGGTCAAGGCAGACTCAACGATTATCAGAGTTAAGGGAGGTATTGGAGCGTTATCACCACCCAAGGCCTTCGAGGCCAAGGACGCTGAAGATTTCAAAGACACGGTCTCCAGTGAACCATAAGGCTTCTCCCCTTAAGTGAACAGAATCAAGATCGAATCGGCCTTTTTTCTGTTCACTCAACGCCCGGGCGATCAAAGCCCGGTTAATGGAACACCCGGATTACTTCGTTTTCTTCACTTGGCAAACCCCATTGGCTTTGTTCTTGCCCGTATACGAGACATCAGGTGAGCCGTCGGACATGATCGTCAGCGAGATGGTCACCCCGCCGCCTTTCGCTTCGAAGGCGTTTTCGTTGAATTTCTTCAGTTTCCCTTCTTTACCGTTGATGTAGATGGGGCCGCCCTTGTCAGCGTGGACCTCGATATTTCCAGGGCATGTCGCGTTCAGCAGTGGAATTCCTGCTTGAGCAAGGCCGGAAAATATCAGCAAAACGCCCATTAGCAGTCGCTTCATCATCATTGCCCTGTGTCAGGTTTAGCGAGAAATAAACACTAGCTCACTTCGATTGCAATGACCTGACAACACGTCTGAAATCGAAAGGAAAAGCAGGTGATACCGCTAAATGATTGGCGGAAAGGAATTTTTCATTGCGGAAAAAACAGAAACGCCTGCATGAGGTATCTCATGCAGGCGTTTGATATTCATGGTGCCCGAAGCCGGAATCGAACCGGCACGCCCTTACGAGCGGGGGATTTAAGTCCTACGTTAGAATCAGGCGGGCTGCGGCTTTGAGCCTGTTTTCCGGGCCGCAATTCTTCCCAGTCCATACTCATTTGGCCCAATGTTTTCAGATGCTGAAAAATAATTGCGGCCCGGAGTTTTCTACAGAAATCGGCACTGCCAATGTTTAGAAAACGACTATCCATCAAATGGCATCATGCCGATTTTGCATACTCCCTCCCACGGCGTTCTGCCGACCGAACACAATCAAAAATCCTACAGCTCGTCGCTTCACCCTCGCCCACCTATTGCACCTCGATTACTGTATATCCAAACAGTTCAAAGCAAGACGGCCCCGTGGATCCCCTTTTTATAGAAGACACCGACGAATGGCTCGGCTGCCCGACGCCGCTCGAAACATGCCGTCAGCAACTCAGGCTTTACGAAAATGAATTCGAGGAACTGAATCGTCAGCTGTGCGAAGAGAGGGCGGATATTCAAGCTGGTCCAGATGAACACCGAGACCAACAAAGACCGTGACGCACTGCGTAAACAACTGCAGGCGGCCCAAGCCGATGTGGGAAGCCGAGACCGATCATTGCGATGACGCCTAAAAGCTTCATGTAACTGAACACACGCTAATCCTCTGCTATACAAGAGATCCGCAATCGATAACCAATGGAGTTGGAAATGCCTACAAAAAGGGAAATTACTATCGCAGGGATCGGCGCGGCGCTCGGTGCCGGGGCCAAACAAGCGCCTGCTGAATTCAGCATCGGCAATACAAATATCAAGATCGATAATCGGGGAATCAGCATCATCCTGAACGAGGCAGGCCTCGACCAATTCGCACTGAGAATTTACCGGCCGGATATCGACGCTTCAGCCTGGGGGTATGTGCTTGTGGCTGAGCCAGGTGCGAAACCCAGTGATAAAGGTGAGGCAGGTTGGAGCGACTATCATGTTGTCGGGTTCATGCCAAAGACTGCATGATCAGACGAGAATATTCAGCACTTTCTCGTACAAAGCTTGTAGCTCATCAGCGCCGTTTGGAGTACGCCCGCGCCGACCGGTGTTGATGATGCTGCCAATATTTGTGTTGTCACCAGAATCCGCCAGAGTGTTGAGTCAGTGCGTTGCCGACCACCAGGCTGCCGACATCGTGGCGTGCTGTAGGTCTGGTTCACCGAACCCGGGCGCCAATCCGACTTCACGCCCGGAAAGTTGTAGTTGCCGCTAGCATCACGAATCGGCGTGTTGTCCAGGTAAATGTCGTATTCGGTCGGAACGCCGTCAAACTCGCCCTCGCCCACGGCGATCAGCAGCTTGGCCAGGTTGGTCGAGCGCAGGCTGTCGCTGGCTTCGACCGGTGATTTCGGCTTACTGCCGCCGCCCTTCTCGCCGATATTTTCGATTTGTTCCGCTGCTCCCATGCTTTCCTCCAGGCATAAAAAACCGCCTCGCGGGCGGTTGGTGTACTACTGTCCTTCTTACACTTTGTCTTCGGCCAGGATTGAGGCCGAGATGATCATCCCGCCCCATCGGCGATCGCCGATGCAGATCGGCACCGGGTTTCCGCTGGCCGTGGTGTTGTTAGCGCTGCCGAAGGCGTGGGACGGGGCGATTTCGGGGGATGCGCTTTGCTTCAGGCCTGAGGCTTGGGGGCTGAGCATTTGGATAACGCCGCCGGCGACAAGGCCGATACCCGCGCCAATCAGTGGCGCACCAAATGGCGTGGTCGAAAGAAACGTACCGGCAACGATCAAAACAGCACCGATGATGGTTTGAATCAACCCAGCCTTCTTGCTTCCGTGGATGACCGGCACAATACGAATGTCGGTTGCGCCACCCAAACCAAATTCTGCTTCGCCAACGTTCTTTCGATTGCGAAACACGGCGAAGCGCATGCCCCGCCGATCAAGGCGCTGAATCTCCTCCTTGAATCCCTCAAGCGTCGCCTTCAATGCTCGGAACGCTTCCCAAGCCTGGCCAGAATCCAATACTCGACGATGAACTCTGCCAAACTTGGCCGCAAGAGACCCGGACAGCTTGATCGTAGTCGTCGGCTGATAGCGAGCAACGCTCGATTGCATGACTTTCTCCAGTCATAAAAAACCGCCCGAAGGCGGCTGATTTGAATTCATTTACTGATAATCGACGTGCGGTACGAGAAAATAGCCGCTCATGTCTCCACTGATTCTGTAGAGGCTTTCTTTGCCGCTTTGCACATTGGCAGAGATCGTACGAATGGCTGCTCCGCCACACAGCCCAGAACCAGCGAGACTTGCTCCAATACTTGGATTACCCGGCGGCAGATAAAAGGAAGCGCGCTGACCGGTGCCGATTTTCGCGGCCTTCCGACCATCGACATACACGACGATGTCACAACCAGATCCAACCATTCCCGAGTCCCGGACGACCATTACCTTGCCGCTTTCTCCGGGTGGTTTGGTTTGAAACGCGTACAGCTCATCACGCGGTACCGGATCAGCCTGGCTAACCGGAATAGCTGACGATGCACATCCAGCCAACAGCGCCAACGCCAGCGCTCCTACGATCAATTTCATGCAGGTCACTCCTGTGGAAATGGCGCGTACTGTAGCATTGACCGCGCAGGCGATTCGAACCTGCCCCAACGCCAATTGAAAACCCTACAAACAGCGGAATTCCTCATGGAAGAATGGACAACAAACCCTCAGTTTTGGATAAGCAGTGCTGTATCGGCGCTCGTAGGGTTTCTACTTCAATTTTTGTATCGCTCATCGCAAAGTGCAGTTCACGCTATGCTCGTCGGAGCAAAGGGCCGCATTCGATCCTTTTTCCGAGGTCGGAAGCTGAAAGACTTAAAACGAATCAAGGCTGCTAGATTCGACAGCGCAAAGATTAACCGGGAGATCGCGCTGAGCTACGCCATGCTGACGCTGTTCATTTTAAATGCAGCAGGATGTCTGTTGAGCTTCGGATTTGCTCCATCCGTGACACAAAAGAGCTACATTTTGGCAATTCTCTACGCCTCACTCACAGGCATTCCGCTTCTAATTTTTGAATTCGCATGGCTGGTGACGTCAACAAGAGTGGACGAAATGCTGAAGTATCGTAGTCGCATCAAACGACGCAATCGTCGCCTCCGCTAAACAGAAGCCCGGCCCGCAGGTTCTTCATTCGTATAAGAAAAAATTTTAAGTGCAGTGCTGGGCCTTCAATGAATAAATATGGAACCGTATGACAGCCCCCTCCCTCATCTTCAAATACCTTGGCCACACCAAACGAGATGACGGTTTGATTAGACGTTACAATTTAGAAGTCACCGATAGCCGGAGCGGCAAGACTGTAACGATCTCTGTCGAACCCAAGCACCTTGCCTCAGCCCGAAGCATGAAAAGAATCCTTCTGGACCGGTGTATGTTCTACAGAGCAACTCGTGCAGAGCATGACGAGATGCTACTCAAGATTCTTGATCTACAGTCTGAAGCGCTCCAAGAGTAGCCCTGCTTCGCCTGCCTTTTAAGACTGTTCAAGCCCTTAAAAAACGCCCCTCATCAGCACAAACGCCAGCGCTCCTAAGATCAACTTCATGCAGGTCACTCCTGTGGGAAAGGGTTCACTGTAGCGCGGCACTGTCCGGGCATCCAGCGTGGATGAAATGCCAGTGGCAGAATTGGATCCAGCCATAGTAGCCTTATGCCAACAACAAAGAAAAGAGGACATGAAGCATCACTGCTTTAATAAAACCATGGATGAAATTAAAGACCTTCTGCCTACTCTCCAATTGTTGTTACCTGGCTTTCTGACAACTGTCATTTTCTATTGGTTAGCAGATGTTCCTAAGCCGTCTCAATTCGAGCGAGTGATTCAGGCACTAATTTGCACCCCGCTTATCAACCTTACTGTTCAATTAGTAAAATTCTTATCACTGAAGATTGGGGATTATTACTCATTCGGAAAATGGGAAGACCATACCAACACTATTTACTCTATAGCCATTTCAATATGCGCAGGAGTAGTCCTTGCTTACGCTTGCAACAAAGACTTTTTCTACTCCATTGCTAGAAAAAGAAAAATAACATCAAAAGCGTCACACAGTGATCAAATCCATATATTTCGGAGTCGTGCAGGAAACGCAATAACACTTCAACTCAAGGACTCCAGACGTCTAATGGGATATATCGCTGCAATCCCATCCTCAGAATCTTCAGGTCAATACTTGATCCAATGCCCTAGATGGATTGTCGGCGAAGAATACAAGGAGTGTGAAGGCACAGAATCGATAATGATTAGCCACTCAGAAGTGCAATGGGTTGAATTTACAGATTAATGGAGCATCACTATGACACCGAAAGAGCTGGAAGAACTGCAGAAGCGATTTGAGCGCGGCGAAATAAGCGTGGGCATTGAGCATTTGATTCCAACAGTTGACAGAAAGCCAATGCCGACGAAGGTTCCAACCCCGCCCCCCCCAATAGAGGGTGAGAAAAAACAATAGCGACTATCCCAGTCCTTTTCCTGCAAGCCCAAGGACTGGGATTGCGCCAATTTCGGCGCGGACAACGCAAGGAGCATGAAATGAGTGAAAAAAAAGTTTTGAGTTCATTCGAGACAGGAACCCTCGCCGCGATCACCCTTATAGGAACCGCCCTCGCTGGTTTGGATCTGTCAAAGCGTACGAAAATCAGTAATGCCGCGCAGGACCTTATCGAGGCGCTGCCTGTTGATCGAGAGTACGCTGATGGCTCATCGGGTCATCAGTTGGCGCTTCGAGCGCTGATAAAAGGTTTGCACCCAATTGAGTCGCCGAAATCTGACGACTGATCCATTGCAACAACTTCCCTGCGTCAGCGTGACCAGGGAAGTCGCCAATGGGCTTATTTTTGGTTCTTCACGGATTACCGGGAAAGACGCTCTTGATCTTCATGAAAAAGAATTCGCTATCCCGGTAACCGTACGCCATACGCTTGATGACCTTTATTCGATTGTTTATTCCTTCCAACTGACCGGTGTGCATCGGCCAGCGAACCCGACTCACGATGGCCCGCCAGAACCTTTTAGCCGTTTGGCAAAAGGATCAGGGCCGGAATTTCGCTTTCATGAGCATGACGCAGCCATTGCTTCCAGGCCGATCTCCAGGCGCAGGCGGTACTCGGTGCCCAGCGAATTCATCCATCACCAAACGTCGTGGTTGCGCCTTCGGCAGTTCGCTCAATACCGCCTGCAAGGCGCGACGCTCCAGCAATCTAACCGTGTCCCAATGCAGGCCAAACATTTGGGCCACGTGCAGGGTAGGAAAGCGCTCGCAAGCCTGAATAACCGCATCGGCCAGGCGGCGCGTCATGCGCGCATAGCGATCCAGCCAACTGACGGCCTCCATGCGTTTGCCACAATCGCGGCAGCCAACTCGCCTGAGCAAAACGTTGAGGCGTACCGCACGGCCAAGAATGGGCAAATCACGAACGACTCGCTCGCAATACTCATGAGTGGTTGAACAGGTTTTTTGGCAGCCGCCACAGGAAGGGAATCGGGTGGCGTGGGGTGTTAGATCGATCTGGAGGGCGTCACCATCGGGCTTGATGTTGACGACAGAAAAGCCCTCCCAAAAAGGAAGGAAAGTATTAATATCGCGCATAAGAACGCCGGTTTGTTAGATGTGTTTGCTCGCACGAACATCATCAATCAAATCGGCGTTCTTGTTTCTGTGTTTCCCGGGATTCCGTGAAGAACCTATTAATTCGCCCACCCTCCACCGCCCGGGCATGCCCCGGCATAGGACTCCACATGCCCACAGAAAACAAACCGGTCGATCCGTTCGGCCCCAGCGGTCGCACATTCCACATTCACTTAAGCGTGCGCGGCGCGCTGCGTGACTTCAGCAAGCGCCAACTCCGCGGAATGTTCCAGCACGCCGACGGCACCAAGTGCTCCGCCGATGAGGCGAAGGATCACCTGCTGAAGCGCTGGCCCAGGGCAAAAGAGGTGCTGCCGTTCGGGCCGCCTTGCGAGGGTTTCGATTTCACCGGCAATGGCTGCCCATGACACGACACGGAGGCAGCATGAAGCGCATCTACCTCAGCGGTCCCATGACCAATATGCTGGACCTGAACTACCCGCTGTTCCATTCCACGGCCGCCAGCCTACGCGTCGCCGGGCACAGCGTCATCAACCCCGCCGAGTTAAACCCAGGCCCGGGCACCTGGAGCGAGTGCATGCGCCGCGATATTAAAGCGCTGATGGAATGCAACACCGTTGCCACGCTGCCCGGCTGGCAGGACTCCCGCGGTGCCAGCCTCGAAGTGCACATCGGAAAGGAACTCGGCATGAAGGTTGTGAATGCCCATGATCTGGCATCGATGGAGATTGCAGGATGAGTGACTACTCTGCGTCTAGGTCCGCCCTGATGCGAGCAGCGATAGACGGCGCCCAGTCCTGGCCAGTAATTTGATACGTCGAACGCTTCTTGCTAACGATTCGAATTGAATAACTGTCTGCTGATGGCGAGACAGGAGTCACAAACAAACCGATGACCTCCCCCCAGGTGGCCATTCCTGCAGGTGCTTCGGATTTGATGACGCCAGCACTCTTGTTTGACTCGACGATTGCCAAGCCGGAACTCATAGCGCTCACCGACGCCTTCCACACCTCGTTGTAAGTTTTATCACGTACCTCAACAGTCACTCCACTGTCAGTTGGCTGAAGCCCGTCAACAGTAGAGCAAGCAGAAACACTAAGGCACAAAGCACCCACAGCTAAAACCTTCGATACGTTTTTAATCATAAAAACCCCCATCGATCAGAAAACTTAGTAAAGCTCAGTTCCACTGAAGCGGTTTGGCTAGATGAAAGCTCGCAACGGGCCAGAGCTTCGCATAAATCCCGGAAAAAATTCCCTCCCCTTCAAAGTCAGCCGCTATAGCGGATCGAAATCGCCTAATTGCTCTCGAGCAATTGGGATAGCGAATTCCAGCAGCTCCAGAGGTACATCCTGCTCGAACAGTGTCACCTCAAAGCGCATCGACCCATCGTTTCGAAAGATTTCAAACACTGGTCCGGCATTTCCGCGCCAGCACTCCCACGCGAGACCATCGCGCCCGTGGACAACGCTGGATGCCCGACAGAAACGATATTCAATCCCGTGAACGACCATCCGCAACCTCCTTTCTTGAGGACTGAACGATACCCCTCCATTGATAGCCGCTATAGCGGTAAGGACCCCATGTGCTCAATGCAAAAATTTACCACTCACTGAACACGCTTACTGCAAGCCAAATGGCCAAGTTGCTGGCGATGCATCACGGAATCGGTGCTTTCGGCTACAAGTACGAAAGCCTGCGTGACGCACCGAATGGCCTAATTACGCTTGAAGATTTGGCGTCCATGCCCGGCGAGGATCTGGAACGACTTTACGATGAGAGCTCGCACAATGACGCGGTGAACGAGGTACGTTACAGCGCAGTAGCCGCCCCGGGAATGCCGTCTTGGTGCCACTACAGCTGGGAGCGCGACTACGAGGTTGATGTGAAGTCCTTCATCCTGCCCGATGGCCGTGCGCTCGCTTTTTTGTGAGATGAGCGGCGGCGGTAAGCACGGCGAGCCAGATGCCTACCCCCCCTAGGTTGAAGAGGCCAGGTTCATCAAGGTCTCCGGCGTCGAAGAGCGCGTCATCAAGACTTACAAGTTCGAGGATATTCCAGAAGCCTCAGAGCAGATGCCATGATTGCCCTCGCCTGGTTCACCTACGTCTACTGCTACAAAGTCCGGCATCCATGAACCGTCTGGTCAGCGTCCGCATCAAGGAACTGACCGGACCGGCGCTGGACTGGGCCATCAACGCGATCGAGGAGGACCAGCAGCCCGTGGCAGGCCAGTTGGACCTCTTCGCCCTGCCCGACACTGAGCATCTGATCGCGAACTACGGCGTCTGAGTCGAGCGTGGGAACCAGTCACCCTGGTTGGCCGATATGGCCCGTGATCCATTCAACCGCCAGCCCGGCGAAACCCGAACCATCGCTGTGTTCCGCGCCGTGGTCTTTGCCAAGCGCGGCGCCACGGTCAAAGTCCCCGCCGAACTCCTCTAGCAGCAAATCACTACCGAAAAACCACCTTCTGCCGCCGCGCGCGGCATGGATAGCTCATGAACATTCAATTTTTATCGCACGAAGAAGTTTGCGAGCTGACCGGCGCGCGGACCAAGGCAGGACAGATCCTGAACCTGAAGAAAAACGGAATCCGGCACTCGATCAAGCGCAATGGCTGGCCGGCGGTGACAACGTTGGCAGTAACCGCCGTTGGAAGCTACGAAGCTGAAAAACCAGTATGGACGCCAAGAAAGGCGAGTTGAGATGGGACGAAGACCTAGCAAGCCGGGCTCAATTGCTCGGGTGAGAGAGCGCAAGAAAGCCAGCGGCCGCATCTACTATTACTACAACACCGGCGGAAAGGACCGCAAGGAGATCGCGCTTGGCAGCGTTTACGGCCTGGCAATCATGGAATACGCCAAGCTGGAGCGGGATCGGACAGACGTTGACTTGGTCGCCAAGGTCGTCACGTTCCGCTATGTGGCAGAGAAGTACATGGTCGACGTGGTGCCCACCAAGGCCGCAAGCACCCAGAAAGACAATGCACGCGAGCTGAAGAACCTGATGGCATTCTTCGACGATCCGCCGGCGCCACTGGAAACAATCCAGCCCCTGCACGTACGCCAGTACCTTACCTGGCGGAAATCCGCACCCATCCGCGCAAACCGTGAGAAAGCTCTGCTCAGTGCGATCTGGAACTACGCCCGAGACAAAGGCTATACCTCGCTTGCCAACCCATGTTCAGGCATCAGGGGCAACAAAGAAACCGGCCGGGACACCTACGTCGAAGACGAACTGTTCAAACGGGCCTACGACAAAGCAGACCCAGGGTTACAAGATGCGATGGACCTGGCTTACCTGACCGGTCAAAGGGTCACAGACACCCGAATGATGGACGAACGGGACGTCCGGGATGGCCAGATCTGGGTTTTGCAGGGGAAAACGAAAGCCAAACGGCGAATCGAGGTCATTGGCGAGCTGAAGGTTTTGATTGATCGAACCATGGCCAGGAAGGCAGGACACAAGGTCCGCTCGACGCGGCTGTTCGTGACAGAGGATGGCACTCCGATGACGGAGGCGATGTTGCAGAGGCGGTTTGATGTGGCCCGGGAGGCCGCTGGAGTCGAAAAGGCCGAATTCCAAATGCGTGATCTGTGAGCCAAGGCCGGTACCGACAAAGCGGAATCGAGCGGCGATATCATGCAGGGCAAAGATCAACTTGGGCATACCACCGTCGTAATGACCGAGCAGTACATTCGGAATCGCAAAGGCAAAAGAGTCATGCCTACGAAGTGAATTGCGGACCACTGTCAAAATTTCGGCCCGGAAACAAACAAGGGTTTGCATCAGCTTTCGCTCGCAAACCCTTGATTTAAGATGGTGCCCGAAGCCGGAATCGAACCGGCACGCCCTTACGAGCGGGGGATTTTAAGTCCCATGCGTCTACCAGTTTCGCCATTCGGGCGGTAGCGCGGTGTTGCTTGGCTCTTACGACGATTCACAGTCCTGACAGGAACTGTACGTCGGCGGCAGAGGGGGAAATATATACATCACTTCCCGGTGAAGCAAGTTTGCAGTTGCCGTTTCAAAGACAAAATCTTTCAGTGCAACGCAAATAAAAAAGCTCCGTAAATCATGGATCTACGGAGCTTGTTTATAGTGGAGGCCGAGGTCGGAATCGAACCGGCGTAGGCGGATTTGCAATCCGCTGCATAACCATTTTGCTACTCGGCCTCAAAACATTTGCTGTCAGTAGCGCAACAACAAACGTTGTACAAACTTGGAGCGGGAAACGAGACTCGAACTCGCGACCCCGACCTTGGCAAGGTCGTGCTCTACCAACTGAGCTATTCCCGCTTTGTGTGGCGCATTCTATAGATTCCAGATGCCCCGTCAACCCTTTGATTCAAAAAAGTTTTATTTCTTTTCAACATCGGTCTTCAGATGTGGCCAGGCAGCGCGAAGGTATTGAACCATCGACCACAGGGTCAGGCCTGCCGACACCATCAGCAACGCGTAACCGATGACAACCCAGAAACTGAAAACCTTGGGATTGGCCAGCAGGATCACCAGTGCAAGCATCTGCGCAGCAGTTTTCCACTTGCCCAGATTCGACACGGCCACATGGGCCCGCGCACCGAGCTCGGCCATCCACTCACGCAATGCCGAGACAACGATCTCGCGACCGATGATGACAGCAGCCGGGAGAGTGAGCCAAAGATTGCCATGCTCTTGCACCAGCAACACCAGGGCAACAGCGACCATCAGTTTGTCAGCGACAGGATCCAGAAACGCACCAAACGGCGTGCTTTGCTCCAGGCGTCGCGCGAGGTAGCCATCCAGCCAGTCCGTTGCCGCCGCAAAGGCGAATACCGAACTTGAGGCCAGATAGCTCCATTGGTAAGGCAGATAGAACAACAGAATGAAGATCGGGATGAGCAGGACGCGGAGAACGGTAATCAGATTAGGGATATTCATCGGCACAACTGGCTACGAGGTGAATGGGCATTCTACTCACTATGCAGGTTTGCATAAATCGACTCTGCTAGCTTTTTGCTGATCCCCGGTGCTTTGGCGATCTCTTCGATGCTTGCACGAGACAGCTCCTGCAATCCACCAAAATGTTTCAACAAGTCCCGACGCCGGGTCGGCCCGACGCCCGCAACGCCTTCCAGCGTCGACGTGCGGCGGGTCTTGCCGCGCCGTGCACGGTGGCCGGTAATCGCAAAGCGGTGGGCTTCGTCACGAATCTGCTGGATCAGATGCAGCGCCGGCGAATCACCCCGCAAGGTGAACTCGTTTGCCGCATCATTCAGATACAAAGTCTCGAATCCCGCCTTGCGCGTGGCCCCCTTGGCGACCCCCAGCAAGATCAGATCCGGAACAGCCAGTTCGTTGAGCACGTCACGCGCCATCGACAGCTGCCCTTTGCCGCCGTCCACCAACAGGATGTCGGGCAACTTGCCCTCGCCTTCCTTCAGCTTGCTGAAGCGTCGGGTGAGGGCCTGGTGCATGGCGGCGTAATCGTCGCCGGCGGTCACGCCTTCGATGTTGTAACGACGGTAATCCGACTTGATCGCCCCTTCCGGGCCGAACACCACGCAGGAAGCCACCGTGGCTTCACCGCTGGAGTGGCTGATGTCATAGCATTCCAGCCGTTGTGGCGGCTCATCGAGGTTCAACACTTCAGCCAGCGCTTCGAAACGTGCGGCAACGTGCTGACGGTTGGCCAGCCGCGCACCCAGCGCCTGTTCGGCATTGGTTACGGCCAGTTGCTGCCAGCGCGCCCGTGTACCGCGTACCCGATGGCTGATGGTCAGCTCACGTCCGCGCAGCGCCTGAATGGCCTCGATCAGCGCAGGGAAGTCTTCGTGCACGACGTTGACGATCAGTTCGCTCGGCAAGTCGCGTTCCGGGCTGCTGATGAAGTATTGCCCGAGGAAAGCGGCCATGACCTCGGCCACTTCTTCTTCAATCCCGACTTGTGGGAAGAAATTCTTGCTGCCAAGCACCCGCCCTCCCCGCACGCTGATCAAGTGCACACACGCACCGCCCGGATTGACGAACGCGGCGATCACATCGATATCACCCGTTCCGCCTTCCATGCTCTGCTGATCCTGTACCCGACGCAGCAAGGCAATCTGGTCACGCAGTTCGGCGGCGCGTTCGAATTCGAGGTTGATTGCAGCCTCTTCCATCGCCGTCGACAGCTCATTGGTCAACGCATGGCTGCGTCCTTCGAGGAACATCACCGAGTGACGCACATCCTCGGCGTAAACCTCAGGCTCGACCAGCCCGACACAGGGCGCCTTGCAACGCTTGATCTGATATTGCAGGCACGGCCGGGTCCGGTTCTTGTAGTAGCTGTCCTCGCACTGACGCACGAAGAACGTCTTCTGCAGAAGGCTGAGGCTTTCGCGAATCGCCCCGGCACTCGGATAGGGACCGAAATACTTGCCCTTGGCCTTTTTAGCCCCGCGATGAATGCTCAGGCGCGGGAATTGCCCGTCAGACAAAAAGACATAGGGATAGGATTTATCGTCGCGCAATAGGATGTTGTACGGCGGCCGCCACTCCTTGATCAGGGTTTGCTCGAGCAGCAACGCCTCTGTTTCATTGGAGGTGATGGTGGTTTCGACCTGGGCGATACGCCCGACCAGAGCCGCGGTTTTGGGTGCCAGGCCTGTCTTGCGGAAATAGCTGGCCAGACGCTTCTTGAGGTTCTTGGCCTTGCCGACGTACAGCAGACGCGCATCGCTGTCGAACATGCGATACACGCCGGGGCGCCCGCTGACGGTCGAAAGAAAGGCGCCCGAATCGAATGCTTCAGTCATGGTCAGAGGCTGGCATCAACCATGCCGTGTCGAACCGCCAGCAGCGTCAGCTCGACATCGCTGCTGATCGATAGCTTCTCGAAAATGCGGTAGCGGTAGGTGTTAACGGTTTTCGGCGACAGGCACAATTTGTCGGAAATGATCTGAACCTTCTGACAGCCGACAATCATCAACGCAATCTGGATTTCCCGCTCCGACAACGCATCGAACGGCGAATCATTGGTCGGCTGAAAGGATTTGATGGCCAACTGCTGGGCAATCTGCGGGCTGATATAGCGCTGGCCGGCAAACACCAGGCGAATGGCCTGAACCATTTCCGGCAACCCGGCGCCCTTGGTCAGATACCCCGCCGCACCGGCCTGCAACAACCGTGTAGGAAACGGATCTTCCTCACACACGGTGACCGCGACCACTTTGATGTCGGGATGACTTCGCAACAGTTTGCGCGTGGCTTCGAGGCCGCCGATGCCCGGCATCTTGACGTCCATCAGCACCACGTCAGGCTTCAACTCACGAGCCTTGATGAGGGATTCTTCCCCGGACTCGGCCTGGCCTACCACCTGCAGGCCATCGATATCGGCCAGCATCCGTGTAATGCCTGTACGAACGAGATCATGGTCGTCGACCACTAGCACCCTAATCAAGCAGACACCTCGCGATATGGTCTTATTGGGATGCCGGACACCTTAGCAAAAAGTGCCGGGCAGACCTAGCGGCAAGCGACATATAAAAAGTTTCAATTCTTCATCGAGGGCTTGCCAGCCGTGGGTTTCAGAGCACAGGTGTACTGAAATCGAGCTGCATTCGCAGGAAACACTCGTCCTCGCCTTGCACAAACATTCCTTTTCTTCGATACAGGTTTTGCGCCGGATTGTTTTTGAACACCGTCAGGCGCAACGCCGGGCGACGCTCCAGCCGAGCCATCGCAACAACCTGATCGATCGCCCAGGATCCCGCGCCCTTCCCTTGAGCGCTTTCGACGATCTGCAATTCGCGGATATACACGGCCCGAGCATCACGACTCAGACTGAAATAGCCCAGCAATTCGCTTTCACGAAGGATCAACCAGTTTTCACGCCCGGCCCAGGCAACATCAAACGCCTCGTCCTGCCACAGCAACTCATAGTGAATGTAGTAGCGGAGCATGTTTCGGCAAGTCAGCTCTCGTACAAACGACAGGTCGGCGGAGGTTGCCTGGCGCAGCTCAAAACTCATTCCTGCCTCGATCTTCTTCAAATTCACGCCCGTTCCTTGAGCACACGTTCAGAAAGCAGAGTGTGTCACACCTTGGCGGGCGCTCAACACATAGAGGCCCTCTTGTGCCTCCGATAGCAATTTCTGATTGCTGACGCGCAGCCGCCTCTAGTAAGCTCGGCGCATTCTTTGGAGACAGCTCATGTTCAATACCCTCTCACAGCTTCGTACCGCCAGCGCCTCGCGCTCGGTTGCGGCTGCCCGGGTGAACGGCGTCTGCGCTGCTCCTGCAAGCTTTTATTTTGGGTATTGGTTTAGCCACTGGCGCGCCTGATACCCACACGGCGCCCATTTGAACGGGTCGCCTACCAGAGATTTCTCAACCCCCGGTCGGCCTCCCGACCGGGGGTTTTGTTTTTTCAGGCCCTGACTTTTTCAGCAACACACCAGACACTTTGAGGATTCAACCAATGAACTACGCCACTTATTACCGTTACGACAGTTTTACCGCTTGGCGATTTACCAGCCTCCGCTCGGGACAGCCTGCCGCCTCCGATCGGTCACCCACAGGTGGCAAGCCAACACACGTAGCCAATCCGGCCAATTGTCGAACACCCCAGTAGGGCCGAGTGAGCGGGACGCCCCCGCCATCCGCCCAGGAAGACCGAATATGAACTCGTCCGTTTCTGCTCTGCCACTGTCCACCCTGAACCCTGCCAACGAAGCATTGACCCTGCGTCTGCCGAGTTCGCTGCAACTCAAACAGCAATTGCCTCTGAGCAATGCGCTGAACCAGCAGGTCGCCGCCCACCGCCAGGCGGTCCGCGCGATTCTCGATGGCCATGACCCGCGCTTGCTGGTGATCGTCGGCCCCTGCTCGATACACGATCCCGAGTCCGCGCTCGAATACGCCAGCAAACTGGCGCGTCTGGCCGAAGAAGTCCGTGATGACATGCTGCTCGTGATGCGTGCCTACGTCGAAAAGCCTCGCACCACCGTCGGCTGGAAAGGCCTCGCCTACGATCCTCATCTGAATGGCAGCGACGACATGGCGGCCGGCCTCACGCTGTCGCGCGAACTGATGCTGGAAATGATCCGCCTCGGGCTCCCGATTGCCACCGAATTGCTGCAGCCCATGGCTGCCGGGTACTTCGATGACTTGCTGAGCTGGGTCGCCGTTGGCGCCCGCACGACCGAATCCCAGATCCACCGGGAAATGGCCAGCGGACTGAGCATGCCGGTTGGCTTCAAGAACGGCACCGATGGCGGTGTGACCGTCGCCGTTGACGCAATGCGTTCGGCAGCGCATGCCCATCGCCATTTCGGCGTTGACAGCCAGGGCCACCCGGCAATCATCCAGACCGCGGGCAACCCGGACACCCACCTGGTGCTGCGTGGTGGTCACCAAGGGCCGAACTACGACCGCGATAGCGTTGCCGTCATCAATACCGATTTGAACCGCCTGAAAATTCCGAGCCGGATCATGGTCGATTGCAGCCATGCCAACAGTGGCAAGGACCCGCTCCGCCAGCCGGGCGTGTTCAACGATGTGCTGGAACAACGACTGCAAGGCAATCGTTCATTGATCGGCATGATGCTCGAGTCGCATCTGTTCGAAGGATGCCAGCCCCTGAGCGAGTCGCTGCGTTATGGCGTTTCGGTGACTGATGGCTGCCTCGGATTCGATGCAACAGAACGCCTGTTGCTGGACGCCGCGCAACGCATTCGACAACAGGCCTGACAGTCAAGCCGCCCTCCGGTGCGTGATTCACCCGGAGGGCCAGCCGACGCTCAACGTCGACGCATCAACCCTGCACTACCCGCAGCAGGGTCACGCTGGACATCTGACTCACATCATCAAGCCTCTCGACCGAATAGGACACTTGCACAAGGGTGTCCACATGTTCGCGCCAGAATCGATACGGCACGATGAAGACCAAAGGTTGCATGGCCATTCCGCTGATTATTTCGCGGTCATCGCGGTGAAAGAATGACTCGCCGTCGCACTTGAGATAAACCAGCTCACCCTCTTCGACCCGCGCATCACTGATCAATACACTGACACCGTCGATTGCATCCTGCACATCGAGCACCCCGTCATTGGCTTCGAGCACCTGGGGTGCCACCAGCTCACCTCTTTCAAGAGGAGCAATGCTGATCCGCGTCACACCTGACTCGCGAATCGCTCCGCTTTGCTGTTCGACACAGTATCGAATCACCACTTCCCCGCCGAGATGCGGCGTGATGAATTCAGGTGCGATCCCCAGCACCAGAGGCCGACCGACAGCAAAGGACTCGACTATCAGCGTGTCTCGAAGTGATTTGTCATGCACCGGCCCCTCCCAGATCAACCGCACCCGGTCGCCGACACACATTCCGGCATAAGGCTGAAGCGTGACCGAGGTCCCGTCGATGACGCGCGCGGGGTCGAGACTGCCCCCGACAGCGTCCTCGAGGGTGACCGGCATGAGGCTGTAACGAACATCTCCGACATCCAGTTGCCTGCGCAAGGAAATCAGTGGCTCCGGATGCGAGGCACTGGTCAATGTCCAGAACACCTCCAGCGAACCTCCGTCCAGCGCCGCGATGTGATTGCCCCGAACGACCAGAACGATCTCCCTGCCCAACTGGGCTTCGCTGACAAATCGCGTGATTTCATGTTGATACGGCATACCTTCGATATCGTAGCCGCACCAGCTCAACACGACCCTGTCCCCACAGGCCATTCCTGGATAGGGGGCGATCCGCACGACTACCCGATTCAGAGAGGGATCAAGAACTGTACCCTCCAGCGAATCGATTGCGGGTTCGGGCAGCGATAAAGCGTGTTCGCGTGTCCGACAATGTCCGAAGACCCCGACCCGTTCAGCATCCATCCCCATGCCTCGCACTTGCGAAGCCGTTACCCGTTCATCCGTCATGTTCATTCGCTGCTCCATTCCCTGGAAATGACACGCCGGCGGGCTGCGTCAAAGAGCCTTTATTTAACGCGCTTCATCGCCTCCACGATGTCAGCCGGGCACCCGGCGAGACAGAGCTAAAGGCACAGGGTCGAGTAGGCAAAAATGGGAAAAATACATTCGCCGAGGCTAGACCCCTCCAAATATTCAGAACCGGATTTCATTCAAAAGTGAAATTTCATACGCACACTGATCCAGTTTCCACCCCACTAGAAAGACTCTTCAGGCATCACGTGCGCAACGACTGTTTTAGAGTGGCACGCAGACAACATCGATGAATCTCTGCGATCAAGGACGAAAAGTGCAACGAAATGCCACAACTCTCTATCCCGTACTGTTGGTGCATGGTCTGTTCGGATTCGAGCGCATTGGCCCTTTCGAACTGTTTCATGACGTCAAACAGGCGCTCAAGGCTGTCGGGGTGCAGGTATTCGTGCCGCACATGTCCGCGGTTCATGACAACGAAGTGCGAGGCGAGCAATTGCTTTCGCAGATCGACTCCGTGCTCCGAGGCACAGGCGCGACAAAAGTCAACCTGATCGGACACAGCCAGGGCGCACTGACGGCTCGGTATGCTGCGGCGCATGTGCCACACAAGGTCGCTTCCGTGACCTCGGTCAGCGGTCCCAATCACGGTTCGGAGCTGGCGGACTTCCTGCGCAAGGCATTGATCCCCGGACGGCTGCCGGAGACCGTGGCCCAGAACGTAGCTACGTTGTTTTCCAACTTTTTATCTCTGCTCAGCGGGCACAAAACACTGCCTCGCCATGCACTGGCGGCACTCAATGCGCTGACGACGGAAGGTGTCGGCCAATTCAATGACAAATACCCGCAGGGCCTTCCCGAAACCTGGGGTGGCCAGGGTGCCGAGCGGGTCGATGGTGTTCGCTATTATTCGTGGAGTGGCGTTGTGCCGGAGCTGACCGCGCAGGCCCTCGACCCGGTGCAAGGCATCTGCCTGGCCCTGTCGGAATATTTCATTACAGAACCCGCGCAGAACGACGGTTTTGTCGGCCGTTTCAGCTCTCACCTCGGCACCGTGATCCGCTCCGATTATCCGCTCGACCATTTGCGCAGCCTGCGTCGGGGCATCGGTCAGCGCACCACGGAGAACGATCCGATCCAGCTCTACGTGGAACACGCCTTGCGCCTGCAAGCAGCTAATCTGTAGCGACCGGTATCAGACGAGCGAATGGAACTTTGCCGAGAAATCGGCCACTGAATCCGGTAGGCTCCCCCCTTTACTGATTTGATTGGAGAGTTTCCCCATGGCTAAAGCCACTGCCCGCCACATCCTGGTTTCCAGCGAAGCCAAGTGCAACGAACTCAAGGCCCAGATCGAAGGTGGCGCTGATTTCGCCGAAGTGGCCAAGGCCAACTCCACCTGCCCGTCCAGCCGTCAGGGCGGCGACCTGGGTTCGTTCGGTCCTGGCCAGATGGTCAAGGAATTCGACACCGTGGTATTCAGCGCGCCGATCAACGTCGTGCAAGGCCCGGTGAAGACCCAGTTCGGCTACCACCTGCTGGAAGTCACCAGCCGTCAGGACTGATATTCAGCCCGACCTGCTGTGCAACGGCCCGCCTGATGGCGGGCCGTTTTGTTTTGGTTACACCACACCGCTGGCGAACGGCGCGCCGCTCGCGTACAAATTGCGCTTATCGATTACCCGGCTTTAAGGCTGACAATGCGACTGGCTTTCCCGACATTGATGTTTACTGCCGTGACCCTGCTGCTTGGGATCACCGGTGTGGACGCCGCACCCCAGCATGCGATGACCGTCTATGGCGAACCGGCAAAGTACCCGCCCGGCTTCAGTCACTTCGATTACACCAACGTCCGGGCGCCCAAGGGCGGGACGATGCGCCGCTCGGCCATCGAGATCGGCCACTTCGACCACGTCCTGCCGTATATAGATAAAGGCATCGGCGTCAGCCAGATCGACGGCCTGCTGTATTCCCCGCTTGCCCAGCGCTCGATGGACGAGCCCTACACCGTATACGGCCTCGTAGCGCAGAAAATGGAGCGATCGGAGGACGGCCTGTCGTTGCGCTTCTTTATCAACCCCAAGGCTCGCTTTGCCGATGGCAAGCCAATCACCGCCGAAGACGTGCGCTACACCTATGACTTGCTGATGACCCAGGGCAGCCTGCGTTATCGCACCCAGTTCGCCGACGTCAAAGGCGTCGAAGTCGAAGCCCCGCTCACCGTGCGTTTCGATTTCAAGAGCAACGAAAACCGCACCCTGCCGCTCGATATCGCCACGCTGCCGGTATTTCCCGAGCATTGGTGGAAGACCCGTGATTTCGCCGGTGGTGGCGGCTATGAACCGCCGCTGGGCAGTGGCCCGTATCGAGTCGGCAAGGTCGACTCCGGACGCAGCATCACCTTTGAACGCAATCCCGACTGGTGGGGCAAGGACCTGCCGGTCAGCCGTGGCCTGTACAACTTCGATCACTTCAGCATCGAGTATTTCGGCGACACCGACGTCGCCCGCCAGGTCCTGCGCGGCGGCGCCTACGACTACAACCGTGAGTTCTCCGCCACCGGCTACTCCATCGGTTACGAGAGCCCGGCCCTGAGCGACGGTCGTCTGCAAAAGGCTCACCTGGCCACCGAAGCGCCGCAGTCGGCCCAGGGCTTCGTGTTCAACCTGCAAAAGCCGATATTCCAGGATCGCCGCGTTCGCCAGGCACTGGCCATGCTCTGGGATTTCGAGTGGAGCAACCGGCAGATGATGCGCAACATGTACATCCGCCAGCAGAGTTACTTTTCCAACAGTGATCTGGCCGCCCGCAAACTGCCGGACGCCGCCGAGCTGAAGATTCTAAAACCCTTGCGCGGACAGATTCCCGACGAGGTGTTCACTCAGGTCTTCGAAGCGCCGAAGACCGATGGCAGCGGCATTATCCGCGACAAACAACTGCAAGCGCTGGAGCTGCTGGAACAGGCAGGCTGGAAACCCGATGGCGACCAGTTGGTCAATGATCGTGGCGAGCCGTTGAGCTTCACCTTCCTGGTCAGCCAGAACGGCATGGACCGCCTGCTGCTGCCGTACAAGCGCACGCTGAAGCAGATCGGCATCAACCTCGACATCCGTCGCATCGACTCCTCGCAGTACGTCAATCGCCTGATGAGTCGTGACTACGACATGATCGTCACCGGCTACCCGGTCACCACCTCCCCCGGCGGCGAACTGTTGAACTACTTCGGTTCGGCATCGGCCAACGACCCGGGCGCCAACAATTACATGGTGCTGAAGAACCCGGCGGTCGACACCTTGATCAACGGCCTGATCCGCGCCTCGACCCAGGCCGACATGCTGCGTTACGCCCATGCGCTGGACCGGGTGCTGCAATGGAACTACTACTGGATTCCCAACTATTACCCGCCGGGCACGTCGACCGTGTGGTGGAACCGTTTCGGCATTCCCACCGTGCAGGCGAGCAATGACGAGGCGATCGAGAGCTGGTGGGAAATCAGCAGCACGCCGCTGACCAACCAGCAGATGACGGCCGAGAAAATCAACCGTGGCAGACCCGGAGGGCCGCACTGATGTGGGCTTACATACTGCGGCGCCTGCTGCTGATCATCCCGACGCTGGTGATCATTCTGCTGGTCAACTTCGTGATCATCCAGGCCGCGCCGGGTGGTCCGGTGGAACAGGCCATCGCCCACTTGCAAGGCATCGGCGGCGCCAGTGTCGGCGGCGGTGCGAGCGAGACCATGAGCGGCACGTCCCGCGCCAGCCGTGGCCTCGATCCGCAACTGATCAAGGACATCGAAAAACAGTACGGCTTCGACAAACCCGCCCATGAACGCCTGTGGCTGATGCTCAAGAACTACGCGCAGCTGGATTTCGGCAAAAGCTTCTTCCGTGGCGCCACGGTCACCGACCTGATCCTGCAGAAAATGCCCGTGACCATTTCCCTCGGGCTGTGGGCGACGCTGATCACTTATCTGGTGTCGATCCCGCTGGGCATCCGCAAAGCCGTGCACCACGGCAGCCATTTTGATATCTGGAGCAGCACGGCGATCATCATCGGCTACGCCATGCCGGCATTCCTGTTCGCGATGTTCCTGATCGTGGTGTTCGCCGGCGGCACCTCGCTGAACTGGTTTCCGGTGCGCGGGCTGGTGTCCGACAACTTCGAATCCCTGTCGACGCTGGGCAAGATCACCGACTACTTCTGGCATCTGGTGCTGCCGGTCACGGCGTTGGTCATCGGCGGTTTCGCCACCCTGACCATCCTCACCAAAAACTCGTTCCTCAATGAAATAACCCGCCAGTACGTGGTCACCGCGCGCGCCAAAGGCCTGAGCGAAAACCGTGTGCTCTACGGACACGTGTTCCGCAACGCAATGCTGCTGGTGGTGTCGGGCATTCCCCAGGCGTTCATCAGCGTATTCTTTGCCGGCTCATTGCTGATCGAAGTGATCTTCTCCCTCGACGGCCTTGGGCGCATGAGTTACGAAGCGGCGGTGTCCCGGGACTATCCGGTGGTGTTCGGATCGCTGTTCATCTTCACCCTGTTCGGCCTCCTGATAAAACTGATCGGCGACCTGTGCTACACGCTGGTCGACCCGCGCATCGACTTCGCCGCGAGGAACGCCTGATGTTCAAGCTCTCGCCTCTGGGCCGTCGCCGCTTCGAACGTTTCAAGAAAAACCGCCGGGGCTGGTGGTCGCTGTGGCTGTTTATCGGACTGTTCCTGCTTAGCCTCGGCGGCGAACTGATCGCCAACGACAAGCCATTGGTCGTCAGTTATCAGGGCCAGTGGTACTTCCCGGTGTTCAAACGCCACACTGAGCAGGAGTTCGGCGGACAACTGCCGTTCCAGGCGGATTACCGCAGCGATTACGTGCAGAAGCTGATCCGCAAGGACGGTGGCTGGCTGCTGTTTCCGCCGATTCCGTTCAGTGACGACACCCCGAACTACGACCTCAACAAACCGGCGCCGAGCCCGCCGACTTCGGTCAACTGGCTGGGCACCGACGATCAGGCGCGCGACGTACTGGCTCGGGTAATCTTCGGCGCCCGGGTGTCGATCCTGTTCGCCCTGATGCTGACCTTCGTCAGCGCCCTGATCGGTATCGCAGCTGGTGCCCTGCAGGGTTATTACGGCGGCTGGGTCGATCTGCTCGGCCAGCGCTTGCTGGAGGTCTGGTCGGGATTGCCGGTGCTTTACCTGCTGATCATCCTTTCGGGATTTGTCGAGCCGAACTTCTGGTGGCTGCTGGGGATCATGGCGCTGTTTTCCTGGCTCGCGCTGGTGGACGTGGTACGCGCCGAGTTTCTGCGCGGCCGCAACCTGGAGTACGTCAAGGCTGCCCGGGCTTTGGGCTTGAGCGATCGCAAAGTGATTGTCCGGCACATCCTGCCCAACGCGATGAACGCAACCCTGAGCTATCTGCCCTTCATTCTGACCGGGGCGATTTCTACCCTGACTGCGCTGGACTTCCTCGGTTTCGGCATGCCCGCCGGCAGCGCATCGCTGGGCGAGTTGATCGGTCAGGGCAAACAGAACCTGCAAGCGCCGTGGCTCGGATTGACCGCGTTTTTCACCCTGGCGCTGATTCTTTCCCTGTTGGTATTCATCGGCGAAGCGCTGCGCGATGCCTTTGACCCGCGCTCATGAACGGAACCTTGATATGACTGACAATCTGATCGAAATCCGTGACCTCAGCGTCGCCTTCCATGGCCAGGCCGTGGTTCGCAACCTGTGCCTGGACATCCGCCCCGGCGAGTGCCTGGCACTGGTCGGCGAATCGGGCTCGGGCAAATCGGTGACGGCCCACTCGATCCTGCAACTGCTCCCCGAATGCGATGCCCGGACCACCGGCAGCATCCGCTATCGTGGGCAGGAACTGGTCGGTGCCGATCCCAAGACCCTGCGCGACCTGCGGGGTAACCGCATCGCCATGATTTTCCAGGAGCCGATGACCTCGCTCAATCCGTTGCACACGATTGAAAAGCAGATCGGCGAAACCCTGTTGCTGCACCGTGGCCTCGGCGGCAAGGAAGCTCAGGCGCGGATCCTCGAACTGCTCGAACTGGTGGGCATCCAGAAACCGAAAGAACGGCTGAAGGCTTATCCGCATCAGCTGTCCGGCGGCCAGCGTCAAAGGGTGATGATCGCGATGGCCCTGGCCTGCGAGCCCGAACTTCTGATCGCCGACGAACCAACCACAGCCCTCGATGTGACCGTGCAGCGCAAGATCCTGTTGCTGCTCAAGTCCCTGCAACGGCGCCTGGGCATGTCGCTGCTGCTGATCAGCCATGACCTCAATCTGGTGCGCAGCATCGCCCAACGGGTGTGCGTGATGAAGGCCGGGGAAATCGTCGAGCAGGCGCCGTGCGAAACCCTGTTCACCGAGCCGAAACACCCTTACAGCTGCGTATTGCTCAACGCTGAACCGGAGGGCGAAGCGCTGCCCCGGGACGAGCGCGAAAACGTGCTGGAAGTCGATGATTTACGAGTCGACTTTACGGTCGGCGGCGGGCTGTTCCAGCGCAAGCAATACCTGCGCGCGGTGGATGGCATCAGCCTGAACATCCAGCGTGGCAAGACGCTGGGCATCGTCGGCGAGTCCGGTTCGGGCAAGTCGACCCTCGGTCAGGCGATCCTGCGGCTGCTCGACTCCAAGGGCAGCATTCGCTTCCAGGGCACGGCACTCGACGGTCTCGACCAGAAGCAGATGCGGCCGTGGCGCCGACAGATGCAGGTGGTGTTCCAGGACCCGTTCGGCAGCCTCAGCCCGCGCATGTCGGTGGCGCAGATCATCAGCGAAGGGCTGGAGGTGCATTGCCAGTCCACTGCCGACGAGTGCGACGACCAGGTGATCCGCGTGCTCAAGGAAGTCGGGCTCGACCCTGAAAGCCGTCATCGCTATCCCCATGAATTTTCCGGAGGCCAGCGCCAACGCATCGCGATTGCCCGGGCGCTGGTCTTGAAGCCTGCATTGATCCTGCTCGACGAGCCGACTTCGGCACTGGATCGCACTGTGCAGAAACAGGTGGTCGCCCTGCTCCGCCAGCTTCAGGAAAAACATGGCCTGACGTATCTGTTCATCAGCCACGACCTTGCAGTGGTACGCGCACTGGCCCACGACATGATCGTGATCAAGGACGGCAAGGTGGTCGAACGCGGCGCCAGCCACGACGTATTCGATTCACCGCAGCATCCCTATACCAAAGAGCTGTTGGCGGCGGCGCATCCGGGATAGGCATAATCGCGCCACCTGACTTCCGCCAATGGACGCCGCCATGAACACCACCGAAAGCCTCAAGGATTACCAACGGGTCCGCACGCTGGCGATCCGTTCGTTGTTCGAGATCATCGAGCAATCCAGTGAAGGCACGGTGATTGTCGACCGCGACGCGAACATCGTCTGGATGAACGAGCGCTATGCCCGGCGCTTCGGGCTCGACTCCGCCGCCGGGGCCATTGGTAAACCCTGCGAAAGCGTGATCCCCGGCAGCCTGCTGCGCGAAGTGGTGCGCACCGGGCGGCCGATTCTGCTGGACATGCAGGACACCCCGAAAGAACCGCTGGTGGTGATGCGCCTGCCGATCCATGACGACGCCGGGGCGGTGATCGGCGCCATCGGCTTTGCGCTGTTCGACGAATTGCGCACCCTGTCGCCGATGCTCAAGCGCTACCTGAGCATGCAGGAGGAGTTGGCCTCGACCCGTTCGCTGCTGCGCGCCCGCCAGACCAAATACAACTTCGCCCATTTCATCGGCACCAGCGCTGCCAGCCTGGAAGTCAAACGTCGTGCCCGCCGCAGCGCGAGTGCCGCGTCGCCGGTTCTGTTGCTGGGCGAGACCGGCAGCGGCAAGGAGTTACTGGCGCAGGCCATCCACGGTGCATCGCCCCGGGCGCACAAGGCGTTCGTCAGCATCAATAGCGCAGCGATTCCCGAAGCGCTGCTCGAAGCCGAGTTCTTCGGCACCGCGCCCGGCGCCTTCACCGGAGCCGATCGCAAAGGCCGCACCGGCAAGTTGCAGATTGCCCAGGGCGGGACGCTGTTTCTCGACGAGATTGGCGACATGCCGCTGCCGCTGCAAAGCAAATTGCTGCGAGTGTTGCAGGAAAAGGAATTCGAGCCCGTAGGCTCCAACGACGTGATCCAGAGCGATGTGCGGGTGATTGCAGCCACCTCGACGGATCTGGAGGCGGCGATCAAGCGCGGAGAGTTTCGCGCGGATTTGTACTACCGGCTCAACGTGCTGCCGATTCAGGTGCCGCCGCTGCGGGAACGGCTGGACGATCTGCCGGCGCTCAGTGAAGCGATTCTTGAGGAGTTGCGCAGTCAGCACGAGTTGAACCGCGAAGCGCTGGAGCTGCTGGGCCAGCACGCCTGGCCGGGGAATATCCGCGAGCTGCGCAATGTACTGGAGCGGGCGGCGTTGCTCAGTGATGACTTGATGCTGACGGCGGATGACATTCGGGCGGCAATTGGCACGTTTACACCGGTTGAGCGAGCACTGGCGCCTCTGTCAGAGCCGGCAACCCACGAGACCTTCAGTCAGGCCCGCGAGCGGTTTGACCGGCAGTTGATTCAATTCACCCTCGCGCAATGCGGGGGCAAGGTGATCGAGGCGGCTGAGCGGCTTGGACTGGGTCGTTCGACGCTATACAAGAAGATGATTGCGCTCGGGATCGTAGAGTCTCAATAAAGAGACTCAATTCTCCATAAAGGGACAAGATCAAAAGCTTCGCGAGCAAGCCCGCTCCCACAGGGAAATGCATACGAATGTGGGAGCGGGCTTGCCCGCGAAAGCGTCCTCACAGCCATAGAAGTCTCCAAACAGAGACAAAACCCCGAAAACCACCGCCAAATATCAAATTAATTCCTTTTATTTCAATAACTTAACCATCTGGCACAGATCTCGCTATAGCCCTCCCACACCCGTTCCACCCACAAAAATAACAATCGAAGGAGCACACCATGAGTGTGATCATCGCCTTGGCAGCCCTTGCGCTGCTGATGCTCGCGGCCTACCGTGGCTACAGCGTTATCCTTTTTGCCCCGATCGCCGCTCTCGGCGCCGTCCTGCTCACCGACCCGTCCGCCGTCGCCCCTGCTTTCACCGGGGTGTTCATGGAAAAGATGGTCGGCTTCATCAAACTCTATTTTCCCGTGTTCCTGCTCGGCGCCGTGTTCGGCAAGCTGATCGAACTGTCGGGATTCTCGCGCTCGATCGTCGCGGCAGCGATTCGTCTGCTCGGCACCCGCCAAGCGATGCTGGTGATCGTGCTGGTCTGCGCCCTGCTCACCTACGGCGGCGTTTCGCTGTTCGTCGTGGTGTTCGCGGTCTACCCGTTCGCAGCGGAAATGTTCCGTCAGAGCAACATCCCCAAACGCCTGATCCCGGCAACCATCGCCCTCGGCGCGTTTTCGTTCACCATGGACGCCCTACCCGGCACACCGCAAATCCAGAACATCATCCCCAGCACCTTCTTCAACACCACCGCGTGGGCAGCGCCGTGGCTGGGTGTGATCGGCACGATTTTCGTGTTCTGCGCCGGCATGCTGTTTCTGCAGCGCCAGCGCAACAAGGCTCAGCGTGCCGGTGAAGGCTACGGCACCGAACTGCGCAACGAACCGGAAACCGCCGAAGACCTGAAGTTGCCCAACCCGTGGATTGCCCTGTCGCCGCTGCTGGCGGTGGGCATCATGAACCTGCTGTTCACCCAGTGGATTCCGCAGTGGTACGGCAAGACCCACAGCCTCGCGCTGCCGGGCATGGCCGCACCGGTCACCACCGAAATCGCCAAACTGACCGCGATCTGGGCGGTGCAGGCAGCCCTGTTGGTCGGCATCCTGATGGTGCTGGCGTTCGGTTTTAAAGCGATCAAAAGCAAGCTCGCCGAAGGCAGCAAAAGCGCAGTCAGCGGTGCGCTGCTGGCGGCGATGAACACCGCGTCGGAATACGGTTTCGGCGCGGTCATCGCCTCGTTGCCGGGTTTCCTGGTGCTGGCCGACTGGCTCAAAAGCATTCCCAATCCGCTGGTCAACGAAGCGATCACCGTGACCCTGCTGGCCGGTATCACCGGTTCTGCTTCGGGCGGCATGAGCATCGCGCTGGCAGCGATGTCCGAACAATTCATCAGCGCCGCCCACGCCGCCAACATTCCGCTGGAGGTGCTGCACCGGGTGGCCGCGATGGCCAGCGGCGGCATGGACACGCTGCCGCACAACGGCGCGGTGATTACCCTGCTCGCCGTCACCGGCCTGACTCACCGTGAGGCCTACAAGGACATTTTCTGTATTACGCTGATCAAGACCCTGGCGGTTTTCGTGGTGATCGGCACTTTCTACGCCACTGGCATTGTGTGAGGTATAGATGACGACTCTTTCTGGCAAGACCGCACTGGTTACCGGCTCCACCAGCGGCATCGGGCTGGGCATCGCCCTGACGCTGGCCAAGGCCGGCGCCAACCTGATCCTCAACGGTTTTGGCGATGCGTCGAAGGTGATCGCCGAAGTCGAGCAGTTCGGCGGCAAGGTCGGCCATCACCCGGCAGACGTCAGCGACCCGGCGCAGATCGCCGACATGATCGCCTACGCCGAACGCGAGTTCGGCGGCGTGGACATTCTGGTCAACAACGCGGGCATCCAGCACGTCGCGACGGTGGAAGAGTTTCCGGTGGAGCGCTGGGACTCGATCATTGCGATCAACCTGTCATCGGTGTTTCACAGCACTCGCCTGAGTTTGCCGGGCATGCGCGCCAAGGGTTGGGGGCGGATCATCAACATCGCTTCGGTGCACGGTCTGGTCGGTTCCACCGGCAAAGCCGCGTATGTGGCGGCCAAGCATGGCGTGATCGGCCTGACCAAGGTGGTCGGCCTGGAAACCGCCGCCAGCAATGTCACTTGCAACGCGATCTGCCCGGGCTGGGTGCTGACGCCGCTGGTGCAGAAACAGATTGATGATCGAGCGGCCAAAGGTGTCGACCCGCAGCAGGCGCAACACGATCTGCTGGCCGAGAAGCAGCCGTCGCTGGAGTTCGTCACCCCGGCGCATCTGGGTGAACTGGTGCTGTTTCTGTGCAGCGAGGCCGGCAGCCAGGTGCGTGGCGCGGCGTGGAATATCGATGGTGGGTGGCTGGCGCAGTAAGTTCGTAACTGATCGCTCCCACGCCACAGTGGGAGCTTTCTGACCAACAATAAGAGGCAAACCATGTCCGACATTCTCTGGCAGCCCGATGCCAAACGCATTGCCCGGTCCCGCATGGACGGCTTTCGGCGCTTCATCAATCAGCGCCACCACCTGAAGCTCGACGACTACCCGGCCCTGCATCAATGGTCCATCGACCAGCGCGAAGCGTTCTGGCAGGCGATCGTGGATTTCTTCGGCATCAGTTTTCACACCCAACCGGACGCCGTTCTGCGTGGCGGCCTGAAAATGCCGGGCGCCGAGTGGTTTCCCGGCGCTACCCTGAATTTTGCCGAACACCTGCTGAGTCGCCGCGACGATGCCATCGCCGTGATCGCTATCGGCGAAAACGGCCAGCGTGAACTGCTGACCTGGGCCGAACTGGCCCAACAGGTCGCCGGCTTCCAGGCCAGCCTGCAAGCGGCCGGTGTTGTGCTCGGCGACCGGGTTGCCGCGTGCATGCCCAACACCTGGCAAACCCTGGTGGCGATGCTCGCGACCACCAGTCTCGGGGCGATCTGGTCGTGCTCATCGCCGGACTTCGGCACCCACGGCGTGATCGACCGCTTCGGCCAGATCGAACCGAAAGTACTCATCACCTGTGCCGGTTACCGTTACGCCGGCAAAGAGATCGACCAGACCGTCAAGATCAACGAAATCCTCGAACAGCTGCCGTCTCTGCAACAGCTGATCATCGTGCCTTACGCGCGCCCCCACGCCCATGCCACGGATTACCGGACACCCGCCAACGTCACGTTGTGGGACGACTTCTATGAGCCGGGCGATGAGCCGCAGTTCGTCCCGGTACCCTTCGATCATCCGCTGTACGTGCTGTATTCCAGCGGCACCACCGGCGTACCCAAATGCATCGTTCACAGCACTGGCGGCGTGTTGCTGCAACACGCCAAGGAGCACGGGCTGCATGTCGACCTGGGCCCCGGCGACCGTCTGTTCTACTACACCACCTGCGGCTGGATGATGTGGAACTGGCTGGTCTCGGCACTGGCGGTCGGCAGCGCGGTGATGCTGTATGACGGCTCACCGTTTTATCCGGACAACGAGCGATTGCTGGAGCTGCTCGACGACGAGCAGGTCAGCGTGTTCGGCACCAGCCCGAAATTCCTCGCGACCCTGGAAAGCAGCGGCATCAAGCCGCGCGAAAGCTACGACCTGAGCCACCTGAAAACCCTGCTGTGCACCGGCTCCGCGTTGTCGCCGCAGAGTTACGACTTCGTCTATCGCGACTTCAAACCGGATGTGTGCCTGTCCTCGATGTCCGGCGGTACGGACATCGTGTCCTGCTTCGTCAACGGCAACCCGATGTCGGCGGTCCGCCGGGGTGAAATCATGGGCAAGAGCCTGGCCATGGCGGTGGAAGTGTGGAATGACGCCGGGCAACCGGTGATCGGCGAAAAAGGTGAGTTGGTATGCACTCGACCATTCCCGGCAATGCCCATCGGACTCTGGAACGATCCCGACGGCGAGAAGTTGCGCAAATCCTATTTCAGCCAGTTCCCCGGCGTCTGGGCCCAGGGTGACTACGCCGAACAGCTACCCCACGGCGGAATGCTGATTCACGGCCGCTCTGATGCCGTGCTCAACCCCGGCGGCGTGCGCATCGGCACGGCGGAAATCTACCGTCAGGTGGAGAAAGTCCCGCAAGTGCTGGACAGCGTCGCCATCGGCCAACAGTGGCAGGATGACGTGCGCGTGGTGCTGTTCGTGCGCCTCAAGGACGGCGTAACGCTGGATGAGGCACTGCAACAGCAGATCCGCCAGGTGATCCGCGCCAACACCACGCCGCGCCATGTGCCGGCGAAGATCGTCGCGGTCACTGACATCCCGCGCACCATCAGCGGCAAAGTGGTGGAGCTGGCCGTGCGCAATGTGGTGCACGGTGAACCGGTGAAAAACACCGATGCGCTGGCCAATCCGCAAGCGCTTGAGCAGTTTCGCAATCGGGTCGAACTTCGCGACTGAAGCCTGTCAGTCCATCAGTCCCCACTCGCCGGTCGAGGGCGGTGGGGACGGCATGGTGTCGGCGTGCAGCTTCAGACGCAGGCGCAGGTTGTTGACCGAATCAGCATTTTTCAGTGCCTCGTCTTCATCGATCACCCCTTCTGCTACCAGCGCGAACAGTGCAGCGTCAAAGGTCTGCATGCCCAGTTCCGCCGATTTTTCCATGATGGTTTTCAGCTCGCCAAAGTCATTGCGCCGGATCAGATCGGCAATCGTCGGCGTACCGAGCATCACCTCGGCGGCGGCGCGTCGCTGACCGTCCCGGGTTCGTACCAGACGCTGGGAGACGAACGCCTTGAGGTGATTGCCCAAGCCATGCAGCAATTGCGGGCGGCGCTCTTCGGGGAAGAAGTTGATGATCCGGTCCAGCGCCTGATTGGCGTTGTTGGCGTGCAATGTCGACAGCACCAGATGCCCGGTTTCGGCGAAGGCCAGCGCATGTTCCATGGTCTCGCGGTCACGGATTTCGCCGATCAGCACCACGTCCGGGGCCTGGCGCAGGGTGTTTTTCAGCGCTGCGTGAAAGCTGCGGGTATCGACCCCGACTTCGCGCTGGTTGATGATCGATTTCTTGTGGCGATGGATGTATTCCACCGGGTCTTCAATGGTGATGATGTGCCCGCTGCTGTGGCGATTGCGATGATCGATCAGTGCCGCCAGCGACGTGGATTTGCCCGAGTCGGTGGCGCCGACGAACAGGATCAGGCCTTGCTTGAGCATCACCGATTCGAGCAATACCGACGGCAGTTTCAGGTCTTCGAATCGAGGAATGTCGAGTTTGACGTTGCGGATCACGATCGACACGTCGTTGCGCTGTTTGAAGATGTTGACCCGGAAGCGCCCGATACCCGTGCGGGAAATCGCCAGGTTCATTTCCAGATCCCGGTCGAACTCCCGGCGCTGCTCGGCGTCCATCAGGGAGGCGGCGACAGTCGCCACTTCGCCCGGTTTGAACGGCTGCTCGCTCAAGGGCGTCAGCACCCCGTCGAACCGCGCACTGGGCGGTGCGCCCGTGGACAGGAACAGATCCGAACCGTGGCGGCTCGCCAGTTGTTTGAGCAATGCATCGATTTCCATGGCCAAAAGCACCTGCGAAGCTTTCAATGAACTTAAGACCGTGCGTCGTGACGCGACGGGCCTTACAGCGTCTACCGCACTAGGATAGTAGACGCCGCCTCACCGACCGACGCCCAGGATTGATGTGATGAACGCTGTACCGAACACCAACGACGCCCAGGCATTGATTGCCCGCACCGACTGGAGCCGCAGCCCGCTGGGCGCCGCTGGCACCTGGCCACAGAGCCTGCGCACCGCGGTGGACATCGTGATTCACTCGCCGATGCCGATGCTGCTGTTGTGGGGCCCGCACCTGACCCAGATCTACAACGACGGCTTCGCGTTGCTCGCCGGGAGCAAGCATCCGCACGCTTTCGGACAACCGGCGCACCAGATATGGCCGGAACTTCGAGACTTTACCGACCCGATTTACAGCGCGGTCCTACAAGGCCAGGTGCGAACCTACAGCGAACGGCGTTTTACCCTGCAACGGGACGGCCAGGATTCCGATTTCTGGCTGGACCTGACCTACAGCCCGATCCGCGACGAAAGCGCGCAAGTGGCTGGCATTCTGGTCACCGCCATCGAAACCAACGAACGCCGGCGCATCGCCCTGGAATTGCAGCAGCGCTCCGAAGACAGCCTCAAGGCCCAGCGTGAAAGCGAAGAACGCCTGCAACTGGCGCTGGCGGCCACCGATGCGGTCGGCACCTGGGATTGGGACATCGGCGAAGATCGCTTCATCGCCGATGCGCACTTCGCCCAGTTGCACGGTATCGATCCGGCGCTGGCCGGGCAGTTGCCGATCAGCGAATACCTGCACGGCGTGCACCCCGAAGACCGCGCGCTGATTGCCCGCAGCATCAAGCATTGCATCACCCACGGCACCGAATACGCCGAGGAATACCGCCTGCTGCAAGCCAATGGCGAGCTGCGCTGGGTGTTCGCGCGCGGGCGCTGCTACAAGGATCATCATGGCCGGCCGATGCGTTTCCTCGGCGCCGCGCTGGATCTGACCGAGCGCAAGCACACCGAACAGGCACTGCGGCAAAGCCAGACCGAGCTGCAACTGATCATCAACGCCATGCCGATCCTGATCAGCTATGTCGACCACGAAGAACGTTTTCGCCTGAACAACGCCGCGTACCTCGACTGGTACGGGCTCACGCCGCAGGAGCTGTACGGTCGCACGATCCGCGAGGTCATCGGCGAAGAGGCCTATTTCCTGCGGGCGCCGTACATCGCCGAAGCCCTGGCCGGTCGTCCCTGCTCGTTCAGCCTGTACACGCCGCACCGCGACGGCAGCCAGCGGCATGCCCTGATGAACTACCTGCCGCGCCACGGTGCGGACGGTGCGGTGAACGGTTTCTACATCTTCGTGATCGACGAAACCGAACGCAAAAAGACCGAAGAAGCGCTGCGCAACCTCAATGAAACCCTTGAGGAACGTGTCAGCGCACGTACCGAGCAGTTGGCCCAGGCCAACCAGCGTTTGCAGAACGAGATGTTCGAACGCGAGCGCGCCGAAGACGCCCTGCGCCACGCGCAGAAAATGGAAGCGGTCGGCCAGCTCACTGGCGGCATCGCCCACGACTTCAACAACATGCTGACCGGCATCATCGGCAGCCTCGATCTGATGCAGCGCTACATCGCCAGTGGCCGCGCCGATGAAATCGGTCGTTTCACCGACGCGGCGGTGTCCTCGGCCAACCGCGCGGCGGCACTGACCCACCGTCTGCTGGCGTTCTCCCGGCGTCAGTCGCTGGATCGCAAAACCATCAACGTCAATGAACTGATCCACTCGCTGGAAGACCTGATCCGCCGCACCAAGGGTGATCCGATCGAGCTCAAGTTGCGCCTGGCCGACAACGTATGGTCGGTCAGCACCGATGTCAGCCAACTGGAAAACGCCCTGCTCAACCTGGTGATCAACGCCCGCGATGCCATGCCCGACGGTGGTGAGCTGTTGATCGAAACCGCCAACGTCTACCTCGACGGCAACGACATCACCACCCTCGAACCGGTCAAGGCCGGGGATTACCTGATGCTGGCGGTGAGTGACAACGGTACCGGCATGACGCCTTCGGTACGCTCCAAAGCGTTCGATCCGTTCTTTACCACCAAGCCGATCGGCCAGGGCACCGGGCTCGGGTTGTCGATGATTTATGGCTTTGCCCAGCAATCCGGCGGACACGTCAGCCTCGACAGCCTGCCGGGTCAGGGCACCTGCGTGCGCCTGTACTTGCCGCGTTTGTATGCACTGGAACCGGAGCGGCCGGTCATCGAAACGGTCACCGAGGCTCCCGCCGTGGCAACCGGCGAAACCGTGGTGGTGGTCGAGGACGATCCGGCGGTGCGCATGCTGGTCATGGACCTGCTCAAGGAGCTGGGTTATCGCGCCCATGAAGCCGAAGACGCCAAGGGCGCCCTGCCGTTGCTCGAATCGGATCTGCGGGTTGACCTGCTGGTGACCGACGTCGGCCTGCCGGGCATGAACGGCCGGCAAATGGCGGAGATCGCCCGGCAGCATCGTCCGGGCCTCAAGGTGTTGTTCATGACCGGTTACGCGCAGAAAGCCGCCGAGCGTCAGGGCTTCCTCGAGGACGGCATGGACATGGTCGCCAAACCGTTTTCCATCGAGCAGCTGGCCGGCAAGATCCGCACGATGATCAGCCAAAACCCGTGACTTGAGGCATAATCCGCGCCCCGCCGTCACCCCGCTACAGGTATTGCACGATGAAAGCCCAAGCCCGCCACATTCTGGTGAAGACCGCCGAAGAGGCTGAAAAACTCAAGCAACGCATCGCCAACGGTGAAGCGTTCGATGTGCTGGCGAAGAAATTTTCGACCTGCCCGTCCGGCAAGCGTGGCGGCGATCTGGGTGAAGTGCGGCCGGGGCAGATGGTCGGTGCGATCGACGCGGTGATCTTCAAGAAACCGCTGCGCACCGTGCACGGGCCGATCAAGAGCAAATTCGGGTATCACCTGGTGCAGGTGTTTTACCGAGATTGAGTGTTTGCCTTCGGGCCCAAATCGCGAGCAAGCTCGCTCCCACATAAGAGCTGTGAACGACACTCAACCACTGTGGGAGCGAGCCTGCTCGCGATCCGATTGCCCGGCAATCGGCCATTCACCGATTACTTCGGAATCAGAGCGCCCGGGACCTGAATAACCTGGCTCGCCAACAGATGCCCGGCTTGCGCCGCTTCCGTCGGGCTTGCGCCGGACAAGCGACTCGCCAGATACGCCGCACTGAACGAATCCCCCGCCGCCGTGGTGTCCACCACCTTCTCGACCTTCTGCGCCGGCACCTCAAACGCTTCCCCGTCACAACGGATCAGACAAGCTTCAGCGCCGCGCTTGAGCACCACTTCCGGCGTGCCGATCTGCGCGTACGCTTCAAACACCGCATCACAGTCCTCGAAATGGAACAGCGCCTGCTCGTCGTCCACCGTCAGCAACGCCAGATCGACATGGGGCAACACGCTGCGATAAGCGGCCCGCGCCTCTTCCACCGAAGCCCACAGGCGTGGCCGATAGTTGTTGTCGAAGACGATCCGCGCATCACGCTGGCGGGCCTCAATCAAGGTCTGAATCAGTTTCTTCCGCCCCTGAGCGCCGAGTACCGCCAGCGTGATACCGCTGAAATACAGCACGTCGTAATCCGGCAGCGCAGCCAAAATCGGTGCGGCGGCTGGCGTAGTGAAGCAGTCGCGCACTGCGGCTTCGTTGCGCCAGTAAAGGAAGCGGCGCTCCCCGGCAGCATCGGTCTGGATGCAATACAGGCCCGGCAAACGACCGGGCAAGCGCTGGACCAGATCCAGACCAATGCCTTCGTCGGCCCAAATGCGGCACATCGCGTCACTGAAGCTGTCGTCACCCAGCGCCGTGACGTAATCGACCTGCGCCTTGTCGCCCATGGCGCGGGACAGATAGACCGCCGTATTCAGCGTGTCACCGCCAAAGCTCTGTTGCAGGCTGCCATCGGCACGTTGCTGGAGTTCGATCATGCATTCGCCGATCAGGGCGATACGCGGGGTGTTCGGACCCAATGGACTGAGCGTGTTCATCAGAAGCAGGTTTCCATGGTTTCGATCACCGACAGCTGCTCGTCCACCAGCAGCCCTACGCGCCACTTGTCGAAGGTCAGGCACGGGTGCGAAGTGCCAAAGGAAATGATGTCGCCAACGCGCAATTCCACGCCCGGCGCCACGGTCATGAACGCGTGCTGGTCCATCACCGCCGTCACCTTGCAGGCGCCGACATCGTCGCCCACCTCCTGCAGCACACCGGCCTTGTAACGCAGCAGCGGCACCGGCATCCCGGCATCGAACGCCACGTCACGCTTGCCCAGGGCAATCACCGCAAACCCCGGCTCCGGCAGCGACTGCACGTGAGCCCAGACTTCCAGCGCCGGGCGCAGGCCTTCGTGCAGATCGCTGCGACGGTCGAGTACGCAGCACTGCGCCTCTTTATAGATGCCATGGTCGTGAGCCACGTAACTGCCGGGACGGAGCACGCTGAGGAAACGCCCGCCAGCGTTCTGCGCTTCGAACGATTCGGCGACCAGGTCGTACCACGCCGAACCCGACGCGGTGATGATCGGCTTGGCGATGGCGAACGCGCCACTGTCCTGCAACTGCACCGCCAGGCGCACCAGCGAGGCGGCGAATTCACGGATGCCGGTCACGGCGTGATCGCCATGGATCACGCCTTCGTAACCTTCGATGCCGGTCAGGGCCAGCGCCGGTTGTGCGCCGATGGCCTTGGCCAGTTCGATGACTTCCTGCTCGCTGCGGCAACCGCAACGGCCGCCGACCACGCCGTATTCGATCATTACATTCAGACGCACGCCACGGGACGCAAAGTAAGCACCCAGATCGGCGACGTTGTCCGGGTGATCGACCATGCAATAGAAATCGAAGCCGGAATCGGCCGCCAACAGATCGGCGATCAGCGCCATGTTCGGTGTGCCGACCAATTGGTTGGCCATCAACACCCGGCGCACGCCGTGAGCGTAAGCGGCGCGGGTCTGGGTGGCGCTGGCCAGGGTGATGCCCCACGCGCCGGCGTCGAGCTGACGACGAAACAGCGCCGGGGTCATGCTGGTCTTGCCGTGGGGCGCGAGTTCGGCGCCGCTGTCGCTGACGAATTTCTGCATCCAGCGGATGTTGTGTTCCAGCGCTTCGCGATGCAGCACCAGCGCCGGCAGGCTGATGTCACGCACCAGTTGCGCGCCGAGGGCAGCATCGCCCTTTTCCACGGCAGCAGTGTTGTTGGCAGTCGTCATGGTCGAACTCCTCACAGTCGCGCCCGCTCGCGGGCGCGGTTATTCGTTGATTCGCCGGGCGAGGCTGTTGGCGCTCTCGATCAAGACCCGGCGATAGTCGTTGTAATTGTTTTTGGCATCAGCGCGCGGGGCGACGATGCACAGGGTGCAGATGGCAACGCCTTGAGGGTCTTTGACCGGGGCGGCGAAGCAATGGGTGAAGGTGTCGGCGACACTGTCGAACGAGAAGAAGCCGTCGATGCCGGCCTGACGGATTTCCGCCAGAAACGTCTCCATCGGCAGGCGTTCGCCACCCGGCAGGATGAAGTCGTCAGGGTCGATCAGGTCGCTGATCTGCTGATCACTCAAGTGCGCCAGCAGCAGCCGCCCGGAGGCGGTCCACGGGATCGGCGCGTTTTCGCCGATATCGGAAGAAATGCGGAAATGCCGCTCGCCCTCCTTCATCAGCGCCACCGTGTATTTGCGCCCGTTGAGCAGGCACATCTGCGCGGTTTCCCGGGTCTGACTGACGATCTCCTGCAAGGCGTGATCGGCTTCGCGACTGAGGTCGAAGTGACGCAAATGCGCCTGGCCCAGGAAGTACAACTGACGACCGAGATAGACATGACCGTCCTTGCCCACCGGCTCCAGAATCCGCCGTTCGAGCAACGAGGCCACCAGTTCGTAGACCGTGGATTTCGGGCTGCCTATGCCGTTGGCGATGTCGTTCGGACGCAGTGGCTGGCCGATTTCCTTGAGGAAATCGAGGATATCGAACGCCCGGTCCAGACCGCGTGCCCGGCGCTTGATGGTGTCTTCGGTCATTTCAGTGGTTCCCATTCAAAGTGCCGGGAGTTTATCGCGAAAGATCGCTCCCACGCTCTGCGCGGGAGCGGTCGATACTCAAGCCTTTTTCTTGTACGCAATGCAGTCGATCTCGACCTTGCAGTCGACCATCATGCTCGCCTGCACACAGGCCCGGGCCGGTGCGTGTTCGGGCTTGAAGTACTCGCCGAAGACCTTGTTGAAACTGGTGAAATCCCGCGGATCGTCCAGCCACACGCCGGCGCGTACCACGTCTTCCAGGCCATAACCGGCCTCTTTGAGAATCGCGATCAGGTTCTTCATGGTCTGGTGCGTCTGCTCGACGATGCCGCCCACAATGATCTCGCCATCCACCGCCGGCACCTGCCCGGAAACGTGCAGCCAGCCATCGGCTTCAACGGCGCGGGCGAATGGACGAGGCTGGCCGCCAGCGGCGGTGCTGCCGGTGCCGTAACGAGTAATGCTCATGGGTGTTTCTCCTGATTGAAAAAGTGAAAAGTCAGAACCGCGTGCTTTTGAGAAATTCCGCCAGCCGCGGCGATTGAGGACGCTCGAACAGTTCCTTGGGAGGCCCCTGCTCTTCGATGCGCCCCTGATTCATGAAAACGATCTTGTCCGAGACCTCGAAGGCAAAACGCATTTCGTGGGTCACCAGCAACATGGTCATGCCGTCCTCGGCCAGGCACTTGATCACGTTCAGCACTTCGCCGACCAGTTCCGGGTCGAGGGCCGAGGTGACTTCGTCGAACAGCATCAGGCTCGGGTTCATCGCAATCGCCCGGGCAATCGCCACGCGCTGTTGCTGACCACCGGACAACTGACCGGGAAAGTGATTGCGCCGCTCCAGCAGGCCGACTCGCTCCAGCCATTTCTCGGCCAGGACCACAGCTTCGTCCTTGTGCATCTTTTTGACTTTCAGCAAGCCGAGCGTGACGTTCTGCAACGCGGTGAGGTGCGGGAACAGGTTGAATTGCTGGAACGCCATGCCGGTCATCGCCCGATGACGGGCGATGACTTTTTCCGGGTGGCGCACGCGTTTGCCGTTGAGTTCGTCATAGCCGATGGATTCGCCGTCGAGCAGGATCTGCCCGCCCTGGAATTCCTCGAGCATGTTCACGCAACGCAACAGCGTGGTCTTGCCCGAGCCGCTGGAGCCGATCAGGGTCACCACGTTGCCGCGCTGCATGCTCAGGTCGACGCCTTTGAGCACTTCGACCGCGCCGTATTGTTTGTGCAGGCCACGGATGTCCAGCAGGGGCTGACCGTTCTGGACGTTGGAAACTTGAGCTTGAGTCATGGCAGGGCCACCCGCTTTTCAATGTGCCGGCCGAGTAATTCGATGCCGTAGTTGATGACGAAGAACAGAAAACCGGCGAACAGGTAAAACTCCAGGGTCATGAACGTCCGGGCGATGATCTGCTGGGTGCTGAGCAACAGCTCGGCCACGCCGATCACCGACAGCAAGGTCGAGGCCTTGACGATTTCCGTGGACGAGTTGACCCAGGTCGGCAGGATCTGCCGCAACGCCTGAGGCAACAGCACGTAACCGAGGGACTGATAGAACGTCAGGCCGATGGCTTTGCCAGCTTCCATCTGCCCGCGTGGCAACGCCTGCAATGCACCGCGCACGATCTCGGCAACGTGGGAGCCGCAAAACAGTGTCAGCCCGAGTGCGCCGGCCTGAAACGCGCTGATCTGCCAACCGAGCGCCGGTGCCATGTAGAAGCACGCCAGCACCAGCACGAACACCGGCGTGCCGCGAATCAGGTCGACATAAAAGCGGAACGGCGCGCGCATCCAGAACTTGCCGTAGGTCAGCACCAGCCCGGCGAATACGCCGATGACCGTGCCGAACAGAATGGCCAGCGCCGACACTTGCACGCTGGTCAGAAAGCCTTGCCACAAGGCTTCGCGGGCAATCCACAACTCATGCAACCAACTGGGGGATTCGTACATCGCAGCCTCCTATCGGCGGATTGCCAGACGCTGCTCGAGGTAACGCAGCAGCATGGCAATGAGGTAACAGGCCGCGACATACAACGCCGTGGTCACCAGCCAGGTTTCGATCACCCGGTAGCTTTCGACGTTGATCTTGCGCGCGTAATAGGTCAGCTCCGGCACCGCGATCGCGGCGGCCAGCGAGGTGTCCTTGAACAGCGAAATGAAGTTGTTCGACAACGCCGGCAGCACGTTGCGCAACATCACCGGCACGGTGACGTAGGCCTTCACCTGCCACTCGCCGAGACCAATCGCCAACCCCGCTTCGCGCTGGCCCTTGGGGATGCTCAACAAACCGCCGCGGAACACTTCGGTCAGGTACGCCCCGGCATACAGCGACAGGGTGATGATGAACGACGGGATCTTGTCCAGCCGGATCCCCAGGCTCGGCAACGCAAAGTAGATCAACAGAATCAACACCAGAATCGGCGTGTTACGGATCACCGTCACATACACCGATGCCAGCACCCGCAAGGCGCGATGCCTGGACAGCAAGGCAAACGCCATCAGCAGGCCGATCACGCAGCCGATGGCGATCGACACCAGCGCCAGTTCAAGACCCAGACCGAGCCCCGCCAGCAAGGTGTCGAAGTCGCGCCACACGGCGGCAAAGTTCAACTGATAGTTCATGGTCGGCAGTACCTTGAGCGGGGCGCATCAGGGCGCCCCACTCTCACGGGATCATTTGAATTCGACAGGGAAACCGATTGCAGGCGATGGCAGATCGACGCCGAACCATTGCTTGAACGACGCGGCATAAGTCGGGAACTCCACGCCGGTCATGGCTTCATGTAGAGCGGTGTTGACGAAGTTCAGCCAGTCCTGATCGCCACGTTTGACGGCGCACGCGTAGGTCTGCGGGCTCCAGGCATACGTCGGGCTGCGGTAGCGGCCAGGGTTCTGCACCATCAGATATTTGACCGAAGACTGGTCGGTGGCGGCGGCATCGGCACGACCGGAGTTCACCGCCTGATACATCAGATCGACGCTGTCGTACTGATCGACCTTGGCCTTGGGCAGCGCCTGATGCACCAGCTCCTCGGCGTACACGTTCTGCAGCACCGCGACGGTCACGCCGTCACCACCGGCCTGCAGGTCTTCGATTTCCTTGTACTTGCTGTTGTTCGGCAGCAGCAGGCCGACGCCTTCGCGGTAGTACGGCAGGGTGAACGCCACTTGCTGCGCACGGCTGGCGGTGACGGTGATGAACTGGCAGCTCATGTCGACTTTGTCAGTCAGCAGGTTGGGAATCCGCGCATCGGACGACTGCACCACGAACTCGACCTTGCTCGGATCATTGAACAGACCTTTGGCCACGATCCGCGCGATGTCGATATCAAAGCCCTGCAACTTGCCGTCCGCGCCCTGGAAGTGCCACGGCGCATTGGTGCTGCCGGTGCCCACAATCAGCTTTCCACGAGCCAGGACGCTGTCGAGCTTGCTGTCGGCCGCCTGGGCCATACCCATGACAGCGGACGAAGCCGCGAGAACAAAAACACACGCTTTGAACAAGGAAGGTCGGCGATGCATGGCAAGCACTCCAGAGGATTGTTTATTCCGCTATAACGGAACACGGTTTGTTACTACGGAATAGACAGCAGAAAGTGTGCCACAGGATTCGCGGGGAATCTGCAATGGATTGAAATTTGTTTTGAATCAAAGAGATGGAGGTAACCCGCGGATCGGTGTAACCAAAAGTGATTCCGCGCCTCGCTACTTTGCGCCACACATGGCGGGTAGCCGGGCCACATTCTGGTGCGCGATGCACGATTGGGCGCGGGCTGCACCTGTCAACTCTGACAGTTGCGGTAACGGTCGCAGCGCCCCTAACGTCGCACTGTCCCGCACATCGAATAAAGGAGGCTCCAATGACGACACCGACTCGATATTCAGCGTTGCCCCCGACGTACCGGAAAGTCTTGAAAGCCAGGCGTCTTGTCGTCCTGTATTTCTTCAACGAGCACTGCGGTGCCTGCGTGTTTTCCAGCCCCGTTTTTCTCGAGATAGCCAAGCCCTTTCGGCCCTGGATGGATATCTTCATGCTCGATACAGCACAGTGTTGTCGGAATCCGGAGGTCTCGGGCACGCCGACGGTGTTGTTCTACAAGGAAGGCGTTCTGGTTAAAAAACTGAAAGGCATCGGTTCGGAAGAATCCCTCCTGCAGGACTTCACCCAATTCCTTGGCAAAACCAGACACTGTGTTGCACCGCGCAAACCGACCCATGACCTGAACTGGCTTCGCCACACCCTCAGCACCCTCTGCACCATCCCCCGCGCAAAACGATTGAACTTTTCCTGAAAGTGCCACCTAAGAGCCATCAGGTAATGGCACCGTCGTTCCAATTGATCTGTAACAACTAGCCTCGAGGCCGGATTGGACAAGCTCCCATCCGGCTGCTTTTCTTTGTTTCTCAGAAAGAGACAAGTGCTGCCGGCCCTCTGGTCGCAGCCTTGCTTCGTCCCAGGAGGGGTCAATGTCCTTTAATGTCATGATGGTTTTCGGTACTCGCCCGGAGGCCATCAAAATGGCCCCGCTGGCCCGGGTTCTGCGTCAGTGGCCCGACATCACACTCAACATCTGTTCCACCGGCCAGCATCGCGAGATGCTCACTCAGGTGCTGGATGCGTTCGAACTGACGGTCGACGAAGACCTGCAAGTCATGACCCAGGGCCAGACCCTGAACGGTCTGTCGCAGCATCTGCTCGCCCAGCTCGATCAGGCCTACGAGCGGGTCAAACCGGACATCGTGCTGGTTCACGGCGATACCACCACCAGTTTCATCGCCGCCCTCGCCGCCTTCAATCGCCAGTTGCCCATTGGTCATGTCGAAGCCGGTTTGCGTACCGGCAACCTGCGGGCGCCCTGGCCCGAGGAAGCAAATCGACGCCTGACCGGCGTGATTACCGACCTGCATTTCCCGCCGACCTCCAAGTCCGCCGCCAATCTGCTGCGCGAAGGCGTACCTGAAGACAACATTGAAATCACCGGCAACACCGTGATCGATGCCTTGCTGTGGATGCGCAAGCACCAGCAGGAAATCGATTGGCATCCGCCTGCCGATTCGCCCCTCGCGGCGCTGGATGACCAGCGCCGGATGATTCTGGTCACCAGCCATCGACGGGAAAATCTCGGCGACGGTTTCCGCAATATCTGCCAGGCGCTGGCCGAATTGGCCGAGCAATACCCGGACGTGCAATTCGTTTATCCGGTGCACCTCAATCCGCTGGTGCAGGAGGTGGTGTACGGCATGCTGGCCGACAAACCCAATATCTATCTGGTGCCACCGCAGGACTATCCGAATTTCGTCTGGCTGATGGGCCGCGCGCACTTCATCCTGACTGACTCCGGCGGCGTCCAGGAGGAAGCCCCGGCGATCGGCAAACCGCTGCTGGTACTGCGCGACGTCACCGAACGGCCTTCCGTGCTCGAGAGCGGCACCATGCTGCTGGTGGGCACCGACAAGGCGCGCATCGTCAAGGAAGCCCGCCAACTGCTGGACGACCCGGACACCTACGCGCGCATGAGCCGCGTGCACTTCCCCTATGGCGACGGTCACGCCAGCGAACTGATCGCCACCCGCCTCCACGCCTGGCTGAGCGCACGCTCGGCGGCGGGTAAAGGGGTATGAGTCTGGGTTGGGTCGATTTCTTCGCGTATGTGCTGTTCGGTCTCAAATATGTGGCGATTGCCCTCGCCCTGCTGATGTTCATCCTCGGGCTCGATGACCTGTTCATCGACCTCGTCTACTGGAGCCGCAAGTTCATCCGGCGCTGGCGGATCTACGAGAAATTCAAGCGTGCCGACGAGGAGCGTCTGTATTCGATTCCCGAGAAGCCGCTGGCAATCATGGTGCCGGCGTGGAACGAGGTCGGCGTGGTTGGCGAAATGGCGCGTCTGGCCGCCTCGACCATCGACTACGAGAACTATCAGATTTTCGTCGGCACCTACCCCAACGACGCCGAAACCCAAGCTGATGTCGACGCGGTTTGCCAGCACTACCCCAACGTGCACAAAGTGGTGTGCGCCCGCCCTGGCCCGACCAGCAAGGCCGACTGCCTGAACAACATCATCGACGCGATCCTGCGCTTCGAGAGCGAGGCGAAAATCCAGTTCGCCGGGTTCATCCTGCACGACGCCGAAGACGTGATTTCGCCGATGGAATTGCGCCTCTACAACTACCTGTTGCCCAACAAGGACCTGATCCAGATTCCGGTCTACCCCTACGCGCCGGAGTGGAAAGGCTTCACCGCTGGGCATTACGTCGATGAGTTCGCGGAAAACCACGGCAAGGACGTTATCGTCCGCGAAGCCCTCACCGGCCAGGTGCCCAGCGCCGGCGTCGGCACCTGCTTCAGCCGTAAGGCCATCAGCGCCCTGCTGGAAGACGGCGACGGCATTGCCTTCGATGTGCAGAGTCTCACCGAGGATTACGACATCGGTTTCCGCCTCAAGCAGAAAGGCATGAAATGCATCTTCGCCCGTTATTCGGTCAGCGATCCGAAACTGGCGCTGGAGCAACCCTGGGTGTTCGGCATGAACCGCGAATTCTCCCAGGTGATCTGCGTGCGCGAGCACTTTCCCCGCGACTTGCAACACGCAATTCGGCAGAAATCGCGGTGGATTGTCGGCATCGTGTTCCAGGGCACCAAGAACCTCGGCTGGAGCCGCAAGGGCCTGCTCAACTACTTCCTGTGGCGCGACCGTCGCGGGCTGATCGCCTACCTGCTGAGCTTTCTGGTGAACCTGCTGTTCCTGGTGCTGCTGGCGATGTGGGCGGTGACGATCATTTCCCCGGACTCGTGGCGCTATCCCTCGATCCTCGCCGACAGCTCGCTGCTCTCGGTGCTGTTGTGGCTCAACGGCCTGATGCTGCTCAACCGCCTGTTCCAGCGCGGCTGGTTCGTCACTCGTTACTACGGATTGGTTGAAGGTCTACTGTCGGCGCCGCGCATGATGTGGAGCAACTTCGTCAACTTCTTCGCCAACCTGCGTGCCCTGCGTCAGGTCATGGAAATGGGCGATTCACGGCGCGTGGCCTGGGACAAGACTACCCACGAATTCCCGGCGCTGACCACGGCGCAACGTACTCCGCTCGGCCATCGACTGGTGGAAAAAGGCCTGCTTACCGAAGAACAGCTGGAAGCGGCGATCACCAGCCCCGTGCGCCGTCGACTGGGCCGCGAACTGTTGCTGCGTGAGTACATCGACAGCACTCAGCTGGTTCAAACCCTCGCCGAGCAACTGGATCTGGAATGGGCGCCACTCAATCCGTTCAAGCTCGACAAACGTCTGATCGATGCCGTACCGCGCCGGGTCGCCTCCCACTACGGCATTTTGCCGGTGGCCGAAGAAGGCGACACCCTGATTCTGGCCTCCGAAGGCCCGGTCAGCCAGGTCTCGCTGGGCGCCATCAGCCGTCAATTGAAACGCCCGGTGCGCAGCCGTCTCGCACCACAGGGCCGCGTCACATTGGGGATTCGCTACTGGTACGCCAGCCCCCGCCAGAATGAGGAAGTGCGTCATATGCTCGAAGTGCTTGAGCGCCATCAGGACGATGAGGCCCTGCTGGAACGGGTCAGCCGCCATCAGGTGCTGCTGGGCAATCTGTTGCAGGTGCGCGGCATGGTGCCGCCGACCCTGTTCAATCAGGCGCTGATCGACTTCGATGCCGAGCACATGTCACTCGGCGAGCATTTGATTTCCCGGGGCATGATTACCCCGGAAGTACTGGAACAGGCCCTGGCCGATCAGGCCAGCGAACAGCAAGCCGCCTACCGCATCGTCCGGGAGGTCGCATGAAGCCTGTGCATCGTCAAACCCTGCTGATGGGCAGCCTTTTGCTGGGCCTGAGCACCGCGTATCCGCTGCAAGCGGCACCGCTGAGCGACTTCGAACAGTTCCGCAGCTACCCCTACATGGACCGCAGCTATCGCGAGGCGAAAAAGGGCAACTGGAAAGAAGTCGAACGACTGATGCGTCACTTGCTGGAAAAGGTCCCGAAAAACGACGAGGCCCGGGCGCTGTTGGTAGAGTCCCTGGCCAAGCAACGTCGTTACAAGGAAGCGCTGCAAGCGTTGCCGGACAACAGCGAAGCCCTGCTCGACCTGCGCCTGACCTGGATCGAACAGGATCCGCCAACCAGCACGCAAGTTGAAAGCTGGATGGCCACCAGCAATCTGAATGACCGCGTGCGTCTGTGGCAGGCTTACAGCCTGAGCCTGGCCAAGTTCGGCGGCGCGGCCAAGGCCCATGACTGGCTGGCACAACTGGCGCCCAAGGGTGACGACAACATCCTGCGCCTGGCCCGCGCCAACTGGTCGGAGCAACTGCGCGACTGGAGCGGCAGCATCGACCAACTGGCGCCGCTGGCCGCACGCAAACAACTGGACGCCGAAGGCTGGCAACGGCTGGCCAACGCGTATGTGCAACGCCTCGATGAAAAGCCGCTGCAGCAACTGCTGCAACAGGCGCCGAGTCCCGAGGCCGCGCGCAACATTCGCCTGGCGATGGTCGACCGCGCCATCGCCATGGGCCACGAGCAACAGGCCCTACGCTGGATGCAGTCGCTACCGGCGAGCGACCTCGCCGACCCGGCGCAACGTCAACGTTTGTGGGAACTGGCGCGCAAGACCGAAGACGTGCCCACCGTGCAGCGCCTGAGCAACGATTTGCAACGGCCTTGCCTGGAAACCGCCGAATGGCTGTCGCGCCAGGATCCGGAAGCGGCGCTCAAGCAACTGCGCAGCTGTACACCGACGGACGATCCTCAGACCTGGCTGGTACTCGCCCAGCGCCTGCAAGCCACGGATCAATTGCAAAGTACCCGTCTACCGGAGCCTTGGGATAGCCGTCGGCAAACGCAGGTGCTCGACATCTGGCAGAAGCAAGGTCGCAGCGCCGAGGTCAACGCCTGGCTGGCCGGTCAGAAGCAGACGCCCGATATCGTCAAGCGCCGGGCGGAGCTGACGCAGCGCATGGGGCGAATGATCGAAGCGGAAACCCTGTGGGAACTGCATTACCGGCAAACCGGCAATCTTTCCTCGCTCAATCAGGCCACTTACCTGGCGGTAAATGCCGGCGATCACGCGCACGCTCAACAGTTGCTGGAATCTGCGTTCGATCGCCATGACGGGCGTTTGCCAGCGACGGCGTTGCAGCGCCTGGCCGGTTTGTATGCCGCTGCGCCAACAACGACACCAGAGCAACAGCGGCGCATGGCGCTGCTGCTCAACCGGGTGGACGGCGCCACGCGCGGCCAACTGCTCGCGCAACTCGCGGAGACCGGCCAGTGCGACGCCGTGCAGCAAGCCATCGGCAGCCACGCGCAAGCGGCGGGCGATTACCGCGCGCTCGGTCGCTGCGCCATGCCTGATCGCCCGGGTGAAGCCGTCGTCTATTACCAGCAGGCTGAAAAACTCGGTGATCGCGGCAGTCGTCTGCCGCTGGCCTATGCCCTGGAAGCGGCCGGTGATTCTGCCGGTGCACTGACGATCTGGCGCAGCATCCCGACCGCCGAACTCAGCGACAACGCGCGTCTGACAGCCAGTCGCAGCGCCCTGAATGTTGGTGACAGCCAGACCGCAGAAACCTACTGGCAACAAAGCACCACTCGCGGCGCCAATGAGTGGGCCCTCGGCGCAGCCATCGCCGACGCGCGGGGTGATCACGCCCAGGCACTGCAACGTCAGCGGCAGGCCCTGCAACAGGCACCGGATGCCGGACAATTCTACGCCGCGTCGGTCACCGCGCAAAAGGCCGGAGACTTGCCACAAAGCACCGCGTGGCTGGCCGAAGCGGTACGCCGCGAGCCGAACAACCCGCGTTATCGCGCCGACTACGGCATGCGTCTGTCCGGTGCCGAAACCCGCGAAGAGCGCGCCACGGCGATTCCGTATCTGCAACAGGCGACCCGGGATTTCCCCGAGGATTACCGCCTCGGCGAAACCCTGGCCTGGCGCTACGACGAAACCGAAGATAGCGCCTCCGCACGCAAGGAACTGCGCCGGGTGATCGATCTGGAGCAGAACCCGGTGGCGGCCGATGACGAAGACGGCAGCATGGAGGCCCGCCGTTATCGTCAGCGCCGCGCCCATGAAACCTTGTCACGGCGTGACAGTTTCACCGTCGCCAGCACCTGGTCACCGGCCGGAGTTTCGACCAACGACTTCCTGCGCCCGGATGACAGTGAAGGCAGCAAACGAGTGACCCGCTCGCAGAACGTCCAGGTCGCGATGTGGGATCACGCGCTGGGTGAAGAACCGAGTCGGGCCGGCAGTACGCTGTCGGTTTACGGCCGGCTGTTGTTCGGTGGCCAAGGTCGCTCCAGCTATGGCGAAACCTTCGCTACCGGCGTCGGCCTGCGCTACAAACCGTGGGGCACGGCCAACGTCAACCTGTATGCGGAAATCTACAAGCAAACCGGTGTCAGCGACGATGGCAGCGGCGGCATGCGCCTGGGACAGTTGTTCAGCCCGGTGAAAGTCTGGGATCAGGGTCACGACTACGATCGCTTCGGTCGCACCAGCACCGACTACCTGCTGCGCGCCACCGCTTCGTTCCTTGATCAGGGCAAGTACCGCAATGACTGGCGGGTCGACGAAAACGAATGGGACGAGCGTTTCCTTTACCTCGACGCGGCCTGGTGGACCAAGGCCGGCGATCACCAGTGGCTGTCGCGCTTCCAGCAAGGTCACGCCTGGAAACTGCCGTTCAGCGGAGCCCAGACGATCATGCCTTACGGCTTCCTCGAGTTTGCCAGCCAGGACCCGAGCAACGACTGGCGCCAGGACCTGCGCACCGGTGTCGGTCTGCGCTGGCAATGGTGGTACGACGAGGATCGCTACAACGCCTACCGCTCGAAACTGACGGTTCGCACCGAATATCAACAGTCGCTGGGCGGCAATCTGTATGAAGGCGGCAACGGTGTACTGCTGGGCGTGGAGTGGAATTTCTGATGGCTCGATGGATGTTGTGTTTGTGCCTACTGATGAGTGCCACTGTCGCCAAGGCCGATGAGCGTGTCTTCTATCAGCCGCTGAATGTCGATGCCGGCCTGACTCAGGCGCAGTGGCAGAAAGTCTGGCAAGACACCGCGAAACAAGGCACGCGAACCGTGATCGTGCAGTGGACGGCCTATGGCGACTCGGACTTCGGCGGCGCCAATGGCTGGCTCGCCAACAGCCTGAAACTCGCTCAACGACAAGGTCTGCAACTGGTGCTCGGCCTGGCGATGGACCCGGCCTACTACAAGCGCATCGATGAACTGGACAGCGCCGGCCTCGGCGCTTACTGGCAGGCACAACTGGGTCAGTCACTGGCTCAGCAGCAGAAGCTGCGCCAGGACTGGAAGCTGCCGGTCAGCGGCTGGTATCTGCCGCTGGAACTGGACGACCTGCACTTTCTGGCAGCAGATCGACGGGCCACGCTTGAGCGTCAGTTGAAGGACTTCGCCGCGAAGCTGGATGCACCGCTGCATGTCAGCGCCTTCAGTGCCGGCAAGCTGGCCCCGGCGGTCAACGGTCAATGGCTGGGCGAATTGACGGCGGCCGGTGCGCAGGTCTGGTGGCAGGACGGCGCAGGCACCGGTCGTTTGTCACCACTGGTGCGCAACGGTTACGCCAGTGCACTGCCCTGCTCCGTGGGGATCGTGCGCGAGGCCTTCCGACAGGTCAGCCGCGAGGGCGAGCCCTTCCGTGCCGAACCGGCCAACCCGGATGCGACCTCGACCGGCTGCCATCAGAACGCGGTGTTTTCCCTGCGCTATCGGCCGTGGGGCTCGGTCATCCTCGATAACCAACGCAGGCATCCGGGCAGCAATGTACAAAACCATTGAAGACGAAGTCCTGAAGAAGACCGCGCCTGCCGAGCTATGGAGCGAGTTCATCCAGCATGAATTCGAGCGGCTGCACAGGTTCTGCCTGCTGATTTATCTGGCAAGCATCAGTGTCTGGATTGTCTTCGATTTGATCGTCAGTTTTCTGGGCGGGCAAGGTTTTACCTGGCGATCGATGGTGTTTCTGACGGTGTTTTCGATTCAGGCGGTCATTCTGCTGTTCACGCGAAAAGCCGCCCATTTCGACATCCTGAACATCCTGTTCGTCGTTGCCATGACCGTTGGCGTGCGACTGCTGATCGACGGCCTGCCCGCCAGTTTTCAACCTGCGTGGCTGGTGCTGGGCGCCTCGAGCATGCTTTACAGCATTTCGGTTCTGCCCATCAGCCGCTGGTCGTTTTACACCTCGCAAGGGGTGATCTGGCTGGTGCTCAATCCGTTTTTTGGTACCGAAGTCGGCCTTTTCGAACTCAAAGGCGTGATGACCATCGCGTACGCCGTGTTTCTCTGCGGGTTGACGATCTATACGTTTTTGAAGCTGCGCGAGGCCAAGCTCTACAACTACATCATGTCCAAGCTGTTGCTGGACCAGGCCTACAACGACACCCTCACCGAAATCCCCAACCGTCGCTCGTTCATGACCCGCGCCGGAAAAACCCTGCAAGCCGTGCCGCGCGAGCACGACCATTACCTAGCGATGATCGACATCGACAACTTCAAGAAAGTGAATGATGTGTACGGCCACGACATCGGCGATGAGGTGCTCAAGCGCATCGCGGCGGACATCAAAACCGTGATGTCACGTTTCGAGTACGCACGGTTGGGCGGTGAGGAGTTTGCAATCTATCTGGCCGGTGTGCGCCGCGAGGATGTCGAGGCGCTGGCCGGGGAATTGTGCCGGGTGGTGCGTGAGCAACCGACCCAGCACCCGGTGACCATCAGCATCGGTCTGGCCCGGGTCGAAGATGGCGACACCCTCAATCAGGCCCTGATCAAGGCCGATGAAGCGTTGTACGAGTCAAAGCATACCGGCAAGGACCGGTACACTTTTCATCAGTGAGGCCGTCAGGCCTCACGCACCAGCAGCACCCGCGTCACGCGACGTTCTTCGACCGCCATCACGGTCATGCCCCAACCTTCATGTTCCAGTCGATCGCCCTTCATCGGCAGGCGATCCAGCAGGCTCATCACCAGCCCGGCGAGGGTCTGGTAATCCTCGGTCGGCTCGGCGCGAAAACCGGTGTGCTCGCGGATGCGGGTCAGGTTCAATGCACCGTTGACGATGAACCCGCCCTGCTCCTCGACCACGTCGGGGCCGGCGATTTCGCTGGCGTCCGGCAGTTCGCCGGCAATCGATTCGAGAATGTCGGTCATGGTCAATACACCAACAAAATCACCGAATTCATTGACCACAAAGGCAATGTGGGTCGAGGCCGCACGCATTTGTTCCAGTGCGTTGAGAATCGAATAACTGTCCAGCAGATTGACGGTCTTGCGCGCCAGGTGTTCAAGGTTCGGCTCGTTGCCGGCCAGGTATTCCTTGAGCAGTTCCTTCTTGTGCACAAAGCCCAGTGGCTCATCCACCGCGCCGTTACGAATCAACGGCAAGCGCGAGTAGGACGAATGCATCAATCGCGTACGAATAGCCTCGGCGTCGTCGGCCAGATCAATGTGATCGACATCGGCACGTACCGTCATCAAGGCGCGAATCGGTCGTTCGGCCAATTGCAGCACGCCGCTGATCATCACCCGCTCGCGACGGTCGAACAGCTCCGCGCTCGGCGCTTCACCGTTGTCCAGCAAGTCGGAAATTTCCTCGCCGACCTCTTCCACCGCCAGTTTGCGACCACCCAACAGACGCATCACCGCATGAGCCGTGCGTTCACGCATCGGGCGCAAGCCCTGCATCGAGCGCTTGCGACGAGCGCGGGCGATCTGGTTGAAGATTTCGATCAGGATCGAGAAACCAATGGCGGCGTACAGATAACCTTTCGGAATGTGGAAGCCCAGGCCTTCGGCCGTCAGGGCAAAACCGATCATCATCAGGAAGCCCAGACACAGCATGATCACCGTCGGGTGGGCGTTGACGAAGCGGGTCAGCGGCTTGCTGGCCACGATCATCACACCGATGGACACGACCACCGCGATCATCATCACCGCCAGTTCATCGACCATGCCCACGGCCGTAATCACCGCGTCCAGGGAGAACACCGCGTCGAGCACGACGATCTGCGCCACGATCGGCCAGAACAGCGCATAAGCGGTGTTGGTCGAACGCTCGCCGATATGGCCTTCCAGGCGTTCGTGCAACTCCATGGTCGCCTTGAACAACAGGAACACACCACCGAACAGCATGATCAGGTCACGGCCGGAGAAGCTCTTGCCGAACACTTCGAACAACGGTGCCGTGAGGGTAACCAGCCAGGAAATACTCGCCAGCAGGCCAAGACGCATGATCAGCGCCAGGCTCAAGCCGATGATGCGTGCGCGGTCGCGCTGATGCGGCGGCAGTTTGTCCGCCAGGATCGCGATGAACACCAGGTTGTCGATACCCAGTACCAGTTCCAGCACGATCAGTGTCAACAAGCCCAACCATGCCGTGGGATCCGCTAACCATTCCATAATCTGTCTCTATCTCTCGTCAGTGAATTCAGGCTGCCAGACACGGCAAAGTGCGGCGCGAAAGCTCGAAGGCTGCGCCATCAACGATAGTCGGTAGTCGGAAGACTGGATGTTGCGAGTGCGTCAAGACCGCGCCGTGGCGCGAGGGGAACGGGGTTTCTGGAATAGAACTGGGAGGCTCCGAGAGGGTGTTCATGCAAATCCTGAATGAAAAAAGGCCTTGAAGCGTACAGGCTCAGATGACTTTTCCTACAGCTGGAAATCATTTCAAAATCTGTACGCCGCAGACATCTCCGGACTTTTACGGGTAAAGCATCGACAACACGCGGTCTGCATTGGCACCGCAGCTCATGCCTTCGGGCTTGGACTGAATGTTGTCGATCACCTCCAGCAACCGCGCCTTGCTCTGGGCCAGATGCTGCTGCATGACTTCGATCTGCTCTACCTTTCGGGTCAGGCCTGCCACCAGCTCATCGTGCTTGAATTCACCGGTTCCGGCAGCCGGCAACAACTGTTTGAGTTCTTCCAGGGAAAAGCCGGCCTGCTGGGCGCTGCGGATGATGTTCAGGGTCTGCAGCACTTGTGGCGGGTAACGTCGGTAACCATTGCCCTGGCGCTCCACTTTGGGAATCAGTCCCTGAGCCTCATAAAAACGAATACTCGAAGCGCTCAACCCGCTCTGCTGCGCCAATTCACCGATTTTCATTTCAGCCTCGATTCGCCCGCTTGACATTAAAGTTAACTTTAAGCTTAGCCTCTCTCCATCACTGATGAGGAGTCAAGCAATGTCGCCCTTCCAGATTTTGAATCTGCCCAACGGTCAGACCGTCGGCAACCGTATAGCCAAAGCCGCGATGGAAGAAAACCTCGCGGACCGTGACCAGGCACCTTCGCGCGAACTGTTCCGCCTTTATCAGGCCTGGGCCGACGGCGGTGCCGGGTTGCTGTTGACCGGTAACGTGATGATTGACCGCCGTGCCATGACCGGGCCCGGTGGCGTGGTACTCGAAGACGAGCGGCATCTGGAGCGTTTCCTCCAATGGGCCGAAATCGCCCGCAGCGGCGGCGCGCAGGTCTGGGTCCAACTCAATCACCCCGGACGTCAGACCTTCGCCAACATGGGCCAGCAAGCGCTGGCGCCGTCGGCGGTGGCATTGGAAATGGGCTCGTTCTCGAAACTGTTCGCCGAGCCCAAGCCAATGACCGAGGACGATATCGAAGAAGTCATTCAACGTTTCGCCAAAAGCGCCGCGCTCGCCGAAAAAGCCGGATTCACCGGCGTGCAGATTCACGCTGCTCACGGCTACCTGCTCAGTCAGTTTCTCTCGCCGCTGACCAATCGCCGCACCGACCGCTGGGGTGGCTCGCTGGAAAACCGTGCGCGTCTGCTGCTGTCGGTGATCGAGGCCATCCGCCAAGCGGTATCGCCGCAGTTTTGCGTGACGGTGAAGCTCAATTCGGCGGACTTCCAGCGCGGCGGCTTCGACACCGACGACGCGCGTCAGGTGATCGAATGGCTCAACGAGCAACCCATCGACCTGCTGGAACTGTCCGGCGGCAGCTACGAAGCGCCAGCAATGCAAGGCGAAGCGCGTGACGGACGCACCCTTGCCCGTGAGGCGTTCTTTCTGGAAATGGCCACGGAACTGGCCAGCGTCGCGCGCATGCCGGTGATGGTCACCGGCGGTATCCGCCGCTTGCCCGTGGTCGAACAAGTGCTCGACAGCGGCATCGCCATGGCCGGCATCGCCACTGCACTCGCCATCGAGCCGAGCCTGGTCAAGCACTGGCGCGAAGGCCGCAACAGTGAGCCGCAACTGCCGCCGATCCGCTGGAAACGCAAACCGCGGGCCGCGCTGGCGAACATGGCCGTGGTGCGCTTCCAGATGGCCCGCCTGAGCCGTGGCCGCCAGCCCAAACCCGAGGTGTCGGCACTCTGGGCGCTGATCCGCGACCGCTTGTACCTCAGCCGCCGGACCCGTCAGTACAGACAGGCGATGTCTGCCTGATACTGATGAGCCATTTAAGGCGAACGGCTGATTCGCTATGGATTAGCCATCAAACGAGTAACGTTGGATGATGCCCGTGTATTTTTCGACTCGATACTTCGATCCACCTTTCTGTTTCGAAACCATCCCTGTGTAGATATCCAGAATTTCACCAAAACGTTTGTATTCGGCTCGGAATTCATCCGTTTGTTTGTAAAGAGTCAGCGATTTGATGTCGCTCATCGCGCAACTGCCCGACGTATTCGCTAGGGACTTCAGCACTTGTGAAAAACAAACCGGAGTTCCCATTGCAATCGCCAACAGAGTCAGCAGAACCTTGTATTCACCGACGTCCAGCGCCTTGATGTCTTCAGTTTTGAGGCTGGCCTTGATCAAGCGATAGACGTTCAGGAAACGAAGCGCACGTCGGGGGGACGGACCAATGCAGGGCGCAAGCTTTTGCAATGCGTCGGTCTCACCTGGCGTGATGTGCAGTGCCTGGGCAGTAACATCTTCAACGTCGGGAACGTTCACTCTGGCATGGCCATCGAGTATCGAGCCTATCGGTTTCACGGACTCGGCACCTTTCATTCTTTCCAGCCGTCCATTCAAGAACTGCGCACTGGACGCCTTGTCCATTGGACGCATCCAATAGGGAATCTGGAAAATCTTCTCCAGATAGTCAGATACCGATGCTGTCTGTTGTTCTCCGACTTCACCCATCAATTCCGGATAATGTTGAAGCAATGCCTTGCGTACCCAGCGCACATCGACGGCAACCATCACCACGAACAACGGGAACGTCAGTAACAGATGCACCGCCTGCAAGACTTCTACAACTTTATCCGGCGAGCACCGATCCAGATCATCGATATAGAGCACAATGCGTTTGAATGATTGAACGTCAGTTTCAGATTGCTCTGCCGTTGCTTCTAACTTCGCAATGTCCTCATCATCCAGCAACGTTTTGTTCTCCTTCAGAAACTCCTTCATTTTCGCAGCAAATGCCTCACGTTCCGCCTCGACGGACTCCCTCAGGCTGCCCGCTTCGGCCACATTAAAGGCCAGCTCTTCGAAGTCCTTGCGTACGGTAGCGATCAGTCCCAAGTGCTGCGCGTAGGCCCCGTCAGTCGCGCGGGCACGAACAAATTTTTTCAGGCGACCGGCCCCTGTACCTTGAGAGAAATCGTGGTTAGCCAAAGCCAATTGCTCGCTGGTGACCTGCACCAATGCCTTGGCCTCTTCGACGCAAGCATTCATCCTGGCCAACCCTTCGCGCGCGGCCTCAAACGACTTTTCCTTATCGGCAAGCTCGCTCTTGATGACTTTATCCAGGGCCTTCTTGCCGGCTTCCAGTTGTTTCAATGCCGCGCGAGCCGTATCCCAGATGTAGCGCAGACGAGTCGTCACCGCCACCACTGCAAAACTCGACAGAATCAAGCCCTCATGCAGACTTTCCAGTGAAGGAAACTGGTTTTTTAGCAATGTCAGCCCTGTCGCGAGCCATGGCAACGCCAGAATGAGCGTGGCGAATGCCCCTACGCTCCACCAATTCAGCAGTTGAGACTTGTAACCGGTGGCCAGCAACCTGGCTTTTCCAGCCTCGTTACCTAATGCACTGGATATGCTCTGAAAATCCTTGACGCTATCAGCCAAAGTATCGATTCCAAGTAATCTGGCAGCGTTCGCCATCTCGGTTTTTGCCGCTTGAACCTCTTTGGCTGGAGCATCGGCGCCGAGAATCTCACTCAATGTTTCAAGATAGAGCAAGGGCGAAGTAACTGTTTTTGCATGAGCCTCCTCCAGTTCATTACGAGCCTTGAGCAGTTGCTCTGCGGCAGCGCGCTGCTCACGGCGGCGACGTACCAGTTCCTGAGCAGCATCCATCGTCAACATTCGAGAAGTCGACAAATGCTCGAGCAAAGGGTCACGTACCTCGGGATTGTGCTTTATGTACCAGCGATCCAGTTCGATGAACAAGTGACTGACAAGACTGGCCCACAGGTTGGTCTCCGCGTAATGCCAGGCATTGAATCGAATCTGTACGACATCCGTATGAAATGCCTCCGAACCTGACTCAGGGGCTTGGGCAGTCGGTTTGCCTTGGCTCAAACGCTCGATGTGTTGATAGATCAGCCGCATGAAGAACGACTTTCCGCTGCCCCAGTTACCAAACAATCCAATCGCCAGCGGAGGCGTGAAATCCTTGGCAACGGCCAGGCGTGCAAACGCTTTCGCCTCATCGTTTGCACCCAGGCGATCGTCCAGATCAGTTGCCCATGGGTCATCGTTCTGAGTAATCGCTATGGATGTGCTAGCCGAAGGGTTGATCCGCTTTTCCTGGGCTGATTCAAAGGCCCGTGCCATCTCCACTACCTCTTTGGGTACCTGAAGTGGTGGGTCTTGTTGGGGGATCTCTGATTGCACGGAGGTTTCATTTGATGCTGCGTTGGACTTTTCACGTACGGTTTGCTTGGTTTCTGATGACCGAAAAAGATTTTCTGGCGGGATACGCTGCCTTGAACGCTGCCCCTGTAACGGATCCGTTTGACGCGAGTCAGTTGAACTTTCGTCTGGTCTTTTCGAGTTCTCGTCGCGCTTTTGCAAGCTCTCGTCAGGCCGTATCGAACTCTCTATTTTGTTATCCATGACCTACTCCGGCTCATATGAGCAACCTGAGAAAGAATTCGGTGAAAAGGTATAAGCCCTCTCGCCCTCGCTAACGCCCGGCAAATCGCAGGCGAGACAATTGGCGCAGATCGTCCTCGACGTAGTAGTCGTTGGTCCAGCTGTCATCCGCCGCCAACGGCTGTACCTGCTTCAACGCCAGTTTCTTCGCGAAGTAGCGAAAACGGTAATGCTCGTAGAACCGCAGCAGTTCCAGGCCATAACGGTCCGCCAGATCGGTGTCGCCGCGAATGATCAGGTAGTTCTCGTCATTGCCGTTGCTGGCCGAGGAACTGAGGTTGTGGCTGCCGCTGATGAGGGTCGGGCTGTCGCTGGTGAAGTCGGTGACCACCGCTTTGGTGTGCACCAGCAGGTTGCCTTTCTGGCCCTTCATGTTCTCCCGCAGCCAGCCTTCCAGCCCGGTGTTGAGCAACGCGGTGGCGGCGAATTCGGCAGTTCGGTCGGCGTGAAACCCGGTGATGCGGCTGACGGTGTTTTGCAGGCCGTAACGCAGGATGTCGTCGTGGGGCTGGCCGAGCAATGCGTTGAGAATCGCGTCCGGCAAGGCGAATGCGGTGACGAACAGCAGGTCTTTTTTCGCCCCCTCGATGATATCGACGAACTCCCGCAGATCGGCGCCGCCGGTACGCGGTGAAAACCCGGCGAACAAGGGCTGCGCCGGGTTCATCGGGTTGTGTTGGGTGATCCAGTCGCGAGTGGTGCCGACGTCCGCCGGCTCGGCCCAGATCTGTTCGAAGGTTTTCAGGTAACTCGCGCTGACCGCCGAATCGTCCAGCACATGTACCACGTTGGCCTGGCGGTACACGCCGTTGGCGGTGAAGTTGGTGCTGCCGCACAGCACCGCTTGCGGCTGGCGCTCACCGCCTCCGTCCAGGCGGCTGAGGACGATGAACTTGTTATGGAAAATGTTGTGAGTGACCCGCCCGCGTTTGCTCGTCGACGGCAGTTTCGCAAGGCTCGCTTCGTTGATCGTCGTGTCTTCGTCGTCGGGCCGGGCGTGATACAGCACGCGCACCTGAACACCTCGATCGAACGCCGCGTTCACCGTGTCGATGATGGCTTGCAACTGGTATTCGTAGATCGCGATGTCCAGCGCCCACTGGCCGTCGACTGCACGCTCGATAAACCCTTGCAGGCGCCCGAGCAGACCGTTCTCCAGCCACTGACGCGCTGCATCGGGCCAGGCTTCGATGGGCATGTTTTTGTTGGCGCTGATCTGTGCGTCGAGATTGGGAAATTTGCGCTGAAACGCCTGACTGGCGGCCACGGCGCGGTTGAAGATCACGCCCTGGTTGGCGGGATGACCGTCGTCGGAGCGGATTGTCAGTTCCAGCGCTTCACCGAGTTGCGGCACATCCGGCGTGCCATACGCCAGGTGCACGCGATAGTGAATCGTCATGCCGGGATTGACCGCGTAATCGGCCCAGCGAAATTTCTGCAGCGGCGCCTTGTCGCTCGGCGTGGCGTGAAACTGCGGGAAGGTGTGAACCTTGCCGGGAAAAGTCAGGCTGTTGAACAGGAACAGCCACGGCTTGTCGCCCTGCTGCTTTTCGATGGCAAACCCCAGCAGACCTTTGCGGCGGGGTTCGGCGAGGTCCATGGCGAGCAGCACGCCGTTGGTGCCGGCGTAGGCCTTGACGCGAAAATCGTCCTGCGGATTGGCGACCAGTACGCGCATGATTCACTCCCTGTGATTTGGCCTTACTGCAGCATAGCTCTCAGACCGACAACAACTCGTCGATATGCCGGTAATCGGCGTCCAGTGCTGTCGCCAATTGTTTCGCGCGGCCCAGGCGAATCGGCCCGCGCTCGATATCGATCAACAGGCCCGGGCACGCGAGCCCGGGCAGTTCCGGACAGTCTTTCAATCGGCCATCGGTGATCACCAGCAACCGGTGCTGTTCGGCGGGGAAACGCTTGCGCCGCACCGCCAGCCAATGCCCGGCTTCCGTCAGCGCTGCCAACAGAGGCGTGCCGCCTCCCGCGCCCAAGCCATCGAGCCACGCGCGTAACCCGCTGGAGGCCTTCAGCCCCTGCACCTGCCATTTCGGCGCAGCGCCGCTCGCGGTCAACAATGCAAGCCGTGCGCGCTGCCGGTAAGCGTCGTCGAACAGTTGCGCGAGTACGCCCTTGGCATCACTCAATGCCTGATGGCGACGGGTCGAAGCGGAGGCGTCGACGATCACCAGCCACAGTTCATGGGGCGTGCGGGTGCGCAGTTGAAACAGCAGATCCGCTCTGGTTTTCGGACGGCCATTGAGCAAGGTTCCGGGCCAGTTCACCGAGCCACTGCGAGCCGCGTGACGCTTGCCCTGGCGACCGTTATCGAGGCGTCCGGCGCGGGGTCTGGCATTCGCCCCCGCTTCGGATCGGGGGCGAATGCCTAGGGCTTTTTTGGCCAGACAGGCACTTCGCGGCGAGCACCGGTCGAGAGTGCCGGCGCCGGCATTTCGCCCCACTGCCCCTGCCCTTCGCTCGGTTCGGCGTTAGTGCCGGATGGCGATTGCGCCGGTGGCTGCGCAGGGGATGAAGACTGTTCGCGGCGACGATGACGCAGTGCAAATTCAGCCACCGCATCGATGTCCTGCTCGGCGATGGCTTCCGCGCCACGCCACGCCGCATGAGCCCGCGCCGCACGCAGCCAGACCAGATCGGCGCGCAAACCGTCGACGCCTGCCGCGAAGCAGCGCTCGGTGATCTGCGCCAACGCCGCGTCATCCAGCGGGATACCCGGTAAAACCTTGCGGGCGTTCTCGCAGCGCTGACGCAGAGCTTGCTGCTCAGCCTCCCACTGCGCACAGAACGCCTGCGGATCGCTGTCGAAATCCAGCCGACGACGAATGATCTGCCCGCGCTCGGCCGGCGCCGTATGACCGCTCAGGGCGACGTTGAGGCCGAACCGATCCAGCAATTGCGGACGCAACTCACCCTCTTCCGGGTTCATCGTGCCGATCAATACGAACTTCGCCGAATGCCGATGGGAAATCCCGTCACGCTCGATCAGGTTGGTGCCGCTGGCAGCCACATCAAGCAGCAGATCCACCAGATGATCCGGCAGCAGATTCACTTCATCGACGTACAACACACCGCCGTCAGCCTTGGCCAGCACACCCGGAGAAAACTGCGCACGACCGTCGCTCAATGCCGCGTCCAGATCCAGCGTGCCGACCAGCCGCTCTTCCGTCGCCCCCAACGGCAAGGTGACGAACTGACCACTGGCCAACAGATCCGCCAGACCCCGGGCCAGCGTCGACTTGGCCATGCCGCGCGGGCCTTCGATCAGCACGCCGCCGATCTTCGGGTCGATGGCTGTCAGGTACAGCGCCAGTTTCAAGTCATCGGCGCCGACCACGGCGGAGAGCGGGAAATGCGGGGTGTCGGTCATGTTCAGTCTCAGCTCTCTTCTTCTATGTCCAGCAGCAGGTTTTCCAGGGCCTCTTTGTAGGCGCCCGGTTCCTGCCACATCCCGCGCTGCTGTGCTTCGAGCATGCGTTCGGTCATGTCGCGCAGCGCGTGGGGATTATGCTCGCGCACAAAGTCGCGGGTCGCCGGGTCCAGCAGATACGCATCGGCCAGCAAGGCGTACTGGTGATCGTCGATCAGTTGCGTGGTGGCGTCGAAGGCAAACAGGTTATCGACTGTCGCCGCCAGTTCGAACGCGCCTTTATAGCCGTGGCGCTTGACCCCGTCGATCCATTTCGGATTCGCCGCCCTGGAGCGGATGACACGGTTCAGCTCTTCCTTCAAGGTGCGGATCTTCGGCAGATCCGGCTGACTGTGATCGCCGTGATAACTGGCCGCCACCTCGCCGCGCAGACTTTCCACAGCGGCGAGCATGCCGCCCTGGAACTGGTAATAGTCGTTGGAATCGAGCAGGTCATGCTCGCGGTTGTCCTGGTTTTGCAGCACGGCCTGCACCTGGCTCAGGCGCTGGACGAATTGCTCGCGGGCGGCGGTGCCCTCATCGGAACCGCCGTAAGCGTAGGCGCCCCAGTTCAGGTAGACCTCGGCCAGATCCTCGCGGGTTTGCCAGAGTCGACCATCGATGGCGCCCTGCACGCCCGCGCCATAAGCGCCGGGTTTGGCACCGAAGATCCGCCAGCCGGCCTGACGTCGGGCAGCCTCTTCATCCAGCCCGGACTGGCGCAGCGCCTCACGCTCGGCACGCACTTTGGCGGCCAGCGGATTGAGATCGTCCGGCTCGTCCAGTTCCGCCACGGCTTGTACGGCAGCGTCGAACAGGCGGATCAGGTTGGCGAACGCATCGCGGAAAAATCCGGAGACCCGCAACGTGACATCCACCCGAGGTCGGTCGAGCAGGCTCAGCGGCAGAATCTCGAAATCATCGACCCGCTGACTGCCGGTGGCCCACACCGGACGCACACCCATCAGCGCCATGGCCTGGGCGATGTCGTCACCGCCGGTGCGCATGGTCGCGGTGCCCCAGACCGACAGGCCGAGCTGGCGCAGGTGATCGCCGTGATCCTGCAGGTGCCGCTCGAGAATCAGGGTTGCCGACTGGAAGCCGATTCGCCAGGCCGTGGTGGTTGGGAGATTACGCACGTCCACCGAATAGAAATTGCGCCCGGTTGGCAGCACGTCGAGGCGGCCGCGACTTGGCGCTCCGCTCGGGCCGGCCGGGACGAAACGGCCGCTGAGGGCATCAAGCAAGCCGTGCATTTCGGCCGGGCCGCAGGCGTCCAGACGCGGGGCGATCACTTCGCGCAGGTTCTCAATGATCGCGCTGACTTCAACCCAGCGCGGCTCCTGTGGGAGCGAGCCTGCTCGCGATGGCGTCAGGTCAGGCCATTCCGTTTTGAATGACCCACCGCTATCGCGAGCAGGCTCGCTCCCACAGGGGGATGGCAGTGACTGGGAGATCAACTGGGTGGCGAACAGCTCCAGGCGCTCGCGGGTATCTCCCGCCGTGCGCCAGACTTCATCGCTCAGCGATTGCAGTTCCATTGGGCGCAGGCCAGTCCAGGGGTCGGCAAGTGCACAATCCAGCGGATCGAACCCCAACTGAAACGCTTTGGCCAACGCCCGCAACAGACTCGATTGCGCACCCTTGCCATCGCCACGCGGAATCCGCAGCAACGCGAGCAAGGTGTCGATGCGCAAACGCCCGGTCGGCGACTCACCGAAAACATGCAAGCCATCGCGGATCTGCGATTCCTTCAAGTCACACAGATAAGTATCCAGACGCGGCAGCCAGATCGCCGCATCGGCATCGCTGTCGAGGCCTTCGTCCAGCTGCAATTCGCGATCAATCTGCGTGTCACGCACCAGTTGCAGAATGTCGCGCTGCAACTCCCGGGCACGGCGCGGATCGAGCAACTGAGCTTCGTAATACTCGTCCGCCAACAGTTCCAGATTGCGCAGCGGACCGTAGGTTTCGGCACGGGTCAGCGGCGGCATCAAGTGGTCGATGATCACCGCTTGAGTGCGACGCTTGGCCTGAGCACCCTCGCCCGGATCGTTGACGATAAACGGGTAGATATTCGGCAGCGGCCCGAGCAATGCGTCCGGCCAGCAGTTCTCCGACAGACCCACGCCTTTGCCCGGCAGCCATTCGAGGTTGCCGTGCTTGCCGACATGAATCACGCCGTGAGCGCCGTAGGTCTGGCGCAGCCAGAAATAGAACGCGAGGTACGCGTGCGGCGGCACCAGATCCGGGTCGTGATACACCGCGCTCGGATCGACCTGATAACCCCGCGCCGGTTGAATCCCGACGAAGGTCAGGCCAAACCGCAGGCCGGCGATCATCATTCGCCCGTCACGGCACATCGGATCGTTTTGCGGCGAACCCCAGCGCTCCAGCACCGCTGCGCGATTGGCTTCTGGCAATGCGTTGAACATCGCGAGGTAATCGTCCATCGCCAGGCTTTGCTGGCACGGGCGCTGATCGAGGGTGTCGAGGTCATTGCTGACGCCGCCGAGCAATTGCTGGATCAGTTCGGTGCCGCTGTCCGGCAGTTCGGCCGGCAACGGATAACCTTCAGCCTGCAACGCTCGCAGGATATTCAGCGCGGCAGCCGGCGTGTCGAGGCCGACGCCGTTGCCGATGCGTCCGTCCCGGGTCGGGTAGTTGGCAAGGATCAGGGCGATGCGCTTTTCAGCGTTCGGCACCCGCGCCAGATCGACCCAGCGCCGCGCCAGTTCGGCGACGAAATCCATGCGCTCGGGCTGGGCCCGATAACACACCACGTCGGACTGACTGCGCTCGCTGCGCCAGGCCAGATCCTTGAAGCTGATCGGCCGGCTGATGATCCGGCCATCAAGCTCCGGCAATGCAATGTGCATCGCCAGATCCCGCGGACCGAGGCCCTGCTCGCTCTCGCGCCAGCCGGGCTCGTTGTCCTGGGCGCAGATCGCCTGAATCACCGGAATGTTGCGACGGAACGGCCGCAGATGCGGCGCTTCCGGGCTGGACTGGGCGAAACCGGTGGTGTTCAAAATCACCGAGGCCTCGACCTCATCCAGCCAGTCCTCGACCACCGACAGGCAGCCGGGCTCTTTCAAACTGGCCACGGCGATCGGCAGCGGATTGAGTCCGGCAGCCTGTAACCGTTGGCAGAACACGTCGATAAACGCCGTGTTCGCCGCTTGCAAATGCGAGCGATAAAACAACACCGCCGCGACCGGTTGACCGGGCAGCCAGTCGGCTTGCCAGTCACTCAGTGCGGCGGTGCTTTTATTCGGGTGGTAAATCGCCGTGCGCGGCAGCGTCTGCGGCTCGCCCCACACGTAATCCCGCGCCAGCCAGCGATTGGCCAGGCAACGGAAAAAGTCCAGCGCATTGCCCATGCCGCCCTGACGCAAAAACTGCCAGAGCCGGTCGCGATCCTCGACGCCCACGGTGCTCAAGTCACTGAGTTCCGGGTCGGGCCGGTCATCGCCCGGCACCAGAATCACCTGCACGCCACGCTCGGACAGCTCGACCAGCCGCTCGACGCCATAACGCCAATACGCGATGCCGCCGTGCAGCGAAATCAGAATGACCTTGGCGTGACGCAGCACTTCATCGACGTACAGGTCGACCGACGCATGGTTCTGCACCTGCATCGGGTTGGCCAGCCGCACGCTCGGGTAATCCTCGGGCAGTTGCTGCGCCGCTTCGGCGAGCAGCGCGAGGCTGGAATCACCGCTGCACAGGATCACCAGCTCGGCGGGGGTTTGTCCAAGGTCGGCAATGTTGTCATCCGACACGAAACCGCCGGGCTGGGTCCTGAGCAGGTGCATGGCTTAAACGCTGAGCGCGGCGCGCAGTTGCGCTTCGAGCTGGGCTGCGTCCAGCTCCTGACCGATCAACACCAGACGCGTCACGCGCACCTCATCGGCGCCCCACTGACGGTCGAAGTGCTTGTCGAAACGCGTACCGACGCCCTGAATCAGCAGACGCATCGGCTTGTTCGGGATCGCCGCGAAGCCTTTGACCCGCAGGATGCCGTGCTGGACCACCAGTTGCGTCAGTGCGTCGAGCAGCAGGCTTTCGTCGGCTTGCGGCAGCTCGATGGAGATCGAGTCGAAGGCGTCGTGATCGTGGTCATCGTGATCGTCATCGCCTTCACCGTGGTGGTGATCGTGATTGCTGTGGCGGCTGTCGATGTGTTCTTCGGAACCGGCACCGAGGCCGATCAGCACGTCCAGCGGCAGGCGACCGTTGCTGGCTTCGATGATTTTTACCGCTGGCGGCAGTTCTTCGGCGACTTCCAGACGGACGCGCGCGAGGTCTTCAGGGCTGGTCTGGTCGGCCTTGTTGAGGATCACCAGGTCAGCGCTGGCCAGTTGGTCGGCGAACAGTTCGTGCAGCGGCGATTCGTGGTCCAGGTTCGGATCGAGTTTGCGCTGGGCATCGACCTGATCGGGGAACGCAGCGAAGGTACCGGCGGCCACGGCCGGGCTGTCGACCACGGTGATCACCGCGTCAACGGTGCAGGCGCTGCGGATTTCCGGCCACTGGAAGGCTTGCACCAGCGGTTTTGGCAGGGCCAGGCCCGAGGTCTCGATCAGGATGTGGTCGAGGTCGCCGCGACGGGCCACCAGTTCGCGCATCACCGGGAAGAACTCTTCCTGAACCGTGCAGCACAGGCAGCCGTTGGCCAGTTCGTAGACGCGGCCGGTGGCTTCTTCTTCGGTGCAGCCGATGGTGCACTGTTTGAGGATTTCACCGTCGATGCCCAGCTCGCCAAACTCGTTGACGATCACCGCGATGCGGCGGCCCTGAGCGTTGTCGAGCATGTGCCGCAGCAAGGTGGTTTTGCCCGAGCCGAGGAAGCCGGTGACGATGGTGACGGGGAGTTTGGCCAGTGTTTTCATCGGATGCCCTTTGGCAAGGTGGCGGGCATACGGGACGAGACCGGCAACGCGGGTGCGTGCCTGGAGAGTTCGCCACCGGATCACCCCGCCCGGTTGAAAGTGAGAATCTGTGACGAGGCAGGTCTCCTGGCTGACGGTGTTCGGGCCTTGGCCCGGTATTCGCTGCGCCTTCCCGCTGGCTCTGGATTGAGTTGGCAGTGGCGTGGCAGCGAACAGCACCGTTCACAGTTGCGGGGGCAGCCGCGGCTTGGACCGCGTTCCCTTCTTAGCTTCGGCGTGGGCCGAAGAACCTCGAAAGCGCAAGGCTACGCAGGGTGTGGGGATGGGTCAATGGTTGGTGCTTTTTGGTTTTGTGGGCATATCCGTTGCTGCGGTAACGGCTTCTTATGGTTTCGCTCTTACAGCGAGTCCCTTTTTCAAACGCCAAAAAGGAACCAAAAGGCTTTTGCCCCGGCGTACGGCACTTCGCTTAGGCTCAGTGTTCCCTCGCTACGGTGTCCATCAGGGGGCATCGCCTACGGTTTGCTTCGCTGCACCTCCTCTCGATGTATGCGGCTTCGCCGCACGGCGCTACGCGCCTACCCCCTGATGGACACCTCCGCTCGGCCTGCCGAAGGGGCAAAAAATCAAAAGCCAGAGCCAAAGCAAAAACCAGATCAAGAGCCCCCGCTCCTCACCACGCAACACGATGAGCGTTAGCTCGAGTACCGCTTTTGATCGCAGGGCCCGTCGGCAGGCTGAGTGGAGGGATTGATCCGGGGGTGGGAGCGCAGCGACCGTGCGGCGCAGCCGCATGCATCGAGAGGAGGTGCAGCGAAGCAAACCGTAGGCGATGCCCCCGGATCGATCCCGGAGCGAAGGAACCCCGAGCCTCAGCGAGGGGCCGTACGTCAGGGTTAGAGACCTTTTGGTTACTTTTGGGGCGTTTGCCAAAAGTGACCCGCCGTAAGGGCGGAACCCTAAGCAGCCATAACCGCAGCAACGGATCTGCCCCCAATCCCAATCCCAATTGACTCAAATCCCCCGCCCATGGTCTCCTACACAACTTGTTACGGGTGCCCCTCACAGGGTGAAACGGGAAACCGGTGAATCATGTGCTTTACTCTAAAGCCATGTCAGTCCGGTGCTGCCCCCGCAACGGTAAGCGAGCGAAGCGTCAGATCCACTGTGCCCACAGGCATGGGAAGGTGACGCTTGCAGGTCGGCCAGACGCCAACCCCTCGTGAGCCCGGAGACCGGCCCGCAACACAGTGCGCATCCTTGCGTCACTGAACATAACAAACCCGCGGTGGGCGGGCGCTGTTCGAACCTCTGCGTGCCCGGCCGCAGGGGTTTTCATGCGCTCAATTCACCCGCTGACACTCCAGAGGGAAGCGCCATGTCGATCATCAGCAGCACCGGCAGCAATTCGGACAAGATCTCCAGCACCACCACCCTGAGCCAACGCCTGACCGCCGCCGTCTGCGCGTCGATCCTCGGTGCGTGCCTCGTGTATTTCGCCGGTTTCTCGCACATCGAAGCGGTGCACAACGCCGCTCACGATACCCGCCACAGCGCCGCGTTCCCGTGCCACTGAGACCTGACGACATGATCAAGCGTATTGCGCAGACCGCAGGTTTCACCGGCCTTCTGGCCGCCCTGCTCCTGACGTTGCTGCAAAGCTTCTGGGTTTCGCCGCTGATTCTGCAGGCCGAGACCTTCGAGAAAGCCGAACCGGTTGCCGAAGTTCACGAACACGCCGCCGGCACCGCCGCCCATACACACGATGCCGAAGCCTGGGAGCCGGAAGATGGCTGGCAGCGCGTGGTCTCCACCACTGGCGGCAACCTGGTGGTTGCCGTGGGTTTCGCCCTGATGCTGGCGGGTCTGTACACCCTGCGTGCGCCGACCAAAACTTCGCAAGGCCTGCTCTGGGGTCTGGCCGGTTACGCGACCTTCGTGCTCGCGCCGACCATGGGCCTGCCGCCTGAGCTGCCGGGCACTGCCGCTGCGGATCTGGCCGCGCGGCAGATGTGGTGGATCGGCACTGCGGCCTCCACCGCTGTCGGCCTGTCCTTGATCGCGTTTAGCCGTCACTGGCTGATGAAGATCCTCGGCGTGGCGATCCTTGCCGTGCCGCATGTGATCGGCGCGCCACAACCGGAAGTGCATTCGATGCTCGCCCCGGAAGCCCTCGAAGCCCAGTTCAAAATCGCTTCGCAGCTGACCAACGTCGCGTTCTGGCTGGCCCTGGGCCTGATCAGCGCCTGGTTGTTCCGCCGCAAAAGCGAAGGTCAGTACCACGCATGACCGATGACAGCGCAGCGCCGACCTTCGTGGTCGGCCTGGGCTGCCAGCGCGGCTGCCCGGCCAGCACGCTGCGTGCATTACTTGACCAGGCGTTACAGGCGCATCGAATTGATCTTGAGAAGGTCAAGGCGCTCGCCAGTATCGACCTCAAGCGCGACGAACCCGGTTTGCAGGAACTCGCCACCCAACTGGCGCTGCCGTTGCTGTACTTCAGCAGCGAAGAACTGGCCAGTTACCAGCAACGTTTGAGTCATCACTCACAGATCGCCTTCGAACGCACCGGCTGTTATGGCGTAGCTGAAAGTGCCGCTCTGGCCCTCGCCGAACAATTGATCAGCGGCCCGGCAAAACTGCTGATTTCGCGGCAAAAGTACGCTCAGGCAACTCTGGCATTGGCCGGCGCGGCGTAAATTCCCGATAATCCCCGCTTTCGATCATGAGCATTCTTCATCTGAAGGGCTTGTGACGCACCGCCCTGCCCCTTTTCTACAGGATCCAACGATGACCGTTTACTTCATCGGCGCCGGCCCCGGCGACCCGGAATTGATCACTGTCAAAGGCCAGCGGCTGATCCGCAGTTGCCCGGTGATCATCTACGCAGGTTCGCTGGTGCCGACGGCGGTGCTGGAAGGTCATTGCGCTGAAACCGTGGTCAACAGCGCCGAGCTGCACCTGGAGCAGATCATCGACCTGATCAAGGCCGCCCACGCCAAGGGACAGGATGTGGCGCGGGTACATTCGGGGGATCCGAGTCTGTATGGCGCCATTGGCGAGCAGATTCGTTATTTGCGCGAGCTGGATATTCCGTTCGAGATCATTCCCGGTGTGACCGCCACCGCCGCGTGCGCCGCGCTGTTGGGCGCCGAACTGACCCTGCCGGACATCTCGCAAAGCGTGATCCTGACCCGATATGCGGACAAGACCGCGATGCCGGTTGGCGAAGAGCTCGGCAATCTGGCGCAGCACGGGGCGACCATGGCGATTCATCTGGGCGTCAATCATCTGGAGAAGATCCTGGCTGAGCTGCTGCCGCATTACGGCGCGGATTGCCCGATCGCGGTGATTCACCGGGCGACGTGGCCGGATCAGGACTGGGTGGTCGGGACGCTGGAGGATATTGCCGAGAAGGTTGCCGCCAAGGGGTTTCGGCGTACGGCGTTGATTCTGGTTGGGCGGGTGTTGGGTAGCGATCATTTCAGTGAGTCGTCGCTGTATCGCGCCGGGCATGCACATCTTTACCGCCCATGACGGCCCTTTCGCGAGCAAGCCCGCTCCCACATTTGATCGCATTCCAAATGTGGGAGCGGGCTTGCTCGCGAAGGCGTCATTGAATCTCACGCATAAAAAACGGCGCTCACGGGGCGCCGTTTTTCATGCCGCAGCGAACACCTTAGTAGTAGGCGTTTTCTTTCTGCGTGTGGTCGGTCACGTCGCGCACGCCCTTGAGCTCCGGAATGCGCTCAAGCAAGGTGCGCTCGATGCCCTCCTTCAGGGTTACGTCCGCCTGGCCGCAGCCCTGGCAACCGCCGCCGAACTGCAGCACGGCAATGCCGTCTTCAACCACGTCGATCAGGCTGACCTGCCCGCCGTGGCTGGCCAGCCCCGGGTTGATTTCAGTTTGCAGGTAGTAGTTGATGCGCTCGTTGATCGGGCTGTCGGCGTTGACCATCGGGACTTTGGCGTTTGGTGCCTTGATGGTCAGTTGGCCGCCCATGCGGTCGGTGGCGTAGTCGACGACGGCATCATCGAGGAACGCTTCGCTGAACGAGTCGATGTAAGCGGTGAAGCTTTTCAGCCCCAGCGCCGTGTCTTCAGGTTTCTCTTCGCCCGGCTTGCAGTAGGCAATGCAGGTTTCGGCGTACTGGGTGCCAGGCTGGGTGATGAAAACGCGGATGCCGATGCCCGGGGTGTTCTGCTTGGAGAGCAGATCGGCCAGGTAATCATGGGCGGCGTCGGTAATGGTAATAGCGGTCATGGAGACTCCTCGCAGGCTTGAGGCGGAGTTTACGCCAATCGGCGCGCGGCACAAAGTCCTAGTATTTACGTAGGAATAGTTCGCAAATCGGCTAGGCGCCAGGTTCTCCGTCAATCCGCGCTTTAAGCCATTGATAACTGCGTTTTTCCACCCATTCGTAGCTCAGCCACGAACCGATAGCGATGGCCAGCGCACAGACGACAAACATCAAATACGGGTTGATCCCGTAGCGTCGGGCCAGATAACCGCCGGCCGACAGCACCAGCACGTGCATCAGATACACCGAGTAAGAACAGTCACCCAGCAGCTTCAGCAGCCTGTTGCGCTCGACATGACGTTCGAGCGCCATGCTGGCCATGACCAGCACCGCACTGGGCACGCCCCAGTTCAGCAATCGGGGTTCCGGCGGCAGGTGATAGATCGCCAGCAACCCCGCACCGATCCCCAGTAACGGCAGCCACAGCGCCGGCCCGATCCAGCCGCGACGGTAAAGCATGCCGATGCCGATCCCCAGCAGGAACTCATAAACGATGCCCGAGCGATAAAACTCGCTGACCCAGCCAAACCCGGTCCAGGCCTGGCACACCGCAAACAGCAGCGCCGCGACCACCAGCAAGCGCACTTGCAGCCGGAACAACAGCGCCCAGGCGAACAGCACGTAGAACAGCATTTCGTAATTCAGGGTCCAGCCGACATTCAGGGTCGGGTAGATCCCGTAGCCGCCGGGATTTTCGGTCGGGATAAACAGCAACGACAGCAGCAAATGACTCCAGTCCACCGTCTGATCCGGCAGCAACGGCCGGGCGAACACCACCAGCAACGCCATCAGCACCGTGTAGAGCCAATACGCCGGGACAATGCGAAACAGTCGATACAACAGAAACCGCGCCGGCGGCAGCGCCTTGCCTTCGGTGGACAGGAAAATCACCAGCCCGCTGATCACGAAAAAGATATCGACGCCCACGGCGCCCTTGTCGATGAACAGCTGGCCTATCGGCCCGCGCGCCTCGAAGTCGAAGAAAATCTGCATGAAGTGATGGCAGACCACCGCCCACGCGGCGAGCGCTCGCAGGGCCTGCACTGAAATCAACATCGATGGTGCTCCCGATCCCGTACTTCACAGGATTGGGACAACCGCCATCGCTCAAACGATCAAAGATTCTCGTACCGGTTCATGTCCAGCACACCCTCTTCCACCGGGTCGGTTTCGTGGATGTACTGGCTCAAATCATGGAAATAGAACCAGAACTGCGGATGGCTGCGGCGGATACCCCAACGTTCGACGATTTTCTCGAACTGCGCGGCGTCCTTCGCACTCTCCATGGCATCGACAAACGCCGGCACCTGATCCGCCGGGATGTTGAACATGAAATTCGGGTAGCTGCTTAGCACACCCGGATAGATCGTCAGCGTGTCCAGCCCCGGTTGATAGCGCAGCGATTCACCGAGCAGGAACGCCACGTTGCTGTGCGCACGGTTGCGCAGCAGGCTGTAGACCTCGCGCTTGCCGCTGCGGGTTTCAACCCGAAGCATGGTCGCTTCCGGCAATTGATCGATCACTTTCAGGCCGGCTGCCGGGCGCGAAGTCAGGCGACTGAGGGCCTGCTCGGCGTTCTGCAACGCCGGATCAATGTTCGGGCGCGAGCAATAAGCGTCTTCGCAGCGGTTGATCGGATCCGGACGCGCATTGAGATCGCCGTAGCGCGCCAGCAATTGCATGGCGAAATCGTGCTTCGGGTCTTTCTCGTCGAGTTTCAGCGCGGTTGGCTTATCGTCATCGATGGCTTCGTAATCGAGCCACATCTTGAACTGGCCGCTGCTCTGGTACCAATCGTCGAGGTAACCCTCGCGGGAGTCGGCGGGCATCAGGCGCAGGAAGTTCTGTTCGGCACCGTTGCGGATCAGGTCGAAATACAAGCGCGTTTGCGCCTGATGGGAAACGTTGCCGAACACATCGAAATTCACCGCCAACTGGTAATAGGTGCGCTCCAGCAGCGGATAGTCGAACAGCCACATGGTCTGCGGCACTTCGCCGATCAGGCCTTTGGTCACCGAGGCGCTGTCGAAGTGGCGGAAGATGCTGAGCAAGGCGTTGTCGTTGCCGGCCCACAGGGTCGACCAGCTCGGTGCCGGCAAGTCGGCGTAGCTGTCACGGCGCAGGGCTTCGTATTTGTTTCGCTTGTTGCGGTAGTTGTGCCACAGGCTCAGGACACTGCCGACATCGTCGTTCTGCCCCGGCATGGCCAGCAATGGCGTGGCCTGGCCGCGATAGTTCGGGTCGGTGATGTACAGATCGTGTTCCGGTGCCTGGAACAGCGCCCAGAAGTTGTCGCGGATCACGTCGGTCGCGATCTGCCCACGGCACACCGGGCCGCGAATGAAGGTGCGCACGAAGTATTCGGCGTTATCAAGCATGAACTGGTAACGCGCCTGCGCCGGGATCGCCTCGAAGGTCGCGAACGGGTTGGCCCGGCTCTGCGGCCCGTAGCCCGGCAAGGCGTTGACCTGCCAGTTGCCGTTGTAGAACAGGCTTTTGACCCGCGCCATCTTCGCCGCGCTCAGCGGATAGGTGATGTGGGTCTTGTGCACGATCACGCCCTGCACCGGCCACAGGCGGTAATACACCTGAGTGCCCGGATCGTCGTTCGGGCGACGCGTGGCGATCAGATCGATCGGCTTCCCCGTCGGTGTGCGCGAACGCACCCACTGGAAGTAATGCCCCGGCTCGCCGTCCTTGAAATAGATGTGCGCCAGGAACCAGTGCTCGTACAGCCAGCGCCCGACCAGACTTTCCCGCGCGCCGGGCTGGTTGAGCAGGTTTTCCCACTGGACGATTTGCAGCGCTTCCTTGGTGCTCGGCGCCAGGCCTTGCTCATCGATCGGCGCGCCGGACGCCAGCCAGCGTTGCAGCGTCTGATATTGCTGATCGGTCAGGCCAGTCACCGCCAGCGGCATGCCCTCTTTCGGGTGGGCGCCGGCATAGCCGTCGAATTCGGCGGGCATCGCGCACAGGTTCTCGCGGTTGAGGCCCAGCACGATGTCTTCCGGCAGCTTGGCGTTGGGGGTCAGTGGTGTTTTGTGTCCCAGCTCCAGCATGCGCGCCATCAGCGCGGCCTGGCTGCCTTGGGCGTCGAGCACCGAATAGAAGTCTTTCTGCTGCCAGGCACGTTTGCCGAAGGCGTCATAGAACAGCCGCGTGGTCGGTGCCGCCTGGGTGCGTTCGCCATCGTAGACCGGCATCTTGCTCGCGCCACGGGCCGCGCCTTCGCCGCTGCCAAGGTTCAACTGACAGGCAGAGTCGTAACACGCATGGCAGGCCACGCACTTCTCGTTGAAGATCGGCTGGATGTCTCGGGTGTAGGAGATAGGAGAAGAAATAGCGGGACTCTGCGCCGCCGCGCCAAAGCTTAAAAACAGCAATGCAATGCTGATGACGCGGTACGACATATCCCTGATCCTGATCCTGAAGAAAAACGCCGCGATTCTACCGCTATGACGCCCGTGCCAACATGAGCGATATTCATGCAAAAGCGCCACATGCTCTAAATCGGCACAGGTTTGTTATGATCCCGCTCCTTCGTCATGGTCTTTTTCGAGTAGTCCCAATGTCCGATCGCAGCGTCCGCCTTCAAGCTCTCAAGCAAGCTCTCAAAGAGCGCATCCTGATTCTCGACGGCGGCATGGGCACGATGATCCAGAGCTACAAGCTCGAAGAGCAGGATTATCGCGGCAAACGCTTCGCCGACTGGCCGAGCGACGTCAAGGGCAACAACGACCTGTTGGTCATCACCCGTCCGGACGTGATCGGCGGGATCGAAAAAGCCTATCTGGATGCCGGCGCCGACATCCTCGAGACCAACACCTTCAACGCCACCCGCATTTCCATGGCCGACTACGGCATGGAAGAACTGGCCTACGAACTCAACGTAGAAGGCGCACGACTGGCGCGCAAGGTCGCTGATGCCAAGACTGCCGAGAACCCGGACAAGCCGCGCTTCGTCGCCGGCGTGCTCGGTCCTACGAGTCGCACCTGCTCGCTGTCGCCGGATGTCAACAACCCGGGCTATCGCAACGTCACCTTTGACGAGCTGGTGGAGAACTACACCGAAGCCACCAAAGGTCTGATCGAGGGCGGCGCCGACCTGATCCTGATCGAAACCATCTTCGACACCCTCAACGCCAAAGCCGCGATCTTCGCCGTGCAAGGCGTGTTCGAAGAACTGGGCTTCGAGCTGCCGATCATGATTTCCGGCACCATCACCGACGCCTCCGGCCGTACCCTGTCGGGCCAGACCACCGAAGCGTTCTGGAACTCCGTGGCCCACGCCAAACCGATTTCGGTCGGCCTGAACTGCGCCCTCGGTGCCCGCGAACTGCGTCCGTACCTCGAAGAGCTGTCGGACAAGGCCAGCACCCACGTTTCGGCGCACCCGAACGCCGGCCTGCCGAACGAATTCGGCGAGTACGACGAGCTGCCGGTGGACACCGCCAAAGTCATCGAAGAATTCGCCCAGAGCGGGTTCCTCAACATCGTCGGCGGTTGCTGCGGCACCACGCCGGGCCACATCGAAGCCATCGCCAAAGCCGTCGCCGGTTACGCGCCACGGCAGATTCCGGACATTCCAAAGGCCTGCCGCCTGTCGGGCCTGGAGCCGTTCACCATTGATCGCAGCTCGCTGTTCGTCAACGTCGGCGAGCGGACCAACATCACCGGTTCCGCGAAATTCGCCCGCCTGATCCGTGAAGACAACTACACCGAAGCCCTGGAAGTCGCCCTGCAGCAGGTCGAGGCCGGCGCCCAGGTGATCGACATCAACATGGACGAAGGGATGCTCGATTCGAAGAAGGCCATGGTGACCTTCCTCAATCTTATTGCCGGCGAGCCGGACATCTCCCGCGTACCGATCATGATCGACTCCTCGAAGTGGGAAGTGATCGAAGCCGGCCTCAAGTGCATTCAGGGCAAGGGCATCGTCAACTCGATCAGCATGAAAGAAGGCGTCTCGCAGTTCATCCACCACGCCAAGCTGTGCAAGCGCTACGGCGCCGCCGTGGTGGTGATGGCGTTCGACGAAGCCGGCCAGGCCGATACCGAAGCGCGCAAGAAAGAAATCTGCAAACGCTCCTACGACATTCTGGTCAACGAAGTCGGCTTCCCGCCGGAAGACATCATCTTCGACCCGAACATCTTCGCCGTGGCCACCGGCATCGAAGAACACAACAACTACGCTGTGGACTTCATCAACGCCTGTGCCTACATCCGTGACGAACTGCCGTATGCCCTGAGCTCCGGCGGCGTGTCCAACGTGTCGTTCTCGTTCCGCGGCAACAACCCGGTGCGCGAGGCGATCCACTCGGTGTTCCTGCTGTACGCGATCCGCGCCGGCCTGACCATGGGCATCGTCAACGCCGGTCAGCTGGAGATCTACGACCAGATCCCGCAGGAACTGCGCGACGCCGTTGAAGACGTGATCCTCAACCGCACCCCGGAAGGCACCGACGCCCTCCTCGCCATCGCCGACAAGTACAAGGGCGACGGCAGCGTCAAGGAAGCCGAGACCGAAGAGTGGCGCAGCTGGGACGTCAACAAGCGTCTGGAGCATGCGCTGGTCAAAGGCATCACCACTCACATCGTCGAAGACACCGAAGAATCCCGTCAGTCGTTCGCCCGCCCGATCGAAGTGATCGAAGGCCCGCTGATGTCCGGCATGAACATCGTCGGTGACCTGTTCGGCGCCGGCAAAATGTTCCTGCCGCAGGTGGTGAAATCCGCCCGTGTGATGAAGCAGGCTGTGGCTCACCTGATTCCGTTCATCGAACTGGAAAAAGGCGACAAGCCGGAAGCCAAGGGCAAGATCCTCATGGCCACCGTGAAAGGCGACGTACACGACATCGGCAAGAACATCGTCGGCGTGGTGCTGGGTTGCAACGGCTATGACATAGTCGACCTCGGCGTGATGGTCCCGGCCGAGAAGATCCTGCAGGTGGCCAAGGAGCAGAAGTGCGACATCATCGGCCTGTCCGGCCTGATCACCCCGTCGCTGGATGAAATGGTCCACGTGGCCCGCGAGATGCAGCGTCAGGACTTCCACCTGCCGCTGATGATCGGCGGCGCGACCACCTCCAAGGCGCACACGGCGGTGAAGATCGAGCCGAAGTACAGCAACGACGCGGTGGTCTACGTGACCGACGCCTCTCGCGCCGTGGGCGTGGCGACGCAGTTGCTGTCCAAGGAACTGAAAGCCGGTTTCGTCCAGAAGACCCGCGAAGAGTACATCGACGTCCGCGAGCGCACCGCCAACCGCAGCGCCCGCACCGAACGCCTGAGCTACGCGGCTTCGATCGCGAAAAAACCGCAGTTCGACTGGGCCACTTACACCCCGGTCAAACCAACCTTCACCGGCACCCGCGTACTGGACAACATCGACCTCAACGTACTGGCCGAGTACATCGACTGGACGCCGTTCTTCATCTCCTGGGACCTGGCCGGCAAGTTCCCGCGCATCCTCGAAGACGAAGTGGTCGGTGAAGCGGCAACCTCGCTGTACAAGGACGCCCGCGAGATGCTGACCAAGTTGATCGACGAGAAGCTGATCAGCGCCCGTGCGGTGTTCGGCTTCTGGCCTGCCAATCAGGTGCATGACGACGATATCGAGCTGTACGGCGATGACGGCAAGCCAATGGCCCGCCTGCATCACCTGCGCCAGCAGATCATCAAGACCGACGGTAAACCGAACTTCTCCCTGGCCGACTTCGTCGCGCCGAAGGACAGTGAAGTGACCGACTATGTCGGTGGTTTCATCACCACCGCCGGCATCGGCGCCGAAGAAGTGGCCAAGGCCTATCAGGACGCTGGCGACGATTACAACTCGATCATGGTCAAAGCCCTGGCTGACCGCTTGGCCGAGGCCTGCGCCGAGTGGCTGCACCAGCAAGTGCGTAAAGAGCATTGGGGTTACGCCAAGGATGAAGTCCTCGACAACGAGGCATTGATCAAAGAGCAGTACTCCGGCATCCGCCCTGCCCCGGGCTACCCGGCGTGCCCGGATCACACCGAGAAGGCCACCCTGTTCGCCCTGCTCGACCCTGAAGCCCAGGAAATGCGCGCCGGCCGCAGCGGCGTGTTCCTGACCGAGCACTACGCGATGTTCCCGGCGGCAGCGGTCAGCGGCTGGTACTTCGCCCATCCGCAGGCGCAGTATTTTGCCGTGGGCAAGGTCGACAAGGATCAGGTGCAGAGCTACACCTCGCGCAAAGGCCAGGAACTGAGCCTGACCGAACGCTGGCTGGCGCCTAATCTGGGTTACGACAACTAATACAGCTTCACGAAATACCCTGTGGGAGCGAGCTTGCTCGCGAAAACGGTCGATCATTCAGCATTAATGTTGAATGGCGCGCCGCCATCGCGAGCAAGTCGGATCGTCGCACCGTCGCTCCCACAGTTCGTTTTGCGGTGTTCTCCAGATGGTTGGCTATGCTTGTCTGACACACACGACAGACGGGGGATTTATGGACGATCCAGTCGACAACAAGCCACCGACCTTCTGGCAGATGCTGCACAGCGTCATGGCGGCGGCGTTCGGGGTGCAGAGCGGCAAGAACCGGGCAAGGGACTTCACCCACGGCAAGCCCAGCCATTTCATCTTCCTGGGCATCGCGTTCACGGCGGTGTTCGCCCTGACGCTGTTCGGCATTGTGCAACTGGTGGTGCATCTGGCGGGCGTCTGATCCGCTCAGCGCATCAACGTCTGCAGATTGAACGGATAGCGATACGAAACCGGACGGCCCTTCGCCGAGAGCTTGCGAAAGTGCACGCCGTAGTCCGGTGAGGTGCCCATGGCCAGCATTCGGCGGGCATGATCCTTGTCGATCAGTTGCAACAGCGGAATCTGCCGGTCACGACCGCCGTACTGATTCAGATCGACGCCTTGCGCGTGATCGTGCAACTCGACCAGCGCCCAGCCACCGAGGGTGAAATGCCCGCCGAGCAATGCGCTCAGGCGACCGTCGACCATGGCTTGCAAGGCCTCGTGCGAGGTGTTGACCGCGCTGAACAATACGTCCTTGCCCGGCACCTTGCCGACCTCGGACGCGGCGCGCATCGCCCCGAAGGCCATTTCATCATTGGCCGCCCACACCAGTGACACGTCCGGGTAGCGAACCAGCAATTGCTTCGCCTGCTCGTAGGCCCGCTGTTGCGTCCAGCCGCCGTAGACCAGTTGGCGCAAACGCACTTGAGGATGCTCGGCCAGCGCTCGCTGCATACCTTTTTCGCGCAGTTGCGCCGAGGGCGTGATCTTCAGGCCGGAAAACGCCAGTAGGTCGATGCTTTCACCGGGCGCCACGGCTGGATGCAGACGAATCAGTTCCTTCATCATCAGGTAGCCGCCCTCCTCGTCATTGGGCACCAGGCTGCCGATGCGATCCGCGCGGTCGCTCACCAGCGCCTGCTGGTTGGGCGTCAGGGCCGAATTGACGATAAAGAGCTTCACACCGCTGTCGTTGGCCATGCGCAGAATCTGCGGCGCCACGTACTGTTCGTTGACGAACACCAGATAATCCGGGCGTTCAGGCCCCTGCAGGGCCAGTCGCGCCTGCGCCAGGGTCAGTTCCGGCTGGCGTTGGGCGTAGAGGATGCGCAGGTCGATGCCCAGATCCCGGGCGGCAGCCTGCATGAATTGCGAGTAGCTGACCCAGAACGCTTCCTGCGTCGAGCCCGGATTCAGGAACAGCACTGACTCTGCACGCGCGCAGGTACCGAAAACCGCGCCGAACAGCAGCAGGCTGAGGTGGAGAAGCTTGAACATGAATCATCCGGGCCCGAGGAAAAATGGCCGCGCATTATAGCCACTCATCGCCTGGCCTTTGGCGCTTCATCCCGCCTTTTGTCCGACAATCGTCGGAGGCGGGCCCGGACGAGTCGTTTTACTGATGGCTGACCCAGAACACCGCCGTTCCAACGACCAGAATGATCAGGAACAGAATGGCCCATGCATCGACGCTGCTATCGCTTTTCCTTGCCTTGGTTGGGTTGCTCATTGCATCGCCTCTTGTCGGTTTTATCGGTGATTGCAGAAAGACTCGACCACAGTTAAGACGATGATTGTCCGCACGACAAATGTGGGTTAGTTGACAGTGATTCTCGTTAGGCGATTTGGTTCTTTCCATATACTCAAACATCACTTTTGCGCATAACTGCAAACGGGTATATTGCCCCGGCTCCGTCATGGAGTGCGCGGCCGTGCGCGCAGAATTGCAGAGGAACCATCGGACTCCAGCAAGCGAAAACGCAGCGTTTTCCGAGTGGCCAAAGCCTGAGAACAGGACTTATATGTACGTATACGACGAGTACGATCAGCGGATCATCGAGGACCGCGTCAAGCAGTTCCGTGATCAGACCCGACGCTATCTGGCAGGTGAGCTGAGCGAAGAAGAATTCCGCCCCCTGCGCCTGCAAAATGGCCTGTACATCCAGCGTTTCGCGCCGATGTTGCGCGTGGCGGTGCCTTACGGCCAGCTGACTTCGCGTCAGATGCGCATGATGGCAAAAATCGCCCGCGACTATGACAAGGGCTACGCCCACATCAGTACCCGCCAGAACGTGCAGTTCAACTGGCCGGCGCTGGAAGACATCCCGGAGATTCTCGCCGAGCTGGCCACCGTGCAGATGCACGCGATCCAGACCAGCGGCAACTGCCTGCGCAACGTCACCACCGACCAGTTCGCCGGTGTTGCGTTCGATGAGCTGATCGACCCGCGTCCTTGGTGCGAAATCGTTCGTCAGTGGACGACCTTCCACCCGGAATTCGCTTACTTGCCGCGCAAGTTCAAGATCGCCGTCAACGGTTCGACCTCCGACCGTGCGGCCATCGAAGTCCACGACATCGGCCTTGAGCCGGTCCATAACGCTGCCGGCGAACTCGGTTTCCGCGTGCTGGTCGGCGGTGGTCTGGGCCGTACCCCGGTGGTCGGCGCGTTCATCAACGAATTCCTGCCATGGCAGGACCTGTTGAGCTACCTCGATGCCATCCTGCGGGTCTACAACCGCTACGGCCGTCGTGACAACAAATACAAGGCGCGGATCAAGATCCTCGTCAAGGCGTTGACTCCAGAAGTCTTCGCCCAGAAAGTCGATGCCGAGATGGAACACCTGCGCGGCGGCCAGACCACACTGACCGAAGCCGAAGTTCATCGCGTGGCCAAACACTTCGTCGACCCGGACTATAAGGCGCTGAGCAATCAAGACGCCGAACTGGCCGCCCTCGACAAAGAGCATCCGGGCTTCGCCCGCTGGCGCACCCGCAATACCCTGGCGCACAAGAAGCCGGGTTATGTGGCCGTGACCCTGTCCCTGAAGCCGACCGGCGTTGCGCCGGGCGACATCACCGACAAGCAGCTCGATGCCGTCGCCGACCTGGCCGACCGCTACAGCTTCGGTCAACTGCGCACCTCCCACGAGCAGAACATCATTCTGGCCGACGTCGAGCAGAGCCAGCTGTTCACCCTGTGGGGCGAACTGCGTGAAGGTGGCTTCGCCACGCCGAACATCGGCCTGCTGACCGACATCATCTGCTGCCCTGGCGGTGATTTCTGCTCCCTGGCCAACGCCAAGTCGATCCCGATCGCCGAATCGATCCAGCGCCGTTTCGACGACCTGGACTACCTGTTCGACATCGGTGAACTGGACCTGAACATCTCCGGTTGCATGAACGCCTGCGGTCACCACCACGTCGGCCACATCGGCATTCTGGGTGTGGACAAGAAAGGTGAAGAGTTCTACCAGGTCTCGCTCGGCGGCAGCGCCAGCCGTGACGCCAGCCTGGGCAAGATCCTCGGCCCGTCGTTCGCCCAGGACGACATGCCGGACGTGATCTCCAAGCTGATCGACGTGTACGTGGAACAGCGCACCGAAGACGAGCGCTTCATCGACACCTACCAGCGTATTGGCATCGACCTCTTCAAGGAACGCGTCTATGCAGCGAATCATTAAGAACAACGAGGTCGTCGACGAAACCTGGCACCTGCTGCCCAAGGATTTCAACATCGACGAAATCAGCAATTGCGACGACCTGATCGTCCCGTTGCAGCTGTGGCGTGAACACGCCCGCATGCTCAAGGCGCGCGATGGCGGTCTTGGTGTTTGGCTGGACGCCGATGAAGAAGCCGAAGAAATCGGTGACGACGTCAATGAGTTCCAGGTGATTGCCCTGAACTTCCCGGCGTTCACCGACGGCCGCAACTACTCCAACGCCCGCCTGCTGCGTGACCGTTACGGTTTCAAAGGCGAATTGCGGGCGATTGGCGACGTACTGCGCGACCAGCTGTTCTACATGCGCCGTTGCGGTTTCGATGCCTTCGCCCTGCGCGCAGACAAAGACCCGTACGACGCCCTTGAAAGCCTCAAGGACTTCTCGGTGACCTATCAGGCCGCCACTGACGAACCGCTGCCGCTGTTCCGTCGCCGCTGATCGTACGTCTACCTCGAGCCCGCATCGGCGGGCTCGAGGTCGCTGTGTTATCCCTCTCTCGTTCCCAATCTGTTCGGGCCCGGCGTGACCGGCAAGCTCAGCCCTGGATGCCTCGCCAGTGCCGCATTGGTCAGCTGTTTGCGCAGTTCCAGGCTTTCATTTCTGAAATTGTCGAAAATCGTCGTCATTTGCTGGCTGGCTGCTTCACGAGAAAGTCCGACTTGCGCTTCCAGTCGCGCAAACGCTAGAGCGCTGCGATCGAGAACGCTGGTAAATGCATCCTGACGTGTCGTCAGCAAATACTCGGCCCAAAACTCCTGCCTGCTGACTGACTCCGAGAGTTGCGTCGTCTGCTCGGCCCTGACCACCTCCAGGTAGGCGTGATCGATCTGCGCATCAGTCACCTCGGCATCCAGTGGCACATTCAGCTCTGCGGGTTGCGCCGGCAACGCCAGGCGCTGCGCCAGTCGCACCCGATAAATCAGGCTGATATCCAGTGCCTGACGCTGAGTGAAAGCTCCTGCGCGGGAGCGCCGCGCGATATCGAGCAACGCCTGTTTCTCTACCTGCTGCAACCGGAACAGCCCGCGCAACAGACGAACCAGATCGCCTTCGAGCGTCTGTGTACCGGTGCGGGCCGCCGCCGCTGCCCGATAACACAGAACCCTGACCTCCAGATCGCTGAACAGTCCCGCAACATTGGGCGCATTGCTCCAGCCTGTGCGGGCCATGCGAAACAGCGCGCGACGCAACGAGTCGTCCTCGCAGGCAGCTTCCAGTACATTCCATACTCGCTGCCCGAGCTGTTCGCGGGTTCGGGCGTAATCGGACGTTTCACGCAGTTGCATGAGCACTTCAAAAAAGTCTCTCGAGTCCGGATCGGCCGACAGTGACGACAACACTTGCTTCGCCCGACCGATCTCCACCGTCGGCAAGCCGTTTACCCATCCCGCCCCTTCCCGATCACCGGCCAGTCGTGCGGTGCTGGTGTACTCAGTGATGGTGACGCCCAGACTTATACCTTGTGACTGCTGGTACGCAGCGATGGCTTGCAGGCTTTCTGTCGACAACGGATTGCCATCGATCGTGGTGCCCCGATTCAGTACAGCACGGGCGGTGAACACGGAAGACGGGATATCGACGATCTGGTTGTTGCGCAGATCGAGTGATTCCAGGTGCGCAAGCGCATCGGTCGCGGGCCATTGGGTAATGCCGGTGTTGCGCAGATTCAGGTGGCGCAGATTGCGCATCGCGCTGACATCCGGAGTGCGCCCCAAGAGGGGGTTGAAGCCCAGATCCAGTGTGTGCAGGTGATGCTTGCCGGCCAGCTCTACAATCGCCTGCTGAGTAAGCCGGATACGGTTGTTGCTCAGATCCAGACCTGTCAGCCCCGGCATGTCGCCGATCGCGACAGGGATGCGTGTCAGTCCGTTTCCTGACAGGTTCAGCACCCTCAGTCCGGGAAAATTACGCAGAAACGTGTTCAAACCTGCACTGGCGCCAACGCCGCTCATTTCCAGCGCGGTGATGTGGGCAAAGTCACCGATAAGGGTCGGCATATCCCCCAACGGCACCGCATCGAGCGTCAGATTGTAGGTCGGATGCCTCGGGTGCGACGCGTCGCGGGTTTCCTTGCGCCACGCGCGCAGAATGGCTTGCATGGCCCGGGCCTTGCTGTGGACCGGAACCTTGAGCCTGGGCCCTTCTTCATCCTGATAATACGTGTCGCGATGAGTCCAGCGCTCCAGGGTTTCCACCATCTTCCGGTATTGTTCGCGCAACCGCTCAAGCGATCTGATGGCCAACACTTCGTCGGCGCCCAGTGAGGTCACGAAACGTTTGATCTGTGCGGTTGATTGGGTCGGGTACAACTCCTGCGCTCGACGCACGAGCGCGGGCGAAATGCCCAGAGATGGACTTGAAGGTGCCGATTGTTCGTCGGTGACCTGTTCGATCCGGGGATCTGCCAGCCTCATGGGTGAACGGTGACTCGAGCGCACCGGTGCAATTTCCAGCACCTTGGCGAAGGCTTCGCGCCGCTGCAGCGCCAATGCAGTGATTTTCTGGCGCAAGCCCGTGCCGTCGACGTCCGTTTCAACGCCGATGGCCTTGCGACTGTGGGCAGGAAGGCTTTCCCACAGCGCCTGAAAAAAACTCGCCCGGGTGCGTGACGGATGACTGGAGACGCTATTGTTGCGCGCATCCTGAACCTGATAACGCTCGGCATAGGCTTCGACAAGCACTTTGTGTGTAGCGTCGCTCGGGCCAACGACGGCCCGCTGATCGGCGTACACACCCCAGTCCAGAATTTCGACAAATACATCGCCAGGCCAGCCCGGCAAATGGCTCAAGGTGTCGAGTACCAGCATGTCGGCATCGCGCCCACTGGCGGCGTCCAGATATAACCCCTCGTAAGCGCGGTTCAACCGCTGTACCAGCTGATAGCGCCTGGCCTCCTCGGCCAGACGCAACGGTACGATATCGGATTCAAGCTGCGCCCATTCACGCGCATCGGCGTGTTGCACCAGTTCGTCGGCGACACTGGCTGAAAGCCCTGGAAACGCCTTGATGATCGACTCGCCTCTGGAAAGCTCGCAAACGTCGGTCCGCCGGAACAACCGGTCCATCATCGCCATGCGCATCCGCGGCGCCAGCCCGGCAATGTGCTTGCCCAGTAACGCAATCTGGTTTTTCGACTCCACGGTGGCCGAACCCAGCAAGCGAGTGCGCTCACTGTCGCTGAGTGCCGCCAGGAGAGGTGCATAAAATTGACCGTTGCGCAGTGCATCCTCACTGAGGCTCACCTGGCGAGCAGTCTTGTCTGCGCCATAGCGTGTCACTTCGTTACCAGTGATGTCCTTCACAAGGATGGCCATGTCCTGTGGCCAGCGACCTGCCCCTGTCAGCAAATACAGTTGCAGATCCGCATCCGCCAGCGACGCAGACGCGGGCGTATCAATTTGCGTCATGAACTGGCTGACGTCGGAATCGGCACGAAAGCGTCTAACCGAATCCGTGAGCATCGCCATCGGCTTGCCGCGTTCGACAAACAACTTGCGCATGGCCGCCTGGCTGATCCCGCTGGCCGCAATGACTTGCAGGGCACGGATGTCTGAAATCCTTTCCTCGCGAAAACCCAGACGACGGAACAGGGTCAGCGAATTCCACTCGTGGGGGAGTTCGGAATCATGACGCCAGGCGCCAGCCCCATTGGTCTCGAGCAGCGGTGAATAACATCCCGGCTGTTGTGGGTCATGTACCTCCCACAAGTCGGTGCCAGTGACCGGGCGCACTGCGTAGGCATCGAGCCCCAGCGGCAAATAGCGATTGTCTGCAAGCCATACAAGCCCTTGCGCATCCGCTGCAAAGCTGCGGGGCAATGGCTCACGCTGACGGTAAGCCGCCATGTCCGGATTCCACAGGCGATAAGACATTGGGCCAGCCGGAACGCGCCGAAGTCCCTGCATGAAACTCGACGAACGCACGACTGTGTAGGCTTTGCCGACAGCAACACCGCCAGCGGCAAAACCCGCCATGAGGATCAGGTTTTCAAGCGTGTCGAACAGGCAATCGGTGGCATGTTCCTGGTCACCGTGGGCCCAACTGTCGAAGCCCTCGTAGATCTGACCGAGCAGCTGTATCCCGGCGACGGCACAAATGACCTCGCCAAGGACCGGCACGAAGGACACAAAGAACAACAGGGTATTCAGCCCGATGGCTTTATAGGAGTCTTGCCTGGCAAGGCGGGTTTTCTCGTCTTCATCATCCGTCGGCACCACCAGCAGGCGAGTATCGGCCAGAACCTGCGCCGCGCGGTGTTCGAACATCGCGAGAAACAGGTTCTGTCTTGCGTCACCCTGGAGATCGAGCCCTGAGAGCGGAAGAAAGGTCGTGGAAACGGGAAACTGGTTCGGTCGGGCTTTCAACAGTCGTACATCGAGCCCGGTGAGGAAAACCGAACGGTCTTTCATCTGGATAAAGCGCATGAAAAAACTGCGAAACTGCGAGTTGCGTAAACGCCCGCTCAACTCGAGCTCGAATTTCTGGAAGGTCGGGTATTCCTTGAGAGGATGATCGGGATCGCCAGGGGTGTAGATCACACAACGGTAATCGCCATCCGTATGTTCACTGACTGGACCGATGAACATCGGCCCCCTGAGCTGTACCCCGAGCATTTCAAGGCTTTGATAACCCAGGGTGTTCTTGCCCAGCTTAATTGAAGGATCCGAGTTCCTCACCGACTCAAGCATGTGGTAAACATCGGAACTGATATGCCCACGCATATAAGCGATATGTCGCTCGACATCGAACTGGTCACTGGAATAGGCGATAGCGGATTCCTGCAAGCTTGCGACCTCGCTGTCGCTACCGAAGAACCCTTCCACATGTTTCTGATATTGTTTACCCAGATCCAGATAACGGCAAAGCCTGGCAAATTCGTGAGGCTGTATCGACAATACCTTATTATTGCGCCCGGTTATCTGCTGCGGGATGTACAGCAAGGAACTCTCGTGATAAGTGCTGGCCAGGGTTTCCGACAATTCGAAATTCTCGCAGGCCGCGGTCAACAAATCGCGATTGATGGGCAGCACCAGTTTTCTGCGCAGCCCCAAGAGGCTGGACGTAGAGCGCACATGCTGAAATATCGCCCCTTCGACCTCAAAGTCTTCGCCCAGCTTCTCGGCCATGGCCTTGGCCAGCAGGGGCGTGCAAAAGCTCTGAGGGGATTTCAATGTGCGCAATTGTTCCAGCGCGGTTTGACGGGATTTGAAACTGGTCTTGAAACTTTCATAAAGATCGTTTCGGGCAGTTTCCGAAGACTCCAGCAACCAGCCAGGAATCTGTTTTTTATACAGGTCAAAAAAAACGCCCTGTTGAGCGGGCGTCATGACAGGCGAAATCGAATCACTCTTTTCAACATCCATGTTTAGCAACTTTATTTCTGAGAGGAGCTTTCAGAGTAAAGTTTCAGTCTCTTTCAATACAGCGCGATTAGTTGATGAATCAACCAACAAAACAACAACAATATGCAACTATAAAATAACTATATACCGCACCTTCTTCCGCTGAAAATGCAGCACGCCCGCGAGCCTGATTGCTCACGGGCGTGTGAAGTTTTTACCAGAAGCGCTGCTGAGTCAGCCGGCTCCACCAGCTCAGCAACACGCGATCAACCGAGCCGCTCGCCGCCATGCCGATACGCTCCTGCAGGCTTTTGCGTTCGGCGTAGTGCAGGTGATAGACCTCGGACTGCTTGGCACGCTCGGCCAGGTATTCATCGCTGGTCTTGAGCTCGTCGACCAGTTGCTTGTCCAGCGCCGCGATGCCGAGCCAGACTTCACCGGTGGCGACCTCGTCGATCGCCAGTTGCGGGCGATAACGGGCGACGAAGTTCTTGAACAGTTGGTGAGTGATGTCCAGGTCTTCCTGGAACTTCTCCCGGCCCTTCTCGGTGTTTTCGCCAAACACGGTCAGGGTGCGTTTGTATTCGCCGGCGGTCAGGACTTCGAAATCGATGTCGTGCTTTTTCAGCAGGCGGTTGACGTTGGGCAACTGCGCGACAACGCCGATGGAACCGAGGATGGCGAACGGCGCACTGATGATCTTCTCGCCGATGCACGCCATCATGTAGCCGCCGCTGGCCGCGACCTTGTCGATGCACACGGTCAACGGCACACCGGCTTCACGAACGCGCGCCAGTTGCGACGAGGCCAGGCCGTAGCTGTGCACCATGCCGCCGCCGCTTTCCAGACGCAGGACCACTTCGTCCTTCGGCGTGGCCAGGGTCAGCAGCGCGGTGATCTCGTGGCGCAGGCTTTCGGTGGCGGAAGCCTTGATGTCGCCGTCGAAGTCCAGCACGAACACCCGAGGCTTGGCGTCGGGTTTCTTCTTCTGTTTCTTCTCGGATTTGGCCTGGCCCTTGCGCAAGGCCTTGAGCTGATCCTTGTCGAGCAGGGTCTGCTCCAGCCGCTCACGCAGGCCTTTATAGAAATCGTTGAGCTTGCTGACCTGCAACTGGCCCGCGGATTTGCGCCGGCCCTTGCTGCGCAACGCAGCGAAACTCGCCAGCACCACCAGAATGGCGATGACCAGCGTCACGGTCTTGGCCAGGAAACTGGCGTATTCAGTGAAAAACTCCACAGTGACTCCTTCAAACGATGCGCGGTCGTGAAACACACGCGGGAATTGGCTCCAGCATACCCATGCACCGGCCCGTCGGCCAGCCGTGAAACCTCTGGCAACAAGGCTGGAACGGGCATTTCAAACAAGCGTATGTTTTTTCATTGACAGCTCACCGTCATCCCCATAACCTCGCCACAACCTTCAACGTACCGGGATGACGCGGACGTGGGCAGCATCTACTTGATTCGACATGGCCAGGCCTCCTTTGGTGCAGACGACTATGACGTCCTGTCGCCGACCGGTGTACGCCAGGCAGAAATCCTCGGCCGTCACCTCGCCGAACTCGGAATCAGCTTCGACCGCTGCCTGTCGGGCGACCTGCGCCGCCAGCAACACACGGCCAACAGCGCGCTGGAACAGTTCGCCGCTGTCGGCCTGCCGGTACCGGCTCTGGAAATCGATTCGGCTTTCAACGAATTCGACGCCGACGCCGTGATCCGCGCCCTGCTCCCGGCCATGCTGCCGGAAGAACCCGAAGCACTGGAAATCCTGCGCAACGCCGCGCAAAACCGTGGCGAGTTCCAGCGCATCTTCGCCCTGATCATCGAGCGCTGGCTCGCCGGCACCTATGACACACCGGGCCTGGAAAGCTGGCTGGGTTTCGTCGAAAGGGTACAGGCCGGGCTGCAGCGGATTCTTGAACAGGCCGACAACACCCAGAAAATCGCGGTGTTCACCTCCGGTGGCACCATCACCGCCCTGCTCCACCTCATTACTCAAATGCCTGCCCGGCAGGCCTTTGAACTGAACTGGCAAATCGTCAACACCTCGCTCAACCAGCTGAAGTTCCGCGGTCGCGAGGTGGCTCTGGCTTCCTTCAACAGTCATGCACATTTGCAACTGCTGAAGGCCCCGGAACTCATCACGTTTCGCTGAGTCCGGATTACTGTGACCCTGCTGCAATCAACCAAAAAGGATCGAACCATGACCTCCGTAGCTGATGCCGTAAAAGCAATGCAAGCCAAGTTCAACCCAGCCGCCGCTGCCGGTCTGGATCTGGTCTTCGGTTTCAATATCACTGACGAAGACAAGCAATACGCCCTGATCGTCAAAGACGGCACCTGCGACATCCAGGAAGGCGAAAACCCGGACGCCAACTGCACGCTGGTGCTGGACAGCGAAACCCTGAAAGGTATCGTCAGCGGCGAAACCGACGGCATGCAGGCTTTCATGGGCGGCAAGCTGCGCGTTGAAGGCGACATGATGCTGTCGATGAAACTGTCCGAGCTGTTCCCGGCTTAAGACCGCAGCCAGTCTGCAAACAAATCCCGCCCCTGTGGCGGGATTTGTCGTTTCAGGCGTTCACACCGGCAAACGACGCCGCCAGCAGCTCCCGCGTATACGGGTGCCGGGCCGAATGGAACAACCCGGCCGTTTCACCACGCTCCACCACCTCTCCATCCTTCATCACGATCAGATCGTGGGCCAGCGCCCGCACCACCGCCAGGTCATGACTGATGAACAGATAGGTCAGACCGTGCTCCTCCTGCAACCGGCGCAGCAACGCGACGATCTGTTTCTGCACCGTGCGATCCAGCGCCGAGGTCGGCTCATCCAGCAGAATCAGATCCGGCTTGAGCACCAGCGCCCGAGCGATGGCAATGCGTTGCCGTTGCCCGCCGGAAAACTCGTGGGGATAGCGATGACGCGTCGCCGGATCGAGCCCGACCTCCTTCAGTACATCGATCACTGCCTGCTCGCGCGCCTGCGCATTCAAGTCACTGTGCACCTGCAAACCTTCGGCAATGATCTGCTCCACGCACAAGCGCGGGCTGAGGCTGCCGAACGGATCCTGAAACACCACTTGCAGGCGTTTGCGCAGCGGACGCAATTGTTTGCCGCTCAGTCGTTCAAGCGCCTCACCCTTGAAGCGGATGCTGCCGTCGGCGTCGATCAGGCGCAGGATCGCCTGACCCAGCGTGGATTTACCCGATCCCGACTCACCGACAATGCCCAGAGTCTTTCCCCGTTGCAGGTTCAGATCGATGCCATTGACCGCGTGCAGATACGACTTGGCCCGCAGCCACCCGCCGCCCAGAGGAAAACGCACATTCAGATTGCGAACCTCGAGCAAATCCTCCGCCGCATCCCGGCACAACGCCGCGCCACCGGGTTCGGCGTTGAGCAATTCGATGCTGTAGGGATGCTGCGGCGCGCGGAACAATTGCTCGCAGCTTGCCTGTTCGACGATTTCGCCCGCGCGCATCACCGCCACACGCTGGGCGATGGTGCGCACCAGATTCAAGTCGTGACTGATGATCAGCAGCGCCATGCCCAACCGCTGTTGCAGTTCCTTGAGCAGCAACAGAATCTTGCGCTGCACCGTGACGTCGAGGGCCGTGGTCGGCTCATCGGCAATTAGCAATTGCGGCTCGCATGCCAGCGCCATGGCAATCATCACCCGTTGCCGCTGCCCACCGGAGAGCTGATGCGGATACGCTTTCAGCCGCTCGCGCGGACGTTGAATGCCGACCAGTTCCAGCAACTCCAGAATCCGTTTGCGCGCCGCCGCGCCCGCCAGGCCTTTGTGCAGCGCCAGGCTTTCGCCGAGTTGCCGCTCGATGCTGTGCAACGGGTTCAGCGAGCTCATCGGCTCCTGAAAAATCATCGCGATGCGGTTGCCGCGCAGTTGCCGCAAGTAACGCTCGTGCACACCCAGCAATTCTTCGCCGCCGTAGCGGATGCTGCCGTCGATCTGCGTGATGTTCGGGTCCAGCAGTTGCAGAATGCTGTGGGCCGTTACCGACTTGCCGGAACCCGATTCGCCCACCAGCGCCAGACATTCCCCCGGGCAAATGTCGAGGTCGATGCCGTGCACCACTTCCTGCCCTTTGAACGCCACCCGCAGGTCGCGTATTTCGATCAGATGTTCACGCATATCAAGTCCTGGGGTCGAAAGCATCACGGCAGGCTTCGCCGATGAATACGAGTAAAGAAAGAATCAGCGCCAGGGCAAAAAATGCCGTCAGCCCCAACCACGGTGCTTGCAGATTGTTCTTGCCCTGACCGATCAACTCGCCCAGCGAAGCGCTGCCGGCGGGCATGCCGAAGCCGAGAAAATCCAGCGCCGACAACGTCGCAATCGCTCCGGTCAGAATGAACGGCAGGTACGTCAGCGTCGCACTCATGGCATTGGGCAGAATGTGCCGCACGATCACCTGCGCATCGCCGACACCCAGCGCCCGCGCCGCTTTCACGTACTCGAGCCCCCGGCTGCGCAGGAACTCGGCGCGCACCACGTCCACCAGACTCAGCCAGGAAAACAGCGCCATGATCCCCAGCAACCACCAGAAATTCGGCTCGACGAAGCCCGACAAAATGATCAGCAGGTAAAGCACCGGCAGCCCCGACCAGACCTCCAGCAAGCGCTGGCCGAGCAAGTCGACCCAGCCGCCGTAATACCCCTGCAAGGCACCGGCAGCGATGCCGATCAACGCGCTCACCGCCGTCAAGGCCAGGGCGAACAGCAACGAGACCCGCGTGCCGAATATCACCCGCGCCAGCACATCCCGCGCCTGATCGTCGGTGCCCAGCCAGTTTTCAGCGGTGGGCGGACTCGGGGCCGGTTCGGTGAGGTCGTAGTTGGCCGTGTCGTAGCCGAACGGGATCGGCGCAAACCACATCCGTCCGCCCTGCCCCTCGATCAGTTCACGTACCTGGGCACTGCGGTAGTCGGGCTGGAACGGCAGCTCGCCGCCGAAATCCTGCTCGGTGTAGCGCTTGAACGCCGGGAAATACCACTCGCCCTGATACGTCACCAGCAACGGTTTGTCGTTGGCGACCAGTTCGCCGCCCAGGCTCAGGCTGAATAGCGCGAGAAACAGCCACAACGACCACCAGCCGCGGCGATGGGCCTTGAACCGCGCCCAACGGCGCTGTCCGATGGGAGAAAGCGTCGGCATCAGGCAGTCCTCGCAGTGAAATCGATGCGCGGATCGACCAGCGTGTAGCACAGGTCGCCCAGCAGTTTTATCAGGAGCCCGAACAGGGTGAAGATGAACAGCGAACCGAACACCACCGGGTAATCCCGCGACACCGCCGCTTCGTAGCTCAGGCGGCCGAGACCGTCGAGGGAGAAGATCACTTCGATCAGCAACGAGCCGCCGAAAAACACCGTGACCAATGCCTGAGGCAATCCGGCCACCACCAGCAGCATCGCGTTGCGAAACACATGCCCGTACAGCACCTGTCGTTCACTCAGGCCCTTGGCCCGGGCCGTGACCACGTACAGCCGCGAGATCTCGTTGAGAAAGCTGTTCTTCGTCAAAATCGTCAGCGTTGCAAACCCGCCGATCACCAGCGCACTGACCGGCAACACCAGATGCCAGAAGTAATCGGCGACCTTGCCCCACAGCGACAGCTCGGCGAAGTTGTCCGAGACCAGCCCGCGCACCGGGAACCAGTCCAGCGCCGTGCCGCCGGCGAACACCACGATCAGCAGCAGCGCAAACAGAAAACCCGGCATCGCATAGCCGATGATGATCGCCGCGCTGCTCCAGACATCGAACGCCGAGCCGTTGTGCACGGCCTTGCGAATGCCCAGCGGAATCGATACCAGATAAGTGATCAGCGTCGCCCACAATCCCAGCGACAAGGTCACCGGCAGCTTCTGCCAGATCAGCTCGGTCACCGTCGCGCCCCGGAAGAAACTCTTGCCGAAATCCAGTTGCGCGTAGCTCTTGAGCATCAGCCACAAACGCTCGCCGGCACTTTTGTCGAAGCCGTACTGGCGCTCGATCTCGGCCACCAGTTTCGGGTCCAGACCACGGGTCGCACGGGACTCGCCGCCAATGCTTTCAACATGACTGGCACCCACCGCCGCACCGACACCAATCCCCTGCAGTCGGGCGATGGCCTGCTCGACCGGGCCACCGGGCGCGGCCTGCACGATGACGAAGTTCACCAGCAGAATCGCCAGCAAGGTCGGCACGATCAGCAGCAGACGCCGCAGGCTATAACCCCACATGGGCGTACTCCTTTTGCTGTTGCTGCATCTGCGTCGAGGTCAGCGCGGTAGGGCTGATTTCCCACCAGGTGTCGAGGCCGGCGTCGTACAGCGGCGCAATCGCCGGGCGACCAAAGCGATTCCACCACACCGTGGAAATCCCCGGCGGGTAATAGTTGGGAATCCAGTAATAACCCCACTGCAACACCCGATCCAGAGCATGGGCGTGGCGCAGCAGACTCTCGCGATTGTTTGCCTGGACCACGCCTTCAAGCAGCGCATCCACCGCCGGGTCGCGCAGCACCATGTAGTTGTTGGAGCCGGGATCGTCGGCGCCGTCGGAGCCGAAATAGTTGAACAGCTCGCGCCCCGGCGCCTGACTCACCGGGTAACCGACGACGATCATGTCGTAGTCGCGACTGCGCACGCGGTTGGTGTATTGCGCGGTGTCGACCTGACGAATATCGAAGCCGATGCCGATCTGCGCCAGGTTGCGCTTGAACGGCAGCAGCAGGCGCTCGAAGCCCTTCTGGCCGTTGAGAAAAGTGAATTGCAACGGCTCGCCGGCGGCATTCACCAATTGATCGCCACGGGGTTTCCAGCCGGCAGCCTCGAGCAATTTCAGCGCCTGCAACTGCTGCGCGCGGATGTTGCCGCTGCCGTCGGTGCGCGGTGCTTCGAATACCTCGCTGAAGACTTCATCGGGAATCTTGCCGCGCCAGGGTTCGAGGATTTTCAGTTCTTCGGCATCCGGCAGTTCGGTGGCCGACAACGCGCTGTGGGAAAAGAAGCTGCGCTGGCGCAGGTACATGCTGCGCATCATCTGCCGGTTGCTCCATTCGAAATCCCAGAGCATGGCGATCGCCTGCCGGACCCGGCGATCCTGAAACATCGGTTTCTGCAAGTTGAACGCAAATCCCTGGGCACCTTGCGCAGCACCGGGTGCGAGGTGTTCACGCAGCAACTTGCCCTGCTCCAGCGCCGCGCCGGCGTAACCGATGGTGTAACTGGTGGCGGAGAACTCGCGGTTGTAATCGAAACCGCCGGCCTTGAGCACCTGTCGCGACACGTCGGTGTCGGCAAAGAACTCCACGCTCAACTGATCGAAGTTGTAGAGCCCGCGGGTGATCGGCAGGTCCCTGCCCCACCAATCCTTGATCCGCTGGAATTTCACGCTGCGCCCGGCGTCCACCGCGCTGACCTTGTACGGCCCGCTGCCCGGTGGAATCTCGAAGCCTGCGCCATCGGCGAAATTGCGCGTGCGCCACCAATGCTCGGGCAACACCGGCAACGTCGCCAGATCCAGCGGCAAGGTACGGCTCTCGTTGTTCTTGAACACGAAACGCACCTGGGTCGGCGACTCGACCTGTACCTCGGCGACATCGCGAAACTGCTGGCGATATTTGAGGCTGCCCTGAGTGGTGAACAGCTCGAAGGTGTAGCGCACGTCTTCGGCGGTGATCGGCGTGCCGTCCTCGAACTGTGCCTTGGGGTTAAGGTAAAAGCGCAGCCAGCGCCGGTCCGCGTCCAGCTCCATCCGTTGCGCGACCAGGCCGTAGACGCTATAAGGCTCGTCCTTGCTGCGATAGGCCAGCGGCGCATAGAGCCAGCCGTCGATGTCGGCAACGCCGGTGCCTTTGTCGATGTAGGGAATCAGGTGATCGAACGGGCCGCTCTCCAGCGAAGAGCGGCGCAAGGTTCCACCCTTGGGCGCATCGGGGTTGGCGTAGGCCAGGTGCTGGAAGTCCGGGGCGTATTTCGGGGCTTCGCCGTAGACCGTGAGGGCGTGTTGGGGCGCCGCGAACAGCGCCGGGCTCAGCAACAGACCGACGCTGAACAGAATGACTCTGGAAAACATGGGCAGATCCTTTCACCACGTGCCTGCCTGACTGTGATGTGCAACAGGCCGGGCCTTTTTATAGGGCGGGGTTTAGAACGATGTGTTACTAAAACCCGCCCTGACCGATCATTCTCAGAACTTGTAATTGACCCGCGTGTACAACGTGCGGCCAAACGGGTCGCCGTATTTCGGGTCATAGCCGCTCTGGAACGTGTAGGTCTGGTTACTGAATGGCGGCTCGCGGTCGAACAGGTTTTTCACCCCGAGGGTCACCGCCAGGGTCTTACGCCAGGTGTAGGTACCGGCCACGTCCCAGACGTTGTACGAGCCCACGTAATCGTGAGTCTCGCGATCCGAGTCGTGGTAACCGCTGGTGTAGCGGTTGGTCAGGCTTGCGCCGAGCGGGCCGTAGTTCCAACTGCCGGTCAGGCTGTGACGCCAGCGGGCCACGGCGCCGGCCGAGGCAAAGTCGCCGCCGCGGAAATCACCGAGCTTGTCGATGTAGTCGCCCTTGAGCTGTTGCTGATAGTCGTAACGGGTGACGTAAGTGCCTTGCAGGCCGATGCCGAAATCGCCGTACGGTGTGCTCGGCAGGCGATAGTCGAAGCTCACGTCGACGCCGTTGGTCTTGATCTTGCCGAGGTTGGCCAGGCCAGTGACGATGTGATCGATCGAGCCATCAGGCTTGCGGATCAAACGCTCCGGGTACTGCTCCGGGTTCTCGAACACCGCCGACTCGGGAAACTCGGCGATCTGGTTGGCGATGTCGATCCACCAGAAATCCAGCCCGGTGGTCAGGCGATCGAATGGCTGATAAACGAAACCGAGGGTGACGTTGCGTGCGGTTTCCGGACTCAGGTCCTTATTGCCGCCGGTCCGGCTGTTGAACTGCTGAGCGCAGTCGCGGTTGGCAATCCCGCCGTTGCTCGGGTTGCCACCGGCACACAGCCGGGGGTCGTTGTAATTGGCGACGGTGAACGTGGTGAAGTTCGGGTTGTACAACTCGTACAGCGATGGCGCGCGGAAGCCTTCACTGTAGGCGCCACGCACCACCAGTTCCTTGAACGGCTGGAAGCGGAACGAGTATTTCGGGTTGGTGGTGCTGCCGAAATCGCTGTACTTGTCGTGGCGCACAGCGGCGGACAGTTCCAGGCTGTCGAGCACCGGCACGTTGACCTCGGCGTACTGCGCCGAGACGCTGCGATCCCCGGCGACGCTGGCATTGGGGTCAACGCCCAGGCTCTGCACATCAGCCGCGAACTGGGCGAAATCCTGATGGAAGTCCTCCTTGCGGTACTCACCGCCCAGCGCCAAGGCCGAAGGCCCGGCGCCGAACCAGTCGCCGATCTCGCGACTGATGCGACCGTCAATCGCCTTGACCCGGCCCACCGCCGTCGAGTAATCGCCGTCCACTCCGTTGGCTGCCAACAAGGCCGAACCGGCAGCGGTCTGCGGACCAAACGGGTTGATCACACCGTCGGCAATGCCCTGGCTGACAGCGCGGTCGTTCACATAACCGCTGCGAATCGTGTTGACCACCTTGTTCTGGTTGTACGACGCGCCGAGGTTGTAATCCCACCCGACCAGCGTGCCGTCGAAGCTCAACAGCAGGCGCTGACCAGTGTTGTCATCTTCATGCTGACGGGCACCGACGGCGGTTTCACGCCAGTTCACGTCCACCGGTTGCGTCGGGTCGAGGGCAAAACCACTCGGGCCGGGCGTAATGCCGTTCCCCGGATAGAACGCGGTGCCAGGATTGACCTGACTGCCCATCAAAGTGCCGGGCCCGATCTGCGTCCGGTTCTCGTTGCGCGCCCAGAAGTATTCGAGGCTGACGTTGTGGTCATCCGATAGCTTGCCGGTGGCCTTGGCGAACGCGGAGGTCTTCTCGGTTTCCGGCACCAGATCGAGGTAATTCCACAGGCTCTGGCGGCAGATGCCGTTGCGTGACAGCAGCCCCGGCGCATTGCAACCGGAGCCGGCCAACGGGTTAGTGGCGTTGCTGCCCTGGCTCCAGTTGGCGGGCGATGCCGTACCGGAGGTGTAATCCAGACCGCGTCCCGGCTGGTAGTTATAGGTGTAACCACGATCGTCGGCGGCCAGGCGGTTCTGCTTGTCGTAGCTCACCACGCCGAAAACGTTGAAGCGATCATCCTGCAAATCACCAAAACCCCAACTGCCGCTGAAGTTGCGGCTTTCACCGCCACCGGAATGGGTCGGCGTATCGTAGTTGGTGCTGATCTGGCCTTCGGTGAGGCTGGTCTTGGTGATGAAGTTGATCACCCCGCCGATGGCATCGGTGCCGTACAGCGCCGAGGCGCCATCTCGCAGCACTTCCACCCGGTCGATGGCAGCGAACGGGATGGTGTTGAGATCGACGCCGGAGCCGTTGATCGCATTGGTCGCGTTGTTGCTCAGACGCCGACCGTTGAGCAGCACCAGCGTCTTGTTCGGGCCAATGCCACGCAAGTCGGCGTAAGACGCCCCACCGCTGCTCGAACCCACCGAGCGCCCGGAGCCCACCGAAGACTGGTTGGCCGAGATGCGGTTGACCAGCTCTTCAGTGGTGGTCACGCCCTGCTTCTGCAACTCCTCGACCCGCAGGATGGTGACCGGTACGGCGGTTTCGGCATCGACCCGACGAATCGCGGTGCCGGTGACTTCGACCCGTTGCAACTGGGTGGTCGGTTCTGTAGCACGGCTGTCGGCAGCAATCGCCGGCAATGTGTTGATCGCCAGCAGCAAGGCCAGGCTCAAAGGGGATTTAACGGGTGAAAAATGGATCATGAACAGCCATCCCTGCGTTTTGGTTTATGCAGGGATGTGCGATGGCGGATGTTGATTTATAGGGCGCGATTTAGACCGTTGGGTGCTGAGGTTATGCAAAATGCAGCATGACGCTGCATCAGACCAACGCCATTTCCCTGACCAGTCGGGTATCAAGGCTGAACCGCTCCTGCGAGACCATCTTGAACTGCCCCTCTGCCAGGTCACAACTCACCAGCAAGTTCCACGAATGCCGGGTTGCCGCCGAGGGAATCAGTACAAACGGATGTTCAGCCAGTAAAGCGTCGGCAAACAATCGCTGATTGGGTGACGGCCGTGCAGGGCTCAGCCAGTAAGGGTTCGGCACTTCTTCGGGCTGCACGATTTTCACCTTCGCGTCGCTGATGACCTCAAAGCACGTCAATACATAAGGTTCGCTGTCCAGGGCATCAAAACTGCGGTTGGCTGCCACCTCAAGAATGGCCGAGGAAGGATCGACGGATGCGTAGACGACGCGTCGTCCTGGTATGTTCCATCGACCGCCTCTGAGCTTTGACCCCATCCCGCTGTCCCACGTCCCTCCATAAACCTCGCGATCCAGCCGCCACGCATACCAATGCTCGTCCCACGGCAAGGGGTTCATGGGTAAACCCCGTAGATAAGCTGCTGCAAATACTGCTCGACCATCTGAAAACCCAATGGATGCAGGGTCAATACCAGCGGCACATGACCGTAAAAATAGATAGAGGGTTTCTGCAGCCAGTCCTCCGCCCGTGGTTGCCCCCCGAAGGCCCGAATGGCCAACTCCAGCACCAATGCATATTGGTAGGCGATGACACTCTGCTGCGGGTCAAGCCGTACCGATTTGCCTTCCTTCAGCAGCCGCCTTACCGTTCTGACCGACTTGCCAGTGATGAGTTTGACCATGTCGCCTTGCTGGTAAAGCTCGGAGGTTGAAAGCATGTCGACGACGTCGTTCAGCTCGAAACCTTCATCGGTAAGCTGAACAATCAGCAGGGCGTCATCACCGATGTTCCGGCCATGCACGAGCAATTCGACCGGCTTGCCCTCGATCTTCTTCAAACCCGCCAACCGGGGTACTTTTGCGCTGGGCAAGGCGACATCCTCCATGGGGCACCTGGCACGATCATCGCGCCACTGATGGCGAGCGGAATAAGCAGGCGTTTCGTATTCGAGGTGTGCAGTTCGCATGATCAATCCATTATCAGAGGCCTGAGTGATCAGGCCGTTAACGACTTCAATGTCATCGCCGATGCTATAGATCACGCTTCCGACGGCCAACCTTAAAAAGTCGTCGGAAATATCCCCGTTTTTACCCAAAGTCCGGCAACTTCCGTAGGACGCTGCCGGGCGTCATTCCGTCCTCAACTGCCGAAGTGATAACTCACATCCAGCCACCACTGGCGCCCGTACGGGTCGTAGTTGCCGGTCGGGTAATACGGCCAGCCCGCCGAATCGTCATGCTTGACCTGGTTGAGCACATTGTTCACGGTCAGCCCGACACTCGCCCGGTCATTGAGCTTGTACCGTGCACTGGCGTTGAACACCGTCCACGGCGACAGACGCCCGTCGCCCGCGCCGTTAGTGACCGAGCCGTAACGAATCCCCATCAGCGTCGCCGTGGCCTTCTGGTAATCCCAGGTCAGGCTGGCGTTGACCTTGCTGCGCCAGTCGTAATTGGTGCGCGAGGTGCGCCAGTCCTGGGTCGGGGCTTCGTCCGATTCCTTGTAGTAATGCGAGAGCACCAGGGTGTAGCCCAGCGTCGAACTGAACGCGCCGTACTGCCCGGCGCCCCAGCGAATATTGCTCTTGAAGTCCAGGCCGCTGACCCGCTCGCTGGCGGCGTTGATCGCGTTTACCCGCACCCGCTGCAACTGATTGGGATCGACGGCGGCGTTGCCGGGATTGCGATCGACGCGCGCCAGGGTCGACTGGCAGTTGGCCGAATTGATGTCCTGGGTGCCATTGCGGCATTCGTTCTCTTGCTGCAGCAGACGGTTTTCGTCGACGGTGGTCAGCAGGTCATCGATCTCCACCCGCCAGAAATCGGTGGAGAAATCGAAATTGCGCGACGGCGACCAGACGAAACCGTAGGTCCAGGATTTGCCGCGTTCGGATTCCAGATCCGCCGTGCCGCTCTGGGTGTAATCGACCCGCCCACGGTCACAGGCGCCCTCCACGCCCTGGCTGCAACCGTAATAGTCGATCTGCGCCGGGTAGTAGCCGTTGCTGTCGGACTGATAGATGTAGTTCAGGTCCGGGGCGCGGAAACTGGTGCCGTAGCTGCCGCGCACCAGCAGGCTGTTCACCGGCCGCCATTCCAGGCCGAGGTTGTAGGTTTTCTGTTGTTCGGTGCGGCCACTGAATTTGTATTGGTCCCAGCGCCCTGCGGCTGTCGCCAGTACCGTGTCGGTGACCGGAATGCTGAACTCGCCGCCGGCCGCGTAACGCTTGCGCGAACCGCCGGAGCTTTGCGCCGGGGTTACGCCGTAGAAACTGCCGTCGTTGAGGCTGTCATCCGGATCGATGCGGTATTCCTGCTTGCCCGCCTCCAGCACGCCGGCGAATCCCACCGGGCCGGCCGGCAGGTCAAACAACTCGCCGTTGACCGAAGCGTTGTAACTCGTGGAGACCGACTTGCTGCTCTGCGTCAGGTTGCCGCGAAACTGCTCCCACTCCTGCGGCGTCAGTGGCCGGTCGAGGCGCGAAGCATCCGGCGCGAACACCGGGTAACCGTCGCGGGTGCCCAGCTGCGGGCCGAGGTAGAAATCCTGGATCGACGACAGCGGCGTGTAACGCGTGGTGCGCACGCTTTTATATTCAGACCGGTTGGCCGCCAGTTCATAGTTCCATCCGGTGTCGGCAATTTTATCCGAGAGGCCCAGGGTCCCGGTCCATGAAGTGTCGCGCCATTTACTGTTGTTGCTGGTGCGCCCGCCGATTTCCTCTTCACCGAAGCGCCGGTACCAGCGCTCCAGATTGCCGCTGTTCTGGTTGATGAAATCCGGCGACGTGAAGCTCGGGCCGCGTGTGTTGTTCTGGATGTGATCGAGGCCGTACATCAGATCGGCGAAGACCTGGCCGCTGTCGCTGAAATGCCAGGTGCCACGGGTGTAGCCGTCGTAGTTTTCCTTTTGCGTCTGCACCGTCCAGTAATCGTTGTACATCTGATCGGTGCGGCAACGTCCGCCGCTGTTGAACAGCTTGTTGTCGAACGTGCCCTGATAGGCCCCACAGCCGGGCCCCAGATAGCGGTTGTTGGTCAGGTCGCGACGGTAGCCGACATCCGCCAGCGGCCCGCTCTGCATGAAGCCGCGATCATCGGCCCAGATCGGATCGCGGTTGGTCAGTTCGAGGCCGAACAAACCGTCGAAGTCGCCCCAACTGCCGCCGCCGCTGATCTGCAAGCGCTGGTTGTCACCGCCGCCGCGCTCGCTGGTGCCGCCCTTGAGGTTGACGTCGACGCCATTCATTTTGTCCTTGAGGATGATGTTCACCACCCCGGCAATCGCATCCGAACCGTAGATCGCCGAAGCGCCGCTGCTGAGCACTTCGATGCGGTCGATGATCGCCGACGGAATGTTCGCAAGGTTGGTGAAGTTGACCTTGCCGTCGTACGGCGTCGGGTAATCGGCGACCCGCCGGCCGTTGATCAGCACCAGCGTGTGGTTGGGGCCGAGGCCACGCAGGTTGAGGGCGCTGGCCGCCGGTTGCCAGGTGTTGCCGTAGTCTTCGCCCTGGGTCATGCCGGTGTTCTGGGTTTGCGTGGCGAGGGCGTCGTAGACGTTCTTGTAGCCGCGCGCTTCCATTTCTTCGTGGGTGATGACGTTGACCGGCGTCGCACCATCGCTCTGCGCGCGGGCGATCCGCGAGCCGGTGACGGTGACTTTTTCCATGCGGTAATCGGCGCTGCTGGCGGGCGCCACGGCAGCGGCCTTGACCGGCGCGGTGCTCAGCGCATCGGCCGGGCGAATGCTCAGGCCCTGGCTGCCCTGCTCGACTTGCAGGCCGCTGCCGAGCAAGGCTTTCTCTACCGCCTGACGACCACCCAATGCGCCGCGCACCGCACTGCTGCGCTTGCCCTGAACCAGATTCTGGCTGAAGGAAATCGGCACGCCGGTCTGGCGCGAGATGTCCAGCAGCACCTCGTCGAGGGCCCCGGCGGCAATGTCGAAGGTATAGACCTGAACGGCGGCGTCTTGTGCCAGAACGGTGGCCGGGACAATGCCCGCCGCCAGCACGATGGCCAGCGTCAGGCGGGACAATTGTTGTTGTTTGAATGAGAACATCGAGGGGCTTCCCTGTTGAAGGCGTCTGCAGGGAATGAGCAGCGGGCCGGCGCTTTTTATAGGGGGACGGATAGACCAGGAAGTTATGGATTTATAACCGTGCTTCGATGCTCACCCAGTACGGGTTGTGCCAGGTGACACGGATGGGTAGCGAACGCTCCAGCAGTTGCAAAGTGCGGTCGCTGTCGTCCAGCGGATAGAGACCGCTGAGGCGCAAACCGGCGACCTCGGGGCTCAGGTGCAGGATGCCGCGACGGTAGCTGCGCAGGCTGTCGATGACTTCGCTCAAAGGCCGATCGCGCACTTCAAGCCGCCCTTGCACCCAGGCGCTTTCCTGCCCTTTGCTGCGTTCCAGCGCGAGGATTTCCTGCCTGTTGAACAGCAGACTTTCGCCCGCCTCCACCACTTGCCGCGCCCCACCGGCGGTGACCACTTCGACTTGCGAATGCAGCATCACCAGCTGCGTCGAATCGTCACCGCGCTGCACCAGGAATTTGGTCCCGAGCGCACGCATCCGCCCATGCTCGGTTTCGACCACAAACGGCCGGGCCAGATTTTTCGCCACATCGATCAGCAGCTCGCCGCTGCGCAAGTCCAGCAAACGTTCGAGATTGTTGAAGCGCGGCACCACGCGGCTGCGGGCATTCAACGTAAGGGCGCTGCCATCCTCCAGCGTGAATTCCCGACGCTCGCCGGTACCGGTCGACAACTCGCCGGCCTCGGGCAGCCAGCCATAACGTCGACCGAGCAAACCGGCCAGCACCGCGATCCCGAGCACACTCAAACTGCCGCTGAGGAATCGACGGCGACTGGACGGTGCATTCAGGCTATGCAACACACTCTCACGCGGCAACCCGCGCAGGTTCGAATGGCGCAGCAGGTTCAGCCCGCCACCCATTTGCTCGATGATCTGCTGATGCCTTGGGTCTGCCGTGCGCCAAGCGTCGAAGGCCGCGCGCTCCTGCAAGCTGACGTGCCCCGATTGCAGCAGCGCCATCCATTGCGCGGCTTCGTCGATCAGCGTTTCGTCCGGCCTCATGCCTGCATCGCCTGATAGCAGCGTTTGAAGGCTTCGACCATGTATTGCTGCACGCGGCTGGTGGACACGCCGAGGCGTTCGCCGATTTCGCTGTAGGTCAGACCGTCGAGCTGGTGATAGAGAAACGCAGCCTTTGCCTTGGCCGACAAGCCATTGAGCAGGCGATCCACCGCCAGCAGCGTTTCGATCACCAATTCCCGCTCCTCGGGCGACGGGTGCACCGGCTCCGGCGCCAGTGCCAGGCTCTGCAGATAGGCGCGCTCCAGATCCTGCCGGCGCCAGCCTTCATAGACCAGCCGCCGGGCAATCGTGGTCAACAGCGCGCGGGGTTCGCGAATCGCCAACGGATCGGGCAGTGCCAAAACCCGAAGAAACGTTTCCGAAGCAATGTCCTGTGCACTATGCGGGCAGCCGAGGGTACGGCTGACCGCTGCGCAGAGCCATCGGTAGTCCTTTTGGAACATTTGCCCGATGACCTGGTAATGCGGGTTGTGACTCCCCATGCCTTACTCCCTGAAAACGGGCTCCACCCGCTGCGAAAATCCATGGATACGCCGGGATCTTCCGGCGGTGATCAGGGGTGCGACTGTGCAATAGCGCCTGAGACATTTGAAGTAATAAAAAATCAGGATCATCAAACCTTTGAGAATAAGGCACGTCGTCGCCACGGCAACATTGGCTGACACAACGTTGATCTCGATCAGTGGCGCCCGTCACGCCAGTCTCTAACCTTGCGCCTCCATCGATAGCCACGGACGGCTCACCGGGAGCCTGCGGCTGACCTTTCAAGGAAGAGCAATCATGCGATCACTCAACATCATTCTTCTGTCGTCGGCGTTCAACGGCCTGACCCAGCGTGCCTGGCTGGAACTGCGTCAGGCCGGGCATTCACCCAGCGTGGTGCTGTTCACCGACGAAACCGCCGTGTGCGAGCAAATCGAAAACAGCGGCGCCGACCTGGTGATCTGCCCGTTCCTCAAGGATCGTGTTCCCCACGCGCTGTGGAGCAATCCGCAGCGCCCGGTCGTCATCATTCACCCCGGCATCGTCGGCGATCGCGGTGCCAGTGCGCTGGACTGGGCGATCATGCGCGAGCTGCCGTCCTGGGGCGTGACCGCCCTGCAAGCGGTGGAAGAAATGGACGCCGGCCCGGTCTGGGCCACCTGCGAATTCAACTTGCCGACAGGCCTGCGCAAATCCGAGCTGTACAACGGCCGGGTCAGCGACGCGGCGATCCGTTGCATCCGCGAAGTGGTGGAGAAATTCATCGAAGGCTTCGTGCCGGTCGCGCTGGATTACAACGATCCGACAGTGCGCGGGCGATTGCAGCCGAACATGAAGCAGGACGACCGCACCTTCAGCTGGCACGACTGCTCGCGCTTCATCAAACGCTGCATCGACGCGGCGGACGGTCAGCCCGGCGTACTCGCCAGCCTCGCTGGCGGGCAGTATTACGTGTACGACGCGCACCTCGATCAGCGCACCGGAATGCCCGGCGAGATTCTCGCGGTGCATGACGACGCGGTGTTGGTGGCGACCGGTGATCACAGCCTGTGGATCGGCTCGCTGCGGCGCAAACCGCAACCGGGCGAAGAAACCTTCAAACGTCCGGCGCGGCATGTGCTGGCCGGGCAGTTGTCTGGCGTGCCGGTGCTGGACTGGTCGATTGCCAACGCGCCGTTCAGCGACGAGACGTATCAGCCGATCCGGTATCGCGAGTCCGGACAGGTCGGCGAGCTGACGCTGGAGTTCTACAACGGCGCCATGAGCACCGAGCAATGCCGGCGCATGGTCGAGGCCCTGCGCTGGGCCAAATCCCGCGACACTCAGGTGCTGTTGATCAAGGGCGGACGCGGCAGCTTTTCCAACGGCGTACACCTGAACGTGATTCAGGCTGCCGAAGATCCGGGCGCCGAAGCCTGGGCCAATATCCAGGCCATCGATGATGTGTGCGAAGAATTGCTCAGCGCACGGCAACTGGTGGTCAGCGGCGTTACCGGCAATGCCGGGGCCGGTGGCGTGATGCTCGCTCTGGCGGCTGACATCGTGTTTGCCCGCGCCGATATCGTGCTCAATCCGCACTACAAGAGCATGGGGCTGTACGGCTCGGAATACTGGACTTACAGCCTGCCCCGCGCCGTCGGCCCGGCCATGGCGGAACAACTGACCCAAGCCTGTCTGCCGGTCAGCGCTGCGCAGGCGCTGCAACTGGGCATGGTCCAGGAAATCGGCCCGCGCTGCCCGGACGAGTTCTCGCTGTGGTTGCTGCAACGGGCCAACAGTGTGCTGAGTGATCCGACTTATGCGGCGGTGCGGGAGCGCAAGCTGCGGGTCGATCATGTGTTGATTCGTCAGTGCCGCGAGGCGGAGTTGCAGGAGATGCAGGAAGACATGCTGTACAACCGCAATCAGTTTGCCGAGAAGTGCCGCAACTTCGTCTACAAGCGCAAGACCTGCTGCACGCCGGCGCGGTTGGTGGAGGATTGGGCTCGGGTGCGTGAAGTCGAAGTGGCTGACTGAACAATGACGCGGTCCCGGGGCTGCCCGTACAATGCGGGCACCTCAACCACCGGCCCGCCCATGGACATCGACCTCGCCCGCACCTTTCTGGAAATCGTCCGCCACGGCAGCCTCGCCGCGGCGGCTGAAAAGCTGTTCGTCACGCAAACGGCAATCACCGCCCGCGTCCAGAAACTCGAAAGCCAGTTGGGCAGCACGCTGTTCGTGCGCAACCGTGCCGGTGCGCGGCTGACCGCCAATGGCGAGGCTTTCGTGGTCTACGCCAATCAGCTGGTGCAGACCTGGGAAGCGGCGCGCCGCGACCTGCCCTTGCCCGAGGGCTATCACAATGTGCTGCACATCGGCGGCGAGGTCAGTCTGTGCAACCCGCTGATGCTCAGTTGGGCCGCCGAGTTGCGGGAGAAAATCCCAGGTCATGCGTTGCGCATGGAGATCCGCGACGGCGAAAACCTGCTGCGTCAGCTCGAACTGGGCGTACTCGATGCGGCGCTGGTCTATCAACCGGAATACTGGCCGGGGCTGCAGGTCGAGCAGGTGCTCGAAGAGAAACTGATTCTGGTCACCACGCCCGGCCGCCCTTCCCCCTACGTGTACATCGACTGGGGACCGGACTTCCGTCGACAGCACGACGCGGCCCTGCCGGAAAAGGCCAAGGCTGCCCTGAGTTTCAACCTCGGCCCGCTGGCCCTGCAATACATCCTGGAGAACGGCGGCAGCGGCTATTTCCGGACCCGGGTGGTGCGCACTTATCTGGAAAGCGGCGCGCTGGAGCCGGTGACCAAAGCCCCGGAATTCGGCTATCCGACCTACCTCGTCTACTCTCGCGACCGCGACTCGGCGATCCTGCAACAGGCGTTCGATCTGCTGCGCGAAGTGATCAAGGCCGATGACGACTGGTCGCAGCGCTGGAACCCGTTGAGCTGACGGCCGCTATGCACCGGAGCATGGCACTTGTGACCTGAAGGTTGCCCCTGCACAAACGGCGGGATCGGCTACTCTGCCGGGATAACGACAATATCCGCAGGTGACCGCAGTGAGGCAGACCACCGAGGCATTTCGCAGCCGCTACCGTGCGGCGATTCATCCCCGCTACAACCCGTGGCTGCACGGCGCGTTCGTGCTGCTGTTCGGCGTGCTGGCCATCGGCGCGTTCTGGAGCAGCGTGCACCAGGTGCGGCCGCTGGAATGGCTGGCCGTGCCGCTGACCCTGCTGTTCTTCAATTTCGGCGTGTACATGGTGCACCGCCACCTCGGCCATCATAAAAAGAGCTTCGCGCGGATGTTTTACGCCCGGCATGCCGGCGATCATCACAGCTTCTTCACCCCCGGCCACATGACCTACGACGGCGCCCGCGACTGGCGGGTGATCCTGTTTCCCGCCTGGCTGATCGTGCTGCACACGCTGGCGATCACCCTGCCCTTGTGGTGGCTGTTCGCGCAGGTCAACAGCAACGTCGCCGGCTTGTTCGGCGGCTGCATGGTGTTCGGTTACCTGACCTATGAAGTGTTTCACGCCTGCGAGCATCTGCCGCCGCAGAACCCGCTGACCCGCCTGCCGTGGATCCGCCAGATGCGCCGTCTGCACGAGCTGCATCACCGTCGCGAGCGCATGCAGGAGCGTAATTTCAATATCGTTTTTCCGCTGATGGACTACCTGTTCGGCACCCTTTACTGGGAGCCGGAAACCGCCCCTCTGACCGATTCGAGAACGCCCATGACCCGCATGCAGCACACAGTCGACATCGTCGGTGATCCGATCGCCGTCCTCGCCTACGCCGCCACCGTCAGTCGCTGGCCGGAGTGGCATCCGTCATCGCTGAAGATCGACGGCCCGAGCGGTGCGTTGCATGCCGGTGCGCGATTCGACGAGGACATTCATGCCGGTGGGCGCGAGGGGCATTTGCGCTGGGAAGTCACCGAATACCTGCCCGGCCGGCGCTGGTGCGCGCGGGCCCAGAGTGATCAGGGTCTGTCGTTGCTGCTGACCTATGAATGCTCGGCGCAAAACGATGCCACGCGGTTCGTGCGCACCCTCGATTATCAGTTCGAGGGCATCGGCCTGCGCATCGCCAACCACCTGCTGCTCAAGCGGCGCATCGATCGCGAATCGGCGGCTTCGATGCTGGCCCTTCGTGACATGGCGACCCGGCACCTGGCACTCGCGGGAGCCCACGTGTGAGATGGCGTTATCTGCTGTTGCTGCTGGTTATCGGGCTTCTGGGCTTTTTGCTCTTGATGCCGACCAAGGTCAAGCCCGTGGCCTGGACACCGCAACCGGCGCCCTCGCTGACCGAAGGCCAATTCGCTGACAACCAGCGACTCAAGGGCGCGGCACAAGTCGGCCCGAGCGACATCGAAGGCCCGGAAGCGCTGCTGCTGGAAAACGACTTTCTGATCACCGGACTGCATGACGGACGCCTGCTGCGCACCAGCCTCGACGGCCAGCAGCGCAAGGTGCTGGCGGATACCGGCGGCCGGCCGCTGGGGCTGGCGCGGCACCCCAACGGTTTGCTGGTGATCGCTGACGGGGTCAAGGGTTTGCTGTCCCTTGATGCACAGGGGCAACTGGTGGCGCTGACCACCGAAGCCAATGGCTTGCCGTTCGGGTTTACCGATGACGTGGCCATCGACAAGTCCGGGCATTACGCCTACTTCAGCGATGCCTCGAGTCGCTGGGGTTACGGTCACGATGGCGAAGCGATCATCGAGCACGGCGGCGACGGACGCCTGCTGCGTTATGACTTCCAGACCGGCAAGACCGTCGTGCTGCTCGACAAACTGGAATTCGCCAACGGTGTGACCCTCGGCCCGGAAGACGCCTATGTGCTGGTCAACGAAACCGGCGCCTATCGCATCAGCCGCTATTGGCTGACCGGGCCCAAGGCCGGCACCCAAGACCTGTTCATCGACAACCTGCCGGGGCTGCCGGACAACCTCGCCTTCAATGGCCGGGATCGCTTCTGGGTGGCGCTATACACGCCGCGCAATCCGCTGCTGGATCGCACCGCTGAACACCCGTTCGTACGCAAGATGATCGTGCGGGCCATGACCGTGCTGCCCAAACCGGTGGAGAAGCGCGGGTTCGTGCTGGGGCTGGACCTGGATGGCAAAGTGATCGCCAATCTGCAGGATGCCAGCGCCGGCAATTACTCGCCGATCACCACGGTGCGCGAGTATGGCGAGTGGTTGTATTTCGGCTCGCTGAAGGCCACGCACATGGCGCGGATGCCATTGGACGCCGCCTTGAAGTGAGGCTTTGAGATTTGTGATGAATCGGCTGACGTCATCGCTGGCAAGCCAGCGATGGCGGACGATCAGTTACTGGACCGATCGAACTTGTCCGGATCCTCATCCTCCGGCACTTCCTCGCTCTTGCGTTCCTCTTCAGGATTACGGACGGTGTGCGCCGGACTGTTCGGCTCGGGATGCGTCGGAACCGGGTCGAATGCCCCCTGCTCTTCACTAGGAAATTTTGGATCTTTCATAAGGCACCTCGCTGAGAGTCGCTATGTGAAGACTCTGAACATTCGAGGTGCCGGTCGGGGCTGTCGTTCCAGTCGCTTCACCACCAAAGGCCGGTGGCGCGACTGACGGTCAGGTTCGGGCCTGCAACTGCTCGACGATCTTGTCTTTGACCTGCAGGCGTTTCTCTTTGAGTTTCTTCAGGGTGTCGTCGCTGGGTGCATCCGAGGTCGCCGTCTCGGCCTTGACGACTTCGGCGTCCGCCTGGGAATACTTGTTGATCAGTGCATCCAGATGTGGATCCGCGGTGCGTCGTTGCTGGATCTCTTCCTTCGTAAGTTTCAAGTCCTGTAACAAATCATGAGTCACCGGCATGGAACACCTCCGTCAGTTGATCGGCAGCCAACGCGACCGATTGCGCTGGCCAGGTATCAGAATGGCCTCGGTTGGCAGGTTCTGTCGACCACCTGTCAGACCAGCGGTGCCCGTTCGTCGCCCTTTCGCGAATGCGATAAAACCTTTGTTCGGCCAATTCCCTCCATTGAATAACGCTCACAAAAACCTGCGTGGAGAAACACCAATGGACGGATTCAAACTGCGTCATCTTTTTCTGGCCGTTGCGTTGAGCACCGGCATGGGCTCGGCCTTTGCCGCCACCGACAATGACTTCGTCGACAACGCTGCGGCCGGCGGCATTGCCGAGATCGAGACCAGCCGCCTGGCGCTGGAGAAGAGCCAGTCGGCCGACATCAAGGCCTTTGCCAACATGATGATCACCGACCACGGCAAGGCCAACGATGAACTGGCTACCATCGCCAAGGCTCACGACATCGAGGTGCCGGACACCACGACCCTGGTCAAACAAGCCAAAGAAAAAATACTCGAAGTCCGCGATGAGTCCTTCGATGCGGCGTACGCCAACAATCAGGTCAAGGCCCACGAAGAAACCATTGAACTGTTCAAGAAACAAGCCAATACCGTGACCGACGACAAAGTCAAAGGCGCCACTGAACTCAAAGCCTTTGCCCAGAAAATGTTGCCGGGGCTGGAAAAACACTTGGCTGCCGCCAAGGAATTGCAGGCCAAGCACCCGAGCAAGTAACCGCAACACAACTCAAGAGGCCGCCTCCATTGGACGCGGCCTCTTTGCATTGCACGCGAAAGATCAGCATTCCCGGCCACGCCGACTAGAGTTACCGGTGCGTTCCTTGCGGTAGATCAAAAATATCCTCGCGGGGACAAACAACTATTTCGAACGGCCAAGGTCATTCACTTCGCGCCGGTCATTTTCCGAAGAACCGGCCCCCAATTCGCAATGGAGCAACAGGCACATGGCAGCACTGCAGAACAGCACACTCGATGCGATGAAAAACAAACAGGCACAACTGCTGGGCGAATGGATCAACGGACTGCAAACCAGCGGTGCTACCCGCAACCTCAAAGAACACGACATACAGCAACAGACCGGCGAATTCCTGCAACTGGTGGTCAGTGGCCTGGAAAACGACAGCGGCACCAACATCACCGCGCAGGGCTGGGAAGGCATGCGCCAGTTCCTCGAAAAACTGTCTCAAAGTCGTGCCCAGCTCGGTCAGGATTCGCAACAGACCGCCAGCTTCATATTCTCGCTCAAGGGCCCGTTGTTCGCCCTGCTGCAAAACCATTATCAGGACCAGCCCGCCCTGCTCGCCGAACAGCTTTGGGAAATCTCCGAGCTGTTCGATGCCTTCGGTCTGTACACCATCCGTACCTTCCAGAAATCCCGTGAAGCGGTGATCAAGCGCCAGCAGGAAGAACTGCTGGAACTGTCGACCCCCGTGGTCAAGCTGTGGGACGGCGTGCTCGCGCTGCCGATGATCGGCACCCTCGACTCGCAACGCACCCAGGTGGTGATGGAATCGCTGCTTCAACGCATCGTCGACACCGGTTCGGAAATCGCCATCATCGACATCACCGGCGTGCCGACCGTCGACACCCTCGTGGCCCAGCACCTGCTGAAAACCGTGACTGCGATTCGCCTGATGGGTGCCGATTGCATCATCAGCGGCGTGCGTCCGCAGATTGCCCAGACCATCGTCCACCTGGGCCTCGACCTGCAAGGCGTGGTGACCAAAGCCAATCTGGCCGATGCGTTGAAACTGGCGCTGACCCGCCTGGGCATCACCCTCGCCAAGACGGTTTAACCAATGGAACGTATCCCGATTCTTCAGATGGGCGACTTCCTGCTGGTGACCATCCAGGTCGACATGCATGACCAGCTCGCCCTCACCCTCCAGGACGATCTGTCCGAACGCATCAGCAAAACCTCGGCGCGCGGGGTGCTGATCGACATCTCGGCGCTGGACATGGTCGATTCGTTCATCGGCCGGATGATCGGCACCATTTCCGGCCTGTCGAAAATCATGGACGCCGAAACCATGCTCGTCGGCATGCAACCGGCGGTGGCGATCACGCTGGTCGAGCTCGGCCTGAACCTGCCGGGCGTCAGCACCGCGCTGAACGTCGAGCGCGGCATGAAACTGCTGCAGGAACGAGTACGCCAGCAATGACCGTGCGCAGCAGCGGTACCCAACCGATCAACATCGAGCAGGACGTGGTGCTGGCCCGGCAACAGGCGCGAAAGCTGGCCACCGAATGCGGCATGCGCCTGATCGACCTGACCAAACTGGTGACCGCCGTCAGCGAGCTGGCGCGCAACACCATGGTCTACGGTGGTGGCGGCGACATGGACTGGGAGATCCTCGATGACAACCACAAGGTCGGCCTGCGCCTGACCTTTCGCGATGAAGGCCCGGGTATTCCCGACATCAAACTGGCGATGACCGACGGCTGGACCTCCGGCAGCGGTCTGGGCCTGGGCCTGACCGGGGCCAAGCGGCTGGTGGACGAGTTCGAACTGGACACAGAGCCCGGCAAAGGCACTCGCATAACGATCACCCGATGGACATGAACATCAGCGGGACATTGACCCAAGTGTTGGTGATCGAGGACAGCAGCCAGATCGGCCATGCCCGGCGCACAGCGCAGCGGCTGGCCGAACAGCACGGTTTCGGTGACAGCGACGCCGGCCGCGTGGCGCTGGTAGCCACTGAACTGGCGAGCAATGTGCTCAAGCATGCCGGGCACGGGGAATTGCACCTGCGCCTGGTGCCCCGTCAGGGTGACGACGGCATCGAGATGATTGCAGTCGACCGTGCCCAGGGGTTTGATCTGGACGCGTGTCTGGCGGACGGTTTCTCCACCGGCGGCACCCAAGGCATTGGTCTGGGTGCGGTCGCACGACAGGCGGATGTATTCGATGTGTTTGCCGATCATCGCGGCGCGGTGCTGCTGGCTCGCCTGTATCCGCGCAGCGACCGCCAGGCGGATCTGCCGTATGGTGTCAGCCAGCACTCGCTGCACAACGATCCCGCCTGCGGCGACGTCTGGCATCTGGCGATTCACGGCAGTGACATCAGCGCCCTGATCGTCGATGGTCTGGGCCATGGCGAGGACGCCGAGCGTGCGGCCCGTGCCGGGGAAAAGGCCTTTGCCCTGAGCCCGTTCGGCGCGCCAACGGTCCTGATGGAAGACATGCACCGCGAAATGATCGGGACACGTGGCGGGGCAGTGGCATTCGCACAGTTTCACGCTGACCGGGCCAGCCTGACGTTTGCCGGGATCGGCAACATCGGTGCAAGCCTGATCGCCTCCGACAAATCCCGCGGACTGGCCTCGCACCCGGGGATCGTCGGCGGCCAATACCGAAAAGCCCAGCCCTTTGACTATGCTCACGTGAACGGACATCTATTGATCATGTACAGCGACGGCTTGCAGTCCCGTTGGAACCTTCAAGACTACCCCGGTCTGGTGCATCGCCATCCCGCCGTGATAGCCACCGTCCTGCACCGCGATTTCTGTCGCGGGCGCGACGATGTAACGGTGCTGGTCGTTGCCCTGGAGGCCGCCCATGGCTGAGTCCCCGACCTTGAACAGCGCTGAACAATCAGCGCTGATCGCTCAGTTGCAGAGCGAAACCGCCGCGCTGCGCGAAGAGCTCGACGAGACCAATCAGGGCGTGCTCGCCCTGTACGCCGAACTCGACACCCAAGCCGAACAACTGCGCCAGGCCTCCGACCTGAAAAGCCGCTTCCTGTCGTACATGAGCCACGAGTTCCGTACACCGCTGGGTTCGATCCTGAGCATCAACAGCCTGCTGGCCGACGAACTCGACGGCCCGCTCAGCCCCGAACAACACAAGCAGGTCGCGTTCGTCAGCAGCGCCGCCCGTGAACTCAGCGACATGGTCGACGACCTGCTCGATCTGGCGAAGATCGAGGCCGGGCGCATCAGCATTTCCCCGGCGTGGTTCGACATGTTCGATCTGTTCGCCGCACTGCGCGGGATGTTCCGGCCGATTGTCGACGCCACGGCCGTAGACCTGATTTTCGAAGAGCCGGTGGGCCTGCCACGTCTCTTCACCGACGACAAGAAGCTGGCGCAGATCCTGCGCAACTTCATTTCCAACTCGCTGAAATTCACCACCCGTGGCGAAGTCCGGGTCTCGGCGCGCCTTGAGGGTCAGGACAAGGTGCGATTTGCGGTCAGCGACACCGGCATCGGTATCGCCCCGGAGCTGCACGGCACCCTGTTCGAAGACTTTTCACAGGTCGACTCACCACTGCAAAAACGCCTGCGCGGCACCGGGCTCGGCCTGTCGCTGTGCAAGCGTTTCGCCGAATTGCTCGGTGGCGAGGTCGGTGTCGAAAGTACGCCGGGTGTGGGTTCAAGCTTTTTCGTGATCATTCCGCTGGCGATTGCCCAGGAGAACGTCGATGAAACATGACATCCGTCTGTTGATCGTCGATGACAACGTCGCCACCCGCTACGCCTTGCGCCGACGCCTGGAGCGACACGGTTACGAAGTGCTCGAGGCCGGCACCGGCGGCGACGGCCTGGCCCTGATCGCCAGCGAACCGCTCGATGCGCTGATTCTCGACGTCAACCTGCCGGACATGAGCGGATTCGACATCGTGCGTAAACTGCGCACCGACCCGGGCACTGCGTTGCTCCCGGTGATCCACGTGTCGGCGGCGTCGATCCAGACCGGCGACATCATCACCGGCCTCGATGCCGGTGCCGATGCGTATCTGATTCACCCGGTCGATCCCGATGTGCTGCTGGCAACGTTGCGCACCTTGCTGCGAGTCCGCGACACGGAGAACGCGTTGCGCGAAAGTGAGGCGCGTTTTCGCGAGATCTTCGTCAACATTTCCGCGCCCATCGCGGTGCTCGACGCCGACCTGAAAGTCCACGAGTGCAATCACGCCTTCTCCCAACTGATCCAGGACAACCGCGACCCGCAGACCCTCAGTGAGTGCTTCGCCGAGGATCAGAGCGCGATCCTCGACGAACTACGCTTGCGACTGGTGGACGGCGAACGCTGGAAAGGCACACTGAACATGCGTGTGCAGGGCGAGATCCGCGAAACCCAGTGGCAGATATCGCCGTACCGAACGCCAGAGCTCAGCCTGGTGTTCGTCGAAGACGTCACCGAACACCGCCATCGCGAACGCTCGCACCTGGCGCGGCTGGACGACACCACCACGCAACTGGCCAAGGAAGTCGCTGACCGGGTGCGTGCCGAATCGCAGCTGCTGCAAGTGCAGAAAATGGATGCGCTGGGCAAACTCACCGGCGGCATCGCCCATGACTTCAACAACCTGCTGACCGGGATCATCACCAGCCTTGAGCTGATCCAGAAACGCGTCGCCGATGCCCGCCCGGACAAGGTTCAGTTCTACGCCGAAGCCGCCCTGAACTCGGCGATGAGCGCAGCCTCGCTCACCCATCGCCTGTTGGCTTTTGCCCGCCAGCAACCGCTCGACACCCGCCCGGTGGACATCAACGAACACGTGCGTTCGCTCGAAGAACTGTTGGTGCGCACCATCGGCGAACGCATCGCCCTCAAGCTTGAACTGACCACTAAACCTGCGATTGCGCTGGTCGACCCGATTCAACTGGAAAGCGCGGTGCTCAACCTGGTAATCAATGCCCGGGACGCGTTGCCCAAGGGCGGCAATATCTGGGTCAGCACCTACGCTGCGTACTCCCACGGCGATCCAAACCTCACCGATGGTTCCTACGTGGCGCTGTCGGTGCGCGATGACGGTACCGGCATTGAGCACAGCGTCATCGACAAAGTGTTCGAACCGTTCTTCACCACCAAACCACTGGGCCAGGGCACCGGGCTGGGGCTGTCGACGATCTACGGCTTCGCCCGCCAGTCCGGCGGCGATGCGCACATCCGCAGCGTGGCGCGGCGCGGCACCGAAGTGACGATCATGTTGCCGGCGACCACCGATCCGACCGCCGCCGATCTGGTGCCTCCCGTGATCGACCCGCAGGGGGCCGGCGAGCATGTGCTGATCGTCGAAGACATGCCGTCGGTGCGGCTGTTCGTCACCGAAGTGCTGGAGGACGCCGGTTACCGCTGCACCCAGGCTGGCGATATCGAAACGGCGCTGGAACGCTTGCAGAACGATCCGTCGATCAACCTGCTGCTGACCGACGTCGGTCTGCCGCGCATGAACGGTCGCGAACTGGCGGACGTTGCCCGGGGCTGGCGTGAGGGGTTGCCGATCCTGTTCATGACCGGTTACGCGGAAACCGCGATCAACCGCCAGGTGTTCCTCGGTGCGGGCATGGAGATGCTGGTCAAGCCGTTCCAGATCCGTGAGTTGCTGGACAAGGTACGCCGCACGCTCGACGGCGCCTGATACTCCGCCATCGCGGGCAAGCCCGCTCCCACAGTTTTTTGTGCCGTACACAAATTCGTGAACACATCAGACTCTGTGGGAGCGGGCTTGCCCGCGATGAGGCCGGCCCTGGCGACGTAGTTAGCGGCTCAAGGCACGGGCAAGAAACGGCGCAGTCCGGCTCTTCTTGCTCGCCGCCACTTTCTGCGGCGTCCCGGCCACGACGATCTTGCCGCCCTGATCCCCGGCGCCCGGACCAATGTCGATCACCCAGTCGCTCTGCGCCACCACGCGCATTTCATGCTCGACCACGATCACCGTGTGCCCTGCCGTCACCAGCGTATCCAGTTGTTCCAGCAAGCGGTCAACGTCTCGCGGGTGCAACCCGGTGGTCGGCTCATCCAGCACATACAACGTCGCACCGCGCTGGTTGCGTTGCAGTTCGGTGGCCAGTTTGATGCGCTGGGCTTCGCCGCCGGACAACTCGGTCGCCGGTTGCCCGAGGCGCAGGTAACCAAGTCCGATGTCGCGCAGCACCTCCAGCGAACGGCGGATCGCCGGCTGCTCGGCAAACACCGTCACCGCCTCGTCCACCGTCAGTTGCAGCACCTGCGCGATGCTCAAGCCCTGCCAGAGGATGGCCAACGTCTCGGGGTTGTAACGCGCGCCGTGGCAGGTCGGGCACGGCGCATACACGCTGGGCATGAACAGCAATTCGACACTGACAAACCCCTCGCCTTCACAGGTCGGGCAACGGCCCTTGGCGACGTTGAAGGAAAACTGCCCGGCGTCGTAACCCGCCGCTTTCGCCTCGCTGGTTGCGGCGAACAACTTGCGCACGTTGTCGAACAGCCCGGTGTAGGTCGCCAGATTCGAACGCGGGGTGCGACCGATGGGTTTCTGATCGACCTGCACCAGACGTTTTATCGACTCCAGCCCGGCGCTGACCTGGCCGGTGCTGGCGGTCGGGGTATCGTCTTCCAGATTGAGTTCTTCCGGCTCGGCGTCACTGACGCTGCGCCCGAGTTGTGCGCCGACCAGTTCCAGCAGCGCCTGGCTGACCAGGCTCGATTTGCCGGAACCGGAGACGCCGGTGACCGAGGTAAAGCAACCCAACGGAAATTCGGCGCTGAGGTTATTCAGGTTGTTGCGGGTGACGCCATCTAGCTTCAGCCACCCAGAAGGCTTGCGCGCGGCACGGGTCGACCGTTGCTGTTCGGCGAACAGGTAGGCGCGGGTCTGCGAGTGTTCGATCGCCGCCAGCCCCGGCGGCGGGCCGCTGTAGAGAATCTGCCCGCCCTTTTCGCCCGCCGCCGGGCCGACGTCGATCAGCCAGTCGGCGCGGCGCATGGTGTCCAGGTCGTGCTCGACCACAAACACACTGTTGCCGTCAGCCTTGAGTCGCTGCAAGGCCTCGAACAGCGCCTCGCCGTCCGCCGGGTGCAGGCCGGCGGAAGGTTCGTCGAGCACGTAGATCACGCCGAACAACTGCGAACCCAGTTGGGTGGCCAGTCGCAGGCGCTGCAACTCGCCGGACGACAGGGTCGGCGTGCTGCGCTCCAGGGCCAGATAACCAAGGCCAAGATCGGTCAGGGTGCTGACCCGGTCCAGCAAGTCCTCGGCAATGCGCTGCGCGGCCAGGCGTTTTTCCAGCGACAGGTTCGGCGTATGGCGCACGTCCGGCGCGTTGGCGTGGCCGCTGGCGCCATGGGCCACGCGCTGCTGGCGGGCTTCGCGGGTCTGGCTGTGGGTCAGGGTTTCGCCGGTTTCATCGGCGTGTTCCAGCCAGCTCGCGTCCGCCACCGGCTTCAAGACTTCGGCGACTTGCAGCAGCGGCATCCGCGACAACTCGCCGATGTCATGCCCGGCAAACGTCACCGACAACGCCTCGCGCTTGAGGCGCTTGCCATCGCACAACGGACACAGGCTGCCGAGCATGAATTGCGACACGCGCTTCTTCATCAGCGCGCTTTGCGAATGGGTGAAGGTGTGCAGGATGTAGCGCCGGGCGCCGGTGAAGGTGCCTTGATAACTCGGCTCCATGTTGCGCTTGAGGGCGACGCGGGTTTCTTCCGGCGTCAGCCCGGCGTACACCGGAACCGTCGGTGTTTCCTCAGTGAAGAGGATCCAGTCGCGCTGCTTTTTCGGCAGTTTGCGCCATGGAATGTCGACGTCGATGCCCATGGTCACCAGGATGTCGCGCAGGTTCTGCCCCTGCCAGGCCAGCGGCCAGGAGGCCACGGCGCGTTGGCGGATGGTCAGATTCGGATCCGGCACCATCAACGCCTCGGTGACCTCATAGACCCGGCCCAGCCCATGGCACTCCGGGCAGGCGCCTTGCGGCGTATTCGGTGAGAAGTCCTCGGCGTAGAGCATCGGCTGCCCCGGCGGATAGCTGCCGGCACGCGAGTACAGCATGCGGACCAGACTCGACAACGTGGTGACGCTGCCCACCGACGAGCGCGTGCTCGGCGTGCCGCGCTGTTGCTGCAAGGCCACGGCCGGCGGCAGGCCTTCGATCGAATCAACGTCCGGCACGCCGACCTGATCGATCAGCCGCCGCGCATAGGGCGCCACCGATTCGAAATAGCGCCGCTGGGCTTCGGCATACAACGTTGAAAACGCCAGCGACGACTTGCCCGACCCCGACACCCCGGTGAACACCACCAGCGCATCACGGGGGATATCGACGTCAACGTTCTTCAGGTTGTGTTCACGAGCACCGCGCACGCGAACCATGCCGGCGGCAGAACTGGAATTGCGTCTGGAAGTCATCGGCCAGCCTTGGTCAGGGGATTGGAGCTCAGGTGCTGAGCACGGAACGGATCATCTGCAGCAGTGCTTCGGGGCCATAGGGCTTGCCGAGCAAATGGGTGTCGGGGCTTAGCTGGTGGTTGCGCGAGATGATGTCGCGGGTGTGGCCCGAGGTGAACAGCACGGCCACCGGCGGCATTTGCACCTTGGCCCACGCCGCCAGATCGGAGCTCTTGATAAGACCGGGCATGACCACGTCGGTGAAGATCAGGTCGACCCGAGCGCCTTCCATCAACATCTGCATGGCTGCGTCACCATTACCGGCGGTCAGCACGCGATAACCTTCCTCGCGCAGTAGCTCAACTGCCGAGGTGCGCACCGCTTCGTTGTCCTCGACCACCAGGATTGTCTCGTGACCGCCCGCCTGCTGGTGATTGACGCTCGGCGAGTCATCGAGCACGGGGCGCAGGCTGCGTGGAAAGTACAACTGCACCCGCGTGCCTTCGCCGATCCGACTGTCGATCTCCACATGCCCGCCGCTTTGCTTGACGAAGCCGAACACCATGCTCAAACCGAGGCCGGTGCCCTGACCGTCAGCCTTGGTGGTGAAGAACGGTTCGAACACCTGCTCCAGCATGTGCGGGGCTATGCCGACGCCGCTGTCACTGACCGAAACCCGGACGAAATCCCCCGGCACGATGCCTTTGCCCGAACAGAACGCCCGGTCCAGTGAAAGGTTGGAGGCGCCAAGCACAATCGTGCCCTCGCCCTTCATGGCGTCCCGGGCGTTGATTGCCAGATTGAGAATGGCGTTTTCCAGTTGATTGCGGTCGACGTTGATGTGCCACGGTTCGTCCGGCAGTTGCACGTCGATCTGAATGGTTTCGCCCAGCGCCCGTTGCAGCAACTCACCGACGCCTTCGAAGATCTGCCGGGGATTACACACCGCCGGCGACAGCGGCTGGCGACGGGCAAACGCGAGCAGTTGCGAGGACAGCTTGGCGCCCCGCTCCACCGCCGCCAGCGAGGCGCTGACCCGACGCTGGACGTTGGCATTGTCCGGTTCATGCCGCGCCAGCAGATGCAGGTTGCCGGCGATCACTTGCAGCAGGTTGTTGAAGTCATGGGCCACGCCACCGGTAAGCCCGCCGATGGCTTCGAGTTTCTGCGACTGGCGTAGTTGCTCTTCGGCACTGAGCCGCGCCTCGACCTCATTCGCCACACGCTGTTCGAGGTTACGGGTGAACTTGAGCAGGGACTCCTCGGCGATCTTGCGCTCGTGAATGTCGATCAGCACGCCGGGAAAACGGAACGGCTGACCCTGCTCGTCGAACTCGCAGCAACCGCTGGCCAGCACCCAGAGGAAGCTGCCATCAGCGCGGATCACCCGGTATTCGGCGTTGTATGGCTCGCCGGTGCGCACCGAGTTCTCGACGCATTCCTGCACCCAGCTGCGGTCGTCGGGATGAATGTGCGCCTCGGCGATGTGCTGCGGCAGGTTGGTCAGGTCCTGGTCCGGCGGGAAGGAGAATGTGCGGGCAAATCGCTCGTCGGCGGACAGCACGTTGTTTCTGACGTCCCAGACAAACGAGCCGAGCAATGCCCCTGCATTCAGTGCCAGGCGCACCCGCTCGTTGTCGGCGCGGTAGGCGTCTTCGGCAGCCTGGCGCAACCGTTCGGACTGCACCAGTTCGGTGGTTTCAACCACCATCGCCATCACGCCCGAAGGGATCCCGGCATCGTTGGCCACCGGGCTGTAATACAAATCGAGCCAGACGTCCTCGGGTACGCCATCGCGCAGCAGCACCAGCACCTTGTTGCGGTATTCCAGAGTGCCGCCCGCCAGACAGGTGTCGACCACATGCCGGTTGAAATCGGCAACCTCCGGCCAGCCCAGCTCCACCGGTGATCCGAGCAGGTACGGATGCCGGCCGCCGGCGAATCGCGAATAGGCGTCGTTGTAGATCATGTAACCGGCATGGCCCCAGAGCATGACCATCGGCAGCGGCGAAGCCAGCATCAGCTGGACCGTGCTGCACAGGCTGGCCGGCCAGGTCTCGAGCGGGCCCAGATCAGTCCTGCTCCAGTCAAACGCACGAATGCGCCCGGCCATCTCGCCTTGCCAGCCGTCACACCCATGGCTATCGGATAAAAACTGCATCAGCTGCTTCAACGCCTTGTAGTGGTTCCGGTCCTATCGCCGCGCGTTCAAACGCCACGCCCGTCTGTTTCGAGCGTGTCGGGCAGCGATGGTTTCATTAGAGGTATAGCCGATTTCACCCTGGCTCGACGCTCACACTCCGATCAGGTGTTTGAGCGGATGGTAGCCGGTCTTCATTTTCGCAGCGACGTCGAGGATCGCCTTCTGGATGCCGTCCAGGTGCATGCAGGTCAGCTCGATCGCCGCGCTTTGGTTGCCGGCTTCGATGTACTCGATCAGCCGCAGGTGTTCGTCGTCGCGGCAGGCTTCGTGGCTGTCGTCATCCAGCGCGGCGGCGTACAGCGAGGCGCGGGAGATCAGCTTCTGGAACCAGTCGAGCAACACCGGATTGTTGAGGCTGCGGGCCAGTTTGATGTGGAACTCGCCGAGCAAATGAATCAGCCGCTCGTGATCGCCGGCTTCGTGGGCTTCGTCTTCCAGCAGCAGGTGATCGCGCAGGTCCTGCATCACCGCAGAGTCCTTGCGTCGGCACAGTTCGGTGACGATGCCGATCTCGATCAGGCGCCGGGTTTCGAACAGCGATCGGATCTCTTCATCGCTGGGCAACGACACCGACGCACCTTTATTGGGCTCGGTGGTGACCAGTCCGTCGGCCTCCAATTGCTTGAGCGCGGCACGAACCGACGTGCGGCTGACATTGAACAATTCCGCCAGCGACGCCTCGCCCAGCTTCATCCCCGGACGCAGCGAACGCTTGCTGATTGCCTCGTAAACCCCTTGGTAGACGCGGTCGACCGTGGTTTCCGTTTTCTTCTCGGTCATTCAAAAACTCCTTCAATGCTGGCAACGCTGCCCGACGAACGACTCAGTCAGGGAAATGGGGGGTTGCGCAAGCAGATTAATCCGGGTATTTCTAAATTGCATTCAGATATTGCATACAATAATTAGAGGATTGCACCATTATGGGTCAGCCAATAGCCATTGAAGTGCGTAACGTATCCAAGCGGTATTCTGATGATCCTGGCCTGGCGCCTGCCCTCGACAACGTATCGGTGAACATCGCCGACAACGAGTTTTTCACCCTCCTCGGCCCCTCGGGCTGCGGCAAGACCACCCTGCTGCGCACCATCGCCGGTTTCGAACACGTCAGCGACGGCGAGATCCGTCTGGCGGGCGAAACGGTCAATCACCTGCCGCCGTTCAAGCGTCGGGTCAACACGGTGTTCCAGAGTTACGCGCTGTTTCCGCACATGAGTGTCGCGCAGAATATCGCCTTCGGCCTCGAGATGCAGGGTCTTGATCGCAAGACAATTCCGGGACGGGTCGATGAAATGCTCGCGCTGGTGCAGATGGAGCACCTGGCCGGGCGCAAACCGGCGGAATTATCCGGCGGCCAGCAACAACGCGTGGCTCTGGCCCGGGCCCTGGCGCCGAAGCCGAAAGTGCTGTTGCTCGACGAGCCGCTGTCGGCACTGGACCTGAAGCTGCGCAAGGAAATGCAGGTCGAACTCAAACGCGTGCAGCAAGAAGCCGGCATCACCTTCATCTTCGTCACCCACGATCAGGAAGAAGCCCTGACCCTGTCCGACCGAATCGCGGTGATGTCCGCCGGCAAGATCCTGCAGATCGGCACCCCGACCGACATCTATGAACGTCCTCAGCACCGCTTCGTCGCCCAGTTCATCGGCGACATCAATTTTCTCCCCGGCCAGCTCAAGCGCGGCGAGCACAACGAAAACATCTTCGTGCCGAACGGCATGCCAGTGGAAATCCCCTGCCCGCCGCAAGGCGTCAATGGCAGCAGCGTGCAACTGGCATTTCGGCCCGAGCGCTCGCAACTGGTCACAGCGGATCAGCCACATCATCTGCGCGGGGTAATCGAGGCGGTGCTGTATGTCGGCACCGCGACGCTGTACCAGTGCCGCTTGAACAACGACATCAAAGTCATGCTGCGGGAAAACAACGAAGGCCTGAACCGTGGTCGTGCCGTCGGCGAGCGCGTGGCGGTGCATCTGCCGCCCCAGGCCTGCCTGTTGATGGAGGCCTGAGATGAGCGTCAGCAGCACTTCCCCCTCCCTCAACCGCGCGCTGTTGCTCAGCCCGGTGGTGTTGACCCTGCTCGCCCTGATCGCCATTCCGCTGGGCATCATGGGCTACATCAGCCTGCTGCCGCGCAACACCTACGGCGGCGTCGACTGGCAGGCCCAATGGCAACTGCAGAGTTACGTGCAGCTGTTTTTCCAGGAAGGTTTCGACGGTGAACTGGAACTGAACTGGGTCTACGCCCAGGCGCTGTTGCGTTCGGTGTTCCAGGCCGGCGGCACCACGGTGCTGTGCTTTCTGTTCGGATTTCCGGTGGCGCTGTGGATGTCGAGCCTGACCCCGCGTCGGCGCAACCTGATGGTGTTGCTCATCACCATTCCGTTCTGGACCAACCTGCTGATCCGCAACTACGCGTGGCTGATCATCCTGCGCGAACAGGGCTGGGTCGCTCAAAGCCTCAACGCGCTGTTCCCGAGTGCCGGCGGCATCACCCTGCTCTACAACGACTTCGCGGTCAGCGTCGGTCTGGTCTACAGCTTCCTGCCGTTCATGATTCTGCCGATCTACTCGACCCTGGAAAAACTCGACTGGCGTCTGGTGGAAGCCGCCTATGACCTGGGCGCCAACCGCTGGCATGCGCTGCGCCGGATCATCCTGCCGCTGTCGATGCCCGGGGTGATTGCCGGCGCGTTGCTGGTGTTCGTGCCGAGCCTCGGCGCCTTCATCACCCCGGCGATCCTCGGCGGCGGCAAGACCCTGATGATCGGCAACCTGATCCAGCAGCAATTCGGCACCGCCCGCAACTGGCCGCTGGGCAGTTCGCTGTCGTTCCTGCTGCTGGGGATTCTGCTGTTGTCACTGGTGCTCTACGCCCTCTACAGCCGCAGCGCGGCGAAAACCCTGAACCGGGGAGCGAAAGCATGATCTCTCTGCACCTGAAAAAACTCCCGGCGACCCGGGAAATCAGCCTGCTGATCCTCGCCTACCTGTACGTGCCGATCCTGGTGTTGATCGCCTACAGCTTCAACGCCAACCGCTCGGCGACGGTATGGACCGAGTTTTCGTTCGCCTGGTACGGACGGATCCTGGCCAACCCGTCGATCCAGACGGCGGCGCTGAACTCGATCATCGTCGCGACCATCGCCACCGTGTGCGCCACGACGATTGCACTGCTGGCGGCGCTGGCGACTTACCGGCCGTTCTACGGACAGAAAATGGTCGAAGGCGGGATCAACCTGCCGCTGATCCTGCCGGAAATCGTCACCGCCGTGGCTACCCTGCTGCTGTTCATGGCGCTGGGAATCAAGCTCGGGCTGATGACAGTGATCGTCGCGCACATCGGCTTCTGCATTCCGTTCGCCTACCTGCCGATCCGCGCACGCCTGAACGATCTGGACAAGAGCCTGCTGGAAGCCGCCAACGATCTGTACGCCAACCCGTGGCAGGTGTTCCGCCGCGTGACCTTGCCGCTGTTGTGGCCGGCGGTGTTGTCCGGTTCGGTGCTGGCGTTCGTGGTCAGCCTCGACGATTTCATCATGACCTTCTTCGTCGCCGGGCCCGGTTCGACCACGTTGCCGGTGTACATCTTCTCGGCGATCAAGGCCGGCGTAACGCCTGAGATCAACGCGATTTCGACCCTGATGCTGGTGATTTCCATCGTGCTGGTGGTGCTGGCCTTCTGGCTCGGCCAACGCGGCAAACAACAATAAACCTGGAGCGCTCTGTTCATGAAAACCAAAAGCATGCGTTTGGCTATTTCCGGTCTGGCCCTGAGTTGTTTCACCGCGTTCAGCGCCCACGCCGCCGAGCCCAAGCAATTGTTCTTCTACAACTGGACCGATTACTACCCGGTGGACCTGCTGGCCAAGTTTGAAAAGGAGACCGGGATCAAGGTCACCATGGACGGCTACGACAGCAACGAAACCCTGCTCGCCAAGTTGCAGGCCGGCGGCGCCGCGTATGACGTGATCGTGCCGTCGCAGTCGATCATGCAGACGCTGATCAAGCAGGACCTGCTGCTGGAAATCGACGCCCCGACCCTGAACAACTTCCAGTACGTCAAAGGCCCGTTCCGCGACCCGAGCTTCGACCCCGGCCGCAAGTTTTCGGCACCGTACCTGTGGGGCACCACCGGGTTCTCTTATGACAGCGCCCGGGTGCCGGGCGGCAAGCTCGACGACTCGTGGAAAGAATTCTTCGAACCGCGCAAGGAACTGCAAGGCCAGCTCGCCGCCCTCGACACTTCCAGCAGCGTGATCAACGCCGCCAGCCATTACCTGAACGTCGACGAATGCACGGAAAACCCGCAGGACGCCAAGCGCATCCTCGAACTGCTGCAAAAGCAGAAACCGTTTTTGAAGATGTACAGCTCCGACAACACCGTCGACCGCATGGCCTCGGGCGAAGTGATCATGATGCAGAACTGGAACGGCTCGACGGCCCGCGCCACGTTGCAGAAGAGCACCATCAAGTACGTGTATCCGAAAGAAGGCCTGGCGATGTTCCAGGACAACTTCGCCGTACCGAAAAGCGCGCCGCATCCGGGCAACGCGAAGATTTTTATCGACTGGATGATGAAACCGGAAAACGCGGCGGCCGTGTCCAACGCGATTGCCTATGCCAACGGGATTCAGAGCGATCAGTTGCTGGATGCGAAATGGAAGGTCATGGACGCGATCAACATGCCCGAGGAATACGCCTCGCGACTGCGGCCGGAGAAGGAATGCAGCAACAAGGCGCGGGAGCTGCAGGATCGGATTTGGTCGAAGCTCAAAGGCTGATCGTGGATCGCTGGTTTTATCTGAACGCCGACAACCCAGACCGACCTGGAGAGCCCCCTCACCCTAGCCCTCTCCCGGAGGAAGAGGGGACTGACCGAGGTGTCTTGGGCCGTCCGCCGACCTGAGAGACCTGGTCGATTATGGATTCAGAGACCTGGTCGATTATGGATTCAGAGATCGAGTCGATTATGGATTCGAAGTAGATCGTTCACGTCGGCGTAGCTCTTCAATATCCCCCATTCGGTCCCCTCTCCCTCCGGGAGAGGGCTAGGGTGAGGGAAAAAAATTTCAAAGAACACCGAGGTTCCCATGTCCCACCCCCGCTGGCTCAGAAACATCCGCCCCTACGGCGCCCCCGCCGAAGACCTGCTGATCGAAAACGGCAAGTTCACCCAACGCCGCCCGGCCTCGAACACCCCGCTGGCCGCCACCGACATCGACGGCCAGAACCAGCTCCTGACCGCCCCGCTGGTGGAAAGCCACGTCCACCTCGACAAAACCCTGTACGGCCAACCCTGGCGCCCGAACAGCGCCGGCCCGACGCTCAAGGACTACATCAGCAACGAGCGCCGCGTATTGCGCGAAGTGAAAGCGCCGATCGCCGAACGCGCCGGCGCCCTGCTGGAAAACTGCATCGCCCGGGGTTCGCTGACCATGCGTTGCCACGTCGACATCGACCCGGAATTCGGCCTGCGCCATGTCGAGGCCATGCAACAACTGCGCGAAACCTACAACGACCTGATCGACCTGCAACTGGTGGTGTTCCCGCAAACCGGCCTGATCAGCCGCCCCGGCACCGCCGAACTGATGCGCGAAGCCATGGCCCTGGGCGTGGAAAACGTCGGCGGGCTCGACCCGTGCGGCATCGACAACGACCCGATCGCGCAACTGGATTTCGTATTCAAGCTGGCCAGTGAATTCCAGCGTGGCGTCGACATTCACCTGCATGACAAGGGTGAACTGGGCCTCTGGCAGATCGCACGGATCGCCGATTACACCGAGCGTTTCAACCTGCAGAACCGGGTGATGATCAGCCACGCCTATTGCCTCGGCATGTTGCCGTGGAGCCAGGTCAAACCGGTCGCCGAACGCCTCGCGGCGCTGGGGATTTCGCTGATGAGTTCGGCGCCGGCCGATTGCGCGGTTCCACCGTTTCTGGCGCTGCGTGAAACCGGCGTCAACGTGTGCCTCGGCTCCGACGGCATTCGTGATGCATGGTCGCCGATGGGCAATGGCGACATGCTGGAACGGGCGATGTTGCTGGCATTCCGTTTTGATTTGGGCAAGGACGATGAACTGGCGGCGGCGTTCGACGCGGCGACTGTGAACGGTGCCCGCGCATTGGGTGTTGAAGAGTATGGTTTTGGAATCGGCCGGCCGGCAGACTTTCTGTTGATGCCGGTCGAAACGCTCGGTGAAGCGGTGGTCGCACGGCCAGTACGTCAGGTCTATCGCGGCGGCGAACTGATCGCCAGCGGCGGTCGCCTGCTGGGCAGCCGTCTGTGAAACGCATCGGCCTGAAGGCCAGTTGCGTGGTCGGCTTCGACGGCACGCAGCATGTGCTGTGGCGTGACGGTGAAGTGGTGTTTGCCGGCTCGCGCATCGAGTTTGTCGGGCGCGGTTACCCAGGGCCGGTGGACCAGTGGATCGACTACGGCAATGCGCTGATCGGCCCCGGCTTCATCGACCTGGATGCCCTCGGCGATCTCGATTCCACTGTACTGACTCTGGACAACGGCGACGAACGCGCCATGGGCCGGATGTGGTCGGCGGAGTATCTGGCGGCCGGCCCGAGTGAGTCGTTCAGCCCCGAAGAAGAGGTCTTCAAATACCGCTACGCCTTCACCCAGTTGATCCGCAACGGCATCACCACGGCGATGCCGATCACCTCGATGTACTACCGCGAATGGGCGGAGACCTACGACGAGTTCGCGGCGGTCGCCGATGTGGCGGGCGAACTGGGCCTGCGCACCTATCTCGGCCCCTGCTACATGAGCGGCATGAGTTACTGGCGCGCCGACGGCACTCTCGCCCATCACTGGGATGAGGCTCGGGGCCTGGCGGGACTGGATGCGGCCGAACGGTTTTTCAAGGATTTCGATGGTGCGCATGCCGGGCTGATTCGCGGTGCGCTGCTGCCGGATCGCATCCAGACCTGCACCCCGGCGCTGCTTCAGCGCACGTCCGCATTGAGTCGCGAACTGAACGCGCCGATGCGCCTGCATTGCTGTCAGGCGCTGGGTGAAGTGGCGATGGTCGAACAGTTGCGCGGCACCTCGCCGCTGGGCTGGTTGCAGCAGCTTGATTTGCTCAACCCGCGCAGCCTTTTGCCCCACGGCATCTACACCTCGGGCGATGACGATCTGCAGCGGGTCATCGACGGCGGCGCGAGTCTGGTGCACTGCCCGCTGGTGTTCGCCCGAGACGGCGAGGCGCTGAATTCGTTTGGCCGCTATCGCGCCAAAGGCATCAACTTCGCCCTCGGCACCGACACCTGGCCGGCGGACTTGCTGGCCAACATGCGCCACGGTTTGAACATCGCCCGGTTGATGGAGGGCGGCTCGGCGCTGACCAGCAGCCTCGATCTGTATAACGCCGCGACCCTCGGCGGCGCCAAGGCGTTGGGCCGTGACGACCTCGGTCGCCTGGCCCCCGGCGCCAAGGCTGATATCACCGTGTTCAGCCTGCGCGGCCTGCACCTGGGGCCGCTGTTCGATCCACTGAAAAACCTGCTGCTGGCCGGGCGCGGCGACGACTGCATCGCCAGTTTCATCGACGGTCGCTGCGTGATGCACGACGGTCAGGTCAACGGCGTCGACTACCCCACTCTGCAACGCCAGGCCCAACGCCAATACGAAAAACTGATGCGCAGCCACAGCGACCGGGCCTTTGGCCGACCGGACTGGAAAACCCTGTTCCAGCCGGCCATTCCGTTCGCCGACGACTACAGCGCCGAAGCGCCGTTGAGCGCCATCGATCCACTTCTTTAGAGAACACTGCCATGCACAGCTTCGACTTCAGCCAACTGAGCCCACGGGAAAAGTACAAGATTCTGATCGGCAGCGTGGTGCCACGTCCGATTGCTCTGGTCACCACCATCGATGCCGAGGGCCGGGTCAACGCCGCGCCGTTCAGCTTCTTCAATGCGCTGTCGGCGGACCCGCCCATTCTCGCGCTCGGCGTCGAGAACTACGGCGACCAGAGCCCCAAGGACACCACGCGCAATATCCAGATGAACCAGGAATTCACCGTCAACATCGTCAGCGATGCATTGGTGGAAGCCATGAACGTCTGCGCCGTGCCATTCGCGCCGGGCTTCGATGAGTTGACCGCAGCGGGCCTGACAGCGATTCCCGGAACCTCGGTCAAATGCCCGCGAATCGGCGAAGCACCGGTGGCACTGGAGTGTCGGCGGATGATGGCGCTGAACATCGGCCAATCGCGGGAGATCATTTTTGGCGAGGTGTTGATGGCGCATGTGCGCGACGAGTTGATCGACCCGAAAACCCTGTACATCGATCAATTGGGGCTGGATGCGATCGGGCGCATGGGCGGTCATGGTTACGCGCGGACCCGGGATTACTTCGATCTGCCGACCCGCTCGTTGCAAGCGTGGACGGAAGCGCCGGGGGGTGGCGAGCGGTTCTGGCCGGCAGCCAAATAAATCATCGGATGAACACATTGCCCCTGTGGGAGCGGGCTTGCTCGCGAAGGCGGTCTGTCATTCAACATGGATGCTGACTGAACCACCGCTTTCGCGAGCAAGCCCGCTCCCACAGGGATTTACATCGTTTGCTTAATCAGAGCCGTACTTCGGCGACCGTGGCCCGTACAGCAGGCCCGCCGGGTGCCCGGCCGACAGCAGTCGATTGCTGGCCACGCCGGCAATCGGGTAGCCGGCATCGGTGGAGCTGTTAATGATCTGCTTCACCGCCGCAGTGATCAGCATGCCGATCAGGCCGCCGGCGTTGCTGTTGTTGCCCTCCTCGCTCGACGCCCGTGCCGCTCCGGTCCACAGGGTGACGCCGGTTTTCAGGTCGACCAGTTTGGCGCTCGCGGTGACGGCGGTTTCGCTGCTGATCACCATGTAGCGCGTGCCGTACTCGCTGACGGTGATGTACAGCGCCGCGTCGGCACCGAAGATTTCCTGCAGCTTGTTGGCCGGTGCCGCATGGATGTCATCCGGCGTGGTCAGGCCGTTCTGGCGGAATGTCTCGTCGACCAGGGTGATTGGCAGCACGTAGTAACCGGCTTCGGCCAGCGGGAACGTCACTTGCGACAGCAGGCTGTAGGACGCCTTGACGTCCGGCGAGGTGTTCAGCGGCGGCAGCACCAGAATGGATTTCGGCCGTGCTTGCTTGTACGCCGAATAGTCCACGGTCTTCGGTGCAACGCAGCCACCGAGAACGGTCAGCGCCAGACCTGCGGCCAGCAATTTCAGGACGCGCGAGATCATTGGGCGTCTCCGGTCTTGGCGTTTTTAAGCAGAAAATCCATGTACGTGCCGGACTCGGGGAACAGGGTCTTCTCGGTGCGCAGCTGCTGCACCATCTGATCGTCCTTGCCCATGCTCAGGTACAGCAGACCGAGATGAGCGTGGTAACCCGGCGGTACCGGCTTGCCGCTGGCACGGATCTTTTGCAGATCGGCTTCCAGCGCTTCGGCCTGGGCCTCTTTCGGCGTTTCGCTTTTGAAGTATTCGTAGACTTGTGGCTGGTAGCCTTCCCACTGGTACAGGGTTTGCGGGCTGCTGCAGCCGGCCAGCAAGGCGCTGGCAGTCAGCGTCAAGACCATCAGCGACCGGGACAGGGACAGATTCATGGTGTGTTGCTCCTTGCGATGGGCGTCTATCAGTTGCCCGGTTTCCAGGCACCGGCGTTCATGCCGTCAACCAGACGATTGATCGCCTCGCGCATGGCCAGATCGAGGACTTTGCCGTTGAGGGTGGAGTCGTAGGCAGCGGTGCCGCCGAAGCCGATGATTTCGCGGTTGGACAAGGCGTACTCGCCGGCGCCCTGGGTCGAATACACCACTTCGGAGGTGCTGATGTTGACGATGTTCAGGTTGACCTTGGCGTAGGCGACCTGGGTCTTGCCACGGCCGAGAATGCCGAACAGTTGATGATCGCCGGTCTCTTTGCGGCCGAACTCGGTGACGTCACCGGTGACCACGTAGTCGGCGCCTTTCAGACGCTGGGCCTGGCCCTTGATCGCCGCTTCCTGCTGGATTTCGCCCATGTTGTCGCGATCGAGCACCGAGAAACGGTTGGTCTGCTGCAGGTGAGTGATCAGGATGGTCTTGGCCTGGCCGCCGAGACGGTCGACGCCGTCGGAGAAGATCCCGCGCATGTAGCTCGAACGGTTGTCGAACTTGCCCACGGCCATCGGGATACGCACACCGGACCAGGCCTGGGAGGCGCTTTCCACCTTGGCCACCGGCAATGCGCGGGAGCTTTCGGTGGCGCAACCGGAAAGCGAACCGGCCAGGGTGCCGAGGACGGCAATCGCAACGCCCGAGACCAACATCCGGGAGATCATTCTCACTGTGCATTCCTTCTGAAATTCGATGTGTCCCCGCACGGTGATGTTGTGGGGGATCGGGAAAGGGGCGGCATTATGCCAAAGTGCCATCAGTGAGGACAGGTTTTTTTGACGTCAGCAAATTGGCTTTCAAATCAGCCAGTTGCCGTCAGCTACCGATCGTTCCCACGCTCTGCGTGGGAATGCCGCCATGGACGCTCCGCGTCCACTGTGACGCAGAGCGTCACGGTATGCATTCCCACGCGGACGGTTCGACGCCTCGACGTGGGAACGATCACATTCTTGTGGGTGTCAGTGGAAATCGCGGCTTTGCACCCGAATTCCGTTGAGCAGCGGGCTGAGGTCACTCAAGCGTCCGGCGATCAGATGCCGCACCTCGCCTTCCCGCTCCCAGCGGCCATCGACCTTGAGCAGTTGCGAGCCGACCAGCACCTGACGCTGACGCTCGGCCAGATCGCGCCAGACCACCACGTTGACGTTGCCGAATTCGTCTTCCAGGGTCACGAAGGTCACGCCACTGGCAGTGCCCGGCCGCTGACGCCCGGTCACCAGCCCCGCCACGCTGACCGGCCGGCCATGCTCGACCTCCAGCAACTCCCGGGAACTGCGACAGCGCCGCGCCCGCAACTCGTCACGCAACAGCGTCAGCGGGTGCGGCCCCAGCGTGGTGCCGAGGGTGGCGTAATCGGTGAACAGGTCTTCGCTGACACTCGGTGTCGGCAGCAGCACATCCGGCTCTTCCTGACTCGGCAACCCGGCAAACAACCCGAGCTGTTTCTGCACCCCGGCCACTTCCCAGCGTGCCCGATGGCGGTGCCCGGCCAGGCCGCGAAGCGCGCCGGCATCCGCCAGCAGCGCCTGGGCGCGACTGTCGAGCCCGGCGCGTTCGCCCAGATCGGCGACATCGGCAAACGCGCCCCTCGCCCGAGCGCTTTCAATGCTCCGCGCATCCTCCTCGCGAAAGCCCTTGATCATCCGCAGGCCCATGCGGATGGCCGGCTGCTCGCCGGCAATCGGCTCCAGGCTGCAATCCCAGTCACTGGCGCGCACGTCCACCGGACGGATCTGCAAATGATGCCGGCGCGCATCCTGAAGAATCTGATCCGGGCTGTAGAAACCCATCGGCCAGCTGTTGATCAGCGCACAGGCGAACGCCGCCGGTTCGTGGCACTTGAGCCAGCAACTGGCATAGGTCAGCAAGGCAAAACTGGCGGCGTGGGATTCAGGGAAACCGTAGCTGCCGAAGCCCTTGATCTGTTCGAAGATCTGCGCGGCGAATTCCGGGCTGTAGCCGTTTTTCTTCATGCCGGCGGCCAGCCGTTCCTTGTGCGGCTCCAGCCCGCCGTGGCGTTTCCACGCGGCCATGGAACGGCGCAACTGGTCGGCCTCGCCAGGGCTGTAGTCGGCGGCGACGATGGCGATCTGCATCACCTGTTCCTGAAACAGCGGCACGCCGAGGGTGCGCTTGAGCACCACTTCCAGCTCCGGTGACGGATAGGTTTCCTCTTCTTCCTTGTTCCGGCGGCGCAGGTACGGATGAACCATCCCGCCCTGGATCGGCCCCGGCCGGACGATGGCCACCTCGATCACCAGGTCGTAGAAGGTTTGCGGGCGCAGGCGCGGCAGCATCGACATCTGCGCCCGGGACTCGATCTGGAACACGCCGATGGTGTCGGCGCGGCTGATCATGTCGTAGGTCGGGCGATCCTCAGACGGGATGGACGCAAGGCTCAGGTCCTGATGGCGATGACGGCGCAGCAGGTCGAAACAGCGGCGGATTGCGCTGAGCATGCCGAGGGCGAGGATATCCACCTTGAGCAGGCCGACCGCATCGAGATCGTCCTTGTCCCACTGGATAATCGTGCGGTCGGCCATGGCGGCGTTTTCCACCGGCACCAGCGTGTCCAGCGGTTGCTCGGAAATCACGAAACCACCAGGGTGCTGCGACAGGTGCCGGGGGAAGCCGATCAGTTGCCCGGTCAGGCTCAGTACCCGGTGCAGCAGCGGGCTTTCGGGGTCGAAACCGCCTTCACGCAGGCGCTCCACGGGCGGCGTTTGATCGCTCCAGTGGCCGCAGCAGTCGGCCAGCGCATTGATCTGATCCGGCGGCAGCCCCAGCGCCTTGGCCACATCGCGGATCGCGCCGGAAGCGTGGTAGGTGCTGACCACCGCCGTCAGCGCCGCACGACGGCGACCATAACGACGAAACACGTATTGCAGGACTTCTTCGCGGCGTTCGTGCTCGAAATCCACGTCGATGTCCGGCGGCTCGTTGCGCTCCCTCGACATGAAACGCTCGAACAGCAGCGTCGTGCGGTCCGGGTCGATCTCGGTGATGCCCAAGGCGAAACACACCGCCGAGTTGGCTGCCGAACCCCGGCCCTGACAGAGGATCTTCTGCTCCCGGGCGAAGCGCACCACGTCGTGCACGGTGAGGAAGTAGCTTTCGTAGCCGAGTTCGGCGATCAGCTCCAGCTCATCGTCGATCTGCTTGAGCACCTTGGGTTGTGCGCCTTGCGGCCAGCGCCAGGCGATGCCCTCTTCGGTCAGGTGGCGTAGCCAGGAACTGGCGCTGTGTTCCTCGGGCACCAGCTCTTTGGGGTATTGATAGCGCAACTCGCTCAGATCGAAGGTGCAGCGGCGAGCCAGTTTCACCGATTCGTCCAGCAAGGTTTGCGGATACAACTCGCTCAACACATCGAGGCTGCGCAAATGCCGCTCGCCGTTGGGGTGCAGGCGCAACCCGGCTTCGGCCACCGGAACGTGATGGCGGATCGCAGTCATGGTGTCCTGCAAGGCCCGCCGACCACGGGCGTGCATGTGCACATCACCGCTGGCCACGGCTGGAACTTGCAGCTCGTCCGCCAGACTCAGCAGTGCAACCAGCCGTTGCTGATCGTTCTGCCCGCGATGCAACTGCACCGCCAGCCACAGTCTTTCGCCGAAGGTCTGTTTCAGCCAGCGGCCCTCTTCCACCTCATCGACCGCATCCGGCACCCACAGCACCAGCAATCCCGGCAACGGCTCGCTGAAATCCTCGCGCAGTATTTGATACTGGCCTTTCTGCGTGCGCCGTCGAGCCTGGGTGATCAAGCCGCACAACGCCTGATATCCCTCGATGTTCTCCACCAGCAAAACCAGTTTCGGGCCGTGCTCGATGCGGATTTCGCTGCCGATGATCAGCGGCAACTCAACGGACTTGGCCGCCTGCCAGGCACGGACGATCCCGGCCAGGGTGCATTCATCGGTGATCGCCAACGCCTGATAGCCGTGTTTTTTCGCGCGCTGGAACAGCTCAAGCGCACTGGAGGCACCGCGCTGAAAACTGAAATTCGACAGGCAGTGCAGTTCGGCATAACCCTGGTTCACGCGAACCAGCCCTGCAGCCACAACGGACCGCCCTCACCCACTGCCCGGTACGCCCAGCCTTGCTGGCCGGCGCGGTTCTGGATCAGGTAATAGTCGCGGCGCACGTCGTCACCGTCCCACCAGCCGGACTCGATGCGTTCCGGCCCCATGAGGATGCGCGCCGAACCTTCCGGCACGGACTGCGGCTCGCCCAGCAACCAGCCCGGACGCTGCACGCCCGGCAATGCGGGGCAACGTTGTTTGTCATCGGCGTTCTGCCACGCGCACTCCGGGCGATGATCGGCCTGAAAACGCAGGCCCTGTACCGCTTCATCCCCCAGCCGTGCGCGCAGGCGTTCGCGCAGTTGTTCCCAGGGCAAGGTCTGCTGCGGGCGGTCGTCGAACAGTTCCTGAAACTGCGGCACGAAACTCGGCAGATCCTCGGCGCGCAGACGAAAACCGCGCACCGGGGCTTCGACCTGCACCTGCTCCAGTCGGCCACGGGCCAGTTCAAAGAGCATCGCCGGATCGCGCTCGGCGCTGAGCAGGCCGACTTTGATCAATGTGTCCGGCAGCCCCGCATGTTCCAGGTGCAGATCGAAGCGCTGCACGCCGCTGTCACGCCCGCACAAAAACGCCGCCAGATCGGACGTCAGGCGGCGCAAGGGGAACAGCAGCGCCTGATGGGACTGCACGTCGAAATTGAGTTCGATGCGCACGTCGAAACGGTCCGGCGGCAGGTAGAACGCCAGCGCCAGCGGCCGTGCGCCGAACAGCGTGTCCAGATGCTTGAGCATCGGTGCCTCGAAACGCCGGGCCAGGGCCTGACGCGGCAGGTTCTGCACCTGATGAAGGTTGCGCAGGCCCATGCGCGACAGCGCCGTGGCCACGCTCGGCTCAAGCCCGATGCGGTCGACCGGCAATTGCCCGAGGTGATGGCGCAGGGCTTCACCGTCGGGCACCACCAATCCGTCATAGGCGTTGGCCAACACCCGCGCCGCCACCGGATTGGGCGCGGCGACGATGCGGTGACGAAAGCCCAGCTCGGTCAACTCGGTACGCAACCGCGCCTCGAACTGCGCCCAGGAACCGAACAGCCCGAGGCTCGATTCGATCTCGAACACCACGGTGCGCGGGTAATGCACGCTGACCTGTGCGCTGAAACGATAGGCCCAGGCGGCGAGAAACTGCTGCCAGTGCTCGACCTCGGCCGCGTCGTAATCGACGGTGGCAAACCCTTTGCTCATGGCCTGCGCGGCCGTCATCGACTGCCCCGGACGCAAGCCCAGTGCCCGCGCCGCCGGGTTGACCGCTTGCAGCACCCGGCGCTGGGCCGGGCCGCTGAGCAGCGCCAACGGTTGCTCGGGGTCGGGGCGCTGACGCAGCACAGCGTCGAGGGCCAATTGCGGGAACAGAATGCAAACCCAGCGCATGGTGACCTCAATGCCCCACGGTGAAGGCAATCGGTGCGCTGCGCGCCAGACCACCCCGGCACTTGAGCACGCGCAATTGCGCCGGGCGGGCATCGATGGCAATCCGCAGCGCGGCCGGCGACGGGTTGACCGCTTCGCTCAAAGGTCGCCACGCGAACGCCAGGGTCTGGCCGGTTTCCGCCGCCACCTGCAAACGGCGCAAGGCGCGGTCATCGGCCTTGTGCGGCCAGCACAGCACCGCGCCGCAACTGCCCGAACGCAGGCATTGTTCCGCTGCCCACAACGCATCGCGCTCGCTGGCCTGGATCACCGACAACTGGCGCAGATCGACCCCGGCATTGGCCCACGCCTGCGGGTATGGCACGAACGGCGGCGCCACCAGCACGATGCGCTCGCCCGCCGCCGACAGCCGCGCCAACGTCGGCCACACCAGTTGCAATTCGCCAACACCGGGCCCGGCCAGGAGGATTTCGCTCAGCGCCGCTTCCGGCCAGCCGCCACTGGGCAACGCTGCGTCCAGCGCCGCGTGCCCGGTGGGTTGCGGGCTGGCGGCGGGTGGCGCAGGCCGGCCCTTCCAGACCTGGCCGCCATTGAACAGCGTATCCAGCGCAACGACGGCACCCATCAGCCTTGCCTCACCAGACCGCAGAACACCCCTTCGATGGCCAGGTCCTGATCGGCCCGCACCACAATCGGCTGATACGCCGGGTTGCGCGGCAACAGGCGAACCTCATCGCCGATCCGCTCGAAGCGTTTGATGGTGACCTCGCCGTCGAGTCGCGCCACCACGATCTGGCCGTTGAGCGCTTCGGGGTTGCGCCGCACGCCGACCAGATCGCCGTCGAGAATCCCGTCCTCGATCATCGAATCGCCCTGCACTCGCAACATGTAGTCGGGCGTGCGGGAGAACAGCGCCGGATCGAGCATCAGCCGATTGTGCAGGTCGGCATCGGCGCCGATGGGCGCACCGGCAGCCACCCGCCCGAGCACCGGGACTTCGAGCAGTTCCGGCCGCGCCGGCTGCCCGAGCAGGCGAATGCCCCGGGCCTGATGCGGATTGACCTCGATGAACCCGGCTTCGGTGAGCGCCAGCACATGCTTGCGCGCCACGCTGCGGGAGGCAAAACCAAAAGCCTCGCTGATTTCAGCGAGGCTTGGGGGCTGACCGTGTTCGGCGATGCGTTCGCGGATAAAGGTCAGGATGGCGGTACGGCGGGGAGTCAGAGTCGTCATGGAGTACATTTGTACTCCTGTGGAATTTTCCTGACAAGCACCGCCAGTCAGCTCGAATCCCGCTCCGCCAGAACCCCTCACGGATGATCGTTCCCACGCTCCTGCGTGGGAATGCCTCTAGGGACGCTCCGCGTCCAGTGACGCGGAGCGTCACGGGCTGCATTCCCACGCGGACGGTTCGACGCCTCGACGTGGGAACGATCAGAAGCACGGAGTCAGCTCAAACCGCGCTCCGCCAGAAACTCCGCGATGTAGTCGATAAACGCCACAACCTTGGCCGTCGCCCGTCGATGACTCGGGTACACCGCCAGAATATGTGGCCCGAAGCTGTCCGGGTCGATCTCGTAATCAGCCATGACCCGCACCAGTCGCCCATCCGCGATGTATGGCGCGGCGCTCCAAAGCGGCGTGTGCAGCAAGCCGCGTCCGGCCAGAGCGCTGGCCAGCAGCAAATCGTAATTGTCGCTGCGCAACAGCGGCGCCGCCGGTTGCGCCAGGCTCAGGCGCTGGCCGTCGCGTTCGGCCCACCAGAATTCGCGGCTGAGCAACGGATGCCGGTACAGCAGCCATTCATGTTGATCGAGGGTTTGCGGTGTGACCGGCACCCCCTTGCGCGCCAGGTATTCGGGGCTGCCGCACAGCGCCAGGCGATTGCTGCCGACCACCCGCGCAATCAGCCCCGGCAAATCATCGTGCCCCTCGCGCAACGCCAGGTCGTAACCGCTTTCCAGCAGATTGACGAACTCGTCGCACAAATCCACTTGCAGGCTGATCTGCGGGTATTGCTGCAAAAAGCCGTCACACACCTGATCGAGAAATGCCCGCCCGTAAGCCAGCGGTGCGGTGATTTTCAGGCTGCCGCGCAGACCGTGCTGCAACTGCTCGATTTCTTCGCTGGCCTCGTCCAGCCGTTGCAGCACTTGCCGTGCGGTTTCCAGGTACAGACGACCGATTTCAGTCAGCAGAATCCGCCGCGTGCTGCGCTCGAACAGCCGCGCGCCGAGTTCGGATTCCAGATGATTGACCGCTTTGGTCAGGGCCGACGGGGTCTTGCCCAGTTGCTCGGCAGCGCGGCTGAAACTGCCGAGCTGCGCGGTGACCACGAACATTTTCAGTGCACCGAGCTTGTCCATGCTTTTTCCATTCAGGCAAAAACGTTTTTCGTGAGGGAGGCGTTCTGTCGGGCGTTGGCAGCCACTAATCTGGCCATCAGACGCAATAACAAGGAAATGTTCAATGAAAAGATTCATCCCGCATTTCACAAAAAATCTGCTGATCGCTGCTATGAGTTTTGCCTCGATGGAAGCCATGGCCGCCACCGATCTGGTGCTGCTCAATGGCAAGATTTTCACCGCCGACCGCGCTCAACCGAAGGTTCAGGCGCTGGCCGTGGAGAACGGCAAGGTGCTGAAGGTCGGCACGGATGCGCAGATCAAGGCCTTGATCGAGCCCGGCACCCAGGTGATCGACCTCAAAGGCCAGGCGTTGATGCCCGGCCTGATCGACAGCCATTCCCACGCGATTTTCGGCGGGCTGGAAATGGTCTCGGCCAACATGGAAGACGACGTGGTCAGTCTGGATGAACTGGAAAAACGCCTGCGCGGCTGGCGCGATGACGGCAAGGCCCGGCATGGCGACGTATTAAGCGTGGCCGGCATGAGTTCGGCGTATTGGGCCAAGGCTGAAGCGCTGGGCAAAATCTTCAATAACGGCGAATGGGCCGACGTACCGGTGGTGTTCACCGGCAGCGACCACCACACGGCGTGGGCCAACAACGTGATGCTCAAGCGTGCGGGCATCGACGCCGCGCTGCTGAAAACCCTTCCGGATGCGGAAAAAGACACCATCGGCAAACTGGCCAACGGTGAACCGAACGGCTTTGTGGTCGACGCCGGTTGGGATCGGGTCGCCTCGAAAATGCCGGTGCCGAGCCCGGCCGACATGCTCAAGGCTGCGCAATCGGCGGTGCGTTTCAACAACAGCCTCGGCATCACCGCGTGGATGGACCCCGCCGCCAACGCCGCACCGGGCGAGCCAGTGTTCGCCCTCAAGCCCACCGAGAAAACCGTCGGCGTGCTGCCGGCCTATAAAGCCCTGTCGGACAGCGGCGGCATGACCGCCCACGTCGCCGCGCTGCTGGTGGCCAACCCGAAAAGCGTCCCGGCCGATCTCGACACCCTCGACAAGGTTCGCCAACAGTTCCAGGGCATTCCCAACCTGACGCTGCCGGGGATCAAGATCTTCGCCGACGGCGTGATCGAATACCCGGCCCAGAGCGCGGCGATGATCGATCCCTACAGCAACTCGCACAAACAGGGCGAGCTGCTGATCGATCCGCAGCACTTCGGCGAACTGGTCAGCGCCATCGACCAGCGCGGCTGGCTGGTGCACATCCACGCCATCGGCGACCGTGCGGTGCGCGAATCCCTGAACGGCATCGCCCAGGCGCGCAAGGATCGGCAGAGCGGCGTGACGCACTCGATCACGCACCTGCAAATGGTCAACCCGAAGGAGTTCGCCCGCTTCAAACCGCTGAACGTGATCGCTTCGATGCAACTGCTGTGGGCCAGCGCCGACGATTACACCACCGACATGATCAAGCCTTACGTCAGCGCCCTCGCCTTTCGCTATCAATACCCGGCGCATTCGCTGCTCAAGCAGGGCGCGACGATTGCCGGCGCGAGCGACTGGCCGGTGTCCTCGCCGAACCCGTGGAACGCCATGGCCCAGGCCATCACCCGCACCGGGCCGCTGGGCGTGCTCAACGCCGACGAACGCCTGGACCGCGAAACCATGTTCTACGCCTACACCGCCAACGCCGCGCGGACCATCGGCCTGGAACAACAGATCGGCTCGCTGAGCCCCGGCAAACAGGCCGATTTCATCGTGCTCGATCGCGACGTGTTCAGCGTCGACGACAAGACCCTGCATGACACCCAGGTCCTGCAAACCTGGTTCGCCGGCCGTCAGGTCTACGCCCCTACCCTCTAGCAACACAGCTTCCTTGTGGGAGCCAGCCTGCTGGCGATTGCGGTCTGACATTCAACTCATATGTCGCCTGACTTACCGCAATCGCTAGCAGGCTAGCTCCCACAGGCTTCCGCGCGCCCCATAACAACCACAACAACGGGACTTCACATGAAAGCCTTGCCCCTGCTCGCCCTCACTTCCTTGAGCCTGCTGCCTTTGAGCAGCCACGCGATTCCCCTGAACGATGATTTCGCAGTGCTGGTCGACCTGACCCTGGCCAGCGATTACCGCACCCGTGGCATCTCCCAGACCCAAAACGACCCGGCCGTACAGGCCGGCCTGACCCTTGCCCACAGCAGCGGTCTGTACTTGGGCGCGTGGAGCTCGAACGTCGATTTCGGCGGTGGCCTGAAAACCCGTCAGGAAGTCGATTACTACGCCGGCTGGCTGTGGCAGGCGACCGAGGCCGTGAGCCTGGATCTGGGCTGCATCAAATACGCGTATCCCAAGGAGAGCCAGTTCAACCAGAGCGAGGTGTACTCGATTCTCAGCGCCTACGGCGTGAAACTCGCGGCCTATTACTCCAGTGACGCGCCGGGCATCGACAGCAAACAGAGTTCGCTCTACAGCTACATCGGCTATGAAACCGAACTGCCGTTGGATTCCGGGCTGAAGCTGCGCTACGGCAACATGGACTTCAAGGACCCGCATATGTATTCGGCGTCCGGGCATAGCGAAGAGTCCTACCGGGAGTGGGAAGTCAAACTGACCCACAGCCTGGCCGGCATGGTGCTGGGCCTGAGCTACATCGACACCGACCTCTCGCAGAGCCAGTGCCTGAGCAGTTGGGGCTTCAAGGACGTGTGCACGGCGACGGTCGTCGCCAGCGTCAGCAAATCCTTCTGACCCGCCGCAAACCTCCCGTGGGAGCCGGCCTGCTGGCGCCCACATTTTTTGCACTTACCGTGATTTTGTTACCGGATGTTTACGGAATTTTTACCAATGCTCTTCTACAGTTACGCGCGTAACCGTATGGGTTTTCGACTGACGTAGAGGAAAGTATCGAAATGGCTTTGGGCAAAGGACTGCGTTTACCGTCCATCACTCCGACCCGCCTGGTGCTGCTGTTTTCGCTGGCACTGGTGGCGCTGTACAACCTGGCGACCTGGAAGGCGCTGGGAACGCTGATCACCTTGCAAGGCGTGCACAAACTGGCGTTTTTCGCGTCCTTCGGGCTGTTTCTCTGGGCGGCGATCACACTGCTGCTGACGCTGATCTCGTTTCGCTGGACGCTGAAACCGGTGCTGACGCTGGTGGCCCTGCTCTCGGCCTGCGCGGCGTATTTCATGAACGAATACGGGATCACCATCGACACGGTGATGATCCAGAACGTGTTCGAAACCAATCCCGGGGAAGCCACGGCGCTGTTCAGCGGCAAATTGCTGGCTTACGTGCTGTTGCTCGGCGTGTTGCCAGCCGTGCTGATCTGGCGCTGGCCGGTGGTTTATCGGCCGTTCTTTCGGGGTTTGCTGAACAAGGTTCTGGTGATCGCGGCTTGCGTGCTGGTGATCGGCGCTTCGGTGGGCGCGTTCTATTCGACCTACGCGCCGATCTTTCGCGAGGAAGACAAGCTCACCCACTTCATCAACCCGACCAACTACATCTACGCGATCAGCAAATACACCAAGCAGCGGCTGGGGATCAAAAAGCATTTCGTGGTGCAGGCCATCGGCGAAGACGCAGTGATGAGCGCCAAGGCAGCCGCTCGCGAGAAGAAATCGCTGATGGTGTTCGTGGTCGGCGAAACCGCCCGGGCCGACCACTTCTCGCTCAACGGTTATGAGCGCGAGACCAATCCCGAGCTGAGCAAACTCGACATCCTCAATTTCACCAAGGTGCATTCCTGCGGCACTTCGACGGCGGTGTCGGTGCCGTGCATGTTCTCGATGTTCCCGCGCGAGGACTACAGCGACAAGAAAGGCAAAACCTACGAAGGCCTGCTGGACATCCTGCAACGGGCCGGCGTGCAGGTGCTGTGGCTGGACAACAACAGCGACTGCAAGGGCACCTGCCTGCGCGTACCGAACCGCGACATTGCGAAGAACCAGCCGGGGCCGTTCTGCGACGGCAACAACTGCCTCGACGAGGCGTTGCTGTCCGACCTGCAAGGCTACATCGACAGCCTCAAGGGCAACGCGATCATCGTTCTGCACGCCGACGGCAGCCACGGCCCGGAATACTACGAGCGCTATCCGAAAGACATGGAGCGCTTCAAACCGATCTGCCACACCAACCAGCTGGGCAGTTGCAGCCGTGACGAACTGGTCAACGTCTACGACAACACGATCCTCTACACCGACCATTTCCTGGCCAAGGTGATCGAGTTGCTCAAACGCAATCAGGACCACCTCGATACATCGATGCTGTACGTGTCCGACCATGGCGAATCACTGGGCGAGAACGGCCTCTACCTGCACGCCGCGCCCTATGCGCTGGCGCCGGAAGCCCAGACCCATGTGCCGATGGTGATGTGGTTCGGCAACAACACCCTGGCGCAACTCGGCATCGACCGTGGCTGCCTGCAAGGTAAAAGCAGCCAGCCGGATCTGAGCCATGACAACCTGTTCCATTCGGTGCTCGGGTTGTTCGAGGTCAGGACGTCGCTGTATCAGCCGGGGCTGGATATTTTCCATGGCTGCCGGCCGGCGATGACGGCGGGCCAGTGATCCCCTCCAGCTGCGCCAGATAGGCCCACGGGAAAATCCCCCGCTGGTGACCATCGCTGAACACCAGTTGCAGGCCGTAGCCCTGAGCGTTCAATTCGATGACCCGCACACGCGGGTCAACCATTGGCGGCGAGCCCCGCAGGCGAAACGCCCGGCATTGCGAGCACGGGCATTGGCGGCGCAGTTCGGCATGGTCGAGCAACTGCTCGCGGCCATCCGGCCAGCGCAGCCGCAACCGGTGCTCACTTTGGGAATTGCCAACCGACAGCGGATTCATTGCAGCTGACTCAAGGCAATCCTAACGGCCTTGCGCACTTCAGGGTCGCCATCGTCTTGCGCGGCCTGCAATGCAGCCACGGCCCCGCGATCATTCAGTTCGCCGAGGGCCAGCGCAGCTTCCTTGCGCAGGTTGCTGATGCGATGGCCGAGGGTGTCGATCAAGGCGTCGAGGGCAGCGACGTACTTGAGGCGCCCGAGACTGCGGGTCGCGCGCAGGCGCACTTGCCAGTAGTCGTCGGCCAAGGCTTCGATCAGCGCCGGCCCGGCGTCGGTATGGCCGACCTTGCCGAGGGTGGTCGCGGCTTCTTCGCGCACTTGCCAGGCCTGGTCCTGCAGGGCCTGACGCAATGCGGGCAGCACCTCGGCATCACTTGCCAGGCCCAAGGCGCCGGTGGCGGCGCGACGTACTTCAGTGTCCGGATCATCACTCGCCAATCGGGCCAGGGCCGGCAGTGCGTCGAGCTGCTTGAGCCAGCCGAGCACGCCGACGGCTTCGCGGCGCACACTGGCATCGGCATCGTTCAGCGCCTGAATCGCGGACGACGCAGCGCCGGGGAAGCGCAATTCACGCAAGGCCCGGAACGCGGCTATACGCACGCCGGTTTCGGCATGACTGGTCCACGGCAGAATCACCCTGCCCGCGGCTTCGGTCTTGAGCAGGCTCAGGCTCTGCGCCGCAGCGGCTTGCACTGCCGGCGATGGATCCGTCAGCGCCTGGCACAGCGCTTCAACCACCGGCTCGTCTTCCCAGGCTTCCAACAGACGCGCCGCTTCGGCACGCACTTCTTCGGCGGGGTCTTCAGCCAGGCGCTCGACCAGCCAGAGCAGACCGTCCGGCTCTTCGAGGTCGGCCAGATCGATCAGGGCAATCCGCCGCACACCGGCGTCATCGGCGGTCAGGCGCGGTTGCAGGGCGAGAATGTCGTCGTTATCGGTCACAGCAAAAAATGAGGTCATAGGGCAAATCGCGGCAAGGAGTTTTCAGGAGGCAAACCGAGCGGATTGAGGCGCGGCAGCGGTCGGTCGTTGTCGTGACGCAGCAGGTCGAGGCAGTGGCGCTTGAGGCGCGAGAACTCGTGGCTGGTCACCAGTTCGGTGGTGCGTGGCCGGGGGAAATCCAGGCGCAAGTCTTCGATAATTCGCCCCGGCCGTGCGCTCATCACCAGCAAGCGATCGGCGAGGAACAGCGCTTCATCGATGTCATGGGTGACGAACACCACGGTGGTGCGAATTCGCGTCCAGATATCCAGCAGCAGTTCCTGCATGTTCAGTCGGGTCAGCGCATCCAGTGCGCCGAAGGGTTCGTCCATCAGCAACAGCCGGGGGCGATTGACCAGCACCCGGGCGATCTCCACCCGTTGCTGCATGCCGCCGGAAAGTTGATCGGGCCAGCGTTCGGCGAAGCCTTCGAGGCCGACCAGTTTGAGGATGTCGTCGGCGGCGCGATGGCGCTCGGCCTTGCCGATGCCGCGCATTTTCAGGCCGAAGGCAACGTTGTCGCGCACGGTGCGCCACGGGAACAGCGTGTGATGCTGGAACACCATGCCGCGCTGCGGTGACGGGCCAGACACTTCGGCGCCATCGACTTTCAACTGCCCGCCATGGGGCTGCAGATGCCCGGCCAGCGCACCGAGCAAGGTTGATTTGCCGCAACCGGACGGGCCGAGAATGCACACGAACTGGCCCGGCTCGATCTGGCAATCCAGGCCCTGCACCGCTTCAAAGGCTTGCGGGCCTTCGCCAAGGACGATGGACAACTGTCGGATGTCGATCCGCCCTTCCGGAGTTTGCATCACGCTCATCAGGCTTTTCCTCGTGGTCGGTGCCAGGGCGTGAACAGCCCGCCCAGGCGTTTGATCAGCAGGCTGCTGCCCATGCCCAACACGCCGATCAGCAACATGCCGACCACGATGTCGGCGTAGTTCTGAATGGTGTAGGACTCCCAGGTGTAGTAACCGATACCGAACTGGCCGGAGATCATTTCGGCGGTCACCAGACAGAACCACGACGTGCCCATGCCGATGGCGAGGCCGGTGATGATGCTCGGTGCGGCGCCCGGCAGGATCACTTCCAGCAGGATCGCCCGACGCCCGGCCCCGAGGCTTTTGGCCGAGGCGATCAGGCGCGGGTCGACGCCTTCGACGCCGTGCACGGTGTTGAGCAGGATCGGGAACAGCGCGCCGGTGAAGGTGATGAAGACCATCGACAGTTCCGACGACGGGAACATCAGGATCGCCAGTGGAATCCAGGCCACGGCAGGGATCGGGCGCAACACTTCCAGTGGCGGCAGCAGCAAGTCTTCGGCCCACTTTGAACGGCCGATGGCCAGGCCCAGGGCGATGCCGATCACCAGTGCGGCGAGGTAGCCGGCGAAGACCCGGCCGAGGCTGGCGGTCAGGTGCTGGATGAGCTTGCCTGAGTCGCCGAGGCCGAGGGCGGCTTCGATCACGGCCAGCGGGGTTGGGACGTTGGCGAAGGTGACGAGGCCGAGGTTCCAGTGGTGGCTGGCGGCGAGTTGCCAGAAGAGCAGGCAGAGCAGCAGTGAGGCGGCTCGGGGGATCCAGCGTGAAAACATATATCACCTCTGATCGTTCCCACGTCGAGGCGTCGAACCGTCTGCGTGGGAACGATCTACGTTTGAGTTAACGGATGGCCACGGCCTGGGCGGTGGCGTCGGTGAAGTCGAACACCTTCCCGCCCTGCGCCGACGCGTATTGCTGCGCCTGCCCCTTGAGCAAAAACGCGCTGAGGCGCCCCTTCGCATCACTGGCAAACCACGCCTGCTCCGCCAGCAACTTGATCCCGCTGTCACTCGCCTGCGCATACACCGCCCGGATGTTCTTGCCTTCCGACTTCAGGCCGGCCAGCGCCGTGAACGCCTCTTCAGCCGAGGCATACCGCCGAACCTTGTCCTCACCGCGCACCCAGATTTCCGCGACATGACTGAAGTCCGAAATCGCTTTCCCGGTCGCCGCATCGACAGACCTCAACGGCGTCTGCGCGTAGTTGGCCAGTTGCGCCGTGTAATCCAGATTCGAAGCCTTGAACGCCGCACGGATGTACTGATCGTCGATAAAGGTATTCAGGTCGAGCCCGCGATCCGCCTTCTTCAGTAGCTTCAGCGTGTCGATCGCGGTGCCCACGGCCTGGCGATACTCCGGTTTCCAGCTCAGGTCACGGGTCTGCACACCGAGCGGGCCGTGGAACAGGTAATTGACCTCGGCATCGACGCCGGTGACCTTGGCGATCAGTTCGCTGTATTTCTCCGGTTCGGCGGCCAGCAGTTGATTGGCCTCGATGCTGGCGCGCAGGTAAGCAACGACGATTTCCGGGTACTTTTTCGCGTAAGCCTGATCGACCAGCGCACCGTGGAAGGTCGGCGCATTGGCCTGGGCGCCATCGTAGATCTTGCGGGCGAAGCCACGGCTCGGGAACAGTTCGGCGAACGGCACGAAGTCGGCGTGGGCGTCGATCTTGCCGGCCTGCAACGCCGAGCCTGCGACCTCTGGCGGCTGGGCGATGATGTTCACGTCCTTGAGCGGATCCCAACCCTGCTCCGCCACGGCGCGCAGCAACATGCCGTGGGCGGTGGAGGCGAACGGCACGGAAATGGTCTTGCCCTTGAGCTCACTCAGCGACTGCACGCCCGACGCGCTCGGCACCACGATGCCGTTGCCGCTGCCCTTGATGCTGCCCGACAACACGCTGATGAACAGGCTGTGTTTGCCGGCGGTTTCAAACGCCACGCCGTTGAACGCGCCGGGGAAATCGGCCATGGCGCCGAAGTCGAGTTTGCCGGCGACCATCTCGTTGGTCAGCGGTGCGCCGCTGGTGAAGTTCTTCCACTGCACGTCGTACTTGGCGTCCTTGTAGGCGCCGTCGTGAGGCAGGTATTTGTCGAGCAGGCCCAGCTCGCGAATCAACAGGCCGCCGGCGGCGCAGTTGATGGTGGTGTCCTGGGTGCCGATGGCAATGCGGATGGTTTCGGCCGAGGCCGACAGGGTGAACGAAGCCAGTACCAGACCGGCGATTGCTGCACGCAACATGGTTGAATCCCCTCGAATCATTTATAGGATGTTCGTCTCCGCCGCGATCAGGGCGCGGTGGGAAACGAGGGGTGTTTGGTGAATCCAGCGTCCGGGTTCACCGGATGGCTATCGGCTCGCCACAAATCCCCTGTGGGAGATTCTATGTTGCAGGGGAACCCTGCAATCTTAGATTCGGTTGGTATTCGCTCTGATTTTTCATGAGGGCGAATGCCACCCGGCAAAGCTTACGGGCGAGGATGACCAAAGCCTGGGTTCTGGCTAGACCTCTTGCCAGATAGGATTCATAGAACGGTTTCCAAACAGGGGACCGACAAGCTGCCATAGCTGCATTGTGTGCAAGACGCCGTAATTCCCCGTCACCTTTTTTGCTCAAGTGGCGAGGACTGTGTTTCTTGCCTGAGTCCTTTGCCTTCAAATCCATTCCCAGAAAGGCGATGAACGCATCGGCGCTGGCGAACTCACCTCGCATATACGTAGTTGCCAAGCCCGTTGCCGTGAGTTCACCAATCCCTTCAATCGCTTTGCAGCGTCTGATGTTTTCGCTAATGCCGGCCTCTTGGCTGACTTTGCGAAGTAATTCCTGAATGGCCTGATCAAGCTGTTTGAAATGCTCCAACCCATGGGCCAAAAGATCTTCAAGGAGAGGTTCGTTTGACCAGCTCAGCATGATACTGACTCGGGCCTTCATCAGCTGCGCACGCTTGTTAAGCAGACTTTTCAACACCGTGTAGTGCCGTGGTGGTGGGCTCCAGACCCGCAGCCGGTGCTGTTCACTGGTTAGATAACGCGCCAGAAGACGTGCATCACAAGGGTCGGTTTTTGCACGCTGACCGATGCTTTCGCGGTAATGGCTCACCCGGTAAGGGTCCACGACGTAAACCCGATGCCCCATACCATGGGCCAGTTCGGCCGTGTCCAGGTGGTAGAGATTAGTGGCTTCCAGGGCGATCGAGCTTTGTGCGGGCAAGGTCTTCAGCCAACGACCTACAGACGTGCGGTCATTGTTGATGACCTGGGTAATTTCCAGATCTTCGCGATAAACAACGATTTCGGCCTTGGCCACATCGACACCAATCACCGTTGGCGAGGTAAGGATTGTCATGACGAATCCTCGGAGATAGGGTTTAAGAGCTTGTCGGGGTCTACCGTAGCGCTGGCTTGCCTCTATCGTCGGTTTTACCGATGAATTCCTTATCGGCGCTTTAGGTAGAAAGGGCGGGACGAGAAGTCTCCCACGGTCCGTACTGGCTAGAGTCGGAATCGAGCTTTTAGTCCCGCCCACCCCTTCAAGTCTAAACATACAAGCGGGCTTGCTCGCGAAAGCGGTGTTTCAGTCAATAGTGATGCCAGCAATGCCGGCCTCTTCGGGAGCAAGCCCCCTCCCACAGTGGATTTGGGGTCAACGCAGTAAATATGGGATTTCGACTTTCACCGCACCGGTCGGGCAGTCCTTTTCGCACGGCATGCAGTACCAGCATTCATCGAACGCCATGTAGGCCTTTTGCGTGGCCGGGTTGATCGCCAGCAGGTCCATCGGGCAGACATCGACGCACACGGTGCAGCCCTTTTCGGCGATGCATTTGTCCTCGTCCACGGTGACGGGGGCATTGGAGCGGAAGAAGATTTCCTGGGCTTGATAGGCCATGGTTCGGACTCTCTCTAGTGGTGCATCAAGCGGCGAAAGCGCCGACCCGCAGACGGTCGTAGGCCTGCATTTCCTCGGCGTCGAGCGGGATGATGTAAGGCTCGACGGCTTTCTTGAAACTGGTCATGCGTCCGTCCTCGCCCTTCTTCAGGTGGCAGTGGCAGAACCATTCGCGGTCGTCCCGTTGCGGGTGATCGACGCGGTAGTGGTACAAGCCCCAACGGCTTTCGGCGCGGAACAGTGAGGCGCGCGCAGCCATTTCGGCGCAGTCGCGGATCACGCTGGTTTCCATGGCGCGCATCAGTTCGTGGGCGTTGTTGGCCTTCATCTCGTCGAGATCGCGTTCGATGTCGCTGAAACGTTGCAGGCCGATTTCCATTTTCTTGGTCACTTTCGGCGGTTGCAGGTAGTCGTTGACGAAGCGCCGCAGCTTGTACTCGACCTGTGCCGGCGGCAGGCCGTGTTCGCGATCCAGCGGTGCGTAGACCCGGGCCTTTTCCTTCTCGACCTGCTCGGCATCCAGCGCAGAGAACTCGCGCCCGGCGACAAACTCCGCCGCGTTGTTGCCCGCGAACCAGCCGTAGGTGAACGCGCCGAGCATGTAGTTGTGCGGCACGGCGGCCATGTCACCGGCCGAGTACAAACCCTTCACCGAGGTTTCGGCGCGCTCGTTGACCCACACGCCGGACGCCGAGTGACCGCTGCAAAAACCGATTTCCGAGATGTGCATCTCGACCATCTGCGTGCGGTAGTCGGTGCCGCGATTGGCGTGGAACTGGCCACGACTCGGGCGCTCGTTGCTGTGCAGGATTTCCTCGATGTTCTGGATGGTTTCCTCGGCCAGGTGATCGAGTTTGAGGAACACCGGGCCGTTGCCGCTCTCCAGTTCCTGGTGGAATTCCCACATCATCTGCCCGCTCCAGTAGTCGCACTCGATGAAGCGTTCGCCCTTGTTGTTGGCGGTGTAGCCGCCCAGCGGGCCGGTGACGTAGGCGCAGGCCGGGCCGTTGTAATCCTTGATCAGCGGGTTGATCTGGAAGCACTCGAGGTTCGCCAGCTCCGCACCGGCGTGATACGCCATCGCGTAACCGTCGCCGGCGTTGGTCGGGTTTTCGTAGGTGCCCATCAGGTAACCCGAGGACGGCAGACCGAGGCGCCCGGCCGCGCCGCAAGCGAGGATGACAGCCTTGGCCTTGATCACATGGAAGTCGGCGGTGCGGCAGTCGAACCCCATCACACCGTTGATGGCGCCCTCCTCGTCGGTCAGCAAACGGGTGCAGACCAGTCGGTTGGTGATGGTCACCCGCGCGCGCTTCAACTGGCGATAGAGGACTTTCTTGATGTCGTGCCCTTCCGGCATCGGCAGCACATAGGCGCCCATGTGGTGGACCTTTTTCACCGCGTAATCGCCGGTTTCGTCCTTCTCGAACTTCACGCCCCAGCGGTCGAGCTGCTCGATGGTTTCAAAGCTGTGGGTGGCGTAGGCATAGACCGCCGCCTGATTGACGATGCCGTCGTTGGCGATGGTGATTTCCTTGGTGTACTGCTCGGGCGTCGAGTGGCCGGGGATGATCGCGTTGTTCAGGCCATCCATGCCCATGCTGATCGCGCCGCTGCGTTTGACGTTGGCCTTGTCGACCAGCAGCACGCGCAGTTCCTTGTTCTTTTCCTTGGCCTTGATCGCGGCCATCGGGCCAGCGGTGCCGCCGCCGATCACGACGATGTCGTATTCCTGTTCGAGAGTATTGCGGGTCATGTTCAGGCCCCTTTTTGCCGGTCGATCCGCAGGCGGTACTGGAACGCATCGCCACGGTAGTAAAGGTGTTCGAAGTCCAGCGGCTGGCCGTTGGCGTCGTGGGTCAGACGTTCGATGCGCATGATCGGTGAGCCGGCCTCGACGTTCAGCGCCTGGGTCAGGTCGCTGTCGGCCAGTACCGCATCGATGGCCAGATCGGCGTGGCCGAGGGCGATGCCGCAGTCGTTTTCGAGGATCAGGAAGATGTCGCGGGTCACCAGATCGGCCTTCTCCAGCCGCTCGCCGACGGCTTTGGGCAGGTAGGTGATTTCCAGCGAGATCGGCTCACGGTTGATCAGGCGTACGCGTTTGATCTGCGCGACGATTTCGCCTTCGGCAACCTGCAAACGCTCGGCCACCAGTTTGTCGGCGGCGATGAATTTGAAGCTGCGCAGGCGGTTGATCACCTCGTAGCCACGGCCGGTCATGGACTCGGCGAGGCCTTGCAGGGTGCTGACGTTTTGAAAGGTCTTGGGTTTGGCGACGAAGGTGCCTTTGCCGTGGATCTTGAAGATCAGCCCTTCTTTCTGCAGATCGCCCAGGGCCTGACGCACGGTGATGCGACTGACCTTGAACAGCGTGCCAAGCTCGCTTTCGGACGGCATCTGGCTGTCTTGCGGGTATTCGCCGTCGAGAATCCGGGCGCGCAGCACGTCGCGCAGTTGGGTGTGCAGAGGAACACTGCCAAGGGAGAGAACGTTATCGGTCATCACGGGATCACTTGTTATAACGAGTTATGACGTGATCTTAGAGACGTTATGACAAGCTTGAGAAATACCGAATGAGCATAAGGTTAGATGCGCCTTCAGTGGCGCTTGAGGATCTGATCCATGACCCAATCGGTCTTGAGGGCTTCGGCGGCGATTGCCGGGTGCTGCGACTCACCGCGAATCTGCGCGTTCATGCCCAGCACGTGGTGCCACTGGATGTGTTCGTGATGGGGGATTTCCAGGCTGATGTCCTCGTCGGCATGCAGTTCGACCGGATGCTCGTCGAACACCGAAAAACCGATCCGCCCTTGGCTGCCGATGATCTCGACCCGATCCTCGCGCCGGTCCGCAACGAAACTCCAGCAGCCCATGCCCAACGCCCCCGAGGCGAATCGCCAACTGGCGCTGACCGCATCTTCCGCCGCATAAAGCCCGGCCTGACGCGCGGTGAAGCCGGCGACTTCGACGATGTCGCCGAGCAGGTACTGGAACAGGTCAAAGCCATGGCTGGCCAGATCCGCGAAATACCCGCCCCCGGCCACCGCCGGATCGGTGCGCCAGTTTGCGCTGCCGTCCAGATCCTTGGGCGATGGCGCCTTGGTCAGCGTCCAGCTCAGGTGCCGCACCTCACCGATGCGCCCCTGTTCCAGCCATTGCCGAACTTGCTGGAAACGCGGCAACGAACGGCGGTAATAGGACACGAACAGGTGCAGGCCGGCGTCGGCAAATACCCGCTGCATCTCGCGGCTTTGCCCGGCATTGAGGGCCATGGGTTTTTCCACGCAGCAATGCTTGCCGGCGGCGGCGACTTTCAGGCTGTAGGCGTGGTGACTGTCGGGTGGCGTGGCGATGTACACCGCGTCCACCTCGGGGTCGTTGATCAGGGCATCGACGTCGGTGTAAGTCCGGGTAATGCCGGGGCGCGCGGCGTAATCGGTCACTGCTTCGAGGCGTCGCCCCATGACGGCCACCAACGCCGAACCGGGCGCCTTGTAGAAGGCCGGCCCGCTCTTGCGTTCAGCGACACTGCCGCAACCGATCATGCCCCAACGCACCACGTTCATGCTTGTGCCTCAGCCGATGCGCAGTGCGCGCAGATCGAGGTGGCCGTTTTGCAGCGGCGGGCACCAGTAGTAACCGCCGGTGATCGGCCGGCTGATGCGGTACAGACCGTCGGTGATGCCGTCTTCCAGACCGCTCATGCGGCGCAGTTGTGCTTCAAAGGCATCGAGGGAGAAGCCGAACGCCAGGAACATCAGGCCGGCACGGTCACCTTCGATCCACGGCATCGAACGTCGTACGACGAAGGCTTCCGGAGCGAAGCTTTCCTGGGCGGTGCGCTTGACGTGGGCGGACACCGGGGCGTCGTCGATCTCTTCGTTGTCGCTCAGGCGACGGCCCATGATGTTGTCCTTGTCCTCGGCAGACAGCGCATGGAAACCCTTGAGGTCATGCTGCCATTGCTGGATCGCGGCGAAGCTACCGCCGACCAGTCCGTCAGCGCCTTCACTTTGCAGTGCGGCGGCGATGGCGGCTTCGTCATGCGGGTTTTCAGTGCCGTCTTCATAACCGGTGAGGTCGTGACCGTCCTTGTGGCGGAAGGCTTCCTGCATCTGCACCAGACGCAGCGCCGGGGCCAGTGCGGCCTCAAGTGCAGTGCTGCGGTTGAGCAGATCGCCACGATCGACGCCGTGCAACCAGACCCACAGGGCGTGCTGGGTTGACGGGTTTTCCACGCCGACGCCGGTCAGCGCCGGGAAGCTGCGCAGGCCGTCGATGTTCACATTCAGGGCCTTGGCAAGGGATTCACCGAAACCGACCACCGCCGACTTGCCGTCCACCAGATTCAGCAGGTTGTCGATCGCCTGCGGCAGCGCTTCAACCGACTCGAGGGCGAAAAACAGATGACGTGCTTGCGGCGGAACTGGGGTGGCGAGGATGCCCGGCTGGTAGTAACTCATGTCGACTCCTTGGAAAGAGCGCGGAGTTTAACTGTAGCCGGAGGGTTTGTGTGGGATCAGATGACGCACTCGCTGCGCCACGCACTCGGACTCTTCCCCGTCCACCGCTTGAACGCCCGCCGAAAACTGCGCACATCGCTATAGCCGACTTCCTCGGTAATCCGCTCGATCGGCATCTCAGGATTGGCCAGCAAACTCATGGTGCGCGCCTGACGCACTTGCTCCAGCAGCGCCTCGAACGTCAGCGAATGTTCAGTCAACCGCCGACGCAAAGTACGACTGCTCATGTTCAAGTCACCAGCAATCTTTTCGATGTGACTGCCCCGGCTCAGATCCCGGGCAATCGCCCGCTCCACGGCCTGGATCAGATCAATCTTCTGATGAACCTGCGCCGCCTCCAGTTCCAGCAACTTGACCGCCTGACGCAGCGCCAGCGAATGGTGGTTGGGCAGGTTCACATCCAGCCACTGCACATCGATCAGCATGCGATTGTGCAGGCAACCGAAGCGCACCTCCGGCCCCAGCAGCCGCCGGTATTCATCGACGTAATCCGGCGCGGCGTGCATGAACTCCACGGCTATCGGCTTGAACGTCTCGCCCACCAGCGCCCGGCCGTAGACCAGCAGGCTGGCGAAAAACTCTTCAACCGCAAACACCTGCACTTCGGCGAATGGCAACCGGCATTCGACGTCGACGTACACCTGATCGCCCACCACATCGACGCTGGAAACCACGATCCCGCCGGAAGTGTGCTGATGCCGAACCCCGATTTCGAACGCGTCGCGCAAGGTCTTGCACAGCGACAGTACATGCCCCAGCAGCCCCAGCGTCCCGAGTACGTTCTGCGCGCCGACCCACAGGCCCAGCCCCTGATTGGGCAAAGCTTTAAGCGCACGCTGGATCATGGCAACGGCCTGGCGGTAGGAAATCCGCTGCGCCGGATCCTGCAAGTCTTCGAAATCAAAACCCAGGCCACGGCACAGGCTCTGCGGCTCGATGCCCTTGTTGGCGGCGACCTCGGCCAGGGTTTGCAGGAGAAATGGCGACACCAGCGCCAGTTCGAAGGTCGGGTCTTGGACTTTTACGTTCATGGAGGCTGACATTCCGGATCACGCTGAATTGTTATTTTTGTTACCGGTTATGTCGAAGGAAGTTAGCACAGGGTTGACGGGCTGTCCGCAGAAGCCCCCTTCCGTGTCCGCCAATACCCTGCCCTGTCGTGCGCCAAGGGCTTATTTCTATAGTGGCCGGGCGCCCTGCGTGCCGGCGTTGCGCCCAAACACAATAATAATGAGGACGGACATGACCCCGAACCGCGCGACATTCCCTGTGCGACTGGCGCTGAGCCTGCTCGGCTGCGCCGCGACCCTGCCGGCACTGGCCACCGAAGCCGGTGTCGACAACATCGGCCCCGGCACCGACGGCTTCTTCATGTTGCCGATGGAAGTCGACAGCCTTCCGGAGAACATGGTCGCCTTCAACCTCTACTACAACCACTACAAGGCGCGGAAGCTCAACATCAGCTCGTTCGGCGGCAAGGTGCCGAATGTCGAGATCGAGTCCACTGCCGTGATCCCGCGCCTCGACTACCTGAGCCCGGTGCGGATCTTCGGCGGGCGCCTGGCCGGTTACATCGCCCAGCCGTGGCTCAAGCAGGAAGTCTCGGTGTTCGGTCTGAGCGATACCCGCGAAGGCATGGGCGATACCACCATCGCGCCGATCATCCTGTGGGACATGGGCAAAGACCTGACCCTCGGCGCCGCCGTGGAAATCACCGTGCCCACCGGCGAATACAGCGTCGATCGGCTGGCCAACACCAGCAACAATTTCTACACCTACAAACCGCTGTTCTCCTTCACCTGGCTGCCGACCGAACGCACCGAGGTGTCGATGAAGACCACCTACAGCTTCAACGAGAAGAACAAGGACACCGACTACAAGTCCGGGCAGATCTTCCACTTCGATTACTCGGCCAGCTACAAGATCACCGACGACCTGATGCTCGGCATCAACGGCTACTACCTCAAGCAGACCACCGACGACAAACAGTTCGGCCACACCGTGCAGTTCGCCGGCGAAGACGTGAACGACGGCGTACGCGGTAAGGTGTTCGCCATCGGCCCGGCGCTGCACTTCACCTTCCTCAAGTACGCCAGCGCCGAGATTCGCTGGGCCAAGGAGTTCGACGTAGAGAACCGGCCGGAGGGGGAAATGTTGTGGGCGAAGGTGAGTATTCCGTATGCGTTCTGAGTGCGTTTGTAGGAAGGCGCGCGCGGATTTGTAGGCTGAAAACCTGAAAAACAGAGGGCAGGAATAGGCCTACAGCGGCGGTCGAGATTGCCGGACAACGGAGGGAAACGTCCGGCAGATTTCAAAGGGGTGCTTGCAGATACTGGGCTTCGTTATCCCATGGTTCTTCAAGGGCTCATGGGGTACATCGTCTGCCAGTGACGACAATGGGCCATTCCCCCTTAAACTGCCGAGATTGATCACGGAGATCACTATGAGCTTATTACTTTCCCCGTATTACTCTGACTTCGAATCCGAAGAAGAGGCCGAGAGCTACGATCGCTGGTTTCGTGCAGAGATACAGGATGCACTGGATGATCCAAGTCCTGGCATTCCCCATGATGAAGTTATGGCAATGCTCGACCAGATGCTGGAAGAGATACGCAGGAAGCGCCGCGCTGCTGCTTGAATGGAGCAGCAAGTCCTCGCGTCAACTGGCTGACATCTTCAAATACATCGAGCAACACAATACCAACGCTTCAATTTCGCTAAGACACAAGGTGGGTGCAGCAGCACAGCGACTTTCATCAATACCTTATGGTTACCGACCTGGCCGAGTACCCGGCACGCGCGAAATGGTGATTCATCCGAACTATCTGCTGGTCTATCGAGTGAATGGCCACATCAAAATACTGAGGGTGCTTCACGCCCGACAAAAATACCCTTCAACTTCATCACCATAAAAAAAGGGCGGCCAAATGGCCGCCCGAAGCGTACTACACGAGAGTCCTTTTACAACGTCAGCTGCCCCCGCTCCTCTTCGGTCAGCTGCTGTTTCGCCTGTTCATCCAGCGCCCCGGCGCCCAGCACCTGCACCGGGCTGTTGGGGTTGTAGCCCGGTGTCGGTGCGCGGCTGGCACCGTCGCGGGTCGGGGCCAGTTGTTCGTTGCCGAAGCTGAGCACCTGCACGGTGAATACCGAGGCCTGGTTCTGGCGCGACGCGGCTTGCTGCTGACGGGCGACGTCTTCCGCCGCCTGGGTTGCCGACGATGCAGCGGAGCTGGCAGAGGTGATCGCCCCGGTGTTGACCGCCAAAACCACCGGCACGCCGGTCGCCTTGCCCTGCACCGAGATGTTGGCGGCGTTGACCACCGTCAGCGCAGCAATGTTGACGTTGCCCGAGACGCGAATCCCCGCCTCGCCCGCATCGATGGTGCCCAGCGGCGCGATCAGGTCGATGTCCCCCGGGGCCACTTCGGCAATCGGGTTGAGCGTAGCGATACCGGCGCCGGTGCTCGGCACAGATGGCGACAGGGTCACGTTGCCCCAGGTGTCGTACACGCGTTTCGGCGGGGTGTAGACCACAGTGGTTTTCGAACCGCGACCGGCGTTGATGTCACCCTCGGCGGACCAGCCGAGAATCGAGCCACCAAACGTGGTCATGATCCGGCTCTGTCCGAGCAGAATGCTGCCCTCGGAGTAGAGCTGAATGTTGCCCGAGCCCTGGGTGATGATCCCCGCCGTCGAGGGCGGCGCCGCGCCTTCAATGCCGAACACCTGACCACCGCCCGGCGTGAGCATCTGAATATCGCCGCCGAACAGCGTCTTGACCCCGGCGCCTCCATAAAGAGTGATGTCGCCGTCGTAGCGGATCGGATTGCCGGCCACATCGGTAGTCGGGAACAACGAAGCAATGGCGTTGCGACCGCGCAGATAACTGCCTTTGCGCGGGCCATCGGCGTCGTTGTATTCCAGGCCACCGGCTCGCAATTCGGCGAAGTACACCTGGCGGGCGAAGATCGCCTGCTCGGCACTTGGCAACGCGGCGAAGAAGGCTTGCGCCTGTTCGGCGTTGCCGCTGAAGCCATAGCCGAGGGTCAGCCAGCTCTGCAGCTCGTCGAGGTAAGTCTTGACCACTTTGCCCGGTTGCCCGTTAAGCGACGCATTCGGGTCGGCGAGGTTCTGCGGGTTCAGGTAACGGGCGATGAACCGCGAATAATCCGGACCTTGCGCCCCGGCCCCCGCCTGCAATACCACGCTGGCGCCCGGTTGTTTATCGCCTGCGACCAGCGAGCCGAGGCTGGTGATGCTGGCGCGGTTTTCCATGAGGATGTTACGCCCTGCATTGATATCGAGGACACCGGGCCCGGCGATATCGAAGCTGCTGTAGAGAATGTCGCGACCCGCCGACACCCGCGATACGTCTCGTGGGTCATTGTGGACGAACAGGTTGCCGGTGGACGTGATGTTTTCGCGGTTGATACCCATCTCTTCGGGCTGCACGGAGGTTGGCTGTCCAAGATTGGTCCCTGACGCGACGATGTCACGACCGGCGATCATCCAGACCGGCCCGGCGGCCTCATACCAGGTACGTTTGGATATTTCGAAATTCAAGGTCTCACCTGTGCGTACACCCACAAGATCACCGGTCAACGCATAGAAGCGTGCAGGCTGCTGAACATTGCTCAATCCCGAATAGCTGTTGGGGCCGAATGCGAACAGCGGGTAACGCGTGTTTCCGTCCGGAACAACACCGTCGCGGCTGTAATTGCTGGCCACCAGTGAGCCTGGTGAATTGGCATCAAAGCGATTGAACGCCGGATTGAATGGTGTAGCGATGGCCAAAGGACTGGCACCGGATTGATTGATCGCATAGCCACCCGCGTAGATCGAGTCACCCGCCAACAATTCCAGCTGACCTGACTGCGCCGGCGCCAGCAGCAACGAATAGGCTTTAAACGGGTTGTTGCCAAGTCCGCCGTCAAAAGCGGCGGACGGACCGGCATAAATGGACCCCTGCCCCGCCACTGCCCGAAGGATGGAGGGATAGACGAACCGGCCGTCCGTAGGCGAAGTGTTTCGCCCAGTGATCAGATTGTTGGAACCGTCGAACTCTGCGATCTGCGTACTGGGCGTGAGATTGCCCCCCGCCGAAAACAAGTCGATCGCCGTATGGTCGGTCCACAACGAAAAACCGCTCAGGATCCCGCCTCTCTGGATGTCCCCATTGCTGTCGAAAACAGGGGTTGCGTTCTGCAGGCTCACTCGCCCCGGATCGCCGGCCCCGCCCAACACCAGATCGCCACGGGTGCTCAGGCTCATGCCCGAGTCGCCGGGAATCAATACCAGGCCACCGGAAGCTTTGCTGAGCGTGGAAGTAAACGGATCGAAAGCGCGCGTCTCCCGCGGGTCATTAAATTGCGAGGCCGCGCCGTATTGCAGATCAATTCCGCCCACAGCCCCGCCACTCAATTGTGCCGCGCCGCGCAGGTTGATCAGCGCACCTTGCAGATCGTGGAATGGTCGCGCCGTGCCGGTATCACCCGCCCGGGCTTGCAGCGACGGGTTGAGCTGACCGCCTATGCGGATATCCATGTCACCGCCACCGGTCATCTGCACGCTACCATCGCTGCCGATTCTGCCTGTGCTGCCGACTGCCACGATCAGCCCTTGACTGCGCAGGTAATTGCGCGAATCGCCCATGGGCTTCAACAGGCCCGCGTCAGCCCCGGCGCGCAAACTGATGTTGCCGCCGCCCAGCGTACCAAAACCGGTAAACCCCACCAGGTACGGATCGGTGCTGGTTGAGTTCGGTATCGGCTGAGTGATGTAACTGCCGAAGTTGATCCACCAGGCGGTTGGAACATCGGCGCTGCCCGTCCCCTGGCGCCACAGCCAGTTACCGACGGCGACGCTGGCGATCTGGTCGCGGAAACCGCCGGAAGTGGTTTGCTCTTTATGCCCTACCGAGTCGCCGGAAATCGATCCACCGGCATTGACCGTGAGGTTACCGCCCAGCTGTGGGTACCAGGCCTGATAGAGGCTGTCAGTACCACCGTTGACCCATTTTTCGTAGTCGGCCCCCGTGCTGCCCAGAACCGAGTTGGTATCGGAAAGGTGCCCGCGTGGCTGGTTATAGAGCGGATCGACATTGGCCGACTGCGTCCCTGCGGTGTACACACCAAAAGGCGAGTCCATGCTCAGATTGCCCGCCGCGATCAAGTCGAGATCGCCCGTACCGGTGCGCAGCACACTGAACATCTGGGTGTGAGCCTTGGCGGATTTTTGCGGATTGTTTTCCAGGCACAATTCCGGCATCAGTTCGCAGAGGATCAGGTAGTCATCCGGAACGGGCTCGTAATCGGCGCCCATGCCACTGCCCGGTGCCCAGACCCAGCGTGCCATCGGCGCGCAATCGCCAGGGCCGATCTCGCACAGAATCAGGTACTCCTCGGGGATCGGTTCATAGGCGGGGAAGCCATACTGGTTGCCGACGGCCCAGACCAGTTTCGCGGCACCTTGAGTGACCGTCACGCCATAGTGCGTATCCGCCAGTCGCAAATTGCCTTCGCTGGTCACCGGTTTGACCATGCGGTTATCGGCGGCCTCAAGATCGGCACCGGCCACCACACGCATCGACCACGACGCACTGCCCGACGGCAACATGCTCGCCACTGCCCAGTTCTTGCCCTGCTGCGTACCATTGAACGGGCGCAACTCGATCAGTGACGTACCGTCGGCCAGCTTCACGTCCGTCATTGACGGAATCAGCGACCCGCGCAACAAGGCCAGTGAACCGCTCAACAGAACGCCGCCAGTGTTGCCGGTGTCTGCATCGACAGTCCCGGGAAGCGGCACGCCCTTGGGCCAGGTCATCGCGTCCAGTGCGGTCGCCTTGTTCAGGCGAATGCCTGCACCCAGACGCGTAGTGGCTGGCATGGTCACGCTGTCGCTGAGCAATGTTCCTGCGGCGTACAGCAGATTGCCGTTCTGGTCGTGAATGGCGCCAGCCAGCACCGTACCGGCGCTGAAGGTATAGGATTCTTTCAAGGTCACCTGACCTGGCAGCAACGTACCGCTGGCGAAGGTCGCACTCTGAATCGCCACGTCATAGTTCAGCGTTGCACCCACCGGGAACCTCGTCCCCTCGGCCAGCGAAACACCGGTGCCCGGAACGATCAGATCGCCGCCAAACGGCTGTACACCGGCAATCAGTTTCCAACCGGCATCATCGACGGTTTCCGGTGGCGGGGCGAAGCCGTCGTTGATGCTGCCGTAAATATCGAGGTTGCCGCCGGCACGGATCACCAGGCTGCCGGCCTCCCCTGAACCGTAAACGGCAGGGTTCAGCCGCGTGTGCGGATTGAGACTGGCGTAGCGATAGCCCGAAAGGTCCAGATCGCCCTCCACCACCAGATCACCGTCGGCAGTCTTGCTGGCGATTTCCACGCCCGGCCGCAGATGGAATGCATCGGCGTAGGTGGCGTTGTTCAGCCCGGCCAGTTTGCGTTGCAGCAGATCGCTGTTGCCCAGCGCGGCGTTGATGAAGTTGTTGCTGTCACCGTGAATGCGATCGAGCATGGCTTGATCGATGACCTGATAAGGCCGCCCGCTGACGGCCTGATCGACACCATCACGGGCATCGGTGTAACGGCGCACACCATTGAGCCCGATAGAACGCGCGCCCTGAATGGTCAGCGCACCACTGGCGTCGATGGCGATGTCATTGCTGCCCAGGCGTGGCGCGTTCAGTTCCAGCGTGCCGCGCAGCATTCCGTCATGTTGCCCTGCGAGGAAACCGGGCACGGCATCGGTGCCGTGACGCAGGTCGATGCGTGCGCCGCTGCCCAGCGTGAGCACGCCATCGCCGGAACCGAGTTCGACCGTGGCACGGTTCGGCGCATCGATGATCTTGCCGTAGCTGTCCACCCGCAGCACGCGACCATGGGCATCGAGCACGCTGTTGCCCGCGAGGGTCAGACCGTTTTTCGCCGACAGACGAATGCTGCCGACACGTTCACCGCTGGCATCGATCAGACCGGCCACCGTCAGGCTGCCATTGTCCACCGACACATTGACTTCGCCAGCCTTGAGACCGTCGCCGATCACCAGATTGCCCTGCTTGAGTTGCAGGCTGCGACTGCCGAACACCTGACCTGCGTTCAACCGCTGATTGAGCGCCGCGAACTGCTCAGTGGCGTCACCGCCCAGGCGTTGAGCACGAATGTCCACGCCCCCGGCCTTGTACGGCACCAACGTGCCCCCGGCGTCGTAGTAACCGCTGCTACCGCCGACAATCTCGCCTTGCAGGTCGACCATCCCGGCTGCGTCCGCCAATGCGACGACGCTGAGGTTGCCGGCCTGATTGTTCTGCGCCGACAGATCGATGCGCGAGCCCGCAGCCTGACGGATATTTCCGTTGGCGCTGTACAGCGAAACATCGCCGCCCCAGCTGTACTTGCTGACATCGTTGAACGGCAAGGTGCGCCCGGCCATATCCAGCACGGCTCCGCTGCCCAGGGTCAGATCGCCCTCGGACTTCACCGTCAGCTTGCCGCTGGCCAATGCGATACGGCTGTCGAGCACGACGTCGCGGGCTTCAAGGTTCAACTCCGCCCCCAAGGCATTGGCCACTCCGACAGCCCCGGCGCCACTGAGCGTCAGGCTGTTGCCGGCCTTGAGCAGACTGACCGATGCCGCTTCACCGGTCAGCAACGGTGTGCGCAGATTCAGATTGCCGCCACTGTAGGTGTAGCCTTTGACCGGGTCGTAAACGCCCTGCTGCTGATAAACCGCCAGGCTGCCTTTGTGATTGGCGGTGATACGGTCGCTGGCGCTAAGATTGACGTTGGCAAAACCCAGCGCCAGACGATTGTTCTGATCCAGACCATTGGGTTGTGGCATCGGCCCGTAACCCAGCTCGATGCGTTGCGCCTGAATATCCAGCGTGCCCTTTCCGGTGCCGGCCCCCTCTTTGATCACCGTACCCGGGTTTTGAGTGGCACCGTTCCAGATCAGATTGCTGGTACGGATGGTCGCCATATCATTGGCATCGCCCAAGCCGTAAATCGCAGGTGTCACGAGTAACAGATTCTGCAACTTGCTCTGACCGGTCTGCGGATCCAGCGTATCGAGGGTCACGCTGCCAAAGAAGTTGATTGCATCGCGAGCGGTCAGGCTCAGGGTTTCAAGAGCTGGCGCACCATACTGGGTGTCGCCGCGTAACAGGCGGTCAAGCACAGTCGGGTTCAGTACCAGGCCATTGGGTACGCGGTTGCCTGCCGCCGCCAGCGACGCTGCATTACCGACATTCACCGCGCCAACGGCGAGCGCCAGGTGTCGGGTACCGAAACGTACTGTCTCACCCAGCTCGAACTGATCGTTGGTGGCGGCGGTAATGCTGCCATTGGAATAAAGCAGCGCCGGGTTGCTGCATGCGCCCGACGCGCAGCTGCCGATACGAACGTTGCCGCCGCTGCCGAGGTCGGGTGCCAGCACGTTGGTCCAGCCGTTGGACACCAACAACATGCTGGCGGCCCCCGGTTTATAGAGATAGCCATCCGCGGAGTCATAGGCGACATTGCCGCGTCCCAGCGTATTGATGCCCGCCCCCGCCTCGACCGTTATCCCGCCGGCGCCCGACGTCGTGCGCAACAGGACTTCCGGCGCCGACAACACGGCTCCTTCACGCAGAACGATGCTGGAGTTATCACCCAGGAAACCGATGAGATTACCTTCCACGGTGTACCGCACATTCGGCATTGCACCGACGGTCAGACGTCCTGCATTCAGGTTGTTCAGGGTATCGGCATAGAGAGAGACGCCTTTGAAACCCTCAGTAGGTGCATGCCCTGCACCCAGGATTTCAAAATCTGCGCCGGCGTTGCCACTGCGTACCACCGCTGTGCCAACCCTGCCATTTTCGGCTGCCGCGAATAACGCGCTACCCGCGAACTGAAGCGCAATGTCTTGCTTGCCACCCGCGACAAGACGCAAATCCAGCGTCTTGCCATCCATCGGTGCCAACGCCCTTGGCACGCCACGGCGCGCGGCGTCGCTCTGGATAAATGCAGTGAATCCGGTTTCGTTGTACTGCGAATAACGGCGCAACACGTCAGCCGACGTCAGAATGACCTGACTGGCCAGACTGTCGCGCAGCCCGGTATTGGCAATCGACATCTGTGCGTTGCTGGTCCACGACCCATTGCGCATTTGCAAAGAGCCTGCCGTCGCGCCTGGCGCGGCCTGACCATTGACCTCGACCCGGAACGCGCCGGGCAGCAGCGCGAAGGTAGAAGGCAACAGTGTGTAAGTGCCCGCCGGCAGCCCCGGCACACCGCTGCCAAGGGTGATTTGCTGGCCGATACGCGGGTCCACCGCACCGGCTTCGGCGAGCACGGGCGCGTAGGTACTCTGATTGCCCGGAACAATGGCGTAGACAGGGTTGCTTGCCAGCCCCGGCAAGCTGAACGTACCGTCAGCGGCGTTGCGTACCAGCGGGTTGAAACGCGCATCGGTCGAGCCGCCACGCCCGGAAACGAAACCGGCGCCGCGCAGATCGCCACCGCCCGAAAGGTCAATCACCGCGCCGCTCTGTACGTCAATGAATTGCGAGCGGATTGCCACGCCTGTGTTCTCGCCCGTGATCCCCTCAAGGGCGACGGACTTGCCGTTGTAAAGGTAGTCGATGCCATCGGTGGTGCCACCATACGGCATGACCAGGCCGGCAGCGCTGACCGAGGTCAGGCTGCCGGGAAGCAGATGAACCTCGCGGGTCTGGGTCAGCAGGTCGTCACCCAGGGAAATCTGGCCCAGCGGTGCGCGAATCACCCCTCCCTGCTCGACGTATCCGCCATACAGACTCAACTTGCCGAACACCGAGTACGGCAATGCAACGGGCGCCGCACCCCGTCCGCTGATGCGCAACGTGTGCGCCGGCGCCGTAATCGAGCCCTGATAACCGACACGCACTTCAGCCTGGACGCCGCTGGCGGGATAAATCTGTGCAGCGCCAAGGCTCAAGTCACCCGGCGTCCACAGGCGGGTCTTCTCCGCGCCATCGGTCTGTGCCAGGAAACGCAGATCACCGCTGCTGTCGAGCGATACCTGGCCAAAAGCCCTTCGGCTGTATTCAGCGGCAGGTCCGCTGACTTGCCGGATCACGCCCTGGGTACCGAACGACAGACCGTTGCTCAGATCCAGCAGATTCGCTGATGCATTGAAGCTGGCCTCTGACAGTCGGGTCGTCGGATTGAGTGTTGCCTGAGGTCGAACCTTACCGACGATGCCGTAGTAGGTGCCGACTCCGGACAGACGCAGATAGGGTGCGCTGACATCGACACGCGTTGCATCGTTCGACGACTCGGCCAGAGACAAGGCGCCCGCATACAGGCTCAGGCTCTGATTCATGTGCAGATTCACGTCACCGTCGAACGACAGCAGACCGTTGCTGAGCAGACTCAGGTTATCGAAACCACCACTCATCAAACCATCGGCACTCAAGCGCGCCTGCCCATAGCGCAAACCGTCAGCGCTATGGCCGGGTTCCAGATCCGATCCCAATCGCTGATCAGCCGCGCCTTGAGCAATGATCATCTCCCTTGGCGCTCGCACCTTGTTGTCCGCAGAGTCCGCGTACAACGGTGATTCCAGGGCAATGTCCAGACGTCCTCCAGCGGCCCCGAGACCACCCGCCACCGCACGCAGACTGCCTTCGATGAACAGACCGTTGTAAGAACTCAGGCTGATGCGACCACCGTCAGTAGCGATGCGGGTCGGACCCTGGCCGGCGATATCGAGCAACGCCTCTGCACCCGAGGCATCCAGCCGTGCGCCTGGTCGTACGATCACGTAAGCATCGGCAGCGGTGGCTGTGGCGAGTTTCGAGTCGATCTCGCCGCCGATGACGATGCTGCCGCCCTTGCCCACCTGACCATACGTGCGCCCCAGAACGTCCGTTGCGGTACTGACTTGTCCGGATACATCCAGCACGGCCTGTTCACCGATCCAGATCGAACGGTCGTGGGCCTTCGGATCGGCAACCAGGATGGACGTCGCCGGCTTGATCGAGCCGAACTGTTGCTGACGGATGTCAATCGTGCCGCCCCTTGCATATAGCTCACCATCGACGGTGATCTGCCCGGCGCCACGCAGTTTGATGCTTTGTCCCGGGTCGACGCTGATGCGCGAGCCACGGCCCAGCGTCAGGGTGCTGTTGGCGGCATCGATCAGGTCGTCCAATGTCGCGCCACCTTGCAACGTCAGGCTGGCACCGGCGCGTTGAGTCAGAACGCCCTTGGTCGGGTTTTCCTGGAACAGCGTCGGAGTCCACAGCTCCAGCGCCGTACGCGGATCAACGCTGCTGATCACGTTCGGTGCCGCGTTGCCGAAACGGTAGACCGGCATGTTCACGTCGATTGCGGTGCCTTCGGCAACGTCGAGTCCGCTCAGGCCGATCAGGTTGTAGGCGGAGAATCCTTTGCCGAACAAATCGGCGGACAGTTGCAGGGTGTTGTCCGCCAGGGTTTTGTCCGTTTGCCCGATGAGTATTTTGTTGGCTTGCACCGTCAGGGTGCCGCCGCCCGTGACGCCGTACCCACGCAGTTCGCCGTCGAGGTTCAGACGGGTTTTGCCTGGCGCGGAAATAGCGCTCGACTCCAGCGTCAGGTCGCCGCCCTTGCCACCCCGGGTCTTGCCATTGGCAAGCACAGCGCCACCGGAAGAAACGTCGAGCAGGCTGCCGGCAGCGACGTCGATATCGCCGCTGCTGCGGATCGATATCAGGCCACCGTTCAGATACGCCAGGCTGGCGTTATCGTCCGGATTGGTGCGCAGGTTGCTCCATAGGCCTCGGGTGTCGAGAAGCACGCCTTCGGCGATGCGGGTTTGCGTCGCTTTGTCGGTTTTGGCCACCAGGCGAGTGTCGGTGTTTGTACCGCCATTGAACTGATTGAGTACGTTGCCCAGACGCAGACTGCCACCGCGTGCAGTCAGATCGGCGCCGACCTGCACATCCGGGGCGTAGAGGGTGATGTCGCCACCGCTGTCGACCGTAAGCGCACCGTCAACGGCGATCTGATCCTTGGCCGAAACCTTGAGCGCACCGAGGCGGAATCCGTTGAGCTGATCGTTGTCGAGATACAGCTTGCCCTTGCGGGTATCGGACACCGCGCCGGTCAAGTCAAGATCATTGCCGGCGACCGGGCGCGTGCCACCGATCTGTACCTGATCGAGCAATGGATTGAGGCTGTAGAGCAGGCCGTTCGACGCCGCGACGAAGGTCGGGTCGTAACTGCCGACAATCAATTGCGCACGCCGGGCCAGTGCGGTCTGACTCTGCTGATAACCGTCGAGCACCGGTTTCGGCGCCTGATTCTGCCGCTCGCCCTGGTACACATCACCGATCATCTGCCCATCGAGCACGGCGCTGGCAGTGGAAATCACCAGTTGCCCGGCATCGCGGCCCACGGTGTAACCCGACTCGAAGCGCGAACGCGGGGCGATCAGCGGGTTGTAGAAGTAGCTGGTCTGGCCCCAGCGCTCGCTGTTGTCTTCATAACCTTTGTACAAGCCGGTGTAGAGCAGATCCCCCGGCGCACGAGAGACTTCGTACAAGCGCCCGTCTGCGCCACGCAGCCAGCTCTGGCGGATCTGCCCGCTCTGTACATCCAGGGTGCCGCCGGACAGGTTGATCAGCGAACCCTTTTCGGTGACCACGTCGTTGCCGGCGAAACTCACCGTGCCACCCTGCGCCATCCACTCGCCGACGCTGTGACCCTGGGTGCCGAGATAACCACCGACTTCCAGCAAGCCGCCGGCGGTGTACCAGCGATCCGTGGCATAGCCGTTGGTGCCGGCCGGCACATACACCAGCTCGCGCACATCGACCCAGATGTCGTTGCTGTTGAGCGCGCCCTTCTCGCGGTTGACCGACGCATCACGCTGCTCGTTGCCCTGCACGTTGATCTTGATGCTGTTGTTTTCCATCGCCACCTTGACGCCGATGGCACCGGACACATCGATCATCGCGCCGTCACGCACCAGACTGCGACGCTGCGCGCTGACCGCGACCTGGCCGCCTGTGGCCAGAGTGATGGAGCCATTCTGGAACTCGACACTACCGCCGCTCTGGATCTCGATACGCGACTGGTCGCCACGGATCCGGTTGTTGGCTGTGACGCCCGTCAGCGCGGCCTGATGCTGACTGTCGAGGGCGGTCATGTCGCTGCTGTCGAGCATGATCGCCGTGGCACTGCCCTGCCCCAGCGTCACACTGCCGTTGTTATCGGTGCTCGGGTTGGAAAGGTGAATCGTGCCCCGCGTCGCCACTGACGTGCTGGCGAGCAATACGCCGTTTTGCACCACCTCATGACCGGTCAGGGTGATGTCGCCCGTAGCGGACTGAATCAGCCCGTTGTTGCTGACCCTGCCCGCAACAGCACCGGCCTTGAAGCCCGGAATAACTTCACTGCCAAAGGTGGTCGACAGCGCATTGCCTTCAGTGCCCGAGCCCTTGCGGATGTAGAAACGGTCACCGGCGGCCAGCACGGTCTGACCCTTGGCAGTGCTGATGCTGCCGTTGTTCTGCACTTCGTTGCCGAGCAGCAGCGCATAGCCTCCGGCATCGGTGGAAGCCGACGGTTTATGGGTTTCAATCGAGGCACCGCGCTCCACCAGCACTTTGCCGGCCGCATCGGTGAAGGTCGGCTGACTGCCGGTGCTGTCGAAATACAGACCCCGATCACGGAACTGGATATCGGTGATGTTCGCCGCTGCCGCTACCAGATTGCGCACGTTCACCTGACTGCTGCCGCTGAACACGATGCCGTTGCGGTTGATCAGCATCACCGTGCCGTTGCCCTTGATCTGGCCTTGAATCTGGCTGGCCCGGGCGTTTGGATCGTTGACCCGGTTGAGCACTGCCCAGTTCGACTGCTGGGCAAAATCGACCGTGGTGTTGCGGCCGACGTTGAAGGTTTCCCAGTTGAGGATTGCCTTGTCGGCAGTCTGCTCGATCTTCACCGTGGTCTTGCCATCGACCTGGGTCTGCTGCGGGCCTTTCGCGTTCTGCCAGCCCTGGGTCAGGCTGTTGTCGACTTTCAGACCGCCTTCGCCCAGGCCGTCAGGCACGAACTGCACCGTGCCCAATGCCGCGGCGCGCCCGGCCGCCTGCGCCGCCTGTTGCGCGGCAATCGCGGCGACCGTGTTGTTAAGGGTCTGAATCGAGCGCTGCAACTGCGCATTGGCCTTCTGCTGCTGGGCCAGCGGCGGTGTCATTCCAGGCAAGCCACCCACGCTCGGACGCGCCGCCGCAGCCTGTTGCGCCGCGCCCTTGGCAGCAAACCAGCCCGAACTGAACGCCGTCTGCGCCTGCGCACTGCCCGCCACCAGACACAACGCCACCGCGTGCGCCAACGGTTTGAGCAACCACAGCGACGGCTCGACGGTTTCACGCTTGGAGGACAGAACGCTGGTACGACGACGGGATGGGCGAGCGAGCATCACTACGAGATCCTTTTTGATTGCCACACAAGGCCGCAGGCATGCAAAAACCTGCTGTTACGTCATAGGCAGTTGGCGAGGGGCGCGACCGAACGGATGTCACACAAACTTCATGATTGAGGTGTATCCAGCCAAAAAAAATGGCGGCAACCCGAAGGTTGCCGCCATTTCTGTTACGACTGCGCGAGCTTACAAAGGACGACCGATGGTGTTGCACACGGTGGTGTTGTTGATGTCCAGGTTGTTGCCCGAGGTGTTGGTGATGAAGTTGGCGGTTACAGCGTTTTTCCAGGAATCAGGCACTGCGACGAACTTGTGAGCCTGAGTCGCGGCGTTGTTGCCCGGGATGCTGTAGTGCTTGGTCAGGAAGGCTTTGACGTCGGCGGCCACGGCTGCATCCTTGTAGCACTGACCGAAGATGAAGTTGGTGTAGGCAGCGAGCTTGTAACCCAGAGCCGGGTTGGCAACCACTGGCGACCAGTTGGCCGGGTTGGCAGCCTGGGCAGCGGTCGAAGGAGCGGTAACCGATGCCAGTGCCAGGTTGACGTTGGCCGAAGTCGGCTGAACACCGTTGACGCGGGCAACAACAGCGTTGCTGGTGGCATCGACACCGTCCGGACCGACGTAACCGATGGAGCCGTCAACTGCGTTCACGGCAGTGGCGACATCGGAAGTGTTGGCAACGCCGACCCAGTTCGAAGGCAGCGCGATGCCACCGATACGAGCGGCGGTGAAAGTGGTGTTGGTGGCGAACTGAGTCGGGCAGACGGCGTTCAGGTGACGGGTCAGAATTTCCGAAGTGCCGCTGGAAACGTTGCGATAAACAACGCGGATGGCGGTGGTATCGGAAGTGCCCAACAGAGCACCCCAAGTGGTTTTGGCGCCGGAGAACACGTCGCACAGTTGAGCGCTGGTCAGGTTCAGAGCGGTCTGACCGGCTTTTTTGTAAGGGATGGCAACCGAAGTGGCAACCGAAGGCAGTTGAATCAGCGGACCGAACGAAGCGCCGTAGGTGCTGCTGTAGGTGCTGAGTTCCGAAGCGCTGAGGATCGAGTCGCTACCGGCGAAGTGCACAGTGCCAGTGGTGCTGAAGCCAGCCGGGTTGTTGGTCAGGAAAGCGGTCTTGCCACCGCCGCTGCCGATGGCTGCGTAGCTGAAGTTGGCTGGCAGGATGCTGTCGGACGAACCTTTGTACAGAGCGGCTGGCAGGGTTGCACCACCACCGGTAACGGCCATGGCTTGAGCGGAAGCCAGAGCGGCAACGGTCAGGGAAGCTGCGATCAGAGTGCGCTTGAACATGAAGAATCTCCTTTTCAACGTTGGTTGTGAACACAGGTTTTCAGGGGACTTGCATGACACAGGGAAGACTCACCGCCGACCTTCGCAAGCGGGGTCCGTGGTTAAGTCGCACTGAGAAATTCGCAGTTTCCGGTGACAGATAAAGGAAAAAACCTCGGGAGGTGCAGGCTGATTTTCGAGGGATTTTCTCGGGTGTTCTGGTGGTTGTGCGGAGTGTCTGCGGCGGGCTTTTCGAGGGAATCGGCCACAGCCCTTGAAGGGCCGTTGCAGATGACAGAAAGGAGAACCCGAGGATGGGGGGAATGAGGGTCGGGTGATGCTGAGGCCGCTGAAAAAAACCTGAATTATTTATTGCTCTGACCGGCCTCTTCGTCGGATCGCCGCCCGGAGCAAGCCCGCTCCCACAGGAGTATGTATTTCAAATGTGGGAGCGGGCTTGCTCGCGAAGGAGCCGGAACAGACAACATCAAACCAAGAGACACACCCCTACTGCACCAGTTGGTTGATCTCGATGATCGGCAACAACACCGCCATCACGATCACCAACACCACCCCGCCCATCACCACAATCATCAACGGCTCCAGCAACGCAGTCATGCCCATCGCCCGGCGTTCGATATCGCGAGACAGGGTTTGTGCAGCACGTTCAAGCATCGGCGGCAGCGCGCCGGTTTTCTCGCCGCTGGCGATCAGGTGAATCAGCACCGGCGGAAACACGTTCTCTACTTTCAGCGCTGCCGCCAGGTTGACGCCCTCCCGGACCTTGGCGGTGGCCTCATTGACGCTCAGGCTCAAGCGATCATTCGACAAGGTCTGCCGCGCCGCCTCCAGTGCCCGCAACAACGGCACCCCGGCGCCGCCGAGAATCGCCAGCGTCGAGGCAAACCGTGCGGTGTTCAGCCCCAGCACAAACCGCCCGATCAGCGGCAGCTTCAGCACCCGATGATGCCAGCTCAAGCGAGCCGCCGGATTGCGCAAATACAGACGCCAGCTCCAGAACGCGCCGGCCATGACGCCCGCGCACAACCAGCCCCAGGCCCGGATGAAATCACTGGCATTGAGCATCGCCAAAGTCAGCCCCGGCAGATCCTGCCGCGCCTGGGAAAACGCGCTGACCACCTGCGGCACGACATAACTCAGCAGGAAAATCACAATACCGATCGACACGAGCCCGACCACGCCCGGATAAATGAACGCGGTGAGAATCTTGCCGCGCAGGTTGTTGCGCTCCTCGATGTAATCCGCCAGCCGCTCCATCACCTGCGCCAGATCACCGGACTCCTCGCCCGCCGCAATCAGCGCCCGGTAAATCTCGGGAAAATCCCGTGGCCGCGCCGCCAGCGCTTCGGCCAGACGCATGCCGCTGCGCACATCGGCGCGTACGGCGCTGAGGGTGTGGGCGATGTGCTTTTTCTCGGCCTGTTCGACCGTGGCACTCAGCGCAGCCTCCAGCGGCAGACTGGCGCCGAGCAGGCTCGACAGTTGCCGCGTCGCCCAGGCCAGATCGTTATCCGACAGCCTGGCACTGAACATTCCACCGCCGCCGTGCTGAGAGACGTTGCTTTCCTTCTCCACCGACAACGCCGTCAAACCACGACCGCGCAGCACGCCAAACGCGGCGCCCTGACTCTCCGCCTCCAGATGCCCGGATTCGATCTTGCCGCTGGCATCGGCGGCCTCAAAACGATAGCGATTCATCAGGCGTCCCGTGTCACACGAAGGATTTCTTCCGGCGCCGTGGCACCGCTGCGAATCCAGCGCTCGCCGTCCTCGCGCAGGCTGAACATCCCGGCCTTGCTCGCCGCTGCGCGCAAGGCCTGCTCCCCTGCCCCTTGGTGGATCAGCGTGCGGATGTCGTCATCGATGCAGAACAATTCGTGAATGCCGGTTCGACCGCTGTAGCCGGTGTGATTGCACGCCGCACAACCCACCGGGCGCCAGGTGCCGGGCGTGGCCGGGTCTTCCTGTTTGCACTGATTGCACAGCCGTCGCACCAATCGCTGGGCCAAAACACCGAGCATCGACGAGGCCAGCAGAAACGGCTCGACGCCCATGTCGACCAAACGGTTGACCGCCGACACCGCGTCGTTGGTGTGCAGGGTCGCGAGCACCAGGTGACCGGTCAGCGAAGCCTGCACCGCGATCTGCGCGGTTTCGAGGTCGCGGATCTCGCCGATCATGATGATGTCCGGGTCCTGCCGCAGAATCGCCCGCAATGCCAAGGCAAAAGTCATGTCGATCTTGGCGTTGACCTGAATCTGGCTGATGCCCGGCAGGTCGTATTCCACCGGGTCTTCCACGGTGAGGATATTGCTGGTGCTCGCATCCAGTCGCGCCAGCGCCGCGTACAAACTCGTCGTCTTGCCGCTACCGGTCGGGCCGGTGACCAGCACGATGCCGTGGGGCTGGCGGATCAGGTGATCGAGTTTGGCCAGCACTTGCGCGTCCATGCCCAACGTTTCGAGATGCAGGCGCCCGGCCTGCTTGTCCAGAAGACGCATCACCACCCGCTCGCCATGACCGGTGGGCACGGTGGAAACACGAATGTCGATCGGCCGGCCCGCTACGCGCAACGCAATGCGGCCGTCCTGCGGCAGGCGTTTTTCGGCGATATCGAGCTGAGCCATGATCTTGATCCGCGACACCAGCGCACCGTGCAACGCCTTGCGCGGCGACACCACATCACGCAGCGTGCCGTCGACCCGGTAGCGCACCACCGAATGGGTTTCGAACGGTTCGATGTGAATGTCGCTGGCCTCGTCCCGCGCCGCTTGGGTGAGCAAGGCGTTGATCATGCGGATCACCGGCGCACCGTCCTGAGTGTCGAGCAGGTCGGTGATTTCCGGCATGTCCTGCATCAGGCGGTCGAGGTCGACTTCGTTCTCCGCCGCACCGACCACCGCTGCCGCGCTGCCGGTATCGGCATAGGCCGTGGCGAGCAAGCCGTCGAGTTCGTCATCGCGCACCCGCTCAAGCTTCGCCGCGCCGAACTGCCGGCGCACCTCGCTGATCGACCAGCCCGGCGTCGACGGGCACACCGTCAGCACGCCGTCGCGCAGCAGAATCCGCTGCGCCTTGGCCCAGGCGTAAGGCAATGCGCTCATTGCAGCGGCACCGCTTTGATGGTCGCGCGCGGGCCGGACACCGGCGCCGGCACGCCTTGGGCAGTGGCCGGCAATTGCGGCGCCTGCATGTCCGGCATCGCCCAACTGCGCTCCGGTTGCAGACCGCCCTGAGCGCGGCGCATGAAGTCGTAGCGGTTAAGCGTGATGCTGCGCCCCGCCGCGCTGTCGCGAATGATGTACGGGCGCAGGAACACCATCAGGTTGGTCTTGGTGATCGAGCGGCGCTCGTTGCGAAACAGTGCGCCAATCCCCGGAATGTTCGACAACCATGGCACCGCGTCATTGCTCTGGCTGTAGCCGTCCTGCAGCAGGCCGCCGAGCACCATGATCTGCCCGTCGTCGAGCAGGATGCTGGTGTCGAGCGCGCGCTTACTGGTGACGATCCCCGCCGAGTTGGCCGCTGCCGAGGCGCGTTCGTCGATGCTGCTGACTTCCTGATAGATGTCGAGCTTGACCGTGCCGCCCTCGGAAATCTGCGGCCGCACGTTGAGTTTCAGACCGACCTCTTCGCGGGTCACGGTCTGGAACGGGTTGTTGCTGGTGCCTCCACCGCCGGTGACGTAGCTGCCGCTGACAAACGGGATGGTCTGGCCGACAAAAATGCTCGCCGCTTCGTTGTCCAGGGTCAGCAGGTTCGGCGTCGACAGCACGTTGGTCCCGCCCTTGCTCTTCAGGGCCCGGGCCAGCACATTCAGGTCGAGGATCTTGCCGATGCCGGGGATATCGACGGTGCCGTTGACGTAGCCGAGGTTGAGGCCTTGCGGCAGCACATCGAGGCTGGTCTTGCCGTTGACGTTGATCCCCGAACCACCAAGGTTGGCGCCGCCGATCACGCCTTTGCCGCCGAGGTTGCCGGTCTGCCATTGCACGCCGAATTCGCTGGCGTCGTCCTCGCCGACTTCGACGATCAGGCTTTCGATTACTACTTGCGCGCGGCGCTGGTCGAGCAGATCGATGACTTCGCGCAGGTTGCGGTACAACGGCTCCGGCGCGGAAATCAGCAAGGTGTTGGTGGTCGCGTCCGCCTGAATAGTCACGCCGCCGGCGCTGAAGGCCACGTTCTGTTCGCTGCTTTGCGCGTTGCCGCTGCCGCTGGTGGCGCTGCTGCCCTGGGCGTAGCTGCCGCCGGTGCTGCCGCTGTTGGAGGTCGAAGTACTGCCGTTGGTTTGCGTGCCGCTCTGGCCGTTCTGCCCGCCGCCCGAGTTGGTGGAGCTGCCCATGTTGCTGAGCACCGAGCGCGCGTTGTCGCTGGTGCCGCTGTCGCTCTCGCCGGTCAACAATCCGCGCAGGGCCTGGGCCAGTTTGCCGGCCTGAGCGTTGCGCAGATACACCACGTGCAGATTGCTCGGGTTGCTCTGGGCGTTGTCGAGTTTGTAGATCAGGTTGCGCGCCAGCTCCGTGCGCTCGGGACTGCCGGCGCGGATGATGATGGTGTTGGAGCGCGGGTCGCCGATCACCGCGATTTTCTGCGTCGGGTCATTGCCCGGTGCGTCGAGCAGGTCAGCGACCATCGGCGCGATGTCGGCGGCGATGCCGTTCTGGATCTGCACCACGTCGGTGTCGATGGCGCTCGGGGTGTCGATGCCCTGAATCAACTGCGCGACCCGCGTCAGGTTTTCCGCATAGTCGGTGACGACGATGGTGTTGTTGCCGGGATAGGCGTTGATCGGATTGTTCGGCGACACGATCGGGCGCAGCACCGGGATCAGGTTCACCGCGTTCTCGTATTGCAAGCGGAACGTGCGAGTCAGCATGCCGTTGCCGGCCGGTTTATCGGCGCTGTAAATCGGCCCGCCGAGCAACTTGGCGTCGGCCTCCGGCACCACCTGCGCCACGCCGCCGACATCCACCACGCTGAAACCCTGCATGCGCAGCGCCGCCAGCAACATGTCGTAAGCCTGATGCGCCGGCACCTGGCCTTCGGAGACCAACGTCAGATTGCCCTTGACCCGAGGATCCACCAGAAACTGCTGGCCGGTGGAGCGCGACAACGCGCGCACCACCGCTTGAATATCCGCATCGACGAAATTCAGCGTCACCGGTTGATCGCCCAACGGATTGGCCGGCAACGTCGTGCCCCGCGCCGACCCGCCACTGCGAGCGCGTTCGGTGATGTTGTGCAATTGCTTCGGCGCAGGTCTTGCCTGAGCCTGCGCCCGCTCGCGGTCGAGCACCGCGTCGCCACTGCGCTGGGTGTTGGCCAGCGGCCGGCCGAGTTCGCTGTCCACGAGCAGCGGCGGTTGATTCGGTGGTGTGGTGTTGCTGCACGCGCTCAATGCCATCAACAGCATCGGCAACGCCATGCGTTTGGATCCTGACCCCTTCATGAAGCTTCCTTAGCGCCCAGCGCCTGATCCATGCGTACGGTGCCCGACAGAGTGCCGGCGGTGTCATCGGTCGCGCCGTCGTCTGCGCGTTGCAGACGGGCCTCGACCACTTGCAGTGAAAAATTCCGGGGCTGGCTCAGCAGCCAGTCGAGTACGGCGTCGGCCGGTGCCGCGTCGAAGGTCAACTGCCAACCGGCGGACGCGGCCGCCAATTGGTAATGGCCGCCGAGTCCGCTGGCCTGCAAGGTTTGCTGCAGCGACTGCTCCAGGTTCTGCCCGTCGGGGCGCACGCTGACGTCGCGCAACAGCACTTCCAGCGCTTCGGCCTGGGCTCGCAGTTTTGGCGTTTCGACTTGCGAGGCGGCGATCTTCTTCAGCGGCGGCTGAATCAGAGCCACCCACACAAACAGCCCCAGCAACAGCGCCGCCATGCCGCCGACCATGCGTTTTTCCCGCAAGGCCAGCGGCTGCCAACGGGCCTGCAACTGAGCATTGAAGCGCTGCCAACTGGCGCGGTATTTCGCAAGCGATGGGCTATTCATCTTCGGCTCCGCTGCTGTCGTCGTTGTCGGTGCCGGCGGTCGCCTCGCCGGCCGGGCGCAGGACCCAGCCGTCGTCATTCGAGCTGATGCTGATGCCGGCCTGGGCCAGCGTGCCTTGCCAATCCTTGTCGTTGCCCGAACGACGGGCCTCGGGCAGCAGGCTCAGTTGCAGCGCGCCGTCGACAAACTCCAGCCGCTGCACCGTGCCCGCCATGGACGGCATGCCACTGCCGGCCTGCGACACCAGCCGCGTGAAATCCTGCCCCGGCGCATCCACCGCGCCTTGCTGGCGCGCCGCGATTTGCTGCCGCGCCTGTTGCAGCGGATTGAGGATCACCGGCAATTCGGGGAACGCCTGCTTCACCCGCTGCGCCATCTGCGCCTTGAGCTGCTGGCCCTGCCCAGCCTCGCGGGCGGCGTACAGATTCAAACCGATCACCCACACCGCCAAGGCCAGCGCACAGCAACCGAGCGCCCTGCTCCAACCGCGATGCTCGGTGCCCGGTTGCTGGAGGCCGCTGTGCAGGCCCCAATTCGGCAATGGGCCGGTGTTTTGCTGCATATCGGCCAATATCGATTGCACCGCCTCAGGCGCGCCGTCACCGATCCAGTGCGCCGGCAGACCGGTTTCCAGCAGCCACGCTTCATCGATCATCGGCTGCACCTGCGCCGCATTCGGGCCGTTACGCAACAACAGATGATCGTCGTGCAAGCAGCCGACGCCGCCGGCCATCACCGGCAAGCTGTAGGCCGCCGGGTACAGGCCTTTGAGGTTCAAGCCGAACTGCCCGAGGTGCTGCAAATCCTTGCGTGATACCCAGGCAATCTGCACCTGGCCGCTTTCATTGCGAGCGCTGTGGGCGATGTGCATCTTGGCGCTGTCGCCGAGCATCAAGGCCTGCGCCGCACATTGCACCGCCGCAGCGGTTTTGTTCGCGGGCAGCGGCGGCAAATCAATGCTCGCCAGCAGGCTGTCCGACGGGTGCAGAAAGCACACCAGCGGTTGCTTCGGCAGCGCGCCGAGCCGTACGCGTTCCTGGCGCACGACCTGCCCCTGACGATCCAGCCACGCACAATCCACTTCACTGTCGAGACTCAGCTCCGCCAGCGGCGGCAAACTCACGCGCAACTGGCTCATACGCCCACCCGCGACCAGATCACTTGCGGCAACTGATCCTGACTGCGATGCAACAACGCATCGAGGCTGACCCGCCGCTGATCCCGCCGCGCCTGCCCGCGCAGCCGAAACCAGTCGCTGGTGATGCCAACCTTGACGCTGGTGATCTCCAATTGCGGTAGTCGCAGGCGATTGACGAAATCCCCGCGATTGATAAACCAGCGCCCGGCGTCACGCTCATTGATCAACGCCTGCGCCCGCTCCAGCGACAGCCCCGGCACATAAGCCGCCAGCACTGGCGCCGTGGCGGTGTTGCCGTTGAGCCAGGTGGTCGCCGGAATCACCGTCAGGTACGGCGCGAGTTTCGCCAACAGCGCATCGTTGACCCCGTCGACACTGCGCAAATCGTCAAGCGTGCGCAGCATCGGCAAAGTCGGCGGTTGCGGTTTGCGCGTCGCGGACGGCGACGTGGCGCGCCCACTGTCGAAGGTGTTTTTCGCCACAGGCTTGTCCACCACTTGGGCATTCAACAGGTGCGGATAAGAGCCGATCACCCGCTGACTGATGCGCCGGCTCAAGCCGCTGCTGACACCAACCAACTCGCACAAGCGCTCGAACGCCTGCACCTGCGCATCATCGATCCGCTCGTTGGCCACCAGATTGCGCAGGTTGAACTTGCCCTGCTCGTCCTCCAGCCGCCCCTCGAAACCCTGGGTGTTCAACAGCTGCGCCCAAGGTTGATCGAGTCGGGTCAGCGGATCGCGCTGCCGCGCATCCCACAACAATTGCCGGCTGATCTCCAACCCGCCGTGCAACACCCAACGGCCTTGCACGCGCAGTTGTTCGGCCTCCAGCGCACGGGTCGAAACGCTCTGGCGCGTCAGCATGCCGGCAGCGATCACCGCGACCACCGCCGCGATCAGCAGCGCACTGATGATCGCCATCCCCTGCTGGTTCGATTGGCTGTTCATGACCGGCCTTACAACTGCCAGGAACCGATGTCGGCATTCACGCCATCGCCGTCAGGCTGGCCGTCGGCGCCGAGGGAAAAGATGTCGATCTCGCCGTTGGCACCGGGATTGAGGTACTGATAAGGACGACCCCACGGGTCATTCGGCAGGCGCTCCAGATACGAGCGCCAGTTGGTGTTCTTCGCATCGGCCGGCCGCTCCACCAGCACCTTCAGGCCCTGGCTCTGGCTCGGGTAAGTGCCGTGATCGAGGCGATACAGCTTCAGCGCCTGCATCAACCCGCCAATGTCCTGCTTCGCCGCCGTGGCCCGCGCCTGATCCGGCCGGTCGAGCACCTTGGGCACCACCATCGCCGCCAGAATCCCGAGAATCACCACGACCACCATGATCTCGATCAGCGTAAAACCCTGCTGCCCACGGGGCATCCGGCTCGGTCGACTGGGCTGTTTGAACTGCGCGATATCCATCTCGTCATTCCCTGGCTTGATTCGATTCGACGCGCAGTGTTGCAAGAAGATATGTCAGGGATGTTGAAAATCCTCGGGTGTTTTCGTCGTCAAGCCGTCAAGCACGGGCGTTAGCGTCAAGGGCTGCCCGACCGCCCGAGACCCCGATGCGCACACCCTCCCAGCAAGCCGGATTCACCCTGATTGAAGTGCTCGTCGCGCTGGCGATCATCGCCGTGGCCATGTCCGCCGCTGTTCGTGTGGCGGGGTTGATGACGCAGAGCAGCGGGGTTTTGCGAGATCGCTCGATTGCGATGATTGCGGCGCAGAGTCGGATGGCGGAATTGCGGTTGGAGGGGCGATTGCCGATGGGGGTTAAGGCGGTGGAGTGTGATCAAGGGAGGTTGTTGTTGCGGTGTGAGCAGGTGATTGGGGGGGCGGAGAATGGGCGGTTGCTCAAGGTTGGGGTGCAAGTCTTTGATCGTAGCCAGGAGGCGCCGCCGTTGGCGAGGCTGGAGACGTTGCTAAGCCGCCCCGAAAATCCCTAGCCCGAGCCCGCCCTAAATGTCGGCCCCCTCGATGGCAAATGAATCAGCGTGGGACATTTCCGACACCCACCTAAAGATCTAAACCAACCTGCATATACCGCGTTGAATCCATAATCAACTCGGTCTCTCAGGTCGATGTAAAGCGCAAGACACCTCCGTCGGCCCCCTCTCCCTCCGGGAGAGGGCTGGGGTGAGGGCCGCTTGTTGAACCACCCGTTTACCCACCCCAAAAACCCCGTTTAAAAGACACCCACCGTTACTTCCCCAAGGCTACACAACCTTGCGTCATTACCTACGACTACGCCAGAATCCGCCGGCTTGTGCGTCTAGTGCGAGGGTCTTATCTTTTCCGGGTCACTGAAAAACAGTGATCGGGTTTGGTAGCCCGACCTCCCATATGACGCATAACGTCACCTAGCGCAGATGCCATTTCGGCATCCGTCTTATGGTGGCCATGCGCAGGGCGCTCTCGGGCGCGCCGGATTTTCCATATGGGCCGGTCTACCAACCTTCGTATGGCCACCACCACTCGTTTGGTAGCGAGAGTGATGGCTCCTTGAGTCCCATATGGAGCTACATCTATGTTCAAACCAACACCAAACCCACCAGAAACCGATCCGGTTTCCCCCTACAAATTCCCCGACTCCCGAACCCTCAACGAAGCCGCCGAACGCGCCCTCGACCACTACCTCACCCCGCAACAACGCATCATGGGCAGCCACCACAAACACGATCCCATGTACCTGGCCAACCCGGCCTACAACACTGAATCCCTGCTGGCCAACGCCAGCGAATCACTGGGATCGGCCAGCGAAATGCTCAACAACTTTGCCGCCACGCTGGAGCCTGCCCATCGCAAGACTGCGATCGGGATTGCGCAGTTGGTGATGTTGAGCGAGTTGGCGGTGAATCAGGCGCTGGATCATGTTGAGGTGAAGACGTAAGCGGCTGAGCGCTGTAGCTCAATAGTCAGAAAGAAAATGGCGGAGGTTGTCAGGTAAAACTGACAGCCTCCGCCGAAATAACGGTCCAATTTTTTCCCGCAAGTTTCAATGACATATTGAGACATCATCAATTTCTGCCATTTACGAGCGGTTGCTTTCGGCCAAGAACAGACATTCACGAATGGCCGAACGAACCACTGCCATTGCGTCGGAGCTAGGGGTCGTCATTGTTTTCGCAATCCCAGCCTGCAATCGGACTCGGGACGACGTTGGGACGCTGCGTCAGTATATGGCGACTGCTATTGGCCATCGGCCTGCATGTGAAGAGATCACCATTTGCTAGAAGATCGGCGTGCGTGTCATCTAACCCGTCTCAGAGCCGACTAACATCCTCGTTCGTGCCAATATTACGATGCCCCGTGTGCTCTCAGTCTTCGTTGGGGCGCAGCTTACCTCGCCGACCTATGTTCTATCGCTGCGTCATCGAGAAAAAAGCCTTGGTACAAGGTATTAAGTATTTGAATGACGATGTGTAACCTCTTCCAACAACAAGCATCAGTATGCCATCATCGCTGCATCTCATACGCTAGGAGGCACCTATGTTGATTTCAGATACGCTTCTTGAACGAGCCAGCGAGGAGCCACTCGCCGTAGTGGTAGAAGCGTGCACGCTTTACATAGCCGCCTCAAAAAAAGAGATATTCTCTAGTTTAGAAAGCGAGAGTTTGGAAATTGTAAAATTTTTGTTTTACATGAAGAAAAGTGGCGCTCTTGACTTCGAGGCAGACATTCCGGAAATCAACAGTGGGTTGGTCAGCAAAGACGCCACTCGTGATTTCGTAGGGAAAGTCCTAGCGGAAGTTAACGTCATTCTAAAACATGACAAGACCCTCCAGTTGGAGGCTGATATAGATGCAAGATTTACTAGAAGCATTAAAAATAGTTTCGGTTATGAGTTCACTGAAGGTGACTTTAAAGAGCTGCAATCTCTAATCAATAAGCTTAGGGATTTGATAGCCAGTTGCAAAGACCTTGATGCCGACCATAAAAGGCGCCTGCACAAAAAACTGGAACAAGTCCAGCAGGAGCTTCACAAAAAAGTATCCTCCCTTGATCACATATACTCTCTAGCAATTGAAGCGAGCATCGTAGCTGGCAAAATTGGTGAGAATGCTAAGCCGCTGTTTGAAGCTGCAAAACAAATTATGGGGATTTCCTGGAGAACTCATGCTCACTCGGAGGGCCTGCCATCCAGTAGCGAAGCGCCTATATTAGGGCATGAACCCACACCGAAAGAGATCGAATAACTAAAGAGCCATTCGTCGACCCATCAAGCGTCTTAAATTTAACTTATAAGTTCGTAAAATAGGGACGTATTTATTTCAAATAAATCTGTCCCTTTTCCCTGAGCACAAACATTAAATAACACTTACACGCTCTCGACGACGACGCTTGCGATTGTGTATTCAACTTAGGCAGAAGGGGTCAAATTGGAAAACCTTGAAAAATATATGGAGCAGTTTGATTCGAACTATCCCAACTATTCAGACGCACGCTATTCAGAAATTTTAGCATTGGTAGCCAGATATGATTTAAATACGGCACCCAAGGTATTAACCAGCGACTCATTCAAGCAAGCTTTGGAAATAATTTCACCTTTAATTGCAATTAAAAATTACAAATCTCAAATTCCGTTTCCAGAAGATGTAACTTCCGCGATAGAGGCTATCCTTAACATCAGAAAGGTCTCTATAGACGCATCTGATCGATTCAAGAATTTAGAACCATTTTTCAATACGCTCGTAGCTACTCAAGGCTTTCAGTTACCGACAATTTCAGCAGTATTTCATTTTTGCCACCCACATCACTTTCCGATTGTAGATAGAAATGTCCAAGCGGCTTGCAAAGCGCTGATCGATCAAAGTCCAGCGTTAGCTGGACATGAATATCCAGAGCTTCCTGCACCAGGAACCTCCGCAGCAAACAAATTAAAAAAATATAGGCAATTCATTCAGGTAATTGACAGATTACTGGAATCGAACCTAGAAAAGCAGAAAATTAATGACTATAGAAGCTTGGATAAAGCACTCATGGTTTTGGGGGCTATAGAACTAAAGAACGAAACAAAGAGAACGAACAAAGAACAAAGGGACTGATCTATTTTCTGGAAAATAAATCAGTCCCCTTTTTCGTTGCCTTTTTCGTTTCCCCCCTCCCAAAAAAAGCCATTTTTTTGGGAGGCACGGCAGCTCACTTAGCAGTCTGCCTCGATAGCTTTCTCACAAAAATCCAGCTTCTGCTTCCGGTGGCCATGCTCGACCCGTCGAAATATCCGGATGCCGCGGCTCATTATTAAGTCGCCCCTTTTCATCTCGGTATTCTTCGATGGCGAGCAAACATTGTTTCGCCAGCTCTGATTGCGCATCATTGGCAAGAAACATTGTAAATAGCCGCGCTCGTATTTCTATCAGTGGCAATCCGAACTCTTCAAAAGCACCACTCCATTGCTCCGACGGTCGCCGGGAAATTGCTAAGTTTCGCAATGCCCTCCCCAGATGTTGGAAAGGATTAGAAGCTTGGATACTTCCCTCAAAGAGAGCCATGAAGTTCTCCTCACCAGGTAAATCATTCATTGCCATTTCAAGAACACGACGAATGTTTCCGGGAGGAAGTGAAAGATAACGTGTGATCAAAATCGTATGGAAATCAGGAAGCAAAATAGCAAGTCTGGTTAGCTCAGACGACAAGTGGAAACCATCGCCTGCTGGAATTCGACCTTCGCTAAGGTGCTCAAGTACAGCTACGACTGCTTCCAATGTGTTCAACCTCAACATCGCACTTGTCCATTGAGAATCACCAAAAAACGCGGGATTCTCAGCGGCTAGACGCTCTAGCATCACAAACGCAGTATCGGCAGGGCTTTGGGGAATAGTCTCCAACAGGCGCTGTAAAGCATTTGGGCTACGGTGCTGATCAGACAGTAATAAAATGGCCTCGTGTACCCGTTCTGGACTGTCAGAAAAAGGGAATAGATCAATCCACCCCATCAACTCTCCACGATTATTTTCAAGTCGCCATCTCTGCTCCTGAGCTTCAGACAGTAGCTCCCGTAAGCCTTCCATCAATATCGCAGAAGGTATTACTTCGCCGGCGCGAGCAGCATTTGCCAATAAACGATGCTTGCATGCTGTCGGCTGAGGAAGCGACAGAAGCAAATCTATCTCTTGTCGTTTGGATCCGTGTGGCAATGCAAGACCCACACCACCAAGAGCGAGAGCATGCTTCTGCTCAGCATCAGACTTTGAAGGGACTCCGAAATCCGCCGCCACGACAAAGATCGCCTCGGCGAAATCCGATGTCAAAGGGCTTTGCGTGACGCGCTCCGCTCTTCGAATCAGATGATGCGAGTAGTCCGTCCAGCGATTGAAAGTCGGTTTTTTTGGAGCAAAATTATCGGATTGCCAGATCTCCAACAATGCCCCTGCTGCCTCCTTGCCCCAGCGTAAATCACTCAACCCACGAATAAGGACTGCGACGGCAGGTGCATCATGCATAGCTGCCAAGGCCCGCGAGTACATTAACGAATGCCCCATTGGGATCACCCCTCCACGCCCCCCTGTTTGAAGCCAGCCAGAGCGTGCAATCTCATATTCGACCAAGTCACGTTCAATGAGAGTCCGCAGAAGTTCCGCCAACTCCGCATCTGCAACTCTTTCAGCGGCTCGAGCCACATCAGAAGCAACATTACGAGGTAGCTGAGGTGCAGCCAGTAGTGTTTCCATCCAAGTGCCAACGGCTCGAGACAAATTCGAGCGAGTATCCTCGTCAAACGGAAGCTTCGTATCACCACCCGCCCGGCCATGACGGGCTAGGACGTCAGCTAACAAGCCGATGCGACGATAGTTGGTCTCCTCTGATTTGGATACAAGTACCTGTGCGAAGACGTTTTGCCGTGTGCCGGATAGCGCACCTACCAATCGATGGTGGGCTTTCGACAATTCCTCATCGTATCGCCCAAGCACCTCCACTTGGCTATCTATTACAAACAACTGGTCGAAGAGCACAGCGATGGTGACCGGGCCAATGACGGCCGCGGCAGCATTTAAACGACGCTCAGAGGTGAGCGGGTCGATAGCAGCGTCAGCAACAGGTCCTGAATCGATCAGTGGCGCCTGATTGAGATAGTCTTCTATGTGATAAGGAAGTGGTAAATCCGCAGTGATTCTGGCAACGAGCCCAGAAGCAACAGCGAGCGGATACACTGAGAACGAAGTCATCACCGCATGCTCGATCCCACTGCCATTGGGTTCGAACTCGACCGTCCCTATTAGCTGCGTAATTTGGAACTCCGCATCCTCTGGGTTCTCTCGCAAGATCCAGTCAAGCAATTGCCCTGGCGTAGTGTCAGCATTCCGTACCGTTCCACGCTGAGCTATAAGGCGAGCATCAAGCTGGACGTCAGTGAGATGATCAGGGAACCCCGCGTGCGCTATTACTTCCCAAACCGCGTCCGAAGCGGTCTCCAGAATTAGGTTCACATGGCGGTCAGCTCGGCGGAACGCCAGTGCCGTTACGACAGCAGCAACTACGTCCGGATCAGGATCGGATGCAGCCAGTTCAACGGCTAGCTCCAAACCATCGAATCCACTATTGCTCGCGATCTCAGGGAAAGCTATTAGTCGCTGGGCCGCAGGCAGCTCACCCAAATGGAGCGCACAATCGACTCCGAGGACGCTGGGGTGAAAACGATCAACTAATCTGAATAGTCCGAACTGAATTTGACGTTTTGTGTTTGACACAAACGGCCAAATTGCATGCGCGAAATCGGGCTTGCCAGAGGTAACCATGAATCGCACAGCTCTATCAAGCTCGCCCGGGCTGTGCCAGCGCTCGATAAAAGTAAGAACGCGATTGCGCACTTCCCGCCATACCAAATCATCGGCTCTCTCGAGCATAACGGCAGCCAGAATCGGGTCAATTTCCAGTGCCTCATTAATCGCGACTGAGACCGAACGCACGCCTTCTTCGCCGTCACGTGAAACTCTATCGCATGCGAAGAGGACCGAATCCTCCCAGCTCGGCCAATTGAGCATTTGTTCGCGCAGTATTTTGAGCGCATCCGCATCCCCTGCTGATGCTTCAAGCATCACACGTTCGACTTCCAAAGACGCATACCAGTCTTGGAACAACTGATGTTGGAAACTCACTGCTCCGTCGATACCAGTCGAGCGAACCAGCAAGTGCGCGGCAACTAACCCATCAACAATTGCACGGGGTTGCGGTGCTGAGCCAATTTGCCCCGCAGCGATAAGACACTTCGTGACATCTGAAATGATGCGATTAGCGCTGGTGTTGGCGACTATAGTATTCGCGCCACCGGTTGCTTCGACCGCGAGCCCAATCAAAAAGGCGTTATGCTCACCAACACCATCTCGCTGCAAACGTTCGACTTTCTCAGGTGCGCTCTCATTCTGTTGCACGAACATGCGCAACACCGCTTCCTTCGTCACTGGGAATTTCGCACCTGAGGGCAACGTCAGCAAAGCATTTAGATAAAGTGGGTTGCTCACTAACTCGCGCACTCCAGGCGTTCGCCATGCCCTATCCACAAAACCAACGCCCTCATCCCCCCTAACCGCTTGCGCGATCTCTAGCTGTTGCTCATCGGAAAGGGGATCTATCACGATAATCGGCCGAACGTCCGGTAGAGCCTGACGTCTTGAGCTGACGACAATGCCGATTTGCGGGTAATCGCGCTGTAACGCCGCCAGGTCACGGGTGGCTCGTAGCCGAGCATCGGCTGGCAGTTCGTTCCAGCCATCCAACAGCAGAGCAAGATTCCCGTGGTAGGCCAGCTGCATCAAGTGCTCTCGCCTGAAACCATAAAAAGCGTTACGACGTAGGACGAAATCGAAAAAATCGTCCTGTCGGTCTGACCATTCACCGAGGGGTACAAGCAATGGAACTAAACCTTCCTGATTGCCCATGCATTCTGCTAGCTGTAAAAGCGTGGTCGATTTCCCTGTGCCACCTACCGCGACAAAGCCAACCGGCTCAGCAAGCGATACAACACGTGCAAAGCTTTCAATCGTCACCTGAGGTCTGGAACTACCTTCAAGTCTTAGTGTTAGCGCAATAGTTCGCGCGGGTTGACCGGGTACAGCACGAAAACCTTGTATGTCTACCAATGTCGCCGCACGAAGTTTTCCTCCGACCACATCCAACGCTTCAACGGTTGGAAGATTGAGCCCACGAAGAAAATCCTGATCCGCATCATCGAGCAGGTCAGCAGGCCTAACAGAACCTAGTGATTCGCCACCGGCAATTGCATCAAGCGCTCGTTGTATCGCCTTACTCTTCCATTCGTGCAGCAGTGCCACCGTAAAGCGCGAATCATCGGAATCGATGAGTTTTGAACAACTCTGGCACATCCAGATACCATTCATGGAACTGCTGCGTTCGGCAGAGCTCATGTTGGGGTCGTAACGCATTCCTCCAGGTGCCGCTGCTGCGATGTGCGCACCGACGCCGATGTTTACCGCCCCTTCTTCCGCTAAAGCTGGGCCGGAAGTCGAGCGCATACAGGATGGGTTCGAGCAGTGATAACCCGCACGAGCAGCAAGATTACGAATAGTTTTGGCTCGGAAGTCGTCGCGCATAGACATTCAAAATTCTGAAGTGAAAACTTACAGCTCTACCAATTTGATATCGCCAATTGTTTTGAGACTTACGAAATCAGTTTACTCTTAGTGTCAACGAATAGAGTGACAGGCGAAATTTGTCAATTTGAGTCGTTTCCGATGAGCTGAAATCGGCCAATTAACTGACGAGCTTCTATCCGCCGGATAGTCAAGCTTGGACTAAAATAGTGCGCTTTCGAATTCTTTCGATGGGAGCGACCGTCCAATTATAAGGGGTTCGAATGTATCCCTTGCATTGGACCTGTACCGCTAACCCCAGAACGGTCCCCCAGAAAACTGAATGAGCAAAATGATTGACTTCAATCCTGCAGAAATCACGGCCTAACCAACCTAGGCATCTCCACCCACTCCCCCAACCTCTCCACACCCAACCGCACCCTCTCCCCACCCTGCTCAATCACCACCCCATCCCCCTCCACCGCCACCAACCTCACCCCAGGACTCACCCGCTCCCCCTGCAAAAAACTCCTCGGCGGCCCGTCGTTGAGGCTGAGTATCGCCACCGCCCCGCGACTCCCCGCCATCACCCCGCTGACCTTGATCTCCACCGGCGCCGTGCGATTGGAAAACCACTGCAACGCCGGGTTATCGCTACGCGCAGCGAGCAGTTGCGGGGTGGCGGCCGGGGTGTGGGATTCGGCGGTGGTCAGGAGCAGGGATGACCAGGTGGCGATGCCGACCAGGGCGGCCAGCAGTGCGGCGGCCTGGGTGATTTGGGGGGGTGAAAAGCGTGCGGTGTATCTCATGGGCTGAATCTCCTTTTAGTCCCGGTGACCAGACTACGCGGCAATTCTCACGGTTTTATTTCACACGCCTTACATGTTGGCCGTGCAGGATGGTTTTTTGGGACGGGGCTGGACGCAAGGGAGTGCGCATTCGATGAACCGGTGCAGGCAGCAGGGTTTTACGCTGATCGAGTTGATGGTGGTGCTGGTGATTATCGGCATCGCCAGTGCGGCGATCAGTCTGAGTATCAAGCCCGATCCGTTGCAGTTGCTGCGCAAGGATGCCGAGCGCGTGGCGCAGTTGCTGCAGATTGCCCAGGCTGAGGCCCGCGCCGATGGGCGGCCGATTGCGTGGTTGAGCGATGGCAAGGGGTTTCGGTTCAGTCGGCGCAGTGACAGTGGCAAGGGTTTTGATCATTTCGATCGGGACCCGCAGTTGCGGCCGCGTCCCTGGCAGAGTCCGAAGCTTGCGGTGCGGGTGGAGTCGAAGCAGAAGGTGGTGCTGAACGCGGAGTGGATCAATCCGCCGCTGCAGTTGACGCTGTCTGACGGGCTCAATCGGATGAGTGTGCTGCGCGATGCTTCGGGCCGGATTAGCGTGCAATGAACAGACAACAAGGTTTTACGCTGATCGAGGTGATGGTCGCGATTCTGTTGATGGCGGTGGTCAGTCTGATTGCCTGGAAGGGGCTGGACAGTGTCACCCGCGCCGACAGCCATTTGCAGGCCAGCGGTGAGCAGAGCGACAGCCTGTTGCGGGCGTTGAATCAAATGCAGCGGGATGTGGAGCTGCGCGCCGGGATCGAGCTGACGGAACCGAAAAAGGTCGGCACGGAGGATGAACCGGCGACGGCACCGCCTGCCGTTACGGTGCGCAGCAGTTACAGCAAGGGGTTTCGGCTGGACATCATTCGTAGCGCGGCGGATCAGCCGGGGGCTTTGCAGCGGGTGCGTTGGTGGCTCAAGGGGGACACGCTGTATCGCGCGGTGGCGCCGGCGCGGAGTTGGTATCCGTTGCCGGCGCCAACTGCGGGGGTGGCGGTTTTGGGTGAGGTGAGCGATTTGCAGGTGCGGGTTTGGGAGATGGATAAGGGGTGGCGGCAGTTGAGCGGGAATCGGCGGGAGGATCCGTTGGGGTTGGAGGTGCGGTTGACTCGGGAGACGCCACAGGGGGTGGAGAAGTATCGGCAGGTGATGGGGCCGTTGCAGTAGCGGCGGTCACCGTTGAACTTTGTGGGAGCCAGCCTGCTGGCGATGCGGTGGGTCAGGCAATGAGATGTCGGATGTGCTGCCCTCATCGCCAGCAGGCTGGCTCCCACAGGGATATAGGGTGTTTGTGAGTACTGTTTTTAGTTAGCTGAGGACGACTACGCCGCCCGGCAACTCGGTGCATTTGACGCCGTAGGCATCGCGGATCAATGCGCCTACGCCGGCCAGTTGGTCGAGGGAGAAACGTGCTTGTACGCGGCGTTGGCCGAGTTCTCGATTGAGCAGCAACAACATGCCTGGGCGGTAACGGTTGATCTCGTCGATCATCTGGCTGAGCGTCGTTCCGTTGAACACCAAAACCTGTTGGCGCCAGTTGGTGACCGCCGCCGTATCGACGCTTTGCACGGTGCCCACCTGTTGTGCGTCATAGGTCAACTGTTGGCCCGGCTCCAGGCGCAGGCTGCGGCCTTCAACTTCCACATCCACCGCGCCATCCAGGCAAGTCACACAGACCTGTTGATCGAGGTTACGCAGGTTGAACCGCGCCCTGCTCGCCCGCAGCCAACCGCCACCGGCCTGCATCGCCATCGGCAGCCGCGCGGTCTGCACTTCGACTTCGCCGCTGACCAGTTCAAAACCTTGCACGCCCTCATCCACCGAACGCTGGTTGATGCGGGTCTGGGTGTTCAATTCCAGGCTCAGGCCATCGGCCGGTTCGACGCGACGTTGCTGGCCGACTTCGGTGATGTAATCGGCGCCGAGCCCGGAGAACCCGCCCGGAATCGTGCCGCGCACCAGCAGGAACGCCGCCGATGCGGCAATCGCGCCGCCGAGAAACGCTCGGCGTCCAAACCGTCGTGGCGCCTGTATTGCTTCGGCCGCCGGTTGCAGCAGGTGCCACAAGGCTTTGCACTCTTCGAAAGCGCGGGCGTGTTCGGGGCTTTGCGCGCACCACTGGCGCAGCGCTCGGGCATCGGCGACCGTGGCGCGGCCGGAGGTCAGCAGGATCAGCCAGTCGCGGGCTTCGCTTTGCAGACGCTCGGCAGGCGTGGGCTCGGCAGGTGTCAGACGGAAGATGTTCAAACGCGCAGGTACTCGACGGATTGATCGGGAGCTTCATTCACTAGACGGTTTTCCGGCCCCGCGACCGAACCGCTGAAACACTTTTCTTTCCAGTTTGGCCGCGCAGTGTCCAAGGGCGGCCTTGATTTCCTTCTCGACCATGCGCGTGGAGATGCCGAAACGCTGGGAGATTTCCAGGTGCGGCGCTTCCTCCAGCCGTGCGGCAATGAAGATCCGGCGGCGCCGGGCCGGCAGTTCGTAGAGGGCGCTGAGCAGGGACTGGATTTCCTTCTGGCCGCCGACCACGCGCATCGGGTCCAGCGCTTCGTCGCTGACTTGCAGCAGTTCTTCGACTTCGCTGCCGGTGAGCAATCGAGCATCAGCCTGGCGGCGGTCGGCGGCGATGTTCAGGGCCATGCGATAGAGGTAGGCGTTCGGCCGCAGCAGGTTCGGCGGCGCTTCCATGCGGTCGACCCGCAGGTAGGTTTCGTGCAGCACGTCGTTGGCTAGGTCCTCCGAGCCGAGACGGCGTCGCAGGCGCACCCGAAAGTCCTCGTAGGACGTCAGGAACAGCTGGACCATCGAACTTTGTCCGGCGTCTTTCATCCCCCGGAAACTCCTTCCCATTGTGTGCATTCCATGCGCTTTCCTGACGATTTGGGTAACAACAGCAAGGTGACTGGCTGGCGCAATGCGCCGGGTGTCGGCCGGTCGATCCTGAGCGAGTGAAAACTGTCTACCAGCGCTGCATCGCGCCGAACATCGCCGGTCGAGGTGACCAACCGGTTGTGCTGCACCACGCCGTCGCGGCCGATCCACAGCTGCAACACCGCGCGAAAACTGCCGGGCCGGGTCAGCGGCGAGCGGCACAGGTTGCGTTCAATCGCGGCCTGCACCGCTGTGGCGTAACTGCGGTTGACGGCTGCGCTGGCGGGGGTCGGTTTCTCCGCCGGCATCGGCACTTCCTCGACTTGCGCCACCTGCAAGGTGAACGCGTCGTCGCGGCTGTACTTGGCCATCAAGCCGCTGCCGCCGAGCATCCGGCGCAATGCTTCGGCGGCGGTGAATTCGCCATCCACCGCCAACGAGCGTCGACCGCGACTCAACTGGCTGTCGACCAGCACCGCCATGCCGGTGGCGCGGCTGAACTGGTCGAGGGCGCGGGCCAGTTCCTGGGCAGGGATGTGCAGCGTCATGCGCATCGTCGCTGGCATCGGGTCGGCGCCGGCGCGGCTCAGAAACAAGCCAAGCAGCAGCCCCAGACAGAGCTGGCGCATGAGCGCTGAGCGCACAACATCCTCCCTGGCACGGCCTCGCTGCACGGCTGATGTATCCCTGAAAACCGTCATCCTGAGGGCTGTTTATGAATCTGGTGTGACGGCCACTGCAAAAAAACCATCACGGGATCGGCGCCGCCGTTGCACTAGACTCTTGAGCTAGAGCGGCCCCTTCGGGCCGGCCAGGAGGCAGGCATGAAATCAGTCTGGAAAGTCGTCTTCGGCGGGTTGTTGCTGATGGCGTTTGGCGGTGCGCACGCGGAGGAACCGCTGGGCTGCGTCGAGGTGACGGTGGGTGGCTACAAGGCGCCGAATTACGATTGCCTGAGCCAGCAGATGGGCAACAACCCCGATGGCGCGGCGGCTGCGCAGAAGAATCAGGAAGCGATGAATGTGCCGGTCAACAAGCGCCCGCCGAATCAGGTGGGGCTGGCGACGCCGGCGGCCACGGCTACGCGGATGGGCAACACCTTTGGTACGTCGGTGAAACCGCAGCGGCCACCGAACTAACTTTTACCTGATCGTTCCCACGCTCCTGCGTGGGAATGCAGCCGTGACGCTCTGCGTCACTGGACGCGGAGCGTCCCTAGAGGCATTCCCACGCGGAGCGTGGGAACGATCAGCGTGTTAGGGGGCGCAGCGATTGATGGCTCGTGATCAATCGCTGGGAATCTGGCGAAAGCTCACCGCCAGACGATTCCAGCTGTTGATGGTGCTGACGGCCATGGTCAGGTCCACCAGTTCCGTCTCGTTGAACTGTTCCCGCGCCTGCTGGTAAACATCGTCAGGCACCCGGCTGTCCGCCAGCAGCGTCACGGCTTCGGTCCAGGCCAGTGCGGCCCGTTCGCGCAGGTTGAAGAAGCCGCTGTCGCGCCAGACCGCGATGGCGTACAAGCGTCGATCCGTCTCCCCTGCCCGCCGCGCTTCCACCGAATGCATGTCGGTGCAGAACGCGCAGCCATTGAGTTGCGAGGCGCGGATCTTGATCAGGTGCAGCAGCGGCGGTTCGATGCTCAGGCTGCTGGTCAGCGCTTCCAGGGCAATCATCGCTTTCATGGCTTTGGGTGAAGCGCTGTAGTAATCCAGACGCGGGGACATGGGCGGGCCTCGGGCAGCAGAAGAGTGATTTCACGGTAAGCGCTGATTCGACAACGTTACAGCCCCAATTCCACGAAAAAACGGCAGACCACTGAACCCGAGCCAAACACGATACCTGTGGGAGCGAGCTTGCTCGCGATGGGGGCATTAAATTCAACATCGATGTCGACTGAGACACCGCTTTCGCGAGCAAGCTCGCTCCCACAGGGTTTTGCGCCAATTCCGGATAATTGCACTACGCAACTTCTGCCCCGCCCGCATTCGGGAGTAATCTGGCCGGCACACTCAATCGCCCGGAGAGCCCCCTCGGTATGGAACTTCATGTCGTGATCAACGGCCGCAAGGACCTGGCCGGCCAGTTGTATCAGCAACTGCGCGGCGCCATTGAATCCGGGCGTCTGGCCGCCGGCACGCAGTTGCCGCCCAGCCGTTTGCTCGCCGAGCAACTGGGGATTTCGCGCAAGACCATTTCCGACACTTACGCGCAACTCACCTACGAAAATTTCCTCACCGGCGTGATCGGCAAAGGCACTTACGTCAACGCGCGCTCGACGCCGGTGCAGCGCAAGCAAAGCCATTCCGAGCTGGCCAGTTCCGAGGTGATCGAGAGCTGGCGCAATCTGCCGGTGTTCCTGCGTCATCCGACGCTTGAGGGTTCGCTGCGCTATGACTTTATCGGCGGCGCCACCAGCAAGGGCCAGTTTCCCCAGGATGACTGGCGCCGCTGTGTCTCTCACGCGCTGCGGCAGATGGCCAATTCCAAAGGTTTCTACAGCGTGCCGGAAGGCCTGCCGGCGCTGCGCAATGCGATTGCCCGACACATCGCGTTTTCCCGTGGTGTGAACTGTCAGGACGAGGACATCGTGGTCTGCAACGGCGCGCAACAGGCGCTGGATCTGATTACCCGGGTGCTGATCCGTCCCGACAGTCTGGTGGCAATGGAAGATCCCGGTTACCCGCCCGCGCGGCTGCTGTTCGGCACTCACGGGGCGACGGTGGTCGGCGTGCCGGTGGATGCCGAGGGCATTCAGGTCGAGCGAATTCCCGAGGGCACGCGGCTGATTTACGTGACGCCATCGCACCAGTTCCCGCTGGGCATGCCGATGAGTCAGGCGCGGCGCGAGGCCCTGCTCGAACGGGCTCATGAGCTGGGCGCGATCATCATCGAGGACGACTATGACAGCGAGTTCCGCTACGAGGGCCGACCGACGGATTCGCTGCACAAGCTCGATCAGCGCGGCATCGTCGCCTACGTCGGCACCTTCTCGAAAACCCTGCTGCCGGAGCTGCGACTGGGCTACGCGATCCTGCCGCCGGCGATTCTCGAGGCGGTGATTCGCGCCAAGCAGCTCACCGATCTGCACGCTTCCACCCTGCCGCAATGGGCGCTGGCCAAGTTCATCGCCGAAGGGTGTCTGCTCAAGCACATCCGCCGCTGCCACACCATTTATGCCCAGCGCCGCGAACGGATTCTGGCGCGCATGGCCACCGACCTTTCGCCCTGGCTGGAGGCCGTGCCGCCCAGCGCGGGTTTTCACATGGCGGTGTTCTGCAAGGTGCCGATCGACTTGCCGCTGGTGATCGAACTGGCGAAAAAGGTCGAAGTCGGGCTGTACGCCATCGACGGCTTCTATTATCAGCAGCCGGCCAAAAGCGGGATGTACTTCGGTTTCGGCGCCATCGAAACCCTGGACATCGATATCGCGCTCGACCGCCTGCGCGACATTCTGCAACAGGTCGTTGGGTAGATTGGACTAAACGATTAACCGCCGATTGGTTATTGGTGATCCGGGGGGGCAGGCCTATCCTGCACAAGCGTTATCCCTCAATGAGCAGGATTCGTCCGGCCTGATTCAGGAGTGTGAGCAATGTCCAACGAAGTGATCAACACCGTACAGGTGCAGGCTGCAGCCGGCCGATCGGAGGAGCTGGGCAAGCAGTTGCAGAAGATCGTCGAAACCCTGCGCGAAACGCCGGGCTGCGATTCCTACATGGTCGACCGCTGCCCCGAGGACAGCCACCGCTGGACGGTCAGCGCCCGCTGGCAGTCGGAAGCGGCGATGCAGGCGCATTTCAATCGCCCGGAAGCCCAGGGCTTCATCGACCTGATCGACAGTCGTCTGGCCAATAGCGTGGATTTCAACAGCTTTCCTATCGTCTGATCCGCCGCCTTCGCGAGCAAGCTCGCTCCCACATTTGAATACGGTTGAATGTGGGAGCGAGCCTGCTCGCGATGGCGTATTTGAATGCGCTGAAATCCCCCAGATTGGTCACCCGAACTTCCCGAATATTGGCCGTTTGAATACCCCGGCACGCGGACTACTGTGATTACCGACTCCCCCAACTTATCAGGTGATCACCATGAAAGTCCTGCACTTGCTTGCCGCCCCGTTCGCCGCTCTGGCCCTTACCATCAGCGCTTCGGCACTGGCCCACGGCACCGATGCCCCGTCCGAGAAAATCTCGGTGCTGCAGGATCAGATGCTGAAAAACGTCCCCGGCAAAAAAGCCATGATGATCGAAGTCGATTACAAACCCGGCCAGTCCTCGATCGCCCACAAACACGACGGCACCGCCATGGCCTACGTGCTTGAAGGCGAGATCGTTTCCCAGGTCAAAGGTGAACAACCGATCACCTACAAGAAGGGCCAGTACTGGTACGAGCCGGCCGGTTCCGAGCATTTGGTCTCGAAAAACGCCAGCAAGAGCAAGCCGGCCAAGTTGTTGGTGTTCATGGTGCTGTCGCCCGATGAGAAAGTGTTGATCCCTCTGGAAAACTGATTGCTGTTACGTCAGCCATAAATAAAAACGCTCAAATCGTCGATTTGGGCGTTTTTAATGCTGGTCGCAATTAACCTGCGCGGCTTACAGCAAATCAAACTATTGGTCTCCTGATAACTTCACTGATTGGTCGTTTCATAAAACCGCCACAGGTTTAGTCTGATTCAACTGCCGCGAAGAGTGGCAACTTAAACTTTCCGACTGAAGTTGTTTCACGGGAGAAACACCATGAAACCTGCGTTCGCCAGCACTCTGTTCCTTTCACTGCTGACACTGACGGCCTGCTCGGTCCCCACCGCGCCCAAAGCGGTATCGTCGCTCGACACCTTGCTGCCCCACCCGGTGGGTCGCAGCCACATGACCACCGTGAAGGCCGGCCCTGGCGTGTCGCTGGGCGTGATTTATAGCCCGAGCACCCAGACCAACCGCGACTACCTGCGCAACTATCAGGCCAACGCCGGCACCGGTTTCGGCCAGAGCCTGCTGGTGCAGCCGATCCACGATGCCTACGTCGCCACCTCGAAACCGGACATGGCGGTGGATTGGGTCAAAACCTCGCTGCAACGCCAGTTTGGCTCGGTTACGGTGTATCCCGACATGCAGAGCCTGCGCGCGGCCAACCCGGATGTGGTGGCGATCGTCGACACTCACAGCCAGTTGATTACGTCGCGCAGTTCGGACGTCAAGGCGGATGTGAGTGCGGACTTTTATGACGGGAAGTTCAACTATATCGGCACGGCCCAAGGGACGGACGCCAGAGCTCTGAGTCCGTTATGGGCGGATTACAAACGTTCGGAAGATATCGTGGCGGATATTAATGAACAGCAGAATGTGCAAGTTCGGGCGTTGCAGAAGTTTGACCAGTCGCTCAGTAATTTATTGACCAGGTCGGCAGGTAACGTGTCGATGCTTGATCACAAGCAGGGGCAAAACCTGCACTGACAGCCCCCTTTGACCCCTGGCATCTCCCGAAAAGGAGATCGCCAGGGAGAGGTATTGGTTCGAAATACACATATTAAAATAGAAGTATAAAACAACATTCAAACCCGCTTTAAAACTGCCCTCAGCCGTCATGTCCCTCACACAGCAATACCTCGCAACGCTTGCAGACTTCCATCTGAAAAAACCTCAATTAGATTAGTCGCCACACCACGCAAGACCCACTCGACATCATGGAAGATCATTATGAGCCTGAATCAAAAAAGATCGTTTTACGCACACCTGGAATATAACGGCAGCCGTTTGACTTTCCGGAATCTGCTGAATGAAAGTTACCCTGCCAGCGAAGCCAATGTCCTCACCACGCTGCCGTCCCAACCGCGTCACCCGGCTGGACCGACACGAACCTACCCCAAGTTCATTGCCTACTTCGCATGTTACGAGGATTACTACAACATCGAGATTCGTGGTCATGGTTACTTTGCTCACTACATCAGCAAAGGCGCTACCGGGAAGCTCAGCGCCATGCCGGGTGCTGGCGGAAAAACAACCTCCTTCAACTTGCTGGATGACAACAAAAGAATCATCACACTTGATGACCTGGGCACAAACAACGCAAATATTTACCTGAAAGCCCGAAATGCCGGAATCATCCAGTCCAATAGCAACGCTCAATATTTCAGTGAGCGCGCAGGTACAACCCTGAAGTTCAACCTCGAAATCCTGCAAAGGAATGTTGATTACCCCGGCGCTACGCCGGACACGTACGAGGATTTGGTTGACGAGGATTGATATCTCGCAGACCCGCGCATAAACCCGCCATAAATAAAAAGCCCCGCCTCTTTCGAGAGCGGGGCTTTTTCATTCAACGGCTACTCAAGCAAGCTCAAGCTCCGCAGTCGCCGCAGCAGGGACAACTGCCTGACCGCTCAGCGCCACGTCGTTCAGCTCGCGGTTGGCCACCGCGTACATGGCGTAGTCGGTGCCGCTGGCGGCACGGATTTCCACCAGCATGGCGCGCCAGCGTTCGATCATGGCGTCGTTCTGCTTCATCCACAATGCCAGACGGGTTTCCACGTCCGAATCACCGCCGCCCGCTTGCAGCACGGCGATGGTGATCGCGCGTTGCTGCCAGTCGACGTCGTCGCGGAACGCTTCACGGGCCAGCGCTTGCCAGTTGTTTTCAACCGGCAAGGCGCTGATCTGCGAAATGTACCAGGTGATGTCCAGCGCGCTGCCCACGGCGAAGTACGCCTTGGCCACTTCGGCTGGGTCCTGACCGGTGACGTCGGCCGCTTCGATGATCGGCAGCAGCGTGTAGAGGTGGGTAGTCCCCGCCACCATACGCGCCAGCAACTCCGGAACACCGGCGGCGACGTACGCCTGATAACGCTCTTGCCAGTTTTCGCGGATTTCGCCGCTCAGCAGCTCGTCCAGCTTCAGGCCCAGCTCTTTCAGGTGCGGACCGAAATGCGCGACGTCACGGGCAGCGTTCTGCTCGTTGCGGCGGGCACGCAGGAACCAGCGCGTAGCGCGACGGCCCAGACGCATCAGCTCGTCCATCAGCTCCAGTTGCACATCAGCGGAAACCTGGTAGTCCAGGGCTTCTATTTGGCGGAACCAGTGCGGGAGGTGGAAGATGTCGCGCACGATCACATAAGCGCCAGCCACGTTCGCCGGGGTCATGCCGGTGGACTCTTTGAGTCGCTGAACGAAGGTGATGCCCATGTGGTTGACCAGATCGTTGGCGATCTGGGTGCTGACGATCTCGCGCTTCAGGCGGTGACGACGCATGGCTTCGGAGAACTTGCTGACCAGAGTCGGCGGGAACGCCGTTTCCATGTCGCGGGTCAGGTAGTCGTCGTCCGGCACCAGGGAGCCCAGCAGCTGCTCCTTGAGGTCGATCTTGCTGTACGAGATCAGCACCGACAGCTCTGGACGGGTCAGGCCATGGCCTTCGGCAACGCGTTCGGCCAGTTGCTCTTCGGTCGGCAGGAACTCGATGGCGCGATCCAGCTTGCCACGGCCTTCCAGGTCGCCCATCAGACGTTTGTACTCGGCGATGCGCGCATAAGCGCGGCGGGCCGCCAGAGACAGGGCCTGAGTCTGCTTGTAGTTGTTGCCCAGCACCAGACCACCGACTTCGTCGGTCATGCTCGCCAGCAACTGGTTGCGTTGCTTGTCGGTCATGTCGCCGGCCTGAACCACTTCGTTCAGCAGGATCTTGATGTTCACTTCGTGGTCGGAGCAGTCCACGCCACCGGCGTTGTCGATGAAGTCGGTGTTGGAACCGCCGCCATTGAGACCGAATTCCACACGACCCAGTTGGGTCATGCCGAGGTTACCGCCCTCGCCCACCACTTTGCAGCGCAGTTCGTTGCCGTTCACGCGCAGTGCATCGTTGGCCTTGTCGCCGACATCGGCGTGGCTTTCGGTGCTGGCTTTGACGTAAGTACCGATACCGCCGTTCCACAGCAGATCCACCGGCGCCTTGAGCAAGGCGTTCAGCAGTTCGGTCGGGGTCAGCTTGTCGGCCTGGATGTCGAAGCGCTCTTTCATCTGTGGCGAGATGGCGATGCTCTTCGCGCTGCGCGAGAAGATGCCGCCGCCTTCGGACATGATGCTGGTGTCGTAGTCGGACCAGGCCGAACGCGGCAGGTCGAACATGCGCTGACGCTCGACGAAGCTGGTGGCCGGGTTCGGGTTCGGGTCGATGAAGATGTGCATGTGGTTGAACGCGGCAACCAGTTGCAGCTTGTCGGACATCAGCAAGCCGTTACCGAACACGTCACCGGCCATGTCACCCACGCCGACCACTGTGATGCTGTCTTCCTGGACATTGATGCCGCGCTCGCGGAAGTGGCGCTGTACGCCAACCCACGCGCCCTTGGCGGTGATGCCCATTTTCTTGTGGTCGTAACCGGCCGAACCACCGGACGCAAACGCGTCACCTAGCCAGAAGCCGTAGTCGATGGCGATGCCGTTGGCGATGTCGGAGAAGGTTGCAGTGCCCTTGTCCGCAGCAACCACCAGGTACGGGTCATCGTCGTCATGACGCACGACGTTGGCCGGCGGTACCAGTTTGCCGTCCTTCAGGTTGTCGGTGATGTCCAGCAGACCCGAGATGAAGATGCGGTAGCAGGCGATACCCTCGGCCGCGATCTCGTCACGGCTGCCGCCCAGTGGCAGGCGACGCGGCAGGAAGCCGCCCTTCGCACCCACCGGCACGATGACCGAGTTCTTCACTTGCTGGGCTTTTACCAGGCCGAGGACTTCAGTACGGAAGTCTTCTTCACGGTCGGACCAGCGCAGACCACCACGAGCGACGTTGCCGAAGCGCAGGTGCACGCCTTCGACGCGTGGCGAGTAAACGAAAATTTCGAACTTCGGAACCGGTTTCGGCAGCTCAGGGATCAAGTGCGGGTTGAACTTGAAGCTGAAGTACGACTTGTTCTGGCCGTTGGCGTCGGTCTGGTAGAAGTTGGTACGCAGGGTCGCTTTGATCAGGTCCAGGTAACGACGCAGGATGCGGTCTTCGTTGAGGACTTGAACGTCGTCCAGCGCGGTCAGGATGGCCTGCTCCAGACGCTGTTGCTTGTCGTCCAGATCATCGCTGCCGAGCTTGCGCGCCAGGTAGAAACGGGTCTTGAACAACCGGGTCAGTTCGCGAGCGATGTCGGTGTGGTTGTTCAGGGTGCTGGCGATGTAGCCGAGGTCGAAGCCCAGGCGGATCTGCTTCAGGTAGCGGGCGTAGGCACGCAGCAGCGCAACGTCGCGCCATGGCAGGCCGGCGGTCAGCACCAGACGGTTGAACGCATCGTTCTCGGCATCGCCACGGACGATGTGGACGAACGCGTCCTGCAGGGTGTCGTTGAGTTGCTGGATGTCCAGGTCCAGACCTTCGGCGGCGGTGAACGCGAAGTCGTGGATCCAGAACTCGCGACCGTTGGTGTGACGCAGACGGTACGGGAATTCACCCAGCACGCGCAGGCCGAGGTTTTCCAGAATCGGCAGCACGTCGGACAGTGCTAGCGGGGTATCGGCGTGATACAGCTTGCAGTGCAGCTCGCGTGGGCCGGAGGCCAGCGGCTGGTAGAAGCTCATGGCCAGCGGCTTCTTCTCGCTCAGGTTGAGCAGGTGCTGCATGTCGACCACGGCCGAATGCGCAGCGAAACGCTCGCGGTAGCCGGCCGGGAAGCCTTTCGGGAAGTCGGCCAGCACGTTGGTGCCGTTGGCTTCGCCGAAGGTTTCGACGGTCAGGGCGGCGTAGTCGTCCTGCCAACTGCGGCAGGCCTGGATGACTTCGTTTTCCAGTTGCAGCGGGTCGATGTCGATGCGGTTTTTCGGGTCGACGCGCAGGATCAGTTGCACGCGGGCCAGCACGGACTCGGAGAAGAAGGTCCAGAATTCGCAGTCGGAGGCTTTCAGGCGCTCCATCAATACTTGCTGGATCTTCTGGCGAACTTCGGTGGAGTAGATGTCGCGCGGCACGTAGGCCAGGCAGTAGCAGAAACGACCGTACGGGTCTTTGCGCAGGAACACGCGGATCTTGTTGCGTTCCTGGATCTGCACGATCGACATCACGGTGCTGAACAGTTCGTCGACCGGAGTCTGGAACAGATCGTCACGCGGCAGCACTTCCAGAACCTGTGCCAGTTCCTTGCCCAGGTGAGCCTTGGCCTGGAAGCCCGAGCGACGCTCGATTTCCTCGACCTTGCGGCGAATGAACGGGATGACCCGCACGCTTTCGCCATACACCGACGAGGTGTACAGGCCCATGAAGCGGTGTTCCTTGATCACTTTGCCGTCGGCGTCGAGTTCACGGATCGACACGTAATCCGGGTAGGCCGGACGGTGTACGCGGCTCGGGTGCGCGGCTTTAGCGAACGACAGCAGGGTCGGTTCGCGCAGGTAATTGACGGCGTAGTCTTCGATGCGCAGCTCGTCATAGGTCATGCCGGTGCGCAGCAGTTTGGTCAGGCCAAGGAAGGAATCCTGGTCGTACTTGATGTGGCCGCCATCCGGCTCATCGGTCACGGTGAATTCTTCGTAGCCGAGGAAGGTGAAGTGGTTGCCCACCAGCCATTCCAGGAAGCTCTTGATTTCGTTCTTTTCGTCGGCATCGACGGCGAATGCGCTGTTATCGAGCTTGGTGAGGATTTCCTGCACCTTGGCCTTCATCGGCTCGAAATCGGCGACCGCGACGCGGACTTCACCCAGGACCTGTTCCAGTTCCTTGGTCAGCACATTCAGTTCGGCCGCGTTGGCGCAGCGGTCGATTTCCAGGTACATCAGCGACTCGTGCAGCACGCCTTCGCCGGTCGAACCTTTTGGCAGGATTTCCAGCAACTCGCCCTTGCTGCCACGACGCACGCTGAGCACGGTGGTCTGCAGGGTGTGGATGCTGTAGCCGCGACGGTTCAGCTCGGTACGCACCGAGTCCACCAGGAACGGCAAGTCATGGTGCAGCACTTCGACCGCGGTGTGGGTCGACTGCCAGCCGTGACGTTCGTAATCGGGGTTGTAGACGCGCACTTGTGGTTGCGCGTGATCGAAGCGCTCAAGCAGGCGCCACGCAGAAAGAGTACAGCCAGCGAGGTCGGAGAGGCGACGTTGGGTCAGCTCGTCCAGGGAAATGATGCCGAAGAATTGTTCAGCGAACAGCGCCACTTGTGGCAGTGCCTGTTCACTGATGTGCTGCGCCAGTGCCGCTTGCAGTTGGTGCTGGAAGTCGGCTTTGCTGGCTGCGGTGAAGAACGCCATCTGTGGTACTCCGCTTGGGCTTGTTATTGATGGAAAGCGTCGCGTACAAAACCCCTTTCGGGGCGTTCCGTCGCCCTGTTCCTGATTCTCGGGCAGAGGAAACAGGGTGACAGGTGGGTGAAGCTGGACGAGACACTCAGGTCACATTCACCTTCCATGAATGGGCATCTGCAAAAACGACTGCCCGGCGCCGCTCGCGGGGCCCTGGCAATGCCTTTACGGGTGCTCATCCGTTGCGCAGCTTAATGGGTGCGACAATGTGTCTGCTTGCGGTGCTGCGACATATTCGGTCATTGGCACGTAAACCAAGGCCTGCGCATCGGTAAACACTAGCATTCATAGGGCGGAACGCCGGTCTGAATGCCCGTTTTTACGGTACAGGCGTGCCAGGAATGACCATTGACCTGTGTCGCGTTCACGACACATCCTCTGACACTCTCACATGCAGAAATTCCCGAGGGCTGGCAGAATCGCGCCCAATTGCGACCAACAAGCCCGCCGAGGCAGGAATTCCCCATGCAAATGACCACCGCCCTTTTGATCGTCAACCCGTGCGACGACGAAGAAGACAACATGGCCATGCTCTGCTGCCACAGCGACAAGGGCGACATGTTCCTGATGAGCCGCTACCCGGACGAGGACGAGCTGGAGATCACGCTGGATGGCGAGCCGTCGACCCTTGATGGCGTCAAGGTCACCTTGACCAAGACCCTGCTGAAGATCGAAATCGCGGCCGCGGATGCCGATGCGCTGAATGGGGATGATGTGCTGGAAATCACCTTCAATCCGGACATGGTGGATCTGGCTGAGGTTGAGGAAACCCTGAAGAACATTCTTGATGGTACTGGCACCTATATCAGCCAGATTTGAGGGTGTCTGAACTGGCGCCTTCGCGAGCAAGCCCGCTCCCACAGTGACCGCGTTCTGTCAGGAGAACATGGTTCATTGTGGGAGCGAGCTTGCTCGCGAAAGGGTCCGAAAGAACACCGCACCTCCCCCACCCTACAAAATTCCAACAATTGCCCCGGTCATTTCCCGCACTTTGCGCAAAATGCCGTTAGTCGCCACCCCCTGCGATGGATTAAAGTAACGCCCCCAGCCCCGGCGTTATCCGAACGCCTGTGGCCACCCTTTCCAGGAACAGTCATCGATGGAACATCGTGAAGCGCTGCTGGCGCTGCGAACCTTTCTTTCAACGCAGATTCTCGGCCAGGAAAAACTCATCGAGCGCTTGCTCATTGCCCTGCTCGCCGACGGCCACATGCTGGTCGAGGGCGCTCCGGGCCTGGCCAAGACCAAAGCGATCAAAGAGCTCGCCGAGGGCATCGAAGCCCAGTTCCATCGCATCCAGTTCACCCCGGACCTGCTGCCCGCCGACATCACCGGCACCGAGATCTATCGCCCGGAAACCGGCAGTTTCGTGTTCCAGCAAGGCCCGATCTTCCACAACCTGGTGCTGGCGGACGAAATCAACCGTGCCCCGGCCAAGGTTCAGTCGGCGCTGCTTGAGGCCATGGCCGAACGTCAGGTCAGCGTCGGGCGCAGTACTTACGAGCTGTCGCCGCTGTTTCTGGTGATGGCCACGCAGAACCCGATCGAGCAGGAAGGCACCTATCCGCTGCCCGAAGCCCAGCTCGACCGGTTCCTGATGCACGTGAAAATCGGTTTCCCGGACGCCGCCGTCGAACGCCGGATCCTGCAACAGGCCCGTGGCGAAGCCCTGAACGGCGAAACCAAGCCCGAACGCCGGGTCAGCCAGCAGGCGATCTTCGCCGCGCGCAAGGAAATCCTCGGTCTGTACATGGCGGACGCCGTGGAGGAATACCTCGTGCAACTGGTCATGGCCACGCGCAACCCGGCCAAGTTCGACCCGGAAATGGCCGAGTGGATCGCCTACGGCGCCAGCCCCCGTGGCTCCATTGCCCTCGACCGCTGCGCCCGCGCCCATGCCTGGCTGGCCGGTCGCGACTTCGTCAGCCCGGAAGACATCCAGGCTGTGCTGTTCGACGTATTGCGTCACCGCATTATTCTGTCGTTCGAGGCCGAAGCCGCTGGCATCGACCAGGATCGGGTGGTGCAACGGATTCTCGACGTCGTAGCCGTCGCTTGACCCCGATGAACGCCTCTCTGCCGTCCGAACCGGGCATCCGCATCAGCCTCGCCGAGCTGATCGAGATGCGTCACCGCGTGCGCGAAGTGCAGCTGTTTTCCACGCCGAGCCAGCGCAGTCCGCTGATCGGCCTGCACCACTCGAAATTTCGTGGTCGTGGCGTCGACTTCGATCAGGTGCGGGTCTATCAGGCCGGCGACGACGTGCGCACCATCGACTGGCGCGTCACCGCGCGGACGCAGGAACCGCACACCAAACTGTTCCATGAAGAACGTGAACGGCCGATTTTCATCATGGTCGAGCAAAGCACGCGGCTGTTTTTCGGTTCCGGGCTGATGTTCAAGTCGGTGCTCGCAGCGCAGGCAGCGGCGCTGATCGGCTGGGCCGCGCTGGGTCACAACGACCGGGTGGGCGGGCTGGTGTTCGGCGACAACGAGCACTACGAAATCAAACCGCGTCGCAGCAAGCAGAGCCTTTTGCAACTGCTCAACCGGCTGGTGAAGGTCAATCAGTCGCTGCACAGCGAGCGGGAGCCGGATCGCGATGCGTTTGGCGTGGCGTTGCGCCGGGCCCGCGAAGTGCTGCGACCGGGCAGTCTGGTGATCGTGATCTGCGACGAGCGCGCACTGTCCGACAGCGCCGAGCAGCAATTGAGCCTGTTGTCGCGCCATTGCGACCTTTTGATGCTGCCGCTTTCCGATCCGCTGGACCACGCCCTGCCCGCTGCTGGGCTGCTGAGATTCGCCGAACGCGGCGCGCAGCTGGAACTCGACACCCTCAACTTCGACCTGCGCCAGACCTACCGCGCCCAGGCCGAAGCGCGCATCGCCCGCTGGGAGTTGCTCGCGCAGAAGCTGCGCGTACTGCTGATGCCGCTGAGCACCCAGAGCGAAATGGTCGAACAGATGCGCGAATTCCTTAACCCGCAGCGTCCGGGGAAAGGTCGATGAACGGCCTCGAACAACTGCAACCGCTGATCTCCCCGCCACCGATTGCCTTCTGGCCGCCGGCGCCGGGCTGGTGGCTGCTGCTTTTGCTGCTGCCGGTGATTGGTTTCGCGGTCTGGCGACTGCGGCGTTTCATTCCGATCAAGAAAAAACCGGTCGTGCGCGCCGAACTGCCGCTCGATCCGGTGCGCATCGCCGCACTCGCCGAACTGGCGCAGATGCCCAAACCCTACGACGGCGCCCCGGCCGGGGCCTGGCTGCAGCAGCTCAACGGCCTGCTCAAGCGCCTGTGCCGCAACCACTATCCCTACAGTCAGAGCCATACCCTCAACGGCCGCAAATGGCTGGCGTTTCTCGACAACCGTTGCCCCGCCGCCGGCCTGACCCGCTGGATGGTGCTCGTCGAAGGCGCCTACAAACCCGAGTGCAAACTCGACGACAAAGCCATCGCCGGCCTGACCCAGGCAGTCGACACCTGGATCCGCAAACATGTTTGAGTTCGCCTGGCCGTGGATCTTTCTGCTGTTGCCGCTGCCGTGGCTGATGCGCCTCGTGCTGCCGGTGGCCGACAGTGGCGAGCCGGCGTTGAAAGTGAGTTTCCTGGGCGACCTGGAAGGCCTCGCTCGCCGCCGCGCCCGGGCCAATCTGCCAGCCTGGCGCCAGCAAGCGCCGTTCATGCTGCTGTGGTTGTTTCTGCTGATCGCCGCCGCCCGCCCGCAATGGCTCGGTGAACCGCTGCCGATTGCCGCCAGCGGTCGTGATCTGTTGGTGGCGGTGGACGTGTCCGGCTCGATGGATTTCCCCGACATGCAATGGAAAGACGAAGACGTCAGTCGCCTGTCGCTGGTTCAGCATTTGCTCGGCGATTTTCTCGAAAGCCGCGATGGCGACCGCGTCGGTCTGATCCTGTTTGGCAGCCAGGCTTATCTGCAAGCACCCCTGACGTTTGACCGGCGCACCGTTCGAGTCTGGCTTGATGAAGCGCTGATCGGCATTGCCGGCAAGAACACCGCAATTGGTGACGCCATCGGCCTGGCCCTGAAGCGTCTGCGCATGCGCCCGGCCCAGAGCCGAGTGCTGATTCTGGTCACCGACGGCGCGAACAATGGCGGCGAAATCGACCCGCTGACCGCCGCAAAACTGGCCGCCAGCGAAGGCGTGAAAATCTATCCGATCGGCATCGGCGCCGATCCTGAAGAAAGCGGCGCCACGGCGTTGCTCGGCGGCAACCCGACCCTCGATCTCGACGAACCGGCGCTCAAGGCCATCGCCGAGGTCACCGGCGGCCAGTACTTCCGCGCTCGCGACGGCCAGCAACTGCAAGCGATCAAGGACACCCTCGACCAGCTCGAGCCGGTGACTCAACAACCGACCCAGGCCCGTCCGGCGCAGGCGTTGTATCAGTGGCCGCTGGCGTTCGCCCTGCTGCTGAGCATCTTGCTGGTGGCCCGTGTGTTGTGGCCGGACAACCCGCTGCAACGGCTGTTCACCAAGGAGCTGTATCTGCAAAGCCCCCTGCCTGACTGGCGCGAGCGCCTCAAGCGCCTGCGTTTGCGGAGGCGCCGATGATCGCCCTCTGGCCGCACTGGTTCCGTCCTTGGTGGCTGTTGCTGCTGCCGTTGCTCGGATGGCTGATCTGGCAGCTCTGGCACCGGCAGAAACGCGCCGGTCGCTGGCAGATGATTCTGCCGCCGGCCTTCCACGCTACGCTGCTCAGTGGTGGCAGCGGTCGCGACAGCAAGTTGCCGTGGGTCGCCCTGAGCGTGGCCTGGCTGCTGACGATTCTGGCGTTGCTCGGGCCGAGCTGGGAGCGGGTCGAACAGACCAGCCAGAAACCCGCCGATCCGTTGGTGGTGGTGCTGGAGCTGACCCCGGAAATGCTCGCCACCGATTCGCCGCCGACGCGACTGGAACAGGCCCGGCGCAAGCTGTTCGACCTGCTGAAAGTGCGCAGCGACGCCCAGACCGCCATCGTCGTTTACGCCGGCAGCGCCCACACGCTGGTGCCGCTGTCGGATGACCTGGCGACCAGTCGCAATCTGCTCGACGCGCTCAAGCCTTCGCTGATGCCGGAAAGCGGCCATCGCGCCGATCTGGCGGTGAGCAAAGCGCTGGCGTTGCTCAAGCAGGGTGCGTTGGGTCAGGGGCGGATTCTGCTGATCGGTTCTTCGCTGTCGGAAGAAGAACGCCAGGGCATTCGCCATGCACTCAGCGGCCAATCGGCGCAGTTGTTGATGCTCGGCGTCGGCACCGCCGAGGGCGCGCCGATTGCTCAGGAGGACGGCAGTTTCCTCAAGGACGCCCAGGGCGCGATCCGGGTGCCGCAACTCGACAGCCCGGGCCTCGGCGCATTCCTCAACGCGGTCGGCGGCGAATACCGCAGCGCACGGCTGGATGAATCCGATCTGGGCGACCTCGGCCTGCTCGATGGCCCGCGCAGCCTGCGTAACGATGGCCAGACCGTGCGCCTCGACACCTGGGCCGATCAGGGTTACTGGCTGCTGTTGCCGCTGTTGTTGCTCGCCGCGTGCGCCGGGCGGCGTGGCTGGCTGTTCTGCCTACCGTTGCTGCTGGCATTGCCGCAACCGAGCTATGCCTTCGACTTCGAGGACCTGTGGCTGCGCCCCGATCAACAAGGCCTGCATCTGCTCAAACAGAAGCGCCCGGCCGAAGCGGCAAAGCATTTCGAAGATCCGCAATGGCAAGGGGTGGCGTTGTACGAGGCCGGCGACTACAGTGGCGCCGCTCAGCGTTTCGCCGAGGGCAATGACGCCCACGCCCACTACAATCGTGGCAACGCCCTGGCCAGAGGCGGCGAGCTGGAAGCAGCGCTGGACGCCTACGAACAGGCTCTGGAACGCCAGCCGGATCTGCGTCCGGCGCTGACCAACAAGGCGCTGGTGGAGAACCTGCTGAAACAGAAAAACGCCCCGCCGCCGGCCGAACCGCAAGACAAACCGGCGCAGCAAAACATACCGGGCGATGAACCACCGCCAGCGACCGCTCCGCCGCCAGCGGTCAAAAGCGAAACCCACAGCGAGCCGCAAACCGGCGAGTCCGCCAGCGAGCCGCCGCCGACCACCCCGCCGCTGCCGGGTGCCAACGAGCTGCCGGAAAGCGAACCGGGCGAAGAACAGAACACACCGCCGCTGCTGCGCCCCAATGAGGACAACCTCGAAGGCGAGCAACAGCAGGCGCTGGAACAATGGCTGGGCAAGATCCCGGATGATCCGGGCGAACTGCTGCGACGCAAATTCTGGTACGAACAGCAACAACATCAGGATCAGGAAAACATTCGATGACCCGTTTCACCGCTCTCTTGCTGCCCCTGCTGATCTGCACGGCCACCGCTCAGGCGGCCGAGCTGACGGCCAGTGTGGATCGCAGTCGCCTGAATTCCGGCGAGACGGTCGAACTCACCCTCGAATCCAACGATGTCACGCAGTTCGGCAAACCGGATCTGAGCCCGCTGGAGCCGCTGTTCGAAGTGCGCGGCACGCGTCAGGTCAACCAGTTGAACACGCTCAACGGTGACAACCGCGCCACCACTCGCTGGATCATCACGTTGCTGCCCAAGCAGAACGGCAGCGTCGAAATCCCGCCGCTGAAACTGGGCGATGTCGAGAGCCAGCCGATCACCGTGCAGGTGATCGAGAGCGACACCCGCGAAGAGAACAATGCCCGCGAACCGGTGTTCATCGAAGCCAGCCTCGACCAGACCAACGTCTATGTGCAGGCCCAGGCCATCCTGACGTTGCGCATCTACCATTCGGTGTCGCTGTACGACGACAGCAGCCTGACGCCGTTGCAGATCGCCGACGCGCGCATCGAGCAACTGGGCGACATGCGCACCTATGAAAAAGACATCAACGGTGTGCGCCATGGCGTGATCGAGATGCGTTATGCGATCTATCCGCAGCACAGCGGTTTACTGAGCATCGCCCCGCAGACGTTCAGCGCCACACTGGTCGACACCCAGCCCTCGCAGGACCCCACGGCGCAGGGGCCCAAGCCTGGCAAACTGATGCGCGTCAGCTCCAGCGCCACGTCGCTGACGGTCAAACCGAAACCGATGACCTACCCCAGCGACGCACCGTGGCTGCCGGCCCGCAGCCTGAGCCTGAGCGAGAGCTGGAACCCGGAGCCGGAACACACTCAGGTCGGCGACTCCCTGACCCGCAGCCTGACCCTCAAGGTCGAAGGCCTGGCCAGCTCGCAGCTGCCCGCCCTGCCCGCCACCGAGGCCAATGGCCTGCGCCGCTATCCGGATCAACCGGTGCTGAACAACCAGAGCAGCGACCGCGGCCTGATCGGCAGCCGAGAAGAACGCGAAGCGCTGGTGCCGAGCCGCAGTGGCTCGATCGAATTGCCAACGGTAGACGTGGTCTGGTGGAACACCTTCGAAGATCACCTGGAACACACCAGCCTGCCGGCGCGCACCCTGCAAGTGGCGAACAACCCGAGCCTGCAAGTCGACACCCCGGCCGGCAGCGCGCAACCGCTCAGCGCGGCCGACAGCGAAGCCTTGTGGTGGTGGAAACTCAGCACGTTCGTTTTCGCCTGCACCACCCTGCTCGGCTTCGGCCTCTGGTGGCGTGCCCGCTGGCAACCGGCAATTCTGCGCGCCGCACAAACCGGCCCGAGCCCGCGCACCCTGCTCGACGACATCAAACGCGCCAGCCAGGCCAACGACCCCCACGCCACCCGCCAGGCCCTCGACGCCTGGGCCCGCCAACAGCCGGAAACCCTGGCGGATATAGCGGCGCGGTTTGTCCCCCTGTCGGATGCACTCGACGGCTTGAACGGCGCGCTGTACAGCGAGACCGGGCAGCATTGGCAGGGTGAGGATCTGTGGCGGGCGATCCGGACGATTCCGACGGCGGAACGGGTGCAGGATCCGGTCGGGGACAGCGGGTTGCCGCCGCTTTATCCGAAGTAGTTGCAGTCCGATCGAGGCTTTTGCCCGTAAACTCTCTTCTTTTTCGCCGCGCCTTTTTCCTGCGGCCATCACCTCTTTATATTGCGGAGTCAGCCTTGCGTCTGTTTCACACCTCCGACTGGCACCTTGGGCAGAACCTGCACGGCCAGGAGCGCGATTTCGAGCACGCCTGTTTTCTCGAGTGGCTGCTGCGCCAATTGAAGCTGGCGCAGCCGGACGTGCTGCTGATCGCCGGCGACATCTTCGACACGGTCAATCCACCGGTCAAAGCCCAGGAACGCCTCTACGACTTCATCGTCAGCGCCCACGAGCAGCAGCCGTTGCTGACCATCGTGATGATCGCCGGCAACCACGATTCCGGCTCGCGGATCGAGCTGCCCGCGCCGTTGATGCGGCGTTTGCGCACCCATGCGCTGGGCCGGGTGTTGTGGCTGGATGACGGGCAACTGGATGCGGAGCGTCTGCTGTTGCCGCTGCCGGACGCCACCGGTGAAATCGCCGCATGGTGCCTGGCGCTGCCGTTCCTGCGGCCTGCCGAAGTGACCGGTGCGCATCTGGGTGACAACTATCTGCGTGGCATTGGTCAGGTGCATGAATGGCTGATCGAAGCGGCGAATGCCAAGCGCCAGCCGGGCCAGGCACTGGTCGCCATCAGCCACGCGCACATGGCCGGCGGCTCGGTGTCGGAAGACTCCGAGCGCAGCCTGATCATCGGCAACGCCGAAGCTTTGCCCGCCAGCCTGTTCGGGCCGAGCATCAGCTATGTCGCGCTCGGCCATTTGCACAAGCCGCAGAAGGTCAACGGTGAAGAGCGGATTCGCTACAGCGGCTCGCCGATCCCGTTGTCGTTTTCGGAGATCAGTTATCAGCATCAGGTGCTCGACGTCGTTCTGGACGGCGAAACCCTGGTCAGCGTCGAGCCGATGCTGATCCCCCGCTCCGTCAATCTTCAGCGCCTCGGCCCTGCGCCACTGGCGGAAGTTCTGCTGCAACTGGCCGACCTGCCGAACATCGACCTGCTGGCCGAAACCCAGCGCCAGCCGTGGCTGGAAGTGCGGGTGCGCCTCGACGAACCGCAGCCGGATCTGCGCCATCAGGTCGAAAGCGCCCTGCAAGGCAAGGCTGTGCGACTGGTGCGAATTGCCGCCGAATACGCCGGCAACCGGGGAGCTGACGGCGCTGAGGACGGCAGCGCGCTGATCGAACTGGACCAACTCACGCCGCAGGAATTGTTCAGTCGTGCCTGGCTCGACAACTACGGCAGCGAGGTCGACGAGCAAACGCTCAAGGACTTCGCCGAGCTGCTGCAAGACGTACAAATGGAGGGCGAGCAGCCATGAAGATTCTCGCCATTCGCTTGAAGAACCTCGCCTCGTTGGCCGGCCCGTTCGAGATCGACTTCACCGCCGAACCGCTGGCCAGCGCCGGTCTGTTCGCGATCACCGGCCCGACCGGCGCCGGCAAAAGTACTCTGCTCGATGCGCTGTGCCTGGCGCTGTTCGGCGCCGTGCCGCGTCTGAACAACACCGGGCGTGACGCCAAGGTGCCGGACGCCGACGGCGAAATCGCCACCGGCGACCCGCGCACCCTGCTGCGTCGCGGCACCGGTGAAGGTTTTGCCGAAGTGGATTTTGTCGGCGTCGATGGCCGTCGCTATCGCGCGCGCTGGGAAGCCAACCGCGCCCGGGAAAAGGCCGGCGGCAAGTTGCAAGCCAGCCGTCAGAGCCTGCGCGACATCGATCAGGATCAACTGCTCGCCAGCCAGAAAGGCGAGTACAAGACTCAGCTTGAAGCCGCGCTGGGCCTGAACTTCGAACAATTCACCCGCGCCGTGCTGCTGGCCCAGAGCGAATTCAGTGCGTTCCTCAAAGCCGACGACAACGACCGCAGCGAACTGCTGGAAAAACTCACCGACACCGCGCTCTACACCCGCCTCGGCCGCCGCGCATTCGACAAGACCAAGGAGGCCCGCGAAGCCCACAAGCAGTTGCAGGATCAGGCCACCGGCGTAACCCCGCTGGCCCCCGAGGCTCGCGCAGAACTCGACGAGCGCTTCAATGCCGCCCAGCAACAACTCAAGTTGCAGCAGGCGCAGCTCAAACAAATCGAGCAGCAGCATGACTGGCTCAAGGAACTGCTGCGGCTGCAAGACTCGCAACAAGCCGCCGCCGAACAACTGCGCAGCGCCGAGCACGAAAGGGAGTCGCTGGCCGGTGAGCGTCTGAAGCTCACCCGCCTCGAACAACTTGCCCCGCAACGGCACCAGTTCGCCCGCAAAACCGAACTTGATACCCAGCTGACGCCGCTGGCCGCACAGATTCACGCGCACACCCAGCAACAAGGCGAACTGGCTGAGCGCCAGACTCGACTGGAACAGGATCTCGCCGCAGCGCAGATTGCCCTGACCCAGGCGCAAACGCAGCAGAGCGAAGGCGCGCCGCTGTTGCGTCAGGCGTTCGAGGAGCAAAGCACCCTCGCCCGCCTCGCCAAGGATGTCGCAACCGGCACCGAAGCGAAGCACGCCGCAGAACAAGCCTGCACTCAGGGCCAAAGCGCGATCCAGACCCTGCTCGATCAGCAGAAACAGGTCGCCGAACGCTTGCAGCGCATTGCCGCCGATCTTGAGCAAAGCACTCATCTGGCACCGTTGAGCGAAGCGTGGAATGCCTATCGCGACCGCTTGCAGCAACTGATGCTGATTGGCAATCGGTTGAACAAGGGCCAAAGCGAACTCGCTTCCCTCGAAGAAAACGCCACTCGCGCCACCGAAGCGCTCGCCACGCAAAAGCAGCAGCTGGAAGTGCTGTTCAAGGAGGCCGGCGCCGAGCCGGACGCCGTCGCCGAGCAGATCGGCATCCTCGGCACTCTGTTGCAGGACAACCGCAAGCAACTGCGCGCCATCGAAGACATGACGCGCCTGTGGGCCAGTCAGCAGGATCTGGACAAGCGCAATGCCGAACTGCAACAGCGTCAGCTCGATGCGCAACAGGAGCGCGAGCGCCTGACCCAGGACGGGGTGAAAACCAAGTCCGAGCTGACCGTCGCCGAACAGACTCTTAGCGTCACCCGTGAACTGCTCGAGCGTCAGCGTCTGGCCCGCAGTGCCAGTGTCGAAGAGCTGCGCGCGCAGTTGCAGGACGACCAGCCGTGCCCGGTTTGCGGCAGCAACGAGCATCCGTATCACCAGCCGGAAGCCCTGTTGCAAAGTCTTGGCCGTCATGATGAAAGCGAGCAGGCCCGCGCGCAGCAAGCGGTCGATCAACTGAAGGAAAAACTCACCGAACTGCGTGCCAGTGTCGGTGGCGTGATTGCCCAACAGAAAGAGTTGCTGCAACAGCAGGAACAACTGGCGGCACAACAGCAAACGCTGACGCCAAGCATCGAGGCGCATCCGCTGGCGGCATCGTTGCTGAATCAGGACAGTGACAAGCGAGCTGCGTGGCTAACCCGCCAGAACGATCAACTGAACCAGAGCATCACCCAGGACGAACAGCGCCAGACCGCCCTGCTCACGCTGCAACAGGATGCGGCGCGCCTGACCCAGCAATTGCGTCAGGCCGAAACCGCACACCAGCAAGCGTCGCAGCACCTGAGCAATCAGCAGCGCGAGCTGAGCGCTGACCGCCAGCGTCTGGACGAGGAGCTGGCGGCCTTCGCCACACTGCTACCGAGCGACACCCTCGACGCCTTGCGCGCCGAGCCGGCCGCGACCTTCATGCAGCTTGACCGGCAGATTGCCGAACGTCTGGCGCAAGTCGATCAGCAGAAGGAAGAGCTGGCCGAACAGCAACAACGCCAGCAAACGCTCGAGAAAGAACAGGATCGCCAACAGGGCCGTGCACAGCTGCTGCAAAACGCTGAGCAGCAGCTCAACGCGCTGACTGAACAGCAACTCGCCAGCCAGCAGAAGCTTGCGCAATTACTGGGCGATCACACCTGCGCCGAGCATTGGCAGCAGCAACTGGAACAGGCCGTGGAACAGGCGCGCAACGCCGAATCCACGACGACTCAGGCGCTGCAGGAAGCGCGTACGCAGCTCGTGCAAATCGCCGCCGAGCTGAAAGCGCAGCAGGAACGTCTGCAAGCGCTGGAAAGCGAAGACCGCGATCTGGCCGGCAAGATTGCCGACTGGCGCGCACGCCATCCGGAGCTGGATGACGGTGGCCTCGAAGACCTGCTGCGGGTCGATGATGCGCAAGTCGACGAACTGCACCAGCGCTTGCAGCGCAACGAAAAAGCCGTTGAACAGGCCAAGGTGTTGTTCCAGGAACGCGATCAGCGCCTGCTCGACCATCAGGCCCAGCACAACGGCAACCTGGATGCCGAACAACTCGCCAGCGCCCTCGCCGACCTGCAAAACCAGTGCACGGCCAGCGAACAGCAATGCGCCGAACTGCGCGCCGAGCAAGCCGAAGACCAGCGCCGCCAGAACGCCAATCAGGCGCTCGCGCAGCAGATCGCCGACGCCTATGCCGAGTATCAGCGCTGGGCGCGACTCAATGCGCTGATCGGCTCGGCCACCGGCGACACCTTCCGCAAGATCGCCCAGGCCTACAACCTCGACCTGCTGGTACATCACGCCAACGTGCAGCTGCGGCAACTGGTCAAGCGCTATCGCCTCAAGCGCGGCGGCAGCATGCTCGGCCTGCTGGTGATGGACACGGAGATGGGCGACGAACTGCGTTCGGTGCATTCGCTGTCCGGCGGCGAAACCTTCCTCGTGTCGCTGGCCCTCGCGCTGGGTCTGGCCTCGATGGCGTCGAGCACGTTGAAGATCGAATCGCTGTTCATCGACGAGGGCTTCGGCAGCCTCGATCCGGAATCCCTGCAACTGGCCATGGACGCCCTCGACGGTTTGCAGGCGCAGGGCCGCAAGGTCGCGGTGATTTCCCACGTGCAGGAAATGCACGAGCGGATTCCGGTGCAGATTCAGGTACAGCGCCAGGGCAACGGTTTGAGCACACTGGAGGTGAAATGAACACGCTGTATTCCTTCCGCCGCTGCCCGTACGCGATGCGGGCGCGGATGGCCCTGCGTTATTCGGGTGTGCCGGTGGAGATCGTCGAAGTCAGCCTGAAAGCCAAACCGGCCCAGATGCTGGCGATCTCGCCCAAGGGCACGGTGCCGGTGCTGGATGCGGGCGGTCAGGTGATCGATGAAAGCCTGGAGATCATGCGCTGGGCGCTGGCGCAGAATGATCCGGATGACTGGTTGCTAGGTGGCGATTCAAGGATCGCCGAGTTGATCGAAGCCAACGATCAAGTGTTCAAGGTTCACTTGAATCGCTACAAGTACGCCGAGCGCTATCCGGAACAGCCGATGGAGGTTTATCGCGCCGAAGGTGCTCTGTTCTTGCAGAAACTGGATGAATTGCTTGAGGGTCGCGTTTACTTGCTGGCCAATCATCCGAGCCTGGCCGATATCGCGCTGTTGCCGTTCGTTCGCCAGTTCGCCCATGTTGATCGTGACTGGTTTGCACAGACGCCTTACGTGCGGTTGCAGGCCTGGTTGCAGCGGTTTCTGGAGTCGGAGCTGTTCACCGGCATCATGAAAAAGTAGGCGCGTTACGCCAGCACTTCACACATGCCGATGGCCGAGCAATCCACTTCGAACGGGCCGAGAAAACCGCTGGGGGTTTTCACCGGTGGGTTGCCGGCCAGCAGCCCCAGCGCATTGGCCCGTTCGATGTTGTGAGCGATGGTGTGGTTGGCCTCTATGGCCCGGGCCAGTCCGCCGACCGAACCCTGGCCGAATCCCAACAGGGAAGCGCCGTTGGTCATGAACGCCAGTCCGGCGATGACCCAGAGTCTGTAGCCTTTCATGCTCCGCCGACTCCCGCGAGTTCAGCCGAATCTACCGCCGCGTTTTGCGAGCGAAGTTCGAACTGGATGCCGGGATGGGCGACGTCGATCGGTGCTTCGAAGCTGTGTTGCGACTGCGACGCCAGACTGACAAACAGCACCATGACCAGGTACAGACCGATGGCCACGTAGGCGCCGCGTTTGGCGGAAGTGATGATTGAAGTGGCCATGATGTGTGCTCCGTGGACAATGTTTCGAGGCCCACAGAATCGATCAAAAAAGCCGGGGTAACCACTCAGGGTTTTCCATAGTAACCATCAGCTTCGTTGATTATTTAGCCGGTCTATCTCGCCGTTTGAAAATAGCTATCGCCGGTCATTAAGCAGGCAAAAAACTGCCCAAGGCTGCGATCTTTTGATTTTGCTTTTTGATAAACAAGATCAAAGGATCGCAGCCTTGGGCAGTTCCAGGGCGTGACGGAAATTTCAGTGTTGAGCTTTGTGATCCAGCGCGGCGTAGAAGTTGGCGCTTTGTTGCAGGTATTTCTGGGTGTAGCTCTGGGTGTGGGATTTTTTGTCGCTGATTTCAACGTTGGCACTGGCTGGCAGAGCCACGGTGGCGGAGATGGCGGAGGCGGCAATCACGGAGAAGAGATTGAAGTTCATGGCGGTAACCCTCGTGTTCAGTTGGCTTGCTTGCCCGGTTGGGCCGTGAAGCAAACTTAACGCTCGAGGGTTGATCGCTTGAAATGCTTTGCAACATTACCTGTTATCAGCAGGATTAATACAAAGCTTCAGGCCCCGCAGACCGGGGCCTGCGGCTTATTGACGCACGAGAAACTTGAGGTCGCTCGGGGCGTCCATCGGCAGTTTTTGCACGGTTTTGCCCAGCAGACCGGTCTTGCCGTCGCGCTCGACCACGACAATCTGGTTGCTCTTCTGGTTGGCGATCAGCAGGAATTTGCCGCTCGGATCGAGGCTGAACTCACGCGGGTGATCGCCTTCCACCGAACGTCGTTGCAGTTCCTTGAGCTGGCCGCTGGCCGGGTCGATTGCGAACACCAGCAACTGATTGGCGGTGCCACGGTTGCTGACGTAGAGGAATTTGCCGTCGGCAGACGCGTGCAGCGCGGCGGCAGCCTTGTCCGACGTCGGCTGGCCGGCAGCCAGATCGACCATTTGCGTCTGGGTCAGGACGCCGTCCTTGTAGTCGAATACTGCGACCTGAGCGCTCATTTCCATGGTCAGCCAGGCGTGTTTGCCGTCAGCGCTGAACAGCAGATGACGCGGGCCGCTGCCGGCTGGCAGTTGCACCGACGCGGTTTTCGCCGGGGTCAGCGGCAGATCCGGGTTGGCTTTCGGGTCGAATTGGTAGATGAAGACCTTGTCGGCGCCCAGATCATTGGAGAACACGTAACGACCGTCCGGCGAGGACACCGTCGAGTGCACGTGGTTCGAGGCCTGACGCTCGGGATTGACCCGGCTCGCCGGGTGCGCGCTCATCTGCACCACCGGTTTGAGCTTGCCGTCGCTGCCCACCGGCAACACCGCGAGGGTGCCACCCGGATCTTCAACCACCGAGTAGTTGCTGACGAACAGATGGCTGGCGTCGCCGCTGAGGCTCGAATGGGTCGGCTCGTTGCCCAGGCTCTGGACCTGATTGATCAGGGTCAGGACGTGGGTCTTCGGATCGATAGAATAACTGCTGACGCGGCCGACCGGATCTGTCTGGCCAGGACCGTTTTCATTGACCACGAACACCCGGTGCTGATCCTTGGACAGGGTCAGCCACGACGGGTTTTCGCTCTTGATCACTTGCAGCGGCTTGGCGTCGATCTGGCCGGTGGCGCTGTCGAAGTTCATCCGGTAGATGCCTTCGCTGGTGCCGGCGGTGTAGGAGCCGACCAGCAACTGGAAGCTTTCGGCCGAGGCACTGGAAAGCCCCATCGCGCCGACGCTGCCGGCCATCAGCAATGGCCAGAATTTACGCATGTTCATTCGGTTTCATCCTCGTCGTCGGCGCTGCTCAGTACATCGCCAAGGCAGACCAGACGGTGTTCGCCAACGGTTTTGGTGTCGCTGGAAAAACCGACGATCAGCCAGCTCTGCAGATCTTCATCAAACGTCGCCGCTGCCACCTGAGCCGGGGTGAACTCCCAATGCTTGGCTGCCCGGCCATCGATGCATTCGATGTGCAGGTTGTCGTCTTCGTCGAGGGCGAATTCGAAAGCGTGCAGGCCGTCGATTTCGACCATACCGCAGTGTTCGAGGGCGTTGAGAAGGGTGTCGGTTACGGCAGTCATGGCAATCATGTCTTTCAGGGGGAAAGGGCCAATGATAGCTCAAAGCAGGCGCTGAGCTCCCGCCCTGATCGCTCCAACGCTCCAGCTCTTGATCGTTCCCACGCTCTGCGTGGGAATGCAGCCCGGGACGCTCCGCGTCCCTTCCAGAGCTGGAACGCGGAGCGTCCCTCGAGGCATTCCCACGCGGACGGTTCGACGCCTCGACGTGGGAACGATCATGTGGCGTGAGTTAGAGGGCGTCGCGCGATGGCTTGCAGTCGACCAGCCGCTGAATACGCAACGGGTTGGCGTTTTTCAGCGGTTCCGGCAGCAGGCTGTCGGGGTAGTTCTGGAAGCACACCGGGCGCAGGAAGCGATCGATCGCCAACGTACCCACCGAGGTGCCGCGGGCATCGGACGTCGCCGGATACGGCCCGCCGTGAACCATCGAATCACAGACTTCGACACCGGTCGGATAACCATTGAGCAGGATCCGCCCGACCTTCTGTTCCAGCAAAGGCGTCAGTTCCGGGAAGCGTTCGAAATCCGCCTGCTCGCCGATGATTGTCGCCGTCAGTTGTCCATGCAGGCCCTGCAACGCCGCGCTCAGCTGCGCCTTGTCGGCCACTTCGACGATCACCGTGGTCGGGCCGAACACTTCTTCCTGCAGCACTTCATCGCCATCGATCAGCAGGCTGACTTCCGCCTTGAACAACTGCGGCTGCGCCTGATTGCCCTGTTGCGGATTGCCCGCCAGATGCTCGATGCCGGCGTGCGCCAGGAGTTTTTCCAGGCCCTTGCCGTAGCTGCCCAGCGTGCCGGCATTGAGCATGGTTTGCGCCGGTTGATCACCGATCAGCGCCGCGACTTGCTCAACGAATGCCGTGAATTGTGGCGAGCGGATGCCGATCACCAAGCCCGGATTGGTACAGAACTGACCGCAGCCCTGCACCACCGACGCGGTCAGATCGCGGGCGACAGTTTCCGAACGCACGGCCAGGGCCTGAGGCAGCACGATCACCGGATTGATGCTCGACATCTCGGCGAACACCGGGATCGGCTGCGGACGGGCGGCGGCCATGTCGCACAGCGCCCGTCCGCCCCGCAGCGAACCGGTGAAACCTACCGCCTGAATGGCCGGATGTTTGACCAGCCATTCGCCGACACCGCCGCCGTAGATCATGTTGAACACGCCAGCGGGCATGGCGGTTTTTTCTGCTGCACGGATCAGTGCATCGGCGACCAGCTCAGCGGTGGCCATATGACCGCTGTGGGCCTTGAACACCACCGGGCAACCGGCCGCCAGCGCCGATGCGGTATCGCCGCCGGCGGTGGAGAATGCCAGCGGAAAATTGCTCGCACCGAACACCGCCACTGGGCCGAGGCCGATGCGGTACTGGCGCAGATCCGGACGTGGCAGCGGTTGACGATCCGGCAACGGCAGGTCGATGCGCGCACCGTAGAAATCACCGCGCCGCAGGACTTTGGCGAACAAGCGCATCTGGCCGCTGGTGCGCCCTCTTTCACCTTGAATCCGCCCGGCCGGCAGTGCGGTTTCGCGGCAGACTACGGCGACGAAATCATCGCCCAGTGCGTCCAGCTCATCGGCAATCGCATCGAGAAACTGCGCGCGGCGTTCGGCGCTGAGGCTGCGATACGCCGGATACGCCGCCGCAGCGGCCTTGGCGGCGGCGTCCACTTCCGCTTCCGTGGCCTGAATGAAGTCGTGAGGCAGTGCCTCGCCCGTGGTGGCGTCGACGCTTTGCAGCTTGACGTCGCCCGCCGCACTGCGACGACCGCCGATGTAGTTGTGACCGAGAATCTGAGTCATGGGATCTCCTTAAAGGGTGCCGATGCTGTCCGGTTCGAATGCCGCTGCGACCGGAGCGATGCCGTTGACCAGCGGTGCGCCGAATTCGGCCTGGCTGATCTCGAACACGTCGCCGGGCTGAGTGCGGATGCCATCGGCGAACGACAGGGTCGCGGTGCCGAAAAAGTGAATGTGCACGTCACCGGGGCGCAGGAACTGGCTGTACTTGAAATGGTGGTATTCGAGGTTCGCGAGGCTGTGGCACATGTTGGCCTCGCCGCTGAGGAACTCGTTCTGCCAAAGCACTTCGCCGTCGCGCAGGATGCGGCTCGTACCGGCCAAGTGTTGCGGCAATTCACCGACGCGCAGCTCCGGGCCGTAGCTGCAACTGCGCAGTTTCGAGTGGGCGAGGTACAGGTAGTTCTTGCGCTCCATGACGTGATCGGAGAACTCGTTGCCCACCGCGAAACCGAGGCGATACGGCTTGCCGTCGTGGCCGATGATGTAGAGGCCGGCCATTTCCGGTTCCTCGCCGGCGTCTTCGGCAAACGGCGGCAGCGGGAACGGCTGACCGGGACGCACGACAATGCTGCCGTCGCCTTTGTAGAACCACTCCGGCTGCACGCCCGCCTGCCCCGCCGCCGGTTTGCCGCCCTCCACGCCCCACTTGAAGATACGCATGGTGTCGGTCATCGCCGCTTCATCGCCGGCCTGCTGGTGCATCTTGTCCCGGGCCGAGGCGCTGCCGAGGTGCGTGAGGCCGGTGCCGCTGACCAACAGGTGCGCCGGGTCCGGGTGATCCAGTGGCGGCAGGATGCGCAGGTTGGCCAGCAATTCGGCGTAATCGTGACTGATGCCCAGGCCCAGGGTTTGCACTTGCTGCGCGAGGGTGCTGCCGGCCTCGATCGCGGCCAGGGCCAGATCGCGAACCGTGCGCGCATCCTGCACTTCACGCACCAGACCGTCCTCGACCACCCCGACACGGCGCTCGCCGCTACTCAATTCGAATTGAACCAGATGCATGTTTTTCTCCTATTACCTCAAAAACACCGCTGATCCCTGTGGGAGCGAGCTTGCTCGCGAAGGCGGTGCATCAGTCACCACAAATGTTGAATGTGCCGACCACTTCGCGAGCAAGCTCGCTCCCACAGGGTCGGTGATAGTCATTCAGGTACGGGTAGCACCGCGTGCGCTGGCGGCGAATTGGTTAACCGGCAGTACATGCTTGCGCTCGAGCAAGCGATAGACGACGCCCGTCAGAATCAGCCCGAACACCATCACCCCGGACAGGAAGTACAGGCCCGAAGCGAGGTTGCCGGTGTATTCCTTCAAGGCGCCGATCACGAACGGGCCGATGTAGCCACCGAGGTTGCCCACCGAGTTGATCAAGGCAATCCCGGCCGCCGCGCTGGCGCCGGCAAAGAACCGCCCCGGCAGCGTCCAGAACACCGCCGTGCAGGAAAACAGCGCGAACGCCACCAGACACAACGCCGCCAGTTGCGCCACCGGCAACGACAACCAGGCACTGAGGAACAGGCCGATCGCGCCCAGCACATAGAGCACCGCCAGATGGCCGTAGCGATCATTCAGACGGTCGGAACTGCGCGGAATGATCAGCAGGCCGATGATCCCGAAGATGTACGGCACCGATGACACGAAACCGGTCACCAGATCGCTGCCGCCGAACTGTTTGATCAGGGTCGGCAGCCACAGGCCCAGGCCATAAATGCTCAGGGTCACCGGCAGGTAGAACAGCGCCAGCAGCAACACGCGTTTGTCCTTCAGCGCATGCAGCGGATTGCCGTGACGGGTCTGGCCGTATTCCTGCAGGTCCTTTTTCAGCTCGCCGGTCAGCCAGTCCTTCTCGGCCTGGTCCATCCATTTCACTTGCTGCGGGCCGTCCGGCAACCAGCGCAATACCGGCCAGGTCAGCAGGATCGCCGGGGTGCCGATGACGATGAACAGCCACTGCCAGCCATGCAGGCCGAGGATGCCGTCCATGCCCAGCAGGCCGCCGGACACGGGGCCGGTGATCATCATCGCGATGGGTTGGGAAAGGATGAACAGCCCGAGGATCTTGCCGCGATGGCGCACCGGGAACCATTGGGTGATGTAGTACAGAACGCCGGGAAAGAACCCCGCCTCCGCCGCGCCGAGCAGAAAGCGCATCACGTAGAAACTGTGCGGGCCCTGGACGAAGGCCATGCCGATGGTGATCGCGCCCCAGGTGATCATGATCCGCGCGAACCAGCGCCGCGCGCCGAAGCGTTCGAGCATCAGGTTGCTGGGGATTTCAAACAGAAAGTAGCCGATGAAAAACAGCCCGGCGCCGAGGCCGTAGGCGGCATCGCCGATACCGATGTCGGCGCCCATGTGCAGCTTGGCGAAGCCGACGGCGGAGCGATCCACATAGGCGATCAGGTACAGCAGGATCAGGAAGGGAATCAGTTTCAGCGTGATGCGCCGGACAAGCCGCAGTTCCTGGCTCATGAGATCGGTCTCCGATTGTTGTTTTTATGGAACCTCGGGGGACGCCTCTCGCGGAAAATCGCCAGGGCCATCCCTCCGTCGAAATCGACTATATAGTAATACTAATTACGCAACAACACTTCCAAACCGTCGATTTTGCGCTTATGTTTAGCCGAGGCTCGCAAACAATAGTCTTACAATAAGAGAATCGATCATGTCTGATAAGAAACCCACCCTGCGCTCCGCCCAATGGTTTGGCACGGCCGACAAGAACGGCTTCATGTACCGCAGCTGGATGAAGAATCAGGGCATCGCCGACCATCAGTTCCACGGCAAGCCGATCATCGGCATCTGCAACACCTGGTCGGAACTGACCCCGTGCAACGCGCACTTCCGCCAGATCGCGGAGCACGTCAAACGCGGGGTGATCGAGGCTGGTGGTTTTCCGGTGGAATTTCCGGTGTTCTCCAACGGTGAATCGAACCTGCGCCCGACCGCCATGCTCACCCGCAACCTGGCGAGCATGGACGTCGAGGAAGCGATTCGCGGCAACCCGATTGACGGCGTGGTGCTGCTGACCGGTTGCGACAAGACCACCCCGGCCCTGCTGATGGGCGCGGCCAGCTGCGACGTGCCGGCGATCGTCGTCACTGGCGGGCCGATGCTCAACGGCAAGCACAAGGGCAAGGACATTGGTTCCGGCACGGTGGTCTGGCAGCTCAGCGAGCAGGTCAAGGCCGGCACCATCACGATTGACGATTTCCTCGCGGCCGAGGGCGGCATGTCCCGCTCGGCCGGTACCTGCAACACAATGGGCACCGCGTCGACCATGGCCTGCATGGCCGAAGCACTGGGCACTTCCCTGCCGCACAACGCGGCGATTCCGGCAGTGGATGCGCGGCGTTATGTGTTGGCGCACATGTCCGGCATGCGCGCGGTAGAGATGGTGCGTGAAGACTTGAAGCTGTCGAAGATCTTGACCAAGGAAGCCTTCGAAAACGCGATCCGGGTCAACGCGGCCATTGGCGGTTCGACCAACGCGGTAATCCACCTCAAAGCCATCGCCGGACGCATCGGCGTCGAGCTGGATCTGGACGACTGGACGCGCATCGGTCGCGGCATGCCGACCATCGTCGACCTGCAACCGTCCGGGCGTTTCCTGATGGAGGAGTTCTACTACGCGGGCGGTTTGCCGGCCGTGCTGCGACGTCTCGGCGAGGCCAATCTGATTCCGAATCCGAACGCGTTGACCGTCAACGGCAAATCCATTGGCGAGAACACCAAGGACGCGCCGATCTACGGTGAAGACGAAGTGATCCGCACCCTCGACAATCCGATCCGCGCCGACGGCGGCATCTGCGTGTTGCGCGGTAACCTGGCGCCACTGGGCGCGGTGCTCAAGCCGTCAGCCGCCACCCCGGAACTGATGCAGCACCGTGGCCGCGCGGTCGTGTTCGAGAACTTCGACATGTACAAGGCGCGAATCAACGACCCGGAACTGGACGTCGATGAGAACTCGATTCTGGTGATGAAGAACTGCGGGCCGAAGGGTTATCCGGGCATGGCCGAAGTCGGCAACATGGGGCTGCCGGCCAAACTGCTGGCGCAGGGCGTGACCGACATGGTGCGTATTTCCGACGCGCGCATGAGCGGCACCGCTTACGGCACCGTTGTCTTGCACGTCGCCCCGGAAGCAGCGGCCGGCGGGCCTTTGGCGGCGGTGAAGGAAGGTGACTGGATCGAGCTGGACTGCGCCAGCGGGCGTTTGCATCTGGACATTCCGGACGCTGAATTGGCGGCGCGCATGGCGGATCTGCAACCGCCACAGCAACTGCTGGTGGGTGGGTATCGTCAGCTGTATATCGACCATGTGCTGCAGGCGGATCAAGGTTGCGATTTCGACTTCCTCGTCGGTTGCCGAGGGGCTGAAGTTCCCCGCCATTCCCACTAACACCGCCTTCCCCTGCCCTGATCGTTCCCACGCTCTGCGTGGGAATGCAGCCTGGGACGCTCTGCGTCCCATTCGAGAACTGGAACGCAGAGCGTCCCTTCAGGCATTCCCACGCAGACGGTTCGACGCCTCGACGTGGGAACGATCATTGCCTCGCTCCAGATTACGCCGTGCCTGCTATGATGCGCGGCATCTCCATCGCTCAGGATCGCGCCACTCCCCATGGATTACCGCAAACCTTCCGACCGTAAAAGCATGCACTCGCGCATCGTCCAGGAACTGGGCATGCAGATTGTTTCCGGACGCTTTCTGCCCTGCGACAAGCTGCCCGCCGAAGCCTTGCTCTGCGAGGAATATGCGGTCAGCCGGCCGGTGTTGCGCGAAGCCACCCGAGTACTGGTCGCCAAGGGCCTGGTGTATTCGAAACCGCGCGTCGGCACCGTGGTCAAGCCACGCCGCGAATGGCACATGCTCGACCCGGACGTGCTGCACTGGCTGATGCAAAGCAGCCCGCAGAACGAGTTCTTCAACGTCCTGACCAGCGTGCGCAGCATCATAGAACCGGCCGCCGCCGCCCTCGCCGCCCAGCACGCCACCGATGCTGATATCGCGTCGATTGCAGAGGCTTACCAGCGCATGGAAGCGGCGCCGACGCCGGAAGCCTTGCTGCAACCGGATCTGGACTTTCACAGCCGAATTGCCGACGCGACTCACAACGATTTGCTGGCGAACCTGTGCAACATGCTGTCGGTGGCGATTGCCGAGGCGCTGAAGCATTCGAACCAGCGGCCGAATCTGCATGAACTGGCGTTGCCTCGGCACAAGGCGATTTTGACCGCGATCGAGAATCGGGATGCGTTGGGGGCGCGGCATGCGACGTTGGTGCAGCTGGATGATGCGCGGAGTGCGCTTAGCGTCGTGCTAGGCACCGAACTTTCTTAAGCCTTGAGACCGCTTGCCCTCACCGCAGACATAAAAAAGCCGCAACCCTTAAAGGTTGCGGCTTTTTCATTTCAGCCAACCGGCTCAGTGAGCAAACAACGAATTCCCCTTCTGCCCCGCCAGTTTCTCCGGCTTGATCAGGAACTTCGCCAGTGCCGGCAGCAGCCACAGCGCACCGAACATGTTCCACAGCAGCATGAAGGTCAGCATCAGGCCCATGTCGGCCTGGAACTTGATCGCCGAGAAGATCCAGGTGCACACGCCGATGGCCAGGCACAGACCGGTGAACAGCACTGCTTTACCGGTGGATTTCAGGGTCTGGTAATAGGCTTCCTGCAACGGCAGGCCGGCACGCAGGAAACTTTCCAGACGGCTGTAGATGTAGATGCCGTAGTCCACGCCGATCCCCACGCCCAGCGCCACCACCGGCAACGTCGCAACCTTCACGCCGATACCCATGAACGCCATCAGCGCGTTGCCCAGCACCGAGGTCAACACCAGCGGCAGCACGATGCACAAGGTCGCCGCCCACGAGCGGAAGGTGATCATGCACATGACCGCCACGCAGATGTACACCAGGATCAGAATGGTCAGCTCGGACTTCTTGATCACTTCGTTGGTGGCCGCCTCGATCCCGGCGTTACCGGCCGCGAGGATGAATTCCAGGCCTTCCTTGTTGTTTTCCTTGGCGAAGTCCTGCACCGCATGCACCGCGCGATCCAGGGTTTCGGCCTTGTGGTCGTTGAGGAACACCAGCACCGGTGCCAGCGAGCAACTGTTGTTGTACAGGCCGTCGGCCCGGGCGATGGAGTTGTTCAGCACGTCCGGGTTGCGTGACAGGGTTTCCCATTTCAGGTTGCCCTCGTTCATGCCCTTGATCATCTGCTTGGACACGGTCACCAGCGAGATTGCCGACTGCACGCCCTCGGTGTTCTGCATCTTCCACATCAGCTCGTCGATCGGCGCCATGGCTTCATAGCGCGAGCAACCTTCGGACTTGGTCTTGACCATCACCACCAGCACGTCGGAACTGGTCGAGTAGTTGCTGATGATGAAGTTGTTGTCCTTGTTGTAGCGCGAGTCCGGACGCAGTTCCGGCGCGCCCTGGTCGAGGTCGCCGATCTTCAGGTTCTGGCTGTACCAGAGACCGCCACCGAAAGCGACCAGCGCCAAGGCGATGGAAATCGGGGCGACTTTCGGGTTGGCGAAGTTCGACAGCAGGCGCCAGAACGGATGCTCGCGGTGCGCGTCCTTCTTGCTCTTGGCGATGGCGCGCTTGCTGATGCCGACATAGGAAATCGCCACCGGCAGCAGAATCAGGTTGGTGAACACGATCACCGCCACACCGATGGAAGCGCCGATGGCCAGTTCGCGGATCACGCCGATGTCGATGATCAGCAGCGTGATGAAGCCGACGGCGTCCGCCAGAATCGCGATCATCCCCGGCAGGAACAGCTGACGGAATGTCCGCCGTGCAGCCGTCAACGCGTTGTCTGCCTCACCGGATTGCAGGGCGATACCGTTGATTTTCTGCACGCCGTGGGAAATGCCGATGGCGAAAATCAGGAACGGCACCAGCATCGAATACGGATCGAGGCCGAACCCGAAAAAGTGCATCAACCCCAGTTGCCAGACCACCGCCACCAGCGTGGTGCTCAACACCGCCACGGTGCTGCGCAGGCAGTTGGTGAACCACAGCAGCAGGATCAGGGTGATGACGAAAGCGATGCCGAAGAACATGACCACCATCACCAGGCCGTCGATCAGGTCACCGACCTTCTTGGCGAAGCCGACGATGTGGATCTTGACGTTGGGGTTCTGCGCTTCGAACTTGTTGCGGATCTTGTCTTCGAGCTCATGGGAGAACTGGCGATAATCCAGCGCCAACAGCTTGCCCTGATCCTGCGGGTCCGGGTAGGACTCCAGCAGCGGGATGTCGACGATGCTCGACTTGAAGTCGTTGGCCACCAGACGCCCGACCTGACCGGACTTGAGCACGTTGTTGCGCAGCAGATCGAGGCTGTCCTGGGAACCGTTGTAGCTCTGCGGGATCACTTCGCCGCCGGCAAAACCTTCCTCGGTCACTTCGGTCCAGCGCACGCTCGGGCTCCACAGCGACTTGAGGCCGGAACGGTCGACGCCGGAGATGTAGAACACCTCGTCGTTGATCTGACGCAGGGTCTCCATGTACTCCTTGGAGAAAATGTCGCCATCCTTCGCTTCCACCGAAATGCGCACGGTGTTGCCCAGGTTCGCCAGATCGTTACGGTGCTCCATCATCTTTTCAATGAACGGATGCTTGAGCGGGATCATCTTTTCGAAACTGGTGGACGGGCGGATCAGCGTGGCCTGCCAGAACAGGAAAATGCTGACCAGCAGGCAGATCACGATCACTGCCGGGCGGTTGTTGAAGATCAGGCGCTCGAGAAACGTCGCCTTGTCCTGATGATGAGTGCTCAAGGAAGTCATAGCCCCGCCTTCTTATTATTGATTCGGCTCATTTGCCCAGCTCGGCGCCGTTCGCAGTAGTCACGCGAACGCCACCCTGTCCGCTCAGGATCAGATTGCCGTTGCCGGCGGCGGTGACCGACGACAGCGAGATGCGATCCGGACGGTTGAACACGCTGAAGGTTTCGCCGTTGTCGCTGCTGCTGACCACTGAGCCGCCGTTGCCGACGATGACGATGGAGCCGTCTTCGAGCAGCGTGGCGCCGGACAGGCCGAACTCCAGCGAACCGCGCGCAGCTTTCAGTTCGACCTGCTCCCAGCTGCTGCCGAAATCGGTGGAGCGGTAAAGGTTGCCGCGCAGACCGTAAGCCAGCAGGGTTTGCGGTTGCGCCGTGCCGATCACGCCGAACAGCGAGCCTTCGTACGGGCCTTCGAGTTTTTCCCAGGTCTGGCCCCAGTCGGCGGAGCGGAACATGCTGCCCGACTCGCCGACGATGAACAGGCCGGCGTCTTTTACCGAAGCGATGGCGTTGAGGTGGAACTGGTCTTCGTTGTCGAGGCGATCGCTGACGTCTTCCCAGTTTTTGCCGCCGTCGGTGGTTTCCAGCAGCGCGCCGTAGGCACCCACGGCCAGACCACTGTTGACGTCCTTGAACCAGACGTCGAGCAACGGCGATTCGCGCTTGAGGTCTTCGAACTGTTTGGTCCAGGTCAGGCCGCCGTCTTCGCTGGCGAGGATCTGCGCGTCGTGGCCGACGGCCCAGCCGTGCTTGTCATCGACGAAATACACGGCGGTCAGCAACTGGCGGCTCGGCACTTTGGCCTGGGTCCAGGTCTTGCCCTGGTCGTCGGAATAGAGAATGTGCCCGCGATCCCCGACCGCCACCAGCCGGGTTCCGGCGTGAACGACATCGAGCATCAGGCTTTTCGAGGCCTTGGCCGATTCGGTGGAATAGACCACATCGGCAGGCGCTTCGGCGGCGAGAACCGGCGCCGACAATGTGGCAAAGCCCAGCAGAGAGAGTGCTGTGGCCAGCAACGCGGTGTTGCGTAACGCCGGCGGGCGGCAACGACTCATAGACCTTCCCCTGTTTATTATTGTTGGTCATGGACCTTAAAGGGCGCCGCAAGGGTGCTCACGGTGACTGCCTGGTCACAAGCATAGTCCTGAAACCCGCCATCCAGAGCCCCTTCGGAAGCTGGCTCATCCTATCGGGCATTCGAAACGTCTGACAATCGGCGCAACGTTATCTTTTGTTAACCGAAAGGGACTACAGCGGCGGCTGAATACGCGGGCATTCGTCCGACTGATGGCAGGGATTCTTGCGAGGGGGACTTGCACGATCGGTATTATGGTATACCATCAGACGCACAGACACTCTTTATCCCCTACGGAGCAGCTCATGAGTTTCGAAATTCGCAAGATCGTCAGCTATGTCGAAGAAACCTTCATCGAAGGCGGCAAGGCGTCCGATACCCCGGTGACCATGGTCGGCCTGGCCGTCGTGATGAAGAACCCATGGGTCGGCAACGGCTTTGTCGAAGACCTCAAGCCGCAGATCCGCGCCAATTGCTCCGACCTCGGCGCGATGATGGTCGAGCGTCTGGTGGGCATCATCGGCGGTGCCGAGAAGATCGAGGCCTACGGCAAAGCCGCGGTGGTCGGCGCCGATGGCGAAATCGAGCACGCGTCGGCGGTGATCCACACCCTGCGCTTCGGCAATCACTACCGCGAAGCGGTCAAGGCCAAGAGTTACCTGAGTTTCACCAACAAGCGCGGCGGTCCGGGCACTTCGATTCAGATCCCGATGATGCACAAGGACGACGAAGGCCTGCGCTCGCACTACATCACCCTGGAAATGCAGATCGAAGACGCCCCGCGCGCCGACGAAATCGTCGTGGTGCTCGGTTGCGCCGACGGTGGTCGCCTGCACCCGCGCATCGGCAACCGCTACATCGATCTGGAAGAACTGGCCGCCGAAAAAGCCCAGTAATCACAATAAAAAAGGCATTGCAGGAGCGCTCCATGATTCGGCTCACCGCTGAACTCACCCCGGCCGGCACCAGTTATCTGGCGACCGGCCAAGGCCAACCCGTGGTGTTGATCCACGGCGTGGGCCTGAACAAAGAAATGTGGGGCGGCCAGATCGTTGGCCTGGCCACGCAATACCGGGTGATCGCCTACGACATGCTCGGCCATGGCGCCAGCCCGCGACCGGCCAGCGGCACCGCCCTGCTCGGCTATGCCGATCAGTTGCTGGAGCTGCTCGACCACCTGCAATTGCCCGAGGCGTCGGTGATCGGCTTCTCCATGGGCGGTCTGGTGGCGCGGGCGTTTGCCCTGCATTACCCGGAACGCCTGAAAAGCCTGGTGGTGCTCAACAGCGTGTTCAACCGCAGCGAAGAGCAGCGCGCCGGCGTCATCGCCCGCACCGCGCAAGCCGCCGAACACGGGCCGGACGCGAATGCCGAAGCGGCGCTGTCGCGCTGGTTCAGCCGCGAATATCAGGCGGCCAACCCGGCGCAGATCGCCGCGATCCGCCAGACCCTCGCCGGCAATGATCCGCAAGGCTACCTGACCACCTACGAACTGTTCGCCACCCAGGACATGTACCGCGCCGACGACTTGGGCAGCATCCAGGCGCCGACGCTGATCGCCACTGGCGAGCTGGACCCCGGATCGACCCCGGAAATGGCCGAGCAACTGGCCGCGCGCATTCCCGGCGCGAAGGTTGCCGTGCTGCCCGAACAACGGCATATGATGCCGGTAGAGTCGCCACGGCTGGTGAACCAGACGCTGCTGGAATTTCTCGACACCGCACACGCCCGACAAAACCATATAAAGGGGATCGTTGCATGACGCTCGCACGCTTCCAGATGTGCATCGGCGGAGAATGGGTCGACGCCCTCTCCGGCAAGACTTTCGAAAGCCTCAACCCGGCGCTGGCCGAACCCTGGGCCGAACTGCCCGACGCTGACGAAGCCGACGTCGAGCGCGCCGTGCAAGCCGCGCAGACCGCGTTCGACAGCCCGGCATGGCGTGGTTTGACCGCCACCGCGCGCGGCAAACTGCTGCGTCGTCTCGGTGACCTGATCGCTGAAAACAAGGAACAACTGGCGCAGCTGGAAAGCCGCGACAACGGCAAACTGATCCGCGAAACCCGGGGTCAGGTCGGCTATCTGCCGGAGTTCTTCCACTACACCGCCGGCCTCGCCGACAAGCTCGAAGGCGGCACCCTGCCGCTGGATAAACCCGATCTGTTCGCCTACACCGTGCACGAAGCCATGGGCGTGGTCGCCGCGATCATTCCGTGGAACAGCCCGCTTTATCTGACTGCGATCAAACTGGCGCCGGCGCTGGCGGCGGGCAACACCATCGTGATCAAACCCTCCGAGCACGCCTCGGCGACCATTCTGGAACTGGCGCGCCTGGCCCTCGAAGCCGGGATTCCGCCGGGTGTGGTCAACGTCGTCACCGGCTACGGCCCGAGCACCGGCGCCGCCCTCACCCGTCATCCGCTGATCCGCAAGATCGCCTTCACCGGCGGCGCGGCCACGGCCCGGCATGTGGTGCGCAGCAGTGCCGAGAACTTCGCCAAGCTATCGCTGGAACTGGGCGGCAAGTCGCCGAATATCATCTTCGCCGACGCCGATCTCGACAGCGCGATCAACGGCGCCATCGCCGGGATCTACGCGGCGTCCGGGCAGAGTTGCGTATCCGGTTCGCGACTGCTGGTGCAGGATGAAATCTACGACGAGTTCGTCAGCCGTTTGGTGGAGCGCGCCCAGCGCATCCGCATCGGCAACCCGCAGGACGACAGCAGCGAAATGGGCCCGATGGCCACCGCGCAGCAACTGGCGGTAGTTGAAGGTCTGGTGGCTGATGCGATTGCCGAAGGTGCGCGCCTGCGTCTGGGCGGCAAGCGGCCGAGCGGTGTGGGCGACGGCTGGTTCTATGAGCCGACGCTGTTCGAGTGCGATCGCAACTCGATGAAGATCATGCAGGAAGAAGTCTTCGGCCCGGTGGCCTCGGTGATCCGTTTCAAGGATGAAGCCGAAGCGCTGGCGATTGCCAACGACTCACAGTTCGGCCTCGCCGCCGGCATCTGGACCCGCGATCTGGGCCGCGCCCATCGCCTGGCCCGGGACGTGCGTTCGGGGATCATCTGGGTCAACACGTACCGCGCGGTGTCGGCAATGGCACCGATCGGTGGTTTCAAGAACAGTGGCTATGGACGCGAAAGCGGCATCGATTCGGTGCTGGCCTACACCGAACTGAAAACGGTGTGGATCAACCTCTCCCAGGCGCCGATGCCTGATCCGTTTGTGATGCGTTAGGAGTCCTGCGACATGATCGAACCCGGCATTTACAAAGACGTCATGAGCTCGTTTCCGTCCGGGGTCACGGTGGTCACCACCCTTGACCCGGATGGCGGCATCGTCGGCATCACCGCCAGCGCCTTCAGTGCGCTGTCGATTGACCCGGCGCTGGTGCTGTTCTGCCCCAACTACGCTTCCGACACCTACCCGGTGCTGCGCGACAGCAAGCGTTTCGCGATCCATTTGCTGTCCGCCGACCAGACCGCCGAGGCCTACGCCTTCGCCGGCAAAGGCAAGGACAAGGCCAACGGCATCGAGTGGCATTTGAGCGAGCTCGGTAACCCGATCCTCGCCAAAGCCACGGCGATCATCGAGTGCGAACTGTGGCGTGAATACGACGGTGGCGACCACGCGATCATCGTTGGCGCGGTGAAGAACCTGATCCTGCCGGAGCAGCCGGTGACGCCGATGATTTATCACAAGGGCAAGCTCGGCGCGTTGCCGACACTGGGTTGAGAAAATAATGCGAAACCCTGTGGGAACGAGCTTGCTCGCGAAGGCGTAGTGTCAGTCGACATCAATGTTGCGGGTGCTGACGCTATCGCGAGCAAGCTCGCTCCCACAGGGAATGGTGGTGTGAGGGGTAATGATGAACAACGACAAGTACGAAAAGGGCCTGAAGATCCGCACCCAGGTGCTGGGCGAAGCCTATGTGCAGCGCTCGATCGAGAACGCCGACGACTTCACCCGCCCGTTGCAGGAAATGGTCACCGAATACTGCTGGGGTCACGTCTGGGGACGCGAAGGCCTGTCGCTCAAGGAGCGCAGCATGATCAACCTGGCGATGATCTCGGCGCTCAACCGCCCGCACGAACTGAAACTGCATGTGCGCGGCGCCTTGCGTAACGGCCTGAGTCGTGAGCAAATACGCGAAATTCTGCTTCAGGTCGGTATTTATTGCGGCGTCCCGGCAGCCGTGGACAGTTTCCGGCTCGCCCGTGAAGCCTTCGCCGAAGCCGACGCCGAGGCCTCCAGTTAACCCCTCGGCTGTTTTGATGCCCGTCTGGCATGGACAGCCACCTTAAAGAGCGGACCCCATGAAACGCCTGCCACTCGACGACAGCTTCAAGGTCAATCGCAACCCCGTCACCCTGCGCGAAATCGTGCTGGATAAACTGCGAAGCGCCATCATGAACTTCCAGCTGCTGCCGGGCGATCGCCTGGTGGAGCGCGATCTGTGCGATCGCCTGGGCGTGAGCCGTACGTCGGTGCGTGAAGCCTTGCGTCACCTGGAATCCGAAGGTCTGGTCGAGTTCGCTGACGCCAAAGGCCCGCGCGTAGCGATCATCACCCTCGCCGATGCGGTCGACATCTATGAGCTGCGTTGCGTACTCGAAGGCCTGATCGTCCAGCTGTTCACCCTGCGCGCCAAGGCCAAGGACATCAAGGCCCTGGAAAAAGCCCTCGACGAGAACCGCAAGGCGCTCAAGGACGGCGAACTGCAACAGGTGATCGACTCGGTACAGGGTTTCTACGACGTGCTGCTGGAAGGCTCGGGCAACCATGTCGCGGCCACTCAGCTGCGTCAGTTGCAGGCGCGCATCAGCTACCTGCGGGCGACGTCGGTCTCCCAGGAAAACCGTCGCGGCGCCAGTAACCACGAAATGGAAAAAATGGTCGAGGCGATCAAGAGCGGCGATCCGCTGGCGGCGCATCAGGCGTGCGTCGATCACGTGCGCGCTGCGGCTGCCGTGGCCCTCGACTACCTCAAGCGCAAGCAGGAAGAGACCGGCGCCACTCCACCGATCACCCTGCCCATCGCGCTGAAAGAACCGCGCATAGGTCACTGACATGTTCAGCCCGAGCTTTTGCCCGAAATGCGGTGGCGCTGACCTCGGTCAGCAGGTGCCGCCGGGCGATACGCACGAGCGCCTGATGTGCCGCGGCTGCGGCTACATCCACTATGTAAACCCGAAGATCATCGCCGGCTGCATCATCGAGCAGGACGGCAAATACCTCTTGTGCCAACGAGCGATTCCCCCGCGCCCCGGCACCTGGACCTTGCCCGCCGGTTTCATGGAAAGCGGCGAGACCACCGAACAGGCTGCCCTGCGCGAAGTCTGGGAAGAAAGCGGCGTACGCGCGGAAATCGTCTCGCCGTACTCGATCTTCAGCGTGCCGAAGATCAGCGAGGTCTACATCATCTTCCGCGCCCTCGCGCTGGAGATCACCGGCCAGTACGGCCCGGAAACCCTCGCTTGCAAGTTCTTCGCCCCGGAAGACATCCCGTGGGAGCAGATCTATTACCCGGCGATCCGGCAGATCCTCGAACGCTACATCGAGGAACGCCAGGCCGGGGTTTATGGCATGTACATGGGCAATGACGACAGCGGCAAGATTCATTTCATGCGTTGATCGTCCTGCCCGCGCCGCTTACGGCGCCATCCCTTCCACAATAATGATCTCCGCCCGCGCCCACTCCTCGCGGTAGCTCTTCGCTTCCTGATACGCCGCCGAGTGGTAGCACGCCACGGCCTGCTCGTAGCTTTCGAATTCAATCACCACGCTGCGCTGCGGCGTCGCCCGACCTTCCATCGCTTCGCTGCGCCCGCCTCTGGCTAAAAACTTCGCGCCGAACTCGGCGAACGCTTTCGGCGCGCGCTGCGTGTATTGGATGTAGTGATCGGGATCGGTGATGTCCACGTGAGCAATCCAGTACGCCTTCATAGTGACCTCTTGGTTGATTTTGTATTATGGTATACCACGAATTTCACCCATATCGAGAGTCCAGCATGGCCTTCAACAGCATCGAAGAAATCATCGAAGATTATCGCCTCGGCAAAATGGTGTTGCTGGTCGATGACGAGGATCGGGAAAACGAAGGCGACCTGCTACTGGCCGCCGACCGTTGCACGCCCGAGGCGATCAGTTTCATGGCCCGTGAGGCTCGAGGGCTGATTTGTCTGACGTTGACCGACGATCATTGCCAGCGCCTGGGGCTGGAGCAAATGGTGCCGAGCAATGGCAGTGTATTCAGCACCGCGTTCACGGTCTCCATCGAAGCGGCGGTCGGCGTGACTACCGGGATTTCCGCGGCCGACCGCGCGTGTACGGTGGCCGCTGCGGTGGCGCCGAACGCACGCGCAGAAGACCTGGTGCAGCCGGGCCATATCTTTCCGCTGCGCGCCAAGGAAGGTGGCGTGTTGACCCGTGCCGGTCACACCGAGGCTGGTTGCGATCTGGCGCGGCTGGCTGGTTTCACGCCCGCCTCGGTGATCGTCGAAGTGATGAACGACGACGGCACCATGGCCCGTCGTCCGGATCTGGAAGTCTTCGCGCGCAAGCACGGGATCAAGATCGGCACTATCGCCGACCTGATCCACTATCGCCTGAGCACTGAACACACCATCGAGCGCATCGGCGAGCGGGAGTTGCCGACGGTGCATGGCACGTTCCGTTTGATTACTTTCGAAGATCGCATCGAGGGCGGCGTGCACATGGCGATGGTCATGGGCGAACTGCGCCGCGAAGAGCCGACGCTGGTGCGCGTGCACGTGATCGATCCGCTGCGGGATCTGGTCGGCGCCGAGTACAGCGGGCCGACGAACTGGACGTTGTGGGCGGCGTTGCAACGGGTCGCGGCCGAAGGGCATGGCGTTGTGGTGGTGCTGGCCAATCATGAATCTTCCCAGGCGCTGCTGGAGCGCATTCCGCAACTGACTCAACCGCCTCGGCAGTTCAGTCGCTCGCAATCGCGGATCTATTCGGAGGTCGGCACCGGGGCGCAGATTCTGCAGAACCTGGGCGTCGGCAAGCTGCGCCACCTGGGCCCGCCGCTGAAATATGCCGGGTTGACTGGCTACGATCTTGAGGTGGTCGAGAGCATTCCCTTCACCGAATAACCCCGTTTGCCAGATAGCCGGTACGGCAAAGTGCTTGCACAAAGTTTGGAATACCATAATATGATATTCCATAGACCGGATGACCTGAAAAACCGTCCAGCTACTGCTCCCGACAGGCGGGCAACAACGCAAGCCCGCTCAAAAACACAACAATGAGGGCGTAAAAATGGTGTTGAACAAAGCTGCAACCGCGATCTTTTTCGCGGGACTGCTGAGCGTGACCGGTCAGGCCGCGATGGCCGCCGAGAGTGTGAACTTTGTCAGCTGGGGCGGTAGCACCCAGGATGCGCAGAAACAGGCCTGGGCCGATCCGTTCAGCAAGGCCAGCGGCATCACCGTCGTGCAGGACGGCCCGACCGACTACGGCAAACTCAAGGCCATGGTCGAAAGCGGCAACGTGCAATGGGACGTGGTCGACGTCGAAGCCGACTTCGCCCTGCGCGCCGCCGCCGAAGGCCTGCTCGAACCCCTCGATTTCAAACAGATCCAGCGCGACAAGATCGACCCGCGTTTCGTCAGCGACCACGGCGTCGGTTCGTTCTTCTTCTCCTTCGTCCTCGGCTACAACGAGGGCAAACTCGGCGCCAACAAGCCGCAGGACTGGAGCGCGCTGTTCGACACCAAGACCTTCCCCGGCAAACGCGCCCTCTATAAATGGCCAAGCCCCGGCGTGCTTGAACTGGCCCTGCTCGCCGATGGCGTGCCGGCCGACAAGCTCTACCCGCTGGATCTTGATCGCGCTTTCAAGAAACTCGACACCATCAAGAAAGACATCGTCTGGTGGGGCGGCGGCGCGCAGTCGCAGCAACTGCTGGCCTCCGGTGAAGCGAGCATGGGCCAGTTCTGGAACGGCCGGATCCACGCCCTGCAGGAAGACGGCGCACCGGTCGGTGTGAGCTGGAAACAGAACCTGGTCATGGCCGACATTCTGGTGGTGCCAAAGGGCGCGAAAAACAAGGACGCGGCGATGAAGTTCCTGGCCAGCGCCAGCAGTGCCAAAGGCCAGGCCGACTTCTCCAACCTGACCGCCTACGCCCCGGTCAACGTCGACAGCGTGGCGCGTCTGGACTCGACGCTGGCCCCGAACCTGCCGACTGCCTACGCTAAGGATCAGATCACTCTTGATTTCGCGTACTGGGCCAAGAACGGTCCGGCCATCGCGACACGGTGGAACGAATGGCTGGTCAAATGAAAATGGCGGCCACCGCGTCCCGTCCCTCCACTGCCACCGGGAGCGCCCCGAGCGCTGCCGGCCTGGCTGAAGGCAAAAAGGCGAGTGCCATGGCGCAAGCCCCGTCCCTCAAGCAACGCTGGCGCGGCGCCGGCAATCTCGCGCCGGCGCTGCTGTTCCTCGGTCTGTTCTTTCTCGCCCCGCTGATTGGCTTGTTGCTGCGCGGCGTGCTGGAACCAGTGCCGGGCCTTGGCAACTATGAACAATTGTTCGCTAACTCGGCGTACGCCCGGGTGCTGTTCAACACCTTTTCGGTGGCGGGACTGGTGACGGTGTTCAGCCTGCTGCTGGGCTTCCCGCTGGCCTGGGCAATCACCCTGGTGCCACGGGGCTGGGGCCGCTGGATTCTGAACATCGTGCTGCTGTCGATGTGGACCAGCCTCCTCGCCCGCACCTATTCCTGGCTGGTGCTGTTGCAGGCTTCGGGCGTCATCAACAAAGCCTTGATGGCGATGGGCATCATCGATCAGCCGTTGGAAATGGTGCACAACCTGACCGGCGTGGTGATCGGCATGAGCTACATCATGATCCCGTTCATCGTGCTGCCGTTGCAGGCGACCATGCAGGCCATCGACCCGATGATCCTGCAGGCCGGTTCGATCTGTGGTGCCAGCCCGTGGACCAACTTCTTCCGGGTGTTCCTGCCGCTGTGCCGGCCGGGTCTGGCGTCCGGCGGGTTGATGGTGTTCGTGATGTCGCTCGGTTACTACGTCACCCCGGCGCTGCTGGGCGGGGCGCAGAACATGATGCTGCCGGAATTCATCATTCAGCAGGTGCAGTCGTTCCTCAACTGGGGCCTGGCCAGCGCCGGCGCCGCGTTGCTGATCGTCATCACGCTGGTGCTGTTCTACGTCTACCTGAAGCTGCAACCGGAATCCCCGGTTGGCGCCAGTAACGCGAGGTAAGCCGACATGCTCCTGACGCCCAATGCCATGAGTCGCCGGATGCGCTTCGGCCTGTATTTCACCACCGGGCTGATCGGCCTGTTCCTGCTGTTGCCGATCGTGTTCATCGTCCTGCTGTCGTTCGGTTCTTCCCAGTGGCTGGTGTTCCCGCCACCGGGCTGGACGCTGAAATGGTACGTGCAGTTCTTCTCCAACGCCGACTGGATGAGCGCAGCGCTGGCCAGCCTCAAGGTCGCGGTGCTGACCACGATCTGCGCCGTTGCCCTCGGTTTGCCGACGGCCTTCGCGCTGGTGCGCGGACGCTTCCCCGGCCGGGAAATGCTCTACGGTCTGTTCACCCTGCCGATGATCGTGCCGCTGGTGATCATCGCCGTGGCGGTGTACGCGCTGTTCCTCAAGCTCGGCTACACCGGCACGATGTTCGCCTTCGTCGTCAGCCATGTGATCGTCGCGCTGCCGTTCACCATTATCTCGATCATCAACTCGCTGAAACTGTTCGATCAGTCGATTGAAGACGCAGCGGTGATCTGCGGTGCGTCACGCCTGCAAGCGGTGTTCAAGGTGACCTTTCCGGCGATTCGTCCGGGGATGGTGGCCGGCGCCCTCTTCGCCTTCCTGGTTTCGTGGGACGAAGTGGTGCTCAGCGTGATGATGGCCAGCCCGACCCTGCAAACCCTTCCCGTGAAAATGTGGACCACCCTGCGCCAGGACCTGACGCCCGTGATCGCCGTCGCATCGACGCTGCTGATCGGCCTGTCGGTATTGGTCATGGTGATCGCCGCCGCCCTGCGCCGGCGCAACGAAATCAGCGCCTGAGCGCCCAGGAGTACGACATGAGTGCCGTGATCAAAGACGCATCCCAGCAGAACGACAAACCCCTGGTCAGCCTGCGCAACCTGAACAAGCACTACGGCGATTTCGCGGCCGTGGACAACATCTCGCTGGACATCAAGGACGGCGAATTCCTGACCTTCCTCGGCTCCAGCGGCTCGGGCAAAAGCACCACGTTGTCGATGCTCGCCGGCTTCGAAACCCCGAGCAGCGGCGAGATCCTGGTCAACGGCCAGTCGCTGATCAACGTGCCGCCGCACAAGCGCGACATCGGGATGGTGTTCCAGCGTTATTCGCTGTTCCCGCATCTGTCAGTGCGCGACAACATCGCGTTTCCGTTGGCGATCCGCAAACTCGCCGCCGCTGAACGTGACAAGCGCGTCGATGCGATGCTGAAACTGGTGCAGCTGGAGCAATTCGCCCATCGCCGCCCTTCGCAACTGTCTGGCGGCCAGCAGCAACGGGTCGCCATTGCACGGGCGCTGGTTTACGAGCCACGCATTCTGCTGATGGACGAACCGCTCGGTGCGCTGGACAAGAAGCTTCGCGAAGACTTGCAGGATGAATTGCGCCAGCTGCACCGTCGCCTCGGCATCACCATCGTCTACGTGACCCACGACCAGGAAGAAGCCATGCGCCTGTCCCAGCGCATCGCAATTTTCAGTCACGGCAAGATTGTCGGGCTCGGCAGCGGGTATGACCTTTATCAGAATCCGCCGAATGCGTTTGTGGCGTCGTTTCTCGGTAACTCGAACTTTCTCAAGCTCAAGGCACAGGGTAATGCGGCGGCGAGTTTTGAGGGGCAGTCGCTGTCGATTCGCCTGACCGCTGGATTGCAGACCGGTCAGGATGTGCTGCTGATGGTGCGGCCGGAAAAGGCGTTGGCGTTGAGTGTGCAACAGGCGGCGAGTGAGCCGTTGGCGGCGGGCTGGAACGAGGTTTCGGCGAAGGTGGTCGAGGTGTTGTTTCTGGGGGAGAGTCAGACTTGCAGTGTGGTGACTTCGGGCGGGACTTCGATGACGGTGAAGGCGTTGTCGGCGGCGGGGATGCCGTTGACGGCTGGGGATCCGGTTCGGGTGCGTTGGGCGACGGCGGATGCTTGCGTCTATACCGAGTGGGCTGAGAGTGATTTGAATAAAGCTGCCGGCGCGCACTGATTCAACAGAGATTTGCGTGTCACTTCTGGCCACCGCAACGTCGGGTTGCGGTGGCCATTTTTTCAGACGATGCCCTTAAAGCCCTCAATCTCATCCGGCCAAGCCGTCAACACCTCAAACCCGTCCTCAGTCACCGCAATCATGTGCTCCCACTGCGCCGACAACGATTGATCCTTGGTCACAACCGTCCAGCCATCCGCCAGACTCTTCACATGACGCTTGCCGGCATTGAGCATCGGCTCGATGGTGAAGATCATCCCCGCCTTCAGCTTCAAGCCCTGCTCCGGATAACCGTAATGCAGCACCTGCGGTTCATCGTGATAAACCTTGCCGATCCCGTGCCCGCAATACTCGCGCACCACGCTGAACCCTTCCTTCTCCGCCAACGTCTGGATCGCATGTCCGATGTCACCCAACGTGGCGCCCGGCCGAACGACGCGGATCCCCGCGCACATGGCGTCGTAAGTGGTCTTGATCAGGTGCCGCGCCTCGGGCGTCGGCTCGCCGACCACGTACATGCGGCTGGTATCACCAAACCAGCCGTCCTTGATCACCGCGATGTCGAGATTGACGATGTCGCCGTCCTTCAGCACGCGCTTCGAAGGAATGCCGTGGCAGACCACTTCGTTGACCGACGCGCAGACGGTTTTCGGGAAGCCGTGGTAACCGACGTTGGCCGGAATGGCTTTCTGCACATTGACGATGTAGTCGTTGCACAACTGGTCGAGCTGATCGGTGGTGACGCCAGCCTTGACGTGCGGTACCAGCATCGCCAGCACCTCGGCGGCCAGTCTGCCGGCCTCTCGGGATTGGGCGATTTCGGCCTGGGTGTTGATCTTGATCGGGTTTCTCATGCCTTGGCCGCCTCTTTGACCGAGGCATTCTGCGCGGCATCCGCCAGTGCGCAGACTTGCTGCAGATCCAGACCGCCCGACTGCTCGGCGCGAATCAGCAACCGGCAAATGGCGTGGTGATCAAGGTCGGGATACAGCTCGGCGAGCATGCCGATGCGCATCCAGTGTTCGGCCTGCGCGTTGATCGAGCGGCTGAGTGCGTTGCTGGAGATGCGCAGATTCTCGTGCATGTCCTCTGAAATCTTTACGATGCCCATGGCAATATACGATACGAAGTGTATATGGATCGTATATTAATCGTGCATCGTCCGGGATTGCAAATGTTGCGTGCCCGGTAAATCGCAGGCAAAAAAAAGCTGCCCGGAAGGCAGCCGAATCATGAAAAGCACGCGATGTATTGGGGGCAAGTATGGACAGCCGATAATGACAGTGTCATGACAGCGATAAATTCACTGAACCGCCCCGCCCGCGTCATCAGGTTGTCATCGAACCCACGGCAGAATCCTCGCAAACCGTCCCGCGCCTCCCGACGGATGATTTGCAAGGATCCCCATGAAAGAAGACACCTCGCTGTTTGCCGCCATCGACCTCGGTTCCAATGCCTTTCGCATGATGATCGGCCAGTCGGTGCGCAGCAGAAAGGGCTTCATGATTCAGGAGGTCAAAACCTTGCGCGAGCCGGTGCGGCTGGCCGAAGGGTTCGACGGCCGGGCACTCGACGAAATGGCGCTGGATCGTGGCTGGCAAGCGCTGGCGCGGTTCGGCAAGAAACTGCGCGGTTTCGAACCCGGTCGCGTGCGCGCGGTGGCGACCAGCGCGGTTCGCGAGGCCGACAATGCGCAGTTGTTTCTGGCCAGCGCGGAGCGGCATCTTGGGTTTCGCATCGATGTGATTTCCGGGCATGAAGAAGCGCGTCTGGTCTACGCCGGTGTGGCCCACACCCTGCCGGTCGCCGATGACATGCGTCTGGTGGTCGACATTGGCGGCGGTTCCACCGAACTGATTCTCGGCCAGGGCGCGCAACCGCTGCTGACCGAAAGCATCGCCCTCGGCAGCGGCACCTTGAGCACGCGTTACTTTCGCAATGGCGAAATTTCCGCCGGCGCCCTGCAAGAAGCCGAACGCGTGGCCATCCTGCAATTCGAAAAAGTCGCTCGTCGGTATCGCGCCCAGGGCTGGCAGCAGACCATCGGTTCCTCGGGCACCGCGCGGATGCTCGCCAAAGTGCTCAAGGCCAATCGCCTGAACGATCATGGCGAGAGCGGCATCACCTACGGTGGCCTGCTGCGGCTATCGTTGCGCCTGCTGGAAGTCAGCAATGTTCAACAGCTGAAACTGGCCGGCCTGCAACCCCATCGCCAGAGCATCCTCCCCGGCGGTCTGGTGGTCATGCTGGCAGCGTTCAAAGTGTTCGGCATCTCGCAAATGGTGCCCTCCGAACCCGGCTTGCGACTGGGCGTGCTGCACGGTCTGATGAGCAACCACTGAGCGATTTTCGGTGCAGGATTTTCACTGCAGGATCAAGCGCTTCATGCCGCCGAAGACGCCCTTTCAATACTCGATGACGCCTGCGTATAAACCTCTGCAAATCACTTCCTTCCCCTCTCCGATTTCGTTCTATCGTTAGATCGAAATGGCTGTATTTCCGGCCGTTTAAAGGTTGCGACAGCTCAGGTCTGAGCCTATGTTGCACGCGAGCTTTTTCCCCGCGAATGGAACGCGATCAACACCACAAAGAGGTGAAGAGATGTCAAAGGATTCACGCCCTGCCGTACTTGGGCTGATCGGCAATACGCCGCTGGTACAAGTCACCCGCTTCGATACCGGTCCCTGCACCCTGTTTCTCAAACTCGAATCACAGAACCCCGGCGGTTCGATCAAGGACCGCATCGGTCTGGCCATGATCGACGCCGCTGAGCGCGATGGCCGCCTGCAACCGGGCGGCACGATTGTCGAGGCCACCGCCGGCAACACCGGTCTGGGCCTGGCCCTGGTCGGCCGCGCCAAGGGCTACCGCGTCGTGCTGGTGGTGCCGGACAAAATGTCCACCGAAAAAGTCCTGCACCTCAAGGCCATGGGCGCCGAAGTGCACATCACCCGCTCCGATGTCGGCAAGGGCCATCCCGAGTATTACCAGGACGTCGCCGCGCGTCTGGCCAAGGACATTCCCGGCGCGTTCTTCGCCGACCAGTTCAACAACCCCGCCAACCCGCTGGCCCACGAGTGCAGCACCGGGCCTGAAATCTGGGCCCAGACCGAGCATGACCTGGACGCGATCGTGGTCGGTGTCGGCTCGGCCGGCACCCTGACGGGCCTGACCCGTTTCTTCAAACGCGTGCAACCGGACCTTGAAATGGTCCTGGCCGACCCGGTCGGTTCGGTGATGGCTGAATACAGCCGCAGCAAGCACCTCGGCACCGCCGGTTCCTGGGCGGTGGAAGGCATCGGCGAGGATTTCATTCCGTCGATCACCGACCTGTCGAGCGTGCGCAGCGCCTACTCGATCAGCGACGAAGAAAGCTTCGATCACGCCCGCCAGTTGCTGAAAGCCGAAGGTATCCTCGGTGGTTCGTCCACCGGCACCCTGCTCGCCGCCGCGCTGCGTTACTGCCGCGAACAGACCGAGCCGAAACGCGTGGTCAGCTTTGTCTGCGACACCGGCACTCGCTACCTGTCGAAGGTCTACAACGACCAGTGGATGACCGATCAGGGCCTGTTGCAGCGCAAACGCTATGGCGACCTGCGCGACCTGATTGCCCGACGCTTCGAGGACGGCAAAGTCGTCAGCGTCGGCCCGGACGATACGCTGATGACCGCCTTCCAGCGCATGCGCCTGGCAGACGTTTCACAACTGCCGGTGCTGGTGGATGGCAAGCAACTGGTCGGCGTGATCGACGAGTCGGACATCCTCGTGCGTGTGCACGAAGACGCCTCGCTCTTCAGCAAACCCGTTTCCAGTGCGATGACGGACAAGTTGCAAACCCTCGCCCCCGGCGCCACGCTGGCTGAGCTGGAAGCCGTGCTCAGCAGCGGTCTGGTGGCCATCATCGCCGACGCTTCAGGCTTCCACGGCCTGATCACCCGCGTCGACATGCTCAATCAATTACGGAGATCCCTGGCATGAGCCAGCACGACAAGAACGCCCGTCAACAGGGCTTCGCCACCCGCGTGATCCACGCCGGGCAAACGCCGGACCCGACCACCGGCGCGCTGATGCCGCCGATCTACGCCAACTCTACGTACCTGCAAGACAGCCCTGGCGTGCACAAGGGTTTTGACTACGGCCGCTCGCACAACCCGACGCGTTTTGCCCTGGAGCGTTGCGTGGCGGATCTGGAGGGCGGCACCCAGGCGTTCGCCTTCGCGTCCGGGCTGGCGACGATTTCCACCGTGCTCGAACTGCTCGACGCCGGCTCGCACATCGTGTCCGGCAATGACCTGTACGGCGGCACGTTCCGTCTGTTCGACAAGGTGCGTCAGCGCAGTGCCGGGCATCGTTTCAGCTTCGTCGATCTGGCGGATCTGTCGGCGTTCGAAGCGTCGTTGCAGGACGACACGCGCATGGTGATTGTGGAGAGCCCGACCAACCCGCTGCTGGGCCTGTCGGACCTCGCCGCCATCGCGCGCATCTGCAAGGCGCGCGGGATCCTCTGCGTGGCCGACAACACCTTCGCCAGTCCGTGGATCCAGCGTCCGCTGGAACTGGGTTTTGACATCGTGCTGCACTCGACCACCAAATACCTGAACGGTCACTCCGACGTGATCGGCGGGATCGCGGTAGTCGGTGACAATCCTGCGCTGGCCGAGCGTCTGGGCTTCCTGCAGAACGCCGTCGGCGCAATCTCCGGCCCGTTCGACGCGTTCCTCACCCTGCGCGGCGTGAAGACCCTGGCGCTGCGTATGGAGCGTCATTGCAGCAACGCACTGGATCTGGCGCGCTGGCTGGAACAGCAGCCGCAGGTCAAACGCGTCTACTACCCAGGCCTGGAATCCCATCCGCAGCACGAACTGGCCAAGCGTCAGATGCGTGGTTTCGGCGGGATGATTTCCCTGGATCTGAACAGTGATCTGGCAGGCGCTCGCCGCTTCCTGGAGAACGTGCAGATCTTCGCTCTGGCCGAAAGCCTTGGCGGTGTGGAAAGCCTGATCGAGCACCCGGCGATCATGACTCATGCGACCATTCCGGCGGAAACCCGTGCCAAGCTCGGCATCGGTGACAGTCTGGTGCGTCTGTCGGTGGGCGTCGAGGACATCGAAGACCTGCGCGCGGATCTGGCGCAAGCGCTGGCCAGTATCTAACGCCCGAAAACGTCAAAGCCCGCACGAGGCGGGCTTTGGTGTTTGAGTAGGCGGCCAGTGCTGGTCTCTGGCTTACAAGGTTTATCAGGCTTCTCACAGTACCGGACCAAATTGAAAGGGGTACGGTCTCGGCTGCTTCACACGGCATAAGGGCTGGATCTCAGCGCGGAGATCTTTCTAACCGTGTACCCTTCGGAACGCGCCCCACGTCCCCTTGCTATCCGCTTGCGCATCAGTCTGCGTCTTCGCCTACATTCTTGAGCCTAGCAAACGCGCGACATTGCGCTACGCGGTTTTTAGACTGATTGTTTTCTAGCGCCGGCCTGCAAGGAAGCTAACCGACTATCGCCTTCACGGCCCTTCAGCCTGCCTCTCGCCAAGGGCGAACTATACTTTTCAGTTCGCTGTCCAGATTTCCTGTAAACCGTCGACACCCGTGCACCCCTCCGGTGCCCCCGTGCCATTCACCAATCTGGTTGACCCCGGGCCGACGAGCCTTCCGTCAATGAACGAATGACGGGTAACGCTCGGTTGCTGTTTGGCTGATGGGGCGTGGAGAAAATCATGAAGCACACGCTTTGGCCGGGCCTCGTCCTGGCAGTTGCGGCAACGGTGGCAATGCCCAATGTCTGGGCTGCGAAGGCGCAGGCATTGGCGTCGGATGGGGCGGATCATGTGGGTGCGGGGGCGGTTGCTTCTGACGGCGCGGACCACGTTGGCGCAGGCGCCGTTGCTTCTGACGGTGCAGATCACGTCGGCGCCGGAGCAGTAGCTTCTGACGGCGCGGATCACGTCGGCGCCGGAGCAGTAGCTTCTGACGGCGCGGATCACGTCGGTGCTGGGGCTGTTGCCTCCGACGGTGCCGATCATGTTGGCGCTGGGGCTGTTGCCTCTGATGGCGCGGATCACGTCGGTGCTGGAGCTGTTGCCTCTGACGGCGCGGATCACGTCGGTGCTGGGGCTGTTGCCTCCGACGGTGCCGATCATGTTGGCGCTGGAGCGGTCGCCTCTGACGGTTCAGATCATGTCGGCGCCGGAGCAGTCGCTTCTGACGGCTCCGACCACGTTGGCGCTGGAGCAGTCGCTTCTGACGGCTCCGACCACGTCGGCGCACGCGCCCTCGCCGCCGATGGCGCAGACAAGGTCGGTGCCAACCGGCTCGCCTATTCCCGCGCAGGCGTCGGCTCCGACCAGGTCGCTTCCGCCCTCATGAGCGGCAGCTATTCCGACCAGTTCAACAGTCCTCAATAACCGCTATCGGCGCAACCAGCCCACCGCTGGTTGCGCCGCACTAGCACATTTGTGCTAATCGACCACCCCGGTCCCTGGCGTTATATTCCCTCGCAACCCCTGACGCTCCCCAACATTGCCGCTGTGCAGTGCGCGGGATCGTTGTGCCTGGAAAAACAACAACACCAAGGAAGAAACACCATGAAACCGCACTTCAGCCTTGCCAGAATCACAGTCCTCAGTGCCCTGCTCCTCGGCGCCGCCGGTTGCCAGACCGTAAAACCCACCGAAGACAGCATGAAAGAACGTGCCCAGACGGTCATTGGCCAGCCGGTCAGTAAAATCGCCAACGTACGCAACGACAGCACCCTCACCTATTACACGGCCTACACCGCCGCCGGCGAATACAACTGCGAGCAGCCCAGCGGCGTAATCATGGCCGTCGCTAGCATGGGCATCATGACGCCTCCCCTGTCTTGCCTGCCCAAAGGTGCGTCACCGATTCCGTACCAGTAATCCGGCGCAGAAAAACCGTACCAACGCCTCGTCTCACCCGGTAAAGGATACCGCTCGATCATGAAAACACTCATCGCCACCCTCAGCCTCGCGGCCGTCGTTCTGACCGGCTGCGCCACCCCCAAGCAATGGGAAGCCACCGGCGGCAGCAAGACCGACGGCGTTGTCCAGGTCTCCTATGAACTGGGCCAGTTCGAGAGCGGACAAACCTCCGCCGCTCAAGGGTTGGCCACGGCTGAAGGCCGCTGCAAGGTCTGGGGCTACAAGAGCGCCGAAGTCTCGGGCTCGGAGAAAAACATCTGCCGCACCATGGGTCAGTACAACTGCCTGCAAACCACCATCACGCAAGACTATCTGTGTAAGCGCTGACCGCTTCGGTCTGCCGGTCGCGCAGCGCGCGCAAGGTCGCGCGCAGCTCGGCCGGGCGGACCGGCTTGGACAGAATGGCGATCTGGCGATCATGCAGGGCCGCCTGGATTTTTTCGATGTCATGCCCGGTGATGATCATGGCCGGCACCGCATAACCGCGCTGACGGCGAACTTCATCGATGCACTCGATGCCGGTGCTGTGGGAGCCGAGGTCATAGTCGGCAACGATGATGTCGCAGTCCGTGACCAGGCCCTGCCCGCTCAGTTCCGCCTGCACAACGCAGCCCCAGCGCTCGAGCAACGCCGAGGTCGCCAGCAGAACGTTGCGATCATCTTCCACCAGACACACCTTCAACCCCGTCAGCAAACCGATTTGCCGAGCCTCCTCCCGATTGACCGGCACCTGCGGCGGCGCGAGTGGCAGTCCATGCAAGGTCACCGCCGTGCCATGCCCCAGCCGTGAGCGGATCGCGACGTCGACACCGATCAATTGCCCCAGACGCCGGACAATCGACAGCCCCAGGCCCACGCCTTCGACGTCCTTGTCGCGCAGCTGGCGTACCCGATAAAACTCCTCGAACACCTTGGGCAAATGCTCTTCGGCGATCCCGCTGCCGCGATCATAGATCGCGATGGCCAACCCCGCGCCGCGCTTGCGCACACCGATCAGCACCGGCCGGTGCGCACCGTATTTGAAGCAGTTGGAGAGCACGTTCTGCACCATGGTCGCCAGCAGCGCCGGATCGGTGCGCACCCAGTGTTCGCAAGGCCGCAAGCGCAGTTCGACACCCGCCCAGCGTGCGGCTTCGGCGTTCTGGCGGATCAGATCCGCCAGCCATTCGCCCAGTTCAAGCGTCTGCAACCGGGGCAAAATCCGCCCGTTATCAAGGGTGTAGAGATCGAGAATCGAGCGAAACAGCTGCGACACGTTAAGCAGCGAACGGTCGATGCTGTCCACCAGTCGCCGCTCCTCCTCGCCCAGCCGCGACTCGCGCAGGCACGCGGTAAACAGTCCGATGGAGTGGATCGGCTGCCGCAGGTCATGACTGGCCTGAGCCAGGAAACGCGACTTCTCAAGGTTCGCAGCAACCGCTTCTTCAGATGCCTTGCGCGTACGCTCCAGCAGCAGGTGCGCATACACCGGAATCACCGTGCTGGTGATCATCAGCATCAACACCATGAACGGTTGCGCCTGCCAGTACGGCGTCAACCGATAGACCGCCAGCAGCGCCAGCAATGCCAGCACCGTGGCGATCGCCAGATAGCGCGAGCCGTAGCGCATGCCGTTGCCGAGGTTGACCCAGACCATGACGGCATAAATGGGCAACGCCGCCTCACCACCGACCACCAACCCGAAACTGGTGCCGGTGTAATCGTGGAGCATGCCGAAAATCCGCCGCGCCGGATAATGCCCCGGCCAGCGCACGATGGCCTGGCGCAGCACGACGGATGCCAGCAGAAACAGGGAAATGTAGGTGACCACCGGCAGATAGGTATCGAAGCGCTGGCCCGGCAGGAAACCGAGCACGGCCATGTAAACCAGCGCGATGCTGGCGATGATGATGCGCAGATTGGCCTGGTCGAGCTCGGTGTTCTTTTCGAACTTCATGGGGGAACGTCCTTGTGCAGCAGTCGTCATAAACGCACGAATCAACAGGCAATGCCTTCGCCCGATGCTAAGGTGCATGCCATGAGCAATACAGACCCAGGGAGGGTTGCGCCATGACGTGCCGAATCATCATAGCCGACGATCACCCGTTGTTTCGCGAAGCGTTGCTGCGCACCGTCCAGCGTCTGCTGCCCGAAGCCCTGATCGAAGAAGCCGGCGACCTCGACGCCGTGCTTGCCCTGCTGCCGGCCGGCGATGAGCCCGACACCTTGATCCTCGACCTGCGCTTTCCCGGCCTGACCTGTGTCAGCCAGCTCGCGGAACTGCGTCGGCGTCTGCCGCGAACCACGCTGATTGTGGTGTCGATGGTCGATGACGAAGCGCTGATCGGCGACGTCATGGCCGCCGGCATCGATGGTTTTATCGGCAAGAACATCGCACCCGATGAGATGGGTCAGGCGATCCGGGCGATTCGTGAAGGTGAGGTACTGGTGAAATTCGCCCCGTCCGGCCTGCTGCCGCTGGACACCGGCACCGCCCTCACCCCGCGTCAGCAGGATGTGCTGCGGCTGATCGCCCAAGGCAAGACCAACAAGGAAATCGCCCGTGAACTGGATATTTCGCCGTTCACAGTGCGGATTCATGTGTCGTCGTTGTTGCGGGTGCTCAACGTGCCGTCGCGGGCAGCGGCGGCGGTGAAATACTCCGGGGCCTTGTAGCCTGCCTCCAGTTCAGCCTTGCGGGTGGACGGTCAGTGCGACCAGTTTCACCACAATCGGCCGGACCACGAGAATGCACAGAAACGCCACGGGCATCGCCAGTTTGTAGGCGTGCAGCGTATTGCTAAGGTAATCGGCATCAATTCCGAAATTGGAGGCGGTGATTACCAGCGACATAAGAAACGCCATGATGATCGCCATGTACAACGCGAATACGTACGGCATGGCACGGGCAGACAGCTTGCGCGGGCTGAATACTGTGGTTCTAGGAGATAGTCTCTGATTCATGTCAGTCCTTGTTGACCGAAGTGGATAGGCGCCGAGCACCCTAACAAGTCTGCCACCCCGCAACTAGACTGATCGCCGTGAGCATTTTATAAACAAAATCTTATGAATTCGTCTTTGCCAGGATCAACGCATGAACCTCTTGGGTGCAATCGATTGTTTTATCAAAGTCGTTGAGGCGGGATCGATTGTCGGCGCCGCCAAAACCCTCGGGGTGAGTGCCGCCGCCGTCAGTCAGACCCTTGGTCGCCTTGAGAATCACCTCGACACACGCCTGCTGCAACGCACCACCCGCAGCATGGCGCTGACGGAGAGCGGTTCGGTGTATTTCGAGAAAGTAAAACGTATCGCGCTCGATCTGGAGTCCGCGCAGAGCGCCATCAGCCACGCGCAGACGCAACTCCAGGGACACTTGAGTATTGCCTCCACCGCCGGGTTCGGACGCCATGTACTGGCCCCGGTAATTGCCGGTTTCGCCGAACGCTACCCGCAGTTGACGCTTGAGCTCTCGACGACCGACCGCAAAATCAATCACCTCCACGAAGGTATCGACCTGAGTCTGCGCATCGAGCCGCAACTGGAAGACGGCATCATCGCGCGCAAGGTTGCGACAGTGCCGTTCGTGATTTGCGCCAGCCCTGACTACCTGCAAAAAGCCGGTCGCCCGTCGACTCCGGCGGATCTTCAGCAACACGCCTGCCTGGCGTTCCGCTATCCGCTGGACGGACGGCTACTGCGCTGGTGGTTCGTTGAGCAGGGTCAGCGCTTCGAGGCTGGGATCAATGCGACCGCCATCAGCGACGATATCGACGCCCTGGCGCAAATGGCTGCTCATGGTGCCGGGATCACCCGACTGGCGGAATTCGTTGCCGCGCCCTATCTGGAGAGTGGTCAACTGGTCTCTTTATTCGAACCGGGCGGCGGCTCGACCTTTGCCAGCGCCGCGCCGCTCGAGATCTATGCCTGTGTGCAGGAGCGCGCCGCCATGACTTCCAAGGTCAAGGCCTTCACCGAATTTTTGCAGGAGTTCCTGCATACCCGCTGGCCCGCTCAATGAGGATCAAGGATCAACCTGCGCCATCAGTTCAGGCACCGATTCCTGCCGCTTCGCATAGCGCTGCGCCAGCACTGCGCAGACCATCAGTTGAATCTGATGGAACAGCATCAGCGGCAGAATCAGCACGCCAATCGTGCTGCCGGCGAACAACACCTGCGCCATCGGCACACCGGTGGCCAGACTCTTTTTCGAGCCGCAGAACAGAATGGTGATGCGGTCTTCCAGATTGAAACCGAACAGTTTGCCCAGCACTGTGGACGCCAGCAGCACAAGCGCCAGCAGGACGCAGCACGCCACGACCAGCCCCAGCAGTTCGATCACCGGAATCTGGTGCCAGATGCCCTCGTTCACCGCTTCGCTGAACGCGCCGTAGACCACCAGCAAAATCGAGCCCTGATCGACGAATTTCAACCAGTTCTTGTTGCGACCGACCCAGGCGCCGATCCAGCGACGGGCAATCTGACCGGCAATAAATGGCAGCAGCAATTGCACGCTGATTTTCACGATCGCGTCGAGGGTCGAGCCGCCGTCACCGTGGACGTTCAGCAACAGCGTCACCAGCAGCGGCGTGAGGAAAATCCCGAACAGGCTGGATGCCGCCGCGCTGCAGATCGCCGCCGGAATATTGCCCCGTGCCAGCGACGTGAAGGCAATCGCCGACTGCACCGTCGCCGGCAGCGCACACAGGTAAAGCATGCCCATGTACAGCTGATCGCCGATCAGCGGTGACAACAGCGGCTTGAGCGCCAGCCCCAGTAGCGGGAACAGGACAAAGGTCAGGCCGAACACCAGCAAATGCAGGCGCCAGTGGCCGGCGCCGGCGATGATCGATTCGCGCGACAGCTTGGCACCGTGCAGGAAAAACAGCAGCGCGATGGCGATGTTGGTCAGCCAGCCGAAACCGGTCGCGACCTGACCGCTGGCGGGCAGGAAGCTGGCCAGCAGCACCACGCCGATCAGGGTCAGGGTGAAGTTGTCGGGCAAAAATCGTGGGCGCGTCATGGTTTGTTCATCCGGGGGTTGCCAGTACGTGGAAGCGACTCTAACGTGACTGGAAATTACCGACTAACGCCGAAGAACCCACAGATGCCGCCAAAAGGACACGACAAGAGCGTCAGACGCAGCATTCCCGGGCTGCCGAGCCTGCCGCGTCCGCTGTACGGGCGCACCGAATCGCTGCCCAATCGCGCGCTGACCCGCCGCCACAGCCATCCGTGGGTGCAGTTGTCCTACGCGATACAGGGTGTGCTCGAAGTGCAGACCGCCGTCGGTCGTTTCGTTGCGCCGCCGGAGCGGGCGGTGTGGATTCCGGCGGGTGTGCCGCATCGGGTTTTCAGTTCGCCGCACACGGAAATGCGCAGCCTGTACATCGATTGCAGCGTCGCCAGTTGGGCGCCGGAGCGTTGTCATGTGCTCGGCGTCAGCGATCTTTTGCGTGAGCTGATTCGGGCCTTCAGTCAGATACCTGTCGAATATGACCAGAGCGGCCCGCACGGGCGTCTGGCGCAGGTGATCCTCGATCAACTGGCCGATGCCCCGCCCATCGATCTGATGCTGCCACTGCCGCAGGACAGTCGTTTGCGGCAGATTTATCAGAGTCTGGAGCAACATCCGGAACAGCAGACCACCCTGGCGCACTGGAGCGAAAAATTCGGCGTAACCGAGAAAACTCTGACTCGGCTGTTCCTGCGCGACACCGGTTTGACCTTCCGCACCTGGCGTCAGCGCCTGCGTCTGCTGGGTGCGCTGACACCGCTGGAGCGCGGCGAACGCGTCACCGACGTGGCTTTGGCCTGTGGTTATGACTCGACGTCGGCGTTTATCGCGGCGTTTCGCCAACAGTTCGGCGAGACGCCGGGAGAGTTTTTCCGATGAAATTAACCGATATTTATCGACTTTATGCATGCCATTGGGCAAATTTCAGGGTAGAGTTTCGCCCATCAAGAATCTTTGACATCTTTCGACGATAACAATGATCAACCACCCTTTAGCGAACCTGTCGGCGGTAACAGCATGATCGAAGTCACTGAAGTTTCCATTGCTCAATTGCGCGCGGCGCTCGAATCCGGCCAGACCACGGCGGTTGAACTGGTCCAGGCGTACCAGGCGCGCATCGACGCCTTTGACGGCCCGGACACCGCCACTGCCCTGAACGCAGTGATCGTGCGCAACCCTGAAGCGCTGAAAGAAGCGCAAGCTTCCGATGCCCGTCGCGCCAAGGGCGAAACCCTCGGTCCGCTGGACGGCATCCCCTACACCGCCAAGGACAGCTATCTGGTCAAAGGCCTGACCGCCGCGTCCGGCAGCCCGGCCTTCGCCGATCTGGTGGCCCAGCGCGACGCGTTCACCATCGAACGCCTGCGTGCTGGCGGTGCGATCTGCCTGGGCAAGACCAACATGCCGCCGATGGCCAATGGCGGGATGCAGCGTGGCGTCTATGGCCGCGCCGAAAGCCCGTACAACGCCGCTTATCTGACTGCGCCATTTGCTTCCGGCTCGTCGAATGGCGCCGGCACTGCCACCGCTGCCAGCTTCTCGGCATTCGGTCTGGCGGAAGAAACCTGGTCGAGCGGTCGCGGCCCTGCCTCGAACAACGGCCTGTGCGCCTACACCCCGTCGCGCGGGGTGATTTCGGTACGCGGCAACTGGCCGCTGACGCCGACCATGGACGTGGTGGTGCCCTACGCCCGCACCATGGCCGACCTGCTGGAAGTGCTCGACGTGGTGGTCGCCGAAGACACCGACACCCGTGGCGACCTGTGGCGCCTGCAACCCTGGGTGCCGATCCCGAGCGTCGCCTCGGTGCGCCCTGCTTCCTATCTTGAACTCGCCGTGAAAAGTGATGCACTGGCCGGCAAACGCCTGGGCGTGCCGCGCATGTACATCAACGCCGACCCTGAGGCCGGCACCAGCGACGAGCCGGGCATCGGCGGCCCGACCGGGCAGCGCATCAACACCCGCGCCTCGGTGATCGATCTGTGGAAACAGGCGCGTCAGGCCCTCGAAGCCGCTGGTGCCGAAGTCATCGAAGTGGATTTCCCGCTGGTCTCCAACTGCGAGGGCGATCGTCCGGGTGCACCGACCGTGTTCAATCGCGGCATCGTCTCCAAAGAGTTCATGCACCACGAACTTTGGGACCTGTCGGCCTGGGCCTTCGATGATTTCCTGCGCGCCAACGGCGACCCGAAACTCAACCGTCTGGCAGACGTCGACGGGCCGAAAATCTTCCCGCACGACCCGGGCACCCTGCCCAACCGTGAAGGCGATCTCGCCGCCGGCATGGACGAATACGTGCGCATGGCCGAACGCGGCATCACGCCGTGGGATCAGATCCCGACGTTGCCGGACGGCCTGCGCGGCCTGGAGAAAACCCGCAAGCTCGACCTCGAAGACTGGATGGATCGCCTCGGCCTCGACGCCGTGCTGTTCCCGACCAACGCCGACGTGGGCCCGGCCGACGCCGACGTCAACCCGGCCTCGGCGGACATCGCCTGGAGCAACGGCATCTGGGTCGCCAACGGCAACCTCGCGATCCGCCACCTCGGCGTGCCGACCGTAACCGTGCCGATGGGCGTGATGGCTGACATCGGCATGCCGGTGGGGCTAACGTTTGCCGGTCGCGCTTATGACGATTCGACGTTGCTGCGCCTGGCAGCAGCGTTCGAGGCGACGGGTTCGAAACGTCTGGTGCCGCCGCGTACGCCAGCACTGTCGGCAGGCAAGTAAATGCAAAAACGGCGGGATCGATTGATCCCGCCGTTTTTTTATCGCTCTGCCAGTTCTTCCAGCAAATCCGCCGAAGGCACGAAGAACAGACTCCCTGTGACGGCGGTGCTGAAGTCCAGCAACCGGTCGTAATTGCCGGGTGGCTTGCCGACAAACATGTTCTCCAGCATCTGCTCCAACGGCTCCGGCGAGCGCGCGTAGCCAATGAAATAAGTGCCGAATTCCCCCGCGCCGGGCCGGCCGAACGGCATGTTGTCGCGCAGGATTTTCACTTCTTCGCCGTCCTTGGTGATGGTGGTCAACGCGCTGTGGGAATTGCTCGGCTTGACCGAATCGTCCAGCTCGATATCGGACAGTTTGGTGCGCCCGATCACCCGCTCCTGCGCTTCGACCGACAATTCGTTCCACGCCTTCATGTTGTGCAGGTACTTCTGCACCAGCACGTAACTGCCACCACTAAACACCTGATCTTCATCGCCCACGAGGGTGAAATGCTCGGCTTTGCGGCCGACCGGGTTCTCCGTGCCGTCGACAAACCCAATGATGCTGCGCATGTCGAAATAGCGGAAACCCTGCACCTCGTCGGTGACCGTCACAGCGCCATCCAGCGCCGACATCAACTGCGTCGCCAGTTCGAAACACAGGTCCATCTGATCGGCGCGAATGTGCAGCAACAGGTCGCCCGGTGTGGAAACGGCGCGCCGCCCTTCTACGCCGAATTCGCGAAAGTCATGAAGGGACGTCGGTCGCGGACTGCCGAACAGACGATCCCAAGCGCTGGAAGAAAAACCACAGACGCAGGACAGGTTGCCCGAAGGAACGCGCTTGCCGACCGAGCGCGTCAGCCCTGCGATATCGGCGCACCAGCCACGGACTTTTTCGGCGGCCTCGGCCTCGGCGTCAAGGGTCGCCACGATGAAGATGGCAGCGCTGGTGATCGGGCTGCAGACGGCTTGAGGATCTGGCGTGTCGATGATCGTAGCTCCCAAAGTGGTGGACTGACTCGACAGCGAGGTTAGCAAAGAAGTGTTGAATGAAGTATTACCCGCGCTCTGCCCATGTCGTCCGACACTTCGCTTTTAACGAACAATACCCACGAAATAAACGATTTTTCTTTGTCGGAAGGCTCCTACTAGCATGGCCCCGTCTACCCCGAAAAACATAAAGACAGGGAGAACGGCATGCACCCCATCAACATCGGCGAACCCTGGATGTGGGTCGCCTTCATCGTTTTTGTCCTCGCCATGCTGGCCGTTGACCTGTTCGTCTTCGGTGGGCGCAAGGCGCATCGGGTCTCGGTACGTGAAGCCTCATCCTGGGTAATTGCCTGGTGCATGCTGGCGATGGCCTTCGCCGGATTGCTCTGGTGGTATCTCAACGGCGAATTCGGTCCCGAAATCGCCAATGTCAAGACCCTGGAATTCCTCACCGGTTATCTGATCGAGCAGTCGCTGTCGATCGACAACATGTTCGTCTTCGTGATGATCTTCAGCTACTTCGCCGTGCCGCCGGAGTTGCAGCGCCGGGTGCTGCTGTATGGCGTGCTCGGGGCGATCGTGATGCGCGCGGCGATGATCTTTGCCGGGGTGTGGCTGGTGTCGCAGTTCACGTGGCTGCTGTATGTGTTCGGTGTGTTCCTGATCATCACCGGGATCAAGATGCTGGTGTTCGCCGAGCAGCAACCGGACCTCGATAACAACCCGCTCTTGCGCTGGGTGCGCGGGCATCTGCGGATCACCAACGGCTTTCACGGCGAGCGTTTTTTTGTGCTGCAGAACGGTGTGCGTTGGGCCACGCCGATGTTTCTGGTGCTGGTGCTGATCGAGGCCAGCGACCTGATGTTCGCGGTCGACAGCATCCCGGCGATCTTCGCAGTGACGACCGACCCGTTCATCATTTTCACTTCGAACATCTTCGCGATCATGGGCCTGCGAGCGCTGTACTTTTTGCTGGCGGACATGGCCGACCGCTTTCATCTGCTCAAGTACGGACTGGCGCTGGTGCTGGTGTTCATCGGCGGGAAGATGACGGTGATGCCGTGGTTTCACATGCCGGTGGAGTGGTCGCTGGCGATTGTTGGCGGGCTGATTCTGGCGTCGGTGGTGCTGAGTCTGATCCTGACGAAGGACAAGTCGCCCGAAAGAGAACGGCAGAGTCAGTGACTTGAATACAAAACCAGTGGGAGCGAGCCTGCTCGCGATGGCGTCATGTCAACCAGCTGATATGTTGAATGACACAACGCTATCGCGAGCAGGCTCGCTCCCACACTTTTAAATCTGGATTATTTGTCGGATTTGATGCTGGTCCAGACCCGGGTCCGCACCCGCTCCAGCTTCTGCGGCAACGGCTGCACCACGTACAGCTTCTTCAGCGCTTCGCTGGTCGGTGTCAGGTTCGGGTTGCCGGTGATTTCCTTGTTGATCAGCGGCAGCGAATCCTTGTTGGCATTCGGGTAGCCGAGGAAGTCGCTGATGGAAGCGATGACCTTTGGATCAAGCAGGTTGTTGAGGAACTCGTGAGCCTCTTCGACGTTCTTCGCGCTCTTCGGAATGGCGAAGGTGTCGAACCAGATCGGCGCGCCTTCCTTCGGCAGGCGCCAGTCGACCACTACGCCGTTTTTCGCTTCTTTGGCGCGGTTGCCGAACTGGTAGAAGCTGCCGGAGTAACCGATGGCCACGCAGATGTCGCCGTTGGCGATGTCGGTCATGTACTTGGCCGAGTTGAAGTAGGTGACGTAAGGACGAACCTTGAGCATCAGGTCCTTGGCTTTTTCATAGTCGGCCGGGTTCTGGCTGTTCGGGTCCAGGCCCAGGTAATGCAAGGCCAGCGGCAGGATTTCCGTCGGCGAATCGAGCATCGCCACGCCGCAGGATTTCAGCTTCTCCATGTTCTCCGGTTTGAACACCAGGTCCCAACTGTCCACCGGCGCATTCTCGCCGAGCGCAGCCTTGACCTTGGCCGGGTTGAAACCGATCAGCACGGTGCCAACCATGTACGGCACGCCGTACTGATTGCCGGGGTCGTTGACGTCGAGCAACTTGAGCAGCGCCGGGTCTTGGTGACTCCAGTTCGGCAGTTTGGACTTGTCGAGTTTCTGGAACACGCCGGCCTTGATCTGGGTATCGAGGAACTGGTTCGACGGCACCACCAGGTCATAGCCGGAGTTGCCGGTCAGCAACTTGGCTTCGAGAGATTCGTTGGTGTCGAAGGTGTCCCAGGTCACTTTGATGTTGCTTTTGGCGGCGAAGTCCTTGGGCACCGACGGCAGAATGTAATCCGCCCAGTTGTAAACCCGCAGTTCGCGCTGTTCGGCCTGTACGGCGCTGGCCAGCAGCGTCAGCCCGAAAACAGTGGCGCCCAGAATGCGTTTCATCGTGACCATGTTGTGTTCCCCGAATGCAGCGTGAGTCGATGGTTTTTATGTTCTGTACACGGCAGCGGCTTGCAAATCAGCCAAGGGCAAGGAAGGTGCAGCATTTTGTTGTGGCTTCGATTCTTCCTGACAGCGTAGACGCGGCACAGTAGCCCGTTGGCCAAAAGGGGATCGAAATGGCCAATTTGCGTGACCGCCGGGATGCGGAAACAACAATGCCCGGCGAAGTGCCGGGCATTGTCTGAACAGCCTGCGAACGCTCAGTCGGTAAAACCCAACTGCGCCTCCCTGCTCTGCTGCGTCTGCCCACGGGTCGCCAGGCAGTAATACAGCGGGCATGTCACGATCAGGCCGACCAGCCACGACAGGTCCGCACCTTCCACAAGGTTGGCATACGGCCCGACATACAACGATGTATTGGCGAACGGCAGCTGCACGATGATGCCGATGAAATAAGCAATGATCGCGTGCAGGTTGAAACGCCCATAAATGCCACCGTCGGCGCGGAAGATCGAGGCGATGTCGTAGCTGCCACGCTTGATCAGGTAGAAGTCGATCAGGTTGATCGACGCCCACGGGACCAGCACCAGCAGCAGCGCCAGAATCAGCCCGATGAACTCGGAAATGAAATCCGCAGACGCGCCTAGCGCCACCAGGCAGCAACCCGCCAGCACCACGCTCGACAAGATCACCCGCACCTTGATGCTCGGCGTCCATTGGCTGGCAAAGGTCTGGATCGAGGTGATGATCGACAGCACCGCGCCATACAGATTCAGCGCGTTGTGACTGATGATGTTGAGCAGGAACAGCACCATCAGAATCGGCCCCAGCCAACCGGTGGATTGCTTGACCGCCGCCATCGCTTCGGTGCCTTCCGGCGTCGCCAACACCGCCACCGCGCCGAAGGTGAACGACAGAATCGTGCCCAGCGTGGCGCCCAGATAAGTCGCGATAAATGGCTTGCTGATCCCGATATCCGCCGGCAAGTAGCGGGAATAGTCGGAGACGTACGGTGAAAAGCTGATCTGCCAGATGATCCCCAGCGACACCGTCGCCAGCCACCCGGACAGGTTGAAGCTGCCACGGGTAAAGAAGTCCGCCGGCAACTCATGAGCAAAGATGTAGATGAAACCGGCGAGCAGCGCGCTGCCCATCACCCAGGTGCCGATGCGGTTGAGCGTGTGAATGAAGTTGTAGCCGATCACGCCAATCGCCGTGGCGCTGAGGGCGCCGATCAGGATGCTGAGCGGCGCCGGCACCGACGGCGCAATGCCGACGATGGACTTGCCGGCCAGCACGATGTTGGAAATGAAGAAGCCGATGTAGATGATCGCCGCGAAGAACACGATCAGCAGCGCACCGTAACGCCCGAACTGGCCACGACTCTGGACCATCTGCGGAATGCCCATGCGCGGGCCTTGCGCCGACGCCAGGGCGATCACCACGCCGCCAATCATGTGCCCCAGCGCAATCGCCAGCAGCCCCCAGAGCAGGTCGAGATGAAACACCTGAACCACCATGGCGCCGGTGACAATGGGCAGTGGCGCAATGTTGGTGCTGAACCAAAGGGTGAAAAGGTCGCGGGCCTTCCCGTGGCGTTCCGCGAGTGGGACGTAGTCGACCGTGTGATTCTCGATCAACGGATCTTGCCGGGACATCTGGGACATAAAAATGAACTCGATTGGGTCTGTTCTTATCGTTGTATGAAGCCAAACCGGGGGTGCTTCGTGGCCGCCCCTCAGATGCAGACCATATTATGGTATTCCAACATTTTCACAAGACTGATCCGCTGTTTGCGACGGCATCTGATCCGGCATCCTCGCTGATAGCGAGCGTTAACGGCTAGAGCAAAGCCCCGTAAATGCTGAGTTTCCGACGGATGAACCACGTTTATCGTTTCACCAAAAAAGCACTTGCAATCGATGTATTACGGTATACCATCAGACCCATAAACACATAAAAACACGCTTCACCGCACTCGAGGATTGACCAATGATCGATGCTGCCGTCTACAAACAAGTCATGGGCTCGTTCCCGTCCGGCGTTACCGTCATCACCACGCTGGATGACGACGGCCAGATCGTCGGCCTGACCGCCAGCGCTTTCAGTTCGCTGTCGATGGACCCGGCCCTGGTGCTGTTCTGCCCCAACTACAGTTCCGATTCCTACCCTGTCCTGATCAAGAACAAACGCTTTGCCATTCACGTGTTATCCGGCGGCCAGCAGAGCGAAGCCTATGCCTTCGCCCGCAAAGGCAAGGACAAGGCGCAGGGCATCGAGTGGACGCTGAGCGAACTGGGCAACCCGATCCTGGCCAACGCGACAGCTATCATCGAATGTGAGCTGTGGCGCGAATACGAAGGCGGCGACCACGCGATCATGGTCGGCGCGGTGAAAAACCTCATCGTCCCTCAGCAGGACGCCGGCCCGCTGGTGTACTGCCACGGCAAGATGGGCGCCCTTCCCGCCTTCGCCTGACCCGCACGATTGCACTTAAACAGGCCGGCAAGCGACCGGCCGACCACAAGAGATTCGAGGTAGCGTCATGAAATTTTCCCTGTTCGTACACATGGAACGCTGGGACGAAAGCGTCAGCCACCGTCAACTGTTCGAAGACCTGACCGAACTGACGTTGATGGCCGAGGCCGGCGGTTTCAGCACCGTGTGGATCGGCGAACACCACGCGATGGAATACACCATCTCGCCGAGCCCGATGCCGCTGCTGGCCTACCTCGCGGCCAAGACCACCACCATTCACCTGGGCGCCGGCACCATCATCGCGCCGTTCTGGCATCCGCTGCGGGTTGCCGGTGAATGCGCGTTGCTCGACGTGATCAGCAACGGCCGGATGGAAGTTGGCCTGGCCCGCGGCGCCTACCAGGTGGAATTCGATCGCATGGCTGGCGGCATGCCCGCCTCCAGCGGCGGTCAGGCGTTACGGGAAATGGTCCCGGTGGTCCGCGCCCTGTGGCAAGGCGACTACGCCCACAACGGCGAGATCTGGAAATTTCCCACCTCCACCAGCGTGCCGAAACCGATCCAGAAACCGAACCCGCCGATGTGGATCGCCGCCCGCGACCCGGACTCGCACAATTTCGCTGTGGCCAACGGTTGCAACGTGATGGTCACGCCGTTGATGAAGGGCGACGAAGAAGTCCTCGATCTGAAGAACAAGTTCCAGACCGCGCTGGACAACAATCCGGACGTGCCGCGTCCACAATTGATGGTGCTGCGTCATACCCACGTGCACTCGGCGGATGACCCGGAAGGCTGGAAGGTTGGCGCTAAAGCCATCTCACGTTTCTATCGCACGTTCGATGCCTGGTTCGGCAACAAAGAAGTGCCGGTGAACGGCTTCCTCGCCCCGAGCCCGGAAGAGAAGTTTGCCGGACGGCCGGAGTTTGAGCTGGAGAGCCTGCACAAAACCGCCATGATCGGCACGCCGGAAGAGATCATTCCACGGATCAAGTACTACCAGGAACTGGGGGTGGATGAGTTCAGTTTCTGGTGTGACAACAGCTTGCCGCACGCGGAGAAGAAGAAATCGCTGGAATTGTTTATCAAGCATGTGGTGCCGGCGTTCAGATAGACCCTGCCGCCCGGCATACAAAAACGCCCCGAGCTATTCGGGGCGTTTTCATTTGGGGTTTCAGCTCTGGGAGGGAGGCAACGATGGCTCTGTCGGATCAGTCGCTAATACTGGTAATCCAGAAAGAAAAATACGGCGTATAGAAAGAAGGCAAAGGCCGCCAAAGCCGCACGCCACTCGGGATCTGCATTTCTTCCCAACCCACCCGGGGCAATTGAAATGCTTGCACCGCAGAAGTAGCAATAGACCCCCTGCGCAAACCACAGCTGAACCGCGAGCACAGTGAAAAAACGTCCCCAGCTGCCATTGAACTGAAAATAACCGTTGATGAGTGCCGCCGCCAACAAGGCAACACCTACACCGTGGCGATATTTGAAAAGCGCTGCAACCAGTGAATTTTTGGGTTTACACATCAACCGCTCCATTAGCAGGATTGTGTCTGAGCTCAATATCCAACGGCGAAACTATGCTAAGAGCTTGCATTGAGGATCGGAAAATACAATGTTTCACTTGGCTTGGGAGATCCGACAACTGCAAAGGAACGACCGGCTTAGCTACCAGCTTATATCCTCCATCATTAGAAACATCATAACTAAAGACCCCTCTACCGGCCATTTCAGAAAAAGATTTCAAATAACGTTGGCGCTGTATATCGCTATCAAATCCTGGTAGATTTTCCTCAACAACTTCAACACCACAACCAGCAGATCTTGAAAGAATATAATCATATATTTCTTCATAGACTGAAACTGATTGCCTTACAAAATCCGGAACAAAACCGCATCCACCTGTCGCAAAATGCAATACCGTTCCGTCCAGGCACGACGTAAACCAGTCCAAATCATGGAGTTCCAAAAATTCCTGATCCATCTCCATGATTCTTCTCCAAACATGTTGATGCAGTTTTGACAACCAGGACCAAAAAAGGGGACAGATTTATATAATCAAACAAATCCACCTCCCTTTGGGCTTTCCTTTTTTATCCTTTACCCGAGACATCATACAATTGCGATCGCCGTGATTATTTGCTCAGGATAATCCTCCAGCGGCACTCCCCAACCGCTAATCTCAAGCCCTGGAAAAGCACCGGAAACAAACCACTCTTCGTCTTCATCAAAACTTAGATCGGCATATATTGACAAATCCGAAACGGAATCACCGAGGCCAAAGCCGGAAGAGAGCTTTCCTTGATATACCAATGCTGAGCCGGAGTTATTCGGATATTCAGGAGCATAGACCTTAATAGCGTATACCTTACCGCCCCGGATCATAATATATAGGGCACACTCGTCTGCGTTTCCAAATGACGCTGTACCCAGAGCGGTAAAAGAAAAACGATATCCACCGTCACCAAGACCATCAATTGAGCTCCAGGCCAAATGGAGATCTGGCCCAAACTCAAATTTATAAATCCCCTTTTTACCGCAAACGAGATATTTATCCAGTGACCTCGCCAATATTTCATTACTTGAACCCAAAGGAATTCCTGCGAGTGATACTGACGGCAATATAGGTGCAACCCATTATATGGGGTAACTCTCATGATGGCTCATAATGGTTTACACGTATTGTCACTAGGGAAAATTCTCACTTCCTCACCTTGATCGAAAAGGGGTCTCATCGAAAAGCGAAAAGGGGTCAGATTTATTTGATTAAATAGTTCTGACAACTTTCTGCCCTTTCTTGACCTAGACCGCCATTAGCTTTGACTCAGGGGGCTAAAATCATCAATAGACAGATTTTTACTTTTCAATAAAGACACGACAAACTCCGAATCGAAAGTCATAAAAAACTCCAGGGCATCATAAATTTTCCAACGATGCACCTCTGGATGATCAATTATCGACAGAAGATACTGCTTTAGTGGCGCCAAGTATTCGATATAGTTTTCACGCCTAACAAAGCGAAGCATTTCGGAAATCTCGAAAGGCCTCACTCCGGCTAACGCAACAATCTTCAGAAGGAGATCGCAAACCTGTACCCTTGCGACTTCTTTCCCTTCTTTATCAGCGACATTTGCAAAGTACATTGTCACCGCCATTAATATATGGCGATAGGTATCATCATAACCATGTAACCGGTGAACATATAGCCCTTCAAAAACTTCAGGCTTTCTCATAAACTCTTCCAAGGCGACCAGGCCTTCACGAGCGCCCCAGCTCGTTAACAGCTTTGCAGCATAAAATCGTACTAATTCATCATTCGATTCACGAAGTAGCTCTTTCACAGAGTCGAGTCTATCCTGTGGAATATCCTCAACATCCAGATCTCCTGCTTCTGCGGCATAGTCTGCATTTTCTGGAATACCATTGAGCAATTCATAGATTCTCGGATCCATTATTAAACCTTCTAAAAAATGGGACAGATTTATTAAATAAAATAAATCTGCCCCTTTTTTACTTTTTTCTACACTATTAAACAAATAGGAAAAAGCGGGTACTTTTCAGAGTCCGGCTCCTTTTTTCTTGAACGAATCACGCCCACACTTCCTCGCCGTCAGGTGTGACCCACACTACTCCAGCCGGAGCAGCCGTCAAAAACCAAAATCCAAAACCATCAAGTTCATCTTCTGCAGGACAGCTTGGCCATGCAAGTTTGATGATGTCGATTTGTTCACTCACACTACCTGAGAGATATTTCCCATCCAGAGCCAGCCTTAAATGCCCTTCAAGCATCAAGCGTTTCAATACCTCGAAGAAAATATCTGCTTTTTCTTCATCGCTTGCTTTCAAACTAGATAGCTCTACGCTCAAATGCTGCCAGATCGCCCCCATTGAGAGACCGAATGAACTTCTTAAAATAGCAGAATACAAAAAATCAATACTCATTTGAATTTAATCTCGATTCGCTTGCCAGCATTAATAGAGGGATTTATTACATCTATGGTCCAGGCCGCACCTGACTGCTGACTTGAGCTCGAAAAGTTTCTCAAGGTGATTTTACTGCCTGCGTTAGCTCCCGAAGTGATCGTCGCAGCGTAAACATCGCCTTTCCCTGGAATAGACTTTACGCTCGGCATACTGTCTCCTCCAGTCAATTGCCTAAAGTAGCTCATCACATCTGACGTAGCAGCGCCAGAATAAACAGGGGCACCAATACTAAGCTGGGGATCAGCTTGTAGCGTCTTCCCACCTATGTTCAGTTGAAAATCCCTTGGTTGAAGTGTGGGGCTATTGTACTGAGATGCAAGATCCCTAATCCGATTCTCAGATTGAAGCTGCAGAATTGTACCAGTCTGCTTACCTGTTAAATCAGGGCCTTTGGGGTTCTGTTCAATACGAGATAGCGCATTTTTTTCAGCATCTACTATCGAGCTTACCTTGCCATCAACGTCTAAGTTACCTTTTACATCAACCCACTTGCCACCAATCCACTCAACAGCTCTCCCTCCAATATAAGCCGTAGCAAATCCGGTACTCGTGTCAAAAACCATACCACCTAACTGCTCGGCGGAGGCAGTCGCTACTTTGTCAAACTCCTTTTCGAGGGTATGCGAAGGGATCGGACTGGTAATCCAGTCCTTGAACCCGAGCGCTACCCCGCTAATACCGCCTGCGATGGAACCCAGCGTGTCGAAAGGTGATGAAACGGCATTCCAGAACGATTTTGCGGTGTCAACCACTCCTCCTGGCCACTCAACAGCTCGGTTCTGGAACCCTATCCATCCTTCTCTGGCCAAAAATCCGGGGTCCGTCGATGGAGGGTAAACACTGGTCAATTCTTTTGGATCAATACCTGAAAAATAACTGGCCTTGGCTGCATTGAATTGCTCGAGCGTCCACCCTTCCTGAAGTGCTTGCAGCTGAATCTTACGTCCAAATTCCTCCATATCACGCTGTCTTTCGGCATCCAATGCTGCGACCGCCCGGGTGACATTGTCCCGACACGCTTGAGCACCATCACCTGCACCACAAGCTGCTCTAGCTTTATCCGCCACTGTGACTTCTTTGTGTAGCAGCCAGTTGTACTGTGTGGCGTTCCTGGCAATTTCGGCGCCCTCTTGGAGATCCCCACCCACCGCTGCGGCGGCAAGCAGCCCGGTTAGCTGTGACATCATCAGGTGCAACTGATCGTTGCCATCCGCGAAGTTGACGAGTTGATTCATCAGCGCTTCGTTGAGTCCCGCCGCTGCCGCACCAGTGGCGAAATCACCGCCAGTTGCCTTCGAAAGCAAGCCTCCCATCAGCGCATGCGCGACGGTTTTCTCAAGACTGCCGTCTGGAAACTTGATGGTGTCACCCACCCAATTGAAGCCGGTTGCCATGGCGACGCTACCCGCCTGCCCCACCAGTGCCGCGCCAAAGCTGTCACCAAAGCTGCCGCCGCCAATGGCGGTCGAAATGCCACTGGTGATGATCGCCCGACCGGTCGTACGGATTGCGACGTCAGTAATGTTGCTGCTCGTCAGGATGTTTGCCGTCTTGCTGGTTCCACCCGCAAACCAGTTGGCGTCTGCATAGTTGAGCACGCCTGCCGTAAACCCGGCGATTGCCGCGTTTTTCAGGCTGTCAGCGCTGAAGGTCTCCTTGAAAGCAGCCCCCAGGTTACCCTTGTTGTTGATGGTGCTGGTCACAGCGGTGGTGGCCATAGCCGTGGCAAACGCCCCGCCGGCTCCACCGCCGACCAAGGCCAGGCCTCCGGGGCCCATGACGAACGACATCATGATCGCAATTGCTATCTGTGCTGCCGGGCCCAGCCCAGAGTTTTCATACTTGAAAGACTCATGGATTTCCTTCACCCGTCGCCAATCGACATCACCGCGAGACTCAGCATCTTTCAACCACGCCAATTGCGGATCGGCCTTGACCATAGCGTCGATGGTCTGGCTGACGGACTCTTGACTAACATCCTTGATGTCGATCTTCAGCCCATCAACCGCTTTGATCACGATGCTGCCTTTGGCAATCATCTGAGTCTGGCGCAAGGTTTCGTCGGTATTGCCTCGTCCCTTGGAAGATACCCATCCTGCGTTGTTGTTGGTTTTGGTATGGCTCTCGTCATGCAGATCCTTCACCCCTTCAAAGGTGATGGAGCCGCCACTGTCCAGGATGATGTCCTTGCCGCTGTCGAGCTTCGCCACCTGATAGGCCTGGTCACCCTTGCTGACCAGCGAGAGGTTGCCACCGGTCTTGATTTCACTGCCGACATGGGTGATCTGGGTGACTTCGTCGCGCTGCAGTTTCAGGTTGCCGAAACCACCCTTCTCCTTCATGTCATAGAGGGTGTAGTCCTTGTTCTGCGCGGCCAGCAGATTCAGGTCATTGCCCGCGTAGACATAGGCTTCATTGCCTGCGCTGATCTTGCTTGCCACCAGGGTCGTGTCGCGACCGGAGCTGGTTTTGACATCGCCACCGGCAATGAACTCGGCAGCCTTCTGGACGGTGTGGTTGTCTTCTTCGTGAACGCGCTTCTTGCCGTCCTTGCTGTGGGTTTCGACGTTGTGTTCGTCGCCCGCAGAGGACAGGTAGATATCGCGTTTGGCGTCGGCGGTCAGGTTGCCCTTGGCCTCGGCGGTGCTGGCGATGACATTGATGTCGCGGCCGGCGTCGAGCTTCAGGTTGCCGCCGCTTTTCACGCTGGAGCCGAGGTTCTCCACGGTGGTGGTGATGACCGAGCGATGGCCGCCATCGAACGATTCGTGCAGTTCGCTTTCGTTGCGCGTCGCCAACAGGTTGATGTCGCGAGTGGCGCTCAGGGTGGCGTCGCCGCCGCTGCTGATGGATGACGAGTTGACGAGGTCGTTGCCCGACTTGATGGTCAGCGTTTCGCGTGCGCTGATGTTGCCACCTTCGTCCACCAGGGTGCGCATGCCGGCGCCGTCACGTACGGCGACGGCGGTGCGGTCGTTGACGATGTCGCCCTTGAGGCTGGTGAGGCTGACCTGATTGCCACGGATCTCACCGGCCAATGCGTTGCGAATGCTGTCGGAGGCCATGAGCGTGATGCGCTCGTTGGCTTCGGCCAGCCCACCCTGATAAAGACTGCCTTTGACGTCGACAGACAGATCCTTGGTCGCCTGCAACGTGCCGACGTTGACCAGATCATTCCCCGCCATCAGTTCCAGGTCACGACCTTGAATCAGACTGCCGCCACGCACGTTGCGTGACTCGGCCTGGGCCAGATAGAGCACCGGCACCAGCACTTTCTGACCGTCGACGACGCGTTCTTCCATCCAGACGATGTCGTGGGTCAATGCCGCCACTTGCTCGGACGTCAGGCTCACGCCTACCGACAGGTTCAGCTCATTCTTGCTGGCGAGCGCGTTATCCATCAGATAACGGTACTGCTCGTAATCGTTGTTCAAGCCACCGGCGAGGAAACGCTGACCGGTCTGGGCCATCACCGCGTCGCTGATCAGTCGCGTCTCGTAGCGGCCATCGCCGAGTCGGCGCGCCGCTTCATCGGCGCTGAAGTTGAGTTTGCCCAGCAGGTAATCGGAACTCATGAACGGCGCGGACTGGGTCAGCTCCGGGTTGGTTTCGATCAGGTAACGGCTCTGCGGATTCGAGCTCTGCACGAACATGCCGTACGGGCCTTTCGGCAGACGGAATGTCGAGGACGCCGTCGGATCCACAGCGGCAAACGGCACGCCTTTGAAGTCGACAGGCACGAAGCTGATCTGCTTCACGCCATCGGCGTCCACGCGCTCGATCCGGGTGATGTCTTTCGGCGCCTGGGCGCTGGCGTCGGTGCTGTGCTTGCCCAGGTTGATGTTGATGCCGCCGACCGAGGTCGTCTGATCGCTGGAGAGCTTGCCGGTCAGTTGATCGTAGGTGTTGTCGTAGAGCGTGCCGTTCTGGATGCTGTGAGCGACGTCCAGTTTGACTTTGCCACCGGCCTGGAGCACCGCCGAATAGACGTTGTTGCCGTTTTCATCCCAAGTGGTGACGTCACTCATCTGCGAAAAGCGTGAGTCGCTGGAGCGGCTGACCAGTTCGTTGAAGCGCTCCTCGTCGAAGTTGCCCGCAGCGGTTGCCGCGTTGAAGGCCGGGATGTCGGTGAACTCCATCTTGTCCCAGAGGCTGTTGTCGATGTGCCCGGGAGTACCGATCTTCACCACCCGATGGCCCGAGCGCGACACGGCCCCCTGATTCAGCAGACTGTCGGCAGACACGGTCAGATCGCCGTTCGCGGCCAGCAGGCTGTAGCGGTTCTCGACGTTATTGGCATGAATGGTGAGGTTCTTGCCAGCGACAAACCGTGCTGCGCGAGAGTCCTTCAAGACCTGGTCGTTGAAATCGGTGGTGATGGTGATAGTGCCGCGCTTCCAGCCGTCACCGCCGCCGCAATGCTGGCCACACACCCAGCTCAGGCTGCCGGACGACTGCCCCGAGGTGATTTCGAATTCGGCCTTGGCGTTTTCAAACGAAACGGCGTTGATGTCGATGTCACCTTCACCTTCGAGGGTGCCCGACAGATTGCTGAACGATGAGGCCCGGCCACCGCCCACAGCGTCGAATGTCAGCTTGCCGCGGCTGTAGATATCGCCATAGAAGTTGCTCAGGCTGTTGCCGTGCAGTTCCATCGTGCCGCCGCTGAACAGCAGCGTGTCAGGGCCGTTGCTGATGCCGTTGGTGGCATTGAACAGAAGATTGCCTTGTGCGCCCAACGTGCCTTTGTTGTCGATCCGCGCAGCGGAGACTGTGAGGTTCTGGTTGGCAATCAGTCGACCCAGGTTGTCGAGCGTGCCGCTCAGCGTCAGCTCGGTGTCGCCACCGCTGACCAGGCGACCATCCCGCTGAATCAGGTCGTTGGCGCCGATAACCAGTTTTTGTTTGGCGGACACCCGTCCGCTGTTGATCAGGTTGCCACCCAGGCTCAGCGTAAGGTCACCGTCGCTGGCCAGTTCGCCGGCATTTTCCAGGCTTGCGACATTCAGTTTGAGTACCGAGGCACTGGCAATACGATCCCCGGCGTTGAGGGTCAGACCCTGCGTGCTGGTGTAAGTCAGGCCACCGTTCAATTGCCAGGTGCCCACGCCATTGACCGAAGCGATATCCCAAACGCCTTTGCCCAGGCCGGTGAGGCTGCCTTGAGTGCCGGTCAGGTTGCTCAGATCCAGATCAAACAGCCCTTGAGCAGCGTGACGAACGCTGCCGCTGAGGTTGTTGAGCTGGGCGCCGGCAAGTTCCAGATCCTGGCTGCCGATCTCGATGACGCCGTTCTGGTTGTTCAGGTTGCCAGTCAGTTTGATCTGGCTGGACGCTCCGCCCAGTGCACGAATCTGCCCGCCAGCGCTGTTGTTCAGTTGGCCGCCGATCAGTTTCAGGTTCGTCGCCGACTCGATCAGTCCGCCCTGATTGATAATCTGACTGACCGCTTCGAGGCCCAGTCGATTGCCGCTGATCTCGCCGCTCGTGTTGTCCAGGCTGGAGCCATCGAAAACGACCTGGTCTTTGCCGAAGATCTTGCCGGCGCGGTTGGTCAGACGTGTCACCGTCAACTTCAAATCGCCCAGCAGGCTGGAGATCAAACCGGCCTTGCCGTTGACTGCGCTGTTGTCGAGGTCGGCGCTGGTGATGTCGAGGGTGTCGGCCTGTAGCGTACCGCCCTGGTTCTGCAGGTTGCCGGCGCCGAGCGCGAGTTCTGCGTGGCTGCCATTGGCGAGGATTGCACCCTGCTGATTCAGCACGGTGCTGCCGAAGATTTTCAGACCATCGCTGCCCGCAATGATCTGGCCCGCGTCACGGTTGTCGATGGACGTACTGGTGATGTCCAGACGCTGGCCGCGCAATGTGCCGCCGCGATTGTCGAGTTCGACCAGTTGTTCGAGCAGCAGGTGTTGCTCGGCGGCGTCGACCACGCCCGTGACGTTTTTGAAGACCCCGGCGATTTTCAGCGTAATGTCACCGCCCGTGCCGACGATGCCGCCCTTGTCGCTGTTGTTCAGTTCGGCCGCGTTGACTTCAATGGTTTTGCCCAGCAGGACACCGGCACGGTTGTCGACCGTGTCGCTTTCGATGTACAGGTCAGCGTCGCTCTGGATCCGGCCCTTTTGATTGAGCAGTTGCGACTGACCGGCAACGGTTTGCTTGAGAATCAGCCGAGCGCCGTCAACACCCGCCGCCAACAGACCGCCCTCGCCGTTATCAAGGCTGGCCGCTTGCAGGTCGAGGCGATCGCCGATCACCCGCCCGCCACGGTTGTCGATGTGGCCATTGCGAGCGACCAACAGCAACTGTTGCGCAGCCACCACACCCTTGCGGTTGTCGACACTGCCGGCGTGAACATCCACGTCACCCTGGCTGGCTTGCAATCGACCCAAGGCATTGTTCAGGTGCTTGTTGACGACCAGCGTGAGCTTGCCGGTCTCGGCACTGATCGCGCCCTTGTCATTGCTGGTGAGATTGTCCAGCGTCGCATCGACAACACCGCCGAGCAGTTGGCCGTTGGTGTTGTCCAGATCACGGGCGGTCAGGTTCAGGGTCGTGTTGCCCTGAATCAGGCCCTGAGTGTTGTCCAGGTCTTCGCTGGCCAGCACGCTGTCATCGGATGAGATCGTGCCTTGGGTGTTGTCGAGTTTGCCGCGACTGGTCAACCCGAGGGTTTTGCCGGTCAGGCTGGCATTGCGGTTGTCGATGCTCTGGGCAGCGACGCTCAAGCGTTTCGATGCCTGAACCTTGCCGTCGTGGTTGTCGAGATCCTGATCCAGCGTCAGATCGACATTGCCGTTTTCGGCACTGATGACACCCTTGCTGCTGTTGTCCAGCCGAGTGCCGGTGATCCGAATCGAATCGGCGGCCAACGTACCGCCCTGATTGAGCAGCTCCGCGCCCGATACGACGAGGTCGGTTTTTGCCTGGATCTTGCCTTTGCCGTTGTCCAGACGCTCGCGGGCGACAACCTTGGTTGCGCTTTGGCTGGCAGCAATCAGGCCGCCAGCGTTGTCGAGTTGTCGGGTATCGAGATCCAGACGTCCGGCAATGATTTTGCCGTCGTCGTTATGCAGCGCCCGCGCATTGAGTTTCAGGCTGCCGCCGGCGATTTCAATCCGGCCTTTGCGATTGTCCAGATTGTCGACGGAGAGTGTTGCCGCCTGGCCATCGGCGAAGCGGATCAAGCCGCTGAGGTTGACGATGGCCGGGACGTTGAAAGCAAGGCTGGTTTCGCCGTAGATCCGCGCACCAGTACCTTGGTTGACCAGGCGAGTGGCGCTCAGCGCGACGTTTTTGGCCTGAACGATACCGTTCTGGTTATCGAACAAACCTGCGGTATTGGCGCTCAGCGAGCGACTGGCCAACACACTGCCACGGTTGCTCACGGCGCCGCTGCTGAGGGTGAGATCGCCATTGCTGTTGCGGCTGTTGTCCGCATTCACCCCGGCCTCGATCACACCGGCATTGACCAGTTTGCCGCCACTGGTCAGGCGAACGCTGTCTCTGGCAGCAAGGCTTTGCTGGTTGACCAGATCCTGTGCGGTTTGCACCGCCAGTTGCGTGCCCGCGTAAACGGACTGCTGGGCTTCGAGACCCTTGGCTTTGATGTCGACCGCATTGCTGGCCGTGACTTTGGCCAGCGTCAGTTGGCCATTGGCGTCAATCTGGATATCACCGGCGCTGGCCGCCAGTTCGCCTGCCAGTTTCACGCCGACACCGGCCTCGGTCCCGACCAGTTTGATTGCCCCGGCGTACATCCCGCCGAGCGCCGAAGAGTCGATCGCCAGCTGCGGCTTGGCGCTGCCGTCATCGGCACGCGCGGTGGCGTTCAGCGTTTCGGCGTTTACATCGTTGCGACCGGTGGTGATGTTCAGGCGTTTGGCGTGGATCTGCGCGTTGATCTGCGCACTGCGGGTAATGATTTCGAAGCTGTCGACGGCGCTGGCATCCAGACCTTTGCCATCGATGGAAACGCTGCCCTGATCGACCTGGAAACGATCCAGCCGACCCGCGCCATCGAGTACCGGTTTACCGGTGGTCAAGGTCACACGCGGTGTATTGATGAATCCGCACCCGTTGCAACTGATGCCGTACGGGTTGGCCACGATCACCCGGGCAGACTGCCCCGCCACTTCGGTGTAACCGCGCAACTGGCTCGGACTGCCACCGTTGACTTCGTTGAGGATGGTTTGCGCAGCCGCTGCACGCAGGTTCGGGTTACCTAGAATGATCCCGCCCATCTGCGTCAGCTGAGTACGACTGGTCGCGTTGTTGAGGATCAGGCCTTGGGCGTCCACGTTGTAATCGTGGAACTGGTTGTGCGACAGCCCTGCGCCGTTGGGCGTGGCAATGTTGATGATCGGCACGCCGTTGCCCGCCCGGTCGAGCGTGGTGCCGGGCGCGCTGACCACAATTCCGTCTGCCTGCGCCCACATCGGCTGCCAGAACATGACGTTGGCCAGCAGGAACGCCAGGCCGCGTTTGGGCATGCCCCAGAAGCGTTCGCGTTTTTTTACGGCAGCAGAAGGCTGACTGGCCAGAAAAGCCAGGTGGCGAATGTCCATATTAGAATCTCGGAGCAGGCAGAATTAGATAAAGAAATCCAGGCGGAAATAGATCGGCGCTTCGCGCTCGGTCAGTGCGGCCGGTCGTTCCAGGGAATGGGCAAAAGTCACACTGGCTGCCACGTGTTCGCCACGCGCAAACAGCTCCAGCGAGTTGCTCGACATGCGCCCGTGCTGGTCGCCGTTGTAGCGGTCGCCACGGATCACGCCCTGGTCGTAGCCGAGGCTGGTGCCGTACTCGGCGAACACCGGTCGCAGCCATTCGGCGCTCACCGGGCGCGCCCAGCGCAGGTCGTTGCGCCAGTAGCCGCCGCTGTCGCCGGACAACGACTGATCCTTGTAGCCACGGATCGACGACAGCCCGCCTAGACTGGTGCGTTGTGGGCTGAACAACACGTCTTCACTGCGCTGACCGGTCATCAGGCTGCTGAAGGTGAAGGACTCGCCCCACACTTTGAATGGCTGCAGATAGCTCAGGGTCGCGGTGTATTTGCGGTAGCGCGCGTCCGGCTCGCCGGGGCCCGGGTCGTGGCTGCCCTGAGCGTCGAATGCACCGATGCCTTCCTGCATGCCGGCGTCGAAGTTGACGAAGGCGCTGCCGATACGACGTCCGTGGTTGAAGCCGAACTGCGCTTCGCTGATGCGGTTGCTGCTCAGCTTGAGCTTGCTGTCTTCGATGAAGTTGTTGGTGCGCAGATATGAAAGTCCGGCGCTGAGGGAGGTCTTGCTGACCGAGTCGCGGTGGATCACCCGCTCGGCGCGCAGCTGATGGTTTTCGCTGTCACCGGTCTGCTTGAAATTGAAGCCGCTGGCGGCGATCAGCGAGCGGTATTCGCTCTGGCTGTAGGTGTAGCTGAAATTCCACCAGCCCCACGGCACGTTGTAGTTGAGCATCGCGTTGTTGGAGGTGTGCTGGTGATCAGACATCGCATCGTGACCGCCGCGCAAACTAAACTGATCGGCCAGACCCAACGGACTGTCCCAATCGAACGTGGTGCCCCACTGCTGTTCACCGGTGCTGCGCTGGCCGTCGTTGCTGCGCGACAGGCCTGCGCGCCAAGGCTTTTGCGCCGCGTTGTTGACCAGCACGTCGCTGCCGCCGACGTTCTTGCCCGGAGACAATTCCATCCTGGCCTGATTGGACGGCAGTCGATTGAGCTGATCGACCATCTGCTCGATCTCGCGCAGGTTGACCAGTTCGCCGGCCTTGCCGGGAAAGGCCATCGACAACTCACGCTCAGAGAGTTTGCTGTTGTCGGCGCCTTTCAAGCCTTCAAGTTTGCCTTCGACCACCAGCACTTTCAGGTGCCCGGCAGACAGATCCTGCTGCGGCAGATAGGCACGGCTGGTCACCAATCCCTTCTCGATGTAGTGGTCGGTAATGGTCTTGAGCAGTTCATTGAGCTGCGCCACGCCCAGGCACTGGCCGATGTACGGTTTGAGCAGACGCGCCTTGTCACTGTCCGACAGGCTGTCGGCGCCTTTGAGCTCGATGTCCTTGATCGGGAAACAACGGGTGTCGGTCGGCGTCACCGGTTGAACTGGCCTGGCTTCCTTGCCCGGCAGGTCTTTGAGTTCTTCGATGCGACGGCGCTGCTCGTCGAGCAGTCGATCCTGGCGTTCACGGATCAGGTCGGTTTCACCAGGAGTAGGTGCAGCAAATACAGCGTTAAGCGGAGACAGGCACAGCAAAGCCAGGCACAACCTCGCCCCAAGGGCGGGTGAGTACATGTTCGATCCCTCGAGACGGAAACTGATATCAAAATAGTGGCGCGATAGTAATGAGCCACTATTCTGACGTCAATTTTTGTTATTACTAAATGTGTATTGCCGACCAGCGGCATCAGTAAATGTCATCCGGGACCTGCTTTTCAGTTTCCTCTCAGTGCTCAACCGCCAGTTTCGTCGCCACATCGTCCGGCGCCAGCACCCGACCATCGGCCGACAGCAACTCAAGCTTCCTGATCGGCTGACGCTTTTGCGCATCCACCATCACCGACCCCGGCTCGCCAGGCTCGAACATGAATTCCCCGCCCCACTGCGACAACGCAACGATCACGGTTTGCAACGCTCGCCCCTTTTCCGTCAGCACGTATTCCTTGTAAGCGCTGCCATCGGACGCCGGCACCAGGCACAGGATGTCGCGTTCCACCAGCCCTTTGAGCCGGGTGCTCAACATGTTCTTGGCAATCTCCAGGCTCTTCTCGAAATCGCTGAAACGACTGATGCCTTCCAGCGCATCGCGGATGATCAGCAACGACCACCAGTCACCGATCAGGTCGAGTGTGCGGGCGATCGGGCAGGCATTGCCCGCAAGGCTTTTGCGCTTCATTTGGGGTGTCTCCGGCAAAACGGCAGGTTCGATGCGGTTGCATCTTACAACTCATGTCGCCAAACCGTTAACGCGTGCGCCACGAAACTTAGCACCTGCGTACAAGTGGCCAATGCCCTTTGTCGCGATAGTGAACGCTGCCATCACGGCATCCACGCAGGCCCACACCCAAGGAGTTTTCATGAGCACGTTCACGACCCAAGACGGCACCGAGATCTATTTCAAGGACTGGGGCAGCGGCAAGCCCGTGCTGTTCAGCCACGGCTGGCCGCTGGATGGCGACATGTGGGAATACCAGATGGAGTACCTGAGCAGCCGCGGCTATCGCACCATCGCCTTTGACCGTCGTGGTTTCGGTCGTTCCGAGCAACCGTGGACCGGCTACGACTACGACACTTTCGCCGACGACATCGCGCAGCTGATCGAGCACCTGGATCTGCGTGACGTGACCCTGGTCGGCTTCTCCATGGGTGGCGGCGATGTCAGCCGCTACATCGCGCGCCACGGCAGCGAGCGCGTCGCTGGGCTGGTGTTGCTGGGCGCGGTGACGCCGCTTTTCGGCAAGAAACCGGACTTTGCCGAAGGCGTCGACAAGTCGGTGTTCGACGGAATCAAGGCCGGCCTGCTGAAGGATCGCGCGCAGTTCATCGCTGACTTCAACGCCCCGTTCTACGGCACCAATCAGGGTCAGAAAGTCTCCGATGGCGTGCTGACCCAAACCCTGAACATCGCGCTGCTGGCCTCGCTCAAAGGCACCGTGGATTGCGTCACCGCCTTCTCGGAAACCGACTTCCGCCCGGACATGGCGAAAATCGATGTGCCGACGCTGGTGATTCACGGTGATGGCGATCAGATTGTCCCGTTCGAAACCACCGGCAAACAAGCGGCTGCGCAGATCAAGGGCGCCGAGCTGAAAGTCTACGCAGGCGCACCGCACGGCTTTGCGGTGACCCATGCGCAGCAATTGAATGAAGACCTGCTGGCGTTTCTCGATCGCTGAGTCCTTGTGATCTGAACACGCCTTGAAAAGGGCCGTCGACTACCCTGTCGGCGGTCCTTTTTTTTGTTGTCCCGGATTCCGGTGCCAAGGTGATGCCCCGTATTTACGGGGCTTTCAGGCCTCTGCATCACGTTTTTATCTTCACATGCCAGCTTAATAATATTTTACCGATAACCCCCCCCTCCCTAGTCTGATCCCAAGCACAGAGAACAGGTCGACAGCGACCTGAATCCAACGGCCTCGTGAGAAGGGATCAGAGATGACCACTGAAATAATAAAAACAGACACGCTTGTTGTCGGCGCCGGTCAAGCGGGTGTGGCCATGAGTGAACACCTGAGCAAACTCGGTGTGCCGCACCTGGTGCTGGAGCGCAACCGCGTTGCCGAACGCTGGCGCACCGGGCGCTGGGACTCGCTGGTGGCCAACGGTCCGGCGTGGCACGACCGATTTCCGGGGATGGAATTCGACGACGTCGATCCGGACGGTTTCGCCCACAAAGAACGTGTCGCCGATTACTTCGAAGCCTATGCGAAGAAATTCAACGCGCCGATCCGCACCGGCGTCGATGTGAAAAGCGTGGTGCGTAATGTGGGGCGCCCGGGCTTCACCGTCGAGACCTCCGAAGGCGTGATCGAAGCGGCCCGCGTCGTCGCTGCAACAGGTCCGTTCCAGCGTCCGGTGATCCCGGCGATTGCGCCGAAAGATGAGCGTCTGCTGCAGATCCACTCGGCCGACTATCGCAACCCGCAACAACTGCCGGCCGGCGCAGTGCTGGTGGTCGGTGCCGGTTCGTCGGGCGTACAGATTGCCGATGAATTGCAGCGCTCGGGCAAGCAGGTTTACCTCTCGGTCGGCGCTCACGATCGCCCTCCTCGCGCTTACCGCAACCGTGATTTCTGCTGGTGGCTGGGCGTACTCGGCGAGTGGGACCAGGCCGCGATGAAACCCGGCCGCGAGCACGTGACCATCGCCGTCAGCGGCGCCCACGGTGGCCGTACTATCGACTTCCGTGGTCTGGCCCATCGCGGCATGACCCTGGTCGGCGTCACCGAATCGTTCAGCGACGGCGTGGTGACCTTCAAACAGGACCTGCGCGACAACCTCAAGCGTGGCGACGAGAACTACCTCGCGCTGCTGGATGCCGCCGACGCCTACATCGAACGCAACGGCCTCGATCTGCCGCTGGAACCGGAGGCCCGCGAAACGTATCCGGATCCTGAATGCGTGAAAAACCCGCTGGCCGATCTCGATCTGGCCGCCGCCGGCATCACTTCGATCATATGGGCCACCGGGTTTGCCGTGGACTATTCGTGGCTGAAAGTTGCCGCGTTCGACGACAACGGCAAGCCGCAGCACCAGCGCGGCGTGTCCAGCGAAGCGGGCGTGTATTTCCTCGGTCTGCCGTGGCAGTCGCGACGCGGCTCGTCGTTCATCTGGGGTGTGTGGCACGACGCCAAGCACGTGGCCGATCACATCGCCACCCAGCGCAAATACCTGGCCTATCGCGATGCCGAACAACGCGAAGCCGCGCTGCGCACCAACGCTGTCGACACCGTCGACGCTTGATTTCCCTCTTCAATACCGGCGCCCGTCGCGCCGGGTCCGATTTCGTCAGGAGCCTCACATGAGTCAGCCAACCCACACTCGCATTCGCATGTTCAACACCAAGGACACTTACCCGAACCAGACCCTGGACAACGACCTGTGCCAGGCCGTACGCGCCGGCAACACCGTGTATGTCCGTGGCCAGGTCGGCACCAATTTCGACGGTGAACTGGTCGGCCTCGGCGACCCGCGCGCGCAGACCGAACAGGCCATGCGCAACGTCAAGCAACTGCTCGAAGAGGCCGGCAGCGACCTGAGCCATATCGTCAAGACCACCACTTACCTGATCGACCCGCGCTACCGCGAGCCGGTGTACCAGGAAGTCGGCAAATGGCTGAAGGGCGTGTTCCCGATCTCCACCGGTCTGGTGGTGTCGGCTCTGGGTCAGCCGCAGTGGCTGATGGAAATTGATGTGGTTGCGGTGATTCCCGAGTAATTCGACCTTAGCGAAAGGAGGCCACACATGACATTTTCCATCGCCGCCCGTTGCCCCGAAACCGGTCAGTTCGGCATCGCCATCAGTTCCTCCAGCATCGCCGTCGGCGCCCGTTGCCCGTGGTTGTTGCCGGGTGTTGGCGCGGTGTCGAGCCAGAACATCACCCTGCCGTCGCTCGGCCCGGAAGTGCTCGCCTTGATGGAACAAGGCCTGGCGCCCGAGGCGGCGCTGGACAAGGTGCTGACCTGCAACGGCTACAGTCAGTACCGGCAGATCACGGCCATCAACCACCTCGGCCAGACCGCGCATTTCAGCGGCGCGCAGACCCTCGGCGTGCACAACGCCGTGTCAGGCGAACAATGCGTGGCGGCGGGCAACATGCTCGCCGGGCGCTCGGTGATCGAAGCCATGGTCAGCGCGTTCGAAGAAGGCGAAGGTCAATTGGCCGATCGCCTGATCAACGCCCTGCACGCCGCTCAGGCCCTGGGCGGTGAAGCAGGCCCGGTGCATTCGGCAGCCGTGGTCGTGGTCGGTGAACTGACCTGGCCCATCGTCAACCTGCGGGTGGACTGGGCCGATGAAGACCCGATCGGCCAATTGCAGAAACTCTGGGACGCCTATCGCCCGCAGCTTCAGGACTACATCGACCGCGCCCTCGACCCGGCCAAGGCGCCGGGTTACGGGGTTGCCGGAGACGACCGATGAGCGACAGCGTCGCGTTGCTCAAGACGCTGGTGGGGTTCGACACCACCAGCCGCGAGTCCAACCTGCAATTGATCGACTTCGTGCGCAGCTACCTCGAAAGTTTCGATGTGCCGTGCGAGCTGATCTACAACGATGAGCGCAGCAAGGCCAATCTGTTCGCCACGATTGGCCCGGCCGATCAGCCGGGCATCGTGCTGTCGGGGCACACCGATGTGGTGCCCGTCGATGGCCAGCCGTGGACGCTGCCGCCGTTCGAACTCAGCGAGCACGACGGCAAGCTTTACGGTCGCGGCACGGCGGACATGAAAGGCTACATCGCCTGCGTGCTGGCGCTGGTGCCGGCGTTGATCGAAGCACCGCTGCGACTGCCAGTGCACATTGCCCTGTCCTACGACGAAGAAGTCGGCTGCATCGGTGTGCGCTCGCTGCTCAAAGTGCTGGAGCAGCGTCCGGTCAAACCGCTGCTGTGCATCATCGGCGAACCGACCGAACTCAAACCGGTACTCGGGCACAAGGGCAAGCTGGCGATGCGCTGCGATGTCCAGGGTCACGCCTGTCACTCGGCCTACGCGCCACTTGGAGTGAACGCCATCGAATGCGCCGCCGAGCTGATCGGCGAGCTGGGACGCATCGGTCGGCAACTCAAGGATGAACACTTCGATCCGCGTTTCGACCCGCCGTACTCCACGGTGCAAACCGGCGTGATCAACGGTGGCAAGGCGCTGAACATTGTTCCCGCCGATTGCCGTTTCGACTTCGAAATCCGCGCCCTGCCCTCGCAGGATCCGGCGCTTGTCGCCCAACAACTCAAGGCCTACGCCGAGCAGCAAATGCTGCCGCGCATGCGGGCAGTCAACGAGCAGAGCGATATTCGGTTCAGCGAATTGTCGGCGTATCCGGGGCTGGCGACGGATGCCCGAAGCCAGGCTGCGGAACTGATCGCCACGTTCTGTGGCTCGGACGATTTCGGCACTGTTGCGTTTGGGACCGAAGGCGGACTGTTTGATGCGGTGGGGATTCCCACGGTGGTGTGCGGTCCCGGCAGCATGGATCAGGGCCACAAGCCGGACGAGTTCGTCAGCGTCGATCAGCTCACGGCCTGCGATGAGATGCTGCAACGAATGCTGGCTTCGATTCGCCTCTGAAAAAACCGGTCTGGCTGCTGGACTCAACCCGCAGCCAAGCCACAGGTTCACCGACAGACAGCTGCTCCGATGGAGATCAGCTGCGTTGTCGTTCATGGCGCTAAAACACTTGAGACAGAGCGTTTTCAACTGACCGGAGAGCCTCGTTTTTTTAACGCCTGAAGCAACAAAACTACTAATTTATCTCTCCCCTTTCCTTGCCCATGATCAACCCCAACAAGAAATGCGCCGTCCGTGCCGGCGCTCACTGAAGTACGTCCACGTACTCGTCCTTGCCTTGGAGTTCGTCATGGCCACCTCTGCAACAACGTCCGCACCGCTCATTGAGAAACACACGATCGGCTATGTGCCGCCCGAAGATCGCCACGGAAAGGTTCGGGATCTGTTCACCCTCTGGTTTGGCGGCAATATCGCGCCGTTGCCCATCGTCACCGGCGCCCTCGGCGTGCAGTTGTTTCACCTGAACCTGGTGTGGGGCATCGTCGCCATTCTGGTCGGCCATCTGGTCGGCGGTGTGTTGATGGCGCTGCACTCGGCGCAGGGCCCGCAGATGGGCATTCCGCAGATGATCCAGAGCCGCGCGCAGTTCGGCTCCCTCGGCGCGCTGCTGGTGGTGTTAATCGCCGGCGTCATGTACATCGGTTTCTTCGCCTCCAACATCGTGCTCGCCGGCAAGTCGCTGCATGGCGTGGTCGACAGCGTTCCGGTGCCGGTCGGCATCGTCATCGGCGCGCTGGGTTCGGGGATCATCGGGATCATCGGTTACCGCTTCATCCACGTGCTCAACCGCATCGGCACCTGGGTGCTGGGAATCGGCATCGTGGTCGGTTTCGGTTACATCCTCACCCACATCCAGACCGATGATTTCCTCACTCGCGGCAGCTTCAACATCTCGGGCTGGCTCGCCACCGTGTCGCTGGCGGCGCTGTGGCAGATCGCGTTTGCGCCTTACGTGTCGGACTACTCGCGTTACCTGCCGGCGAATGTGCCGGTGGCGGCGACCTTCTGGACGACCTATCTGGGATCGGCGCTGGGTTCGAGCCTGTCGTTCGTGTTCGGCGCGGTCGCCGTACTGGCAACCCCGGTGGGCATGGACACCATGGACGCGGTGAAACTCGCCACCGGCGCCATCGGCCCGTTGATGCTGGTGCTGTTCCTGCTCAGCGTGATCAGCCACAACGCCCTCAACCTGTACGGCGCAGTGCTGTCGCTGATCACGCTGGTGCAGACCTTTGCCTACCGCTGGATTCCGACCGCCAAGAGCCGCGCCGTGATTTCGATCATCGTCCTGCTGGCCTGCTGCTTCGCTGCGGTCGGCGCTTCGGCAGACTTCATCGGCCACTTCGTCGACATGGTGCTGGTGTTGCTGGTGGTGTTGGTGCCGTGGACCGCGATCAACCTGATCGACTTCTACGCCATCCACAAAGGCCAGTACGACATCGGCTCGATCTTCCAGGTCGATGGCGGCATCTACGGCCGTTACAACCCGCAGGCCTTGCTGGCTTACGCGATCGGTATCGCGGTGCAGGTTCCGTTCATGAACACGCCGCTGTACGTCGGCCCGGTGTCGGCACACATCAACGGCGCGGACCTGTCCTGGCTGGTTGGCCTGCTGGTGACCTCGCCGCTGTATTTCTGGCTGGCGACCCGTGACAGTGCTTATCGTCGGCGGCTGACCTCCGGAAAGCTGGTGAACAATCTGTAAGTCATCCGTTTTGCGCTGATACACGAAGGCCCTCGAAAGTGAGGGCCTTTTTTGCGTTGGCTGGAATCGCCTATTTCGCCTTGAACGCCTCACGCCGCGCCTGTCGTTCCGCGGCGTACGCCTCTTGCGGCTGGCTGATCAGATCCTCACGGCGCAACACCTCACCGCAGTGATCGCACAACGGCCCGAGGCCGGCGCTGTGGTTGCAATTCTTGTGGGTCATGTTCACCGCCAGCCCTTCCTCCGGCGACTTGCACCAGGTCTCGCCCCAGGCGCGTAACGCAATCACCACCGGGTAAAACGCCTCGCCCTTCGCGGTGAGGTGGTACTCGTAGCGTTTCGGCCGCTCGTTGTACAAGCGGCGCTCGACCAGCCCGTCCGCCTCCAGGCTTTTCAGACGGGCGGCGACCATCTGCGGCGTACCGCCGGTCTGGGCCAGGATCTCGTCGTAGCGATGGCTGCCCATGAACAATTCGCGCAAAACCAGCACCGTCCAGCGGTCGCCGACGATCGACTCGGCCCGGGAAATCGGGCACAGCGTGTCGGGAAGACTATCGTTTACAGCCATCAGGGCTTGCCTCTTTCACAGTTACTATGATTATCATATCAACACGATGCGGGAACAAGCCCTGAGCATCGATCACTCTCATTGCCGGAGTACATCGTCATGTCGAAACCTCTCTATCCGCTCGACAGAACCGCCTACCTGCTGGTCGATCCGTACAACGATTTTCTTTCGGACGGCGGCAAGATCTTTCCGCTGATCAAGCCGATGGCCGAGCAGAACGGTCTGCTCGACAACCTGCGCAAACTCGATCGCGCCGTGCGGGCCCTGCCGATTCCGGTCGTCATCGTACCCCATCACCGCTGGGTCAAAGGCGACTACGAGAACTGGGATCACCCAACCCCGACCCAACAAAAGATCATGCACATGCACCACTTCGCGCGCGGCGAATGGGGCGGTGAATGGCACCCGGATTTCGCGCCGAAGGACGGCGACATCGTGGTTCAGGAACACTGGGGCTCCAGCGGTTTCGCCAACACCGACCTGGATTTTCGCCTGAAACAGCAAGGCATCACCCATGTGATCATCGTCGGCCTGCTGGCCAACACCTGCATCGAAGCCACCGCGCGCTATGCATCGGAACTCGGCTATCACGTCACGCTGGTGCGCGATGCCACTGCCGCTTTCAAGGAAGAAATGATGCACGCTGCCCACGAACTCAACGGCCCGACGTTCGCTCATGTCATCACCACTACAGACGAACTGATCGCCACTCTTCAGTCGCAGGGTGAAGCGAAATGAGTCTGACCGGCCACCTGCTGATCGGCGCCGCTGACGTGCACGCCACCGAGGGCACGATGAAGGCGCTGAATCCGGCAACCAATACGCTGATCGAACCGGAATTCGCCTTCGGCGGTGCGACGCAGGTCGATCAGGCGGCAACCCTCGCCGATGCGGCCTTCGACAGCTACAGCCACACCTCGCTGGCCGAACGCGCGGCGTTTCTGGAAAGCATCGCCGACAATCTCGACGCCGTCCGTGAGGAACTGGCCGCCCGTGCGGCGCTGGAAACCGGCCTGCCTCAGGCGCAGCTCGAAGGCGAAGCCGCCCGGGCCGCGACCCAGTTCCGTCAGTTCGCCGAGGTGGTGCGCAAGGGGCGCTTTCTGCAACTGGCGATCGACCCGGCGCAACCTGATCGCCAGCCGCGACCACGGATGGATCATCGCCTGCAGAAAGTCGCCATCGGCCCGGTGGCGATCTTCGGTGCGAGCAATTTTCCGATCTCCTATTCGGTGGCCGGCGGCGACACCGCATCGGCACTCGCGGCCGGTGCGACGGTGATTCTCAAGGCCCATAACGCGCATCCCGGCGCCTCGGAAATTCAGGCTCGCGCTATTCGTAAAGCGGTGCAGACGCATGGCCTGCACGAGGGTGTTTTTTCGATGGTGCGCGGTGGCGGCAATGCCATCGGTGAGGCGCTGGTCGATCATCCTTTGATTAAAGCGGTGACGTTCACCGGTTCAGAGCTGGGCGGCATGGCGCTTTATCGTCGCGCGCAGTTGCGGCCTGATCCGATTCCGGTTTTCACCGAAATGACCAGCGTCAATCCGACGTTCATTTTGCCCGCAGCGCTGTCCGCACGTGGCGGCGAAATCGGCGATGGCTTTGTCGAGCGGATGCTGGTGAATGTCGGGCAAGCCTGTCTGTGTCCGTCGATCCTGATCGCGGTCGAGGGTGAAGGTCTGCAAGCGCTGCGCAGCGCCATGATCAAGCGGGTCAGCGAAGCGCCGGCGCGCACGATGCTGACGCCGGGGATTCACGGTTCATACGTCAAGGGGCTGGTGGCAATGGAAAGCGTGGGGGCGAATCTGGTGGCGGTCGGCGCGCCGTCGGATGGCCAGTTTGAGGGCCGCTCGGCGTTGCTGGAAGTCGGTGGCCAGCACTTTCTCAACGAAACCGCGCTGGCCCATGAAGTGTTCGGCCCGGCTGCACTGCTGGTGACGGTCAGCGATGAGGAAGAGCTGCTGGCAGTTGCCCGTTCGTTCAAGGGTCAGCTCAGCGCAGCCATTCACCTTGAAGATCGCGATCTGGATCTGGCCCGGCGTCTGCTGCCGATCCTCGAACGCCGCACCGGACGCATCGTGGTCAACGCCTTCGCCCATCCGCAGGAAGTGACCTTCGCCACCGTACACGGCGGGCCGTTCCCGGCCACCTCAGACAGTCGCTTCACCTCGGTCGGCATGACGTCAATCGAGCGTTTCTTGCGGCCGGTGGCGTATCAGGGCTTTCCCGATGCGTTGCTGCCGGAGGTGTTGCGCGACGGTAATCCGCTCGACCTGCCCCGCAGCATCGACGGCCAATAAAAAATGCCCGGTTCGGCGAATCTCCGAACCGGGCAAGCTATTCAATCAAATGAGCAGGTCTTCATAGAAAGCACCGTACGGAAGCTCGGGGTGTTCGATCTGGATTTCCAGAATCCACACACCGGCATTCGGAGCCTGATCGAAGTCACCCAGATTGCCACCCCGATAAATCGCGTGAGGGAAATCGCTGACCCGGTGGCCCTTGATGTCCAGATTCAGCTTCCAGCCCATCGTCTCGGCCTGATCGGTGGCGTAACGGTACAGTTCGACACCGGTTACGCCCTTACGCCAGAAGACTTCGACCTTGTCGAAGAGGTCTTTGGAGGCCGCCGCGCAGGCAATCATCTGCGGATCGGAACCGGTGACATACGTCGCCCCGGCATCGCCTTCGTGACCTTCCCAGACCACGCCCATGTCGATGAAGAAAATGTCGTTCTCGCCCAGCACCGGATCGCCGTCGGAACGTTCCTTGAAAGTCTTCAGCGTGTTGGCGCCGAAGCGGATCAACAGCGGATGCCAGATCCGGTCCATGCCCAGTTCAACGAGGATTTCCTTGCCCCGTGCATGGGCTTCCGACTCGCGCATCCCGGGTTTGATCGCCTTGGCGATCTCGTCCACGGCCTTCCAGGTCAACTGCTGGGCGTGGCGCATGGTTTCCAGCACAAAACGCTCACCTACCGCTTCTTTTCCGCTCAGGGCTGTGGTCATCGCTGATTCCTTCTGGCTAATCGTTAGCGCTGTATAGTTTTTTATATTGCGAAACAGGACGCCTAAGATACAACCATGACACAACGTGTCAATTCTCTTCTGCGCGCACCACACCGCGCTCTTTCAGCAAGCGCACAAACATGCTCAGACTGCGCGAAACCGTGCCCCGCCGCCATACCAGCCACGTCGTCAGATAGCGGAAATCCGACGCTAGCGGCCAGACACTTACCGTCGCGCAACCGGGCATGCTCTGCAGCATGCTGCGCGGCATCAAAGCCAGGCCGGCACCCGCACTGACGCAGGCGAGCATGCCGTGATAGGACTCCATTTCAAAAATCTTGCCCGGCACCGCAGCATCGGTGCTGAACCATTTTTCGAAGTGATGGCGATAGGAGCAGTTCGAGCGGAACGCATAGATGTTCTCGCCGTTCACATCCGCAGCACGCTGGATCGGCCCGTGATGAAGCGGCGAGATGATGACCATTTCCTCTTCGAACGCCGGGATGCCTTCCAGCGCCGGGTGCAAAACAGGGCCGTCGACGAACGCGGCCGCCAGTCGCCCGGAAAGCACACCGTCGATCATCGTCCCGGACGGCCCGGTCGACAGGTCCAGATCGACTTTGGGATGTTGCTGGTTATAGGTCGCCAGCAATCCGGGAATGCGCACAGCCGCCGTGCTTTCCAGCGACCCCAGCGGGAACGCGCCCTGCGGTTCCTCGCCGGCCACCGTGGCTCGCGCTTCTTGCACCAGGTCGAGAATCCGTCGCGCGTACTCGAGAAAGCTCCAGCCGGCCGGCGACAGGCGCAAGCGGCTTTTCTCGCGAATGAACAGGTCGACGCCCAGGTCTTCCTCCAACTGCTTGATGCGCGTCGTCAGGTTCGACGGCACGCGATGGATCTGCGCCGCCGCCGCGCTGATGCTGCCGTGCTCGGCAACGGCCTTGAAGATTTCCAGTTGCACCAGATCCACAGTCATTCTCCAATCGTGAAAGAAACGCTCTTTATTATTCAGTTTCCAGAAACCAAACGCCACCCTACTCTGAGCGCATCCACTGACCTCGCAGGACGATGCCATGAGCCCGATTTCCAGCCAGACCCACGCCATCTCGATCAACCCCGCCACCGGCGAGCAGATCGGTCACTACGCCTTCGAATCCGCCGAAGCTCTCGACGCCGCGCTGACCCGCGCCGCATTCGGCTTCAACAAGTGGAAACGCAAACCGCTGCAGGATCGCTCCCGCGCCCTGACCGCCCTGGCCGGTGCGCTGCGTGACAGCAGCGAAGACATGGCGACCATGATCACCCGGGAAATGGGCAAGCCGATCGCCCAGGCCCGTGGTGAAATCGAGAAATGCGCCAAGCTCTGCGAGTGGTACGCCGAACACGGCCCGGCCATGCTCAACGCCGAAGCGACGCCGGTCGAAGGCGGCAAGGCGCGCATCGAGTACCGCCCACTCGGCCCGATCCTCGCCGTGATGCCGTGGAACTTCCCGATCTGGCAAGTGCTGCGCGGTGCAGTCCCGGCGCTGATCGCCGGCAACACCTACGTGCTCAAGCATGCGCCGAACGTGATGGGCAGCGCCTATCTGTTGCGCGACGCCTTCACCCGCGCCGGTTTTGCCGATGGCGTGTTCGAAGTGATCAACGTCACCCCGGAAGGCGTGTCCACCGCCATTGCTGACCCGCGCATTGCTGCCGTGACCCTGACCGGCAGCGTCCGCGCCGGCATGGCCATCGGCGCACAGGCCGGTGCCGCGCTGAAGAAATGCGTGCTGGAACTGGGCGGTTCCGACCCGTTCATCGTGCTCAACGACGCCGATATCGACGAAGCCGTGCAAGCCGCAGTCATCGGTCGTTACCAGAACTCAGGGCAAGTCTGCGCCGCCGCCAAACGCTTGATCATCGAAGAAGGCGTGGTCGAAGAATTCACCCGCAAATTCGTCGAAGCCACCCGCCAGTTGAAGATGGGCGATCCGTTGTCCGCCGACAACTACATCGGCCCGATGGCTCGTTTCGATCTGCGTGACGAACTGGATCAACAAGTGCGCGACACCCTGGAAGAAGGCGCCACCCTGCTGCTCGGCGGCGGCAAGGGCCAAGGCCCAGGCAACTACTACGAGCCAACCGTACTGGCCGACGTCACCGACCGCATGACTTCGTTCAAGCAGGAACTGTTCGGCCCGGTGGCCTCTATCATTACCGCCCGCGATTGCGCTCACGCCGTGGCCCTGGCCAACGACAGCGAGTTCGGCCTGACCGCCACGATCTACACCGCCAACGTCGCCCTCGCCCAGCAACTGACCAGCGAACTGGAAACCGGCGGCGTGTTCATCAACGGCTACTCCGCCAGCGACCCGCGCGTGACCTTCGGCGGCGTGAAGAAAAGCGGTTTCGGCCGCGAGCTGTCGCACTTCGGCGTGCGCGAGTTCTGCAATGCGCAGACGGTGTGGCTGGATCGCCGCTGATCCGGTCGATCCGATAAACCCTGTGGGAGCGGGCTTGCCCGCGAAGAGGGAGTGTCAGTCTCCGTTTAAGGTGCCTGACACTCCGCCTTCGCGGGCAAGCCCGCTCCCACAGGTTTTGTGTCAGTCCTTGAAATCCGTGGACAACGCCAGCTCATTCCACTCGGCCAACTCCTGCGCCACCAAACGATTCTTCGCTTCGATCCGCGCAATCGTGTCGCTGCCCAGCGCCAGCCGCTGCGGCGGGTTCGGTGCGTTGACCAGCGCCAGCATCGCTTCGGCAAACTTCAGCGGATCACCCGGTTGTGCATGGTTGGCCGCTTCGGCAAACGTGCGCATCTTGCCGACGGTTTCGTCGTAATCCGGCAGCACCAGTGCGGTCTTGATCAGCGATTGCTCGTCGAGGAAGTCGGTGCGGAAGAAGCCCGGTTCGACCACCGTGGCATGGATGCCCAGAGGCGCCAGTTCCTGATGCAGGGCTTCGCTGATGCCTTCCACCGCGAACTTGGTCGAGCCGTAGACGCCCCAGCCCATGTAAGCCTGATAACCGCCAATCGACGAGATATTGATGACCCGTCCGCTACGCTGGGCGCGCATATGTGGCAGCACGGCGCGGGTGACGTTGAGCAGACCGAACACGTTGGTGGCGAACAGGCGCTCGGTTTCGCTGGCGCTGGTTTCTTCAACGGCGCCCAACACGCCGAAGCCGGCATTGTTGATCAGCACGTCGATACGGCCGAAGCGCTTGATGCCTGCAGCCACCGCTTGGTGGGCTTCTTCTTCGCGGGTGACATCGAGGCGCACCGCCAGCAGGTTCGGGTGATCGCCGAGGCGGTCGGTGATGTCTTGCGGGTTGCGGGCGGTGGCAATCACCGCGTCACCGGCACGCAGGGCCTGTTCAGCGATAAGGGTGCCAAAACCACGGGAAGCTCCGGTAATGAGCCAGGTACGCATATCAACTCCTCCTGTCGGTGACCCTGGCGAGATTGCCGGGCCTTCTTGATGAGTTGAGTCGACTTTAAAGCCGTGCTACTGATGTGATAATCCCAACAAATTTGCATGACTTTGTGAAAGGCGCTCACAAATGAAAAACCCGTCCACGGCGGATCTGTCGATCTTTCTCTGCATTGCCCAGCATCTGAATTTCAGTCGTGCAGCGGTGGATCTGGGCCTGACACCGTCGGCCCTGAGCCATTCATTGCGAGCGCTGGAAAATCGCCTCGGCGTGCGCCTGTTCAATCGCACCACCCGCAGCGTCGCCCTGACCGAAGCTGGCGAACGGCTGTATGCGCGGCTGAAACCGGCGTTTCGCGACATCGACGACGCCCTCGAAGACCTCAACCACTTTCGCGACAAACCTTCCGGTAACCTGCGCATCACTGCCGGGCGCCAAGCGTGCGAACTGGTGCTGCTGCCGATTGCCGGGGCGTTCCTGCAAGCCTATCCGGACATCCGCCTGGAAGTGGTCGAAAGCGACGCGCTGCTGGATATCGTCGCCGGCGGTTTTGATGCCGGGGTGCGGTTCGGCAATCGGCTGGAGGCGGACATGGTGTCACTACCGATCGGCCCGACCCTGCGTTCGGTGGTGGTCGCTTCACCGGCGTTTCTGGAGCGGCACACCGCGCCGCAAAAACCGGAGGATCTGCACGCCCTGCCCTGCATCCGTCACCGGTTTCCCAGCGGCGCGCTGTACCGCTGGGAATTCGAACGCGGTGGCATCGTTCAGGAAATCGAGGTCAACGGCCCGCTGACCCTGGGCGATGTCAGCCTGATGATCGGCCCCGCATTGCAGGGCTTGGGTCTGGCCTATGTGTTCGAGGACATGGCCCGGGAACACCTGGCGAGTGGGCGGCTGGTACAGGTGCTGGCGGACTGGTGCCCGTACTATCCCGGCCTCCATCTGTACTACCCGAGCCGACGCCACGTACCGGCGCCGCTCAAGGCGTTTATCGATTTCGCCCGCAATGCCCGCGAAGGCAAAACGGGCTAAGCCGTTCTAGAGATACTTCAACCAGGCAATGTCGCGGCGCCGGGCCTTCAATCCCGAGAACCAGCGCACGGCCGGGAACAACGCGACCGCCAGCACCACCGCCGCCAGCCACACCGCCGTCACCGACGAGAAACCGAAATAGGTGCCCTGATTGAGCCCGAACAGCGCCACGCCAATCAGGTACAGCACCTTCAGCGCATACAGGTGCAGCAGGTAGAAAAACATCGGCGCCGAACCGAACACGGTCAGCCAGCGAATCCAGCGCCGATCCTGCGCACGCTCGAACACCAGCAACAGCAGCAGCCCGACACTCACCGTCAGCGCGATGAACAACAGCGACGGCGGGTATTTGGTGATGTTGAAAAAACTCATCAGGGTTTGCAGACCGCTGTCCCCGAAGGCCCAGGGTTTCTCGCCGTAACCGTTGACCAACCGCAGTGCCACAAAGCCCAGCAGCCCGGCGACACCACCGATCAACAAACGGCGCTGGCGCACGCCGGCATCGGCTGCGCGAGCGAACCACGGCCCCAGCGCGTAACCCAACCCGATCACGCCGATCCACGGCAACAACGGATACGAGGTGCGCAGGCGCAAAGTCTCGCCGGCCTCGATCCAGCCGCGGTCATGCAGGATTGCCCACGGCACGTGCAGCGCCGACTCGGCTCCGAAATGCAGTCCGTCGAGCAGGTTGTGCCCGGCGATGATCGCAACGCTCAACGTCAGCAGCAGCCAGCGTGGCAGCCAGACCAGCAGCGACAGCGCGATCATGCTCAGGCCGATCGCCCAGATCACTTGCAGGTAGATCACGGTCGGTGGCAGCTGGAACGTCCAGGCGAAATTCACCAGGGTGAATTCGAGCGCCACCAGAAACAAACCGCGCTTGAACAGAAATGCACTGACGTCAGCCTTGCCGTCGTACTTCTCGCCGAACAGCCACGCCGACAACCCGGTCAGCAGCACGAACACCGGCGCGCACAGATGCGCCAAGGTACGGCTGAAGAACAGCGCCGGCTCCGTGCTGGCGATGTCCATCGGGTCGCTGACCTGTCGATGCAGCAGAAAGGTTTCGCGCACGTGATCCAGCAACATGAACAGAATGACCAGGCCACGCAGCGCATCAATGGACAGCAACCGGCCAGTCGCCAAGGGGGCAGAACGGGGAACCGCAATCGTCATGGAGGTATCGCAATCGAAAGGTTGATCGATGCGACCGCCCGAAAGCGGTCGCATAATTTGCGTTACCTTATAACATGAAAAGCCGATCCAATCGCTAGCGATTCTCAAACGGCGATCACGCTGTGCGCAGGGTTTCCAGCACGACCTGCAACGGATGGCGCAGCTGTTGATCGGCCTGGCGCTTGACCTGACTGCGGCAGGAATACCCGGTGGCCAGCGCTTCGCCCTTCTCCGCCGGTGCCTCGATCTGCTTCGCCCAGGATTGCTCATAGATCACCGCCGAGGTCTCGCGATTGCGCGCTTCGTGTCCGTAAGTGCCGGACATGCCGCAGCAACCGGTGGCCTGGGTCGCCAGCTTCAGGCCGACACGCTCGAACACCTGCTCCCATTGCCGGGTGGCGGCCGGAGCGTTGGTTTTTTCGGTGCAGTGCGCCAGCAGGCGGAAAGTGTCGTCGCGGCGCTGATCGGCCTGCTCCGGCATGACCTTGAGCAACCACTCCTGCACCAGTGCCACCTCCGGGCATTTCTCCATCCCCGGCACTTTCAGATATTCCTGGCGATAGACCAGGGTCATGGCCGGATCGAGCCCCACCAACGGCACGCCGATCTCGGCCAGCGCGCGCAACTGCCCGGCATTGCGCAACGCCGCGCGATTGAACGCCGAGAGGAAGCCCTGCACGTGCAGCGGCTTGCCGTTGGCACTGAACGGCGCCAGATAAACCTGATAACCGAGGCGCGAAATCAGCTCGATCAGATCCGCCAGCAGCGGTGCTTCGAAGTAACGGGTGAACGCATCCTGCACCAGCACCACGCTGCGTTCACGTTGTGCCTGGGTCAGCGCCGAAAGTACCTCGACCGACGCCGGCTGAACCTGCCAGCGGCGCATCGCCGCGTGGAAATCGAAACGGCTGAGCAACGGCACATCGACCATGCCACCAAGGCGCTCGATCAAGCGACGGCTGAACGAGGCGCCCATCAAGCCGTTATAGAGAAACGGAATCCGCGCCATGTACGGAATCGTGTACTCCAGCGAGGCAATCAGATAATCCCGCGCCGGCCGCAGATAGCGGGTGTGATACAGCTCGAGAAACCGCGAACGGAAGTCCGGCACGTTGACCTTCACCGGGCACTGCCCCGCACAGGACTTGCACGCCAGGCACCCGGCCATGGCGTCGTACACCTCGTGGGAGAAGTCCTGTTCCTGCGCACGGCTGTTGCGCCAGCGCTGCAGCAATGTGCTGAAAAACGGCGGACGGCGGCTGGCATCGGCCAACACATCAACACCCGCCTCGCCCTGCAAACGCAGCCATTCGCGAATCAGCGAAGCGCGGCCCTTGGGCGATTGCGCGCGCTGGCGGGTGGCTTTCCACGACGGGCACATCGCATCGTCGGGATCAAAGTTGTAGCAGGCGCCGTTGCCGTTGCAGTGCATGGCCGCGCCGTAGTCCTGCCAGACTTTTTCGTCGATCTGCCGGTCGAGTTCGCCGCGCAGGGTCACTTCGTCGATCTTCAACAACGCCGCGCCGGGAATGTTCGGCGTGGCGATCTTGCCGGGGTTGAACTGGTTGAACGGATCGAACGCCGCCTTCAAGGCTTGTAGCGCCGGGTACAACTCGCCGAAAAAGGCCGGCGCGTATTCCGAACGCAGGCCTTTGCCGTGCTCGCCCCACAGCAGGCCGCCGTAACGCTGGGTCAACGCGGCGACGCCGTCCGACACCGGGCGCACCAGTGCGGCTTGTTGCGGATCCTTCATGTCGAGAATCGGCCGCACGTGCAGCACGCCGGCATCGACGTGGCCGAACATGCCGTACTGCAATTGGTGGCTGTCGAGCAGGTCGCGCAGTTCGGCGATGTACTCGGCCAGGTGCTGCGGCGGCACAGCGGTGTCTTCGACAAACGGCTGAGGTCGCGCTTCACCGGCGACGTTGCCGAGCAGACCCACCGCGCGTTTGCGCATAACGTAGACGCGATTCACCGCCGCATGCCCGACAGCTAGCGTGTGGCCCAAGCGCTCGACGGTGGCGTCGGTGCCCAGGTGCTGGACGAAGGCCTCGACCCGACCTTGCAGCTCCTCGGGATCGTCACCGCAAAACTCAACCAGGTTGATCCCCAGCGTCGGCCGCTCGGCGCTTTCCGGGAAGTATGCGGCGACGCCATGCCAGACGATGTCCTGCATCGCCAGCAACAGCACTTTGGAGTCGACGGTTTCGATCGACAATGGCTTGAGCGCCATCAGCGCCCGGGCATCGCGCAAGGCATCCATGAAGCCGGCGTAGCGAATGTTCACCAGCATCGTGTGCTTGGGGATCGGCAATACGTTGAGCTTGGCCTCGACCACAAACCCCAACGAACCTTCAGCGCCGCACAGCACGCTGTTGAGGTTGAAACGATTGTCGGCCTCGCGCAGGTGCGCCAGGTCGTAGCCGGTCAGGCAGCGGTTGAGGTCGGGGAAGGTTTCCCGGATCAGCTCGCCCTGCTCATCGATGATCTGCCGCGCGCAGCGATACACCTCGCCGGCCCGGCCCTCGCGGGCGCATTCCGCTGCCAGTTCGCTTTCTTCCAGCGGGCGGCCGTGCAAACGCTCCCCACCGCGCAGGACCATGTGCAGCTCCAGCACGTGGTCGCGGGTCTTGCCGTAAGTGCAGCTGCCCTGGCCGCTGGCGTCGGTGTTGATCATGCCGCCGACGGTTGCACGGTTCGAAGTCGACAGTTCCGGGGCGAAAAACAGCCCGGCGGATTTCAACGCGGCGTTCAGTTGATCCTTCACCACGCCGGCCTGCACCCGCACCCAACGCTGTTCAACGTTGATTTCGAGGATGCGGTTCATGTGCCGCGACAGGTCGACGACGATGCCGTCGGTCAACGACTGGCCGTTGGTGCCAGTGCCGCCGCCGCGAGGCGTGATCACCACTTTCTGGTACGCCGGCTCGGCGATCAGACGCGCCAGCAGCGCCACATCGTCGGCGTCGCGCGGGAACACCGCCGCTTGCGGCAAGCGCTGATAGATCGAGTTGTCGGTGGCCAGCACCACGCGGCTGGCGTAGTCGGCACTGATTTCGCCGCGAAAGCCGCTGGTTTCAAGGGCTTTGAGAAACTGTTGGTAATCGGTGTTCAGCGCGGTGGAAGGCGACAGCTGGGCAATCATCGGGAGGGCAATCTCGGTCAAAAACGGGCCGTGTGGCGGTGAACAGTTGTGCGCAATGAATGATTGCGTCACGCTCCCGCCATCTCATAGGCCTTATGTTCATTGCAGATCGATGCCGGGACAACCGTAAAATCGACCCGCAATCCATGACTAAAACGAATGAATCCGCGAACCCTCACTCCCTCGATGTCGTTGCTGCTGGCGTTTGAAGCCGCCGCGCGCCATGAAAGCTACACCCGCGCCGCCCACGAACTGTCGCTGACCCAGAGCGCCGTCAGCCGGCAGGTGCAGATTCTGGAAAAGATGCTCGGCATGCGCCTGTTCAGTCGCGAAGGCCGGCGGGTGATCCTTACCGACGTCGGGCGCATGTACCAACGCGAACTGTCCGAAGCCCTCGGCCAGATTCGCAGCGCGACGTTGCAGGCCATGGCGTTTGGCTCGGGCATCCACAGTTTGCGCCTGGCGACCCTGCCGACCTTCGGCTCGAAATGGCTGCTGCCGCGCTTGAAGGATTTCTACACCGCGCACCCGGGCATGACGGTGCACCTGCATTCACGCATCGAAACCATTGACTTCGACGCCAGCGAAATCGACGCGGCGATTTGCGTCGGTGGCGGTGACTGGCCGGGGCTGACCGCCCACCGCCTGCACACCGAAGAACTGGTGGTGATCGCCAGCACGCAGCTGTCCGATGCCGAACGCCTGGCTGCCGACAAGGATATCGCCGGGCAACTGCTGCTCAACGTCAGCAGCAATGCTCAGGCCTGGTCCGAGTGGTTCAGTCATCACGCCCTGCCCCATCGCAGCATGCGCATCGGGCCGAGTTTTGAGATGACCTCGCACTTGATCCAGGCGGTGCGCGCCAATATCGGCATCGGCCTGGTGCCGAGAATTCTGGTGGAGGATGAGTTGCACAACGGCGAGCTGCTGCAACTGGGCGAACCGATCAGCAGCCGGCGCAGCTATTACCTGGTGTACCCGGCGCGCAATGAGTCGCTGGCGTCGCTGAAGGCGTTTCGCGACTGGCTGATGCGTACGCTCTGAGTTTCTACATCGCCAGATCATTGGCATCGCGAGCAGGCTCGCTCCCACAGAGACAAGTATTCCAATGTGGGAGCGAGCCTGCTCGCGATGGCGCCAGGCCGGTGAACTCAGAACCGCGGTTTCACCGCTTTCCAGTCAGGTTTGTAGCGCTGCATCTGCCGCACATCATCGCGCTGGCGAATGCCGCAGGTCAGGTACTGATCGTGCAGCTTGCCCAGTTGATCGTGATCCAGTTCCAACCCCAAGCCCGGTGCACGAGTGATCTTCACGCAGCCGTCGACGATCGGCAGTTTGCCACCCTTGATCACCTCTTCATCCGGTTCCTGCCACGGGTAATGGGTGTCGCAGGCGTAGTCCAGATTCGGCACGGCGGCCGCCACGTGAGCCATCGCCATCAGGCTGATGCCCAGGTGTGAGTTGGAATGCATCGACACGCCGAGGCCGAAGGTGTCGCACATTTTCGCCAGGGTCTGGGTGTCGCGCAGGCCGCCCCAGTAATGGTGATCGGCGAGGACAATCTGCACGCTGTTCAAAGCTACGCTGCGGCGGAACTCGTCGAAATCGGTGACCACCATGTTGGTCGCCAGCGGCAACCCGGTACGGTTGTGCAACTCGGCCATCCCTTCGAGGCCTGGGGTCGGATCCTCGTAATACTGCAGATCATCACCCAGCAACTCGGCCATGCGGATCGAGGTTTCCAGCGACCAGTTGCCGTTGGGATCGATGCGCAGCGGATAACCGGGAAAGGCCTTTTTCAGCGCCTTGATGCACGCCACTTCATGCTCCGGGGGCAGCGTGCCGGCCTTGAGCTTGATGCTCTTGAAACCGTAAGCCTCGATCATCCGCGCGGCCTGGGCGACGATCTGCTCTTCGTTCAGCGCCTCGCCCCAGTTGTCCGGTTTGTACGGTGAATCGACGTGTTGCGCGTACTTGAAAAACAGGTAGGCACTGAACGGCACTTCATCGCGCACCGCACCGCCCAGCAGATCCACCAGCGGCACATTCAGGTAACGGGCTTGTAAATCGAGAAACGCCACTTCGAACGCCGAATACGCGTTGCTGACGGCTTTGCTGGCGTGGGAACCGGGGGCCAGCTCGGCACCGGCCAGACTGGCCGGTTTGTGGGCAGCAACCGTAGCCTGAACGATCCGACGCAACTGATTGAGATTGAACGGATCGAGGCCGGTCAACTGCGATTGCAACTGTTGCTGGATCGCCAGCGCCGGGGCATCGCCATAACTTTCGCCAAGGCCGATGTAGCCGTTATCACTCTCGATCTCGATGATAGAGCGCAGGGCAAACGGTTCGTGGATGCCACTGGCGTTGAGCAGCGGCGGATCACGGAAAGCGATCGGAGTGACGGTTACGCGAGTGATTTTCAAAATGACGCTCCTGTTGAGTCGGAATCAGTGGCTCACCACCGGGCTGGCCGTCGGCGCAACGGCGGTTTCAGGTTCAGGCTTTGCCGGGGTTTTGCCTTTGGCGCCGGGCGCCATGCGGGCGAAGAAAATCACTACCGCCGCTACCAGCGAAGTCGCGGCCAGGCCATACAGACCGCCCTCGATAGAGCCGGTGGTCTGTTCCAGAAAACCGAACGCGGTCGGCGCAACGAAGCCGCCGAGGTTGCCGATGGAGTTGATCAGCGCGATCACCGCCGCCGCGATACGCGCATCCAGATAGCTTTGCGGAATCGGCCAGAACAGTGCCGAAGCCGCCTTGAAACCGATGGCCGCAAAACAGATAGCGACGAAGGCGAAAATCGGCCCGCCAGTGGTGGACATGAACATGCCGAACGCGGCGATCACCAGAGTGAGCGCGACCCACGCCTGCTGGAATTTCCACTTGCCGGCCAGCGCCGCAAAGCCGTACATCGCGACGATGGAAATGATCCACGGCACCGAGTTGAGCAGCCCGACCTGGAAGTCGCCGAGGTTGCCCATTTTCTTGATCATGCTCGGCAGCCAGAAGGTGGCGCCGTAAATGGTCAGGGCGATGGAAAAGTAGATGAAGCAGAACAGCGCGATCTGCCGGTCCGCCAGCAATTTGAACATCGATGGTTTGGCGACGTGAGTTGCTTCGCGGGCACGTTGTTCTTCGGCGATTGCTGACACCAACGCTTCACGCTCCTCCTCGCTCAGCCACTTGGCCTGGCGCGGATGGGATTGCAGCCAGAACCAGACAAACCCGCAGAGCACCACCGACGCGGCGCCTTCGATCAGGAACATCCACTGCCAGCCGTGCATGCCCAGACCGCTGATGTGCAACAGCGCGCCGGACACCGGGCCGGAAATCACCGAAGCAATCGCCGAGCCGCTGAGAAACACCGCCATGGTCTTGCCGCGCTCCGAGGCTGGCAGCCATTGGGTGAAGTAATAAATGATCCCCGGAAAAAAACCGGCCTCGGCTGCGCCCAGGATGAAGCGCAACACGTAGAAACTGGTTTCACCCTTGACGAACGCCATGGCCATCGCCGCGGCGCCCCAGGTGAACATGATCCGCGTCAGCCAGGCGCGAGCGCCGTAGCGTTGCAGGAGCATGTTGGACGGCACTTCAAACAAGGCGTAACCGATGAAAAACAGACCGGCACCAAGGCCGTAGGCAGCAGCGCCGATACCCAGATCGGTTTCCAGATGACTGCGCACGAAGCCGATGTTGACCCGGTCGATGTAGTTGACGATGAACATCACCACGAACAACGGCAGCACATGGCGCTTGACCTTGGCGGCGGCGCGGGCGAGTACCGTGATGTCCGGCGGACTCTGGAGGGTATTCAAGGGGCGACTCCCGATCTTTGTTTTTGTAGGGATAGCGGTGGCCTTTGAGGCGTAGAGCGATCATGGACGGGGCAATTGATCCCGTCTAATCTAACTTGGCATTCGATTGATACCTGGATTAGATCAATGTTCGAACTCACCCAACTGCGCTGCTTCACCACCGTCGCCACCGAGCTCAACTTCCGGCGTGCCGCCGAGCGGTTGAACATGACCCAGCCGCCATTGAGCCGGCAGATCCAGTTGCTGGAACATCACCTGGGTGTCGAACTGTTTACCCGCAGTACGCGCAGTGTGGCGCTCACCGCTGCCGGCCGCGCATTCTTCATCGAGGCGCAAAACCTGCTCGAACGCGCGCAACAGGCCGCCGTCACCGCCCGACGTTTTGCCGAGGGTGATATCGGTTCGGTGAACATCAGTTTTGTCGGTAGCGCGGTATACGAGTTTCTGCCCAAGGTTATCGCCGAGGCGCGCCTCAAGCAGCCGCAGGTGAAGATCGACCTGACCGAAATGAACACCTATCAGCAACACGAAGCCCTGCGCGCCCGACGCATCGACCTGGGCATCGTCCGCGCGCCGTTGCTGGAACCGGGCTACGCCACCGAATGCCTGGTGCGCGAGCCGTTTGTGCTGGCGGTGCCGAGTGGTCATCGGCTGGCCGAGGCTGACGACGTTTCAGTGAAGGACCTGGATGGGCAGCCGTTCCTGATGTATTCCCACGCGGCCTATCCGCCGTTCAACGAACTGCTCACCGGTATGCTGCGCTCGGCTCGGGTCGCTCCGGATTACGTGCAGTGGCTGGGGTCTTCGCTGACGATTCTGGCGCTGGTGAATGCAGGCATGGGCCTGGCGCTGGTGCCGCGTTGCGCGACCAGTGTGGTGTTCAGGAATGTGGTGTTTCGCGAGATCGATCTGGGCGAAGGGGTGCAGAGCGAACTGCATCTGATCTGGCGGGAGAACAATGACAACCCGGCGTTTGCGATGTTGCTGGAGGGCATTCGCCGGGCGGTGAAGGATGGATGGGGTTAGTAGCGGGCTTGCGGTGATGGGGGGTACTTCAGCGGTGGAGGGGCCTTTGGGCCCGTGATCAATGGTTTCTCCAACAGCTTCCCGTCGGGCCCAACGAAAAGTCGCTCCAGATGTTGTGGCATTGGTTGCGGTGCTCTTGCGGTCATGATGAACCCTCTGATGCCGGGCTGAATTCAACCCATTTAACCTTCGCGGAATCTATCAGCAAAAATTCGGCGCCAATAGGATCCAATTTGCCATCTTCGTTGAGCCAGCGTGGAAACCTCATCAAAAACTGCCCGGTGTTCGACTCCGGCGGCCACTCGACTGGCCAGCCTAGAACGCGCCTTTCATCCTCCAGATGAAGGGTGATGAATCGGTCATATTGAGCAAAAGCGCAGAACCATTCACTGGGATAGGAAGATTGTTTCGTTACGTTTCTACTGCGCAACCACCTATGCAATTTGCCATTGGTTGCCAGACAGCAAGCCATCAACCCAAGCAACAACGAAGCAGAAAATGCCCAGCACGCTTCAGCCTTCGCATCCCACTTCCCTACAGAAAACCCCTTCTCCCCCACCCACACACAAACCGCCCCAACCCCCAGCACCATCCCGTGAATCACAAACGTGAAAATCAGCGCCTGCACGATCTGCCCGAACGTATCCGGCCGCTTGAACGCCGTCAGGGTGTAGAAAATCCAGGCCGAGACAAACCCCGGGATCAGGTACTGCAACAGCGGAATCACTTCTTTCACCAGATCATCCATGATCGGTCGCTCCTTGAATCAAAAAAACAGTCCTCCCAAAACAGCAATGCCGGCCCGTAATGGGCCGGCATTCAAAGCCTAGTGCACGCTGGAAAGACGCTTGCGATCAAGTGTCACCGGGCATTACGCATCGTAGAGAAAACAGGGAGCCGTGAGGATTAGTCACAGCCGTGGCACAAAGAAGATCAAACAGGGATTTCTTCAGGTAACCGATGCTCGCGACAGATCAGTTCGATTTCCGGCGGGGCCAACGCTTCGCCGGTCAATCCGCAGACGGCGCCGGCAGTGGTTGTCTGGTGGAAACGACAAGTCCGGCAAAGCCCGTAACTGGGTACGTTTTCGCTGTGTTGAATGTGGCGCAGCAACTCCAGCAACAATACCTCCAGATTGCCGGCACGCGCGCCCATGCGTTGCGCGGCATTGCTCAGGAAATCTGGCGGCATGACCGCATCGATCAGCTCGCGCGCAGTAGTCGTCAATTCCAGATGCACGCTGCGTTTGTCTCGGGCGTCCGGAACCTTGGTCAGAAAGCCATGGGTCTCCAGCGCCTTGAGCGACTGCGACACGGTGCCCTTGGTCAGGCCGAGGTAATCGGTGACCGCCAGCGGCGTATTCGAATAGCGGTTGCACCGCGCCAGATACAGCAGCGCGCTGAGTTGAATCGGTTGCAGTTCGGCCAGCAGCGGGTGCTCGCGAAACCACACGCGGGTCAGGCTCGACAATCTTTCCAGCAGGTCAAACAACACGGTCATCGCCTGTTTCAATGGGATCAATAAATAGTATCGTTTAAAAACCATATTGACAAAAAACAGTGCCACTTTAAGATTACGGTGTCGATTCGAAACTTAAAACACACTTCGAGGCATCCCATGAAAACCGCATTGGCATTGACCATCAGCACGCTTCTGGCAACACAAGCCTGGGCCCACGGACCTGAAGGCATTCACAGCGAACCCGGTAAAACCGACGCCGCGTTCGACCTGGTCCACACCCGTGTTTTCAAGGACGGCAACACCTTGGTCTTCGAACAATTGGTCGATGGCAAGGCCGGCAGCCGCGTGCCGACCGCCAAGGGTTCATTCGCCGGCGCCGAGGTTTACAGCTACGTCTGGCCCACTAGCCTGGACAGCGGCGCCGTCGGTTTTGAAGCGAACTCCGGCATCCTCGCCCTCGCCCTGACCTCGCACCCGGACTTCGATGACACCCCGCAGCTGGATGAAAACAAGGACGGCAAGAAGGACAACGACGGCGGCCTCTGGCACTCGCACTGGGTGGTCCTGAGCAAGGATGAAAGCTGCGGCCCCGGTGGCCTGAAAGTGCGCGACATCCCCAAGGACGCCAAACCGAAACTACCTGCGACCTGGCCCGGCGCGCCGATTTACATCGACTCCCCCGGCTACGACCTGAGCGTGAAACAGAACGCCGCGCAGATCCGCGTGCCGCTGGCTGCCGTCGGTTTCCCGCAAAGCTTCAACTATGACGGCGTCACCGCAGCGCTGAAGGTCAATGCCGACCTGCACAACCCGCTGCTGTGTGTCAGCAGCGTCTACGACATCGCCTCGGGCAACCTCTCGCTGCCCGGCACCTGGAAAATGCAGGAGAGCCAATAATGTTCGTCAAAGTATTCGATACCCACGTGCGCACCAAAGATGGCCGCTATCTTCATTTCGATGTTTTGACCGATCGCGAAGCCGAAGCGGCGAAGGCCTACGCCCGGCAGTTCCTGATGGACAACGGCTTGCAGGACGAAGACATTTCCCAGAGCCAGTGTCTGTTCTGCCACAGCGAGCCGGCCAATCCGCAGGTCGCCAAGGCCATCGCCGAAGACGGCTATTTCATCATCACTCTGCAAGGTTTCGAGGAGTAGCACCATGACCCGTTATCAGCCGTTGAACTGTGATCTGTACGACTACCTGGAAATCGCCTGCCTGCGCGGCTATCAGCTGGACATCGAGTTGATTGACGGTCAGCAACTGATGGCTCGGGCCGTGACCACGCGAACCAGCAGCGACAAAGAAGAATTCCTGGTGATCGAGCAACAAGGCGCGCAACAGGAAATTCGCCTCGACCAACTGCTCGCCATCACACCTCAGGAGGCCAACGCCGAGTTCGGTCGGGTGGTCCTTGCCGGAGGGGTTTGCGGAATCTGAACGAAAAAATCCCGCCCGGCATCAACCGGGCGGGATTTTCTGTGCCACGCCGTTTTTACGCGACGACGGGGATCATCGGATCCGCAGCCGCCAGCGCGATGGCACGGTCAGCCGCCGGCGGGTAGATCCACTGGGTGTTGATCTGGGTCTTGAGCGACTTGCCCTCCTCTTTAACCAGTTTCACCTGACGATCCCAGCCTTCGGTGTACACCGCACCCCAGGCGCCGAGGTCGAGGCAGGTCACGTATTTCGGCTGGCTGTACGGCTTCGGGTCGACACCCAGAATCTGCGCTGCGACGTTGTTACCGGCGTGACGACCAAGAGAAATCGCGTGCTGGCAGGTCATCAGGGCGAAGTTGCCGATATCGTCGGTGGCCGCGTAAGCCACGTCGCCGGTGGCGAAGATGTCGTCCTGGCCGATGACTTTCAAGTTGGCATCAACGTGCAGACGGCCCTGGCGATCACGCTCGGCAGGAATCTGTTCGGTCAGGGAGCTGGCGCGTACCCCGGTGGTCCAGACCACGGTTTTTGCGTCGATGCGCTGGCCGTCCGACAGGGTCACGCCGTTTTCATCGACCGACAGCACCGACACACCCAGTCGCCATTCAACGCCCAACTCTTCGCTCGCTTCGGCAATCGACACGCTGATGGCTTCGCCCATGGAAGCGCCGACTTTCTGCGCACGGTCAACGATGATCACCTGAACGTTGGCATCGTCGCCCAGCACAGCGCGCAGACGCGCCGGCATTTCGGTGGCGGTTTCGATACCGGTGAAACCGCCGCCGGCGACGACCACCGTGTTGCGTGCCTGGCTTTCAGGCTGGCCGATCAGGGAATCCAGGTGGTTTTCCAGGCGGATCGCAGCTTCGATCTGATCGACATCAAACGCGTATTGCGCCACGCCCGGGGTGTCTGGCAGGGCCAGGCCGCTGCCGGAGGCCAGCACCAGTTTGTCGTAGTTGAACACCTGTTGCGCACCGGCTGCGTCGGTGTAGCCCACGGTTTTCGCCTGCACGTCGATGGTGTTCGCCGCGCCCTTGATGAAGTTGACGCCAACCGCATCGAACAGATCGCCCAGCGGCGCCGCCAGCGTGTGGGCATTCGGCTCGTAGAAACGCGGACGAACGCGCAGCTCGGCCTGCGGCGCCAACACGGTCACTTCGATGTTGTCCCGATTGTGAATGTCGACCAGACGCGTGGCGCTCAATGCCGTCCACATGCCACCGAAACCTGCGCCGATTACCAGAATGTGCTGTTTCATTGTTCTCTCCAGGCACGAAGCCAAGTCACTGAATGAGGTTGAAGGATTCACATCATCGGGAGCGGACACGTCTGTATTTTTCAAGAACGCGGAAGGCTGCTCACCGGATAACGGCGACTGTATTGGTCGCCTTTAAATCCGACAAGTCAGATTTTGTGATGATTAGCATCGAAAACTTCGATAGCTCAGATTGAGCGTATCCGCCCTCCACAACTCATTGATTTAGCTGAAAACCAAGAAAAACGGGATCCTCAGAGCCAAAAACCCAAGGCGTTCCCGATTTGTTTGCCACGAACAACCCTGATAACATCGGCGACAAATAAAGTCGGAGATAGTTATGTCGCTTTACAGTGCGGGGGTCGAGTACGGCATTCACTGCCTGACCTTTCTGGTGGGCAGCGGCGGTGACAGTCGTGAAGCCAGCGTGCGTGACCTGGCAGAGCTGCAAGGGGTGCCGCTGGATTACCTGGCGAAGATCTTCACCAAACTGGCCAAAGGCAAACTGGTGGAATCCACCGGCGGTGTGCGCGGCGGCTTCACCCTGGCGCGTCCGGCGGACGAAATCACCCTGCTCGATATCGTCAATGCCATCGATGGTCCCAAGAACATTTTCGAATGCCGGGACATTCGCGGACGCTGCGCACTGTTCGATGGCTCGCCGCCGGACTGGGCACTGGACGGCACCTGCTCGATTCACGCCGCGATGATGACCGCGCAAAAGCGCATGGAAGAAGCCCTCGCCCAGCAGACCATCCTCGACATCGCCAGAAAGGTCGGGCGCAAGGCGCCGGCGGGCTTCAACAGCCAGGTGGAAGACTGGATGCAGGATCGTCGGGAAAAGAAGACCGGCGGCGCCGGCATTCCGCTTACCGACATCTCGGACTGAGCTCGATCAGCAGGCAAAAAAAAGCAGAAACCGATCACCGGTTTCTGCTTTTTTATTCGACCTTACAGGCAGTCGCGCACCGCTTTGCGCAACGACCCGGACTTCGCCCACGGCGGCCCCTGATACAGGGAGACGCGGCTGCCGTCCTTGTACTTGACCACATCGAGAATCTCGTCGGCGGTGACGATGCTCGGCGCGGTGATCCGGTAGCCATTGGAAATCGCTGTCTGGGACGTCTTGGCAACGTCCTGCTGCCACAGTGGCAATACACACGCGGCGTAATCCTTGGGAGTCTTGCCGCTGATCTTGCTGACATTCGGCTCGCCCGGCACCAGTGACGCAGGCAGCGAACAACCGGCCAATGTCGCCATCAGCATCCCCCCGATCAACATCCGCATGGTGATTCCTTCTTCTGAAAAAACGCGAATGTACCCTGTAACTGTTCGGACATCCATCGTAGCGCTCTGCCTGTATTCCCCGAAAACCGGGTCATTCAGCTCACCGACAGAAGACCTTGCCCCACACCGGAAAAATGCGGCTACTCTGTTTTACCGAGAATGTTCCGGAGGTGATCATGCGGCTCAATGAATACGAACACGAACTTCAGCGTGACCTGCAAAGCGTGGCATCGGACCTGAGATGGTCGGCGGTGGACCTCAAGCGCATCGCCGAGCAACTGCGCCAGTCAGGCAACGAGGCGGACGCCCAGGCGGTGCTGCGATCCTGCGAGGTGCTGCAAAGCGATGAAGAACGCCTGCAACTGTACGCCCGGGAAGTGAAAGCCCGCGCCATCAGCCGAACCAAAGTCCACTGAACCTCACCCTGCCCACAGCAAAAAGCCCCGGACAACCGGGGCTTTTTCTTCACAGACCTTCAGTCTGCCTTGCGACCGCGTGCGCGGCTTTTGTACCCCGGCAGCGCGGCGGCGTACGCCAGCGCTTCCTCGCGACTGGCAAACGAAGCAAGCCGGTCGCCCTGCGTGCAGACCCGCCATGGGCCATTGTTCACGCTGAGTACGTCGTAGCCATTCATGTGCATTTTGTTCAGCATCGCCATGCTCATAGGCACCTCCTGTCTGGTAACGAACTTTTCCACCTTACACCCGCAACACTCTGACGTGCCGACCGAACGTCGCACCGCAGCCGCGTCAAGTCTCCGGCACTTTTGCCGCTGCCAGGCACTCAGAAGCTCTAAACCGGTAGCGGCCCAAATATTGCTAATTCATGACAGATTTATGACAACCGGCAATCGGGTAACACATGAAAGTACGAGCAACCGTCATCTGCGAGCAGGATCGACACATTCTCCTGGTGCGCAAACCCAGGTGCCGCTGGACGCTTCCGGGGGGCACCGTCGAACCGGGAGAAACCCGCGCGCAAGCCGCCGTCCGAGAACTAAAGGAGGAAACCGGGCTGGACAGCGATGACATGCTCTATCTGATGGAATTGCAGAACGGCAGCACCCGCCACCACGTCTACGAGGCTTCGGTGCTGAACATTGATCAGGTTCGCCCGCTGAATGAAATCGTCGACTGTCTCTGGCACCCGCTGGATGCGGTGCAGAATCTGAACGTCAGTGACGCCACGCTGAGCATCGTCCGCGCCTTTCAGCGACGTCTTTAACCCTCAACCGGCGAATGCCCGGCGACCGGCGCTCATCTCGGTGCGCAATTCACCGATGAAATTGGAGATGTCACGAATGGTGACCAGATGCTCCGGCGAAACCCCGTTGAGCAACAGGTTGACCCGCCCGCTGTCGGGTTCGTAAACCTTGATCTGCAAGAGTCCCTGCGCCGTTTCGGTGCAATCGCAATACAGCGGCGAAAAGCCGGATTCGACGATGCGGCAAATGTCGGTAATGGCAATCATGGGGGCACGCCTCACAGGCGCAGGCTCGGGCGACCCGATCAGCATAGATGAGCTTTTGTCGCCTTGCTCTCACCGACACCCGCAAAATTTGCCAACCGCTTCACATCTTCAAGTCGCCGCTCTCAATGGGCGTCATGGTCCCAGATCCAGTTCCAGATTCCCGGCAGGTTCACCGGTTTCGACGACTCGCCCACCGTGCGCGCCAGCGCGGCTTTTTCCAGCGCCGTGCGATCCTCATAGAACGGTTTGTCTGCCAGTCGCACGCCGGTGGCGGCGGCGCTGTCGAGCAGAATCTGCAAGTACTCGCGGGTGTGGCGGGCTGTGTAGCGGTTGAGGTCATGGAAGGTCACCACCACCGGAATCACCCCGTCCACCGTCGGCAATTCGCCAAGGGCAATCCGTTCCCGGACCTCAGACAGCTGACGCAGCATGTTTGCCCGCCGCCGGGGGCTGGCGTTGAAACCCCAGATCTTGCCGTCGTTGGCGCTCAGGTCGGTCAGCAACACCTGCATGTGGTGCTGCTGATAGGCGGCGAAGGTGCGTTTGTCGTAGTTCCAGAACGGCGGACGCAGCAATGTCGGCGGCGCGCCGGTGATCGCCGCGATGTCCGCCGAGCCGTTGGTCAACGTGGTTTCGAGCTCATCCGGGTCGAGCAATCGATGATTGGTGTGCCAATGGGTCGCAGTGTGAAAGCCCAGAATGTGCCCTTCAGCGTGCTCGCGGCGCATCACCCGCCGGCCGATCTCACTGTTGCCCGCTCGTGGCGCGCGGGTCTGCACGAAAAACACCGCTTTGATCCCCGATTGCAGCGGGTTGTCCTTGAGGCTGTCGAGCACGGTGTCGGTCGGGTTGAAAAAACTGGAAGCGCTGGGCCCGTCATCGAAGGTCAACAGAAAGCGCACAGGCGCCTGCTCTTTGAGCCGGGCTTCGGTCTGTGCGGTCATTTCGATGGGAGCGGCGATGCATCCGGCCAGCCCGACGGCCACCGCCATCGCGCAGAAAAGCTTGAACCACTGTGTCATGTTTTGCCTTGAGCCCGACCGTTGCGGTCATGTTGTCGATTGGCAAAACTCCTTCGCCGCTGCTGCCTCCCTGCGACCCATTGAGATGGGCCGAGGTTGGATAAAGATACACAGGGTTTGGTTCCGGCGCTCGCTCAGCGTGCCAGTGCCTGTTGAAACGAGCTGTCGATGATCCCCGCCGTGGCCAGCGGAGCCGGCAGCGCCTTGACCTTGAACAGAAAGTCGGCGGTGCTTTGCAGATCGGCGGCAGCCTGTTGATCGACCGGGCCGACCGTCATGTGCGCCTGGCGCAACCAGTGCCGCGAAACCTGCTGATCGAGGTTGGCTTTCTTCGCCCACAGGTCCGCGTACTCGTCGGTGTGACTGTCAACCCAGGCCCGGGCCTGCTTCAGGCGCCCGAGGAAATCGGCGATCGCTTCACGCTTGCTGTCGATGGACGGCGCCGATGCCGCAATCGCGCTCAAGCCCGGCATCAGGTTTTTCGCCGTGAGAATCGGCCGCGCACCCGAGAACACGATCTGCTGGGAAATGTAGGGTTCCCAGACCGGGAACGCATCGATGCTGCCTTGTGGTAGCGCGGCGGCTGCATCAATCGGCATCAATTTGACGAAGTCGACGTAATTCTCCGGCAAACCGCCTTGCTCCAGCGCCCGCAAGGTCAACTGCTGACTCCAGGCACCCGGCCAGTAGGCGACTTTTTTGCCCTTCAGATCCTCGATGGTTTTCACCGGAGAATCCTTGGGCACCAACAGGGCGATGGTGTCCGGGTTCTGTCGCGACACACCGATCAGTTTCACCGGCGCCTGTTTGGCGGCCAGAAACAGAAATCCCGAATCCCCCAGGAAACCCAGATCCAGCGACCCAGTCTGCAACGCCTCGGCCAATGGCGCAGCGGCCTGGAAATGTTTCCAGTCCACCGTGTAAGGCGCGTCCTTCAACACGCCGGACGCTTCTATGGACGCGCGGATGTTGTAGTAATTCTGGTCGCCGACGTGCAGGACCAAGGGTTCGGCGGCGTAGGTCAATGGCGTGGCAAACAGTGCGCTGGTCAACGCGGCGCGTAGGAAACGTGAGAGCTTCATGGCGAGTCCTGCAGAAGGGATTTTTATAGACCATAACGCTCTTACAAATCAGATTTGAAATTCGATTAGCGCATAAGCTCAGCACCTTCCCGCCGCACTGTTGGCCGAGCAACAGTGGCTCGGCACAGTGTTCTCCCTGCAACACTTCAAACCTGCAAAACCGGCGTTAGACCCCGTAAATACGGGACAAGGCGCACATGGCACAGAGCCTGCAATATTCCATTCATGCAGGAAGCATTCGATAAAAATATCTTTTTGGACATAAGAATCTGTTGCCTTGCCGGAGCGTGCCCATGAAATCCCTCTTACCGTTTTCCCGCGTCAAAACGCTGCTCGCGGCCTGCGCAGTAGCCCTGAGCCTGCAACCGCTCGCCCACGCTGCCGAAGCGCCGCCGGCCGAAGTGCATCTGGATTACGCCTATTACTCGCCGGTCAGCCTGGCGCTCAAACACCTGGGCTACCTGGAAAAAGCCCTGCCCCAGAGCAAAGTCAGCTGGGTGCTGAGCCAGGGCAGCAACCGCTCGCTGGAATACCTCAACAGCGGCGGCGTGGATTTCGCCTCGTCGGCCAGCCTCGCTGCCGTGCTCAGCCGGGCCAATGGCAGCCCGATCAAATCGGTCTACGTTTACAGCCGCGCCGAATGGACCGCGCTGGTGGTGCGCAAGGACTCGCCGATCCAGTCCGTCGGCGACCTCAAGGGCAAGAAAATCGCCGCCACCAAAGGCACCGATCCGTACCTGTTCACCCTGCGCACCCTGCAACAGGCCGGGCTGAAAAAGGACGACGTGGAACTGGTGCACCTGCAACATCCGGACGGCCGCACCGCCCTGGAGAAAGGCGATGTCGACGCTTGGGCCGGCCTCGATCCGCACATGGCCGCCAGTCAGGTGCAGGCCGGTTCGCGCCTGCTGTACCGCAATCGCGACTTCAACAGCTACGGCGTGGTCAGCGTTACCGAGCAATACGCCAGGCAGCACCCGCAAACCATCGACACCGTGATCAAGGCCTATGAGCAGGCCCGCGAGTGGTCGGTGAAGAACCCCGAAGAACTGGCCAAGTTGCTCGCCAGCGAATCCGGTCTGCCGCTGGATGTGGCCAAGCTGCAACTGTCGCGCACCGACCTGAGCAGCCCGCAACTGACCGCCAAGGATGTGCTGGCCTCGAAAGCCGCCGCGCCGATTCTGGTCTCCGAAGAACTGGTGCGCCGTGGGGTGAATGTCGATCAGGTCATCGATCAGTTGATCGACACCGGTTTCCAGCAAGTCGCCGCCGCCCAGTAACCGATCAGGCTCATAACAAATCCGCGCCCGTCGCGGATTTGTCGTGAGCGGAGAACCGTCCATGAGCAACGACTTGCCCGCCCGCCTCGCCTTGTCGGCCCCACGCCGAAAACCCTTTCCGTTGAATCCACTCTGGCGCCGGCGCCTTAAAGGCCTGGCGCTGCCACTGCTGATCGTGATCGCCCTGGAATTTATCGTACGCATCGGCTGGCTGCCGTCCTACCAGATGCCCGCGCCGAGTGAGATCGCCCTGACCCTCACCGATCTGGCCGAAGGTGCCTTGTGGAAACACATCGGCGCCAGCCTGATTCGCGTGCTGCTGGGGTTTGCCATCGGCGCGAGTCTGGCGCTGGTGTTTGCCGCGTGGGTCGGCCTCAGCCGCGAAGCTGAGGCCTATCTGGAACCGACCTTCGCCGCGCTGCGTTCGATTCCCAGCTTGGCCTGGGTGCCGCTGTTGCTGCTGTGGCTGGGGATCGACGAGACCTCGAAAATTGTCCTGATCGCCATCGGTGCGTTCTTCCCGGTGTACGTCAACGTGGTCGCGGCGATCCGCAACATCGACCGCAAACTGGTGGAGGTCGGGCACATCTATGGTTTCAGTCCGCTGCAACTGGTCAGACGAATTCTGCTGCCTGCTGCCCTGCCCGGCCTGTTCACCGGATTGCGCAGCGGCATGAGCCTGTCGTGGATGTTTCTGGTCGCGGCCGAACTGATCGCGGCGACCAAAGGGCTGGGCTACCTGCTCAGCGACGGTCGCGAAACTTCGCGGCCGGACATCGTGCTGGCCGCGATCATCGTCCTGGCGCTGCTGGGCAAACTCAGCGACGGCCTGCTGGCCATACTGGAACGCCGCTGGCTGGTCTGGCGCGACGCGTTCACCGGCCAGGGCAGCAAGGATTGAACCGTGCAACTAAGCTCAAACCTTCAGGCAGCTGTTCGCCGGAGGGTCGGCCAATGTGCGGAAGACTGTCGCAATACCGGGGCATCCACGATTTCGTCGCGGTGCTGAGCATTCCCGATGCGCTGATCAATCACGTCGGCGACGCACCGCTGGCGCATTACAACGCCGCGCCCACGACGTCATTGGCGATTCTTCATCAGCACGAACAACGGCTATACGCCGACAATCTGCGCTGGGGCTGGCGCCCGCACTGGGCCAAGGATCGCGCTGCGCCGATCAACGCGCGGGTGGAAAAAGTCGCCCACGGGCCGTTCTTTCGAGCGATCTGGCGTCATCGGCTGATCGTGCCGGTCGACAACTGGTTCGAGTGGGTCGATGCCCCCGACAAAAGCCGACAGCCCTGGCTGATTCGTCGCGCCGATCATCAACCGGTTTTCTGTGCCGCCATCGGCCAGTTTCCGACACCCGGCGAACCTCCACGGGAAGACGACGGCTTCGTCATCATCACCGCCAACAGCGAAGGCGGCTTGCTCGATGTGCATGACCGGCGCCCGATCGTGTTGTGCGCCGATCGGGTGCACGAATGGCTCGATCCCGCCACGCCCACCGAGCGCGCCGAGCAGATGTTGCTGTTCGAAGCTGAACCCAGCGAAGCGTTCCAATGGCACAAAGTCGGCAAAGCGGTGGGCAACTCCCGCAATCAGGGTGCGGAATTGATTGAAGCGGTGACATAAATAAATGCCGGCGCGGTGCGTTATCAAGAACAGGAATCCACGAATTGAATCCTGCGCGTTACACGCGGTGTTTCATTCGCGAAACAGGGAGCTGAAACAGTCGTTTGAGTGAACTAACCGCCTGTCTGACATTTCAATCGTCATACATACTTTTAGAAACACTACGGATAGCATGCGCGCCGCATTTCCTATTGGCATACCAGTTGACCAAAGAGTCAGCAAAACCAGGAATACCCCACAAACTTACAAGCCTTGCAGAGAACTAAGTTGCGCGACGATTTTGCAATCAAACAGGTCACAGGCCTGGAGTGTATTCATCTGTCTACGACAGAACGCTTTCAACTCGACTGTTTTATCGGCCACTACATAAAGACTCGAAACCTGCGTGACGTACCCGATATCGACCGCATCCTGCGCGCCACCCTCGAAAACTATCCCTGCCACCCGCCGGTGATGGTCAACGAGCTGAATGCCTGGATCGACAAGACCTTGGGTTATCGGGCCTCCCACCCCGATTTCACGCAGCTGGAAGATCTTTGATAAAACGAAAAGCCCCGCAATCGCGGGGCTTTTCGTTGTGGCGTTCAGGGTTTCAGCGGGCGTTCCTGATCACGGTCGGACAACTCGCGGCTGTCGTCATGCTTCCAGGTCTGCTCCTTGTGTTTCTCCCGCTCGAGCTCTTCTTCGCTCGGCTCGTCATCTTTTTCGGGACGTTTCTGCTCGATTGCCATGTTCACCTCGCTAATGGAATTCATCCATTAAGCGTAGAACTTAAAGCCACCAGCGCAATAGAAAGAAGAACGCCATGCTCAATAGCATGCTGAGCAATGTATTACGCGTCTAGATCACCAGGCCGATTGCCACTAGTGAACTCAGCAGATAAGGGTTATCCCACTGCAGATTCAGTTGTTTGTCCGGCATGAATACAATCGGCCCGCAAATCGCGGTCAACATCCCCGGCACGGCAAACCCGAGAAACTGCCGCGCGTTACTGCTCAAACGCACCGGCAGGCGCGGTTCGAGAAACACGTAACGGTTGAGGAACACCAGAATCCCCATGCCGAAAATCACTGCCCAGACCATCATGTGCGCTCCCGATACAGCTTGTTGCAGATAAACCCGGCGATCATGCCGGCCAGGCCCGACAGCACCAGCGCCGAACCCCATTGCCAGTAGCTGAACAGCACCGAGCAGAACAGCGACACCGCTACGCAGACCACCGTCGGCACATTGCGCACCACCGGGGTGATCAATGCGATGAAGGTGGCGGCAATCGAGAAGTCCAGCCCCAGATGCTCAAGCCCCGGAATGCTGCTGCCGAGCACAATGCCGGCCAGGGTGAAGAGGTTCCAGGCGATGTAGAACGTCAGGCCGACGCCCAAGGCGTACCAGCGGTTGAACTGCTGGCGATCATGCTGACTGGTCAGGGCGAACAGTTCATCGGTGAGCAAAAAGCCCAGGCCGATACGCCAGCGACCCGGCAACGGCGAAATCACGTGGCGCATGCTCATGCCGTAGAGCAAATGTTGCGAGGTCAGCAGCAGCGTGGTCAGCAGAATCGAGAAAATCCCGGCGCCGCCCTTGAGCATGCCGATCGCCACCAGTTGCGCAGCGCCGGCGAACACGATGCTCGACAGGCCCTGCCCTTGCAGCGGCGTGAGGTTGGCTTCGATCGCCATGGAGCCAGCCAGCAGCCCCCACGGCGCGGTCGCCAGGGATAACGGCATGATCGCCGCGGCTCCGCGAAGAAAGGCACTGCGCGGCATTAATGAGTCAGACATATCACTCTTCAACCGTGAGACAAGACCCCGGACTCTGCCAGCAAACGCCCTTTCATGGCTTGAACAATCTTGCGCAGTTGGCGCAAATCCTTCCTTCCGTCAGTCGTTTACCGGCGTAACATGGCAACCATTCACACACGCGTCAGGGAGACGACATGCTGTATCGAATAGCCGCCGACGGGCTGGTGCTGTTTCATTTGCTGTTCATTCTGTTCGTGCTGTTCGGCGGGCTGCTGGTGCTCAAGTGGCCGCGGCTGATGTGGCTGCATTTGCCGGCGGCGGCCTGGGGCGTGGCGGTCGAGGTGTTGCACCTGACCTGTCCACTGACCTATTGGGAAAACCTGATGCGCCACGCTGCCGGGCAGACCGAATACGCGGGTGGTTTCATCGAACATTACGTCTGGCCGATCATCTACCCGGCCGGGCTGACGCCGCAGATTCAGCTGGTGCTGGGCAGCGTGGTGCTGGTGGTCAACCTGCTGGTCTACGGGCGCCTGATCCGTCGCTGGAAACTCCGGCGCGCCGCACGCATTCCGTTTTAGCGCGCTTTCAAGGTTTCCAGCCAGGCCGGATCGAGGCGCGTCTGATCGGTATCCAGACCGAGCGCCTCCATCCGCGTCTTGTGTGTTTCGACTTCCCGGTGCAATTGCGCGTGATCGCTGGAGTTACCGTCCAGTTCATGCATCTGGGTCAGCCCCAGGTGATAGAAACGCAGCACCTTCATCGCCACCGGATCACCCTTCTCCACCGCTGCCGTCACCTGATGCATCACGTTGGTGACGCTCATCAGGCTGCGCTTGAGCCGCCAGCCGTACACCGCCGGGGCCATCCAGGTCTGGTTCCAGAAACGCCCGCGCAGCAACGCCGCTGTCAGCAGAAATGCGCCAAACACCCCGCCGACATTGAACCGCAGGTTATCCCCGCCCGGCTCGCCGAACAGCGCCACCGCCGCCGTCGAAAACGCCATCGCCAGCACCAGAAACAGCACCGCGATGATCAGCGTGCTGCGCCGGGTCTGCTGGCGATAAGTGATGGCATCGATCGGTTGAATCTCGAACATCGCGACAGGCTTCCATGGCTTGAAATAAAAAGAGGCCGGCGCATTATCGCCTCTGAGGCGGATTTAGCTATGCTGGAGCGCCTTTTCATCTTTTCAACGTCCAACGGGGACATGGCGATACCACGCAGATCGTGCCATCTTCATTCATGGATACACACTATTCGGATGCCATTGGCCATGCCGGCAATGACATCGTTTTAAGGATCACTGCATGACCCAACGACACGTAATCAATGCCTCGGTCAGCCCAAAAGGCAGCCTCGAAACCCTTTCCCAACGTGAAGTTCAGCAACTGAGCCAGGCCGGAACCGGCAGCACCTACACCCTCTTTCGCCAGTGCGCCCTGGCCATCCTCAATACCGGCGCCCATGTCGACAACGCGAAAACCATTCTGGAAGCCTACAAGGACTTCGAAATCCGCATCCACCAGCAGGATCGCGGCGTGCGCCTGGAACTGCTGAACGCCCCGGCCGACGCCTTCGTCGACGGCGAAATGATCGCCAGCACCCGGGAAATGCTGTTCAGCGCCCTGCGCGACATCGTCTACACCGAGAACGAACTCGATGCGTTGAGCATTGACCTCAGCACCTCCCAGGGCATCAGCGACTACGTCTTCCACCTGCTGCGCAACGCGCGCACCCTGCGTCCGGGCGTCGAGCCGAAAATCGTCGTGTGCTGGGGCGGCCACTCGATCAACACCGAAGAATACAAATACACCAAGAAAGTCGGCCACGAACTGGGCCTGCGCAGCCTCGACATCTGCACCGGTTGCGGTCCCGGCGTGATGAAAGGCCCGATGAAAGGCGCGACCATCGCCCACGCCAAGCAGCGGATTCACGGTGGCCGTTACCTCGGCCTGACCGAGCCGGGCATCATCGCTGCCGAAGCGCCGAACCCGATCGTCAACGAGCTGGTGATCCTGCCGGACATCGAAAAACGCCTGGAAGCCTTCGTCCGCGTCGGCCACGGCATCATCATCTTCCCGGGCGGCGCCGGCACCGCCGAAGAATTCCTGTACCTGCTGGGCATCCTGATGCACCCGGACAACGCCGGCCTGCCGTTCCCGGTGATTTTGACCGGGCCGAAACACGCCGCGCCATACCTGGAACAACTGGACGCCTTCGTCACCGCCACCCTCGGCGAAGCGGCGAAAAAGCACTACGAAATCATCATCGACGACCCGGCCGAAGTGGCGAGGCAGATGACCGCGGGCCTGAAGGCCGTGAAGCAGTTCCGCCGCGAACGCGCCGACGCGTTCCACTTCAACTGGCTGCTGAAGATCGACGAGGGCTTCCAGCGCCCGTTCGATCCGACCCACGAAAACATGGCCAACCTCAAGCTGCACCGCGACCAGCCCCCTCATGAACTGGCGGCCAACCTGCGCCGCGCGTTCTCCGGGATCGTGGCCGGCAACGTCAAGGACAAGGGCATCCGCCTGATCGAGGAACACGGGCCGTACCAGATCCGTGGCGACGCCGCGATCATGCAGCCGCTCGATCTGCTGCTCAAAGCCTTCGTCGCCCAGCACCGGATGAAACTGCCGGGCGGCGCGGCGTATGTGCCGTGCTATCGCGTGGTGTCCTGACACCGCCAATGCTTAACCCTGAAGACCCATTCTTCAGGGCATCCCATAACACTGTGGGAGCGGGCTTGCCCGCGAAGGGGCCATCGAATTCAGCATCTTTGTTGACTGACGGACCGCTTTCGCGAGCAAGCCCGCTCCCACAAAAAGAGTGTGAACCATGGATCACATCAACCACATCCTGATCGTCGACGATGACCGCGAGATCCGCGAGCTGGTCGGCAATTACCTGACCAAGAACGGCCTGCGCAGCACCGTGGTCGCCGATGGCCGGCAGATGCGCAGTTTTCTGGAAGCCAACACGGTCGACCTGATCGTGCTCGACATCATGCTCCCCGGCGATGACGGGCTGGTGCTGTGCCGCGAACTGCGCGCCGGCAAGCACAAGGCGATCCCGATCCTGATGCTCACCGCCCGCGACGACCAGACCGACCGCATCCTCGGCCTGGAAATGGGCGCCGACGATTACCTGACCAAACCCTTCGCTGCCCGCGAGTTGCTGGCGCGGATCAACGCCGTGCTGCGCCGCACGCGAATGCTGCCACCCAATCTGCTGATCACCGAAACCGGGCGCCTGCTCGCGTTCGGCCGCTGGCGCCTGGACACCACCGCCCGCCACCTGCTCGATGAAGACGACACCATGGTTGCCCTCAGTGGCGCCGAATATCGCTTGCTCCGGGTGTTTCTCGACCATCCGCAACGGGTGCTCAGCCGCGACCAGTTGCTCAATCTGACTCAGGGTCGCGACGCCGACCTGTTCGACCGCTCCATCGATTTGCTGGTCAGTCGCCTGCGTCAACGTCTGCTGGACGACTCTCGCGAGCCGACCTACATCAAGACCGTGCGCAACGAGGGTTATGTTTTCTCCTTCGCCGTGGAGATGCTCGCCGAATCCTGACGGATTTGTATCACTCTGTATAAATTCGCCGCGCAGATACGTAACCCGTGTTTTCGGGCCGTAACACCACATATCAGCGATACACCCTCGCGTTTGAATGAACCCACCAGAAAGCACTGGTTCATTCATCTCAAACGCAAGGAGAAGCACCATGTTCAAGTCCTCGAAATCCCTGGTACTCGCAATCAGCCTGCTCAGCGGCCTGGCCCTGGCCGACCTGGCATCCGCCAGCTCCCAACCGCTGGTTGCCGAATACGGCTCGGAAAACCTGCAGAAGGATCGCGTTGCCGAAGGTGGCGCGGATCGCTTGCAGGAACTGCGTGAACGCGTCGCTGAAGGCGGTGCCGACCGCTTGCAGGAACTGCGTGAACGCGTAGCCGAAGGCGGTGCTGACCGTTTGCAAGAGTTGCGCGAACGCGTCGCTGAAGGTGGCGCCGACCGCTTGCAGGAACTGCGCGAGCGTTCGGCCCGCAGCGTACTGGTCGCCGAGAACCGTCCCGAGTTCGGTTCGAAGTACCAGCGCTACTGATCGTTTGTACCCGCCGTTGTCGATTCCTGCCGGGGGCGCTCTGCCCCCGCAGCGTTCACTACCGATAAGCCTTGTTCTCTGACACAAAAGCCCCGCTGTTTCCCCACGACAGCCGTCATGGCTCGTACTAAGCTGCGCGATTGATTTGTTCAGGGACGATCCATGAAACGATTTGCCGCCTGTCTGCTGTCCATGCTGGCCCTGACGGCCACCGCGGCGGATCTGCAACTGCTCACCGACAACCACCCGCCCCTGCATTTCATGCAAGGCAATCAGCTCGCAGGATTCGGTGTGGACGTGGTGCAGGCTTTGGCGACCCAGACCGGCGACCGCATTCATCTGCAACAAGTCCCGCTGCTGCGCGCCCTGCGCATGGCCAGCGACACGCCCGACACCGGCGTATTCACCGTGCTGCGTACCGACGACCGCGACGATCGCTATCAATGGGTCGGGCCGCTGATCGAAGTCGAAACCGCGCTGTACGCCCGCGACAATCTCCAGCCTCCCGTGCACAGCCTGCGTGAAGCCGATCACCTGGGCCGGATCACCGTGCCGCGCAAATGGCTGGTCTACAGCTACCTGCAAGGGCAAGACCTGAACAACCTCTACGGCGTCGAAACCCCGGAGCAGATGATGCGACTGTTCAGCCTGGGGCGTACCGATTTCGTGGTCTCCGATACCTGGTCCAAGGCCGCCCTCGCCCGCGAGCAAGGCATGGAGCCGGGACGCTTGCAGTACCAGATCCCGTTGATGAAACAGAACACCTACATTGCCTTTTCGCCGCAGACCGATCCGAAACAGGTCGCACGCTGGCAGCAGGCGCTGGATACATTGCGGGCCGACGGCCGTCTGGAGCAGCTGCGCCAGCGCTGGCTGTCCAATACCCTACCGCGCTGATCAAGCATCAACGCCTTCGATAACGACTATGCGCAAGGGTGTTTTCACATCAAAACCCTCCAGCACTAGAGTGAGCTCCATCTTCTTCCCACTCTCTGGAGCAACATCATGAAAGACATCATCGCACTCGGCTTCATTGTTTCCCTGATCGGCGCCACCTCCGCGATCGCAGCCCCACACGCCAGCACCCCGGTTGTCGCGGCGGCGACCGTTGGCCAGTCCGGCACCCTGAACGTCGACACCGTCAGCATCGATGCCGAACACAAGGGCAACCTCAACCTGCAACAAAACGCTGAACAGGCCAAGCTGTACGTCGCAGAAAACCGCCCGGAATTCGGTTCCAAATATCAGCGCTACTGAGTGATAGGTTTGAGCTGCCAGAAACAGGAAACCCCGCCGAAGCGGGGTTTCCTGCATTTGGGTATCAGCGAACCAATCGCGCGGCCAGTGACTTGGCCTGCGACGCGACATCGGTGACAGCGGTGCTTTCCCACCACATGCCACGCAGCGGCGGGCCCATGGCGAACAGGCGGTTCGAGACCCGGCCCTCTTCATCCAGCACAGCACCGTCCACTGCGGCCTCGATCCCCAACGCCAACGGTCCCGGTCGAACCAGGCCGCGCGCCAACAACTGCTGCGGCAAAGGTCGCGCGACCCGGCGCCAGTCGTATTCGATGCCGCTGGAATTGATCAACGCCGCGCCCTGTACCACGCGGGCTTCAGCCTCACCGCGAGGGCGAATGCGGATACTCACACCGTCGCCCGATACCGGCTCAAGACCCTTAAAAGACGCCGCATGAATGCGCAATCGTCCTTCACGGTGCAGACGCTCGACCAGTTCCGCACTCAGCGGCGGCGAACGATGGTGATGACTCTCCCACCACGGCCGCACATGCCGCACGAACTGCCGGCGCTGTACATCGCTGGCCTGACTCCATAACCGGCCGATGTGCGCGCGCACGGTGTCGAGCGGCGCCTGCCAGTCAATGCCTTGTGCGATGGCGTCCCGACAATGCCGGCGCAATTCGCGCAGTAATTGGCGCGGTGTGCGGATGCCGTGATCTTCGGCGAGGAAGTCCACCCACACGGGCGGTTGACGACGCACATGGGGCAGCAACCCGTGCCGGGAAAACACCTCGATCGGCCCGCGATGCCCGGCCTGCTCCAGCGACACCACGGCATCGACCATGGTCAGGCCGGAGCCGATGATCAGCACCGTTGATTGCGGATCGAGCTGGCGCATGGCCGCGACATCCCACGGATCGAGTGCCGCCGCGTTGAGGCCGCTGGATTCTTTTTGCGGGGTGCGGGCAGCCGGGAACATCCCGGTTGCAAGCACTGCATGAGCGCCCTGCAATTGCTGGCCGTCACTTAAGGTGAGCTGCACGGAATCGATGGAGGTCTGAACATCGACCACTTCGGCGCGCACATGCTCGACCGTCGAACCGTGCTGCGCGCCCACCTGCTGCGCTTCGGCCAGACGCTGCTGCACGTAGACGCCGAACAACCCGCGTGGTGGGAACAGTTCGCTGACCGGCACATGTTGCTGATCCGACTCCGGCCAGCCGCCACCGGCAATGTGATCGGTCAGCCACTGGGTCAGGTCATCGGCATTGTCCGGGTCAACGCTCATCCGCGCTGCGTTGCCATTGAGCGTGTGGCCCAGCTCCACCGCGCTGTACGCTTCGCCCCGGCCCAGTTCGGCCCGGGGCTCGATCACCAGAATTTTTCTGCGCCCCGGCAAACGCAGCAATTGCACCGCCAGCATCGTGCCGCTGAGGCCGCCGCCGACAATCAGGATGTCGGCGTGACGCAGTGCGGTCGTATCGGTTTGAGTCATGCCGTTCTCGCTGCAGAGGGTTTGCTCAAGGCAGTGTCATTCAGACGCCGCGAAGGCGTCTAGACGGACGCGACTTTTTTCTCCTGCCGATGCCGCTCGCCGAGGTTTCGATAGCCGCTGCCCGGATGAATCTCCGGCAGTCTCGGCCCTTCGCCAAACAGCTTCTCGCGCAAGGTACCCGGCGCGTACTCGGTCTTGTAGACACCGCGCTTCTGCAACTCCGGCACCAGCAATTCGACGGCATCGATGAAGGTTTCGTGGGTCAGCGCGTAGGCCAGGTTGAAGCCGTCGACGTCGGTTTCGTCGACCCATTCCTGCAACAGGTCCGCCACCGTTTCCGGGCTGCCGACGAACAACGGGCCGAAGCCGCCGATGCCGACCCAGTCAGCCAGTTCGTTGGGGGTCCAGACCTTGTTCGGATCCGCCGTGGAAAACGCCTCGACCGCCGATTGAATGGCGTTGGTGTGCACGTGCTTCAGGGGTTCGTCCGGTTTGAAACGGCTGAAATCGATGCCGGTCCAGCCGGAAATCAACGCCATCGCGCCTTCGTAGCTGACCCAGGATTTGTATTCTTCGAACTTAGCTTTGGCCTTGGCGTCGGTCTCGCCGAGGATCACGGTTTGCAGGTTGAAGATCAGGATCTTCGACGGATCGCGCCCGGCCTCGGCGGCGCGGCGGCGAATGTCGGCCACGGTTTTCTTCAGCAGCACTTTCGACGGGGCAGCGACAAAAACGCATTCGGCATGCTCGGCGGCAAACTGCTTGCCCCGGCTGGAAGCTCCCGCCTGGTAGAGAACCGGCGTGCGCTGCGGCGACGGCTCGCAGAGGTGAATGCCCGGCACCTGGAAGTGTTTACCGTGATGGCGGATCTCGTGGATCTTGCTCGGGTCACTGAAAATCCGCCGCTCGCGATCCCGCAGGATCGCACCCTCTTCCCAACTGCCTTCCCAGAGTTTGTAGCAGACCTCCAGGTATTCCTCGGCGAAGTCGTAGCGCGCGTCGTGTTCGGTCTGGGCTTGCTGGCCGATGTTCTTCGCGCCGCTCTCCAGATAAGAGGTGACGATGTTCCAGCCGGCCCGGCCCTTTGTCAGGTGATCGAGGGTCGACAGGCGTCGGGCGAATGGATACGGATGTTCGAAGGACAACGACGCGGTCAGGCCGAAACCCAGGTGTTCGGTGACCAGCGCCATCGGCGGGATCAGTTGCAACGGATCGTTGACCGGCACCTGCGCCGCCTGCCGGATGGCTGCTTCGCCATTGCCGTTGTACACGTCGTAGATGCCCAGCACGTCGGCGATGAACAGGCCGTCGAACTTGCCGCGCTCGAGGATTTTCGCCAGTTCGGTCCAGTACTCCAGATCCTTGTACTGCCACGAGCGGTCCCGAGGGTGAGCCCACAGGCCCGGCGACTGGTGACCGACGCAGTTCATGTCGAAGGCGTTGAGACGAATTTCGCGGGGCATCAGATGGCACTCCCGATTGTCAGGAGGCGTTTGAAGGTGTGAATTGAGGCGGTCATGTGAGGCGACTCCGTGGTTTCCGGATGAGGATCCAGAACCCATAGCAGGAGTCGTGCCTGAATATATTTTCTTTATTTATCAATAGATTGAGATAACAACTTAAAGCAGTCTGCACGCAGGATGGAGCAAACTGTTTATCCGCTGTCGGCCATGCAACAGTCAGATCACCACATTGCGCACGAAGCGCGCGGCCACTTCCCCGTCATTGCGATAGGTGTGCGGCTGGTTGCTGGCGAACATGAAAAACTCCCCGGCCGCGATGCGCTGGGGTTGATCGCCGAGCATCAGCGTCAGGCAGCCCTCGAACACGAAAATCTGCTCGCTCCAGCCTTCGGCGTCCGGTTGCGAGGGATAGACCTCGCCCGGTTGCAGGCACCATTCCCACTGTTCAACCGCACGGGTGGCGTTGGCCTTGGACAGTAAAACGGCTTTGCTGCCGGGGATGCTGCCAGCCCAGGCCAGTTCGTTGATACGGCCGGGATCGCGGTTGTCAGGCGCCTGGATCAGATCGCTGAAGGCCACTTCGAGAGCTTCGGCGACGCGATCGAGGGTGGTCAGGCTGACGTTCTTTTCGCCAGCCTCGATGGCCACCAGCATTCGCCGGCTGACCCCGGACTTTTCCGCGAGGGCCGTCTGGCTCATGTCGGCGGCATGGCGCAGGCGCCGGACGTTCTGGCTGACGTGTTGCAGGACCGAAGCCCGTTGTACAGAATCTTTGTGCACTATATTGCTCACTGGCTGGGGTTGGGCAGTATACTGCGCAACATTTGGCGCATTGTGCGTCCCCTCCTTAAAAGTGCGCAAGGTCATGACGTCAGCCAACTCCCCCAAAACTCCCCTGCGTTTTTCCCGGTTCAGCAAAGCCGAGTGCGTGCTGGTGCTGATCACCATGCTCTGGGGCGGCACCTTTCTGCTGGTGCAGCACGCGATGACCGTCAGCGGTCCGATGTTTTTCGTCGGCCTGCGCTTTGCCGCCGCAGCTGGCATTGTTTCGCTGTTCTCCTGGAAACACCTGCGGGAACTGACCCTGTTCGAACTCAAGGCCGGCGCCTTTATCGGCGTGGCGATCCTGCTCGGTTATGGCTTGCAGACTGTCGGTTTGCAGAGCATTCCCAGCAGTCAGTCGGCGTTCATCACCGCGCTTTACGTGCCGTTCGTGCCACTGTTGCAATGGCTGGTTCTCGGCCGGCGCCCGGGTTTGATGCCGAGCATCGGCATCATGCTGGCGTTTACCGGGCTGATGCTGCTCTCCGGGCCGTCCGGTGCTTCGCTGAATTTCAGCCCCGGTGAAATCGCCACGCTGATCAGCGCCATCGCGATAGCGGCCGAAATCATCCTTATCAGTAACTATGCCGGGCAAGTCGATGTGCGCCGGGTAACCGTGGTGCAGCTGGCGACGACTTCGGTGCTGTCGTTTTTGATGGTGGTGCCGACCGGCGAGGCGATTCCGGATTTCTCGTGGCTGCTGCTGAGTACGGCTCTGGGCCTGGGCGCGATGAGTGCGGCAATTCAGGTGGCGATGAACTGGGCGCAGAAAAGTGTTTCGCCGACCCGCGCGACCTTGATCTACGCCGGTGAACCAGTCTGGGCCGGGATCGTCGGTCGTATCGCAGGAGAGCGTCTCCCAGCGATTGCACTGGTGGGCGCAGGACTGATCGTGGCGGCGGTGATCGTCAGTGAATTGAAGACCAAAGGCAAAGAGACACAAACGGTCACGGAAGAATTGGAGCACGAGACCGAAGGCTAAACGGGGTTTTACGGCTACTTTGTAGGATTCAGAGACATCCTCGCGTTTGGCGATCCGGGAGCTGGCACGTATGATGCTTCACAAACTTCCGCAGATTAGAAGCCTATGTCCCTGATAGTTCTACTGCTTCTGCCTTTTCTGGGCAGCTGTCTGGCAGCCGTGCTGCCGCACAACGCACGTAACGCCGAATCCCTGCTGGCAGGTCTGGTCGCACTGATCGGCACTGTCTCGGTCGCGCTGCTGTACCCGCAGATCGCCCACGGCGGCGTGATTCGCGAAGAATTCACATGGCTGCCCAGCCTGGGTCTGAACTTCGTCCTGCGCATGGACGGCTTCGCCTGGCTGTTCTCGATGCTGGTGCTGGGCATCGGCACCCTCGTTTCTTTATATGCCCGTTATTACATGTCGCCGGACGATCCGGTGCCGCGTTTCTTCGCGTTCTTTCTGGCGTTCATGGGCGCCATGCTCGGGCTGGTGATCTCCGGCAACCTGATCCAGATCGTGTTCTTCTGGGAGCTGACCAGCCTCTTCTCGTTCCTGTTGATCGGCTACTGGCACCACCGCCACGACGCGCGCCGCGGCGCCTACATGGCGTTGATGGTTACCGGCGCGGGAGGATTGTGCTTGCTGGCAGGGGTCATGATCCTCGGCCATGTGGTCGGCAGCTATGACCTGGACAAGGTCCTGGCCGCCGGCGATCTGATTCGCGCACATGCCCTCTACCCCATCCTGCTTCCCCTCATTCTTATCGGCGCTCTCAGTAAAAGCGCCCAGTTCCCCTTCCACTTCTGGCTGCCGCACGCAATGGCGGCACCCACACCGGTTTCGGCGTACCTGCACTCGGCGACCATGGTCAAGGCCGGGGTTTTCCTGCTGGCCCGGCTGTGGCCGTCGCTGTCCGGCAGCGAAGAATGGTTCTACATCGTCAGCGGCGCCGGCGCCGCCACCCTGTTGCTTGGTGCGTACTGCGCGATGTTCCAGAACGACCTCAAGGGACTGCTGGCCTACTCGACCATCAGCCATCTCGGCCTGATCACGCTGCTGCTCGGCCTGAACAGCCCGCTGGCCGCCGTGGCGGCGGTGTTCCACATTCTCAACCACGCGACCTTCAAGGCTTCGCTGTTCATGGCCGCCGGGATCATCGACCACGAAAGCGGCACCCGCGACATCCGCAAGCTCAACGGCCTGTTCAAACTGATTCCGTTCACCGCCACCCTGGCGATGGTGGCCAGTGCGTCCATGGCCGGCGTGCCGCTGCTCAACGGTTTCCTGTCGAAAGAAATGTTCTTTGCCGAAACCGTGTTCATCAACGCCACCGCCTGGGTTGAAACCAGCCTGCCGATCGTCGCGACCATTGCCGGGATGTTCAGCGTTGCCTACTCGCTGAGATTCACCGTCGACGTGTTCTTCGGCCCGACTGCCACCGACCTGCCGCACACCCCGCACGAACCGCCGCGCTGGATGCGTGCGCCGGTCGAGTTGCTGGTCTTCACCTGTTTGCTGGTGGGAATTTTCCCGGCACAAGTTGTAGGCCCATTGCTGGCCGCTGCCGCCTTGCCGGTGGTGGGTGGCGTGCTGCCGGAATACAGCCTGGCGATCTGGCACGGCCTCAATGCACCGATGATCATGAGCCTGATCGCCATGTCCGGCGGCATCGTGCTGTATCTGCTACTGCGCAACCAGCTCAAGCGCGGCCGCTTCAAGTATCCGCCGCTGGCGGGCCGCCTCAACGGCAAGCGAATGTTCGAGCGCAGTCTGGTGGTGATGATGCGTCTGGCCCGGCGGCTGGAGCGGCGGATCGGCACCAAGCGTCTGCAAACCCAGCTGTTCCTGATGGTGTTGGCGGCAGTGCTGGCCGGCCTGATCCCGATGCTGCACAGCAGTCTGAGCTGGGGCGATCGGCCGAAGATTCCTGGCTCGATCGTGTTCGTGACCCTGTGGCTGCTGGCAATCGCCTGCGCCCTCGGCGCCGCATGGCAAGCCAAGTATCACCGTCTCGCCGCCCTGACCATGGTCAGCGTCTGCGGCCTGATGACGTGCGTGACCTTCGTCTGGTTCTCGGCACCGGATCTGGCCCTGACGCAACTGGTGGTCGAAGTGGTGACCACGGTGCTGATCCTGCTCGGCCTGCGCTGGCTGCCACGGCGGATCGAAGAGGTTTCGCCGTTGCCAAGCAGCCTGCGCAAGGCGCGGGTACGGCGTCTGCGCGACTTGCTGCTGTCGATTGCCGTCGGTGGCGGCATGGCGCTGCTGTCCTACGCGATGCTGACCCGGCAGACGCCGAACGACATTTCCTCGTTCTACCTGAGCCGTGCCCTGCCCGAGGGCGGCGGCAGCAACGTGGTCAACGTGATGCTGGTGGATTTCCGTGGTTTCGACACCCTTGGCGAAATCACCGTGCTCGCTGCCGTAGCCCTGACTGTGTTCGCCCTGCTGCGTCGCTTCCGCCCGCCGAAAGAAAGCCTGCAACTGCCGGCCCAGCAGCGCCTGCTCGCCCCCGACGTGGTCACCGATCTGGTCAACCCGCGCTCGGCCAGCGACACCGCGCTCGGCTTCATGATGGTGCCGGCGGTGCTGGTGCGCCTGCTGCTGCCGATTGCGCTGGTGGTGTCGTTCTACCTGTTCATGCGCGGGCATAACCAGCCGGGTGGCGGATTCGTCGCCGGCCTGGTGATGTCGGTGGCGTTCATCCTGCAATACATGGTCGCCGGCACCCAGTGGGTCGAGGCGCAAATGAGCCTGCGACCGCTGCGCTGGATGGGCACCGGCCTGCTGTTCGCCACCGTCACCGGCCTCGGGGCGATGGCGGTAGGCTATCCGTTCCTCACCACCCACACCTGGCATTTCAGCTTGCCACTGCTGGGTGACATCCATATCGCCAGCGCGCTGTTCTTCGATATCGGCGTCTACGCCGTGGTGGTCGGCTCGACCTTGCTGATCCTCACCGCCCTCGCCCACCAATCGGTCCGGGGCCACAAAACCGCTGCCGCCAAAGGAGCCGTCTGATGGAAGAAGTCATCGCAATCGCCATCGGCGTACTCGCCGCGTCCGGGGTCTGGCTGATCCTGCGGCCACGGACATTCCAGGTAGTGATGGGCCTGTGCCTGCTGTCCTACGGCGTCAATCTGTTCATCTTCAGCATGGGCAGCCTGTTCATCGGCAAGGAGCCGATCATCAAGGACGGCGTGCCGCAGGATCTGCTCAATTACACCGACCCGCTGCCACAGGCGCTGGTGCTGACGGCGATCGTCATCAGCTTCGCCATGACCGCATTGTTCCTGGTGGTGCTGCTGGCCTCACGGGGCCTGACCGGCACCGACCACGTTGACGGAAGGGAGCCCAAGGAATGACGGCGATGACTCACCTGATCGCCGCACCGATCCTGCTGCCGCTGCTGACCGCCGCCATCATGCTGATGCTCGGCGAGAAGCACCGACCGCTGAAGGCGAAAATCAACCTGTTCTCCAGTCTCCTCGGCCTCGGCATCTCGGTGATGCTGCTGCAATGGACCCAGACCACCGGCGTGCCCGGCTCGATCGGTGTGTATCTGCCGGGTAACTGGCAGGTGCCGTTCGGCATCGTGCTGGTGGTCGATCGTCTGTCGGCATTGATGCTGGTGCTGACCGGAATCATCGGCGTCAGCGCCCTGCTGTTCGCCATGGCCCGCTGGGACGGCGCCGGGTCGAGCTTCCACGCCCTGTTCCAGATTCAGCTGATGGGCCTTTACGGTGCATTCCTGACGGCGGACCTGTTCAACCTGTTCGTATTCTTCGAGGTGCTGCTCGCCGCATCCTATGGCTTGCTGCTTCACGGCTCGGGCCGGGCGCGGGTGTCGTCGGGGCTGCATTACATTTCGATCAACCTGCTGGCGTCGTCGCTGTTCCTGATCGGCGCGGCGTTGATCTACGGTGTGACCGGCACCCTGAACATGGCAGATCTGGCCCTGAAGATCCCGCTGGTGCCGGAAGCAGACCGTGGCCTGTTGCACGCCGGCGCGGGGATTCTGGCCGTGGCGTTCCTGGCCAAGGCCGGCATGTGGCCGCTGAATTTCTGGCTGGTGCCGGCCTACTCGTCGGCCAGCGCGCCGGTGGCGGCGATGTTCGCGATCATGACCAAGGTCGGCGTCTACACCCTTTTACGTCTGTGGACGCTGCTGTTCTCGGGCCAGGCCGGTGCTTCGGCGTATTTTGGTGGTGACTGGCTGATCTACGGCGGCATGGCCACCATGGCCGGCGCAGGCGTGGCGATCATTGCCGCGCAACGTCTGGAACGCATGGCCAGCCTGAGCATTCTGGTGTCCGCGGGGATTCTGCTGTCGGCCGTGGGTTTCGCCCAGCCGAACCTGATCGGCGCCGCGCTGTTCTATCTGGTCAGCTCGACCCTGGCGTTGAGCGCGCTGTTCCTGCTCGCCGAGTTGATCGAGCGTTCGCGCACCGCCATCGAAGTGCCGCTGGAAGACGAAAACGAACTGCTGCCGCGTCCGCAGGAGTGGCAGCGTCCGGTCAAGGGCATCAACCTCGACGACGAGCAGAAAGCCGTGGTCGGTCAGGTGATTCCATGGACCATGGCGTTCCTCGGCCTGAGCTTCATTGCCTGCGCGCTGCTGATCATTGGCATGCCGCCACTGTCCGGTTTCATCGGCAAGCTGAGCCTGATCGGCGCCCTGCTCAACCCGCTGGGCCTCGGCGCGGGCGAACCGATCTCGAATGCCGCCTGGGCGTTGCTGGCCTTGCTGATCCTTACCGGGCTCGGCTCGCTGATGGCGTTCTCGCGTCTGGGGATCCAGCGCTTCTGGTCGCCCGAAGAGCGCCCGTCGCCCCTGCTGCGCAAACTGGAATGCACGCCGATTTTCCTGCTGCTCGGGCTGAGCATCGCGCTGACCTTCAAGGCTGAACCGCTGCTGCGTTACACCCAGGCAGCGGCCGATGCCCTGAACAATCCGCAGCAATATGTGATGGCGGTGCTCGGCACCCGCGCCGTGCCCAGCCCGGAAGCCAAGGCTGCGCTGCTGGAGGTGCAACCATGAAGCGTCTGTTTCCTGCTCCGTGGTTGTCGCTTGCGCTGTGGTTGCTGTGGCTGGTGCTGAACCTGTCGGTCAGCCCGGGCAACCTGCTGCTGGGTGCCGTACTCGGTTTCTGCGCCCCGCTGATGATGCGCAAACTGCGCCCGCAGCGGATTCACATCCGCCGTCCCGGCACTATCCTGCGATTGTTTCTGCTGGTCGGGCGCGATGTGATCGTCTCGAACCTTCAGGTGGCCTGGGGCGTACTCAATGCCGGTCGTCGGCCGCTTCGTTCACGCTTCATCAAAGTGCCGCTGGACCTGCGCGATGCCAACGGTCTGGCGGCGCTGTCGATGATCTGTACGGTCGTGCCCGGCACGGTGTGGTCGGAGCTGGCGCTGGATCGCAGCATTCTGTTGCTGCACGTCTGGGATCTGGATGACGAGGCGCAATTCATCCAGCACTTCAAGGTCACTTACGAGCGGCCGTTGATGGAGATTTTCGAATGAGCCCGCTGCTGTCGAATGCGATTCTGCTGACGCTGTTCCTGTTTTCCCTGGCCATGGTCCTCACGCTGGTGCGCCTGTTCAAAGGCCCGTCGGCGCAGGACCGGGTACTGGCGCTGGATTACCTGTACATCGTCGCCATGCTGATGATGCTGACCCTGGGGATTCGTTATTCCAGTGACACCTACTTCGAAGCGGCGCTGCTGATCGCGCTGTTCGGCTTCGTCGGCTCGTTTGCCCTGGCGAAGTTCCTCCTGCGTGGCGAGGTGATCGAATGAACGCTGAACTGTCTCTCTGGGTGGAAATCCCGGTGGCGATCCTGCTGGTCCTCAGCGGCGTGTTCGCCCTGATCGGCGCGACCGGCCTGCTGCGGATGAAGGATTACTTCCAGCGCATGCATCCGCCAGCGCTGGCATCGACCCTCGGCGCGTGGTGCGTGGCGCTGGCGTCGATCATCTGCTTTTCCGCGCTCAAGTCCGGGCCGGTGCTGCACGCATGGCTGATCCCGATTCTGCTGTCGATCACCGTGCCGGTGACTACCTTGCTGCTGGCGCGGGCGGCGTTGTTTCGCAAGCGCATGGCCGGGGATGATGTGCCGGCCGAGGTCAGCAGCCGGCGCACTGAAACCGGCAGCTAGATCCAGGCGACAGCCAACAGCCCGGCTCCCAATATCAGACACAGCGGCGAGTAAACCCAAGTGTCGAGCCGGGCAAACCGCGACCCCTTCACTTCCTTGAAAAACCCCACCAGCTCCGAATCGCCGATCGCCCGCGCAAACATCAGCAGCGCAATCGCGCTGATCACCCATTGCAGCGCCCAGTGATGCACGGCGGGCAGCCACCACCCCACTCGCATACACACCAGTGCGGCAATCAGTAGCAGGGCTGCCGCCACCACCAGCGTGATCCAGCCTGACGGCTTGAACGCCGGCCTGAGCGTCAGCCCGCCGTTGTCCACCGGAACCTGCGGCACCACCGCCACGGCTGCCCACTGCCCACCCATCGCCCAATACACATGCATCAGGCTGATCACCGCAAAAATCGTCACCAGCCATTGAGCCAACACAAAGGTCATGGTCGAGAATCCTTTAAAGGGATTTGAACAAAACATCCTAGTCGGCATTTTTCCATGTGCACGACCGGTCGGCGGTGCGGTAAAGTGCCGCCCCATGAAATTCACCCGTACCGATCGCTCACTGCTGGCCTGGATGCTCTATTGCTGCGTCCTGTTCAACGTGTTCGCCTGCAGCATCGGTCACGGACAAATGGTCGGCATGCAGCTCAACGGTATCGGCGGCCAGTTCTGCGCCGTCGACCCGAGCACCCAGGCTCCGCTCGCCTCGAATCCCGCCGAAGAAAAACTGCCGACCCTGGCCAAGGCCTTCGGATGCCCGCTGTGCTCCACCGGCGGCATGGGCCCGGCGTTCAACTCCAGCCTGACCCTGGCGATCCTGCCGGAACAACACAGCCCGCCGCTGCCGGTCATCGTCAGCGCCGACCTCCCTGCCCGCTTCATCTGGCCTTCGGCCAATCCTCGCGCCCCGCCGCTCGCCTGAGTGTCCTTGCCTTTTTGATTTGTCAGCCCACTGCGCCAACGCGCGGCGTTCGCCTGTTCGCTGACTCCTAGACAAGCATTCAGGATTCAATCGATGAAACAACTTACCTTGCTGGCGAGCCTGTGCGGCTGCCTGTCCGTCAACGTCTGGGCGCAATCCACCGTGGATCTGGCGCCGATCACCATTGACGGCGAGTCCGGCGCCGAACCGGGCCTGAGCCTCGACCAGTCCAGCGGCATGGCCTCGCGCCTCGGCCTCAGCGTGCGCGACACTCCGGCCTCGGTGGCGATAGCCAATCGCAATGACATCGAACGTCACGGTTCGCAAAACTTTCAGGACGCGGCCAACACCTTGCCGGGGGTGAACGCCAGTGCGCCGCCGGGCTTTGGCGGATTCGTCTCCTATCGCGGTTTTACCAGCAGCCAGATCACCCAGATGTTCAACGGCGTCAACGTTTCCGGCGGACTGGCGCGGCCCGTGGATTCGTGGATTTATGACCGGGTGGAACTGGTCGGCGGCCCGTCATCGCTGATCAATGGCGCCGGCTCGGTCGGTGGCTCGCTGAACTACGTGACCAAACTGGCCACCCGCGACGAGCAGGCCGCAGAAGGTCGGGTCAGCTACGGCACCTACGACACCACCGAAACCGCATTCGGCCTCAACCACGCGCTGACCGACCCCGGCGCCGACGTGCAGCATTACGCGCGTCTCGACGTCAGTCACAACACCAGCAACGGCTACATCGACCGCCAGGAGCGCGATGCCTGGAGCGTGGCGTTCTCTTTGCTCAGCGAACTGACGCCAAACCTGTCTCACACCCTGGCCCTGGAATATCAGGACGAACACGAGGACAGCCCGTACTGGGGCACGCCGGTGCTCAACCCCAAGGCCGGCGAGTTGAAGATCGACAAGCACAACCGCTTCAATAACTACAACGTCGAGGACGGCCGCTACGAGCAGCGGACGATCTGGGTGCGCTCGATCATCGACTACCGGATCAACGACAGCACCACCCTGCGCAACACCCTCTATCACCTCGACAGCCAGCGCGATTACCGCAACCTGGAAACCTATCAATACAACGCCGACAACAGCGCGGTGAACCGCTCCACTGCGTATCAGGTTCGACACCAGGGCGAGCAGAATGGCAACCAGTTCGAACTGCGCCACGACAACACCCTGTTCGGCCTCGACACCACCTGGTCCGGCGGTTTCGAGTACAAGGTCAATCAGACCACCAACTCGCCGCTGAACGTCAAAGGCGCCAGCACGGTGAACCCGAACAACTACCGCCCGGGGCATTTCTATGACATCCCCGGAACGATGCCGGGTTTTGTCAGCGACAAGACCAACGAAGTCACGACCAAAGCGCTGTTTGCCGAAAACCGCCTGGCACTGACCGACAAGCTTTCGTTGCTCACCGGCCTGCGCTACGACGATATCGACCTCGACGTGACCAACCATCGCACGGTGACCGCGAGCAACCCGCGCCATCTCAAACGCAGTTGGGAGCCGGTCACCGGGCGCGCCGGCCTGACGTATCAGTTCATTCCGTCAGCCAATGTGTACGTGCAATACAGCACCGCCGCCGAGCAACCCAATGGCACCCAGGACTTCGATGTCTCGACCGGCAAGCAATGGGAAATCGGCAGCAAGTTCGACTACCTGAACGGACGCGGCTCGGCGACAGTGGCCGCGTACACCATCGAGCGCAAAGACTTCGCGGTGACGGATCCACTGGACCCGACCAGCAGCATTCCGGTCGGCCAGCAGACTTCGAAGGGCATCGAGATTGCCGGCTCGCTGCGGATCACCGACAAGCTTCTGGCCGAAGGCAACTTCGCCTGGGTCGATGCGCAATACGATGAGTTCAACGAAAAGAACGCCGCCGGCGTAGTGGTTTCCCGCAAGGGCAACACACCGACCAACGTGCCGGACCGGGTCGGCAATCTGTGGCTGACCTACGATTTCTCGCCGCAATGGCAAGGCGGGGTCGATGCTCGGTATGTGGCATCGGTGTTCGCCGACACGGCCAACACCATGACCGTGCCGTCGTACACACTATTTGGCAGCTTCCTCAGCTACAAGGTGGATTCGCACACCACCGTGACCGGGCGGGTGCGCAACCTGACGAATGAGGTGTACGCCGAGTTCGCCCATGTGTCGCCGGCGTATTACCTCGGCACACCGCGCACCTTGGAGCTGGCTGTGCAAACCCGCTTCTGATTCAACTCGGCGAGGGCCTGACGCCCTCGCCACACCGCTACAAACCTACCTGGACCTTCTGCGCCACGTCCTTCGGCAACCACGCCTGCCACACATCCGGATGCGCCTTCATGAACGCCACCGCTGCGTCCCGGGGCGCCGTGTGTTTCTCGCTCATTTCGGCCAGCGCCTTGTTCAGGTCATCAATCGGAAAATCGACCTTGCTGAAGAACTCGGCAATCTGCGGATACTGCTTCTGGAACGGTGTGGACACCCCGATCGACAGCTTCGAGGCCAATGAACGGGTCGGTTTCGGATTGGGATTATCGGCGTCGGTCAGGGTCTTCCAGGCCTCGGCATCGAACGGCGGTTCTTCCAGTTGAACCAGTTTGAACTTGCCGAGCAAAGGCGTCGGCGACCAATAATAGAACAGCACCGGTTTGCCCCGACGGATCGATGAGCTGATTTCGGCATCGAGTGCCGCACCGGAGCCGCTGCGGAAATTGACGAAATCGTCCTGCAAGCCATAAGCCGTGAGCTTCTGCTTGTTCACCACCTCTGACGTCCAGCCGATCGGGCTGTTGAGGAACCGGCCCTTGCTCGGGGTTTCCGGGTCCTTGAACACGTCCTTGTACTTCTTCAGATCGCTGACACTGCGCAGGTCCGGCGCCAGTGGCTTGATGCCCTTGGCCGGGTCGCCCTTGATCACGTATTCCGGTACCCACCAGCCTTCGGTGGCGCCTTTGACCGTGTCGCCCAGGCTGGCGACCTTGCCTTCGGCCTCGGCCTTGACCCACACCGGACTGCGTCCGGCCCATTCTTCGCCGATGACCTGAATGTCGTTGTTGGCCAGTGCGGTCTCAAGAGTGATGGTGGTGCCCGGCAAGGTGTCGGTCGGCAGGCCGTAGCCCTTCTCGACGATGATGCGCAGGACATCGGTGATCAGGCTGCCGCTTTCCCAGTTCAGGTCGGCAAAGTGGATCGGCGCCTGCGCCGCGCTCACCGCAGGCACCGCCGTCATCAAGCCGAAGGTGGTGATGCCAGCGGCCAGCAACCGTCGAAATCCGTTCATGCTTTTGCACCTCGTGCTGTTCACAGCAATAGCAGGATGGCCTGACAGAAGACCGCAAGCCTCTGAATACTCAGTCAACTGACTGTAGACGAGGTTCCTGCTTTTTCAGGGGCATGACACGGACAAGGCTACTTTTCAGAAATTTCCTGCAGGCTCTTCAGCTCGCGTCTGACCATGCTGGCGTATTCCGCAGGCTGCAAGGCATAGATCTGCGAGGCGACCCATCCCAGCCAGGCGCCCTTCAATTCAGCCTTTGCCGTGAACAATCGACGTGCTTCCTCACGGGCGCTGTCGAGGTTCTGCAAATGGAAATCGGCGCGGCTCACTCGCTGGCCTTGAACGTCACCAGTTCGCCCTTGCGCCACTTGGCGGCTTTGGCGGTGACGGCTTTCAGGGTCTTGGTCAGGCCTTCCTGCAACTGCTCGTTGGCGGCAAACACGGTGACCGCGCTGTGGCCTTCCTTGAACACGATGGCATGGCCGTCGGCCGTGGTGACAAACGCGTAGTCGCCCAGACCATACACGGTCATTTTGATTTCGCGAAAGCGGATGTCCATCTTGCCGCCTTCACGGCTCGGCAGCACCGATGCGCTGAAATGATCGCCGACCTTGAGCTTGAGGCCAGGTTTGTCATCGACCACCAATGCACTTTCGGTGTCGATCTCGGCAACGTAAATGCCTTCGGCGTTCTGCTCGGTGATGTAAACAAAACGCGATTGAAACTGCTTGACCAGCTTTGCCCGCAAATCACCCAGCACGAACAAAGCATGCATATCGAGGTTACTGACTGCCAAAGAAACATCCCCACACTTGAAAAGAGTGCCGTACGCGAAAAGCGCGCACGGCAGAAAAAGTCGGCCAGGCCGAAGGTGTTGCGCGATGACTCGAATATACGCCTGAGCGAGCAAAGTGCTCATTCAACGCGAGTTGCACAAGACTACTGGAATGCCACTCGCGAAACCTGCAAAGACGTTCTCCAAATGTTGAAGGAAAACGCGTCACGGCCGGCCAGAGAAAACTGACTACGAACTTTAGGGAAAAAACTCACCAAGAAAATCACTTTTCCGACATATCGCACGCAAAAAATTGCTTTAGATAGCGCCATGCCGTCAACAGGTGTTGGCGATTCTAGAGCAGCGATGCTGTTCGCGACTACCCGCAACACCCTGTAAATGCGGGTCAATCCATGAAAAGGACTTCATATGTGCACTATGACGCATTTTGCCGTGACTCACGAACCTGCCTTTGTCCTGAACACTCCAGGCTTTGAGACTGTTCCTACAATCGAGTCTTGCGGTCAGGCACCGTTGTTTCAGGTGATCCCGGCGGGCAACGGCTTTTTCCATATCAGGGAAAAGTCGACGGGGCTTGTCAGAGGTTTCCGCGAGAATCACAACGCCGCCTGCGCCCTCGCCCGTTCACTGGAATCCCGGATCGAACTCCTGGCCAGCGAGCACCTCAGATAAAGAGAGTGACCGACCCCGCCATCCTTCAAGGAGTACACCATGGAACTGCCTGCCTACAACCTGACCACCCTGTTCGATCAATTAGGGCTGCCTTCGGAGGAAACGGCGATCGACGACTTCATCGAAGCCCATCCGCTGGAAGCTGATACCAAACTGATCGACGCCGAATTCTGGAGCCCGCAGCAGGCGCAATTGCTCAAGGAATGGCTGCGTGCTGATGGTGAAGAAGCGGTGATGGTCGATGAACTTAACGTGCGCCTGCACCGGGGCAAATGATTTCAATCAGTGCAGACTGTCTCCGGCTCTGGCGCCCAATTGGGCGAGCCACGCCGCCCTGCACTCCTCGGCTTCGTCGCGACTGGCAAAAGCGGTGCCGCGCTGCTCGCCATTGAGCAGCACCACCCAGCAGACACTTTGCCCCATCGCGCGCAGCCTGGCGGGAACACCGCTGCCGATCATCACCGCGACATCGACTCTGCATTGCATGCTGACCTCCCAACTTCATTAGCAACCTAACTATGTAGGCATGTTAATGATTTGGATCAAGAGGAAACAGCGACGCCGCTGCACAGCTTAATTGCAGTTCCGGCAACAATGCCTCAGCGCGGATTTTCGGGTTTGTAGCCCAGACGCAACCCGCCCCAATGCCGGCCCTTGACCATGATCGGCACCGACAAATCATGCATCAGCTCGCCGGTATCGCGGGTGTAAGTCTGCAACAGCACCGGTTGCTGATGGCTGCCGCAGCGGATGCCGGTGCGGTCGGCGAATTTGCGTTTGGTGCGATTGTTGACGGTGTCGACCTGTGCATTCCCGGTCAGCGGCTGGCTGAACGCCTGATTGTGGGTCGGCACGTAACCCTGCTGCGTGCAGGCGATGGCAAACACCAGACCTTCGTGGCGCGGCAACAATGGTTCCTGAATGGCCGGCAGCACCTGATCGGTGTAGCGGTCGAAACGGGTCTGGAACTTCGCGGGTTGTGTATCGGGAATCGGCTGATACTGGCGGTCGAACAGGTCTTCAAGGCTGATACGCCCTTGTTCGACATCGGCCTCGAACCGCGCGGCAATCTGACTGGCCCCTTCGCGGGCGAGGTCGTAGATGCGCTGGTGATAGTCATCCAGCCCGACTTCAGCCAGACGTTCGCTGATGGTTTCTGCCTGCCCTTCCATCTGCACGGCCGCCTCGGCCAGGCGCCGGGTCTGTTGGTCGCTGATCGCCAGATCGCTGCGCATCTGCTCGATGGCGGTGAACAGGCTGTCGAGCTGTTCACGATTGGTTTCTGCGCCTCGGGCGATTTCGCCGACCTGGGTTTCCACCCCGGCCGCCAGTCGCGCGATGTTTTCCAGGTGCTGACCGGTGTGTTCGACCTGCTCGACACCCGTGTGCAAATCGTCGGAGAGCTGACGAATCTGCTCCACCACCTGCGCCGTGCGTTGCTGGATGTCGGCGACCATCTCGCCCACTTCGCCGGTGGCCGTCGCGGTACGGGCCGCCAGACCGCGCACTTCATCCGCCACCACCGCAAAACCGCGACCGTGCTCACCGGCCCGGGCCGCTTCGATGGCGGCGTTCAATGCCAGGAGGTTGGTCTGGCTGGCGATGGATTGAATCACCAGCGTCACGCGCTGAATGTCATCACTGCGCTGGCTCAAGGCTTCGATCAGTTCGCGGCTGGCATTGGCGCGCTGGCTGAGTTGATGCATGCGCGAGATCGAATCCACCAGTTCGGTGCGCCCCGCTGCGCTGCTGTGATGGGCTTCGCTGGCAGCGCCCAATGCCTCGCGGCTGAGCTGCGAAGTGGCCTGCTCAGTGGCGATCATGACTTCAGCGTTGTTGACGATCTGCGCGGCGGCGTCGAGTTGCGATTGCAACTTGCCGGCCAATTCCTTGACGGAAAATGCCACGCCGGCGGCTGACAGCGCGTTATGGCTGGTGGCGTAGGAAAGATCGCGAGTCAGCTCGGACATCGCGCTGCTGCTGTCGACAGGTTGCGCATCGGGGACCGCCCGGGAACGCAGGCGCGGCAGCCAGACAATCAGTACCGCCAGCGGCATGCCGACGTACAAGGGCCATTCGCCCAGGCTCATCCCGGCCAGCAACAGCATCAGGGCGATGCTTTGCAGGGTCGGCGTCAGCCAGCGATTCTTCGGCAAAACAACTGGTGCAGGCAGAGCCGCAACCAGAGATCCATCTCTCGTCATTTCGTTACCCCACGCTTGTTCTCATTGTTGTGACTGCATTAAACGCCACTACAACGCCATTATCCATGGTCCGTTAGTCGTGGGTCTGTGGCAGGTCAATGGAATCGTGCGGGGACTTTCCGGCAGACGAGAAAAAGCAAAGATCGCAGCCTTTTGCAGTTCCCGGGGGAGCTGCAAAAGGCTGCGATCTTTTCGCGACGACCCGCATTGAAGGGGTCGCCTCAGGAATCAGGCCTGACGCTGGTGCTTGTCGATCTGCTCGTGACGCTCTTGAGCTTCGATGCAGTACTTGGTGGTCGGGCTGATCAGCAGACGTTTCAGGCCGATCGGCTCGCCGCTGTCGTCGCACCAGCCAAAGCTGTCTTCCTTGATACGCTCAAGGGCCTGCTCGAGTTGCGGCAGCATGCGCTGGTCGCGATCGATCGCGTTTACCAGCCAGGTGCGCTCTTCTTCCACCGATGCGGCGTCCGCCGGGTCAGCCGGGGTGTCCAGGCTTTCGATGGCAATACGGTTCTGCTCAATGCGCTCATGGGTTTCGACTTTCATGTTCTGCAACAGCTCTTGAAAGAAAGCGTGTTGCTCGGCATTCATGTAGTCATCTGCCGGCATGGCCAGCAACTTGTCCTTTGTCATTGATATCTCTATAAAAAACGTGCATTAAGGCGAATTAGGGAGCGTTCCGGCGAACCGCCTGCGGTCATCGGAAAGGCATCGTTTATTGCAAACGCCACCCGGCACTCAATTTACGAAGGGGCGGCAGTCTAAGGCCCGTTTGAGGCCTCAGCAACTGTAAATACCGGGAATTTGTCCGACAAGGCCCGGAAACTGCTCTGACACAGGCTTCACAGCGCTCATCGGAGTGCGTTTATAGCAAGAAATTCAGTCGAGCGGCTGTATATAGAAGACAAACGTCGGACGAGCGGCGCTTTGTCGCATTTTTCCCGTCTTGCAACCTTACCGCTCCGCATTCAGCGACATTGGCACTGATCTCGAGTCAGGCTAACGATGAGATAAGCCGGAGCAAATCCGAACCCAGGATTGAGAAAGTCTCGCCGACCTGGCACAGCAGATCGGCAATGACCCATCACTCATTCAAACTCGACGTTGATCGTTTTTTTCAATGGATAGGTTGTGATGCTCGGTTTTTCGACGACGTTTCCCGACTCCTTAAGCACTTCAATGTCGATGTTGATGCCCGAATAGCCTATGGCCACTGGATACTCGAATACTTGACGCAATGTCAGACTGGACGCGGTGGATTTCACGACCGACCCAGTGACACCAGGCATTGCGGGGGTAATAGCCTCCACACGTTTACGGATATCGGCATTGATCTGCGCCAGCTCTGCCTGTTTCTGGTTAATCGCTGCTTGATTGGCCGCAGGCGCGTCTGCTTTCTTGGCCCCCACATCACCGGCCTTTGGAACAACCGCTGCCTTGGCGGCTGCTGCAGGCTTCGCCGCTGCCGTGCCATCGCCGCCGCCATCTGCGTCAGCTGCCGCACCACTGTCTTTTGACGGTGGAGACTTCAGGCCGCGTAACTGAGCTTCCACCGCAGTTTTTCGCTCATCCAGATCAGTCAGCGCTCGCGTGACGGCTGACAGTTGTGCACCACTGCTGTCGGTCGAGGAAATAACCACATCCATTGATCGGGCCAGATAAACCTGAGTCACCAGAACAAGCACAGCGGTTGTGTCTTTGTCGTCACCCTTGACCTCGTTTTTCAAGGAAATGACCGCGCTCTCCAATTGTTTGTAATTGTCGGCCTTGTATTTGTTCATGTGCGTATTGGCTGCCAGCAGCGCATCTCGATATCCCACGCCATAGGTTTCCGCCAATGGCACAGAGTACGCTACCGAATAGGACGATTTTTTTGCACCACTGAACAGTGCACCAATCGCACTGTTCGAAACCCCCAGCCCCAATTCATATTCCCCCAGAGAAGCAAACGTAAAGGCCGGGAACGCAACGAGTGAATTTATTCGGGTTCGCGTTTTCGGCACGAGTAGTGCCGGAACGCCCGTCGGGACCACCAGCCCGGACTTGTCCTCCGGTGTCTTGGCAGGCGAAATATGAGGAGCAAACTTAATCAGTTCGTTGTCGAGGTTCATTCGATCAAACCAAACCGAACTCATGTAGTAGTTCGCGGTTTTCATCTTGGTGCCGGCGTTGGCAGCCCGAACAACATAAATGTCACCGACTTCAAAGTTTCCACGGGGTGGAAAAATCGGTCGCAAATTCAACTGCTCCGTATTGGTCACCCACTCCTGAACCACAATCCCTTTCTCCGGCCGGTTGCTGCAAGCCACTAGACCAATGCACAAAACGCCCACCGTCACTCGCTGATAGTTGTTCATCCCATTTTCCCCTGCCTGGTTTCTCTCCTCCCGTCACGCCTTTATCCAGCGCACAGGTCACCGCCTTAACGATCGAGGGGTCATGGACTACAAGGGAGTAATACAAACGAGTACTGAGTCAGAGGGCCTGAACTCGCTTAACTTTTCCATCCCTGGTCGGTGCTGGCACTTTGACTATAGATCCGGCAAAGACCTCCGCAAGGGCCGTCCCGGCCTTTATTTTCGGGTGTTTCATCGGTGATACGCTCAGCAACGACCGTCGGCCCGTTGTCACGAGGTAGTCAGCCCACAGACTTTGCCGCTACATTCGTCACCCACATCACCAGATCGTCGCCTCCAGGGAAGTGCACATGAAACTGATCGGAATGCTCGACTCACCGTATGTCCGCCGCGTGGCGATCTCCGCCAAGTGCCTGGGTATTGAACTGGAACACGACCCGGTATCGGTGTTTCGCCATTTCGAGCGCTTCCAGCAGATCAACCCGGTGGTCAAGGCCCCGACTTTGGTGCTCGATGACGGCGAAGTACTGATCGACTCGACCCTGATCCTCGACTACCTCGAATCCCTGTCCGGCAAAACCCTGCTGCCCGCTGACCTGTCGCAACGGGTCAAAGCCCTGCGCCTGATCGGCCTCGGCCTCGCCGCCTGCGAAAAAGCCGTGCAGCTCTACTACGAACGCAACCTGCGCCCGACCGACATCCAGTACCAGCCGTGGGTCGAACGCGTCGAAGGCCAACTCGCCGCCGCCTTCACCGCCCTCGAACACGAACTCGAAAAACACCCGCTGCCCACCGACGGCCCCCTCCAACAGGACGGCATCACCCTCGCCGTCGCCTGGAGCTTCACCGGCCTCGTCGTCCCCGACCAGATCGACGCGGATCGCTTCCCGCGCATCGCCCAATACACCGCGTACGCCGAAAGTACCCAAGCGTTCATCAGCACCCCGATGACCTGACCATGAGCACAACCGAAACCGCCGCCCCGGCCCTCAAAGAAATTTTCAACGCCGAACGCCTGCAACACATCGCCACAGAAATGAGCGCCGTGTACCCGGCGTTCAAGGCCAAAGCATTTCTCAAACACGCCCATAACGGCCTCGCCGATCTCTCCGTCATGCAACGCATGGCCCGCGTCAGCGAAAGCCTGCATCACGTGCTCCCGCTGGATTACGCAGATTCCCTCGACGTACTACGCGAACTTGCCCCACGCCTGAACAGCGGCTTCGTCAGCATGTGCCTTCCGCACTACGTCGCGAGCTACGGCACGCACGCGTTCGATACATCGATGGACGCCCTGAAGTACTTCACCACCTTCGGCTCCTCCGAATTCGCCATCCGCCACTTCCTGCGCAGCGACCTGGAACGCTCGCTGGAACTGATGCACGACTGGACCCGAGACGAAAACCACCACGTGCGAAGACTCGCCAGCGAAGGCAGCCGCCCTCGCCTGCCGTGGTCGTTTCGACTGGAATCGGTGCAGGCTGATCCGCTGTTGGCTGCCGGGATTCTCGACCGGTTGAAGGCGGATGAGAGTTTGTATGTGCGCAAGTCCGTGGCGAATCATTTGAATGACGTGACGAAAGAACATCCGGAGTGGGTGCTGGATACGGTTGAGGGGTGGTCGCTGGAGAACAAGCAAACGGCGTGGATTGCCAAGCATGCGTTGCGGAGTTTGATCAAACAGGGGGATTTGCGGGCGCTAGCAGTTATAGGCGCAGGGGCGAAGGCTGAGGTTGAGTTGCTGGATGTGAAGGTGGAACCGGCGATTGTGCGGCTTGGGGAGACGATCACCTTGTCGTTTACGGTGAAGTCGTTGGTGCCAGTGGAGCAGCGGTTGGTGATTGATTATGCGATTGACTATGTGAAGGCGAATGGCGGGACATCGGCCAAGGTTTTCAAGTTGAAGACGTTGGAGTTGGCGGGGTTTGGGAGTGAGGTTGTTGCGCGGCGGCAGGTGATTAAGGATTTCACTACGCGGAAGCACTATGCGGGGATACATGCGGTGCATGTGGTGGTTAATGGGGAGCGGTTGGGGAGTACAGCGGTTGATATCAACTGCTGACGAACTGTAAGTTCCTCTCTGACGTTGCTCTCGGACGCCAACAAAGTAAAAAGAGGACCTGGCCATGAAGCTTGAACAAACAATCGATTGCTTTTTTAAATATGCGATTGAACAGAGAAATCCGTACAACAGCTTCCCGCTCACTACTGAAGCCGATGAGTTTGGCGGGCCATATATTGAAATTTCCGACTCAGGAAAACTGGCTATCGTTGCGCGAGATCGCGGTTATGAAGTGTTGAGAAAAGAGACAACATCACCAGAGGAGCTGGCTAAATTGGTGTATGAAATGTTCAACAAGAGATAAACCTGCAAATTTTTTCGTTATTCCGTTTGATCCAGCTGGACGCCTTCAACTTTTCGCAACCTTTCAAACAGGGACGAAATTACTTTCTGACTGATTTTTACCAGAAGTATCTACAGACGCTTGGCAATCCCTCCAGCCGGCTTCAGGCGGGAAGGAATGTCAAACTTTCAAGATCGATCTCGGTTCAACACCCTATATCCCCCTGGTAAAGCGAAACCCTGGACACTCCCAGCTCGGATTGTAAGAGCTCGACTAGCGTTCTGAGCTTTTTATTTTTAGACATCGATGTCGGGCGCACTACCGTTGCCTGTCCGGGTTCGTCATCGTAAATCCTGATCAGAAACATGTCCTCTTCGCTCTGTATTTCATAGTTATAACCACGATACTCATACCCGAGGTCGTGGTCGACGTCATCAAAGCGAGTAGCTTTTATTATCTTCAAAGTGGCATCCAGTATTCGATCACTGTAGAAGGATCGTTTCAAAAAAAACATGCAAAAAACAGGACGCATCTATTTATCAAGAGATCCGTCCTATCTTCTTCGACTCACCCCCGTTTTCCAAGAATTACCAACTGCCATAAGGAATGCCGAATTTTTCGATATAACGCTTGGATTTTTCACTGACCGGATAGGCGTAACGTCCCTGGTTTTTGCCTTGGCTTGGACCCAGCGGTTCAATCTCAGCTTGCGCCCTAGCCACTTTGACCGGGTGATGACAAGAGTCCCTAACCCACACTTGCACAACTCCGCCCGGCGCCAACCCCAGATAAACTGAAGAAATATAGGTCGCCGTTTCCTCCGGCGTTTTCGCGCATCGCTGGTTGACAGATGTCAGCATCAACTGCCTGGCTTCTTCCGGTATATCAACCCAAACACGATAGGTCTGAGGCTCCACAATAGATTGCCAACGAACAAAGATACGCTTGGGAAGATCGGCCCCTACCACTGCTTTTGCAGAGCCGCCTACGCCATGCCAACCTCGGGCTGACTCTGTGCCATCCTCTGGTTGCCCGCCCGAGGCGGATCCCCCGCCGGTGCGTAGGAACGTTTTTCCTTTGATGTCTTCCACCGAAGTATCTTCCACCCAAACCTTCATGTAGTGAGGCTCTGTGAAACCCAGCTCCCACCATGGGGATTTTGGGTCGTTTTTCGCTGAAAGCGGGTCTGCGGAACAACCGGTCGTGAGCAGTGTGCACAGCAGGGTTACAAGTAGCTTCATTACCAAAGCGTCCAGTCAGGTACGTGCGGGTGTTTTACTCGAATTGCATCTGACGTGGGAGCGTTGATGTAAACCGCTTTCACGCCACTTCCATCCCTTCGGCCAAGTGGGTGGTTCCAGTTGGCTGACGTATGAATGTACTTGAGTTTGAGGATTTGCTCCTCTTGTGGGGTGGTGCTGTAGTCGCCAGAGACAAAACGATCACACAAAGCTTGAAGCTCCGCAGGAATAGAAAACTCGGGAGTCTCAGGAATATCGTTGAAGCGAACTCCCTTGGCTTTCGCCTGTTGATGCATCACGCGTAAACACACTCTGGAAAGCATCCCGCTCACAGGGCGTTTGAGCTGAACGGCGGCATAGACGCGCTTGATCTGTGGACTAGATCGATCCTGTGGACTATTCGGCATAAGGAGTGGCGGTGGCGTGACGATTTCCAGCATTTCTGAAGGCCAGCCATTGGCGAGCCACTGATTTTTCACAGTTAAAGCATCTTGATAAATCGAGGTGGTTACGACATCAGTGTTAAGCGACACCTCAAGCGTCTGCATCGGGCTGACGAGTACGCACTCATCCGCTTCCTCGAGGTAGCCCCCACCAATATCGGAATGAACACCGGGCAAAATAATCTCCTGGTGATCTGGCGTTACACAGCTGAGGGCGAAATTTCCCCTGCACTCATCACGCGCGACCAATTGGAGGACATCAGTGAAATAGCGTTGATCCAGATAAAGCTTGATACCTGTTGCAACGGGGCTTTTGATGTTGCCCAAATTGGACCAGCCAGCAATGGAAGGAACGGTATCGAACAGGCCTATAAATCCCATATTGATATCGCTTTTATATTGATCGCTGAAAGTCGAACTCAAGGAAGCTGCGTTATTTCGAAGGATCTCTCCTAAAGGACCCTGTTTGCCGCGCACGACTTCATTTGCAAAATGCCGAGCGGCTGCCGCACCACGGCTGAAGCCGAAGGTGTCGAATGTCAGGGAGACAATTTCACAGCCCGGATTTTCGTCCAGCGCCTCCTTGATCCGCTGCTTGATCAATACGAACGAAGATTGAACACGACCGGCAACTCCGGTTTCGCCACGCCCAGTACCAGCTCCCAAGGTGCTGTCTTTTTCACCTGAAAGGGTGCCGATCCCTTCGACATACACCATGCGAAAAGCACGTTTTCGCGTGCCCTCACCTTCGGCTGCCTCAGGCGTGTCATACAGCTCACTCAGCTTTTTGATATTGCTGACATCATTGCCATAACTACTATCCGGATCACTCATATACGGCTTGCAGCTTGCATCGATATCTTTAGCCGCTATCGGATGATGAGCACCACACAGAAGTCCGGCCGCAGCGTTATTGGCATTATTCCCCGTCCCATCGAAGAACACTCCGATCCGCAGGGCTATGCCGATTTTTTCACGTGCCGATGCCGGTTCCTTCCCGTGTTTCTCATACTCAGCCCAACGCTGGGCATGAATATCGACGGGGTCGGTTCCTTTGTTGCGATAGTTTTTAGGCGGGTTGGGAATGTAGCCAGTCAATCCTTGATTCCTTCTTCTGATCCTTGAAGAACGGGCCGAAGGGTGACAGCGGAAATCGGGGGGCGCAAGGCGTGGCCGCGTGCCAGCACTTGGCGCTCTTTCTCCCTGCCTGCAATGGTGGCGCCGAGCCACGAATGATATGGTTCAGCCTCAAAACCAGGGACGACACTTCGTGCACAAACAATGTCTGGCAGCAGCAGTAACCTTCGCCATCAGTTTTTCCGCTCTTGCCTCTCCTGTGCCACAGGAAGAGCTCGAAGAGTGCCAACGAATAGAAAACTCGGCCAAACAGGTCATGAAAACCAGGCAGCAAGGCGTGCCCATGGATTCGGTGTTGGAATTGGCCGAAGCGGCAGGCAAGCAGAACGAGTATGTGGGTGTAGTGTTCAAGACGCTGATTCGCGAGGCGTACGAGATTCCTCAATACTCAAGCGAGAGTTTGCAACAGAAAGCGATCAGCGATTTCCATTCCAACTTCTACAAGGCTTGCATCGTGACGGCGGAAAAGAGAGCAAACGCCAACGGTTGAGCTTAACGAACAAAAAAGGGAGCAGATTCAGGTAGTGAATCTGCTCCCTTTTTCTGAAGGGCTCCTGTTTCAGTTTCCGGGCCAAAGAGCTCCATCATCTCCACCCGCAGTGAAAGCCGCCCCTTCAATGTGATACACCTGCGGCTCCTCCGAAAAATACCCCTCCAATCCAAGCATAAAGATCCTGTGGTCTTCGCCCGCCTCAAACTCCGTATGCGCCTCAAGCGATTCCCACCGCACGATCAAATTGAACCGCTCCGGCGTTTCAATCCCCTGCGCAAGCATATGCCCGCCATACCCATTCGCGCGGCGGAGCAAAGGCGCAACCTCGGCAAATGCGCGCCGGAACTCATCAATGCGTTCTGCGTGAACAGGCAACAAAGCGATCTCATAAATCATGACGCATCCCCCACAGAATCCGCCCGAAGCGCCGGCTCGACCGCAATCGCAATCTTCCCTTGAAGCCCGTTATTGGGACTTTCCAACCGAGCATGGGCCAGCGGAATCTCCGCAAGCGAATACACCGCGCCAACATGTGGCCGCAGTTGACCGCGCTCCACCAGGGCACTCAATTCATCGAGCTTGCCGCGGTTCTGGCGGGTGAACACGAAGTGATAGCTCGCGTTCTTGCCCCAGGCCTGAACGAGATTTTGTGGTTTGGCGATGTCGACGATCGAGACCACGCGGCCAAGTTGTGCGAGGGCGTCGGGACTGCGCGTCAGGGTGTCGCCGCCGATGGTGTCGAATACCACGTCCACTCCGAGGCCATTGGTTTCTCGCAGGATGGCGTCGACGTAGTCGTCCTTTTCGTAGTCGATGATCACATCGGCGCCCATGCGGCGGACGAACCCGGCGTTTGCTTCGCGCGCAGTGGTGAACACTTTGGCGCCCATCGCCTTGGCGAGCTGGATGGCGACATGTCCGACGCCTCCCGCGCCGCCGTGGATCAGAATGCTCTCCCCCACTCTGAGCGCCGCCCGCACGATCAGCGCTTCCCACGCCGTCCCGCCGACCAGGCTCAGGCTGGCCGCTTCGAGATGGCTCAGCGAGGAAGGCTTTTTGCCGATGATGCTGGCGGACGCCACGTGGTACTCGGCATAGCTGCCGGGGCCGTCGAAGATTTGCGGCGTGTACCAGACTTCGTCTCCGGGGGCGAAAGCCGTCACGCCGGGGCCGACCGCTTCGACTACGCCGGAGACGTCATGTCCGGTGATGGCAGGCAGTTGCACCAGGTCGGGATAGTCGCCGCGTCGGACTTGATAATCCAATGGATTGATCGAGGTGGCGTGTACCCGGACCAACACTTGCCCCGCTTCCGGCACGGGTTTGGGCACGTCGCAGAGCGTGAACGATTCCGGGTTGCCAAATGATTCAAGCAGCATCGCTTTCATGGTGAATCCTCGTATCGACAATAAGGGATATCGAGATATCTCGATATCATGCGGTAAATTTTTTTACAGCTCTTTCCCTATGACCTCGGCCAAAGCGCTGATGTTGGCTTCATTGCGCTTGTAGTAGGTCCACTGACCGATGCGCCTGACTTCAACCAGGCCCACGCGCTGCAGCGTTGCAAGATAACCGGACACCGTTGACTGCGAGAGTCCGATGCCCTCTTGAATACTGCTCACACACACGCCCACCGTGTGAACGTCGCCCTCGTCCTGCGGGGGGAAGTTCTTTACGGGGTCTTTCAAGCCTTTCAGGATTTCAAGCCGTACCGGGTTTGAGAGTGCTTTGAATACTTCGATCAGGTCCATGCCGCGAGAATATCGAGATTATTCGATATGTCAATACGCTGATTGACCAGCGGAAAACAGAACGGTCTGCCGACACCCACGGCATCAGCAGACCGGACTTCATCGCAAAAAAACCTCAGTACGGATTACACCGCTGCGCCACCGCCGTCGCCTGATCCACATACGGCCGCGCCGGTTCAAGGTTCCACTCCGGCTTGTTCCTCACAGGCTTGCCATCAAACGTTGCTGCCAGATGACAGACCAGCTGCCGGCGCAATGACCCGCCGTTGACGCTGTACTGGCGCCATTGCTCGTCGTTTTTGTGTTTGTTGTACAGCTCGGCAAACATGCGGTCGGTCTGGTCGTCTTTGATCGCGCGACCGCAGGCGGTCGGCACGACTTCCAGAGACCAGGTTTTCGGCCCGAGTTTAGGGTCGTCACGCTGAACCCAGGTGCTGGACTCGATGTACTTCTCGCAGAACTGTTGCGCCGGTGGCGCTGCCGTCTGCATGCACGAGAACGTGGCCTTGGCGGTCGGGGTTCTCGGGAAGTCGATCTTGACGATGTTGCGATCCTTGCCGGTCTTGGCTTTGTAGTCGCGCTGGTTGGCCAGGGCATCGTTCAAGCCCCGTGAGTCGCTGTAGAAAAACGCCAGGATCGGCAATTCATCGGTTTTCGGGTTGCCCAGGCGCAGCTCGGTCTGGGTCTGGAACTCACGGGTGTTGATGACGCGCCGGGCGCCCATGAAGTTCTGGAACGCGTTGACCCGATCCTGGCTGCTCATCGGGTTGCGCATGTTGAAGCCGCATTGCAGCTGATCCTGCTGGCGGTTGTTGTTGAACTTGGTAAAGTGCGCGACCCACGCGTTGACGTTGGTGATCGGCGGCGCCATGGCCTGGCAGACCGCTTCGGTCGGGCTGGTGTTCTTGTTGTTGCCGCAGCCGCGATCGTCGCGAAAATCGGTCCAGGCATCGTTGGGAAATGCGCAGTAAACATGCACCGGATTTTCCGGATCGCGCACCATATCGACCGGGGTGATGATGTACCCGTTCTGGGTGCTCATGCCGGGGTCTTCGTAGCTGATACCATCAGCCCGCATGTAGGAGGCGGCAAACGTGCCCAGTTCGACCGCTTTGGGGCTTGGGTTCCACACGTCCCACTTCTGCCCTTTCGCCGGGTCGGCCCGGTGCGTGCCGCGGATCAGCAATCCTGAACAGTCCGAAGCCGGGTCTTTGCCGCAACTGGCGGTGGTGTTGTTGTACAAGCTTTCAACGCGTTTGAGGGTTTCTTCACAGGACTCGGCACTGGCCGAGGTCGCGTGCAGAAACAATGGAACCGCGAGTAACGGGACGATCCTGTTCCAGCGCTCTTTCATGACGTGTTTCTCCCTGATGGTGCTTCTGACCTTCCCTGCTCAACCCGATGCGACGTCCTGCTGCATCGGGCGGGCTTAACGCGAAACCGGGTTGCAACCTGCCGAGCGTGTCTCGTTGTCCGAGAGCGCAGGCCGGAAGGGTTCAAGATTCCATGGCGTCTTGGCGCGGTAATTCACCAGTACGCAGTTCAATTGCTGGCGCATGCTGCCGACGGATTTTTCGTTGTCGCGCCAGTTGCCATCGGCGCCTCTGAGGGCGAACAACTGCTGGTACAAGGCGTCGATCTGTTCGTTGGGCAAGGCACGTCCGGCGGCGGTCGGCACGACGCTCAAGGTCCATTCGTCCTGACGGGTGCCCGGGTCGTAGCGTTTGACCCAGTCGGCAGATGCGATGTATTGCGGTGCCTTCACCGGCAGCGGATTACAACCGGTCTTCGCCGCTTCCTGAGGGGTGACCACGGGACGGAACGGTTCCAGATTCCATTCGGTCTTGCCGGGGTAGTTCTGCACCAGGCAGCTCAATTGCTGACGCATGCTGCCGGCGGATTTTTCGTTGTCGCGCCACTGGCTGTCGGCACCGCGCAGCGCGAACAATTCCTTGTACAAAGCCTCCTGATCGCTGGCCTGAATCGCCTTGCCCTGAGCGGTGGGCGTGACGTTCAGGGTCCACTCGTTCTTGCCCGTGCCGGGGTCGTGGCGTTCGACCCAGTTGGCCGAAACAATGTAGCGAGGCACCGGAGCCGGCGTGGTTTGCCCGTTGCCAGCGGCTGTCAGATCAATCGCCTGATCCGCCGCAACGTAGCTGAAACGCTGTTCCGGCGGTTTGGTGAAGTCCAGTCGCAGGACCGGCACGCTGTACCCCTGAGCCTGGAGTTTCTTCTGGAAGTTGCGCGCGCTGTTCAGGCCGTTTTCCGGTTTCGGCGGCGCCTGATCGCCGCGGGTGGCGAAGTTCTGCGTGCTGTTGACGTTGTAGATGAAGGCGTCGATGTACTTCATGTTCTCGCTGCCGTCGTTAGTCGACGAAGCGTTCTTCAACATGAATTCGTTGACCTGCGCACTGAAGGCGAAGGGGTCTTTGTTGGTGGTGTTCACCCGCGATTCGTGGACGCGGATCATCGCATTCCAGTCGCTGGGCTTTTCCGCGTTCCAGGAACACTGGCCGTACTGGATCGGCCCTTTCATCAACCCGGTGTACTTGTTGGTCCACTGCTCGGCGGTGGTCACGCCGGCTTCCGCGCAGGTGCCATAGGCCAGCGCGGCGTTCTTGTTGTTCATCGTTCCCTGAGCGGCGCGCGGCGGTTCGCGACTGTCGAAAAAGCCGCAGCCATACCACTTGCGCTCGGGCCCGGTGCCGCCATCGAAGGCGTAGATACAGGTGAAGCCTTGCTCCTTGACCGGCAATTGCAGCGCCGCCGCATCAGTGGGATTGCGCAGGATGAAACCGGCCGGGTGAATGAGAATCCGGGTGCTCAGATCCTTGCGGATCCACGAGTAGGACGTCGCACCGATCTTGATCGCGTAAGGGCTGTAGTCCCACGGGTTGAACGGCCCGTCGTTGACCATGCGCAACGTCACCCCGCTGCAGTAATAGAGCCCGCGAGCGGCACCGGTGTCGGGCTCCTGGCAGGCATCCTTGAGGGTGTTGTAATTGCGGTTGATACGGTTCAGGGTTTCCAGCGGATCGAGGGGTGGCTGGGCCGCCACGGCGCTGAATGCCAAGGGCAGAAACAGGCCCAGAATAAAAGGCGAACGAACGGCTGCGCGCATAACCGACACTCCTTGTCGTGCGAGATGACACTTCCATGAAGGGCAGCGTAGTTAGCTCAATCCATACGGTCAAACCGCTGACCGAAACGTTATGAAAATGTCCTCACTTCTTGAACACTTAACTCAACACCGAACTCACCGCTGACGCGACGGCAGCATGCGCAGCAGCGTGTTGTCCCGCACCCAATAGTGATGAAACAGCCCCGCCGCCGCGTGCAGGCCGATCAGCCAATAGCCCGCACTGCCCAGCAGCTCATGCCAATACTTGATCTGTTTGGCCATGTCCGGATCGACCACCACCGGCGCCGGTAAATGAAGGCCGAAGTACGGAAAGGGTTTGTCGCCAGCGGCGAGCATCAGCCAGGCCAGCACCGGTGTGACGATCATCAGCACATACAGGGCCAAGTGCATCAGGTGAGCGATTGCGGTCTGCCAGGCAGGAGGTTTCGGGGTAATCGGTGGACGCGGCGACAGGCGTCCGAGAAGGCGGACCCACACCAGGACGAAGATGCTCGCGCCAAACACCCCGTGCAACCCCATTAACAGGCCTCGCGCTTCGCTGCCTTTGGGCATGAATCCTTTGATTTCAACGCAAGCGTATACGCCGACGAACAACGCCAGCATCAGCCAGTGCAATGTGATCGACAGTTTTCCATAACGGGGTGCGGCCATGTCGTGGGTCATAGGTGCCTCGTGATTGTTGTGAGCGACGGCGGACTCGTTCGGCCGTTTCGATCCGGTTGCCGGGCGAACCGACGGCGTTACCCTGCCCTGAAAGTCTTAAGACAGTCTGAAGATCAACGGTTTCGTTAACCTTTTTTCACCTTCAGACTTCGTTAAGAAATGGCCCGGATACTCCTCTCAAATCCTTTGAGGGAGGCCTTCAGCCCATGCCCGATTCTGACTGGAATATCCCCCTGCCCCTGCACTTCGGCCATGCCGAAACACTTATGCGACTGTCCAGCTCGCTGCCGGGCGACGCTCAGCGGGCATCGTTCGAAGCGTTCATTCAACAGCGCTTTCACAAGGCTCATGGCGCCGATATTCGTCATTTCATGCCCGAACTGTTTGGCGTGCACAACGACTCCGGCGAACTGTGCGCGGTGGCCGGCGTACGCCGCGCGCATCTTGAATCGCTGTTTCTCGAACGTTACCTGGATGAGCCGATCGAGCCCTTGATCAGCGCGGCGGCCGACCGTCCGGTGGAGCGCAGCGGCATTGTCGAAGTCGGCAACCTTGCCGCCAACGACACCGGCAGCGCACGCCTGAGCATCATTGCCATCACTTACCTGTTGGCCATGGGGGGTCTGGAATGGGTGACCTTCACCGGCAATATCGGACTGGTCAACAGCTTCCATCGCCTGGGTCTGAAACCGGTAACGCTGTGCGCCGCTGACCCGGAGCGTCTGGGCGATGACCGTCACCACTGGGGCAGTTACTACGAAAGCAAACCCTGGGTGCACGTGGGCAATATCCGCTCCGGTTTCATCCATCTTCGCAACATCGGTCTGTTCAGCCGGCTGGGATTGCCGACATCCGTTGAGGGAGCCTGCCATGTCGCTTGAACGTCAACGATTTCAGGAAACCCTGCGCAGCCATGCAGGGCGCAATGACAACGCCCTGGCGTTGTGGGGCGACACGCTGAAAATCAGCTACACGACGCTGTACGCCGAGGTGATGTACCGCCAGCAGCGCTTGCGCGATGAAAACGTGAAGGTTATCGCCCTGGCGCTGGACAACGGCGTCGAAGCCATACTCTGGGATCTGGCGGCGTTGTTTGAAGGCTTGACGTGCGTGACCCTGCCACCGTTCTTCAGTCCGGCACAACGTGCCCATTGCCTTGAGCAAAGCCAGGCCGAGCGAGTGATCGCCGAACCGGAGTTGGAGCCAGAATTGCTGGCCGCCGGTTATGAACAACGCGGTGAATTCTGGTGCCGCGCCTTTGAAGGCCCGAACCGCCTGCCAGTCGGCACCGCCAAACTGACGTTCACTTCCGGCACCACCGGTACACCGAAGGGCGTGTGCCTAAGCGCGGACAGTCTGCTGCGGGTCGCTCGGGAGCTGGAAGAATCCAGCAAACCCACAGCCCCTCAACATCACGTGGCGTTGCTGCCACTGGCGATCCTGCTGGAAAACCTTGGCTGTTATGCGGCCCTGTACGCCGGGGCGACGCTGAGCGTGCCGAGCCAGAAAATCCTGGGCATCCAGGGCGCCAGCGGCGTCGACCTGCCGCGCTTGCTCGGCTGCCTGGCCCACCGGGCGCCCGAGAGTCTGATCCTGGTGCCGCAATTGCTTTTGCTGTTGGTCAGCGCTGCCGAACAGAAAGCCTTCGATCCGCAATCGCTGCGTTTTGCCGCCGTTGGTGGCGCACGGGTTTCCGAGGATCTGCTGCACCGCGCGCAACGGGTCGGCCTGCCGGTCTACGAAGGCTACGGCCTGTCCGAGTGCGCATCGGTGGTCTGCCTCAACCGGCCCGGGGCTCGGCGTCCGGGCAGTGTCGGGCGGCCCCTGCCCCATGTCGACGTACGCCTTGCCGAAGACGGAGAGGTGTTGATCAAGGGCTCGACACTGATCGGCTACCTGGGCGAACCGGCATTCAGTGATGAATGGTGGCCCAGCGGTGATCTGGGCGAATTCGATCCGGAGGGTTTTCTCTACCTCAAGGGCCGCAAGAAGCATCAGTTCGTCACCAGCTTCGGGCGCAACGTCAACCCGGAATGGGTCGAGTCCGAACTGACCCAGCGCCATCACATCGCTCAGGCCTTTGTGTATGGCGAGGCCTTGCCGCACAACCACGCCCTGCTCTGGCCACATCGCCCTGATTGCACCGATGCACAACTGGAAGCCGCCGTCGCCGCTGCCAACGAGGTATTGCCCGATTACGCCCAAGTGCATCACTGGACGCGCCTCAAGCAACCCTTCACCGCCGCCAATGGCCTGCTCACCGCCAACGGCCGCCCGCGCCGCGATGCGATCGTCGCGCAGTACCGCACCTTGCTCACTGAATCAGTCCTTTCCGAGGAATCGGCACCATGAGTTTTTTCGACACCCTGCAAGAAGCCACACAACAGGAACGCCACGAGTTGTTCAATTTGCCGATCATCCTCGATGCGCTGCAAGGCAAGGTCAGTCTTGAAAGCTATCGCGCGTTTCTCGCCCAGGCCTACTACCACGTGCGTCACACCGTACCGCTGATGATGGCCTGTGGTGCGCGACTGCCGACGCAACTGGAATGGCTGCGCAAAGCCGTGTGCGAATACATCGAGGACGAATACGGTCATGAGCAATGGGTACTCGACGACATCGCCGCCTGTGGCGGTGACCGTAACGCGGTGCGTGATGGCCAGCCGTCGCTGCCGATCGAGCTGATGGTCAGCTTTCTCTACGACCTGATCGCCCGAGGCAATCCGGTGGGTCTGTTTGGCATGGTCAACGTGCTGGAGGGCACCAGCATCGCCCTGGCCACCCACGCCGCGGGCAGTATCCGCGAGCGTCTGGCCCTGCCGGAAACGGCTTTCAGCTACCTCAGTTCCCACGGCTCGCTGGACATCGAGCACATGCACACCTATCGCCGGTTGATGAATCAGCTGGAAGATCCGGCCGATCAGGCGGCGGTGATTCATGCCTCGAAAGTCGTCTATCGGCTCTACACCGACATGTTCCGAAGCCTGCCCCGTGACGCGGAGGTTCAACATGCAGCTGCATGAAGCCCGTGTGGTGCTGACCGGTGCCAGTGGTGGCATCGGACTGGCCATCACCCGTGCCCTGTGCGCCGCCGGTGCGCAAGTACTGGCGGTGGCGCGACATCAGGAATCGCTGCGCCCGTTGCTCGATCTTTACCCACAGAACCTGTGCTGGGTCGCTGCCGACCTGACATTCCTCAGCGACCGGCGCAAGGTGCTGGCCGCCGCCGAGGCCATCGGCGGCATCAACCTGCTGATCAACGCCGCCGGGGTCAATCACTTCGCAATGCTGGAACAGCTCGACGACAGCGACATCAACGCCATGCTGGCGGTGAACATCAGTGCGCCGATCTGCCTGACCAAACTGTTGCTACCGCTGCTCAAGCAGGCCGACAGCGCCATGGTGGTCAATGTCGGCTCTACCTACGGTTCAATCGGCTATCCCGGTTATGCCAGTTATTGCGCCACCAAATTTGCCTTGCGCGGGTTTTCCGAGGCCTTGCGCCGGGAACTGGCGGACACCCGGGTCGGCGTGCTGTATGTCGCACCGCGCGCCACCCGCACCAGCATGAACAGCCCCGCTGCGCAGGCATTGAACGATGCACTCAAAGCCAGCGTCGACGATCCGCAGGCCGTCGCCGCTGCGGTGATCCATGCGATTGCCGGTGATCGCCGCGACCTCTATCTGGGCTGGCCGGAGCGCTTTTTCGTGCGCCTCAACAGCCTGCTGCCCAATCTGGTGGATCGCGGTCTGCGCAAGCAATTGCCGTTGATCCGTCGCCTGAGTGAAAAACCCGAGAACGAGACGCCAAAACCATGAAAAGACTCTTCGCATGCCTGCTGCTGGGTGCCCTAAGTCAATCAGCCTGGGCGATGGACGCCGCCGATCAGCAACGCCTCAACAGCATCCAGCAGAGCTGGGCGCACATCCAATACGAAACGCCGGAAAAACAGCGCGCCGCCGCGTTCGAACAACTGGCCGTTCAGGCAACGCACTTCACCACCGAACGGCCGGCCGTCGCCGAGGCCTGGATCTGGAAAGGCATCGTCACCAGCAGTTGGGCCGGTGCCGAGGGCGGACTTGGTGCCCTGGGCAAAGCCAAGGACGCCAAGGCCGATCTGGAAAAATCCCTGACCCTCGATCCCAAGGCGCTGCAAGGTTCGGCCTACACCAGCCTCGCCGCGCTGTACGACCGGGTACCGGGCTGGCCGATCGGTTTCGGCGACAGCGACAAAGCCGAACAACTGTTCAAACAGGCTTTGCAACTCAACCCCGACGGCATCGACAGCCTGTACTTCTGGGGCGACCACCTCTACCGTCAGAAACGCTACGCTGAAGCCAGGGCAGCGCTGCAAAAAGCCCAGCAGGCCGCTCCCCGTCCGGGCAGGGAAAGTGCGGACGCCGGGCGCCGCAAAGAGATCGCCGCGTTGCTGGTGGACGTGAACAAGAAACTCGACTGACAGGGGTTCGTGTGCGTTTATTACTGATCGAAGATGACGAGGCCCTTGGCGAGGGCATTCATCAGGCGCTGGGGCGCGAGGGCTACACCGTCGACTGGCTCAAGGACGGCAGCAGCGCCCTGCACGCCCTGCTCAGCGAGACCTTTGACCTGGCGGTGCTCGATCTCGGCCTGCCACGCATGGACGGTCTCGAAGTGTTACGCCGTCTGCGCGCCAGCGGCTCGAACCTGCCGGTGCTGATCCTCACCGCACGCGATGCCACGGAAGACCGCATCGCGGGACTAGACGCTGGCGCCGACGACTACCTGATCAAGCCCTTCGACCTGGCCGAGCTCAAGGCCCGTCTGCGCGCCCTGCTGCGACGCAGTGCCGGACGCGCGCAGATGCTTATCGAACACGCCGGCATCAGCCTCAACCCCGGCACCCAGCAAGTCAGCTATCTGGGCCAGCCGGTGATACTCACGCCCAAGGAATATCAGCTGCTGCATGAACTGTTGTCGCCACCCGGCCGGGTCATGACCCGTGACCACCTGACACAACTGCTTTACGGCTGGAACGAAGAAGCCGAAAGCAACACCCTGGAAGTGCACATCCACCACCTGCGCAAGAAATTCTCCACCGACCTGATCCGCACCATCCGCGGTGTGGGTTATCTGGTGGAGGAGCGTCGATGACCTCGATCCGGCGCCGTACCCTGACCCTGATCATCGGCCTGATGCTTGCCGGGCTGACAGTGCTCAGCCTGTTCAACCTGCACGACAGCAACCACGAAATCGCCGAAGTCTACGACGCGCAACTGGCGCAGAATGCGCGTCTGCTGCAAGGCGTGATGCGCATGCCGTTGCCGGGGCAGGAACACGCGGATCTGTATCGGGCGTTCAACTCGGCATTGGCTGAAGCTGTGCCAAAAGGTGACGGCCACCCCTACGAAAGAAAACTCGCCTTTCAGGTCTGGAATACCAAGGGCGAGGTCCTGGTGCATACCGCCAGCGCGCCCTCCTTCAGCACGCCGCCGATCCAGCCTGGCTTCAGCGACGTGGAGGATCTGAACAAGCGCCACTGGCGGGCCTTTATCCTGGAAGACAAACAGAACGGGCTGCGCATCTGGGTGGGCGAACGTGGCGACGTGCGAGCGGATCTGGTTGACCGGATCGTCCGCCACACACTATGGCCGAACGTGATCGGCAGCCTCGTCCTTGCCGCGATGATCTGGCTGGCCATCGGTTGGGGTCTCAAACCCTTGGCCAACATGGCCGCAACCCTGCGCGCCCGCCACAGTGGCTCCCTCGAACCGCTGCAATTGACACCCCTGCCCAGCGAGCTGGAACCGATGCAGGCCGCGCTCAACCGCATGCTCGCGCAGATCCAGGAAGTGCTGGGCCGTGAACGGCGCTTCATCGCCGACGCCGCCCACGAAATGCGCACGCCATTGGCGGTACTGCGTGTCCATGCGCAAAACCTGCTGGAGGCCGGCACTGAACAGGAGCGGCGCGAGTCACTCGAGTTTTTGATCGCCGGGGTGGATCGCACCAGCCGCCTGGTCAATCAGTTGCTGACCATGGCCCGCCTCGAACCAGAGGCCAAGGCGCCTGCCAACAAACGCATCGATCTCGGTGAAATCGTACGCAACAGTCTGGTGCAACTGACGCCGTGGCTGTTGAGCAAACATCTGGAACTGGCCTTCGACGTCAGCGCCCCCTCCTTCAATGCCCTCACCGACGCTGCCGCCATCGACATCGCCCTGAACAACCTGATCACCAACGCTGCCAATTTCTCTCCCGAACAGGGCGTGATCGGCGTGCAATTGACCCAGGCCGACGGCTTCTACCATTTGAGCGTTGAAGATCAGGGGCCGGGAATCGATGAAGCGGATCGAGCGCGGTTGTTCGAACGGTTCTACAGCCGGGGCAATCCCCAAGGTGCGGGGCTGGGGCTGACCATCGTCCATACCATCGCGACCCGTCTGGGCGGGCGAATCACACTGGAAAACCGGGTCGAGGGCGGTCTGAGGGCGACGCTGTCGATTCCCGCCGGTTGAACAAGTCTTGCGACCGTTGAGTCATGGCGCAACCATCGGTGGCGCCTTGCTGTGCAATACCTTTGATTCGGTATTGGAGCGCGACACCGTCTCCGGCACCGCCACCCAAAGCAGCACCAGCGCCGCCAGCGCCACCCCCGCCAAGGTCAGGAACGCAGCGCTATACCCCGCCTCCTGAACCACAATCCCCGCCAGGCTGTTGCTCAGCGCAGCCCCCAAACCAAACACCGTCGAAATCGCCCCCAGGCTGACATTGAAATGCCCGGTGCCCAGCGTCAGGTCTTTCACCACCACCGGAAACAGCGCGCCGAAAATCCCCGCGCCGATGCCATCGAGCAATTGCACCGAAACCAGCCACCACGGATCGTTCGACAGCACATACAACACGCCGCGCAACGGCAGGATCAGGAACCCAGCCAGCAGCAACGGCTTGCGTCCCCACAGATCAGCCTTCGCCCCCACCAGCAGCGCAACCGGCACCATCACCAGTTGCGCCGCGACGATGCAGGCGGACGTGAGCGGCGTGGCCATCTGCAGATTGGCCTGCGCCAGTTTCTGACTCACCAGCGGCAACATTGCCGCGTTCGCCAGATGAAACAGCGCGCAGCAAATCGCGAACATGAGCAGCGGTCTGTTGGTGAGCAACACGGACAAGCCCGAAGGCTGCTTGCCCTGCCCCGTTTCGCTGGGCTCAAGGCCTCGGGCGAGATCGTGGTCAATCGCGTCTGCCGACACAAAGGAAACGGCAATCACACTGGCCAGCGCCATGACCGCCATCAAATAAAACACCGCGACCGGGCCGAACAGGTACGCGGACAAACCAGCCAACAACGCGGCGCAGGCGTTGCCGGCGTGGTTGAAGGTTTCGTTGCGCCCGGTTCTTCGCGTAAACGCGCGAGGCCCGGTAATGCCGAGGGTGATCGCGCAAATGGCCGGCGCGAAGATCGAAGCGGCAGCTGCGCTGATGGCTTGCGTCAGCGCCACCAGACTGAACGACGTCACGAACGGCAGCAGCAGGCAGGTTCCGGTGACCACCAGCGCAGCAATCGCTATCAGCGCCCGTTTGAAGCGTGTGCTGTCGACCAGCGCACCCGCCGGAGTCTGCGTGATGAGCGCGGCGATCCCGGCGATCGTCATGACCAGACCAATACTTGCCGGCTCCCAGTGGTGAACCGCCAACAGGTAAATCGCCAGATAAGGACCGAGCCCGTCACGCACGTCGGCGAGGAAGAAATTCAGGCTGTCGAGGGACAGGTTATTGCGGCGATCGAGGTGAGTAGCCACGGGAAGCGTCTTCGTTGTCGAGGTTCTGCGAGATGACTCAACCTCTGCAAATCGAATGACCTTTTGCCGGGCGTTTTAGTTGCATGAAACAGCCGTCCGTTACTGCCCCATCAACAACTCGCGCTCGCCTTCACACAAACCCACGACGTAATCCCAAACCACCCGCAACCGCACTGACTTGTGCAACTCCCGCCGCGTACTGATCCAGTAACTGCGCTCGATGCTCTCATCCGGCAACAACGCCACCAGATCCGGATCCGACGCGGCCATGTAACAAGGCAGCACCGCAATCCCAAGCCCCGAGCGCGCCGCCTGTTGCTGGGCGATCACGCTGGTACTGTGAAACACCACCCGCGGATTGCGACAGAAGCTGTTGAGAAACATCAGCTCCTGACTGAACAGCAGATCATCGACATAACCGATCCACGCGTGCCGCCCGAGATCCTCGCGACTGCGCAGCGGCGGCGCACCGTCCAGATAGCTCTGGCTCGCATAGAGGGCGAGCTTGTAATCAGTCAGTTTGCGGGTGACCAGCATGTCCGCCGCCGGCCGTTCCAGGTGAATGCTGATTTCCGCCTCACGGTTGAGAATGCTGACGAAACGCGGCACCGCCACCAGTTCCACTTCCAGCCCCGGATAGCGCTCGAACAACCCGATCATGCGACTGGCGAGAAACATGATGCCCAGGCCTTCGGTGACACCAACGCGGATCTTGCCCAGCGGTGCCGTGGATTGGGTGATTTCTTCCTGAGCCAACAGCGCGACGTTTTCCATTGCTTCGGCATGCTTGAGCAGCGCCTCCCCCGCTGGTGTCATTTCGTAACCTTGGGCGTGCTGGACGAACAGCGCGGTGCCGAGGCTTTTTTCGATGGCCTCAATATGCCGGGCGACGGTGGCGTGCGTGGTGTTCAGGCGGCGGGCAGCCGTGAGCAAGCGGCCGCTGCGTTGTAACTCAAGAAAGAACCGCAGGTCGTTCCAGTCGAACATGGCTTGTCCTTGTCGGCTATCGTCAGGGAGCGCTGTTTGAAAACGCACAGCGGCTGCGCAAAAACTAACATTCTTTTGACGAAAGCTAACAACTAGGATGACTGACAACAAAAACAATAAGCGAGGTCAGGGAATGCAGACTTCCCTCGATGAATTCGATTACATCGTGGTCGGCGCCGGGCCGGCCGGGTGTTTGCTGGCCAATCGGCTGTCGGCGGATCCGCAGCAGCGCGTGCTGTTGCTGGAAGCCGGCGGGCGCGACAACTATCCGTGGATTCACATCCCCGTGGGTTACCTGTTCTGCATCGGCAACCCGCGCACCGACTGGTGCTTCAAGACCGAAGAACAACCGGGCCTCAATGGCCGCGCGCTGAGTTATCCGCGCGGCAAGGTGCTGGGCGGCTGTTCGTCGATCAACGGCATGATCTACATGCGCGGCCAGGCCAACGACTATGACGGCTGGGCTGCCGAGGGCAATCCGGGCTGGGCCTGGAATGACGTGCTGCCGCTGTTCAAGCAGAGCGAAAACCACTTTGCCGGCGCGGCGGATTTTCATGGTGACAAGGGTGAGTGGCGAGTCGAGCGCCAGCGCCTGTCGTGGCCGATTCTCGATGCGTTCCGCAGCGCTGCCGAGCAAAGCGGCATTGCCAGCATCGATGACTTCAACCAGGGCGACAACGAGGGTTGCGGTTACTTTCAGGTGAACCAGAAGGCCGGGGTGCGCTGGAATGCGGCGAAGGCGTTTCTGAAGCCGATTCGTGATCGGGCCAATCTCACGGTATTGACCGACGTCGAGGTGGATCGCGTTCTATTCGAAGACGGTCGCGCCTCGAAGGTCAGCGCCCGTTGGCGGGGTCAACAAAAGAGCGTCAAGGCGCGCAAGGAGATCGTGTTGTGCGCAGGCTCCGTGGGCTCGCCGAGCATTCTGCAACGCTCCGGAATCGGCCCGCGTCCGCTGCTGGAAAAGCTCGGCATCGGCGTGGTGCATGAGCTGCCGGGCGTCGGCGGCAACCTGCAGGACCACCTGCAACTGCGGCTGATCTACAAACTGGAAAACGCCCGCACCCTCAACCAGATCGCCGGCAGCGTGTGGGGCAAGATGGGCATGGGCCTGCGTTATCTGTATGACCGCAGCGGGCCGTTGTCGATGGCGCCGAGTCAGCTGGGCGCGTTTGCCCGCTCAGGGCCTGAGCAGGCCTCGGCCAACCTCGAATATCACGTGCAGCCGCTGTCGCTGGAGCGTTTTGGCGAGCCGCTGCACAGCTTCCCCGCGTTCACCGCGTCGGTGTGTGATTTACGGCCGCAGAGCCGGGGCCGGGTCGAGATCCGCTCAGCCGATCCGCAAGAAGCCCCGCTGATTCAACCCAATTACCTCAGCCATCCCGAAGACCTGCGCGTGGCCGCCGATGCGATTCGCCTGACCCGGCGTATCGTCAGCGCCCCGGCCCTGCAAGCCTTCAATCCGGTGGAATACCTGCCCGGCGCCAGCCTGCAGACCGAAGAGCAACTGCACGAAGCGGCGGCGAAGATCGGCACGACGATTTTCCACCCGGTCGGTACCTGTCGCATGGGTAACGACGCGGACGCGGTGGTCGATGCGCAATTGCGAGTGCACGGCGTGCCGGGGCTGCGGATTGCCGATGCGTCGATCATGCCGCGCATTACCTCGGGTAACACTTGTTCGCCTACGCTGATGATTGCTGAAAAAGCGGCACAGCTGATTCTCAACTCTTTACAAGCGACACCGATCCCTGTGGGAGCGGGCTTGCCCGCGAAAGCGGCAGATCATTCAGCAGTGAGTTGAATGGCACACCGCCTTCGGGAGCAAGCTCCCTCCCACAAAGGACCCGCATCAGATTCACGGACATCGCGCATCACCCGGACACGCAACACCAGTGGAAACAACAAAAACAATCACTGTGAGGGATACCGATATGTCAGAACACGTTCAGCCTCTGGACGCCGTGCGCAGCACGGACGCCAGCCCCGATACCCGAAAGGTCATCTTCGCCTCGTCCCTGGGGACGGTGTTCGAGTGGTATGACTTCTTTCTCTACGGCGCCCTGGCGGCGGTCATCAGCAAGCAGTTCTTCGCCGGGGTCAACGACACCACCGCGTTCATCTTCGCGCTGATGGCGTTCGCCGCAGGCTTCATCGTACGGCCGTTCGGGGCGCTGGTGTTCGGTCGGTTGGGGGACATGATCGGGCGCAAATACACCTTCCTCGCGACCATCATCCTGATGGGCGTAGCGACCTTCGCGGTGGGCCTGCTGCCGACCTACGCCAGCATCGGCATCGCCGCGCCGATCATTCTTGTTGTGTTGCGCATGCTGCAGGGCCTGGCCCTCGGCGGCGAATACGGCGGCGCCGCGACTTACGTGGCGGAGCACGCGCCGATCGGCAAGCGCGGCTTCCACACCAGCTGGATTCAATCCACCGCGACCCTCGGTCTGCTGCTGTCGCTGCTGGTGGTGCTCGGCTGCCGCTACTTCACCGGCGATCAGTTCGAAGTCTGGGGCTGGCGCATTCCGTTCCTGCTGTCGATCGTGCTGTTGGGGATTTCCACCTGGATTCGCCTGAGCCTGCACGAGTCGCCGGCTTATCTGAAAATGAAAGAGGAAGGCAAGACCAGCAAGGCGCCGATCCGCGAATCTTTCGGTAAATGGGAAAACCTCAAAGTCGTGCTGATCGCCCTGTTCAGCATCAACGCCGGGCAAGCGGTGACCTTCTACGCCGCGCAGTTCTACGTGCTGTTCTTCCTCACCCAGTTCCTGAAAATGGACCCGGCGGTGGCCAACAGTCTGCTGATCATCAGCGTGGTGATCGGCGCGCCGTTCTTCATCTTTTTCGGCTGGCTGTCGGACAAGGTCGGACGCAAACCGGTGCTGATGCTCGGCCTGTTGCTGGCCACGGCGCTGTACTTCCCGATCTTCAAATCCCTGGCCCACTACGCCAACCCGGCCATCGACCACGCCAGCCGACAGGCGCCGATCACCGTGGTGGCAGACCCGGCCACCTGCACCTTCCAGTTCGATCCGGTGGGCAAGGCCAAATTCGACAGCCCGTGCGACAAGGTCAAGACCTTCCTGGTCAAGCAAGGCCTGCCCTACTCCAGCGTCGCCGCCCCGGCGGGCAGCACGGTGCAGGTGAGCGTCGGCGACGTCAAACTCGATGGCTTCGACGAGGCATCACTGCGCGGCGCGATCACCCTCGCCGGCTATCCGCAACAGGCTGATATGCAGCAAATCAACAAGCCGATGATCGTGGCCCTGATTGTTGGCCTGATCATCATCTCCGCCATGTGCTACGGCCCGCTCGCGGCGCTGATGGTCGAACTGTTCCCGACCCGCATCCGCTACACCTCGATGTCTCTGCCGTATCACATCGGCAACGGCTGGTTCGGCGGATTCCTGCCGACCGTGTCGTTTGCGCTGGTGGTGTACACCGGGGATATTTTCTACGGGCTGTGGTACCCGGTGCTGATTACCGGGGTGAGCCTGGTGGTGGGAATGATCTGTCTGCGTGAGACGAAGAATATCGATCTGGACAAGAACTGATTGACAGGCGTGTGGCGGGGGCGCAATGCCCTCGCCACCCTGCGGAATTTCAGACCTCCGCCTCGAGCAATTCAAACTTCACCTGATCGGGATAAAACGCCACGTAGTCCTTGATCTGGCTGACCGAAATCTTCGGATGTTCGTACGTCCACACCGCGTTCGCCCCTTCATGCCCTGGGACTTGCAGACTGAAATAGTTGGCGTCTCCCTTGTACGGGCAGTAGGTGGTGTGGTCGGTGCGGGCGAAGTACTTCTCGTCGATGTCCTCGCGCGGGATGTAGTAGACCGGCGGGTAATTGGCTTCGAGCAGCACCAGTGCTCGGGCCGAGGCGGCGACTTGTATGCCGTGGAATTTCACAAGCAGGCAGCCTGGCTGCTCGGCGATGGTGATGACGGGACTGGGACCGGAAGTTTTCATCGGTTTCTCCTGACTGCGGCGAAGAGAGCGTTTCAGGTATAACCCATGCGGCCGGATCACGCCGGGTTCGCAGCCGAACGGTTTTTGCCGAGCAAATAAAATCGTGATCTGTGGAGACTGTAACTTTGATGGTCACCAACTTGTGACAAAAATAACTCACACCCTGCCGTAGTTCGCCTTGACAGCGCCAGCCACGCGATGGAAATATCCCCTCCGTTATCGAGCAACTTGCAATTTCCGATAACCATGGACGCTCTCAAAAAAATAATGAAATGGAGTTTCAGCATGCCTTGCTTCCGCCAGTTACATTCTCCCTCCTTCATAAATACTTCATATTTCCCGCCCCCAGCCTGATCAATTGATCGCACGCTTTTACCCAGCGCGTTTTCCTGCGTGGCACATCTATCGATGCCAGAGAATAACTATGAAAGTAGTGAACAGTTCCGTCCTGAAAGAATGGTATGACAGGGAATACAGCGCTTGCGACAACGGCACCCTGTTCGGTGAGTTGCGCGATGAGTTCAAACAATTTCTGGCCAGTCTACCCGACGGCCCGGGTTGCGCACTGGAATTGGGTTGCGGCGACGGTCGCAACCTCACGGCCCTTGCCCGCAAGGGCTACAGCCTCAGCGGTGTCGACATGGTCGACAGCACGATTCAGAGTCGCAGGCACAATCCGTGGTTACGCGAGCTCGACTTTCAGCAGGCGGACATCCTCGACTATGACCCCGCCCCTGCAACTTACGATGTACTCGTCTGTTCCGAGGTGTTGCACTTCTTCAATCAGGAAGAACTTCGCATCGTGATGCCCAAGATCATCAGCGCTGTAAAACCAGGCGGTTATATATTTCTCGATCTGTTATCCGACCTGACTCGTTACTTCCAGGCAAGCGGTGAGCCTTTCATCTGGGACAAGGAAGCCGGATTATCCATTCAAGACAGCGAAGGTTTCTTTGATGCCTGGCTGGGTGATTTTGATATTTACGCCTTCAATAAGTTTTTCGATAAACAGAGTTGGCCATTGAGCAACTCTGAAAACTTGCCGATCGACCCTTACACCTGGCAAGGCACCTATGTTTCGGTGTGCGCAAAAAAACGCCATTAACTCCCCGAAGTTGTGCTTGAAAGGATATTGAGCCATGCAACTTTTTCATCAGGTCATCGCCGATAACGCCCGCCAATACCCGACCAAACCGGCCATTGTTCTGGATGGCGCCGCGACCTCTTATCAGCAACTGCAGCAACGAGCGGACGCCATCGCCACTCTGCTACCGAACCTGGGAGTCGCCCCGGGCGAACGCGTTGGACTGTATTCGGCCATCTCCGTCGATCTGATCGCCGTCTACCTCGGGGTGCTTCAAGCCGGGGCGATCACTGCCGCCACCCATCACACGTTGAGTCGCGCAAAGCTGATTCATCAGCTCAAGCATTCGGGCGCCCGGGTGCTGATCACCGATTGCACCGACGACCTGCCCGGACTGATCGAGTCCGCCGGACTGGACCTGGTCCTGCTGACCGTTCCCGCCCCCGACGCTACACCAAAGATCATCCCGCTGGCCGATGCCCTTACCGCGCACCAAGCACAAAATACCTCGGTCACCGCCCCACTGGAGGCGCATCCGGAACGTCCCACCTCGATCTTCTATACCTCGGGTTCGACCTTCAATCCCAAAGGCGTGCTGGTCAATCACCGGATCATGCTGGCGGCCTCCCGCCGGGTGACCACTTACCTGCAGAACACCCCCGACGACCGCATCCTCAGCTACTCGACGCTAGCCTCCGACTACGGCGTCTACAACGTGATGATGCCGCTGTTCGCCGGCGCCACCAGCGTCATCGAAAGTCGTCCCGCCAGCAGCGCCGAAGATGTCCTCAGGGTAGTCGAGCGCGAATCCGTCACCGCCATGCACGTGTTTCCCCCGGTGTTTTTCCTGCTGGCCAATACCGGCTCGCAGTGGCAGACAAGGGTTCCGAGGCTGCGCTATATCTCCAGCAGCGGTCAGGCCCTGCACACCCGGCATATCCAGCGGATCCGCCAGGCACTGCCGCAAGTCCAAATCTTTTCCAACTACGGGCTCACCGAGTGCAAGCGCGTCAGTTACCTTCCCCCTGAAGAGATCGACCGCCGCCCGACGTCGGTGGGCAAACCCCTGCCCGGCGTCAGCCTGTATCTGGTCGACGAACAGGGTAGGGCCATCGACGAACCCGGGCAGGTCGGCGAACTGTTGGTGACCAGTGACTACCTGATGCTTGAGTACTGGAACATGCCCGAGGCCAATGCAAAGGCCTTCGTCCACGATGTGTTCGGCCATTCGCGGTTGTACCGCACCGGCGATCTGTTCAAACGAGACGCGGACGGTTACCTCTACTACGTGGCGCGCAAGGATGACGTGTTCGCGCGCAACATCTGGAACGTCAACCCGCGGGAAATCGAGCAGTGCCTGGCCTCGCATCCGGCCGTCGCCGAAGTGCTGGTGGTACCGGTCGCCGACGAATCCGCCGGGCACGTACCCAAGGCCTGCATCGTACTTGACATCGACCATCGCGAGACCAGCGAACAGGCCCTGCTCGATTACTGCAAGACCCGCCTGGACTGGCACATGGTGCCGACCCAGTGCGTATTTCTCGAAGCCTTGCCGAAAACCGACTCGGGCAAGTTCACCGCCAAAGGACTGATCTGACAGCAGGAGCTACCCCATGAACACTTGTCCGCAGCCGCCACTGGATGACATCAGTCTGGACCGGAACCTGCAACAAAGCGCCATGCTGAAACTGGCCGGGCACTTCCACAGTCTGGCCACGGGCGCCAGTCAGGTGCCCTTGCAGTCTCTGCACAGCCACTTGACGTCGGAGATCAAAGACCCACAGATCCTCGACTACCACGATCGTCTGATCAAAGGTGCGGGTCCTTTGTTCTCGCACTTTCTGGCCAGCGTGCCGTACATCCTCGAAGAACTGTCGAGGATCGGCGTGGCCCTGACCCACCTGGCCCGCACCAACACCCGAAGCGCCGACCAGACCTTCAGCCTGTTCGAGGTGGACGCTTTCGATGGCAGCAATGGCCGTGCGCTGGCCGGCCACTCGCAGGGCCTGATCCGCAGCTTCACCTCTTCGCCCAACCAGGCCAACCGGATTTCGTTTGATCGGCATGCAGACCCTGCACTGTCGCTGTTCTATCCGCAATCGGTCTTCAAAGTCAGCCCGGCCCTGCTGCAAAGCCCCGAATACGAACGCTTCGCCCAGGGATTCGATTTCATTTATGAAATGGCCGCGTTCCAGTTCTATACCCGCGATCGCGAGCGGCAAATCGCCCATATCAAGCAGTTTCTCAAGCCTGGGGGTCTGGTGTTTTTCCTGGAGAAGCTCAACCACCCCGACCCGCAGGAATACCTGCGGCGCGAGCAGATTAAGGACGAGGTGTTCAAGACCCGCTACTTCAGCGAGGAAGAGATCCGCTGGAAACGCCAGCAAATGCTCGAGCAGATGCAGAACGGTCAGGTCACCCTGGAAGAACTGGTCAGTGCCCTCTCGGGCCGTTTCAAGCATGTCCACTTGCTGTGGAGCAGCAGCAATTTCTGCGAATTCGTCGCCTCGGACGATCAGGAACAAATCGAACGCTTCCTTGGTCTGCTGGGCCCGGTGATACAACCCGCAGCGTTCTGTTTTGAAGGGGCGCGCCTTGGCAACCTGTCAGCGCCCCACGACGCTGCCGCGGAGTCAGGCGATGATTGATTGCACCGGACAAGCGTTCTACCACGCCGCATCACCTACCCTGTGCCAACGGGCCGTGGAGCACCTTCCGGCCTGGCGCGAACGCGCAGCGGCGGCGGAAAAAAACCGCCGTTTGAGCAGCAGCACCTTCAGCGAACTGTTCGCCGGCGACTGGCTGGACCTGCTCTCGCCACGTGCACCGGTCACCCGCAGTGGGCACTGGCCAACGCTTGTGGAAAGCGCGCGCATCGCCGCCAGAGCCTGTGCCTCCACGGGCTGGATGCTGGCGCTGGTGGGCGGCCACGCCTGCATTGCCCGGCGCCTGCCACCGACCTGTCAGGATCAGTTGTACGCCGAGGGCCCCCGGCAATTGTTCGCCTCGGCATCCGCCAGCGCCGACAGCCGGTTATCGTGGGAGTCCGGCGGTATTCGGGTCAACGGGCGATGGCGCTTCAGCTCGGGTATCGAAGACGCCACCTGGATGATGCTCAATGCCCCCTGCCCGAATCACCCGGAGGCCGAACAGGCCCCGCGCTTCCTGCTGCTGGTTGCTGCGAATGAAGTTCAGCGGCTCGACAGTTGGGACAGCTGTGGCATGGCGGCGACCGGTTCCCACGATGTACTGACCCACCAGTTACTGGTGCCCCACGAACGGGTGTTCGCCCTGCACGAGGTGTTTGCCCGGCATCCGCCTTCGTCCGCCACCGACTACATCGACCATGCGCCGTTGGTGCCCTACCTCACGACCTCGATCATTGGCCCGCTGCTGGGTTGCGCCGAAGGTGCCCATGCCGCGTATGTGGCGGCGCTCGCCGGATCGGCCCTGGCGAGCGATCCACGGACCGCCGAGCAGACAGCTCACTCGGCGGCGCAGTTGTACAGCGCCGGGCTGTTGTATGAATCGCTGGTATCCCGACTGCATGAAGCAGGTATTCAGGATCGCCCACTGGACGCCGGGCAGGTGTTACAGCTCAAGCGCGACCGGGCCTATCTGGCACAGCAATGCGTGCAAGCGGTACGGCGTCTGGTGGAACGGCTCGGCGCCTCGTCGCTGGTGGCCGGCAACCCGCTCCAGCGTCACTGGCGAGATGTCCAGGCCATCGCCGCGCACCGCGATCTGGTCTGGAGCGACGCAATGCTGGCTTGGGGCGAGGCCCTCCTGCGCGCCACCAATGCCGGCGCCGAACCGGCCTGACCGTTTTTCACTATCGACTTTCTCAGAGAGGCTCACATGTTCATTCGCAACAAATCCGAAGTAGAAAAAACCCCGTACTTCGTCGAATGGGGCGCCGGCACCAGCCATCGCCTGCTCACCGAACGCGATGCCATGGGTTTTACCCTGTGTCACACCGTGGTCCGCGCCGGCACCGAATCGCTGTTGCACTATCGCAATCATCTGGAGGCGTGTTATTGCATTGCCGGGGAAGGCGAAGTCGAAGATATGCAGGGAAATATCTACCCGATTCGGCCTGGCGATGTGTATGTGCTCGACCAGCACGATCGCCATTATCTACGCGGGGGCAAGGAACAGGATCTGATTCTGGTCAGCGTGTTCAACCCGCCCCTGCGTGGCGACGAGCGACATAACCTCAACGACAGCTCGGGCTCGGCTTACTGATGTTGCGGCAGCCCCGCCAGGCCGCCCACCCACAGGAGTGTCATCATGCGTAAGGATTACCTGGCTTTTTTCATCTCGCTGTTCCTGTCGCGGCTGGCGGATCAGATCCTGTTGTTCATCGTGCCGTTGGTGGTATTCCAGACCACCAACAGCGCGTCCTGGGCGGGGCTCGCATTCTTCGTCGAGTCGCTGCCGCGCTTTCTCGCGTTTCCGCTGTGCGGGGCCCTGTGCGACAAGTTCTCGCCCATTAGAATCCTGCACATCAGTCAGGTCTACCGGGCGCTGCTCTGCGTGCTGGCAGTAGGGCTTTATGCCGTCTTCGGCGGTATCGCATGGCTTGTGGTGCTGTCAGCGCTGTGCGGCGTGCTGACGACTCAGGGCATCATGGCCCGCGAAGTGCTGATGCCGTATATCTTCCAACACTACAGCTACACCAAAACCCTTTCCTACTCGCAGATAGCCGACCAGACCGGACTGGTTCTGGGGCCCTTGGTGGCGGCATTGCTGCTGGAGGTTTCGGCCTGGCACTGGGTGGTGCTGTGGGTGGCCGGACTGTTCCTGCTGGCCGACCTCAGCATGCTGGTGTGGCAACGTTTCAGCCGTATCACCCTGGAGGTGTTCGAGCAGCATCAGGACATCTGGCTGCAGCCTCTGCGCATCGCTTTCAGGCATATCCGCGAACTGGCGGAGCTGAAAAAGATCATCACCCTGGCAGTCGGGGTCAACCTGATTGTCGGGGTCACCCTGGCCACTTCGGCGGCCATGGTGCTCGGTCAATACAGCGCCGGCAAGGACGACTACGCCGTGCTGCAAGCGGCTGGCGCGGTGACCACCATCGTGATTCTGTTTTTCCTCGCCCGGGTGGTATTGCCCTTGCGCGTACTGGGTGGCGTTGCCTATTCGATGCTCGCCGCCGGCGCCTTCATCAGCGCCCTGAGCCCGAACCTGGCGGGTTATGTGCTGGGTTTCCTGCTGATCGTCGGCTTCGACAAGATGTTCAACGTTTACATGCGCAGCATTCGCCAGCGAGTCATTCCCCCTCAGGACTTCGGCAAGACCGTGGGCGTGATCACCCTGCTCAACAACTTGTCGCAACCGCTGGCCGGTCTGCTGGTCGCACTGCTCGCTGCGCCACTGGGGACGCAACGTGTGATTCTGATTCTGGCCGTGCTGGCGACGCTGCTGGGCGTGGCGGCTCTCTGGTGGTTTGCCAGAGTACGTAATGCCCCCGCCACGTCGATCCTCGAGACCGAGCAGTAACGGATTTTCCTGTCGTAGAGCGATGTCCGAAAACAAAAAAACCGCAGCCTGCGAAGGACTGCGGTTTTTTCGTTTCAGATTTCCGTTTTCAGATCAGGCGACGATATCGGTCGCCACGGCCTGCCCCACCACACCCACGGCGAAGTCCACCGAACCCTGGCCTGTCAGGTCGATCATCAGGCTGGTCTGGTTGGTCTGTTCGAAGTACGTGAGGATCGCGTCGCCCGCGTGTCCGGTGAAGCCGCTGACGAAGTTCAGAGTGGCCGCGCCGGTGGCGAACCCGGCGATGCCCGACAGGTCGATCTTGTCCAGGCCGCTGGTGAAATCCATGATCCAGTCCGGAGCGGTCATGGTCGAGTCGCTGGCCGCGCCGAACACGAAGGTGTCCGCGCCGCCACCGCCCCACAGCGAATCACCGCCGCCACCGCCGTAAATGATGTCGTTGCCGGCACCGCCGATCAGGTCGTTGGCCGCCGCATTGCCGATCAGCAGGTCATTGCCCGAACCGCCAATAGCGTTTTCCACGGTCACACCGTGGGCGATGGACACGTTGCCCACCAGACCGCCGACATCGGAGAACGACCCTTCGTTGAGGTTGATCTTCTGGTTCTGGCTGAAGCCTGAGAAATCCAGCGTGTCGTTGCCGCCGCCGTCCCATACCGAGAACACCACTTTGGAGGAGTTCGAGGTGGCGCTGTAGAAGTCGCGATCGGCGTTGGAGTTGAAGCCGTACACGGTGTTGTCGGCACGGGTTTCGAAGTTGGCGCCGTAGAGTTTCTGCACGGCGACGATGTCGTCCATCAACGGTGCCGAGGCGTAGGCGCCGCTGCCGTCCTTGCTGAAGTTCTGGTCGGTGTTGGCCTCGCTCCAGTAGCTCATCAGGCTGTAGCCACGGGTGTCTTCGGCGTATTTGGCGTCACCGTAGGTCGGGTTGCCGTTGCCGGCGTTGTAGGCGCCCGGGTGCGACAGGCCAAGGGTGTGGCCGATTTCGTGGGTCAGGGTCTGACGCCCGTAGTTGTTGGTGTCCGGAGTCTTGTTGACCTGGTACTGATCGTTGATCAGGTACCACGATTGACCGTCGTAGCTGCTGCCCTGCGGCAGGTAGGCGAACGCCGCGCCGCCGGTGCTGACGTCGTAGTTGCCGAAGGTCATGTGGCCGTCACCGCCCTTGCCTTCGGTGAAAGTCACGTTGGCCACGTCCGACCACGATTGCATCGCCAGCACGGCCTGTGCTTTCTGCTGGGCGCTGAACTCGCTGAAGTTGCCGAGTTTCGGGTTGTAGTTCGACGGTTTGTCGGTCAGGAACGTGTAGGTCAGATCAATTTTGCCGTCGGCATTCTTGTCCTGCCACGACATGCCCTTGCGCAGGATTTCGTCGGCGGCCTGGTCGGCGGTGAACGACGGTTTGCCGTTGACGGTCCCGGTGCCGCGATCGTACAGATGGCTGAAGGTGTCGACGGCGGTGAAGGCGCTGCTGGCCTGGGAGGAAGGTTGAGACATGGTGTACGTCCTTGTTTCTGAAGAGTCAGTGTCAGACAGAAAAGCGGCGATCTTCTGGCGAGATCGTCCTGTCACTCGCCCTGTTAGGCGGATTGAACCTGCCACAGCCGCCAACGGGGGCGCTAATCAATTTCTCGATAGCGTCCCGGATTGCCCCGACGCGGGCTGTCATGACCGGCAATCCTTTTATCTGTATATCCATACAGATAAAAGTTGCCCGATCGCCCGACTCAGGCCATCCTGTGCGCCTCTTCGGGCAATGATCGACGACGGTGGTTATGCGGCTGTACCTCTGTGAAAAACCCTCCCAGGCCAAGGATATTGCGGCCGTACTCGGCGCAAAGCGTCGGGGCGACGGCTGCTGGCTGGGAACGGACGTCACGGTGACGTGGTGCATCGGCCACTTGCTGGAAACCGCCCCGCCGGACGCCTACGACGCCAAATACAAGCGCTGGGTACTGGCGGACCTGCCGATCATCCCGGACAAATGGAAAATGACCGTCAAGCCGCGCACTGCCAGCCAGTACAAAGCGGTCAAGCGCCTGCTCGGCGAGGCCAGCGAACTGATCATCGCCACCGACGCCGACCGCGAGGGCGAGATGATCGCCCGGGAGCTGGTCGAGCACTGTCGCTATCGCGGGCCGATCCGCCGTTTGTGGCTGTCGGCGCTGGACGAAGCCTCGATTCGCAAGGCGTTGGCGGCGCTGAAACCGGGCGCTGAAACCTTCAGCCTGTATCACTCGGCACTGGGGCGCTCGCGGGCGGATTGGCTGATCGGGATGAACATGAGTCGACTGTTCACCCTGCTTGGCCGGCAATCCGGCTATCAAGGCGTGCTGCCGGTGGGCCGCGTGCAGACGCCGACGTTGCGGCTGGTGGTGGATCGCGACCACAGCATCGCCGATTTCGTGCCGGTCGCGTATTGGGCCATCGATGTGCAACTGCTGCACAACGGCACGCCGTTCACGGCGCAATGGCGTGCGCCGAACGATGCCTGTGACGATCAGGATCGCTGCCTCAATCAAGCCCTCGCTCAGCAAGCAGCCGTCGCAATCAGCAGCGCTGCCAGCGCCCGAGTGGTCAAACTGCGCACCGAGCGCATGCGCGAAGTGGCGCCCCTGCCCTTCGATCTGGGCACCTTGCAGGAAGTCTGCTCGAAGAAGCTCGGCCTCGGTGCCCAGGAAACCCTCGACATCGCCCAGGCCCTCTACGAAACCTACAAAGTCATCACCTACCCGCGCAGCGATTGCGGCTACCTGCCCCTGAGCCAGCACAGCGAGGCGCCGGGGATTCTCGCGGCGTTGCGTCAGGCCGACCCTAGCCTCGAAGCGCTACGCGAGCATCTGGAGCCGCAACGCCGCTCCCGCGCCTGGAACGACGCCAAGGTCAGCGCTCACCACGGCATCATCCCGACCGCTGCCGCGAAAAATCTCGAACGCCTGACCGGCAAGCACCGCGCGGTCTACACGCTGATTCGCGCGCGGTATCTGGCGCAGTTCCTGCCCAATCACGAATACGACCGCACCCAGGCCGATTTCGATTGCGCCGGTGAAGCCTTGCGCGCGGTTGGCAAGCAGATCATCGAACCGGGCTGGAAACGCGCGTTGCCCGAAGCGCTGGCACCGGCCAAGGGTCGTGAAGCGCCGGCCCCGCAAACCTTGCCGACGTTCACCCAAGGCGCCGAGTGCGCAATCGCAGACGTGAAACTCAAGGACCTGTGGACGCAGCCGCCCAAGCCCTACACCGAAGGCGACCTGATCAAGGCGATGAAGAACGTCGCCAAACTGGTGGAAGATCCGCTGCTCAAGCAGAAACTCAAGGACACCACCGGCATCGGCACCGAAGCCACCCGCGCCTCGATCATTCAAGGGTTGCTGGATCGTGGTTATCTGGTGAAGAACGGCAAGGCGCTGTCCGCCACACCTGCCGCGTTCAGCCTGATCGACGCCGTGCCGCGCGCAATTGCCGACCCCGGCACCACAGCGATCTGGGAGCAGGCGCTGGACATGGTGCAAAGCGGCGAGATGAGTCTGGAAGAGTTCGTCACCAAGCAGGCGGCGTGGATGAGCAAGCAAGTGACCCGCTGTGCCGGGCTGAGCCTGACCATCAGCGGCCCGCCGCCCGCAGGCAAGGCCGCTGCGCCGTGGAAGAACAAACGCAAGACCACCCGGCGTAAAACCACCGGAACCAGCAAACGCTCGGCGAAACCGGCAGCCAAATAGCCCGCCGCACGCTACTGTTTCTGCAGTGATGGTCAGGAGTCAGCGGCATGTCTGTCATCGAACTGCGCGTCGCCCGGCGCGACGAACTGGACACCCTCGAAAACCTGATGCAGTTCTACACCTATGACTTCAGCGAGTGGCTCCCGCTGAAGCTCGGCGGGCATGGGTTCTTTCCGATCCAGTTGAAAGACGATTACTGGCGCCAGCCGGCGACGCGACCATTCCTGATCCACGTCGACGGCGAACTGGCGGGGTTCGTGACCGTCGATGACCACCTCCTCATCGAAGGCGCCGACTACAACGTCGGCTACTTCTTCGTCAGCCGACGCTGGCGTGGCCAAGGCGTCGCGCAGTTTGTCGCCTCTGCCCTCTTGAGCCACCTGCCCGGTCGATGGCAGATTTTCCATGTCGACGCCAACCTGCCTGCACAGCGGTTCTGGGCCCGGCTCATCCCCGAGCTGAGCGGCGGCGACTTTACCCGCCAGACCAAAACAGTGGACGGCTATCCCTGCACGTTTTACTGCCTGCGCAGCCTTTCTCCCGCTGCCTGAACGCCGCTTTTTTCATTCCAGAATGACTTTGTCCGACAATATGTAGTGACCAAAAATAATCACTACAAAACCGTTGACGGCGTCGTTTTGCTTTTGCATGATGCAGACGTCTCCCCGATCGGGAGCACTGGCAACACGCTTGAGCAAGCTCGTCTGACCGCCGAGCTGTTTTTTCCGGATACACGCTGCCCACAAGGCAGATTGAAGAAGCTGACCTGGCCTGAACGTCCAGTACAAGGACGAGAAGCGCTGGCGAAAATTCTCAAGACGCTTGTGGTCGACCCTGAAAACGTCGTCAAGGAGCCTCCCGATTTTCGCTGCTTCTCCTCGTTGTGACGCTATTGCGTAGCAGTTATTCAACACGACTACATGCAACAGACGCATGACCCCGTACTTCATACGGGCGACCGCTGACGTCCTGGTTTCGGTGCCAGGGATCAACTAACCGATGGGCTACCTGTATTAGCGAATCAACTTTGAAAGATCACCAGACTGGTCAAGGGGCAATATCATGAATCTGAACAATCAACCTACTATCGAAGAACTGGCTCGTATGTTCGCTGCGCAAAAAGACAGCCACGACAGCCATATTCTGTGGATCAGCAAGTCGGGTCAGGTCCATATCGACTGCCTGTCGCCCCATGCTGGTGAAGAAGAGTTCGACCGGAACAACCAGAACCTGCTGGCCCGCCTGAAGATGTACCGCCGCGGCCACGGCTATGTCGGCAAGAAAGCCGCGGCCGACAAGGACTTCATCGGTAATGTTCTGCAAACGCTGAAACAGGCGTGGGACTCGATGCAGAACAAGAACGAAGTTCGGGTGATTGATCGGTTCTACTGAGTTGTAACTTCAATAAACAAAAGGGCCTGCTTCCGATAAGGAGCAGGCCCTTTTTTATTGCTCGCAAACAATGCTCATGAACGGGTTTGCAGCACCATCTCCATGAACGCCACCGATGCCGCACTGTGATAGTTGTTCTGGCGCCGCAACAACGCCGCTCCCCGCTGCGGCGCCTCGCTCTCGACACGCAAGCGGCGCAATGCCCGGTCCTCGGTCGCGATCGCCTCCGGCAACATGGTCGCAATCGGCGCATGCCGGATCACTTCCAGCAACGTACTCACCGAATTCACCTCGATCTGCACCTTGGGCGTGATGCCGTGGTGGCGGAAGTACTCATCGATCGACAAACGCGTGAAGAAGTCAGGCGCCAGCAAGGCGAAATCCAGTTGCGCGATGTCATCCGGGGTCAGCACCGATGAGCTGTCGTACAGCGGATGCTCACGCCCGACCATCACCCCCAACGTCTCGACAAACGCGGGAATGCACTCAATGTCCGGATTGCGCACCGGCGTGAAGGCAATCGCGATATCCAGCGAGTCATCCGCCAGCCCGGCCTCGATGTCATCCATCGACAACTCGAAAATCTCCAGGTGAATCCCCGGATACCGCGCCACGTAATCACGCACCAACGGCCCGACCAGATACGCCATGAATGTCGGCGTCATGGCCAGCCGCAGCGAGCCTCGAGAAAGATCCTTCACGTCATGTAACGCGCGCTTGCCCGCCTCCAGTTCCACCAGCACCCGTCGCGCGCACTCGATATAGGCCTGACCGGCGTCAGTGGGTTTGACCGAGCGCGAGGTGCGGTCGAACAGATCCACACCGAGGCTTTCTTCCAGTTGGCGGATCTGTTGCGACAGGGTCGGCTGCGACACGTGCAGCGCCTCGGCCGCCCGGGTGAAGCCGCCGTGATCGGCCACAGCCAGCAGGTATCGCAAATGTCGCAGCAGCATGGGACGCTCCATCTATAGGCAGTGCTTATGCTTTGCATTGTATATCGGTCTTGGACGCTATGGATCAATCGGCAGAAGATGAATCCCACACAGCAAGCCAACCCCGAAAGGAGAAGCACCATGCAATCCCAAGCCTACAACGACAGCCGCATCGCCCTGACCACCCGCGCCCTGGATGCCAAGGCACAGAAAAACCTGTCGTGGCAGGATCTGGCCGACGGCACCGGCCTGAGCCTGGCTTACGTCACCGCCGCCCTCCTCGGTCAGCATCCACTGCCCAAAGCCGCTGCTGAAGTGGTCGGCGACAAGCTTGAGCTGAGTGCCGAAGACGTCGCCGCCCTGCAAATCATCCCGCTGCGCGGCAGCCTCGACGGTGTGCCGACCGACCCGACCATCTACCGCTTCCACGAGATGATCCAGATCTACGGCACCACCCTGAAGGCGCTGGTTCACGAGCAGTTCGGCGACGGCATCATCAGCGCGATCAACTTCAAGCTCGACATCAAGAAAGTCGAAGACCCTGAAGGCGGTTCCCGCGCCGTGGTCACCCTCGACGGCAAGTTCCTCCCGCTGCGTCCGTTCTGATCCCTCCGGGCCCGCACCCCGCGTGCGGGCCCCTCCAAACCTGAATCGCCAAGTCGTCACCACATCCGTCTGGAGGCTGCCCCATGCAAAAAATTCTGCTGACCCTGGCCCTGCTCGCCGGCCTTTGCACTCAAGCCCAGGCCGATGACGAAGCCGTCGCCTACCGCTACGGCATGTCGCTGGACATCGCTGAAGTCGTGAGCATCACCCCGGTCGCCGACGTCTGCGGCGTAGTGCCGGTCAAGATGACTTACCTCGACAGCCACGGCGCAAAACACATTCTTCAATACAGCGAATTCGGCACCGGCTGTTCCAACTGAGAGGACACACCATGAAAAACCTGATCGAAGGCTTCCTGAAGTTCCAGAACGAAGCGTTTCCACAACGCACCGAACTGTTCAAACACCTGGCAACTACCCAAACCCCGGGCACCTTGTTCATCACCTGCTCCGACAGCCGCGTCGTCCCGGAACTGCTGACCCAGCAAGAACCCGGCGAGCTGTTCGTGATCCGCAACGCCGGCAATATCGTGCCGTCCTACAGCCCGCATCCGGGCGGGGTTTCAGCGACGGTGGAATACGCGGTAGCCGTGCTCGGCGTGATCGACATCGTGATCTGCGGCCACTCCGACTGCGGCGCCATGACTGCTATCGCCCAGTGCAAATGCATGGATCACCTGCCCGCCGTCAGCGGCTGGCTGCAACACGCAGAGTCGGCGAAAGTGGTCAACGAATCGCGGCCACACGCCAATGACGCGGCCAAGCTGAGTTCGATGGTGCGGGAAAACGTGATCGCGCAACTGGCGAACATCCAGACTCACCCGAGCGTGCGCCTGGCCCAGGAGAAAGGCCTGCTGAATCTGCACGGCTGGGTCTACGACATCGAGACCGGCTCGATCGACGCGCTGAGTGCCGACCGCCGTACCTTCGTCTCGCTGGCCGAGCAACCGTCGACTTGCGCGGTGTACGGTCAGGCAGTCGATGCTGCTTGAAAACACAACGCCGCGCCCGTCATTGCGACGGGCGCGGCGTTGTTCTGTTCAGCGTTTTACGCTCAGATCGATTTGCGTCATGCGGCTGCGTACGGTGAACACACCGTCGCCGGAAAGAATCGCACTGCGGGCAAACAACCGGCCACTTTCCCAGTTCGAAAGGCCCAGTTCCGGCTTGTTCAGCGCGTACTGGCCATCGACCCAACGGGTGATTCCATTGCCCACGAACGGCGCGTTGACCGCGCTGTAGAAACGCTCCTGAACCGCCGCATCTTCGCTGATCAACGACACGGTGAACTGCGGGCTGTAGCGATTGAACAGCGCGATGGCCTGATCCAGATCGTCGACGATCATCAGGCTGGTTTCCGGGGTTTCTTCCCATTCCCACTCGCGGCCCAGTTGCGCTTCCGGCAGCGGCTCGGCCAGGGCTTCGGTCAGGTAACCCTCGGCACGATAGACCTCGACCGTCGCATTCTGCCAGTCGCTCGGCAGGTAGCGTTCGCTGCCTTCGACGATGTGCAATTTGCAGCCCTGACCGCGCGCGGTGCCGGCCTGCTGCAAGGCGTCGAGGAACAGCGGCACCAGTTCGGCAGCACGGTCGCGCTGGATCAGGCAGACATTCAAGGTGTTGCAAACCTTGCGATCCAGCGAGTTGCGCACCACAGCGGCAAAACGCTTGGCGTCGGCATCGCGATCGGCGATCAACCACGCGCCACCGGTGCCGTGCAGGCTGACGGCGGTACCGGCCTGCTGGGCGATGCTGCCCAACTGACTGACCGCACGACCCGAACCACGGGCCACCGCCAGCGACAGACGCCGGTCGGCGAACATCGCCCAACCGGCGGCGTGGTTGACGCTCTCCACCAGCGACACCGCACCCGCCGGCAGACCGGCATCGGCCAGCGCCGGGTTCAAGGCGTGAGTGACAATGGCTTGCGCGGTGCCCAGCGCATCGCTGCCAATGCGCAGCACGGCGGTGTTGCCGGTGCGCAGTACGCCAGCGGCGTCAGCGAAAACATTCGGCCGGCCTTCGAACACGAACGCGACGATGCCCAGCGGCGATACCACCTGCTCGACCTTCCAGCCGTCATGTTCGACGCTGCTGATCACTTTGCCGCGGGTGGCCGGCGCATCACGCCAGGCGCGCAGGCCTGCGATCATGTCGCGGCGCATGCGCTCGTCGGCGAGCAAACGGGTAGTGGAACGACCGCGCGCCTTGGCCCGCTCGATGTCGGCAAGGTTGGCGGTTTCGATCAGGGCCCAGGCGTCCGGGTTTTCCAGACGTTGAGCGAACAGATCAAAGAAGCGGCTGATGGCCTCATCCGGCACAGCGGACAACGCAGTAAACGCCGCCGCTGCACGCTCGATCGCTACCGATGCAGCCTGCTGATCCACCACCGGAATCAGCAACAGCTCGCCGCTCACCTGCTCCACCAGCAGGTGGTCGCCGGGTCGGAAACGCTCGGCCAGTTCGGGGCTGACCACGGTGACGCGGTTACCGGCGAAAGGGATAGGCGTGCCAGCGACGAGACGTTCGAGCGCGAGAGACATGGAGCGGATTCACCATATTGAGGGCGGCCGGAAAATGTATAGGTTGGCCTCCCTCAAAGCAACACGGCCTCAGAATACCGACCAGCCAATCCGCGAACTGAGCATTTCCAGCGCCGCCATCCCTGCCAGCGAGTTGCCCGCCGTGTTCAGCTCCGGCGACCACACGCACACCGAGAACTGCCCCGGCACCACCGCAACGATGCCGCCGCCGACGCCACTCTTGCCCGGCAAGCCGACGCGGTAGGCGAAGTTGCCGGCCTCGTCGTAGAGGCCGCTGGTGGCCATGATCGAGTTGACTTGCTGGGTCTGGCGGCGAGTAAGAATCTGCTCACCGCTGTGTTTGCAGAAACCGTCGTTGGCCAGGAAACAGAAGGCCCGGGCCAGGTCGATGCAGTTCATGCGCAACGCGCAGTGGCTGAAGTAGCTGCGCAGCACCGCCTCAACGTCGTTGTGGAAGTTGCCGAAGGATTGCATCAGGTACGCCATCGCCGCGTTGCGCGCGCGATGCTGGTATTCGGAATCGGCGACCTTGCCGTCGACCATCACCTGCGGGTTGCCCGACAACCGTCGCACGAAATCGCGCATCGACAATGCCGGTGCCGCAAAGCGCGACTGGTTGATGTCGCAGATCACCAGCGCCCCGGCATTGATGAACGGATTGCGCGGGCGGCCACGCTCGAATTCCAACTGCACCAGCGAGTTGAAAGGCTGGCCGGACGGCTCGTGGCCCAGGCGCTCCCAGATCGCCTCGCCGGAATGTTCGATGGCCTGCACCAGGCTGAACACCTTGGAAATACTCTGCACCGAGAACAGCGTCTCGGCGTCGCCGGCGCAATACATCTCGCCGTCGTTGCCATACACGGCGATGCCCAGTTGATTGGCCGGCACGGTGCCGAGGGCGGGAATGTAGTCAGCCACCTTGCCCTGCCCGATCAGGGGCCGGACAGCGTCAAGGATCTCGTTCAACAGCGCTTGCATGCCGGGTTCCGAAGTCTCGCCCCATGGGATTGCGGGGACACCGTGGCTAGACGCTGCGCCCGGCAATCGAATCACACCGGCGCTGTGTATCGCAGTGTGTACGGCCCGACGCCCGACACATCCCGCGCACAAATCCGGCCCTTCGCGACACATCAGCGATACAGCCCGGCGTTCAAATGAACCTGTCGATCGGCAGCCCCGATCAAGCCTTTGAACTCAAACATCGCATCGGAGATTCACCATGACCAAGCTCTCGAAAACCTCCCTGACTCTCGGCCTGCTGCTTGCCGGTGGCCTGGCCCTGTCCAACGCAGCTTCGGCCTCGGAAGCGTTCAGCGTCAAGCAACTGGATCACGGCTACAGCCAGACCCAGGCCAAGGCCGACTCTGCGGAAAAAACCTCGGAAGGCAAATGCGGCGAAGGCAAGTGCGGCGCCGGCGAGTAACCCTTTTTTCGGGGCACGTCGGTGCCCCGTTTTCTCTTGAATGAATGGAGCCTTCCCATGACCACAGCTCTCTCGTCGGCCGTCAAAGGCCTGCATGTGAACCTCGACCGCGCCGGCCAGTGGCTCGCGCCGCTGACCTTGCGCCTGTTCATCGCCTGGGAATTTTTCGAATCGGGACTGGAGAAATTCAACGGCCAGAACTGGTTCGAAGACATTCAGGAGCGGTTTCCGTTTCCCTTCGACCACTTGCCCGCCACGCTGAACTGGGAGCTGTCGATGTGGGCCGAGCTGATCTGCGCACTGGCAATCCTGGTCGGATTCGGCACGCGGATTTCGGCGATTTCGCTGATTGTCGTGACCGTCGTTGCCACCGCTGCCGTGCACTGGCCGGCGGACTGGTCATCGCTGAGTGAACTGGCCCAGGGTTACGCGATCACCAACAAGGGGTTCGGCAACTTCAAACTGCCGGCGATTTATCTGGCTGCGCTGGTGCCGCTGGTGTTTGCCGGGGCAGGCAAGTTGAGCGTGGATGCGTGGCTGGCGCGGTTCTTCTGGAAGCGCACCAATCGTTGAAGCTCACCCTCCGCCGCCAGTGCGCACCCGCCAACTTCTGCTAGGCTCGATTGAGATCCCACGGGTGCTGCCGTGGTGTCTTCCATGCGTGACAACAGCAGGGTCAGGGAATGACACATTTCTATCAATGTGAAGGCATGCACTGGTGCGCCAGTGATGAAAAGATCATCGAGTCAGAATGGGGTCTTGCGGTTTGCAGCCAGTGCAATCGGAGAATAATCCGATCCGAGCACCACATGATGCCGCCCTCCACACTCAGCAGCATGCCCTGCGTGCGCATCAACAGCGCTCATAACACCGTGCCGTTGAATATGCCGGGCACATCGTTTCCACCTTCAATTTCGCTCGGCGGGAATCCGTTTTCTTCAACACTTGCGCCATTCATCGGCGCGCCATTTTCCACCCCGTCCCCATCATCAAGCCCTTCGTTCGGGTTCGCTTCATCCTCAGATCCGATGATGGCGGCAGCAGCCTCATCCTCGATGGCCATGGAAGTGACCGAATACAAACAGCGGGACGACGAGCTATATCTACATCATCGGGCGGTGATCAAAGAGAGCGAATCCCAAGCGGTGCTCTATGAGGTGTTGCAGGGGGTCGGCTACACCTTCCTGCGACGGGACAAAAATTTCGGCGCTTACAACCCGGGATCGGAAAGCACCTGCACTGTTCCTGAGCCAGGTGTCACCGGAGATGGGGCGTTCACTGTCAGACAAACTTCCGGTGGCGAATTGGTCATCGGTCGCGAAGAAAATCCGATGGCAGAAGGTTACTGCCAGGCGGGAAGAGTCTCCTACCCGGACTATTTCGTCATGTTGAACAGCGTTTTTTACGCCATCGAACTGAAAACGCCGCGAGTCAACAACTTCAAAATCTATATGTCCGATACCTTCTGGACAGACAAGGGATTTGGCGGGCGCAGCATTGAGAATCAATTGACGGCTAGAAAAAAACTGATGGGGAGCAAGGTCATGCAGATCCTGCTGTTCGACGTCCGAAACATGTCCGATCTGGTCAATGCCAGTGCCGATGCCGTCCTGACTGACCTCAAGAACAGTATTTGCCATCTGAAACTCCGGAGGGCGTTTTTCGAGGCAACGGTGAACGGTGTCATGCTCTACAACGGCGGCACCTACAATCCCAGCAAGTTGTTTTCCATGAGCGAAATCCTGAGCGGCGCCGCTTCGAAAGGGACACAGACAAACATCCTGTCCTTCCTCAAAAAATGACCTGCCGCCAGGCGAGTCAAACCGCAAAAATCAATGCGCCCGGTCCAGCCCCGCCAGCAACGCGCTGTCTCGGCTGTAGATGTCCGGCGCGTAAAGCACACGACCCTGGCCATCGACCTGTGCCGTCCAGTAGGTCATGAGGATCGGCACCGGATTGCTCAGGCGGAATTCATGGGTGGTGCCGGTGGCGAGCAAGGTGTCGGTACGCGCCTTCTCCGCCGGGCTGAGCAGGAAATCGCGCAGCTTCATCGGATGCTCGACCCGCACGCAGCCGGAACTGAACGCCCGTGGCCCCTTGTCGAACAGCGCCTTGCTCGGCGTGTCGTGCAGGTACACCGAGAACGGGTTGGGGAACCGAATGACCATTTGCCCCAGCGGGTTGCGCGGCCCGGCGTCCTGACGCAGAAGGATGTTGCCGGGGTTGTCCCAGTCGATGTCGGCGGCGGCCAGCGGCTGGCCGTTGGCGTCGAGCACTTGCAGGTTCTGACGGCTGAGGAAGGTCTGGTCCTTGCGGATCTCCGGCAGTTTGTCTTCCTTCCAGATGGTCGGCGGCACGGTCCAGGTCGGGTTCAGGGTCAGGCGCGTGACTCGGGATTTGAGCAGCGGGGTCTGGCGCTCGGCGCGCCCGACCTGGGTGCGGGTCTGCCACACCGGCAAGCCACCCTGATAAAGCGTCAGTTCGGCAGCGGCGACGTTGACCAGCAGACCGTCCGGCTCCATGTCCTGAGCCATCCAGCGGAAACGTTCAAGGTTGACCCGCAACTGTTCGCGACGGGTCAGCGGACTGATGTTGAGTTCGGCAATCGTTCCCGGACCGACCACTCCGTCGGCCTGTAACGAATGGTTGGCCTGAAAGCTCTTCACCGCCTCCACCAATACGCCGTGATAAGCGTTGTCCGGCGTGCCGACCACACTGCTCAGGTAGCCTTCGCTGTACAGCCGTCGGGCCAGTTCCGGCACGCGTTTGTCTTCCATGTCCGGACGCAGCAACGGGCCGTTGCCCACCGATGTCCACTGCGGCAAGGCTTTCAGGCGTTGAGCTGCGTAGAGATGACGCAGATTCTGGTACTGCGCCAGCTGCGGGCGGGCCAGATCGAAGGCGGCCGGAACGTTGCGCACGCCCGGTACGGCGATGGCGAGCAATTCGGCCTGTCGGTCGCGTGGCGTTTCGTCGGAATGCCACAGCGGTTCGAAGTGCGATTGCAACAGGCGGCCGTAATGCAGATCCTGCAGGGCTTGCAGGTAGTAACGGCTGATCTCGATGTCGGCGCACAGTTCGCCGTCCTGCGGGGCAGTGAGCGCCACCGGGTAGCGTTTCGGGTTCAGGCCATCGTCGGCCAACAGCTGCAATTGCGCATGCAAGGCCGGCAATTGCCCGCCATCGGCCCATACCGGCAGCCAGTCCTGCTGCTGGTAGAAGGCGCGCAACTGATCCAGCGCCGGGCCGCTGAGGCTGGTGCCGATCGTCGGGCACGCCTGGGGCAGACTGATCAGCGCAGCCTGCAACGGGCTCTGCGGCTCGATGGGCATTTCCGTCGGCACGGGCGGCAGCGTCGGGAGTCCCGGCAACGGCTCTTCGGCGCAAGCGACAAACGGCGCAGCGAGCAAACAAATGCTCAAGTAGCATGCGTACTTTTTGAACAACTGCTTTACTCCAATCCATGGCCGTCCTGATTGACGGTCAACCTTACCTCAGGTGCGGTGAACAGTCAGGCCCGATTCGCGGGTCTGCCGGGGACGACTGGACGTCAGGAGCCTAAGTGCCAAACAAGTAGCAAGTGGAGACTCACGTTAAATGTTGACGTTTTTGCGCCGACTTCTGCTGACTGCCACCGCCATTGGCGTGCTGACCAGTCCAGCCTTTGCCGCCGGCACCTCTTCGCCGGTTCTGTACACCAGCCTCGCGCACGCCGCTCCGGAACTCAATCCCCAGGCGCTGAAAGGTGCCTTGAACGCCATGCAATGTGCGATCAACAACGGCGCGAAGCAGTCCCGTCACCTGGCGATCATCGACTATTCGCAGCCGTCCACCGAGCGCCGGTTGTGGATCTTCGACCTGACCCGGAAAAAACTGGTGCTGCGCGATCTGGTCGCCCACGGTTCTAACTCCGGGGAAAACTTCGCCACCCGATTCTCCAACCGTGAAGGCAGTTTTCAGTCCAGCCTCGGCCTGTTCCGCACCCAGGAAAGTTACCAGGGCACCCACGGTTACTCGCTGCGCATGGACGGTCTGGAACCGGGCATCAACGACATGGCCCGTGACCGCGCCATCGTGATCCACGCCGCCGACTACGTGAACCCGTTCTGGAGCAAACGTACCGGCCGTCTGGGCCGCAGCCAGGGTTGCCCGGCGGTGCGACCGCAGGTTGCCAAACGGGTGATCGACAGCCTGAAGAATGGTCAATTCATGTTCTCCTGGTACCCGGATCAGCAGTGGCTGAAATCCTCGCCGTACCTCAACTGCCAGCCGCAACAGATCGCGAGCATTCTCAGCACGCACGCCAGCTGAATACTCTGTGGGAGTGCGCTGGCTCCCACAGGTTCGGTTTATTACAGATTTGTCATCGAGTTGTCGGTTTACCGAGCGGATCGCCCGGTAGCTTGAAGTTGTCCCGGCCAGAACGCCGATCAACTTCAACGACTCGAGTGACCCATCATGAAAACCCTGATCCTCGCCTTCACCGCCCTCCTCGCCACCGGTTCCGTGTTCGCCGCTGAAATGCCTGAGCGCACGGTCATTCACGACACCAACGGCTTCTACGTGCACCTGGATGTCGACAAAGTCCTCTCCAGCACCGATATTTCCCAGGCTTGCGGCGTGATCCCCGCGCAGCTCAACTACCTCGACCACCAGGGCCGTGAACATGTGCTGGACTATCAGGTGCAAGGCAGCGGCTGCATCAATGACAATTGAGGCACAGTGCCCATGAATATCCTTGTTGTCGAAGACGAACCCAAGGCCGGCAATTATCTGCTCAACGGCTTGCAGGAACTGGGCTACAGCGTGAGCCTGGCCCGGGACGGCGCCGACGGTCTGCACCTGGCGCTGGAGTTCGATTTCGACGTGATCGTGCTGGACGTGATGATGCCGAAAATGGATGGCTGGGAAGTCCTGCGCCGGCTGCGCAAGGAAACCGACACGCCGGTGCTGTTCCTCACCGCCCGCGACGACATCGCCGACCGGGTCAAAGGCCTTGAACTGGGCGCTGACGATTACCTGATCAAGCCGTTTTCCTTTGCCGAACTGGTGGCGCGCCTGCGCACCCTGACCCGGCGCGGGCCGATCCATGAAGAGGAGCAATTGCAGGTGGCCGATCTGCAGATCGACGTGCTCAAGCGTCGGGTCACCCGCGCCGGCAACCGGATCACCCTGACCAACAAGGAGTTCGCCCTGCTGCAACTGTTCGCCACCCACACCGGGCAAGTGCTGTCGCGCTCGCTGATCGCCTCGCGGGTGTGGGACATGAATTTCGACAGCGACACCAATGTGGTCGATGTCGCCGTGCGCCGCCTGCGGGCGAAGATCGACGACCCGTTCCCGCTCAAGCTGATCCACAGCGTGCGCGGCATCGGCTACCGCTTCGATACTCAGCCATGAAAATCGCCGGCACTTATTCCCTGACCTTGCGTCTGGCGCTGGTCTTCGCCGTGCTCGCCTTCGCGGCGCTGGCAGGCCTCGGCGCGGCGCTTTACAACCAGCTGGAAGAGCAACTGACCCGCCGCGACGACATCCAGTTGGTCAGCCGTATCGATCAATTGCGCACCATCCTCAACGACAGCAACACGCTGGAGTTGATCAAGACCAAACCGGCGCTGTTCCAGAACATGCTGGGCAACCGCGAAGCGCTGTTGACCATCGGCGCGCCGGGGCAACCGCCCTTGTTCGTGGTCAATCCCAGCGATCTGGCACTGCCGAGCGTGCCCGCCGTGCCGGTCGACCATGTCATGGCCCTCAACGACGTGCAGCATCTGCCAAGCCTCAACGGCGTGCCGTTCTCGGCGGTGGCGGCCAGTATCGACTCCGGCGACCAGGGCAATCTGCAGGTGCTCATCGCCAAGGTGATGAGCGAGCGCACGGCGATGCTCGCCAATTACCGGCTCAGCGTGTACGGCCTCGCGTCACTGGCAGCGATTGTGCTGGCGCTGGTCGGCTGCCTGCTGGTGTATCGCGGCCTGCTGCCGTTGCGGCGAATTGCCCGGCATGCGCACGGGATCGGCATCGCCAACCTCGGCGAACGCCTCGACCGCCAAGGCACGCCTCGGGAATTGCAGCCGATGATCGAGTCTTTCAATGCGATGCTGGACCGACTTGACCGAGGGGTTGCGCAACTCAGTCAGGTCTCCACCGACATGGCCCACGAACTGCGCACGCCGATCAACAACCTGCTCGGTGAAACCCAGGTCGCGTTGCAACAGAACCGCAGCGTCGACGCCTATCAGCAGCTGCTCGCCTCCAACGTCGAAGAACTCGAACGGCTGGCGCGGATGCTCGACAACATGCTGTTTCTGGCCCGCACCGACCCGGCCAGTGCACTGAGCCAGCGGCAGGAGCTGGACGCCGGCGATGAGATGCAGCGCATTGCCGACTACTTCGAGGGATTGGCGGCGGACGTCGGTGTCACCATCGAGGCCAGTGGCAGCGGTGTGATCTGGGCCGAGCCGATGCTGCTGCGTCGGGCGCTGGCCAATCTGTGCGCCAACGCGATCAAGTACGGCGCGGCGGATTCAACGTTGCAGGTCGAAGCCATCGCCGAAGCGGACGGTAGCTACCTGCGGGTACGCAATCAGGGCGCGACGATTCCGGCGGAACATTTGTCGCGGCTGTTCGAGCGTTTCTACCGCGTCGATCCGTCCCGCGAGCGCTCGGCCCAATCCAACGGACTGGGCCTGTCGATTGTCGCGACCATCATGCAGTTGCATCAGGGTCGCTACAGCGTCAGTAGCGCCGACGGCATCACCTGCTTTGAACTGTTCTTTCCGGCACGGGAGACGCGAGACGCAGGTGCGTGAAGGCACCGAGCGCAAACGCCGCGAACATCAACGCCGTGGCCACACCGAAGGTCATGTGCAAGCCGCCTGCGATAACCGCGGCCGGCGCCTGAGTCGGATCGTCCGTGGCCAGGGCGAACACCGCGCCCATCGCCGCGGCCCCGGTGATCAGGCCCAGATTGCGCGACAGCCCGAGCATGGCCGAGACCACGCCGCGCTGATCCTGAGCAACGCCGGACATCAACCCGGTGTTGTTGGCAGCCTGGAACAGCGCATAACTCAAGGCCACCACCGTGATCGGCAGCACGTATGCAAGCACTCCGAAACTCACCGGAAACAGCGCCAACAGACCACATCCGCAGGCCAGGCCGAGCAACGCACCCGGCACCATTCGCCGCGCGCCGAAACGATCCACCAGACGCCCGGCCGGTACGCCGCTGAACGCCGCCAGCAACGGCCCGATCGACAACACCAGTCCTACCTGCGTGCTGGTGAGACCCAAACCTCGGCTCAGGTAAAACGGCCCGACCACCAGCGTGGTCATCATCACTGTCGTCACCAGCAAGGTCAGCGCCAGACTGCTGCTGATTCGCGTGTCGGTGAACAATGACAGGTGAATCAGCGGCGCCTTGCTCCGTTTCTCGACCAGGATGAACAACCCCACACCCAACAGGCTGAGCAACAGCAACGTCGGGGTGAGTCCTTCAATCGTCATCGCCAGCGCATAGGCCGCCAGCGTCAGCATCAGTACGGCGGTGCCGGGATAATCAAATGCAACACCTGAGCGCACGATCCGATCCTTCGGCAAATAGCGATACACCAACCACGCATTGAGCAAGCCCAACGGCACGTTGATCACAAAGATCGACTGCCAGCCGACATGCGCCATCAACAGCCCGCCGAGCGACGGCCCGAGGGTGGTGCCGGTCGCTGACATCGTAGCCAGCAAGCCCATCGCACTGCCGGCCCGGGATTTGGGCACCGCGTCGGCCACCAGCGCCACCGTCAACGCGAACATGATCGCCGCGCCCAGGCCCTGCACCGCCCGCGCACCGATCAGCCAGGCCAGGCTCGGCGCCAGTGCACAAGCCAGCGAAGCGGCGGTAAAAATGCCGATGCCGATCAACAGCAAGCGCCGCCGCCCGAACCCATCACCCAAACGCCCGACGCTGACAATCAACGTGGTGACCGCCAGCAGATAGGCCAGCACGATCCACTGCACTTGTTGAAACGTCGCATCGAACGCCGCCGCCAGCGTGGGCAGTCCGGCGTTGGCGATGCTGGTGTCCAGCGACGGCATCAGCATCGACAGCGCCAGACTGGTCAGCGCCCAGCGGGCTGAAGGGCTCAGGGGTTCTCGGTGCATGGGGGACTCACAGGGCAGAAGTCATGGGACATAGCCTGAGCCTCGACAATACGAGGCGCAAGACGCATGCTTTGCACTTGATACCTGCATGGAACGCCATGTCATGAATGCGCCGGATCTGAACCTGTTGATCACCCTCGACGTGCTGCTGAGCGAAGGCAGCGTCGCCCGCGCCGCCGAGCGCCTGCGTCTGAGCCCGTCAGCCATGAGCCGCGCGCTGGCCCGGCTGCGGGAAACCACCGGCGATCCGCTGCTGGTGCGCGCCGGCCGAGGACTGGTGCCGACCCCGCGTGCGCTGGAGTTGCGCGACCGGGTCAGTTATCTGGTGCAGGAAGCCGAAGCGGTTTTGCGCCCGGCAGAAGTGCTCGATCCCGGCCAGTTGCGGCGCACCTTCACACTGCGCAACACCGACGGGTTTGTCGAAACCTTCGCCGCCGCCCTGCTCGCCCGCATCGCCAAAGAGGCGCCCGGCGTGCGCCTGCGCTTCGTGCAGAAGGCCGACAAGGACAGCACGCTGCTGCGCGTAGGCCGGGTGGACCTGGAAACCGGCGTGGTCGACGACAGCACCGACCCGACGCTGCACAGCCGCATTCTGTTCCGCGATCAGTGGATTGGTGTGGTACGTGAGGGACATCCGTTGAGCAGCGGCAAGGTCAGCGCCAAACGCTTTGCCGCCGGCCAGCACATTCTGGTGTCACGGCGCGGACGCAGCAGCGGCCCGGTGGACGAAGCATTGCTCGCCTTCGGCCTGACGCGGGACATCGTCACTTCGTTCGGTGGATTTTCGGCGGCGCTGACGCTGGTCCGTGAATCGGACCTGATCGCCACCGTTCCGGAACGTCACACCAGCAAACTGCGCACGGGCCTGCACAGCTTCGCCCTGCCCTTGCGTATGCCGGATATCAGCGTGTCGATGCTTTGGCACCCGCGCATGGACGCCGACCCGGCGCATCGCTGGTTGCGCAATTGCGTGCGGGAAGTCTGCGCCTAACGCGCATCCCCGCCAGTGGGTTTATAGAACAGGAATTTCTTGGTCTCGGCGGTCTTGGTGTATTCCTTCGCCCAGCTCGGATGAACATTGCGGTCGTGGAAATACAGCGCGCCGTGGGTGCGATCGGTGAGCTGTCGGTTCAGCGCCTTGCCGGCGATTTCCTTGGCCAGCGCGTATTCGGCATCTTCCTTGACCTGATCCGGACGCCCGTCGCACCACCAGGAAAACTGGCAACTCTTGCTTTCCGAGCCCTGCTTGACCACCTCGCACACCGTGCCCGGAAAGCCGTCATGCCCGAGACGATTCATCACCACACTCGCCACGCCTTCCATGTCGGCATTGTCCTTGCCCTTGGCTTCCCAATAGATGCTGCGTGCCAGACAGGTGATCGGATCATCCAATGGTGCAGCGCCGGCGGGGTCGACCGCCTGTGCTTCGGTCGGCGTGATGGCTTCGGATTTGGGTGCCGGGGGCGCGTCGGGTTTGTCGGCAGCCTTCTCTTCCAGAACCTCGGCTTTCGCTTCGGCCTTTTCCTTGATCGGAGCCTGATCGGTGGCCAGTGCCGCGCCGCTCAGCAGGGTCAACGCAAGACAGCAAAGCAACCCGTTCAATCGCATGATCATTCTTCCGGCAGAGCCCGATGCGGGCGAAGTGTTACGTGGTTGAGACGCCCGGTTTCCGGGGTCTTCGCAGAGTGTAGACGGCAAATTGCACGGAATCGTTCGGCAGAAAAATCCGCGTCGTGAAGAAAAAGACATTGCACGAACCGGGGCCCTTTCGCGCATGATGTGCGCACTCAGCCCAAGGGAGATTTCCATGCGCTTCATGCCATCCGTTCTGCGACTCGCCGCGTTGTCCGTGGGCCTGGCGCTGGCCACTTCGGCCATGGCCACCGACGAGTCGCAATTGATCGAATCGATCAACAGCTACCGCAGCCAGCCGCAGCGTTGTGGCAGCCAGGCGTCCAGTGAGTTGCCGCCGCTGTCGGCCGACCCGCGCCTGATTCTGCCGGCCAGCGGTGTGGTGGATTTGCAGCAGGCGATGTCCAGCGCTCGCTACCCGATGGTCAACGTGCAGGCGATTACCCTGAACGGGCCAAGGGATGCGGCGTCGGCGATGAAGGCGATTCAGGAAAGCTTCTGTCAGGTGGTGCTGGATCCGCAGTTCGTCGATATCGGCGTCAGCCGCGCTGATCGTGACTGGCGCATTACCCTGGCGCGGCCACTGCTGTCCGCCCGCCTCGGCGACGGTCAGGCTGAAGGCCAGAAACTCCTCGAACAACTCAACGCCGCCCGCGCCCAACCGCGCCAGTGCGGCGGTCAGGCGTTCGCAGCGACCACGCCGCTGGCGTGGAACGCGGTGCTCGGCGGCGTTGCCCAGGAACACAGCCGCGAGATGGCCAACAACAATTATTTCGACCACAAGGACCGCGACGGCCGTACCCCCGGCGACCGGGCGGAACTTGCCGGTTACAGCGGCCAGCAGGTCGGCGAGAACATCGCCGCCGGGCAGGACACGGTGCAGAAAGTCGTCGCCGGCTGGCTCGCCAGCCCCGGCCATTGCGCCAACCTGATGAACCCGCAGTACCGCGAACTTGGCGCTGCCTACGCAGTCGATCCGAAGAGCAGCGCCGGGATTTACTGGACTGCGATGTTTGGCGGGGAATAAACCTCAGGGCAGCTCCTCCCCCAAGGGGAGGAAGTAAATCGCAGGCAATAAAAAACCGGAGCCAGGCTCCGGTTTTTTTGCTCAGTGGGTTCTCATCCCCGCCGCATACATCGCCAGCTTCAGCAGACTCGCCACCACCGCCAGCGAGACCACGCTGCCAAACCAGATCAGCATCAGCCAGCCCAGACGCTTGTACCAGGGGCTGGATTTCACCTCACGCGAATCAATGGTAGCCATCGCCAATCCTCACTTTGCCGCGGAACACGTAGTAGCTCCAGAAGGTGTACATCAGGATCACCGGCAGGATGAACAGCGCGCCGATCAGGGCGAACAGCTGGCTGGTGGCCGGTGATGCCGCCGCCCACAGGCTGACCGACGGCGGGATGATGTTCGGCCAGATGCTCAGCGCCAGGCCGATGTAGCCGAGGAACATCAGCACCAGGGTGAACACGAACGGCCAGTGAGTGTGGCGCTGACGCAGCGAACGCAACAGCCCGAACAACGCCAGCACCGCCAACACCACCAGCCCGGCGAACACGGTCAGGTGCGCATGGTTGAACCAGCGGCCGGCCAGTTCCGGGTGCAGTTGCAGCGTCCACGCGCCGATCACCACCACCATCGCCAGCAACAGCCACGCCAGCGGACGGCTGTAGTGACGCATCCGCGACTCCAGCATGCCTTCGGTCTTGACCAGCAGCCAGGTGCTGCCAAGCAAGGCGTAAGCAATCACCAGACCGACGCCGCAGACCAGCGGGAACGGCGCCAGCCAGTCCAGACCGCCACCGGCGAACTGCCGATCCACCACCGGAATCCCCGCCACATACGCGCCGATCACCACGCCCTGAGAGAACGTCGCCAGCAGCGAACCGCCGATGAACGCCCAGTCCCACAGATGACGTTTTTCAGCCGGCGCCTTGAAGCGAAATTCGAATGCCACCCCACGGAAAATCAACCCCGCGAGCATGAAGATCAGCGGCAGATACAGCGCCTCCAGAATCACCCCGTAGGCCAGCGGAAACGCGCCGTACAGCGCCGCACCGCCGAGCACCAGCCAGGTTTCGTTGCCGTCCCAAACGGGTGCGACGGTGTTCATCATCACGTCGCGTTCCTGCTCGTCGCTGATCATCGGGAACAGGATCCCGAGGCCCAGATCGAAGCCGTCCATGATCACGTACATCATCACCCCGAAGGCAATGATCACGCCCCAGATCAACGAGAGATCGATACCTTGAATACCCATGACTCAACGCTCCTTTTTCAGTGGATCCGGGTCGCGGATTCGAGGTTGTCGGTAACCGCCGAAAGTGGCCGGCGCGGGGTCTGCACCTGAGTGCCTTCGGGCGGATGTTCGTGGTGCGGCTGCGGGCCCTTGCTCACCAGTTTCATCATGTAGCCGATGCCCACGGTGAACACCGAGCAGTAGATGACGACGAACAGCGCCAGCGAGGTGCTCATCTGCGCCACCGAGTGATGGGACGCCGCGTCATGAGTGCGCATCAGGCCGTACACCACCCACGGCTGACGCCCGACTTCGGTAGTGATCCAACCCGCCAGCAGCGCGATCAGACCGCTCGGCCCCATCAGCAGCACCAAACGCTGGAAGCCGCGATGACGGTAGACCTTGCCGTTGCGCCGCAACGCCAGGCCCAGCAAACCGACCAGAATCATCAACATGCCGAGCCCGGCCATCACCCGGAAGCTCCAGAAAATCACGGTCGAGTTCGGCCGGTCTTCTTTCGGGAAGCTCTTGAGCGCCGGGATCTGCTTGTCGAGGCTGTGGGTGAGGATCAGGCTGCCGAGGTACGGAATCTCGATCGCGTATTTGGTCTTCTCCGTCTGCATGTCCGGAATGCCGAACAGCACCAGCGGGGTCGGTCCGTTGTCGGCGTTTTCCCAGTGGCCCTCGATGGCGGCGATTTTCGCCGGTTGGTGTTCCAGGGTGTTCAAGCCATGAGCGTCACCGACCACCGCCTGAATCGGCGCGACGATCAGCGCCATCCACAGCGCCATGGAGAACATCTTGCGCACTGGTTTGCTGTCGTTGCCGCGCAGCAAATGCCAGGCTGCCGAAGCGCCGACGAAGAACGCCGTGGCAACAAACGCGGCAATCGCCATGTGCGCCAGACGGAACGGAAACGACGGGTTGAACACGATCGCCAGCCAGTCGACCGGCATCACCCGGCCGTCGACGATTTCGAAGCCCTGCGGCGTCTGCATCCAGCTGTTGGAGGCAAGAATCCAGAAGGTCGAGATCAGCGTACCGATGGCAACCATCACTGTGGCGAAGAAGTGCAAGCCACGGCCCACGCGGTTCCAGCCGAACAGCATCACCCCGAGGAAACCGGCTTCGAGGAAGAACGCGGTCAGCACTTCATAGGTCAGCAACGGCCCGGTGACGCTGCCGGCGAAGTCGGAAAACCCGCTCCAGTTGGTGCCGAACTGGTACGCCATGACCAGCCCCGACACCACGCCCATGCCGAAGTTGACGGCGAAGATCTTCGACCAGAAATGGTAGAGATCGCGGTAAGTGTCGTTACGGGTTTTCAGCCACAGGCCTTCGAGCACCGCCAGGAAACTCGCGAGCCCAATGGTGATCGCCGGGAAGATGATGTGGAACGAAACCGTGAACGCGAATTGAATTCGCGCCAGGTCCAGTGCCTCCAGGTTGAACATGATGATGTCCTCATCAAGGCTGAAAAGCGGCAGCACACGGCCGGGCCACCGCCAGGCGCGAACGCCTGCAGCCAGTCAAAATGCAAAAGGGTTGGATCGCGTGGGTCGGCTACGCCACCGACGACGGGATCAGGTTGCTCGCCTCGGCGGCTTCGAGGCGGATCGCCACGAATTTCGAGGTCGGCGTGTAGGTGCGGTCACCGTAACTTTCCAGCGGCACCAGCGGATTGGTTTCCGGGTAGTACGCGGCAGCCTGCCCGGCCGGAATGTCGTAGGCGATCAGGGTGAAACCGCTGACCCGACGCTCGCGCTCGTCGCCCCACAGCGCCACCAGATCGACCTTCTGCCCCGGTTCGAAACCGAGCCGGCGGATATCCTGCTCGTTGGCGAACACCACGTCGCGCATCCCATATACACCGCGATAACGGTCGTCGAGGCCGTACAGCGTGGTGTTGTACTGATCGTGGGAACGCATGGTTTGCAGGATCAGATGCGGTTTGACCGGCAGGTTGCGCACGCCTTCGCTGATCAGATGCTCCGGCAGCACACACGGGGTGAACTGGGCCTTGCCGGATTCGGTTTTCCAGACCCGGTCGGAAGCGTTGTTGCCGAGGTGGAAACCACCGGGAATCAGCAACTTCTCGTTGAAGTTCTCGAAGCCCGGAATCACGTCGGCGATCAGGTTGCGGATGCGCCCGTAGTCGCCCACCGCCCACTCCCAGTCGATCGGATGTTTGCCCAGGGTCGCGGCGGCGATCCCGGCAATGATCGCCGGCTCGGATTTCAGATGGGCCGACTTCGGCTTCAGTTGGCCGAACGACAAATGCACCATGCTGAAGGTGTCTTCCACGGTCACGCCTTGCGGGCCTTCGGCCTGGACGTCGATGTCGGTACGGCCCAGGCAAGGCAGGATCAACGCGTCACGCCCGGTCACCAGATGGCTGCGGTTGAGCTTGGTCGAGATGTGCACGGTGAGGTCGAGTTTGCGCATGGCGGCGTGGGTGCGCGGGGTGTCCGGCGTGGCCTGGGCGAAGTTGCCGCCGAGCCCGATAAACACCTTGGCTTCGCCGCGCTCCATGGCGCCAATCGCCATGACCGTGTTGTGGCCGTGCATGCGCGGCACTTTGAAGTTGAAGCGTTTTTCCAGGGCGTCCATCAGTTCGGTCGGGGCCAGTTCGTTGATGCCCATGGTGCGGTCGCCCTGCACGTTACTGTGGCCGCGCACCGGCGACAGCCCGGCGCCCGGACGGCCGACGTTGCCGCGCAGCAGTTGCAGGTTGATGACTTCCTGCAGGGTCGGCACCGAGTGCACGTGTTGGGTCAGGCCCATGGCCCAGCACATGATCACGCTCTTGGCGCGAGCGTACATGCGCGCGGCCAATTCGATGTCATGCAGCGGCACGCCAGACTGCTCGACGATGTGCTCCCAACTCGTGGCATCGACTTCGGCCAGATAGCTGTCGAGACCCGACGTGTGCTCGGCAATGAACGCGTGATCGAACACTGGTTCACCGCCCGTGGCCTGCGCTTCGCGCTCCCACTCCAGCAGGAATTTGGCCATGCCACGAATCATCGCCATGTCGCCGCCCAGTGCCGGGCGGAAGTACGCGGTGTTGGTCGCTTCCCAGCCGTTGCTGAGCATCTCAATCGGGTTTTGCGGGTTCTGAAAACGCTCCAGCCCACGCTCCTTCAGCGGGTTGATGCACACCACCTGCGCGCCGCGCTTCACCGCTTCACGCAACGGTTCGAGCATGCGCGGGTGGTTGGTGCCGGGGTTCTGGCCGATCACGAAAATCGCGTCGGCGTGGTGCAGGTCTTCATAGACCACCGTGCCTTTGCCCACGCCCAGGCTCTCGCCCATGCTCACCGCACTGGCTTCGTGGCACATGTTTGAGCAGTCCGGGAAGTTGTTGGTGCCGTAGGCGCGGACGAACAACTGGTAGAGAAACGCCGCTTCGTTGCTGGCGCGACCCGAGGTGTAGAACTCGGCCTCGTGGGGCGATTTCAGGCCTTTGAGGTGTTTGGCGATCAGTGCGAAGGCGTCGTCCCAGGTGGTTTCGACGTAGCGGTCGACCCGCGCGTCGTAGCGCATCGGGTGGGTGATCCGCCCCTGATATTCGAGCCAGTAATCGCTTTGCTCGGCCAGGGTCGAGACCGTGTACTTGTTGAAGAACGCCGGATCGACCAGGCGGCCGGTGGCTTCCCAGTTCACCGCTTTGGCGCCGTTCTCGCAGAACTTCAGCATGCTCGCGCCGGGCGCTTCACCCCAGGCGCAACCGGGGCAGTCGAAGCCGCCGTTCTGGTTGGTCTTGAGCATGGCGCGGATGTTTTTCAGGGCGTTTTCACTGCCCAGCCAGTTCTTGGTGAGGCTGATCACAGCACCCCAACCCGCAGCGGCGCCCTTGTAGGGTTTGTAACGGTCGACTTGTGACATGGGACTTCTCCATGACGATGCACACAGGCAAAAACCTGATCGGGTTTAAACAGCGACGACTGACTTTCAAGTTAAAAAGCGGTCGTTTCGTTTGACGGGGCCAAGGATAGGAACCGCTGCAAAAACTTGTCTAATCGCTATTAATGACTGCGTTATCGAAAGCATCTATCACGGCGTTAAAGCCTTTAAATACGGGCACTTGCAAAACCAGGAAGTGAAAAACAGCGAATAATTATTTCATCATCGACAGCATCAATCGGCCGGTCATTAAGAGTGATTGGACGCTGTCTCAAGTTGCTCATAATCTGCGCCGACCCAATCCCTTCAATAGCGGATTTAACCCAAGCGAGGCTGTCATGTCAGAGCGCGTCTTGATCGATGGTTACAACCGCCGCGTCGACTACCTGCGCATGTCGGTCACCGACCGCTGCGACTTCCGCTGCGTGTATTGCATGGCCGAAGACATGCAGTTTCTGCCGCGCCAACGGGTGCTGACGCTGGAGGAGATCTATCAACTGGCGCAGAGCTTCGTTGCATTGGGCACCCGCAAGATCCGCCTGACCGGAGGCGAGCCACTGATTCGTCCCGGCGTCGTCGGCTTGTGCAAGCAGATCGCCGCCCTGCCCGGCCTGCGCGAACTGTGCCTGACCACCAACGGCTCGCAGCTCAGCAAACTGGCCAGCCCGCTGTTCGACGCCGGGGTCAAACGCCTCAACGTCAGCCTCGACAGCCTCGATGCCACGCGCTTCAAGCAGATGACCCGCACCGGTGACCTGGCCCAGGTGATCGACGGCATCGACGCCGCCCGCGCCGCCGGATTTACCCGCACTAAACTCAACTGCGTGGTGATGCAGGGCCGCAACGATCACGAGATCAACGATCTGGTGCAGTTCGCCATCGAACGGGACCTGGATATTTCCTTCATCGAGGAAATGCCGCTGGGGATCATCAGCGAACACAGCCGCGCCGAGTCGTTCTTTTCCAGCACCCAGGTGCGCGAAAAGATCGCCGAGCGCTACACCCTGATCGACTCCGCCGAGTCGACCCAAGGCCCGTCGCGCTACTGGCGGCTAGCCGAAGCGCCGCACATTCGGCTGGGGTTCATCTCGCCCCACAGCCACAACTTCTGCGGCACCTGCAACCGGGTGCGGCTGACCGTCGAGGGGCGTTTGCTACTGTGTCTGGGGAACGAGCATTCGGTGGACTTGAAGGCAGTGCTGCGCGCTCATCCGGGCCAACCGGAACGGCTGGAGAAAGCCATCATCGAAGCGATGAAACTCAAGCCTTACCGGCACAACTTTGAAGTGAACGACGACGTGCAAGTGGTGCGTTTCATGAACATGACCGGCGGCTGATCCGCCACGTTTTCAAGGCAGAGAGCCGCATGATCATCCGACCCAAGGTCAATCAATTCGCCATTCTCTTCACCCTCAAGGGCTCGATTGCCAAGCGCATCGCCCTGCGCGCCCTGATGGTGACGCTGCTGGCGTCGGCCATCGTGCTGGTGGAAATGCTCCACCCGAGCAACTTCACCAAGGTCAACGCCACGCCATTCACCTTGCTTGGTCTGTCGCTGTCGATCTTCATGAATTTTCGCAACAACGCCTGCTACGACCGCTGGTACGAAGCTCGCAAGGCCTGGGGCGAAGTGATCGTGCATGTGCGCTCGGTGATTCGCGAGACCCATGTGATCCGCGAATCGGCGCAGCGCCGTCTGTTGCTGCTCAACCTCGCTGGTTTCGCCCATGCGCTGAATGCGCGGTTGCGCCGGGAAGATGAAGCCGCCGCCAGCGCCGAATGGATCACCCCGCAGCACGATGCGCAGGTGCCGGACTACAGCGGGCGCATCCTGCAGACGGTCGGTCAGCAATGCTCCGATCTGCACGAATCAGGCGATCTCAGCGAATGGCGCTACATGCTGCTGGCCAATCACCTGACCAGCCTGACCCAGGCGCAGGCGGTGTGCGAGCGGATCAAGAACACGCCGCTGCCCTTCCCTTACACCTTGCTGCTGCACCGCACGATTTACCTGTTCTGCATCCTGCTGCCGTTCGCCATGGCCGAACCGCTGGGCTGGCTGACACCGCTGTTCACGGCGATTGTCAGCTACACGTTTTTTGGGCTGGATGCGATTGCCGATGAGCTGGAAGACCCGTTCGGCCGGGATGAAAACGACTTGCCGACCGATGCGCTGGTGCGGGGTATCGAGCGGGATATTCTGGCGGAACTGGGAACTGAGCCGTTGCCACCGGCGCTGAAACCGGTGGATTACGTCCTCAGTTAATCGACTGCCCCCTCAGGGGAGCGAAAGTCATCAATCCAGATGCGCCCATGTCATGCGAAACGACGCCCCGCCCCATGGAGAGTCACCGACCTCGACCTGCCCGCCATGGGATTGCGACACCCGCCGCACCAGCGCCAGTCCCAGACCGAAGCCACCGGTGCGGCGATCACGGCTGGCGTCCAAACGAGAGAACGGTTCGAAAATCTTCTCTCGACCGGCCAGCGGCACACCCGGCCCGTCGTCGTTGACCTGCACTTCGTATAGATCGCCGATGCGCACCAGCGACACCTCGACCCGCTGCTCGGCATACCGAATGGCATTGCGCAGCAGATTGATCACTGCCCGCGCCATGAAGCGCGGTTCGATCCGCACTTCATCGACCCGGCAATCAACGATCAACATCTGCACCCCGGCCGCCTCGGCCTCCAGCGCCACGCTGCCGACCACGCTGTCGAGCCAGTTGGCCGCCTGAATGTTTTCGCGGGTGATCACGGTCGCGCCACGTTCGAGGCTGGCGTAGGTCAGCAGTTCGGAGACCATTTCTTCCAGCTCGCCGAGGTCGGCGTACATGTCGGCGATCAGTTCGCGGTTCTGGCTGGCGTCCGGTTGCTGCTTAAGCTGATCGAGCTCGAACGACAACCGGGCAATCGGCGTGCGCAGTTCATGGGACACGGCATTGGTCAGTTCGCGCTGATTGGCGATCAGGCCTTCGATGCGCGCCGCCATCAGGTTGAAATGGCCGGCGAGGTCGCGGATGTTCGAGCGTTTGGACAGCTGGATCCGCACCGAAAGATCGTTGTCGCCGAAGCGCTCGGCGGCCAGCCGCAGTTTTTCCAGATCGCGCCAGTGCGGGCGAACCCAGAAGTACAGGACGATGCCGAGCAGCACGGCCAGCATCAGGTAGGCCCCGGCAATGTAGAACGGCATCAGGCTCGGTTCGGGCGGCAGCTTGATACTGAGCAACTGCGAACCACCGTCGATATTGCTGATGAACTGGGTGTAGTCATCGCGGATCACCAGCAGATCCTGGGCCAGTTCGGCTTTTTCCTGATCGTTTAGATTCAGCTGGTCAGCCTCGACCAGGCTCAGCGTCAGCCCGTAGTGCGGCCGTAACGCCTCCAGTTGCGCCTCGCGCGCTGCGCCCTGCTGGTCGCGCATGTGTTCGATCAGCGACCACGCCTGTCCGCGTACCGCCTCACGGTTGTAGGCTTGCATCTGGTTGTCGAGTAACGCGTTGAAGGTGTGTTCGACGGTTTGCAGCGCCGCCACCAGCCCGACCGTCATCACCAGAAACAGCCCGAGAAATAACCGCAGCATCTACAACTCCCACGCGAACGGATTGAACAGGTAACCCTTGCCCCACACGGTCTTGATGCAGACCGGCTCGCGAGGGTTGTCCTTGAGTTTGTTGCGCAACTTGCTGATGTACACATCGACGCTGCGATTGAGGCCATCGAAGGCGATGCCGCGCATGCGATTGAGAATGTCATCGCGCGACAGGATCTTGCCGGCAGCGCTGGCCAGCAGCCACAGCAGCTCAAACTCCATGGTGGTCAGTTCGATCAGTTCGCCCGCCAGACGCACTTCGCGGCAACTGCGGTCGATGATCAGGTTGCCGAACTCCAGCGAACTCACTACGCCGCTTTCCGGTACTTGCCGGCGTTGCAGGGCCCGCAGGCGTGCGAGCAAGACCGGCGGCTTGATCGGTTTGATCACGTAGTCGTCGGCGCCGGACTCCAGGCCCAGAATGTGGTCGAGGTCGTCTTCCTTGGCCGTCAGGATGACAATCGGCGTGTCCGACACGCTGCGGATTTCCCGGCACACGTGCAGGCCGCTCTGCCCCGGCAGCATCAGGTCGAGCACCACCACCTTGGGCTTGAATTCGAGAAACGCGGCCACGGCCAGATCGCCGCGATGCACCGTGCGCACCTCGTAGCCGTGTTGTTCGAGAAAGTGGGCGATCAGCGCGGCCAGCCGCTCATCGTCTTCCACCAGCAGGACTCTGCCAAAACCCAGGTTATCCATAACAACCGCCGCCAACCGCTTTGTGAAGTGGGCGACATTATGCGGGCATTCAATGGCGAGACGTTTATCGCAGGCAGCAAAAACCGGCCCCTGGGGCCGGTTTTCGTTGAAGTTTCATACTCTTAAGAGTTTTTAACAATTCATGCCGCGACGGGTACGCCGCTGTGGAAACGAAATTCCTCGTCCGGCGACTCGATCAGGTCCTGCTCGGCGGCGCGGACTCTCTCGATCACCTGCGCGATGTCCTTGGCGTCACCGTACTGGTAGGCCAGTTTCAGGTAACCCTGGAAATGCCGGGCCTCGCTTTTCAGCAGGCCGAAGTAGAACTTGCCGAGTTCTTCGTCCAGATGCGGCACCAGCGCTTCGAACCGCTCGCAACTGCGCGCTTCGATGAAGGCGCCGACCACCAGGGTGTCGACCAGCTTTACCGGTTCGTGGCTGCGCACCACTTTGCGCAGGCTGGAAGCATAACGGCCAGCGTGCAGCTGGCGCAGTTCGATCTTGCGTCGCTTCATGATGCGCATGACCTGCTCGTGGTGCACCAGTTCTTCCCGGGCCAGACGCGACATCATGTTGATCAGATCGACGTGGGAATGGTACTTGGCGATCAGGCTCAACGCGGTGCTGGCGGCCTTGAACTCGCAGTTCTTGTGGTCGATCAGCAGGGTTTCCTGATCGGCCAGCGCGGCTTCAACCCAGGCGTCGGGCGTGCGGCAACCAAGGAATTCGTGGATTTCGGGAAGGATCATGGGGCTCACGGTCAAAAGGTGTTCGAGCGAAGGGCGCCGATTATACCGGCCTGCCCGCAGACCACCAGCCGCCCGCGTTGATATGCATCAAGTCGCAGACGGATGCGCAGCAACTATAGTTGTGCAACGCCGTGCCTTTTCATTGCTGGAGACTCACTCATGCAAGCCATTCGCAGCATTCTGGTGGTCATCGAACCCGAACACGCGGAAAGCCTGGCGCTCAAGCGCGCCAAGCTGATCGCCGGGGTGACCCAGGCCCATCTGCACCTGCTGGTCTGCGACAAGAAGCACGATCACGCCGGCATGCTCAGCGTGCTCAAGGCCGCGCTCTTGGCGGACGGCTACAGCGTCACCACCGAGCAGGCGTGGAACGAGAGCCTGCACGAAACCATCATTGATGTGCAGCAGGCCGAAGGCTGCGGGCTGGTGATCAAGCAGCACTTCCCCGACAGCTCGCTGAAAAAGGCCCTGCTGACCCCGGCGGACTGGAAACTGCTGCGCCACTGCCCTACCCCGGTGCTGCTGGTGAAAACCGCTGGTTCGTGGAAGGACAAGGTGATTCTGGCAGCGGTCGACGTGGGCAATGCCGATGGCGAACACCGTCATCTGCACACCACGATCATCGACCACGGCTTCGACATCGCCAGCCTGGCCAAGGGGCATCTGCACGTGATTACCGCTCATCCGTCGCCGATGCTGTCGGCAGCGGACCCGACCTTCCAGCTCAAGGAAACCATCGAGGCGCGCTATCGCGAGCAATGCCGGGCGTTTCAGGCTGAATTCGATATCGACGACGAGCATCTGCATGTCGAGGAAGGCCCGGCGGATGTGCTGATTCCGTTCATGGCGCACAAGCTGCAGGCGGCGGTGACGGTGATTGGCACGGTGGCGCGCAGCGGGGTATCCGGTGCGTTGATCGGCAATACGGCCGAACAGGTGCTGGATCAATTGGAGAGTGATGTGCTGGTGCTCAAACCGCAGGAGGTTGAAGACCACCTGGTGGAGTTGGCGGTGAAACATTAAGCATTGTTGTGATCCTGTGGCGAGCGTGTTCGCCACAGGTAATGCTCAGTCGCCGAGGGCATCCTTGAGGAAACCGGGCGCGATGTAGCGCTGATAGTGCGCTTCCGACAGCAGGAAAAATTCCCGATCAATGGCATCGCGCAGTTCCGGCAGGTTCCAGTCGCGAAACTCCGGCAACAGCACCATCCCGTAGGCTTCCAGATTAATGATCACCCGCGCGCCCCGGGCAATCAGCTGATAGGCCCAGCAATATTGCGACTGATGCGGCACGAAGCGGATCTTGCGCTGTTCCAGCTGCTGACGCAGGCGCGCCGGATCGAAGACCTCGACCTTGCTGGCCATCACTTGTGACAGCAATTGCTCAAGACGCAGCCAGACCGCGCGCTTTTCTTCCTCGTTGTAACCGTTCCAGTGGATCACTTCGTGGTGGAAACGCTTGCAGCCACGGCACACCAGATCACCGTAAACGGTGGAGCAGAGGCCGACGCAGGGGGTCTTGATGGTCTGATTGGGCATAGAATGGGCAAAACACTTGAAACGCGGAACAGGTCGGCATGTTAGCCCTTTGTCCGCCATTCATCACCCCTCAAACGTCAGGGACAAGCGCTGGATCAAGGTTTGCCTCAGCCGCGCACAACGCAACGAAAGTCCAATAGAGCGCGACTTACCTTTAAATTTTTTTTGCCGTAGAATCAGCCAGCCTTTTTAGGCGCCAATGTCCGTTAGAAGCTGTTTTCAAAGCGTCACGAGCACAGTCGTTCCTTCAGAGCGGTGTTGGCGTAAGGTTTTTCCAGCGGGGAAAAGCCAAACGCCAACCCTCATCAGCTCCCCGTTCTGCAGGCGTAAAACTTTGAAAGCAGCTTCTGTAAGGAATTGCCGGTAATTCTGGCCGAACGACCCACAACGTCGTGAGGAGCATGAGTACGGCAATTTCGGGATGAGCGTCCCGGACACCCATTTGGGACCACTGATGAGGGTAATAACTGTGCTTGAAGCCTACCGCAAACATATCGAAGAGCGTGCAGCCCTGGGTATCGTTCCCCAGCCGCTTAACGCCGAACAAACTGCAGGCCTGGTCGAGCTGCTGAAGAATCCTCCGGCTGGCGAAGAAGCTTTCCTCGTTGACCTGATCACCAATCGCGTACCACCAGGAGTGGACGAAGCCGCCTACGTCAAGGCCGGTTTCCTCTCCGCACTGGCCAAGGGCGAAGTCTCCTCCCCTCTGCTGGACAAGAAACGCGCTGTAGAACTGCTCGGCACCATGCAGGGCGGCTACAACATCGTGACCCTGGTTGAACTGCTGGACGACGCCGAGCTGGCACCAGTGGCCGCCGAAGAACTCAAGCACACCCTGCTGATGTTCGATGCCTTCCACGACGTGGCTGAAAAAGCCAAGAACGGCAACGTTCACGCCAAGGCCGTGCTGCAATCCTGGGCTGACGGCGAGTGGTTCAAGAAGCGCCCTGTGCTGGCCGACAAGATCAGCCTGCGCGTCTTCAAGGTGACCGGCGAAACCAACACCGACGACCTGTCCCCTGCTCCAGACGCCTGGTCGCGTCCTGACATCCCGCTGCACGCCCTGGCCATGCTGAAAATGGCCCGTGACGGCATCGTTCCGGACGAGCAAGGCAAGACCGGCCCGATGAAACAGATCGAAGAAATGCGCGGCCAGGGCTTCCCTATCGCCTACGTCGGTGACGTGGTCGGTACCGGTTCCTCGCGTAAATCGGCGACCAACTCGGTGCTGTGGTTCTTCGGCGACGACATCCCTTACGTGCCGAACAAGCGCGCTGGCGGTTTCTGCTTCGGCAGCAAAATCGCTCCGATCTTCTACAACACCATGGAAGATGCCGGCGCACTGCCAATCGAGTTCGACGTATCGAACATGAACATGGGCGACGTGATCGACCTGTACCCGCACGCAGGCAAAGTCTGCAAGCACGGTACCGACGAAGTCATCACCACCTTCGAAATGAAGACCCCGGTCCTGCTGGACGAAGTCCGCGCCGGCGGCCGTATCCCGCTGATCATCGGCCGTGGCCTGACCGAGAAGGCTCGCGCCGAACTGGGTCTGCCAGCATTCGATCTGTTCAAGAAGCCTGAAGCACCGGCTGAAAGCACCAAGGGCTTCACCCTGGCGCAGAAAATGGTCGGCAAGGCTTGCGGTCTGGCAGAAGGCAAAGGCGTTCGTCCTGGCACCTACTGCGAACCGAAAATGACCACCGTAGGTTCTCAGGACACCACCGGTCCTATGACCCGTGACGAACTGAAAGACCTGGCGTGCCTGGGCTTCTCCGCTGATCTGGTGATGCAGTCCTTCTGCCACACCGCGGCTTATCCGAAGCCGATCGACGTGACCACCCACCACACCCTGCCTGACTTCATCATGACCCGCGGCGGTGTTTCCCTGCGTCCGGGCGACGGCATCATCCACTCGTGGCTGAACCGCATGCTGCTGCCGGACACCGTCGGTACCGGTGGTGACTCGCACACCCGTTTCCCGATGGGCATCTCGTTCCCGGCCGGTTCCGGTCTGGTCGCGTTCGCCGCTGCCACCGGCGTCATGCCGCTGGACATGCCGGAATCGATCCTGGTGCGCTTCAAAGGCAAAATGAAACCTGGCATCACCCTGCGTGACCTGGTTCATGCCATTCCTTACTTCGCCATCCAGAACGGTCTGCTGACCGTCGAGAAGAAAGGCAAGAAAAACGCCTTCTCCGGCCGCATCCTGGAAATCGAAGGCCTGGAAGGTCTGACCCTGGAACAGGCTTTCGAACTGTCCGACGCCTCGGCCGAACGTTCGGCTGCCGGTTGCACCATCAAGCTGTCGAAAGAGTCGATCACCGAGTACCTGCAGTCCAACGTCACCCTGCTGCGCTGGATGATCGGCGAAGGCTACGGCGACGCGCGTACCCTGGAACGTCGTGCTCAAGCGATGGAAGCCTGGATCGCCAACCCGCAACTGATGGAAGCCGATGCCGACGCCGAATACGCCGAAGTCATCGAAATCGATCTGGCCGACATCAGCGAGCCTGTACTTTGCGCGCCCAACGATCCGGACGACGCCCGTCTGCTGTCCAGCGTTGCTGGCGAGAAGATCGACGAAGTGTTCATCGGTTCGTGCATGACCAACATCGGTCACTTCCGCGCTGCCGGTAAACTGCTGGATCAGGTCAAGGGTCAGCTGCCAACCCGTCTGTGGCTGTCGCCGCCGACCAAGATGGACGCTCACCAACTGACCGAAGAAGGCTACTACGGCATCTACGGCAAGGCCGGCGCCCGCATGGAAATGCCAGGCTGCTCGCTGTGCATGGGTAACCAGGCACGCGTTGAGCCGAACAGCACCGTGGTGTCGACTTCGACCCGTAACTTCCCGAACCGTCTGGGCGACGGCGCGAACGTCTACCTGGCCTCGGCTGAGCTGGCGTCCGTTGCTTCGATCCTGGGTCGCCTGCCGACCGTCGAGGAGTACATGGAATACGCTGGCAAGATCGACAGCATGGCGGCCGACGTTTACCGCTACCTGTCCTTCGACCAGATTGCCGAGTTCCGTGAAGCTGCTGCGAACGCCAAGATCCCTGTCGTTCAAGCCTAACGCTGCAAAGCAATGAAAAACGCCGCCCATCGCGAGATGAGCGGCGTTTTTTTATGCCTCCGCGTTGATCGTTCCCACGCTCTGCGTGGGACGCTCCGCGTCCTGAACCGTGACGCAGAGCGTCACAAGAGGCATTCCCTCGCAGAGCGTGGGAACGATCAATCAATGCTGTGCAGGCACAAAAAAGGCCGACCTGCGAGGCAGATCGGCCTTTCTTTTTCACAAGATCAAACGGGATCTTGTGTTGAGCCTCAAGCAGTCAGCGAGTAGATCAACGCCGAAATCGCCACCAGACCCACCGCGGTGACAAACACGTTCGACATCTGCCCACGATAACGGGCCATCGCCGGCACTTTACGGATCGCGTACATCGGCATCAGGAACAGGATCGCCGCGATGACCGGGCCACCGATGGTTTCGATCATGCCGAGGATGCTCGGGTTCAGGGTCGCCACGATCCAGCACACCACCAGCATGAACGCCGCCACGATGCGGTCCAGGGCCTTGGCGCCTGGACGCTTGCCGCTCTTGACGATCAAGCCTTTCAGGCCTTCGCTGGCACCGATATAGTGACCGAGGAATGACTTGGAGATGGCTACGAACGCAATCAGCGGCGCCGCGAACGCGATGGTCGGGTTGCTGAAGTGGTTGGCCAGGTACGACAGGATCGACAGGTTCTGCGCCTTGGCTTCCGCCAGTTGCTCTGGCGACAGGGTCAATACGCAGCTGAACACGAAGAACAGCACCATTACCACCATCAGCAGGTGGGCGCGGGACAGGATCTGCGAGCTACGCTCGTCGGCGTGGACGCCGTAACGACGCTTCTGATCCACCGCAAACGCCGAGATAATCGGCGAGTGGTTGAACGAGAACACCATCACCGGAATCGCCAGCCACAGCGTGTGCAGCAGCGCCGACGGTGCCGGCACTTGCGAAGCGGTGGTCAGGATGCCGCCGTTCCAGTGCGGAACCAGGTACACCGCCAGGAACAGCAGCGCGACGATGAACGGATACACCATCAGGCTCATGGCCTTGACGATCACTTGCTCGCCGCAGCGCACCACGGCCAGCAGGCCGAGGATCAGCACGAACGACAGCAGCGCACGCGGTGGCGGCGTGATGTGCAGTTGGTGTTCGAGGAAACTGGCGACCGTGTTGGTCAGGCCGACGCTGTAGATCAGCAGGATCGGGAAGATCGCGAAGAAGTACAGCAGGGTGATCAGCGCGCCGGCCTTGATGCCGAAATGCTGTTCCACCACGTCGGTGATGTCGGCGCCTTCGCGACCGGAGAGCACGAAGCGGGTCAGACCGCGGTGTGCGTAGAACGTCATCGGGAAGGCCAGCAGCGCGAGGATCACCAGCGGCCAGAAGCCACCCAGACCTGCGTTGATCGGCAAAAACAGGGTGCCGGCGCCGATGGCCGTCCCAAACAGTCCCAACATCCAGGTAGTGTCATGGCGATTCCAGCTCGACAGTTCGGCTGGTGCTGCCGCTTCAAAGCGTTGTTCGACGCTATTGGCCTGATCATTCATCCGGTCGGATCTCCGCATTCCGGTCACTTGCCACTCGGTCAGGACGCGTCGGAAAAAACCGACAGACATGCTCCGGCCGAAACAGGGGCGCGATTCTCCGCGATAAATGAGCAGAAGCAAAGACTTAGCTGAGGAATGGTTGTGCGGAGCAGATCGGAGGCTTGTCGCTTTTGGGAAAAAGACTGTCGGCGCCAGATACGCCATATGTCGTTTTATGGCATGTACCGGCGCCGAATGAGCCATGGGAAAACCCGATCAGATCGATCGGGCCAATATGAAGCCAAGGGACATGCAGAAGATGCCGAAGCCAAATAACCCCAACATCGGAAGCATTTCACCTTTGTGTTTGATGCGCATTCTTTCGACCCACTCATCGTGCTCTCGCTCTGAGCGTTCCATTCTGGCCTTGCGGTCATATGTACTCATGCTGATCTTCCTCTGGGTTCCCTGGGCCTGACTGTTTTGAAAGGCGAACACTTAAAATTTGAAAAAAATCCTGCTACTGCAGTGAATGCGGTCAACACCCCACCAAATACCGCGACTGGATACAGGTTCGCCTCCCACCTCAGCGTCTTTTCCTCCGCCAGCAGCTTTTGTCTTTCAGCCACGAGCTTTCGTGACTCATGTTCCAACCTGTCGAGTTCCAGGCTTTCACGATCGTTATGAAGCATTGGCCTTTCTTGGCTGATGGCAATTTCCGTCCGGATTACTGCTTCGTCATGAAGAACGCATCCCGTCCTGCTTTCTATAATTCCGCGCTTCTCACCCCGCCGTATAGCGGATGAATCCGGCAGCACTCGTAGGCAACATCCGTAAATCCCGCAGGACGGTGCGTCCATTTCCTAACGTTTTTAAACAACCTCACCGTCTGGCATTTTTCGGCTATACCCAATGGCGAATTGACTGACATCCCCGTCCAGCCCCCTCGCCTGTGGAGCCATCCCATGCCTCTCGTCCGCGTCGACATCAAGAAAAACCCGGACCCGACGTTCGCCAAACGCATTGGCGAAGTGATCTACGCCGCCCTGCGCAGCGAGATCAACGTGCCGGAACACGACAACTTTCAGGTGCTGGCCGAGCACGACGACCAGCACTTCGTTTATGACCCGCAATACCTGGGGATCCAGCGCAGCGACGGCATCGTGTTCATCCAGCTGACCATCAGCGAAGGCCGCACCGTGGAAATGAAACAACGGCTGTTCCAGACCATTGCGCGCAACCTGAACCAGCAACTGGCCGTGCGCCAGGAAGACGTGTTCATCAATCTGGTGGAAGTGAAAAAAGAGAACTGGTCGTTCGGCAACGGCATCGCCCAGTACGTGACCTGATCCTGTGACCGCCAGCGCCGACATCACCTTCTGACGAAGCACCCGCGCGCTCCCCGCATCAGCTCCTACACTGCCTGATGCGGGGCCATGCCAGCCATTGCCAAACCGCTCTGGAATCAGCACTCTGAACCGACTTTTGCGCCCGAATACCGACGATCACAGGAGCCGAGCAATGCCCGCCACCGTTCTGGTACTGGTTGAAACCATCAATGACTATTTGCCGATCCTCGAACGTCAGGGTTTTCACCTGATTCTCGCGCCGACTCCTGCCGAGCGGGCGCAAGCCATCGCCACTCACGGGGCACGGATCGACGCGGTGCTGACCCGTGGCCCGCTGGGCTTATACGCTGAAGAAATCGCTGCCTTGCCTGCGCTGAAAATCATCTGCGTGATCGGCGCCGGTTACGAGCAGGTAGACCTGCAAGCCGCCAGCGACCGGGGGCTGACCGTGACCAACGGCGCCGGTGTCAACGCTTCATCGGTGGCCGACCACGCCATGGCGATGCTGCTGGCGCTGGTGCGTGACATTCCGCGCTGCGATGCCGCCGTGCGTCGGGGCGAGTGGCCGAAGATCATGCGCCCGTCGCTGGCCGGCAAGCGCCTGGGGATTCTCGGTCTGGGCGCGGTGGGGATGGCGATTGCCAAACGCGCCGGTCTGGGCTTTGACATGGAGATCAGTTACCACAACCGTCAGGTGCGCAGTGACGTGCCTTACGCGTTCTGCTCGACCCCGACCGAACTGGCCCGGGCCTCGGACTTTCTGGTGGTCGCCACGCCCGGCGGCATCGGCAGCCAGCATCTGGTGACCCGTCCGGTGCTCGATGCCCTCGGGCCCAACGGTTTTATCGTCAACATTGCCCGCGCCAGCGTGATCGCCACTGCCGACCTGATCAGCGCACTGGAGCAACGTCGAATCGCCGGGGCGGCGCTGGATGTGTTCGATCACGAGCCGCAAGTGCCCGATGCGCTGAAAGGCCTGAGCAATGTGCTTCTCACCCCGCACGTCGCCGGTCTGTCACCGGAAGCCACCCAAGGCACCGTGGAGCTGGTGGGCAAAAATCTGGTGGCGTTCTTCTCCGGACAACCGGTACTGACGCCGTTGCAGTTGCCGCCGAAACTCAACAACCAGCGCGTGCACTAAAGCACGCCGAGCAAAGTCCACAGGCGCCGGGATTCGGCGTCTGCCGAAATCAGCTCGCCAAGCAGCTCGCTCAACGGCTTGTTGCCCCACTCCACCCCGCGTCGGATCAGATACGGCACCGGGCTGTGGGGCTCGGTGCGGGCCAGGTACTCGGCGATCAGCAGCAATTGCCGATAAGCCTCTTCGCGGCTGGCCGGTTCGCGCGGCACTGGCGCGGCTTCGGGCGTGGCCGTGACAGACGCTTCAACCGGTGAGACCACGACCGGCGCAGGCGGCGGTGCCGACAGTGGTTGTTGTGGGTGCATGGCGATGAACTCCTGAACCAGGGTCAACAACGCTTGAAGGGTGTCCTGCAACGGTCCGAGCCCAGGTCCCTGATCTCCCAGATACGCATCGCACCAGGTATCCAGACGCTGCAGGTGTTGCAGGCTCAGCAGCAGATTGCCTTGATGGCGCAGCCAGAATGCCATGGGCGTGGCCCGCACCTGCTCGATGGTTTTCTTGTGTTCGCTGCGCGCGGTCTCGGCCGACGCCTTGGCGCCTTTGGAGTCGTTGGCCTGCACCTGCTGCACCTGAATCCGCCGCCAGGTTTCGAGGGTGTAACTCTCAAAATCGCTGTTGTTTGCTCCGAATAAAGGCACCCGGGTCAGCAGCACTTCGCTGTAGCGACGCACCAGCCATTCCAGCGGAATCGCCCGCCACGACTGATCACCGTCGTCGGCCTGCGGATGCAGATGCTCGGGATAGCGCTCACACAGACCGGCAATCAGCGCGAGACTGCCCGGCAGTCCATCGAGTGCCTGCAAATGCAGCCAGGCCTCGCCCAGCCAGGCACTGAGCATCAGGTCCTTGCTGCGTTCGAGCAATAACGTGGTGGTCAGCCGCTCGACTTCCGGCCAGTTGGCGCGTTTCAGGGTCGACTGCCAGACACCCGTGGGCAAACTCGCGTCGTCCTCGCGGCGCAGATCGCGCAACTGGTCGTACTCGCGCTCATAGCGCAGATCCGCACCACAGGGCGCGTCGTCGCTGATGGGCGCGAGCAACTGATCGATCAGGTCCGGCAACGGGGTCGATGGCAGGCTCACAAATCCTCCTTCTGGGCTTCAAGGGCGGCGGTGGTGCCGGTCACCTGGAACGGTGAACGCGGCGCGCGGGTCGGCAACGGCGGAATCGACAACGGCAGTTTCGAGCCCTGGCTCATCAGCGACACGCGCACGAACATCCGGGTGAATTCGCTGGTGACGCTGTCGTTCTGCGCGGTAACCGGCAGGCGCAGGCTCAGCGGGAAATCGGTGTAATCCATGCTCGGCTGGCGCTGCACCGAGAAGTGCGCGCGCATCAGGCGCAGCAGCGACCACGGCCCGCCATACTCCCAACCGGCCTCCAGATCACGCACCACCAGGTTCGGTTGCAGCGGATCGTTGACCGGACGCTCCTTGCCGTTGCGCGCCCAGCGCAGGGTCAGGCGGATCGGCTGACCGGGCATCCAGCGCAGATTCGGCTGGTCGGCAGCGGGATAGCTGATCTGCTGATTGCCGGCCAGCAAGCCCCAGGCAATCACTTGATCGGCGCCCTTCTCTTCTTCGCGATCGGTACGCCAGCGCACGTCCAGCTCGACGCCGAGAATGCCGCTCTTGTCGCGCACGAACAGCGGCGTCAGCCAGACGCTGGCCTGCTTCACCCGGTTGAGAAAATCTTCCGCCGCCAGCCGCTCCGGGGTCTGGCTCAAGACCAGTCCGGCCTGGGCCACGGGCAAGCGCTTGTCGATGATTTCCAGAAAGTGCTGGACCCGCGCCGGGTCGGCATCCTGGGCCTGCACGCCGTTGGCAAACGGAAAGCGGTCGGCCAGGTACTGATTGAAGTAGCCGGCCAGCTCGTTCCACGCGGCAGCCGCCTGTTGCCGTTGCAGAAACTGGCAGCGTTGCAGGGCCGACTGTTGCAATTCCACCGCCCGCATCGCCAGGGTGCCGCGCCCGCCGGTCAGATTGGCGGTCTGCAACACCTGCACGCAGGAACCGGTGTCCATTTCAATGAAGTCGCGGCTGACCAGTTGCTCGATCTGCGCCGGCGAACTGGCCGGGTTCGAATCCTTGTACTTGAGCAATTCGTCGTTGAGCGCGCTGAACTGGGTCACGCGCTCGTAATCCAGCGCCGACAGGGTGCCCTGCTGGGTCTTCAGCCACTCCAGCGCCGGGGCGCGACGCTCGGTGATGCCGAGCATGGTGTTGAATTGCTGTTTGAGGCTCAGCTTCAGATCCTGCACGTCGCTGGCGCCATAGAGTTGCAGGCCAAGGTTTTTCGAGCCGTCCCACTGGCTGATTTCCGTGCGGCCACCGAACAGCGGCTGCGCGGTGATTTCATCCAGCCCGCCAACGATCTGCGCCATCGCCCGGCGGTTCAGCGCCCCTTGCAGACGTGCCGCCAGATCACTGCGATGGACCTCGACAAAGGCCTTTTGCAGGTTCATCGCCTGCACCGCCTGCACGTTGAACACCGCATAGGGATGAGTCTGGTCATCGTGATCCTTGAGACTCAACCACATCGCTTGCGCGGCGGCGGTTTCGGCCGCTTGCAGCAATGCTTCGCGGTAGGCCGGCGGAATGCGCGGCAGCTCTTCGGCGACGTAGCTTTTATAGCTGGCGAAATAATTCAGCGACTCGTTGAGGTCATCGCCGTCCACGGTCTGGCCTTGCCGGTTGACGCTGTCCTGACTGGCGCGCAGGGCAATCGAGACGAAGTCACGCTTGAACAGCGCCTGCACCGCGTTGTTGAGCTTGACCACCTGATCCTGCAACGCCAGTTGCCCGCTGCCCTGCTGCACCAGCAGATTGCCCCGCGAACCCACCTGGGCGATCCATTGATCGCGGAAGCTCTGCTGCAACTTGCCGGCCTGTGCATCGAGCTGCTGTTCGACGGCCGGGCCGAGCAATGAACTCTTGCGCACCTTGTCGAGAAACTCGCGATAACCCGGCACCAGCTCCTGGCCCTTGCCGCGACTCCAGGTCGAGTTGGTCAGGGCGATCGCCGCTTGCAGGTCATCGATCAGCGCGCGCAGGTCTTCCAGTTCGGTGAGGCTGTTGCCACTCCCGGCTTCAAGCTGTTCCAGATGCAACTTGAGGTAGCCGGCCTTGCTGACGAAGTTGTCGGCCAGAAAATACTGATCGAGCCAGCGCTCCATCAGCCCGGTGAAATTACTCACGATCAACGGCCGTTCAACGCTCAGATCCAGCGCCTGCAAGTCGCCGCCATCATTGGCCGCGAGCAGTCGGTTGTAGTAGGCGGCGTGGGGCAAGGTGCCGGCGTTGAGGTTCAGCGACAGCGCGCTGTTGCTCAGTTGCGCCAAGTCTTCCAGCGGCACCCGCTGATTGTTCTGCACCTGGGCGAACAACTGGTTCTGTTGTTCCAGACGCAAGGCCCGCTCGACCAGATCCGTGGCCTTCTGATAATTCTGCCACTGCGCCGGGTCTTCACTTTCGACGCTGGTGCGTCGGTCGGTGGCGCGAATCGCCTTGATTTTTGCCAGCTCCGCGACCAGCAGATCGTGCAGCGGTTGCAGCATGTGGCGCTGGGTCGACCTGAACACTTCCTGTTCGAGTCGCCCGTCCAGCGAAGAAAACCACGACGTCGGAAAGGCCAGCGAAACGTAGTGCCAGTGCGGCGCCCTCTCCAGCACCCGCCAGAAGTTCTGCACGTTGCGCCGGGTCGGCTCGACCCGATGCTCGTCGTCGGTGACCGCCACATAATTCTTCTGCGCGCCTTGCAGCAGTCGCGCCAGTTCATGGGCGTCCTTGACCGATGCGTGCCAGACCCAGAGCATCGCCACCGCCCACACCACCCCGACCACTAGCGCCACCCCGGCGGTCACTCGCTGCCAGCGCTGGCGCAAGCGCAACAGGCGCGGCACGCCCTGGGCCAGTCCGCGTTCGCCGACTATTCGCTGGCGCCACAACTGACGCACAAACGCACTTTGCTGCAGGCCGCTGTCATCGGCAGAAAAACCGTCCAGCGCATCGTCGGCCGGCTGATTGGCCGTCAGGTAAACCCCACGAAAACACGGTGCTTCGCCCTGAGCGTTGCCTTGAAACACCGGCTCCAGCACGTTCTGCAAACCACGGCGCAGGGTTTCCAGACGTTCCGGCAAGGCGTACAGATCGGCACTCAGATGCCCGGACAAGGTGCCGATTTCGATCACTGCTTCCGCCACCGCACGGTGCAGCCGATCCAGCGCCTGATCGCTCCATTGCCCCTGCCACACCGCATCGCGGGCGTAGGGCGACGACCAGCCCAAGGTGCGATCGCGAGCCTCGTCCGGCAAGGCGCTGATCAGCTCCTGAAACCCCGGCAGTTCTTCCAGCCCGGTGATGACCACATACACCGGCAGGCTCAGACCAAAGCGCTGCAACAGATCGATGAAACGCCGACGCGCCGCCAGCCCCAGTTGCGTGGCTTGTTCCAGATTGCTCAACCGACTGACCGGCACTGTCCAGATCACCCCGTCCAGCGGACGCTTGCTGCGCAGGCGCAGGATCAGCCCGAGCAGGCGCCACCAGCCGCCGCGTTGCAGGTGCATGCCGTCTTCCGGCAGAAACAGCGCCTGCGGCACCACCAGCACCGCACCTTCGGAATCCGACCACCAGCGACCGAACCAAGCCGGTTTGTCGGTGGGTTGCAAACGCCACTGAGTGGCGAGTTGCGCGCCCTGGGTTTCATCGCCAAGCATCAGCAGCCACGGCATCTGGTACCGGTCGTGGGCGCCCTGCTCCTGTTCCATGTGCCGCACGGCGGCGTAGAAACTGCGGATCGCCGCGCCGCTCTGGGTGCGCAGCCACCACACCGCCACCGCGATGATCACCAGCAGCAGGAGGATGGCGACCACCCAGGCCACGATCGTCAGGGTACTCATGAGTCTTGCTCCGGCGCCGTCAGCGTATCGGGCGCCTGCAACACCGGCTCCAGTTCCTGACGGATGTCGCGCCACAGAAACTGCCCTAACCCGGTCAGCAACAGAATCATCGCCAGTATGCCCAGCGCCAGACGAAAGCCGTCGGGCAACGCTGTGCGTACCGGCAACTGCAAGGGTGTCGCCAGCGAAGGCTGTACCAGTCGCTGACTGACAGCGGCGTAATCGGCCTCGTCCTGCCAGGCAAACGTGAACAGCGCCCGCCGCCATTTTTCCCGTTGCACCTGACCCTGCTCACCGCGCAGGCGTCCGTGGAAACCGAGGATCAGGCACTGCAAATACACGTTGGCCAGATCGCGGGTGGTGGGTTGCTGTTCATCGAGCAGGGTCTGGATCGCCGCCGGCACTTGCTCGCCGGCCTGACGGCTGGAATACAGTCGCGATTCCAGGGGCTTTTCCTGCCAGGCACTCTGGCCCGGCCACGGGCTGAACAGCAGGGTTTCATCGACCAGCGCGACAAAGGCATACACCAGTGCCTTGACCTGTTCGGTCGCCGAATCACCCACCTTGGCAAACGCGGTACGCCACAGCCGTTGCGAAGCCTGGGTCGAGAGTTCGACCACGGTTTCGACCAGCGCCGCTTCGTCCTCGCTGTCCTTGGGCAACTGGCTCCAGTCCTGCGACCACTGCTGCCAGGTGTGGCGGAACGCACTGCTCAGCGGAGCGTCCTGCAACCCGAGGCTTGCGGCACTTCCTTGCGACATACGACGTTCCTTGTGTGATCAGGCACGTTCACTGTTCTGGGCGACAAACAACACCACTTGCCACGGACTGCTGGTCAACTTGGTGGCCGGCGCGGCGATCGTCAGCGGCAGTTGCGCGTCGAACCAGCTGCCTTCGGCGGTCACCACGAACAGCCGGGTGTCGTCGCCGACGCTATAAGCCACCTGCTCGCTGCGGCTCATGGCCTGATGCGTCAGACCGCTCATGCGCTGGCGGCTGAGCAAGGCAATGTGCGGCGCCGAGGCGATGATCGCCCCTCGCAGCCATTCGCCGGCCGCCTGCTCGCTGGCCCCGTTGGGCATGCGCAGGCCGATGACCAGACGCTGGCTCGGTTGCTCGTCCGGCAACTGAATGGAAAAACTCTGCTCACCGCGCTCGAACGCGATGCTGCGGTAACCGGCGCGGATCAGTTCCAGGGTGTTTTCCAGCCAGTCGAGCAGCGGTTCGTAACCGCGCTGCAATTCGAGGAAATCCAATGGCGCAAAAGCCGGCACACCCGCCAGCGGATCCAGCGCCGACCACGCACCGGCGAGTCCCAGCAGTTGCACATAAATGCTTTGCGGATGAGCAACACGGCTGATCAGCGCCCCTTCCACTTCCGGCAGCCGCGCCCATAACGCCGTCATCTGCCGGCGGATTTCCAGCGCGTCATCCTGATTGCCGGCCTGCTGCGCCTGACGCAATCGCCCGCCGAGAAACAGGCACTTCTCCCGCGCCCGTGCGCAGAGCCCGGCCACTCGCCGACCCAATGGGGATTCCGGCAGCAGGACCGGTGTCGGCGGCGTGTACGGCAACGGCAGGAAACCACCGCCCTCCTTGCGGATTTTCAGCAGCGGCAGGCAGATTGAATCGGCTTTGTTCAGTTGCGTGCACAGGCGTGGATTGGGACGCCACACCGTGATCGATTCAGGAAATTCGCCGCTGGTGAGGTCCGGTAACGCCTCGCCGACCACCGATTGCAGACGTCCCTTGAGCGGCAGCAACTGACCGGCGCGCCACAGCGGACTGATCGCCAGATAAACCGTCACCGTCGCATCGTCCGTGGCGTCGATCGCGGCAGCGACGTCCAGCTCCAGCGTCGGGTCGACACCGACTTGCAGATTGACCGGCAGACCGTCCGGCATCGTCCCTTGCAACGACAGCACCCGCACCACCCCGGCGCTCATCGCCGACGGGTCGAACTCCATGTGGCTGACGCCAAAAAACCACGGATTGCACGCCTGAGCCAGATGCGCGCCGAGCGCCTCGGCCCGCAGGCCCTGTAACTGAAAATGCTGTGGCAGCAATTGCATGCCTTCATGCCAGCAGACCGCGTCAGGTAGCAGACTCATACGACTCCCTTCGACTGCACCGCGAACCGGCGGCGGACGGTGTGTTTCAGTTTTCCTTGCTGACCAGGCTCATCTCGCGACTGTCGAACTTGAGCCATGCGTCGCTCTGATCGTCCAGCCGCAGGCGGTGCGCTCCGGGAGTGTTATAGCTGGCGAAGACCAAAAGTCCAGCCGCCCGCTTGCCCCCCAAAGGGAACGGCTGGCGGTCGATGAATTGCCCCGGCACCAGCTCCAGCCCCCACACGCTCATCAGCTGACGATAGTCGCGCTGATACTGCTCGCGCTCGGCAAACCACTGGCGGGCACTGATGCCCGACAGTTGCTTGAGCAGATCCGGATCGTTGACCGCGATGAAATCCACGGCGATCGGGGTGTCGTCATTGGCCTTGGGCGCGACGTCGAGGGTCAGGCTGTCGAGATCGACTTTCGGCCCGAAAAACGAACAGCCGGCGAGCAGCGCAAACCCGATCATTAGAAAAAGTCGTGCAGACAAAATGAATTTTCCTTTTCGCCAGTCAGTCCAAAAAAGTTTTTCGCTTGCATTTTTATAGACCTGTTCTAGCGTCTTGGGTAGTTCGGTTCCTACAGCCGAATGAGGAAGGTTTGTCAAAGGAACGACAGGTCATCTGCCACCCTTTCTAACCTGTGGTCCAGCAAGGGAAAGCGATGAACGGGCCTCCCCGATGCATTGCGCCCGCTCATCGCATCGGAGTCCGCCGACATGGCAGAAAGTACCCAGCACAAGCTCGACCGGGTTCGCCCGCCCCGAGTGCAAATCACCTATGACGTCGAAATCGGCAACGCCATCGAGAAAAAGGAATTGCCGCTGGTGGTCGGCATCCTCGCCGACCTCTCGGGCAAGCCGCTCGAACCCTTGGCAAAACTGACCGAGCGCCGTTTCACCGAAATCGACCGTGACAACTTCAACGACGTCCTCGCCTCCATCGCTCCCCGCGCCACGCTGCAAGTCAACAACACCCTCAGCGGCGACGACAGCAAGCTCAACATCGAACTCAACTTCAAGCACATCGACGACTTCGACCCGGTCAAGGTGGTGGAGCAAGTCACGCCGCTGCGGCGTCTGTTCGAAGCCCGCCAGCGCCTGCGCGACCTGCTGACCAAACTCGACGGCAATGACGATCTGGACAAGCTGCTGCGCGACGTCATCGCCAACACCGAAGGCTTGCAAGAGATCAAGTCGGCCCGCCCGGACACCGCTGTCCCGGCCGCTGATGCCGAAGCTCCGGCCGAACCGCAAGCCTGATCGTCCACCTGACCGAGGAAGAATTCGCCATGCCCGCCGCCGCCCAGAATCAAGCCAGCGAAAATGCTGCTGCCGAGACTTTATCCCTGCTCGATCGAATCATCGCCGAGGGCCGCATGGCCCATGACGACAGTCAGCAGGATTACGCCCGCGACATGCTCGCGGAATTCGCCACCCAGGTGCTCGACGAAGGCATGGCCATCGACAAGGACACCGTGGCGATGATCAACGACCGCATCAGCCAGATCGACGAGCTGATCAGCGCCCAGCTCAACGAAGTGCTGCACCACCCGGACCTGCAAAAACTCGAAGCGTCCTGGCGTGGCCTGCACATGCTAGTGCAGAACACCGAAACCAGCACCCGGCTGAAACTGCGCCTGCTCAACGTGACCCAGAAAGAGCTGCAGAACGATCTGGAAAAAGCCGTCGAGTTCGACCAGAGCGCCCTGTTCAAGAAGATCTACGAAGAGGAATACGGCACCTTCGGTGGCCATCCGTTCAGCCTGCTGGTGGGTGACTACACCTTCGGCCGGCACCCGCAGGACATCGGCCTGCTGGAGAAACTGTCGAACGTTGCCGCCGCTGCCCACGCCCCGTTCATCGCTGCCGCAAGCCCGCGTCTGTTCGACATGAACAGCTTCACCGAACTGGCCGTGCCACGTGATCTGTCGAAAGTGTTCGAGAGCCAGGAGCTGATCAAGTGGCGCTCGTTCCGCGAAAGCGAAGACTCGCGTTACGTCTCCCTGGTGCTGCCGCACTTCCTGCTGCGTCTGCCTTACGGCCCGGACACGTCGCCGGTGGAAGGCATCAACTACGTCGAAGACACCAACGGCACCGACCACAGCAAATACCTGTGGGGCAACGCCGCGTGGGCGCTGTCGCAACGCATCACCGAAGCCTTTGCCAAGTACGGCTGGTGCGCGGCGATCCGTGGCGCTGAAGGCGGCGGCGCGGTCGAAGGCCTGCCGGCGCACACCTTCCGCACCAGTTCCGGCGATCTGTCTCTGAAGTGCCCGACCGAAGTCGCGATCACCGACCGCCGCGAGAAGGAGCTCAACGACCTCGGCTTCATCGCCCTGTGCCACAAGAAAAACAGCGACGTCGCGGTGTTCTTCGGCGGCCAGACCACCAACAAATCCAAGGTCTACAACACCAACGAGGCCAACGCCAACGCACGGATCTCGGCGATGTTGCCGTACGTGCTCGCAGCCTCGCGTTTCGCCCATTACCTGAAGGTGATCATGCGCGACAAGGTCGGCAGCTTCATGACCCGCGACAACGTGCAGACCTACCTCAACAACTGGATCGCCGACTACGTGCTGATCAACGACAACGCGCCGCAGGAAATCAAGGCGCAGTACCCGTTGCGTGAAGCGCGGGTAGACGTCACCGAAGTTGCCGGCAAGCCCGGTGCCTATCGCGCGACGGTGTTCCTGCGGCCGCACTTCCAGCTCGAAGAGCTGACCGCGTCGATCCGCCTGGTTGCCACGCTGCCGCCACCGGTAGCCGCCTGACCTGCCTGCGCCCGCCGGATTTCCTGCGGGCGCCTCCCGTTTGCCTAGCGCGACACCTTTCAGGAGTTTCAAGCGATGGATGCAATCATTCTCGACCTCGGCGGCGACATCAAAGGCGACAGCCTGCTCGAGGGTTACGCGGACAAGATCGAAGTCATGTCCTACAGCCACAACGTGGCGATGCAAGTCACCAACGACGTCAGCAACTCGGAGCGCACCTCCGGCAAGCCCCACGTCGGCGAGTTCACCCTGACCAAATTCGTCGACACCTCGACACCGTCGCTCAACGAGTACTGCTGCGCCGGCAAGCCGATCCCGGAAGCCAAGATCACCATCGGCCGCAACGCCGCCGAAGGCAGCGGGCAACTGCTGCCCTTCATCATCTACACCCTGACCAACGTGGTGATTTCCAACGTCAGCGTCAGCGGCGGTACCGGCGGCAAACCGGTGGAAACCCTGTCCCTGAACTTCACCAAAATCAAATGGGAACTCACCGCGCAGAAAGACGACGGCACCAAGGAAGGCACGGCTGCCTCGACCTGGGACATGGCCGCCAACAAGCTCGTCAGCTAACCCGGCGGCGCGGCCATGGCAGGCACCGGCTTACTTCCACCGCTGTTCGAACGCCTCGCCTCGAGCGAGGGCGACGGGACGCGGGAGTTCGATCGGCAGGATCTGCTCGACTCGGTGCACACCGAGCTCGGGCGCCTGTTCAACACCCGCCGTGGCCCGCGCACCCTGACCTCCCCGCCCAGTGTCATCGACTACGGCATCGCGGACTGGAGCGCCCTGCAACAACAGCGCAGCGATGACCGTCGCCGTCTGGCGCGGGACATTCGCGAAGCCATCACCCATTTCGAACCGCGCCTGCTGCTCGGCGAGGTTCAGGTCAATCCCCTGCCCGAGCACCCGCAGCGCCTGAGCATTCGCCTGCTCGGCGAGTTGCGCAGCGGCACGCAGCACTGGCCGGTGGCGTTTGTCATCGAGCCCGGCAACGAAGGGCTGGAGGTGCGCCATGAGCGACTCGATTGACCCGCAACTGCTCGACTATTACCAGCGCGAACTGACCTGGCTGCGACATGCCGGCGGACAGTTTGCCGAGCGCTATCCGAAAGTCGCGCGACGTCTGGAGTTGTCTCCCGGCGAATGCCCGGACCCGCACGTCGAACGTTTGCTGGAAGGTTTCGCCCTGCTCGCCGCACGCCTGCAACGACGGCTGGATGACGACTACGCCGAGTTCAGCGACGCATTGCTCGAACAGCTTTATCCCCTGGCCATGCGCCCGTTGCCGTCCTGCGCGATCGTCCAGTTCGAACCGGACCCGAGCAAAGGCAACCTCGACGGCGGCTATCCCCTGCCCCGGGACACGCCGCTGTTCGTCACCACCAGCAAGGGCGAGAGCATTCACTTTCGCACCAGTGCAGCCGTGCGGTTGTGGCCGGTAGAAATCAGCGAAGCCTTGTTGCTGGGTAGCGATGAAGCCCAGGCGCTGACCGGTGTGGCGCAGTCCCGCTCGGCGTTGCGCCTGAGTCTGCGTTGCCTCGGCGACAGTCAGTGGTCAGAGCTTGGCATCGAACAACTGCGCATTCACCTGGCCGCGTCACCGGTGGTCAACGCCAGCCTCTATGATCTGCTCGGCGCCCACGCGGTGCAGGTGTTGGCCGGCTCGCCGGGGAGCATTCCCGCCCGCGTGAAAGGCCTGCCGAAGGTCGTCGGATTCGCCGACGACGAAGTGCTGCTGCCGGACGAAGATGGCGTGCATCCGGGCATGCGTCTGCTGGCCGAGTACTTCGCATTCCCGGACAAATTCCACTTCTTTGATCTGCCGCTGTCCGGTGTTTCGAGTGACAGCCAGACGCTGTATCTGTACATCGTTTTTGATCGTGCTCCGGCCGGCCGATTGCATTTGCAGGCCAGCGATATCGCCCTCGGCTGCGCGCCGGTTATCAACCTGTTCCCGCGCACTTCGGAGCCTTTGCGCCCGGACGGCACCCGCAGCGAGTATCGACTGGTCGCCGACAGCCACCGGGAAAACAGCGTCGAAATCCACAGCATCCGCAGCGTGCGCGCCAGCTCCGCCAGCGGTGTGCAGCGGCTGCCGGCGTATTTCGGCAGCCAGCACAGCAGCGGTGACCGGCAACGTTACTGGCACGCGCGACGGGTCAACGGACAGACGCCGAACCGGCTCGGCAGCGATCTGCTGATCAGTGTCGTCGACACCCGTTTCGAACCGCAGACCGACCTGCCCGATTACAGCCTGACCGCCGAACTGTTGTGCACCAATCGGCATCTGGCCCAGAGCCTGCCCGCCGGTACGCCGCTGGGTTTCGAACGGCCGGGCCCGGTGGCGTGGGCGCGCCTGCGCAATCCACCGAGCCCGCAAAGCCTGCCGCGTCTGGACGGTGATTCGCGCTGGCGGCTGGTCTCGCAACTGACCCTCAATCATCTGTCGCTGGTCGAAGGGCCACAGGCACTGGATGCGCTGAAGGAAATCCTGACCCTGCACAACCTGCGCGACGAGGCCAGCGCCCTGCGCCAGATTGAAGGTCTGCTGAACCTCGGTTGCGAGCGGGTGATCGGCCATGTCGGCGCCGACGCCTGGCGCGGCTGGCGCAACGGGCTCGAAGTGCAATTGCAGCTCGATCCACAGCATTTCGTCGGCAGCAGCGCGGTGTTGTTTTCAGCGGTACTCGCGCAATTCTTTTCGGTGTACGCCACGGCCAATCGCTTCGTGCGCACGGTACTCATGCAGGCAGACAAGGAGGTCAAGGCATGGCAACCCCAAGCCGGCATGCCCCTGTCGCTCTGACCCTGAGCCAGCGCCTGCGCCGTGATCCGCAGGCGTTCGAATGGTTGCAGGCGTTGCTGTTGCTGGAGCGCGAACAGCCGCAGGCCGACGCGCTCGGTTCGGGTACATCGCCACAGGCCGAAGCGCTGAAGTTGCGCGGGCCGCTGACGCCGTTGTTCGCCGCCAGCCAGATCGAAAGCCTGGAGGAAAACCCCGGTGAACCGCTGACCCTGAACTCGCCGATGTTCGGCCTCGGCGGCCCCGACGGCCCGTTGCCTTACGCCTATCAGGAATGGCTGCAACAACGGGCGCGAGCCAAGGATCATGCGCCCGCCGAATTCCTCGACCTGTTCCAGCATCGGCTGCTGAGCCTGCTGTACAAGGTGATGCGCAAACACCGGATCGCCCTCGGTTTCACCACGCCCGGCGCCTCGCCGGTGCAGGCGCAACTGCGGGCGCTGACCGGGTTGTTACCCAAATCCCTGCAAGAGCGCCAGGCGATTCCCGACTGCGCCGTTCTGGCCTGCACGGCGTTGTACGCCGATGGTCGCCGCTCATTGGCCGGGTTCGCGGCGATTGTCCGTGAGCAGTTTTCCGTGACGGTGGAACTGAGCGCCTATGAAGGGGCGTGGCGTGAAATCCCACGCGCCAGCCGCAGCGTCATGAAAGCCGGCGGACGCAATCTGCAACTGGGTCGCAGCGCTGTTGCCGGGACTCGGGTCTGGGATGAACACGCCGGAATTCGCCTGACGCTGGGGCCGCTGCCATCGACGCAGGCCGCGCGCTTCTTGCCGGACGGCGAAGCGCATCCGGCACTGGCGAGCCTCGCTGCGCTGTATTTCGGCCCGGATCTGGACGTGAAACTGGTGCTGCTGGTACGCGGTGCGGGGCCGCTGCAACTCGGCCGACAAACCCCGGCACTGTTGAGCTGGAACGGCGGCCTGCAACGGCAGACCAGCCTGGCCGTGCAACGGATCGAAACCCGCCTGCGTCAGCTGGAGATCACCTGAAATGGAACTGGCCAGCCTGATCGGACGCCTCAACCCGGACAACCGCCGCGCCCTCGAACGTGCCGCGCAACGGTGCTTGCAGCGCGGGCATCACTTCGTCGAGATCGAGCATCTGTTGCTGGAACTGCTGGATATCGAGCGCGGCGATTTTGCCTTTCTGCTGCCGCGCTTCGGGCTGGAGCGTGATGCGCTGACGGCGGAGATCAACAAGGCGCTGGACCTGTTCAAGGCTGGCAGCACCCGCACACCAGCGCTGTCTTCGCACACGCTGGGATTGCTGGAAGACGCGGTGGTGCAGGCCAGTGTGCTGGGGATCGACAGCATTCGTTCCGGGCTGCTTTTATTGGCGTTGATTGACCGTGACGAACGCCGCAGCCTGCTGCTCAACAGTGCATCGTCATTGCTGCGAATTCCCAAAGAAGCGCTGCGCGCAAATCTGCTGGAGTGGACGGAAAACTCACGCGAGCATGTCGGCCCGCGTTCCGTGTCTTCGGGGAGTCCAACGCCACGGCAAGACTCGGTGCTCGATCAATACACCCAGGATCTGACCGCCGACGCCCATGCCGGGCGCATCGACCCGATCGTCGGTCGCGATGGCGAAATTCGCCAGTGCATCGACATTCTTCTGAGACGCCGGCAGAACAACCCGATTCTGGTCGGTGCGCCGGGCGTAGGCAAAACCGCCGTGGTCGAAGGCCTGGCGCTGCGCATCGCCGCGGGGGATGTGCCGCCGTCGTTGCAGGAAGTCAGTTTGCGGGTGCTCGACCTTGGTTTGCTGCAGGCCGGGGCCGGGGTCAAAGGTGAATTCGAACAGCGACTCAAAGGCGTGATCGACGCGGTTCGCAACGCCGACAAGCCGATCATCCTGTTCATCGACGAGGCCCACACCTTGATCGGCGCTGGCGGTGCCGAGGGTGGTAGCGACGCGGCCAACTTGCTCAAACCCGCGCTGGCCCGAGGTGAACTGCGCACGCTGGCCGCCACGACCTGGATGGAATACAAGAAATATTTCGAGAAAGACCCGGCCCTCGCCCGCCGCTTCCAACTTGTGCAGGTGGAAGAGCCGGACGAAATCACCGCCGTGGAAATGCTCCGGGGCGTCGCCGCCAAACTCGAACAGCATCACGGCGTGCAGGTGCTGGATGCCGCGATCCATGAAGCGGTGAAGCTCTCGCATCGCTACATTTCCGGCCGCCAGTTGCCGGACAAGGCCATCAGCGTCCTCGACACCGCCTGCGCCCGGGTCGCCCTCGGCCAGCATGATGTACCGCCGCCGCTGGAGAGCCTGCGCCACCGTCAGCAAAGCCTCAAAGAAGAAGTCGAACGCCTGCGCCGGGAACAGGCCACGGGGCTTGATCACCGCGAGCGCATCACCCTGCTGGAAAGCGAATCGAAGACCAACGTCCAGGCCATCCGCGAACTGGAAACCCGCTGGAGTGAAGAGCGCGTGGCGGTGCGCGAACTGCTCGACACTCGCCGCGAATTACTTGACCTCAGTGAACGCGCCGACAGCGACAAACCGGATGAAGCCATCGACAGCCGCATCGATCATCTGGCCGCCGAACTGCTGCGTCTGGAAGCCGGGCTCGATGCGATCCGCCAGGACGATCCGCTGGTGCCCGAGCAGGTCGACGGCAAAACCGTCGCCGCCGTGATCGCCGGCTGGACCGGCATCCCCGTCGGCAAAATGCTCGCCGACGAAGCCCACGCCGTGCGCACGCTCGGCACACGCATGGGTCAGCGAGTGATGGGCCAGAGCACCGCGCTCAACACCATCGCGCAACGTTTGCAGGCCTATCGCGCCGGGCTCACCGATCCGCAAAAACCGGTCGGCGTGTTCCTGCTGGTCGGCCCCACGGGCGTGGGCAAAACCGAAACCGCGTATGCGTTGGCCGACGCGCTGTATGGCGGCGAACGCAATCTGATCAGCATCAATCTCTCGGAGTATCAGGAAGCCCACACCGTCAGCCAGCTCAAGGGCGCGCCACCCGGTTACGTCGGTTACGGCAGCGGCGGCGTGCTGACCGAAGCCGTGCGGCGTAAACCGTATTCGGTGGTGTTGCTGGATGAAATCGAGAAGGCGCATCCGGATGTGCTGGAAGCGTTTTACAACGTGTTCGACAAGGGCTTGATGGAAGACGGGACGGGGTTGGTGGTGGACTTCAAGAACACCGTGATGCTGGCCACCAGCAATGTCGGCGCCGAGTTGCTGCTCGATACACCGACCGCACAACTCGGCTCGGAAGCGTTCAATGAGGCGCTGCACAAAGTCCTGCTGCAAGCCTTCCGCCCGGCGTTTCTGGCGCGCATGACGGTGGTCGCGTATCGGCCGCTGGATGAGGCGACGCTGGAGGGGATCGTGTTGGCGAAGCTGGAAAAATTGCGCGGTCGCTACAAGGCTGCGACGGGCAAGCAGTTCGAGTTTGATTCGGGAATCGTCAAAGCCGTGCTCGCCAAATGCAGCGCAGCAGGCGCGCGGGATGTCGAGAACGTGTTGATGACGCAGGTGACAGGGAAATTGGCGGAGTGGGTGTTGGAGTAACGCCCCGCGTCCGCAGCAAGTGCACGAAAACCGTGATGAAAGGAAGGCGTTCTTCCAAAACTGACAAGGATAATGTCATGAAAAAAAGCCTGAAATACCCGATGAGTCTGCTGGGCGCCTGTATCGCAATACCGTTGTCCGCCCAGGCGGACACTCGACATTCGGAAGACGAGCTGGTGGGCAAGGTGTCCTTCCTGACCTCCACGGTCGAAAAGCTCAATGACGCAAACTTGCAGATCGACCCCTTTCTCACTTCGGCCATTTCCCCGCCGCCGGATTACAAGGGGCCGCTGTTCACGCTCAGCCATGATTATCCGACCCAATTGCCGACCGGCACCTCATTCCCGTGGAGCAAGACCACCGGCAACGGCAAGATCACCCAGGCCAACGCCGGCGCCTACGTTCAGGCACTCAAAGACTACGTCTCGCCTGACATGCGCAAGATCGTCTACGACTACGCCAACTGGAACTACAAGGGCAGCGGCTGGTTCGACTCGATCTGGCTGGGCATAGAGCGTGAGCCCATTCGTGGCGTGTATGTCGGGTCAGGTTTTCCCGCCGGCACGCTGACGGATCAGACCCTGCCCGTGACCACGTATGTGCTGACGCTGTACGACACCCGCGCGGCGAAAACCCTCGGCGACATCTGGGGCAAAACCCCTGAACGCGCGATGAATCCAGTGCTGGAAACGAGCACCACGCAGTTTGCCGAAGGCAGCGTCATCATCAAATTTGCCATGGTCAGTGCTTGTGGCAGCGATTGGGCCCCCATGGAAGGCGCCGCCCAATGGGAAATCTACGCACCGGTAAACACCAGCAATGGCAGCGCGCTGAATAAAACACAGTGCGTCGGCAAAGACTTCAAGGGCACCACCACTCAACCGGCGATGACCAAAGTGTCGTTGATGCAGTTCGACATCATCGTCAAGGACAGCGTCGCGTCCCCGCAAACCGGGTGGGTGTTTTCGACGCTGGTCTACGACAAGAACGCGCCGGGTAAAGACGCCTGGGACAAGATGATTCCGCTGGGCGCCACCTGGGGCGGCAACCCGGACGTCATCAACACCGCGCCCACTGCGCTGACGCCGCCGGTAACGGTCAATCAGAAACTCAGCGAAAACTGGGTCAATCCCAAATCACCGGCCTATTCGGTCTCCACCCTGGGATGGGACGGCCGATTGTCAGGCCCGAATGACGGCGCCGTCGTGACCCCGGCCTGGACCGGTTCGCACTACTTCCCGGCGGGACTCGCCAGCGCTGGATGTCTGGGATGCCACAGCAGCGCGCAGTATCCGATGACCGCTTTCTTGCTGCCCACCTCCAGCTACCCACCGCAAACCATCGATCCGCCGCTTTCGGGCAGCGATCCTGACGCAGCATTGGTCATGGCCGAACCCGGCTCGAAACTCTGGATGAGCTGGTTCCAGAGCCGTGACGGCAAGACCCCGATGGGGCCGAACACCGCGCAAGGCGCGAAACCGGTGGCGCTGGATTACGACATGGTGACGGCCTTCAAGGCGATTCCGATGTGGCAGCAGGCCAAGGCGGCTGAGGCTAAAAATGCCGGGAAGTGATGGGTAAGCGTACGTGACAGGAACAGGACGGTGGAAAAGCGCCGTCCTGACTTCTTGCGGGATGCTCAGAACAGTGCTCGCCAGGCGCAGCGCAACGGTTACGCGGGTAAGGGAGAAAACACGACATGGCTTGTTCACCCATCATCACAACTCGCTTTCCGAGCAACGGCCACCGGGAATGGGTTCACTCCGACCTGACGGTGCAATATTCAAGGAAGATTGATCTGGTGCCGGAAACAACACAGCGTTCATTCCCGTTGACCTGGCATCACCAGATACCCTTCAACAGTTTGAGAGATTTCTGGAACTGGCTGTATGTCATAGCCGATGACGATCTGCTCGACATGTGCGTAGATCTTTTCAGCCAGCGAGCCAGAGGTGGGCGCTTCCCGGAGATCAAAAGAAAGCTAAAGGCAATCAAGACCACCTTGATGCCCTCCCCGCAGTTGGAAACCCAGACCTATGCACAATGGAAAGCGGTGGTTGGACAAATTGCCAATGGTCTTCTTGCTGTCGCCGATGAACTTGACGGTGAGGAACAGTCCGACCTCTTTGAAGCCATTTCATGGTCAGCGTGGAATATTCTCGAAGGCCCGCTTCCCCAACATCGCAGTGATGATCCAGGGGATGCCAACGTAGACGACTTCAGTCGTTTGAGAGAAATAAAGTTCTCGAAACACTTTGTAAAAGCCGCCGAGCTATATGCCTCCATGGTGCTTTTTACCAATGAAATGAATGCCCAGCAGAATCAAAATTACAGTAAAGCCTGGGTCAAGGATCGCGCCAAAAAACTACTCACGATACTGACCGGTGCGGACCAGCTTCTGTCCGGCGTCAAGATCACTTTCTTCAACAGGAAGCACTGGAGCTATCAGGAGCAGATGACCGGGCGCACGCCTGTGAGGGCGACTGTGCTGGACAATGGAGCGACCTGGTATCGGTGGCGCCGTTGCATCTAGGTTCGCTGAATGTAACGAAAACTCAGGGAGGCGTGCATGTACTCGATCATGATCTGGAACGCCCAACACTTCGATAATCAAAAGGGTATCCACTCGCAAGCCTATGCCGATAAAAAGAAGTTTTTGGATTTTTATATCGCGCAGAAAAAGCCGCATATCATCGCGCTGTTCGAAGCGGGTAAAACCGGAAACATCAATGAAAGCCTGATTGCCGATCTGACCGGCAGTTACACCGCCATTGCAATATTGACGCAGGAAGGCGGCAAGAAAAAACATACGACCCTCGGCTCCATGGTGTTGATACGGAACGATGTCAGTGCCGAGTTCGAGAACGTTACCGACAACTATATTTTGTCCCACACCGAACAACGCGCGCCGCTGATCATACGGCACATCAAATCAACTTTTGGTTTCGCTTTCTATCATGCCAATGCCTCGTTCATGGCGCCGGGCAATATCGTGGACACGATCGGTTTCATCCAGGAAAACGCCGAGTTGCTTGGCATCAAGAAACTGCTGTTTTTTGGCGGTGACCTGAATCTGATACCCACGCAGACGTACGCGCAAATCAAAGGCATGGATCGCCTGGTGCCGACCAGCCCGGGCTACACCCACCTGAGCATAAAGAACGTAACACTCGCAAAAGCCACTCACGAGCTGGGCATCCTTCAAGGCTACGGCCATGACACACAACTCACGGCCAAAACCTATCTGCCCGACTATATGTTTACTCAAGGTATCGAGGTCTGTGAGCTGCAGCCGGTTCTGTTGCTGCTCGACTATGCCTACGTCTTGTTTGCCCAGCATTGGCGGGCAGAGTGCGATGCGAGCCTTCGCCAGACCAGCGACTCGTTCGGCAACATCCTGGAAATTGCCCCGTATTGTCTGGGACATCCAATCCGCAGTGATCACTTCCCCGTTATTTTCACCCTCAACGCCAGCCTGGAATAGTTCGGGCCACAAGGACGTAAATGCCAATTCCTGCCTATAACAGTAAAGACCTGGTGGCGATTTCAACCGTAATCGCCTCTGCTGCCCGTCAACTGAATTGGGACGGCGACCTGGACAACAACTCCAGTGTGAAAGTCGAGGAAGTGCAGTGCATGAGAATGGGCGAGAGTTTGTATTTCGCCTGTAACAAAGGCGAGCATGTGGCGGTTGCAAACCTGTTCAGTGCCTTTGGCGTCATCGATCACGCTACCCTCGTGTCGTGCGTGCGCTATTGCAACGCAATTCTGGGGCCGGATTACTCCACCAGTAAACGGAAGAAAAAGTTCGGCAAGGGGTACACCCTTAAATACAGTGGGCCGGAACAACAGTCATTCAGGTATGCAGGATTGCCTGCTCAATTTCCTGCATTGACAGTCACGGAAGTGGCAGATGCACACCGACTCATTACCGGTGCAACGTTGCCGTTGACGGCCACGGCCCAGGAAAGTCGTATCGCTTGGTGCTTGCGTAAATTCACCGAAGCCGGTGCCATGACCAACCTGGCTCGTCAGGCAAAAACCAAGTCTTTGCTGCTCCACACTTACAACGCCGGGGCAAATGAGATCAACATTATCAATGACAGCCGCGAAGTTCATGCCGAGTTGAAACTTTTGCGCATATTGACCGAATCAAAATTGGGCGTCGGCTCATTCAATCCCCATACACAAGTTGCTTTGGGTGGTCTGAAAAAAGCGTGCGCATATTGCAATGCCTGGATCGGCTTCTATAAACCCTGGATCAAGGCTCAGTACCGCGTCGATCTGGAAACACCTCAAACCGATAATCGTGATGAGGGAGGTGGAGAAGGAGATCGGCCCGAAATTGATAAAACGCATCTGAGTCGGTTCGGTCTCTACGTAGGCACGTTGTTTGATGGTAAAAAAAACGACATGTGCACCAGTGTCGGGCTACATCAGGATAGTGAATGGTAGCCACCATGAGCTTCCGGGATGCTGGAAAAGGGACACCCCTCAAAGGATTACGCCATGCCCCGTTCCACCGACAGCAACACTACCCTCTCCCTCACTGCTGCCGCGGTGTCAGCGCTTTATCCCGAGTCATTGTCCGGCGACGAAGCGCTCAATGTGCTGGGTTCGCAGGTCCTCAACGGACTCAACGACGGCACGCCTCTCACCCTGACCAGCGCTATCGCCAGCCACGTCACCACTACCCTGCACAACGACGCCCAACTCCGTCCCTTCGACGCACTGGTCGCCGAAATCCGCCAGCTCCCCGCTGACGCCAGCGCCGAGCGCTATCAGCTGGTTCTAAGGCCATGGCTCTGGTGGCTGACCCTGGCCAGCAATAACCGGGTGTTCCAGAACCTCGCGACTTCGGACATCGTCACCACGATTTTCAAGGCTCACGGTTTCACCGATTTCAAACTCTCGTTGACCGGCAGTTACACCCCACGCGAATACTGCGTGCAGTACGGCGAAACCGATTGCGCCTTCGTCTCGCGGCTGCTGGAAGAAGAAGGCATCTTCTGGTTCTTCACCCACGAGGACGGCAAGCACACGCTCGTGCTGGGCGACAGCAACGACGCTTTCGTACAGATCCCCAACGGGCCGACGGTCAAGTATCTGGGCCAGCAGTTGGGTGAGCGCGAGCTGCACGGCATCCGCTCAGGCCAGGTCTGTCTGCAAGCGGTGGCCGGGGTGTACAAGGCGACGGATTACGAATTCACCACGCCAGCCACTTCACTGTATGGCCAGGCCGAAGCCGTGGCCGGGCCGCGTTCGATCTATGAGCATCCCGGCGGTTACAACGCCAAGGCTCGGGGCGATGCGTTGACCAAGCAGCGGGTCGACGGGCTGCGCAGCGAGGAGAAACGCTTCGTCGGCGAGAGCGACTGTCGCTGGCTGGTGCCGGGCCATTGGTTCACCCTCGACGGCCACGAAGACATAAGCCTGAACGTCGATTGGGTCGTCACGCGAGTCACCCACGACGCCAGTCATGAAAGCTATCGCAACCGCTTCGAAGCGATCCCCAAGGCCACGCCATTTCGTCCGCAACGCCTCACGCCCAAACCGCGCATGCATCCACAAACTGCCATCGTCGTCGGCAAGTCCGGCGAGGAAATCTGGACCGACGAATACGGCCGGATCAAGTTGCAGTTCCCGTGGGATCGCGACGGTAAAAACGACGAAACCAGTTCCTGCTGGGTCCGCGTGGTGCTGCCGTGGAGCGGCAAGGGTTTCGGCATGCAGTTCGTGCCGCGCATCGGTCAGGAGGTCATTGTGACCTTCATCGACGGCGACCCGGATCGGCCGCTGGTCACCGGTTGCGTGTACAACGGCGATAACACCCTGCCCTATGCCTTGCCCGCCAACCAGACCCAATCCGGGATCAAGACCCAGTCATCCAAGGGCGGCGGCGGTTTCAACGAGCTGCGTTTCGAGGACAAGAAGGATGCCGAAGAGGTGTTCCTGCAAGCGCAGAAAGATCTGAAGATCAACGTGCTCAACGACACCACCGCCACCGTCGGCCACGACGAAACCCTCACGGTACAGAACGCTCGCACCCGCACGGTCAAGGACGGCGATGAAACCGTGACGCTGGAGAAAGGCAAACGCAGCGTCACGATCCAGACCGGCAGCGACAGCCTCGATGTGAAGGACAGTCGCACAGTGAAGGTCGGCGCCGACCAGAACCACAGCACCGGCGGCAACTACACCGACAAGGTCACCGGCGATTACAGCCTGACGGTCGACGGCAACCTGACGATCAAGGTCAGCGGCACCCTCACCCTGCAAAGCGGCGGCAGTTTCACGATCAAGAGCGGCGCGGATCTGGCCACGTCCGCCAGCACCTCGATCACCCAGAAGGCCGGCACCGCCATGACCAATCAGGCCGGCACTTCGCTGGACAACAAGGCCGGAACCACGCTGACCAACGACGCCGGCATCAGCCTGACCAACAAAGGCGCGGCCTCACAGACCGTGGACGGCGGCGGCATGCTGACCATCAAGGGCGGGTTGGTACAGGTCAACTGACAAGGAGAAGCCATGGCGATCACACCGCTGGATCTGCAGCAGGATGACAAGCAACTCAAGGGGCGATTACAGGACGGTCAACTCGATGGCCCGTTGAACATCAAAGATGACGGGCGCAAACAAGCCGATCTGAATTACAGCCAGGGTGAACTGCAAGGTACATCGCTGCTCTTTCACCCCAACGGAAAGGTCTCGGCGCAGATGCCGTTCGTGCGTGACAAGCTGCAAGGCATCGCCAGTTTCTACGCACCCGAGGGCTGGCTGCAGCGCAAGGCCACTTATCGGCGTGGGTTATTGCATGGCGAGTCGTTCAATTACTTTCCCGACGGCCAAGTGGCGGAAGCCGAGTTCTATCGTGACGGCGTGCGTGAGGGGCGTTATCAGCGCTTTCATCCCAACGGCAAACCGGCGGTGGATGCGCGTTATCTGAATGGGCAGTTGATGGAACCCGAACAGGGGTTCGCCGAGGACGGACGGCCGCTGGATGCCGATGGCAAACCGATTTCCCGGGTGCGCTGGTGGTTTCGCAAATGGACAGATCCGGCGCAGGCCTGACTCAGGGAATCAACATCTGCATCTGCCCCGGCATCACGATCTTGATCACCCCCGCCCAGTTGCACATCAACGTGCTGTTGGCATCGATCGCCGGCATCCCGCCCAGCAGCAGGGTCGGCGCTCCGCCGGGGATCCACGGCGTGGCGGTCGCCGGAATGCATGGCATCGGCGTCAGTACGCCCAGCGCCGCAGCCGTGGCAGCGGCGACCATCGGGTTGGCCATGCTCATGCACATGCCAAACGTGGTGACGTTGACCAGCGGAATATGATCCATGATGTTCGCCGCCGGCATCCCGCCGGTCAGCGTGCGGTTGACCGGCAGCACGTTGAGCACCGCCGGTGCGGCGCCGAAACTGCATTGCAGGGTGGCGCTGGCACAGACTTGCGGGCAGCCCATTTCAAAGCTCCTTCGTGAACAAGGCATACCCGCTAAACCTTAGTCGCCAGCGGCCCGCCGCGCACATTCCCAAAGGTGATTATCGTCCAACACGCTAACCTATAAGACCGAACCGCGCTTGTGACGACCCGAGCGCGCCATTAGATTAGCCAATGATGTCTGGCCTCCAAAATAAGCAGAAGGGATAAGCATGGCGCTTACTGACCAGTCCACCCGTATCCGCTCTGGCGAAGAACTCGATGCCAGCCTGATCGATCCGTACCTCAAGGCGCACATTCCGGGCCTGACCGGCACGCCGCAGATCAGCCAGTTTCCCGGCGGCGCGTCGAACCTGACCTACCTGCTGGAATACCCGGACCAGGAATTTGTCCTGCGCCGTCCACCGTTCGGCCACAAGGCCAAGTCCGCCCACGACATGGGCCGCGAATTCCGCATCCTCAACCAGTTGCGCGATGGCTTCCCGTATTGCCCGAAAACCTACGTGCACTGCACCGACGATTCGGTGATCGGCGCCGAGTTCTACGTGATGGAACGGGTCAAGGGCATCATCCTGCGCTCGGACCTGCCGCCGGAACTGGGCCTCGACCCGGCCAAAACCGAAGCCCTGTGCAAGAGCTTCATCGACCGTTTCGTCGAACTGCACCGCGTCGATTACAACGCCTGCGGCCTCGGCGATCTGGGCAAACCGGAAGGCTACGTCGCTCGCCAGATTAAAGGCTGGAGCGAGCGCTACGAAAAAGCCCTGACCCCGGACGCACCGCACTGGGAAAAGGTCAAAGCCTGGCTCAACGACAAGATGCCGGCCGATCACCCGACCTCCAGCATCGTGCACAACGACTACCGCTTCGACAACGTCATCCTCGACCCGAACAACCCGATGCAGATCATCGGCGTGCTCGACTGGGAACTGACCACCCTCGGCGATCCATTGATGGACCTGGGCAACACCCTCGCCTACTGGATCCAGGCCGACGACCCGGCACCGGTGCAACTGATGCGCCGCCAGCCAAGCCACGCGCCGGGCATGCTGACCCGCCGCGAATTCGTCGACTACTACGCCGAGCGTTCGGGCATCCAGATCGACAATTTCGACTTCTACTACACCTACGGCCTGTTCCGCCTGGCCGGCATCGTGCAGCAGATCTACTACCGCTTCTTCCATGGCCAGACCCAGGACAAACGCTTCGCGCAGTTCATTCACATGAACAAACTGCTGGAGCAGATGAGCCTGCAGGTCATTGCCAAATCTAGCCTCTGATGACGGCGTTATAACAAGGCTTACTACAAGGGAATCCCATGTCCAAGACTCAGTTGTTCGACCTCGACGGCAAGATCGCTTTCGTCTCCGGCGCCAGCCGCGGCATCGGTGAAGCCATCGCCAAACTGCTGGCCCAGCAAGGGGCCCACGTCATCGTTTCGAGCCGCAAACTCGAAGGCTGCCAACACGTGGCCGACGCCATCATCGCCGCCGGCGGCAAGGCCACGGCGGTCGCCTGCCATATCGGTGAAATGGAACAGATCAGCCAGGTCTTCGCCGGGATCAAGGAACAGTTCGGGCGCCTGGACATCCTGGTCAACAACGCGGCGACCAACCCGCAATTCTGCAACGTGCTGGACACCGACCTCGGCGCCTTCCAGAAAACCGTCGACGTGAACATCCGCGGCTACTTCTTCATGTCGGTGGAAGCCGGCAAGCTGATGCGCGAAAACGGCGGCGGCAGCATCATCAACGTGGCGTCGATCAACGGCATTTCGCCGGGGATCTTCCAGGGCATCTACTCGGTGACCAAGGCCGCCGTGATCAACATGACCAAAGTCTTCGCCAAGGAATGCGCGCAATTCGGCATCCGCTGCAACGCCCTGCTGCCGGGCCTGACCGACACCAAGTTCGCCTCGGCCCTGGTGAAAAACGACGCGATCCTGAAGCAAGCCCTGACCCAGATCCCGCTCAAACGCGTAGCCGACCCGAGCGAAATGGCCGGCGCCGTGCTGTACCTGGCAAGCGACGCTTCGAGCTACACCACTGGCGTATCGCTGAACGTGGACGGCGGTTTCCTGTCCTGATCCGCTTCTGACGCAAAACAAAAGGCAGCCCATGGGCTGCCTTTTTCATGCCTCCAGAACCTTCGGCAACTGCCAGCCAAAATGCACCGACAACAACCGCAACAACAAACACGCCGCCCCCGCCAGCAACGCAGCCGCCACCGGCGGCACACCGAGCCTGCGCCCGACAATCAACACCGCCGCCCCGACAAACGCCGAACTGGCATACAGATCCGCCTGCAACACCACCGGCACCCGCGCCAGCACAATGTCACGCAGCACCCCGCCGCCGACCCCGGTAATCGTGCCCATCAGCATGGCCACAAACGGCGAGATCCCGAAATTCAACGCCTTCTGCGCCCCGGCCACCGCAAACAACGCCAGCCCCGCCGCATCCAGCACGATCAGAGTCGAACCGGACCAGCCCAGCACCCGCTCATGAAAAACAAACGCCACCCCGCCCATGGCAAACGCCAGCGCCGGATAGCGCCAGTCCGCCACAGCCTTGGGCGGCGTCGCACCGATCAACAGATCACGCGTCACCCCGCCACCGAGCGCAACGATGAACGCAATCACCATCACCCCGAGCAGATCGAGCTGACTGCGCATCGCCGCAATCGCGCCTTCAACCGCAAACACCGCTGTTCCGACCAGATCGGCCACCAGCACAATCCACTCGACCCGCGCCTTCACAGGCGCCCGGCTTATTGAGTGACGCAACGGGTCTTGGTGATGTGTCGAGTCACTTGCCCGTCGGCATACGCATCACCGGCGACCTCGGTATTTTCCATGACCTGACAAGTCCGCTCAGGCGGCGGAGGCGGCGCTGCCGGCGGAGGGGGTGGAGGACTGGCGCAACCACTGAGCAGCACCAGACCGACAGCCGACAACAACGAAAAACACACGCGTTTCCCAGGATTGTTCATAGGATGACCCGCGATGAATGGAAGAAAACTCCCGTCGCCGAGCAGGACAACGCCCGGTTATGGAAACCGAACCACTCATTCCTTATAGACCAGTGGACTGCAAGTGCCAGTGAAATGGCTCGAACTGGCAGGATTTGCTGTCGATTTTCGGGATGAGTCGACTAATCCATCACCACCGCCGACAAGCCATCACCTACAGGTGAATGTCAGATTGGGACGCAGAGCGTCCCGGGCTGCATTCCCACGCGGAGCGTGGGAACGATCAAAGCAAACGCAGTCCGCTCTTCGCTTCTCACCACTCACGACGATGAGCGTTAGCTCGAGTACCGCTTTTGATCGCAGGGCCCGTCGGCAGGCTGAGTGGAGGGATTGATCCGGGGGTGGGAGCGCAGCGACCGTGCGGCGCAGCCGCATGCATCGAGAGGAGGTGCAGCGAAGCAAACCGTAGGCGATGCCCCCGGATCAATCCCGGAGCGAAGGAACCCCGAGCCTCAGCGAGGGGCCGTACGTCAGGGTAAAGCCTTTTCGGTTACCTTTTCGGCGTTTGGAAAAGGTGACTCGCCGTAAGGGCGAAACCGCCAGCAACTGCCCCCGAAGAACCGGATATTCACCCAAACCGAACAAGAACCTGGTCGGCCCAAAGGCCGCCAAGTTCAACTGGGCGACCGCAAAGAATTACTCTCAAGCTCATACCGCAACTCACCAATCAAAGCATCCACCGCTTCCGGAGTACGCAAGGCACCAAGGCTCAACCCACTAATCACCAGATCCACCCGCCCCGAAACCGGCTCATAAAGCTTCACAGTCAGCGAATGATCCCCATCCACCACACACTCACAAGCCAACGGCGAAAAACTACGCTCAAGCCGAGCCCGCAACTGCGCCAGATAAATCATCGCGCCAGCTCCGCACAACCAGACTCAACAACCAACAACACATTCATAAAGGGCTGATCCATTAGCAGGTTCCAAAAAGACACGATCACCAAAAAAATGCATCGCACCTCACCAGACTAAGAACACCCCGCCCGATCAAACACCCGAATTTGCACCCCATGAACTAGTGCATTTGCACCTTACCGCTGCCCCCGACCGCCCCCCGAAAACAACCCACGCTCCCGAGCCCAGACAATCGCCTCACTGCGACTGTGCACATCCAGCTTCGAATACACCGTCGCCACATGATTGCGCACCGTGTTCGGCGCCAGCTTCAACCGCGCAGCAATCTCCTTGTCCGCCAGCCCCTCACAGATCAGCCCCAGCACATCACGTTCGCGAGCCGTCAGATCAGTGAACGACACACTCGGCAACTGCGGCGAGTTGACCTTCTTCACATTGGCCAGTTTTTCGATCAACGTGCGGCTGAACCACGACGCATCCTTCATCACCTCTTCAATCGCCGCCACCAGCTCAAGCTCGGTGCGCTTGCGCTCGGTGATGTCCATCAGCACCAGCAGATAGCACACCGTGTCCTGAATGTTGACGGTATCAGCGGACACCGCGCACTCCAGCAGCTCGGCGTCTTTCCTGCGGATCCGCATATCGACGCGATCGACCCGGCCGGTCTTCTCCAGCGCCGCCAGCAACCGGGCGCGCTCCGCCGGTTCGTCGATGAAGTCCAGTTGCGCGACGGTCTTGCCGAGCACCTCGTCGCTCTCGTACGCCAGGGTATCGAGAAACGCCTGATTGACGTCGATCAGCCGCTGCTCTTCGGCGCTGCAAATCAGGATCGGCACCGGCGTCAGGCGAAAGGCCTTGGCGAATCGTTCCTCACTCTGGCGCAGCGCAACTTCGGCCTTGTGCCGGGGCTCCATGTCGACAAAGGAAAACAGCATGCAGTCCTCGTCATTGAGCACCAGCGGCTGTCCCGCGACGATCACCTGTTTGCTGCCGCCGTCCGGCAAGCGCAATTCCGCCTGCATCTGCGGAATGGTCGCGACATCGCGCAGGCGCTGGATCGCCAGGTCCTTGCGCTCGGCCTGTTCGAGAATATCCAGCTCATAGGTCGAGGCGCCGATCACCTGATCGCGGGTGTAGCCAGTCATCTCCAGGAACCCCGGATTGACCTTGATATAACGCAAGTCGCTGAGACGGCAGATCACCGCCGGCGCCGGGTTGGCATTGAAGGTTTTTTCGAAACGCTGTTCGGCGTTGGCCCAGTCGGTGACGTCACTCATGATCAGCACCAGCGACTCGATGTCGCCGTCGCGATCGGTCAGCACCATGCTGCGCACGCTGTGCACCCAGGTGCGTTCCTCGTCATTGTGAGGGGTGACTTCGACCAACACGTCGCTGAAGGTCTCGCCGGTGGCTACGCGACTGATGGGGTATTGCTCCGGGGTCAGCGTGTGGTTGTTGCGATAGCGCAGGTTGAAGCGCTCGACGTATTCCCCGGCGTTGTTGCCCAGCTCGCCGATCCGGCTGACGCCATGCATCGCCAGCGCGGCTTCGTTGGCCCAGAGAATCGTCTGGTCGAGTTCCAGCAGAATCACCCCGTCGGACAGCCCGGCGATGATCTGCTGCAACTGACGGCGATTGGTTTCGGTGGTCAGGACGTCCCGGCTCATTGGTTCTCCACAAGTTCGCGCATGTGAAGTTTACGACCGCAGGCCGTTGTGATCGTGCCGGGCAACTTTGCCCCTGATTACCGCGATGTGTGATCGACCAGCTCGCGCAGCGTATCGAGAAACAGCTTGAGCACCGGCGAGGCATCGTCCGCTCGATAAGTCGCGTACAGCGGCACTTGCGGCAACGCCGGGGTCAGGCGCCGGAACACCAGTCCGGCGGGAGCCAACTGCTCGATCGATGCGGGTAACAGCGCCACGCCAAACCCGGCACGAACCAGACTGAGCAAGGTCTGCACCTCGATCACCTGCTGGCGGATCTGCGGGGTGAACCCGGCCTGAATGCAGCACTGATAGAGAAAATTGGCGAACCGCGACTGCTTCAATTCCAGCGCCACAAACGGCTCCTGCGCCAGATCAGCCGGCGCCAGCACCTCGCGTCGGGCCAGCGGGTGATCCTGCGGTATCACCACATGGATCGGTTCATGGATCAGCAATTCATTGCGCAATTGCGGGTCGTCATAACCGACGCGGAACACGCAGGCGTCGATGCGTTTTGCCTTCAACGCCTTGACCTGGGCCGCCGGGGTCATTTCATGCAAACGCCAGGTCACCTGCGGATAGCGCTCGCGAAACAGGTGCAGCGCCTTGGGCAGCACGCCGACCATCACCGAACTGATCATGCCGATTTCCAGCTCGCCCAGTTGCCCGCGACCAGTTTGGCGGGTCAGGTCCAGCGCCCGCTCGAGTTGCTCGAACACCAGCGGCGCCTGCTCCTTGAGCATCTGCCCCGCCGCTGTCAGCTCGACCCGATGGTGGCTGCGCTCGAACAGCGGCGTGCCGAGTTCTTCCTCCAGCAAACGGATCTGCTGGCTCAGCGGCGGCTGGCAGATGTGCAGCCGCTCGGCGGCGCGGCCAAAGTGCAGCTCATCGGCCAGGGCCATGAAGTACCGCAGCAAACGCAGGTCCATGGCGGTTTACCCCAGGTTCAATGGTGTGGAACGCTGACGCACCCCGGTCAGGCTGAACAGCGCATTGGCAATCGCCGGGACCACCGACGGACTGCCCAGCTCCCCGACGCCGCCCGGTTTGTCCGGCTGGCCGTCGAGCACGAGGATGTCCACCGGCGGCATGTCCGACATGCGGGTGACGCGATAGTCATGGAAATTGCTCTGCACCACCCGGCCCTGCTGGATGTCGAGACGGTCGAATAGCGCGTGACCGAGGCCCCACATCAATCCGCCGTAAATCTGCTCCTCGACCCCGCCGGGCGACACCGCCAGACCGCAATCGACCACACAGGTCAACTTCTCGACCCGGGCCTTGCCGTCCACCTTCGCGACCCGCGCCACCACGGCGATGAAACTGGTGTAGCCCTGATTGGTGGCGATCCCCAGCGCCGTGTCCGGCGGCAGTTTCTGACCCCAACCGGCGCGCTCGGCGGCCTGCTTCAGCACCGCCACATGCCGTGGCCGTTCCTGCATGTTGGCCAGCCGGAACGCCAGCGGATCTTCACCGGCCGCGTGGGCCAGTTCATCCATGAAGCTTTCCACGGCGAACACGTTGGGAATGAAACTCACCGAGCGATACCAGCCGCTGGGCACGTTGCTTTCGTGTTTGACCCAGTTCAGTTCCAGGTGCGGCGGACGGTAGGCGAAGTCCCACGCGGTGATCGCTTCGGTGGTGCTGTAATCCATGTGATCCGGGCGCTCGAAATAGCCCGGCTCCCACTGTTCCGGCGAGGCCGGTGACACCGCATGCAGTTGCAGCGCGGTGAGTTTGCCCTGGGCATCCAGTGCACCTTTTACCCGATGCAGCGTGGCCGGGTGATTGAACAGCGCGTGCATTTCGTCTTCGCGGCTGTTGAGCAGTTTCACCGGCACACCGGTTTTCTGCGCCAGATACGCGACCTCGAACAGCCAGTATTTGGCTTCCCGCGCACCGAAGCTGCCGCCGGACACCAGCTCATGGATGGTGACCTTGTCCTTGCCGATGCCGCACACGGTCTGCGCCGCTTCCAGCGCCGACGACGGCACCTGCACACCGCCCCAGTAGGTGATCGCCTTGTCCTTGACCTGCGCGGTGATGCAGATCGGTTCCAGCGGGTTTTGCACCTTGTAGGGCATGGTGTAATCGGCTTCGAGCAGCTTCGCCGCGCCTGGCCATTGTGCGGCGACATCGCCCTGGGCCATGGCTTTGACGGTTTGCGTTGCCGGGTCGCTGATCGCCGCGATCTGCGCTTTACTCAGCTCGGCGCTGTCGAAACCGGCCAGCGGCGAGTCGCTCCATTTGATCTCCAGCAGCTGGCGCCCCTGTTGCGCGGCCCAGAAGGTTTCGGCCAGCACCGCGACGCCTTCGAGGTTGCCGCCGAGCACGTCCGGTCGCCCCGGAACCGCGATCACCTTGCGCACGCCCGGCACCTGCAAGGCGGCCGCCGAATCCACCGCAACAACCTTGGCGCCCACCACCGGCGCTCGCTGGATTACCGCCACCAGCATCCCCGGCAACTGCACGTCGATGCTGTACTTGAAGCGCCCGCAAACCTTGGCCGCTGCATCGCGTTTGTGGCGCAACTTGCCGATGTATTTGAACTGCGCCGGATCCTTCAGCGTGACGTTCGTCGGTGCTGGCAGATGCGCCGCCGCGCCGGCCAGTTCGCCGTAGCCGAGGCTGCGTTTGCTCGACGCATGCACGACCCGGCCTTCCTCGGTGGAGCAGCTGTCGGGGCTGACTTTCCACTGCTGCGCCGCCGCACTGATCAGCAGCGCCCGTGCCGTGGCGCCGGCCATGCGCAGGCGATCGTATTCCAGTGAAACGCTGGTGCTGCCGCCGGTGGAGAAGACTTTCCAGACCGGATGAATGTAGGTTTCGAAGAACGGGTCTTCCGGGGTGATGACCTGCACCGTCATCGGGTTCACGTCCAGTTCCTCGGCCACGCACGCGGCCAAAGCCGTCTGGGTGCCGGTGCCGGAATCGTGCTTGTGCACCACCAGTTTCACCGTGCCGTCGGGCAGCACGCGCACCCAGGCGTTGGGTTCGAATTCAGTGGCTGTGGTTTTCGCTTCAGTCGCCGCCGCACCGGAAGGCAGGTACAGCGCAATCGCCAGACCGGACGCCACCGTCACCGCCTGTTTGAGAAACACCCGGCGCGAGGGTTCTTGAAGGGTGCCGTCGATGAGGCTCATCACGCCTCCTTCGGCGCATTCGCCGCCCGTTTGATCGCTTTGTTGATGCGCCCGTAAGTGCCGCAGCGGCAGATATTCCCGGACATCGCGTTGCGGATCGAGTCGTCGTTGACCGGTGCGCCGGTGTTGAGAAGCGCGGCGGCGGACATGATCTGCCCGGATTGACAGTAGCCGCATTGCGGCACATCTTCGGCGACCCAGGCCAGTTGCAGCGGATGGTTTTCGCTGGGCGACAGGCCCTCGATGGTGGTGATGCTGTGGCCCGCGACGGCGGCCAGCGGCAACTGGCAGGAACGCACCGCGACGCCGTTCAGGTGCACGGTGCAGGCACCGCACAGGCCCATGCCGCAACCGAACTTGGTGCCGGTGAGTTTCAACTGATCACGCAACACCCATAACAAGGGCATGGAGGGGGACGCCTCATCCAGCTCGCGTCGTTCGCCGTTTACCGTGAATGCAATCATTGTCCGGCTCCAAAAGAGCGGCCCGTCTTTGTGCGGGCCTGGTGACCGATTATTGGAACCCCCGGCAACGCGCGGCCAGCGACGATTTCTGCCAACCGGTGTAAGCAGGACTAACAACATGTACAAGCGATACCCGTCGGTGCAGTCCATGAGCGCGTTCATCCACGCGGCGCGCAGCGGCAGTTTTTCCAGTGCCGCGCGCAAGCTCGACCTGACCCACAGCGCGATCAGCCAGCAGATCCGCGCCCTGGAAGACTTCATCGGCCAGCCGCTGTTCGTGCGCGAAGGCGGCGGCAGTAACCTGACCGACGCCGGGCAGCTGTTTGCCAGCGTGCTGTCGGATGGTCTGGCGCAAATTGATCGCGCGTTGTCTTCGGTGAAAAACCGCAGCGTGGCTCAGCGACTGACCCTGGATGTGGACAGCGAACTGGCGCAGAGCTGGCTCAATCCGCGCTTGCCGCAGTTGCTCGACGGCTTGCCGGATTACGAAGTGACGTTGCTGTCGATGCCCCGCAGTGATCGCAGCACGTTCGAACGGGTGGATTTGTCGTTGCGCTATGGCTATGGCGATTGGGACGATTGCGAGATGACCCAGATTTGTGGGGACCGGGTGTTGGCGGTGGCGTCCCCTGCGCTGCTGGAGCGGGATGGTTTGCAGCTGCCATTGAGCCCGGCGCAGATTCTTGAACTGCCACTGTTGGGGTATACGCGCAGGTCGTGGATTCCGTGGCTGGATGCGGCGGGGATGCCGGCGGTGGAACCTGCTGCTCGCGTCGTTTTTGATAACGCGGCGAATTTGATTGCGGCGGCTGAAGCGGGTGTCGGTGCGGGGCTGGTGCGTGGATTATTGGCCGCCGATGCGTTGCGCAGCGGGCGGCTGGTGGCGTTGAACGAAGCGCAGATTGCGGCGCATTACAACCTGTACGCGGTGTGGCCGCATGGGCAGGCTGAGCGGGTCGCACCTGTTGTTGAAGTGATCAAGCAGTTGGCCATGCAAACACTTCACTGACGCCATCGCTGGCAAGCCCATATCGAACAAGTATCACCACCCCACCCAATTAATATTGTACGAACCCTCCCCCGCCTTCCAATACTCGCCTCAAGCAACCACCCACCCGGGCCGGATGCGAACAGGCGAGGGAATGCGCGAGTGCTGCGCATAGAAACGGCCGATTGCCCGGGACGTGGATGCTGTGAGCCGCAAGGCTCCCTTCCCCGCTATCAGGAGATCGACTTCAATGATCATCGATATCAGCTGCTATCCCACGGATCTCGTGGACCTCGCCTGGAGGCATGACGGTGACCCGTTCACCGGCGAGCGTCTGCTGGAGATGATGGATGGCCCGTACATGGTCAACGGCAAGCCTCGCCGCATCGACAAAGCCTTCATCCAGCCGCCGCAGGGCAACACCATCTACACCTGGACCGACGGCGAACTGTCGGGCCGCGAATCCATCGACGCCTACATGGCCTACACCCTGAAAATGGTCCAGACCTATCCGGACCGCTTCATCGGCTGCTTCGTCTACAACCCGCGCTGCGGCGTGGAAAACGGCGTCGAGGCGATCGAGCGCTACGTCAAGGAACACGGTTTCAAGATGGTGCAGATGCAGGCCAACATGCACGCCTACCGTCCCGACCGTGCGCTGGACTGGGTCCGTCCGGCCTTCGAGAAATGCGCCGAGCTGGGTATCCCGGTCAAGCTGCACACCGGCGACGGGCCTTACAGCATCCCGTCGGAATGGGTGCCGATGATCAAGGAATTCCCCAACGTCGATTTCATCATGGCCCACTTCGGCGTGCAGACCGGCGGCGTCTACGTGTTCGAACCGATGCAGTGGGCGATGGAGCTGCCCAACGTCTACTGCGAGTCCGGCTGGTGCCTGCAATCGCGGATCGTCGAGTTCGCCAAGGTGCTGCCGACCCACAAGATCCTGTTCGGCACCGACACCCCGCCGAACGAACCGGGCATGTGGCTGCGCCTGCTCGAAGTGCTCTGCCACGAGCCGCCGCAGGGCCTGAACCTCGACGAGGACACCCTCGAAGACTACCTGGGTAACAACACCGCACGGATGATCGGCCTCGAGCCGTCCCCGCCGCCGCGTTCCGTTTCCGAAGCAGAGGCGCAACTCAAGCGCCCCGTCACCACCCAACTGGCCAGGAGCTGAACCGATGATCATCGACACCCATCTGCACCCCACCAACCTGGTCGACGAGGCCTGGCGTCATACCGGCGAACCGTTCACCGGCGAGCGCATGCTCAAATTGATGGACGGCCCGTACATGATCAACGGCAAGCCGCGCCGGATCGACATGGGTTTCATCCAGCCGCCACCGGGCAACACCGGTTATCGCGACGGCAACCGTCGTGGCCGCGAGGGCGTGCGCGACTACATGTCCTACGTCGCCGAACTGTGCGTGAAGTACCCGGACCGGTTCATCGGCAACTTCAACTTCAACCCGCGCTGGGGACCGGAGAACGGCGCGGCAGAGCTGGAATTCCACATCAAGGAATACGGCTTCAAGATGCTCAAGCTGCACGCCAACATGCACGGCTATCGCCCGGATCGCGCACTCGACTGGCTGCGTCCGGCCATGAAAGTCTGCGCCAAGTACAACATCGTGGTGCTGATCCACACCGGCGACGGCCCGTACACCATTCCGACGATGTTCTACCCGATCATCCGCGAGTTCCCGATGGTCAATTTCATCATCGGTCACTTCGGCATCCAGACCGGTGGCAACTACTCGTTCGAGGCGTTCTGGATGGCGATGGACACGTCGAACGTGTACTGCGAATCCGGTTGGTGCTTCCAGTCGCGGATCGTCGAGTTCGCCAAGGAGCTGCCGCGCAACAAGATCGTGTTCGGCACCGACTCGCCGCCGAACGAACCGGGCATGTGGCTGCGCGAGCTGGAAGTGCTGTGCTCGCCGGCGCCGCAGGGCCTGGGGATCGACGAGGATCACCTTGAGGATTACCTGGGCAACAACATCGCCCGGCTGTGCGGGATCGAACCTACCCCGCCGCCCAAGGATCTGGCCGAGGCGGACATTCGTCTGACCACGACCTATCTCTAGGTACACGCACATTCCAATGTGGGAGCGGGCTTGCTCCGGGCGGCGATCCGACGAAAGCGGTGGATCAGTCACCGTAATTGCTGAATGACACACCGCATTCGCGAGCAAGCCCGCTCCCACAAGGGAACAGTGTCACGACAGGCCACACAGCGACTTTACAGGCGCGAAGATGACCCGGCGTTCGCTCGACCGGCAGGCCAACGGCTTGTCGATCGAACGCCAGCCTCACCCCTGCGTGCCTGCTTTTTACGAGGTGAAACCATGACCCGTTCGACGCTCGGCGACTCTCAGGATTTTCACGTATTCATCGACGCCTATCGCCGCCAGTATCCGGACGATGTGCTGACCATCACCCACCCTCTTTCCGCCGATCAGGACGTCACTGCCCTGGTCGATGCCCTCGCCACTCAAGGCCGCGATCCGCTGCTGATCTGCGAACACGTCGGCAACCTCGGCGTGCCGGTGGCGACCAATCTGTTCGCCTCCCGCCGGCGTATCGCCCGGCTGTTCGGCGTCAGTGCCGCGCAGTTGCACGAAACCTTCCAGACCCGCGCCAACCAGCCCATCCCGCCGCGCTACGTCGAAACCGGCCCGGTGCTCGACGAAGTCTTCGAAGGCGAAACCCTCGACCTGGCGCTACTGCCGATGCTGAAGCATTTCGACAGTGATCGCGGCCCGTACATCACCAACGCGATCATCATCGCCGAGGACCCGCAGACCGGCATCGCCAACATGAGCTATCACCGCTCGATGCGCCACGCCCGTCAGGCGTTGGCCACCAGCCTGCATTCACGCGGGCATCTGTGGCGGATGTTGCAGACCGCCCGCGAACGCGGCGAAGAATTGCGCGTGGCCATGGTGGTCGGCGCGCATCCGCTGTTCATGCTCGCCGCTGCTGCACGCCTGCCCTATGGCAGCGATGAACGCGCGGTGGCCGGCGGGCTGTTCGGTGCGCCGCTGGAACTGGTGAAGACCCCGCGCTACGGCATCGGTGTTCCGGCTTACGCCGAGTTTGTGCTCGAAGGTGCGATAGACCCGACGGCCTATGCCGAAGAAGGTCCGTTCGGCGAGTTCAGCGGTTATTCCTCGGATCGCTCGACCAACAACGTGTTGCGCGTCGACACCCTGTTGCGGCGCAAGGACGCCTGGCTGGTGGACGTGATGGGCGGGCGCTACGCCGAACACCTGACCCTCGCGCGGCTGCCCCGCGAGGCGGAAATGAGCGAGAAGCTCAAGGCACGCTTCCCCGCCGTCACCGCCGTGCATTACCCGAACTCCGGCACGCATTTTCATTGCTACGTGGCGCTGGATCAAAGCCGTGACGGCGAGGCCCGGCAGATCATGCTGGCCCTGCTCGGCTGGGATCCGTACCTGAAAACCGTGATCGCGGTGGACAGCGATATCGACCTCACCGACGACAGCCAGGTGCTGTGGGCGCTGGCCACGCATTTCCAGCCGCACCTCGACATTTTCACCATCGACGGTTTGCCCGGGAGCCCGCTGGACCCGTCGTCCTCGGTCAATGGCACCACATCGCGGATGGGGCTGGATGCCACGCGTGGCTCGGGGTTCGACGGGATCAAGGCGCAGCTCGATCAGGACGTGCTCGAACGCGCGCGGCAACTGCTTGAAGGTCTGCCATCGTGAACCGCCAGCGGATGGTGGTCGGCATCAGCGGTGCGTCCGGGTTTATCTACGGCGTGCGCCTGCTGGAGCTGCTGGCCGAGCTGAACATCGAAAGCCACTTGATCATCAGCCGCGCCGCGCTGCTGACCATGGCCCACGAAACCGACTACAAACTGGCCGACGTCACCGCTCTCGCCAGCCACTACCACCGCGCCGATGACGTGGCCGCCGGGATCGCCAGCGGTTCGTTCCGTTGCCTGGGCATGGTGGTTGCGCCGTGTTCAATGAGGACGCTGGCGGAGATCGCCACTGGCACGTCGTCGGGGCTGATCGGCCGCGCCGCCGACGTCACCCTCAAGGAGCGCCGCACCCTGGTGCTGATGGCCCGCGAAACCCCGCTGACCCTCGCCCACCTGCGCAACATGACCGCCGTCACCGAGATGGGCGGGATCATCGCCCCGCCGGTCCCGGCCTTCTACGCCCGGCCCGACAGCCTGGCGCAAATGGTCGACCACAGCCTCGGCCGCATCCTCGACCTATTCGGCCTCGATGCCGGCGTCGCCCGCCGATGGCGAGAACCATCAATCACACAAATCACCTGTGGGAGCGGGCTTGCTCGCGAAGGCGGTGTGTCAGTCAGTGCTGAAATCGACTGACCCGCCGCCTTCGCGAGCAAGCCCGCTCCCACAAAAAGCAAATCCGCGTACATCAAGGAGCCTCACATGAACACCCCCTTCAACGCCCCGACCCCGAACACCAAAATCCCGGTCACCATCCTCACCGGGTTCCTCGGTGCCGGCAAAACCACCCTGCTCAATTACATCCTCAAGGAGAACCACGGCCGCAAGATCGCGGTGATCGAAAACGAGTTCGGCGAGGTCGGCATCGACGGCGATCTGGTACTCAGTTCCGAGACCGAAGAAATCTACGAAATGGTCAACGGCTGCGTCTGCTGCACCGCCGAAGTCCGCGAGGATCTGGTGCGGATCGTCCGCGAACTGGTGGCGCGTCCGGTGCGACTCGACCACATCCTGATCGAGACCAGCGGCCTGGCCGACCCGTACCCGGTGGCCCAGAGCTTCTTCATCAACGACCCGATTGCCGAGGAAGTCGAACTCGACGCCATCGTGACCATGGTCGATGCCAAGCACATCGCCCAGCATCTGGAAGACCTGCAACTGGACGGCGTCGACAATCAGGCGGTGGATCAGATCGTCTGCGCCGACCGCATCGTCATCAACAAAGTCGATCTGGTCAGCGCTGAAGAGGTGGAAGCCCTGCGCAGCAAGATCCGTGGATTGAACGCCACGGCGGATCTGGTGACCTCGACCCACGCACAGATCGACCTGTCGAAAATCCTCGGCATCGGCGCCTTTGAATGCACGCAGAAGCTGATGGAAATCGGCGCGGATCAGCACAATCACGATCACCACGACCATGACCATCACGCTGAAGAGCCCGACCACGAGCACGACCCGAGCGTGTCTTCGGTGGGCATCGCCGTGGACGGCGCCGTCAACCTGATGGCGTTCCACCGCTGGATCAGCGAACTGCGCAGTGCTCAGGCCGACAACCTGTACCGCATGAAAGGCGTGCTGGCGGTGGCCAATGAAGACCAGCGCTACGTGCTGCAAGGCGTGCACAGCCTTGTGGAGTTCCGCGCCTCGACCGCGTGGGGCAGCGAGCCGCGCTCGAGCAAGATCGTGTTCATCGGCCGCGACCTGGATCGGGCGGCGCTGAACCAGGGCTTCGCCGCCTGCCTGGCCGGCTGAAACCCGGCATCGGAGCCGGTGGATGGCGGCTTCGCAGCACGAATGACCGATGCCGGATTTCTTGAACAACACAAAACCTGTGGGAGCGGGCTTGCTCGCGAATGCGGTGGGTCATTGAACAGTGATGTCGACTGACACACCGCTTTCGCGAGCAAGCCCGCTCCCACAAGGATTGCGGTGTTTTGAAGACGGCATCAGACGAATACCCCGCTGTACCGAATAACAACAGCTAGAGGTGATTCCCCATGTCGTCAGCCAGTTCCTCCTCCACCGTCCACCCTGTCGACCGCGTATTACCGGTGCGACAGATGCTCACCCTCGGCCTGCAGCACATGGCCGTCTCGTACATCGGCGCCATCGCCGTGCCGTTGATTGTGGCCAGTGCCCTGAAGATGTCCCACGCCGACACGGTGGTGCTGATCAGCACCACGCTGTTCTGCTCCGGCATCGCCACCCTGTTGCAGACCGTCGGTTTCTGGAAGTTCGGCGTGCGCCTGCCGATTCTGCAAGGCGTGGCGTTCAGCAGCGTCGGGCCGGTGATCGCCATCGGCAGCAACCCGGAGGTGGGGTTCGCCGGGGTCTGCGGGGCGGTGATCGGTGCGGGGATTTTCACCATGTTGATCGCGCCGTTCGTGGGCCGCTTGCGACGGTTTTTCCCGCCGGTGGTAACTGGCTGCATCGTCACGGTGATCGGTCTGCAGCTGTTCCCGATTGCCTATGAATGGGTCGGCGGCGGGCGCAACGCGAGCAACTTCGGCGCGCCGGCGTTTCTCGCCGTGGCCGTGGTGGTGCTACTGACCATCCTGCTGGTCAACCGTTATGGCAGCCCGTTGCTGCGCAACATGGCGGTGCTGGTGGGGATGCTGGTGGGCGCTGGTCTGGCTTACGGCCTGGGCATGGGCAACTTTCACAGCGTCGAGGACGCGCCGTGGCTGACCGTGCCCTACCCGTTCTACTTCGGCTTGCCGACCTTCAGTCTGATCCCCATCGCCACCATGGTGGTGGTGATGATCGTGCAGATGGTCGAATCCATGGGGCTGTTCGTGGCCATCGGCGACATCGTCGACAAACCAGTGGAAGACAAACAGGTGATCAACGGCCTGCGCGCCAATGGCCTGGCCAGCACCATCGCCGGGATGTTCGCCGCGTTCCCGTTCATTGCCTTCATGGAAAACGTCGGGCTGGTGATCCTGACCGGCGTGCGCAGCCGCTGGGTGGTGGCGATCAGCGGTCTGCTGATGTGCTCGATTGCGCTGGTGCCGAAGGCCGGGGCGATCATCGCCTCGATGCCGACCGCCGCGCTGGGCGGTGCCGGCATCGCGATGTTCGGCGTGGTTGCAGCGGCCGGGATCCAGACCCTGGCCAAGGTCGACTACGAGCGCAATCGCTACAACGTGCTGATCGTCGGTTTCACCATCGCCGCCGCCCTGGTGCCGGTGCTCGCCCCGACCCTGTTCAAACAACTGCCCGAGTGGTCACAGCCGTTCCTGCACAGCAGCGTGGTCATCGCCTGCCTGGTGTCGGTGCTGCTCAACGCGGCGCTCAACGGCGTCAGCGTGCCAGAAACCACAGCCGGCAAATCCGCCTCGCACATCCTCTGACTGGAGCTGCCCATGACTCAACTTCAAAACATCCTGATCAAGCACCCGGTCGCGGTGATGACCGGCCTGCGCGGCCCCCGTGCCCGGGCCGGCGCCGTGGACATACGCGTGGTAAACGGCCGGATCGCGGAAATGGCCGCCAACCTTGAGCCGCAACCCGGTGAACGAGTGATCGACGCGCGAAATTCGGTGGTCTATCCGGGCTGGATCAACACCCACCACCACCTGTTTCAGAACCTGCTCAAAGCCGTGCCCGAAGGCTTGAATCAGGACCTGCAAGGCTGGCTGGCGAGCGTGCCCTATCCGCGCCTGAACCGCTTCACCCCGCAATTGGCGCGGATCGCCGCACGGCTGGGGATGGTCGAACTGCTGCTGTCCGGCGTCACCACCTGCGCCGATCACCACTACCTCTACCACGCCCACGGCAGCACCGAGACCGGCGACCTGCTGTTCGACCTCGCCGAGGAATTCGGCCTGCGCTTCGTGCTCTGCCGTGGCGGTGCACTGGAGTCCGCCAGCGCACACCCGGGCTTCTCGAAAACCGCGCTGCAACCGGAATCCCTGGAACAAATGGTCGGCGATATCGAACGGCTAAAATCGCGCTACCACCAGGACACCCCGGATGCCTTGCGCCGGGTGGTCGTGGCGCCAACCACGCCGACTTTCTCGCTGCCGCCAACGTTGTTGCGCGAACTGGCGCACACCGCCCGAGGCATGGGATTGCGCCTGCACACGCACCTGTCGGAAACCGAGAACTACGTGAACTTCTGCCGCGACAAGTACAACTGCCTGCCGGTGGAGTTCGTCGCCGAACACGAATGGCTCGGCCCCGACGTGTGGTTCGCCCACGCCGTGCACCTGCAACCGGGAGAAATCCGCATGCTCGCCCAGACCGGCACCGGCGTCTCCCATTGCCCGGTGAGCAACGCCCGGCTGGGCAGCGGTGTCGCGCCGATCCCGCAAATGTATGAGGCCGGCGTGCCGATCTCCCTCGGCGTCGACGGTGTGGCCTCCAACGAATCCGGAAGCATGGTCGGCGAAGCCAACACCGCGTGGCTGATCCACCGCGCCGAACAAGGCGCCTCGGCCACCACCGCCGAAGACGTCATTCACTGGGGCACAGCCGGCGGCGCGCAAGTGCTCGGCCTTGGCGCGGTCGGTACGCTGGAAATCGGCCAGGCAGCGGATCTGGTGATCTACAGCCTCGACCACCCACGCTTCTACGGTTTCCACGACAGCGCCGTCGCACCGGTCGTCGCGGGTGAGCCGATTGCCGTGAAGTACAGCCTGGTGGGCGGGCGGATCGTCGTCGATAACGGCGTGATTCCGGGGCTGGATATCGAGCGGATGCGGGCCGAGGCCTGGGAGGGTGTGCAGGCGATGATGAAGGTCGACGATTGATGCATGACCGGTGGGAGCGGCGGTGCGACCATTCGCCTCGTCAGCTCCCGACGGCGGCATTAGCGCCTTCCAGTTTTGTCGACTAACGTTAGTACCTCATCGGATTGAGCCCCTGCCAGTTACACCGGGCTCTTGATCAAGGAGAGACTGATGAAATCCAGCCGCCTCATCGAACAGACCTATCGCACCTGGTCCAGCCCTATCCTGCTGGAGCTGAAAAAGCGAGAGCACGAGATGGCGCCGGCCGAACGCCAGGCGCTTGAGAATGTGCTGGTGGAAAGACGATTGCTGGACGTTGGCAACCCGAAAGGCGTTGAACGGCGTAAGAGTGCGGCGAGTAAAACCGACAATCCCGGATAATCACTTCACCCGCCTGAGTTTGCGTTCAGCCCCAGACTCAGTAGCTCCTTGCGCAAGATCGAGGGCTTTAGAGCCGCTAATCCAGCCTGCCATTCCACCGGCAGCAAACGACTCAACTTCTGCTGGCTGACCACGGGTTCGGCCAGCAAACAGCTTTTGCGTTGGCTGATGCAGATGACGTTCAGCAACCAGTCATCGCCCTGCCCGGCCATCCAATCGTTGATCGTCGAGCGATGCCTTTCGAGCAAGGCATCGGCGTCCCACACCGTCATTTGAGCGAAGACCTGCGGCAGGAGGCTGTCGGGTTTCATCCGTTTCAAGTCTGCGGCCAATGCGGCGCAGATGTCTGATTCGATAGCGGTCTGGCATTCGAGGAAGTATTGCTCGGGCCAGTCCGCCATGAGTTTCCCGTGGGGCGCGAGTTCGGCGTAAGCGTCGATGTCCGCTGTCGTGGTCATCTGTCCGGTGAAATTCAGTGTGTTGTCCAGAATCGCCGTGGCCAGCAGCGCGGCGCTTTGTTCGCTGATCTTCGACAGCCATCCTGCGGCTTTCCAGCGCTGGAAAACCTGAGTCGCCGCCGCGCCGATCGGGCGGATATCGGCAGCAGATCCGAGAGTCTGTGCCCAATGCTGTTCGAAACCCGGATGATGGTCGATGACTTCCACCACCCGATCGAGTGCGACCATTGGGTCAAAATGGTGGTAGTCGGAGACGTCGACCAGCACAAACTCGTCGCTGGATGTCGGGCGGTAATCGTCCAGAACAGCACCCCAGCCGAGCACGGTTTTCGAAACGCTGGCATTGGGTTTTGCGCTGCTGACGGCACGGGTGGGAATGCCTTGCAGGTTGAGCAGTTCTGCGTAGGCGATGCAGCAGGCGTAGGCGTCGATGTCCAGATACGCGGAGCCTGAGGTGATGACTTTGATGGGCGACATTGCGCGTCCTGACTTCCATTTCAGGGGCGGCAACGTCGCACATTTTCATGAACGATTAATGAACGTCAGGCTGCCCGTTGCCCCCCGGCCACCGCCGCCGAAGCCGCCAGCATCGCCCGCAACAACACCGCACAGCCGGCCGCCAGATCGTCCGGGGCGGCGCTTTCGATTTCGTTGTGGCTGATGCCGCCTTCGCACGGTACGAAGATCATCCCGGCCGGACCCAGTTCGGCGAGGAAAATCGCGTCGTGGCCGGCGCCGCTGACGATGTCCATGTGCGACAGGCCCAGACCTTTGGCCGCACCACGCACCGCTTCGACGCAGCCCTTTTCGAAATACAGCGGCGGGAAGTCGGCGGTCGGAGTCAGTTCATAGGTCAGGCCGTGTTCTTCGCAGGTCGCTTCGATGACTTGCCTGACCTCGGCGATCATCGAGTCGAGGCGTGCCGGTTCCAGGTGCCGGAAGTCGAGGGTCATGCGCACCTCTCCGGGGATGACGTTGCGCGAGCCGGGATAGGCTTGCAGGCAACCGACCGTGCCGCAGGCGTGGGGTTGATGACCGAGCGCTGCGCGATTGACTGCACCAACGATGACCGAGGCGCCGACCAGGGCGTCCTTGCGCAGGTGCATAGGGGTCGGGCCGGCGTGGGCTTCGACGCCGCGCAGTTTCAGGTCGAACCACTTCTGCCCCAGTGCGCCGAGCACTACGCCGATGGTTTTCTGTTCGTCCTCCAGGATCGGGCCTTGCTCGATATGTGCTTCGAAATAGGCGCCGACCTTGTGCCCGCTGACCTTGCGCGGTCCGGCGTAGCCGATGGCGTTCAGCGCTTCGCCGACCGTGACGCCGTCGGCATCGACCTTGGCCAGGGTTTCTTCGAGGGTGAACTTTTCGGCGAACACGCCGGAGCCCATCATGCACGGGGCGAAGCGCGAGCCTTCTTCGTTGGTCCAGACCACCACTTCCAGCGGCGCCTCGGTTTCTACGCCCAAGTCATTGAGGGTTCGTAACACTTCGACCCCGGCCAGCACGCCGAAGCAGCCGTCGAACTTGCCGCCGGTAGGTTGGGTGTCGATGTGGCTGCCGGTCATCACCGGTGGCAGGTTCGGGTTGCGGCCGGGACGACGGGCGAAGATGTTGCCGACTTCATCGACCGTGACGCTGCAACCGGCGTCCTTGCACCACTGCACGAACAGGTCGCGGGCCTGGCGGTCGAGGTCGGTCAGGGCCAGGCGACAGACCCCGCCCTTGACCGTGGCGCCGAGTTTGGCCAGCTCCATGAGCGACGCCCACAAGCGGTCGCGGTTGATGTGCTGATGGGTCGATTGCAGAACGTCTACGGCTGCGTTCATGGGGATCTCCTCAGGCAGTTCTTATGAGTTTCTTCAAGCAGTTTTTGTGTGTATTTGAGGCCGTCTTCGCGAGCAAGCCCGCTCCCACAGGGGAACGCATTTCAAATGTGGGAGCGGGCTTGCTCGCGAAGAGGCCAGCCGCTACACCGGTGATTTCACTACCGAAGGCGTCGCACGCATCGCGCACAATCCGTAATAGATCAACCCGCCCAGCGCCGAGCCGGTGAACCAGCCGTAGCTGTAGAACCAGCTGAATGCGCTGCTGCCCAGCGACAGCAGGGTCAGCACCACCGGCACGCCGAAGGCGATGAACCCGGCCCAGTTCCACGCCGGATACACGTCGTCGCGGTACAGGCCAGCCAGGTCCAGTTGCTGTTTCTTGATCAGGAAATAGTCCACCACCATGATCCCGGCGATCGGCCCGAGCAGGCTGGAATAGCCCAGCAGCCAGTTCGAATACACGGTTTCCAGACTGACATCGGAGACGATCAACCCAAGCTTTTTCAGCAGCTCATGGCCCATCAGCGCCAGCCCGACGAACCCGGTGAGGATCACCGCTTTGGTGCGGTTGATCACCTTGGGCGCGATGTTCTGGAAGTCGTTGGTTGGCGAAACGATATTGGCGGCGGTGTTGGTCGACAGCGTCGCGATGATGATCAGTGCCATGGCTACCGCGACCCACACCGGGCTCTGGATGTGGCCGATCAAAGTCACCGGATCGGAGACGCTGACGCCCACCAGCTTCACCGAGGCGGCGGTCATCACCACGCCCAGTGCGGCGAACAGGAACATGGTCAGCGGCAGGCCGAAAATCTGCCCGAGGATCTGATCCTTCTGACTACGGGCATAACGACTGAAGTCGGGAATGTTCAGCGACAACGTGGCCCAAAAACCGACCATCGCCGTCAGCCCGGCGGCGAAGTAACTGACCACACTCGCGCCCTCGGGACGCTTCGGCGGAATCGCCAGCAATTCAGTCATCGACACATTCGGCATGGCCCACACCAGCAACCCTATGCCGACCGCCACCAGCAGCGGCGCCGACAGGGTTTCCAGCCATTTGATCGACTCTGCGCCACGGATCACCACCCACAGGTTCAGCGCCCAGAAGACCATGAAACCGATCACCTCCCCCGTCCCGCCGAGGGATTTCCAGCCGTCGAACACCGAGCCGAGAAACAGGTGAATCGCCAGCCCGCCAAACATGGTCTGGATGCCGAACCAGCCGCACGCCACCAGCGCGCGGATCAGGCACGGCACGTTGGAGCCGAGAATTCCGAACGACGAACGCAGCAGCACCGGAAACGGAATCCCGTATTTGGTGCCGGGAAACGCGTTGAGCGTAAGAGGGATCAGGACGATGACGTTGGCAAACAGAATCGCCAGCAAGGCCTCGCCGACGCTCAGGCCGAAATACGCGGTGAGGACGCCGCCGAGGGTGTAGGTCGGCACGCAGATCGACATGCCGACCCACAGCGCGGTGATGTGCCATTTGTTCCAGGTTCGTTCGCGCACCTTGGTCGGTGCCATGTCGTGGTTGTAACGGGGACTGTCGAGGACGTCGCTGCCGGCTTCGAGTTCGAACAAGCCGTCGCGCTCGGTCACTTGCGATCTGTTCTGTTGCATGGCCGCTCCACTGTTCTTCTGATTATTTTTTTGCTCATCAGGCGGCTGCACGCGCAGGTGCGAGCCGGACGATGGCCGGAGGAACTGACAACTTTCATGCACCGGCCATGGTGTCAGCGGCGGCATCAATAAACGTGCCGGGTGCCCCGCTTGCGCATCGGGCCGTGCTTTTTATTTCCTGCAACTTACTGATGTTTATCAGTTTTAATTATTCACCTGGTGAGGCCGCGAAAACTTGACTGAACACTCAGGCTAAATGCCAGGCAAGTTGTCCGAACTGTCAGGACTCAATCTGGTGCACTGCATTATTTTTCTTCGGGAAGCATCACTCTCCGCTCAACTTCAAGCGGCTGATTTCACATAGGAAATCTTGCTCATATTTCCAACCTGTCAAGTGCGTCAAAATGGTGAAGCGCCTCACCATTTTGGTGATTTTGTATTTTTATCGTTATTTATCAGCTACTTAAAACAGTCATAAGCTTATAAAAAATAATCTTGATCAATTGCAGAACTGCGACTAGCGTCTATTCCTGACAGCGCTGACAAGATTACGCATTTGGCGCTGCAAACAATAAAACACTAGAACCGGCACAAGTCGGTCATGCCTGCGAGGAACTCGGAATGTCTCTGTTGATCCGTGGCGCCACCGTTGTTACCCATGATGAAAGTTACCGCGCCGATGTCTATTGCGCTGACGGCGTGATCAAAGCCATTGGTGAAAACCTGGATGTTCCCGCCGGCGCCGAAGTGCTCGATGGCAGCGGCCAATACCTGATGCCCGGCGGCATCGATCCGCACACCCACATGCAACTCCCGTTCATGGGCACGGTGGCCAGCGAAGACTTCTACAGCGGCACCGCCGCAGGCCTGGCCGGCGGCACCACCTCGATCATCGATTTCGTGATTCCCAATCCGCAGCAATCGCTGCTCGAAGCCTTTCACCAGTGGCGTGGCTGGGCGGAAAAGTCCGCGTCCGACTACGGCTTCCACGTCGCGATCACCTGGTGGAGCGAGCAGGTGCGCGAGGAAATGGCCGAACTGGTCAGCCATCACGGGATCAACAGCTTCAAACATTTCATGGCCTACAAGAACGCGATCATGGCCGCCGACGACACGCTGGTGGCGAGCTTCGAGCGCTGCCTGGAACTCGGCGCGGTGCCGACCGTGCACGCGGAAAACGGCGAGCTGGTCTATCACCTGCAACGCAAGTTGATGGCCCAGGGCATCACCGGGCCGGAAGCGCACCCGCTGTCGCGGCCCTCACAGGTCGAAGGCGAAGCCGCGAGCCGGGCGATCCGCATCGCTGAAACCATCGGCACGCCGCTGTACCTGGTGCATGTCTCGACCAAGGAAGCCCTCGACGAAATTACCTATGCCCGCAGCAAGGGCCAACCGGTCTACGGAGAAGTGCTGGCCGGGCATCTGCTGCTGGACGACAGCGTCTACCAGCACCCGGACTGGCAGACCGCCGCCGGCTACGTGATGAGCCCGCCGTTCCGCCCGCGCGGGCATCAGGAGGCGCTGTGGCATGGTTTGCAGAGCGGCAATCTGCACACCACCGCCACCGACCATTGCTGCTTCTGCGCCGAGCAGAAAGCCGCCGGCCGCGACGACTTCAGCAAGATCCCCAACGGCACCGCCGGCATCGAAGACCGCATGGCGGTGTTGTGGGATGAAGGGGTGAATTCGGGACGGTTGTCGATGCAGAACTTCGTCGCCCTCACCTCCACCAACACTGCAAAAATCTTCAACCTCTACCCGCGCAAGGGCGCGATCCGCGTCGGCGCCGATGCCGACCTGGTGCTGTGGGATCCGCAAGGCACTCGCACCATCTCCGCCAAGACCCACCATCAGCAGGTGGACTTCAACATCTTCGAAGGCAAGACCGTGACCGGTGTGCCGAGCCATACCGTCAGCCAGGGCCGGGTCGTCTGGGCCGATGGAGACCTGCGCGCCGAACGTGGGGCGGGCCGCTATATCGAGCGGCCGGCGTATCCGGCGGTGTTTGATTTGCTGAGCAAGCGGGCTGAGATGCACAGGCCTGTGGCCGTCAAGCGCTGATCCCTGATCGTTCTCACACTGATCGTTCCCACGCTCTGCGTGGGAATGCAGCCCGTGACGCTCCGCGTCACTGGACGCGGAGCGTCCCTTGAGGCATTCCCACGCGGACGGTTCGACGCCTCGACGTGGGAACGATCAAAAAACCACTGCCCGACAGAGGCAGAAAACCTCAAATAACCGTGAGGCAAAAAACCGTGATCGAGACCCTGAACCATCTCCCGCACCCGCACGAAAGTGCGGCCGCCCTCGCCGGCCATTTCGCCGATCTGGCGCCGCCGCTCAACGACCGTCAGGCGCATCTGGAAGCCTCGCGCTGCCTGTATTGCTACGACGCGCCGTGCGTGAATGCGTGCCCGAGCGAGATCGACATTCCGTCGTTCATCCGCAATATCCATCAGGACAACGTGCCCGGCGCGGCGCAGAAAATCCTCTCGGCGAACATCCTCGGTGGCAGTTGCGCTCGAGTCTGTCCGACCGAAATCCTCTGCCAGCAAGCCTGCGTGCGCAACAACGCCCACGAATGCGCACCGGTGCTGATCGGCCTGCTGCAACGCTACGCCGTGGACAACGCGCACTTCACCGAGCACCCATTCCAGCGCGCCGCCGCCACCGGTAAACGCATCGCGGTGGTCGGGGCCGGCCCGGCGGGTTTGTCCTGTGCCCATCGCAGCGCCATGCACGGTCACGACGTGGTGATTTTCGAAGCGCGGGAGAAGGCTGGCGGGCTCAACGAATACGGGATCGCCAAGTACAAACTGGTCGACGACTACGCACAGAAGGAACTGGATTTCCTCCTGCAAATCGGCGGCATCGAAATCCGTCACGGGCAGAAACTCGGCGACAACCTGACCTTGAGCGAGCTGCACCAACAGTTCGACGCGGTGTTCCTCGGCCTCGGCCTGAACGCCAGCAAGCAACTCGGCCTGCCCCACGAAGACGCGCCCGGCCTGCTCGCCGCCACCGACTACATCCGCGAACTGCGCCAGGCCGATGACCTGTCGCAACTGCCGCTGGCCGAACATTGCATCGTCCTCGGCGCCGGCAACACCGCTATCGACATGGCCGTGCAAATGGCCCGCCTCGGTGCGCGCGACGTCAATCTGGTCTATCGCCGTGGCGCGGCGGACATGGGCGCAACCGGCCATGAACAAGACATCGCCAAGGCCAATCAGGTGCGGCTGCTGACCTGGGCGCAACCGGAGGAGGTGCTGCTCGACGCTCAAGGCAAAGTGCGCGGCATGCGCTTCGCCCGCACGCATCTGGTGGATGGTTGCCTGCAAACCACGGGCGAGACTTTCGAGTTGGCCGCCGATGCGATCTTCAAAGCCATCGGCCAGGCCTTCGACGGCAGTGCCCTCGCCGACCCGCTGGCCCGCGAGCTGAAGCGTCAGGGCGAACGGATCCAGGTCGATGAAAACCTGCGCACCAGCATCCCCGGCGTGTATGCCGGCGGTGACTGCACCAGCCTCGATCAGGACCTGACCGTGCAAGCGGTGCAACACGGCAAGCGCGCCGCCGAGGCGATCAATGCTCAACTGATGCTCAACGTGGAGGCTGCGTAAATGGCCGATCTCTCGATTGTCTTCGCCGGTATCAAAGCTCCCAATCCGTTCTGGCTGGCCTCCGCGCCGCCGACCGACAAGGCCTACAACGTGGTGCGCGCCTTCGAGGCCGGCTGGGGCGGCGTGGTCTGGAAAACCCTGGGTGAAGACCCGGCGGCGGTCAACGTGTCCTCGCGCTACTCGGCGCATTACGGCAACAACCGCGAAGTGCTGGGCATCAACAACATCGAACTGATCACCGACCGCTCGCTGGAAATCAACCTGCGGGAAATCACCCAGGTGAAGAAGGACTGGCCGGACCGCGCGCTGATCGTGTCGCTGATGGTGCCGTGCGTCGAAGAGTCGTGGAAACACATCCTGCCGCTGGTGGAAGCCACCGGCGCTGACGGCATCGAGCTGAATTTCGGCTGCCCCCACGGCATGCCCGAACGCGGAATGGGCGCGGCGGTTGGTCAGGTGCCGGAATACGTCGAGCAGGTCACGCGCTGGTGCAAGACCTATTGCTCGCTGCCGGTGATCGTCAAACTGACGCCGAACATCACCGACATCCGCGTCGCCGCCCGCGCCGCACACCGGGGCGGCGCCGATGCGGTGTCGCTGATCAACACCATCAACTCGATCACCAGCGTCGACCTCGAACACATGGTCGCCCTGCCCACCGTCGGCAGCAAAAGCACCCATGGCGGTTATTGCGGCTCGGCGGTCAAGCCGATCGCGCTGAACATGGTCGCGGAAATCGCTCGTGATCCGCAGACCCAAGGCCTGCCGATCTGCGGTATTGGCGGCATTGGCAGTTGGCGCGATGCGGCGGAGTTCATCGCCTTGGGCAGCGGCGCGGTGCAGGTCTGCACGGCGGCGATGCTGCATGGTTTCCGGATTGTCGATGAGATGAAGGATGGTTTGTCGCGGTGGATGGACAGTCAGGGTTACGCCAGCATCGCCGAGTTCTCCGGGCGTGCGGTGGGCAATACGACCGATTGGAAGTACCTGGACATCAACTATCAGGTGATCGCAAAGATCGACCAGGAGGCATGCATCGGTTGCGGGCGTTGCCACATTGCCTGCGAAGACACGTCACACCAGGCGATCAGCAGCCTGAAACAGGCCGATGGCACGCATAAATATGAAGTGATCGATGACGAGTGTGTAGGGTGCAATCTGTGTCAGATCACCTGTCCGGTGGCGGATTGCATCGAGATGGTGCCGATGGAAACGGGCAAGCCGTTTCTGGACTGGAATCATGATCCGAGGAATCCGTATCACGTCAGCCCTTGAATGATCGTTCCCACGTCGAGGCGTCGAACCGTCCGCGTGGGAATGCAGCCCGGGACGCTCTGCGTCCCACTGGAACGCGGAGCGTCCCTTGAGGCATTCCCACGCGGAGCGTGGGAACGATCAGTTACGGTTCCAAGCCTATCCCCCGCAAAATCACACTCGTCACCGTCTGCACCGCCCGCTCGAACTGCATGTCCGACAGCGGCTGGTGCTCATTCAAAATATTCACCTGATGATCAAAGTCCGCATAGTGCTGGGTCGACGCCCAGATCATGTACAACAAACTCGACGGTTCCACCGGCAGAATCCGCTTGTCCTCCACCCACTGCCGGATCTTCGCCTCTTTCATCTTCGCCCAGTCGTACAGGCTCACATCCAGCGCTTCGCCGAGGGTCGGGGCGCCATGGATGATTTCGTTGGCCCAGACTTTCGAGCCATAGGGCCGGCTGCGCGAGTGGTTCATCTTGGCGCGGATGTAGCTGCTGAGCACCACGCGCGGATCGTCGAACATCTCGAAGCACAGCGCGTCCTGCTTCCACACTTCCAGCAGGTCGAACAGCACCGCGCTGTACAGCTCGCTCTTGGTCGAAAAGTAGTAATGCAGGTTGGATCGCGGCAGCTGCACTTCAGCCGCGATGTCCGCCATGGCGGTGCCGCCGAAACCTTTTTCGGCGAAGACTTTTTCCGCCGCCAGCAGGATCTTGTCGACGTTAGTGCGGCGAATTTCGATCTTGTGATTGCCCATGAGGGCTCCCTGAAGACAACGTTGTTGAAGACTAGCATCCGCTCTGGGCAAGGGGCGACAGCCGAGAACGATTCTTCACACACTTGGGCTTTTTTCTGGTTTAGGATCGCCCTCCTTCTCCCCGTCAGACACTGAAGGATCTGTCCATGACCATTCGAAAGCGCATCGCTGCGGATGATCCGCAGCTCGCCGCACTGTGGGAGCGCTCGGTCCGCGCGACTCACGATTTCCTCCCGGAAGACGACATCCACCGGCTGTTCCCGCTGGTGCGTGACACCTACCTGCCCGCGCTGGACGTGCAGGTTTTCGAGAACCCCGATCACTCCCCGGCAGGCTTCATCGCCACCGACGACGACACCGTGCAGATGCTGTTCATCGACCCGGCGTTTCGTGGCCAGGGCATCGGCCGACGCTTGCTCGACCACGTCCGCCGCCCGTTGCTGAAGGTCGACGTCAACGAACAGAACCCGCAGGCCCACGGCTTCTATCGGCACTACGGATTCGAGGACATCGGCCGCTCGGCACTCGACGGCGAAGGCCGGCCCTTCCCGGTCATTCACATGCGCCTGAAAGCCCTGTGATCCACGTTCTATACTCAGCCCGCCATTTCACTGAAAGGAATCTTTCCATGTCGATGAAAAAACTGTTCACCGCTGGCGCGCTGCTGGCTTCGCTGGTCGTCACTTCCCAGGCGGTCGCCCACGCCCATCTGAAAAGCCAGACCCCGGCTGCCGACAGCACCGTTGCCGCGCCGGCGGATTTGCGCCTGGTGTTTTCCGAAGGCGTCGAAGCCAGCTTCACCAAAGTCACCGTGACCCATGACGGCAAGCCGGTGGCGGTCAAACCGTTGACCACCGAAGGCGACAAGAAAACCCTGATCGTTACCCCCGAAGCACCGCTGACCGCTGGCGAGTACAAGGTCGAATGGCACGCGGTGTCGGTCGATACGCACAAAAGTGAAGGCGCCTATCAGTTCAAGGTTGGCCAGTAATTCATGAGTGAAGCGCTGGTGCTGTGCCGGTTCCTGCATTTCATCGTGGTGTTGATGCTGTTCGGGGCCTGGCTGTTCCGGCCCCTGCTACTCAAGGGTGAAGCGCCGGCGCTGGATCGGCACCTCGCGCGACTGGCTCGCTGGCTGGCGGCGATTGCCCTGGCCAGCGGCGTCATCTGGGCGTTGTTGATTACCGCAAGCATGGCCGGTTCGGCGGCTGCCGCGTTTGATCCGGCCACCGTAGAGCTGGTCCTCGGTCATACGTTTTTCGGTCAGGTCTGGCGCTGGCATCTATTGATCAATGCGCTGTTGCTGGCGTTGCTGTTTACGCCGTGGCGTTCGAACCGGCCATTGCGGTTGGGCCTGAGCGCGCTGCTGCTGATGACGCTGGCGCCGGTCGGACACGGGGCGATGCTCGATGGCTTCAGCGGGCAGATGCTGATCCTCAATCAGGTGATTCACCTGACTTGCGTCGGAGCGTGGCTTGGTGGGCTGCTGATGCTGGTTTTGATCCTGCGCCAGTCCGGCGAAAAGGTGCGTGAAGTGCTGCAGCGGTTCAGCGGTCTCGGCTACGGGCTGGTCGCCGGCCTGCTGATCACCGGGCTGATCAACGTGCGCGTGCTCACCGGCCAATGGTGGCCGACGCCGCTGTTCTCGGGGTTCGCCCTGATCCTGTTGATCAAGGCGCTGCTGGTGTTCGGCATGCTTGCACTGGCGCTGTTCAATCGCCTGCGGATCAACGATTGCGAACAGCGGATCGACACCCTCAAGCGCAGCGTCATGCTCGAATGGCTGCTGGGGATCGGCGCCGTGGCGGCGGTTTCGGTGCTCGGCACCTTGCCGCCGATGATCGCCGCCTGAGGTCAGTGTTTCTGGGTGTCACCTGCCGCCGTATCAATGCTGACCACCACCGACATCCCCGGCCGCAAGCGCTCGCTCTCCTGCTGATCCGGATCGATGGTGATGCGCACCGGTACCCGCTGGGCGATTTTCACGAAGTTGCCGGTGGCGTTGTCGGCCTGCAACAACGCGAATTCGGAACCGGTGCCCGGCGAGATGTGCTGCACGTGGCCGGTGAATTTGCGGTGGTTCAAGCCATCGACGGTGAAGCTCGCCGGTTGCCCGACGCGCACATTGTCCATCTGGGTTTCCTTGAGGTTGGCGATCACCCATTTCTGGTTCGGCACCAGCGCCATCAACTGCGCTCCGGAGTTGACGTAAGCGCCGAGACGCACGCCGATCTGCCCGAGCTGACCGTCACGCGGGGCGATGATCCGGGTATTGGACAAATCGATCCGAGCCAGTTGCACCGCGGCATCGGCGCTGGCCACGGCCGCTTCCAGCGAGCCGCGATTGACGATCACCGTTTGCAGATCCTGCCGGGCGATTTCCAGATTGGCCTTGGCCTGCGCCACCGCCGCGATGCTCTGTGCATTGGCAGCCAAAGCCACATCCATCTCGCGCTTGGACACGGAACCGTCGTTGACCAGCGCCTTGTTGCGTCGCAGATCCGCCTCGCTTTTGCGTAACTGCGCTTCGCTGTCCGCTACCACCGCCTGCCGCAGCTTGATCGTGGCTTCGGCGCTGTTGCGCTGCTGCACCACGTTGGCCAGCGAGGCCTTTTGCACCGCCAGTTGTGCCAACGACTGGTCGAGACGTTGCTGATAGATGCGGTCATCGAGACGCACCAGCAAATCGCCCTCCTTCACAAACTGGAAATCCTGCACCGGCACTTCAAACACATAACCGCTGAGCTGCGGGCCGATGATCGTCACCTGCCCGCGCACCAATGCGTTTTCAGTGGTCTCGACCGCGCTGCTGAACGGCGGCAACTGCCAGGCGTAAAGCACGATGAGCACGCCGACGATGGCAATCGCGGCGAAGCCCAGCGACGAGATGATCCGCACCCGCAACGAGCGCGGCTCGGTGTTCGGTGATGACGGCGGCGCCACGCCTTCAGGGGTGGCGGCGATGGCATTGGTGGTCGTGGTAGTTGGTTCGGTCATGAAGAAGTGGCACCGCTGGAAGGTACGGAAGGTGTCGGGGCGACGGCTTTGGTGGTGCTGATCAGCCACAGCGCACGGATGGAAATCCAGATCATGGTCAGGATCGCGATCACTGCGATCAGCATGAACACATCGTTATAGGCCAGTACGTTGGCTTCGCGCGTGGCAGCGTTGGCCAGGCTGCGAATGCCCTGCAGATTGCGCAGACTCGGGTCGGCAATCACGGAGCCGACCGCCGATCCGCCGCTCTGCACCCGGGCGGCGACGCGCGGATCAGACATCACCAGTTGCTCGACGATGTGGCTGGAATGAAATTTCTCGCGCACGATCTGGAAAGTCCCCAGCAACGCCGCGCCGATCAGGCCGCCGAGGTTATTGCAGATCCCGAACAACACCGAAAAACTCACGAGGTTGCGCGGGTTGGTCAGCACGTTGCGCGTGCCCAGCACCATGGTCGGGCCGAGAAAAAATGTACTGCCGAACGCCAGCAGAAACTGGCTGAAATACAGGTTGCCGGGGCGGGTCAGGTTGTTCGATGAGCTGTCCATGATCGAGCCGGTGGCCATCAACGCCAGCGAGATGATCAGCGGCATCAGCAGGTGTTTCGGGTCGATGGTCAGCGCACTGGTCAGCAGCCCGGCGACGCTGCCGATCAGCATCACCACGTACAAGCTATGAAGCTGCTGGCTGCTCATGTTCAGGTTTTGCATGAAGCCGACGGCGCCGGTGGATTGCTCCGAGGTCACCATGCGAATCAGGATCACCGCCAGCGCCAGACGGATCATCACCCCGCTACCGAGCCAGCGGGTCATCAGCATCGGGTTGCTGCGGTTATGTTCGATGGCCAGCCCCGCGAGAATCAGGACAATCGACGCGGCCAGGGCGATGCCGATCCAGTCGGCCTCCAGCCACCAGTCGATCCGGCCCAGGGACAACACGGCGCACAGCAGGGCCACGCCACTGGCAAGGATCGCAAAGGTGAGAAAATCGAGAGGTTCGAAGGTCTTGAACCGGTCACCCGGCGGCAGTTTGAGCATCAAGACGCAGCCCAGCGACAGCAGTGCCATGCCCAATTCGAACAGGTACAGGCCGCGCCATTCGGCGATCTGCAACAGGTCTTCGGAAAACAGTCGCGCCAGCGGCAAGGCCAGTTGCGAAGTGCCGAGCCCCAGTACCAACGCCTTCATCCGCCATTTGGCCGGGAACGCCTGCACCATGTAATACAGGCCCAGCGAACTCAACGCCGCGCCGACCATGCCGTGGGCCGCACGCACGGCGATCGCCGAATTCAGGTCATTGACGAACAGATGGCCAAAGGTCACCAGCGCATACAGCACCAGAAACACCTCGGTGAACGCGCGTAGGCCGAACTGCTGGCGAAACTTCACCAGCAGCAGGTTCATCGACACGTTGGTCATCACATACGCCGCCGGCAGCCAGGCCATCTCCGCCGTGGTCGCCCCGAGCGCGCCTTGCAGGTAAGGCAGGTTGGCGACCACCAGTGAATTGCCCAACCCGCCGGTCAACGCCACCAGCAACCCGACCAGCGCATAGGCCAGGCGCTTGGGGTTGGAGTGCAACGGTGTCGAAGGGGAACCGGGCAGACTGGGCTTCTCGTGCGGCTGCCAGTTGCGCGGGGCGTATTGGTTCATTGATCGGCCTTGTACGGTGATGGCTTGAGTGTGCCGCAAAACGGCAGCCAAACACATATCCCTGTGGAGGCTTGCTCACACGGGTTTGGGGTGGATTCGTAAATTTTGTTTAAAAGTCATCTCGCCCGCAGCGGATTTTTCCCGGGCCTGGCGAATGCCAACCTTGCAGCACTTCTCAACCTGCAAGGTGCCCGATATGACCACTCCCCGTTGGCAACGCTCCCCGCGTCTGCTGAAAAACCTGCTGGCCGCCGCACTGTTGCTGCCCGCCCTCGCCTTCGCCCAGGAACGCCCGTGGCCGGACGGCTCGCAACTGGTGATTTCGGTGTCGATGCAATTCGAAACCGGCGGCCAGCCCGAGGGCGCTGAAAGCCCGTTCTCCGGCACACCGCTGGCAAAAGGTTATCCGGACCTGCCGGCGCAGACCTGGTTCGATTACGGCTACAAGGAAGGCCTGTGGCGCATGCTCGATCTGTGGGATCGCACTGGCATCAAAGTCACCTCCCACGTGGTCGGCGAAGCGGCGCTCAAGCACCCGGAACTGGCCAAGGCGATTGCCGAGCGCGGCCATGAACTGGCGGCCCACGGCATGCGCTGGGCCGATTCGTACAACATGAATTACGCCCAGGAAAAGCAGTTCATAGGCGACGGCGTCGCAGCGGTGGAGAAAATCACCGGCCAGCGCTCGGTCGGCTACAACGCCAACTGGCTGCGGCGCAGTCCCAATACGTTGAAGGTGCTGCAGGATCTGAATTTCACCTACCACATCGACGACGTCAGCCGCGATGAGCCGTTCGTGACCATGGTTCGCGGGCGAAAATTCGCCGTGGTGCCGTACACCCTGCGCAACAACGACATCGTGCTGGTCGAGGGCCGACACTTCTCCGCGGAGCAGTTCTACCAGCAACTGGTGCTGGAATTCGATCGCCTCTACGCCGAAGGCGCGAGCAAGCGGCGGATGATGTCGGTGAGTCTGCACGACCGCATCGGCGGCACCCCGGCGATGGTCGAGGCCATGGAGCGTTTTATCCGTTATGCGCAATCTCATCCGAAGGTGACATTCATGCGCAAGGACAAGATTGCCCAGATCGTCCTGACCGAGAAAAACCCGCTGATCGACAACACCGAGGCGCTCTATAACCGGTAAAACCGCCGAAAGCAGCCCTCTTCATAGCATCTGAAAGGGCTGCCAGCTCACGAAATGTGATCGCAAAACTGGCTGTTGACTTTTGCGGAAAACATCGCAACTATCCGCAACCATGTTGTACGACGACGTATAACAACTAATAAAAACAAGAAATGAAACAGGGAGCGTTACCGTGAGCACACTCGTCTGCAATTCCGTCCGCACGTCCCGTTTTTCTGCCTCCCGCCCGCGTTCCACCCTGGGCCTGATCGGCTGCAGCAGTCTCGCTCTCGTCTTGCCGATGAGCGCCGATGCCGAGGGCTTCATCGAAGACAGCAAAGCCACCCTGAACCTGCGCAATGCCTACTTCAATCGCAACTTCGTCAACCCGAATTACCCGCAGGGCAAGGCTGAAGAGTGGACGCAGAACTTCATCCTCGACGCCAAATCAGGTTTCACCCAGGGCACTGTCGGCTTTGGCCTGGACGTACTGGGGCTGTACTCGCAAAAGCTCGATGGAGGCAAAGGCACGGGCGGTACTCAGCTGTTGCCGATCCACGATGACGGGCGCCCGGCGGACAATTTCGGGCGCCTGGGCGTGGCGCTCAAGGCCAAGGTGTCGAAGACCGAATTGAAGGTCGGCGAGTGGATGCCGGTGTTGCCGATCCTGCGCTCGGATGATGGCCGCTCCCTGCCCCAGACGTTTCGCGGCGGCCAGATCACCTCTACCGAAATCAATGGTTTGACCCTTTACGGTGGCCAGTTCCGTGGCAACAGCCCGCGCAACGATGCCAGCATGGAAGACATGTCGATGAACGGCCGAGGCGCATTCACCTCCGACCGTTTCAACTTCGGCGGCGGCGAATACACCTTCAACGACAAACGCACGCTTGTCGGTCTGTGGTACGCCGAACTCAGCGACATCTACCAACAGCAGTACTTCAACATCAGCCACAGCCAGCCACTGGGCGACTGGACGCTGGGCGCCAACCTCGGTTTCTTCACCGGCAAGGAAGATGGCAGCGCCCAGGCCGGCGACCTCGACAACAAAACCGCTTTCGCCATGCTCTCGGCCCGGTACGGCGGAAACACGTTCTACATCGGCCTGCAAAAACTCAGTGGCGACGATGCCTGGATGCGCGTCAACGGCACCAGCGGCGGCACCCTTGCCAACGACAGCTACAACGCCAGTTACGACAACGCGCAGGAGCGTTCCTGGCAGATCCGCCACGACTACAACTTCGTGGTCCTCGGCGTCTCCGGGCTGACGCTGATGAACCGCTACATCAGCGGTGACAACGTGCACACCGGCACAATCACCGATGGCAAGGAATGGGGTCGTGAATCGGAGCTGGCCTACACCGTGCAAAGCGGGCCGTTGAAAAACCTCAACGTCAGATGGCGCAACGCGACGATTCGCCGGGACTTCAGCACCAATGAATTCGATGAAAACCGGATCTTCATCAGTTACCCGATTTCGTTGTTGTAAACCCCGGCATCGGGTGAACGGAAGGTGAATCGGCCTTCCGTCACTTACACCGAAAGTCGCGTTGACAAGTTCCGGAAACCCTACCGATACTTCAGCGCAGTCATACGACAACCTACAACAAACCTAATAACAACGTGTAAGGGATTGCCATGACGTCCACCCCCACCACCCCAACTCCGTTCAATCGCCTGCTGCTGACCGGCGCCGCCGGTGGCTTGGGCAAAGTCTTGCGCGAACGTCTGCGCCCCTATGCCAATGTGCTGCGCCTGTCGGACATCGCCGCGCTCGCCCCGGCCATCGATGACCGCGAAGAAATCGTGCTCTGCGACCTCGCCGACAAAACCGCCGTGCATCAACTGGTCGAAGGCATGGATGCAATCCTGCACTTTGGCGGTGTCTCGGTGGAGCGCCCCTTCGAAGAAATCCTCGGCGCCAACATCTGCGGCGTATTCCATATCTATGAAGCGGCACGCCGACACGGTGTGAAGCGGGTAATCTTCGCCAGCTCCAACCATGTCATCGGCTTCTACAAACAGAACGAACACCTCGACGCCAGCTCTGCTCGTCGCCCCGACGGCTACTACGGTCTGTCCAAGTCCTATGGCGAAGACATGGCCAGTTTCTACTTCGATCGATATGGCATCGAAACTGTCAGCATCCGCATCGGCTCGTCGTTTCCCGAACCGCAGAACCGCCGAATGATGCACACCTGGCTGAGCTTCGACGACCTCACTCAACTGCTCGAACGTTCGCTGTACACCCCCAACGTCGGCCACACCGTGGTTTATGGCATGTCCGCCAACAAGGACGTGTGGTGGGACAACCGCTTCGCCAGCCACCTCGGTTTCGAGGCCAGAGATACGTCCGAAGTGTTTCGCGAGAAGGTAGAGGCGCAGCCAATGCCCGACAGCGATGACCCGGCGCGTATCTATCAGGGCGGCGCCTTCGTTGCGGCCGGCCCGTTCGGCGATTGATCGCTGCGTTTGATCCGTCGCCAAAAGAACACACCAAGGGAATGAGTATGCAAGCCGAATTGATCGTCGACGCCCGCAACGCGGTGGGTGAAAGTCCGGTGTGGGTGCCACAGGAAAACGCCTTGTACTGGGTCGATATCCCCAACGGCGGCCTGCAGCGCTGGAGCGCCGACACTGGCCACATTCATGCCTGGAAGACTCCCGAAATGCTTGCCTGCATCGCCCGCCACAGCAAGGGCGGTTGGGTTGCCGGGATGGAGAGCGGGTTCTTTCATTTACAACCGAATGGCGATGGCAGCCTCGACAGCGACCTGCTCGCGACCGTGGAACACAACCGCCAGGACATGCGTCTGAACGACGGCCGCTGCGACCGCCAGGGTCGGTTCTGGGCCGGCAGCATGGTGCTGAACATGGGCCTGAATCTGCCCGAGGGCCGGCTCTATCGTTACGGTGCCGGGCAAACAGGCGTGATCGAGGCACAGCTTGATGGCTTCATCGTGCCCAACGGTTTGGGCTTCAGCGCGGACGGCAAAACCATGTACCTGTCGGACTCGCACCCGAACGTCCAACTGATCTGGGCTTTCGATTACGACACCGAGACAGGCACACCCTCCAACCGCCGGGTGTTCGTGGACATGAACCATTTTTACGGCCGCCCCGACGGTGCTGCCGTGGATGCCGATGGCTGTTACTGGATCTGCGCCAACGATGTCGGCCTGATCCATCGCTTCACCCCCGACGGTCGGCTCGACCTCTCGCTGCCGGTACCGGTGAAAAAACCCACCATGTGCGCTTTCGGCGGCAGCCGGATGGACACCTTGTTCGTGACCTCGATCCGCCCCGGCGACGACCAGGATCCGCAGTCCCTTGCCGGCGGTGTGTTCGCCCTCAACCCCGGCGTCAAAGGCCTGCCGGAGCCAATGTTCGACGATCTGCTGTAACCCGTCCTTGCTGCATTGCTGTGCCTTGAACAAAAAAATAACAAGACTGGAGAACCCCCTCATGGACTTCAAACGCACGTTGCTCGCCGCCGCTCTCCCCCTCGCGCTCACCCTCGGCAGCGCCGCTCAGGCGCTGGAAATCAAATTCGCCGACATCCACCCCGCCGGTTATCCGACCGTGGTCGCTGAAGAACAGTTGGGCAAAACCCTGGTTGCCGAAAGTGACGGCAAGCTGACCTTCAAGATGTTCCCCGGCGGTGTACTCGGCTCGGAAAAGGAAGTGGTCGAACAGGCCCAGGTCGGCGCCATCCAGATGGCCCGCGTCAGCCTCGGGATCGTCGGGCCGGTGGTGCCGGACGTGAACGTATTCAACATGCCGTTCGTGTTCCGTGATCAGGCGCACATGCGCAAGATCATCGACGGTGAAATCGGTGACGAAATCCTCGACAAGATCACTAACTCCGAATTCAACCTCGTGGCGCTGGCGTGGATGGATGGCGGCACGCGCAACATCTACACCAAGAAACCGGTGCGCAGCCTCGAAGACCTCAAGGGCATGAAAATCCGCGTGCAGGGCAACCCGATGTTCATCGAAACCATCAACGCCATGGGCGGCAACGGTATTGCCATGGACACCGGCGAAATCTTCAGTGCCCTGCAGACAGGCGTCATCGACGGCGCGGAAAACAATCCGCCGACCCTGCTCGAACACAACCATTACCAGAACGCCAAGTTCTACAGTTTGACCGGGCACCTGATCCTGCCCGAGCCCATCGTGATGTCGAAAATCACCTGGGAAAAACTCAGCCCCGATCAGCAGACGCTGGTGAAAAAAGCCGCCAAGGCTGCGCAGGCCCAGGAGCGCACCTTGTGGGATGCCAAGTCGGCCAGCAGTGAAGAGAAACTCAAGGCCGCCGGCGTCGAGTTCATCACCGTCGACAAGAAACCCTTCTACGAGGCCACCGCTTCGATCCGCGAAAAATACGGCGCGCCCTACGTCGACCTGATCAAGCGCATCGAAGCCGTTCAGTAACCTCCCTGCCCTCAATACAAGGCCCGGCAGCGCTGGCGTCGCTCGACGCTCACGCCTGCCCGGTTACGGTGGAACCCGATGAAGAATTTGCTGCTGCGCATCAATGACCGGATCTACATGGCCTGCATCTGGGTCGCCGGTCTGTCGGTGCTGACCATTTCCCTGATCATTCCCTGGGGCGTGTTCGCCCGTTACGTCCTCGGCACCGGCTCAAGCTGGCCGGAGCCCACCGCCATCCTGCTGATGATGGTCTTCACCTTCATCGGCGCCGCCGCCAGCTATCGCGCCGGCGCGCACATGGCGGTAGCGATGGTCACCGATCGCCTGCAACCGAAGATGCGCCGCACCATGAGCATCGTTTCGCAAGTGCTCATGGGCACCATCTGCCTGTTCATGACCATCTGGGGCACCAAGCTCTGCCTGTCGACGTGGAACCAGTTCATGAGCGCCCTGCCGACATTGCGGGTCGGCATCACCTACATGCCGATCCCCGTGGGTGGTGCGCTGACGCTGATTTTCGTGCTAGAAAAACTCATGCTCGGCGATCAAAGCAATCGCCGCGTGGTGCGGTTCGACCTGGTTGAAGAAAACGAAGGGGCTGCCTGATGGACGCATTGATTCTGCTGGGCAGTTTTATCGCACTGATCCTCATCGGCATGCCGGTTGCCTACGCGCTCGGGCTGTCGGCGCTGATCGGCGCATGGTGGATCGACATCCCGTTTCAGGCCTTGATGATCCAGGTGGCGGGCGGGGTGAACAAATTCTCGCTGCTGGCGATTCCGTTCTTCGTGCTCGCCGGCGCAATCATGGCCGAGGGCGGCATGTCGCGACGGCTGGTGGCGTTCGCCGGGGTCCTGGTGGGGTTCGTGCGGGGCGGGCTGTCGTTGGTCAACATCATGGCCTCGACCTTTTTCGGCGCGATTTCCGGCTCGTCGGTGGCCGATACCGCGTCGGTAGGTTCGGTGCTGATCCCGGAAATGGAGCGCAAGGGCTACCCCCGGGAATTCTCTACAGCGGTGACCGTCAGTGGTTCGGTGCAGGCTCTGCTGACTCCACCGAGTCACAACTCGGTGCTCTACTCGCTGGCCGCCGGTGGCACCGTGTCCATCGCCTCGCTATTCATGGCCGGCGTCGTGCCGGGCCTGCTGATGAGCGCGTGCCTGATGGTGTTGTGCCTGATTTTTGCGCGTAAACGCGACTATCCCAAGGGCGAAGTGATCCCGCTGCGTGAAGCCCTGAAGATCTGCGGTGAAGCGATGTGGGGGCTGATGGCGATGGTGATCATTCTCGGAGGCATTCTTTCGGGGATTTTCACGGCCACCGAGTCGGCGGCCATCGCCGTGTTGTGGGCGTTTTTCGTCACCATGTTCATCTACCGCGACTACAAGTGGAGTGAACTGCCGAAACTGATGCACCGCACGGTGCGCACCATTTCCATCGTAATGATCCTGATCGGCTTCGCCGCCAGTTTCGGCTACATCATGACCCTGATGCAGATCCCGGCGAAGATCACCACGCTGTTCCTGACCCTGTCCGACAACCGCTACGTGATCCTGATGTGCATCAACGTCATGCTGCTGTTGCTCGGTACCGTGATGGACATGGCGCCGCTGATCCTGATCCTCACGCCGATCCTGATGCCGGTGATTCTCGGTATCGGTGTCGACCCGGTGCAGTTCGGCATGATCATGCTGGTCAACCTCGGTATCGGCCTGATAACGCCGCCCGTAGGAGCCGTGCTGTTCGTGGGCTCGGCGGTGGGCAAGGTCAGTATCGAAAGCACGGTGAAGGCGCTGCTGCCGTTCTACGCCGTGCTGTTCCTGGTGCTGATGCTGGTGACCTACGTTCCGGCGCTGTCGCTGTGGTTACCGCATCTGGTGTTGTAACGCTAACGCTGTGGCGAGGGCGCCAGGTCCTCGCCACAGATCTTGTCTCACGCCCGCAGCAACATGTATGCGGCGACCACCAGACATACGCTGGCAAACCCCACCTGCAACGTCCTCGCCGGCACTCGCGCGCAGAGTTTGCGGCCGATAATCATGCCGACGATGCTGGCGACAATGAACGACGCGCCCAGATGATCGATGCGCACTCCGGCATGGAACGCGCCAATCACTCCGATCGCGGAAATCAGGCTGATGACCATCAAGGACGTGGCGACGATGCCGCGCATCTGCACATCGGTCAGTTGCTTGAACGCCGGCACGATCAAAAACCCGCCACCCACCCCCAGCAAACCGGACACCACACCGGTGACCGCGCCCAGCGCCGCGAGGGTCGCGGTGCATTTGGCGGTCCAGTCGAAACGACCCGTCTGTTCATTGAGCATGCAGTTCTTCTGGCCCCAGCTGGCGTGGCCATGGTCGCTCGGTCCTTCTTGCTGGCGTTCACGGCGCAGCATGCGCCACGCCACCATCACCATCAGCAGGCTGAACAGGATCATCAAAACCTTTTCCGGCAACTGATGAGCGAAGTAGATGCCCACCGGCGAAAACACCGCGCCGAGCGCCGCGATCAACAGCGCCGCGCGATAACGCACCAGACCATGGCGCAGACCGTCGATCGCACCGACCGCCGCTGCGCTGCCAACGGCAAACAACGCCACCGGCGCCGCCTGCGTCATCGTCCAGCCCAGCCCGAGCACTAGCGCCGGCACCGCGAGAATCCCGCCGCCGGCCCCGGTCAGACCGAGGATCAATCCCATCACCACGCCAAACAGACTTGCCAGCAACATAGAGTGTTCTCAGTCGACCCTGGACAGGCTTGTCAGCCATTCGCGGCCCTTGAGCATGCCGTTCCAGTAGAACCACGGCAGCAGCGTCGCCTTCAGCCACCACGCGGAACGGCGCGGCACGGTTGGGTCGAGGGGAAAGGTCGGCAGCAGTTTTCCGCCATAGCCGAACTCGGCGAGAATCACCTTGCCCTTCTCCACCGTCAGCGGGCAGGAACCGTAGCCGTCGTACTTCAGCGGCAGCGCCAGTTCCTTGCGCAAGGCGAGCAGGTTTTCCGCTACCACCACGACCTGTTTGCGCACTGCTGCGGCGGTTTTGGCATTGGTGGTGCCGCAGATATCACCCAGGGCAAACACTTCGGGATAACGCGGATGTTGCAGCGTGTGCGGATCGACCTCGCACCAGCCGGCGGCGTCGGCCAGCGGACTTTGTGCGATGAAATCCGGTGAAACCTGCGGCGGGACGACGTGCAGCAAATCGAAGGTCTTGGCCTGACGGGTGACATTGCCGTCCGCATCCTTGACGTCGAACCAGGCGGTTTTCGCCGGGCCATCGACCTTCACCAGATTGGAATTGAACGCTAGCCGCGCGTTGTATTTTTCGATGTACTTCATCAGCGGCGGCACGAAGGTCGGGACGCCGAACAGCGCGGCACCGGCCAGATTGAACTCGACGTCAACCTTGCTCAGCACGTTGCGCTTGAGCCAGTGATCGCAGGAAAGATACAACGCCTTTTGCGGCGCGCCGGCGCACTTGATCGGGATCGGCGGCTGGGTGAACAGGGCTTTGCCGCCGCGCAGTTTCTGCACCTGATCCCAGGTGTATTGCGCGTGCTGATAGCTGTAGTTGGAAGTGACGCCGTGCTGACCGAGGCTTTCCTGCAAGCCTTCGATCTTCTCCCACGCCAGGCGCAGGCCGGGGCAGACGATCAGGTTCTGATAGGTGACGGTGCGTTGATCGTTGAGGGTGAGACGGCGCTGGTTGGGGTCGATGCCGGTCACGGCTGCCTGAATCCAGGTGGCCTGACGCGGCATCACTTTGTTCATCGGTCGGGCGGTGTCTTTGGCATCAAAGGCGCCACCGCCGACCAGCGTCCACGCCGGCTGGTAGTAATGCAGGGTGCTCGGCTCGATCACCGTGATTTTCAGGCCGGGATCGCGCTTGAGCAGACTCGCGACAAAACCGATGCCGGCAGTGCCACCGCCGATGACCACGATGTCCGCACTGATGGATGGGCCCCAGTGTTGATCGTTCATTGTTTGTTCCTTATGGCTGCACGCAAGGATAGCCGGGTCTATTGCGCCCAGCTTTTGAGCACGGCTCCGCAGTAGAGTCCGGAAAGGGTTTTCATCACCTGGATCACTTCGTGACTGGCGAGACCGTAAAAAATGTACTTGCCTTCACGACGGGTCGCGACCAGCCCTTCATCGCGCAGGATGCCCAGTTGCTGGGACAGGGTCGGCTGACGCACGCCGGTCATTTTCTCCAGCTCGCCGACGTTGCGCTCGCCCTGGGTCAACTGGCACAGGATCAGCAGCCGATCTTCGTTGGCCAATGCCTTGAGCAGCGAACAGGCCTTGGAGGCCGAGGCGCGCAGTTGGGCGACTTCACATTCGGTCAGACTGGATTGCATTTGCAGGATGCCTTCAACGTCACTTAAGCTGCGGACATTATGTGTTTACATAAAGTGTTGCAACCTGACTTTTCACCTTCCTGCACAGGACCGCGTCCATGCCCGCGCTGATTGAAGCTTTCCTCGACCCCGCCTCTTCGACCTACAGCTATGTGGTCTACGAGGCCGGCGGCGGGCAGTGCGCAATCGTCGATCCGGTGCTTGATTACGACGGTGCCGCCGGCCGCACCTGCACGGCTCAGGCGGACAAGATCATCGCCTTCGTGCGGGCTCATAACCTGCAAGTGCAGTGGCTGCTGGAAACTCACGCCCATGCCGATCATTTGTCCGCCGCACCCTATCTGCGTCGAGAACTGGGCGGGAAAATCGCGATTGGCGAGTCGATCAGCAAAGTGCAGAACGTGTTCAAGGCGCTGTTCAACCTGGAACCGGAATTTCGCGTCGACGGCTCGCAGTTCGATCATCTGTTCGCGCCGAACGAGTCGTTCCGGATCGGCAATCTCAAGGCCACCGCCCTGCACGTCCCCGGTCACACCCCGGCGGACATGGCCTATTTGATCGACGGCGAACAGATCCTGGTCGGCGACACGCTGTTCATGCCCGACGTCGGCACCGCCCGTTGCGACTTTCCCGGCGGCAACGCGCATCAACTGTTCAACTCGATTCACAAATTGCTGACCTTCCCCGCCAGCGTGAAGCTTTACGTCTGCCACGACTACCCGCCGCAAGGTCGCGACTCGCAGTGCCAGACCACCGTTGGCGAACAACGTAAAAGCAATATCCATGTGCATGACGGCGTCGATGAAGCCGCGTTTGTCGAGATGCGCACCAAGCGCGATGCAGGGTTGGGCATGCCGACGTTGTTGCTGCCGGCGATTCAGGTGAATGTGCGGGCGGGGAATTTACCGCCCGCGGAAGGCAATGGCGTTGTCTACCTGAAGATTCCGATCAACTCCGTGTAAGAAAAGATCAGTAAAGCAATTCAAATCAAGGGGATTCGTACCTGTCACGTCGGATCCCATGAACTGGGCGTAATCTCGGCCGACAGGCAGACTTCATGGGGTAATCAACTCATGGAGATTTGGCAATATGGATATTCGCCGTAACCATCGCGACCTGACGCCGGAACAGAAGCACGCCTTCGTAAATGCCATTCTGATACTGAAAAACCAGAGTCCCAGCGTTCTGCGCCCTGGCCAGCAAAGTCGCTACGACGACTTTGTACAAATCCACAAGAATTCCATGGGGCGAGGCAACCCGATCTTTCCCAACCCTCATGGAACCCCCTTGTTTTTCCCTTGGCACCGCATCCTGATTCGCCAGTTCGAGCTGGAACTGCAAGCCGCCGCAAACAACCCGACCATCACGCTGCCGTACTGGAACTGGAGCATGAGTGGTGCGGACGACCCCTTTACCGACGACTTCATGGGCAGAGATGGCGACCCGGCGCAAAACCAGCGGGTCACTATTGGGCCGTTTGCCTTTCAGCGTCGTTTATTCGGCATAAAGGTCTGGGACGGTGAGACGGGTGACGCCGGCTTGCGGCGCAACTTCGGAGCCGATGCCCCGCCGCTGCCCTCTGCGCAGGACGTCGAGTCCGTGTTGAACAGAACGCCGTATTGGTCCGAACCGGCCGGATGGGAAAACCTCATGGAAACAATGCACAACGGTGTCCATGCCTGGATTGGAGGCAACATGAGAGAAGCGGCCTCCCCCAACGACCCTGTATTCTTCCTGCATCACTGCTATCTCGACTATCTCTGGGAGCGCTGGAAACGCAACCACCCGACAGAACCGGTGATCGCGTTTCCCGAGAACGCACCGCACGGGATGCTCGGCTCAACGCTGATGTTCAGCCCGGACAACGAGCCTGCGCCCTGGCTGCAGCCTTTCAGGGTCGAACAGACCTTGAACACGGCAAGTCTGGATTACGGCTATGCCGATCTCTGATCAGGGCTGAGCACTCAGCTCCCGAGGATCAGGCCATTCGCTGGCAACGGCAACGCCGTCTTGTAGCGCACCTGCTTGAGCGCAAAGCTTGACCGGATGTTCGCCACGCCGGGGACTTTGGTCAGAAAGTCCATCATGAAGCGTTCGAGCGCCTGAATGGTCGGCACCAACACCCGGATCAGATAGTCCGGGTCGCCGGCCATCAGGTAGCACTCCATGACTTCGGGGCGGTCGGAAATGGCCTCCTCGAAATGCTGCAGCGCTTCCTCTACCTGCTTCTCGAGACTGACGTGGATGAACACGTTGACGTGCAACCCCAGCAGGTCGGCATCCAGCAGGGTCACCTGCTCGCGGATCAGTCCCAGTTCTTCCATCGCCTTGACCCGGTTGAAGCACGGCGTCGGCGACAGATTGACCGAACGGGCCAGGTCGGCGTTGGTGATGCGCGCGTTCTCTTGAAGGCTGTTGAGAATGCCGATGTCGGTACGGTCCAGTTTGCGCATGAGACAAAACCACCTGTTTTTTATGTTTATGCAGAATTTCTATCTGCAAATGATCTCCAGCGCAACGAAACAGAGAGAAATATTCTTCTTGCCCGGGCCTATGATTGTTGTAGGACAAGATTTCTTTTATCGAAGAATGACTGCCAGCTCACTACAAGAAATTCACAAGATCGAGCGTAGAAGCCATGACCCAAGCGTATGAACCGCTGCGTCTGCACGTCCCTGAACCCTCGGGCCGCCCAGGCTGCAAAACCGATTTCTCCTACCTGCATCTGACCGATGCCGGTACGGTGCGCAAACCCTCCATCGACGTAGAACCCGCCGACACCGCCGACCTGGCCCGCGGCCTGATCCGCGTGCTCGACGACCAGGGCAACGCCCTCGGCCCATGGGCCGAAAACGTGCCGGTCGATATCCTGCGCAAAGGCATGCGTGCCATGCTCAAGACCCGGATCTACGACAACCGCATGGTGGTCGCCCAGCGTCAGAAAAAAATGTCGTTCTACATGCAGAGCCTTGGCGAAGAAGCCATCGGCAGCGCCCAGGCCCTGGCCTTGAACATCGACGACATGTGCTTCCCGACCTACCGCCAGCAAAGCATCCTGATGGCCCGCGACGTACCGCTGGTCGACCTGATCTGCCAGCTGCTGTCCAACGAGCGCGATCCGCTCAAGGGCCGTCAGTTGCCGATCATGTACTCGGTCAAGGACGCGGGTTTCTTCACCATTTCCGGCAACCTCGCTACTCAGTTCATTCAGGGCGTGGGCTGGGGCATGGCCTCGGCGATCAAGGGCGACACCAAAATCGCCTCGGCCTGGATCGGCGATGGCGCCACCGCGGAATCGGACTTCCACACCGCCCTCACCTTCGCCCACGTTTACCGTGCGCCGGTGATCCTCAACGTGGTCAACAACCAGTGGGCGATCTCGACCTTCCAGGCCATCGCCGGTGGTGAAGCCACCACCTTCGCCGGACGCGGCGTCGGTTGCGGCATCGCCTCGCTGCGGGTTGATGGCAACGATTTCTACGCGGTCTACGCCGCTTCCGCCTGGGCTGCCGAACGCGCCCGCCGCAACCTCGGCCCGACCATGATCGAATGGGTCACCTACCGCGCCGGCCCGCACTCGACCTCCGACGATCCGTCCAAATACCGTCCTGCCGACGACTGGAGCCACTTCCCGCTGGGCGACCCGATCGCCCGCCTGAAACAGCACCTGATCAAGGTCGGCCACTGGTCGGAAGAAGAGCACGCCGCCGTCAGCGCCGAGCTCGAAGCCGAAGTGATCGCAGCGCAGAAACAGGCCGAACAGTACGGCACCCTCGCCGGCGGCCAGATTCCGAGCGCTGCGACCATGTTCGAAGACGTCTACAAAGAGATGCCGGAGCACTTGAAGCGCCAGCGTCAGCAGTTGGGGATCTGACATGAACGATCACAACAACAATATTCAGTTGGAAACCGCCATGACCACGACCACCATGACCATGATCCAGGCCCTGCGCTCGGCCATGGATGTGATGCTTGAGCGTGACGACAACGTTGTGGTGTTCGGTCAGGACGTCGGTTACTTCGGCGGCGTGTTCCGTTGCACCGAAGGCCTGCAGACCAAGTACGGCACCTCGCGGGTGTTCGATGCGCCGATTTCCGAGAGCGGTATCGTCGGCGTCGCGGTGGGCATGGGCGCTTATGGCTTGCGCCCGGTCGCTGAAATCCAGTTCGCGGACTACGTGTACCCGGCGTCCGACCAGATCATTTCCGAGGCCGCCCGTCTGCGTTATCGCTCGGCCGGCGAGTTCACCGCGCCGATGACCCTGCGCATGCCTTGCGGCGGCGGCATCTACGGCGGCCAGACCCACAGCCAGAGCATCGAGGCGATGTTCACTCAGGTCTGCGGTCTGCGCACCGTCATGCCGTCCAACCCGTATGACGCCAAAGGCCTGCTGATCGCCTCCATCGAAAACGATGACCCGGTGATCTTCCTTGAGCCAAAACGCCTGTACAACGGCCCGTTCGACGGCCACCACGACCGCCCGGTAACCCCGTGGTCGAAACACCCGGCCGCGCAAGTTCCGGACGGTTACTACACCGTGCCGCTGGACGTTGCCGCGATCACCCGTCCGGGCAAGGACGTGACCGTCCTGACCTACGGCACCACCGTTTACGTGTCGCAAGTCGCCGCCGAAGAAAGCGGCGTTGACGCTGAAGTCATCGACCTGCGCAGCCTGTGGCCGCTGGACCTGGAAACCATCGTCAAATCCGTGAAGAAAACCGGCCGTTGCGTCGTGGTTCACGAAGCCACCCGCACCTGCGGTTTCGGCGCCGAACTGGTGTCGCTGGTGCAAGAGCATTGCTTCCATCACCTGGAAGCGCCGATCGAACGCGTCACCGGTTGGGACACCCCCTACCCGCACGCGCAGGAGTGGGCGTATTTCCCTGGGCCGTCCCGAGTGGGCGCGGCGCTGAAACGGGTCATGGAGGTCTGAATGGGCACGCACGTTATCAAGATGCCGGACATCGGCGAAGGCATCGCAGAAGTAGAACTGTCGCAGTGGCACGTAAAGGTCGGCGATCTGGTCGTTGAAGATCAGGTGCTGGCGGATGTGATGACCGACAAGGCGATGGTCGACATTCCGTCGCCAGTCCACGGCAAGGTGATTGCACTCGGCGGTCAGCCGGGTGAAGTGATGGCGGTCGGCAGTATTCTGATCAGCATCGAGGTTGAAGGTGCAGGCAATCTGAAGGAGTCGGACAAACCGGCGCCTGTTGCGGCGAAAGAAACTCCAGTCGCCCCCAAAGTTGAAGCTGACGTTGAAAGCAAACCTGCTGCCGCCGCACCGCGTCCGGCGGCTGCCGTTTGCCAGGGCCCGATGGTTGCCCGCGAAGCCGATGAGCGCCCGCTGGCCTCACCGGCCGTGCGCAAGCATGCGCTGGACCTGGGCATTCAATTGCGTTTGGTGCGCGGCTCCGGCCCGGCCGGTCGCGTGTTGCACGAAGACCTCGAGGCTTATCTGGCGCAGGGTCAATCGAACGCTTCGGCGCCGGTCGCTGCCGCGTACGCTCAGCGCAACGATGAAGAACAGATTCAAGTGATCGGCATGCGCCGCAAGATTGCCCAGCGCATGCAGGACGCCACTCAGCGTGCCGCGCACTTCAGTTATGTCGAAGAAATCGACGTCACCGCGATTGAAGAACTGCGTGCCCACCTGAATGAAAAACACGGTGCGAGCCGTGGCAAGCTCACCTTGCTGCCGTTCCTGGTGCGCGCGTTGGTCGTCGCCCTGCGCGACTTCCCGCAAATGAACGCCCGTTACGACGACGAAGCCCAGGTCATCACCCGCCTCGGCGCGGTGCATGTCGGCGTCGCTACCCAAAGCGATGTCGGCCTGATGGTGCCGGTGGTGCGTCACGCCGAAGCGCGCAGCCTGTGGGACAGCGCGGCAGAAATCTCCCGCCTGGCCAACGCTGCCCGCAATGGCAAGGCCAGCCGCGATGAACTGTCCGGCTCGACCATCACCCTGACCAGCCTCGGCGCCCTTGGCGGCATCGTCAGCACCCCGGTGCTGAACCTGCCGGAAGTGGCGATCGTCGGCGTCAACAAAATCGTCGAACGCCCGATGGTCGTCAAAGGCCAGGTGGTGATCCGCAAGATGATGAACCTCTCCAGCTCCTTCGATCACCGCGTGGTCGACGGCATGGACGCGGCGCTCTTCATCCAGGCCATTCGTGGTCTGCTCGAACAACCCGCGACCCTGTTTGTGGAGTGATGGCATGCAATCTCTGAACACCACGCTGCTGATCATCGGCGGCGGCCCCGGCGGTTACGTGACGGCCATTCGCGCCGGGCAACTGGGCATTTCGACCATTCTGGTCGAGGGCGAATCGCTGGGCGGCACCTGCCTGAACATCGGCTGCATTCCGTCGAAAGCGCTGATTCATGTGGCCGAACAGTTTCACCAGACTCAACACCACAACCAGCATTCGGCACTGGGCATCAGCGTTTCGGCGCCGACCATCGACATCACCAAAAGCGTCGAATGGAAGGACGGTATCGTCGATCGCCTGACCACCGGCGTCGCCGCGTTGCTGAAGAAGCACAAGGTTCAGGTCATCAATGGCTGGGCCAAGGTCATCGACGGCAAGACCGTGGAAGTCGGCGACACCCGCATCCAGTGCGAACACCTGGTGCTGGCCACCGGTTCGAAAAGCGTCAACCTGTCGATCCTGCCGATTGGCGGGCCGATCATTTCGTCCACTGAAGCGCTGGCGCCAAAGTCGGTACCGAAACGTCTGATCGTGGTCGGCGGTGGTTACATCGGTCTGGAGCTGGGCATTGCCTACCGAAAGCTCGGCGCCGAGGTCAGCGTGGTCGAGGCGCAGGATCGGATCCTGCCGGCCTACGACGCCGAACTCACCCAACCGGTGCACGATGCGCTAAAGCAACTGGGCGTGAAGTTGTACCTGAAGCACAGCGTATTGGGCTTCGACGGTACGTTGCAGGTGCGCGATCCGAACGGCGACACCCTGAACCTGGAAACCGATCAGGTGCTGGTGGCCGTCGGTCGCAAACCCAACACTCAGGGCTGGAACCTCGAAGCGCTGAACCTGGACATGAACGGCTCGGCGATCAAGATCGACAGCCGCTGCCAGACCAGCATGCGCAACGTCTACGCCATCGGCGACCTGAGCGGCGAACCGATGCTGGCCCACCGCGCCATGGCTCAGGGCGAGATGGTCGCCGAGCTGATCAGCGGCAAGACCCGCGAATTCAACCCGACCGCCATCGCTGCGGTGTGCTTCACCGACCCGGAACTGGTGGTCGTCGGCAAGACGCCGGATGAAGCCAAGGCGGCGGGACTTGACTGCATCGTGTCGAACTTCCCTTTCGCGGCCAATGGCCGGGCGATGACGCTGGAATCGAAAACCGGCTTCGTGCGGGTAGTCGCTCGTCGGGACAATCATGTGATTGTCGGCTGGCAGGCGGTGGGTGTCGGGGTGTCTGAGCTGTCGACTGCGTTCGCGCAAAGCCTGGAAATGGGTGCGCGACTGGAAGACATCGGCGGCACCATCCACGCGCACCCGACCCTGGGTGAAGCGGTGCAGGAAGCGGCGTTGCGTGCGCTTGGGCACGCGTTGCACCTGTAACTCTCGGTCGCAGATCGTTCCCACGCTCCGCGTGGGAATGCCTCCACGGACGCTCCGCGTTCGGCTGTTGGGACGCAGAGCGTCCCGGACTGCATTCCCACGCAGAGCGTGGGAACGATCAAAGGCTGAGATTTCGGGCTGCGAAACCGCTCAAGAATGAAGTATTGTTGTGCCCATCCAAAAAAACGTCAGAAGCCTTGAACCGCTTCGGCGGTTGTTCAGTGATAGAGGGTGTCATGGGTAACGAAAGCATCAACTGGGACAAGCTGGGTTTTGACTACATCAAGACCGACAAACGCTATCTGTCGTACTTTCGCAATGGCGAGTGGGACAAAGGCACCCTGACCGAAGACAACGTGCTGCACATCAGCGAAGGCTCCACTGCCCTTCACTATGGCCAGCAATGCTTCGAGGGCCTGAAGGCCTATCGTTGCAAGGACGGCTCGATCAACCTGTTCCGTCCGGACCAGAACGCCGCGCGCATGCAACGCAGCTGCGCCCGCCTGCTGATGCCGCATGTGTCCACCGAGCAGTTCATCGAAGCGTGCAAGGACGTGGTTCGCGCCAACGAGCGCTTCATCCCGCCTTACGGCACCGGTGGCGCGCTGTACCTGCGCCCGTTCGTGATCGGCGTAGGTGACAACATCGGCGTGCGTACCGCACCGGAGTTCATCTTCTCGGTATTCGCGATCCCGGTTGGCGCCTACTTCAAGGGCGGCCTGACCCCGCACAACTTCCAGATCTCCACCTTCGACCGCGCCGCGCCACAAGGCACCGGTGCCGCCAAGGTCGGTGGCAACTACGCCGCCAGCCTGATGCCGGGCTCCCAGGCCAAGAAAGCGCACTTCGCTGACGCCATCTACCTGGATCCGCTGACCCACAAAAAAATCGAGGAAGTCGGTTCGGCCAACTTCTTCGGGATCACCCACGACAACAAGTTCGTGACCCCGAACTCGCCGTCGGTACTGCCGGGCATCACCCGTCTGTCGCTGATCGAACTGGCCAAGTCCCGTCTGGGCCTGGAAGTGGTCGAAGGCGACGTGTTCATCGACAAGCTGTCGGACTTCAAAGAGGCCGGTGCTTGCGGTACCGCTGCGGTGATCACCCCGATCGGCGGCATCAGCTACAACGACCACCTGCACGTGTTCCACAGCGAAACCGAAGTCGGCCCTGTGACCCAGAAGCTCTACAAAGAGCTGACTGGCGTGCAAACCGGCGACGTTGAAGCGCCTGCAGGCTGGATCGTCAAGGTTTGATCTGACGACCATGTCTAGTCCTGAAATAGGTTTACACCTGTTTCACCCTAACGCCCGATGCACCGCATCGGGCGTTTTGTATTTTAAGGACAGGTGCGGGCGCTCCTGGTTGTAGATCAAGATCGCCTCCCGCACCATTTGCTCCGCTTGCGCCAAGTCTGTCGGTCGGTGGAGCAAGAGCTCTGTCTTCAAGATGCCATTGACTCGCTCTGCCAAGGCGTTTTGGTAGCAGTCGTAGCCATCAGTCATTGAGCACGTGATGCCATGTTTGACATGGAGCTTTTGATATAGCGCCGAGCAGTACTGCACACCTCGATCCGAGTGATGAACCAGTTTCTGGCGTGTTCGACGCGTCTTCAAGGCCATACGCAAGGCTTGAGCCACTGAGTCGGCATGCAAGCTGCCATGCACGTGATAGCCGACGATCTTTCTTGAGAAGGCATCCGTCACCAGACTCAAATAGACCGGATCATCACGTTTGGTGGACAGATAAGTGATATCGGCCACCCAAACCTGTTCCGGACCGGTAGCGACAACTTGCGACGGGCCTGGTTTGAGCAGATTGGGATGGCAGCGGAAGTGATGATGACTGTCGGTCGTTTTGTGATAAGCCCGCTTCCTGCGGACCAGTTGGCGGTAATCACGCAAGACCGCCAATAACCGATCGCGGCCGACATGCAGCTCCTGTTTCTCACGCTCCGCGTGCATCAACGAGTGCAATTTGCGGGCGCCAATGCAGGGTTGGCGTACTCGGATTGTCTGCACAAACTGGATGAGTTTCTGATCTTGCTCGATGCGAGCCCGATAGACGCGATTACGTTTGTAAAAGGCTTGGCGACTGATCCCCATAAACTGGCAAGCCCTGCTGACACTCAGGGTTTGGGTTTGCGCAACGACTTGCCGGGCCGCTTTTTTACGACAGAGACGCCGTAGTCGTTCTTCAGTACATCCACCACGTCTTCAAAAAACTTAGCTTTCTGATTCGCCAGCGCCAACTGCTCCTCAAGTTCTTTGATTCTCTGCTCGGGTGTTAAGGGCAAAGTGGGCTCGTCCATCGGTCGGGTCCTTTGGGAACGAATGGAGGCGCCTTGGCTCCAGTCTTGCCGACCATGCTTGCGTAACCAAACCAACACCGTCGATCGACCCTGAATTCCGTAGCGCCGTTGAGCCTCTTTATAACTCAACTCGCCTTTTTCGACTTGGTCGACAACCGACAATTTAAAAGTCAGCGTGTAATCGCGTTGACTGCGTTTTGCGCCCGAATCCATTGCACACTCCTGATAAGAAGCCAGAAGGTGTAAACCTTATTCAGGACGAGACACCAGAAATACAAAAGCCCCCATCGAGAAATCGATGGGGGCTTTTTTATTCGCCTCGATCACTGGCCTTCATGGCAATCCGCTTGCCCGCACGACTGGCAATCCCGCTCGCCTGCCCGTTCTGCTGCTTGCCCATTCGTGCCTGGGTAATCAATCCGGGAATCAGTTCCCCCTCCGGCAGGTTCTTCCAGAACCGCGTCGGCAAATGCCCTTGCATGACTTTCTCGTTCAAACGCGCCGGGTTGAAGATGTGGCTGTAGTACGTCAGCCATAAATCACCGTGGGGATCATCGACGTTCTGCGCCAGTTGCTGCCATTCCACCGGGCACTGACGCTGATGGATCAATTGCTCGCCATCGTAATAAACCCCGTCGCGGGGCGTAGCGATCAGCCAGCGATGCCGACCCATGCGCCCGATGAAGTGTTCGCTGGCGCTGTGCAGGATGTCGTGGGCCGGTTCGTGCCACGCGACGTATTGCGGGCCCGGCAACTCTGGCGGGCGCTCGATGAAACGCACGAACGCATGCAGATGATGTGCTTCGCGCTGCACCTGCTTGATCCGCCGCTGCAACTCGCTGCCCAGTCTGTCGCCGGCCATCATTGCCGTGCGATCGCCATGGCTGACTCGCCACAGCACTTCATACAGCAGACTCCAGCGCTGATCGCCTCGGTATCGCGACGCTTGTTCCAGGGTGTCGAGCAACGCACGCGGGATGCGCGCCTGAAACGGCCCCTGCCCTTCGGGCACCGACACATCACTGGCAAACAGATCACTCACCCCTTCCGACGCCCAGCTCACCAGACTCGGATCGACTTCATGGCTGAGCAGCCAGCGCGCCTGTTGGCGCCAGCTGTCGAACAGGTCGTCGCAATCGAGATTGATCATCCCCACAGCCCCATCTGCTGTGGCATCGGCCGGTCGCGCAACTGCTGATAGAGCATCTGGCTGGTGACCTCGGCCTGCTGCGGGTGGTAATCGCTGGTGATGATGAACGGCTTGGCCTTGGCCAGCACACAGCGCATGCGGGCCACGTCCTCGTAGCGAATGCGCCGCTGCCGACGCAGCTCCACCAAACGTTCGGTGGTGCGCAGGCCGATGCCGGGGATACGTGAGATCAGCGCCGGTTCAGCGCGATTGAGGTCCAGCGGAAACACCTCACGATTCTGCAGCGCCCAGGCCAGTTTCGGGTCGATGTCCAGCGCCAGATTGCCCGGCCCCTGAAGCAATTCACCAGCGGTATAGCCATAACCGCGCAACAGAAAATCCGCCTGATACAAGCGGTGCTCGCGCATCAGTGGTGGTGCGGCCAGCGGCACGCTTTTCGGGCTGTCGGGAATCGGGCTGAAGGCCGAGTAATAGACCCGGCGCAGACGGAAGTTGCCGTAAAGCGCCTGCGCGCTGTGCAGGATGGTGCTGTCGTCGGTGTCATCGGCACCCACAATCATCTGCGTACTCTGCCCGGCCGGGGCGAACTTTGGTGCGCGGGGTTCGTTGAGCACGGTCTGCACACCGGTGTAGATGGTGTTCATCGCCTGCTTGATCGAACCGATGTGCTTCTCCGGCGCCAGGGTTTGCAGGCTGGCATCGGTGGGCAATTCGATGTTGACGCTCAAACGATCGGCATAACGTCCGGCCTCTTCGATCAGCGCAGGATCCGCATCGGGAATGGTCTTGAGGTGAATGTAGCCACGGAATTCATGCTCTTCGCGTAACAGCTTCGCGACACGCACCAGTTGCTCCATGGTGTAGTCCGCCGAACGGATGATCCCCGAACTGAGGAACAACCCGCTGACGCAATTGCGCCGGTAGAAATCCAGCGTCAGCGTCACCACTTCCTCGGGCGTGAAACGCGCACGCGGCACGTCGCTGGAGCGGCGGTTGACGCAGTATTGGCAGTCGTAGAGGCAGAAATTGGTCAGCAGGACCTTGAGCAGTGACACGCAACGGCCGTCCGGCGTGTAGCTGTGGCAAATGCCCATGCCATCGGTCGATCCCAGCCCGCTTTTGCCCTCGGAGCTGCGCTTGGGCGCGCCGCTGCTGGCGCAGGAGGCGTCGTACTTGGCGGCGTCGGCGAGGATGCTGAGCTTGTCGATGATTTGCATGGCACGGACTCGATACTGTTCGCATATACAGTATAGACAGCGATTGGCTCACACAAGATGCAATGCCGCTCTTCGTCGGAATGTCGCGCCGCAGCAGTCAGGTCAATTTGACTCAAGCGCAGTCAGATTGACTCGATGTAACAAAGGTCATAATGACTATCAAACCTGCGCAGCCCTTGATATTAAAGGTTCTCCAGCATGGCCCGAAAATTGACTGGTCTCCCGTAGCCATTTGGCTGAAGACCAAAAACGGGAGTCGAACATGGATCATGTTTTTCAGGGCAAGCTTGCCGTCATCACCGGTGCCAGTTCGGGCATAGGCCTGGCCGCTACCGAACGCCTGCTCGATCAAGGCGCGCGCGTATTGGCCATGTCGCGAAAACTCGGCGCACTGGCCGAACTGCTTGAGCGGTATCCGCAACAACTGGTCTGGCATCCCGGCGATGTCACTCAAGCCTCTGACCTTGCCTCCTTGGCCGAGCAAGCTGCACACATCGGTCCGGTAAGCTTCGTGGTGCCCAACGCCGGTATCGCGGAACTGGCCGACGGGCTCGACAGCTCGACATTCGGTCGCCAATGGGCAGTGAACGGCGCCGGTGCCCTGAACACCTTGGCCGTCCTGCGCCCGCACCTTGCAGACAGCGCTTCGGTGGTGTTCATCGGTACTTTTCTGGCCCAAATCAGTTTCGCGGGACTGGCCGCCTACATCGCATCAAAAGCGGCATTGATCGCCCATGCCCGAACCCTTGCGGTCGAGCTGGCACCCCATGGCGTGCGCATCAATTGCGTCTCCCCCGGCCCGACCGCAACGCCGATCTGGTCGACATTGGGCCTGAGTGACGAAGCGCTCGGGGACGTCGCCCAAGGCGTCAACAAACGTCTTTTGAGCGGGCAGTTTCTCGAACCTGCGGCAGTGGCCGACGTCATTCTTTTCCAGCTGGGCAATGGCGCACGCGGCGTCATCGGTCAGGACTGGGTGGTCGATAGCGGATACACCTTGAGCTAACGCGCATACAGCGATCCGGGCGCGGAATCCGTCAGCTGGCGACCTGACGAATCCCGCCCGGACTCGGGCAAATCCAGACCCCAGCGCGATGACAATTCTCGGCGCCCTTGCACCGTCAACGTCAGCGCCCGACTGTCCAGATCCTGCGTTACCCATTTGCGCTTCAACGCGGTCTGTAAAAAAGCGGCCCCGAGCGAACCGCCCAAGTGCGGCCGACGCATGCTCCAGTCCAGGCAAGGGCAGGCAAAGCGGCGGCGCATCGTCGACAGATCCTTGACCTCAATGCCCAACCCTTCAAACAACGCCTCCCCGCTTTCACTGAGGCGATAAACCTGCTCATCGGTTTCCACCAGCCATCCCGCCTCAAGCAGGCGGTCATGCAACAACACCGCGAGCGTCCCGGCCATATGGTCGTAGCAGGTGCGGGCGAATTGCAGGCGATCCGGCGTGTGCGGTTTGAAGGTCGGCGCGGGGTTCTGGCCGATCACCATCAACGCTTCGAGCGCCTGAGCCACGCGTTTGTCGGCGAGGCTGTAATAACGGTGGCGGCCCTGCACATGCAGGCGCACCAGCGCTAAATCCTTGAGCTTGGCCAGGTGCGCGCTGGCGGTCGAGGCGCTGACGTCGGCGAGGGTTGCAAGCTCTGTGGCGGTGCGGGCGTGGCCGTCCATCAGCGAGCACAGCATTTTGGTCCGTGCCGGCTCCGCGATGGCGGCGGCCACTTGCGAGACGCCGATGTCTTGATGTTCTGCGTGCATATTTCGCTCCCGGACGAATCATCGCCCTCAAGGACTGGAGATAGTAGCAACACTTTCCCCACCGACAAGGTTGCGATCCATGGACCCGATCATCGCTGCGATTCACGCCGATCCCTACCCCTACTACGCCGAACTGCGCGCGGCGGGCGGGCTGACCTTTCATCACGGGCTGAAACTGTGGGTGGCCAGCAGCGCCCGGGCGGTTTGCGCAGTGCTGGCGCATCCGGATTGCCGGGTGCGCCCGGTGCAGGAACCGGTGCCCAAAGCTATCGTCGCTGGAATGGCGGGCAAGGTGTTTGGCCTTTTGATGCGTATGAATGACAGCGAAGCTCAGCGTTGCCCGCGTTCGGCTATCGAGCCGCCGCTGGGGTTGATTGATCGGGAAGAAGTCGGCGCTCTGGTGTCCGCGCGGCTGATAACGAACGATGCCGACGGCCTCTATAAAGCCATGTTTCGCGGCCCGGTGTGCGTGGTTGCATCACTGCTCGGATTCACCCCGGCACAGGCGCGGGTCATCAGTGAAATGACGGCGGATTTCGCAGCGTGCCTGTCGCCGCTGAGCAATGAACTGCAACTGGCGGCAGCGCATCGGGCGGCGGAGCAATTGCGCGGGTACTTCATTGAGTTGCTGGCGGACCCGAACCCGTTTCTCGCCGACATCCAACAGCGATTCGTCGGCGATGAGGACGTGCTGCTCGCCAACCTGATCGGCCTCTGCTCGCAGACGTTCGAGGCCACCGCCGGGCTTATCGGCAATGCTTTGGTGGCGTTGCAGCGTCAGCCTGAATTACGCAACGCGTCAGTGGATTCGTTGTTGGCTGAAGTCCAACGCTTCGATCCATCGGTACAGAACACCCGCCGATTTGTGGCAAACAGCTGTGAAATCGACGGCGTGCGGCTGGAAACCGGCGACGTGATTCTAGTGCTGTTGGCTTCGGCCAATCGCGACCCGGCACTCAATGAAAACCCGGATCGCTTCATGCCTGATCGCCCGAATCGCCGCAGTTTCACGTTTGGCAGCGGTCGGCATCAATGTCCCGGGCAGATGCTGGCAATGACGATCGCCAGCGCCACGCTCACCGAAATCCTCGCCCGCGACATTGATCCGGGAAGACTCGCGTGGCACTACCGGCCTTCGCTGAACGGGAGAATTCCGATGTTCAGCATTGTCGGTGCATGAACATTTGCCATCGCGAGCAAGCTCGCTCCCACAGGGAATTTGAGAGAACGCACAACCCTGTGAGAGCGAGCTTGCTCGCGATGGCGGACTGAAAAATGAAGCATCATTTTGCCCTCATCCGAGAGGCTACATCGCCTTGCGCCTTTGCCTACAACTACGCCAGAATCCGCCGGCTTGTGCGGCTTGGGGCCTGCCAGTAGCTTGATTCGCATCACTGAATGGTCAGTGAACGGGTTTAGTCGCTCGGTGCTTTTTCTCAAGTTCGCAAACTGTCATTCAGTCAGGTATCTCTACGCCTGTACTCAATGGTAGCTGTGCGCAGGGCGCCTTCGGGTGCGCCGGTAATGCTTGGGTACTGGTCGACTAACCTGCGTACAGCTGCCACCTATTGTTTAGTCGCAAGAACGTGTCAGCCTCATTTTGAGGTTACCCAGCAAATGTTCAAATACGTTCCCGATCCACCCGAAACTGACGTACCCAACGAGTCCGACCCAACCTCTCCTTACTCCACAACAGACTCAAAAAAACTCCACGAAGCCGCCGAGCGCGCCCTCGACCATTACCTGAAACCCACCGCCCCGAAACAACACTGCCCCGGCCGCATGTTCCTGGTCGCCCCCGACCTGGATCAACATGCCCTGCTGGCCCACGCCTGCGAATCGATGACTTCGGCCAGCGTGATGCTCAGCGACTTCGCCGCGCTGCTGGACCCGCCCTACCGCAGCACCGTGCTGGGCATCGCCCAAGTGGTGATGTGTGGCGAACTGGCTGTGAACCGGGCGCTGGACACTCTCGATGCCACGACCTGAGGAACACCCATGGAAAGCAAATCCGATGCACACATCGTCGCCGCCCTGATCTCCATCGGCCTCAACGAGAAAGACAGCCAATGGGCCCAAAAAGCCTGTCTGCTACTGCTCGAGAGCGAACGGAAATCCATCGTCAGCGCTGCACTCACCGCCCTCGCCCAACTCGCCCGTGACCATGGCGAACTGGACCGCACCCGCCTGCTGCCGGCACTCACCAGCGTAAAACGCAGATTTCCAAGCCTGACCGGCACGGTTGCCGCGACGCTGGATGAGATGGCGATGGCTGCGTAATAACCTGCGCACAAGGCAAGAAAAAACCCGCTGTCTCCGTGAAGGGAGACAGCGGGTTTTATGACTTCAGCGATGAAACGGGCAATCAATCCTCCCGCGTCAAAACCTCAAGCAACTCAATCTCGAACACCAGATTCGAATTCGGCGGAATCTTGCCCATCGTCCGCTCGCCGTAACCCAGATGCGCCGGCACCAGCAGCTTGCGCTTGCCGCCCACCTGCATGCCCATGATCCCTTGATCCCAACCCTTGATGACCCGGCCCGTACCGATCACACACTGAAACGGCTTCCCCCGGCTCCAGGACGAATCGAATTCGGTGCCGTCTTCCAGCCAACCGGTGTATTGGGTGGTGATCAACGCGCCTTTGACGGCGGCTTTTCCGTCACCGGGCTGAAGATCGATTATCTGCAGTTCATCATTCATAACATTCGCTCTATTGTTCCGCTGGCCGCCGTTTTCCCAGAAATGCCGGCCATTGGCAACCGTTTGACCCAAGGTTGCCGCTGTTTCCGGCATTGGTCGTGAATTAAGATAGCGACACGCCATCACTCCCGGATCGATTCGCCATGACAGCGACGCTTGAATGACTCAACTCTGGATCAGCTTCGCCATTGTCGTTGTGCTGATGGTCGTGATCGCCGTTCTGATCCGCCGGGTGCGCGAGCTTCGTCAGCAACTCGCCGAGTATCGCGAACTGCTCACCCGCGCGGCCGAGGGCCAGAACATCCGGCAGGATGGCGACGCCGACCGCTTCAAGCGCAGCCAGTATTTCGCCCGGATCGGCACGTGGGACTGGGAAGTCGACACTGACCGGCTCTACTGGTCGGACGCGATCTTCGGCATGTTCGGCTTCAAGATCGGCGAAGTGACGCCCTCCTACGCCCTGTTCTGCTCCTGCGTACACCCCGACGACCGCGCCCGGGTGCGCGCCGGGGAATTGCGTTGTCTGGAGACCGGTGAAAACCACGATGAGGAATACCGCGTGGTCTGGCCCGACGGCACGATTCGCTGGCTGCGGGAAACCGGCAATGTGGTGCGCAACGATCACGACGCGGTGATCAAGATGATGGGCGTGGTGCGCGATATCACCGAAGAAAAGGCCTCGGCCAGCTACCTCCAGCACCTCGCTCATTTCGACCCGCTGACCGGCCTGCCGAATCGGCTGGTGCTGGAGGAACGGCTATCGGAAGCACTCGAACATGCCCGCGTGACCGAAACGCGGGTGGCGCTGGTGTTCATCGATCTCAACGGCTTCAAAGCGATCAACGACCGCTACGGTCACGCCGCCGGCGACCGCGTTCTGATCACCACCGCTACGCGCCTGAAACGCATCCTGCGGGTCAGCGACACCGTCGCACGTATCGGCGGCGACGAATTCGTAGTCATCCTGCAAGGCCTCGCCCCCGGCCTGAACCTGCAGGACGAAGCGCGCAGCATCTGCCAGAAAATCTTCATCGAACTGTCCCCGCCAATCCCCATCGGCAACGAACAACGCCACATCGGCACCAGCCTCGGCGTCGCCGTCTTCCCCGACCACGCACCGACCATGGATCGCTTGCTGCACATTGCGGATCTGGCGATGTACGAGGCCAAGCGCAGCGGGAACAATCAGTATCGATTGGGCGGCGGGCAGACGCTCAGTCATGGCCGGGCTGATTGAGCCCGACGCTATTTCTCCACCGGCTGAATCGCCACAATCGTCCCGTTGGTAATCATCACCATCACGTACTTGTCATTGATCTGCACCCACTGCGCCTGCGGCTCCGGTTGCTTGAGGCCTTTCTGTTTCCAGTTGGTCAGGGCTTTTTCGCTGCGCTGATAAATGTCCGGGGCGCGGTCGTTGACTTGCAGTTCGCGGCCGTCGACGGGGGAATGTTCGACGGTAGAGGTCGAGGTTTGCGCCGCTTGAACGAGGGGGCTGATCCCGGCGATACCGGCGACGAGGGCCAGGCTGGCGATTAGGGTCTTGTTGTTCATCGGTGAACCTCCTGAGATTTGTGGTACCTGAACTCCGACTGCGGGGTTCTGGAATCATTCCTTGTTTTTTGATGATGCTGAACCGGAGATTGTAGTCGCGCCCCGGAACGCGATCCGGGCTCGTCCGCCACCGGGCGAATACAGTCAACGGCATCCATTTGCGATAAGATCGCGCGCCCCCACAGAGTGAACAAGGACATCACCGTGAAAATCTATCTCATCGTCAATCTGGTGTTGCTGGCGCTGCTGGGGCTCTACGCTGTCAGTCTTTTCAACAAACTTGTTGCCCGGCGCAACGAGATCAAGAACGCATTTGCCCAGGTCGAAGTGCAGCTCAAACGCCGCTATGACCTGATCCCCAATCTGGTCAGCATCGCCAAGGGTTATCTGGCCCATGAGCGCGAAACCCTTGAAGCCGTGATCGCCGCGCGCAATGCCGCCGTGGCCGGACTTGAAGCTGCACAGGCGAAACCGGGCAGCGCCCAGAACATCGCGCAATTGGGGCTGGCGGACAGCGCACTCAGCAGCGCGCTGGGTCGATTGAACCTGACGCTGGAGGCTTATCCGGAACTCAAGGCCTCGCAGAACATGCAACAACTGAGCGAAGAGCTGAGCAGCACCGAAAACAAGGTGAGCTTCGCGCGGCAGGCGTTCAACGATGCGGTGATGGCCTACAACACGCTCAAGCAGAGCTTTCCGGCGGTGCTGCTGGCGGCCAGTTTTGGCCATCGCGAGGATGCGGTTCCGTTGAAGTTTGCCGATACGCTGGCCATCAAGACCGCGCCCAACGTTTCTTTCTGACTTCTTCTCTCCATGGATGGCTCGATGAACTTTTTCGAACGACAAACCCAGGCCCGAAACCAGACGCAACGGCTGGTGTGCATGATGATTCTGGCGATTGTCATGCTGATCGGGATAACCAGCCTGCCCTTCGTCTTCAATGGTTTTGAGGATTACCTGAGCGGCACTGGCACGCTGACGGACGCGTTTCTGGCAATGGCCGTTATCGCATCGTTCATCAGCAGCATCGTGGTGATTGGCGGTCTGCTGAAATATCGGCAATTGCGCGCGGGCGGCAAGGTCGTCGCGGAGAAACTGGGTGGCCGCCTGCTCAACGGCAATGCGCACACCCTGGACGAGCAACGGTTGATGAACGTCGTCGAAGAAATGGCGATTGCCTCCGGCACCTGCATGCCAGCGGTGTATCTGTTACCCGACGAAAGCATCAACGCCTTCGCGGCCGGATTTACACCGGAGGACGCGGCCATTGGTGTGACCCGTGGCGCGGTGACGCTGCTGACCCGGGAAGAACTGCAAGGGGTGATCGCTCACGAATTCAGCCACATCTTCAACGGTGACATGCGCCTCAACACGCAACTGGTGGCAGTGGTGCACGGCCTGTTGGTGTTGGGGCTGGCTGGCACTTACATAATGGCCAGCCTGCTCAAGCGCGACAAACGCGACGTGCGGTTGATGCTGGTGGTTTTTGCGCTCGGTTTCGCACTGTGCGTGGCCGGATTTATCGGAAATCTCTATGGGAATTTGATCAAGGCGGCTGTCAGTCGCCAGCGTGAGTTCCTCGCCGATGCGAGCGCGGTGCAATACACGCGCAATCCGCAAAGCATTGTCGGCGCCCTGAAAAAAATCGGCGCCCATAAACAAGGCTCCATCATCAACTCCCCACGTGCCGCCGAGTTCAGTCATCTGTTTTTCAGCACGGGCGGATCAGGTTGGCTGAGCCGGATGTTTGCGACCCACCCTGATCTGAGCGTGCGGATTCGTCGGATCGATCCGCAGTGGGACGGGAGTTTTACGACGGCTGCCGCAGCGGGCAAACCGGTGCCAGATCAGATGGCGGCAACCGCGGATTGATTCAGCCTCCACGTCCACGGATGGTCAGATGAATTTCTTTGAACAACAGTGCCGGGCCAAACGTCGCTCGGTGCAGCTCGTGATCTTGATGTTTCTCGCCGTACTCGGCTTGATTCTCGTGTCCTTCATGCTCCTGATTCTGCCGATCTCGTACGGCAAAACGCTCGAGGATCTGGCGGAAAACTGGCAGTTTTTCGCGATCATTGCAGCGCTGGTAACGGCTGTTGTGTTGCTCGGCGGACTGTTCAAATACGTCGAACTGACAGGGGGCGGAAAAGTGGTCGCGCGCCGTTTGGGTGGTCGTCTGATCAACCATGACGCGCGGACTCTGGAAGAGCGTCGCTTGGTCAACGTAGTGGAGGAAATGGCCTTGGCGTCTGGCACCGCCGTTCCTTGCGTGTATCTGTTGCCGGATCAGGGCATCAATGCATTTGCCGCCGGTTTCACCCCTCAGGATGCAGTGATCGGCGTCACTCAAGGTGCGATAAGCCTGTTGTCACGCGATGAACTGCAAGGCGTTATCGCCCACGAATTCAGCCACATCTATAACGGCGACATGCGCCTGAACACTCAACTGGTCGCGATCGTTCACGGGATCATGGTGATCGGGTTGGCGGGAAACCATCTCTTGCGCGGTCTTGAGGACACACCACACTCATCTGCCAATCGTAAGCAGCCGACCATTCTGGTCAGCATGTTTGGCACCGCGCTGTGCATTGTCGGATTCTCCGGGACGTTCTTCGGCAACCTGATCAAGGCTGCGGTCAGCCGGCAACGCGAATTCCTGGCCGATGCGACCGCCGTGCAATACACCCGCAACCCCGACAGTATCGCCGGGGCACTGAAGAAAATCGGCGGGTACAAAATGGGCTCGACCCTCAAGGCCGCCCGCGCCGCCGAGTTCAGCCACCTGTTTTTCGGCCCTGGCACTACAAGCTCTCATCTGCTCTCGGGTCATCCGGATCTGCGTGAACGCATTCGCAGGATAGACCCTGACTGGGACGGGATTTTTGTGAACATCGCCGCACCTGCGCAAGACTCGATGGTAGCCAGAACCGTGCGGGCAGCGCCGACCAAGGAGCTGCCATAGCACGCCATTGATCCGCTTGACACATCAATCCATGCCAACAATGCAATTAACAAATCGATCCCTGCGCGCCACTATCCGCCCCAATAAGAACCGTGCGCCGCCTCCCCGTCGCGCACGTCATAAAAGCGGTGGAGTACTTTTCTATGACAGCCTCAATCCCACACGGCGGCTCGCGGGCCGGCGCCATTTTCCGGGTGACCTCGGGTAACTTCCTCGAACAGTTCGACTTCTTTCTGTTCGGCTTCTACGCCACGCAGATCGCGGCGGTGTTCTTTCCGGCGAGCAGCGAATTCGCGTCCCTGATGATGACTTTTGCGGTGTTCGGCGCAGGCTTTTTGATGCGTCCGCTGGGAGCCATCGTGCTCGGCGCGTACATCGATGACGTCGGTCGGCGCAAAGGTTTGATCGTCACCCTGTCGATCATGGCCAGCGGCACGATCTTGATTGTGCTGGTGCCCGGATACGAAACCATCGGCCTGTTTGCCCCGGCGCTGGTGTTGGTCGGGCGGTTGTTGCAAGGCTTCTCCGCCGGTGCCGAACTGGGCGGGGTTTCGGTGTATCTCTCGGAGATCGCCACGCCCGGTCGCAAAGGCTTTTTCACCGCCTGGCAGTCGGCCAGTCAGCAGGTGGCCATCGTCGTCGCCGCTGCGCTGGGTTATGGCTTGAACCAGTGGATGGCGCCGCAAGCCGTCGCCGATTGGGGCTGGCGGATTCCGTTTTTCGTCGGCTGCATGATCGTGCCGTTCATCTTCTTTCTGCGGCGCAATCTCGCGGAAACCGAAGAGTTTGCTGCTCGCAAACATCGTCCGAGCATGAAGGAAGTGTTCCGCACCCTCGGTCAGAACTGGGGCGTGGTACTGGGCGGGATGCTGATGGTCGCCCTGACCACCACCGCGTTTTACTTGATCACCGTGTACGCACCGACCTTCGGCAAAACCGTGCTGCACCTGAGCACATCGGATGCGTTGCTGGTGACGCTGCTGGTGGGTGTTTCCAACTTCTTCTGGCTGCCGATTGGCGGCGCATTGTCCGATCGCGTCGGCCGCCGTCCGGTGCTGATCGCCATGGCGTTGCTGGCCCTGGCCACCACGTATCCGGCGCTGTCGTACCTGGTGCAGGCGCCTAGCTTCAGCCACATGCTGCTGTCGCTGTTGTGGCTGTCGTTTATCTACGGCCTGTACAACGGCGCGATGATTCCGGCGCTGACCGAAATCATGCCGGTGGAAGTGCGGGTGGCCGGTTTCTCCCTGGCTTACAGCCTCGCCACTGCCGTGTTCGGCGGATTCACTCCAGCGATGTCGACCTTCCTGATCCAGTACACCGGCGACAAAGCCGCACCGGGTTACTGGATGAGCATTGGCGCGCTGTGCGCACTGGGCGCGACGCTTTATCTGTATCGCCGGGCCGGCGGTCGTCTGCAACCTGTTACTGCCTGAGAACATCACCATGAAAAAACTGTTTACCGTTACAGCCCTGCTCGCCGGTCTTGCGTTCAACGTTGCGGCCCAGGCCGAAGAACTGCGAGTCATGACCTCCGGCGGTTTCACTGCCGCCTACAAGATCCTCGGGCCGAAATTCGCCGCCGCCACCGGCAACACGCTGGACACCCAACTCGGCCCGTCGATGGGCAAGGCGCCGGAGGCAATCCCCAATCGCCTCGCCCGTGGTGAAAAGGCCGACGTGGTGATCATGGTCGGCTACGCCCTCGATGATCTGATCAAGCAGGGCAAGGTTGATCCGGCGTCGCGGGTGGAGCTGGCGGACTCGCGAATCGGCCTGGTGGTGCGCGAAGGCTCGCCGAAACCGGACGTCAGCAACGTCGATGCCCTGAAGAAAACCCTGCTTGATGCGAAATCGGTGGCCTACTCCGACAGCGCCAGCGGCGTGTACATCGAGCAGCAACTGTTCAAGAAACTCGGCATCGAAGATCAACTGAAACCCAAGGCGAAGATGATCCCGAAAATCCCGGTGGGCTCGGTGGTCGCCACTGGCGACTATCAACTGGGCTTCCAGCAGGTCAGCGAATTGCTGCCGGTGCCGGGGGTGAGTTTTGTGGCGAAGATTCCGGAGTCGGTGCAGTCCGTCACGCGGTTTGCAGCGGGGATTCCGGTGGGTGCGCAGCATCCAGAGGAAGCGAAAGCGTTGCTCGCTTATCTGGCCGCGCCTGCCGCCCAGGCTGACGTGCAGGCCACCGGGCTGGATTCGGTCAAGCGCTGACCGTCGGCGGCTGGACTTTCATTTCCACCACCAGCCGCTCCAGTTCCAGTGCCGCCGGGGTCAGCGTACGACCCCGGCGTTTGATGATGCCGACGCTGCGCATCACTTGCGGGTCAGTCAGCGGCACCCGCGTCAGGATCGGATGATCCGCCGCCGGCATCGCCATCAATGGCACCGCCGCCACACCCAACCCCGCTTCCACCAGGCCGATCATGGTTGTCACATGCCGCGTCTCGCAGATGCTCGGGCGCTGCGGCACCACTTTGGCCAGGGCCTGATCCAGCAGAAAACGGTTGCCCGAGGTCTTGTCGAGCGAGATGTAATCCTGTTGGTAGAACTCGTCCCAGGTCACGCTGCTGCGCCCCGCCAGCGGATGATCGCGGCGACAGGCAACTACATAGCTCTCCTGCACCAGCGGCTCGAAATCCACACCCGCCTCCTGGGTGCCCATGAAACTCAGACCGAAATCCGCCTCGCCATTGACCACCGCGCTCAGCACGTCGTGGGCGCTGGAATCGAGGACTTTGACTTTGATTCGCGGGAACTGCTGGTGATAACGGGCGACTACGCTCGGCATGAAGTAGTACGCCGCCGACGGCACGCAAGCGACGGTTACGTGGCCCTGCCGATTCGAGGCGACTTCACTGATGCCGAGCAATGCGACGTCCAGATCGTCCAGCAAACGTTCGACGCTGGGCATGAAACCGCGTCCGGCCTGGGTCAGGCTGACCTTGCGCGTGGTGCGCTCGAACAGCTTCACGCCGAGGGCGTCTTCGAGCTTTTCGATGCGCCGGCTCAGGGCCGGTTGCGACAGGCGCACGGTGTCGGCGGCCTTGCGGAAACTGCCCTGCTCGACCACGGCGCGAAAGGCTTGCAGGTCGTTGAGGTCGAAGTTGATGGCCATGGAAGACTCGGGAGGAATTGATTCGCTGAGGCTATAAATGTAACCAATTGATGCAAATTATTACAGAAGCACATCTGCTCAAGCAGGCTGTGCGGTAGATCTGCAATCATTTCAGCCTTTATCCTTGTCGCCCCCCGCCGTACCGCGTTACTGGAGTTCCACTCATGCCCCATGAAGGCAATCTGTTGCAAGCCGCCGTCGTCTTTCTTCTGGCCGCCGTGCTCACCGTTCCCCTGGCCAAGCGCCTGCAACTGGGCGCGGTGCTCGGTTATCTGTTTGCCGGGGTGATCATCGGCCCGTCGGTGCTGGGCCTGATCGGCAATCCGCAAAGTGTCAGCCACATTTCGGAACTGGGCGTGGTGTTGTTGCTGTTCATCATCGGCCTTGAGCTGTCGCCGCGACGTTTGTGGGTGATGCGCAAATCGGTGTTCGGCGTGGGTCTGGCGCAGGTGCTGCTGACCGGTTCGGTGATTGGTGTACTGGCGTTGTCGGTGTTCGGCCAGCCGTTGAACAGCGCGATTGTCTTGGGCCTGGGTCTGGCGCTGTCGTCCACCGCGTTTGGCCTGCAAAGCCTCGCCGAGCGCAAGGAACTGACCAGCCCCCATGGTCGCTTGGCGTTTGCCATTCTGCTGTTCCAGGACATCGCGGCGATCCCGTTGATCGCGCTGGTGCCGATGCTCGCGGGCGTCGATCACCACACCAGCACGGCCGACGATATTCGTCACAGTTTGCAGGTGCTCGGCAGTATCGCCGTGGTGGTGATCGGCGGGCGTTATCTGTTGCGTCCGGTGTTCCGCGTAGTGGCGAAAACCGGTCTGCCGGAAGTCTCCACCGCCACCGCGTTGCTGGTGGTGATCGGTACTGCTTGGCTGATGGATATGGTTGGCGTGTCGATGGCGCTGGGTGCGTTTCTTGCCGGGTTGCTGCTGGCGGATTCGGAATATCGCCATGAGCTGGAAGCGCAGATCGAGCCGTTCAAGGGCCTGCTGCTGGGGCTGTTTTTCATCAGCGTCGGCATGGGCGCCAACCTCAGTCTGCTGCTCAGCGCGCCGATCACGGTGCTGGGACTGACGCTGTTGTTGATCGCCCTGAAGTTGCCGCTGCTGTTTGTAGTCGGGCGTCTGGCCGGTGGATTGAACAAGGTCAGTGCAATTCGCCTCGGCATCGTGCTGGCGGCGGGCGGTGAATTTGCGTTCGTGGTGTTCAAGATCGGCCGCGATCAGGGCCTGTTCGAACCGCGTCTGTATGACCTGCTGGTACTCACCATCACCCTGTCGATGGCGGTCACGCCGTTGTTGCTGCTGATCTGCGCACGACTGGTCAGCCCGAAGGTGCAGCCGGTGGAAGTGCCGGAGAAATTCCGCCAGATCGAGACCGAAACCCCACGGGTGGTGATTGCCGGCATGGGCCGGATGGGTCAGATCGTGGCGCGGATTCTGCGGGCGCAGAACATCAAGTTCGTGGCGCTGGACACCTCGGTGGAAACCATTGAACTGTCGCGCAGTTTCGGTGGTGTGCCGGTGTTCTACGGTGACCCGATGCGGCCGGAAATCCTAAGCGCGGCCAAGGTCGGTGAGGCGGAATATTTCGTGATTGCCACGGACGATCCGGAGACCAACATCAAGACCGCCGAGATCGTGCGCAAGCTCTACCCGCACATGAAGATCATCGCCCGGGCGCGTAACCGGCAGCATGTTCATCGGTTGGTGGATGTCGGCGCCGATCCGATCCGGGAGACCTATTACTCAAGTCTGGAAATGAGCCGCCGCACGCTGGTTGGCCTCGGTCTGACCCAGGCCCAGGCCGATGCGCGGATCAAGCGCTTCAAGCACCATGACGAACAGGTGCTCGAGGCTCAACACGCGGTGTACGACGACGCGGCCAAAGTGCTGCAGACCGCTCAGGAAGCGCGGGCGGAACTGGCCCGATTGTTCGAGTCGGATCAACTGGAAGAACAATCGGGCAAGTCCTGAGTTCTTGCTGATCGTTCCCACGTCGAGGCGTCGAACCGTCCGCGTGGGAATGCAGCCCAGGACGCTCCGCGTCCGTTCCGGAGCTGGAACGCGGAGCGTCCCTTGAGGCATTCCCACGCAGAGCGTGGGAACGATCAGGTGGGAAACTCCCACAGGTTCAGGCCATCTCCAGCGCCCGCTCTTCCTGCACGGGCGCCACTTCAAACCGGTCCGCCAGAAACGGCGTGATGTCCAGCGGCAGCGGTTCATCGTTGACCAGTTTGTCCAGCAACACCCCGGTGATCGCCGACGTCAGCACGCCGGTGCGGAAATGCCCGCAGGCGTTGAGATAACCCTCCACCCCGGCCATCGGCCCGAGAATCGGCAGCTCATCCGGCGAGCCCGGCCGCAGCCCGGCCCAGGTGCGCTTGAGGTTGATGTCCGCCAGTTCCGGCAGGCAACGCACGGCGCCCTGCACCAGCCCGGCGATTTCCGGCCAGGTGGTGGTGACGTCGAAGCCCTTGTCCTCGGTGGTGCTGCCGATCAGGATCTCGCCGTTGTCCTTCTGCGCCATGTAGCAATCGCTGGTGGTCAGGCAACCGTTGAGGATTTTCGGCAAACGTTCGGTCAGCAGGATCTGGCCTTTCACCGGTTTCACCGGAATGCGGATGCCCGTGGCCCACTCGCTCAAGTCCGCTGCCCAGGCGCCAGCGGCGTTGATCAGGGTCTTGCAGTGAAACACCCCGGCTTCGGCCGTTTGCACGCCAGTCACCCGCGTGCCGTGATGCAGCACTCCGGTGATGTTGGTGTTGACGTACATGTCCACGCCATTCTGCCGGGCGCCTTCGGTGTAGGCGTCGGCCAGGCGGAACGGGCTGACCTGATGGTCGCAGAGAAACTCCAGCGCGCCGCGCGCTTCATGGCTGACGCTTGGCTCGGACTCGCGCAATGCAGCCTGATCGAGCCAGCAAACCTGATCGGCCAGGTGCGGAATGCAGCCGACGATATGCTCGGCGTACAACCGGTCTTCATCGTCATAAATCACGAATTTGAGCCCGGTCTTTTCGAACTTGAAATCCATCCCGTGGTTGTCGCGCAGCTCACGGTGCAACGCCGGGTACAGCGCGTTGGACTGCAAGGCAAAATCGAAGAATGACGGCGGCAGGATGTGCGGCGTGCTGGAGTCCACCGCCACCGCCGCGCCCTGGGTTTCGCGCTTGCGGTTGGCCGACATCATGCGGAAGAAAATCACCCCGCAACCGAGGCCCACCGACTCGCCAATCGCCCATAGACCACCGGCCGAGGCGCGGGTCGCGTTGCCCGGGCGCTTGGCGTCGATCAACGCGACCTTGAGCCCTTTGCGCTTGGACAGTTGATAGGCGATGGACGCGCCAATCACACCGCCGCCGGCGATGACCACGTCGTAGAACTTACTCATGGGAAACGGCCTCCGTGCCGAGGGACTGGAACGCGGAAAAAGGAATCGGATCAATCGGGAAACGTGGCCGCAGCCAGCCGACATCCTTGCGCCCGGTGGCCTGACGCAAGCGGTCGCTGCAATAGCCGACGCACATCCGCCCCTGACAGTCGCCCATGCTCACGCGGGTGCGCATTTTCAGGCTGGCGATGTCTTGCACGCCCTGCTCCAGCGCGCGGTCGATGTCGGCGCGGGTCGCGTGTTCGCAGCGGCAGATCACCGTGTCGGCAGCCGGCAATGCGGTCTGTCCGACGCCGCGTTCGGTGTAGCGATCCACCGCCGCGCGGAAACGCACGATGGCTTTGAGTTTGCCCAGATAACGGTCGCGACGGACGCGCGCCAGCTCTTCTTCGAGCACACCGCGTTGCAGCAGGATCGAGGTCGCCGCGATCTTGCCGGCCAGCATTGCCGCTTCGCCGCCGCGAATCCCGCCCATGTCACCGGCCAGATGCACATGCGGCTCGCTGCTTTGCTGCCAGATGTTGGCGTTGGCGCGCAGGTAACCGTCGTCGCTGAAGCCGTGATCCAGGCCCATTTGCTGACTCAGTTGCGTGCGCGGAATGAAGCCGTAGCCGACGGCGAGGGTCTTTGCTTCGAAGCGTTCGACGCGGCTCATGTCCGGTTCCCACGTCGCCGAGTACGGCGCCACGCTGACGCTTTTCAGTTCGCCTTCGCCGTGCGCTTCGACCACGCCCCAGCCGTAGTTCATCGGGATGCCGTGCAATTTCAGGTAGGCGAGCATGCTCAAGCCATCGAGGAACAGCTGCGGCTTGTTCAGCAATGCCAGGCTTTCCTTGGCGATCTTGCCGAATGCGCAGGCCTCGTAGACCCCGGCCACGCTCACGCCCGACGCATGCAACTGAGTCGCCACCAGCGGCAACAACGGCCCGGTGCCGGCAATCACCACCGGCCCCTGCGGTTTGACTACGCCGCTTTTGATCTGCAATTGCAGACCACCGAGCATGATCACGCCGGGCAAGGTCCAGCCGGGAAACGGCACGCTGCGTTCATGGCAACCGGCGGCCAGCAGCAGCTGCGGGTATTCGATTTCGTGCAGACGCTCGTCACCGTCCAGCACCACCAGCGAGCGCGTGCCTTCGGCGCCGACCACGCGATGGTTGAGGCGCACGTCGATCAGCCCGGACTGCTCCTGGAAATCACCGTGCAGTTTGCCCAACGCCTCGGAATAGCGCGGCCCCAGATAATCCAGCTGCACACCGTCACGCAGCGGCCCGCGATAGACCACGCCACCCAAACGCGAGGCCTCTTCGAGCAAGGTGCAGCGCACCCCGTGCAGGGCCAGTTCGATGGCCGCGGTCATTCCCGCCGGGCCACCGCCGACGATCACCGGATGCAGGCTCATACCACCTCCTGCCCGTGAATACGGTTGGCCTGGGTTTCGATCAGCATGCCCTCGCGCACCACGGTCTGGCAGGCGCGGCGTTTGTGCCGGCCGTTGATTTTCACCAGGCAGCACTGGCACACGCCCATGCCGCAATAGGCACCGGTGATCTGGTTGTGATCGTTGCGCGCGACCTGGCGCACGCCGAGGGACTGGATGACGCTGAGCACGGTTTCGCCGATGGCGGCGGTGACCGGCTGGCCGTTGATGTGGACAGTCATATCCGCCTGCGCCAAAGGCTGGATATCGAAGGTTCTTTCTAGGCAGTGCATTGCGATGATCATCCGTGAAAAGGTTCAGGTGAGGTTGAAACAGCTCCTTGCTGCACTACACCTCGCCGGCTCGTGGGGTTTATCGCTCTCTATCGGGCCGGCAGGTTGGTTCCGCTCGCGCAGCAAAGTGCGCGCAAGCAATGTAGTCGATCCAGCGGCAAGGGCCTGGAAATTTCACGGTAGGGGATATTGCGCCGACGAATATTGATCCAGGCCATGGAAATGACTGTGCGGTTCTGCCGCCGATCAGTTGGAGAAGACGAACTGGCCCTTGATCTTTTTCGACCCGATGAAACCAAGATCGGGGAACAGTTTGGTTTTCAGCCACGCCACAAAAAACACCATCGCCAAGGTCAGGCCTGCACCGATCAGGGTGGATACCGGATCCTCGGAATAGCCTTTGAACAGGCGAGAAATCTGACTGAGCGTGAGGATCACGTAAATGGTGTAAGCCTGAGCGGAATATTTATAGAAGCCCCAGGCAAACAGCAGCGGAATACCGGCGGCGATCAGCGTGAATACCAGGGCAAATCCGACACCGATGTCCAGCCCCATGAAAAAACCGGCGAGCGCGCCGAGCAGTGCCTGAATACAGGTCAGGACGATCAGGATCGTGACCTTGCGCGCATGCTGCCGGCGCAGCTGAGGGTCAATTCGCGAACCGATCCAGTAAGCCAGGACCCGATCCTTGACCGCTCCACCGGAAAACGCCTTGAAGGTTTCGTTTTTCGAGCGTCCTGCATCGAGCATCTCATCCAGCTGGCGTTTGATTTCCTTCTTGTCCAACGTCTTCATCCTTAAATAAAAGACAGAAACGGCCATCCCACTTCTGCCGCGAGATAATCGCCGCTTACCTACCAGAAAGCAAAAACCTCAGATGCACGCGGGATAATTTGTTATCCCCGCGATTCGTATCAGCTGACCAAGACATCACGACATCTATCAAAAAAGGTTCAAATCACGTCTTCTTTAGTCAATAACGATATAAAAGATTGGTATTTCTTACAGTTATGCACTTTTTGAAAATCCCGCATCCTGAGTGGCGCCTAACCTCCTCGTCCCACCTGGACAAGACAGAAATCAAGGACGATCGATGATGAATACTGCGAGCCAAAAGCCTTCAGAAATTTTGAATCTTTCTCTCAACTCAACCAATCAGCGGCTTCAGCATCTGGCAGTCATTCTCGACGGAAACAGACGCTGGGCACGAGCGAATGGAGTGTCCACGCGAGAGGGTTATCGCAAAGGAGGTGAGGCAGTACACAGGCTGCTTTCATGGTGTGAAGAAAACTCCATTCCCCTGGTTACATTATGGCCTCTCTCTAAAGACAATTTGAAACGTGAACCTTCCGAAGTTGAGGATCTACTGACAACCATCGCCGAAGTGATTGAGCAACTCGTCGACAGCCGCAAATGGCGTTTGACTTTTTTTGGCGAGAAAAGTGTTCTTCCAGAAAAATTGATCAAGATCATCTCTGATGCGGAATCAAGCACCCGAACAATCAGTGGAACTCGCGTCAACATAGGCGTGGCATATAGCGGAAAACTGGAAATCATTCACGCACTTCAAGAAATACTGGCTACACGCATTCATAAAAACTCGCCAAGGACGCCGAACTATAAAATCTCAATCGATGAAATAAAAAATAACTTATACAGCGCAGCAAATCCCGATCCGGATTTGGTAATTAGAACTTCAGGAGAGCAACGTCTTTCCGACTTTATGCTGTGGCAATGCGCATATAGCGAACTGCACTTTTGCTCTGCTTACTGGCCAGACTTCAGCCGTGAGGATTTTGATCTAGCACTGCAAAGTTTCGCAATACGGCAGCGTCGTATTGGTTATTAACTATAAAAATTATCCATCGACAATGATAACTTCAAGGGGCCGCGCGTTATGTTCTCGACAAAAAACCATCTTGATTTCCCTTTCCTGAATTATCCTTTCCCATCCGAAAAACATCCGTCAGCAGAATTAGTCGATACACAAATGATCGAGTGGTTGTCCCTGCACAAATTACTAGAAAATGAAAAACTTGCATTTGCCGTTCACCATGGTCGCTTCGGTGAATTTGCCGCGAGAGAATATCCCAACGCCACAGCTGATGGATTGCAACTCATAACCTATGTATTCGGATGGCTTTTCGTTATCGACGACATCATTGCTGACTGTGGTTTTCTCGGAAAACAACCTGCAGAGCTTTGCCGCGTTAAGCTTTGGCTGCGTGAAATAATGGACGCACCAAGAACATTCGACAGAAAAACTTTCGACTTTTCGATTTACCCATCGGATCAAATAGCGCTTTTGAATACTTTGGGAGACGCAACTGCTGATCTATGGGAGCGTTTAGAAAATTTTTGCTCAGCCACTCAATATATGCGCTGCGCTGAAGCAGCCAGCTACTATTTCCTCGGTCTTATATGGGAGGCCGGGTGGCACCAGGCAAATAAACTCCCAACACCGAACGAATATCTTAGTGGAAGAAAATTTACGACAGCCACACCCCTTGGACTTGCACTTCAAGACGTAGCAATGCAAAGCGAAGTACCTTCTGAAGAATACCAAAGCAAAGAAATTCGCAAACTGATTGCAATAACTACCAGTTTGACGGCGTATTGCAATGACATTTTTTCTTTTCCAAAGGAACGGGACGAGCCTCATACATTATCTCTCAACTACCCTGCCACTCTAATTTTCCACAAAGGACTTGATGCACAGGACGCCATAAACTTCGCAGCTGATAGCCATAACAAACTGATGGCGGAATTTTTACACCTGGAACAAACTTGCAGCCAGCATGCAAGCCTGCAATGTCTTCATTTTCTTAATGCCATGCGCTCAGAGTTGAGAGGGCATTACGATTGGGCACTCAACTCTCCTCGGTATGCCCTCTCAAAGCACTACGCTAACGTTGGTTAGATCGTCCGCCCATGCTCGACGAAAAAGCCGCTTCAACCCGAAGGTGGAAGCGGCCAAGGCATGTGCCTCAAGGAATCAGTGCACGAACAGGGCGATCAGGATGATGATCGGGATTGGAACGCCGAGGAAAAACAGCAGTAGTGAGCGCATGGTGGTTCTCCTTGATTAACGGACTGGCGGCAGCGTGGTCGTGGTGTAGGTTTCGACTTCGACGTACTCGACCGCATCCCGGCGGCGACCGCCGAAGGTGGCCGAAAGGCTGGCGAAGAACGCACCGGCCAGCAGCGCGATGAACATCCACAGCGAGGTCAGGGCAGCGACTTTGGCGGCAGTGTCGGCGGCTTGTTGCGCTTTAACCTTGGCGTCGGCGATTGCCTTCTGGGTGCGGGCGTAGATTTCATCGACCCGACGTTCGGCGTCGGCCTGGGTCAGGTTGGTACGCTGAGCGACCAGTTGCGCTAGGTAGGTGCGGTCTTCGGCGCTGAGCTGACCGTTCGCCAGGCTCTGGGCGAAGATTCGGGTCACGGTGCCACGAGCGGCGTCATCGCTGACGGCGGCGGGACGATCGTCGCGGAACAGGCTGTCGACGAAGTAGCCGTACTGATCGCTGTCAGTGTTGGCCGCTGCAGTGCCGGCTGCTTGTGTCATCGCACTGGCTGCGCCACCGGCAACGCTTGCACCGGCCTGTACACCACCGCTGACGATGCTGCTGACCGAGCCAACCACCAGCGTCGCGGTGACCAGCGTCGCCACACACCAGGCGAGGAAGCCATGAGCGGTGTCGCGGAAATACACCTCGTCACCGTGCATGTTGGCCCATTTCACCCGCAGGCGACCGGCGATGTAGCCACCCAGTCCCGAGGCGATGATTTGTGTGGCGGCCAGCCAGATGATCGTTGAAATGCCCAGGCCCTTGGCGCTGACGCCCTCCCCGGCCCACGGTGAAACAGCGGAAAAGCCCAGACCGAAACCCAACAGCACCAGAATCAGCGACAGTGCCGCTGCAGCGGCAGCCCCTGCGAAGATCGCGCCCCAGGACACCCCTGAGACGTTGCTCGACTCTCCTTCGTAGGCAGGATAAAACCCATCAGAGGATCTATTCATTGTTGTAGTGCTCCAGGCATGAAAAATGGTGTTACAACTCGTCATCAGAGGAATTGCAGTGACCGTGCCAGTCGCCAACATTAAATAAATCGTTTGAATTCAATCAGTTAAAAAGTCTGAACTTCCTAGGACCATGCAAATTGCAACAACGGGTCGATAACAGCGGGTTTTATGCATTGGCACAAAACCCCGGTCATTTGCGTTTGTAGCTTTTCTTGCCACTCGGAGTCAGGCAATACACGCCGCCGCGCGGCCCGGTGCAGAACGAGCCGGTGCCGCAATCACACCCATCGTTGCTTTGCAGAAATTGCTGCGGTCGCGCCTGTTCGCGGCTGCCGAACATGGCAGCGCAGCTCTTTTTCGAGCCGCTGATGGAGCCGTCATTGCACAGGAACAGATCGCCGTCGCAGCGAGCGATGCCGCCCTTCTTCCCGGAACACGGGGTGTTGGCGGCCAGTGCCGAAGCACTCAGCAGCGCCAGCAACATCCCGGCCATCGGCATCCAGCCACCACGAATCAACCGGCTCACGGCATCACTCCTTGAAAAATGTGGCCAGATGATATCAACGTTTCACAAAATAATTCGGCGACGGCGACTAACGACGGCTAAAACATGAAAGTTAATTTAAAGCGCCCGCGCAAAATCTTGGCAAAATGCTGCCATTGCGTTTGAACAGACCAGCAGGCCCACCATGACTCGCATCCTCACCATCGAAGACGACGCCGTGACCGCCCGGGAAATTGTCGCCGAACTGAGCAGCCACGGCCTCGACGTGGACTGGGTCGACAACGGCCGTGAAGGCCTGGACCGCGCTGTCAGCGGCAACTACGACCTGATTACCCTCGACCGCATGCTGCCGGAGCTTGATGGCCTGGCCATCGTCACCACCCTGCGCACCATGGGCGTGGCGACGCCGATCCTGATGATCAGCGCCCTCTCCGATGTCGACGAGCGTGTGCGCGGCTTGCGCGCCGGCGGCGATGATTACCTGACCAAACCGTTCGCGACCGATGAAATGGCTGCCCGGGTCGAAGTATTGCTGCGTCGCCAGAACAGCAACGGCGCCCAGCCGACCACGTTGCAGGTGGCGGATCTGCAACTCGACCTGATCAGCCACGAAGCCCGCCGCGCCGAGCAGGTGCTGACGCTGTTGCCGACCGAGTACAAGTTGCTTGAATTCCTGATGCGCAACAGCGGCCAGATCCTGTCGCGGATGATGATTTTCGAAGAGGTCTGGGGCTATCACTTCGACCCCGGCACCAACCTGATCGACGTGCACATCGGCCGCCTGCGCAAGAAGATCGACCCGCCGGGCAATGTCCCGCTGATCCGCACGGTGCGAGGCTCGGGTTATGTCATTGCCGAACCCGTCTGACGGTTGGCGCTCTTCCAGCAGCCGTTTGCTGGCGCTGTACAGTTCGTTGTTCGTGGCCTGGAGTGCGATCCTCATGGGGGTCATGTACTTCGAGGTGTCCGGTTATCTCGACAATTTGGCCAAACACTCGCTGATGCAACGTCAGCATCTGTTTTCGCACTTTCGCGGCGATCAGCTGGAAGACGCGCTCGCCGCCAGCATGACCTTCGACATTCGCGGCATCGACGCATACGGCCTGTTTGACGCCCAGCACCGCTACCTCGGTGGCGCGTTGCAGAAAATCCCCGAGGGCCTGCCGCTGGACGGCAAGATCCACATGCTCAGCGAATGCGCCGACTCCGACGACCCGACCCTGCCCACCGACAGCTGCGACGCGGTAGCCACCCCGACCCGCGACGGCCGCTGGCTGGTGCTGTTGCGCGACAACGGTTCGCTGTTCGCGGTGACGAAGATCATTCTGCATGCCTTGCTCTGGGGCGTTTCGCTGACGATTGTGCCGGGAATCATCGGCTGGCATTTGCTGCGTCGTCGGCCGCTGCGGCGAATCCGGGCGATCCAGGCCAGCGCCCAGTCGATTGTCGCTGGCGACCTGACGCACCGTTTGCCGCTGTCCAATCGCCGCGATGAACTGGACATGCTCGCCGCCATCGTCAACGCCATGCTTGATCGCATCGAGCGCCTGATGAATGAAGTCAAAGGCGTGTGCGACAACATCGCCCATGACCTGCGCACCCCGCTGACCCGTTTGCGCGCGCAGTTGTATCGCATGCAACAGCAGGCTGGCGAAGGCTCGCCGGAAGCGGCGCAACTGGATCTGGTGCTGGCCGAGGCCGATACGCTGATGGCGCGGTTTCGCGGGTTGCTGAGGATTTCCGAACTGGAGGATCGTCAGCGGCGTTCGGGGTTTGTCGAGCTCGATCCGGTGTTGTTGCTGCAGGAACTGCACGAGTTCTATCTGCCGCTGGCTGAAGACGACGAGCTGCGTTTCGAGCTGAACATGCCGGAAACCCTACCCATGCTGAACGGTGATCGGGCGTTGCTGTTTGAAGCGCTGGCGAACCTGTTGAGCAACTCGATCAAGTTCACCCCGGCCGGTGGCACGGTGGTGTTGCGCGGGGTCAATGATGCGGGACATACGCGGATCGAAGTGCACGATTCCGGGCCGGGCATTCCCGAGTCGGAACGGGAGGCGGTGTTCCAGCGCTTCTATCGCGCCGAGGGCGGGCAACTGCAGAATGGCTTTGGCCTGGGACTGTCGATCGTCGCGGCGATCGTCAACCTGCACGGGTTCAGTCTTGAGGTGGGACGCAGCGATCTGGGCGGGGCGAAGCTGGTGCTGGATTGTCGGCAGAGCCTGATTTCACAATCTTGAGATAGATCGTTCCCACGCTCTGCGTGGGAATGCCTCAAGGGACGCTCCGCGTTCCAGCTCTGGAAGGGACGCGGAGCGTCCAGGGCTGCATTCCCACGCGGACGGTTCGACGCCTCGACGTGGGAACGATCATCAACTTAAGCGGGGTAGTTAGCGCGCAGCGCTTCGAGGCCACCCTGATAGATCCCGCTGAACAGCGCCACCACTTCCTCATCGCTCACGCCCTTGGCCGTGAAGCGTCCCGACCACGTCACCTTCGCGCCCTGCCCCTGGGCTTCCACACGAATCGTCGCCAGATAATCGGTGGCCGGAAACGGTGCCTGCAGAATCGAATAGCTGTAGGTTTTGCCCGCGTTATCGAACGTTTCCAGACGCTCGACCACCACTGCACCGTCAGCGGTTTGCAAAGTGCGCACGCGCCCGCCTTCGCTCAGTTCGCTGTTGGGAATGAACGGCAGCCAGTCCGGCAAGGTGTTGAAGCCGCCAATCAATTGCCAGACCTGATCGGCCGAAGCCGGGATGTCGATCGTTGCTGATGCTGTTGCCATAAATAAAAAGTCTCTCTCGATAAATTCAGATTGTCAGGCTGTCGACTACGCCGCCATCGACCCGCAAAGCGGCGCCGGTGGTGGCCGAAGACAGCGGTGAAGCGATGTAGGTAACCAGGTGCGCGACTTCTTCGACATCCGCGACGCGCTGGATGATCGAACTCGGACGGGCCCGGCGCACAAAGGCGTCGGCTTCGTCACGCAGGCTGCGGCCAGACTCGGCGGCGGCATCCTTGAGCATTTCCTCGACACCGTCGGTGAAGGTCGGCCCCGGCAGGATCGCGTTGACCGTAACCCCGGTGCCCGCCAGGCGTTTGGCCAGGCCATGGGACACCGCGAGATTGGCGCTTTTGGTCACGCCGTAGTTGATCATGTCCGCCGGGGTGGCCACGCCGGATTCCGAAGACAGGAAGATCACCCGGCCCCAGCCCTGATCGACCATCGCCGGCACGTAATGCCGCGACAGGCGCACGCCGGAGATCACGTTGATTTCATAGAAGCGCGTCCACTCATCGTCCGGCGCGTCGAAGAAGTCCACGGCGTTGTAGATGCCGAGGTTGTTCACCAGGATGTCGGCTTTCGGTTCGGCGGCGAACAGATTCTGCGCGCCTTCGGCCGTGCCCAGATCCGCCGTCAGACCGCGCAGTTGCGCGCCCGGCACCTTGTCTCGAATGCTTGCCAGCGCCTGTTCGACCTTGGCCGAATCGCGACCGATCACCACCACCGTGGCACCCGCCTCGGCCAGCGACTGGCTGATGCCCAAACCGATGCCCGCCGTGCTGCCGCTGACAATCGCCAGTTTTCCGCTCAGATCGATCTTCATGCTTTCACCTCGTCGATGGGTAATGGTGCACGTTCGGACACCAGTTTCGCTTCACGCATGGCCTGCCAGAAACCGGCCGGAATGACCGCCGACAGCGCCGCCACATCTTCAGCGATCCGCCCCGGTTTGCTCGCGCCGGGAATCACTGCCGCCACGGCCGGATTGGCCAGCGAGAATTGTAGTGCAGCCGATTTGACATCGACGCCGTGTGTCGCGGCGATGCGTTTGATCTGCTCGACCTTGGCAACGATTTCAGGACTGGCCTTCTGGTATTCGAAGTGCGCGCCGCCGGCCAGGATCCCCGAGCTATAAGGGCCACCGACGACGATTTCAACGTTCTGCGCCCGCGCCGAATCCATCAGGCGCTGCAAGGCGCGGTCGTGGTCGAGCAAGGTGTAGCGGCCGGCCAGCAGGAAGCCGTCAGGCTGCGCCTCGGTCAGGTCCAGCGTCAACTCGCACGGTTCGACCTTGTTCACGCCCAGGCCCCAGCCCTTGATCACGCCTTCTTCACGCAGGCGGGTCAGGACTTTGAAGGCGCCGGTGCGGGCCTGATTGAAGTACTCGAGCCATTGGTCGCCGTAGAAATCCTGAGCGATGTCATGGACCCAGACGATGTCGAGGCGATCGGTTTTCAGACGTTTGAGGCTGTCTTCGATCGAACGCAATGTGGCGTCGGCGCTGTAGTCGTTGACGATCTTGTTCGGGCGGCCGTGTTCGAACACCCCGCTTTTCTCGCCCAGATCCCGGGCGGCGGCGTCTTCGACTTCATCGAGAATCACCCGGCCGACCTTGGTGCTGAGCACATAGTCGTCGCGCTTGTAGCGGGACAGTGCTTCGCCGAGGCGGATTTCCGACAGGCCCGAGCCGTAGAACGGCGCGGTGTCGAAGTAACGCACGCCGGCCTCCCACGCCGCATGCACGGTGGCTTGCGCTTCCTCTTCAGGAATGGCGCGGAACATGTTGCCCAGTGGCGCGGTGCCGAAGCCGAGTTGGCCGGGGAGTTTGTCTTTCAAGCTCATGATGCTGTCCTCGTAAGTCGTGGTCGGTGTTGACCGTTGAGCAGATCCTAGATTGCGCCACTCAGACCGTCCAAGACATAATCCGCAGCACTTGAGTCCCTTAAGGTCTGACATGATCGACATCCGCCAATTGCGCTACTTCGTCGCCGTCGCCGAGGAAGAACACGTCGGCCGCGCCGCCGAGCGCCTGCACATTTCCCAGTCGCCCCTGAGCCGGCAGATCGCCCAGCTCGAAGAACGTCTGGGCCTGACCCTGTTCGAACGCAGCCAGCAGCGCATCCGCCTGACCCGCGACGGCCAGACCTTTCTCGCCGAAACCCGCGCCCTGCTGACCCACGCCAATCGCCTGGAATCCCTCGGCAAACGCCTGGGCCGTGGCGAAGAAGGCGGCCTGTGCATCGGCTACATCGAGAACGCCATGCACGCCGGGGTCTTGCCCAACGCCTTGCGCGTGCTGCGAGTCGATCGGCCCAACGTGCATGTCGCGCTGTACAACTTAAGCTCCGCCGAACAACTGGAAGGCCTGCGTCAGCGTAGCCTCGATATCGCGCTGGTCAGTGAGCCGCCGACGATCGACGACCCCGACCTGCTGGGCTTTCAGGTGCTGGACGACCCGATGCTGCTGGCGCTGCCGGAACATCACCCGCTGAACCAACTGCCATCGCTGACCCCGGCGGATCTGGCCGATCAGGAATGGATCGGCGTGCAGCCTCGCCAAGGCGCTGACGATGAATTCGTCAGCGCCTGCATCCGCGCAGGTTTCACCCCGGATGTACGGATGCAGGCCACCGAGCCGTTTACCGCGTTGGGGCTGGTGGCGTCGGGACTGGGGATCGCGATGATCCAGAAAGGTCTGAGCCATAACGCGCCGCCGGGCGTGGTGCTGCGGGAAGTGCCGTGGCTGGCGTTCACCACGCCGTTGTGGGCAGCGTGGCACCGGATCAACCTGCGGCCGCTGGTGGAAACGTTTCGCAAGGTTTTGACCGGGGTCGATCCCGCCCAGTGACCCGACAGCCCAAGACTTTGCTGCTTTACTGAGAAGACTCAAAAAACCAGCGAGCCTTCCGGCATGAACCGCAATGACCTGCGTCGCGTGGACATGAACCTGTTGGTGATTTTCGAAACCCTGATGTTCGAAAAGAACCTGACCCGCGCCGGGGAAAAACTGTTCCTCGGCCAGCCCGCCGTCAGTGCTTCACTGGCGAAACTGCGCGACCTGTTCGACGACCCGTTGCTGGTGCGCAACGGCCGCGTGCTGGAGCCGACCCAGCGGGCGCTGGCGATCCTCAAGGAATTGCAGCCGGCGATGGACACCATTTCCGGTGCGGTCAGCCGGGCCAAGGATTTCGACCCGCTGAGCAGCCGCGACGTATTTCGCATCGGTCTGTCGGACGACGCCGAGTTCGGCCTGCTGCCGCCGCTGCTCAAGCAATTGCGCGAGGAAGCGCCGGACGTGGTGGTGGTGATTCGCCGGGTGAATTTCCTGCTGATGTCGTCGATGCTGGCGTCCGGGGAGATTTCCGTCGGCGTGAGCTACACCACCGAATTGCCGGCCAATGCCAAACGCAAAAAGCTGCGGGACCTGCGCTGCAAGATCCTGCGCGGCGATGATCGTCCCGGCGCACTGACCCTCGACGAATACTGCGAACGGCCCCATGCGCTGGTGTCGTTTTCCGGGGATCTGGGCGGTGCCATCGACAACGACCTGGCGCGGATCAACCGCGCGCGTCGCGTGGTGCTGGCGGTGCCGCAATTCGCCCCGCTGCGGGCGATTCTGGCCGGCACCGACATGCTCGCCACCGTGCCGGACTTCGCCGCCTGCGCGCTGGTCGAAGGCAGCAGTGTGTTGCGCGCCGACGACCCGCCGTTCGACATCGTGCCGTCGGAGCTGTCGATGGTCTGGAACGGGGTCAACGACAACGATCCGGCGGAACGCTGGTTGCGCTCGCTGATTGCCCATCACATGTCGGCGCCTCTTCCGCCGCAGGCGCACTGACCGGCTTGAACCCCGGATCGACCTCGCGCAGATACACCGGCAGGTCGGTCATCGGCGGCATCTGCGGGATCTCGAAATACATCTGCACAACCCAGCCACGGTGGTAGTTGTTGTGGTTGATCACGTGCATCAGGATCGCCCCGGCGTTCATGGTGCCGCCATCGCCGGAGACGAATTTGAAATCGATCGAGCGGTTCAGCGACGCTTCGGTCTGCTGCGCACTCCAGGTGCGATACCAGCCGTCGACTTCCTGCTGGGCCTGGCGCAACTCGCCGAGGTCGGCGTGCACCAGATCATGGGACGTCGTGAAACCGTGCTCGCGCCCTTCGAGGTGCGCCTGCCAGATCCGGTCGACCACGTAGATGTGGTTCAGCGTACCGATCATGTTCTTGAAAACCGTCTTGCGCTCCCTCGTCGTCTCCCCCGCCGGCAGCGCTTGCAGGCTGTCGAACAGACGCTGATTGGCCCAGGTCTTGTAGTCCGTGAGCAGATGGGCCGTGGCCAGATTGATCATCGCGGGTCACCGTAGGCACGAAAAAGGGCTCCGCCTAGGATAGACCTCTCTCGCGGGAATGGCGGTGGTGCTGACTATTGGTCGAAGAGTAATAACCTCCACTTTCGCTCAAGCCCCCAACCGCGCCCACCCCGCCACCAACTGCGCACTGATACTCACCCCACCACAAACAATGACCACCACATCCCGAGCCCCCGCCAGCGCCGGATGATCAAGGTACGCCACCGCCAGCGAAACCCCGCACGCAGGCTCCACCAATTGCCGCAAATCACTGGCATAACGCACCACGCCCATGATCGCGTCGTCATCCGACAGCACCAGACATTCATGATCGAACTCGCCGATATGCTCTACCGGCCAAGCCGCCACCTGCGCGGCGCCGAGGGAGGTGGCGACGGTGTCGATGCGGCTCAGGCGCACCGGGTGACCGGCCTGGACGGCCGCAGCGAACGAGGCGGCGCCAGTGGTTTCGCAGGTGACGATGCGGCAGTCTCGGCGGTCATGGCGCAGCAGCCCGGTGAGGATGCCCGCCAGCAAACCACCGCCGCCGACCGATGTGACCACGGTATCGACCTGCGGGCAGTCGTCGAGGATTTCGTCGACCATCGAGCTGTGCCCTTCCCACAGTACCGGGTGGTCGAAGGCCGGCACGTATTCGGTGTCTGCCGCGCTGGCCAGTTCCCGGGCCCTCTGATTGGCTTCGTCCCAGACTTTGCCGTGGACGATAACCTCCGCGCCGGTGCGGCGAATACGTGCGCGGGTCGCTTCCGGTGTGGTGTGCGGCACCACGATGCAGGCTTGCAGGCCGAGGCTGACCGCTGCCACCGCCGTGGCCAGCCCGGCATTGCCGCCGGACGGGCACACGACCTTGCGCTTGCCCTGCGCCGCTGCCTGACTGCACAACAAGCCCATCCCGCGCAACTTGAACGAGCCGCACGGTTGCAGGTTTTCCAGCTTCAGCCAGATGCGCCGGGACGCGGTCGACAGGGTCGGATGGAGGATCAGCGGCGTGCGGACGTGCAGCATGGCGGACTCCCGAAGCGGCGGATCGGATGATCGGAACGTCTCTGCCTGAAGTTTAGTCCACGCCCCTGCCGGCGGTTAAACGCCGGGGATCGTGCCGGGATCTACACTGAACGGAACAGCTGTGAGGTGCCTATGAAAATGTCTGCGCAAATGACCGTGGTCGCAGTGCTCGCCACCCTCGCCTATCTGGGCCTGGCGATGTGGGGCATTGGTGGCGTGGCGGTGTTTTTTTCTCACGGCGCGTTGGTCGTGGTGGCCCTGGCCACGCTGGCCATGGTGGTGGCGTCGTTGTTTACGGAAGTGAACCTGAGCACCGGCGAGCGCGAGGACCGGGCCAATCGCTGGGTGATTCCGGCGTTCGCGGTCATTGGATTGGTCAGTGCCTTTCTGCCGGCTTACTGCGACCGCATCGGTTTCTGGACCGTCGGCCGCGAAGGTACCCGTTGGCTGGGCGCGTTGCTGTTTATCGTCGGCGGCGGATTGCGTTTATGGCCGGTGTTTGTGCTGGGCCATCGGTTCAGCGGGCTGGTGGCGATTCAGCCGGGACATCGGCTAGTGACCGAAGGCATCTACCGGCATCTGCGCAACCCCAGTTATCTGGGGCTGGTGATCAATGCGATCGGTTGGGCCCTGGCGTTTCGCTCGGTGGTGGGCCTGTTGCTGGCGGCGCTGACGCTGATCCCGCTGATCGCCCGCATCCACTCCGAAGAGGCCCTGCTGCGCACGCAGTTCGGCGCCGAATACGACGCCTATTGCGCCCGCAGCTGGCGCTTGTTGCCCGGGGTTTATTGAGGTTGCAGGCGCAACTGGCCGTCGCTGTCGATCCTCAGCGCAACATCGCGGTAGCTGGCGATGGTCGCGTGCGCGGTTTCAAGCGGATGCTGGTGGGTCGTGGTGATGATCATCAACGGCGCACCGGCGGCTTCAGCGGCCTGAATGCCGACGGTGGCGTCTTCGAAAATCAGGCAGTCCGCCGGCTCAAGGCCCAAGCGTTTGGCCGCCAGTCGATAACCGGCCGGATCCGGTTTGCCGGCGGTCACGTCTTCAGCGGTGATCATCACCGCCGGCTCAGGAATCCCCGCTGCGGCCATCCGACGCAACGCCAGATCCCGTGGCGCCGAGGTCACCATGGCCCAGCGATCCGCCGGCAACGATTTGAGAAACGCCGCTGCGCCGGGGATCTCGACAATGCCTTCGACGTCTTCGATTTCCGCCTCGGTGATGAACGCGGCTTGCGCCTCGGCGTCCACGCCCGGCAGGTTCAGGCGAGTGATGGTGTCGATGGCGCGCACGCCGTGGATGGTCGGCAGGAACGTCTCGACGTTCACCCCGTGGCGCACGGCCCAGGCGGACCAGATCCGCTCGGCGGCAGCGATGGAGTTGAGGACGGTGCCGTCCATGTCGAACAGGAACGCGCCGAACGCGCGGTTGAAAACAGCATCGTGAGCAGACAAAAGATCACTTCCTCGCAAGGGGCCGGGCAACGATGCCCGGCAATGTAGCACTTGCGGGACGCTTCAGTGCAGACGCGGCGCCTTGGACTTGAACGCACCGTCCACACAGTCGAGCAACTGGCCGATGGCCCACGGCTTCTTGATGAACGCCACCGGATGCTTCACGCCCGAGGTTTCCGGTGTTTCATAACCGGACATGACCATCACCGGTTTGTCCGGCCAGCGCTCGCCGACCAGATTGGCCAGGTCCGCGCCATTAAGGGTGCCGGGCATGGTGATGTCGGTGAGCAGCAACGCGACTTCCGGCGCGTGCTTCTCCAGATATTGCGAAGCCGCATCGGCACTGGTCTGCGGCTCGACCTTGAAACCTTCCTCCTGAAGAATTTCGCACAGAAACTCCAGAATCAACGGATCGTCCTCGACTACCAGAATCAACCCGCCAGGAAGGTGCGCGCTCGACGTCGGAATTGGACACATGAACTGGCACTCCCTGAATTGCATGAACGATTTAGCGGCTTGATCCCGCGCTTATCTGGTATGAGCAGCGCCTTCTACAGAAATTCATTTTTGATACAGGTCTTTTCGATAACACCCGTTCGACGGGCAGTCGCCGGCGCGTAATTGCGGTTAAAATGCGCGCCCTTTTGCTGGCCGATCCTGATTGATGAACCCTCAAGCCCTCGCCGTTCTCCATGCTCACCTGCTCACCGCGCTGACTTCGGCACCGGCCGAAACCCGGCGCCTGTTCCATGGGCGTGGGCGCTGCTGGCCGGGGCTGGAGCAAGTCACCGTGGACTGGCTGCAAGGCGTGGTGCTGGTGTCGTTGTTCAAGGAGCCCGAGGCTTCGCAGCTGGAAGACCTCAAGCGCCTGCTGCTGGAGATCACCGGTTCGGCGCCATGGCAGCAGTCCGGCGCCCACACTTTGCTGATCCAGCACCGTTACCTGCCGCAAAGCACCGCCGAATGGCTGCTGGGTGAAGAAATCGACGAAATGACCATCGTCGAGGGCGGGCTGAAATACCGCGTGGATCTGGGCCGCAAGCAAAACGCAGGGCTGTTCCTCGACATGCGTTACGGGCGCAACTGGGTGCGTGAACAAGCGGCGGGCAAACGGGTGTTGAACCTGTTCGCCTACACCTGCGGCTTCTCGGTGGCGGCCATCGAGGGTGGCGCCAGCCACGTGGTCAACCTCGACATGTCCCGCGCCGCGCTGAGCCGGGGCCGCGACAATCACCGACTGAACGGGCATGACCTGAGCAAGGTGAGCTTCCTCGGCCACGACCTGTTCAAATCCTGGGGCAAGGTGATCAACAGCGGCCCATACGATCTGGTGATCATCGACCCGCCGTCGTTCCAGAAAGGCAGTTTTCTGCTGACCAAAGATTACCAGCGCGTGCTGCGCCGTCTGCCGGAACTGCTGACGGCGCAGGGCACGGTGCTGGCCTGCATGAACGATCCTTCGTTCGGTTCCGACTTCCTGATCGACGGCGTGCCCCAGGAAGCACCGAGCCTGCGCTTCGAGCAACGGCTGGAGAACCCGCCGGAGTTTCCGGATATCGACCCGGAAAGCGGTCTGAAGGCGCTGCTGTTCAAGCAGATCCGCTGATTCCGGTCAGCGCGGCCGCAACACCAGCGCAAACAACTCGCCATGCCCGGTGACGTTGAGCTTGTGATAGAGATTGCGCCGGTGCACCTTCACGGTCTCCGGCGAAATGTGCATGTGCTGGGCGATGGCCTTGCTGGAAAAGCCCTGGAGAATCAGGCGCGCCGTGTCGATTTCGCGCACGGTCAGCCGGGCGTCGAAGCGGTCGAGCAGCGCCGCAATATCGCCGACTGGCGCCTCGACCGCCGCGCCTTGCGGCGGCATCAACTGCACATGTCGACGCATCGCTGACAGCACCCAATCCCGCACGCAGAGCAGGCGCCCCTGCTCCTGCAAACCGAACGCCGTCGAGCGGCCCATCGACAAGCCGAGCACGCCGTCGTCGAGGTTGACCAGAAATTGCAGCTCATCCGCGCCGACCACCGAGCGGAAGTAACTCTGGTAGTACTCGCTGTGCAGAAACTGGTCCGGCGCAACCGACGCGAGGCTGTGCAAACCGTCGGCAACCCCGGCGACGGCGGCCTGATAGAACGGATCAAGCAGGTACATGCCGGCACAGTAACCGGCCAGTTCTTCCTGCTCGTCGGCACGGCCCTGACTGTCGAAGTCGATCAGCAATTGCGGCGGCCGCCCCGTCTGCATCACCGCCACCAGCGCATTGTCCAACGGCACCAGCAACCGCAGCGTATCGACCAGCGCCCGCCAGAAACCGTCCTGCCCCACCGTGGCGAACACTCGCGACAGGCTCTGATGCACCGGCAATTCCTGCAGCAACGCGTCCACGCTCTACCCCTTTTGAGTAACCCATGATGGGAATGGGTGCGGCGCGGCCCGCCCGATAGGCTGACCACTCCTGTTCATCACCGGCCTGCCAACAGGCCAGGAGTGCCGCATCATGCGTGGTCATCGTGGGTATATCAACCTGGGTCTGATGGGCGTTTTGTCCGCGGCGCTGAGTGCGCAGGCGGCCGATGCGCCGAGCGTGCATGTCTACAACTGGTACGACTACATCGGCCCGAACACCCTGCATGATTTCAAGCGTGACAGCGGTATCGAACCGGTCTACGACACCTTCGACAGCGCCGAAGTGCTGGAAGGCAAACTGATGACCAGTCGCAGCGGCTACGACGTGGTGGTGGCGAGCAACTTCAGCCTGCCGACCCTGATCAAGGCCGGCGCCCTCGCCCCGCTGCCCCGCGATCAACTGCCGGGCTGGAAGAACCTCGACAACGACCTGCTGAACAAACTGGCCAATAACGACCCCGGCAACCAGTACGCCGTGCCGTATCTGTGGGGCACCAACGGCATCGGCTACAACGTCGACAAGGTGCGCGCCGTGCTGGGCGACAAGGCCCCGGTGGATTCGTGGGACCTGGTGTTCAAGGAAGAGAACCTGGCCAAGCTCGGCGAATGCGGTGTGGCGATGCTCGACTCGCCGTCGGAAATGCTCCCGGTCGCGCTGCATTATCTCGGCCTGCCGCCGAACAGCACCAACGCCGAGGACTATCAGAAAGCCGAAGCGCTGCTGCTGAAACTGCGCCCGCACATTGCCTACTTCAACTCCTCGAAATTCATCAGTGATCTGTCCAACGGCAACATCTGCGTGGCGGTCGGTTGGTCCGGCGCGATGCTCGAAGCCAAGACCACCGCCGAGCAGGCCGGCAACGGCGTGAAGATTCAGTACAGCCTGCCGAAAGAAGGCGCGCCGGTGTGGTTCGACACGCTGGTCTTGCTCAAGGACGCACCGCATCCGGCCCAAGGCCTGGCGTTCATCGACTACCTGCTGCGGCCCGATGTGATTGCGCCGGTCAGCGATCACCTGTCTTACCCCAACGGCAACCGCGCTGCCACGGCGCTGGTTGCCCAGGCCACCCGCGACAACCCGGCGGTGTACCCGTCAGCCACGGCGATGGCCACGTTGTACACCCTCGAACCCTTGCCCAAAGCCACCGAACGGGTGCGTACGCGGGTGTGGAGCAAGGTCAAGAACGGTCAGTAACAACCCTTCGAATCACTGCCTTCAACAGAGAGAACATCAATGAAACCACGTGCCCGCGATCTCCATATCCGCATCGGTCAACTGCAACCCGGCCCGCTCAACGCCATCACCGACGTACCCGGCGTAAGGGTCGGCCACAGCAACGTGCGCGGCCGCAGCGCCAGCGGTCGTGACATCTGCAGTGGCGTCACCCTGATCGAACCCCGCGCCGGTTCGACCAACGCACAACCGTGTTTCGCCGGCGTCCACGTACTCAACGGCAACGGTGATGCCACAGGACTGGAGTGGATTCGCGAAGCCGGCCTGCTGACCAGCCCGATCGCCTTCACCAACACTCACAGCCTCGGCGTGGTGCGCGATGCCTTGATCGAACTGGATCGCGCGCAGCAACCGGACGACGGTCGGCTCTACTGGAACATGCCGGTGGTGCTGGAAACCTTCGATGGCTTGCTCAACGACATCAACGGCTTTCATGTGAAGCCCAAGCATGTGGCCGAAGCGATGTGCAACGCCTCTGACGGCCCGGTGCAGGAAGGCGCGGTGGGCGGTGGCAGCGGCATGATCTGCCATGAATTCAAGGGCGGGATCGGCACCGCGTCGCGCCGCTTGAGCAAGGCTCAGGGCGGCTGGACAGTAGGCGCAATCGTGCAGGCCAACCACGGGATTCGCAGCGAGTTGCGGGTCGACGGCTACCCGGTCGGGCGCTACATGGAACAGGTGGACTCGCCGTTCCTGCGGGCTTCGTTGCCGCATCCGGGCATGGGCTCGATCGTAGTGGCTCTCGCCACCGATGCACCGCTGTTGCCACATCAATGCACGCGACTGGCGCAACGGGCGAGCCTCGGTCTGGCGCGCACCGGTGGCGGCAATGAGGATCACAGCGGTGACATCTTCATCGCCTTCGCCACCGGCAACGGTCATATCCCGCCCGCCGCTTACGAAGGCAAAGGTGCATCGACTTGCGACGGCTTGCGGATGGTCAACAACGATCACATCAGCGAGTTGTTCCTGGCGGCAACCGAGGCGGTGGAAGAAGCGATCATCAACGCCTTGCTGGCCAGCGACAGCACCGAAGGCAACGGGCATTCGGTGCCGGGGCTGGATGCCGCCACCCTGCTCGCGGCCCTCGAAAAGGCTGGCTGGCCGGGTGCTCGCTGAGACTGTTCCCAAAAAGTTTTAGCGAAACAGCCCTTGTCCGAGTTCGCGCGCCGCCTGCAACTGCATCGCAGGATCGCTCGACTCGGACTCCAGCAACAATGCCGAACCCGACACAGTCGCCCCGCAGTAATCGAAAATCCCGTGATCGATCTGCGTCTTCATCGCCGCGCCGTAGCCGTGGCGCTCGTAAGTGCGCGCATCCGCCCCGCCCAGCGCGATCAGGTGCACGCGCAATCGTCCGAGCTTCTTCAGCGTCTTTCCACCGTCGAAATCGTACGCCCAGCCATTGCTGAATACCCGGTCGATCCAGCCCTTGAGCAGCGCCGGCATCGACCACCAGAACACCGGATAGACCAGCACCAGCGCATCGGCGCGGTCGATGCGTGCCTGCTCGGCCCGCACGTCCGCCGGCGGCGCGGATTCGCGGTGATGCACCGCCCAGTCGGCCACGCCAAAGCGCGGATCGAATTCCTCGGCGTGCAGGTCGGCGATTTCGAAGGTGTTGGAGGGATCGCTTTCCGACAGGCCTTTGGCAATCTGCTGCGCCAACGCGTGAGTCAGTGAACGTGGATCATCGTGATCTACAACAATCAATGCGTGCATGGGGAAATCTCCGGTTGGTGATTGCTGACCAAGGGCTTACCCTTGCGAAAAGCTACGATTGGTAAGCTACTACTAATAAGTTACCTTCAGTAAGTTACGTTTGGTATATAAGCGATGTCAACCACTGAAATCCCAGAACCCGCACAACCCCGTCGCCGCCTGTCCCGGGAAGACCGCCAGCGCCAGTTGCTCGACATGGCCTGGCAGTTGATTCGCGAAGAAGGCACCGATGCCCTGACCCTCGGCTATCTGGCGGAAAAAGCCGGCGTGACCAAACCGGTGGTCTATGACCATTTCACCACCCGCGCCGGTCTGCTCGCGGCGCTGTATCAGGATTTCGACCGGCGCCAGACGGCCCTGATGGACGCGGCGCTGGCCAATGCCGAAGCAACGTTGAGCGGCACCGCGACGGTGATTGCCACGGCGTATGTCGATTGCGTGCTGACCCAGGGCAACGAGATTCCGGGGGTAATTGCGGCCCTGGCGAGTACGCCGGAACTGGAGAGGATCAAGCGCGAATACGAGGCGATCTTTCTGGAGAAATGCCGCAATGTGCTGTCGCCTTTCGCTGACGGCGCAGAGATCGGTCAGGCGGGATTACGCGCCATGCTCGGCGCCGCCGAAGCCCTGTCGCAAGCAGCCGCCACCGATGAAATCAGCGCCGAACAGGCCCGTGACGAGCTGTTGGCAACCATCATTGCGATGGTCGAAAGAGCCGCCGCCCGCGCCCCCCAGGCAGGTGACTGACGGTACTTGAGCGCATCACCGCAGCTTCCTACGATGGAACTACGCAGTCGCTTGGTCCGCCAAGCCGTTGCGTAGGTGCGGGTGCTCTGAACCCCAATCAAGCCCGCACCTGGCTTCATGCGCATCTTGAGCCTCGCGGGCTCTACTTCCTCCCCATCAAAGAGTCTTGAGGCTCTTTTTTTGTCTCTGAAAATCAGCGTTCGGGTTCTCGACGGATCGAACGCCACGTGGCCTGGGCCAGCAATTCACGATAAGTCTTCGGACTGCCCTGCACTCGCCCGGACAACCACGCGCGGCAATAGCTGTCGGCCTGCCCGACGATCAGCGACGGCAACAGCTCGGCCGGGCATTCATTGAGTTCAGCCACGCGCCCGGACTCGGCCAGCCAGGTACGCAGGCCCAGATTGCGGGTCTTGTTGCGCTCGGCCAGTTCATCCTTGTGCGGGCCCCGGGTCACGGCATAACGCGCGTGATACTGGAACCGCGCCCATTCCGGCTGGTTCTCGACCCAATCCACGTAGCTGTAGACCAGCGCCTGCACGCCCTCTTCGGTGGTCATCGCGTCGGCCAGATAAGCGTCGCGCAGGCGCGCCTGATCCTCCAGCGCGGTGAAAAACAGCGCGGCCACCAGCCCTTCCTTGTTGCCGAAATGGTGGTAGATCGCCCCGACACTGGTGTCGCACTCGGCACGGATCATTTCGATGGTAGTGGCCTCGATGCCCTGCTCGTTGAACAGGCGCAGGGCCTTGCGAAAGATGTCGCGCTTGAGTTCGGCGCGGCGGCCGGGGTAGCTGCGTTCGAGTAGATCTGCGGTGTTCATGGGCCTTGAAAATCCGGGTAAAGGGCACATCCGTGCCGATGATCGAAACACGCACAGGTTGACAGATTTCCCGCGGACAGAATACCGTTCCGTTACAGAACAATATTCTGTAACGGAACATGATTCTGTAACCCCCCCTAACCGCGAGGCTTCACCCATGAGTCAGTTTCTCAGCATGTTCAACAGCGTCGGTTCCCAGGCGTTCAGCCAGATGGCCTGCCAAGTCGCACCGTACTTCAGCACCATCAATCCGCTGGTGACCGAGTTGCGGGCAGGTTCCGCGCAGGTGCAAGTGCCGTTCCGCCGCGAGATCACCAACCACCTCGGCACCGTCCACGCCATCGCCCTGTGCAATGCCGCTGAACTGGCGGCAGGGATGATGACTGACGTGTCGATTCCCGCCGGCGCACGGTGGATTCCAAAAGGCATGACCGTCGAATACCTGGCCAAGGCCAAGACCGACGTAACCGCCGTGGCCAATGGCGAAGCGCTGGACTGGCAGACCGAAGGCGACAAGATCGTGCCAGTGGATGTCCACGACGCCGAAGGCAAGAAAGTGTTCACGGCGCGCATCACCATGAACGTGAAACTGTCCTGAAATCACCGGCACAAAAAAGCCCTTGCTGCGCTGATCGCATCAAGGGCTTTTGTCGTTTCAAAGAGAAGGGATCAGTGAACGGTCAGGCGCTGGCGGACAAAATCTTCGGTACGGCGAGTGACCTGATCCAGATGCCGGTCGCGCTGTTTCTCGGCATCGAGCATCGCCCGCTTGCCGTGCTTTTGCAGCAGGTAGGTGTGGATCTGCTGCACTTCCAGCGAACGGTAGATCGGCGTCGTGTCGATGAAACCGCGCAGCCCGTTGCTGCGGTAGTGCCGGGTGCTCATCAGCACTTGCGTCTCCAATTGGCCCAGCACTTCAAAGCCCAGCGCCTCGAAATACGGCACCTTGCCGACGCTGCAGGTCAGCTCGGCATGTGGGTAACGCGCCACCATGTCCGCGATCAACGAACGGGCAACGCCCTGACGCCGATGCCCCTCGCGCACCGCCAGATAGGCCACGTTGCACGCCTCCCAATCGCCCTGCACCGGCAGGTACAACAGGAAGCCGAGCACCTGCTCGGGGTCATCGTCATCGGTGGCCACCAGCAGTTCCACCTCGGTGCCCTTCTCGCCGTTCAACGCCTCCAGATACAGATGCACCTCGTAGCCGACCGCGTACTGATAGACGTTGTACAGCAGGTTGCTCGGGCCGAGGCCGATGGCACTGATGTCGGTCAGGTTGTCGACCACCATCTGCAGGATCTGGCTGTTGACGCCTTCGGGGCATGGGGATTTGTAGTGGGTGATGCGGGGCATGGCGGGCGGACTCCAACGGTAAAACACAGGTTGCCGGGCGAGTTGAGCGACCGGCGAACCGCGACATCATACCTTGTGCACGCCTGACAAAAATTTCATCTGCCCGAGAACGGATCTTTCGCCGATTTGGCGTCCAATTTTTCAGCTGCGTTCATTCCCGACGCACGCCTTGAGGAGTTGCCATGAACGTTCTGCGTTCCGCGAAAACCATCAAATCCTTGCTCGCTGCCGCGCTGGTAGCGATCACCCTCTCGGGTTGTGTCGTCGAACCGGTTCGCCCGCATCGGCCACCACCGATCGTTGAGGTGGTTCCGGTCATGCCTGCGCCGGGTTATCACTGGGTTGCCGGACATTACCGCTGGGCCGGTAACCAATGGCGCTGGATGCCGGGACATTGGCGGGCGTATTGAAGCCGGTCACTGCGCGGGGGCAACGACCTTGAACTTGATGTCGATGTCCTTCGACACCACGGTGTCCGCCCACTCCCCTGCACCGAGGCCGAACTGGTCGCGCTTGAGCACCAGTTCGCCGTCAAAAATGCCGATGCTGCTGTCGGGTTTGAGTTGCACCGGCACCTGCACTTCACGGGTGATGCCTTTGAGGGTGAGGTGGCCGTCGACCAGATAACGGTTGTCGCCGGCCGGGCTGAAGCGGGTCGATTCAAACACCGCCACCGGGAATTTATCGGTGTCGAACCATGCCGGTTTCACCAGTTCTGTGTTGGCGTCTTCGCTGCCGGCGTCGATGCTGGTCAGGTCGATGTGCAGCGTGGTGCGGGCACCGGCGAGGTTGTCGGTGTCGAAATCCAGCGTCGCGTCGAACTTGCCGAACGTGCCATACATCCGCGAGCCCATCTGGTTGTAGGTGAAACTGATCTGGCTGGCGGTGGTGTTGACCCGGGTGTACTCCACCGCATTTGCAGCAGGGACGACAATCAGGCAAAACGCGGCAGCCAACAACAATCGAATCGACATGGAAGGCTCCGGCGCCCGATGGGTCTCGAATGACTTAAGCAAACATCCATCACTTGCGCCAGTTCCGCCAACGCCCACCCGGATCAGTCCGTCACACCAACCGCTCGATCTTCTGATGCTTCCAGACCCGCGTGTAATACAGCGTCTGCAGCACCAGCATCCCCAGATACGCAATCGGGAACGCCATCCACACGCCCTGCAAACCGAACTGCCCGTCCAGCCAGTAGGCCGCCGGCAACTGCACGCCGAGCACGCAGATGATCGCCACGCCCACCGGCACCAGCACCGTGCCGCTGGCGCGCATGATCCCGCCGATGATTGCCTGGAAACCGAAGATCAGCAGGCTCCACAACATGATGTGCAACAGATGCTCGGCCATTGCCCGGGTCGAGTCTTCGGTCAGGAACAGCCCCAGCAACCAGTGCGATAACAGGTAACCCGCCAGGATCAAACCACCGGTCAGGCACACGTTGATCCACAATCCTGTGCGCAGGATCGGGCCCATCCGCTCCAGCCGTCCGGCGCCGATCGCCTGGGCGCCGAGGATCGACGCGGTGATTGCAATCGACAGCGCCGGAAACTGCACGTAGTTGACGATCTGCGTCACCGCGCCATACGCCGCTGTCGCCTGCGAGCCGTGCTGGTTGACCAGCGCCAGAATCACCAGCTCCGACAGCGACAGCACGATCATCTGCACCCCGGTCGGCAGACCGATGCGCAACACCTTGCCGAGAATCGCGCCGTCCAGACGCAACGCCGCAAAGAACTCGCGATCCGGCGCCAGCGGATGGCCCTTGCGGATCAGGCTCCATGACAGCCACGCCATCGCCGCCAACGTACCGGCCAGACCGGCGAACGCCGCGCTCTGAATCCCCAGTTGCGGCAAGCCGAACCAGCCGCGAATGAACGCCGGGGTCAGCGCCAGCCCGACCACGGTCGACAGCAACAGCGCCAGCATCGGCGACAGCGTGTCACTCACCCCGCGCAACAACTGGGTGAACAGCACGTACACCAACACAACCGGCAAGGTCCACATCATCACCCGGGCATAGGCCACCGCATCATCCAGCACATCCGCCGGCGTGCCCAAACCCTGCAAGGCCTCACGCGCAAACACACTGCCCAGCACCGCCGCCACCAGTCCGATCAACACCCCCAACAACAACGTCGCCCCGGCAATCGCCTTGACCATATGCGACTCACGCGCCCCCCACGCCTGACCGATCAACACCCCTGCCCCGGCGCCCAGACCGATGACCAGCGCGATGAAGAAAAAGATGATCGGAAACATCCCGGACACCGCCGCCAGCGCCTGCGTGCCGAGCATCTGGCCGATGTAGATGCTGTTGACCGTGCCCGACATCGATTGCAGGAAGTTCGACAGCACCATTGGGGCCAGGAACAGCAGGTAGGTTTTCCAGAGGGGGGATTGAGCGGGGGTTTGCATTGAGGTCCGTCTCGGGTGGGAGCTGATGACAGAGTCTAAGGTATGCGATGCCGTTCAGGTCGTACCGGTTTGCATTAAAACTTCGTAATCTGCACCCCGACCAATCTGCATTGCCTCTCCATCACGACAGGAAGTGAATCCCTCCCATGCGCCGTTCCCCGTTTCTGCTGAGTTGCACCCTATTGACCGCTCTGGCGACGACCGTCCACGCCGGCCCCGCGCCCTCGCCCGAAGTCGTGCAAGGATTGGTGAACACCCTGAACGAACGCCTGAACATCGGCGACCTCGTCGCCCTGACCAAATGGGACAGCGGCAAGCCGATCCAGGACAGTCCCCGTGAGGCGCAGGTGATCGACAACGCCCGCAAGCTGGCCGCCGAACGCAAGCTCGACCCGGAAGACGTCGCGCAGTTGATCGCCGCACAGATGGAGGCCAACAAACTGGTGCAATACGGTTTGCTCGCACAGTGGCAGGCAGCCGGTGCCGCGCCGGACACGCCGCGCCCGGATCTGGGCAAGCAGATTCGACCGCGTCTGGATGAGTTGCAAACCCGTCTGCTGCAGCAATACGCCGACTTCACGCCCTATCGCCACGACCGGAACTGCCCGGCGTGGCTGGCCAAGGCGCGCACCGGTCTGACCCGTGATGCGCTGCATGAACTGGCCCTGACCCGCGCCACCGGAGAACTGTGCATTCGGTCGCTGGTGCCCTAGAACAAGGGTCTTGGCATTCATTGCTGGCGTCGATAGTCACCATCAGTTCAATGAAGTTCTCATAAAAAATCCGCGGCGTAACATCGGCTCCATACCAAACAAACAACACCCTTGGAGCACACGATCATGAAACGCCAAATCCTTCTCGGCATCGCTTTCTCGGTTCTTGCAGTCAACGCTTTTGCAGCCAAACCCGCCCACACCATGATCGCCGAAGGCGGTTCGGATCGGTTGATTGAAAGTCGCTTGGCCGAGGGTGGATCGGATCGTTTGATCGAACGCCGTGTAGCTGAAGGTGGCGCTGATCGTCTGATCGAACGTCGTGTGGCTGAAGGTGGCGCTGATCGTCTGATCGAACGTCGTGTGGCTGAAGGTGGCGCTGATCGTCTGATCGAACGTCGTGTGGCTGAAGGTGGTTCCGACCGTCTGATCGAACGCCGCGTTGCATAAGTAAGCAGCGCATATAGAAAAACCCGGCCTGATCAGCCGGGCTTTTCTTTGCCTGCCTTATTCACTCCTCGGCGTCCCAGAAACTGTAACTACTGGTGCCCGCCAGATGATGGGTCCAGGTGATATCGCGATAGCGGATGGCGATGCGCTCCTGTGGAGCAACGTCGTTTTGCTGGATGGCATGGGGAACGTCCAGGGTGATGTCGGCAATCACTCCCCCGCCGATCTTTATCGTGAAGTACTTTTCCTCGATGCCATACGGCGAAGTTCTATAGAAGCTGACAGAGCAGTCGATTTCCTCTCTGTTGGAGAGTGCCCGCGCCAACAAAGGCGAAGACGGGTCAATCCACTTGGTGATTGCGACAGGACTGTGGATCAGTTTGTCGGTGTTCATCCGATTGTGGGCGAAAGCCAGCACTCGGATTTCATCGTCATGTCCGGCCTGACCTTTGTTGTCCAGAGTGTCCGGTGTCGAGCACCCTGCCGAAATAAGTCCTTGAGTTTTCCCTTCGATGGTCATGTAACTGTGATTGGCCATACCTGTCACTCCTTGTGCAAGAGCAACAGATTAGTGGATGTAACCATCACTTTATGTAGGGTGCTTCCGAAAGTGAAAGTCGTTAACTGACAGACACTTCCCATAACTTCAAGCGTGTTTTAACCGCGACATCGTTCAACTGTTTACTATCGATTTCGCTGCATCGCCTGCGTCGATAGTCACCATCAGCGCAATGAAGTTCTCTTAAAAAATTCCCGGCGTAACATCAGCTCCATACCCAACAAACAACACCCCGGAGCACACGATCATGAAACGCCAAATCCTTCTCGGCATCGCTTTCTCGGTTCTTGCAGTCAACGCTTTTGCAGCCAAACCCGCCCACACCATGATCGCCGAAGGCGGTTCGGACCGGTTGATTGAAAGTCGTTTGGCCGAGGGTGGTTCGGATCGTTTGATCGAACGTCGCGTTGCTGAAGGTGGCTCCGATCGTCTGATCGAACGCCGCGTCGCTGAAGGTGGTTCCGACCGTCTGATCGAACGCCGCGTCGCTGAAGGTGGCTCCGATCGTCTGATCGAACGCCGCGTTGCTGAAGGTGGTTCGGATCGTCTGATCGAACGCCGCGTCGCTGAAGGTGGTTCCGACCGTCTGATCGAACGCCGCGTCGCATGAGTCAAACGCTCTACCGCTGCACAAACAAAAAGCCCGGCCTGATCAGCCGGGCTTTTTCACGTCCAACCGGTACTTATTGAACGGTTTTCAGTTTGACCACGTCACCGGAGATCTTGGTGGTGTAACCGGTCAGAACCCATGCCCAGAACCAGTTTTCCTGAACCTGGGTGTTGATCATGGCGTCGCCGCCCTTGGCTTTGATCGCGGCAGTCTGGGCGCGCACGAAGCGGTTGTTCTGCTGGATCGGGATGACGCCGAACAGCAGCAGACCGGTGGCGGTGGCTTCGCTGTGGCCAATCACGGTGTATTGGCTGCTGTCGTATTGTTTAGTGTTCATCGGGGTGCCGGTGCAACCTGCCAGAACCGCACCGATCAGGGCGGCGGCGACGACTTTGCTGAGGTATTTCACTTCAAGACTCCATGGGAAAACGCCCGGGATCCGTCTCTCGGGCGGCGCGCACTTTACCGCAAGTGATGGCGCATTAGTATCAAACCAGGCCATGTTTCATATTCAAGTGTTGGTTTTAAGCCGGGTCCACAAGCGTGTCGTCAGTCGGGCAATCGCCGCCGGCAGTTCTTCCACGGTGAACAACTTGTCCATCACCGCTTTCGGCGGATAGATCGCGAGATCCTGTTTCACCGCCGGCGTCAGTAACTCATCGACCGCCACGTTGGGGTTGGCGTAGTGAATGCTGTTGCTGATATTGGCGATCACCTTCGGCTCAAGCAGATAGTTCATGTAGGCGTAGCCATTCTTTTCGTGGGGCGCGTTTTTCGGCATGACCACCATGTCGAACCACAGGGTCGTGCCTTCTTCGGGAATCGAATAAGCGATGTCGATACCGTTCTTCGCTTCCCGGGCACTGGCCGCCGCCTGCACAACATCACCATTGAATCCAATCACCGCGCAAACATTCCCGTTGGCCAGATCGCTGATGTACTTGGACGTATGGAAGTACTGCACGTATGGGCGAATCTTGAACAAGGCGGCTTCGGCCTTTTTGTAATCCGCCGGTTCGTGGCTGTGCGGCGGCAAGCCCAGATAGTTGAGCGTGATCGGCAACACTTGCGTCGGGTTGTCGATGATCGCTACACCGCACTGGCTCAACTTCTTGATGTTGTCCTCTTCGAAAAACAGCTTCCACGAACGCGTGACATCGGTGTTGCCGAAGATCGCCTTGATCTTCTCGACGTTGTAGCCGATACCGGCGGTACCCCACATGTACGGATAACCGTATTGATTGCCCGGATCGTTGACTTCAAGTTTCTGCATCAACTGCGGATCGAGATTCTTCCAGTTCGGCAGCTGCGACTTGTCGAGTTTCTGGATGGCGCCCGCCTTGATCAGCCGCGACAGAAAGTGGTTCGACGGGCTGACCACGTCGTAACCGGTATTGCCGGTCATCAACTTCGATTCCAGCACTTCATTGCTGTCGTGGATGTCGTAAGTGGTCTTTATGCCGGTGTCTTTGGTGAAGTTCGCCAGGGTGTCGTCGGCGATGTAACTGCTCCAGTTGGAGATGTTGACGGTTTCATCGGCCAGGGCGAACGAGGAACCGGTGGCGAGCAAGACCGCCAGGGAAAGTGTGTGGACGCGCATGTTCTGTCACCTGAATTGAGTGGCTTTTGTTCTTGTGGGATGTGCGAATTTTCAGATTTCTGTTCTGGCCCTGACCGCCTCCACGCGCATGCGCACCATGGCGCCGATATCGAAGAAAGGTCGCGGCGGCAGCCAGCCGGGCTGGGCCCGTTGCCTTACCGATTGCAGCAGTGGCGAATCGACGCCGCATGCCAGTTCCGCCAGCAGTCGCCCCCACAAGGTTCCGCGCGCCACGCCCGAGCCGTTGCAACCGGCGACGGCAAACACGCCCTCTTCCACCTGGTCGAAATACGCCTGACCGCTGCGGGTCGCGCTCAAATGGCCGGTCCAGGTGTATTGGATGTCGTGCTCGCCGAGGAACGGAAAGCGCCGTTGCAAACCCCGGACATGGTGTTGACGACGCAGCGCAAGTTCGCTGCTGGAGAGGTCCCGCGTGCGGTATTCGGCGGTGTTGCGGATCATCACCCGGCGATCCGGCGTCAGCCGAACCGTGGCGCCCAGCGGACGGGTCGACAGCACGCCCCACGGTTCGACGGCGCCGATGGCGGCGAACTCCTGGTCCGTGAGCGGGCGCGTGAGGCTGGCGCTCAGCTCCATCGGAAACGTGGCGCTGTCATCGATGCCGACCCGTGGAATGAATGCGTTCAGGCAGACCAGTACTTTTCCTGCCTCGATGCTGCCATCAAGTGAATTGGCCCGAATCCGACCCTGACCCAAACGTTCGAGCCCCGTGATATCGGTGTTTTCGTACACGGTGACATTGCCCGGAAGCGCATCGAGCAAGCCCTTCACGTATTTGGCCGGTTGCAGCAACGCGTTGCCGTTGCCGCACCAGATCGCAGCCTGATAGTGACGGGTGCCAAGTTTTCGGCTCAGTTCTTCGCCTTGCAAAAACTCCGCGCGGGCACCGAGCACCCGCAGTGTGGCGAGTTTGGCATCGACCTGATTGAGCTTGGCCGGATCGTTGACCGCAAAGAAATAGCCGCTGTCCCGAAAGTCGCAATCGATGGCGTGCCGGGCAATGCGCTGTCGGACTTCTTCACTGGCCGCGCGGGAAATCATCGTGTCGACTTCAAATCCGGCAAAGCCCTGCCCGCCGATCAATTCGTTGTCCGTCGGATGTTCATGGGCGACGACAAAACCCGAATTGCGCGCCGAAGCGCCCTGCGCCGCTCGCTGACGATCAACCACGACAATCCGTGACTGCGGGTGCATTTCGGCCAGATTATGGGCAGCGCTGAGACCGGTAATCCCGGCGCCGATCACCAGCCAATCGGCCTTTTGCGCGCCGCTCAGGCGATCCCGCTGCGCAGCGCTTGCGGTTTGCGCGATCCAGCCACTGACATTTTCCATGCATCACCTCATTCGACGGTCATTCGGCGGCTTGCCTTCCACCATGGCCATGCGTGAATCGCATGCCCACGTTGTGAAGATCACCACCAGAGCTAGAATCTATAAGGTCTTCGAACGCCTCACCAACGCTAAGAAATCATCGAGCCATTCGGAAAACGCATGGATAAAATTCGCCACGTCCCGTCGCTGCAAGCCATGCAGGCGCTGGTAGAGGTCGCCAACTCCGGCAGCTTCACCCTGGCCGCGCAGAAGCTGTGCCTGACTCAAAGCGCCGTCAGCCGGCAGATCCAGCAGCTGGAAAGCCACTTCAACGTCCCGTTGTTCTTGCGCACCAGCCGCAGCCTGCGCCTGACCCCGGAAGGCGAGCAGGTTCTGGCCAGCGCGCGGAGCATTTTCGAGCAGCTGAAAACCCTCGAAGAACGCCTGACACCGCAGAAACGCCCGTTCCGCATTCGCATGCATGTGTCGTTGGCGGTGCGCTGGCTGTTGCCCAAACTCAGCGACTTTTACCTGCGTCATCCCGAGGTTTCGCTGGCCATCGAAACCGTCGCCACCGAAATCGTCGAACCGACCAGCGACAGTGACGCCTACATCCTTTACTTGCCGACCGAATCGAGCGATCCGGATTGCCTGACCCTGTTTCAGGAAACCCTGGTGCCGGTCTGCGCCCCGAGCCTTGCCGATGCGCCGCGCTCAGTGGAAGAACTGCTGCGCTTCCCGCTGCTGCATCGCTCGGCGGATCGTCAGGCGTGGATCGAATGGCTGGCGGCGAACGACGGCAAACCGCTGGAGGATTACCGGCATATCCCGTTCAACCTCGATGAACTGGCACTGGATGCGGCGGCGCGGGGATTGGGCGTCGCAGTGACGGACATGACGCTGGCGGCGGAATCCATCGAGCGCGGCGTGCTGGTGGTGCCGTTCGGGCAACCGCTGAAAACCGGGGGGATTTACTCGTTGTGCTTGCAGCCGTCGGCGGCTGCGCATCCGGCTTGTGCGGTGGTGATGGGGTGGTTTGCCGGGCAGGCCGAGCGCGCGACATGAGTGCCGTCGTCACGCGGGAGCTGCCTTGAGCAGCTCCCGCACCGGATCTTCATTACTGAGAAAACGTCTGCAGATACGCCAACAGATTATCGATCTTCTCCTCGTCACTCAGTCCCCAGAAGATCATCCGCGTCCCCGGCACCACGCCCTTCGGATCCTTCAGATACGCCGTCAGCGTTTCACGGTTCCAGGTCAGGCCGGAGTTTTTCATCGCGTCGGAATACACGTAATTCGCCGACGTCCCGGCCGGGCGACCGATGATACCGTTGAGTTCCGGGCCGAAGCCCGGGCGGGCGGATTCGCCGACCTGGTGGCAGCCGCCGCACAGGCGCGGGAAGATTTTTGCGCCGGCCTCGGCGTCCCCGGCAGCCAGTGCTGGCGTGCTGAGCAGGCCTGCGTTGAGGATCAGGGCGAACGTTAATGCAGCGTTTTTCATCAGGGTTTTCCAGATCGTCGGCGGCGCCAAGGGTAATCGTGCGCGGCAAGTTGCGCTACAGGTAGGCGCCCACGACCTTGCGGACTTTGAGCAAGGCTTGACGCAGGACAAGCATGTCCACCGAGCCCAGCGCCAGACGAATCGCGTGGGGCACATGGGTAGACACGGTGAAAGGTTCGGCGGTGGTAACGGAAACCTGTTCCTGCATCAATTCGACCACGATGTGGTCGGCCCGCACATCTTCCGGCAGCGGCAACCAAAGGAAATATGAAGAGGAATGGCCCACGGTTGGGAGGCCTTCCAGAATCTGCGTAGCCAGAGCTTGCCGGGCCCGGGCGTCGCTGCGCTTTTGTGCTTCGAGCAAGGTGACGGTGCCGTCGTCGAGCCAGCCGCAGGCGATGGCGGTCATCACGCCGGGGGTGTTCCAGGTGGTCGCGCGGATGATCCGTTCCAGCGCCGCCACCTGCTCGACCGGCGCGGCGATGAAGCCGACACGCAGGCCGGTGGCGATGTTTTTCGACAGGCCCGACACGTAGACCGTGCGCTCCGGTGCCAGATCGGCCAACGGGGGCGGTGGGTTATCGACCAGAAAGGCGTAGGCCGCATCCTCGATGATCGTCAGATCATGCCGGCGGGCAATCTCGATCAAATCCTCACGTTGCTCCAAAGGCATCACCCAGCCCAGTGGGTTGTGCAGGGTCGGCATGCTGTAAACCGCACGCACGGGTCGTTGGCGGCAGAGTTTGTCTAAGGCCGCCAGATCGGGGCCCTGCTCATTGACGGGAATCGCCACCACTTCCAGGTGCAGCGCTTCGGCCAGCACTTTGAATCCCGAATAGGTCAACGCGTCGGCAGCGATCACATCGCCGGGCTTGAGTAGCGCCATCAGCGTCACCGCCAGCCCTTGCTGGGCGCCGTTGACGATCAGCACCTGCTCGGCCTCGACACTCAAACCCCGCATTTGCAGATGCCGCGCCACCGAGGCCCGTTCATGCTGGCGACCGGCGTGGGGCTGATAACGCAGCAGCGCTTCGAGGTCACCGGACAGCGCGAGTTGCCGCAACGCGGTGCGCAGCAGCTCGGCCTGCCCCGGCAATGACGGGTAGTTGAAGTTGAGGTCGATCATGCCGACCGCGACGTCTTTCTGGTCGATGCCCTGCCCCGGCAACAACGACGTTTCCCGCACAAACGTGCCGCGCCCGGCTTCGCCGCTGACCAGGCCCATGGCCTCAAGTTCGGCGTACACCCGCGAAGCCGTGACCAGCGCCAGCCCTTCGCTCGCTGCCAGTTGCCGATGAGTCGGCAAGCGAGTGCCGGGCAGCAGACGACCGCTGCGAATGTCCGCCGCGTAGGTGTCGACGAGGGTCTTGTAACGGGAGCGCGGCATGTCGGGCTGTATCCATGACAATTCTTTGATTGTCCTGATTCTCGTCCCTAGGATTGTTTCAACGCAACCCACCACTGAGCGCAATGCGTATGGAACGAACCACCCAACTCGGCACCCCGGCCCTGGAAAAAACCAGCGGCTGGATCAATGGCTTCATCGGCGTTGTGATCTTCAGCGGCTCGCTGCCGGCCACGCGGCTGGCGGTGCTGGAATTCGACCCGGTATTTCTCACCGTCATCCGCGCGACCATCGCCGGCGCCCTGGCGTTGTGCCTGTTGCGGCTGTTTCGCGAACGACGCCCGGCGCGGGATCAATGGTTGTCATTGCTGATCGTCGCGCTGGGCGTGGTTGTGGGTTTCCCGTTGTTGACGGCCTTGGCGCTGCAATACGTGACGTCAGCGCATTCCATTGTGTTTGTAGGATTGCTGCCGCTGGCGACAGCGATTTTCGGCGTGCTGCGCGGCGGTGAACGGCCGCGTCCAGTGTTCTGGATTTTTTCGGTGCTGGGCAGTTCGCTGGTGGTCGGTTTTGCGATCTCACAAGGACTGACCGCCTCGCCCACCGGGGATCTGCTGATGCTGGCGGCGATTCTTGCCTGCGGCCTCGGTTATGCCGAAGGCGCAAAACTGTCGCGAACCCTCGGCGGCTGGCAGGTGATCTGCTGGGCGCTGGTGTTGTCGTTGCCGGTGATGGCCGTGCTGAGCGTGTGGCTGGCGCCCGCCTCATTCAGCGGTATCAGCGTGTCGGCATGGGTTTGCCTGGCGTACGTTTCGCTGTTCAGCATGCTGATCGGATTTGTGTTCTGGTATCGCGGGCTGGCTCAGGGCGGAATTGCGGCGGTCGGACAGCTGCAATTGCTACAGCCGTTTTTCGGCCTGGCACTGGCCGCGACTTTGCTGCATGAACATGTCAGCGTCGGCATGCTGGTGGTCACGCTGGGGGTGATCCTGTGCGTGGCCGGGGCGAAGAAATTCGCCAAATAGTCTTCAGCTCGCGCCGGATTTCCATTCTCGCGGGCTGAGCCCGGTCTTGCGACGAAACGCCCGGGCCAGCGCCGATGGACTTTCATAACCGACCTCTTCGGCGATCAACGCAATCGGCCGTCCCTCGCGCAGGCGTTTCTGCGCGAGGCTGATTCGCCAGTTCACCAGATAATCCACCGGCGTCTGCCCCACCACTCGCCGAAAGTGTTCGGCGAAACCGGCGCGGGACAGGTTGGCGGCGCTCGCCAGTTCGGCGACGCTCCAGGACTTCGCCGGTTGGTCGTGCATCAGGTTCAAGGCTCGGGAAATCTTCGGATCGGCCAATCCCGCCATCATGCCCGGCTGTTGGTTTCGACTGCTGATGAGGTGGCGCAGCAGCAGAATCACCAGCAATTCGAACAGCCGATCCATCACCGCTTCGCGCCCGCAGTGCCCATCGAAGGCTTCCTTGAACAGCCACTCCAGGGTGTTGGCCATTTCCGGCAGGTCGGCGAGTTTCAGCACCAGATAGTCCGGCAGCGCTGCCGCCAAAGCATTGCCCGCGCCGCCGTCGAAGGTCAGAGAAGCGCACACCAGTTGCGTGCCCATGGCTTCGTTGGCGAACAAGCGATGGGCCATGGGGCGCGGGAAAAAGATCAGGGTCGGTTCGTTGAGCGAGATTTCAGGATCATTACCCGGTTTGAGCAACAACTCGCCCGCCTGCAACAGATGCACATGCCCGCACACCTGATCACCGCCGTAGGCGCTCACCCCGCAAAACGTGCCGCTGTGAAAGGTGCCGGCATTGACGCCGAAATGGCTGAGCAACGTAGAAAGGCGATCCATGACTGATTCTCGCAAGGACAGGTTTGGACGATCTGTCGCATATCCTCGACGATTTGCACCCAAAGCACCAGTCGCGCTCCGTAGCATTCACTCCATCCCCGGCGCACTTTGCACCGGACTTTCGGAGAATCACCATGAGCCGCATCGCCCCTCTCAGCCTCGAAACCGCTACCGACGCCACTCGCCCGACACTTGAAGGCGTGCAGAAAAAAATCGGTTTCCTGCCGAACCTGTTCACGACCCTGGCCACTGCGCCCGTTGCGCTGGATGCCTACGTGCAAATCTCCGCCACATTGGGCAAGACTTCACTGAGCGCCAAGGAAAAAGAGGCGGTGTATCTGGCCACCTCGCAGGTCAACGGTTGCGACTATTGCCTGGCGGCGCACACCCTGTTCGCCAGCAAGGCCGGGCTGGCTGCAGAAGAAATCATCGAAGCGCGTCACGGTCGGCTGAATGCTTTTGCCACCCTCGCCCATCAACTGACCGAAACCCGTGGTCATCTGAGCGATGAGCAGATCGCCGCCGCCCGCGCCGCCGGCATCGACGACAAGAAGATCATCGAAGTGATCGCCGTCGTCGCCGCGCAAACCCTGACCAACTACCTGAACAACGTGGCGCTGACCGACATCGACTTCCCCGCCATCGATGCCTGACCAGTGACCGGGGTCGATCTCAGTCGTGATCGACCCCGGCGCGTTTCAGCAACTTCTTGCAGCGCTCGGACAGGTGAAACACCTGCAACTGCTTGCCGGCCTTGGCGTAGCGTTCACGCAGGGTTTTCAGCGCGGCGATGGCCGAATAATCGACAAAGCTCAGATGCCGGCAATCCAGCGTCACCCGTTCTGGGTCACTGGCCGGGTCGAACTGATTGAGAAACGGCGTGGTCGAGGCAAAAAACAGCGTGCCGTGCAGACGATAGAGTTTGCTGCCGTCCGCTTCCAGATACTCATCGGCGTACAGTTCGCGCGCTTGCTGCCAGGCAAAATTCAGCGCGGCAATGATGATCCCGCACAGCACTGCCGTCGCCAGATCGGTAAACACCGTGATGGTCGTTACCGCGATGATCACCAGCACATCGTTGAGCGGCACTTTGTTCAGCACCCGCAGCGAAGCCCAGGCAAACGTCTGCTGCGACACCACGAACATCACCCCCACCAGCGCCGCCAGCGGAATCCGCTCGATCAGCGGCGACAGAAACAGAATGAACAGCAGAATCAACACGCCCGCTACCACGCCGGACAAACGCCCGCGCCCGCCAGAGCTGAGGTTGATCACGGTCTGGCCGATCATCGCGCAACCACCCATGCCGCCGAACGCACCGGAAACCACGTTTGCCGCGCCCAGTGCCACGCATTCGCGGTCCGGATAGCCACGGGTTTCGGTGATTTCGTCGGTAAGGTTGAGGGTCAGAAGGGTTTCCAGCAGGCCGACCAACGCCATCAGAATCGCGTAGGGCGCGATGATGCGCAGGGTGTCCAGCGTCCACGGGATGTCCGGCAGCGCGAACGTCGGCAGGCCGCCGGCGATGTGCGCCATGTCGCCGAGGGTGCGGGTTGGCAGGCCGAACAGGTAGACCAGCAATCCGACGCCGAGGATCGCCACCAGCGCCGGCGGCACGGCGCGGGTCAGGCGCGGCAGGATGTAGACGATGGCCATGGTCAGCAGCACCAGCCCGGTCATCAGGTACAGCGGCGTGCCGCTGAGCCACTGTTCACCGCTCTTGAAATGCTCCAGTTGCGCCAGCGCGATGATGATCGCCAGACCGTTGACGAACCCGAGCATCACCGGGTGCGGCACCATGCGCACCAGTTTGCCCAGCCGCAACAGCCCGAACGCCATCATGATCAAGCCGCCGAGCAACACCGTCGCCAACAGGTACTGCACGCCCTGCTGCACCACCAGCGCGACGATCACCACCGCCATCGAACCGGCCGCCCCGGAGACCATGCCGGGACGACCACCGAACAACGCGGTCAGCGTGCAAATGATGAAGGCGCCGTACAGGCCCATCAGCGGGTTGAGGTGAGCCACCAGCGCAAACGCAATGCATTCGGGCAACAGGGCAAACGAGGTGGTGAGTCCGGCCAGGACATCGGCGCGCAGACGAATCGGTTTCATGGCTTACCTGACAGAGCGGCCGACGGGCGCGGCCGCATGCATTTGCGCAAAAGAGCGCCGCGGAAAAAGAGGGTTGCAGATGTTACGCAAATGCCCCGGCGTGGGCCAGTGATCGCTGACAGGAACGGGTTGGCGCTCTATGCTTGCGCGCTTCATCGATCAACGGGGTTGAACATGTCACCGCTATCCACTCGCGAAGTCTGCCAGCGCTTGCGCGATGCTGCGTTGGAGGTTTGCGCGCTACAGCGTGTTGCGCAGGAATCCGGGCCCGGCCAGATCTCGGTCGAGATCGAAGGCTGGCAGCTGTTGCTCGACTTTGACGGTCAGCGCCTGCACCACTGCCTGCAATGCCGGTGCCCGGAAGATCGGGTGTGGCGACTCGACACGACTCAGCGTTTCGGCACCGACCTGGTCAGCCTGCTCAGCACCTGGGAGCTGGCGCAGATCGAGCGGTTGCTGAGGGCCGACTGAGCGGATCAGCCCTGCCGCAAGTCCAGCAGGTAGGTGTAATAGCCGGTGTCACGTACCCAACCGAGCGATTCGTACAAACCCTGGGCGGTGAAATTGTCGGTGGCGGTTTCCAGCACCAATCCCTTGGCGCCGGTTTCGACGGCGAAGTCGCGGGCGGTGTTCATCAATAGTCGCCCCACTCCACGGCCCCGGGCGGCCGGCGTGGTGAACAGGTCGCTGAGCAACCAGGTGCGATGGGCATCAATCGAGGAAAACGTCGGATACAGCTGCACGAATCCCAGCGCCTCACCGCTTTCATCCTCAACCAGAAAAATCGCCGATTCATTAAAGGCCATGCGTTCGGCGATGAAGGTCCGCGATTGCTCGAGATTTGACGGCTGGCCATAAAAACCGCGATAGGCGTCGAACAGCTTCGCCACCGCGTCGAGGTGAATCGTCGTGGCGCGCAGTGCCTGAAGGGTCATTGTCACTTTCCTGAGGTTACCGAAATTGAAACCAGCATAGCGCTGAGGAGCGAGTTCGCTGGCTTATTCGCTATATAGTTTTGTATATTGCGAACCCGAAATGGCCAGACCCTCCATGCCGTCCATGAGCAGCATCCGCGAACGCAACCAGCAACTGATCCTGGCCGCCGCCAGTGAAGAATTCGCCGCCAACGGCTTCGACGCGACCCAGACCCGCGACATCGCCGCCCGTGCCGGCGTGCCCAAGGCCAACCTGTATTACTACTTCCAGAGCAAGGAAAACCTTTACGGCAAAGTGCTGCTCGGCTTCGTCGAACCGTTGCTGGAAGCCTCGGCGGTGCTGCGCGAGAGTGATGATCCGCTGATCGGCCTGCGCGCCTACGTCGCCGCCCGTATCCGCATTGCCCGCGAGCATCCGGCGATCGCCAAGGTTTTCAGCGGAGAGTTGCTGCTCGGTGGCCGCCAGTTGCCCGACGAATGCCGCGACCTGCTGCACGGCGAGGCAAGGCGTAATGTTGAGTGTCTGCGCAGCTGGATCGACCGCGGGCTGCTGGCGCCGGTCGATCCAGAGCATCTGATGCTGTTTATCTGGTCGGCGACGCGCACCTATACCAACATTGGCTGGCAGATGGGGCGCATCACCGGGCGGGAGGTGCCGCAGGATGAGGATTATGCGGTGGCGGCGGAGACGATTACGCGGTTGGTGTTGAGCGGAGCGGTGTCCGAGCCGGTGAGTGATGTTCGCAGGTTGATGTTTGCGACCTGAACGGGAGAGTCAGGGCATCAGGTCCAGAGGTAGTGTCGCATCCCCCGCCAAACGTTCACGCCATGCCAGCAGCACATCAGGCACCCGCTTTTTCCATTTGGGAACGTTGGTGTAATACCGCGCCCTGACTTTGCGTTGCTCATCGAAAACCAATAACACCAGCCAAACTCGGCCGCCCGGCGCGCTCATCAGAATCGCCGCGTTGCTGGAAGCCAGGCCTCGCAGCCAGAACTCATTGACCTCCCCCCCCGGCACATCACCAGAGGTCTCGCCGGCTGCCATTGAGCCGCTATTTTGCAGCAGCGTCTGATAGTCATTTTTGAGCAACGTGCGTAATGCCAGATCTTCTTGCTGCGTACGCACAACGCCAAGGCTCAGCAAGTCGTATTCAATCGCGATCGGTTGGTCAGATGCCACATACCTTCCATCGTAGTAAACGCCCATCCCGCCACCACAAGCCCCCTCACCTCCGTCGGAATCAACATCCAGCAAACCGTTGAGCGCGCTGAACTTCAGGGTGCAGTTGCCTTCAGCGAAATGCGCTACGGCACCGTCAATTGTGGCCACACCGTCCATGTCACCAGAGTTGCCACCATTTGACGCAGAAACATCAAAGGCAATATGCGTGGCGTCCACACGCTTGGTTGTGACTTCTGCCGCCGATGAAACGCCCCACGGAATCATCTGCCAGGTGGCATCCCAGCTGAAAGGCTTGGCCACGTATTCAAGCGCTTTCAGACGCATCAAATATTCACGGCGCAGGCAGGAGCTATTGGCGGCACATTGATTGCGTTGTTTCAACCATGAACGCTGATCAGCCTTGAGCGCTTGCGGATCAGCAACCTGCACCACCGCTGTCCGCCAGAGCGCCCCGAGTTTTTCATCGAGACTCGAGGTATACGGATCCGCACAAACGGCTTTTTCAACCGGGCTGGAAGCGCCAGCACAGTCGAAACTGGCAGCGTGCGAGGAGGTAGCAAATACGAGAGAGGTCAGCAGCAAGGCGTGACGGAGATTGAAAGCGAGCATCGACAGATTCCATTCCTGAGGCGGCGGCAGTATGCCGGGCCCGGGCTGTCGATGCTCTGGATTTTTCACTGGTTGCTGGCGGACAACCGGGCTCTTGCGCAAGAAAGAGTCAGAATGTGATCCCGGCCGCCGGCTTCACATCGATCCGCGCCACGGAACCGGTCAGGTGCGCCCAGTCCTTGTTGTGTTCGGCGATGATGTCTTCGGCGCTCATGTTGCCGTTGTCGACGGTGGAGTGCGCATCGGCCGCCAGCTCCACGTCGTAGCCCAGTTGATGGGCCTGGCGCACGGTGGCGTTGACGCAGTAATCGGTTTGCAGACCGCAAATCACCAGGCGGTCGAAATCTTCCCGGGGGATCAGTTTCTGCAGGTTGGTCTGGTAGAACGAGTCGTTGGCGGTCTTGTCGACGCGCAGATCGCCGGGCGCAGTGGCCAGGCCGTCAGCCAGTTGCCAGCCTTCGGCACCGTGAGCTAACGGACTGTCCTTTTCGTTGTGCTGGATCAGCACCACCGGCACACCCGATTGACGCGCGCGGGCGCTGAGGCCGTTGATGGTATCGATCACCCGTTTGATGTTGTGGCATTCGTATTCGCCTGTGCACAGGGCGCGCTGGACATCGATGATCAGCAATGCGGTGGTCATGGTGAGCCTTCCTTGATCGGTCCTTGAGACAGGGGCGGACGTGTGCCCGCCCCCTTTTTACTCTGCTCAGTAACCCAATGACAACCCGGTGTTGCGCCGTGGATCGTTGGCGCCGTAGAAGCGGTTCTTGCCGACCGGTTTACCCCCCAGCGACGGTGCACCGACCAGAATCGCGGCGATGTGGTTGGCGTCCTGCGGGCCCGCGAACTTGTGGCCCCAGCTCTCGAGAATCTTCTTCGTGTCGGGGCTCGCGGCGAAGTCTTCGAGGTTGGTTTCCTCCGGCATCCACTGCTGGTGGAAGCGCGGCGCATCAACCGCTTCCTGCAGGCCCATGCCGTAGTCGATGACGTTGAGCATGGTCAGCAGGGTCGCGGTGATGATGCGACTGCCACCCGGCGTACCGACCACCATCACCACTTTGCCGTCCTTGGTGACGATAGTCGGGCTCATCGATGACAACGGAGCCTTGCCCGGAGCGATGGCGTTGGCTTCGCCTTGCACCAGGCCGTACATGTTCGGCACGCCGACCTTGGAGGTGAAGTCGTCCATTTCATCGTTGAGGATCACCCCGGTCTTGCTCGCCATCACGCCCGCACCGAACCAGTCGTTGAGGGTGTAGGTGACCGAGACCGCGTTGCCCCATTTGTCGACGATCGAATAGTGCGTGGTGTTGCTGCCCTCATGGGGGGCGACGCCGGGTTTGAGTTCTGCCGACACACCGGCCTTCTGCGGCTGGATCGCGTTACGCAGCTTGGTCGCGTAGTTCTTGTCCAGCAGGTGCTCGATCGGGTTCTTCACGAAATCCGGGTCGCCAAGATAGCTGTTGCGATCCACGTACGCGTGGCGCATTGCTTCGATCTGGTAGTGCATGCCCTGGGCCGAATGGAAGCCCAGATCCTTCATCGGATAGCCTTCGAGGATGTTCATGATCTGGCAGATCACCACCCCGCCGGAGCTTGGCGGCGGTGCGGACACAACGTGATAGCCGCGATAGTCGCACTCCACCGGGGCCAGTTCGCGGGTCTTGTATTTGTCGAGGTCGGCCTGGGTGATGATGCCCTTGTTGGCCTGGCTGGACGTGACGATCGCGTCGGCCACCCAGCCTTTGTAGAAACCGTCGGCGCCTTTTTCGGAAATGGTGCGCAGGGTCTTTCCCAGGTCCTTCTGCACCAGTTTCTGCCCGACCTGCATCGGCTCGCCGTTGCTCAGAAAGATCGCGCCGGAATCCTTGATGTCCTTCTTGAACACGTCGGTGGCGTACTCCAGCAACTCGACGTCGCCCTGTTCCAGCGCAAAACCTTCTTCGGCCAGTTTGATGGCCGGGGCAATCATTTCCTTGCGCGGTTTGGTGCCGTACTTGCTCAGCGCCAGCTCCATGCCGGACACGGTGCCCGGAACGCCGACCGCGAGGTGGCCACGGGTACTCAGGTCCGGGATGACGTTGCCGTCCTTGTCGAGGTACATGTTGGCCGTTGCGGCCAGCGGGGCTTTTTCGCGGAAGTCGAGGAAGGTCTTGCGCCCGTCCGCCAGTTGAATGGTCATGAAACCACCACCACCGAGGTTGCCCGCCGCCGGGTAAACCACCGCCAGTGCATAGCCCACGGCGACCGCCGCATCCACCGCGTTGCCGCCACTTTTCAACACGTCGACACCCACGTGAGTGGCCAGGTGCTGGGCGGTGACCACCATGCCGTTTTCGGCGGCGACCGGGGCAACCGAGGCGGCGTGGGCCATGAGGCAGCTGAGCGCCAATGAGGTCGCAATCAGCGATTTGGCAAAAGGTTCGTACTTCATGAGTCGGTCTCTTCTTTTTATAAGGTAGGAAAGCGCTTCAAGAGCATCAGCCAGTATGGCCGCGATTACGGTTTGCGCCTCCCCGATCCGGCAGTATGCTGGGCGCAGTTTTCGCCCCCGTACCGGAGTTTTTCCCATGGCCTATACGTTCATCACCCTGCCCTCGCCTGTCGGCGAGTTGAAGCTGGTCGCGAACGGCTCACGTCTGGCCGCCATCCTCTGGGAAAACGACAAACCGAACCGGGTGCGCCTCGGGCCGATGAGCGAATCACCGGACAATCCGGTGCTGATGAAAACCACGCGTCAGCTGGAAGAATATTTTGCAGGAACGCGAAACGCGTTCGATCTGGAGCTGGACTTTGCCGGCACCGAGTTCCAGAAAAAGGTCTGGGCCGCGCTGCTGACCATTCCGTTTGGCGAAACCCGCACCTACAGCCAGATCGCCGAACAGATCGGCCACCCGAGTGCGGTGCGTGCCGTCGGCGCGGCGAACGGGCGCAATCCGATTTCGATCATTGCGCCGTGCCATCGAGTCATCGGCGCCTCAGGAAAACTGACCGGGTTTGCCGGAGGCCTTGAAGCCAAAGAGCGCTTGCTGACCCTGGAGGGTGGCCAGTGGTCGGACATCGGTAAAACCGGCGATCTGTTTTAACCGCCGAACAGGTTATTCATCGCCGCGTATTGCAGCAGCATGATGGTCTTGGCATCGCAAATCTCGCCGCGCTGGAACGCCGCCAGCGCGTCGTCGAAACGCCACTCCAGCACTTCCAGCTCTTCGGTTTCCTCTTCCAGACCGCCCCCTTCACTGACCTTTGACGAGGCATCGTACTCGGCGATGAAAAAGTGCAGTTTCTCGGTCACCGAGCCGGGGCTCATGTAGGCCTCGAACACCTTCTTCACGTCATGCACGCGGTAACCGGTTTCTTCCTCGGCCTCGTCGCGGATGCGCTGCTCTGGCGCCGCGCCTTCAAGCAGTCCGGCCGCCACTTCAATCAGCAAACCGTCATGACCGTTGACGAACACCGGCAGACGGAACTGCCGGGTCAGCACCACGGTCCGTTGCTCGCGGTTGAACAGCAGGATCGCCGCGCCATTGCCACGGTCGTAGACCTCGCGCGTCTGACGCTGCCAGTCACCGTTGTTGCGGTGATAGTCGAAGGTGATTTTCTTCAGCAGATACCAGTCGTGGGACAACACCTGGGTATCGACGATGTTGACCCGCTCGGCTGTGTTGGACATGACGCCTGATCCTTTTTTGTCATCGGAAGATGGCCATGGTAGGTGAATTGATGCGAACCGCCGACGAAAAAAAAGCCCGGCAGCGCTACCGGGCTTTTCGTTCATTGACTACTGATGTGCCACGTTCACCGTTGCGGCATCAGTGCCCTGCGCCGTAGACGGCGCCCCGTGAATCAGTGGTCCATAACGCCGACTGAATTCCCAGTTGTACGGCACGCGATCCTTGCTGGTGCCGTTGTCCCAGTTCACCGACCAGGTCATCAGGCCCTTGATCGGATGCCCTTTGACCGCCAGGCGTTTCATCGCGTTGCCGACTACGGTTTTGTCGATCACGTAGCCGGTAGCGGCCGCATCGACGTTGGACGGCAGGCCGATGACGAACTTGTCCGCCGGGATCTTCGTAAAACCGCGAGTACCGGTCACCAGGCTCTCGGTCAGGTAATAGAGAAAGTCCTCTTTCATCGCGTCGTTGTTCTGGGCGATCCACGCCCCGTTGCCGTTATTGGCTTCCGGCACCCAGACCCCGTCGCCGCCCTGGTTGTAGAACTGCGGAGCGATGAAATCGTAATAGCCTTCCAGCGCCTGCAGATAACCGACGTATTTGCCGGAGGTGGTCAGGTACGGAAACTCCGGCGCCATGCTGATGATGAAATGCTTGCCTTGGCCGGCGTAGTGATCCTTGACCAGTTTCAGCGCGGCCGGCAGGACGGTCTTGTTGGCAGCGAAATCAATCGCGCTCTGTTCAAGATCGATGTCCAGACCATCGAAGCCGTAGGTTTCCACCAGACGGATGATTTCATTGGCCAGCGGTTGCTCCTGACCGGCGCGCAACTCGATGTGCGCATCGGCACCGCCCAGGGAAATCAGCACGGCTCTCCCCTGACTGTTGAGCACGCCGACCTGACGACGGAACTCGGCATCGGAAACGTTGAACGGCTTGAAGGTCGGAATCCCGCTGCCCTTCATGAAGGCCACCGCGACCACGTTGTATTCCTTCGGCACGTTTTCCAGCGCGATGTTGGCGAACTGGCCGCGCTGGTAACCATCGCTCGGGCCGGCCGGCCAGTTGTGCCAGAAGCCCATGAGGATCTTCTTGCCGGCAAGAGTCGGCATCAGCGACGCCGCGTCGCTGGCCTGGTTTTTCAATAGGGTGAAGTCGATGTTTGACATGTTCTAATCCTTCAGAACGTGTGGGTTTGACGTTGCGGGCTTATTTGAAGTCCACATCGAAGGCCTGATAGAAGGCGTTGCCGGTATTGGCGACGATCCACATCAGGACGATGACGTGATGACCCTGCTTGTTGCCCGGAAGTTTCACGGCGTGATTGACCTTGGCTTTCAATTCCGCCGAATGACTGTAGTACGGCACTTGCGGATAGAAATCCTCGGCGAAGGGTTGCGCTTCCAGTTGCGCTCGGCTGATGCGTTGTTTCGGGTCCCAGCCATCCTTGGTGATCAGCCAGCGATAACCGCGGGTGGTGTGCGGCGCGGTGTACTCCCATTTGACCTCAAGGGTCTGGCCGGGGGTGACATTGAGGAGCGGCCAGGAGAACGGACGCCCGAGTTTCTTGCTCATTTCTTCTGCGGTGAAGTTCACACAGTCACGTGCGTCGTTCTTGCCGCCACTGAGAATATAGCCGTCAGCCGGCGGCACGACGCTCGGGTTGTCGCTTTCGAACGGCGCCGGGAACGGACCGGCCGCGAGTGCCGGAAAGTTCTTGCCGCCTTCCATTTCATTGACCTGCCAGCCGCCGAGCAATCCTTGCTCGATGGCCACCGCGCCGCGGCTTGCAGGGGAAATGACGCGACCGTGTCGCAGTTGGGTTTGAGCTTGTGGTTGGTTCATGTTTTTCACTCCGTTGATTTAAGAACTCTCCTGTCCGAGGAGAGGCCTTCAAGCTAACGGAGGGGGATTTTTTGTCCACCGGCGGTTTTGTCGCAGTCGGCCTCGGCGAAACTCGAAAAACGCCGAAAATACTGTATATAAACACAGTGCATTGCGACGACGCTCACCTGACGCATGGCAAAAAGACTACACCGCGTCATTACAAAAACCTGCATTCACCGGTTCAGGGAAGCTGCGCCTCGAACTCCTTTTGATACTGCCCGGCGAGCTGTTCCTTTTGTTTGTCGTCGAGCAGCTTGCCGGCCATCTGGAAGAACTTCTGCTCTTCTTCCTGCAGGTGGTGATGGACCTTCTCCGAGAGCTTTTTCGCCGTGGCCAGCCAGGCCGGGCTGGACATCTCGGTCTCGTCGAGCTCTTCCATCATTTCGTCCATTTCATGGTGCTCGGCGATGGCATGGCGGCTGAGGTCGACACCGTTGTCGAACTCCATCAGCGGGATATAGAAATGGCGCTCTTCGGCCGTTTCGTGAGCCTGAAGCTCAGCCTTCAGTTGCTTGTAGGCCTCCACCCTTTCCGGGGTGTCACCGCTGGTCTTGATCAACGATTTCGCGTAGGTCCGCTGACGATCGTGGCTTTCACGCAGGGCTTCGAAAATGTTCATGGAATCTCCCAGGCAAACGCGTTCCGGATGGACGCCCTAAAGGGCTAGACCCCGGCGCAGCAGCGACGGTTCCAAGCGATTGCTTCAATCGGCTGCGGCGCGATAGGCTGCCGATTCATTACTACAAGGAAGACAACATGACGTTGCGGATCGAGCTGTCACAGGACCCCACCGAAGAACAGCGCGCAGCCATCCTGGCGCCCCTGCGTGCCCATAACATCGCCAAAGCCGGGCCTTCGCTGTACGAACCGGTCGCGTTGCTGGTGCGCGACGATAACGACGCGATCCTCGGTGGCCTCTATGGGCACACGTTCTATCGGTGGCTGTTTATCGAGTTGCTGGCGGTGCCGGAAGAAGGCCGGGGACAGGGAATCGGCTCGAAGCTGATGAACATGGTCGAGGAATTCGCCCGGGAAAAAGACTGCGTGGGGATCTGGCTCGATACCTTTGATTTTCAGGCGCCCGGGTTCTACAAAAAACTGGGGTATACCGAGTGTGGCGAGATTGTGGATTATCCGCTGGGGCACAAGCGGCATTTTTTCCAGAAGCGTTTGATTGATTGAGTTCAGCGCCCCCCGCCCGCAGGCTGGCGAGGGTCGCAAATTTCAACGCATTCAGCTGCCCGTTACAGACAGGTCGCCAGCGCCGCCAAGCGGCGCTTGGCCACAAAATCATCCTTCTGCGCGTAGTAATTCAGCACGGTGCCGGACGCATCCGTGGTCAAGTCGACGAACGACTCCGCCGAACGCGTGTAGACCGTCGAACCGCCCTTCTTGCCCGGTTGCAGATAAGCCGCTGCGTCCACGCCGAACACCGCTTCGTCCTGCCAGGCGAATTGCACGCACTGGGCCACGACTTTTTCGGGTTTATCCGAATTCAGGGTCTTGTAAGGGGTTTGCGTGCGGGCGTCTTCCATCGCCGAACCCGCGCAACCGGCCAGCAGGGTTGCCGCCAGTGCCACCATCAGCATTCGCATTGCATTCGCTCATTCGGAAAAAAGCGGACTGTATCACCGCAACGCCAAAAATCGTTCTGCTTTACTGCATTTAGAACGCGACACATACCGGCCGCTGCGGCACATTAACGGTCATCAGCCTTACAAGGAAAGCCCATGGCGCCTACTGACCAGCGACACGAACAGGCCCTGAAACTGTTTCTCGATGCGCGTCCGGAACTGCGCGAAGCCCTTGACCACCTCAACCCGCTGCTGGCCCAGGCCAAGGGCGAAACCCAGGCGCAGTACCGCGAAGAACGCCTGCACGAAGCCTTCGAAGCCGAGGCCGAAAGCCAGGGTTTGTTTGCCTGGGAGCTGACGTTGCAGCTCACCGCTGCGACGCCCGAGGAGTATCAGGCGCAACGCCTGGAAGTGCATCGTGAAGTGGCGGAAATGGCCGGGATGGACTGGCTGGAGTACTGCGATCTGTATGGCATAGAACCGTAAACCCCGCTCAAGGACGCTGCCTCGATGCTGCCTTCCACCTCGACCCACCGCGCCAGCCCCGGACATCTTCACATACAGAAATGGCGCGGCCGTGTAGGCCTGGCGCTGGTTGCCAGCCTGTCGGTACTGGCCGGCATGACCGACGCCATCGGCTTCATGGCCAGCGGCGATTTCGTTTCCTTCATGAGCGGCAACACCACGCGGCTGGCGGTGGCGATCAGTGATGGCGACAGCGCACTGACGTTAAGGCTGATCCTGCTGGTCGCCACGTTCATTGTCGGTAATGCCCTCGGGGTTGTGGTCAGCCGACTGGGTGGTCGGCGGGCGCTGCCGTTGCTGCTATCCATCGCCGCCCTGCTCTGTTTGGCGGCCTGGCCCTTTGACACGCAACTGCCGGCCCTGCTGGCGGCGATCATTGCGATGGGCATGCTCAACGCGGCGGTGGAAGAAGTGAACGGTCTGCCGGTCGGGCTGACGTACGTCACCGGCGCCCTGTCCCGATTCGGCCGTGGATTGGGCCGGTGGGTGCTCGGCGAACGGCGAAGCGGCTGGCGGGTGCAACTGGTGCCGTGGAGCGGGATGCTGGTCGGCGCCATTCTGGGGGCAGTGCTGGAACATCATCTGGGGCTCAAGGCGATGTTGGTCAGCGGACTGTTTGCCGCCGTACTGGGGCTGCTGACCCTGAAGATTCCGCGGCGTTGGCAGTTGGGCTACATGCCGCGTTGACGGACACCTGCTTGCATCGAAACGGGCGCGGGAAACATCCGCTTCGCCGCCCCACCGAGAAAGCTTTATCATGGCCGCAGTTTTGCTGATCGAGTCCGTCATGAAGTTCGCCATTGCGCTGTTTTCCGCCGCCCATGCGCCCTCCTCGCGCCGCGCCCTGCTGTTCGCTCAGGCCGCGCTGGCCGGCGGGCATGAGATTGTCCGGCTGTTTTTCTATCAGGACGGAGTCCACAACGCGTCCGACGCCGTGGTCACGCCGCAGGACGAACTGGACCTGCCCAAACAGTGGCGAACCTTTATCACCGAACAAAACCTCGACGGCGTGGTGTGCATCGCCGCAGCCCTGCGCCGTGGCGTGTTGAATACCGAGGAAGCCGGGCGTTATCAACGTGACGCCGTGGCCGTCAGCGCACCGTGGGAATTGTCCGGCCTCGGCCAGTTGCATGATGCGGTGCAGGATGCCGACCGCCTCATCTGTTTCGGAGGCGCATGACATGGCCAAGTCCCTTCTGATTATCAGCCGCCAATCGCCGTGGTCCGGCCCCGGCGCCCGCGAAGCGCTGGACATCGTGCTGGCCGGCGGCGCGTTCGATCTGCCGATCGGTCTGCTGTTTCTCGACGACGGCGTGTTGCAACTGGCCGCCGGGCAGAACGCCAAGGCCCTGCAACAGAAAGACCTGAGCGCCAACCTGCAAGCACTGCCGATGTTCGGCGTCGAAGAGCTGTTCTACTGCGCCGACAGCGCCAGTGCTCGCGGCCTCGGCGATCGTTCGCTGGACGAGGCGCAGCCTTTGGCCGCCGAACAAATCACCGCCCTTATTGACCGTTACGACCAGGTGATCACCCTCTGATGTCGACTTTGCATGTGTTGTCCCACTCCCCGTTCGGCGACGAACGCCTGACCAGTTGCCTGCGCCTGCTCGGTTCTGCCGATGCGCTATTGCTGTCTGGCGATGCCGCTTATGCGCTGCAACCCGGCACTGCGCCGTTCAGTGCGCTGGAATCGCGTAAGGTGAAATTGTTCGTGCTGGCCGAAGACGCGCAAGCCCGTGCCGTACAGGTTCCGGACTGGGCCGAAGCCATCGATTACCCGGCCTTCGTCGAGCTGTCGATCCACCACGACAAGGTCAACAGCTGGCTATGAGTGCGCTGACCGTCGGCGCCCGCGCCATTGAACTGGACAAGGACGGCTTCCTGGTCGACCTCAACGACTGGTCGGCGGAAGTCGCCAGCGCCCTCGCCGCTGCCGAAGACATCGAGCTGAGCGCCGAACATTGGGAAGTCCTCGAGCTGCTGCGCAGCTTCTATGCCGAATTCCAGTTGTCCCCGGCCACCCGGCCGCTGATCAAGTACACCGCGCTCAAGCTCGGCGCGGAGAAAGGCAACAGCCTGCACCTGAACCGACTGTTCAAAGGCACCCCTGCCAAACTCGCCGCGAAACTGGCGGGCCTGCCCAAACCGACGAATTGCCTATGACCGACTATCCAGCGCTGACCCTCGAAACGCCCGCCGAACACCCGTTCGCCCAGTTCGTGCGCATCCTCGGCAAGGGCAAGCGCGGCGCCCGCGACCTGACCCGCGAGGAAGCCCGGCAAGCCATGGGCATGGTGCTCGACGAAGCGGTCGAAGAAACCCAGCTTGGCGCTTTCCTGATGCTGCTGCGGCACAAGGAAGAAAGCGCCGAGGAAATGGCCGGCTTCACCGAAGCCCTGCGCGAACGCTTGCAGGCGCCAGAGTTGAAGGTCGATCTGGATTGGCCGACCTATGCCGGCAAGAAGCGTCACCTGCCGTGGTATCTGCTGGCGGCCAAGTGCCTGGCGCAGAACGGCGTGCGCATCTTCATGCACGGCGGCGGCGCGCACACCGCCGGGCGCTTGTACTCCGAACAACTGCTCGGTGAACTGAACATCCCACTGTGCCGCAACTGGCAACAGGTCGGCGCGGCGCTGGACAACGGCGGTCTGGCGTTCATGCCACTGTTGGACTGGGCGCCGCAGCTGCAACGGATGATCGACCTGCGCAACACCCTCGGTCTGCGCTCGCCGATCCACTCGCTAGCGCGGATCCTCAATCCGCTGGGCGCGCGTTGCGGTTTGCAGAGTATTTTTCACCCTGGCTATCAAGCGGTGCACCGCGATGCCAGCGGCCTGCTTGGCGACACGGCCATCGTGATCAAGGGCGACGGCGGCGAAATCGAGATCAACCCGGATGCCGACAGCCACCTGTACGGCACCACCGGCGGCGAGAGCTGGGACGAGGAGTGGCCGCAGCTGTCGGCGCAGCGTCACGTCAAACCTTCTTCGCTGGATATCGAGCATTTGAAGGCCGTCTGGCGTGGCGATGTGGTCGACAGCTATCCGCAAATGGCGCTGATTTCGACCATGGCGCTGGCACTGCGCGGCCTAGGTCAGAGCCGTGAACAGGCTTTCGAAACCGCCGAGCAATACTGGGCTGCGCGGGACAAATCGATTTAACCGATCATTAACGCCCGATCTTTGCGCTTTTTGTTCGAACTCATCGGAATAGACTCGGCTCCAACGAATATTGGTTTCTGGAGTCTTGATCATGGGTTTACTCGTCGACGGCCGCTGGCAGGACAAGTGGTACGAAAGCAGCAAGGACGGTGCGTTCCAGCGCGAACAGGCGCAGCGCCGCAACTGGGTCACTCGCAACGGCGAGCCGGGCCCGAGTGGTGAAGGCGGTTTTGCCGCCGAAGCCGGGCGTTATCACCTTTACGTCTCCCTCGCCTGTCCATGGGCGCATCGCACGCTGATCCTGCGCAAGCTCAAAGGCCTGGAAAGCCTGATCGATGTTTCCGTCGTTAGCTGGCTGATGCTGGAAAACGGCTGGACCTTCGACCAGAACCTCGGTTCGACCGGCGACAAACTCGACCACTTCGATTTCATGCACCAGCGCTACACCGCCGACACCGCCGACTACACCGGCCGCGTCACCGTGCCGGTGCTGTGGGACAAGAAGCTCAAGCGCATCGTCAGCAACGAATCGGCGGAGATCATCCGCATGTTCAACAGCGCCTTCGATGACTTGACCGGCAACGATCTGGACTTCTATCCAGCGCCATTACGCAGCGAGATCGATGCGCTGAACAAGCGGATCTACCCTGCCGTGAACAACGGTGTGTACCGCGCCGGTTTCGCGACCTCGCAGAAGGCCTATGAAGAAGCGTTCGACGACGTGTTTGCCGAACTGGATCATCTGGAGCAAGTGCTGGGCGCCAACCGTTATCTGACGGGTGAATACCTGACCGAGGCCGACGTGCGCTTGTTCACCACGCTGATTCGTTTCGACGCGGTGTATCACGGGCACTTCAAATGCAATCTGCGGCGGATCAGCGATTATCCGAATCTGTCGAACTGGCTGCGTGAGATGTACCAGTGGCCGGGCGTTGCCGAGACCGTGGATTTCCAGCACATCAAGAATCACTACTACGGCAGCCACAAGACCATCAACCCGACCGGCGTTGTGCCGAAGGGGCCGAAACAGGATTTCACTGTGGCCCATGACCGGAACCGGTTGGGCGGGAAAGGGGTATGGCGCAGAGGTTGAAAGCCGGATCGTTCCCACCGCGTGGGAACGATCCCCTCAGAGTCGTCAGATCTGACCCTGAGCGCCCTCGAACCACGCCAGTTTCTCGCGCAGTTGCACCACTTCGCCGACGATCACCAGCGTCGGCGCATGCACTTCATGCTCCGCCACCAGACGCGGCAGGTCGGCCAGCGTGCCAGTGAAGACCCGCTGATTGACCGTGGTGCCCTGCTGGATCAGCGCGGCCGGGGTTTCGGCCGCACGACCATGTTTGATCAACTGCTCGCAGATGATCGGCAACCCCACCAGGCCCATGTAGAACACCAACGTCTGCGCCGGCGCGACGAGGTCGGCCCACGGCAGATCGGTGGAACCGTCCTTCAGGTGCCCGGTGACGAAACGCACCGACTGCGCGTAATCGCGATGGGTCAGCGGAATCCCGGCATACGCCGCGCAACCGCTGGCTGCCGTGATGCCCGGCACCACCTGGAACGGAATGCCATGGGCCGCCAGCTCCTCGATCTCTTCGCCGCCACGGCCGAAGATGAACGGATCCCCGCCCTTCAACCGCACCACACGCTTGCCGGCCTTGGCCAGATCCACCAGTTGCTGGTTAATCTGATCCTGCGGCACAGCGTGATCGGCGCGACGCTTGCCGACGTAGACACGCTCGGCATCGCGGCGGCACAGCTCAAGAATCGCGGGCGCCACCAAGCGGTCGTACAGCACCACATCGGCTTGCTGCATCAGGCGCAAGGCGCGGAAAGTCAGCAGATCCGGATCGCCCGGCCCTGCGCCCACCAGATACACCTCGCCGGTCGTGACCATGGCTTCGCCGTCAATCTTGGCTTGCAGCAAACGTTCGGCCTCGGCGCCCTGCCCAGCCAGTTGGCGATCGGCAATCGGCCCCTGGAACACGTCTTCCCAAAAACCGCGACGCTGCTGTACATCGGGAAACAGGCCTTTGACCTGATCGCGAAACCGCGCGGCCAGCCCGGCCAGATGGCCGTAGGTCGAGGGAATCCAGGTTTCGATCTTGGCGCGGATCAGCCGGGCCAGCACCGGCGCATCGCCGCCACTGGAAACCGCGATGATCAGCGGTGAACGATCGACAATTGCCGGGAAGATCACGCTGCACAGCGCCGGCGCATCGACCACATTGACCGGCACGCAGCGCCGATGGGCATCGGCGGAGACTTGCGCGTTCAACGCTTCGTCGTCGGTGGCGGCAATGATCAGCCCGCAACCGTCCAGATCCGTTTCGGCGTAGCCACGCAGCAGGCATTCGCCATCGCTGGCGGCAACCAGTTCGCGCAGTTGCGCTTCGATTTCAGGTGCGACCACCCGCAGCAGCGCACCGGCATCGGCCAGCAGGCGGGACTTGCGCAAGGCAATCTCCCCCCCACCGACGACCAACACACGACTGCCGCGCAGGTTGTGAAACAGCGGCAGATATTTCATTTAGCCGATGACCTCAAGGCCACCCATGTACGGTTTCAGCACGTCCGGCACGCGGATCGAACCGTCGGCCTGCTGGTAGTTTTCCAGCACGGCCACCAGGGTACGACCGACCGCCAGACCGGAACCGTTCAGGGTGTGCACCAGCTCAGGCTTGCCGGTTTCCGGGTTGCGGAAACGCGCCTGCATGCGGCGGGCCTGGAAGTCGCCGCAGTTGGAGCAAGACGAGATTTCACGGTACTTGTCCTGGCTCGGAATCCACACTTCGAGGTCGTACGTCTTGACCGCGCTGAAGCCCATGTCGCCGGTGCACAGCGCCAGGGTGCGGTAAGGCAGCTCCAGCAGTTGCAGGACTTTCTCGGCGTTGGCGGTCAGGCCTTCCAGCGCTTCCATCGACTTCGACGGCTCGACGATCTGGACCATTTCAACTTTGTCGAACTGGTGCTGACGGATCATGCCGCGAGTGTCACGACCCGACGCGCCGGCTTCGCTGCGGAAGCACGGAGTGTGAGCGACGAACTTGATCGGCAGCTGTTTCGAATCGACGATTTCACCGGCCACGATATTGGTCAGCGACACTTCGGCGGTCGGGATCAGGTACAGATCGGCCTCGCCTTCGCGAGCGATCTTGAACAGGTCTTCTTCGAACTTCGGCAGTTGACCGGTGCCTTGCAGCGCCGGGGCCTGAACCAGATAAGGCGTGTAAGCCTCTTCGTAGCCGTGCTCGGTGACGTGCAGGTTGATCATGAACTGCGCCAGTGCGCGGTGCAGACGGGCAATCGGGCCACGCAGCAGCGCGAAACGCGCGCCGGACAGCTTGGCGGCGGTTTCGAAGTCGAGCCAGCCGAACTTCTCGCCCAGGGCCACGTGGTCCTGAACCGGGAAATCGAAGGCAGTCGGGGTGCCCCAGCGACGGACTTCGACGTTGCCGTCTTCGTCTTCGCCGACCGGTACCGATTCGTGCGGCAGGTTCGGAATGCCCAGCAGGATCGAGTCCAGTTCGGTCTGGATCGCGTCCAGCTCGACTTTACCGGCGCTCAGTTCGCCCGCCATGCGCTCGACGTCGGCCATCAGCGGCGCGATGTCTTCGCCGCGCTGCTTGGCCTGACCGATGGATTTGGAACGCGCGTTACGCTCAGCCTGCAGTGCTTCGGTGCGGGTCTGGACGGTCTTGCGCTGTTCTTCCAGCGCTTCGATGCGCGCGACATCCAGGGCAAAACCACGGGAAGCCAGGCGGTCCGCTACGTCCTGAAGGTTGCTACGTAACAGTTTGGAATCGAGCATGTCGGTTTCTCGTTATCAAAGTTTGGTCAGGGACAGGCCGGCCCAGGTCGCGAGCAGCCCGCCGAATACGCTGATGGCCGCATAGCCCAGGGCCAGCGGCACTTGCCCGCTTTCCAGCAGGCGCACCGTATCCAGTGAAAAGGATGAAAAAGTCGTCAGCCCCCCGAGGAAGCCGACCATCAACCCGGCACGTACCTCGATCGGTACTTCCGGGCGTATCAAAAACAGGCCGTACAGCACGCCAATCAGCAGACAGCCCACGATATTAACGGCCAGCGTCGCGGTATAGAAGTGCCGCGGCCAATTGGCGTTGACCCAATTGCCGGTGGCGAAGCGCAACAAGGTGCCGGCAATCCCGCCGACGGAGACTGCAACGATCAATGGAACCACTATTTTCTCCGCTGCCGGGGGCTTAAACGATCAAGTTGGGCAAGGTGGTTGAGCTTTTCGCCGATCTTCAACTCCAGGCCACGGGGCACCGGTTGGTAGAACGGAATCGGGTCGAGTTCTTCCGGGAAATAGTCTTCGCCGGCCGCGTAGGCGTCCGGTTCGTCGTGGGCATAACGGTATTCGTCGCCGTAGCCCAATTGCTTCATCAATTTGGTCGGCGCATTGCGCAGGTGCAGCGGCACCTCCAGCGAACCGTGTTCGGCGGCGGCGCGCAGCGCGGTCTTGAAGCCCATGTACACCGCGTTGCTTTTCGGCGCACAGGCCAGATAGGTGATGGCCTGAGCCACTGCCAACTCACCTTCCGGACTGCCGAGACGCTCCTGCACTTCCCACGCGGCCAGGCACAGGCTCAGTGCGCGCGGGTCGGCGTTGCCGATGTCTTCACTGGCCATGCGCACCACGCGCCGAGCCAGGTACAGCGGATCGCAGCCGCCGTCGATCATTCGCGCAAACCAGTACAACGCGCCGTCCGGATTGGAGCCGCGCACCGATTTGTGCAGCGCGGAAATCTGGTCGTAGAACGCTTCGCCGCCCTTGTCGAAACGCCGGCGAGTGTCGCCGAGCAGGCTTTGCAGCAGCTCGGTGCCCATCTCGCTGTGGTCTTCGGCCAGGTCCGAGGCGTTTTCCAGCAGGTTCAGCAGGCGCCGGCCATCACCGTCGGCGGCGGACAGCAACATCTGGAAGCCTTCATCGCTGAGAGTCAGATGACGCTTGCCCAGACCACGCTCTTCGGTGAGCGCGCGGTGCACCAGTTTGCGCAACGCCGCTTCGTCGAGGCTCTTGAGTACGTAGACCCGCGCCCGCGACAGCAATGCGTTGTTCAGTTCGAAAGAAGGGTTTTCAGTGGTGGCGCCAATGAAGATCAGCGTGCCGTCTTCAACGTACGGCAGGAAGGCGTCCTGTTGAGACTTGTTGAAGCGGTGCACTTCATCGACAAACAGGATAGTGCGCTTGCCGTACTGGCCGGCCTGCTGCTTGGCGATTTCCACCGCCTGACGGATCTCCTTGACCCCGGCCAACACCGCCGAGACCGTTTCGAAATGCGCATCCGAGACTTCCGCCAACAACCGCGCCAGCGTGGTCTTGCCCACGCCCGGCGGGCCCCAGAAGATCATCGAATGCAGGGCACCCTGTTCCAGCGCTTCGCGCAAAGGCTTGCCGCGAGCGAGCACGTGTTCCTGACCGACGTACTCATCCAGATTGGTCGCCCGCAAACGGGCGGCCAATGGCTGGGCAATCGGTGCACTGCGAAACAGATCCATCACGTACCGTTGAAACCTCTGTGTTTATTCCTGGATCACATCGGCACCCTTCGGGATGTCGAACTTGAACTTCGATGCAGGGACCGCTTCGTTGGCCTTCACACCGGTGAACAGGATATTGGTGCGCTGGCCGACGCTGTCGATCAGCTGCATGTCATTGACCAGACCATTGCGGAACGACAGGCGCAGGCTGTCGAACAAGGTGTCCTTGGTTTTCGGCTTCAGAGTGAAGTCGATCACGCCGCCCGCCTCTTTCGCGCTGATGTCGAAGCTCTGGCTGATCTTCGATACGTCGCCGGACAGCAACAGGGCTGGAGTCTGGGTCAGGCGCTCATCGAGCTTCTTGATAGTGGCCTGTTCCAGATCCGGGTCCCACAGGGTGACTTTCTTGCCGTCGGACACCATGGTCTGCTCGGCGGGCGCATTGGTGTGCCAGTAGAACAGGCCTGGACGCTGCAGGGTCATGTCGCCGGTGGTTTCCTGCAACTGGGTGCCGCTGCCGTCGAGGGTCAGCTGGGAAAAATTGGCGGTCAGGGTCTTGGATGTTTCGAGCAATTGGGTCAGGCGAGCCACATCCTTGTCATCGGCGTGAGCCGTGAGGGTGGTCAGAGCCAGTACCGGCAGCAACATGCGGATAAGACGCATGGGAGTCCTCTTGAATACTCGTGGGAAAGTGGACGGCGCTTCATGCACCGTCCATTGCATTTGGATCAGGGTATCGAATCAGTCGCGTACCGGGCCAGGGGCCAGGACTTCGCGGGAACCGTTGGTGTTCATCGACGTCACGACCCCGGCCATTTCCATGGCTTCGATCATGCGCGCGGCACGGTTGTAGCCGATCTTCAGCTTGCGCTGTACAGCGGAGATGGAGGCGCGACGGCTTTCCAGCACGAACTGCACGGCTTCGTCGTACAGCGCGTCGGCTTCCGGATCGTCGCCGTCACCACCGCCGCTGCTGCCTTCGAAACCACTGCCCGCCTCTTCGACACCATTGAGGATGTCGTCGTTGTATTCCGGTGCGCCGCGCAGTTTCCAGGCTTCCACCACCCGGTGAACTTCATCGTCGGACACGAAGGCGCCGTGAACACGGATCGGCAGGCTGGTGCCCGGCGGCATGTAGAGCATGTCACCGTGACCAAGCAGTTGTTCGGCGCCGCCCTGGTCGATGATGGTCCGGGAGTCGATTTTGCTCGATACCTGGAACGCCATCCGCGTCGGGATGTTGGCCTTGATCAGACCGGTGATCACGTCCACCGACGGCCGCTGGGTCGCGAGGATCAGGTGGATACCGGCCGCACGCGCCTTCTGCGCGATACGGGCGATCAGTTCTTCTACCTTCTTGCCGACGATCATCATCATGTCGGCGAATTCGTCCACGACCACGACGATGGTCGGCAGTTTCTGCAGCAGCGGTGCTTCGTCGTGGATGCTTTCGCGTTTGTACAGCGGATCGCTCAGCGGCTCGCCGGCGTCCTGGGCTTCCTTGACCTTGGCGTTGAAGCCGGACAGGTTTCGCACGCCCATCTTCGCCATCAGCTTGTAGCGACGCTCCATCTCGGCAACGCTCCAGCGCAGGGCGTTGGCGGCGTCCTTCATGTCGGTCACGACCGGGCACAGCAGATGCGGAATGCCTTCGTAGATCGACAGTTCGAGCATTTTCGGGTCGATCATGATCAGCTTGGCGTCGTCCGGTCCAGACTTGAACAGGATCGACAGGATCATCGCGTTCACGCCCACCGACTTACCGGAACCGGTGGTACCGGCCACCAGCAGGTGCGGCATCTTCGCAAGGTCGGTGATGACCGGCTTGCCGCCGATGTCGTGGCCCAGGGCCAGGGTGACCGGCGATTTGAAGTTGTCGTACTCAGGCGTCGACAGCACTTCGGAGAAGCGCACGATCTGCCGGTCTTCGTTGGGAATCTCGATACCGACCGTGGTCTTGCCCGGAATCACTTCCACCACCCGCACACTGGTCACGGCCAGCGAACGTGCAAGGTCTTTCGCCAGGTTGGCGATACGGCTGACCTTCACGCCCGCAGCAGGCTGGATTTCGTAACGGGTAATGACCGGGCCGGGATGGATCGAATCCACGGTGACTTCGACGCCGAATTCCTTGAGCTTGATCTCCAGCAAGTGGCCGACCGCCGCCAGGGATTCGGGCGAATAATTGAGTTGTTTCTTTTCTGCAGGATCGAGGATCGAGATCGGCGGCAAGGTGCCTTCCACGGCGCTGTCGACGAACAACGGCACCTGCTTCTCTTTCTGCACGCGCTTGCTTGGCTCCGGCGCCTTGACCGGGGCCGGCGCGATGACCGGCGGAACCTGTTTCTCGCGCTCGGACATGTGCTTGCTCAGAGCCTGTTCGCGCTCGATCAGACGTTCCTTGACCTTGGCCTGCTCACGCTTGTCGGTCACCGTCGGTGCAACCACGTCATGCACGCGATCGTCGACTTCACGCAGTTGCGCGACCAGTTGCTTGCGCTCGGTACGCGCCGACCACCAACGGTTGACCGCGCCCTGGAACAGTTCGAACAGGTCGAGGGTGATCTTGCCGGTGATGTCCATCACCTTGAACCACGACAGGTCGGTGAACACCGTCAGGCCGAACAGGAACAGTGCGATGAACAGCAACGTGCTGCCCTGAATGTTCAGAGCATTGCGGGCCAGATCACCGAGGCTTTCGCCCAGCGCACCACCGGCGCCAGCAGGCAAACCAGTGGCTGCATGGAAATGGATGTGCGCCAGCGCGGCGCCGGACAACACCAGGAACACCAGACCGATCAGGCGCCAGGAAAACAGCCAGCCGCTCCACTGCCACGGTTCGTGACGCTGACGGAAGATCTGATACGCCTTGATCGCCAGCAACAACGGGAAGATGTAGGCGAAGTAACCCAGCACCATGAACAGGATGTCGGCGCTGTAGGAACCGGCCGGGCCGCCGAAGTTCTGCACGTCGTCGATCTTGCTGTTGTGGCTCCAGCCCGGATCGTCCTTGCCGTAGGTCAGCAACGCCATCATCAGGAACAGGCACAAGGCGCCGATGGCGATCAATGCACCTTCCTTGAGCCGGTAGTGCAACTGTTGACGCCAGAGCGGAACGACTGTTTTTGGTGCTTCCGTGGATTTCTTCAAAACGCTTCTTTTCCTGCGCCAGAGGCGCGTCCATCTATTGAATGACGATAAAAAACTGCCCAATCCAGGCAGGTAAAAAAATTGACGGGCGCAACGGAGACTACTTTTAACACTGCGCCCCGCCTTTTATAAACACGGCACGCGGCGAATATTCTGTAACAGCCCGGCATTGTACGGGTTTGCGCGTTCGATGCCATGCTTCCAGGCCCCAGGTTCAAGCATAGCCAAACGCACAACACCCGGCGTTCAATTTGAGCATGCATTACCTTTTGTGACAAAGGCTTATGAGGTGTATTTGATGAACGTAGCGAAGCATTTGCGCCTCATCTCCCCTGAGTGCCACACATTGGCATCGACAACCTTGCCCGCACCGGTGCAACGCCCGATTACGACCGCATCCGGATGCTCAAGTTGCAGCTACGCAAAAGCCGCACTGCAACGGAGGACATTCGCGTCATTTCCCGGCACACTTTACCGCGGGCCCAGCGCCCACCGCCCTCCCCTTCTGCAAGCCTGGACGCCATGCTGACTTGGTTACAACGCAACTCACTGACTTTCCCGCCACTGGAAAAGGCCATGCGCGATCCCAACGGATTGCTGGCGGCCGGCGGTGACCTGTCTGCCGATCGCTTGATCCAGGCCTATCGCCATGGCTGCTTTCCATGGTTTTCCGAAGGCCAGCCGATTCTCTGGTGGTCGCCGGATCCGCGCACCGTGCTTTTTCCCGACGAACTGCACGTCTCGCGCAGCCTCGGCAAATTGATGCGCAAACAGCGTTATAAAGTGACCTTCGATCAGGATTTCGACGCCGTGATCCACGCCTGCGCCGCTCCCCGGGAATACGCCGACGGCACCTGGATCACCGAAGCGATGCAGGACGCCTATATCGAACTGCATCGACGCGGTTTTGCCCACTCGGTGGAAGTCTGGGATGAGGGCGAACTGGTCGGCGGCCTGTACGGCCTGGCGATGGGGCAACTGTTCTTCGGCGAGTCGATGTTCAGCCGCGCGGACAATGCTTCCAAGTACGGCTTTGCGACGCTGGTGCAACATCTGAAAGAAGCGGGTTTCGTGCTGATCGACTGCCAGATGCCGACCGACCACCTTCACAGCCTTGGCGCCCGGGCGATTTCCCGCTCTGCATTCGCTGAATATCTGGCCCGACACCTCGATCAACCCAATCACGCGACCTGGGTTTGCTGAGCGACTTTTGCGCGCGTGGCTTACACTTAATTCACCAGCTTACCCTTGAGGGTTGATCATGACCGAGTTGGCGCGGTTGAAGTTTTATGCCACTCAGCCTCACTCTTGCAGTTATCTGCCCGAGGAACAGGCGACGACCCTGTTTCTCGATCCGAGCCAGCCCATGGATGTGCATGTCTACGCAGACCTGTCAGAAATGGGCTTTCGTCGCAGCGGCGATCACCTGTACCGCCCGCATTGCCAGAACTGCAATGCCTGCGTGCCTGCGCGCATTCCTGTGGCGCAGTTCAACCCCAACCGGCAGCAGAAACGCATTTTCAAGCGCAACATCGATTTGCAGGTGCGCCCGGTCAAGCCGGCGTTCAGCGAAGAGTACTTCGACCTCTATCAGCGCTACATCGAACAGCGCCATGCCGACGGCGACATGTACCCGCCGAGCCGCGATCAATTCTCGACTTTTCTGGTACGCGACCTGCCCTTCTCACGCTTCTACGAGTTCCGGCTCGACGGACGGTTGCTCGCAGTTGCCGTGACCGATCTGCTGCCCAACGGCCTGTCGGCGGTCTACACCTTTTACGAACCGCAGGAAGAACGCCGCAGCCTTGGGCGCTACGCGATCCTCTGGCAAATCGCCGAAGCCCAGCGCCTGGGGCTTGAGGCGGTGTACCTGGGTTACTGGATCAAAAACTGCAAAAAGATGAGCTACAAGACCCAATATCGGCCTATCGAACTGCTGATCAATCAGCGCTGGGTCATCCTGAACTAAACGCAAACCCTAAACCCCTTGGCGTAAACCCCATTTTTCGGGCACAATGCACGCCGCTTTTGCCTGGCGCAGTTGCACCGGGCCATTCATTGGATACCGAGGGCTTTACTGCATGTCGAAAGAAGACAGCTTCGAAATGGAAGGCACTGTCGTCGACACCCTGCCCAACACCATGTTTCGTGTGGAGTTGGAAAATGGGCACGTCGTAACCGCGCATATTTCCGGCAAGATGCGCAAGAACTACATTCGTATTCTTACCGGTGACAAAGTGCGCGTCGAGCTGACGCCCTATGACTTGAGCAAAGGGCGTATTACTTACCGCGCTCGCTAATCAAGTCAATACAAGACGCCCGGCATTTGCCGGGCGTTTTTGTATCTGTGTGTTTTTTGGTTTTGGGTGAATATCCGTTGCTGCGGTAACGGCTTCTTAGGGTTCCGCCCTTACGGCGGGTCACTTTTTCCAAACACCGAAAAAGTAACCAAAAAGGCTGAGCCCCGGCGTACGGCACTTCGCTTAGGCTCAGTGTTCCCTCGCTACGGTGTCCATCAGGGGGCATCGCCTACGGTTTGCTTCGCTGCACCTCCTCTCGATGTATGCGGCTGCGCCGCACGGCGCTGCGCGCCTACCCCCTGATGAACACCTCCGCTCGGCCTGCCGAAGGGGCAAAAAATCAAAATCAAAAGCCAAAGCAAAAGCCAGATCAAGAGCCCCCGCTCCTCACCACGCAACACGATGAGCGTTAGCTCGAGTACCGCTTTTGATCGCAGGGCCCGTCGGCAGGCTGAGTGGAGGGATTGATCCGGGGGTGGGAGCGCAGCGACCGTGCGGCGCAGCCGCATGCATCGAGAGGAGGTGCAGCGAAGCAAACCGTAGGCGATGCCCCCGGATCAATCACGGAGCGAAGGAACCCCGAGCCTCAGCGAGGGGCCGTACGTCAGGGTTAGAGACTTTTTGGTTACTTTTGGGGCGTTTGCCAAAAGTGACCCGCCGTAAGGGCGGAACCCTAAGAAGCCGTTACCGCAACAACGGATATTCACACCAAACAAACAGACAATAAAAAGGCGCCCGAAGGCGCCTTTTCACTTCCCGGCCATCAAGCCATTTCTGCGGTGGTCTCGAAGTCAAACGTCAACTCACCATCCTTGATGTCGATGTGAACCACACCGCCATGCTCGGCCAGCTCACCAAACAGAATCTCCTCCGCCAGCGGACGCTTGATCTTGTCCTGGATCAGACGCGCCATCGGACGAGCGCCCATGGCCGAATCGTAACCACCGGCCGCCAGCCAACTGCGCGCCGCATCGGTGACTTCCAGAAGCACACGCTTGTCTTCCAGCTGCGCCTGAAGCTCGGTAAGGAACTTGTCCACCACGCTTTTGATGACCTCGTGACTGAGGCGACCAAACTGAATGATGGTATCCAGACGGTTGCGGAATTCCGGCGTGAAGCTCTTCTTGATCACTTCCATCGCATCGGACGAGTGGTCCTGATGGGTGAAACCGATCGAAGCACGCGCCGCCGTTTCAGCACCGGCGTTGGTGGTCATGATCACGATCACGTTGCGGAAGTCCGCCTTGCGCCCGTTGTTGTCGGTCAGCGTGCCGTGGTCCATCACCTGCAGCAGCAGGTTGAAGACTTCCGGATGCGCCTTCTCGATTTCATCGAGCAACAATACGCAATGCGGTTGCTTGGTGATCGCTTCGGTCAACAGACCGCCCTGGTCGAAACCGACATAACCCGGAGGCGCACCGATCAGACGCGATACGGTGTGGCGCTCCATGTACTCGGACATGTCGAAGCGAACCAGTTCAATCCCCAGCGCCTTGGCCAATTGACGCGCGGCTTCGGTTTTACCGACACCGGTCGGCCCTGCGAACAGGAACGAACCGACAGGTTTGTCAGGCGACTTGAGACCGGCACGGGACAGTTTGATCGCAGTCGACAGCGAATCGATCGCCGCGTCCTGACCAAACACCGTCAGCTTCAGGTCGCGCTCGAGGTTACGCAGCAGTTCCTTGTCGGAGCTGGTGACGTGCTTCGGCGGAATCCGCGCGATTTTCGCAACGATGTCCTCGACCTCAGGCACTTCGATGCGTTTCACACGCTTCTCGACCGGTTGCAGACGCTGGTAGGCACCCGCCTCGTCGATCACATCGATGGCCTTGTCCGGCATGTGCCGGTCATTGATGTAGCGCGAAGCCAGTTCCGCAGCGGCGCGCAGCGACTCATCGCTGTATTCGATGTTGTGATGCTGCTCGAAACGCCCTTTCAGGCCACGCAGAATACCGATGGTATCTTCCACCGACGGCTCGACGACATCGACCTTCTGGAAGCGACGTGCCAGGGCACGGTCTTTTTCGAAGATGCCACGGAATTCCTGGAACGTGGTCGAGCCGATGCAGCGAATGTCGCCAGACGACAGCAGCGGTTTGAGCAGGTTCGAGGCATCCATGACGCCACCGGACGCAGCACCCGCACCGATGATGGTGTGGATCTCGTCGATGAACAGGATCGCCTGCGGACGTTTTTTCAGTTCGTTGAGCAGCGCCTTGAAGCGCTTCTCGAAATCACCGCGATACTTGGTGCCCGCGAGCAGAGCGCCCAGATCAAGGGAATAAACGACGCTGTTGGCCAGCAGGTCCGGCACCTGGTTGTCGACAATACGCTTGGCCAGGCCTTCGGCAATCGCGGTTTTACCCACGCCAGCCTCGCCTACCAGCAGCGGATTGTTCTTGCGACGGCGCGCGAGAATCTGCGCGACACGCTCGACTTCCGTTTCACGCCCGACCAGCGGATCGATCCGGCCCTGGCGTGCGAGTTCGTTGAGGTTGCTGGCATAAGCGTCCAGCGGATTGCCTGAAGAAGAAGACTCACCGCCCTCGTCGTCCTGCATATCTTGTTCACCTTCAGAGTGATCGCCATGCCCCGGCACTTTGGAAATGCCGTGGGCGATATAGTTGACGACATCAATGCGTGCAACGCTCTGCTGTTTCAGCAGGAACACCGCCTGACTCTCTTGCTCACTGAAGATTGCAACCAGCACGTTGGCGCCGGTCACTTCGCGTTTGCCCGAGCTCTGCACATGAAAGACAGCACGTTGCAGCACACGCTGGAAGCCCAGGGTTGGCTGGGTTTCGCGATCCTCGTCATGGACGGGGATCAGTGGCGTGGTGGAGTCGATGAACTCCTGCAGGTCGTGCTTGAGTTTGTCGAGGTTTGCGCCGCAGGCACGCAATACGGTGGCGGCAGCCTCATTGTCCAATAGGGCCAGCAGCAGGTGTTCGACGGTCATGAATTCATGACGTTTCGAACGTGCCTCCTTGAAGGCAAGATTGAGGGTGACTTCGAGCTCGCGGTTTAACATAGCTTCACCTCATACCCAAGTGGTCGGCGATTAACCGTCCTTCTCGATTTCACAGAGTAGCGGATGCTGGCTTTCCCTGGCGTACTGGTTGACCTGCATGGCCTTTGTCTCGGCGATGTCGCGGGTAAACACTCCACATACTGCCCGCCCTTCTGTGTGGACGGCCAGCATGACCTTGGTCGCCAGCTCGCGATTCAGGTTAAAAAACACCTCGAGCACTTCGACGACGAAATCCATCGGTGTGTAGTCATCATTAAACAAAACCACCTTGTACATCGGCGGCGCCTGTAACGCAGGCTTTGCTTCCTGAACAGCAACGCCTGCCGAATCGTCGTCGTGCTCCTGTGGAAGATCCTTTTGGAGAAGCGGGCGATCCTGATTGAATGTTAGTCGAATCTGGCTGATTGCATGCATGGAAAGAAAGGTTCGTCAGTTGTGCAAATACAGTGGTGGGGGCGGCTTGACACGTTTTCAACTCCGACTGCCCGGTCACCTTGACTATCGGGAAAACGGTGTTACAACCAATAGAACCCACAGTGGGGAAAAAAGATCCGCGGAGTCAATCTTTTTAACGGATTCGACTGCGGATGAATTGGATGATACTCCAGCGATGGAGACTGTTGCAGAGGGATTTGAGCATGGCTGTCGGCAAGGTGAAATGGTTCAATAATTCCAAGGGGTTCGGTTTCATCAACACCGACTCCCGCGAGGGGAAGGACGAGGACGGCAAGGAAATTGATTTCTTTGCCCACTATTCCGCCATTGAAATGGACGGATACAAAACCCTCAAAGCCGGGCAAATCGTCAAATTCGAGATCGTACAAGGCCCCAAAGGCCTGCACGCCACAAAAATTCAGAATGTCGAAGCCGCAAAAGATGCCGCCTCGGCAGCCGCTCAGCACCAGTCAGTGACCAGCTGAAGCGACCCGAACACCTGCCAGAAAACAAACCGCCCGGCTCGATCACTCGAGCCGGGCGGTTTCGTTGCAGACGTCTTTATTACATGTGCTTGATCAGCGCTTCACCGAAGCCCGAAGAAGACACCAGTGTGGCGCCTTCCATCAGACGTTCGAAGTCGTAGGTCACGGTCTTGGCCTTGATGGCGCCATTGGTGCCCTTGATGATCAGGTCGGCCGCTTCGGTCCAGCCCAGGTGACGCAGCATCATTTCCGCCGACAGAATCACCGAGCCCGGGTTGACCTGGTCCTTGCCGGCATATTTCGGCGCGGTACCGTGGGTCGCCTCGAACATGGCCACGGTGTCGGACAGGTTGGCACCCGGCGCGATACCGATACCGCCCACTTCCGCCGCCAGGGCGTCGGACAGGTAGTCACCGTTGAGGTTGAGGGTGGCGATCACATCGTATTCGGCCGGACGCAGCAGGATCTGCTGGAGCATGGCGTCGGCGATGGCGTCCTTGACGACGACTTCACGGCCGGTTTTCGGGTTCTTGAACTTCATCCATGGGCCGCCATCGAGCAGCTCGGCGCCGAATTCTTCCTTCGCCACCTCATAGCCCCAGTCCTTGAAGGCACCTTCGGTGAATTTCATGATGTTGCCCTTGTGCACGATGGTCAGCGACTTGCGGTCGTTGTCCACCACGTATTGCAGGGCCTTGCGCACCAGACGCTTGGTGCCTTCTTTCGAAACCGGCTTGATGCCGATGCCGCAGTCCTGGTCGAAACGGATCTTGGTGACGCCCATTTCTTCTTTCAGGAACTTGATGACCTTGGTGGCTTCAGGGGAGCCGGCTTTCCATTCGATACCGGCATAAATGTCTTCGGAGTTCTCGCGGAAGATCACCATGTCGACGTCGCCGGGCTTTTTCACCGGGCTCGGTACGCCTTCGAACCACACCACAGGGCGCAGGCAGACATAGAGATCGAGCTGTTGGCGCAGGGCAACGTTGAGGGAACGGATGCCGCCACCGACCGGAGTGGTCAGCGGGCCTTTGATGGAAACCACGTAATCCTTCACCGCGTCCAGAGTTTCCTGGGGCAGCCAGGTGTCCTGGTCATAAACCTGAGTTGCTTTTTCGCCAGCATAAACCTCCATCCAGGAAATCTTGCGCTTGCCCCCGTAGGCTTTTTCTACGGCAGCATCAACCACTTTGATCATCACAGGGCTGACGTCGACGCCAATGCCGTCACCTTCGATGAAGGGAATGATCGGGTTATCAGGGACATTGAGAGAATGGTCTGCGTTGACGGTGATTTTGTCGCCGACGGCTGGAACCTGAATCTTCTTGTAACCCATGCTGAACTCCATTGTTTGGATTGAACATCTGGCTTGGTTCGAGCGTAACCCAGTTGAATCAACACGCAAACCCTCTGTTCCGGGCGCGGCCACATCTCGTTTCGTACAAGCCTGAAAGCAAAGGGAAAAGCGCCAATCTCAAGCATTCACGGCGACTCTACGCCCCACCCCGCCCTGCGACCTTTAGACCAATGGACGAGAATCGTTGCATATGAACCATCGGCAGATTGCCAGCTACCTATGTATAATGCCGCCCGCTGACCAAAGGGTCACGACGGCTGGCCTCTCTAGCACGAGACTTTCCGCCTGATTGGTCGGGTTGTTACCGCAGTCCGACTGCTTGACGCTCTACTGATGCACCCAACATCACCGCGAAGATTCTCGACATTCGGTTCATGGATGACTTTGAACGAACGCGCTTACCCGGCGCCCCTCGAGTTTCTGCGCACGCTTTAGCAAAGAAGAGAGAGTTAATCCGAATATGCCCACCCGCTCGAAGATCATCTATACCTTCACCGACGAAGCTCCAGCCCTCGCCACCTATTCCCTGCTGCCGATCATCGAGGCTTACACCGCCTCGGCCGATATCGCCGTGGAAACCCGCGATATCTCTCTTGCAGCACGTATTCTGGCCAGCTTCCCCGAGCAACTGGGCGACAAAGCCGTAGCCGACCACCTCGCCGAACTGGGCGACCTGGCCGTTACGCCTGAAGCCAACATCATCAAGCTGCCGAACATCAGCGCCTCGGTTCCGCAACTGCAAGCCGCGATCAAAGAACTGCAAGCCCAGGGCTACAACCTGCCGGACTACCCGGAAACCGTGACCAGCGACGCCGACAAAGATGCCAAGGCGCGTTACGACAAGGTCAAGGGCAGCGCCGTGAACCCGGTTCTGCGTGAAGGCAACTCCGACCGTCGCGCTCCGCTGTCGGTCAAGAACTACGCTCGCAAGCACCCGCACAAAATGGGCGCCTGGGCCAAAGACTCCAAGTCCCACGTCGCTCACATGAGCACCGGCGATTTCTACGGCAGCGAAAAAGCTGCCCTGATCGACGCCGCTGACGCCGTGAAGATCGAGCTGATCGCCAAAGACGGCACCGCTACCGTCCTGAAAGAAAAAACCACCGTTCAGGCGGGCGAGATCCTCGACTGCTCCGTGATGAGCAAAAAGGCCCTGCGCGCGTTCATCGCCGCTGAAATCGACAGCGCCAAGCAACAAGGCGTGCTGCTGTCGGTTCACCTGAAAGCCACCATGATGAAGGTCTCCGACCCGATCATGTTCGGCCAGATCGTTGCCGAGTTCTATAAAGACGCCCTGACCAAGCACGCCGACGTGCTGGCCGAGATCGGCTTCAACCTGAACAACGGCATCGGCGACCTGTACGCCCGCATCAAATCCCTGCCGGCCGAACAGCAAGCCCAGATCGAAGCTGACGTTCAAGCGGTCTACGCCGTTCGTCCGTCGCTGGCGATGGTCAACTCCGACAAAGGCATCACCAACCTGCACGTGCCGAGCGACGTTATCGTCGACGCCTCGATGCCGGCCATGATCCGTGACTCCGGCAAGATGTGGGGCACCGACGGCCAGCTGCACGACACCAAGGCTGTGATCCCGGATCGTTGCTACGCCACCATCTACCAGGCCGTGATCGAAGATTGCAAAGCCAATGGTGCTTTCGATCCGACCACCATGGGCAGCGTGCCAAACGTTGGCCTGATGGCTAAAAAGGCCGAAGAATACGGCTCCCACGACAAGACCTTCCAGATCAAGGCCGACGGCGTGGTTCGCGTGACCGACAGCAAAGGCACCCTGCTGATGGAACAGGCTGTTGAAGCCGGCGACATCTTCCGCATGTGCCAGACCAAAGACGCGCCGATCCAGGACTGGGTCAAACTGGCCGTCAACCGCGCTCGTGCAAGCGCAACTCCAGCCATTTTCTGGCTGGACCCGATGCGCGCCCACGACGGCGTGGTGATCGAGAAGGTTCAGGCTTACCTGAAAGATCACGACACCGCTGGTCTGGACATCCAGATCATGGCGCCGGTCGATGCCATGAAATACACCCTGCAGCGCACCCGCGAAGGCAAGGACACCATTTCGGTGACCGGCAACGTACTGCGTGACTACCTGACCGACCTGTTCCCGATCATGGAACTGGGCACCAGCGCCAAGATGCTGTCGATCGTGCCGCTGATGAACGGCGGTGGCCTGTTCGAAACCGGCGCTGGCGGTTCGGCGCCGAAGCACGTGCAGCAACTGGTCGAAGAGAACTTCCTGCGCTGGGATTCGCTGGGTGAATTCCTGGCCCTGGCCGCTTCTCTCGAGCACCTGGGTGTGAACTACAACAACCCGAAAGCGCTGGTTCTGTCCAAGACCCTGGACCAGGCCACCGGCCAGTTCCTCGACAACAACAAGTCGCCATCGCGCAAAGTCGGCAACATCGACAACCGCGGCAGCCACTTCTACCTGGCAATGTACTGGGCACAAGCCCTGGCCGCCCAGACCGAAGACGCTGCACTGCAAGCGCAGTTCGCGACTCTGGCCAAGACCCTGACCGAGAACGAAGCGACCATCGTCGCCGAGCTCAACTCCGTTCAAGGCAAGCCAGTGGACATCGGCGGTTACTACCACGCCAATGCCGAGCTGATCAGCAAGGCCATGCGCCCAAGCGCAACCCTCAACGCGGCCATCGCTGCGCTGGTATAAGGTTGTAAAGGGAACATCACAAACCCCGGCCATGCGCCGGGGTTTGTGTTTCTGCCTTTCGCCCAGGAGATTCAATCAATGCAATGGCTCCCCCACATCACTGTCGCCACCATCGTCGAGGACAACGGTCGTTTCCTGATGGTCGAGGAACACAAGGCCGGGCGTAATGTGCTCAATCAGCCCGCCGGCCATCTGGATCCGGACGAAACCCTGATCGAAGCCGCCGTGCGCGAAACCCTCGAAGAAACCGGCTGGGACGTCGAGCCCACCGCCGTGGTCGGCATTTATCTGTACACCGCGCCGAGCAACGGCGTGACTTACCAGCGCGTTTGCTTCAGCGCCAAAGCCGTGAAACATCACCCGAATTATCAACTTGACGACGGTATCGTCGGCGCCAAGTGGCTGACCCGCGAGGAATTAATCGAGCAGCGCGAGCACTGGCGCAGCGAGCTGATCATCCGCTGCATCGATGATTATCTGGCCGGCAATCGCTTCGGCCTCGAACTGATCCGCCCTTCCCTTTAGCCTTGAGGCCGTGAGCCTGATAGAATCGCGTCCTTTTTCAAGACACTCATTGAATCCCTATGCGTGATCCAGCCCCTTCTGACACATCCAAGAAGCGCGTCATTGTCGGCATGTCCGGCGGCGTGGACTCTTCCGTTTCCGCTCTCCTGCTGATCGAGCAGGGTTATGAAGTGGAAGGCCTGTTCATGAAGAACTGGGAAGAAGACGACGGAACGGAATACTGCACCGCCATGGACGACCTGGCGGATGCTCAGGCTGTGTGCGACAAGATCGGTATCAAGCTGCACACCGCCAACTTCGCCGCCGAGTACTGGGACAACGTGTTCGAGCACTTCCTGGCCGAATACAAGGCCGGCCGCACGCCGAACCCGGACATCCTGTGCAACCGCGAGATCAAGTTCAAGGCGTTCCTCGACTACGCCATGATGCTCGGCGCCGACCTGATTGCCACCGGTCACTACGTGCGCCGCCGCGACATCGATGGCCGCACCGAGCTGCTCAAAGGCCTGGATCCGAACAAGGATCAGAGCTACTTCCTGCACGCCGTCGGCGGCGAACAGATCGCCAAGACCCTGTTCCCGGTCGGCGAACTGGAAAAACCGGAAGTCCGTGCAATTGCCGAGAAATACGAACTGGCGACCGCCAAGAAGAAGGATTCCACCGGGATCTGCTTCATCGGCGAGCGTCGCTTCAGCGATTTCCTCAAGCAATACCTGCCGGCGCAACCGGGCGAGATCAAGACCACCGAAGGCGAAGTCATCGGCCGTCACCACGGCTTGATGTACCACACCATCGGCCAGCGTCAGGGCCTGGGCATCGGTGGTCTGAAAGACGCCGGCGATGAGCCGTGGTACGTGCTGCGCAAGGATCTGGACACCAACGAGCTGATCGTCGGCCAGGGCAACAACCATCCGTGGCTGTTCTCCAGCGCCCTGCTCGCTTCGGAAATCTATTGGGTCAACCCGATCGACTTGAGCCAGCCACTGCGCCTGACCGCCAAGGTTCGTTATCGTCAGAGCGATCAGGCCTGCACGCTGGAAAAAACCGAGACCGGCTATCGCGCCGTGTTCGACGAGCCGCAGCGCGCGGTCACGCCGGGCCAGTCGGTGGTGTTCTATGACGGTGAAATCTGCCTCGGCGGCGGCGTGATCGAAGTCGCCGAGCCGTGGAGCGGCCAGGCATGAGCCCGACTCAGGAGCAATTGACCGCTCTGGGCGGCGTGTTTCTCGCCGCCGTGCTGGTGGACCGGATCGCCAAGACCGGCCAGACCAACGAGGCCGGCCTGAGCTGCATGCTCGGCAGCCTGCTGGTTCGCGACCCGAAAGACACCCTGGATGTTTACGGCGGCGACGACATCAACCTGCGCGAGGGTTACCGCGCGCTGATCGGCGCCCTCGAGCGCGACCCGAGCACCTTGCAGCGCGAGCCACTGCGTTATGCGCTGTCGATGCTCGGCCTCGAGCGGCAATTGGCCAAGCGCAACGACATGCTCGATGTGATCGGCAAGCGCTTGCCGCAGATCCAGTCGCAGGTCGAGCATTTCGGCCCGGCCCACGAAAACGTGATCGCGGCCTGCGGTGCGCTGTATCAGGACACCCTGAGCACGCTGCGCCAACGCATTCAGGTGCATGGCGACATGCGCAATCTGCAGCAGCCGAGCAATGCCTCGAAGATCCGCGCCCTGCTGCTCGCCGGCATTCGTTCGGCACGCCTGTGGCGTCAGCTCGGCGGCCATCGCTGGCAGCTGGTCGTGAGCCGACGCAAATTGCTCAAAGAGCTGTATCCGTTGATGCGCAGCGAGTAAATCGTCGCGCAACAAAAGCTTTGTAGTCTGTAACGCGTAATACGCCGGTCAGTTGGCGACGGACCGGCGGATTTTTTCATGTATGATACGCGCCCCATTTCGTTGCCCGACTGTCCGAGAACACCCCATGCAGCTCTCTTCGCTCACTGCGGTTTCCCCTGTTGACGGCCGCTACGCCGGCAAAACCCAGGCCCTGCGCCCAATTTTCAGCGAGTACGGTCTGATCCGTGCCCGCGTTCTGGTTGAAGTGCGCTGGCTCCAGCGCCTGGCCGCTCACGCCGGCATCCCGGAAGTGCCAGCCTTCTCCGCCGAAGCCAACGCCGTTCTGAATGAACTGGCCGAAAACTTCTCGCTGGAGCACGCCGAGCGCGTGAAAGAGATCGAGCGCACCACCAACCACGACGTAAAAGCGATCGAATACCTGCTCAAAGAGCAGGCGGCCAAGCTGCCGGAGCTGGCCAAGGTCAGCGAATTCATCCACTTCGCCTGCACCAGCGAGGACATCAACAACCTGTCCCACGCTCTGATGCTGCGCGAAGGCCGTGACGACGTGATGCTGCCGCTGATGCGCCAGACTGCCAACGCCATCCGCGAACTGGCCATCCGCTTCGCCGACGTGCCGATGCTGTCGCGCACCCACGGTCAGCCGGCTTCGCCGACCACCCTGGGTAAAGAGCTGGCGAACGTGGTTTACCGTCTCGAGCGTCAGATCGCTCAGGTCGCTGCCGTTCCGCTGCTGGGCAAGATCAACGGCGCTGTCGGCAACTACAACGCTCACCTGTCGGCCTACCCGCAGATCGACTGGGAAGCCAACGCCCGCGCCTTCATCGAAGACGAGCTGGGTCTGGGCTTCAACCCGTACACCACGCAGATCGAGCCGCACGACTACATCGCCGAGCTGTTCGACGCCATTGCGCGCTTCAACACCATCCTGATCGACTTTGACCGTGACATCTGGGGCTACATCTCCCTGGGTTACTTCAAGCAGCGCACCATCGCCGGCGAAATCGGTTCGTCGACCATGCCGCACAAGGTCAACCCGATCGACTTCGAAAACTCCGAAGGTAACCTGGGCATCGCCAACGCGCTGTTCCAGCACCTGGCGAGCAAACTGCCGATCTCCCGCTGGCAGCGCGACCTGACCGACTCCACCGTTCTGCGTAACCTCGGTGTCGGCTTCGCCCACAGCGTGATCGCGTACGAAGCGAGCCTCAAAGGCATCAGCAAGCTCGAGCTGAACGCTGACAAGATCGCTGCCGATCTGGACGCTTGCTGGGAAGTCCTGGCCGAGCCGATCCAGACCGTGATGCGCCGCTACAACATCGAAAACCCGTACGAGAAGCTGAAAGAACTGACGCGCGGCAAGGGCATCAGCCCTGAAGCGCTGCAGACTTTCATCGACGGCCTGGACATGCCGGCCGCTGCGAAAGCCGAGCTCAAGCAACTGACCCCGGCCAACTACATCGGCAACGCTGTAGCGCAAGCCAAACGCATCTGATCGACTGCTTGACCCGTTTGAGACGCCCGGCCGCGCCGGGCGTTTTTATTCCCGTCTGAAAAATGCTTTTTTTCAATAGGTTACATATGAATCCCGATATTCCTCTTCAACTTCTGGGTGGTCTTACGGCGCGCGAATTCATGCGCGATTACTGGCAGAAAAAACCACTGCTGATCCGTCAGGCGATTCCTGATTTCGAAAGCCCGATTGACGCCGACGAACTCGCCGGCCTGGCCCTGGAAGAAGAAGTTGAATCGCGCCTGGTGATCGAGCACGGCGAGCGTCCATGGGAACTGCGTCGCGGCCCGTTCGCCGAAGACGAATTCAGCAAACTGCCGGAGCGCGAGTGGACCCTGCTGGTGCAAGCGGTCGATCAGTTCGTGCCGGAAGTCAGCGAGCTGCTGGAAAACTTCCGTTTCCTGCCAAGCTGGCGCGTCGACGACGTGATGATCAGCTTCGCCGCCCCGGGTGGCAGCGTTGGTCCGCACTTCGACAACTACGACGTGTTCCTGCTGCAAGGTCACGGCAAGCGCAACTGGAAAATCGGCCAGATGTGCGACTCCGAAAGCCCGCTGCTGCAACACGCGGATCTGCGCATCCTCGCCGAATTCCACGAGACCGAAGAGTGGGTCCTGGAACCGGGCGACATGCTCTACCTGCCGCCGCGACTGGCTCACTGCGGCGTTGCCGTCGATGACTGCATGACCTACTCGGTCGGCTTCCGCGCACCGAGCGCCGCTGAAGTGCTGACCCACTTCACCGATTTCCTCAGCCAGTTCCTGACTGACGAAGAGCGCTACACCGACGCCGATGCCAAACCGGTCAGCGATGACCCACATCAGATCCAGCACGATGCACTCGGCCGACTGAAAGCCCTGCTCGCCGAGCACATGAGCGACGAACGCCTGCTGCTGACCTGGTTCGGCCAGTACATGACCGAGCCGCGTTATCCAGAGCTGGTGGTCGGCCCGGAAGAAGTCGGGGAAGAAGACCTCCTCGGCGCGCTTGAAGATGGCGCCATCCTGATCCGCAACCCGAGCGCACGCCTGGCGTGGTCGGACGTCGATGACGATCTGCTGCTGTTCGCCAGCGGCCAGAGCCGTTACCTGCCGGGCAAGCTGCGCGAACTGCTGAAGCTGATCTGCTCTGCCGACGCCCTGCACACCGACAACCTCGGTGACTGGCTGAGCGACGAAGACGGTCGCGGCCTGCTGTGCGAACTGGTCAAACAGGGAAGCCTGGGGTTCGCCGACGATGAATAAGATTCGCGTACGTGTTGCAGACTGGCAAAAGGACAACGCCGAGATCCGCCGCATTCGCGAAACGGTGTTCATTGCCGAACAATCGGTTCCACCCGAGCTTGAGTGGGACGCCGATGACGCCACGGCGGTGCATTTCCTGGCTTTCGAAGGCGACTTCCCGATCGGCACCGCCCGTCTCTTGCCTGATGGACATGTCGGCCGGGTTTCGGTGCTGAAGGACTGGCGCGGGCTGAAGGTCGGCGATGCGCTGATGCAAGCGGTGATTGCCGAAGCGGAAGCTCGCGGCCTGAAGCAGCAGATGCTCAGCGCCCAGGTGCAGGCCACGGCGTTCTATGAGCGCCTGGGTTTCAACCTGGTCAGCGAGGAATTCCTGGAAGCAGGGATTCCGCATGTCGACATGGTTCGTCACTCAGCTTAAGACCGAGGCGCCGATCGTTCCCACGCTCTGCGTGGGAATGCCTCTCGGGACGCTCCGCGTCCCTTGCGGCATGTGACGCAGAGCGTCACTGGCTGCATTCCCACGCGGAGCGTGGGAACGATCACGTAAAACGCCCCGCCATCTCACGATGCCGGGGCGTTTTGCTGTCTACGATTCAACTTGCCCCACCCCGGGCCGACAAACTGGCAATATCTAGCCTTTCGAAAGCGGAGATAACGGACATGTCCCTACGCACCCTGCTCACCACCCTGCTGCTCGGCTGCAGTTTTTCGGTGATGGCAGCCACAGAAATCGTGCCCCTCAAATACCACACCAGCGCCGACATGCTGCCGGTGGCACAGGACTTCATCGGCAAGGACGGCCAGGTCAGCGCCTATGGCAACCAACTGATCGTCAAGGCCGAGCCCGGCAAGATCGAAGAACTCAAGGACCTGCTCTCGCAGCTCGACACCGCGCCCAAGCGCCTGCTGATCACGGTCGACACCAACGAAAACAACGGCCGTGGCGATGAAGGTTATTCGGTCAACGGCGCGCAGACCCGCATCATCAGCCGCAGCACCGCCAGCCGTGACGGCGGCATTCAGCAGATCCAGGCCAGCGAAGGCGCACCGGCGCTGATCCAGGTTGGCCAGAGCGTGCCGATCACCAGCAGCCAGACCAACTCCTACGGCGATTACAGCAGCCAGACTCAATATCGCAACGTCACCCAAGGGTTTTACGTCACCGCCAGCGTCACCGGCGAAACCGTTCACCTGGCCATCAGTACCAACCGTGACCGCATGAGCCAGGAACGTCCCGATGTAGTGAACGTACAAAGTACCGACACAACTGTCACCGGGCGACTGGGGGAATGGATCACCCTCGCCGGCGTGAATCGCCAGACCCAGGCCGACAAACAGGGCCTGGCCCGCAGCTACTCGACTCAAGGCCGGGATGACATGACGTTGCGGGTGAAAGTCGACACGTTGGACTAAAGCACCAAAAACTGACTGATTAGTCGTATTAGACGAAAGATGTAGTGCTTGAAAAAAAGCACTACAAAACGTTTGACGAGCCAAAAAAGCGAAGGCATGATGGCCTCGCTCCCGCTAATCAGAGGCCCTGGCAAGGGCCTTCGAAGCGATGCTCGCAACCATCCCCGCGAGCCGTTTCGTGTCTGTACCGCCCACAAGGTGTGTTTGACGAGGTTGCCGACTGGAACGAAGTTGTCCCGAGGGACGGAAGCGTAATTAGGTAACCCGGCTTTACACTGTAGTTCGTATAAAGGCCCACGACGCCCGAATGCGCCCGCCAGTTCGCCTTTACCTGCTCACTTCCCCCTCGAGCCCATCGTTCATCCCGTCGCCTGCCCCGCCGAACCCGACCTGACCACCTAAGCTTCTGGTCAGCGAGCGCAAGGAATTTTCCACCGCAGAACAACTTTTCATAAAGACGCGACGAGGTTTATCTCCATGGCACTGACACGCGAACAGCAAATTGCAGCCCTTGAAAAAGACTGGGCTGAAAACCCGCGCTGGAAAGGCGTGACTCGCAATTATTCCGCTGCTGACGTCGTCCGTCTGCGTGGCTCGGTTCAACCAGAGCACACCTTTGCAAAAATGGGCGCCGAAAAACTGTGGAACCTGGTCACCCAGGGTGCCAAGCCGTCCTTCCGCCCAGAGAAAGATTTCGTCAACTGCATGGGCGCCCTGACCGGCGGCCAGGCTGTACAACAGGTCAAAGCCGGTATCCAGGCAATCTACCTGTCGGGCTGGCAAGTCGCTGCGGACAACAACTCCGCCGAATCGATGTACCCGGACCAGTCGCTGTACCCGGTGGACTCGGTTCCAACCGTGGTCAAGCGCATCAACAACTCGTTCCGTCGTGCCGACCAGATCCAGTGGAAAGCCGGCAAGAACCCGGGCGACGAAGGCTACATCGACTACTTCGCGCCAATCGTGGCTGACGCCGAAGCCGGTTTCGGCGGCGTACTGAACGCCTACGAGCTGATGAAGAGCATGATCGAAGCAGGCGCCGCCGGCGTTCACTTCGAAGACCAGCTGGCTTCCGTGAAGAAATGCGGCCACATGGGCGGCAAGGTTCTGGTTCCAACCCAGGAAGCCGTGCAGAAGCTGACCGCTGCTCGTCTGGCTGCCGACGTTGCCGGTGTACCGACCATCATTCTGGCCCGTACTGACGCCAACGCTGCCGACCTGCTGACTTCCGACTGCGACCCGTACGACCAGCCGTTCGTGACTGGCACCCGCACCCAGGAAGGTTTCTACAAGGTTCGTGCCGGTCTGGACCAGGCAATCGCCCGCGGCCTGGCCTACGCGCCGTACGCCGACCTGATCTGGTGCGAAACCGCCAAGCCGGACCTGGACGAAGCCCGTCGTTTCGCCGAAGCGATCAAAAAGGAATACCCGGACCAGATCCTGTCGTACAACTGCTCGCCTTCCTTCAACTGGAAGAAAAACCTGGACGACGCGACCATCGCCAAGTTCCAGCGCGAACTGTCCGCCATGGGTTACAAGCACCAGTTCATCACCCTGGCCGGCATTCACAACATGTGGCACAGCATGTTCAACCTGGCGCACGACTACGCCCGCAACGACATGACTGCCTACGTGAAGCTGCAAGAGCAGGAATTCGCTGACGCCGCCAAGGGTTACACCTTCGTGGCTCACCAGCAGGAAGTGGGCACTGGCTACTTCGACGACATGACCACCGTGATCCAGGGCGGCACGTCCTCGGTGACCGCGCTGACCGGTTCGACCGAAGAAGAACAGTTCCACTGATCGACTTCGCCTGAGCGAACGGCCTTTGCGGACCGTATAGAAAGCTAACCGCATTGCCGAAAAACTGACGCCCCGACTGGTTCGGGGCGTTTTTTTGCCTGCGATTTTCCGGGCGCCTCAGGAATTGGCACAGCCTGTCAGGCAAAACATTGATCCAGAGCGGTATCCGCATCGGAAAAATCGGCTAAAACGGGCCCCGCTGCAACTTGCAGTAACGCGCATATAAGACAACTTCCCAACTACTGACCCGTTAAACAGTTACCAAACCATTCCAAACGATATTAATTATCATTTAGCGGCAACTATGTTCGTTACATTTCCTACAAAACATAATTCGTGAAATCCCGGCTAATGCCCGCAACGCATGGGCTGCGGGCCCTTCGAGGTGCGCTATGTCCTTATTCCAATAAATAATTTCGCTATAGGAATTTTACTTGCAGGGTGTTTAGCCATAAAATCAGCGCGATTGATTGCTGCGACATATCGTCACTGCCTTATTTCTTTATCAAGCTCAGAGACCTTTGCTCTCTGTTAAGGATTTCCAGCATGCCCGAAGCGACAGGACTCATGGCCCACAACTGGGGCTTTGCCATTTTCCTTCTGGGTGTAGTCGGCCTGTGTGCCTTCATGCTCGGCGTCTCCAGCCTCCTCGGGTCAAAAGCCTGGGGCCGCAGCAAAAACGAACCGTTCGAGTCCGGCATGCTACCTACCGGTGGCGCCCGCTTGCGGCTCTCAGCCAAATTCTATCTGGTCGCGATGCTGTTCGTGATCTTCGATATCGAAGCCCTCTTTCTCTTTGCATGGTCTGTGTCCGTCCGCGAAAGCGGCTGGACCGGATTCGTCGAAGCTCTCGTTTTCATAGCAATTCTGTTGGCAGGTCTTGTCTACCTGTTCCGAGTGGGCGCCCTTGACTGGGCTCCGGAAGCTCGTCGCAAGCGGCAGGCGAAGCTGAAACAATGAGGCTTTGGCAATGCAATACAATCTCACCAGAATCGACCCCGATGCTCCTAACGAGCAGTATCCGATCGGCCAGCGGGAAACCGTTTCCGATCCGTTAGAAGATCAAGTCCACAAAAACATTTTCATGGGCAAGCTGGAAGACGTGCTGAGTGGCGCGGTCAACTGGGGACGTAAGAACTCCCTGTGGCCGTACAACTTCGGTCTGTCGTGCTGCTACGTGGAAATGACCACCGCCTTCACGGCGCCCCACGACATCGCGCGCTTCGGCGCCGAAGTTATCCGGGCATCACCGCGTCAGGCCGACTTCATGGTTATCGCCGGGACCTGCTTCATCAAGATGGCGCCGATCATTCAGCGCCTGTACGAGCAGATGCTCGAGCCCAAGTGGGTGATCTCGATGGGTTCGTGCGCCAACTCCGGCGGCATGTACGACATCTACTCCGTGGTTCAGGGGGTGGACAAGTTCCTGCCCGTTGACGTCTACGTACCTGGCTGCCCGCCCCGTCCAGAAGCATTTCTGCAAGGCTTGATGCTGTTGCAGGAATCCATTGGCCAGGAGCGTCGCCCACTTTCCTGGGTCGTTGGCGATCAAGGCGTTTATCGCGCCGACATGCCTTCGCAGAAGGAACAGCGCCGCGAACAGCGAATCGCAGTCACCAACCTGCGCAGCCCTGACGAAGTCTGATCCAGTCTGTTTCAAAGAAACGAGAAGCTGGCTTCATTCTTTACGTTGACCGAAAGCGAAAAAATAACCATGACTACAGGCAGTGCTCTGTACATCCCGCCTTATAAGGCAGACGACCAGGATGTGGTCGTCGAACTGAACAACCGTTTTGGCGCCGAAGCGTTCACCGCTCAGCCGACCCGCACCGGCATGCCGGTGCTGTGGGTAGCGCGCGCCAAGCTCGTCGAAGTCCTGACCTTCCTGCGCAACCTGCCCAAGCCGTACGTCATGCTCTATGACCTGCACGGCGTGGACGAGCGTCTGCGCACCAAGCGTCAAGGGCTGCCGAGCGGTGCCGATTTCACCGTGTTCTATCACCTCATGTCGCTGGAACGTAATAGTGACGTGATGATCAAGGTCGCCTTGTCCGAGAGCGACCTCAGCTTGCCGACCGTCACCAGCATCTGGCCGAACGCCAACTGGTACGAGCGTGAAGTCTGGGACATGTACGGCATCGACTTCAAAGGTCACCCGCACCTGTCGCGCATCATGATGCCGCCGACCTGGGAAGGTCACCCGCTGCGCAAGGACTTCCCGGCGCGCGCCACCGAATTCGATCCGTTCAGCCTGAACCTGGCCAAGCAACAGCTTGAGGAAGAAGCCGCGCGTTTCCGTCCTGAAGACTGGGGCATGAAGCGTTCCGGGGCGAACGAGGACTACATGTTCCTCAACCTGGGTCCGAACCACCCTTCGGCTCACGGTGCGTTCCGCATCATCCTGCAACTGGACGGTGAAGAGATCGTCGACTGCGTTCCGGACATCGGTTATCACCACCGTGGTGCCGAGAAGATGGCCGAGCGTCAGTCCTGGCACAGCTTCATTCCGTACACCGACCGTATCGACTACCTCGGCGGCGTGATGAACAACCTGCCGTACGTGCTCTCGGTCGAGAAGCTGGCCGGCATCAAGGTGCCAGAGAAGGTCGACGTCATCCGCATCATGATGGCCGAGTTCTTCCGTATCACCAGCCACCTGCTGTTCCTGGGTACCTACATCCAGGACGTCGGCGCCATGACGCCGGTGTTCTTCACCTTCACCGACCGCCAGAAGGCCTACACGGTGATCGAAGCCATCACCGGTTTCCGTCTGCACCCGGCCTGGTACCGCATCGGTGGCGTCGCCCACGACCTGCCACGCGGCTGGGAAAAACTGGTGAAGGACTTCGTTGAATGGCTGCCAAAGCGCCTCGACGAATACACCAAGGCTGCCCTGCAGAACAGCATCCTCAAGGGTCGTACCATCGGCGTTGCCCAGTACAACACCAAAGAGGCCCTGGAATGGGGCGTCACCGGTGCCGGCCTGCGTTCCACCGGTTGCGACTTCGACCTGCGTAAAGCGCGTCCGTACTCCGGCTACGAGAACTTCGAGTTCGAAGTACCGCTGGCTGCCAACGGCGATGCCTACGACCGCTGCATGGTTCGCGTCGAAGAGATGCGCCAGAGCGTCAAGATCATCGACCAGTGCCTGCGCAACATGCCGGAAGGCCCGTACAAGGCGGATCACCCGCTGACCACGCCGCCGCCGAAAGAGCGCACGCTGCAGCACATCGAAACCTTGATCACGCACTTCCTGCAGGTTTCGTGGGGCCCGGTCATGCCGGCCAACGAATCCTTCCAGATGATCGAAGCGACCAAGGGCATCAACAGTTATTACCTGACGAGCGACGGCGGCACCATGAGCTACCGTACCCGGATCCGTACTCCGAGCTTCCCGCATCTGCAACAGATCCCTTCGGTGATCAAAGGCAGCATGGTCGCGGACCTGATTGCGTACCTGGGTAGTATCGATTTCGTTATGGCCGACGTGGACCGCTAAGCATGAACAGCACGCTTATCCAGACAGACCGTTTCACCCTGAGTGAAACCGAGCGCTCGGCCATCGAGCACGAGCTGCATCACTACGAAGACCCGCGCGCGGCGTCGATCGAAGCCCTGAAGATCGTTCAGAAAGAGCGCGGCTGGGTGCCGGACGGCGCTCTGTACGCCATCGGCGAGATCCTCGGCATCCCGGCCAGCGACGTTGAAGGCGTGGCCACGTTCTACAGCCAGATCTTCCGTCAGCCGGTCGGCCGTCACATCATTCGCGTCTGCGACAGCATGGTCTGCTACATCGGCGGCCACGAGTCGGTGGTCAGCGAGATCCAGAACAACCTGGGTATCGGCCTGGGTCAGACCACCGCCGACGGTCGTTTCACCCTGCTGCCGGTCTGCTGCCTCGGCAACTGCGACAAGGCACCGGCGCTGATGATCGATGACGACACCTTTGGCGATGTCCAGCCTGCCGGCGTGGCCAAACTGCTCGAGGGCTACGTATGACCCTGACCTCTTTCGGTCCTGCCAACCGCATCCAGCGTTCGGCCGAGACTCACCCGCTGACCTGGCGCCTGCGTGACGACGGCGAAGCCGTGTGGCTCGACGAGTACCAGGCCAAGAACGGTTACGCCGCTGCGCGCAAGGCCTTCGCCGACATGGATCAGGACGCCATCGTCCAGACCGTGAAAGACGCCGGCCTCAAAGGTCGCGGCGGTGCAGGCTTCCCCACTGGCGTGAAGTGGGGCCTGATGCCAAAGGACGAATCCATCAACATCCGCTACCTGCTGTGCAACGCGGATGAAATGGAGCCGAACACCTGGAAAGACCGCATGCTGATGGAGCAACTGCCCCATCTGCTGATCGAAGGCATGCTGATCAGTGCCCGCGCGCTGAAAACCTACCGTGGCTACATCTTCCTGCGGGGCGAGTACACCACCGCCGCCAAGCACCTGAACCGTGCCGTGGAAGAAGCCAAGGCAGCGGGCCTGCTGGGCAAGAACATTCTGGGCAGCGGCTTCGATTTCGAGTTGTTCGTCCACACCGGCGCCGGGCGTTACATCTGCGGTGAAGAAACCGCACTGATCAACTCCCTCGAAGGTCGCCGCGCCAACCCGCGCTCCAAGCCACCCTTCCCTGCCGCCGTTGGCGTGTGGGGCAAGCCGACCTGCGTGAACAACGTTGAAACCCTGTGCAACGTGCCGGCGATCATCGCCGACGGCGTGGACTGGTACAAATCGTTGGCCCGCGACGGCAGCGAAGACATGGGCACCAAGCTCATGGGCTTCTCCGGCAAGGTCAAGAACCCTGGCCTGTGGGAACTGCCATTCGGCGTGACCGGTCGCGAACTGTTCGAAGACTACGCCGGCGGCATGCGCGACGGCTTCAAGCTGAAAGCCTGGCAGCCAGGCGGCGCCGGTACCGGTTTCCTGTTGCCTGAACACCTCGACGCACAAATGTACGCCGGCGGCATCGCCAAGGTTGGCACCCGTATGGGTACCGGCCTGGCCATGGCGGTGGACGACAGCGTCAACATGGTGTCCCTGCTGCGCAACATGGAGCAGTTCTTCGCTCGCGAATCCTGTGGTTTCTGCACCCCTTGCCGTGATGGTTTGCCATGGAGCGTCAAGCTGCTGATGGCGATCGAACAAGGTCGCGGCCAGCCAGGCGACATCGAGACCCTGCTGGGTCTGGTCAACTTCCTCGGCCCGGGCAAGACCTTCTGTGCTCACGCACCGGGTGCCGTGGAGCCGTTGGGCAGTGCCATCAAATACTTCCGTCCAGAGTTCGAAGCCGGTATCGCGCCTGCAAGCGCCGCCGTCCCGCCCCTGGCGAAGCCGATCGTAGTCGGCGCGTAAACGCTTAAAAAAGGCGAAGGGTCCGTGCCCTTCGCCTTTCGTCCGATGACGCCTTTCGGGGCTGACTGGATTCGGACGGATAACAAGATTCCATTAGCCACGCCCGCTGACACCGGGCCAACGAAGACCTTTGAACCATGGCCACTATCCACGTAGACGGCAAAGCGCTCGAAGTCGACGGGGCAGACAACCTGTTACAGGCATGTCTGTCGCTGGGCCTCGACATCCCTTATTTCTGCTGGCACCCCGCGCTTGGTAGCGTCGGGGCCTGCCGCCAGTGCGCGGTCAAGCAGTACACCGACGAGAACGACACCCGTGGTCGCATCGTCATGTCCTGCATGACCCCTGCCACCGACAACACCTGGATCTCCATCGACGATGAAGAATCCAAGGCGTTCCGCGCCAGTGTCGTCGAATGGCTGATGACCAACCACCCGCACGACTGCCCTGTGTGCGAGGAAGGCGGTCACTGCCACCTGCAAGACATGACCGTGATGACCGGCCACAACGAGCGCCGTTATCGCTTCACCAAACGTACCCACCAGAACCAGCAACTGGGCCCGTTCATTTCCCACGAAATGAACCGCTGCATCGCTTGCTACCGCTGCGTGCGTTTCTACAAGGACTACGCCGGCGGCACCGACCTCGGTGTGTTCGGCGCCCACGACAACGTGTACTTCGGTCGCGTTGAAGACGGCACCCTCGAAAGCGAGTTCTCCGGCAACCTCACTGAGGTCTGCCCGACCGGTGTGTTCACCGACAAGACTCACTCCGAGCGCTACAACCGTAAGTGGGACATGCAGTTCTCGCCGAGCATCTGCCATGGCTGCTCCAGCGGTTGCAACATCTCCCCGGGCGAGCGTTACGGCGAACTGCGTCGCATCGAAAACCGTTACAACGGTTCGGTGAACCAGTACTTCCTGTGCGACCGTGGCCGTTTCGGTTATGGCTACGTCAACCGCACCGACCGTCCACGTCAGCCACTGCTGGCCGACGGCACCAAGCTGAGCCTGGACGACGCGCTGGATAAAGCCGCCGACCTGCTGCGCGGTCGCAACATCGTCGGTATCGGTTCGCCGCGTGCCAGCCTGGAAAGCAACTACGCGTTGCGTGAACTGGTAGGCGCCGAGCACTTCTACTCCGGTATCGAAGCCTCCGAGCTGGAACGCATCCGTCTGGTCCTGCAAGTGCTGAAAGACAGCCCGCTGCCAGTGCCGAACATGCGCGACATCGAAGACCACGACGCCGTGTTCGTCCTCGGTGAAGACCTGACCCAGACCGCCGCGCGTATGGCCTTGGCCCTGCGTCAGTCGGTAAAAGGCAAGGCCGAAGACATGGCCGAAGCCATGCGCGTTCAGCCTTGGCTCGACGCTGCGGTGAAGAACATCGGTCAGCACGAGCTGAACCCGCTGTTCATCGCCAGTCTGGCTGAAACCAAGCTCGACGACATCGCCGAAGAGTGTGTACACGCCGCTCCAGACGATCTGGCCCGCATCGGTTTCGCCGTGGCTCACGCCCTGGACGCCAGCGCACCGGCCGTTGAAGGTCTGGACGCCGAAGCCCTGGAACTGGCCAAGCGCATCGCCGACGCCCTGCTCGCCGCCAAGCGCCCGCTGATCATCGCCGGTACTTCGCTGGGCTCCAAAGCCTTGATCGAAGCCGCTGCGAACATCGCCAAGGCCCTGAAGCTGCGCGAGAAGAACGGTTCGATCAGCCTGATCGTGCCGGAAGCCAACAGCCTCGGCCTGGCCATGCTCGGTGGCGAATCGGTCGATGCCGCGCTGCAAGCGGTCATCGACGGCAAGGCCGACGCCATCGTCGTGCTGGAAAACGATCTGTACACCCGTACCGCCAAGGCCAAGGTCGATGCCGCACTGAACGCTGCGAAAGTAGTGATCGTTGCCGACCATCAGAAGACCGCCACCAGCGACCGCGCGCATCTGGTTCTGCCAGCCGCCAGCTTCGCTGAAGGCGACGGTACGCTGGTCAGCCAGGAAGGTCGCGCCCAGCGCTTCTTCCAGGTTTTCGACCCGCAATACATGGACGCGAGCATTCTGGTCCACGAAGGCTGGCGCTGGCTGCACGCCCTGCGCGCGACCCTGCTGAACCAGCCGATCGACTGGACGCAACTCGACCACGTCACCGCTGCCGTTGCTTCGAGCACCGGGCAACTGGCGCGTATCGTCGACGCTGCACCGTCCGCCTCGTTCCGCATCAAGGGTCTGAAACTGGCTCGCGAGCCGCTGCGTTACTCCGGTCGCACCGCGATGCGCGCCGACATCAGCGTTCACGAACCACGCACCCCGCAAGACAAGGACACCGCGTTCGCCTTCTCGATGGAAGGTTACTCGGGCTCCGCCGAACCGCGTCAGCAAGTGCCGTTCGCCTGGTCGCCGGGCTGGAACTCGCCGCAAGCCTGGAACAAGTTCCAGGACGAAGTCGGTGGTCACCTGCGCGCTGGCGATCCGGGCACCCGCCTGATCGAAAGCACCGGTGATTCGCTGAACTGGTTCGCCAGTGTTCCGCGCGCGTTCAACCCGGCCCAGGGCACCTGGCAAGCCGTGCCGTTCTACCACCTGTTCGGCAGCGACGAGAACTCGTCGAAAGCCGCTCCGGTCCAGGAACGCATCCCGGCCGCCTACGTTGCACTGGCCAAGTCCGAAGCGGACCGCCTGGGCGTCAACGACGGCGCACTGCTGAGCCTCAATGTTGCCGGCCAGACCCTGCGTCTGCCGCTGCGCATCAATAAAGAGCTGGGCGCTGGCCTGGTTGCACTGCCGGCCGGTCTGGCAGGCATTCCGCAGGCGATTTTCGGCCAAACCGTTGATGGTCTGCAGGAGGCAGCGCAATGACCTGGTTCACCCCTGAAGTGATCGATGTGATCCTGACGGTCATCAAGGCCATCGTGATCCTGCTGGCCGTGGTGGTCGCAGGCGCGTTGCTCAGCTTTGTCGAGCGTCGCCTGCTGGGCTGGTGGCAGGACCGTTACGGTCCGAACCGCGTTGGCCCGTTCGGCATGTTCCAGATCGCAGCCGACATGCTGAAGATGTTCTTCAAGGAAGACTGGACCCCGCCGTTTGCCGACAAGGTGATCTTCACCCTGGCACCGGTGGTGGCCATGTCCGCCCTGCTGATCGCCTTCGCGATCATCCCGATCACCCCGACCTGGGGCGTGGCGGATCTGAACATCGGCCTGCTGTTCTTCTTCGCCATGGCCGGTCTTTCGGTCTACGCGGTGCTGTTCGCCGGCTGGTCGAGTAACAACAAGTTCGCCCTGTTGGGCAGCTTGCGTGCCTCGGCGCAGACCGTGTCCTACGAAGTGTTCATGGGCCTGGCCCTGATGGGCATCGTGGTGCAGGTCGGCTCGTTCAACATGCGCGACATCGTCGAGTACCAGGCGCAGAACCTGTGGTTCATCATTCCGCAGTTCTTCGGCTTCTGTACCTTCTTCATCGCTGGCGTGGCCGTGACTCACCGTCACCCGTTCGACCAGCCGGAAGCGGAACAGGAACTGGCCGACGGTTACCACATTGAATACGCCGGTATGAAATGGGGCATGTTCTTCGTCGGTGAATACATCGGCATCATCCTGATCTCGGCGCTGCTGGTCACCCTGTTCTTCGGTGGCTGGCACGGTCCGTTCGGCATCCTGCCGCAACTGTCCTTCGTCTGGTTCGCACTGAAGACCGCGTTCTTCATCATGCTGTTCATCCTGCTGCGCGCTTCCATCCCGCGTCCGCGTTATGACCAGGTGATGGATTTCAGCTGGAAATTCTGCCTGCCACTGACCCTGATCAATTTGCTGGTGACCGCTGCAATCGTGTTGTGGAACACGCCTGCGGTTGCGGTTCAGTGAGGATTTGACCCATGTTCAAATATATTGGCGACATCGTTAAGGGTACCGGTACCCAGTTGCGCAGCCTGGTCATGGTCTTCGGCCATGGCTTTCGCAAGCGCGACACCCTGCAATACCCGGAAGAGCCGGTCTACCTGCCACCACGCTACCGTGGCCGCATCGTCCTGACCCGCGACCCCGACGGCGAAGAACGCTGCGTGGCCTGCAACCTGTGCGCCGTGGCCTGCCCGGTGGGTTGCATCTCGCTGCAGAAAGCTGAAACCGAAGACGGTCGCTGGTACCCGGACTTCTTCCGTATCAACTTCTCGCGCTGCATTTTCTGCGGTCTCTGCGAGGAAGCCTGCCCGACCACCGCGATCCAGCTGACCCCGGATTTCGAGATGGCCGAGTTCAAACGTCAGGACCTGGTGTACGAGAAAGAAGATCTTTTGATCTCCGGCCCCGGCAAAAACCCTGATTACAACTTCTATCGTGTTGCTGGTATGGCCGTTGCGGGCAAGCCGAAAGGCGCCGCACAAAACGAAGCCGAGCCGATCAACGTGAAGAGCTTGCTGCCTTAAGGAAGAACGATGGAATTCGCTTTCTATTTCGCATCGGGTATCGCTGTTGTGTCCACACTGCGTGTGGTCACCAACACCAATCCTGTGCACGCCCTGCTCTACCTGATCATTTCGTTGATCGCCGTGGCCATGACCTTCTTCGCACTCGGCGCTCCGTTCGCCGGCGTGCTGGAAGTGATCGCCTACGCTGGCGCCATCATGGTGCTGTTCGTGTTCGTGGTGATGATGCTGAACCTGGGCCCGGCCTCGGTTCAGCAGGAACGCGTCTGGCTCAAGCCCGGGATCTGGGCAGGGCCGGTGATTCTCGCCGCCCTGCTGCTGGCCGAACTGCTGTATGTGCTGTTCGCTCACCAGAGCGGTCAGGCCATCGGCCACACCACCGTCGATGCAAAAGCCGTGGGCATCAGCCTGTTCGGTCCGTATCTGCTGGTGGTCGAACTCGCCTCGATGCTGCTGCTCGCTGCAGCCGTCACGGCGTTCCATTTGGGCCGTAACGAGGCGAAGGAGTAAGACATGCCTGCTATCCCTCTCGAACATGGTCTGGCCGTCGCCGGCATCCTGTTCTGCCTTGGTCTGGTCGGCCTGATGGTCCGCCGCAACATTTTGTTCGTGTTGATGAGTCTGGAAGTGATGATGAACGCCTCTGCACTGGCCTTCATCGTTGCGGGCGCCCGCTGGGCGCAACCGGATGGACAGATCATGTTCATCCTGGTGATCAGCCTTGCAGCCGCCGAAGCCAGTATTGGCCTGGCGATCCTGCTGCAACTGTATCGCCGCTTCCACACGCTCGATATCGACGCTGCCAGTGAGATGCGCGGATGAACCTACTCTTTCTGACTTTCGTATTCCCTCTGATCGGGTTCCTGTTGCTGTCGTTCTCGCGCGGCCGCTTCTCGGAAAACCTGTCGGCGCTGATCGGTGTCGGCTCCATCGGCCTGTCTGCCATCGTCGCGGCCTACGTGATCTGGCAATTCAACGTCGCGCCACCGGAAGGTGGCGTCTACACCCAGGTGCTGTGGCGCTGGATGTCGGTGGAAGGTTTCCAGCCTAACTTCGCGCTGTACTTGGATGGTCTGTCCGTGACCATGCTCGGTGTAGTCGTCGGTGTCGGCTTCCTGATCCACCTGTTTGCCTCCTGGTACATGCGTGGCGAAGACGGTTACTCGCGCTTCTTCTCGTACACCAACCTGTTTATCGCCAGCATGCTGTTCCTGATCCTGGGCGATAACCTGCTGTTCATCTACTTCGGTTGGGAAGGCGTGGGCCTGTGCTCGTACCTGTTGATCGGTTTCTACTACAGCAACCGCAACAACGGTAACGCCGCACTGAAAGCCTTCATCGTCACCCGTATCGGTGACGTGTTCATGGCGATCGGCCTGTTCATCCTGTTCCAGCAACTGGGCACGCTGAACGTCCAGGAATTGCTGGTGAAGGCGCCTGAGCACTTCAAGGTCGGTGATTTCTGGATCGTGCTGGCAACCCTGATGCTGCTGGGTGGTGCGGTCGGTAAATCGGCGCAACTGCCGCTGCAGACCTGGCTGGCGGACGCGATGGCCGGCCCTACCCCGGTTTCGGCACTGATCCACGCCGCAACCATGGTGACCGCTGGTGTCTACCTGATCGCCCGTACCCACGGTCTGTTCGCCCTGGCGCCGGACATCCTGCACCTGGTCGGCATCGTCGGTGGTGTGACCCTGGTTCTGGCCGGTTTCGCCGCACTGGTGCAAACCGACATCAAACGTATCCTCGCCTACTCGACCATGAGCCAGATCGGCTACATGTTCCTGGCGCTGGGCGTTGGCGCCTGGGAAGGCGCGATCTTCCACCTGATGACCCACGCCTTCTTCAAGGCCCTGCTGTTCCTTGCTTCCGGTGCGGTGATCGTTGCCTGCCACCACGAGCAGAACATCTTCAAGATGGGCGGCCTGTGGAAGAAACTGCCGCTGGCCTACGCCAGCTTCATCGTCGGTGGTGCCGCCCTGGCCGCCCTGCCGTTGGTGACCGCAGGTTTCTACTCCAAGGACGAAATCCTCTGGGAAGCGTTCGCCAGCGGCAACCACGGTCTGCTTTACGCAGGTCTGGTCGGCGCATTCATGACGTCGCTGTACACCTTCCGCCTGATCTTCATCGCGTTCCACGGTGAAGCCAAGACCGAAGCCCACGCCGGTCACGGCATCGCTCACTGGCTGCCGCTGTCGGTGCTGATCGTGCTGTCGACCTTCGTCGGCGCCATGATCGTTCCACCGCTGCACGGCGTACTGCCCGAGAGCGTTGGCCATGCCGGTGGCGAAGCCAAGCACAGTCTGGAAATCGCCTCGGGCGCCATCGCTCTGGCCGGTATCCTGCTGGCGGCCCTGCTGTTCCTCGGCAAGCGTCGCTTCGTGACCGCGATCGCCAACAGCGGCATCGGCCGTTTCCTTTCGGCCTGGTGGTTCGCTGCCTGGGGCTTCGACTGGATCTACGACAAACTGTTCGTGAAGCCGTACCTTGCGATCAGCCACATGCTGCGCAAAGACCCGCTCGACCAGACCATCGGTCTGATCCCGCGCATGGCCAAGGGTGGTCACACCGCCCTGAGCCGTACCGAAACCGGTCAACTGCGTTGGTACGCTGCTTCGATGGCTGCTGGTGCCGTGTTGGTCATCGGCGCTGTCGTGCTGGTAGCGGTCTGATATGAACCTTGCGAATTTGCGAAAGGAAACGAGCCCGTCATGATTCTGCCTTGGCTAATCCTGATCCCCTTCATCGGCGGCCTGCTGTGCTGGATGGGTGAGCGCTTCGGCGCTACCCTCCCCCGCTGGATTGCGCTGTTGACCATGACCCTGGAACTCGCCCTCGGCCTCTGGCTGTGGGCCCACGGTGACTATTCATTTGCTCCGGCGCCTGGCGCCGATCCGACCTGGGCGCTTGAGTTCAAGCACGTCTGGATCCAGCGCTTCGGCATCAACGTGCACCTGGCCCTCGACGGCCTGTCGCTGCTGATGATCCTGCTGACCGGTCTGCTGGGTATCCTGTCGGTACTCTGCTCGTGGAAAGAGATCCAGCGTCACGTTGGCTTCTTCCACCTGAACCTGATGTGGATCCTGGGCGGCGTTGTCGGCGTGTTCCTCGCCCTCGACCTGTTCATGTTCTTCTTCTTCTGGGAAATGATGCTGGTGCCGATGTACTTCCTCATCGCGCTCTGGGGTCACAGTTCTTCGGACGGCAAGAAAACCCGGATCTACGCAGCGACCAAGTTCTTCATCTTCACTCAGGCTTCCGGCCTGATCATGCTGGTGGCGATTCTCGGTCTGGTCCTGGTCAACTACAACAGCACCGGCGTGATCACCTTCAACTACGCCGATCTGTTGAAGACCAAGATGTCGATGACCACCGAGTACATCCTGATGCTCGGCTTCTTCATCGCCTTCGCGGTCAAGCTGCCAGTGGTTCCGTTCCACTCCTGGCTGCCTGACGCTCACGCCCAGGCACCGACTGCAGGTTCCGTCGACCTCGCCGGTATCTTGCTGAAAACCGCGGCCTACGGTCTGCTGCGTTTCGCCCTGCCGCTGTTCCCGAACGCCTCGGCCGAGTTCGCGCCGATCGCCATGACCCTCGGTCTGATCGGGATCTTCTACGGTGCGTTCCTCGCTTTCGCGCAAACCGACATCAAGCGTCTGATCGCCTTCTCGTCCGTTTCCCACATGGGCTTCGTACTGATCGGCATCTACTCCGGCAGCCAACTGGCGCTGCAAGGCGCTGTGATCCAGATGCTGGCGCACGGTCTGTCGGCGGCGGCACTGTTTATCCTCAGCGGTCAGCTGTACGAGCGTCTGCATACTCGTGACATGCGTGAGATGGGCGGTCTGTGGTCGCGTATCGCTTACCTGCCGGCGATCAGCCTGTTCTTCGCAGCCGCCTCTCTGGGTCTGCCGGGCACCGGTAACTTCGTCGGCGAGTTCCTGATCCTGATCGGTACGTTCGCCAGTGCTCCATGGATCACCGCGATTGCCACCTCCGGTCTGGTGTTCGGTTCGGTCTACTCGCTGATCATGATCCACCGCGCTTACTTCGGTCCGTCCAAATCGGATTCGATCCTGCACGGCATGGACGGTCGCGAACTGATCATGGTGCTGGGCCTTGCGGTACTGCTGATTTACCTCGGCGTCTACCCGCAACCGTTCCTCGACACTTCTGCCGCCACGATGCATGGCGTGCAGCAGTGGCTCGGCACCGCCTTCACTCAACTCGCTTCGGCCCGGTAAGAGCGCTATGGAATTCACGATTCAACACTTTATTGCGCTTGCGCCACTGTTGATCACCAGCCTCACCATTATCGTGGTGATGCTGGCAATCGCCTGGCGCCGCAACCACTCGCAGACCTTCCTGATTTCGGTGGCAGGTCTGAACCTGGCCTTGCTGTCGATCCTGCCGGCACTGAAAGTCGCGCCTCTGGCCGTGACCCCATTGCTGCAGATCGACACCTTTGCCTGCCTGTACATGGCGCTGATCCTGGTCGCCACCCTCGCTTGCGTCACCCTCGCCCACGCCTACCTCGGCGATGGCGGTTCGGGTTACCCGGGCAACCGTGAAGAACTGTATCTGCTGATCCTGATGGCCGCCGCCGGTGGCCTGGTTCTGGTCAGCGCGCAGCACCTGGCCGGCTTGTTCATCGGTCTGGAACTGCTGTCGGTGCCGGTCTACGGTCTGGTGGCCTACGCCTTCTTCAACAAGCGTTCGCTGGAAGCCGGCATCAAGTACATGGTGCTGTCGGCCGCCGGTTCCGCGTTCCTGCTGTTCGGTATGGCACTGCTGTACGCCGACTCGGGTTCGCTGAGCTTCGTCGGCATCGGTCAGGCACTGGCCGCGACCGGCCTGCCAAGCTCGCTGGCGCAACTGGGCCTGGGCATGATGCTGATCGGTCTGGCGTTCAAGCTGTCGCTGGTACCGTTCCACCTGTGGACGCCGGACGTGTACGAAGGTGCTCCGGCACCGGTGGCCGCGTTCCTCGCCACCGCTTCGAAAGTGGCCGTGTTCGCGGTCATGGTTCGTCTGTTCCAGATCTCCCCTGCTGCAAGCAGTGGCGTTCTGAGCAACGTGCTGACCATCATCGCCATCGCTTCGATCCTGTTCGGTAACCTGCTGGCCCTGACCCAGAGCAACCTCAAGCGTCTGCTCGGTTACTCGTCCATCGCGCACTTCGGCTACCTGCTGATCGCACTGGTGGCGAGCAAGGGTCTGGCCGTGGAAGCCATCGGCGTGTACCTGGTCACCTACGTGATCACCAGCCTCGGCGCCTTCGGCGTGATCACCCTGATGTCCTCGCCGTACAACGGCCGTGACGCAGATGCGCTGTACGAGTACCGCGGCCTGTTCTGGCGCCGTCCGTACCTGACCGCCGTCCTGACCGTGATGATGCTGTCCCTGGCCGGTATCCCGCTGACCGCAGGCTTCATCGGCAAGTTCTACATCATCGCCACCGGTGTCGAGTCGCACCAATGGTGGCTGGTCGGTTCGCTGGTACTGGGCAGCGCCATCGGCGTGTTCTACTACCTGCGCGTGATGGTCACCCTGTACCTGATCGAACCAAACCTGCGCCGCCACGACGCCCAGCTGCACTGGGAACAGAAAGCAGGCGGCGTGATGCTGCTGGCAATCGCCGTGGTTGCGTTCTTCCTCGGCGTCTACCCACAACCGCTGCTGACCCTGGTTCAGCAATCGGGCCTGGCGGGCTGATCGCTCAGCGATAGTTGGCTACAAACAGAAACGGCACCTTCGGGTGCCGTTTTTGCGTTTGGGGAATTCATTACGAGTGCCCTGCCCCTTCCTGCTTAAACTCCAGAAAGCTCCCGCTGAATTGTCGGTTTCGTCCTACACCCCGTATTCGGCTCTCGGAGCTATCGTGTGTGAGCGGGATAAAGCAGCTTCGCAGGCACATTGAATGCACTGACCGATCGACAGGACACAGGGAAATCATATTGAACATTCACAACATACATACCACTTACGAAAAAATGTATGCATATGAAGAAGAGATAAAAAACAGCATTTCAATAAAAACCCAAATAATATTTACAGCAATATTCGCCCTTGCTTCAGCAACAATTTATCTCGCGCGTTTTCTAGACTTCACATTCAACCCTAAGATTGCATATGTTATTTCTTTCCTCGCAGCAACAACGTTAGTAATTTCAGCAATATCCACATATTTCAATTGCAAAGCTTTTAGCGGCTCTGAATTCAACCGAATGCCATATGCAGAAAAAATCAAGGAATACTACGAAAGCCAAATAGAGTACAACGATGAGCTTGCCAAATATAACGCCCAAGTAGCTCAACACGAACAAATACCCTTAATCAACCCTGCCAAAGAAACCGCTAGCTTTATATCAAACACTTACATTAGCTGCTCTACACATAACGCTTTGGTCAACGAAGAGCGATCCCGCTGGGTGTTTAAAGCACTTTCAACTTTTCTGATGGCTTGTATTCCCCTCGCCATAGGCAGCTTGCTATTTGTTCTCTTTGACATGGACACCTCCTCTCCCAGGAAAAATTTTGCAATAAAAGATACATACGTGGGAGATCAAATCGCCGCCTTAAAAACTCAGCTGTTAAATGACTCTAGATCTGACGCGGTAGCAGACCTGAAAAAAAGGACTATAATCCTCGAAAATATAGTTCTTCAAAAAGGGGCGGAAAAATTGAGCGAACCCAATAAACCAGCATTGAGCGAACAAAAAGCTCTGCCCCAAGCGCCTGTAAAACCGTCTGTTCCACCATCCAGGAAGACGTACGACGATATTAATGGCGGTCCCAATAGGAATCAGAAATGAAAGCGACCAACGGCCCGTCCAAACCAGTAAATGAGACTAGACCCACACCACCAAAAAAGCCCTCTGCACCAGTGGTACGCCGTGTTGTCAACGAGAGAGTTATCAATAGAAAGGAAATAGCGCTAGATAATAGATGACCATCAATCGAAACCATTCGGTCATGATCTACCACTCAAAAAAACGGCATCTTCGGATGCCGTTTTGTTTTTTGGCGTTTCATTTCAAAAAACTCTGACACCCCTGATGGACGCAACCTAAGATAGCGATCCTTTTATCGTAAATGCCGTCTGCTCTTTAGGAGTTTTCCTGCAAGTCACTGGGCAATGTATGACATTCGAAAGGATCCATTTGCCAGTAAATTCGAAGATCAATTTTCTGGAGGAGATGGCGAACCATGAAGCGAGATATTTTTTCAGAGTTGATGGATGGCCTCGAGGCGTTAGCCGAAGAACGCAAAGACAAAGTCACCTTGAAAAAAACGCGCGCCCAACGGATCGGAACCATGAAGGGCAAACTCACACTTCCCAATGACATCGATACCTCTCTGCCAGAAGACGTGCTGGATAGCTTCGAACGTTAGAAACGAACATCTGCATACATGGAACGATTAGCCCCGCCCTGTATGTGAGTTTCGACTCCACCCACCTAACGAAATTGTAATTCCCCAATCACCTCCGCGTTATCTGCAGCCTGCAACGATGTCACCCGGCGACCATGCCGGCGGGCCCCTTGCCCGTCGAACAATAAAACCCACGCCGAAGCTCGTTCCCGTTCTGCCGAACCCTAGGAGTGATTGATGGTTAACAACACAAAAATGTCGATGGCCGCTCTGGCAGTGGTTGTCGGCGCCGGGCCGTCCACGGTGTTTGCAGAAGAAAAACCCGAAGGGTTTATCGAAGGCAGCAGCCTGACGGTGCTCAACCGTAACCTTTACTTCAACCGTGACCACCGCAACGGTCAGTCCAGTCCCACGGGCAATGGTTATTCCGAAGCCTGGGCCCACGGCATCATCGGCAAGTTCGAATCCGGCTTCACCCAGGGCACCGTCGGGGTCGGGGTGGATGCCTTTGCGATGATCGGCCTGAAGCTCGACACCGGCGACGGTCGCAACGGCGGCCGCAGTTCGTTCGATGTGTTGCCGGTCAACAGCGACGGTGAAGCGCGGGACGAGTACACCAAGGTCGGTGGCGCCGCCAAAGTGCGCGCTTTCGATACGGTGGTGAAAGTCGGTGATGTGTTCCCGGCCAACCCGGTGGTCGCGGCAGGCGATTCGCGCTTGCTGCCGGAAAGCTTTCGCGGTGTGACGGCGACCAACACCAGCATCGAAGGTCTATCGATCCAGGGCGGCCGGCTGCATGCGATGAGCCAACCGGTGTCCAGCGACCTGCGTGAAAACTTCGCAACCTTCTATGCCGGCCCGGTCAATTCGCCGTGGATCGCTTACGGCGGCGGCGATTACGCGCTGAACAAAAACCTCAGTTTCAGCCTGTACTCCAGTCGCCTGAAAGATGCCTGGAACCAGTACTACGCCGGCACCGCCTGGACGTATCCGCTGTCGGATGACCTGTCGCTGTTCGGCGGCCTGAATTACTACAAGGCTGTCGACGAGGGCAAACAATTGCTCGGCGAGTTCGACAACAACATCTGGAGCGGCCGCGTCGGGGTGAAACTCGGCGCCCACTCCGTCGCCCTCTCCCACCAGCGCAACAACGGCAATGACGACTTCGATTACCTGCGTCAGTCCGACTCGATCTTCCTCGACAACTCGATCCAGTACAGCGACTTCAACTCGCCGAAAGAACGTTCGTGGATGATGCGCTACGACCTCGACATGACCACCTATGGCGTACCGGGCCTGTCGTTCATGACCCGTTACGCACGCGGCACCGACGCCGATTACTCCAACGCCAACGCCGTGTACATGCGCCGCGATGCCGAGGGCAATCCGCTGACCGACCAGAAGCGCTGGGAACGTGATATCGAAGTCAAATACGTGGTGCAGAGCGGTTCGATGAAAGACCTGTCGCTGCGTCTGCGCCAGGCCACGACCCGCGCCACCGCATTCGAGTCAGACCTGGATGAAGTGCGGGTGATCGTCGAATACCCGCTGGCGATTCTCTGAGTTTCACGAGCAATGCCCATTCACCTTTAGAAGCTCCTTGCTCCTTTGGTAAGAGGTGAATCTTTGGCGCCCTTCGGGGCGCCTTTTTTATGGATGAAAAAAAGCCCGACTCACTGAACATGAACCGGGCGTTTCAGCGGGAATTAGCGTCAGCCACCCTGCTGACGACAATTCCCCATCACGTTGTAAGTGACCGTATTGAGCTGCCCCTTCGAGTCCTCGTAAGTCATCGCAGCCGGCACAACAGCGCATTCATTCTTTGGCCGGACAACGCTCACCACCTTCTTCACATCCAGCTTCATCCCGTACTCATATTCCTTGACCACCGGCGCCGCTTTGCCCTGACTGGCCGCGTACTGCTCCATGGCTTTGGTGTTGGCACTGAGCGCCCGGTCGAACGTTCTGTCGCCACCGCCTTCGGCCAACGCATTCAAGGAGATCGCCATGACAGCGGTAAACGCCAACAGCTTTAGAGTTTTCATATTCGCTTCCTTCAAATCACGACTCATAAAAAAGCCCACCATCGATGTGCGATGACGGGCTCATTCACTGGCAGCACGCTTACAGGTCTTGGGTCTTGTCGTCCTTCTTGTCGTTCACGACGACCGGATCACGGGCCTTTTCCTTCGTAGCAAAAATCTCCATCGAGCGCTCATTGGCGGCCATCATTCGGTCGAAAGTGCGGTCGCCGCCACCTTCGGCCAACACCAGGGAAGACATCATCAGAGCCACGGCAAACGCGCCAATCTGTGCAAGTTTCATCGTTGATTCCTCATTCAAGTCACTGACGGGATCAAGGTAACAATCCGAACCTTTCGTGACGGTGGCGCCGAAATTACATATCCGTTATGTGCCACCGTCCTATTGGATCAATACAAAAACTGTGGGAGCGAGCTTGCTCGCGAAGAGGCCGTGTCAGTCGACTAATGAATTGAATGACAGACCGCTTTCGTCGGATCGCCGCCCGGAGCAAGCTCGCTCCCACAGGTAGATCATCTATTCAGTTGACCAGTGTCCTCGTCCCGACGATGTGCCAGCTGATACAGCGCCGGCAGGATCAGCAACGTGAGAATGGTCGAGGACAGGATCCCGCCAATCACTACCGTCGCCAGCGGTCGCTGCACCTCGGCCCCGGTGCCGGTCGCAAGCGCCATCGGAATGAAGCCCAAAGACGCCACCAGCGCAGTCATCAATACCGGGCGCAATCGCGTCAGCGCACCTTCGTGAATCGCTTCGGACAGCGAACGTCCCTCCTCCCGCAAGTTACGAATGAACGCAATCATCACCAGCCCGTTGAGCACCGCCACGCCGGACAGCGCGATAAACCCGACACCCGCCGAGATCGACAGCGGAATATCGCGCAGCCACAACGCCATGACCCCGCCGGTCAGCGCAAACGGAATCCCGGTGAACACCAGCAAGCCGTCCTTGAGGTTGTTGAACATCATGAACAACAACCCGAACACCAGCAGCAACGCCACCGGCACCACGATCTGCAAGCGCTTGGCCGCCGATTGCAGTTGCTCGAACTGCCCGCCCCAGGTGGTCCAGTAACCCGCCGGCACCTGCACGTCGCGCTCGATCGCTTCGCCTGCCTCCGCGACAAAAGAACCGATGTCACGCCCACGCACGTTGGCGCTGACGATCACCAGGCGCTTGCCGTTTTCGCGGCTGACCTGATTCGGCCCCAGCACCAGATCGAGGCTGGCAACGTCCTTCAGCGCAATGAAGCCGATCTGACTGGAGGCATCACCACCCGCCGCCGGCACCGGAATCAACAATGCCGACAACCCGTCGATGTCCTTGCGCATGGCGTCGGACAAGCGCACCACCATGTCGAATCGACGGTCACCTTCATACAGCGTCCCGGCCTTCTGCCCGCCGACGGCCACCGCAATGGTGTCCTGCACATCGCCAACGTTGAGCCCGTAACGCGCGGCCTTGTCGCGGTCGATGTTGATGGTCAGCACCGGCAGACCGGTGGTTTGCTCGACCTTGACCTCGGACGCGCCGTTGACCTTCTGCATCGCGGCGGCAATCTTCGCCGCCGTGGCGTTGAGCACGTCCATGTCATCACCGAACACCTTGACCGCCACGTCGCTGCGCACGCCGGAGATCAGTTCGTTGAAGCGCAACTGGATCGGCTGCGACAGTTCATAGTTGCTGCCCGGCAGCGTTGCCGCGGCCTGTTGCAGTTCGGCCATCAGGGTTTCGCGGGACTTGCCCGGGTCCGGCCATTGCTCCTTCGGTTTGAGCATCACGTAGCTGTCGGAGATGTTCGGCGGCATCGGGTCAGAGGCGATTTCGGCAGTGCCAGTGCGGGCGAATACACGCTCGACTTCCGGCACCTTATTAAGGATCAACGTCTCCAGCCGCTGCTGCATATCCACCGATTGCGTCAGGCTGGTGCCCGGCACGCGCAACGCCTGCAAGGCAAAATCGCCTTCGCTGAGACTCGGCACAAACTCGCTGCCCATGCGGCTGGTGACCACACCGCTGAGCACAATCACACCCAACGCAGCACCGACCGCCATCGTCCGATGGGACATGACCCAGTTCAGCGCCGGTGCATAAACGCGACAGGCGCCGCGCATCACCACGCCCTCTTCTTCCTTGACCTTGCCGGTCACGAACAGCGCAATTGCCGCCGGCACAAAGGTCACCGACAAGAGCATGGCGCCAAGCAACGCGATGACCACTGTGAACGCCATCGGGTGGAACATTTTCCCTTCGACGCCGCTCAGGGCGAAGATCGGCAGGTACACGACCATGATGATCAACTGGCCGAAAATCAGCGGGCGCCGCGCCTCTTTCGCCGCCGCAAACACTTCATGGAAACGCTCGGATCGCGTCAGCAATCGCCCGTGATGCTGCTGCGCATGGGCCAGCCGTCGCAGGGTGTTTTCGACGATCACCACCGCGCCGTCGACGATGATGCCGAAGTCCAGCGCGCCGAGGCTCATCAGGTTGGCGCTGACCTTGTTGCTGAACATCCCGGTGAAGGTGAACAGCATCGACAGAGGAATCACCATCGCCGTGATCAGCGCGGCGCGGATATTGCCGAGGAACAGAAACAGGATCGCGATCACCAGAATCGCGCCTTCGACGAGATTCTTCTTCACCGTGGCAATGGCCTTGTCGACCAGATGCGTGCGGTCGTACACCGGCACCGCGATCACGCCGGCGGGCAAGGATTTGTTGATCTGTTCGAGTTTCGCGGCGACGGCCTGAGAGACCGTACGGCTGTTTTCGCCAATCAACATGAACACCGTGCCGAGCACCACTTCACGGCCATTTTCCGTCGCGGCGCCGCTACGCAGTTCGCGGCCGATGTCCACGGTGGCGACGTTTTTGATGCGGATCGGCGTGCCGTCGACGTTGGCCATGACGATGTTGGCGATGTCCTCGGTGCTCGCTACCTGGCCCGGCGCGCGAATCAGCAACTGCTCGCCGCTGCGCTCGATGTACCCGGCGCCGACGTTGGCGTTGTTGCGCTCCAGCGCCGTCACCAGATCGGTGAGGGTCAGCTTGTAGGCCGCGAGTTTTTTCGGATCGGGCGCGATCTGGTACTCCTTGGCAAAACCGCCGATGGTGTTGATCTCCGCCACCCCGGGGACGTTGCGCAGTTGCGGCTTGATGATCCAGTCCTGAATCACCCGCAAGTCGGTCGGCGTGTAGGGCGTGCCGTCCCCTTTCAGCGCGCCTTCCTTGGTCTCGACCGTCCATAAAAAGATCTCGCCGAGCCCGGTGGAAATCGGCCCCATCACTGCTTCCACACCTTCGGGCAACTGCTCCTTGGCGGACTGCAACCGTTCGTTGACCAATTGCCGGGCAAAGAACAGATCGGTGCCGTCCTTGAAGATCACCGTGACCTGCGACAAGCCCGAGCGCGACAGCGAGCGCGTCTGCTCCAGCGCCGGCAGGCCGGCCATCGCGGTTTCAATCGGGAAAGTGATGCGCTGCTCGGTTTCCAGCGGCGAGAATCCGGCCGCGCCGGTGTTGATCTGTACCTGGACGTTGGTGATGTCGGGCACAGCGTCGATCGGCAGTTTCTGATAACTGGCGATGCCGAGGCCGGCCATGAGCAGAACGGCGAGCAGCACGATGATGCGCTGCTCGATGGCAAACTGGATCAGGCGTTCGAACATGGGAGTCTTCCGCGATTAATGACTGTGCTCGGCCGAGGCTTTGCCCAGCTCCGATTTGAGGACGAAGCTGCCGGCGCTGGCGACTTGCACGCCAGGCTCCAGTCCGGCGGTGACTTCCACTTGCCCCGCCGCCCGACTGCCCAGCTCCACCGCTTGGGCCTTGAAGCCGTCGTCGGTGCGCACGAATACCGTGGGTTTGTCCTCGACGGTCTGGATCGCGGTTTCCGGTACGGCGACTTTGGCCTGACGGCTGTCGGTGGCGACCGCGGTGACGAACAGGCCGGGACGCCATGAGCCTTGCGGGTTTTCCAGGGTGACGCGCACGGTCGCGGTACGGGTCTGTTCGCCGAGCAGGCTGCCGACGTAAGCCACGGTGCCGCTGACTTCGGCGTTCAACTCCGCCGCGCTGACGGTGACGGATTTGCCCACCTGCACCTTGTTCAGGTCCTTCGGTGAAACGCCGAACGTGACCCACACCCGCGACAGATCCGAAAGCGTAAACGCCGCCGTGGTTTCATCGACCACCTCGCCCGGCGTCAGGTGTTTTTCCACCACTACACCGTCGAAAGGCGCCCGCAGTTCATATCGATTGCCTCCGGTGGCGACCACGCTGCCACTGAGCACGCTGATCTTTTGCCGGGCATTGCTTACGGCGATTTCGGCTTCTTCCAGGGCCTGACGCGCCTGAAGGAAATCCTGTTCGGCGGAGATCTTGTCCTGCCACAGTTTCTTCTCACGCTCGAACATCGTGCGCGCCAAGGCCAGACGGCGTTGCGCGGCTGCCTGCTCACTGCGCTGATCGGAAATCTGCTGACTGGCGATCACGGCCAGCAACTGACCTTTCTTCACCGACTGACCGAGATTGACCGACACCGACTCGACCACGCCCGGTACGCGCGGCACCACATGCGCGGTGCGGTCTTCGTCGAAGCGCACTTCGCCGGGAAACGACAGACCGAGACTGAAGTTCTGCGCCTGCGCGGCGGCCAGTTGAATCCCCGCCGCCGCGATCTGCTCTGCCGTCAATTCGATGTGCCCTTCTTCGGCGTGCTCGCCGTCAGCAGCGGCGCCTTCTTCGGCGTGATCGGCGTGTTCCGCCGCTTCATCGGCATGCGCATCGATCGACGCATTGCCGCTCCACATCGAGCCGATGCCAATGCCCAGCGCCAACGTCGCCGCAGCGACCACGATCAGTTTTTTGTCCATGGAAACTCCTCTGCGCCAAGCCATCGCGCAGTGATCAGAAAGTTGAAATTCAAGGGTTGGCGCTGAGGTCGCCGAAGATGCGTTCGATGCGGACCCGGGCGTCGGTCGCCTCGCTCACCGCCTGGATGTATTGGCTGCGAGCGGCGATCAATGTGCGCTGGGCGTCGAGCACGTCGAAGAAGCCGAACTTGCCCATTTCGAAACCGCGAGTGGCGCTGTCCACGGCACTTTGCGCGGCGGGCAGGATGGTCCGGTCGAACGCCTGGATTTCGCCGTTGGCGGTCTGCCATTGCGCCAGCGTGGTCTGGATTTCCGTGCGCAAGCGCAGTTCGGTGGCGTTGCGCAGGTCCCGCGCCTGATCGGTACGCCGAGCCGCCGCCAGCACGTTGCCCTGATTGCGGTTGAACAGCGGAATCGGCATCGACAGCCCCACCACGTTGACCCGCTCGCGCTCGGTTTCGCTGTACTGGCTGCCGATGCTGACGGTGAGATCGGGAATCCGCTGGGACTTTTCCAGCCCCAGCGACGCCTCGCGCTGCTCGATCTGCAACCTGGCCAGCCGCAGCTCCGCTGTTTCGTTCAGGCGCTCAAGCAAACGGGTGGGCGGCGGTACGCTGGGCAGGCTTTGAGTCGCGCTCTGCACCGTAGTCGACGTCGGCAACGGGGCGCCCATGACCTGCGCCAATTGCTGGTACGCATTGGCCTGATCGCGCTCGGCGCGGCTCAATTCCAGGCGCACTTCCGAGAGCTGCACTTGCGCCCGCGTGCCTTCCACCGGCGACGACTTGCCTGCCTCGATTCGTCCCTGCGCCACACGCAAACCGTGCTCGGCAAGCTGCAGCGACTGCCGGGCCAGTTGCAAACGTTGCTGCGCGGTCTGCGCACCGTTGAACGCTTGAAGCACGTCGGCGCGCAATGCGTTGCGCTTGCGCTCCAGCTCGATGCCGGCGGCGTCCTGCGCACGGCTCGCCACATCAATCCGCGCGCCACGCTTGCCGCCCAGCTCGATCGGCTGGCTGAGCATCACCGTGGTGGTGCGCGATTCGCGCCGGGTGTCTTCGGCCTCCCACGACACTTCGGGATTCGGGATCAGGCCAGCCTGCTTGCGGTCACCTTCGGCAATGCCGATTTCCCACTGCGCGGCGGCCAGATCAGGGTTGCCGGCGAAGGCCGTTTGCAGCGCCTGATCCAGGGTCAGGGTCGATGCACTGGCAAGGCTGGTACAGGCCAGCAACAAGAGGCCGCTGGCGGTTTTTTTCAGGCGTGATCGCGCCGTCAGTTCAATTAAACCGGGCAATGGAAGGCTTCCTTCAATCAAGAATCGTTGATGGCGCCACGGTAGGGTTTTGAACTTATCGACAAGGTGACGTGAACATTACAAATCCGTTATCCACGGTTTATCGAAGTTGTTTTGCTCTAGGATTCGAAGTTCGAATGAGTTTGTTGCAATAGATAGAAACAAATGCGCGTTAGTTATCCGCCGAACAGCACTTGCCGAAATGGAAGTCATGGAAAACCCACTATTTCGCTGCGACAGGCCGTCGCGGATGGCCGATTTAAAGGCATCAGGCGTTGACTCTGTAGCCACTACAGCCTTTACCGTGCACGCCATCCAGTTCCAAAGTCCGTCAGGAAGCCTCTGTAAAAACTGCAACTTCCCGACTCACTTACTTAAATACCCATTCATTAAAAGTGGTGAAACATCATGCGAATCCTTGTCGTCGAGGACGAGCTTAAAGCTGCCGAATACTTGCATCAGGGCCTGACCGAAAGTGGTTATATCGTTGACCACGCCGTTAACGGCGCTGACGGTTTGCACCTGGCGCAACAACAGGTTTATGACCTGATCATTCTCGATGTGAACCTGCCGGAACTCGACGGCTGGAGCGTGCTGGAACAACTGCGTCGCACCCACTCCACCCGGGTGATGATGCTCACCGCACGCGGGCGGCTGGCGGACAAGATCCGGGGTCTGGATCTGGGTGCCGATGATTATCTGGTCAAGCCGTTCGAGTTTCCGGAACTGCTGGCGCGGGTACGCACGTTGATGCGTCGCAGCGAGAACATTCCGGTGCCGCAGGTGCTCAAGGTCGCCGATCTGGAACTTGATCCGGGCCGTCACCGGGCCTTTCGCGGCACCCAGCGCATCGACCTGACCACCAAGGAATTCGCCCTGCTGCACCTGCTGATGCGCCAGTCCGGCGAAGTGCTGACCCGCACCCAGATCATCTCGCTGGTGTGGGACATGAATTTCGACTGCGACACCAACGTGGTCGAGGTCTCGATCCGCCGCTTGCGGGCGAAGATCGACGACCCGTTCGACAGCAAACTGATCCACACCCTGCGCGGTGTCGGCTATGTGCTGGAGGCGCGGGAATGAAGCCGGCCAGCCTGTCGCTGCGTCTGGGTCTGACGGTCAGCATTCTCGGCGCATTGCTGGTGGTGTTTCTGGCGATCCTCGCGTATTTCGCCCTGACCCATGAGCTGAACGCGCTATCGCGCGACAGCCTGGAAAAAAAGATGGAACAGGTCGAGCACAGCCTGACGTTGTACGCCGACACCGGTGAGATCAGTGCCAAGCCGCACATTCTGCTCGATCAGGTCATGGGGCATGACAACCTGACGCTGACCATTTATGACCTGAACAACCTGCGCACCCCGCTGCTCAAATCCGGGTCGGGCCTGACCGATCCACGGGTTGAACTGAAAGCGGTACGGGCGACCACCGATCAGTTGACCCACACCGACAGCGCCGATGCTGAAGGCGTGAAGTTTCTCACCGTCTCCAAGCTGATTCGCCTCAAGGACGGCAGCAGCGTACCAGTGCTGCTGTCGATGGATAACGCCCACGATCAGGCTCTGCTCAGCGCTTATTTGCGCTCGACGTTGATGGCTTTGCCGTTGCTGCTGGTGTTCATCGGCCTGACCGCATGGGGGGCCGTGCAGCGAGGGCTGGCACCGTTGCGCGAATTCCGCAAAGTAGCGGCGCGAGTGACGACGCAGGATCTCGATCATCGCCTGTCGGTGCTGAACATGCCCCAGGAACTCAGCGAGCTGGCGCAGGGCATCAACGTCATGCTCGATCGCCTGGACAGCGGCGTGCAGCAGTTGTCGCAGTTCTCCGATGACTTGGCCCACGAGCTGCGCACGCCGATCAACAACCTGATGGGCAAGGCCCAGGTGACGCTGTCGCGGGAGCGCTCGGTCGAGGAATACACCAACGTTCTGGTGTCCTGCACCGAAGAGCTGGAGCGGGTCGCGCGGATTGTCTCGGACATGCTGTTCCTGGCCCAGGCCAGCCAGCCTGCGGCGCACGCTTCGTTCGAGCCGATTGCGCTGGAGGAAGAGGCGTCCAAGGTGGCGGATCTGTTTTCCCTGACGGCACAGGACAAACAGATCGACCTGAAAGTCATCGGCAGCGCTCAGGTGTCGGGCGACCGGCTGATGATTCAGCGAGCGATTTCCAATCTGCTGTCCAATGCCCTGCGCCACTGCCCGTCCGGCAAGACCGTTTCGCTGTTCATCGAACAGGCGCCGAACGAGGTGTCGCTGCGGGTGAGCAATCCCGGCACAGGCATCGAAGCGCAGCACCTGCCGTATCTGTTCGACCGTTTTTACCGGGTCGACAGCAGTCGCACCCGTTCACAGGGCAGTACCGGTCTGGGACTGGCCATCGTGCATTCGATCATGACCTTGCATCAGGGCTCCGCGCAGGTTCAAAGCCGTCCGGGGGCGATGACGGTGTTCAGTCTGGTGTTTCCCGCGTTGCACCGGGAACGGCACTAAACCTTCAAGCCGATTTGTGCGGTGTTTTCTGAAACCTCATAGGAAAAATCACCGCACAAGTGCTGCATCCATCCCCGTAGATTCTTCAGTACGAATTTGCGTCGTCCCCGCGCTGAAACGTCTGACAACGACAACAGACAGAACGCCTCAGACCGCTGATTCCTTTCGCGTGGTTCGCCCGTTGCCACGCAGTGCTGCCCCCCAGAAACACGTCCGCCCGGCGTCAATTCACGTTTTATCAGTACGTGTTTCGACACCGCTGAAACCCGCGGCTGGAAACGTCTGGACATTTTTGACCCCGCCCTCACCGCCCTTTTAGATTCGGCTCGTGCTTGCAACAGCACTCCCAAACAACAACCAAGGAGCAACATCATGGGCTACATGGGCAGCTTGAACGCAAACCCTATCGATGAACTGGAAGAGCAGGAAGCACCCTCGCCAGAGCAGATCGAAGCGCTGCAACTGACCGAGGAAGAACAGGCGGAACTCAACGCCGAGTGACAGAACCCGCGGGGGCCTTGCGCCCTCGCGGGCTTTCCAGGAAGGGAATCATGGACAAGACAACGTTGGCCGAGCGTGAGCTCACCGCCGATCAGGCAGAACGGCGTATTCACACCGAACTTTCACGCCTGGGCCTCACACCGCACACCCGCACCCTCGGCAGCAAAGTGGTTGCCGTTCAGGCGAGTCTTCATGGCGACGACAACCGTCATGCCCGTGGCTCCGGCAAGGGCTATGCGGATCAGGCGCACCTGGGCGCGCTTTATGAAGCGCTCGAGCACTACTGGACGGATGAACTCTGTACCTACGATGTTCACCACGAGACGGAACGCTATTTCAAAGACACGCCGGTGTTTGCCGATGACTCGCTCCTGCACAGGCTCACCTGCCAGCAAAACGTGCGCATCACCTGCCGGACCTATGTCTGTCCGCCGTGGCATGACCGGTTTTCCTATCCGTTGGCGCTGACCTCGCCGAACGGCTCACGTTTGCCCTCGTCACCGGGCATGGCGGACTACCGCGCCGTGCAGCGCTACGCCAGCAACAACGGCACCGCGATTGGCGCCACTTACAACGAAGCGATGCTGCACGCCGCCAACGAATGCATCGAGCGCGACGCCGTATCGTTGTTTCTGCTCGATCATTTTTATTACCAGAACCATCCACCACTGCGACGGGTGGCGCGCCTCGCTGAAAGCGACGAACTCGGTCGTCTATGGGCCGATGCCGAGCAGGAAATCGACGGCGAAATCGTGCTGGTGGATATCAGCACCGAGTTCATGACCCGGACCTTTCTGGCGTTCACGACGAAGCCGGGGCCTCATCCACAGGTATTCGGTAGTGGCAGCTCCCTCGAACCGCGCCATGCGGCGTGGCGGGCGCTCACTGAACTGGTGCAGTTGCAACTCAGCGCCGCCGAACCCGAATACCGACAGACGCTGAACAATGCGCTGCGCAACCTGCAGCCTTTCCCGCGCCTGCTGCGCTGTGCGCAGTTCGATCCGCAGACGCTGCTGCATCGCTGCATTCAACACGAGGTGAGACTGGCGGATTCCGCTAAAGACCTGACGGTGCAAAATCAACTGCACTTGCTGACTCAAGACCTGCGGATTCATGGCCGTACGCTGGGTGCAGCCGTCCTGCAGCGAACCGAGCTCGGCACCACCCTGCTCAACGTGGTGATCCCCGGACTGGAGCGCTTCTTCGTGGTCTCCAGCGGCAACGTCGTCATCCCGCAAGCGAGGGGCCGGACATTGGAGAGGCCAGCCCCATGAACCGACTTGATCGCACCCGGGAGCTGACATTGGCTCGTTCGATGCGCCTTTACCTCAACGAGAACGGCGCTGTTGGCCACTACCTCGAACCACGCGGCAGCGGACTGCATCACGTTTTTTTCCTGCGGGTGAACGATGAGCTCTGGGTCGGCCGCAAGCTCCTGCAACGTGACCGGCATTTTCGATGGCAGGCCAGCAGCGCGCTCAACCCCGGCATGTTGTTTGGCCCGCATCTCCACTCATTGTGGGGTGATGACGGGTTGTCGATCGGGTATCGGACGGTTTCTCCCCCAGAGAAGGCTCGGGTCTTCGAGCACGCCTTGCATCAGGCTGACAGCGAGATCCTGTTTCCCTTTCCACTGCTGGATGAGATCGGTCGGGAGGCGGTCTGCCCAGCAGACTTCTGGCAATGCAACGAATCACTGGCCGAACAGCTGAACACCGACGAGCACCACTTGCGCGAATACTGCGCCGGGCTGCTCCAGGCCATCACTGAAAAAGGCGCACTGATTTACGACCCGGCCTGTTCGACCGGCGCGTTCATCGCCCACCTCGCCCGCGCCCTCCCCGACTGTCTGTGCCTGGGCAGTGACCGTTCGGCCTCGATGATCGAACACGCCAGGCGCTGGCACAGCGGGATCTCCGTCGAATTCGACGTGCTGGAGGCGAGTGAAGCTTTCGATGCCGGGATTCGCTGCGATGTCTTGATCCTGCGGTTCCTCAACGCCGAAGTCTTGACCCGCCGGGAAGCCCAGACCGCATTCGAGTCGCTGATCCGCTGCGTCAATCTCGGTGGCACGATCCTCGTCTTCGGTCACACCCCGGTGCTGATTCCGGTGACCTGGCTTGCCTCCCTCCACCACCTGAAACTTGAATCCAGCGTCGCGGCGCGACCGGGGCAGGTCGAGCTGTTCCAGTTCTATCGTCTGACGGTTCCGACGCCATGAGCTTTTCCCTGCACAGCCGAGGTTATTACCCGACCGGCGACGGCCATCAACTCTATTGGGAACGCCATGGTGTTCCGGGACACGAACCGGTGTTTTTCCTCCATGGCGGCCCCGGCGGGCGTATCAGCCGCCACCATTTGCAGTTCTTCGAACCGGATAGGTTCGACATCATCCTGTTTGACCAACGGGGCTGCGGACGCTCGACGCCCTACGGCGAACTTCGGGATAACACTACCGGGCTGTGTGTCGAAGACATCGATGCCCTGCGCCAGCATTTCGGCTTCGAAAAAATCAGCGTGCTGGGCGTGTCATGGGGTAGCTGGCTGGCGATTCAGTACCAGCAGCGTTACCCGCAGCACCTGCTGAAAACCAAGCTGGTCTCGGTATTCGTGCCGTTTGCCGACAATGTCCGGGCCTACGATCAGGCGCTCAATGACGGGCTGGCGCAATCGCCTCAAACGTCGTCAGGCCATCGCGCGAAGGACATCTACCGGATCCTCGGCGAAGGCTGTCCATCGCAGCAACACCGCGCCGCCATCGAATGGTTGAACGCTGTTCTACGTCGCACAGGGCAGACGATCTGCCCCGACACTCTGGAGCGTTTCGTCGATCAGGAAGCGGTGCTCGCGATCCGTCTGGAACTGCATTACCACCTGCAGAACTACTGCTTCACACCAAAGGATGAAGACCTGACCCTTGACGACAACACCCTGCTGATCCAGGGCATCCGCGATACCCATGGCATGGCCAGCGTGCGCTGGCTCAGGCAACGCATGAACATCCACTGCCGGTTGCTGCACGCCGGGCACAACGCCTTTGAAAACGCTCTCCTCAAAGCGGTGCGTCGGGCGGTGAAACGTGAAATCGAGGGCTAAAAAAAACGGCACCCGAAGGTGCCGTTCCGCCCCGCAAAAAACCTTACTTGCGTGCCGCCTCCCACGACTTGAGCAGTTCGTTGTAGCTCACGGTTTCGCCTTTCGGTTTCTCGTTGGCCAGTTTCGGTTTTGGTGCGCCCGGCTGGTCGAACCAGTATTGCGCGTCGCGCTCGGGGTTCATTTTCGGTGCGCACACCGCTTGGGCCTTGGAGCGTTCCAGACGGGTCATGATCGCGTCCTGATCCTTGGCCAGACCGTCGAGGGCCTGTTGCGGGGTCTTCTCGCCGCTGGCGGCTTCGGCGATGTGGCTCCACCACAGTTGTGCCAGACGTGGGTAGTCCGGCACGTTGGTGCCGGTCGGCGTCCATTGCACGCGGGCCGGGCTGCGGTAGAACTCGACCAGACCACCAAGCTTCGGTGCCAGATCGGTCATCGCTTGCGAGTTGATGTCCGACTCGCGAATCGGCGTCAGGCCGACGATGGTTTTCTTCAGCGACACGGTTTTCGAGGTCACGAACTGCGCGTACAGCCAGGCCGCGAGTTTCTGTTTCTCAGGCGTGGATTTCATGAAGGTCCACGAGCCCACGTCCTGATAACCGAGTTTCATCCCCTCTTCCCAGTACGGCCCGCGTGGCGACGGCGCCATGCGCCATTTCGGCGTGCCGTCGGCGTTGACCACCGGCAGGCCCGGTTTGGTCATGTCGGCGGTGAAGGCGGTGTACCAGAAGATCTGCTGGGCGATGTTGCCCTGGGACGGCACCGGGCCGGACTCGGAGAAGGTCATGCCCGCCGCTTCCGGTGGCGCGTATTTTTTCAGCCAGTCGACATATTTGGTGGTAGCAAACACCGCGGCCGGGCCATTGGTGTCGCCGCCACGAGTGACGCTGGAGCCGACCGGATGACAGTCTTCGACGCGAATGCCCCACTCGTCAACCGGCAAGCCGTTCGGCAGGCCTTTGTCGCCGCCACCGGCCATGGAGAACCAGGCATCGGTGAAGCGCCAGCCGAGCGACGGGTCTTTCTTGCCGTAGTCCATGTGCCCGTAGATGCGTTTGCCGTCGATTTCCTTGACGTCTTCGCTGAAGAATTTGGCGATGTCTTCATAGGCCGACCAGTTCACCGGCACGCCGAGTTCATAGCCGTACTTTTCCTTGAACTTGGCTTTCAGGTCGGCACGTTCGAACCAGTCGGCGCGGAACCAGTACAGGTTGGCGAACTGCTGGTCGGGCAATTGATAGATCTTGCCGTCCGGCGCGGTGGTGAAGGAGATGCCGATGAAGTCCTTGATGTCGAGGGTCGGCGAAGTGAAGTTCTTGCCTTCGTTGGCCATCAGGTCGGTGATCGATTCGGTCTTGCCGTAGCGAAAGTGCGTACCGATCAGGTCCGAGTCGTTGACCCAGCCGTCGTAGATGTTCTTGTCCGACTGCATCACCGTCTGCATTTTTTCCACGACGTCGCCTTCCTGCAGCAGGTCGTGGGTCAGCTTGATCCCGGTGATTTCGCTGAAGGCCTTGGCCAGCACCTTGGATTCATATTCGTGGGTGGTCAGGGTTTCCGAGACGACTTTGATGTCCATCCCGCGAAACGGCTCGGCCGCCTTGATGAACCACTTCAGTTCTTCGAGTTGCTGCTCGGCCGTCAGGGTCGACGGCTTGAACTCGCTGCCGATCCATTTTTTTGCGGCATCTTCGTAGGCGTCGGCCCAGGCGGACGCGCTCAAACCGCTGAGTGCCAGCATGGCTGCCAATGAAATGCTATGTCGCAGCTTATTTTTCTTATCGAACATAGAGACCTCCTGTTAGGTTTTCGGAGCAAGATTGCCGAGCGATTCGACTAGCCCCAACGCATCACAGCCAACAGCCACACCAGGGACAACGCGGACGCTACCCAGATGCTCCAGTCGGTCACGCCGATTACCAGCAGATGCAGGTAGGCGCTGCCGAGAAGACCGATGAACAAGCGATCGCCACGGGTGGTGGCAATCGGCAGAAACCCTCGCCGCAAGATGCTCGGCGAGCGCAATTCCCAGGTGGTCATGCCCACCAGGATCAACCCGATCACGATGAAAAACGCCGCCGTCGGGACGGTCCAGCTCATCCATTCCATCATCAGTTCCTCAGACCCGGCCCAGGGCAAAGCCCTTGGCCACGTGGTTGCGAACGAACCAGATCACCAGCATGCCGGGGAGAATAGTCAACACCCCCGCCGCCGCCAGTACACCCCAGTCAATGCCGGACGCCGACACCGTGCGCGTCATCACCGCCGCGATCGGTTTGGCGTTCACCGAGGTCAGCGTGCGCGCCAGCAGCAGTTCGACCCAGGAAAACATGAAGCAGAAAAACGCCGTCACACCGATGCCGGAGCCGATCAGCGGAATGAAGATCTTCACGAAGAACTTGGGAAAGCTGTAGCCGTCGATGTAGGCGGTTTCGTCGATTTCTTTCGGCACCCCGGACATGAAACCTTCGAGGATCCACACCGCCAGCGGCACGTTGAACAGGCAGTGCGCCAGCGCCACGGCGATGTGGGTGTCGAACAGGCCGATCGACGAGTACAACTGGAAGAACGGCAGCAGGAATACCGCCGGCGGCGCCATGCGGTTGGTCAGCAGCCAGAAGAACAGATGCTTGTCGCCGAGAAAGCGGTAGCGGGAAAACGCGTAGGCCGCCGGCAGTGCCACGGTCAGAGAAATGATCGTGTTCAGACTGACGTAGTACAGCGAGTTGATATAGCCGGTGTACCAGCTCGGGTCGGTGAAAATCACCTTGTAGTTCGCCAGCGTGAAATCCTGTGGGAAAAGGGTCAGTCCGCCGAGGATTTCGGTATTGCTCTTGAACGACATGTTCAGCAGCCAGTAGATCGGCACCAGCAGGAACAGGATGTAGAGCAGCAGTGGAATCAGCTTTCTTTTGCTCATGGCCGGGCCTCAGCGGTTGGCATCGTTGTGGGTCATGGCGGTATAGAACAGCCAGGACACCAGCAGGATGATCAGGAAGTACACCAGCGAGAATGCCGCCGCCGGCCCCAGGTCGAATTGGCCTACGGCCATCTGGGTCAGGGTCTGACTCAGGAAGGTCGTCGAGTTACCCGGTCCGCCACCGGTGAGTACGAACGGCTCGGTATAGATCATGAAGCTGTCCATGAAGCGCAGCATCACCGCGATCAGCAGCACGCTCTTCAACTTGGGCAGCTGAATGTGCCGGAACACGGCCCAGGCCGAGGCCCGGTCGATGCGCGCGGCCTGGTAATACACATCGGGAATCGCCCGCAGCCCGGAGAAACACAACAGTGCCACCAGTGAAGTCCAGTGCCAGACGTCCATCACCAGCACGGTGACCCAGGCGTCCATGGTGTTGGCCGCATAGTTGTAGCTGATGCCCATGGCATTGAGGCTCGAACCCAGCAGGCCGATGTCGGCGCGGCCGAAAATCTGCCAGATGGTGCCGACCACGTTCCACGGAATCAGCAGCGGGATCGCCAGCACGATCAGCACCACCGATGACCAGCGGCCCTTGGTCGGCATGGTCAGCGCAATGGCGATGCCGAGCGGGATTTCGATCAGCAGCACACACGCCGAGTAGATGAACTGGCGCAGCAACGAGTCGTGCAGACGCGGATCGAGCAGCACCTGCTTGTACCAGTCGGCGCCGACGAAGTAGCGGCTGGACTGGTCGAAGATGTCCTGCACCGAATAGTTGACCACGGTCATCATCGGGATCACCGCACTGAACGCCACCAGCAGGAACACCGGCAACACCAGCCACCAGGCTTTGTTGTTCTGCACCTTGTTCATGGCTGTACCTCGCTGTCGGTGGCATCCAGCAGAAATTCGTCGGCATAGACCATCAGCCACTGCGCCGGAAAACTGATGTATGCCGTGCCCTGCGGCACCGGTTTGTCCTCGGCCAGACGCACTTTCAGCGGCGCGCCGTCCAGGTCCAGGGTCATGATCTTGTAGGTGCCGAGGTCTTCGACGTGTACGACCCGTGCCTGCATCGCGTCATCAAACGGTTCGTCCCACACATGAATGAATTCGGGGCGGATGCCGACCTTCAGATTTTTCCACTGGCCGTGTTCGATATGGCGCTGCAAGCCGTCGGACAGCGGCAGGTGGGTCGAGTTGAAACCGACCCCACCCGGTTGCGGCTGCACTTCGATCAGGTTCATGCCGGGACTGCCGATGAAGTAGCCGACAAAGGTGTGGCTCGGCCGCTCGAACAATTCCCGTGGGGTGCCGAACTGGACGATCTGGCCGCCGTACATCACCGCGATCTTGTCGGCAAACGTCGAAGCCTCCAGCTGATCGTGGGTGACGTAGACCATGGTGATGTTGAACTGCTCGTGGATCTGCTTGAGCTTGCGCCGCAGTTTCCATTTCAGGTGCGGGTCGATCACCGTCAGCGGCTCGTCGAACAGGATCGCCGACACGTCATCACGCACCAGGCCGCGGCCCATGGAGACTTTCTGTTTTTCGTCGGCGGTGAGGTTGCGCGCCTTTTTGCTCAGCAGGTTTTGCAGGTCGAGGACTTCGGCGATTTCCTGCACCTTGCTGTGTACTTTCGCCTCGGCCAAGCCCTGATTGCGCAAGGGAAAGGCCAGGTTGTCGAACACGGTCATGGTGTCGTACACCACCGGGAACTGGAACACCTGCGCGATGTTGCGCTTCTCCGGCGTCAGGTCGTTGACCGCTTTGCCGTCGAACAGCACATGGCCCTGGGACGGGCTGAGCAGGCCGGAAATGATGTTGAGCAAGGTCGACTTGCCGCAACCCGAAGGGCCGAGCAAGGCATAGGCGCCGCCCTGCTCCCAGATGTGGTCCATCTCGCGGATCGCGTAATCCTCGGGCCCGCTCGGGGTTTTGCTGTAGCTGTGGGCGAGGTGCTGCAAACGGATTTCGGCCATCAGGCAACCCTCGCGACACGCCGGCCCGGTGCCTGCACCAGACGGCCCTGCGCATCGAACACAAACAGTTTATGGGTCGGGATATAGATGCGGATCGGCGCATCGACGTCGTATTCGTGAACCCCCGGCAAATGCAGCACCAGCAGGAAATGCTCGTTGCGCACGTGCAGGAAGGTTTCCGAACCGCTGATTTCCGCCACCTCGACGGTCACCGCCAGTTCCAGGTCGTCGTCGTTGCTCGGCACCAGCGAGATGTGGCTCGGGCGCACGCCAAAGCGGAACTCGCCCTCGCCCACCGGCCGCAGGTCGACGTTCAACGGAAAGTGCACGAAGTTGGCGAAACTCACTTCGTTACCGGCGATACGCCCCGGCATCAGGTTGATCGGTGGCTCGGAGAACAATTCGGCGGCCAGCACCGTTTGCGGCTGGTGATAGACCTCGGTCGACGGCCCGCTCTGGATCACCCGGCCTTCATGAAGAATGGTGGTTGTGCCGCCCAGCGCCAGCGCTTCGTTGGGTTCGGTGGTGGCGTAGATGGCGATGGTGTGGCGCGCCTTGAACAGCTCGCGCATTTCCTGGCGCAGCTCTTCGCGCAGTTTGTAGTCGAGGTTGACCAGCGGCTCGTCGAACAGAATCAGTTCGGCATCCTTGACCAGCGCCCGCGCCATGGCCGTGCGCTGTTGCTGGCCACCGGAGAGTTCCAGCGGATAGCGCTTCAGAAACTTCTCGATGCGCAGCATCTTCGCGGTTTCCTGCACCTTGCTCTGGATCTGCTCGTTGGAGATCCCGGCCTGGCGCAGCGGCGAGGCGATGTTCTCGAACACCGTCATGGTCGGGTAATTGATGAATTGCTGATAGACCATCGACACGTTGCGCAAACGCACCGGGCGCTGGGTGACGTCGACGCCGTTCATCAGGATGCGGCCGCTGTCGGGCTTGTCCAGACCGGCCATCAGACGCATCAGACTGGTCTTGCCGGACAGCGTGCGCCCGAGCAAAACGTTGAAGGATCCAGGTTCGAATTTCAGGCTCGCATCGTCGATCCAGGTCTGGCCCTCGACGGTACGGCTGACGTGCTCCAGGGTGAGTGACATGGCTCGGCCTTTTTATTATTGGAGTCAAGCGACCTGTGCTGTAGAGCGACATTCGTGCCAGAAACGGCAAGCTGTTGATTTACCGCAAAATTCGCTGGAGGCCACGCGAACCGGGGTTCGTAGCTGAACACAAGTGAACAGTCGCGACTGAACAATTGAACAGTCGGGCGATTGACAATGAACAATAGTGAACAACACTCTATGGATGCTTTTTGCTCGTCGAGCGAGCCATAACAAAAACAACAAAGCACCCTTCAGAGACTGCCAATCATGGCCGCACCTGCCCCGCCGCTTTCCCATGACGCCATCGTCCAGGACTCCTGGTCCCGTTGCCGCGCCTTCGGTCTCAATCATCAAAGCGCCCCGGCCTTCGATCAGTTGCCCGCTGCCGGCATCGCGCAGTTGCTCGACCGCCATCATTCACTGGTGCAGACCACTCACCAGGAAGTGCTGCCGTATTACGAGAACATCCTGAGCAACTCCAACTGCCTGATCATGCTGGCCGACAATCAGGGCCAGGTGCTGACGTCCTGGGGCACCCAGCGCTTTATCGAGCCGAACCTGGCGCGTGGTTTTCAGGCGGGCGCCAGTTGGGTCGAGCGCGCCAGCGGCACCAACGCCATCGGCACCGCGCTGGCCTGCGAGCAGGCGGTGCACATTGAACACGATGAACACTTTCTCAAGGCCAACCGCTTCATGACCGGTTCCGCCGCGCCGATTTTCGATGCCGAGCGCAAGGTCATCGCCGTGCTCGATGTGTCCAGCGACAGCTATCTGCCACCGTCGCACACCCTCGGTATGGTCAAGATGATGAGCCAGACCGTGGAGAACCGGTTGATCCTCAACCTGTTCCATGGTCAGCACTTTCAACTGACCTTCAACACCGGGTTGAACAACCTCGACAGCCAGTGGGCCGGGCTGCTGATCTTTGATGAGAGCGGCCAGGTGCTGTCGGCCAACCGTCGGGCCGACAATCTGTTGGGGGTGCGGTTGTCGCGGGTCAGCGTTGAAAGCCTGTTCAAGGTGTCGTTGCTGGAGTTGATCAATCAGCCGGACGGTTTGCCGTTTGCCTTGCAGACCTCCGGGCGCAATCGTTTCCAGTGTTTGTTGAAACGGCCTAAACAGGCGCCGATTCAGGCGCGCGTCTTCACTGAAACAAGAACCGCTGAAGCCATAACAGCCGAACCGAAAGTCGTCGTCCCTACGGCCATCAGCCTGAGCACGTTGCACTTCGGCGACAGCCGCGTGGAAAAAGCCGTGCGCCAGGCCGAACGCCTGCTGGAAAAGGACATCCCGCTGCTGATTCACGGCGAAACCGGGGTCGGCAAGGAAGTCTTCGTCAAGGCCCTGCATCAGGCCAGCTCCCGCAGCAAACAGGCGTTCATTGCCGTCAACTGCGCGGCGATCCCCGCCGAACTGGTGGAGTCCGAACTGTTCGGGTACGAGAAAGGCGCGTTCACCGGCGCCAACCAGAAAGGCAGCATCGGCCTGATCCGCAAGGCCGACAAAGGTACGCTGTTCCTCGACGAAATCGGCGACATGCCGCTACCGACCCAGGCCCGCCTGTTGCGCGTGTTGCAGGAGCGCTGCGTGCAACCGGTGGGCAGCAGCGAGCTGTTCCCGGTGGATCTGCGGATCATCTCCGCCACCAACCGTTCACTCAGGGAACAGGTGCAACTGGGGCGATTTCGCGAAGACTTGTACTACCGCATCGGCGGCTTGACCTTGGAACTGCCTCCGTTACGCGAGCGCAGCGACAAGCAGGCGCTGTTCAAGCGGTTGTGGGAACAACATCGCGAGCCGTCGCAGTGGGCGGGATTGAGTCGCGAGGTTCTGGAGCTGTTCGAGCGGCATCCATGGCCGGGCAATCTGCGACAGGTCAGCAGCGTGATGCAGGTGGCGCTGGCGATGGCCGAGGAACAACCGATTCGGCCCGAGCATTTGCCGGACGACTTTTTTGTCGATCTGGAGATGGAGCCGGTCGAAGTGGCCGAGCCGTTGGGCATCGACCTGAACGATGCCGAGGCGTTGAACCGGGAGTTGCAGTTGGCCGGGGGCAATATTTCCCATCTGGCGCGACGGCTGGGGGTGAGCCGCAATACGCTGTACAAGCGATTGCGGCAGCTTGAAAACTGAGTGCCCCCATAGCGGGTCAGGCCGAAACGGCGGGCTCAACGGGCGCAGCCGATGCGGCCGCCAACGTCCGCAGGCCCATCAACACCACGACCATCATCATAAGACCTGCGGCTATCGCAACGCCGAACCCTGCCCGTGCGCCCCAGGCATCAATCACCAGCCCCGCCAGCATGCCGCCCAGCGCCACGCCAATGCTGATCCCGGTGGTCATCCACGTCAGCCCTTCGGTCATTCTCGCCGCGGGGATGATGATCGTCCCCAGCTTCATGACCACCACCATGGTCGGCGCGAACGAGATGCCGGCGATAAACAACATCGCGGACAGGACATAAACATCCGGTGAGAACACCGGCAATACGCCGGTGACTGCCGTGACCAATATCCCGATAAAGAACTGTTTTTCAATCGCCAGCGACACCCGCAACGCGCCGAAGGTCAGGCCCGCCACCAGCGAGCCGAACGCATAGGCGGCGAGGATGAAGGTGGCAGCCGATGGCCAGCCCTGGGCATTGGCGAACGCTACAACGGCGACATCGATCGACCCGCCGATGGCCCCCATCGCCAGCAGCGCGAGGACAATGGTGCGAACACCGGGAATCAGCAGGGTTGATCCGCTGTTTTTCCGGTTGCCCGCCACCACTTTCGGTTCGGTCTGACGCTGCATGAGAAACGCCGTCACGCCGACGGCCAGCAGCCCCACCGCCACCAGCGGCCCGGCCTCCGCAAAGAAACTCACGCTCAAACCGATCGCCAGTGGCGGGCCGATGATGTAAGCCAGTTCGGTGAGGACCGTGTCCAGCGAGAACGCAGTGTGCAGTTGCGGCTTGCCACGAAACAGCTGCGTCCAGCGTGCGCGGATCATGGACGGCATGCTCGGCATCGTTCCCGCCAGTGCCGCCAGCACAAAAAACAACGCGGCGGGCGCCTTCAGGTGGACCGCCAAAATCAGCGCTAGCAACATGACGATGCTGAACACCGTGACGATGGGCAGCACGCGACTCTGGCCATGCCGATCGACCTGTTTCGAGATGCGCGGGCCGAGCAGCGCGTTGGCCAGGGTAAAGGTGCCAGCGACTGCACCGGCCAGCCAGTAAACGCCGGTCTGCTGCACCAGCATGGTGATGATGCCGATGCCGATCATTGCCTGGGGCAGTCGGGCGATAGAGCTCGCGAGGATCAGCCCGGTGGCGCCGGGTGTCGATACCAGCTCGCGATAGTGATTAGCCATGATTCCTCCCTTCCGGATTCGTCGCTGATGAGCATCCTGCCGCGTGCGCTATCAAGACCTATGCGAATACCAAAAGCAATCACGGACTTTGATTTTGGATCGTTCCCACGTCGAGGCGTCGAACCGTCCGCGTGGGAATGCCTCAATGGACGCTCCGCGTCCGCTTCGGCATGGGACGCGGAGCGTCCCGGGCTGCATTCCCACGCGGAGCGTGGGAACGATCAACCCGGAGTAAGCAGCAGAAAAACAAAAACCCGCACAAGGCGGGTTTTGTTTGTAGCAGGCGCAGCAATCAGTCAGCCAGACGCCAGGTCGTGCCGCCCTTGCCGTCCTCCAGCACCACGCCCATGGCGGTGAGCTGGTCGCGGATGCGGTCGGATTCGGCCCAGTCCTTGCCGGCACGTGCCGCCAGACGCGCAGCGATCAGCGCCTCGACTTCAGCTGCATCGACACGCCCTTCGGCGCCGGCCTGCAGGAAGTCATCGGCTTCGAGCTGCAACACACCCAGCACGCTGGCCAGTTCTTTCAGGCGCGCTGCCAGACCGGCCGCCGCATCGAGATCGCTCTCGCGCAGACGGTTGATCTCACGGACCATCTCGAACAGCACCGCGCAGGCTTCCGGCGTGCCGAAGTCGTCGTTCATCACCGTGGTGAAACGCTCGACGAACGCTTCGCCGCCCGCCGGTGCCACGTTCGGCAGGCCTTTCAACGCGTGGTAGAAACGCTCCAGTGCGCCCTTGGCGTCCTTGAGGTTGTCTTCCGAATAGTTGATCGCGCTGCGGTAGTGGCTGGACACCAGCAGGTAACGCACGACTTCCGGGTGGTACTTGTCGAGCACGTCGCGAATGGTGAAGAAGTTGTTCAAGGACTTGGACATCTTCTCGCCATTGATACGGATCATGCCGCAATGCATCCACGCGTTGGCGTAGGTTTTGCCGGTGGCCGCTTCGCTCTGGGCGATTTCGTTTTCGTGGTGCGGGAACTCGAGGTCGCTGCCGCCGCCATGAATGTCGAAGGTCTCGCCGAGGCAGCAGGTGGACATCACCGAGCACTCGATGTGCCAGCCCGGACGCCCGGCGCCCCATGGCGACTCCCAGCTCGGCTCGCCCGGCTTGACGCCTTTCCAGAGCACGAAGTCCAGCGGATCTTCCTTGGCTTCGTCGACCTCGATCCGCGCACCGATGCGCAGGTCTTCGATCTTCTTGCGCGAGAGCTTGCCGTAGCCCATGAACTTGCCGACGCGGTAGTACACGTCGCCATTGCCCGGGGCGTAGGCGTAACCCTTGTCGATCAGGGTCTGGATCATCGCGTGCATGCCCGGAATGTGATCCGTGGCGCGCGGCTCCATGTCCGGCTTCTTGATGTTCAGGCGCGCTTCGTCTTCGTGCATCGCGGCGATCATGCGCTCGGTCAACGCTTCGAACGACTCGCCGTTCTCGTTGGCCCGGTTGATGATCTTGTCGTCGATGTCGGTGATGTTGCGCACGTAGGTCAGGTCATAACCGCTGAACCGCAACCAGCGGGTCACCAGGTCGAACGCGACCATGCTGCGGCCATGGCCCAGGTGGCAGTAGTCGTACACGGTCATCCCGCAGACGTACATGCGCACCTTGTTGCCATCCAGCGGCTTGAAGACTTCTTTGCTCTTGGTGAGCGTGTTGTAGATCGTAAGCACGGTGTTTCCTTAAGACTTGATCACTGGCCCCACGAATCGCGCAGGGTCACGGTACGGTTGAATACCGGCTGGCCTGGTTTCGAGTCCTTGATATCCGCGACGAAGTAGCCTTCGCGCTCGAACTGGAAACGGTCTTCCGGCTGTGCGTTGCCCAGCGAGGGTTCAGCACGACAACCGGTCAGCACTTGCAGTGAGTCAGGGTTGATGTTGTCCAGGAAACTCGCGCTGTCTTCGGCCTTTTCCGGGTTCGGAGAACGGAACAGGCGATCGTACAGACGCACTTCGCACTCGATGCTGGCAGCGGCCGGCACCCAGTGGATCACGCCCTTGACCTTGCGGCCTTCAGGGTTCTTGCCCAGGGTGTCCGGATCGTAGGAGCAACGCAGCTCGACGATGTTGCCGTCGGCGTCCTTGATCGCTTCGTCGGCTCGGATCACGTAGCTGCCGCGCAGACGCACTTCGCCGTTCGGCTCCAGGCGCTTGTAGCCTTTTGGCGGCTCTTCCATGAAGTCATCGCGGTCGATGTAGATTTCACGGGCGAACGGCAGCTGGCGCACGCCGAGTTCTTCTTTCTGCGGATGACGCGGCAATTCGAGGTTGTCGACCTGATCTTCCGGGTAGTTGGTGATCACGACTTTCAACGGACGCAGCACGCACATGGCGCGCGGGGCGTTCGCGTCGAGGTCCTGACGGATGCTGAACTCGAGCATGCCGAAGTCGACCACGCCGTCGGAACGGTTGGTGCCGATCATGTCGCAGAAGTTGCGGATCGACGCCGGGGTGTAGCCACGGCGGCGGAAGCCCGACAGCGTCGACATGCGCGGATCGTCCCAGCCGTTGACGTGCTTCTCGTCAACCAGCTGCTTGAGCTTGCGCTTGCTGGTGATGGTGTAGTTGAGATTCAGGCGGCTGAACTCGTACTGACGCGGGTGCGCCGGCACTGGCAGTGCGTCGAGGAACCACTCGTACAGCGGACGATGGCTTTCGAACTCCAGGGTGCAGATCGAGTGGGTGATGCCTTCGATGGCGTCCGACTGACCGTGGGTGAAGTCGTAGTTCGGGTAGATGCACCACTTGTCACCGGTCTGGTGGTGATGGGCGTGGCGGATGCGGTACATGATCGGGTCGCGCAGGTTCATGTTCGGCGAGGCCATGTCGATCTTGGCGCGCAGCACGCGGGCACCGTCCGGGAACTCACCGGCGCGCATGCGGGCGAACCAGTCCAGGTTCTCTTCCACCGAACGGTCGCGGAACGGGCTGTTCTTGCCAGGCTCGGTCAGGCTGCCGCGGTATTCCTTGGCTTGCTCGGGCGTCAGGTCGTCGACGTAGGCCTTGCCGGCCTTGATCAGCTCGACGGCCCAGTCGTGCAGCTGGTCGAAGTATTGCGAGGCGTAGCGCACTTCGCCGGACCATTCGAAGCCCAGCCATTTGACGTCGCTTTCGATCGCGTCGATGTATTCCTGGTCTTCCTTGGCCGGGTTGGTGTCGTCGAAACGCAGGTGGGTAACGCCGCCGAACTCCTGGGCCAGGCCGAAGTTCACACAGATCGACTTGGCGTGGCCGATGTGCAGGTAGCCGTTGGGCTCAGGCGGGAAACGGGTGACGATCTGCGTGTGCTTACCCGAGTCCAGGTCCGCCTGGATGATCGGGCGCAGGAAATTGACCGGCGTAACGGGGCCGGTCTTGGAATTCGAGGTAGGGTCGACAGTGGGCTTGCTCATAGGATCCTTGAACGTACAGTGCGCGGCCGGGACACGGGCCTGACAAAACAAAGCCGCTATCATAGCCGATGCTGTCAAGCCCCTGACAGAGCAGGGCTTAAAAGGAATGCATTTAATCGCCGGGTTTTGAAAAACAGCCTCGAAATTCGCGCCTGTCACGCTAAACTGCGCACCTTGGCCCTCACGGGCTGAACCGGTAAAGGGCGCAAATGTCCCAATACCCACGAATTCCTTATAAAGAGTAGCGATCATGACTCAAGTAAAACTGACCACCAACTTCGGTGACATCGTCATCGAACTGAACGCTGAAAAAGCCCCGATCACCGTGGCCAACTTCATCGAGTACGTTAAAAAGGGTCACTACGAGAACGTCGTGTTCCACCGCGTCATCAAAGGTTTCATGATCCAGGGCGGCGGTTTCGAGCCAGGCATGAAAGAAAAGAAAGACAAGAGCCCGAGCATCCAGAACGAAGCCGACAACGGCCTGAAGAACGAGAAGTACACCCTGGCCATGGCTCGCACCATGGATCCGCATTCGGCCTCGGCACAGTTCTTCATCAACGCCACCGACAACAGCTTCCTCAACCACACCTCCAAGACCGCTCAGGGCTGGGGTTATGCCGTGTTCGGTAAAGTGGTTGCGGGCACCGACGTTGTCGACAAGATCGAAGGCGTTTCCACCACGTCCAAGGCAGGCCACCAGGACGTACCAGCAGACGACGTGATCATCGAGAAAGCCGAGATCATCGAAGCGTGATATTGCTGATTTCAGACTTGCATCTGGAAGAGGAGCGCCCGGACATTACCCGGGCGTTTCTGGATTTGCTCGCCGGACGCGCCCGCTCGGCGAGTGCGTTGTACATTCTGGGCGACTTTTTCGAGGCGTGGATTGGCGACGACGCCATGACCCCCTTCCAGCGTTCCATCTGCCAGGCCCTGCGCGAACTCAGCGACAGCGGCACGGCCATTTTTCTGATGCACGGCAATCGCGACTTCATGCTCGGCAAGGCCTTCTGCAAAGAGGCCGGCTGCACGCTGTTGAAGGATCCGAGTGTCGTGCAGTTTTACGGCGAACCGGTGCTGCTGATGCACGGCGACAGCCTGTGCACCCGCGACGAAGCCTATATGAAGCTGCGCCGCTACCTGCGCAACCCGATCAGCCTGTTCATCCTGCGTAACCTCCCCTTGCGCACCCGCCACAAGCTTGCGCGCAAGTTGCGCAGCGAAAGCCGGGCGCAGACGCGGATGAAGGCCAATGACATCGTCGATGTCACGCCGGAGGAAATTCCGCGGATCATGCAGGAATACGGGGTGAAAACCCTGATTCACGGGCACACCCATCGCCCGGCGATCCACAAGTTGCAGATCGGCGATCAGGCGGCGAAGCGGATTGTGCTGGGGGATTGGGATCGTCAGGGTTGGGCGTTGCAGGTGGATGAGAACGGGTTTGCGTTGGCGCCGTTTGATTTTGCACCGCCGCCGGCACTGCCCGCCCCTGCCACCGCCTGATCGTTCCCACGCTCTGCGTGGGAATGCATCAATGGACGCTCCGCGTCCGCTTGGGCATGGGACGCGGAGCGTCCCGGGCTGCATTCCCACGCGGAGCGTGGGAACGATCTGGCGACGTTAGTGACCGCTGGCGGCCGGGCCTGCCTTGGCTGCGAATGGCGGCTTGGCCAGCCACACAATCAGAATCAACCCCATAAACCCCCATCCCAGCAGCGTGAAGTAATCCACTGTGGAGAGCATGTACGCCTGACTGGTGAGGATCTGATCCATCTGCGCATAGGCCGATTGGCTCGCGCCACCCAGCGAATGCAAGGTCTCGCGAGTCGCTGGCTCGAAGGTGCTGATGCTCTCGCTCATATAGGCATGATGCTGATCCGCCCGGCGAATCCAGATCCACGTAGTCAACGACGCCGCAAAGCTGCCGCCCAATGTCCGCAGGAACGTCGCCAGACCCGCGCCATCGGCAATCTGGCTCGGCGGCAAGTCCGACATCAGAATGCTCAGAGTCGGCATGAAGAACAGCGCCACGCCAATCCCCATGAACAGCTGCACCAGAGCGATATGCTGGAAGTCCACCTCGTTGGTGAACTCGGCACGCATGAAGCAGCTCAGGCCGATCGCCAGGAACGCCAGCCCGGCCAGCAGGCGCAGGTCGAACTTGTGCGCGTACTTGCCGACAAACGGTGACAGCAGCACCGGCAGAATGCCGATCGGTGCCACCGCCAAACCGGCCCAGGTCGCGGTGTAGCCCATCTGGGTCTGCAACCATTGCGGCAGGATCAGGTTGATGCCGAAGAACCCGGCGTAACCCAACACCAGCACCAGCGTGCCGATGCGGAAGTTGCGGTGGGCGAACAGCCGCAGGTTGACCACCGGATGCTGGTCGGTCATTTCCCAGATCACGAACACCGCCAGCGCGATCACCGAAATTGCCGCGCCGATGATGATGAAGTTCGACTCGAACCAGTCCAGGTCATTGCCTTTGTCGAGGATCACCTGCAACGCGCCCACGCCGATGATCAGCGTGATCAGCCCGACATAATCCATCGGCTGATGACTGGTGACCACCGGGCGTTTGGCCAGTTGCTGGCGCACCACCATCACCGCGAAGATCCCGATCGGCACGTTGATAAAGAAGATCCACGGCCAACTGTAACTGTCAGTGATCCAGCCGCCGAGGATCGGCCCCGCAATGGGCGCCACCACCGTGACCATCGCCAGCAACGCCAGGGCCATGCCCCGCCTCGCCGGCGGATAAACCGCGATCAGCAGCGTCTGGGTCATCGGGTACAACGGCCCGGCCACCAGGCCTTGCAGCACGCGGAAGCCGATCAGTTCCGGCATCGAAGTGGAAATACCGCAGAGGAACGAAGCCAGCACAAACAGAATGGTCGCCCACAGAAACAGCTTCACCTCGCCGAAGCGACGGCTCAGCCAGCCGGTGAGCGGCAGCGCGATGGCGTTGCTCACGGCGAACGAGGTGATGACCCAGGTGCCCTGCTCCGAACTCACGCCGAGGTTGCCGGAAATGGTCGGCAACGCCACGTTGGCGATGGTGGTGTCGAGCACCTGCATGAAGGTTGCCAGCGACAGGCCGATGGTGCTGAGCAACAGGCTGGGCGGCGAAAAAGAGGCGTTATTGCTCATCGCGAATCCTTTGGAACCTGATTGACGCTGCGTCCGTTAATGACGCAGCCGCCCTTGTGGGAGCGAGCCTGCTCGCGAAGACGGCGGTTCAGCCAACAAAACTGTTGAATTGAAAATCGCAATCGTCGGAACGCCGCCCGGAGCAAGCTCGCTCCCACAGGATGGGATCAGCGTTGCGCGGTCTTGCTGACCGCCGCGCTGTTGTCGTGGATCAACTGGGTGATCATCGCGTCGGCTTCGGCCAGTTGGCGGTCGTAGACGTTGGTGCTGAACGAGGCCTTTTGCGGCGGCTGCTGGGCCAGTACCGGGCCACTCTGGTCGTGCAGGTTGACCTCGACATTGGTCGACAGACCGACGCGCAGCGGGTGTTTGGCCAGCTCTTCGGCGTTGACGTGAATCCGTACCGGCACACGCTGTACGATCTTGATCCAGTTACCGGTGGCGTTCTGCGCCGGCAACAGGGCGAACGCGCTGCCGGTGCCAGCGCCGAGGCTGTCGATGGTGCCGCTGAACTTCACGTCGCTGCCGTAGATGTCCGATTCGATCTCCACCGGTTGGCCGATGCGCATGTCACGCAGCTGGGTTTCCTTGAAGTTGGCGTCGATCCACAGTTGATCCAGCGGAATCACCGCCATCAGCGCGGTGCCCGGCTGCACACGCTGGCCGAGTTGCACGGTGCGTTTGGCGACATAACCGGTGACCGGTGCGATCAAAGTGCTGCGAGCATTGGTCAGGTAGGCCTGGCGCAGTTGCGCAGCGGCGGCCATCACGTCGGGATGCGACGAGACCACGGTGTCATCGACCAGCGCGCTGGTGGTTTTCAGCTGCTGTTTGGCGTTGGCCAGGGCGTTCTGCGCCGAGGTCAGGTCATCGCGAGCGTGGGACAGTTCCTCCTGGGAAATCGCCCCGCCGGCCGCGAGGTTTTTCCGGCGGTTGAAGTTGTCCTGGGCTTTTTGCACTTCGGCCTGTTGCGCATTGACCTGGGCCTTCATGCCGTCGACGTTGCTGTACAGGCCGCGAACCTGGCGCACGGTGCGGGCCAGATTGGCCTTGGCACTTTGCAGGCCGACTTCGGCGTCGTTCGGGTCGAAGTTGATCAGCACCTGGCCTTCGTGAACCAGATCGCCATCGTCAGCGCCGATGCTGACCACGGTGCCGGTCACCAGCGGGGTGATTTCCACCACGTTGCCGTTGACGTAGGCGTCGTCGGTGCTTTCGCTCCAGCGCCCGATGAATTCGTGATACGCCCAGACGCCGGCACCGGCGAGGGCAACCACAACGGCCAGCACCAGCAGCATCACCTTGCGTTTGCGCGGGTTGCCAGTCTCCTGGGCGTTGTCTTGAGCTTGTGTGTTTTCGGCAGTGGCCATGACAAATACCTTGAATTAGTTGTGCGGCATGGCTGGGGTGGCGTTGGCTGCGGTCAGGGTTTGCCCCTGGAAGCCGCCGCCCAGCGCTTGCATCAGTTGAATCGACAGGTCGATCTGCTCGGCATTCAGGTTCGCCAGCTGACGCTGGGCCTGCAGCAATTGCTGCTCGATGCTGAGCACGTCCAGGTAGTTGCCGATGCCGGAACCGTAACGCTGGACGACGGTGTTGTAAGAATCCTGGGCAATCTCGGTCGCGTGCTGCTGGGCGCCGATCTGCCGGCCGATGTCACGCAACTGGTTGATCGTGTCGCTGACATCGCCCAGGGCTTTCACCAGGCTTTTGTTGTACTGCGCCACGGCGAGGTCGTAATCGGCGTCGCGGGCATCGAGGTTGGCGCGCAGGCGTCCGCCATCGAAGATCGGCACCGAAATCGTCGGGGCAATGTTGAAGAAGCGACTGGCGGAACCGAACATCGCGTCCCCCAACAAGGATTCGGCACCGGCGGAAGCCGACAGGTTCAAGTTGGGATAGAAGCGGGTCTTGGCCGAATCGATGTCCTTGCTCGCCGCCTCGACACGCCAGCGCGCCGCGACCAGATCCGGGCGACGGCCCAGCAGTTCGGCCGGCAGCACCGATGGCAGTGCGACAGCGCTGGCTTGCAGGACTTTCGGCCGGGCAATTTCGTTGCCGCGATCCGGGCCTTTGCCGAGCAGTACGGCCAGGGCGATTTTGGCGCTGTTCAGGCGTTTTTCAGCGTCGATCAGGCTGGCTTCGGAGCTGGCTTCCAGACTTTGGGTCTGCTGGAACTGGTACTGGCTGTCGATCCCCGAGCTCAAACGACGCTGGCTCAGGTCGAGCATCTGTTTGGTGCGCTTCAAATCTTCGTTGGCCAGGTCATAAACGATGTGCGCCTGACCCAGATCGCTATAGGCCCGGGCCACGTCGGCGGCAAGGGTCAGTTGCGCGGCCTGACGGTCGACTTCGGCGGCACGGGCCTGACCGAGTGCGGCTTCCCAGGCGTCACGCTGGCCGCCCCACAGGTCGAAGTTGTAATTGAAGCCGGCGCTGATGTTGCGCACGGTGGAGTAAGCCCCACCCTGCCCCAACGGATCCTGATCCCGGGCCAGACGCGAACGGCTGATGCCGGCGCTGGCGTCGAGGGTCGGATAACGCTCGGCATCGGCGGCGTACGCGGCGGCGCTGGCCTGATGGGCGCGGGCGTCGGCGATCTGCATGTCCGGGCTGTCTTTCAGGGCTTCGCGGATCAGACCGTCGAGTTGCGGATCGCCGAGGCTGGTCCACCAGTCGCTCTTCGGCCAGGCGGCCTGGGACAGGGTGACGCCGTTGAGCGATTGCCCGGTCTGCAGGGTTTTCGCATCGAGGCTGGCGCCCTGGGTATCGAGGCCACTGTAGTTGGCGCAACCGGCGAGGATCATCGCCGACAGCACCAGTGTCAGGCTGCTGCGCAAGGTTTTACCGCTCATTGTGTTCACCTAACCGCTGGATGGTGATCGGGTCACCGGCTGCCAGCAAAATTTTCTTGAGGATGTATTCCAGGGTTTTCAACTCGTCCGGGGTCACGGCGCCGGCCAGTTCATTCATGGCGTCGGCGCCGATGTGCGGCAGGCGATCGGCCAGTTGCTGGCCCTGCTCGGTGAGTTTGAGTTGCACCTGACGGCGATCGCCTTCGCTGCGTTGGCGAACCAGAAAACCTTTCTGCTCCAGACGATCGAGCATGCGGGTCATCGAACCGCTGTCCAGCGACAGGTGCCGGCACAGCTCGGCCGGGGTGTCGACGCCGAACTGGGCCATGATGATCAACACCTTGAACTGCGCGGCGGTGATGCCGTGGGGTTCCATGTGGGTGTCGATGATCTTGTCCTTGAGCAAGGCGGCACGGCCGAGCAACAGGCCGAGATGGCAATGCTTGAATTCGTCGGGGGTGAAATGCTTCATGTGCTCACCTAATAACTGCCTAGGCAGTGAATGTATGTCGAGATGTTACTGCCTAGGCAGCGAATGTCAACGTAATAGTTAGGTTGCTTTGTAATTAGTTGACCAGTGGGCTGGGTTTCTCTGTCGTCCGTGCAGACTCCATCGCGAGCTGGCTCGCTCCCACAGGGCATCTCACGCATACACGAATCAATGTGGGAGCGAGCCAGCTCGCGAAGGCAGCGACTCGGTGAAGAGCCGTTCAGGATTTGTCGGAGGGGTGATTCATCGGTGGTGGCTGAAGGGGATGGACTTCACGCCCGCGCAACGCAGTTGCCACATAACCGCAGGCACGCCTGGCTCCTGCGTAAATACCGTGCCAGCCCGGCGGTGCCGGCTCGATGGCGGCATGCAACGCCCGCGCATAATCGAGCACCAGGCCGGGCGTCCAGGCCATGGCCTCGGCGCGCTTGCGCACTTGAGCTGCGACCCAGAATTCGGGGCTGATGATGACCCGGGCAAAATCCAGCATGCTCGAATGCCCCCGGTTCATCGCGCCCTCAAGGGCTGCCTCAAGGCTGTGCGCAACGGCACTCGAACAGTTGCGACTGGTGAGGTTGTAGGTGGTGTTCTGCCGATAATCCGCCCAGAACGCCTGAAGCCGTGCCGCATCGTAATGCACGAAACTGACCTGAACCGACGACGGGCACCAGTCGGCAACTTCGCTCGCGTAGTCCGGCAGAAACCGCCCCGCCACATCGTTGTTCGGCGTGGCCCGCAGCAAGCGCACGAAATCCCCCGCCGAGCGATCGATATCGTCCAGCGGGTAATGGCTGATGTAGATGTCCGGCCCACATTCCAGTGCCGCGTGGCCGGCGGAAATGACGCCGTTGATATCGACCGCCGCGATGTAACGATTGAGCAACCGATTGCGCACCAGGGTGTCTTCAACGGTGCCGCTGGGTGTCCAGACATGGATCACCATTGCGCCATTATCTGCAGGGGCATGAACCGGAGGAGGCGTCACCGGCGACGGTCTGTTCTTGAATCGCAATGCCTGCTGCAACAAGGCACAGCCCGAAAGAAAGATGCTCATGCCGATGCAGAACGGCACCGTCCCCTTGTAGAGGCTCGGATACGGTTCGAGGATGAACACGCCAAAGCCGATCTCGAACAGCGCCACCAGCAGTGACATTCGCCAACCGACAAAGCGCACCACCACCGCAGCCGCCAGCCGAAAACCGCCATCGAGCAGAAAAGCCGCACCGAACAGCACCGCGAGAATCACACCGGCAGCATGCTGTCGGTCGACGATCAGCAGCCCCAGCAGCAAAAACACCAGACCCCGCGCCTTGTGCAAAGCCGCCGCCGTACCGGTTTTCGGGGCCGGCACCAGCAGAATGATCAGGGCTTCGAGTAACAACAGATAGCCGAACACATGCAGCGGGAAATACAGAACGCCGTCCAGCGCATCGATGAAAATGGCCACGCCGGCCGCGCCCCAGACAACGCCGGTCAATGCCAGAGCGGACCAGCGCCGACGGACAAAATCGTGACCGAGCAAGACCATACTCAAACGAACCATTGGCGCCCCCGGGGCGTTTCGGGCAGCCGCAAACGGCGCCCTTCAAGCTGCGGTCAGTCTAATACATCCAGAAAAAGCCGGATCGTGCTGACACGATCCGGCCAGGGGGAACGCGGGCTAGAAATCCCGCTTGTAGAAGATGTCCAGCGAACTGGCCACGCCGCTGGCGGCTTCGAGGTAGACCTTTTTGCTCAGCTTGTAGCGCAAGGCGATGGTATTGGCCGGCTCGAACACGCCGACGCCGTAACGCAGACTGAGTTTCTCGGAAATATTGCCGCTGGCCACCACGCTGGTGGTGTTGCCGCTGCCCTGGGTGTCGAGCTGGAAGTCCTGAATGCCCAGATCACTGGCCAGACTGCTGGTGACCCCGGAACTGCCCATCAGACCCAGACCGAGCGCCGCTTGCGCGAGCATGTTGTTGTCTTCGCCGGTAGTGCTCAGCGGACGCCCCAGCACCAGATAGGACAGCGCCTGTTCCTGACTCATCGCCGGTTCCGAGAAGATCTGCGTGGTCGGCTGCTCGGCGCTGCCGCTCAGGCGGATACCGGCGATCACATCATCGGTCTGGCGAATCGCTTCGATGTCCAGATACGGCTGATCGATCGGACCGGCGAACAGCAGACGCGCGCGACGTACCGTCAGGCGCTGACCGTAGGCGCGGTATTTGCCGTCGTTGAGCCACAGCTCGCCACGGGTGTCCATGTTGTCACCGATGTGCACGTGGCCTTGCAGGTTGGCGGTCAGGCCGAATCCGGCGAAGCTCAACTTGTCCTGGCCGACCACCACGTCGATGTCCATCTTCATGGCCAGCGGCGGCTTGCCCTCTTCGGTCTGCGCGCCGACGATGATCGTGTCATCGGAGACTTTGACCGTTGATGGCGGCAGTTCGCGCACGGTGATTTCGCCTTTGGGCACCAGCACCTTGCCGGCAATCGCCAGCTCATCGCCGGCCATGGAAATCTTCAGGTCCGGCGCCACTTCAAGCTTGGCGTAGGGCTCGACCGTCACCGGCAATTGCGTGCCCTTGAGCGCCAGATCCACCACCAGCGCCTGACCCCAGGCGATGTTGCCGTTCAGACTGCCCTGCCCGCTCTTGCCGCTTTTCCAGCCGCCGTTCAATTGCACGGCTTCACCGGCGATCACCGCTTGCAGTTGCAGCGCCTGCAACTCCAGCGGCAATTCCGGGCCGGACACTTCGCCGTCGCTGAGCTGCACCGTGCCGTTGACCAGCGGCGCGAGCAGCCCGCCGGAAATCGTGCCGCTGCCGTTCAGGCGCCCGGTGAGTTTCTCGACCATCGGCACAAACGGCCGCGCCACCGACAAGTCCAGTCCGCTGAGGCGGAATGAACCGCTGAGCGGCTTGTTCTTCGGCAGCGGATTGATCTGCGCCTGCACCATCAACTCGCCGAGCTTGCCGCCGACGAAGTTGAGATCAGTGTCGATGCGCTTGGGCGTGAGTTTGCTGGTGAGCTTGAGGGTCTGGTACGGGAAGTCCAGCCACTGATCCTTTTCCTTCATGCGCAAGGTGCCGCCGCTGGCATCCACGCTGATCTGGCCGTTCGGGCCGCTGGCCGGCAGGTCCAGTTGCAGGTCGGCGTTGAGCTTGCCCTGCCAGGTGAAATCCTTCGGCAGCCACTGCGCCAGGCTTTCGATCGGGAACTGCTTGAGGTGATAACGCAGCTTCGGCTCCGGCATCAGGCGCTGGTCTTCACCGCACAGGCTGGCATTGCCGGACATCCAGCAATGGGCGCCGAAGTTGATCTTGCCGTCGGCCAGACGCTCGAGTTTCGCCGGATTTTGCAGCTTCCAGTCCTGACCGCCGGCCTGAATGTCGCCGCTGGCCAGACGCCCGCGCCAGTTGCCTTTGTCCAGATTGCCGTCCAGGCCCAACGCCAGTTTCAGCTTCGGCCCGAGCAAGTCGAGATTGAGCTTCTGGCTTTTGATATCGCCCTGGGCGCTGGCGGTCAGGGTGCCCAGCGACGTATCGCCGGCCTGGATGCCGCTGCCCTTGAGGTCGATTTTCGCCCGTTGCGCGCTGTCGAGGGTGGCGTCGAGGTTGAGGCTTTGCAGGCGATTGTCCTGGAACGCCAGTTGCGAACCTTGCAGGCCGAGCTTGCCCTGCGGCGCCTTGAGCGTACCGGCGACATCGACCCGACCGTTGATCTGCCCGCGCAGTTGCGGCCAGAGCTGGGCCAGACGCGCCAGTTTGATGTCGATCTGCCCGGTGAGTTTTTGTTGCAGGCTGCCCTTGCCGTTGATGCTGTTGTCGCCGAGGCGGATTTGCAGGGCATTCAGATTCCATTGCTCGCCAGCCCCGTCGGCCTTGGCTTGCAGCACCGCCGGTTGCCCGCGCAGTTTGCCTTTCAGATCGAGATCGGCATTCAGGCTCAGGCGCTCGTTCTTCATTTCGCCTTTGCTTTTCAACGGGCCGGCCAGGGTGCCCGGCAACTCCGCGACCCAATACGCCGGGTTGAGCGCCGACAGTTCCAGCGCGGTGTCCCAGGCAATGCCATCGGCGAACTGCACGTTCACATGGCCTTCGGCCTTGCCCTGCCCGGCTTCGAGTTTCAGTTGTGGCAGGAAAATCTGCTTGAGATTGCCGCTGAACGGACTGCTCAGGGTGAACGCCCCCGCTGGGCCATCTGCGGCGGCGGCGAAGTTACCGAGGTACTGACCGTCGGTGTAGGAGACTTCGCCCGTGAAGGTACGCAACGTGACCTGCGGCTCGTCGATCTCCGGATAGAGCCGGTGCCACGGAAATTCCAGCCAGTTGATATTGGCCTGGGCGCTGAGGCCTTTGCTCCAGTCAACATTGCCGGTCAGCTTGAGGCTTTGCTTGTCGTTGGCTGTCAGGTCGAGGCCGGCAATCTGCGCACCCTTGGCGTCGACCTTGCCTTTGAGCAGCAACGCCACCGGGCCTTTTTCGGCAGGCAGTGTCGCATTGCCGAGGAGTTGGTAACCGTTTTTCAGGTCGCCTTCGCCGGTCAATACCAGTTGATTGAATTGCAGCGTGTCCGGCAGATCCGCACTCGGCTTGAACGCCTCCGAGGTGATCCGCACTTTGGCCGGCAGGTTTTCCGCCAACGGTTGCAGATCGCCGCTCAACTGGCCGTCGAGGTAACCACGGCTGTCGGCGTGCAGGTTTAGGGTCTTGAGCAGATCGCCGTCGACTTTGAGTGCCAGCGTCCATGGGCCGGTGCCCGGAGATGGCAGGGTCAGATCGCCGGCGATGTTCAGCGGCCAGTTGCCGGTCGGTTGCAGCAGGCCGGACAGATTCAGGCTCAGGTCGTCGCGTTGCAGTTTCACACTGTCGATCTGCATGCCCTTGGCGGTCCAGTGCGCCGCCAGTTGCAGGCCTTTCAACTCTTCACTGCCGTTGAACAACAGGCTGCCGACCTGCACGTCGCCCAGCTCGATGGCCACGGGCAATTGCAGATCAGGAAGTTTGATCGGGCCGCTTTCGGTGACTTCTTCGCTCGGCGGGAATTGCAGGCTGACGGTATCGGCCTTGAGCTGTTCGATGCACAGGGTCATTCGCGTCAGGCACAGCGGCGACCATTCGAAGATCGGTTTGCTCAGTTCGACGCGACTGCTGTCCTGCTGCCACAGCAGATGATCGGCGCTCCACTGCCCGCCGAGGCGACCCTGGAAATCGTCGACGCTCAGGCCCGGCACCAGACCCAGCACCCAACGGCTGCCGGCCTGCGTTCCGAGCACAGCGGTGATGCTCAATACAATCAGCAGCACCAGCGACAACAGCGCCAGCGCCGAAATCTTCAAACCACGCTTCACAGCTCAGGCCCCATGGAAAAGTGCAGCCGGATGCCGCCGTCGTCGTCCAGCGCATGGGCCAGGTCGAGGCGGATCGGCCCCACCGGCGAAACCCAGCGCACACCGATACCGACCCCGGTCTTGAGGTTCGGCAGTTCGAGTTTGTTGAAGGAGTTGCCCTGATCGACGAAAGTCGCCACGCGCCACTTCTCGGCAATCGAATATTGATATTCGACGCTGCCGGCCACCATGTAGCGCCCGCCGATGCGGTCGCCCTCGGAGTTTTCCGGGGACAGGCTCTGATAGTCGTAACCGCGCACGCTCTGATCGCCACCGGCGAAAAAGCGCAGCGACGGCGGCACCGATTTGTAGCCGTTTGTGGCGCTGCCACCGACCTGCACCCGACCGAGCAGACGGTGCTTGTCGAACACGGTGGTCAGGCCTTTGACCAGCGCCGTGCCGTAGACCAGGTTGTTGTCGGAACCGAGACCTTCTTTCGCCACTTTGCTTTCGAAGGTCAGGCGATAGCCATTGTGCGGATCGATGCGATTGTCGCTCTTGAGGTAGGAATAGCTGACGCCGGGCATCAGCAAGGTGCTCAGACCGGAGTCGTCGCCGAGCTGGTATTCCTCGCGCTGCCATTTCAGCGAGATCACCCGCTGCCAGCCGCTCGGCAATTTGCTGTGCCATTCCGGGCCGAAGGTCAGCAGCTTGCTCAAGGTGTCGGAACCGTCGATGTCCTCGTATTGATAACCGCCGGCCCAGCGCAGTTTGTCGGTCAGCGGCGGGTCCAGCGGGATGTCATAGAACAGGCCGACGTTTTGCCGTGGCGCCGACAGTTCGGCCTCCCAGCCATAACTGTCGCCCTGCGGGTTGACCCAATGGCGGGTCCAGTTGGCCTTGATTCGCGGGCCGACGTCGGTGGAATAACCAAGGCCCAGGCCCATGGTGCGCGGCTTGCGGGTGTCGAGTTTGACGTCCACCGGGATCACGTCGTTTTTCGCGGCGGTCGGCGCGGCGTCGACCCGCACGCCTTCGAAATAGCCGCTCGATTGCAGGTCGCGGTTGAGTTCGGCGATCAGCTCGGAGTCATACGGCTCGCCGGCCTTGAACGGCACCATGCGTTGCAGCAGGTCTTCGTCGAACGGGGTATCGCCTTCGAAACTGACTTTGCCCAGCGCATAACGCGGGCCGCTTTCGTAGATCAGTTCGACGTCGGCGACTCCGGCGCGTGGGTCAACCATTAATTTCTGGCTGGTGAAACGGCCGCTGAAGAAGCCGTAGCGCGACGCCTGGTTCTGGATCAAACGTTTGGCGTCTTCGTAACGCCCATGGTTGAGCACCGCGCCGGGCTTGAGCACGTCACTTTTCGGGACTCGAAAGGATTTGAGGGAGGCCGCCGGGCCGTCGATGCGCACGGTCACGTTGCGCAGACGGATCGGCTCACCGGGATCGATGTTCAGCACCAGACGCGGTTTTTCACCGCCCTTGACGTCACTTTCGATCTGCGGCTGGTAATAACCCAAGGCCTGGGCGGCCTTGCGCGCCTGTTCTTCGGCGCCGCGACTGAAGCGCTGCAAGGCTTCTTCGTCACGATCGCCGAGGCTGCCGATATAGCCTTCTATATTGGCTTTCAGTTCATCGTTGGACGGTTTGATCCGCACATCCAATTCACTTTGCGCCAGCGCCGCGCAGCTGGTTAACAGCATGAGCACGCCACTGGTAAATCTTCCTGGAAACTTCATAGGCGCGGATGCTATCACGGGCTTGGGAGCGTGATAGAACAGGAAATTTCCCAAAAAGTTCGATGGTCATCCCGTTGCTGTTTGTAACACCTGCGGGTTGGCGTGGAAAAACACGTGCTCGCGCACCGGGCCGACGGCCACTTCGCCGATTTCTTCGTAACCCTGACGCTTGTAGAACTCCAGATAACGCGGGTTGCCAGTATCGAGGATCACGCCTTGGGAGCTTTCGTCCACCGCGCACCAGTTGTGCACCGCTTGCAGTAGCTGTTCGCCGAAGTGTTTGCCCTGAAATTGTGGATGCACGCCGAGCAGCGGCAGCATGTGCACCGAGTCGGTCGGCACGCAGGCTTCAACGGCCGCGTGATATTCCAGATAACGCCGGGTGCAGCGGAAACCGGTGCTCAGCACCATGCGCAAACGCCAGGCCCAACTCTCGGTAACACCCAGACGCCGTTGCGGCGGCGCGATCAGGGCGATGCCGATCAGGCGGTCGTTGACCAACAGGCCGATGGCCGGCAGATCCTGCAGGAAATGCTGCTTGACCAGCTCCCGTACCGTGGCGCGCACCCGCTGCTCGTAACCCGGACGCTCGGCTTCGAACAGGTAAGCGAAGGTCGGCTCGTGGCGATAAGCCTGATAAAGAAGGGATCGCGCTTCCCGGGAATAGCCGCGGTCGAGCATGTGAATGTCGGCGATGGCGGTTTGGGTTTCAGGCATGACGGTGATTCTCCCTGGACGGGACTCAACAGGCCCCGTTCTTGTTATACGAGCCTTGGGCTGAAGGGATCGTTCCCACACCCGAAAGACATTAGCAGCGCATATGGACTACCGCCACGCTGGCCCAGATCCTACATGTCAGCTAGCATCGCCCTTTTGCCAGGACTGCCGACCATGAAGATCGTTTCCTTCAACATCAACGGACTGCGGGCCCGCCCGCATCAGCTGGCGGCGCTGATCGAAAAGCATCAGCCGGACGTCATCGGCCTGCAGGAAACCAAGGTCCACGACGACCAGTTCCCGCTGGAAGAAGTGCGGGCCCTGGGTTATCACGTGTATTTCCACGGCCAGAAAGGCCATTACGGTGTCGCCCTGCTCTCGCGCCAGGAGCCGATTGCCATTCATAAAGGCTTCGCCACCGATGAAGAAGACGCGCAGCGGCGCTTTATCTGGGGCACTTTTGCCGACGCCAACGGCGTGCCGGTGACGATCATGAACGGCTATTTCCCACAGGGCGAAAGCCGCGACCACCCGACCAAATTCCCGGCCAAGCAGCGCTTCTACAGTGATCTGCAAGCGCTGCTGGAAAGCCAGTTCCACAATGAACAGCCGCTGGTGGTGATGGGCGACGTCAACATCTCCCCGGAAGACAGCGACATCGGCATCGGCCCGGACAACATGAAGCGCTGGCTGAAAACCGGTAAGTGCAGCTTCCTGCCGGAAGAGCGCGAGTGGATGGCCCGCCTGAAAAACTGGGGCCTGACCGACAGCTACCGTCACCTGAACCCGGATGTGACCGACATGTTCAGCTGGTTCGACTACCGCAGCCGTGGTTTTGAAGACGAGCCGAAGCGTGGTCTGCGGATCGATGTGATTCTGGCGTCCCATGGCTTGCTGCCACGGGTGAAAGCCGCCGGTGTCGACTATGAACTGCGCGGGATGGAAAAGCCTTCGGACCATGCGCCGATCTGGCTGGAATTGAGCTGATACCGCAATCACCGCAAATCGCTGTGGGAGTTCGCTCCCACAGTTTGAGCGCTGTCATTTTTCAGAAACGTCTTTGACTTAATCTCCCCGGCAATCCCCTTGGCTGCAATCGGTGCCGGCATGACCCTGCGTGTTCTGTTCGTCTTTCTCCTGAGCGCCTGGCTGCAGGTTTCGGCCGCGGCATTGCCCATTCCCGAGAACGGCACGGCATTGCGCATCCAGGGTTCCAACACCATCGGCGCGGCGCTCGGCCCGGCGCTGGTTGAAGGCCTGCTTCAAGATCAGGGACTGTTGAAAGTCCACAGCGAAACCCCGGACACCGCCAACGAGCAACGGGTCGTCGGCCTCACAGCCCAAGGCCAAAGGGTCGTGGTAGAAATCGCCGCCCACGGTTCGAGCACCGGTTTCACTGCACTCAAGAACGCCAGCGCCGATCTGGCCGCCTCGTCGCGCCCGATCAAGGACAGCGAACTGCTGAACCTGCAAGCCCGGGGCGATTTGAAAAGCTCCGGTGCCGAGCAAGTCATCGCCATCGATGGCCTGGCGATCATCCTTCATCCCGACAATCCGCTGAATCAACTGAACACCGAACAACTGGCGCGGATCTTCAGTGGCGAGGCGAAGACGTGGGAAGACGTCGGCGGCAAGGGTGGGACGATTCATTTATATGCGAGGGATGATCAGTCCGGGACCTACGACACGTTCAAGGAACTTGTCCTCAGCCGTCGTGGGAAATCCCTGAGCAATGCCGCGAAACGGTTTGAATCAAGCGAGCAGTTGTCCGACGCCGTCAGTGCCGATCCGCAGGCCATCGGTTTCATCGGCCTGCCCTATGTGCGTCAGGCCAAGGCCGTGGCGATTGTTGACGGCCAATCCCAGGCGATGCTGCCGCTCGCCAGCCTGATCGCCACCGAAGACTATCCGCTGTCGCGGCGGCTGTTCTTCTATCTGCCGCCCGACAGCAACAATCCGTGGGCCAAGGCCTTGGTGGAGTTTGCGCAGAGCCGTCGGGGTCAGGGAATTGTCGCGGCCAACGGTTTTATCGCCCAGACCGTGCAGGCCATCGCCGTCACGCCGAATGCGCTGATGCCCGAGGGTTATCAATCCCTCAGCCGCCACGCCCAGCGTCTGACGGTGAACTTCCGTTTCGAAGAAGGCAGCGCCAGCCTCGACAACAAGGCCCGCCAGGATCTGGCTCGGGTGTTCGACTATATAAAGCACCACGACAAGACCGACCGCGCGGTAACACTGGTGGGATTCGGCGACGCCAAGGACGACCCGGCGCGGGCGGATTTGCTGTCGAAGCTGCGGGCGATGGCGGTACGGCGGGAACTGGTGAAGAACGGCGTGGTATTGCGCGAAGTGCGCGGGTTTGGCGCGCTGATGCCGGTGGCGACCAACAGCGGGGATGAAGGCAGGATCAAGAATCGGCGGGTTGAGGTTTGGGTTTACTGAATCTGATGTTGATGCGCTGAACGAGCAGGCCCCATCGCGAGCAGGCTCGCTCCCACATTAGATCTCCAGTGAACACAAAGTATGTGGACACCAGCGAACCCGTGGGAGCGAGCCTGCTCGCGATAGCAGGCGCCGCGGTCTTAATGACCGCTACGCAGCATTTCCTTCGGCACGTACTTGCCGATCTCGAACTTGCCGATCGCCGCGCGGTGCACTTCGTCCGGGCCGTCGGCCAGGCGCAGGGTGCGTTGCATGGCGTACATGTAGGCCAGCGGGAAATCGTTCGACACCCCTGCCCCGCCATGGATCTGGATCGCCCGGTCGATCACCCGCAACGCGACGTTCGGTGCGACGACCTTGATCTGCGCGATCTCGCTCTTGGCGACTTTGTTACCCACGGTGTCCATCATGTACGCCGCTTTCAGGGTCAACAGGCGTGCCATGTCGATTTCCATCCGCGAGTCGGCGATCTTGTCGACGTTACCGCCCAGACGCGCCAGCGGTTTGCCGAATGCAGTACGGCTCACTGAACGTTTGCACATCAGTTCCAGTGCGCGCTCGGCCATGCCGATCGAACGCATGCAGTGGTGAATCCGGCCCGGGCCGAGACGACCTTGAGCGATTTCGAAGCCGCGTCCTTCACCGAGCAGAACGTTTTCGTACGGCACTCGTACGTTGTCGAACAGCACTTCGGCGTGACCGTGGGGTGCGTCGTCGTAACCGAACACCGGCAGCGGACGGACGATCTTCACACCGGGGGTGTCGACCGGCACCAGGATCATCGAGTGCTGGGCGTGGCGCGGCGCGTCGGGGTTGCTCAGGCCCATGAAGATCAGGATCTTGCAGCGCGGATCGCAGGCGCCGGAGGTCCACCATTTTTTGCCGTTGATCACCCACTCGTCGCCATCGCGCACGGCACGGGCGGCCATGTTGGTGGCGTCGGAGGACGCAACGTCCGGCTCGGTCATGGCGAACGCCGAGCGGATCTCGCCGCGCAACAGCGGTTCGAGCCAGCGCTGTTTCTGTTCTTCGTTGGCGTAACGCACCAGCACTTCCATGTTGCCGGTGTCCGGTGCCGAGCAGTTGAACGGCTCTGGACCGAGCAGCGAACGGCCCATGATTTCCGCCAATGGCGCGTATTCGAGGTTGGTCAGGCCGGCGCCCAGTTCCGACTCAGGCAGAAACAAATTCCACAGACCTTCGGCTTTTGCCTTGGCTTTGAGTTCTTCCATGATCGCCGTCGGCTGCCAGCGATCGCCTTCTGCGACCTGGCGTTCGAACACGGCTTCGGCCGGGTAAACGTAAGTGTCCATGAACGCGGTCACGCGCTCACGCAGTTCTTGCACCTTGGGCGAATAAGCGAAATCCATGAGCAATTACCTTTTTTCGGCAGGTTGTTTAAGTCATGCAATCGATGCTAGAACAGCGTTGATAATTTACCTAGCCTATTCTCGGCGTGTATAAACATTCATCACCGATATATGATTGGTTGATTTTCCTGGCCGCCCTGACCCGCGCCATCCACCTATAACAAGAGAGCCGCGTAATGAATCTGAGCAAGGTCGACCTCAACCTTTTCATCGTCTTCGACGCGATCTACACCGAAGCCAACCTGACCCGCGCCGGGCAGATTGTCGGCATTACCCAGCCAGCGGTGTCCAACGCTTTGGCGCGGTTGCGCGAGACCTTCAACGACCCGCTCTTCGTCCGCACCGCCCAGGGCATGGTGCCGACGCCCATGGCGCAGAACATCATCGGCCCGGTGCGCAACGCATTGTCGCTGCTGCGGGTATCGGTTCAGGAAAGCCGCATTTTCAACCCCTCGCAAGCGGTCAAGACTTACCGCATCAGCATGACTGACCTGACCGAAGCGGTGATTCTGCCGCCGCTGTTCCAGCGCCTGCGTCGCCTGGCGCCGACGGTGATCATCGAAAGTTTCCTGTCCAAACGCCGGGAAACCACCAAGGAGCTGGCTGCCGGGCGTCTCGACTTTGCCGTGGATGCGCCGCTCAACACCGACCCACAGGTGCGCCACGTCAAGCTGATGGAAGACCGTTACGTCTGCGCGATGCGCAAGGGTCATCCGCTGGCGACCAAGGAAAAATTCACCCTCGACGATTACCTGTCGCTGACCCACATTCATATTTCCAGCCGGCGCAGTGGTCTGGGCCATGTCGATCTGGCGCTGGGCAAGATGGGCATCCAGCGCAAGATCGCCCTGCGCTCGCAGCACTATCTGATGGCGTCCCAGGTGTTGCAGCAGACCGACATGGTGATGACCGTGCCGGAGCGTTTCGCCCGGCGCCATGACCTGCATGCGTTCAATCTGCCGGTCAACGATGTACCACCGGTGGAAACCCATTTGTACTGGCACGAAAGCACCGATCAGGACCCGGCCAACCGCTGGATGCGCGAGCAGATGATCGAGTTGTGCCAGCAAGTGACAGCGCACGAGAAGAAGCTCGACAAGCTGCAGGCGCCCGCCACTTGACGTAAACGTCAACCTGCCATTAGCTTAGCGCCAAGACCCTTCTTCGAGCGCTTTCATGAGCAGCCAGACCTACAGCATTTCCGACCTCGCCCGCGAGCTGGACATCACCACCCGGGCGATCCGCTTCTATGAAGAACAAGGCCTGCTCAGCCCCGAGCGCCGAGGCCAGGAACGCATCTATTCGCCGCGCGACAAGGTCAGCCTGAAACTAATCCTGCGGGGCAAACGCATCGGTTTTTCGCTGGCCGAGTGCCGCGAGCTGATCGAGCTTTACGACCCTTCCAGCGGTAACACCAAACAACTCAACAGCATGCTGGCGAAAATCAGCGAGCGCCGGGAACAGCTCGAGCAGCAACTGCTGGACATCGAACAGATGAAGCTGGAGCTCGACACCGCCGAAGAACGCTGCGTGCAGGCGCTGGAGCAGACGCTCAAGAGTCAGCAATCAGTTCAGTAACCTAAATAAATCCCAATGTGGGAGCGGGCTTGCTCGCGAAAGCGGTGTTTCAGAAACAGATTTGTCGGCTGACACTCCGCTTTCGCGAGCAAGCCCGCTCCCACAAAGGTTCCGCAGGAATTCAAAGAGCAGGTCAACGCCATGTCCCTCCCCTCCCAAGTACGCCTGATCGAAGTCGGCCCGCGTGACGGCCTGCAGAACGAAGCCCAGCCCATCAGCGTTGCCGACAAGGTGCAACTGGTCGACGCCTTAAGTGCCGCCGGCCTTGGCTATATAGAAGTCGGCAGTTTCGTCTCACCCAAGTGGGTGCCGCAGATGGCCGGTTCCGCCGAGGTGTTCGCGCAGATCCAGCGCAAACCCGGCGTGACCTACGGCGCACTGGCGCCGAACCTGCGCGGCTTTGAAGATGCGCTGGCGGCCGGGGTCAAGGAAGTCGCGGTGTTTGCCGCTGCGTCCGAAGCATTCTCGCAGCGCAACATCAATTGCTCGATCAGCGAAAGCCTGGCGCGGTTCGCGCCGATCATGGAATCGGCGAAACAGCACGGCGTTACCGTGCGCGGTTACGTTTCCTGCGTGCTGGGTTGCCCTTATGAAGGCGAGGTCGCGCCGGAGCAAGTAGCGATGGTGGCCCGCGAGCTGTACGCGATGGGCTGCTACGAAGTGTCGCTGGGTGACACCATCGGCACCGGCACTGCGGGCGCCACCCGCCGACTGTTCGAAGTGGTCTCGAAACAGGTGCCTCGAGAGAAACTCGCCGGCCACTTCCACGACACCTACGGCCAGGCCATGGCCAATATCTACGCCAGCCTGCTGGAAGGCATCGCGGTGTTCGACAGCTCGATCGCCGGCCTCGGCGGCTGCCCGTACGCCAAGGGCGCCAGCGGTAACGTCGCCACCGAAGACGTGGTGTACCTGCTCAACGGCCTGGGCATCGAGACCGGTATCGACCTCGACGCCCTGATTGCCGCAGGCCAGCAGATCAGTGCCGTGCTAGGCCGCCCGACCGGTTCGCGCGTGGCCAAGGCTCGCAGCGCACAGTGAGGGGGATGGTGTTACCGCCGAGCGCGAAACGTGGGCACAAGCGAGTAACACGGAAACAAATTGTCTGGTTTTGCCTGAAGGAAAAATCCTTCAAAAATCTCAAACCCTTGATTTACAAGGGTTTTGAAAAGTTGGCACGGCTTCTGCTATCTCTATGGCATAACAAGAATAAAAAGCAGCAAACCAATAAAAATAAGACGTACCGACTCTGACATAACAAGAACAACACGGCAGAGACGCAGCTAACAGATTTTTTTGGAGAAGGTGTGCTTTTCAGGGTATTCCTCGGAATGACCCGCAACCGGGCAGAGAACAATAAAACTACCTTCAGGTAGCTCCCGAATCGGTTGGATCGCTAGACGAGAAAGCAGATCAGCGCTCAAAAAAATACGTTTGCTCTTGACCCCGGATGGGGGTCGCCAAAAACAGCGGTAAAGGGCCACGGTTGCCAAAAACAACAACAGACCGCCCCTCAATAATAAAAAAGAGCACGCGACGACAAAATTAAAGGGGAGCTTCGGCTCCCCTTTGTGCTGTCTGGCTTTCCGAAATCCCGCAGGACACTGTGGGAGCAATGCCCCCACAGTTCTATCCCTCAGCCCTCGTTACCGCGCAACTCCTCAATACTGATCTCGCGCATGCGGAATTTCTGGATCTTGCCCGTCACCGTCATCGGAAACTCCTCGACAAATTTAAAGTAACGCGGCGTCTTGAAGTGGGCGATGCGCTCCTTGCACCACGCTTGCAGTTCTTGTTCGGTCGCGCTGTGGCCGGGATGGAATTTGATCCAGGCGACGATTTCCTCGCCGTAGCGCGAGCAAGGAATGCCGATCACCTGCACGTCCGCCACCGCCGGGTGAGTAAAGAAAAACTCTTCCAGTTCACGCGGGTAAATGTTCTCGCCGCCACGGATGATCATGTCCTTGTTACGGCCGGCGATGCACACGTAACCCTCGTCGTTCATGCTCGCCAGGTCGCCGGTGTGCATCCAGCCAGCCGCGTCGATGGCTTCGCCGGTGGCATTCGGGTTGTTCCAGTAACCGAGCATCACGCTGTAGCCACGGGTGCACAGTTCGCCGATGGTACCGCGTGGCACCGGGTTGCCGGCCTCGTCGATGATTTTGCTTTCGAGTTGCGGCTGGGTACGTCCGACGGTGGTGACTCGCAGTTCCAGTTCGTCAGATGGGCCGGTCTGCAGGGACACAGGGCTGGTTTCGGTCATGCCGTAGGCGATCTGCACTTCGCTCATGTGCATTTCGTTGATGACCCGGCGCATCACTTCGATCGGGCAAGTCGCCCCGGCCATGATCCCGGTGCGCAGGGTCGACAGGTCGAACTCGGCACGTTGCGGCTGATCGAGCATGGCGATGAACATGGTCGGCACGCCGTACAGCGCGGTGGCCTTTTCTTCGGCGACGGTGCTCAGGGTCAGCAGCGGATCGAAGGCATCGTTGGGATAAATCATGGTGCTGCCGTGGGTGATACAGCCTAAGTTGCCCATGACCATGCCGAAGCAGTGATACAGCGGCACCGGGATCACCAGGCGATCAGCGGCGGTCAGGCCGAGGCTTTCGCCGACCATGTAACCGTTGTTGAGAATGTTGTAGTGACTGAGGGTCGCGCCCTTGGGGAAACCGGTGGTGCCGGAGGTGTACTGGATGTTGACCGGTTGATCGAAGTGCAGGCTGTCGCTGCGCTCACGCAATTGTTCTGGAGAGACACTGGCGGCCAGATCTGCCAGTTGCGACCACGGGAGAAAACCCGAAGGCGGTTGCGGATCAAGACTGATCAGACCGCGCAACTCCGGCAGGCGCTCGCTGCGCAGTTCGCCGATGGATTGCTCGGCCAGTTCCGGCAGCAAGCCTTGCAACATGCCGTGATAGTTGGAGCTCTTGAACGCTCCCGCACAGACCAGCCATTGGCAACCGGATTGCTTGAGTACGTATTCGAGTTCGGAGCTGCGGTAGGCCGGGTTGATGTTGACCAGGATCACGCCGATTTTCGCGGTGGCGAACTGAGTGATGCACCATTGCGCGCAATTCGGTGCCCAGATGCCAAGCCGGTCACCGGCCTGCAAACCCAACGCCAGCAGGGCTCTGGCATGCACGTCCACCGCGTCGGCCAGTTGCCGCCAGGTGTAACGCAGCTGCTGATGGCGCACCACCAGCGCCTCGCCGTCCGGGTACTGCGCGACGGTCTCGTCGAACTTTTGCCCGATGGTCATCGCCAGCAAGGCTTTGTCCTGGGAACCACGGGTGTAGCTGCGCTGCGGGTTTGCACTGGGTTGATCCATGACGACCCCTATTGTCTTTATTAGTGGGTGTTGGAACGGAGCTACGGCAGCTCCGACCATTCAGAACTGGCTCTACTCTCGCTCAAGTTGACGTTAACGTAAAGGGTGATTGACAGCCATTCGTCACAGGCTTACGTTAACGTAAAGGTGAGAACTGAAACGCCCTTCTCCCCACCCTACAAAAAAGCCAAAAGGTGACCCATGAGCTACCCATCCCTGAACTTTGCCCTCGGCGAAACCATCGACATGCTGCGCGATCAGGTTCAGTCCTTCGTCGCCAAGGAGATCGCCCCGCGTGCCGCGCAGATCGACAGCGACAACCTGTTCCCTGCCGATCTGTGGCGCAAGTTCGGTGACATGGGCCTGCTCGGCATCACCGTGCCGGAAGAGTACGGCGGCGCTGGCCTGGGTTACCTGGCGCACGTCGTGGCGATGGAAGAAATCAGCCGCGGCTCGGCTTCCGTGGCGTTGTCCTACGGCGCCCACTCCAACCTCTGCGTGAACCAAATCAACCGCAACGGCAACCACGAACAGAAATCCAAATACCTGCCGAAGCTGATCAGCGGCGAACACGTTGGCGCCCTCGCGATGAGCGAGCCGAACGCCGGTTCCGACGTGGTCTCTATGAAACTGCGCGCCGAAAAACGCGGTGACCGCTACGTCCTCAACGGCAGCAAGACCTGGATCACCAACGGCCCCGACGCCAACACCTACGTGATCTACGCCAAGACCGACCTGGAAAAAGGCCCGCATGGCATCACCGCGTTCATCGTCGAGCGTGACTGGAAAGGCTTCAGCCGCAGCAACAAGTTCGACAAGCTCGGCATGCGCGGCTCCAACACCTGCGAGCTGTTCTTCGATGACGTCGAAGTGCCGGAAGAAAACATCCTCGGCGTACTCAACGGCGGCGTGAAGGTGCTGATGAGCGGCCTCGATTACGAGCGCGTCGTGCTGTCCGGTGGCCCGACCGGGATCATGCAGTCGTGCATGGACCTGATCGTGCCGTACATCCACGACCGTAAGCAGTTCGGTCAGAGCATCGGCGAATTCCAGCTGATCCAGGGCAAAGTCGCCGACATGTACACCCAACTCAACGCCAGCCGCGCCTACCTCTACGCCGTGGCCCAGGCCTGCGAGCGCAACGAGACCACGCGCAAGGACGCCGCTGGCGTGATCCTCTACACCGCCGAACGCGCCACGCAAATGGCCTTGGACGCGATCCAGATTCTCGGCGGCAACGGCTACATCAACGAATTCCCGGCTGGCCGTCTGCTGCGTGACGCCAAGCTGTACGAAATCGGCGCCGGCACCAGTGAGATCCGTCGCATGCTGATCGGTCGCGAACTGTTCAACGAAACCCGCTAAACGGAGCTGTCCATGGCTATCCTGCATACCCAGCTCAACCCCCGTTCAGCGGAGTTCGCCGCCAACAGCGCGGCGATGCTCACACAGGTCGACGCCCTGCACACTCTGCTCGCCCAAGTGGCCCAGGGCGGCGGCGCGAAAGCTCAGGAACGTCACACCTCACGCGGCAAACTGCTACCGCGCGAGCGGATCAACCGTTTGCTCGATCCGGGCTCACCGTTTCTGGAAATCAGTCAATTGGCTGCACACGCCGTGTATGGCGAAGACGTACCGGCCGCTGGCGTGATTGCCGGGATCGGTCGGGTGGAAGGCGTCGAGTGCATGATCGTCGCCAACGACGCGACCGTGAAAGGCGGCTCGTACTACCCGCTGACCGTGAAGAAACACCTGCGCGCCCAGACCATTGCCCAGCAAAACCGTCTGCCATGCATTTATCTGGTGGACTCGGGCGGCGCCAACCTGCCGCGTCAGGACGAAGTGTTCCCGGATCGTGAGCACTTCGGGCGAATCTTCTTCAATCAGGCAAACATGAGCGCCATGGGCATTCCGCAGATTGCCGTGGTCATGGGCTCCTGCACTGCCGGCGGCGCCTACGTGCCGGCGATGGCTGACGAAGCGATCATGGTGCGCAATCAGGCGACGATTTTCCTCGCCGGCCCGCCGCTGGTGAAAGCCGCGACCGGTGAAGTGGTCAGCGCCGAAGACCTCGGCGGGGCCGATGTGCATTGCAAGACTTCCGGGGTTGCCGACCATTACGCCGAAAGCGACGAGCACGCCCTGGCCCTCGCCCGCCGCAGTGTCGCCAACCTCAACTGGCGAAAGCTCGGCGAAGTGCAGCAGCGCGCGCCGATTGCGCCGCTGTACGCCAGCGATGAGTTGTACGGCGTGGTGTCGGCGGACGCCAAGCAGCCGTTCGATGTGCGCGAAGTAATTGCTCGGCTGGTCGACGGTTCGGTGTTCGATGAATTCAAAGCCTTGTTCGGCACCACGCTGGTGTGCGGATTCGCCCACCTGCACGGCTACCCGATCGCGATCCTCGCCAACAACGGTATCCTGTTCGCCGAAGCCGCGCAAAAAGGCGCGCACTTCATCGAACTGGCCTGCCAGCGCGGGATTCCGCTGCTGTTCCTGCAGAACATCACCGGCTTCATGGTCGGCCAGAAATACGAGGCCGGCGGCATCGCCAAGCACGGCGCGAAACTGGTGACCGCCGTTGCCTGCGCCAAGGTGCCGAAATTCACCGTCATCATCGGCGGCAGCTTCGGCGCCGGTAACTACGGCATGTGCGGGCGGGCCTACGATCCGCGCTTCCTGTGGATGTGGCCGAACGCGCGGATCGGCGTGATGGGCGCCGAACAGGCGGCCGGCGTGCTGGTTCAGGTCAAGCGCGAGCAGGCCGAACGCAGCGGCCAGGCGTTCAGCGCCGAGCAGGAAAGCGAGATCAAGCAACCGATTCTCGACCAGTACGAAGAGCAGGGTCACCCCTACTATTCCAGCGCACGGCTGTGGGACGACGGCGTCATCGACCCGGCGCAGACCCGCGATGTGCTGGCCCTGGCCTTGTCCGCGTCGTTGAACGCGCCTATCGAACCGAGCCGCTTCGGCGTGTTCCGGATGTGATCGGGAGAACCTCATGAGCGACTTCAACACCCTCGAACTGCAGAGCGATCCACGGGGTTTCGCGACCCTGTGGCTTAGCCGCGAAGAAAAGAACAATGCATTCAACGCCGAGATGATCCGCGAACTGATCCTGGCACTGGACAAGGTCGCCAGCGACGCCAGCCTGCGTTTCCTGCTGGTGCGCGGACGCGGCAAGCACTTCAGCGCCGGCGCGGATTTGGCCTGGATGCAGCAATCGGCCGAACTCGATTACCACACCAACCTCGACGACGCCCGGGAACTGGCGGAGCTGATGTACAACCTCGCCAAACTGAAAATCCCGACCATGGCCGTGGTGCAAGGCGCGGCGTTCGGCGGCGCGCTGGGGCTGATCAGTTGCTGCGACATGGCGATTGGCGCCGATGACGCGCAGTTCTGCCTGTCGGAAGTGCGCATCGGTCTTGCGCCGGCGGTGATCAGTCCGTTCGTGGTGCAAGCCATCGGCGAACGTGCGGCGCGGCGTTATGCGCTGACAGCCGAACGTTTCGGCGGGCAGCGGGCGCGGGAAATCGGTTTGTTGTCCGAGAGCTATCCAACGACTGAGCTTGAACAGAAAGTCGAACAATGGATCGACAACCTGCTGCTCAACAGCCCCGCCGCCATGCGCGCCAGCAAGGATCTGCTGCGTGAAGTCGGCAACGGTGCCCTGACGCCGGCCCTGCGCCGTTACACCGAAAACGCCATCGCCCGCATCCGTGTCAGCCCGGAAGGCCAGGAAGGCTTGCGGGCCTTCCTGCAGAAACGCCCGCCGAGCTGGCAAGCCGCAACCACCCCCAAGGAGCCGCGTTGATGAGCGCACCTGTTCTCACCACCCTGCTGGTGGCCAACCGTGGCGAAATCGCTTGCCGGGTCATGCGCACAGCCAAGGCGCTGGGCCTGACCACCGTTGCCGTGCACAGCGCCACCGACCGCGAAGCGCGGCACAGCCGTGAAGCGGATATCCGCGTCGATCTGGGCGGTAGCAAAGCGGCAGACAGTTATTTGCAAATCGACAAGCTGATCGCAGCGGCCAAGGCCAGCGGCGCTCAGGCGATTCATCCGGGGTATGGCTTTCTTTCGGAGAACGCTGGTTTTGCTCGCGCCATTGAAGCCGCCGGCCTGATTTTCCTCGGCCCGCCCGCCTCGGCCATCGATGCGATGGGCAGCAAATCCGCCGCCAAAGCATTGATGGAAACTGCCGGCGTACCGCTGGTGCCGGGTTATCACGGCGAAGCCCAGGATCTGGACACCTTCCGTGACGCGTGCGAGCGAATCGGTTATCCGGTGCTGCTCAAGGCCACGGCCGGCGGTGGCGGTAAAGGCATGAAGGTGGTCGAGGACGTCAGTCAATTGGCTGAAGCGTTGGCCTCCGCCCAGCGTGAAGCGCAATCGTCGTTCGGCGATTCGCGAATGCTGGTGGAGAAATACCTGCTCAAGCCGCGTCACGTGGAAATCCAGGTGTTTGCCGATCAGCATGGCAATTGCCTGTACCTGAACGAACGCGACTGCTCGATTCAGCGTCGGCACCAGAAGGTCGTCGAAGAGGCGCCCGCGCCGGGCCTCAGTCCGGAACTGCGCCGGGCCATGGGCGAAGCGGCTGTGCGTTCGGCGCAGGCCATCGGTTACGTCGGCGCCGGCACGGTGGAGTTTCTGCTGGATGCGCGTGGCGAGTTTTTCTTCATGGAGATGAACACGCGGTTGCAGGTCGAACACCCGGTCACCGAAGCCATCACCGGGCTTGATCTGGTGGCCTGGCAGATTCGCGTCGCCCGTGGTGAGGCGTTGCCGATCACTCAGGATCAGGTGCCGCTGAACGGGCATGCGATTGAGGTTCGGCTGTATGCGGAAGATCCGTCGAATGATTTTCTGCCGGCGACCGGGCGTCTGGATCTGTATCGCGAATCCGCCGCAGGGCCGGGGCGCCGTGTGGACAGCGGGGTTGAGGAAGGCGATGAGGTTTCGCCGTTCTATGACCCGATGCTCGGCAAGCTGATTACCTGGGGCGAGGATCGTGAGCAGGCGCGTTTGCGGTTGTTGAGCATGCTCGATGAGTTTGCGATTGGCGGGTTGAAGACCAACATCAACTTCCTGCGACGGATCATCGGTCATCCGGCGTTTGCGGCAGCCGAGCTGGATACCGGGTTTATTCCGCGCTATCAGGAGCAACTGTTGCCAGCGCCTGCTGCGCTAAGTGATGAGTTCTGGGAGGCGGCGGCGCAGGCTTTTGCGCAGAGTCTGCCGGGGATGACTCGGGCGGATGATCCGGCTTCGCCTTGGGCGCTGCACAGCGGTTTGCGCGCTGGGTTGCCACGTGAGATCACTCTGCATCTGAGCTGCGAGGGACAAGACCGGGCGTTGACACTCGGTGCTGGCGGCGATGCAAAACTGATCGGCGAACAACTGGTGGTCGAGCACGATGGGCTGCGCCGACAGCTGCGAGCAATTCGTCGTGGAGAGGTTCTGTTTCTGCAATGGGACGGCGAGTTGCGACGCGTTGAAACGTACGACCCGATCAGCGCTGTCGAAGCCAGTCACATCCATCAGGGCGGTCTGACGGCGCCGATGAACGGCAGCATCGTTCGAGTGTTGGTGGAGGCCGGGCAATCGGTTGAGGCCGGCGCTCAATTGGTGGTGCTGGAAGCGATGAAGATGGAGCACAGCATCCGCGCGCCCCATGCCGGGGTGATCAAGGCACTGTATTGCCAGGAAGGCGAAATGGTCAGCGAAGGCAGTGCACTGGTCGAGCTGGAAGAAGCGTGAAAGGTGGATCGATCCTACGCCTGGCGAGGATCGATCTGACTAGTATTTGGCCGTGGCCTGAACCACGACACCGATAATTCGGCACTCGTCGGTCAACAAGGCTTTCGGCCAGGTCGGATTGAGCGGCACCAGGTAACGCTGGCCGCCCTCTTCGATCAGTTTGCGGAAAATCGCCTCGTCGCTGTCCGGCCACTGGGCGATCACCAGTTTTCCGGGCTCGGCTTCCAGCGCCGGGTCCACCAGGATCATCATCCCTTCGCCGATGCTCTGCCCGGTGGGCGCAGTCATCGCATTCCCCATCACGGTGAGCCAGAACGCGGGGCCACGGGCGTGGTAGTCCGTCAGTTCGAAACGTCGCTTGTCCTTGGCACTCGAATACGCTGGCTGGCTCTCACGGGCCTCGACCGGCGCTATCCACTCGCTGACCGGATAGCGAAAGTAAGGGTTGTACTTCTGCGCCAGAGGCATTTCGTCATCCGCATCGATCTGCGGTTCACGAATCACCACCGCGACCTCGAGATATTCCATGCCCAGCGCTTTCAGCACGCGGTTCATCTGCGTGATGCCGGGCTCGCGACGCTTGTTCAGCCAATGGCCGATACCGCCCTGAGACATGCCGACGCGCTCGCCGAGCTCGACTTGAGTGACGTTGAGTTCACTCATTTTGGCCTTGACCAACTCAATCCATTTATCCATGTGCGGCACCATACGTGGACGCCTGCGGCCGGCAAAACACATATTGTAGTATTTAAATTCTGGTCACAAATACTGATAGTACTATGCTTGGGTCACGGATTTGAATCGACCAAGGAGTGACCTTTCACCATGAATATCACCAGCAAAGACTTGCCCGACCTGCAAATGGACACCACCTTCACGTCCCCGCAAGGGTGCGCCGCTGCGCAACGGGCGTTGGACTATTACTTGAAACCAGCTGTGTCAGAACCGGAAGTGGATGAGCGCTTTTTCGGTGTGAACAGCAATCTGAGTGGCGAAGAATCCCTGGTCCACGCCTCCGATCTGCTGCGATGTGCAGCGGCTACGGCGTTCAAGGCGGCGGACGGCTTGCAGGGCGTGAGTCGGGATCTGGCGTTTTCGGTCGTGCACATGGTGGACATGGCGCGGGCGATGGTCGATCACTCGCTCGATGGCGCGGTTCGCTGAAGACGGGAGTTCGGACGGACGGGAAAGAATTTTCCAATCGCGCAGATAAAAACATTTGACTTGCAAATGATAATGATTATTATTGCAAGCAGCTGGTCGCGAGATCAGTCGATGGACCAGAGACCTTAGGTCGGTCTTCTGGACTATCTCCTCATCAGGCTAATCACGGTTTTTGACCCGGCTTTTTGCCGGGTCTTTTTTTTGCCAGTTTTCTGGCTTGTGGCTTCAGGCTAATGAAGTCTTTGGATGCCGCAAATTCGATGGCGCGGATAATATCAAAAGAATATTGCTTGGCAAGCAGACCCCGGCCACATTGGGGCAAAGTAATGCCAATTAGCACTTGAGAATCAATCGCACAGCCACTAAGCTGCATCCGCGTCATGGAGGACGCCCCCCGCCACAACCCGCAATTTCCCTCGGTTTCACCCCTGTCTTGCGTGTAAAGTAGCCGCCATAAAAATCATATTCAGGAACCGATTATGACCGTGGCCAAATCTTCGTTCGACATCAGCGCCAACTTCGACAGCGGCAACATCCAAGTCATCGACATCAGCAATCCGCTCAACCCGGTTCTGGCAATTCGGCCAGATACCCGCAGCGCTCATTTCCAGTGGTTCCACTTCAAGGCCAGCGGCCTGCATGTTCATCAGGAACACTGGTTCCGTTTGGTCAACGCCAGCCAATCCTCCTACAACAAGGCCTGGACCGGCTATCAGGCGGTCGCTTCCTACGACCACGTCAACTGGTTCCGCATTCCAACCCAATTCGAAGGCGACAGCCTGCGCTTCTGCCTCGAAGCCGAGCAGACCCACGCCTGGTTCGCCTACTTCGAACCCTACAGCCGTGGCCGTCATGACTGGCTGATCGAGCAAGCGCTGACCAAGGCCGGCACCGAGCTGCTGGCCACCGGCAAGAGCGTCGAAGGCCGCGACATCCAGCTGCTGCGCAAAGGCACCGGCGCCGAAGGTCGCCGCAAGATCTGGATCATCGCCCAGCAACATCCCGGCGAGCACATGGCCGAATGGTTCATGGAAGGCGTGATCGAACGCCTGGAACATCATGACGATCCGGTGCTGAACAAACTGCTGGCCAGCGCCGATCTGTACCTGGTGCCGAACATGAACCCGGACGGTGCCTTCCACGGTCACCTGCGTACCAACGCCATGGGCCAAGACCTGAACCGCGCCTGGCAGAACGCCAGTCAGGAAATCAGCCCGGAAGTGCTTTTCGTACAGCAGCAGATGGAAAAGTACGGCGTCGATCTGTTCCTCGACGCACACGGCGACGAAGAAATTCCCCACGTGTTCACCGCCGGTTGCGAAGGCAATCCGGGTTATACCCCGCGCCTGGAGAAGCTCGAAGAGCACTTCCGCAGCCACCTGAAGCACACCACCAAAGACTTCCAGACCAAGTACGGCTACACCCGCGACGAGCCGGGCCAGGCTAACATGACCCTGGCCTGCAACAGCGTCGGTCAGAAGTTCGACTGCCTGTCGCTGACCCTGGAAATGCCGTTCAAGGATCACGATGACGCGCCGAACCCGCTCACCGGCTGGTCGGGCAAGCGCTCGAAGCAACTGGGCAAAGACGTGCTGACCACCATCGCGGACATGGTCGACACCCTGCGCTGATCGCCCCTGAGTTTCGCTTCACAAAAGATCGCAGCCTGTCTGCGATCTTTTTTTTGCGCCGACTTTTATCCAATCAGGTTGCAAATCAAAACTGGATTACTTACCGTCAATCACGTTTCAACTTGAAACCTGAAAGGATCCGGGACATGAAAACTGCAACACTCGATAAAGGTGTCGTGCTGCTTTTCGCCATCGCTTGCGGCCTCGCGGTGGGCAACGTGTATTACGCCCAGCCGCTGCTGGATGCGATGGCCGACGCCTTCGGCCTGTCGCCGGGCAGCATTGGCATCGTCATGACACTGACCCAGGTCGGCTACGGCCTCGGGCTGTTATTGCTCGTGCCCCTCGGCGACTTGCTCAACCGCCGACGGTTGATCGTCACGCAAACGCTGTTGTCCGCCGCAGCCTTGCTGATGATCGCCTTGGCCTCGAACAGTGCCTGGCTGCTGATCGGCGTCACCCTGACCGGTCTGCTCGCCGTGGTCACCCAGGTGCTGGTCGCCTACGCCGCGACTCTGGCCGTCCCGGCGCAACGCGGAAAGGTTGTGGGCGTGATCACAAGCGGCATCGTCGTCGGCATTCTGCTCGCACGCACGGTGGCGGGCGGCATGGCCGATCTGGCCGGCTGGCGCTCGATCTATCTGCTGTCGGCGGGGTTGACGCTGGTGATGGCCGCGCTGCTGTTTCGGGTGTTGCCCAAAAATGAAGACGCACGGCCGACCACACGTTACGTGGCATTGATCGCTTCAGTGTTCAGCCTCTTTCGTGAGGAACCGGTGCTACGCCAACGGACGATCCTCGCCCTGCTGACCTTCGCCAGCGCCATGGTGCTGTGGACGCCGATGGTGTTGCCGCTGGCCGCCCCGCCGCTGTCGCTTTCCCACAGTGAAATCGGATTGTTCGGACTCGCCGGCGCGGCAGGCGCACTGGCCGCTGCCAGAGCCGGACATCTGGCGGATCGAGGATGGGGACAATGGGTCAGCGGCCTGTCGCTGCTGCTGATGCTGGGCTCGTGGTTGCCAATCGCGCTCACCCATTTATCACTATGGGCGCTACTGCTTGGCGTCATCACTCTGGATCTGGGCTTGCAGGCCGTGCACGTCACCAGTCAGAGCATGATCTATAGCGTCCGCCCGGAGGCGCAGAGCCGACTGACCGCCGGCTACATGCTGTTTTATTCGATCGGCAGCGCGCTGGGCTCAATCGCCTCGACAACCATGTACGCCTGCGCAGGATGGCCGGGCGTCTGCTGGCTGGGTGCAGCAATCAACATGGTCGCGTTGCTGTACTGGTGGCGAACGCTGGCCACACCGAAACGTGGCGAGGCTGCTTGCGCCCTCGCCACGTCGGACTGACACACGATCAACTGCGATTGCGTCCCCGCAGCATGCTGTCGAGCACCTCGTCGCGGCGCACCCAGCCATGGAATAGCGCCGCCGCCAGGTGCAGCAGCACGGTCAGGAACAACAGATACGCCAGATACCCGTGAGCCTTGCGCAGCAACGCAAACACCTGCGCATCCGCCGGCACGATCGACGGCAATTGCAGGGACGTGCCGAGCATCACCGGATCCCCCGCCGCGCTGATCATCGCCCAGCCCAGCAGCGGCAACACCAGCATCAGCGCATACAACAACAGATGAGAAGCCTTGGCCGCCATCACCTGCCAGCCCGGCAGATCCGCCGGCAGCGGCGGCTGACGCGTGCCCAGTCGCACCAGAATGCGCACGATCACCAGCAACAGAATCGCGATGCCCAGCGGCTTGTGCAGATTGATCAACCATTCATGCCGCGCCGACACCGAGGTCACCATGCCGGCGCCGATGAACAACATTGCGATGATCATCAACGCCATCAACCAGTGCAGCAACCGCGCCAGCGGATTGAAATGAGTCGGTTGCGTGCTCATGGGCGAGCCTCCTTTTTGCCGGTTGGCAGTTGGCTGACTTCGCTGGTGCGACGCAGGTAGGAATCGGCGTAACCGGCCGAGCGCGCGGCGAGCAACGGATCGTCGGAACCCTGAATGCCGGCCGGCAGCACCAGCGGATCGTAGTTGATGTCACGGCATTCGCCGCTGAGCTGCGGCTGGGTCTTTTCCAGCACCAGGGTGCCGGCGTTCAACACCTTGCGACCGGCAGGCCAGGTCTTGCTCGCATCGTTCACCGGATCGTCGGCATTGGCCAAGGTGATGTTCAACTGAAAGCGCAGCGGCCCTTCGGCCAGGCGTTGCACCAGGTCTTTTTCAAGGAAGTCGCTACCTTCAGGCGCAGTCGCACCGGCAGCGTCCTGGGCCAGAGGCGTCATGCTCCAGCGCACGGCTTGCTTCTTGCCGCTGGCATCCACCAGATAGAACGCGTTGACGCTGTTGTAGGTTTCCGTCGCGTAACTCGCCGAAGGTTTGGCGGTTTTAATCCAGGTCAGAAACGGTACGGCTTCCGGGTGTGAGGCAAAAAATGCCGGCACCTTGGTCGGATCCGGTTTGCCTGTGGCAGGATCCGGCGATTGCGCCTGCTGCAATTGATAGAACGCCTCGGGCGTGCCGACCGGGAACACCGGCATGCTATTCATCCCGGTGCGCCACTGCTGGCCGTTGGCCTGAGTGAAACGCAGCGCCAGACTGCGGATCGGTACGGCGCTGTCCGGCGCATACGGACTGCCGGCCGGCAACGCAAAACGCCCGACCACCGGGGTGCGCGGCTCGTTGAACACTTGCGCGACAGAATACGAGCGAGCCTCGCCGCTGCTCTCGAAATGTCCGATCACGCAAACACCTTTGGCGTGATTGCGGCGAAAGCCGGGATGCACGCCGTTGTTCTTCTCCAGCACATCGACCAACGCTTTCGGCGTCAGGCGTTGTGGGTCAAATGAACCATGAACGTAGGCAAACGCCCCGGCCAGGGCTGCGACGACCACGGCGATTCCGCCAAGCCGCAACACCAGGCTCGCGGCACTCAGTGGCGGGCGTTGTGGCCCGCCGGGCGATGAGCTGCGATCAACCATGAAGCACTCCAGGGCCATCGGCCACAAGTAGGAAGAATCAGCAAGACGCACGCCATCGGGATTTATTCCACGGCCCGGTATTTATTTTTCGGAACGTGGAATAACCTCCAATGCCGGGCGTCTTCCTAGTCCACAGCGTAGTGACTAGCAGAACTTCATGAGCGAATTCGACGAACAACTGAGAGAAATCATTCCCAGATTGCGGCGCTTTGCCGTGTCGTTGACACGCAACGGCAGCAGCGCCGACGACCTGGTACAGGCCAGTCTGGAGCGGGCGCTGTCGGGTTGGGGCGACAAACGCGCCGACGGCGATCTGCGCGCCTGGCTGTTTTCGATCCTGTACCGGCAGTTTCTCGATGCGCATCGGCGTTCGCGGCGTTATGCGCGGATGCTCGAATTCTTCACCGGCCGCGATGACGCCGAGCCCTCGGTGGAACGCACCGTGATTGCCCAATCGACCTTGCAGGTCTTCGACCGACTGCCCACCGAACAGCGCGCACTGCTGCTTATGGTGTCGGTGGAAGGCCTGACTTATAAGGAGGTCGCCGAGATTCTCGACGTCCCCACCGGCACCGTGATGTCGCGCCTGTCCCGTGCTCGCCAGGCCCTGCGCCAGCTCAGCGACGGGGAAATCAGCAGTCCTTCCTTGCGGATACTCAAATGATCAGTCTGCCCCCCAACGAACGTGACCTGCATGCCTACGTCGACCACCAGCTCAGCGAGGCCGACCGACATGTAATGGAAACCTGGCTCGCCAGCCATCCGGACGAAGCAGCGCAGGTTCGCGCCTGGCAACAGGACGCCCAGCACCTGCGCGCCGCCCTCGGCGGTGCCTTGCAACAACCAGCCAATCCGGACCTCGATCCGTCGCTGATTCGCCAGCGCCTCAAACGCCAATCGCGCCGCCAGTGGGCCAGCGCGGCGGTGTTGCTGATTGCCGTCAGCCTCGGCGGTGTCGGTGGCTGGAAAGCCCGGGACATGACCGTGTTTCATCCCCCGGCACCGATGACGGACGCCTTGCAGGCGTACCGCTTGATCGCCCAGCAAGGGCTTCTGCCGGCGGACTACAAGGTCGATGGCGACGGTGACATCCAGCGCTGGCTCGACCGTTATTTCACTCAGGCCAATCGCCTGCCGGACCTGACGTCGGCCGGGTTTGCACCGGTCAGCGGCCGTCTGCTGAGCACCGATGAGGGCCCGGCGGCGATGGTGATGTATGAAGACCAGAGCGGGCACAAGGTCAGTTTCTACGTGCGTCCACCGGGACCGAAAAATACCTTCCTGCCCCGGGGCAGCCGTCAGGACGGGGATCTGCAGGCCGAGTACTGGTCCGGCAAGGGCTACAACTATGCGATGGTCAGCCCGACCGATACCCCGGCGGCGAAAATGCTCAAGCAATCCGTGAGTTTCTAGCCGGTCAGAACCCCACATCCAGCACCACATTGTCCAGATAGGTTCCGGCGGGCGGTGTGGTCTGGTCGGTGTAGATTTTCGCGTTGTAATTGAAGATCTGGCTGCCGGTGCCCAGCCCGTTGCCGGGGTTGACCTCGGCATCGCTGCTGGCCCGACGGGCCGCGCCGACACTGCCCCAACGGGTGGTTCCGGCGCTCTTGAAAATGTCGTAGGCCAGATAGTTGCTGCCGGAAATCATCCGTCGCCGTCCGCCGACGCTCAGCGCATTCTGCCCGTCGTTCAGCCCCACGGTGTAGGCACTGCCCTTGGTGCAGGCGAGATTGATGGTCTGCCCGGTCACCGGGGTAAACGCGCTGACCACCGGTGCGCTGCCGAAAGCGATGTTCGGCGCAGTGATGGTGCAGTCGTTGGACACCGTCAGGTTGACCGTCAACGTCGTAGTACCGCTGTTGATGTCGCGGCCCAGGCAAAGCCCGCCGATGCCGATGCCCGAACAATAATTCCAGTTCCAGAAAATGCTCAGGGTCTCGGTATACACGCCGGCCGCCACGTTGCTGCCGATGGTGGTACCGAAATAGAGCGGAACGGTTTTCGGCACAGTACCGCCGAGCAAACCGAGGGCGTCGATGATGCCGTTGCGGGCGAAGTCATAGGCGGTGCCCCGCGTCAGCGGGTAACTGGTGCTGTTGTTGGCGTAGATCGTGTAACCGATCACGTCGCCAGTGGGCCCGAGCAAACCGCTCTGGGTCGAAGTGACGGTGGCCCAGAAATGGTCATTGTTGGTCAACAGCGACAGCAACGAACCGGTGCAACTCAAGCCTCCGTTCAGAGTGGAACTGGGTTGCGAGGTGGTGCGCACGGCGATCGAACTGATGTTCCCGAACCCGGCGGGTGTGGTGGTGACCACCGAACACAGCGCCTGCGCCAGCCCCGGCAGCAGCAACAGCAACCACAGAACAAGCCGCACCCGAATCATTGGCACACCAACGGGCCGATCAGCGGCACTTCATCTTGCTGCAGATCGACGCTGAATTGCGCCTGGCAAGTCTTGCCGTCCGCGAGAGTCACCCGCAGCGAATTCTGCGCCTGGAGGTTTTCCAGATAGACCAGTCCGTCCCAACCGACCACCGTCCGCGTGCCGCTCTGTTCGTGCAGCACGCCACTGCCCAGCGGCAATTCCTTTTGCTGCGCATCCACCAGCACGATGCTCGCGGCGATCACCCGGCTCAGCGGAAATTCCAGCAGATAGCCACTGCCCCGGCGTACGGCGACACGCTGTTCGACATTCGGGCTGCGCACATTGGCCGGCAGATTCAGCGGATCGATTTCGTACTTGCCGCGGTAATAGGCGCTGCTCCACGGCACCAGCAGGTGGCCGTTACGGTCGGTCTGGCCGACCTGCTGGTTCTCGTAACGCACCGGAATGTCCGCGTAGCCGTCGGTGCTGACCACCACGAACGCATCGTCGATGCGGTTGGCGGCGAACACTTGATCATCCATCCACACCAGCGAGCCGCTGGCATCGGCCCAACGGGTTTCGGCGTCGGACGTCCCATAGACGCCAGCCTGCAATTGGACCGATTGCAGACGCCAGGTCACGTCGGCCTGGCGGTAATCGGCGCCGTCGCCCTTGGCGTAGCCGAGATTGAAGCCCACCCCGCCCTCGGACGGCACGGCGCGGCTGTAGTTGACCCGTTGCTGCGTCTGCCCGGTCTTGCTGCGTTCGCTGCTGATGGCCAGGCTGCCGCGCAGGTCGAACGGAATGACCAGTTGCGCCTGCACCGCCCAGTTGCTGTCGCCGATTTCGCGGTTGGCCGACAGGTAGAAACTGCTGTTGCGCCACAGCGGTTTGCTCCAGCTCAGGTTTAGCAGCCGCGTACGGGTATCGTCTGCCGCGCGAATATCGAAATAACCGACGCCGAGACTGCCCCAGCGCTCGAGGTTCAGGCTCAGGGTCGCCTGTTCACTGCGCCGGCTCAGTGTGGTGTAAGGACTGTCCACGACCGTCAGGTCCGCATAGCGGTCACGGCGTTGCAGACGCTGATAGGAAAAGCTGTAGCGCTGGCCGCTGTATTGATAGCCGAGACTCAGTTGCTGACCGCCGTCGCCGTCGAAACGGCTTTGACTGATTGCACTGTTGAGTACCCCGAAATTGCCCAGACGCAAGTTGCCGCCCAGCCCGCCGAGGGTCAGGGAATCCGCCGCTTCTGCGTGGCTTTCCAGAGTAAACGTGTCGCTGACGCCGTAGCGCAGGCTGCCCGAGGTCACGCCCGGCCCATAGCTGAAATCCTTCAGGCCGTAATCCCGGCGTAGCGTACCGGCGGCCACCGAAAAATCGCTCAGGCCTTTTTGCAACAAACTGCTGGTGACGTAAAACGGCACCGTGGTCGACACCTGCCGGCCCAGCGCATCGGTGGTCACCACCACCGCCTCGCCAGCGCCGTTGATAAATGGAATGTTGGTCAGGGTGTACGGCCCCGGTTGCAGGTCGGAGCTGCTGGACTTGTAGCCGTTGATGAACAGATCCACCGAGGACGGCACCGCCGCTTCCCCGGCGAACTGCGGCAGCGGATAGGTCACCAGATCCGGACGCACTGCAAAATCCCTCGAGAACTGCACACCGCCCAGCCGCACAGAACTGCTCCAGGGCAAGGCGCCGCTGACCACGTCCCCGGCCTCGTAGGTCAGCATCCGTTCGTCATCGGAGTAGCGCCAGGTGGTGTCGTAACGCAGATAGCCGTTGTCCAGCGTGCTGACCGCATCCCCTGACAATGTGCGGCGATATTGCCCGGTGTTCGACAACGTGCCCCAACTGTCGAACAGCCGCACCTCGTTCCACGCCGCCAGATAAGTGCCGGCGTCGTCGGTGTCATTGAGGTACAGGTCATAATTGAACAACGCGCCGAAACTGCTCAGCGCCGGCGTGCGCGGATAAACCTCGCGGTTGCCGATGAACTGCTCCGGCAGCCAGTCCGGTGGCACGTCGAGCAGCAAGCGCTGGCTGACGCTGTCGTAATCGCTGTGCAGGCCCGGCAGGCCGTCGAGATCGACTTCGGCACCGGCCTCTTCCGGCAGCTTCATGCCCGTATCGCGCAATACGCTGGCAGGCAGGAACAGGCGCCCGCCGCGCTGCTCCACCGCCACCACCCGACCGGTATTCATCTGGTTGACCACCAGTTCCAGAAACAACTGTACATCGCTGACGGCCTCCATGCCGCTGGGAGGCGGCGGCAGTTCGCCGGCCCCGGATGGATGAATGAACATCAGGCACCACGCGCCGGTCATGAGCCACAACGGACGCTGAATACGTCGAGCCCATCCTGGACTCATTAGCGTGTTACGTCCGTCAATGGACTGATTCCTCCTGAAACCGCTGGCGCCGAAGCCAGGCTTCGACATGACTCGCTACGGCTATCGCGCCGGCGGAATGCTCTGCACCTTGGCCGCGCCATTGATCCGCCCCGCCAGCTCTCCGGCCACCGGCCCCGGAGCCGGCCAGCGCATCACCGCGCCGGGCAATACGTAGCCGAGCAATCCCTCGGCCAGCGGCTTGCTTTGGCTGCCCTGCTTGATGGCCACATCGGTCAGTCGCGCATGAACCGCGCCCTGATTACGCACCTCCACATAAGGACGCCCCTCCACCGCCACCGTGCGCCAGCTCAATTGCGGCAGCCCGATGCCCTTGGGGTCACGCTGGCGGGCGCTGTCTTCCTTGCTCCACAAACCCGCGCCATAGGCGAACAGCGGCACCGAGTAGCGCATCTGGAAGCGGATCGCCGCAGCGGTCTTGCCGTCTTCGGCGACGGGGGGCTGGGCCGAGGGGATTTCATCGATGATGATCCGGTACGCCAGTTCCTGGCCTGGCGGTACATCCTTGGTGCGGGTCAGGCGCACCAGTTGCTTCTGGCCCGGCTCGATCTTCGCCACCGGCGGACTGCCGATCACCTCGCGCTGATTGCGGTATTGCTCTTCGAAACCGCTCTGGCTCCAGCCGAACACGCGTATCTGCAGGTTGGCGGTTTCCGTGCCGCGATTTTCCAGCCACAGCGCACTGGCCTGCTGATCGGCCTCCAGCACCGGATCGATCGGCCAGATCAGCACCGAACTGGCGGCCTGGGCCTTGAGCGTCCCGAACATGACCAGCGCCAGCACGGCGCAACACGCGAACGAATAGCGTGACGTGAAAAACCCCATAAACCTGCTCCTTGTCATTTCACATCACCACGACAGTTGCACCTGCAACACATCGCTGTATGTCCCCCCGGGTTGATTGCCCGGCAATTGCACCTGGCCGTAGATCGGCAGACTGATGTTGTTCACGTCGCTGTAGGCCACCGCCACACTCTGGCCGATGCCCAGGCTCTGGCTGTATGCCGCATCGCGAAACAGCGCATACGCCACCTTCGCGCTGCCTCCGCTGATCTGCATGCGTCGCCCGCCGCTGTTGTACTGGCCGCCGTCGACCGTCATGTTCAGCGCCACCCCCGGCGTGCATTGCAGCGTGACGCCGCCGGTCAACGCGACCTGCACCGTGCCGGTGGCCAGCGCCGAACGCGAACCGAAATTCAGCCCGCCATAGTTCGATACGCCCCCCACCACCAGACATCCCGGCGTCACCGTGGCACTGACCTGGAAGCTCTGGCTGGTCACCGCCGCCAACGGCAGCGGCAAGCCGCCCGCACACAGCAGGAGCAGCGCCCCACAGCCATGCCGGCCCATGGCACTAGAACGTCAGTTCGACGGAAATCGTGTCGGTGTAGGTGCCCGCCGGCAGCCCGGCCTTGCCCACCGCCTGACCGTAGATGTTCACGGTCTGCGCCACACCGGTGCTGGCGGCGAGGTTGATGACCCCGTCGATGGCCAGCAATTGCGAGTGCCCGGCGTCGGTGTACAGGTCGTACGGCACATAGTTGGCAACCCCGTCGTACAACGCGCGGGTACCGCCCGGCGAGAGCCCGTCATGGGCGCCGGCCCGGACCTTGACCGTCGGCGTGGTGCCGGCCGAGCACAGGATCGACAGCGCCCCGCCCCCGCCGCCCAGCACCTGCCCGGTGGCCGTGGTGAACAGGCTGTTGGCGGTGCCGAAGTTCAACGCACCGAAATTCAGCCCGGTAGAGCCGCCGGAACCGTTGACCTGGCAACTGCTGATCAGGATCAGGCTGGAAGTGATCTGGCCGGTGACCGTGGTGGCGGCGTTGACGCTGGAAGCGAGCGTCAGGCCGAGCAACGACAAACCTATCCTTGATGCAATCGTACGCATGGTGTCCGTCCTCTACGGGGTTACCAGTCGAGCGTCACCGTCAGGGTGTCGGTATAGACACCGGCCGGTACCGCACGGGTGTTCGCCACCACCGAGCCAAATACCGGAATGGGTATCTGTGCGCCGCTGGTGACAGCGAAATTGTGTTGTTGACCGATGCTGTAGCTCTGGCTGCCGGAGGCATCGAGAAACAGCTGATAAGGGAGTGTCTGGCGACCGTTGCTCAGCCGGCGTGTCGTGCCATCGCCATGAGTGCCGCCGTCGATGGTCACGGTGAACCCGGTGACCGAAGGGTTGCAGGCAACATTCAGCTGGCCACTGCCCGCTTCGCTGAGGCTGGCCTTGATCGGTGCGTTCCAGGTCGGGCCCTGCTGGCCGAAATCGAGAGAGCCCAGCCCGTCCACCGGGCTGGCGGGGCTGGTGGCGTTGGTCACCTCGCAGCCGGCGATCAGCGTCAGCCGCGCAAGGATCTGCCCACTGACCGCCGCCGACGCGACCTCGGTGAACAACAGCAATGTGGCTGTGGCGATTATCCGCCCGTGTCTGCCCATCATTGAGCCCCTACTCCTTCAGGATCACTCGACCACTGCGCTCGTCATTGAACGCCCTTCCCTGCGCCACCCGGCTCCACCGAATGGCTGAAAAAACTCCGCGATCACCAGGTGACCGTCACCTTCACCAGATCCGAATACCGGCTGACCCGTGGCACTTCGGCCATCCGCTCGATCCGCCCGTATAACGGCAAGTCCACTGTGCCGCTGTCCGGCACCCGGCCGCTGACCGGCACATCCACCACCAGCGGCACCCGTCGCGCGGCGTCCTGATACAGGCGATAAGGAATCGGCTTGCTGCCGGCCTCCCCCGCCATGTAGCGCACCTCGCCGAGGCCACCGTGCAGGCCGCCATCGACGCGCAACTGGTACGGGGTGTCCGGGTTGCATTCCAGACGCGGCAGGCGCGAATTCGTGAGCGCCGCACCGAGTGGCCCGTCCCGGTCGCCGAGCCGCGCCGTGGTGCCGAAGTCGAGCACGCCCAGTTGTTCGATACCGGCCTCGCGTTGCTGGCCGATCAACTGGCAACCGCGCTGCACATCGACCCGCACCTCGACCTGAAGGTCGGCGGCGTGGACCGGTACCGCGAGCCCGCCCAGCAATGCCCAGACCATCCCTGCATTCACCGCCCGTTCCTTGATGGCGACAGCGTCTCTGTCGTTACAGTGTTTCAGGTTAGCAACGGACGCCGATTGCGCCAGTCGATTGGATCCAGTCACTCGCCGGGATTTGTTTCGAAAGGTTGGCAACACGTCGATTTAAAGTGTTGAAAAATCCTGTACACGCCGCAGATTGCTCTCCGGAAAAACGATAAAGCGCAGTGGAAGCAAAACTACCCGTCTGGTTAAACTACCCCGCCGCGCTCGGGGGGAGCCGGCCCGATGATGACGGAGTGATTGCTGTGCCCGCCCGACCGCCCGACCGTTCGCGTCTGACCCAGCGCTGGTCAGCCTTGCGCCATTTCTTCGGCAAACGCTCCGTTACAAACGCGGGCCAGTGCGCCGCCAGCGCGCAATCGGTGCGTGACTATTTCCGGCAAAAGGCCCACGGCCAGGGCTACACCCTCAGCCACAGCCAGCAGCGAGTCATCGACTGCATGGCCCATCAGGCCGGCCTGTTGTTCGGCACCCCTGCGCAGACTCCGCCCAGCCTGTATCTGCACGGAGCGGTCGGGCGCGGCAAGAGCTGGTTGCTGGACGGATTCTTCCAGGCGCTGCCGATCCAGCAAAAGCGCCGTCTGCATTTCCACGGGTTCTTCGCCCAGTTGCATCAAGGCATGTTCGAGCATCGCGACCGCGACGACGCCCTCACAGTCACCCTCGACGCGCTGCTGATGGACTGTCGGGTGCTGTGTTTCGACGAATTTCATGTGCATGACATCGGCGATGCGATGCTCATCACCCGCCTGTTCAAGGCGCTGTTCAAGCGCGGAATCCTGTTGCTGGTGACCTCCAACTACCCGCCCGAAGGCTTGCTCCCCAACCCGCTATACCACGCGCGGTTCAAACCGGTGATCGACCTGATCAATGCGCGCATGCAGGTCATGGAAGTCGGCGGCCCGCACGATTACCGCAGCCAGGCGCGCCGGCATGCGCATCAACTGTTCACCCAAGGCCATTACGTCTGGCCGGCCACCCCGGCGCAGCGCCTCGCGTTGAACCTGCCGCCCCTCGATGCCGCGCCGTTGCCCTTGGCGGTCGGCAGCCGCCATTTGCAGGCGCGGCTGTGCGAAGACCGGCGCGTCGGTTTCACCTTCAGCGACCTCTGCGAACAACCCACGGCCGTGATGGATTATCTGGAACTGTGCCGACGCTTCGACCACTGGATCATCGACGAACTACCGGAACTGGGCGAATGTTCGATCGCCGCCCAGCAGCGGTTCATCAACCTGATCGACGTGCTCTACGATCAGGACAAACACCTGACCCTGCTCGGCCAGCTCCCGTTGCACGAAAGCCTCGGCGGCCAGGCGATCGATCTCGCCCGCACCCGCAGCCGGCTCGGACAACTGCGCGAAGTGCACGAACCGGGCTGATTTGCCGTTATCATGCGGCCCATTTCCGGCGCCTTGCGCCTTCTCGATAGCGATCCTTTTCATGCACACCCTTGCACAACTGCGCGCCGGCGAACTGTCGGGCATCACCCGGCTGGATCTGGCCGAAGGCTTGAGCGAATTTCCGCCGGAGATTTTCAACCTGGCCGACACGCTGGAAGTGCTCAACCTCAGCGGCAACACCCTGAGCAGCCTGCCGGATGACTTGCACCGTCTTACGCGTCTGCGCGTGCTGTTCTGCTCCGACAATCAGTTCACCCAATTGCCGGCGTGCCTGGGCCAATGCCAGGCCCTGACGATGATCGGTTTCAAGGCCAACCGCATCACTCAGGTGCCCGGCGCGGCGCTGCCGCCAAATCTGCGCTGGCTGATCCTGACCGACAACGCCATCGAAACCCTGCCCACCGAACTGGGCGAACGTCCGCTGCTGCAAAAACTCATGCTTGCCGGCAATCGCCTGCGCGCCCTGCCGCCGTCACTGAGCCAGTGCCATCGGCTGGAGCTGATCCGCATCGCCGCCAACCAGTTGACCGAATTACCACAATGGTTGCTGACCCTGCCGAGCCTGACCTGGCTGGCCTACGCCGGCAATCCGCTGGAAACCGAAGCCGATGCTGCCGCCCTCGACAAAGCGCCCCTGATCGACTGGTCGGCGCTGCAGCTGGAGCAACGGCTGGGCGAAGGCGCCTCCGGGGTCATTTATCGGGCGCAGTGGCAACCCGCGAATCAGCCCGCCACGCCCGTGGCAGTCAAGTTGTACAAGGGCGAGATGACCAGCGACGGCTCGCCGCTGCATGAAATGAACGCGTGCATCACCGCCGGGCTGCACCCGAACCTGATCCGCGTCGAAGGCCGCATCGACCAGCATCCCGACGGCCAGCAGGGCCTGGTGATGCAGTTGATCGATCCGAGCTACCGCAACCTCGCCGGGCTGCCGAGCCTGGCGTCCTGCTCACGGGATGTGTATGCCGATGATTGCCGTTTCAGTACCGACGTTGCCTTGCGCATCGCCCGGGGCATCGCCTCGGTCGCCGGGCATCTGCACCGTCATGGCATCACCCATGGCGATCTCTACGGACACAACATTCTGTTGAACGATCAGGGCGATTGTCTGCTGGGGGATTTTGGTGCGGCGTCGTTCCATGCCATGGCGGATACGCCTGAAACCCGCGCGCTGCAACGCCTCGAAGTGCGTGCGTTCGGGATTTTGCTGGGGGAACTGCTGGCGCGCATCGACTCGGGGTTGAGCGATGAACAGCGTCAGGTGCTGGAAGCCCTGGAACAGCGCTGCTGTCAGCCGGATGTGCTGGCGCGGCCGGGGTTCGGCGAGATCAGTCTGGCGTTGCAACACGCCTAAAAAAATCGCAGCCCGAGGGCTGCGATTTTCTGGTGTGTCAGCCGGCCAGACCGACGAACATGTCCTGCACGTCGTCATGGTTGTCCAGGCCTTCGAGGAACGCCTCGACTTCAGCCATCTGCTCGTCGCTCAGGCCGCTGACCGGGTTCTTCGGCTGGTAGCCGAGTTTGGCCGACAGCACGGTGAAGCCTTGCTCCGGCAGGGCTTTCTGTACCGAGTCCAGGTCAGTCGGGTCGGTCAGGAACAGGGTCGCGCCCTCTTCGCCCGGCTCGAAATCCTGGGCACCGGCTTCGATCGCGGCCATTTCCGGATCGGCGTCCGGAGTGTCCGGCGACGCTTCGATCATGCCGACATGGTTGAAGTCCCAGGCAACGGAACCGGATGCACCCAGTTGGCCCTTGCGGAACGCCACGCGGATTTCCGCCACGGTGCGGTTGATGTTGTCGGTGACGCACTCGACGATCAGCGGCACCTGATGCGGTGCGAAACCTTCGTAGGTCACGCGATGGTACTGAACGGTTTCACCCAGCAGGCCAGCACCCTTCTTGATGGCACGGTCCAGGGTTTCCTTGGGCATCGAGGCTTTCTTGGCCTGTTCGACCACCAGACGCAGGTGTGCGTTGGTGGCGGTATCGGCACCGTTACGCGCAGCAATGGTGATTTCCTTCACCAGTTTGCCGAAGATCTTGCCCTTGGCGTTGGCTGCCGCTTCTTTGTGTTTAACCTTCCACTGTGCGCCCATTACTCACTCTCTTGATCTGTGGCGCCGAGACATCTATTGGCCGACGCATGGCGCCAAGTTTATACGGCCTAAAGTCGGCAATCGACCAAAAATTCCGATGCGCATCGACATCTTCTACGCGCCTTGTAGGGCGATTCTGAAAAACCGGTTTGCCACGTCCATTCAACGTCGTGTTTTCGTACCCTCTGTGGCCCGTATTGCCTGAACAGAGCCCGCCCGAATGCTCAATGACAAGGAAAGTCCGTTTTCGCTGACCCTGGCCGAAGGCGGGATAAGCCTGCCGGTCCTGCGCTTCAGCGGTCATGAAGCGCTGAATCAGCCCTTTCGGTTTGAAATCGAAGTCATGGGTTTGGCGCCCGCCTGGTCACCCGGCACGCTGCTGCATCAGGCGGCGTTTCTGCACCTGGATGACGACCACGGGATTCACGGCATCATCCAAAGTGCCAGTTGTGAACACCGCGCGACGCACCGGATCGCCTATCAACTGGTGCTGATGCCGCATCTGCAAGCGCTGGAGCAACATCCCGTACGCCGGGTCTTCACGCAACTGAACGTGCCGGCCATCCTTGAGCAACTGCTCAGCGAACATCACCTGCCTGCCCACAGCTACCGGATCGAGATGACCGTCGGCCACTACCCGCCGCGCCCGTTCTGCATTCAGTACGAGGAAACCGATCTGGCCTTTTTACAACGGCTTTGTGAAGAGGAAGGCATCCACTATCACTTCGAACATCAGCCGGACGGCCATGTGGTGGTGTTCGCCGATGACAGTCTGAGCCTGCCGCAGCAACCGACGGCGATTGCTTTCAACACGCAGATCGATGCGCCGGCAACCGGCCTCAGCAGCCTGTTCCAGCGCCATGAGGCGGTGCTGCCTCAGATTCCTGCCGGCGTGCGTGAGCGAGGGCATTCGATTACGGGCCAGGAGGCCGCCAATCACACGCTGGGCAGTGCTTTCGCGCCACCGGGATTTCTGCCGACTGCACAACGTCACGCGGCCCAGCGCAGTCGTCGACTGCTGGAACGCCAACGCTGCCGGTCGCGCTCGATTCAGGGCCGCAGCGATTGTCCGCGACTGCTCAGCGGGCGTCTGTTGCAAGTCATGGAGCACCCGGTAAACGCGTTCAACGAGCAGTGGCTGATCACCGACCTGCGTCATCAAGGCCAGCAACCTTCGATTCTCGATCCAGTGCCAACGGTTCGCCGCTATCACAACGACTTCACCGCGCTGCCCTGGTCGACCCCATTTCGCCCGCCGCCGAAACAGCCGCGCCCAGGCATTCCGGGGTATCAGCCGGCGCAAGTGCTCGGCGCGCCGGGGCAACCGGCGCAGGTGGACGATCAGGGGCGGATCGCCGTTCGATTATGGCCCGACCAACCTGATGCCAGCGCCAGCGAAGGGCTGTGGTTGCCGGTGGTCATGCCCCACGCCGGCGGCGGCCTGCCTCGGGAAAATCTGCCCTGCGCCGGCAGCGAGGTCTGGGTAAGTTTTCTCGACAGCGATCCCGACCGGCCGATCCTCTGCCTCGACGCCTGCCGCCCCCGAACGTCGCAACCCACAGAAACCGAGCCCGACGACGACCTCCTGCTCGACTGGCTGCTCAACCGCTCCGCCCCGCCGCGCTGACGATCAACCTTTGTCGGCCTTGCCCGCCGCCGCCGCGAATTTCGCCAGACGCACATCAAGGTGCCGGGGCCGCCGGCCGTGATCCTCGGCGCGTTCCTTGCGGCGAATGGCGTTGCGCACCATCAACGAGCCGAGGTAGCGGATCGGCTCCGGCGGAAAGTAACCCAGCGGCCCGTTGACCAGTGGCGAACGCGTCCACGGGTTGTCGAGGCCCTGCACCAGCGAAGCGAGAATCTGCCCGCCCATGTGGCACGGCCCGACGCCACTGCCGGAATAACCGAAGCCGTAGAAAACGTTACCGCCGGCACTCATTTGGCCGAAGAACGGCAGGCCGGTGACCGAGCGATCCGAAGGGCCGTTCCAGGTTGCGTCGACTTTCACATCGGCAAAGGCCGGGAAGAAATCGTCGAGACTGCGCTTGAGCAATCCGGTATAGGGCGAGGGCTGGTCGAACACCGGCAGCATCCGCCCGCCGTAAGCGAAGGTATTGCCGCCCTTGCCGAGCATGATCCGGCCGTCCGGGGTGTTGTGGTAGTAGTGCACGAAAATGCGCGAGTCGAGCACGGTGACGCCGCTGGTCAAACCGATTTCCTGCAACAGATCCGGACGCGGTTCGGTGATCAGCATGTCGCTGGAAACGATCGCCACGCTGCGCTCGAACTGCGGGAAAGCACGGGCCATCCACGCATTCATCGCCAGCACCACGCGGTCGGCGGTCACCCGGCCGTTCGCCGTGTGAAGGCGCGCCGGACGGCCCTCTTCCAGCCCGGTCATCGCCGTGCCTTCATGAATCCGTACGCCCAGCTGCAACGCCACCCGGCGCAAGCCGCGCACCAGTTTGCCCGGCTGCACACTGGCGGCGGCGGGTGAGAACCAGCCTTCCAGGTGTTTTTCCGAACCCGCCATGCGCTGTACATCGGCGACCGGTCGTTGGGTAAACGAGTTGATGCCGTTGCGCTCCAGCGCCGCGATCACCGCATCGGTCGAGCCGCATTGCGCGCGGTTGGTGGCGGTGTAAAGCGTGCCGTCGAGACGGTAATCGGCATCGACGCCGTATTGCTCGCAGAACTCGCCGATGGCGTGGATGCTGCGCTCCGATTCCTTGACCAGCCGCACCGCTTCCTCGACGCCGAACAGCCGCTCGAGAGTGAAATACTTCGCCGACCACGACAGCGCACAGCCGCCGTTACGCCCACTGGCGCCGGCGCCGCATATGTCGGCTTCGATCAGCAACACATCGAGTTCGGGGTTCTGCTGCTTGAGCATGATCGCCGTCCACAACCCGGTGTAACCGCCGCCGACGATGCACACATCGGTGCGCACATCGCCTTGCAGCGGCGGGCAAGGTTCGGACGTGTCGAGTTGCAAAGCCTGCTCCAGCCAAAACGGTCTCATGAAAATTCTCCAGTCAATCGGCCACGGCACAGCCTGCCGCGAACGCCGCAGCAGGCCGCGAGGCAGGGTTTGTTCAGTTACGTAGAGGTTTGATGGTCAGGGCACGATTGGGCACGTAGGCACGTGGCTCCATGACGCCGACCGGGCGGCTGTTCCAGTGTGGAATCAGCACCAGCGCCGAAAACAGCGCACAACCGGCGAACACGATGAACACCGTCACCGAGTCGAAGTAACCCGGCAGCAAACCACCGAGCACCGCACCGACCGAGCCGCAGCCATTGACGAATCCCGCCGCCGTGGCGCCAGCCTTGGCCTTGCCGAAATCGATCGCAGCCGCGCCGCTGATCATCGAGTCCGGGCCGTACAGGGTCAGGCCCATCACGAACAACAGTGCGACCACCAGCATCACGCTGCCGGTGTGCAGGGCGCCCATGAACAGCGCAAGGGTCACGGTCAGCGCCAGCAGGCTCAACACACAGGCTGGCATGCGTCGGGCGCCGAACAGTTTGTCCGAGGCCAGGCCAATCATGATCGGGCCCAGCAGCCCGGCCAGTTCAAACGCGGTGGGAATGATCGCCGCGCCGACCTTGCCGACCGAAGGCATCTGTTCGAACACGATCACCGGGCCCCACAGCAGAATCGCGTAACGCGCCGGTTTCAGCAGGAAATACGCGAGACCCAACACCAACACCGTACGGTTGTGCAGGATTTCCTTGAGTGGCTCCCAGACGCTGAGTTTGCTGTTGGCTTCGGCCTCTTCGGCGCTGATGACCGGCTCCGGCTCCACGGCGGGCAGGCCAACGTCTTCCGGTTTGTCGCGCTGGAAGATGAAGAACAAAACCGCCACCACCGCGACCACCGCCGCGCTGGAAATGAACGCCGCGTGCCACGAACCGATCAGCGTGTAAGCCCACCAGCCGGCGAACGGCGACGCCACCAGACCGCCGAATGCATAACAGGAACTCCACAACCCGAGCACTCGCCCGCGCTGTTCGGAGGGGAAGAAACTGCCGAGGTTCTTGCACAGCCCCGACCAGCCGGTGGACTGCGCCAGCCCCTGAATCAGCATGCAGGTGGCGAAGATCGGCAAGGTTGCAAAGCTGCCCATCACCAGCGCCGCCGCGGCGGAAATCAGCAAACCACCAAGGACAACAACCCGTGGGCCGAAGCGGTCGGCGAGCATGCCCCAGGTGAACTGGCCGATGGCGTAGGCCGCCAGGTAAATCGCGTCGAGGTTGGCCATGGCCATTTTGTCGAGGGTGAAACTCGGGTCTTCGGCGATGCCCAGTTTGGCCACCGAAAAGGCTTTGCGGGTGAAATAGAACGCGGCGTAAGCGAGCCAGGTGACAGCGAAGATCTGCATGCGCCAACGCGCAATGGTGCCGATGTGCTTGTTCATTGTGGTTCTGACCTCAGGGTGTGAGTGTGCCGGCAGAATCGATGAGTAAACGCCTGTGTTTTTTATTGTTGAGCACTGCGATATCACCCCGTCCCTTCGGCGATACCGGTCAGATGAGTCCTGGTGTTGCACGCACAGGCTCATGGCCAGCGTCGCTGCCCGACCGGGCAGTCAGCGTTGGCGTGAGCCGATCAAAGCAATTACTGTTTAATAAATAAAATCGATTTATCGTATTTCACACATAAGCTCAGCTTGTTACTGAGCTGCGCCTGTAAACGAGGAATCAGCCATGTCGGTTTCACACGCACAGCTCAAAGCCTTTCACGCCGTGGCCGTGCACGGAAGCTTCACCAAGGCCGCCGAGCGGCTTTACCTGACGCAACCGGCGATTTCCGACCAGGTGCGCAAACTCGAAGAGCGCTTCGGTGTGTTGCTGTTTCATCGCAACAAGCGCTCGGTGCGCCTGACGGATCTCGGCGAACGCTTGCTGGCGATCACCCAGCGTCTGTTTGTGGTCGAGGCCGAAGCCCAGGAGTTGTTGCAGGAATCCCAGGCCTTGCAGACCGGCAGCCTGATTCTGGCGGTGGATGCCCCGGTGCATGTGCTGCCGCAGATCGCCCGGTTTTGTGAGCGCTATCCGGGGATCAGCGTGAAGATCGAGACCGGTAACACCGATGAATCGCTGTTTCGACTGTTCAACTATCAGGCTGATCTGGCGTTGCTCGGACGTGATGTCAGCGATGAACGTTTGTTGTGCGTACCGCTGCGCAACGATCCGATGGTGGCGTTTGTCTCGCGCCATCACCCGTGGGCCGAGCGTGAATCGATCTGCCTGGAAGATCTGGACGACACGCCGCTGGTGCTACGAGAACACGGCTCGGTGACCCGCCAGACCCTGGAAGAAGAAATGGCCCGCGCCGGTTTCCGCATCCGCCCGGCGATCCAGGTCGAAGGCCGGGAAGCGGCGCGGGAGGCGGTGGTGGTGGGGATTGGCGTGGGTGTGGTGTCGGCGGCGGAGTTTGGCGCGGACTCACGGGTCTGCGCGCTGCCGATCACCGATTGCACCCGGCGGCTGACCGAGACACTGGTGTGCTTGCGCGAGCAGAGTTCCCGGCGGGTGGTGGCGACGTTTCTCGAGATGGTGCGCGAAAGCCTCTCGTAGATCGTTCCCACGCTCCGCGTGGGAATGCCTCAAGGGACGCTCCGCGTTCCAGCTCTCGAATGGGACGCGGAGCGTCCCGGGCTGCATTCCCACGCAGAGCGTGGGAACGATCTGGCGGTGATCAGTTGGGGGCCAAACCGAAAAACGCATGAATCAACCGCAACTCCCGCCGCCGCTCCACGCAGCCGATCATGTGCCGATTGACCAGCCCCTCTCCCGCAATGGGAATCGCGACGACACGGGGATCGTGGCTGACTTCAACCGACGACACCACCCCAACCCCCAGTTCAGCCGCCACCGCTTCCGTCACCGCCTCGCGACTGTCCAGTTCCAGCAACACCCGTGGATTAACGGATGACTGCGCACAGGCCTGATCAAACGTGCGCCGGGTAATCGAACTCGGCTCGCGCAACACCATGATCACCTGATCCAGCTCCTTGAGCCTGACCTCGCCGGAACGCGTCGCCCAAGGATGCCCCGCCGGCACCAGCGCGCAGATCCGCGATTCGCTCAGCGCTTGCAGATGCAGCCCTTTGCGCGGCTCGACTTCAGTCAACACCGCCACGTCAGCGTGCTCGGACAACAACGCCGCCAACGTTTCCTGAGCATTGCCCAATCGCAGATTCACCGTGATCCCCGGATACCGCGCCCGCAGGCTGGCAAGCATCGGCATGACCATGTGCGGACCGTCCGCCGCCACCTCAAGTCGACCGGTCAGCAACTGCCGATTGGCCTCGAGCAACGCCTGGGCTTCTTCGGCCATACCGAACATCGCCCGGGTGATCGCCGCCAGTTTGATGCCCTCTTCTGTCAGCTCGACCCGGCGCGCCGTCCGTCGCAACAGCGTGATCTGGTAATGCTCCTCCAGCGCCTTGATGTGCCCGGTGACCGCCGGCTGGCTGATGAACAAGCGTGCGGCGGCACGGGTGAAGCTGCCTTCCCGGGCCACGGCGTCGAAGGCGCGGAGCTGGAACAGGTTCATGGATAACCCTCACTGATGGCTGGCATAACAACAAACAATTTGATTGATGATCCGCCGAATTGCAACGTATGCCCCGTAGCTTCATCCCACAGCGCTATCGCGAGGACACACGAATGAGTACTGCCGCACCCATCCTGCTCACTCCCGGCCCGTTGACCACCTCGGCCCGCACCCGCCAGGCGATGATGGTCGACTGGGGTTCATGGGATGACCGCTTCAACCAACTGACCGCCAGCCTGTGCGAACAACTGCTGGCGATCCTCAACGGCGCCGACAGCCATCACTGCGTACCTTTGCAGGGCAGCGGCACCTTCGCCGTCGAAGCCGCGATCGGCACCCTCGTTCCCCGCGACGGCAAGGTACTGGTGTTGATCAACGGCGCCTACGGCAAGCGTCTGGCGAAAATCTGCGAAGTGCTCGGCCGCTCATTCAGCACCTTTGAAACCGCTGAAGACGAACCGACCACCGCCGCCGACGTCGACCGCCTGCTGCGCGCCGACAATGACATTACCCACGTCGCGCTGATCCATTGCGAAACCAGCACCGGCATCCTCAACCCGCTGCCGGAGATCGCCCAGGTCGTCGAGCAACATGGCAAACGCCTGATCATCGATGCCATGAGTTCCTTCGGCGCCTTGCCGGTGGATGCGCAAAAAGTCCCGTTCGACGCGCTGATTGCCGCCTCTGGCAAATGCCTGGAAGGCGTGCCGGGCATGGGCTTCGTGTTTGCCCGCAAGGAATCCCTGGCCGCAGCCGCCGGCAATTCGCATTCGCTGGCGATGGACCTGTTCGACCAGCACAGCTACATGAAGAAGACCGGTCAGTGGCGCTTCACCCCGCCGACCCACGTGGTCGCCGCGCTGCACGAAGCGCTGCTGCAATACAACGAAGAAGGTGGCCTGCCGGCGCGGCATGCGCGTTACGCCGCCAACTGCCAGGCGCTGATGGAGGAGATGGGCAAACTCGGCTTGCGCAGCTTCCTGCCGGCTGCGATTCAGGCGCCGATCATCGCGACCTTCCACGCACCGAAAGATCCGCGCTACCAGTTCAAGGACTTCTACGAACGGGTCAAGGCCAAGGGTTACATCCTCTACCCCGGCAAGCTGACCCAGGTCGAAACCTTCCGCGTCGGCTGCATCGGCCACGTCACCCCGGCGCAAATGCGCGAAGCCGTCGCGGCGGTGGGTGAAGTGCTGCGCGAGATGGAAGTTCTGGAAATTTAAGCAACACCACAAATCCCCTGTGGGAGCGGGCTTGCCCGCGATGAGGCCCTGGCAGTCGACATCCATGGTGAATGTCAGACCGCCATCGCGGGCAAGCCCGCTCCCACAGGGACAGCGAACTCCGAATTGCGTGTTATCACAGGAATCTTTGCCATGAACTACAACAACCCAACCCAGCTGCAAGCCGCCATCCTCGACTGGGCCGGCACCGTGGTCGACTTCGGTTCTTTCGCACCGACCCAGATCTTCGTTGAAGCCTTCGCCGAGTTCGACGTCCAGGTCTCCATCGAAGAGGCCCGTGGCCCGATGGGCATGGGCAAGTGGGATCACATCCGCACCCTGTGCGATCAGCCGCAGGTTGCCGAGCGCTATCGCAAGGCGTTCGGCCGCACCCCGACCGACGATGACGTGACCGCGATCTACAACCGTTTCATGCCGCTGCAGATCGAGAAAATCGCCGAGCACTCGGCGCTGATTCCCGGCGCGCTGGAGACCATCGCCAACCTGCGTCAGCAAGGGATCAAGATCGGTTCCTGCTCGGGTTATCCGAAGCAGGTGATGGACAAGGTTGTGGCACTCGCCGCCACCAACGGCTACGTCGCCGACCACGTCGTCGCCACCGACGAAGTGCCGAACGGCCGCCCATGGCCAGCCCAGGCGCTGGCCAACGTGATTGCGCTGGGCATCGATGATGTCGCTGCCTGCGTGAAGATCGACGACACCGTGCCAGGCATTCTCGAAGGCCGTCGCGCCGGGATGTGGACCGTGGCGCTGATCTGCTCTGGCAACGCGCTGGGCCTGGATTACGAAGGCTATCGCGCACTGGGCAGCGACGCGCTGGCCAGCGAGCGCAAGCGCATTCACGCGCTGTTCGAAGGATCGCGCCCGCACTACATGATCGACACCATCAGCGATCTGCCGGAAGTGATCGCCGACATCAACAAGCGCCTGGCCAATGGCGAGATGCCGCAAAGCAGCTGATTGCATCCATCGCGGCAAACAAAAACGCCAGTGTCTGCCCGACACTGGCGTTTTTTCATGGGTGTTTTCAGTCAAATCGCTGACGCAGCTCAGTGAAAGCTTTTTTAGCCTCGGGCAAACGCGCCAAAGGGGATTACAGTTAAGGCATGCCGTCGCAGAACGGCACGCTTGAGCCCTGAACCGTGAGGAACGCCGTATGCCGTGGACAAATTCCGAATCCCGTTACAGCACCGTGTCGATCCTGTTGCACTGGCTGATGCTGGTGCTGTTGGTACTGGTGTACGCCAGCATGGAATTGCGCGGGCTGTTTCCCAAGGGCAGCGGTGGCCGCACGCTGATCCGCGAAGTGCATTACATGCTCGGGCTGACTGTGTTCGTGCTGGTCTGGTTTCGCCTGTTCGCCCGCAGCCTGGGCCCGGCGCCGAAAATCTTCCCGGCCTCGCCACAGTGGCAAACCACCCTCGCACGCCTGATGCACTGGGCCTTGTACCTGTTCATGATCAGCATGCCGATCCTCGGCTGGCTGATCACCAGCGCCGAAGGTCATCAGGTGATGTTCTACGGTTTCGACCTGCCGTTGCTGGTGAGTGAAGACAAGGTGTTCGCCAAAGAGGTCGAGCACTGGCATGTGCTGATCAGCACCATCGGCTACTGGCTGATCGGCCTGCATGCGCTGGCGGGCATCTATCACCATTACGTGGTGCGCGATAACACGTTGCTGCGGATGATGCCCAAGCGCAGCCAGGGTTAACTGTCGAGCCCGCGCCGGCCCTGCAAGCCGCCGGTGTGGACGAAGATCAAGCGTGAACCCCGGGCAAAGCGGCCCGCTTCGATCTGTTGTTTGAGCGCCAGCAAGGCTTTGCCGGTGTACAGCGGTTCGAGGGGAATGCCGCTGGCCTGTTCGGTTTGCGCGATGAATTCAAGCAACGCCGGATCGACCTTGGCGAAACCCCCACGGCTGGCGTCGATCAGTTCGTAGCCTCCAGCCTTGCCCACAATCGCCTCGACATTGGCTGCGACGCCGTGATCGTCGGGCACGGCCATTGCGCCGTACACCGCATGTTGTCCGGCCTCGGCCAACACCAATCCCGCGAGCGTGGTGCCCGTGCCACAGGCCAGCCACCAACCGTGGTAGTCGTCCCAGCCGAGCTTGCCGAGTTGTTGACTGACCTGCTCCTTCAATGACGCGCAACCCTGCGCGCCCGGCAAACCGCCACCACCTTCAGGCACCGGATGCAGCGTCGGGTATTGCGCTTGCCACGGTTGCCAGAACCCCGGCTCGTGCCGCGCCCGATAACCGCCAAATCCGAGCCAGTGCAACTGCATGCCGAAATCCTGCAGATCCCTGACCGTTGGCGTGTCTTGCGGATGCCCGCGCAACAGCCCGACCGTGGCGAATCCCAGGCGTTTGCCGGCAGCCGCCAGTGCATGCAGATGATTGGAGTGCGCACCGCCCAGGCTGATGATGCCTTCGGCACCCGCACGGTCGGCGGCTTTGAGATGTTCGACGAGTTTGAACCACTTGTTGCCGCTGATCAGCGGATCGATGCGGTCGAGACGCAGGATCGCGACTTCAATGCCGGCGGCGGTGAGCCAGTTCAGATCAAGCGGTTCGAGGGGGGCTGGGGCCAGCCAGTCGGTGGGAGGCAGAAACATGAAGGCCGGCTCTGTGCAAAGAGCCGGCATTCTAGGGTGGATCAGAGCTCGGCGGCCAGACGCGAACCCTGATTGATCGCACGTTTGGCATCCAGCTCGGCCGCCACATCGGCGCCACCGATCAGGTGCACGTTCTGCCCGGCTTCGACCAGACCGTCGTGCAGCTCGCGCAGCGGATCCTGGCCGGCGCAGATGACGATGTTGTCCACCGGCAGCACTTGCGGCTCGCCGGTTTCACCGATGCGGATGTGCAGGCCTTCGTCGTCGATCTTCAGGTATTCGACGCTGTTGAGCATCTGCACCTGCTTGTTCTTCAGACCGGTGCGATGAATCCAGCCGGTGGTCTTGCCCAGGCCGTCGCCGACCTTGGATTTCTTGCGTTGCAGCAGGAACACGTCACGCGCCGGTGCGTGCGGTGCAGCCTTGATTCCGGCCACGCCACCACGGGCTTCCAGATTCGTGTCGATGCCCCACTCTTTCCAGAACGCAGCGCGATCCTGACTGGTGGCCACGCCTTCATGGACGAGGAATTCCGAGACGTCGAAACCGATACCGCCGGCGCCGATCACCGCCACACGCTTGCCGACCGGTTTGCGCTCGAGCAGCACATCCAGATAGCTCAGCACTTTGGCGTTCTCGACACCCGGAATCGCCGGCAGACGTGGCGCAATGCCAGTCGCCAGAATGACTTCGTCGTAACCGCCCTCGACCAGTTTTGCCACATCGACGCGGGTGTTCAGGCACACCTCGACGTTGGTGGTCTGCAGTTTGCGTTTGAAGTAGCGCAGGGTTTCGTAGAACTCTTCCTTGCCAGGCACACGTTTGGCGACGTTGAACTGGCCACCGATTTCGCTGGCCGAATCAAACAAGGTCACCTGATGCCCGCGCTCGGCGGCCACGGTGGCGGCGGACAGACCCGCAGGACCGGCACCGACCACCGCGATCTTCTTGATCTGCTTGACCGGCAGGTAGTTGAGTTCGGTCTCATGGCAGGCACGCGGGTTGACCAGGCAACTGGTGAGCTTGCCGCCGAAGGTATGATCGAGGCAGGCCTGGTTGCAACCAATGCAGGTGTTGATTTCGTCAGCGCGACCCTCGGCAGCCTTGTTGACGAAGTCCGGGTCGGCGAGGAACGGCCGCGCCATCGAAACCATGTCGGCATCGCCTTCAGCCAGAATCTGCTCGGCGACTTCCGGAGTGTTGATGCGGTTGGTGGTGATCAGCGGAATATTCACCGAACCACGCAGCTTGGCCGTGACCTTGCTGAACGCCGCACGCGGCACTTTGGTGGCGATGGTCGGGATCCGCGCTTCGTGCCAGCCGATGCCGGTATTGATGATGGTCGCGCCGGCCTGCTCGATGGCTTTGGCCAGGGTGACGATTTCTTCCCAGGTGCTGCCGCCTTCCACCAGGTCGAGCATCGACAGGCGGAAGATGATGATGAAGTTCGGGCCGACCGCTTCACGTACGCGGCGAACGATTTCCACCGGCAGGCGCATGCGGTTTTCGTAGCTGCCGCCCCAACGGTCGGTGCGGTGGTTGGTGTGGGCCGCGAGGAACTGGTTAATGAAATAACCTTCCGAGCCCATGATTTCCACACCGTCGTACTCGGCGGTCTGGGCCAGTACCGAGCAAGTGACGAAATCGCTGATCTGTTTCTCGATGCCTTCCTCGTCCAGCTCTTTGGGCTTGAACGGGTTGATCGGCGCCTGAATGGCGCTTGGTGCAACCTGTTTCGGGCTGTAGGCATATCGCCCGGCGTGGAGGATCTGCATGCAGATCTTGCCGCCCGCATCATGCACGGCGCGCGTTACGATGCGATGCTTGAGCGCTTCTTCCTCGGTGGTCAGCTTGGCCGCGCCGGAGTACACGCCGCCCTCGTCGTTCGGACCGATACCGCCGGTGACCATCAGGCCCACGCCGCCACGGGCACGCTCGGCGAAATAGGCCGCCATGCGTTCGAAACCACCCGGCTTCTCTTCAAGACCGGTGTGCATCGAGCCCATCAGGGTGCGGTTGCGCAACTTGGTGAATCCCAGGTCCAGCGGGGCCAACAGGTGCGGGTATTGAGTGGCGGTCATCGTTAACTCCACAGCAGCGATCACGGAAAATGCGGGAGCTCTGCGTCCCCCGTCAGTCATGTTCGACAGATTAGGAGTCGCATCGCTGTCACTCAATGACCGTAACTGACAAGTTATTGATCCAAATGCGCAGCGCCCCTTGGCAAGCAGGGGCTGGCGCCCTACCCTGTCCGCACACCCTGTACCCGGTTGTTGTTGGATTTCATGCGCAAACTTCTGTACCTGACTTTTTCCATGGCGCTCATCGCCGCGCTTACCTTCTACGCCATGTGGGCGGCTGACCGCCCGGCCGGTCATTACCTGTCGGACCTGCGGATCAAACTCGCGGTCGATCAGGGCACGCCCGCCGACCGTGGCAACCTGCTGGGCATCCAGCCCGAGCTGTTCCCCACCGACTACCAAAGCCCCGAACGCCTGCACCGCAAGCTCGCCGCCTATTTGCAGCAGGCGCAGGATCAGGGGCTCTTGAATGATAAAACCGTGGTCATCCTGCCGGAGCATGTCGGCACCTGGCTGATGATCAGCGGCGAGAAAGACGAGCTGTACCAGGCCGCCACCCTCGCCGAAGCGATGAACTGGCTGGCGGCGAGCAACCCGGTGCAATTTGCTCGCGCCTGGCTCACCGCCAAGGGCAGCAGTCGTCTGGATGACGCGCACCTGCGCATGAAGTCCCGGGACATGGCCAAGGACTATCAGGCGCTGTTCGGCGGTCTGGCCAAGGAATTCCACATCACTTTGGTGGCCGGCTCGATCGTGCTGCCTGAACCGAACATCACCGATGGCCGGCTCAAGGCCGGCAGTGGCGCGCTGTACAACAGCACCGTAGTGTTTGGCCGCGATGGCGCCCCGCTCGGCCAGCCACAGCGGCAGATGCGTCCGATCTTCGATCAGGACGAGCCATCCGGCACCCGCGAAGCTTCCCGGATCAATGTGATCGACACCCCGGCCGGACGCCTCGGCGTGTTGATCGGCAGCGACAGTTGGTATCCGGACAACTACCGCAAACTCGACGAGCAAGGCGCGCAGCTGATCGCGGTGCCCGCGTTCGTCGTCGGTTATGGCGTGTGGGATCAACCGTGGAAGGGCTACAAAGGCTTGAGCGTGCCGGACTCGGTCAGTTTGAAACCAGGAGACGTCAGCGAGGGCCAAGCCTGGCACCAACTGACCCTGACCGCGCAACCGCCGGCCAGCAAGGCGCTGGCCGGCATGAGTGTGTTCCTGCGCGGGCAGTTCTGGGACAAGCCGAGTTCCGGGCAAAGTTTCCTCAGCAGCAACGGCCAGCAATTCGCTGACAGCGAAGCCCGTGGCGCGCGCCTGCTGAACCTCTGGTTGTAACCCATGAAACCGCAGCCGATGCGTCTCGGGGATCTGTCGGTGGGCTTCGTCCATAGCCTGGCCGATGCCGTGCGCAGCCATGACGTCGATCCGCTGCCATTGCTCGAACAGTACGGCCTGGATGCCGCACGACTGGCCGAAGCCGGGGCGCGTCTGTCGATCCCGCGCTACATGCGCCTGGGGCATGGCGCGATCCAGCTCACCGGCGATCCGGCATTGGGTTTGCGCATGGGCCAACTCAGTCGCCTGAGCCAGGCCGGACTGGCCGGCGTGACCGCCGCGCAGGCGCCGACCGTGCGTGAAGCCGCCCGCTGCCTGACTCGCTTCGAACCGTTGTACGGCTCCAACTATCGCGGCCAGTCGAGTTTCCACGAGGACGCCAGCGGTGCTTGGCTGCGCTTCTACTCGATCAGCCCGTACAACGCCTACAACCGCTTTGTGGTGGATTCGATCATTGCCGGCTGGCTGCATCAGTTGTCCAGCGTCAGCCCCGAGCCCTTGCGCGCCGAGCGGATCGAAATCGAATTCGACGCCCCGGACTATCGCGACGCCTACACCGTGCTGGGCGAGTGCCCGATCCAGTTCGGCGCCGAACACAATCAACTGCGCCTGGGCCTCACCAGCCTGGCCCAACGCAACCCGGAGCATTGCCCCAGCACCTGGAAACATTTGCTCGGTTTGTGTGAACGGGAACTCGAGCAATTGACCCGCACCCGCAGCCTGCGCGAACGCATCACGCAATTGCTCGGGCCTTTGCTCAATGGTGGCCGGGAACCGGATCTGGAAGAAGTGGCGGCACGCCTGAAGCTGCCGACCTGGACGTTACGGCGAAAGCTGGCCGAGGAAGGCACGCAGTTTCGCGCGATCCTCAATGACACCCGCCGTGATCTGGCGATGACCTACATCCGCGACACCGAACTGGCATTCGGTGAAATCGCCTACCTGCTGGGGTTTGCTTCGGCCGAAGCTTTCCAGCGCGCCTTCAAGCGCTGGAACGGCCAGACACCGGGCGAATTTCGCCGCAGTCACCGCAAGACAGGCTGACGCCTTACAGCTCTGTAGCGTCTTCCGCAGGCTCTGGTGAATCCAGCTCAAAGGCCTGGAATTCGAGCAGTTCTTCTTGATAGTCATCCATTGCGTAATCCCCCTGACGCTTGCTTGAAATGGCCTGGAACAAATGACCAGTGCCTCGAGCATAAAGTGCCCGTGTGAAGGAAAAATGAAACGCGTCCTTCATGAAATAAACGTAGCAGGCGGTCAGGAATTTATCGCGGGAAATTTTTCGACGGGGCTTGCAGGAAGAAGCTCAAGGGAGACAACAAAACGCCACGCGTCCGACAGGGGTCGGACGCGTGGCGTGAAGTTTACTGCCCGGAGGCAGGCATGGCCGGGATCGGCTCGGAGGGCGGCGGAATGTCCGTCGGGTTGGCCGGCGGCGTGATGGTTTCCGTCGCGGGCGCAGGCTCGGTAACCGGTGCCGGGGTGATCGGCGCGGCTTCGGCCGGCGGTGCTACCGGCTCGGAACTGGCCGGGGTCGCTTCTGCAGGCGCTGGTACCGCAGCGGGCTCGGTGGCCGGCGCTGGGGCCGGGGTCGGCGCAGGAGTCGGTTCAGCCGCAGGAGCTGGGGCCAACGGAGCCGGTGTCGCCTTGGCTTCCGGCACACCCAGATCGGTCTTCGGTTTTTCAGTGATGTGCGCGGCTTTCTTCGCGTCGGCCGGCAGGAACAGCTCGACCAGTGTGAAGAAACGCTCGTAGAACTTCTGCGACGACACGGTTTCGCTGGCCACCTTGACCATCGAATCGTCAGACGAGCCGATCGGCATCGACACCGAGCCCAACACGCCAACACCGAGGCTTGCGGAGTTGTTGGTCTTCTTCAGCGCGTAGCGGTCCTGCAGGGCGTTGGCGAACACGGTGGCGTGATGGCCGGCGCTGCCATCATCGGCGCACACCACGTTGAAGCTGATCTCCAGGTGGGTTTCACCGGTCTGCTGGAAGCTCTTGTGCCCGCTGACCAGCTTCGGGTCATTGCTGGTAATGATGTAGCCCTGGCTGAGCAACGCTCGGCGGGCCGCTTCGCAACTGGCGGTGTCGGTCACCGGGTAATTGCGCGAAAAGGTGCCGGAGTCGTCGAAATTCTCATGCTCGTAGATAGGCTTGTCCTTGGAGCAGCCGGCAGCGGCGGTCAGCAACAACGCCAACCCGAAAAAACGCACGGGAATAGAATTCAACATTAAACATCCTGAGGGGAAAACGGTCCGGGGCGTATTGTGCAACAGATCGCTGCCCCGCGGCGTATGGATTAGTGTCTTAAAACAGTTACAACTCTACCGGTCATGGGCGACAGGAAAAAGTCGCGCCGATAAATGATCGATGAACACCCGCAATTTGGCGGTTGCATGCCGGCTTGATGGCCACAGGACCCAGAACTGCCCGACGTGCTCCAGATGCTCCTCCAGCACGCGCTGCAGGCGACCCTGCTGCTGCGCTTCATGGATCATGAAGTCCGGCAGACAGGCGATGCCCATGCCCGCCAGCGCCGCATGACGCACGGCCTCAATCGACGTACTCACAAGGCGTGTCGGCAGGGTCGGTTCGGGCGCGCCCTCCTCGCGCTTCAGCGGCCAGGGCTCCAGTTTGCCCGTGGCGTGAAACGTATGGCGCAGGCAGGCGTGCTCCGCCAGATCGGCCGGGGTCAGCGGTTCGCCGCGCTCGCGCAGGTACGCGGGGCTGGCCACCAACACCATATGAAACTCGCCCAACGGTCGTGCCATCAGTCGCGAGTCTCGCGGTTTACCCGTTCGAATCACTGCGTCGAAACCTTCTTCAACCACATCAACCATGCGATCAGTCAGGTCCAGATCCAGTTCGATCTGCGGGTACAGCGCCATGAATTCGTTCATGACCGGCATCACCAGGTCATGCACCTGCGGCAGGCTGACCCGCAACTTGCCGTGAGGCGCCGCTGCGGCATCGCACAGCTCAAATTCCGCCGCCTCCACTTCGGCGAGGATCTTGCGGCAACGTTCAAGAAACAGCGCGCCTTCACTGGTCAGCGTGATGCTGCGAGTGGTGCGGTGAAACAACCGCACATTGAGCCGTGCCTCCAGGCGGGCGATGCTTTTGCCGACCGCCGACGAAGACACACCCTGCAAACGGCCCGCCTCGGTAAAACTGCGGGTTTCCGCCACCTGCACGAACACCGAAATACTGCCCAGGCTGTCCATTCATCCCTCCCTGATTCACGACATTCTTGTCCGAGATGTTCGGAACCCTAACCTGTTTTTCCCGAATGTGCAGCGCCCTACCCTATGGCCTTCGTCTTTCTCGGCAAAAGGGATGCTGGTTCATGAACGATGCGCAACTCACCTCTACACCGCTGACCAATAGCGTCCAGCACGACGAACGACTACCGCTGGGCGCACTGCTAGCGCTGGCCACCGCCGGATTCATCACCGTGCTGACCGAGGCGATGCCCGCCGGCCTGTTGCCACAGATGAGCACTGGGCTTGATGTCTCTCAGGCACTGATCGGGCAACTGGTCACTCTGTACGCCATTGGTTCGATGCTGGCGGCGATTCCGCTCACCATTGCCACCCGAGGCTGGCGCCGACGCCCGCTGTTGCTGGCGGCCATTGGTGGTTTTGCCATCGCCAACAGCATCACTGCGTTGTCGGAGCTGTACTGGCTGACCCTGATTGCACGCTTGATCGCGGGCGTATTCGCCGGTCTGCTCTGGGCTTTGTTGGCGGGGTACGCGAGCCGGATGGTCGCCCCTCACTTGCAGGGCCGGGCCATTACGGTGGCCATGCTCGGGGCGCCGCTTGCGCTGTCACTGGGCATTCCGGCCGGGACGCTGCTGGGCACGGCAGTCGGCTGGCGTCTGAGCTTTGCGATCATGACCGGGCTGACCGTGCTGCTGGTGATCTGGGTGCGTTGGCAAGTGCCGGATTTCGCCGGTGAACGCGCCGGGAAACGCCTGCCGCTGCGTCAGGTGTTTACCTTGCCGGGCGTGCGATCCGTGTTGTTTGTAACCTTGTCCTACGTCGTCGCGCACAACCTGCTGTACACCTACATCGCGCCATTTCTGGAGCCATCGGGACTTGGCGGAGAAATCGACCGAGTGTTGCTGGTATTCGGCCTGGCGTCGGTACTGAGCCTGTGGATCGTCGGCAGCCTGATTGATCGCTGGCTGCGTCAGTTGGCGCTGGTCAGTGCAATGCTGTTCCTGCTGTCAGCGATCGCACTGGGCCTGTGGCGCGAATCGCCGGGCGTGGTCTACACCGCCACCGCCGTCTGGGGCCTGGCGTTCGGCGCGATGCCCTCGCTGTTGCAGACGGCCCTGGCAAAAACTGCCAAGGAGGCTGCCGATACCGCGCAATCGATGCTGGTGACCCTGTGGAATGTCGGCATTGCCGGCGGCGGACTTGCGGGCGGTCTGCTGCTGAACAACCTGGGCGTCGGGACTTACCCGTGGATTGTCGCGGGTCTGTTGCTGCTGACCCTGTATGCGACCGTCAATGCCCGAAGCCATGGCTTCCCGAACGCCGAATAGCGCGCACAAAAAAGCCCCGGATTTTCATCCGGGGCTCGGGTCTTGCGGCTCAACCAGGCATCAGAAACGCTTGATGTCGGCTTCGGCTTCCAGCTGCTTGCGGTACGCCGCGAAGTCCTGCTGGCCCACACGCGATGCGAGGAAGCGACGGTATTGCGCTTTCTCTTCATCGGTCGGAGCCGCTGCTTCGTTCACGCCGTTCAGACGCACGATGGTCAGGCTGCCATCCGCCAGCGTTACGCTGGTGAAGGTCGGCTTGTCCTTGGCGGCCGGTTTCGGCATGCGGAACAACGCTTGCAGCACTGCCGGATCAACGCCTTCCTGAGCGCGGTTCGCCGCTTCAGTGACTTTCCAGCTCTGACCGTCCACCGCCTTGTCCAGCGGGGTCTTGCCATCACGCAGACTGGCGATCAGTTGCTCCGCCTTGGTCTTGGCAGCAGCGCTGGCGTGCTCTTTGGTCAACTGGGCGCGAATGGCAGTGGCCACGCTTTCCAGCGGCAATTGAGCAGGCTTCAGGTGCTCCTTGGCGCGCAGCACGATCACGGTTTCCGGATCCAGCTCGATGGCGGTGCTGTTGGCACCCTCTTCCAGCACTTCAGTGCTAAACGCGGCAGTCACAACGGCACGGTTGGCTGCAACGCCTTCGCCACCTTCACGGCCGAACGGCTTGGAGGTGTGCACGGTCAGTTTCAGATCCTGCGCTGGCTGGGCCAGGTCGGATGCTTCGAACGACGAGTCTTCCAGTTGCTTGGTCGCCTCGACGAAACGCTGCTCGACTTGCTGGGTTTTCAGCTCGCGGGTCAGCTTGTCTTTCAGGCTGGCCAGCGTCGGCACTTCAGGCGCCTCGACACCCAGCAGCTTGATCAGGTGGAAACCGAAGTCGGTGCGAACCGGCTCGGACACCTGATCCTTGTTCAGCGAATACAGGGCTTTCTCGAAGGCTGGATCGTAAACGCCAGGACCGGCATAACCCAGGTCACCGCCATTGTTGGCCGAACCCGGATCCTGCGAGAACTCCTTGGCCAGCGCTTCGAATTTCTCGCCCTTGGCCAGACGCGCCTGGATTTCTTCGATCTTCGCCTTGGCCTGAGCTTCGGTGGTCTTGTCGTTGACTTCGATCAGAATGTGCGCCGCACGACGCTGTTCCGACAGGTTGGCGATCTCTTTCTGATACGCCGCCTGCAGGTCTTCGTCCTTGACGGCGACCTGATCGAAGAACGAAGCCTTCTTCAGTTCCAGGTAATCGATGACCACTTGATCCGGGGTCATGAATTCCTTGGCGTGCTCGTCGTAGTAAGCCTTGACCTCGTCATCGGTCAGCTTGACGGCCGAAGGGTCAGCCTTGATGTTCAGCGTAGCGAAGTCGCGGGTCTGTTTTTCCAGACGGGCGAAGGCCAGCACCTGAGCGTCGGTCACGAAACCGCTGCCCGCCACACCGGCGCGCAGTTGGCCGATCAGCATTTCCTGAGCCAGCATCTGGCGGAACTGCATGCGGCTGTAGCCCAGTTGACGGATCACCTGATCGAAACGGTCGGAGCTGAACTTGCCGTCGACCTGGAATTCAGGCGTCTGCAGGATCACTTGGTCCAGGGCCGCTTCGGAGAAAGCGAATTTCGATTGTTCTGCGCCTTGCAGCAGCAGCTTGCGATCGATCAGACCCTTGAGGGCCGATTCGCGCAGCATTTTTTCGTCCAGCAAGGAAGCGTCGAAATCCTTGCCCAGTTGTTGCATCAGCTGACGGCGTTGCATATCCACCGCCTGGCTCAGCTCGTTCTGGCTGATTTCTTCACCGTTGACCTTGGCCGCCTCATTCTTGTGAGTCGTGGCCTGGAAAATGGCGTCGAAACCGGTCAGAGCCATCAGTGCAACGATGACTCCGATAATGGTCTTGGCAATCCAGCCTTGTGAATTGTCCCTGATATTCTGCAGCATGCGTCCCCCAGAAACGGTTGAACTTCAAAATTAGGCAACCGTGGAGCGTGGGTAGAATCCGGATAGAAGAAAGGCGCATCCGAGGATGCGCCTTCTCGTAACTGGCGGAGCGGACAGGGCTCGAACCCTCGATCCCGGTGTGACAGGCAGCTATTCCAACCGCCTGCTCTACCGCTCCGCTGCCAAGTCAGGCATGACCCCGACCCGGATGGGTAAAAACCTGAATCAAACTTAGTTGACGGCTTCTTTCAGGGCTTTACCGGCTTTGAAACCTGGCTTTTTGGCTGCCGCGATTTCCAGAGTCTTGCCGGTCTGTGGGTTACGACCGATGCGAGCTGGACGATCAGTCACGGAGAAAGTACCGAAACCAACCAGAACAACGGAGTCGCCAGCCTTGAGAGCGCCAGTGACGGATTCGATTACAGCGTCCAGCGCACGGCCAGCAGCAGCTTTCGGGATATCAGCGGATGCAGCGATAGCATCAATCAGTTCCGACTTGTTCACTCTAAGTCCCCTTATATCTATTTGAGTATGATTCTAAGTTTTTTGGTGAAAGCAAAAACGAGTGCTGAATGGCCTACAGACACTTAAGAGCCGCTTTATAACAAGGGCTCTAAAAAGCTGTCAAGGAAGCCCCCCAGGCAAAAGCGTATTAATGCGTGCTAATTCTTTCCTTAGAGTCAGACTCACGTTTTTCGTCCTTGGCAACTATCTCCGGAGCCACATCCGGCAAGGGCTCCGGCGCGTATTGCAGCGCAATTTGCAGGACCTCGTCAATCCATTTAACCGGTTTGATCTGCAGATCCTGCTTGATATTGTCAGGAATCTCCTTCAGATCGCGCACGTTCTCTTCCGGAATAATCACTGTCTTGATTCCGCCACGGTGAGCAGCCAGCAGTTTTTCCTTCAGACCGCCAATGGCGAGGACTTGACCACGCAGGGTGATCTCGCCGGTCATGGCGACATCGGCACGCACAGGAATCCCCGTCAAAGCCGACACCAGCGCAGTACACATGCCTACACCGGCGCTCGGGCCGTCTTTCGGCGTAGCACCTTCCGGCATGTGGATGTGCGTGTCGCGCTTCTCGTGGAAGTCCAGCGGAATGCCCAGGCTCTTGGCACGGCTGCGCACCACGGTCAGGGCCGCAGTGATCGATTCGACCATTACGTCACCCAGCGAACCGGTCTTGATCAGTTGACCTTTGCCCGGCACCACAGCGGCTTCGATGGTCAGCAGTTCGCCGCCCACCTGAGTCCAGGCCAGGCCGGTCACTTGACCGATCTGATCCTGCTGCTCGGCCAGACCGTAGCGGAACTTGCGAACGCCGAGGAAATGTTCCAGCAGATCAGCTGTCACTTTTACCGAGAAGCGTTTTTCCAGCGCATGCTCTTTGACCGCCTTGCGGCAGACCTTGGCAATCTGCCGCTCGAGGCCACGCACACCGGCTTCGCGGGTGTAGTAACGGATGATGTCGCGGATCGCTTCTTCGTCGAATTCCAGCTCGCCCTTCTTCAGGCCGTTGGCTGCAATCTGCTTCGGCGACAGGTACTTGACCGCGATGTTGATCTTCTCGTCTTCGGTGTAGCCCGGCAGACGGATGACTTCCATCCGGTCCAGCAGCGCCGGCGGAATGTTCATCGAGTTCGAGGTGCACAGGAACATCACGTCCGAGAGGTCGTAGTCGACTTCCAGGTAGTGGTCGTTGAAGTTGTGGTTCTGCTCTGGATCGAGCACTTCCAGCAACGCCGACGCCGGATCGCCACGCATGTCGCTGCCCATTTTGTCGATTTCATCGAGCAGGAACAGCGGGTTGCGCACACCCACCTTTGTCATCTTTTGAATCAATCTTCCTGGCATCGAACCGATGTAGGTTCGACGGTGACCACGGATTTCCGCTTCATCACGCACGCCACCGAGGGCCATGCGCACGAATTTTCGGTTGGTGGCATGGGCGATCGACTCGGCCAGCGAGGTTTTACCCACGCCCGGAGGACCGACCAGGCACAACACCGGGCCACGGATTTTCTTCACGCGCTTCTGTACGGCAAGGTATTCAAGGATGCGTTCCTTGACCTCTTCGAGGCCGTAGTGATCGGCGTCGAGAATGTCTTCGGCACGGGCCAGGTCCAGACGCACCTTGCTCTGAGCCTTCCACGGCACCTGAACCAGCCAGTCGATGTACGAGCGCACCACGGTGGCTTCGGCGGACATCGGCGACATCTGCTTGAGCTTGTTCAGCTCGGCAGTGGCCTTGGCCAGGGCATCTTTCGGCAGACCGGCAGCGTCGATACGCTTTTTCAGGTCTTCGATTTCGTTGTGGCCTTCGTCGCTGTCGCCGAGCTCTTTCTGAATGGCCTTCATCTGCTCGTTCAGGTAGTACTCGCGCTGACTGCGCTCCATTTGCTTTTTGACGCGGCCACGAATGCGTTTTTCGACTTGCAGCAGGTCGATCTCGGCGTCCAGCAAAGCCAGAACGTGCTCGACCCGGGCCGACAAATCGATGATTTCGAGGATTTCCTGCTTCTGCTCGATCTTCAGCGCCATGTGCGCGGCCATGGTGTCTACCAGGCGGCCAGGCTCGTCGATGCTATTGAGCGACGACAGGACTTCAGCCGGGACTTTCTTGCCCAGCTGCACATATTGTTCGAACTGCGACAGCAGGCTGCGCACGAACACTTCGGATTCACGTTCGGCGGCGTCGACTTCGTCAATCAACGAGACTTCGGCACGGCAGTGGCCATCGACTTCGCTGAAGCGCTCGACAGCGCCACGCTGCTCGCCTTCGACCAGAACCTTGACGGTGCCGTCAGGCAGTTTGAGCAGCTGCAGAACAGTGGCGATGGTACCTACGCGATAGAGAGCTTCTTCACCGGGATCGTCGTCAGCCGGGTTTCTCTGGGCCAGCAGCAGGATCTGCTTGTCGCCCGTCATCGCGGCCTCGAGGGCTTCGATGGATTTCTCGCGCCCCACGAACAGCGGGATAACCATGTGCGGATACACAACGACATCACGCAATGGCAGGAGAGGCAATTCGATGGTGGTCTTCATGATTTCGCCTCTACGGCGGCCATATGGCCGTAATCAGATGGAATTAAGCTTGAAACCAAGATGGGGGCTGACTTGAAAAAAAACAAGCGCAAAGGGGATGTAAAAAACGACATAAAAAAAAAGAGGCCCGAAGGCCCCTTCTTTGTTCCGGCAGACCGGGCGCTTACGCGTCCGGTGCAGCCTTGGCGGCCGGCTCACTGTTTTCGTAGATATACAGTGGCTTGGACTTGCCTTCGATCACGCTTTCATCGATCACGACTTTGCTCACCTCGGACTGCGAGGGGATTTCATACATCGTGTCGAGCAGCACACCTTCGAGAATCGAACGCAGGCCACGGGCACCGGTTTTACGTTCCAGGGCACGCTTGGCGACCGATTTCAGCGCGTCGGAACGGAATTCCAGATCCACGCCTTCCATCTCGAACAGCTTGGCATACTGTTTGGTCAGGGCATTTTTCGGCTCGGTGAGAATCTGCATCAAAGCAGCCTCATCCAGCTCGTCCAGCGTCGCGAGGACTGGCAGACGACCAACGAATTCCGGGATCAGACCGAACTTGACCAGATCGTCAGGCTCGACTTCACGCAGGGATTCACCGACTTTCTTGCCTTCTTCCTTGCTGCGCACTTCTGCGTTGAAACCGATGCCACCCTTGGTGGAACGGTTCTGAATGACCTTCTCCAGACCGGAGAACGCGCCACCGCAGATGAACAGGATGTTACGGGTATCAACCTGAAGGAATTCCTGCTGCGGATGCTTGCGGCCACCTTGCGGCGGAACGGAAGCGACCGTGCCTTCGATCAGTTTGAGCAAGGCCTGCTGCACGCCTTCACCGGAAACGTCCCGGGTGATCGACGGGTTGTCGGACTTGCGCGAAATCTTGTCGATTTCGTCGATGTAGACAATGCCCATCTGGGCTTTCTCTACGTCGTAATCGCACTTCTGCAGCAGCTTCTGAATGATGTTCTCGACGTCTTCACCCACATAACCCGCCTCGGTGAGGGTGGTTGCGTCGGCGATGGTGAACGGAACGTTCAGCAAGCGGGCCAGGGTTTCGGCCAGCAGGGTTTTACCGGAGCCTGTCGGGCCGATCAGCAGGATGTTGCTTTTGCCGAGTTCGACGTCGTCAGCCTTTTTGTCACGCTGGTTCAGACGCTTGTAGTGGTTGTACACCGCTACTGCCAGAACCTTCTTGGCACGTTCCTGACCAATTACATACTGATCAAGGATGCCGCTGATTTCTTTAGGCGAAGGCAATTTATGCGCGCTGCTTTCGGCCTGTGCTTCCTGCACCTCCTCGCGGATGATGTCATTGCACAGGTCGACGCACTCGTCGCAGATAAAGACCGAGGGGCCGGCAATCAATTTGCGCACTTCATGCTGGCTTTTGCCACAGAAGGAGCAATAGAGCAGCTTGCCGTTGTCCTCGCCGTTGCGGGTGTCAGTCATTCGTTCGATCCAAATCCGATAGGCTTGCAACACAAGATGAAGGCTATTGCGGGCTTTTTCAAGCCCGCCGCTGATCAGACGCGCCGACCAAGCCTATTTTGAGCTGCTTATTTTTAAGCTGGGCGCTGGTTGATCACTTCGTCGATCAGACCGTATTCCTTCGCAGCTTCTGCACTCATGAAGTTGTCGCGGTTGGTGTCGCGCTCGATTTCTTCAAGCGTACGGCCGCTGTGCTTGGCCATCAGCGTGTTCAGACGCTCGCGGATGAAGAGGATTTCCTTGGCATGGATTTCGATGTCCGATGCCTGGCCCTGGAAACCGCCCAGTGGCTGGTGAATCATCACGCGCGAGTTCGGCAGGCAGAAACGCTTGCCAGGAGCACCGGCCGTCAGCAGGAATGCGCCCATGCTGCACGCCTGACCGATACAGGTAGTCGATACGTTTGGCTTGATGAACTGCATGGTGTCGTAGATCGACATGCCCGCTGTCACCGAACCGCCCGGGGAGTTGATGTAAAGATGGATGTCCTTGTCCGGGTTTTCCGCTTCAAGGAACAGCAATTGCGCGCAGATCAGGTTGGCCATGTAGTCCTCTACAGGACCCACCAGAAAGATTACTCGTTCCTTGAGAAGACGCGAGTAGATGTCATAGGCGCGCTCGCCACGAGCAGATTGCTCGACAACCATCGGGACCAGGCCGCCGGCGGCCTGGATATCAGAGTTCTGCTGAATATAGGAATTACGGAACATGCTCTGCAGTCACTCCCAAATAGTCATGTCTTGAATACGCATAAGCCAGCTCGAAGGCTGGCTTATGGTGTGTGCTTCTAACGCAAAAACAATCAGTCGGCTTTTGGAGCTTCTACCGGCTTGACCGCTTCTTCGTAAGAGACCGATTTGTCGGTCACGCTAGCTTTCTGCAGAACAGTATCCACAACTTGTTCTTCCAGCACAACCGAACGAACTTCGTTCAGTTGCTGCTCGTTCTTGTAGTACCAGGACACGACCTGCTCAGGCTCTTGGTAAGCCGAAGCCATTTCCTGGATCATTTCGCGAACGCGGGCTTCGTCTGGCTTCAGGTCGAACTGCTTGACCACTTCGGCCACGATCAGACCCAGCACAACGCGACGTTTGGCTTGTTCTTCAAACAGCTCGGCCGGCAGTTGGTCTGGCTTGATATTGCCACCGAACTGCTGAACAGCCTGCACGCGCAGACGGTCAACTTCGTTGGACAGCAGAGCCTTAGGCACTTCGATCGGGTTGGTGGCCAGCAGACCGTCCATTACCTGATTCTTGACCTTGGATTTGATCGCCTGACGCAGTTCACGCTCCATGTTCTTGCGAACTTCGGTGCGGAAACCGTCGATGCCGCTTTCCTTGATGCCGAATTGAGCGAAGAACTCTTCGTTCAGCTCAGGCAGTTTTGGCTCGGAAACGGTGTTTACAGTCACGGTGAACTCGGCGGCTTTGCCAGCCAGGTCCAGGTTCTGATAGTCCTCTGGGAAGGTCAGGTTCAGAACGCGCTCTTCGCCGGCTTTAGCACCAACCAGACCTTCTTCGAAGCCAGGGATCATGCGGCCGGAACCCAGTACCAGCTGAGTGCCCTTGGCGGAACCGCCAGCGAATACTTCGCCGTCAACCTTGCCAACGAAATCGATGTTCAGCTGGTCTTCGTTCTGGGCAGCGCGATCGGCCACTTCAAAACGGGTGTTCTGCTTCCGCAGGATGTCCAGCATCTTGTCCAGATCGGCGTCAGCCACGTCAGCGCTCAGGCGCTCAACGGTGATGCCTTCGAAGCCGGCAACGGTGAACTCAGGGAACACTTCGAATACGGCTACGTATTCCAGGTCCTTGCCAGCTTCGAGCGATTTTGGCTCGATGGATGGCGAACCGGCCGGGTTCAGCTTCTGCTCAACCACAGCTTCGTAGAAAGATTTTTGAATCACGTCGCCGATCGCTTCCTGACGTGCGTCAGCACCGAAACGACGTTTGATTTCGCTCATTGGCACTTTGCCTGGACGGAAGCCAGCAATTTTGGCTTTCTGGGCAGTCTGCTGCAGACGCTTGTTGACCTGGCTCTCAATCTGCTCAGCCGGCACGGTGATGCTCATGCGGCGCTCAAGAGCAGTAGTATTTTCAACAGAAACTTGCATGGATATTCCTCGTTGCACAGACGTTAGCCGGCCGTTTCCGACCCAAGAATCAAGGGCAAGCATTCTAGTAGGTCAAACTCAAGAAGTCACCCTACTGAAAACGGGTAAAAAAACAGCAGGCCATTTGAAGGCGGGGACAAACGGTTGCGCCTCGCCCTGTTAGCAAATACAGCCAATTCAAGCCAGGGCTCTGCGCCAACCTCTTCTATATATAGAGGCGGTTGAATCATCTCCCTGACAGCCGACCTCGCAAGCAAGGCCGACGGGCAGTGCAGCATCATCGAGCAACATTAATACGACGAAGCACCCTGCCCTGCGACCCGAAACCTGCAGCCGCCAAAATCCGAAACCGTAAAACAAAAAAGGCGCCAGACTGTTAAATCTGGCGCCTTTCGGAATATGGGGTGGACGATGGGGATCGAACCCACGACAACGGGAGTCACAATCCCGTGCTCTACCAACTGAGCTACGCCCACCATATTGCGTGTCAAAGAAGCCAAACAACTTCTTTGTAGAACCTCACCCGGCCAACGGCATGAATGAAGCTTTGATTGGTGCGGATGAAGAGACTCGAACTCTTACGCCTCGCGGCGCTGGAACCTAAATCCAGTGTGTCTACCAATTCCACCACATCCGCGGATGAAGCTTTTTAAAGCAAAGGCGCCAGACTGTTACATCTGGCGCCTTTCGAAATATGGGGTGGACGATGGGGATCGAACCCACGACAACGGGAGTCACAATCCCGTGCTCTACCAACTGAGCTACGCCCACCATATCGCGTTACTTGTGCCAATGCTGCCTAATGGCGCACCCGGCAGGACTCGAACCTGCGACCATCCGCTTAGAAGGCGGATGCTCTATCCAGCTGAGCTACGGGCGCCTTGTTAGCTGTACCCTTGGAGGACTACAAACTAAGTGCTTTCCAGTCGTTCGAAACCGTAATTTCGTTCGACCTTCTTAACCAGTGCTAGGCTGTGCCCGACAAGTGCGACGAATAGTATAGAGCGACCTGAAGGTCGTCAAATCCTTTTTGAAAAAAATTCATTTAATTAAAGGGCTTAGGGGAATTTGCTGACCAAGCGCCTTTGCCCTCACCGTTTGACATGCGAGAATGCGTTCTCTTTTTTTCCCCTCTCGATGGTTAATCACGCGCAATGACTGCACAACTAATCGACGGCAAATCAATCGCCGCCAGCCTGCGCCAGCAGATCGCCCAACGGGTAGCCGAACGTCGCGAGCAAGGCTTGCGCACTCCCGGCCTCGCGGTGATCCTGGTCGGCAGCGATCCTGCCTCTCAGGTTTATGTCTCGCACAAGCGTAAAGACTGTGAAGAGGTCGGCTTCCTCTCTCAAGCCTACGACCTGCCTTCCGAAACCACTCAGGAAGCACTGACCGATCTGATCGATCGACTGAACGACGACCCGGCAATCGACGGCGTTCTGCTTCAGCTTCCTCTGCCGGAGCACCTGGACGCTTCCAAACTGCTGGAGCGCATCCGCCCGGACAAGGACGTCGACGGTTTCCATCCTTATAACGTCGGCCGTCTGGCCCAGCGCATTCCGCTGCTGCGTCCGTGCACCCCGAAAGGCATCATGACCCTGCTGGAAAGCACCGGTGCCGATCTGTACGGGATGGACGCAGTCGTTGTCGGCGCGTCCAACATCGTCGGTCGCCCGATGGCGATGGAACTGTTGCTGGCCGGTTGCACCGTGACCGTCACTCACCGCTTCACCAAGGATCTGGCCGGCCATGTCGGCCGTGCCGATCTGGTGGTCGTGGCCGCCGGCAAGCCGGGCCTGGTCAAGGGCGAGTGGATCAAGGAAGGCGCGATCGTGATCGACGTCGGCATCAACCGACAGGACGACGGCAAACTGGTCGGTGACGTCGTGTACGAAACCGCCCTGCCCCGCGCCGGCTGGATCACTCCGGTCCCGGGCGGCGTCGGCCCGATGACCCGCGCCTGCCTGCTGGAAAACACCCTCTACGCGGCAGAAACCCTGCACGCCTGAGTCGCGTTTTCCGCCCTCCGAGAACCCCGCCTTGTGCGGGGTTTTTCATGCCCTCGAAAAAACCTTTACCGTTCGCCGGAAACCCCTATTTTTACAGGGCTTTTCACGACTTTTTCATGCCTTGCGGACAACCATCGACAGTTCTTCAACCATACTCCTACAATGCGTCGTTTTTACGACACAGGCCGTTACAAAGAACGGCATTTCCAACCTTCATGAGTTCGCCCGCGTGAATATTCGTCTGTCCATCCTGAGCCTGGTTTTTGCATTTTCAGGCACGCTCCTCACGCCAACGGTCAACGCCGCCGAAACTACCGCTGCCCCTCGAGACGCTTCGCAATTGAAGATTGCCTCCGGCAGCGCCCTGCTGATGGATCTGCAGACCAACAAAGTCATTTATTCCAGCAACCCGGACGTGGTGGTGCCCATCGCTTCCGTGAGCAAGTTGATGACCGGTTTGGTAGTGGTCGAAGCGCACCAGAACATGGACGAATGGATTGACGTCGACATCAGCCGCACACCCGAAATGAAAGGCGTGTTTTCCCGCGTCAAATTGCGAAGTGAGCTGCCCCGCCGAGAGATGCTGCTGATTGCCCTGATGTCCTCGGAAAACCGCGCTGCCGCCAGCCTGGCTCATCACTATCCGGGCGGTTACGCGGCTTTCATCGCCGCGATGAACGCCAAGGCCAAGGCGCTGGGCATGACCAGCACGCACTTTGTGGAACCCACCGGCCTGTCCGAGCGCAACGTTTCCACCGCCCGCGACCTGAGCAAGTTGCTGGTGGCTGCGCACAAACAGCCGCTGCTCATCGAGCTGACCACCACCAAGGAGAAGACCGTCTCGTTCCGCAAACCCAATTACACCCTGGGTTTCCGTAACACCGACCACCTGGTCAACAAGGCCGACTGGGATATCCGCATCACCAAAACCGGCTTCACCAACCCGGCCGGCCACTGCCTGGTGCTGGTGACTCGCATGGCCAACCGCCCGGTCGCCCTGGTGATTCTCGACGCGTTCGGCAAGTACACCCACTTTGCCGATGCCAGCCGCATCCGCAGCTGGGTGGAAACCGGCAAGAGCGCCAACGTCCCGGCCGTGGCTCAGCAATACAAGGCCGACAAAAACCTCAAGAGTCGCCAGAGCGGCGTGATCGAAGCCTCCAAATAATCCGTCACTCATGAAAAAGCCCCGAATCGTCGGGGCTTTTTCATTTATGCACTCAGTCGTTGGGCAACGGCATCTTGTCGTCATCGGGAATGCCGTCACCGGCGCTCGGGTCGCGCGAATGCTCCGGCGTTATCACCGCCGGACGCGCCAGCGGATCGCGCATGGGGCTCTCCGGGTCCAGCACCGGATCAACTTCCGGCTCAGGCGTGGTGGGCACACTGTCAGGCTTGTGGTCGTCGAAACTCGAATCGGTACTCATACGCACCTCGCTTCAAGGCTTGAGATCAGCCAAGGGATCGTAAGGCTTGGCCGGACGTTTGGGATCATCGCCCGGCTGCACATCCTTCGGCGCCTTCGCCGGGCCGATGGGATCGACTTGCGGATCGTCCAGGTCAGGCGAGTCCGGATCGAAACCCAGGTCGTCGCCACTGCCATGCTCGGAAGAGTGCGGCCCACTGGGTGAATTTGGAATTGCCATGTTCGTCTCCTGATACCTGACCCGTAAAACACGGGACGCTACAGTTCAGAAGCGCATCCCCCGCCAGGGTGCCCGACAAGCGACGAACGGAACCTCAGTGCGCTGCCAGCGCCTTCCTCGCCTGCGCTGCTTCCCGCTCCTGTCCAGCTTGCGCCAGTGCGTCGGCAGCCTTGAGCCAGCGCTGTTGATCGACCGCTGCGGGAATCTGCGTCGGTTTCTGGATCAACACTGCCCAGCCGCCGGACTTTTCGAGAGCCGACTCGAACGAGCTGAAGCTCATCAATTCACGGCGATTCATCCCGGCGCGCAGCAGCACTTTCTGCTTCAGACGATCATAGCCGGAGAGGATCGCGTAACGCGGCTCCGCCCAGAATGCCGAACCTTCGCTGAAACGCACCATCACCGGATACCCGGCCGCCACTTGGGTCAGCAACGCCGGCAGATTGCTGTCCAGCGGATACACGACCATCCCATACTCACGCGCAAGGCTCTGTAGATTCTGTTGCAACTTGTCCTCGGCGCCCGGCAAGTGCAGCGGTTTTTCCAGCAGACCCGGCGTGATCACGATGCCCTGCTGCGACAGGAGGCTGGCCAGCACTTGCGGCCCGCTTTGATAGGCCTCACCGCGATAGAAGGTGCCGCTGAGCTCGACCCGCTCCGGCAGGCGCTTGACCTCCGGCGCCACACTGCCCGCACACCCCACCAATGCTGCTACGCAACCGGCCACCAGCAGCGCCGCGCGAATTCGGGAAAATAGCTGCACCATCGTCACTCTCTTGATCAGTTACCGGTCATCGTGTTCCGGCTTGGTCGAGGATCATAGGACGGCGCCACGCTGCGGTATAGCCCAAAGCGGCAGATGAATCGGCTGCATAGAGCGAACTGATTGGTCACCACCGACCTTTGGTCAATAGCCTGAAACACGCCAGCGACTAGACTGTCACTCAGACAAGAGCCAAAGAAAGAGCGCCCGACGCAGGGCAAAGAGGAGGCACAGATGAGCCTGACCATGACCATCGTAATGCTGATTGCCGGCTGGCTGGCCGTTGCCGCCGCCATGCTGTGGGGCGTGTTGCGGATTTCCCGCCGCCATCACCACCCGGTACAACCTGCACCGACCCGCAAGATCGAGAAACACGACGCCCGTCACGCCACCGCGCACTGACTTTCTGTAACCGACACAAACAAAAAGGCCGCCTGGACTCTCGCGAGTTCAGGCGGCCTTTGGTTTTCCGGCGATTACGCTTCGGCAGTCAGTTTCTTCTGCTTGGCGCGGCGCGACATCATGTTCAGCACTTCAATCGAAGCCGAGAACGCCATGGCAGCATACACATAACCTTTCGGTACATGGGCGCCGAAGCCTTCGGCGATCAGCGTCATGCCGATCATGATCAGGAAGCCCAGCGCCAGCATCACCACCGTCGGGTTGTCGTTGATGAACTTGGCCAGCGGATCAGCTGCAAACAGCATCACCAGCACCGAGACCACAACCGCGATCACCATGATCGGCAAGTGTTCGGTCATGCCGACAGCGGTAATGATGCTGTCGATCGAGAACACCATGTCCAGCATCAGGATCTGCCCGATGGCGGCGGCGAAGCCCAAGGTCACCTTAGACGTCGCAGTCTTCGGATCTTCCGGTGCCGGATCCATGCTGTGATGGATTTCCGTGGTGGCTTTCCACAACAGGAACAGGCCGCCGGCGATCAGGATCATGTCTTTCCAGGAGAACGCGTGGCCGAGAATCTCGATGACCGGCGCGGTCAGCTGAACGATGAACGCGATGGTGCTCAACAGGGCCAGACGCATGATCAGCGCCATGCCGATCCCCAGACGACGGGCCTTCTGCCGGTACTGCTCGGGCAGTTTGTTGGTCAGGATCGAGATAAAGATCAGGTTATCGATGCCAAGCACGATCTCCATCACCACCAACGTGGCCAAGGCAATCCAGGCGGTCGGGCTGGCGGCGAGTTCTAACAGATATTCCATGGGTCAGTCCTGACTCTGTGTAAGACGGTTTAGATTTCCTGGGAGGACGATTCGGATTTTTCTTCGTCGTCTTTCGGTTCTTTCTTGCTGATCAGATTGCCGGTGGCATCGCTGAGCGCCTCTTCGGCGGCTTTATGCGTGTCGTCGATGGCTTGCTTGGCCGCTTCGGCCGCCTGCCCCATCAGTTGCTGGGCGCTCTTTTCGGCCTGGTCGCAACCGGCCAGTACCAGTAAAGACGCGATCAACAGCCCCGTAGTTTTTAGTTTCATGATGCTTCCCTCGATAGAACAGACAGCGCCGTAAAGACCGGCCGTCGATGGCTGGGCATTCTAGGGAGACAGACACTTCAGGAAAATTCGTATTTTTAGCGGCTATACTTCGATTTATACGAACTGTATTTGACGGACCGAACCCCATGCTCAATTACCGACAACTGCACTACTTCTGGGTGGTGGCCAAGACCGGCAGCATCGTGCGCGCCTGCGAGCAACTGAATCTGACGCCACAGACCATCAGCGGACAGATTTCTCTGCTCGAACAGACTTACGGCATCGAACTGTTTCAAAGGGTCGGCCGGCAACTTGAGCTCACCGAGGCCGGGCGCCAAGCCCTGCCCTACGCCGAGCAAATGTTCCAGCTCGGCGGCGAACTGGAGCTGATGCTGCGCGCCCAGCCCAACGAACAGCAGATCCTGTTCCGGGTCGGTGTGGCGGACGTGGTGCCCAAATCCATCGTCTATCGCCTGATCGCGCCGACCATGGAATTGAGCGAGCCACTGCGCATCACCTGCCGCGAAGACAAACTCGAGCGCCTGCTGGCGGACCTGGCGATCCAGCGCCTGGACCTGGTGATCTCCGACAGCCCGATGCCCTCGCACCTGGACATCAAGGGCTACAGCCAGAAGCTTGGGGAATGCGGGATCAGTTTTTTCGCCACCGCCGAGCTGGCAGCGCAATACGGTCAGGATTTTCCGCGCAGCCTGCACGGTGCGCCGCTGTTGATCCCCGGCGCGGAAACCGTGGTGCGCAGCCGGTTGCAGCGCTGGTTCGCCGAGCAGCAGATTCAGCCGAGGATTGTCGGGGAGTTCGATGACAGCGCCTTGATGCAGGCGTTCGGCCAGTCCGGCAGCGGGATTTTCATTGGCCCGAGCGTGATTGCCGATGAGGTGAAGCGCCAGTACGGCGTCGAGTTGATCGGTCAGACCGATGCGGTGAGCGAGTCGTTCTACGCGATCTCGGTGGAACGCAAGGTCAAGCACCCCGGCATCAAAGCGATTACCGAAGGTGCCCGACGCGAGCTGTTTACAGCCTTTTAAGCCGGCGCGCAGACGTCGCGCGGCTTGAGCACCATCAGCACCATGGCGAGGAAAATCGACAGCAGAATGAACCCGGCAGCGGCGAAACCCACAAAGCCGAGGCCGGCGCTGTCGATCACTCGACCGCCAATGATCGCGCCCAAACCAATCCCGAGATTGGCCCCGGCAATGTTCAGCGACGCGGCGAAGGCCGGCGCCTCAGGTGCGGCTTTCATCAAGCGCACGTGGCTGACCAGAAACAGCGCCGCCTGAGTCACGCCCCAGATGCCCATCGCCGCCGCCAGACCCAGCGACGAATTGATGTTCGGCACCAGCGCCACCATCCCCGGGATCATGAACGCGCAGAACATCACCGAAGCCATCAGTGGATGGCGATCCACCGCACGACCGCCCAGCGAGTTGCCAATCAGACCGACCGCGCCAAAGCCCATCAGGCACCAGCCGACCACGGTGCCATTGAAGCCGGCCAGACGTTCGAGGATGTCCGCCAGATAGGTATAAGCGGTGAACATGCCGCTGAACACCAGGATCGACAGCAGCACATGGCCGAGCATCAGCGGGCTGCGCAGGATCTTGAACTGCGAAGCGAAACTGACCTGATGCTGGTGCAGGCTGGTTTTCGGCAGATAGACAAACAGCAGCAACGCCTTGGCGAACGCGATCACCGCCAGAATGGCGAACGCACTGCGCCAGCCGAACGCATCGGAAATCAGCGTGCCGACCGGAATCCCGAACACGGTGGCGCAGACGATGCCGAAGCCGATCTTGGCGATCGCGCGACCGGCGAAGTCCGGGCCGACGATGTCCACCGCCGTTTCGCTGGCCAGCGCCCAGAACACCGGAAGCCCCAGTGCCGGGATCAGCCGGGCAATCGCCATGACCCAGATGTTCGGCGCCAATGCCGCCACGGTATTGGCCAGACCGAACATGATCAGGATGGTGATGAACAGTTTGCGGCGCTCGAAGCGGGCGAAATACGCGGTCAAGAATGGACCGAACATCGCCACGGTGAACGCGAACAGAGTCACCAGCAGCCCGGCCTGCGGGATGGTGACGGCCAGGTCGCGGGCAATCGCCGGCAGCAGGCCGACGATGACGAACTCCGTGGTCAGCACCGTAAACCCGGCGGCAGACAACAGAAGGATGGGCAACAGCATGAGGAACTCCAGCAAAACGACGACACCAGCGCTGACCCGAGGGCCCGCCGGCAGAACTTGAAAATAAGGATGCGCAATCTTAACAGAGTGTTTCCCGAGTGACTTGCACAAACCTGTCTAAGTTGTGGATGGATCCGGTGGCAGATCGTCACAGGTCTGAAGGATCCGGACGACGCTGTGATAAAGTCCGCGCCCTGCAAAACGTACACCCTGTTCAGCCAACCGTTTAACGGCGTGGCTGTCGCGTCAGTCCTTTCGGTTCGTGTCTGTGGCCTGCCCCCGATTCATCGCCCGGATCACGCAACCTTGCACCCTATAAAAAAACCAGAGATGCCGTTATGACCGCTTCATCCCCTTCTCTATTGCAACGCCTTAAAAGCCTCAGCCTGGTCACCCAGATCCTGATCGGCCTGATTGCCGGCATCGCCCTCGCGCTGTTCGCGCCGGAAGCGGCCAAAGGCACGGCCTTCATCGGCAAGGTGTTCGTCTCGGCGCTGAAAGCCGTGGCGCCGATCCTGGTGTTCGTGCTGGTCATGGCGTCGATCGCCAACCACAAGCACGGCCAGGAAACCCACATCCGGCCGATTCTGTTCCTGTATCTGCTGGGCACCTTCGCCGCTGCCGTGGTCGCGGTGATCGCCAGCATGATGTTCCCGTCGCATCTGGTGCTGTCCACCGACAACATCGCGGTAAGCGCGCCGGGCGGCATCAGTGAAGTGCTGCAAAGCCTGTTGCTGAGCGTGGTCGACAACCCGGTGAGCGCACTGATGAACGCCAACTTCATCGGCATTCTGGCCTGGGCCATCGGCATGGGCGTGGCCATCCGCCACGCCGGCGACACCACCCGCGAAGTGGTCAGCGACCTGTCCAACGGCGTGACCCTGATCGTGCGTGTGGTGATCCGCTTCGCGCCGCTGGGGATTTTCGGTCTGGTGGCCTCGACCCTGGCCACCTCCGGTTTCGGCGCGCTGGTCGGTTACGCGCACCTGCTGGCGGTTTTGCTGGGCTGCATGCTGTTCGTCGCGCTGGTGATGAACCCGCTGATCGTGTTCTGGAAGCTGCGTCGCAACCCGTACCCGCTGACGCTTCAGTGCCTGCGTGAAAGCGGCATCACCGCGTTCTTCACCCGCAGCTCGGCGGCGAACATTCCGGTCAACCTGGAATTGAGCAAGCGCCTGGGCCTGCATGAAGACACCTACTCGGTATCGATTCCGCTCGGCGCCACCATCAACATGGCCGGCGCGTCGATCACCATCACCGTGCTGACCCTCGCAGCCGTACACACCCTGGGCATCGCCGTGGACATCCCGACCGCGATCCTGCTCAGCGTCGTCGCCGCGATCTGCGCTTGCGGTGCTTCGGGTGTGGCCGGTGGCTCGCTGCTGCTGATCCCGCTGGCGTGCAGCCTGTTCGGCATCCCGAGCGAGATCGCCATGCAAGTGGTGGCGGTCGGTTTCATCATCGGTGTATTGCAGGATTCGGCCGAGACGGCGCTGAACTCCTCCACCGACGTGCTGTTCACCGCCGCCGCATGCCTGGGCGAAGAACAGAAAGCCCAGCGTCCGGCGTAAAAAACCACGCAATAAAAAAGCCCGCCAAGGCGCAAACCTTGGCGGGCTTTTTGTTGCAGAACGTTTTAGAACGCGCCCATGTAATCGCGCTTGCCCACTTCCACACCGTTGTGACGCAGCAGTGCGTAGGTGGTGGTGACGTGGAAGAAGAACTGCGGCAGGCCGTAGCTCAGCAGGTAAGCCTGGCCACTGAAGCGCTTCTCTTTCGGCGTGCCCGGACGAGTCACGATCTCGATGCCTTCCTTGCCATTGATCTGCTCTGGCTTGATCTCGCCGATGAAAGCCAGAACCTTGGCGATCAGCGCCTGCAACTCGGCGAAGGTGGTTTCGGTGTCGTCATATTTCGGGATTTCGATTTCGGCCAGACGCGAGGAAACGCCTTTGGCGAAGTCCACGGCAATCTGCACCTGACGCACCAGCGGGAACATGTCCGGGTACAGACGCGCTTGCAGGAAGGCGTTCGGGTCGATGTTTTTCTCGGTGGCGTGGGCTTCAGCCTTTTTCAGCACATCGCTCACGGCGTTGAGCATTTGTTGGAAAACCGGGACGGATGCGGCGTAAAGGGAAATGGTCATGGCAGTCTCACGTGGTGGCTGGGTGAATCGTGGGGGCGATTATAGCCATGCTCGCATGGCGGCGCGGCTTGTCTTTTATCCAGCAAGGATTAGGCTAGGCGCCTTCGACTGCAGAGGGAACGCGCGATGACCACAGAATTTGAAACCCGCTCCGACGAACCACGGCTCAACGCCACGGAAATCCGCATTCTGGGCTCGTTGATCGAGAAACAGGCCACCAGCCCGGAAACCTACCCGTTGACCCTCAACGCACTGGTGCTGGCCTGCAACCAGAAAACCAGCCGGGAGCCAGTGATGAACCTGACTCAGGGCCAGGTCGGCCAGAGCCTGCGCGCCCTCGAAAGCCGCGGTTTCGCCAAACTGGTGATGGGCAGTCGCGCCGACCGCTGGGAGCACAAGGTCGACAAGGCGCTGGAGCTGGTGCCGGCGCAATTGATCCTGACCGGGTTGATGTTCCTGCGCGGCCCGCAGACCGTCAACGAACTGCTGACCCGCAGCGGTCGCATGCATGAATTCGAAGACGCCGAACAAGTGGTGCATCAGCTGGAACGCCTGATCGCCCGGGAGCTGGCGGTGTTGATTCCGCGTCAGGCCGGTCAGCGCGAAGATCGCTACACCCACGCGCTGGGCGATCCGGCGGACATCGAGGCGATTATCGCGGCACGACAGAACCCGAGTGATCGCGGCGCTGCCAGCGGCGTGTCAGTGGAGCGCATCGAAGAGCTGGAAGCGCGGATTGCAGCGCTGGAAGAGCGTCTGGCCCGCCTCGAAGAATAAACGCACCGGGGCGGCGTTATTCGCCGTCCCAGTAATCCACGCCGTCTGCCTGCCGCGCCACCGCGACGAATCCCGAGGCATTGCCGTCGGCATCGACGTTGAAGTTGTCCATCACCGCGTATTTGTTCGAGTCCGGGTACTCGCAGATTTCCGGTTGCTGCTGGGTGCTGACGGCCAGATAGCGAAGTTCCGCAGCACTGGTGTTGATGATCTGATGCGCGGCTTCCGGGCCGCCCGGCGGACAGGCGATCACATCACCAGCGCGGATCGGGAAACGTTCGGCACCGAGGCGCACTTCCCCTTCCCCGGCCACCACGTAGAACATTTCCTCATTGACCCGATGACTGTGAAACGGACTGCCGCGCATGCCCGGCGGCAACGCATACAGGCGATAACCGAGTTTCTGCGCGCCCAGTTGCTGGCCGACCCGGGCGAACCGTTGCTGATAACGCCCGGCGGTTTCGCCCTCGGGGGCCAATGATTCGGGAAGCGGTTCGAGTTCGACGTCATTCAGGTTGAGAATGGGCGGATGCATGCAAACCTCGGCTTTTGTGATGGGCAAGTCTGTGCTTGCTGATCCGGCAGTATAGGCAACGACAAATCCGGGCGGATATGCCGTTGCTCAGGCTCCATCAGCTACGGGCAAACGCCACCGCTGCATCGAACTGCTCGACCGTCGGCCGCACGCCGGTGTACAGCACAAACTGCTCAAGTGCCTGGATCGCAATCACTTCCAGCCCGGTGATCACTTTTTTACCTTCCGCACGACCACGCACGATCAGCGGGGTTTCCGAGGGGATCGCCACCACATCGAACACAGTGTCGGCAGACTTGATCACATCCACGTCAAAAGAAAGCTGACCCGCTTCCGGACCGCCATCCATCCCGACCGGAGTCACGTTGATCACCATCTGCGGGCGCTCGTCACCCAGTTCCGCCTGCCAGCGATACCCGAGTGAATCCGCCAGCGCACGCCCGGCGCGCTCGTTGCGGGCCACGATCAAACCATTTTTGTAACCGCCATCGCGCAAGGCACTGGCCACAGCCTTGGCCATGCCGCCGCTGCCGCGCAGGGCGAAAGTCGTGTCCTTCGGCACCGCGTGGGTTTCCAGCAACTGAGCAATGGCGATGTAATCGGTGTTGTAGGCCTTGAGATGGCCGTTGGTGTTGACGATGGTGTTGATCGACTGGATCGCCGCCGCCGAGGCATCCAGTTCATCGACCAGCGCAATACTCGCTTCCTTGAATGGCATCGATACGCCGCAACCGCGAATTCCCAGCGCGCGGATCCCGCCGACGGCACCGGACAGATCCTGGCTGCTGAACGCCTTGTAGTAGAAATTCAGGCCCAGTTGTTCATACAAATGGTTATGAAAACGCAGACCGAAATTCCCGGGACGCCCAGACAGGGACATGCACAATTGGGTGTCTTTGTTGGGGTTCATCTGCATGGGAGGCTCCTTCGAATGCACTTTCGGATGGACGGGATTAGCCAGGCCATCGGGTTCTGAACGATCATAAGGCGGTCTGTTCCGGGCATCACAGCCGATGCCTGAAATCCGGTAAACAAACCGGTACAGACCTTACACAAAATTTACCTAGCGTCCGTGCTGTTTTTCAAAATGTTGCTGTCTTAGAAGTATCCCCGCGCCATTCCGGGCCTGTTGCAGGTTCGGACGCCGGGTCGAAGAACCGAGGAATTATCATGATTCGTAAACTCCCCATCGTGGCCTTGTTGATTGGTGCATTCGCGATCACGGGTCAGGCAGAAGCCCACGGCGGTGGCTGGCAGGGCCCGGCGGTATTTGGTGCGATCGTCGGCTCGGCCATCATCGGCTCGGCGCTCATCAACCAGGATCGGCCGGTGTACGTCCAACAGCCTGTTTACGCTCAACCGGCACCGGTCTACGTGCAGCAACCGCCGCCACCGGTCTACTACCAGCCGGCCCCGGTTTATGTGCAGCAACCGGTCTACGTCCAACCGGCCCCGGTCTATTACGGCCCGCCGCGCGGTTATTACGGCCGGCCACACTACTACGGTGGCCCGCGCTGGTAACCGGCACACGAAGCCCCGCTTGAGAGCGGGGCTTTTTATTGCGCGCAGATTATTGCCCGCGGAAAAGCCAACCGTCCGTCGGCCAAGGTCTGAAAAAATCTCGCCAAGGTCGCTGTGGGGACAGTTTGAACCGTTAAAGTCGGCATGATGGACTCGACCGTCGGGGGCAAAACACGAACGGTCATCTATTTGTCATGACGGAACCGCACTCTGAATCCGTCCGCATACAACAGGTTGATAACAACAAGGACGACTTGAATGCCTACACAGAATCCGCACCGCATCGTCGGTTTATGCACCTCGAGCAAGGTCTACAACGCCCTGACCGAACTCAAGCACCTGGAAGGCCACCGCACGGCGAAGTTTCTCTCGCTGCTGGCGGAAAACCTGGTGCGCAAGGGTTTTCTCAATGAACACGAGATCGTGCACATGCTCGATCAAGTGGTGGATTGAGCCAGCCCTCACTGGCGTCAATGACCACTATCGAAAGCGTTGATTGTCCCTGAAACGGCCAACTCCCTAAGGTAGCTCCATAGATTGATGGAGGTACTTCTCATGGCTCAGGTTCAAATCATGTCCGTTATCGGTAGCGCCGTTCCCGCATCCCTCAGAGAGCTGGGGCTGCTCGCCTGCTGGTATCTGGTGCGCGACGGCGAGCCGGTCAGCGGCCCGCTCACGTCCTTGCCCGCCGCCCAGGCACTGTCGCAACAACTGCTCAACGGTCCGTTCAAGGCTTAAGGCAGCTGCACTTTCGGTTTGCTTTCGATGAACAGCGCCCAGCTCGACATGAACAGCGCCGCGATCAGCGGCCCGATCACGAAACCGTTGAGCCCGAACACCGCCAACCCGCCGAGGGTCGAAATCAGGATCATGTAGTCCGGCATCCGGGTGTCCTTGCCGACCAGGATCGGGCGCAGCAGGTTATCCACCAGACCGATCACGAACACCCCGAACAACCCCAGCACCACGCCCTGCCAGATCATCCCGCTGAGCAGGAAATAAGCCGCGACCGGCACCCAGACGATCCCCGCACCCACCGCCGGCAACAGCGACAGAAATGCCATCAGCACCGCCCAGAGCAACGCACTGGGAATGTCGAGAAACCAGAATATCGCCCCGCCCAAAGCTCCTTGAGTGATCGCGACTACGAGATTGCCCTTTACCGTCGCGCGCACCACCCGATTGAATTTCAGTTGCAAACGACGTTTGTGATGTTCCTCCAGCGGTATCGCCGTGCGTACCTTGCGCGCCAGTTCGGCGCCATCGCGCAAAAAGAAAAACAGCAGGTACAGCATGATGAAAAAACTCACCACGAAATCGAACGTGCCCTGGCCGAAGCTGAAGGCCTGACTCGCCAGCACCTGACTGCCCTGCATCGAGGCTTTGACAATCTTCTCGCGCAAGGCATTGAGTTCGCCCATGCCGAAGCGGTCGAGCAAGTGCTGAAAGTACGGCGGCAGGCTGTGTTTGAACTGCGCCAGATACGCGCCGATATCGAGCTTGCCGCTTTCGATATTGTCGTAAAGCGTCGCCCCCTCCTGCACCAGCAGCACACTGATGACGATCACCGGCAGGATCGCGATCACCAGGCAGACACTCAACGTACACAGTGATGTCAGGTTGCGTTGCCAGCCGAATTTCAGTTGCAACTGACGTTGCATCGGCGCAAACAGGATGCCGAGAATCACCGCCCAGAACACCGCGCCGTAGAACGGCAGCAGGATCCAGATAAAGGCGACCGTCACCAGAAACAGCAGCACGGTGAGGGATTTGAATTGCAGACTCTTTTGGTTCATGTCCGGTCCAGGTCAGTCAGGCGCCACCCGCGCCCGTCCCGTTTAGTCAGCCAGCGTCAGCGCGAGTGCCCTGTTTCTTCATGGAGCATAGATCCAGATCAATAAACCCTCGGCGCAACTGCTCTACCCTGCCGCGCTTTTGCGACCGACGCCGCCATGACGACCTCCTTCACCCCCGAACTGCTCGCGCCCGCCGGCACCCTGAAAAACATGCGTTATGCCTTCGCCTACGGGGCCGATGCGGTGTATGCCGGCCAGCCGCGCTACAGCCTGCGGGTGCGCAACAACGAGTTCGATCACGCCAACCTGGCGCTCGGCATTCGTGAAGCCCAGGCCCAGGGCAAGCGCTTCTACGTGGTGGTCAACATCGCGCCGCATAACGCCAAATTGAAGACCTTCCTCAAGGATCTGGCGCCAGTGATCGAAATGGCACCGGACGCGCTGATCATGTCCGACCCCGGCCTGATCATGCTGGTACGCCGACACTTCCCGCAGATGCCGATCCACCTGTCGGTGCAGGCCAACACGGTGAACTGGGCGAGCGTCGAGTTCTGGCAGCAACAGGGACTGAGCCGAATCATCCTGTCCCGTGAATTGTCGCTGGAAGAAATCGGCGAAATCCGCGAGCAAGTGCCGGGCATGGAGCTTGAAGTGTTCGTCCACGGCGCGCTGTGCATGGCCTATTCCGGCCGCTGCCTGCTCTCGGGTTACATGAACAAGCGCGACGCCAATCAGGGCACCTGCACCAATACCTGCCGCTGGAAATATTCGGCACAGGAAGCGACTGAAAATCAGCTCGGCGAAATCGTGCAGACCTTCGAACCGCAACCGACCCTCGGCCTCGGCGCCCCCACCGATCAGGTGTTTCTGTTGCAGGAAGCCAACCGTCCCGGCGAGCTGATGCCGGCATTCGAAGACGAACACGGCACCTACATCATGAATGCCAAGGACCTGCGCGCGGTGCAGCACGTTGAGCGCCTGACCCGCATGGGCGTGCACTCACTGAAGATCGAAGGCCGGACCAAATCGCACTTCTATTGCGCACGCACCACCCAGGTCTACCGCCGGGCCATCGACGATGCGGTGGTCGGCCGCGAATTCGACCGCAGCCTGATGACCGATCTGGAATCCCTCGCCCAGCGCGGCTACACCGAAGGCTTCCTCCGTCGTCATGTGCATGACGAATACCAGAACTACCAGAACGGCAGCTCGGTGTCGGAGCGTCAGCAGTTTGTGGGCGAACTGACCGGCGAGCGCCGGGATCGTCTGGCCGAGGTCAAGGTGAAGAACCGCTTTGCGCTGGGCGATCATCTGGAACTGATGACGCCCAAGGGCAATTTCCATTTTGATCTGCATGAACTGCAGAACCTCAAGGGCGAAGCCATCGACGTGGCGCCGGGGGACGGGCACACGGTTTATCTGCCGATTCCGGATGCGGTGGATTTGCGCTTCGGCTTGCTGATGCGCGACGTGAGCGGAGCCTGATCCGGCTCAGACAAACTCCTCGCGCAGCATCGCCACAAACGCCTCACGCGCCGGGTGCACCCCGGCGTTTTCATGCCAGTAGAACAAGTTGTCGATGGCCGTCAGTTCCGGAAATTCGTAACCCGCACACCCCGCGCCTTTCGCGTATTGCTCGAACACGCCTTTGGGCACCAGCGCCACGCCGGCGCCGGCACTCACGCAACCGACAATCGCCCCGTAACTGGCCAGACTGACAATCGGCAGTGCCAGGCCCTGGCGCAACAACCAGTGCTCCAGCGCGGCGCGATAGGGACAGCCTTGCGGCCACATGAACACGGTTTTGTCCTGCAAATCGTCGAGGTCGCGCACCGGCCCGAACGAGGTCGATGCGATCAGCAGCAATTCTTCGCGATACATCGGCGTGCGCTTGAGCTGGGAACGCTCGACGTCCACCGCGACGATGGCGCCGTCGAGCCGATGGCTCACCGTATCGTCCAGCAATTGGCCCCAGGTGCCGGTGGTCAATTCGAGGGCCACGTTTGGATAGCGCTTGTGAAACTTCGCCAGCAGGCGCGGCAGGCGCCCGGTTGCCGAAGATTCTATGGCACCGATGCGCAGCGGCCCGGACGGCTCGGCAGCGGGATCGACCGCGCGCTTGGCTTCAGCCGTCAGTGCCAGAATCTTCTCCGCGTAAGCCAGAAAGGTCTGCCCCGCCGGACTGATCCGCAGCCCGCGCCCTTCGCGCAGAAACAGCGCCACCCCCAGCTCCGCTTCCAGGGATTTGATCCGCGCCGTGATATTCGACGGCACGCAAAACAGCTTTTCAGCCGCTTTGGCGATGCTGCCGACCTCGGCCACGGTCTTGAACATGCGGATCTGCGCCAGCTCCATAATTCATCACTCACAGTGAATGGTTGGCGCAGTATAAGTCAGTTGTGGCGAATGATTGGCCGCCCGGATACTCGGCGCATCAATCACACGGTGCCTCGCTCATGCCTTCCACTTCGCCTTTGAAAATCCTGTTGGCCATGGCATTCGTGGTCGGTTGCTGGGCCTATTCGCCGACCGGCATCCACATCGGTCTGCAAGCCTACGACCCCGGTCATCTGGCCTTGCTGCGGTTTCTGCTGGCGTCGCTGTTCATGGCGGTGATTGCAGGTTTCAAGGGCATTCATCTGCCGCGCCTGCAGGATTTGCCGCTGTTGTTTGCCTTGGGCTTTTTTGCCGTCAGCCTGCATCACGTGGTGCTGAACATCGGTCAGCAAAGCGTCAGCGCCGGCGCGTCGAGTGTGCTGGCGCAATCGACGCCGCTGTTCAGCACGTTGCTGGCGCGGTTTCTGTTCAAGGATCGGATCAGCGCCTGGCGCTGGGGTTGTGTGTTGCTGGGATTCGTCGGCGTGGTGATCGTGGTCAGCGGCGATCGCGGCCTCGGCAGCCTCGACGCGCACGGCTTGCTGATCCTGCTGGCCGCCGTGTCATGGAGCGTTTACTTCGCTCTGCAAAAACACCACGCCGGACGCTACGACGGGCTGACGCTGGTTTGCTACACCGTGTGGTCCGGCACGCTGCTGCTGTTGATCTACTTGCCGGGGCTGGTCGACAGCGCGGCCCGTGCGCCGCTGCGGGTGCAATGGGCGGTGCTGGGTCTGGGCGTGTTTCCCAGCGCCCTCGCCTATATGGCCTGGGCATTCGTGCTGAAGCATGTGGACCTGAGCCGGGCGACGATGACGCTGTACCTGATTCCGCTGACCGCAATGGGCATTGCTTCGGTGGGATTGGGTGAGCGACCGACGTTGCTGGTACTGGTGGGTTCGGCAGTGGTGTTGATCAGCGTGCTGGCGTTGAATCTGGAGCGGCCCGCGGCGGTGCGGGCCATTGAGACTTGAGTTGCGACACCGTTATGCGCCGCCCGCCGAAAACCGGTCGCGACTGTTGGTCAGGTGTAGCCACATCGCCGCACGCGCGGCGTCCGGGTCCTGACGCTTGATCGCGTTGAGGATCGCCTCATGCTCCAGATTCGCCAGTTGCCCGAGCTTGCTCAAATCCACCGCGCCGCGCTCGGCGGCGTTGACCCGGGTGCGCGGGATCATTGCGCTGCCCAGGTGCTGCATGATTTCGGTGAAGCAGACATTGCCGGTGGCTTCGGCAATCAACAGATGGAAGCGCCGGTCGGCCTCGACGCAACTGTCGTTGTTGGCCAATAGACGCTGGTAGTCGTCCAGCGCCTGACGCATCTGCACCAGTTGCTGTTCGGTACGGCGCTGCGCCGCCAGTGCCACCGCTTGCGTCTCCAGGCCCATGCGCAATTCGAGAATGCTGCGCACGCCCAGCGCGGTGTCGACATTCAGTCGCAGCCCCTGCTCCGGCGCGCGCTCGATCACGAACGTGCCGATGCCGTGCCGCGTCTCCACCAGCCCCGACGCCTGCAATTTGGAAATCGCCTCGCGCACCACGGTGCGACTGACACCGTGCTCCTGAACGATCGAGTTTTCCGACGGCAACTTGTCACCGGGCAACATCTGGCCGAGCAGGATGCTCTGGGTGAGTTTTTCCACCAGGTCATGGGCCAGGTTGTGCGCGCGTTTACGGGCGGGAGCGTCGAGGTCTTCTTGCATGGTCGGTTCCAGTGATCGGGGCAAACCGATCGTAGCACTGGAGGTGATCACTTGTATGAGCTCCTATCAATTTCAGGCCTCAACTTGTATGACAACACTGGATTTTAGTTAGAAAACTCTCCTTTGCGTCGAGCAACCGCCCCACGATCACTGGCATGGAATGCTCTGCCATATCTGATAAAACCCTTACCAAAGCCAACAAATACGGCACTTAAAAACTTAAAAAGCATAAAAACCGTCTCCCGTAGACAAATTTGATTGAGCACTCCCGCTTGTAGGACAAAAAAATCTAGTTGTATGATGTCTATCAACAACGCACACCAGACACACCCCGCATAAAAATAACGAGTGGGAGAAAACCAAGTGAAATCATCCATTGCCGGGATGAACGAGGGCGCCGATTCCGTGCTGTCCTCCGCCATTGCCAAAGTCAAACGCCACGTCCTGCCGCTGTTCGTCATCATGTTCATCGTCAATTACATTGACCGGGTGAACATCGGCTTCGTCCGCACCCACATGGAACACGACCTCGGCATCGGTGCCGCGGCCTACGGTTTCGGTGCCGGGCTGTTCTTCATCGGTTACGCGCTATTCGAAGTCCCCTCCAACATGTTGCTGCAAAAAGTCGGCGCGCGAATCTGGCTGACCCGCATCATGTTCACCTGGGGCCTGGTCGCCGCCGGCATGGCGTTCATCCAGAACGAAACCCACTTCTACATCCTGCGATTTCTGCTCGGCGTGGCCGAGGCCGGATTCTTTCCCGGGGTGATCTACTACTTCACCCGCTGGTTGCCAGGGGCCGAGCGCGGCAAGGCGATTGCGATTTTCTTGAGCGGTTCGGCCGTGGCCTCGCTGATTTCCGGCCCGTTGTCCGGCCTGCTGTTGCAGATCGAAGGCTTGGGCCTGCACGGCTGGCAGTGGATGTATTTCATTGAGGGGATGTTCTCGGTCTGCCTGTGCGTATTCGTCTGGTTCTGGCTCGACGCCAAACCCCACGATGCGAAATGGCTGACCCGCGCCGAGCAGGATGCGCTGGTCAAAGCCATCGACGATGAGCAGAAGGCCCGCGAAGCCGCGACCCCGATCCGGCCGTCGCTGGGCAAACTGCTCAAGGATCGCCAGATCATCCTGTTCTGCCTGATCTACTTCTTCATTCAATTGACCATCTACGCGGCGACGTTCTGGCTGCCGAGCATCATCAAGAAGATGGGCGAGATGAGCGACTTCCAGGTCGGCCTGTTCAACTCGATTCCGTGGCTGCTGTCGATCATCGGCATGTACGCATTCGCCTCGTTCTCGGCGAAGTGGAAACACCAGCAGGCGTGGGTCGCCACTGCATTGCTGATCGCCGCTGCGGGGATGTTCATGTCCACCACCGGCGGGCCGATTTTTGCCTTTGTCGCGATCTGCTTTGCTGCGCTGGGTTTCAAATCCGCTTCGTCACTGTTCTGGCCGATTCCGCAGGCCTACCTCGATGCACGGATCGCCGCTGCCGTCATCGCGCTGATCAACTCGGTGGGCAACCTCGGCGGCTTCGTCGCCCCGACCACTTTCGGCTTGCTGGAACAACACACCGGTTCGATCCAGGGCGGCCTCTATGGTCTGGCCGCGACCTCGATCATCGCCGCGATCATCGTGTTCGCCGCCCGCATGACACCCAAATCCGCACCTGACGTCGCCGTGGCCGATGCCGCGCCGAAACACGCTTGAAAGGACAATCCCAAATGACCGCACACGACATCGCCAAAGCCCCGATCATCACCGAGATGCAAGTCATCCCGGTGGCCGGCCACGACGGCATGCTGCTCAACCTGAGCGGAGCCCACGGGCCGTTTTTCACCCGCAACATCGTCATCCTCAAGGACAACGCCGGCCACACCGGCGTCGGTGAAGTGCCCGGCGGCGAACGCATCCGCCAGACGCTGGAAGACGCTCGCAGCCTGGTGGTCGGCAGCCCGATCGGCACGTATCAGAAGATCCTCAACCAGGTCCGCCAGACTTTCGCCGACCGCGATGCCGGCGGCCGTGGCCTGCAAACCTTCGACCTGCGCATCACCATTCACGCGGTCACCGGGCTGGAAGCCGCCCTGCTCGACCTGCTCGGCCAGCACCTCGACGTGCCGGTGGCGGCATTGCTCGGCGAAGGCCAGCAGCGCGATGAAGTGAAGATGCTCGGTTATCTGTTCTACGTGGGCGATCGCCGGGAAACCGACCTCGCCTACCGCAGCGAACCGGATGCCGACAATGACTGGTTCCGCGTGCGTCACGAAAAAGCCATGACCGCCGACGCCGTGGTGCGTCTGGCCGAGGCTGCCCATGCGCGTTACGGCTTCAAGGACTTCAAGCTCAAGGGCGGTGTGCTCAGCGGCGACGCCGAAATCGAAGCGGTGACCGCACTGGCCGAGCGCTTCCCTGACGCGCGCATTACCCTCGATCCGAACGGCGCGTGGTCACTGAAAGAAGCGATCCGTCTGTGCCGCGACCAGCATCATGTGCTGGCCTACGCCGAGGACCCGTGCGGTGCGGAAAACGGCTATTCGGGCCGTGAAGTGATGGCCGAATTCCGTCGCGCCACCGGGCTGAAAACCGCCACCAACATGATCGCCACCGACTGGCGCGAGATGGGCCATGCGATTCAGTTGCAATCGGTGGACATCCCGCTGGCCGATCCGCATTTCTGGACCATGCAGGGTTCGGTGCGCGTGGCGCAGATGTGCCATGAATGGGGCCTGACCTGGGGCTCGCACTCCAACAACCACTTCGACATTTCCCTGGCGATGTTCACCCACGTCGCGGCCGCCGCGCCGGGCGACATCACCGCGATCGACACCCACTGGATCTGGCAGGACGGCCAGCGCCTGACCAAGGCACCACTGCAGATCGTCGACGGCTGCGTGCAGGTGCCGAAGAAACCGGGGCTGGGTGTGGAGCTGGACATGGATCAGGTGGCCAAGGCCCACGAACTCTATAAAGGCATGGGGCTCGGCGCACGGGATGACAGCGTGGCGATGCAGTTTCTGATTCCGGGCTGGACGTTCGATAACAAGAAGCCGTGCCTGGTGCGCTAAGCCTGCGCAGCCTCCAGCAACCAGTGTCTGAACGCCGCCATCGCCGCCGTCTCAGGCCGTGACTGCAAGCGCGTAAGCCAATAGCTGCCGGTGGTGATTTCGATGGCAAAGGGTTGGCGGATCAGGTCCGCCGCCAGTTGCCGGGCAAACATCAACGGCGGCGCCAGTGCCACCCCGCCACCCTGCAACGCCGCCTCCATCATCGCCAGCGACGAGTCGAACACGATGCTCTGGGGCGGCGCGGCATGGGTCGCCAGACCCGCCGCATGAAACCATTCCGGCCACTCGTCGGTGCGATAGGAACGCAACAAACGCTGCTGCAAAAGATCCCCCGGCGTGTGCAACTGGCGGGCGATTTCCGGCACGCAGAGCACCGACAACGGCGCCTCCAGCAAACGGGTCGCCTCGATACCGTGCCACGCCCCGGCGCCAAACCGGATCGCGTAATCCAGCCCTTCGGCGGCGACGTCCACCCGATTGTTGTTGGTCGACAGCCGCAAGTCTATGAGCGGATGTTTCGCCTGAAAGTCCACCAGCCTCGGCAACAACCAGCCAACGGCGAAAGTGCCCACCGCGCCAACCGTGAGCATTTCCCGATACTGCCCGCCCGCCAGACGCTCGAGCATCTGCGCGATATGATCGAACGACGTGGTCAGCACCGGCAGCAGGGTTTCGCCCTCGCCGGTCAGCATCAGGCCACGGGGCAGGCGTTTGAACAGGATCACGCCGAGTTGCGCCTCCAGGCTTTTGACCTGATGGCTGACGGCCGCTTGGGTCACGCACAACTCCACGGCCGCACGGGTGAAGCTCAGATGGCGCGCAGAAGCTTCGAAGGCGCGTAATGCATTCAAGGGCAATTGAGGTCGAATCATGCCAAGTCCCAAATTTTTCTAATGGCTCGTCCGAGATTTCATCGTTTGTCGAAAGACCCCGGACTGCCTAGATTTGGCGGCGCCGATCAGCCGGCCCGACGGAAAACGCTCGCAGTGTAGCGGGATAACACCATCAACACTCATGGAGAGTGGTTCACGCATGTCTTCGATCAACCTGAACAAAATCAAGCCCTACAGCGCTTTCGGACTTTTCTTCAGCGCCGCCACCTGCCTGGCCGCCCCGCAAACCGACGATCAGTTGCAGGCGCTGGTCAAGGCCACTGTGACCCCGGTCATCCAGCAACAGGATATCGCCGGTCTGGCCGTGGCCGTGACCGTCGATGGCAAGGCACATTACTTTAACTACGGTGTCGCCGACAAAAGTACCGGGCAAGCGGTGAGTGAAAACACCCTGTTCGAAATCGGCTCGGTGAGCAAAACCTACACCGCAACCCTCGCCGCCTACGCCCAGGCCAGCGGCAAACTGGAGTTCTCCGACAAGGCCAGCCAGCACTGGCCAGAATTGAAAGGCAGCGCCTTCGACCACATCAGCCTGCTGCAACTGGGCACCTACAGCGCCGGCGGCCTTCCGCTGCAATTCCCCGATGCTGCGGATTCTTCCGACAAGATGCTCGGCTATTACCAACAGTGGAAACCGACCTTTCCGGCCGGCAGCCATCGCCTGTATTCCAACCCGAGCATCGGCCTGTTCGGCTACCTGGCAGCAAAAAGCCTCAGTCAGCCGTTCAATCAGGTCATGACCGAAACCCTGCTGCCGAAACTAGGACTCAAGCACACCTTCCTGTCGGTGCCCGCGTCTGAAGAAAAGCTCTACGCCCAGGGCTACGACAAGAACAACAAACCCGTTCGCGTCAGCCCCGGCGCCCTCGATTCCGAAGCCTACGGCGTGAAAACCAGCGCCGCCGACCTGCTGCAATACGTCCAGGCAAACCTCGACACCGCCAGACTCGAAGCACCGCTGCAAAAAGCCATCGCCCTCACCCACACCGGTTACTACACCGTCGGCGACATGGCCCAAGGCCTGGGCTGGGAACGCTACACCTACCCGATCAGCCTCGACCGCCTGCTGGACGGCAACTCGACGCCGATGGCCATGGAACCGCACAAGGTCAAATGGCTGAATCCGCCACAGCCGGAACCGGCGAACGTGCTGCTGAACAAGACCGGCTCCACCGCTGGCTACGGCGCGTATGTCGCGTTCGTGCCATCGAAGAAAGTCGGGATCGTGATTCTGGCGAACCGCAATTACCCGAATGGAGAGCGGGTGAAGATTGCGCACAGGATTCTGGGTGAGTTGACCCGGTAATCACGCCATAAAAAAACGGGCGACCTTCTCAGGTCGCCCGTTTTTTCTTTTCTGATCACCCCTGAATCAGAACATCAATCATCCGGCATTTCCGGCGGCTTGGCCGGTTTGGTCGGTTTCGTCGATTTAGTCCCTTTCGCACCCTTGGCCGGTGCCGGTTCTGCAGCAGCCGGGGCCGTGACCACGGTGGAAGTAGTTTCTTTCTCGGCAGCAGGCAGCGCATCAATGGTGTCGAAAATTTTCTTCAAATCGACCGCCGCCGCTTCATCCCCCGAAGCCGACAGTTTGGTCTCTCCATCCTTGCCCACCAGAAAGACTTTCGGATACGCCCCGGCGCCCAGCTTCAGCGAACGCAGCAGCGCCATGGTTTGCTGCTGCTCGAGGCTTTTGCCATCGACCTGACCGCTCATGCTCAGGATGGTGTAGACCTTGATCTTGCGGTCGGCGATGCCTTGTTTGTTGGCCGGGTCGTCCAGCGCTTTTTTCAGGCTGACCCAATAAGAATCGACCGTACTGGAAGCGATCACGATCACCGGGCGGTTGATGCCCTTGTCGACGTCCAGAGGGGAATCGCCGTCGGCGGCGAACAGGGGGCCGGCAATCGCCAGCAAGAGTGTCAGGGTCAGTGACCTGATGAGCATGCGCATCTCCTTTTGATATCCACGCTCTAATGATTGCGCATCGCGGCGATTGTTCCGGGGGGGCCCGGCAAAAGTGTTTCGCCTTGCCCAAAGCTTAGGTCAGCACCGATTTTGCGCAACCGGACGGGCGCGATCCTGTCGCCCATTTGTTTACCTTTTATGACCGCGTCAGCCAGACGCTTGAGCCTTCAGGGCCATGGATGCTCGCCGATCAAAACGCCAGCTTGTAACCGATCAACACCAGCATCGTCGCCAGGCACGGGCGCAGCAGTTCATCGGAGACGCGGCCGGTCAGGTGGCTGCCGAGCCAGATGCCCGGCAGCGAGCCGACCAGCAGAAAGCCCAGCACGCCCCAGTCCATGTTGCCCATGCTCGCGTGGCCAAGGCCGGCAACCAAAGTCAGCGGTACGGCGTGGGCGATTTCGGTGCCGACCAGACGACGGGTCGGCAGCAGCGGATAGAGGATGAACAGCGCGACGGTGCCGAGGGCGCCGGCGCCGATGGAGGTCAGGGCGACCATGGTGCCGAGGATCAGACCGGTGATCACGGTCATGACATTCAGGCGCGCGCCGCTCGGGTTGTAGTTGCCGCCGGCGCGTTTGTGGGCGAATTCCAGCAGGCGTTTCTTGAACAGAATCGCCAGCGCCGTGGCGAACAGCACGAAGCCCAGCGCTTGCTTGATGATGGCGTTCATCGCGTCCGGCGCGGTGTGCAGGGTGCTGAGGAACCACAAGGTCATCGCCACCGCCGGGACACTGCCCAGGGTCAGCCAGCCGGTAATGGCCCAGTCGATGTTCTTGTTCTTCCTGTGGACCAGCACGCCGCTGGATTTGGTGATGGCCGCGTACAGCAGATCCGTGCCCACCGCCGTGGCCGGATTGATGCCGAACCACAGCAGGATCGGCGTCATCAACGAACCGCCGCCGACACCGGTCATGCCGACGATAAACCCCACGACCAGCCCGGCAATCACCAGGCCGAAATTTGCCAATTCCATTAAGACGTCCAGACAAACCACAGGAAAAATCCGGCCCGCAGCATAACCAGTTTTCTTATAACGCCCTATATCGATCGGATCTATCGTTATGCCATTTCTTGAGCGTCAGTGCTGCCGCCGGCCCGGTTTGAAACTGTGAGTGCTGTTCAGCCAGACCGTCGTCAGCGCGATCAGCGACAGGATCAGCAACGCCCACGGAAACGACATCGCCCCTGCGCGATCCAGCAGCAAACCGCCGAACAATCCGCCGCCGGCAATCGCCACGTTCCACGAGGTGGTGAGCATCGCTTGCACCACATCCACATGCTCCCCGGCGGAGTCCGCTGCAGCCGTCAGCAACAGCGTCGCCGAGCCACCGAACGACAGGCCCCACACCGCCATGCATGCGTAAATCAGCCAGGGCGACGGCGCGACCAGTGCCAGCACCAGTGCGGTCACGGCAAACACCGCAAGGCTGATCAAGGCCAGCCCGCGCAGCCAGCGATCCACCAACAGGCCGATGATCCAGATCCCCAGCAGCGAGCACAGACCGAAGACCAGCAGCACCAGATCGACCCGCTCGCCAAGACCGGCCTGCGTCAGGAACGGCGCGATGTAGGTGTAGAGAATGTTGTGGCCGAGCATCCAGGTCAGCACTACGAACAGCACCGGGCGCACGCCGGGCAAACGCAGCGACTGCATCAATGGCAAACGCTCGGCGCGGGCCTGACCCGGACGATCCGGCACGGCAATGACGATCCACGTCGCCAGTACCAGCGCCAGTGCCGACATGATCCCGAACGAGGCGCGCCAGCCGATCACATTGCCCAGCCAGGTGCCGGCCGGCGTGCCCAGCGACAGCGCCACCGGCGTGCCGAGCATGGCAATCGCCAGCGCCCGGCCCTGTTGATGCACCGGAACGATTCCGCGCGCGTAACCGGCCATGATCCCCCACGACAGCCCTGCCGCCATCCCGGCCAGAAACCGCGAGACCAGGGTCAAACCGTAATGACTGGAGAACGTGGTGATGGTGTTGAACAGCAGAAACCCGCCGACCGTCATCAGCAGCACCCGCTTGCGCCCCCAGCCACGGGTGGCGACCGTCAGCGGAATCGCCGCGACAATCGAGCCCAGCGCATACAGCGTCACCAGTTGCCCGACCAGCACTTCACTGACGTTCAAGCCGGCGCCGATCTGCGGCAACAAACCGGCCGGCAGGGTTTCAGTGAGGATGGCGATGAAGCCGGTCATGGCAAACGCCAGCAACGCGGCGTAAGGCAGTTTGTCCGTGCGGGTGGCACGTTCCAGGCTCGAGTATTCGGCGCTTGCGGGGTCGGTCATGACGGGTGCAGCTCCCTTTGAGTCAAATCGGACGACAGATTGTATACAAACACAGTCGTCGGCCACTCTACCCGACTTGGCTCACTGCACTGGCAAAAAATTCAAAAACAGCAGGCTCTGGGCGTAATTCAAGCCGATACGCCGGTAGCGCTCGTCGAGCATCTGGGTCAGCAAATCCAGACGCGCCACGACTTTGCCGAACTCCGTGGCAAAGCTCAGGTTGCTGCCCTCCTCGGAAATTTCGTTGGAAAACAGCAGCGGCTGGCCTTCCTTGTTCTGCCGTTGGGCGAGGATCCACGTGGCTTTCTCGATGTTGCGCGCGGCGTTGTTGACGAAGGTCGGGTTGATCGCATCGGTCATGTAGAACTCGGTGCGGTTGCCGTGGGCGGTGACCAGCATGCTGCCGATCGCATAGATGAATGCGCCGACCCGATCCCCGAGGAACTCCGGGCTCATGGCATAGCTCAGCGCTGCGAGGTCTTTTTTGCCGCCGAGGGTCGGCAGCGGTTGTTGCTGTTCGATGGCCAGCCGCACTTGTTTGACCGCGGTCTTGACGTCGAGGAAGCCGGATTTTCGCAGCTCTTCAGGGTTGCGCAAATACAGCTTGCCCATCAGCAGATAGAGGCTGTCGAGGTTGTCACGCATCGCCAGCGTGGCCATGCGGTCGACGCTGGTCTGGAGAAATTCCTGAGGCCTGCCCTCGCGCATCTGAGTGATGAAATTGTTGCCGTCCTGATGGCTGCAACCGCTGAGCAACAGCGTCGACAAAAAGGCCAGCAGCAGGCACGGGCGATGAATGAATGCAGCGATGGGGTGCAAAACTCTCGGCATGAATTCTTTGACGGACACGTTCCTGTGCGGCGGAAGTCACCGCACCCTGGCCATGGATAGAGCCGGGGATTTCGCAAAAGTGCAGTGCCGGCGTGGATTCCCGACCTTCGGCGCTAACTACTCAAGGCATTAAGTCCGACTTTATTTTTGCATTAATCGTTTCATCCGCTATAAATCTTCACGCAACCATCAATTAGCATGATTATTGAGAGATTTTTAAAACAACAACAAAAAGGAAGGTCAACCATGCTTCAATCCCGACACTCACTCTGCGGCCTCGGACTGTCCCTGATGATCGCCACCCTCTGCGCCCAGGCCGCCGGCCTGACCAGCGAACACAAAGCCTTCGGCAAAACCAATGACGGCACGCCCGTCGAGCAATACATCCTGCGCAACAGCCACGGCATGCAAGCCACAGTCATCACCTACGGCGCGACCTTGCAGGCGCTGCAGGTGCCGGACAAACACGGCAAGCTCGACGACATCGTCCTCGGCTTCGACGATGTGCAGGGTTACCAGAAAGGCACCGCGTACTTCGGCGCGACCATCGGCCGCTTCGGCAATCGCCTGGCCGACGGCGCCTTTGAACTCGACGGCAAACGCTACCAAGTGCCGCAGAACGACAAGACCAATGCCTTGCACGGCGGCACTCAGGGCTTCGACAAAAAGGTCTGGAAAGCAAAGGAAACCAAAGACCAGGATTCGGTCGGCGTGACCCTGACCTACCTGTCGGCGGATGGTGAAATGGGTTTTCCCGGCAACCTCACCACCGAAGTGACCTACCGCCTCACCGACAGCAACGAGCTGCGCATCGACTACAAGGCCAGCACCGACAAACCGACGGTGCTCAACCTGACCAACCACAGCTACTTCAACCTCGCCGGCGCCGGCAATGGCGACATCCTCAAGCAGGTCGCCACCCTGCACGCCAGCCATTACACCCCGGTCACCGCCAAGCTGATCCCGACCGGCGAACTGGCGCCCGTGGCCGGCACGCCGATGGACTTCACCAAACCCACCGCCATCGGCCAGCACATCAAGGCTGATCACCCGCAGTTGAAATTCGCCGAAGAAAAACACGGTGGCTTCGATTTCAACTGGGCGCTGGACACCAAGGGTGACGCCAGCAAACTCGCGGCCGAAGTCAGCGACCCGCAATCCGGTCGCCACTTGCAGTTGTTCACCAACGAACCGGGCGTGCAGTTCTACACCAGCAACTTCCTCGACGGCACGGTCAAGGGCAAGGGTGGCAAGGTCTATCCGCACTGGGGCGCGTTCACCCTGGAAACCCAGCACTACCCGGACTCGCCGAACCAGCCGAACTTTCCGAGCACCCGGCTCGATCCCGGCCAGACCTACACACAGAGCGTGGTGTTGAAGTTCTCCGCCAGGTAAGCACCCGACCTCCTTTCTGGAACCGGACGGAACCCGTGGGCTATCCTGCTGCCCACCCAAGGTATCGACCGTTTCAGAAAGGAGGTTTGAATGCGTACCCTCGAATTGGCTGGCGTGCAGGTTCCGGTGATTGGTCAGGGCACCTGGCGCATGGGCGAAGACCGCTCGGCGCACAAGCGTGAAGTGGCGGCCCTGCGCAGTGGCATTGAACTGGGGATGACCCTGATCGACACTGCGGAAATGTACGGTGAAGGCGGTGCCGAAACCGTCGTCGGCGAAGCCATTGCCGGCCTGCGCGATCAAGTGTTTCTGGTGAGCAAGGTCTACCCGCACAACGCCAGCCGCAAAGGCATTCCCCAGGCCTGCGAGCGCAGCCTGCGCCGGCTCGACACCGACTACATCGACCTCTATCTGCTGCACTGGCGCGGTCAGTATCCGTTGGACGAAACCGTCGAGGCCTTCGAACGTCTGCGCGAGGACGGCAAGATCGGCCGCTGGGGCGTGTCGAACTTCGACGTCGATGATCTCGAAGAACTGTCTTCATCGGCCTGCGCAACCAACCAGGTGCTGTACAACCTGGAAGAGCGCGGCATCGAATTCGACCTGCTGCCGTGGTGCCAGCAACAGCGCATGCCGCTGATGGCGTACTGCCCCATCGGCCAGGGCGGCGCCATGCTTGCCGAGCCGGTGCTGAAACAGATTGCCGCTCGTCACGGCGTGACCCCGGCACAGGTTTCGCTGGCGTGGATTCTGCGTCAGGATGGGGTGATTGCGATTCCCAAGGCCGTGCGCCCGGAACACGTGCAGCTCAATGCACAAGCGGCGCAGCTGCAACTCGATGCCGGGGATCTGGCGGCGCTGGACCAGGCGTTTCACGCGCCACAACGCAAGCAGCGGCTGGCCATGGTCTGAGCCACCGCCGACTGACAGAGGGCTTCGCCATGAGAAGCACTGATCAGGACGATCCATTCAACCTGCAACGCTTCGTGCTCGCCCAGGATCCGGTGTTCGAACGGGTCCAGCGCGAGCTCGGCGAGGGCCACAAGCGCAGCCACTGGATGTGGTTTGTGTTCCCACAGTTCGCCGGGCTCGGGGGCAGCGAGATGTCGCGGCGGTTCGCGATCAACTCGGCGCCGGAAACCCGTGCGTACCTCGACCACCCGTTGCTCGGCGCCCGACTGCGGACCTGCACGCAGCTGGTGCTGAACGTACAGCAACGTTCGATTGCCGAGATTTTCGGCCACCCGGACGACCTGAAATTCCACTCATCGATGACCCTGTTCGCCCAGTTCGCCGACGAAGGCAGCCCCTGGCATCAGGCGCTGGAGCGTTACTTCCACGGCATTCAGGACGAATGGACCCTGCAACTGCTGGACTCAAAACAAGCCCAGTTGCCCCCCGATCAGGGTTGAGAAATCGTCGTCGACAAACGGCAGAATCGCATCCGCCACCGGTTGCAGCTGGCGGGTGATGTAGTGGTCGTAGTCGATGGCCGCGCGGCGCACTTCCAGTGGTTCGGGCCCGGCCAGGGTGATGACGTAGTTGATCCAGCCGCCGTTCTGGTACTGGCGCGGGCGACCGTGTTGCGCGTTGTAATCGTCGGCCAGCCGCGCGGCGCGCACGTGGGGCGGCACGTTGCGTTCGTAGTCATCGAGGGTGCGGCGCAGGCGCTTGCGGTAGACCAGTCGCTCGTCGAACTCGCCGGCCAACGTCTTGCGCACGTACTCACGCACGTAATCCTGATACGGCTTGCGCTGGAAGATCCGCTCGTACAGTTCCTGCTGGAATTGCCGGGCCAGCAGCGACCAGTCGGTGCGCACGGTTTCCAGGCCTTTGTAGACCATTTCTTCGCTGCCGTCGGCGCGGGTCACCAGACCGGCGTAGCGCTTTTTACTGCCCTCTTCCGCGCCACGGATGGTCGGCATCAGGAAGCGTTTGTAGTGGGTTTCGAACTGCAATTCGAGGGCGCTTTCCAGCCCGTATTGCTCACGCACATGCTCGCGCCACCAGTCGTTGACGTGCGCAACCAGCGCCCGGCCAATGGTCGCCGCCTCTTCCTGACCGTGGGGGCGACGCAGCCAGACGAACGTCGAGTCAGTGTCGCCATAGATCACCGCATGCCCTTGAGCCTCGATCAACTGCCGGGTACGCAGCATGATCTCGTGGCCGCGCAGAGTGATCGATGACGCCAGTCGCGTATCGAAAAACCGGCAACCGCTGGAACCGAGTACGCCGTAAAAGGCGTTCATGATGATCTTCAGCGCCTGGGACAGCGGCGCGTTGTGCTCGCGCTTGGCGGTCTCGCGACCCTCGGCGACCCGGGCAACGATGGACGGCAGGCAATGCCGGGTGCGAGAGAAACGAGCGCCGCGAAAACCCGGCACCGAGTCGCTGTCGTCAGGATGCTGCAAGCCTTCGATCAGCCCAACCGGGTCGATCAGAAAGGTGCGGATGATCGACGGATAAAGGCTCTTGTAGTCGAGCACCAGCACCGATTCGTAAAGCCCCGGTTGCGAGTCCATGACAAACCCGCCGGGGCTGGCCTGCGGTGGATTGGTGCCGAGGTTCGGCGCTACAAAACCCTGGCGGTGCATCAACGGCATGTACAAATGCGTGAATGCCGCCACCGACCCGCCGCTGCGATCCGCCGGCAGACCGGTGACGCTGGCGCGCTCCAGCAAAAACTTCAGCAGCTCGGTCTTGGCGAAGATCCGCGTGACCAGTTCGCAGTCCTTGAGGTTGTACTTGGCCAGCGCCGGTTTGTCCTCGGCGAACATGCGGTTGATCTCGTCCATGCGCTGGTACGGGTTGTCGATGGACTTGCCCTCGCCGAGCAACGTCTGGGCGACGTTCTCCAGACTGAACGAGGGAAAGCTCCAGGTCGCCGAACGCAGGGATTCGATGCCATCGATGATCAGCCTTCCTGCCGCTGCCGCGAAGTAATGATTGCGGCTGCCGTGCTCGCGCCACTGCATTTCCTCCCCCCCGCGCCCGAGCTTGAGCGGCACGCCGAGGCGCCGGGCGTGTTCGTGGAGAATCCGCAGGTCGAACTGCACGAGGTTCCAGCCGATGATCGCGTCGGGGTCGTGGCGGGCGAACCAGTCGTTGAGCTTCTTGAGGATCAGGGTGCGCGATTCGCAGTACTCGAGGTCGAAGTCGACAATGCTGTGATCGCCGTTCGGCGCACCGAGCATGTACACCTGCCGTTCGCCGCAGCCTTCGAGCGCGATGGAATACAACTCGCCCTGCTCGGTGGTTTCGATGTCCAGCGAAACCAGTCGCAGTTGCGGGCGATAGTCGGGTGCAGGCTTGAGGTGCGCGTCGAGCAGCACACCGTCGGCATCGGGCGTGCCGCTGAACCACACCGGCGCGGTGATGAAACGCTCCATCAAATAGCGCTCGGGCGGTCGCACATCGGCTTCGAAAACATCGACACTGTGACGGTTGAGCGCGGTTTCGAGGCGCATCAACTGGCCGTGCTGCTGGCAATACAGACCAAGCACCGGGCGATGCTCGAAATCCTGCAAGGCCAGGGGGCGCAGTTCGACGTTCTTTTCGTCCGCCAGCACCCGCTCGGCCTGCTCGCGCTGCGCCGCCGGGATGAACGCCACCGACGGCTGATGCGGCAGGCGCACACGGCGCGGCCCGGCGTCGGTCGCCAGCCAGAACTCGACTTCGGTGCCGGCCGGGGTATCGCGCCAATGCCGGGTCAGGACGAAGCCCTGCTGTAAATCCACCACTGCAGCCTCAACAATTGAACCAGAGTGGCGAGTTTACGCGTCTCGGGGCGATATTGCTGACGAGCGCCAAAGCCTGGGCACTGTCAAAGTTGACAGGTTACCCGTCACATCAATGTTGATAGCATTCGCATAGGAACTGCCTCGAACACTCATTGGTGCGATGCATCGCAGGATTGGGCAAATTGAACGCCTCCGTACATCACCGTACGCCTTCACTCATCGTTATGGACGGGCGAGGCCTGACGGTTCGCGAGGTGTCCTGTTTGCGCACGACGGCGGGGGCACCGACAGAGTCACTGATTACCCGAAATCACTACGACTCCGCTGGCCGCCTGGTGGAGTGCTGGGATCCCCGCCTCTTTGGCAGCGCACCCAAACCCAATCTGGTGACCGTGCATGGGTTGAAAGGGCAAGTGCTCAAGACCGAGAGTGTCGACTCCGGTGATCGTGTGATCCTGTCCGGCTTGGCCGATCAAGTGCTCACCCGCTGGGATGGACGCGGCAACGTATGGAACAACGTCTACGACAGCCGCTTGCGCCTGCTTGCCGTCGGAGTGAATGACCAACCCGATATCGAAACACTGACCTACGGCCAGGCGGACGCTGATCCCGGGCAAAACATCCGCGGACAGCTCATTCACAAAGTCGACCCTTCAGGATCAACGGACTTCGGACCATTCAGTCTGTCGGGGTTGCCGTTTGCAGAAACCCAAACGCTCGATGGCGGTACCTACACCACCCGATGGCACTACGGCGCCGACGGCAAGCCACTCAGCCAGACCGATGCCGGTGGTCACTTGCAAAAATCTCGATACGACGTCGCCGGACAACTGATACAGGTGACGTTGCAACTTGCTGGCAGCCACTCCGTCCAGGACATTCTCAAAGGCTGTCGTTACAACGCAGAAGGACTGCCCGAGGAACAGACATTGGGCAATGGGGTGGTTCGAACCTGGGATTATGACGATGCCAATGGCTGGCTGACCAGCATCAAGGCTGGCGTGCCCGGCCAGCCCCTGCGCCAGTATCTGGAGTATGGCTATGACAATACCGGTAACGTGGTCAGCATTCAGGATCACACCTTTCAACCGAAGTTTTTTGCCAACCAGCTTATCAACGGGATACGTCACTTTACCTATGACTCGTTGTACCGACTGATCAGCGCTACCGGTCATGACGCCTTGCCTGCGACCGGCACCCCGGGCCGCCCGGTGCCGAGCGATCCCGTCCATCATCTCAATTACCGCCAGACTTACAGTTACGACACAGGCGGCAATAGGACCCAGATGGTACATACCCGCGCGGTGGGTGGGTATACCCGACAGATGTTCATTCAGCCTTCAAGCAATCGGGGCGTGCAATGGCAGGCAGGAGATCCCGACCCGGACTTTCCCGCGCTGTTTGATCGTCATGGCAATCTTCAGCAGTTGCATCCGGGTCAACCCCTTGAATGGAACCTCCACGACCAACTGAGCAGCTTCACGCTGATTGAGCGCAGTAGCGAACCGGATGACAAGGAAACTTATCGCTACAGCGGTGGCAGGAGGGTTTCCAAACGGCATGAGACTCACACCCCGTCCACCTCTCACTTTCAACAGGTTTACTACCTGCACGGCCTGGAAATCCGCACGCGGGAAACCGGCGAGGTCTTGCATGTCATTACCTTGCCGAACGCGATTGGCAATGTGCGCTGCCTGCGCTGGATCGCCGGACGCCCCGCTGAAGTCGATAACGATCAAGTGCGTTACTGCCTCGACGACATCCAGCACTCCGGCATGCTCGAGCTCGATCAGCGGGCCCGCCTGATCAGCCAGGAAGACTACTACCCTTTCGGCGGAACGGCCGCGTTGACGGCAGGCTCGGCACGGGAAGTGAGTTACAAGACCCTGCGTTACTCGGGCGAGGAGATGGACGGAACCGGGCTCTATGCCTATGGAAGGCGCTACTACGCCTGGTGGTGCCTGCGCTGGATCAGTGCTGACCCGGCTGGCGCGGTGGATGGATGGAATCTGTATGCGATGGTCAGGAACAATCCCGTCAGCGCTGTAGACGTGCTTGGGTTGACTGGCGAAAGGCTCAACCAGCGAGTCAGTGGCCGAACGACCGCCATGATAACGGCGGGCAACACTGCAGCGGCAGGCACCCCTGCACAGATCAAGAAAAGACTGGCAGCAAACCCGGATTCTCGATTCTCGAAGAAATTTCGAAGCAACGTTGCCGTGGCACACGCCGGCGCACTGATCCCGGGGGAAGGCGCGGAAGAGGACGTAATCCTCACTGACTTCATCAATATCCCATTGACGGAAACCCTGACGAGTGCCGAACACGGGATCCATCTGTCCAGACCGGTCGATTACACCCTTGGAGACGACAATCTCGCTTCTCTGGGCGTCTATCAGATCACTGACTTCGGGCTTTTCAAAGACCATATGGAGAAGCAATACACCAATCGCCTGAAAGACAGAAATTTCGCAGTCAAAGTGTACGTAGGCGCATCAACCGAGCCCACCAGTCTCGCAGGGATGGAGTACGAAGTGCCCGCTATCCACTCTCAAATACTGGAGCGCATGGAGCTGCATATCAGAGCCAGCGATATGAAACTGCCCGCCAGTCGAGGCCTGCCGGGGGCTCATGCAGAAGTGCAGGCCGCCAGTGCCGCCCTCTACATCCAGAAAACACTGTTCCCATATGCCGACCTCGATCCCGAGTCGATCTCCCTGGTGACGCAACGACTGCAAAACGTCGAACACGCTCAGGCTTTTGAAGCCTGCTTCAGTTGCGCCGGGCATTTGGTGGCCACTTACGACAATGCAGTCAAACCCTTCAACGTTTTGACAGGCTCCACCGGCCTGACACACGAGATCTGGAAAAACCAGCTGGATGCACTGCAATAAGCGGCGTGCAGGTAGACGAAAGCCGGTCAGGGTGAGCCTGACCGGCGATTATCTCGCGACGGCCTATGCCGCTTTGTTCAACGCATCCAGCGTCAGCGTTTTCAATAACCCCTTACGCTCCTCGGCCAATGCCAGCAACTCTCGCTCGTACACTGGCTGCGTCAGCGCCCCCGTCACATGTCGCGCGAACAACGCCTCCTGCCTTGTATTGAATTCCAGAGCATTCTGCCCAAACGCTTGCGGATGCCGTCTTTTCAGATATTTGCGCCAGAAGCGTTGCTCGATGATCTGGTTGACCAGCCCTTCACCCGCCTCAAGTCCCAGGATGGAGTCATAAGCCTTATCAATCTGGGCATCCGTGACCTCGCCTATCTCCCGAAACAACATGCCCCGCGATTGCCACGGCAGTTCCAGCCGTTGCGCCAGGCCGGTCTGGAACGCCAGATAAATTTCCACCTCATCGATCGTGCCAGTCATGTCCCCGTCTTCATCCACTGCGATAAATGTTTCACCAGCCTGCAGACGGGACCTGACAGTGGCCCGTGCAATCTCATTGACCTGATCCAGTCGGGATTTGCCTTTGGCCAGCGTTATCAGTGCAGCTTCAATCTGCTCGGGAGTGCCCGCCATATGAGCTTCGCGGATCAATACCTTGATGCCCATTTCATTGAATATCTGCGCACCGGCATCCGCGCACGATTCTGGATGGATGGCCATGCCAAACAGCTCCTCGCGCAACGGCGCGTCTTGCGTAGCCGCATCAATCATTCGCCAAACCCGCTGCGTAAGCTCCGCACGGTTCGCAGCTTCGATGTAATCAGCCGATTCGACCAACTGCTCCAGAACTTCGAAAAAACCCTGGGAGTCCGCTTGCGCCTCAAGCTGATTCCACCTGGTCTGCCTGCTCTGCAGTTCCGAGCCGTTCACACCCTCCAGCCAGTGCACACTGGTTTTCTCACCCTTGGGCGGATAGCTGCGAGCGGGGTCATAACCAACTGAACGCATGCAGGCCTGAAACTGTTCACGAACCGGGTCAGGCAATCGATCACGGCTCAAACGTGTACGGGCAACCAGTCTGGCCTGTTCGGAGCCAGGTACCACTTGAGGTATTCGAGCAATCGGATTGTCCAGCAGATCCAGTTCGAAGCCCCGCGGCCTTGCCAGGGCAAACAATCCTTGGGGCCAATCCACCAGACCGCTGCCATGCAGATCCAGCGTCACAAGCTCAGACAGGCGACTGATGTCCGGTGGCCGCGACAACGCTGGGTTATTCCCAAGACTCAACGTTTGCAGATGAGTCAGAGCCGCCAGTTCCGCGACACTTTCAGCGCTCAGGCTCAATTGGTTGGCGGACATATCCAACGACTCCAGCCCCCTCAAGCTCCCCTTCAGACTCGGCAGTGCAACAAGGTTGTTGTCGCTTAAGTCCAGTGATTTCAGATCGGGGAAATAATCCAGAAATCCATCGATATCGGTACGCAACTCCGCACTGCGAAACCGCAAGGCGCTGACATGCGGGAACTCGACGTCCAGCGTCGGCAGATATTCCAGGAAGTCACTGGTCCAGTGAAAGTCCAGATCCAGGGTGTAACCGTTCGCCGAAGGTGTATGCGCGGCTTGCCAGCAACGCTTGATCGCCTCGGCAAAGCGTCCCTTGTGGTAACGCTGATCCATGGGCAACAAATCACCCTTCTCGATGGCCACCCACCCGTCCAGGGTATCGCTCATTGCCTGATAGTTTTGCTCTAGCTCGCCAATCCGTTGCAGTGCCTGAGCTGGTGTGCCTGACTTGCGGACAAAATCAACGAAGGTCTGTTCGGTCGACTGTGGATAGAGCGCCTTGAAGCGCGCCTCCAGGCCTGGCATGTCTCCCGTGCCGAGTGGTGTCTCATCGACGCGTTCGTGATCTTGCGCAACGGTCGTTTCCGGCTCCGAGGTACGCAAACGCGATCGACCATCGCTCGACTCCACGACTTCCATTCGCTCGATCAATGGCGATGACTTGAGCGGTTTCAAGGCAGTCAGCACCTCACCTGCCGCTACCAGAGCGCCCAACTGAATAAGGTCTTCGGCCACGCCGAGGACGTGCTCTGCCGCTTCAATGCGCTGCCCTTCAGACCACTCCACAATGCCTTCGAAGGTTTCATCCAGCAGCTGATAAGCGGTGTAGGCCAGCATCAGCTCGCCCAAAAGAGGCGCAAAGGGTGCGGCAACGAAGAGGCCAACCTCAAGCACAGTTAGAGCGACCTTCTGAAAACTGTCCCAACGCGCCCAGCGCGACTTCGCGTCTTCATCGCCAGTCGGAACGGCCCGAGTCCTGGCGTCGGCGAACAACTGATTCAAGTGACGTGTAAAGACGTGGTCCCAGACTTCACCGGCAATTCTTGCACCGGCCAGTCTCAAATCCGGATTGGCCACCGGCTCGGGGCGCCACGTCGGCTGTTGCGTACCAGGATCGGACGCATGCCATTTCAGTTCTACAAGCCGCTCATTGAGCTGAAAGAAGAAATTCCCACGGTGCCGATGGGGAACGAAACGACTGAAAAACTGCTGGTAATCCGGATCCCGCAACTGGTCGGTCAGCACCGCCGCGAAACGGGCAGCCGAGGGATATTGCCTGACCGGATGCCGGGGATCATGAGGGACGTAGGCAATGACAGGCTCGACCGAGCGGCTGCCCTCAAGGTCTGCCGCGATCAGAAGGATTGAACTCAGATCGATCCCCATCATCGTGACCGTATGGCAATGCAGGTTTTTTACGCCGAGCGTTAATAATCGGTCTCCTTGTGTCAGCCGCAAAAGCAGCGCATGGGTCTGCGAATCAATGTCTCCTTTCAGGAGCGCGAGTTCGCTGGCTACCACCAGAGCGTCTTTTTCACAGGTCTGAAACGCCAGTTGCAGCCGTGCCTTGACCACCGGTTGGGTGAAGTCGAAAAAACCGTTCAGACAGGTCTGGTATTGGCGACCGATATCCAGTTCACGACAGAGTGAGGCAAAGGCCTCGACTGACAGCCGAGACTTGACGGGGACGATCTCGAACTGCCCCGTCGCCGAAGGTCGGGTGATGAACTGGCTGGCTGCGTCGAAATAACCGCCTCGTGTTTCCTCGACTTCGAAGTTGTTCAGCGCCGCTTCGAGCAAGGACAGTGTCCGCATTTCAAACCCACCGGCCAACCCCGTTGAACGATAGGTTCTGAGATAAGTCGTTCTGATATCGACTGTGATGCCGAATCGGGTCTTGAGCGCTTCGATCAATAACGACTCGGCGAACGCTTCGATTTCCTTGAGACGGCCAAAGATCCTGTCGGACTGGTTGCGTGATTGCCAACTGGCCTCAAGTGCCTTTTTGAGGGCCATGCGTTGCGCTGCCGACGCCTGGTGATACCAGGGCAGATCACGCCCGGCTGCTGTCCGCATGGCGAGACGATGAGCGTCTCTGGACTTCAACAACCAGGAAGGAATTGAACCTGCGATGGATCGGGCTGCTGCGTTGTCGGGCGATTGTTGGCTGCTGATCCGTACGTTTTGCATGTTAAAGCTGTCATCCATGACATTAAGGGCCCTGGAGTCTACAAAAAACGCAGCGCTGTTCGTTTCGGGCTCTGTTTCGAAACATGTGGCGGCTTGTGGTCGCACCTGCAATCGGCAAAGGGTTTGAGTCATTTACCGGGAAATGACGTTTTTTGCGTGTTATCTGCCGTTTTGCGGCCTTGCTCTGTGCGCCTGCGTCTACGATGCTTGGAGAACAACGACAACACCTGAGTAACCGCCATGAAAACCGTCGCCCAGCTGCTCAAGCTCAAAGATCCGAAAAATCAGGAAGTGCACCAGATCAAGCCCGATCACATGGTGCTCGAAGCGCTGATGAAAATGGCCGAAAAGAACGTCGGCGCCTTGCTCGTGGTGGAAGACGACAAAGTGGTGGGCATCATCAGCGAGCGCGATTACGCGCGCAAACTGGTGCTGCACGGGCGCTCTTCGGTGGGCACGCCGGTGCGCGACATCATGGTGGCGAACGTGATCACGGTGGACACCCACCAGACCGTCGACACTTGCCTTGGCATCATGTCCGACAAACGCCTGCGCCACTTGCCCGTGGTGGAAGACGGCAAACTGATCGGCCTGCTGTCGATCGGCGACCTGGTTAAGGAAGCGATTGCCGAACAGGCCGAGCTGATCAAACAGCTGGAGCAGTACATTCGCGGGGAGTAATCAGCCAGGCCAATGCCGCGCAAAGACCGGCGCCAGCACCGGGTGTCGGTCGATGCGTTGCAGCCACGCATGGAAACCGGGCCGGGTCTGACGCAGGTGTTCGCGGGCACCGGCCCAGCGCGTAACCACCGCCGCCAGCACATCCAGTGCCCCCGGCGTTTCATCGTCCAGGTACAACTCGGCGGAGAACTGGTCGGCAAACACCTCCCAGGTCCAGTGCAGTCGCTCCCGCGCACCCGCCATCAGATTCTGCCGCGAGGCCTCGTCCGGCATCACCAGCCAGCGTTCCGGGTAATCAATGATCCCGATGGCCGCATAGCAATTGCTGACGATGTACACCAGGCCCCGAATCGCCTGATCGCGGTCAGCGCCATTGGCCGGCAGCAGGCCGGATTGCGCAAAGCTTTGCCCCAGATGAATCAGGATCGCCGCACTTTCGGTGATTGCACTGCCGTCCGGCAGTTGCAGGGTCGGGATCTGTTTGAGCGGATTGAGCCGCGCCAGCTCCTGCGCCGCTTCCGCGCTGGCCTCGATATCGATGAAGCGGTAAGCCACCTGGCACAGCTCGAGCGCCGCCTCGATGGCCGCCGCCCCTGAATTGCGATGTCCGTAGAGCTGATACATATCCCCTCCTCCACTGCGAAAGGCATCCTGCCTGGCCCTATTTATAGCTGTTGTATCGAATTTGGCACGGATTGCGCATTCATCGGCAGCTTGCGAATCCCTGATCTCGCAAAACAGCGCTGGCGGTGCCCATCCCGCACCAAGAGCAATCAGCGAACGCTATCCGCGTTCTTGTAAGGTGCGATACCGAACCAAAAGTTCGCGTATCCGAGCTGGCAACAAGGAGTTCACCGCGTGAATCTTCATCTGCTGCGCCACACTCTTCTCTCCGTGCCCTTGTACCTGCGCCGTGTTCGTCCTGCGAACTGTCCGTGCATTCCCTTTATTACCTGAACGCCTGCACTATTTATTTTTTAAATAGCACGCAAGAAATCATTGCGTGCGCGCTGCATTAATGAATGCAACAACACATTGTTCGACAATAACTTCCAGACAGCACACCGCTACAACTTTTGCTGTTCGGCGTTAATGTCCGAAGCGCACCAAAACTGCACTTTCAACCATTTCACCGAACAAGCGGAACAACCGACTTTACTTAGACAAGAACAAGGAACATTCGCCTGTGACCCGCTAAAACACTGACCCGCACCAAATCAGTCCGCCACGCACCATCACGCGCCCTGGCCGACACGAGAACAGCCGCTCTATCTCGCTGAACAGCGCGATACCGCGCCAGGCCTGTCTCGCCCTTGAAAAAGCCTTGCAAACAGGGCCGTCGGGAGGTTATGCGCCCATGAAAACCGGCGTGCCTGATGAAACTTATATAAATGCGACATACGTATCATCCGTGAAATAACCGCTACACATTTGTTTACTGTTTGGCACAGCGGTTGCTATTGCATCCACCATGAGGGCAAGAACGATGTTCGCCACTCAATTGCACACTCTCTTATAAAAGAACAGCCACGGACCGGATCAATGAACCATCGAAGTCGGCACTACTGAAGCAACAAGCTGCACAAGCCCTGTTCAATAGATAGTTCAACTATCGGCTTCTGCACACCTGCATGAAATTTGCGACCACTCACTCGAACAACGCTGTGTTGTTCGAACGGCACCTTATTGCCCTTCATCCACCCGAGGGAGCTTTAATGAACGATGCGGTAAAGCACAGAACGCCGCCGGGGCCAGTACCGAACGCAGCGCTTGCGTCGGTGGCGGGGCGGCCCGTCTACAAGGCCAACACTTCTCAGCCCGGCGGCCTGAACAAACAGCAGATGCTGTTGCTGGTGGCGGTGTCGGCGCTGATACACGGCGGCGCCTGGTGGTTTTTCCAGCAGGCGCGGGCCGAACCGCTGCCGACGCCACCGGAAATTCCGGAAATGACCGTCGAGCTGACCAGCCCGACACCGCCGGCCCCGCCGACACCGGAACCGCCACCCCCACCACCGCCACCGCCCGAACCGGAACAACCGGTGGAAGACGAGGACGCGGTCAAGCCGCCGCCCAAACCGGTGGAGAAACCCAAGCCGATCGAAAAACCGAAACCGGTCGAGAAACCCAAACCGGTGAAAAAGGCCGAGCCGCCGAAAGCGCCGCCCGCCCCTGCGCAACCGGCAGCACCTGCCGCCCCTGCCACCCCGAGTGCGCCACCGGCACCTGCGGCGGCACCGGGCCCGGTGAAAGAGTCGGCGGCGATTTCCGGCCTCGCCAGCCTCGGCAACCCGCCGCCGGAATACCCGTCGCTGGCCCTGCGGCGCAACTGGGAAGGCAGCGTGGTGCTGCGGATTCAGGTGCTGGCCAACGGTCGCGCAGGCTCGGTGACGGTGACCAAATCCAGCGGCAAGCCGCAACTGGATGAAGCGGCGGTTGCAGCGGTGAAGGCCTGGAAGTTCATCCCGGCCAAACGCGGCGACACACCGATCGACGGCTTCGCCACCCAGACCATCGATTTCAAATTGCCGCAATGACGGCGCGACAACCGAACTCACAACCGATTAACGCAAGCGAGGTGTAGCCATGAACGATTCTTTGTCTTCGATGATTGTCCCCGGCGTGCTCTGGGGGCTGGTGCTGTTTTCCGTGGTCAGTTGGGCGATCCTGCTGGTCAAGTCGGCGCAATACCTGCGCCAGAAAACCCAGAATAAACAGTTCAGCAAAGCCTTCTGGGGCGCACCGGACCTGCTGACCGCCGCCGAACACGCCAGCCAGTATCCGGGCTCGCTGGCGCGGATCGCCAGCAGCGGTTTCGAAGCCTTGCTGGTGGAAGAATCCCCGCGCACCACCCAGCAACTGGCGCACACCATCAACCGTTCCGACCGACTGGAGCGCAACCTGCGCCAGCAGATCCAGAAGGAACGCCGCTCGCTGGAAAACGGCCAAGCGATCCTCGCCAGTATCGGCAGCACCGCGCCGTTCATTGGCCTGTTCGGCACGGTGTGGGGAATCATGGAAGCCTTGCAAAGCATCGGCGCCAGCGGTTCGGCCAGCCTGGAAACCGTGGCCGGGCCCATCGGCCACGCGCTGATCGCTACCGGTGTGGGGATTGCCGTCGCGGTACCGGCGGTGCTGATTTACAACTTCTTCCTGCGGCGCCTGAAGCTGGCCTCGGCGGACATGGATGACTTCGCCCACGACTTCGACGCCCTCGCCTCGCGCAGCGCGTTTTCCATCAGCCGCCAGGCCATCGCCAAATCCACGGCCGCCGTGCGGGAGGCCAGCTGATGTCGTTTTCCACTCAAGACAGCGATGAAGTGCTCAGCGAAATGAACGTCACGCCGCTGGTGGACGTGATGCTCGTGCTGCTGGTGGTGTTCATCGTCACCGCGCCGCTGATGACCAACGCGATCAAGGTCAACCTGCCAAAAACCGACGCCGTCGCCCCCGCCGAAAAGAAGGATCCGGTGGTGGTCAGCGTCGATCAGGACGGCAAGTTCTTCCTGGCCAAGACCGAGCTGGCGCCGGAATCACTGGAGGCCAGCCTCAAGGAGGTCAAGGCCAAGGACGCCGAAGTGCGCGTGCAGCTGCAGGCCGACTCCGCCGTGAATTACGGCCAGGTCGCCAAAGCCATGGCGTCCATCGAGCGCTCGGGCATCACCAAGATATCGGTGATGACCACCCGCTGACGGCGGTGCCGGGCGCGCAGTGAGGGACGCGCCCGGCACCGTTCGTTGAATCCCGTCGCAATCGGCCGACCGAAAAAACGCAACGCGTCTTCGGAGGGGATCGGCTTGCTTGAAGAAAGTGGTTTTCGCGGCGCGGCACCACCGTGCTCCGTGCAAAGAGGGCTCACAAGGCCATTTCGATAAACGTCTAACAAAGTCGGAAACAACCATGCTGATGAACACTCCACGCTTCACGCTCAAACCCTTGGTGGCGACGATTTCCCGCCACCGTTTCGTTCCGTTGTACCTGGTGGCCATGGGGATGGGCGCCGGGGTTCAGGCTGCCGAGGACGACAACAGCGTCCCGGCCGCCGCGGCGGTGGTCGCGCCGACCACGCAACTGCAACGGGTCGAAGTGACCGGTTCGGCGATCCGTCGGGTCGACGCGGAAACGGCGGTGCCGATCACCGTGCTCAAGGCTGAAGAGCTGCGCAAACAGGGCGTGACCACCACCGCCGAACTGGTGCAGCGCATCACCGGCAGCCAGTCGATCAACAACAGCGCGGGCTCGGTCGGCGCAGCCACCGGCGGCGCCTCGTTCGCCGACATGCGCGGCATCGGCGCGAACAAGACGCTGGTGCTGCTCAACGGTCGCCGACTGGCCAACAACGCCCTGTCGGGCACCAACTCGGCCGGCGGCGCGGTGGATCTGAACATGATCCCGTTTGCCGCGATCGAGCGCGTGGAAGTGCTGCGCGACGGCGCCTCGGCCCTGTACGGCACCGATGCCATCGGCGGCGTGATCAACTTCATCACCAAGAAATCCATGACCGACGGCCAGCTCACCCTCGGCGGCGAAACCCCGACCCATAGCGGCGGCGGTGCGACCAAGGACATGAGCGCCAGCTGGGGCTACGGTGACCTGGAGCAGGACCGCTTCAACGTGCTCGGCGTGTTCAACTACAACAAGCAGCAGAACCTCGACGCCAACGACCGCTCCTTCGCCCGCGACTACGTGCCCGGCCGTGGCCTGGACCAGACCTCCGGCACCGCGTTTCCCGGCAACTACAGCCAGAACGGCAACGCCACCAACCCGCTGGCCAACAGCAATTGCAACGGCCCCAACCTGGTGGCCCGTGACGGTCTCTGCCGCTTCAGCACCCGCGAGTACATCGACCTGGTGCCGCAGACCGAGAAGACGTCGTTCTTCGGCAAGACCACCGGCAAACTGGCCGACGACCACAACGTCAACCTCGAATACTTCTGGTCGCGCAACAACAACGCCACCGCTGTCGGCCCGGCGCCATTGACCGGCCTGAGCCTGGATTCGTCCTCGCCCTACTACCCCGGCAACGGCATCACCCCGGCGCCCACCGGTTTCGCCCTCGATCCGACGCAACCGGTGGACGTGAACTGGCGCGAAACCGCCGCCGGCCCGCGCGAATCGAAAGACCAGAACACCAGCCAGCGCTTTTTGCTGAGCTTCGACGGTCTGGTCGGCGGCTGGGACTACAACGTCGGCGCCTCTTACAACCAGAACAAGATCGTCTCCAGCGTCACCAGCGGCTACGTCAGCGATCAGGCGATGATCGACGGTCTGGCCAGCGGCCTGCTCAACCCGTTCGGCCCGCAGACCAGCGCCGGTCAGCAGTACATCGATCAAGCGATGTACCACGGCGCCTATTCCACGGCCGTCGGTCGGGTCGCCGGTTTCGACGGGCGGATCAGCCGCGAAATCGGTGACTGGTTCGGTGCCGGCCCGTCGGGTCTGGCGCTGGGCGGCGAGTACCGGAAAGAGAAATTCCACCAGGACTTCGAAGCCTTCGCCGGCGACATCCAGAGCCTGGGCATTGACCCGGCCGGCAGCGTCGAGGGCGACCGCAGCGTGAAAGCCGCCTACGCGGAAATCAACGTGCCGGTGCTCGACAGCCTGGAACTGTCCGCCGCCGTGCGTCACGACAAATACAGCGACTTCGGCAGCACCACCAACCCGAAATATTCGTTCCGTTATCAGCCGCTCAAGGAGCTGGTGGTCCGCGGCGCCTACAGCGAAGGCTTCCGCGCGCCGTCGCTGTATGAGTTGTATTCGCCGCGCAGCATCACCTACACCCAGGGCTACTACAACGACCCGGTGCTGTGTACCGGCGGCGTGGTGCAACCGGGCGGCAACGGCGGGCGCGATTGCGGTCAGCAGTTCCTCAACCAGATCGGCGGCAACGAAGACCTGGCCCCGGAGAAGGCGCGCAACGTGACGCTGGGCTTCGTCTATCAGCCAGTCAGCAATCTGTCCGTGGGACTGGATTTCTGGTGGATTCACATCTCCAACCAGATCCAGCCGTTCCCGGAATCCACCGTGTTCGATCAGGCCGGCAGCTACCCTGACCGCTTCGTGCGCAACGCCGACGGCACGCTCAATTACATCGTCACCGGCAACGCCAACCTCGGCATCGTCGAAACCAACGGCGTCGATGTGTCGCTGGACTATCGCTTCCCGAACACGCCGTACGGTCAATTCGGACTGGGCCTGCAAGGCACCTATGTCGACGAGTACGACTTCCAGAGCACCATCAAGGGCCCGTTCACCGACAAGGTCGGCGACTTCAAGGGTGACGGGGTGATTGCCCGCTGGAAACACAACCTGACCGGTTCCTGGACCTTCGGCGCCGCCCGCGCGGCGCTGACCAACCGCTTCACCACCGGCTACAACGACTACGACCGCGAGACCAACGCGCGGGTCGCATCGTATTCGGTGTGGGACCTGTCGGCCGGCTACACCTTCGACAAGGTGCTGGACGTCGATGCCGGGGTGAAGAACCTGTTCGACCGCGATCCGCCGTTCTCCAACCAGGCCTACAACTTCCAGAGCGGTTATGACCCGCGCTACACCGATCCGCTGGGCCGCACGCTGTTTGCGCGCATGACGTACCACTTCTGAGTCCCGGTCGGGGCCGCGCAAGACTCCGGCCGGCCCCTTCCCCTTGCGAATTCGCATCCCGCAGCGGCCTGCCGCCGCTTCGGGTTTTTCCGGCTCAGAGGAACGACTTCATGACATTCATGCGCAACATGGCCGGCCTGCTGCTCGGCAGCGCGCTGCTGTGCAACGCGGCAGCTGCACTGGCCGGCGGCAGCTACGCGATGACGGTGTACGGCGAGGCGCCGAAATACCCCGCCGGTTTCCAGCACTTCGATTTCGTCAATCCCGACGCCCCCAAGGGTGGCTCGCTCAGCCGCGCTTCGATGGAGATCGGTCAGTACAACTACATCACTCCGTACGCCGATCAGGGCATTTCCGTGGTGCAGGTCAACGACTGGGTGTATTCGCCGCTGGCGTTCCGCTCGCTGGACGAGCCCTACACCGTCTACGGTCTGGTGGCGCAATCCATGGAGCGCGATCCCGGCGGCCTGTGGGTGCGTTTCAATCTGAATCCCGAGGCGCGTTTCGCCGACGGCACACCGATCACCGCCGAAGACGTGCGCTACACCTTCGAGCTGTTGATGACCAAGGGCAGCCTGAGTTATCGCCAGCAATACGCCGATGTGCAGGACGTGCTGATCGAAGGTCCGCGGCAGATTCGCTTCACCTTCAAGAACAACCTCAACCGCACCCTGGCGCTGGATCTGGCATCGCTGCGGCCGGTGCCCGAGCACTGGTGGAAGACCCGCGACTTCGCCAACGGCGGCGGTTTCGAACCCCCGCTGGGCAGCGGCCCGTACCGGGTGAGCAAGGTCGACGCCGGGCGCAGCATCGGTTTCCAGCGCGATCCGGATTGGTGGGGCAAGGACTTGCCGGTCAGTCGCGGGCTATACAACTTCGACAGCCTGACCGTGAATTTCTACGGCGACACCGACGTCGCCCGACAACTGCTGCAGGCCGGCGCGTTCGACTACAACCGCGAGTTTTCCTCGTCCGGCTACGTGGTCGGCTACGACAGCCCGGCCCTGCGTGACGGTCGCCTGCAACAAGCGATTCTCGCCCCGGACAAACCGACCAGCGCCCAGGGGTTTGTGTTCAACCTGCAGAACCCGTTGTTCAAGGATCGCCGCGTGCGTCAGGCGCTGAGCCTGCTGTGGGATTTCGAGTGGACCAACAAGCAGATGATGCGCGGCTTCTACGTGCGCCAGAACAGCTACTGGCCGAAGAGTGAAATGGCCGCCACCGCCCTGCCCGACGCCGGCGAACTGGCGATCCTCGAACCGCTGCGCGGACAGATTCCGGACGAGGTTTTCAGCCGGGTCTATCAGGCGCCGAAAACCGATGGCAGCGGCTACATCCGCGACAAGCAGTTGCAGGCCCTGAAGCTGTTGGCCGAAGCCGGATGGACGCCGAAAAACAATCGGCTGGTGAACGCCGCCGGCGAGCCATTCGAATTCACCTTCCTCGACGGTCAGGGTGGCTTCGACCGCATGCTGCTGCCGTACAAACGCACCCTGGCGCAGATCGGCATCACCCTGAATCTGCGACGCATCGATTCGGCGCAGTACATCAACCGGCTCAACGCCCGGGACTACGACATGATCGTCACCAGTTTTCCGCGCAGCGGCGATCCGATCGTCTCGCCGGGCCGCGAGTTGTACAGCCTGTATGCCTCGCAGAGCGCCACGCAGGTCGGCAGTTCCAATTCGATGGTACTGGCGGACCCGGCGGTGGACCGGCTGATCGACGGCCTGGTCCAGGCCAATACCCGCGACGCCATGGTGCGTTACGCCCGCGCCCTCGACCGGGTGCTGCAATGGGGGGACTACATGATTCCCAACTACTACTCCAAAGGCACGCCGACGGTGTTTCAGAACCGTTTCGGCAGGCCGCCGGTGCAGCCGATCTACAGCGAAGGCCTCGATACGTGGTGGGAGGTCTCGGCCAAGCCGCTGACCAACCAGCAGATGAGTGCCCTGCACCAACTCGCGGGGGGCCAGTGACATGTGGCGTTATCTGAGTCGACGTCTGTTGCTGATCATCCCGACGCTGCTGTGCATTCTGGTGGTCAACTTCGTCATCGTGCAGGCCGCGCCCGGCGGCCCGGTGGAACAGGCCATCGCCCGCCTGCAAGGTTTCGGCGGGCACAGCATGGGCGGCGCCAGCGAGGTCACCGCGATCGGCGGTGCCGGGCGCAGCAGCCGTGGCCTGGACCCGGCGCTGATCGAAGAGATCAAGCACCACTACGGCTTCGACAAGCCGATGCACGAACGCCTGTGGCTGATGCTCAAGAACTACGCGCAACTGGATTTGGGCAGCAGTTTCTTTCGCGGTGCGAAGGTGACGGATCTGATCGTGCAGAAGCTGCCGGTGTCGCTGTCCCTTGGCCTGTGGGCGACGTTGATCACCTACCTGATTTCGATCCCGCTGGGCATTCGCAAGGCGATCCGCAACGGCAGCGCGTTCGATGTCTGGAGCAGCACGGCGATCATCGTCGGTTACGCGATGCCGGCGTTTCTATTCGCGATCCTGTTGATCGTGGTGTTCGCCGGGGGCAGCTACGTCAACTGGTTTCCGGTGCAAGGTCTTGTCTCCGACAACTTCGACAGCCTGAGCCTGTGGGGCAAGGTCGGCGACTACCTCTGGCACCTGGTGTTGCCGGTGACGGCGCTGGTGATTGGCGGTTTTGCGACGCTGACGATCCTGACCAAAAACAGCTTCCTCAACGAGATCAGCCGCCAGTACGTGATCACCGCGCGCGCCAAGGGCCTGACCGAAAGGCGCGTGCTCTACGGCCATGTGTTTCGCAACGCGATGCTGCTGGTAGTGGCCGGTGTGCCGTCGGCGTTGATCGAGGTGTTTTTCGCCGGCTCGCTGCTGATCGAAACCATCTTCAACCTCGATGGCCTCGGGCGCATGAGCTACGAAGCGGCGGTTTCACGGGACTACCCGGTGGTGTTCGGCACGCTGTTCCTGTTCACCCTGTTCGGCCTGTTGATCAAGCTGATCGGCGACCTCTGCTACACCCTGCTCGACCCGCGCATCGACTTCTCGGCGAGGACTGCCTGATGTTCACACTCTCCCCTCTGGGCCGGCGGCGCATTGCGCAATTCAAGGCCAACCGGCGCGGGCGCTGGTCGCTGTGGCTGTTCATCGGGCTGTGCCTGATCTGCCTCGGCGGCGAACTGATCGCCAACGACAAGCCGCTGGTGATCCGCTACCACAACGCCTTTTACTTCCCGATCCTCAGCGATTATCAGGAAACCGATTTCGGCGGCGAACTGCCGTTCCAGCCGGATTACGCCAGCAGCTACGTGCACAAACTGATCGAGGATCAGGGCGGCTGGATGCTGTTCCCGCCGGTCCCGTTCAGCTACGACACGGTCAATTACGACCTCACGGAACCGGCACCCAGTCCGCCGTCCTCCAGCAACTGGCTGGGCACCGACGATCAGGCGCGGGATGTGTTGGCGCGAGTGATTTTCGGCACGCGGATTTCGATTCTGTTCGCGCTGATCCTCACCGCTGTCAGTGCGCTGGTCGGCATCGTCGCCGGAGCGTTGCAGGGTTATTACGGCGGCTGGGTCGACTTGCTCGGGCAACGAGTGCTGGAGATCTGGTCAGGGCTGCCGGTGCTGTACCTGCTGATCATTTTGTCGGGGTTCGTCTCGCCGAGTTTCTGGTGGCTGCTGGGGATCATGGCGCTGTTTTCCTGGCTGGCACTGGTGGACGTGGTGCGCGCCGAGTTCCTGCGCGGGCGCAGCCTGGAATACGTCAAGGCCGCGCGGGCGCTGGGCCTGACGGACAGCGAGCTGATGCGCCGGCACATTCTGCCCAACGCCATGACCTCCACCCTCACCTACCTGCCGTTCATTCTGACCGGCGCCATCGCCACCCTCACCGCGCTGGATTTTCTTGGCTTCGGCATGCCCGCCGGCACCGCGTCGCTGGGTGAACTGATCGGCCAGGCCAAGCGCAATCTGCAAGCGCCGTGGCTAGGGCTGACGGCGTTTTTTGCCCTGGCGCTGATTCTGTCCCTGCTGGTGTTTATCGGCGAAGCCTGCCGTGACGCGTTCGATCCGCGATCCTGATCCCCGGAGCTGAAATGACCGACAACCTGATTGAAATCCGCGACCTGCGCGTCGCCTTCGCCGGGCACGAAGTGGTGCACGGTGTGAGCCTCGACATCCGCCGTGGCGAGTGCCTGGCACTGGTCGGCGAATCCGGCTCGGGCAAGTCGGTGACGGCGCACTCGATCCTGCGTTTGCTGCCGGCCAAGACCGTCAGCAGCACGGGCAGCATCCGCTACAACGGCGTGGACTTGCTGCACGCTAGCGAACAACAACTGCGCGGCTTGCGCGGCAATCGCATCGCGATGATTTTCCAGGAGCCGATGACCTCGCTGAACCCGCTGCACACGGTGGAAAAACAGATCAGCGAAGTGCTGGAGATCCACAAGGGACTCAAGGGCCGTGCCGCGCGCCAGCGCACGCTGGAGCTGCTGGAACTGGTGGGCATTCGCCAGCCGTTGCAGCGCTTGAAGGCCTATCCGCACCAGCTCTCCGGCGGCCAGCGGCAACGGGTGATGATCGCCATGGCGCTGGCCAACGAACCGGAATTGCTGATCGCCGATGAGCCGACCACGGCGCTCGACGTGACCGTGCAGCAGAAGATTCTCGAGCTGCTGATCGAGTTGCAGCAACGCCTCGGCATGTCGTTGCTGCTGATCAGTCACGACCTCAATCTGGTGCGGCGCATCGCCCAACGGGTGTGCGTGATGTGCCACGGGGAAATCGTCGAACAGGCCGACTGCGCAACGCTGTTCCGCACCCCGCAGCATGCTTACAGCCGCCTGCTGATCGAGGCGGAACCGTCCGGCGCACCGGTGCCGAGCCGCTACGATCACAACCTGCTGGAGGTGGATGATCTGAAAGTCTGGTTCCCGCTGCCCAAGGCGTTGTTCAGCCGCACCCAGGAATACATCAAGGCCGTGGACGGCGTGAGTTTCCGGCTGCAACGGGGCAAGACCCTGGGCATTGTCGGCGAGTCCGGCTCGGGCAAGTCGACACTGGGCCAGGCGATTCTGCGGCTGGTGGAATCCGAGGGCGACATTCGTTTCGGCAACAAGCAATTGAGCCTGCTCAATCAGCGATTGATGCGTCCGTTGCGGCGGCAGATTCAGGTGGTGTTCCAGGACCCGTTCGGCAGCCTCAGCCCTCGGATGTCGGTGCAACAAATCATCGCCGAAGGCCTGCTGACCCACGGCATCGGCACGGCCGAAGAGCGTGAAGCAGCGGTGATCCGCGTGCTGGAGGAAGTCGGCCTCGACCCGCAGAGCCGGCATCGTTATCCCCACGAATTCTCCGGTGGCCAGCGCCAGCGCATTTCCATCGCCCGGGCCCTGGTGCTGGAACCCGCTCTGATTCTGCTCGACGAACCGACCTCGGCGCTGGATCGCACGGTGCAGAAACAGGTGGTGGAATTGCTGCGGCAGTTGCAGATCCGCCATGGCTTGACGTACCTGTTCATCAGCCATGACCTGGCGGTGGTGCATGCGCTGGCGCACGACTTGATGGTGATCAAGGACGGCAAAGTGGTGGAACAGGGAGCGTCGCGCCAGATTTTTGCGGCGCCGCAGCATGCCTACACCCAGGCGTTGCTGAAAGCCTCCGGCCTGAAGCCTGACAAAGAACCCTGTGGGAGCGAGCTTGCTCGCGAAGGCGTCGGATCAGTCAGCATTTATGTGGCTGACACACCGTATTCGCGAGCAAGCTCGCTCCCACAGGGGGTAATCGATGGGGTTTGAAGTTTATTTTCCGGCCACTGCATCCAAACCGCTCCGTCACGGGTAGTCCCTGTAACAGCCCTCTTTCGGCTGTCAGCGGTTTACCCTTTTTCGGAGAAACACTGATGAACATCACCCAACTGATCGGCCTCACCGGTTTGCTCGCCGTCGCCTCGACAAGCTTCGCCCAAAGCAGTTATCCCGACGCGATCAAAGTGCCGGACGGCCACAAGATCGCGATGGAAACCACCGGGGTCGGCGAGATCACCTACGAATGCCGGGACAAGGCCAATGTCGCCGGCCAGACCGAGTGGGTGTTCGTCGGCCCGAAAGCGGTGCTCAACGATCGCAGCGGCAAGCAGGTCGGCACCTACTTCGGCCCGCCTGCCACCTGGCAGGCAAAGGACGGTTCGAAAGTCACCGGCACGCAACTGGCCGTTGCGCCATCGAGCCCGGGCAACCTGCCCTATCAACTGGTCAAGGCCAACCCCGCCGAGGGCAAAGGCGCCATGAGCGGCGTGAGCTATATCCAGCGCGTCGCGCTCAAGGGTGGCGTGGCGCCGGGCAGCGAATGCACGGCGGCGAACAAGGGCAAACAGGAAGTGGTGAAGTACCAGGCCGACTACATTTTCTGGGCGGCGAACTGAGCCTGACTGGACGTTTGGCCGATGCTTGCTAGATTGCAGGACATGCCATTACCCGAAACCGCGTTCGATTACGAAGCCCGCCTCGCCGCCTGTGCCCGCGGCGAGCGCGGGGCCCTGCGCGAATTGTATGTGCAGGAAAGCCCGCGGCTGCTCGGTGTGGCCCGGCGTCTGGTGCGTGATACGGCGCTGGCCGAAGACATCGTTCACGACGCATTCATCAAGATCTGGGCCGGCGCGGCGGGTTTCGATCCGGCGCGCGGTTCGGCCCGGGGCTGGATGTTCAGCGTGACCCGGCATCTGGCGCTGAATGTGCTGCGCAATCACGACCGGGAAACGCCGTTGAACGACAGCAACGAATCTTTGGGGATTGATGACGACTTCGATGCGCTGGCGCAATCGACCCGCATCCATCGCTGCCTGCATCAACTGGAACCGCAACGCCGCCGCTGCATCCTTCACGCCTACGTCGACGGTTACAGCCACGCGCAGATCGCCCAACGCCTCGACGCGCCGCTGGGCACCGTCAAAGCCTGGATCAAGCGCAGCCTCAATGCGTTGCGGGAGTGCATGGGATGACCACCGAATCGGCGCAGGAACGCGATGAACTGGCCAGCGAATACGTGCTCGGGACCCTCTCGGCCGAAGCGCGCGCCGAAGTGCAACGGCGCTTGCCCAACGAGCCCGAGCTGCAAGCGGCGGTGGATGCCTGGGAGCGGCGTCTGCTGGAACTGACCGACCTCGCCCCGGCGCATCAGCCCTCGTCGCAGTTGTGGCAACGCATTGAACGCAGTGTCGGGCAACTCACCCATAAGGTGGCGCCGGAGATTTCATGGTGGAACCGCCTGTCGCTGTGGCGCGGCTTGAGCGCTGCCGGGCTGGCCGCGACCTTGTTCTTGGGCTCGATCCTGCTGACTCAAACCACACCGAAACCGAGCTTTCTGGTGGTGCTGGTCGCCCCGCAGGACAAGGCGCCGGGCTGGGTGATCCAGGCCAGCAGTCCGCGGGAGATCCAGTTGATTCCGCTGGGCGTGGTCGAGGTGCCGGCCGACAAGGCACTGGAGTTCTGGACCAAGGCCGACGGCTGGCAGGGGCCGGTGTCGCTGGGGCTGGTCAAACCGGGCCAGGCGCTGTCGATCCCGCTGGACAAGCTGCCGCCGCTGCAACCGAACCAGTTGTTCGAACTGACGCTGGAAGGCGCCAACGGTTCGCCGATCGGCAAACCCACCGGGCCGATCCAGGCGATTGGCCGCGCAGTGAAGGTGTTGTGACAAACCATCATCGGCGTCGATGTTCACCATCACGTCAATGAAGTTCTCTTAAAAAATCCCGGGCGTAACATCGGCTCCATACCAAACAAACAACACCCCCGGAGCACACCATCATGAAACGCCAAGTCATCCTCAGCATTGCCCTCTCGGTTCTGGCCTTCAACGCATTTGCCGCCAAACCTGCCCACACCATGATCGCCGAAGGCGGTTCGGATCGTCTGATCGAACGCCGCGTTGCCGAAGGTGGCTCGGATCGTCTGATTGAACGTCGCGTTGCCGAAGGTGGCTCGGATCGTCTGATTGAACGTCGCGTCGCTGAAGGTGGTTCGGATCGCCTGATTGAACGCCGCGTTGCCGAAGGTGGTTCGGATCGTCTGATCGAACGCCGCGTTGCTGAAGGTGGCTCGGATCGTCTGATCGAACGTCGCGTCGCTGAAGGTGGTTCGGATCGCCTGATTGAACGCCGCGTTGCCGAAGGTGGTTCGGATCGTCTGATCGAACGCCGCGTTGCCTGAATGAATGGCTTGATCGCAACAACCCAGAAAAAACCCGGCTCCCGTCAGCCGGGTTTTTTTATTCCCTTTTGATCGTCCTCAGCCCTTGGCCATGCAGCGCCGATAGCGCTCGTCGACCCGTTTGGCAAACCACGCCGTGGTCAGTTTGCGGGTGATCTTCGGGCTCTGCAGCACGATGCCCGGCAACACCGCACGGGGCAGTGACTTGCCTTCCGCACGCTCCGCCAGTTCGAAGACCCGTTGATACAGTTTGGTCTCCTCGAAGGCCAGGCTATCGCCCTTCTCCAGTTGATCGCGGATCACCGGATTGCGCATGCCCAGTGATTTGCCGAGGGCGCGCACCGCCAGTTCAGTGCTGCCCGGCATGATCGCGCCCGGGCGGATCAGGTCGCCATCCAGCGCCAGCGGAATGCCTGACGCCCGGCTGACCGCGTTCTGAAACGCCGCATTGCGACTGGCGTACCAGCCGGCGTTGAAATCGGCGAATCGGTACAGCGGCTCGCGGTAACTCACCGGGTAACCCAGCAAATGGGCGATGCCGAAATACATCCCGCCGCGACGGCTGAACACCTCGCGGCGAATCGTTCCGTCCACCGGGTACGGATAGTCCTTGGCATGCTGCTCGGCGAATTCGATGCTGACCTGCATCGGTCCGCCGGTGTGCACCGGGTTGAAACCGCTGAACAGCGTGCGACCCATCGGCACCGAGCCGATGAAGTCGTCGAAAATCGCGCTCAATTCCTTTTCGCTGCGAGCGGCGCTGAGGCGTTCGCTGTAGGTCTTGCCGTTGGGCGAGCGCACCTGCAAGGCGCCGCTGACCAACAGGCTCGGGATATGCACCTTGGCGGCGCGGCGGTCGATTTCATCACGGGCGATCTTGCCCAGGCCGGGCACCGGCGGATCGACCTGGAAAGTGGATTCCTGCTCGGCGACGGCCAGCACCGAACACAGGTTTTGCGTGGTCGGGCTGATGCCCTGGGCGGCGAACGCGGCGTAGATGTCGGTGGCCCAGCCCTGGCGGTCGACGGTTTTTGCCGGCAGCAGGCGCACGATCTGCGCCTTGACCTCGGCGGGCGGGCGCGGCGCCGGTTCTTCGCTGCGTTGACCGGCGCAACCGGCCAGCACCAGCAGTGCGGCGAGGCTGATGAATAATCGAGGGGTGTGCATAACGCTTCATCCAGTCCGTTGAGCCGGGTTAACCCTACGCGCAATCGCAGGGTGCAGGATAGGACTGCGGGCCGGCGGCACTGTTCCATCGTCCCGTTTGGCAGGCCGACTGGCCGCCCTCGCCGTCTGATCCATACTTGCTGCTGCACACTCAGTGGCAAGCCTGGGGTCAGGACACGCGAGGAGGACAGACCATGAACCGCAGTGATGTTCTGATCATCGGCGCAGGCCCCACCGGACTGGTGCTGGCCCTGTGGCTGAGCAAACTGGGCGTGCGCGTGCGAATCATCGACAAGGCTTCCGCGCCGGGCACCACGTCGCGGGCGCTGGCGGTGCAGGCGCGCACCCTTGAGCTGTACCGGCAACTGGACCTGGCCGATGCGGTGGTGCGCAACGGTCACCGGGTGGCCGCGGCGAATTTCTGGGTCAAGGGCAAACCCGTGGCGCAACTGCCGCTGAACCGGATCGGCGAAGGCCTGACGCCCTATGCCTTTCTGGAAATGTACCCGCAGGACGAACACGAGCGACTGTTGATCGACCGCCTCGAAGACTACGACGTGACGGTCGAGCGCAACACGACGCTTGAGAGTTTCACGGAGAACGGCGACGGCCTCACCGCGCATTTGCGCCTGCCGGATGGCGAGCAGGAAATCTGTCAGGCCTGCTATCTGGCCGGGTGTGAAGGCGCCCGTTCGGTCGTGCGCAAAACCCTCGACACCGGTTTTCCCGGCGGCACTTATCAGCAGATTTTCTATGTCGCGGATGTGCAGGCCAGCGGCCCGGCGCTCAACGGCGAGTTGCATCTGGATCTGGATGAAGCGGACTTTCTGGCGGTATTCCCGCTGGCCGGCGAAGGCCGTGCGCGGTTGATCGGCACCGTGCGTGACGAACGTGCGGATCGCGCCGAAACCCTGGAGTTTTCCGATGTCAGCAGCCGCGCCATCGAGCATTTGAACGTGCACGTCGAGGACGTCAACTGGTTCTCCACCTACCGCGTGCATCACCGGGTCGCGGATCACTTTCGCAAGGGCCGGGCGTTTTTGCTCGGCGATGCGGCGCACGTACACAGCCCGGCTGGCGGTCAGGGCATGAACACCGGCATCGGCGATGCGATCAATCTGGCGTGGAAACTCGCGGCAGTACTCGGCGGCGCTGCCACGCCCACACTGCTCGACAGCTACGAAACCGAACGCATCGCCTTCGCCCGGCGACTGGTGTCGACCACCGACAAGGTCTTCAGCTTCGTCACCGCCGAAGGCCGCATGGCCGATCTGTTGCGCACGCGGCTGGCGCCGTTCCTGATTCCGAAAATGGCCTCATTCGAAACCAGCCGCGAATTCCTGTTTCGCACCGTCTCGCAAATCACCGTCAACTATCGAGGCATGGCGTTGAGCGAAGGCGTGGCCGGGCACGTGCACGGCGGCGACCGCTTGCCGTGGGCCCATGATGGCGAGGGGGATAATTACGAGCCGTTGCGCCATCCTTGCTGGCAGGTGCATGTGTACGGCGACACCAGCGACGAGATGATCGCCTGGTGCAATGAACATCACTTGCCGCTGCACGTGTTCGACTGGCGCCCGGCGTTTGAAACGGCGGGACTGGGGCGCAACGGCTTTTACCTGCTGCGCCCGGATACTTACGTGGCGATTGCCGACAACAGCGCGGATCCGAAGGTGATCGAACGGTATTTCCGTGATCACGGGATCCGGCCGTTTTTCAATTGCCCCTGACGGATCAGATCCCGGCCAGGGCCAGGTCCATCGCGAAGTAGGTGAAGATCAGATCCGCACCCGCGCGCTTGATCGCGCCGAGGCTTTCGCGCACCACGCGATCTTCGTCGATGGCCCCGGCCTGGGCGCCGAACTTGATCATCGCGTACTCGCCGCTGACCTGATACGCCGCCAGCGGCAGGGTCGAGGCTTCGCGGATGTCGCGGATGATGTCCAGGTACGCGCCGGCCGGTTTGACCATCAGTGCATCGGCGCCTTCCTGCTCGTCGAGCAAAGATTCGCGCAGGGCTTCGCGGCGGTTCATCGGGTTCATCTGATAGCTTTTGCGATCGCCTTTCAACGCGCTGCCGCCGGCCTCGCGGAACGGGCCGTAGAGCGCCGAGGCGAATTTGGTCGAGTAGGCCATGATCGGAATCTGCGTGAAGCCGGCATCGTCCAGCGCCCGGCGAATCGCCCGCACCTGGCCGTCCATCGCTGCCGACGGCGCGATCACGTCGGCACCGGCACGCGCTGCCGCCACCGCTTGCTTGCCGAGGTTGATCAGGGTCTGGTCGTTGTCGACTTCATGGTTGTGCATCACGCCGCAATGGCCGTGGTCGGTGTACTCGCAGAAGCAGGTGTCGGACATCACGATCATTTCCGGCACGGCGTCCTTGGCGATCCGCGACATGCGCGACACCAGACCGTTTTCGCGCCAGGTGTCGCTGCCGCTGGCGTCCAGGTGATGGGACACGCCAAACGTCATCACCGACTTGATCCCGGCACGGGCATAACGCTCGATCTCGCCGGCCAGTTTGCGCTCGGGAATACGCATCACGCCGGGCATGCTCTTGATCGGCACGAAGTCGTCGATCTCTTCTTCGACGAAGATCGGCAGCACCAGATCGTTGAGGGAAAACTCGGTTTCCTGGAACAGGCTGCGCAGGCTCGCATTGCGGCGCAGACGGCGTGGACGTGCTTCGGGGAACTGACTGGACATGGGGCCTTTCCTGAAAACAGCGGATGAGACGAAAGTCGTAGGGGGCGAAGCTTATGCCTTGCGGGGGACGGGGTACAAACCTGGATCAATCAACAGTGCGTTACCGGGCGCGCAATAATCTGCGCACCCGGCTGCAACAGGGTCAGGCAGGAATGGTCAGGCCGCGCACAACGGCCGGCCGCGCCAGGAAGCGCTCCAGCACCCGGGTGACGTTCGGGAAGTTGTTGATGCCGACCAGATCGCCGGCTTCGTAGAAGCCGATCAGGTTGCGCACCCACGGGAACGTGGCGATGTCGGCGATGGTGTAGCGCTCGCCCATGATCCAGTCGCGCCCTTCCAGGCGGGTGTTCAGGACGCTGAGCAGGCGTTTGCTTTCGTCGACGTAGCGGTCACGGGGACGTTTGTCTTCGTAGTCCTTGCCGGCGAATTTGTTGAAGAAACCGAGCTGGCCGAACATCGGGCCGATACCGCCCATCTGGAACATCAGCCACTGGATGGTTTCGTAGCGCAGCGCGCCTTCCTGGGCCAGCAACTGGCCACTCTTGTCGGCGAGGTAGATCAGGATCGCGCCGGATTCGAACAACGGCAGCGGTTTGTCCTCGGGACCGTGGGGGTCGAGGATCGCCGGGATCTTGTTGTTCGGGTTCAGCGACAGGAATTCCGGAGACATCTGGTCATTGGTGTCGAAGCCCACGCGGTGCGGCTCGTACGGCAGGCCGATCTCTTCGAGCATGATCGAGACCTTGACGCCGTTGGGGGTCGGCAGGGAATAGAGCTGAATCCAGTCAGGGTACTGCGCCGGCCATTTCTGGGTGATCGGGAACGCGGACAGATCAGTCATGTGTAGCATCCAGTCACAAAATGAAAGGCCTGAGCATAATCCACGATCAGCGCTCTGGCTCGGGTTCTTTACGCTCCCCTGCGCAGGCTTACTTAAATCCGCAACATCCTGTGGTTAACCTTCCCTCCAACCGCACAGGCTGAACGGTAAAGTGCGGCGCACTCAAGCGGATCGAACCAAACAGGCCTCAGGGGGCTCCAAGCAAGCCATTGATGACAGGGAAAACATCCGGCGCGCGAGCCCCGGTGCAGAGGTTTGTCAGCCTTAACCGAACAGACTGAAGAATCCTTATCCCATGACGAACTTGATGAAAGTCGCCAAACGCTTCAAACATCGCGCGTATGTGGCCCTGCCCACCCTGCTGGCGGTCAGCGCGCTGTTCCTGTCGCTGGAATCCAGCGAAAGCCGTGCGCAACCGGTGGACGGCACCCAGACCCTGGTGTTCCTGCGCCACGCGGAGAAACCCGCCGGCGGTCTCGGTCAGCTCAACTGCCAGGGCCTGAACCGGGCGATCGACCTGTCGACCCTGCTGCCGGAAAAATTCGGCAAGGCCGACTATGTGTTCGCCGCCAACCCGACGCGCAATGTCGAGGAAGGCGAGCTGGACAACTCCTACAGCTACATCCGCCCGCTGATGACCATCAGCCCGGCCGCGATCAAGCTCGGCCTGCCGGTGAACATCGAGTTCTCGGCCAACGACACCAGCGATCTGGCCCGCGAGCTGATCGAAGACAAGTACCACAATTCGACCATCTACACCGCGTGGTCCCATGGTTACCTGCCGGAGCTGATCAACAAGGTCGCGGGCAAGGCTGTCGGCGAGAAGCAGAAGATCACCGAGGATTGGGAGTCCAGCGATTACGACTCGCTGTATGTGCTGACCCTGACCTGGCACAACGGCAAGGCCAGCCTGCAGAGCCACAGCTACAAACAGGGACTGGATAACGGGCAGGAAAGCTGTCCGACCTGAGTTTGCCCGGGGCCCGCTCGGGCCCCGTCAGGCCTTGGGTTTATCGCGTTGACGCAAGTACTCGATAACGGCCTGCCGCTCCCCGGCAAACTCGATCCGCCCGCCCTTCTTCTCGCGCTGGAACACATACATCGGGTCGTAATACTCGCGCAGCAAACCCTCGATCCACGCGCGGTGCAACTCCACCGCCCCGCTGCGGCCCTGCTCCGCCAGCGCCTCTTCCATCAACACCCGCATCCGTCGATGCCGCTCGCCGCCCAGGCGCTTGTGCACGTTGTCGAGGCTATCCAGCAAGCGCTCGGAAAACCGACCGAAACCTTCCTCCCCATGCACTGCCTGAAACTCGGCAGACAAATCCACCACGTAATCGCGCAGGATCCGCTCGACGCGCTGCTCGAAACGATCTTCGAGCCAGACCATCGGGTATTGCTGCATGCCCTGATACAGCGACAGCGGCAGCGCGCAGCTGCCCACCACCCGGCTCTCATCCTCCAGCACAAACTGCTCGATGCCGGCCGCACGCTTTTTCAGGAAGTCGATGGCCAGCCGGTTCTCGAAATCGATGTTCGACGGCTGACCGGTGGCGCGCTTGCCGAAGCTGGAACCTCGGTGATTGGCATGACCTTCCAGATCCACGCTGTTGCGCAGTTGCACCAGCAGTTCGGTCTTGCCGGTGCCGGTCATGCCGCCCAGCAGCACGAAATCACACTCGGCCTGGGCTGATTCGAGGGTGTCGATCAGAAACCCCCGCAGCGCCTTGTAGCCACCGCCGATACGCGGATAGTCGATGCCGGCTTCCGACTTCAGCCACTGCTGGACGATCTGCGAACGCAGGCCGCCACGAAAGCAATACAGAAACCCCTCGGGATGCGCCCGGGCAAATGCCGCCCAAGCCTGGAGCCGTTCGGCCTTCACCGCGCCGGACACCAGCTGATGACCCAGTTCGATAGCCGCCTGCTGACCATGATGCTTGTAGCAAGTGCCGACTCGCTGCCGCTCGATGTCGTTCATCAGCGGCAGATTGAGCGCACCGGGAAACGCGCCCTTGTGAAATTCGACCGGCGCACGGGCGTCCATCAGCGGCCGGTCGTTGAGGAAGATGTCGCGATAGTCGGTGAAGTCGAGGGCCATCAATTCACCTCGACGGCGGTACTCTTTCGCTCCAGCAGTTCGCCGATGGGTTCCAGTGTCAGGCCCAGTTCGGCAGCGACGGCGAGGAATTCGGCATTGCCTTCAGGCGTCACGGCCACCAGCAGCCCGCCGCTGGTCTGCGGGTCACACAGCACTCGCTTGTGCAATTCCTGCACCCGCCCGACGCGGCTCGAATAACTGTCGAAATTACGTAAGGTGCCTCCCGGCACGCAGCCCTGTTCGAGGTAATACTCGACGCTCGCCAGACGCGGTACCCGGTCGTAAAAAATCCGCGCCGTGAGGTGACTGCCGTCGGCCATTTCCACCAGATGCCCGAGCAGCCCGAACCCGGTGACGTCTGTCATGGCGGTGACCCCGGCCAGTTTGCCGAAGCGGCTGCCGGGCTTGTTCAGCGTACACATCCAGTCCCGGGCCACGCCGATGTCGTCGGGGCGCAGCTTGCCCTTCTTCTCGGCGGTGGTGAGGATGCCGATGCCCAACGGCTTGGTCAGGTATAGCAGGCAACCGGCGGTGGCGGTGTCGTTGCGTTTCATGAAGCGCTTTTCTACAAGCCCCGTGACGGCCAGGCCGAAGATTGGCTCCGGCGCATCGATCGAATGCCCGCCGGCCAGCGCAATCCCCGCCGCATCGCACACCGCACGTCCGCCGCGAATCACCTCTCGCGCCACTTCCGGCGCCAGCACGTTGACCGGCCAGCCGAGGATCGCAATCGCCATCAACGGATCGCCGCCCATGGCGTAGATGTCGCTGATCGCGTTGGTGGCTGCGATGCGGCCGAAGTCGAACGGGTCGTCGACGATCGGCATGAAAAAATCCGTGGTCGAGACCACCCCGCGCTCGGCATCGATCTCATACACCGCCGCATCATCGCGAGACGCGTTGCCAACCCACAGTTTCGGATCAAGGTTCTGCGCCCCGCTGCCGGCCAGAATCACTTCCAGCACCTTGGGCGAAATCTTGCAGCCACAACCGGCGCCGTGGCTGTATTGGGTCAGACGGATGGGCTCGGTCATGAGGGCAGTCTCTCGGCAAGGAATGAAGCAAAGACTAGCAGAGAGCCAAACGGGGCTGCCGTGTCAATCCCTCCTAAGATAACTGAAGGCATATTGACATCACCCTTCAACCAGGGAGAATCCCCGAACGTCTAAAAAGTCAGGGATTACTTATGAAACTTCGCGCCTTCAGCCCCATGGAAGAATCGTTTATCGACAGTTGGGTACGCGAACCCGCCATCCCGCGAGCGGAAAACTTTCACGCGACTGACATTTTTTCTTCGATCACCAGCGCTGTGGGCCGGGCATTTGACGCGACGCGTGAGACGGTGGCAGAAGCCGCGGACATTGTCGGAGATAAAGTCGGCGATCTGTATGACGCCACTGTAGAAACGATTGCCGATGCTGCGGACGTTGTGACTGAAGCGGCTGAAAAGGTCGGTGATGCTGTATCCGATGCCTACAACTCCACTGTCGAAACCGCCTCCAGCGCTGCCGATGTTGTAGCTGACGCCTACACCTCGGCGGTTGAGTCCGTGGTGGAAGCGGCAGACAAAGTGGGTGATGTACTTGGCGATGCCTACGACTTCACACGCGAAACCATAGCCAGCGGTTACGACAGCTCCCGTGACTATGTGGCCGAATTCGGCACGTCAATGGCAACCTACTGGAATGCCAAAAAAGAGCTGGAAGAGCGTAAGGAAAAAAACGCGGAGGCTCGCGGTGAAATGCGCCAGAAAGCCAAGAGTGAAGTTCGGGAAAAGCGCTTCACCGAGGCACTGGCCAAAGCCAAGGTCTGCATCGATAGCCACGAAGCCTACTTCAAGATGCTGATTGCCATGCAAGCTGTCGCCCAGGCAAGCGCCGCCTGCGCCGGGGTAGCCAGCAATGAGGACAAACAGCAGATCGACGAATTCCTGATGGGTATGGGGGGCGGGTTCCTGCCAGCCAAAGTACAAACTGCAATAAACCTGCTGTCCCTCAACCCTCCCACGCTCAAAGAAGCTTTCATTCGCGCACGAAAAGTCGGACCCGAGGCGCAGCCATTGTTTGAAGAGATCATTGATTTCGTCACAACACTGAACGGCGAAATGAGTGTGACGCAAAAGGCGTTTCGCTCGGGATGGGCACAGTTGTCTGCCGCTGCTTGAAAGGAGAAACACCATGACGGATCGAATTGAACGTTTCAAAGCCCGGCAACGCCAGCAAGCAGCAATCGCCAAAGGCCCCCGACTGATTGAATTGCCTGAGGCTGATCTCGCTCGACAATTGAGTGACATCTCTATCAACCCCGTACTATTGGAGCAAAGTTTCACTGAAGCTGACTTTACGGTGGATCTGCACGTGTCTGACGATGAATCCGATGCGGTGCTCAAAGCGTACTCCGACGCTTTCAGCCAGCAACGATTCGACCAACTGGTCGGCGACAGCAGACGGGAAGTATTACAAGCCATCGCAGTGCCTTTCGGACTCGGTCGAGTGCTGGCGGTTTACGACAAGAAAGGAGGTAATGTCGACACAATCAATAACGCCAGAAACGAAGTATATGCGACCGATGCTGCAGCAAAAAAATATGCGGATCTGCCCGCGTACGATTCGACCAAGTTCCATGGGGACAAGGCTTACATCGCAAAAAACGCTAAAGATACCCTCGACCAGAATTCAGGCGTACTGAAGGACGCTTATACCAACGAAACCTTCAGCCAGAACAAGAACCAGGATCCGCGCAACCTTGATCACACCATTTCGGCGAATGTGATTCATACCGATCGTGGGCGCGTACTGGCGGACGCGGATGCGCCGACACTGGCGAATGCAGATTCGAATCTGAACCCAACCAAAAAAGCACTGAACCAGTCAAAAGGCAAAAAAAGCGCTACTCAATTCGTCGAAGAGCTGCAAAAGAACACTCAGAGCCGTCAGGAAGAAATGCAGCGCTTGTCCAACAAACAAGAGCTGACGCCCAAAGACGAAAATCGTCTGCGACTACTCAAGCAACAAGAGGCAATCGCACAAAACCCCGACCTGCTCCTGGCCAAGGACAAAGCAGCACGTGAGGCGTATGAAAAGAAGCTCAGTGATGCCTATTACAAGAGCGACAAATTCAAGGCTGATCTCGCCAAAACCAGCCTGAAGGAAGGTGGCAAGATGGCCTTTCAGCAAGCCTTCGGCGTCATGCTCATCGAATTCTTCAGCGCGACCTTCGACGAACTTACAGATCTGTACCGCAATGGCCGTTCTCACGAGTCGTTGGTGCCAGAGTTGCGGATCCGCCTGGAACGCATTGCGAAGCGAGTCGCAAATCAATGGCAAGCAGCCTTGGCGGCAGGCGGTGGAGGCTTCGTGGCCGGCGTTCTGGCCAACCTGGTGACAACGCTGATCAACGTCTTCGTCACCACCGGCAAACGCGCGGTTCGCATGTTTCGTGAAGGATTCATGTCACTGCTCAAGGCACTCAAAACGCTGCTACTGCCCCCGAAAGGGCTCACATTACGTGAGGCCGCCCACGAGGCGATCAAGATTACCTGCGCAGGCGGTGTGATCATCGCCGGGGTCGCACTGGAAGAAATCATCGAAAAACAGATGCTCATGATTCCCGGGCTAGGAGCCTTGGGCGCGGTTTTGTCAGCTGTAATCGTCGGAGCTCTGACAGGCCTGGCCAGTACCTTTGTTGTTTATCTTGTAGACAAGCTGGATCCGCTGGGCGTGAACCGGGATCGCGAGTTGATCGCGCTTAACGAACGGTCAGATCAAAACCTGAGGCAGGCGATGGCAGAAAACGACAGATTGCTTTTGGTGCTGGAAAACAGTCTCACCACCTGACACCCATCTATGCCAAGTCAGTTTTACCTGACCGTCAAAAGATGGCTTGTCGTTTCTCTTGCTTGATCAATTAAGAAAAACAAACCCTGCATGCATCGCGTGCAGGGCCTTCCTCGGGAAAACTCGTGTCTGAATTACTTGAAAACCTTCAAAAACTTGCATCCTTTGCAGCCAAATCAACAGTTGCACTTGGCATTCTTATAACGTGGGGTTACTGCGCGTTCCTGATAAATTTCTTCCCGACCGGACTCAACCTGGCAGACAGCCTGGTTTTTATCTTCATCGCGCTAGGGTTTGGTTTTTTGTACTCGTATTGGTTGGGCAGCAGTTTTATAGCGTTCAACTTTGCTTTCGCCGCATTCAAAGAAAAAAGCATCATTGACAAAGTATTTTCTATTTTATTCAGCTTGTTTTTCTTCAGCGCTCTCGCCTTGGTGGCTTATTTCATGGAGGACTGGGCTGCCTTCTTTGCGCCCATCGCCAGCGGACTCATCTTGTACATTGCAGCAAACCACTGGAAATCCGACGTATCCGATACCGCTGAAAAACAAAAGCGAGCACTGCAACGAATCGTCTTGCTGGTCATTGCCATCGTTATTCCAGCAGCCATGGTGCCACCCGTTTTCGGCAAGTTCATTGACGGAACCTTTGGCTTTATTGGAGTCCAGCAAAAAGACGTTTCACTGGTGTTAAGCGAAGAAAATCAAAGAATCATCAGCGACACCGCAAAGGAACTGAACCTCTCCATTTATGGCTGTACGAAAGAGGGAAACCAAACCAACATTGCTCATCACTTCAATGTCCTCTGGCATGGATTGGGCGAACGCAGTCTCGTACAACTGCTCGCCTACGATACTGAAAGCAAAAAATGGAACAAAAAAATCGCAAAAATCGAACTGGATCGCAGCGGCGTTAAAGTCCTGACTCCGGAGAACAAGCGAAATAGTTTCAAGACTTGTTTAACCGTCAACACCGACACGCTTTTCGATATCTACGACGACAAAATCAGCGCTAACGGAAAGAAACAACTCGCTCAATTTACTCAGGAAACCGAACTCAGGCTGGCAGCGGATCATCTGAAAATACTTTCCGCCAACATCATCGGCCACACTGACAGAATCCCCGTGCTCAAGACGGGAGATTCTAACGCCGCCCTGTCCATGCGGCGCGCCGACAGCGTGTATGCAGAGATCAAGGAACTGTTTTCCGATTTGCCTGAGGCACAAGTAAAACGCCTCGGACAGGGCTCACTACAACCCAAGTCGACATGCACCAGAGATCTGCCGCTACCTGAACAAAAGGAATGCCTAGCGGTAGACCGACGCGTTGAGATCGAACTTAAAGTACAACTGAAAGAACAATGAGCACTCGTTCAAACGGATAACAAAACGAAAGCGGTGATCAAAAAAAAGCCGCCCTTTCGGGCGGCTGAAGTGCTTCGCTCCTGAATCAGAACCCAAGACTGAAGCTGATGGTCATCGCATGGTCGTTGCTCTCGTTCGACAACTGCCCCGAATAGCCGATACCGAGTTTGCCGGTCGGGCTGATCTGGAAGTCCACGCCCGCTTCGACCACCGCGCTGTCCTTGGCAATCGGCACGCCCTGGGTGTTGAACGAGGCGCCGCCGTCGATGAAGGTCAGATCGGCGTCGGGTTTGGTGTCGCCGAAGGCATGCCGCCAGCCGAGCGCCGCGCGCGGAGTGAATTGCCCGCCGTTGGCCAGGGTGATGACCTTGCCGGCGCGCACGCCCAGGGTCGAGAAGGTGATGTCCTGATCGGACTCGGCGCGCAGGCGCCCCACTCCGCCTTTCTCCTTGGCCTTGTCGCTGTCGTAGTTGACGTACGCCAGACCGGCGAACGGTTCCAGGGCAATCCCGGCCGCTTCGATGGCATAGCCGACTTCACCGAACACCTGGGCGCTGCGCGCGTCGTAATTAGCCTTCAACCGATCGTTGTAGGCACCGACGCTGACGTCGCGCTTGGTTTCGATGTCGTGCCAGCTGTATGCCGCACCGAGGCGCACCGCCAGGGCATCGAATTGCGAGTTGAGGTACGCCGCCAGGTGGTAGCTCTCGACCGTGGCATCCGAGCGACGATCGTGAGCATCCAGATCGCTGCGGGTGTAGCCGGCGGCCATGCCGACGCGCCACTGGTCGTCGATCTGCTTGTCGGTGCCGAGCATGAAGCCGCTCAGGTTGCGATCCAGCTTCGCGCTGTTGCTGTTGCCGTCCGACTCGCCCCAGGCCCCGAGTGCGCGGGCCCAGCCGACCATTTCGCCGTGGCAGCCGTTGCTGCTCAACTGATTGTCGCTCGGGGCCAGGGCGCGGCGTGGATCGTCCGGTGCGCTGCACGAAGGCTGGCGCATACGGTCGTTGACCGCGTCCCGCACGTAGCGCGAATCCTCAAGGATTGCGCTGGCGGTGCTGGCATGGATTTCACCCGACAGACTGTCGAAGGCGTTACGTGCGCCCGCCACACTGAGATTGATGATTTCGTTCTGCAACGCAGCGCCCGCCGCGCCGTTACGCATCAACGCCGAAGCGGTGTTGCGCTGGTTGCGGGTAGCAGCGACGTCGACGAACGAGTTGCCGTTGCGGCTGACCACCAGGGTCACCGCGTTCGGGTCATACACCAGCGCCGTGTCGAGGAACGCATATTGCGGCAGATCGGCAGCGCTGAAGGTGCCGTTCACCCCGCCACCGGCGGTGATCAGCGAGTACACGGTGTTGCCGGTGAACGGCGCCAGGCTGTTGACCTGCAGACCACCGCTCAGAGTCGCGGTGCCACCGACGGCCAGCGGAGTGGCGGTCGGCGAGCTGACCGTCAGGGCCAGCACACCGTCGGCGGCGTTGGTCAGGTTGCCGGCGACACTCAAGGTGCCGTCCTCGCCACCGGAAGCCACCACGCCATGGTTGACCACCGACCCGACGCTGCCATTACCGCTCAGGCCCGCGCCATTGGCCACGGTGACCTGCCCGGCCAGGGAGGCCCGCGCCGCGCGGCTGCCGACTTGCAGCACGCCCTGATCCACCGCCACGGTGCCGCTGAAGGGTTGATCACCGGTCAGCAGCAAGCGCGCGGCACCGCGTTTGGCCAGGGCGCCGACACCGCTGAGGCGACCGTTGAACTGGCCGTTGGCGTTCTGCTGGAACACCAGCGATGCGTTGTTGAGGATGTTGCCTTGCAGGCTGGTGGTATTACCGATCAGCGTACCGCCGCTGACCGTGGTCCCGCCGCTGTAGGTGTTGGCGCCGCTGAGGACCAGAGTGCCGGAATCCAGCTTCTCGATACCGCCACTGCCCACCAGCGGTGCGGAAATTTCCGCGCTGCCACCGGCATTCACCCGTACCGGCGCAAGGCTGCCGCCCGGGCCGTTGACCGGGGTCAGCGTACCGCCAGCGCCTGGAACCAGGCTGTAACCGCTGGAGAGGAACTGCAACCCGGTGAAGTTCTGATTGCCTTGCACGGTGACCGTCCCGCTCTGCCCGCCGAACACGGCGAACTGACCGTTCGACGCCAGCGCCTGGGTACCGCTCGGATCGGTCCAGTTGGTATTCGGCCCCCACACGCCGCTGCCACCACCGATGCTGCCGTCCGGATTGGTTTTGCCACCGTTCCAGAACTGCACTTCACCCGGTGTGTTCTGTACCAGCAGGTTGACCTGATTGGCCAGCGCGGTCTGCAGGGTTAGGTTGGCCGCCGACACCGGCAGGCTGCCGTAGACCAGACCGTTGTTGGTCAGGCTGCCGCCGTAGCTGAACAGTTGATAGACCCCGGTGCCGAAGCCTCCGGCATTGCTGATGTTCAGTGTGCCGTCGAGGGTCAGGTTGCCGGCGACGTTGACCACGGTTGTGGAACTGGTGGCCGAGCCGAGGGTGAAGTCCAGGTTAGCGCCCGAAGACAACGCCAGCGAACCGACCGACAACGGCGTTGCAGTGCCGCCGCCCGTCAGCGTCGCACCGTTGGCCAGTTGCACGGCGCCTGCGAACACGCCGCTGCCGCCAATTTTCGCACCGCTGGCGACGTTGACGTTGGCACTGTTGAGCACACCGTTGACGTTCAGCGAACCGGCCTGCACCGCGGTGTTGCCGGTGAAGGTGTTGTTGCCGGTCAGCAGCAAGGCGCCGGTGCCGGTTTTGTTCAGAGTGCCGACGCCCGTCAGATTGCCGGTGTAGCTGCCGTCACTGTTCTGCTCGAAGGTCAGCGTCGCGTTGTTGACGATTGCACCTTGCAGGCTGCTGGTGTCGCCACGGGTGCTGCCGCCGTTCAGCGTCGTGCCGCCGCTGTAGGTGTTGGCGCCGCTGAGGACGAGGTCGCCACTGCCGTTTTTCACCAGGCTGCCGCTGCCGGTGATCGCCCCGATCAGCGTGGTGTTCTGGTTGCCGGCCAGGGTCAGTTGCGCACCCAGGTTGATGGCGTTGGCCAGTTGCAGCGCAGAAGTGCTGTCGAGGGTGCCATTGCCCAGCACGCTGAGGGCGCCGCTGCTGATCGCGCTGTTGTTACCCAGGATCAGCGAACCGCCGGACAGCTGGGTACCGCCGCTGTAAGTGTTGCTGCCGTTGAGGGTCAGGCTCGATGCGCCGGTCTTGATCAGACTGCCGCTGCCGCTGACCACACCGCCGAGGGTCAATGCGTTGGAGCCGGCGACGGTGAGTCCGCCGTTGAGCACCACGGCGTTGGCCAGGCTGACCGCTGCGTTGCTGTCCAGCGCCGTGCCGTTGGCGGCGGTCAACACGCCGGTGCCGAGGGCGGCGTTATTGCCGACCACGATCTTGCCGCCATTGAGCGCGGTGCCGCCGGTGTAGCCGTTGGCGGCGTTGAGCACCAGGGTGCCGGTGTCGTATTTGCCCAGTGTGCCGGCGCCGTTGAGCGCCACGCCCACGGTGGCGGTGACGTTCGGGTCGACCCGCACGGTGGCATTGCCCAGCGATCCGTTGACCAGATTCAGCGAACCGGCCGTGCCGTTCTGCAGGCTGTAGCCATCGGTGACGAACTGCATGCCGGTGATGGTTTGCGCGCCATTGACCGTGACGGTGCCCGCCGTGCCCTGGAACACCGCAAAGCTGTTGGTCCAGGCCTGATTGGTGGTGCCGTTGACGTCGGTCCAGTTGGTGGTGCCGGTGCCCCAGGTGCCGCTGCCGCCATCCACCGAACCGTTGGCGACAAGCTGGTTGCCGTCCCAGAACTGCACGGTGACGCCCGGTGCGGTGACCAGCAGATTGATCTGGTTGGCCAGCGCGGTTTGCAGGGTCAGGTCGCCCGGGGTGACGCTGCCCGGCACGGTGCCGATCAGCATGCCGTTGTCAGTCAAGCCACCGGTGTAGTTGATCAACCGGTACACGCCGCTGCCGAAACCGCCGATGTCGCTGACGTTGAGCGTGCCGTCGAGGGTCAGGTTGCCACCAACGTTGACCAGCGGGTTGCCGCCACCGGAGACCGGTGTGCCGAGGCCGACATCGAAGTTGGAGTTGGCGTTGAACACCAGCGAATTCACCGACAGCGTGCTGCCAGTGGCGCCGGCCAGATGACCACCATCCGCCACGGTCACCGCCCCGCCGAGCGAGCCGCCGCCAGTCAGGGTGCCGCCGCTGTTGACCAGCACACTGGCGCTGTCCAGCGAGCCGCTGACGTTCAAGGTACCGGCGTTGACCGTGGTGTTGCCGGTCAGGCTGTTGAGGCCGGTCAGGGTCAACGTGCCGGTGCCGAGTTTGCTCAGTTCGCCGGTGCCGGTAAGTACACCGTCGAAGATGCTGCTGGCGTTGTTGCCGCCGATGCTCAGCGTGTTGCCGCCGCCGATCAGTGCAGTGCCGCTGCCGGTCAGGCTGGCGAGGCTGCCGGAGCCGCCGAGGTTGAGGGTCGCCGCAGCGCCGAGATTGACCCCGGCGTTGCTGCCGAGTGCCGAGTTGCCCAGCGTGGTCAGGCTGCCGGATTGCACGTCGAAAGTGCCGCTGAAGGTGTTGTTGCCGGACAACGTCAGGTCGGCCAGACCGTTCTTGGTCAGGGTGCCCGCCCCGGCGATCACGCCACCGAGGGTCAGGTTGTTGTTGCCGGCCACGCTGAGGTTGGCATTGACGTTGATGTTGTTGGCCAGCACCAGCGGCGCCGTGGTGTCGAGGGTCGAGGCGCCCGCCACGGTCACCGCGCCGGAACCCAGACCCGCCGAGGTGCCGAGGGTCACGGTGCCGGCGTTCAGTGTGGTGCCGCCGCTGTAGGTGTTGATGCCATTGAGGGTCAGGTTGGACGCGCCGTTCTTGATCAGACCGCCAGTGCCGCTGACCACGCCGCTGAGCGCCACGTCGCTGTTGCCGGTGTTGGTCAGATTGGCGTTGAGCACCACGTTGTTGCCCAGCGACACGGAGGTGTTGCTGTCCAGCGCCGAGGCACCGGCCACGGTCAGGTTGCCCAGACCGAGAGCGCCGTTGCTGCCGGCGGTCAGGGTGCCGGCGTTGAGGGTGATGCCACCGAGGAAGTTGTTGGCCCCGCTGAGGATCAGGTTGGCCGCGCCATTCTTGGTCAGGCTGCCGGCGCCGTTGATCGCGCCGCTCAGCGTCAGATCGTTGCTGCCGACGATGCCGAGGTTGCCCGCCAGGTTGATCGCGTTACCCGCCGTGAAAGCGCCGCTGGCATCCAGGGTGGTGCCGTTCGCCGCGTTCAGGGTGGCCGAGCCCAGCGCGCTGTTCGACGCCAGAACCAGACCGCCCGCATTCAGTGCCACCGGCCCGAGGAAGGCGTTGTTGCCGCCGAGGGTCAGGCTGGCCGAGCCGTTCTTGATCAAGCCGCCGGTGCCGGAAATGACACCGTTGAGGGTCAGCGCATTGCTGCCGAGCAGTGTGAGGTTGCCGTTGAGCGTGGCGGCGTTGGCCAGGGTTACGGCGGTGTTGCTGTCGAGTTGCGTGCCGGCATTGGCAATCAGCGCGCCGGTGCCCAGCGCGGTGTTGCTGCCGACGACCAATGTGCCGCCGTCCAGTTGCGTGCCGCCGGTGTAGCTGTTGGCGCCGTTGAGTACCAGAGTGCCCGCGTCGAGTTTGTTGAGAATCCCGCTGCCGTTGATGTTCACGCCGACCGTGGCGGTCACGCCCGGATCAACCCGCATCGCCGTGGTGCCACCGCTGCCGTTGACGGCGGTCAGCAGACCCGACGAACCGTTGACCACGTTGTAGCCATCGGTGAGGAACTGCATCCCGGTGAACAGTTGCGTGCCGTTGACCGACACCGTGCCGGCCGTGCCCTGGAACACGGCGAAGTCGCCGGCCCAGGTCTGGTTCAACGTGCCGTTGGAATTGGTCCAGTTGGTGCCGCCGGCAGTCCATGTACCCGTGCCGCCATCCACCGTGCCGTTCGGGATGGTCTGGCTGCCATCCCAGAAACGCAGGTTGGTGTTCGGGGCCGACACGATCAGGTTGACCTGATTACCCAAGGTCTGCACGAGGATGTCGCCGAGGCCATAACCCACCGGCACACCCGCCACAGTCAGGCCGTTGTCGGTCAGCGCGCCGATGTAGTTGAACAGGCGATAGACACCCACGCCGAAGCCGCCGGCATCGGTGACGTTGAGGTTGCCGTCGAGGGTCAGATTGCCGCCGATGTTCATCAGCGAAGAGGTCGATGGCGTGGCGAGGCTCGCGTCGACATTACTGTTGGCGGTGAGAATCAGCGACGAGGTCGACAAGGTATTGCCCGAAGACAACGCCAGATGACCGCCGCTGTTGACGGTGATGAAGCCCAGCGCCGAACCGGTACCTGTGAGGGTCGCACCGTTGTTGACGTTGAGCTGGGAACTGGCCAGGGAACCGGTGAGGTTCAGCGTACCGCCGTTGACGTTGGTGTTGCCGGTGATGCCGTTGATGCCGGTGAGGTTCAGTGTCCCGGTACCGACTTTGGTCAGGGTGCCGCTGCCACCGAGGTCGCCGTCGAAGGTGCTGGTGCTGCTCACGCCGCCCACGGTCAGGGTGTTGCCGCCGGCGACCTGCACGCTGCCGCTGCCGCTCAGCCCGTTGAGGCTGTTGCTGCTGTTGAGAAAGAGATTGGCACCGGCGCTGATATTGGCGCCGGAAGTATTGCCCAGCGCCCCGCTGCTCACGGTGGTGACGCTGCCGGAGGCGATGTTCAGCGCGCCGGTGAAGGTGTTGTTGCCGCTGAGCGTCAGATCGCCGAAGCCGTCCTTGGTCAGGCTGCCGGCGCCATCGATCACGCCGCTGAGGTTCAGGGTGTTATTGCCGGCCAGGGTCAGGCCGGCGTTGAGAGTAATGTTGTTGCCGACACTCATGCCGGTACTGGTATCCAGCGTCGAAGCGCCGCCGACGGTCAGGCCGCCACTGCCCAGCGCAGCGGCCGAGCCCAGTGTCAGCGTACCCGCGTTGAGCGTGCTGCCGCCGCTGAAGGTGTTGGTCCCGTTGACGGTCAGGTTGGCTGCGCCGTTCTTGATCAACTGGCCGGCGCCGCTGATCACGCCGCCGAGAGTCAGGTCCTGGGTACCGCCGACGCTCAGCGCCGCATTGAGCACGACTGCGTTCGCGAGGCTGACCAGCGGTGAACTGCTGTCGAGCGTTGCCGCACCGCCGACGGTCAAGGCACCGGTGCCGAGCGCCGAGCTGTTGCCGACAGTCACCGTACCGGCGTTCAGGGTGGTGCCGCCGGCGTAAGTGTTGGTGCCATTGAGGTTCAGATTGGCCGCACCGTTTTTCACCAGGCTGCCGGCGCCAGCGACGGTCCCGGTGAGGGTCAGATCGGCGCTGCCACCGATGTTCATCGCACCGGCGAGGTTGACCTGATTGCCCAGAGTGACGGCGGTGTTGGTGTCCAGCGTGGTGCCCGCCGCTGCGTTCAATGCGCCGCTGCCGATCGCGGTGTTGCTGCCGACAATCAGCTTGCCGACGTTCAACGCGGTGTTGCCGAAGTAGGTGTTGGCGCCGTTGAGGATCAGGTCGGCCGGGCCGCTTTTGGTCAGGCCACCGACCCCGGAGACCACACCCGCGAGGGTCAGCGCATTGCTGCCGCCGAGGGTCACGTTGCCGCCGAGATTGACGTTGTTGGCCAGGCTGGTCGCGGTGCTGGCGTCCAGTGTGGTGTTGTTGCCGGCATTGAGGATGCCGGTGCCGAGGGCCGTGTTGGAGCCGACGATCAGTGTCCCGGCGTTCAGCGACGTAGAGCCGGTGTAGGTGTTGTTGCCGGTCAGGGTCAGGGTCGACGAGCCGGTCTTGATCAGGTTGCTGCCGCCGCTGATCACGCCGCCGAGGGTCAGCGGGTTGGCGCCGCCGGCGGTGAGGTTGGAGTTGAGGGCAATCGCGTTGTTCAGCGTCACGTTGGCGCTGCTGTTGAGCGTTGCGCCCGCCCCGCCCACGGTCAGCGTGCCGGTGCCGAGTGCCGCGCCGTTGCCGACGGTCAGGCTGCCGGCGTTGAGCGCGGTGCCGCCGGTGAAGGTGTTGGCGCCGTTGAGGGTCAGGTTGGCCGTGCCGTTCTTGATCAGTTGACTGGCACCGCTGAGCACGCCGCCCAGGATCATGCCGTTGCTGCCGCCGATGGACAGGTTGCCATTGAGCGCGACGTTGTTGTTCAGGATGACCGAGGTGTTGCTATCGAGAGTCGCGGCGCTGGCGACAGTCAGGGCGCCGCTGCCCAGAGCGGCGGCGTTGCCGACGGTCAGGGTGCCGGCGTTCAGCGTGGTGCCGCCGCTGAAGGTGTTGGCGCCGTTGAGAATCAGGTTGGCCGCGCCGTTTTTGGTCAGCCCGCCGCTGCCGCTGACCACGCCACCGAGGGTCAGGTTGGCGTTGCCGGCAATGTTCAGATTGCCGCCGAGGGCGACCGCGTTGCTCAGCGCCACGGTGGTGCTGGCGTCGAGGGTGGTGCCCGCTGCTGTGGTCAGTGCGCCGGTGCCGAGCGCGGTGTTGGAGCCGACGATCAGCGTTCCGTTATTCAGCGCGGTGCCGCCGGAGAAAGTGTTGTTGCCGCTGAGGGTCAGGTTCGCGGTGCCGCCCTTGATCAGGTTGCCGGCGCCGCTGATGACACCGCTCAGGCCCAGCGCCTGGGTGCCGCCGATGGTCAGCCCGCCTGCCAGCGCCACTGCGTTGGCCAGGGTCACGGCGGTGGTCGCATCCAGCGTGGTGCCGGCCGCCGCGTTCAAGGCGCCCGTGCCGAGGGCGGTGTTGCTGCCGACGAGCAAACTGCCGCCGTTGAGCGCGGTGGTGCCGCTGTTGGTGTTGTTGCCGGTCAGGGTCAGGCTGGCGCTGCCGCTTTTGGTGATCGCGCCGGTGCCGGAGACGATGCCGGCCAGGGTCAGGGCATTGCTGCCGAGCACGTTCAGCGCACCGGTGATGCCGACGTTGTTGGCCAGGGTCACGTTGCCGGTGCTGTCGAGGCTGGTACCGTTGCTGGTGTTGAGGACACCGGTGCCCACGGCGTTGTTGTTGCCGACGCGCAAGGTGCCGGCGCTGAGGCTGGTGATCCCGGTGTAGGTGTTGATGCCGTTGAGGGTCAGGCTGCCGCTGCCGGTTTTGGTCAGGTTGGCGGCGCCGCTGATCACTCCGCCCAGGGTCAGCGCACCCGTGCCGGTCGCGGTCAGGGTGCTGTTGAGCGTGATCGCGTTAGCCAGCGAAATCGGCGCCGTCGCCGAGATGCTCGAAGAGCCGCCCACGGTGATGCCGCCGGTGCTGAACGCCTGGTTGTTGCCCACCAGCACTACGCCGCCGTTGAGCACGGTGTTGCCGGTGTAAGTGTTGATGCCGTTGAGGTTGATCTGGCCGCTGCCGATCTTGGTCAGGCCGCCGGTGCCGGAAATCACCCCGTTCAGGGTCATGCCGTTGATGCCCTGCAGAGTCAGGCCAGTCCCGCCCAGGTTGATCTGGTTGGACAGCGTCAAACCGGCATTGCTGGCCTGCAGAATCCCGCCGTTGGACGTCAGCACACCGCTGCCGAACGCCGCGTTGTCGTTGAACTGCGCGACACCGCCATTGAGGGTGGTCGCACCGCTGACCAATGGCCCCTGCAAGGTCCAGGTGCCGCTGTTGAGGGTCAGGTTGTTGAAGTTGACGTAGGTTGCGCTGGACGCCGTGCCGGTCCCGGTGGTACCGCCGCCGAGGCCGATCGGGTTTTGCAGGATCAGCGTGTTGGTACCGGCCGCACCGCCATCGATCGTCCCGGTCGGGGCGAAGGTCAGGTTGATGCCGATCAGGCCACCGAGGCCGACGGAGACTTGCACACCGTCGCCGACGTTAACGCTGGAACCGGTGATCGCGTAGAAGGTGTTGGTGCTGCCCGCCCCCATCGACACGCCGCCGGTGATGTTACCGGCGTTGGTGAAGGTGTTGCCCGCCACCGACGTCTCGAACGCGACCCGGCCGTTGATCGTACCGGTGGCGCTGTTGGTCATGTTGACTTGTGAACCGCCGTACACACCGACCACTGGCGTATCGGCCAGGGTGATGCCGCCAACCGACAGCCCCGTGGAGGTAATCGTGCCGTCGTTGGTAATGGTCGTGGTGCCCGACACCGAGTTGTTCACGGCAATCCCCAGCCCGTCGATGCTGGTCAGGTTGAGGCCGAGCAACATGCCGGTGCCGCGAATGAGCCCGGTGGTGTTATTGACGATGCTCACGGTGCTGGTTGCGCCGGTGCCGATGAACGCGCCGCCACTGAGGATCGACACCAGGCCGAGCAAGGCCGGGTCGAGGGTGCCGGAGTTGTTGAGGTTGATGTTGGCGCCGGTCAGGTTGATGACCTTGCCACCCAGGGTCGCGTTCATCTGCGCGCCGTTGGTGACGTTGAACGTCAGGCCGCTGGTGGCACTGCTGTAGTCATTGAGAAACAGCGGCAGGGTCGGAACGCCCGAACAGGTAATCGTGGAGCCCGCCGCCGAACAGGTGGCAAACGCCTGCTCGCTGACGCCACCGAAAAGCAGCCCGGCGACGCTCAGATGCACAGCAAGGGACAGTGGGGAAAAACGCGAAACGAGGGCGACACCAAACCTTGCTTCCACGGGTTACTCCTTGCGTGGCCAATTTCGTCCTTGAAGGCGTGCAACTGCGGCAAGATTCAGCACGCGTATCAAGCGTATGACGGTCATCAGATAAACCGTCGCATTCCAGACACACGCTAGTTGATGCCCTGCGATGGGGCACCGGTTAAATAGTGTTAATACTTTTGTGCGATAAGGCCCTGCGTCGATACTTCCGGCCGTTCTGAGCAAGGACTTGAGGGCTATTTCAGACGCTTTTGAGGGGAGTTGACCGAGCCGCCAGCTAAACCCGCGAATCAATCGATTTTTCAGCCACTTGAGAAACTGGTACGGCTTGTGCAAACGTTTGCGAGCTACCGTTGACTGCCTTTTCGTTACAAAACCGTACAGGCCCTATGATTCCGGGCCGTGATCCGCAAAAAGGACTTTGAATGCACGTTTCCTCCTGCCACCGTCGTCGCGGTGTGCGCACTTTTGCTGTTTCCCTGCTACTGGCCGGCGTTACCGGAGTTCTCAGTCAGACCACGCTGGCGCAGCCTGCCCTGCCAGATGAATCTGCTCAGGGTGAAGCCCTCAGCCCCGAAGCCAGCCCGCCGAAAAAAGGCGCGTACCTGTCGGACTGGTACAACCAGGACCTGATGCTGATCGGCAGCAAGGACATCAGTTTCGGCCCGCAACCGGCGGACGACATCTACCTGGAATACGAGTACTTCGGGCGCAAGGGGCCGTTCGAGCTTTACGGCTACATCGACATCCCGAAGATTTTCAACATCGGCAACAGCCACGACAAAGGCGTGTGGGATCACGGCTCGCCGGTGTTCATGGAGCACGAGCCGCGCATCTCCATCGACTACCTCGCCGGCCGCAGCCTGGCCATCGGGCCGTTCAAGGAATGGTACGTGGCGTTCGACTGGATCTACGATCACGGCAGCCGTAAAGAGAACCGCGCCAACACGCTGTACAGCGGTTTCGGCACCGACATCGACACCCATTCGCGGGTCAATCTGTCGGCCAACCTGTACGGGCGCTACCAGTGGGAAAACTACGGCGCCAGCAACGAATACTCGTGGGACGGCTACCGCGCGCAGCTCAAGTACATCGTGCCGATCGACAAATTCAGCAACGGCGCCTCGCTGACCTACATCGGCTTCACCAACTTCGATTTCGGCTCGGACATCCACAAGGACAACCCGGCGCGGACTGCCAATGCCACGGTGGCAACCAACGTGTTGCTGTACTCGTTCACCCACTTGCGCTTCACCCTGGTCGGCCGTTATTTCCACAACGGCGGCAACTGGGAGGATGGCAGCGAGCTGAATTTTGGCGACGGTAATTTCCGGGCACGTTCCAACGGCTGGGGTTACTACGCCGGCGTCGGTTATCAGTTCTGAATCCAGGAGCAATCATGAAAGCAATGACGCGTGTATCACTGGCCGCTGCCGCCCTGCTCTCTTCCACCGCATGGGCGGCCGAGGCACCGATTCAGCCGAAAGTCGTGCTGATCACCATGTTCGCTCCGGAGGCACAGCACTGGATCGATCGCCTCGAACTCAAACAGGAAGTCCGCGTGCCGGGCCTGTCGGCCGAATACCCGACCATCCGCTGCAACACACAGCAGGTCTGCCTGATGACCACCGGCATGGGCCAGACCAACGCCGCGGCTTCGACACTGGCACTGGCGCTGTCGCCGAAATTCGACCTGCGCAAAAGCTACTTCCTGATTGCCGGGATTGCCGGCATCAGCCCCAAGCACGGGACCATCGGCACGGCCGCCTGGGCGCATTATCTGGTCGAGTTCGGCACCCAGTGGGAGCTGGATTCACGCGATGCGCCATCGAGCTGGCCGACCGGTTACCTCGGCATCAACACTCAAGGCCCGAACGAAAAACCGCCGCTGGACTACAAGACCGAAGTCTTCGAACTCAACCCGAAGCTACAAGCAAAAGCCTTCGCCTTGAGCCACAAGGTCGAACTGAGCGAAAGCAAGGAATCGGCCGCGTGGCGCCTGAAATACCCGGCAGCACCGGCCAATCAACCGCCGGTGGTCACCCGTTGCGACACGCTGGCGGGCAACACCTGGTTCTCCGGCACACGCCTGAGCGAACGCGCCGAGGTCTGGACCAAATTGCTGACCGACAACCAGGGCGAATACTGCACCACCCAACAGGAAGACAACTCCACCTACGAAGCCTTGCTGCGCGCAAGTCGCGAGGGTCTGGTGGACGTGCAGCGCCTCGCCGTGGTGCGCGCCGGCTCCGATTTCGACCGTCCGGCGCCGGGCGGCAGCGAAGTGGACAACCTGCTCAAGTACGCCGATCAGGGCGGATTTGTGCCGGCACTGGAAAACCTCTACCGCGCGGGCAATCCGTTGGTGCAGGACATCCTGAAAAACTGGCCGGCGTGGGAGAACGGCATCCCGCAATCCTGAGACCCACAAAGCCCTGTGGGTGCGAAACTCGCTCCCGCAGGGCTTTGTTATGACATGCAGAACAGCGGCGGTCAGGGGATAAGAATGACCTTGTCACCGCTGCCCTGATTGACATCGGCATAGCGCGCCAGCCCTTCGGCCAGCGGCGCTTCGACCAGCCCTTGCGGCAGTGGCAGCCGGTCTTCGTCGAAGAACCGGCCAAACTGTTCCAGCATCGCCGCGCAGGCTTCAACGCCATACAGCAACGAATTGATGCCGACCACCGAACCGCCCTTGCGATACAGGGCCAGCGCCGGCAACTGCACATGCCCGTCCACCGGCGCAGCGATGATCGCGATCCGCCCAAAGGTCGCCAATGCCGCGACCGAGGCCGGTAGCCAGAAACCGGTGGTGTCGAAGATCACGTCGGCACCGCCGCGATACACGGCGTTGACCTGCGTACCCAGATCCTCGGGTTTATCCAGCTGAATCGTCTGATAACCCTGCGCCTGCAAATCCTTGACCTGCTCCGGCCGCCGCGCCGCCGCCAGCAACTGCGCGCCGCGCACCTTGGCCAGCGCCAGTGCCGCCGTCGCCACTGCCCCGCCACCAATCACCAGCAAACGGGTTTCGGCACTCACCAGACTGCGCTCGAGCGCATCCCACGCCGTGGTGTAAGGCACCCCAAGGCTGGCGGCCTGGGTAAAACTCAGATGCGAAGGTTTGTGCGCCACGCCATTGGCCGGCAATTTGACGAACTGCGCATGGGAGCCATCGGCGAAAAAACCCAGCTCACGCCCGGTGCCCCAGACCTCCTGACCAATCAACGCCTGCGGCCCTTCGACCACCACACCGGCAAAGTCCCGACCGGGAATGCGCGGCAGCGTGGTGTACGGGAAACGCCCGAGCACGTTCTTCACGTCGCTGGGATTGAGGCCCGCGGCCTTGATCTGCACCAGCACCTCGTCAGCGCCCGGCACCGGCGTCGGCACCTCGACGAAGCGCAGGGACGACAGGTCGCCGGTTTTATCGAATTGCAGTGCTTTCATGGAAATCTCCACCGAAGGAAAAAGACAGGATTCAGGACAGCCAGCCACTGACCAGTTGCCGGCCCATCGGCCACAACTGCTCGCCCGCCAGCATGCCCAGCAGGCCCACCAGCGCGATGGTCGGCGGCGCCGGAGAACGGACATCCAGCGCGCCATACAGCAGGCCGACACCCAGACCGACGCCCAGTGAAATCAGGTAATTCATGGGATCACTCCGCCACACAAAGGGAATGGGCAAAGTCTAGGGAAAGGCTGCGACCGGCATCGGCCAAGGACTTCTGAATTTCGGCCAAATCAGCCGGCAAGCGGCCCGCCATCGAACTGCGAAGGGGCAACACCCAGCTCACGGCGGAACATGTCGCTGAAACTGCTCGGCGAATACCCCAGCTCCCGGGCAATCGCGCTGACCGGCACGCCCTGGATCAACTCCGCCACCGCCGTCGCCAACTGCACCTGCCGCCGCCACTCGGCGAAGCCCATGCCCAGCCCTTCCTTGAACAACCGCGCCAACGTTCGCACGCTGGCCCCGGCGTTTTCGGCGTGTTGTTCGAAAGGAATATCCAGCGACGGCGCGGCCATCACTGCCTGACACAGACTCATCAACCGCCGGTCGGCATCGTCCGGCAACGGGATCTTCAGCTGCGAACGCCTTGCACGTTTCAGCTCCAGCAGCGCCAGTCCGACCAGCGCCTCGTAATACTCGGCATCCCCGCTGTCGCCCTGCGCCACCAGCCCGACAATCAACTCGCGCAGCAGACCCCCGACCTCGATCACCTGCACCGTCTCATCCAGCGTCGCCGCCAGCGCCGGGCGCAGGTAGATATTGCGCATCTGCAAATCCGACACCACCCGAATCCCGTGCGGCACCCCCGGCGGCAACCACACCGCCCGCTGCGGCGGCACTACCAGCGCCTCGTGCGGGGTCTCGACCCACATCACCCCGCTCATCGCATACAGCAACTGCCCCCAGACATGCTCATGCGGCTCGATGAACAACCCACGCGGATACGTCCGCGCCAGCGGTTGCACCGGCACATCGGTATCACTCAGATCAGGGGGCGCAGCGAGGGCCATGGCGAACATTCATCGGGGTTGACGGAAACGCCATGGTAACCAGTCCGCACCTTCGCTCGCCATTGATAGATACCGTCGGACAATCCGAGTGAATTTTCCCGGAGCGCAGCGATCCTTCTATTACCACAGGGAGGAAGATGGGCTTTATGAACAACGCAAAACTGTACGTCATCGATTACACCCTTCACGGCGCGCCAAAGTCGTTCATTATCCGCTCGGACAAAATGGACAACACCGAGGCGTGGCACTGGGCAAGCTGCGACGCAGGAGTCGGCCGCATCCCGCGTTTCGGCCGGGAGAAAGTGCAGAAAACCAGCAAGCCGATGGCAGAAAAATTCGGCGTGGAAAACGTCACATGGCGACCGGCAAGCTAAGCTTGCGCGCAGGCGGGGACTATTTCGGGGGGAACAACATGACAACCATCAACAGCCCGGCGCACCTGGACTACGGCCTGGACACCCTGTTCGGCCGCATCACCAAAAGCGTCGACTGCCCGGTTGGCCTGGAACCCGTCGAAAACGACCCCTACCGCTTCGCCCTGCGCGTCCCGGCCCCCTTGCCGGAAGACCTTGAACAGGCCAAGACCATCGTCGTCAACGTCGAAGGCCGCCGCCTGCAAGGCAACGTCCGCCACACCGAACGCCTGGACGACGACAGCCTGAAACTGGAAGTGGAGCCCGACTAGGCTCCACTTTTTCCATACCCGAGATTACTTGGGATGCGCACACTGACACCCCTTGCCAGAACACTCCTCACCACTCTTGTGATGATGCGCACACGCCTCACAGCAATAATGCTTACCGTGCGCCACATAAGAATGCTCTCCCTCCTTGATCGTGCAACGACATCCCGGACAATCGCATTTTCTATCTGCCATGGAACAGACTCCTTTGGTGGTGGTTGTCTGAGGCCGAAAGAACAAGCCGTGCTACCAGTGTAGAAGGTGAAAAGCACCTAACCACCTAATCCCCCTACCCCTCCACCACTCAACACGATGAGCGTTAGCTCGAGTACCGCTTTTGATCTCAAGGCCCGTCGGCAGGCTGAGTGGAGGGATTGATCCGGGGGTGGGAGCGCAGCGACCGTGCGGCGCAGCCGCATGCATCGAGAGGAGGTGCAGCGAAGCAAACCGTAGGCGATGCCCCCGGATCAATCCCGGAGCGAAGGAACCCGAGCCACAGCGAGGGCCGAACGTCAGGGCCCAAGACCTTTGGTTACTTTGGGGCGTTTGCCAAAGTGACTCGCTGTAAGAGCGAAACCGCCAGCAAGCGCCCCCGCAGAAACGGATATGTACTCAATCAACCTGACGCACGCTACTGCGATACATGAATACCAGCGCCAGCCCAAGACAAACCATCGCCAAAACTCGACTAGAAGACAGCTCAATCGCCGGATTCCCCAACCACCCAAAATTATCGATCAGCATCCCCATTCCAAGCTGCCCGACAATCACCGCCACCGTCGCCACAGCCGTACCGACGCGCGGTACCGCGCCAACCATGACCATCATATAAACCACCCCAAACAAAGCCCCACTCAACTGCCACTTCGGCACATCAAGCAGGCTGACCGCATGGGCCGGTTCGAAAAACAGAATCAGCAGCCCCGTGCTCACAGCGCCGACGACAAACGTCAACAAACTGCTGCGCAGAACACCAACGGTCTCTCCAAGACGCCCATTGATCGCCGCCTGCACACTCAACACCGCACCCGCCAACACCACCACCGCCAACAAAATAACCAGACTCATCACTCACCCCCGCGCAATCAAAACCAAAGCCACCACAATCAACCCCAACGCCAGCCACCGCTCAACATTGACCTTCTTGCGCGTAGCCCCAAACCACCCGAAATGGTCAATCAACACACTCTTGCCAACCTGCCCCGACAAAATCGCAATCATCGTCATCGCAATCCCGATATGCGGCGTCGCCAGCGTCAACACCACCACATACATCGGCCCCAGAAACCCGCCGATCAACTGCCAGCGCGGCAGATCCGTCAGCGCCGGCCCCTTCTGCGGCCCCGCAAACAGCAACAACAAAAACAGAATCGCCGACCCAACCCCGAAGATGCTCAAGGTCGCCCACAAATGCCCGACCTGCTCACCCAACGGCCCCAGCAACCCCGCCTCCACCGACAAACCCATGCCGGCCAGAATCACCAGCGGCAACAGCAACAAACGCAAACCAGGCCGCGCTACCGGCGCCGGCGCGGCACTCACTTCATCAAACGACTGCATCTGAAAAACCTCTGAAAGAAACGATGGCGCGGATTATCGGCTGGCGCAGCTGTGCGATAAATGGGAGCATCCGGACAACACTTTTGCGTAACTCGCACAGCAGGACAGACGATGCACGGGCTCAACGAACTGGGATTCAAGGCGCTAAGGCTGTTTGTGGCGGTGCTCGACCACGGCAGTTTTTCCGAAGTCGCCCGCCGCGAGGGCGTGGCGCCCTCCTCGATTTCCCGGCAGATCCAGTTGATGGAACAGGCGCTGAACCAGCAATTGCTCTACCGCCACACCCGCGCGGTCACGCCGACCGAAGCCGGGCGCATGCTCGGCCACCACGCGCGGCTGGTGCTGGTGCAGCTGGAAGAAGCCGAACAGGCGTTGCAGGAACAGCAAAGCGAACCGACCGGCCTGGTGCGGATCAATGCTCCGGTGGTGTTCGGCCAACGCCATCTGACGCCATGGCTGGGCCGTTTGTGCGAGCGCTATCCGAAGCTGCAACTGGACATCCAGCAGACCGACCACTACATCGACCCGCTGCAGGAAGGCGCCGACCTGCTGTTCCGCATCGGTCCGCTGCACGATTCGAGCATGCAGGCGCGGATCCTCGCGCCACACCGCTTTCAGGTCGCGGCCAGTCCGGCGTATCTCAAGCGTTTCGGCACACCCCGGCATCCCGACGACCTCGCCCGCCACCAGTGCCTGGCCTACAAGGGCGCGACCGGCCAGCAGCGCTGGTTCTTCCGTCAGGATCAGGGTGAATGGACACCCTATGCAGTCAAGGGCCCGATTACCGGCAATCACGCGGACACGTTGACTCAGGCCGCTGTGCAAGGGCTGGGGCTGGTGATGTTTCCGTCATGGCTGATCGGCGAGGCGGTGCGCGAGGGCACGCTGGTGCCGGTGTTGGGGGATTATCAGGTGTCGAACAGTGTGGAGCCGCAGCAGATTTCGGTGCTGTGGCCGGGGAGCCGGCGGTTGTCGGTGAAGGTGCGGACGGTGATTGATTTCTTTATGGAGTGTTTTGGCGAGGTGCCGTATTGGGACAGACCGTGATGGTCTGTCCCGACAGCGCCATCAGATACGGAACTGGCCAACCAGCTTGCCCAACCGCTGCCCCAGATCAGCCAGACTACGCGAAGTCTGCGCCCCCAACTGGGTCTCATCCGCCACGTTATCCACCGCCACCGCAATCTGATGCACGCTGCGGTTGATCTCTTCGGCCACCGCCGTCTGCTCTTCAGCGGCACTGGCAATCTGCGCGTTCATCGAGTTGATGGTCGCAATTAGATCCGCCATCGCATCCAGCGACGCCCCCGCCTGATTGGCCTGAGCCGAAGTACCATCACCCGCCTCGCTGGAACGGCGCATCGCTTCAACCGCCGACTGCGTCCCCGCCTGCAAGCGATCGATCATCCCCTGAATTTCCTGAGTGCTGATCTGCGTGCGCGACGCCAGTGCCCGCACCTCGTCCGCCACCACCGCAAACCCGCGCCCGGCCTCACCGGCCCGAGCCGCTTCGATCGCGGCGTTGAGCGCCAGCAGGTTGGTCTGTTCGGCAATCGAACGGATCACTCCCAGCACGCCGACAATCGACGACACGTCCTGCTGCAGGCTGTCGAGGGACACGCCGCTGCTGCGGATGTCGTCCACCAGCGCATGAATCTGCTTGATACTGCCGGCCACCACGCGTTTGGCGGTCTGGCCTTCTTCGTCGGTCTGCTGCGCAGCGACGGCGGCGTTCTGTGCACTCTTGGCGACTTCCTGCGCGGCGGCGGACATCTCGTTGATCGCCGTGGCGACCTGATCGGTTTCGTGGCGCTGACGTTCCATGGCCTGATCGGAGCGCTGGGCCTGATCGGACACCTGCGTCACCAGACCGGTCAGTTGCGACGTCATCTCGGTGATCTGCCGCACCAGGCCGTGGATCTTGTCGACGAACCGGTTGAACGAGCCGGCCAGTTCGCCGAGTTCGTCCTGGCTGGTGATGGTCAGGCGTCGGGTCAGGTCACCCTCGCCCGCCGCGATGTCATCGAGGTTGGCTTTCATCAGGTTCAGCGGTCGCAGGATGGTGTTGGCCAGCAGCATCCCCGCCGCCGCGATCACCAGCAGCACCACCACCGCCACGCCGACGATGCTCAGCACCACGCCCTGCATGCGCTCCTGCACCTTGGCCTCGACCACCGCCACTTGCGCTTCGATGCCATCGAGGTTGACCGACGTACCGACCGCCATGTCCCACTTCGCCAGGTATTCGGTGTAGCCGAGTTTCGGCACCAGCACCTGCGCGTTGCCCGGCAACGGCGAGCTGTATTGCAGGTAGTGGGTGCCGTCCTTGGCGACCTTCACCAGATCGCGGTTGACGTAAACGCCGTTCGGGTCGCGGTTGTCCTTGAAGCTTTTACCCACGCCTTCGGGGTCGTTGGCCTTGAACAGGCGCACGGTCTCGGAGTCGTAACCGAAGAAGTAGCCGTCCTTGCCGTACTTGATGCTCGACAACAGCTTGATCACCTGCGCCCGCGCATCGGCGTCACCGGGAGCGGCAGCGTCGTACAACGGTTTGATGGTGGTCATGGCCACGGCGACATAGCTGGCCAGGGTGGCCTTGGCGTCGCCGAGCAGGCGTTCGCGGGTCTGTTCGACTTCCTTGCGCGCCTGTTCCTGAAGGATGAACAGCGTGGTCAGGCTGATCACCAGCGCAAAGAGCAAGACCGGAAGGACGGCAAGGGACAGGACTTTAGCCTTGAGACTCAGGCGCATGGGGGCTCACTCTTTTGGTTTTATTGGCGTGGATAAAGGCTTTAACGGCACGCGAAACCAAAAGTTGAGCTTTACCTCAGATCGTTCCCACACGGACGCTTCGACACCTCGACGCCGATCGTTCCCACGCTCTGCGTGGGAATGCAGCCCGGGACGCTCTGCGTCCAGAAGCGTGACGCAGAGCGTCACAGGAGGCGTTCCCACGCGGAGCGTGGGAACGATCAGGTCAGAGGACCATCGCGGCCACCCAGCCAAACGCCAGCAGCGGCAGGTTGTAGTGCAGGAAGGTCGGAACCACGGTGTCCCAGATGTGATGATGCTGGCCGTCGACGTTCAGGCCGGAGGTCGGGCCGAGGGTCGAGTCCGAGGCTGGCGAACCGGTGTCGCCCAGCGCCCCGGCCGTGCCGACGATGCAGACGATCGCCATCGGGCTGAAGCCCAGTTGCACGCACAGCGGCACGAAAATCGCTGCCAGGATAGGCACCGTGGAGAACGACGAACCGATGCCGATGGTCACCATCAACCCCACCAGCAACATCAGCAGCGCGCCAATCGCCTGGCTGTGATCGATCCACGCCGCCGCGCTTTCAACCAGCGAACGCACTTCACCGGTGGCCTTGAGCACTTCGGCAAAGCCCGAGGCGGAGATCATGATGAAGCCGATCATCGCCATCATCTTCATGCCTTCGGTGAACAGATCGTCGGTCTCACGCCACTTGACGATGCCCGACGCCGAGAAGATCAGAAACCCGGCCAGCGCGCCGATAATCATCGAATCCAACAGCAACTGAATGATGAACGCCGCCGCGATGGCCAGGCCGGCGATGCCGATCGTCATCGGGTTGTAGGCGACGCTGACCTGCTCCACCTGCTCGATCTTTTCCAGGTCGTAGACCCGCTTCTTGCGGTAGCTGAAGAACACCGCCAGTAACAGGCCGAAGACCATGCCCGCCGCCGGAATGGCCATGGCATGCATGACGTTGATCTGGCTGATGTCCACGCCAGCCTTGCTGACGTTGGCCAGCAGGATCTGGTTGAGGAAGATGTTGCCGAAACCGACCGGAAACACCATGTACGGCGTGATCAGGCCGAAGGTCATGACGCAGGCGATCAACCGGCGGTCCAGTTGCAGCTTGGTCAGTACATATAAAAGCGGCGGCACCAGCAGCGGAATGAACGCGATGTGGATCGGCAGGATGTTCTGCGAAGCGATCGCCACCACCCACAGCAGGCCGATCAGCATCCATTTGACGCTGCCGCCACCGGTCGCATGCTGGCGGTCGACCATCGCCAGAGCCTTGTCGGCCAGCGCATGGGCCAGGCCGGACTTGGCAATCGCCACGGCGAAAGCACCGAGCAACGCGTAGGACAACGCCACTGTCGCCCCGCCACCCAGGCCACTGTTGAAAGCCTTGAGCGTGGCGTCGATGCCCAGACCACCGGTCAGGCCACCGACCAGCGCACCGACGATCAACGCGATCACCACATGCACCCGGGACAGGCTGAGGATCAGCATGACGCCGACCGCAGCAATCACTGCATTCATTTCACTACCTCAAAAACACGACGGTAAAGCCATTCACCGCCAGACAGGATGAGTCCGGCCGGCAAGCCACGAGGGTCGCCAGCGGATTTGCATAGAGGGTCTTATTAGAAGGGCGCGCACTGTGCCGCAGCGCGCGCGCAGTGTCAAAGCGACTGGTCGCAACACTGTGTAACTTTCCATGATCAATCCGCTGAACAGGGCATATCCGCCACAACATGCGTCAATTCGCCCTATTGCATTTACGCCATAAAGAAAGCCGAAACGCGGCCGTTACAGTGCAAAGTCTCAGATATTTATCGAATAAGGACGTTTCCATGTCACTCAGACAACTTTCCATCCAATGGAAAATCACCCTGCTTGCCGGGCTCTGCCTGGCCGGTATCGTGACCCTGTTGGTGGGTCTTTCGCTGTATCGCATGGAGCACAGTTCCGAACTGGTGAAAGCTTCGAGCATGGAAATGCTCACCGAGTCGGCCCAGGCCCGCATCGAATCCCAAGGCGAAGTTCAGGCGGCGGGCATTCGCCAGCAGTTCATGGACGCCTATCAATATGGCCACGGTTTCTCGCGTCAGGTGCTGTTCCTGCGCGAACAGGCCGAGAAGCGCTTCCTCGATGCGTTCGACCTGCGCGAGGACATGACCCGTCAGGTCAAATCGGCGCTGCAGGCCAACCCGGAATTGCTCGGCCTGTCGCTGGTGTTCGAAGCCAACGCGCTGGACGGCAAGGACGAGCTGTTTGCCGGCCAGGCGGAACTCGGCAGCAACGACAAGGGCCGCTTCGCCCTGTACTGGTCGCAACCGACGCCGGGCAAAGTCACCTCGATGGCACTGCCGGAAAGCGACATGGCCAACACCAGCACCGGCCCCAGCGGCCAGGCCGCCAACGCCTGGTTCACCTGCCCGCGCACCACGCTCAAGCCGTGCGTGATCGAACCCTACTTCTATGTGATCGACGGGCAAAAGGTGCTGATGACCAGCATCGTGTTCCCGCTGATGGTCAACGGCAAAGTCATCGCCTCGCTGTCGGTGGACATCAACCTCAACAGCCTGCAAGCGATCAGCCAGAGCGCCAGCAAGAAGCTCTATGACGGCCAGACCGCCGTGAGCATCATCAGCCCCGCCGGCCTGCTTGCCGGTTACAGCCCGGACGCCAACAAACTCAGCCAGCGCCTGGATGCCGTGGACACCACCAGCGGCGCCGAACTGCTGCGCCTGCTCGCTTCGAGCCACACCGTCAGCAGCCTGCACAGCAATGCGCAACTGAAAGTGCTGTCGCCGTTCCAGCCGATTCCCGGCGGCCCGTCGTGGGGCGTGCTGCTTGATGTACCGCAGAAAGTGCTGGTCAGCCGCGCCGAAGCGCTCAAGCAGCAACTGGATGCCAGCAACACTTCCGGCACCCTGATCGAGCTGAGCCTGGGCGTACTCGCCGCACTGATCGGCCTGTTGCTGGTGTGGCTGATGGCGCGCAGCGTGACCAAACCGATCCTCGGCGTGGCCCACATGCTGGAAGACATCGCCAGCGGCGAAGGCGACCTGACCCGTCGTCTGGCCTATGACAAGAAAGACGAACTCGGTCAGTTGGCCGGCTGGTTCAACCGCTTCCTCGACAAGCTGCAACCGATCATCGCCGAGGTGAAACGCTCGGTGCAGGACGCGCGCAACACCGCCGACCAGTCTTCCGCGATTGCCACCCAGACCAGCGCCGGTATGGAGCAGCAATACCGTCAGGTCGATCAGGTGGCCACCGCATCCCACGAAATGAGCGCCACAGCCCAGGACGTGGCCCGCAGCGCCGCGCAGGCTGCCGAAGCGGCCAAGGATGCCGACCGCGCCACCCGTCAGGGCCTGACCGTGATCGACCGCACCACCGCCAGCATCGACACCCTAGCCGCCGACATGAGCGCAGCGATGGTGCAAGTCGAAGGCCTGGCTGCCAACAGCGAGAAGATCGGTACCGTGCTGGAAACCATCCGCGCCATCGCCGAACAGACCAACCTGCTGGCCCTGAACGCCGCCATCGAAGCCGCCCGTGCCGGTGAAGCAGGTCGCGGTTTTGCGGTGGTCGCCGACGAAGTGCGCAACCTCGCCCGCCGCACTCAAGAGTCGGTGGAAGAAACCCGCCAGGTGATCGAGCAATTGCAGAACGGCACCCAGGACGTGGTCGGTTCGATGGGCAACAGCCATCGACAGGCACAAGGCAGCGTCGAACAGGTCGGCCAGGCCGTGACCGCACTGCGTCAGATCGGCGATGCGGTGACGGTGATCAGCGACATGAACCTGCAGATCGCCAGCGCTGCCGAAGAGCAGAGCGCGGTGGCCGAAGAAATCAACAACAACGTGGCGACGATTCGTGATGTAACGGAATCGCTGTCGGGGCAGGCGAATGAATCGGCGCGGGTGAGTCAGTCGCTTAATAGCCTGGCGAATCAGCAGCAGAGTTTGATGGATCAGTTTCGCGTCTGACGCTCAAGCCCGCTCACCACAAACCTTGTGGGGGCGGGCTCACCGCCGAGGCAACTGAATCTCCACCTTCAACCCACCCCACTCACTCTCCCCCAATACCAACACCCCGCCCCACGTCTCGACAATATCCCGCACAATCCCCAGCCCCAATCCATGCCCATGGGTCTGCTCATCCAGCCGCGCTCCCCGGCTGAATACCTGAGCCCGCTGCGCCTCGGGAATCCCCGGCCCGTCGTCTTCCACGCTCAGCACAAAACCTTCAGCCGCCTCGACCACACTCAGCCGCACCTCGGCATCCGCCCACTTGCAAGCGTTGTCCAGCAGGTTGCCGAGCAGTTCCAGCAGATCCTCACGATCCCACGGCAGTTGCAGGCCCGGCGGCGCCACGTAACTCAGTTCCAGATGCTCGCCATGAATCATGTTCAACGTCGACAGCAACCCCGGCAGCTCGGCGTCGCAATCGAACAGCGCCCCCGGCAACGCATCGCCAGAGAGCCGCGCACGGTTGAGCTCGCGGTTCAGTCGTTGCTGAACCTGCTCCAGTTGTTCCTTGAGAATCTTGCGCAGTTCCGGGTGCGCGTCGAGCCGCTCACTCGACGCCAGACTCAACAGCACCGCCAACGGAGTTTTCAGCGCGTGCCCGAGATTGCCAAGGGCATTGCGCGAGCGCTTGAGGCTGTCTTCGGTGTGCGCCAGCAAATGGTTGATCTGCGCCACCAGCGGTTCCAGTTCCGCCGGCACTTGTTCATCGAGTTGTGAACGCTGGCCCTGCTGCAACTGGGCGATCTGTTCACGAGCCTTTTCCAGCGGACGCAACGCGCGGCGCACGGTCAGGCGTTGCAACAACAGAATCAGCAGCAACCCGGCCAGACCGAGGCCGAGACCGATCTGCCGCATGCGCTGGAAGCTCTCGCGCACCGGCGTGTAATCCTGGGCAACGCTGATGGAAATCGACTGGCCGAGCCGTCGATAGTCCGAACGCAGCACCAGCAACTGCTGGCCGTCCGGCCCCAGCTGCAGGTTGCTGTGCAGGCCGGAGCGTTCGAGCAGCGGCAGATCCTGATCCCACAACGAGCGGGATCGCCAATGGCTGTCGGCGAAATCGATGCGGAAGTAATGCCCGGAAAACGGTCGCTGGTAGGCCGGCGACAAGTGCCGCTCATCCAGCTGCAAGCCTTGCGGGCCGCGAACCAGCGCCACCAGCAGGCTCTCGCTGTCGTTACGCAACCCGGCTTCGAGATAGCGCTGCAACCCCACTTCGAACAGCCACAGACTGGTTTGCGCCAGCAGCACGCCGACGACCACTAGCACGCTGATCAACCCCAGGCTCAAGCGGCGCTGGATGGATCTCACGAAGCCTGTCCGCCAAACAGATAACCCTGACCGCGACGGGTTTCGATCACGCTCTTGCCGAGCTTGCGCCGCAGGTGATTGACGTGGACTTCAAGCACGTTGGAATCGCGCTCGGTCTCACCGTCGTAGAGGTGTTCGGCGAGGTGGCTTTTGGAGAGGATCTGTTCCGGGTGCAACATGAAGTAGCGCAGCAGCCGGAATTCGGCAGCGGTCAGCTGGATGTCGGCACCGTCGCGCACGACACACTGGCGGCCCTCGTCCAGGTGCAGCCCGGCGGCCTTGAGCGTCGGCTGGTTGGCCTGGCCCTTGGAGCGGCGCAGCAGCGACTGGATGCGCAAATACAGTTCTTCCGGGTGGAAGGGTTTGGTCAGGTAATCGTCGGCACCGGCCTTCAGGCCTTCTATGCGCTCGGCCCAGGAATCGCGGGCGGTGAGGATCAGCACCGGAATCGTCAGACCGCCGGCGCGCCATTGCGCCAGCACCTCAAGCCCCGGCACGCCGGGCAGACCGAGGTCGAGGACGATCAGGTCATAGGGCTCGCTGCTGCCCTGATAGACCGCATCGCGCCCGTCCGCCAGCCAGTCCACCGCGTAGCCCTGACGTTGCAGGCCGGCGAGCAGTTCGTCGGCTAGCGGTACGTGGTCTTCCACCAGAAGCAAGCGCATGGGTCAATCTTCCTTGTCTTTCACGAGTTCGCCGGTATCGGCCTTCAGGTGCAGCTCGCGGGCCACGCCTTCGACGGTCAGCAACTCGACTTCATAAATGTAGACGTCGTGTTTTTCTTCCAGCTCGACTTCCAGCAGTTTCGCGCCGGGATAACGGTCCATCGCCTGCTGCAGCACTTGCTCCAGCGGCAAAATCACGCCCTGCTTGCGCAGATTGAGGGCTTCGTCGGGACCCAGGTCACGGGCCATGGCCGTCGAGCAAAACATCACCAGCGCCAATGCCGTACGGCGGGTGGCGCGAACATTAACCTTCATTACGTATCCTGATGATCCTTGAGCACTTGCCCGCTCACCGCATCCAGTTCCAGATCCCATTCCAGCCCCTGCGGATCACGCAGTTCGATCTGGTAGATGTACTTGCCGTACTGCTCTTCCAGCTCGGTGTCGGTGATCGTCGAACCCGGGTGTTTGGCCAACGCGGTGGCGTTGAGCTTCTCGAAGGAGACGATAGTACCAGCGTCGCGCAGGCGCAGGGCTTCATCCGGGCCGAGATCGCGGGCGTGAACGGTGCCGGCGGTGAGGCCGATGATCGAGGCAATGGTCAGGGCAGTCAGGGTTTTCATGGTGTCTCCGTATTTTTATGTGTCGCTACGGGCGGCACCTTAACGGTGCGAACTTAACTGAAACTGAATTGCCATCATGGGGTCTGCTCCTGCAGCCACGGCAACATGTGCTTATAATCTTTCGCTTGCTAACGATCGAGACCGGTATGACCGCCATTCACATCAAGTTCCCTTCTCTGACCCTCAAGGCCGGCCCCCGAGCCATGGCGCGCATTCGTGCCCAAGGCCTGAACGCTGCCGACGTCGGCACCCTGCCCGGCGCTGCCGGTGGGCCGAAGGCGCTGGGAATTCAGGGGCTGGATCTGGCGTTGTTCGGCGAGTGGCTGCCGGCGGCGCCGCGCGAACGTTCGCTGATCGGTGCGTCGGTGGGCTCCTGGCGCTTCGCCAGCGCCTGTCTACCGGACGCCGCCGAAGGCATCCGCCGCCTCGGTCAGCTGTACACCGAGCAGAACTTCAACAAAGGCGTGACCATCGGCGACGTCAGCCGCAGCTCGCAACGCATGCTCGATGACCTGCTCGACGGCCGCGATGCCTTGCTCCTCGACAACGCCCATTACCGCTTGAACATCATGGTGGTCAAAAGCCACGGCGGGCTGGCGGACGACCATCGCGGCCGGCTCGGGCTGGCGCTGGGCTCGGTGATCGCCGACAACCTGCGGGGCCGCGCGCGGCTGTCGCGGCACTTCGAACGGCTGATCATCCACGACCCACGCCTGGCGCCGCCGGTGCATGCGCTGAACGACTTCCCGTCGCGCTTCGTCGCCCTCGATGCCGGCAACCTGCGCCAGGCGCTGCTGGCCTCGGGTTCGATCCCGATGGTCATGGAAGGCGTGCGCGACCTGCCGGGCGCCGGTGCCGGCACGTTCCGCGACGGCGGTCTGCTCGACTATCACCTCGACCTGCCCTACAGCGGTGACGGCATCGTGCTGTATCCGCACTTCACCGACCGGGTGATTCCGGGCTGGTTCGACAAGACCCTGCCGTGGCGCAAAGCTTCGGTGGAGCGCTTGCAGGACGTGCTGTTGCTCGCGCCGTCCAAGGAATACCTGGCGCGCCTGCCCTACGGCAAACTCCCCGACCGTAACGACTTCAAGCGCTTCATGGGCGATGCGCCGAGCCGGCAGAAATACTGGCGCGCGGCGATGGACGAGAGCCGCCGGATGGGCGACGAATTCCTTGAACTGACTGCCAATGGTCGCCTCGCCGAGCGCTTGCTGACCCTTTAGTCAGCACAGCCGAAGACAAGCTGGTAAACTCGCCGCCTGCCCGAATTCGCTGCGGCGAACGCCATCTGAACAGAGCTGAAATCACTGTGGAAATTTTCAAAGAGTTCACCTTCGAATCCGCCCACCGCCTGCCCCACGTACCGGACGGCCACAAGTGCGGACGCCTGCACGGTCACTCGTTCAAAGTGGCGATTCACCTGAGCGGCGACCTCGATCCGCACACCGGCTGGATCCGTGATTTCTCCGAGATCAAGGCGATTTTCAAGCCGCTGTACGAGCGTCTGGACCACAACTACCTCAACGACATTCCGGGCCTCGAGAACCCGACCAGCGAAGTGCTGGCCAAATTCATCTGGAATGAATTGAAGCCCCTGCTGCCGGAACTCAGTGCGATCCGCATCCACGAGACCTGCACCAGCGGTTGCATCTATCGCGGCGAGTAATTCCCGCGACACAAAAAACCACCGAGACCGGTGGTTTTTTTACGCCTATGCTTTTTGGCTCGAACCCGCCAAGAGGACAGGCCCATGACGGACTGGCTGCTGGATCAGGTCTTTGATTTCAACGGGCGACAGATTCGCCACGGGGTACGCGGCGACGGCCCGCCGCTGGTGTTCGTGCACGGTACGCCCTTCTCTTCCTACGTGTGGCACCGCATCGCGCCGCACTTTTTCGCCACGCACCGGGTGCATTACTTCGACCTGCTGGGCTACGGCCAATCCGAGCAACCGGACGCCGATGTCTCCCTCGGCGTGCAGAACGAATTGTTCGCTCAGTTGCTCGATCACTGGAATCTGCAACGCCCGGACGTGGTCGCCCACGACTTCGGTGGCGCCACCGTGCTGCGCGCGCATCTGCTCAATGGCAAGGATTACCGCAGCCTGACGCTGATCGACCCGGTGGCGCTGACGCCGTGGGGATCACCGTTCGTGCAGCACGTGCGCCAGCATGAGGCGGCGTTCAGCGGCCTGCCGGATTACATCCAGCGCGCCATCGTGCCGACCTATATTCGCGGGGCGATTCACCGGGATATTCCCGATGATGAACTGGCGCCCTACGTGCAGCCGTGGCTGGGCGATCCGGGGCAAGCGGCGTTCTACCGGCAGATCGCGCAGATGGATCAGCGCTACACGCTGGAAGCGCAGCCGCTGTACCCGACGATCCGCTGCCCGGTGCAGATTCTCTGGGGCGAGGAGGATCAGTGGATTCCCATCGAGCGCGGACGCGAGTTGCACAAGATGATTCCGGGATCGCAGTTTCATCCGGTCCCGAATGCCGGGCATCTGGTGCAGGAAGATGCGCCTGAAGCCATAGTCGCCGCGCTGCTGCGGTTCCTCTGATCCAATCCCGTGACCCTGTGGGAACAGCTGCTCCCACATGGTTCGGTACGGCGCCCGATGCACTGCTTTCGCGCCGATCATCCGTGCCTCGTCTATAAATACCCGCAACATCGCGTTTGGCACGACCGCTGCAACCTCTTCGCGTCCTCCCCTTTCCAGCAAGGAACGCCCCATGACGCAAAACGATCCCGGCAACGATTACCCCCTCAGTGAAGTGCCGATGCACGCGCGCAAAGGCCTGGCCTCGACGGCGATGGTGCTGCTGGGCTTCACCTTCTTCACCGCGACCATGTTTGCCGGCGGCAAGCTCGGTGTGGCATTCAACTTCGGCGAAATGCTCGCCGTCATCGTCATCGGCAACCTGCTGCTCGGCGTGTACGCCGCAGGCCTCGGTTACATCGCCTTCAAGAGCGGGCTGAATTCGGTGCTGATGGGGCGCTTCTGTTTTGGCGAAGTCGGCAGCAAGCTCAGCGACCTGATCCTCGGATTCACCCAGATCGGCTGGTACGCCTGGGGCACCGCGACGGCGGCGGTGGTGCTCGGCAAGTATTTCGATCTGAACGAAGCCACGGTGCTGGGGCTGATGGTGCTGTTCGGCCTGGTGTTCTGCGCCACGGCGTATGTCGGTTATCGCGGGCTGGAGATTCTGTCGTACATCGCAGTGCCGGCGATGATGTTGCTGCTGATGCTGTCGATGTGGGTTGCGACCGTGAAAGTCGGCGGCCTCGACGGCTTGCTCAGCGTCGTGCCCAGCGGTTCACTGGACTGGTCGACCGCCATCACGCTGGTGTTCGGCACCTTCGTCAGCGGCGCGACCCAGGCCACCAACTGGACGCGGTTTTCGCGCTCGGCTCGGGTCGCGGTGCTCGCCAGCCTGATCGGCTTTTTCATCGGCAACGGCCTGATGGTGCTGATCGGCGCCTATGGCGCAATCGTCTATCAACAGCCCGACGTGGTCGAAGTGTTGCTGTTGCAAGGCTTCGCCATGGCGGCGATGGCGATGCTGTTGCTGAACATCTGGAGCACCCAGGACAACACCATCTACAACTTCGCCGTTGCCGGTTGCAACCTGCTGCGCACCGGGCGCCGCAAGACCGTGACCCTGGTCGGTGCCGTGATCGGCACGGCGCTCGCGCTGCTCGGCATGTACGACATGCTGGTGCCTTATCTGATCCTGCTCGGCACGGTGATTCCGCCGATTGGCGGCGTGATCATGGCGGACTTCTTCTTCCGCTGGCGCGGGCGTTATCCGCGTCTGGCCGACGCACGGTTACCGGCGTTCAACTGGCCGGGGCTTGCGGCTTACGCGGCCGGAACCGTCGCGGCGTTCGGCTCGCCGTGGGTCGCGCCGCTGGTCGGGATCGCCGTTGCCGCGTTAACGTATATCGCAGTGACCGGCCTGCTCGGCGCCCGCAACGCGGCCGCCCCTCTACAAGATCTATAAAAGGATTCGCCCGATGCACATCATCAACGCCCGACTGCGCAACCAGGAAGGTCTGCACGAATTGCACCTCGAAGACGGCCTGATCCGCAGCATCGCGCGCCAGACCGAAGCGCCGACCCTGGGCCCCGACGACCTCGACGCCGGCGGCAATCTGGTGGTGCCGCCCTTCGTCGAGCCGCACATTCACCTCGACGCCACCCTGACCGCCGGCGAGCCGCGCTGGAACATGAGCGGCACGCTGTTCGAAGGCATCGAGTGCTGGGGCGAGCGCAAGGTCACCATCACCCAGGAAGACACCAAAACCCGGGCGAAGAAAACCATTCAGACCCTCGCCGCCCACGGCATTCAGCACGTGCGCACCCACGTCGACGTCACCGACCCGCAACTCACCGCGCTCAAGGCGATGCTCGAAGTGCGCGAGGAAAGCCGTCACCTGATCGACCTGCAAATCGTCGCGTTCCCCCAAGAAGGCATCGAATCGTTCCGCAACGGGCGCGAGCTGATGGAAGAAGCGATCCGCATGGGCGCCGATGTGGTCGGCGGGATCCCGCATTTCGAGTACACCCGCGATCAGGGCGTCAGCTCGGTGAAGTTTTTGATGGACCTGGCCGAACGCACCGGCTGCCTGGTGGACGTGCACTGCGACGAAACCGACGACCCGCATTCGCGCTTCCTCGAAGTGCTGGCCGAAGAGGCCCGCAGCCGCGACATGGGCGCCCTCGTGACCGCCAGCCACACTACGGCGATGGGCTCCTACGACAACGCCTACTGCGCCAAACTGTTCCGCCTGCTCGGGCATTCGGGGATCAGTTTTGTCTCCTGCCCGACCGAAAGCATTCACCTGCAAGGTCGCTTCGACAACTTCCCGAAACGCCGGGGCGTGACCCGCGTGAACGAGCTGCTCGAAGCCGGGATGAACGTCTGTTTCGGTCAGGATTCGATCGTCGATCCGTGGTATCCGCTGGGCAACGGCAACATCCTGCGGGTACTCGAAGCCGGCCTGCACATCTGCCACATGCTCGGCTACCGCAACCTGCAGAGCGCGCTGGATCTGGTCACCGACAACAGCGCCAAGGCCATGCACCTTGGCGAACGCTACGGTCTGGAACAGGGCCGCCCGGCCAACCTGCTGATCTTGTCGGCGGACAGCGACTACGAAGTGATCCGCAGCCAGGGCCTGCCGCTGTATTCGATCCGCAACGGCAAAGTGCTGATGAAGCGGCAGATGCCGGTGGTGGAGTTCATGGAGAGTTGAGCGGCGGTTATGGTTCGCAGTGGTTTTATCGCGAAAGGTTAGTGCCGGACTGTCAGATCTGACAGGCGACAACCGCAGCGAACCGGCCCACAGTAAGTCCCAAGGGATCAATCGTTCCCGGGGGACGATCATGAAAGGGACTTCACCATTTCGCCTGGTTTTCGCTGTCTGTCTGGCCTTCGCCACAACGACAGCGACGATCGCCGCCGTTCGCAACGGCAGCGGTGAAGAGATCCTGTTGCAAGGCTTTCACTGGAACTCCAGCCGCCATCCAACATCTTGGTATTCGGTACTTGCGCAACAGGCGACGGCCATTGGCAACGACGGCTTCACGCTGATCTGGATGCCGCCGCCGTGGACCGATTCCTCGCAGTGGAATACACCCACGGCTGCCGGCGGCGGTGAAGGATACTTCTGGAACAGCTTCGACAAGAACGGCCGTTACGGCAGCGATCAGCAACTCAAACAAGCGGTGCTGGCGCTCAATAGCGCGGGCGTGAAAGTCGTCTACGACGTCGTGCCCAATCACATGAGCGATAAAGCGGTCTATTCGATGTTTCCGCGAGGGACCAACGAATGGCGACAAGACTGCATGCAATGTGATGAAGGTGACCCGTTCATGGATGGCGCAGCCGACCTGAACACTGCCAATCCGACAGTCTTCGACGCCTTCAAAAAAGAATTCATCAATCTGCGCGACAACTACGGCGCTCAAGGCCTGCGCTTTGACTTCGTCCGTGGTTATTCGCCGCAAACCGTGGATCGCTGGATGAGCGCCTTCGGCAACCAGCAATTCTGCGTCGGCGAAAACTGGAAAGGCCCGAACGAATACCCCCAGGGTGACTGGCGACGCAGCGCGAGCTGGCAGGATGTGCTCAAGGACTGGTCGGATCATTCGCACTGCACGGTGTTCGATTTTGCCCTCAAGGAGCGCATGCAGAACGGCTCGATCGCCGAGTGGCGCCACGGTTTGAATGGCAATCCGGATCCTGCGTGGCGCGCAGTCGCAGTGACCTTCACCGACAATCACGACACCGGCCCTTCACCCGGCGTCTACAGCGGTCAACGCCATTGGAGGCTACCCGATCCACTGGTCAATCTGGCTTACGCCTACATCCTCAGCAGCCCAGGCACACCGACCGTGTACTGGCCGCACATGTACGACTGGCAGCGTGACCAACTGATCCGGCAATTGATCAAACTGCGCAAGGCCGCCGGTATCCGTGCGGATTCGCCGGTTCGCTTCAACACCTTTTATTCGGGGCTGGTTGCCACCACATCGGGCGTGAGCGGGACGTTGGTCATAGCGCTGAAGTCCGATCTGCAGCAGTTGCCGCAGGGGTTGGGCACGCCGGCCTTGAGCTGGGATAACGGCGATATCCGGATCTGGAGCGGACCTGTGGAACCGGCGACAGTGGCAGTCAACGTGCATTGCGACAACGCCAATCCGCAACCGGGCGAAAGTGTCTTTGCGGCGGGTTCATCGCTGGAGTTCGGGGCGTGGGACCCACAACATGCGATAGCGTTGAAGTTGAACAACAACCGCTGGAGTACAAACGTTGAGGTGCCAGGTCAGCAAAAGCTCGAATGGAAATGCATCGTACGTGGCCAGGCTCCGACAGCGGTGTATTGGCAGGCCGGCGCGAACAACGCATTCACCAGCGGTGCGGTGAGCGACACTGTCGGGCGCTTCTGATCTCGGGGTTTCAGCTACTCTCGTCGCGCACTGCGGTGCCGAACAGGCGCACGCCAGTCAGTTCTCCATTGCACTCCTCCAGCAGGATCGGCGCGGTACCGCCCGGCATCACCACCTGCACTTCTCCCGCCGATACCCAGCCCACCCGCCACGCCGCACTCGCCACCGCACTGGCGCTGGTACCGGATGAGGCGGTTGGCCCCTCGCCCCGTTCGAACACTCGCGCGACGATGCGTTGATCGCCGGCGCGCATCGCCCATTGCAGGTTGACCCCGGCCGGGCATGGCTGGCCGGCGCCGGTGGGCATGGCGTAGGCGATGGCGGTCAGACGGTCCGTCAGCGGCGATTCAAGCATCTGCGCGTTGCTCGGCAATGCGGCTTCATCCTGAACCAGCGTCACGCAATGTGGATTGCCGATGCGCACGAACTGGCTGTGCGCCCAGGCGGGATCGAGCTGCGCCAGCGGACGAACACGGCTGACCTCCACACCGTTAAACGGCACCGGTTCAACGCCGAGCGCACCGACCGCTGCCGGGCCGAAACCGGGCTGGCCGAGGTCCAGCCAGAAACCCTGCACGCCCGCCACTTGCGCCGGCTTGACCGAGGTTGGCACTGGCGATTGCGCGTCCTGTTTGTCGTGATGCACCTGCAGCGTCGCCCCCTCCTGCGGCATCAGCCCCTGTTCGAGCAGCGCCTGGGAGAAAATCGTCAGGCCGTTGCCGCTGCGTTCAGCCAGCGTGCCGTCGGTGTTGACGATCAGCAGGTCGAAGGGCGGCGCGGATTGAAACGGGCCGATCAACAGGCCATCGCTGCGATGGGACTTGCTGCCGACGGGGCGCCGACCTTCGGGCCAATCGCAGCACAGCGCGATGGCAGCGGAGCTCCATGCCTGCCGCGACAGCGCGCACTGCGCGGCGCCCGTTGGTAATTCGATTCCGGCAGCGCGCAGCGCCTGGGGTGAAACGACTCCGTAGATATTGCCTCGTGCATCGTAGAACTGCGTCATGAGCCCGCCCTTGTTTTTCCCGTCGACAGGGGCGCCACTGTAAATCGCAACGCCCTGCAGACGCGAGCGGGCTCGCTCCAGCGAAAGAGCTGTGCAAGGATGTCCGCTGCTGAAACGTTTTTTGCCAAGGATCGTTATGACCAGCCTCACCCCTCAAGACACGTTCGTTCCCGGACGCCTCGAACAGATGTCCACGCGCATCGCCTTCTTCATTGCCGGGCTCGGCATCGCCGCGTGGGCGCCGCTGGTGCCCTACGCCAAGGCGCGCGCCGGTCTCGATGAAGGGACGTTGGGGTTGCTGTTGCTGTGCCTGGGCGTCGGTTCGATCCTGGCGATGCCGCTGGCGGGGATTCTGGCCTCGCGGTTTGGCTGCCGGAAAGTGGCCACCGGCGGCACGCTGCTGATCTGTGCAGCATTGCCGTTGCTGGCGACGGTGTCGTCGATTCCGGCGCTGATCGCCACGTTGTTCATGTTCGGCGCCGGACTGGGCACGGTGGATTCGACGGTGAACCTGCAAGCGGTGATCGTCGAGCGGGCCAGCGGCAAGAACATGATGTCGGGGTTTCACGGCCTGTTCAGCCTCGGCGGGATCGTCGGCGCGGCGGGCGTGAGCGCCCTGCTGGGTCTCGGGCTGTCGCCACTGGCGGCGATGCTGGTGGTGGTCGTGGTGTTGATCGCGGCGCTGTTCAAGGCGGTGCCGCACATGTTGCCTTACGGCAGTGAAAGCTCGGGGCCGGCCTTCGCAGTGCCCCACGGGATCGTGCTGTTCATCGGCGGGATGTGCTTCATTGTGTTCCTCACCGAAGGCGCAGCGCTGGACTGGAGCGCGGTGTTTCTGGCGCAGGAACGCGGGATCGACACCGCCTATGCGGGATTGGGTTACGCAGCGTTCGCGCTGACCATGACGGCGGGCCGTCTGACCGGTGACCGGATCGTCCGGGCATTGGGTGCGACCCGGATCATTCTGTTTGGCGGTCTGCTGGCGGCGGCGGGATTGTTTCTGGCGACCTTCGCCCCGAGTTGGCAAGCCGCGCTGCTCGGTTATGCGCTGGTCGGCGCCGGGTGTTCGAACATCGTGCCGGTGCTTTACACCGCAGTGGGCAAACAGACGGTGATGCCGGAAAGCATCGCCGTGCCGGCAATCACCACGCTGGGTTATGCAGGAATTCTGGCAGGGCCGGCGGTGATCGGGTTTGTCGCCCACGCCAGCAGCCTGAGTTTTGCCTTCGGGCTGATGGCGACGTTGCTGGTGGCGGTGGCCATCGGTGGGAAAGCGCTCAAGGTCTGAGAAACATCATCTAAGCGCCCTCCCCAAGCGAACCTGCTCCCACGAGATACAAACGATCCCTGTGGGAGCGGCGGTTCGACGATTCGACTTGCCCGCGATGAAGCCACCTCGGTCTATCAGAAACCGACGCTGGCCTGCACGAAGAACGTCCGTGGCGTGCCCACGTAGATCCCCGAGTTGTTGTCGCTGGAGCGGGTGAAGTACTGCTTGTCGAAGATGTTCTTCACCCCGGCGCCGAGCTTCAGGTTCGACAGCTGCGCACCGAAGTCATAGCCACCACGCACGTTCCAGGTCACGTAGCCCGGAATGTCGCCGTACTGCCCGTCTGCCGTGCCTTCGGTGATGTAGTTGCCGTTGAAGCTACCGTCGGCGTTCACACCTGTACCGGGGGCGCGCTGCTTGGACTGGGCGAAACCGTCGATGTTGTAGGTCCAGCGGTTGATGTCGTAACGCAGGCCGACGGTCGCCACCTGACGCGAGTAATACGGCAGATCACGGCCCTTGAAGCCAGGAATCTCGCCTTCGTACGTGGCGCGGGTGTAGGTGAAACCGGCGTTGGCGGTCAGGCCGTCGAGGCGTGGATCGAGCGCCGCCATGTCGTAGTGCACCGACGCTTCGACACCCTGGTGCTTGGTCGCGCCGAGGTTGGTCCAGCCCACGTCGTTGCTGACGTATTGCAGCTCATCGTCGAAGTCGATGTAGAACAGCGTCACTTCCCCGCCCCACACGTCATCGTTGTAGCGCGTGCCGATTTCGTAGGTCTTGGCTTTTTCCGGTTCCAGACCGTTGGCAGTCTGGTCACCCGAGCCGCCCTGGCCGAGCTGGAAGTATTGCAGGCTGCCGAACGACGTCTCGTAGTTGGCGAACAGCTTCCACGCATCGGACAGGTGATACATCACGCTCAGGGCCGGCAGCGGCTCGTTGCTTTCGATGCTGCGGTTTTTCTCCGGGACGCGTTTGCCGGCGGTGTCGAGCACGGCGCGGTCATGCCAGTCGGTGCTGATGTGTTCGAAGCGAATACCCGGGGTCACGGTCCAGTTGCCGACGTCGATCTTGTTGTCGATGTAGACCGAGTTGGCCTCGGTGCCACCGGTGCGATCCTGGAACACATGACCGTCGGAGGTCTTGGTGACCACCGGCTCGTTGTTGACCAGCGCCAGACGGCTCGACTGCTCGTGCATCGCCTCTTTCAAATAACGGTAACCGACGCTGACTTCCTGGGTGGTCGGGCCGACGTCGAACACACGCGAAACGCGCGGCTCGATGCCCAGCGTGTAGTAAGAACGCGGAAACGAGCTGAGGGTTTTCTGATCGCGGGCGGCGATGGTGCTGCCGCGAAAACTGTCGGAATAGTAGGTCAGCACTTCCGCCTGTGTGCGCTCGTCGATCTGCCGGATCCACTTGAACGACACGTCCTTGCGGCGGCCGCTGAAGCCGTCGTAGTCGCGGTCGGACTGGAACGGTTTGTCGTCGTACTGCTTCTGCGTCAGGCCGCCGGGCATGTCGGCGCTGGCGTCGTAGTAATGGAAGTTGAGGCTGAAATCGTCCTGATCGGTCGGCGCCCAGTGGGTCTTGAGGATCACGTCGTCGATGTCGTTGCCGTTGTTGCGCTCGCGGTAACCGTTGCCGTTCACGCCCGAGTACAACAGCGCCATGCCGATGCCGTTGTCGGCAGTGCCGCCGAGAAACGCGGTGTCGATGTGTTTCCAGCCACCGTGCTGCGAGGTTTCCAGGGTCGTGCCGATTTCACCGGTGGTTTTTTCCGGGATCGCGCGGGTCACGAAGTTGATCACGCCGCCGACGTTCTGCGGCCCGTAACGCACGGAACCGGCACCACGAACCACGTCGATGCTGTCGAGGTTGCCGGAAGAGATCGGCGCCATCGACAGTTGAGGCTGGCCATACGGGGCGAACGCGGCCGGCACGCCGTCGATCAATACGGTGGAGCGTGGCGACAGGCGCGACGTCAAACCCCGCACGCCGACGTTCAGCGAAATATCGCTGCCGCCGGTGCCGTTGGCTTCCTGCACCTGCACGCCCGGCACGCGGCGCAGCACGTCGCCGACGTTCATCGCGCCCTGCTCGACCATCGCTTCGCGGCGGATCACGGTGCGCGCGCCGGGGTGGTTCTGCACCACGGCGGCGTTGGCGTCGCCGAGCCAGTCGCCGACAACCTTGATGTCGGTCACGCCCAGCTCCAGCGGGCCGTTGGCGGCGGAAGTCGGGGCCGGGGACAAGGTTACCGAGCCTTCATTGATCTGATAATCCAGTCCGCTGCCTTGCAGCAATTGGCGCAGGGCCTGCTCGGGAGAAAGGTTGCCGTCCACCGCCGGCGCCTGTTTGCCGGCGACCAGGTCCGGGCTGAAAAACACCTGCAATGAAGTTTGCTGACCCAGTTCGCTCAGGGCCTGACCCAGCGGCTGGGCGCGGATGTGAATGGCTTCGGCGGCGAAGGCCATCGGCACGGCGGCGTTGACCGCCAGCGCAAGCGCCAGCGGCAACCAAGGGGATTTTTTGTTTTTAGCGGTGGAGTTTTTCACGTCGAACGGAGTCCTGTGGATCGCAAGAGTGTGCGGCTGTTAATGCAAACCAGTTGCAGTTGAACAGGAAGACGACGAACTCGAAAAAAACCTGAATTTTATTTTGAAATTATTTCCTGGCTGCCGTCGGCAAGGGTGCGCACGGCCACCGGAAGGATGCTTGGCAAGGCCTTGAGCAAGGCATCGGTATTGTCGGATTTGAACACGCTGGTCAGGCGCAAATTGGCGACGGTCGGGTTGGCGACTTTCAGCGGCTTGTCGCGATAACGCGACACTTCCTCGGCGACTTCGCTGAGGCTGGCGTTGTTGAACACCAGTTTGCCGCTGCGCCAGGCCGTCAGCTCCGCCGGGTTGACCGCATACGCCGGCGCCACTTTGCCCTGGGCATCGATCCGCGTGCCGAGGCCGGCAGTGAGGCTGATGAAATCGGCCTCGGCCGCATCACGGCCCTGCACCTTGACCGTGCCCTGCTCCACCGCGACCCGGGTCTGCGTCACGTCACGCCGCACATCGAAACGGGTGCCGGTCACCGTGACCTTGCCGCTGCCGGCCTCGACCACGAACGGGCGGGACGTGTCGTGCTCGACACTGAACATCGCTTCGCCTTCGGTCAATTCGATGAGCCGCCGATCCTTCTCGAAACGCACCTGCAAACGGCTGCGGCTGTTGAGGTCGATCACCGAACCATCCGGCAGCGCAACATGCTTGCGCTCGCCCAGCGCGGTGGCGAATTCGGCGCTGTAACCTTGCGGATGATTCAAACCACTGAACAGCCCGAGCCCGAGCGCCACCGCGACTACGCTCGCCGCCACGGCATAACGCAACAACGGACGGCGTTCGCGCCGCGCCGGCGGGGTTTCGCACAAAGCTTTAAGCCGTGGCGCCGGCAGCAGATCCGCCGCCGTCCACAAGCCTTGCAGCAACTGGAATTCGTCACGGTGCTGCGGATGTTCGTTCAGCCACGCGTCGAAGCGCTGCTGTTCGTCGACACTGACGGCCGGCTCCTGCAAACGCACAAACCAGCGTGCCGCGTCATCGCGCACCGTTGTTTGCCCGCACGCGCAATCACGAGTATCCATCATGGAATGTCCTGTTTGGCTGGGGATGAAAAGACGCCACGGCTCATGATTGCGCCCCGTCCAGGCGATCACGCAGATGCCGCAGGGTGCGGATCATATACTTTTCCACCATGTTCTTGGACAGGCCCAGGCGTTCGGCGATTTCCGCCTGGGTCAGGCCCTCGATCTTCTGCCAGACGAAGATTCGTCGGCAGTTGACCGGCAGCTCCGTGAGCGCCCGTTCGATGGAATCGGCCAGCTGGATCGCATGCATGTAATGCTCCGGATCGCCGGTCGGCGACTCACTGAGATCGATCGCCTCCGACTCCATGGCGCCCCGCCGGTCCTCACGCCGATAGCCGTCCACCGCGATGTTGCGCGCGGTCTGGTGCAAATACGCCCGGGGTTGCTGCACCGTCGACGAATCGGATTCGAGCACCCGCACAAAGGTGTCGTGCGCCAGATCCTCGGCCTGCGAGCGATTGCGCAGGCGACGGGTCCAGGTGCCGATCAACTCTTCGTAATGCTCGAGAAAGCCGGGTCTGCGGGGCAGCATGGGGATCATTGCGGCGTGCTGAGGAAAGGGGCGTGAATAGTAATGCTTCCTATTAAGCCGAAGCAATGGATTCCTCGGGAATGCCGGCGAAGCTGTTTTACCCAACGCCTCCAGCGCTCTAACTCGCGGCGATCTCTGCCTTGCGCGAGCAAAACCACCCATGCATCAAACCCGCCTGAAAGAACTGGACCGGCGTCTCGAACCCGGCCGCCTCTATCAGATCGGCGACCTGCGGCGCTGGCAGAATTGCCACATCCCGGGCATAGGCCAAACGCGCTCGCTCAAGCATCTCCGCCGGCACCTGGGCCGAGGCCATCAGCGTCATCCAGTGACGCAGCAATGCTTCATAGGCCGGGGATTGAGTATCCGAGGCCAGATCAGCGTTCGCCAGCACCCCGCCCGGCAGCAGACGACGGGCAATCTCATGGAAAAAGTCGATACGCGCCTGAGGATCGAGCAAAAACTGCGACACCAGAAAACAGGTCGCGCCGTCGTAACCGGATTCATCCGTCAGGGTATCGAGGTAGCCTTCGTGAAACCGGCAGCGGTCAATGAAACCACCCTCTTTCGCTCGCTGACGGCACACGTCGAGCATGGCGCCCGAAGGGTCGACTGCGGTGAATTGCCAGCCGGGAAACTGCTGCGCCAGATGGGCCATTTCCACACCGGTACCCACGCCGACGCAGAGAATGCGGGCATTGGTCGGCAGGCTTGCAAATACAGAATCAAGCAGCAGGTACAGGGCGTCGCGAATAGGCGCCATCCCGGCCCATTGTTTGTCGTAGACAGCTGACTGCTGGTCGAACAAGGCCTTGAGCGCTTGATTATCCATGGAACACATTCCTCTGCGTTTTGATGAAATGCACCGCGCAAGCTGCGGTTCACGTTCCATTATCGCAGGGCTGTCAAGCCACCTTGGTTGAGCAGCCCTGAACGCATGGTGGCTCAGCCTTTTTCGTCAATACCCGCTTGAAGTGACTGACTGTCGAAATGACCGCTCAGGGTCACCGGGCCGACTTTCAGGTTGCCGTTTTCAAGGGACACCTTCGGTGCGTTTTCTTCGGTTTTGTGTGGCAGGTCGAGGCCGGCTTTTACGCCGTAGTCGAGGTTGCTCAGATCGCTGCTGCTGACCTTCGAACCACCCAGATCGACCTTGCCTTCGGCGGCAGAAATCCGCGCACCGGTCAGTTGCGTGGCGCCGCCGACGGTGAGATTCACACCCTCACCAGCGTTGATGCCGGAGGCCTGTTTCACACTGTCCTTGTGCGCGTATTCGCCGTCGACTTTCAGCGTTGGCTTGTAGTCGGTGCCAGCCAGTTTGCCCTTGTCGTCGGCCGGGGTCTTCTTGGCGGTCAGGCCCAGATCCACATCCACCTTGGCGTGAGTGCTGGTGTCCTGACGGCTTTCGACCGACAGATCACCCGCCACGTTGCCGCTGACGTTGCGCGCATCGATCCGCGCACCGTTCAGGCTCGCATCACCGGCGCTGTTCAACACCACCGTGTCGGCCTTGATCTGGCTGTTCTGCTGGGTAGTGCCTTGCAGGTAGTCCACGCCCACCTTGGCCCCGACATTGAGGCCGTGATCGCTGCTGACTTTTTCATCGGCGGCGGTCGGTGTGCTTTTGCTCAGGTTGCCGCCGGCGTTCAGCGCTACGTTCCAGTTGTTGCGGCTGTCGGTGGACTGCGCGGACTCCTGAACGAAACCGCCCTTCTGCGCGTCGATGCTGACGTTTGGCGCGCTGACCTGAGTGCCTTGCAGGTGCACCGAATCGCCGCTCAACGCGATGCCATTCTGGCTGTTGAGCTGGCCACCGCTGAGGGTCTGGGTGTTCTCGTTGACCCGGCCGATGTTGAAGTTGCCGCTGAGGTTGCCGCCCTGATCGCGGCTCTTCTCGCTGCTGGTCTTGCTACCGCCGGCCTTCAGGCCGCCGCCGAGATTGCTGCCGGTGGCGACGTGCGAATCCGTGGCCGCTTGCAGATCGAGCTTGCCGCCAGCTTTCAGGTCGATAGCAGCAGCGCTGTCGATATTCGTGCCTTGCTGTACCTGATTACCGCCGCTGCTCAGATGCACCGAGCCGTTGCCGCTGAGGCTGGCGACGTGCGCCTGACTGTCGGTGGTCTTATTGCCTTTGTGATCGAGCTGGAATCCAGCGCCGAGATCGACGTTGGTGCCGTCAGTGCCCGGCAAGGTGCCGACCGTCAGCGAGCCGTTGCCGCGCAGGCTCGAGCTGTCGCTGCTCTGACGGTCGTTGGCCTGATTCAGGGCCAGGTCACCGCCGGTCTTGACGCTGACACCGCCCTGCCCACCGTCGAAACGGCTGCCTTCAAACTGTGCATCACCGCCGACATTGATGTTCACGCCCTGGTTGCCAGCGTAACCGCCGACCACCGCCGTGGAGCTGTTCTTGCTCGACTGGCTGCTGCCACCCGCGCCGCTGCCGGCCACGTTCACGTCTTCACCGGTCTTGGTGTAGACGCGCACATCGACCTTGGCATCGACCGCATTGTCGGTGCTGCTGTGGGTGTTGTTCGCGGCATCGGCCACCAGTTTATCGGCGCTGATGTTCACTTTGCCGGCGCTGGCGTTGTACTGGGTGCCCTGATCGTGCAGCGTGCCGCCGACCTTCACGTCCACGGTCTGGCCGTCGAACCGACTGACCACAGCGTTGCTGCCCTGCTCGGTTTTATCGGCGCTGGCATGACCGACTGCCACGTCGATACCGACGTTCGGCTGGCCGAGATTGGCCAGTGCATCCTTGTCCGGCACCTTGCCGGCGAGCACTTCTTTCACCGCGCCGGCAATCGGTCGGGCGATGTCCTTGTACTCGACGTTGGCGCCGATGTCCGCCGACCAGTTGCTCTCGCTGTGAGTGCTGCTTTCGGTGTTGCTGGCGGCACGGTTGTCAACTTCGTTGGCGGCGACGTTCAGGCCGTTGCCGGCCTTGAGTTGCGCGCCCTCGGTGGCGAGTTTGTCAGCGTTGATGTTCAGGCTGCCGCTGCTCTGCACGCCGGTGGTTTGCGCAGTGGTTTTGCCGGTGGTGTCTTGCGAAGTGTTATGCGAGAAATCCACGCCGCTGCCCGCGCGGTCGAGGCCGCCGGTGTAGTAGAAACCACCGCCGGTGCTGCGGGTTTCGGTCGAGGTGGTGTGGCTGTCCTGCTCGGCCAGCAACGAGACGTTCTTGCCGCTCAGGCTGGTGTCGCCGGCGGTGGATTTCACCTCGGAGCCCTTGAGCGTCACATCGCCGCCCGCCTTCACTTGCACAGTGCCGCCGCTGAGGCTGGAACCCTGCTGCGTGACGTCGTTGACGGTGACGGTTTGCGCCTTGTCTTCGTAATACACGCCAGCGCGATACTGCTCCGCCGTCTGCTCCTTGGCGTAGGCATCGAAACCACGGGTCTGCGTGCTGTTGCTGCTGTCGTGGGTGTTCTGCGTCGAATGCACGCTCACGTCACCGGCCGCCTCCGCCGTCAGCGAACCGCCGGCCTTGACTGTGGAGCCGGCGACTTCGATGTCCTTGGCGCTCTTGAGCTTGAGGTTGCTGTCGGAAGCCAGCTCGCTGCGCACCGTGGTGCTGTCCTTGCTGTTCTGGCGCGACTCGTCCTTGGTGATGCCGAAGAACTTGCTGTCCTTGTCGTGGTTGTTGCTGTGCGAGGTGTCCTGCACGCCGTCGATGGTCAGCGAACCGTTGTCGCTGATCACGCTGGCGTCCTTGCCGCCACGCACCTGGCTGCCGCTGATGCGCACGTCGTCGGCCTTGACCACCAGCTTGCCGGCCGCGTTGATTTTGCTGCCCTGATGCTGGGTCTGGCCCTTGTCGGCGTCGCCGGTCTTGCCGAAGAAACCGCCACCGACCAGGTCACCGGAATAGCGGTTGTCGCTGCTGCGATGGGTGCGGGTCGCGGTGGTGATTTCCACCTGTTTGCCGGCCAGTTGCAGATCGCCGGCGCTGTTCAATTCAGCGCCTTCGGAGCGCAACAGTGCGGCGGTTTGCAGGGCAATGTTGCCGGCCTTCAGCTGGCTGGTGATGCTGCGCTGCTCTTCGCTGCTGCTGTCCCAATCGGCTTTCCACAGGTGTTTGCGGTGCTTGCCCTGATCGGTCTGGGTGTGGCTTTCAGTGGCGGCGGTCAGGCGCAGATCGCCGCCGCTTTGCACGCTGAGGTTGTTCTTCGCGTCGACCTTGGCGGCTTGCAGTTCGGTGTCTTTGCCGGACAAGAGTTGCGCGTCGCGGCTGGCGACGATCTGGCTGCCGTGCTGGCGCGAATCGCTGTCGGTCTTGGTGCGCTCATAAGTTTCCCAGGTGATGCCGATGGTGCTGTTGTTCCAGTTCTCGCGCTGTTCCTGGAGCTTGCGGCTTTCGACGGTGGTCAGGGTCAGATTGCGTTTGGCCTCGACCTTCACGTCACGACCGCTGACATCGGTGGCGGCCAGGGTCAGGTCCTTGCCGCTGTGCAGGCCGACGTCGCCCTGGCTGCTGCGAATGCCGGCGCGGGTCACGTCGAGGCTGTCCGGGATCGCCTGACCGCTGACGCTCAAGTCGCCAGCCGAACGAATCTGCACACCGTCACGCCCGGCGACTTGCACAGCGCCGACCTTCACGCCCGCGCCTTCAGCGGTGCTGACGATGTTGATGCGCCCGGCCTGCATCGCGCCAAACAGGCTGGCGTCGATTCGTTGATCGGTGGTGTTGCCCGCCGGGTCCACGGCTTTCACCTGGCCGCTGGCGTAATCGATCTGATTGCGTCCGACGGTGAGGTTCAGTTGATCGCGAGCGCTGATTGCGCCTTGGCTGTCGATACGCGGCGCGATCAGGTTGATCGAGCCTTCACCGTTGCGCAGCCCGCCGCTCTGGATCTGCAACTGGCCAGTGGCGTCGCGGGTGCTCAGCGCTTGCAGCTTGCCGTCGTTCAGCTCGGGCCGGCCGACCACCAGATTGGCGTTCGGCGTGTTGATGAAGCTGCCGCCATTCACCGAAATGCCGTTCGGGTTGGCGAGTACGTAGTCGGCGGCGCGACCGAAGATTTCCTGGGCGCCGTTGATGGCCGACGGGTTGCGGCTGATCACTTCGTTGAGGATCACGCTCGCGGCCTGGCCCTGCAATTGCGGGTTGGCCGCCAGTTGCCCGGCGAGCTGCGATTGCCCGGCCTGCAAGGCGTTGTTCAGCACCAGGCCCTGACGGTCGACGTTGTAGTCGAGGAACTGGTTGTGCGACAGACCCGAGCCGTTGGGCGCGACGATGTTGACGATCGGGACGCCGCCCTGGGTTTGCAGTTGCGCGGTGCCGCCGGGGCCGGGCGCGACCACCACACCGCCGGCGATGGCGCCCGGCAGGTGAGCGACCAGGAACAGGCTGGCGATGGCCCAGCGCAGTTTGCCCCGTGGGGAAAGATGAAACGCAAAGGTATTCATTGGCATAAAAAACTCTCCATGTAGTGCGGCATCACGTTGCGCGTTGAGTTGAAGGCCACGGCTGTCGCGCTCAGGTCCGATGGCTGTTGTTCACTGACGTTCATATCTGTAATCCGACCCGCATCAGCCAGGTTTCAGGCTCGCGGTGCAGGCCGGTTGGGGTGTTCAGACTGCGTTGGTAATCGACATCCACTTGCAGGTTTTTCCAGCCCAGATTGAGGCCGATGCTGGCGCCGCTCAGGCGTTGAACCGGGGCGCCGTGATCGGCCTTGATCCAGCCGTGGTCGAGGCCGACGCGCGGGGTGAGCTGCACCGGCAAATCGGTGCGCAGCGGCAGGCGCAAGGTATTGCGCCAGATCGCGCCGCTGGCGCCGGACGCGCTGCTGACCCGATAACCGCGCACGGCGGAATCGTCGGTGCCGAGCAGTTGTTCGATGGCTGGCAGCGGATCGGGGCTGTACTGCAAATTGAGCTGGCTCTGCCATTGCCAGGCTTGCGCGCCGAGCTGGCCGTTGCGCCACTGGCTGAGGCCGGCGCGGTATTTGCGAAACTGCGCCTTGGGCAAGTTCTTGACCTGGCGATCGGCATCGTCGTCGGCACCGAACCCGCTTAAACCCTGGGCGTAATTCACGTCGAGGTTCCACACCGCGCGGTCGAGCCAGAACAGATTGAGCCCGGCCTCGGCCACGGTCAGGGTCGGGCTCTGAATGCCGAGGCGGACGTTTTCCAGATAGCTGTCGACGTCCTTGTGCGCCAGTTGCAGGTTGGCGCTGAGCTGATGACTCTGGTCGCGCCACAACACACGGTCGGCGCGCAGGCTGAGCTGATCGGTGATGCCGGTGCTGTGGAAAGTCAGCGTGCTGAGCTTGAACGGCGCGCGGTATTCAGCGTGGCTGGCGAAGGTGCTGAACGTCCAGTAACCGTAGGGAATCGCGTAATAGAGGCTGGCGTTGCGGCTGTAGCGGTCGCCCTGATTGAGGGTGTCGCTGGCGCTGAGGCTCAACAGATCGTTGAGTTCGAGCGGGCTGTCGAGGGTCAGGCTCAACGTGTCGCGATCACGACCGGTGCTGGCGCTGCCGAGGTTGTCCGCGCCCAGGCCCAAGCTCCAGCGCGACTGCCCGGAGGTACGCGAACGCAGGATGATTTTTGACGCACCGGGCTGGCTGCCGGGGGCGATGTCGGCGGTCAAATCGATTGAGCGCAGACGGTTCAACTGATCCAGTCCCTGCTCCAGATCCCGCAGGTTGAGCGGCTTGCCGAGCATTCCGGGGAACGCGCCACCGAGGGAAACCGGCAGGCTCTGGTCCGCCAGTTCGATGGACTCGATGTAGCCTTCGTCGATCAGGATATCCAGCGATTGCCCCGCCACTGGCGCACTGCTCAAGTACGGCCGACTTGCGATGTAGCCCTTCTCCACGTACAGCGCGGTGATGGTCGCCAGCAAATGGTTGATCTGGCCGACGCCCATGCACGGCGTCAGCAGCGGCTTGATCCGGGCGTTGAGTTTGTCTTTATCGATCAGCGTGACGCCACCGATGCGCGTGCCGCTCAAGGGCCAGCAGCGTTCGTCGGGTTTGATCGATTCAGGAATGGCCGGAGTGGCAGGCGTCGGGCCGAACGCGCCGCGCTCCAGTTGGCGCTTGCGCTGTTCGAGTTGCAGCTGTTGCAGATCGCGCTGTTGCAGTTGTTGCTGGCGCAGCACTTCCTGGCCAGGGGCTGGAGTTTCGGCGGCGAGAACGCTGGGCGCACACACACTCAACAACAAGGCCGACAACAGCGGGCGAGGCAGGGAACGACTACGAGAAACAGCGCAAAGCGAATACGGCACTCAACATCCTTGCAATCAACTGGCTTAATGCCACCCCATCAATAGCGGTGATAGTCAGAGCCTTCCTACACAATTGCAAGACGCTTCCTACGCTGCTTACATTTCTTAAACAAATGCCCTTTTAGCGCGGATCGCCAGCGATAACGCCAGCAAGTTGCAGATCATCAGGGTTTCCCCGAGGGCCTGAGACCTCGTGGCTAACACCAATCCACCGCTCATAAAACAGCCTTGGCATCGTGCCGTTGTTGCTCGATCGATTGATCGTGGCAGTCGCAGCGTCGTTTCGACCACGCTCCAATCCCTGAGGCTCTTGCGCAATTAATCGGACATCTGAAGCAACTGACGACCGGCGATAAAAATCAATTGCCACAAAATATTACTCGCGTCATATTACGGTCGTAATAGCCATCCCGCTTCTTCAGGTATTACGCCATGACCAGCATGCCCACCGTAGAACCCGATCTCGCCGTTCCGGTCAGCGCCCCCAAACCTCCCCTGCTCAAACGCCTGCTGTTGCCGACTGCGGGTCTGGCCGCGCTGGTGTTCGCCGGGCTGTACGCCGTGCATTGGTGGGGCGCCGGGCGTTTTCTCGAGGAGACCGACGATGCCTACATTGGCGGCGACGTGACGGTGATCGGGCCGACGGTCGCCGGTTACATCGAGGAAGTGCTGGTCAGCGACAACCAGAAGGTGAAGGCCGGCGACGTGCTGATTCGCCTCGACGCGCGCGACTACCGCGCCAATCTGGCCAAGGCCGAAGGCGCGGTCGCCGCCGAGGAAGCGCTGCTGGCCAACCTCGACGCCACCGAACAATTGCAGCAAGCGGTGATCGGTCAGGCCCGCGCCGGCATTGATGCCGCCAGCGCCGAAACCGCCCGCTCGCGGGATGACAACGCGCGCTACAAACGCCTGTTGACCACCAACGCAGTCTCGGTGGAAAGCGCGCAACGGGCCGATGCCACCTTCAAGACCGCGCAAGCCTTGAGCGCCAAAGCCCAGGCCGAACTGCTGGCCGCGCAACGCCAGCTCACCGTGATCGAAACCCAGAAACAACAGGCCCGCGCCGCCCTCCAGCAAGCCCGGGCCGAGCGTGATCTGGCGCAACTCAACCTCGGCTACACCGAACTGCGTGCCCCGGTCGACGGGGTGATCGGCAACCGCCGCGCGCGGGTCGGCGCTTATGCACAGGCAGGTTCGCAGCAGCTGTCAGTGGTGCCGGCCAGCGGCCTGTGGGTCGATGCCAACTTCAAGGAAGACCAATTGGCGCGGATGAAGCCCGGCCAGCGCGTGAGCATCCGCGCCGATGTTTTATCAGGCCAGGAATTCCACGGTCGCCTCGACAGCCTCGCCCCGGCCACCGGTTCGCAATTCAGCGTGCTGCCGCCGGAAAACGCCACCGGCAACTTCACCAAAATCGTCCAGCGGGTGCCGGTGCGGATTTTGCTCGACCCCGCCGACGGCGTGCTTGGCCACCTGCGTCCGGGCCTGTCGGTGACCGCTGAAGTCGACACCCGCGCCCAACCTGAAACCACCGCCGTGGCCAGCGCGCCATGAGCACCGCCCTCACCGCCTCCGCGCAGCCGTTCAATGCCGCCGAAATGGCGACGGCGACCAAAGTGTTCGCCTTCGCAACGATGTGCATCGGCATGTTCATCGCGCTGCTGGACATCCAGATCGTCTCGGCCTCGCTGCGTGATATTGGCGGCGGGTTGTCCGCCGGCACCGATGAAACGGCGTGGGTGCAGACCAGTTACCTGATCGCCGAAATCATCGTGATCCCGCTGTCGGGCTGGCTGTCGCGGGTGTTTTCCACACGCTGGCTGTTCTGCGCCTCGGCGGTCGGCTTCACCCTCGCCAGCCTGCTCTGCGGCATCGCCTGGAACATCCAGAGCATGATCGCCTTTCGCGCGCTGCAAGGGTTTCTCGGTGGGTCGATGATTCCGCTGGTGTTCACCACGGCGTTCTTTTTCTTCACCGGCAAACAGCGAGTGATTGCTGCCGCGACCATCGGTGCTGTGGCGTCGCTGGCACCGACGCTGGGCCCGGTGATCGGCGGCTGGATCACCGACATTTCGTCCTGGCACTGGTTGTTCTACATCAACCTGGTGCCGGGGATTTTCGTCGCCGTGGCAGTGCCGATGCTGGTCAAGATCGACCAGCCGGAACTGTCGCTGCTCAAGGGCGCGGACTATTTGAGCATGGTGTTTCTGGCGCTGTTTCTCGGCTGCCTGGAATACACACTCGAGGAAGGCCCGCGCTGGAACTGGTTCAGCGACCAGACGATCCTGACCACCGCATGGATCAGTGGCCTCGCTGGCCTGGCCTTCATCGGCCGCACGCTGTACGTGGCCAATCCGATCGTCGACCTGCGCGCGCTCAAGGATCGCAACTTCGCCCTCGGCTGCTTCTTTTCCTTCGTCACCGGGATCGGTCTGTTCGCGACGATTTACCTGACGCCGCTGTTTCTCGGCCGGGTGCGCGGCTACGGCGCGCTGGACATTGGTCTGGCGGTTTTCTCCACCGGGGTGTTCCAGATCATGGCGATTCCGCTGTACGCCTTTCTGGCCAATCGCATCGATCTGCGCTGGATCATGATGGCGGGCCTGGCGTTGTTCGCGTTGTCGATGTGGGAATTCAGTCCGATCACCCACGACTGGGGCGCCGGAGAATTGCTGCTGCCACAAGCCCTGCGCGGGATCGCCCAGCAACTGGCGGTGCCGCCGGCGGTGACATTGACGTTGGGTGGCCTGGCACCGGCGCGGCTGAAGCATGCGTCGGGCCTGTTCAACCTGATGCGCAATCTGGGCGGTGCAATCGGGATTGCTGCGTGCGCGACCATTCTCAATGACCGTACCAACCTGCACTTCACCCGGTTGGCGGAGCATCTGAACAGCAGCAACGAAGCGGTGAATCAGTGGCTGGCCCAGGTCGGCGGCAACTTTGCCGCGCTGGGTCAGAGCGGCGATGTCGGCCTCACCGCCAGCCTGCGTCAGCTATGGCTGCTGACCTACCGTGAAGCGCAGACGCAAACCTACGGCGACACGTTCCTGATGATCATGGTGTGCTTCGGCATCGCCACGGCGATGGTGCCCTTGATGCGCAAGGTGCAACCACCGGCCGCGCCGAGTGCCGATGCACATTGATCGATCAGGCTTGCGGGGTTTTACGGAAGCCCACGGCCAGGCGGTTCCAGCTGTTGATGGTGCTGATCGCGACGCTCAGGTCGACCATTTCTTTGGGCGAGAACTGGGCGGCGACCGCTTCGTAGTCTTCGTCCGGGGCGTGGGTCAGGCTCAACTGGGTCAGGGTTTCGGTCCACAGCAGCGCGGCGCGTTCACGTTCGGTGAAGAACGGCGCTTCACGCCACGCGGTCACGGCGAACAACCGGCGCGGGGTTTCGCCGCCCTTGATCGCGTCGGCGGTGTGCATGTCGATGCAGAACGCGCAGCCGTTGATCTGCGAAGCGCGCAGCTTGACCAGTTCGATCAGGGTTTTTTCCAGCGGCAGTTTCGAGACGGCGGTTTCCAGGGCGATCATCGCTTTCAGGGCATCTGGGGACGCGGTGTAGAAATCGATACGAGGTTTCATGGCGACTCTCCGGGGCAAGTGAATGTGTGGCTACGTTAGTCCCGGTGCCGGGCCAGGCAAATAGCCAATCTCCCGGAAGACGGGTAGGCCACTCCTCTGGCGTCAGAAAAGAAAGTGTTGCGGGGCAATTGCCAGCGCTCGTTCTGTGCCACTAGAATGCGATCAATTCTTAATTGCACCGTTTTCGCACTCACGATCGCACCCTTGGCCACGGACGCCCGAAACGAGTATCTGCCCTTCATGTCGTCCCTTGATCAGCCGTTGAATCAGCAAGTCCAGACGCTCTACAGCGAACACCACGGGTGGCTGCAGGGCTGGCTGCAGCGCAAGTTGGGCAATCGCTGCGATGCGGCCGACCTGGCGCACGATACGTTCCTGCGCCTGCTCACCCGTCAGGTGATCAAGCCACTGGGCAGCGAGCCCCGGGCGCTGTTGACGCACATCGCCAAAGGTCTGGTGATCGACCGCTGGCGGCGCCAGGACCTGGAGCGCGCGTACCTGGAAACCATCGCGCACCTGCCCGCCGCCGAAGTGCCGTCGCCGGAAACCCGCTACCTGATTCTCGAAACCCTGTGGCGCATCGAAGCGCTGCTGCGCGAACTGCCGGAACAGACCCGCGAGACCTTCCTGCTGTCGCAGATCGAAGGCCTGACCTACGCGCAGATCGCCACGCGCCTGAATGTTTCGCTGATCACCGTCAAACGCCACATGCGTGCCGCGTTCATTGCCTGCCTGAGTGTCGCCTGATGAATTCGTCGATGATCAATCCGCAGATTCTCGGTGAAGCCGCCGACTGGCTGGTGCAACTGCATTCCGGCACCGCGACCCCGTCCGACCATCAGGCCATCGCCCAATGGCGCAGCCGCAGCGCCGAGCACGCCATCGCCTGGCAACGGGCCGAAGCCCTGCTGGGGGATTTGCGCAGTGTGCCGGCCAACGTCGCGATCCAGACCTTGAAACGCGCGTCCCGCAAAGAAGGCCTGAGCCGTCGCCAGACACTCACCCGCCTCGGCTTGCTGTTGATGGCCGGGCCACTGGGCATGGCCTCGCAGCATGTGCCGTGGCAGCAATGGACCGCCGACCAGCGCACCGCCGTCGGCGAGCAAAAGAATCTGCAATTGCCGGACGGCACTCAACTGGTGCTCAACACCGACAGCGCCGTGGACATCGCTTTCAGCCCGGTGGAGCGTCGCGTCCTGCTGCTCAACGGCGAAGTGCTGATCAACACCGCCGCAGACGCCAGCGCTCGTCCGTTCATTGTCGAAACCCCGCAGGGTGTGGCCCGCGCGCTGGGCACGCGATTCTGCGTGCGCACCGAGGGTTCGCGCAGCCAGGTGTCGGTGCTTGAGGGCCAGGTTCAGATCACCCCGCAACTGCTCAAGCAGAGCGCGATTCTCCAGGCGGGCGAACGCCAGCGCTTCAAGCTCAACAGCTTCGACAGTGCCGAAACCTTCGACACCGCCTCCCTTGCCTGGGACAAAGGCATGCTGCTGGCCAGCAACATGCGACTGGACGAATTGCTCGGCGAGCTGAGCCGCTATCGCCGGGGCGTGCTGCGCTGTCATCCGGACGTGGCGGCGATGCGCGTGTCCGGGGCGTTCTCCCTGCGCGACACCGACGCCAGTCTGCGTCTGCTCAGCGATACGTTGCCGCTGAACATCAACAGCCTGACCCGCTATTGGCTGTCGGTGGAACCGCGAGTCTGAGCCCTCGGAAAAAATTTTCGATATTTGCTGATACCTTTTCGCGACTCGTCCGGTGAGTGGATAGACCTTTCAATTCCACGCCCCCGACAGGAACACCGAATGACCGCAATGCCATCGCCCCGCCCCGCCACATTTGCGCTCAAGGCCCTGAACCTGAGCCTGGCCCTGGCCTTCAGCGCCCTGCTGCCGACCGCCGCCCACGCCGCCGACAGCGTCAGTGAAAGCGCCAGCCGCACCGTCAACATCGGCCCCGGCCTGCTCAGCCATGTGCTGGCGCAATTTGCGGTCAGCGTCGGCGTGCCGCTGTCGTTCGATCCGGCGCAACTGGGCAATCGTCAGAGCCCGGGCCTGCAAGGCAGCTACACCGCGCAGAGCGGTTTTGCGCGGTTGCTGGAAGGCAGCGGTTTCGAGCTGATCAGCACCGGCCACAACGGTTACACCGTGGCCCCGAAAGTCGCGGCGGACGGTGCGCTGGAACTCGGCGCCACCAACGTCAGCGCCCTGCGCGACGACAGCGGCGACACCTACGGCGGCGAACAGGTCGCCCGCCGCGCGCAGATCGGCATGCTCGGCAACCAGGAGGTCAACGACCTGCCCTTCAGCGTCACCAGCTACACCGCCAAGACCATGGCCGATCAGCAGGCCCAGACCGTCGGCGATGTGTTGCTCAACGACGCTTCGGTGCGCCAGTCCAACGGCTTCGGCAACTTCTCGCAGATGTTCATGATCCGCGGCCTGCCGCTGGCCTCCGATGACATTTCCTATAACGGCCTGTACGGGGTGCTGCCCCGGCAGATCATTGCCGTCGAAGCGCTGGACCGGGTGGAACTGTTCAAGGGCCCGAACGCCTTCGTCAACGGCGTGACCCCGAGCGGCAGCGGCATCGGTGGCGGGATCAACCTGCAACCCAAACGCGCGATGGATACCCCGACCCGCAGCGTCACCCTCGACTACAGCGCCGACGGCCGCGTCGGCGGGCATCTGGATCTGGGCCAGCGCTTTGGCGAGGACAACCGCTTCGGCGCGCGGGTCAACCTGATGCAGCGCGAAGGTGACACCGCTGTCGATGACGAAGATCAGCGCTCGTCGCTGTTCAGCGTTGGCCTGGACTATCGCGGCGATCGCCTGCGGGTCTCGACCGATTTCGGCTATCAGAAGCAGGTCATCAACCAGGGTCGCTCTGTGATCTATGTCGATTCGAGCCTGACCAAAGCCCCCAAGGTGCCACACGCCAACGCCAGCTATGCCCAGAGCTGGAGCTATTCGCAACTCGAAGACACCTTCGGCATGGCCCGCGCCGAATACGACCTCAACGACAACTGGACGGCCTACGTGTCCGGCGGCGCCAAGCACACCCGCGAGAACGGGGTGTACTCGTCGCTGACCGTTACCGACCTCAACGGCAACGCCCGTGGCGGCATGCTCTATTCGCCCCACGACGAAGACAACCAGAGCGCCATGGCCGGGCTCAACGGCCGCTTCGACACCGGCCCCGTCACGCACCAGTTGAACCTCGGCTGGGCGGGCATCTGGGGCGAGCAGCGCTCGGCGTTCGAGACCGTCGGCGCGGCCGGGCGCTACAGCACCAACCTGTACAACGTCACCGACAAGCCGCGCCCGGCGCCTACCTCATTTGCCAGCGACATCAACGACCCGCGCATCACTGGCAAGAACATCCTGCGCAGCGAGGCGATTTCCGACACCCTCGGTTTCGTCGATGACCGCATCCTGCTGACCCTCGGCGTGCGTCGCCAAGCGCTGAAAGTCGACGGCTGGAGCACCGCCACCGGCGCCCGCACTTCGAGTTATGAAGAGTCGATCACCACCCCGGTCTACGGTCTGGTGATCAAGCCGTGGGAACACGTGTCGTTCTACGCCAACCGCATCGAAGGCCTGGCGAAGGGCCCGACGCCACCAACCACGGCGATCAACCGCGACGAAACCTTTGCCCCGGTGCGCAGCAAGCAGATCGAAGCCGGCGTGCGCCTGGACATGGGCAGCTACGGCGCCAACCTCGGCGTCTATCGCATCGAGCAACCGTCGAGCTACACCCAGGACGGAATCTTCCGGGTCGACGGCCAGCAGACCAACAAAGGCGTGGAACTCAACGTCTACGGCGAACCGCTCGACGGTCTGCGCCTGCTCAGCGGCGCGACGCTGATGAAGACTGAACTGGAAGGCAGCAGCAACGGCGTGAATGACGGCAACCGCGCCGTCGGGGTGCCGCGCTTCCAGTTCAACCTCGGCGCCGACTGGGACATTCCGGGCCTCGAAGGCGCCGCCCTCAGCGCGCGGATGTTGCGCACCGGCGGCCAGTACCTGAACGCCGCCAACACCCAGAGCATTCCGGCGTGGAACCGCTTCGACCTTGGCTCGCGCTATGCCTTCAAACTGGATGAAAAGCAGATCACCCTGCGGGCCAATCTGGAGAACGTCGCCAACGAAGCCTATTGGGCCTCGGCCAACGGCGGTTACCTGACCCAGGGCACGCCGCGCACGCTGAAGGTTTCGGCGACTGTGGACTTCTAAAAAACCGCTCGTCACTCGGCCGGCACCAAGCCTTGTGCGCGTCAGACCAATATCAGGTAGATCCCCTTTCCGGAGACAGACCATGATGACGCGCACATTGACCTCAATTTTGTTGGCAGGCTTGTTGGCCGCCGCCTCTACCGCCAGTTTTGCCGCCAACGATGGCGCCGATGCCACGGGCACCAAGTCCGGCGCCACCAGCGGCTCGACCCAGCCACCAAACAGCACGCCCGGCGCACCTTCGGGTGGCAGCACTTCCGATGGCATGGGCAAAGGCACCGGCACCAACGGCGGCGCCAGCGGTTCAGGCTCAGGGGCTGGCGGCGGGACCGGTTCGGCCGGCGGCGGGACTGGCGGCGCCGGTGGTGGCACCGGCAGCTGAACGAACAAGAGCAGGCCGTGGTAAGTGCCATGGCCTGTGTCTGAACCCGACCGCGTTTTTTGTCAGCGATCCGAGCGCAGCAATTCGCCGAGGCCGACGTCCATCGACAACACGGCCGCGCGATTGCGACCGGCATTTTTGGCCTGATACAGCGCCGCATCGGCGCGCTGGATGAACAGCTCAGGGCTGTCGTTGCCCAGCGGAATAAACGAATAGCAGCCTAGGCTCACCGTGAGATAACCGGTCGGCGAGCCGCTGTGGGTGATGTGCTTGTCCATGACGCTGCGGCGGATCTGCCCGGCAATCGCCAGCGCGCCGTTGATGTCGGTGTCCGGCAGCAACACCGCGAACTCCTCACCGCCATAGCGCACCGCCAGATCGGATTTGCGCTGGCAGCAGTTTTTCACCACCTGCGCGACCTGCGTCAGGCAATGGTCGCCGGCCACATGGCCGTAGGCGTCGTTGTAACGTTTGAAGAAATCGATATCGAGCATGATCAGGCTGACCGGGCTCGACTGCCGCGCGCCCCGGGCAAACTCCACTTCCAGAGAACGCTCGAACAGGCGCCGGTTGGCCAGCCCGGTCAGGCTGTCGTGGGTGGCGATCTGCTCCAGCGTCCGCTGGGCCTTGCGCAGGTTTTTCTCGATCCGCTCACCATCGCGCACCTGATGAATGAACACCCAGCCGAACAGCCCCACGCCGAGCATCACCAGCGCCACGATCACGCTGGACTGGAACGCCCGGTCATGCCAGCCCTGAAGAATCGTATCTCGCGATGAAGAGGCGGACACCACCAGCGGATAACTTTCCAGCTGCCGGTAACCATAAAGGCGCGTCACACCGTCGACCACCGAATCGATCATCGCGGTGCCGGCGGAGGCGTTGGGCAGCAGCTTCTGATAGATCTCACCCTTGGCCAGCGAGGTGCCGATCAGAGACTCGTCGAACGGCCGACGGGCGAGCAACGTGCCGTCAGTCATGCCGAGAAACATCGTGCCGTTGTCATCCAGGCTGAAGCTTTTGAAGAACTTGTCGAAGTACGACATCTTGATCCCGGCCAGCAACACGCCCTGGAAATTGCCGGCGCGGTCGTTGACCCGTTTCGAGATCGGGATGATCCACTCGCCGTTCTCGCGGCTGCGGATCGCCGGGCCGATGTGCGCCACACCCGACACGTTCTGCTGGTGAAACTTGAAGTACTCGCGATCGGCCACGCCATTGCCGCGCGGCAGATCCGGGAACGAGGTAATCACCCACTGCCCTTCGCGGTCGAACAGGAACATGCCGTGCAACTGCTCGAGTTGTTGCACTCGTCGCGCGAAGGTTCGCTGCAATCGCGGCTTCTGCGCCGCACCGTAGCCATCTTCCTGAACCCAGTCGACCAGGCTGGTCATCACCAGATCCGCCGCCAGAAAGGTGTCTTCGGCCTGCTGCGCCATCGCCCGGGTCAGGTTGGCCGAGGACACTTGCGCACTCGCCAGATCCTGGCGCCGCGACTGTTCGATCTGCAAATACAGCAGACCGGACAGGCACAGACACACGGCAACGATGAACAACACCGCCGCCTTGCGCAGGGGCAAACGCTTGAGAGTGCCGCCGGGGGCCTGGTGCGGATCGTGAATGGGGATAGGCAAAAGCGTGTCCTGGGCAGGTACGACAGGGGCAAAGGCCCGAAACCCTTGTTTTTTTGTGAGCGTAGCCCACCGGGTTGTGTGGGGCAACCAAGTGCCACCGCGACAATCCCGACCCTGTTGCTATCGGCGCGCAGGCCAAATGGATGACCTGCCGCGCGAATTATTTTTGCCTGCCCGTTTTTGCCCGCATCAACCTTGACGGGCCAATCGCCGCATCGCACTGTGCAGATGCGCCCGCGCACTTTCCGGATCGCCCTCGCGCATCTGCTCGTACGCCCGTTGCGCAACCGCATGCGGCACCGGTTTCAACACCCGTTGCGTGGCCATCGCCAGCAGTTGCACTTGCGCGGCACGTTCCAGGTAATACAGATCGTCCCAGGCTTCGGCGATGGTCGGCGCCGCGACAATCACCCCGTGATTCTTCAGAAACAGAATGTCGGCCTCGCCCATGACCCCGGCGATCCGGTCGCCCTCGCGCTCATCCAGCGCCAGCCCGTTGTAATGCTCGTCCACCGCCGTGCGCCCGTAGAACTTCAGCGCGGGCTGGCTCAGCCACAACAGCGGCGGCCCCTCCAGCAGGCACAACGCCGTCGCGTTCGGCATGTGCGTGTGGAACGCGACCTTCACCCGAGGCAGCCGCTGGTGCAAGCGCGCATGAATATAGAAAGCAGTCGCTTCCGGCTGGCCCTCGCCGTCCACCACGTTGCCGTCGAAGTCGCAGACCAGCAGGTTGTGCGCCGTCACTTCGGAAAACGCATAGCCGTAGGGATTGACCAGAAACAGGTCATCGTGCCCCGGCAACATCGCCGAAAAGTGATTGCAGATCCCCTCCTCCAGCCCGTGCAGCGCCGCCAGTTGAAAGCACGCCGCCAGTTCGTGGCGGGCGGTAATGATGGCTTCGCTGTCGAGGTTCAACGAGCCGCAGCGCGTGGGTCGGGCGCTGCCGGTCAGGGTGTGGGCCATGGCGAAACTCCTCTATTACCAGCCAAGGGACGCGAACAGCGGCAGCACTTCGTCCAGCGTGTTGAGGATCGCGTCGGGCCGATAGTCCGGCAGCAACTGACGACCGGTCCCGCGGTCGATCCATACGCAGCGAAAATGCATGTCGCGGGCCGCCGTGTGGTCGAGCATCGGGCTGGCGCAGATGTGCACCACCTGATCGCGGCTGACGCCCAATTGCTCATGAGCGTAGTCGAACAGCCGCGGCGCCGGTTTGTAGGCGCCGGCCTGTTGCGCGGTGATCACCCGGTCGATATGGCCGCCGAGTTGAGCGACGTTGCCGGCGATGATGTCGTCATCGGTGTTGGAGACGATGCACAGCTTGAAACCCTTGGCCTTGAGCTGCGCGAGGGTCTCGACGACTTCGGGAAACGGCGGCATCTGCGGAATCGCGGCGGCCAGGCGCTGACTGTCTTCGCTGGCACTCGCCAGGCCCAGTTCTTCCAGGGCCAGTTGCAGGCCGAGGGTGCTCAGTTCGCGAAACGAGCGGTGTGGCGGCGTCTGTTCCAGGCGATGTTCGTGGCGGTCATAAATCTCGATCAGGCGCCCGGCGTCGACCCGGTGTTCGCCCTTCTCGCTCAGGATCCGCTCGGCCACGGCGCGCAGGCCTTCGTCCCATTGAATCAAGGTGCCGTAGCAATCGAAGGTCAGCCATTGCGGGCGCGGTGTGTTGATCAAGGTCATGGGGGCATTCCTCTGCAAGTGAGGACTTCAGCTTATGAACTCGGGGTGATAGTGTGAAATTAAATAAATAGCCAACCGTCAGTTGCCAAACAAATATCGAGACCGCCGCCATGCTGGATCTGGAACTGCTGAAAACCTTCGTCTGCGTGGTCGATGAAGGCAGCTTCACCCGCGCCGCCGAACGCGTCCACCGCACCCAATCCACGGTCAGTCAACAGGTGCGCAAACTCGAAGATCTGGTCGGCCACGCCCTGCTGTTGCGCGACCGCACCGGCCTGAACGTCAGCGTCACCGAGCACGGCGAACTGCTGATCCACTACGCCCGCCGCCTGCTGGCCTTGTCCGCCGAGGCCAGCGAAGCCCTGGCCAGCGATCTGGATCTGGAAATCCTGCGCATCGGCATGCCGGAAGACTTCGACGCCCGACGCATGGCGCTGATCCTCGCCGGCTTCACCCGCAGCCACCCGCAAGCGCGACTGGAAACCGTCAGCGGCATGAGCCTCGACCTGAGGCAACGCCTCGACAGCGGCGAAATCGACATCGCCCTGATCAAACGCGAACCTGACAGCGGTCCCGCCTGGGCGACCTGGCCGGAACGACTTGTTTGGGTCAAAGGCGTGGAGTTCGACTCATCCACTGGCGTCTTGCCGCTGGCGCTGTTTCCTCAGGGCTGCCTGTACCGACAACGGGCAATCCGCCTGCTCGACGTGGCGCAACGCCCATGGCGCGTGGCTTTCGGCAGCCACAGCCTGACCGGCATTCAAGCGGCGGTCGCATCCGGGCTCGGGGTTTCGGTGCTGCCGGCGTCGGCGGTGTTGCCGGAGCATCGGGTGTGCACGGACTTGCCGCCGCTGCCGCCGACGGAGCTGGCGCTGGTCAGCCGCGAGGGGGGGTTGAGTGGATTGCAGCGGGGGTTGGTGGAGTTTTTGCGGGGGGAGTTGGGGGTTGATGCGGGGGGATTTGCTTGAGGTTGATCGCAAAAAAACAGGCGCCTTTTCAGGCGCCTGTTTTTATGATCGGTCAACGCGACGGCGGCACCCGGATATCCCCCGCCCGGCACTGGGTTTTCACGCCCTTGCCGCAGGCGCCGAATTGCAGGTCCTTGCCCATGCACACGCGCACTTCCGAGAGTTCCGGGCCGTTGCAGATCACGGCGATGCCGTCTGACGGGATGCCCGGATTGCTCTTGCGGAATAGGTCGGCAATTTCCTGCGCTTCGAAGTAATAAGAGCTACTGAACGGTTGCAGCTCTTGCGGGATTTTCACCGCGGCCACGGCTTTGTCTGCTTCGTCCAGATAGCCCATCGCGCCGAGGCCGCTGCAGGTGCCGTGCTTGCTCCATTCGTGATCGAGGAGTTTTTTGGTCGGGAACAGCGTCAGGCCTTTGGCCGTTTCGGCGGCCGACAGGTTGGTCAGCGGCGGGCAGGACTCCGGCCAGCCGCCCTTGGCGTATTGCGGCCACAGGCCATGCAGGACAAAACCATAGCCCTTGCCGGTGCATTGCGGGTCGTCCTTGTGGGTCAGGCAAAAGGTCGGCGACCAGGACAACGTCAGCAAGTAGTAATCGAATACCCCCGCCACCGATTCCGCCTTGCTGGCGGACGACTGGCGTGCCGAACTCAGGCCGATGCTACCGACCGTCAGCGCAATCAGCGCCATAATTGTAAAAAGCTTTTTCATGTTCCCGTTCCTTGGGACGCGTGCGTCCGTGGTTTCTGTGGTCTGACCATCACTTGGCCAGACGCTGATTGAGTCATGCCCGTGTTGCAAGCGCATGACGCAGGGCAAAACCTGCATTACTTTGAAAGGACTACGATGATGTTGAAATCACCACAGGGAACCGACATGAGTAAAGCAGACGAACTCGCCGCGAAACTCAAACAAACCCGGCACACCCATGCTGACGAAATCACCTGCGCTGAACTGGAGATCGATTGCTGGCCGGCTCAGGTTTACGCCTTGTATCACCGCATCGAGGGCTGGTTGCAACCGGTCACCGAAGTCGGCCTGAAAATCCGGCGCAATCCTACCCATGTTTGCGAAACTTCGCCGGATGGCGAGACCCACGACTACGCCATCGACCAGTTGATCATCGAAGCCAACCATCACAGCCTGACGTTCGATCCTATCGCCCGTTTCACCGAAGACGGCTCGGGGCGCGTGCAAATCGTCCTGCCGGGGCGCGAAGCATCGCTGCTGCGCACGGTTGATGAACACGGCGAAAGCCATTGGTGGTTGCAGACGCTCGAGACCGGGCAACAGCTGGATGCGATTGCGTTGACGGAAAACAACCTGCTGTTGGTAGTCCAGGAAGGGCTCGGTCTGTAGGTTGAACCTGACACAACTGTAATCCGCGCCTCAGCCAGCTGAAAGCTGCCGCTGGTTAGCCTCCCCGTCATTGGTCAAACGGGGACTTCCAGCGCATGCCTTCCACCACCTCAAGACGCACCTTCGTCAAAGGCATCGCCGCCGGCAGTCTGCTCGGCGGCCTCGGCCTGTGGCGCACACCGGTCTGGGCCTTGAACAGCCCCGGCCAGGTCAATGAGCTCAGCGGTACCGACTTCGAGCTGTTCATCGGCGAAACCCCGGTCAACTTCACCGGCCAGCCCCGTACCGCCCTGACCATCAACGGCAGCCTGCCCGGCCCGCTGCTGCGCTGGCGCGAAGGCGACACCGTGACGCTGCGGGTGCGCAACCGGCTCAAGGACAGCACCTCGATCCACTGGCACGGCATTCTGCTGCCGGCCAACATGGACGGCGTGCCGGGCCTGAGTTTCAAGGGCATCGAGCCGGGTGGCGTGTACGTCTACCAGTTCAAGGTTCGCCAGCACGGCACCTACTGGTATCACAGCCATTCCGGCTTGCAGGAACAGGCCGGCGTCTACGGGCCGCTGGTGATCGATGCCCGGGAGCCCGAGCCCTTCCAGTACGACCGCGACTACGTGGTGATGCTCAGCGACTGGACCGACGAAGATCCGGCCAGCCTGATGAAGACCCTGAAAAAACAGTCCGACTACTACAACCTCCACAAGCGCACCGTCGCTGATTTCATCCACGACGTCGGCGAAAAAGGCTGGGGCGCCACCGTCGCCGATCGCACGATGTGGGCGCAGATGAAGATGAATCCCACCGACATCGCCGACGTCAGCGGCGCCACGTACACCTTCCTGATGAACGGCCACGCCCCGGATAACAACTGGACCGGCCTGTTCCGCCCCGGCGAAAAGCTGCGGCTGCGACTGATCAACGGCTCGGCCATGACCTACTTCGACGTGCGCATCCCCGGCTTGAAAATGACCGTGGTCGCCGCCGACGGCCTGCACGTCAAACCGGTCAGCGTCGACGAGTTGCGCATCGCCGTGGCGGAAACCTATGACGTGATCGTCGAACCCGCCGCCGACGCCTACACCCTGTTCGCCCAGGCCATGGACCGCACCGGTTACGCCCGAGGCACCCTCGCCGCTCGCGCCGGATCGTCGGCCCCGGTGCCGGCGCTGGACTCGCGCCCGCTGGTGACCATGGACGACATGGGTATGGGCGGCATGGACCATGGTTCGATGGACATGAGCGGCATGGATCACTCGAGCATGAACATGGGCCCGATGCAGTCGCACCCCGACAGCGAAAAGGACAACCCGCTGGTGGACATGCAAGCCATGACCACCGCCGCGAAACTCGACGACCCCGGCCTCGGCCTGCGCAACAACGGTCGCCGGGTGCTGACCTACGCCGACCTGCGCAGCAGGTTCGAAGACCCGGACGGCCGCGACCCGAGCCGCACCCTCGAGCTGCACCTCACCGGCCACATGGAGAAATTCGCCTGGTCATTCAACGGCATCAAGTTCTCCGACGCCGAGCCCCTGCGTTTGAAGTACGGCGAGCGAATCCGCCTGGTACTGGTCAACGACACGATGATGACCCACCCCATCCACCTGCACGGCATGTGGAGCGATCTGGAAGACGAAAACGGCAATTTCCAGGTGCGCAAACACACCATCGACATGCCGCCCGGCACCCGCCGCACTTACCGCGTGACCGCCGATGCGCTCGGCCGTTGGGCCTATCACTGCCATCTTCTGTACCACATGGAAATGGGCATGTTCCGCGAAGTGCGGGTGGAAGAATGAGGACGCCGACCATGACCCGATTTGCCGCGTTTTCGCTGTCACTCCTGTCGATGGCTCCGGCGTTCGCCGCCAGCGACATGCAGGGCATGGATCACAGCCAGATGGGCGATATGCAAAGCATGGACGACGGCATGATGCAGCCCGCTGCGCCGACCGAAAGCCGCACGCCGATTCCGGCACTGACCGACGCCGATCGCGCCGCCGTGTTCACTAGCCACGCCGGACATCAGGTCCACGACAGCGCCATCAACACTTACTTTCTCGCCGACAAACTCGAATGGCAGGACGCCGACGACGCCAGCACCCTGGCCTGGGATTTGTCCGGCTGGATCGGCGGCGACATCGATCGGCTGTGGCTGCGCTCCGAAGGCGAACGCAGCAACGGCAAGACCGAAGACGCGGAAATCCAGGCGCTGTGGGGCCACGCGATTTCGCCGTGGTGGGACGTGGTCAGCGGCGTGCGCCAGGACTTCAAACCCGGCGCCCCGCAAACCTGGGCAGCATTCGGTTTGCAGGGCATGGCGCTGTACAACTTCGAAGCTGAAGCTACGGCATTTCTCGGCGAAAACGGCCAGAGCGCGGTGCGGCTGGAGGGCGACTACGACATCCTGCTGACCAATCGCCTGATCCTTCAGCCGACCGCCGAACTCAACGTCTACGGCAAAAACGACCCGCAACGCAGGATCGGCTCGGGCCTCGCGAACACCGAAGTCGGGCTGCGCCTGCGCTATGAAATCCGCCGCGAATTCGCGCCCTACATCGGCGTGACCTGGAACCGCACCTACGGCCACACCGCCGATTACGCACGGGAAGAAGGCGAGGATCGCAGCGAAGCGCGACTCGTCCTCGGCGTGCGGCTGTGGTTCTGAATCCCATCAAAAAATAACACCGAGGTCTTGCATGCGCACATTGAAAATCTCCCTCGTCCTCGCCAGCGGTTTGCTCCTGAGCACCCTGGCCCAGGCCCATCCGAAACTGCTGACGTCGACCCCGGCCGAAGGTGCCGACGGCGCGGCGCCCGGCAAGATCGAGCTACGGTTTTCGGAGGATCTGCTGACCCAGTTCTCCGGCGCCAAACTGGTGATGACCGAAATGCCCGGCATGGCCCACTCGCCCATGCCGATGAAGGCCAAAGTCAGCGCCGGCAGCGACCCGAAAACCATGCTCGTCACCCCGCTTTCGCCCTTGCCGGCCGGCACCTACAAGGTCGAATGGCGCGCAGTGTCGTCGGACACGCACCCGATCACCGGCAACGTCACGTTCAAAGTGAAATGAGCGATGGCTGAACTGATCAACATCCTCCTGCGTCTGGCGCTGTATGTGGATTTGCTGCTGTTGTTCGGGCTGGCGTTGTTCGGGCGGTACAGCGTTGACGCGGTGCTGCGGTTTCGGCCGATGCTGCGCGGGATGGCGTTGATCGGGGCACTGCTCTCAGTAGCGAGTCTGGTGCTGATGACCCGCGCCATGAGTGGCGAAACACAATTCGCGGCGCTGTGGCCGCACCTGCAAATGATGGTGCTGGAAACCGACGTCGGGCTGGCGTGGACGCTGCGGATGATTGCGCTGATTGTCGTGATGATCTGGCCGGGATTGTGGCTGGCATCGATGGCCGGCTCAGTCGCCCTCGCCTCCCTGGCCTGGAGCGGTCACGGCGCGATGGATAACGCGTGGCATCTGCTCAGCGACATCCTGCACCTGCTCGCGGCGGGTGCGTGGCTAGGCGCAATGCTCGCGTTGATCTTGATGTCGCGGCTCGACGCACTGTGCAGCGAGGCGCGCATTCGTTCGCTGGCCGATTCCGTCAAACGCTTCGAAGGCGTCGGCGCGGCAATTGTGCTGATCCTGTCGGCCACCGGCGTGGCGAATTACCTGTTCATCGTCGGCCCGACACTGGGCGAAGTCCTGCTCGGCACCTACGGGATTCTGTTGGCGATCAAGGTTGTGTTGTTCGGGGGCATGCTGGTGCTGGCCGCGTTGAACCGATTCCACCTCGGGCCGTTGCTCGAACAATCGTTGCGCGCCGGGCAACATCAGGTGGCGGCCAATGCCTTGCGCCGCAGCGTGGCATCGGAGCTGGTGATTGCGCTGTTGATCGTGGGGCTGGTGGCGTGGTTGGGCACGCTGAGCCCGGAGCCGGGATGACACCCGGCAAACGCATTCACTACACTGGCCCGCACTCCCACTGCACAAGCCCGATCTCCATGACAATTCGAAAAAGCACGATGATCTTTTGCGGCCTGCTGGCCATGGCCGGCGCCGCTCATGCACAAGAACCGGCCTCGCACCTCGACACCATCCAGCAACAGGGCCAGTTGCGCGTCTGCACCACCGGCGACTACAAACCCTACACCTTTAAACGCTTGGACGGCGGTTTCGAAGGCATCGACATCGCCATGGCGCAATCCCTGGCCGACAGCCTCGGCGTCAAGGTCGAATGGGTGCAGACCACCTGGAAAACCCTGATGCCAGACATGCAGGCCGGCAAATGCGACATCGGCGTCGGCGGCATCTCGGTGACCCTCGAACGCCAGAAAAAAGCCTTCTTCAGCAACACCCTCGACGTCGACGGCAAGATCCCGCTGGTGCGCTGCGCCGACCAGTCCAAATACCAGACCATCGACCAGATCAACCAGCCAAACGTGCGCCTGGTCGAACCCGCCGGCGGCACCAACGAAGCCTTCGTCCACGCCTTCCTGCCCAAGGCGCAACTGGCGTTGCACGACAACGTGACCATCTTCGAACAACTGCTCGACAACAAGGCCGACGTGATGATCACCGACGCCTCCGAAGCCCTCTACCAACAAAAACTCAAACCTGGCCTGTGCGCCGTCAACCCAAGCCAGTTCATGCAATACGGCGAAAAAGCCTACCTGCTGCCGCGCGACGACATCAGCTGGAAACTCTACGTCGACCAGTGGCTGCACCTGAGCAAAGTCACCGGCAAATACCAGAAAGTCCTGAGCGAATGGATCGCCGTACCCGCGGCCCAGTAACCCTCAGTCGTCATGCATCAGGCCGGAGCTGTACTGGTTGAAACTGTTACCGATATTGCTCCCGCCGAACTTCAACGTATTCACATTACGCGCCTGCGGCGACTGACAGTCGCTGGAGAAACAACTGGTGGTGGTCAAACCACCGGAGCCGGAGCAGGCGCTTAGAACCGAGACAGTGGCGACGATCAACAGCGCTTTGAGTGGATTGTTCATGGTGTATGGCGCTCGGGTGGGATCGGGATCTTGTGGAGGGATCGTAGGCCTGCGCGGGTGGCGGGAAGATGAAACTTGCGGGGTTTTCAGCGTGGGTTCAGGTTGAACCCACGCCTGACGATCAACACTCCGTGACAGAGGGTTGCCGGAACCTACTTCGGCTCAACGTTATCCAGCGCCTGATTCACCGCCAAAGACCCCAACATCACCAACTGCGCAATGCCGATGGCGGTTTTGCGGTGGGCGGGTTCCAGGGTGGCGGCGAAGTTGTTGAGCATTTCTGAGGCTGAACCGAGGGATTCGCTGGCGTTGGCGAGCAGGGATTCGGTGTCGTAGGCCGGGTTGGCGAAGTACATCGGGTCATGTTGGGTGTGACTGCCCATGATCCGTTGCTGTGGGGTGAGGTAGTGATCGAGGGCGCGCTCGGCGGCTTCGTTCAGGGTTCGTGAATCGGGGAATTTGTAGGGGGAGACTGGATCGGTTTCTGGTGGGTTGGGTGTTGGTTTGAACATGGATGAATCCTCTAGCGCGATTACCAAAAGGAACCATCACCCTTCGCTACCAAACGTTGGGTGGCGGCCATACGCGGGTTGGTAGACCGGTCGCACTAGAACCCGGCGCCCACGAATGAGCCCCACGCATGACCACCATGAAATCCGAGCCCTGAAAGGGCTGCACACGGTGACGCCATGAGTCTAGAACGAAGCGGGCTACCAAACCCGATCACTGGTTTGCAGTGACGTAGAGACGATAAAACCCGCGTGCTAGACGCACAAGCCGGCGGATTCTGTCTTAGGTGTAGGGGGTGGCGCAAGGATGTGTAGGGCCGAAGTATTGTCAGAGAGCTTCGTTTAAACACACTCAGATTTTGTTGTTTAGATGGATGACCAACACCGGGCATGTCGCCGTCAGGCAACCACCAAAGCAACTCTGATACAGTCGGTGCCAGCTAATCCGTTGACAGGGAGTCAAACATGGCAAAGCCCGCTGCACGCATCACCGATCCCACCAGTTGCCCCATCCCCGGACACGGCCCTAAAGCCATTGCCTCCGGATCCCCCGACGTATTCTTCGACGGACTCGCCGCCGCCCGAAAAGACGACACCTGCACCTGCGGCAGCGCACTGGCCTCCGCCGTATCCAGCACCGTATTCATCAACGGCAAAAATGCCGCGCTGGTCGGCACAGTCGGTTCACATGGAGACGTTGTGATCGGTGGATCGGGAACGGTGATTATTGGTGACTCACATACGCCTGCGCCGTTTACGCCACCGACGCCGATGATCATTCATCCTGGATGGATCAGCTTCACCATCCCCGGTTCTGAGTCTTACCTAGGCATGAGCTGCGTTGCTCACTTCGAAGATGGTTCTACCCAATCCGGAAATTTTGATATCACCAACACAGTGAAATTTCTCAACATCCGTGGAAAAGTCTGCCAAAAGCTAGAGTTCGGCTCTCAAGAAGAACCACCGACCGGCTCAGTTTTCGACACGCTATTCAATGCATCATTGAAATAAGGATTGTTTCATGACTGAGCCATTGCTCGTAACGGGAAGCTACGTTGTTCAAAAAGCACATGAGCTTGAAAATTCGCCATTGGACATGGCGATTGCGGGTATGGAGGGGGCCGCGACAAGATTTTCTTTAGATGCCATATCAGATGCAAAAGTACGCAGTAACTACATGAGCAACATCAAGCGCATGTCAGTGGAAACCAAAGCCGAAGTCGCCGCAGGAAGGCTGAGTGCCCAAGAGGGTGCAGCATTTTGCCAAGAGATGCGAAATAGAATCCTGGTCGAGCATCGAAAATTCACCTCGGCACAAGGTGTGGCCTTCGCCGAGCGGAAGAAACGATTACCTCCGACGTTACAGGACACACTGGACAAGTACGCACTGAAAACGGCAAACGTCGAATACAACAAATTGACCCCAGAACAAAAGAGCAAAGTCTATTACGAGATTCTGGATTCAGCCGGCCGTGACAACGCACCGGTAAGCAAGGGAACTCAAAAATTAAGAATAATGGGAAAGGTCGGTTTACTAGTCACTGCGACCTTCGCCGTATATGAAATCATGAACGCTGACAACAAAGTAAAGGAAACAGCCCGACAAGGCATTATCATCGGCGGCGGCGCCGCTGGCGGGGGATTGGCTGGCTTGGGCGTCTCTGCATTTTGCGGCCCTGGCGCCCTAGCTTGCGCTGTGGCAATCGTTCTGGCGGGAAGTATTGTGGGAGGAATTGCTGGTAGCGCAGTAGCCGACACCTTTGATGAAGAACTGGAGGAATTTTCCAAATGGGAAGTTCTATGACAAAGCAGCAAAGAGCGGATGTGCGCTGGGCATTGTCCGATGCTTTTGTTGATAACGAGGTCGACTATGATGCGATTGCACGAAGGACAAGAGAATTCGATCGAGATGAAGTAAAGCGCATACTCTTTGAGGAGGTGGCACCTGTTTGCCACTCAAACCTTGAAAGCGCACTTCCAACCATATGGCTTTGTTTCAACAGGCAGGAATTGGAAGATGACATTGAAAATATGCTGAGAGCAAAAGAGAACAGTTGGTTTAAAAGAAAAGCCAACGCCTTATTGGTGACATGGCTGAAGAGCAGATACAAATACATCTGGACAGAAATAGAAAAGCAGTATCAAAACATAAGCTAATAACAAATTGTCGCGACTGGAGCGATTGCATCACCCTTTTTTTCCTGAGCTATACTCGTAAGCGAACACACAACCAAGTAAAAACATAATTATCTTAAGGACTGATACATGAAGGGAAAAACCATCGCAACTGTTCTTGCATGCTTGCTACTCACCGGTTGTTCTGACCCAAAGCAAACCAAACTGCCTGCCGATATCAGTAAATGGTCAGAGGACAAAGGGCTAATGGAAGCTGTCGGCAAACTCGATGAAAACGATAGAAAACTGTTTGGTGGCTATGCTGCCCGGCAAGTGGTGGCCAGCACATTTGGCGGTAGCAAAGTTGTTGCAGACTCAACACTGGGTGATGCTCTGAAAACACAACAGGCCTGGATCGAAGCCAAAGCTGCCGAAGCGGAAAAACAAAAAGCCTTGGCCGAGCAAGTAAAACAGCAACAGCTTGTGGCACTGAAAGAAATGAACGGAACGCTTACAGCGTCCCTTCTCAAACTTAAACTGAATCCCGCCGACTATAAAAACAAGCAATACAGTGAATATTTTTCAATTGAAATTGCTCTACACAACAATACAACTGAGGCCCTATCTGGCGTAAAGGGAACAGTCGTACTCAGCGACATGTTCGGCGACCCTATAAAAAGAATTGGCCTCACCAACGACATCCAAATCGACCCAGGTCAAACGTACATCTATAGCGGGACAATGGATTACAACCAGTTTCAGGCCGCCGACAAGAAGTTGGCTGCTTCCGACACTGAAAAAATGAAATTTGAATGGGTGCCGGATACTTACATCTTTACAAACGGCAAAAAGCAAACCACATCAAATTGAAATGAAAAGTAGGGTAGACAAATTTACAAAAAAACGAACAACCCGCTTCGTTACCAGCACAAATTAATCAACAGTACAAACCCATCCATTCCCACACGACAGCCACTACAACTTCGACCGCAAGCGAACGAGGAAACACTCATGAGCTCAGAGCTAATAGTAAAACCCGGTACTGGAATACTCTCAACGGACACAACAAAATTCGAGGCTTATCTTGCCCATCTCGGACTTCCAACCGACAACATAATTGCCGCTTTACCTCAACGACAAATAATCGAAAACAATCTTCCAAGCTTTATCGAATCGCTTCCATCCGAAGTGAAACGGGACGCACGATATTTATCAAAATTCGTGGCCGGAGCAGCAATTGGACTATTCGACGCCTCATTAAACTATGTCTGGAACGAAGTTGTTCTAAACCTAAGGGAAAAAGTAGTTCTATATGGACTCGATATGTTCTTCGACGCCGCCGTTGGTGGCGGACGGCGGGAATTTTACTCAACAGAAGAAGATCTTTCTGGATTAAAAGATAACACCCTTATCAATACGTGTCGAAAACTTGAACTCATATCCGATATTGTTTACACAAAACTAAACCATATTCTAACCATGAGAAATGACATTGGAGCTTCACATCCAAATTCTTACTCGATAAATGCGTTTGAACTGCTTGGATGGTTACAAACTTGCGTACAAGATATCCTTAACGACAAACCATCCGCTTCCGCAATACAGATCAAATCCTTCATCGAGAATCTTAAAAAGTCCACAACCGTACTCGACGACACAACTATTAAAAGCATGGAGAGACCTCTAAGCGAGCTTTCCCTTCAAAATACCGACAATCTTCTTAACAGTATATTTGGAATATACACCGCAGATACCACCGGCAATATCATAAGAAAAAACATCTCTCTCTTCGCCCCTCACATCTGGAACAAGAGCAGCGACAATGTCAAATACAAACTAGGCGTAACAATCGACGGATACAAAAACAATCTTCACAACGAAAAGCATATTTTAGGTATAGAATTTTTCAACATTTGCGATGGAAATAGATTCCAATCGTTAGACTCTAGAATAATTTCTTTGGATGGTTACGCCGACGAACTTCTCGAAGCAAGATATTCTTGGGATAACTTTTACAATGAACCTCCACTCATGCGTAAAATTTTATCTTTTCTAAAAACAGAGGCAGACATCCCTATAGAGAGATCCCAGAAATTAATAAAAACAGTACTAATTTGCCGAATCGGGAAAGGCATTCCTTATAACTCGGGCGTTTCTCCAGCAGGAAAACCTCTTTACGATCAGTTTTTTGGGATGCTCGGAGATCAAAACATAATAAACGTACTAGTCGCTATGCACTCAAACGAAGTGCGCGTTAATCTTGACAACAAATTTTGTCAGACACATATGGTCAACGTACTGAAGCTCTTGAAAGCTAATGCGCGAAGCGAGCGCATTCAAGAAATTCTTGACTTTCTCATCGCCAACGAAAATATTCTTCACAAAATCCATTTAGACAAGCGCTACAAAGAACTAGCAAAAAACCACATGACATTTAGCTAAATCACATATGAAAGGATGGTTTTTACTATAAGCCATCCTTTCTCACCCAAAACAACCAACTTTTTCCTGAGCAAAAAAAATTTAAACCCCATCTAATATATATAGCGTTCGCCCCCCCTTGGAACCCAGAGCATTTACTCCCACCCCAAACACACATGCACACCAATAAACTTCTAAAAAATCCACTACTAGATAACTACTCGACGGAAAATAAATTCTCATTAAACTACAAAAGTCTCGGAATCTCCTTCAGCCCTTTTATATTTCTCTATTACGGAAATTTTCGATTTATTTTTAGCTTTATTCAATCGCCTTTTAAACTCTAAGCCAGCAACTTGCTTACAGGCTATCATTCGCCCAACTCTCCCCATTGCACTATGATAAAGATGAGCCACCTCTTCGAATACCTTACCACTCTCCACTTGAACTTCAAACTCTCGCACTGCAGCTTTAATTCTGTTCCTCTCGGCTTTAACAACACCAGCAGAGCAACCAGATATACCTAATCCGGTAACAACTAGAGGCTCCTGCTTTTCACCGCATGTAATAGCCTGCCCTTTTTTTAGAATATGCATTTTTGCTCTTTTCTGCTTAAATCCTTTTTGAGCAAGCATCCCCGTAACCTTCGATACAACTTCTGACCACTGCGCACTTAGCAACTGTTTTTTCGAAGAGATGGTTATATCATCTGCAAAGCGACTATAAGCTAACCCCTTGGTATGCATCCAATCAACAAGCCGCGGTTCGACATCCCAAAATACCAGATTAGCAATATAACTACTGGTACTTGCACCTTGAGGAACGTACCCATCCTTCGTAACGATTAGTGCAAGAACTTCTGATACTCCGCGCCCAAAACCAAAAAAACCTTCAAAAATCCATCTCACTTTATCAATGGTAATTGATGGAAAAAAATTAGTTATATCTTGCAACGCGATGGACTTAGCAGACGCATGTTCCCGCGCATTTGAGAAAGGACTTCTTGGGCTTTTATTATCCTTTATTCCGCCATGAAGATAGATAGGGTAATCAACAAACACAAACAACCTATCGACAAGTTTTCTTTGGATTTTTTTCAATGGTTCAAAAGCATCATAAGTAACCCTAACGCTCTTGTCCTTTTTCTCTTGCAAAACTTCTCGATATAAAAAATTACACGAGACGGATAATTTTAACAGCGACTCCGGACTTTCACCGAGCATCAAACCAAGTGACTTAAGGCTATAAACAGGCTTCCTTTTATACTTTGCGACGATCATAAAAACCACCCATGAAAAAAACCCGCATTATAAAAATGCGGGCTTCTATAAATTCGATGATGCGATTTGGTGCGTCATTATTTCAAGAACTCCATTACAACATCAATATAAACTGATGCTTTTTCATGGATAAGAGACCAATTTTCGTAACACCACTTAACCGAAATCTGAACTGCTGCACCCTTAATACTCTCAAGGATAAAGCCCTTTTTCTCAGGTTTCGTTGGTGCGCCTCCTTTTGGATTCTCTTTGCTATCTTTAGTGACGCGAACACCTTCATTATTTTGCACATTCTTCAACGGAGACCGCTGAAGGCTCTTCATTTTTTTCATCGATATATCCTCACGGGCTGGATTGCCCCGCCGCGAAGCTTTCAGGCCGAAAGGAACATGAAGGTGTCCATACAAATCGCAGTTCTGGCTTATCAAACGAAGTTTTATAAGCCCGTCCGCCGCAATATTCGCCGTGTGATCTGAGTAATCGTTGATTCGGCCAACGGCCGGCTGCTTTTTCGTTAACGGATACAAACCTTCGCTAACGCTCAAAGTCGACAACGAGAAACCTCGTTACCGGGGAGTGCTCAACGCTCTGCACAGACACTGAGATAAACCTATGGGTTTCATAGATGTAGCTCTGCAGAACTCGATCAGGGCGGACACACGGGTGGCGGAAAAAGCCTTGTAGAACCCAAAGCTGATTGGCTAACCAATCACAACTGCAAGCCTGATTTTTCTATCGATGTTTTTTAAAGAGCGCATTCGGATGGTACATCCGACCTGAAAAACGTTATAGCTCATTGCCAGTACGAAAGCAAACTTGACGCAATCGTTACCCTCAACCTCCACCTGATCGAAACAAAGCCAGACACTTCTAAGCAGCCTTGCCCAATCTGATAAACTCCCCCACCTCCCAGCCACACCGATTCCGTACCCCCAATGCCCCCAATCTCCGCCACACCCGCCCCACTCTCCCGCCGTTTCTCCGTCGCGCCGATGATGGATCGGATAGATATTTCCCAAACTCCCGTAAACAAAGGCCTATAAGCCATGTTAGAAACCGCTGTACCAGTTACGTACCAGTGATATTTTTTTCCGGAGAATTTCGATCCGTGTCTTTGTTTCTGTAGCAATTTTCTAGCAAGCATTTTCAGCTCCAATCCTGACACTATCAACACTGTCAAAAATACCATTCACATTGTGACGATGATGGATTGGATGCAGTAGCCAGCCTCCCCCCCAACTGATTGGCTGAAGTCTCAAATAATCTGCGCGTTGTAGCAATTTTTAAGCATGCGGTATCTAAGCCTCTCTGGTGCGGCCGCATGAGCTAGGCTTCGCGAACACCTCATTTCTAGGATGGATCGCATGCCAAATAACTCAGCGTCTAATATCGCCACTGCTGACGCCCTGACGTTGCTACTGCACAACCAGCACGCACTGGCGGCGGCAATCGAAGAGGTTGCCATTTGGCTTGCAGCCAGTGGCGCGGCAGTGGTTGCAGATAACGCTGTGATGGCTATGGAGACCTTAGACACAAATGCAAACGCGATCACAGATGCGATTATGCGGATACGGCAATCCTAATATCGTCTTTGCAGGCAGCAATCGGCCAGAAGCGGACGTTTGAGAGCGGCAACTTCCGGCCAGAAGCAAACACTTATCTGATCCAGCTGTCGCGTGGAATTTTCCAAGACTGTGGAGACGCTCAGTCAGGCCTGTATTGCTGCAATCAGGGCGTCCATGTGCGGCTTGTCTTTTTCTGCAATGGCATCGATCAGGTCTTTGACGGCATGTTCCACATCAAAGATCAGCTCGTTGTTACCTGCCAGTCGTTCAAGCGTGTTGCCGTGGCTGAAGTAGTGGAAAATCTTTAGGATTCGCTTCGCTCGCTCAACGCCAAACAGAGCCTCTGCGCGCTCGTCCACCTGCTCTGCATCCTTGGGGCCAGGAAGCCTAGAGACGCCAGTCGCGAGCAACAGCTAACCTTCGTTTCTGGCTACTGCGGGGAAGCTGTAAGCGGCCACCAGCGGCTAACAGGATTGATATCCGCGATGCTCGTCGCCCGCTCGGACGTTCCAACAACGAACTAACCATCAGACCACGACTGCGCCGCGTCGTAGAAGCTGTCAAACGCAAAAATAGCTTTCAGCTATTGAGTCAATCTATGGAATATCTGATTTTTCAGGTAAAAGTATCTTGCCGTCAGGAGGGCGCCATGACCATAGATACCGGATTTCATCTAAAAAACTACAAAAGTTTCGGCCCTACGGGCGCCGGTGTCAGATCTATTAAGTTTGTCAATGTCATCGTCGGCAGAAACAACATTGGCAAGTCAAGCCTACTGCTAGCGCTCGATTATTTGTGCAAAGAGAACAAAAGTGACTCAACAATCAGCTCTTGCGTTGAGATTACAGAAACACTAAATGAATCAAAATTGAAATCCGTTTTTAGAGAAAATCATGCTGACGGAGCTCTTGAAAACAATCATTGGTTTGATCATGGTCAATACTTTGTAGGAGCCGATTTAACATGGAAGGATCTCGGCAGTAATAAGCTCGAGTTCGTTAGGCTGAGTCAAAAGGCTTCGGAAGCGGAGATATTGCAAATTTCAGCTTTGCCTTCCAGCTCAGCATTACGAAACATGTCCCATATAAAGCTTGATGCTGACAGAGATATATCCCCCGAAAGCATAAGTGGAGATATGTTTCTCAGTAGTAGCGGCGCTGGCGCAACTCAAGTCATTCATAAATATCTACACCACGTAGAATTCGACAGGACATTAATACAGAAAAACCTTCTGAGCGCGCTCAATAAAATATTTTCACCAGATATAATTTTTAATGAAATCGCAACACGATTTCATTCGCAAACTAGCAAATGGGAAATTTATCTTGGTGAAGAAAGCAAGGGGCCAATAGCTTTATCCTCATCCGGAAGCGGTTTGAAGACGGTGATACTCACCCTGCTTAATCTTTTAGTTCGACCAGATTTTGAGAATAGGTCTGCTGGTAGCTATATTTTTTCACTAGAGGAACTCGAAAATAATTTGCATCCTGCACTACAACGAAATCTATTTGTATTCCTTGAAGAATTCGCAGTAGATAATGGTTGTCATATTTTTCTTACCACACACTCTAACGTAGCGATTGACATATTTGGTAACTCCCCGCACTCCCAAATATTGCACGTAATGCGGGGGGCGGATGGAATAATCGGTACTGTTTACTCGGGTGAAGCTGAAGGCCATGGAGTATTAGACGACCTAGGTATAAGGGCAAGTGACTTATTGCAGGCAAACGGTTTGATATGGGTAGAGGGTCCATCAGACCGCGTCTTTCTAAAAAAGTGGATCGAAATATGGAGTAACGGCAGCCTCACAGAAGGACGTCACTACCAATTCGTATTTTATGGCGGAAGCGTGCTCGCGAATATCAATGCAAAGTTGCCAGAAATGGAAACTAGAGAGGCAGTCAGCGCTTTTAAAATTAACCGAAATTTTGCATTTGTTTGTGATAGCGATCGTAAAAGCTCAAGTGGAACTTTAAAGCCACGTGTTGCGCAGTTGATCAAAGATGTAGCAGGCAGTCGGGCGATGGTGTGGGTCACTCGCTGTACCGAAATTGAAAACTACATACCTAGAGAAGCATTTGAAGCCGCGCACTCTAAGACTAATCTGCCTCAGATTGGTGAGTATGAAATCATTCAGGACTATCTACGTAAAAACAATATATCTGATGCGAAAAACTATACAAATAAACACAGCAGGGCTTTTGCGTACGCAGAATACTTCTCCAAAGAAAACTTAGGATTTCGTCCCGAGCTAGAGCAGCAGGTAACTGAGCTTGTAAAAAAAATAAAGATATGGAATAGCTAGTGTCATTGACCTGTTAAACCTCTGAGTTGTGCACGTTAATGCGCGACCGCACGTGGCGATCTGACCAATCACCTATGGAGTCGAGTGGCAGCAGGTCAGCTATTGGCCGAGTACTGCCCGTCACAAGCGACAGAAATCAGCCAAAGCGACACCCAGAAGAGGTAAACCCATCTCCTGCTCTCCAGGACACACGGAACCGTCCGACTTCACAGACAAATCGGACATCCATTCCACTGAGCCTAGCGATCTAGACGAAGCCATCGCTCTTCAAGTCGAGCAAGCGCGCACATCGCTTCACCTTGGCCGACCGATAGTTTAAATCCAGGAGGCCAATCGCCACTAGCTGTGATGCGTGATCGCTCGAGGGATCGAACGAATCGAAGCCTTCCATAGGAAGTGGCTAGCCCAGAAAAAATTTGAGCAATTTCATTGCGGGTCAGCATAGTCGGAAGGGAAATTGACCGTAGTGATCGTGTATCTTTGAAGCTTTTCCAAGCAGCTACGCATAACCCTCCAAACACAAAAGCCATCGCGCTCCCGCCTATCGCGAACCCGACATAACTAAATATTACCAACAGCTCCGGGAAGCGTTCTGCCCAACGAATGAACATGAATATGCCACCCAATACTAAAATCACGACTGCAGCAACGGAGATATTTTCCAAGAGTTTGCTCAGTTTAAAGGTTTCCCTGGCCAACCTACAGATCAGACACCAGTCTACTAATAGTAAAGACGAGATTATGAGAGCTACTGAAATCTCAACGCCCCAGCTCCCACACGACGGCAAAAGACATATCGTTTTTTCAGAATCAAGCTCGCCTTGCACCAATCTAACTACATTGGTTAATAAAAGTGCAAAGCTTCCAAACATACGAGTAAACGTCACCAATAAGTCTAGAAAACCCCGATCATTTAGCCAGCGGGAAAAAATCATTTTTTGCGTTGAAGCTTTTGCTTTGCGCTCTACACTCCCACCCTTATTTTTTACTTGCTGCGACATCGCAACACCAGTCAAGCTCATGAATGCCGAATACAATAGTACCGCTCCCGCCATTGCGGGTGAAAGTATTACTGCCAGTACTGCGCCGCCGATCGACATCCACATATTGAACAAACGCGTCCGAGCGGTATGGTAAACACCTCTTAGGGCATCTGAGAGTGAAAGACTTAGTAATAAGCTCTTACGGTTAGCCCAAAAGCCGAGATCCGGTATGCTCATCACATAGCTTGCAATGCTTTCCTCCAACGCCGGATTCAATTTCGGTAACTGCCGACAGGATCGGAATGCAGTTTCCTGTAACCAACTATCTTGACCACTTATCGCAGATGTTAATACCGGCGCAGCTCGAGATTCCGAAAGCAGGCCAGTGGCCTCTAGGCAGATTTTAGCCATGATCAGGCTGTCGCCTTTGGTAACGTGATCCATGACGAAAGTGCTTAACGTCTCCTCAAAGTGAGCGATAATGTTTCTACGCGCTCCAAATGCATCAATCAGAAATCTTAGACAGTGTATCGCACGAATTCTGAGATCAGGATCGCCGAAATTCGCGGTAATTTCATCCCAGCACAGTTGTGCGATTCTGCCAGCCTCTTTCTCGTCGCACAATTGGGCGTATAGCACCAGTGCATCACGTCCTCGAGAGTCGGTTGGAATATGAGAAATCGGCACGTCTTCGGGATGGGCCAACAACTTGACGGTCACGAAGTACTCTAGAAAGCGTCGATGAACGAATGCAAAGGATTTATCCTCGCCGTGAGTGACGCGAGCGATTCGGGCGTAGTCAAGGACATCTACAACGGCGTCTACTTCTGCAGACTTAAAATGCTGGCTGATTAGTTTTACTGGCGCTTCAAGACCAAATACCGATGATCTAAAAACAAACCAGGCGAGTTCCATTGAGACAAACTTAACTCGCTCCGCGGAAATGTTTGCGCGTTTTAGTCTAGCTGAGCAAGCATCCAGGCGAAAATTTATGTAGCCTTCAAATATCTGTGGCTGACTAGTTGGCAGATCACGTTGAGACTTAACCCAAGTACCCAGAAGAGCCATCATAAATGGATTGCGAGCCAAGGGAATTAGGTCGGGGCGCTCAGTGAAAAGTTTTCGTCGAAGCGAATTATTGAATTCTGGATAGCGACTTAGGGCATCGGAAATACTTGCTTCCGACAACGGTCGTATCTCCAACAATTTTTGAGCATGAAATGCTTGAGTTGGGCGTCTAAAAACTCGTGAGGCTAGTACTCCACGCGATAGAGGGTGAGTTCTAAGAAATCTGGAAATCACATCTGAAAGAGCGTTGATAACTTCAGAATCCTCGTCAGCGTCCAACAATTCCGACATTTCATCAAACGAGTCAAAAATAAAAAATAATCGGCCAGCGCGCCACAGCTTTCGGAAGTATTCATCAACAAACTCTTCAGTAAACACGTCTCCCCTACGGCGAAGGCTATCTATCACGAATGTTTCCAGCTCACCGACTTCGAAACGCGCAGTCTGAGCCTTTTCGTCATCTGTGCGCACCCATTCGCGCAGGTTTATGTAGATTGGGATGCGGCTATTTCCAACTTCAGCAAACATATCTCGCGCAAGCTTTCTAAGAGCAACACTTTTTCCAGCTCCAGGAACACCAAGTATCAAAAAAGCTTGGGCGTTTCGGTCCTTCCGGATGGCCTCTTGAAGGTTAACTATTTTCCTACGGGAAGCCATCCCATTACTTGATAGAACCTCTACTTCAGCCTGAAGTTCGGTGTAATACTCAGGACTCCAGTTACTTTTTTGGTCGGCTGTTATGAGGTCAAGCTGTAAGGCATTGCAAAATGCTTCCAGCTTGCGCTTGAAACTCTCTTCCGGAAAGTCTTTATCTAGAGGCACTGGCAGTCCGCCACCAATGGGACCCTCACGCATAAAATAATTAACAACGAAAATTACTGCGAATACAAAAAAAGAGTATATGGTGATGGTTGATCGCTTATCCGTATACTTTTAATCCAAACTGGCGCAGAGGAAAATTGCTGACTGTTCCACAATGCGGCCAGTAGATCATTGGCGAAGCCTGCCCAGCCTCCCCACGCTGCCGCTAAGCCCAGAGCACCAGCGACACAGAGAACTCGAATCTTATTCTTTCCATATCCAGCCGGCATCACTAAAGGGCGTAGAAGATATACCATTACCGATATAAGCGCTGCGAAGAAAAACGCAGCCACGCCCGACGTATAGTACGCCGCGCCTACTACCGCCGCGACGGTAAGCAATACTGCGAGCACGAATCTGTGATTACCCGACACTTTTCACTCCCTTCAAATGTTTGCAAGCATGTGCTTCGATAAAAAATATGCTGCATTAATGAAATGACATAACTTGCTTTTCGGTTAATAGAATAGCCGCTCTACCACATCCACTTGTACCTTTGCGAAGATGACGGGAGTTGATGGGAGGCGGCGAGAGCTCGAACTGGAGTCTAAAGTTTGCGCGATTATCCGACCAGCTTGCTCGTAGAAGCCGTAATTCCACCGGTACTGCTCGATGAGCTCTGCGATCAAATTCACGCTTTTTATCCAGTGACTTACAGAACATCTGATTAACTTAGCGTAATGTCATAATGATGTCCACGGAGGAGAGAGCGTCACACAAGGCACACGCCTTTCCTTCGCGATCTCTGCACACAGCTACGCGCAGAAGCCAGTCGCATGACGCTTCAGCACAGAGGAGAGCCATCGCGTTCGTCTACTGCTTACGTCTGTCTTTCCTAGATTCTCTCGATGCTATAGCAATACCGCTTTTCAAACCCCGCTGACCTGAGCTGCCTTCGTGCCGGTAGTAGTCGCACGCACATCTCGAACACTCGCTCAAACAACTTCAGTATCAAAAGTAGTAACGCTTGAGCCACCACTTTCGGCCGAAAGCAGTCATTTCTGAACGTCCGCTTTTGGCCGAAAGCAGTCATTTGTGGACGGCAGCTATCGGCCAAAAGCGGACATTCGATGAACCCAGAATGCTGGGGTGATTCATTTGGTTTGTGACTATCACCAATCGACTTAAAACGATCAGTTAGGACCGTGAAAATGGCTAAGTCGATCCATTGCGCAAGACATAGAAAAATGAAGGGGGCGGATTGCCGAGGCTGTCAAATTCGAATTCAGCACATCGATTTTAACCTTACAAAATTCCTTGGAAAACTCATTTAACCTAGGCAAGCTAAAGGCTCATCTTCGATAGCAAATTATGAATTTCGACACCCTCCACATCACTCTATCCACGCAACTTCAAAACCTCATCAGCGGCACCACGCTTCTCACCCCCGACAGAATACGCTCCCGTCAGTTCTCGGTTTTGCGATACCAAGACGACACCTTGTACGTTGAAACCCAGGGTGGGACTGAAATGCAACTACCTCTGCATGCCTTTACGAGAACGCTGACTCACATGTACGAAGCGAGTTCCAGTGCACACCGCCCCTCGTTGATACGCTCAAGCAATCTTGAGCCACCGCTAGGAGGTCTGTGCGACGTTTGCCGAGGCGCCAATGGCGAGACTCGTTGGATCACGTACGTTCTTCCGGTTCTCCAGTATCTGGGCTGGGTCCACATCAACGGTGACCAGTGGCCAAATACTTCATGGCTAGCATCGCCGGCCTGACGAAGTATCCCTCCCAAACAAAAAGGGGGATGGGTTCATTATCATGGAAAAAATGGGGACGGATTTATTATCTAAAAATAAATCAGTCCCCTTTACCTGGAGTTCGCCGAGGTCCGCTTTCGGCCAGAAAGGGCCATCCAGTAGCTTCTGCGGCTTGGCGATCGCCCGGAAAGCCATATCTTCGTCGCACAGGGAAGTCATGGAGTGGCCGGGTATGACGTCGGGCTTATTGGTCTTTTGGCTTGAATCGGCCTTTAAAAGTGGGTAGAGGGTTCGAATCTGTATTCATGTTGCGTAGCTTAGATATACACGTAGGGCAAATAACTCAATCTAAGCACAAAATATTACATACTTAACCTTTTTTGTGATGACGGTTCTTGACTATTTCCCATGCCTCATCCAATAGCATTCGGAATGTATTATCTTTTTCGGGTACTGGATGAATTACGAGGTCACTTAGTGTTGCCTCATACAAAAACTGACCATCCAAATCAAGCGCATAAATGAGTTTCTCTCGAATGTCTTCGACATCATTAGATTTGAGATGCTCACAGTATGCTTGATTGCCCAGAATTGACCCCTCGTTAGGCCTTAGTGATAATGCTTCATTCAGAAGAGCCGCGGCTTGATTCAGAGTTTCTTGTCTGAATTTTTCATCAGACCATTGTTCTTTAGCATCGCACATACTCATGAATGCCTTAGCGCTTTTAAGCTCACCTAGCTCATGTCTGATCTCTATATCCTTTGAATCTCCAAACTGAGCAAGAGTATCTTCATAAATCTTATTTATTTCATGCTTTTTATTTATATCCCACAGATTTGAGATTTTATTACAGCGAACTGTAATTAAATGGCTTTGTATCTCTAGTGTTTTTGCATTTTTAAATCTCTTCTCGAAGGCCTCGCATAGTTCAAGCGCCTCTTCATGTTTTTTCAGCAATCCTAACCCAACGACCTTGTTAGTCATGGCATGCGCCATTTCCTCGCCATGCGATAGCATGGCGTCTGCTTCAAGTTGCGACATTAGCGTATCCAAGAGTTGGTTAAGCTCTTCGAGCCTTCCCATTAACCCAAAACAACTTGCCTTCCCATTTAAAGAGGTTGCTAGTGTTTTCTTCAACAGAGGATTATCAGTAGCCGAGAAGCTTTGGATGACTTCCTCATATACTCTAATCGCTTGGTCATACTGTTTGAGATCAGTTAGTGCGGAACCGGCATTGACGAGAGCTTGTGCAACTTGCTCTGGAGACGCCGAGCTATCATCTGCAGCATCACGCCAGAATCTTGCGGCGCGTTCATTATCTCCCACCCTGTAAGCATCAAATGCTCTGTTGTTCCAATCTTTAAACGTATACTCTGACTCTGGTTTGTTTTTAGCCGCAATAGCTGCCTCAGAAAGCGCAGTTGCGGCATGCTCTGAAATGTTTTTCTTAAAAGAATGTTGCCCACTTACGGACAACTGCATTTCTTTAATTGCTAAATCCGCGCCATGTTGTACGCGCTGAATATGCGTATTGAAACCTACCTCTGCTTGTCCTTCCATTTGCTGCAGTTTAATTTGAAGAGCGTCCAACCGATTTTGCAGTTCGTGTGCATGCAGTTGAAACCAGCCGTTAGCGGTGACCTCAGCCTCTTTTCTAGCTTCTTTTTGAGCTTCTATTTTGGCCTCACCTCTAGCTTTACGTGAGACCGAAAAGTATCCAGCCAGACCAGCTAGTGGTAGCGCGATACCCAGTGCAGAAAGCAGTATCCCCAAGATGCTGAGATTTTGATCTATGTGCGAATTTTGAGTATCAAGCCGCTTATCTTGAGTTTCTAAGCGCGCTGAGAGAGCCTGAATGTCTTTTTGAAGACTTTCTCGAGTGTTTTCTAATCGAATTTGAGTGAGGTCTTTATATGTTGCAAGATCCAATGCCTCTTGTTTGACCGTGGCACCGTAACAGAATGAACTTAAGCATACCGCGCTGCCTAAGAAAGCTATGAGTGCGACTGTTTTGAACTCGCTCTGATGAAATCCCGCCATCGCGTTCGATTCCTTTCATTTGGATTAAACCTTAGATTCTCGCCGGGTGTAATCTCGAATTAAAGCTTTTTTTGACGCGCCAAGATGGTTTCCGCTGCTAGCACCTAAATCTATGCTTGCGTCGTGCCAAAGGTAACAGCGTGCGTTAGTAGCAAAATGCAGCGAAGATCTTTGCGGGGACCGACTGCTTCTGACCGAAAGCCACCGTTCGTAAGCGGCAGCTATCGGCCAATAGCGGACCTTTCAGCCCGCCGTCGTGGAGCAGGCCGGAGCGCTGCATTAGGCGCGTCGGGAGCTATAGGTACTCGTTAGGCCGCACAGAAAGCGGTGATCAGAGTTTTCACCAGCTCCACCGCGAAATAAATGACCAGTACCGACGCAGCAGAAATTCCGGTAATTACGGAAGTAGCGAAAAACCAGATCCACCATCTACGCCCTTTCGCGCTGAATGTGCTGCCTAAGGTTTGTACCTCTGATAGTGTTTGGCGACCTCGTGGCTTACCCAAAATTTTTTGCACCTGATGCAAGTACCTGCCAGTCCAAAACGCCTTGATGATTTCCCAAGCAATGAACAAAGTCAGTGAGAGAGTCATCAACAGACCGCATAGCGCGAAAATCCATTGCGGCAGCTTGGTTACCAGCGTTGACCAGAATGCGAAATATCCAGCATACCCAGCAACCATAATGAGGTTCGTATAGCTCGCCTGGTGATTCATCTGCTTTTCTTGCAATTGAATCAGTGCGTCAACTTGCTTATCCGTCGCGCTGTTGACTTTGAGGGCATGCACATCCTCATTCAGAGTCTGAACCGCCCTAGTAATCTGATCGGACCATTCTTCAAAGGGTAGGTGGCTCACATATCTTTCCTTTTGGATGAAGGTGGAGGCGCAGGGCTGCAGCCTATTCTAATGTGCCATCAGGACGGAGCCGAGTAAAATCCGTCAACCTGTGTTGGTGGATGTCAGTTATGGGTCGTTTTCAGCCTGTTACCATCAAAGGCTTTTGGACTGCTATCTTCCTCTAAGTAACGGTCTGATCATTTTTCGTAGAAACTTTTTTAACCTTATCTAATAGCCCACTCAATGACTCGAACATTTCAACCATGTGATTCATATTGCCCGACTTAGAATTCAACGCTTCAGGCCATTTTATCTCTTCTGCCAAAACTTTTAGTATTTGAATTTTTGACTCGGCCATGCCCTCTGCCCCCTCAACAGAGAACTCTTTAATTGCATAATATGACAACATATAACGATCAAATACGGACTTGGCTTTCATGAACTGAACCGATGAATCAATGAAGCTTCGATACTGTCTCAAAAACCAAGCTGCCAAAAACTCCACGACAAGAAATGTGAGTGAGCAAGAGATTACGCCATATATCAGCGGCTTGTTGATCCCCCAGATGTGAGCAACTAATTGCCAAACAAAAATCGACGCAACATAGAAATATATACCGCGGCGCAAATACATTGTGCCTGTATCCAGTAGTTTGGAAGCTTTCTTGTCAGACGTCTCAATATGCATGTCGAGCGATTTAGTTAGCCCATTGATGTAATATTCAATAGCGCTTGACTGATGAAACTCCGCCTTGGGAACATCTACGGCCACCTCTTCCTGCGTGTTATTTGCCCCGCTCTCCTTTGATGCTTTGAACTGCAGAAACTCCTGTCTAAGTTCGGACAGCCTTAGGTCAATTTTGCTCGAGCTAGCGCGCTCATCTATGTCCACAAAACTTGAAGGCAGGGGCTTATGATTAATAAACACTTGGTACTGCAAAACGACAAACAAAACCGCCCCAATACCAAGCCCAGTCACGGCGACCAAAGTTTTGTAGTCAAAAGAACCCCATACTCTTTGCAGGATCTCAGACTCAAAGCCACTCGGAAATGTTATCAAAAAAATCGACAAGAGCATAGCAATTACACTTGCAGTTAGATATTGCATACTCTTATAGAGCTTTAGTTTTTTAGCCTGCTTGCTTGGAGTCCACTTATAAATAATTTCATCCGGGCTTTTTTTGAAGGAACCTCCAGCGTCTAAGGAGTCGTTAGACTCATATCTGTACCCGTGAGCTTTTCTACTGTAATACTCGTTATTCATGCGATTGGCGCTCCCTGCATCGGATACGTGCGAATGATTAAGGCTACGGCGGAGAACCCAAGACAGAGGAGTTCAATCCGGCTGTTTCCCGATGGGAAGTTTTTGAACGCATCGTTAGGAATATACATTGCGGCTACTGTAGTAATCAGTTCGTGCCTTCTTTGTAGCCTCAGATACTTCTTTCTTCATAAGTAATGTAGAACATATAGAAAATTGGGCTAGCTAGCTGTATCAAAATGAGACGTTGGATGAATACATTTCCGCCGCCTTCACCCGAAGGTAGCATTTCGCTAGCACATCGTCGAGTGACTGCTGTTGGCGGACAGCGGTCGCTCCAGATTGTCCGCTTCTGGCCGACAGCGGTCGCTCCAGGACGTCCGCTTTTGGCCGGCAGCGGTCGCTTGCCGATGTCCGCTTCTAGCCGATAGCAGCCGCTCAAGAACGACCGCTTTCGGCCAGAAGCAGTCATTTAAACAGGTTGAATTGGCCTCTCTCTAAAGCATATATTGGAGGCCGCAGTATGAGCTGCGACACCACCTACCAAAGGTAGACTTAACCATGAACCGCCCTAAACCCAACACCACAGCCATAGAGGAGAGTGCTCATGCTTCTCCGGCTGAGTCCTGGGGTGAAAAGGAGGTAGCTCGCGAGATTGCGCTGCTCGAAGCGCATATTCTTGAAGACAGGATCAGTCGACTGATCGACGAAGCGCATGTTGCAGTAGAGGCCGACAACCCAGTAGGACTCAAAGACCTCTACTACGAAATCCTCCCAGTCAATATCGAGGACGAGCTTAAGCAAAGCTACCTGGATTACGCGATGTCCGTAATCGTAGGTAGAGCGCTGCCTGACGACAAAGCATTGAAGACTCTACGTGGGTTATCGCATAGAGGGATATCGCTTTTCACAAATTTTGCGCATCGCCTTTCAGCAGCCATTGCCATCAATCGCCTACAAATAGCTGCCCTTGCCTTCATGAGTCTCAGTAAAGCTGCTGAGATCGCTTGCAACCGAATACCACTCTTCGCCTACGGTCCAGAGCTCAGTGAGTTCCGACATAGGCTCCGGTAACACCCGCCGCTTCAAAAAGACATCCGACATCTTTTTTTAGAGGAAGGGTCAATCATGACTACCCGCATTACTTCGGCTGAGTACGAATCAGCCGACACCATACGCTGTGCCCACTCTTGGGATCATTACGCTACACACATTGAGGTTTCGCATACGCATGATCACGATCCGATTGAGCATATCGTCGTCTGCGCCGAATGCGCTCGCCTTGCGGGACTTGTGCTGTGCTGCGCCTGCGTCGATGAGGCGCTGCTAGTACATGCAGGCGCTGCATCTTGTGAAATGACTCCGGTTTACGCCCCTAATGAGCTGGTCGATGGCCGCTGCGCCAAACATATCGCGCTGCGTCTTCAACCTGCGCTGACCAGCGATTTGTCTTCACCGCAGGCTCGTGCTGGCTGACGCCGATTAAAACCAAAGGAAAGGGTCGCCTACTGAGGCGACCTTCGTTGATGCGCCCACTCTCAATCAACAATGTTCAATCTAGGTGTCTGAATTGCCACCGATTGAACTGCACCGCCTTATCTAGATACTTGATGACCGCTATTGGCCGATTTCTGCCTGTCGGGACCGGCTGAAATCGACCCAAGCTGCTGCTGAAGGACGGCAACTACCGGTAAGGAACGGAAATTCACCTATCGGAGCACTAATCGCCACCCGATCATAGACACGCTATCCAAAGATTACGTAGGCTCAGGGAACGCCTTGTCGCCTCTGCTCTATTGCTAGTAGGCTCGTTACAATCGTTTAGCACAATGAAATAAAGAGGTTACGAATGGATGTTGAGGGTTTTGCCACATCTATGGCGCAAACCAATTACGCCGTAGATGTTACTCGCTTATAATTAAGCTCGCCTAACTAGACTGGGTTGCTTTAATTTCGTTATCAATACTTAATAAAAAAGAGGCCAGCAATGAAGGAAACTCTTGGCAGACTATATTTGTGGCAAGTAGCCCTTAATAGAATCATTGATCTTCTGGCGCTCAGGCAACGAGTTGGCCGCTTCTGCAACACTGGCAGGCCAATGGAAATCACAGAATTGTATGACAAGGAGCGCAGAAGGTTAAAAACTGGCCTTCGACTTGAGGGAGGGGCATTAAATAGCTTTGAAAACAAAAATGGCTCTTTATTCCCTGATATCCATGACATTCAGCTAATTAATGAGCTAATAACCGAGGAGATAGTTATTAAGTTTGGCACCATTTTTAATGGTGGTTATGGTAAGCCAGGAATAATTGCTGGGAACAACAAAAGATTTTGGGAGCCGATCATTGATGAAATAGTGTCAGAGGCATTTTCTGGTGACATTAGAGTTAAATTTATTAAATTCATAGAAGATGCCAAAGCGTACCGCGACAAGCATGGCGCTCACTTTGATCAAGAAAGCTTTATCATGACACATGGCAATAAAAAACCTGATGAAGACGGAGTTGTTTATAGCGTAGGCTGGAGTAGTGCCTTATTGACATTCGACTGGAGCTTTGCAAGTGATGCTCTACCTGTTTTTAGCAAGGCCTTAAATTGTCATGTTAAAAAACTACAAAAAGAGGCTGGCATAATATAGGGTATGGCTTCGATGCATAATAATTATCCAGGGCATTCACTCCGCTCGCTTGGATCGTTTATATCTCACCCCACTCAAACACCATACCTCAAGAACAAAGCCATGCCGGATTTTTAAATAGAGCTTCACTTACTATACGACCAGTATGGGTCGTTAGCGGTCGGTTGCGAATAGCTGCTAAATACCCCAAGCTGAGGGTGGCGAGAGGCACGTCTCAGTCAGAAGTATTCCCCTGTTCGGTTTCATACTCCGCTAGGTTAGTCAGGCCAAAACTGGATTTCACGTCCGTTATTGTCAAGTTCGTTTAGCCAAAGCATTGGAGATCTGCTATAGAGTAGCGGAAAGACCTCCACACCTGGTTGTGATGCTATATATTGCCTTATATCTTCCGAAAAGCTTAGAGCGCCTCTCGACTCACTTGAGACGTAGATGTGCAGCTTCGTGGCACCGCACTGCTGTGTGTTGTACTCCTTCCATCGCACAATCTCCTTCAGATCCTCGATTTGCAATTGACCGTATTGATCATGGTGCACATCAATCATCACCATCTCGCCTGAAATCTTAGCAAGAAAGGCATATACGTGGTAATCCCGTGGCAGCTCGAAGATCGTACATATCTCGATCTTCCTTGTGTACTTCTCGTGCAAGAAACCGTACAGAAGCGCCTCGACGATATCACCGTGCTGTGGCCGACCAGCTAGCGATGTCAGCGCATTCTTGCTGTCTGCGCCCAGAACGTGACTGAAAGGAACGATGAGCTTCCATCCCTTCGCCAGAAGCTCCGTATTTGCGGCGCTCACTTCTTGCCAGTAGCACTTACTATCGGCCGGATCGCACAAAATCACCATCACCGGAAGCGAATGCTCGATCCAATACTTTAAGTGCTTCGACTTTCCTCGAAAGACGAAGCCGAATTCAGTTCGCTCTTTCAGGAAACTTGGACCGCATTTGATCTGCGCTGCAATCAGCCTACCAGTACCTCTCTTTTCAGGACTGACCAGTTCGATCTGCGCGTCGATGCCTAGGTCTGCTTTCCGTTGATCTCTAAAGATCCATTTGAGGTCATCAGAAATAATTTGGTCGACCATTCGGACCCCCTTGTCGCCCAGGTAGTCATCGTCGCCATATTGGGGAAGGTCTTCTACTTCCATTAAATTTAACACCTTGAGCTAACTGTTATGCCTTTCGACCACTTCCATTGAAGAGTAGCCGAGATGGGGGTAGTATTTTCCGCCATTTAAGTCTGATTACGTTCCTTGTTAATATGTAACTCCTTCAACAACTTGGGTGTTCGTTAACAAATGTGGCGTTTTACGGAGTTCCAGAGCACTTTACGGAGCTGCGGCCACTGTGTCTATGGTGTGTTTTAGCCGTAGTACATCGCTCGCTAGCGACCGCTATTGGCCGGTAGCGGTCGCTTGTGAGCGTCCGCTAAGGGCCGGTAGCGGTCGCCTGCCGATGTCCGCTTTTAGCCGAAAACTGCCGTTCGCGAAGGATAATAGTTCACGAGTATTTTCAGCGCCAAGTGCCTTTCCACTGTCGCGCAAATAATTGCCGACAGCTATACACTACCTTTCAGATAATCCACGCTCACTAAAAATACCTTCAAAATACTGTAAAAATTCGTTTTTTATTTCGGGACAAACCTTCTTGATATAGAAAAGAAAATACCATAAAGGTGTGGCCTCTCCTGTATCATCCTGCTCCCAGTCTTCCTCATTTCCGAAGCAACAGATTACACATCGTACGAAATTCGCGAATGCTGGATCCGATTCTCTATATTGCCTTTCAATTGGCCAAAGATCGACAAAGAAGCCCTTCCTTTGCTCCTGACTAGACTCAACTACTCCAGGAGTTACAGCCTTACTCAGGTAGTTAGACATAAGATCGAGTTTTGCAGAAGAAATACTACTTAAAGCGTCGCCTTCAATCAAATGAAGCAAAAAATCCGCGTAGCACCGCACTAATTGATTAATGGATACGCCGGCGGCAAGGAGACGCGCCTCAAGATTTTCGACTTCTTCAATTTCTTTTTCATCACTCATTCTTTAACTCCATCACATACGCCGAGCTTACCCATAACTTGCGCGCAAGATCGGCAAAACTTCAACTGTTTACCATCATTCCTTACGGTCGTAGATGTTGAGCCGTTCGTAATATCTCTCAAAGCTTCGACAGATTTGACATCGTTAGCCTTGGCAATCTTACTCAGCGCATCCGCTTCTCCGCAGTGCCCATGAATAAAAGGAGAACGTTGATCGTCTGGTATCGATTCATAGAGCTCTTGAACCACAGGATGCTGAATACCTTCCCCACCTGCTTTCGTGCTGTATCCAACCTCCGGTGCTTGCAGATTACCCGACTCGATTGTAGTGCGTGTGCCTTTGTTGTTCGGCGTAATTCCTTTTTGACGAGCCAGCCCGCGCGGGTCAGTCCACCCAGTAGGATTCGGAACATACTGGTAAAGGTTGAGTCCCCCTTCGTAACCAATAGGATCTTGACTTATGAAACGTCCCACTGACGGGTCGTAGTAGCGATGCCTGTTGTAATGCAGCCCCGTCTCATGATCATGGTACTGCCCTTGGAATCGGATAGGATTTGCAATGCCCTGCTGCTTCGCCCAATACGACTGCTCCTCCCGAATCTCACCCCAGGCCTTGTACTGAGAGCTCCATACGACGTCACCATTCTGATCGGTCATCTCCAAAGGAGTGCCCAAATGGTCGCATTGGTACCAATTCAATACATCGATTGGGGGCGATACTGCGGAACGATTCCAAAGCGGATCATCCTCTAAGCTGTAATCCTCATCGTAGTCAGGCAATCCCATCAGATTAATGGAATGATTCGACATCGCCTGAGCGACAGGAATGAATGTTCCGGGCTCAAACACGTAATGAATAGTGCGGCCCGCCTCCCCATCCTGCTGAGGAGCACGACTTTCCCAAGCCAAGTTATCGCCATCCCAACCGTACAACGTAAAGCCACAGCCGTGCTCTCGCTGCAATCGAGCGTGCTCAGCGCTATTCCACAGTGAGCCTGCCGCCGGCCGCTGCTTGTAGTGGACCTTCGAATTCTTGGATAAACGTCGACCAAGGGCGTCGTAGGCAAACTCCACCGAAAGCCTTGAGTCCTCAAAATGCACCAGCCGATCAAACAGATCCCAACGCATCTGGCTGTAAGCACCATCGCACCAACGCTTTATCTGGTTACCACGCTCATCGTATTCGTAGTGAGTCCCTGCATACTCGCGCAGCAGGTTATCGACTAACTTGCTGCGTGGGGGAGTCAACTCCAAAGGCCGCCGACTCTCTGCCGCTTTCTCATCAAGCAGGTTACCCGCCGGGTCAAAGTCGAAGGTTTCAACACCCAAACGACTCACTGCGCTCAACAACCGGCTCACCGGGTCATAGCGATAGGACAACTGGCCACGGCGCGTATCGTTGATTTCGTTCAGTTGCCCTGCGGCGTCGTAGGCGTACTCACGCTTAAGCAAAACCGACTTGTCAGCACTACGCCCCAACAGTTGCTCTTGCAGGCGCCCGGCCGGGTCCCACTTCTGCGTCTGCACAAGACGATTACCTTGATGCCGAGCCACTTCGCGATGCAGGTCGTCGCGCTCATAGCCAAGCAACTCATGCTCGTTCAGGCGCAATGCCAAGAGATGACCGCTGCCGTAGGTCAACCAACTGACCCGATGCCCATCAGGACGGATCGTGGCCACACGTTGGTTGAGCACGTCGTACTCGTGCTGCCAAACAGCAACCAGTGGCTTGTCCAAACCGAGGTAGTGCTGATGCTCACGCACCATATTGCCGGCCATGTCATGGAACCATTGCACTTGGCTGTCTGCGTTACTGGCGAGGATCATGTTGCCCCTGCCGTCATAGACGTAACGCTCCGCTTGAGACTGGTCGCCAAGCGAAGCTAGACGCTCGGTTACACGCCTCATCTCGTCATACGCTACCGTCACAACACGGTCACCGGTGGCGACCTTTGATAGGCGTCCAGAAGCGATGTCGTACTGGTAGCGAGTCAGACGTCCGTCAAAGCCTGTTTCGGTCAACAAGCGTCCTACTGGGTCGTAGAGAAATTGCGCCGAGCGTTGATTCTGGTTCTCCAGAGCCTGCAAACGTCCCAAACGATCCCACCGATACCGCAGAGTCTGTTCGGCAGCGTCCACGCGTTCTTCGACGAAACCAGCTACCGTGTAGCTCCAGGTCGTGCAGCGATCCAATCCGTCGACATGGGCCAGAAGTCTGCCCTCAGCATCGCGCTCAAAACGCTCCTCTGTTTTGTCCGGATGCCGGATACGCGCTACCTGCCCAGCCTTGTATTCGTATTCGGTGCTCTGCCCTGCTGCATCCGTTGCGCAGATCATCAAGCCGCGATCGTCATACTCCCATGTACTGATCTTGCCCGAGCAATCCACATACTTGAGTAATTGACCCGCGTCATTGTATTCGAGGGTCTTCTCGTTACCGTTGGCATCCTTGATGGCAATCGGCAGACCTTTTTTGTCATATGCGTATTCAGTCTTGTTACCGAGCGGATCGACCGTTTCAACCAGGTTGCCGGCGTCATCATAGGCGCGCAGCCATAGCCCGCCTTCCGCGTCCATGATTTTGATGAGTTGGTCGTGGTCGTCATAGGCGAAGTGCACCACGCTATTGTCGGCGCGAATATGCTCAAGCCGATTGCCGCGCTCATCGTAGCTATAGCGGTCAGTGGCCCCATCGGGATGCACATGCCGGACGACGTTTTTGGCGTCATCGCGGAACAACCATTCCGACAAGCCATCGGCGTGACGAATGCGATACGTGTAGCCCAGGCTGTCGTAGTAATGCCATGTCTCGTTACCGTGAGCATCCGTTACGTACGTCAGACGAATGTTCTCATCCCATTCCAGACGGGTGTCGAAACTGCCGTCATCGGCCCACTCGCGCACGGCCTTGGCATCAGAGCCCGTGCCCTGCCACTGCAAGTTCATCCCGCGCCCGGTCCGGTCCGTGTAGCGCGTGATCAGATGATGCTCATACTGATACGACCAAGCTGCACCGTTCTCATCCTGGGCAAGAGTCAGATCGCCGTGCGCGTCATACTCATAAGCGCACAGCTGACGCTGTGGCGCCCCGTCACGGATCTCCCAGAGGCCGGTCAATTGTCCATGCGCATCGATCAGCGTGCCGAGGTGACGATGCACCTTGGTGATGTCATTTTCCTGATAGGTAATCAGGTCGGACAGTACGGGAGCATCACCGTGTCGATGCTCATGGTGCAGCATGATTCCGGCGCCACTACGCAAAACAACACCTACTAGCAGGTAGCAAAGCCCATGACGGATGTAGGTTTCCTTGCGATCGAAACCCCGGCATAGCAGCAACTGTCCCTCGCTGACATGCAGCAAAGTGATGTTTTCAATCGCGTCGTAATGAAACTGACCGATCTTAGGTAACGGATAGCTATGGCTTCGGCCGTCTGCATTGTGGAACAACAGACCATCGTCCTGCTCATCGATGCGAGTCGTGAACGGAGTGATCCAGCGCGCGCCCAAGATGCCCGAATCATAGGCGCTCAAGTCCGAGCAATACGTGCGGGTCCAATCAATGGGGAAAGCGCCGGGCAAGCTGAAATCCGAGTGATCAAACGTCTCTGTACCCATGGCAAAGCTGATGCGCTTGCAGGTCGCAGGACATACTTCATTTTTCTCATCATTGGGGCGCGTCTTCGGCTTCGACTCAGCCCGGCTTACTTCAACCTTGCCATCGCTGGCAACGCGTCGGGATTGGCTAGTCATGCCCGGTTTGACGTTACCGCCCTGGCCGTGTGCGTTGCGCATACGCCACGCTGCAACCGCGCTGGCCAGTACGACCAACAGCGCGCCAATCGAGCTTTGAACGGCCGGGTCACTCAACTTGTTCAACTGCGTGCGCAGCTCGGGTCCCATGGCGCGCAGTGATTTCGTATGAATCAGAACTTTTTTCTTTGCTTGTTCAGGCAACAGATGCTCGGCCGCACTGTTGGCAACGCCTTTGCCCGCTGCTTTGTAAACGTTTGCCGCGGCGCCGAAGATATTGCTGATAGCGCTCAAAGGATCATGTAGCAATTGATCGCTGGCAGCGCTTGCCATCTCCCCGGCTTCTTTTAAATTGCCTTTGGCATCGAGCTGTCCGTTTACGACGCGCTCTAACCCAACAGCAATTTCATTGAGGATCTTTTCGCCAAGCTCTCCTGCATCATTGAGCAGCTCCTTGAGTTTGGCTTGTGCCTGCTTAACGAAATCATCGATCACACCAACAATGTCAGCGTTCAGATGACCGACCACGACGTTGATCAACGCATCGCCCAACACCAGCTTGCCGACCTTGGCGACCTCCTGGCGAACAAGGAACAATGTCGGACGCAAGCTCATGCGCGCGGCTGCCATGTTCGGCGGCATCGGCAAGACACCGATCAGGTTGATCCCGAGACTGACCCAGTTGAGAGGATCTTGTCGTGGGCTGTTCGAGAGTGTCACCACATCGTTCAGTGCATCGACCAGCGCCATGATATTGCCGACAACAGGCAGCGCACCGGCGACCGTCTTGATGCGCTCCAATGTCACCAGATCGCCACTGATCTCTCGTAACCAAGCATCGAATTGAGCCGCACTTCGACCCACATCTTCCACCATGATCAGATTCAGCGGAACAACGGCGACTTGTGGTTCACGTTTGGTTGCAACAGCGATATTGGTCGTCATGGAAGCGTCTTACCAGCCAGTAGGCTCGGGAATTCAGAGATGTCATGAGGCTCATCGCCAGGAGGCCTACGTCTGCACGTCGCCTCTCGCTGGCAATGAAACCAGGATGTAGTCAGGTCGATCAGCTGATCACTGCGCCTTTCGGACCGCTCGCAATGAGCGCGGCGCCACAGGCAGTTTTCATACCGTCCAGAGCGATGGGCGTACCATCAACGGTGTAGGTGCTGCTGCCTTCTGCAATGGGGAAAACCCCTTTGCAAAGCGGACAGCTAACTTTGTGACCGACGCCAGCAATAGGCTTGCCGTTGAGGTCGGTTCGGGAGAAGGCTTCGAGCACTTTGCCACCGTGAGTGGTGGAGTCGCCTAAGCGAATAACATCTTTCATGGTGTCACTCCTTTGACTAAATCTTGGATTTATATCGGCCAGGCAAACGTTCGAAAGAGGGTCGCCCTCGTTCATATTTTCTGGCTGGCCGATAAAGCGCGCCGCAGTCACTACCGACCTGTCACGCGCCCTTCGATCTCACACTGCGTTTCGTAGATCTAGCCGACACATTTGTGTTTATCCAAGCTTGCTTAGCCAAGCTTCGATTGTTGTCAGCGAGATCACTCTTCGAATCAATCAGCTCTGCAGCCACCAATTCAGCAGCGTTTCATCCTCTTCATCATCAATGTTCTTGTAGACGTTGGCGTAATACCATTCGAGGCCGGTTTTCTCGCGGAAGCGATCAAAGAACTCATTGATTCTGTCCATCCCGTTGCTGGACGGCACAGCCAACGAAAGATTGCCTTCGAAAACGCCATCAAGTGTTCCACCCAGCTCATTGCCGACATCAGATTCGAGCTGAGCAATGACGTCCTCGGGGATGAAATCGGCGTAGATATGAATACAAAAATTCCCTCCGCGCTTGAGGACTTCAGCGTGAGTGTTTTTGTTTTTTATCGAGATGACATCACCTCGAGCCAAATTCAGCGCAAGGCCAGGTGAAGACAACAGCTCATATGTATCCTGCCCCATCGCAATTGCAGGGAGCTCCTCGAATACGGGGCCACCGTCATCTGATACAAACACCTGAATCAGTACAGGCAATTCTTTATCGTCCATATGGCGCTCCACAACTTCCACGTTCGACACACGACATCCCTTCCTTCACGTAACCGCTATTTCCCGCACTCAGGTTACACGACGCGCCCTCAAGATCTACGTTGACATCGGCAAGATTGCCCCCATTTGAGGTGGCCACATTCTTATGCCCCAAATGCATGTCATCAGGATTGGTAGAGGTATGTCCACACCTCCAGCACTTGTAAACGCCCACTGGCTTACTTTTATCAATGAGTTTTTTGCGACAAGCCGCCTGCCCTTTTCGACTGCCTCCGCCGACCTTACTCGCAGCGATGTCTTGAGGCGACGCTCCAGCGCCGTCTTTTAGGGCGCGCTTGGATGGCGGTTTCTTCACCAGCCCTAAAGGGTCCACCCATTGGGTTGGGTTAGGTGCGTATTGATGAAGGTTTATGCCCCCCATCAGACCTATCGGATCCTTTGAGATGAAGCGACCTACATGGGGGTCGTAGTACCTGTATCGGTTGTAGTGCAAGCCTGTTTCATGATCGTGGTACTGACCTTGGAAACGAATTGGATTGTTCAGCCCATGCCGTACTGCTGTGGCTGATGTCTGTTCTTTTGCCTGTCCCCACGCCTTGTATTGAGCGCTCCAGGCGACCTGACCGTCCTGATCGGTAAGCTCCAATGGTGTGCCTAAATGATCACACTGATACCAGGCTAAAGCATCAAACGGTTGTGCTTTGGGTACATGACTCCAAAGCGGGTCGTCTTCAAGACTCTCGCCACCGACATATTCAGGCTGGCTTAACAAATCAATCGAGGCGTGTCTGATCGCTTGAGCCACCGGAACAAACGTGCCGGGTTCATAAACGTAGTGGACTGTGCGGCCAGTTCCCCCATCAATAGGCGCAGGACTGCTTTCCCAGGAAAGATTATCTCCGTCCCACCCGTACAAAGTCAGGCCACAGCCAAGCAAACGCTGAACACGTCCCTGCTCATTTTTATTCCAGTGAGAACCTGCTTCAGGACGATTTCTATAATGGGCGGTTGAATGCTTGTATAGCCGGCGACCCAAGGCGTCGTAGGCGTATTTGACCGAGAGACGATCATCCTCGAAATGAACCAACCTATCGAACAGATCCCATTGCAATCGACTGCGTTGACCATTGTGCCAACGCAGTGTTTGATTGCCGCGATCGTCATATTCGTAATGGGTGCCGACGTATTCCCGTAGCAGATTGTCTACCAACCGACTACGCGTTGGCGCCTGATCAAGAGGCCGCCGTACTTCTGCCACCTTTTCGTCGAGCAGGTTACTGGCAGGATCGAAAGCGAATTTCTCAACCCCGAGGCGGCTTGCTGCACTGATCAGTCTTCCGACTGGATCGTAACGATAGGACAGCGGTCCGCGACGCGTGTCGTTTAGCTCGGTCAACTGGCCGACCGCATCGTATTTGTATTCGCGCTTGAGCAAAGTGGAATTGTCATCACTTCGGCCTAGCAATTGCTCCTGCAGGCGACCTGCCGGGTCCCATTTTTGAGTCTGGCGCAGACGATTGCCTTGATGACGAACGACCTCACGATGTAGGTCATCTCGCTCATAACCGACCAGCTCGTGATCATCCAGTTTCAACGCAAGCAAATGCCCACTGCCGTACGTCAGCCAGCTCACCCGGTGACCATCCGGGCGGGTCGTAGCCACGCACTGATTGAGGGGGTCGTACTCGTGCCTCCAGATTGCAACGAGCGGTGCATCCAGGCTCTGATAATGCTGATGCTCTCTGATCAGATTACCGGCCAAATCATAGAACCACAGCAGCCGGCTTTGGTCATTCGTGGCCAAAACCATGTTGCCATTACCGTCATACGCAAAGGATTCACTCTGAGACGTATTGCCCAAGCTGGCATGGCGTTCTACAAGCCGTCCCATGGGGTCAAACGTCATCGAAATGACGCGCTCACCGCTAATGGCTCTCGCCAAACGCCCGCTCTCGGAATCGTACTGATAGCGCGTAGCAACGCCATCGAATCCTTTTTCCTCAAGCAACCTTCCGACAGGGTCATAGTGAAACTGGGTGCCCTGCTCGTTTTCGTTTTCCAGCGCTACAAGACGACCCAGCCGGTCCCAACGGTAGCGAAGCGTTTGCTCGCAGGCGTCTACGCGCTCGGCAATCAACCCGGCAGCGTTATAGCTCCATGTCGTGCAGCGATCCAGACCGTCAATATGGGCAAGAAGACGCCCTTCGGCATCACGCTCGAATCGCTCCTGGGTTTTATCTGGATGAGTAATCAGGGCGATATGTCCAGCCTTGTACTCATACTCGGTGCTTTGTCCTGCTGCATCGGTAAAACAGATCATCTGACCGCGATCGTTGTATTCCCATTCGCTGGTCTTGCCAGAGCAATCGGTATATTTCAGAAGCTGACCAGCATCGTTGTACTCAAGCGCTTTCTCGTTGCCGATTGCGTCCTTGATAGCGATCAACTGACCTGCTTTGTCGTAGGCATACTCCGTCTTGTTTCCAAGCGGATCGACCGACTCCACCAAATTACCGGCATCATCGTAAGCTCGCTGCCATTGCCCACCTTCTGCATCACTAACCTTGATCAGTTGATTGAGATCATCGTAGGCGTAGTGAGCGACACTGCCGTCGGGACTGATGTGCTCGAGCAAATTACCGCGCTCGTCATAGCTGTATCGATCGGAGGTCCCGTCTGCATGAACGTGACGAATGATGTTTTTTGCGTCATCGCGAAAGAACCACTCTGAACGTTCATCGGGATACCGAATCCGGTAGGTGTAGCCCTTGATGTCGTAGTAGTGCCAAGCCTCGTTGCCATGGGCATCGGTGACATATGTCAGGCGGATGTTTTCGTCCCATTCAAGACGAGTATCGAAACTGCCGTCATCCGCCCACTCGCGCACGGCCTTGGCGTGTGAGGTGTGGCCGTCCCACTCCAGATTCAACCCGCGGCCGGTGCGATCGGTGTATCGAGTCAGCAGATGATGCTGATAGTAATAGCTCCAGGCAGCACCGTTTTCATCCTGTGCCTGGATCAGATCGCCGTGGATGTTGTATTGGTAATTACACAGTTGTCGTACAGGCGCGCCGTCACGGATTTCCCAAAGACCGGCCAACCGCCCATGATCATCAAGCAGGGTTCCGACGTGCAAATGGACCTGCGTTATATCCCCTTGATAGGTGATCAGGTCAGACAATACCAGGGCGTCCCCATGCCGATGCTCATAGTGCAGCATTAGCCCCGCGCCACTGCGCATTTTGACATCCGTCAGCCAGAAGGAACGACCACGACGGACATAGGTTTCTTTGCGCTCGAAACCGAAGCAAACCAGCAGTTGATCCTCACCGGAGCGAACCAGCGTGAGATTCTCAACGGGGTCATAGTGATAGAGGCCTACCTTGGGCAGAGGAAAATCGATACTACGACCGTCGGCTCCAAAGAAAACCAGACCATCGCCCTTGCAGTCGAATCGGGTGGTGAACTCTGTCACCCACCGAGCACCTAGTTCGCCATTGTCAAAGGCATCAAACCGGGAGCTGTAGGTACGCACCCATTCAATAGGAAATGGACCTGGGAGGCTGAAATCGGTATGGCTTAGCGACTCGGAGCCCAACGCGAAGCTAATACTGTTGCAAGTACCCGCGCATGCACCATTTTTCTGGCCATTGGCGTTAGCATTCGCAGGAGCCTGACGGCTGCTGGCTTCGAGCCGGCCTTCACCTGCTTTGCTCTGCGCCTTAGTGGTGGCATTAGGTTTAACACTAGCGCTCTGTCCATGTCCTCGGCGTTTACGCCAAGTCACCACAGCACCGCTGAGCATTTGCAACAACCAACCGATGGAGTGCCGCGTTCCCGGGTCACCCAACTTACTCAGTTGGGTTTTGATTTCTGGCGCCATCGCTCTCAATGTGCCGGTGTGCGTCATCACCAGTTTTTTAGCCTGGTCCGGCAGAAGGTTTTTCGCTGCGCTATTGGCAACTCCTTTACCTACGGCTTTGTAGGCACTGAATGCAGCCCCAAAGATATTGCTGATGGCCGCCTTGGGATCGCTAAGCAATTGATTGCCGGCAGCAGTGATTTTCTGACCCGCGGCGCGCGCATCGCCTTTTGCGTCGAGCTTGCCGTTGACGACGGCTTCAAGCCCTTTCGCAATTTCGTTTACCGCGCTTGCCCCCAAGTTCCCGGCATCGGCAAGAATGCCCGAAAGTTTACCTTGGGCCTGTTTTACGAAGTCATCGATCGTGCCGACGATGGTGGCGTTCAAGTGCCCGACCAGCACTTCGATCATAGAATCGCCCAACAACATCTTGGCACTGTTACGCAGTTCCTGACGTACCAAAAACAAGGTCGGGCGCAAACTCATACGAGCAGCAGCCATGGTCGGAGGGGCTGGTAAAACACCGATCAGGTTGATACCCAGGCTGACCCAATCAAGTAACTCCCGCTGCTTGCTTTTGGTAAGCGTGACGATGTCGCCAAGCGCGTCGACCAGCGCCATGATGTTGCCTACAACCGGCAATGACCCGGCGACCCCTTTGATTCGATCGAGCGTGACCACATCACCGCTAATGGATCGCAGCCAGGCATCAAACCGAGCGGCACCACGCCCCACGTCCTGCACATCCAACGTGTTGAGCGGAACGACGGCTACCTGAGGCTCGCGCTTCTTGGCAACGGCAGCTTCAGTCATGACAGCACCTCCCCATTTAACAGGTCAGCTGCCTTAAGCGCTGGTTTGGGCAAGGGCGGGGCCGGAAGGCTAGGCAGCTTGCCCGCCTTGCTTGCTGCACTAAGAATGCTCGACGCGCTCGGTGTCGCCGCACTCGCCACTTTAGGCAAGCCAGCCACTCCGCCTTGTACAGCACCTTTAACCTGTTGCGCCGTTTCCAATGCACCTTGCGCCGTCTGTACAGCACTCATCCCTGTCTGGGCCATATCCTTGCCCTTCTCCAGCACATCCCAGCTCTTGCTCGGCAACACTTGAGCAACCATTGCTTGCACTTGGCTTGGAGCTTCGTCCGCGCCCGGCGGATTCAACGGCCATTCCGGTTTGCCGATGTAGCTGCCTTCACTCCAGGTGTCCGCAGGATCCTTGCCGAACAGCACCCGCGCTGGCCCCGGTGCGGCGCCGGCGACGCTGGCGAACCCCTTGGCGTCGAGCTTGCCCTTGATGCTTTTGCCCAGCGCATCGATGACTTCGTAATCGCCGTCCTTGATGCCCTGACGCCCGGCGTACTGGTTGAACAATTCAAGGTTGCCCTTGCCCGGCTTCAGCGGTTCCGGGAAAACGCCCGCCAGGGATTTCGCCCCGGTATAAGCGAAGTTCGCCGCGTGGGCGGTGTACGGGCCGCTGGTGGCGTGGGTGATGCCGCCGGCGTTGTAGGTCGTGGCGCTGCCGCCGCCCTGGATCACCAGTTCGGTCTTGGCGGTGATGGTGATGCGGTCGGCATTGGCGGTGATGTTGAGTTTGGCCAGCAGGTTGATGCTGTCCTTCAGCGCCTTGACGTCGATGTCGCCGGAGGCCGCCACCAGCCGCCAGCCCATGCTCTGCACGAACAGGCGCATGCCGCGACTGGCGCTGGCCAGCAGGCGTTTGCCGATGGAAAAACTGGTGTGCCCGGTACTGCTCAGCGCCAGGTGTTCGCCGGTGGCGATGTGGCTGGAGCGCGGCGTGGTCAGGGCGATGCCGGCGGGACTGGCGAGTACCAGATGCGGCTCGGTGAATTCGGGAAATTCATTGGCGGTGAGGTTTGCAGGTCCCGAGCCGAGCACGCCTTGGTGCTGCGCGTGCAAGGCCTTGGCCACGTCGTCCTGATCGCCCGCTTCCTGGGCCTGAAGCTCTTTGGCCAGCGTGGCGAAACCGTCCTGTTGATCGCTGGCGGTGGCCAGGCGTTCGGCGGTTTCCGGCAGGTCCTTGTGGTGTTTCGATTCGTTCGGACGTGGTTCGGTGGTAATCAGCAGACCGGCGCCGGCACGCACGGCGCCGTGGCGGTCGGTTCTTAACTCAAAACCTTCACCCCGAGGCTGACCGCCGCTTGGACGTGGATGAGTCAGGTAACCAAGGTTGATCGCGCTCGCGCCGTGATCGCTGCGCAGCGCGATGCTGATCTCGCTGGTGGTGTCGTCGATGCGCAGTTCGTTGGCGCGGCTGCCCTTGTATTCCTTGCTCTTGACCGTGGCCAGGGTCTTGAAGTCCGGCAACTTGTACGGCGGCAGATTGGCGCCGTGGTACAGGCAACCGGTGATCAGCGGCTGATCGGGATCGCCTTCGAGGAAGGTGATCAGCACTTCCATGCCGACCCGCGGAATGTTGATCGAGCCAAAGGTTTCGGCGGCCCAACTGGAGGCCACGCGCATCCAGCAGGTGGTCTTGTCGTCGTGCTGGCCTTCGCGGTCCCAGAAGAACTGCACCTTCACCCGGCCGTACTGGTCGCAGAAGATTTCTTCACCTTCGGGACCGGTGACCACGGCGCTTTGCGAACCGAGGACTTTGGGTTTCGGGTGATCCAGCGGCGGGCGGTACGGCACGTCCCACGGGATCGCGTTGAAGCGGTTGCGATAGCCCTGATGGAAGTCGTCCTTCAGGTCAGTGGTGTCGCTGGTCACCGACTCTTCCAGCACTTGCGGCTGCTTGCCTTCGTGGAAGATTTCGGTGAGCAGCCACAGGTCGTTCCACGTCGGATTGGCGTGATCGGTCAGGGCCAGAAAATGCCCGGTGACCAGAATCGGCTGGTCGCTGTTGCCCTCGGCCAGGCGATAGTCGCTGCGATGGCGTTCGAGGTTGCGATTGGCCAGGTGCTTGCCACGCTCGCGATCCACGAAACGACCGGGGTAGTCGTAATCTTCCAGATCCGGCTGGGCGCTGCTTTTGGCGTCGCTTTCCAGCTCGATCTTCGGTTTGACGAAGTCATAATCGCGTCGCGTGGTGCGGCTGGAGCGGGTGGCCAGGCGCAGGCCGAAACGCTTGACCACCGGTTGGTCTGCCACCAGCCCGGAGTCCTGCTGATACGCCACCGGTGCGAGTTTCGGGAACACCGTCTGGTCATCGCCGAAGGTCAGTTTGTGGCCGCTGGACGTGTGCTGGAAGTGGTAGTGAATGCCCTCTTCTTCACACAGGCGCTGGACGAAATGCAGGTCACTTTCGTCGTACTGCGTGCAGTAGATGCGCTCGGGATACACCGCACTCAACTGGAAGTGGTAGTCGCTGGCAAGGATGCCGTGCTCTTCCAGCACCTGACTGATGATCTGCTGCACGGTCATCTGTTGAAAGATGCGCTGGTTGAAGCGGTGCGCCAGGTACGAAAGCTGCGGTCGCAGGGAGATCTTGTAGCGGGTCAGGCGCTTGCCCGCCTCGCCCTGGGCGATGCTGTAAATCAGCCCGTGGATGCCGGTGCCGCTCGGCGACAGCTGTAGAAACGCCAGTTTGTGCAGCAGACTTTCGAGGTTGATCGAGGCCTTCTCACTGACCAGTTCCAGTTCGAACTCGAAGGGGGTGTTGAGCGCCTCTTTCCCGGTGAACGACAGCACCTGGAAATCGCTGTCCGCGCCATCGATGGTCAGATTGAAATGAGGCTGATTGGCCGGTGAGAACATCCCTTGTTCCTCGCGCAATTCTGCGACGCGCAACAGCCCTCAAGGGGCTATAGGCAAAAAAATTTTTAGAGGTGAGTGCGCCCCGACCGGTCTTGCCGGCCGGAGCGGTACAACGATCAGCCGAAATTAAACGACTGGAGCACGCCAGTCATCGGAACCCGAAGTACCGGATACTTCGTGGGTCCAGGTGATTTTGCGGTAGGTGAACTGCACTTCTTCCAGGTGGGTGAAGTGGGCGTTCGATGGATCCTGGCAGTTGTGCATCTTGTTGTTGATGGCGACGATGATCGCGTCTTCCAGTTTGGTGGTGTAGTAGTGCTCTTGGGTACCTTGAGCCGAAGTGCGGTACCACTGGATAACGATTTCGCTCATGCGCTCGCCGGAGGTCAGAGCGGCTTGCAGCAGTGGCGAAGCCTTGTCGTAGACCTTGGTGATGATCACTGGCTTGTGAACGCGCTGACCGGTTGGCTGACCGGATTGCGGGTCACGCGGGATGATCACGTCGTGGCTGAACGCCTGAACCATGACCTGGTCTTCGTGACCTTCCTGGTAGGTGTTGCCAACGGAGTCGGCGGTGAAGGCGCCGGCAGTGATCAGGCCTTGTTTTTCGCCGGTAACCGACATGTACGCTGGTGTTGCCATGGGAGGTGCTCCTTGCGGATAAAGTTAGGGTGCCCGGGAGGCGAAATCGCCCGGTGGGTGCCTGACTGCCATCAAAGAGCGTGCCAGTTTTTCAGAAGCCTTGTAGATTAGGGATATGGCACGGAGAGAGCTGTTTCTTGGGCGAAAAACCCTGCATTTCAGGCAAAAAGTGCGCAAGAAGTTGCGCAGTACTGCGCAACTTCTTGCGCACTTGGCTGCAGGCGTTGTGGCGTATGGGCTGTAGCGATTTTAAAGGCAAAATATTATGACCATGTGCGCAACTTCTTGCGCACTTTCAAAAAGGATCACTCAACACATCAATGACTGATTTTTTTCATAGCACGAAGTCAGAACAGCATTTTTAGATGGACAAACATTAGAAGCGCACCTTTGCACAAACCATAACAAACCGTAAGCCAATGGCTATTCTCAACACTCCTCCAATTCAACGCCAAAATCATCACTTGAGACTTGGGCAATTTCATTAAGCCGCTGGCGCAATGCAGCGGTCAGCTGCCGCTCCACTTCCCATGGATCCGACAAGGCAGCGAGTTGCGGTGCCAATTGAGGCGACATACTCATCAGCGAATGATTGAGCGAACGTGCCGTTTCAAAAGCGGCCTTCTGCACGAAGCTGATCTCGACCAATTCACCCTGCGCCTTGCGAAACTCTATCTCAGCCATCCGCGCCAGGTAGTGCTCTCGATGCGCTCGTGCTTTCTGAAAGTCCGGAGTCTGCCCTTGCGCAGGGTCAACGGGCGGCGGCGCAGCCATTTTGGTCGGCTCGGATTGAGCTGCGACGTGGCTGTACACATCACGCTGAAGCCGATCCTGTTGGTGGCGAGCAGCGACGGCAGCCTTGCTCGGATCAGCGGTATCGCGGATCAATGCTTCGGTGGCCAGCACATCGACCTGCTTGCCATTGGGCGACAGCACCAACCGGCCATTTTCTTTCAGCCAGGTGATGTAGCTCGGTGATCGGCCGATGTGCGCAGCGAAGGCGCTCTTTGACAGGTACGTGACTGCGTTCATAAGCCCTCCTTTTCAGCGGCTTTTCAATGAATCCTTTCAAGATTTCAGTGGATTGAAATTTCAGTAAGCTGGCGGGCCTCCCACTAACAAGATCCCGCGGGTTGCCGACCCCGTGTCCTTCGAAAGTCCTCAGGGTCCCCGGCGACTTTTCGGTGGCCTGGGCTGCAGATCCGCTTCGCTCGACTAGCATCAGTGGACGATCCGTCAGAGGGAGAGATGTCATGGAAATGATTGCCGTGCGTTCCAGTGCGATGACCGCCGTTGGCTACGACCCAGCAACAAGACGAATGAGGATCCGCTTTGAACAGGGTCACTCTTACGATTTCTGCGGCGTCCCATCAGTCATCCACAATGGCTTGATGGCCGCGGTGTCCAAAGGCGCCTATTACAACCAGCACATCCGTGATCGTTATCAGTGCTGAGCCCCGTCTTCTACTTGGAAAGACGGACATCCCTGCAAAGGTTTCAGCTAGAGAGAATCCGCGAGTTCGCTAACCCGTGTAGGGGGCGGCCCTCAGGGAGGACCCGTGAAATCTGCGCCCTACCCGGCCTGCCCGGCTCATGCCTTCGGTTCCGCCTCGCTCAGGTCCCGGCGCTTGGCGACCCAGCGTTCGTACAAGCCGATGGCAACATCGGCGCCGGCCATTGCGGTCAGGCAACCCAGGGCGCCCGCTGTCCAGATCGACAAGCCCGCGCCGAACAACAACATCATCGCTGACACGCCGCAGACGATGCAGGCACCGGACCGAAGTGCGAGGCGGCGCAGTAACGCTCAGCCTCTTGCCCCGTCCTTGTCAGCGCGCCACATCTCGCCGGACACACCGCCAACCAGGGAAAGGGCAATCACCAACCAGATCGGCGTCTCTGCCAGTGCCTGTTGCTCGTTCGTCATTGCCCTGCCCCTTAAACAAAAAGACCCGGCGCTATGGCCGGGTCAGGTGGTGGGTGGCCGGCCGCGCTTTGCGGTCGCACCCATCGAAGATGGCCCCTTTTTACAGCTCGATTCTGGTGGCAGCAAGACCGTTTTAATGCCATCCGCTGAATGTGTGGGTGACGCCCGGTGAACGGCTGGCGAATGTCGGTGAATATCTATCCCGGCTGGCTTTTGCTTTTCTGGCGTCCCATACGTCCCACTTCTCTAAAACAAGGTGGGACGTCTGAAAGCCCCGCAGATTGGGGCGTTGCCCCACCGTCCTACTTTTCTTTCTCTTTTCTCGTGTATAGAGAGAAATTTAAAAAGCACGCGTGCGCGTGAACACGCGTACCTGTGCCCGCTACGCATACACGGGTGGGAGGCAAAAAAGGTGGGACGGTGGGACAACCCAACAACGACGGGGCCTGCGCCCGTCCCATTGCTGCAAAAGCAGTAGGACGGACGCAGGTCGGTGGGACAGCGTGAGCCAGAGGGATGCCCACGATCAAGCCGCTTCCCCCAGGAGGAAGTGCTCGACCACGATGTGGGCGTCATGCAGGCGTTGGTAGTAAACGTTGCGTGTGCAGCCACTGCGCGTCAGCCGTGCCGCCAAGGGCGCATCAGGCTGGAAGTAATGCACCTGCACCACCGTCATCAGCTCGGGGTCGAGGCGTTTCTTGACGATGCGTTCGATGTCCAGTGAGGCTTCCAGCGGCACCCTGCTCCCGCGCCTGCCGCGCACCAACTGACCGCCGCTTTCCATCATCATCGCAACCATGTTGCCGCCCGAGTAACCGGCGGCCACCTCATCGCTGTGCAGCTCCTGCGCCCATTGTTTGAGGGCCATATCGATTGCCTTAATCATCGAAGCACGGCTCCTCGAACTCGTCCCGTTGCAGTGCAGACGCCCTGCCCCAGTGCTCGGGTTTCTTGTACGCCCATGGCCGCTGACCGCTCTTGTTCAACGCCCCCAGACGGAAGCGTCGCCAGCCGAGCCGATGCAGGATTGCGCCGACACGCATCTGCTCGGGCTTGCCCCAATGCCCTGGATCGAGCTTGAGCGCTTGACTCATCACTTCACTGCCGGTGGTGGTCTCGCCGATCTGCGACTCTTCCAGCCAGGTCAGAATGGGCGTCTCCCATTCGTCCACCACAAAGCGTTCGTCCTGCTCTTCGCTGAACATCGGCGCTTCCTCTCGTGTTACCCACCAAAGGTCGCCGGCCTCGAAGCAGAACACCGCTTCGGCCCATAGCTGGTTGCGGATCTCGCGCAGCAACGGCACGTCGACCTTGGTACAAGCCACCGGCCAATAACGACGGTTGCCGGTGGCGTCCTTGAGGTATTCGTCTTGGTTGGTGGTGCCGACGAAGACACACTGGCGTGGCACGTCCAGGGTTCTGCGGCCGTAGCTCTCGCGGTAGGTGTCGGTCGAGGCCGAGAAGAACTGTTTGGCCTTGGTGCTCTCGGCCTTGTTGAAGCTGTCCAGCTCGCCGAGCTCGACGATCCACTTGCCGCGAATCGCCTGGAAGCCGTCCTTGTCACCGAGGGCAAACGGCGTATCCATGAACCACTCACCGCCGAGCACGCTCATGGCGGTCGACTTACCGGCGCCCTGTACGCCTTCGAGGATCATCACCGAATCCGCCTTACAGCCGGGCTTCATCACCCGCGCCACGGCCGAGATCATCCAGCGTTTGCCGACCTTGGAGGTGTAGTCGGTTTCCTTGACCCCCATCACATCGGTCAGCCAACGCTCCAGGCGCGGCACACGATCCCATTCGAGCTTTTTCAGGTACTCGCGCACCGGGTGAAAGGCGTGGTCGTGCGCAACGACACTCACCGCCTCGATCACGTGCGAGGACTTCACGCGCAGGTTGTACTGCTGCGCGAGCCACTTCATCACCCGCACGTCATCAATGTCGGCCCACTCGCCGGTGCCACCGCCATAGGGCGCTGCACGCAACTTGACGATCTTCGAGCTGAACGCGCAGTAGCTGATCACCCCGGCCCAGCGTTCGTCGTGAGCAAGGATCAGTTCGACGTTCTGCATGTGCGCGATCAGGGCGCCGCTCTCGCTGCGGGCCAGCTGATCTTTCCAGCCACCGGCAGCCGGTGGACGCACAACGGCCAGCACTTGTCGGCGAACTGCGTCGAGCCCTTCGGCGACGTGCAGGTCATTGAAGTCGGTCCACTTCTCGTGACGCTCGACCGCGAAGATCGGCGCAACGACCTGGGCACCAACGATCAGCGCGGCGTTGCTGGCCTTCTCTTCGCCGGGGTTCCAGGCATCACCGTTGGGCTTGGTGGTTTTCCAGTCGTCATCGCGACAGATGATCAGCGGGCAGCCGGCAAACCGTTCACGCATGACCTTGCACACGGCCAATAGGTTGCCCGCATCGAAGGCCACAGCTACGGCAAGCGACGTCGCCATGTGCAGGCTGGCGCCGGTGGCATAACCCTCACAGACCAGCACCGGTTCACCCGGTACCGGGTGCGGACCGAGCAGGTGAAAGGTGCCCTCCTTCGCCATGCCGTAAGGCCAGTAGGATTTGTCGCGGCCGGTGTCTTCCTGTTTGTTCGGGAAGATCACCTGCAGGCCCATGATCTGATCACGAGCGTTCTTCATCGGCACCAGTACCGCACCGGTGCGCGGCGCGTAACGCACGTTGATGCCAACAATCTGCTTGTGGTCCAGGTAGTCGCTGCGGCCTGTGGTCGGCATACGTTCGAACAAACCCTGCGCCCTTTTCGCGGCCCGCCGCGCAGCGTTGTTCGCGATTTCGGCGGCGCGGCGTTTGGCTTCTTCCTGGCGGGCGCGCATCACTTCGCGCTCTTCCGGCGACATGCGACCGGCCTTGACCTTGATCTTCTGCGTCTCGCCCGAACGCCAGTCACCGAAGGCGCCGAATATCAGGATGTCGCCCTTCTCCGTGCGCTGCTCGTGGACCACGTACCAGCCGTTCTTTTCCTTGCCCTTGTCCTGCGATGTCTTGCAGCGGGTCAGCTTACCGAACACCAGCGGCTGCTCTGGCTCCAGACCGTAATCGGCGAATTGGCCCAATACCTCATCGAGCATGCTGAATCCCCCTTTCAGAGAGGGACTGACAGCTGATGCACTGCGAGCAACCCGGCTGAGCCAAACGACGAGCTTCCGGAATCGGATCGTCACAGGCTTCACAGAACAGCAAGGAATGGGCAGCGCTTTCTGCTTTGGCAGCGCTGCGCGCGGCCATGGCCTGATCGATGCGTTCCTGCACCAGATCGTTGGCAAAATCGGCGATGTCAGCCACGGTCAGCACCTCGCGTCGTCTGGTTGACGTAGGTGGCGCGGTTGAACAACCCGAGCAGCCCTTGAATGCCGCGGAACACCTGCAGGCGAATCGCCGCGAGTTCCTGATCAGTCACCACACCGTCGCCGATGCTCTTGGCCCACGTCTCGGCCAGATCGGCGACCTGGCGGAAGTATTCGGCGATACCCGTGGTCAGGGTTTCGGGCATGTCGTTGGTGTAGGTGTCGGCCAGCTCCTGCCAGATCGTGTCACCGACCAACGCATGCACCGCATCGAGAATGCGGCGATCCTTGGTCAGTTCGAGGATCTCGCCGAATTCCTGAATGTTGATGGAGTGGCTCGGATGAGTCGGCGACAGCTTGTGCTGCAGCGTGGTCGGGTTACGACCGGTTGTAGCTGCGATGGCAGCAGCGCCGCCCGGGTAATCGCGAGCGGCGTGGTACAGCGCTAAATCGAGCGGCAGGATTTCCCGCTGCGCCCGTTCCAGAGAACTGAGAGCAATTCGGCTCATGGCATTAATCCTAAAAGTTGCCAGTGCCGCGCGGCAGGGAGTGGTGATACATTTGCCGCGTGGCTTGGTATGGCCCAAACGCCGGGAACCCTTGCAGGGGATGACCGGCACCGTGCCGGGGCGAACAATCCGTTGTTCACCCCTGGCGCAACAGCTGCCAGCTCTGTGGTAAGAACGGCAGCAACACCAAGGCTTCCGAGCCTTGGAAACGCGATGAAGGTCGGCGGCATGTGGTGTGCTCGCCTTCCGACATCGCGACCCGACCGCATTGTGGTGATGCTGTCGGGAGAAACTGGGCGACCCTTGGGGTCGCCTTTTTTCTATGCGGCTTGGGACTTTTCCATTTCCGGAGGAAATACGTCATCAAGACTGCACGGCGCTCCTAAATTATTGAGCGCTCTGACTATGGCTCTGCACTCCGTAAGCCCTGCGATTCGACGCCCTGCCTCGTAGTTGCTTATACGTGCCTGAGTCCACCCAAGAGCTACAACGAGTTCCTTTTGCTTGATCCCAGCTTTCTCTCGATGTTCAGCGATCAGATTCATGATGCTCTCCAATTAGCCGCAGCCATCATAATCACGAATCGTAGATATTTCAACACGTAAAGTGATGATAAGTAATTTCAGAGCGTGGTAAAAAAAGCACATGAACACACTAGGCGAACGCATCAAGCAATACCGCAAAGCCAAGGGCATGAGCCAACAAGCCCTTGCTTTCGCTTGCGGTTGGGAATCTCAGTCTCGGATAGGCAATTACGAGAAAGGGGCTCGTCAGCCCAATCTCCACGACTTGCAAAAGATAGCGACAGCACTGGGAGTGTCTTTTCCAGACTTGGTAGCAGGAAAAAATCGTTCCGACGTTGAGTCTTACTCAGACGCCATTCAAGGTCGGATTCGGTCTGAAGACCGTCTTGTGAGGGACTACGGAAGATCGAAAGACAAAGACCAACCTGTTAGCAGCCTTGTAGGCTGGGCTAAGGATGGAAAAGTGCCTGTGCTATCAAACGCACAGCTTGGGAATGAGGGCCTCTTCGATTCGGTAGAACCGCCACCAGGGCAAGGTGAAGGCTTCCTAAACATACACAGCGATGACCCAGATGCCTATGGCATAAGAGTCATGGGCGATAGCCTGATGCCCCGCATAAAGAATGGCGAGTTCGTGCTTATAGAGCCGAACAAACCCTTCAGTAGCGGTGACGAAGTCATAGTTCGAACGTCCTCCGGCAAAGCGATGATCAAAGAGTTTATTTATCTTCGAGACGGAATGTATCGGTTGGATAGCGTCAATACCGAGCACGAAACTCTTCACATTGCAGAACAAGAGGTGGAGGAAATCCATCTCGTAGGCGGAATATTGAAGTCATCACGCTTCCTACACAGTGCCGCACTATTTTAATCACACTATGTGTTGACACAAGCAAGCACAGTACGTGATATTTGCCTCACTCTTTACCACAGAGCGAGACAATACCTATGCGCACCACCGCAACCTTGCATGTCCATCCGGCATGCGTCAGCAATCGCAAACTGATCGAACAGCTGCAGCTCGCCACGGGCTGTCTGGTCGTCATTCATAACAGCAAACCCAAGCTTGTTGCCAAGTCCTGCCAGCCCTCTCCCATCGATCCGAACGGTGGAGGGCACGCAGCATGATCAAGTACAAGATCGACAACCGCACCCTGCAGTTGCTCAACGCCCAGGTCAACCTGACCGAGACCTTCAACCACATCCTGCGCACAGCACCGAAGCGTGATTGCCTGGCATTCCGTCTCAAGGCTGAGCGCGGCACAGTGGAAAGCACTTTTGTCGTGGAGCTGGGCAGCGAACGCCATACGCTGACCCTGCAAAACGACAAGAAGATGCACCTCAAACTCGCCGACTTCATCGAAGAGATTGCCAACGGTCCGTTCGACGCGAGCAACTCCAGTGACCTGGTGCATCGCCCGCATGCAGATCGTCAATACGGCCGCTTTGAAGTCCTGGACAAGCAGCGCGTGTTCGAACTGGTGCACACCGGCGGTGTGCTGAGTCTCGACATGGGTTTCGAGCTTCCCCTGCATGTGGCGCTGCATCGCACCCATTCACGCCGGGGCGTCACCGCCATCTTGAGCATCGGCAACAAGAGCCCCGATACGCGTTGCTTCACCCTGTACGACCCCGATGCCGAGATCTACGCAAAGCTCATTGAGTCCATCAGCCACCTTGCTGCAGCGGCCACTCCTGCTGCGCATGCTGCTTGAGGAACCGTTTATGGAACGCACCCTCGCCCAAGCAGCCGCTCAACTCGGCCTCACTCGCCCCAAACTGATCGCACTCATGCGGGAAAAAGGTTTGCTCAAGGGAAACCTGCCGGCGCACCCGAAGCGCGACAAAGCGTACCTGCGGGTCAAGGACAGTCCCTGGTATGACGAGAAACACGGAATGCAGTACAGCCAGTCGACTCGGGTGAAGCAGGCCGGCATCCGCTGGCTGGCCGAGCAGTTGGACATCGATCTTCCTGCCATCCCGGCAGATCACCGTGACGTGGCCTAGGGAGTACGCCCGCCAGATCGTTGCCATGCGCACACGCGAGGAGCGCAACGCCGCGCTCCTCGAAGTGCCCGAACATCTGCGCGAGCTGACCAGACGCCACTGCCTGAACGCCTGGAACCACCCGGCACGACAACAACGCAAGGAGGCTCGACAAGGCCATGAGTAACGCTGCACAGAATCCGCTTCGCCTGCATCCGGCACCCGAATCGGCCACCGTCGAACTGCTCTATCGCATCTTCGGCGACGTCCTGATTCCGCTGGAAAAAGTCCGCGAGCAGTACTTTCGCAATCTCAACGAGCAGTCGTTTGTGACGGAGATCAACAGCGGCCGGATCCTGCTTCCGATCACAACGCTGGATACCAGCCGCAAGGCGCTGAAGTACGCGCACATCCGCCACGTCGCCTCACTGATCGACATCCGCGCCTACAAAGCGGATGAAGACATGCAGCGACAGCACGACGGCCAACGCCCTGCTGCCCCCACACAACTGACGGCTGTCACCACTAGCCAACGACAATCCCAGGAGCACACCACATGATGACCCCAATACAAATCGGTGCACTCGTCACCCTGATAGTTCTGGCCGCCCTGCTGCTCTGGGGCGGCTACATCATGGGCCGCAGCGATGGTCTGGAGACCGGCCTGCGCGAAGGTGAAGACATCCAGCGCGCCGCAAGCGCCAAAACCATCCGCGAGCCCCAGGCCTCCCTGCAGTTCATCCGGGCCGATCACACGCGCTTGGCACACACCTGCAAACGATTTGAAGCAGGTCCACTCTTCGGCCCGGCCGAGCACCAGACGCTGGTCGATATCGGCGAGCTGCTGCGAATCGCCGCTGAGACCTTCAGCGCCTTTCGTACCGGCAAGAAGCTTGAGCGTGATGCCCGCTCCCTGCGCGAACAGGTGCTTGCGATGGCTGCGCAGCTGCAACCAGGAATTCAGGACAACAAGGTCGGACAACCCCTCTCCGGCGCCGCGCAAGTCACTGTGGAGGCTGCGTGAATGAGTTGGCTCTTTTCGCAGGCGCTGGTGGCGGAATCCTCGGTGGCCATCTCCTCGGCTGGTGCACCGTCTGCGCCGTTGTGCGTGATGTCTACGCTGCCCAGATTCTGGCGCAACGACAAACCGATGGACTGCTCTCGCTTTTCCCGATTTGGTCTGACGTGCGCAGTTTTGATAGACGACCATGGCGAGGCCTTGCTGACGTGGCTTCGGGAGGATTTCCTTGTCAGGACATCTCGGTTGCAGGCAACGGCCTCGGTATCCCCGGCACCCGCTCCGGACTGTGGCGGCAGATGGCACGAATTACCGATGAGGCACGACCGCGCTACGTCGAACTGGAGAACTCACCATTGCTTGTGGGAAGAGGACTTGCCGTGGTGCTCGGTGACCTTGCCGAAATGGGGTATGACGCGCGATGGGGTGTTATCGGGGCCGCTGACCTCGGTGCCCCTCATCAACGGGACCGTATCTGGCTCATCGCAGAAGACACGCGTCAGACGGTGGCCAACACCGGTGGCGAGCATGGCAAAGGGATCCTGCCCAGCCGCATTGACTCGCCGCTCCGGGGCCGACCGCTCGACCGATCACCTGGATCACGCCGTGATGGCACTGGATGGTGGTCATCTGAACCCGGAATGGGCCGAGTGGCCGATGGGGTGGCCCACCGGGTGGACCGGCTTAAGGACATTGGCAACGGACAGGTTCCAGTCGTGGCGGCAACAGCATTCGAAATTATCACGCCATTAAAAATGTGTGAGGTTACATGAAAACTATATTTCTGCTTATGGCCCAATACAATGGGCAAACAATAATTTCACTTAATCAAGTGTGCGAAGACTATTTCACACACCTAACTACCGATATGTTTCAACGCAAAGTAATGGCCGGTCAAATTCGAATTCCCATCACCAGGCTTGAGTCTAGCCAAAAAAGTGCCAAAGGAGTCCACATAACCGATTTGGCAGCTTATTTAGACACGCAGCGGGAGGCTGCAGTAAAAGAATCTAACCAGCTCAACAGATACCGTCGAGCCAGTTAACTCAGTTCTTACCCCAGGCGCCCAGCTTCACGGGCGCCTGAATTATCAGTTCTAACCACGGCCACTCAGCATAATGATCACCTCGCCCACGCAAATGAGTATATCTGCGCAATGAGTTCCAGTCCCTGTGACCAGAAACACTAGCCACTCGCGGGATATCCCAGTCCATTTCAAATAACCGGCTCACGCCGTCGTGCCGCAGATCGTGAAAGTGCAGATCTTCAATCATCAGAAACTTGCACGCCTTCGCCCAGGCCGTAGAGATCGACGACGAATTGTAAGGGAAAATTTCCTCTCGCTCTTTTGGCATACTTTGCAGAATTCTCCAGGCTTCGTCGGGTAGGTGGCACCAAACATCATTGCCAATTTTCTGCCCCGGGTTCTTCATATCTCTCACCAGCACCCGCTGATTAGACTCATCGACGTCTTCCCATAGAATTCGGCTTATCTCATCCTGCCGACGCGTGGAAAAAATCGCGAAGCCAATCACCTTCAACATGTTGATCGAACTAGGCCGCCGCTGCTGCATGCTGACGAAGTGCTCCAAAAGTTTATCCAGCTCGTCCTTGGCTGGACGGCGATCGCGCTCCCGGCTCTTCATGTTGTATCCGAGCTTCCTCAACACCTTCCGAGCGTCCGACATCGCGTGAGGGTCTACCTCATACCCCCAAGCGGGACGCGCAATCGAAAGGACAGCCCCAAGGTGCGCCAGATCGTTGCCAGCCGTCTGCGGCTGGACGCCGCCGCCCTCTTTACTCATTCGCCAGAGTGCAAAATCCACCAATCGTTGACTGTTGATAGCCGAATCAACGGTCCGGCCAAACTCCGTCGCCGCGATAGCATTTAGGGTGGCTTCCTTGGTTTTACCCAACGGTCGGACCTTCTCCATTTCATCCAAGTACTGCTTAATCATGTCCTGTACGGTGACGCCCTTGCGGTTCGCCCGCTCAATCGCACCAGGCTGATCTAGCTCTGCCTCACGCCGCCGAACCCAAGCTTGTGCCGCCTGTTTCCGGGCGAAGGTCTGGCTCTCTTGGTAGACTTGCGCTCCATCGCGAAACAGGCGTATCTGTGCCGTGTAACTGACTGAGCCATCGGTGCGTTTTCGTGCTCTGATCGTTGCCATAGTCGACTGGTACAATTCTGAAAGTGATTGGTACATTGTACCAGCGCCATCGAAAAAACGCCTGAAAACGCCTACAAACACGCAATAAATACGTTGAGCAAAATGGCACCAAATACCCAATCCAGCCCAGTAAAATCAAGCCCTGCGCTATCTCGGCGGTTTTCCGTTGCGCCCATGATGGATTGGACTGACCGCCACTGCCGGTACTTCCTACGCATCCTGTCGAAAAACGCCCTGCTCTACACCGAAATGGTCACCACCGGCGCTCTGCTCAACGGCGATCACGAGCGTTTCCTCCGTCACAACGAAGCCGAGCACCCGCTAGCGTTGCAGTTGGGCGGTAGTGTTCCGCTGGACCTAGCCGCTTGCGCACGCATGGCGCAGGAGCACGGTTACGACGAGGTGAATCTGAACGTTGGCTGCCCGAGTGATCGGGTGCAGAACAATATGATCGGGGCGTGCCTGATGGGGCATCCGCAGTTGGTGGCGGATTGTGTGAAGGCGATGCGTGATGCGGTGTCGATTCCGGTGACGGTGAAGCATCGGATCGGGATCAATGGGCGGGACAGTTATGAGCAGCTGTGCGATTTCGTCGGCACGGTGCGGGATGCCGGGTGCACCAGTTTTACGGTGCATGCGCGGATTGCGATTCTGGAGGGGTTGTCGCCGAAGGAGAACCGAGACATTCCGCCGTTGCGTTATGACGTGGCGGCGCGGTTGAAGGCGGATTTTCCGGAGCTGGAGTTGATTCTGAACGGCGGGATCAAGACGATGGAGGCCTGCCATGAGCATTTGCAGACCTTTGACGGGGTGATGCTGGGGCGCGAGGCGTATCACAATCCTTATCTGCTGGCCGAGGTGGATCAGCAGTTGTTCGGCAGCAGCGCGCCGGTGATCAGCCGGGCCGAGGCGCTGGCGCAGTTGCGGCCTTATATAGCCGAGCATTTGCTGGCCGGCGGCGCGATGCATCACATCACCCGGCATGTGCTGGGCCTGGGCACCGGTTTCCCGGGGGCGCGCAAGTTTCGTCAGTTGTTGTCGGTGGATATCCACAAAGCCAAGGATCCGCTGGCATTGCTGGATCAGGCGGCGGAGTTGCTGGCGGGTCGTTGATCGACGCGTTGACCGTGCGGGCAACGAATGAGCGTTGCCCGGTGTTTTGCTGTACTGACAGGATGTCTTTTGGTTATGCCCGCGTTCAGCTTTGTTTTATTCAAGCGTTTCCCCCTCCTCGCTTTACTCTCGACTTTCTCTGCAAGCGCCTATGCATCCTGTGATTTTTTGAAGGGCTGCGGTGAGGGGGGAGATGGCCCTTTTCAATCTACCCAGATGTCTGATTTTCTGGTTTTCACGACGACGATGGTCACAGTCGACGGGATGTCGGACATTTCCGGACTGAAAAAACGTGTGTATTCGGTAGAGGAAATAGAAGCGGCACGTTATTTCCTCGCCAGTGACGGCATGCTGCAAGCCGCGTATTTCACCTCGGCGTTGCAGCGGTTTCGTCAGGATTCGCCCGACTCTGAATTGAATGACCTCGCCGTCGCTGCGCTGCTCAGCAGTCAGTAATCAGTAATCAGCTTGCCGCCGCAGCCGTCCAGTTGACCCAACCAAATTGCCAGGTAGCAAGGATCAGCAAGCCAAAGGCGATGCGGTACCAGGCGAAAGTGGCGTAGCTGTGGTTTGCAATGAACTTCAGCAGGCCGCGCACGGCGATCATTGCGAAGATGAACGCTACGACGAAGCCCAGGGCGAAGACTGGCAGGTCGCTGCTCTGGAACAGTTCGCGGTACTTGTAGCCGGAATACACCGCGGCACCGACCATGGTCGGCATTGCCAGGAAGAACGAGAACTCCGTGGCGGCCTTGCGTGACAGGCCGAACAGCAAACCGCCGATGATGGTGGAACCGGAGCGCGACGTGCCCGGAATCATCGCCAGGCATTGCACGCAACCGATCTTCAGCGCGTCGGCCCACTTCATGTCGTCCACATGGTCGACACTCACTACATGATCGCGCTGCTCGGCCCACAACATCACGATGCCGCCCACGACCAATGCAACGGCAACGGTGATCGGGTTGAACAGGTATTCATGAATCGTGTCGGCGAATAACACGCCGAGAATGACCGCCGGGAAAAAAGCGATCAGCAGATTGCGGGTAAAACGCTGTGCGTTGCTCTGGGTCGGCAGGCCTTTGACGATCTCGAAGATCTTCGGGCGAAACTCCCAGACCACGGCCAGAATGGCGCCCAGTTGAATGATGATATTGAACGCCATGGCGCGTTCGCCGCCGAACTCCAGCAAGTCGGCAACAATAATCTGGTGGCCCGTACTGGAAATGGGCAGGAACTCGGTCAGGCCTTCTACCGCCCCAAGAATCAGTACCTTGAACAAGGTCAGTAAATCCATTAATCCTCCGTCGGCACGCTATTTGAGGGCGCGCCGTTAAGTGCATTCAGGCATTGAGTATCTGAAGTAAAACAATTGGCAGATGCACACCCATTGCCCGACTCGGGGACGGAGAATATGTCTTATCAAAAGCCACACTCAAGGCATGTTAATAAACGTCCGTGTGTGAACTTGTCAGTGTTATAGCTAAAAATCACATCGCCCCTTAAAATGTGATCCACCTCACACTCCCTGTACTGGCGTGCAAATCAGTAGTGGCCAAGGGACATAAAAACAGGTCGCCACAATTACAAAATAGTGGCACCATTGCACATTGCCACCATCTAACGAGCCCTCTTTCGTTAGTTCAGAGCCCCGAAAAAAGCAACTAAAAGCTTGAAAAGCTTAATTATTGTTAGAAAACTCGGGAGCCACGTCTAAAATCCGCGCAAATGTTACCAATTGTCAGTCACAGATGAGAACCGGTGCTTTAACATCCCGATGTCAGCACCTTTTCGAGTCAATGCATGATGCTCACAGGTAACTTAGCGACTAGAAGCCCGCGCCGCACAAGCGACGAACCAGGTGTTCTCACTCTGGGTCGTACCCGTGGCGTGGCTGAACACTTTAGCGCGCTAATCGCGAAGCATGTGCAGTCTGATATGGCCATTGAGGCCGACTCTTACGCTAGTTCATATCAGCAAAATGAATATCACGGCTTGTATCGGGCCATATTCATTGTCATCGACAGCCCTCAGGCTCTTGAAGACAACCTGGCACGGGTGGAAAGCCTGCGCAGTGACAACTTGAAGCCGATCATTTGTGCGGTGATCACCGGGCGCGGCGCGTTCAACAAGATCAAGTATTTCCTGGCCGGTGCCGACTTCTGTATCAAACTCAATACCTTATCCGATGAAAGCGGCGAACTGCTGGGCGAGTTCTTCAACAGTGAAGAATGGCAGCGTGATATCAGCCTGGTGCTGGATCCCACCCGCATCTGCCTCTCGGACACCAGCAAGAAACTCGATATCTCCTTTGCCGAAATGAAGATCCTGCAAGCCTTTGCGCAGACCGGCAATCACATTCTCAGCCATGATGAAATCGCCAGCATCATGGGGCTCAACACCCATTTCTACGATCCTCGGGCGCTGGAAAAATCCATCAGCCGCTTGCGTGGGAAAATCAAGGACGTGTACGGTACGAACGCCATACAGAGCATTCGCGGGTATGGCTATCGTCTGATGAGGGGGTTGATCTCGACCGCCTGATTCAGGGAATCACTCTTTTGCAGCTTACGAGGGAACGTCTGATGCAACGCGCTAAAAATCCGATGTCTCACTGTTTTAACTGCGTCACATATCTAATAAAAAGCTGTCAATTGCATGAGCGCTGCAACACTTAAACATAACAATAAACCATTACTCTAAAAGCAGACCGAGTGGAACTTATCGAGGGCCATCATTGGGCCCAGACCCTGCCTGTCGATTATTTCCGAGGAAAACATTGCTCGCCTGCCCATTATTTTTTTCGCCAAATTTGGTGTGTACTTTAGGAGAGAGACATGGAAACCAGCACAACCCTCCCAAGAAAATACTTTGTTGTCGTGACTAATAGCTCGGCGTCGCAACGTGAACTTGAGAACATCCTCTCCAGCGAACGTTTCAATTCGTTTGGCACGTCCCAGGCACAAATGTTTATTGAAGGTGTTGCTTCGCCCTCTTCCACTCCGATGCTGATGGAGTTCACTTACCCACGCGGCACAAGGAAGCATGTCGCACGCAGCATCGAACATGATACCCAGCGCATATTGGCCACTCTCGAATCGGAATGGCTGGCCGCACAATCGGCGCATTCGTTCCACAGTTCCACGGCCATGTCCGAAGACCCCTCCGACACTTCCCGAACGATCGAGTCCGACGCGCCCTGCACTGAAGCCTGGCATCTGGACAATGATCAGGGTGCATTGACGAAAGAGGGTGTCGAAATCAGTCTCACCGGGCTCGAAACCGCACTGGTCCGCAAAATGCTCCACCACGAAGAGCGTGTTGTCAGTCGGGACGATCTGATCCTCAGCATCGGCCGCGAGCCGGAGCAATACCGGGGACTGGAAATGTGCCTGAGCCGTCTTCAAGACAAATTCAAGAACGCCAGCAACGGTGAACGATTGTTTCGTGCCGTACGCAATCGCGGTTATTGCCTGATCCAGGAAGTTGTTGCCTAAACAACATTCCCCCACTACAAGACGAACAGATACAAGTGCGATTACAAAAATAAAAAAGCACTCTGTTTGGTTTCACCCCTCCCTGGTTATACCCGCCTCCTGACCCCACCTACGATAGCAAACACAAGATTGATTATTCACCCCCTGCCTTTCGACCTTTTCTAACGTTTGAATATTGGAAATTTAAATAAGTTGGCACTGTGCCATCTTGTTAGAACTCGTCAGACAGCATCCCCGGCAATAACTTAGTCTATTGACTGACGACAGTTCCGCATACCGGCGTTGTTACCTCAGGACACTGGCTCGAACAACAATAACAAGTCTGCTTAACAACTCGGTTTTCTACTGTCGAAACCTGAATGGACGTCTTTTGGGGATATCGTATGGATCTTTCTCTTCGTATCAATCGAAACACCGGCCTCAAGGGACTGACCTTTTGGGGCCAATGGGCGCTGGCACAGACTTTCATTGTTTCACTGTTGTTCATACTCGCCGAACAGCACACCGGCACCGTCGAGTTCTACTATCGGATGTGTACGATTCTGGCGGTACTGGCCTCGGTGCCGGCTTATACCTTCAGCGGCGCGTATCGAAAGCGAGACAATTACCTGACCGGGCTGGGCCGACTGTTCGTGGGCTGGTTCATGACCATGGCCGGTCTGGCGTTCATCGCTTTCATCTGCAAGGCCGATGCGCTGTTTTCCCGCCAGGTCATCCTTGAGTGGGCGGTGTACGGTTTCCTCGGTCAGGCGCTGCTGTACGCACCGCTGCATGCGTTCTCGAAGTTCTACCAGCGTTCGCGCAAAAGCGAACACAAGACCCTGATCGTCGGCACCGGCGAACTGGCTCTGGGCCTGGCGAAGAAGTTGAGCCAGCACGAAAACCTGCCGCTGGTAGGCTTGGTCAGCAACGGCGACAAGCCTTCACTGGAAGCGGACGCCCCGCGCGTCGTCGGCGCTCAGGAGGAATTGCTCGAGCTGATCCAGACCCACGACATCCGCCGCTTGTACATCACCCTGCCGCTGTCGGAAGCCGCCAACATCGAAGCCATGTACGTCGATCTGCTGGATGCCAACGTTGACGTGGTCTGGGTGCCGGACCTGAACAGCCTGACGCTGCTCAACCACTCGGTGAAAGTCGTGGACGGTCTGCCGGCGATCTACCTCAACGAAAGCCCGCTGACCAGCCGCCCGACCGCTGCGCTGAGCAAAAGCCTGGTGGAAAAAGCCGTCGCCCTGCTGGCGATCATCCTGTTGAGCCCGGTGCTGCTGGCCGTGGCGCTGGCGGTGAAGCTCACCTCGCCGGGCCCGGTGTTTTTCAAGCAGGATCGACATGGCTGGAACGGCAAGGTGATCAAGGTCTGGAAATTCCGCTCGATGCGTGTGCACGATGACCGTGACGTCAAGCAGGCCAGCCGCAACGATTCGCGCATCACTCCAGTCGGTCGCTTCATCCGTCGCACTTCGCTGGACGAGCTGCCGCAACTGTTCAACGTGCTGCAAGGGCACATGGCACTGGTCGGCCCGCGTCCGCACGCCGTGGCGCACAACAACTACTACTCGGGCAAGATCCTCGCCTACATGGCCCGTCACCGAATCAAACCGGGCATCACTGGCCTGGCGCAGATCAGCGGTTGCCGGGGCGAGACAGACACCCTCGACAAGATGGAAAAGCGCGTCGAGATCGACCTGAAGTACATCAACAACTGGTCGCTGTGGCTGGATGTGAAGATCCTGGTGAAGACGCCGTTCACCCTGCTGTCGAAGGATATTTACTGAGACGCAGGGCTTGAGAGAGCAACACCGCAAGGGGACGAAAGTCCCCTTTTTTGTGGGCGGGATTTGGGGGGTGGTCGGGGCTCTGAAGCCGAGGAGTGACAGATGCTTTGATGTTGGCTGTACTAGCGCCATCGCGAGCAGGCTCGCTCCCACAAGGATGATGAGCGGATCAGGATTTGCTATTCACCTCAAACAAATGTGGGAGCGAGCCTGCTCGCGATAGCGGTGGAACACCGCCCGGAGCAACCCCACTCCCACTGACTCCCCGCTCTCCCGAACCTACTCGGTAATCTTCCCGAAGTTGCGGTAAAACATGTCCCCTTCCCGACTGTCCGTCATCGAATGCAGCTGGAAGCTGCGATTGAGCCGCGCACCACCGTCACGGGTCAGCGGCGCCCACACCAGGTTGGCGCGGCGCATGGTCGACATGCTCATCATTTCGTCGAACGGGATCGACAGGTACAGCCCCTTGTCGAAACTACCCTCGCCATACTCGGCGCTGCCGGCGGTGGTGATCGTCGCCCAGGCGCCAAAGCGCACGCCGTTGAAGAACTCGCGGGAGATATCCACCGTGCCGCCAAAGTCGCCCGCCAGGTAACGCCCGACGCTGACCGCGGCCAGCGTGTCGAACGGCAGGTCGGTGTAGCCGGTGATGTGGCCGGTCCAGACCGAGTAATCGCGCAGGCCGAAACCCTGATCGAATTCACGCTGACGCACGTAGTTCAGGTCCGCACCGATCGACCAGCGCTTGCCGGTTGGACGAAACAGCACCTCGCCCCCGACCCCGGCGAACATCGACTCCAGATAACCGCCGTAGACCATGCCGTACAAATCCTTGTCCAGTTGCTCGGCGTGGCTGACCTGGAACAGCGGCATGGTGGTGTCCGACGTGGTCAGGTACTGACGCAAATCGGTGCGCACACGCGGCAGGCCGCTCGGTGCGTCGTAGGTGAACTTGTCGAAGTTGTTGATCAGGTTCTGACTGAGCAAGCCGTTCCACCAGGTGTTGCGATTGAAGCGGTACTCGGCGTCCAGATCGGCAGTGAACTGATAGAGCAAACCATCGGGGCCGCCGACGTTCTGTTTGAAGCCCAGGCCGACGCCGTAATTGAAGTGCTGCGGCGCTTCGGTGTAGAGGGTTTTCTCGTTGCGCGGCATCGCCGGGTTGATCTCGGTGGTGCGGTGCAGCGATTCCAGCGGCTCCTCGTTGTTGAGCACTTCGCGGAAGGTCTGCCGGGGCACGCTGGTTTCTTCCAGCGGCAGGTCGTAGCGCTTGTTGACCACGGTGAACCAGTCGATGTCGTCGTTGACGCTGTTGTCGAGAATCCGGCTCGCACGGCCGACAGCCTTGGGCGAATGGAAATAGCGCTGCTGCTCGCCGTACACGATCAGTTCGGAATCGCGCTGGGTGATGCGCTCGACCTTGTAGCCGGCGTTCTGCTGCAAGCGGCGCGACACGTCGGCCCAGTTGACCTCCTCCATCGTCGTGGCCGGCGCCTTCGCCGGCAGCGGTTCGGCCGGTGGATCGAAGGTCTTGGCCGGGGCCTTGCGACTGACGAAATTGGTGTGGAACGTGACGCCGAACATCGCCGTGTTGCCCCGCTCCCACGCGGCGCTCAGGTCGAGGGAATCGGTCACCTTGAACACCGCGCCGAGGTTGATCGGCGAGTCCTGCTTGATGATGTTGTCCTTCGGCTCGTGCTTGTAATCGTTGCCTTCGTATTCGAGTTTCAGGCTGAGGCGATCCCAGGGTGTCTGGTAACTCACGCCGCCGAAAAACGCAGGCTTGCCGCGAAAGTACGACCCGGCGTTGACGTCACCGGTGCCTTCCAGATCGGGTCTGGTTTTGAAGCGATCACTGGCCCAGCCCAGCGGGTTGTCGAAGTCGCCGCGATTACCGATGTAACCCCAGGCGATGCCGGCGCTGAAATCGAAATCGTCGTAGCGCTTGTTGGCGACGAAGAATTCACTGGCAAACAAACCGGTACCACCGATGTCTCGAAAGCCCAGCGCCACTTCCGGCGCCCAGTGGCTTTCCTGCCACAGCCGGACCTTGGCGTCGACCGCCTTGTCCTTATAGCTCTGGCTGCCGCTCAGCGCTTCGGAACCGTACGGACGGTTGGTGATGGCGGTGTAGCGAAACGAACCTTCCAGCCAGTCGAGCGGCTGCAACGAAACGCTGTATCGGCTGTACGGTTCGGTGCGGTTGGCGTTGACGCTCAACTCACCGGCGGGCGACATGCGCGCGGTCGGGGTCTGCAACAGACCGACGCCGCCGAAGTCATTCTGGGTAATGCGTGGCTCGGCATGCACCAGGCCACACGGCAATAACAACACTGCTGCAAAACGCAAATTCAACGAACCACCTCAGCCAACTGCGTGGCAATCAATTCGGCCAACTGCTGATTCAGTTCAGGGACAGGCGGATCCAGATCATCGTTTTTCACCGGCACCAGAATCTTGCTGCCGGCCACGGGCATCTGCCCGCTCTCGCGGTTCCAGTGGGCGATGCCGACCCGCCGCGATTCGCCGTTGGGCTGGATCAGCCACAGGTAGTCGGCATCGGCGTCGGCCTCCAGCAACGTGCAGCCCTGCAGGTATTCGCGGGCTTCCTGCAACGGCTGGTAAGGCAAGCGGCACGGCTCGGCGACCGCGCCCAGCACTTCGACTTCGTCGACCCGTTTCGGGTAGATCAGTTGATCGCCATCGTCGAGACGGATGTTGCGGGCGAAACCGACTTCCACCGCCACCGGATCGAGATCGGCGATCTGCCGCCCGGTCACCGGCATCTGCCGGACCTGCTCGGCCAGTCGCTGTGCCAGCGCCGCACGACTCGGCTTGTCGAACAGCATGGCCATGCGATGCAGCACATCCAGATCGAACAGCACGCCGACCTTGAGTCGCGTCTGTTCTTCCAGCAATGACTGACGCAACAGAACGCCCGCCAGCCAATAACCTTCGGCATTCGGCACGGCCTCGCCGATCACATCGCGCAAACGCCCGCCCGCCGGCAATTCGACCGGGCCGGGGTTGGCGACATCACCGCTGACGATGACCGCTGCCTCGCTGCCCCCGGTGAGCAACATCAAACACGCCGCCAGCGCTCTGAGCCGCTTCACGGGAGATGCCTGCGGTCAGGGGTCAGTTGCACGATCCTGACCCGCAACTGCGAGGTCAGTTGCTGCTCACTCTGCACAATGAAACCGTCCACCGGATCGACCCAGTAACGATTGGTCGCGCGCAGGCCGATGGCCGGCGCGTCAATTTGCTCATCGACACGCAGCACGGTGTATTCCTTGTCGAGAATCTCGAGGGTTTCGAGGGCGCGGCGGGAGAAGCGGCTGTTGAGGATGATCCCGACTTCCTGGCCCTTGTAGAGGTCGATCCAGCGGCGGCTGGTGTAGCCGTCGGTGATTCGGTGCAGGCCTTGTTTGAACGGCGAGTCATCGGACAGGCGAGTGCCGTCCAGATCACCCTCCGCGCCCAGACCGATGCTGCGCATCGCCAGGCCGTCGCGCATCAGCAGCACCTGCTTGCCGGAGGCGACCCAGAACTGCAGGTCCTCGCGTTCGCGCACCAGCGCCAGCACCCCGGAACCGGACGGTGTGGTCAGTTTGAGTTGGGGATACTTGACCCCGGCCACCTGCTCCGCCGACACATCGAGTTCATCCGGCCCGATGACCGACGCCTTGAGGTTGTTCAACGAAGCGCTCATCAGCGGATTGCAGCCACTCAACAAAACGGCCGCCATCAGGCACACGCCCACTTTCAACGTTTTCACAGTCGGCGGCCTTATTTGCTGTTGTTACTGTATTCGCTCCAGTTCTTCGCAGCGGAAGCCCCCGTCCCGACAATCGATGCCGACGGCACCAACTGGCTGATCAGGCGATTCCAGCGAGTCACGTTGGCAGGCCCGACATACACCACGTCCTGGGGCCGCACTTCGAAGTGTGAGGCGAGCGCCATGGCGGTCGGCGACTCGGCTTCCAGCTGATAGATTTTCGCCGGCTCCACGTCGAGGTTTTCCACCCCGCGAATCACGTACACGGCGTTGCCGTTGGAGGTGGTCTGGCTCAAGCCGCCGACCGAGCCGAGTACGTCGGACAGGTTCATGGTGGCAGTCTTGAAGCTCAGCGCACGGGGCTGGTTGACCTCGCCCATCACGTAGATGCGCTTGTTGTCGTTGTACGGCAGATACAGCTGATCGCCTCCCTTGAGGTAGACGTTCTGCAATTCGGAATCCTGCTGATTGAGCGCATCGAGATTGAGCGGATAGACCCGCCCGTTGCGCGTCAGCATCAGCCCGGACAAGTCGGCATTGTTGGTATCGACACCGGCCGAACCGAGGGCCTCGACCACGCTCAGCGGGTTGGTCGAAATCGCCTGGGGGCCGGCCTTGGTGACGGCGCCCGAGACCACGACTTTCTGGCTGGCGAAACGCAGCACCGCGACATCCACTTGCGGCTCGGCAATGAACGCCGAGAGGCGTTGCTCGATGTCCGAGCGCAGTTGCTGGATGGTTTTGCCGGCGGCCTGGACTTCCTTGATGTACGGGTAATACAACGTGCCGTCAGAGCGCACCAGACGACCGTTGGCGTCGATCTGCTGTTGCGCACCCGAAGGGGCGGTCAGCTCGGGATGATCCCAGACCGTGATGTACAGCACATCGTTGCTGCCGATGCGGTATTCGGCCGGGGTCGCCAACAACTCCGCCGGCACCGACTCACGCTTGTACGTGGCGCGGTTCATGGCGATGAGCTTGGGGGTGATCTGAATGAGCTCGACCCGGCTGCTTTCGCTGGCGCCCTGGCGCGTGATGCTACTGGTGCTCAGGTACTGGCCGGGGGAGAACATGCAACCTTGCAAAGCGATACTTGCCAACAATAAAAGAGAAAAACGACGGGTCATAATGGCACTACGCTATTCAAGGGCGAATCCAAAAACAAAGTCACCCGACTTTCGTCGGGCGACCTTGTACTGCACCAACAGATACTTCAGTTAGTTGTGCGTGCCGGTTGTACCCGTGGTACCGGTGGTACCCGTTGTACCGCCGTTGGCACTTCCACCACTGTTGGACGCCGCTACAGCACTGGCGACCATGGCAGTACTGGCAGCAGGCGCTGTAGAAGCCGCGACACTGCCAGATACATTGGTCACTGCTGTAAGCGGCGCTTCAGCTGCGGAGGCCCAGTTGCTCAACATCGTCAACAGGGCGATCGCCATCACTTTCTTCATATCAACTCCTTTCTAACATTGCACCTGAACATCGGGTGTTCGTTAGAGGTGGTAGAGTTCAAGTCGCAAAAAGCGCGAACAAGATCCGTTGTTCTTTCACAGTCTTATCCAACTGATAAAAGTCGAACGGCAGGTTTATATCTACGGACTTGCAAAAGGCATTGCCAGTCTAATTTCCCGACGATATCTAACAACCTGACTGAAACTAACATTGCACTAAAACGCCATCATCCCTGATAACCCCGGGGATGATTCGATTGCCAGCGCCAGGTGTCGGTGACCATGTCCTGCAAGTTGCGCGTGGCTTTCCAGCCAAGTTCCTTCGCCGCCTTGGAGGCGTCGGCCCAGCTCTCGGCAATGTCCCCGGAACGCCGTGGCATCACGCGGAACGGCACGGGCTGCCCGCAGGCCTGCTCGAAGGCGCGCAGCACCTGCAACACGCTGTAGCCGTCGCCGGTGCCGAGGTTCCAGGTATCAATGCCGGTGCGGTCGGCGATCGATTGCAGGGCTTTCAAGTGCCCGTCCGCCAGATCGACGACGTGGATGTAATCGCGCACGCCGGTGCCATCGACCGTCGGGTAATCGTCGCCGAAGATCGACAATTCCTTCAGGCTGCCGACCGCCACCTGGCTGATGTAAGGCACCAGATTGTTGGGGATGCCGTTGGGGTCTTCGCCCATCTGGCCGCTGTGATGCGCGCCGATCGGGTTGAAGTAGCGCAGCAGAGCGATGCTCCAGCGCGGTTCGGACTGGCACAGGTCGCGCAGCACGTTCTCGACGATCAGCTTGGACTGGCCGTAGGGATTGGTCGGATTGCCCGTCGGGAAATCCTCGCGAATCGGCATCTGCGCCGGCTCGCCGTAGACTGTGGCGGACGAGCTGAACACCAGCCGGAACACCCCCGCCGCCGCCATCGCCTGACACAGCGTGATGCTGCCGCTGACGTTGGTTTCGTAGTATTCGAGCGGCTTGCGCACGCTCTCGCCCACGGCCTTGAGCCCGGCGAAGTGCAGCACGGCATCGATGGCGTGCTGCTGGAAAATCCGGTCCAGCAGGGCCCGGTCACAGACATCCCCGCGAATCATCAGCGCACTTTTGCCGCAAATGGCTTCCACCGCGTGCAAGGCGGCGTCGCTGCTGTTGCAAAGATTATCCAGAACTACAACTTCATAACCTGCTTCAAGTATTTGCAAGTGTGGTGTGGTCGAGCCGATCAGTACCTATATAGTGTCCGTCTGCCTACCCAATCTCCCCTCGCGGCTAACCACATCTTCAATTTAGCGCCATATACACACTGGATATGCTAGGACGAACATAAGTCGTGGCCATCCCACACCACGGGCGAGGTGTCGTAGGTCAACAGAACACCTTAATCCTCGGGGTGAGTAGGTGCGCCCATTGGCGTCGTGCTTGTCGTGTGTTGGGGGTTTTTGTTTAAATGGTGTGTTTGATTTCAACAACGGGATGCAGTGCGTGACAAATAGAGACGACACTCGTATTGAAGCATAAGGTCGTTAGAGACTACAGCTCATTTTCACAAGTCTCGACGCGCTGTGGCTACTTAAATATATTTCTATTACAATACTGAATACATACTAAAGGACGTGTCCTTTGATCGGCCACGAGGTGGCGTCACACATTCTAGGAAGATGTGGGAATAAACGGTAGCCCCAGACAACGCGGGCACACTTCCGCACTTAGCATGCCAGGAACTCGAGGGACGATACATGCATCATGTGGACACAAGGGAAGATATGGAGGGCTCAGCGAGGCGGTGGAAGGATACAGGACATGACCGAATTATGAATGGATGCACAATAAGCAACAGTGTGGTAGGTAGCTCATACCACGGGGTCAGTCTCGATCGATTTTACACGCGTGTACATATAATGCGATCTAGTGTGACATACACCTCTAAGGGAATACAGACTATCATAGACACGGTGTGTGTCTGAGGTGTGTACATGGAGGCAGGAGGAAGGATTGTGGCACCATAAAGAGGAGAAAACGTAATATCTCGATCATAAGGGTGTGTGGTGTCAAAGAATAAAAGACGGCTCGTGACAATAATGCATGTCGCTCAGTTAGGACGTGTCACATAGGCGTGGAGGAACCTCTTGTGATGAAAGGAAATGTATGGATATCGCTGAACACGGCGAGCACCTGGCGGTTTGGCAAGCGTTTCTTGCCGCCACCAAGCCTGCCGATTGGAGAGTGAAGGCTAGGCGGAGCGAACATGGGCCGGACGGGGAAGGCGACGCCGGAAAACACTGACCACACTCGCCAACCCCAGCTCCGGCACCGAGATAGAAAAATCTCCACTGTGCTGTCGAACGAGTCCACACCCCTGAACGAGCCGCACCACCGGATTCCTCCGGGCGGGCCCCGATCACGACCCAGCTGTTGCGACACCGTGGCGCTGCCATCGAAGGACGCCGACACCAGAGCAGCCACAGCGGTTGTCGGCGTCGCCACGCAGGAAGTCCCCCGACCAACCCACAAGTTAGGCGATCCCGCAGCGAGCCGAGCACCCGGTCAACCGCGTAAAAACCGGCCCCGCCCAAGACGCACCGTCGAACCTGGCGATCATCGGCCGCTACATCCTCACGCCGGACATCTTCGACCTGATCGCCGACACCGAGCCGGGCAAGGGCGGCGAAATCCAGATCACCGACGCCTTGATGAAACAGGCGCAGAACGGTTGCGTGCTGGCCTACAAGTTCAAGGGTCTGCGCTTCGACTGCGGCGACGCCGAGGGTTACCTGCAGGCGACCAACTTCTGCTACGACAACGTTTACCTGAAGGGCCGCTGAGCGGCCCCCACTGATTCATTGCAGCACGCACATCCAACGAGGCAACCATGAACATTGCACAACATTCCGCAGAGATTGAACGTGAGGTGGACAACCTCGGGGTGATGAGCTGGTTATCCCGCCATCAGCCATTGCCCAGCGCCAATGGCCCGTGGCTGGGCACCCTGCTGCTGGTCGACCGGATCGGCGTGTTTCCCTCCTCCGGGGACATACGCCGAGCGATCCGCGATCCGTATCCCCTGCTCGCCCACCTGAAACGGATCTACGGCGAACAGGCGCTGGAGGTCGATGACCGCGACGGCCTGAAGGTGATTTTCAGCGACTGGCGTTTTCGCGTGCGGATCTGCTGCAACGACCCGGCGATCATCGTCAACGTGGAAACCCGTTGCGTGACGCAGTTGATGCCGCAGAAAACCGCAGAGCTGCTGAGCCATCTGGATCTGTTCGACAACTGACGGCTACTTCGAAGTCTCGCCACAGTTGTCCTGTGGCGAGACTTTTTGCTGTCCGCCCACGACCCAACGATAGAAGTAATCGGCAATCACCCGCCCGCCCGTGGCCGGCACTGGATGAATCTTGTCCGGACCAATCATGGCCGCCGCGTAGCGTTTGACGTCGGTGCCGAACGCGCATTGCAGATTGGCATAACCCAGCTGTTGCTCACGGGCCCAGGGCTCGATGACCTGCGCATAAGCCGACATCGGATAGGCGCTGGAGCGGGTGGTGTCCTGACGCAGGATCAGGTTGATGCTCGCCGCCGGTTGAATCTCGCGGAGCATGCCGACCAGCCCCTGGACATTGTGCAAATACTGCTCGGGCTTCACGCCAAAACCCTGGTCGTTGCCACCGAGCATGATCAGGTAAATGTCTGCGGGAATCTTCGACACCACGGCTTTCCACTGCGCCTGCCAGCGGGCATCGTCGTGATAGAAATCAGCGGACGCCGCGCCGGACGCTGCCAGTTTCGACACCCGAACCCCGTTCTGATCGTTGCTCAGCCACAGGCCGAACAGGGTCGGCGCGCCCTTCACCACTTCCAGTCTGAAAGCCCAATCGGTGGCTGCCGACGTGCCGGACAGCGGGACTTCCTGAACGCCCTCGCCTGCGAGTTTCAACGGCTGCCAGTCGGCAGAAGGTGACCAGCGATAACGCAACTCGCTGGACTCACCGTTGCCGAGGTAAAGCAGTTTCGCCTGAGTGACGGCGGTGTTGATGGCAGGCGTCGGACTGGCCTCAACTTGCAGCCAGGCGCCGGGGCGGCCGGTCAACGTGCGACTGTCGGGGCTGGCCTGGCCGAGGCCGGAGACCTGCCAGTCGCCGCCGAAGTATTTCTCGCTGCTGCGGGTGTACTTGAAATGCGTGCCACCCAGCGCTGCGCCGTGGTTGAAGCCGACGTAGCCCGGCCCGGCAAACCCGACCTCCCCGGCCACCCGTTGCACCAGTTTGTTCAGGTAGAAATCCTGCCCGGCGCTGTAGCTGTCGCCGATCACCGAGATCGACAACACCTTACCGGCCTTGCCTTCACGCCACTGGCCAAACCGCTCGCGAGCGTCGCCGATTTGCACCACCGACGCCGCCACTGGCGGCACATCATCAACAGCCAGCATGGATCGCTTCCTTCATCGGATCTGCGCCACCGGAGCGATGGTCGCCGCCGGTTTCTTTTTGGTCGCGGCACGTTCGCCGAGGAACAGCACGGAGGTGAAATTGAACCGACTGAAAATCATCGACAACACCACCGGCCCGAGCAAGCCACACGTCACGCCGCAGAACACCAGCACGCTTTCGTCTTTCACGCCCAAGCGGCCGAGAATCGAGCGCGACGTGGCGGCGAACAACACGTGAAACAGGAAAATCGCGTAGGAGTAACCGCCGAGCCAGGTCAGCGCCTTCGAGCGCATGTCACTCGACAGCAACGCGAGGCAGGACACGCAGCCCACCGTCAGGCCGATGAGGCTGCGGCGGTCGACGATCAGCTCGCGGTCCACCGACGCCACGTACAGCAGCGTCAGCGAGATCAGCACAAACACCAGCGGGCCGATCACCTTGAACGTCTGCTTCAGCTCGCTGACTTTCTCCTGGCCGATCATGCCCGCCACGAAGAACGGCAACAGATAAATCGCCCCGTTGATGCCGAATGCGTCCAGCGGAAACGGCGGCAACAGAAACACCGCCGCCGCAAACGCGAACAACAGATACAGGCGCGTCGGTGTACGCAGCAGCCCGCGCCATTCCAGCAGGCCGACAAACATGAAAATAATGAACACCGCCTGCAGGAACCAGAAGTGGTTGATCGGCACATAGAACGACAACAGCGCATCCATCACGCTGACATCCTTGTTCACGCCCGGCCCCACCGCCTGCAACACCGAGAACGGCACACCGACGCAAAACAGCGGCACGATCAGGCGCCGCACCTTGCCGCTGAAGAACGCGGAAAAGTCATTGCCGCGAATCTTGTAGATGGAATAGATGTAGCCGGAGATGAAGGTGAACAGCGGCATGCGCACGTACACCATCGAATCGGCGATCACCCGGAACGGCGAGCCGATGTCGATTTTCAAACCACCGCCCAACGGCCCGATCACGTGATAGAGCACCAGCAACAGGCACGCCAGGCCACGCAGGGTTTCGATCTCCAGGGACTTTTTCTTGCTCGACATAAAGCACCCGCCTCAATTCAGAATTCTTGATTCAACCTTCACCGGTTTGTTCGCCCGCAGCATCAGACCCAGGCCCACGAACAGCACCGGTACCACCATCGAAAAGTGCCGGGCGAACGAGCCGAAGTCCGGTTCAAACAAGCCTTGAACCAGCAGGAACGCCAATGGAATCGCGATCAGCTCCTTGGGTTTGGTCTGGATCGGCGCACCCTTGTAATCGGTAGATGTAATGACTTTGAACAGCAGCAGCGCGGTCATGATCATCAACGCCACGAAGATCACCTGACCCGGCCCGGACAGCAGGATCAGCTCAACGGGGAACGACAACCGGAAGAAAATGATCATCGAGTCCAGGGCCTGCGAGACGAAGTCACTGCCACTTAGCCAGGAGACGATCAGCGATTTGGAACCCTCCTCGCCCGCCGTGCGCAGTTCGTTGTTGCTGGCGCGAATCGACGACACCGGAAAGCCCAGCGCCAGCTGGATCGCCATCGCAACCGCCAGGTAGAACAGAAACAGCATCAGGAAGAAGGTGGTGCGCGAGACGTATTTCTTCATCACGCAGACGCCGACCCACGACAGCGAAAACAGGATCCAGTACGGCCGGATCAGCACGCCGTAGATCACCGCCGAAAGGAAAAATCCGCCGCGATATTTGCGCGTCAGCGAGCTGAACAGAATGCTCAGCACCGCCACCGACACAATGATTTCCTTGGTCAGGTTTTCCAGGAAAAACGAACGGACGATGCCCCACAGGCACAGGGTTCCGAAGATGGTCAGCGGCATGCGCCGGAACACCACCACGGGAATCGCCGTGAGGAAAAAGTTGCAGAACATCCCGTAGGCCCAGGCGTTGGTCAGGTTGATCCCGGTGGGCCGCAGCAGGAACGCCGAACACTCGTAGGACGAGCGATCCGGCGAGAACGGGTTCCAGAAATTACAGTTGTCGGCCCGGGCGTAGGACGACCACAGGGTCATCGCATCCGGGCCCGGATCGCGGGGAATCAGCAGCGGCATCGCCACCGACAGAAACAGCCCGGTGAACAGGATCAGGAACGACAGCGAGGAATCGAGTCGGCGGCCGCGAAACTCGATGCACGGCAGTTTCAGGCCCATGACACGACAGCCTTTTTCGCGCGCGTGGCACGAGTCAGCAGCGCAATCACGGCGAGCTGCACGATGATCGCAAAGACGTTGCCCCAGGCCGCGCCGTAGATCGAATAGTGCTTGATCAGCAGGTAACTGACCGGCACTGAAACCAACAGACAAATAGCCGCACTGGCGAGGGACACCCGACTGTTTTTCGAGGCGATCAACCCGCCCCAGACGATGTCGCCAATGGCGCGCAGGGCGAAGGAGAAAATCAGCACACCAAGAATGCCGTTGTCCGGACGCGGAACGCTGGTGGCGACGTAGTCGAGCACCACGTTGAAGAACAGATAAATGCCCACCGCGACCGCCGCGGACACCGCCAGCGACCGTGCGACCCATTTGTTCACGAACAACTGCCGGACCGTGAACGGTTGCTGATCGGCCTGATAACGCTTGGCGAGCAGCGGAATGCCGACCACCGCCACCACCGCGTAAGACAACGCCTGCAAGGTGTTGGCCGCCGACCACGCGTACACGTATTTACCGAGGCTGGCGTAAGGTTCGAGGTCGATGATCAGAAAGCGCTCGGCGTACTGACTCAGTGCGATCAGGCCAGTGCCGAGGTAAAACGGCAACCCGGCCTTCCACACGGCCGCCGTCGCCAGCGTCCCCTCTTCCCGCCCACGATGGACATTCACCACGATCAGGTAACCGGCGACGATCACCAGCACGTTGGCGATGACCCACAGCCACAGCACGCTGGCGATTGCGGACACCCAGCCGAGCGCCATTCCGCCCACGGCCAGCAGCGCCCAGAGCCCGGTCTTGATGAAAAACAGCAACGCACCCGCCGTGGCTTTCTGCGCGGAGAACACGAACGAGTTGATCTCGAACGACAGGTGTTCGGTGAGCAGCACCAGCGTCACGCAGGCGATCAGCGCAGCCGTCGCTTCCACCGACTGGAACAGCGAATAAATCACCACCGTCAGCACCGACAACGCCAGACCCACGGCCAGGTACAGCAGCAGCACCTTGTCCACGACCCGGCGCGAACTGCCGCCCACGCTGATCAGCCGGTTGATCTCGGAACTGAAACCGACGCTGTAGAACTTCGACGCGATCAACGACGCCGCGACCACCACGCCGTAAAAACCCAGCGCCTCGTAACCGAGGTAATGGGTGATGGCGAGCACCAGCAAGAACTTCGCGCCCAGTGCTCCGCCGCGCAGCAACAGCCGGAATATCATCGAATGACGCCCTTGATGATGTCGTCCATGGCCACGGTTTTCGCCTCGATCTCGCGGCAGGTGTCGGTCAGGCGTTTGCCGAAATTCGACAGCGCGTCAGGCGCGTAAACGGTGTCGATGATGGTGTCGACATTGATGTCGCCGCCGTTGATGACCCAGTCCTCGACGCCCATGTCCTGATAGGCGCCGAAGCCTTTGCGTTCGTAGCTGATGTGGTACGCCGGCACCCCCGAAAGCAGCGATTCGATCGCGCCGTGCAGGCGTACGGAAATCACCAGGTCCGGTTGGTATTTGGCCAGCGTCGCCTTCAGCGGCAGCAGGTCTTCGGTGATGCCCAGTTCGCGATAGAACGCGCCGTCATCGTTACCGCGCACGGCGCTCTGTACGGCGCAGACCACTTTGCTTTTGTTCTTCAAACGCTGCAGCAGCACTTTCAGGTTGGCCACGTAGGCAAGTTTCTTTTCCTTGCTCCATGCCGGCGGCTTGCGTAGCACCACGCACACCGTGGCCGGCGTCGAGGCGCAGCGGGTGAACTTGGGTTGCTGAAGGATCTTGCCGGCCAGCGCCTGCACCGCGAGGTCCGGTGCGCGGTAGACATTCTCGCAAGCATCGAACAGCGCCGAGGAACGGTTATCGCGCACGAACACCGCATCGGCGCTGGCGTAGTGGCCGACGATCTTGTCGCTGTCGCCGTGGAACGGCCCGATACTTTGCGGCAGGTACACCGACGGCACTTTGCTGAGGATCGCGGTTTCCAGTTGCTTGGCGTGGCCGAGTTTCAGCTTGATGTGCTCGAAGGCGCTCTTCGAACGCATGTAGCCGCCGCCGACGCCGACGATCAGATCGGTTTTCTTCAACAGATCCGCCAGCCCCGCGTAGGACTGGTTGAGGAACACCGCTTCTTTGACCCGACCCAGGCCCTTCGCCGCCATCACCGGCGCGTCGAAACGCGGGTGCGGCAGGTACTTGAAAGAGTCCGGATCGGAAGCCACAACGCTGATCGCGGTGTCTTCGCCAAAGTTGCGCTGCACCAGCGCAATGGCCAGATCGACCAGCAGACCATCGCCGGAGTTGGAGGCACTGTAGCCATGCAAAATCGTTACGTTCATGAGCGGAGTTCTACTTAATAAGAGGGAGCGGAATACACGTCGTAGGTCTGGCGGATCATCAACGCGGCGCTGAAACGCTCGCGGACGATGCGCCGACCTTCGATGCCGAGGGCCGACAATGCAGGCTTCTGGATTTTCTTCAGCCGATCGGCCAACGCCTGATGATCACCGGCGGGGAACACGTAACCGGACACGCCATGGGTGACCAGCTCGGGCAACGACGTGCAGTCGCTGGCGATCACCGGCAGGCCCAGCGCCATACCTTCCAGCGGAACCATGGCAAAACCTTCCCAGCGGCTCGGGACGATCAGCGCATCGGCTTGCTGATACAGCGCGTGCACTTCGGTTGGCGTCACCCAGGGCAGGTATTCCACCCCGTCCAGCGGCGGACATTCGACGACGTCCTCGTTCACCGCGCTGCCCACCACCGTCAGTTTCAGGTCGCTACGTTTTGCTTCGCTGTAGGCCTTGAGCAACACGTCGAAGCCTTTCTGGTAGTCGAGGCGACCGACGAACAGCAAATGAATCGGTGCCGGATCGTTGGCCTTGCGTTCGTCATGCTTGTGATCGATGCCGTTGTAGATCAGCGTCATGCGCTGGCGCTCGATGCCAAACTTCGCGGCCTTGTCCAGCTCGAACTGGCTGACGCAAATGATCTTGTCCGTGACCTTCTGCAGCACTCGCTCTATCCACGCGTAGACCTTCTGCTTGATCGGCGAGCTTTCCATCAGGAACGAAAACGCATGGGGGCAGTAGACGATTTTCGGCTTGCGCCACGGCCGCAAAAGCACGCACACACAACGGCCGATCACCCCGGAAAAGGTGCTGTGCAAATGCACCACATCGGGCTTTTCCTTGAGCAGGACCCGCGCCAGTTGCCAGGCAAAGCGCAGCAGCGACGGCACGTTCCGCCCGCTTCGGGCGAAGGTGCGGATCTGCTGTTCATCGATGCCGTGCAGTTCTTTCTTCTGGTCGAGCGGGACCAGATACACCAGCTCATAGCGCCCGTCTTCCGGAGCCGCCGAAATCGTGCGGATGACCGTCGCCACCCCACCTTTGATCGTTTCCGCCACGTGCAGTATTTTTTTCACAACTCACCCACTTTCATGCCTGTAAGGACCGTCGCTGAATTTCAGGACTGGTCGGACGCGTATTCGTAGTTGTAATAGCTGCCGTTGCCGTAATAGCTGGCCGCACGCTTCTCGACGCCGTTGAACACTGCGCCCTTCAACTCGATACCGTTCTGGGCGAAACGACGGATCGTCATTTCAATTTCCTTGGCCGGGTTCACCCCGAACCGCGCGACGATCAGGCTGATGCCGGCTTCGCGACCGACAATCGCCGCATCAGTCACGGCCAGCAGTGGTGGCGTGTCGATGATCACCACGTCATAGCGCTCGCTGAGTTGCGCCAGCAGTTCGCGGAAATTGGCGTGCATCAACAGTTCGGAAGGGTTCGGTGGAACCTGGCCACGGCTGATGAAGTGCAGGTTGTCGACTTCGACCTTGTTGATCGCCTGATCGAGGGTGCAGCGCTTGACCAGCAGATCGGACAGGCCGTTGGTGATCGGCGTGTTCAGGGTCTTGTGCAGATGCCCCTTGCGCATGTCGGCGTCGATCAGCACGACGCGCTGCCCGCTCTGGGCCATGACCGCCGCGAGGTTGGAAGAGACGAAGGTCTTGCCGACCTGCGGGCTAGGGCCGGAAATCATGATGCGGTTGTTGGTCGAATCCAGCGCCGCGAAGTGCAGGCAGGTGCGTAGGCTGCGGATCGATTCGATGGACAGGTCCGTCGGGTTGCGCAGGGCCAGCAGATACGCCGGCGTGTCTGCCGCGACTTTGGCGCGGACTTTTTTGCTGTCCTCTTCCTGTTGCAGGGCGCTGTAGGGAATCGACGCGTAGACCGGCAAGCCGAGCTGCTCGATGGCTTCCGGCCCTTCCAGGCCCTTGCTCAGGGATTTGCGCAACAGCACCAGCGCCACGCCGACGAAGGCGCCGAGGAACGTAGCGATCAACACGATCAGGGCTTTTTTCGGTTTGACCGGGCTGGTCAGGTCAACATCCGCCGTATCCACCAGACGCACGTTACCCACGGCACCGGCGCGGATGATGTCCAGCTCCTGGGATTTGTTCAGCAACTGGGTGTAGATCTGCGAGGCGACTTCAACATCGCGGGTCAGGTTGAGCAATTCCTGCTGCGTGGCCGGCAGGTCCTGAACCTTGCCTTCCAGCGAGCGCTGTTGCTGGGTCAGTTCACCGATCTGGGTCATCAGCGCGCGATAGGCCGGATGCTGTTTGGTGAACTTGCGATCCATCTCCGCCTGCTGCAGTTTCAGCTCGGAAATTCGCGTTTCGAGCGCGACGGACTGACCGAGCACCGATTGGGTTTCCAGCGAGATGTTCACGGTCTTGCCGTGGGTCTGGTAGGCGTTGAGCGCATCGCTGGCCTTGGCCAGATCACGTTTGACCTGGGGCAACTGGCTTTGCAGGAAGGCCAGGCTCTGCGCCGCTTCGGCCGAGGTGCGGCGCACGTTCTGATCCACGTACAGCGAGGCGATCTTGTTCAAGATCTTCACCGCTTCGGCGGCGTCGCTGCTGGCCAGGGCCAGACGGATGATCCCCGATTCCTTGCCTTGCTCGGAGATGTCCAGCGCGTCCTGATAACCCTGAATGGTCACGATTCGCGGGTAGCGCACCACTTCGAAACGGGTCCCGGGGTTGGCCAACAGTTGCGCGACCTGCCCTTCCACGCCGTCCTGCGCGAAGGCTTCGCCCGCCACGCCGTCAACCAGCAGGTTGTCGTTGTCGTCGAGCAGTTGAAAGCGATGCTGCTCGCCAGCGATCAAGGTGAGTTTCTTGCCCAGCAGTTCCTTGGGCAGATTGAGCTTGGCAAACTCCAGGCGCTCACCGCCCCAGGCGTAGCTGCTCAGGCCGAAACGCGGTGGCGCGACGCTGAGTTCGGTCTCACCCCGATAGCGACGAGAGAGAAAGCCGCCAATCAACGGAAAAGTGTTGGGGGTAACGTCGATATCCAGGCGCAGATCGTCGACCGTCTTGCCGATCACCGCGCGGGATTTGATGATGCCGATTTCGGTCACCGACGGCGATTGCCCGCCGAGCATGCTGTTGAGGTCGGAAAAACCGAGCATGTCGTTCTTTTTCGGCTCGACCTGCACCAGCGCGTTGGCCAGATACACCGGCGTGGCCAAGATCGCGTAAGCCACACCGGTCATCATGAACGCGCCGGTGAACGCACCGATCAACCATTTCTGATCGATCAGGCTGCCGAAGATGCCGAGAAGATCAATACTGTCTTGATCGTTGTCGCGGGTGCCGATTACTGACGGTAACTGCATAAGTCTTTCTTACCATTCACTGAACTGAAGAATATTCATCAACGCGCCAGGCGTTGCGCCCATGAGCTAACAGCATCTTCAATCAATGCATGGGCATGAATAAAAGCGGCTTGCCCCTGACGATACGGGTCCTGTATTTCTCGTTCGCTCTGCCACTTGCCCAGCAGAAACACTTTGCCCCTGGCGTGAGAGGCAATCTTCAGTACTTGATTAACATGTTGTTTTTCCATGACCAGAATCAGGTCTGATTCATTGACGATGTCCGCTGTCAGTTGCCGTGCCTTGAATCCGTCGGCACTGTGCCCACGGTCTTCCAGAACCTGGCGTGCGGTCGACTCCATGCCTTCGCCGACCCGTGCAGACAGGCCTGCGGAGGTCACGCTGATCGCCGAAGGTGTCAGTGCATTGCGCAACAGAAGTTCCGCTGTCGGACTTCGGCAGATATTGCCTACGCAAACGACAAGAATCTTTTTGAACAAGGTTTACTTTCCCGTGTAATGTCAATCGGCCAACATGCCCTGCAAATTCGAATGAACCCGCAAGACCTTCCTTCACTCGGAAATAGATTCACCCGTTAATACCGGTGCATTAAGTACCACGGCCTCTAAAAGTCCCCCAACCAGAATTACCGGACTAAAAATAACTGTGATTTTCGGGCGAAAGTTTTCCGACAAAAAATAACATTCGTGCACTTCGCGCCCTCTTCGTCATCGAAATACAGGCAACGAGATAACTATTGGCTAGATGTCATTCTCATCAGGAGAGCAGACATGAAATCAGCACATCTCAAACATCTTGGTGCCGCCGCCCTGTTGATGCTCAGTACTACCGCGCAGGTTCACGCCAGCGCGTTGTTCCCGTCACTGCCCGCCAGAACCATCGGTGTACAGGTCAAGATCCAGAACTTCACCCCGGCCGACGCCGAGCAGATCAAAGCGGCTGGATTCAGCTTTGTGCGCTTCGGCGTGTGGAGCGACAGCCTAGGTGCCAAGGCCTATCAGAAGCAGATCAGCGATGCGTTCGCGGCGGCGCGGTCTGCCGGCTTGCCGGTCTTGATGACCGTGCGCGCCACCAAACCGTTGACCGGCGACCTGACAACCGCCGGTGAAGCGTTCGCCAACGCGGTGACGGGGCTTGAGCAAGCCTGGAGCGCGCAACTGGTGGGAATCGAAATCTGGAATGAACCGGATCTCGACACCTACTGGCCCACCGGAGACTTCAAAAACACCTTCGTGCCGTTCATGACGGCCATGTGCAAGACGCTGCAAGGCAAGCCGCAATCGACGCCCCTGGTGGGATTCGGATTCGCCCGCCCGCCGACGGCCGGCTCCGCTTCGACCGTGGCACTCAACAGCATTCTCGGCACTTATCCGCAGTGCCTGGATGCCATTTCCTATCACCCTTACGGCATGACCGCGACACAGATCAGCAATGCGCAGACCTTCATCCAGCAAAACTTCCATTTGCCGGGCGTCATCAGTGAATGGGGTATCTCGGCGCTCGCCTCCAACGGCGGACCGGAAGGGCAAGCCAGTAAAATCTCTGCGTTCATCGCCGATGTTAAAAAACTCAACATCCCGCTGACGTCGATTTACGAATGGAAGAACAGCGAGTCGGGCAGCAACGACCGGGAGAAGAATTTCGGCCTGCTGACCTCCGATGGCCAGCCGAAACCGGCACAGGCGGCGGTCTCGACGCATTTGAACGCCGATTAGGCCGTACAGCGGGTCGGTTGCTTTGAACCTGTGGTTCTTTTTGGCATCGTATTGATCGATAACGCGCCCCGCCTTTCAAACAGCCGTTTTCAGGTTGTTGCCAGCGGGGCGCTCGATACGCCGACATGCCCTTGAGTGGCTGCCGACGCTCGGGTAATGTCACCAGACCCATAGGACAGAGCACGCTCATGACTTCCAAGCTGGAACAACTCAAACAGTTCACCACCGTCGTGGCCGACACCGGCGACTTCGAAGCGATTGCCCGGGTCAAACCGGTCGACGCCACCACCAACCCTTCCCTGCTGCTCAAGGCAGCGGCCATTCCGGCCTACGCCGAACTGCTGAATGCCAGCGTGCGCGACTGCAAGGGCGATGTCGGCCTGGCCAGCGACCGTTTCGGCGTCGCGGTCGGTCAGGAAATCCTCAAGGTCATTCCGGGCCGCATTTCCACCGAAGTGGATGCGCGCCTGTCGTTCGACCAGGACGCGGTGCTCAAGCGCGCCCATCGCCTGATCGAGCTATACGACAAGGCCGGCGTCGGCCGTGACCGCGTGCTGATCAAGATCGCCTCGACCTGGGAAGGCATCCGTGCTGCCGAGATCCTGGAAAAGGAAGGCATCCAGACCAACCTGACTCTGCTGTTCTCCTTCGCTCAGGCCGCGGCCTGCGCCGATGCCGGCGTGTTCCTGATCTCGCCGTTCGTGGGCCGCATCTACGACTGGTACAAGAAGGCCAACGGCAACGACTACACCGGTGCCGACGATCCGGGCGTGCAGTCCGTGACGCGCATCTACAACTACTACAAGGCCAATGACTACAAGACCGTGGTCATGGGCGCGAGCTTCCGCAATCTCAACCAGATCGAGCAACTGGCCGGCTGCGACCGCCTGACCATCAGCCCGGACCTGATCGAGAAACTGGCAGCCGACACCGGCAAGCTGGAACGCAAACTCGCTCCGGGCCACGCTGGCGAAGCGCGCCTGAGCCTCAACGAAGCGCAATTCCGCTGGTTGTCCAACGAAGACGCGATGGCCACCGAGAAACTGGCCGAAGGCATCCGTCAGTTTGCCCGCGATCAGGAAAAACTCGAGGCGCTGCTGCAAGCCAAGCTGTAATCGGCCGAGCGCAAACGCAAAAAGGGCGAACCCTTACAGGTTCGCCCTTTTTTGTGCCTCGCGGTCTGGCTGATCAGTGCCGTTCGAGGGCATTCACCAGGTCATGGAACGCTTCGCGGTTGGAATCGTTCAGGCCCATGAGGATCTTGTGCGCTTCGAGCACCTTGATCCGCACCACCTCTTCCGACTGATCCTGATCCGGCAGGTCATCGAGGCATTCCGGGCACGGCACGGGATGGTTGACGATATTGAACACCTGCTCGAAACCCATCGATTGCAACAGACGGGTGATGTCCTCGTGGGTGGTGACCACGGTCGGCAGCAGGCCGACCTTCTGCCGCGACAGGATCGACAGTTTGGCCAAAAGGCCCAACGTGGTGCTGTCGATGCTGCGGGTTTCGGTCAAATCGATCACGATCGCGTTGAAATTCAGCGCGGTGAAGATTTTTTCAATAGTCGCATCCAACGCCGAACACAGGGTCAGGCGAACTTCACCGACGAACTTCAGGACGAAGGTGCCGTCCTGCTCGGCGAACTGGATTCTACCGGTACTCATCAAAGATTCCTGCTCAACACCAACAGGGCGATATCATCCGGCATCTCCCCTAGCGTGGCCAATCCAAAAACCTGCCGCAGACCATCCAGGCTGCCGCCCGCCGACTTCACCTTTTGCGGTAAAGCGGCTTCTTTCTCTTTGAGTGTGGGCTCTGGCAAAAGATCCAGAATGCCATCAGACATCAGCGTCAGGCTGAACGTCGGTGGCAGTTCAAGCACGTGGTCTTCGTAGGTGGCTTCATTGAAAAGCCCCACGGGCAGACCGCGCCCCTCGAGGTAGCGAACACTGTCAGGCGTGTACAACACAGGCAACGGCAGATGGCCGCCGATGCTATAGGTCAACAAACCGGTCTCCTCGTCGATGACTCCACCGACCATTGTGACGTGTTTACCCAGCTTACAACTGATCAGCCCCCGGTTGATATGACCGAGGACTTCCGAAGGCTTGAATTCCGGCAGCGTGCCGTTGCGCTTGGATTCGAACAGCAGGCGCGTAGTCATGAACTTCAGCAGCACGGTGACAAACGCTGAAGAAGCGCCATGACCCGATACATCCGCCAGGTAGAACGCCACCCGGCGCTCGTCGACCCGGAAGTAGTCGACAAAATCACCCGACAGGTACAGCGACGGGATGATCTGGTGCGCAAACCTGAATTCGTCGATGGCCCACGGACTTTCCGGCAGCATGTTCATCTGCACCTGGCGACCGGCGTTCTGGTCTTCCTGGAGCAGGTTCAGGCTGGCTTCGAGTTCGCGGTTGGCCTTTTCCAGTTTCTCGCGGTAGCGCTGGTTTTCCAGCAGCAGACGCGCACGATCCAGGGCCCGGCGCACGGAGTGCTCGAGCACGGCCAGATCTTCGAGAGGCTTGATCAGGTAATCCGCCGCGCCCAGGCGCAGGGCCTCGACCGCGTCGTTCATCACGCCGGCGCCCGAGACCACGATCACCGGTGTCTGCGGTGACCGCTCAGTGACCTGACGGATGAGTTCGAGACCGCCCATCTGCGGCATGCGCAGATCGCAGATGACCAAGTCGGGCGTGTCTTGCTCGAATACCTGAAGACCCTGCTGGCCGTTACTGGCCTGCAAGACGCTGAAACCACTGTCTTCCAAATAGGCCGCGAGGCTCGCGCGCACTACTTCGTCATCATCGATTATCAGCAGCGTGGCACTGGTTTTTGGCATGTGGGCAAACGGCGCCAGAATTAGGTTGGCGTAGCAGGCGGGGCAACGGCCCGGCGCAGACTACTGGATTCGCTTTCTAGCCTCTCTGCTGCACCGCTTCGGAGCGTTTGCCCCGCACACGGTTGTACCAGAGGTGCCCTTCTAAGGCGCAGACGGTACTCCCATCCTTCGAGCGTTTCAAGCATGCGCCGATGGTCGCTTGGAGACTTTGTTTGTCAAATCACTCGCAGTTATAAGAACGGGTTCTTCGGTAACCCAATCATTGGTCGCGCCCACAAAAAAGGCGACCTCGCGGTCGCCCTTTTGTACTGATCAATCGAGATCAGAAATCGTCTTCGACCTGCCCGTCCTTGACCTTGAACTCGCGGTTCTGCAGGTAGGCGTTGCGGATGAAGGTGTACTTGTCGCCGCTGATCAGCTTCTCGCTCGACAGCAGGCTGGCGCGGGTGTCGACGATGTTCAGGCCGAAAATCGAGTTACGCACCGGCACATCGTTGATGTAGCGGTACGGGCCGGTGAAGCTGTCGACGTACTTGGACGGCGCGTCGCGCAGGGTGCTCGGGCCCATCAGCGGCAGCATCACGTAAGGACCGCTGCCAACGCCCCAGTAGCCGAGGGTCTGGCCGAAGTCTTCGTCGCTGCGGTTCAGGCCCATTTTGGTGCCGACGTCGAAGAAACCGAGCAGGCCGAAAGTGGTGTTGAAGATCAGGCGCGCGGTGTCGACACCAGCGGCAGCCGGTTTGGCCTGAAGAATGTTGTTCGCCAGGTTGGTGACATCACCGACGTTGCGGAACATGTTGTGGATGCCGTCTTCCAGGAATTGCGGAGTAACAAATTCGTAGCCCTGCGCCAGAGGCTTCAGCGCATAGGTGTCGACGAAATCGTTGAACTCGAAGATCGGACGGTTGACGCTTTCCCAAGGGTCTTCTTCCGTTGCGGCCTGAGCGGCGAACGGCACCAGCATCACGCTGGCACATACACAAAGCTGAGCAAGAGGATGGCTCCAGCGCATAGAAAACTCCTTGGATAGTACGGACGCAGCACCTGGGCCGCGACGTTAAGTGCGTCAGTATAAGACGGAAACGCCGCTTTAGGCAGTTCCCCGGTGAATCCCTCTGTAGGACGCTTCGTCATTGGCCTGTCATGCAACTGTCACCGATGTTGCCTAGCCTGATCGCTATTTCAGGGACGTTTTCCATGCCTCAAGCCGAAGCCTTGCCCCTCGCGGCACCGACGCTGACCGCCGTGCTGTTCGGACTCAGCGGCTGTCTGGTGGACTTCGGCGCCCGCGCCCGTCATCACGCCAGCGTCGGCCCGGAACACGCCGACGTCACACCCGGTGCCCTCGACAGCCTGCGCAGCCTGCAACGCCAGCAAATTCCCTGTGCCTGGCTCGATGAGCTGTCCACGGCATGCACTCAAGTCCTCTCATCGGCGCTGCCCGACTGGATCAAACCGTCGCAACATTCGGCAACAATCAATCCATGGCCCGCGCCCAATGCCTGTTGGCAAGCGTTGATGAGCTTGAATGTCGATCGTCTCGACGGTTGCGTGCTGGTCAGCGGCGAACCGCGCCTGCTGCAATCGGGCCTCAATGCCGGGCTGTGGACCATTGGCCTGGCGTCGTGCGGTTCACTGTGCGGGCTGGCGCCGAGCGAATGGCAGGCCCTGAGTCAGAAGGAACGCGAACAGCTGCGCGGCAAGGCGACGGTGCAACTTTTCGGCCTGGGTGTGCACTCGGTGATCGATCATCTGGGCGAACTCGACACTTGTCTGGCGGACATCAGCCTGCGTCGTCTCAAAGGCGAAAAGCCCTGACCGGGATCATGCAGGTTGGCCAAGAGTGGATTAGTCTTAAGGAGAGCCATAGACCTTTGGCGCACGGCTGCGGTCTATGCCAGTGCCTCTCGATAAAAGGAAACAACCATGCCCGCTCAAGAACTGCAAAAACAGCTCACTGCCCTGCGCGAGCAACTGGATCAGACTCCGCCGCTCACCGAAGAAGAGCGCGAACATCTGCACGACCTGATGGCGCAGATCGAATCCGAGATAAAACTGGAACAGTCCACTCAGGAAAACAGTATCGCCGATGGTGTGAACCTGGCGGTCGAACGCTTTGAACTCGAACACCCAACCATCGCCGGTACTCTGCGCAACATTGCTACTACCCTGCACAGCATGGGTATCTGAAACCCGCGAATGCAAAAAAGCCCTGCCATCACTGGCAGGGCTTTTTCATGTCCGCGAGGCGGGTTACTGACGAACCAGACGGTGGTTCGGCAGTTGCACGCTTTCAGTGCTGCGGTACGGGTTGATGTCCAGCCCGCCCCGGCGCACGTAACGCGCGAACACCGTGAGTTTTTCCGGTTTCAGCAGGCGCTGCAGGTCGAGGAAGATCCGCTCCACGCACTGCTCGTGGAAGTCCGAGTGCTGGCGGAAGCTGACGATGTATTCCAGCAGGCTGGCGTGATCCAGCGCCGCGCCACGGTACTCCACCACCACGCTGCCCCAGTCCGGCTGGCTGGTCACCGGGCAGTTGGATTTGAGCAGATGGCTGTGCACGCTCTCCTCCACCACCCGCGAATCGTCGCAGCGCAGCAGTTCGGGACGCGGATGCTCGTAGTTGCTGACGCTGATATCCAGATCGTCGATGCACACGCCCGGCAACGCCACGACGCCTTCAGCTTCGACGTCTTTCAGGCTGCGAACCCGCACGCCCACCGGCTTGCCGGCAGCAGCGGACAGATCTTTGACCAGCGTCGCTTCGAGACTTGCGATGTCGGCAAACGGCGTCTGGTTCAGCGAGTTCAGGTACAGCTTGAACGACTTGGATTCGATGATGTTCGGCGAGTCCGCCGGAATGCTGAATTCACCGATCGCCACCACCGGTTTGCCCGACGGCAGCAGCCACGACAGCTCGAAGCAGTTCCAGAAATCCACGCCTTTATACGGCAGGGTTTCGGCGGTCAGGCCCAGCTCGGCCCATTTCGCAGTGCGCGGAATCGGGAACAGCAGGGACGGCGTGTACGTGGCGATGTATTCGCTGGATTTGCCCAGCGGCGAATGTTCGGCTGCGGGATGCATGGCGGAAACCTGACTGAAGAATCAGCGGATTCTACCAGCCTTTGCTCCCGCCTTTGAGTGCTTACTGACTGACAGTCAGTTTGCCGACCATTCCGGCCTGGTAATGCCCGGGAATGTTGCAGGCAAATTCCAGGTTCACCGCTTTGCTGAAGGTCCAGGTCAGCTCGGCGGTCTTGCCCGGCTCCACCAGCACGCTGTTGGGGTCGTCATGCTTCATGCCATGCCCCTTCGAGCCGTGATCCATGCCCGCCATGTCGTGGGACATTTCCTTCATGCCGGTCGGCGTAAGCATGCCGCTTTGCTGCATCTGCAACATTTCTTGCTGATGTTTTGCATGCATCGCTGCGTCGCCGAGGTTGAATTCGTGCAGCAACTGTCCTTTATTCACCAGCACAAAACGAACGGTCTCACCGGCCTTGATCTCGATCGCCTTCGGATCGAAGCTCATGTCGCCCATCACCACTTCAATGCTGCGGGTGGCCTTGGCCGCCGGGGCCGGCTGGCCGAAGTCATAGGTGTGCGCCGGCGATGCCCACAGCGGCGAACTCAGCGCCAGCAGACACGCGGCAAGGGCCAGACGGTTACGCAAAAACATAGTCGTACTCCAACAAATCAAGGTTCAGCCTGTGGGAAACTCTAGCCCGCCTGTGCTGGCAGCGACCTGACAGGGAGATTACAACTTTGTCAGGTTGGCGCTCACCGCGTTTGCCCACGGTATAACGTCCTCGTTCCCGCAACCCGAGTCGCCCATGAAACTGCTGATCGTCGAAGACCAACCCAAAACCGGCCAGTACCTGCGCCAGGGCCTGACCGAGGCCGGTTTCAACACCGAACTGGTGGCCGACGGTACCACCGGCCAGCAACTGGCGTTGAGCGGCGACTATGCGCTGCTGATCCTCGACGTGATGCTGCCCGGTCGCAATGGCTGGCAGATTCTGCAAGCGGTGCGCAGCGCCGGCCTGGAAACGCCGATCCTGTTTTTGACCGCCAAGGACACTGTTGAAGACCGGGTTCACGGCCTCGAACTGGGCGCCGACGATTATCTGGTCAAACCGTTCGCCTTCTCCGAATTGCTGGCGCGGGTGCGCAGCCTGTTGCGCCGCGGCAGTTCCACGCCTCAGGAAACCAGTCTGCGCCTGGCCGACCTGAGCCTGGACCTGATTCGCCGCCGGGTCGAACGCAGCGGCCAACGCATCGACCTCACCGCCAAAGAGTTCGCCCTGCTGGAAATGCTCCTGCGCCGCCAGGGCGAAGTGCTGCCCAAATCGCTGATCGCCTCGCAGGTCTGGGATATGAACTTCGACAGCGACACCAATGTGATCGAAGTGGCGATTCGTCGACTGCGTCTGAAGATTGATGACGACTTCCCCCACAAGCTGATTCACACCGTACGCGGCATGGGTTACGTCCTTGAAGAGCGTGCCGACTGATGCGCCGACTGTCCTTGAGCGGTCGGCTGGCGCTGCTGTTCGCCGGCTGTACCGCAGTGGTTTCGCTGGTCGCCGGGGTTGTTTTCAATCGGGCCAGCGAGGGCCACTTCATCGAGCTCGACCAGCAACTGCTCGAAGGAAAACTGCTCAGTGTGCGTCAGACGCTGCTGAGTGGTAGCGACGCCGCGCACATCACCGATGAATTGAGCCAGCAGGGCGATGTCTCGCTGCGCATCAGCAGCCCTGAGGGGCAACGCTGGTTCGGCCGCTCATTGCACGCCCCGGCAAACCTGCCGCAGCAACCCGGTCTGGCCACCATCAACGACAACGGCACCGACTATCGCCTGCTCAACGCCGCACTTGAACCGGAAAAACCCGATTCCCCGCAATTGACCTTGCTGCTGGACATCACCCACCACCAGCACTTCCTGCAACGCATGCAGCATCTGATCTGGCTGACCGTCGGCCTGTCGGCGCTGGCCACTGCACTGCTCGGTGCCTGGGCGGCCCGCAGCGGTCTTCGCCCGTTACGTCGCATGAGTGCGGTGGCCCGTGGGATTTCGGCGCAATCGCTGAATGCCCGACTGCCGGAAGCGCGGATGCCCGCAGAACTCGGGGAATTGGCCCACAGCTTCAACGCCATGCTCGGACGCCTCGATGACTCTTTTCAGCGGCTCTCGGCGTTTTCCGCCGACATCGCCCATGAGCTGCGCACACCGCTGTCGAACCTGCTGACCCACACTCAAGTCACTCTCACCCGCCCTCGCCCCCTCGAAGACTATCGCGAGGCACTGCACAGCAACCTTGAAGAGCTGCAATGGATGGCGCAGCTGGTGAACGACATGCTTTATCTGGCCAAGGCTGACCACGGTTTGCTGGTGCCCAAGCGTGAACCGCTGGAGCTGGCGGAAGAAGCCGATGCGTTGCTGGAGTTTTTTGCGCCGCTGGCCGAAGACGCTCAGGTCAGCCTGAGCCGTGACGGTGCGGGGCGGTTTGCGGGTGATCGCGCGATGTTGCGCCGGGCGCTGTCGAACCTGCTGGATAACGCGTTGCGCTTTACCCCTGCTGACGGCGAAGTACGCGTGCGGGTGGCCGAGCAGGCGAAATCCTTGAGCGTGACGGTGGAGAACAGTGGCGAGGGGATTTCTGCCGAGTTGTTGCCGCGCTTGTTCGACCGCTTCTACCGGGCGGATCCGGCGCGCCAGGAAGGTAGCAGCGAGCATGCGGGATTGGGGCTGGCGATTACTCAGTCGATCATCCGGGCCCATGGCGGGCAGATTCATTGCGAATCGGCTCAGGGCTGGACGCGGTTTGTGATTGAGTTGCCGAAAAACGATTGAGGCCGGCAATGCCGGCCTCAATGGGGGAACTTACGAATAGCGCAACGCGTGCGCCGGTTCGATCTTCGCCGCTCGCCAGGCCGGATAAACGGTGGCCAGGAAGCTGAGGATGAAGCCCGCCGAGCAGATCAACAGCACGTCGCCGCCCTGCAATTCCGATGGCAGGTTGCTGACGAAGTACACGTCCGAACTGAAGATGTGCTGCCCGGTCACGCGCTCGACCCAGCCCACCATCTCACTGACATTCAGCGCGGCAATCACGCCCAACACACCGCCGATAATGGTGCCGACGATGCCGATCACCGTGCCCTGCACCATGAAGATCGCCATGATCTGTCGTGGCGTGGCGCCGATGGTGCGCAAGATCGCGATGTCCGCGCCCTTGTCGTTCACCACCATGATCAGGGTCGCGATAATGTTGAACGCCGCCACCGCGACGATCATCAGCAGCAACAGGCCGATCATGGTTTTTTCCATCTTCATCGCGCTGAACAGGCTGCCTTGGGTGTGAGTCCAGTCGTCAGCCTTGAAATCGGCGCCGAGGCCGGTGGCGATATCCGATGAAACCTTCGGCGCGGCATACAGATCCTTCACCGCCAGACGCACGCTCTGCACCTGATTCGGCTCCCAGTGCTGCATGGTCGCCGCGTCGGAGACGTGGATCAGGCCCATGGAACCGTCGAGTTCGGCACCGACCTTGAACACGCCGACCACGTTCAGGCGCTGCATGCGCGGGGTGATGCCGCCCGGTGCGGTGCTGACTTCCGGCACGATCAGGGTGATCTTGTCGCCGACATTGAGACGGAAACGCCGGGCGGTGATTTCACCCAGCACTACGCCGAACTCACCCGGTTTCAAGGCATCGAGACGGCCCTGAACAATGTGCTGGGCAACGATCGACACCTTGCCTTCCTGAGCCGGGTCGACGCCGCTGATCTGGATCGGCTGCATCATGCCCTTGTAGGACAGCATGCCTTCCATCTCGGTGAACGGCACGGCGGCCGTCACTTCCGGATTCTTCATCGCGGCGGCAGCCACTGGCTGCCAGTCGTCGATCGGCTTGACGCCGACGATGGTCGCGTGAGGCACCATGCCGAGGATGCGCGAGCTCATTTCGCGCTGGAAGCCGTTCATCACCGACAGCACCACGATCATCGCCAGCACGCCGAGGGCGAGGCCGATCATCGAGGTCATCGAAATGAACGAAACAAAGCGATTGCGGCGCTTGGCGCGGGTATAGCGCGTGCCGATAAAGATCGATAACGGTCTGAACATTCGCTGGGGCACCGTATAAAAATAAAAGACCCGACGCCTTTTCAGGCACCGGGTTTCAAGCCGTCAGATGGGGGTCAGGCAACCTTCCTGCAGCTGCAGGACGCGGTCCATCTGGCGAGCCAGGTTCATGTCGTGAGTCACCACCAGAAACGCCGTGCGCATCGAAGTGCTGAGTTCCAGCATCAGATCCTGAATGCCTTCGGCGGTATGGGAGTCGAGGTTGCCAGTCGGCTCGTCGAGCATCACCAGCCCTGGATTGTTGACCAGCGCACGGGCGATGGCCACGCGCTGACGCTCGCCACCGGACAGCTCTGCCGGTTTGTGTTCCAGGCGATGGCCCAGCCCCACTCGCTCCAGCAACGCCGTGGCACGCTGACGGGCTTCCGGGATCGCGGTCTTGCCGATCAGCAGCGGCATGCAGACGTTTTCCAGCGCGGTGAATTCCGGCAGCAAGTGGTGGAACTGGTACACGAACCCGAGGGCACGGTTACGCAGCAGTCCACGCTTCTTTTCGCTCAGCGCCGACAGTTCTTCACCGTCGAGCCAGACTCCGCCCTTGGTCGGCGTGTCGAGGCCGCCCAGCAGGTTGAGCAAGGTACTTTTGCCCGAACCGGATTTGCCGACGATCGCCACCCGCTCGCCTGGATGCAGTTCCAGTTGCAGGTTGGCCAGCACTTCCACCGACTCCGGGCCTTCCTCGTAGGATTTGCCCAGGTTGCGGCAGCTCAAGATTGCTTTTTCACTCATGCCCGACTCACTCATAACGTAGCGCCTCCGCCGGCTGGGTGCGCGCGGCACGCCAGGCTGGATACAGGGTGGCGAGGAAACTCAGGACCAACGCAGCGGCGCAGACCATGACCACGTCCTGGCTCTGCACCTGCGACGGCAGGTAATCGATGAAATACACGTCGGCGTTGAGGAATTTGTGTCCGATCACGCCTTCGAGGGCCGAAATCGCGGCGCTGACGTTGAGCGCGGCAAAAATCCCGACCACGGCGCCGATGGCCGTGCCGACCACGCCGATCACCGTACCCTGCACCATGAACGTGCGCATGATCGTGCCCGGTGTGGCGCCCAGTGTGCGCAGAATGGCGATGTCGCCCTTCTTGTCGTTCACCACCATCACCAGCGTGGAAATGATGTTGAACGCAGCGACCGCGACGATCAGCAGCAACAGCAGGCCGATCATGGCTTTTTCCATGCGGATCGCCTGATACAGGTTGCCGTGGGTACGGGTCCAGTCGCGCGCGTAGTAACGGTCTTCGCCGAGGCGCTGGGCGATGTTCCACGCCTCACGCGGCGCCTGGAACAAATCGTCGAACTTCAGACGCAGGCCCTGCACCTGATCAGGTTTCCAGCGGTGCATCTTCGCCAGATCCTGCAGGTTGGTGACGCCCAGGTAACCGTCAAGTTCACCGGCGCCGACATGGAAGATGCCGACCACGGTGAAGCGTTTCATGCGCGGGAACATCCCGGCCGGGGTCACGCTGACCTCCGGCGCGACGAAGGTGATCTTGTCACCGAGACCCACGCCGAGCTTGGTCGCGGCCTTGTCGCCGATCACGATGCCGAAGCTGCCCGGCGTCAGGTCGTCGAGTTTGCCCTGCTTCATGAAGTTGTCGATGATCGAGACGTTGCGCTCCAGCGCCGGGTCGATGGCATTGAGCAACACCTTGGACACCTGGCCGTTGTTGGTCAGCAACCCCTGCATCTGGGTGAACGGCGCGACGGCCGCCACCTGCGGATTCTGCTTGACCTTGGCGGCCAGGCTCGGCCAGTCGTTGATGGCTTCACCGGACTCGATGGTCGCGTGGGGCACCATGCCCAGCACGCGGGTGCGCATCTCATGATCGAAGCCGTTCATCACCGACAGCACCACGATCATCACGACCACGCCAAGGGCGAGCCCGATCATCGAAGTCAGGGAAATGAATGACACAAAATGATTGCGACGCTTTGCACGGGTATAACGCGTGCCGATAAATACGAAGAGAGGTCTGAACATGTCGGGGCTTGTTCGGAGGGAAAAGGAACGTCCTTGTGGCGGGGGTCGATAACCAGCTTTACACTCAGACCACCGCCGCTACCATGGGTTCGCCATGTCGACATTAGATGAAGAAGATCGCCGCGAATACTACCGTATCGAGGACACGATCGCACTGGAAATTCGGCCCCTGTCCGCTCCCGAAGCCGCAGGCCAGGAAGTGTTGCAGGATGCTTCTCCACTGTTCAACCTGCTCAGCGAATTGCACCTGAGCGAATTCGAGTCGCAGCACCTGCTGCGCCAGATCAGTGAACGCGACCGCGCCATCTCGGCGTTCCTGAAATCCCAGAACAAACGCATCGACCTGCTCAGCCAGGTGATCGCCCTGACCGTGCTCGGCCATATCGGCGAGCCGCAGCCAGTGATCATCTCCGAGGGCGGCATCGACTTTCAGCACCCGACCCCGATCGCCACCGGCGCTCATCTGTCGGTGAAACTGGTGCTGATGCCCCAGGCGCTTGGCCTATTGCTGCGCGCCCGCGTCACCCATTGCGACCGCAAGGGCGACGGCTACGACGTCGGCACCGAGTTCGAACACCTGACCGATGCCCAACGCCAGTTGCTCGCCCGCTATATCTTGCAGAAGCAGGCCCAGGAACGACGTCTGGCCCGCGAACAGAACGAATCAGGCATTTAAATTAAGGAAGAACCGTGACCCTTATCTACGGCCACCGCGGCGCCAAGGGCGAAGCACCGGAAAACACCCTGAGCAGTTTTCAGGAATGTCTCAAGCACGGCGTGCGCCGTTGCGAGCTGGACCTGCACCTGTCCAAGGACGGCGAGCTGATGGTCATCCACGACCCGACCCTCAAGCGCACCACCGACCGGCGCGGCAAGGTGGTCGAGCACACCGCCGCCGATCTGGTGACCTACGACGCGCGCAAGGGCGGCCCGGGCTGGATCAAGCCCTGCCCGATTCCGACGCTTGAAGAGCTGTTCGAAAAGTGCGATTTCGAGCACTGGCAGCTTGAAGTCAAAAGCGCTTCGCGCACCCGCTCCGCGACCACCGTGCTGGCCATCCGTGAAATGGCGGTCAGGCACGGGCTGCTCGACAAGGTGACGATCACCTCGAGTTCGCGGGAAGTATTGAAGGCTGCGCTGGATCTGGTGCCCGACGTGTCACGCGGCCTGGTGGCCGAATACGCCTGGCTCGACCCGTTGAAGGTTGCGCAAAGTTACGGTTGCGAGATTCTGGCGTTGAACTGGACGCTGTGTACGCCGGAACGCCTGCAAAAGGCGCAGCGTCAGGGGCTGCATGTGTCGGTGTGGACCGTCAACGAGCCTGCGCTGATGCGCAGACTCGCCGACTTCGGCGTTGACAGCCTGATTACAGACTTTCCCGGTTTGGCCACTGCCACCCTCGGGAATTGCTGAAATCGGTCTCCCCGGCCGGCTCAGGCCACCGGCCGGAGCCCGTCAAAAAAGCCGGTTGAGGCCGTCGTACGCCGCTACCCGATAGGCTTCGGCCATGGTCGGGTAGTTGAACGTCGTGTTGACGAAGTACTTCAGAGTGTTCAGTTCGCCCGGCTGGTTCATGATCGCCTGACCGATGTGCACGATCTCCGACGCCTGATAACCGAAGCAGTGAACGCCCAGCACCTGCAGGGTTTCACGGTGGAACAGGATCTTCAGCATGCCTTGCGGCTCGCCGGCGATCTGTGCCCGCGCCATGCTCTTGAAGAACGCCTTGCCCACTTCGTACGGCACTTTGGCCTGGGTCAGTTCCTGCTCGTTCTTGCCGATCGAGCTGATCTCCGGAATGGTGTAGATGCCGGTCGGCACGTCATTCACGAAACGCCAGCTACCATTGTCGACGATGCTGCCAGCGGCCGAACGACCCTGGTCGTGGGCGGCACTGGCCAGGCTCGGCCAGCCGATCACGTCACCGGCGCCGTAGATGTTCTGCACGCAGGTGCGGTAGTTCTCGTCGACTTCGATCTGGCCACGGCTGTTGACCTTGACCCCGATGTTTTCCAGCCCCAACTGATCGGTGTTGCCGGTACGGCCGTTGCACCAGAGCAAGGCGTCAGCCTTGATCTTCTTGCCGGACTTCAGGTGCAGGATCACGCCGTTGTCCACGCCTTCGACGCGGTCATACTCTTCGTTGTGACGCACGGTGATGTTGTTGTTGCTGAAGTGGTAGCTCAACGCCTGGGAGATTTCCGAGTCGAGGAAGCTCAGCAGCTGACCGCGGTTGTCCACCAGTTCGACCAGCACGCCCAGACCGCTGAAGATCGAAGCGTACTCACAGCCGATCACGCCGGCGCCGTAAACGATCAGTTTGCGCGGGGTGTGGCCGAGGCTGAGGATGGTGTCGCTATCGTAGATACGCGGGTGGTGGAAATCGATGTCCGCCGGGCGATAAGGACGCGAACCGGTGGCGATGATGATGTGCTTGGCCACCAGTTTCTCGACCACGCCGTTGGCGCAGACCACTTCGATGGTTTGCTCGTCGGCGAAGCTGCCGGTACCGAAGAACACGTCGACGCGGTTACGGGCGTAATAGCCGGTACGCGAAGCGACTTGTTTGGAAATGACTTTCTCGGCGCTTTTCAACACGTCCGGAAAGGAGAACCAGCGCGGCTCGCCGATCGCACGGAACATCGGGTTGGTGTTGAACTGCATGATCTGCCGCACCGAGTGACGCAGGGCCTTGGACGGGATGGTGCCCAGGTGGGTGCAGTTGCCGCCGACCTGACGACGGCTGTCGACCATCGCCACCTTGCGCCCTGCTTTGGCGGCGTTCATTGCCGCGCCTTCTCCCGCCGGGCCGGAACCCAGCACCACCACGTCGTAGTTGTAGACAGCCATGCGTACTCCTCAGAACAGGCCGCGGTGCCAGCAGCACCGGCGGCTAAATCACGCCGAACGACGGCGCGAAGGAACAATTGGGGGCCAGTAGAAAACCCGGACACAGTCTATAGAAGCGTCAACGCCGCGCACATTAACCCTTGGTCGCGTCGTAGGCTACTTTTGCCTGCACTACAACGCCAGCTTTCGTACTGTTCTCAGTCAACTTTTGCGCCACTGAGCCGTTCGAAAGCGTGACTGGTGCGTGTGACGAAACCTGTATCGGCACGAATCACAAAGAATGCACCAATGTCGTGTTTTTCGGCATAGTCCCAGGCCCTTTCAGGCCCGAGAATCAGCAACAGCGTCGATAGTCCATCGGCCATCAGCGCTGAAGGATGAATCACCGTGACCGACGCCAGATCGTGCAGGACCGGCGCACCGGTCCGGGCATCCAAGGTGTGGGAATAGCGCCGGCCATCCTGCTGAAAATAGTTGCGGTAGTCGCCGGACGTGGACAGGCCATAGCCATCGACATTGATGACGCGCTCTGCCACCTGCTCATCATCACGAGGCTCTTCCAGTGCGATACGCCATGGCGAACCATCGGGCTTCTTGCCGGATGCCTTGAGCTCGCCGGTGGCTTCGGCGAGATAGTCATGGATGCCAAGTGCTTCGAGCCGTGCGGCAATGGTGTCGACCGCGTATCCGGCGGCGATGCTGTTGAAATCCACCTCGACCGCCGCATCCTTGCACAAGCGATCGCCGTCGATGTGCAGGTGCTGATGACCGACTTTCTGCCGCACTTCGGCCAGCGCTGCCGCATCCGGGACTTTTTCTTCACGCCCCTGCGGGCCGAAACCCCATAGATTCATCAGCGGTTCTACGGTGAGGTCGTAGGAGCCTTCGCTTTGTTGCGACAGTTGCTCGCCCACCCGAATCAATTCAAGGACCGGCACAGGCATGACCTGACAGCGATCAGCCGGCAATGCGTTGAAGCGCGAGATGTCGGAGTCTGCGCGGTAAGTCGACATCTGCCGGTCGACGTCCGCGAGGATCTTTTCCACTTCGACACGCACCTCCTGCGGGGCAGGCAGATTGGCGTGGCGCACGTACTTGATCGAATAGGTGCTGCCCATCGTCGGGCCGCCGAAAGTCTCGAGGGAATCGCCGTTGCCGCAACCGGCCAAAACCCAGCCCAGCAGCACGAGAATCCCCCACCGTCCAGTTAACAATTCTTCATCTCCCCGCAAAACCGCGCCGGCCATTATGGGCTACGAGCGCAACGCTTTCTTACAAGATTTAGAGTGAGTACCTACCCATGTCCTCCACGACCGGCAAAGGCAAGGCGATTTTTCGCGTTGTCAGCGGCAACTTTCTCGAGATGTTCGACTTCATGGTCTACGGCTTCTACGCCACGGCCATTGCCAAGACCTTCTTCCCCACCGACAGCGCCTTCGCTTCCCTGATGCTCGCCCTGGCCACGTTCGGCGCCGGTTTCCTGATGCGTCCGCTGGGGGCGATTTTTCTCGGCGCCTACATCGACCGTCACGGCCGGCGCCAGGGCCTGATCATCACGCTGGCCCTGATGGCGGCCGGCACCGTGCTGATTGCCTGCGTGCCGGGCTACGCCACCCTTGGGGTCGCCGCGCCGCTGATCGTGCTGTTCGGCCGATTGCTGCAAGGCTTCTCGGCCGGCGTGGAACTAGGCGGTGTGTCAGTGTATCTGGCGGAAATCGCCACGCCGGGCCGCAAGGGCTTTTTCGTCAGCTGGCAGTCCGCCAGCCAGCAGGCGGCAGTAGTGTTCGCCGGGCTGCTCGGTGTCGGCCTCAACCACTGGCTGAGTCCGGAACAGATGGGCGAATGGGGCTGGCGCGTGCCGTTCCTGATCGGCTGCATGATCGTCCCGGTGATTTTTGTCATCCGCCGTTCGCTGGAGGAAACCCCGGAGTTCCAGGCGCGCAAACATCGCCCTACCCTGCAGGAAATCGTCCGTTCGATCGGTCAGAACTTTGGCATCGTCATCGCCGGCATGGCGCTGGTGGTGATGACCACCGTGTCGTTCTACCTGATCACCGCTTACACACCGACGTTCGGCAAGGCGGAATTGCACCTGTCAGACTTCGATGCGTTGCTGGTGACGGTATGCATCGGCCTGTCGAACTTCTTCTGGCTGCCGGTGATGGGCGCGGTGTCCGACAAGGTTGGACGTAAACCCCTACTGTTGGCGGCGACGATTCTGGCGATCCTGACCGCTTATCCGGCGTTGTCGTGGCTGGTGGCGAATCCGAGCTTCAGTCACTTGCTGATCGTCGAGTTGTGGCTGTCGTTCCTGTACGGCTCGTACAACGGGGCGATGGTGGTGGCGCTTACCGAGATCATGCCGGTGGAAGTTCGTACGACCGGTTTCTCGTTGGCCTACAGCCTGGCGACTGCGACCTTCGGTGGATTCACACCAGCCGCCTGCACTTACCTGATTCACGTGCTGGACAACAAAGCAGCGCCGGGGATCTGGCTCAGCGGCGCAGCCGTGTTGGGCCTGATCGCCACGCTGGTGCTGTTCCGTGGCAACAGGCACGAACTGCGCACCGCGCAAGCCGCCATCCCCCGCTAAGGCAAATTGCGCACAAACAAAAACGCCCCGACCTAAGTCGGGGCGTTTTCATTTGCAGCTAAGGCTTAGCGCGGGAACGCTGGCGGGTTTACACCGGCCATGTCTTCCATCACACGGATCACCTGGCAGCTGTAACCGAACTCGTTGTCGTACCAGACGTACAGAACAACGCGATTGTCCTGAACGATGGTCGCTTCAGCGTCGACCACACCGGCGTGGCGCGAGCCCACGAAGTCGGTCGAAACCACTTCCTGCGAGTTGACGAAGTCGATCTGCTTGTGCAGATCGGAGTGCAGCGCCATGTAGCGCAGGTACTCGTTCATCTCTTCACGGGAGGCGGCTTTCTCAAGGTTCAGGTTGAGAATGGCCATCGACACGTTCGGCGTCGGAACACGGATCGCGTTGCCGGTCAGCTTGCCGGCCAGCTCAGGCAGGGCCTTGGCAGCAGCGGTGGCAGCACCGGTCTCGGTGATCACCATGTTCAGCGCGGCGCTACGGCCACGGCGATCGCCCTTGTGGAAGTTGTCGATCAGGTTCTGGTCGTTGGTGTACGAGTGAACGGTTTCGACGTGACCGTTGATGATGCCGAACTTGTCATTCACGGCTTTCAGCACCGGCACGATGGCGTTGGTGGTGCAGGAAGCGGCGGACACGATCTTGTCGTCAGCAGTGATTTCGTTGTGGTTGATACCGTGAACGATGTTCTTCAGCTTGCCCTTGCCAGGCGCAGTCAGAACAACGCGGTCGATACCCGGGCACTGCAAGTGCTGACCCAGGCCATCGGCATCACGCCATACACCGGTGTTGTCCACCAGCAGCGCATCTTTGATGCCGTACTGGGTGTAGTCCACTTCGGTAGGGTTCTTCGCGTAGATAACCTGGATCAGGTTGCCGTTGGCGGTGATGGTGTTGTTTTCTTCGTCGATGGTGATGGTGCCGTTGAACGAACCGTGTACCGAATCGCGACGCAGCAGGCTGGCGCGCTTGGTCAGGTCGTTTTCGGCGCCCTTGCGCACCACGATGGCACGCAGACGCAGGCCGTCGCCGCCACCGGTTTTCTCGATCAGGATGCGCGCCAGCAGACGGCCGATACGACCGAAGCCGTACAGCACAACGTCGGTGCCTTTGCGTGCCGAAGCGTTTTGCTGGCCAACCACGTCAGCCATTTCTTCGCGAACGAACTGCTCGGCGGTACGGCCGTTGCCTTCGTTGCGGAATTTGTACGCCAGCTTGCCCAGATCTACCGAGGCCGCGCCGAGCTTGAGCTCGCTCATGGCCTTGAGCAGCGGGAATGTTTCGTGGACGGAGAGTTCGCTGTCGTCGGCAGAACGGTGGCGAGCAAAGCGGTGAGCTTTGAGAATCGCGATGACAGACTGGTTGATCAGGCTGCGGCCATAGATCGAGCTCACCACGTTGTTGTTGCGGTAGAGCTGACCGATAAGCGGAATCATCGCTTCTGCGAGTGCTTCACGGTCGATCCATTCACCAAGACACTGGTCGGGCTTCTGAGTCACGGTAACCTTCCACATGTAGGGGCAGAAAAAAGGGGCTACATTATGCCGCCGAGAACCTCTTGTAGCAATGCGCGCTTGTCGCGCAATCGGTAACAAAAAACCGTCCAAAAAAATAACGCTCCCCGCCAGCCCAGTAAAACCGGGGCTTCCAGCGCAGCCATTTTTTCGACGACTGTTAGACGATGTCTGTAACCCTCCGTAACACCACCGACATTTGGCACTACATAACCGTAAAAAAAGCGCTGGTTTTTATGGTTACCACTACATTTTTCCCAAACAGCGCAGATAGACGCATCCGGCAACTGACAGGCGGCACCGGACGCCGCTACAATTACCGACTTTGTCGCAACGCCTGGAGCTCAACCTTCCGTGCCTGTTCTGCGTCTACCGCTTCTCCCTGCCGCGGCAGGTAAACAGCACTGGGGCAACCTCCCCGGTGCCGCCCTGAGCCTGGCGATTGCCGAGGCTGCCAGCGCTGCCAAGCGCTTCACGCTGCTTTTGACCGCCGACAGCCAGAGTGCCGAACGGCTGGAGCAGGAGCTGAGTTTCTTCGCCCCGGATTTGCCGGTGCTGCATTTCCCGGACTGGGAAACCCTGCCCTACGATCTGTTTTCGCCGCACCAGGACATCATCTCCCAGCGCATCGCCAGCCTTTATAGACTGCCGGAACTGGAACATGGCGTGCTGGTGGTGCCGATCACCACCGCCCTGCACCGTCTGGCGCCGACCAAATTCCTGCTCGGCAGCAGCCTGGTGCTGGACGTCGGGCAGAAACTCGATGTCGAGCAAATGCGCTCGCGGCTCGAAGCCAGCGGCTATCGCTACGTCGACACGGTTTACGAACACGGCGAGTTCACGGTGCGTGGCGCACTGATCGACCTGTTCCCGATGGGCAGCAAGCTGCCCTATCGCATCGACCTGTTCGACGACGAAATCGAAACCCTGCGCACCTTCGATCCGGAAAACCAGCGCTCCATCGACAAGGTCGATTCGGTCAAGCTGCTGCCGGCCAAGGAATTCCCGCTGCAGAAAGACGCGGTCACCCGCTTCAAGGCGCGCTTTCGCGAGCGTTTCGACGTCGACTTCCGTCGCTGCCCGATCTTCCAGGACCTGAGCAGCGGCATCACGCCAGCCGGTATCGAGTACTACCTGCCGCTGTTCTTCGAAGAAACCTCGACCCTGTTCGATTACCTGCCTCAGGACACCCAAGTGTTTTCGCTGCCGGGCATCGAGCAGGCGGCGGAAAACTTCTGGAACGATGTGCGCAATCGTTATGAAGAGCGTCGCGTCGATCCATCGCGTCCTTTATTGCCGCCGGCCGAACTGTTCCTGCCGGTGGAAGACTGCTTTGCCCGCCTGAAGAACTGGCCGCGCGTGGTCGCCAGCCAGCAGGACGTTGAATCCGGCGCCGGTCGTGAGCGCTTTCCGGCGCAGGCCTTGCCGAATCTGGCGATCGAAGCCAAGGCCACCCAGCCGCTGGCCGCGCTCTCGGCATTTCTCGACGAGTTCCCGGGACGCGTGCTGTTCACCGCCGAATCCGCCGGTCGTCGCGAAGTGCTGCTGGAGTTGCTGGATCGCCTGAAGCTGCGGCCGAAAACCGTCGACAGCTGGCCGGATTTCGTCGCGAGCAAGGATCGCCTGGCGATCACCATCGCCCCGCTCGACGAAGGCCTGATGCTGGACGACCCGGCATTGGCACTGGTCGCGGAAAGTCCGCTGTTCGGCCAGCGCGTGATGCAGCGTCGCCGCCGCGAAAAACGCGCCGACGCCAACAACGACGCGGTGATCAAGAACCTCACCGAGCTGCGCGAAGGCGCTCCAGTGGTGCACATCGACCACGGCGTCGGTCGCTATCTCGGCCTGACGATTCTGGAAATCGACAATCAGGCCGCCGAATTCCTGACCCTCGAATACGCCGAGAACGCCAAGCTTTACGTGCCGGTGGCCAACCTGCATTTGATCGCCCGTTACACCGGCAGCGACGATGCGTTGGCTCCGCTGCACCGCCTCGGCTCCGAGACCTGGCAGAAAGCCAAGCGCAAGGCTGCCGAACAGGTCCGCGACGTGGCTGCCGAACTGCTCGACATCTACGCCCGCCGCGCCGCCCGCGAAGGTTATGCGTTTGCCGATCCGAAGGCCGATTACGCGACCTTCAGCGCCGGCTTCCCGTTCGAAGAAACCCCGGACCAGCAATCCACCATCGAAGCCGTGCGCGAAGACATGCTCGCGCCGAAACCGATGGATCGACTGGTCTGCGGCGACGTGGGTTTCGGCAAGACCGAAGTGGCCATGCGCGCCGCGTTCATCGCCGTGCATGGTGGCAAGCAAGTGGCGATTCTGGTGCCGACCACCCTGCTCGCCCAGCAGCATTACAACAGCTTCCGCGACCGCTTCGCCGACTGGCCGGTGACCGTGGAAGTGATGAGCCGCTTCAAGTCGGCCAAGGAAGTGAGCGCTGCGGTGGCCGAACTGGCCGAAGGCAATATCGACATCGTCATCGGCACGCACAAGCTGCTGCAGGACGACGTCAAGATCAAAAACCTCGGGCTGGTGATCATCGACGAAGAGCACCGCTTCGGTGTCCGTCAGAAGGAACAGCTCAAAGCCCTGCGCAGCGAAGTCGACATTCTTACGCTGACCGCCACGCCGATTCCGCGCACGCTGAACATGGCGGTGTCGGGCATGCGCGACCTGTCGATCATCGCCACGCCGCCGGCACGACGCCTGTCGGTGCGCACCTTCGTCATGGAGCAGAACAAGAGCACGGTCAAAGAGGCCTTGCTGCGTGAGCTGCTGCGCGGCGGTCAGGTCTATTACCTGCACAACGACGTGAAAACCATCGAGAAGTGCGCCGCCGACCTGGCCGAACTGGTGCCGGAAGCGCGGATCGGCATCGGCCACGGGCAGATGCGCGAGCGCGAACTCGAACAGGTGATGAGCGACTTCTACCACAAGCGCTTCAACGTGCTGATCGCCTCGACCATCATCGAGACCGGCATCGACGTGCCGAGCGCCAACACCATCATCATTGAGCGCGCCGACAAGTTCGGCTTGGCGCAGCTGCACCAGTTGCGTGGTCGCGTTGGCCGTAGCCACCACCAGGCATACGCTTATCTGCTGACTCCTCCGCGCCAGCAAATCACCGGCGATGCGGAAAAACGCCTGGAGGCGATTGCCAATACTCAGGATCTTGGCGCCGGTTTCGTGCTGGCCACCAACGACCTGGAAATCCGTGGCGCCGGCGAACTGCTGGGCGACGGTCAGAGCGGTCAGATTCAGGCGGTCGGCTTCACGCTGTACATGGAAATGCTCGAGCGCGCGGTGAAATCGATCCGCAAGGGCGAACAACCGAACCTCGATCAACCGCTCGGCGGTGGCCCGGAGGTCAACCTGCGGGTACCGGCGCTGATTCCGGAAGATTATCTGCCGGACGTGCATGCACGCCTGATCCTTTACAAGCGCATCGCTTCGGCCACCGACGAGGAAGGCCTGAAGGATCTGCAAGTGGAGATGATCGACCGCTTTGGTCTTCTGCCGGAGCCGACCAAAAATCTGGTGCGCATCACGGCGCTGAAGTTGCAGGCCGAGCAGTTGGGCATCAAGAAAGTCGATGGCGGCCCGCAAGGTGGCCGTATCGAGTTCGCGGCGCAGACGCCGGTCGACCCGATGACCCTGATCAAACTGATCCAGAGCCAGCCAAAACGCTACAAATTCGAAGGCGCCACGATGTTCAAGTTCCAGGTGCCGATGGAGCGCCCGGAAGAGCGCTTTAATACTGTGGAGGCGCTGTTCGAGCGCCTCATCCCGAAAACTGCTTGAAGGACGCCGCATGCGCCTGTTTCGCTCTCTGACTTTGCTACTGACTCTGGTGGCACCTACGGCGTTTGCCGATGACCTGTATCAGGTCGAAATGATTCTGGTACGCCAGAACGCCGTGCCGGCAATTGTCAGCCGCGCCGCACCGGAAGACTGGGCGGCCGGCGCTCAACGCCTGGGCGATGACAGCAAACGCACCCCGGCGCTGAACGACGTTGTGACCAAACTCACCGCCAGCGGCGAGTACAGCGTGCTGATGCACAAAGCCTGGCAGCAGACTCTCGGCGAGACGCCGGCGAAAGTTGCAGTCAGCGAAGGTCAGGAGCAGTTCGGCCAGTTCCCGATCGAAGGCACGATTGAAATGAAGCTCGGGCGCTTCACTGACGTGAATGCCGACTTCTGGGTCAATCAGATCGACGCCAACGGCATGGTCACCGCCAGCGAGCGCCTGAAACAGGACAGCCACACCAAGAACGGCCAACTCAACTACCTCGACAACGGCCACCTGGCCCTGCTGATCAAGATCACTTCACTGACGGCGCCCGCGCCTCGGGAAGCGCCTGAAGTCGTTCCGGACTGATCGAAGTCCTTATGCCCCCGCCACTGAGTAAACCGCTGGCCTCCTCCTGGGTCAGCCGATTCAAGGAACAAAGCCTGGAGCGTGGCCGCCGCTACGCGCTGGAAAACCGGGTGCGATTCGTGCAGGTCGGCGACGCGACCATTACCGCCAGCTGCGAAGGCTCTGGCGGTAACGTCTACCGTCAGACGATTCATCTGCGCGAGTCGGCCAAAGGCACGCTGCTGATGGTCGACGCCACCTGCACCTGCCCGGTGCACAGCAACTGCAAACACTGTGCGGCGGTGTTGCTGCAAGTGCAGGAAACCCTCGAATACCCCGCCGCCGCCAAGGACGCCGAACTGCTGGAAAAACTCCAGGCCGTGCTGGAAAACCGCAGCCCGAAGGCGCCGCCGCAAGTGCTGGTGGACAACGTGCAGCCGGTGCCGCGCTTGTGGCTGGCGAGCGTCGAGTTCAGCGCGTTCGAACCGCGCAACGGCAAGATGCAGCGTTATATCCAGCATCGTGCGGCACTGTCCTTCAGCTACCTCGACGAATACGTCAGCGGGCAAAAGAACAGCGACATTCTGATTCGCCAGGAAGCCCAGACCCTGCGGGTCAAACGCCACCCGGACATCGAACAGAGCTACCGCGAGCAGCTGCGAATTCTCGGGTTCCGCATCGCCACCCGCCAGAGCAAGGCCCTGCCGGAAAGCGCCGGCGAACTCTACGAGATGGTCAACGACAGCGCCTGGCTGACGTTCACCCTCAACGATCTGCCGAAGCTGCGCACTCAAGGCTGGGAGCTGTTGGTCGACGATGAGTTCGGTTTCGACCTGACCGCCGTCGACGACTGGTACGCCACCGTCGAGCAGACGCCGGAGCGCGACTGGTTCGATCTGGAGCTGGGGATCATCGTCAACGGCGAGCGTCTGAGCCTGCTGCCGATTCTGCTCAATCTGATGCGCTCGCACACGGAAATCCTCAACCCCGAACGCCTTGCCCGGCGACGGGACGATGAGTTGATTTTGGTGAACATTCCGCAACGCAACAGCGAGCACGGACCGTTACAAGTCGCCCTGCCCCTCGGCCGGCTGAAGCCGGTGCTGGCGACCCTTGGCGAGTTTTATTTGCAGGAACCGGGCGAAACCACCCTGCGCCTGAGCAAGGCCGACGCCACGCGCCTGAATTCGCTGGAAGGCATTCCCCTGCTCTGGGAGGGTGGCGAACAGATTCGCAGCTTCGCCCAGCGCTTGCGTGATATCCGCGACTACAGCGCCAAAGCACCGAAGGGACTGAATGCAACGCTGCGTCCTTATCAGCTCGAAGGCTTGAGCTGGATGCAGTCGCTGCGGCAACTTGAAGTCGGCGGGATTCTCGCGGACGACATGGGCCTGGGCAAAACCTTACAGACACTGGCGCATATTCTCAGCGAGAAAAACGCCGGGCGTCTGGATCGCCCGTGCATGGTGGTGATGCCCACCAGCCTGATTCCCAACTGGCTGGACGAAGCGGCGCACTTCACGCCACAGCTCAAGGTTGTCGCCTTGTACGGTGCCAGCCGTAAAAAGCATTTCGAGCATCTGGCCGATTACGACCTGATCCTCACCACTTATGCACTGCTGCCCAAGGATGTCGAACGTCTGGCCCAGCAGCCGCTGCATGTACTGGTGCTGGATGAGGCGCAGTACATCAAGAACCCGAACAGCAAAGCCGCCCAGGCCGCCCGTGAATTCAATGCGCGTCAGCGCCTGTGCCTGAGCGGGACGCCGCTGGAAAATCACCTGGGCGAACTGTGGTCGCTGTTTCACTTCCTGCTGCCCGGCTGGCTCGGCGACGTCAAAAGCTTCAACGCCGATTACCGCGTGCCGATTGAAAAGCGCGCGAGCGAAGTCAGACTTCAGCACCTCAACGGTCGGATCAAACCGTTCCTGCTGCGCCGCACCAAGGAACAGGTCGCGACCGAGCTGCCACCGAAAACCGAGATCATCCACTGGGTCGAGCTCAACGAAGCGCAGCGCGACGTTTACGAAACCATGCGTCTGGCCATGGACAAGAAGGTTCGCGACGAGATCACCCGCAAAGGCGTGGCGCGCAGTCAGATCATCATTCTCGAAGCGTTGCTCAAGCTGCGTCAGGTCTGCTGCGATTTGCGCCTGGTCAACGACGCTACCCTGCCCGCTCGCGGCAGCACCTCAGGCAAGCTCGACAGCCTGATGGAAATGCTTGAGGAGCTGTTCGAGGAAGGCCGGCGGATTCTGCTGTTTTCTCAGTTCACTTCGATGCTGTCACTGATCGAGGACGAGCTGAAAAAACGCAATGTCGCGTATGCGCTGCTGACGGGACAGACCCGTGATCGGCGAACGCCTGTGAAGGAGTTCCAGAGCGGCAAGCGTCAGATCTTTCTCATCAGCCTGAAGGCTGGTGGTGTGGGCCTGAACCTGACGGAAGCGGACACGGTGATTCACTACGATCCGTGGTGGAATCCGGCGACCGAAAATCAGGCAACCGACCGCGCGTATCGCATTGGTCAGGAAAAGCCGGTATTCGTCTACAAGATGATTGCCCGGGGCACGGTCGAGGAGAAGATTCAGCACTTGCAGAAGGAAAAATCCGACCTGGCGGCCGGTGTGCTGGATGGGCGCAAGGCCGGTGACTGGAAGTTGCAGAGTGACGATATCGAGGCGCTGTTTGCGCCGTTGCCGGACAAGTTTGAAAAGCGCTGAGATCTTTGTCGGCTATCAGATCGATTCGCGAACAAGCCCGCTCCCACAGGTTTAGCGTGACCTCTGTGGGAGCGGGCTTGCCCGCAAAAGGCTCGACTCAGTTTCTAGCCAGACTCAGCCCCTGAGTACGCGCGCCAACGTCGACTTCACCTTGCCCATGCCATCGTGCAACGCCTGCTCGATCTCTGCCATGGTGATCACTTCAGTGGTCTTGCCCGCCGCCGGATTCACCACCAGCGACAGACAGGCGTAATCCAGATCCAGCTCACGGGCCAGCGCCGCTTCCGGCATGCCGGTCATGCCGACAATATCGCAACCGTCACGCTCCAGACGCACGATCTCGGCCACGGTTTCCAGTCGCGGGCCCTGGGTGCAGGCGTAAACGCCCTGATCGCTGTACTCGCAACCTTCGGCGGCCAACGCAGCAATCAATTGCTGACGCAGCGGTTCGCTGTAGGGAAAGCTGAAGTCGATGTGTGTGACATGTTCCAGATCATCGGCGAAATAGGTGTGCTCGCGACCGCTGGTGTAGTCCACGATCTGATGCGGCACGCAGAAATGTCCGGTGCCCATTGCAGGATGAATCCCGCCCACTGCGTTGACCGCGATGATCGCTTCGGCCCCGGCCTGCTTCAACGCCCACAGGTTGGCGCGGTAGTTGACCTTGTGCGGCGGGAAGCGATGCGGGTGACCGTGACGAGCGAGGAACAGCACTTCCTTGCCGGCGTATTCGCCAATCTGGACCTCGGCCGATGGCGCGCCATAAGGCGTATCCACCGCCAGCGACTGACGAATGCTCAGGCCTTCCAGCTGGGTCAGGCCAGTGCCGCCGATGATTGCGTAAACCGTCATAGCGAAAAATCCTTAATCGATCAGTTGAGCGTCTTTGAGCGCGCCGACAGCGGTCAGCCAGCGCGGATCCTGACGGTATTCGGTGTTGGCGAATGCCTGACCGCGCATGCGTGCGATGCGCGGCGACGGCTTGACCTTCATGCGCTGCGCGGCGCTCAGGGCCAGTTCGGCGGCCGCTCGGTCGTTGCACACCAGGCCCATGTCGCAACCGGCACTGAGCGCGGCTTCGATACGGCTGGCGGCGTCGCCCACTACATGCGCGCCGGCCATCGACAGGTCATCGCTGAAGATCACGCCGTCGAACTGCAGCTCACCGCGCAGGATGTCCTGCAACCAGCGCCGGGAGAAACCGGCAGGCTGTGCGTCGACTTGCGGATAAATCACGTGAGCCGGCATGACGGCGGCCAGTTGCTTGCTGAGCCTGGCGAACGGCACGAGGTCGTTGGCGCGGATCTCTTCGAGGCTGCGCTCGTCGTTGGGAATAGCGACGTGGGAGTCGGCTTCCGCCCAGCCGTGGCCAGGAAAATGCTTACCGGTGGCGGCCATGCCGGCGCTGTTCATGCCTTTGATGAAAGCACCGGCGAGTAGCGCAGCACGCTCCGGGTCACCTTCAAACGAGCGGGTGCCGACGACGGCGCTGCGCTGGTAATCCAGATCCAGCACCGGCGCGAAGCTCAGGTCGAGGCCGACTGCGAGCACTTCGGTGGCCATGATCCAGCCGCATTGCTCGGCCAGGTATTCGGCGTTCGGATTGTCGGCGATGGCGCGCATGGCCGGCAGACGCACGAAGCCTTGACGCAGCCGCTGGACGCGACCGCCCTCCTGATCCACCGCCAGCAGCAAGTCAGGACGAATGGCACGAATCGCCGCGCTCAGCTCGCGCACCTGGCGCGGATGCTCGATGTTGCGGGCAAAGATGATCAGGCCGCCCACTTCGGGCTGGCGCAACAATTGGCGATCTTCGGCCGTCAGCCAGGTACCGGCGACGTCCACCATCAACGAGCCTTGCAGGCCAGCAGTCATAGAGATTCCTTGGAAACGAAAAAACCGTCGCCCACGAAATCACCACCTGGGGCATTGCCCGGCGGGTCGGTGATTTCAATGAGAAACGGGTTCAGAACGAGAGTCGACATGGGCGGCTAGCTTAGCGGATGTCAGCTGCCGCGCCCACCCATGGACGGTTAAACCTTGGCAGGTGCCGGCGCGGACTTGCTGCGTGGTCGCAACTGCGCAGTGGCCATGGCCGTGTCGGTGACGCCGGTTTCGGCACGCATGCCGGCTGCCAGGAACGGCACCATCAGACGCATCACCTGTTCGATGGAGGTGTTGACACCGAAATCGGTCTCGGCAATCGCGCGCAAGGCCTTGATACCCGACATGCTGAATGCTGCAGCACCGAGCATGAAGTGCACACGCCAGAACAGTTCGATCGGAGGAATGCGCGGCGCGGCTTCGTTCACCAGCAACATATAGCGACGGAATACCTTGCCGTACATGTCTTCCAGATAACGGCGCAGGTGGCCCTGGCTCTGACTGAATGCCAGACCGAGCAAGCGCATGAAAATCGATAGATCGTTGCCGCTACGTGGCTGCACCACCAGCGCTTGCTCGACGAGAATTTCCAGCAGCTCTTCGAGCGAAGGCTTGTTCTCTGGCTTGGCCTGGCGGCGCTCCAACTCTTTGTCGAGGCTGATGCAGAACGGACCGAGGAAGCGCGAGAAAACCGCCTGGATCAGCGCCTTCTTCGAGCCGAAGTGATAGTTCACCGCAGCGAGGTTGACCCCTGCCTTGCTGGTGATCAGACGCAATGAGGTTTCAGCGAAACCTTTTTCCGCGAACAGCTGTTCTGCAGCATCAAGAATGCGTTCAACGGTTTCCGACTGGGCCATGGCTACTCCGCCTGACAAACACTTGTTTGAAACATACGTTTCAGCCTATGCCTTGTCAAGCCTGCCAGTTCGTTTTGGGAATGGTCGGTCAGTTATTTAACCACAACAAGGACGCCACATTAATCGACGTCGTCACTGACCGTCCGGCGGCATGGCAAAAAACGATCATTGCCAAGACTGCTTCACTGTATATAATCCCAGTCACTGTATAAAAAGACAGAGCGATCAATATGCTTAAGCTGACGCCACGCCAAGCCGAGATTCTGGCCTTTATCAAACGCTGCCTCGAAGACAACGGCTACCCGCCGACCCGTGCGGAAATCGCTCAGGAACTGGGTTTCAAGTCGCCCAACGCGGCCGAGGAGCATCTCAAGGCCCTCGCCCGTAAAGGCGCGATCGAGATGACTCCCGGAGCCTCTCGCGGCATTCGCATTCCTGGCTTCGAAGCCAAGGTCGACGAATCCACCCTGCCGATCATCGGTCGAGTGGCTGCCGGCGCGCCGATTCTCGCCCAGCAGCACATCGAAGAGTCCTGCAACATCAACCCGGCCTTCTTTCATCCGCGCGCCGACTACCTGTTGCGCGTCCACGGCATGAGCATGAAGGACATCGGTATTTTCGACGGCGACCTGCTGGCGGTTCACACCACCCGCGAGGCACGCAACGGTCAGATCGTGGTTGCCCGGATCGGCGACGAAGTCACCGTCAAACGCTTCAAGCGTGACGGCAGCAAAGTCTGGCTGATTGCCGAAAACCCCGAGTTCGCCCCTATCGAAGTCAACCTGAAAGACCAGGAACTGGTCATCGAAGGCTTGAGTGTCGGCGTCATCCGCCGCTAAAGGAGGCTTTATGCAGTTCCCACACGCACCTCAGCAAACACAACTGCCGTTGTTCGAAGCGTTTCTGGCGCAGCCCATCGCCCCCATCCTCAAGGATGTCGTCGAGCGGCCGTGGAATACCGAACCCGAAGCGTTCAGCGAGCTGTCACTGCGCGGTGCGGCCGGGAACTGCCTGAGCCTGCTGGCACCGATTCTTCGCGAACTGAGCGAGGATCAGGACGCACGCTGGCTGACCCTGATTGCACCGCCTGCCAGCCTGACCCAGACCTGGCTGCGGGACGCTGGATTGAATCGCGAACGCATCCTGCTGTTGCAACCGCGCGGCGCCCAAAGCGCTCAGCAATTGGCCTGCGAAGCATTACGCCTGGGCCGCAGCCACACAGTCGTCACGTGGCTGAATCCATTGAGCGCAGGATCACGGCAACAGCTGATCAGCGCCGCCCGTACCGGGGACGCTCAAAGCCTGAACATTCGTTTGGGGTGATTCAGCAACAATGCGCGCCATGTAAAGCGCAGGGCTTCTCCAGGGATAGAGAAGCCGATCTGGAGCAGTAACTGACAGACAGCGGATCAATGAAGAACCCGCGGCCCCTCATCCTTATCGAATTCGCCTTCAACCATACGCCCCGCCATTTGCACGCCGACGCTCAACATCGCCTTGGCAATTTCAACGTGCTGGCCTTGCAGAAACGCCTTGGCATCCTCGGAGAAATCCAGAGTTACCAGAGAACCCTCGTCCTCGGCCCTGCGCAGTTCGATTCGGCCGTCTGGTAGCTCGACAATTTCTAGAAAGGACGTTGGCATATAGGTCTGTTCTCCACGAAAGGCAGGGATTATATAGACATCATTCAGGCTTCGCTCGGGATCTTGACCAGCAGCACGCCTCTCGTCGCCGCCAGTCCACAGTTCCTCAGCACTCGTTCAAGCCTTCACGGAAACGGATCGCCAGCCCCTTGAGGTTCTGCCGCCAGCTCTCGAGCTCTTCGCGGCTCAGCTCTTCAACCGCCTCTTCTTCATCCAGATTCACCGCCTGAATTAACGGCTGCGTCACATCGCCCTTCGGCTTGTGTGGCACCCGTGGCGGCTGAAACAGCGCCGAGTGCGCGGCCAGCAATTTAGCCAGCCAGGTCTCCGGATTGCCTGCCAGCTCGATCATCTCCGCCAGCTCAGGAATGGCAATCGACTCCAGCACTTCGCGGGTCAGCAGAGTTTCCGCCCGCGACGCATTGGCTTGCGGCAAACGATAGAAGCCGGCGATTTCATGACACAGCCCCAACAACGCACCGTAGAGATGAAACAGTGCGGATTCGCGCCCGGCCTGAATCAGCGCCAGCGAGTTCATCGCCCGCCCCTCTTCGGCCCTGGCCAGCGCTTCCAGCGACAAACCCGCGAAATAGATCTTCTGATTGGTACGGGTATAAAGTTCGTGGGCCATGTCGGCACTCTCCACAACGAAATAATTGCTTCACACAGGCCGGACAGTGTCATGGATCAGCCGATCTGACCGCAAGCATTAAACAAAAAGGCCGCATGAAAACCCGAAGGTTGTCATGCGGCCTTTTGTGTTGAAGATGCCCAGTCAGGGCACCTTCAGATCAGCGATTGCTCAAGCCTTGGCTTTCGCCGGACGCTTGTCCTCAACTGTCCACTTACCACCGTCGAAGAACGCTTTCCAGCCAGTCGGCTTGCCGTCGACTTCGGTCTGAACATACTGCTCTTTGGTCTTGCGGCTGTAGCGGATCACCGCTGGCAGGCCATCCGGATCCTTCTGCGGCGCTTCGCACAGGAAATGGTACTTCGGATCGATCTCGTCCTTGTGCGGCAGAATCTCGATCACTAGCGGAGCACGGGTCTCGCGGTTTTTCGGGAATTGGCTGGCCGCCAGGAACAGGCCGGATGCACCGTCGCGCAGGATGTAGGTGTCGTTGACCTTTTCGCATTTCAGCTCAGGCATCTTCACCGGATCCATCTTCGGCGGCGCCGCGTCACCGCTTTTCAGCAGTTTGCGGGTGTTCTTGCACGTCGGGTTGGTGCAACCGAAGAACTTGCCGAAACGGCCGGTCTTGAGCTGCATCTCGCTGCCGCACTTGTCGCATTCCAGGCTCGGACCTTCGTAGCCCTTGATGCGATAGCTGCCTTCTTCGATCTCGTAGCCGGCGCAATCCGGGTTGTTACCACAGATGTGCAGCTTGCGCTTCTCGTCGAGCAGGTAGGCGTCCATCGCCGTGCTGCAGATCGGGCAGCGATGCTTGCCGCGCAGCACCAGGGATTCCGACTCGCCCTCGTCGTCCGCCGCGATTTCATCGCCCGGCACCAGGTTGACGGTGGCCTTGCAGCGCTCTTTCGGCGGCAGGCTGTAACCCGAGCAGCCGAGGAATACACCGGTCGATGCAGTACGAATCTGCATCGGACGGCCGCAGGTGGTGCAAGGAATGTCGGTCATTACCGGCTGGTTGGCACGCATGCCGGCTTCCGGATTCTCCGCCACTTCAAGTTTTTTCTTGAAGTCGCCGTAGAACTCGTCCAGCACGTTTTTCCAGTCGCGCTCGCCCTGAGCCACGTCATCGAGGTTCTCTTCCATGCCGGCGGTGAAGCCGTAGTCCATGAGATTCGAGAAGCTTTCCGACAGACGCTCGGTGACGATGTCGCCCATCTTTTCCGAATAGAAACGACGGTTGTGCAGGGTCACGTAGCCGCGATCCTGAATGGTCGAGATGATCGCTGCGTAGGTCGAAGGACGACCGATGCCGCGCTTTTCCATTTCCTTCACCAGGCTGGCTTCCGAATAACGGGCCGGCGGCTTGGTGAAGTGCTGCGACGGATCGAGCTTGATCAGCTTCATCACGTCGCCCTGCGCCATGTCCGGCAGAACGTCATCGTCGCCAGGCTTGGTGATCTGCGGCAGCACACGAGTGTAACCGTCGAACTTCAGGATGCGGCCCTTGGCGCGCAGCTCGAAGTCGCCGGCAGCGACGCTGACGGTGGTCGACAGGTATTGCGCCGGCAGCATCTGGCAAGCCAGGAACTGGCGCCAGATCAGCTCGTAGAGGCGCTCAGCGTCGCGCTCCATGCCAGCCAGCTTGGCGGGCGTGGTGTTGGCGTCGGAAGGACGAATCGCTTCGTGAGCCTCTTGTGCGCCTTCCTTGCTGCTGTAGACGTTCGGCGACTCCGGCAGGTACTTCTTGCCGAACTCGGTTTCGATGTAATCGCGCGCCATCGCCACGGCATCAGCCGAGAGGTTGGTCGAGTCGGTACGCATATAAGTGATGTAGCCGGCTTCGTACAGACGCTGAGCCATCATCATGGTTTTCTTCACACCGAAGCCCAGGCGGTTACTCGCGGCCTGTTGCAGTGTGGAGGTGATGAACGGTGCCGACGGCTTGCTGCTGGTTGGCTTGTCTTCACGCTTGACGATGCTGTAGCTGGAAGATTTGAGCTTCTCCAGCGCGGCCGTAGCCTGGGCTTCGTTCAGCGGTTTGAAGGCTTCACCTTTCTCGCGAGCCACTTCGAAACGCACGGTCGAACCTTTGGTGGTGCCGAGGTCGGCGTGCACTTCCCAGTACTCTTCCGGGTTGAACGCACGGATCTCGCGCTCACGCTCCACCACCAGCTTCACGGCAACCGATTGCACGCGACCGGCGGACAGGCCACGAGCGATCTTCGCCCACAACAGCGGCGAGACCATGTAGCCAACGACACGATCGAGAAAACGACGGGCCTGCTGCGCGTTCACTCGATCGATGTCGAGTTCGCCCGGCTCCGAGAAGGCTTCCTGAATCGCCTTCTTGGTGATTTCGTTGAACACCACGCGCTTGTAGCGGCTGTCGTCACCACCGATGGCTTCGCGCAGGTGCCAGGCAATGGCTTCCCCCTCGCGATCCAAGTCGGTTGCGAGATAGATGGTGTCAGCATCCTTGGCGAGCCGACGCAGCTCTTCGATGACCTTTTCCTTGCCCGGGAGGATCTCGTACTTGGCTTTCCAGCCATGCTCGGGATCGACACCCATGCGCGAGACCAGCTGCTTGCGCGCCTTCTCTTTCGGCGACAGCGCTGGCGCTTCGCCCGCAGCAGCCTTGCCGCGCTTGGCGGCAGGCTCCTTGCTGGCGCTAGCCGAACCGCTGGTGGGCAGGTCTCGGATATGGCCGATACTCGACTTCACCACGTATTGGTTGCCCAGATACTTGTTGATGGTCTTGGCCTTAGCCGGGGATTCCACAATGACCAGCGATTTGCCCATGGATCAGAAAATTCCTGAATTCTAGAAGTGAAAGGCGGTTGGCGCCTGACGCGGCACCGCTATATATAGTGGCTACAAGGTGAGGTCAAGCGCAGGGTTTTGCGCGCACTCGCCTTACGGCTTCGAAAAAAGGCTCGGTTCGGCTTGCACCAAAGCAAAGCGTGGGACCTGCTCCCCGTCAACCTCGACGGACTCCAGGAACATGCTCAAGGGACGTACCCAGAAGCCGTAATCGCCATACAGGGCTTGGTAAAAGACCACTTCTTCTTCGGTCTCGGAATGCCGCGCAACACTGAATACGCGGTACTGCGGACCTTTGTAATGTTGGTAGAGCCCAGGTTGTATCGGCATGCTTCGGCCCTCACTCAAATTTTTTCAAAATAAAAACAAAAATAAATCCGCAAAAACAAAAACCGGGGCACTTGGCCCCGGCTTCCATCGACGAGACGCTTAAACGCGTTCGAAGACGGTGGAGATGCCTTGGCCGAGGCCAATGCACATGGTGGCCACCCCGAAGGTGCCGCCATTCTGCTTCATCACGTTCAGCAAGGTGCCGGAAATACGGGCACCGGAGCAACCGAACGGGTGACCCAGGGCGATCGCGCCGCCGTGCAGGTTAACCTTCTCATTCATCTTGTCGAGCACTTTCAGGTCTTTCAGCACTGGCAGGGCCTGTGCGGCGAACGCTTCGTTGAGCTCGAAGAAGTCGATATCGTTGATACCCAAGCCGGCACGTTTCAGTGCTTTCTGAGTAGCCGGTACCGGACCATAGCCCATGATGGCCGGGTCCACACCCGCTACCGCCATCGAACGAATCACCGCCAGAGGCTGGATGCCCAGGTCCTGCGCACGCTGCGCCGACATCACGATCATGCACGAAGCACCATCGGTGATCTGCGACGAAGTACCGGCCGTCACGGTGCCGCCCTTTGGATTGAACGCCGGCTTCAGAGCCGCCAGACTTTCCAGGGTGGTTTCCGGACGAATGGTTTCGTCGTAGTCGAAGGTTTTCAGGAAACCGTTCTCGTCGTAACCCTGCATCGGGATGATTTCGTCCTTGAACTTGCCTTCCACAGTCGCCTTATGGGCGAGCTGGTGGGAACGCACGCCAAAGGCGTCCTGCTGTTCGCGAGTGATGCCGTGCATTTTGCCCAGCATTTCAGCGGTCAGGCCCATCATGCCCGAGGCTTTCGCCGCGTACAGGGACATGTGCGGGTTCGGATCGACACCGTGCATCATGCTCACGTGACCCATATGCTCGACGCCGCCAACCACGAACACGTCACCGTTACCGGTCATGATCGCTTGCGCAGCAGTGTGCAGCGCGCTCATCGACGAGCCACACAGACGGCTGACGGTCTGGCCGGCCGAGGTGTGCGGGATCTGGGTCATCAGCGACGCCATGCGCGCGATGTTCCAGCCTTGTTCGAGGGTCTGGTTCACACAGCCCCAGATCACGTCCTCGACTTCGGCAGGATCGACCTTGGCGTTGCGTTCCAGCAGTTTGCTGATCAGGTGCGCCGACATGTCTTCGGCGCGGGTGTTGCGGTGCATGCCGCCCTTGGAGCGGCCCATCGGAGTACGACCGAAGTCGACAATCACGACGTCTCTAGGATTCAAGCTCATAAGTTCACTCTCACTCTAGTTGGGGGCGCTTAACCGAAGAAGCTCTGGCCGTTCTTGGCCATTTCGCGCAGCTTCGCGGTCGGGTGGTACAGCGCGCCCAAATCAGCGTACTGGTCGGCCAGGGCAACGAACTCGGCAACACCGATCGAGTCGATGTAGCGCAGCGCACCGCCACGGAATGGAGGGAAACCAATACCGTAGACCAGACCCATGTCGGCTTCGGCGGCGGTTTCGACGATGCCGTCTTCCAGGCAACGCACGGTTTCCAGGCACAGCGGGATCATCATCCAGTTGATGATGTCTTCGTCAGTGACTTCGCGCTGCTCGTAGACGATCGGCTTGAGCACTTCCAGTACCGACGGATCGGCGACTTTCTTCTGCTTGCCTTTCTTGTCGGCCTCGTAGGCATAGAAGCCTTTACCGTTCTTCTGACCGAGACGCTTGGCTTCGTAAAGCACGTCAATGGCCGAACGACGGTCGTCCTTCATGCGGTCCGGGAAGCCTTCAGCCATCACGTCACGACCGTGGTGACCGGTGTCGATGCCGACCACGTCCATCAGGTACGCCGGGCCCATCGGCCAGCCGAATTTTTCCATGATCTTGTCGATACGGACGAAGTCCACACCGGCGCTGACCAGCTTGGCGAAACCGCCGAAGTACGGGAACAGTACACGGTTGACCAGGAAGCCAGGGCAGTCGTTGACGACGATCGGGTTCTTGCCCATTTTCTTGGCGTAGGCAACGGTTGTGGCAATCGCCAGCTCGCTGGACTTCTCGCCACGGATCACTTCCACCAGCGGCATCATGTGCACCGGGTTGAAGAAGTGCATGCCGACGAAGTTTTCCGGACGCTTGAGGGCCTTGGCCAGCAGGCTGATGGAAATGGTCGAGGTGTTGGACGCGAGGATGGTGTCCTCTTTGACCTTGTCTTCGACTTCCGCCAGAACGGCTTGCTTGACCTTCGGGTTCTCGACCACGGCTTCAACGACCAGGTCGACGTGACCGAAATCACCGTAGGACAGGGTCGGACGAATGCCGTTGAGCACTTCAGCCATTTTCGCGGCGGTCATGCGGCCTTTATCAACGCGACCGACAAGCAGCTTGGCGGCTTCAGCCAGACCTTGCTCGATGCCGTGCTCGTTGATGTCCTTCATCAGGATCGGCGTACCTTTGGAAGCCGACTGATAGGCGATACCGCCACCCATGATGCCGGCGCCCAGTACGGCAGCCTGCTTCACGTCCTTGGCGATTTCGTCGTAGGCCTTGGCCTTTTTCTTCAGCTCCTGATCGTTCAGGAACAGACCGATCAAGCTCTGCGCGGCAGAGGTCTTGGCCAGTTTCACGAAACCTGCGGCTTCAACTTCCAGCGCCTTGTCACGACCGAAGTTCGCGGCTTTCTGGATGGTCTTGATCGCTTCGACCGGGGCCGGGTAGTTCGGGCCAGCCTGGCCAGCCACGAAACCTTTGGCGGTTTCGAAAGCCATCATTTGTTCAATGGCGTTCAGCTTGAGCTTTTCCAGCTTCGGCTGGCGCTTGGCCTTGTAGTCGAACTCGCCGGAGACGGCGCGCTTGATCAGCTCAAGGGCGGCATCCTGCAGCTTTTCAGGGGCAACCACGGCATCGACGGCGCCGACTTTCAGCGCGTCTTCAGGACGGTTTTCCTTGCCGGCGGCAATCCACTCGATGGCGTTGTCGGCACCGATCAGGCGCGGCAGACGCACGGTACCGCCGAAGCCCGGGTAGATGCCCAGTTTGACTTCCGGCAGACCGATCTTGGCCTTGGTCGACATGACGCGGTAGTCCGCTGCCAGGCACATTTCCAGGCCGCCCCCCAGGGCGATGCCGTTGATCGCGGCGACGGTCGGAACGTTGAGGTCTTCGAAATCGCTGAAGATCTTGTTGGCTTCGAGATTGCCAGCAACCAGCTCGGCATCCGGCAGCTTGAAGTTGTCGACAAATTCGGTGATGTCGGCGCCGACGATGAACACGTCCTTGCCACTGCTGACGATCACGCCCTTGATCGAAGCATCTGCCTTGATGGTGTCTACGGCCTGACGCAGTTCGTTCAGGGTAAGACGGTTGAACTTGTTGACGGACTCACCCTTGAGGTCGAATTTCAATTCGACGATGCCACTTTCAAGAGCTTTAACCGTGATGGCTTTACCTTCGTAAATCATCAACTGATCTCCACGATATGGAAGCTGAACAGTACACGTCGGACGCAGGCAAATGGCTCGGCAGGACGTTTTTTCGTCGATGCTGACACTCATCCACCCGGCACACCCGCCAACGCGATAGTCGGGATTCTGTAGGAGCAGTCTGCAATACAAACGCTCAATTCATACGCCCGTTTGATTTGGGTACGCCACCTTCACGGAATTTCCGACAATTGTCAATCGCCCTAAATACGGGTTGAAATGCGACTTTGCGGTCATTTCTGTAGGACGCAGCCCGGCCACACACGCTTGCATGTGAGGGCATTCATAAGATTAATAGTTAGAAAAGTCGCCCTAATTCACCGCAAGCCTTGTTTAACAGGCTACGCTGGCTGGACTACGAAGGAAAACAGGCGCAGATTTGCTGACCGGATGACTCCGGTTCAACGCCAAAAAGAATTTCCGGCCTGCCTGGCCAACCCCGCCCGATGAATCATGTCGGGCTTTTTATTGCGCGTCTGCCAGACGTTTCGCACCGTTGCAGCGCGAAAAGTCCGCAAGTCATGCCAGCGCTTTCAGCGTGGCATCAATCTCCAGCAAAACCGACGCCTCACCCTTCTCGCCCCAATAGAGGGCGATCATCTGCTTATCCGCCTCGACCTTGAAAACGTTGCCCGGCAATTTTTCGAAATGATTCAGCAGCAGTGGATCCTCACAGACTTCCTGCCACTGATTCACCCAAACACCCGGGGATTTCTGCCAATACGTCCAGCACGCCGACTGCTTGCCACGGCGTGGCCGATGGTATTGCGCGCACGGGTTTGGCGGCTCCTGGCTCAGCCAGTGCGGCCACTCCTGGGGCGCCAGCTGCATGGCCAGCCCGATGCGCCGGGCCTCGGTGCGCAAGGCTATCCGGCCACTCTGTGCACGGGACGGACGCAACCACGCCAGGGGACTCAACACCACCAGCAGGATTGACACCACCAGCCAGACCGTCATATCTCTACTCCCGTTTTGTCATGAGCCCATTGCGTCACTTTGGAACCAATGCGCTTGAAACCAGCCATACTTAACAATATTGATCCCTCACGAGGAGCACCTCATGCCCTACCACCATATCCTGGTCGCCGTAGATCTGACCGAAGAGTGCGACCCTGTGATCCACCGCGCCCGAGAGCTGTCAGTGAGCAATGGCGCCAAGCTGTCGCTGGTGCATATCGTTGAACCGATGGCCATGGCCTTCGGCGGTGACGTACCGATGGATCTGTCACAACTGCAACAACAGCAGTTCGATCAGGCCAAGGAACGCCTCGAACGCCTGAAGCACAAGTACACCGAGCTTGAAGGCGCCAACTGCCACCTGACCTACGGCCAGCCGCGTCAGGAAATCCACCATTTCGCCAAGGAACAGGAATGCGACCTGATCGTGGTCGGCAGCCATGGCCGGCATGGTCTGGCGCTGTTGCTGGGCTCGACCGCCAATGACGTGCTGCACGGCGCACCTTGCGATGTGCTGGCGGTGCACTTGGTCAAACGCTGATCCCAGGCACTTGTGAAAAGCTAAAAAAGCCCGGCGCCCATCACTGGACGCCGGGCTTTTTCATGCCTTGAAACAATCAGGCGTCCAGCTCGGCCCAACGCTCCACCAGCGCATCCAGCTCAGCCTGCAACTGCTCCAGAGAAGCAATCACCTTGGCCGTCTCGGCCGGCGGACGCTGATAGAAGCCGGCCTCGGCCATTTCAGCCTCGACAGCAGCAATCTGCTGCTCCTTGGCGTCGATGTCGCCCGGCAGCGCTTCCAGCTCGCGCTGAAGCTTGTAGCTCAACTTCTTCTTCGCCGCTGGAGCCGCAGCAACCGGCGCGGCAACCGGAGCCGGTTCGGCAGTGACCACCGCCGAGTTCAGGTCGGCCTTGCCGGATTTGCTTTCGGTCACGCCCAGCAGACGCGGCGAACCGCCCTGACGGATCCAGTCCTGATAGCCGCCGACGTATTCGCGCACCTTGCCTTCACCTTCGAAGACCAGAGTGCTGGTGACCACGTTGTCGAGGAATGCCCGGTCGTGACTGACCATCAGCACAGTGCCGTTGAAGGTCAGCAGCACTTCTTCGAGCAGCTCGAGGGTTTCCACGTCGAGGTCGTTGGTCGGTTCGTCGAGTACCAGCAGGTTCGCCGGCTTGCTGAACAATTTGGCCAGCAACAGACGCGCACGCTCACCACCGGACAACGCCTTCACCGGCGTGCGGGCACGCTGCGGGCTGAACAGGAAGTCGCCGAGGTAGCTCAGCACGTGGCGGCTCTGGCCGTCGATATCGATGAAGTCGCGACCCTCGGCGACGTTGTCAATCACGGTCTTTTCCAGATCCAGCTGATGGCGCAACTGGTCAAAGTAGGCCACATCGATCTTGGTGCCCTCTTCCACTTTGCCGCTGGTCGGTTGCAGACCGCTGAGCATCAGTTTCAGCAGAGTGGTCTTGCCGGTACCGTTGGCGCCGAGCAGGCCGATCCGGTCGCCACGCTGCAGCACCATGGAGAAATCACGGATCAGGAACGGACCGCCCGGATGCGCGAAGCTCACGTTATCCAGCACCATCACCTGCTTGCCGGACTTCTCCGCTGTTTCCAGCTGGATGTTGGCCTTGCCGGTGCGCTCGCGACGCTCGCTGCGTTCCACGCGCAATGCTTTCAGGGCACGTACGCGGCCTTCGTTACGGGTACGACGGGCCTTGATGCCCTGACGAATCCACACTTCTTCCTGGGCCAGACGCTTGTCGAACAGCGCGTTGGCGGTTTCTTCAGCGGCCAGCGCGGCTTCTTTATGGACGAGGAAACTGGCGTAGTCGCCGTTCCAGTCGATCAGGCCGCCGCGATCCAGTTCCAGGATGCGGGTGGCGAGGTTTTGCAGGAAGGAACGGTCGTGCGTGATGAACAGCACGGCGCCCTGGAAATCCTTCAGCGCTTCTTCAAGCCACGCAATCGCACCGATGTCCAGGTGGTTGGTCGGTTCGTCGAGCAGCAGCAGATCCGGCTCGGACACCAGCGCCTGCGCCAGCAGGACGCGACGACGCCAGCCGCCGGACAGTTCGGCGAGGGTCTTGTCGGCCGGCAGTTGCAGGCGGCTCAGGGTGCTGTCGACCAGGGTCTGCAAGCGCCAGCCATCGCGGGCTTCGAGGTCGTGCTGAACGTGCATCAACTTGTCCAGATCGGCATCGGTGACAATGTTCTGGCTCAGGTGATGGTATTCGGCGAGCAAGGCGCCGACGCCGTCGAGGCCTTCGGCGACCACGTCGAACACCGTCCGCTCGTCGGCTACCGGCAATTCCTGTGGCAATTCACCGATTTTCAGACCGGGGGCACGCCACACCGAGCCGTCATCAGGCTTCTGGTCGCCCTTGACCAGTTTCATCATGCTGGATTTGCCAGTGCCGTTGCGGCCGATGATGCACACCCGCTCACCACGGGCGATCTGCCAGGACACCTTGTCCAACAACGGCATCGCGCCGAATGCAAGGGACACATCGCTGAATTTGAGCAGGGTCATGAGCTTCTCCAAAAACCGGGCGCGCATTCTACCTGAATCGGGGCCCGAGCAGGCCGGCAATTTCGCCGCTGACGCACTCTGCACAACAATTGTTGCGAACTTGTGCTGCAAGGCCGGCAAAGCTTTCGCCCCCTGCTGGCAAAAGGCTAAGCTACAGACAATTCAGTGCGGGTTTTGGGCCGGCACTTGTCATGATTTCTCTGCCCGGATGTCTCATGCGCAGTCGCCTCTTCAGTGTTTTGTCATGTTTGCTGCTTTCCGCCGCTGCCGTTCAATCCGCCCAGGCGGTGGACCTGTCCACCCAACGCCAGTATTACGATGAAGCCAAACGCGCCCTGGCCAAGGGCGACACCGGCCCGTATTTCCGTTACAGCCAGGCCCTCGCCGATTATCCGCTGGAGCCATACCTGGCTTACGACGAACTGACCGCCCGGCTGAAAACCGCCAGCAACGCGGAGATCGAAAAGTTTCTTGCCGAGCACGGTGACCTGCCCCAGGCCAACTGGATGAAGTTGCGCTGGTTGCGTTGGCTGGCCGATCGCGGCGACTGGGCGACCTTCGTCAAGTATTACGACCTCAAACTGAATTTCACCGAGCTGGACTGCCTGAACGCGCAGTACCAGATCAGCCACAACAAGAAGGCCGAGGGCTACGCCAACGCCGAGAAGCTGTGGCTGACCGGCAAATCCCTGCCCGCTGCCTGTGATGCGCTGTTCGGCATGTGGGCCGCCGAAGGTCAACTGACCGAACAGAAACGCTGGGAACGCGCCAAACTCGCCGCCCAGCACCGCAACTATCCGCTGGCCAACAGCCTCGTCAACGGCCTGACCACCCTCGCCCCGCGCGGTCGCCTGCTGGTGGACGTGGCGCAGAAACCGGAACTGCTCAACCAGCCTTCGCGGTTCACGCCGGCCGATGAACCGATGTCCGACGTGGTCAGCCTCGGTCTGCGCCGCCTCGCGCGTCAGGACCCGGACAAGGCCATGGCCCTGCTCGACGGTTATGCCAGCAGCATGCATTTCTCCCGGGATGAAAAAGTCGCGATCGCCCGGGAAATCGGCCTGACTCTCGCCCGCCGCTTCGACAGCCGCGCGCTGGATGTGATGACCAAATACGACCCGGAACTGCGCGACAACACCGTGTCCGAATGGCGCCTGCGCCTGCTGTTGCGTCTGGCGCGCTGGGACGACGCCTACCAACTGACCCGCCGTCTGCCGCAGGATCTGGCCACTACCAACCGCTGGCGCTACTGGCAGGCCCGCAGCCTGGAACTGGCACAACCGCAGAATCCGGAAGCGCAGACGCTGTACAAGAATCTGTCGCGGGAGCGTGATTTCTACGGTTTCCTCGCCGCCGACCGCTCGCAGTCGCCTTACTCGCTGAACAACAAGCCGCTGGTGCTCAGTCAGGCGCTGATCAACAAGGTGCGCAACACCCCTGGCGTGCGTCGTGCGCTGGAGTTCCACGCCCGTGGGCAGATCGTCGACGGTCGCCGCGAGTGGTATCACGTCAGCCGGCATTTCAGCCGCGACGAAATGGTCGCCCAGGCGAAACTGGCTTACGACCTGAAATGGTATTTCCCGGCCATCCGCACCATCAGTCAGGCGCAGTACTGGGATGATCTGGACATTCGTTTCCCGATGGCCCACCGCGACACTCTGGTGCGCGAAGCCAAGGTGCGCGGCCTGCATTCGAGCTGGGTGTTCGCCATCACCCGTCAGGAAAGTGCGTTCATGGACGACGCCCGTTCCAGCGTCGGCGCCAGCGGCCTGATGCAACTGATGCCCGGCACCGCCAAGGAAACCGCGCGCAAGTTCAGCATTCCATTGGCCTCGCCACAGCAGGTGCTCGATCCGGATAAAAACATCCAGCTCGGTGCCGCTTACCTGAGCCAGGTGCACAGCCAGTTCAACGGCAACCGCGTGCTCGCCTCTGCCGCCTACAACGCCGGCCCCGGCCGCGTGCGCCAGTGGCTGCGCGGCGCCGACCACCTGAGCTTCGACGTCTGGGTGGAAAGCATCCCGTTCGACGAAACCCGCCAGTACGTGCAGAACGTGCTGTCCTACTCGGTGATCTACGGCCAGAAACTCAACTCGCCGCAACCGCTGGTGGACTGGCATGAGCGGTATTTCGATGATCAGTGATCGAGGCGTGTTTCGCCGATAGATCGACGTAAACAAAAATGCCCGCATCGAGAGATGCGGGCATTTTTTATGGCGCTCTACTGGGTCGGTTACATGGTCGGTTACTTAGTCGGTTACTTAGTCGGTTACTTGGTCGGTCGAAGCCTGATGGCCATCATTGAACTGCAACGCCGCCAACCGCGCATACAACGGGTTACTCGCAATCAACTCCTGATGCGTGCCGATCGCAACCAGTTTGCCTTGATCCATCACCGCGATCCGGTCGGCGTTTTTCACCGTGGCCAACCGGTGGGCGATGACCAGTGTGGTGCGGTTTTGCATCAGGCTCGGCAGCGCTTGCTGGATCAGGTGTTCGCTCTGGGCGTCGAGGGCGCTGGTGGCTTCGTCGAGCAGCAGGATCGGCGCGTCGACCAGCAGCGCCCGGGCGATTGCCAGGCGCTGGCGTTGTCCACCAGACAGGCCGAGGCCGCCGTCACCCAGATGGGTCTGGTAACCGTCGGGCATCTGTTCGATGAAATCATGGGCGTGGGCGATTTTCGCGGCTTCCCGTACCTGCTCCAGCGTGGCGGTCGGGCAGCCGTAGCGAATGTTCTCTTCGACACTGCCGAAGAACAGCGCCGGGGTTTGCGAGACCAGCGCGAAGCAGCGACGCAGGTCCAGAGGATCGAGGCTCGTCAGTGGCACGCCATCGATCAGGATCCGCCCCTCCCGGGGATCATAGAAACGCAGCAACAAGTCATACACCGTGGACTTGCCCGCGCCGGACGGGCCGACGAGCGCGAGGGTTTCGCCGGCGTTGATCGTCAGACTCAAGCCATCGACGGCGAGGCTTTCGGGACGCGAAGGGTAGGAAAAACGCACATCCTGCAATTCCAGCTCGCCTTTGACTCGCTCCGGCAGCGTCACCAATCCCGTGGTCGGTGGCTGGATAATGTTCTCCGAACGCAGCAATTCAGCGATGCGCTCGGCGGCGCCGGCTGCCCGCTGCAACTCACCTATCACTTCGCTCAATGTGCCAAAGGCACTGCCGACGATCAGGCTGTAGAACACAAACGCCGCCAGTTCACCGGCAGAAATCCGCCCGGCAATCACGTCCATGCCGCCGACCCACAACATCACCGCGACGGCGCCGAGCACCAGCACGATCACCAGCGTGATCAGCCAGGCCCGTTGGAAAATCCGCTTACGCGCAGTCTCGAACGCCTGCTCGACAGTGCTGGCGAAACGCTGTTCGTCCTGCACCTGATGGTTATAGGCCTGCACGGTCTTGATCTGGCCGAGAGTCTCCGAGACGTAGCTGCCAATGTCGGCGATCCGGTCCTGACTCAACCGGGAGAGGTTACGCACGCGGCGGCCGAAAATCAGGATCGGCGCAATCACCAACGGCAGTGCGATCACCACGATGCTGGTGAGCTTTGGGTTGGTGATGAACAGCAGCACCACACCGCCAATGACCATCAGTAAATTGCGCAGGAACAGCGACAGCGACGAGCCGATCACCGATTGCAGCAGCGTGGTGTCAGCGGTCAGCCGCGACTGGATTTCCGAGCTGCGGTTGTCCTCGTAAAACCCGGGATGCAGGTACACCAGATGGTTGAACACCTGTCGACGGATGTCCGCCACCACGCGTTCACCGATCCAGGACACCAGATAAAACCGCGCAAAGGTGCCGACCGCCAAGCCGAACACCAGCAGCATGAACAGGCCGATGGATTGGTTGAGCAGGTGCGGCGACTGGGTCATGAAGCCTTGATCGACCAGCAACTTGATGCCCTGCCCCATCGACAGGGTGATGCCCGCCGTGACGATCAGCGCCAGCAGTGCGCCGAAGGCCGGCCAGCGATAGGGAGCAAGGAAATGACTGGTCAGGCGCAGGGCCCGGCGGTGGCGCGAGGAAAGCATCGGGATCATTCAGGTTCACGTCGTGTGCTGATGGATAGGGCCAGCCTACAGACTCAAATGGGGAGGAACTCTGTAAATCACAATGAGTCAGGTTAAATATGACCGGCAAGACTACCCCCTAGATGCTATTGGTCTAAGGTCCGGGTTGAGACAGACGGTCATTTCTGTTTGAGTGGAGATGCCGTTCCGGACCGACCGCAGGGAGTTGTCACAGCCTGGTCACCTGACGGTTTTAATCTAGGCACACAACCTGATGAGGAGACAGGCCATGTCCTTGCAAAACAGCAGCGAAGACAAGATTGAAGTGATCCGCACCAAGCCCGGCCAACCTCTGGGTTGCTCGATCATCGACGAAAACGGGCGTGAAATCGAGATCACTGAAGACATGATCCAGGAAGCTTGCAGCGAACTGGAGAAGCGATTGGTCAAGCCTGCCGAACAAAAGTGATATCGCCACCGTCTTCCTGACCCGGCCCATAGAGGCCGGGTTTTTTCTGCCTGCGGTTTATACAGCCAAAGCGCCCAACGCGGTCACGATCTGGCGCAGGGCCGGCGAATCGCCTTCGATCCGCACCTTCAAGCCTTCGATCTCGCGTCGCGACGGATACTGTTTGCGTAGTAGATCAAACGCGGCACGTTGCTCACCGACACTGCCCAGCAGCGTGCGACGGAAATCCGCGTCATCCCGGCGCGGGTCGTACACGCCACGGCACAACATCGCCAGCGCCCAGGCCGGATCGCTGTCGGCATGCAGGGAAACTTCCGACAACCATGGTGCCGGCAGCAGATCACCGAGCTGAATGCTGGCGGGCTCACCGATAAATTCGCAGTACGCCTGATAGATCTGCGCGGTGCCGCGCTGTTTGCCATCGAGGCTGTAACCGGCAATGTGCGGCGTCGCCAGCACACAGAGCTCGGCCAGCGCCACATCGACTTGCGGTTCGGCTTCCCAGACATCGAGCACCGCTTGCAGGTCTTCACGCTCCAGCAGCACTTCGCGCAACGCGGTGTTATCCAACACCGGACCACGAGCCGCGTTGATCAACCAGGCGCCGGGCTTGAGCTGCTGCAAACGCTGCTCGTCGAACAGGTGCCAGGTCGCGCCGTCGCCGCTGCGGGTCAGCGGGGTGTGCAGGCTGATCACGTCGCACTGCGCGATGATCTGCTCCAGGCTGACATAGTCGCCGCCCTCGGCCGCCTGACGTGGCGGATCGCAGACTTTCACGTTCCAGCCCAGGCCTTTGAGCACCTTGATCAGGCGACCGCCGACTTCACCGGCGCCGATCACACCGTAAGTACGTTCACGCAGATCGACGCCTTCGATTTCGGCCAGGGTCATCAGGCTGCCGAGCACGTAATCGACCACGCCCCGGGCATTGCAGCCGGGCGCGCTGGACCAGGTGATGCCGGCCTCGTTGAAGTAATCGAGATCCAGATGATCGGTGCCGATGGTGCAGGTGCCGACAAAACGCACCTTGCTGCCTTCGAGCAGTGCGCGGTTGACGTTGGTCACCGAGCGCACCAGCAACACGTCGGCCTGTTCGACCGTGGCCCGGTCGATGGAACGGCCCGGCACCCGGCGGATCTCGCCGAAACCGGCAAAAAAGGCATCGAGCAGCGGGATATTTTCGTCGGCAACAATCAGCATGGCGGGGCTCCTTGGGCGGATCGGCAGTGTAGGCGCTGGGACTGCGATGAGCCAGCAGGCTGTGATTTCTTGATGGGACGCGGCGATTACAAATCCGCAACAGAGGATTTTTCCTGACCATAACGTCAGCGGCGTAGAATGCCCGGCCTTGCGCATCAACCCCTGTGGACGCTTTGCCTGTGAATTCCGTGACTGACCGCCCTGCTGCCGTTTCCCTCAACCGCCCTGCCCGGGTTCGCCTGGAGCTGAAGAATCTGCTCGGCCTGGCCCTGCCGATCATGATCGCGCAGCTGGCAACCACCGCCATGGGCTTCGTCGATGCGGTGATGGCCGGGCGCGTCGGGCCCAAGGATCTGGCGGCCGTGGCGCTGGGCAACTCGATCTGGGTGCCGGTGTTCCTGCTGATGACCGGCACCCTGCTGGCCACCACGCCGAAAGTCGCCCAACGCTTCGGCGCCGGCACCCACAGCGAAATCGGCCCGATCGTCCGTCAGGCCCTGTGGCTGGCTCTGGTAGTCGGACTGATGGCGACCACCATGCTGATCAGCGCCGAACCGATCCTGCATCTGATGAAAGTCGATCCGGAACTGATCGGACCGTGCATGCAGTACCTGCACGGCATCGCCAGCGGTCTGACGGCGGTGGCCTTCTACCATGTGCTGCGCTGCACCAGTGACGGCCTCGGTCGCACGCGCCCGGCGATGGTGCTGGGCCTGTGCGGTCTGGCGCTGAACATTCCGCTGAACTACGTGTTCATTTATGGCCACTTTGGCGTGCCTGCGATGGGCGGCGTCGGCTGCGGGTGGGCCACGGCCATCGTGATGTGGGTGATGGCGCTGGGTCTGGCCAGTTATGAGCGCTGGGCGCCGGCCTACAAGTCGAGCGAACTGTTCAGCCGTTTCGACTGGCCGCAATGGGCGGTGATCAAGCGTTTGCTGGCCATCGGTCTGCCGATCGGCATCGCGGTGTTTGCCGAGTCGAGCATCTTCGCGGTGATCGCGCTGCTGATCGGCAGCCTCGGCGCCACGGTCGTTGCCGGGCACCAGATCGCGCTGAACGTCAGCTCGCTGGTGTTCATGATTCCGTACTCGCTGGGCATGGCCGTGACCGTACGCGTCGGCCAGGCTTTGGGCCGTGAAGAACCCCGTGAAGCACGTTTCGCCGCAGGTGTCGGCATGGGCACTGCGCTGGCTTACGCCTGCCTGTCGGCGAGCATGATGCTGCTGATGCGCGAACACATTGCGGCGATCTACACGTCGGATCCGATGGTGATTCACATCGCGGCGATGCTGATCGTGTACTCGGCGCTGTTCCAGTTCTCCGACGCGATCCAGGTCACCGCCGCCGGCGCCCTGCGCGGTTATCAGGACACCCGGGTGACGATGATCCTGACCCTGTTCGCCTATTGGGGCATCGGCCTGCCGGTGGGTTACGCCCTCGGCCTGACCGACTGGCTCGGCGAGCCACGCGGTCCGAGCGGCTTGTGGGAAGGCCTGATCGTCGGCCTCAGCTGCGCGGCGCTGATGCTGTCGATCCGCCTGACGCGCAGTGCACGCAAACGCATTCGCATCAGCCGTTCGATGGGCTGACCGGCCATAAAAAAAGACCTGCACATGCAGGTCTTTTTTTGCCTCCCGATCACCCGGATTTCTTGCGGATCCAGTACAGATAGGTCCCGGCTTCTTCGTGCTGCCCCACCAGTTCATGGTCGAGAAACACGCAGAACTTGGGGATGTCGCGGCGGGTCGACGGGTCGGTGGCGATCACCTTGAGCAGGCCGCCGGGCACCAGGTCACGGATGTGCTGGTGCAGCATCATCACCGGCTCCGGGCAGTTGAGGCCCGTGGCATCGAGGGTGCCGTCGACCGGCGTATCAATCATTTCACTCATGATTCACTCCTGAAACTGGCCGGCATTGTCGCCCAATGCCGGGTGTTCGGTCACCTGTCGCGCGCTCAGCGGGCTTTGGTTTTCTTCACGTCATGGCGGCGCAAATGGCAGGTCACTTCCTCGCGGTCGTGGTAAAGCTGCTTGCAGCCGATGTCGACCTTGATCCCACGGGCCTTGAAACCGTCGGCGATGCGTTCGAGCAAGCGCTTCACTTCGGCGTAACGCTGCTTCATCGGCAGCTTGAGGTTGACCACCGCTTCCCGGCAATGGCCCTCGCCGATCCACTCTTCGAGCATCGCAGCGTTGCGCGCCGGTTTCTCGACGATGTCGCAGACCATCCAGTCCACCGGTTGCTTGGGTTTGAAGGTGAAACCGTCAGCCATCAAGTGCTGCACCAAACCGGTGTCCATCAGGCTTTCGGCCATCGGGCCGTTGTCGATGGCGGTGACCAGCATGCCGCGATTGACCAGTTGCCAGGTCCAGCCGCCCGGCGCCGCGCCGAGGTCGACGCCGGTCATGTCGCTGTGCAGGCGATCTTCCCACTGATCGCGGGGGATGAAGTGGTGCCAGGCCTCTTCCAGCTTCAGGGTCGAACGGCTCGGCGCCTCGCGCGGGAACTTCAGGCGCGGAATGCCCATCGGCCACATCGCCGAGTTACCGGCGTCGGCCAGACCGAGGAACACCTCACGGCCGCTCTTGAACGTCAGCAACAGACGTGGCTTGCTGGCGTCCTCCACCAGTTTGCCGGCGCCGGTCAGGGCCTTGCGCAGCGGGCCTTCGAACTTCTTGCAGAAGTTCGACAGTTCCTTGCCGTCGTTGGTGTCGACGACTTCCAGCCACAGGCTGCCACAGACCGGGAATTCGGCCATGTTCGCGAGAATCACGCTGATGCGGTCGTTTTCCGGCAGATCGATGAAAAACCCGCGCGCCCACTGGCGCGGGAAGATCAGCTCGGCGAAACGCTGACCGCGCATCAGGCGCTCGGCACCGTCTTCTTCGGTGCAGACAAACTCGGCGCAAGCGGTGGCCGGTTTGGCCTTGGCGTAGCCGGCCACGTTCAGTTGAGCGGCGAGGGCGGAAATCTCCGAGCAGACTTCGCCTTCGAAGCCTGGCCGGCAATGCATGAATAGGGTGTTCATTCTTACTCCTGGGCAGAGGGCGATCATTCATCCCCTGCGCGATGCCCAGACCCTGCGTTGAAGCAAAGCCTGTCACGAAAACCGGCGCATGATAGCCCATGTCGGAACCTTGGTTCTGTCCATAGAGTCCAGTTATTAGCCAGCTACCTAAAACAGGGCTAGGTTTAAAGCTCTATTCGTCCCCTCTATCCGTAGCCGTGCGGATTCAAAGGAGTGATCGTAATGCCGTCCCTCGATAGTCTGAACACCCTTAAAACCCTGAAAATAGACGACAAGACTTATCACTATTTCAGCTTGCCGGATGCCGCCAAGACCTTGGGCGATCTCGACAAGCTGCCGATGTCGCTGAAAGTCCTGCTGGAAAACCTGCTGCGCTGGGAAGACGAAAAAACCGTCACCGGCGCTGACCTCAAAGCAATTGCCGCGTGGCTCAAGGAGCGCCGCTCCGACCGCGAAATCCAGTACCGCCCTGCCCGCGTGCTGATGCAGGACTTTACCGGCGTCCCCGCCGTGGTCGATCTGGCCGCGATGCGCGCCGCCATGGCCAAGGCCGGCGGTGATCCGCAACGAATCAACCCGCTGTCGCCGGTGGATCTGGTGATCGACCACTCGGTGATGGTCGACAAGTTCGCCAGCGCCAGCGCCTTCGAACAGAACGTCGACATCGAAATGCAGCGCAACGGCGAACGCTACGCCTTCCTGCGCTGGGGCCAGAGCGCCTTCGACAACTTCAGCGTGGTGCCGCCGGGCACCGGGATCTGCCACCAGGTCAACCTCGAATACCTCGGCCGCACCGTGTGGACCAAGGACGAAGACGGCCGCACCTATGCCTTCCCTGACACGCTGGTCGGCACCGACTCCCACACCACCATGATCAACGGCCTCGGCGTACTCGGCTGGGGCGTCGGTGGGATCGAGGCGGAAGCGGCGATGCTCGGGCAACCGGTGTCGATGCTGATTCCGGAAGTGATCGGTTTCAAACTCACCGGCAAGCTCAAGGAAGGCATCACCGCCACCGACCTGGTGCTGACCGTGACCCAGATGCTGCGCAAGAAAGGCGTGGTCGGCAAATTCGTCGAGTTCTATGGCGACGGTCTCGCCGACCTGCCGCTGGCCGACCGCGCAACCATCGCCAACATGGCCCCGGAATATGGCGCGACCTGCGGCTTTTTCCCGGTGGATGACGTGACTCTCGACTACCTGCGCCTGTCCGGCCGTCCGCCTGAAGTGGTGAAACTGGTCGAGGCTTACACCAAGGCTCAGGGCCTGTGGCGCCTGCCCGGTCAGGAACCGGTGTTTACCGACAGCCTGGCGCTGGACATGGGCAGCGTCGAAGCCAGCCTCGCCGGGCCGAAACGTCCGCAGGACCGTGTCTCGCTGCCGAACGTCGGCCAGGCGTTCAGTGACTTCCTCGACCTACAATTCAAACCCACCAGCAAAGAAGAAGGACGTCTGGAAAGCGAAGGCGGTGGCGGTGTCGCGGTGGGCAACGCCGATCTGGTCGGCGAAACAGATTACGAGTACGACGGCCACACCTATCGTCTGAAAAACGGCGCGGTGGTGATTGCCGCAATCACCTCTTGCACCAACACCTCCAATCCGAGCGTGATGATGGCTGCCGGCCTGCTGGCGAAAAAAGCCGTGGAAAAGGGCCTGACCCGCAAGCCGTGGGTGAAGAGTTCGCTGGCTCCGGGTTCAAAAGTCGTCACCGATTACTACAAAGCCGCCGGGCTGACGCAGTACCTCGATCAGCTCGGTTTTTCACTGGTCGGTTATGGTTGCACCACCTGCATCGGCAACTCCGGCCCGCTGCCGGAACCGATCGAAAAAGCCATCCAGAAAGCCGACCTCACCGTGGCTTCGGTGCTGTCCGGCAACCGCAACTTTGAAGGCCGGGTGCATCCGCTGGTGAAAACCAACTGGCTGGCCTCGCCGCCGCTGGTTGTCGCTTACGCCCTGGCTGGCAGTGTGCGCACCGATATCAGCAGCGAGCCGCTGGGCAACGACCAACAGGGCAATCCGGTTTACCTGCGTGACATCTGGCCGAGCAGCAAGGAAATCGCCGATGCGGTGAATCAGGTCAACACCGCCATGTTCCATAAGGAATACGCTGAAGTGTTCGCCGGTGACGAACAGTGGCAAGCCATCGAAGTGCCGCAAGCCGCGACCTACGTCTGGCAGGCGGATTCGACCTACATCCAGCATCCGCCGTTCTTCGACGACATTGCCGGGCCTTTGCCGGTGATCGCCGATGTGAAAGGTGCGCGAGTACTGGCACTGTTGGGCGACTCGGTGACCACCGACCACATCTCCCCCGCCGGCAATATCAAGGCCGACAGCCCGGCCGGGCGTTACCTGCGCGAGCAAGGCGTCGAGCCACGGGACTTCAACTCCTACGGTTCACGCCGGGGCAACCACGAAGTGATGATGCGCGGCACTTTCGCCAACATCCGTATCCGCAACGAAATGCTGGGCGGCGAAGAAGGTGGCAACACGATCTACATTCCGACCGGCGAGAAACTGGCAATCTACAACGCGGCCATGCGTTATCAAGCCTCGGGCACGCCGCTGGTGGTGATTGCCGGCCAAGAATACGGCACCGGTTCCAGCCGCGACTGGGCGGCCAAGGGCACCAACCTGCTGGGGGTGAAAGCGGTGATCGCCGAAAGCTTCGAGCGGATCCACCGCTCCAACCTGGTGGGCATGGGCGTGTTGCCGTTGCAGTTCAAGCTGGATCAGAACCGCAAGAGTCTGAACCTCACCGGCAAGGAAACCCTGGATATTCAGGGGCTGAGCGGTGTCGAGCTGACGCCACGGATGAACCTGACGCTGGTCATCACCCGTGAAAACGGGCACCAGGAGAAAATCGAAGTGCTGTGCCGCATCGACACTTTGAACGAGGTCGAGTACTTCAAGTCCGGGGGTATCCTGCATTACGTGTTGCGCCAGTTGATCGCCTCGTAAAACCTGCAGATGCAGAAACACCGCCAATCGGCGGTGTTTCTGTTTGGGCACGGCACTTTTCTGCGGACGAAAAAAAACCCGCCGAAGCGGGTTTTTCCCAAGACCATTATCGACTCCCTGTCGGCAGCGATCCTTGCTAATGGTCGATCATCCGTGATCCTGAAACACTCCCTGTGCTTCAGTTGATGGGGCTAGATTACGCTGTGGATCCAATCGGCAATAGTCGAAATAGCTACCATCGCGTGTAAGACATTCGCCATAGCGGGCCTTCCGAAAACCCTTAGACGTGTCAGGCTTCGAGCGCAGAAGCCGCCAGTTGCGCAACTTTCAGCTGTCCCTTTGCCGCAGTTTGCTCGTCATCTTCCAGAAACCATGCGGCAGACAGTCCGGCGAACGCCAGCACCCATTGCAGCAGACGCTTTCGCTCGATTCCCGCTGCTTCGCAGATCACGTCGACTTGTCGCCGAAAGCGCTCAGGGTCGTTGGCCGTTGGCAATTCCGGGTTGCAGATCAGGTTGGCATAGTCGTAACCGCGCTCGCCCCGCACCCGCTTGGGGTCGATGGCCAGCCAGCCCCGTGAGCCAAAATCGAGGACATTGTCGTGGTGCATGTCGCCGTGCAGCACCACCTCGTCCTGCGGTTCGGCGAGCAAGGCCTGGGCGGTTTGCAGGCATTCGGCGTATTGGCCGCCGTATCGGGCTGCGGCCACTCGTAATGAAGCAAACCACGGCGCCAGTTCCACCAACGGCGGTGGCGGCGTCGGTCGCGGTGCGTGCAGGCGCGCCAGCGCTCGGCACATGATCCGTGTGGCTTCGTCGTCTTCACCGTTGAGCGCCATGTGCATCAGCGAACGCTGGCCCATCGCCCGCTCCAGCAACAAGCCTTCTTCGTGATGCGCGAGCACCCGGGCGGCACCGTCGCCGTCCCACCAGGTCATCAGCAGGTTGCCGTACTTTTCTTCGTCGTCCACCGCGACTTTCAGCATCGCCGGTGCATCGCACTGACGCACCGGCAACAGGCGGCTGCCCGGGGTGATGATCGGCTTGCCGTCCGGCGCCAGCGCCCAGCGTTCCAGCCACGGCGTGAACAGGTCGAGATCAGCCACCTTCACGCTCGCGGGCCCGGTCGCTCTCCGTGAGGAAGTGCTCAAGTCGACTCAACTGTTCTTCCCAGCCCCGACTGTCCATGTAGTACGCCTCCTTCTGGCGCACGTCGGGAATGTGCGCAAAACCTGACTCGGAGACTTTCAGCAGCGTGCCGTTCTCGTAGTCCTGCAGTTCGAATTTGACCAGGGTGGTCGGTTCCTGGGAATAGTCGATTTTCGGGTTCACCGCGTACGGGTGCCAGCGGAAGGAGAACAGCTGCTGCGGCTCGACCCGTTCCACCAGCACGTTCCAGAGCACATGTTCATAACCGGGGTACGTCACCTGCCCCTGCGTCCATTCACCCGCGATAAACCGCCGGCCCTCCAGCGCAACGCCGAACCACTGGCCGAACGCCTCGGCATCGACCAGGGCGCGCCAGACATGGGAGCGCGGCGACCTGAGCATGATTTTACGTTCAAAGCTGTTGGGTACTGGTTTCATACGTCACCTCCTGTTTTGAACAGTAGGCTTGTATGACCACATGTCCAATCCGAAGTTGTATCAATCCAGTGCAACGGTCGGCTCTGATTGAAATATCCGGCAGTATTTTGCGGCGTCGGTTCGTCAGAATGCGCACGGATCAGCGCTGCGAAACTGATAACGTTCGCAGCGAACTGAACGACACAAGGACGTCATCATGCAGCTCTCTCTCCCCGAACGTTACCGTGGCGCCCTGCTCGGCCTGGCCTGCGGCGATGCCGTGGGAACCACCGTCGAATTCCAGCCGCGCGGCAGCTTCCAGCCCCTGACCGACATGGTTGGTGGCGGGCCGTTTCGCCTGAAGCCCGGTCAATGGACCGACGACACCTCGATGGCGTTGTGCCTGGCGGAAAGTCTGCTGAACAAAAACGGCTTCGATGCCGCTGACCAGATGGGCCGCTACCTGAACTGGTGGCAATGGGGTTATCTGAGTTCGACCGGCGAATGTTTCGATGTCGGCATGACCGTGAGTCAGGCGCTGGATCGCTACCAACACACCGGAGAGCCGTTTGCCGGCTCTACTGACCCGCACAGTGCCGGCAATGGCTCGTTGATGCGACTGGTGCCCGTGGTTCTGTTTTATTTCCCCGATGCCCGGCAAATCAGGCGATTCGCCGCCGACAGTTCTCGCACCACGCACGCGGCCCCCGAGGCCATCGAATGCTGCCGGTTATTTGCCGAACTGCTCTGCAAGGCCCTGGAAGGTGCATCGAAATCGGAACTGCGCACCCTGCCGCCAACAGCCTTCAGCCAGCCCAAGGTGGCGGCAATTGCCCGGGGCGAGTACCTGCACAAGACCGAGCGCGACATTCGCGGCAGTGGTTACTGCGTCGAATCCCTGGAAGCGGCGTTATGGTGCTTCCAGCACACCGACAGTTTTGCCGCGGCCGTCCTGCAAGCGGCGAATCTGGGCGATGACGCGGACACCACAGCTGCCATCGTCGGCCAGTTGGCCGGCGCCCATTACGGCGTGCAGGGAATCCCGTCCGGATGGCTGGAAAAACTGCATGACGGAGAGGAAATTGCCGCGACAGCAGAGCGGTTGCTCAACGCATCGAGACAGCACAAACCCTGATGGCGCCGTGAAGTCGCTAAACTGCCCGGCACGTTCATTCATCAAAGCGAGATGACTCATGTCCCCACGTCTGCTTCTGGCCCTGACACCCTTTCTTTTCACTTCTATTGCTCACGCTGCCGTGGACTGCGCCAATGCCAGCGATCAGGCGACGATGAATCAGTGCGCCGCGCAGGAAAACAAAGCGGCGGACAAGGAGTTGAACACGGTTTATCAGCAGATTACCGCCCGGTTGAAGGACAACCCTGATGGCAAAAAACTGCTGGTGAGCGCGCAACGTGCGTGGATCGGGTTTCGCGATGCCGAGTGCAAGTTTTCGGCATCCGGCGTGGCAGGCGGGAGTGTTTATCCGTTGATCTACAACAATTGCATCGCCTCGGTGACAAAGACGCGAACCGAGGCGCTCAAGCAATATTTGAAATGTGAGGAAGGTGACATGAGCTGCCCGGTGCCCGGGGCCTGATTTTTCCGAGCCTTTGAAGGCCTGATCGCGAGCAGGCTCGCTCCCACATTGGTTTTGTGCCGTTCACAAATTCCCTGTGGGAGCGAGCTTGCTCGCGAAGGCGTCATCCCTGACGCCGCTAATTACCGAACAAAAATCTGCGCCGTGGTAATCGCCATATCCCCACCCGGCAATTTGATGCTGCCAGTCTGTTTCATGGTCTCGGCATCAAAGATCGCCACGTCGTTGAAGGTCCCGGCCAAATAGATCTTGCTCCCTTCCTTGTTGAACGAAATGCAGTAGTAGGAATGGTCCAGTGTCGCCGCCTGAATCAGCTTCTTCTGCTTGATGTCGTACTTGGCCAGACGATTGAGCACACCGAACATCAGGTTCGGATCCTTCGGCGAGCGCATGCCGCTGAAGTAGATCTCGGTCAGCGGGCCGAAATCGGTGGTTTCGGTCTTGCCGGTTTTCAGATCGACGCTGAACAAGCCGTACAGGTATTCAGCGGTGGCCGGGTCCTGCTTCTTGTCCTTGAACTTGGCGGCGGTGTACAGCAGAGAGAAATCGTGGCGGTAAGTCTGCTGGTTCCACACGTAAAGCACGTCCGGCGCGCTGTAGTTCGGGCGTTTCCAGTGACGGCTGGGGATCAGCACGTCGAACTTGCCGCTCTTCACATCGACCTTGTACACATCAGCACCGGCCACATACAGCGTGCCGTCATCGCCGCTCTGCATGATCGTCAACTGCCGTGGCGCCGGGAAGCTGCGCACCGGTTTGGCGTCCATCCCGGCGTCGGTGGCGTACACGTCCAGACGCGGCTGTTTGACCTCGTATCGGTCATTGAGCATCTGGGTCGGGTTGGCGATGGTGTACAGCTCCTTGCCGTCATGGCTGACGGTGAAGGCGAACATCGACCGCGCCTTTTCCCCCGGCTGCTGGGTGATGCTGGCGTGGAACACCTGCTTGCAACTGTCCAGTTCGACACCATAGACATCGGCGTAATGGTTGTTCAGCACATACGCGGTCTTGCGATCCGGCGAAAGCTGTACGGTGCCGGGGCCGAAGGCGTCAGGCATCTTGCAGGACTTGTACAGGCTGTCGGTCGCCAGGTCGATGACGTGCAGGTTGTTCGGGTAGTTGGTGGTCAACATGTACTCGTGACCGTCTTGCAGCGCGGTGTTTTCATCGGCCAGAACCGGAAGCGAACAGGCGCTCAGAACCGCGAGTGCGGCAACACCGCAGGCTTTGTTGAGGCTAGGCATGCTGGAATCCTTTTTCTTGGGGATCACTTGTCTTTCGGGAAGACAGTGCCGAGGTTGCGCCAGTTGTCGTTGGACGCCTGGGCATCCTTGTTCCAGTCCGGGTAGGTGCTCATCATGTCCGGCACCTGGGCCGGCCACCAGCACGGGTCGGAGCAACCGTAGAGGTCAGCCTCCATCGGCTGGCACAGCGACGACACCCCGCCGAACGCATCGATTTCCCAACCTGGGTCGGTGGTCGAGGCGCAACCGGCAACGGAGCTCATCGCCACCACTTCTTCGATGCGGTTCTCGTCCGCGGCCTGATCCAGCTTCAACGCTTTGTTATTGATTGCCTTGAGATGTTTCATATCAGTGAGCCTTGCGCGGAGTGATGTAGCTGCTGATGAACGCAGGGTTGTTGGCCATGATCCGGGTGTAGACCTCGATGCCGAAGTCGACCCAGTCACGCATCAGTTCGCAGTAGTGATAAGTCGGGTGGGCCGGGTCGCCATAGCGGGCATAGCTCTCGTGGTAGCAGCCGCCGGAGCACAGGTTGCGGATCTGACAGTCATGACAACCGGTGTTGGTGCGATCCAGGCGCTGGGACAGGAAGTCGTTCAACTCGACCTGTTTAACGCCGCTGTGGACGTTGCCAAAGGTCGGCAGCGACGATCCGGTGAAGCGATGGCACAGGTTCAGTTCGCCCTTGTGATCGACCGCCAGCATCTTCAGTCCGGCGCCGCACGGCAGGGCCTTTTTATGGCCTTCGTGGATGTCGGTGATCAGTTGATGCAGGTTGGAGAAACCGATATTGCGGTGTTCCAGCGCGGCTTCCAGATAACGCCGACCGAGGCGTTTCATGCTGGCGAACACTTCGATCAACTCGTCAGTGGTCAGGTTAAAGCTGCTGATATCACCGGACGTCACCGGAGCAAATCCGACTTCGGCAAACCCCAATTCGTTAAACAGGTGATCCCAGATGGTTTCAACGTCGGTGACGCCGGTGGTCAGGGTCACCCGCGCGCCGACCGGACGGCTGTTGTAGCGCGACAGCAGCATTTCGGCCTTGCGCCGCACCACGTCATAAGTGCCCTGACCGCCCACGGTGATGCGATTACGGTCGTGCACGGTTTTCGGCCCGTCGATGCTCACTGACAGCCCAAAGCGGTGTGCATTCAGGTAGTCCACGGTTTCTTCGGTGAGCAGCGTGGCATTGGTGGTCATCACGAATTCGACGAACTTGCCGGCCTCGGCAAAACGCTTCTCGCAGTAATCGACCATGTACTCGATCAGCTTGCGATTGCTCAGCGGCTCGCCGCCGAAAAACACCACGGTGAACCGTTCTTCGTCGGGGGACTCACGCAGCAACATTTCCACCGAGGCGATGGCGGTTTCGACGTCCATCTTCTTGCCGGCGGACGGCTTGTCGAGGTCTTCCTTGTAGCAGTAGGTGCAGCTCAGGTTGCAGCCGGTGTTGACGTTGAGCACCACGGTGTTGATCGCCGTGCGCTCGACGCGTTTGACCGCGATGTCCGGCGTCAGCGGCGAGCCGTCGCTGACCAGTTCCAGCGAAATCAGCTCGCGCAGGGTCTCGTTGATTTCCTCGCCGTTGAACCGCGCGCCGAGGCGCTGGATCAGGTCTTCCGAGGAGCAACCGGGGCCGCGCAACGCATCGATGATGGTGCCGGTCAGTTCATCGCTGGCAAACAGCGAACTGCTGGGGATGTGGAACAGCATGCGGTCGGCGTCGACGTGCACTTCGTGCAGATTACGTTCGACCAGATTCAAGATAGCGCCCATTGCAAACCTCCTGTGCAAGCCCCGCTTGGGGGACTTGCGGTCATTCCGAAAAGTGTCTGAATCGCTGTCGCTCAGCTCAACTCACGTTTCAACATCAGGGAATGGGTGGATTGTTCCAGCGTTGTACGGTGACGATCAGGTGGCCTTCGCCGGTCAGGGATTTCCCTGCGTCGTCGACGGCGGCGATCACCTTGAGGTTGCCGGCATTGTTGGTGGACATCTTGCGTGCCGGATTCGGCCCGGCATCGCCCGGGGTGAACACGCCCGCGTCGGTCTGCATGGTACCGGCGAACTTGACGTCCTCGTCCTCTTTGGCACGCTCGTCGAAGGCTTCGACTTTCCATTGCGCCGGGAACACGCCGATGCGATACGGCTTGCCGCCCGCACCCTTGCCCCAGGCTTCGGCATCGAAGCGGCCCTGGACTTTCGGCGTCGAACCGCCGCCCTCGCCGATCCGTGCCACCGAGAATTCCGGCACCACTTTGACCGAGGCGATCTTGTTGTACACCGACAGATTCGGGCCTTTCAGGCTGCCGACGCTGACCGCGCGCAGACCCGGCTGGGCATTGGCTGCCGCTTTGACTTTGACCTTGATCCGGTCGGCGTTCTGCTCGACCACTTCGACCACGTCCACGCCTTTGCCGAAGTTCGGCTTGCCGCTCAGACCGCTGCCGATCAGCGTCACTTCGGTTTCGCTGCCTGCCTTCACATAACCTGGCTGCACCGCCAGCAAACGCTGCGAACCCTGTTTGGCGGCGACAAAGTCCAAACCGCGCTCATCGTGCTCGGCCTCGAACATCCGGCCCTGCATGGCGTTGCCTTGTGCGGCGAACACCTGACGCATGGTCACGCCATCGACGGTCACGTTGCCGCGCCATTCGTAGCCGCTGTAGAGGATCGCACTGCCATCGCCGTTGAACGGGCTGCCGTCGGCGTACTGACCTTTGACGGCGACCTTGAAGGTGTCACTGCCATCGGCGGTGACGCTCATGGTGCCGGCCAGTTCACCCTTGCCTGGCAAATGGCCGCTGAAGCTCCAGTCGCCCACCAGCGCCTCGGCTTTCGGTGCGGTTTTGATCCAGGACTGCCATGCCGGGTTATCCAGCGGATAACGCTTGGCCAGCAGCGGGACCATTTCCTTGCGGGCAATATCGAACCAGTCACGATCGCGGGACATGGCCTGATATTCCAGCGACGGCCACTGACCGAGGTGGAAATTCACCAGACGTTCCCATTCCTGAGCCGGACGCCGTTGCAGGGCGATCCGCGCGCCAGAGTGGCAACGGCCGCACATCTGCGCGGTTTTCTCGTCGAACTGCTCGACGGTGTTCAGCCGCCGTTCCAGTGCGTAACGCACGCCATCGGTTTCGCTGGGCGCCAGGCCCTGGGTGTCGGCGAGGTATTTGACCAGCGTGCGACGGTCGTCATCGCTGATCTGCAAACCGTGCATGGTCTGCATCCGGGCAATGCTCATCAGCCAGCCTTCCGGGGTCTTGCGTTGGTGGCTGATGCGGCTCAACTGGTCGCCGGTTTCAGGGGTGTGACAGCCCTGGCAGGTTTCCTTGAGGATGGTCTGGGCATCGCGGGCTGCCAGGCTGTACGGCGAATGCAGGGCCACGCAAGCGGCCACGGCCAGCAGGCTGGCGCTCATGCCTGATCGGAGTTTTCTCTTCATCAACGTCGAACCTCGCACGGTGCTTTCTTATTGTTGTGGCTTATCGTTTTTATGGTTTCTGCCGTTCGTGGCGATGCACGAACGGAGGCAAGCGAAACGTCTGCTGTGAGCAATACACGGAGCGTGCCAGCTTGCCGATAAGCTTTTCAATCAAGCAGTTACGTGAAGATCAAGGCGAAGTGGCGGTGCCGGCGGTGCTTGCCGGCGTCCAATTTCGCGACAGCTGTTGCAGTCTGAGACAAGCATAGTTGTTGCGGCATCAGCGACATTGCGTCGCGCGACAGATGACCCGGAGCTAACAGCATCCCCCATGAAAAACCTCCAGGAGAGTGACGCCTGCCGAACCCACACGAAAACAAGCCCCGCCAATGACGGGGCTCTTGTATTGGTTGTTGACCCGCGCCTAGCGAACGGAGTTGTCCGGGTGAACCTTGTAACGCCCACAATGGTTGCAAACCATCGAGCATTCACAGTGGGCGCCGGCCTTGGCTGCCAATGCCGCGGAATCACGCTGGGCCGCTTGAATTCGACGATCCCGGTGATACGCATACATGAGCAGCATACTGACGCCCATACACCACAGTCCCACAATTAAAGCCGCCATCATTTCCCCTCCATCATGGCAACACCGAATGAGGTAACGATTACGAAAAAACTGGTTGAAGCCATCCACGCACCTGCCCGAATCGTATCGACATCGGTCAAGTCGCCGATCAATAGCGCCGCAATCCCTGTCACCAGAAATCCAGTCCCCACGCCCATCGTAAAATTGGTTAGCCATCGAATGGTTAAGTTGTTCATCGACATCCCTGTGAAGACACTGACCCGCCAAATCCATGGCAGGAAAACCCTATACACCAAGCAACTTAGCTCGTACCTCATGCCTCCACCAGTCGGTAAAAACTGTCAGACGCGCGACTTTTCCTACACCTGAAACGGCCCGATTTCGCCAAGGCCCCGTGACAGCTGGATTGGCTTTGTAGGATGCGTATCCTGCATCTCAACGGGTGTCGCGTTTTGAGACAAATTCACCCTCATTGCCACTCAAACTCTTCCTCCTTCCGCCCGTGCAACCGGGCTGTGCGCCACCTTCGAGCATTTGGCACAACCATTGCGAAAGCCCCTCTCGACCCCATCGAACAACAAGAGGTTTCGCCATGCCCCTGCCTTATCTGCTCCCTGCCACTTCGGCCTTTATCCAGCGCCCGCCACGCATGCTGATCGGCGGCGACTGGGTCGAAGCCAACGACGGCCAGACCATGCCGCTGCACAATCCGGCCACCGGTGAAGTGCTGTGTGTGGTGCCTCGAGCCACGCCGGAAGATGTCGACAGCGCGGTGCTCGCCGCCCGGCAAGCCTTCGATGATTCAGCCTGGAGCCGCACCCGTCCGCGCGAGCGGCAGAACCTGCTGTGGAAACTCGCTGACCTGATGCAGCGTGACGCCGAACTGCTGGCGCAACTGGAATGCCTGAACAACGGCAAGAGCGCGGCGGTGGCGCAGGTAATGGACGTGCAACTGGCCATCGACTTCCTGCGCTACATGGCCGGTTGGGCGACCAAGATCGAAGGTTCCAGCGTCGACGTCTCTTTGCCGCTGATGCCCGGCGATCAGTTCCACAGTTTCATTCGCCGCGAGGCAGTCGGCGTGGTCGGCGCCATCGTCGCCTGGAACTTTCCGTTGCTGCTGGCCTGCTGGAAGCTCGGCCCGGCGCTGGCCACCGGTTGCACCGTGGTGCTCAAACCGGCCGACGAAACCCCACTGACCGCGCTGAAACTGGCGGAGCTGGTGCTGGAGGCGGGTTACCCGGAAGGCGTGTTCAACGTCGTCACCGGCACCGGCATCACCGCCGGATCCGCCCTGACTCACAACCCGCTGGTCGACAAACTGACCTTCACCGGCTCCACCGCCGTGGGCAAGCAAATCGGCAAGATCGCCATGGACTCGATGACCCGGGTCACCCTGGAACTGGGCGGCAAATCACCGACCATCGTCATGGCCGACGCCGACCTGAAAACCGCCGCGGCGGGTGCGGCCAGTGCGATTTTCTTCAACCAGGGCCAGGTCTGCTGCGCCGGTTCGCGGCTGTATGTGCAGCGCAAGCATTTCGACAATGTGGTGGCTGATATCAGCGATATCGCCAATGCGATGAAACTCGGCAACGGCCTCGACCCGAGCATCGATATGGGCCCGCTGATTTCCGCGCGCCAGCAGGAGCGGGTCTACAACTACATCGAAATGGGCCGGGAAAGCGGCGCGACCATCGCCTGCGGCGGTGAGCAGTTCGGGCCGGGGTTCTTCGTCAAGCCGACGGTGATTGTCGATGTCGATCAGCGGCATTCACTGGTGCAGGAAGAGATCTTCGGGCCGGTGCTGGTGGCGATTCCGTTCGATGACGAGGCCGATGCGCTGCGCATGGCCAATGACAGCCCTTACGGTTTGGGCGCGAGCATCTGGTCGAACGATCTGGCGGCGGTACACCGGATGATTCCGCGGATCAAGTCGGGATCGGTGTGGGTCAACTGCCACAGCGCGCTGGATCCGGCGTTGCCGTTTGGCGGCTACAAGATGTCCGGGGTCGGGCGCGAGATGGGGTATGCGGCGATCGAGCATTACACCGAGTTGAAGTCGGTGTTGATCAAGTTGTAATGACTGCGCTTGCGGCTCAGGGTTTGAAACCCTGAGCCAACAGCCACCCGCGAACGGCTCGCCCATGCTCAAGCGTCAATCCCGCCAACACCTGATCCGCCGGCTCATCGCGCAGCCGCCGCACCAGCGGAGCCAGCTCGACACCTTGCACATGCCAGATCCCCAGCGGTTGATCCGCCGTGATCACCACCTCGGCTTCATCGACAAAACCGTCACGCAACACCGGCATCCGCTCGATGCGCAACGCGGCAAAGTCCGCTTGCGCATGAGCCACTTCAGCATCTGGCCACTGCCGCCGCGCCTGCCAGAACGGCTGATCGAGCCAACGCTGTTCATCGGCATAAAAGTCTCGACCGATCCGCGCAAAACGCAGGAATAGTTGCTCCACACGCTGACGGTGAAAACGCTGGGCCAGCGCCGCTCGTTCCGGTTTGCGCAACAGCGTGTTGATCACCACCGGCGCCTGCAACGCCGAGGACAGCGACTGAAAAATCCCGTTGCCCGACAGCGGGTCCACCGCCATCGCCGCATCGCCCACGCGAATCCAGTTATGACCGCAGACCTGTGGCGCAAGAATCGCGGTGCTGCTGCGAGCGTGCAGTTGCAACTCGAATTCCTGCCCGCCAGCAAAGAACGCTTGGGCAAAATCCGAGGCCTGACGCCGCGCGCGGCTGTGATCGAGCAGTTGCGCCTTGCCCGGCAATTGGGCGCTGGCCACATCCACCGTCCACTGCCAATAACACTGGCCATCGTCCCGTCGGGCCATCCACGCCCAGCCGTCTTCAAGGCTTTCCACGGCGCTGGAAGTCACACCCGGCGCGCCTTGCCAGCGATTGAGCAGGCTGACCGTCTCCGGCCCGCGCAGACCTTTACCGGACGCCGGCGCCTGTCGCCCACGGGCCTCCACCAGAAAATCCGCCGTTAGCGTCTGACCGCCATCGAGTTCAACCCGATGCCCCTCCGCCGAGGAATGAACATTCAGGACTCGCCCTTCAATCACCTCGACCCCGGCCATCCGCAGATCTTCCCGCAAACCACGATCAAAGGCCGGGCGATCCAGCAGAAACTCGATGTTCTGCGCATGCTGCTGACCGTTCCACGCAACCTGCCTTTGGGACGGCAACGTGGCATTCGCCAACCCGTGATTCAACCCGGCACCACGCAACGCCTCCAATACCCGCTGCGACACGCCTTCGAGCGCCGCAAACCGCCGCCATTCGCTGACCAGCGTCACCGCGTAACCCAGTCGTCGCAGCCCCAATGCGACCGCCGCACCAGCCGGACCGGCACCGAGAATCAGGATCGAAGTCACGGATCGAAACGCCGTTCAGGGCCGCGATAACGAGCGTGCTGTTTCAGCCAGTCGATCACTTCGGCATTGCTCGCCTGCGGATGCTCCAGCAGATAGCCGGCAATATGCCCGCTCAACGCGGCACACCCCAGACTGGCCCCGGACTGCCCCGGATAAGTGCCGCGAACACACGCGGCAAAATCCGCCTGCGCACTGTCGAGCCATGACCATTGCTCATCGGTACAACGCGCATCGCCGGTCACCCGCAACACCTGCGAATAACTCGCCGGAAACACCGCCGCGCCCTGCGCCGGGCTCGATGCACACAGCAACACTCCATGGGCCACCGCCGCCGCGCAGGCCTCGCGCAACAGGCTGCGATCCTGGCGCAGGCCGAGGCTCAGATTGATCAGCCGCACGTCCTGCGCCACCAGCCAGTCGATGGCCGAGGCGATCTGCAAGGCGCTGGTAATGCCGCGCTGATCGAACACTTGGGCCACGCAAATCTGTGCGGCCGGTGCCCGACGGCTGATTGCTTCGATCACCGCGCTGCCATGCCCGAGGGGATCGTCGCGCAAATCGGATTCAGCCAGTCCATCCTCCAGCAACGAGAATCGCCGCCCGGCAATCACTTGCACTCGCTGCGCCGCCGAGTGCCCGCTGTCGACCACACCAATCCGCAATTCAGGCTTCATGCAGCACCGTTTTCGAAATGAGCACACCGTCGAGCAATTCAAAGCGCAGATCGGCATCGGCCAGGGTCGACGGACGATGGCTTATGAGGATCCGCGTGCGCCCGGCAAACAACCGGTCGATGGCTTCGATCACTTCGCGCTCGGTGGTTTCGTCGACGGCCGATGTAGCCTCGTCGAGCACCAGAATCAGCGGATCCTGCAACAGCGCCCGGGCAATCGCGATCCGCTGTTTCTGTCCGCCGGACAACTGCTGACCGCGCTCGCCCAATGGGCTGTCGAGGCCTTCGGATAACGACGCGATCAGGCTGTCGAGTTGCGCCAGCCGTGCGACTTCGGCGATGGCTTCGCGGCTGGCGTCCGGCACCGCGTAAGCCAGGTTGTCGGCGAGGCTGCCGCGAAACAGCACGATGTCCTGACTGACCACGGCGATGCGTCGGCGCAGTTCGAACAGTTCCAGTTCACGCAGGTCCACTTCGCCGAGCAACACCCGCCCGGACTGCGGATCGTGATGCCGTTGCAGCAGATCGATCAGCGTCGATTTGCCAACGCCGGAGCCGCCACTCAAGGCGACTTTCAAACCGTAGGGAATCGTCGCTTCGATCCCGCTCAACGTACTTGGGCGGCCCGGATGGCTGAAGTGCACCGCGTCGAAACGCAGCTCGCCCGAAGTCGGAAACGGTTTCGGCGTGACCGGTGAAAACACCGTGGGTTCTTCGCCACGCAACTCCATGACTCGCCCAAGACTGACGGTCATCCGCTGGATCGCCACGTACAACCCCAACAGGCTCTGCACCGGCCCGACCGCCATCCCCAGATAAGTGGAAAACGCGATCAGCGCGCCGAGTTGCCAGGTGCCCTGCACCACCCAATATCCGCCGATCAGAAACGCACAGGCGCGGGACAGCGAGGTCAACGTACCGGGCACGGCCTGAGTGAAAAACTCGGTGACTTGCAGGCGCAGCAACTGGTTCATGTAGCCCTGCCCGAGGCTTTCCAGACGTCGCGCTTCACGCTGTTGCTGGCCGGCGGACTGGATGAACTTCATCACCGGCAGGGTCTCGACCATGAACGACGACATGTCCGCCGAACGCTCGCGCAACTGCCGCACATCGCGCTCGACCTTGCGCCGCATCCAGCGCAGCCACAGCACGTCGAGCGGGATCAGCACCAGCGCCAGCAATGACAGTTTCCACGACAGCGTGAACAACATCGCGATCGCCACCACCAGGCCGATCACACTCGATACCGCCGAGAACAACGAGTCCACGGCAAAGCGCTGAATCTCCGCCACATCGCCGTCGAGCCGCGACATCAGATCGCCGATCCGCCGTTGGCCGTAGAAGCTTGGCGAGAGCTTCTGCAAATGCCGGTAAAGGTCATCGCGCAGGGCAAACAGAATCCGCCCGGACAGTCGCGTGTGCAGATAGCGGTTGATCCCCGACAACGCGGTGCCGAGCAGTCCCGCGATAATCATCAGCATCGCGATCATCACCAGAACCGGAAAATTGCGCGCCAGCAAGCCATCGTCGATCAACAGCTTGACCAGCCACGGCTGCACCAGCACCAGCAGCGACGCGCACACCGACAGACCGAGCAGGCCGGCAATGGCCAGACGCTGCGGCCGCACGAAACCGTATAGCCAACGCAACGACGCTTGCAGTGCGGCGGGGTTCTGGCTGTCGATCAGCCGCACGAACAGGCGCTGCATCACGAGCGCAACTGTTTGAGTTTGCGGTACAGAGTCGCGCGGCTGATGCCGAGGGCGTCGGCCGCGGCCGAGACATTGCCCTGATGGGTGTCGAGGGACTGGCGGATCATCTCCAGTTCGTTCTCGCGAATGCTGCCGGTCTGGGGTTTCTCGGTGACGGACAGTTCGTCGAGCATGCTGTCGGGCAGGTGATCGAGGGTCAGCACCGTTTCACCGGGTTCGCGCATGGCCAAAGCGGTGCGCAAGACCATTTCCAGTTGACGGATGTTGCCCGGCCAGTGATAAGCGCCGAGCAGGCGATTGAGGTCGTCGTGCAGCACGGCGTTCGGCGCGTCGAGTTTGCCCAGCAGCCGAGTGACCAGCGCGCTGAAATCATCACGCTCGCGCAGGGCCGGGAGCATCACGCTGATGCCGTTGACCCGGTAGAACAGATCCTCGCGAAATTGCTTGTCCTCGACCTGGCGCTTGAGGTCGCGGTGGGTGGCGCAGATCAGTGCGACGTCGATGTCCTGTTCTTCCCCGGCCCCCAGCGGCGCGACTTTTCGGTCCTGCAGAACGCGCAGCAAACGCGCCTGCAAGGCCAGCGGCATGTCGCCGATTTCATCGAGGAACAACGTGCCGCCGTGGGCCTGTTGCAAGCGTCCGATCATGCCGCCACGGCGCGATCCGGTAAACGCACCTTCACGGTAGCCGAACAGTTCCGATTCGATCAGGCCTTCGGGAATCGCCGCGCAGTTCACGGCCACAAAGGGTTTGTCGCTACGGCTGCCGGCCAGATGCAGGGCGCGGGCGATCACTTCTTTACCGGTGCCGGTTTCACCGAGCAGCAGCACCGGCAGCTCATTGGCCAGGCCTTGGCGAGCCATGCGCAGGGCGCGGGCGTAGCGAGCGTTGTTGCCGGCCAGGGCTTCCAGATCCGGTTGCGCCTTGGCGGTTTTCGCCACGCTGCGCGGCGGGCCGCCGAGGTTCACCGAACGCGCCGGGGCTCGCAGGGTTTTGTAGAAAAACTCGCCCTTGGCGGTCTGCACACTGCCGACGCCGCCCTGTTGCAGACGGGTCAGCAATTGCACGCCATCGACGCCGAGGAACTCTTCGCAACGCCGTCCGACCAGCGCCGAACGTTCGGCCCGCAGCAACTGGCAGGCCTGGGCGCTGACCGCCAGAATCTGCCCGCCGAGACTCACCGCCAGCAAGCCTTGCCATGGCGATTCCAGATACTGCCGGCGACTGTGGAAAGCGAGGACGATCTGATCGGGAAAACTGTTGTTGAACACCCGACTCTCGATCTGGCTGACCGCCATGCTCAGCAGCGCGGTGCTGTCATGGACGCGGCCAAGAGGGCCTTCGCGGGTCAGGTCGAGGACGCCGAGAATTTCGCCTTGGGGGCAATGGATCGGCACCGAGGTGCAGGAGAAGTCGGTGAGGCGGTCGAGGTAGTGTTCGCCGCAATCGATCAGGGTGGGCCGCGCTTCGACCAGCGCCGTGCCGAGGGCGTTGGTACCGCGAGCGGCTTCGCTCCAGCAAGCGCCGAGGGTGATGTCCTGCAGGCCGCTGCCCTTGAGCCGGTCGGCACGTCCCTCGACCGCAAGAATGGTGGCGTCGGAATTGGCGAGGATGATCAGGCCTTCCTTGCCCTGACGTTCGGCCAGGTAATCGATGGCCGGTATCGCCGCATCGATCAGCAGGCGATTGCTCGCCAGCAACACATCGAGACTCGCGCTCGACTCCAGCGCCAGCTCATGTTTGCCATTGAAATGCACGCCGTGGCTCAGGCTGCGCCGCCACGAAGCATCGATCTCCGCACGCAACACGCCATCCGGGACCTGCCCTTCGAGATGGAGTTTTTCCCGGGCCAGCCGGGCTTCGTGGTGAGACTTGGGATCGGTTGTTTTTATAAGAGTCATCAAGCGCTCCGGAGCGGTCCGCTTTGCGCTTTTTTACATCAGCGCCCTGACGCCAATGTTTACGTTAACGTCAGGGCGATGGCAAGCACCGTAGGGCGCTTGTGTTCCGGCAGGCGGATTGCCTCAGCGCTGCCACACCTCGGTATTCACGAAAAACGCCCGGGCGTTGTCTTCGAGACTTTCCAGGTGATAACCGCCTTCCTGCACGATCAAGCATGGCAGGCCCAGGCTGCGAATCCGCTCGCCCAGTGCTGCAAAGCCTTCACGAGTGACGGCGACTTTGCTTTGCGGGTCCAGCTCATAGATATCGAAGCCCAACGACAACACCAGCACCTCGGCGCCGAACTCGCGTACCGCGTTCAATGCGACTTCCAGTTGCCCGAGGAAATCCGCTTCGCTTGCTCCATGAGCCATCGGCAAGTTGAGGTTGAAGCCCTCCCCTGCGCCGCTGCCACGTTCGTCGGCGAACCCGGCGACGCCCGGATAGAAGTTGGTTGGATCGCCATGCACCGAGACGTAAAGCACGTCATCGCGATCGTAGAAGATTTCCTGGATGCCTTGACCATGGTGCATGTCGGTGTCGAGCACCGCGACTTTATCGAACTTGTCACGCAGCACCTGCGCCGCCACCGCCGCGTTGTTCACGTAGCAGAAACCACCCGCCGCTTCGGCCCGAGCGTGATGCCCCGGCGGACGGCACAAGGCGTAGGCTGCCGGCTCGCCGTCGATCAGCGCCTGAGCCCCGGCCACTGCGCTTTGCGCCGACCAGTACGCCGAGCGCCAGGTCTGCTCGCCGACCGGGCAACTGCCATCCGCCAGATAGCGCGCCGCCTGGGCGAGGATGCCGCGCAAGGCGTTGGGTTCGCGGACGAAGATGTTCGACATGACTTCATCGCCCCAGTCTTCGGGGATTTCTTTCCAGCGTGCGTGCGCTTCCTGAAGAAAGGTCAGATACGGCGCGCCATGCACCGCCAGCAACGGTGCGAGGCCGGCATCGACGGGCTGCTCGACGCTGAAACCCAGACCGTGAGCGGCCTGCACCAGATGTTGCGCACGCTCGGGGACTTCCTGCGGTGTACGCATCTGCCCGCGCGAGTAATAGCTGCGAGGATGGTGGAGCAATTGTTCGGGGTGGAAAAAACTGCGCATGGTTCAGACTCCCTGTTCGATTCGACCGGCGCGGGCCAGCACGGCGTTGAGCAATACGTCGGTGCCCTGCTTCACGTCTGCGGGCAACACATCTTCGGCTTCGTTATGGCTCAAGCCACCCACGCACGGGATGAACACCATTGCCGTCGGGCAGTAACGCGCGAGGTGAATCGCGTCATGGCCGGCGCCGCTGACAATCGACTGCTGAGCGTAGCCCAGCGCATCCACCGCCTCTTGCACGGCTGCCACGCATTCGGCGTCGAACGGCGTGGCCGGGCTGATCCAGTGCGGGGTGATCGTCAGGTTCAGGCCTCGGCCATCGGCGATGGCCTGCAAGCGGGCGCGGACCTGTTGCTCCATGGCGGCAATGGCGTCGTCGCAGTGATGACGCAGGTCGACGGTGAAATTCACCAGCCCCGGAATGGTGTTGCGCGAAGACTTGTTGATACTCAACTCGCCGACCGTGGTCAGGCCTTCGGGGGCAAAATCTGCGGCCAGACCTTCAATCGCCTGAATCATCCGCGCCACACCGTACAGCGCATCTTTGCGCAGCGACATCGGCGTGGTGCCGGCGTGGGCGGCCATGCCTTCCACGCGCACGTCGAGCCAGCGGATCGCCTGACCGCCCGTGACCACGCCGATGCTTTTGGCGTTGTCTTCAAGGATCGGGCCTTGCTCGATGTGCGCTTCAAAATACGCGTCCACCGCGCCGCCCAACGGACGCTCACCAGCGTAACCGGTACGCTGCAACGCCTCGGCAACGCTGATGCCATCGACATCGCGCACCGCCAGCGCCGCGTTCAGCTCCATGATCCCGGTGAACACTGCCGAGCCAAACATGGCGGGCGTAAAGCGTGCGCCTTCTTCGTTGGTCCACACCGCCACTTCCAGCGGTTTGCGGGTCTGGATGTTCTGGTCATTGAGGCAACGCACCACTTCCAGCCCGGCGAGTACACCGTAGACGCCGTCGAATCGCCCGCCTTCGGGTTGGGTGTCGAGGTGACTACCCATCATTACCGGCGCGGCGTCCGGATCGGTGCCGGCGCGACGGGCGAACAGGTTGCCGATGGCGTCCACGCTCAGGGTCATGCCGGCTTCGCGGCACCAGTGGGCGAACAGTTCGCGACCGGCCTTGTCTTCATCACTCAGCGCCAGACGGCAGCTGCCGCCTCGGGCTGTCGCACCGATTTCGGCCATGGCCATCAGGCTCGCCCACAGGCGTTCGCCATTGATTTTCAACATGAGGTTCTCCTGAAATTCCGGGTTAGGCACGGGCCATTTCCGCGCGATGGGCACTGGCGTGACGACGGGCGAGGGACAGCACGCAGACCAGCGATATGCCGGCGATCAGGCTGTAGAACACCGCCATCGGCCACCACTGCCCGGTGAACTTGTGCGCGAGCATCGTGCCGATCAGCGGCGTTAGCCCACCGGCCACCGCGCCGCAGATCTGATAGGCCAGCGAGATCGCGGTGTAGCGCACACGAGTCTCGAACATGCCACTGACGTAACCGGCGATCACCGCATAGAACGAGGCCATGCACACCACCGCCAGCGCGATGCCGAGGATGATCAGCGGCGCCTGGGCCGAGCTGACCAGCACGAACATCGGATACGGCGAGGCCATCGCCAGCAGCGACACCAGACACAGGAAACGCGTCGCACCGATCTTCTCCGCCGTCCACGCCGCCAGCGGTTGAATGCAGAACTGGATGATCGCGACGAAGAACAGGCATTCGAGAATCAGCGAACGTGGCAGCGCCAGTTGCTGAGTGGTGTAGGCGATCATGAAAGTGTTGGTGAAATACACCCCGGCGATGCCCAGCGTGTTGGCACCGATGCACAGCAACAGCGGACGCCACGCGGTGCGCAACACTTCTATCACCGGCGCCTGCTCTTTCTTGATTTGCTTGCTGGCTTGCTCGCGGCTGGCGAGGAATTCCGGTGACTCGTTCACGCCCAGACGAATCGCCAGGCCCACCAGCAGCAACAGCGCACTGGCGAGGAACGGTAAACGCCAGCCCCAACTCATCAGGTCTTCTTCCGGCAAACGGGTCACCGCGCTGAACGCCAGCAGCGACAGGATCAAACCCGCCGGGCTACCCAGTTGCGCGAACGAAGCGAAGAAATTGCGCCGGCCCTTTGGCGCATGCTCGCCGGCCATCAACACCGCCCCGCCCCACTCGCCACCGACGGCGATGCCCTGGACGATACGCAGCAGAATCAGCAGCACAGGTGCGGTTGCGCCGATCTGCGCATAGGTCGGCAGCAGACCGATGCACACCGTGACCACACCCATCATCAATAGCGTGATGATCAGCGATTTCTTGCGGCCGATGCGGTCGCCGATATGACCGAAAATGATCCCGCCCAACGGCCGGGCAAAGAAGCCCACGGCGAAGGTGCCGAATGCGGCCATGGTGCTGAACAGCGGATCGTCGGAAGGAAAGAACAGCGCACCGAACACCAGCGCGGCGGCGGTGGCGTAGATGTAAAAGTCGTACCACTCGATCATGGTGCCGATGAAGGCTGCGGCCGCCGCACGGCGCGGCTGGTTCGAAGCGTGGGGCTTCATGGGGTCGGGCTCCTTTGATTGTTTTTTTGGCAGGAGGAAAACGCAAATCCGAGGCGCTCTGGCGGCGCCTGTCGTGGGGTGATTTATCGTCCCGGGGCTATGATTAGTCAATTTTCTATTTATTATTCCGAGTATTAACTCACCTTATAATCGAGAGCCGCCATGGCTGAACGTGATGTGCAACGCCTGCTCAACGACCGCCTCGACTGGAACCTGCTGCGCACCTTCCGGGTGATCGGCCAGGAGCTGAGCATCAGCCGCGCCGCCGCGCGTCTGCACCTGACCCAACCGGCGGTGAGCCAGGCGCTCAAGCGTCTGGAGGAGCAACTGGGTCGCCAGTTGATTGCCCGACGCGGTCCGCGCTTTGCCCTCACCGAAGTCGGCGAGCAGATCTTCGAACTGGCCGGCGAGATCTACGGGCAGATGTCCCAGGTCAGCAGCCTGCTGGAGCAACCGGCCGACGAAGTGATCGGCAAGGTGCGGCTGCTGATCATCAGCCGGATCTTTTCCGAACGCTTCGATGACTTCCTCGCTGACTTTCATCGGCAGTATCCACGGGTGGATCTGGAGGTGGATGTGATGCGCAGTTCGGACATCGTCAGCGCCCTTCAGGAGAAAACCGCGACCCTCGGCCTGAGCCTCAATCGCCGCCCGCAACCGCGTCTGGAACAGCGTCTGTTTCTGCGTCAGCGCTATGCGTTTTTCTGTGGCAAGCACCACGCGCTGTTTGGCCGACAGGACATCGGCGAAGGCGATCTACAGCGGGAGAACTTCGTCAGTTTCACCAGTGACCAGATTGGCGGAATGCTCTCGCCGCTGACGATTTTTCGCGATCAGCAAGGCTTCAGCGGACGCATCGTTGCGTCATCGCCGAGCCTGGAAGAAGTGCGGCGACTGGTGATCGCCGGGTTCGGAATCGGTTGTTTGCCGGAGCACGTGGTGGCGGCGGACGTCGAGGCTGGATTGCTCTGGCGCCTGCCGCCCCACGAGGGGATTGCCGATGTCGACATTCATCTGTTGTGGAACCGCGAACAGCGCATGAGCCGCGCCGAGACGCTGTTCATCGAACGTTTGCAGGCCTGTCTGGCGGATCAGTAGCCGAGCAGTCGATCCGCGCTGTTGAGCAGCGGTTCACCAGCATTCAGTCGGCGGAAGTTCTCGGCGATCTGCTCGGCGATGCAATCGTGGGAGGCCGCCGAAGCCATGTGCGGGGTGATGGTCACGCCTGGGGTTTTCCACAGGGGATGATCGGCGGGTAGCGGTTCCTGTTCGAAGACATCGAGCAGCGCCCCGCGCAGTTTTCCGCGGGCTAGAGCCTGTTGCAGATCCTCGATGTTCAGGTGTCCGCCGCGACCGACGTTGACCAGTGCCGCACCGTTGGCCAAGTGCTCGAACGTCTGACGATTGAGGATGCCGCGAGTCTCGTGGGTGAGCGGCAACAGATTGATCAGCAACTCCACGCCGTCGAGGAACGGGTTGAAAGCATCGGTGCCGGCGAAGGTCTGCACGCCGGGTAAATCCTTGCTGCTGCGCGCCCAGCCACGCACCTCGTAACCAGCGTTGGCCAGGTCTTGAGCGATCGCGCTGCCGAGCGAGCCGAGCCCCATCACACCGATCCGAAACTCATGGGCCGGGCGTTGCAGCGGTCGCTCCCAATGCTGTTGGCGCTGTTGCTCGAGCACTTGATCGAAGCCGCGATGATAGTGAATCACCGCCCAGCGTACGTACTCGGTCATGCCTTGCCGATGACCGGGATCGACCACCCGGCACACCGGCAGATCCGGGCATGAAGGATCGTGTTCCAAGTGATCGATACCGGCGGCGACCGAGTGAATCACTTGCAGATTGGGCAACGCGGCGAGACTGTCCGCCAGCGGAAACCAGCATGCTGCGATCTGCGCATTCACTGCCCGGGGATCGTCGGCCAGCACCGCCGAAAGCTGCGGCGCGCGGCGGGCAAAGGCTTCCTGCAATTGTTTGAGCAACAGCGTGTCGCGGGACATCAGTGCAACGGTGTTCATGACAGATAGGACTCGCGCTGGGATTCGATCAGGGTCAGTGCGGCCTCCCAGGCCAGGTCGATGATGTTGTCCTGCTCATCGCGGTCGAACTGTTCGGCGGTGTGGGCGCAGACTTCCGGCGAGGGGAAATGCAGTTCGCAGCCACCGGCCAACGCCTGCACTTGGGCCTGGCAGGCACGCTCCAGAAAATGGATTTCCTGGAACGCCTGGGCCACGCCGGAACCGCCGACCAGCAGGCCGTGATTGCGCAGGATCATGGCGCGATGCGGGCCAAGGTCGGCGATCAACCGATCGCGCTCGTCCAGCGACAGCGCGATGCCTTCGTAGGTGTGGTACGCGAGTTTTCCGTAGAACTTCAGTGCGTGCTGACTGATCGGCAGCAGGCCTTGTTTCTGCGCGGCGACAGCCATGCCGGCGGCGGTGTGGGTGTGGATCACGCAGTTCAGATCCGGGCGCGCCATGTGGATCGCCGAGTGGATCACGAAGCCGGCGGCGTTGACCCGATGCCCGGCGTATTCTGGGTCGACGATGCGTCCGTCCTGATCGATGCGCACCAGATCGGAGGCGCGCATGCGGTCGAAGATCACGCCGTAGCGGTTGATCAGGAAATGATGCTCAGGCCCCGGAATCCGCAGGGTGATGTGGGTGTCGATCAGGTCGGTCATGCGAAAGTGCGCGATCAAGCGGTACAGCGCGGCGAGCTCGCAACGGGCTTGCCATTCGATCGGATCAATGTGGGCGGGCTTACTCACGAATACACCTCTTTGTTGGTATGAAGGACGACCGGGTTGGCCCGCAGACGCGCGAGGCCACAGACACCGATCAGAGACAGGGCAGACAGCAGCGTGAAGAACACCGCCAATGGCAGCCACTGTCCGGAGAACTTGCTGGCCAGCAGCGTGCCGATCAGCGGCGTGGTGCCGCCGGCCAACGCGCAGCTCAATTGGTAGGCGATGGAGATCCCCGAGTAGCGCAGATGCACCGGGAAGGCCTGCGTCATGTATCCGGCGATCACCGCGTACAAAGCCGAGAGAATCACCACCGCGACGGCGATGCCGAGGGTCATCAGCAGGATGTTCTGAGTGCCGACCAGCAGAAACATCGGGTACGGCGTGACCATGCACAGCAACGCCACCAGCATCAGGAATCGACCTTCGCCGATGCGTTCGGCGAGCAGCGCAGACACCGGTTGCGAGAGCAGTTGAATGACCGTCACCAGGAACAGGCAGTCGAGAATGGTCGCCCGTGGGATGCCCTGATATTGGGTGACGTAGGTAATCATGAAGGTGTTGGTGAAGAAGAAGCCGGCCGAACCGATGGTGACGGCGGCGGCAGCAAACAGGATCTGCCGCCAGCACTGACGGATCACGTCTTTCACCGGGTATTTGGCGGTTTCGTTGTTGTCCTTGGCCTTGGCGAATTCCGGTGATTCATGCACCCCGGAACGAATCATCAGACCGACCATCATCAGCACGCCGCTGGCGAGAAACGGCAGACGCCAGCCCCAGGCGAGGAAGTCTTCCGGCGACAGCGACGTCACCAGTCGGAACGCGATCAACGCCAGCAGCAAACCCGCCGGGCTGCCGAGCTGGGCGAACGAGGCGTAGAAGGTTTTGCGTTTGGCCGGCGCGTGTTCACTGGCCATCAACACCGCCCCGCCCCACTCGCCGCCGACGGAGATGCCCTGGATCAGGCGCAACACGATCAGCCCGATCGGCGCCCAGATGCCGACGCTGGCGTAGCTCGGCAACAGACCGATACCTGCGGTAGCCAGCCCCATCAGCGCCATGGTCACCAGCAGCATTTTCTTGCGGCCGAGACGATCGCCCAAATGACCGAACACCATCCCGGCCATCGGGCGGGCGATGAAGCCGACGGCGAAACTGCCGAACGCGGCGAGCGTGCTTGTCACCGGGTCGCTGCTGGGAAAGAACACTTGCCCGAGCACCAGTGCGGCGGCGGTGGCGTAGATGTAGAAATCGTAGAACTCGATGGTCGTGCCAATGAAGGCAGCGGCCGCGGCGCGACGCGGCTGAGGAGTGGTGTGCATGCAAGAACCCTGTGTATTTATAGTTTTGGGCAGGTGTCGAGGCGGCTGACGGTCGCGCTCTGTGGCGCTTGTGGGCTTTATCGCTTCCGTGACAGGATTAGTCAATTTTCAATAACTTATCTTTACTATTAGCGTGGCTACTACATGACCTCATCCGCTAATCCTTGGGTCGGCCGGCGTTTTCTAAATGACCGGCTGGACTGGAACCTGCTGCGCACCTATCTGGTGATCGGTCAGGAAGGCAGCATGAGCCGCGCCGCTGCCCGGCTGCACATCACTCAGTCGGCGGTCAGCCAGGCGTTGAAACGTCTCGAAGAACAACTGGATTGTGTGTTGATTGCCCGCAGCGGACGGCGCTTTGATCTGACGGAAACCGGGGAAGAAGTCCTGCGGATTGCGGCGGATATCTACGGCGATATTTCTCGTTTGGGCACCGTGGTCGAAAACCGCCATGACGACGTGGTGGGCAAGATCCGTATCCTCACCGTGAGTGGCGTTCAGGCGCGGCATTACGATGAGTTTCTTGCGGACTTCCACGAAACTCACCCGAAAATCGAGCTGGAAGTCGAGGTGATGGGTAGCTCGAACATCATCAGTTCATTGCTGCAGAAGACCGCTACGGTGGGAGTCGGATTGTGTCGTCTACCGCAGCCGAGGCTGGAACAACGAGTATTGTTTCGTGAGCGCTATGCGTACTTTTGCGGGCAGCGGCATCGACTGTTCGGACAGCAGAATCTGACGCTGGAACAGCTTGCCGCGGAGAACTTTGTCAGCTTCACCAGCGATCAGCTCGGCGGCAATCTTTCGCCGTTGACGCTGTTTCGTGACCAGCAGGGATTTACCGGCAAGATCGTCGCCTCCTCCACCAGTTTCGAAGAGATTTATCGTCTGATCTGTGCGGGGTTCGGAATTGGCTGTCTGCCGATTCACCTGGTGCGACGAGATGTCGAACAAGGCTTGCTGTGGCGCTTGCCGCCAGAGGATGGGGTGGTGGATTTCGATATCCAGCTGCTGTGGAATCGCGAACAGAAGATGACTCAGGCGGAAACGGTGTTCATCGACAGCTTCCAGCACATGCTCAGCTTGCGTGAGCCTGTGCTGTGAAGCTGCAGCGGATTACACGTGGGGATCGCCCGGCGCTTTGGTCGGCGCCGCGTATTGCGGCTTGAGGTGACCGTCCTGGTCGAGTAGCCAGGCGTCCATGATCTGCCGCACCACCGGACCTGCGACCCGGCCACCGGCCTCGCCGTTTTCGATCATCACCGAGATCGCGATTTTTGGATGTTCGGCGGGCGCAAAGCCGACGAACAAGGCGTTGTCACGGTGACGTTCGAGGGTTTTCTCGCGGTTGTAGCGCTCCCCCTGCTTGATCGCCACCACTTGCGCCGTACCGCTCTTGCCGGCGATGCGGTATTGCGCACCGGCCGCCGCCGCACGAGCAATGCCTCGGGCATCGTGCATCACCATCTGCATACCGTGGTTGACCTGTTCCCAGTCACGCGGATCCTTGAGCAGGATGTTCGGCATCGGGTGTTCGTCCACCGGCGCCACACCGTCGACAGTCTTGGCCAGGTGCGGACGGTTCCAGATGCCCTTGTTGGCAATCAGCGCGGTGGCTTGAGCCAGTTGCAGCGGCGTGACCTGCATGTAGCCCTGACCGATGCCGAGGATCACGGTTTCGCCGGGGAACCAGGCTTGCCGGCGCGTAGCGCGCTTCCAGGCCTGGGACGGCATCAGGCCGGGCGACTCCTCGAACATGTCGAGTGAGACTTTTTCGCCGAGGCCGAACATCGCCATGTAATCGTGCAGGCGATCAATGCCGAGCTTGTGCGCCAGGTCGTAGAAGTAGGTGTCGTTGGAACGCATGATCGCTGCATCCATGTCCACCCAGCCGTCGCCGCTGTGGTTCCAGTTGCGGTACTTGTGGTCGAAGTCCGGCAGTTGGTAATAGCCCGGATCGAAGACTCGGGTTTGAGGCGTGACCACGCCGGCGTCGAGGCCAGCGATGGCCACTTCCGGCTTGATCGTCGAACCGGGTGCGTACAGGCCGCGCAGCACACGGTTGAACAGTGGACGGTCAATGGAGTCGCGCAGCGCGGAATATTCCTTGGAGCTGATACCGGTCACGAACAGATTGGGATCGAAGCTCGGGTTGCTGACCATGGCCAGTACTTCGCCGGTCGAGGGGTCCAGCGCAACGACCGAGCCGCGACGGTCGCCCAGAGCGGCTTCGGCGGCTTCCTGGAGCTTGATATCGAGGCTCAGTACGATGTTTTTGCCTGGTATCGGATCGGTGTGTTTCAGCACGCGCAGTACGCGGCCCTGAGCGTTGGTCTCTACTTCCTCGTAACCGACGTGGCCGTGCAGTTGTGGCTCGTAGAAGCGTTCGATACCGGTCTTGCCGATGGATTGTGTGCCGCGGTATTCGACGGAATCGAGGGTCTTGGATTCTTTCTCGTTGATGCGGCCGACGTAGCCGATCGAGTGTGCGAAGTGCGCGCCCAGCGGATAGTTACGAACGAATTGTGGCTCGACATCCAGGCCGGGTAGACGGAACTCGTTGACGGCGAGTATGGCGATCTGTTCTTCGGTCAGCTCATAGAACAGCGTTACAGGTGTAAACGGGTGACGCGACTGCTTCATGGCCTTGTCGAAGACTGTGCGGTCTTCGGCGGGCAGGTGCAGGAGACTGATGACTTCATCCAGCTCCTGGTTGACGTCGGTCGCGCGTTCGCGGGTGATGGTCAGGTTGTAGCTGGGACGGTTGTCGGCCAGCAATACGCCATTGCGATCGTAGATCAGGCCGCGAGTCGGCGGGATCGGCAGGACATGGACGCGATTGTTTTCGGAGATGGTCGAGTGGTAGTCGAACTCGACGACTTGCAGGATGTAGAGGCGCACAACCAGAGCGCAACTGACAGCGAAGACGAACAAGGCACAGGCGATCAGGCGTTTGTTTACCAGCCGCGTCTCTTTTTCGTGATCCTTGATAGGGATGGGTTCGGGCATTTCTGCAGCCACTCTTTGACAAAAAATGAGCGCCGATCCTTGGGCGTGACATCAGTCCGTTAAAAAACGAGCTGCACCATACCAAAAACCGGGCGGTCATTTCAGAGGGATTTCCCCAATGGTTGCGATCGCGACGGCTGGGGGTTTCTCCAGGAACTTTCCTGCGGGCAAAACAAAACCCCAACTGCTTTCGCAATTGGGGTTTCGGAATTTAATCTTGACGATGACCTACTCTCACATGGGGAAACCCCACACTACCATCGGCGATGCATCGTTTCACTTCTGAGTTCGGGATGGGATCAGGTGGTTCCAACGCTCTATGGTCGTCAAGAAATTCGGGTACTGAGTCGTGACCAGAGGCCTCGCTTCAGCAAATTGGGTATGTGACAGCTTTCGGTGTTTTGTGAGCGTCGAACTTTCGGTTCATTGCGTCTTCACACACCGCAATCTGGTCTCTCTCGCTTTTCAGCTCGGAGCATGCAAATTGCTTGGGTGTTATATGGTCAAGCCTCACGGGCAATTAGTATTGGTTAGCTCAACGCCTCACAGCGCTTACACACCCAACCTATCAACGTCGTAGTCTTCGACGGCCCTTCAGGGAACTCAAGGTTCCAGTGAGATCTCATCTTGAGGCAAGTTTCCCGCTTAGATGCTTTCAGCGGTTATCTTTCCCGAACATAGCTACCCGGCAATGCCACTGGCGTGACAACCGGAACACCAGAGGTTCGTCCACTCCGGTCCTCTCGTACTAGGAGCAGCCCCTCTCAAATCTCAAACGTCCACGGCAGATAGGGACCGAACTGTCTCACGACGTTCTAAACCCAGCTCGCGTACCACTTTAAATGGCGAACAGCCATACCCTTGGGACCGGCTTCAGCCCCAGGATGTGATGAGCCGACATCGAGGTGCCAAACACCGCCGTCGATATGAACTCTTGGGCGGTATCAGCCTGTTATCCCCGGAGTACCTTTTATCCGTTGAGCGATGGCCCTTCCATACAGAACCACCGGATCACTAAGACCTACTTTCGTACCTGCTCGACGTG
>NZ_CP087192.1:4512500-5457500 GCF_024749205.1 Pseudomonas sp. B21-021
CACTATATTGCCCAACACACCTCAGTTCCTTCCCCGGATGATGCCACGCAATGAACGACCAGCCTCGCAGCCTTGCCTCAACCCTGTTCCCGGTTGGCCTTCTATTAATAGCCATGGCATCAATCCAATCCGGCGCCTCGCTGGCTAAAAGCATGTTCCCCATCGTTGGCGCTCAAGGCACTACCACCCTGCGCCTGATCTTCGCCAGCGTGATCATGCTGTTATTGCTAAAACCCTGGAGAGCGAAGCTGACAGCCAAATCGCTGCGTACAGTGATTGTCTACGGGATGGCGCTAGGAGGGATGAACTTCCTCTTCTATATGTCGTTGCGCACTGTCCCCCTCGGCATCGCCGTCGCCCTGGAGTTCACCGGGCCGCTGGCAGTCGCCATCTATGCCTCACGCCGCGCAATCGACTTTCTATGGATTGCCTTGGCTGCCATCGGCTTGTTGCTGTTGATACCAACCGGCGCTACGACAGCGGGTATCGATCTGGTGGGTGCAGGTTATGCACTGGGAGCCGGCGTTTGCTGGGCGCTATACATTCTGTTCGGCCAGAAGGCCGGCGCCGATAACGGCGTGACCACCGCGGCGCTTGGCGTGATGATCGCAGCCCTGTTCGTCGCCCCCATCGGTATCGTCCACGCAGGCAGCGCATTGCTGACTCCAGCACTGATCCCGATCGCTATCGGCGTCGCAATCCTGTCTACCGCCCTCCCCTACACACTGGAAATGGTCGCCCTCACCCGCATGCCCGCCCGCACCTTCGGCACGCTGATGAGCATCGAACCGGCCTTCGGCGCACTGTCGGGCCTGCTATTCCTTCAGGAATACCTTTCTTTGTCACAATGGATGGCGATCCTGTGCATTATTCTGGCCTCCGTCGGTGCAACCATGACCATGGGCAGCACTGCCAAACCCGCCATCGCGGCGGATTGAAAGGGGATTGAACGAAGGTCTGGCATTTGGCGCTCATTTAGGCCATGTTTAGCCTCGCAACCCAATGCCAGACATGGATTTTTTCGGATACGGACATCGGAACGCGTCAAGCGAGAGCGCATACAGGCAGACCCGAGCGCCAGACTCGAGGCCGCCATAAGGACGGTAATGAAACGAATTTTGATACTGATCGCCATACTCGCCGTTGCGGGCTGCGCGGCGACGTCGAAGACCCAGGTCAAGCATGGCAAGAAAGGGCTGCACATCAACTGTTCGGGGTTGTCCTCCTCTTGGGACAAGTGCTACGCCAGCGCTGCAAACTCTTGCGCACCGAAGGGCTACAAGGTCATCGCAAAGTCAGGCGATACCGTGGAAGAACCGGGTGATTACCCCTTCGGTCTCAACCCCGCCGGCTATACCAGCCGCAGCATGATCGTCATCTGCAAATAAACCATCGCCGCTACTGCACTCGCGAAGCGGCGAGCTGGTGTCCGATCTCTTCATGACAGGAGTTCAGCACCCGCTGCTGAATCTTCGGTGACGCCAGCATACGTGCCACGACCAGCGCTCCGACACATTGCGACAGAATCGCCCAAGCCAGGCTGTCGCTTTCCAGAATCTGCGCCCAACTTTCCTGAAGCTTGCAAATCCACAGCTCAGCCTGCTCCCTCACAACAATATCCGACCGCGCTATCTCGGCGCCCAGCGCAGGTAATGCGCAGCCCAGTTCGGGTTGCTCGACATGAGCCATGTTCAGATACAGTTTCAGGCACCGCTCCAGCCGTTCACGATCCTGCGTACCCTGCCCGCCCAAGCGCTCCAGACTCTGGCACAACTCTCGCTCGACGATAGCCGCGAACAAGGCGTCCTTGGACGAGAAATGACTGTAGAACGCCGCCCCGCTCAGGCCGATTGCTTTCATCAGGCCATCGACGCCCATTGATGAAAACCCGGTCTTTTTCGCAGACAGCGAGCTGCTTTGCAGGAGCTTTTCTTTGGTTTCCAGCTTGTGACCGGCGGAGTACCGCATGTATTTGTCCTCACATTGAGTGCCTTGACGCTGAGCAAATCCTAGCATAACGTTCGTTCACTTAACGATCGTTTACTAAAGGGATCCACCCATGAATAACAAGAAGGTCGTATTGGTTGTCGGTGCAGGTGATGCCACGGGCGGCGCCATCGCCAAGCGGTTCGCCAAGGAAGGTTTCGTCGCGTGCGTCACGCGGCGCAGCGCCGACAAATTGCAGCCGTTGGTGGAAGCGATTCAGGCGGACGGCGGTGAAGCCCACGGTTTTGCCTGCGATGCGCGCAAGGAAGAAGATGTAATTGCACTGATCGAAGACATCGAAACCCGCCTCGGTCCGATTGAAGCATTCGTTTTCAACATCGGCGCCAACGTGCCCTGCAGCATTCTCGAAGAAACCGCCCGCAAGTATTTCAAGATCTGGGAAATGGCCTGTTTCTCCGGTTTCCTCAATGCCCGGGAAGTCGCCAAACGGATGGTGACCCGCAGCCGCGGCACGATCCTGTTCACCGGCGCAACTGCCGGATTACGCGGCGCCTCAGGCTTCGCCGCATTCGCCGGAGCCAAGCACGGTATCCGGGCTCTGGCACAGAGCATGGCCAGAGAGCTTGGCCCGATGAACATCCATGTCGCCCACGTCGTGGTCGACGGCGCCATCGATACCGATTTCATCCGCGACAACTTCCCTGACAAATACGCCACCAAGGACCAGGACGGCATTCTCAATCCAGAACACATCGCCGAGAACTACTGGTATCTGCATAGCCAGCCACGGGATGCCTGGACGTTCGAACTGGATCTGCGTCCGTGGAACGAGCGCTGGTAATCCCCCCAATAACAAAAACAGAGTGCAGCGAACATGAGCAAAACCGTGGAGTTCTATTTCGATCTCGGCAGCCCCGCCACTTATCTGGCGTACACCCAACTGCCGAAAATCTGCGCCGAAAACGGTAGCCAGTTGATCTACATTCCGATGTTGCTGGGCGGCGTCTTCAAAGCCACCGGTAACGCGTCGCCGGCAATGATCCCGGCCAAGGGTCGCTACATGTTTCAGGACCTGGACCGCTACGCCAAACGCTACGGCATGCCCCTTAAATTCAACCCGCATTTCCCGATCAATACCCTGATGTTGATGCGCGCGGTCACCGGCATTCAACTGCGTCATCCTGATCGCTTCCTGGCATTCATCGATTGCCTGTTCAAAGCGCTGTGGGTTGAAGGCCGCCCCCTCGATGAGCCGGCAGCGGTTGCCGCCGTGCTGACTGAACATGGCTTCAATCCTGAAGAAGTACTGGCATTGACCAACGATGAAGCAGTCAAGGCCGCACTAAAGGACAACACCGAAATCGCCGTGAAGCGTGGCGTCTTCGGTGCGCCGAGCATGTTCATCGACAACCAGTTGTTCTTCGGTCAGGACCGGCTCGACTTTGTAGTGGAAGCCCTTCGCTAAATCTCCACCACCAGACGCCCCTGAGCTGCTTTCGTCGCCAGCAGCTCATGGGCTTCCCCGGCGGTTTCCAGCGTGAACCGACGCGGATCAAGCAGAGGTCGCAGCTGACCGGACTCAATCAGCGCGGCAGCCTGTCGCAAAATCTCGCCATGATGCTCACAGCCCCTGCCGGTCAATAACGGCAACAAGGTGAACACGCCCGAATACGTCGCCCCACGAAACGACAACGGCGCAAGACTGTGCTGCCCCCAACCGAGGCAACTGAGTACATGCCCGCTGTAGGTCCGTGCGGCTTTGAACGAGGCGTCCAGCGTCTCTCCCCCGACCGTGTCATAGACAATGTCGAACCCCTCCCCCGCCGTGAACTCGGCGACATAGTCCTCCACCGAGCTCTCTCGATAATCGATGAACGTCGCGCCGTAACCCTCGATGATCGAGCGTTGTCCCGCAGACCCCGTTGCATATACTTCAGCACCCAATGCTCGGGCCAGTTGAACGGCGACATGCCCGACACCACCCGCACCACCGTGAATCAACACCTTCTGCCCCGCACTCACCCGAGCCCGATCCACCAGGCCTTCCCACGCCGTGATCAATATCAATGGCAGGCTCGCGGCCTCGCGCGGGCTCAGGTTCAAAGGCTTACGCGCCAGCAGTCGAGCGTCCACCACTGCAAACTCGGCCAGCGAACCTTGCGCGCCACCAATCCCCGTGGCAAACGCATACACCTCATCGCCCGGCGCCCAATCCTGCACGCCCTCACCCACCGCTTCGATCACACCCGCCAGATCCAACCCCAACACCGCTGGCAACGGTTGCCGGGCATGGGCGGCCTGCCCTGCTCGGATTTTCAGATCCAGCGGATTCACACCGCTGGCCTTGATCCGCACCAATACCTGCCCGGCCTCTGCCACGGGGCGCTCAAGGGAAACCATGCGTAACGGCCCGTTGGCGGTGTCCACTATCAGGGCTTTCATGTTCAGTGAGTCAGTCATTTCGGTCATTCCTGTGGGAGAAAGTGAAGCCATGTTCCCGCAGCAGATCCATGCCGATAAGACGCCAAATGACTATAGTGATCATGCCAAATCGGCATGAATGAGGCGCTTCATGGACAAGCTCAACGCAATGACCATCTTCGTCCGGGTGGTCGAACGCGGCAGTTTCTCCGCCGTTGCCCGGGAACTGCACACCACCCAGCCGACCATCAGCAAAGTCCTGCGCGCTCTTGAGAGTCAATTGGGCGGCAAGCTGATTGCCCGCAGTACACGCAAGCTGTCACTGACCGATGAAGGTCAGCGGTACTACAACGAATGTCGAAATATCCTCGCTGCCGTGGATGCCGCCGAGCACAGTTTCCAGTCCGGCAGGGAAACCGTGGCCGGTCCTCTGCGAATCGGCTCCTCCGTCAGTTTCGGCCGCTTGCAGATCGCTTCGCGACTGGCGGAATTTCTGCAGCGCTACCCGCAGGTGCAGGTCGACCTGCAACTGAGCGATCAGAATCTGGATCTGGTCAGCGAAGGCCTGGACGTCAGCCTGCGCATCGGCGAGCTGAACGACAGCGGCATGATCGCCCGACGCATCGGCACCACCCACCGGCTCACGGTGGCGACGCCCGATTACCTGCAACGCCACGGTCACCCACAATCACCTCAGGATCTTGCGAAGCACAACTGCCTGCAATTCAACCTGCTCAGCACTCAGAATCTGTGGACCTACGAGAAGGATGGCCAACACCACGACGTACGCATCCAGGGCAACGCCCAGAGCAACAACTCCGAAGCGATCCGCGAAATGGTCTTGGGAGGATTGGGGATTTCGCTGTCACCGGTCTGGCTGTTCAGCGAAGATTTGAAGGTGGGTCGAGTGGTCGCCCTGTTGCAGGACTACCAGACCCGATCATTGCCGATTCACGCCGTGTCCCCGGCGAACCGTCGCCAGTCCGCCAGGGTCAACGCGTTTGTCGATTTCATGACCCAGGCGCTGGCTGCAGCGCCCGAGCTTCAACCGATCAGATAGCGGCAGTACGCGTGTTCAGCCATTCCAGTGCCGCGCCGTCAAGCAACGGGCTCAGGCGCTCGCGCACTTCGGCGTGATAGGCGTTGAACCACTGCTTCTCTTCTTGCGTCAGCAACGACGGTTCCAGGCAGCGAGTGTCGATCGGGCACAGGGTCAGGGTTTCGAACTTGAGGAACTCGCCGAACTCGCTGCTTCCTGCTTCAACGTTCATCGCCAGGTTTTCGATCCGCACACCCCAGCGGCCCGGACGATAAGTGCCCGGCTCGATGGAAGTGATCATGCCCGGTTGCATGGCGGTTTGCGGCGCCGGCGCCGCCTGATAGGCGATCACCTGCGGACCTTCATGAACGTTGAGGAAATAACCCACGCCGTGACCGGTGCCGTGACCATAGTCGACGTTATCGGCCCAGATCGGCGCGCGGGCAATCGCATCCAGCAACGGCGACAGAATGTCTTTCGGGAATCGCGCACGGGACAAGGCAATCACGCCTTTCAGCACACGAGTGCAATCGCGCTTCTGCTCTTCGGTTGGCGTACCAACAGCCACCATGCGCGTGATGTCGGTAGTGCCGCCCAGGTATTGACCACCGGAATCGATCAGCAACAAGCCGTCACCCTCGATCACCGCGTGCTCTTCCGGGGTGGCGTGGTAATGCGGCATCGCGCCGTTGGCGTTGTACGCGGCAATGGTGTTGAAACTCAGCGACACATAATCCGGGCGACGCTCACGGGCCGCCGTGAGTTTTTCGTCGATGGTCAGCTCGGTAATGCGCTCACGACCCCAGGCCGATTCCAGCCAGGTGAAAAACTCGCACAGCGCCGCGCCATCCTGCTCCATCGCCTGACGGATGTGCCCGGCATCCGCCAGGCTCTTCTGCGACTTGGCCAGTGTGGTCGGGTTCAGGCCTTCGACCAATTTCACGCCAGTGTCGAGGTTATCCAGCAGACCGCTAGTGACCCGCGCCGGATCCACCAGCAGGCTCGCGCCGCTCGGAATAGCACGCAAGGCGTCAGCGACTTCGCTGTAGTCACGCAGGGTCACGCCGTCTTTTTCCAGCACGGCACGCAGCTCAACATCGACCTTGCTCAAGGCCACAAACAGCGTGGCTTGCTGCTGGCTGATCAGGGCGAAGGAAACGAACACCGGGTTGAACGACACATCGCCGCCGCGCAGGTTGAACAGCCAGGCGATGTCGTCGAGGGTAGCGATGAAGTGCCAGTCAGCGCCGCGCTCCTGCAGGGTTTCGCGCAGTTTTCCGAGCTTTTCGCCACGGCTGACAGTCGCCTGCGGTGGCAGGTGCTGATAGATCGGCGCATTCGGCAACGCCGGGCGATCGCTCCAGACTTCTTTCAACAAGTCGATGTCGGTCCGCAGACTGGCGCCCCGCGCTTCGAGCTTGCCGCCCAGCGTACGCGCCGATGCGACGGCCATCACCGCGCCGTCAACCGCGACCACGCCACCTTCCGGCGTCTGCTCGGCCAGCCAGTCCAGCGGGCTCGGCTGACCCGGTTGCAGTTTCACCAGTTCGATGCCGCTGCCCTTGAGTTCCTTGGTCGCCTGCTCCCAGTAACGGCTGTCGGCCCAGACCCCGGCGAAATCGGTGGTGACAATCAACGTGCCGACCGAGCCATGAAAACCCGACAGCCATTGCCGGCCCTGCCAGTAACCCGGCAAGTATTCCGACAGGTGCGGGTCGGCGGACGGCACCAGCAACGCGTGGATACCTTCGCGACGCATCAGTTCACGGGTGTGCGCGAGGCGCTGGGGAACCGTTCCTTCGGTCAAAGTCTGGGTACTCATCATGTCTCCTGCCAATCACTTCATCGTTATTGTTCGGTGCCGTTCGAAGCCGGCTCGTTAAAGCCCTGTCGCCCAGAATGCCGGAGCACTGGCGCAGGCGGTCTTGATCAGTTCTACAGCCTTGTCGATGTCCTCGGCGGTGGTGAAACGGCCGAGGCTCAGGCGAATGGTACGGCCGGCCAGGTGCGCGTCATGCCCTAATGCCAGCAAGACGTGGGACGGCGCGTTGCTGGCGGAATTGCAGGCCGAGGTCGCGGAAAACGCGATCGAATGGCTCAGCGCTGCCGGGTTGAACTCGCCTTCGCTGAAGGTCAGGCTCAAGGTGTGCGGGATACGTTGGGTGCTGCTGCCATTGAGGCGCACGCCAGGCAGGCTCAAGAGTTGTTCGAGCAGACGCTCGCGCAGCGCGACGATGGTTTTCTTCTCGTCATCGAAAGCTTCGGCGGCCAAGGCAAATGCCGAGCCCATGGCAGCGATCTGGTGAGTCGCCAGCGTTCCGGAACGCAACCCGCCCTCGTGGCCACCACCGTGAATCTGCGCCTGCAAACGCTGCTGCGCATGCGGGCCGACGTACAGCGCGCCGATGCCTTTAGGGCCGTAAAGCTTGTGCGCCGAGAACGACATCAGGTCCACCGGCCACTGCGCCAGATCGATCGCGACCTTGCCGGCGCCCTGGGCAGCATCGACGTGGAACAACGCTCCACGCCCACGCACCACTTCGCCGATGGCCGGGATGTCGTTGACGGTGCCGAGTTCGTTGTTGACCAGCATCAGCGACACCAGAAAGGTGTCATCGCGCATCGCTTCGCTGACCGCTTGCGGGGTAATCAGGCCTTCGGCGTCCGGCACCAGATAGGTCACGGCGACACCGGCGTCCTGCAATTGCCGGGCGGTGTCGAGGATGGCCTTGTGTTCGATCTGGCTGGTGATGATGTGCCCGCCGGACACACCACGGGCCTGAGCCACACCTTTAAGGGCGAGGTTGTTGGATTCTGTAGCGCCGGAGGTCCAGACGATCTGCTGCGCCTGGGCGCCGACCAGTTCGGCGACTTGCCGGCGAGCGTTCTCGACCGTTTGCCGGGCCTGCTGGCCGAAGGCGTGGGAGCTGGAGGCCGGGTTGCCGAAGTTACCGTTGAAACCCAGACACTCGATCATCACCTGGATGACCCGCTCGTCCACCGGGGTGGTGGCGGCGTAATCGAAATACAGCGGACGTGTGTTCATAAAAAGACTCGCAGAGCGTGTTCCGGGATCAGGAAGCTCGTGTCTACAAACGGCACGACGCAGCCTTGTGAGCTGCGTCCGGGTTCGAGAGCGTCATCAATACCTGATCGGATGCCGTTAAAGAAGAACAACTTCATTTAAAAGTGCGTAGGAACGCTCCTGAACGCGACTTTAACAGGCATCGGGCCGGCGGTTGTAGCGCTGCGTCAGCTAAAGCTTTCAAGGAGTAACGGATACAGCGAGATCACCAGCAGCGCTGCCATGCCCCAGTTGAACAACCGCAACCAGCGGCGATCCTTGAGCACGTTGCGCAGCAAGGTCCCGCAAGCCGCCCAGACGCCGACGCTCGGCAGGTTGATGATAGCAAACACCGCCGCAATCACGATCACGTTGGTGAAATAACCCTGCATCGGCGTGTACGTGCTGATGGCACCGATGGCCATGATCCACGCCTTTGGATTGACCCACTGGAAAGCCGCCGCGCCGAGATAGCTGATCGGTTTCGCCTCGCCCTGCTCGCTATCACCGACCGGGCCGGAGTGAGCGATCTTCCAAGCCAGATAGAGCAAGTACGCCGCGCCGACGTAACGCAGGACCGTATAAAGCAGCGGATAAGTCTGGAACACCGCGCCAAGGCCAAAACCCACCGCCACCACCAGCACGAAGAAACCGCAGGTAATGCCGAGCATATGGGGGATGGTGCGGTTAAAACCGAAGTTCACGCCCGACGCCAGCAACATGGTGTTGTTCGGCCCCGGTGTGATCGAGGTGACAAGGGCAAACAGGGCAAAGCCCAGCAGCAGGTCGAGCGAGAGGGTCATGGCAGGCAGTCCGTCAGGGTCATTCAGGTGTTGACCCTATCCCACGGCGCCGCGCAAACCCACGGACAGTTGGGTAAAACTTCGAGCAGTACAGTTACGGATCAGCTAGGACGACCGTGCAGCTGTACGGCCCGCTCGGCGCTCATTTCACCCTTGCTGTCGAAACCGAAAGTCTTCTGCGGCTGGCCAAGCAGTTGGGCTTTCTTCGCGTGGTATTCCTCGAACGACAAGCCGCTGCGGTTCAAGGTTTCCAGCGCCAGTTCGCGGGTTTCTTCCGCCGTGTAAGGGCGCAGTTCCGGGGAAACGTGGCTCGCGCAACCAGCGAGAACGGAGAGAGAGAGCATCAGGGAAACAGTCAGTAAACGATTCATGGGAGCGTCCTGGCGAGCAGTGTGGGTCGATGGAGAAAAGGTACGCCCGGGCACGCTTTGGCAGAAATCAACGCTCTCAATAGTGGCTATCAGAATTCGGGCAGGATTCGTCCTGCATATTCTCAAAAGACCTATCAATATCAATTAACAGTCTTTTACGGAATAACAGTCAGCCTTTATAAATCCTTCATCGCGTTCGGCACTGTTGCTCCAGCAACTGTTTCCCAGGCAACAGCGGTTCAACAAACCGGCCTGAAAGTCACACGAGCACAGCCGCCGACAACGCTCAAAGCCCCGGAATACGGGCCTTACAGGAATTGGTACAGCGCTTGCTCTGCTCCGGTGACTACTCACTGCTCGCCGAGCAACTGTTGAAAAAGGAACTGACCATGTCGCGTCCACTGAAAGTCGTCGCCCTGTCCGGCGGAACCTGGCGTCCGTCTCGCACCCTGGTGCTGACCCAGGCCCTGCTGGCCGAATTGTCCGGGCACCTGCCGGTCGAGAGTCACCTCATCGAACTCGGTGACATCGCCCGCCCGCTGGGCGCTGCACTGTCCCGTCAGGAACTGCCGGCCGAGATCGAAGCCGAACTGCAGGCCATCGAACAGGCTGATCTGCTGATCGTCGCCGCGCCGGTCTATCGCGGCTCCTATCCGGGACTGCTCAAGCATTTGTTCGACCTGATCGACCTGAATGCGCTGATCGACACACCTGTGCTGCTTGCCGCCACCGGTGGCAGCGAACGCCATGCGTTGGTCCTCGATCACCAGTTGCGCCCGCTGTTCAGTTTCTTCCAGGCCGTGACCCTGCCGATCGGCGTGTACGCCACCGAAGCCGATTTCGCCGACTACCAGATCACCAGCGAACCGCTCAAGGCGCGCATCCGCCTGGCCGCCGAACGCGCCGCGCCGCTGTTTGGCACTCACATCAAACCGTTGCTGAAGATCGCTTAAGGAGCTGTTCATGGATGTTTTCTGGTTCCTGCCGACCCACGGCGACGGTCACTATCTGGGCACCACCCAAGGCGCGCGCCCGGTCACCCTCAATTACCTGAAACAGGTGGCGCAAGCCGCCGACAGCCTCGGTTACCACGGCGTGCTGATTCCCACCGGCCGTTCCTGCGAGGATTCGTGGGTGATCGCCTCGGCGCTGGTGCCGCTGACCGAACGCCTGCGTTATCTGGTGGCGATCCGTCCGGGGATCATCTCGCCGACCGTCTCGGCGCGAATGGCCGCGACCCTCGATCGACTGTCCAACGGCCGCTTGCTGATCAACGTCGTGACCGGCGGTGATCCCGACGAAAACCGTGGCGACGGCAGTTTCCTCAGCCACAGCGAACGCTACGAAGTCACCGACGAATTCCTCAAGATCTGGCGTCGCGTGTTGCAAGGCGAAGCGGTGGATTTCGAAGGCAAACATCTGAAAGTACAGAACGCCAAGGCGCTGTATCCACCGGTGCAGAAACCCTATCCGCCGCTGTACTTCGGCGGTTCCTCCGACGCAGCCCACGATCTGGCCGCCGAGCAGGTCGACGTGTACCTGACCTGGGGTGAACCACCGGCCGCCGTCGCCGAAAAACTCGCCGATGTGCGCGAACGCGCCGCCCGTCACGGACGCAAGGTGAAGTTCGGCATTCGCCTGCACGTGATCGTGCGCGAGACCGCCGAAGAAGCCTGGAAAGCCGCCGACAAACTGATCGAACACATCAGCGACGAAACCATCGAGGCCGCGCAGAAATCCTTTTCGCGCTTCGATTCCGAAGGCCAGCGACGCATGGCCGCCCTGCACGACGGGCGCCGCGACAACCTGGAAATCGCCCCCAACCTGTGGGCCGGCGTCGGTCTGGTGCGCGGCGGTGCCGGCACTGCATTGGTCGGCGATCCGCAGCAAGTGGCGGCGCGAATCAAGGAGTACGCGGATCTGGGCATCGAGAGCTTCATCTTCTCCGGCTACCCGCATCTGGAAGAGGCCTACCGCTTTGCCGAGCTGGTGTTCCCGCTGCTGCCCGAGCCGTACGCGAGCCTGGCTGGACGCGGTGTCACCAACCTCACCGGGCCGTTCGGCGAAATGATCGCCAACGATGTTCTGCCCGCCAAAGCCAACGCCTGAGGAAGACCGAGTGACTGCCAAACCGCAAAGCACCCTGCTCTCCCCGTTGCAGACCGCCCGCCAACTGGCCGCCGAATTTGCCCTGACCGCCGTCGAGCGCGACGAGCGTGGCGGCACACCAAAAGCCGAACGCGACGCCCTGCGCGACAGCGGTCTGCTGGCCCTGAGCATTCCCACCCGTTACGGCGGCCTCGGCGCGCGCTGGAGCGAAACCCTGGAAGTCGTGCGCGAATTCGCCAAGGTCGACAGCTCGATCGCCCACGTCTTCGGTTTTCATCATTTAATGCTCGCCACCGTCCGGTTGTTTTCCCGCCCGGAACAATGGCAACCGTGGTTCGAACAGACCGCGCGGCAGAACTGGTTCTGGGGCAACGCGCTCAATCCGCTGGACACCCGCACCGTGGTCAAGGATCTGGGTGGCTGGCGCGAGTTTTCCGGCAAGAAGAGCTTCTGCTCCGGCGCCAGCGATTCACAGATGCTGATTGCCTCGGCGGTGGACGAAAGCAACGGCGGAAAACTGCTGATCGCGGCGATCCCCAGCGGCCGCAGCGGCATCACCCTGCACAACGACTGGAACAACATCGGCCAGCGCCAGACCGACAGCGGCAGCGCCACGTTCGAACGGGTGCGGGTCGAAGAATCGGAACTGTTGCTGGATCCGGGCCCGTTGAGCACACCGTTCGCCTGTTTGCGCCCGTTGATTGCACAACTGACGTTCACCCACATGTTTCTCGGCATCGCCGAAGGGGCGTTCGAAGAGGCGCGGCAATACACCCTGAGTGAAACCCGCGTCTGGCACAAATCCTCGGTGCGCGAGGTGCGTGAAGATCCTTATGTGCTGGCGCATTACGGCGAGTTCTGGGTCGCCCTCGAAGGCATCCGGTTGTTGGTGGAACGCGCCGCTGCGTTGCTCGACGAGGCCTGGGCCAAAGGCCCGAACCTCAGCGCCGAAGAACGCGGTCACCTCGCCACGGCGATTGCCACCGCCAAGGTCGCCGCCAGTCGTCAGGGCCTGGAGATTTGCAGCCGATTGTTCGAAGTCACCGGCGCCCGTTCGACCCACGCGTCGCTGCGTCTCGACCGACACTGGCGCAACCTGCGCACGCAAACCTTGCACGACCCGCTGGATTACAAACTCCACGAGCTGGGCGACTGGGCGCTGAACCAGTCCCTGCCGGTGCCGACGTTCTATTCCTGATTTCCTTTCGTGGAGCGAGACCCATGCAACTGCTGACCCTGCCGCCCTCACCCGCCCTGGCCACTTCGATTCGCGCCACTGCCCAGGTGTTCGAAGACCCGAAATCCCAGGCCCTGCTCGCGCATCTGCAACAGGTCGCGCCGAGCGAAGCCAGCGTGCTGATCATCGGCGAAACCGGCACCGGCAAAGAGTTGGTAGCGCGGCACATCCACAACCTGAGCAACCGGCGCAACCGGCCGTTCATTGCGGTGAACTGCGGGGCGTTTTCCGAATCGCTGGTGGAAGCCGAACTGTTCGGCCATGAAAAAGGCGCCTTCACCGGCGCCCTCAGCGCCAAGGCCGGATGGTTTGAAGAGGCGGATGGCGGCACCTTGTTCCTTGATGAAATCGGCGATCTGCCGATGGCCATTCAGGTCAAATTGCTGCGGGTGTTGCAGGAGCGTGAAGTGGTGCGCCTGGGTTCGCGCAAGAGCATTCCCATCGATGTGCGAGTGCTGGCGGCGACCAACGTGCAACTGGAGAAAGCCATCAACGCCGGGCATTTCCGCGAGGATCTGTATTACCGGCTGAACGTGGTCAATCTGGAGCTGAGCCCGTTGCGCGATCGGCCCGGCGACATCCTGCCGCTGACCCGGCATTTCATCGAGGCCTACAGTCAGCGCCTGGGCTACGGACGCATCACCATCAGCCCCGGCGCCGAGCACAAGCTGCGCGGCTACAGTTGGCCGGGCAACATCCGCGAACTGGAAAACGTCATCCATCACACGCTGTTGATCTGCCGTAACGGCTTGATCGAACGCGACGATCTGCGCCTGTCGAACCTGCGCATCGACCGTCCGGACGATCAGCACGCGACCGCCGACGACTCACCGGAAGCGCTGCTGGAACGCGCCTTCCAGAAACTCTTCGAGCAACAGGCCGGCGCCCTGCATGAAAAAGTCGAAGACGCGTTGCTGCGCGCGGCTTATCGCTTCTGCCATTACAACCAGGTGCACACTGCGTCCCTGCTCGGCCTGAGCCGCAACGTCACCCGCACGCGGCTGATCAAGATCGGCGAACTGGCGGTGAACAAGCGGCGACCCACGGAAAACCTGCAAGGCGAGCGCTTGATCCAGCTGTCGATCTAGCCAACCAGTTGGCAGTGCAAGCCGTCGTCATGACTGCGGGCGATGCTGCTCAGCACCTGGAATGAACCGAAGGTCACGGTGCGCGCCTGATGGGTGCGGATCAGTTGCCAGAAATCCTGCTCGCCGGTTTCGAAACTCTGGAACGCCGCCTCCCCCGCCTCGCGGGACTGCCATTGCAGAAAGCTCAACACTCGCCGGCCATCGTCGCTGGCCTGGACGCTGGCGCTGACGAAACCGGCGTAACGCTGGGCCAGACGTTCAGTCTGCACCGCCAGCGCCGAGACCAGCGCCGGTTGCTGGCCGGGTTCGATTTCAAATTCGATCAATTGGGTAAAGCTGCGGTTTTTCGCTGGTGCTTGCATGACATCCCCACTCTGTCAGACGAATCTTGCGATTCGAAGGCCTGCAGGGTAAAACCTCGAGTTAACTAGAGGTCAAGGGGCAATTTGCAAATGGTCACTGCGGAAAATGTGCACAAGCAATTGACCGTCGGCGAAGTCGCGGCCCGCAGCGGTGTGGCGGTCACCGCCCTGCACTTTTATGAATCCAAAGGGTTGATCAAGAGCCAGCGCAATGCCGGCAACCAGCGGCGTTATCCACGGGAAGTACTGCGGCGGGTGGCGCTGATCAAGGTGGCGCAACGCCTGGGCATTCCGCTGGCAGAAATCGGCGAGGCGTTGAAACAGCTACCGGACAACCGCGCACCAACGGCGGCGGACTGGAAAGTGTTGTCGGAGCAGTGGCGGCGGGAGCTGGACGAGCGGATCAATCAGTTGATGCTGCTGCGGGATCGACTGACCGGTTGCATCGGCTGCGGATGCCTGTCGATGGAAGCCTGCCCGCTGCGCAATCAGGGCGATGTGCTGGGCGAGCAAGGGCCGGGGGCGCACTTTCTCGACGTACCCAAGTGAGGGTTCCCATGCCATGGGAACCCCCAATTCGATCCATCAGAAGCCCGGCGCAATCTGCCCTTTGTAGCGGGTCAGAATGAACTGACGCACTTCATCGGAATTCAACGCCTTGGCCAGTTTCTGCAGGCCCGGGTCGTTGATGTTGTCGGGACGTGCGACCAGAAACTCGATGTATAGACTCTTGCCCTTCTCGACGATCAGCGCGCTGTTGGTGTCGATCCCGGCTTCCAGCGCGTAGTTGGCGAACACGAACGCCAGGTCCACCTGACCCACCGAACGAGCCAGCAACGCGCCCTCCAGTTCACGAATTTTCAGGTGCTTGGGGTTTTCGACGATGTCGCGCTGGGTGGCCAGGGTGTTGCTCGGGTCCTTGAGTTTGATCAGTCCCGCCTCGTGCAGCAGCACCAGGGCGCGACCAGTGTTCACCGGGTCATTGGGGATCGACACGCTGGCGCCGTCCTTCAGTTCCGAGATGTTCTTGATCTTGGTCGAGTAAGCACCGAACGGTTCGATGTGCACGCCGACCACCGGCACCAGATCGGTATGGCGAGTCTTGTTGAAATCATCGAGAAACGGCCGGTACTGGTAATAGTTGGCGTCGAGGTTTTTCAGCGCCAGTTGCTGGTTGGGCTGGATGAAGTCGGTAAAGACCTTGATGTCCAGATCCACACCTTCCCTGGCCAGGGTCGGTTTGACGAACTCGAGGATTTCCGCGTGCGGCACCGGGGTGGCACCGACGATCAGTTTTTCGTTGGCATGGGCGCCGAACGACAGAACGGCAGCCAGTACGGCCAGGGTCTTTTTCATGCTGTGCTCCAAGGCAGATTTGAGTGGCCGTCGTGGGGTGAACGTGGGGCCTTTATGGGTTGAACTTGTTTTTTCAGCGTCGGCTGTAGTGCGCCACCAGACGGTCACCGGTCATTTGCAGGGCCTGCACCAGAATCAGCAGCAACACCACGGTGACCACCATCACGTCGGTCTGAAAGCGCTGATAGCCGTAGCGGATCGCCAGATCACCGAGCCCGCCGCCACCGATCACGCCGGCCATCGCCGTGTAATCCACCAGCACGATGGCGGTGACCGTCACCGCTGCCAGCAACCCGCCGCGGGCTTCCGGCAGCAGGGTGTGGCGGATGATCTGCCAGGTGTTGGCGCCCATCGCCTGGGTCGCCTCGACCACGCCGCGATCGACTTCGCGCAACGCGGTTTCCACCAGCCGCGCAAAGAATGGTGTGCAACCGACCACCAATGGCGGAATGGTCCCGGGCACGCCCAGCGAGGTGCCCACCAGCAACGTAGTCAGCGGAATCAGCACGATCAGCAAAATGATGAACGGCAGCGAACGCAGCATGTTCACGATCACCGACAGCACCCGGTACAGGCCAACCGTTTCATGCAACTGGCGCTTGCCGGTGAGGAACAGCAGCAACCCCAGCGGCAAGCCCAGCAACACCGTGAACAGCAGCGCCGCGCCGAGCATGCTCAGGGTGTCGAGACAGGCCTGAGCGATGTCGGCCCAGTAAATGTGCTTGAACCATTCGGCCATGATCAGGACCAGTCGTGGCGCGGTGGTTTGACCCCGTTGAGCAGCCAGTTGCCGACCACGTGGTATTTCCAGCGCACTGGGTCATGCAGGGTATGGACCCGAGCGTTGCGCCAGTGGCGGTCGAAGTTGTGCTTCTTCAGGGTCGAGCGGGTACCGCCGAGTTCGAACAGCTTGTTGCTGGCCTCGATGGCGATTTCGGTGGTCAGCACTTTGGCCTTGGCCACGGCCAGGGACGCCAGCGCGACGTTGTCTTCATCCGGTGCCGGACGTGCAGCGTCGAGCGCCCAACCCGCGCGTTCGAGCAAGGCTTCGGCGGCTTCCAGGCGGATTTCCAGCGCGCCGATCTGAATGATCGTCAGCGGATCTTCACTGGCCTTTTCCACACCCGCATCGATCCACGGTCGGGCGAACTGGCGGACAAATTCCACGGTATCGCGCAAGGCTGCCCGGGCGATGCCGGCGTCGATGGCGGCGGTGGTCAACTGGGCGAACGGCCCGGCCAGGGTCGGGTTCTCGTAGGAACGGTACGTCGGAAACAGATTGAATGGTGCCACCTGTAAATCTTGCGCCAGCACCGTGCCGCTGGACGTGGTGCGCTGGCCGATGCTGTCCCAATCATCAACGATCACCAGCCCTTTCGTGCCACGTTCGACGAAGGCCAACTGGCCCTTCTGTTCTTCATCCAGCGCCAGCACCGCCAGCCAGTGGGCGTAGAGCGAACCGGTGCAGTAGCCCTTGCGACCGTTGATCACGAAACCGGCGCCATAACGGCGGAGGGTCGCCTGAATGTCCTGCACATTCTTGCCGCCGGTTTCCGACAGCGCGTTGGCGAAACGATGACCTTGCAGCGCCAGCTCAAAGAAATGCGCCTGCTGCGCCGGGGTGCCTTGCAGGCGGATGTCTTCGAGCAGGCAGTAATGGTTTTGCGGGATCTGCCCGAGCGACGGATCGGCGGCGGAAATGATCGCAATCACCTGCGCTAGCACCGCACAGGACACCTGCGCGCCGCCGTATTCCTTCGGCACGGTGATGCCCCACAGGCCACTGTTGGAATACAGATCGACGATCTCGGCGGGCACTTCGCGGCTGCGGTCACGCTCGGCGGCGTGTTCCTGCAAGACGGCGGCGACCTGCGCGGCCACGCGCAAGGCTTCAACGTCGTCGGCGATCCGGTGGGCGGCCGGCGGGTTGATCGGATAAACGGCAGATTCAGACATGGATGACTCTCGGTATCGGTTTTGTACCGGGTCATTGCAGCTTCTGTGCCTGACCGACAGGCCTTGTCTTTCGGGGGTTACAGCGGATTTTCAGGGTATCTGACGATGAAAAACCCGCGCATTCTGTTGCTTCACTGTCGATGGCTGAACAGTGCGGTGGCTGCTCGTCGGGTAGTCGTTCAGGGCGATGGTACGGATCTATAGTTGAGCGACCGGCAACCCCGGCGAAGGCACACCTTCAACCTCTAATAAAAACCAGGCAACAAATAACAGGGAGTACCGCCATGAGCGTCAAACCCATTCCCGAGGGGTATCACAGCATTACCCCGTACCTCGGCATTCACAAAGCTGCCGAAGCCATCGACTTCTATAAGAAGGCGTTCGGTGCCACCGAAGTCATGCGCCTGAGCATGCCCGACGGCGGCATCGGCCACGCCGAACTGCGCATCGGTGACAGCGCGATCATGCTCGGCTCGCCGTGCGATCAAGGGCCGTTGAGCAATCCGGACAAAGCCGTTTCGGTCGGTTTGCATCTGTACGTGACCGATGTCGACAAATCTTTTCAGCGCGCACTGGATGCCGGCGCTACCTCGGTATCAGAGGTCAAGGATCAGTTCTACGGCGACCGCAGCGGGACGTTGAAAGATCCGTATGGGCATCTGTGGTTCCTCGCCACGCGCAAGGAGGATCTGACACAAGAGCAGATCGAGCAGCGGGCGAAGGAAATGTTCCAGCAGGGTTAGCAACGCCGAGTGTCCACTCCCGTGCAGCGCGCGGGGATGGGCGAACACGATTCATGAACCGTCGAACCACGCTTCACGTCTTGTCATGAACGCCCGGCGATTTCAGGATGCAGGCCACTCGCCTGAATAAAGGATCACCCGATGTTTGCCGGATTCGTCAAAGACCAGCGCCACGTCAACGGTGTGGACATCAGCTACCGCCTCAAAGGCAGCGGCCCGGGCCTGCTGCTGTTGCACGGGCACCCGCAGACCCACGTCATCTGGCACAAGATCGCCGAGCAACTGGCCGAGCACTTCACGGTGATCGCCGCCGACCTGCGCGGTTATGGCGACAGCAGCCGACCGCCGGCCGATGAGCGGCACACCAACTATTCCAAACGCGAAATGGCCCGCGACGGCGTGGAATTGATGAAAGCGCTGGGCTTCACGCAGTTCTCGATCCTTGCCCATGACCGTGGCGCGCGGGTCGCCCATCGCCTGGCCCTTGATCATCCCGAAGTTGTGCAGCGCATGGTCCTGCTCGACATCGCGCCGACGCTGGCGATGTACAGCCAGACCAATGAAGCCTTTGCCCGGGCCTACTGGCACTGGTTCTTCCTGATCCGCCCGGCGCCGTTGCCGGAAACCCTGATCGAAGCCGATCCCGAAGGTTACCTGCGCAGTGTCATGGGCAGCCGCAGCGCCGGGCTCGCGCCCTTCACCGACGAGGCCTTCAGCGAATACCGGCGTTGCCTGGAACGTCCCGGCAGTGCTCGGGGGATCTGCGAGGACTACCGCGCCAGTGCCGGCATCGACCTGGAACATGATCGCGCCGATCTCGCGGCCGGTCGCCACCTGAACCTGCCTTTGCTGGTGCTGTGGGGCGCCGAGGGCACTGTCGGTCGCTGCTTCGATCCGCTCAAGGAATGGCAACAGGTTGCCACCGACGTACGGGGCAAGGCTTTGCCGGCCGGGCATTACCTCGCCGAAGAAGTCCCTGAACTGTTGCTCACCGAAGCGCTCGACTTTCTCCGCTGATTCCCCCTCCTTCAATCCGACGGCATGTGCCGTCGGACTGCTTCGCCTCCCCCGCAGAAATCTGCCCACGCGACAGCAACATGCAATCGCGAAACATTTACTTTCATATCGTTTATCGGGATTTGCTTCGGTCATCCGTCTTATAGAGATGCGGGCTGGTCGCGTAGGCAAAAGCCACGACCGGCCTTTCAGGGGAACCCCGTGCTGCGAAGCCCGTAGTACCGCCCCCTCACTCTGAATCAAGACTTGTCATCATGTCGAAGAAATCCCGCTCGAAACTGTGGTTCCTGGTACACAGCTGGCTGGCGTTGCCGATCTGGTTTTTCGTGCTGATCGTCTGCGTCACCGGCACCCTGGCGGTGGTCAGCCAGGAAATCGTCTGGCTGGCCAACCCGCAGATGCGCGCCAGCGCGCCGTCGGACGATGCGCCGCTGCTCAGCTACGACCAGATCATCGCAGCCATCAAGAAAGCCGAGCCGCAAACGGTCGTGCAAGAAATCGACCGCCCCGATGAATCGCACTTTGCCCTCGATGTCCGCGTCAGCTACCCCGACGGGCGCTCGCTGACGGTCTACGTCAACCCGTACACGGGCGTCATTCAGGGCGAGGCCCCAGCGTTCAATTTCAAAGGTTTCACCCGCGCCCTGCATGGCTGGTGGCTGGTGCCCTTCACCAATGGCTACAGCTGGGGCTGGTACCTGGTGTCGATCCTCGGCCTGCCCATGCTCGCCTCGCTGGTGACCGGGCTGGTGGTGTACAAGCGCTTCTGGAAAGGCTTTTTCAGCCCGACCTTGCGATTTCGCCACGGCGCGCGGATTTTCTGGGGCGATTTCCACCGCCTCAGCGGCATCTGGTCGATCTGGTTCATTGCGGTGATTTCGATTACCGGCACCTGGTTCCTGATTCAGGCGCTGCTGGCCGACAACCACATTTCCATCTCGAGCGAACCGGTGATTCCGGCCATGTCCCGTGAGAGCGTGCCCCTCTCGGCGGACGGTTCGCCGGCCCCGCAGATCAGCCTCGATCGCGCGATCGAGATCGCCCAGCAGAAAATCCCCGGGCTGGAAACCAGCTATGTCAGCCTGCCGGGCAACGCCTACAGCCACCTCGATATCGGGGGGCGCGGCTGGTATCCGTTGATGTATCAGCGCGCGACGATCAATCCGTACAACGGCGAAATCGCTGCCTCGCGCCTGCTGTCCGACCGGACTTCGCTGGAGTTCGTCACCGAATCCATGCGGCCGTTGCACACCGGTGACTTCGGCGGGTTGTGGATCAAGTTGATCTGGTTCTTCTTCGGGCTGTTGCTGAGCATGATGGTGCTCAGCGGACTGCTGATCTGGACCAAACGCACCGCATTGGCCACCGCCAACGCCCTCAAGCGCGAGCACAAGAAGCAACGCGTCAAGGCGCAACCGGCCCTGAACCGTGAACCGTCGGAGGTCAACCCGTGAGCCAGTCCAACGTTGCAAACCGTCCTTCACGCCTGAGCCTGTTCTGGCACAAGTGGCGCTTCCACATCAACGTGTTGCTGCTGTTGATCCCGCTGGGCTTCATGCCCCGGTACTTTGCGGACCAGTCTCTGTTTCGCGGCGACACTGGCCTGGGCGAACGCGAAGTCGGAGAAGTCCAGGTCGGCCCCTGGAGCCTGCGCATGGCCGAATTCCGTGACGAGGCGCCCCGCCCCGCCGGGCCTGCCGGCCACATGAAAAGCTTCAATGTCGCGTTGTGTGATGCCTGCATCGATCAGGTCAAGGCCACCTACCTGCGCATCGGCAAACCGCGAAGCCTGCGCGCCGCCGGGGTGATCTTCTTCGGCACGCCGTATCGCATGGGCACCCAGTTGCCGATTCCGGAAAAGACCCGAACCGACGCCGAACTGTGGATCACCATGGAAGGCTGGGACGGCAGCATGCATCAGGCCTCGATCCCCCTGAGCCAGGCCTCCCCCGCCACCATCGCCTGGCTGAACAAACAAGGAGCCAAACCATGACTCTCGCCCGACGCTTTTCCCGCCTGCGCCTGAGCAGCCTGATGCTGGTGCTGTGTGCCGGTTTCAGCGCCAGCGCCCTGGCCCACAACCCGATGTGCGAGTGCAAGGCCATCGACGCCGAGCAGATCAAATGCACCGGCGGCTTCTCCGACGGTAGCGGCGCACCGGGGGTGACCCTCGATGTGATCGGCTACGACGAAACCATCCTCGTGCCGGGCAAGCTCGGCGCCGATTCGACCCTGACGTTCAAGAAACCCGGCGCCGAGTTCTACGTGCTGTTCGACGCCGGCCCCGGCCATGTGGTCGAAATCGACCAAGCGGATATCGAAGCCCCATGACCACGCCGACCACCCAGGTTGTACGCCCGGCCGGTGCCGGACATGAAACCCTCAATGTGCTGCTGATGTGCCTGTTGATCCTCGCGGTCGCCGGTTCCGTGGTGGCGTGGCGCGGGGTGTCCCACGAACCCGAACCGGTTTCCAGCCATCAGCTCGATGCCCGTCGCGACCTCGGCGCCAGCGAGCAAGGCATCTACGCCGACCTGCGAGTAACCCTCGACGAAATCCACCTGCTGCGCGAAGAACAGCAAAAGCTGCCAACCCCGCAGAACCTGGCGGATGAAGGTTTCGCGCCGTTCGCCCAGGACGCCAGTTCCGTGAGTCGTGGTGGTCATGCCTGGCAGTTGCTGGCCGACCGCGCCTACTTCGGCCACAGCCAGGCACCGGCCGTGGCCGGTTCGTTTCTGATGCGCCTGAACGCAGCCGATGACGCCGCGCCGGACATCTGGCTCAACCGCGCCACCGACCTGCAAGCGCCGGCAGACCTGTCCGACGCAGCGCTGTCCGCCGCCGGCTGGAAACAGATCGTCGCGCAATTCGATGCCGGGGTGACCCGCGAACATCGTCGTTGAACCCTCGCCTTCATTCGAGAGAAGACCGCTTGCCCATGCCTAGTTCATCTCAACGCCGTCCTTTCCTGCGCCTGCTGCTGATCGGCCTGTGCGCCTGCCTGCTGAGCCCGCTGGCCAGCGCCGATCAGGCCAAACGCCTGCGCATCGGCATTACCCTGCATCCGTATTACAGTTATGTGGCGAACATCGTCGGTGACAAGGCCGAGGTCGTGCCGCTGATTCCCGCCGGCTTCAACCCGCACGCCTACGAGCCGCGCGCCGAAGACATCAAGCGCATCAGCGGGCTGGACGTGATCGTGCTCAACGGCGTCGGTCATGACGACTTCGCCGACCGCATGATCGCCGCCAGCGAAACGCCGAACATCAAGACCATCGAAGCCAACGAAAACGTGCCGTTGCTGGCCGCCACCGGGGTTGCCGCGCGCGGTGCCGGCAAAGTGGTGAACCCACACACGTTCCTGTCGATCAGCGCCTCGATTGCCCAGGTCAACAACATCGCCCGGGAATTGGGCAAGCTCGACCCGGACAACGCCAAGACCTACACCCAGAACGCCCGCGCCTATGGCAAACGCCTGCGGCAGATGCGCGCCGACGCCCTGGCCAAACTGACCCAGGCGCCGAACGCCGAACTGCGAGTGGCCACGGTGCACGCCGCCTATGACTACCTGCTGCGCGAATTCGGTCTGGAAGTCACCGCCGTGGTCGAGCCGGCCCACGGCATCGAGCCGAGTCCGAGCCAGTTGAAGAAAACCATCGACCAACTGCGCGAGCTGGACGTGAAAGTGATCTTCTCCGAGATGGATTTCCCGTCCACCTACGTCGAAACCATCCAGCGTGAATCCGGTGTGAAGCTGTACCCGCTGTCGCACATTTCCTATGGCGAATACACCGCCGACAAATACGAAAAGGAAATGACCGGCAACCTCAACACCGTGGTTCGGGCGATTCAGGAGTCCGGCGCATGACGGCCCAGGAAAACCTCTCAATCACCCATAACGGCCCGACCCTGGATTTCGCCGACGTCAGCCTGACCCTCGGCCGCACGACGATCCTCGACAAAGTCACCTTCCAGGTGCAGCCCGGCAGCGTGCATGCGCTGGTCGGCCCCAACGGCGGCGGCAAGAGTTCGCTGATCAAGACCCTGCTCGGGCAGATGCCCCATCAGGGCTGGCTCAGCCTGCAATGGCCCGGCGAACCCGGCACCATCGGCTACGTGCCGCAGGCGCTGGAGTTCGATCGGGGTCTGCCGATGACCGTCGATGATTTCATGGCCGCCATGTGTCAGCGTCGCCCGGCCTTCCTCGGCTTGAGTAAACGCTACGCCGGCGCCATCGGTGATGCGCTGGAGCGAGTCGGCATGCAGGACAAGCGCAAGCGCCGGATGGGTGCGCTGTCCGGTGGCGAACGCCAGCGGGTACTGCTTGCTCAGGGCCTGATTCCAGCACCGCAATTGCTGGTGCTGGATGAACCGATGTCGGCCCTCGACGAAGCCGGGATCCAGGTGTTCGAACGCCTGCTCGGCGACTGGCGCGCGGCGGGCATCACGGTGCTGTGGATCGAGCACGATCTGGAAGCGGTCGGGCGACTGGCCAATCGCGTCACCGGCCTCAACCGCCGCGTGCTGTTCGACGCCTCGCCGCAACAGGCCCTGACCCCGGAACGCCTGCTGACCCTGTTCTCGACCCATCCACGGAGCGCTGCCTGATGAGTTACGAAGCCTTTCGTTTGATGGTGCAAGGCTGGGCCTCCTCCGGTTACTTGCCGGAAGCCCTGGCCTACGGGTTTGTGGTCAATGCGCTGCTGGCCGGTCTGCTGATCGGCCCGGTACTGGGTGGTCTCGGCACGCTGGTGGTGGTCAAGCGCTTCGCGTTTTTCTCCGAGGCGGTGGGCCACGCGGCGTTGACCGGCGTGGCCATCGGCATCCTGCTCGGCGAACCCTACACCGGCCCGTACGGCAGCCTGTTCGGCTACTGCCTGTTGTTCGGCATTTTGCTCAACTACCTGCGCAACCGCACCGGCCTGGCACCCGACACATTGATCGGCGTGTTCCTGTCGGTGTCCCTCGCCTTGGGCGCCAGCCTGCTGCTGATTCTGGCGGGCAAGATCAACGTGCACATTCTGGAAAACGTGTTGTTCGGCTCGGTGCTGACGGTCAACGGTAACGACCTGCTGGTGCTGGCGATTGTTGGCTCGCTGGTCATGGCGCTGGCCCTGCCGCTGTACAACCGCATCATGCTCGCCAGCTTCAACCCGCAATTGGCGGCGGTGCGCGGCGTCGCGGTGAAAACCCTGGATTACCTGTTCGTGATTCTGGTGACGCTGATCACCGTCGCGGCAGTAAAAGTCATCGGCGCGATTCTGGTCGGTGCACTGCTGGTGATTCCGGCGGCGGCCGCCCGCTTGCTCAGCCATTCGCTCAAGGGCTTTTTCTGGTGTTCGGTGCTGATTGCCACGGTCAGTACGCTGTGCGGGATTCTCGCGCCGATCGTGTTCGACCTGCCGATTCCGTCCGGCGCCGCGATCATTCTGGTCGCCGGTATCGCCTTCGCCCTCGCCGCGATTGCCCGGGGCGTCGTCCCCAGTCTGAAAGGGAACCTTGGATAAATGGCTTTTTCATTGCGACAACTGACCCTGGCCATCGCCCTCAGCGGCGCGGTTTCCAGCCCTCTGCTGGCTGCCGAGAAACCGCTGCGGGTGCTGGCCTCGTTGCCCATCACTTATGGTCTGGGCGAAGTCCTGCTCAAGGGCACTGACATCAGCCTCGAGCGCGCGGCGCCGGCGAATCTGCCGGGCAGTCGCCAGACCGCCTACTTCACCGGGCGCGGCGCCCCGGCGCTGAGCAAACTGGCCACCGGCGCCGATGCGGTGATCGGCGTACGCTCGCTATGGACCGACGATCCGCTGTACCCGATCGCCCGCCGCAGCAACATCCGCATCGTCGAAGTCGACGCTGCCCGCCCGGTGGACGGCGCCCTGCCCGGCATTGCCGTGCAACCGGGGCTCAAGGTCGACGGTTTGAACAGCCAGCCGTGGTTGGCGAGCAACAACATGGGGCGCATGGCCGACGTGATGGCGGCGGACCTGGTGCGCCTGGCGCCGAAGGACAAACCGAAAATCGAGGCCAATCTGGCGGCACTGAAGCAGCGCCTGCTGAAGCTCAGTGCCGACAGCGAGGCGCGTCTGGCCAGTGCCGACAACCTGAGCGTGATGAGCCTGAGCGATCACTTCGGTTACCTGATCGGCAGCCTGAATCTGGAATTGATCGGACAGGACGCGCGACCGGATGCCGAGTGGACGCCGGAAGATCTGAAAAAACTGACCGCCACCCTGAAAGACAATGACGTGGCGGTGGTGCTGCACCATCGGCAGCCGTCGGACGCGGTGAAAGCGGCAATTGCCGAATCGGGCAGTCATCTGCTGGTGCTCAGCACCGATGCGGCGGATCCAGTGGCAGAGCTGGAAGGCAATGTGGATGTGCTGCTCAAGGGCCTGGCCGGCGCCTGAGGAGAAGTGATCGTTCCACGCTCTGCGTGGGAATGCAGCCGGGACGCTCCGCGTCCCTTCCGAAGCGGACGCGGAGCGTCCAATGAGGCATTCCCACGCAGAGCGTGGGAACGATCATCAAGGCCGATCTTTCGGACATGAAAAACCCGCTGACTGTTTCCAGTCCAGCGGGTTTCTTTTTGCCTGAAGACTTACTGTGCAGCCGCTTGCGCTTCCATCTTCTGGCGCAGGCTCAGCGGGCGCATGTCGGTCCAGACTTCTTCGATGTAGGCCAGGCATTCCTTTTTCAGGCCACTCTTGCCAACGGTGCGCCAGCCTTCCGGCACGGCCTTGTAGTCCGGCCAGATCGAGTACTGCTCTTCGTGGTTGACCACGACTTGAAAGAGGATGTCCTCGCGGTCGAATACTGACGTCATGCTGTGTCTCCATCGCTGTAAGGGTGGGCTGCACGACGGGTGCAGCCGGGTATGTAGAAAGAACGTTCGACGCGGCGAAAAATTTACAGGCCGGCAGTCGCGGCGCTCAACGCACGACCGAAGATCTCGGCGACACGGTCGATTTCTGCGGCGGTGATCACCAGTGGCGGCAGGAATCGCACCACCGCACCGTGACGCCCGCCCAACTCCAGAATCAGCCCGCGCTTGAGGCATTCGCGCTGAACCAGCGGCGCCAGACGTGCGAAGGCCGGCGGATGGCCGAGTGCGTCCGGCGTGCCGTTCGGATCGACCAGTTCGACACCGAGCATCAGGCCACGACCGCGAATGTCGCCCAGTTGCGGGAAGTCACGCTGCAGAATGTGCAAGTGCTCGCTCAAGCGCTCGCCCATGGCGGCGGCGTGTTCGCAGACCTTGTGCTCGACCAGATAACGCATCACCGCAGAACCGGCGGCCATCGCCATCTGGTTGCCACGGAACGTACCGGCGTGGGCGCCGGGCTGCCAGGTGTCGAGCCAGTCGCGATAGACCACCACCGCCAGCGGCAGGCTGCCGCCGATGGCTTTGGACAGCACCACCACGTCCGGAGTGATGCCGGCGTGCTCGAAGGCAAACATCTTGCCGGTACGGGCGAAACCGCTCTGGATTTCGTCGACGATCAATGCGACGCCGGCCTTCTCGGTGATTCGGCGCAGACCGCGCAGCCACTCGATGTCCGCCGGAATCACACCGCCCTCGCCCTGCACCGCTTCGACGATCACCGCTGCCGGCAATTGCACGCCGGCCTCGGGATCATTGAGCAGGTTTTCCAGATAACTCAGGTTGGCCTTCAAACCCGCCGCGCCACCGAGGCCGAACGGGCAACGGTAGTCGTACGGGAACGGCATAAATTGCACGCCGTTGCTGAGCAGCGCACCCAGCGGCTTTTTCGGCCCCAGGCTGCCCATCAGGCTCAAGGCCCCCTGGCTCATGCCGTGGTAACCGCCGGTAAACGACAGCACGGTGCTGCGCCCGGTGGCGGTGCGCACCAGTTTCAGCGCGGCTTCCACCGCGTCGGTGCCGGTCGGGCCGCAGAACTGGATTTTCGCTTCCTTGGCCAAGGCTGGAGGCAGCAGGCCGAACAGGTCCTGCACGAACTGGTCTTTCACCGGCGTGGTCAGGTCCAGGGTGTGCAGCGGTAGCTCATCGGCCAGCACCTGCTGGATCGCTTCGATCACCACCGGATGGTTATGCCCCAGCGCCAAGGTGCCGGCACCCGCCAGACAATCGATGAAGGTACGGCCCTCGACGTCTTCGACGTAAAGACCTTTGGCGCGCTTCAGCGCCAGCGGAATCCGGCGCGGGTAGCTGCGGGCATTGGACTCCTGCTGGCTCTGCCGGGCCAGCAACGGCGACTCATTGAATTGATACAGCGTTTCAGCCGGCGCGGAGGCGATCCGGGCCGACGACTCTTCGATAAGGCTGGTGGCGACTGACATCTCTCGACCCCTCAATACGCTATGGATAGTGACCAAAACTGCACACCGGGCAGGTGCGCGTTCCGGTCGCGGGGCGCACATGCAGGTTTTCCTGTTCTGGAAACGCACCAGCGTGTCGAGGATTTACACCCTTGATCGAATGTCAGGCCGACAATGCCAGTGGCTTGTGCATCGGCAGGCACAAAACGCCGTGATGCGTGAAGGCAGACGCCGCTTCGCGATACCCCAGGCGCCGGTAGAACGCCTCGCCGGTTCGCGTACTGGCGAGCGTGACGCAAGGCTGGCCACGAATCCTCAGCCAAGCCTCGAGATCGCCCATCAGCGCGCGGCCCGCGCCCCGGCGAAACCACTCCGGCTGCACATGACAAAACGTAATCTCGCCATTGGCTGCGGCCATGCCGACGCCGACCGGTTTATCGTGAAGAAGCGCGATATTCAGATAGAGATGCGGATCAGCGAGCCAGCCGCTGATGTGTTCCGCCGATTGTCGGCGAACCCAGCGGTCGACCAGTTGGGGATCGTTGCGATGGTCAAGCGCGCAAGCGACACGGATCGAGCGTTCGAGAATCCGGCTGATGATGCCGGCGTCGGCGACTGTGGCGGGACAAATGTGGATGGGTGCTTCCATGGCGCTGTTTCCCTCAATCCATTGAGTCAAAGGCTGGGGCGACAATAACGTTGCGGCCGGCGGATGACTAATGGAGAGAGGTTACATTTGATGTGCCTGGCAACATTTCAGACCGGTTGCAGCGGCATGGTCAGCTCGACCCGCAAGCCATCCGGACGGCTGTCGAAATGCAGGGTACAGGCGCAGCGCTGAACGATGGCCTGGACAATCGCCAGCCCGAGTCCGCAGCCGGTGCTCTGGCCGTTGCGCCAGAAGCGCTGGGTCAGATGTTGCAGATCGTCCGGGGCAATGCCCGGCCCATGATCGCGCACCACGAAACGCACGTGAGTGACGGAGGTTTCCAGGCTCAGCTCTACCGCGCCGTCGGTCGGCGTGTGTCGCAGGGCGTTATCCAGCAGGTTGCGCAAGGCTGCGATCGACAGCACCGCCGGCATTTGCAGGGGGGCACCGGACAAGCGTTCAGGCAGGTGCAGCTTGATGCGCTGGCGCTGGTCGCTGGCCGAGTCCTGAATCGCCAGTTTCGCCACCTGTTCGGCACTGCACTGCACACCGTCATCGAACGATAAACTGCCTTCGACCCGGGCCAGCAACAGCAATTGCTCAAGGGTCCGGTGCAAGCGGTCGGCGCCCTCCTCGGCCCGGGCCAGGGACTGATCGCGGGCGTTGCCTTCGGTCATGCGCGCCACTTGCAGGTGGGTCTTGATCGCCGTCAGCGGGCTGCGCAGTTCATGGGCGGCATCGCCGGTCAGGCGACGTTCGCGTTCGATGGTTTTGCCGATACGCTGGAACAACTGGTTCTGGGTTTCGAGCAGCGGTTTCAGTTCGCTGGGGAATGACTGCAACTGCAACGGCTCGAGCGAATCGGCGTTGCGGCGCATCAAGGCTTCACGCAAACGGTTGAGCGGTGCCAGGCCCTGGCCAATCCCCAGCCACAACAGGCACAGGCAGCCGAGCAGCGCCACGCCAACCGGCACCGAGGCCGCCAGCAGGATCGACATGTTCAGGGCTTCGCGCTCGATCACCCGGTCGGCGGTGGTAATCCGCACATCGCCCCGGGCCAGGGTGAAGCTGCGCCATGGCGCGCCATCGATCATCTGATCGTGGAAGCCCATTTTCTGGGCTTCCAGCGCCTGTTCCGGATTGTTGTGGCTGCGGGCGAGAATCTCCCCGCGCAACGAGCTGACCTGACAGGCCATGCCGCCGGGAATGTTCAGTTGTTCGGCGCTGAAATGAGTGCCTTCGCCTTTGCTCGGGATAGCGGGCAATTGCTCCAACAACCCGGCGACCATCCGCGCCGACGCCACCAGGCGCTGGTCGAGGGAAAACATCATCTGGTTGCGCAAGTCGCTGAGCATCCAGGCGGCCGCCAGTGCCCAGATCAGCGCGAACGCGGCGCCGAGGGTCAGGCTCAGGCGCAGGCGCAGACTCATCACTTGTCAGATTCTCCACCATCGGCCGGGCCCAGGCGATAACCGAGGCCACGCACGGTTTCGACGATACCCTTACCCAGTTTGCTGCGCAGGTGATGGATGTGCACGTTGAGCGCGTTGCTCTCCAGCTCATCGTTAAAACCGTAGACGCTGTCCTTCAACTGCTCGGTGGACAGCACTCGGCCACGGTTGTGCAGCAAGGCTTGCAACAGGGATTGTTCGCGACGGGACAGGTCCACCGAACGGCCTGCGAGCGTGGTTTCGCGACTGCTCGGGTCGTAGGTCAGCGCACCGTGTTCGATCAGGTTGACGCTGCGCCCGGCCACCCGGCGCAGCAGGGTTTGCAGACGGGCGAACAACTCACGCAGATCGAAAGGCTTGAGCAGATAGTCGTCGGCACCGGACTGCAAACCGTCGACACGGTCGGTGACCGAGTCACGCGCAGTGAGGATCAGCACCGGAATCTCCAGGCCTTGCTGACGCAATTGTTGCAGCAACTTGAGGCCATCTTCGTCCGGCAGGCCGAGATCGAGCACCATCACGTCGAATTCGGCAACCTTGAGGATCGCCCGCGCCTTGGAGGCGGTGTTGACGTGCTCGACCGTCAGGCCTTGTGCCGTCAGCCCGGCGACGATCCCGCTGGCGATCAACTCATCGTCTTCGCAAACCAGTACGTGCATGGGAGCTCCATGAGAAAAAACGCGATTCAAGCAGGAGAGGATTAAGCGGCAATTATGGACACTGCCCGCGCCAAGGAAAAGCACGATCCCGACGTATACGACCACGGGCGAGGTCTTTCTCAACGCCAATTACTGCAACGACAACTAACAAGTTCACAGGCAATAACTTAACACCACCCAATGTCACAAACAGCAATCACTAAATCAGTGCACAACCACTATTTATCGATATAACCTCCAACTGCAAAACACACAAACATCAAATCAAACAACTATCATTCTTCAGAAGCAAACATCAAATGTCCAAACTTAACAACTTCGTCGCCATTGACTGGCGCTCCGGCCCTGACCGGATTTACTTCTTCTTCAAAGATACTGATCAATTCTCCCGCTACAACAATGGCGATGAAAAAGTACCCAACGAATATCCAAAACCGATCAAGGGAAACTGGCCAGGATTCGATGCCTATGCCAAGCACCTGCGCTTCGGATTTACGCAAACAAGGGCAGGCGACAAGGACATTGCCTGGTTGTTCTTCTACAACGGTGATCGCCCGTGGGTGTGCGCCTATGACCAGGACAATGACAAGGCTGATGCCTTTTACGATCTATCCAACTCTCTCTGGACGCCGATCCTGCCTTACTTCGACAGAATCGTTGCCGGCACCTGGCTGGAAGCCATCGGACACAAGTACGAGTTTCTTTTCCTGTTGAATGACGGAACTCGTCTGACATTCCACACTGTGACGCAAAAAATCAATCACCAAGCCAATGCAATACTGCCCGGACTTGCACCTTATAAAGATCGCCTTGTTACTGCGGCGCAGATTGATCCGACGTTCAGCGATAACCTCTGGTGCATCTTCCTGACCAATGACCAGTTTGTGGTTTTCAATATGCAAAAAGGCGCTGTCGAGGGAGGTGTGCGCAATGTCAGTGACACATTCGCCGGGTTAACCCGCGGTCTCTGATTCCCTCATTCGTTTGCAATGCTGCAGCGTCTCGCAGGTTCGACGCATGGATAACTCCGGTTAATCATCGGTTAATCGCCGCCCGCCACTGTGCCCCTCAATTGCACAGGGACAAGGCTCCTCCATGCGTCATTTTTTTCTATTGTTTGCACTGTTGATTTCGAGTCTGGCCCAGGCAGGTAATGATCCCTTTGCATCAAAACCGGAGTTCTTGCCGGTCGACAAGGCGTTCGTACTGACCTCGGAACGTCTGGATTCCGGTGAGACCCAGCTGTTCTGGCAAATTGCCGACGGCTATTACCTGTATCAGAAGCGTCTGAAGTTCGACGGGCTGGCGACACAAAACGTCCCGGCCCTGCCCGAAGGCGAGTCCCACAGCGACGAGTATTTCGGCGAACAGCCGGTTTATCGCCAGGGCCTCGAGCTGAAAATCCCGGCAGCCGCACAGGGCCAGATCAAGGTCAGTTATCAGGGCTGCGCCGATGCCGGTCTTTGCTATCCACCGCAAACCCGAGTGATCGACCTCGGCGGCAAAGCCGCAGCAACGACAGATGAAGCGCCGGATCAGGCACTGGCCAGCGGTCTGCAACAGCATTCGCTGGGCTGGAGCCTGCTGGTGTTCTTCGGCCTAGGCCTGCTGCTGGCGTTTGCCCCGTGTTCGTTGCCGATGTTGCCGATTCTGGCGGGCATGGTGGTGGGCAGCGGCGCCACGCCACGTCGCGGTTTCGCGCTGGCCGGCAGTTATGTGGTTTGCATGGCGCTGGTGTATGCGGCGATGGGCGTCATCGCCGCGCTGCTGGGGGCCAACCTGCAGGCGTGGTTGCAGAACCCGTGGCTGCTCGGGACGTTCGCGGCGGTGTTTGTGGTTCTGGCGCTGCCGATGTTCGGCTTCTTCGAGCTGCAATTGCCGGTGGCCCTGCGGGATCGACTGGAACATGCCTCGCGCAGTCAGCGCGGCGGCAGTCTGATCGGCGCGGGCGTATTGGGCGCACTGTCCGGTCTGCTGGTCGGCCCGTGCATGACCGCACCGCTGGCGGGCGCCCTGCTTTACATCGCGCAAAGTGGCAACGCGCTGCACGGCGGTCTGATCCTGTTTGCCTTGGGCATCGGCATCGGCGTTCCGCTGCTGTTGCTGGTAACCGTCGGCAATCGCTTCCTGCCCAAGCCCGGCGCGTGGATGAACCTGCTCAAGGGCGTGTTCGGTTTCCTGTTTCTCGCCACGGCGCTGCTGATGCTGCGACCGGTGCTGGATCCGTCGCTGTGGCTGGGTCTGTGCGGCGCACTGCTATTGATCGCCGCTTACAGTGCCTGGAAACAGTCCGACGGCTTCGGTCGCGTGGCTCACCTGTTCGGTGCCGGTTCGCTGTTGCTGGGCTTGTGGGGCAGTCTGCTGGTGGTCGGTGCGGCAGGCGGCAGTGACGATCCGTATCAGCCGTTGCAGGTGTACAGCGCCGGCCGCGTCGGATCTGCGGCGCCCAGCGGCCACGAAGCCTTCACGACGATCAAGGATCCCGCTGCCCTGCAACGCGAGCTCGACGCCGCCAAAGCGCAGGGCCAGTGGGTGCTGCTCGATTACTACGCCGACTGGTGCACGTCGTGCAAAGTCATGGAGAAACAGGTGTTCGGCCAGGCGCGGGTGATGCAGGCCCTGAGCGATGTGCGCTTGCTCCGACTCGACGTCACCGCCGACAATGCCGCCAGCCGCGAACTGCTCGGTCGTTATAAAGTGCCGGGGCCACCGAGTTTCGTGTGGATCGGCGCCGACGGCGAAGAGCGCCGCAGCCAGCGCATCACCGGCGAGGTCGATGCCGATACTTTCCTGCAACGCTGGACCACCACCCGAGACGCCCGTTAATGCTGACCTTCACCCTCGGCACCTTTGCCATCGCACTCAACCACCTGCTGCTGATCAGCGCGCTGGCGCTGGCGACCTTCGTCGGCTGGCGGGTAGCCAAGCGCGGCGGTGACAACCCCGAGTCGGCGCTGTTCAGCCTGTTTCTGCTCGGCATGCTGGCGGCGCGCATTGCGTTTGTCGCTGTGTACTGGGGCCACTATCGCAATGATCTGTGGCAGATCATCGATCTGCGCGACGGCGGTTTTCTCGCCTGGCCGGGGGTGATCGTGCTGTTGCTGGCGGCGCTGTATCGCGGCTGGCGCCGGCCGGGCGTGCGTCGGCCGCTGGGGTTCAGCGTGGTCAGCGGCGTGGCGTTCTGGGTGCTGGCGACCCTGTCGCTGAACATCTACGAGCAAGGCACGCGCCTGCCGGACATCACCCTGCGCAACGCCGCCGGGGAAACCGTGAAACTCACCGACTATCAGGGCGGGCCGCTGGTGATCAACCTGTGGGCCACCTGGTGCCCGCCGTGCCGCCGGGAAATGCCGGTGCTGGAAAACGCACAGCAACAACGCCCGGACCTGACGTTCCTGTTCGTCAACCAGGCCGAAAGCATGCAAAGCGTCGCCACGTTTCTCGAAACCCAGGGCTTGAGCCTGAACAACGTGCTGTTCGACCGCAGCGGACGCCTCGGCCAGGCCGTGGGTTCCATGGCCCTGCCGACTACGCTGTTCTATAGCCCGGACGGTCGCCTGCTGGGCAGCCATCTGGGCGAGTTGTCGAATGCCAGCCTGGCCCGCGCCCTGGAAAACTTCGACACCCCGGCTTCCAGCCCGAATCCGGCCACCTCTTCTTCAAGGAAACTGCCATGCCCCGCCTCCGCCACCTGCTGACGCTGACCATGAGCGCAGCCCTGCTGCACTTGCCGTCGGTCCAGGCCGCCGAAGAACTGCCTGAAGCGATCAAGAAGATCGAAGCCAAAGGCGCGAAAATCGTCGGCCAGTTCGACGCGCCGGACGGCTTGCGCGGTTACGCCGCGCAATACCAGAACCGCGGCATGGCGCTGTACCTGACGCCGGACGGCAAGCATGTGCTGCTGGGCAATCTGTATGACGCCGACGGCAAGGACCTGAGCAGCGAACCGCTGCAAAAACTGGTCTACGCGCCGATGGCCAAGGAAGTCTGGGCCAAGTTCGAAGCCAGCAACTGGATTCAGGACGGCAACAAGGACGCGCCGCGCACCGTGTACCTGTTCAGTGATCCGAACTGCCCTTACTGCAACATGTTCTGGGAACAGGCCCGCCCATGGGTCAAGGCCGGCAAGGTGCAGTTGCGGCACATCATGGTCGGCATCATCCGCGAAGACAGCCCGGCCAAATCCGCCGCCCTGCTCGCCGCCAAGGACCCGAGCAAAGCCCTAGAGGATCATGAGAAGGCCGGCAAGGCCAGCACCCTCAAGGCCTTGAAGGACATTCCGGTCGCCGTGCAGACCAAACTCGCGGCGAACATGCAGTTGATGGAAGACCTGGACTTGCAGGCCACCCCGGCGATCTTTTACATGGACGACAAGGGCGAACTGCAACAACAGCAAGGCGCGCCGACGCCGGACAAACTGGCGAAGATTCTCGGCCCGAAATAAAAAAAGCCCACGCAATGCGTGGGCTTTTTCGTTACTTCAGCTCAGCCAGAAACTTCAGCAGCGTGTCGGTCACGAAGGTTGGATTCTCCAGATTGGAGATATGCCCCGCCTCCGGCACCAGCACACACGGACAACCAATCAGCTCAGCCATTTCCCGTGCTTCCGACGGCGGGCGTGGCTTGTCCTGATCGCCGCAGACCACCAGCGTGGTGGCCGCATTCAACTCGCCCAGGCGCGGCAACAGATCGTCACGGCCAAAGGTGATCCGCCCCATCGGCACGATGCTGTCACGCAGGCGGTCAGCCGAATACCCGGCCAGTTTTGCGCGGAAGTCCTGATACAGCGCCGACTCTCGATCGATGCCCGGGCGAAAGAAGATCGGCACCACGATATCCAGCAGTTGTTCGGAGATCCCACCGCTTTCCTCGATCTGTTTGAACAGCGAGAAATAGTACTGGCGGGTCGGTTCCGGCTCGACGCCGACGTAAGTGTCCATCAGCACCAGACCGTTGAGCCGCTGCGGCGCCGACAACGCCAGACGCACGCCCCACATGCCGCCGACCGACAACCCGACCAGCGTCACCCGGTCAATGTCCAGATGATCGAGCAAGGCCAGTGCCTGACGGGCGATGTCGTCCAGCGAAGCGGTGCCTTCAGGCAAGCGACCGGATTCGCCGTGCCCCCACAGATCCAGTGCAATCACCCGATAGTGCGCCGATAGCGCTGCGATCTGCGGTGCCCACATGGCCTGATCCCACAGGTAGCTGCCAGCCAGCAACACCGCCGGGCCTGTGCCTTGATCAATGTAGTGAAGCGCCTGTCCGTCAACTTCGAAGAAAGCCATCGATCACCCCCGCGACAAAAAAGAGAACCGGCAGACTGGGCTGCCGGTTCGGGATCGTCAACTATACAAACGTACATCCATGTGCCGGTTGATCGATGTTGAGATCACAGACGCTGAAGACTACAACCCCTCCAGCTCTGCCATCAGGTCATTCAACCGATCAACCTTTTCCTCGGTAATGTCGCTGGCCGCCAGCCCTTCGATGTACCCGGCCAGTTCCTCCACCGTGCTGCACTCGAACATCGCCCGCAGCGGCACGTCCCGTTGCAGAGCTTTCTGCACCCGCGAGGCGATTTGCGTGGCAAGCAGCGAGTGGCCGCCGAGTTCGAAGAAGTTGTCGCGTACCCCGACCTTCTCGACCTTCAGTACCTCGGCCCAGATATCGGCCAGGGTCTGCTCCAGCTCGCTGCGCGGCGCCAGGTAATCCTGGCTCTGCAACTGGCCGATCTCCAGCACCGGCAAGGCCTTGCGGTCGAGTTTGCCGTTGGCGTTGAGCGGCAACCGGTCAAGCCACAACCAGTGCAGCGGCACCATGTATTCCGGCAGTTCGGCGCGCAGGCGCTGCTTGATCCGCTCCAGGCGTTCGCTCTGATTCAGTGCGGAATCTGCGGCCACCAGGTAGCCGACCAGATGCTTGCCGTTGACGCCTTCCTGCACGCCGACCGCCCCGTCACGGACTTCCGGTTGCTCGTGCAGACGCGCCTCGATTTCACCCAGCTCGATCCGGTAACCGCGGATCTTCACCTGATGGTCGACCCGGCCGACGTACTCCAGCACCCCGTCACTGCGACGGCGCGCCAGGTCACCGGTGCGATACAGACGCTCGCCCGGCGCACCGAACGGATTCGGCACGAACACCGGCGCGGTGCGCAACGGATCGCTGACATACCCGCGACCGACCCCGGTGCCCGCCACGCACAACTCGCCCACCGCACCCAACGGCACCAGATCCAGCGCGCCATCGAGCAAGTACAGCAAGTTGTTGTCGGTCGGCGTACCGATCGGCAGGTAACTGCCGCGAGTCGAGGCCAGGTCGACGCGGAAGAACGCCACGTCGTCCGAGCATTCCGCCGGGCCATAGGCGTTGACCAGACCGATCTCCGGATAACGCAGCAGCCACTGGTGCGCCAGTTCCGGCGGCATTGCTTCACCGGTCGGCAGCATCCAGCGCAGACCGTCGAGGCTCAAACGATCCGAAGCGAGCATGCCCTGGATCAGCGACGGCACGCTTTCCAGCACGGTGATGCCCTGCTGCTGCACATGCACCAGCAAACCTTGCGGATCGTGGGCGATGGTGTTCGGCACGATGTCCACTCGCGCCCCGAACAGCGGCGCGGCGAGGAACTGCCAGACCGAAATGTCGAAGCTTTGCGAAGCGGTCTGGGCGATCACATCGGCGTCGCTCAGGTTCAGGTACGGCACCTTGCTCAACTGGTTGTTGAGCATGCCGCGCTGCTCGACCATCACGCCTTTCGGCAACCCGGTGGAGCCCGAGGTGTAGATCACGTAGGCCAGATTGTCCGGGCCGCTGAAGATTCCCGGATTCGCCGACGACATCGCGCCGGCCTGAACCTCTTCCCACACCAGCAAGCGCGGACGGTTGGCACAGCTGAACTCATCCAGCAAGGTCGTCGCCTGTTCACGGCAAGCCTCGGTGCACACCAGCACCGGCGTGCGGCTGAGCTCGATGATCCGTTGCAAACGCTGGCTCGGCAGGCCCGGATCCAGTGGCAGGTAACCGGCACCGGCCTTGAAGCTGCCGATGATCATGCCCAGCAGATCCAGATTACGTTCGCCCAACAGCGCCACCGGTTGATCCATCTGCACCCCGGCCGCGACCAGTGCATGACCGAGACGGTTGGCGTTCTGGTTCAGCTCGGCATAGCTCAGCTGCTGATCAAGGCAACTGGCGGCAATGCGTTGCGGATGTTGTGCGACCTGCGCTTCGAACAGCTCGACGTAGCTCTGTTCCAGCGGATAGTCGTGCTCACTCTGGTTGCAGCCGTGGAGCAGGAAGTCCTGTTCCTCTTGGCCAAGCAGCGGCAGGTCGGCCATGTCGCCATGGAAGCCGTCGACCAACGCCAGCAACAGACGCTTGAACTCGCCGAGCATGCGCTCGATGGTCGACTCGTCGAAGTAACGCTGGTCGTAAGACAGGTGCAGACCGAGGTCGTCGCCCGGATAGCAAACCGCCGTCAACGGGAAGTTGGTGTGGGTACGGCCCGAATCCGAGGTCGCGTTGAGGCTCTGCGCACGGTCCAGCACCGAGACTTCCACTGGGGCGTTTTCGAACACGAACAGGCTGTCGAACAGCGGCTGGCCTTTCGGCAGTTCGCTTTGTTCCTGGATGTTCACCAGCGGCAGGTATTCGTACTCGCGCAGTTGCATGTTGCTGTCGAGCAGACCGCTTAGCCACTGACGCACGCTGGCGCGCTGATCGTCCGCCGGAATCTGCACCCGCAGCGCGATGCTGTTGATGAACAGGCCGACGGTGCGCTGCATCTCCGGCATTTCCACCGGACGCCCGGCCACGGTCACGCCGAACAGCACGTCGCGATCACCGCTCATGCGGCGCAGCACCAGTGCCCACGCCGCCTGGGCGAAGGTGTTGATGGTCAGTTGATGGGCCTGGGCCAGTTCGCGCAGACGAGCGCCGTCCTCGACATTCAGTCGGGTGTAGCGGTCGCCGACGATCATGCCGCCGCTTTCGCCGGCGTGTTCACGCAGGAACGGACGGTCGCTCGGGATCGGCGTGGTGCGCTCGAAGCCTTGCAGGTTCTGCTGCCACCACTGACGCGCTTCGGCCAGGCTCTGACGTTGCAGCCAGCCGATGTAATCGCGGTAGCGCGGCGGCACTGCCAGTTGCGCATCGCGACCTTCGCCGAGGGCGGTGTAGATCTCGAAGAAATCGTTCATCAGCAGCGAACGGCACCAGGCATCGATCAGGATGTGGTGGTTGCTCATCATGAACCAGTAGCGCGCCGCGCCGACCTTGATCAGACGCAGGTGGAACGGTGCCTGATTGAGCAGATCGAAACCGGCCTCGCGCTCGGCCTTGAGCAGCGCTTGCAGTTTCGGTTCCTGCTCGGCGTCAGCGATGGCGCTCCAGTCCAGGTACTCGATCGGCGTGCGACCCGGCGTATGAATCACTTGCAGCATGTCTTCGCCGACGTTCCAGCAGAACGACGCACGCAACGCTTCATGACGGGCGACCACCGCTTGCCACGCCTGGGCGAAACGCTCGGGGTCGAGTTCGCTGTTGATGCGATAGCGATCCTGCATGTAATACAGACCGGTGCCCGGTTCGAGCAAGGTGTGCAGCAGCATGCCTTCCTGCATCGGCGTCAGCGGGTACACGTCTTCGATGTGCGCCGCCGGCACCGGCAATGCGTCAAGTTGCGCCTGGGTCAGTTTCGCCAGCGGGAAGTCCGACGGCGTCAGGCCACCGGCCTCGTCCTGCAGGCAATGTTCGATCAGGCTCTGCAACTCGCCGACGTAGGCATCGGCCAGCTCGTTGATGGTCTGCGCGTCGTAGCGTTCGGCGCTGAAGGTCCAGCGCAGCAGCAGTTCCCCGCCGTACACCTGACTGTCGACGCTCAACTCGTTCGGCAGTGGTGCGTGCGGATCGTGGGCGGCACCAACCGATTCATCCAGCGGACGGAACAGCGCATCGCTGCCGAAGCTCTGGTCGAACTGGCCGAGATAGTTGAAGGTGATCGGCGCGCTCGGCAACACCGCCATGCTCTGACGGCTGGCGTCATCGGCCAGGTAGCGCAGCACGCCATAACCGAGGCCTTTGTGCGGAACGGCGCGCAGTTGTTCCTTGATCGCCTTGATCGAAGCGCCCTGCCCGGCGGCCTCTTCGATGTTGTGCGGGGTCAGGCGCAGCGGATAGGCGCTGGTGAACCAGCCGACGGTGCGGGTCAGGTCGATCTCGTCGAACAGGGTTTCGCGGCCGTGGCCTTCCAGTTGAATCAACGCCGAGGGCTGACCACTCCAGCGGCACAGCACGCGGGCCAGCGCAGTCAGCAGCAGATCGTTGACCTGCGTGCGATAGGCGCTCGGTGCCTGTTGCAGCAGTTGCTTGGTGCGTTCGGCATCCAGTCGCACGCTGACGGTTTGCGCATGACGATTCTCGCGACCGCCCTCAGGACGTTCGCACGGCAAATCGGCATTCGGGCCGGCCAGTTGCGCTTGCCACCAACTCAGTTCTTCACGCAGGGATTCGCTGCCGGCGTAAGCCTGCAAGCGCGCCGCCCAGTCCTTGAAGGCACTGGTTTTGGCCGGCAGTTTCACCGACCGATCGGCGTCGAGCTGGCGATACACGGTTTGCAGATCGTCGAGCAGAACGCGCCACGACACACCGTCGACCACCAGGTGATGGATCGCGATGAACAGCCGTTGCCGAGCGTCCGGCCCATCGACCAAAACTGCACGCAACAGCGGGCCTTGGGCAAGGTCGAGGCTGCGCTGGGCATCGGCGAACAGCGCGGCGCATTTGTCCATCGACGGCACGCGAACCTGCCACAGCACGGCAGCATCGGTCACCGGTTGATGGGTCGCTTGCCATGCGCCGTTGACCTCGGTGAAGCGCAGACGCAGGGCGTCATGCTGCTCAATCATCGCCAACAGCGCTTGCTCCAGACGATGCGGTTCCAGTGCAACAGTCGGCTCCAGCAGCAACGCCTGGTTCCAGTGCTGACGCTCGGGAATCTCGGTGTCGAAGAACCAGTGCTGGATCGGGGTCAGACGCGATTCGCCCGTCACCAGACCTTGCTCGGCGGTCACGGTCTCACTGCGACTGGCGACAGCCGCCAGGGTCTGTACGGTCTGATGCTGGAACAGATCACGCGGGCTGAAGTGAATGCCCTGCTGACGCGCACGGCTGACCACTTGAATCGACAGGATCGAGTCGCCACCCAGCTCGAAGAAGTTGTCGTTGAGACCGACCTGCTCGACGTTGAGCACCTCGCACCAGATCTGCGCCAGGGTCTGCTCCAGCTCGTTGCTCGGCGCCACGTAATCCTGACGATTGAGCTCCGGATCCGGTGCCGGCAACGCGCGGCGGTCGAGTTTGCCGTTGGCGGTCAGCGGCATGCTCGCCAGCAGAATCAGATGGGTCGGCACCATGTAGTCCGGCAGTTGCGTCTTCAGGTGCGCCTTCAGCGCATCGCGCAGTTCGGCCTGCTCGGCTTCGCTTCGCGAAGCGACCTCGGTCACGAGATAGCCGACCAGTTGCTTGCCGCTCGGCGCATCCAGCGCCAGCACCACCGCTTCGCGGATCGAATCGTGATCGAGCAGGCGGGTTTCGATCTCGCCCAGTTCGATCCGGAAACCACGAATCTTCACCTGATGGTCGATCCGCCCCAGGTACTCCACCAAGCCGTCGGCGCGCTGGCGCACCAGGTCGCCGGTGCGGTACATGCGCCCGCCATCGACGGCAAACGGGTCAGCGACGAAACGTTCGGCAGTGATGCCCGCACGCTCGTGATACCCCACCGCCAGACCGGCGCCGCCGACGAACAACTCACCGGTCGCGCCTTGCGGCACCAGCGCCAGATCGGCGTCGAGAATGTAGGCCACGCGATCACCGATCACGCTGCCGATCGGCACACTGCCGGCGCCCTCTTCCAATACTTCCGGCGCCAGACTGGCCAGCGGCATGACCACGGTTTCGGTCGGGCCGTAGGCGTTGAAGAACAGGCTCGGTTTGAACGCCGCGCGAATCCGTTGCAGGTGTTCGCCAGTCAGCGCTTCGCCGCCGGTAATGATCATGCGCACCGGCAGGATGTCGTTTTGCGTCGCGAGGAACTGCGCCAACTGGCTGCCGTAGCTCGGGGTGAAGCCGAGAATATTGATCCGATGTTCGCGGATCAGCCCGCAGATTTCTTCCGCGTCCCACTGACCCTGCGCACGCAGCACCACCTGCGCACCGCTCAGCAGTGGCACCAGCAGACGCTCGGTGGCGGCGTCGAAGTTGATCGAATAGAAGTGCAGTTCGCAGTCGTCCGAACGCATGCCGAAGCGCTCGATCACCGCCTGGCAATGCATGGCGATTTCACCGTGGGACACCACCACGCCTTTCGGCTTGCCGGTGGAGCCCGAGGTGTAGATCAGGTACGCCTGATGCTGCGGCAGGCTGATAAATGGCAGCTCGGTTGCCGGGTAATCGGCCAGCGCGGCGCTGTCATCCTCCAGGCACCAGCGCGCCACGTTCGACGGCAGTTCGCCGAGGGCCTTGAACATCGCGCGGTCGCTGAGCAGCAGGCCGACGCCGCTGTCTTCGATCATGTAATGCAGACGGTCGAGCGGGTATTCCGGATCCAGCGGCACATAGGCGCCACCGGCCTTGAGGATCGCCAGCAGGCCGACGACCATTTCCAGCGAACGCTCCAGCGCCAGGCCGACCCGCACTTGCGGGCCGACACCGCGTTCACGCAGAGCCCAGGCCAGACGGTTGGCGCGGGCGTCGAGTTCGGCGTAGCTCAGGGTCTGCCCGGCGAAAGTCAGGGCCGGCGCATCTTTGCGCGCCAGCGCCTGCTCGGCGAACAGGTGATGAATGCACTGGTCGAGACGACGTTCACCCGGCTCGACGCCAAGGCTGTCGAGCAATTGCTGTTGCTCAGGCGCATCGAGCAGCGGCAGTTCGCTGAGGCGTTGTTGCGGGTCGGCGATCAGCGCTTCCAGCAGGTTGCGCCAGTGCTTGGCCATGCGCGCGATGGTCGGTTCATCGAACAAGTCGGTGCTGTAAGTCAGGCAGCAGCCGAGGCGATGGTCGAGATCGGTGACTTCCAGGTTGAGGTCGAACTTGGTCGCCCGCGCATCGTTGGCCAGGTACTCGACGGTCATGCCGGCGAGCATGCGGCTCTGCTGGAATTCCCAGCGCTGCACGTTGCACATCACCTGGAACAGCGGGTTGTACGCGGCGCTGCGCGGTGGCTGCAACGCCTCCACCAGATGGTCGAACGGCAGGTCCTGATGGGACTGGCCTTCGATCACGGTGTGGCGCACGTGCTCGAACAATTCGCCGACCGACATCTGGCCGTCGAGCTGGCAACGCAGCACCTGGGTGTTGAGGAACGCACCGATCAGGCCTTCGCTTTCCGGGCGGATACGGTTGGCCACTGGCGCGCCGATGCGCAGATCGGTCTGGCCGCTGTAGCGGTAAAGCAGGGTCGCAAGGGCAGCGGTCATGGTCATGAACAGGGTCAGACCGTTCTGCGCATTGAAGGCGCGAACCCGCGCGGCGAGATCATCGCTGAGGTCGAAACGGAACAGCTCACCCTGATGACTTTGCACCGGCGGACGCGGCCGGTCGCCCGGCAGTTCCAACAGCGGGTGTTCGCGGCCCAGTTGCGCGGTCCAGTAGTCGAGCTGACGCTGACGCTCGCCGGACTCCAGCCAGTTGCGCTGCCACACGCTGTAGTCGAGGTACTGCACCGGCAACGGTTCCAGCGGCGATTCGCGATCGTCGACGAACGCTTCGTACAGTGCGCTGAGTTCGCGGGCGAAAATGTCCATCGCCCAGCCTTCGGTGACGATGTGGTGCAGGGTCAGGACGAAGTAATGCTCTTGCTCGGCAGTCTTGACCAGACAGGCGCGCAGCAGCGGGCCGGTTTCCAGATCGAACGGCAGGTGTGCTTCGTCGTCGGCCAGTTGCTGGACTTTCTGCTCGCGCACATCGGCGGCGAGTTTCGAGAAATCCTTCCAGTCCATGCGCACGTCGGTCTCGGCATGCACCTGCTGACGGGCCACGCCATCGATGCTCGGGAACGTGGTACGCAGGGTTTCGTGGCGCATGATCAGCGCTTGCAGCGCCGCCTCGAAACGCCCGACATCCAGCACGCCACGCAGGCGCGCCATGCCGCCGACGTTGTACGCCGGGCTGTCCGGCTCCATTTGCCAGAGGAACCACATGCGCTGTTGGGAATAGGACAGCGGCACCGGTTTGCTGCGATCAACCTTGTCGATCGGCGGCTGTTTGTTGGTACGGCCGCTGGCCTGGATCTGGCGGATCTGCTCGGCAAAATCACCGAGCTCGCTGTGTTCGAACAAGGCACGCAACGGCAGCTCGACGTCGCAGGCCTGCCGGGTACGGGAAATGATTTGCGTGGCCAGCAGCGAGTGACCGCCGAGGGCGAAGAAGTCGTCGCGCAGGCCGACCTGTTTCAGGCCGAGCACTTCGCGCCAGATCGCGGCAATCTGCTGCTCCAGCTCGGTGAACGGCTCGACGTGTTCGCGCACCTGCCATTGCGGCTCGGGCAAGGCGCGGCGGTCGAGTTTGCCGCTCGGGCTCAGGGGCATTGCGTCCAGGCGCATCAGTTGCGCCGGGACCATGTATTCCGGCAGCTCGGCAGCCAGTGCGGTTTTCAGGCGCGCGATTTGCGCGTCCTGATCTTCATTGGCGTCGGTGGCGGTGAAGTAGCCGATCAGTTGCGCGCCGGCGACGGTTTCGCGCACCAGCACGGCGGCCTGCGCCACGCCGTCCTGAGCCAGCAGACGGGCTTCGATTTCTTCCGGCTCGACGCGGAAGCCGCGCAGTTTGACCTGCTGATCGAGACGGCCGAGGTATTCGATCACGCCATCATTCGTCCAGCGTGCGCGGTCACCGGTGCGGTACAGACGCGCGCCCTGCTCGCCCAGCGGATCAACCACGAAACGCTCGGCGGTCAGCGCCGGCCGGCCGAGGTAACCACGGGCCAGGCCGATACCGCTGATGCACAGTTCACCTGGCACACCGGCCGGTACAGGATTGAGATCGCTATCGAGCACGCGGCAGACCACGTTGCCCAGCGGACGGCCAATCGGCGAACGCTCGCCATCCGCCACGCTGCAATGCCAGTGGGTGACGTTGATCGCGGTTTCGGTAGGGCCATAGCGGTTGTGCAGCTGCACCGCCGGCAGTTGCGCCAGCACGCGGTTGCGCAGTTCCGCCGGCAGCGCCTCACCACCGGAGAACACGCGACGCAGGCTGGTGCATTCGGTGCTCAACGGTTCGTCGATAAACAGCGAAAGCAGCGGCGGCACGAAGTGCAGCGTGGTCACGCCATATTCTTGAACAAGCTGCGCGATGCGATGCGGATCGCGGTGTTCACCGGGGCCGGCGATCAGCAGACGCGCACCGGTGATCAGCGGCCAGAAGCATTCCCACACCGACACGTCGAAACTGATCGGCGCCTTTTGCATCAGCACGTCGGTGTCGTTCAGGCGATAAGAGTTCTGCATCCATTGCAGACGTTCGGCCAGCGCCGCGTGAGTGTTGCCCACGCCTTTCGGCTGGCCGGTGGAGCCGGAGGTGTAAATCACGTAGGCGAAGTTGTCGCCGTGCAGATGCAGACCCGGTGCCTGGCTCGGCCAGTTCTCCAGGTGCAGGGTGTCCATGGCGATCACGCTGACGCCTTCGCTGGCCGGCAAGCGGTCGAGCAATGTGGTCTGGGTCAGCAGCAGTTCGACGCCGCTGTCATTGAGCATGTAGGCCAGACGCTCGGCCGGGTAATCCGGGTCCAGCGGCACGTAGGCGCCACCGGCCTTGATGATCGCCAGCAGGCCGATCAGCAGTTGCGGCGAACGCTCGGCGGCGATGGCCACGCAGACGTCCGGGCCGACGCCTTTGTCGCGCAGGTAATGGGCCAAACGGTTGGCCTGGGTGTGCAGTTCGGCGAAATCGAGGCTGCCGCCGTCCCACACCAGTGCGGTGCGATCCGGGATCTGACGGGCCTGTTCGTTGAGCAATTCCGGCAGCCATTGTTGCGCCGGGGTGCACGGGGCGATGCTCCATTCGCTTTGCTGAGTATTTTCGGCGGCGGTCAGCAATTGCAGATCGCCGATAGTTTGTTCCGGACGTTCGCAAACTGCTCGCAGCAGGTTGCTGAAATGCTCGGCGAGGCGCTCGATAGTCGCGGCGTCGAACAACTCATCGGCGTAGTCGAAGGACAGCGTCAGGCGACCGTTGCGGTCTTCTTCACTGTGCAGTTGCAGATCGAACTTGGCCTCACGGCTGTGCCACGGTAGTTCTTCGGCCAGCAGCCCCGGCAGACGCTTGAGTGCGCTCAAGTCACGCTGCTGGTGGTTGAACATGACCTGGAACAGACCTTGTTCGCGGGCCTGCGGGAAGGCTTCGAGCAGTTGTTCGAATGGCAGATCCTGATTCGCCTGGGCACCGAGTGCCGCTTGGCGGGTTTGCGCCAGCAGTTCGGTGAATGGCAGACGCGAATCGACGTCGGCACGCAGCACCTGGGTGTTGATGAAAAAGCCGATCAGGCCCTGGGTTTCCAGGCGCGGACGGTTGGCGTTCGGCACACCGATGCGAATGTCGCGCTGGCCGCTGTAGCGATGCAACAGGCTCTGGAACGCCGAGAGCAGCAGCATGAACGGGGTGGATTGATAAGCCTGTGCCGTCTGGCGAATGGCGTCGCTGAGGCTGATCCCCAGACGAACGCTGTGGCGTGCGGCACTGTGAATTTGTTTGGCAGAACGTGGATGGTCAGTCGCCAGTTCCAGGGTCGGATGCTCGTCACCCAACTGCGCTTTCCAGTACGCCAGTTGCCGCTCGCCCTCGCCTTGCGCCAGCCATTGGCGCTGCCAGCTGCCGTAGTCGGCGTATTGGGTTGGCAGCGGCGCCAGTTCCGCGCGCTGGCTTTGGGAAGCGGCGGCGTACAGGCGCGAAAACTCGTCGATCAAAACGTTCAGCGACCAGCCGTCGGCGATGATATGGTGCAGGGTCACCAGCAACTGGTGATCTTCGTCGTCGAGGCGGACCAGCGTCACCCACAGCAGCGGACCTTTCTCCAGATCGAACTGGGTGCGGGCTTCGTCCTTGCGGATCTGTTGTGCGCGGGCTTCACGCTCGCTGGCCGGCAGGTCGCTGATGTCGATCAGTTGCAGGTTGAACTCCCCAGCTGCCTCGACCTGTTGCAGAGCCACGCCGTCGCGTTCAAAGAAGCGCGTGCGCAGGGATTCATGGCGCTCGATCAGTTGCTGGAAACTGGCGCGCAGGGCGTCTTCGTCCAGTTCGCCGCGCAGGCGCAGGGCACCAGGGATGTTGTAGGCGCTGCTGTGCGGATCGAGTTGCCAGGTGATCCACAATCGGTTTTGCGCCAGGGATTGCGGCAGTGCTTCGTTGCGCGACAGGGCGGTGATTTCGCCCTGGGCGCTGCCGCCGTCCTGTTGCTGCTGTGCCACGGCGGCGGCGAATGCGGACAGGGTCGGCGCTTCGAACAGCAGACGCAGGTTCAACTCCAGGCTCAGTTCTTCGCGGACCTTGGCGATCACTTGGGCGGCGGCGATCGAGTTGCCGCCGAGCAGGAAGAAATGATCGTCGGCGTTGACCTGTTTGACGTTGAGTTGCTCGGCCCAGATTTTGCCGATCAACGCTTCCAGTTCGGAGGCGGACGCGGTCGACTCGCTGGCTTCAGCCGTGGCCGACGGGAATACCGCGTAGCTGTCGAGGCTGCCGTCGGCCAGGCGATTGCGGCAGGCCGAACGTTGCAGCTTGCCGCTGGAGGTCTTCGGCAGCGCACCCGGGTTCAGCAACACCACCACGCTCGGCGCTTCCTGATACGCCTCGGCCACGGCTTGGCGAATGGCTTTGATCAGCGCTTCAGGCGGCAGGATTTTCTGCACGCTGCGGCTGATTTCCGCCGCGATGCCGATACCTTCTTCGCCATTCTGATTGACCGAGAACGCGGCGACGCGGCCCTTGCGCACCACCTCAACTTCGTTCTCGACCGTTTTCTCGAGATCCTGCGGGTAGAGATTGTGACCGCGCACGATTAGCATGTCTTTCAGGCGACCGGTGATGAAAAGTTCACCTTCGCGGATGAAACCCAGGTCACCGGTGCGCAGCCAGGTCTGGCCGGCGTGCTGGACGAAGGTCTTGGCGCTGGCCTCGGGGTTGCGCCAGTAGCCGAGGGCGATGCTCGGGCCGGTAGCCCAGACTTCACCGACGGCATTGTCGGCCAGTTCTTCGAGCGTGTTCGGCTCGACAATCAGCACCGCATGGTCGGGCTGGCTGATACCACAACTCATGATCGGGCTGCCCTCGCCCGCTTCGGCACGGTTCTGTGCCAAGGCTTGATCGTCAACGCGCAGTGCAGGAATCCCTGTGCCGCGTGGTGTGCCGGCGACGAACAGGGTCGCCTCGGCCAGACCATAGGACGCCATGAAACTGCTTTCGCTGAAACCGCACGCGGTGAATTTCTCGGCGAAGCGCTCGAGGGTGTCGAGACGGATCGGCTCGGAGCCGGAATAGGCCACACGCCAGCGGCTCAGGTCGAGACGTTCCAGCGCCGATTCGCTGACACGCTCGCTGCACAGACGATAAGCGAAGTCCGGACCGCCGCTGATGGTGCCGCCGTATTGGCTGATCGCTTCGAGCCAGCGCAACGGCCGGCCGAGGAAGTACGCCGGCGACATCAGGATGCACGGCACGCCGCTGAAGATCGGTTGCAGCAGACCGCCGATCAGGCCCATGTCGTGGTACAGCGGCAGCCAGCTGACAATCACGTCGTCCGGGTTCACGTCGATGCCGAAGCCATGGCGGATCAACAGTTCGTTGGCCACCAGATTGCCGTGGCTGACTTGCACGCCCTTGGGCAGCGCGGTCGAGCCGGAGGTGTATTGCAGGAAGGCGATGTGATCTTGGGGCAAGGTCGGTTCGACCCAGCGTTCGGCCAGTGCAGCGTCGAGGGTATCGACGCACAACAGCGGCGGCGCGCCTTCGATTTGCTGCAGGGCGTCGCGCAGGTCGGCGCTGGTCAGCAGCAAGCGCGGTTCGGCGTCGGCGATGATCGACAGCAGGCGTTCCTGATGGTGACGCTTGGCCGATTCCGGCGGATAAGCCGGCACCGCGATCACGCCCGCGTACAGGCAACCAAAGAACGCCGCGACGTAATCCGGGCCGCTCGGAAACAGCAATACCGCGCGATCACCGAATCCGGCCTCGGCCTGCAACGCTGCCGCGATGGTGCGCGCGCGCTGATCGAGTTCGCGATAACTGAGCACCACAGCCTGCTCCTCGGTTTCCGCGAGAAAGCGCAAGGCCAGCCGATCCGGCGTCAGGGCCGCGCGGCGCTGGAGGGCTTGGACCAGGGTGCTGGGGAGTTCGAACGCGTCGGTCATGAGGTTTCCTGCCTGAATTCGGCTTGCTGGTGGAATCGGGTTGGCTGCGGCATGCCCGTGCAAGGCATGCGGGACACGGTCTTCGCCGACCGTGCAAGGCATTGGAATGCGGTAGGTCCGGGCTGCATTACCCGGATCCATTCACCAATGAGAACGGATGACGTCTTGAAATAATTAGTCGGCAGGCTGGATCGCCAACGGGGCTGGGCGCTTGGGCGAGTGCGGCGGCGTGTCGCAGTTCTCAGATCGCACTGTTATGGATCATTAGTTCTCTTTCTCAATTGACAATCATTATCATTCAACATAATTTGTCGCTCGATGTGTAGGACGGCCCCGTCCCCCAGGCGTCCCACTAACCTATTGGCAGCAAGGTGATTTCCATGACGGAACAAGTATCCACAAGCAGGTGCGATTCACCGCTACTTCAGGCATTCGTCGACAATCGACTGATTCTGGTCAAGATTGCAGCCCGCATTACCGGCTGCCGGTCACGCGCCGAAGATGTGGTGCAGGATGCGTTCTTCCGACTGCAATCGGCCCCGCCGATCACGTCGTCGATCAAGGCCCAGCTGAGTTATCTGTTCCAGATCGTGCGCAACCTGGCGATCGATCACTACCGCAAACAGGCGCTGGAGCAGAAGTACGCCGGCCCCGAGGAGGAAGGGTTGAACGTGGTCATTCAGGGCGCTTCGCCGGAAACCTCGCACATCAATTTCTCGACCCTGGAACACATCGCCGACGCGCTGACCGAGCTGCCGGTCCGCACCCGCTATGCGTTCGAGATGTACCGTCTGCACGGCGTGCCGCAGAAGGACATCGCCAAGGAACTCGGCGTTTCGCCGACCCTGGTCAACTTCATGATTCGCGATGCGCTGGTGCACTGCCGCAAGGTATCCGGCAGCCGTGCCGATGCGGTGTCCGCAAACCGTCGCTGATAAAAAACGGCCGCAAAAAAAGATCGCAGCCTTCGTTGAAGGGCTGCGATCTTTTTTGTTTTCAGCGAAATGTCATACCAGCGTGCACCGGTCGAAGAAGCGCTCGCGTCCGAGGATCATCAGCGCCGCGCGCTTGTGCGGGAAGTCGAATTCTTTCTCGCAGTGGAAACACTGGTTGTGCATGTGGCCGATCATCTTCGCGTTGTCGGCGCGCGGTTCGGCAACGACGCGCTGAGTGCGTGGATCATCCAGAAACAGGTAATGCACCAGCGCCGATAGCCAGCTCGCCACCTTGTGCGGGCCGCGATGGTCTTCTTCTCCGACCAGCATGTGAATGCCGCGATCGTAATTGTCGGCATCGTAGAACGGCGCGATGCGATCTTCCTTGGCCCAATAGGCTTCGAAATAGGCAAACGGCTGATCATCGAAACAACCGATCAGGGTCAGCGTGTGCGGATCGGCGTCGAGCTTGCTCAGGTATTCGCGATGCTGTTCGAGGCTGCCCTCTTCCTGCCAGAAACTGGCGACGCGCGGGCTGTTCTGCCAGCGATTGAAACGCGCCAGATCCTGCTCGATCTCCACCGTTCGCAGGGAAATCCAGGCACCGAGGCGCGCATCGAAACGCCGATAAACCTCACCACGCGGTTTCACCGGTCGCAGCGGATGGCGCTTGCCGTTGCTGATGACCATCTGCTGCGGATAACTGCCGGTCAGTGAGGTGCCAAGCCACGGTTGCGGCAGTTGCCAGAACAGCGTGCGCTCACAGCGATATTCGCCCGCCACTTCGGTGCCCACCAGCAAACCGCTGAGCAAGGCTTCGGTCGGCGCCTGATCGAGTTGCCAGATCAATTGCTGACGCGCCGGATCCCGGGCAAACAGCCAATAACAGGCCGCCCACAGCGCCTGGCCCGGCGGCAGTGCATAGCGTTCATCGATCTGGATCGGCCCCTGGCCTTCACGATCGAGGCGCAGGCGAATCAGAGGTTGCCCGTCCAGGCTCAGGCTCAGACGGCTTTCGGTGGCATCGGCTACCAGTTGGCTGCCCGAAGGCAGGGCCAAGGCAGTCAGGTCATTCAGATTGGACATGGGTCGGGCTCACGATAATCGTCGACAGTTCAACGATGGGACGTGAGCCGGGGCGGGAAATTTAGGCCGTTCGGCAAAAACCGCCGGTCATTGATGCGGCACCGGCACCACCGCAATCTTGTACGGATCGAAGATTTTCAGCATCTGCCCGTTGTCGCGCAGGCCTTGCAGCAGCTTGCCGAAGGCTTCGCCGGTGATCGGCGCCTTCGGACTGAGAATCGCATAGTGGTGGTAGATCTGGTCGATGCGCTGGGACACCAGCAACTCGTCGCGCACCTTTTCGTTGCGCAGCAGGTAATCGAACAGGTACGAGCGGGTCACCAACGCAATGTCCGCGCGCCCGCGCAAGACCATCAACAGATTGCTGTCGTGGGAATAGGTCAGCGTGGCGCTGTAGGTTTCAGCGAGGTACTTGGGATCGGCGTTGAAATTGGCGAATTCGTAGTGATAACCGCTGTACAGCGCCAGCCGTTTGCCCTTCAGATCGGCGAAGTAATTCTGCTGGCGTCCGGGCTTGTCCTGCGCGACGAAAATCTCCGCGTCCTCCAGGCCCATGTCGACGGTGGTGTGGGGGATATCTTTCCAGCCCCACTCCGGGTTTTCGAAGATCGCCATGTCCGTACGGCCATCCTTGAAATCGCCGAACCGGCGAGGAATCGAGGTGGGCACCAGCTCGAAACGATAGTCGCTCTGGGCGCTGTTCAAAGCCGCGACCAGCTCCGGCAGCAGGCCGGTGTCAGCGCCGTTTTCCGGGCGAATGGTATAGGGCGGAAAATGCGCCGCGCCCACCCGAACCACTTGCGCCGCCGGAGCAGGCAATACCCATAATGCAGCCAGCGCTGCGAGCATCAGCCCGGCGGCCGTCCGAATTGGCGAAGACTTCAAAACACCCCACTCCCCGAAAAAGTACCGATCATTGCATTCAAGCTAGGCGGTTTCGCCCAGTTAGCCAGTTTCCCGACCCCGATAGAAAGCGCCTAGCGCTCTTCGAGCACCAGAATCAGCGCTTCTTCGGCCAGTTGATCCAGGCTCAGGCTACCGCCGGCACGGAACCAGGTAGTGGTCCAGGACAACGCGCCCGTGAGAAAACGTCGGGTAATGAACACGTCGCCACGGATGAACCCCGCCTCTTTGGCCTCGCCCAGCACTTGCAGCCAGAGGTCTTCGTAGATGTCGCGCAGTGCCAGCACTTTGGCCTGGCCGTCTTCGGACAGCGAGCGCCATTCATACACCAGCACCGCCATCGCCTCGCCGCTGCCGCCCATGATCGACTGCAATTCGCAGCGGATCAGCGCCAGCACCCGCTCGCGCACATCGGCGGCATCGGCAAGGGCCGCACGCATCAGCGCGGTGTTGTAGCGGATGGTTTCTTCCATCACCGCCCGCAGGATTTCATCCTTGCTCTTGAAGTGATGAAAGATGCTGCCCGACTGAATCCCCACGGCACCGGCCAGATCGCGCACCGTGGTGCGCTCGTAGCCTTTGTTGCGGAACAGGTGGGCCGCCACTTGCAGCAGTTTGCCGCGAGCGCTGTCCGGATCGGTCAGCTGGCCGGCATCGACCAGTTCACGCATGACCCTCAGGGCTTTTTGCTCGTCCACCCGTTCTCTCCTACAGTCGATCAGTCAAATGCGCCGCACGCCGCAGAAACGGCGGGGTTGCGCGGGCAATTTAAGCCGCCGGCGGTGACCAAGCAAGCGCTTGGGCAGAAGATAATTCCAGGCGTTTACAAACCAAGCGCTTGCTTGGTAGTCTCGATGCACTTCTGTCACAGGTTGCTGAGTCGGAGATCAAAATGCCCACCACGGTTCGCATCGGATGCGCCAGCGCATTCTGGGGAGACACCTCGACCGCCGCCGCGCAGCTTGTGGCCGCAGGACAGCTGGATTATCTGGTCTTCGACTACCTGGCCGAAATCACCATGTCGATCATGGCCGGTGCGCGCATGAAGGACCCGCAGGCCGGGTTCGCGGGAGACTTCATCGAAGTCCTCGCACCCCTGCTGCCGCAACTGGCCAAACAGAACATTCGCGTCATCAGCAATGCCGGCGGGGTCAATCCAAAGGCCTGCGCCGCCGCGCTGCAAGCGGCCTGCGACAAGGCCGGCGTGGCGCTGAAAATCGCCGTGCTATCTGGCGATGACCTGCAACCCCACTTCAAAAAACTCGCCTCCCAAGGCATTACGGAAATGTTCAGCGGCGCCCCGCTGCCGCCGATGTGTGTTTCAACCAACGCCTACCTCGGCGCACCGGGCATTGTCGAAGCACTGCGTCTGGGCGCCGACATCGTCATCACCGGCCGGGTGGTCGACAGCGCAGTGGTCAGTGCCGCGCTGGTGCATGAATTCGGCTGGTCATGGCACGACTACGACAAACTCGCGCAAGCCGCCCTGGCCGGGCACATCATCGAATGCGGCGCGCAGTGCACCGGCGGTAACTTCACCGACTGGCGCGACGTGCCGGACTACGAACACATCGGTTTCCCGATCGTCGAAGTCAGCGCCGACGGCCAGTTCATCGTCAGCAAACCCGAAGGCTCCGGTGGGCTAGTCACGCCGCTGACTGTCGGCGAGCAGATGCTCTACGAAATAGGCGACCCGCAGGCCTATCTGTTGCCCGATGTGGTCTGCGATTTCAGCCAGGTCAAACTCCAGCAACAAGGCAAAAACGCCGTTCGGGTCCACGGTGCCAAAGGCCTGCCGCCCAGCGACCAATACAAGGTCAGCGCAACGTATCCGGACGGCTTCCGTTGCACCGCCAGTTGCCTGATCGCCGGCATCGATGCCGTGGAAAAAGCCCGGCGCGTCAGTCAGGCGATCCTCGACAAGACCTCGGAAATGCTCGACCAGAAAGGATTGGGCCCCTACACCGAAACCCACGTCGAACTGCTCGGCAGCGAAGCCACCTACGGCCCTCACGGCCAGCGCCGGGACAGCCGCGAAGTGGTGATCAAACTCGCCGTGCGCCACCCGAACAAACAGGCGCTGATCCTGTTCTCCCGGGAGATCGCCCAGGCCGCCACTGGCATGGCGCCGGGGCTGACCGGTATCGTCGGCGGGCGGCCGACGATTTATCCGCTGATCCGGCTGTTCTCTTTCCTGATCGACAAAAGCGTCTGCAACTTGCAGATCGATATCGCCGGCGCATCTAACCCGTTCGCCCTGCCCGCCCCCGCCACCCTCGACAGTCAGGACCTGCCCCTGCCCCACGAAACACCCAAACCCCAAGGCCGCGCCGACGCCAGCGTGCCGCTGGTGAAACTGGCCGTGGCGCGCTCCGGCGACAAGGGCAATCACAGCAACATCGGCGTCATGCCGCGTCGTCCGGAATACCTGCCGTGGATCGCCGAAGCGCTGACCCCGGCGGTGGTCGTCGACTGGATGAACCATGTCCTCGACCCGATTCACGGCCGGGTCGAGCGCTGGTATCTGCCGGGCACCCACAGCCTCAACTTCCTGCTGGAAAACGCCCTTGGTGGCGGCGGCGTGGCGAGCCTGCGCATCGACCCGCAAGGCAAGGCCTTCGCCCAGCAATTGCTGGAAATCCAGATCCCGGTGCCGCAGAGCATCGCCGAACAGTTCGACTAGAGGATTGGCACCATGGCGTTCGAATCGATTTTCAGGGCTGATCTGTTCAGCGGCCAGACCGTCATCGTCACCGGTGGCGGCAGTGGCATCGGGCGTTGCACCGCCCATGAACTGGCGGCGCTCGGGGCCAACGTGGTGCTGGTCGGGCGCAAGCCGGAAAAGCTGCAAACCGTCGCCGCCGAAATTGCCGAGGACGGCGGTCGGGCGCACTGGAAGGCCTGCGATATCCGTGACGAAGAGGCGGTGAAGGCGCTGGTCAGCGAACTGATCCGCGAACACGGGCCGATCCACGGGCTGGTCAACAATGCCGGCGGCCAGTACCCGTCGCCCCTGGCCTCGATCAATCAGAAAGGTTTCGAAACCGTGCTGCGGACCAATCTGGTCGGCGGTTTCCTGATGGCCCGGGAAGTGTTCAATCAATCGATGAGCAAACACGGCGGCAACATCGTCAACATGCTCGCCGACATGTGGGGCGGCATGCCCGGCATGGGCCACTCCGGCGCCGCGCGCTCGGGCATGGACAACTTCACCAAAACGGCAGCGTTCGAATGGGGTTATGCCGGCGTTCGGGTGAATGCGGTAGCCCCGGGATGGATCGCTTCCAGTGGCATGGACACTTACGAAGGCGCGTTCAAAGCCGTGATCCCGACCTTGCGCGAACACGTGCCCCTCAAGCGCATCGGCACCGAATCGGAAGTCAGCGCGGCGATCGTGTTTCTGCTCAGCCCCGCTGCCGCGTTCATCAGCGGCAGCACCTTGCGCATCGACGGCGCAGCCAGTCTGGGCAGTCGCGCCTGGCCGCTGCACAAGGCGACCCACAGCGAATCCTTCAACGGCTTTCACCGGGCCTATATGCCGGACGTTTTGAAGGACAAGGAGTAAGCCATGCCGCAGATCCAGTCCCAACTCGACCCGCACAGCGAAGCCTTCGCCCGCAATCGCGCAGCGATGCTCGCCGCCATCGAACAAGTCCAGCAACTCGAACAAAACCTGCTGAACAAGGCTGCCGAAGCCAAACCGAAATTCGACAAGCGCGGACAATTGCTGCCCCGTGAGCGCCTGAATCTGCTGCTCGACCCCGGCGCGCCATTCCTCGAGCTGGCGAGCCTGGCCGGCTACAAACTCCACGACGACAAGGACGGCAGCTCGGCCGGTGGCGGCTTGATCGCCGGCATCGGCTACGTGTCCGGCGTTCGTGCCTTGATCGTGGCGAACAACAGCGCAATCAAGGGCGGGACGATTTCCCCGTCGGGTCTGAAAAAATCCCTGCGCCTGCAACAGATCGCCCAGGAAAACAAACTGCCGGTTATCACCCTCGCCGAGAGCGGCGGCGCCAACCTCAATTACGCGGCGGAAATCTTCGTCGAAGGCGCGCGCAGCTTTGCCAATCAGGCGCGGATGTCGGCCATGGGCCTGCCGCAGATCACCGTGGTGCACGGTTCGGCCACAGCCGGCGGCGCCTATCAACCGGGGCTGTCGGATTACGTGGTGGTGGTGCGCGGCAAGGCCAAGCTGTTTCTTGCCGGTCCGCCGTTGCTTAAAGCGGCGACCGGTGAAGTCGCCACCGACGAAGAACTGGGCGGCGCCGAGATGCACGCGCAAGTCGCCGGCACCGCCGAATACCTGGCCGAAAACGATGCCGACGGCGTGCGTCAGGCGCGGGAAATCGTCAGCCTGCTGAACTGGAACGAGCAAATACCGTGGCTGCCCGAGCCGCAATTCAAGGAGCCGCTGTACCCCATCGACGAACTGCTCGGGCTGATCCCGGACGACCCGAAAAAACCCTACGACGTGCGCGAAATCATTGCGCGGATCGCCGACGAATCGCGCTTCCTGGAGTTCAAGGGTGAGTTCGATCAGCAGACCGTTTGTGGCCACTTGAAGATTCAGGGCCGCGCCTGCGGTTTCATCGGCAACAACGGCCCGATCACGCCCAACGGCGCAAGCAAGGCGGCGCAGTTCATTCAACTGTGCGACCAGAGCCAGACGCCGCTGCTGTTTTTCCACAACACCACCGGGTTCATGGTCGGCACCGAATCGGAACAGCACGGCGTGATCAAGCACGGCTCAAAACTGATCCAGGCCGTTGCCAATGCGCGGGTGCCGAAATTGACGATCGTGGTCGGCGGCTCCTACGGCGCGGGCAACTACGCGATGTGCGGACGCGGGCTTGATCCGCGCTTCATCTTCGCCTGGCCCAACAGCCGCACCGCCGTGATGGGTGGCGCCCAGGCCGGCAAGGTGCTGCGCATCGTCACCGAAGCCAAACAGCTCAAGGACGGCCTGGTGCCCGACCCGAAAATGCTCGACATGATGGAGCAGGTCACCGCGCAGAAACTCGACAGCCAGTCCACCGCCCTCTACGGCAGCGCCAACCTGTGGGACGACGGGCTGATCGATCCGCGCGACACCCGCACCCTGCTCGGTTACCTGCTGGACATCTGCCACGAAGCCGACATCCGCACGTTGCAACCCAACAGCTTCGGCGTCAGCCGGTTCTGATCGCCACGGATTAAAGGAGAACAATAAAAATGATCTTCACCCCGGAACACGAAGCTCTGCGCCGTACCGTCCGCCAGTTCGTCGAGCACGAGATCAACCCGCACGTCGATGAATGGGAAAAGGCCGGGCGCTTTCCGATTCACGAGATTTTCCGCAAGGCCGGCGACCTCGGCCTGCTGGGGATTTCCAAGCCAGAAAAATTCGGCGGCATGGGCCTGGATTACAGCTATTCGATCGTCGCCGCCGAAGAGTTCGGCACCATTCATTGCGGCGGCATTCCGATGTCGATCGGCGTGCAGACCGACATGTGCACCCCGGCTCTCGCCCGCTTCGGTTCCGATGAGTTGCGCGAAGAATTCCTGCGCCCGGCCATCACCGGCGAGCAGGTCGGTTGCATCGGCGTCTCGGAAGTCGGCGCCGGTTCCGACGTCGCGGGGCTCAAGACCACCGCGCGCAAGGACGGCGACGACTATGTGATCAACGGCAGCAAGATGTGGATCACCAACTCGCCGAGCGCCGACTTCATCTGCCTGCTGGCCAACACTTCGGACGACAAACCACACATCAACAAATCGCTGATCATGGTGCCGATGAACACGCCGGGCATCAGCCTCAGTTCGCATCTGGACAAGCTCGGCATGCGCAGCTCGGAAACCGCCCAGGTGTTTTTCGACAACGTGCGTGTGCCCCAACGCAACCGCATCGGCCATGAAGGCGCCGGGTTCATGATGCAGATGCTGCAGTTCCAGGAGGAACGCCTGTTCGGCGCGGCCAACATGATCAAGGGCCTGGAATACTGCGTCGACAGCACCATCGAGTACTGCAAGGAACGCAAGACCTTCGGCAACGCGCTGATCGACAACCAGGTGATCCACTTCCGCCTCGCCGAATTGCAGACCGAAATCGAATGCCTGCGGGCGCTGGTCTATCAGGCCACCGAGCAATACGTGAAAGGCCAGGACGTCACTCGACTGGCTTCGATGGCCAAGCTCAAGGCCGGGCGCCTCGGCCGTGAAGTCAGCGACAGTTGCCTGCAATACTGGGGCGGCATGGGCTTCATGTGGGACAACCCGGTGGCCCGCGCCTATCGCGACGTGCGGCTGGTGTCGATTGGCGGCGGCGCCGACGAAATCATGCTGGGGATCATCTGCAAACTGATGGGCATCCTGCCGGGGAAAAAGAAATGAGCGCCCTGCCCGATTGCCAGACGCTGCTGCTGGAACGGCACAACGGCGTGTTGCACATCACCCTCAACCGCCCGGAAAGCCGCAACGCCATGAGCCTGCAAATGGTCGCCGAGTTGCGCGCCGTGCTGGCCTCCGTGCGCGATGACCGTAGTGTTCGCGCACTGGTGCTCAGCGGTGCCGGCGGGCATTTCTGCGCCGGCGGCGACATCAAGGACATGGCCAATGCCCGCGCTCAGGGCAGCGATGCTTATCGTGAGTTGAACCGAGCGTTCGGGTCGTTGCTGGAAGAAGCGCAGCACACGCCGCAAGTGTTGATCACCGTGTTGCAGGGCGCGGTACTCGGTGGCGGCTTCGGACTGGCCTGTGTCAGCGATATCGCCATCGCCGATCATCAGGCGCAATTCGGTTTGCCGGAAACCAGCCTCGGCCTGCTGCCGGCGCAAATCGCACCGTTTGTGGTGCAGCGCATCGGCCTCACCGAGACCCGACGTCTGGCCCTGACCGCCGCCCGCTTCGATGGCCATCAGGCCCGACGCCTGGGGCTTGTGCATTTTGTCGAGCAGGATCCACAGGCGCTCGCCGAGCGACTGGATGAAGTGCTCGACCACGTCTTGTGTTGCGCTCCCGAGGCGAATGCCGTGACGAAAAAACTGTTGCTGGCCAGCGCCGGCCAGCCGTCGAGTGAATTGCTGGACGAAGCCGCGCAGTGGTTTAGCGCAGCGGTGACCGGTGCCGAAGGGATCGAGGGCACGATGGCGTTTGTGCAAAAGCGCAAACCCGGATGGAGCACCTGACCCTGTGGGAGCGGGCTTGCCCGCGATGAGGCCTTTCAATTCACCGCCAACATTCAGGAAAACCACCATGCCCGCCCTCCACAAAATCCTGATCGCCAACCGCGGTGAAATCGCCTGCCGCATCCAGCGCACCGCCCAGGCCCTCGGTTATCGCACGGTCGCGGTTTTCAGCGATGCCGACGCCGACGCATTGCACGTGCAAATGGCCGATCAAGCGGTGAACATCGGCCCGGCGCCGGTGCAGCAGTCCTACCTGAACATCCCGGCGATCCTCGACGCCGCCCGGCGCAGCGGTGCCGACGCGATCCATCCCGGCTACGGTTTTCTCTCGGAAAATGCCGAATTCGCCCGAGCTTGCGAACAGGCCGGCCTGATTTTCATCGGCCCCAGCGTCGAAGCCATCGAACTGATGGGCAGCAAACGTCAGTCGAAAATCGCCATGCTCGCCGCCGGTGTGCCGTGCATCGCCGGCTATCAAGGCGCCGAGCAGGACGGCGCGACCCTGGCCCGTGAAGCCGAGCGCATCGGTTATCCGTTGATGATCAAGGCCAGCGCCGGCGGTGGCGGGCGCGGCATGCGTCTGGTGCACAGCGTCGAGGAATTGCCAGCGCAGTTGCGCACGGCGCGCTCCGAAGCCTTGAACGGTTTCGGCAGCGACGAACTGATCCTCGAACAGGCGTTGATCGAACCGCGCCATGTCGAAGTGCAGCTGTTCGGCGACCGGCATGGCAACCTGATCTACCTCGGCGAGCGCGATTGTTCGATTCAGCGCCGTCACCAGAAAGTCATCGAAGAGGCACCGTGCCCGGTGATGACTGAGGACCTGCGTCAGGCGATGGGCGAAGCGGCGCTCAAGGCCGGGCGTGCGGTGAACTACGTCGGCGCCGGCACCGTGGAATTTCTCCTCGACGCCGATGGCCGGTTCTATTTTCTGGAGATGAACACCCGGTTGCAGGTCGAGCACCCGGTGACTGAATTGATTACCGGGCTGGATCTGGTGGCGTGGCAACTTCTGGTTGCCGAAGGCCAGCCTCTGCCGCTGTCGCAAGCGCAGGTCAAACTCGATGGCCACGCGATGGAAGTGCGCCTCTACGCCGAAGATCCGGCCCAAGGTTTTCTTCCGCAGACCGGGCGTGTCGAAGCCTGGGTGCCGGCACTGGATCGCGGTGCGCGGATCGATCACGGCCTGATCGAAGGGCAGTCGGTCTCACCGTTCTACGACCCGATGCTCGGCAAACTGATCGCCCACGGCGCAACCCGTGAAGAGGCCCGGCGCAAACTGTTGTGTGCGGTTCAGGACAGCGTGTTGCTGGGCGTGCAGAGCAATCAGCGGTTGCTCGCCAGCCTGTTGCAGCATCCGCAGTTCATCAGCGGAGAATTCGGCACTGGCTTCATCCCTCAACATTTCGCCGATCACGATTGCCTGCACGCCTATTCGCCCAGTGCCGAAGAGCTGGCCATCGCGGCGGTGATTTTTTACCAAGCCGCCGCGCAGCAACATCGCGCCCCGCTGTCCGGATGGCGTAACAACGTCGGTGCGCCGTTGCTCTATCGCATCGGCCTCGACGCCCGCGACTGGAACGTGCAACTGCGCGCCAGCCCGGACAACACGTTTGAAGTGCAGGTCGCGGAGCGCGTCATCGAACTCAAACTCATCGAACACATCGCCGGGGCCGTGACACTGGAAATCGACGGCCTGCGCCAGCGCCATGCCTATCGCCTGCGCGACGACCAGCTCTGGCTGCTCACCCACCCTGGCAGCCTGCACCTGGTGGATCGAACTCACGCGGTGATAGACAGTCAGACCAGCGTCAGTTCCGGCACGTTGAAAGCCCCGATGGATGGCGCCATCATCGATGTGCTTGTCTGCGAAGGCAGCCCGGTCAGCAAGGGTCAGCTGCTGGTGGTGCTGGAAGCAATGAAAATGGAGCACCCGCTCAAGGCCGGCATCGACGGCGTGCTCAAGCGGGTGCAGGTCAAGGTCGGCGATCAGGTAAAAAATCGTCAGGTTCTGTTGCAGGTCGAGTAGTCGCCGCGCGCATCCGCAAGGTTTGACTACGCTCTGAATAATCAGGACGCGGAAATCAGGAACCCTGCGATGCCCCATTGGCTGGTCATAGATCTGGAAGCCACCACCGATGAGGGTGGCTGGCCGGTTACGGAGATGGAGATCATCGAGATCGGCGCGACCCTGGTGGATCGCGCCGGTCGCGAGCAGGATCACTTTCAGCGCTTCGTCAAACCGACGCGGCGCCCGTTGTTGACGCCGTTTTGCCGCGAACTCACGCACATCACCCAAGCCAACATCGACGCCGCGCAGCCGCTGAGTGAAGTGTGGCCTGCGTTCGAGCGCTGGCTCGGTCAGCACCAGACACGCCTTGAAGGCTGGGCGAGCTGGGGCGATTACGACCGCAAGCAGTTGCTTCAGGAATGGCAGCGGCTGCAACTCGACAGCGTCCTGAGCCGGGTGCCGCACATGAACCTCAAACAGCGCTTTGCCAAGGCCCGACGCCTCGAACGGCCGCTGGGCCTCAATGGCGCGTTGCAACTGGCGGGCATGCAATTCACCGGTCAACAACACCGGGCGCTGGAAGATGCGCGCAATACCGCCCGATTATTGCCGTTGGTGCTGCCGCTCTAGCGCAGGTGACGGCGCCATGAGCCTTGTGCATACTGGCCGACCTTTTTGACCCTTTTTAAGCCCTTTTCGAGAGGAATCGCCCATGTTTAAAGTCAACGAGTACTTCGACGGCACCGTCAAGTCGATCGCTTTTGGCACCGCTGAAGGCCCTGCGACCATCGGCGTCATGGCCCCGGGCGAATACGAATTCGGCACCAGCCAGCGTGAAATCATGCACGTGGTGTCCGGTGCACTGACCGTCAAACTGCCGGACAGCAGCGACTGGGAAACCTTCGCTGCGGGCAGCCAGTTCAATGTGCCAGCCAACAGCAAGTTCCAGCTGAAAGTGGCCGTCGACACTGCTTACCTGTGCGAATACCGCGGCTGAACCCACGGTTTTCGGCAGTCATAAAAAATGCCCGTGTCCAAGGACACGGGCATTTTTCGTTTCAGGGCGGGTTATTCGAGAATTTCCACTGGCATGCCAACTTCGAGCCGGCCGTTGCCGTCGTTGACCAGGTTCTGGCCGAACATCGCACCGTCGGCCTGGGCACGGGTCTTCTGAAGTGTCGCCAGTGGCTCACGGTCAGCGCTGCGCTCACCGGTCAACGGATCGATCGTGGTGAGAATGCAGCGGGAGCACGACTTGACCACGCGGAACTCGACATCGCCGATACGAATCCGCTTCCAGCCATCCTCGGCGTAAGCATCACTGCCTTCGATCACCAGATTCGGCCGGAACCGCAGCATTTCCAGCGGACGCCCGACTTCCTGCGACAGGTGTTGCAGCGAGGCCTCACCAATCAGCAGCAGCGGGAAACCATCGGCGAACGCCACTTGGTCGTCATCGTTGCCGTACCCGGCCTGGGTTGTCCGGGCACGATCCAGCGGCACTTGCACCAGTCGGGTCGGCTTACCGATGAAATCGCTAACCCAGCGGGCCGCCTCTTCACCGGCATCCGGTACGCGCAAGGTATCGCGCCAGATGGTTACGCCGCGCAGATCGTCGTCACTGCCGGGCAAGGCAACATCGATTGCCGAATGCCCCGGCGCGCTGAGCCTCAGGCCGCCGCTGGCATTCCAAAGTGCCGACAACTGACTCATTTTCGCTTCGGCACGCTGGGTCAGGAACCGCCCGCTGGCTTCGTCCACCAGCATCCAGCGTCGATCGCCCTCAAGCCCCAGTTTGTCCAGGCCGATCCCTTGCAGGACCTCGCCCTTGGCGGATTTCAACGGGTAACGATAAAGCGCGCTCAGACGCAGCATGGCCAGCTCCCTGGTGGGTCAAAAACGCCACCCTATACGAGCTTTGTCAGCGAATCAAAGGCTGACGCAGGGTCAGCCTCGACAGGTTGATCAGGCCGGCACTTCGTCGAGCATCAGACGCTGGCGCACCACATCGACCAGTTTGTCCGGCTGGAACTTGGAGAGGAAGTTGTCGCACCCGACCTTCTTCACCATCGAGTCGTTGAAACTGCCGGACAGCGAGGTGTGCAGCACCACATACAGACCACGCAGGCGCGGGTCGTTGCGGATTTCGGTGGTCAGGCGATAGCCGTCCATTTCCGGCATTTCCGCGTCGGTGAACACCATCAGCAGTTTGTCAGTCATGTTCACCCCGGTGTCCGCCCAGGCCTTGAGCATGTTCAGGGCTTTCAGGCCGTCGCTGGCGATATGCATCTTCACGCCCAACTGGCCGAGGGTGTCGCGCAATTGCGAGAGCGCCACGTTGGAGTCGTCCACCAGCAACACTTCACGGCCACGGGCGCGCTCCAGAACCGGATCGTCCAGTTTGTCGCGCGAAACCTTGGCGTTGTACGGCACGATTTCGGCGAGGACTTTCTCGACGTCGATGATTTCCACCAGTTGATCGTCGACCTTGCTGATGGCCGTCAGGTAATGCTGGCGACCGGCGCTGGTCGGCGGCGGCAGGATGGCTTCCCAGTTCATGTTGACAATGCGGTCCACGCCGCCAACGAGGAACGCCTGCACCGAACGGTTGTACTCGGTGACGATGATCGTGCTGTTCGGGCCCGGCACCAGCGGGCGCATGCCGATCGCCTGGGACAGGTCGATCACCGGCAGCGTCTGGCCACGCAGATTGACCACACCGCAGACAAACGGGTGACGCTGGGGCATCAGGGTCAGTTTCGGCAACTGCAGGACTTCCTGAACCTTGAACACGTTGATCGCGAACAATTGGCGCCCGGCCAGTCGAAACATGAGAATTTCCAGGCGATTCTCACCCACCAGTTGCGTGCGTTGGTCTACCGTGTCGAGAATGCCGGCCATCAATGACTCCTGGGCTTGTTCTGATGAATTCACTATTGGGGGTTATCGGCTGAATCTGGCGGATCTTGATCCCGTCACAAATCACCAACAAAATGCCACGAGCAGGCATTGATGTCACATTAACATCATGCTTTACTGGCCCGGTGAAATCATCTGCTACATTCTCTTCGGCGCGACCTCGTTTTGCGCGACAGGTTCCCGTGCCTAAGGGAATCCCCTAGTAACAATCAGGCCCAACCTGATATTCGCGATATCCAATAGCCATTAATGTGACGCCATTCTCATTGCATGAACGGAGTCAGGCTATTGTGTGCGATCGCAGTTCAGTGGAAACACATCCTCTTGAAACCTCAGGTCTGTGCCAATGCACGCCGGGGCGCGGTCTCGCGACGGTTCATGATCGTCGACACACACGGCATTCCCTCATCAGACATGACGTGGTGGAGATAAGCATGCCGAACGACCGTAGTGACTGGGCGCAGCGGTTCCCCGAATTCCTTGTCGAGGCTGAAACGCTCCTGGCCAAGTCTGAAGAATGCCTCAGCCACTTGCAGCTGATCAGCAATGACAAGGACGCCATCGACTGCATGCTCAGCACCCTCCTCAAGCTGGCGAACAAGGCTGATGCCCTGGCGCTGGAGGCGGTGTCCGAATTCTCCCTGCACCTGCATGGCCTGCTCACTCAGGTCCAGGATCACGTGGATTTGCATGCGCAAGCCCTGGAAGCACTGAAAGACTGCTTCACCCTGATGGCCTGGCAACTGGAACTGGTTGACCCAAGCACCGGCCAATTGGGCCTCGATGAAAGCGAGCAGGTGTCGCTGATCGAAGCCTTTGCCTGCCAGGTCGGACAGACTCACTTTCAAATGCCGCTCAATGGCAAGCCGATGTCCCTCGTCTCCTGGTCGGAGCGCCAAGCGTAACCGGGCACACAGTGGGCTGTTCGGGCCCGTCAGTTCTCGCCCTCGAATGTCGTAATTGAATAGTTCATGCCTGCCTGCGACACCTTCCAATAAATAATTACGAGCGATGAATGCAGACTATCCTCTGCGGATGTCAGGGTTTTCCTGTGTAAAAGAAAACTTGCGGTTGCATCGATAATTATCGAGTCAGGTACTTCAACTTTTCCATTATGGAACCCCCGTCCAACATGGCCTGTTTCCTGACTCTTTGGACATATAGGGCAAACGCGACCAACGGTATGTTAAGTGGTATTATGCCGCCCGTTAGTTGTTTCAGTTAATGGCATTGTGACTTCAATGAGCGGCCTCTACCGAAGTTGGCGCTCAATTATCGATCACTGAACCGTTTTGAAATCAACAACCTGAATGACAGTTTTCCAGACAGAGACCGCCAGCCCTTCTGACCGGTCTGCCCGCAGCGAACATCCATTGGCTCCATCCGCTATGTACGCCAGCCTCAAGTCAATCACCACATGGCCTCCCTCCCGAGAAAATGCCCGCAGGTTCACACTCCTGCTGTGCACGGCTTCGGCCTTGGGCAGTCTGTTGAGCTATGGCGTCTCTGCGCCGATGTCGCTCGGCCTGCTGCTGATCAACGTGGCGGCTGCCGGTTGCGTCTGGACACAACATCGTCTGTCGCGCAAATCCATCAAGTTCCAGCCACAGGAACTGGCCGACCGTTTGCTGGAAGTCCAGGAAAACGAGCGCCATCGCCTGAGCCGTGAACTGCATGACGATATCGGCCAACTGCTGACCGCCGCCAAGCTGCAAAGCGAATGGCTCAAGCGTCGCTTGCCCGCGGACATGCAGGAACACTGTTCAGTACTTTGCGAGACCCTCGAAGAAACCCTCAACAAGGTTCGCGACGTTTCGGCCATTCTCAACCCGCGGCAACTGACCAGCCTTGGCCTGGAAGCAAGCCTGCGTGCGCACCTGCTCAAGGTGTTGACCAACACTTCGGTGCACTGGAGTCTGGACTGCCAGCAGCGCCTGAATGGAATTCCCGAAGAAATGGCCGTCGCCGCCTTTCGTATCACTCAGGAAGCGGTGACCAACATCCTTCGCCATGCGCAGGCCAAAAACCTGTTGATCCGCGTGCAACGCCTGCCACAGGGCCTGACCCTGCTGATCAGCGATGATGGCCTGGGCTTTTCCCCGGCGGCGAATCCGGGTCGTGAAGGACAGCGGGGCATGGCCGGGATGGCCGAACGCATCGAGCAACTGGGCGGCACACTGAGCGTGACCAGCGAGCCGGGCAAAGGTACTCAAATCGAAGCACTATTCCCCTGGGCGCCCCGTGCACTCGAGCGGGCCAGTACGAATAAGGTTATGCGTTGACTTGTAACTTACTTCTGGTGGATGACCACTCGCTGATCAGGGCCGGCGTGCGCGCCCTGGTGCTGGATATTCCCGGTTATGCGGTTATCGGCGAGGCCAATGACGGCTCGCAGTTGCTCGAGATGGTCGAGCTGCTGTCTCCCGATATCGTATTGCTGGACATTTCCATGAAAGAAACCGGCGGTCTGGAAGCCCTGCAGCGGCTCAGACGCGTACGCCCGCACGCCAAAGTGCTGATTCTGTCGATGCACACCGACCCCGCGCTCATCATGCAGGCGCTGGAGTCCGGTGCGCACGGTTACCTGCTCAAGGACACCACGGCCACCGAGCTCGAACATGCACTGGAAGCGCTGCGCAACAACGAACGCTATCTCAGCCCTGCCATCGCCCACACCGTGATCAATCAGGCGCTGACCCGTAACCTCAAGCAGCAGCCGGAAGTCGCCGAGTCGCACAACCTCACGGCACGCCAGTTGGAAATCCTGCGCCTGATCGTGCGCGGCAAGTCCACGCGGGAAATCGCCAATGGCCTGGGCTTGAGCATCAAGACGGTCGAAACCCACCGTTCGCAGATCATGAAACGCCTGCAGATCTACGATGTGGCGGGCCTGGTGCTGTTCGCCGTGCGGGAACAGATCATCAGTCTGGACGACTGAGCCGAGGTGATGCACTCAACAGCGGCGAGTCCTTGGGCAAATGCACACGCAAAGCTCCGGGACGCGCCGCAAACCGCAGACTGTCGCCCTCCAGTGGCTCACCGTCGAGATTGATGCAAAGCCCTTCGGCGACCTTGATTTCAACCCATGGCAAACGCGTGCGCACGAACATGTTGTCGATGCCGAACCCGTCGCTGAGCAGATTTTTCAGCGTGCCAACCAGCTCCTGCGGGGCTGGCAGAATGCTGATATCCAGAAGACCGTCGTCCACCAGCGCTTCCGGGCACAACACATGCCCGCCACCCGCCTGACGACCATTGCCGATCCCCAGCGCCAGCAACTCGCCCTGCCAGTGAAAATCCGGCCCCTGCAATTCGCCATAGGCGGCATGCAGCTCGCTGAACCGCGATAAACCGGTGAACAGATAGGCCGCGCCGCCCAGCACTTTTTTCAAATCTTCCGACGTGTTGGCCGTCACCTGGCTGCCGAATCCGCCGGTGGCCATGTTCAGGAAAATCTGCCCGCCGACCTCGCCCAGATCAATGTCATGGGCGGGTGCCTCAAGCAATTCGAGTGCTTCGGACGGCTCCAGGGGAATAGCCGCCGCGCGGGAAAAATCGTTGGCGGTTCCCAGCGGCAACAGCACCAGACTGGCCTTGCCCGGCTGCGCCGCCAGTGCTTCGGCGATGTCACGCAGGGTGCCATCTCCGCCACCGGCAATGATCTGACGGTATCCCGCCGCCAGCGCCTCCTCCACCAGCCGCTGGGCATCGCCGGCCTCCCAGGTCAGGCGCACCGCCAGTTCCCAGCCCTGCTTGCGTTTGTTCTCGACAGCGGCACGAACCGCCTCGTTGAGTGCCTGCTTGCCATGCAGAATCAACAATGCCTTGCGTTCACTCATTGCGGTTACTCCCGGAATTGAATCAGTACGAGACATCTTGACCCTCAAGACCGGTAAAAAAGTCGCACGTCTTCTGATTAATTCCTGCTGCCCGTCTGGCCCGTCCTACATATCGGTAATTTTTCGTACAGAACGTACGGAATCGGCTCAATTGACCCAGACCGGTCGTTGGTACAACGTGTGTCGGCGTTAGCGATCTTCAATTCAATTACACAAGGATGTGCATGTAATGAGTGGATACAGTTTCAAGACTTTCGATACTTTGCATTCCGGCATTTGCCAACTGCCCCCAATGGCCGCAGGCGGGCGTTTCCATGCAAAGCCATGAAGCAAGACTATCCGTGAGTCCGGTTGCCTCTCTCTCCGAAAGTCGCGCCAGTCTTAAAGACGAATTCAAATGCAGCGCTAGAAACACTGGAGAAACCGATATGGAACCGCGTGTCACCGAGCTGGAAACCCACCTCAAGTACATTCGACGCGATATGGACGAAGTCAGAGGGGACGTCAAAGCCATCAAGCATCGCCTTGCCTACTCGGCAGGGGCGACAGCGATGGTGCTCGGGCTGTTGGGCTGGATTGCCAACAGCCGGTTCGATCAGCTCGTCTCATTGCTCAGCCGTTGACCCGCTGAAAAGGCAGGCATCGTTTTGCGACTATGCCTGCCTTTCAAATGCCTGCAATCAACCGAGCAGCTCGCTGAGCGGAATGAATGGCACCTGATCACCCTTGGCCAGGACTCGCCCCTCCTGCACTTCCACCAGACCCTCGGCCCAGGCAGCGCTGCGCAGAACGCCCGAACTCTGGTTACGGTAAATAATCGCTTGCCCCTGCTCCAGACGTCCGCGCAGAAATTCACGGCGGTTACCGGCCTGAGGCCAGACAAATCCTGCAGGCACCGAAAACTTCAGCGGCTCGACATCCTGAACGCCCTGGCGACGCAACAGATAAGGCCGGGTCAGCAAGGCAAAGGTCACCAGTGTCGAGGCAGGATTCCCCGGCAGTCCAATCACCGGGACACTACGAAAATGCCCAACCGTCAGCGGCTTGCCGGGTTTGATGGCCAGCTTCCAGAGTGTCAGCTCGCCCTCTTCCCTCAATGCGATTCCGAGGAAATCCGCTTCCCCCACCGAGACACCACCGGTTGAAAGAATCAGGTCTACATCCTGAAGCTCCCCAAGTCGCGCACGGGTGGTGGGCAGGTCATCAGGCAGAATACCGGCATCCACCACTTCACATCCGAGGCGCTGCAACCAGCTGCACAACAACACCCGGTTGCTGTTGTAGATCTGTCCCGGTCCCAATGCTATCCCCGGTTCGACCAGCTCATCCCCCGTGGACAACACCGCCACACGAACCCGGCGAACCACCTCGAGCCCTGCGCAACCCAGCGATGCGGCCAACCCCTGTTCGATCGGACCGAGCCGGGTTCCAGCGGCAAGGACCAACTCACCGACTGTCGTTTCCTGGCCTTGCGGGCGAATGTTCTGCCCGGCCACCATCGCCTCGATGAAGCTCACGCGCTCATCGGCATGAATCTCGGCGTTTTCCTGCATCTCGACACAATCAGCACCGGCAGGTACCGGCGCACCGGTAAAGATCCGTGCGCAGGTGCCTGACTTCAAGGGTTCCGGTGCCTGCCCGGCGAAGATTTTCTGACTGACCGGCAACGGTTCGCCGGTCCAGTCGGCCAGATTCAAGGCATAACCGTCCATGGCGCTGTTCGGCCATGGTGGCAGATCCAGCGTCGAAATCAGATCCTGCGCCAGCACCCGCCCTTGAACCTGAGCCAGTGGCAAAAACTCGCACTCGAAAATCCGCGAGCTCTCGGCCATTTCCAGCAATCGCGCCAATGCATCTTCGACGGGCATCAGGCTACCGGTCTTGCCCGGCTTACCCACGGGATTCACAAGGCGCCGCCTGTTTCAAATGAGTGACGAAATTGCACGGGCGGTGGCGTGAGTCCAGTTGCTCGGCGAGGATGCCATCCCAACCGGTGCGCACTGCGTTGGTCGAGCCTGGCAGGCAGCAGACCAGCGTGCCATTGGCCAGTCCCGCCAAGGCCCGGGATTGCACGGTGGAGGTGCCGATGTCGGCCACCGAGATCTGGCGGAACAGCTCACCAAAACCATCGACCTGCTTGTCCAGCAGGCAAGCGACCGCTTCCGGGGTGCTGTCGCGGCCGGTAAAACCGGTACCGCCAGTAATCAGCACGACTTGCACGACGTCTTCGGCAATCCAGTGGGCGACTTGCGCACGGATCTTGTAAAGGTCATCTTTGAGCAGCACTCGCTGCGCCAGATGGTGGCCCGCGGCCGTCAGCCGGTCGACGAAGACCTGGCCGGAGGTATCGGTTTCCAGGGTTCGGGTGTCGCTGACCGTCAGCACCGCGATATTGAGCGGCACGAAAGGTACATCAGCCTTGGCTTTCATAGGCTCGTCCAGTTGTAGGAGAAACAGCCCGGTGTTATATCACAGCGCCCCCTTTTTTCGCCGCCCCTGCGGAGAGCTGCCATGACTTCGAACACGCCATTACCACCCTGCTCTATTCTGTTGCTGGCCGGTGGGCGCGGCCAGCGGATGGGCGGCCAGGACAAGGGACTGGTGGAATGGCACGGTGAACCGCTGATCGCACATCTGCATCGCAAGGTTCGGCCGTTGACGGATGACCTGATCATCTCCTGCAACCGCAATCGTGAACGCTACGCGCCGTTCGCCGACCAGTTGGTGAGCGATGACGAGGAGGACTTTCCCGGACCGTTGGCTGGCATTCGTGCCGGCTTGAAAGCCGCGCGCCGCACCCATCTGCTGGTTCTGCCCTGCGATGTTCCGCGCATCGATCTTGCATTGCTGCAAAGCATGCGCGAGGCGGCCAGTCTGAATTCTGAAAAACCTTTAATGTTGCGACATGATGATCACTGGGAACCGCTGCTTTGCGTGATCCCGGTCGCACTCCTGGCGGCATTCGAAAAAGCCTGGAATGCTGGAGAACGCAGCCCCGGCCGAGTGATGCGCAATCTTGATGCCCAGGCCCTGGTTTGCCCTGACAACGATCCACGCCTGGCCAATCTCAACACCCCTGAACTGTTGAGTTCGCACAACACTGTGTCAGACTGACAGCATTCAAGGAACTTGCACGCCTTGTATACGTCTCAAGCTCAGTAACCAAAAGAATTCCCCTTCGGAGACACACTCATGACTCAACGGACCCTCGCCACTTTCATGCTCGCACTGGGCCTCGCCACCCTCGCCGGTTGCGCTTCGCCAACAGTGATCACCTTGAATGACGGTCGCGAAATCCAGGCTGTCGACGCCCCTAAGTATGATGAAGATTCGGGCTTCTACGAGTTCGAACAGCTGGACGGCAAGCACACCCGCATCAACAAGGATCAGATCCGCACTGTCAAAGAGCTGTAAGTCTTCAGTTCGACAGCGGATACAGAAAAGCCCGCATATTGCGGGCTTTTTCGTGTCTGGCAAAAAAGGGTTGATACCCGGGATCACCAGTCCAGCGTGATCCGGCTTTCAAACTCCCGCACCTGCCCCGTGACCGGATCGATGAATCGCAACCCCTGCGCCAGCAGTTTGAGCGGATTGGCATAGTCATCTTCAACGTCTTTGAGCACTTCGGGGTAAAACGGATCATTGCAGATGCTCGCCCCCAGCGCCGTCATGTGCACCCGTAGCTGATGCTTCTTGCCGGTTACCGGATACAGGCCGTAGCGCCAGAGCTCGCCGTTCTTTTCACGAACCTCCACCGCCGTTTCGGTGTTACTCACACCCGGCCCTTCCTGCATGCGGAAAAACGGTTCACCGTCGATCATGCGGCTCTTGTGCACCAACGGGAAGTCCAACTCGGGCAGCGCGGCCGCAATGGCTTCATAGCGTTTTTCGATCTGCCGAGTCGGGAACAGTGACTGATACACCGACCGCGTCTGTGGATTGGCAGAGAAAATCACCAGCCCGGCCGTATGCCGGTCAATCCGGTGCAGCGGCACGAGATGGGGATTGTCCAGGCGCCGGATCAATCGGCGAAGCAGGGTCTGATCGACGTACTCGCCGGCCGGGGTCACCGGAAGGAAATGCGGCTTGTCTGCCACCACCAGATGCTCGTCCGCATACAGGATCGACTCGACCACCGGGATCGGCTTTTCATCCGGCACTTCACGAAAATAGTGAATGCGCAGCCCTTCCTTGTAGGGCAAGTCCAGCGCAATCGGCTGCCCCTGACCATCCAGCACCCGGCCCCGGGCGATTCGATCCAGCCATTGATCGCGCCCGATGGCACTGAAATGCTCACACAGGCAGTCGAGCACTGTCCGCCAGCTACCGGGGGGCAGATACAGCGTGCTGGCCTGATTCTGTGCGGCGGAAAACGTTGACGTGCTGGACATACGGAAAACTCTAACCTTCAAAGCAGAGAGGCATTATCCAACACCGGACGCGGCAGACCTAGCGCGGAATCAGGCGGGGATCGATTTGAGCGCCGCCGCCTCGGTGAATTCCTTGAGCCAGCGCAACACATCCACGGCGTCCCAACGGCCCGGATCGTACAAGGCGTACAAAAGCCCCTGATATCCGACCACATCCAGTTGCTTGTGATAGCCGGCACGCTGGAACAAGGCCTCGATCTCGGCAAAGCAGGTGTTGAAATGCAGCTTGTTGAAGGGAGTCTTGCCTTCCGTGACCAGACCGTCCAGGCGCAATTCGTGGACGGCCTCGCGCACCACGTCAACCGACATCCCGTTCACGCTGCTTTTCAACTGTTCGACATTGACCACGGTGGCTCCCTCTGACATCCGGCTTGCCCTGACGAATGCCCGGAAACGGCATGGCAGGCCAACCCAATTACTGTATGCGCATACAGTAACCGAATAACCCGAAAAGTGCCAAGCCGTGATTGAGCGAAGGTGACGAGCGCCACCAACGCGAAAGAGAAAGGGCCGTTAACGCAGGAATGCCACCACCTGATCGGCGCTGAACGGCCACCCCAGTTCCGCGCCGGTATCGACCCTTCGTAAGACCGGGATCCGCAGGCTGTAGGCCTCGAACCACGATTCATCGTCAGCAATATCCACCAGTTCCACCAGCAGACCATGCTCGACAAAAGGCATCAGCTCGGCCTCCGCGACTTCACACAAATGGCACCCCAGGGTGCCGAACAACTGGCATTCAGGAAGCATGTGCGCTCAACCCCAAAAATCGAGTGATCATTCTAGGCCTGCCCGCAAAGCCCGTCGACCCACCCACCGGGTTCGATCCCGCGCCTCGTAAAACCCTGATGTAAATCAGCCCACAAAATCGCCATTTACGCGATGCTCCGGTGTTTTTTACCTCTACGCTTGAAGAGCCTGACCTGTTCTGGAGTGCCTCGTGTTTGCCAATCTGCTGATCATTCTGGCGTCGTCCCTGGTGATGATTGCCCTGTTCCGTCGCCTGCGCCTGCCGCCTGTGCTGGGCTACCTGTGCGTGGGCTTGATGGTCGGGCCGAAGGCATTCGACTGGATCAATGAAAGCGAACATCTGCCGGATCTTGCCGAACTGGGCGTGGTGTTTCTGCTGTTTTCCCTGGGGCTGGAGTTTTCCCTGTCGAAAATGATTGCCCTGCGCCAGGTGGTTTTCCGTCTGGGCAGCCAGCAAGTACTGATCACCACATTCCTGCTGGGAGGCGTGCTGATGCTGTTGGGCATGCCCACTACACCGGCCTTGCTGATGGGCGCCGGCCTGTCGCTGTCATCCACGGCGATTGTGACCAAGGAGCTGGGCAGTCTCGGCGAAATCTTCAGCAGCCATGGCCAGAACGCGGTGGGCGTCCTGTTGTTCCAGGACGTGGTGGCCGTGTTGCTGCTGACGTTGGTACCGGTGTTCGCCGGCAGCAGTGATCAGGCCTGGTACTGGGCGTTGCCCCTGACCTTGTTGAAGACCGTATTGCTGTTTTTCGGTTTGTTGCTGGCCAGCCGCTGGCTGCTGCCCCGCCTGTTTCAGGAAGTCGCGGCATCCCGTTCCGCAGAGTTGTTCGTGCTGCTGGCGCTGGTGATCGTGTTGCTGACAGCCTGGCTGACCCACCTGCTGGGTCTTTCTCCGGCCCTCGGCGCGTTCCTCGCGGGCATGCTGCTGGGCGAGAGCCATTACCGGCATCAGATAGAGGCCGATATCCGGCCGTTTCGCGACATTCTGCTGGGACTGTTTTTCGTCAGCATCGGAATGTTGATCGACCTGCAACTGTTCGCCAGCCACAGCCTGCTGATTATCGGCATGACCCTGGGTTTGCTGGTGATCAAAGGCCTGGTGGTGGCGCTATTGGTGAAATGGCGCGGCAGCGACAGTGAAACGGCCTGGCGCAGCGGCCTCGCGCTCGCCCAGGGCGGTGAATTCTGCTTCGCCCTGATGGCGCAGATGCAGCAGAGCCGGCTGCTCCCCGCCGAGCTCGGTGCCCTGCTGCTCGCCGCCACCTTCTGCTCGATGCTGCTGACGCCCCTGCTGTTACGCGCCGCACCGCGCATCGCCGCCGCCCTGCACCGCAAGCCCAATCAGGAAGCGCAGATCGAGGAAATCAGCGCCCTCAATGCCGGGTTCGACGGGCATGTGGTGATCTGTGGCTACGGCCGTGTCGGTCAGTCGATCGGGCGCTTCATGCGCAATGCCGGGCAATCCTACGTCGCGCTGGACAACGATCCGGTACGGATTCAGGAAGCCGCTACCGCCGAACGCGACGTCCACTACGGCGATTCAACCCGCGGCGATCTGTTGATCGCTGTCGGTTTGCTGCGCGCCAGACTGCTGGTGATTGCCGTGGATCAAGCCGACGTGGCCTTGCGGGTTCTCAAGGAGGCCAGACGCCTCAACCCGACAGTGCCGATCCTGGTGCGCACCCGGGACGACAGCCAGTCGGCCGAGCTGAAAGCAGCCGGCGCCAGCGAAGTGGTGCCGGAACTGCTGGAGTCGAGCCTGATGCTCGGCTCCCATGCCCTGATCCTGCTGGGGTTTCCTGCGCACCGGGTGCAGGAGAAAGTCGATCAGGTGCGCATCGATCGTTATCGCCTGCTTCACGGCTTTTACCCCGGAGCCGACGATGAGGAGACCTAGTCCTGGCTCACCGCGCCGATCTTGTGCAGCGACAGGTCAGCGCCGTAGTACTCCTGTTCCTGGCTCAGGCGCAGACCATGCAGCGCCTTGATCGAACCGTAGACGGCGAAACCGCCGATCAGCGCCACCGTCACACCGAGGGCGCTGCCGATCAACTGGCTGATCAGGCTGACGCCACCGAGCCCGCCCAACGCGGTCGAGCCGAAGATCCCGCAGGCGATGCCGCCCCACACGCCACACAGACCGTGCAACGGCCACACACCCAGCACGTCATCGATGCGCCATTTGACCTGCGCCGCCGTGAAGCACCAGACAAACAGGGCGCCGGCAATCGCGCCGGTCACCAGCGCGCCGACCGGATGCATCAGGTCGGAACCGGCACACACCGCCACCAGCCCGGCAAGCGGGCCGTTGTGCAGAAAGCCCGGGTCGTTGCGCCCGACGATCAACGCCGCCACCGTGCCGCCGACCATCGCCATCAGCGAGTTGACCGCCACCAGTCCGCTGACCCCTTGCAGGGTCTGCGCGCTCATCACGTTGAAGCCAAACCAGCCGACGATCAGGATCCACGAACCCAACGCCAGAAAAGGAATGCTCGACGGCGCGAACGCCACCAGCCTGCCATCGCGATAGCGCCCGTTGCGCGGCCCGAGCAGCAACACCGCCGCCAGCGCCAGCCAGCCGCCCATGGCATGCACTACCACCGAACCGGCAAAATCATGGAAAGGGGCACCGAACTGCGCGGTCAGCCAGGCTTGCAGACCGTAGTTGCCGTTCCAGATCATGCCTTCGAAAAACGGGTAGATGAACGCCACGATCAGCGCCGTGGCGCACAGTTGCGGCACAAACCGCGCGCGCTCGGCGATGCCGCCAGAGATGATCGCCGGAATCGCCGCCGCAAAGGTCAGCAGGAAGAAAAACTTCACCAGCCCATAACCATGATCGGCACTGAGCACCGCCGCTGGTTGCAGGAAGGTCACCCCGTACGAAAGCCAGTAGCCTATAAAGAAATAGGCCAGGGTCGACACCGCAAAGTCGCTGAGAATCTTCGACAGCGCATTGACCTGGTTTTTCTGGCGAACCGTTCCGACCTCCAGAAACGCGAACCCGGCGTGCATGGCCAGCACCATGACCGCACCGATCAGAATGAACAATGTGTTGGAACTGTGAACCAGCGTGTCCACAGCGCTTTGCAGATTTTCCATGAGGAGGCAGACCCAAGGCTGAAAAAAGGCACCAAAGCGGTTCATGCGCACATTTCATGCACCAAGTTGCGACTGTGCGGTCACTGATCCGGTGGTCCGGTGAACCGCTTTGGCGCACAAGGTCGATGGGCTGACATGAACCCTCATCATCCGGGCGTTGCTTTGCCCGGTTTCGCGCCCGGCAACAGCGCACTGCCACCGATCGACGCACCACGACACAGCAAAAGTTGTACCAGCCATTTGCACTGAACCTTCACACTTGGCTCATACTCGAACGCTTCAGAACACCGCTTCAGAACGCCACTTACGGAGATCCCCCATGGCCAGCATCAAGGCAAAGACTGCTCAAGAAATCCTGATGAACGACTTCCAGACTCTGGTCAGCGACACTGAACGCTTGCTGGAACACACCGCCACGCTGGCCGGTGATCAGGCTGACGATCTGCGCGAACAGATCCACGAAAGCCTGCTGCGCGCACGGGAAACCTTGAAGCTGACCGAAGACACCCTGCGCGAGCGCGGTCAGGCTGCGGTCACCGCCACCGAAGAATATGTGTCGGCCAATCCGTGGCAATCGGTGGGCATCGCCGCTGGCGTCGGCTTCCTGATCGGCCTGCTGGCCACGCGGCGCTGATCATGTCGATCGGTGAATCCGGCCCGGACTCGGGCACCGCCTCCTCCACACGCCGTCTGGGTGCTGCCGTTCTCGGTTTGCTGCACAGCCACGTCGAACTGTTCGGCATCGAACTGCAGGAACAGAAAGCACGCACCGTCAGTCTGTTGCTGTTCGCCGGCCTGGCGCTGGTGTTTGCGCTGCTGCTGCTGGTCGGCCTGTCGACCCTCGTACTGATCGTGTTCTGGGACACCTATCGCCTGGCCGCAATCATTGGGCTGTGCGTGTTCTACACCCTGGCGGCAATCTTTTGCGCGCTGCGTCTCAAGGCCGCGATCTTCGATGAATCCTCGCCCTTCCACGGCACGCTGGAAGAACTGGCCAATGACCGGGAGCGCCTGCTGCCATGAGCCTGCCTGAACTTCCGCACAACAGCTCTCGCCGTGAAATGCGCAAGGCACTGATCCGTCTGCGCATGGAAATGCATCGTCAGGAAATCCGCCACGAAACCGGCCAGGTCCTGCAACCTCTGCAGCGCATGCGTGGCATGACGCAAAACCTGCAGGGCGGGTTCGGCATCAAGCACGCGCCGTTGTGGGGCGTGGCGGCCGTGACGCTGCTGGGTTTCATCACGGGAAAAGGGGCCAAGAGCGGAGGTGTCGGCGGCTTGACCCGACTGATCCGCCTGGGCACCAGCCTCGCTCCGCTGATCAAACTGGTCATGCAGAGTTCGAGCAAGCGCTGATCCCTCGCATCTGGCTGCATTCTTGCAATACCGGCGGGATTGAATCTCTTATCCGGAGGTTCAATCCCGCTTGCCTATCCGGCCGGCAGAATTCGACCAGAACAAGAACGACAAGGAGGCCCCGTGATCGACGGGCAACCGCTCGCCTGCTTTCAACCTTTCATCGATACCGCCACCGGACGCATTGCAGGGGTCGAGGCACTGGGTCGTCTGCGCCAGGCCGATGGCCAACTGGCGTCGGTCGGACCGCTGTTCGCCGACCCGCGCACCCCGGCCATCGCGCTGCGCCGAATGGACCGGCAGATTCGCGACAACGCGCTAAGTCGACTGCACGAGGCACCGCCGGACTGGTTTCTCAGCCTGAACATGTCACCGCGCTGGATCAGTCGATTGCGTGCCGACCAGGCGCTGCCGAGCCTGAAACAGCTCGCCCGGCATGGCATCGACCCGCAAAGGATAGTTTTCGAAATCACCGAGCTTGGCGGTAACAGCCAGCGCCTGAGCGAAGTCGTAGCGCGCTATCGCGATGCCGGCGCACGGATCGCCATCGACGATTTCGGCGCTGGTTATTCCCAGCTCGATCGCGTGCTGGCGCTGCAACCGGACATTCTCAAACTCGACATGCGCCTGTTCCAGGCCGCCGCACTTGGCGGACCGAGCAGTGACGTGGTCAAGGCCCTCGCGCAAATGGCCGAAAAGACTGGCTGCTGGATCATTGCCGAAGGCGTGGAAACCGCGGCGCAACTGAATTTCGCGCTGGAGTGCGGATCGCGTTACGTGCAGGGTTTTCTGTTCGCCCGCGCGCAGGAGGCGCTTTTTGGTACGGATGACTTCGTTGAACGCTTCGCCGAGCTGCGCCAGTCCTATGTGCGCCAGAAGCTGGCCGAACGCAGCAAACTGATGTTCATGCGCCAGCAGCTCAGCGAACTCATGACCATCCTGCAAACCTGGGCCCAGGCCCGCGCCCCGCTCAGTGCCCTGCCGCAGCTCGACGCCTTTCCCTGGCTGCTGCGCTTTTATCAGTGCGACCGTCACGGCACTCAGCTGACACCGAACCTGGAATGGCGACAAAGCGGCTGGGTGGCCGACAACCGCTACCTGGGCCACAACTGGTCATGGCGCCCGTACTTCTATCACCTGCTGGCCGAAGGCTGGGAAGAACGACGCCTGACCCTTTCCAACACCTATCGCGACGCCACCAGCAACCAGTATTGCCTGACCGCCGGACAGTTTTTCGATAACGGCGAGCGCCTGCTGCTGATCGACATCGATGCGGCGGGCTTGTAGTTGCGCTTGCAGATGCCAGCCTGAACCGGGAAGCTAGGGAATCAGTCACCAGACGGAGAGAATCAGCCTTGGATTGGCATACCCTGCTCAACCGCGAACGTCTCGGCAAACCATTGCACAGCCCGCAGGAACTTGGCCGCAGCCCGTTCCATAAAGACCATGACCGCATCATCTTCTCCGGCGCCTTCCGCCGCCTGGGGCGCAAGACCCAGGTGCATCCGGTGTCGAGCAACGACCACATTCACACGCGCCTGACCCACTCGCTGGAAGTCAGTTGCGTCGGCCGTTCGCTGGGGATGCGCGTGGGCGAAACCCTGCGCCGCGCCTTGCCCGAATGGTGCGAGCCGAGCGATCTGGGCATGGTGGTGCAGTCGGCCTGCCTGGCGCACGACATCGGCAACCCGCCATTCGGCCACTCCGGCGAAGATGCGATCCGTCACTGGTTCCAGCAGGCTGCCGGACGCGGCTGGCTGGATGCGATGAGTGATGCGGAACGCGGTGACTTCCTGAACTTCGAAGGCAATGCGCAGGGCTTCCGGGTACTCACGCAACTGGAGTATCACCAGTTCGACGGCGGCACCCGGCTGACCTACGCCACCCTCGGCACTTACCTGAAGTACCCGTGGACCGCGCGTCACGCCGACTCCCTCGGTTACAAAAAGCACAAGTTCGGTTGTTACCAGAGCGAACTGCCGTTGCTCGAACAGATCGCCCACAAGCTGGGTCTGCCGCAGCTGGAAGAGCAACGCTGGGCGCGCCATCCGCTGGTGTATCTGATGGAGGCGGCGGACGACATCTGCTACGCCTTGATCGATCTGGAAGATGGCCTGGAAATGGAGCTGCTGGATTACGCCGAAGTCGAGTCGCTGCTGCTCGGTCTGGTCGGCGATGACCTGCCGGAAACCTATCGCCAGCTCGGCCCGCAGGATTCGCGCCGGCGCAAACTGGCAATCCTGCGCGGCAAGGCCATCGAGCACCTGACCAACGCTGCGGCCCGCGCCTTCGTCGAACAACAGGATGCGCTGCTGGCCGGTACGCTGCCGGGGGATCTGGTGGAGCATATGCACGGTCCCGCCAAACGCTGCGTCCTAAACGCCAAGGACATCGCCCGCAAGAAAATCTTCCAGGACAAGCGCAAGACCCTGCACGAAATCGGCGCCTACACGACCCTGGAGATTTTGCTCAACGCCTTCTGCGGTGCGGCCCTGGAACAGCACAACGGCCGCACGCCGTCGTTCAAGAGCCGCCGGATTCTCGATCTGCTGGGCAACAATGCGCCGGATCCGCACGGCCCCTTGCACGCGTCGTTCCTGCGCATGATCGACTTCATCGCCGGCATGACCGACAGCTACGCCAGCGACATGGCGCTGGAAATGACCGGACGTTCCAGTCATTGACGCCTGCCGCCCGACCGATCTGCAATGGATCGGTCGGGTCTGGTGCAGTAGCGGCGAAAAGACAAGTCTTCCTTTTTTATAGTTTCAAGAAGACAGAAACAAACAACGAATAATAGCTTCAACCTTGACCGCACAAACTTTTCCTGCGCATCTGCCAAATTAATCAAGTACAACGCTTGAACATCTCACGCCTCTACCTACGTCAAACCTAGTTAACACGTAGTCTGATTCCTCTTTATTTGTAGGACTTCTCCTTGATTGCCGCTGACGCCCTGTCAGTTCATGCGTGCGTTCATTCATCTGAGCTAAGGTTCGCCCTTTATTTGCGCTCGTATGGGATTTGATTATGAACTCCGTTTTTATTGTCGACGATCACCCGGTCATCCGCCTCGCCGTTCGAATGCTGCTGGAGCATGAAGGTTATAAAGTCGTCGGAGAAACCGATAATGGTGTCGATGCCATGCAGATGGTTCGCGAATGCATGCCCGACCTGATCATCCTCGACATCAGCATTCCCAAGCTCGACGGCCTGGAGGTCCTGGCCCGCTTCAACTCCATGAGTTCGCCGTTCAAGACGCTGGTGCTGACCGCACAATGCCCGACCCTGTTCGGCATCCGCTGCATGCAGTCAGGTGCGTCGGGGTATGTGTGCAAACAGGAAGACTTGAGTGAACTGGTCAGTGCAATCAAAGCTGTGCTGTCCGGTTACAACTACTTTCCCAGCCAGGCTTTGAATCCTGTTCGTCACGATGATGTGCGCTATGTAGAACTTGAACTTTTCAAATCCGTCAATGACCGGGAACTGATGGTCCTGCAACTGTTTGCCCAAGGGCGCACCAACAAGGAAATTGCCAAAGGCATGTTTCTCAGCAATAAAACCGTCAGCACTTATAAAAAACGCCTGATGCAAAAACTGAAAGCCAAGTCCCTTGTAGAACTTATCGAAATGGCCAAACGTAACGCACTCGTGTGAGAGCCAACATGCCCCGTCGCTTAAAGAATTTTCTGATTGCATTGAGTGCATGCCTGAGTCTCAGCGCGCCTGTCACAGTTGCATCGCCTGGTTTTCAGGACTTTGCCCTGCTCGCGCGCTCGACCGATCGATCGCTACCGGTCTTGTTCGAGCCATCACAAGCGGCGTGGCTGCACACTCGCAAAGAGTTGATTCTGGGAGCCTCAGCTCCCGACTATCCGCCCTTCGACATGACCACCAGCGGTCACGACTTCGAGGGGTTCACGGCGGATTACGCCGGACTGATTGGCCAGGCGACCGGACTGCCGGTCAAGGTCAGGCGCTTCGCCTCGCGAGAAGCCGCGATCCGGGCATTGATCGACGGCAGCATCGACATCCTGGGTACGTCCAACGGTTTCGAAGCGGAGAACCCTGACATCGTGTTGTCACGACCCTATGCAGTCGACCAGCCGGTGCTGGTGACCCGCGAAGGCGAAACCCGCTCGCTGACCGAAGGCCTGGCCGGTCTGCGGCTGAGCATGCTCTATCACTACCTACCGCTGGATGAGGTCAAGGCGATGTATCCCAAAGCCCTCATCACGTCCTATCCGTCCTACCAGAACGCAATCAACGCGGTCGCATTCGATCAGGCGGACGTATTTCTCGGCGACACCATCTCCACCCACTACATGATCAGCAAGGGTTACCTGAACAACATTCGCATGGCCAATTTCGGCAAGCACGAGGCCCACGGTTTCAGCTTCGCCGTGCATCGCAACAACGCGCAACTGACCGGCATCATCGACACCGTGCTCAAGGCTGTCCCGGGCAGCGAGCGCGAAAACATCGCCAAACGCTGGAGCGTCGGCAGCGACACACTGCTCACCGACCAGAAGCTGCAACTGACCCGACGCGAAGAACAATGGCTGAAAAAGCATCCGGTGGTGAGTGTGGTCGTCAACGAGGCCTTCGCTCCGCTGACGTTCTTCGACAGTGAAGGCAACTTTCGCGGCATCAGTGCCGACCTGCTCGAACTCATTCGCCTGCGCACCGGTCTGCGTTTCGAGATACGCCGCAGCCGCAGCGATGCCGAGATGATCAAGCAGATTGAAAATCACCAGGCCGACCTGATTGCCGCCCTGCTGCCCACCACCCAACGCGAAGAAACCCTGACCTTCAGCCGTCCCTACCTGGAAAACTCCTACGTGCTGTTGACCCGAAAAGCGGCCGACAGCCCGACACACCTGGGCCAGCTCAAACGCAAGCGGCTGGCGATTGCCCAAGGCAATCCGATGATCGAATATCTGCGCACCGAATTTCCGCGTATTCAGCTGATCGAAACGCCGGACACCTTCAGCGCCGTGGCACTGCTCGACGAAGGTCAGGTCGAGGGCGCCGTGAACTCGCTGGTCATCGCCAACTACTTCATTACTTCCCGCATCTTTGAACAGCCACTGCAGATCACCACCACCATCGGCACACGTCAGGCGGCTTTCTCGCTGGCAACCGCCCGGGACAACACGGAGCTGGGCTCGATCATCGACAAGACGCTGATGAGCATCACCCCCGAAGAACTGGGCATCATCAACGGGCGCTGGCGGGGATACTCGAGCGTTTCACAAGGCACCTGGCGCCAATACCAGCGTTTTTTCTATCAAGTGATCGGCGGCGCCTGCCTGCTGTTGCTGCTGTCGCTGTTGTGGAATGCCTACATGCGCCGCCAGATCAGACAACGCAAGGCGGCCGAACGGGCCTTGAATGACCAGCTGGAATTCATGGGCTCACTGGTCAACGGCACCCCCCACCCCATCTACGTGCGTGACCGCCAGGGCGTCCTGCAAAGTTGCAATGACAGCTATCTCCAGGCGTTCAATGCCCGGCGCGAAGACGTCATTGGCAAAAGCGTGATGCAGGGTGCATTGAACAATGCTTTCGAGGCCCTGACGTATCAGGCCGACTATCAGCGGGTAGTGGCCGAGGGTAAACCGCTGGTGCTCGACCGGCCCTTGCAGATCGGCAACCGGCACCTGACGATCTATCACTGGATCCTGCCGTACCGGGACTCCAGCGGTGAAGTCCAGGGAATCATCGGCGGCTGGATCGACATCAGTGAGCGCCGCGAACTGCTCGACGAACTTCGCGCAGCCAAGGAACGGGCAGACGATGCCAACCGGGCCAAGAGTACGTTTCTGGCGACCATGAGCCACGAGATCCGCACCCCGATGAACGCCGTGATCGGCATGCTCGAGTTGACGCTCAAGCGCATGGATCAGGCTCATCCGGATCGCTCGGGCATCGAAACGGCCTACCACTCCGCCAAGGACTTGCTGGGCCTTATCGGCGACATCCTGGACATTGCGCGCATCGAATCCGGGCGGCTGAGCCTGAACCCCGAACGAATCAACCTGATCGATACCGTCGGCTCGGTGGTCAGAATCTTCGAAGGTCTCGCCCGGCAAAAACAGCTCTCACTGACCGTGTCCGTCTCTCCCCCTGAACTGAATGTCGATGTACACCTCGACCCGCTGCGCTTCAAGCAGGTGCTGTCGAACCTGATCAGCAATGCCATCAAGTTCACCGAAGCAGGACACATCAGAATCACGCTGGACGTTCTACCCACGGACGACCCCGAACGCTCGGTGATGCAATTGACCGTACAGGACAGCGGCATCGGGATCACGACGCAGGATCAGTCGCGCCTGTTCGAACCCTTCGCCCAGGCCGGCAACGGCGGGCAGCGAACCGTCGGTGGTGCGGGACTGGGGCTGGTCATCAGCCGCAACCTGTGCGAGATGATGGGTGGAAAACTGCGGTTGAGCAGCCTCCCCGGAATCGGCACTCAGGTCACTGTTTCTCTGCCGGTGGCGATCCTGCCTGCGCAAGTGGCGAGAGCTGAAGAGGAACCACAGATTCAGGCCCCCCTCATTCCGTTGACGGTTCTGGTGGTCGATGACCACCCGGCCAACCGGCTGCTGATGTGCCAACAGCTTGAATACCTCGGCCATCGTTTCTGTATCGCCGAAGATGGTTTGCGCGGGCTGGAACAATGGAAAAATGGCGAATTCGATCTGGTCATCGCCGATTGCAACATGCCCGTCATGAACGGTTACGAGCTGACCCGGGCGATTCGTCAGCACGAAAAAATCACCCGTCGTCCGGCCTGCACGGTGCTGGGGTTCACCGCCAATGCCCAGCCGGAGGAGATCCTGCGCTGCAAACAGGCCGGCATGAACGAGTGTCTGTTCAAACCCCTGAGCCTGAACAGCCTGAGCCAATGGGTCGGCAGTATTCAGCCGCTGTTCCGTGCGCCGGTGTTCAATCTGCAAGGGCTCACGCTGCTGACCGGTGGCAACCCGTCCCAGACTCACCGCTTGCTGGCAGAACTGCTCAACAGCAGTCGTCTTGACCGGCAGGAATTGCAGGCCCTGTCCCTCACCCGGGATCCTCCCGCGCTGGCCGTCATCGCCCACAAGATCAAGGGCGCCGCGCGCATTGCCCAAGCCTCGCGCCTGATCGACAGCTGCGATGCGCTTGAGCTGGCGTGCCTGCAAGCACAGCCGGGGGATGAGATCGAGCGTCGCTGCCAGGCCAGCCGTCTCGCCATCCTGGAACTGGAGCAGGCACTGGAACAGCAACTGAACCGGATCAGCGAGAGCAAAGTGACCGGGGCTTAACTATGCTTGGACGCTGAGCAGTGTGCTTACCTACACGGAGAGTCCGCAATGCCCAGCCCACTGCGCCCGGAACAACGCCGGTTTCCGCTGCATGTGCACATCAGCGTCATGTTCACCTTTCTGCTGTTGCTCACCGGGGTGGTGCTGGGTCTGTTCAACTATCGACAGACCACACAGATCATCCTGTCGAGCAGCGAAAAACTGTTCAACCGCATCGAGCAGGATGTGCGCCTTGATCTGCAGGCCACTTATGCACCGATCCGGCACCTGCTAAGCCTGCTGGCGGACACCCCCGCCGCCCGCTCTTCCGGCCTCGAACAGCGTCTGGCGCTGCTAAAGCCGTTCAGCCAGTCCCTGACGGACAACCCGGATCTGGCCTCGCTGTACCTGGGTTATGGCAACGGCGATTTTTTCATGGTCCGTCATTTGCGCACGCCGGCGCTGAAAACCCTGCTCAAGGCACCGGACGCCGCGGCGTTTCAGGTCTGGAGCATCGAACATGACGCCAGCGGTCAGGCGCATTCGCAGTCGCTGTTCTTCGATCAGGCACTGTCCCCGGTCGGCCGGCAGGACAACCCCGACGATCCTTATGATCCTCGCAGCCGTTCCTGGTACATCAACGCGCGGCAACAGACCGAACAGATCACCACCGAACCCTACGTCTTTTTCTCCACCCACAACGTCGGCACGACGCTGGCCCGACGCAGCGGTGATGACGCGGTGATCGGCGCCGACCTGACCCTCGACGCACTCTCCGCAACCCTGATCAAACACGTGGTGACACCGGCCACGGAAATCGTCCTGTTCGACGCCGAAGGCAACGCCGTGGCCTACCCCGACAGCAGCCGGCTGATCGTCGATGACCGTACGGCGCGTCTGGCCAAGGCTGCCGACTTGAGCCCCGCCCTTGGCGCCTTGTTGTCCGGCCATCAGGGCAATCGGCTCAAGGCCGACGGCCGACTATGGATCGTCGCCCGCAGCCAGTTGCAGGAAGGCGGGCCGAAAGGTTTGCAGATGGCGTTGCTGGTGCCGGAGGACGAGTTGCTGGTCGACGCCTATCGCATGCGCTGGCAAGGCGCGCTGATCACCTTGGCCACCCTGCTGTTGTGCCTGCCGCTCGGGTGGCTGATCTCGCGGATTCTGGTCAAGCCGCTGCATGCGCTGGTCAAGGAGGCCGATGCGATTCGCAGTTTCGATTTCAATTTTCCCGTGACCCGTCGATCACCGGTGCTGGAGGTCGACCAGTTGAGTCTGTCGATGGCCCGCATGAAGGACACCTTGGCCAGTTTCTTCCGGATCACCGACAGCCTGACCGCCGAAACCCGCTTCGCCCCGTTGCTGCAACGAGTCCTGTTCGAGACCGTGCAGATCGCCCAAGCCCAGGCGGGCCTGATTTATCTTCGCGAAAATGATGGCAACCGGATGGAGCCCTACGGACTGGTGGTGGATGGCGCGTCACAAGCCCTGGCCGCGTTCGATATTCAGGGGCGCAATCTTGACGCTACTCAGGGCCCCGAATGGTTTCGGGAACTGGCGAACGCCAACACCGTCGTGAGCAATCTGGGTTTCGAACAGGCCACCGACTTGCAGAAAGTGCTGCTGGCCATGGAGTCGCCAAGGGTGCACCTGATCGGTATCCGTTTGCATAACCGACACAACGAGACCGTCGGCCTGCTGGTACTGCTGATCAATGACAGCGGCACGGCGAGTGATCTGGAAAAGCTGCGGCCCGACCGCATTGCCTTCCTGCAAGCGGTGTCCGGGGCAGCGGCGGTGAGTATCGAAAGCCAGCGCCTGCAAGCCCGGCAGAAGCAACTGCTGGATGCGTTCATTCAACTGCTGGCCGGCGCCATCGATGCCAAGAGTCCTTATACCGGCGGGCATTGCCAGCGCGTGCCGGAGCTGACCCTGATGCTCGCCCATGCCGCCGCAGCCAGTGAGGCGCCGGCCTTCAGCGATTACCAGCCGAACGAAGACGAATGGGAGGCCCTGCACATCGCCGCCTGGCTGCACGATTGCGGCAAGGTCACGACCCCGGAATACGTGGTCGACAAAGCCACCAAACTGGAAACCCTGAACGATCGCCTGCACGAAATCCGCACCCGCTTCGAAGTGCTCAAGCGCGATGCCTGGGTCAGCTACTGGCAAGCCCTGGCCATGGGCGGCGAAGAACGGCAACTGGCCGAGCTGCGCGACGCAACCCTGACGGCACTGGATGATGATTTTGCATTCGTCGCCCACTGTAATCTGGGCAGTGAAGCGATGGCCGAGGCCGACCTGCAACGCCTGCAAGGCATCGCGAAACGCCCATGGACGCGCACGCTGGATGATCGGCTGGGCCTGTCATGGGAAGAGAACCGGCGTCAGTCACGCACCCCGGCACCGACCTTGCCGGTCACCGAACCGTTGCTGGCAGACAAGCCCGAACATCTGCTGGAACGCGCCGAAGGCGAGTTGATTCCCGAGGACAATCCGTGGGGCTTCAAGCTCGACGTGCCACCGTACAAATACAATCGCGGCGAGCTGTACAACCTGAGCATTCCTCGGGGAACCCTGACCCGCGAGGAACGCTACATCATCAACCACCACATGGTGCAGACGATCCTGATGCTCAGCCACCTGCCCTTCCCCGGGCATCTGAACAGCGTCGCGGAAATCGCCGGCGGGCATCACGAAAAGATGGATGGCACCGGTTATCCCAAGCGCCTGAAGCGCGAAGACATGAGCCTGCCGGCGCGCATGATGGCGATTGCCGATATTTTCGAAGCCCTGACCGCTGCCGATCGCCCGTACAAAAAAGCCAAGTCCCTCAGTGAAGCGCTGGGGATCATGGCCACCATGTGCCGCGAGGCGCACATCGATGCGGAGTTGTTCGGGCTGTTCATCCGCGATGGCGTGTATCTGCAGTACGCCACGCGGTTTCTCGATCCACGGCAGATCGATGCCGTGGACCCGGCGGCCGTGCTGCTCAAGGCAGGCCTGGCGGCGTGATCAGCAGTCGGTCAGACGCAGGAAGATCGCCGCCAGTTGTTCGATCCCGGCCTGATCGTCGGCACCGAAACGCGCGAGCTTCGGACTGTCGAGGTCGAGCACGCCGATCAGGCGACCGTCCTTGACCAATGGCACGACCAGCTCGCTGTTCGACGCGCTGTCGCAAGCGATATGGCCTGGAAACGCGTGAACGTCTTCGACCCGTTGCGTCTGCAGGCTGGCAGCCGCCGCGCCGCACACACCGCGACCGAACGGAATGCGCACGCAGGCGATCTGGCCCTGGAATGGGCCGAGCACCAGCTCTTCGTTGCGATTGAGGTAGAAACCAGCCCAGTTCAGGTCATCGAGCTGGTTGAACAGGAACGCCGAAAACTGCGCGGCGTTGGCGATGAAATCGCGCTCGTCCGCCAGCAGCGATTCCAGTTGCGCGGCCAACATGCCATAGCCTTCGAGGCCTTGGCCGCTCTGTTGCAAATCAATCATGCCTTGTGCTCCAACAATTTCAGTCCCACCCAGTAACGGGCGAATTGGTACGCGCAACGTCCGTTGCGGTTGCCACGGCCGGTTGCCCAGCGCACGGCGAGAATGTCCAGTTGTTCGTCGCGCTCCCAGCTCAGGCCGGCCTTGGCGGCCAACTGGCCGATCCAGTGTTCGACGACGTTTAGGAAATGTTCCTGGGTAAACGGATAGAACGACAGCCACAGGCCGAAGCGATCCGAGAGCGCGATCTTGTCTTCAACCGCCTCGCTCGGATGCAGTTCACCATCGACGCGCTTCCAGTTTTCGTTGTCGCTTTCCTTTTCCGGCACCAGATGGCGACGGTTGGAAGTGGCGTACAGCAACACGTTGTCCGGCGCCTGTTCAAGCGAGCCGTCCAGCACGCTTTTCAGCACGCGATAGTCGCCTTCGCCGGACTCGAACGACAGGTCGTCGCAGAACAGCACAAAACGCTGCGGCAGCTTGGCGATCTGCTCCACCACCCGTGGCAGGTCTGCCAGGTGATCGCGTTCGATTTCGATCAGGCGCAAACCGGCCTTGGCATGCTCTGCCAGCAGCGCGCGGACCAGCGACGATTTACCGGTACCGCGCGAACCCCACAGCAGCGCATGGTTGGCCGGCATGCCATCGAGGAATTGCTGAGTGTTGCGGCCTAGTTGCTCCAGCTGCCGATCGACGCCGATCAGGTCCGACAAGCGCATGTCGAGGCTGACTTCCAGCGGCAGCAGATAACCGCTGCGACCGTCACGCTGCCAGCGTGCGGCGAGGCAGGTACCCCAGTCGATGACCGGGCGTGGAGCCGGCAGCAGTGGTTCGATCCGCGCCAGAACCGACTCGGCGCGTTCAAGAAAAGCATTCAATCGGGAATCCACGTCTTCTCCTCGGGCTCGTTCACAGTGATGATGGCGGTGCAGCGACGACAGACAGCGTTCGAAACCTGTCCCGGGCCTTGTTACAAGGCGCTTCGGGAACCCCGGAATCCGTGCATGATCGACTATGCTTGAGCAGCGAAGGGAAACGGAAGTGGTTCAACACCCCATGGATATCAAATTCACCCACCGGCTGTCGTACAAACAGGCCCGGCTTACCGTGCTGGTCGGGTTCATTCTGGGCACGCTGCTCAGCCTGCTGCAAATCGGCATCGATTATGCCAGTGAAGACGCGTCCATCAACCGTGAAATCCTGTCTTTGCTGGAAATCAGCCATAACCCGGCCTCGCGCATCGCCTACAACATCGATGCCGAACTGGCGCAGGAACTGACCCTGGGCCTGCTGCGCTCGCCGGCGATCATTTCCGCACAACTGACCGACAACAATCAGACGGTGCTGGCCAACGTCAAACGCCCGGAGCTGCAAAGCGGCTACCGGATGATCAGCGACTTCCTGTTCGGCGCCAAACGCCAGTTCGAAGACCGCCTCTACCTCGATCACTTGCCCAACGAATCCCTTGGCACCTTGAAACTGGAAGTCGACACCTACGCGTTCGGCAGCCGCTTCCTGCGCCGGGCCGAGGTCACGCTGCTCAACGGGTTTGCCCGCAGCCTGATTCTCACCGGGATTCTGCTCGCGCTGTTCTACGTGATGCTGACCAAACCGCTGGTGCGGGTGATCCGCGAACTCAGCGGCCGCGACCCGCGCAGCGCCGAGCCGACGACCCTGGAATGTCCGGGCGGGCACGCCAACGACGAGATCGGCGTGCTGGTCAAGGTTGCCAACCAGCAGTTCGAAAACATCGCCACGGAAATCCAGCAGCGGCGCAATGCGGAAAACCGCCTCACCGACTACCTCGCGCAACTCGAAGACATCGTGTCCGCGCGTACCGCCGAGCTCAAGGCGATCAACGCACGGCTCAGCCAGTCCAACCAGGAACTGGAAGTGGCCCGCAGCACGGCACTGGACATGGCCGAAGCGCGTTCGGCCTTTCTCGCCAACATGAGCCACGAGATCCGCACCCCGCTCAACGGCCTGCTCGGGATGATCGCCCTGTCGCTCGACGGCCCGCTCAACGCCGAACAGCAGCAACAACTGTCGATCGCCCACGACTCGGGCAAAGTGCTGGTAGAGCTACTCAACGATATTCTCGACCTGTCGAAATTCGATGCCGGGCAACTGGAACTTGAACACATTCCGTTCGATCTCGGCTCGCTGATCGAAGACACCGCCAACCTGCTGTCGCAGAACGCAGCGCCGAGCGTTGAACTGACTTGCCTGATCGATCCGTACTTCCCGGCGCTGGTGCTCGGCGATCCGACCCGGGTCAGGCAGATCGTCAGCAACCTTCTGTCCAATGCGCTGAAATTCACCCGTTTCGGTCGGGTCGATGTGCGCTTGTCCACCTGGAAGGACGGCGTCCGGATCGAAGTCTGCGACACCGGCATCGGCATTGCCCAGGAAGCGCAGGTGAAGATTTTCCAGCCGTTCACCCAGGCGGGCGCCGGCATCACCCGCCAGTACGGCGGCACCGGGTTGGGCCTGGCATTGACCTACAACCTGTGCGAAGCCATGCAAGGGCGTCTGACCATCAGTTCCGAAGTGGGTTTTGGCAGTCAGTTCTGCGCCGAACTGCCACTGCCCTGCCACACCCGCGCGGTGATTCCGCCACCGTTGCACGGCAAGGTGCTGGCGATCACCAACGCGGTCAGCGGGCTGGCGGAGCTGCTGGAAAGTCTGCTGCCGGTCTGGGGGCTGACCTACGAACAACGAACCCTCGACGACCCACTGCTCGGCCTGTCCCCCGACGTCATCATCACCGACTGCCCGGAATGCCTTTTCGGCCTGCGCCCGGCGATGACGGCACCGATTCTGCTGGTGACTGCTTACGGCAGTTTCATGCCAGGTGAAGAAGCCACCGCCCTCGCCCCGTTGCAACAGCAGGCCCGACCACTGGCTCGTAACGCGCTGTATCAGAATCTGCGCCGGACGCTGTTGCCGGATCTCACCACCATCGATCGCGCACGCCTCGAAAGCGTGCCGTCGCAGCGGCGCGGTCGGGTGCTGTTAGTGGAGGACAACCCGGTCAACCAGTTGGTGGCCAAGGGCATGTTGGGCAAACTCGGCTGCGACGTTGTAGTCGCCGCCCATGGCGTGGAAGCGCTGGATCAGCTGGAACACGACGAATTCGATCTGGTGCTGATGGACTGCAACATGCCGGTGATGGACGGCTACGAAGCCAGCCGCCAGATCCGCCAAAGCGGACGCTGGCCGCATCTGCCGATCGTCGCCCTGACCGCCAACGCCATGTCCGAGGAACGCGAACGTTGCCGGGCGGCGGGCATGAGCGACTACCTGGCCAAGCCGTTCCGCCGTGAAGAGCTGGCGGCGCTGCTGGACCAGTGGATTCCGACTACGACAGTGCTTTGATCTGCCCCAGCAGGTGATCGAGACCGTCGCGCAAGTCATTGAGCCGGTCCAGATCCACCCCGCTGTCGCACAACAGCCGCGCCTTCAACGGCCCGACCTGTTCACGCAGCGTCTGCCCTTGCGGCGTTAGGCTCAGATGAACCTCACGCTCGTCACGGGCCGAGCGCTGACGCTGGACCAGTTGCAGTTGCTCCAGACGCTTGAGCAACGGCGTCAGCGTGCCGGAATCCAGTGCCAGACGCTCACCCAGCGCCTTGACCGTCGGTTGCTCCGGCGCGGTTTGCTGCCATTCCCACAACACCAGCATCGCCAGGTATTGCGGGTAGGTCAGGCCAAGCTGATCGAGCATCGGTTTGTAGGCACGGATCACCGCCCGCGATGCGGCATACAACTTGAAGCACAGCTGACTGTCGAGCTTCAGCGAATCGGCGGACAGGCTGTTCATTTGAGCAGGGCTTCGATCTCGCGGCTCAGATCCTGCGGCTTGGTGGCCGGGGCGAAGCGCTTGACCAACTGGCCGTCCTTGCCGATCAGGAACTTGGTGAAATTCCACTTGATGCCCTGAGAGCCCAGCACGCCTGGCGCGCGTTTCTTCAACTGCACGAACAGTGGATGCGCGCCGTTACCATTAACTTCGATCTTCTTGAACAGCGGGAAGCTGACACCGTAGTTCAGCTCGCAGAACTCGCTGATGGCGCCCTCGTTGCCCGGCTCCTGCTTGCCGAACTGATTGCACGGGAAGCCCAGCACCACCAGGCCCTGATCCTTGTAGGTCTGCCACAGTTCCTCAAGGCCTTTGTACTGCGGCGTGAAACCGCATTTGCTGGCGGTATTGACCACCAGCACAGCTTTGCCGGCGAAATCGGCGAGGGTCTTTTGCTCGCCTTTGATGGTGGTGCACGGAATGTTCAGCAGGTTATCGCTCATGGTGCGCACTCTTGAAAAATGGGTAGACGGCAAAAATAGCGAGCAATTGAATTGTGTGCAATTTAATTATTCGAAAGGCGACCCGTGGATCGCCCGTATCGGTTACTCGCGCGGCACCAGGTCCAGGCACACCGAGTTGATGCAGTAACGCAGGCCGGTCGGCGGCGGACCGTCAGGGAATACGTGGCCCAGGTGCGCATCGCACTTGGCGCATTTCACTTCGGTGCGGATCATGCCGTGGCTGGTGTCACGGATTTCGGTCATGGCGCTCTCGCCGATCGGCGCGTAGAAGCTTGGCCAGCCGCAACCGGAATCGAATTTGGTCTTGGAATCAAACAACGGCTCGTTGCAGCAGACGCAGTGATAGACACCGTCAGTCTTGGTGGCGTTGTATTTACCGGAGAACGGTCGCTCGGTAGCACTGAGACGGCACACGTTGTACTGCTCGGGGTCGAGCATCGCCCGCCATTCTTCCAGGGTCTTTTCAATCTTTTCCATCATCACACCTCAGCGGCTGAAAAAGCCCGATCTGTACCTTTTCCACGGATCGGGCGGCACGTATGATTGCGCCTCGTCACACGCCAGTCTGGCAGCGGGTTCCTGCGCATTCAAACGGATTGTTGGAAACCGCCGCTCGAGACACTTGCCTGTGTGAAGACGCAGGATTCCCAGCACGGTTGTCCACCCGCCGCCTGGATCGTTCATTTTCGGGATCACATCGCCATGCAGTTCAGCAAATCGAACAAGCTCGCCAACGTCTGCTACGACATTCGCGGCCCGGTGCTCAAGCACGCCAAACGCCTGGAAGAGGAAGGCCATCGCATCCTCAAGCTGAACATCGGCAACCCGGCGCCCTTTGGTTTCGAAGCGCCGGACGAAATTCTCCAGGATGTGATCCGCAACCTGCCGACCGCCCAGGGCTACAGCGATTCCAAAGGCCTGTTCAGCGCGCGCAAGGCGGTGATGCAGTACTACCAGCAAAAGCAGGTCGAAGGTGTCGGCATCGAAGACATCTACCTGGGCAACGGCGTGTCCGAGCTGATCGTGATGTCGCTGCAGGCGCTGCTCAATAACGGCGACGAAGTGCTGGTGCCGGCCCCGGACTACCCGCTGTGGACCGCTGCCGTGAGCCTGGCCGGCGGTAACGCGGTGCATTACCTGTGCGATGAGGGCGCCGACTGGTTCCCGGACCTGGCCGACATCAAGGCCAAGATCACCCCGAACACCAAGGCGATGGTGATCATCAACCCGAATAACCCGACCGGCGCGGTGTATTCGAAGGAAGTGCTGCTGGGCATGCTGGAACTGGCCCGTCAGCACAACCTGGTGGTGTTCTCCGACGAGATCTACGACAAGATCCTCTACGACGACGCCGTGCACATCTGCACCGCTTCGCTGGCCCCGGACCTGCTGTGCCTGACCTTCAACGGTCTGTCGAAGTCGTATCGCGTGGCCGGTTTCCGCTCCGGCTGGATTGCCATTTCCGGGCCGAAACACAACGCCCACAGCTACATCGAAGGCATCGACATGCTGGCCAACATGCGCCTGTGCGCAAACGTGCCGAGCCAGCATGCGATTCAGACCGCTCTGGGTGGCTATCAGAGCATCAATGATCTGGTGCTGCCGCAAGGTCGCCTACTGGAACAACGCAACCGTACCTGGGAATTGCTCAACGACATTCCCGGCGTGAGCTGCGTGAAGCCGATGGGCGCGCTGTACGCGTTCCCGAAGATCGACCCGAAAGTCTGCCCGATCCACAACGACGAGAAGTTCGTGCTCGACCTGCTGCTCTCCGAGAAGCTGCTGGTGGTGCAAGGCACGGCGTTCAACTGGCCGTGGCCTGACCACTTCCGCGTGGTCACCCTGCCGCGGGTCGATGACCTGGACATGGCCATCGGTCGCATCGGCAACTTCCTCAAGTCCTACCGCCAGTAACCGGCGCTCAGTGCGCAACGGCCCGAACGTTGCGCACTGTCTGATTCAGCAACACTTCTGCTCCGCCCCTCCTCCAGCACCTTCTACACTTTCGACTCATACGAATCATGCGTGCCTGACGCAATGAGACCGGGTGCCGCGTGCCTGTCATCCATAGCGGATCCGGCGGTGGGAAATGTCCCATGCCCGACGAATCCGGTGTAGGACACAGTTTGAAATAGTCACTCGGTTGAATCGCCAGGTGCCGCACCTTATATACCCCGCAGTACGCTACATCTTTAGCTTGAGGAGATTTCTACAACCATGATGCGCATCCTGCTGTTTTTGGCCACTAACCTGGCGGTCGTGCTGATAGCCAGCATCACCCTGAGCCTTTTCGGCTTCAACGGGTTCATGGCGGCCAACGGGGTTGATCTCAACCTCAGTCAGCTGCTGGTCTTCTGTGCAGTCTTTGGTTTCGCCGGCTCCCTGTTCTCGCTGTTCATCTCCAAGTGGATGGCGAAGATGAGCACCAGCACCCAGATCATCACCCAGCCACGCACCCGCCACGAACAATGGCTGCTGCAAACCGTCGAGCAACTGTCCCGGGAAGCCGGGATCAAGATGCCTGAAGTCGGGATTTTCCCGGCCTACGAAGCCAACGCCTTCGCTACCGGCTGGAACAAGAACGACGCACTGGTCGCGGTCAGCCAGGGCTTGCTCGAACGTTTCAAGGAAGATGAAGTGCGGGCCGTGCTGGCCCACGAGATCGGTCACGTGGCCAACGGCGACATGGTCACCCTGGCGCTGATCCAGGGCGTGGTGAACACCTTCGTGATGTTCTTTGCACGAATCATCGGCAACTTCGTCGACAAGGTGATCTTCAAGAACGAAGAAGGCCAGGGCATGGCCTACTACATCGCGACCATCTTCGCCGAGCTGGTGCTGGGTATTCTGGCCAGCGCGATCGTGATGTGGTTCTCGCGTAAACGTGAGTTCCGTGCTGACGATGCCGGTGCACGCCTGGCCGGTACGGGCGCGATGATCAACGCATTGCAACGTCTGCGCGCCGAACAGGGCCTGCCGGTGCACATGCCTGACACCCTGAACGCCTTCGGCATCAACGGTGGCATCAAACAAGGGTTCGCCCGCATGTTCATGAGCCACCCGCCGCTGGAAGAGCGTATCGACGCCCTGCGTCGTCGCGGTTGATCAAACCGGCGCACCAACCAAAAGGCCCGCAGTGATGCGGGCCTTTTTTTTGCCTGTCGATTACTGTCCGGAAATCCGGTAAACCCGTTCCTCCAGCCGCGTAACGCCGGCCTGCACGAACTTCCAGCTGTCACCGAGTACATCCTGCTCTTCCAGCATCTCGACGCGCCAGGTACTGCCCAGCAAACGCTGCACTTCGGCATCGTCTACGGAAAATGGCGGCCCGGGCATCTGCGACTGGTCATAATCCAGCGTCACCAACAGCCCTCGGCATATCGGCAAAAGTCCCTGCAAGTGCGCCGCATAACGCTCGCGCATCGCTGGCGGCAAGGCAATCACTGCCGCCCGGTCATACAGCGCGGTGCAGCCCGCCACGTCAGCCGCCGTCAGCGAGAAGAAATCCCCGCACCACAACTCGATCGACCCGGCGCGATAAACCTTGAAGTCGCCCTGCTCGCTCACCTGCGCCTGCAATTGCTGCTCAAGAAAGAAGTCTTCCACAGCCTTCTCCGACAGCTCGACACCGAGCACCTGGTGACCACAGCCGGCAAGCCACAGCAGATCCAGACTTTTACCGCACAACGGCACCAACACACGCGCTTGCGCCGGGATGGCCAGATCGGGCCAGTGCCGCTGCAAATACGGGTTCACCTCAGGCTGGTGAAAGCCGATCTGGTTCGATTCCCACTTCTTGTGCCAAAACTCCGGCTGCATGCATCCTCCTAAGAATTCGATCAAAAGGCGTTAAAACTTATATTGGAATTAGATCAATGAACTGACTGAAGATGAGCCATCTTAACGCTCAGGAACCCTTCCATGTTTCCCAGCCTGTTTATCTCTCACGGCTCGCCCATGCTGGCGCTGGAGCCCGGCGCCAGCGGCCCGGCCCTGGCGCGGCTGGCGGCCGAACTGCCACGCCCGAAAGCCATCGTCATCGTTTCCGCCCATTGGGAAAGCCATGAGCTGCTGGTCAGCAGCCATGCGCAACCGGAAACCTGGCATGACTTCGGTGGCTTCCCCCGTGCGCTGTTTGAAGTTCAGTACCCGGCACCGGGCAATCCGCAACTGGCCCGCGAGGTTGCCGACCTGCTGACCGCCAACGACCTGCCCGCACGTCTCGATCCACAACGACCGTTCGATCACGGCGTGTGGGTTCCGCTGTCGCTGATGTACCCGCAGGCCGATATCCCGGTGGTTCAGGTTTCCCTGCCCAGCCGTGGCGGCCCGGCCTTGCAGAACCGCGTCGGTCAGGCGCTGGCCAGTCTGCGCGATCAAGGCATTCTGTTGATCGGCTCCGGCAGCATCACCCACAACCTGCGGGAGCTGGACTGGCACGCCGGCCCGGAAAGCGTCGAGCCGTGGGCCCGGGAATTCCGCGACTGGATAGTCGACAGGCTCGCCGCCAACGACGAAGCCGCCCTGCACGATTACCGCCAGCAGGCACCGAACGCCGTGCGCAGCCATCCAAGTGATGAACATCTGCTACCGCTGTACTTTGCCCGCGGCGCTGGCAGTGATTTCAGCATCGCCCATCAAGGTTTCACCATGGGCGCGCTGGGCATGGACATCTACCGCTTCGGCTGAGCTGCTCATTCCCGACTCAAATCGCAGGCAAAAAAAATCCCCGAACCAGTCGGGGATTTTTTATGTTCGATCAATCAGCCCAGAGGCGGATCAATCTTCGCGGTAGCGACGCAGTTTCAGTTGCTTGCCGGCAACGCGAGTGTCCTTCAGCTTGGTCAGGAGTTTGTCCAGACCATCTTCCGGCAGCTCGACGAGGCTGAAGCTGTCACGCACCTGGATGCGACCGATGGCTTCACGTGCCAGACCACCTTCGTTGAGGATGGCGCCCAGCAGGTTTTTCGCCGCGATACCGTCACGCGCGCCCAGCGCGGTACGGCAACGGGCACGGCCTTCGCCCAATGGCATCGGAGCACGACGCTCGCGGTCACCACGGTCCGGACGATCACCGGAACGCTCAGGACGGTCGCCACGTGGAGCGCTGTTCGGCACCAGTGGACGTTCCTTCTCGATCGCTGCCAGGTTCAGCGCCTGACCATTGGTGGCCTTGCGCAGCAGTGCGGCAGCCAGGGCACGCGGGGTGCAACCGATGTCGGCGGTCAGGCGATCCAGCAGATCACCGTGAGTCGATTCGGCGTCAGCCACCAGTGGCGACAGGCTGTTGGTCAGTTTCTTGATGCGGGCATCGAGAACGGCCTGGGCGTCCGGCAGACGCACTTCGGCAACTTTCTGACCGGTCACACGCTCGATTACCTGCAGCATGCGGCGCTCACGCGGAGTCACCAGCAGCAGCGCGCGGCCTTCGCGACCGGCACGGCCGGTACGGCCGATACGGTGCACGTAGGATTCCGGATCGTACGGCATGTCCACGTTGAACACGTGGGTGATGCGCGGAACGTCCAGACCACGGGCGGCTACGTCGGTCGCTACAACGATGTCCAGACGGCCATCTTTCAGCGAGTCGATGACGCGCTCACGCTGGTTCTGGGCGATGTCGCCGTTCAACGCTGCGGCTTTGTAGCCTTTGGCGTCGAGGGCGCTGGCCAGATCCAGGGTCGCTTGCTTGGTGCGCACGAACATGATCAGAGCGTCGAAATCTTCCACTTCCAGCAAGCTGAGAACGGCAGAAGTCTTCTGGTCAGCGTGAACCAACAGGTGAGCCTGTTCGATCGCGGTAACGGTCTGGGTCTTGCTCTGGATCTTCACGTGCTTTGGATCGCGCAGGTGACGCTCGGCGATGGCACGGATCGATTGCGGCAGGGTCGCCGAGAACAATACGGTCTGACGGGTTTCCGGCATGGCCTTGAAGATGACTTCGAGGTCGTCCATGAAGCCCAGTTTGAGCATTTCGTCTGCTTCGTCGAGAACCAGGTGGTTCACGGTCTGCAGTACTTTTTCGTCGCGACGCAGGTGGTCGCACAGACGGCCCGGAGTGGCGACAACGATCTGTGCGCCATTACGGATTGCTTTCAATTGTGGGCCCATCGGCGCGCCGCCGTAGACAGCCACAACAGTCACGCCCGGCATTTGCTTGGCGTAGGTTTCGAAAGCGGTTGCAACTTGCAGCGCCAACTCACGAGTTGGGGCCAGGATCAGAGCTTGCGGCTCGCGCTTGGACGGATCAATGCGGTGCAGGATAGGCAGGGCAAAGGCAGCGGTTTTACCGGTACCGGTTTGCGCCTGACCAATCATATCGTGACCGGCGAGGATGATCGGGATCGACTGCTGCTGAATGGCCGAAGGCTCTTCATAGCCGGTAGCGACTACTGCAGCGACAATATTGGGATGAAGTTCAAGAGCGGCGAAGCCGCCGATTTCCTGGGTCATGGGTCTGCCTCTAAGTGCATCCGCAAAGACCCATGCTCCAAAGCTGCACATGCCGTGTTGAGACTCAAGAGTCGCCCTGGCAGCTTTGTCGGCGGGGATTTGCGAAAACGAATGAATGAAAAAGAATCGTCAAGGAAGAGCCCGCAGTGCGGACGTGCAGCCGAAGCTGACTTCGGGGAATTGCGCTACCTAAACGCGGCCCGGTTAAAGGCCGGCGCGCACTATACCGGAATTTGCCCAAAAAGGGAGCTTTTTTTATCGGCGAAATACAGTTGTCACCGCCGTGTAACGGGGTTTTGCGGATAATCGGGCAAAGGTCTATTTTTCAAAGACCCCGGCCCTGCGGGCGATGGCGCTTAAACGATTCACCGACGTGCGGCATCTGGTCGCTGCACCCTTTCTTCCCCTGCGAGGAAACACCCATGAATCAGCCCTGCCCCGGCCGCGTGAGCCGTGCGCGCCACGGTCACGTGCATTTGATCGGCCTGGACCGCGCCGCCAAGCGCAATGCCTTCGACCTCGACCTGCTCAACGACCTGGCCCTGGCCTACGGCGAATTCGAGGCCGACAGTGACGCACGGGTGGCGGTGGTATTCGGGCACGGCGAACATTTCACCGCCGGGCTCGATCTGGTCAATGCCAGTTCTGCCCTCGCCCAGGGCTGGCAGGTTCCCCCCGGTGGTTGCGATCCCTGGGGCGTGTTCGTCGGGCCACGGGTCAGCAAACCGGTGATCGTGGCCGCGCAGGGTTATTGCCTGACCATCGGTATCGAATTGATGCTCGCTGCCGACATCAACCTGTGCGCCAGCAACACTCGGTTCGCGCAGATGGAAGTACAGCGCGGGATCTTTCCGTTCGGCGGTGCGACATTGCGCTTTCATCAGATCGCCGGGTGGGGCAACGCGATGCGCTGGTTGCTGACTGGTGACGAATTCGATGCCCATGATGCGCTACGCTTGGGCCTGGTGCAGGAAGTCATGGCCAGCGAGGATCTGCTGCCGCGTGCCATCGAACTGGCCGAGCGCATCGCCCGGCAGGCGCCGCTTGGCGTGCAGGCGACGCTGATGTCGGCGCGTCAGGCGCGCTATGAAGGAGAAACTGCGGCGGCTAAGAGCTTGCCGCCACTGGTGAAGAAGTTGCTGGCCACTGAAGACGCCAAGGAAGGTGTGCGCTCGCTGGTGGAGCGCAGGCCTGGCGTTTTCAAAGGCCTTTGAAGATCAGGTCGCTGGACGGATGCAGTTGATCAACGTCTGCAACGAGTAGCCCAGCTTCGGCGCCAGCGCTTCAGCCCGGGCGGTCAGCGCCTGCATGTCCAGCACCTGATCAAGATCCGCCGGTACGATCAGAATCACGTTGCCCTCCTTCACCGGCAGTTCCCAGTAATGCCGGTGATAGAGCCCGCGCAGCAGCGCCGCGCCCAAGGGTTTGCCGTCATCGGTGGCCCACTGGTTGATCACCAGCCAACCGCCGGGATTCAGACGTTTCTGACAATCACCGAGGAAATTCCACGCAAGGTGCCCGGCGCCGGGGCCGACATCGGTGTACAGGTCGACGAAAATCAGATCCGCAGGTTCGGCGGTCGGCAGCAATTCGAGGGCATCGCCGACGCGGATGTACAGCCGTGGATCGTCATCCAGCCCGAGGTATTCGATGGCCAGACGCGGTACGTCGGGGCGCAGTTCGATGGCTTCGACGTCTTCCAGCGGCAGGAACTTGAGGCAGGCCTGGGTGAGCGTTCCCGCGCCCAGCCCGAGGAACAGCGCACTCTCCGGTTGCTCATGGCACAACGCGCCGATCAGCATCGCCCGGGTGTAGTCGTACTCCAGCCAGCTCGGGTCGGCGGTAAACACGCAGCTTTGCTCGATGGCATCGCCGAACTCCAGAAAGCGGTAGTCGGCCACTTCCAGCACGCGAATCACGCCGAACTCATCCTGTACCTCGGCGAGCAACAGCTCGACGCGCTCCTCAGTCATTTCGTCTCCTGGTGGTCACCGGGCGCGGTGACGCGATGGCACCGCTGTGGTGCCGTGGCAAAGCGGCGATTGTCGGCGAAGCGGCGGGAGCAGGTCACGCACTAATTGCTGCTAACATGGCCGTCCGTGCGTAGAACCTTAGAGACCGTGATGAGCCAACCCTGGAGCCCTGACAGCTGGCGCGCCCTGCCGATCCAGCAACAACCCCAATACCCCGACGCTGCGCATCTGCGCCAGGTCGAGCAGACGCTGGCCAGCTATCCGCCGCTGGTGTTTGCCGGCGAAGCGCGCGAGCTGCGTCGTCAGTTTGCCGAAGTCACCCAGGGCCGGGCGTTCCTGCTGCAGGGCGGCGATTGCGCGGAAAGCTTCGCCGAGTTCTCTGCCGCAAAGATTCGCGACACCTTTAAAGTGTTGCTGCAAATGGCGATCGTCATGACCTTCGCCGCCGGTTGCCCGGTGGTCAAGGTCGGGCGCATGGCCGGCCAGTTCGCCAAGCCGCGCTCGGCCAACGACGAGACCATCGACGGCGTGACCCTGCCGGCCTACCGGGGCGACATCGTCAACGGCATTGGTTTCGACTCGGCCAGCCGCGTACCGGATCCGGAGCGTCTGCTGCAGTCCTATCACCAGTCCACCGCCACCCTCAACCTGCTGCGCGCCTTCGCCCAGGGCGGTTTTGCCGACCTGCATCAGGTGCACAAGTGGAACCTCGATTTCATCGCCAACTCGGCGCTGGCGGAGAAGTACAGCCACCTCGCCGACCGCATCGATGAAACCCTGGCCTTTATGCGCGCCTGCGGCATGGACAGCTCGCCGCAACTGCGCGAGACCAGTTTCTTCACGGCCCACGAAGCGCTGCTGCTGAACTACGAAGAAGCCTTCGTGCGCCGCGACAGCCTGACCAACGATTACTACGATTGCTCGGCGCACATGCTGTGGATCGGCGACCGCACCCGTCAGCTCGACGGCGCCCACGTTGAGTTCCTGCGCGGGGTGAACAACCCGATCGGGGTGAAAGTCGGCCCGAGCATGAACCCCGACGACCTGATCCGCCTGATCGACGTGCTCAACCCGGACAACGATCCGGGCCGTCTGAACCTGATCGCGCGGATGGGCGCGAACAAGGTCGGTGATCACCTGCCGGCGCTGATCCGTGCGGTACAGCGCGAAGGCAAGCAGGTGCTGTGGAGCTCCGACCCGATGCACGGCAACACCATCAAGGCCAGCAGCGGCTACAAGACCCGCGACTTCGCGCAGATTCTTGGCGAGGTGAAGCAGTTCTTCCAGGTTCACGAAGCGGAGGGCAGCTACGCCGGCGGGATCCACATCGAGATGACCGGGCAGAACGTCACCGAATGCATCGGTGGCGCGCGGCCAATCACTGAAGATGGCTTGTCGGATCGCTATCACACTCACTGCGACCCACGGATGAATGCCGATCAGTCGCTGGAGCTTGCATTCTTGATTGCTGAAACACTGAAGCAGGTTCGCCGTTAAACCGCATCGTCCCTATCGCTAGCAGGCTAGCTCCCACTTGATTTTGTGTACGGCACAGATTCAATGTGGGAGCCAGCCTGCTGGCGATGAGGCCAGTTCAGTCAACGCCGAACTGGGCCAGCGCCATCCGCAACCTCCCTGCACTTTCCCGCTGACAATTAAGCTGCACCTGCTCAAGCCCCAACCAGTGCGCCATGCGCCGCAAGTTCAGCGCCAGCGCCAGCATCCCCGCGTCATCCAGTCCGGTTTCTTCCTCGTGCACCGCATGCACTGCCAGGCGCCCCGCCGCTCGTTCGGCGCGCAGGTCAACTCGCGCGGCAATCCGTTCATTGTGCAGGAACGGCAACACGTAATAGCCGTAGACACGTTTGTCCTGCGGCGTATAAATCTCCAGCCGATAGCGGAAGTCGAACAGCCGCTCGGTCCGGCTGCGTTCCCAGATCAGTGAGTCGAACGGCGACAGCAATGCACTGGCCTCGACCTTGCGCGGGATTTTCGGCTCGGGCAGGCAATAGGCGATCTGGCGCCAACCGGCGACTTCGCAGGTCAGCAGTTGTCCGTCCTCGACCAGTTCGGCCAGACGCGGGCGGGCATCGGAAGGATTCAGTCGGAAATAATCACGCAGGTCTTTTTCCGTGCCGACACCCAGCGCCTGCGCTGCATGCAGCAGCAAACCGCGCTGCGCCTCGGCTTCATCGGGCAATGGCTGTTGCAGCACGGAAACCGGAATCACCCGTTCCGGCAAGTCATACAAACGCTCGAAGCCACGCCGTCCGGCGACGGTGACTTCGCCGGCGGCGAACAGCCATTCCAGTGCGTGCTTTTCCGCGCTCCAGTCCCACCATGGCCCGGCCTTTTCCTCGCGGGTCGACAGGCTGCCAGCGCCCAATGCGCCCTGCTCTTCGACCGACGCCAGCACCCGGCGAATGGTGTCCTGTTGCTCCCGGCCGAACCGCGCCAGTTGCTGATAGATGTCCTCACCGCGCCTGGCCCGCTGCATGCGCCAGCCCATCAACGGGTACATCGACAGCGGCAGCAACGACGCCTCATGGCCCCAGTATTCGAACAGCGAACGACGTCGCCCCGAACTCCAGGCAGCCTGGTCGAGCAAGTCAGCAGAATAGGAACCGAGACGGGAGAACAGCGGCAGGTAGTGCGAGCGCACCACGGCGTTGACGGAGTCGATCTGCAACAGGCCGAGACGTTCGATCAGCCGGTTGACGTGCATCGCCTTGACAGCCGGCGGCTGGCGCCCGTGAAACCCTTGGGCAGCCAGTGCCAGACGTCGAGCCTGTTTAAGGGAAAAGGACAATGTCGCGGGCATGTGTACCTCCATGTCTGCTCGCAACCTACCTCACTACAAAGGGGTTTGTGTAGCGATGGCCTCATCATTTATGCATCGGATCGTCCCAGAACGGCCGAATCGCTTCGTGCTCGACATCGGCACGGCTGACCCCGATGTCCTTCAACGCTTCGTCGCTCAGACTGGCAAGCAACTCGCGTTCGCGGTGAAGTTCGTACCAGCGGCTAAACTTGTGCAGCAGATCGGAAATCAGATGGACCGGCACTCTTTCATCGCTCACATGCAGTTTTTGACCTTTCATCGTGTTGCCCTCCTTTAGGGATGGCTCAAGTCTCGCGCCGGGGCTACGATCAATCCAACGAATGTTTCTGATGGCATGCATCACGGAGATTCATCAATTGTCGGCTTACCCGAGTATCGATACCGATGTCCTGCGCACCTTTGTCGCGATTGCCGATCAGGGCGGTTTCACCCGCGCCGGCGAAATGGTCAACCGTACCCAATCGGCGGTGAGCATGCAGATGAAGCGTCTGGAAGAGGACGTGTTGCAGCGCCAGTTGTTCGAGCGCGACGGGCGTCAGGTGCGCCTGACCGCCGAGGGCCAGGTGTTACTCGGCTATGCGCGGCGCATCCTGAAATTGCACAGCGAAGTGTTCAACACCCTGCGCGAGCCGCACATGGTCGGCACGGTGCGGATCGGCACGCCGGACGATTACGTGATGCGGTTCCTGCCGGGGATCCTGTCGCGCTTCGCCCAGTTCTATCCGCTGATCCAGATTGAAGTGCACTGCGAGTCGACCAAACAGTTGCTGCAGCGCACGGATCTGGATCTGTCGATCGTCACCCGCGAACCGGGCAATGAAATCGGCCAACTGCTGCGCAAAGAGCGTTTCGTCTGGGCCGAGGCGCAGAATTTCAGCGCCCACGAGCAGACGCCGTTGCCGCTGGCGATGTTCAACAGTGATTGTTTCTGCCGCTTGTGGGCCTGCAATGCGCTGGACGCGATGGGCCGCGAATACCGGATCGCCTACAACAGCACCAGCCTGTCGGCGTTGATGGCGGTGGTGAGCGCGGGTCTGGCGATCACCGCACAACTGGAAAGCCTGATCACCCCGGACCTGCGGATTCTCGGCGCCGCCGAAGATCTGCCGCTGTTGCCCGAGGCCAGCATCATGCTGATCCGCAATCTCAACAATCCGTCGCCGATCACTGAATGCCTGGCCGAGCACATCGTCGAAGGCTTCAAACTTTAAAGGCGAGCATCACCGCGCACAGTACCAGGAACCCGCAGAACAGCCCGCGCAGGAGTTTTTCCGGCATCGCGTGGGCCACTTTCACGCCCCAGCTGATGCTGGCCAGACCGCCGATGGCCAGCGGCAGGCCGATCATCCAGTCCACTTCGTGGTGCACCGCGTACGTCACCAGCGTGACGCCGGTACTCGGCAGCGCCAATGCCAGCGACAGCCCCTGAGCGACCACCTGAGTGGTGCCGAACAGACTGGTCAGCACCGGCGTCGCCACCACCGCCCCGCCGACACCGAACAAGCCGCCCATGGTGCCCGACGCCGCGCCGAGCACGCCCAGCCACGGCCACGAATAACGCATCTCGGAAGTCGCTGCCGGACGCGCGCCAAACATGCGCACCAGGTTGTAGGCCGACAACGCCACGAGGAACGCGACAAAGCCGATGCGCATGGTTTGCGCGTCGATGCCCACGGCCCAGATCGAGCCGATCCACGCGAAACAGAATCCCATCACCGCCAGCGGCAATGCATGCCGGAGTTCGATGCGGTTGCGCTGGTGATAACGCCACAGCGCCAGCATCACGTTCGGCACCACCATCACCAGCGCCGTGCCTTGGGCTATCTGCTGATCGAGCCCGAACCACACGCCCAGCAGCGGAATGGCGATCAGCCCGCCACCAATGCCGAATATCCCACCTAATGTGCCAAGGGCGGCGCCAAACAACAGGTACAGCAAAAACTCGATCACAGCAGAATTCCTCATACGTCAGGCGACTCATCCTACGCAGTCGGCGCTGGCACGGAAACGCACAGCAACGCACAATGGCTGTGCCAAATCCGCATAGGCACTGAGCTGATTCATGAATCCCAACCAATTGACCGACCAACTCGGGCTGTTTCTCGATGTGCTGGAGAGCGGCAGTTTCTCTGCGGCTTCACGCCGACATCCGCTGACGCCCTCCGCCGTTGCCCGACGCATCGACAGTCTGGAAAGCGCTGTCGGCAGCCAGTTGTTCATACGCAGCACTCACGCGGTGCGCGCCACGCCGGCGGGTCTGGCATTTGCCGAACGGGCGCGACGGATCGTGGCGGAGTTGCAACTGGCCCGGGCTGAAGCGGTGTCCCTGAGCAGCGCGCCGGAAGGTCTGATTCGGGTGGACGCGCCGGCGGCATTCGGGCGTCGGCATCTGGCGCCGGTGATTGCCGATTTTCTGGTGCTGTATCCGGGCCTCGATGTGCAACTGCATCTGATCGACAGCTTCGTCGATATGGACGGTTCGAACCTGGGCAAGGTCGATCTGGTGTTGCGCGCCGGGCAAATGGCTGACACCCGGTTGGTGGCCACACCGTTGGCGAGCATGGTGCGCATCGCCTGCGCCAGCCCCGATTATCTCAAGCGTCGAGGTGTACCGAGCGAGCCAGCTCAACTGGGCGAACACGACGGCCTCGATTGGGACGGCCTCGCCCCGCCCTTCGCCTGGCGTTTCGAACAAGATGGGCAAATGCAGCTGCACCGCCCGGCGCGGGTACGCATGAGCGCCAACAACGCCGAGGCGCTGGTCTGCGGCGCGCTTGCGGGACTCGGGATCGCGCATCTGCCGACCTGGCTGGCGAGCGAATACTTGTTGCGCGGCGAATTGCTGCCGCTGTTCTGTGAAAACGGCCTTCCAAAACCGGAAAGCACCGGCATCTATGCTTTGCGACTGGAGCAACAGGCCAGTTCCCGCAGCCGCCTGCTGCTGGAATACCTCAAGACCCGGTTCAGCCCCGTACCGCCGTGGGATCTGGCCCTGCAACGGGAACTGGGCCGGCACTGACCGACTCGCCACCGGGCACAATTGTCTGGCGCATTAAAGATTCGAGCGCTAGATTCATCTGCATTACCGTTCAAGGCACCGACATGACCACCACCCGCGACACCACCGATCACTGCGAAGACCTGCTGCTCGACAATCAGGCCTGCTTCGCCCTGCATTCCACTTCGCTGATGATGACCAAGGTCTACAAGCCACTGTTGCAAGCGCTTGGCCTGACGTATCCGCAATACCTGGCGATGATGGTGCTGTGGGAGAAGGATGGTTTGACCGTCGGAGAAATCAGCACGCGTCTGCTGACCGATCCGGGCTCGCTGACCCCGCTGCTCAAGCGGCTGGAAGGTGAAGGTTTGCTCAGCCGAACCCGCAGCCGCGAGGATGAGCGGGTGGTGATCGTCGAATTGACCGAACAGGGCCGCGCCTTGGAAGACAAGGCCCGAACCGTTCCGCAATGCATCCTCGGTGCCAGTGGCTTCACGCTGGAGCGCCTGCAAAATCTGCAAGCCGAGTTGCAGGCCTTGCGCGGTCATTTGCAGGACAGCCTCGCTTAAGACTCCCCCTTCCCTGTGGGCGCAGCCTTGCGCCTGCGGGCGTATCGCCCGTTCGCTGCTAATCCCCGCAAAAAAATTTCCTCTCGTTTTTTCCTTAAAAAAACCTTCTATATCAAAAACTTGGGTTCACAGCTCGTCCTGATCCAAATGCCGATTACCGACTTCTTCAAAAATTTATCTTGCGCGCTAAATATTAGCGAAGTACATTTACCTCGCACCTAGTTAGCGCGCAAACAATTAGCGCAACATACACACTTAATGAGGCTCACATCATGCAAACTCTCTACACCGCAATCGCAACCTCCACTGGCGGCCGTGACGGTCGTGCGATCTCCAGCGACAACATCCTCGACGTCAAACTCGCCACTCCGAAAGAACTCGGCGGTGCCGGCGGCGCAGCCACCAACCCTGAGCAACTGTTCGCCGCCGGATACTCGGCCTGCTTCATCGGCGCCCTGAAATTCGTCGCCAGCCAGACCAAACGCAAAATCCCGGACGACGCCTCGATCACCGCTCACGTCGGCATCGGCCAGATTCCTGGCGGCTTCGGTCTGGACATCGACCTGCACATCAGCCTGCCGGGCCTGGAACAGGCTGACGCACAAAGCCTGGTCGACGCTGCCCACCAGGTCTGCCCGTACTCCAACGCCACTCGCGGCAACGTCGATGTGCGTCTGCACGTCACCGTGTAATCACTGACACTTCGGCCCGTACAGGAAATGAACATGAACACTTTCAGCAAAGTATTGACCGGTACCCTTCTCGCCCTGTCCATCCACAGTGCATTTGCCGGGGAGGTTGAACACAACACCCAGGCGTTTCTCGATGTGCTGAATGCTGGCACCGGCAAGCCGATGGAACAGCTGACACCCAAGGACGCCCGCGCCGTTCTGACCGGCGCGCAGTCCGGGGTCAAACTGACGCTGCCCAAAGCAGACGTCAGCGAGAAGACTATCCAGGTCGATGGCCAACCGTTGAGCCTGACCATCGTCCGGCCGGCCGGGGTCAAGGGCGAGCTGCCGGTGTTCATGTTCTTCCACGGCGGTGGCTGGGTGCTGGGGGATTTCCCGACCCACGAACGTCTGGTGCGGGATCTGGTGGTCGGCTCGGGTGCGGCGGCAGTGTTCGTCAATTACACTCCTTCGCCGGAAGCGCATTACCCGGTGGCGATCAACCAGGCTTACGCCGCGACTAAATGGGTGGCCGAACACGGCAAAGAGATCAACGTTGACGGCAAGCGTCTGGCGGTGGCGGGCAACAGCGTTGGCGGCAACATGGCGGCGGTCGTCGCCTTGATGGCCAAAGACAAAGGCACCCCGGCGATCAAGTTCCAGGTGCTGCTGTGGCCGGTGACCGATGCCAATTTCGACACCGGTTCGTATAACCAGTACGCCGAGGGGCACTTCCTCACCCGCAACATGATGAAGTGGTTCTGGGACAACTACACCACCGACGCCAACCAGCGGAACGAGATCTACGCCTCGCCGCTGCGGGCAACCACCGCGCAATTGAAAGGTCTGCCGCCAGCGCTGGTGCAGACCGCCGGGGCCGACGTGCTGCGTGACGAAGGTGAAGCCTACGCCCGCAAACTCGACGAAGCCGGCGTGCCGGTGACCTCGGTGCGCTACAACGGCATGATCCACGACTACGGTTTGCTCAACGTGGTCAGCCAGGTGCCGGCAGTGCGCTCGGCGATGCTGCAGGCCTCGGAAGAACTGAAGCAGCACCTGAAGCAGTAATTTTCATCAGGCACAAAAAAGCCCGACTCAATGGTCGGGCTTTTTCTTTCCGCAAAAAGCAGTGCTTATTTGGCACGGCCTTTGTAGGAACCGCCTTCGCGGGTATCGATCTCGATCATGTCGCCGATTTCGATGAAGTCAGCAACCGACAGCTCGGTACCGTTCTTCAGTTTGGCAGGCTTCATCACCTTGCCGGAAGTGTCACCGCGAGCGGAACCTTCGGTGTAGTCAACCTGACGCACGATGGTGGTCGGCAGCTCTACGGAAACCAGACGGCCTTCGAAGAATACGGCTTCGCAAACGTCGGTCATGCCTTCTTCCACGAATGGCAGAACGCTTTCGATGTCTTCGGCGTTCAGCTCGTACATGGTGTAGTCGGTGGTGTCCATGAACGTGTAGGAGTCACCGCTGATGAAGGACAGGGTCGCTTCTTTGCGATCCAGGATCACGTCGTCCAGCTTGTCGTCCGCACCGTAAACGGTTTCGGTCTTGTAACCGGTCAGCAGGTTCTTCAGCTTGGTCTTCATGATCGCGCTGTTACGGCCCGATTTGGTGAATTCAGCTTTCTGAACCAGCCAAGGATCGTTGTCGATACGGATCACGGTACCGGGTTTGAGTTCTTTACCAGTTTTCATTGCGAATATCCGAATTTGGATGGGATTTACAAAAATCTAGGCCGCGTATCATATCCAATTTCGGTAAAACTGTACCAGCGCCGTCGCAAGATCCGCCTGCAAGGCCTGTTCCAGACACCACGCGCGGGCATTTTCCTGCAGTTCGGGCCAGTGTTTGCGGGCCTCAAGCCAGTGGTCGCCGATAGGCTGCCCGGCACTCCAGGCGCGCCATAGACCGTTCATCGCCTCGGCGGCAGCCGGTGAAAGACGTTTTGTGTAGAGCGCAAGGAAGGCGTCGAGCTTGTCGAGATGGATGTCTTCGTCCTGCTGATAGATGTGCCACAGCATCGGCCGCCCCGCCCATTGCGCCCGGACAAACGAGTCCTCGCCGCGCACCGCGTTGAAATCGCAGCACCAGAGCAATTGATCGTATTGATCCTGCCGGACGAACGGCAGCACTTGCACGGTCAGCGACTGACGAACATGCGTCGCCCCGACCGCCAGCGACTCTACCCCGAGCCAACGGGCGACATCACCGAGAATCCGCCCTTCCGGCACCAGCAGATGAGTGGGCGTCGAGTCCGCCGCGAGCACATCCAGCCAGCTGCCGAGCCCGGCATTCTCATAGGCAAACAACGAGATCAGTTGCGCATCGGGTGCAGGAGCGATCCCCAGACCGTGCAGGAATTGTCGCTGCGCCTCGGGATCCTGCTGAAACTGCTGACGCCGCTCCAGCAAACCGCTTTCACGCAACAGGCCGCCGGTGCCCGGCTGGAACCCCGGAAAGAAAAAGTACTTCTGCACCGACTTGTACTTCACCGACGGCAGACCGTGGCAGCCAATCACCCAGTCTTCAGCGCTGAGATAGTCGAGGTTCATCCACAACGGCGGCTCTTCCCGCGCGGCCATGGCATCCATGTAGGCGCTCGGCAACTGGCAGGCAAACGCAGCGATCACCACGTCGGCCGCCTCCGCGTCCTGCCACTCGGCTGACCAGTGCCGGACTTCGACGCCCTGCTGCCATTGCTGATCGAGTCCGATGTCGATTTCCGGGCAAATGCGTTCGAAAGCGCACAGGTCATCGACCCACAATCGCACCGTCATTGCCTGCTCGCTGACCAGTTGCCGGGCCAGACGCCAGGTCACGCCGATGTCGCCGTAGTTATCGACGACCGTACAAAAAATGTCCCAGCGGGTGTTCAGTGGCGGCATTCAAGGCTCCCGTTGGCAAAAGCGCCGATTGTCCGCATAAATGTCTCCATGCAGAAGAGCCGACGGCAATTAATCTTCGTGCGACAATCGCCACTCGCCCGCATTCATCCGCCAGGAGGCAGCCATGCCCTATCGTCCCAACCCGCGTCGCCCGTTCCCTGTTCAGCTTAGCGCGCTGCAATTGACCGGCAGCATTGCCCTGGGTCTGTGGCTGGGTTTTCTGGCCATTGCGCTGACGTGCTGGCTCGCTTCACGCTTTTTCTTCAATGAACAACTGGCACCGGTTGCCCAAGCTGTACAGCAACTGGCCAATCCACCCGCCGTCCGAGCGGTGCCGGACATTCCGCCGCAGAGTCCGCTGTTCGAGCAGTACGAAGAAAACCTGCGCAAGAACGAACAGCAGGCACGCCTGGATCAGGCCCGTGGCAGCACGCGCAATCTGTCGAACCCGAAATGCCAGTTCTGGCTGCAACAGGATCAGACGGCCCCGAGCGAAAAAAGCCGCGCCAACGTCCTGCAATTTTGCGATTGATCATGAATAAACAGACGGTTCACCAACTGATTCTCGACAAGCTGCGCGTCGATCTCGACATCGCTGAACGCGCGGCGCAAACCGCTTACGAAACCGCGACCCACGAAGAGAACATCGCCGAAAACAAGTACGACACGCTGGGTCTTGAGGCGTCGTATCTGGCGGCGGGCCAGGCGAAACGGGTCGAGGAAATTCGTCAATCGCTAGCGCTGTGCCAGAACCTGACGCTGCGTGCGTATGACGATCAGCGAGGGATTGAAGTCGGCGCCCTGCTTGGTCTGGAAGACGAAAAGGGTCGTGAACAATGGCTGTTTCTGGCGCCGGATGCGGCAGGCCTGAAAGTCGACGTGGTGGGTCAGCCGATTACCGTCATCACCCCGCGCTCGCCGCTGGGCAAAAGCCTGCTGGGCAAGTTCGAGGGTGACGAGGTGGAGATTCTGGTGGCGGGCACCCGGCAACAGTTCGCTGTCACCGAGGTGCTGTAGACAGGGGCTTAGTGAACCGGCAGTTCGACGCCTTCGAACAGTTCTTCCAGTTCCTGCTTGTTGTGGCACTGAATGGCCTTGGCCATGACTTCGCGGGTCAGGTGCGGCGCGAACTTCTCGATGAAGTCGCACATGAAGCCTCGCAGGAAGGTGCCGCGACGGAAACCGATCTTGGTCACGCTGGACTCGAACAGTTCGCTGGCATCGAGCACCACCAGGTCGTTATCCAGTTTGGTGTCGACCGCCATTTTCGCCACGATGCCGACACCCAGGCCCAGACGCACGTAGGTTTTGATCACGTCGGCGTCGGCCGCGGTGAACACCACTTTCGGCGTCAGGCCGCGATGGCTGAAGGCTTCGTCGAGTTTCGAACGACCGGTGAAACCGAACACGTAAGTCACGATCGGGTATTCGGCCAGCGCTTCGAGGGTCAGCTTCGGCAGCTTGGTCAGCGGGTGGCCCTGAGGCACGACCACGCAACGGTTCCAGCGGTAGCACGGCATCATCACCAGATCGCCGAACAGCTCCAGCGCTTCGGTGGCGATGGCGAAATCGACGGTGCCGTCAGCAGCCATTTCGGCGATCTGCATCGGCGAACCCTGGTGCATGTGCAGCGCCACGTCCGGGTATTGCTTGATGAAGTTGCTGATCACCGGCGGCAGTGCATAACGTGCCTGGGTGTGGGTGGTGGCGATCGACAGGGTGCCTTTCTTCTCGTTGGAGAATTCCTGGGCGATCTGCTTGATGCTTTCGACCTTGCGCAGAATCTCACCGGCGGTGGTGATGATGCGCTCGCCGGCCGGAGTGACGCGGGTCAGGTGCTTGCCGCTGCGGGCGAACACTTCGACGCCCAGTTCGTCTTCCAGCAGGCGGATCTGTTTACTGATGCCCGGTTGCGAGGTGTAGAGGCTTTGGGCTGTAGCGGAAACGTTGAGGTCGTGGTGCGCCACTTCCCAGATGTAGCGCAATTGTTGAAGCTTCATATGAATCCCTCAAAGCAGGTAGACGCCACGGGCATCAGCGACGGTATATAACTATATTAATGGTTTGAAGAATAAATCTAGAACTTTTTTATCAAAGTGCCATTATTCCTGCTTCAGCGATCCTCCCGACGCCGACGCTCCACCAGCGGCACCAGATAAACCGGCACCTTGGACAATTGCAGCAGCCGGGCTGCCGTTCGCCCCAAAGGTGTTTCCGCCCCGACCCCGTGGCTGTGACTTCCTACGATCAGCAAATCGACAGAGAGTTTCTGTACCTGATCGAGAATCACCTGTGACGGATCGCCCTGCAGCACCCGCACCGCGCGTATCCGCTGCAGGTCCTGCTCGCCCTCGTCCCCCAGCTCTTCACGAAAACTGTCGAGCACCCGCTGCTCGATATTGGCGATGACGGTTTTCAGACCCTGACTGTGAAATTCGTTCAACGCCTGTTCGTCGAGATAGCTCTGTAAAACCGATTCGGCAAACAGCCCCATGGGTTCCACCGCGTGCACCACGTACAGATCGGCATTGAACGTTCGCGCCATTGCCAAGGCATGCTGCATCACTAACGGTGCGTACAGACCGAGGTCAGTGGCATACAGCATCGAACGAATCATATGACCTCCTCGCGTGCCAACATGGCGGAGATTTGATTCAGCTTAGCAGTGCCTTGGCGAGTACGACGTGCGACGCAACGTCTTGAACCACGTGGGCTTTAGACCGCCGGTTCGTTGCTGATGCCGTGGGGCACGTGACCGGTTGCCACGACTTCCCGGGCCAGCTCGCAGTGGCCGGCCTGATCGTCGAAAAACACGTCGGCGGCGAAGGCTTCGAGGAACGCCGATTTGGTCAGGCCACCGAGAAACAGCGATTCGTCCAGACGAATGTCCCACTCGCGCAAGGTGCGGATCACCCGCTCGTGGGCCGGCGCCGAACGCGCGGTGACCAGGGCAGTGCGGATCGGGCACTCCTCGTCGGAGAACTCGCGCTGCAACAGATTGAGCGCCGCGAGAAAGCCCTTGAACGGCCCGCCGCGCAACGGTTCGCGCGCGGATTCACGCTCCTTGGCCTGGAAGGCTTCGAGGCCACCGGATTGATAGACACGCTCCGATTCGTCGGAGAACAGCACCGCATCACCGTCGAAGGCGATGCGCAATTCATCGCTGGCCGCACGGCTGGCGCCGCCGGACAGAATGGTCGCCGCCGCGAAACCGGCATCCAGTGCAGCGCGCACGTCTTCTGCGTGGGTGGAGAGAAACAGATCGCAACCAAAGGCCTTCAGATACGGATAAGGACTGCGACCGCCGACGAACGCCGCGCGGGAGATCGCCAGGCCGTAATGACCAATGGAGTTGAAAACGCGCAGGCCGGTGTCGGCACTGTTGCGCGACACCAGAATCACCTCGACCCGGGCGCGGCCGAGGCGACTGTTCAGGTTGAGGAGTTTTTCCACCAGCGGAAAGGCATCGCCCGGCGCGAGGATTTCGTCTTCGTGATCGATCTGATATTGCCGGTAGGCTTCGACGCCACTCGACTCATACACCTTGTGGCTTTCGCTCAGGTCGAACAGGGCACGGGACGAAATCGCCAGCACCAGTTTGTCATCGATGTTCTTGGCCATGCCTTTCCCCCAGTGCGACCGGTTTAAACGTTACGCCGGTCGATAAAGCTCAATGTGCGATACAACGATTCGATTCGCGGCAACTCGCAGCCTGCCGCTTTTGCCGCCGCCAAAGGACGAGCGTAGATCGCCTCCAGCTCCAGCGGTCGCTTGTGCAAAAAGTCGTGGTACATGCTCGGCCAATAGTCGGGCATTTTCTCGGTCATCATGAACAGGTATTCGGCGTAACCGGGCGGCATGTCGTGACCGCAGGCCTTGGCGCCCTGCACCACTTCGGCCATCAGTGCCTGAATCAATGCGCGGCTGTCGGTATCGGCCATCAACGGCGTGGTGCTGGCACGGAGCAACACCGAAAGGCCGTTGTAGGGAATGTTCCACACCAGTTTCTGCCAGCGCGCCTGATGCAGGTTCGGCATCGCTTGGGAGTCGAGACCGGCGGCGCGGAACAGGCCGGCGCCCTCCTCGACGATCGCCATGCGCGCCGCGTCATCCGGTGCCGGGCCGCTGTGATACCCGACGTTCACCGCCCCCAACGCCTGGTGGGTGATCTGCCCCGGCCCTTCGCGGTGGACGCAGATCAGGCACAAACCGCCCAGCAAGTGCAGGGAGTCGGGCAGCAACGCCCGCAAGCTGTCTTCGACGTCGAGGCCGTTTTGCAGCACCAGCACTTTCGCGTCGGGCTTCGCCGCCTGAATGATCGAAGGCGCCAGCCCGGCATTGCTGGTGGTCTTGGCGCCGACCAGCAGCCAGTCGCAGGGCGGCATGTCTTCAGCTGACGAATAGGCCTGCACCGGATTCAGCGTCAATGTGCCATGCACGGCACTGTCCACCTGCAAGCCGCGCTCGGCGACCGCGGAAAATTCACTGCGCAACAGAAAGTGCACATCGAACCCGGCCCGGGCCAGCATCACCCCGTAGAACCCTCCGATGGCGCCGGTGCCGATAATCCCCACCACCGGTTTGTTCACTGCTCCCATCACGGCAACTCCTCTGCAATTCGACCCAGCGCCTGCGCCACGGCTGCGTTCAGCTCATCGACATTCAGGCGCGTGTGCACTGCCCCAAAGAACTCGCCGTCGCGCACCACAAACAGCGCCGGCAAATGAAAGACCTGATAACGCTCGACCAGTCCGCCGTTGTCGCCGGCATCGATCCAGCACACGCGATCGACGGCGAGATCGAGCCCCGGCAACACTTCGCGGGCATAGCGGCAACTGGCGCAGCCGACGCTGGTGAAGATCACCAGTGAAACGCCGTTCATCGCCAGCAGCCGTTGGTCGGCGTCAAAATCGGTCAGCTGCGATTCGACCACTATACTGGGGGAAACAATGTCAAATGGCCGACACAGGGAGTCTGTGCTCATGGGACGGTTTATTCCTCATCCGGATGATGTGCCCGTTGAATTGACCCTGCTCACACCGGAGTGTATTTCGCGTCAACGGCTGCACACTATCAGCCTCGGCGGCATCGCTTGCAATTACCACCGTGCCTGGCGCCATGGCACCGCGCTGCAAGTGCGCATGCCGACCATCAATGCCGATTTCACCTATCCGGGCTATGTGGCCTGGTGCCTGCGTCGTAAAAAAGGTTATCTGGTGGGCATTGCGTTCACGGATGAGCAGACGCTGTTCAGCGCGCGAATGGGTGAGCAGGTGTGTCAGATCGAGCGCTATTGCCGAATCAACGATGCCCACGATGACCTGCAGGATATCCAGGCGCGAGCCCTGCAATGGGTCGAGCAGCACGCCGAAGAGTTCTCCCACGACAGCGTTCGCAAGGCTTTTGCGTAACCAGAGCTGGACTGAACAGTTACTTGCCCATTGTCTAGCAGGCGTCTAACGCGATAAGGTTCGGCTCCCCGACGCGCTTAAATCCGCTGTGCTCCGCCGCGCGGGGATCGCTGGCGGCCGGCACCCGTGACCTGACGAGTAAACGATGGCTGATTTACCGATCAACGACCTGAACGTCGCTTCCAACGAGACCCTGATCACTCCCGATCAGCTCAAGCGTGATATTCCTCTGAGCGACGCTGCCCTGCGCACCGTCACCAAGGGTCGCGAGGTCATCCGCAACATTCTCGATGGCACCGACCATCGTCTGTTCGTGGTGATCGGCCCCTGCTCGATCCACGACATCAAGGCTGCCCACGAATATGCCGATCGCCTGAAAGTGCTGGCGGCAGAAGTCTCGGACACCCTGTATCTGGTCATGCGCGTGTATTTCGAAAAGCCACGGACCACCGTCGGCTGGAAAGGCCTGATCAACGACCCGTACCTGGATGACTCGTTCAAGATCCAGGACGGTCTGCACATCGGTCGCCAGTTGCTGCTGGACCTGGCCGAGAAAGGCCTGCCGACCGCGACCGAAGCCCTCGACCCGATCTCCCCGCAGTACTTGCAGGACCTGATCAGCTGGTCGGCGATCGGCGCCCGCACCACCGAATCCCAGACCCACCGCGAAATGGCTTCCGGCCTGTCCTCGGCGGTCGGCTTCAAGAACGGCACCGACGGCGGCCTGACCGTGGCGATCAACGCCTTGCAGTCGGTTTCCAGCCCGCACCGTTTCCTGGGCATCAACCAGGAAGGTGGCGTGTCGATCGTCACCACCAAAGGCAACGCCTACGGTCACGTGGTACTGCGCGGTGGCAACGGCAAGCCGAACTACGATTCGGTCAGCGTCGCCCTGTGCGAGCAGGCGCTGAACAAGGCCAAGATCAAGCCGAACATCATGGTCGATTGCAGCCACGCCAACTCCAACAAGGATCCGGCCCTGCAACCGCTGGTGATGGAGAACGTCGCCAACCAGATCCTCGAAGGCAACCAGTCGATCATCGGCCTGATGGTCGAAAGTCACCTGAACTGGGGCTGCCAGGCGATCCCGAAAGACCTCGCCGACCTGCAATACGGCGTGTCGATCACCGATGCCTGCATCGACTGGTCCGCTACCGAAAACACCTTGCGCAGCATGCACGCCAAGCTCAAGGATGTCCTGCCGAAACGTCAGCGCGGCTGACAGCCGTTTCGCAGGCATAAAAAAACGCCGGGCATTGCCCGGCGTTTTTGTGTGTGCGGTGTGAGGTCAGTCAGATCTTGGCGGTGCGCCGCTGATGACGCTCCATGTAACGCTCCACGTAGGAGCACGATGGAATGACCGTGTAGCCCATTTCATCAGCGTACTGCAACGCCCGCTCGGTCAGGGCTGCCGCGATGCCTCGGCCACGCAAGGCGTTGGGCACGAAGGTGCGGTAGATATCCAGGGTCTGTTTCCCCAGATCCATATAGGTCAGGTAGGCACGATGACCGTCCACATTGGTCTCGAACTGATGACCAGCCTGGTCATGGTGGATGGACAACGCCTCGCTCATCACTACTCCTCGCGGGTCTCGAATTCTGACCCCTACCTTACCGATGTTTTCCCGGCGAAGGAACATCTACGCCACCCCGTGCCTGATGGACACCGAGAAGAACTGCACCGATCTCGCGCAACCCGAGCACGTATCAAATAGTAGGCACCATTGGCGAAAATGCTCAAGGTACGCTCGTCATCATGCAGATTGACGGGGCAGTTCCGGTGGACTCAGGGCCGGTTCGGGAGACAATCTTCCCGAGCCGAAAGGCTGAACATCGCCGGATGTTGAGACTTAAGACGAGCCCCCTGTTTTAAAGTCACCTCAACATGGACAAAGATATGCGAGGCGCTGCGCAAATTCGCAACAAAAGTGTGGACGAATCCATATAGACAGACTTTAGCCACTACCTGCAAAACAACCCGCGGCAACGGGAACTTTTTCTCATTAACTCGCTCATCTCGCGGCTTACAGCTGGATATTTTTTATACAACGCAGTTAAAAGTTGCTCGAAAAAGAATCAACGCCTACAATTTTTTTTGCTTCTTGCCTCACGTCAGTTTACTTACTACAAGTAATGGGTAGTATGTACGCCGGCTATTTCCTCAATCGGAGGAGACAGCCACTTAATTGAAAGTCCTTGAAGGGGAACACGATGAACAACGTTCTGAAATTCTCTGCTCTGGCTCTGGCCGCAGTTCTGGCTACCGGTTGCAGCAGCGCATCGAAAGAAACCGAAGCACGTCTGACCGCTACTGAAGACGCAGCTGCTCGCTCCCAGGCTCGTGCAGACGAAGCTTACCGTAAAGCTGATGAAGCTCTGGCTGCTGCTCAAAAAGCACAACAGACTGCTGACGAAGCTAACGAGCGTGCTCTGCGCATGCTGGAAAAAGCTAGCCGCAAGTAATAGTCCTTCGGGATTGTTATCAAGCCGACCCATTTTTTGGGTCGGCTTTTTTGTGCCTGCGGTTTTCTGCGGGCAATAAAAAACCCGCCGCTGCGCAAGCCTCGGCGGGTTTTGTCTTTCAGCTTATTGCTGCAGGTCGATCGGTGCGCTGGAGACCATCGGCGCCGAGGTGTTCGGCGTGCCGATTTCGGTTGGCAGGCCATCTTCGGCCGCCACCACATCACGCACCACATCCCAGTCCATGCGCAGGTTGTTGGTGATGTCTTCACGCTTGAGCATCGCGTTGATCACGGCGGTGTGCTTGTCGACCACCGACGGGTTGCCCTTGTCGTCGATCGGCGTGTGCGCTTCCAGGTAGATCTTGCCACCACTGCGACCGAACTTGTAGGCGTCGTTGAGAATCCGTACCGAAGTCCCCACCGGCACCATGCCGGCCATTTCCAGCACGTTGTTGTTGAACATGCGGAAGCAGCCGTGGCTGGTGCGCATGCCGATGCCGAACTTCTTGTTCGAGCCGTGGATCAGGTAGCCCGGCGTGCCCAGGGTGAACTTGAACGGACCCAGCGGGTTGTCCGGACCGGCCGGCACCACGTTCGGCAGCGGATCACCGTCGGCCGCGTGCTCGGCCTTGATCGAGGCTGGCGGCGTCCAGGTCGGATTCGGTGTCTTGGCGGTGATTGTGGTGTGCGCGATCGGCGAGCCCCAGCCTTCACGACCGATACCCAGCGGGAAGGTGTACACCACGTTCCGGCCTTTCGGGAAATAGTAGAGGCGGTATTCGGCCAGGTTGATCACGATGCCTTCACGCGGGCCCGGCGGCAGGATGAAGCGGGTCGGCAGAACGATTTCGGTACCGGCGCCCGGCAACCAGGCATCGACGCCTGGGTTGGCCGCGACCATTTCCGAATAGCCCAGATCGTAGGTGGTGCCCAGATCGGCAAAGGTATCTTCGTACTTGGCCTTGATCACCTGCACCTGGCCGATGATGTCCTCACCGGGTGGTGGCAGGGGAAACTCCAGTGCGGCAACGGGACCGGCCACACACAGGGCGGCAAGAGACAGGCAGCGGGTGACGGCAGGAAAACGCGGCAACATCCGGAGAATCCTTCGCAAGATCGACAAGGTAATAAGAACGCGATTGTACACCGCGCCCAGGGAATTCGGGGAGATGCGCCGATGGGCTGGCATCACTCTTCATGATTGAAGCTGCCGCTCGCCCAAACTGCATTCAAAAGAATGGTTGCGCTTAAAGCTCGAAACGCAGCTCAGGCCAGATCGGCGACGTGCCGCGCTTCTGCGATTCGAGGATCGCCCGGCACAGCGAGCACAGGCGCTGATCCTGAAACACCCGGCGATCCACGCTCGACCAGCGCGGTTGCGCCGGCAGCAGACTGCCGCACAGGGTTCGGTCAGCCGAGCCACCGAGCTCCAGTTGACGGGTCACCAGATGCACTCGCACTTCCTGGCAGGCGAACAGATCCAGCTGTTCGTCAGGCTCGATCAGTTGGTAGGCAAACAGGGACCAGGCAGAACGCGGCATCGGGGGCTCCAAATTAGGGGGCGCCACATTAGCCGAAAGCCTGCCGCTAGAAAAGCCTCATAGCAGCGGTTTTAGCGTCGGCCAGACATTTTCCAGCAACTTGCCCTGAGCCCCGGCCGCCGGGTGCAGACCGTCTGCCTGCATCAAGTCCGGATGCCCGCCCACACCGTCGAGGAAAAACGGCACCAGCGGGATTTTTTTCTCCTCGGCGAGTTTGCCGTAGACCTCGGCAAAGGCATCGGTATAACGCTTGCCGTAGTTGGGTGGCAATTGCATGCCGAGCAACAGCACCTTGGCACCGCTTTGGCGGGAGCTGTCGATCATCGAAGCAAGATTTTGTTGCAATTGCGTCGGCGGCATTCCGCGCAGGCCATCGTTGCCGCCCAATTCGAGGATCACCAGTTCCGGTTTGTGCTCTGCAAGCAGCGCAGGCAGCCGTGCCTGGCCTCCGGCACTGGTGTCGCCACTGATGGACGCATTGACCACTTTATCGTCAAAACCTTCGGTCTTGAGCCGCTGTTCGAGCAACGACACCCACCCCAGCCGGGTATCCAGTCCGAAACCGGCGCTGATACTATCGCCAACGATCAGGACTGTACCCGCCGCTGCGTTCTGGGCCATGCACATCAAGGCCAGGCCAGCACTCAAAAACCACACACGCATCGGATTCTCCATGGGCGCAAGCATTCTCACCGCGAAGAACCTTAGCAAAGTGGTTCCCAGCGCGGAAGGTGAACTGACCATCCTGCACGAACTCAGCCTGGAACTGAACAAGGGCGACAGCCTGGCCATCGTCGGCGCGTCCGGTTCCGGCAAATCCACCCTGCTGGGTCTGCTCGCCGGCCTTGATCTGCCGAGCAGCGGCGAAGTGACGCTCGCCGGGCAAGGCCTGAGCAATCTCGACGAAGACCAGCGCGCGCGCATTCGGGCCGAACACGTGGGCTTCGTCTTTCAATCGTTCCAGTTGCTCGACAGCCTCAACGCGCTGGAAAACGTCATGCTGCCGCTGGAGCTCGACGGCCGCAAAGACGCTCGAAGCCGCGCCACCGAACTGCTGCAACGGGTCGGCCTCGGCCAGCGCCTGACTCACTCGCCGCGCCAGCTCTCCGGTGGTGAGCAACAGCGCGTGGCGATTGCCCGGGCCTTCGCCGCCGAGCCGGACGTGCTGTTCGCCGACGAACCCACCGGTAACCTCGACAGCCACACCGGCGAGCGCATCAGCGACTTGCTGTTCGAATTGAACAAGGAACGCGGCACCACCCTGGTGCTGGTGACCCACGACGAACGCCTGGCCCATCGCTGCCGGCGCCTGATCCGTCTTGAAGCCGGCCTGTTGGTCGCCCCTCTGGAGCCTTGATGGCACGTCTGCCGCTGTTTCGTCTGTTCAGTCTTGCCCTGCGCCAACTAATGCGCGATGCCCGCGCCGGTGAACTGCGGGTGCTGTTTTTCGCCCTGGTGGTGGCGGTGGCGGCGAGTACCGCGATCGGCTACTTCGGCGCCCGCCTCAACGGCGCAATGATGCTGCGCGCTACCGAGTTTCTCGGCGCCGACCTGTCGCTCGAAGGCAGCTCGCCGGCCCGACCGGAACAGATCAGGAGCGGCACCGAGCTGCGTCTGGATCATGCGCAGGTAGTGGAGTTTTCCAGCGTCATCGCCACAGACAACGGCATTCAGCTCTCCAGTATCAAAGCTGTCGACCGCGCCTATCCGCTGCGCGGCGAACTGAAAAGCGCCCCCGCTCCCTTCGCGACAGAGGAAGCCGGTGGCGAGCCGCAGCCCGGTGAAGCCTGGGTCGAAGCGCGCCTGCTGACGGCGCTGGACTTGAAGATCGGCGACAGCATCGACGTCGGCATGAAGACGCTGAAACTGACGCGAGTGCTGACTTACGAACCGGATCGCGCCGGCAACTTCTACAGCCTGACGCCACGAGTACTGATCAACCTTGACGATCTCGCCGCGACCGGCGTGGTGCAACCCGGCAGCCGGGTGAGTTACCGCGAACTCTGGCGCGGTGAACCGCAGGCGCTGGAAACCTATCGCCAACTGATCAAACCGGGGCTCGCCGCCAACCAGCGGATTCAGGATGCCCGCGACGGCAACCGGCAGATCGGCGGCGCGCTGGGCAAGGCCGAACGCTATTTGAACATGGCCAGTCTGGTGGCCGTGCTTCTGGCCGGTGTCGCGGTGGCGCTATCGGCCAACCGCTTCGCCAGCCGGCGTTTCGATGCCAGCGCCCTGCTCCGTTGCCTGGGCTTGTCGCGGCGGGAAACCCTGGTGCTGTTCAGTCTGCAACTGACGGTGCTCGGCCTGCTCGCCAGCCTCAGCGGCGCCCTGCTGGGCTGGCTCGCGCAATTGGGATTGTTCGCACTGCTGCATGATCTGCTGCCGACCGACGTACCGCCGGGTGGCTTGCTGCCGGCACTGGCCGGCATCGGCACCGGGCTGGTGGCGCTGGCCGGTTTCGCCCTGCCACCGCTCGCCGCACTGGGCCGCGTGCCGCCGTTGCGGGTATTGCGTCGGGACATGCTGCCGATTCCATCGAGCACCTGGATGGTCTATGGCGCGGCACTCGGTGCGCTCGGGCTGATCATGTGGCGACTGAGCCTCGACCTGCTGCTGACATTCGCCCTGCTCGGCGGCGGTGTGGTCGCCGCGCTGGTGCTCGGCGGTTTGCTGCTGTTGCTGCTGCAAAGCCTGCGTCGCCTGCTCGCGCGTGCATCCCTGCCGTGGCGTCTCGGGTTGGGTCAGTTATTGCGCCACCCTTTGGCGGCCGCCGGCCAATCATTGGCTTTCGGGCTGATCCTGCTGTCCATGGCTTTGATTGCATTGCTGCGCGGTGAACTGCTCGACACCTGGCAGAACCAGTTGCCGAAAAATGCCCCCAACTATTTCGCTCTGAACATCCTGCCGGCCGACAAACAAGCCTTCACCGATCACCTGATCAACGTCTCGGCCCAGGCCGCGCCGTTGTACCCGGTGGTGCCGGGACGGCTGATCAGTATCAATGGCGAAGCAGTGCAGCAGATCGTCAGCAAGGATTCGGCCGGCGACCGCGCCATCCAGCGCGACCTGAGCCTGACCTGGGCGGCCGATCTGCCGGCGGGCAACAAGATCACCGCCGGATCGTGGTGGACCGGCCAACCTTCGGATGACGTTCCGGGCGTCTCGGTGGAAGGCAAGGTGGCCGAAAGCCTCAAGCTCAAGCTGGGCGATCACATGGTGTTCAGCGTCGGCGGGGTCAATCGCGAAGCGAAGGTCACCAGTTTGCGGGAGATCAACTGGGACAACTTCCAGCCGAACTTCTTCATGATCTTCCAGCCTGGCACCCTGAAGGACTTGCCGGCGACCTACCTGACCAGCTTCTATCTGGCCCCCGGTCACGATCAGCAGATTGTCGAGTTGTCGCGAGCATTCCCGGCGGTAACCATCCTGCAGGTCGAAGCCTTGCTCGAACAGCTGCGCAGCATCCTCGCCCAGGTCACCCTGGCGGTGGAGTATGTGCTGTTGTTTGTGTTGGCGGCGGGGATGGCGGTGCTGTTTTCCGGGTTGCAGGCAACGCTGGATGAACGCATTCGCCAGGGTGCGCTGTTGCGTGCGCTGGGGGCCGAGCGGCAGTTACTGATCAAGGCACGACGGATCGAGTTCGGTTTGCTCGGCGCGGTCAGCGGGTTGCTCGCGGCGATCGGTTCGGAAGTGGTGAGTCTGGTGCTGTATCGCTTTGCCTTCGACCTGCCGTGGCATCCCCATCCGTGGTTGCTGCTGTTGCCGTTGATCGGCGCGGCGCTGATCGGTGGCGCCGGCGTGTTCGGCACGCGGCGTGCGCTGAACGCCAGCCCGCTGACAGTGTTGCGCGAGGGTTGATAGACTCCAGCCGTCTTAATCAAAAGAAGTTGCCATGAGCCGTTATCGCCCTCCCCGCACTGCCGGTACCGCGCTGATCACCCCCGAAGGTGAAGCGCGGATGCGCGCCGAATTCCATGAGCTGTGGCACGTGCGCCGCCCGCAGGTGACGCAGTCGGTCAGTGAAGCGGCGGCTCAGGGTGATCGTTCGGAAAATGCCGAGTACACCTACGGCAAGAAAATGCTGCGCGAGATCGACAGTCGCGTGCGTTTTCTCACCAAACGCCTTGAGGCGTTGAAAGTGGTCAGCGAAAAACCGAGCGATCCGAACAAGGTCTACTTCGGCGCGTGGGTGACCATCGAAGACGAAGACGGCAAACAGTCGCGCTATCGGATCGTCGGCCCGGACGAACTGGACCTGAAACTCGGCCTGATCAGCATCGACTCGCCGCTGGCCCGCGCCCTGATCGGCAAGGCGCTGGATGCTGAAGTGCGGGTACAGACGCCGACCGGCGAACAGTTCGTCTACATCGTGGCGATCGAATATCCCTGACGCTCAGCGCCGGGTGATCAGGCCTTGGCGTGCGACTCGGGTCAGTTGGCGAATCATTTCCGGCGCCTCTTCAAGGCTCGGGGCCTGAATGACGGCCAGATCGAAACTGTCATCGGCAAAACGCGCCAGCGACTCACCGTCTTCGACAAACTGGATCAGGAAGGCGGCAGGACCGCCGCTGCGACGTGGCCAGCCATCGAGATAACGCAACAGCGTCGGCTGATGTTTGCCGCCAAGCAGGATTTTCGGATTGCGCTGGGTGATGTGTGCCGTGATCGGCGCGGGACGTGCTGGAGGGCGTAGTGCATTCATCGTGTCGTGTCTCTGCCTCAAAAGTCTGCATGGCAGGTGAGAGGCAACACCGAACCAGCGCTTTAGCGGTATTTCGAAGCCCTGTTCCGGCTTCTGACGGCAACTGAAGAATAGTCACCTGGCGCCCCGCAAGTAGCTGTTTAAATCGGCGCATGAGCGGCATCGTAGAGAACGTGACCGGCCAGTGTCAAGAATCAGCCGCAACAAAAAAGGCCCGCACAATGCGGGCCTTTTGCTTGAGCCAGAGCCTTCAACCGGCGATGGCGCGATCCACCGAAAGCTTGCCGGCGCCTTCGATCAGCACCGCGAGGCTGCCACCGAGCAGGGCCAGGGCGAACTCGTAACCGTTGTTGGCCATGAACAGACCGTTGCTGATGTGCACGGTGAAGATCGCCACCAGCGACAGGAAGGTCAGACCCAATGCCGCCGGGCGAACCAGCAGGCCGATGATCAGCGCCAGACCGGCGAAGAACTCGGTGCCGCCGGCCAGGGTGGCCATCAGGTAACCCGGGGTCAGGCCGATGCTTTCCATGTATTGTGCAGTGCCCGCCAGGCCATAGCCACCGAACAGGCCGAAGAGCTTCTGCGAGCCGTGGGCGGCGAAGATCACGCCGACGGCAATGCGCAGAATGGTCAGACCGTAGCCGGCGCGAGTGAACAGAACCTTGTTGATCAGAGAGCTCATGTTGCGTTTCCTTGTTGTCAGAAGTGCTTGTTGGTTGGCCGCTATATTAATCAGTTAATTTCATGTTAAAAGCGCAAAAATTCCGCCATAACAATCAACTTATTAGATCATTTGCGTGAGACCACTTTCTGCCCCCGGGGCTCCAACGACTCCCGCTCCCGGTCGAACGCCAAGTAATACTTGTTCACGCTATTAACATAGCTGACGGCCCCCATTCCCACCTGCTCCATGGCGATACGCTCGACCTGGAAGAACCACTGGTTGGGGTTCAGACCGCGACGCCGCGCCTCGGCGCGCATGCCTTGCACCCGCTCCGGGCCGATGTTGTACGCCGCCAGGGTGAACGCCATGCGCTCGCGCTCGTTGAGCTTGGGGCTGTTGAAGAACTTGCGGCGGATCATGGCCAGGTACTTGGCACCGGCCTGCACATTCGCATCGAGATTCTGGATATTGTTGACACCAACTCGCTGCGCGGCGGACGGGGTGATCTGCATCAGCCCGGTCGGCCCGCTACCGCTGCGCGCATTGGGCTGCAGCGCCGACTCCTTGAACGCCAGCGCCGCCAGGTTGAGCCAGTCCATGTTTTGCGCTTCGGCGTGTTTCTGCAGGGTCGGTCGCAGTTTTTCCAGGCGCTGACGGTCAGCCTTGGCCAGCGGATAGTGCACTTGATACAGCCGGCGGTAGATCCGCAGGAACGCCGCATCTTCGTTCGATGGTTTTTTGTAGCCGGTCAGGAAGCGGTCGATGCTGGCCCGCAACATCGAGGCATCACGGCGCACGAACCAGTATTCCTCGCCCGGTTCGCTGATCATCACCTGACGGTCGAAACGCAGCTTGGGCAGGATCTTGCCCCACCGCTCGGCGATCGGTTGCTCGACAATGGTCAGGTGGAAGATCCCGCCCTGAACCATTTCCAGCACATCCTCGACCGCCAGCGTTGGATCGACCCATTCGATCTTGATCGGCGCCAGTTTATGCAGCGCCAGTTTCTGGTTGAGCTGACTGACCGCCTCCCCCGCCGCACTGCCAGTGGGCAGCGCCAGGGTTTTGCCGGCGAGTTGCTCGACCTTGGTGTAGCGCTTTTCACCCTTGATGCCGACCAGCACCAGCGGCACGTTGCTGGCAATCGGCTCGCTGCTGGCGACCGCGTGGCCCGGTTGCAACTCGAGCAGTTCGCCTGGCGCAACAAGATCGCCTTCGCCACGCTGTAGCGCGCCGAGCAGTTGATCCTTGGCTTTGGGGATGATCTTGAGGGTGATTTCCTGGCCGTCGCGGGCGTGGCCATTGAGGTATTGCTCGAAGGCGCGCAGGCGGTGGTATTCGATGCCGATGGCCTGGCCCTGGACTTCGCCGGAGCTGTTGCGGCTTTGGTTGACCAGCACCCGCAACACGCGGCTGCTGCGGATTTCGGTCAGGTCGCGGACCTTGGCGGCCGGCACGGCTTGCAGCGGCCCGGGCAGCCGCGCGACCGCCGTCATCGGCAGCAGCAACGAACCACACAGCAGGAGCAAAACCGAGGGACGAACCATCCACTCTCCGGAAAGAATACGGGGCGTTTGCACCGCTGAGCGGTCGCAAAACACCGACGAAAACAGAGCGCCTGGAGCGCTGATAAAGTGCGAGAGACTGGCACAGTGATGGCAACTCTGCCAGCCCAGCCTGCCTCGCGGCCTCAACAGACAGCCATAAGCCGTTGTAGTTCTTGGCTTTTCTTATAAATCTACAGCTCTGATATGCTTTCCGGCCTTCGGCCCGAGGTAGCACCATGCAACTCATCGATATCGGCGTCAACCTGACCAACCCCAGTTTCGCCGACAAACACCAGGCCGTGCTCGACCGCGCCTACGCTGCCGGGGTCTGCCAACTGGTGCTGACCGGCACCAGCGTCGAAGGCAGCGAACAGGCACTGGAGCTATGCCAGCAACTGGATCCGGACGGCCAGCGACTGTTCGCCACCGCCGGCATTCACCCGCATTCGGCCAGCGACTGGAACGCCGACAGCGTGCGGCGTCTGCGCAGTCTGTTGCAGGAATCGAACGTGGTAGCAGTGGGCGAATGCGGGCTGGACTTCAACCGCGATTTCTCGCCGCGCCCGCAGCAGGAAAAAGTCCTCGAAGAACATCTGGCGCTGGCCGCCGAACTGCAATTGCCGGTGTTCCTGCACGAGCGTGATGCGAGCCAGCGCCTGCTGGAAATCCTCCGTGACTTCCGCGACCGATTGCCCGCCGCCGTGGTGCATTGCTTCACCGGCGAGCAGAAAGCGTTGTTCAGTTACCTCGATCTGGATCTGCACATCGGCATCACCGGCTGGATCTGCGACGAGCGTCGCGGTACCCATTTGCATCCGCTGGTGAAGGAGATCAAACGCGGTCGCCTGATGCTGGAAAGCGATGCGCCGTACCTGCTGCCGCGCACATTGCGGCCAAAGCCGAAGAACGGGCGCAACGAGCCGGCGTATCTGACCGAAGTGCTGCGTGAAGTGGCATTGCATCGAGGCGAAACCGAAGAGGATCTGGCGGCTCACACCACCGCCTGCGCGCGTGCGTTTTACGGTTTACCTACCCTGCCCTAGCCGAGGCGAATGCATCACTTGTTGATGCACATCAAGATCCGGACACCTGCGTAGCGGCACAATAATGGCACCTTGCCAAAATTGTTTCCGCTATCAGAGAAGACCTCCATGGGTGCCTGGCTTAGCAATATCTCGCTGAAATACAAATTCTGGGCGGTCAATGCGGTCGCCTTCGTCACCACTCTGTTGCTGGTGCTGTACGCCGTACAGCTCGAACAACAGGCCCGCAGCCACGCCGCGCAAACTTCGGCCCAGGCCCAGGCGCAATTGCTCAAGGCCTGGCCGGCCGGGCAAGCGCTGCCCAAATCCGATCAAGTGCTGACTTTCAAACGCGGCGAAGCGCCGCGCCTCAACGATCAACCGCTGCTGGAGATCACCGACAGCAACGGCTGGATCGAGATCAGTCACTTGCCGTTGTTCGGTGAAAACCCGCTGCTCGGCGCCGAGGTCTTCAGCCGTGCCGATGGTCAGCAGGTCGCCGTGATCGCCTACGCCCCCAGCCTCAGCCAGGTGTTCGGCGAACGCTTCGCCAACTACGCGGTGGCGGTGTTCATCCTGATGCTGGCGATGCTCGGCGCTTCACAGTTGCTGATCCGCTTTCTGCTCAGTCAGCTGAACACCCTCAAGGACGTGATGCTGCACGTGGAGAAAACCGGCGACCTCGCCGCCCGGGTGCCGCTGGCCTGCAAGGATGAAGTCGGGCAGATGGCCAACGCGTTCAATGCGATGCAGGCCGGTTACCAGCGAGTGGTGACCACCGTGGCCAACACCGCGCGGCAACTCGACGTCGGCGCCGCGCGGCTGGCATCAAGCATGAACGAGGTGCGTCACGGCATGCTCGGCCAGCAGAGCGAAACCGATCAGGCCGCCACGGCGATCAACGAAATGACCGCAACCGTCTACCACATCGCCCAGCACGCCGGCGCCACGCGCGACCTGTCGCAGACCGCCGATGGCCTGGCTGGCAGCGGCCAGCAAGTGGTAAGCCGGGTGCAGACTTCGATTGCCGGCCTGTCCAGCGGCGTGCAGCAGACCGCCGAGATGATCCAGCGGCTGGCCGAGGACAGCCAGAAGATCAACGGCGTGGTCAGCGTGATCCACAGCATCGCCGAACAGACCAATCTGCTCGCGCTCAACGCTGCCATCGAAGCGGCTCGCGCCGGGGAAATGGGTCGCGGGTTCGCGGTGGTCGCCGACGAAGTGCGCAACCTCGCCAAACGCGTGCAGACCTCCACCGATGAAATCACCACTATGGTCTCGGCGTTGCAGGCAGGCACCCGCGATGCGGTCGACTTCATGCAGGAGAGTTCGTACAAGGCCGATGACTGCGTGCAGCAGGCGCAAGAGGCCGGCGAAGCACTGGCGGAAATCACCGGAGCGGTGGCGCAGATGCGTGAGAGCAACACGCAGATTGCGGTGGCGGCGGAGCAACAGAGTCAGGTTGCCGAAGAAATGAACCGCGCGGTGGTGAGCATTCGCGATGTCACCGAGAACACCGTGCAACAGACCGTGGATTCGGCGACCACCAGTAACGAGTTGGCGACGCTGGCCGGTGAACTGAATAAGGCGATCGGTCAGTTGAAGCTCTAGGGGGCAACATCAAGAATGGCCATTGTCCCTATCACTTCAATAGCCAACCTTGATTCGCCGCCCTGGCTGCCCGGGCCTATTCTTCAACCATGTACCAAACATGGATCGAGGAGCAGCAACATGGGCAAACGCCACCCCAACCTTCCCGCGTGGCAATGGCGCGCGTACCCGAACAACCATCAGCACCCGACCAATCTGGTGCTGCACCTGATTGCCGTGCCGCTGTTCATCGTCGCGTTTCTGTTGATCGTCTCGGGGGTGTTCAGCCTGAGTCTGGCCAGCGTGGCGATCGGCGTGATCGGCATCATCGCGGCGCTGGGTTTGCAGCGTCACGGCCACAGCCTGGAGGCGCAAGCCTCCGAGCCGTTCAGTGATCGCAAGGACGCCGTCTCGCGTCTGCTGGTCGAGCAGTTCCTGACGTTTCCGAGGTTCTTCCTCAGTGGCGGCTGGTTCCGCGCCTGGCGTGAACGCCATCGCCGCCATTGAGTCAGGCGAAGATCGTCACCGTCTGCCGACTCATGGCAATCAGTTCACCCTTCGCGCTCCACAGCTTGGCGGCGACATGGCCGTAACCGTCAGCCGCATACTCGATGTCCGCCAGGTATTGGCAGAAATCCAGCGTGCTCAAATCCCGTAACGGCTGAACGAATTCGATGGTCCAGGTCAGCGTGCTGCCCGGTGCCGGTTTCTTCAGGTACGGCAACAGCGCGGGCGGCCAGGCATCGACCAGCGCCAACAGGTGCGCCTCGTTGACCGGCTCTTCCTTCACATCCCCACGCAGACGCACCCAGCCGCCCATCAGCCGCGATTGATTGCCGGTGAACGGCATGCCGCCGACACTCCAGCGCATCGCCAGATGACGCATGAACTCTGGGGTTACGCCTTTGATGTACGGCAATTCCTGGCAATCGTCCCAATGTTTCATCTCGGGTGCCGGATAGGCTTCAACCGCCACTTCCGAAGGCCGCGAAGCCCCGAAGCTGCCTTGCACCATCGTCACCACCTGACCGTTCTGCACGGCGCGCCCCAGCACCTGGCTGACTGCCTTGCCTTCGCGCAGCACTTCGACTTCAAAGCTCACCGGCACTTCGGGCTCGACCGGGCCGACGAAGGTGATCGCCAGCGAACGCACCGGCCGATCGGTCGGAACCTTGGTGCGCATCACTTCAAATTGCAGCGCGGCCACCAACCCGCCAAAACTGGCCCGGCCCTGGCCCCACTCCGCCGGAATCGTGACCTCCGGTTGACGACGGACAGCATCGATCAGATCGCAAAAGCGCATGGAAACCTCGGACAGGAAAAAGGGAATGACCGGATCTTAACCAGCGCGGCAGAGCGGCGCAGCGTCCATTCCGGTCAAAGAGACTGACAGATAAGCCGTTTAGTGTGGGAGCGAGCCTGCTCGCGATAGCGGTGTGTCAGTCACTTCATTGGTGACCGTGCAGCCGTAATCGCGAGCAGGCTCGCTCCCACATGTGGTCTTGTGGAAAATTCAGGACTTGAAGCAGGCCGCGCTGAGTTTTTCCAGCACCCGGTCGGCCTTGATTTCGGCCTTGGCCATGGTCGCCTGCCAGGTAGCGACGCAGGGTTGCAGATCCGGCTCCAGTTCGGCGCGGGCCAGCCATTGCCAGCAATCGTGCCAGTCACCGAGGGCGCCTTGCGCGGATTTCAAACGGGGCAAGGCGGCTTCGGGCAGACGATCCAGTTCGGGGTAGGCCTCGATGCCGTAACGCACACGCTTGATCAGCAGCCGCAGGCGATGGCGGTCGTGGGCCGGATCGTGCAGCGCCACGTCGAGATTCTTCCATTGTTTGCCCAGACGTTTTTCGATGCGCTTGTCCAGGCGCTTGAGCAATCCCTGGCGCTGGGACGCGCGCAGAAAACGCGGAAAGGCATCGAGGATCATCAGCAGCGACGCCACTTCGGCGCTGGCCGCCAAGGCCGGATAAGCCTCGGCCATCTGCGCCATGCGGCGCTGCGCGGCTTCGGGCTGATCGTGTTTGATCAGCCAGGCTGCCAGCACCTCGCGGTCGCGCCACGGCGTGGTCAGTTGCCCGACGCTGGCTGCCGCGCTTTCCAGTTGTTCGACACCGGGCAAACCGCGCAACGGTCGCAGCAGACTGCGCAAGCGCCGCACGGTGGTGCGCAGATCGTGCAGCGCCTCAGGATCAGTCCGGGCGGTCAAACGTGCCTGACAGGCCAGCAGCCTGACTTCCAGGCTCAAGACATGAGCCACCAACCGGTCGACCAACGCAGACATTACTTGCTCCTGAATTCAATGGCTTTGCACGAGTGTGCGCCGGCGCAAGGCACCTGCCCTTGCGCCACGTCAGCAGCTTAGCGCCCGGCGCGGGATTCGCGAATGTAGAAGCGCGCTTTTTCGGCTTTCTTGGTGCAGCCTTCGAACCCTTCGAATTGCTGCTGGGTCTTGGCTGCCGTCAACAGCGACAGCGCCTTGGAATAGCTGACGGTGCCGGCAAACCCTTCGGCTTTCGCCAGATCCAGTTCATGCCACGCCGCGTCGAGCTGGCTGCCGCAGCTGTCGCGGTAAGCGGTCTTGCCGGCGCAACCGGCCAATGCCAGCGCCATCAACGGCACACAGATCCAGGCTTTCATCACTCACACCTCAAAGATAGGTCAACAGTCGTGCAGGTAAGACGGTGCGGCAGCGAAAAAGTGCCTTGCGCCCCGTGATTCCACCGCACTGCAAAAGATAACGCCGACGGGTCATGAAGTATCGAAAAAACGACGCCATCGCCGCCCCGAACGACCCCGGCGATTGTCGCCCGGCCCTCGATGGGTGCATTGTGGAACCTTGCCGGGAGGAAGTCGGATGAAAAAGCGTGTCGCACTGGTGCTGGGCTCCGGTGGCGCCCGGGGCTATGCCCATATCGGGGTCATTGAAGAGATCGAACGACGGGGCTATGACATCAGTTGTATTGCCGGCTGTTCAATGGGGGCCGTGGTCGGCGGAATCTACGCCGCCGGCAAGCTTGACGAGTACCGCAACTGGATCGAAAGCCTGGATTACCTCGACGTACTGCGCCTGGTGGACGTGAGCTTCCGTCTCGGCGCGATCCGTGGCGAAAAAGTCTTCGGCCAGATCCGCAAGATCGTCGGCGAGATCAACATCGAAGACCTGCGCATCCCCTACACCGCCGTAGCCGCCGACCTCACCAATCAACAGGAAATCTGGTTCCAGGAAGGCTGCCTGCATCAGGCGATGCGGGCCTCGGCGGCGATTCCCAGCCTGTTCACCCCGGTGATGCAGGGCAACCGGATGCTGGTGGACGGCGGCATTCTCAACCCGTTGCCGATCGTGCCGGTGGTGTCGAGCCATTGCGACCTGATCATCGCGGTCAATCTCAACTCGACCAACCAGCGTCATTACAAATTGCCGGTGATCCAGCGCCCCGCCGCGTTCCGCACCCGCTTCGACAGCCTGATCAATTCGCTGGGCTCGAAGATGCCGTTCCGCCGCAAACAGGCCGAGCAACTGCTGCGACTGGAACAGGAAGCGTTGCGGGCCGAAGCAGCCGAGATCAATCCATGGGTCGAGGGTGCGGAACCGGAAACCCAGCAACCGGCCGCGGCCCCTGAGCGCGACGGCGCGCCGAAGTCCGCCACCGGTTCGTTCATCATCGATAACGTCGGGCCTGCGTCATTGCTCGACCTGATCAACCAGAGTTTCGAGGTGATGCAGACCTCACTGGCGCAGTACAAGATCGCCGGGTATCCGCCGGACATCCTGATCAATGTGCCGAAGCGGGTGTGCCGGTTCTTCGAGTTCTACAAGGCGCCTGAATTGATCGCGCTGGGTCGCGAGATTGCCAGGGATACGCTGGATCGCTACGAGAGCGAGCAGAACTAAAGGCTGCTCTCGCTCAACAAGCGATAACCGACGCCCGCCTCGGTCACGATAAACCGGGGCCGGGTCGGATCGTCCGCCAGTTTCTGTCGCAGGTGCCCGACCACGATCCGCAGGTAGTGGCTGTCCTCGGTGTGAGTCGGGCCCCAGATGTCCTTGAGCAATTGCTGCTGGGTGATCACCCGCCCCGGATGCCGCGCCAGTTGCGCCAGCACGGCGTATTCCTTGCGGGTCAGGGCGACTTCGACGCCGTCGAGCAATACCCGGCGATACGCCAGGTCCACGGTCAGAGGGCCGAAATTCAACGCGGCCTGCTGCGCTTCTCCGGCCGGCGCCTGACGCAGCAACGCCCGCACCCGGGCGAGAAATTCCTGAATGCCGAACGGCTTGGTCACGTAGTCATTGGCGCCGCCATCCAGCGCCTGGACTTTCTGCCCTTCGCTCGCGCGCACGGACAGCACCAGCACCGGCGCCGTGGCCCATTCGCGAAACTCGCGCAGTACCTGCTGGCCGTCCATGTCCGGCAGGCCGAGGTCGAGCACCAGCAGGTCCGGTTTGTTCAGCGCCGCCTGGGCCAGGCCCTCGGCGCCGGTGCCGGCCTCCAGCACCTTGTAGCCCTGGGAAGCGAGGCTGATGCGCAGGAACTTGCGGATCTGCGGTTCGTCATCGATGACCAAAATGGTCGCGGTCTGGCTCATGAATTCACATCAACACAAAAGAGTGGCAAGAGAGTAGCGCAGCGCGGATCAGGCTTCACCGTCCATCCCCGGTTGCGTCTGCAAAGGCAGGTGCAGGGTAATGCAGGTGCCGCGCCCGTCGATGCCGTCGCCGACACTGATCCGCCCGCCATGGGCGCCGACCATGCCCTGACAGATCGCCAGCCCCAGCCCCGTGCCCTGCCCGCCCCGATCCCCCCGGGCGGCGGTGTAGAACATGTCGAAAATCTTCGCCCGCTCATCGACCGGAATCCCCGGCCCTTCATCGCTGACCGAGAAAAACACCTCGCTGTCATCCGCCCCGGCGCGCAATTGCAGACGGCCGTGGGATGGCGAGAAGCGGGCGGCGTTTTCCAGCACGTTCACCAGCGCCTGCTCGATCAGCGCGGCATGCACGTACAGCAGCGGCAACTCGGCCGGTACATCGGTGCTCACTTGCAGCGACGACAACACCGCCCGCAGGCGATTGAGCGCACTGCCGACGATGTCTGCGGGCGACACCCAGTCCCGCGCCAGCTTCAGGGCGCCGTGGCCGAGACGGGTCATGTCCAGCAGGTTCTGGATGTAGCGATCGAGACGCTCGGCCTCATCGCGAGTGCCTTCGAGCAATTCGCGGCGATCCTCCAGCGGGATCGCTTCGCCGAGGGCCAGCAGGCTGTCGATGCTGCCGCGCATCGAGGTCAGCGGCGTGCGCAGATCGTGGGACACCGAGGCCAGCAAGGCACTGCGCAACTGTTCGGTTTCGCCGTGCAGACGTGCGGCTTCCAGGTCATCGGCCAGTTGTGCTCGGGCCAGTGCTTGAGCCAAAGGCTGACTCAACGCGGTCAGCAAACGACGACGTTGGCCGCTCAGGGTCTGGCCCTCTTTGGCGCACACACCGAGCAGCGCCAGCGGTCCGTCCTCCACCGACAGCGGCCACCACCACCAGCGCCCGAACGGCAACGTGCCGGTGCCCATGCCCGCCGGTTGATCGTGCTGCCAGGCCCAGTCAGCGGCGGCGCGCTCGGATTCAGTGAATTGCAGCGGCCCGCCGGTTTCGACTTTCCAGCCGCCCTGCCCGTCGCGATTGAGCAGGCACAGTTGCAGATCGCTCCAGCCATTGAGGTGTTGGGCTGCGGCGCTGACCACGGCCTGGCGATCTGTTGCGGCGGTGAGTTTGCGCGACAGGTCGAGCAGCTCGGTAGTCTCTTCCTGGGTATCGCGCAGCGCCTGCAATTGCCGCCGCTGACGCGCCGCGAGGTTGCCGGTGAGCGCCGCCATCAGCAGAAAGAACAGCAACGTCAGCACGTCTTCTTCGCGCTGGATGCTGAAGGAGAAATTCGGCGGAATGAACAGAAAGTCGTAGGTCAAAAACGACAACGCCGCACAGGCCAGCGCCGGGCCGAGACTGCTACGCACTGCCACCAGCAGCACCGCCGCAAGAAACACCAGCGAGATGTTCGGCAACGGCAGCACGCTGGACACCGCCCAGGCCAGCGCACTGGCCAACAGCGTGGCCACCAGCGCCAGCGCATAGTCGAACCACACCAGCGTCGGCGCTACACGCGGGCGCGCTTGATGCTGTTCCTGATCACTGTCCAGCACGTTGATTTCCAGACCATGGGCCTGACGCAGCAAACGCGCCGCCAGCCCACCACCGAACAGACGCCTGCGCAGGCGCGGCCGCGATTGACCGACCAGCACCAGACTCGCCCGACGTTCAGCTGCATGCTGGATCAGGGTTTTCGCCACTTCGCCGGCCCGTAGCAACACCACTTCGCCGCCGAGGCGTTCGGCCAGTTGCTGGGCGCTTTGCAGGCGCAGCCGCGATTGCTCGTCGCGCACACTGCCGTTGTCGACGTGCACCAGACTCCACGGCAAATGCCTACGCTGGGCGACCCGACTGGCGTGGCGCACCAGCCGTTCGGCCTGGGCATCGCCATCGACGCCAACCAGCAAGCGCCCGCGCACCGCCGGCGCGGCCTGGCCGAGCTGGCGATAGCCTTGAGCGAGATCGTTATCGACCTGCGCGGCAGCGGTCTGCATCGCCAGTTCGCGCAGCGCTGTGAGGTTGGTCTGGGTGAAAAATGCATCAATCGCGGCGCGCGCCTGCTCCGGTACGTAGACCTTGCCTTCGCGCAGGCGCTCGAGCAGTTCGCGGGGCGGCAGGTCGATCAGCAGCAGTTCGTAGGCTTCCTGCAACACCCAGTCCGGCAGGGTTTCGCGCACCTGCACACCGGTGATGCCACGCACCTGATCGTTGAGACTTTCCAGGTGCTGGACGTTGACCGTGGTGTACACGTCGATGCCGGCGGCGAGCAGTTCCTGAATGTCCTGCCAGCGTTTGGCGTGGCGACTGCCGGGGGCGTTGCTGTGAGCCAGCTCGTCGACCAGCACCAGTTTCGGCTTGGCGGCGAGCAGGCCGTCGAGGTCCATTTCCTCCAGCGTCACGCCACGGTATTCCGAGCGCACCAGCGGCAGTTGCGGCAGGCCGCCGAGCAGCGCTTCGGTTTCGGCGCGGCCGTGGGTTTCAACGACCCCGGCGATGACTTTCACGCCCTGACGCAACTGGCTGTGGGCGGCCTGCAACATCGCGTAGGTCTTGCCCACGCCTGGCGCTGCGCCGAGAAAAACCTTGAGCCGGCCGCGTCCGTCGCGGGGCAAGTCTGCTAACAGCGCGTCGGCGCGGCCGGAGTCACTCATGCTTGAAGCTCTCTCTTCCTGATGTGATCGCGATTCACAACTTTTCCAGCGCCATGTTCAGCGCCAGCACATTCACCACTGGCGGGCCTACCAGCGGCTGTTCGATGTGCGTGTCGAGCAGTTGCTGCAGGGTCGCCACCGGCAGATTGCGCGCTGCCGCGACACGCGCCAGTTGATAGGCAATCGCGGCCGGTGGCAAGTGCGGATCGAGACCGCTGCCGGAGGTGGTCAGCAGCGCCAACGGCACCGGGCCCTGACCGGGAACCTGCAACTTGTTGGCGTCATCGATTACCCGAGTGGCCAGCGCCGGATTGCTTGGCGACAGGTTGCTCGCACTGCTCGACACGGTTGCAAAGGCACCGGCTGATGGACGTGGATGGAACCAGGCATCGCCGACAAAATCCTGAGCGATCAGCGACGAGCCGCGCACCTTGCCTTCGGCATCCCGCACCAGGCTGCCGTTGGCCTGCTCGGGGAAGGCGACTTGCGTGACGCCCGTAACTACCAGCGGATAGGCAACGCCGGTGACCAGGGTCATCAGCACCAGCAGGCTCAGGGCCGGACGTAACATTGTGGACATTTCAAAATCCTCGAATTCGTGCTTGAAGCGGTGTGCCCGGCACACCGCTGTTCAGGTTCAAACCAGATGCAACGCCGTCAACAGCATGTCGATCGCCTTGATCCCCACGAACGGCACCAGAATCCCGCCCAGGCCATAGATCAGCAGATTGCGACGCAGCAGCGCCGCCGCACTCGCCGCCTGCACCCGCACGCCACGCAGGGCCAGCGGAATCAGCACCACGATAATCAAAGCGTTGAACACGATGGCCGACAGGATCGCGCTCTGCGGGCTGCTCAAATGCATGATGTTCAGCACGCCCAGTTGCGGGTAGATCGCGGCAAACAACGCCGGCAGGATCGCGAAGTACTTGGCCACGTCGTTGGCGATGGAAAAGGTCGTCAGCGCGCCGCGAGTCACCAGCAATTCCTTGCCGATCTGCACCACGTCCAGCAGTTTGGTCGGGTCGCTGTCGAGGTCGACCATGTTGGCCGCTTCACGCGCGGCTTGTGTGCCGTCGTTCATCGCCATGCCGACGTCAGCCTGGGCCAGCGCCGGGGCATCGTTGGCGCCGTCGCCGCACATGGCGACCAGACGACCGTCGTTCTGCTCGTGACGGATGCGCGCCAGTTTTTTCTCCGGTGTCGCTTCGGCCAGCACGTCGTCGACGCCTGCTTCAGCGGCGATCGCGGCAGCGGTCAGCGGGTTGTCACCGGTAACCATCACCGTGCGAATCCCCAGCTTGCGCAGCTCGGCGAAACGCTCGCGGATGCCCGGTTTGACCACGTCTTTCAGATGGATCGCCCCGAGCAGTTTGCCGTCGGCACAGACCAGCAACGGCGTGCCGCCGCTCTGGGCGATCTTGTCGATTTCCCGGGACAGCGCCGGGGCCAGATCCTTGCGTTGTTGACCGAGGAACGCCAGCAGCGAATCCACCGCGCCCTTGCGAAATACACGGCCCTGATAGTCGACACCGGACAAGCGGGTTTCGGCACTGAACGGTACGGCGGTCAGGGTGTCCGGCGAAGGTTCCGGCTGCGGATTGGTGCCGCGCAGGTACTCGACGATGGACTTGCCTTCGGCAGTTTCGTCAGCCAGCGAGGCGAACAGCGCGCCTTCGGCCAGCTCACGGGCGTTCACACCCGGCGCGGCATATACCGCGCTGCAACGACGGTTACCGAAAGTGATGGTGCCGGTCTTGTCCAGCAGCAACACGTGCACGTCACCCGCCGCTTCCACTGCACGACCGGACTTGGCGATCACGTTCAGACGCACCAGGCGATCCATCCCGGCAATACCGATCGCCGACAGCAGACCGCCGATGGTGGTCGGAATCAGCGTGACCAATAACGCCACCAGAAACACCAGCGGCAGGCTGCCGTTGGCGAAGTGGGCGAACGGCTGCAGGGTCACGACCACCAGCAGGAAGATCAGGGTCAGGCCGATCAGCAGGATATCCAGCGCGACTTCGTTCGGGGTCTTCTGGCGTTTGGCACCTTCGACCAGCGCGATCATCCGATCCAGAGTCGATTCACCGGGGTTGGCGGTGATCTTCACCAGCAGCCAGTCGGACACCAGCCGGGTGTTGCCGGTGACGGCGGATCGGTCGCCACCGGACTCGCGGATCACCGGCGCCGATTCACCGGTGATCGCCGCTTCGTTGACCGCCGCGATGCCTTCGATGACTTCGCCGTCACCGGGGATCATTTCCCCCGCTTCGACGCGCACCACATCGCCCTTGCGCAAGCTGGTGGCCGGTACGACCTGGAAGCTGCCGTTGGCCAGTTTGCGGCGGGCGCTGAGGCCTTCGCTGCCAGCCTTGAGGCTGTCGGCGCGGGCCTTGCCGCGACCTTCAGCGAGCGCTTCGGCGAAGTTGGCGAACAGCACGGTGAACCACAGCCACAGGGCGATTTGCGCGGCAACGAAAGTCGGCACGCTGCTGTCGGGAATGAAGCACAGCACGGTGGTCAGGATCGCCGTCAGTTCGACCACCAGCATCACCGGCGAGCGCTGCAACTGGCGCGGATCGAGCTTGACGAACGCTTGCACCAGCGCCGGACGCCACAGGGCGCTGATCGCGGTTTTCGCTTGTTCCGGCGCCTTTACGGCGGCGGGTTTGATTGCGGGCATATTCATCATCAGCTCCTTAGAAGCCCATGCTCAGGTGTTCAGCGATAGGGCCCAATGCAAGGGTCGGCAAGAAGGTCAGGCCGCCCACCAGCAAAATGGTCACGGTCAACAGGGTCACGAACAGCGGACCGTGGGTCGGGAAGCTGTTCTGGCCGATCGGTGCGGTTTTCTTCATCGCCAGGCTGCCGGCCAGGGCCAGTACCGGGAGGATGTAACCGAAGCGACCGATCAACATGCCCAAGCCGAGCATCAGGTTGTGGAACGCGGTGTTGGCGCCGAAGCCGCCGAACGCCGAACCGTTGTTCGCGCTGGCCGAGGTGTAGGCGTAGAGCAATTGGCTGAAACCGTGCGGGCCGGGGTTGCTCACCGCCGCCACCGGGCCGGGCAGGCTCGCGGCAATCGCGCCCAGCACCAGCACGCCGACCGGCATCACCAGCAGGGTGACGACCAGCAGCTGTACTTCACGGGCCTGGAGTTTTTTGCCGAGGTATTCCGGCGTGCGACCGATCATCAGGCCGGCGAGGAACACCGCGATCAGCACGTTCAGCAACATGCCGTAGAGCCCGGCGCCGACGCCGCCGAAGATCACTTCGCCGACCATCATGTTGACCAGCGCGACCATGCCGCTGAGCGGGTTGAGGCTGTCATGCATGCCGTTGACCGAACCGTTCGACGCCGCCGTGGTGGTCACCGACCAGAGCACGGTGGCGGTGGTGCCGAAGCGCGCTTCCTTGCCTTCCAGCGGCGCGGTCTGTTCGACGGCGACGTTGTTCAGCGCCGGGTTCGGCTGATACTCGGCCCACAGTGAAGTGGCGCCGCCGATGATGAACAGCGCGAGCATGCAGCCGATGATGGCGCGGCTCTGGCGCAGGTCCTTTACGTAGTGGCCGAAGGTGAACACCAGCGCGACCGGGATCAGGATGATCGACGCGACTTCGAACAGGTTGCTCCACGCGGTCGGGTTCTCGAACGGATGCGCCGAGTTGACGCCGAAGAAACCACCGCCGTTGGTGCCCAGTTGCTTGATCGCAATCTGGCTGGCGGCCGGGCCGAGCGGGATGACTTGGTCAACTCCCTGCATCGTCACAGCATTCACGTATTGCGCGAAGGTTTGCGGCACGCCCTGCCACACCAGGTACAGCGCCAGCAGCAGGCACAACGGCAGCAGGCCGTAGAGGGTGGCGCGGGTCATGTCGACCCAGAAGTTGCCGAGGGTCTTGGTGGATTTGCGCCCGATGCCACGGCACAGCGCAACCAGCACGGCGAGGCCGGTAGCGGCGCTGACGAAGTTCTGCACGGTGAGGCCGACCATCTGGCTCAGGTAGCTGAGCGACGCTTCGCCGCTGTAGGCCTGCCAGTTGGTGTTGGTCATGAAGCTGACGGCGGTGTTGAACGCGAGGGTCCACTCCTGGCCCGGCAGGTTTTGCGGGTTCAGTGGCAGGTGATCCTGGAACAGCAAGATCGCGAACAGCAGCAGAAAACCGGCGAGGTTGAACGCCAGCAGCGCCAGCGTGTATTTCTGCCAGCTCTGTTCGTCCTGCGGATTGACCCCGGCGATGCGGTAACAGCCGCGCTCGACCGGGCCGAGAATCGGCGTCAGCCAGGTGCGCTGACCTTCCATCACCTTGTAGTAGAAGCGCCCGAGGAACGGCGCCGGCAGCAAGACCACCGCGAAGAATGCGAGGATCAGCCAATAGTCATAACTGTGCATAGCCGCTCCTAAGTCCGATCCGCGCGCAACAGCGCAACCAACAGATAAATGAACAGCCCCACTGCCAGCAGCAGTGACACCCCGTCCAGAACGCTCATGGAAGATCTCCGTGTTACGGCGTATTGCCGCGTGTGGAGGCATTGTCGGAAAGGAGGCTGTAAAGGAACGAGAGCGAGGGTGCGCGCGGGGCATAAAGAAAGCGTAAAGAGTGGGTTTATGCCTTCTTTACGACGGCATCCGGCTGGCGGCGCACCTGACTGGCGCACAAAAAAGAAGCCATCAAGCCGCGAACATCCCCGATACGACAGCTTTCAGCCCATTACGACCCGCCAATACAAAATGGCACGCCCACTGCACACGCCCTTCCCCGAGCTTTCCAAACCGTTCAGGGAGCAAACGCATGAACACAAAACTCAAACCCACGCTGGGCACGTTGCACCTGTGGGGCATCGCGGTGGGGCTGGTGATTTCCGGGGAGTATTTCGGCTGGAGTTATGGCTGGGGCGTCGCGGGAACACTGGGCTTTCTGGTGACCTCGTTCATGGTCGCGACCATGTACACCTGCTTCATTTTCAGCTTCACCGAACTGACCACGGCGATCCCCCACGCGGGCGGGCCGTTCGCCTACAGTCGCCGGGCCTTCGGTGAAAAAGGTGGATTGATCGCCGGACTGGCGACACTGATCGAATTCGTTTTCGCCCCGCCGGCGATTGCCCTGGCGATTGGTGCGTATCTGAACGTGCAGTTTCCGGCCCTCGATCCGAAACACGCGGCGGTCGGTGCGTACATCGTGTTCATGGGTCTGAACATTCTCGGTGTGAAGCTGGCCGCGACCTTCGAATTGATCGTGTGTGTGCTGGCCGTCGCCGAGTTGCTGGTGTTCATGGGGGTGGTCGCACCGGCCTTCAGCTTCAGCAACTTCGCACTGAATGGCTGGGCCGGCTCGGACGTCTTCGGTGCACCGGCGATTGCCGGGATGTTCGCGGCGATTCCGTTCGCGATCTGGTTTTTCCTCGCCATCGAAGGCGCGGCCATGGCCGCCGAAGAAGCCAAGGACCCGAAACGCACAATTCCCAAGGCTTACATCAGCGGCATTCTGACCTTGGTGTTGCTGGCGATGGGCGTGATGTTCTTCGCCGGTGGCGTCGGTGACTGGCGCACCCTGTCGAACATCAACGACCCGCTGCCACAAGCGATGAAAACCGTGGTCGGTGACAACTCCGGCTGGCTGCACATGCTGGTCTGGATCGGTCTGTTCGGGCTGGTGGCGAGTTTCCACGGGATCATTCTTGGCTACTCGCGGCAGTTCTTCGCCCTCGCCCGCGCCGGTTACCTGCCCGCCTCGCTGGCGAAGCTGTCGCGCTTCCAGACCCCGCACCGCGCCATTATTGCCGGCGGCGTGATCGGTATCGCGGCGATCTACAGTGACGGCCTGATCAACCTCGGCGGCATGACCCTCACTGCCGCGATGATCACCATGGCCGTTTTCGGGGCGATCGTGATGTACATCATGAGCATGCTCAGCCTGTTCAAACTGCGTAAATCCGAACCCAATCTGGAGCGCACCTTCCGCGCGCCGTGCTATCCGCTGATTCCATTGATCGCACTGGTGCTGGCCGTGGTGTGCCTGGTGGCGATGGCCTGGTTCAATGCGCTGATCGGGCTGATCTTTCTCGGCTTCATGGCGGTCGGTTTCGGCTACTTCCTGTTGACCGGCCAATTGCGCGCCAACGCCCCGGCAGACGCCATGCTCACCGGACTGTAAACCGCGACGGGCATAACCGGCCTAGAATGGAACCACTGCGAATGCACTTCGCTCAAAGTGGTATGCAGCGTTGCACGGCGAAACCCTCGCCCGTCGACCTGCCTTTAAGGAGAGCCGTTATGCCCTGGTATGCCTGGTTGATTCTGGTCGTTGCAATCGGCTCGATCGTCGGCGGTCTGATGATGTTGCGTGACACCGCCAACAAGGTCGAACTGACCGATGAACAACGCAAGCGTGTCGCTGAACGCAATGCCGAAGCGGACATCAAGGACGCGCAGGACCGCTGAACGAAAAACCCCGCCTGAATCGGCGGGGTTTGTTTTTTTGTGGCGATTACTTTTCCCAGTCGGCCTTGGCAATGTGCAAGCCATGCAGGCCTTTGTACGCCGCACGTTCCGGCTGGCTCCAGCCTTCGAGCAGCGCATCGTCCAGACGATAGATTTCCACGCCGAGCGGGCGGCATACGGTCAGCGGGTCCTGCGCATCCGGCCCCCACATCGCCAAAGACAAGTCACCACCCGGACAGGTCGACAACGCGCACAGCAAGTCGATTTCGGCAAAGAACTCCAGATAATCGCCCTTCTGCGCCGGACAGGCCTTCATGAAATACAGGTCATCGTGATTCAGGCCGGTGCACTGGAAGATGTTCAACACGTCATGCACATCGAACTCGGTCAGGCCATGGGGCAAGACGGCGCGGGTCAGGTTGGAGTGGCAGTGATGATGAAAATCCTCGCCAGTGAGCATTTTGTTCACATAGGGATCGCAGCGCGTGCCGAGCAAATCGTGCAGGCGCCCGCCGTGCTCGTCGATGCCATAGTCGGCCAGGCTGTCATCGGTGATCGTCACCAGCGGACGCAGAAAAGGCAGGTTCGACCACAACCGGTCATGGGTGCTGACATGCGCGCCCTGCAGCTGCCGGGTGCGCGCCGCCCACATCCGTTCACGCGGATCGTGTGCGTTCCACACATTGAAATCGCCCACTTGGGGCCCGACCGGTGTGGTGACACGAAACACATGCCCTGCCGGAACATGCCAGGCGCGACCGGTGCGGATCGGCACCTCAAATTGTTCGATCAGCGTGCGCCCGTCCTTGCGATCGCGAATCCGTTCGTAGAAAGGTGTATTGACCTGTAACGCCGAGCCTTTGCTGACCTGATAGGCGGCCGGGTAGTCTTTGTACATGATTCTCCTGCTCCTCAAGTGATGGCAACTTTGCAAGCTGCAACCACTATCCGTGCCAACCGTTGATGGCTGTTACGAACATGTCGGAGTCACCGGACGTTTTTTTAGAAGTAGAAGTACAGTCACCATTCAATTTGCATTGGTTAAGATGGCGATCTTGTTGCGGAGAGTTTAAATGCGTTACTCGCAGGATCATAAAGCCCAGACCCATCAGCGCATCATCAAGGAAGCGTCCGAGCGGTTTCGCAAGGACGGTATTGGTGCAACCGGTCTGCAACCATTGATGAAGGCGCTGGGCCTGACCCATGGCGGCTTTTATTCGCATTTCAAATCGAAAGACGAGTTGGTTGAAAAAGCCCTGCAAGCGGCCGGCGATCAGGTTGCGGGATTGTGCGAGGAGCTGTTCGCCCAGGAAAAACCACTGGAAGCCTTCATCGATACGTACCTCTCCGAATGGCACCAGACCTCTCCTCATGAAGGCTGCCCGCTGCTGACCATTTCATCCGAGCTTGGGCTACGCGGCCAGCCGAGTCCGACCAGCGATGAAGTGCTCCAGGCGCGTCTGGATCAAATCCAGAGCACGCTCGAAGGCGATAACGCCGCCCAACGCAGCATCGTCATCATGTCGACGCTGGTGGGCGCGCTCCTGCTCTCGCGCAGTGTTGCGGATGCCGAATTTGCGCAGCAGATCCTCGACGTCACCCGCGAACATCTCAAGCGCTCCGAAGACTAAGCCTGCCAGCGCCTGAACAGCACGCTGGCATTGACCCCGCCGAAGCCGAACCCGTTGGACAACGCATACTCGATCGGCATCGACCGCGCCTGACCGTGGACGATGTCCACGCCTTCGCTCGCCGGATCGGGATTTTCCAGGTTGAGGGTCGGCGGAACGATCTGATCGCGGATCGCCAACAGCGTGAAGATTGCTTCCAGACCTCCCGCCGCACCGAGCAGATGCCCCGTCGCGGATTTGGTCGAGGTCACGGCGATTGCTTTTTGCGCACCAAACACCGACTTGATTGCAGCCAACTCACCGAGGTCGCCCACCGGCGTCGAGGTTGCATGCGCGTTCAGATGCTGCACCTGATCCGGCGTTATACCGGCCTGAGCCAGCGCCAATGTCATCGCCCGTCGGGCACCGCTGCCATCCTCCGGCCCGGCGGTCAGGTGATAGGCGTCGGCGCTGGTGCCGTAACCGACCAGCTCGACCAACGGCTGTGCACCGCGCGCCAGCGCATGCTCCAGCGACTCGATCACCAGCAGCCCGGCGCCCTCGCCCATCACGAAACCGTCCCTGCCGCTGTCGAACGGGCGTGAAGCGCGTTCAGGCGTGTCGTTGTAGCCGCTGGACAAGGCCCGCGCCGCCGCAAAGCCGGCGAGGCTTACTCGATCGATTGATGCCTCGGCACCGCCACACACTGCAATATCGGCCTCACCGGCGCGAATCAGCCGCGCCGCGTCACCAATCGCCTGCACGCCAGCGGCACACGCGGTGACCGGCGCACCAAGCGGACCCTTGAGACCGTGCTGGATCGAGACATGCCCCGCCGCCAGGTTGACCAGAAACGAGGGAATGGTGAACGGCGACAAGCGTCGCGGGCCTCGGCTGTCGGTGGTGCGCACCGCATCGGCAATCGCACCGAAGCCGCCGACACCGGAGCCGATGATGGTCGCGGTGCGCTCCTGAGCGTGGGGCTCGGTCGGGTGCCAGCCGGCCTGTTCAAGCGCCTGACGGGCTGCCTCCATCGCGAACAGAATGAACCGATCCATTTTCTTCTGTTCTTTGGGCGGCGTGGCGCGATCCGGATCGAAACCCGCTTCGGCGTCCTCCTCCATCGTCGGCACCACGCCGCCGACCCGGGTCGGCAGATCGGCAATTACCGCTTCCGGCAGATTTCGCAATCCCGAACGCCCGGCCAACAAGCGCTGCCAGACGACTTCGACGCCGCTTCCCAAGGGCGATACCAGGCCCATACCCGTGACAACTACTCGACGCTGATCCATATCGGGTTGACCTCTCGTGACTCAAAAGACTTTTACTTGTAACGGCTGGCCGCCGAACTGTGGGACAGGTTGGGCGCCATCACGTGACGGGCGGCGACGAACGCTTGCCACTCGCCCGCATCGGGCAGCGAAGGAATCGTGACGAGCTCGCCCTGATCCAGACCGGACAGCGCGGCATCGACCATCTCGCCCGCCTCCATGACCATTTCCGCCGGAATGCCGCTGGCATCGAAACCGGAGCGCTCCCAGATTTCGGTGCGAGTCACACCGGGCAATACCGCTTGCACCTTGACCCCGGTGCCTTCGAGTTCGGTATTGAGCGATTGAGTCAGGCTCAGCACGTAAGCCTTGCTGGCGCTGTAGGTGGCGTTGAAACGCTCGGGGAACAACGCCACCACCGACGCAATGTTGATGATCGTGCCACGCCCGGCGCGGGTGAACGCAGAGGCTGCTGCGGCTGCCAGCCGGGTCAGCGTGGTGACGTTCAACTGGATCAGTTGCTCCAGCACCTCGGGATCGGCATTGGCCAGCAAGCCGTTTACCGCTACGCCCGCATTGTTGACCAGCAGGCTGATACTGGAGTCGCTGCGCAGGCGCTGCTCAAGCTTGAGCACTTCATCCTTCTGGGTCAGATCGGCCTTCAGCACTTCGACCTGAACGCCATGTGCGTCCCGTAGCTTGCTGGCCGCGGACTCCAGACGCTCCTGATCGCGAGCTACCAGCAACAGATCAAAACCACGTGCCGCCAACCGCTCGGCATACACCGCACCGATGCCGGAAGAAGCGCCAGTGACCAGCGCCGTGCCTTGGGATTTCGGGGAATTCATGACGGTACTCCTGGAATGCATGAGAAATGAGCGACCGCTGAAAAGCAGAGGGCTTCAGTGGCGACTGAAATTATTATAGGCATAATCTGAAACCAATATGATAGCCGTAATTTTCTATTTTCCGACGGAAAGGCTGTAGCCCTTCTGCAACGCTTGAAGGAAGCGGGAAGCAAAAAGGGCCGGTCAATGACCGGCCCCTTGGCGTTGAACAATCAGCTTAGTTCACTTCCAGCTTGTCGCGATTGCGATCCAGGATCGCCTTGCCAATCCCCTTCACTTCCAGCAGCTCATCCACGGACGCAAAAGGCCCGTTTGTTTCACGATAAGCAACAATCGCTTTCGCCTTGGCCTCGCCCACTCCTGCCAGTTCCTTTTGCAGAGTGGCCGCGTCGGCACCGTTCAGATCGACCTTCTGATTTTCAGAAGTGGCTGACGCGCCCATCACCACGGGCACCTTGTTCGCTTCGGAAGTAGCCAGAGGCGCAGCAATGGCGGCAATAGAGGCGCTAGTCAGCAAGGCAAAAATCAGGGAGTAGAAATATCCGGTACGCATAAGTGACGCTCCATCATCAATTGAGAAAGCAGCTTTTCCGAAGCTGCTCTCCAAACTTAGGCGATGATGGGAGCCTGTCAAAAACGTGTCCGTTACAGGATGTGAAACAATCAGGGTTCGAGGCGACGCTGCTGATAGATCCAGTCAACGATTTCCCCGTCCGGCGTATAACCGCTGACCGTTTCGCGCAGAATCTGGCGAACCCGCGAATAATCATCATTGTTCACGGCACCGAGCAACTCGCTCAACCTGCCCTTCAGCACATCCCAGGCCAGATGATCTTCATTGGCCGTCATGATCATTGGATGGGGCGTGGCAGCGACATTGTCGCCAATCAACAATTCCTCGTAGAGCTTCTCGCCGGGACGCAGGCCAGTGAATTCGATGGAAATATCCCCTTGCGGATTTCTCTCCGAGCGAATGCTCAAACCGGACAGATGGATCATCTTCTCTGCCAGTTCGACGATCCTTACCGGCTCCCCCATGTCGAGAACGAACACATCACCGCCCTGCCCCATGGACCCTGCCTGAATCACCAGTTGCGCAGCTTCCGGAATCGTCATGAAGTAGCGAGTGATTTTCGGGTGGGTAACCGTCAACGGACCGCCGGACTTGATCTGACTGTGAAACAGCGGGATCACCGAGCCGGACGAGCCCAGTACGTTGCCGAAACGGACCATGGTGAAGCGGGTTTTGTTGACCCGGGAGACATTGGCCTTGTCGCGAAACAGGACGGGGGCGATTTCGCGACTCAAGGCTTGAAGAATCAATTCGGCCAAACGCTTGGTGCTGCCCATCACGTTGGTGGGCCGGACAGCCTTGTCGGTCGAAATCAGCACAAAGTTCGAAACCCCTGCCTGCAATGCGGCTTGAGCCGTATTAAGTGTTCCCATCACATTGTTCAGCACGCCTTCGGCAATGTTGTGCTCCACCATCGGCACATGCTTGTAAGCGGCAGCGTGGTAGACCGTGTCCACGCTCCAGGTCTTCATGACATCCAGTATTTTTTCCGGGTGGCGAATCGAACCGAGAATGGGCAGCAACTTTGTCGATACCGACTCGCGATCCGCGCGTTGCTCCAATTCGGAAAGAATGCTGTAAAGGTTAAATTCGCTGTGCTCGAACAGCAAAAGCGATTTTGGCCCCAGTGAAAAGATCTGCCGGCATAACTCGGAGCCTATTGACCCGCCCGCCCCCGTCACCATCACCGTTTTGCCCTTAATGCAACGCTCAAGCAAATCATGCTGCGCCGGGACCGCGTCCCGCCCGAGCAAGTCCGCGATATCGACTTCCTGAATGTCGTCGACCTTCACGCGACCGCTGGCCAGGTCGGTAAAATTAGGAACACTGCGCACGTGCAAAGGAAAACCCTCCAGCATATTGAGGATTTCCCTGCGTCGAGCACGGGTCGAAGACGGCAGTGCCAGCAAAATTTCTTGCGCACCGGTGACGTCAATCATTTGTTGAATATGTTTGGGTTTATAGACCTGGAGACCGGAGATTGAGCGGTCCGAAATTCCTGAGTCATCATCGATAAAGGCTACGGGACGCATCGCCCTTCCCATGCGCAATGCAGCGACAAGCTGATTGCCAGCTACGCCCGCCCCGTAGATAGCGACTTTGGTCAACCCATCATCGCGATTGGCAAAAGGAACGTGCTGAGCGGCGGTGAACCAGTCCCCCATGAAGTACTGGCGCATGCAGAGACGAAGCCCGCCGATGATCACCAGGCTGAGCCACCAGTAATTGAAGATGATCGAGCGCGGCACGATGGCTTCGTGATTACTGTACCAATAGACCACCAAAGCCAGGATCAGCGAGGACAGACTGACTGCTTTAATGATCACCACCAGCGCGTCATTACCGAAGTAACGCATCACTGCCCGGTACATGCCGAACCGGATGAACAGAGGAATGGCGACGAGCGGAGCACAGACAAACAACCACAAGTGCACTTTCAACGGATTGACCATCTCGTCGATACCCAGACGGACGATAAACGCCAACCACAAGGCTACCCAGACGAGCAAAACATCTGTAAGCACCTGAATCAATCGCTTCTGGCGGCGCGGTAAACCCAGCAAGAACTCGCGCATTCTGTCCATATTCCCCTGTACCAATCTGGCCTGCTCCCTTTGGTTAATCGGCGGGTACATTGTACGGAGGTAGTGAACTTCGTTACAGAAAAAAGAATGTGATGAGGACGTTCCCCCTCAAGAGCCGCCATCACTGAGTCTTACGGTGATCTCACCGCCCCCATTTGTTTATCACCCGTCACCTGCACCATGCGATGTCTGTGCTGCGACATCATGGTCGAGTGAGTATACTGCGCAACAAATTTCCTGCACCTCGCCACCGCGAATTCGGGATCAAAAAAGAAACCCCCTCCTGGGATGTTTTTTCCAATGCCCCGGGCACGAACAGGCTTGGTTGTTGAAGCGACTGCTCACTGGTGTACGGCCAGCAACAGCGAAAGTGAAGACATTACAATCAGAATGACGAAAAGGAAGTGAAAGCAAGTGACAACAACAGGGCGCGGCATTAACTTGAAAAACATTGTCAAATGGGTCCTTCCCTGCATTTTCATGACGTTGGTCATCGCTTTTATTCTGTTGAAAAGCCCTGCGCTGGATCCTGTCGTCAGTATCAGCACCAGCCAATTCCCTGCGACGCAGTCCCAGTTGTTTTACAAACGCATGGATGACTATAAGGAAAGAAATTCCAAAATCAGCAAACTGGATATGGAGAACCATACATTTAGCTTTGCGTTGCCAAGGTACGATGAGAATCTGCGCTGGGACCCATTGGAAAAATCCGGTTCTTTCTATGTCAAGGCTGTGACGATCAGCGTGCTGGCTTATACCCGCTCTATTGAACTCGACAACCTGACGCCGATGGCACAGATTGAGGCGTCCGCCCGCGAAACGAACATTGTCAAATTCACAGCGCCGTCGGGTGCGACTGACCCACAGATAAACATTCACCTTAACTACAAGTTACTCGACAAAGTGCGCTACGTTTTCGCGCTCTTGCTCGGACTGGCCAGCGCATTTGCCATTCTTGCCTGGATCAAATGGCATTCACGGATCCTAGACTTCCTGCAGGGTGACCGCGGTTATACCGCACAATTGAAATCAATCTTCAGACAAGAAAACTTCAGCCTTAACGAATTCACAAAGTTACTCGGCATCGGGGTTTTTCTTAATATTATCCCGGTCGTCAATTTCTTTTTGTCTGTTGATGATGAGCGGGGCGCCTTCCGTACCGACCCATCCATCTGGATCGCCGATGGCCGATGGACAGCCTATCTGGTAGAGAAATTTATCTTCCCTCAGCCAGTAATGCCTTTCGTTCCTAATCTTTTCTTTTACGCCTGCGTTGCACTGGCGTACATGTTCCTGATCAGGGCACACCGCCTCACCTTCGGCTGGATTGCCGCCCTGGCCTACTGCATTTTCATTGCGCACCCGATCTGGTGGTTCATTGGCGAGTTCTACTCCAACATTCCTTCGATCGGTGTAGGCGTACTGGCACTGTCGATCGGCATCTTTGTATTTTCAAAATGCCGTATCGGCGACGACTTGAAAGGCAAAACTGCCCGCTTGGCGTTGCTTTCCAGCGTATTGCTGTCCGTGGCAATCGGCGCCTACCAATCACTGGTCATGTTCTACATTGTTGCCGGTCTCGGTGTCGTTCTTTTCAACTTCCGAAAAGACAACCCGACAGCCGTACTATCAATTTATCCGACAATCCAGCGTGCAGCCTTGTTGCTCGGCACCCTCGTTGGCGGCGTTGCTTTCTATGTCATCATAAACAAGCTTGCCCAACTGGCTTACCCTTCCGACCGTGGTTACATCGATAACTTTCTGCGTATCAACGAACTGATCGCGGACCCTGTTCTAATTACCAAGCTGGTTTTGTTAGAAGCGTGGAAACTCTACTCAGGCTCCCCTCTGAGCTACGGCGTTTCATTCTTCAGTGCGGCCATCGCATTGGGATTTGCAGCCCTCTTCCTGGTCACACAGAATACTTGGAAAGCTGCTTTGTGGATGACTCTCCTCATCGGAGCATTGTTGATCTCCCCATTCCTGCTGAACTTCGTCGCCGGAGGTATTTATTTGCCTCTGCGCGCCATGCTGGCCATTTCCTTTGTTGCGTGGTTCACCACGATCATCGTTCTGGAAAAACAGGGGCTGTTGCGGATCTTCGGCGCTGTGCTCGCAGTCACACTGCTATTCCAGATGATTTCGGTAAATGGTCAATACTCGGCAAGCACGATGATGGCCACGACCCACGACCGATTCACCGCCGAAGCGCTTTACGATCGAATCAGCAAGGCCAACCCGGAATTTGACAAGAATGAACGCATCATGGTCGATGTTTATGGACGAATGCCATTCGCGAGCCGCTATCCAGGCCCGGAAACCTCGACCATGAGTTCTTCGTTTTTCGATTGGGACCAAGGCAACGTCTATCGCATGCTGGAGTACATGCGCCTGATCGGTTTCTCGAATGTTTATGCCTTGGGCAACGCGCTGCGTATTCCGTTGACACCGCACTTTGACAACATGCCGGTATGGCCGGCAGAAGGCTCCGTGCGATATGAAAACGGCGTTTATCTTGTCAAGTTGAGCGAAGTTGCCGACCCGACGCACGCACAGTACAAGCGAGTCGAGTCGCAATGATTAACAAGGCAGGCATGCGACCCTTTTTCGCCTACCTTGCGCTTGCCGGGCTGTCTTTGCTAGCAGCACTTGCGTCCCTTTATCTCGCCAAGGCAACCGGTACGTTCGACGCCACCAGACACAACATTTGCTTGAGCATTGATTCGTCATCCAAAGGCGTGACGCAACTGTTCTGGTCCAGCGAATCTGGCGCTTTCAGTGAATCACAATCGGATTCGCAAAGGATCGACGCCGGTACTCAGCGTGTTTGCTTCTCGGTCGCGACAGGTCAGCGCTTCCTGCGCTGGGATCCCAACAACGTTGCGTCCGAGATGCGTGTCAGTCAAGGCGAAATAAACTTTTGGGGTCTGCGGCAAGCGCTGCCGCTAAGCGTTCTGGCTCCTGGCAATGCACCAACGTCATTGTCGACCGAAGCGTCTTCGGTCACATTGACGTTTGATAATGACGACCCGCAAATCAAGTTCGAAATCAGCGACTCGGTCAGGTTCAAGGAAATAGCTTATAGCGCAGCGCTGCTGACTTTCGCTTATTGGTTGATCCTGAGCTGCACGCTGTTCATCCTCGGGAAAATAATTTTCGACGAAAGCATCGCCTATCGCATGTCGGTATTGGCGGCGCTTCTTTTGATAGCCGTATATCAATTAACCGGACTTATTGCGGTGGGCGATGGTGCGGGCTGGGACGGCAACGCCTATTTGAATCTTCTGTTCGACTGGAAAAATTCCGGGCATATTCCTGTCACGGATCCCTACCGTATCAGTCGCCTCACGGGCTTTTTTCCAACGGTAGTAGCAGAGTTCCTGCTAGATCTGACCAGACAACAGCTTTTATATGTACAGATGTCTTTCAATGTGCTCGGTATCAGCGTAGCCGCCGGGCTATTTACTGACTACTTGATGAAGTCCGGCATCCCGACCAGGCGGGCAGTGCAGTACACAACTGCCTTACTTTTGACGTGGCCAATCCTGGTCATGTCGACTTACTACCCCCTTTTAAGCGACCATTTGGCAATAGTACTGTCGTGCTGGAGCTTGTGGTGCTTTTCGCACAAACACTTCAAATGGCTACTGGCAACCTGCCTGATAGCACCATTGATCATGCCAGGCTTGTTTCTCCTGCCGCTGACGCTTCTCACCTTCTCACAGCCAGAAACGCAAGTTTCCTTCATCAACCGTCTGACTTTCGGCATGAAAGTCAGGATGCTGGTTTTTCTAGGTCTGGCTGCCGCCATGGTGGGTTATGCGTGCCTGTGGTTCACACGTATCGAAGACAGCGAACTATTACATGTCGGTTCTACACTTGCCTCGGGCATTCCTGGACTCAGATGGCTTAGCTCCACTTACTTGATTCTGGCCCTGATTGGCGTTGCCTGGCTTTGGAGTCGACTTCTGGGGCGTGATGGTGCGTTGCCAGTATTGTCCATCAAGTGGTTTTTCCTGGCCGCCATTGCGACGGCGTGCGGCCATGCAACTCTCTACTTCGGACTGGACTGGAGCCAGGGATTCCGAGGCCCGGACTTGGTGCAGAACATGTTTTATCAAGGTTTGAATACGCCATTCAAACCCATCCTCTCGCACTTTAGTTATTTTGGCCCATGCTTGCTTATTGCCTTGCAGCTAGTGTGGACCAGCAATCGAAGCGCGCGCCCGGTGCGCGCCGTTCAAATTGCCATATTGGGATTCTTGCCACTGTTGGTCGTCGGTTCCGAAAGTCGCCAATGGATCGCCATTCTTCCATTTCTGGTAGCGTACGTTGCGCAATCCGGAGTTTCGGATAAAACCACGAAGCTGATTCTTTATTTTTCCCTGCTGATGGCGACCCCATTATTCTGGCTGGCCAAGTCCATAGCCAGTGCCTTTGCAGCGGGCTTACCCATGAGTGATCCATTGTGGCAGCTGTACTTTGGGCGTCAGGGACCATGGATGTCGCATTCGACGTACCTGATCACTGCGATTGCGTGCCTGATCTTCACGGCTGCATGGTGGCTGACACGGCCAACCACCCCTAAATCGGCGGATTACGTCGGCTCAGACCTGCCAGATTGAGCCGACATCACTGTCTGAATGTGTAGTAAAATTGCGGCCATTATCATGTGCGCAGTCAAAAATTCTGGATGGATCATGGACGCAAATCATCAAATTCCTTTGTTTTCTGCAGTAGCGGCGAATTCCGGTATTGATTTTTCCGAACCGCTTATGCGCGTCGTTAATCGGCACTGGTACATTTTGGGTGAAGAAGTAAAGAACTTCGAACGAGAGTTCGCCAACTATGTCGGCGCAGAACATTGCATCTCGGTCGCGAACGGCTCGGAAGCACTGGAAATCGCCTTGCTGGGCATGGGTGTGGGCCCGGGTGATCGGGTTATCACCGTTGCCAACGCCGGGTTTTATAGCAGCACCGCCATCCACGCTGTCGGCGCCGAGCCGGTATATGTCGATGTCGATGAGAACACTTTGACCATGTGCCCGAAATCACTGGAGAAGGCGCTGGCCCAACCGGCGAAGGTCGTGATTGTCACGCACCTTTACGGACAGTTGGCAGACATCGAAACTCTGGCAGCCATTTCTCGCTCGGCCGGGGCGGTCGTGCTCGAAGATTGCGCCCAGTCCCACGGTGCGCGCTCTGATAATCGGCTTTGTGGATCGTTCGGCGACCTGGCCTGCTTCAGCTTTTACCCCACCAAAAACCTCGGCGCACTGGGCGACGGTGGCGCGATCGTAACTTCATCCTCCGAGATTGCCGCCCGCCTGCTCACGCTTCGCCAATACGGCTGGTCGACCAAATATCACGTTACCGTTCCGCACGGCCGTAACAGCAGACTCGATGAGATGCAGGCTGCCATCCTGCGGGTCAAACTGCCTCTTCTCGACCAATGGAACGAGCAGCGCCGCTCGATTGCCAGCCGCTACTGTGCAGCCTTCAGCCAACTGCCAGTCAAATTGCCTGCAAGTCTGGGCGACGACTTTGTTGCCCACCTGTTCGTAATGCGTGTCGAACATCGTGAAGCGTTCACTGCCTACCTAAAAGAGCATGGCGTCAGTACCGATATTCACTATCCAGTTCCAGACCACTGGCAAACAGCGTACACACCGCGCGAAACATTCAATCTTCCGGTGACCGAGTCAGCATGCACCCGACTGGTCTCGTTACCTTGCTTCCCTGGGCTGACCGATCAGCAAGTCGATCGTGTCATTGAAGTGGTTTGCGCCTACTTCAAGCAGGAGATTTAGGGTGCTTTCGCTGGTTATTCCGGTTTACCGTAACGAGGAATCGCTGCCGTCATTGCTCAAAGCCGTCGATGATTTGAACGTCGAGCTTCAAGGCGCGCTTGAGGTGGTTTTCGTGGTCGATGGCAGCCCGGATCGCTGTTACGAGATCCTGCGAGATCGCCTGCCCGAGCAACGTTTTGCCTCCCAGCTGATTCTGCTGTCGAAGAACTTCGGTTCTTTCATGGCGATACGTACAGGTTTGCAGCATGGCAAGGGTCGCACGTTTGCCGTAATGGCCGCCGACCTGCAAGAGCCGCCAAGCCTGGTGCTGACCATGAACCGGGTGTTGAATACCGAGCCGGTGGATGTAGTAGTCGGTGTCCGCGAGGGTCGTGACGATCCATTCCTGTCTAAACTGGCGTCGAAAACCTTCTGGGGTCTGTACAAACGTTACGTTATCCCGGAAATGCCTGCCGGCGGCGTCGACATGTTCGGCTGCAACCTGGAGTTTCGCGACAACCTGCTCAAACTCGAAGAACGCCACAGCTCTTTGATCGCGCAGATTTTCTGGCTGGGTTTCCGCCGACAGGTAGTCAGTTACACTCGAGTTGCCCGGGAACACGGCAAGTCGGCGTGGACATTGCGAAAGAAAGTGAACTATCTGATGGACAGTGTCTTCTCGTTCACGGACTTGCCCATTCGCCTGCTTATTCGTGTAGGTGCAGCCGGCTCAGCACTCTCGGCGTTATACGGCGTCAGTGTAATCCTCGCGAAGATAGGCGGCCTGATCGATGTCCCTGGTTATGCCATGACACTGTTTACCATTACCCTGCTGGGCAGCCTCAATCTGCTGGGGCTCGGCGTGATCGGTTCGTACGCCTGGCGTACCTATGAAAATACCAAAGGGCGCCCTTTGGCGATCCCTATGAAAGTTTCTGAGTTTGGAGCCAATAAATGATTGATTCGCGCGATTTTTTCGTTCACGACCGTGCGATTTGTGAATCGTCCACTATCGGTAAAGGCTCGCGTATCTGGGCGTTTGCACACGTATTACCGAACGCCCGTATCGGCGCCGAGTGCAACGTGTGCGACAACGTGTTTGTCGAGAACGACGTCATCATTGGTGACCGGGTAACACTCAAATGCGGCGTTCAGGTTTGGGACGGCATCACCATAGAAGACGATGTTTTCGTGGGACCGAACGTCACGTTCACCAATGACAAGTTTCCACGCAGCAAAATCTATCCGGAAGCGTTTTCTCGCACCATCATCCGCAAAGGTGCATCCCTGGGCGCCAATTCGACGATTCTGCCCGGAATTACCATTGGCACCTCGGCAATGGTCGGCGCAGGCGCGGTCGTCACCAAATCCGTTCCACCGAATGCTATCGTGGTCGGTAACCCGGCGAAGATCATCGGCTACGTCGATGCCAAGCCTACCGAAGGCACAGTCGTAGACAACCCGGTAAAAGTCGGCCAATCAGATGTCCATCCTTGTGGCGTTACGCTGCACCGCATGATGGAAGCCGTCGATATGCGCGGCAGCCTGAGCGTTGGCGAATGCGGTAAGGACGTTCCGTTCGAAGTGAAGCGTTACTTCCTGGTAACCAACGTTCCGACTGCTGAAACACGTGGTGAACATGCTCACCGCGAATGCCACCAGTTTCTGGTAGCGGTCAAAGGCACCGTGCACGTAGTTGCCGACAATGGAAAGCACCGCCAGGAGTTTGTTCTGGACCACCACACACTGGGCCTGTTCCTGCCAGCAATGACCTGGGGTATTCAGTACAAGTACTCGGCGGACGCGGTGCTGCTGGTTTTTGCTTCCGAGCATTACGCTGCTGACGACTACATACGCGATTACGATCAATTCCTGATCGAGAAAAAAGCGCAGATTGGTTAATAGCCGTGAAAATTTCCGAACTGATGGAAATCAGGTTTTTCCGGTTCCTCCTGACAGGCGGGCTGAACACCGGAATTACGTATGCGCTGTATCTCATATTGCTCAGTGTACTTCCCTACACATGGGCTTATTCGATCAGCTATGTTTGCGGGATTGTTTTCGCGTTCGTGATGAGCCGGTTCCTTGTCTTCAAAGAACACCAGGGGATCAAATCGATCCTGCTGTTCCCACTCGTCTACGTCGCGCAATACGTATTGGGGATGTTTGTCGTCTGGTTCTGGGTCAAACAGCTGTCGCTGCCTGAATACCTGGCTCCACTGGCGGCGATCATTCTGTCGCTACCACTTACATACGTATTGACGAAGCTGGTATTCGTCAAACCCGGAGCGGTTACTCGCTAAAAAAAGGCAGACGGAATAATCCGTCTGCCTTTTTTAATTGCTGAACGCTATCAGCGCAATCAGGCTGATCCCGCCTCGATGTTCATGCCGCAACATCCTTTTCGGATTTTCCCGCGCGGAACCGCAACGCCAGAATGAACAGTGGCACGTAAGCCACCACGGCACCGACAAAGCCATTCAGCTTGAAGTGCGTGACAGCCACTGCAATCGGCAGGAGCCAAAACACATTGATCAAGCCCACGACAAGGGTCACCGGCAGGTGCTTGCCATAACGGCGCGAGGCGAATTGGTAAGCATGACTGCGATGCGCTTCATACACTTTCTCGCCGCGCAGCAATCGACGCAACAAGGTGAAAGTTGCGTCGACGATGAACACCCCGAGCAGGATCAACCAACCCCAGAAGTACTCAAATGAGGCATTGGCGGCCTGTATCGACAAAATGCCCAAGACGATACCCAGAAAGCCGCTGCCCGCATCGCCCATGAAAATTTTCGCTGGCGGAAAGTTCCACAACAGGAATCCTCCCGCACAACCAGCCAGTAGCAGGGCCGGCCCCATCAGCCCGACATGCCCGTCCAGGGCGTACAGCACGCACGCCCCGACACACGCAGTTACCGCCTCGACCCCGGCAATCCCGTCAATACCGTCCATAAAATTGTAGAGATTGAGCATCCAGACGAGGTAGAGGCTAGCCAATACAAACCCGCCCCAGCCCAGATCGAAGACCTGTCCGAACACACTGACGGGCGGTAGGCCACCCAACCAGGCCAACGCCCAGATCGCCGCGCAAAAGTGCCCAAGTAAACGCCAGCGCGCAGCAATATGGCCATGATCATCCATGAATCCGATGATCGCCACCAGGCTGCCAGCACCGGCGATTGCAGCGAAATCTCTGAATGCGATCAAGTCAGCAGCATACAGCGAGCACATGGCGACAAGGAACGTCACGACGATCGCAACACCCCCTCCCCTTGGCGTGGGGACCGTATGCGAACTACGGGCATTGGGAATATCCATCAGACTTCTGGCAAGGGCATACCGGCGCAAAACAGCAGTCAGAAGGAACGAAATAATTAAAGCGATCAGCACAAACCAGCTGAAATTCATCGCGGCAGTAGCTCCAAATAAAAGCCAGCATTCGTCACTGGCAAACAAAAACCATTGCGCCCGCCTGGCCGATCATGAGGTTCGATAAGCCAGGCGGGCGCACTGCATCAGTTTTTGTTCACATCCACGATCTCATGCAGCGGACGCTTGCTCAGCACGCGTTTGATTTTTTGCCGTAGTGAGTAAGGCACCGCATGGCTGATGCGCTCCATGCGCGGATGGCGGTAAAGCGTCCAGATGGCCAATAGCGCGATTTCCTTAGTCGTCAGCGGCGCCTCATACACAGTTGTCGGGGCCGAGAATTTCGGCAGTTCGAAACCGGTTTTTGGTTTGCTGTGCTTATCACTGCCGACGCCGCATAAGGCCGGGTAATCAACGCTATAAAACGCTGGCTGCTGCAGGTGGGTGTCCACGACAGGCGCAGTCAACTGCTCACCGGCAGCGAGCCTTTTCACAAACTCGCTGATTCGCCGCATCAACTCGGCTGGCTCAAGCCCATAATCATAAACAAGAGTGTTTTCACGTCCGGACAATCGTTCCGGGAATGCCCCAATGTTTGGCGCAATAATTGGCAACCCGGCTTCCAGCGCATAGCTGAGGGTATAGCTGTAGGTTTCCGGGCACTGACTTGGAAACAGGACGACATCAAACTCATTTGCGGCCATTAGGGAAGACAGCTCACTGGCATCGTAACGACCTGTAGTCAGGACACCGCCCAACTCTCTGTAGCCGAAACCGACCAGCCGGAAGTTGATTGGTGCATTGACCGTCGCTGCCGCCTCCGCCACTTGCTCCAGATAATCGGCACCCTTTTCTTTACCAAGAGCACCGATAACGCCCACGTTGTAGCGGATCTTTTGCGCGACCGCCGCGACACCCTGCCCAATATTGCGTTTGTGCTCTACGTGACCTGCAACGACAGCGTTACGCAACTCGAAGTTGAGTCGATAATTGGCGAGGGTGTACGCCGAAGGGAAAATTACCGCTTTCGCCCCGTCGATAAAGCCGCGCAATTGCTCACGCCATTGTGCCGGCGATACACCATCCGGCAGAGGGAAGTCAGGATTGACGATGTCGTCGGCATAACTGCCTGGATAAACGCCCTGCGCATCGGTCAGTGTAGGGTTGCCGCATAGCCAGTAATAATCATGAACCGTCAATGCATATTCAGCGCCCAACTCAGCGGGCAATTGAACCAGTTGCGAATTCAGACCGAGCGTGTGATGGAAGTGCACGAAGCCGACACCACAGCCCTTCAAGAACTCGACCAAAAGGTTGTGCTCTTCCGGCAACTGGAAAAGAAGCTCGTCGGCCCCCGGAAAACTCCCCATCCGTAAAGTAACGGCGGACTGGCCACGACGAGGCGCCAGGAACAGGCAGCAAACATCGGACTCAAGAGCGTCTGCCAACTCGTCCAGATGCTGCTGCACACCGCCTCCAGCCTCATGCGAAATGTGCAAGACCTTTGGCCGGTCCAACGATGCGATCAATTGCGCAAGACGTTTTACCCGTACTGCTTTCAGCGGATCAGCTGCGATGAACCTCTGGATATCCAAGTGATAATCCGGATGCAGCTCGGTGATGACCTTGGTTGCATGCTCGGTCAACGCCTGCTTGGAAGAGGAGAAACTGACCCCGCCCTCATGAAATGCATACAGGTTAGGGGTCACGATGTTGAGCCAACCGGCTTTCAGCCCGCGCTGGCACAGATCGTTCTCTTCACCATAACCCTTGCCGAACTTTTCCTCGTTCAGCAGCCCCACGACATCCAGACAATCGCGGCGAATGTACATGCAGAAACCTACACCTGTCGGTGCCTGGCTGACCGGCAAACGCGGGCCGGAAAACACAGCATCGATCTGCTCGACGCTTAAACCAAAGGCTGGCTGGTTTTCGTAAAGAAACGCCGGGAAGCTACAAATAGTCGCGTTGTTGGAAAACGGTGTAACGGTACCGATGTTTGGCGCGATGTAAGCCTCAGCGGTCAGCCGCTCCAGCCAGTCAACAGGCACGATGACATCACTGTTAAGGAAAACGATATCGTCCTGGCTGGCATGGCGCATGCCGCGATTGACGGTTTTGACAAAGCCAAGATTGACTTCGTTTTCGAGAACGGTCATCACCTGCGGCCATTGCATTTGCAATTCGATCAACATGGCCTGCATGCCTGCATCTGGGCTCGCATCATTGATCGCGACCAGTTTGGAGTCGAAAGCAATAATCCCTGGCATCGCGGCAAGGATGCAGCGACGAGTCATTTCGACATTTTTATAGATTGGCAGAATGACGCTGACCGAGCGAGTCCGCGCGACAGGCGCTTCAATTACGTCGTCAACCGGCTGTGGCAGATTGGCTTCCTGGCCGCGCAGATAGGCCGTCAGCGCCTGCTTGGAAGTCTCCACTTTGCTGCGCAACACGCCTTTCCCCTGCCGCAACGAGCGCACAAGGAAGCGTACAGGTTTAGTGATGAACCAAGAGTTGGAGTTAATGACTTGATTATAGTCAGCTTCACGTTGGTCCAGTTTTGCACTCAGCGTTTCGATTTTCTGCCTGGCGTCAGTGACAGCGCTTGCAAGCGCTTCACGGGTTTGAGCCAATGCAATCTGCGAACTGCTGAAAGCAGAAAACAGATTGTCTTCGACAATCAATCGATCTTCGCCCCACGCCGTAAATTCACTCGGGCTTCGGCCGTTAATCGCATTCTGAATCTGCGCCTCGATGGCCAGAAACTCTTCCACATCTTCTTCGCAAAGTGGGTACCCGGCGGCTTCGCAAGCTCGGAACACAAAGTCTTTGCGTGTAACCGGGCCAGCCTCTGCCCCCTTGCTGATACGGGTAATCGAACCCAGCAACTGCGTTAGCGCTTTGAACAGCAGGTACTCGTAGCGAACATTCGTGTTGAGTGTCCACTCTTTGTCGATCAACTGCGGACGACCGTCCAGATCAATCACAATATTTTGCGGGACCGCATCGATCAACGCTCCCGACACCTCACCCGGCTGGCTCTCGGCGTTATCACAGAGCACGTTTAGCATGCTCAGATAATTTTTGAGGAAGACGCCGATACCTGCGTAAGTCCAGCCCTCGGCATTGACTATATCGATCAGCTTAGTGCCAAGCACATAACCATTGATGTAAGGCTCGGACGCAGCAAGATTAAAAGCGACGAGCGATTGCCCTTCACCCTCATCGATAGTCTTTCCGAGTTTTTGGTAATGCACATTGATCGCATCTTCGGAATCGCGACGAAATTCCGAACGTTTGCAGTACATCGAGCGTCGATCGCAACTGTAATGATACGCCAGGGTCTGCGGGTCGACTGCGCTGCGCGAGACCGGCGAAGCACCTACAAGAAAGGAGTTGGACATGTCCATGCCCAAGCCGTTCCTGAAAATCTGCGACCAGGCTAATTCCAGTGAGAAGGTGCACAGATCCGGCAATTGCGGATCTCTCTGTACACTTTGCGATGCGAATGCACTGGCATCGAAATCAGGATCTTTGAACCCCTGTTCGGTGATGATCGAAACGGGCAACTTGTAATCGGGAAATGGCGCAAAGAACTCACTCGAGGTAAACCCGGCTGTCGCCAACAACGACGCGAGAGCTTTTTTCCCGTAGGTCTGCACGGTAGCGCTGTTATAGCGCCCCTCGACACCGTACATCGGCGTCGTCACGTGATCTTCAGGCGCTCCGGCGAAATATTTCAAGCCGAGCTGATTTTCGATCGCGATGATGAGCAAACCGTCAGGTTTAAGCAGTGAGCGAACTTTCTCAAGCATTCTCGCACCCGGGTTATCACCCGATACGAACAGGTTGGCATACTCAAAAACGCCGATCAGGGTGATGACATCGAATTGGGTATCAATGCTGAAATTCTCGAACGACTCAGCCAGAACCGAGACGTTTGGCAAGTCTCGGGTGCGTGCACGGGCGATGCTGGCGCGACGCGAGCTACCTTCCAGCGCCAGCACTCTGCCGCCCTGCTCACCTAAATACCGGGTAATTGCACCACAACCGGCACCGATCTCGAGCACATCGCCACGCAGATCGGCATCGAACACCCGCAACAAGTTCGAACGGGTACTTGAGAGGTAATAAAGCGATGGCCAATCGGTGCACGATCTTCGCAGCTCATCAGAAAAAACACTGACGTCACTGGCCTGATCGATCAAGAATTTTATGCGCAGTTCGGTGCTATCACCATCGCTGTAGTTGATGCTCGAATAATCCGGCCTCGACCAGATGTTGAGCTCGTCATTAAGCTGATAGCCCGCTTGTTTCAATAAAATATTCAATTTGAAACCTTCTTGGCACGAATGCTGGAGTCCAGATTTACAAGCCCAAAAAATTTGTCAGTCGGACGAACCTGGAAGTGGATCGAATCATAACGCCTGTCACGGGGAGTAACCTCTTCTCCATCTTTGGTCGACACTCCGACAGAAATGAAGTAGTCACCTGGGGCCAGATCACAAGATATAAGTACCTCAACTTCGACGATCTCGCCCTTGCGCCCGCACGTTCTGAATTCCAGGCAATCCAGCGTTTCACTATTTACGCCATAGAGGGTAACGCCCTCTTTGGTCTTGATCGTCATCCCGAGAATCGGACACACCAGATCAGTATCAAAACGTACAAATACCGATAGTTTGATCTGCACGCCAGTGTCCAGGGCAATGGGGTACTCAAGCCCTCCTGCGCTCAGGTGGAAGTCGATGATAGTGGCCGATCTGTCACCCCAACGATATTCGTTCGGGTTGTAGTTCGGATGCGTTTCAAATACATCGAGGCCGCCTTCAGGCGTTTGATACGCTGCCAACTCGTCAGACGCTTCTGCACTTTCGACAGAGGTCGATTGCTGAGTCTTGCCGAACAACAAATCAAGGTAACGGTTGACGACCATGCGCGGCTCGCCTTCAGCGAGCTGCACACCGTTGTTCAAAAGAAAGGCGTGGTCACAGTGCGTAACGATTTGTTCGCTGGAGTGCGTTACCAGCAGAATGCTCGTGCCGTTTTCCTTGAGCTTTTTCAACCGATCAAAGCAACGGGCCTGAAATTTTGCATCCCCCACTGCCAGCGCTTCATCGACAATAAGAATATCGGGCTCTACTTGCGCCTGAACGGAAAACGCCAGTCGCACCAACATACCGCTCGAATATGTCTTGACCGGTTGATTGATGAAATCGCCAATGTCCGCGAATTCGATGATCGCGTCATATCTTGCGTCGATTTCTTCTTTGCTCAAACCCAGAATCGAGGCGTTCAGGTAGACGTTCTCGCGTCCAGTGAACTCGGGATTGAATCCGGAGCCCAGTTCGAGCAATGCAGCGATCCGGCCATGGGTTTCAACCGTACCACTGGTTGGATTCAACGTACCGCAAAGAATTTGCAGCAAGGTGGACTTGCCACTGCCGTTGCGACCAACGATACCGACCGTTTCGCCTTTGCGAATTTCGAAGGAAACGTCGCGTAGCGCCCAGAACTCACGGCAATATTTTTTCTTCCCGCGACTAAGCATCTGAAGCAGTCTGTCGCGCGGTTTGTCGTAAATCTCATAGCACTTACTGAGATTTTGAACTTTGATAGCGACCTCAGATGACATCGGCGAATCCTTTTCGTGTTTTCTGAAACCAGGCGAATCCAAGCCACGCAATCAACGCCGAGCCGGCGAGATAAATGCCCAATACGGTAAAGTCAGGCAGCTTTCCCCAAAACAGAATGTCCCGGGCGTACTCGATTGCAGGCGTCAGCGGATTGAGCATCAGTAGATGTTGATACTTCTCAGGTAGCGCACTGGCAGGGTAAAAAATAGGCGACAGAAACATCAGGACGGTGGTCAGGATGCCGATGAATTGCGCGACATCTCTCAAGTAGACGCCGAGCGACGCCAAGGCCCACGTCAAACCCATGATCATCAGCATCAACGGCAGGATAATCAACGGGAACAACAGGACGGTCAGGTGCGGCGTGCCAAACAGTATCAAATAGGCCAGCAGCCACACAGTCAGGCTGATCACCATATGAAAGAGCGCCGAACCGACTGTGATCCAGGGAAGGATCTCCAATGGAAACACAACTTTCTTCACATAGTTGGCGTTCGAGAGAATCAGCATCGGGCTTCGATTGAAACACTCCGCAAAAAAGTTGAAGACGATAAGTCCCGCAAACAGAATAAGTGCAAACTCGGTTTTCGAGTCACTTCCGCCGCTCCAGCGTGCCTTGAAAACGACGCTAAAGACAAAGGTGTAGACAACCAACATGAACACGGGGTTAAAAAACGACCAGAGAATCCCCATGAACGATCCACGGTAACGCCCAACGACTTCTCGCTGTACAAGCGCCGCGATCAGGCTCCGATTACGCCAGAAACTGCTGACCATTTCCTTTGGCGACGTGGAAAAATTAAGCATTATGCACACACCTGAGATAAATCGAGGGAGACAGACTTCATACAAAAACTCTCTTGTTGAGATACCGGGAGGACGCCACGGAGCAATTTTCACGTCCCGCCCTGCACGATGATGGCATCAAATTCTGTTGAGCACCGCGGCCAGCATCAGCCCAAGATTACCCAAACACGTCTGCCGATAGACCTTCGCGCGGTAGAGCCAGACGAAACGGCCGAATCCTTTTGAATCACGGGCTTTCTTGAATTGCTCAAAGGTCTGCAGGCTGTCTGCACTCAAGCGTGAGCGAACCGTTTCAAGTGCAGCGATATTTTTGTCATTCCAGTCACGAAAGCGACCCGTAGACATCATCCGCAAGCGCATGATCCGTGCGCGCACTCCAGAGTTGGCGCCAATCAGATTCGCTTCATGCTGCCTGTACAGAATGGAAGGCGAGGCGTCATAGACGACCTTGCCACCCACCGCGGTAATCAGGAGATAGGCCCACCAGTCATGGGAAACGATATCCACTTGGCTGCCGGCATGACAGAGCACGTCCCGAGCCAAATGATTGAATACCATGGTATTGCCCCCGGCCAGACTTTGTACCAGTGCATTGGCAAAACTGGCGGGGCGAGAAAATAGTGGCGAGCGACCGATGACCGTTCCCGAGTCACCAATCAACTCGGTCCGGGCGCAATACAACGCCGGAAGACCGGACGGCAGCGCCTCCAATACCTTTACGGCAGACTCAAGTTTATTGGCTTGCCAGATATCGTCCTGGTCGGCCCATGCATAAAATTGCGATTGCACGGGCGCATCGCAGGCAACGGACATGAAGTTAGCCGCAAACCCTCGCTTGGGCCCTTGCAGAATGGTCAGTCGGCCTTCTCCCCAGATCGAGCTGTACTGGCGCAGAATATCCAGTGTCGCGTCGGTAGAACCGTCATCAGAAACAACGACGGTCCATTCGCGATAACTCTGGCGAGCTATCGAATCCAGTTGTTGTGCGAGAAAGCGCTCACCGTTGTAGGTACACATCAGAATCGTCACGCGGGCCGGTTGCGTTTCATGACCGTGAATACCAACGTCAGAACCGCTGCCAGGCTGCTCGCCTGTCTGATCAAATTGTGGAAGAGGGGCTACCACCGAGCACTCCATTGCATTGAAGATAAAATAATGACGATGTCGTTTCGCTCAACATCAAGAGGTACAGCCTTGGCAGCATGAAAATCACATGCCCCTCTCATGGACCGCTCCCGACAGCGAAAAATTTGCCATTATAAGTCATACCAATTTGATAGCCCAGTGACATCACCACCTTCAACAGCACAAGGCGGTGGTCATGGTATGAAAAGAGTAATCTGAATGTTGCCTTGAGCCGGAAAAATCCTGCCAAGGCGTACTGATTTGGGCTGCGTAGGGTATCAAGGCGCCCTAATTGGCAAAAGGGTGGCAATCTGCCAATTCTTCGAGGGTCAGATCAATGGCCATGCTTTATCGAGCAAGCCTTAGCGGAAAAGTGACATCCACAAAAAATACCGACCCGTTTAGCGCTCCCGAAAATGGTTGGCAGTGGCCTGAAGTGCCTGGCTCACGCTGACGGGCGGCGTCCACTCCAGCACTGTGCGCGTCTTTTCCATATCGACCTGTAACGAGCCGCAGAGTCGTTGAGCCAAGGCTCTCCTACCCAATAAAGCCGCCCCAAGGCGCAGAACAAACGGAGGCACGGGCAACAATCGCGCTCGGACAGTCAGGGCACTCGCCATCCTTTGAAGCAATTGAGTGGTCGAAAGATCTTCGCCATCACTTACCAGAAACGTTTGATTGGCTGCTTTTGGATGATCGATGCAGGTCACCAAAAGATCCACCAGATTACTGATTGCCACCAGGCTGCGGCGATTGCCCAATGCCCCCAATGGCAGTGGCAATCCTTTTTGCAACCAGCGCATCATACTTAGAAAGTTGGCTTTGACACCCGGCCCGTACACCAGAGGCGGTCGAATAATCACCAACTCCATTGCGGTTTCCAGTGCGATTTGACGCACGACTTCCTCTGCCTCGCACTTGGAAATACCGTAAGGATCAACAGGCGCGGGAATATCGGCTGCGGTAAATGGCCTCCCGGCGGGTGACTCTTCGCCATTGACCTTGATCGAACTGACAAAGATGAAGCGCTTCACCCCGGACGCTGCCGCATGACGGGCCAGCCGCGCAGTGCCCTGCACATTCATTTGCCGAAACATGGCAAGCGGATCAGCCTCCCCCTCGTTCATTACATGAACCCTGGCCGCACAATGAATCACCGTCTGAACATTATTCAATGGCGGCAATAAAACGCGCTCATCCAAATCAAAAGACACGACATCACACAAACCACTCAACCGAGTTTCGCCACGCGCAGCCGCAACTGGTGTGTAGATCTTGTCGAGAAGCAGGCGGAACACCACGGCCTCGCCGACAAACCCCGTCGCCCCGGTTACCAATACCCGAGCACCTTTCATTTGGTTTTCTTCCCGATCACGGCAGTCGCGCAACAAATAAAGAAAAAGAACAGCTTGTCCCTGGTTCGACGACGACATTCACCGGCTGTTAACGACAGTCGCAATAATTGTCGACGGCCCAAAGGTAGCCATTGCCGGACGAATGGATCATCGGCGAGACCCACCAACTGCGCAATCATTCGAATCTGAGAAAACCACCAACCGTCATGGATAGTTTTATAACGCGCAATCAGTGGATTTATACCGGTATTGGCCCCGATCTGATTACTTTCGTGCTGGCGATAACACATGGATGGCTGCGGATCAATGAACCAGCGCAAACCACGACTGCGTGCGAACGCATAGCAATACCAGTCATGCAGACTGACCTGTTGTAAGGCATCCCAATGTTTGAACAATGAGCCCTTCAGCAACTGCATCATCCTTTTGCTCATGACATACGTACAGCCCGGTCCGGCAGCCTCAAAGAGAAAGTCCCAGCGGGTTTGCGGCTGGGCCTTGTCCAGTACCTGGTTACGACCATCAGGCCAGAACGCAACTACGTTACTCGAGTAAGCATCCACGCCAAGAGATTTGATCGACCGGATAGCGCGCTCGATCTTGTCCAGATACCAGACGTCATCCTGATCAGCAAAAGCGATGAAATCGTAGCCTTCAAGATCAACATCTCGAATCAAACGGAAGAAGTTGCGGGAGGCCCCACCAAACGCACCGGCGTCGGGCAAGACGATTACGTTCGGATGCTGCGCAGCATAATCGGCGCACCATGCCTCGGTACCGTCATTGGAGGGATCAATACTTATATAAACGGTTACGTCGACAGCTGCCTGACCGAGGATCGAGGCCAACTGCTCCTCGATCCACTGCATGCCATTGTAGGCGGCCAGCAAAATCGCAACCTTGGGATGTTCTACTGGCATGCCATTCCTGCTTGCAGCGATAAACATAGCGTTGCGAAAGTCAGAACTTTCGATCAGGCAGACGGCGAGTCCAGCAACTTCTGAAGGTATTGACCGTAACCCGTCTTCTTCAGTGCTTGCGCTTGTGCGTTAAGCTGCTCGGCAGAAATCCAGCCATTGTGATAGGCGATCTCTTCCAGACACGCCACTTTCAGACCCTGACGCTGTTCGATCGTGTGAACGAAGTGACTGGCTTCAAGCAGTGAGTCGTGAGTACCGGTATCCAGCCAGGCAAAACCGCGACCGAGCATTTCCACGCTCAGGGTCTGGCGCTCCAGATACGCACGGTTGACGTCGGTGATTTCCAGCTCGCCACGCTCGGAGGGCTTGATGCTCTTGGCGATCTCGACCACATCGTTATCGTAGAAATACAGACCGGTGACCGCATAGTTCGATTTTGGCTTCAGCGGCTTCTCTTCGATACTCAAAGCCTTGCCACTTTTATCAAACTCGACGACACCAAAGCGTTCAGGATCGGAGACGTGGTAGCCAAATACGGTTGCGCCCTTTTGTTGGGTACTGGCGGAGCGCAAATTATCCGAGAAATGCTGACCGTAGAAGATGTTGTCCCCCAGAATCAGACAGCATGGATCCTGACCGATGAACTCTTCACCAATAATGAACGCCTGAGCCAGGCCGTCCGGGCTTGGCTGCTCGGCATAAGTGAGCTTGATCCCGTACAGGCTTCCATCACCCAGCAGTTTACGGAAGCACGGCAAATCTTCCGGCGTGGAAATGATCAGGATTTCTCGCATACCCGCCAGCATCAAAACGGACAGCGGATAAAAAATCATCGGTTTGTCGTAGATCGGCAGCATTTGTTTGGACACACCGAGGGTCAACGGGTGCAGGCGCGTGCCCGAGCCACCGGCGAGGATGATGCCTTTACGATTTGTCGTGATCATTTGTTCAGAACTTCCCTAAGCATTCGGGTTACACCACTTTGCCAATCCGGCAAGTGTAGAGAAAAATTGTCGCGCAGCTTGCGAGTATTCAAACGCGAATTCAGCGGTCGGCTCGCCGGCGTTGGATAGGCGGTTGTATCGATTGGGTTAATGGCTGTTACCGCCAACTCTTCACCTTGCGCCTTGGCAAACTCAATCACGTGACTGGCATAACCATGCCAGGACACTTCTCCGGCAGCGGCCAAGTGATAGAGACCTGCTAATTCCGGGCGCTTAAGAACTTGCTGAATAGCTAACGCCGTCACATCGGCAATCAAATCCGCGCCAGTAGGGGCGCCGATCTGGTCAGCGATAATATTGAGCGTTCCGCGATCTTTCGCCAGACGCAGCATAGTCTTCGCAAAATTATTGCCGCGAGCGCCATATACCCAACTTGTGCGAAAAATCAGATATTTGCAGCCAGATGCGATAATCGCCTGTTCGCCAGCGAGCTTGCTGAAACCATAGTAATTGACTGGCGCAACAGCATCAGTCTCCTGCCATGGCACGGAGCCCTCGCCACTAAAGACGTAATCTGTCGAATAGTGAATCAGCCAGGCACCGGAAGCGGCAGCCTCTTCAGCCATCACTCGACTCGCCAAACCATTTACGCGCTCAGCCAACTCTTTTTCAGATTCAGCTTTGTCGACCGCGGTGTACGCCGCAGCATTGACGATGATATCGGGTGCGCACTGACGAATCGTTGCGCGCAAGCCTTCAAGGTCGGACAAGTCGCCGCTTAGCCCGCTCACCGAGTGACGATCCAATGCAATCAACTCACCAATTGGAGCAAGGGAGCGCTGCAGCTCCCAGCCCACTTGGCCGTTTTTTCCTAAAAGTAGGATTTTCATGCTTTGTTCGAGCGACCTGCGTAGTTCTGGTCGATCCATTGCTGGTAGCTGCCACTCTTCACATGCTCTACCCATTGGGTATTGCTCAAATACCACTCGACAGTCTTGCGGATGCCGGTTTCGAATGTTTCTTCCGGAGTCCAACCCAGGTCTCGCTGGATTTTGCTCGCATCGATTGCATAACGCTGGTCATGACCGGGACGATCCTGAACGTAGGTGATCAGGCTCGAATGAGGACGATGAGCGGAGTCTGGACGCAATTCATCGAGTAGTGCACAAAGCGTGTTCACGACTTCAATGTTCTGTTTTTCGTTATGACCGCCGATGTTGTATGTCTCACCAACCACACCTTCGGTCACAACTTTGTACAACGCACGGGCGTGGTCTTCGACATACAGCCAGTCGCGAACCTGATTGCCTTTGCCGTAAACCGGCAAGGGCTTGCCTTCCAGTGCATTGAGAATGATCAATGGAATCAATTTCTCAGGGAAGTGGCACGGGCCGTAGTTGTTCGAGCAATTGGTAACCAATGTCGGCAGGCCATAAGTGCGAGCCCAGGCGCGAACGAGGTGATCGGAGCTGGCTTTGCTGGCCGAATAAGGCGAGCTTGGCTGATAAGGTGTGGTTTCGGTAAAGAGGTCTTCAGGGCCTTCAAGGTCACCGTAAACTTCATCGGTCGAAATATGATGGAAACGGAAGTTGGCTTTGCGCGCACCATCCAATTGCGCCCAATAATGGCGAGCAGCTTCCAGCAGAGTGTAAGTGCCGATAATGTTCGTCTGAATGAACTCGGACGGACCGGTAATCGAGCGATCGACGTGAGACTCTGCGGCCAGATGCATGATGGCATCTGGTTGGTGCTCACGCAAAACACGGTCGATCTGGTCACGATCACAGATATCGACGCGCTCGAATGCATAGCGTGAATTACCGCTAACCTCGGCCAGCGACTCGAGGTTACCGGCATACGTCAGCTTGTCGACGTTGATCACTGCGTCGTTGGTATTGGAAATTATGTGACGGATGACTGCTGAGCCGATGAAGCCGGCGCCGCCGGTAACTAGAATTTTCACGCGAAACCATACCCTTGAGCTGCGGACAGTGTCACCAACGAGCACTGCCTAATCCATGAATGCAGAAGCCATCAAACCTGTGGCTTCCGTCAGAGTCAGTCTAAATCGATGTGGGAATATGCCACTATCGAACAAGGGACGCATTTTACAGCTTAATGAATCTTTTACTAATGGATATAGACAGGTAAGGACGCAATTTCGACAGACGCCCTGCGCCTGCCGTTATCACACTACACGCTTGCGTGAAGCTCTGGACGAACGTCCCAGAAACCAGCCAAAAAACGGCCCGATCAGCATACCTACCAGCAATGCACCAACCGTAATCACCGATACCGGAAGTTGTGGTCCTGCCCAACCAAGAAACAGCAGGGAGACCGATTGCTGGTTTTCGAGAACGAACGCAAGGATCGCCAATACAAGCAATAGAATCAAAACGGAAAACAAAATGCGCTTGAGATTACTCATGAGCGGCTTCCTCGCGTAACGGCGACCGTCAAACCCCCTCCTCCTCTTCTTCATTCACGCGATCTCGCAGCTCTTTGCCTGGCTTGAAATGCGGAACGAATTTTCCATCAAGGCTGACGGACTGACCGGTCTTTGGATTACGACCGACACGCGGCGCACGATAGTGCAAGGAAAAGCTGCCAAAACCACGGATCTCGATACGATCCCCCGTGGCCAGACACTGGGACATTTGCTCAAGCATGGTCTTGATGGCCAGCTCCACATCCTTGGATGAGAGCAGCCCCTGATGGGTGACAATTCGTTCGATCAACTCCGACTTCGTCATATTTTTCCCTTCTTTTTCAAGCAGCTAGATCAGCGCTTGAAAGGTTTTAGCACGCCCGGAAGATTTTGAACAGCCCAGGGCTTGACATATCTTTCCGCTCGCCGAAACGCCCATTTTCAGGGCATCGGGCGACAAGCCCGCCAACGCTCACTCACCGACAAATCACCAACATGGTTCGGGTGACGTAGCCTGCCGGATTGAAGCCAAAGGGAAACTCATCCTCATCCCGGGCGTCATCGGATCGCGTGACCACCTTATACCCCGCCCCCTTGCATTCCTTGGCGGCACGCTTCTGACACTTCTCCCAGCCCGAACCCAAGCCGGAACAGTCAACCTCGATACCACTGACTCCACGCACCGCATGGGTCTTGGCGCTCGTTGTGCAGCCCGCCAACATCAAGACACCTATAAACACTATAAATTTGCTCATTCACTTCCTTATGCCAGGCGCCTGCCCGACTACTGCGATCTTCAGACTAAGCCTAGACGCGAATAGACGATTGATCCGATTAAAGAAACAGACCACCCGGCAAAGGGAATGGTTTCACTCGCACAACCAGAGCGCGACACCCACCAAATCGCAGGCACAAAAAAGGGCGACCGAAGTCGCCCTTTTTAATGATCAGACAGAACTCAGTTCTGTTTGGCCATTGCTTGACGCAGCAGTGCCGCCATGGTGGTGTCGGCTGCTTCGCCTTCCGGAGCTGCTTTCAGGCTCTGGATGGCTTCTTTCTCTTCAGCATCGTCTTTCGATTTGATCGACAGCTGGATTACGCGGCTCTTACGATCAACGCTGATGATCTTGGCTTCTACTTGCTGGCCTTCTTTCAGAACGTTGCGCGCGTCTTCAACGCGGTCACGGCTGATTTCGGAGGCTTTCAGAGTCGCTTCGATGTCGTCGGCCAGAACGATGATGGCGCCTTTGGCGTCAACTTCTTTCACGGTGCCAGTAACGATTGCGCCTTTGTCGTTAACCGAGACGTACTCGGAGAACGGATCGCTTTCCAGTTGCTTGATACCCAGGGAGATACGCTCACGCTCCGGGTCAACCGACAGGATAACGGTGTCCAGCTCGTCGCCCTTCTTGAAACGACGCACGGCTTCTTCGCCCACTTCGTTCCAGGAGATGTCGGACAGGTGAACCAGACCGTCGATGCCGCCGTCCAGACCAATGAAGATACCGAAATCGGTGATCGACTTGATGGTGCCGGAGATCTTGTCGCCCTTGTTGAACTGGCCAGAGAAGTCTTCCCATGGGTTCGACTTGCACTGCTTGATGCCCAGGGAGATACGACGACGCTCTTCGTCGATGTCCAGAACCATGACTTCCACTTCGTCGCCGACTTGTACGACTTTCGAAGGGTGGATGTTCTTGTTGGTCCAGTCCATTTCCGAAACGTGTACCAGACCTTCAACGCCTTCTTCCAGCTCAGCGAAGCAGCCGTAGTCGGTCAGGTTGGTTACACGGGCGGTAACGCGAGTGCTTTCTGGGTAACGGGCTTTGATAGCAACCCATGGATCTTCACCCAGTTGCTTCAGGCCCAGGGAAACACGATTGCGCTCGCGATCGTATTTCAGAACCTTGACGTCGATCTCGTCGCCAACATTGACGATTTCGGAAGGGTGCTTGATACGCTTCCACGCCATGTCGGTGATGTGCAGCAGGCCGTCCACGCCACCCAGATCGACGAATGCGCCGTAATCGGTGAGGTTTTTGACGATACCTTTGACTTGCTGGCCTTCCTGCAGGGATTCCAGCAGAGCTTCACGCTCGGCGGAGTTCTCGGCTTCCAGGACGCTGCGACGGGAAACGACAACGTTGTTGCGCTTCTGGTCCAGCTTAATGACCTTGAATTCCAGCTCTTTGCCTTCCAGGTGCGTGGTGTCGCGCACTGGACGGACGTCAACCAGGGAACCTGGCAGGAACGCACGGATGCCGTTAACGTCGACAGTGAAGCCGCCTTTAACCTTACCGTTGATAACGCCCTTGACCACTTCCTCGGCTGCGAAGGCTGCTTCCAGAACGATCCAGCATTCAGCGCGCTTGGCTTTTTCACGGGACAGCTTGGTTTCACCGAAACCGTCTTCAACCGAGTCCAGAGCAACGTGAACTTCGTCACCGACGTTGATGTTCAGTTCGCCAGCGTCGTTGTAGAACTGCTCCAGAGGGATCAGTGCTTCGGACTTCAGGCCAGCGTGAACGGTTACCCAGCGAGCTTGGTAATCGATATCAACGATAACACCGGTGATGATGGAGCCTGCCTGAAGGTTCAGGGTCTTTAGGCTTTCTTCAAAGAGTTCCGCAAAGCTTTCGCTCATTTTAATTCCTGTTGATTAGGGCGAAAAATACGCCCGTCTCCACATCCCAGACGATGCGGGTCAGTTTCATTTAAAGGAAGCCACCGCAGGACTATGACTGGTCCCCTGCGGCCTTCCTGGTCACCCGGCGATATCGCGAATGGCGATCTCGCTCATGATGCGTTCCAGCACCTGATCGATGGACAACTCCGTGGAATCCAGCTGTATGGCGTCAGCCGCCGGCTTGAGCGGGGCCACCGCTCGCTGGGTATCACGCTCGTCGCGCGCACGGATCTCATCTAGCAGACTCGACAGACTAACACCCTCGACTTTGCCCTTCAACTGCAAATATCGACGGCGAGCCCGCTCCTCGGCACTGGCGGTGAGGAAAATCTTCAGGGGCGCATTCGGAAAAACCACCGTGCCCATGTCCCGACCATCGGCCACCAGGCCCGGGGTTTCCTGGAAAGCACGCTGGCGCTGCAGCAGCGCCTCGCGCACGGCCGGCAATGCAGCCACCTGAGAAGCGCCGGAACCGACGCTTTCAGTACGGATGACATCGCTGACTTCGTCACCTTCCAGAATGATGCGTTGCAGTTGACCGTCGGTCGCCGCGATGAACTGCACATCCAGATGAGCGGCCAGTTTCTTCAGCAGCTCTTCATTGGTCAGGTCGACACCATGGTTGTGCGCAGCAAACGCCAAAAGGCGATACAGCGCACCGGAATCCAGCAGGTTCCAGCCCAGACGCTTGGCCAGAATCCCGGCTACGGTGCCTTTGCCCGAGCCGCTTGGCCCATCGATGGTGATGACCGGTGCAATGTTGTTCACGACTGAGCCTCTTGCGCCACACGAATGCCGACCTGTGCGCACAGCGCCAGGAAGTTCGGGAACGATGTCGCGACGTTGGCGCAGTCATGGATGCGGATCGGTGCCGTGGCGCGCAGCGAGGCCACGCTGAAAGCCATCGCGATGCGGTGATCGCCATGACCATGCACTTCGCCGCCGCCGATCTGGCCGCCGTCGATGATGATGCCGTCCGGAGTCGGTTCGCACTTGACGCCCAGCGCCAGCAGACCGTCCGCCATGACCTGGATACGGTCCGACTCCTTGACCCGCAGCTCTTCGGCGCCGGTCAGCACGGTGCGCCCTTCGGCACAGGCCGCGGCCACGAACAGCACCGGGAATTCGTCGATCGCCAGTGGAACCAGCGCTTCCGGAATCTCGATACCCTTGAGTTTAGCCGCTCGCACACGCAGGTCGGCAACCGGCTCGCCGCCCACTTCACGCTGGTTTTCCAGAGTGATGTCGGCGCCCATCAGGCGCAGGATGTCGATCACGCCGGTACGGGTCGGGTTGATGCCGACGTGTTCGAGCACCAGCTCCGAACCTTCGGCGATCGACGCGGCCACCAGGAAGAATGCCGAAGACGAGATGTCGCCCGGCACTTCGATGTGGGTCGCGGTCAGCTTGCCGCCGGACTCAACCGATGCCGTGGCACCGTTGACGCTCACCGGGTAGCCGAAGCCGCGCAGCATGCGCTCAGTGTGATCGCGAGTCGGGGCTGGCTCGGTAACGGTGGTCTTGCCTTCGGCGTACAGACCCGCCAGCAGCAGGCAGGACTTAACCTGAGCACTGGCCATCGGCATCGTGTAGGTCAGGCCTTTGAGCTTGTGACCGCCACGAATGGTCATCGGTGGACGACCTTCGGCAGCGGTTTCGATCACGGCGCCCATTTCCCGCAGCGGGTTGGCGACGCGATTCATCGGGCGCTTGGACAGCGAAGCATCACCGGTCAGGGTGCTGTCGAAGTCCTGCGCGGCCAGCAGGCCGGACAGCAGGCGCATCGAAGTGCCGGAGTTGCCCAGATAGATCGGGCCCGGCGCAGGCTTCAGACCGTGCAGACCGACACCGTGGATGGTCACACGGCCGTGATGCGGGCCTTCGATGACCACGCCCATGTCGCGGAACGCCTGCAAGGTCGCCAGAGCATCTTCGCCCTCGAGGAAGCCTTCGACTTCGGTGACGCCTTCAGCCAGGGAACCGAGCATGATCGAACGGTGGGAAATCGATTTGTCACCCGGTACGCGAATCCGACCGGACAGGCGGCCACCAGGTTGAGCCAGGAAAATCAGATCGTTGGAATTCATAGCGTCCACATAGGCCCTGCGGGCCAGGATTTTACTGAAATGCTCGCGGGCAACCCGGGCGCGCGTGAAGACGCCCAACAATTGGTGCCCATCCCCTGCATCGACCGCGTCGCGCAAGGCGTCGAGGTCGCTGCGAAATGTATCGAGTGTGCGCAGGACAGCCTCGCGGTTGGCGAGAAAGATGTCATGCCACATGACCGGGTCGCTTCCGGCGATTCTTGTGAAATCACGGAAACCGCCCGCAGCGTAACGGAAGATCTCAAGGTTTTCATTGCGCTTGGCCAGCGAATCGACCAGACCGAAGGCCAGCAGGTGCGGCAGATGACTGGTCGCGGCCAGCACTTCATCGTGACGCTCGACCTGCATGTGCTCGACGTCGGCGCCCAGCTCGCGCCACAAGCGATCAACCACCGCCAGGGCAGCCGGATCGGTCTGCTCCAGCGGGGTCAGAATCACTTTATGACGGCGGAACAGTTCCGAGTTGGAGGCTTCCACCCCGCTCTGCTCGGAGCCGGCAATCGGATGGCCCGGCACGAAACGCGCCGGCATGCCGCCGAACGCTTCGGTCGCCGCGCGCACCACATTGCCCTTGGCGCTGCCGACATCCGTCAGGATCGCCTGCCCCAGATCCATACTGGCCAGACGGGCCAGCACTTTTTCCATGGCCAGGATCGGCACCGCCAACTGGATCACGTCCGCGCCCTGGCAAGCCGCCACCAGGTCGTCTTCGCAGCGATCCACCACGCCCAACTCGACCGCCAGCTTGCGCGATTGCGGGTCGAGATCGACCCCGACCACTTCGCGGCACACGCCGCTTTCACGCAAGCCTTTGGCAAACGAACCACCGATCAACCCCAGACCGACCACCACCAGGCGCCCGATCATAGGTGCAGCAGATTGCAGCGCAGTGACATCACCCACGAGCCAGAACCTTGCGCAGCGCTTCGAGGAAGCGGCTGTTTTCCGCCGGCAGACCGATGGTCACCCGCAGATGGTTCGGCATGCCGTAGTTGGCCACCGGACGCACGATCACGCCTTCGCGCAGCAGGCCCTGGAACACCGGAGCCGCCACCTGACCGAGATCGACACAGATAAAGTTGCCCTTGGACGGAATCCAGCTCAGGCCCAGCTCGCGGAAACCCGCTTCCAGCTGTTGCATGCCGGATTCATTGAGCTGACGGCTCTGCGCCAGATATTCCTCGTCCTTCAGCGCCGCACATGCCGCGGCCAAGGCCAGGCTGTTGACGTTGAACGGCTGGCGTACACGGTTCAGCACGTCCGCCACCACCGGGGTGGACAAGCCGTAACCAACGCGCAGCGCCGCCAGACCGTAGGCCTTGGAGAACGTGCGCGAGACCAGCAGGTTCGGATAAGCCGCGAGGAAATCCAGACCGTCCGGCAGATCGCTGCCTTCGGCGTATTCGATGTAAGCCTCGTCCAGAACAACCAGCACATGCTCCGGCACGTCCTGCAGGAACTCGTCCAGCGCTTCGGCGCCGAACCAGGTGCCGGTCGGGTTGTTCGGGTTGGCGATGAACACGACACGGGTGTTGGCGTCGATGGCCGCCAGCATCGCCGGCAGGTCATGACCCCAATCCTTGGCCGGAACGACCTTGGCCTGAGCGCCGACCGCCTGGGTCGCGATCGGGTAGACCGCGAACGCGTGCTCGCTGAACACGGCATTCAGGCCCGGCGCCAGATAGGCGCGCGCGACCAGTTCGAGAATATCGTTGGAGCCGTTGCCCAGGGTCACCTGGTTCGGCTCGACACGGCATTGCTCGGCCAGCAGGGATTTCAGGGCAAAACCGTTGCCGTCCGGATAACGGGTCAGCTCGTCCAGCGCTTCGCGGATCGCGGCCAGCGCTTTCGGGCTCGCGCCCAACGGGTTTTCGTTGCTCGCCAGCTTGACGATGCTTGCCGGATCCAGGTCCAGCTCGCGCGCCAGTTCGTCCACGGGCTTGCCCGGCACGTATGGCGAAAGTTGTTGCACGCCCGGCTGTGCCAGAGCGAGGAAGTTGCCACTCATTGCTACCACCCCTTAAAGAACTGCTTTCGGGTAGGAACCCAGCACCTTGAGTGCTACTGCTTCCTGACTGATCTTTTCCAATACACCTTTGATCAGCGGATCACGGTGATGACCGACGAAGTCGATGAAGAACACGTAGGTCCATTTGCCGCTGCGCGACGGACGGGTTTCGATCCGGGTCAGGTCGATCCCGTTGTCATGGAACGGCACCAGCAGCTCATGGAGCGCGCCGGGCTTGTTGCTCATGGATACGATGATCGAAGTCTTGTCGTCGCCGGTCGGCGGCACTTCCTGGTTACCGATCATCAGGAAGCGCGTGGAGTTGTCCGGACGATCTTCGATCTTCTCGGCAAGACGGGTCAGGCCATACAGCCCGGCTGCCATGTCACCGGCGATCGCTGCCGAGTTCCACTCACCCTTGACCCGCTTGGCCGCTTCGGCGTTGCTGGACACCGCCACACGCTCGACATTCGGGTAATGGGCGTCCAGCCACTTGCGGCACTGGGCCAGCGACTGGGCATGGGAATAGATGCGGCTGATGCTGTCGGTCTTGGTGTTTTCACCGACCAACAGATGATGGTGAATCCGCAGCTCGACTTCGCCACAAATCACCATGTCGTGCTCGAGGAAGCTGTCGAGGGTGTGGTTGACCGCACCTTCGGTGGAGTTCTCCACCGGCACCACGCCAAAGTTCACCGCACCGGCCGCCACTTCACGGAACACTTCGTCGATTGCCGCCATCGGCTTGCTGATCACTGCGTGACCGAAGTGCTTCATGGCCGCCGCTTGAGTGAAGGTACCTTCCGGACCGAGATAAGCCACTTTCAGCGGGTTCTCGAGGGCCAGGCACGAAGACATGATTTCGCGGAACAAGCGCGCCATCTCTTCGTTGCCCAGCGGCCCCTTGTTGCGCTCCATCACGCGCTTGAGGACCTGTGCCTCACGCTCAGGGCGATAGAACACCGGCTGCTCGCCTTCGGCCAGGCTGGCCATTTTGACCCGGGCAACTTCTTCGGCGCAGCGCGCGCGATCGCTGATCAGCTGGAGGATCTTCTCATCCAGGTTATCGATGCGAACGCGCAGCGCCTTGAGCTCCTGCTCGGACATCAGGAATGCTCCTTCTCGAATTCAGCCATGTAGCCAACCAGCGCTTCGACGGCGTCCAGACCCAGGGCGTTGTAGATCGAGGCACGCATGCCGCCCACCGAACGATGGCCCTTGAGGTTGAGCAGGCCACGGGCGTCGGCGCCGGCCAGGAACGCCTTGTCCAGACGCTCGTCAGCCAGACGGAACGGCACGTTCATCCACGACCGGGCGTTGACGCTGATCGGGTTTGTATAGAAGTCACTGTTGTCGATGAAGCCGTACAGGCGATCTTTCTTCGCCTTGTTGCGCTGCTCCATCGCGGCGACGCCACCCTGCTCCTTCAGCCACTCGAAAACCAGGCCCGAGAGGTACCAGGAATAGGTCGCCGGGGTGTTGTACATCGAGCCGTTATCGGCGGAGATCTTGTAGTCGAGCATGGTCGGGCACGAACTGCGGGCGCGACCCAGCAGGTCTTCACGGACGATCACCACGACCAGACCGCTCGGGCCGATGTTCTTCTGCGCGCCGGCGTAGATCAGGCCGTACTGCGACACATCGATCGGACGCGAGAGGATATCGGATGACATGTCGACCACCAGCGGAACGTCACCAGCCTCGGGAACCCAGTCGAACTGCAGGCCGCCGATGGTTTCGTTGGACGCATAGTGCAGATAGGCCGCACCCGGAGTCAGCTTCCACTCGTTCTGGCCAGGGATGGCCAGATAGTCATAAGGCTTGGCGCTGGCGGCAACATTGACGTTGCCGAAGCGACGCGCTTCCTCGATGGCTTTTTTTGACCAGATGCCGGTTTCGACATAGTCGGCAGTGCCGTTCTCAGGCAGCAGGTTCAGCGGAATTTCGGCGAACTGTTGGCTCGCACCGCCCTGCAGGAACAGCACTTTGTAATTGGAGGGGATGGACAGCAGGTCGCGCAGGTCTTGTTCGGCCTTCTCGGCGATGGCCACGTAGTCATCACTGCGATGGCTCATTTCCATGACCGACAGACCCTTGCCGTGCCAGTCGAGCATCTCGGACTGGGCACGCAACAGGACAGCTTCAGGCAGCGCAGCGGGACCTGCGCAGAAGTTATAGGCTCGTTTGCTCACATCCACTCTCGCTATGCAATCACGGTAGCGGACAGAGCAAACACTCTGCCCTGCTACGATTTGGTTAGTCTTGCGACTCTTCTTCGTCTGCGGCGTCCGCCTGCAGGTTGTCGACCGCATCGTCCGGTTCGGCGCCGATCACGCCTTCTTCCAGCTCGACACCTTCTTCACCTTCAAACTCTTCACCCTCGACTTCCGACGGCTCCTGGACCCGCTCCAGACCGACCAGGGTTTCATCCTTGGCAAGCTTGATCAGGGTCACGCCCTGGGTGTTACGACCCAGACTGGAAACTTCGTCGACACGGGTACGCACCAGCGTGCCCTGGTCGGAAATCAGCATGATCTCCTCGCCGTCGAGCACCTGAACCGCACCGACCAGACGGCCGTTACGCTCGTTGCTGACCATGGCGATCACGCCCTGGCCGCCACGTTTGTACTCAGGGAACTCGGTGATCGCGGTGCGCTTGCCGTAGCCACGCTCGGAAGCGGTGAGGATCTGGCTGCCTTCTTCCGGGATCAGCATCGAAATCAGCTTCTGCCCTTCCGGCAGACGCATGCCGCGCACACCACGGGCAGTACGGCCCATGGCACGAACGTCGGATTCCTTGAAGCGGGTGACCTTGCCACCGTCGGAGAACAGCATCACTTCACGCTCGCCATCGGTGATGGCCGCGGAGATCAGCACGTCGCCTTCGTCCAGTTCCAGCGCGATCAGACCGACGCTGCGCTGACGACTGAAGGATTCCAGCGGGGTCTTCTTCACGGTGCCGTTGGCGGTAGCCATGAAGATGTAGTGACCTTCGGTGTATTCCTCGACCGGCAGCATGGTGGTGATGTATTCACCGTCATCCAGCGGCAGCAGGTTGACCAGCGGACGACCACGGGCGGCACGGGACGCTTCCGGAATTTCGTAGGTCTTCAGCCAGTACACCTTGCCCTTGCTGGAGAACAGCAGCAGGGTGGTGTGGCTGTTGGCGACCAGCAGGTGAGCGATGTAGTCCTCATCCTTCACGCCGGTAGCCGATTTGCCTTTACCGCCACGACGCTGGGCCTGGTACGCAGCCAGCGGCTGGGTCTTGGCATAGCCACCGTGGGAGATGGTCACGACGCGCTCTTCTTCCGGGATCATGTCACCCAGGGTCAGGTCGAGACGGGCATCGAGGATTTCGGTGCGGCGCACGTCGCCGTATTCGGCGCGGATCACTTCCAGCTCTTCGCGGATCACTTCCATCAGGCGCACGGCGCTGTTGAGGATGCGGATCAGCTCGCCGATCTGGTTGAGGATCTCTTGATACTCGGCCAGCAGCTTTTCGTGTTCCAGACCGGTCAGACGATGCAGACGCAGCTCCAGAATGGCTTGCGCCTGTTCCGGCGACAGGAAGTACTTGCCGTCGCGCAGACCGTATTGCGGATCGAGGTTTTCCGGACGGCACGAATCGGCACCGGCACGTTCCACCATCGCCACCACAGCCGAGGATTCCCACGGCGTGCTGACCAGCGCTTCCTTGGCTTCCGACGGCGTCGGCGAAGCCTTGATCAGGGCGATCACCGGGTCGATGTTCGATAGGGCAACGGCCTGACCTTCGAGGATGTGACCACGCTCGCGCGCCTTGCGCAGTTCGAACACGGTACGGCGGGTAACCACTTCGCGACGGTGACGGACGAAGGCTTCCAGCAGGTCCTTGAGGTTCAGGATCCGCGGACGGCCGTCGATCAGCGCAACGATGTTGATGCCAAATACCGATTGCAGCTGGGTCTGGGCGTAGAGGTTGTTGAGGATCACCTCGGGCACTTCGCCGCGACGCAGCTCGATCACGACGCGCATACCGTCCTTGTCGGACTCGTCGCGCAGTTCGGTGATGCCTTCGAGTTTCTTCTCTTTTACCAGCTCGGCGATCTTCTCGATCAGACGCGCCTTGTTCAGCTGGTAAGGGAGTTCGGTGATAACGATCTGCTGACGACCACCGACCTTGTCGATGTCTTCGATGATCGAGCGGGCGCGCATGTAAATGCGGCCACGGCCGGTGCGGTAGGCTTCGATGATGCCGGCGCGACCGTTGATGATCGCGGCAGTCGGAAAGTCCGGACCGGGAATGTATTGCATCAGCTCATCGACGGTCAGCTCGGGGTTGTCGATGAGGGCCAGGCAACCGTCGATGACTTCACCGAGGTTGTGCGGCGGAATGTTGGTCGCCATGCCCACGGCGATACCGCTGGAACCGTTGACCAGCAGGTTCGGAACGCGGGTCGGCATGACTGCCGGGATCAGCTCGGTGCCGTCGTAGTTCGGCACCCAGTCCACGGTTTCCTTGTGCAGGTCGGCCAGCAGCTCGTGCGCCAGCTTGGTCATGCGCACTTCGGTGTATCGCATGGCCGCGGCGTTGTCGCCGTCCACCGAACCGAAGTTGCCCTGTCCGTCGACCAGCAGGTAACGCAGGGAGAAAGGCTGCGCCATGCGGACGATGGTGTCGTACACCGCGGTATCACCGTGCGGGTGATACTTACCGATCACGTCACCAACGACACGGGCAGATTTCTTGTACGGCTTGTTGAAGTCGTTGCCCAGCTCGCTCATCGCGAACAGCACGCGACGGTGCACGGGCTTCAAGCCATCGCGCGCATCCGGCAGTGCACGGCCGACGATCACGCTCATCGCGTAGTCGAGATAGGACTGTTTCAGCTCGTCTTCGATATTGACCGGGAGGATTTCTTTGGCCAGTTCGCCCATGAGAAGCCTGATTCCTTTTTCTGGTGAAACTTCGCCATATCCATAGGGGACGCACGAAGCTCGTCGATGCAGGCCGAGTGCCATGCGCCGACTTACGACAAATCGACAAGTTGACCCTGGATTTGCGCAGTGAAGACAACCCCGTGGGACTGCCTCGGAAAACGCCGGATGTTATCACAAGAGCCGCCACGCACCTATCCCCCAGATGCGCATGGAGCATAGTTAGATGACCGATGACAGGCTTAACGGGGACGAGAGAGGCTCAGAGCTTCCCTGAATGCAAATTTCGGGACGAAATTGCGGATGTTTATTGACTTTCAAGGCCCCATCGCGAGCAGGCTCGCTCCCACAAGGTTCTGTGGCGATCACAAAACCTGTGGGAGCGAGCCTGCTCGCGAAGAGGACAACGCGGACATCAAGCCAATCAATGCAAGCGCTTGCGGCACATCAACTGCGCCATCTTCGCGGTGTCCGGGCGCTCGACGATGCCTTTTTCGGTGACGATCGCATCGATCAGATCTGCCGGGGTTACGTCAAACACAGGGTTGAACGCTTCAACGTCAGCCCCGACGCGCTTGCCGCCAACCTCCAGCAACTCGGCGCCGTCGCGCTCTTCGATCGGAATGTCATCACCGCTGGCCAGATTCATGTCGATGGTCGAACTCGGTGCCACCACCATGAAACGCACGCCGTGGTGCATGGCGTTGACCGCCAGTTGATAGGTGCCGATCTTGTTCGCCACGTCGCCATTGGCGGTGATCCGGTCGGCGCCGACGATCACCCAGGTCACACCTTTGGTTTTCATGATGTGCGCAGCGGCGGAGTCAGCGTTCAGGGTCACCGGAATGCCTTCGTTGGCCAGTTCCCACGCGGTCAGGCGCGAGCCTTGCAGCCACGGCCGGGTCTCATCGGCGTAGACACGTTCGACCATGCCTTCGATGAACGCCGCGCGAATGACTCCGAGCGCCGTACCGAAACCGCCGGTGGCCAGGGCGCCGGTGTTGCAGTGAGTGAGAATCGCCTGGGCATTGCCCTGATGCTTGCGGATCAGGTCGACGCCGAGCTGGGCCATGGTCAGGTTGGCTTCGCGATCGCTTTCATGAATCGCGATGGCTTCAGCTTCCAGCGCCGCCAGCGGATCGGCGTTTTCCTTCAAACGGTCCAGCCGGTCGTGCATGCGGTTCAACGCCCAGAACAGGTTCACCGCGGTCGGCCGGGAATCGGCCAGCAACATGAAATCCTCTTCCAGCGCCGCATACCAGTCGCCACCTTCGGCAATCCGGGCACGGGCCGCCAGCACGATGCCGTAGGCCGCACTGATACCGATGGCCGGCGCACCGCGCACCACCATCGAACGAATTGCCTCGGCCACGCCGGCGGCGCTGGTGTAGGCGATCCAGTTTTCCTCGAACGGCAAAACGCGCTGATCCAGCAGGTGGAGCGCGCCATCACGCCAATCGATGGCCTTTACTTTCTCCGCAGCCAACAGTCGATCGCGCATCCCTCACCCCGCACTCATGAACAAAAGCCGCCGATTATAGCGATCCCCCCGCGAAGACGCTCGGGTATACTTCGCCATCCTTTACAAAAGCACTGGAACCGACCCTCGATGCCGAAACCTGCCATTGCGCTCGACTTATTATTGCTGCCGACCTGGCTGGTACCCGTCGAACCCGCAGGCGTTGTGCTCAAGGAGCATGGCCTGGGCATCCGCGACGGTCGCATCGTGTTTATCGGCCCGCGTGCCGAAGCGCTGAAGTGTAACGCCGCCGAAGTCCGCGAACTGCCGGACGTTCTGCTGAGCCCCGGCCTGATCAACGCCCACGGCCACGCCGCGATGACGCTGTTCCGTGGCCTGGCCGACGATCTGCCGCTGATGACCTGGCTGGAGAACCACATCTGGCCGGCCGAGGGCAAATGGGTCAATGAAGATTTTGTGCGTGACGGCACCGATCTGGCCATCGCCGAGCAGATAAAAGGTGGCATCACCTGTTTCTCGGACATGTACTTCTTCCCGAAGGTTGCCAGCGAGCGCGTGCACAACAGCGGAATCCGCGCGCAGATCGCGATTCCGATCCTCGACTTCCCGATTCCGGGTGCCGCCAGCGCCGATGAAGCCATTCGTCAGGGCGTCGAACTGTTCGGCGACCTGAAGCATCACGAGCGCATCAAGATCACTTTCGGCCCTCATGCACCCTACACCGTGGGCGACGAGAACCTGGAAAAAATCCGCGTGATCGCCGAAGAGCTGGATGCGTCGATCCACATGCACGTCCACGAAACCGCGTTCGAAGTGCAGCAAGCGGTCGAACAGCGCGGCGAACGCCCGCTGGCCCGCCTCGGTCGTCTCGGTCTGCTGGGCCCGCGCTTCCAGGCCGTGCACATGACCCAGATCAGCGATGACGACCTGGCGTTGCTGGTAGAAAGCAACACCAGTGTGATCCATTGCCCGGAGTCGAACCTGAAGCTGGCCAGCGGCTTCTGCCCGGTGGAGCGCCTGTGGCAGGCCGGGGTCAACGTCGCGGTCGGCACCGATGGCGCGGCGAGCAACAATGACCTGGACCTGCTGGGTGAAACCCGCACTGCCGCCCTGCTGGCCAAAGCCGTCGCCGGCTCGGCCACCGCGCTGGACGCCCACCGGGCGCTGCGCATGGCCACGCTGAACGGCGCGCGAGCCCTGGGGATCGAAGCCGAGACCGGCTCGCTGGAGCTCGGCAAGGCAGCCGACATCGTCGCCTTCGACCTGTCCGGTCTTGCGCAACAACCGGTCTATGACCCGGTTTCGCAGCTTATATACGCCACCGGTCGCGACTGCGTGAAACACCTGTGGGTCGCCGGCAAGCAGTTGCTCGACGACCGCCGCCTGACCCGACTGGACGAACAACAGCTCGGCGAAACCGCCCGGGCCTGGGGCCGACGCATCAGCGGCCACACCGAATCGTAAACACCCTGGGGCAAACTCCGGGGCTACAGCCTTTTTCAAGTTTTAGAGGATTGAATCATGAGCAACGTCGACCACGCCGAAATCGCCAAATTCGAAGCCCTGGCCCATCGCTGGTGGGACCGCGAAAGCGAGTTCAAACCGCTGCACGACATCAACCCGCTGCGGGTCAACTGGATTGACGAGCGCGTCAACCTGGCTGGCAAAAAGGTCCTCGACGTCGGTTGCGGCGGCGGCATTCTCAGCGAAGCCATGGCCCAGCGCGGCGCAACCGTGACCGGCATCGACATGGGCGAGGCGCCACTGGCGGTCGCGCAGCTGCATCAGCTGGAATCCGGCGTGAACGTCGAATACCGCCAGATCACCGCCGAAGCCCTGGCCGAAGAAATGCCCGAGCAGTTCGACGTCGTCACTTGCCTGGAAATGCTCGAACACGTACCGGACCCGTCCTCGGTGATCCGCGCCTGCTTCCGCATGGTCAAGCCCGGCGGCCAGGTATTCTTCTCCACCATCAACCGCAACCCGAAGGCGTACCTGTTCGCCATCGTCGGCGCCGAATACATCATGAAGCTGCTGCCGCGCGGCACCCACGACTTCAAGAAATTCATCCGCCCGTCCGAGCTGGGTGCCTGGAGCCGCATGGCCGGCCTGACCGTCAAGGACATCATCGGCCTGACCTACAACCCGCTGACCAAGCACTACAAACTGGCGGCGGACGTTGACGTCAACTACATGATCCAGACCCTGCGCGAGGAGTAAGCCGATGGCCATCAGAGCAGTCCTTTTCGACATGGACGGCACTCTGCTCGACACCGCGCCGGACTTCATCGCCATCTGCCAGGCGATGCGCGCGGATCGTGGCTTGCCGCCAATGAACGACAAACACATTCGCGATGAAATCTCCGGCGGCGCCAAGGCCATGGTCGCGGTGACGTTCTCGATGGATCCGGAGTCGCCGGGCTTCGAGGAATTGCGTCTGGAGTTCCTCGAGCGCTATCTCGTCGGTTGCGCCGTGCACAGCAAGCTGTTCGACGGCATGGGCGAATTGCTGGCCGACATCGAGAAAGCCCATCTGATCTGGGGCGTGGTCACCAACAAGCCGCTGCGCTTCGCCGAGCCGATCATGCAGCAACTGGGGCTGGCCGAGCGCTCGGCGCTGCTGATCTGCCCGGATCACGTGAAGAACAGCAAGCCGGATCCCGAGATGCTGACCCTTGCCTGCAAGATGCTTGATCTGGATCCGTCGACCGTTCTGTTTATTGGCGATGATCTGCGCGATATCGAATCCGGCCGTGACGCCGGCACCAAAACCGCTGCCGTGACCTATGGCTACATTCACCCCGACGACAACCCTCGGCACTGGGGCGCGGACGTGGTGGTGGATCATCCGCTGGAGTTGCGCAAGGTGCTCGACAACGCGCTGTGCAGTTGCTGAGTGGTGCTGCAAAGCGACCATCGCTGCATTCCCGGGCAAGACGCGGGAACGATCAGAAGTTAATGGATTAGAGGTTTCTTATGTTTGATTACTCCGCTCGCCCCGAATTGCTCAAGGATCGGGTCATTCTGGTCACCGGTGCCGGTCGCGGCATCGGCGCGGCTGCCGCCAAGACCTACGCCGCCCACGGCGCGACTGTGCTGCTGCTGGGCAAGACCGAAGCCAACCTGACCCAGATCTACGACGAGATCGAAGCGGCCGGGCATCCGCAGCCGGCCGTGATCCCGTTCAACCTCGAAACCGCCCTGCCCCATCAATACGATGAGCTGGCGGCGATGATCGAGACCGAGTTCGGCCACCTCGACGGCCTGCTGCACAACGCCTCGATCATCGGCCCGCGCACGCCGATCGAGCAGTTGTCCGGTGAAAACTTCATGCGCGTCATGCAGGTCAACGTCAACGCGATGTTCATGCTGACCAGCACCCTGCTGCCGCTGCTCAAACTGTCGCAGGATGCCTCGGTGGTGTTCACCTCCAGCAGCGTCGGGCGCAAGGGCCGTGCTTACTGGGGCGCCTATGGCGTGTCCAAGTTCGCCACCGAAGGCCTGATGCAAACCCTCGCCGACGAAGTCGAAAACGTCGCTTCGGTGCGCTCCAACAGCATCAACCCCGGCGCCACCCGCACCAGCATGCGCGCCCAGGCTTACCCGGGTGAAAACCCGCTGAACAACCCGACTCCGGAAGAAATCATGCCGGTCTATCTGTACCTGATGGGCCCGGACAGCACCGGTATCAATGGCCAGGCCTTCAACGCCCAGTAATGCCATACGTCGCATTTGTTGCCGTGGCGGAATACCGTCGCGGCATGCAATTGCCGCTTTGAGCGCGGCAAATTCAGTCAAATAACCACCGCACCTCCTTCCGCAAAAATTTCAAGCCATTGATTCAAAACGGTTTTAATAAAATATGAACCGTATGGCACGACTTTCGCTCTACATTTCCTCAAAGCACGCCGTGTGAAGGCAGTCGGGCAAGGCCTGATTCGATAGCTGACTAATCGTCATCGGGCAGACTAAACTTACGCCAAATGTCCTACGGGACTGATGGATCAGTATGACGCGCAGCCCATAGCCGCTCTCACCCAGCCTGTAAGACAGACTTACTGCTTAGGGGCTCACGCCATATGAAATCACCCTCCCAGACCACTGCAATTGACTTCGACAGTGCCAAATTGCAACGCCTGGGCTTTGGTCAGCAGCCACCTCTCCTGGCGCGACCTGTCAGCCTGGCGCAATTGCGCCAGCAAATGAGCCTGCAACTGCAAACCAGCCTTGAGCCTCAACGCATCCTCGGTCTGTTTTTCCGCGAAGTTCAGCGCCTGGTGCCGCTGGACGCCTTGACCTACGTGCACAACGGCAGCGACCTGCGCCTGGAATTCGGCGCCCGCGGCCATCACTCGGCCAGCTATAGCCTGAGCCACGAAGGCGAGCACATGGGTGAACTGGTGTTCCGCCGTAACCAGCGCTTCAGCGAACAGGAACTGGGCAATCTCGAATCACTGTTGTCGGCCCTGCTTTATCCGATGCGCAATGCGCTGCTGTACCGCGCCGCCACACAAAGCGCGTTGCGGGATCCGTTGACCGGAGCCGGTAACCGCATTGCGATGGAGCAGACGTTGCTGCGAGAAATCGAAATGTCGCGCCGGCACCTGCAGCCACTGTCGGTGCTGATGCTGGATATCGACCACTTCAAACAGGTCAACGACCTTCATGGTCACAGCGCCGGCGATGACGTCCTCAAAGCCGTGGCCGCGTCGATCAAGGGCCAGTTGCGCAATGTCGACATGGTGTTCCGTTATGGCGGGGAAGAGTTTCTGATCCTGCTGTCCAACACCGGCCGCGATGCGGCCGCCATGGTCGGCGAGCGCCTGCGTCAGGCAGCACAGGCCCAGGATTACTACGCCAATAATCAGTTGATCGAACTGACCGTGAGCCTCGGCTGCTCGACCCTGCTGCCGGGCGAATCCGCCGACAGCCTGTTGCGCCGCGCCGACAGCGCGCTGTATGTCGCCAAGCGCGAGGGCCGCAATCGCCTGACCATGGCGGGCTGACTATTCGCCGCCAACAAAAAACGGGAGCCAAGGCTCCCGTTTTTTTTATGGATGTCGCCGAAATCAGCTTTCGACCAGCGCCCGACGTTCACGCCCGACTAACACCCGCTCCGACAGTTCGAGCTGCATGCAGCGTTCGAGGAACAGGTACATGTAGTCGTAGCTCTTGCAGATGGCCTGTCGCAGCTCCGCCTGCAAGGCTTTGCTCGGGTTCAACCCGGCCAGGGTGCAGATGATCTCCAGCGCCTCCCACGGATGGGCATCATCGTACTGGGCGTGCATCTTCAGCCACTTCATGGCCCGCTTTCGATCTTCCTCAGGGAAGGCCGCGGCGTAGACACCCGTCGAACACACCAGCGCCGACCACTCCCCGGTCGCGCCTTCAATGGCGTAGTTGGTGGCCGCGATGGCCACGATCAGTGAATCCGCCGAACTGGTGTGCCAGCACCAGTGGCTCAGGGCGTGCAACTCCGGTGGCACTTGCTGCGCTTGCAGGTCTTCCAGGCTCACCCCATGGGCCCGGCTCCAGTGCAGCCAGTAATCGGCGTGGTTGAGTTCGACGCGAATGTTGCGCATCAACCAGCGCCGCGCCATGTCTTCACCCGGATGACGGGCGAATTTGGTCTTGGTGAGATTCTGCGCCATGTACAACGCGAATTGCTCAACGACGGGCCAGCCCCCGATCAGGTACTGGCGCATGGTTTTGGCGCTGAGCTTGTTATCACGCATGCGCAGATAAAGTTCATGTTCGACAACCCGGCGTTTGCTCTCGCTGCAATCCTGGATCAACTGTTGCGCCCAGGCGGGATAACTTGCAGCTTCCATGAGTGGTCCGGTTCGGTTGAATGTGTCGATCACTGTTCGGCTCCTTTTGATTTGTGATTGTACGGATCGGCAAGAGACTTCAACGGAACGTGCCAGGCGCCTTGAATAACAACGGCTGCGGTCTGGCGGGCCGACTTTGCAAACTGTCACAGGTAAACAACTGCGGACGCTCCACAACATAACCCTGAGCGTAATCCACGCCGATTTCAAGCAATGCCTGCTCGATCTGCGCTGTTTCGACAAACTCGGCAATTGTCTGCTTACCCATGACATGCCCGATGTGATTGATCACTTCGACCATTGCACGGTTAATCGGGTCGTCCAGCATATCCTTTACGAAACTCCCGTCGATCTTCAGGAAGTCTACAGGCAAATGTTTCAGATAAGCGAATGAAGACATTCCGGCACAAAAGTCATCGAGTGAGAAATAACAACCCAAGCCTTTGAGTTCATTAATAAATCTGATTGCACTCCCGAGATTTGCAATGGCACTGGTTTCTGTAATTTCAAAACAAATCATTTCAGGCGGTACGCCGTAGTTATCAAACTGCTCGCGTAGAAAGTGCAAAAACGCGTCATCTCCGATAGTAATGCCTGAAAGATTAATCGCACACATTGCCAGAGGGCCTTCGCACTCTTCGTTAATACATTGGGCAATTACCTTAAATACATTCTGCACAACCCAGCGATCCAGCGACGTCATCAAACCGTAACGTTCTGCCGCCGGTATGAAACTGTCCGGCAGAATCATCCGGCCCGCTTCGTCATGCAGGCGCAGCAGAATTTCGATGTGCCCGCGAGTGCCACCGGCAACCGAACCCAGTGGGGCGATTTCCTGGGCGTAGAGACAGAAGCGGTTTTCCTCCAGGGCCATGTGCAGGCGCTGCACCCAGGCCATCTCGCCGAAACGCAGGGACAGTTCCGAGTCGTCGGCATGGTAGACCTGCACCCGGTTGCGGCCCTTTTCCTTGGCCATGTAGCAGGCCATGTCGGCGGCCCGCAGTGAGGCCTCGAGGGTGGTCGGGTTCTGTGCGACGTGCACCAGACCAATGCTGACGGTGGTCAGGAACGGCCGTCCCTTCCAGACGAAATGCAGGTTCTGTACGGTCTGACGCAAGCTCTCGGCGATCTTCTCGGCCGCCTCCGGTGCGCAGTTCTCCAGCAGGATCCCGAATTCATCGCCGCCCAGCCGCGCCAGGGTGTCGCCCTCACGCAAGCCCGATTGCAGCAACGCGCAGATATGCCGCAGCAACTCATCGCCTGCCGCGTGCCCGCAGGTGTCGTTGACCAGCTTGAACTGATCGAGATCGAGGAACATCAGCGCATGTCGCCCGGCCTGCCGCGTCAGGTTGTGCAGGGCCTGTTCGAGGCGGTATTCGAATTCGCGACGGTTGGCCAGGCCGGTCAGCGCATCGTGGGTGGCCTGCCACGACAGATTGGCGATGTATTGCCGCTCCTGGGTCATGTCGTGCAGCACCAGCACCGTTCCGCTGACCTTGCCGGCATTGCGGATCGGCGCGCCGACCAGAGTCACCGACACGGTGCTGCCGTCCAGCCGCTGAATCAGCTTCGAGTGTTCGCTGCCGCCGGTGAGCTGGCCGCTGAGAATGTGTTCGATCAGGGTCAGCCCTTCGGTCTGGGCGTTGTCATCCAGCAAGTTGAACAACGCCGCCAGTGGCAGACCGGCAGCCTGCTCGGCCTTCCAGTGAGTCAACGCCTCGGCCGCCGGGTTCATGTAGTCGATCGCCCCGCTCACATCGGTGGTGATCACCCCGTCGCCAATCGAATGTAGGGTGACGTGGGCCCGATCCTTTTCCAGTTGCAGCGCTTCGGCGAAGGCATGCCGTTGCTTGAGCAACTTGCGGGTACGCAGCAGCGCCAGCACGATCAGGCCCAGCGCGGTGGCAAGGTTGGTGAACAGCAGCAGTCGCAGAATCATCCGCGAGCCCTCACCCAAGGCATCGCTGAACGCCTTGGCGGCCGGGGTCACGCCGTCATTGATTGCAAAGATCCGGTCTTTCCAGCGGTGGATATCAGCCTCGGTGGCGGCATTGGCAGTGATACGTTGATGCATCTCCTGCGCCACGCCGTCGAGTTCCACCAGATAGGCGTCGCCCAGCGTCCAGCGGTCGATGGCGGTTTCCAGATAACTGAAGTGACGAAAGTTCAGATACAGCCAGATCAGACTGGAAACATCATCCGGGTGGTTGCCGCCCTTGAGAATGCCCTCACGCGCCGCCTGCAGGTCGGGCGGTTGCTTGTCCAGCGCCAAGCGCAATTGATGGCCGCCCTGAGGCACGGCAATGGCGTTCTGGTATTTAAGGTAAATCGCCTCGTCGCGACTGTCCGCGTAGAGATTGAGGTAATAGATCGCGTCTTTCTGGCCCTTGGACCAAAGGCTTTCACCAGCGACATAGCCGCGAACGGCCGACAGGACGTAAAGACTCACGCCCCCCAACAAGGCTTGAAACAACACGACGGCGATAAATGGCCAGACGATGCCCAGCAACCGAGGCGTTCCGAGAGTCCGCTTTTGCTTCATGGAGTTCCTTGCGTGGTCACTGCCTGATTGTCCGTCTCTATCAGACCAACCCCCAAAGACTAGGAGGCGTTCGGGTTTCCGGCAAGCGGCGGATCCGCCTCAGTTCAGGACAAACGCCGGATAGACATATGTACAGCCACGGTCGCTGGCGGCATCGATTTACTGGGCACTTCAGGTCTCCCCCCTCTGTAACGGGAATGCCTTCACAAGGAGTGTGACATGCCCTCGACGTCTTCGGCTTCAACCGATCTATCGACAACCGCAGAAACCAGCGCCATCGAGGCGCTTGGACTGGATACCGGCCCGGATATCGAATCCCTGATTCCCCAACCGACCGGCCGGGACCGCAAAAGGTTCAAGGCAGCCCGAGTCGCAACACCGGCTATTACACCCGCCATGAGCCTCGAACAGTACCTGGCACAACGCATCAATGAACGAATGCTCGACACGGTCAAAACCTTTTTGATCGGCAAACCTTCGCTGATCCGTCATTTGAGTGGCGATATCCTGCGGCTCGCCGACACGGATGAACTGCGCGCGACCCCTTCGGTTTTCCTCCAGCGAGTACTGAATTCCCCCGAATCACTGGACCTGACAGAACGGCTGCTGAAAAGGCTCAAATGGTTCGGTGCATCCCCCGGCGAACAGACGCCGTCGTCCGTGCGCTATCAGTTGTCATGCAAAGCCATCTGCCTGCATTTGCATGCGCCGTCTCCCGACGAGTCGCAGGAGCTCGCCGGATTCCACTGGCAAGACCCTGCTCACTGGGGCAAAAGCTACCAGACCCTGCGCCGCGATTTCGAACAGCATTTGCTGCGTACCCGACGGGTTGCCACTACCAAAGAGGCGATCCTGCTGGCCCAGGTGTTTCAACATCGCCTGTCGAAAGACTTTGCCGTGCGCGATATCCCGCCCGAGCTTCGTTACAAGACGTCGATCGTGTGGGTGAACTTCATGCACGGCGTGCTGCTGGCCGAGGTGCTTGGCCTGGATCAGTCTCAACCCTTGTCTTTCCAGCAACTGGTCAGTCTGGCTCTGGAACGCAGTGCTGGCGCCTCCCCCGCAGAGCTGGAAACAATTGCACGACTGCGAATAGGCCCCGCCCTTGAATGGGCGGTGTGCACTGGCGTCATCCCGGCGCGAGCGGCATCCGGTCACGATCAGGAAGACATCAAGCGAGCGCTGACTGCGCTGGAAGAACAAAGCGAAAACCTGAACAAGGCCGTGATGACGCTGGATTCAACCCCGCCTGACCGGATACAGATGGCCAGGGACGTGCTGGCTGACCGGTTCAGTGGTTTTACATTCAACAAGGACGGACGCAAGTTGATGTCTGCCGATCCGAGCCATAGTCATTCAAGAGCACCACTGGACCAGAAGAATCAGCAGGGCCACGACTTTCTGGATGTCTATGCAGACGGCCAGCTCGATGGCGAAAAGCGATGGATTGTCTCCATGCCCGACGGCACAACGCGATCCACCACAGCACTCCGGCTGGATGAGCAGCGCGTCCTCTACGCCGAGCGTGAAAACTCGCGGGGTGGTTATGAACGGGTAAATGCAGATGACTACAGTTGGGCCGGCAAGTCCTTGCCGGATATCAATGCGCAGTTTGAAAGCGCCTTCAACCAATATCTGGCGACGATCAGGCCGCCCTATCAGACCTTGATCGCCAGCTTGCTGACTTCACTGCCAGCGAGCGAACGCCAGGCATTGGCAATGGGTGAAATCGAGTTGTTGGGGATGCGTCGAAAATCAGTACCCAACGAACCGCCGGATCTGACCCGGGCCAGGAAGGGCTTCGTTATAAAAGTGACCCACCAGGGAAATATTGCCTACTACGAGCTGATCCCGAGTGCCGGTGTCATTCGCCTTCGACCCACCTTGAGGTTTTCAACCGTCAATGGCGTTCGGACCGAGTTTGCCTTGCACGCCACCATCCCCGGGCAAACCTATTCACCCGAGCGTGACATCAGTACTTCGTTGCTGCTCGACTGGTCGGCCCATCTCCACGGCAGGACACCTGCCGCCCGGGGGCCTACATCGGCTACCTCGACACCGTGGGCACTATAGCCGCAGCCTCCGTGGATACCGGGACCGATGCTGCGACGCTGACATCACGACTGGACGCACTGGCCAACTACATCGCGACAAACTACCTCTACGTCGATGAAGAACACCTGCGCCAGCAAGCCCGAGGCATGACAATCTTCGACAGCCACAGGGCGAAGATCGAGAAACGGCTGGAAGTATTCGTGACGATCGTCAAAGGGTTCGTTCCTTTCTGGGGCAGCATCGAGGACCTGCTCTCCGACGATGTCAAAAGCAAAGCCCTGGGCGGGATCGGACTGCTGTTCGACCTGGCTTCGTTCCTGTGCCCGATCGGCAAATTCATCTCGGGTTCGGTGCGCCTGCTCCGCGCCGCTGCCGGCACCACTCGCATGGTCGTCAATGCAACGCTGCCGCCGTTTTCGACATTGGCCCGCCATCTCCTCACCCGCTCACTGGCGAACCTCAACCCACTGGACGGTATTCCCTCGCTGCTCAAGGGACTGGGAAGCGGTGCCGGAAAAGGGCTGCTCTTCATCGGCGGAATGAGCGTAGTCGGCATCAGAAAACTGACGGGAAAGGCCGATGGCTTCCGCCTGGTCCAGAATCTGCCACAAGCCATCGATCCCGGGGACTGGAAGCCGCTGACGAACGGTGATCAGCTCGCGACGGTCAACGGTATTGATGATGTACTCCTGCGCCATACAGACTCTTCGGGACTGGAACGCTTTCATCTGGTCGACCCGATGACCTCCCTGCCCTACGGCCCGCGCCTGCGCAACAACGGCAAAAATCTCGCGCAAGGTCGATCCGGCTTCAAGACATTGCCCCCGAGCGAAACCCACGTCGTTGCGCAAGTTCCGGAACACGCCCACGTTCGTGAAGTGCTTGAGGTCGATGGTCGAACCACCCTGCTGATTGATGACATCCCTTATCGACCGGACGGCAACCAACTGCGCCGCGCCGACCTGATCGATGATCAGTCGCTACTCAAAGCCCTGCCCTGCAGAGTGCGGCGCATGCCGGGGTCGGACGCCTGTAAAACGAGCTATGTCACCCGCAATCCGGCCCCCACGCCAGCCAACGGCACTTACGACACGGATAAAGGCTGGGCACCCTGGTTCGGGGACAGCATTTACACCCCGGCCACAGCGGGTCGAGCGATGCTGCTCAAGTCCCTGAAAAAGAAAAGCAGACACTTGGCGGCAATAGCGTTTCAAAAAGGGATTTACGGGAGGATCAAAGTGGATATCCCCTTCGGCACCCGGAATCAGTTCGACACCTTCGAGGCCGGCGCCATCATCGTCCCCGCTATCGACGACTCAAGGCACTATGTGTTCACCCGACTGGACGCCGGATCCTTCTACGTCGCCGAACTGCCCAAAGGTCAGAGCCTCACCACTCCGTTGACGCTGCGCAAGGCCAATACCCTGCCTGCCAATCTGAAGGGTGAGCTGATGACGGTGTACACCGGGTCTCTCAACGCCAACAACATGGCGAGAATCTACGGTATTCCAGCCGTAGAACGCGCCCTCGAAACCATGGAGAAAATTGCTATTCGCATTGGTGGCCATGCGAACCCGCCCGACACGCTCAAACTGCTTAAAGTCGATACCAGCCCCGGTGAAGCGGTGTTGTTCGATCATTCCACACGCATGATCGTCAGCCGGCTGCCGGACGGTGCAGCATCCTGGTCACGTAGCAGGGATGCTTCAGACAGCTTTCGCCAACGAACCGCCGATATCTTCGATACGCTGTTTTGCGAGAAAACCATCAATATCCAACAAAGCGCCGACCTGAAAATCAATCGGACAATGGACAAGTTGCAGGCGCTGCTCCCGTCTCGTTTACAGGGACAGAATCCGAGAAACATCGCCTACGCCGACATCGTGACTTCGACCGGCAAGCGCGAGGTTTACGTCAGCGTTTCCGGAGCGCAAGGACTGACCGGGGAACTGCCTTTGTTCAAGCCTCCATTCGCGCCGGACAAAGTGATTATCGGCGACACCACCTACTTCAACATCGACTTCGACAAGCCCTTCAACAGAACCTCACTGGAAGTCTCGAGCAAAGGGCAATTGGTGGCGATTCCCCATACGATAAAGGACATCGACACCTACACGCCTGCGCTGACCCGTCGGCCGACCTCTCTGGACAGCGAGGCCAAACTGATCAGTGTGCTTCGCAAGAAATACCCCGAAAACCACATGATCGCTTCGGTCGACGTGGCTACAACCATGCCTCCATGCACCAGTTGTTCAGTGATCGTCAAAGAGTTTGGCTACGACGGCACGGCCAACGCACTGGAGGTGCTATGGAAATGATCTACAACCTCTGCAAATGCCCATAAAGCTTGGCGTACAACCCGCCATCGGCAATCAGTTGCTGGTGGTCGCCATCCTCGGCCACTTGCCCGCCGTCGAACACCAGCACCCGATCCGCCTGCTTCACCGCTGACAGGCGGTGGGCGATGATCAACGTGGTGCGGCCATGGAGAAAGCGCGCCATGGCCTGGTGCAGGTTGTATTCGGTGGCGGCGTCGAGGGCCGAGGTGGCTTCGTCGAGGATCACCACTTTCGGCTCGGCGAGGATCATCCGGGCGATGGCCAAACGTTGACGCTGACCGCCGGACAGCCGCACGCCGGAGCGGCCGACGATGCTGTCCAGGCCGTCCGGCAAGGCGCGGATGGTGGGTTCGAGCTGGGCGATTTCCAGTGCCTGCCAGCAGGCTTCATCGCTGCGGGTACGGCCCATGGTCAGATTGGCACGTACGGTGTCGTTGAACAGCGCCGGATGCTGCAGCACCACCGCGACATTTTCCCGAACCGTTTCCAGGCCGATTTCCTGCTGGGTCGACCCACCGAAACGGATCGTCCCGGCCAGTGGCGTATACAGGCCCAGCAGCAATTGCACGAGGGTACTTTTGCCGCCGCCACTGGCGCCGACAATCGCCACTTTCTCGCCCGGCGCGATGGACAGGTTCAACTGATCCAGCACCAGTTCGTCGCCGTAACCGAAGCTCAGACCCTGCACCTGAATCCCGACGGTATCGCGGCCCTTGAACGGGTCGACGCCGCCGGGGTATTGCGGCTCGTCGGCGCGGGCCAGCAGTTCGTTGATCCGCGACAGCGCACCGCCCGCCGCGTAATAGGCGTATTGCAGGTTCAGCAGTTGTTCGACCGGGCCGATCATGAACCACAGGTAGCTGAACACCGCGAGCATCTGGCCGATCGACAAGTCGGAGAACAGCACCGTGAGCATCGCCGCTGCGCGGAAAATGTCGATGCCGAACTGGAACAGCAGACCACTGGCGCGGTTCGAGGCGTCGGTCTTCCACTGCGAATTGACCGCATAGTTGCGCACTTCCTGCGCGCGCAAACCCAGCCGTCCGAGGAAGAAGCCCTGGCGGTTGCCGGCGCGCACCTCCTGGATCGCATCGAGGGTTTCGCTCAGCGCCTGGGTGAAGCGCGAGGTGCTGTCGTTCTCCAGTTTCTTCAGGTGCTTGACCCGTTTGCCCAACTGCACCGTGGCGTAGATCACCAGCGGGTTGAACAGCAGGATCAGCAGCGCCAGTTTCCAGTGCATCCACATCAGGATGCTGGCAGTGCCGACCAGGGTCAGCATCGCCACCAGAAAACGGCTGAGGGTTTCGCCGACAAACTTGTCGAGGGTATCGAGGTCGGTGACCAGGTGCGTGGTGACCGTGCCACTGCCCAGGCTTTCGTATTCGCCGAGGGAGATCCGTTTGAGTCGTTCAATCAAACGCACGCGAATGCGATATACGATGTCCTTGGCCAGCCGCGCAAACAACCGCGCCTGCAACACGCCAAAACACAGGGCGCTGCAGCGCAGGGTCAGCGTCACCACCAGCATCAGGCCGATGTAACCCGCCGCCTGCTGCCACATCGAGGGCAGCACATGGTTCATGACTTTCAGCGCGGCATCGCCGTGGCCGAGCAGGACTTCGTCCACCAGCAACGGCAACAGGAGCGGAATCGGCACGCTGCACAGCGTCGCCAGTACGGCCACGCCGTTGGCGATCCACAGGGATTTTTTGTGATGAAGTGCCAGTCGCCGGACTTCAGCCCAGCTCAGCCGGTCGACACGCTTGACGGCTGGCGTGTCATCGGCCGGGTCAGACACAGGCCGCGCGCTCCAGCCATCGACCGAGCAACGGCGACAGGTCACTGAGCGGCTGGTAGCCGTTGGTCAGCAACGCCAGTTGGCCGTTGCGCTCGGCGAGCAGGGTCGGGAATCCGGCGATGCCCAGATCCTGCACCCAACTGAAATCGGCCTGGGTCGCCTTGTGTTGATCGGCATGATCAAACAGGGCAGCAAATTCGATGCGCGGGACGCCGGCCTGCTCCGCCAGCTCCACCAGAACGCTGGCCTGAGTGACATCGCGACCTTCGGCGTAAAACGCGTGCTGGATCAACCCGACCAGTTTCCACGCGCAATCCGTTGCCAGACTGCGCGCGGTGACGATGGCCCGGCAGGCTGGCTCGGTGTCGTAGACAAAGCCTTCCGGCAACGCGCCTTCCAGCTTGAACGGCTGGCCGGTGGCCTCGGTGACCGCCTGCCAGTGTTCGAGAATGTAGCGCCGGGTGGTCGGCTCCAGCGCCGCACCGCTGCCGGTGCGCAACCCGCCGACCACCAGGTGCAGTTCCACCCCGGCTGCCTGCGCCTGCTCCACCAATGCCTTGGCTACCGGGGCAAATCCCCAGCACCACGAACACATCGGATCCATCACATAGAGCAGGCGTGCAGACATGATTAAGCCTCGGTGGATGCTTGCTTATAGTTGTAGCCGATCGGGTGCGGCATGTTGCGCGCTTTTGCCAGTTCGATCTGCTTCTGGCGGTCGATCGCACTGCGGCGGGTCTTCTCGCTCAGGGTGTCCCAGCAGTGCGGGCAGCTGATGCCGGCCACGTAATGCTCGGAAGCGCGATCTTCAACGCTGACCGGGGTGCGGCAGGCATGGCACTGATCGTAGTCGCCTTCGCTCAGGTCATGACGCACGGTCACGCGGTTGTCGAAGACGAAGCAGTCGCCCTGCCATTTGGTCTCTTCCTGCGGCACCTCTTCGAGGTACTTCAGGATGCCGCCCTTGAGGTGGTAAACCTCTTCGAAGCCTTCGCCGAGCATGTAGCTCGAGGCTTTTTCGCAGCGAATGCCACCGGTGCAGAACATCGCGACCTTCTTGTGCACGGCCGGATCGAAGTGTTCTTTGATGTAGTCGGGGAATTCGCGAAAACTGGTGGTTTTCGGATCAATGGCGCCTTCGAAGGTGCCGATCGAGACTTCGTAATCGTTGCGGGTGTCGATCAGCAGCACTTCCGGGTCGCTGATCAGCGCGTTCCAGTCCTGCGGTTCGACGTAGGTGCCGACCTTCTTGTTCGGGTCGACGCCTTCGACGCCCAGGGTCACGATCTCTTTCTTGAGCTTGACCTTGGTGCGATAGAACGGCTGCTCGTCGCAGTACGATTCCTTGTGATCGATATCGATCATGCGCGGATCGTTGCGCAGCCAGGCCAGCAGGCCGTCGATGCCTTCACGGCTGCCGGAAACCGTGCCGTTGATGCCTTCTTCGGCGATCAGCAGGGTGCCTTTGATGCCGTTGTCGACCATCGCTTGCAGCAGAGGCTCGCGCAGGTTGACGTAATCTTCGAGGGTGACGAACTTGTACAGTGCCGCCACGACAATCGGTTGTGTCATGGGTATTTCTCCAGGTGGCTACCCTCGTAAAGGGTGAACCGGATGCGAAAAAAAACGCGCCGGGTAAGCGGCGCGTTGCGGATTCTAGCAAAAAACCTCAGTTCATTGCTGCAAGACTCAATGCTTGCTGCCGCCGGCACAGGTCGGCGACGCCGGAGCGACGCCTGTCTCTGCCCATTCCTGCGGGGTGTAGGTGTGCAGCGCCAACGCATGGAACTCGCCCATCAGCTCGCCGAGCGTACCGTAGACTTTCTGGTGGCGCTTGACCCGGTTCAGGCCTTCGAACTGCGCACTGACCACCACTGCCTTGAAGTGGGTCTGCAACCCGCGACTGTGCATGTGACTTTCGTCCAGCACTTGCAGATGCTCAGGCTGAAGCAGCGCCAGCGTCGATTCGATGCGTTGTTGCATGGTCATCACGAACTCCGCTTACTTCTTCTTGGCCGGAGCCGCGCCTTTCGGTGCCAGCTCGTTGGTCATGTCGTCCAGCAGCTTGTTGACCACCGGTACGGCGCTTTCCAGCTTGGCCTGGGTCATCTGCGCCGATTGCTGAGTCAGCTGCGGCATTTTTTCCAGGACTTTCTTGCCCAGTGGCGACTGGTAGAACGCGACCAGGTCTTTGAGCTCGGATTCGCTGAAATTGGTGGTGTAGAGCTTGACCATGTCCGGTTTCAGCTTGTTCCAGCCAATGGCCTGGTCCAGAGCGGCGTTGGCCTTGGCCTGGTAGGTATCCAGTACGGCTTTCTTGGATTCCGGCGCCTTGGTCTGTTCAAAACGCTGGGCGAACATCTGCTGAACCTGCATGTACACCGGAGTGCCCAGCTTGTCAGCGTGTGCCAGGGTCAGGAAAGCTTCGGCACTGGCGTTGTGGCTGGCGGTATCGGCAAGCACCTGGCCGCTGGCGCAAACCAGGGCAACCGCGGTGCAGATGGCACGAAGACGAGTCATCGAGTTTCCTTTTCAGCTAGGCGAGGTAAAACCCCAAGGGCGACCATTCTGCGCCTGAATAACGCTGCGGCTCAACCCCCGGGCCTTGCCGCGCTTGATTGGCGGGGATTTGCCGGTCAACAATCGGCCGGAGGGAACCACCCGGGCCGACACCGGCCTAAACTGCGCAAACAGACCAACAGGAGTGTGCACGATGAGCCGTATCGAAACCGACAGCCTGGGCCAGATCGAGGTCCCGGACGACGCTTACTGGGGCGCTCAGACGCAACGCTCGCTGATCAACTTCGCGATCGGTCAGGAACGCATGCCCTTGCCGGTCCTGCACGCCCTGGCCCTGATCAAGAAAGCCGCGGCCCGGGTCAACGACCGCAACGGCGACCTGCCCGCCGACATCGCCCGCCTGATCGAACAGGCCGCCGACGAAGTGCTCGACGGCCAGCATGACGACCAGTTCCCGCTTGTGGTCTGGCAGACCGGCAGCGGCACCCAAAGCAACATGAACGCCAACGAAGTGATTGCCGGCCGCGCCAACGAACTGGCCGGCAACCCGCGCGGCGGCAAGACGCCAGTGCACCCCAACGATCACGTCAACCGCTCGCAGAGCTCCAACGACTGCTTCCCCACCGCCATGAGCATCGCTACCGCGCAAGCGGTGCAGGGCCAACTGCTGCCGGCCATCGCCGAGCTGTCGGGCGGCCTGGCCGAACTGTCGGCGCGGCACATGAAGCTGGTGAAAACCGGCCGCACCCACATGATGGACGCCACGCCGATCACCTTCGGTCAGGAGCTCTCCGGTTTCATAGCGCAGCTGGATTACGCCGAACGGGCGATTCGCGCGGCGTTGCCGGCAGTCTGCGAACTGGCCCAGGGCGGCACCGCGGTCGGCACCGGGCTCAACTCGCCCCACGGTTTCGGCGAAGCGATTGCCGCCGAGCTGGCGGCGTTGTCCGGCCTGCCATTCGTCACCGCGCCCAACAAGTTCGCCGCCCTCGCCGGCCATGAGCCGCTGACCACGCTGTCCGGTGCTCTGAAAACCCTCGCCGTGGCGCTGATGAAAATCGCCAATGATCTGCGCCTGCTGGGTTCCGGTCCGCGTGCCGGTTTTGCCGAAGTGCGCCTGCCGGCCAACGAGCCGGGCAGTTCGATCATGCCCGGCAAGGTCAACCCGACCCAGTGCGAGGCGCTGTCGATGCTCGCCTGCCAGGTGCTGGGCAATGACGTGGCGATCGGTTTTGCCGCCAGCCAGGGTCACCTGCAACTGAACGTGTTCAAACCGGTGATCATCCACAACCTGCTGCAATCGATCCGTCTGCTGGCCGATGGCTGCAGCAACTTCCAGCAGCACTGCATCGCCGGGCTTGAGCCGGACGCCGAAGTCATGGCGAAACATCTGGAACGCGGCCTGATGCTGGTAACGGCGCTGAACCCGCACATCGGCTACGACAAGTCGGCGGAAATCGCCAAAAAAGCCTACAGCGAAGGCAAGACCCTGCGCGAAGCGGCGCTGGAGCTGGGTTATCTGACCGATGAAGAGTTCGATGCCTGGGTGCGGCCGGAGAACATGATCGAGGCCGGGGCCAAGGGCTGAGATCTGCAGCGTCTGTAAGTCAGTCTTCGCGAGCAAGCCCGCTCCCACAGTTGACCGCACTCCCCTGTCAGGAGTGCGGTTAAAAGTAGGAGCGGGCTTGCTCGCGAAGAACGATGACTCGGTTAACCTGCTGCCATGCGCATCCGCCGGGCCTTGAGCCCGGCAATCAGCGAAGGCCCGAGCGCCACCAGCGCCGAACCCAGCACCACCAGCACTGCCCCGCCATACCCCAGCAGATTGATCTGCTCGGCATGCACATATTCAGGCCACACCCCGGCCGCCACGGCCACCGCACCGAACGTCACCAACGGCGTGATCGCCAGCGTCGCGCTGACCCGTGAAGCTTCCCAGTGCGCCAGTGCTTCGGCAAACGCGCCGTAGGCGATCAGGGTGTTCATGCAGCACGCCAGCAGCAGCCAGCCCTGCAGCGGGCTCAGCGACAGCGCCTCAAGCGGATGCACCCAAGGCGTCAGCAACAGGGCGCAGAACAGGTAGATCACCATCATCACCTGCAGCGAATTCCACACCGTCAGCAGTTGTTTCTGCCCCAGCGCATAGAAGGTCCAGACGGTCGACGCCAACAGCACCAGCAACACGCCGGCGGTGTAGTCAGACAAAGAGGTGAGCAATTCAGCCAGACGCTGATTGAAGAACAACGCAAAACCGATCAACAGCACCACCAGCCCAATGCCCTGACCGATACTGAAGCGCTCCTTGAACACGAACAGACTGGCGATCAGCAACATGATCGGCCCCATCTGCACCACCAGTTGCGCGGTGCCGGGGCTGAGCAGGTTCAGGCCCATCAGATACAGCACGTAATTGCCTACCAGCCCGAGCACCGCCATCAGCACCAGCCAGCCCCCCTTCGGCCCGAGCACCTTGCGGCTCGGCAAGCGTTTGGTCGCCGCCAGATAAATGAACAGACAGCCGCCGGACACCAGCAGGCGAAACCAGGTCACCGTGACCGGGTCCATCACCACCAGCACCTGCTTGAGCTTGATCGGCAGGATTCCCCACAGAAACGCCGTCAACAACGCCAGGAACATGCCGTACACCCAACGACCCGATGAAACGTGCATGAGAACCCCAAGCGCCAGAGACAGGAGCACTCATTCTAGGCGCACAGACCCTGCCCGACACAGGGACAGTTGCGCTCCAGCCGCAAATGAAACTGTGCAGGTCGCAGCAGAAAATTGACGATGGGCCGTTGATCGGCCGGCCGGGCAAGGTAAGTGGTTCAGGCATAAGCTTCTTGGATCCAGCCCGGGACATCAATCACCAAGGAGACCCCGTCATGTTAGGCATGCGCGCCCAGGACACCGCCCCCGCCACGCGCTTTCGCAGCGACCGCGTGTGCCGGGTCAACGGCGACCTGTATTTCAGCACCCGGGAAAATACCCTCGAAGGGCCGTTCGACAGCCCCGAGAAAGCCGAGCAGGAAATCCGCGCCTACATCGCGCGGATGCAGTTGCGGGATTCTGGCAGGTAGATCCGGTCGCCCCCTTCGCGAGCAAGCTGGCTCCCACATTCGATCACATTCCTTCAATAAGAATAGGGTCAACTGTGGGAGCGAGCTTGCTCGCGAAAGCTATCGAGAGAGCAAAACAAATTCCCGGACTTAACGCACAGCCTCAAACAACCCGGTCGCGCCCATCCCGCCGCCCACGCACATGGTCACGATTCCGTAACGCAGATTGCGCCGCTGCAACTCGCGCACCAGATGCCCGACCTGCCGTGAGCCGGTCATGCCGAACGGGTGACCGATGGAAATCGAGCCGCCATTGACGTTGTATTTCTCGTTGTCGATTTCCAGACGATCACGGGCGTACAGGCACTGCGAGGCGAACGCTTCGTTCAATTCCCACAGATCGATATCCGCCACCTGCAAGCCTTTGGCCTTGAGCAGTTTCGGCACCGAGAACACCGGACCGATGCCCATTTCGTCCGGCTCGCAACCGGCCACGGTGAACCCACGGAAAAACGCCTTCGGCTTGAGCCCCAGTTGCAGGGCTTTTTCAAGGCTCATCACCAGCGTCATCGAGGCGCCATCAGACAACTGCGACGAGTTGCCGGCAGTCACCGAACCGTCCTCGGCGAACACCGGTTTCAACCCGGCAAGGCTTTCATAGGTGGTGTCCGGGCGGTTGCAGTCGTCGTGATCGACGATGCCGTCGAGGACCTGCACTTCACCACTGTTTTTGTCTTCAACGCGGTACTTCACCGCCATCGGCACGATTTCATCGTTGAACAGGCCGGCGGCCTGCGCCTGTGCAGTGCGAATCTGGCTTTGCAGCGAGTAGCGATCCTGCGCCTCGCGGCTGACGCCATAACGGCGCGCCACCACTTCGGCGGTCTGGCCCATGGTGTAGTAGATGCCGGGGGTCTGCTGTTTGAGCAACGGGTTGATCAGGTGATCGGTGTTGACGCTTTTCAGGGTCAGGCTGATCGACTCGACGCCGCCGGCGACGATGATGTCGCTGCAACCCGACGCGATCTGGTTGGCGGCAATCGCAATCGCCTGCAAGCCTGAGGAACAAAAACGGTTGAGGGTCATGCCCGCCGTGCCGGTGCCCAATTGCGAGAGCACCGCGACGTTGCGACCGATGTTGTAGCCCTGGGCGCCTTCGTTGGAACCGGCGCCGACGATGCAATCCTCGACGCTGGCCGGGTCGATGTCGTTGCGCGAGAGCAACGCATTGACGCAATGGGCCGCCATGTCATCGGGACGGGTCTGGTTGAACTTGCCGCGAAAGGACTTGGCCAGGCCGGTCCGTACGCTGTCGACGATCACCACTTCACGCATGGCATACCTCATTGTTGCAGTCGGTTGAGAGTGGACCGAGCATAAGTCCACCCAATCGCCGACCGCGACAATCATTCACCTCGCGTATGCGGGCCCATCGGTTCAGTCCTTGTGCTTCTTGGCTCGCTTGTCGGACTTTTCGAACGCTTCTTCCAGCGCCCGGTTGATTGTGCGCAGCACCTTGACCCGGGCCCAGCGCTTGTCATTGGCCTCGACCAGGGTCCACGGCGCGATTTCGGTGCTGGTGCGGTCGACCATGTCGCCGACGGCGGCGCGATAGGCGTCCCACTTGTCGCGGTTGCGCCAGTCGTCTTCGGTGATCTTGAAGCGCTTGAACGGAATTTCTTCGCGCTCCTGGAAGCGCTCCATCTGCGTGTCCTTGTCGATCGCCAGCCAGAACTTGACCACGATCACCCCGGCATCGGCCAGTTGCTCCTCGAAGTCATTGATTTCGCCATAGGCACGCATCCAGTCGGCGGTGCTGCAAAAGCCTTCGACCCGCTCCACCAGCACCCGGCCGTACCACGAGCGGTCGAACACAGTGAATTTGCCCCGCGCCGGAATGTGCCGCCAGAAACGCCACAGATACGGCTGCGCTCGCTCTTCTTCGGTCGGTGCGGCAATCGGCACGATGCTGTATTGGCGCGGATCGAGCGCCGCCGCCACACGACGAATCGAACCGCCCTTGCCCGCCGCATCGTTACCTTCGAACACCGCCACCAGCGCGTGACGGCGCATGCGCTTGTCACGCATCAGGCCGGACAGCCGCGCCTGCTCGGTGATCAATTGCTCTTCGTAATCTTTCTTCTCCAGACGCTGGGTCAGGTTGAGGCTGTCGAGCAGGTTCAACTGATCCACCGACGAGCCCAGCGGCTGGGCACTGACATCGTGCGGATGCACATCGGGACGCTTCAGCGCGTTTTGCAGGCCTTCGAGCAGAATCTTGCCGACCGTCAGGCTGCGGTAGTGCGGGTCGACACCCTCGATGACATGCCACGGCGCGTAATCGCGACTGGTTCGACGCAACACGCGCTCGCCGTATTTGACGAACTTGTCGTAAGTTTGCGATTGCTGCCAGTCCAGCGGACTGATGCGCCAGCTGTGCAGCGGGTCATCGGCCAGGGCCTTGAGCCGCGCCTTCATCTGTTTCTTGGACAGGTGGAACCAGAACTTGAAGATCAGCGCGCCTTCATCGCAGAACATCTTTTCCATGCGCTCGGCGCCGGCAATCGCCTGATCCAGACGTGGATCCTTGAACAACCCGTGCACCCGCCCCTGCAGCATCTGGCTGTACCAGTTGCCAAAGAAAATCCCCATCCGCCCCTTGGCCGGCAGCATCCGCCAGTAACGCCAGGCCGGTGGCCGTGCCAGCTCTTCATCGGTCTGCTGGTCGAAGGTGCGCACTTCGATCAGGCGCGGGTCCATCCACTCGTTGAGCAACTTCACCGTCTCGCCCTTGCCGGCGCCTTCGATGCCGTTGATCAAAATGATCACCGGGAAACGCTTCTGCTGCTGCAACTCGAACTGGGCTTCAAGCAACGCTTCACGCAGGGCGGGCACGGCGGCTTCGTAGGTGTCTTTGTCGATGGCGTGACCGATTTCAGCGGATTCGAACATGGGGACGGCTCCTTCCAGGATTCAGCAAGACTAGCGGATTGGGCTCTGACGCGGCACAGAAATTCCCGCCGGCGGCGGATTGTCCTTGAGTGATCGTCGGCAAGGCTTGCCATGGATCAAGCGCCGCCTGCGTGATCGGCTAGAATGGCCGCCTTGTCGTTGCCGAGCCTGCCATGAAACCTGTAATGCCCCACGCCCAACTCGACTGGGATGACCAGGGACGCCCGCGTTCGCGAGTGTTCGACGATGTGTATTTTTCCGACCAGTCGGGGCTGGATGAAACCCGCTACGTGTTCCTCGAACAGAACCGTCTGGCCGAGCGTTTTGCCGCGCTGTCGGCGGGTGGGCGACTGGTGATCGGTGAAACCGGGTTCGGCACCGGGCTGAATTTTCTTTGCGCCTGGCAGTTGTTCGAACAGCATGCGGTGGCAGGTGCGCGGCTGCACTTTGTCAGCGTCGAAAAGTTTCCGTTGAGCCCTGCAGACCTGCAACGTGCGCTGGCGCTGTGGCCGGAACTGAAGCCGTTCTCGGATCAGTTGCTCAAGCATTACGTGGCAATCCATCAGGGCTTTCAGCGCATTGTTCTGGATAACGGTCGTGTGACCCTGACGCTGTTGATCGGCGATGCGCTGGAGCAGTTGCCGCAACTGGACGGCCAGATCGACGCGTGGTTTCTCGACGGTTTCGCCCCGGCGAAAAACCCGGAGATGTGGACTGCCGAACTGTTCGCGGAACTGGCGAGATTGGCGGCGCCCGGTTCGACCATCAGCACGTTCACCAGCACCGGTTGGGTACGGCGCCTGCTGAACGCCGCCGGCTTCAAGATGAAGCGCACGCCGGGCATCGGCCATAAGTGGGAGATCCTGCGCGGCCAATTTCTCGGCTGGCCCGAGGACGTTGCGCCCCCCGCCGCCGAAAAACCGTGGTTCGCCCGCCCGGCTCCGTTGAGCGGTGAGCGTCGCGCCCTGGTGATCGGTGCCGGTCTGGCCGGTTGCGCCACGGCAGCCAGCCTCGCGGCGCGGGGTTGGCAAGTCAGTCTGCTGGAACGGCATGACGCGGTAGCACAGGAAGCCTCGGGCAATCCCCAAGGCGTGCTGTACCTGAAACTGTCCGCCCATGGCACCGCTCTGTCGCAGTTGATCGTCAGCGGTTTCGGCTACACCCGACGTCTGCTGGAAACCCTGCAACGCGGCACCGATTGGGACAACAGCGGCGTGCTGCAACTGGCGTTCAATGAAAAGGAACGCGAGCGTCAGGCGCAACTGGCGGCCGCGTTTCCCGAAGACCTTCTGCAATGGCTCGATCAACCCGAAGCACAGGCCCGCGCCGGGATCGGTCTGGCCCACGGTGGTTTGTATTATCCCGAGGGCGGCTGGGTGCATCCGCCGGCGCTGTGTCAGGCGCAATCCGCACAACCGGGCGTCACGCTGCTCACCCATCATGAAGCCGTGGAGCTGCGCAAAATCGACGGTCAGTGGCAAGCCTTCGACGGTGAACGACTGATCGCAACAGCACCCGTCGTGGTGTTGGCCGGTGCTGCCGAAATCAAGCGTTTTGCCCAGAGTGCCGACCTGCCCCTCAAGCGCATTCGCGGGCAGATCACCCGACTGGCGCAGACCGCGCAAAGTCAGGCGTTGGCCACAGTCGTGTGCGCCGAAGGTTACGTCGCACCGGCACGGCTGGGCGAACACACCCTCGGTGCCAGTTTCGATTTCAACAGCGACGACCTCACCCCGACCACCGCCGAACACCTGGGCAATCTGGCGATGCTCGAAGAAATCTCCACGGATCTGGTCGCGCGCCTGCACATCGACGAACTCGACGCCGAACGCCTTGAGGGGCGCGCCGCCTTCCGTTGCACCAGCCCCGATTACCTGCCGATTGTCGGCCCGCTCGCCGATCGCGAAGCCTTCACCGAGGCCTATCGCGCCTTGAGCAAGGATGCCCGGCAAGTGCCGGACATTCCCTGCCCGTGGCTGGATGGCCTGTACGTCAACAGTGGCCATGGTTCACGCGGGTTGATCACCGCGCCACTGTCTGGCGAGTTACTGGCCGCGTGGCTGGACAACGAACCGCTGCCGCTGCCCAGAGCCGTGGCCGAGGCCTGTCACCCCAACCGCTTCGCCCTGCGCCAGTTGATTCGCGGCAAGTGAACCGGGCGCTCCGTCCAGACGCTGTCAGTCACCGGGCACGATGCAGGTGCCCCGCTCGATCTGCTCCGCGATACGCTGGGTCAAGCGTTGCAACAGGGCGTTCTCGGTCTGTTGCTTACGCGAGGTGCACAGACCCATTTCACTCAGGTAGTCGGCAGAAGTGAGTTCCTCAGCTTTTTCGAACAGTGCCTGAACTTCCTCATGGTGAGGGGCAATGGCGTCTTCGAACTGCTGCGCGAAACGGGTTTTCAGGTAGTCACTCCAGAACGGCTGGCGAACCAGAAACTTCACCCAGCTGGAGGACAGCTCAGCCGTCTGGATTCGGTGGAGCGCCGCTATCAATTCATCACCCGTCACATCAGCCAGTTCGCTGTAACGCATATGCGCCGCCTGCCCAGGCAGGTCGAACGCCCGTGCCAGCCCCGTGCGATACGCAAGGGTCACTTCCAGAGGGTCGGGGGATCCTTGATCCCGGGCGTGTTCCGCCGCTATCAAGTCGATTTGCTCAAGCCGGAACAAGCCTCGGGCAAGCTTCATCAGGACCGTCGGGGAGACCTGCCTCTCACCGGCAAAGCACAATACATTGCGCACATGCACGGCGACCTCCAGATGACTGAAGTTCAGCGCTGCGCTATCCGTGCAATTGATCGGGTTGGCCGCCAGATTGAAAATCTGCTCGCGCAGTTCGGCGTTGGCCTGCGTCGCCTCAAGCACCGCCCAGACCCGCCTGGACATATCCTCTCGCACGAATTCGGAGTCAGCGGTATTGCCCAGCTCCGCCAGCAAATGAAACAGGCCTTCGGCCATCGGATCGTCTTTGATCGCGTTCCATGTTTGCAGCCGCCTGGAACCCACCGTCCCTCCGGTTTCGGTCAGCCAGATCGAACGTGCCTGGTGTTCATCCAGGCGCGCGATATCGTTTTCCAGATACCCCATGCCGACCCCGATTTTCTTGCGGTAGTTCTCCAGATGAGTACTGCTGAGAGCGGAAATCGGGTTGTTGCGCAGATTGATCGTTTCACTGAAGCGCCGCGGTGTTTCAAACAGCCACTGTGGTAAATCGCGAATGTCATTGTCGCGCAAATCTACCCGATCCAGGTTTGGCAAACGGTGCAACCCCTTGGGTAGTTCAGTGGTTCGGGTATTGCGCACGCTCAGGTCAGACAGCTCGAACATCCCGCTGACATCCACCGTCGCCCCCAGAGGGTTTTCGCTCAGGTCCAGGCTTTGCAAATTGCGCATTCGCGACAATTTCACCAGGGCATGCTCGGTCATCTGAAGACGGTTGTGCATCAGGCCCAAACGCCTGAGATTCGGCATGAGCGAGACCGCCTCCGGCAACTGGGTGAGCCTGTTGCGACCCAGCTCAAGTGTCTCGAGGTTCTTGAAGGCTTTGAGGAAATACGCGACATCATTGTCCAGCTGCATGTTTTGCAGTGACAGATGCCTCACGTGATCGAAGCTCAGCCCGGGCGGCAGGATCGGCAGCTTTCCGAACCGCATGCCATCGAGCTTCAGGCCATAGGCCGGACGGTAATACTCGTCGGGCAGTAAAACCAGCCGGCGAAAACTGTCTTCGATCTCGTACGCCACGAGATGCCGGCATTCGCGCACTTCACTCGATATCCCGCCCTGAGCCTTGATGGCCGCGGTATCGTCCATCCAGGTATCGAGCACCTCTCGCAGGCGCGCCAGGTCATCCTGCAATTGCCTGACCCGAAGTGCACGTGTCAGATGGTCTGCGCCCAACTGATCAAGAAACTCCCGGGCCTGGATATCGGAAAACAAGGGGTAGAGTTTTTTCACCTTGCGCAACAGACGTTGTGGATGATTTGCGGCTTCGCCGGGTGGATCGGCGAGCACGCATGCAGGCTCGGGAGCCGGCGGTTCAAACTGCTCGCCGCTTAACAACCGGTTGCATCCTTCCCGCTCATCCAGTGCGGTGTCGAGTAACTTGCTTCGCAGACGCCAGCCATCCTCAGGTTTGACGCCTTCCAGGCCGATGGACTTCAGCTGACGAGGTGAAAGCCCCTTCAGGATCGACTGATAGAGACTGTCCGGCCCCAGCGCTTTTCCGAGAGACCTGGCCTGGCTGTCGAACACCTCGAAGCCGTTGTCGAGCCTGACCAGTGTGAGCGAGTTCCCGGCAGTGAGCGGTTTCTTGCCGAGGGTCTCAAGCAGGTCTCCCTTGAGTGACTGAGCCCGCAATTCCAGGTAAAGCTGCGGATCCCAACCCTCGAGTTGCGGCAACAAGCCAATGGCCAGTTTTTCGGTGTCGGCGTTGGCGACTTCAGCCAGGTAGAACCCGGTCAGCGCCCGATCCAGGCGAACATTGCTCACGGCCTCGCTCAAGCGCTGCGCCAGGCCCATTGGCACTCGTCCGGTGGTGCGCAGAAGCGTGCGCTCGACACTCGAAGCCTGACGGATCAGTTCCTGTGCGTAACGCGTCGGTACGTCGGGATAAGCCGCTCTGGTCTTGAGCACCTCACTGTCTAGGGTCTGGTCATAGCGCCGGTACAGATGATCGAACGTCGAACGACGATCAGCCTTGACCGCCGCGCCGATGACTTTCGCCAGTTTCACCCCCCGATCGGTCAGCGCAACGTCAGCGCCGACCAGAGCCTCGACCTCTTTGGGGTACAGACCGTCGATGACGGTCTGCAGCAACTCGCCCTTCTCCAACTGATCGTTGCTGACAATGACGCTCAGGGTGTCATCTTCAATCGAGCCGGGAGGAAAGGTCTCGGTGATCTCCCCTTTTTCATCAACGACCTCGATGTAGCGATCCTGCGGCCAACCGGAAAGCCTTGGCAGCGCCTGCAACTGTTCCTGGGCATGCCGTGCATCGGTCGCTTCGCCACGCTCCATGGCGGCAACGAAGTCACGCACCCGGCGCTCGAGAGCGAACCGCTCGATCATGTCTCGTAAACGAGGCGTTATTGGCAGACTGTCATCGCTCAAGCGATGCAGTTCGTCGAAGCGCGTGTCGGTCAGCCGCCGGATCATCTCCAGGCGACTGTCGTCGAAACGCGCCAACTGCGGATCGATGCGTTTGAGGGTATAGGCGCCGGCCCATTGCTCGCTCGGCTCCGAGGCATGACGCCAGCCGCCGTGTCGGCTGGGCTTGAGCGTCGGCGCATACGCCTGTGGACGGACAGGGTGCTGAATCCGCCAGGTCTTAGAAGAAGGATCCAGCGCCACGGCATAGGTGCGGTCGTCAATGCGGGCGAAAGTCTTGCCGTCGGCCTGATACAAGCCTGTCGCGTCCGGTTCGAGGCCTTCCTCGACAGGCAGAGGCTGTTCATAGGCGCTCAGTTGCGGCTTCCACAATCGGGACTGACCACTGCGGTCGAGAATGGCGGTAAAGGGCTGAAAGAAATCCGGGTGTTTTTGAACGGTCTTGATCGCCAGGGACTTCAAGACCTTGACGCCGGCACCCACGGCGGCCATCAGGGCAAGGTTTTCCGCGACACTGAGCAGGTGTGAAAAAGCTTCCTGGCGGTCCCCGCGATTCCAGTCCTCGATTCCTTCGTACACTTCCGCGAGCATTTGCCCGATCGCGACACCCATCATCAGTTGCCCCAGTACCGGAACGACGAACCCCGCCACGTTGGCGATCGTCATACCGACTTCCAGATACTGGATCAAACGTTTCTTGCGCTCCTCCTCATCGACATCGGCAGTCGGCACGGCAAGCGCACGGGCGTCGAGTTGCAGTTTGCCGACATGACTTTTGAGCATGAAATCGAACAGCGGGCCGGGCATTTCCAATTGTTTGACGTGCCCCAGGCTATCGTTCTCGGCAAACGTCTTGAAAAACTCGACCTTGTCGACTTCGCCGATGCAGTGGGTGAAGTAGCTTTTGTAACTGCCGACTCCCAGTTTGAACTCCAGATATGCGATGAACGCCGTGAAACTCGCGTACTCGTAGAGGGGCTGGTCAGGTTCCCCGGGCATGTACACCAGACACCATTGATCCGGATCCAGCTCGACCGATTTTTCGGAGAAGACCACAACACCCCAGAGGCAACTGTCGAGCGCTTCAATGCCCTGCATGATCAGCGGTCGCCCCTTGAACTGAAGGCTTTTGGCATCAGCTATGCCACCGGCGTCGATCAGGCGCTGAACCGTCTGAAAACCGTCCCGGGAGACGTGTTCCTTCATCAGCGCCAGGTGCAGATCCAGTTGCAGCATCTGCTTTTTCATCACCGAGATATTGCGAACCATCGTACCGGTGGCGACCCGACTGCCATTGACTTCCCTGACTCCGAACACCTGCTGGAAATGCTCCTGATACAGCCGCCCCAGATCCAGCTCCCGGCAGAGCGCGGCGAACGCCGGCGGGGTCAGACCGGGGACGCCGTCAGGTGCGCTGGCAATGCGCACGAAGCTGCCTTCGGGGAAGTAATCGGCTTGCGCCTCGTCTTGCGTGAAGTTCTGCATCGCTGCTTCCAGCAGCGTCGGGGTAGCGGACGGCGTGACCTTCGCTCCGCCGCCTGGTGGCGTTACCGGCTCGCAACCGCAATAGCTTCCCGGTAACTCGAGGTGGTCTTTCTCGACATCGAACACAGCTGACCAGCGTTTGGTCAGGGCGTATTTCAATTGCGCGATGCAAAAGCTTTTCAGCGACTGCAGCCGGCTCAAGTCTGTCTCGACCTGGGCCTGGATGGTGTGCAGGTCACAGGCGGTCTTGTCCAGTGCCGCCAATGTGTCGGCACTGGCATTGAGCAGCACGGAGGGGAAGTTTTTCTGCAAGGCCGTGGCGGTGTCCAGATCGCCGGTGGCTTCCAGCAAAAAGCTCAGTTTCTGTTTTTCCGTAAGGGCGATCGGTGCGATCGACGCGGGTGTAGTGGACATGGGCAATATTCCTTTATTGCTGTTGAGTCCCTTCCACCCTATCGATCCCGCCGCCGAATAAAAAACACGAATAACTGCCCGTTCGGGCCGGGAAACAACCAGCAATCCGTATGTTTCGAATACTTATCTACTACCTCCCCCTTCACCCAAGCTGTTAATGGGCCACCGGTCAGGCCAACACGCTTATAACTGATCGTTCTAAAACTCCCACATCCGCACCGGGTCAGTTTCTGGGTACCGGCCATTTCGGCGCGGTGCAGCGACACCCTCCCCAACGGAAAAACCGGTAAGGACTTTATGTGCGGATTAGCTGGCGAGTTACGTTTTGATCAACAACCTGCAGACCTTGCAGCCATCGAGCGAATCACCCATCACCTGGCGCCTCGCGGCCCTGACGCGTGGGGCTTTCATGCTCAGGGGCCGATTGCCCTGGGCCATCGACGCCTGAAAATCATGGACCTGTCGGACGGCTCGGCGCAGCCGATGATCGACAGCCAACTGGGCCTGTCCCTGGCCTTCAACGGCGCGATCTACAACTTCCCGGAACTGCGCGCCGAACTCGAAGCGCTCGGTTACGCGTTCTACTCCGGCGGCGACACCGAAGTGCTGCTCAAGGGTTATCACGCCTGGGGCGAAGCGCTGCTGCCGAAACTCAACGGCATGTTTGCCTTCGCCATCTGGGAGCGCGATGCCCAGCGTCTGTTCATCGCCCGCGACCGTCTCGGTGTGAAGCCGCTGTACCTGTCGCGCACCGGCCAGCGTTTGCGCTTTGCCTCGGCCCTGCCCGCGTTGCTCAAGGGCGGTGACATCAACCCGATCCTCGATCCGGTGGCGCTCAACCATTACCTGAATTTCCACGCCGTGGTGCCTGCGCCGCGCACCTTGCTGGCGGGCATCGAAAAGCTGCCGCCCGCGAGCTGGATGCGCATTGAAGCGGACGGCACCACCGAGCAGAAAACCTGGTGGACCCTGCCCTACGGCCCACACGACGACGAGAAAAACCTGACTCTCGAAGACTGGCGAGACCGCGTGCTCGACAGCACCCGCGAAGCCGTGGCGATCCGCCAAAGGGCGGCGGTGGATGTCGGCGTGCTGCTTTCCGGCGGCGTCGATTCGAGCATGCTCGTCGGCCTGTTGCGAGAAGTTGGCGTGGAGAACCTGTCGACCTTTTCCATCGGTTTCCAGGATGCCGGTGGCGAGCGCGGTGACGAATTTCAGTATTCCGATCTGATCGCCAAGCACTACGGCACCCAGCACCATCAACTGCGCATCGACGAAAAAGAGATCATCGAACAATTGCCCGCCGCGTTCCGCGCCATGAGCGAGCCGATGGTCAGCCACGACTGCATCGCCTTCTATCTGCTGTCCCGCGAAGTGGCCAAGCATTGCAAGGTGGTGCAGAGCGGCCAGGGCGCCGACGAGTTGTTCGCCGGTTATCACTGGTATCCGCAAGTCGACGGCGCGGCCGATCCGTATGCGGCCTATCGCGAGGCGTTTTTCGACCGCAGCTACGACGACTACGCCGCCACGGTGCAGCCGAAATGGCTGACAGCGAATGACGCTGCCGGTGACTTCGTGAAGGAACATTTCGCACAGCCCGGCGCCGATGCGGCGGTCGACAAGGCCCTGCGCCTGGACAGCACAGTGATGCTGGTGGACGACCCGGTCAAACGCGTCGACAACATGACCATGGCCTGGGGCCTGGAAGCGCGTACGCCGTTTCTTGACTATCGACTGGTGGAATTGTCGGCCCGTGTTCCGGGCAAATTCAAACTGCCGGACGGCGGCAAGCAGGTGTTGAAAGAAGCCGCGCGACTGGTCATCCCAAGCGAAGTGATCGACCGCAAGAAAGGGTACTTCCCGGTGCCGGGTCTCAAACATTTGCAGGGCGATACCCTGAACTGGGTGCGCGAACTGCTGCTCGATCCAAGTCAGGATCGCGGCCTGTTCAACCCCGCCATGCTCGACAAATTGCTGACCGATCCACAAGGCCAGTTGACCCCGTTGCGCGGCTCCAAGCTGTGGCAACTGGCGGCCCTGAATCTGTGGCTCAGCGAACAAGGAATCTGATCGATGAAACCTCACGCCACGGCTTACAGCCAACGGCTACTGCGCGGTCAGACACCGTCCTACGAACGCTTGCAGGCGCGTCTGGCCGAGGACGGCAGCGAGCCGGCCGCCGAGCCGATTGCGGTGCATTGCGGCTGGGGCCGGTTGCTGATCGGCCACACTTTTCCCGATCCGGCCAGCCTTGCGCGGGAACTGCTCAACGAACAGCCGGGCGAGCGCGACATTGCCTTGTACGTCGCCGCGCCGCAGCAGATTCTCGGCCTGGAACCGACCCAACTGTTTCTTGACCCGTCCGACACTCTGCGCTTGTGGTTCAGTGATTATCGTCAGGCCACCCGGGTGTTTCGCGGCTTCCGCATCCGTCGTGCACAAAGTGACGCGGATTGGCAGGCGATCAATCAGCTGTATCAGGCGCGCGGCATGCTGCCGATCGATGCCACCCTGCTCACCCCGCACCATCAGGGCGGCCCGGTGTACTGGCTGGCGGAAGACGACGACAGTGGCGCGGTGATCGGCAGCGTCATGGGCCTCAATCACCAGAAGGCCTACAACGACCCGGAAAACGGCAGCAGCCTGTGGTGCCTGGCGGTCGATCCGCAGTGTTCGCGCCCCGGTGTCGGCGAAGTGCTGGTGCGCCACCTCATCGAGCACTTCATGAGTCGCGGTCTGAGCTACCTCGATCTGTCGGTGTTGCACGATAACCGCCTGGCGAAAAACCTCTACGCCAAACTCGGCTTCCGCAACCTGCCGACGTTCGCCATCAAGCGCAAGAACGGCATCAATCAGCCGCTGTTCCTCGGTCCGGGGCCGGAGGCGCAGTTCAATCCTTACGCGCGAATCATCGTCGAGGAAGCCCATCGGCGTGGCATCGACGTGCAAGTGGATGACGCCGACGCCGGGCTGTTCACCCTCAGTCACGGCGGGCGGCGGGTGCGTTGCCGCGAATCCCTCAGTGATCTGACCAGCGCCATCAGCATGAACCTGTGCCAGGACAAGAGCCTGACTCATAACGTGCTGAAAGCTGCCGGGTTGAATGTGCCGTCACAACAGTTGGCGGGGAATGCGGACGACAATCTGGCGTTTCTCGACGAGTACCAGCGCGTGGTGGTCAAACCGCTGGATGGCGAACAGGGCCAAGGCGTGGCGGTGGATCTGCAAACCATCGAGGACGTGCAGCAGGCCATCGAAGCGGCCAGGCAGTTCGACACGCGGGTGCTGCTCGAAAGCTTCCACGAAGGCTTCGACCTGCGGATTCTGGTGATCGGTTTCGAGGTAGTTGCAGCGGCGATTCGCCGCCCGGCGGAAGTGGTTGGCGACGGCCATCATTCCATCGGCGCGCTGATCGAAGCCCAGAGCCGGCGACGGCAAGCAGCCACCAGCGGCGAAAGCAAAATCCCGCTGGACCACGAAACCCAGCGAACCCTGCACGCGGCCGGTTACGACTACAGCAGCATCCTGCCGGCCGGGGAGCATCTGTTCGTGCGGCGCACCGCGAACCTGCACACCGGCGGCACGCTGGAAGACGTCACGGCGATTCTGCACCCGACCCTGGCCGACGCTGCAGTGCGGGCGGCCCGAGCGCTGGAGATCCCGATGGTCGGCCTCGACCTGATGGTGCCGGCGGCGGATCAACCGGCGTACGTGTTCATCGAAGCCAACGAGCGGGCGGGTCTCGCCAACCACGAGCCGCAACCGACGGCGGAGCGGTTTGTCGATCTGTTGTTTCCGCACAGTCAGCCGGCTGTCTCTTGATCACCTGGTGTCTGTATTGACGCCTTCGCGAGCAAGCTCGCTCCCACAGGGTATCGCTGCTTATGTGGGAGCGAGCTTGCTCGCGAAGAGGCCGAACCAGACACCACAAATTTCCCTCATCGAAACCGTCGATGCGCCCAACTCATCAGGAGTTTCCATGACAACGAACATTCCCGAACCGGATCTGAACTACCTGCAGAAAGTCCTGCTGGAAATGCTCGCCATTCCCAGCCCTACCGGATTCACCGACACCATCGTGCGTTACGTCGCCGAGCGTCTGGAGGAACTTGGCATTCCCTTTGAGATGACACGTCGCGGCACGATACGCGCCACTCTCAAGGGCAAGAAAAACAGCCCCGACCGTGCGGTATCGGCGCATCTGGACACCATCGGCGCCGCCGTGCGCGCGGTGAAAGACAACGGGCGACTGACCCTGGCGCCGGTAGGCTGCTGGTCGAGCCGGTTCGCCGAGGGTAGCCGCGTCAGCCTGTTCACCGACAACGGTGTGATTCGCGGCAGCGTGTTGCCATTGATGGCTTCCGGGCATGCCTTCAATACAGCCGTGGACGAGATGCCGATCAGTTGGGATCACGTCGAGCTGCGTCTGGACGCCTACTGCGCGACCCGCGCCGATTGTGATTCGCTGGGCATCAGCGTGGGTGATGTGGTGGCGTTCGATCCGCTGCCGGAATTCACCGAAAGTGGCCACATAAGCGCCCGCCATCTGGACGACAAGGCCGGCGTCGCCGCTCTGCTGGCAGCGCTGAAAGCCATCGTCGACAGCGGTCAGGAGTTGATGATCGATTGCCATCCGCTGTTCACCATCACCGAGGAAACCGGCAGCGGTGCAGCGGCAGCATTGCCGTGGGACGTCAGCGAATTCGTCGGCATCGACATCGCCCCGGTCGCGCCGGGCCAGCACTCCAGCGAACACGCGGTGAGCGTGGCGATGCAGGATTCCGGCGGGCCTTACGACTATCACCTGTCGCGGCACCTGTTGCGTCTTGCCGGTGAACACGAACTGCCGGTGCGCCGCGACCTGTTCCGCTATTACTTCAGCGACGCCCACTCGGCGGTCACCGCCGGTCACGACATCCGCACTGCCCTGCTCGCCTTCGGTTGCGACGCGACCCACGGTTACGAACGCACACACATCGACAGCCTCGCGGCGCTCAGTCGTTTGCTCGGGGCGTACATTCTGAGTCCGCCGGTGTTCGCCAGCGATGCACAACCGGCCACCGGATCACTGGACCGCTTCAGTCACCAGATCGAACACGAGACGCAGATGGAGAGCGACACCCGTGTGCCGTCGGTGGACAGCCTGGTGGGGCAACGCTCGGACAGTTGAGTCTGGCCCTCGGCGATCATTCGCCGTAGCATCCCGACATTGATTTTGCCGAGGTGCCCATGCTGATTCCCTACGACGCGCTCGAAGTCGACACCCTCACCCGCCTGATCGAGGATTTCGTCACCCGCGACGGTACCGACAACGGTGACGACACGCCGCTGGAAACCCGCGTACTGCGGGTTCGCCAGGCGCTGACCAAAGGCCAGGCGCTCATCGTTTTCGATCCGGAAAGCGAGCAATGCCAGTTGATGCTCAAGCACGACGTGCCCAAGCACCTGTTCGACTGAAAACGGTCAGCGGCCCTTGCCGCTGGCCTGTTTGCGCTGAATCCGTTCGTAGACCTCGGCGCGATGCACGCCGACCTGCTCCGGCGCTTCGACGCCGAACCGCACGCTGGAGCCGTTGACCGCCAGAACGCGCAGAGTGATGTTGTCGCCGATGGAAATCAGTTCACCGACAACACGGCTGAGTACAAGCATGGGGGGGGTGTCCTTCAAGGTTTGCGAGCCTTGAAGATGCGCGGGTTTCGACCGCCCTACAATGCACGCCGGGCAATTCAGTCATTCCCTACGCATCAGGTCGCGCAAGCCTTCAGACGTTTCCTTCAGGGCTGCAAGATTCAGCTCGCGGAAAACCGTGGCCCGAACAGGATCACACTGGCCCCGATCACACACAGCGCCACACCGATCCAGTCCGAACCCAACGGGCGGACGCGCTCGACCACCGCCAGCCAGCCAATCGAAGCAATGATGTAGATGCCACCGTAAGCGGCATAGGCGCGACCAGCGTAGGTCGCTTCGACACGCGTCAACAACAGCGCAAAGAGAGTCAAGCTGATCAGCGCGGGAATCACCCACAGGGCGCTCTTGCCCTGGCGCAGCCACATCCAGAACGCGAAACAGCCGGCGATTTCGAACAGCGCGGCGAGGAAGAACCACAGGTAATTAAGCATGCAAGACATCTCGTCAGGGTGACTGTTGCGGCCACCCTAACGATGCGGCGAACCCCGGGCAAGTTCAGCCGTTGTTCTGTTTGGCCTTGGCGCGCATCTTTTCGGCCATCGCGGTCATTTCGTTGTACAGCAACTGCGGGTTCTTCTGTTTGAGCGTCCAGGCCATGCGCCCTTGTTCGTGGGGCAGGATCATGAACTCGCCGGCCGCGACTTGCTGGTAGATGTAGTCGGCAATATCGCTGGCGGTGATGGGAGAACTTTCCAGCAACTTGCCGACCTGGGCTTTCATCGCCGGCGTCGGGCCACGGAAAGAATCCAGCAGATTGGTCTGGAAGAATGACGGGCAGACCACATGAACCCCGACTTCCTGTTGGGCCAGTTCGATCAACAGGCTTTCCGACAACGCCACCACTCCAGCCTTGGCCACGTTGTAATTGCTCATCGCCGGGCCCTGCATCAGTGCGGCCATCGAGGCGATGTTGATGATCTTGCCCTTGCTCTGTTCCAGCAGCGGCAAGAACGCCTTGCAGCCCTTGACCACGCCCATCAGGTTGATCGCGATCTGCCAGTCCCAGTCTTCCAGCGACAACTCACTGAAGAAACCGCCCGAGGCCACACCGGCGTTGTTGACGATGATGTCGATGCCGCCAAGTTTCACTTCGCAGGCCTGGGCGAACGCGGTGAGCTGGCTGTAATCGCGCACGTCGCAGCGCTGGATGAAGCCGTCGCCGCCGGCCTCGCGAACCAGTTTCAGGGTCTCTTGCAAACCGGGTTCGCTGACGTCGGACAAGGCCAGTTGCCAGCCTTCACGCGCCCAGCGCAGCGCGATTTCGCGACCCAGGCCTGAGCCCGCGCCAGTGATCATCATGCGATTTTGCATAGCAGACAGCCTTGTTGTTCCGGGGAAGATGCGCGGAGTGTAGCGAAGGATCATCAGCGACCCACGCTCCATCAGATTGCTGAATGGCGAGGGCAAACCGCGACAACAAACGAAATAAGCACGCGAGCCAAATACCTTAAAAAAACATTGAATTTTCTTTCATGCGCACCAGTCGGAATTTGTAAGCCGTCTGGATTTAGTTCAACTTCCAGCCGCCCTTGAACACCAAGACTTCACAGACACTATCAACAAGGAAATAGACATGGGCACAATTCTAATCATTATCCTGATCCTGTTGCTGATCGGTGGTCTGCCGGTCTTCCCGCACTCCAGAAGTTGGGGTTATGGCCCTTCGGGCATTATCGGTGTGGTGCTGGTAGTACTGTTGGTGCTGTTGTTACTCGGTCGGATATGACTGTTTGACCGACAAAAAAAAGAGGCCCTTCAAGGGCCTCTTTTTTATTGCGCCGAATGATCAGTCCGGCTTGCCGTTAATCACACCGGCGGTGTTGTCGATCAGGCTCTTGGTAGCCGTTTGCAGGAACGCTTCGAGCTTGAGTTTCAGTTCGGCAGTGCGCGGTGCATCCGGTACCACTTCGGCGTGCGGGTTGGCGCCCAGTTCGTACTGATAGATCTTCGGTGCCATTTCCTTCTCTTTCGGCAGCACCAGGATCTGGTCGGCGGTGACGATGGCGGTGGTCTGCTCGCTGCCCGACGGCTTGATCACACCGAAACCGGTGTCACCCTGCGGCAGGTTCAGCAGATCGCGGCCCCAGCACTGATGGCGCACTTCGCCGCCGAGGCGACCCATGATGGTCGGCACGATGTCGATCTGCGTACCCACGGTGTGGTCACGAGTACCGAATTTTTCCTGGATGCCCGGTGCGATCATCAGCATCGGCACGTTGAAACGGCCCAGGTCCATTTCGGTGATCTGACGCTCGTTGCCGAAGCCGTGGTCACCGACGATGACGAACAGGGTTTCCTTGAAGTACGGCTCCTTGCGGGCCTTCTCGAAGAACTGACCCAGCGCCCAGTCCGAATAACGCATGGCGGTCAGGTGCTCGTTGAGCGGGCCACGGTCAGTCACGCGCTCGACTGGCAACGGCGTCGGCAAGGCATACGGCGTGTGGTTGGACAGGGTCTGCAGCAGCGCGTAGAACGGCTTGCCGTTTTCGCGCGCCTTGAGCTCCACCAGACCACGGTCGAACATGTCCTGGTCGGACACGCCCCAGGTCGGATCGGAGAACACCGGGTTCACGAAGTCGTTACGGCCGACGAAGTTGGTCATGCCCTGGTTGCTGAAGAAACCGGACTGGTTGTCCCAGGCAAAGTCGCCGTTGTAGACGTACACGTCGTCATAGTCGCGAGCGCTGAGCAACTGCGGCAGGCCGGACAGTTTGTGGCTGCCTTCCGGAGTCTGCATCAGGTATTCGAAACCCGGCAGGTTCGGGAAGCAGGCCATGGTGGCGAACATGCCCTGGTGGGTATGGGTGCCGTTGGAGAAGAAACGGTCGAACAGCAGGCCTTCCTTCGACAGCTTGTCGAGGTACGGCGTGATGTTGCCCGGCGCGCCCAGTGCGCCCACCGAGTGACCGGCCATGCTTTCCATCAGGATCACGACGACGTTCTTGATCGGCAGGGTCTTGTCGGCAGGCGGCGTGTATTCACGACGCACGGCGGCGATATCGGCATCCACCAGTTTGTCGTCCGACGTCATCAGCATTTCGCGAACCACTTTCTGCGCCTGATCCTGCGGCAGCGTGGCTTTCCAGATGTTGTCGCGATCCTCGCCCATCCGGTCCTTGGCCGCCGCGATCAGCGACAGCGTGCCGTTGAGGCCGAGCTGGTTGGCGAAGTTCGAATCGGTGGTGTACACGTCACCCCAGCGCAGCGGCGGGCCTTGACGCAGGGTGCCGCGAGCGGCGACCACACAAATCAGCAGGCACACCACGAACACCGCCAGACGCGCATACCATGGCGCCACTTGACGGGTGCCGACGTTGCCACCGCTGAACGGGCCACGCGGACGGGTCAGACGGTCGGCGCCCTTGAACGCCAGGGTCAGGATCAGCGTGCCCACGGCCCAGGCCAGCAGGTAGCGCACCACCGGGAAACCGTACCAGAGCATGCTCATCACGGTTTTCGGGTCTTCCTTCACGTACTGGAACACCAGGCCGTTGAGGCGCTGGTGGAACTCGCGATAGAAGTCCATCTCCATCAGGCCGAGGAACAGCGCGATGCTCGAAGCGACAGTCAGCCACAGACGGAAGAACCCGCGCGCCGCCATGGCCCGGGCACTGAACAGCGCCAGCACCAGCGGAATGCAGACATACACCACCAGGCGAATATCGAAGCGCAGGCCGTTGGCGAAGGCTTCGAGGAAGGTCGAGGCCGGGGTGTCGAGGATCATCTCGCGGTTGTAGACCAGCAGCGCGAGGCGCAGCACGGAAAACATCACCATCATGACCAGCGCGCACAGGAGCGTGTAGGCCAGATGCGATTTGACGGTCGGTTGCAGCAGGCGACTGGAAGATCGCTGCTGACTCAGGGCGTCCGGGTTTGCCATGTCGTTTTAGGACCCATTGGAAGTTGAAGTTGCAAAAATTCAGCTGCGCCCTGCCCTCTGTTGGCCATTCCAGGCCCCGGGGCTTGCGCGGAGCGCAAATGTTGCACGATCACCGGCGGCATTGCCATTGATTAGTGCCCGTTGCCGGACGCTTTCATTCAAGGCACGGCGCACCGGGACAGGTGCAGACAGCGCGGGCGAATTGTCTTGGAGACTTTGTGAAAATTTCGTCCAACGCATATCTGGAAACACAATAAACCTGGATAACAAAACGCCCCGAGTTCTTCGGGGCGTTTACAGATGAACGCGACCGTTACTTCTCGGCGCGTTCTTTCAAGGCTTTCAGGGTGTTGAACGGTGCATCGACCACAAACTTGTTGGCGATCATCGACGGCACGCTGCCGCCCGGCTCGGTGTGAACCTGATAGGTCACTTCAACCTGGTCGCCTTTTGGTACGAACTTCCAGAAGCCTTTGACTTGAGCAACCCGCACAAAGCCCTTTTCTTCAGGCAGGTACTTCGGCACGCCTTCCAGATTACGGGTCAGGCTGCCATCGGCGCCTTCAACGGTGGTGACATGCAGGATCGAATCGCGCGGGGTGACCGGCCATGGCGTGTTGAACTGAGTGTAGGTCCAGCTCTGGTCGCCTTCGTGCTTGAGCAGTTTCTGGGTCTTGCATTCGTGAATCCAGGCGCACGCACCGGAAACGTCTTCCTGCAAGGCGCGCAGTTTGGCGATGGTGGTCTTCATCACGGTCACGCCCTGATAAGACTTGTAGTCCGAACCCGGCACTTCGCTCAGGGAGACCTTGATGCCGTCCTCGTTCTTGGCGACTTTCCAGTCTTCAGCCTGGGCGGCCGAGGTGGCCAGCACGGCCGTCAAACCACACAACACAGCGATACGATGCAGCGAACCCATAGTCTTATTCCTTATTGTTGAAGTTCCGTTCGTTTGACACATCACGCCGCCGTCATCTGCTCCCACCAGCCGAGCAGTCTGATCGCGTCTTCCTGGCTGCTGCCGCAGACTTCGGGATCGGCCTTGAATCCTGAACAGACCGCCGGACGTTCCGGTCGACCGAAGATGTTGCACAGGTTATCGACCGACAACTGAACGCAGCGTTCACCGGCAGGTTTGCCATCGGGCATGCCTGGAATCGGCGAACTGATGGAAGGGGCAATGCAGCAGGCGCCACAGCCTTCACGGCATTTCATGACGACGCATTCCTCGCAGCGGGCAATGTGTTAAAGGGACGCGGAACAGGGTAACCGCTTAAACGGCTGTTTTAAATTCCCTGAACCGGGGTTTTTACGCAGAAACGAAAGTGACTGACCAGTCTCCGACAAAGCGTCTGGTCTGCGGGTCACCGATGGGGACGATTTATTGCTTGAACTCGAAATCCAGCGCCGCGCCTTCGACTTCCCGGCGCTCTTCGTTACGCAGCTGCAACTGCATTTCGTTGCTGAGCAAACGGCCGTTGAGCTGGAACCCGCTGTTCTTGTCACCGAACATCTGCGGCAGGATCGGTTCGCGCTTGGGCAGCGTCACTGAGCCGGGCGGCTTCAACTCTTGAACCATGTCTTTGGGAAGACTCAAATCTAGCTTCGCGGACGGCAATGGCGTCTTGGCCACTTCTTTAGCCGACTTCGACTTGGAAGCGACCGGAGCGCGCTTCTTGGCAGTAGCAGCCTTTTTCTGCGGAGCTTTTTTCGCTGGAACGGTTTTCTTGGCCGTGACCGGTTTTTTCGCGGTGGCAGCGGCCGGCGTCTTTTCCTGAGCCGCGGCCGCCATGGCGCCAGGCACATGACCCATCATCAGCAGGCAGAGCACAACCCAGACGGCAGAAAATTTCGCTTTCATGAACCCAACGAAGCTAACGGCAGAGGGCCATATGCTCGCCTGTTGGGCGTCACATGACAAGCTCCGCCATTGTTTCAAAATCCGCCGGCCATCTCCTGGCAGAGCTGTGTCGCCAGCATTCCGAGGGTCATCAGCGCCCGTTCCGCCTCGCGATTCCACGGGATGCCGCAGTTCAACCGGATGCAGTGGTTGAACTGTTCGGTGTTGCTGAAGATCAGGCCCGGCGCAATGCTGATGCCCTGTTGCAGCGCCCGCACGTGCAATTCCTGGGTGTTGACCCTCCCCGGAAGACTGACCCACAGAATGAATCCGCCAGTCGGCCGGGTCATTTGTGTGCCTTCGGGAAAGTACTGCTGAACCGCCAGCTGGAATGCGCTGAGATTTTTTCGGTATTCCTGGCGGATGTACCTTAAATGCCGGTCATAGCCGCCGTTTTCCAGGTACGCCGCGATGGCCATTTGCGTGACGCTGCACGCCGAATGGGTGCTGAAAGTCTGCAAGCGCTGGATTTCCTGCTGGAACTTGCCGGCGATCATCCAGCCGATGCGTACACCGGGCGATAACGTCTTGGAAAAACTCGAGCAGTAGATCACCCGGTCGAGCCGGTCGTAGGCCTTGAGAGACTTGGTGCGGCCCTGCTCGAACATCAACTCGCCATAGATGTCGTCTTCGACGATCTGGATGTCGAAGTCCGAGGCCAGGCGCAGCAGTTGTTTCTGCCGCTCTTCGGGCATGGTGCCGCCGAGTGGATTGCTCAGGCGAGTGGTCAGCACCAGCGCCTTGATCGACCATTGATTGGCCGCCAGTTGCAGGGCTTCGAGGCTCATGCCGGTGGCGGGGTCGCTGGGGATCTCGATGACTTTCAGGCCCAGCAGATCGGCCAGTTGCAGCAACCCGTAATAGGTGGGGGATTCGGCGGCGATCAGGTCGCCGGGGCGGGTCAGCACTCGCAACGACATCTGCAATGCGTCGACACAGCCGTGGGTGATCACCACTTCCGACGGGTCAACCACCACACCTGCATCACGCATGCGAATCGCCACCTGCCGGCGCAGCGGCTCGAAACCCGGGCTGAACATGTAGCTGAACGCCCGAGGGCTGTGAAAGCGGGTGACCTTGGCCAGTTGCTGATGCAGGGCGCGTACCGGCAAGTAATCGACACTCGGCACCGCCGCCCCCAGCGGGAACACGCCTTCACGACGGGACTCGACCAATACTTGTTGAATGATACTGCTGCGGGTGACCAGGCCTGGCCGCTCGACCCGGGCAATGTCCGGCGTGGGCGCCGTCAGTGCGGGAGTCTGGTGGACATAGTAACCGGACTGCGGCCGCGCGCGGATCAGGCCCTGATCCTCGAGGTTCGCGTAAGCCTGCAACACGGTGGCATGGCTGACGTTGAGCTGCGAACTCATCTTGCGCACCGAAGGCACGCGCTCGCCCGGTTGATAGACGCCACGGCGGATATCTTCGGCCAGCTGTTGAGCAATACGTTGGTAGAGCAAGAGATTGGTCATGACGCAGCACTCGATTTCACGGGCGTTTTATTCTTGTGTGAAACAATACCGGAACAGTTTGGAAGTGTACTGGGACAGTTGCCATATTAGTCAACCATACAGTGCTGTGTCGGTTAAATCTGTACTGCTTTGTGAGGTAATCGACAGACGTAAAAAAGCCCGGTGCTGCCTGACAGCCCGGGCTTTCCAGTAACGCCACCCTCAGCGGGCGGCGCCGAGCTGGCCTTTTTCGTCGGAGAACACGATTTCCACTCGACGGTTCTGCGCACGCCCACGCTCGGAAGCGTTGGCGTCCACCGGATATTCGTCGCCGTAGCCTTCGACCTGAATGCGTTTTTCGTCGATGCCCAGGTCCGTCAGCACGTCAGCCACCGACTGCGCGCGATCACGGGACAGCTTGAGGTTTTCCTGCTTGCCGCCGGTGCTGTCGGTGTAGCCCTCGATGCGCACGATGCGTTTCGGGTTGAGTTGCAGGAACTGCACGATCTTCAGCACCACGCGGTTGGCCGAGTTTTTCAGCTCGGCTTCACCGGTATCGAACAGCACGTCACCGAGGGTCATCACCAGACCACGATCGGTCTGGGTGGTGGCCAGCGCGACGATCTGCTCTTCCAGCCATTTGCCCTGCTGTTGCACGCTCAGCAGTTTGGACTCGCGCAAGGCCAGTTGCAGGCGCTGGCGCTCCAGCTCCAGCTTCGCCACACGCTCTTCGTTGAGCACCTGATTGGTGTGCTCACGGGCGATTTCGCTGTAGCGCTGGCTCAGGTAGGCGTAATGCACCACGTCCGAGCCACTGCCCCAGTACGTCGACAGACGATCGGCACGGGCCAGGGACTCACCGGCGCGGATCACGTCTTTCGGCGCGATACGCAGCACGTTGGAATCTTCCTTGACCTTCTGGAAGTCGGTGCTGGCCTGCTGCAATGCGGATTCGCTGTGCTGACCGGCGCAGCCGTAAAGACTGGCGCAACCGGCGAGGATCAGAGTGCCGAGGGCTTTGGACTTCAGGCTCATTGGGCATCCCCCAGTTGCTTGCGCAGTCGGACGATGCGGGTGTTGAGCACGTTCACTTGCTCTTCGCTCTTCTGGGTCAACACTTTGGCTTCCGCCAGACGTGCGTCGAGTTCGGCCTGTTCGAATCGCATCCGCGCATTCTTGTAGGACTCACCCGCCATGCTGCCTTTGGCCCGGTTGAACTTGTCTTCTGCCAGTTTCATTTCCGGCACGTCTTCGGCGGTGGCGCCCACGGCTTTGGCTTGCTCAAGGGCCTGCTCGGTCAGGCGCATTTGTTCGTTGGGTGCCGGATCGCTGGCGCAACCGGCCAGGGCCAGAACGGCCATGGCCGCGAAAAGAAGTCGATTACTCACTAAGAATCCCTACTGTTTTGGGGCGCTGACAGGTGGTTGCGGCGGCTGTTGCTGCTGCGCCTTCCATCGCTCGATGTTGCGTTGCAGCGCGGCTTCCGTCAGGCCGGACGCGGGCAATTCTGTCATCTTTTTGGCCAGCTGTCCGCGCAACCACGGATCGTTGCAGGCCGAGTTGTGCGAAACCGCGAGGAACAGACCGGGCCGGTCGATGGGTTGTTCAAAAGCCAGCAGATCATTGGCCATGCCCAGTGCCTGCGCGGCCGCCATGCCCGAGTAGCGACCGGCGAGTACATATTCCACCTCGCCCAGCAGAAGTTTCTGAAACGCCTGGGTCAGGTTTGCCGTACGGGTCAGGGTCAATTGCTGCTCGGCGAAAGTGCCGAATGCCGGGGTCATTCGAGACTTTTCCGACAAGCCTCCTTGATGGCCCTGGAGATCCTTCGCTTCGCTGTAGACCAGAGTCGACCCCTTGCGGGTCCAAACTAGATAGTCGTTTTCCAGCAACGGCGGGTGTATATAGTCGAGGTTTTCTAGCTCGTTGAAGGTCAGCGGCGCGTCAGCCAGCATGTCCATGCGCCCGCTGCGCACTTCGTCGAGGGCCTGGGAACGCTTGCCGGCGTACAGCAGATCGACTTTGATCCCCAGCTCTTTCGCCACCTGTTGCAACAGGTCGGCGCTGGCACCGATCAGTTGTTTGGGGTTCTGCGGATCCTGCCAGAGATACGGCGGTGCATCCGGGCTGCCGGTGACGACCAGCCGCTCGCATTTGCCCGCCGCCACCGACAGGCCCGGCAACAATGCCAGCCCCAGCAACCACGAGCAGCCCAACCGACGATGCAGATCCATGGCGAAACGCTCCCACTCAAATCCGAGACAAAAAAAAGCCCGACCAAAAGGTCGGGCTCTTTATAAGTGAAGCGGCCGAATTAGACCAGCTTCTCCAGCTCAGGTACGGCTTCGAACAGATCCGCCACCAGGCCGTAATCGGCCACCTGGAAGATCGGCGCTTCTTCGTCCTTGTTGATCGCAACGATCACTTTGGAGTCTTTCATGCCGGCCAGGTGCTGGATCGCGCCGGAAATACCGACGGCGATGTACAGCTGTGGCGCAACGATCTTGCCGGTCTGACCGACCTGCATGTCGTTCGGTACGAAACCTGCGTCGACCGCGGCGCGGGATGCACCCACAGCAGCACCCAGCTTGTCGGCCAGAGCGTACAGGTGTTTGAAGTTGTCGCCGTTCTGCATGCCGCGGCCGCCGGAAACGACGATCTTGGCAGCGGTCAGCTCAGGACGATCGGACTTGGCCAGTTCTTCGCTGACGAAGCTGGAAGTGCCGGCGTTGTGAGCAGCGGCAACGGATTCAACGGCAGCCGAACCACCTTCAGCGGCAACCGGGTCGAAACCGGTGGCACGCACGGTGATCACTTTGATCGCAGCGGTCGATTGCACGGTAGCGATGGCGTTACCGGCGTAGATCGGACGCTTGAAGGTATCAGCGCTTTCTACCGAGATGATCTCGGAGATCTGGTCAACGTCCAGCTGGGCAGCAACGCGCGGCAGGATGTTTTTGCCGTTGGAAGTGGCGGCAGCCAGGATGTGGCTGTAGCCAGCGCCCAGCTCTGCTACCAGAGGAGCAACGTTTTCCGGCAGCTGATGCGCGTAGGCAGCATTGTCAGCGTTCAGGACTTTGCTCACGCCAGCGATTTTCGCGGCGGCTTCAGCCACGGCGCCAGCGCCCTGGCCTGCAACCAGAACGTGGATGTCGCCGCCGATTTTGGCAGCGGCAGCCACGGTGTTCAGGGTGGCCGGAGCCAGCACCTTGTTGTCGTGTTCGGCGATTACCAAGATAGTCATGATCAGATTACCTTCGCTTCGTTTTTCAGTTTCTCGACCAGTTCAGCCACCGACTTGACCTTGATGCCCGCGCTGCGTGCAGCCGGCGCTTCGACTTTCAGGGTCTTGTTGGTGGAGGCGGTGGAAACGCCCAAAGCGTCCGGAGTCAGCGTCTCGAGAGGCTTCTTCTTGGCTTTCATGATGTTTGGCAGGGACGCGTAGCGCGGCTCGTTCAAACGCAGGTCGGTGGTGACGATCGCTGGCAGTTTCAGGGAAACGGTCTGCGCGCCGCCGTCGATTTCGCGGGTCACGGCAACGCTGTCGCCGGAGACTTCGACTTTCGAGGCGAAAGTGCCCTGACCGTAGCCGCTCAGTGCAGCGAGCATCTGGCCGGTCTGGTTGTTGTCGCTGTCGATGGCCTGTTTGCCCAGGATCACCAGCTGAGGCTGTTCCTTGTCGACCACGGCCTTGAGCAGCTTGGCCACGGCCAGGGAAGTCAGGTCTTCAGCGGATTCGACGAGGATGGCGCGGTCGGCACCCAGAGCCAGTGCGGTACGCAGCTGTTCCTGAGCGGTGGACGGGCCGATGGAGACGACGACGATTTCAGTCGCAACGCCTTTTTCTTTCAGGCGTACGGCTTCTTCCACTGCGATTTCGCAGAACGGGTTCATCGACATCTTGACGTTGGCGAGGTCTACGCCGGAATTGTCCGCCTTGACGCGAACCTTGACGTTGTAATCCACAACGCGTTTGACAGCTACAAGAACCTTCATGGATTCCTCGTTACTCTCCGGTGAAAAGAAAGTCGCCTAGGCGAACCTGGCGGTTGATGCTCATCGGGCACAAGGGCACCTCTAAAAACGCCGGCTGAGCGGGATGACCGTTCGTCAGTCGTGACCGACGAGTCATGCCGCTTCGCGGTGTGTAAACTGCGCGCCGAACCTGCGCTGCGCATCACCGGTTACCGCCTACGCCCTGTCTTTAGAGGTGCTCTTGAAACCACCATTCAGCCTACGGCGAGCGCAAAACCGCCCGTATCTTGACCGGAACGCCCATTCTGGTCAATACGCCAAAATGCCCTGTCATAAGCCGCGCTTCTTTGATTTCTCTGGGCTGGAGCCGATTCAAACAAACGTTTGTATTGGACGCTAAGAGTGGTGTAGATATAATGCGCCGCCTAGAGAGAAAGGTGGTTTGCCCATTATTAGCCTTGACGTTAACGTAAAGGCAATAACGGATACGACACCGAACCTCCAAATTAGAAAAAAAACTGTTGAGCCTTGAGTAGGAGATAGCCTGTGGAACGCGAATACATGGAATTCGACGTGGTCATCGTCGGTGCCGGCCCCGCTGGCCTGTCCGCCGCCTGCCGTCTGAAGCAGAAGGCCGCCGAAGCCGGTAAGGAAATCAGCGTCTGCGTGGTCGAAAAAGGCTCCGAAGTCGGCGCGCACATCCTGTCCGGTGCCGTATTCGAACCACGGGCCCTGAACGAACTGTTCCCGGACTGGAAAGAACTCGGCGCTCCGCTGAACACGCCAGTCACCCGCGATGACATTTTCGTGCTGAAAAACGCCGAAAGCGCGCAGAAAATTCCTGACTTCTTTGTGCCCAAGACCATGCACAACGAAGGCAACTACATTATCTCCCTCGGCAACCTGTGCCGCTGGCTCGCTCAGCAGGCCGAAAACCTGGGCGTGGAAATCTACCCGGGCTTCGCCGCTCAGGAAGCGCTGATCGATGAAAACGGCGTGGTACGCGGGATCATCACCGGCGACCTCGGCGTAGACCGCGAAGGTCATCCGAAAGAAGGCCTGTACACCCCAGGCATGGAACTGCGTGGCAAATACACGCTGTTCGCCGAAGGTTGCCGTGGTCACATCGGCAAGCAACTGATCAAGCGCTACAACCTCGACAGTGATGCCGACGCCCAGCACTACGGCATCGGCCTGAAGGAAATCTGGGAAATCGACCCGTCCAAACACCAGCCAGGCCTGGTGGTGCACACCGCCGGTTGGCCGATGGACATCATGGGCACCGAGAACACCGGCGGTTCCTTCCTCTATCACCTGGAAAACAACCAGGTGGTGGTCGGTCTGATCGTCGATCTTTCCTACAGCAACACCTACCTGTCGCCGTTCGACGAATTCCAGCGCCTCAAGCATCACCCGGTACTCAAGCAGTACCTGGAAGGCGGCAAGCGCATCAGCTACGGCGCACGTGCAATCTGCAAAGGTGGCCTGAACTCGCTGCCGAAGATGGTGTTCAAGGGCGGCGCACTGATCGGTTGCGACCTCGGCACCCTGAACTTCGCCAAGATCAAGGGCAGCCACACCGCGATGAAGTCCGGCATGCTCGCCGCTGAATCCGTGGCTGATGCGCTGTTCGCTGAAAAGGACGGCACCGAAGAGCTGACCACTTACGTTGACGCCTTCAAGAAGAGCTGGCTCTACGAAGAACTGTTCGCCAGCCGCAACTTCGGCCCGGCGATCCACAAGTTCGGCGCCATCGTCGGCGGCGGTTTCAACTGGCTGGATCAGAACATCTTCGGCGGCAAACTGCCGTTCACCCTGCACGACACCAAGCCTGACTACGCCTGCCTCAAGCTCGCGGCCGACTGCAAGAAGATCGACTACCCGAAACCCGACGGCAAGATCAGCTTCGACAAGCTGAGCTCGGTGTTCATCTCCGGTACCAACCATGAAGAAGAACAGCCGTGCCACCTGAAACTGACCGACCCGACTATCCCGCTGAGCAAGAACCTGCCGCTGTACGACGAGCCGGCACAGCGTTACTGCCCGGCCGGTGTGTATGAAGTGATCACCAAGGAAGACGGCGAGAAGCGCTTCCAGATCAACGCCCAGAACTGCGTGCACTGCAAGACCTGTGACATCAAGGACCCTTCGCAGAACATCACCTGGGTGACGCCGGAAGGCGCCGGCGGCCCGACCTACCCGAACATGTAAGTCGAATTGCTGAACATCAAGGCTCCCGAAACGGGGGCCTTTTTGTTGCCCGCGATTTGCTGAAGATCAAGCCGCGCGCTCATCCCCCGGACTGCGCTCGAAATAACGTTTGTACTCGCGACTGAACTGCGACGTGCTCTGATACCCCACCCGATGCGCCACCTGCGCCACTCCCAGTCCTTCGGCGATCAACAACGTCTGCGCCTTCAACAAACGTAAACGCTTCAGATACTGCACCGGCGACAGCAACGTGCTGCGTTTGAAATGCTCATGAAAGGTCGAAACGCTCATGTTCGCGCAACTGGCCAGCGTCTCGACGTTCAACGGTTCGGTGTAGTGCGAGTGCAAATGGCTGATCGAAGCCGCCACCCGGGCAAACTGACCCTGCTGCTCCACCAATGCCCGCAGCACATCGGCCTGGGGACCGCGCAAGGCTACGAACAACAACTCCCGCACCCGCGCCGGCCCGAGAATCTGGCACTCCAGCGGATCGTGCAGACAGCGCAGCAAGCGTTCGACGCAACCGCGCATGTCATCGTCGAGCACCACCGAAGTCATCGACTCCGGTGTCTGCGCCGGAATATGCCGCCCCGGCGCCAGCCCCATGGCCAGCACCAGTTCACCGAGCAGCACCCGGTCGATCGCCACCGACACGCCGAGCAACGGCGCGTCCGGCAACGCGTAGGTCTCGCACTCGAACGGCACCGGCAACGCCTGAATCAGGTAATGCCCGGCGCCGTACTCCATGGTGCGCGGCCCCAGATACGCCAGTTTGCTGCCTTGGGCGATGATCATCAGGCTCGGTTCATAAATGTGCGGACCACGGGCGACATCGCAACTGGCGCGCAACACCTGCACGCCCGGCAGCCCGGTCTGGCTGTAACCATCGCGCAGCGCCAGCGGTTCGATCAGCGAAACCAGGGTGGCGTTGGCATCAAGGTGACGGGTCAATTGCATCGGGTAGCTCTTCAGAAAAAATCACGAAAAAAGGGATGAAAGCATCATCGCAGATCCTTTTGCCAATGCGACCGATCAACCCCGCATGCCGGAGGATTAGGCATGACACCCGGAGGAATCGCCATGGCCGGACGACCGGACGGCGCCCAGAATGCGCCGCCTCACTTGTCACTGCTTTTGCGAGGTTTCACATGTACACCGCCATCGGCTATGCCGCTCAAACGGCCACCACGCCCCTCGCCCCGATGAAGTTCGAACGCCGCAGCCCACGGGCCGACGACGTCGCCATCGAAATTCTGTACTGCGGCGTCTGCCACTCCGACATCCACCAGGCGCGCAACGAATGGGGCATCGCCGTTTACCCGTTGATGCCCGGCCACGAGATCGTCGGAAAAGTCACCGCCGTCGGTGCGAATGTCACCAAGCACAAGGTCGGCGATCTGGTCGGCGTCGGCTGCATGGTCGACTCCTGCCGCACCTGCGAAGCCTGCCAGTCGAACCTCGAGCAATACTGCCTCGAAGGCCCGACCATGACCTACGCCACTCCGGACCGGGTCGATGGCAGCAACACCATGGGCGGTTATTCGGACAGCATCGTGGTCAGCGAGCACTTCGTGGTGCGCATTCCAGAGAAGCTGGATCTGGCGGCTGCCGCACCGATTCTCTGCGCTGGCATCACCACTTACTCGCCGCTCAAGCACTACGGCGTGAAGGCCGGCGACAAGGTCGGGATTCTGGGCATGGGCGGCCTCGGCCACATGGGCATCAAGTTCGCCAAGGCCATGGGCGCTGAAGTGACGTTGTTCACCCGCTCGGCGAGCAAGGCCGAGGAAGGTCGTCGTCAGGGCGCCGATCATGTGATCGTGTCCACCGACGAAGAGCAGATGAAAGCTGCAGCCGGTCGTTTCGACTTCCTGCTGGACACCATTCCGGTGCAGCACGATCTCAACCCGTACCTCGACACCCTGCGCTTCGACGGCGTGCACATTCTGGTGGGCCTGATCGAACCGATCGATCCGCCGGTTCACGCCGCGAAACTGGTGCTGGGTCGTCGCGTATTGGCCGGTTCGTTGATCGGTGGCGTCGCTGAAACCCAGGAAGTGCTGGATTTCTGCGCCGAGCACAACATCAGCTGCGACATCGAAATGCTCGACATCCGCCAGATCAACGAAGCCTACGCCCGCATGATCGCCGGCGACGTGAAGTATCGTTTCGTCATCGACATGGCGACTCTGAAGCTCTGATTCCTCAGACCTTCAAGCCTAGCTCCGCCGAGAGCCGGGCTGTGACCCCTTTGATCAGGGGAATCAGCTCGGCCATTTTTTCCAGCGGCATGTACGGCACGGTGCTGGCGATGCTGATCGCCGCGACGATGCGCTTGCTCGCGTCGCGGATCGGCGCCGCCACGCAACGGATCGACGGCTCGTTGTCTTCCAGATCGAACGCGTAGCCGCCGGCCACGTATTCGGTCATCCGCTGCTCCAGCTGCTCCCACGACTGCTGGGGATGCTGCGGCCAGAACTGACTTTTCCCACCCGCCGGCAGACTGATGTCGTACAGACGCTGCCAGTCCTGCGGCGCGTCATCCAGCATCAAGGCCTTGCCGATCCCGGTCCGCGCCAACGGCATGCGATGGCCGACCCGCGAGCGCATTTCCGGGCCGTTGCGTCCCGGATTCTTCAGCAAATAAAGCACCTCGTCGCCTTCGCGAATCCCCAAGTGAACGGTGTCGCCGGTCAGCGCCGACAACTCGTCCAGATACGGACCGGCCAGGGTCACCAGCGGCAACTCTTCGCGCGCCTGGAAACCCAGTTCGATCAGCTTCGGCCCCAGCAGATAACCGACTTGCGGCACGACGCGCAGGTAGCGCTCGTCCACCAGACAACTGGCCAGACGATGAGTGGTACTGCGCGTGGTACCGATCAGGCGGGCAATCTCTTTGAGATCGCGGGCGCCACTGGCGACGGCCTGCACCACACCCAACCCGCGAAGCAGGGTCTGGGTGCCGGTCGGCGCGGCGTCCTTGGCGGTTTTTGGGGCGTCTTCCTGCATATCCAGCCTTTAGCGTTGAGCGAGGGAACGGGCGGCATTATGGTCGCCCGGCATGGCCGACTACAACTCGATGCGCTCGACCTTGCCCACCAGCAGCACGTAGGACAAAGCACCAATCAATGCCAGAACCGCGATGTAGGTGATCGCCGGTGCGAACGAATCGCCGCTGGCCAGGAAGCCGATGACAATCGGCGTGGCAATCGCCGACAGGTTGCCGATGAAGTTGAACACCCCGCCGGTCAAGCCCAGTAACCGCGCCGGCGCCAGTGTCGAGACCAGAGACCAGGTGATCGACGCCAGCCCATTGCCGAAAAACGCCAGCGCCAAAAAGGCAATCACCAACGGCGTCGATTCGACGAAGTTGGCGCCGATGATCGAGGTGGAAATCAGCAGCCCGCCAATGATCGGCAGCTTGCGTGCAAACCCGACGGTGCAGCCGCGACGGATCAGGAAGTCGGAGAAGAACCCGGAGCACAGCACGCCGATGAACGCGGCGAGAAACGGCAGCGACGCCAGCAGGCCGGACTTGATGAAGTCCATTCCGCGATACTTCACCAGGTAGGTCGGGAACCAGGTCAGGAAAAACCACAGCGTCGAATTCAGGCAGAACTGGCCGAGGTAGATCCCCCACAACTTGCGTTTGCTCAGGACGATGCCGAGATCGGTCCAGCTGAATTTCGCCCTCACCTTGGCGGTTTCGGCGGCGATATCCACCAGCCCGCCGCCCTCGCGGATCAGATCGATTTCGCCTTGGTTGGCGCCTTTGAAATCACGCGGTTCGCGATACACCGCGTACCAGATCGCCGCCCAGACAATGCCCACCGCGCCGGTCGCGACAAACACCATGTGCCAGCCAAACTCATGTTGCAGCCACGCCAGCACCGGGGTCAGAAACGCCAGCCCGACAAACTGCCCGGAGGTATAGAAGCCGATGGCCGTGGCCCGCTCACGCTCGGGAAACCAGGTCGTCACCACGCGGCTGTTGATCGGATACGCCGGTGCTTCCAGCGCACCGACCGCCATGCGCAGCACGAACAGGGCGATGAAACTGGCGGCGAAACCGAGCATCACCGTGGCCAGCGACCACAACAGCAGCGCAACGCTGTACAGGATGCGCGGTGGCACCCGATCCACCAGCCAGCCGCCGGGGATCTGCATGGCGGCGTAGGTCCAGCCGAAGGCGGAAAAGATCAGCCCGACGTGCACCGGGTCGATGCCCAGATCCGTCGTCAGTGCCGGGGCGGCAATCGACAGGTTGCTGCGGTCGAGGTAGTTGATGACCACGGTGATGAACAGCAACACCATGATGAAAAATCGCTTGCGGCTGGGCGTGACTAACGTCGCTTGCCCGGTGAGGGTTTGCGGTTGCATGGGGAGCGCCTCTTCTTATGTTTATTGAGGTCGGGGGTTGTTGGCGAGATCGTTCCCACGCTCCGCGTGGGAATGCAGCCCGGGACGCTCTGCGTCCCAAGAGCGGACGCAGAACGTCCATTGAGGCATTCCCACGCGGGCGGTTCGACGCCTCGACGTGGGAACGATCTCTTAGAAGGAAATCAGCGACTCACCACTCGGCAAAACTGCCATCGGCATGACGCCAGATCGGGTTGCGCCAGCGGTGGCCGACCGCCGCGCGTTCGATCACGTATTCCTCGTTGATCTCGATGCCCAGGCCCGGGCCGTTCGGGATTTTCACGAAGCCTTTGTCGTAGTCGAACACCCGCGGATCCTTCACATAATCGAGCAGGTCATTGCTCTCGTTGTAATGGATGCCCAGGCTCTGCTCCTGGATAAACGCGTTGTAACAAGCGGCGTCCAGTTGCAGACACGCGGCCAGCGCAATCGGCCCCAGCGGGCAGTGCAGTGCCAGCGCCACGTCGTAGGCTTCAGCCATGTTGGCGATCTTGCGGGTCTCGGTGATGCCGCCGGCGTGGGAGGCATCCGGCTGGATGATGTCGACGTAACCTTCGCTCAACACCCGTTTAAAGTCCCACCGCGAAAACAGCCGCTCGCCGAGGGCAATCGGGGTGCTGGTCAGCGGTGCCAGTTCTTTCAGCGCTTCGTAGTTTTCGCTGAGCACCGGCTCTTCGATGAACATCAGTTTGTACGGGTCGAGTTCCTTCATCAGCACCTTGGCCATGGGTTTGTGCACCCGGCCATGGAAGTCGACGCCGATGCCGACGTTCGGCCCGACCGCATCACGTACGGCGGCAACGTTGGCAAGCGCCAGATCGACTTTTTCGAAGGTATCGAGAAATTGCAGCTCTTCGGTGCCGTTCATTTTCACCGCTGTGAAACCACGGCCCACCGCCTCTTTCGCAGCTCGCGCGGTGTCCGCCGGACGGTCGCCGCCGATCCACGAATACACTCGGATCTTGTCCCGCACCTGGCCGCCGAGCAGGTCGCTGACCGACACGCCCAGCGCCTTGCCCTTGATGTCCCACAGCGCCTGATCGATGCCGGCCAGTGCGCTCATGTGGATTGCGCCGCCGCGGTAGAAGCCGCCGCGATACAGCACAGTCCAGATGTCTTCGATATTGCGTGGGTCTTTGCCGATCAGGTAGTCGGACAATTCCTCAACCGCTGCGGCAACCGTGTGGGCCCGACCCTCGACCACGGGCTCGCCCCAACCGGTCACGCCCTCGTCGGTTTCGACTTTCAGGAAGCACCAGCGCGGCGGGACGATGAAGGTGGTGAGTTTGATGATTTTCATCTGCTTGTCTCTCTTGTTAGATGCAGCGCACGCAGCGCCGGAAAAGTCTTAGCGAAGGGCTTTCCAGGCCGCCACGTAGGCCTTGGCATTGACCGCCACTTGCTCAGTCGTCAGGCCCGGTTTGAACAGCCCGGACCCGAGGCCGAAGCCTTTGACGCCGGCGTCGATGAACGCCTGCATGTTGTCCGGCGTGATGCCGCCGACCGGCGCCAGAATCGTCCCGACCGGCAACACCGCCAGCCAGGCTTTCACCACCGCCGGGCCCATCTGTTCGGCCGGGAACAGCTTGAGAATGTCCGCGCCCTCCTCCAGTGCCGCGAAGGCTTCGGTCGGTGTGGCGACGCCCGGCGACAGGTACAGCCCCGCCGCTTTCGCTGCCCGCAACACCTTGGCATCGCTATGAGGCATGACGATCACCTGGCCGCCGGCCTCCTTTACCAATTCCACTTGTTCCGGGGTCAGCACCGTGCCGGCACCAATCAGGCAATCGGCGGGCAAAGTCTTACGCAGGATGCGAATACTTTCGTACGGTGCAGGGGAATTGAGCGGTACTTCAATGACGCGAAATCCGGCCGCATACAGGACTTCTCCGACAGCGGCCGCTTCCTGCGGATGCAGGCCGCGTAGGATCGCGATCAGACCGTTTTGCGCCAGTGCTTGCTTGAGCATGTCAGGCCTCCAGTCAGGGTTAACGGGATGAGGAATCGATCAGTCCGGCGGCGAGCGCCAGTTGCCACAGACCACGTTCGGTGGCTTGCTCGGCCAGGGTCACCCGGGCGAAACCGCAGGCGTCGAGGGCACGGCTGTAACGGGCGCACAACTGCGCGTTGCCGATGAGGATGATCGAAGGAAGATGTGTGCTGTTGCGCCGACGTCGTTGCACGGCGGCCAGCGCCGTCAGTTCATGGCCGATCAGCAGGCCGGACAGATAGTCCGGTTGCGCGGTGGCGCCGAGTTCACCGGTCAGGCCCAGGCTGCGGGCGCTGAACAGGGTCGACAGCACGCCGATTTCGCCTTCTGCCGACAACGCCACCTGCACGCCGCGATCAAACGCCTCGGCATCGAACGTCGCGCTGTGCTGTTGGGTACGGCCGAGAATGCTGTGTTCGCTGAGTACGGCGAACACTTCGCCGGTCATGAAGGTGTCGAAACGGGTGATGCAGCCGTCGGCCACTTCCACCCATTTCGAATGACTGCCCGGCAGGCCGATCAGCAGATCATTGCCCGCCTCGACCGGCAGATTCTGCAGGACGCCGAGTACCTGGGTTTCTTCGCCGCGCATCACGTTCGGCAGCGTCGAGCGCTGAATCACACCCGGCACGATGTGCACATCAACACCGCGAAGACTGCGAACGGTTTGCAGGGATTTTCCGAGATCGGCCACGTTGGCCGGCGTATCGCGGTAGGACGCTTCGCGCCAGCCCTGGGCGCTGCCGACCATGCCGCAGGCAATCACCGGCAAGTCGGGCTGCGCGTCGAGCCAGTCGCCACAGGCCTCGTCGAACGCCAGTTCAAAACCGTCGGAGCATTCACGACCGTTGATGACCCGCGGCGTCTTCGGCAACTGCATGATCCCGAACGACAGCGACCGCTGCGCCAGCACCTGCCCGCCCGCCGCGAGTTTGTAAGCACGTAGTGAGGTCGTCCCCCAATCGAGCGCGATCAATTGCGCCAGCATCGCTTCACCTGTTTTGTTATTGGCAGTGAGTGAGCTGGACTATAGACCCGGGCACAACAAAATCTCAATATATAAATATCATTCCCACATTATGGGACGCTGGCAAAAAAATATCGCAGGCAGAAACAGTGCCTTCAGAGAAATTCAACTTCCCTGCAGGAGCCGTCTCGGGCTGCGATATTCCTGGCGCGGCTCAGTTGCCCTCGGCAAACTCGCGCAACACCTTGCCATCCATGCGGTAACGCACCCACTCTTCCTGCGGCTGGGCACCAAGGGATTTGTAGAACTCGATGGCTGGAGTGTTCCAGTCCAGCACGCTCCATTCGAAGCGGCCACAGTCGTTGGCGCAGGCGATTTTCGCGAGGTGACGCAGCAGGGTTTTGCCAGCGCCGCCGCCTCGTTGTTCGGGGGTGATGTAGAGGTCTTCGAGGTACAGGCAGTTGCTGCCCAGCCAGGTCGAATAGCTGAAGAAGAACACCGCAAAACCGATCGGTACGCCGTCGCGCAGGCAGATCAGACCGTGGGCGGTGGCGCCTTCGCTGAACAGGCTGCGCTCGATGTCGGCAACGCTGGCGATGACTTCGTGACGGGCCTTTTCGAAGTCTGCCAATTCGGTGATGAACGCGAGGATTTGCGGTGCATCGCTGGGGGTCGCCGGGCGGATTTCGATCGTCATGGACGGGCCTTGTCGGAAAAAGGAAAACGCCATACTAAGGCGGCGCGCGGCGCTCGTCACATGGCAATCCACGGATTAGGCTAGCGCGGCCGATGACTCGCAAGGACTCCCATGAACAATCTCGTTTTTTCACATCTCACGGAGCTCGCCGCCGAACTGCTGCCCCACGCGCTGGAACCGTCGGAAGACGGCGCTCATGATCTGTCGCATCTGCAACGGGTCTGGCACAACGCGCGCACCTTGCAGGCCGAGGAAGGTGGCGACCTTGAAGTGCTGCTCGCTGCAGTGTTGCTGCACGATTGTGTGGCCGTGGAAAAGAACTCGCCGCTGCGTTCACAGGCATCACGCCTGGCAGCGGAAAAAGCCTCGAAGGTGCTGGCGAACATGCATTGGCCCGAAGCCAAAATCGACGCCGTTACCCACGCCATCGAGGCCCACAGCTTTTCCGCAAACATCGCCCCGCTCACCCTCGAAGCGCGACTGGTGCAGGACGCCGACCGTCTCGACTCCCTCGGCATGCTCGGCGTCGCCCGCACCTTTTACACCGCCGGACGCATGGGCAGCGCGCTGTACGACCCGCAAGATCCCGAGGCCCGGGAAAGGGACTACGACGACAAGCGATTCTGCCTCGACCATTTCCAGACCAAACTGCTGCACCTCGCCGACGGTTTCCAGACCGTTGCCGGTCAACGTCTGGCACAGCTCCGTCATCGACGCTTGAAAGGTTTCATGGAGCAATTCAAGGAAGAGATCGGCCTCGAAAGCGCTCAGCCCTTCTGAACCGTTCGTCGATCATCAGGCACCAATCTTTCACGAGGGCAGACCAAAAGGAGGTAAGGATTTCAATCACTGGAGACACCCTATGATCTCGTCAAGGTTGACTGCACTCGTATTCGCTACCCTCCTCAGCCCGGCGGTATTCGCCGCCTCGACCACCGCTGCCGGTACCGGGCCGACCGATCCGGTTACCCAGCCAAGAGCCCCCGCCATCAACAGTGCCCCCGGTATGAATACCGACGGTTCGGGTGTACCGCTGATCAATCAGCCACCCGCGACGGGAACCGATCCTCGCACCCAGGGCAGCGATCCCGGTCGCCAAGGCGGCATGAACACCCCCGACGCTCCGGCCGCCCCCGACAACGCCGGCCCCGGCGTCGGCTCGAAAACCACCACGGGTGGTTCGGGCTCTGAAGGCGCAGGACAGTGATCCGTGCTTCATCCACGCAACGTGTCTTATCCACTTCCTTGAAGAGGTAACCATGAACGTCGATAAAAACCTGGAAAAAGAAGTCCTCACCCGCCTGTTACATGCCCACCCAAGCGGCCTCGGCAAAGAGGTGCTGGACAATTATCGCGGCGAGAAAGTCGTGGCCAGTGCCCTCGCCGCCCTGCAGGAGCGTGGACTGATTCACCACGGACACATCACTTGCAATGAAGCCGGAGAGCATTCGCTGAATCTGCCGATCAAGCTCAGCGCTGCAGGGGTGGAAGCGGCGCGCAAGCTCGATACCTGACGCTTGCGGTCACTGGCGCAGGCAGTGTTCGAATGCATTGCCTGCGCCGGTTCATACCGAGATTCATCCAACCACCAGGAGACTCGCCATGCCTCGTGGAAGCAAAGCCAAATACACTGAAGAACAGAAGCGCAAAGCCGAACACATCGAAGACAGCTATCAAAACAAAGGGATGTCCAAGGACGAAGCCGAGGCCCGCGCCTGGGCGACAGTGAACAAACAGTCCGGCGGCGGCGAGAAGGCCGGAGGTTCCGGGCGTCGGAAACCGGCCAATGCCAAGGCCGAGGATCGCAAGGAATCAGCGCGGCGCGCGGCGGTGAGTCGTGAGGGACATTCGCGCGATAGCAAGGCTTCACGCGAAGTGCAGACGGTCGACAGTCTGCGTAAGGAGGCCCGGGAGCGGAAGATTCCCGGGCGTTCGTCGATGCGTAAAGATGAGTTGATTGCGGCGTTGCGCAGAGCCGGCTAGGTCCAGACTGGACGTAACGCCTGAAGGCCTTATCGCTGGCAAGCCAGCTCCCACAGAAATCAAAGTGCTCGCAAAAACTGCGCCCCCTACTGAAACCTGTGGGAGCTGGCTTGCCAGCGATTGCGATCGTTCAGTCAGTGCATTTTTTGCTGATCAGCACATCAACCTCCGCAGTGCCAGGAGCGGTCGCCGGGCCCCAGCGAGTGACCGCTAACGCAGCCGCAGCGTTGGCGCGCCGGGCGGCTTCGTGAGCGGCCAGTCCTTGTGCCAGCCCGGCGACGAATACGCCTGCATGCGCGTCGCCCGCGCCGTTGCTGTCCACCGCCTGCACCTTGAAACCCGGCACATGCTGGCGTTCGCCGCGCTGATGAATCCAGCAACCCTGCGGGCCATCGCGTACCACCATCAAAACTTCCTGTGGCAGATGCACGGCCAATCGGTCCAGCGCGGTTTCAATGTCAGCCGCGCCCGTGAAACGCAGCGCCTCGACGCGGTTGCTGGTCCACACATCAATGCGCGGCAGTAACGCCTGCATCATCGGTGAGTCCGGCGATTCCACCAGCGGACCTGGATCGAACACCACGTTGATCGTCTTCGGCAGCGCCAGCGTCCAGTCCAGCAACGCCTGGGCCTTGCCGCTGTGCAGCAGGCTGTAACCGCTGACGTAGACGTAGTCCCCCGTCTCGGCGGCGACGCTGTTCAGCTCCGCTGCCGTCACCTCACCTTCCGCGCCGATGTAGGAGATGAAACTGCGCTCGGCCGACGCATCGGTCAGCGCCACGCAGATGCCGGTGTCACGTTCTGCAGGTTGTTCGATGCCGATGCGGATGCCTTCGGCGTTCATCGCCTGCCGCGCCAGATCGCCGAATCGGCCGCTACCGTGGCGACCGAGATAGACCACCGGCAAGCCATTACGCGCGGCGGCAGCCATCACATTGAAGCCGCCGCCGGCTTCGAAACTGGCGGACTGCGCCAGCACGTCGCCGCCGATTTGCGGCAGCGCATCCACGGCCATGACCAGGTCGATGATGACCTGGCCGGTGTGCAACATCTTAGGCATGAGCATTCTCGGATTGCGCGGCGCGGCGATCTCTCGCCCCGCCGAGTACGAAGTAAATGCCGCCGGCGACCACGAACGTCACGATCCAGCCGAGGCCGTTGTGGCCCAGCCACGAATCGGACAGGAAGCCCTTGAACCAGACGTTCTCGGCGGTGGTGCCGATGGTGGTGAAACTGAAGCCCAGCACGATCGCGATTGCCCATGCGCCGAACGCGCGCCATTCGATGCCGCCGCTGTACCAGTAGGCGCTGCTCGGGCTGACGTCGAGCAGGTCTTTCGGGCTGTAGTAGTGACGGTGAATCAGGTCGACCACGAAGATCCCGACCCACGCGGTGATCGGCACTGCCAGCAGGGAAATGAAGGTGATGAACGGGCCGTAGAAGCTGTCGGCGATCAGCATGAAGTAGATCGAACCGGCGAATATCGCAACGATGTCGACCACTACCGCGTACACGCGCTTGACCTTCAGGCCGAGGGTCAGCGTGGTCAGGCCGGCGGAGTACACCGACAGGTTGTTCGACAACAGCAGGCCGCCGAATGCGGTGATCAGGTACGGCACGGCCATCCAGGTCGGCAGCATGTCGCGGATCGCCACGATCGGGTCAGTCGCCGACGCCAGGTCGTTGTTGCCCACCGACAGCAGGCCGCCGAGGGTGATCAACAGCACCAGCGGAATCCCCGCGCCGAACGCCGCCGAAGCGACCAGGCGCACGGCTTTGACGCTGCGATGCTGATAGCGCGACATGTCGGCGCCAGCATTTGCCCAGCCGATCCCGGTGCCGGCGGCCATGGTGCCGATGCCGATGATCATCGCGCTGATCGGCGCTGGTGTGGCGTTGAACACCGCGCTCCAGTCGATGGTCGCGCAGAGGAAGCCGCCGACCAGAATGTTCAGCGCGCCGAACACGTAGGTCGCCCACTTCTGGATCACCAGCAACGTGGCGTGGCCGAGGCCGGACACCGACAGGGTCAGCAGCACGAAAATCGCGATGAAGATCAGGGTCAGCACCGGCGCGCTTTTGGCTTCCACCGGCGAGCCGAACAGGATCGAGCACAACGACAGCAGCACGAATGCGGCCGTGGTGGTGTTGACGGTTTCCCAGCCCAGGCGCGACATCAGCGAGACCAGCGTCGGGCCGATATTGCCGCGCACACCGAAGATCGCCCGCGACAGGGTCAGGCTCGGCGCACGACCGCGACGGCCGGCAATCGAGATGATCCCCACCACCGCGAACGAACCGGCAGCGCCGAGAATCGCGACAATGATCGCCTGCCAGATCGCCAGGCCGCGAAAGGCAACCAGCGTGGCGCCCAGCGGCAGGCCGAGGATGGAAATGTTGGCAGCGAACCAGACCCAGAACAGTTGCAGCGGATGGCCGTTGCACTCGCCTTCCGGCACCGGCTCGATGCCCCGGGTTTCCAGTTGCCCGGCGCTTTGCCCGGCGTTCGATGAACTCATGAAAAATGCTCCTGTTTGCCTTTATTGTGGTTGTGGCAATGACGCAGAACGACGAGACATCCCGCCCTTCCTGGGCCTGTCTGCGCGATCCATTGCGGGTGAATATTCAGGGTTTGTGGTGCGCCTTTCGCGAGCAAGCTCGCTCCCACATTTTAATTTGTGGTGTTCACACAGCCCCTGTGGGAGCGAGCTTGCTCGCGAAGGCGTCAGTCCAATCAGCGCAAGGCCAAAAGCCCTGTCACCAACGGTTCCAGCTCCAGACCATTGACGGCCTTCACCGTCTCGATCATCGGCGCCGGCCAGCTCTGCAGACCCAGGCAGGCCCCGAGCATGGCGCCGAGAATCGCGGCGATGGTGTCGGTGTCGCCACCCAGGCTCGCGGCCATGCACAGCGCATCAAATGGCGTCATTTCACCGACCGCGACTTGCTGCGCGAGGGCGAACGACACCACCACCGATTCCTGCGACGCCACCGAGGTGCCGATCACGTCGTACAGCAGATCCGCGAGCAACACCGGGTCGCTCTCGACACTGATGCTGCGCGCCCAACTGATCCGCGAGGCGATGCGCCCGCCGGCCACCCAGTGGCCGTGCGATTCAGCTTGCTGGGCGATCTGCTGGCCGAGGTTCAGCGCCTCGCCCAGATCCAGACCGTTGATGCCGGCCGAAACCACCGCCGCCACCGCCGCCGCGCTGGAAATCCCCAGCGTGGTGTTGTGAGTGACCTGACAGGCCTGCACCACCGCCGCGATAAAGCGTTCGGGGTCGGCGACATCCGCCGCGATGCCCACCGGGGTGATGCGCATCGCTGCGCCGTTGGTGGTGCCATAACGCCCGGCCTCTTCCGGCGAATGGCCGGCGAGGATCATTTCGATCGCACGTTTGGTCGACGGGCCGAGCAAATCCTGCGAGCCCTTGGCCTGCATCTCGGCTTCCCATTCGATCAGCCGTTGCGCGAGCACCGCCGGTTCGATCCGGCCCTTGCCTTCAACCAGCAACTCGCCGACCAGAATCGCCTGTTCGGTGTCGTCGGTGATCGAGCCTTTGGGCATGTTCGCGGCAATCGGCTGCAAGGGGCCGGCGTCCTGCAGGTCGGTGATCTGGCCGAAGCGCTGCTTGATGGTTTCGCGGTTCAGGGATTGGGTCGGCATGCCCAGCGCGTCGCCGAGGGCCAGGCCGTAAAACGCGCCCAAGGCACGGTCGAGGGCGGTCATTTCGATTCTCCAAATTGCAGGTGCAGGCGGAAATGCACCGGGTCGAGCAGGCTTTCGACCTGTTCCATGAAACGGTTCTGCCGGTCGTAGGTGGTGCGCAATGCCTTGAGGAACACCGTGCCTTCTGGGCGGCCGAGCAGTTCGGCGTCCACGGCGTTGAGCGGTTCGGCACCGATCCACTGATCGCCGCGCTCGCCGATGTAACCGTAGGCGGCCAGGGTGATGGTCAGGGAGTTATCGATCAGGCCCACTCGCGGCAGGCTTTCCAGGCCTCCGCTGGCGGGCATCAGAGAGCGTTCAAGGGACACCGCCGTGCCGTCGTTGGAACGGCGGCGACGTTCGAGAAGAATGAATTGATCGGAGCCGAAACGCGCAAGCAGATCCGCACGTGTCACGGCCTCCAGACGCAGCACGTCGGTATTGATCATCGCCCCGCTGTCGGCCAGGGCCTGGGCCCAGCCGCTGCGCTGGTCGAGCACCACCCCGTCAAACGTGACGATGGAGCCGACCCCGCTTTGCGTGGCGATGTAATTGCGCCGCTTCAGTTCGGCCAGCGCTTCGCGCAACGTGCCACGGCTGACGTTGAATTCCTGAGCCAACTGATGCTCGCCGGGCAACAGAAAGCCGTCCTCCATGAGACCGCTTTCGATGCGTCGGACGAGCTCGTCGACCACCCGTTGTTTCTTGTCAAATCGTACCTGTCTAATCATGTACAAAGTGATACCCGAAACAAGACAGGGCGAGCAAGGAGTATTTATCTGGAAGTGACGGAAGGTTCGGTAGACAGGATGAACTGTGGGAGCGAGCTTGCTCGCGATAAGGCCTGCACATCCGACATCAAAGTGTCGGATCTACCGCTATCGCGAGCAAGCTCGCTCCCACAGGGTATTGCGGATTACCGTTGCTTGAGTCGGTCGATAACCACAGCCAACAACAAAATCGACCCTCGAATCACATACTGATAAAACGTGTCGATATTCTTCAGGTTCATCGCATTCTCGATAATCGCCAGAATCAACACCCCGGCAATCACATGCCGAATCATCCCGATCCCGCCACTCAGCGACACCCCGCCCAACACGCAAGCCGAAATCACCGTCAGCTCAAAACCCTGCCCGATCATCGGCTGACCCGAAGTCATCCGCGAAGCCAGAATCACCCCCGCCAGCGCACCGATCACCCCATGCACTGCGAAGATGATGATCTTCGTGCGATCGACATTCACCCCTGCCAGCAGCGCCGCTTCCTGGTTGCCGCCGATGGCCATGGTGTTGCGTCCGTAGGTCGTGTAATTCAGCAACCAGCCGAAAAACAGGAAGCAGACAATGGTGATCAGAATCGGCACCGGCACGCCGAACAACTGGCCGTTGCCGAACACGAAGAACGATTCCTGCGATACGCCCACCGCTTTGCCGTTGGCAAAAATGTAGGCCAGGCCACGGACGATCTGCATGGTCGCCAACGTCGTGATCAGCGCATTGACCCGCAACTTGGCGATCACGATGCCGTTGATCAGGCCGACGATCAGGCCCATCACCAGCGCCGCGCTGACGCCGAGAAACACGCTGTTGGTATCGCGCATGACCACCGCCGCAACCACGCCGGCGCAGGCAATCACCGAACCCACCGACAAGTCGAAATGTCCCGACGCCAGGCAATACAACATGGTGCACGCGGCGATCCCGGTGGTGGAAATCGCCAGGCCCAGGCCACGCATGTTCAGCGGCGAGAGGAAGTTGTCGATCAGCAAGGTGCAGGCGACAAAAATGCCCACCGCCGCCAGCAGCATCACCCAGTCATCGAGGAAGCGCCGCATATCCAGAGGTTTGCGCTCGGTCGGCAGGGTTTCGTTTTGGGTTGTCATCATAGTCACCTCTCAGTTCGCCACGCCGTCAGCGCGGTGGCGCGGCAAAGCCAGTTGCAGCAGGTTGGATTCGTTGGCCTGGTCGCGGCTGACTTCGCCACGCAGGGCGCCCTCGCACAGCACCAGAATGCGGTCGGAAATGCCCATTACCTCCATCAGATCGCTGGACACCACGATCACCGAAATACCGTCGGCGGCCAGGTTATGGATGATCTGGTAGATCTCGGCCTTGGCGCCGATGTCGATGCCGCGGGTCGGTTCGTCGAGCAGCAGGACTTTCATCGGCATCGACAGCCAGCGGCCGAGAATGGCTTTCTGCTGATTGCCGCCGGACAGGAACTTGATTTGTTGCCCGGCGTGGGGCGTTTTCACTTTCAGGGCCTTGATCTGTTTGTCGGCGTTGCCCTTTTCCCAGATCCCGCGCAGCAGGCAACCGAGACCGGAGTTCGCGCCACGCGCACTGATGTTGATGTTCTCGGCGACGCTGGCGAGCGGGATGATGCCTTCCTTCTTGCGATCCTCCGGACACAGCAGAATCCCGGCAGCAATTGCATCGCGGGGCGAACGCAGCTTCAGTTCATGGCCGCGCAATTCCAGGCGTCCGGCGGTGTTGCGCTCAAGACCGCTGAGCAGCCGGAACAGCTCGGTGCGCCCTGCCCCAACCAGTCCGAACAGGCCCAGAATCTCGCCTTTGTGCGCATCGAAACTGATCGGCTCGCGCAGGCCCGGGCCGAGCAAGCCATCGACTCTCAGCGCCACGGCACCGCGTGGACGACCGCGATAATCGTAGATGTCCTGAATGTCGCGCCCGACCATGCAAGTCACCAGTTGATCGTGGGTCAACTGACTCATGTCGTCGAAGGTGCGCACGTAGCGACCGTCCTTGAACACCGTCACCGCGTCGCAGATGCGGAACACTTCTTCCATGCGATGGGAGACGTAAAGCACGACTTTGCCTTCGTCGCGCAGTCGGCCGATGATCGCCATTAACCGGTCGATTTCCCGCGCCGAAAGGCTGCTGGTCGGTTCGTCAAAGGCAATCACATGCGCGCCACGGGACAGCGCCTTGGCGATTTCAACCAGTTGCCGCTGACCGAGGGACAGGCGTCCGACCTTGGTCTGCGGGTCGATTTCATCGGCCAGGCCTTTGAGGCAGGCCAAGGCTTGCTGGCGCAGCGCGCCGCGATTGATCAGGCCGAAACTGGCGGGCAGATGACCGAGGAACAGGTTCTCGGCCACAGTCATTTCCGGTACCAGATGCAACTCCTGGTGAATCACCGCCACACCGCTGCCGATGCTGTCGGCGGTCGACTTGAACGCCATCGTCCGATCGCCGATCTGCAGCTCGCCGCTGCTCGGAATGTAGGCACCGCCGAGGATTTTCAGCAGGGTCGATTTGCCGGCGCCGTTCTCGCCCATCAAGGCGTGGACCTGCCCGGGGTGGGCGACGAAACTGATGCCGTCCAGCGCCTTCACGCCCGGGAAGGTCTTGCCGATCCCGTTGAAACGCAGGCTGCCGCTGGCGCTGTGTTCTTGTGTCTGTACTTGCGCGTGCATTTAAGCCACCTCATCACACCGTTCAAGCGGCCCGGCTGCCCGGGCCGCCGCTGCCGTCAGTTCCACAGGCCGATCTTCTCCAGCTCCTGCTTGAAGTTGTCGCGGGTGATCAGGGTGACGTCGTCCATCGCGGTGTACTTCGGCGGTTCCTTGCCGGTGTTGACCCACTCGTACATCATCTCGGCAGTCTTGTAGCCTTCGATGTGCGGGCTCGGCAGCATCGAACCGTAGAAGCCGCTGTTGGGCTTTTTCAGCTCGCCGATGGCGTCGGTGCCGTTGATGCCGATACCGATCACGTTGGCCGCGGCAAACCCGGCGGCTTCGGTGGCGCGTACGCCGCCGAGCACGGTGTTGTCGTTCATGCCGCCGATGATCAGGTTCTTCGCCGCGCCCGGCAGCTTGACCAGCGCCGAGTTGGTGGCGTCCATGCTGCCCGGTACGTCGAGGGTTTTCAGGGCGGCGGTCAGAATGTGATCTTTCGGCATGCCCGCGTCTTCGAGGGCCTTCATCGAGCCGTCGGTGCGCTTCTTGCCGGTGTCGAGTTCGTTGTAGGTGTTGACCACCGCGTAGGTGTCTTTCCAGTCCCAGTTACGCTTTTTCGCCTCGGCGGCCATGGCGGCGCCCTGCTTCTGGCCGACTTCGAACGCGGCCATCCCGAGGTACGGCACGTCTTCCATGAACTTGCCGTTGGCGTCGACGAAGCGGTCGTCGACGGCGATGACTTTCAGGTCATTGAGTTTGGCCTTGGCCATGATCGCCGGGCCGAGGGACACGTCCGGCGGGCAGATGACGAAGCCCTTGGCGCCGTTGGCCGCGAGGCTGTCGATGGCCGAGAGGGTTTTCTCGCCGTCCGGCACGGCGATCTTGATCAGCTCGAAGCCTTTGTCCTTGGCAGCTTTCTCGGCGAAGGCCCATTCAGTCTGGAACCACGGCTCCTCAGCCTGCTTGACCAGGAAACCGATCTTCACCGGATCGGCGGCCAGCAGCGAACTGCTCAGGCTGAACGCAGTGACCGCCAGCGCGGTACTGCACAGGGTACGAATCCCGAAACGACGTTTCATAAGCAGACTCCTTGTTATTTTTCTTGAGCGTTATTTGAAAAGCGTTACAGCGGTCGAAGCGTTTCCCGCAAATCATGACGACAATAGTCATATCGTATGATGATTGGATTTCAGGCGGAACTTGCCACCTGAAATCCGGATTTTCAGTCGTGGTACATCACCGAGCGACCACCATCGATGGTGATGCACGAGGCGTTGATGAACGGCGCTTCATCACTGGCCAGGAACACGGCGGTCATCGCCACTTCAATCGGTTGGCCGATGCGTTTTGGTGGGTGCAGATCGAAGGCGCGCTGGCGTTCGGCGTGTGGGTCGGCGAAGCCGTTCCAGTAATCGACGTTGAGCTGGGTTTCGATGTAGCCCGGAGCGATGGCGTTAACGCGAATGCCCTTCGGCGCGTACTCGATGCCCAGCGCGCGGGTCAGCCCGAGCAAGCCGTGCTTGGCCACCGGGTACGGAAAGCAGCCGGGAATGATGTTTGTGGAATGGGTCGAGGCAATGTTGATGATGCTGCCGATGCCTTGCTCGATCATCTGCGGCAACACGGCTTTGCAGCCGTACCAAGCGCCGTCCAGGTCGATGGCGAAGCAGCGTTTCCAGTCTTCTTCGGTCATTTCCAGTGGATCACGGAACACGTTGACCCCGGCGCAGTTGACCAGCACGTCGATGCGACCGTGCAGCTCGATGGCCAGTTTGGCCATGGCGTGCAGATCCTGCTGACGTGATACATCGGCCTTGATCGCTTGCACATCGGCGCCCTGCTCGCGCCAGTGCGCGGCGACCTTCTCGACCTTTTCAGCCTGGATATCGCTGATCACCAGTTTGGCCTGCTGCGAGGCGAAGGTCGCGACGATTGCTTCGCCGATGCCTTGTGCGGCGCCGGTCAGCAGCACGACCTTGTTTTTCAGGCGCTCACCTTTCGGTGGCTCGGGCACCGGTGGCAGGGACAGAGGTTCAGCCATGAATCAGGACTCCTGTTCGAAAGCATAAAAAAACCGGGCATCTGACGATGTCCGGTCTGGAAGGCTTGTGGAACAAAACAGGCGAGCGCACGCCTCAGTACCTAAACGGCCCGAAGCGCTGACTCCGCTGTGGAGTGCGATGGAAATTCGCTGCATCACTTCACCTGTTTTGTTCTTTTTAAGTGTGAGTGCGTGTTACTGCTGGAGCCGACTATAAACCCGACCGCCGAATAATCTCAATATATAATTTTGCATCCCATATTTTGGGATTTAACCAGCGAATCGCGTACAGAGCTTTCCGGCGACGTCCACTCGCAAAGACAGCACGGCGCCATCCAGCGGGTGGTTCAACGGACTTTTGGCGCTGGTGATGTACAGGGTTTTCAGGTCGGCGCCGCCGAATACGCAACTGGTCGGGCGGCTGATCGGCAGGTCGATCTTGCGGTCGATCTGGCCATACGGCGTCAGGCGCAGCAGGCAGCTGCCGTCCCAGCGGGCGTTCCACACGTAGCCTTCGGCGTCCATCGCCGAACCGTCCGGGCCGCCGTTCTGATCGGCGCTGTACCAAGGCTGGGCAGTGTCGAGGTTGCCGTCGGTGTGAATGAAATAGCGATACAAGGTGCCGTCGAGGCTGTCGCCGAACAGCAGCGTGGTGCCGTCGTCGCTCCAGAGCAGCGTGTTGGGAATGCCCAGACCACGCAGCAATGGCGTGACGCGTTTATCCGGATCAACCCGGAACAGCCCGCCGGAGCGACGGGTGATCGGCAGATCCTCGCCCTGCTCGCCGATATTGTTTTGCATGGTGCCGAGCCACAAGCGGCCCTGGCCATCGCAACGTGCTTCGTTGGCGCGATTGCCCGGCTGCGGGTCGGCGACGCAGAACAGCGTCAGTCGCGGCTCAAGTCCGGGGGAATCGAGATCGAGCCGGTAGACGCCGCTGCTCAGGGTCACCAGCGCGTCGCCGCTGGCGCAAGGAATGAACGCCGAGACGTGCTCCGGCATCTGCCAGATCTGCACGTTCTGCCCGATCAGCCGCAGCGCCTGCTGGCCGGCGATGTCCACCCAGTACAGCGCCTGGGTCGGCGCATCCCAGAACGGGCCTTCGCCCAGTTGCGCCCGATGTTCTGTCACCGCAGTCCACGTCATGCAACCTCCTGTCTTGTTGTTTTTGTCAGCTGGCTTTTTTGTCGGCCATCACCTGCGGGTAGAACCGCTTGATGGCCAGGTCGGCATTGTCGATCAGGGTCATGCAGGCCCACACCCCGCGCGCGGCATCCCGGGCGGCGATGGCGTCGGCCATGTCTTTGTGGATGGGCAAAGTGCGGCGCAGTTCGTCAGGATCGGCCGCCGAGACTTCGAAGGACACGGCAAGCAGCGCGCCGAGGGCCGGCACCATTTGCTCGATGAATTGATTGTGGCTGGCGGCGAGAATGCATTCGTGGAAGAACTGGTCGGCGCGGTTGTAATCGATGCCGCTGTCGACCGCCCGCTCGAGCGCGTTGTAGGCCTGCTGCACGGCTTGGACCTGTTCGACGGTCGCCCGCTCGCAGGCCCAGCGCACTGCCATCGGTTCAATGGTGCGGCGCAGGTCGAGCAGGTCATCGACGAAGTTTTCCGGCAGGCCGCTGCGTGACAACCAGCCCACGACTTGCGGATCGAACAGGTTCCAGCGCTTGATCGGCAGCACCCGCGTGCCGACTTTCGGCCCGACTTCGAGCATGCCTTTGGCGACGAGGGTCTTGATGGCTTCGCGGATCACGGTGCGGCTGACCCCGAGCTGCTCGCCCAGATCGGCCTCGACCTTGATCGCCTGCCCGGGTTTGACCTGGCCGGCGGCAATCCAGGCGCCCAGCCAGTCAACCGTTGATGCGTGAAAACTGCTCGACATGGACACCCCGAAGCCGTTCGCTGTGGATGCCCACGCTAATCATCATACGATTAAGAGTCAACGACAAAAAACCGCAGCCTGCTTTCACAGACTGCGGTTTTTTTAAGGTTCGAGACCGATGCGGAAGAACTCGCCGCCGCTCCAGACGCCGAGCCAGCGCTGGCCATCGATTTCACGGCTGACTGCCAGTTCGACCAATTGGTAGAACACGTTGCGGTGGATTAGCGCTTCGAGGTTGGTGCGTACATGCACGTAAGGTGCGGGCTCTTGCGTGGTCGGATCGATCTCGACCCGGATCGGATGTTCCGCGCCGGCCTCGGTGGTTTCATCGACGTTGGTGGTGAAGCGCAGCACTTGCGCCTCACCCTCGCCTTCCACCTCGACGGCAATCGCCACGAATGGCGCGTCGTCGACCTTGATCCCGACTTTCTCAACCGGAGTAATCAGGAAATAGTCATCGCCGTCGCGGCGGATGATGGTGGAGAACAGCTTGACCATCGGCTTGCGCCCGATCGGCGTGCCCAGGTAATACCAGGTTCCGTCGCGGGCGATGCGCATGTCGATGTCGCCGCAGAAATCCGGGTTCCACAAGTGCACCGGCGGCAAGCCTTTGGTTTTGGGGATTTGCCCCAGCAGGTCATTGGCTTTTTGCGGGCCACTCATGGCGTACTCCTTGAATTACTGGTCCCCGACGCCCAGCAGGCTGCGCGCGTACTGCGCAAGCGGTGGGCCGATCAGGTCTTCGGGCTTGTTGTCGTGGAACGTCAGTAAACCGCCACGACTCTTGATCCGTGCAGTATCAATCAAATACTGGGTGCTGGTCTCGATCAACATGATCTGAATCACGCCGCCGTCGATACCGAGGCGATCCACTGCTTCCTGATCCAGCCATTCATCGGAGTTGCCGATGCGGTCGTCCGCCTTGGCGAAACGGGTGTACAGCAGGTAGTGGGCACCGGCGTCGCGAGCTTCGCCCATCGCCTGATCGAGGCCTTCCGGCGCGCGGGCGCGGCGGACCATCGGGAAGTATTCGACGAAGCCTTTGAAGGCCTCTTCGGCGACGACGTTGGGACGCGGGTAAGAACCACCCGGCGGCGCGAACGAGCCTTGCGCAATGTAGATGAACGAATCCGGCTGAATGCGGAAATTGTTTACGCGACGGCTGTCGCTGTGATCCAGCAGCCCAGCGTCGCTCATCTGGTAGCGAGTCCCTTCGGCCATGTCACTGACAGTCATACAGCCGCCCAGCGCCAAAACGGCCAGCAGCAAAACCAGGCTACGCATCCTAATCCTCCAGAAGCCGGTGACGGAAAACCGGCGAATGGCCGTAGGATGCAGCTTTTGCGCCAGTCCTTGGAAATGTGCAGGTATCCGCTTTGAAATAAGACTTTGTGGCTAAACCGGACTTAGCCGCCGATGATCTTCATAACGGTGGCGCCGCCGGAGAATGCGACTTCCTGCTTGTCGCCCAAAGCCTTGACCAGCAGTCGCTGCAACGCCGGCAGCGCTTCGTGACGCGGCTTGTCGAGCAGGTCACCGACGTAGTGGCGGTTGCTCGACGACAGGCAGCCATGCAGCCATCCGGTCGACGACAGGCGCAGGCGCGAGCAGGTTCGGCAGAACGGCACGCTTTCGTTGGCGATCACGCCGAAGTTGCCCCGACCGGGAATCGCATAGCGAACCGCCGTGGCGTCCACCGGCGCGTCGGTTTGCGCGTACTCGTAATGTTCGCCGATCAGGCTCAGCAGCTGTTGCAGGCTGACGAACTGTTGCAGGAAGGCATTGGAATCAGAGGCCAGGTGGCCCATGCGCATCAGCTCAATGAAGCGCAGCTCAAAGCCGCGCTCGAGGCAGTAATCGAGCAGCGGCATCACCTGGTCGAGGTTCTGTCCGCGCAACGGCACCATGTTGACCTTGATCTTCATCCCCGCCGCGGCCGCCTGATCCATGCCATCCAGCACGGTGGCCAGATCGCCGCCACGGGCAATGCTGCGGAACGCGCCGGCGTCCAGGGTATCGAGGGAAACGTTGATGCGTCGCAGGCCGGCATCGACCAGCAGCGGGAGTTTTTTCGCCAGGAGCTGACCGTTGGTGGTCAGGCTGATGTCTTCCAGGCCCATCCTGCCGACGGCGCTCATGAAGGATTCGAGCTTGGGGCTGACCAGCGGCTCGCCGCCGGTGATGCGCAGGCGCTCGATGCCGGCGGCTTCGATCAGATAGGCCACGCCACGTGCCATGGCCTCGGCCGACAGTTCATCCTGCGCAGCCACCAGCCGCTTGCCGTTGGGCACGCAGTAGGTACAGGCGTAATTGCAGGCTGAAGTCAGACTGATCCGCAAATTGCGAAAACGCCTGCCTTGACGGTCAACGATCATGAAGCACTCCGGCGATGGAAAATCGAGCGGCTAAAACTTGACTCACAATTCAAGTTTTAGCAAGCCCTATGCCTGAGTATATTCCTGCGGTACTGCGCCATGTAGCGAAAAACACGGCGCATAAGGCGACTGAATGATTCAGCTGCTTGGGGTTTCAGGGTCACGCTTGCGCTTGTTGCCCATACGCACGCCGATATCCATCAGGAACTGGAAGAAACCTTCCTGATCTTCCAGCACATTGCTCCAGAACGGCGAGTGATACAGCGCCACCGCGCCGTGCACCAGCGCCCAGGAAGCGCAGTAATGGAAGTACGGCGGCACGTCCTCAAGCTTGCCTTCGCTGATGCGGCCCTTGATGAGCAGCGTCAGGCGTTCGAAGTTCGAGGCACGGATCTTGTGCAGCTCCTCGACCATCTCGGGCACCTGATTGCCCTTGACCACCTTCTCTTCCAGGCGATCGAACAGGCGATAGCGCTGCGGGTCGCGCATGCGGAATTCAAAGTAGGCACGGGACAGCGCTTCCTTGTCCTTGTCGACATCGGCCGAGTGCAACAGCTCGTTCAAGTCGCGCTCGTAATCGAGCATCAGGCGCAGATAGATTTCGGCCTTGGACTTGAAGTGCTTGTAGATCGTGCCTTTGCCGATACCCACGGCATCAGCAATCATCTCGACGGTGACACTGTCTTCACCTTGTTCGAGGAACAGCTTGAGCGCGGTATCGAGAATTTCTTGCTCGCGGCGACGAAACTCACGGACCTTACGAGGTTCTTTGTGCATAAGAAAAGGTCTGTAGGGGTCAAAATTCGAAGCCGCGTATTATGCCTAACTTGCGCAAAAATGCACGGATCATCCGACCATATCTGTGTTTCTTGTTCATTTCACGAACGTTTCGGGGGGAATGAGAACATAACCGAAGCGAACGTATTCCAAATTTGTTTAAAAACCCCGGCCGGCCAACTGGACTCGGCGCCAGACTGATCAATACTTGAACTGTCGGGCGACATCTCCCCCAAGTGTCGCGCCGGTAAAGGTACCAAGGGACCGCGTGCCTTTGTTTTACTCCTAATGGTCTTAACCCGGATTCACCCCCAGAACCCGGGTTTTTTTTGCCTGCGATTCAGGCTTTTACATTCGCAAGCGGAAACAGTCGCTTGAAATTCTCGGTGGTCTGCTCGGCAAAACGCTCGTAGTTCTCGCCGCGCAGCATCGCCAGAAACTCTGCCACTTCCCGCACGTATTGCGGCAGGTTCGGTTTGCCGCGATACGGGATCGGCGCCAGGTACGGCGAATCGGTTTCCACCAACAGGCGATCGGCCGGAACCTTGCTCGCTACATCGCGCAGTGCGTCGGCATTGCGGAAGGTGACGATGCCCGACAGGGAAATGTAATAACCCATGTCCAGCGCCGCCTTGGCCATGTCCCAGTCTTCAGTGAAGCAATGCAGCACACCGGCCTGGGACAGCGCGGCTTCGCGCAACAACTCAAGGGTGTCGGCGCGGGCGCCACGGGTGTGGATGACCACCGGTTTGCCAGTCTGCTGTGCTGCATGCAGGTGCAGACGGAACGATTCCTGCTGCAGTTCGGCGGCTTCCGGCTCGTAGTGATAGTCCAGACCGGTTTCACCGATCGCCACCACTTTCGGGTGATTGAGCTCATGCAACAGCCAGTCCAGCGCCGGCGCCGCGCCCGGCTGCACATCCAGCGGATGCACGCCGACCGAACAATCGACGTCGTCGTAACGCTCGGCGAGGGCTTTGACATCGGCCGCGTTGTCGGCGCTGACGCCGATGCACAGGAAGTGTCCGACCCCGCGCTGACGGGCCGCATCCAGCGCGGCATCCAGGGAACCGTCGTGAGCGGCGAGGTCGAGGCGATCAAGGTGACAATGGGAATCTACAAGCATAAAAAGGGCTGCAACTTACATCGTATGAGTGGGACGGTCGGACTTCAGGGCTCCGGCCAGATGAGTTTCGATGCGACTGCGCGCGGTGTTGTCGCCATCGTTGAATTGCACGCCGACGCCCGCTGCGCGGTTGCCTTGGGCGCCTTTGGGGGTGATCCAGGCCACTTTGCCGGCCACCGGAATCTTCTCTGCCTCGTCCATCAGGTTCAGCAACATGAACACCTCATCGCCCAACTTGTAGCTCTTGTTGGTCGGGATGAACAGGCCACCATTCTTGATGAACGGCATGTAGGCGGCGTAAAGGACCGACTTGTCCTTGATGGTCAGGGACAAGATGCCGTTGCGCGGCCCCGGGCTGACAGGTTCATTCATGTTGACCTCCACTGCTGATGTTCAGAGTCTAGGTACACATTCTTATCTTTGGCCAGGCAAGCTCGCCCATTGCACCAGCAACGCTTCCAGCAGCAACGCCGCATTGAGGTTGGCCTTGCTCAGGACTTTCTGACGCTGGGCGAGGATCCAGTCCTGAATATCCAGCACTTTAGGCTGAGCACTTTTCTGCGCCAGGTACTGCACGACCTTGCGCATGTCGGTCAGGCCGAGGCCTGCTTCATCCTGGGTCAATTGATAGCGCAGGATCAGGCTCGACCAGTCGCAGAACCAGTCGAACAGACGCAGCATCGGAATGTTTTTCCACTCTTCGGCCAGTTGCGTCGGCGATTGCTGCTGCTTGAGCAGCTTCTTCACGCCTTCGACAACCTGCGCACGCTGTTCACGCACGCCCTGCCCCTGCAACGTGACGGCGGCCAACGGTGAGCCGGCGGCCAGAGTCAACAGTTCGACCCGTTCGTCTTCGGAACATTCCGGCAGTGCCTGAGCCAGCCATTGCAGGCTCATGGATTCGCTCGGCAGCGGGCAAGCCTGCTGCACGCAACGACTCTTGATGGTCGGCAGCAACCGGCTCGGCTGGTGGCTGACCAGCAACAACACGGTATCGCCGGACGGCTCTTCAAGGCTCTTGAGCAAGGCGTTGGCGGCGTTGATGTTCATCGACTCCACCGGCTCGATCAGCACCACCTTGCGCCCGCCCAGTTGCGCGGTCTGCACCACGAAACTGACCAGATCGCGCACCTGGTCGACCTTGATCGCCTTGTCCGCTTCTTCCGGTTCGAGGATGTAATTGTCCGGGTGGCTGCCGGCCTTGAGCAGCAGGCAGGATTTGCACTCGCCGCAGGCTTCAGGCGTCGGACGCTGGCACAGCAGGCTGGCCATCAGCCGCTCGGCCAGCGCGCATTTGCCGATACCGGCCGGGCCATGCAACAGATACGCGTGGGCGTGCTGAGTGCGACCGGCCAGTTGCTGCCAGAGGCTGTCCTGCCACGGATAGGCCTCAGCCACGGCTCAACTCCAGCAAGTTCGGAATCAGCGTATCCAGCGATTGTTGAACCTTGGCCAACGGCTGACCGGCGTCGATCCGCACGTAACGCGCCGGATCGGCTTCGGCGCGCTTGAGGAAAGCACTGCGTACGGCCTCGAAAAACTCACGGCCTTCCAGCTCGAAACGATCCAGACGACCCCGAGCGCTGGCCCGGGCCAGGCCGATTTCCACCGGCAGATCGAAAATCAGCGTCAGGTCGGGACGCAAATCGCCCTGCACGAAAGTCTCCAGCGCCGCGATGCGCTCCAGCGACAAGCCGCGACCGCCGCCCTGATAGGCGTAAGTAGAATCGGTGAAACGGTCACACAGCACCACCGCACCACGGGCCAGCGCCGGGCGAATGACTTCAGCCAGATGCTGGGCACGGGCGGCGAACACCAGCAGCAGCTCGGTGTCCGGGTTCATCACTTCGTCGACCGGGGCCAGCAACACCTCACGAATGCGCTCGGCCAGCGGCGTACCGCCGGGCTCGCGGGTCAGCACCACTTCGATACCGGCGGCGCGCAGGCGCTCGGCGAGGTATTCGCGGTTGGTGCTTTTGCCGGCGCCTTCCGGGCCTTCCAGGGTAATAAACAAGCCAGTCACAGGCAGTCCTTAATCAAAGTCATTGCGTGTTTTGGGGAGCGGAGGCTTCCGGTTCCGGCGTCGGCGCAGGCTCTTGAACAGGCGGCTGCGGCAACGATTCCGGTGCAGTATCGGGTGAAGCGGCAGGAATCGCCTCCTCGGCTGCCGGCGCGGCCTCGGGCGCGGTCGCAGGCGCCGGGCTCGAGCGGTAATCCGCGCGCCGCTTGAGCTGGTACTCGCGCACCGCATTGTTGTGCGCATCCAGATCATCGGAGAACACGTGGCTGCCATCACCACGGGCAACAAAGTAGAGGCTGGTGCCATCCACCGGGTTGAGTGCGGCGTGAATGGCTTCACGTCCGACCATGGCGATCGGCGTCGGCGGCAGACCCGGAATCATGTACGTGTTGTACGGCGTGGCTTCCTTGAGATGCGCACGAGTCAGCTTGCCGTTGTAGCGATCACCCAGGCCGTAGATCACCGTCGGATCGGTCTGCAGCTGCATGCCCAGCGCCATGCGCCGCACGAAGACGCCGGCAATCTGGCCACGTTCCTGAGGCACGCCGGTTTCCTTCTCCACCAGCGACGCCATGATCAGCGCCTGATAGGGCTCGGTGTAAGGCACGTCGGCGGAGCGTTTTTCCCACTCCTTGGCCAGCACCTCGTCGAGGCGGTCGAAAGCCTTTTTCAACAGTTCGGTATCGGTCACACCGCGCACGAAGCGGTATGTGTCGGGGAAGAAGCGGCCTTCAGGGAACAGGCCCTTGTGACCGATTTTGGCCATCACATCACTGTCGCTCAGGCCGTTGAGGGTCTGCTCGATCTTTTCATCTTTGGCCAGCGCGGCGCGCACTTGATGGAAGTTCCAGCCTTCGACCAGGGTCAGGCTGTACTGAACCACATCGCCACGTTTCCACAGGTCGATCAGGCCGTTGACGGTCATGCCCGGCTGCATGCGGTATTCACCGCTGTGAATCGGCGTGCCGGCCAGGTTGAAACGCCAATAGACCCGCAGCCAGAAAGCGTCCTTGATGACGCCATCGGCTTCGAGTCCAAGAAAAGTACGGGTCGGGGTGGATCCCTTGGGCACATCCAGCAGTTCTTCCTGCGTGATGTTCAGGGGCTGTTCCAGTGCCGAATGAATCTTCCAGGCGCTGGCGCCCAACAGCAGCCCTGCCAGAACCAGTCCGGTTTCCAGCAGCAGCAAAAGTTTACGTCTCACGAATCAGGCATCCAGTAGCGCGCGGGCAATGGTTTGCAGTTTACGGGTGAGCGGGCCAACCGGCCAGCTCAGAGCAGCACAGGCGCGTACCGGCCAGACGCCATACACGCTGTTGCAGACAAAGACTTCATCGGCCCATTGCAGCTGTTCCAGGGGGATGTCGGTGATTTGCACGGGGATGCCCAGGGACTCGGCCTGAAACAATATTTCTGCGCGCATCACACCGGCCACGCCGCAGCGTTTCAGGTCCGCCGTGATCAGCACACCGTCACGCACCAGGAACAGATTGCTGAACACGCCTTCGATCACCCGACCGGCCTGGTCGAGCATCAAACCTTCGACATGCTCAGTGTCCTGCCATTCAGCGCGGGCAATGACCTGTTCCAGTCGATTGAGGTGTTTGAGCCCGGCGAGCAACGGCTGCCTGGACAGGCGCGTGCTGCACGGAAACAGGCGAACGCCCTGCTCGGCGTGGGCCGCTGGATAAGCGGCGGGAGGATTGCCTTGCAGAATGCGTCGGCCCTGCGCCGAAGGATCCGGCGCATAACCGCGCAATCCGTCGCCACGGGTGAGGATGAGCTTGAGCACGCCCTCGCCCATTGCGGCGGCATAGGATTGCAGCTCATGGCGAACCTGCTCGATGTCGGCTGCGATGGCCAGACGCGCACAGCCATCGGCCAGTCGCGTCAGATGCCGATCCAGCAGCAACGGCTGACCGCCACGCACGGCGATGGTCTCGAACAGACCGTCGCCGTAAGCCAGGCCGCGATCTTTCAGCGACAGAGCGTCAGCCGGCAGACCGTCGACCCAGCAGTCCATCAGCCGGCGAACCGACGGAACGCCAACGTGCCGTTGGTGCCGCCAAACCCGAACGAGTTGGACAGCACGACATCGATATCCATGTTGCGCGCGGTATGCGGCACGAAATCGAGGTCGCAGCCTTCGTCCGGCTCATCGAGGTTGATGGTTGGCGGCGCCACCTGGCTGTTGATCGCCAGCACGCTGAAGATCGCCTCGACCGCGCCCGCCGCACCCAGCAGGTGACCGGTCATGGACTTGGTGGAGCTGACCGCCAGCTTGTAGGCGTGATCACCGAACACCGACTTGATCGCGTTGGCTTCAGCGAGGTCACCGGCCGGGGTCGAAGTGCCGTGGGCGTTGATGTATTGCACTTGATCGACGTTGATCTTCGCATCGCGCAGCGCATTGGTGATGCAGCGCGCGGCACCAGCGCCGTCGGCGGGTGGCGAAGTCATGTGGAAGGCGTCGCCACTGGTGCCGAAACCGATCAGTTCGGCGTAGATGGTCGCGCCACGGGCCTTGGCGTGCTCGAGTTCTTCGAGCACCAGGGCACCGGCGCCGTCGGACAGTACGAAACCGTCACGACCCTTGTCCCACGGACGGCTGGCGCGGGTCGGCTCGTCGTTGCGGGTCGACAGCGCACGGGAAGCACCAAAGCCGCCCATGCCCAGACCGCACGCGGCCATCTCGGCACCGCCGGCAATCATCACGTCGGCTTCGTCGTACATGATGTTGCGCGCCGCCATGCCGATGCAGTGCGTACCGGTGGTACACGCTGTGGCGATGGCGTAGTTAGGCCCCTGTGCACCCAGGTGGATGGACAGGAAACCGGAAATCATATTGATGATCGAGCCAGGCACAAAGAACGGAGAAATCCGGCGCGGGCCAGTCTCGTGCAGGGTGCGGCTGGTTTCTTCGATGTTGGTCAGACCGCCGATACCCGAACCCATGGCCACGCCAATGCGTTCACGGTTGGCATCGGTGACTTCCAGACCGGCATTGCGTACGGCTTGAAAGCCGGCCGCCAGACCGTACTGAATGAACAGGTCGAGCTTGCGCGCTTCCTTGACCGACAGGTATTCCTCGACATTGAAGCCCTTTACCGAGCCGCCAAAGCGGGTGGAATAGGCAGAAAGGTCGGTGTGTTCGATCAGACCAATGCCACTGCGGCCAGCCAGAATGCCCTGCCAACTGCTCGGCACATCCGTGCCCAGTGGCGACAACATACCCATACCGGTGACTACGACGCGTCTACGCGACACAGCACTCTCCTTTTTCAAATGACGACTTTGCATCAGGCCTAAAGAAAAAACCGCACGCCATGATGGCAGTGCGGTTTTTCCATGACAGCAAGCAACGATTACAAACTATTACGCCTGGTGGCTAGTAACGTAGTCGATTGCAGCTTGTACAGTAGTGATCTTCTCAGCTTCTTCGTCAGGGATTTCGGTCTCGAATTCCTCTTCCAGAGCCATCACCAGCTCAACGGTGTCAAGGGAGTCGGCACCCAGGTCTTCTACGAAGGAAGCGGTGTTGACCACTTCTTCTTCTTTAACACCCAGTTGCTCGGCAACGATTTTCTTGACGCGCTCTTCGATGGTGCTCATACCTTGTTTTCACTCCTAATGGACAAATTCAGGCAGCTGGCCAGTGGGTAAGTGTATAGAAAGACTTTTCAGCTTTTCAACTGAAAGCTTCACTCCTCAAACCCTGCGGCCCTCTGCCTATAAATAGATTGCAGCTTTATAACGGATTTTAGACAGCTCGTATGACATTTTTTTGAAGCAATCCGTCACATTTGAATTACATGTACATCCCGCCGTTAACCGGGATTGTAGCCCCGGTCACGTATGCCGCACCGTCGGATGCAAGAAAAGCGACCACGGACGCGATCTCTTGAGCTTGTCCCAGACGGCCCAGCGGAATCTGCGTCTGCAAGGCTTCACGCTGTGCTTCAGGCAGCTCGCGAGTCATATCGGTGTCGATGAACCCTGGGGTTACCGAGTTGACCGTAATCGAACGCGAACCGACTTCACGCGCCATGGCACGGCTGAAACCTTCCAGACCGGCCTTGGCGGCTGCATAGTTTACTTGGCCAGCGTTGCCCATGGCACCCACCACCGAGCCAATACTGATAATTCGGCCCCAACGCGCCTTGGTCATGCCGCGCAGAACGCCCTTGGACAGGCGATACAGACTGTTCAGGTTGGTATCGATCACGTCGTACCACTCGTCGTCTTTCATGCGCATCATCAGGTTATCGCGGGTGATGCCGGCATTGTTGACCAGAATCGCCACCGGCGCACCGAACTGCTCCTGGATGCTCGCCAGCACTTTGATAACCGATTCGTCGCTGGTGACGTTCAGTTCGAAACCTGCGCCCTGAATGCCGTTTTCCTTCAGGGTCGCAGCAATGCGCTCGGCGCCCGAAGCGGAAGTCGCGGTGCCAACAACGATGGCGCCCTGACGACCCAGTTCCAGTGCGATAGCCTGGCCGATGCCACGGCTTGCGCCGGTGACCAGTGCAACTTTACCTTGCAGACTCATGCAAGCTTCTCCTGATTCAGACAGCCGCTGCGCGAGCAGCAGCGAAAGCGTCTGGGGTATTGAGGTTGGAAGTCGAAACGCCTTCGGCGCAACGTTTGTTCAGACCGGCCAGCACCTTGCCAGGACCGCACTCGACCAGGTTGGTCGCGCCTTTGGCGGCCAGAGTCTGTACGGACTCGACCCAGCGTACCGGCTTGTAGAGTTGCTCCAGCAGATCACGCTTGAGGGTTTCCAGATCCGCCGGCACCTGGGCGCTGACGTTCTGTACCACAGGGATCTGCGGCGCCTGCCAGTCGATGGCAGCGATGGATTCGGCGAAGCGCTCGGCGGCCGGGCGCATCAGCTCGCAGTGCGACGGCACGCTGACCGGCAGCGGCATGGCACGCTTGGCGCCACGAGCCTTGCAGCCTTCGATGGCGCGCTCAACGGCAGCCTTGGCACCGGCGATCACCACCTGGCCCGGGGAGTTGAAGTTCACCGCGCTGACCACTTCGCCTTGCGCCGCTTCGGCACAGGCAGCGAGAACATCGGCATCTTCCAGACCGAGGATGGCAGCCATGCCGCCCTGCCCGGCCGGAACGGCTTCCTGCATCAGTTGGCCACGGCGTTCAACGAGCTTTACCGCGTCGGCCAGGCTCAGGCTGCCGGCAGCGACCAGCGCGCTGTATTCACCCAGACTGTGACCGGCAACGAAGGCCGGACGCGCACCGCCTTCCGCCAACCACAGACGCCACAGGGCGATCGAAGCGGTCAGAATGGCCGGTTGGGTTTTGTCGGTTTGATTGAGCAGCTCTTCCGGGCCCTGCTGGGTCAGCGCCCACAGGTCGTAGCCCAGAGCATCGGATGCTTCTTTGAAAGTTTCGAGGATCAGTGGATGTTGCGCGCCCAGCTCGGCCAGCATGCCGAGGGACTGCGAACCCTGTCCTGGAAAGACGAATGCGAGGGAAGCAGACATGTAACAAGCCCCTAATGATCTTGTCGTCGGAAAAATGGCATCCCGCTAGAGGGACGCAAGAAACTGACAGTTGGATGGCCCTTTGAACCGGGCGGTCACATTTAAGCATTGTCCGACGAAAACGCCTAAGACAACAAATCCTCCAGACGGCCGTGCAGGCGTTCGGGAAGATTCTCCTGAATCTCGATCAGCGCTCGCTGAATGGCACTCTGAAACCCCTGAACCCCGGCCGAACCGTGACTTTTCACGACAATGCCCTGCAAACCGAGGAAGCTTGCGCCGTTATGTCGCGCAGGTGCCAGATCAGCCTGCAGACGCTTCATCAATGGCAGCGCCAGTGCGCCGACAGCGCGGGAGGCGAGGTTTTTCTTGAACAAGGCCTCGATGCGCGCAGCGATCATGGTCGCCAGACCTTCGCTGGACTTGAGCAGGATATTGCCGACGAAACCGTCGCAAACCACCACATCTGCCTCGCCGCGATACAAGCCGTCGCCTTCGATGAAACCGATGTAATTGATGCCCCGAGCAGCCTGCAGCAACGTCGCAGCCAGCTTGACCTGCTGATTGCCCTTGATGTCTTCGGTACCGATATTCAGCAGCGCGATACGCGGTCGGGCAATGCCCAGGGTTTGCGCCGCCACCGACCCCATCACGGCAAACTGCAACAGATGCTCGGCGCTGCAATCGACGTTGGCGCCCAGATCGAGCAACTGGCAATAGCCCTTCTGGGTAGGGATCGCGGCGACCATGGCCGGACGATCAATCCCCGGCAGGGTCTTGAGCACAAATCGCGACAGGGCCATCAAGGCACCGGTATTGCCGGCACTGACACAGGCCTGAACCTTGCCGTCACGCAGCAATTCGAGGGCGACACGCATCGACGAGTCCGACTTGCCACGCAGGGCCTGGGCAGGTTTTTCGTCCATGGTGATGACTTCGGACGCCGGAACAATCGTCAGGCGCGCGCGATCGGCAGCCGATTGGCCGGTGATCAGTTCTTCAAGAAGGGAGGGTTGACCGACTAGGGTCAGGTGCAGCGAGGGTGTAGCAGAAAGGCAAGCAAGGCTGGCCTGAACAATGCTGCGGGGACCGAAGTCCCCGCCCATTGCGTCAATCGCGATGACTTGAGCGGACAAGTGATTACTCGTCAGCGCCCTTGTCGATCACTTTACGGCCACGGTATACGCCTTCTGGCGATACGTGGTGACGCAGGTGAACTTCACCAGTGGTTTTTTCTACAGACAGGGTGCTAGCCTCGAGAGCGTCGTGCGAACGGCGCATGTCACGGGCAGAGCGGGATTTTTTGTTCTGCTGAACAGCCATAATTGATTAACTCCTAAACGTTTGGGTCACGCTTTAACTGCGCCAATACACTGAACGGGTTGGACCGCGTTACCTCGTCCTCGCTCGGTTCGGGCTCATCTGCTCCCGCCGGCTGCTGGCATTCTTCCGGATGATGAGCAGGCACAATGGGCAAGGCGAGCAGAAGCTCCTCCTCGATCAGTGACTGCAGATCCAATGGATCTTCGCCCAGTTCCAGCACGTCATAACCTTTCGGTAACGACTGGGTATTCGCACCCTCCTTCACAACAGCGTAACTGCATTCGCTGTGGATCGGCAGGGTGACCAGCTCAAGACAACGCTGGCAAACCATTTTGACTTCGGTGTCGATAAAGCTGTGGATCACCACAGATTTACGTTCATCTCGTTCAAAAACGAATTTTGCCTGCACCGTACCGACATCGTCGGAAAGCGGGTCGCAGAGTCTCTTCAAATCGGCCAGCAGCAGTTCACCTTGAAGGGTGGTGCCACGGTCAGCCAATTTGCGCGGGTCAACGTGAGGTGGAATCGGGTCATTCAACATAGGCGCAGCATTATAGGGATGCACCCACCCATGTCAAAGGAAATTGTGCCCTGTCCGTCACTTGCGCGGCTCCGCTAGAATCTGTCGCCTGCCTCTGGAGATGCGAATGCTGCCTTTATTACTCGCTTCAAGCTCGACCTATCGTCGGGAATTGCTCAGCCGCCTGCGCCTGCCGTTCGTCTGCAGCTCGCCGGATATCGATGAAAGCCATCGCCCGGACGAGTCGGCAATCGAGCTGGTCAAGCGCCTCGCCGAACAAAAGGCCCAAGCTTTGGCCGACAGCCACCCTGCTCATCTGATCATCGGCTCCGACCAGGTTGCGGTACTCGGCGAGCGCATCATCGGCAAGCCGCACACCTTCGAAAACGCCCGCGAACAACTGATGGCCGCCAGCGGCGCCAGCGTGACCTTCCTCACCGGCCTGGCCCTGCTCAACAGCCACACCGGCCACTGCCAGGTCGACTGCGTGCCTTTCACCGTGCACATGCGCGTGCTGGACCAGACCCGCGTCGAGCGCTACCTGCACGCCGAGCAGCCCTACGACTGCGCCGGCAGCTTCAAGGCCGAAGGACTGGGCGTGAGCCTGTTTCAATCCACCGGAGGCCCGGACGCCACCAGCCTGATCGGCCTGCCGCTGATTCGCCTGATCGACATGCTGTTGATGGAAGGCGTACAGATTCCCTGACCCACAAAAAACCGGCCCTCAGGCCGGTTTTTCTTGCAGCATTCGATCAGCGCAACGACGGGCCGTTGAAACCCATCCACATTGCCAGTTTCTCGGCAACGCTGGCACCGAGCTTCTTCGAGAAGCGGTCGAACGGCGATTCCTGAACGGTGAAGTCCACCAGTTCCTTTTCGCCAATCACGTCACGCGCCACCGAACTGGCATTGCCCAGACCATCGATCAAACCCAGTGGCAGCGCCTGCTCGCCAGACCAGACCAGCCCGGAGAACAGCTCCGGATGCTCTTTGTCTTTCAAGCGATCGCCACGCCCCTGCTTGACGCTATTGATGAACTGCTTGTGCGTGGTATCCAGCACACTTTGCCAGAACGCCGTCTCTTCCGGCTTTTGCGGCTGGAACGGATCGAGGAACGCCTTGTGCTCGCCGGAGGTGTAGGTTCGACGCTCGACACCAAGCTTCTCCATGGTGCCGACAAACCCATAACCGGCCGCTGTCACACCAATAGAGCCCACCAGACTGGCCTTGTCGGCATAGATCTGATCAGCAGCACTGGCGATGTAATAGGCACCGGAAGCGCCCAAGTCGGAAATCACCGCGTACAGCCTGGTGTCAGGATGCAGGCCGCGCAGACGCTTGATCTCGTCATACACATAACCCGACTGCACCGGACTGCCGCCCGGACTGTTGATGCGCAGGATCACGCCCTTGACCTTCTTATCCTCGAACGCCGCGCGCAGGCTGCCGACGATGTTGTCGGCGCTGGCAGGCTCCTTGTCGGCGATCATGCCGGTGACGTCGATCAACGCGGTGTAGTTGGAGCTGCGCGTAGCGCTCTTCTCCATGTCCATCAACGGCGTGAACAGGATCAGCGCAACAAACAGATAAACAAAGGTCAGCAGCTTGAAGAAGATGCCCCAGCGCCGCGATCGACGCTGCTCCTGCACGCCGGCCAGCAGGGTCTTTTCCAGCAGCTTCCAGCTTTTCGCATCACCGTCGTCGGCAGTTGCCTTGGCCGGTGCTTTCCATTCGTCGGTCATGCCATCCACCCCAGCAAAAACGTATTAAGCCTGCTGCCCCAGCCAGGCGTGCAATTCGGAAAAATGGTCGATCGACAGTCGCGGCTCGAATTGCTGCAGCGATTCGATCGATTGCGCGCCATAACTGACCGCCACCGAATCCATCCCTGCATTGCGCGCCATCAGCAGATCGAAGGACGAATCGCCGACCATCAGCGCCTGTTCGGCACGCACACCGCAATGCGCAAGGATCTGCTCCAGCATCAGAGGGTGCGGCTTGCTTGCAGTTTCATCGGCAGCGCGGGTGATATCGAAATAATCTTCCCAGCCATTGGCCTTGAGCACCCGATCCAGCCCGCGACGATTCTTGCCGGTCGCGACAGCCAGGTGATAACCCTGCTCGCGAAAGGACGCCATCGACTCGACTACGCCTTCGAACAACGGCGAAGGCACGGCTTCTGCAGCGATGTAGTGATCGGCGTAATACTCGCGAAACAAGGTCATTTCGGCATCGCTGATTTCGGGATACAGCGTACGGATTGCCTCGGGCAAGCCCAGACCGATGATGCCTTTGACGGCAAAATCATCACGCAACTCGAAACCTGAACGCCCGGATGCCGAGTGCATTGCCTCGACAATCCGATGAATGGAATCGGCGAGCGTGCCGTCCCAATCGAAAATCAGCAGTTTGTAATCAGATGGGCGCACTCAATCGCTCCACAGTCTTGGCCCACATTTCATCGACCGGCGCCTGCAACTTGAGTTCACCGCCATCGGGCAGCGGCACGGTCAGCATGTAGGCGTGCAGAAACAGGCGCTTGCCGCCCAGATCACGGATTTCCTTACTGAAACCGTCATCGCCATATTTGGTGTCACCGGCAATGCAGTGCCCGGCGTGCAACGTGTGGACGCGGATCTGGTGCGTGCGACCGGTGATCGGCTTGGCTTCGATCAAAGTGGCAAAATCGCCAAAGCGACGCAGGACCTTGAACACGGTCACGGACTCCTTGCCCTCCTCCTCGTCGACTTCGACCATGCGCTCACCGGAGCGCAGATTGCTCTTGCCGAGCGCCGCACGGACCTGCTTGATCGAGGTCGCCCAGTTGCCGCGAACCAGGGCCATGTAGCGTTTGTCGACGCCGTCACCGCGCAACGCGGCATGCAAGTGACGCAACATGCTGCGCTTCTTGGCGATCATCAGCAGGCCGGAGGTATCACGATCGAGACGGTGAACCAGCTCGAGCTCCTTGGCATCGGGACGCAACTGACGAAAGGCTTCGATAACGCCGTAATTCAGGCCGCTGCCACCGTGAACCGCAATGCCGGCGGGCTTGTTGATCACGATCAGGGCCTTGTCTTCGTAGACAATCGAGGCTTCCAGGCGCTGCAACAGGCCTTGGGCCAGAGGTACCGGTTCGTCACGCTCAGGCACGCGCACGGGCGGCACGCGCACGATGTCGCCGGCCTGCAGCTTGTATTCGGGCTTGATCCGACCTTTGTTCACACGCACTTCGCCTTTGCGCAAAATGCGGTAAATCAAGGTCTTGGGCACGCCTTTGAGCCGGGCGAGGAGGAAATTGTCGATTCGTTGGCCGGCATATTCCGGCGAGACCTCAAGCAGTTGAACGCCTGGAGTCGAAGGGGCAGTAGTCGTCATGGCGCCGATGATAACAATTTTTTATGGAATTGAAGCACTTAATCATTGCTGCTATAGTCGCGAACGCCGCCAAAAGCGGCCTGGACAGCGGAACCACGGTCAAAAACCGGCCCTGACCAACGCAATTCACCAGGACGCGAGGCCGTCCTACGGGGCTTTTGCTACGTAACGGTGGAGTTTGCAGCTGTAACAAGCGCAGGTGACATGAGGCCTGAATCACGCCGCAAAGCAGAGTTTTGACTCGCCACGCGAGCCATATTCACGGCCAGTTCACAAAGTGCAGTCAGCCGCGGATGACCCCGAGCGAAGACTCCGGAAACACCGCCTGAATTAGCCATGATGCGTGACCTCCCCTTTCGGAGCTCACGGTAAATGCCAACCCGCTGCGGATTCTGCGCGCGGCAGCACCCGAATTATCAGGGATACGTGTAGGGTGGAGATGCACAACCGCTGGACTGTGTAGCAACAGGCTTTATCAAGACGCTTCATCTCGTCCACAGCCACCGGTTGATTCCTCCTCCTGACTGAGTGCTTAAGTAGCCACAGCAAGCAGGACGCGTACGTCGCGATAACGGCCCAATTGGCCGGACATCGCTGGACACGGGAATGGCCAACCACTCCCGACGCACCTGACACCGACCGTGAGAAGTCGTGTGTGCCGAACGCCGTTTCCGGCAGCCCGGAAACCGACGGTACTACATGAAAAGAATGCTGATTAACGCAACTCAACCCGAAGAGTTGCGTGTTGCACTGGTAGATGGCCAGCGCCTCTACGACCTGGACATCGAATCCGGTGCACGCGAGCAGAAAAAGGCCAACATCTATAAAGGCCGCATCACTCGCATCGAACCAAGCCTTGAGGCTGCCTTTGTCGATTTCGGCTCCGAGCGCCACGGCTTCCTGCCCCTCAAAGAAATCTCCCGCGAATACTTCAAGAAAGCCCCTGAAGGCCGCGTCAACATCAAGGACGTCCTGAGCGAAGGCCAGGAAGTCATCGTTCAGGTCGAAAAAGAAGAACGTGGCAACAAGGGCGCAGCCCTGACCACCTTCATCAGCCTGGCCGGTCGTTACCTCGTTCTGATGCCGAACAACCCGCGTGCCGGCGGCATCTCCCGTCGCATCGAAGGCGAAGAGCGCAACGAACTGCGTGAAGCGCTGAACGGTCTGGTCGCTCCGGCCGACATGGGTCTGATCGTGCGCACTGCCGGCCTTGGCCGCAGCAGCGAAGAAATGCAGTGGGACCTCGATTACCTGCTGCAACTCTGGACCGCCATCAAAGAAGCCTCGCTGGATCGTTCCGCGCCATTCCTGATCTACCAGGAAAGCAACGTGATCATCCGCGCCATCCGCGATTACCTGCGCCAGGACATCGGCGAAGTGCTGATCGACAGCGTTGAAGCCCAGGACGAAGCCCTGACCTTCATCCGCCAGGTGATGCCGCAGTACGCCAGCAAGATCAAGCTGTACGAAGACAGCGTTCCGCTGTTCAACCGTTTCCAGATCGAAAGCCAGATCGAGACCGCTTTCCAGCGCGTCGTCGAACTGCCGTCCGGCGGCTCCATCGTCATCGATCCGACCGAAGCCCTGGTGTCCATCGACATCAACTCGGCGCGCGCCACCAAAGGCAGCGACATCGAAGAAACCGCCCTGCAGACCAACCTTGAAGCAGCCGAAGAAATCGCCCGTCAGTTGCGCCTGCGCGACATCGGCGGCCTGATCGTCATCGACTTCATCGACATGACCCCTGCCAAGAACCAGCGCGCCGTGGAAGAGAAAGTCCGCGAATGCCTGGAAGCCGACCGCGCTCGCGTGCAGATCGGTCGCATCTCGCGCTTCGGCCTGCTGGAAATGTCCCGTCAGCGCCTGCGTCCTTCGCTCGGCGAAAGCAGCGGCATCGTCTGCCCGCGCTGCAGCGGCACCGGCATCATCCGTGACGTCGAATCGCTGTCTCTGGCGATCCTGCGCCTGATCGAAGAAGAAGCCCTGAAAGACCGCACCGCCGAAGTTCGCGCTCAAGTGCCGATCCCGGTAGCCGCGTTCCTGCTCAACGAAAAACGCAACTCGATCACCAAGATCGAACTGCGCACCCGCGCCCGTATCGTCATCCTGCCGAACGATCACCTCGAAACCCCGCATTTCGAAGTTCAGCGTCTGCGTGACGACAGCCCGGAAGCCGCGACCAACCAGTCCAGCTACGAAATCGCTGCCGCTGCCGCCGATGTCGAAGACGTCCAGCCAGCCGCCGCGACCCGCACCCTGGTTCGCCAGGAAGCCGCGGTCAAGACGGCTCCGGCCCGCGCCAACGCTCCGGTTCCGACCGAAGTCGCCGCTCCGGCCCCGGCACCTGCTCCGGTTGCCGCGCCAGAGCCAAGCCTGTTCAAAGGCCTGGTGAAGTCGCTGGTCAGCCTGTTCGCCACCAAGGAAGAGCCAGTTGCTCCGGTTGTGGTTGAAAAACCAGCCACCGAGCGTCCGGCCCGCAACGAAGAGCGTCGCAACGGTCGTCAGCAGAGCCGCAACCGTAACGGTCGCCGCGATGAAGAACGCAAGCCGCGCGAAGAGCGTGCACCGCGTGAAGAGCGCGCCCCACGTGAGCCGCGTGAAGAGCGTCAGCCGCGCGAACCACGTGAAGTCCGCGAGCCGCGCGAATCCCGTGACGAAGCACCGGTAGCCCGCGAAGAACGCGCACCGCGCGCACCTCGTGAAGAACGTGCACCACGTGCTCCGCGTGAAGATCGCAAGCCGCGTGGCGAGCGTGAAGAACGCGTACGTGAACTGCGCGAACCTCTGGATGCCGCTCCAGCCGTTGCTGCCGCCGCCACCGCTGAAGAGCGTCCGGCCCGTCAGCCGCGTGAAGAACGTGCGCCACGTCCTCCGCGTGAAGAGCGTCAACCGCGTGCCGAACAGGCCGCTGCTGCCGTCGCTGAAGAAGAAATCACCACCAACGAAGAGCAACTGCCGGAAGACGGTTCGGAGAACGCCGAAGGCGATCGTCCACGCCGCCGCTCCCGTGGTCAGCGTCGTCGCAGCAACCGTCGCGAGCGTCAGCGTGATGCCAACGGCAACGTGATCGAAGGTTCGGAAGAATCCGAGTCCGGCGAAAACGCTCAAGCGCCAAGCACTGCCGATCTGGCCGCTGGCCTGGCTGTGACCGCTGCTGTTGCCAGCACCGTGATCAGCGCTCCGGCTGAAGCTCAGGCCCACGAGCAAGCTGAACGCGCCACCGCTGCCACTCTGGAAACTGCTCCAGTAGAAGCGCCGGTTGTTGAAGCCACCACTCCGGTTGAAGCACCTGCTGCTCCGGAAGTCGAAGTGGCTCCGGTTCGCGAAGCTCAGCCTCAGGTTGAAGCGGCTGCCGAACCAGCAGTGACCTTCGAAGCACCAGCCGTAGTTGAAGAGTCGGTTGTCGAAACCGTCGCTGAAACCGTGACCGAAACCGTGCGTGAAGTTCGCGAAGAACAGACCGCATTCAACTGGGTCGCCGAGCCGGCTGTCGCTGAAACACCAGCGCCAGTGGTTGAAGCGCCTGTCGTTGAAGAAGCCAAGGCTGCCGAGCCAGTAGTTGTTGCTGAACCGGCACCGGTCGTTGAAGCCCCTGTGGTTGAAGCGCCAGTAGTAGCCGAAGCACCAGCGCCAGTGGTTGAAGCTGCTCCGGTCAGCGCCCTGACCCCAAGTGGCCGCGCACCGAACGACCCGCGTGAAGTGCGTCGTCGCAAGCGTGAAGAAGAGCGTCTGCAGAAGGAAGCCGAACTGGCTGCCGCTGCTGCTCCAGTCGCTGCCGAGCCAGTGGTTGCCGAAGTGGTCGAGGCAGCTCCTGCCCCGGTCGCTGAAGAAGCTGCCGTTGAAGCCGTGATTGCCGAAGCACCACGCTCCGTTCAGGAAGCGGTCGAGCAACACGAAGAGGCCCAGGAAAAAGAACACGAGCCTAAACCCCTCGTCTGATTTCAAAAGCCAATAAAAAGCCCCGCCTGGTAATCCAGGCGGGGCTTTTTTATGCCTCAAGGTTTTATCAGGACGGCGGAAAAACCAGCGCGTCGGGCACATCGATATCCCACAACACACCCGGATCATCCACCGCGACTTCAATCACCCGTCCTTGGGCAAACAGCGGTCGGGCGCCCCGGTCACCGGACAAGGCCATCAGCCCTGCGGCGAACGAGCGACCAAACCCGACCGGATGCCCATAGTCACCGTTCAACGTCGGTACGCTGACCGCATCCTCGGCAATCGCCGCCACGATCCGCTCAATGCTCGACGGCAGAATGAACGGCATGTCGCCCAGCACAATCAGCCAGCCATCGGCATCCGGGCAAGCCGCCACACCCGTCGCGATGCTATCGCCCATTCCCGCGGTCTCGATCGAGACAATGTCACACCCGTAAGCCTGCGCCATGCGCATCGCCTGCGGCCGCGCCTCGGTCGTCACCAGCACTCGCCGGTCGAGGCTCGCCGGCAGGTTGACCAACACCTGCTCGATCACCGAACGCACCGCGCCATCACGCCCGGTGCAATCGGCCAGCAGCTTGTCCTTGTCGGCACCCGCCACCTCGCGAAAGCGGCTGCCCTCGCCCGCCGCCAGCACAATCACTCCGATGGATCGGCTCATACACTCTCCACTGTTTTCTTCTGCTTGAGCTCGACACCATTCTTGATCGCGACGATTTCCGCCAACAGCGACAAGGCGATTTCCGCCGGGGAATGGCTGCCAATATGCAAACCGATGGGCCCGTGCAAACGGGCGATGGCCGCTTCCGACAAGCCTAGCTCAGCGAGATTTTCCCGACGCTTGATGCTGTTGACCCGCGAGCCAAGCGCACCGACATAGAACGCTTTGGAGTCGAGCGCCGTGAGCAGCGCCATGTCATCCAGCCGTGGATCGTGAGTCAGCGCGACAATCGCCGTGCGCTCATCGGTCTGGATATTCAGCACCGCCTCGTCGGGCATGCCGGGCACAAACCGCCCATGCTGCTCTTCCCAGCCATAGACGAACTCGGTACGCGGATCACAGATCAGCACTTCGAAATCCAGCAGCCGCGCCATCTCGGCCACATACCGCGACAACTGCCCGGCGCCGATCAACAGCAGGCGCCAGCGCGGGCCGTAAATGGCACGCAGGGTCTGGCCGTCGAAGCTCAAGGTGTCGGTCTTGCCGGCCGGGCGCAACACCACTTCGCCAGTGCCGATATTCAGCTCGCGCGCGACGATTTCGTGAGCCTCGCAACGGTCCAGCAACTCGGCGACCCACGCCGGATCGCCGACCCGCTCCTCGGTCAGGCGCAGGGTGCCGCCGCAAGGCAGGCCGAAGCGCGCGGCCTCTTCCTGCGTGACGCCGTAGGTGATCAACTGCACCGGCGGCCCGTTGGCGGGAATCCGCCCATCGTGCAGCCGGGCGATCAGATCGTCCTCGACGCAACCACCGGACACAGAGCCAATCACCACGCCATCCTCACGCAACGCCAGCATCGCGCCGGGCGCCCGGGGCGCGGTGCCCCAGGTCTGCACCACGCTGAACAACATCACTCGCTGCCCGGCGCGACGCCATTCGAGCACACTGCGCAGGACATTCAGATCGGCGCTGTCCATCACGCTTGCGCCTTCTGCCAGCCCTGCAACTGGTAACGCACCGGCAGGTTACGGATGCGCTGACCGGTGGCGGCGAAGATCGCGTTGCACAGCGCCGGCGCAATCGGCGGTACGCCCGGCTCACCGACACCGCCCAATGGCACCTCACCCGGCGGCGCCACCAGATGCACCGCGACTTCCTTCGGCGCCAGCGACATGCGCGCCACTTCATACATATGGAAGTTGTCTTGCTGCACCTTGCCGTCCTTGAAGCTGATTTCACCCCACACGGCGTTGCCCAGGCCCATCACACACGCGCCTTCGAACTGCGAACGGATCCGCTCGGGGTTGATCTGCGGGCCGCAATCCACGGCGATATCGGCCTTGTGCACGATCAGCGTGCCGTCGTCCTTGACCTCGACTTCGATCACCGCCGCCACGTAGGTGACGAAGCTGTAATGCACGGCCAGCCCCAGGCCACGGCCCTTGGGCAGTTGACGCCCCCAACCTGCCGCCTTGGCTGCCGTTTCCAGCACGGTACGCATGCGCCCGGTGTCGATCGGATAACGCTCGGGGGATTCGCCGTAGTTCCATTCTTCACTGAGCGTGCGCGGGTCGATCTTCCGATCCGGGCCGAGCAGCTTGATCTGGTACTTGAGCGGATCTTCCTTGGCCTTGTGCGCCAGTTCGTCGACGAAACTCTGGATCGCGAAACCATGGGGAATGTTCGACACCGAGCGATACCAGCCGACCCGCGTATGCACCGTGGCTTCAGGGTTTTCCAGGCGCACGTTGGGAATCGCGTAGGCCATGTTGGTAAAGCCCATGCCCAGCTCGAACGCAGCTTCGTGATTCATGCCCGGCGCAAACAACGCGGTTATGCTCGGCGCCACCGTGCGGTGCAGCCAGGCGGAAGGCAAGCCGTCCTTGCCCACGCCGGCCTTGAGGTATTCGGCGGACACGGTGTGGAAATACGAGTTGTGGATGTCGTCTTCCCGGGTCCACTGCACACGCACTGCTTTACCAGGAAACTCCTTGGCGAGCACGGCAGCTTCAACGACGAAGTCCGGTTTCGACTTACGGCCGAAACCACCGCCCAACAGCGTGACATTGAAGGTGACGTTATCGAACGGCAGCCCCAGGCGTTCGGCGATGCGCTCGCGGGTGACCTGCGGCGCCTGGCTGGGTGCCCATGCCTCGCAGGTGCCATCCTTGTAACGGGCGATGGCGACCATCGGCTCCATCGGCGCCTGAGCCAGATGCGGCAAGTAATAAGAGGCTTCGAGCGTGCTGGCGGCGCTGCCGATGGCCTTGTCGATGTCGCCGGTATTGCGCACCACTTTGCCCGGTTTCAGCGAAGCGGCTTCGATCTCCTTGCGATAGGCGACCGAGTCATAAGTGGCGTTCGGGCCATCGTCCCACTCGATCTTTAACGCTTCACGCCCCTTCAATGCCGCCCAGGTGTTGCTGGCCACCACGGCCACGCCACCCAAAGGCTGGAATTCCGAAGGCAATGGCCGGGGTTCGATCTGGATGACTTTGAGGACGCCCGGCACTTTCAGCGCGGCGCTGTCGTCGACCGACTTGACCTTGCCGCCGTACACCGCCGGACGCGCAATGACCGCGAACAGCATGCCGTCGAAATGCACGTCGGCTCCATATACCGCGCGGCCATTGACGATGTCGGCACCGTCGATGGCCTTGGTGCCTTCCTTGCCGATGTAGCGGAATTCCGACGGTTGCTTGAGCCGCAGGCTGTCACGGGCCGGCACTGTCAGCGCACTGGCCGCAGCGGCCAGCTCACCGTAACCCAGCTCGCGCCCGGACGGCGTGTGAATGACTTTATGCAGTTGCGCGCGGCATTCGCCGACCGGCACCTTCCACTGCGCAGCGGCGGCCTGCTCCAGCATGGTCCGGGCGGCGGCGCCGCAACGGCGCATCGGTTCGTACCAGTGACGCATGCTACGCGAGCCGTCGGTATCCTGGTTGCCGAAGCGCACTTCATCACCCGGCGCCTGCTGAACCTTGACGTGCGCCCAGTCGGCTTCCAGTTCATCGGCGACCACCATGGTCAAGCTGGTGCGCACGCCCTGACCCATTTCCGAACGGTTGCAGACCACGGTCACCGTGCCATCGGCGGCAATGCTGACGTAGACCTTCGGATCGTCGATCCAGCCGTTGGGCATGCCGTCGGCGCCGAACTGCTTCGGCTTGTCTTCGGCCAGCGCATCCTGCCAGCCCCAGCTCGCCGCCAGCACCAGCGCACCCGTGGCGCCGACGCCTTTGAGAAAGCCCCGGCGACTCAGGTTGCTCAGGGCAAAATCGTTCGGTAGACGGCTCATGCCTTGGCCTCCTTCAGGTGAGTGGATGCCTGACGGATCGCGGTCTTGATCCGGTTGTAGGTGCCGCAGCGGCAGATGTTGCCGACCATCGCTTCTTCGATCTGCTCGTCGCTCGGGTTCGGATTGGTCTTGAGCAACGCGGTGGCGGACATGATCTGCCCGCCCTGGCAGTAACCGCATTGGGCCACAGCCGTGTCGAGCCAGGCTTGCTGGACGATCTGACCGACCGGGTCGGCATGCAGGTTGTCGATGGTGGTCACGCTCTGCCCGACCACCGAACCGATCGGGGTGATGCAACTGCGCGCCGGCGCGCCGTCGATATGAATGGTGCACGCACCGCACAGGCCCATACCGCAGCCGAACTTGGTGCCGTTGTAACCGGCGACGTCACGGATCGCCCACAACAGCGGCATGTCCTCGGTGACATCGAGTGGATGGTCTTGACCATTAAGTTTCAGGGTAATCATGGGCACGCCCGCATATTCATGGAGGTTATGGGGTCGAGCCATCTGCCACCGCAGGGACGGTGGTGGTTCGCGCAGATGGGCTCAGGCTAATCAGGCTCTCTTGTACCGACGGGAACGTCTGCACCGGGCCTTTGGTGGAGCAAATGACTGGTATCGTTAGCTGGCTACGTTAACCCGCGATTAACAAAAAAGCCCTGCACTTTTTAAATAGTGCAGGGCTTTGGGTTCAGCCTTGAAAGCGTAGCCTCAATAGCGATTGGGCTCCATTTCCAGCTCGACATTGAAACGTTCTGAAATGTCTTTCTGGATGCGCTGGGCCAGATCGAGCAATTGCAGCCCGGTTGCCGCGCCGTAGTTGACCAGCACCAGCGCCTGCAATTTATGCACGCCGGCATCGGCCTCACGGAAACCTTTCCAGCCGGCGCGCTCGATCAACCAGCCGGCCGCCAGTTTCATCTGCCCGTCCGGTTGCGCGTAGGCCACCAGATCCGGATGCTGCGCCTTGATCTGTGCGACCACGGCCGCCGGCACCAGCGGGTTCTTGAAGAAGCTGCCGGCATTGCCGAGCACCGCCGGATCCGGCAGTTTCTCGCTGCGGATGCTGCAAATGGCGCGGCTGACATCCGTCGGCGTCGGCTGCTCGATGCCCTGCTCGGTCAGGCGCTGACGCACCGGGCCGTATTCAAGATGCAGATGCGCTACTCGATCCAGTGCAAAGCGCACCCGCAGGATCAGCCAACGACCCGGCTGCTGCTTGAACACGCTGTCGCGGTAGGCGAAGTTGCACTCTTCCAGACTGAAGTCGCGCAGCTCGCCGGTCTGGCGATCCAGCGCCGTCAGGCCGGCGAACACATCCTTGATCTCGACACCGTAGGCACCGATGTTCTGCATCGGTGCGGCGCCAACGGTGCCGGGGATCAGACTGAGATTCTCCAGCCCGGAAAAACCCTGCGCCAGCGTGTGCTGCACGAACGGGTGCCATGGCTCCCCAGCTTCGGCTTCGATCACCACGCGGTTGCCGTCGTCGCTGATGACGCGGATGCCACGAGTGGCCATGCGCAGCACCAGCGCCGGGATGTCCGCCGTGAGCAACAGGTTGCTGCCGCCGCCAATCACCAGCAACGGCACATCGTGGGAAGTCGCGTAAGCCAGGGCTTCGTGCACATCGGCGTCACTGTGGGCTTCGGCAAACAGCTGCGCGCGAACGTCGACGCCGAAGGTATTGAAGGGTTTCAGGGAAACCTGCGGCTGTACCTGCAAACTCATAACCGCCCCTTCACTTCGATCAACAGCTGATCGCAGGCACGTTCGATCAGATCCAGCACCTGCTCGAAGCCCTGATCGCCGTCGTAGTACGGATCCGGCACTTCGTCGACCACGCCTTCATAGCGGCGCAGGAACAGATCCAGCTCGGCCTTGCCGGTGGACGGTTGCAAGGCCTTGAGGTTGCGCAGGTTGCTGTTGTCCATGGCGAGGATCAGGTCGTAGCTGGCGAAATCGGCGCGGCTGACCTGTTGAGCGCGTTGCGCCGACAGGTCATAACCGCGCAGTTTGGCCGCAGCCTGGCTGCGCTTGTCCGGCGGATTACCGACGTGCCAGTCGCCAGTGCCGGCGGAGGCCACTTCGACCTGATCCGCCAGCCCCGCTTCACGCAACTTGTGGCGCAAAACGCCTTCGGCGGTGGGCGAACGGCAGATGTTGCCCAGGCACACGAACAGAACGCGCATCAGGCCTCCAGCAGGCGACGGACGCGCTCGAGGTCTTCGGCGGTGTCGACCCCGGTCGGCGGCGCGATCAACGCGTCAGCCACGTGAATCCGCACGCCGTGCCAGAGGGCACGCAACTGTTCGAGGGACTCGGTGTTTTCCAGCCAGCACGGACCCCAGCTCACGAAATCCTGAAGGAAGCCTGCGCGGTAGGCATAAATGCCAATGTGGCGACGATAAGGGACGCCTTCCGGCAAAACATCGCGGCTCTTGGCGAACGCATCGCGGGCCCATGGCAGGGTCGCGCGACTGAAGGTCAGCGCCAGACCGTTGAGGTCGCTGACAACCTTGACCACGTTCGGGTTGAACAGGGTTTCCACGTCTTCGATCGGCTCGGCCAGGGTGGCCATGCGCGCCTCGGTGTGGGCTGCGAGGTTGGCGGCGACCTGATCGATCACGCTCGGCGGGATCAACGGTTCGTCACCCTGCACGTTGACCACGATGGCATCAGGCTCAAGGCCCAGCTTCGCAGCCACTTCGGCCAGACGATCGGTACCGGAGTTGTGATCTTCACGGGTCAGCACCACTTCGGCGCCGAAAGCCTTGCAGGCCTCGACAATGCGCGCATCGTCGGTGGCCACGACCACACGGCTGGCGCTGCTTTTGCTGGCCTGCTCCCAGACATGCTGGATCATCGGCTTGCCGGCGATATCCAGCAGCGGTTTGCCCGGCAGGCGGGTCGAGGCATATCGCGACGGGATGACAACGGTGAAGGCAGTGGTCATTTATCCAGACGCTCGTCGGTGGTCAGGGTGCGGGCTTCGCTTTCCAGCATCACCGGGATGCCGTCGCGGATCGGGTACGCCAGGCCGGCGCCCTTGCTGATCAGTTCGGTCTTGTCGGCGCTGAGCTTGAGCGGGCCTTTGCAGATCGGGCAGGCGAGGATGTCGAGCAATTTGGTGTCCATGAACATTCCCTGGATAAAAACGGATTAAGGCAAAAGACGATCCGGCAACAGGCGCATCAACTGTGTGTCGAACCAGGCCACGAAGGCCGGCGACGGCACGGCATCGACCGCCAGGTACCACCAGTCATCGGCGGCAAAGGCACGGCACTTCACCGCGTCCTTTTCAGTCATCACCACTGGCAATGACGGCGTGAAACTCAAGGCCTGCACGCTGTATTCGGCGTGATCGGCAAACGCGTGGGGCACAGGCCGCCAGTCTAGCGCTTCGAGGGTATTGAAGAAACGTTGTGGGTTGCCGATCCCGGCCACCGCGTGCACGGCCTGACGGGGCGGAAAATGATCGAGCGGCCGGCGTTCGCCGCTGCGCAGATTGACCAGCGCCGACGGCTTGAGGTGGAAAGCGAAACCGCCGTCGCGATCTTCAAGGGCGCCGTTGAACAGCACACCGTCAACGCTTTGCAGGCGTTCGGCCGGTTCGCGCAGGGGGCCGGCGGGCAGGCAGCGCTGGTTGCCAAGGCCACGGGCGGCGTCGATCAGCACCAGTTCCAGATCCCGCGCGAGGCGGTAATGCTGCATGCCGTCATCGGACAGGATCAGGTCCAGCGGCTCGCTGTCCAGCAGGGCTCTGACGGCGGCGCAGCGATCGGGATCGATCATCAGTGGCACGCCGGTGCGCTGCACGATCAGCAAGGGTTCGTCGCCGGCGATGTCGGCAGTCTGGTCAGCTTCGACCCGCCATGGCAGTTGCGCCGGTTTGGCGCCGTAACCCCGGCTGACCACACCGACCCGCAACCCGTGACGTCGGCAGTGCTCGATCAGCCACAGGATCATCGGCGTCTTGCCGGTGCCGCCGACGGTGATGTTGCCGACCACGATCACCGGCACTGGTGACTGATAGATCTGACCTTCACCGTCGAGAAAGCGCTGACGCTTGCCAGCCACGACGCGGCGGTACAGCCACTCCAGCGGCCGCAACAGCGTCAGGGCCGGATGCCCCTGATACCACGCGGCGAGCAGACGATCGGACATGGCCATCAGGATTTGGGCGCCGCCTCGACCGTGGTCATGCGCAGATGGCTGAAACCGAGCTTGCCGGCCGCGTCCATGGCGGTGATCACGGATTGGTGCTGAGTCTTGCCGTCAGCACTGATCGACAACGGCATGTTGGTGTCGCCGTTGGCTTCTTTCTGCATGGCCTCCATCAGGGTCGCCAGATCGTTTTTCGGCAGAATCTTGTTGTTCACCGAGAACACGCCTTCGGCGCTGATGGCCACGTCCAGTTGCTTGACCTGCTGGTCCTCGGCCGGCGAGCCGCTGACCGCTTCCGGCAGGTCGACGCGCAGCTGGGTTTCGCGGGTGAAGGTGGTGGTCACGACGAAAAACAGCAACAGAATGAACACCACGTCGATCAGCGACGCGAGGTTGATGTCGATGGTTTCCCGGGGTTTGCGACGGAATTTCACGCTTTTTCCCCGGCCAGATCGACGTCACGGTCGCCCTGCACCACTTCCACCAGTTTGATCGCTTCCTGCTCCATGCCCACCACCAGTTCATCGATGCGGCGTTGCAGGAAACGGTGAAAGAACACCGCCGGAATACCGACCATCAGGCCCGCAGCGGTGGTGATCAGCGCCTTGGAAATACCGCCGGCCAGCACCGAAGCGTTGGTGGTCATGCCGGAACCGGTGAAGGCACTGAAGATGTCGATCATGCCCAGCACCGTACCCAGCAGACCGAGCAGCGGCGACATGGCAGCGATGGTGCCCAGCGCGTTGACGTAGCGTTCCAGCTCGTGGATGACCCGAGCGGCCGCTTCTTCAATGCACTCTTTCATGATCTCGCGACCATGTTTGGAGTTGGCCAGGCCCGCGGCGAGGATTTCCCCCAACGGCGAGTTGGCGCGCAATTCCTTGAGTTTTTCCTTGTTGAGCTGCTTGTCCTTGATCCAGACCCAGACCTGACCCAGCAGATGCTCAGGGGTGACGCGACTGGCGCGCAGGGTCCACAGGCGCTCGGCGACGATCGCCATGGCGGCGATGGAACTCAGAATGATCGGCAACATCATCCAGCCGCCGGATTTGACCAATTCCCACACAGTGACAGCCCCCTCGAAAAAGTGCGCCACTTTACCATACCGGTTCGCGATAAAGACGCGTCGCCCCGACGACCGTGCTCAACGGTACTCCGCCCCCGGCAACGGCGGGTCACGCCAGAAGCGGCGTTGTTGACGCATCGACCGGGCTGGCTGAAACCGCCCCAGTTGCAGATGAATGGCGCCCTGCTCGGCGCTGTCATGGATGTGTATGCCCTGTTTGCGGTAGCGGGCAATGACCGTCGGATGCGGATGGCCGAACGAATTGCCCTGCCCTCGGGAAATCAGCACGGCCTGAGGCTGCAAAGTCTTGAGCAAGGCCATCGATGAGGAGCTGCGGCTGCCGTGATGCGGGGCTTGCAGCCATTGGGTATGAACTGCCAGCGCGCTGTTGAGCAGATCCCGTTCGGCAGCGCTGTCGATGTCACCGGTCAGCAATAACCGTTCGCCATTAGCTTCGATCTGCAACACGCAGGAACGCTGGTTGCTGTCACGGGCGTCGGCCCACTGCCATAGATGAAAGGCAACGCCGTCCCACTGCCATTGCCGGCCGCTTTCACAGACCTCGGCGTTCAGCGCTTCAGGCAAACCCGGCGGATCGCCGCTGATGACCCGGCTGACCGGCAATCCTTTCGCTACGGCGAGTGCGCCACCTGCGTGATCGGCATCGGCATGGCTGAGCAGCATCAGATCGAGGTGTTCCACGCCCAGTTTGCGCAATGCCGGCAGCACCACTCGCTCACCGAGGTCGAAGTCGCCGAAACGCGGACCGCTGTCGTACAACAAGGTGTGATGCCGGGTGCGGATCAGAATCGCCAGGCCTTGGCCGACGTCCAGTTGCCACACATCCGCTGCGCCTTCGGCCAGACGTTCCCGGGGCGGAAATGCCAACACCAGCAGCAATGGCCAGCCCAAGGAACGCAAGGGAACGCCTCGGGGCAGTAATAACAACAGGGCACCAAGACCTCCCAGCGCCCAGATCCACCACTCCATCGTCGTCGGCACCCACGCTGGCCAACGCCCGGCAATCAGGGCCAGCGCCCGGAACAATCCATCGATCAGTCCACCGGCCAGCCACAGCAGCCCTTCCCCGACGTAGGGGATCGGCAGCAACAAAGTGCCCAGCAACGCCGGCGGCAACACCGCGAAACTGACCCACGGCACCGCCAGCAGATTGGCCAGTGGCCCGCTGAGACTGATCGGCAGGCTCAGCGCCACCAGCACCGGGCACAAGCCGATCGCGATCAGCCACTGCGCGCGTGTCCAGGTCTGCCACCAGCGCCACGGCCCCAGACGGCCGCCGAAGGTGAAGATCAGCACGGCGACCGCGATAAAGGACAGCCACAACCCCGGACGCAGACTGGCCAGCGGATCCATCAACAGCACACCATTGAAGGCCAGCAACAAAGGCCACCACGCACCGAGATGGCGAAATCGCAATCGCCACAGCAACACCAGCGCAACCATCACGCAGGCCCGCCGCACCGGCACGTCGAACCCGGCCAGCAGGCCGTAGCCCAGCGCCGCCGTGAATGCCAGACCGCACGCCCAGGGCAGCCAGGGCCAACGCAACGGCCAGATCCCGACCCGCGCCAGCCCGGCGACCAGCGCATACATCAACGCCGCCAACAGCCCGATGTGCTGACCGGAAATCACCAGCAGGTGCACGGTGCCGGTGTCCTGCAAGGTCTGCCAGTCTTCGCGACTGAGCCCCGAACCATCACCGAGTACCAACGCGGCCAAGGCTCCGTTACGTCCCTGGGCATCCACTGCAAGCAGGCGCTGGCGAATGCTGTCGCGCCAAGCCCACTGCGCCGGCGCCAGGCGCTCGCCATCCTTCACCGTCCCGGTGGCGCCGATGCGCTGCGCCAGCAGCCAGGCTTCGTAATCGAACGCATCCGGATTGAGCAGGCCACCGGGGCGCTTGAGCTTGACTGCCAGTCGCCAGCGTTCGCCACTTTTGACCTCAGGCCCGGCGTACCACGCCAGACGCATCAGCGACGGCAGTTTCTCGTGACGCGAGCGCGCATCGGCCAGTTCGAAGCGCACGACGCCCTCGGCATTCTGCGGCAAGCCGACGACCCGTCCTTCCACCCAGCGCGTTTCGCCATCCAGCCGGGAAGGCAGCCGGTCATTCAACGCCATCTGCGCGTTGAAACCCGCCCATGTAAATCCAAGCAGCAAAAACGCTAGTGGATAGCTGCGAAACGGCAGCAGCATCAGCGCCACCCACGGCAACACCAGCAATAACCCGACCGGCGGCAAAGCCGGCAAAAAAACCGGAGCCAGCAGACCGACCGCCAGCGCCATCATCCCTGTGCGCATAAGCCCGTCCTTGAGAGTCCCACCTTCAGGCATAGCGGTTGCGGGGCACGACCGTCGTTATCAATTGTCACAAAGTCTGAATGGGCGGTTCGTAGAATCCAGACATACTTGCCGCCTTAACCGACCGAGAAGCCTTATGCCCCGGCGCTTATTCAAACGTTACATGCCCGACCCGACGAGCATCAGGGAACACAAATCCTTACGCTTTCTCGGTACGTTGCTGCATGACCCGAACCTCTGGCACCTCAACCGACACTCGGTGGCCCGCGCCATGGCCGTTGGCCTGTTCGCCGCGTTCCTGCCGATTCCCGCGCAAATGCTGGTGGCGGCCGTCCTCGCGATCATGGTGCGCGGCAACATGCCGATTGCCGTGAGTCTGGTCTGGCTGACCAACCCGATCACCATGCCGGCGGTGTTCTTCTGCACGTATCAGGCCGGGGCCTGGCTGATGGATGTGCCCGCACGCACGCTCCCCGACGAATTGACCTGGGAATGGATCAGCGGCGAGCTCTCGACCTTGTGGCAACCGTTCCTGCTGGGTTCGGTGGTGGTCGGGCTGGCACTGGGCGCCCTCGCCTATTGTCTGGTGATGATGTACTGGCGCTGGTGGGTGGCCCGGCAATGGGCGCGGCGCAAGAAAAGACGTCAGGCGTGAATGCAAAACGGCCTCCACTGTGGGAGGCCGTTTTTCATTGCAGCATTGAAGGGATCAGGTGCGCATGCCGCGCCCGCTCACCAGCAACCGAGAACAACCGATATACAACACCACGGTCGCCACCAGCATGAAGGTGATCGCGATGCCGATGCGAATGTCCGACACACCAAGGATGCCGTAACGGAAGGCGTTGACCATGTGCAGCACCGGGTTGGCCAGCGACACGGTCTGCCAGAACGGCGGCAGCAAGGTGATCGAATAGAACACGCCACCGAGGTAGGTCAGCGGGGTCAGCACGAAGGTCGGGATGATCGAAATGTCATCGAAGTTACGTGCGAACACGGCGTTGATGAAGCCCAGCAGCGAGAAGATCGTCGCCGTCAGCACCACCACCAGCACCGTCACGCCGAGATGGTGCACCTGCAAATGGGTGAAGAACAGCGACAGGATCGTCACGATCACACCCACCATCAGGCCTCGCAGGACGCCACCGATCGTGTAACCGATCAGGATCGTGTGCGGCGACACTGGCGACACCATCAGTTCTTCGATGGAGCGCTGGAACTTGCTGCCGAAGAAACTCGACACCACGTTGCCATAGGAGTTGGTGATCACCGACATCATGATCAGCCCCGGCACAATGTACTCCATGTAGGTGAAACCACCCATGTCACCGATCTGCCGGCCGATCAGGTTACCGAAGATCACAAAGTACAGGACCATGGTGATCGCCGGCGGCAGCAGGGTCTGCGGCCAGATCCGGGTGAAGCGTCTGACTTCGCGGTAAACGATGGTGTTGAGGGCAACGAGGTTGGGGCGCAGCTCGGAACTCATACCGCCACCTTCGACAGATTTTTCTCCACCAGGGACACGAACAGCTCCTCGAGGCGATTGGTTTTATTGCGCAGGCTCAGCACTTCGATGTTCTGCAGGGCCAGTTGGCCGAACAGCGCGGTGATGCCCATGGACTTGTCGACCTGGACTTCCAGGGTATGGCCGTCCAGCAGACGCGCCGGATAACCCGCCAGTTGCGGCGCAGCACTCAGGCCGTTTTTCAGATCCAGCAGGAAGGTTTCCACATGCAGCTGGCCGAGCAACTGACGCATGCTGGTGTTCTCGACAATGGTGCCGTGGTCGATGATGCCGATGTTGCGGCACAACTGCTCAGCCTCTTCCAGATAGTGTGTGGTGAGGATGATGGTGATGCCTTTCTGGTTCAGTTCGGTGAGGAACGTCCACATCGAGCGACGCAGCTCGATGTCGACGCCGGCAGTCGGTTCATCGAGGATCAGCAGACGCGGTTCATGCACCAGCGCCCGGGCGATCATCAAACGACGCTTCATGCCGCCGGACAGCGAACGCGACGGCACATCGCGTTTGTCCCACAGGCCGAGTTGGGTCAGGTACTGCTCGGCGCGTTCCTTGGCGATCTTCGCCGGAATGCCGTAGTAACCGGCCTGGGTCACGACGATGTCGAAGGTCTTTTCGAACTGGTTGAAGTTGAATTCCTGGGGCACCACGCCGATGGAGCGTTTGAGCGCCGCCGGGTTCTTGTCCAGGTCGTGGCCAAAGATATTCACGGTGCCGCTGGTCTTGTTGACCAGGGTCGAGAGAATGCCGATGGTCGTGGATTTGCCGGCGCCGTTGGGGCCGAGCAAGGCGAAGAAGTCACCTTCGGCGACGTCCAGATCGATACCACTCAAGGCCTGGAACCCGTTGCCGTAGGTTTTGGTTAGCTGCCGGATGGACAGAGCGGAACTCATATCGGATTTACGCACCCAGTGAAGAAAAAAGGACTGATAAAAGGCCGGCGGCGAGGAAGACAACCGCAGCGCTCGAGCGCAATGGTGCTTGCCGTCGCCGCACAAGTACAGTCAAGTGTGTCGATAGTAGGTATTAAGTCAACGCGGTCATGACAGCTTTCTGATACGCCGGACGCTGCTTCAACCGCGCGTACCAGGCTTCAAGATTCGGCTGTGGCGCGCGCTCGATCGGCATCTCGAACCAGGCGTAAATGAAACTGCCGAGCGGGATATCGCCCATGCCGATTTCATTGCCGGACAGATACGGCTGGTGCTTCAGCGCCTGATCGGCCATCGCCAGCAAACCATCACATTCCTTGATCGCCGCATGGATTGACGGCCAGTCCTGCTTGTCTGCCGGGGTACGCAGAACGCCCCAGAACACCGTGCGAAACGGTCCTGCAAAACTGGAAGTCGTCCAGTCCATCCACTTGTCAGCGGTGGCGCGGGTCTGCGGATCCGCCGGGTACCACGAAGTATCAGCCGCATGTTTTGCCAGCAGGTAACGCACGATGGCATTCGATTCCCACAACACAAAACCATCGTCCTGAATCACCGGCACCCGCCCGTTCGGGTTCATGGCCCGGTACTCCGGCGTGTCGACCACACCAAACGCGCCACCGGCATCGATGGCCTCGTAGGCCAGTCCGAGCTCTTCGGCAGCCCACAACGGCTTTCTGACATTCGACGAATTCTTGCGACCCCAGATCTTCAGCATGACCGCCTCTTTTCCAGTAAATGGGCAGGCAGCATACGCCGGATCAGAGGCTGCCGACATCACCGCGCATGTCACCGGACAGTGGCTTCTGCTGATCGTTGAACAGGTGCGGATAACATTTCTGCAGATGTTCGAAGAAAAAAGATTCCGGTACATCGGCGAACTGGCCGTGATCGACCAGGTACTCCATCAGCAGCGCGCCATCGCTGTTGTACGGGTGGAAAACGCTGTCGTTTACGCCATCGAATTCCAGCGGCGCAACGTTGAACATTTCGCAGAGCTTCTGGTTGAACGCGGGTGTGGCTTTCACCCAGCGATCATTGAGAAACAGCTCGGTATAACCATGCATGGCGAACACTTCGCTTCTCAGCAGTTCAAGCAGACGCGGCGTCGACAGATGATTTTTCACATCCGCCAGACCGATGCGTGCGGGGATCCCGCAATGGCGCGCGCAACCGGCGAGCAACGTGGCCTTGGGCACGCAATAACTCTCACCCGCCGCCAGCGCGTAGCTGCCGCGCAAGGTCTGCGGGTCGCGGCTGAAGGTGTACATGTTGTAACGCACCGCCTCGCGCACGGCGTAATAAAGACGGATCGCCTGCGCGAGCGGATCGCGGCTGGCACCACGGTGCTGCTCGGCGAACTCCACCACCGAGGGGTGGTCACTATCGATGAAGCGGCCGGGGCTCAGATACTCGTGCATGACGACATTCTCCTGATTGAGCCCCGAGTCTAGCGAGAGGTTCAGCACAGAGATAACGACGTTTCGGCCAAACATGCACGCAAAGACGCGGAAGCGGCGAACGATTTCCCACGCGTGTTGCCCACCGAACCTACAAAAGACATCCGGGGTTTCCCACGATTTCAATCACCTTGCTCTGACCGCCCCGTTTTGCAGATGCCGTCTAAGCTCTGGTGGGTCGGTTCGCCCTGGTTCACGGAGGATTAAATATGCTGTTGTTGTGGATACTGGTTCTGATCGTCGGCGTGGCGTATCTGGCCCACCGGCGCATCGCCCCGCTGCCGGCACTGGGCATCGTTGCCGCTTACCTGTTGGCGATGGGGATTTTCAGCCACGCACCGGGCTGGTTGCTGCTGATTTTCTGGGTCGTGCTGGCCCTGGTGGCCGCCCCGCTGCTGTTGCCTGACCTGCGCCGCAAACACTTCACCGCGCCGCTGTTCAGCTGGTTCCAGAAAACCCTGCCACCGATGTCGCAGACCGAACGCGACGCGATCGATGCCGGCACGGTGTGGTGGGACGGCGAACTGTTCAGCGGCCGTCCGGACTGGGACAAGCTGCTGTCCTATCCCAAGGTGCAACTGAGCGAAGAGGAACAGGCGTTCATCGACGGCCCGACCGAAGAACTCTGCGCGATGGTCACCGACTGGCAGATCGGCCAGTCGATGGATCTGCCGCCCGAAGCCTGGACTCACATCAAGGAACACGGTTTCTTCGCCCTGATCATTCCCAAGGAGTTCGGCGGCAAGGGTTTCTCCGCCTACGCCCACTCCCAGGTGGCGATGAAACTGGCGACCCGCAGCGGCGACCTGGCCTCCACCGTGATGGTGCCCAACTCCCTCGGCCCGGCCGAACTGCTGCTGCATTACGGCACCGACGAACAACGTAATCACTACCTGCCACGGCTGGCCCGGGGCGACGACATTCCGTGCTTTGCGCTGACCGGTCCGCTCGCTGGTTCAGACGCGGGTGCGATGCCCGACACCGGTATCATCTGCAAAGGCGAATGGGAAGGTCAGGAAACCCTCGGCCTGCGCCTGAACTGGGAAAAACGCTACATCACCCTCGGCCCGGTCGCGACTTTGCTCGGCCTCGCCTTCAAGGCCTATGACCCGGATCATCTGCTCGGCGACAAGGAAGACCTCGGCATCAGTCTCGCGCTGATTCCGACCGACACTCCCGGCGTGGAAATCGGTCGCCGCCACCTGCCGCTGGGCGCGGCGTTCATGAACGGCCCCAACTCCGGCAAGGACGTGTTCATCCCGCTGGACTTCCTCATCGGCGGCCAGGACATGCTCGGCAAAGGCTGGATGATGCTGATGAACTGCCTGTCGGTCGGGCGTTCGATCTCGCTGCCGGCGGTGGGCACCGGCGCGGCCAAGTTCACCAGTCTGGTGACCGGGCAGTACGCGCAGATTCGTGAGCAGTTCAACGTGCCACTCTCAGCGTTCGAAGGCATTCAGGAAGCCATGGCGCGGATCGGCGGCAATGCCTGGATGATGGACGCTGCGCGGATGCTGACCGCCAATGCGGTGGATCTGGGCGAGAAGCCCTCGGTGCTGTCGGCGATCCTCAAATACCACCTCACCGAACGCGGTCGCGAGTGCATCAGCCACGCCATGGACGTGCATGGCGGCAAGGCGATCATCATGGGCCCGAACAACTATCTGGGTCGCAGCTGGAACGGCGCGCCGATCTTCATCACCGTGGAAGGCGCCAACATTCTTTCGCGCAACCTGATGATCTTTGGTCAGGGCGCAATCCGCTGTCATCCGTTCGTGCTCAAGGAAATGGCCCTCGCCGGTCGCGAGGACAAGGATCAGGCACTCAAGGAATTCGACGGCCTGCTGCTCAAGCACATCGGATTTGCCGTGAGCAACGCCGCCAGTACTCTGGTGCTGAACCTCGGTTTCGGTCATTTCGAACATGCGCCGGGAGACAAGCTCAGCCAGGGTTATTTCCGTGCGCTCAACCGTCAGGCTGCCGCGTTTGCCATGCTCGCCGACCTGAGCATGATGCTGCTGGGCGGCGAACTGAAACGCCGCGAGCGTCTGTCGGCGCGTCTGGGTGACGTACTGAGCAACTTGTATCTGGCATCCGCAGCGCTCAAGCGTTATCACGACCTCGATTCCCCGGCGTACATGGAACCGCTGTTCCGATGGGCCATGGAAGAAAGCCTCGGCCAGTCGGAAAAAGCGCTGGATGAACTGCTGACCAACTTCCCGAACCGGGTCTTCGGCTGCCTGCTGCGAGTGATCGTGTTCCCGTTCGGTCGCCGTCACAAAGGCCCGTCGGACAAACTCGGTGCCGAAGTGGCTGCGGTCATCGGCCGGGCCAAGGGCGATCCGGCGCTGGAAGAACTGCTTGCCGGCTGCTATCGCCCGCAATCGGCAGACGATGCGGTCGGTGCGCTGCAACATGCCTGCGATCAACTGAATGCAGCGCAACCGTTGCACAAGAAACTGCACACCTCGCTCAAGAGCGGTCAGGTCAAACCGGTCGCCGGCGAACACGCCATCGATGCGGCGCTGGAGGCCGGGGTGTTGCAGGCCGTGGAAGCCCAGACCTTGCGTGATGCCGAAGCGGCGCGGCGCAAGGTGATCGATGTCGATGATTTCGACAAGGAGCAACTGCAACCGGCGGACGGCAAAATCCGCTGATCCCTTCAATCAGTGAAAAACGGGCGCAGGGGCTTTATACTCCCGCGCCCGTTTTGCTCTTGAGGACTTATCTCGTGTCCAACGTCGTTGCCGATCATCTGGTTTTGCTCGACCACCTGCGCAGTATCCTGGTCGCCGTAGGTGAGGCCGATCAGGTTCCCGAAGAAAGCCATGCCCTGTTCCTGGAGCGTTTCGACGAACTGCTGGCGTCACTGCCGATCGAGCCGATCGAAAGCCAATACCTGGGGCAGGACATCCTGACTCAAGTGATTACCCGTTACCCGCAAATTGCCCACCTGATCCCGCGGGATCTGCTGTGGTTCTTCGCCGGCGACTGCCTGCATTACCTGTCCGACGAAGAAATCGACATGTATCAGGCGCTGGAAGAACGCCGCTACGAAGCCGAACAGAACGACGAACCGTTCGACTGGAACCAGGAAAAACAGCTGCTGGCGATGTCCGCCCAGGACAGCAAGCACTGATTTTCACCCAATAAAAAAGGCCCGCATGGTGATCCATGCGGGCCTTTTTTATTGGGTCAGAGCAACCCTTCACTCTCGGGCAATTCGTACTCGGCCAACGGTTTTGAACCGCCGGACTTTCCCGGCTTGCTCAAAGTCGGCTCTTTCTCCAGGCACTCCACCAGATAGTCGATGAACACCCGCAGCTTCGGCGGCAGATAGCGCGTCGGCGAGTGCAACAACCACAGTCCGCCGTGGTAGGACGCCAGGAACGTCCAGTCCGGCAGGACCTGCACGATCAGCCCCTGCTCCAGGGCATAACGCGCGGTGAAATACGGCAGGCTGCCAATGCCGATGTGCTGCAACACGGCGCCCAGACGCACGCCGGTGTGGTTGGCGGCATACCGCCCGCGCACGCCGACGGTGACGGCCTTCGTGCCTTTCTTGAATTTCCATCGCGCATCACTCGGGGTTTCGCCCAGATAAATGCAACTGTGGTTGAGCAAGTCGTGGGGATGAGTTGGCGTCCCGTGTTCGGCCAGATACTGCGGCGTCGCGCAGAGCAAATGGTCGATGGTCAGCAGTTGTCGTCCGACCAGTCCGGCCGGTGGACGATCCGTGATGCGAATGGCCAGGTCGACATGATCGTCGATCAGATCGACCTGGCGGTCTTCCAGCAACAGCTCAACATCGACCTTCGGATAGCGCCGCAGAAACTCCGGCATGTGCGGATGAATCACGAAGCGCCCTACCGCTTTCGGCACGCTGACCCGGACCAGACCTTCGGCTTCGTGGGTGAACTGGCCGCTGATCTCCATCACCGACTTCGCCGCGCTGACCATTTCCTGGCAGCGCTTGAACACTTCTTCTCCGCCATCGCTCAAGCGCAGTTTGCGCGTGGTGCGTTGCAGCAGCCGTGTGGCCAGCGCCTTCTCCAGCCGGGAAATACTGCGGCTGACTGCCGAGGGTGACGAACCCAATTGGCGAGCGGCTTCGGAGAAGCTGCCGGTCTCGACGACCTTGACGAAAATCGCCATTTCACCGAGCAGCGGCAGCGGTAGATTTATGCTCACGGCGCAACAGTCCTTTGATGTTTGAACGGATTATCACGTTATTGCACGATTCATATAATTAAAAAAGAAACTTTAATAAGGGCATGGAATATGACGCTTCGCCTCTTTTTCCATAGTGATGACCTCAAGGCCAATGTGGAAGTCCTCGACTGCACGCCCCACGAGAACGAATTCGCCGTTGTGTTGCGCGCCACGCTTTTTCACCCTCAGGGCGGTGGCCAACCCTGTGATACCGGCTGGATTGGCGACAGCCAGGTTCTTCGCGTCGTCCAGGAACCGGACCGGATCATTCATTTCGTCGATCAACCGGTGCCGCTGGGCATGACCCAGATTCGCGTCGACGAAGAACGCCGCCGCTTCAACACCCGCATGCACTCTGCCGGGCATTTGATCGGCCACTTTGTCCAGGCCATGGGCTGGATGCCGATCAAGGCCCATCACTGGCCGGACGAAGGCCGTGTGCAATTCAAGCCCGGAGATTCGGCTCAGGAAGTCGATGCACAAGTCGTTCAATACGGCATCGGCCAGTGGATCGAACACGATCTGCCACGTCTGACGTCCCTGCGCGAAGGCGCGCGGGAAATCGGTTTCGGTGAACTGCCAGCCTATGGCTGCGGTGGCACCCATGTACGCAGCCTGAAGGATCTGGGCACAGTCACGATCGCGTCCCTTTCGCAGAAGAAAGGCACGTTGTCCGTCCACTACAGCGTGGATTGAGGATTTCGGGCGCTGCCAGATGCAGCGTCCGACGCCGGGGGAACCGCGTTCGCCGGTTCCGTTGACTATTCGATAGATGGACCTGAAACCATGATGCTTGACGTCGAGCGTCTCGATGAGACGTGCATAAAAAAACTGGCCAACGAAGAAGTCCTCGCCATCCGCGTCAAGGGCTTTCTGCCCCAGGCGCAGGCGATCCAGATTGGCGACAAGATCCTCGCCCCCGGCTTCGAGGGCTACATCAACGCGCCCAGTATCGGTCGCATCGGCATGGCGTTCTACGAGGCGGAAAACCAGCCGCTGCTGATCGAAGACTACTTCGAGCGCGCCACCAGCAACATCGCCGAACTGCGCAACCGCTGCGCGCCCTACTCGTCGCCGGTCGACACCCTGCGCTGCATGCTCGACGAATCCTGGCCGGCGGGTGCCCATCTGGAAAACCTCTACGGTCGCAAGATGTATGTCGGCCTGTCCCGAGTGGTGAAACCGGGCGTGTGCTTTCTGGCCCATCACGACATCTTCGCCAAGGACGCCCCGGAGAGTTTCCAGGCCCGCAGTCTGGAGGCGCAGTTCGCCTGCAACGTCTACCTCAACATGCCGACCGAGGGCGGCGCGTTGCAGATGTGGGAAGACGACATTTCCCCGGACCAGTTCGATGAAATGCGCGGCGACAGCTACGGCATCGACCCGGCACTGCTCGGCCCGCCCGCCCTCGAAGTACGCCCGGAGCCGGGGGATTTCATCATGTTCAATTCGCGTCGCATGCACTCGGTAACGCCGGGCGTGGCCGATCCGCGCTTGAGCCTTTCGTTTTTTGTCGGCTATCGCGGCAATGCTTCACCCCTGACTTTCTGGAGCTGAAATGACATCGAATTACCTGGGCGAGTTTCTGGCGCTGGCCACCATCCACTTTCTGGCCGTGGTCGCTCCCGGCCCGGACTTCGCCGTGACCATCCGCCAGAGTGTACGTTTCGGCCGCTTGGTCGGCATCTGCACGGCATTGGGCATCGGCGCGGGAATTTCCGTGCACGTGCTGTACACCCTGCTGGGCGTCGGCGCCTTGATGCACACCACGCCCTGGCTGCTGACCGTCGCCAAAGTGGTCGGCGGCGCTTACATCCTTTACCTGGGCGTCAGCCTGATCCGCAGTAAACCCAAGACGACAATGGAAGGCGAAAAAACCAGCGACGAACCGCTGGTCGAGCAATCGCTGTTCAAGGCGTTTTCCACCGGTTTCCTGACCAACGCCACCAACCCCAAGGCCACGCTGTTTTTCCTGGCGATCTTCACCACGATCATCAGCGCCAGCACACCGCTGCAAATCCAGGCCCTGTACGGATTGTGGATGTGCGGGGTGAATGCGTTGTGGTTCGTGATCGTCGCGCTGTTCTTTTCCAGCAGCAAAGTGCGCGTGCTGTTCATGCGCATGGGCCACTGGTTCGAGCGCAGCATGGGGGTGATTCTGATCCTGTTTGCCGGGCGTCTGGTGTTGTCGATGTAAACCACCCACCAAAAAAAGGCTCGCACAGTCGGACTGGCGAGCCTTGTTTAATGAAGTCATTCGTCGGTTTTCTTCGCAGACTGTCAACTCTGACAGTAGCCGGAAAAGCGGATAAGGCATGTAGTTCGATCCACGGGGTACTCCCGCAGCCCCGTGCTGATAGGAACGCCATCATGCCGATTCATGAGCCATCCGTTCATTCTCCAAGCGAATCCGTTCATGCGGATCTGCCAGGCTTCGTGCAAAAACGAATCGAACGCCACACCATCGGTCGCGTTCAACAGCGCTGGGCGGGTCAGCACTTGTTGCGAGGTATACAGCCCTCACCCGGCGCGCTGCACCTGTCGAGCAACGACTACCTGAGTCTGACTAGCGAACATCATTTGATAGAGGCCCAGGCACAAGCCGTTCTCCAGGCTCGTCATCAATTGCTGATGTCGGCCGTTTTCCTTCATGGTGATACGCCCACGGCCCGACTGGAACAGCGATTGGCCCGATTCATGGGGGCCCGGAACGCTATTCTCTGCCAGTCAGGTTGGGCTGCCAACGTCGGGTTATTGCAGGCAATCGCCAGCGAGGATCATCCGGTCTATCTGGACATGAACGCCCATATGTCGCTTTGGCAAGGCGCACAGGCTGCGCGGGCGCGTCCGATTCCCTTCATCCATAACGATGCCGAGCATGCAGAACGGCAAATCAAAAAGAATGGGCAAGGGGTGATTGTCGTCGATGCGGTCTACAGCACCAACGGCAGCCTTTGTCCCCTGAAGGACTTTGCCGCTCTTGCCAAGCGCCGTGACTGCGTGCTGCTCGTCGACGAATCCCATTCTCTTGGCACACACGGCCCTGAGGGTGCAGGACTGGTTGCTCAGGAGCATTTATCTGGGAAAGTACACTTCCAGACCGCCAGCCTGGCCAAGGCGTTCGCCGGGCGTGCAGGACTGATCACTTGCCCGGATTCGTTCAAGGATTACTTCGCCACGGAGTCCTACCTCGCCATTTTCAGCTCCAGCCTGCGGGATAATGAATTGAGCTGGTTTGAACGCGCAGCGGACTTTCTGCAACACGCCGATGAACGACGAGACCGACTGCGCGCAGTCTCCCGCCTGGTCCGGACAGCCCTTGTGCAATTGGGCTATGACGTCAGCGCCGGCACGGAACAGATCATTGCATTACAGCCTGGACGAGAACTGCTCACGCTTCGGTTGCGCGATGCCTTACAGGCTCGCGGTATTTTTGGATCGGTTTTCTGCGCGCCGGCCACTGCGCTCAATCGCTCCCTGATGCGTTTCTCAATGAATTCGGAACTCACCGGGAAAGATGTCGAACGACTTGTCGGCGCCTGCGCCGAAATCAGGGATGAGGTCAGGTTGAAGGACTGGAAATGCGCCAGTTCGGCCGGGCATAGATCACCCATGACAGATCTGGAAAGTGACTGAAAATTTTCCATATTGACTGTCGGTCCCGTCCTAGACACTTCCAGCCGGCCTTTTTCGATTCTGCGCCGCTTTTGCATTTCTGTGCGACGCGTCCCACTTCGGGGGCTCCCCTATCACTCGCTGGTGGTGTTAGTTTGCGAAACCGTCTGACGCTTCCATCAGACACCTCCTACTCACTGCCTGCAAAGGAATGCCCTTAGCAATGGACTTTTCACTCAAGCAACTGGCCGCGTCGACGTTGATTCTGGCCAGCCTTTCGTCCGTCACACTGCCAGCCCACGCCAACCTTACCGAGCAGCAGAGTGCGACCATCCTCAAGACATTCAATGAGGCGAAGGTCAGCGACTTCAGAGCGTTTCTCGGCGATCTGGCCAAGAACGACCTGAGCAAGACCGACGATCTGCGTCCAGCCATCAGCGCCTTCCTCGACAACAAGACGCTGACCGCCGAACAACAGAACGAGATCCATCGCCTGCTCGGCCTCTACACCCGCGTGAAGTACGGCAAAGCTGCGCTGGAAACCCTGCGCGAACTGGTGGAAATCCCGACCTTCCGCAAGGACGGTGTCGATCAGCACGACAACCCCGAATTCATCAAGATCGCTGCCAAGATCAAAGCTCTGGCTGAGTCCTTCGGCCTGAACTACCGCAACATCGACAACCGCGTTTACGAAATCTCCCTCGACGGCAGCGGCAAGGATGTCGTCGGCATTCATGCTCACGCCGACGTGGTGCCGGTAACGCCGGAGAACTGGGTGCTGAAGGACGGCACCAAACTTGATCCGTTCAAGGTCACGCTGATCGGTGACCGCATGTACGGCCGTGGCACCGAGGACGACAAGAACGGCATCGTCGTGACGCTGTATGCCATGAAGGTGATCAAGGAAGAGAAACTGCCACTGGCGCGCAATTTCAAACTGCTGGTGGATACCACCGAAGAAACCACCGGTGACGCGATTCCTTACTACTTCGAACGCAACCCGACGCCGGAGTACAACCTGGCACTGGACGGTGGCTACCCGGTGGTGATTGCCGAGAAAGGCTACGGCACCGTCATGGCCAAGTTCGCCAAGCGCAAGGCCGAGGGCAAAGGCGCGGAAATCACTTCGATGACCGGTGGCCTGGCGACCAACCAGATTCCATCAGTTTCGGTCGTCACCCTGGTGACTGACAAACCTGCCGACCTGGCGGCCAGCCTGCAAAAGGCCGGCGCTGAATACGCCAAGCGCAATGGCGGCGATTTCGAAGTGAACGCCAAGGTCGATGGCAAAGACGTCAAACTCACCGTCACCGGTGTTTCCGCGCACTCGTCCGAGCCTGAATCCGGCGTCAACCCGGTCGCCCGCATGCTCGACTTCATTCACAGCGTGGACGGCAAAATCGCCTTCAAGCACAACCACATCACCGACGCTGCGCACTACGCCGCCGACAACTGGGGCCTGGATTACAAGGGCAGCAAGCTGGGCGTCGGTTTCGCCGATGACTTTATGGGCCCGCTGACCACTTCCCTGACCTACGTTGGCATGGACGAAAAAACCTTCAAACTCGCAGTCAACCTGCGCGTGCCGAAGGGCAAATCGCCGGAAGTGCTCAAGACCGAGATCGCCGACAAACTGGCAGCCTGGAGCAAGAAAAACCATGTTGCGGTGAACTTCGACTATTCGATCGCCGAACCGATGTACCGCAACCCTGAAGGCGAGTGGGTCAAGGCACTGTTGGCCGTGGCCACCGAGAATCTGGGCATGAAACACGAATTCGGCACCTCGGCCGGCGCCACCTCGGTGCATGAACTGCCGAACGGCGTGCAATTCGGCCTGGCACGACCGGAGGTCAAGTACACCGGTCACACCGACGGCGAGTTCAAGACCGTTGACCAGTTCCTGCTGGACCTGCAGATCGTCACCGAAATGATGGGACGCATCGGGCAATTGCCGAAGCTCTGATCGCGTATCGGGCCTGCCACATTGGCGGGCCCACAAAAAAAGGACCTCGCGGTCCTTTTTTATTGCGCGACAAAAAACGCACAAACAAAAACGCCGCTCATCACTGAGCGGCGTTTTTGTTGAATATGGAGCGGGAAACGAGACTCGAACTCGCGACCCCGACCTTGGCAAGGTCGTGCTCTACCAACTGAGCTATTCCCGCAATGGCGTCCCCTAGGGGACTCGAACCCCTGTTACCGCCGTGAAAGGGCGGTGTCCTAGGCCACTAGACGAAGGGGACAGGCTACAACTTTCACTAATAAAAACGCCGCTCTTTGCAAAGCGGCGCTTTTTGAATTTGGAGCGGGAAACGAGACTCGAACTCGCGACCCCGACCTTGGCAAGGTCGTGCTCTACCAACTGAGCTATTCCCGCAAATGGCGTCCCCTAGGGGACTCGAACCCCTGTTACCGCCGTGAAAGGGCGGTGTCCTAGGCCACTAGACGAAGGGGACACGCTACCCGGAACACATGGTGTGTGTTTCGGTGTCCAGATCCGTCTCCGAAGATTGGGTTCTGGTTTCACTCAGCACCGCCCGAAAGCGTTGCTGTTTAAAATTGGAGCGGGAAACGAGACTCGAACTCGCGACCCCGACCTTGGCAAGGTCGTGCTCTACCAACTGAGCTATTCCCGCATTGGCGTCCCCTAGGGGACTCGAACCCCTGTTACCGCCGTGAAAGGGCGGTGTCCTAGGCCACTAGACGAAGGGGACACACTACAACATTCACTCCCTGCCGCGTTTCGCTGTGTGCTTTACGCTGCAAGTGGCGCGCATTCTATGGATGGATTGAAAGGTCGTCAACCCCCAGATATAAATTTATTTAAATCAATGACTTCGACCTGCTTTACCAGCCGTTTCAGGCTTTTGCGTCGCCCGACGATTGACGCCTATATTCCGACACTCGCCAAGGCGTTATAGTCCACGGCACAGGTGATGGCAATCTGCACCCCAAGGGCCAGCATTTATATAAGCCGGTTCCTGGCCGATACAGATACAGCTTCGCCGATCCAAACCCGTCGAGCGGCGCTAGGCTCCTCTATGCCAAGCCACTACACTCGCACGCGAACCCTATAAAGAGGTCTTACCGGTGACACCACTCATGATCACCCTGCTAGTCATAGCCGGGATCGCAATCTTGATCGCCATTGGCTACATGAACCATGTGGTGGAAAACACCAAACTGGAGAAGGCCCGCACCAAGGTCGAACTCAACGACCGCCTGCGCCGTTGCGGCGAACTGACCGAAACCTTCCCCGGCCAGTTCATGACCCCGGCCCTCAAGCTGCTGCTGACCCGCCTCGAACTGAACGTCTGCCAGCGCCTGCTGAACCTGGAAAAGACCAGCGCCACCACCAAGGCCCGCATCACCGAACTGAGCGCCCTCGTCGCCCAGGGCGAATCGATCCCGGTCAACAACCCACCGGCCCCGATCCAGACCGAAGCCAAGGCCAAAGACGTCCGCTTCCTCCTCGAAGCCCTCCACGGCCAGATCACACGCGCCGCCCAGGACGGCTTCCTGCCACCGAACGAAGCCAAACACTGGATCCGCGAGGTACGCCACATCCTCGTGCTGCTGCACATCGAATTCTTCAACAACCTAGGCCAGCACGCCCTCCAGCAAAACCAGCCAGGCCAGGCCCGCCTCGCCTTCGAACGCGGCGTGCAATACCTGCGCAAACAGCAGGACCCGCAAATCTACGCCGAACAACTCCAATACCTGGAAAAACTCCTGGCCCGCGCCAACGCCCAAGTCATGGACAAGATTGCCCCGGTCGAAGGCGAAGAAAACCAACTGACTGCCGGCCTCAAAGATGTCGAGGCTGATGCGGACTGGAAGAAGAAAGTAATTTACGACTGAGTGCAGTCAGAGAGAGAAGCCACCGAGAGGTGGCTTTTTTATTGGCTGATGATCAGAAATGAATCCAAAACCGCCATCGCCAGCAAGCTGGCTCCCACGGAAAAGCAAAAGCAGCCCGCAGGCGCTTCTCGCTTCTCGCTTCTCGCTTCTCACCACTCAACACGATGAGCGTTAGCTCGAGTACCGCTCTTGACGTGCCGGCCCCATCGGAAGGCTGAGTGGAGGGATTTATCCGGGGGTGGGAGCGCAGCGACCGTGCGGCGCAGCCGCATGCATCGAGAGGAGGTGCAGCGAAGCAAACCGTAGGCGATGCCCCCGGATGAATCCCGGAACGAAGGAACACCGAGCCACAGCGAGGCGCCGAACGCAGGGGCCCAGACCTTTGGTTCCTTTGGGGCGTTTGCCAAAGGGACTCGCCGTAAGGGCGAAACCGCCAGCCGCAGCACCCGCAGAAACGGATATGAACGCAATAAAACGGGAACCTGGTCGGCCCAAAGGCCGCCAAGTCCAAATCAAAGCCGAAAATGCCCCACCATCCCCTTGAGCTCACTCCCCAACTGCGCCAGCTCAACACTCGAAGCCGCATTCCCCCGCATCGCAATCGAAGACTGATCCGCACTCGCCCGAATACTCGTCACACTGCGATTGATCTCCTCCGCCACCGAACTCTGCTCCTCGGCCGCCGCCGCAATCTGCTGATTCATCTGCTGAATCAACGAAACCGCCGCCGCAATACTCCCCAACGCACTCTCGGTCTGCAACGCATCACTCACCGCCAGCTTCACCAGCTCACCACTGCTCTGAATCTGCTGCACCGACGAATGCGCCGCTGAACGCAAGGCGCTGACCAGCCGCTCGATCTCCTCGGTCGACTGCTGCGTGCGCCGGGCCAGCGCCCGCACCTCATCGGCGACCACCGCAAAGCCCCTGCCCTGCTCGCCCGCCCGCGCCGCTTCGATCGCCGCGTTGAGCGCCAGCAGGTTGGTCTGCTCGGCGACACTCTTGATCACCCCCAGCACCGTGCCGATGTTCTGGATTTCCGCACTGAGGCTTTCGATGCTCGAACTGGCCGACGTCGCCGAATCCGCCAGTTGCTCGATCCGCGCCATGCTCTGACGCACCACCTGCTGGCCGCTTTCGACCTTGCCATCAGCGGTCTGCGCCGCGAGCGCCGCCTCTTCGGCATTGCGCGCCACATCGTGCACGGTGGCGGTCATCTGGTTCATGGCCGTGGCGACCTGTTCGGTTTCCTCTTTCTGGCTGCTGACCTCAAGGTTGGTCTGTTCAGTCACCGCCGACAGCGATTGCGCCGAACTCGCCAGCTGTTCGATCCCCGCCTGCAACCCGCTGACAATCGTGCTCAAACCCGCGCCCATCTGCTGCATGGCCAGCATCAACTGACCGATTTCGTCACGCCGGGAGACCTCGATCGTTGCGCTCAGATCACCGGCCGCAATCTGTTGCGCCACATGAATCACGCTGCGCAACGGTGCAACGATCAACCGGGTAATCACCCACGCCGCAATCAGCCCCACCAGCAACGCCAGCGCCGATGAGCCAATGATCAGCACCGAATTCTTTTTCAGTTCGCCCTGCATGGCGCCGTCTTGCGCGACATACGCCTGATCGACCCGCGCCACGACTTCGTCGGCCCGCTGGTGCAACTGCTGGTAGACAGTCTTTTCCTGGGCCAGCAACCCGGTGTACTCGGCAAGCTTGTCGCTGAAACCGGCAATGTGCCCGGAGACCTCACTGAGCACCGTCAGGTAACCCTCGTCCTTGACCGTAGACTTGAGCTGCTCAGCCTGGGCCTGGGCTTGCGCAGCCTGCTCGATATTGCCCTGGCCGGCGCTGTCGTCACCCTTGCGGCTTTGATCCAGGCGCACCCTCGCTTCGTTCATCGCCTGCAACATCAAGCGTGAGACCTGACTGACCTGTCCGGCCTGCTCGATGAATTGCGCCCCGTCCTTGCCCTCGCTGTCTTTCAGGGTGTACGCGCCGTCGTCGGCCAGACCGGCCTGCAACACATCGAGATTGTTGGCGACGCTGGACACCGACCAACTGGCCATTTCCAGCGCCAGGTCCTTGGCCTGGGACAACGAGACGAACTCATCGAATGCCTTGCGGTACGCGCCCAATGACTGTTGGACGTCGTTCATGACCGACTCATTGCCCGGCGACAAAATCTTGAGTTGGTCGGCCATGGCGATCAGACCGTCGACCCCCTCGTGCAAGGCATCAACGGTTTTCGGGTTGCCGTGCAAGGCGTAGTCCTGCTCCAGCAGCCGCACCTTGAGCAGGCCACTGTTGAGCGACGACATCTGTTTGAGGCCGTCGAAACGCTGACTGATGGTTTGCAGGGACCAGACGCCAATGGCTGCCACCAGTGCAGTCAGCAGCAACACCAGCACAAACCCGATACCCAGTTTTTTTGCCATACCGAGGTTGGCAAAACGTCCTTGCACGGCCGAAATCATTGCGCGTAGTCCCCTGCCATAGTCTGTTGTCGAAGATTCGCAACGGCCTTGAACCAGCACAAGTCTCTGGCGTCGGAATAATGGCAAAAAGCTACGCACGCGTCGTTTTCAGAACGCTTGAGGTCGATCCACGGTGGTGCTGCGAAAAAACTGTCGTGCCCGGGGATCACAGGCGTAAGCCACGTTGATGCGCTGCCAGTCGCAGGCTTCGCCACTGGGGCTGAACGACGTTGCACAAGACAGCTGCACCCCGCAGCGCGAGGCATGCCTGCGCAAGTGCGCCTCATCGGCCAGCGGCGCGCGCGCCCAGATGAACAGGCCGCCCGTGGGCTTGCCGAACACTTCCCAGTCGGCATCCTCCAGGGCCTGCAAGGCCGCCGCACGATCAGTATTGAGACGCTGGCGCTGGCGCTGCACCAGTTTGCGATAGGCGCCACTGGCCAGCATTCCGGCCAGCACCGCCTCGCAAAACCTCGAGGTGCCCATGCAACTGATCATCTTGACCCGCGCCATCCGCTCGATCAGTTCGCCGTCGGCCAACACGAATCCCACCCGCAGCGAGCTGCTCAGGGTCTTGGAAAAACTGCCGACATAAATCACCCGCCCCTCGTCATCCAGCGCTGCCAGTCGAGTGCCGCTGCCGTTATGCAGGTCAGCGTAGACATCATCTTCGATCAGCCGCAGATCGTAGGCCCTGCTCAACTCCAGGATCCGTCGCGCGACGGCCGGCAGCAGGCAGCTGCCCGTGGGATTGTGGTGGTGACTGTTGATGAACAACGCTGTGGGCCGAAACTGCTGCAGCAACGCTTCGAGCGCCTCGAGATCCGGCCCGCCCGGCGTGCGGCGTACCTCCAGCATGCGCACGCCGTGCAAACGCAGGAGATCGAACAGCGGCGCATAACCGGGGGTTTCGACCACCACGCAATCACCGGCCTTGAACAGGGTACGCACGATCAGGTCCAGTCCGTGGCTGGCGCCGGCGGTGGTCATTACCTGTTCTTCAACGGCCTTGATACTCAGCAATCCCAAGCGCTTGACGATCTGTTCACGCAACGCCAGCAGCCCCAGAGGCGTGCTGTAGTTGAACAGGCTGGCCATGTCGGCGCGCGTCACCTCGCGAATCGCATAGGCGAGATCATCGGGCTCGCGCCAACTCTCTGGCAGGACGCCACTTCCCAGCGTCAAACCGCTGCGCCATCTGGCGGCGGGATCGCCCGCGCTGCGCTCCCCTTCACACCCGGAGCCATCGATCGCCTTGCAGCACCCGGGCAACGAAGCCGCCACCATGAATCCCGAGCCCTGCCGCGAGGCCAGTACCCCTTGCGCCACTAGGCGCTCGCAAGCCTCCATGACGCAGGACTGGCTGAGCAGATTGCACCGTGCGATCTCTCGCACGGAGGGCAGACGCGTCGTCGGCGGCACCTGCCCCTGCATGATCCACTCGGTCAACCCGTCAACAATCTGCTGTACGACCGGCACCATTGCCAGTCGGTCAATTCTCAATTCCATGAGCACGCAAACTCCTGTCCGTTTTGCTGGCGGCAGTAAATCACAGCCACGCCCTTGAGGCTGTGCGACAAAACCGCCAAAAGCCTCCGTTCTCACCATTTGAAACACATTGTTTAGCGGATTCACGGAACCGCTCCCAAGGCGAAAAAAAACCCGCCGGTGGGCGGGTCCTTTTTTGTATCAGTCGACGCCACCTTAGAAGGCGGTCACGCCGCCATCCACGGCCAGCGAATGGCCGGTGGTAAACGCCGCACCATCGCTGCACAGGTACAGCACGGCGCTGGCAATCTCCTCGACCTTGCCGATGCGACCGACCGGGTGCATGGCGTTGGCGAATTCGCCTTTCTTCGGGTCGGCCTCATAAGCACGGCGGAACATGTCGGTGTCGATCACCGCCGGGCATACGGCGTTGACGCGGATTTTCTTCTTGGCGTATTCGATCGCAGCCGATTTGGTCAGGCCGATCACCGCATGCTTGGAGGCGGCGTAGATGCTCATCTTCGGCGCAGCGCCCAATCCAGCCACCGACGCGGTGTTGACGATCGCCCCGCCGCCCTGAGCCAGCAGCAACGGCAGCTGATACTTCATGCACAGCCAGACGCCCTTGACGTTGACGCCCATGATCGCGTCGAACTCGTCCATCGAGCCTTCGGCCAGTTTGCCCTTCTCGATTTCGATCCCGGCGTTGTTGAAGGCATAGTCGAGACGGCCGTAGGTATTGATCACCTCGTCCATCAGATTTTTCACTTCGCTTTCGACGGTCACGTTGCAGCGCACGAAGGTCGCTTCGCCACCGGCTGTACGAATCAGCGCCACGGTGCCCTCGCCCCCGGCCGCATCCAGATCGGCCACCACCACTTTCAGACCTTCGGCGGCGAATGCCTGGGCCGTCGCGCGGCCGATGCCGTTGGCCGCGCCGGTGACGACGGCTACCTGACCGGAAAACGTCATGCTCATTGTTATGTCCTCGAATGCGGGGGGATTGATGAAGGCAGCATAGCCACAGGGGCTTGAGTGACGTCAGCACTATCAAAAGGCCGGTTAGGCTTGCATGAATCGCAGTGATGAAACCCCGCCGGGGACTATCACCGTACTGGATCAACCTGCATTCGCCCCGTGAGCCAACCTTGCGGCATCGCGCATGAAGGTCTATCAACAAGACTTCATTCAATTCGAGTGCCTGTCATGACCAACCAGACCAATCGCCAGTTCCTGCTCGCCAAACGCCCGGTGGGCGCCGCCACCCGCGAGACCTTCACCTATCAGGAAGTACCGGTCGGCGAGCCGGCGGCGGGGCAGATTCTGGTCAAGAACGAATACCTGTCCCTCGACCCGGCCATGCGCGGCTGGATGAACGAAGGCAAATCCTACATTCCCCCGGTGGGTCTGGGCGAAGTCATGCGCGCGCTGGGCGTAGGCAAAGTCGTCGCGTCAAACAATCCGGGGTTTGCCGTCGGCGACTACGTCAACGGTGCCATTGGCGTGCAGGATTATTTCCTCGGCGAGCCAAGAGGTTTCTACAAGGTCGATCCGAAACTGGCACCGCTGCCGGTTTATTTGTCCGCACTGGGCATGACCGGCATGACCGCCTACTTCGCCCTGCTCGATGTCGGCGCACCGAAAGCCGGCGACACCGTGGTGTTGTCCGGTGCAGCGGGCGCGGTCGGCAGCATTGCCGGGCAGATTGCCAAGATCAAAGGTTGCCGGGTGATCGGCATCGCCGGCGGCGCCGACAAGTGCAAGTTCCTGATCGATGAACTGGGCTTCGACGGCGCCATCGACTACAAGAGCGAAGACGTGCTCGCCGGCCTCAAGCGCGAGTGCCCGAAAGGCGTGGATGTGTATTTCGACAACGTCGGCGGCGACATCCTCGACGCGGTGCTGAGCCGCCTGAACTTCAAGGCGCGTGTGGTGATCTGCGGCGCGATCAGCCAGTACAACAACAAGGAAGCGGTCAAAGGCCCGGCCAACTACCTGTCGCTGCTGGTCAACCGCGCGCGGATGGAAGGCTTCGTGGTGATGGATTACGCCGCGCAGTACGCCAGCGCCGCCCAGGAAATGGCCGGCTGGATGGCCAAGGGTCAGCTCAAGAGCAAGGAAGACATCGTCGAAGGCCTGGAAACCTTCCCCGAGACCTTGGGCAAACTGTTCAGCGGCGAGAACTTCGGCAAACTGGTGTTGAAGGTCTGAAAACAAAGAAGGGAGCCATCGGGCTCCCTTCTTTGATGCTTCAGCTGTTCACTCAGGCCAGTTCGGCAACCACCGAGGCCAGCGCCTTGGCCGGATCCGCCGCCTGGCTGATCGGACGGCCAATCACCAGATAGTCGGAACCGGCATCCAGCGCCTGACGCGGGGTCAGGATGCGACGCTGGTCGTCCTGGGCGCTGCCCGCCGGACGAATCCCCGGGGTCACCAGTTGCAGCGACGGATGCGCGGTTTTCAGCGCAGTGGCTTCCAGCGCCGAGCACACCAGACCGTCCATCCCGGCCTTCTCGGCCAGTGCCGCCAGACGCAGCACCTGCTCCTGCGGCTCGATGTCCAGACCGATACCCGCCAGATCTTCACGCTCCATGCTGGTCAGCACGGTCACGCCGATCAGCAACGGCTGCGGGCCGCTGCGCTTGTCCAGCTCTTCACGGCAGGCCGCCATCATGCGCAGGCCGCCGGAGCAGTGAACGTTGACCATCCACACGCCCATCTCGGCAGCGGCCTTGACCGCCATCGCCGTGGTGTTGGGAATGTCGTGGAATTTCAGGTCCAGGAATACTTCAAAACCCTTGTCACGCAGGGTGCCGACGATTTCCGCGGCGCAACTGGTGAACAGTTCCTTGCCCACTTTGACCCGGCACAGTTTCGGGTCCAACTGGTCGGCCAGCTTCAGTGCGGCGTCACGGGTAGGGAAATCCAGGGCGACGATGATAGGAGTCTGGCAGGCGGACATGGATGGGCTCTCAGGCAAGTCGAAATCGGCGCGCATTGTAGCGGAACCGGCGGCGGCGCGGCACCCGATGATCGGTAAATCGTCGCGCCAACCGTGATCAGCATAGCCTTGCAGGGTATTGTGTCGAACCCGATACACAACCGACACGCCGGCAACATGCGCCCACGCTAGCCTCGCCAGCCGCAACAAGTCCTTACAGCAGCCCTTCCCGCCTCACGGCCGGACGCCTATGCTGAAACCACAACCTCGCAGCCTATCTTTGTGGTTGGCGGCCTACTGGCAGATGAACAGCCTCATGCACAACTCCCAAGCTTCCGTGAACGACGAGCAGAAAGACGACAAGCGCTGGAGCATCCGTGCCCTGATCGTCGACGATGACGTGCCGATCCGCGAACTGATGATCGACTACCTGGCCCGCTTCAACATTCACGCCAGCGGCGTCACCGACGGCGCGGCCATGCGCCAGGCGATGCAGGCCGAACATTTCGACGTGGTGGTGCTCGACCTGATGCTGCCCGGCGAGGACGGTCTGTCGCTGTGCCGCTGGCTGCGCGCAGAGTCCGACATTCCGATCCTGATGCTCACCGCCCGCTGCGAACCCACCGACCGGATCATCGGCCTGGAACTGGGCGCCGATGACTACATGGCCAAACCGTTCGAACCTCGGGAGCTGGTGGCGCGGATCCAGACAATTCTGCGCCGGGTGCGCGACGATCGCACCGAACAGCGTGCGAACATTCGCTTCGACAACTGGCGCCTGAACAGCGTCCTGCGCCAGTTGATCGCCGACGATGGTCTGGTGGTGCCGCTGTCCAACGCCGAATTCCGCCTGCTCTGGGTGTTCATCGAACGTCCGCGCCGGGTGCTCAGCCGCGAACAGTTGCTGGACGCCGCCCGTGGCCGCTCGATCGAAGCCTTCGACCGCAGCATCGACCTGCTGGTCTCGCGCCTGCGGCAAAAACTCGGCGACGATCCGAAAGCCCCGCAGTTGATCAAAACCGTACGCGGTGAAGGCTACCTGTTCGACGCGCGAGACATCGGCTGATGCGGGCGCGCTTCGACACGCTGTTCGGCCGTCTGTTCGGCGTGCTGTTGGTGGCGATCGTCCTGGCGCACTTGCTGGCCTTTGCATGGTTCCGCCTCTACGGTCCGCCGCCACCACCTCCGCCGCCGGAGTTCTCGGAAACCATCGACGGCAAACAGCCGCCGCAGGATCCACGCTACCCGCCCCGTCCGCCGCGCCCCTGGTTCGGCGGGCCGATCGTGCCGCTGACCTTCCAGTTCATCTCGCTGATCATCGCCGCCTGGTACGGCGCCAAGCTGCTGACCCGGCCGATCCAGCGCCTGAGCGATGCAGCCGAGCGCCTGAGCGAAGACCTCGACAGCCCGCCGCTGGACGAAACCGGCCCCCGGGAAGCCCGACAGGCCGCACACACGTTCAACCTGATGCAGCACCGCATCCGCGAACAAGTGCAGCAACGCGCACGAATGCTCGGTGCCGTCTCCCACGACCTGCGCACCCCGCTGTCGCGGCTGAAACTGCGCCTGGAAAACATCAACGACGACAAGCTGCAAGGCCAGATGCGCCAGGATCTGGACGACATGATCGGCATGCTCGACGCCACCCTCACCTACCTGCACGAACAACGCACCAGCGAAGCCTTGCAGTTGATGGACGTGCAGGCGCTGGTCGAATCACTGTGCGAAAACGCCCAGGATCAAGGCGCCGACGTGCAGGTCAGCGGCCACTGCGCACCCTTGCAGGTGCAACCGATGGCACTGCGCTCATGCATCAACAACCTGATGGACAACGCCCTGCGCTACGCCGGCCAAGTGCACATCGAACTGCAGGACCAGCGCGAACAGCTGCTGATCCGCGTCATCGACCACGGCCCGGGCATCGCGGCGGACAAGCGTGAAGCCGTGTTCGAACCGTTCTTCCGCCTCGAAGGCTCACGCAACCGCAACTCCGGCGGCGTCGGCCTGGGCATGACCATCGCACGGGAAGCGGCGCAACGTCAGGGCGGACAACTGACCCTGGCAGAAACACCCGGCGGCGGCCTGACCGCCGTGATCCAACTGCCCCGCCACTGATCCCGACTGTGTACCGGCCGGTACAAACCCCACATACCCACGACACCTTGCAACTTGAGGCTGCATAAGCCGGTACACCCACCGGCTTTCCAGTCCAAGGAGTGAGCCCGATGATCGGTAGCGTCAGCAACTACACGAGCTATACCAGCACCAGCAGCACCTCCACCCAAAACGCCCGCAGCCAGCAACTGCAAAAGGAACTGTTCGCCAAGCTCGACAGCAACGGCGACGGCGCGGTGGATCAGGACGAACTGGGCAGCGCCCTGTCACAAAAGTCCAACGACGGCCTGCTGGTCAGCCTGAGCAAACAATTCGGCGATCTGGACAGCGATTCCAGCGGCAGCCTCAGCGCCGAAGAAATGACCGCCATGGCCCCACCCCCACCGCCTCCTGGCGACCAGGCCCCCAACACCGAACTCGCCGACGCCCTGATCAGCGCCCTCGACGCCGACGGCGACGGCGCCATCAGCAGCGACGAACTGAGCAACGGCCTGACCAGCGCCGGCAGCACCGCCGACAGCAGCAAAATCTTCTCGGCCCTGGACAAAAACGAAGACGGCGTCGTCAGCCAGGACGAACTCGCCGCCAGCCTCACCCCACCGCCACCCCCACCGCCGCAAGCCTCCAGCGACGAACTCTTCAGCCAACTCGATGCAGACGGCGACGGCACTGTTACCGCCACCGAACTGAACAGCGCGCTGCAGGTCAGCGACAGCACCTCCTCGAACAACACCGACACCGCCGCCGCCCTGCTCAAGGTGCTGGACAGCGACAGCAGCGGCGGTGTCAGCAGCGACGAACTGAAAGCTGCACTGCATGCAGGTCGCGAACGCCCGGATGACGAACAGACCGCCAGCAATACTCAAACCACCACCGAAGCGCTGAACCGCATGATTGCCAATCTGAGCAAGCAGTACTCGCTCGAAAGCACTGCGTCGGTGGGCAAGTATTTGAATGTGGCGACTTGAGATTGGGTGAGGATTTGAGGGACGACTGAGGTTGGCTGGGTGAGTGGTTTGCTTTGACTTAGCGGTGTGTCATCAAAGCGCCCTCACCCTAGCCCTCTCCCAATGTATGTACCGGAGACATGGTGGACAGGTGTTCGGAGACATGGTGGACACTTTTAAATAGACACATTGCTCATCGCGAAGGAGATGGCCTGTGTCTTGGGAAGAGGTGTCTACCATGCAGCTTCGTTCCGAATTCGTTTTATTGGCCCGTCAAGATGGGGCCAACATCCGGCAGCTCTGCCGACGCTTTCATATCAGTCCAAGCACCGCCTACAAGTGGCTCGAACGGTACGAAACTTTTGGTCCAGAGGGGTTGCTTGACCGGTCTCGGCGACCGAAATCTTCACCCAGCCGCTGCGCTGATGCGGTCGAGAAGCAAATTCTGGCGTTGGGTGTGGAGCACACAGCGTGGGGCGCTCGCAAACTCAAGCGCATCCTGGAAGGCGATGGACACAAGATGCCCGCTGTCAGCACTGTGCACGCAGTTTTGAAGCGCCACGCGCAAGTCGATTCACAAGCGGCGAACATCAAACCGTTCATCCGTTTCGAGCATGAAGCACCCAATGATTTGTGGCAGATGGACTTCAAGGGACATGTCGGTATGCGTCATGGCCGCTGCCACCCTTTGACGATATTGGATGACCATTCCCGCTTCTCGTTGTGCATCGCCGCTTGCGCCAATCAACAACGCCAAACCGTGGAAGAACAGCTTGTTGGAGTGTTTCGCCGATACGGTCTGCCGCAACGCATGACCATGGATAACGGTTCGCCATGGGGTGACCAAACCGGGGTCTACACCGCCCTGGAAGTCTGGCTGATGAGACAGGGAATCCGGGTCAGCCACTCCCGGCCCTACCATCCACAAACTCAGGGCAAGATTGAGCGATTCCATCGCAGCTTGAAGGCCGAAGTTCTGCAGAGTCAGTGCTTCATCGACCTCATCGGAGCGCAAAAGGCCTTCGATATCTGGCGAGAAACTTACAATCAGAAGCGCCCGCATCAAGCCTTGGGAATGGGGGTTCCAGCGAGCCGCTACAGCAGTAGCCCGCTTGAATACCAAGAGACCCGGCCTGTCCTGGAGTACGCGGAAGGAGATCTGGTCAGGAAAGTTCAGGGCAATGGCGAGATGTACTGGAGAAGCAGCCAATTCCTGATCGGAAAGGCCTTCATCGGGGAGCTGATAGCGATCAGGGGAACGACAGAGGATGGCATCTACGATGTCTACTGGAGCAGACATCGCATTGCCCGAATTGACTTGATTCAACAGACCGTTGTATCAGGTAAGCGGATTTGAAAACCGTCCACCATGTCCCCGAACATGTGTCCACCATGTCTCCGGTACATACACCCAAAGGGAGAGGGAACTGACCGAGGTGATTGTGAGAGGTACGCCGACGTGAGATACCGAGGTGAACTCGGGTTTTGAAGCACATAAGTTCACTACTGCCTCCGCGCCAGCACCAACACCAACACCAACGTCAGAGTCAGCTTCCACATCAACTTCCGATTTCGCTTTGGCTTTGGCTTTGGCTTCCCACCACTCAACACAATGAGCGTTAGCTCGAGTACCGCTCTTGACGTGCCGGCCCCATCGGAAGGCTGAGTGGAGGGATTTATCCGGGGGTGGGAGCGCAGCGACCGTGCGGCGAAGCCGCATGCATCGAGAGGAGGTGCAGCGAAGCAAACCGTAGGCGATGCCCCCGGATGAATCCCGGAGCGAAGGAACGCCGAGCCACAGCGAGGCGCCGAACGCAGGGGCCCAGACCTTTGGTTCCTTTGGGGCGTTTGCCAAAGGGACTCGCCGTAAGGGCGAAACCATAAGCCGCCGTTACCGAAGAAACGGATATGTACACAGTCAACCCAAAACCTGGTCGGCCCAAAGGCCGCCAAGTCCAAAGCCTCAAACCCGAGCCTGACTCTTACTCCAATCCGTCAACAAACTATAAGCAACAGCCAAAAGCGTAGGCCCAATAAACAACCCGATAAACCCAAACGCAATCAACCCGCCAAACACCCCAAGCAACACAATCACCAACGGCAGATTCCCGCCCCGGCTGATCAGATACGGCTTGAGCACGTTATCCACGCCACTGATGATGAACGTCCCCCAAATTCCGAGAAACACCGCCATCCCGTACTCACCCTTCCAGGCCAGCCACGCCGTGGCCGGAATCCACACCAGCGGCGGCCCCATCGGAATCAGACTGAGCAGGAACGTCACGATCCCCAGCACCAGCGCCCCCGGCACCCCGGCAATCAGGAACCCGATCAGCGCCAGCACCGCTTGCGCTGCCGCCGTACCGATCACCCCATTGACCACCCGCTGCACCGTACCGGCCACCAGATCGATGTAGTACCCGGCCCGGTCACCGATCAAACGCTCCAGCAAACTGTGCACGAACGCCGCCAGCCGTGGCCCGTCACGGTAGAAAAAGAATACGAAGACAATGCTCAGGGTCAGCTCGAGAATCCCGCTGCCGATCTGTGCACTGCGCGCCAGCAACCAGTTGCCGACCTGCCCCAGATAAGGTTTGACCGTCACCATCAGGGCCGCGCCCTGCTGATCGATGCTGTTCCAGATCCCGACAAGCCTCTCACCCACCACCGGCACGCCGCCCAGCCAGCTCGGCGCCTCGGGCAGTCCGTCGACCTGCACATCCTTGATGAACGCCGTGGCATCGCGCACGTGATCGGCCAGGTTAAAACCGAGCCACACCAGCGGCCCCGCCACCAGCAACATCCAGCCCATGGTCAGCAACAGCGCCGCGAGGGATTCCCGGCCATTGAGCCAGCGGGTCAGCAAGCGCATCAGCGGCCAGCTGGCAAACGCCAGCACCGCGCCCCAGAACAGCGCCGACCAGAACGGCGCCATCACCCAGAAACTGGCACCAAACAGCACCAGCAACAGGATCTGCACCAGCAGACGATCATTATTGGGCATGTGAAATCTCGAAAAAAATCAGTCAGGCAAAGAGTAGGCGAACACGTCGAGCGTGTCCGCCAAAGACACTTTATCGCAACAGATCGATGCGCAGACCTTCGCCGTCGACACTGCCGGTTTCCATTCGCGCGGCGCGCACGCCTTGCCCGATCAGCGCCTGCCGCCAGGCCTCGGCTTTCGGCCCGGACACCGTCACCCGCAAGGTGGTGTCGAGGTTCAGGCCACGGGACAACAAGCGCAGCCAGGTGTCATCCGGATCGCCGGCGAGCTTCGGAAAGTCCAGCTCGCCAGTGCTTTTCAGTTCCCGCAGCAGCGTGGCCGAGGTCGGCAGCAGGTCACCGAGCGGTGCCAGCGCCTCGAACTGTTCAACGTGCAGATAGGCTTTGCGATTGCCCCGGGTGATGCTGTACAGCGCCACCAGCGTGTTGTCGCGCGGGGCCGCGAGCCTCAGCAGCAGATAGGCCTGCTGCTCGTCGGCACCGTACAGCTTGGCGTTGCCGAATACCTCATTGGCCCACAGGCTGCTCTCGCCGCAATCCCGGGCCTGGCACCAGAACAACAGCTGCGCATCCTGCTTTTGCAGGGCTTCGCGAGCGAGAGTGAAGGCTTCGGTGGCGGAATGTTCCGGCGGCAATTCGTAGGTCACCGAGGTGGTTTGCCCCCGGGCGCTGACCTGGCCGTCGAAACGCAACTGGCCGCTGATCTTGCGGATCGAGCCGAGCGGGTAGATCCGCTCCAGCTCCACGGCGGGGCGATAGTCGACGATCTGCGCATCGGCCACACGCGGCACGATCGGCAGGTCCTGACTGCCCGGCAGGTCGGCAGCGAATAGAAAGGGACTGAAACAGCACAGCGCCAGCAGACTGATAGATCGCATGGACAGGCTCATCGCAGGGGCATGGCCTGGGTGCCTTGAGGGCAGTTCGAAGTCGCAGCGGTGTAGAAATCCATCTTGGTTGTCTCCCATTTCAACCTGCCCAGCCTCGACAGTTGCCGGGAGCAAGTCAAGGAATGGCGAAGAACCGATTGAAACAGTCTGCGACAAGGTCGGCCCCGGCTTCATCGTTCAGGTGCAGATGATGCCCGCCCGGCAGCTGTTCCCGGTCAAAGGGTAGACGTTCCAGCAGCTCCGGATGTTTGGCCAGCATGCCGTCGGCAGCGACCACCAACTGCGCGGGACAGGCAATGCGCTGCACGAACGCCATCGCCTGCTCCTGGGTCAGACGCAGCGGCGACGGCAACGTCAGACGATTGTCGGTGCGCCAGGTGTAACCCCCGGGCACCGGCATCAACCCACGCTGGGCCAGCAGTTCAGCCGCTTCGCGACTGACCGCCACCAGCCCTTTCATCCGCGCCTCGATGGCCCGGTCGAGGGTGTTGTAGACCGGTTTGCGCTTTTCCCGAAGATCGAGCTGCGCCTGCAGGGCCATGCCCATGCGCTCGGCGGCGTTTTCGCCTTTGTCGGTAGGAGGAATTACCCCGTCGATCAACGCCAGATGGGTGATGCGTTCGGGCAACGACCCGGCCAGCACCAGCGAAACAATGGCGCCCATGGAATGCCCGAGCAGGCCGAAACGTTTCCAGCCCAGTTGTTCGGCGACCTGCAGCACGTCATGGGCGTAATCCCACAATGCATAACCGGCGCCGTTCGGCCGGTGCCCGGAATGCCCGTGACCGGCCATATCCAGCGCGACGATGCGCAGGCCTTTGAGCTTCGGCGCCAGGCGCGCGAAGCTGTTGGCGTTGTCCAGCCAGCCGTGCAGGGCGATCACCGGCAACCCGTCTTCCGGGCCGAACAGGTGCGCGGCCAGTTCGATATGCGGCAGGCTCAGGCGCACTTCTTCGACGCCGGGGTTCATGCGCAATCCTTGTCTTGCCGGCGCTCCCAGCGATCGAACAGGCTTTTCAGTAATTGCGCGGTGTCTTGTGGGCGCTCAAGCGGAAACATGTGCCCGCCAGGCACGGTCAGCGACTCGCCCTGAGGCAGGCGCCCGACGAAGCGGGTGTGGTGGTTCATTACCACGCGACTCTTGTGCCCGCGCACCACCGCCAGCGGCACTTTCAATTGCCGGGTATGCGCAGGACTGGTGTGCGGCACGCCGCGATAGATGCTGATCTCGGTCGCAGGATCGAAGCGCAGGCGCAGCTTGTCGCCAACCTTGTGCAGACCGTGCTGCAAGTAGGCATCGAAGCATTCCGGATCAAAGCTGCGGAACAGGGTTTTGCCGGCGAAATAACCACGGGCACTGTCCAGATCGGCAAACTCTTCGCGCCGCCCCAGCGTGCGGCCGGCCGGAGTCAGTTTGTCGATGAAACCAAAGCGCTTGGCGGCGCGGATCACCCATTGATCCGTGCGGGTCAGCACCGGCGAATCGAGCATCACCACGCCCCGATACAGTTCAGGGCAACGCAGTGCGGCGTGCAGATGCAACATGCCGCCGAAGGAATGGCCAACGCCCCACACCGGTTCATCTTGTTGTTGAAGATGATGGATGAGTTCGTCGACCAGGTGGTACCAGTTGTCACCCGCTGGGAAACGCGGGTCATGGGCGTGTTGTTCCAGATGCGCGACCCGGTACTCGGGCGCCAGCGCCGCGAACAGTTTGCCGTAGGTGCCCGAAGGGAAACCATTGGCGTGGGCGAAGAAGATCGGTTGCGACATACCGGCAAATCCATGAGCGGAAAACAGGCGTTGATTGTCCGTAAGACCGCGTCCCACAGCAATGACCGTAACTGCCAGGAATGATGACAGTCCGGTCAGGGCTATGACGCTTCGGCCATCAACGCGCCGGCGATTGTTCTCCCAGCGGCACCACCGCCATGGTCAGGCGCGAGACACAACTGGCCTTGCCTTCATCGCTGGTCAGGCGAATGTCCCAGACGTGGGTGGTGCGGCCGATGTGGATCGGTTTGGCCACCGCCGTCACCCGTCCGCTGCGCAGTCCGCGCAAGTGGTTGGCGTTGATTTCCAGGCCGACGCAATAGAACTTGCTGGCGTCGATGCACAGGTAACTGGCCATCGAGCCGACCGTTTCCGCCAGCACCACCGAGGCGCCGCCGTGCAACAGGCCATAAGGCTGGTGGGTGCGATGGTCGATGACCATGCTGGCCGTCAGCGATTCTTCGTCGAATGACTCGAAGCGGATGTCCAGCACTTCGCCGATGGTGTTTTTCTGGATTGCGTTCAACTGCTCGATGTTCGGAGTGGTGCGCCACAAGGTCATCGCAGGCTTCCTTTGTTGTTTTGATCGACGCTCAATCCTGCCACAGCACCGCCTCGCTGCGCTCGCTCCATTCTTCGAAGCGTGCTCCGTAGGTGTCTTCGATGATGTTGCGTTTGATTTTCAGGGTCGGCGTGAGGAACCCGTTCTCCACCGCCCAGCTGTCCTTGACCACCACCAGCCGGCGCAGACGCTCGTGCTTGTCGAGTACGGCGTTGACCTCCTCCAGCAATTTTTCCAGGCTCGAATGCAGCGGCGCGCGGGCCTCTTCCCGGCCCACGGCCGACAGCACGCACAACCCCAGCGGCGCACTCAGGCCGTCGCCGACCACGCAGACCTGCTCGATCCGCGAATGCACCGCCAGCCGGTTTTCGATCGGCGCCGGGGCGACGTACTTGCCCTTGCTGGTCTTGAAGATTTCCTTGAGCCGCCCGGTCAGGCGCAAACGCCCTTCGGCGTCTTGCTCGCCCTTGTCGCCGGTGCGCAGGAAACCGTCTTCGGTGAGGGTTTCGGCGGTTTTCTGTGGTTCCTTGAAATATCCGAGCATGTTCGCCTGGCTGCGCACCTGCACTTCGCCGGACTCATCGATGCGCACTTCCACGTCAGGACATGGCCGGCCGATCCAGCCTTCCTTGTATTGCCCCGGCAGGCAGATGTGCGAATAACCGCAGCTTTCGGTCATGCCGTAGACCTCCAGCACGTCGAGCCCGAGTTTCTGATACCAGCGCAACAGGGTCAGCGGCACCGGCGCCGCACCGGACAAAGCCACGCGCAAGGCATCCAGCCCCAATCCGGCCAACACCTTGTGGCCGATGCGTTTGCCGATAAAGGGCAGACCGAGCAGGAAGTCCAGACGTTTCGCCGGGATCTTGCTGTAGACGCCCATCTGGAACTTGGTCCAGATCCGCGGCACACCGAACATCGCCGTCGGTCGCGCCCGTTTGAGATCGGCAAGGAAAGTATCGAGGCTCTCGGCGAAAAACACCGTCTGCCCGGTATAGATCGACGCCAGCTCGACGAACATCCGTTCGGCCACATGACACAGCGGCAGATACGACAGCAGCCGGTCGTGCTCATTGAGACCGAACAGCTGCGTGCCGCGCGTCGTCGCGAACCCGAGATTGGCGAAGCTGTGCATCACGCCCTTGGGCAGGCCGGTGGTGCCGGAGGTGTAAATGATGGTCGCCAGTTGCTCGGCGGCGGGACGCGGATCGTCCTGGATCGGCGAGCTGCGCTGCACGTCGTCCCAGTTGAAATCGAACGTGCCCGGTGGATGCAGCGGCAGGCTGACCGTCGTCAGACCCGCCGGCACGCCTGGCGACATGCCCGGCCAGTCATCGAGCTTGCCGATGAACGCCAGCACGCTTTCCGAGTGGGTCAGCACCTGATTCACCGATTCGGCAGTGAGGTTCGGATAGAGCGGCACCGAGACATGCCCGGCCATCCAGATCGCCAGATCGGCGATGATCCAGTGCGCGCAGTTTTTCGAGATCAGGGCGATGTGGCTGCCTTGCGGCAATTCCCGGGAGCGCAACCAGTGCGCGGCGCAGCGGGCCTGATGGCCGACGTCGGCCCAGGTCAGTGTCTCGACCTGCCCGCCGCCGATCGGCTGCACCAGAAAACGCTGACGCGGGTGCCGGGCCTCGCGTTCGTAAAACACGTCCAGCGGCAAACGGAAGGCGGAAGACATTCGACTCGCTCCTGTTTTTTGGTCTGGAGCAAGCGTAGTCAACCAAGCAAGTGCTTGGTTGACTATTTCGTACAAAAAATTTCAGGGATGTTTAAGGCTGTTGAGCGTCATCGAACCGATCAGCAATTCGCTGTGTTCAAGCTCTGCCAGCCCGGCGGTGCTGACCTTTTCCGGTGGGTAGCCCGCACCGTGTTGCAGGTAGCTGAGCAGATTGCCCACCAGCGGATTGTGGCTGACCAGCAGCACGTTGCTCACCGACACCAGTTGCTCGGCCACGCGGTCCGGATCAACTTCCGGGGTCAGCCACTCGACCGTGCGGATCTCCGGCTCGAAGCCGAGAGCTTCGCGCACCAGTTGCGCGGTCTGCTGCGCCCGCAGGTAAGGGCTGGCGTAAATGGCGGTCAGCGGCTGGCCCATCAAACGGGCTGCGCTGCTCAACACTTCCTTGCGACCGTGGGCGGTCAGTTCACGCTCGGAGTCGGGGCGCGAGCCATAGGGCTCGGCCTCACCGTGACGCAATACCCAGAGTTTCATAGCTTGGGTTCCTCATCCCGGGCCGGATGCGGTGCCGGCGCGACAACGTGTGGCGCTTCACCTTCCGGAGTACGCGGCGTCGGCCAGTCGGCGAACGGCCAGGGTTTCTGGTCGCTGTGAAAACTGCCGAAACGACCGATCTGCGCCAGAAACTGGCTCAGGCTGTCGCCGAAATTCATCAGGCTGGCGCTCGGGGCGCCATAGATCAAACGATAGATCAACTGCACCAGCACCACCGCGCCGAGGATGAACTGCGCTACCTGCCAGACCAGCACGTAGACGATCATCCACAACACCCGCAGGAGGATGGATTCATATTTGGCTTCGGTTTTCGGATCGTTCATGCCCTGCTCCCTGCTGAATCAGTTGAAACCACTGGTGGAAATAAAGTCGACGTCGGTTTTCGGCTCGCCTCTCATCAGAAGACCGATCACCTGCTCAAGCGTGCGCCCTTCGAACAGAATCGCATGCAATCCGGCGACCAGCGGCATGTACACGCCGACGTCCTGAGACTTGGCCTTGAGTACTTTCAGGGTGTTGACCCCTTCGGCCACTTCACCGAGGCGCGACACCGCTTCGTCGAGGCTCAAGCCCTGACCGAGGGCAAAACCGACCTGATAGTTGCGGCTTTTCGGCGACGAGCAGGTAACGATCAGATCGCCGACCCCGGCCAGACCGAGGAAGGTCATGGGGTTGGCGCCCTGATTCACCGCAAACCGGGTCATCTCGGCCAGGGCGCGAGTGATCAGCATGCTCTTGGTGTTCTCGCCCATCTCCAGCGCCACCGCCATGCCGGCAATGATCGCGTAGACGTTTTTCAGCGCGCCGCCCAGTTCAACGCCGAAACGGTCGGCGCTGGCGTAGACGCGGAAGGTCCGGCCATGCAACGCGGCCTGCACGGCTTTGCAGAGCTCTTCGTCTTCGCTGGCGACCACGGTGGCGGTCAGCGCGTGCTCGGCGATTTCCCGCGCGAGGTTCGGCCCGGACAGCACGCCGATGCGCGCTTGCGGGGCGATCTCTTCGAGAATCTGGCTCATCAGTTTGAAGGTGTGGGCTTCGATGCCTTTGGTCAGGCTGACCAGCATCTTGCCGCTCAAGCGTTCGGCGTGCGCCGCCAACACCGTGCGCAGCGCGCTGGACGGCAACGCGACGAAACACAAATCGCAGGCGTCGAGGGTTTCCTGCAGGTCGGTGACCGCAGTCACGCCCGGCAGAATCTTGATGCCTTTGAGGTAACGCGGGTTTTCGCGATTGACCCGGATGGCCTCTGCCTGCTCGGGGTCACGCATCCACTGCCGGACTTGATGGCCGTTCTCGGCCAACAGATTGGCCACGGCGGTACCGAAACTTCCGCCTCCCAGGACCGCAATCGGGCGCTGTTCAGTCATATGTAATCCGTTAATCCATACCAGTGGCGATGCCGGCATTATACGGAGCGTCCCCTTCTCGGACAGCCCCGGCGTCAATTACCCGCACTTGTAGGAAGAAGACCAATAAAACCGAGGAAAATGCCTGCAACGTGACTGGAAAAGTGGTCGTCCTCGGTTAACATGCGCGCCAATTCTTTGCTATCAAGGCTGCGTCGTGTTTTCTGGCCCCCCTTCCCCGCGTTCGTCCCTGCTGCTGGCGCTGCTGTTCAGCCCGGTGCTGCTGGCGGACGACCTGTTTGTCGACAGTGAGGCCTTGCCGCAGATCCTGACCGCCACGCGCCTGAAACAGTCGCCGGCGGAAGTCCCGGGCAGCATGACCGTACTCGACAGCGAACTGATCAGCGCCAGCGGTGCCCGGGACATCAGCGAGCTGTTGCGGCTGGTGCCGGGGATGATGGTCGGCAACATCAGCGGCAATCAGGCGGTGGTGAATTATCACGGGACCAACGCCACTGAAGCCCGACGCATGCAAGTGTTGATCGACGGCCGCTCGGTGTACCGCGCTGGTCTCGCGACCGTGGACTGGAGCGACATTCCGGTGGCCATGGAAGACATCGAGCGCATCGAAGTCTTTCGCGGCCCGAACACCGTCAGCTACGGCGCCAACGCGCTGATGGCGGTGGTCAATATCATTACCCGCAATCCCGCTGACAGCCATGGCACGCGACTGAAGCTGACGCACGGCCAACGCGGCATCAACGACTTCTACGCCAGTCAGAGCACCGGCTGGAATGGCGGCGACCTGCGTCTGTCGCTGTCCGGCCAGGAAGACGACGGCTTCGACAGCGACCGTACCAGCGCCGACTACCGCGACAACCGCCGCTTGAACCGCTTCAGTCTCGCCGTCAGCCAGACCCTGAGCGACAACCAGAGCCTGGACTGGCAGATCAACGCCAAGGACGGTACCAATCAGCGGCCCTATACCTACCGTCCGGTGTTCTCCGGAATTACCGCTGCTGGGAACAATTCCGACGTGGTTGCCAAGGACTACGCCGGTTCGGTGCGCTGGAATCTGGATCTCAATCCCGATCACAGCCTTTATGTGCAAGGTTCTGCGCAACACTGGGACCGCCAGCAGACCTGGCGCGCCTGTGACGCCGAAGTGTCGTTCAGCCCGCAATTGACGGAACTGTGGCAGCTCAACCCGAACTACACCGAACGCCTCGCACGCAACATGACCCTGTTCACCGGCCCCGGCGCACCCGCCGGCACGCCGCAGGAAATGACCCTGGCCAATCAGGTGCTGGACCAGTGGCGCAACGGCGCGCGCCAGACCCTGTGCGGCGACATCGACCAAAGTGCGCGGGAATCGCGCTACGACCTGGAATTGCAGGACACCCTCAGCCTGTCCGATAGCCTGCGTCTGGTCAGCGGCCTGAACTATCGTTACGACCGTGCCGATTCCGAGACCTATTTCAACGGCACGCTGGACGACACCACCTGGCGCGCATTCGGCCAACTGGAATGGCGCGCCAGCGAACACTGGCTGTTGCAGGGCGGCGCCATGTTCGAAGACACGCAATTGATCGGCAGCTCGCTGACGCCCCGGTTTGCGGTCAACTACCTGTTCAACCCGCGCCACAGCCTGCGCGCGGTGTATTCGGAAGCCATCCGTTCGCCGGACATGTTCGAGAACAACGTCAACTGGAGTTATCAGGTGACCAACCTGCGGCCCGCCGCCTATGGCCAGTCTTCGGCCCGCTACTTCGTCAAGACCCGGGGCCCCGGCGATCTGGACCAGGAGCACATGCGCTCGCGGGAACTGGGCTACAACGGTTATTTCCCGGAATGGGGCCTGGCGCTGGACGTGAAGCTGTTCTACGACGAAATCACCGGGATGATCAGCGAGCCGCTGCGCAACAATCAATACATCGCCAGCAACGCCAACGATTCGCGCTTTCGCGGCACCGAGACGCAACTGGACTGGCGCCTGAGTGCGGCCGACCGCCTGCGCCTGACCTACGCCTTCGTCGACGCCGAGGCGAGCAACCCGCTGGACCAGCAATTCACCGCACGCAACAGCGGCTCGGCCGGCTGGCTGCGCGATTGGGGCCACGGCTGGAACAGCGCCCTCTTCTATTACGGTGACAACGCGCTCAACGGTTACCGCTTCGAGCGGGTCGACACGCGCATCGCCAAACGCATCGCCCTGGGCAAGGCCCAACTGCAACTGGCCGGCGTGCTGCAACAGCGGCTCGACCATGAGCCGACCACCTTCGTCGACAACAATTACGACGAACGCCGCGTGGTGTATTTCAGCGCCGAGCTGGAGTTCTAGATGCGCTACGCCATGTCACGGAAGATGCCAACTCTCGGCCAATGGCTGGCCGGGCTTTGTCTGTTCCTGACAGCGTGGCTGCATGGCGTGGCGGTGCAGGCGGCCGACATTCTGCTGACTGGCGCCGAGGAAAGCCCCGGCGTGCAGTCCTTCGTTCAGGCCCTGAGCGAACTGCGCCCGACCGATCGCGTGCATTTCCAGCCGCTGGCCAGTTTGCCGGCGCCGGGCAAGTTGCCTTCGAGCCTGCGCCTGATTTTGCTGGATCTGCCGAGCCTCGACTGGCGCATGCAGGAAAGCCAGGGCCCGGCGACGTTGGTGCTGCGCATCAGCCGCCTGCAAGCCCGACAACGCTTCGGCGACACGCAACCGCCCCACTTGAGCCTGCTCTGGGCCGATCCGCCGCTGAGCCGTCAGTTGCAACTGATCCGCCGGATCCTGCCCCAGGCCGGGCGAGTCGGCGTGCTGTTCGATCAGCACAGCGAGTTCCTGCTCAAGGAACTGCAATCGGCCGCCCAGCCGCTGAATCTGCAAATCGTCCCGCAACGCTGGGACGACACCCACGACAGCCGCCCCTTGCAGACGGTGCTGAAAAACAGCGACGTGCTGCTGGGCCTCGACGACCCTGACCTGTACAACCCGAAAACCGCAAAAAACCTGTTGCTCAGCAGTTACTCTCGGCAACTGGCGCTGGTCGGGCCGAATGTCTCGTTCGTTCGCGCCGGCAGCCTGGCCAGCACCTACAGCGATCAGAACGACTGGCTGGCTGTCCTCGACGAATTGCTGGACCGGCCACCGGCCACCTGGCCGCGCACGCTCTATCCCGGGCGTTTTAAAGTCTCAAGTAATGCGCAGGTGGCTCGTTCCTTAGGGATAGAACCGATGAATGAAGCGTCTGTCGCCACAGAGCTGGCCGAAGGAGAGCGCCGCCCATGATTTTCCGCCGTTGGGACATCAACACCCGCACCCAGTTGATCAGCCTGGGCCCTGCGCTGTTGCTGACCTTGCTGCTGATCAGCTTTTTCACCTTCGTGCGCATTCAGGATTTGCGTCAGGAGCTGAACCACACCGGCCAGTTGATCGCCAACCAGCTCGCACCGGCCACCGAGTACGGGGTGATCTCCGGCAACAACGAAGTCCTGGAAAGCCTACTCAAGGCCACGCTGGCCACGCCGAACGTGCGGTTTCTGGAGGTGCAGGACAGCGCCAACCGGATTCTGGCCTATGTCGAACAGCCGGCGGATGCGCACAACCGTCCGCATCAGGTCGAGGTGTTCCAGGCCCCGGTGCGGCTGCAACGCATCGCCCTGCACAACGATTTCTTTCAGGACGGCAAGAGCAATCCCGGCGTGGCCAGCGAGGATTATCTGGGGCGGGTAATCGTCGGTCTGTCGAATGACGCCTTCAGTCAGCGCCAACAGGAAATTTTGCTCAAGGCCGGGATTCTGGCGTTGTTCGCCCTGCTCTTCACTTTTGTGCTGGCGCGGCGGCTGGCCGGCAGCCTTTCCCAGCCGATCCGCGACATCGGCAATGCGGTCAAGGCGATTCAGGACGGCGACTACAAGACCCCGCTGCCGATTGTCGATGACACCGAGCTGGGCGCCCTGTCCCAGCACATCAACAACCTGGCCCAGGCGCTGGAACAGGCCAGCCGCGAACAGCATCAGGCGATGGCGCAACTGATCCAGACCCGCGAAGAGGCCGAGAAGGCCAACAACGCCAAATCGGATTTTCTGGCGATGATGAGCCATGAACTGCGCACCCCGATGAACGGCGTGCTGGGCATGCTGCAACTGCTGGAAACCACCGACATGACCGAGGAGCAGGTCGAGTACGCGGCGCTGGCTTCCGAGTCCACCGAGCATCTGCTCAAGGTGATCAACGACATTCTGGATTTTTCGCGCATCGAGCGTTCGGAACTCGAGCTGGAGCACATTCCGTTCAACCTCGCCGAGGTGATCGGCGCCTGCGCCCAGTCGTTCCAGCACAGTGCGGCGCAACGCGGGCTGGCCCTGCAACTGCGTATCCCCGAAGACATGCGCGACTTGCAGGTACAGGGCGATCCGACGCGGATCCGGCAGATTCTGGTCAACCTGGTCGGAAACGCGCTGAAGTTCACCGAACAAGGGCGCGTCAGCATCGAGGCGCAGTGGCAGTCACTGGATCACGAATTGCTGTGGTTCACCTGCGCGGTGCGTGACAGCGGCATCGGTATTTCGCCGGAGAGCCTGGAGCTGATGTTCAACGCGTTCCAGCAGGCCGACAGCTCGATTTCCCGTCGTTATGGCGGCACCGGCCTGGGCCTGCCGATTGCCCGCACCCTCGCCGAACGGATGGGCGGTACTTTGCGCGCTCAGAGCGAAGAAGGTCGCGGATCGGTCTTCACCCTGGAAATACCGCTGGCTTTATATAAGCAGGCCCTGCCCGCGCTGGCGGCACCGCGCACGTTGAACGGCGACGGTCACGGCGAAGGGCGCAATGTGCTGCTGGTGGAGGACAACCCGGTCAACCAGACGGTGATCGAAGCCATGTTGCGCAGCCTCGGCTTTACCGTCAGCGTCGCCACCGATGGCGTGCAGGCGGTACGCAGCGCCGGGGACAGCCGTTTCGAAGCGATCCTGATGGATTGCCGCCTGCCGCTCATCGACGGATACGAGGCGACCCGCCAGATCCGCCGCCTGCCCGGTTGCGGCCATGTGCCGATCATCGCCCTGACCGCCAATGCATTGCAGGGCGACCGGGAAAACTGCCTGTCGGCGGGCATGAACGATTACCTGGCCAAGCCATTCAAACGCAATGATCTGCAGCAGATTCTGCAGCGCTGGGTGCAGTAACGGGGCCCTTTCGAGCATCTGCGACTGGCGTGAAAAGCGAAAGTGCGGCAGTCTTAGGCACCCGAACGGGCCTCAAAAGGGGCTTGATTAAAAATTTCAGTGCACAAGTGTACATTCATGTCCTTGGTGCTGTGACTTTCACCACAACGCAATAGTCTATGAGTAGGCTGCCGGTTCGAGGCATAAACGCGTCGATCGGCCGGGAAGATTTGCCCCACCTGCCGCATGGGATTATTGAGGAGCTCGCATGACCAAACAAAACGCCTTTACTCGGGAAGACCTGCTGCGCTGCAGTCGCGGTGAGCTGTTCGGCCCAGGTAACGCGCAACTGCCCGCCCCGAACATGCTGATGGTGGATCGCATCACCCTGATCAGCGAAGAAGGCGGCAAGTACGGCAAAGGTGAATTGGTCGCCGAGCTGGATATCAACCCTGACCTGTGGTTCTTCGCGTGCCACTTCGAAGGCGATCCGGTGATGCCGGGCTGCCTGGGTCTGGACGCCATGTGGCAACTGGTCGGTTTCTTCCTGGGCTGGCAAGGCCTGCCGGGCCGTGGCCGTGCGCTGGGTTCGGGCGAAGTGAAATTCTTCGGCCAGGTCCTGCCGACCGCCAAGAAAGTCACCTACAACATTCATATCAAGCGCGTCCTCAAGGGCAAGCTGAACCTGGCCATCGCCGACGGTTCGGTGACTGTCGACGGTCGCGAAATCTACACCGCCGAAGGCCTTCGCGTCGGCGTGTTCACCTCCACTGACAACTTCTAAGGGTTATTCGCATGCGCCGCGTCGTTATCACTGGTCTGGGCATTGTTTCGTGCCTGGGCAATGACAAAGAGACCGTCTCCGCTAACCTGCGTGCAAGCCGCCCTGGCATCCGGTTCAACCCGGAATACGCCGAAATGGGTCTGCGTAGCCAGGTTTCCGGCTCCATCGACCTCAACCTTGAAGAGCTGATCGATCGCAAGATCTATCGCTTCGTCGGCCACGCAGCGGCTTACGCCTACCTGGCCATGAAAGACGCCATCGCTGACTCCGGTCTGACCGAAGAGCAGGTGTCCAACCCGCGTACCGGCCTGATCGCAGGTTCCGGCGGCGCGTCGACCCTGAACCAGATGGAAGCGCTGGACATCCTGCGCGAGAAAGGCGTCAAGCGCGTCGGCCCATACCGTGTAACGCGGACCATGAGCAGCACCGTTTCGGCTTGCCTGGCCACACCGTTCAAGATCAAGGGCCTGAACTACTCCATCGCTTCTGCCTGCGCCACCAGTGCTCACTGCATCGGTACCGCCATGGAACAGATCCAGATGGGCAAGCAGGACATCGTTTTCGCCGGTGGCGGTGAAGAGGAGCACTGGAGCCAGTCGTTCCTGTTCGACGCGATGGGCGCCCTGTCCAGCAAGCGCAACGACACCCCTGAGCAAGCCTCCCGCGCCTACGACGCCGACCGTGACGGTTTCGTCATCGCCGGCGGTGGCGGCATGGTGGTGGTCGAGGAGCTGGAACACGCTCTGGCCCGTGGCGCGAAGATCTACGCGGAAATCGTTGGCTACGGCGCGACTTCCGACGGCTACGACATGGTGGCACCAAGCGGCGAAGGCGCAATCCGCTGCATGCAGCAGGCGCTGTCCACCGTCGACACCCCGATCGACTACCTGAACACCCACGGCACTTCGACTCCGGTCGGCGACGTCGCGGAAATGAAAGGTGTGCGTGAAGTGTTCGGCGACAAGGCCCCGGCCATCAGCTCCACCAAGAGCCTGTCGGGTCACTCCCTGGGCGCCGCCGGCGTTCACGAAGCGATCTACTGCATGCTGATGATGGAAGGCAACTTCATCGCCGGTTCCGCCAACATCGACGAACTGGACCCTGAAGTGGCCGATCTGCCGGTGCTGACCAAGACCCGCGAGAACGCCACCATCAACACCGTGATGAGCAACAGCTTCGGCTTCGGTGGCACCAACGCCACCCTCGTGCTGAAGCGCTGGGAAGGCAAGTAATTCCCTCCCGCTGAGCCGCACATGAAAACGCCCCGACTGGTTCGGGGCGTTTTTTTTCGCCTGGAGAAAAGCATTTTCAGCGGCGCCAAGATGAAACGTTTGTCATGCAACTTACCGCCCTGCGACTGAATGTCGCGGATTCAGCGGGCTCCAGCGCTGTTGCAGATTTCGCAAGAATACATTGCACAAATCGAGCGTTTACTTAGCAGGCTAACAAAATTTATAACAGAGTCCTGCACACGCCTTGCTGCAGATAACTTGAGATTTGGAGCTAGCAGATGACTGTAAAAGTAACTGAACGCGACGATTCACACATGTCCCATGAAGGCGTAGCCGCCGGCGTACGGATCTGGGATGTGCACCAACAAGACTTACTGGTCGGCATGTTCCACAACGAGATCGACGCCCACAACTACAAGGCCGAACTGGAACTGCAAGAACGCCAGCGGGATCTGAAATCCGCCTGAATCAATACCACAGCATTGAAAACGACAAACCCCGCCATGAGCGGGGTTTGTCGTTGTTGGCTGCTTCAGGGCCGCTTCGCAGCCCGGCGGGACCCGATTACCACATCAGATCATCAGGGATCACATAGGCCGCGTACGGATCGTCCTCGGCATTGACCTCTTCGACCTTCTCGTTGAGCTGCACGATGCGCAGTGGATCGCGCTCCTGAATCTTCAGGGCCGCCTCACGCGGAATCACTTCATAGCCGCCAGCGTGGTGCACGATCGCCAGCGAACCGCTGCTGAGCTTGTTGCGCATCAGCGTGTTGACCGAGATGCGCTTGACCTTCTTGTCGTCGACGAAGTTGTAGTAGTCCTCAGTCGTCAGCTTCGGCAGACGCGAGACTTCGATCAACTGCTTGACCTGTGCAGCGCGGGCCTTGGCTTCCGCCTTCTCCTGCTGCTGACGGTTCAGCTCCTGGTCGCGCTTGACCTTCTCGGCCTGGGCTTCCTGGGCAGCACGCTGCTGGGAGTCGTCCAGCTCGATCTGACCCTTGTGGGCCAGGCGCTGTTGTTTCTGTTTGTCTTTGCTGACCTGCTTGGCCTGCTTTTGGTTGACCAGCCCTGCTTTGAGCAACTGGTCGCGAAGGGAAAGGCTCATTGATGCTTACTCACTTAGGCAACGGCTCAGCCGCAGCTGGGCAAATTCTTTTCCTGACGTTTGGCTTCGCCCCACAGGGCGTCCAACTCTTCGAGGGTGCAATCTTCTATGGGTCGGTGGGTGTCGCGCAATGCCTGTTCGATAAAACGGAAACGTCGTTCGAACTTGCCGTTGGCGCCACGCAACGCGGTTTCCGGATCGACCTTCAGATGCCGGGCCAGATTGACCACGGAAAACAGCAGGTCGCCGATCTCGTCAGCCACCGCTTGCGGGTCATTTTCGGACATGGCTTCGAGCACTTCATCGAGCTCTTCACGGACCTTGTCCAGCACCGGCAAGGCATCCGGCCAGTCGAAACCGACCTGCCCTGCGCGCTTCTGCAATTTGGCCGAGCGGGACAGTGCCGGCAACGCAGCCGGCACATCGTCGAGCAGTGACAGTTGCTGCGGCTCGGCGGATTTCTCGGCGCGCTCTTCGGCCTTGATCTCCTCCCAGCGCTGCTTGACCTGCTCTTCGTTCAGACGCGGCACGTCCAGCGGCGCATACAGATCGCCGGTGGGAAACACGTGCGGATGACGACGGATCAGCTTGCGGGTGATGCTGTCGACCACGCCGGCGAATTCGAACCGCCCCTCCTCCCGCGCCAGCTGGCTGTAATACACCACCTGAAACAGCAGATCGCCCAACTCGCCCTGCAAGTGGTCGAAGTCGCCGCGCTCGATGGCGTCGGCGACTTCGTAGGCCTCTTCAAGGGTGTGCGGGACGATGGTCGCGTAAGTCTGCTTGATGTCCCACGGGCAACCGTACTGCGGGTCGCGCAGACGGTTCATCAGGTGCAGCAGGTCTTCAAGGCTGTAGATCGGTTTCATGGAGTCCGGTTACGCCGCGTTTCGATGATGTTCGGCAACTGGGAAATCCGCCCCAGCAACCGCCCCAGCGCGTCCAGACCTGGAATCTCGATGGTCAGGGACATCAGCGCAGTGTTGTCCTCCTTGTTCGAGCGGGTGTTGACCGCCAGCACGTTGATCCGCTCGTTGAGCAGCACCTGCGAAACGTCACGCAGCAGACCGGAACGGTCGTAGGCGCGGATGACGATGTCCACCGGATAGGTGAGCACCGGCACCGGGCCCCAGCTGACCTGGATGATCCGCTCCGGCTCGCGCCCGGCCAGTTGCAGCACCGAGGCGCAGTCCTGACGGTGAATGCTCACGCCACGGCCCTGGGTGATGTAGCCGACGATCGCATCGCCCGGCAACGGCTGGCAGCAGCCGGCCATCTGGGTCATCAGGTTGCCGACACCCTGGATCTGAATGTCGCCGCGCTTGCCCGGTTTGTAGCCGGTGGCCTTGCGCGGAATCAGTTCCAGCTGTTCGTTGCCGCGTTCCGGCTCGACCAGTTGTTGCGCCAGATTCACCAGTTGCGCCAGACGCAGGTCGCCGGCGCCAAGGGCGGCGAACATGTCCTCGGCGGTTTTCATGTTGGCCTTGTCGGCCAGCTTGTCGAAATCCACCGCCGGCAGACCGAGACGATTGAGTTCGCGCTCGAGCAGGGTCTTGCCCGCCGCGACGTTCTGGTCGCGCGCCTGCAACTTGAACCAGTGCACGATCTTCGCCCGCGCCCGGGACGTGGTGACGTAGCCGAGGTTCGGGTTAAGCCAGTCGCGGCTCGGGGTGCCGTGCTTGCTGGTGATGATCTCGACCTGCTCGCCGGTCTGCAGGCTGTAGTTGAGCGGGACGATGCGCCCGTTGATCTTCGCGCCACGGCAGTTGTGACCGATTTCGGTGTGCACGCGGTAGGCGAAGTCCAGCGGCGTCGCGCCTTTCGGCAAGTCGATGGCGTGACCGTCCGGGGTGAAGATGTAGACCCGGTCCGGCTCGATATCGACTCGCAGCTGTTCGGCGAGACCACCGATGTCGCCCAGCTCTTCGTGCCACTCGAGGACCTGACGCAGCCAGGAGATTTTCTCTTCGTAGTGGTTCGAGCCGGACTTGACGTCGGTGCCCTTGTAGCGCCAGTGCGCGCAGACGCCGAGCTCGGCCTCTTCGTGCATCGAATGGGTACGGATCTGGACTTCCAGCACCTTGCCTTCCGGACCGATCACCGCCGTGTGCAGCGAGCGGTAGCCGTTCTCTTTCGGGTTGGCGATGTAGTCGTCGAACTCTTTCGGGATGTGCCGCCACAGGGTGTGGACGATGCCGAGTGCGGTGTAGCAGTCGCGCATTTCCGGCACCAGCACGCGCACCGCACGCACGTCATAGATCTGGCTGAATTCCAGACCCTTGCGCTGCATTTTGCGCCAGATCGAATAGATGTGTTTGGCCCGGCCGCTGATGTCGGCTTCGACGCCGGTGGCCTGCAATTCGTCCTTGAGCTGGGTCATCACGTCGGCGATGAAACGCTCGCGATCCAGCCGCCGCTCGTGCAGCAGCTTGGCGATCTGTTTGTACTGATCGGGTTCCAGGTAACGGAAGGACAAGTCCTCCAGTTCCCATTTGATATGACCGATGCCGAGTCGATGCGCGAGCGGCGCATAGATGTCGAACACTTCCCGGGCGACCCGGTTACGTTTTTCGTCGTCGGCGGTTTTCACCGCGCGGATCGCGCAGGTGCGTTCGGCGAGTTTGATCAGCGCGACACGCACGTCGTCGACCATCGCCACCAGCATCTTGCGCAGGTTTTCCACCTGGCCCTGGGTGCCGAGGACCATCGACTGGCGAGGGCTGAGGCTGGCACTGATCGCCGCCATGCGCAGCACGCCGTCGATCAGCTTGGCGACCACCGGGCCGAAGCGCTGGCTGACCGCCGCGAGTTCGATCTGGCCTTCGCGCACGCCGCGATAGAGAACCGCCGCCACCAGCGAATCCTGATCGAGCTTGAGGTCGGCAAGGATCTCGGCGATCTCAAGGCCCGTGCTGAAACTGCCGCTGCCTTCGGACCAGAGATTCTTCGCCGCATTGGATTGTTGCTCGGCCTGGCGAGCGTACTCGCAGGCCTCTTTCAAGGCTTCGCGATCCAGTGCCAGATCGACACTGACCGCATGATCGAGCCAAGCCTCGAGATTGATACTGCCGTCAGTGTTGATCGGCTGGTGTGCTCTCACCTGTACCATCTTGCTTTACCTTCCCTACGACGCAGATTCAATGCGTCAAATCACTGACCTTCAATGCCCGTTCGCGCTCGCGGGGCCAATGCGAGCGCTACGGACGACCAGTCGGATCAGACGAGCCATCCTGGCTCGCTTCAAATAACGCCATGGCCTCGACATGTGCCGTCTGAGGAAACATATCGAGAATCCCGGCACGTTTTAACCGGTAGCCCTGCTTGATCAATTCGACCGTATCGCGCGCCAGAGTTGCAGGGTTGCACGACACGTACACCAACCGTTCGGCGCCCAGGGTCGCCAGCTTGCGCACCACCTCGAAAGCACCGTCACGCGGTGGATCCAAGAGTACCGCAGAAAAGCCGTTTCCGATCCACTGAGCATCGGTCAAAGGCTGGGATAAATCGGCCTGAAAAAACTTTGTGTTATGCAAATTGTTGCTGGCGGCATTTGCCGCCGCACGATCGACCATGGTCTGCACACCTTCGACCGCCACCACTTCACGCGCGGCTTTCGCCAGCGGCAGTGCGAAGTTGCCCAGACCGCAAAACAGGTCGAGCACGCGTTCATCGCTCGTCGGTTTCAACCAGTCCAGCGCTTGCGCGACCATGGCCTCGTTGACCCCGGCGTTGACCTGAATGAAATCCCCTGGCCGGTAGGCCAGTTGCAGATCCCATTGTTCCAGGCGGTAACCGAGAGACTGTGCATCATCCACCGGCTGCGGTTCGCCTTCGCCATGCAGCCAGAGCTGCGCTTCATGGAACGCGCAGAAATCCTTGAGGATCGTCAGATCAGCTTCGGACAGCGGCGCCATGTGACGCAGCAGAACGGCGATTGACGAGCCACTGAACAATTCGACATGTCCCAGCGCCTGAGGTTTGCTCAAGCGACGAAGCATCTCCGGCAAGCGGGTCATGATCGGCTGCAAGGGCTGTACCAGCACCGGGCATTCGCTGATCGCGACGATGTCCTGGCTGCCGGCGGCACGGAAACCGACCTCAAGCTTTTTGGCCTTGCTGTCCCAGCGCACGGCGATCCGGGCGCGGCGACGGTAGCCGAATTCGGGACCGGTCAACGGCGCTGCCCACTCCTCGGGTTCGGCACCGGCGACTCGCGACAACTGCTCGGCGAGCATGCGCTGTTTCAGGGCAAGCTGTTCGTTGTGGGGCAGATGCTGAACGCTGCAACCGCCGCAGCGGCCGGCGTGCTGGCAAGGTGCGGGACGACGCAATTCACTGGCGCTGAACACGCGCTCGGTGCGCGCCTCGACCACTTTGCCGTGGGCGCCGAGCACCCGCGCTTCGACCTCTTCACCCGCGAGGGCGCCGAGGACGAACCAGGTCTTGCCTTCAAAAAACGCGATGCCGCGACCGTCATTGGCCAGGCGCTCGATGCTCAAGCGCTGCTTTTTGCCGGTCGGGATTTGCGGGGCCTTGCTGCCGCCGGTGGGCTGGAAGCGCAGGCCTCTCTCGTGCTTGGCCATCAGTTGGGCGCGTCGAAAATGCCGGTCGACAGGTAACGGTCGCCACGGTCGCAGATGATCGCGACGATCACCGCGTTTTCAACCTCTTTGGACAGGCGCAGCATCGCTGCCACTGCACCGCCCGAGGACACGCCACAAAAGATGCCTTCTTCGCGGGCCAGACGCCGGGTGACGTCTTCGGCTTCGCTTTGCGCCATGTCGACGATGCGGTCGACGCGCTCGGCCTGATAGATCTTCGGCAGGTATTCCTGCGGCCAACGGCGAATGCCGGGAATGGCCGAGCCTTCCATCGGTTGCAGGCCGACGATCTGCACGTTGTCGTTCTGCTCCTTGAGGTAGCGCGACACGCCCATGATGGTGCCGGTGGTGCCCATGGAGCTGACGAAATGGGTGATGGAGCCCTGGGTCTGACGCCAGATTTCCGGGCCGGTGGTGGTGTAGTGCGCTTCAGGGTTGTCGCCGTTGGCGAACTGATCCAGCACCTTGCCACGGCCTTCGGCTTCCATCCGCTGGGCGAGATCGCGAGCGCCTTCCATGCCCTCTTCCTGGCTGACCAGAATCAGCTCCGCGCCGTACGCGGTCATCGCCGCTTTACGCTCGGCGCTGGAATTGTCCGGCATGATCAGGATCATCTTGTAACCCTTGATCGCGGCGGCCATCGCCAGGGCGATCCCGGTGTTGCCCGAGGTCGCTTCGATCAGCGTATCGCCTTCGTGGATCTGCCCGCGCAACTCGGCACGGGTGATCATCGACAGCGCCGGACGATCCTTGACCGAACCCGCCGGGTTGTTCCCTTCGAGCTTGAGCAAAAGGGTGTTGCTGGTGACACCGGGCAGGCGCTGCAAACGCACCAGCGGCGTGTTGCCGACGCAATCGGCGATGGTTGGGTACTGCAAGGTCATGGCGTTTTTTCGCAATCCGGACTGCGGGGGCGCCTATCATACCGGCAAACCTGCGCAGGCCATATCACGCAAAGTGTGGTGCTTATGGTTTCTTGGAATAAGCAGTAAAAGTCTCACCAGTGGTGAGACTTTTTTAAAAGAGTGTCAGCAGTGCTGACACTTTACTGTGCCGCTCACACAATCTGCGGGCGGCTCATGTCCACTGTGGGAGCTGGCTTGCCAGCGAAGACTTCAGGACTGACAGCACTGTCATCCGCCACCAACCGCAGATTCAGGCGCAATCCCGACGGGCCGTTCTCGGCCCACAGGGTTCCGCCCTGGCGTTGCACCGCGTTTCTCGCGATGCTCAGGCCCAGACCAAATCCACCGTCCCCCGGCCGCGAGCCGTCGAGGCGGATGAAGGGCGAGAAGATCCGTTCCAGATCCGCCTCGTCCACGCCGCCGCCCTCGTCCTCCAGCCACAGGTGCCAGTAATCGCCATCTCGCCGACCGTCGAGCCGCACGATGCCGCCGGGTGGCGAATGGCGAATGGCGTTGCGCAGGATGTTTTCCAGGGCCTGGGCCAGGGTGTTGAGATTGCCGCGTACCCAGCAGGAAGCTTCCACCCCGCACTGCAACTGCCCGACCGGACAACAGCTTTCGTAGCAGGCGTTTTCGGTGAGCATTTCCCACAGCGCCTGAATCTGGATCGCTTCGTCCGGCAACGGTGCGCGTTCGGTGTCGAGCCAGGCCAGTTGCAGGGTGTCTTCCACCAATCGCTGCATCACGTCGACTTCGCGACCGATGCGCTCGCGCAACGGTTGCAGTTGCTGCTCGCTTTCGCTGGCGACCCGCAACCGGCTCAGAGGCGTGCGCAGTTCGTGGGACAGGTCGCGCAGCAGTTGCTGTTGCAGGGCCACAGTGGATTGCAGGCGTTCGGACATCGAGTCGAAGGCACGGGCCAGTTCACCGAGTTCATCGGGGCGCTGGGTGATGCCGCTCGACAACCGCACATTCAATTGATCGGCGCGCCAGGCATTGGCCTGCTCGCGCAGATTGTTCAGCGGCACCACCAGCAGGCGATACAGGCCGACGCACAGCAGCAAGGTGAACAGACCGGGAATCACACCGTTGGTGATGACCCGCCAGAACACCCGGTATTTGCCTGGCAGGAATCGCTCAGGCAACTCGATGACCAGACTGCCGGCCGTCGGGTCAATGGGGAACGGTACGCGCAACCACGGCCGGCCCTTTTTGTGAATCGGCCAGTCGAGGCCTCGCAGGAAGGTCAGGTGCTGAAGCTCCTGAGCATTCAACGGCTGGCTGCCCAGCGACTGCAGATTGCCGCCGATCACGCCGACCCAGCCGGCCTCGCGCAACTCCATGCTCTGCAACCAGCTATCGATGCCGTCACGCTCGCCCTGCTGCCAGGCGCGCTCGGCCTCGGCGGCATAACGGCTCAGGGTGCGACGGGCGTCGTCGGAGAGGAACTGGTTGCGCTGTTCCATGTAACGGCCCCAGGACCAGCTCAGCCAGATCATCAGCAGACAGAACGCCACCAGCAGACAAGCGAGTTTCCAGAACAGCGAGTGCCGGCCCGGCAGGTCAGACACTTTCATCGACGGCACTCAGGACGTAACCCTTGCCCCACACCGTGCGCACTTCCCGCTCGGTGTAGCCGACCGACTTGAGTTTGCGACGGATCTGGCTGATGTGCATGTCGAGGCTGCGGTCATGGGCCGCATAACCGCGCTGAAGAACGTGCTGATAAAGGAAGGCCTTGCTCAGCACTTCCTCGTCGTTGCGATTGAGGGTTTCCAGCAGACGGTATTCGCTGCGAGTCAGGCCGGCGGGCTGGTCGAGGTAGAACACGTCGCACTGCTCGTCGTCGAAACGCAGCCCGCCGACCGGCACTACCGGGGTGACGGCAGCCGGACGACGGTCGAGGGCGACCCGGCGCAGGATCGCTTCGATCCGCACATGCAGCTCGGCCATGCTGAAGGGTTTGGGCAGGTAGTCGTCGGCGCCGAGGCGGAACCCGCTGATGCGGTCGGCTTCGGCACCGAGGGCTGACATCAGCAACACCGGCGTGGAATGGCTCTGACGCAGTTGGGTCAGGACATTCAATCCGTCGAGCCCCGGCAACAGAATGTCCATCAACACCACGTCGAACGGCTGGCGCCGGGCGATGCTCAGGCCTTCACTGCCGTTCTGGCACCAGGTGACCTGGAAGCCGCTGCGGCCCAGTTGCTCATGGACATAGGCACCGAGGACGGGATCGTCTTCGATGGAAAGAATGCGGGGCTGGCCAATAGAGACAGGAGTCATGACTATCTGCAAATAATTCTCAGTTGGGCGATTATTCAAGATTGCCCGGCGCCCGGCAACCCAAGCTTGACCTGTCGGACAGATGACCGCTCCCCAAGCGAAGGACGACGACATCATTTTTCCCAAGATTGCCCGCAAGCAAATCGCTACACTGCGCCGATACCGCGTGCCGGACGCACGTGTGAGTCAACGATCAGCGGGATGCAGGAGAAAGGCGTGCTCAAGAAACTGGGAATCAAAGGTCGCGTATTGTTGCTGACCCTGTTGCCGACCAGCCTGATGGCACTGGTGCTGGGCGGGTATTTCACCTGGACGCAGCAGTCCGACCTGCAAACCCAACTGATGCAGCGCGGCGAAATGATCGCCGAGCAACTGGCTCCGCTGGTGGCACCGGCCATGGGCCACGGCGATGCCGAACTGCTCGAGCGCATCGCCACCCAGTCCCTCGAACAGCCGGACGTGCGCGCCGTCACCTTTCTCGCGCCCGACCGCTCGCCCCTTGCCCACGCCGGCCCGACCATGCTCAATCAGGCGCCGAGCGGCGACAGCGCGCACTTGCTGCGACGCAGCGGCAACGACGCCACGCGCTATCTGCTGCCGGTGTTCGGCAAACACCGCAACCTCGCCGGCGAGCTGATCCCGCAAGAGTCCGACCGCCTGCTCGGCTGGGTCGAACTGGAGCTGTCGCACAACGGCATGTTGTTGCGCGGCTATCGAAGCCTGTTTGCCAGCCTGCTACTGATCGGCGCAGGACTGGCCGGCGCCGCGTTGCTGGCCTTGCGCATGGGCCGCACGATCAACCGCCCGCTGAGCCAGATCAAACAGGCCGTCGCGCAGCTCAAGGACGGTCACCTGGAAACCCGTCTGCCACCGCTGGGCAGCCAGGAACTGGATGAACTGGCGTCCGGCATCAACCGCATGGCCGGCACCCTGCAAAACGCCCGCGAAGAATTGCAGCACAGCGTCGATCAGGCCACCGAAGACGTGCGCCAGAACCTGGAAACCATCGAGATCCAGAACATCGAGCTGGACCTGGCCCGTAAAGAAGCGCTGGAAGCGAGCCGGATCAAATCCGAATTCCTCGCCAACATGAGCCATGAAATCCGCACGCCGCTCAACGGCATTCTCGGTTTTACCCACCTGTTGCAGAAAAGCGAGCTGACCCCGCGCCAGCTCGACTACCTGGGCACCATCGAAAAATCCGCCGACAGCCTGCTGGGGATCATCAACGAGATCCTCGATTTCTCGAAGATCGAGGCCGGCAAACTGGTGCTCGACCATATCCCGTTCAACCTGCGCGACCTGTTGCAGGACACCCTGACCATCCTCGCCCCCGCTGCCCACGCCAAGCAGCTGGAACTGGTGAGTCTGGTGTACCGCGACACGCCGCTGTCGCTGGTCGGCGATCCGCTGCGCCTCAAGCAGATCCTGACCAACCTGGTGAGCAACGCGATCAAGTTCACCCGCGAAGGCACCATCGTCGCCCGCGCCATGCTCGAAGAAGAAAACGACGACAGCGTGCAGTTGCGCATCAGCATTCAGGACACCGGCATCGGTTTGTCGAACCAGGACGTGCGCGCGTTGTTCCAGGCGTTCAGCCAGGCTGACAACTCGCTGTCGCGCCAACCCGGCGGTACCGGTCTGGGGCTGGTGATTTCCAAGCGCCTGATCGAACAGATGGGCGGCGAAATCGGCGTCGACAGCACACCGGGCGAAGGCTCGGAATTCTGGATCAGCCTGAACCTGCCCAAGACCCGCGACGACGCCGAAGACCTGCCTTCCGCGCCCTTGCTCGGGCGTCGGGTGGCGGTACTGGAAAACCACGAACTGGCGCGTCAGGCCCTGCAGCATCAACTGGAAGACTGCGGCCTCGACGTCACGCCGTTCAATACCCTGGAAAGCCTGACCAATGGCGTTACCGGCGCCCATCAGACCGAACAGGCCATCGATCTGGCCGTGCTCGGTATCACCAGCAACGACATGCCGCCGGAACGCCTCAACCAGCACATCTGGGACCTTGAACACCTCGGTTGCCGGGTGCTGGTGTTGTGCCCGACCACCGAGCTGACGCTGTATCACCTGTCGGTGCCCAACCCTCACAGTCAGCTGCAATCGAAACCGGCCTGCACCCGCAAACTGCGCCGGGCCTTGTCGGACATGGTCAACCCGCGCCAGCCGCGCAGCGAACCGGGCGAACCGTTGTCGAGCCGCGCGCCGAAAGTGCTGTGCGTCGATGACAATCCGGCCAACCTGTTGCTGGTGCAGACGCTGCTCGAAGACATGGGCGCCAAGGTGCTGGCCGTGGAAAGCGGTTACGCGGCGGTCAAAGCGGTGCAGAACGAAACCTTCGATCTGGTGCTGATGGACGTGCAGATGCCCGGCATGGACGGACGCCAGAGCACCGAAACGATTCGCCAGTGGGAAAGCGAGCGGCACTGCACGCCGTTGCCGATCGTCGCCCTCACCGCCCACGCCATGGCCAATGAAAAACGCGCGCTGCTGCAAAGCGGCATGGACGACTACCTGACCAAGCCGATCAGCGAGCGGCAACTGGCGCAGGTGGTGCTGAAGTGGACTGGGCTGGCGTTGCGCAATCAGGCGCCGGACCGTGGCGGCGAAAGTCTGCTGGGTAATCAGGAACTGCCGATTCTCGATCACGAGGAAGGTCTGCGCCTGGCCGCCGGCAAGGCGGATCTGGCGGCGGACATGCTGGCGATGCTGCTGGCCTCCCTCGAGGCCGATCGCGAAGCCATCCGCACGGCCCGCGACAATCAGGATCAGAACAGTCTGCTCGAACGGGTGCACCGCCTGCACGGCGCCACGCGTTACTGCGGTGTGCCGCAATTGCGCGCCGCCTGCCAGCGCAGCGAAACCCTGCTCAAGCAACAGGATCCCAAAGCCTCGACCGCGCTGGACGAGCTGGAACGGGCGATCAATCGTCTGGCGGCCCAGGCGAAGATCAGCGCCTGATCCACGGCAATGCCGGTCAACGCCGACGCAGCTAAAGTTGTCGCGGGTGATTTGCGCCCGCGTCGATGCTCCAGGAGGATTTCATGCGCACGATCGTTTTCAGCAGCCAGACCTACGACCGCGACAGTTTCCTCGCCGCCGACTGCCCGGCCGGGATCGAACTGCACTTCCAGTCAGCCCGGCTCAGCCTCGATACCGCAGCGCTGGCCGAACATCACGAAGTGGTCTGCGCGTTCATCAACGATGACCTGAGCGCGCCGGTGCTGGAACGTCTGGCCGCTGGCGGCACACGCCTGATCGCCTTGCGTTCGGCCGGCTACAACCATGTGGATCTGGCCGTCGCCAAACGTCTGGGGCTGGCTGTCGTGCGCGTACCGGCCTACTCGCCCCATGCGGTGGCCGAACATGCGGTGGCGTTGATCCTCGCCCTCAACCGTCGCTTGCACCGCGCCTACAACCGCACCCGCGAAGGCGATTTCAGCCTGCACGGGCTTACTGGTTTCGATCTGGTGGGCAAAACGGTCGGCATCGTCGGCACCGGACAGATCGGCGCGACCTTTGCGAAGATCATGCACGGTTTCGGCTGTGAACTGCTGGCTTACGACCCTTATCCGAACCCTGCCGTCGAAGCGTTGGGCGCGCGCTACCTGAGCCTGCCGGACCTGCTGGCGCAAGCACGTATCATCAGCCTGCACTGCCCGCTCAACGAACAGAGCCGTCACCTGATCAACCGCGATTCGCTGGCGCACATGCAACCGGGGGCAATGCTGATCAACACCGGGCGCGGCGGTCTGGTGGACACGCCGGCGCTCATCGACGCCCTGAAGGACGGCCAGCTCGGTTATCTGGGACTGGATGTATATGAAGAGGAGGCGCAGCTGTTCTTCGAAGATCGCTCCGATCTGCCGCTACAGGACGACGTGCTGGCGCGGCTGCTGACGTTCCCGAATGTGATCGTCACTGCGCATCAGGCATTCCTGACCCATGAGGCGCTGGGCGCGATTGCCGCGACCACCTTGCACAACATCGCGACCTGGGCGGCAGGTACGCCGCAGAACCAGGTCGAAGGCTGAGGGATCGGACTCAGACCGGGGGCGGCGTCGGGGTAATCGCCACGCACAGGATCAACAGCGCCAGCCAGCCGAACCCCAGCAAACGTTGCTTGAGGGAGTGGCCGCTGCGCAGCAGGAACCAGACAAACACCAGCGGCATCAGAAACGCCATGATCTTCAGCCAGCCTTCCACCGGGCGCGAACCGTCCGGGTTCAACACCGGTTCGACAGGCTGCGAACGACGGCGTCGCCCCGCCGCGGCCGGCATGATCTTCGGCCGCTCGGGAGCCGGCGGCGGAACGAAGGCCTCGGGCACTGCCTTGTTACGCGGCAGGCTGCCAAAGGAAATCGTCGACGCGCCCTTTTCGGCGTGAGGAGCCTGTGCATCTGCCAGCGGAGCCCCGCAATGAATGCACGCCGTGGCTTCGGAGCTGATGCTCCGCTTGCATTCATAACATTCGATCAGCGCCATGTTCCGTTCCTTGAAAATGAAGGCGGCAGTTTGCCACGACTGCGGTGTCGATTTGAACCTGATCGAAGGTCGCACGCGCGCATCATTCTGCAATCAAGCCCGTGCTAGCATGTCGCGCATATTTGGAGGACCCATGGTCGAACACGATTTCCGCTACACCCTGATGAACCCGCAACACACCCTCACCGAATGCCGCGCCCTGGTTCCGGGCCGTTATCAGGTCACCGGCAACGGTGGCTCGATCCGCATCGGCGACGTGCTGGTCGTGACCCTCAAAGGCAGCAAGGACTTGTCCATGCGCCTGACCGTCGACACCGTCCGCCACCTGATCAACCCGCCGGGTCAATGGACTGCCATGACCACCGGCCCGGTGTTCGGTGAACTGGCGATCCACACCTGGCAGGTCAACTGCGACAGCTGCGCCAAGGAGCTGAGCTTCGAATTCGCGGTGGACGCCAAGCTGGGCAAGCCTGCTGAAAAACCGGCCGCCACCGCACGTATTGCTGAACTGGGCTGGAAAGCCGTCGGCGACAAGCACCTGTGCCCGAAATGCCAGGAGCCGGCGTGATGAAACACCTGGCCCTGACCGCCGCTGTCGGCGCCGGCCTGATGGGTTGCGCCGCGGAGCCTGTGCAACTGCAACAGAACCGCAGTTACATTCTGGAATGGATCGGCGAGCGTCCGCTGATGGACTACAGCCACCTGACCGTGACCCTCGGCGATGATGGCCGGGCCTATGGTAATGGCGGCTGCAACCACTGGTTCGCGCCTTACACTTTGGAAGGCGACAAGCTGAGCTTCGGCAAGATCGGCAAGACCCGCAAACTGTGTGCCCCGGCGCTGATGGAGCAGGAGCAACGCTTCCTCCAGGCCCTGGAACACGTGGAACGCTGGGACATCTCGCCGATCGAGCAGATGCGCTTCTGGCCTGCTGAAGGCAAGCCGTTGCGCTGGTGGCTGGAAGAAGGTTGATCCTTCGAATCGTTCCCACGCACAGCGCGTGATCGTTCCCACGCTCTGCGTGGTAACGCCGCCCCGGACGCTCCGCGTCCGCTGTGACGCAGAGCGTCACGGGATGCATTCCCACGCAGAGCGTGGGAACGATCAGCCAAGGCGAATCAGTTGGTAGCCTGCAACGCCTCAAGCTTCGCCATCACCCCTGCCGCCGTCTGCTCGCCCATCAACTGTTCCCGCACCTTGCCCTTGTTGTCGATGATGTAAGTCACCGGCAAGGCTTCACTGCGCGGCAGTTCGAACAATTCCGACGGATCCTGCGCCAGCACGGTGAACTTGATGCCCAGTTTTTCGCTGGCGCTCTTCAGCTCTTCACCCTGCACGTTGTCGAAGTTGACCCCGAACACGCCGATCTTCTTGCCCTTGAGCTCGTCGGCCAGGTGATTGAGTTCCGGGATTTCCGTGCGGCACGGGCCGCACCATTCGGCCCAGTAGTTGAGCACGACCCATTGTTTGTCGAGGCGCTCGGACGCCACTTTCTGCCCGTTCTGGTCGATGCCGTAGTCGTTACCGCAGCCCCCCAGCATCAACGCCCCGATGATCGTCAATGCCGCTGCCAGTGCCCGTGTCATGTCGTGTTCCTTGTGAAAAATTGAATGCGCCTGCGACCCATCGCCTCTCAAGGTTCTGGATTGCGCGCTGCACAGTTAGAATAGCCGCCACTCTACGCAAGAAGCGACCCGCCCATGACCGATCTGACGCTTTATCACAACCCGCGCTGCTCGAAATCCCGCGGTGCGCTCGAACTGCTCGAAGCCCGTGGCCTGACGCCGAACGTGGTGCGCTACCTCGAAACCCCGCTGGACGCCGCGCAGATCAAGGCCTTGCTCGGCAAGCTGGGAATCAGTGCACGGCAACTGCTGCGCACCGGCGAAGACGAGTACAAGACGCTGAACCTGGCCGATGCCAGTCTCACCGAGAAACAATTGATCGAAGCGATCGCGGCGCATCCGAAGTTGATGGAGCGACCGATTCTCGAAGCCGGCGACAAAGCCGTCATCGGCCGTCCACCGGAGCAGATCCTGGAGCTGTTGCCGTGAGTACGCCGTACATTCTGGTTCTGTATTACAGCCGCAGCGGTTCGACCAACGAGATGGCCCGGCAGATCGCCCGTGGCGTCGAGCAGGCCGGCCTCGAAGCGCGACTGCGCACCGTGCCGGCGATCTCCACCGAGTGCGAAGCCGTGGCGCCGGACATTCCTGATGAAGGAGCGCTGTACGCCACGCTGGATGACCTGAAGAACTGCGCCGGCCTGGCCCTCGGCAGCCCGACCCGTTTCGGCAACATGGCCGCGCCGCTCAAGTACTTCCTCGACGGCACCAGCAACCTGTGGCTGACCGGCGCGCTGGTCGGCAAACCGGCCGGGGTGTTCACGTCCACCGCCAGCCTGCACGGCGGTCAGGAAACTACCCTGCTGTCGATGATGCTGCCGCTGCTGCACCACGGCATGCTGATCACCGGCCTGCCTTACAGCGAATCGGCGCTGCTGGAAACCCAGGGCGGCGGCACGCCGTACGGCGCCAGCCATCACGCCGGGGCCGACGGTAAAAGCGGTCTCGATCAACACGAAGTGGCGCTGTGCCGCGCCCTCGGCGCACGCCTGGCCAAGACGGCCCAGAAACTGGGGAACTGAGATGGCCAGAAAGCCGAAAGTCCTGCCCGCCGTCGAATGGCTCGAGCCACGGGTGCGGGCGATGCGGGTGATCAGTCTGCTGTGCTTTTTGGGCCTGGCCGGACTGCTCGCCGCGTATTACCTGGTGTTCGCCGACCTGCACGGCGCGCGGCCGTGGGTGATTCTGCTGATCGAGCTGATCCCGTGGATCGTGCTCGCACCGGGCATGATCATGGGCAGCGCACGCGGGCATTCATGGATGTGCTTTGTGGTGAATCTGTATTTCATCAAGGGCGCACTGGCGGCGTATGACCCGAGCCGGCAGCTGTTCGGTGTGCTGGAGATGATCGCCAGTCTGGCGGTGTTCTGTTCGGCTTTGCTGTATGTGCGGTGGCGGTATCAGTTGAATCGCAAACTGGCGGGCGAAGGCGAAGTCTCCGTCGCCTGACAGACCGCTATCGCTGGCAAGCCAGCTCCCACAGGTTTCGGGATCGTTCCCACGCTCTGCGTGGGAATGCATAAAGAGACGCTCCGCGTCTCAGGGACGCAGAGCGTCCCGGGCGGCATTCCCACGCAGAGCGTGGGAACGATCACCCTAGGCTCAATGGTTGACGGTATACGCCAGCATCATCGAAATCTGGCTCATCGGCCGTCCGCCACTCTCTTCATGCCACTGGTTGAACGCGTTCTGCACCGTCGCCAGATCCCGCAGACTGCTCGGCACCTTGTCGACGATCTTCTGTGCATTCAACGCCGCGACCACGTCGTAGCTCGGCACGAACGTATCCTTGCCAACCATCCGCAAGAACCGTGGCGCCGACAGCCCGCCCAATTGATGCCCGTGCTTTTTCAGATAGGTCCACAAACCGACGATATCGGTCACCGGCCAATCGGCAATCAACGCGCCGAAACTGCCCTTCTCTTTCTCGACGTCCAGAATGAACTGCGCATTGCGCGGCACGCTCTTGAGCTTGCCCAGGTGACGGATGATCCGCGCATCCTGCATCAGCCGCTCAAGGTGTTCGGCGCTCATCAGCACGACCTTTTCCGGGTCGAACTTGAAAAACACTTCCTCGAAGGCCAGCCACTTGGCATCCACCAGGCTGTGCTTGAGCCCGGCACGGAACACCCGCAGGGCCATGGTCGAGAGGTAACGGTCGTCGCTGATCTTGCGCAGTTGCGCCGGGGTCTTGGGAACGGGCAGATGGGCTTCCAGTTCAGCCGCCGAACCGAAGCGGTTCAGACAGTATTCGTGCAGCCACTTGTAGTCGCGCATGCCCTCTCCTTTTGAATGAAACGAAAAACCAATGTGGGAGCGGGCTTGCTCGCGAAGACTGAGTGTCAGTCGACTCATGCATCGACTGGTACGCCGCCTTCGCGAGCAAGCCCGCTCCCACTTGGATTGTGTTTACAGGTTTACGACGTTGACGAATCGCGAAGCGGCGGTCTCATCAATCTTCAGGCTGGTGAAGTCAAACAGGTTACGGTCAGCCAGTTGCGACGGGATCACGTTCTGCAGGCTGCGGAAGATGCTTTCGGTACGGCCCGGGGTCTTGCGTTCCCAGTCCACCAGCATTTCCTTGACCACCTGACGTTGCAGGTTTTCCTGGGAACCGCAGAGGTTGCACGGGATGATCGGGAATTGCTTGAAGTCCGAGTAGGCCTGGATGTCTTTCTCGTTGCAGTAGGCTAGCGGACGGATCACCACGTTGCGGCCGTCGTCGGCGCGCAGCTTCGGCGGCATGGCCTTGAGGCTGCCGTTGAAGAACATGTTGAGGAAGAACGTCTCGACGATGTCGTCGCGGTGATGACCGAGGGCCATTTTGGTCGCGCCGATTTCGTCAGCGAAGGTGTACAGCGTGCCGCGACGCAGGCGCGAGCACAGCGAGCAGGTGGTCTTGCCTTCCGGGATCAGCTCCTTGACCACCGAGTAGGTGTCTTTCTCGACGATGTGGTACTCGATGCCCAGCTCTTTCAGGTAGGCCGGCAGCACGTGCTCGGGGAAACCCGGCTGCTTCTGGTCCATGTTCACGGCGACGATCTCGAACTTGATCGGTGCAACCTTCTGCAGGTGCATCAGCACGTCGAGCATGGTGTAGCTGTCCTTGCCCCCGGACAGGCAGACCATGACCTTGTCGCCGTCTTCGATCATGTTGAAGTCGGTGACGGCTTCGCCGGCCAGGCGGCGCAGGCGCTTTTGCAGTTTGTTCTGGTTGACCGTAAGAGTGCCCATGACGCGAAATCCGTGAGGTGTGACGAAAGGCGGGCATTTTACGCAAAAACACTTGGCTTGTGGCCACAGGTTGTCGCCCCCTCGAATGCCTGCTTACACAGACCCCGACGCGATTACCCCGAGGTTTTACAGCGCGATTTGCTCTAAGCCCCTATCACCTGTGCGGTTAAGACCTTTCTATACTGCGACATAAGGTCGCACACAATCTGAAGACCTGTATTTGCTCGGCCGCATTGGCCCGTAGGCGCTCCGCTGGGGGGCGATGGCAATAACGAGAGGAGTGACTGGCATGATCCATCACGTAGTGGGACTTTTTACCCACCCCGATCAGGAATGGAAGGAAATCCGTGGCGACCAGGAAGAAAGCATCAGCCACATGTACCTGACGCACACGCTGATTCTGGCGGCGATCCCCGCTGTTTCGGCATTTATCGGCACGACTCAGGTCGGCTGGGTGATCGGCAACCGCGCACCGGTGATGCTCACCGTCGAAAGCGCGTTGTGGATGACGATCATGTCTTATCTGGCAATGCTCGGCGGGGTCGCGGTCATGGGTGCCTTCGTGCACTGGATGGCCCGCACCTATGACGCCAACCCGAGCCTGGCCCGTTGCGTGGCATTTGCCACCTACACCGCGACACCGTTGTTCGTCGGCGGGTTGGCGGCGCTCTATCCGCACATGTGGCTGGGGATGATCATCGGCACGGCGGCCATCTGCTACACGGTGTACCTGTTGTATGTGGGGCTGCCGACCTTCATGAACATTCCGTCCGACGAGGGTTTCCTGTTTTCAAGCTCGGTGCTGGCGGTGGGGCTGGTGGTGCTGGTCGCCATCATGGCGTTTACCGTGATTGTCTGGGGACTGGGCGTGGGGCCCGTCTACACAAATTAGCTGGCTGCACTGCCGAGAAGAACTAGATCCGCCAACACAGGCCGCCGCGAGGCGGCCTTCTCGTGCCGGTTGAAAAAGAGCGACGACCATTCGGCAGCTCGACGATTCGCAACGCCCCGGCGTTGCGGCATACTCGACGCCTCTGGAGATCCATCAAGCATGCCCGAGCAACTCAATACCCGCGTCGAAGACTGTTTCCAACTCGCTGAATCCTTTTTCAAACGTCCCTTCAAACGCCCCGTGGTGAGCCTCAAGCTGCGCGGGCAAAAAGCCGGGGTCGCGCATCTGCACGAGAATCTGCTGCGCTTCAATCCGCAGCTGTACCGGGAAAACACCGAACATTTCCTCAAGCAGACCGTGGCCCACGAAGTCGCGCACCTGATCGCCCATCAACTGTTCGGCGACCGCATCCAGCCCCACGGCGAGGAGTGGCAACTGATCATGCGCGGCGTTTACGAATTGCCGCCGGACCGCTGCCATACCTATGAAGTCAAACGCCGCAGCGTGACCCGCTACATCTATAAATGCCCGTGTGCCGATAGCGATTTTCCGTTTTCGGCGCAGCGCCATAGCCTGGTCAGGCAGGGGCGGCGCTATCTGTGCCGGCGCTGTCGCAACACATTGGTGTTCAGTGGCGAGATGCGGGTCGAGTAAGTCCCCATCTCGTTCCCACGCTCTGCGTGGGAATGTATCCCGTGACGCTCTGCGTCACAGTGGACGCGGAGCGTCCATGGCGGCATTCCCACGCAGAGCGTGGGAACGATCTACAAAACGATTTTCGCGGCACGTAATTCGGCAATTCGCTCAGCGCTTAAACCCAACTCCGCCAACACCTGATCCGTATGCTGCCCCAGCGCCGCGCCGACGTGCCGCGGCGCCGGCAATGCCTCGGAGAACTTCAGCGGACACGCCATCTGCGTCTGCGACGAGCCATCCCCACGCGGCACCTGTGTCACCAGTTCCCGCGCCCGCAATTGCGGATGCTGCACCGCCTCGCCCAGGTTCAGAACCGGTTCGACGCAGGCATCGATCCCGGCAAATAGCTCGCACAGCTCGGCAAAGTCATGCTTCTCGAACTCGACCTTCAAAGCGTCCTTGAGCGCGCGTTGCTGCTCGGGTCTGGGTGACAAGCCCTGCGCCGCCAGTTCCGGCCGACCCAGCGCCGCACACAGTTGCTGCATAAAGGCCGGTTCCAGACTGCCCACCGACATCCAGCGCCCGTCGCGGGAGCGGTAGTAATCGTAGAAGCTGCCGCCATTGAGCATCTGATCCTCCCAGCCCGGCTCCTCGCCACAGGCCAGATACCCGGCACCGGCCATGGCGTTCAGGCTGAATGCGCAATCAGTCATGCTCACGTCCAGATGGGTGCCCTGCCCGGTCTGCTGGCGGGAAATCACCGCCGCCAGCAGGCCGATCACCCCGTGCAGCGAGCCGCCAGCCACATCCGCCACCTGCATGCCCAGCGGCAACGGCCCGCTATCGGCGCGCCCGGTGTAACTGGAGAGCCCGGCCAGCGCCAGATAGTTGATGTCGTGGGCGGCGCGATCCTTGTACGGCCCGGTCTGGCCGTAACCGGTGATCGAGACATAAATCAGCTTCGGATTGATCGCCTTCAGCGCCTCGTAACCCAGCCCCAGCCGCGCCATCACACCGGGGCGGAACTGCTCCAGCACGATGTCGTAATCCGCCAGCAACTGCTTCACCAGCTCCAACGCCTCGGGCTGCTTGAGGTCCAGCGCCAGACTGCGTTTATTGCGATTGAGATAAGCGTGACTGGCCGAGACGCCGTGATCGTGCGGCGGCAACACCCGCAACAGGTCGAGACGGGTCGGCGATTCGATGCGCAGCACTTCGGCGCCCATGTCCGCCAGCAGCAGCGAGGCGAACGGCCCCGGCAGCAGGGTCGAGAAATCCAGAATCTTCAGTGAGGCCAGCGGTGCAGACATGGGCGATCTCCATCAACGATGCATGCAGCCTAGGCAGCCAGCGGCGATGGGGCAATTACCGGATCCATCAGCTGCGCTGACCGTTGCGCTCAAACAGCAGGCAAGAAAAAACCCGCCGAAGCGGGTTTTTCCATTCAAGCGATGCTTACTTCACATTGCTCGGGGTCGGGCCTTCGGCCACGCCCAGGTCATCTTCTTCACGCTCGTCGGAGATACCGCGACCGCCCGAGGCCAGCTCGGATTGCAGCACATCGGTGTCCAGCTCCTTGACCCACTTGGCCACAACGATGGTGGCAACGGCGTTGCCGACCAGGTTGGTCAGGGCACGGGCTTCGGACATGAAGCGGTCGATACCCAGGATCAGTGCCAGACCGGCCACCGGCAGGTGACCTACGGCCGACAGGGTGGCCGCCAGTACGATGAAGCCCGAACCGGTCACACCGGCTGCGCCTTTGGAGGACAACAGCAGCACCAGCAGCAGGGTGATCTGATGGGTGATGTCCATGTGGGTGTCGGTCGCCTGAGCGATGAACACGGCCGCCATGGTCAGGTAGATCGAAGTACCGTCGAGGTTGAACGAGTAGCCGGTCGGGATCACCAGACCCACCACCGATTTCTTCGCGCCCAGACGCTCCATCTTGATCAGCATGCGTGGCAGCGCCGATTCGGACGAGGACGTACCCAGTACGATCAACAGTTCTTCACGGATGTAACGCACCAGCTTCAGCACGCTGAAACCGTGGGCACGGCAGATCCCGCCCAGCACCACCAGCACGAACAGGATGCAGGTGATGTAGAAGCAGATCATCAACTGGCCCAGTTGCACCAGCGAGCCGACACCGTAGGCACCGATGGTGAAGGCCATGGCACCCAGCGCACCCAGCGGCGCCAGCTTCATGATCATGTTGATGATGTTGAACATGACGTGGGCGAAACGATCGATCAGGTCCAGCAGCGGACGACCGTACGAACCCAGGCGATGCAGTGCATAGCCGAAGATCACCGAGAACATCAACACTTGCAGAATGTCACCGGTGGCAAACGCGCCGACGATGGTGTTCGGGATCACGTTGAGGAGGAAGCCAACAATGCTCTGGTCTTTACTGGCCGTCACATAGGTGGCGATTTTCGAGGCGTCCAGGGTGGTGACGTCGATGTGCATGCCGGCGCCCGGTTGCACAACGTTGACCACGACCAGACCGATCAGCAGGGCGATGGTGGAAACGATTTCGAAGTACAGCAGCGCGTAGCCGCCGGTCTTGCCCACGGATTTCATGTTCTGCATGCCGGCGATGCCGCTGACAACGGTACAGAAGATGATCGGTGCGATGACCATTTTGATCAGTTTGATGAACCCGTCACCCAGTGGCTTGAGCGCCACGCCGGTCTGAGGGTAGAAGTGACCGAGCAGGATGCCGATGGCGATTGCAACGATCACCTGGAAATACAGGGATTTGTACAGTGGCTGACGAGTCGTCATTGCAAAGTTCCTCAAGAGTCCCGCGCGGCAACATCCATCTGTTGTACGCGACACTTGAATTGCGAACCCTCCTGCACTGGAGGGATTTGTTGTGTCGAACGGCGCTTTTCCGGACCGGCTCGGCGCACGCTTCTGTCGCTCTTATCGCAAACGTCGTGCCACTTTGGTGCAAATCGCTGCAAGCCTTTTGATATCAGGGGATACGGCTTTTTCTGTGTCACCGTTCGGTTACTCAAGTGTGGCGGATTTCCGCCAACTCGCCCGACCTCGTCCTACAATTTGGCGGAAATCCGCCTTGTTACCGATCAAAGGCAGCCGCTACCATCGGTCGCCAGAGAAAGGATCTGCCGCTCATGCGCGAACGCACCATCGCCAGTCACTTTGCCCGCGCCGCCCTCGGTGGCGCGCGGCGCTCGGGTTACGACTATTCGGACCTGCTGCAGCAACTGGGCATCAGTCCCGAACTGCTCGACGAGCCGCGCGCGCGGATCGCCCCGGAACAATTCACCCAACTGATCCAGAACCTGTGGCTGGCCCTGGACGACGAATACCTGGGTTTTGGCAATGCGCCGAGCAAACCCGGCAGCTTTGCCATGATGTGCCACGCGATCATTCATTGCCGCAGCCTGGAGAAGGCTCTGCAACGCGGCTTATTGTTTTATAGCCTATTCCCCGAAGCCCCGCGCCTGACCCTGACCCATGAAGACGAATGGGTGCGTCTGAGTCTCGACGATGCGCAATTGTGGGACCCGGATCACTTTCTCAGCGAGAGCCTGCTGGTGATCTGGCATCGCCTCGGCAGCTGGCTGATCGGCCAGCGGATTCGCCTTGAACAGGCGAGCTTCAGCTACCCGAAACCGGCACACGGGGCGGAATACGACCTGCTGTTTTCATGCCCGCTGGAATTTTCTGCAAAGCAAAGCAGCCTGGTGTTTCACAGCCGCTATTTGCACATGCCGCTGTTGCAGGACGAACGCACCCTCAAGCATTTCCTCGAACGCTCCCCTGCCGACCTGCTGTCCCGCCCGGACGACGGCAACAGCCTGAGCAGCCGACTGCGCCGTTTGCTCAGCCACGACAGCGCACGCTGGCCGGACCTCGAAGCCGTGGCCGCGCACCTGCACATCAGCCCGCAAACCCTGCGCCGGCATTTGCGCGAGGAAGGCACCAGTTTTCAGGAATTGAAGGATCAATTGCGCCGGGACATCGCGATTTATCACTTGGGCCGGGCGGATCTGTCGTTGCAACAGATCGCCGAACAGCTCGGGTTTTCCGAGCCGTCGGCGTTTCATCGGGCGTTCAAGAAGTGGACAGGGCTGACGCCGGGGGCTTATCGGGCGCAGGAGCAGTAGACCGTCACGCCGCCGGAAAATGAATCCTGAACGCCGCCCCGCCCATCGGCGAATCGCCCAAGGTCAGCTTGGCGCTGTAGCTCTCGATGATGTCCTTGACCACCGCAAGACCAATCCCCTGCCCCGGATGCTGGCGGTCGAGGCGTTCGCCGCGTTCGAGAATCCGTGCGCGCTGATCCGGTGGTACGCCGGGGCCGTCGTCTTCGATGCACAGTTCAATTCCGTCCAGGCCTTCGCGCACGCTGATGCGCACTTCGCCCAGGCACAGGCGGTAGGCGTTTTCCAGCAGGTTACCCATCATTTCCAGCAAGGCGCCCTGCTCGATCGGCACGTAACAGTGCTCCGGCAGATCGAAGGCGACGCGCACGTGTTTGTCGCGGTAGACCTTGTTCAGTGTGTCGCACAGGCTTTGCAGCACCGGGCGCAGACGCACCTGATGGCGCACCAGACCGCTTTTGCGCAGGCTGGCGCGTTGCAACTGGTAGCCGATCTGCTGGCTCATGCGTTCGATCTGGGTTTGCAGCACCCACGCCTGATCGCGGTCTTCGGGGCGCTGGGCCATGTCTTCGCTGACGCCTTGCAATACCGCCAGCGGGGTTTTCAGGCTGTGGGCCAGATCGTCGAGGGAGTCGCGGTAACGGCTGCGCTGCTGGCGCTCGCTGTGCAGCAGGCGGTTGAGGGAACCGGTCAGGCGCAACAGTTCACGCGGGTGCTGTTCGCTGAGGCTTTCGAGGGTTCCGCCTTCGATTTCGTCGAGTTCCTGGCTGAGCCGGCGCAAGGCTTTCAGGCCCCAGGTCAGGCCGATCCACAGCAGCGCCAGCAGCACCAGCAACGCCGCACCGAAACCGAGGTAGAGATTTTCCCGCAGGCCTTCGAGGGTGGTTTCGTATTCGCGCACCGGTTGCAGGGCCACGATACTGAAGGCTGCGCTTTTGCCGCCGAGCAATTTGACTTCGACGTCGTAGACGAAGAATTCCTGACCGTTGGCCTCGCGGATCCGCGCGAACTCGTTGCCGAGGCCGTCGTAGCGCGGCGTGTAGTTGATCTTCTCTTCCTGGGTGCCCTTCGAGCGCCAGACCAGATGCCCTTCGCGGTCATAGATGTAGCCGAGCAGGCGATTGTCCGTGAGGTTGAAGCGCTCGTCGGGCAACTGTGCCGGCATCATCAAGCGGTTGTTTTCAACCCGCGCGGCGGAGATCAGCGTGGTGACGTCGGACGCCAGCCGCTGCTCGATCGAGTCCTGCAACGCCAGGCTGAACGCGCCCTGCATCGCCGGGAGCAACGCGAGCATGAACAACACCGCCAGGGTGGTGGCGGCGAGCATCAGCCGGACGCGAAGGGAACGGATCAAGTGCAGCGCTCATTGAACAGGTAGCCGAGGCCGCGCACGGTGTCGATCGGCTTGAACCCGGCCGGGCCTTCGAGCTTGCGGCGCAGACGGCCGACCAGCACTTCGATCACGTTCGGATCGCGCTCGTCGTCATCCGGGTACAGCTGCTCCATCAACCGGTCCTTGGGCACCACCTGCTGGTGATGGCGCATGAGGTATTCGAGGATCCGGTACTCGTAGGCGGTCAGCGCCAGCGGTTGCTCGTCGAGGGTCGCCTGCTTGCGATTGAGGTCCAGCAACAGCGGGCCGGCGACGATGGTCGACTGGGTAAAACCGCTGGAGCGGCGCAGCAAGGCATTGAGCCGCGCTTCGAGTTCTTCGAACTGGAACGGCTTGACCACGTAATCGTCGGCACCGGCGGCCAGGCCTTCGACCTTGTCCTGCCAGTTGCCGCGCGCGGTGAGGATCAGGATCGGAAAGGTCTTGCCGCCCGAGCGCAACTGGCGGATCAGGTCGAGCCCGCCCATGCCCGGCAGGCCGAGGTCGATCACCGCCAGGTCAAAGTTGAATTGCCCGGTCTGGTACAACGCCTCTTCGGCATTGGCCACGGACTCGACCACGTGACCGCTCTCCGTCAGGCGGGTTTGCAGGTGATGGCGCAACAGCGCTTCATCTTCGACGACCAACAGTTTCATGACGCTCTCCCGGGTAAATCGACAACTCCAAAGGCTTTCGCCTCACATGGCTGCGCCGGGTCGCCCCTCGAAGGACGACCCGGCGCGGGCCTGACGCCAATCGCTTAGAAAGCGTAGTTGGCCGACAGGTAAGTCTGGGCGCTGCTGGTCAAGTCCAGCGAGCCTTGCTTGCTGCCGCCGCTCTCTTTCATTTCGGTGCTGGCGTTGCTGCGCAGGTAACGGTAACCGAGTTCGACCGAGGTGTTCTGCGAGACTTGCTGCAGCACACCGAACTGGCCACCGACGGCGTAACCGATGTCACTGTCGCGGCTGTAGCCTGGCGAATCCTGGGTCAACTTGGTCAGACCGGCCGTGGCGCCACCGAACAGCTTGGTGCTGCTGCCCACCGGGTAGAACAGATCGTAGCTGCCCAGCAGGTTTTCCTGGCGCAGTTTAATGCCATTGTGCGAGCCGGACACGTTGTCGTAGGTGGCGTAGTAGCGACCCTGGCTGTTTTGCTGACCCAGGCGCAGGCCGTAGGTGTTGTTGCCGTCGATGGCCGCCGTGGCGTCCGGGTGGCCGAGGTTGTCGTTCAGGGCGTAGGATTTCTTGATCTTGTCGCTGGTCTGGCCGAAGGTCAGGCCGGCGAAGTTGGTGGTGGTGTCGGCATGGGCAGCGATGCTTGCGCTCATGACGGTGAAAGCCAGCAGCAGTTTGTTCAAACGAGTCATTGAGTGTTCCTCAGTTGTGCTCTTCGGGTATGGCGCAAGGTTACTGACCCTCCCCTGTACCGCCCCTGAACGCTCTCTGAACCTCGCCTGAATGAAATGAACTAGGCTGTTTTGACCCCTTATTGTCCGGAGACCCGATCATGCGCCTGCTTCTAACCCTCGCCCTCCTTGTCTTCAGCGGCCTCAGCCAGGCAGCGATCAAGACCGAGGAAATTCCCTATCAGAGTGCCGACGGCACGAAGCTGATCGGTTACTACGCCTACGACGACGCGATCAAGGGCCCGCGCCCCGGCGTGGTGGTGGTCCATGAATGGTGGGGCCTGAACGACTACGCCAAGCGCCGCGCCCGGGATCTCGCCGGGCTCGGTTACAGCGCGCTGGCGATCGACATGTACGGTGAAGGCAAGAACACCGAGCACCCGAAAGACGCGATGGCGTTCATGCAAGCCGCCACGCAGAACGCCGATGCGGCCAGCAAGCGCTTTGAGGCCGGGCTGGATCTGTTGAAGAAACAGCCGCAGACCGACAAGGATAAAATCGCCGCCATCGGTTACTGCTTCGGCGGTGGCGTGGTGCTGAATGCGGCACGTCAGGGTGTGCCGCTGGCCGGCGTGGTGAGTTTCCACGGTGCGCTGGCCACCAAGACCCCGGCTACGCCGGGCAGCGTGAAGGCGAAAGTCCTCGTCGAGCACGGCGCGCTGGACAGCATGGTCACCCCGGAAAACGTCACGGCGTTCAAGTCGGAAATGGACAAGGCCGGCGCCGACTATCAATTCGTCAGCCTCGACGGCGCCAAGCACGGCTTCAGCAATCCTGACGCGGATCGCCTGAGCCACGGCGATCACGGTGGCCCGGATATCGGCTACAACAAGGCTGCCGATGAAAAATCCTGGGGGGACATGCAGGCGTTCTTCAAGAAAATCTTTGGCTGAACCCGGTCGCCCCCTCGCGCTGATGCTGATCGTTCCCACGCTCCGCGTGGGAATGCAGCCCGGGACGCTCCGCGTCCCTTCGCTGTGTGACGCGGAGCGTCACTGTATGCATTCCCACGCGGAGCGTGGGAACGATCATGGATCGAGGCTTCGGCGTGGGAACGATCACTTCCTCTGCACTATCCAGCCCGAAGACAACCCGGCAAAATGCCCGACATGACTGCCAGCCCTTTCCTCCCCGCCTGCTGTACCCCGCTCGATGCCCATTGGCCGCTGCCGACGGTGTTGCCCGACACCGTGTTTCTGAGCACCCATTTCGATCCGTCGCTACTGCTGGGCGATGACTTCCGGCGCAGCGCCATCGAGACGCCGCCGAGCATTCAGCGTTCGGTGGCCAAGCGGCAGGCGGAATTCCTTGCCGGGCGGATTTGTGCCCGGGCGGCGTTGCAGCAGCTGGAAGGCTCGAGCACTGTTCCGGCGATTGGCGAGGATCGCGCGCCCATTTGGCCGGCGCACATCTGCGGCTCGATCACCCACAGCACCGGCCGTGCGGCAGCGATTGTCGCCAACAAACAGCACTGGCGCGGGCTGGGCATGGATCTGGAAAACCTGCTCAACGCCGAACGCGCCGAGCGGCTGGCCGGAGAAATCCTGACCCCGCCGGAAATGCAGCGCATGGCCGCCGGTTCCCGGGATCAGATCGCGCTCTGGGTGACCCTGACCTTTTCGGTGAAAGAAAGCCTGTTCAAGGCGCTGTACCCGATCGTGCAGCAGCGCTTCTACTTCGAACACGCCGAGGTGCTGGAGTGGAATGAACAGGGTCAGGTACGGCTGCGGTTGCTGACGGACCTGTCCAGCGAATGGCGCAACGGCACGGAGCTCGATGCGCAATTCGGCGTGCAGGACGGGCAGTTGCTGAGTCTGGTCAGCATTCCTGCCTGAAGGTTTGTACTGTTTGGAATGGCCCTATCGCGAGCAAGCTCGCTCCCACAGGTCTGCGCGCTTGCGGGTGGGAGCGAGCTTGCTCGCGAATGGGTCAGCATTGAGCAATGCGAGATCAGCGCCGCTCCTGATTCCTCGGCCAGCTCAGGCTGAAGCACGCTCCGCCCAGGCTCTTGCTCTTGCCGATCAGCGCCCGGCCGTCGTGCCAGTGGATGATCCGCCGCACGATCGACAGGCCCAGCCCGTGCCCGCCGGACGCCCGGGTGCGGCTGTCGTCCAGGCGCAGGAACGGCGTAAAGATTTTCTCCCAGGCGGTTTCCGGCACACCGGGCCCGTCGTCCTCGACATCCACCCGACAGCGCATCTGCCCGACCTGATAACTGACCGTGACCTTCGAGCGTGCATGGCGCATGGCGTTGCTCACCAGGTTCTGCAGGGCCCGGTGCAGGTAACGCGGCTCGGCCTCGACCCAGGCGTCATCGCAATCCGCCGCCGACAGGCACAGACCGCGCTGTACCGTGACTTCGGCGCGCAGAGGCGCCAGCTCTTCGATCACCTGATTGACCAGTGCATCCAGATCGATGCGCTGGAAGGTCAGCGCCGGCGAGCCCTGCTCCAGCCGGGCGTACGTGAGCATTTCATCGACCAGTTTGTCGAGGTCCTCGATGTCGTGGTCCATGCCCTCGCGGTATTTTTCCAGCGCCTGCGGGGTGGTAGCCGAGCCGATCATCTCCAGACCGAAACGCAGGCGCGCCACCGGCGTGCGCAATTCGTGGGACACCGCGCGCACCAGTTCACGCTGGATGGCGAGCAACTGCTGCAAGTGCTCGGCCATGCCGTTGAACGCCGCCGCCAGTTTGCCCACCGAGTCGGCACCACGGGCCGGCACCCGGGTTTCCAGGCTGCCTTTGGCGATGCGCGTGGCAGCGGCTTCGAGCCCGCGCAAACGCCGTTCGAGCTGACGCACCAATAGATAGACAATCAGGCCGATCAGGGTCAGGCCGAGGGCGGCGATCAGCACCAGCCATTCCGGCGGGTACGGGTTCATCTGATACAGCGGCCCGATTTCCAGCACCCACGGCGTGCCGACCATGCCGGCGAACACCCGGATCGAATCGCCGCCCTTGCCCAGCGCCATCACCGTATCGCCCTCGGACACCCGACGGCTCTGGTCTTCGTCCATGTCGGCATCGCTGACGGTGACCAGCCGCAAATCGAAGCCGAAGCCTTTGTCTTCCTTCAATTGCGCCAGTCGTTTGGGCTGCTCGCCCACGGGCACCCGCACCAGTTCATCGGCCAACAGGTAAATGGTCGCCCGGGCCAGCTGCTCGCTGATCTGCTGCACCTCGCCCACCAGCACCAGTTGATCTTTGTCGCTGACCAGCCGATAGACCTTGGCCGCGTGCGGGCCAGTCTGCTCGACCAGCGCCTGGCCGCGCTGCACCCGGGTGCGCTGGGTCAGGTCGAGATCGGTCTGGGCAAAGGTCTTCAGCGCCAGCGGAATCCCGAGCAGGCGCTCCCACACCAGCAAGGCGCGATGGCGCTCGGTTTCGTTCATCGGTTGCAGGTTGTCGGCCATCAGCGAAAACGTGCCGTGGGCCAGACGCTCGCGGTATTGCTCGCTGCGCACCTGGTTAAGCAGGTGCAGCGCCAGCACGCCGAGCACCGCCACCAGAATCAGCGCCGCGCACATGCCGCCATAGATGCGCAGGAAGATCGAATTCACAGCGGCAGGTCTGCGCAGGCTTCCGGCACGAACAGATAGCCTTTGCTGCGGATGGTCTTGATCAGGCGCGGGTGATCGGGGTCGTCGCCGATTTTCGGGCGGATGCGCGAGATGCGTACATCGATCGAGCGGTCCTGGCCGTCGTAACCGATGCCGCGCAGTGCGGTGAAGATTTCTTCCCGGGACAGGATCCGTCCGGCGTTGGACACCAACAGCCAGAGCAGATCGAATTCGGCGCTGGTCAGCTCGATGCCACTGTCGCTGAGCCAGGCTTCGCGCAACGCGTTGTCCACCACCAGCGGGCCGAATTGCAGCCGACGCGGATTGCCGGCCGGCGCCTCCGGTGTGTCACTGCGTCGCAGCAGCGCCTGGATACGCGCCAGCAGCAGCCGCGGGCGAACCGGTTTGCAGACATAGTCATCGGCGCCGAGATCCAGGCCGAGGATCTGGTCGGCGTCATCGGTGCGCGCGGTGAGCATCAGGATCGGCCCGTCGTAGCGGTCGCGCACCTTGCGGCAGATGCTCAGGCCGTCTTCGCCGGGGAGCATCAGGTCGAGGATTACCAGGTCCGGCTGTTCCTTGATGATCCGCGCCGCCGCCAGTGCACCGTTGCCTTCGATCTCCACGCGCAATCCGTTGGCTTGCAGGTATTCACGGGTCAGTTCGGCCAGACGCTGGTCGTCCTCGACTATCAATACCTGCCAGGCTTCTTGCTCCACGGGTGACCTCTGCTTGCCGATGCTGCTTATAAAGGAAGGATCCTCCCGTCTTTTTGTCATCTTTAAGGAGGATAAGAATGCGTGCGCATGGGCCGATTGTATAAACGGCGTACAGCCAGAACACAAGTCGGTAAATGCGTTCGGACAAGGCGGATTTTTGTGATAGGGTTCGCGCCCTCAAAATTCCGCCGCAGCATTTTTTTGCGGTAGAAAACAGTGACAAACGGTCTAGCTCAGCAGGTTCGCGGCCTACACGTGAATTCGACATTTCGCACACAATTTACGCACAGGGTTATCCACAGGCTGTCCGTTGCAATCCTCCCCCAAAACGCATTATCTTGTAGCCCGCGCTTGAAAAAACCCTACATGTAGGGGTTGAGGCCAAAAAACCAAACACAAACCGGACAGTGAATTCAAGGCTTTTTATTGCCATTGTCGGGTTGAACCAAACGTATTTTCAGAAGCCCAAACCGCGCCTGCGGATGGCTACCGTTTTTCAGCCGATCACGGCGTAAACGGTACGGGTGTTGCAGTCCCAAACTGCTCCCCGAAAGGAATGCGGTTTCACGCGTATCGCGCGAACCGAAGACTTCGGCATGGAAGCGGCGCCCACAAGGCCCCCTTCCTGAACTGTCCCGAAGTCGTTACCCGGCTACTGCCGGTCGTAGTGCTTCAGGACGGAACGGTGGGCACCGTGATGGTGCCCAAACAAACATAGAGAACGTGGAGACACCCATGCAAACCGACACAACTCGCGAGAACCCGCAGGGCACCTTGCCGCAGGCCGCCGATTCGAATTCGGATCTGGCTGCCACCGCGCCTGGCCAACTGCGTGTGATCAAGCGTAATGGCACTGTCGTTCCTTACACCGATGACAAGATCACCGTCGCTATCACCAAAGCGTTTCTCGCAGTTGAGGGCGGCACCGCTGCCGCTTCGTCGCGAATCCACGACACCGTTGCCCGTCTGACCGAACAGGTCACCGCGACCTTCAAGCGTCGCATGCCGTCGGGCGGCACCATCCACATCGAAGAAATCCAGGACCAGGTCGAACTGGCCCTGATGCGTGCCGGCGAGCAGAAAGTGGCTCGCGACTACGTGATCTACCGTGACGCCCGTTCCAAGGAACGCGCCGTTCGCACCACCGCCGAAGAACCGGTACAGGCGCACCCGTCGATCCGCATCACTCGCGCCGACGGCAGCCTCGCGCCGCTGGACATGGGCCGCCTGAACACCATCGTCACTGAAGCCTGCGAAGGTCTGGCCGAAGTCGACGGCGACCTGATCCAGCGCGAAACCCTGAAGAACCTGTACGACGGCGTGGCCCTGAACGACGTCAACACCGCGCTGGTAATGACCGCGCGTACCCTGGTCGAGCGCGAGCCGAACTACTCGTTCGTGACCGCCCGCCTGCTGATGGACACCCTGCGTGCCGAAGGCCTGGGCTTCCTGGGCGTGGCCGAGAGCGCCACTCACCACGAAATGGCCGACCTGTACGCCAAGGCCCTGCCGGCCTACGTCGCCAAAGGTATCGAGTTCGAACTGCTGAACCCTGTGCTGGCCTCCTTCGACCTGGAAAAACTGGGCAAGGCGATCAACCACGAGCGCGACCAGCAATTCACCTACCTGGGCCTGCAGACCCTGTACGACCGTTACTTCATCCACAAGGATGGCGTGCGCTTCGAACTGCCGCAGATCTTCTTCATGCGCGTGGCCATGGGCCTGGCGATCGAAGAGAAGCAGAAAGAAGACCGTGCGATCGAGTTCTACAACCTGCTGTCCTCGTTCGACTACATGGCTTCGACCCCGACCCTGTTCAACGCCGGTACCCTGCGTCCACAGCTGTCGAGCTGCTACCTGACCACCGTGCCGGATGACCTGTCGGGCATCTACCACGCGATCCACGACAACGCCATGCTGTCGAAATTCGCTGGCGGCCTGGGCAACGACTGGACTCCGGTTCGTGCACTGGGTTCTTACATCAAGGGCACCAACGGCAAGTCGCAAGGCGTGGTTCCGTTCCTGAAAGTGGTGAACGACACCGCCGTTGCCGTTAACCAGGGTGGCAAGCGCAAAGGCGCTGTGTGTGCCTACCTGGAAACCTGGCACATGGACATCGAGGAGTTCATCGAACTCCGCAAGAACACCGGTGATGACCGTCGTCGTACCCACGACATGAACACTGCCAACTGGATCCCTGACCTGTTCATGAAGCGCGTCTTCGATGACGGCAAGTGGACCCTGTTCTCGCCGTCCGAAGTACCGGACCTGCACGACCTGACCGGCAAGGCCTTCGAAGAGCGCTACGAGTACTACGAAGCCCTGACCGAGTACCCAGGCAAGGTCAAACTGTTCAAGACCATCCAGGCCAAAGACCTGTGGCGCAAGATGCTGTCGATGCTGTTCGAAACCGGCCACCCATGGCTGACTTTCAAGGATCCGTGCAACCTGCGCAGCCCGCAGCAGCACGTCGGCGTTGTTCACAGCTCGAACCTGTGCACCGAGATCACCTTGAACACCAACAAGGACGAGATCGCGGTCTGCAACCTGGGCTCGATCAACCTGCCGAACCACATCGTCGACGGCAAGCTGGACACCGCCAAGCTCAAGCGCACCATCGATGTAGCCGTGCGCATGCTCGACAACGTGATCGACATCAACTACTACTCGGTACCGCAGGCGAAGAACTCCAACTTCCGCCACCGTCCGGTCGGCCTGGGCATCATGGGCTTCCAGGACGCGCTGTACCTGCAGCACATTCCTTACGGCTCCGACGCTGCCGTCGAGTTCGCCGACAAGTCGATGGAAGCGGTCAGCTACTACGCGATCCAGGCTTCCTGCGACCTGGCTGACGAGCGCGGCTCGTACGAGACGTTCCAGGGTTCGCTGTGGTCCAAAGGCGTACTGCCGCTGGATTCGCAACAGATCCTGATCGAAGCACGTGGCCAGAAGTACATCGACGTCGACCTGACCGAGTCCCTGGACTGGGCACCGGTTCGCGCCCGTGTACAGAAAGGCATCCGTAACTCGAACATCATGGCCATCGCACCGACCGCTACCATCGCCAACATCACCGGCGTATCGCAGTCGATCGAACCGACCTACCAGAACCTGTATGTGAAATCGAACCTGTCGGGCGAATTCACCGTGATCAACCCGTACCTGGTTCGCGACCTGAAGGCTCGCGGTCTGTGGGACTCGGTCATGATCAACGACCTGAAGTACTACGACGGTTCGGTTCAGCAGATCGAGCGCATCCCGCAAGAACTCAAAGAGCTCTACGCGACCGCGTTCGAAGTGGACACCAAGTGGATCGTTGACGCCGCCAGCCGTCGTCAGAAGTGGATCGACCAGGCCCAGTCGCTGAACCTGTACATCGCCGGCGCATCGGGCAAGAAGCTGGACGTGACCTACCGCATGGCCTGGTACCGTGGTCTGAAAACCACCTACTACCTCCGTGCCCTGGCCGCGACCAGCACCGAGAAGTCGACCATCAACACCGGCAAGCTGAACGCTGTATCCAGCGGCGGCAACCACGGCGACGACTCGGTCCTGGCAGCCCCTGCCGGCCCTGCTCCAGTACCGAAGGCTTGCGCCATCGACGAGCCGGATTGCGAAGCTTGCCAATAAGCTGAGCTGAATCAGGCGTTGCGAAACGCCTGATCCGAGAACCCCCCCGACAGACTTCTGGTTTGTCGGGGGTTTTCTTTTGCCCGCGCAAAAAGCAAAAGCCGCCCTCACCCTAACCCTCCCGAAACGTCGGACCGCCCAGAGGGAGAGGGAACTGACCGAGGTGTTTTGGGGAGGTACGCCGACGTGAAATACCGATTTGAACTCGGGTTTTAAAAAGCATGCAACTCGACTCCTGCTGCTTCTTCTGCTTTGGCTTTGGCTTCCCACCACTCAACACGATGAGCGTTAGCTCGAGTACCGCTTTTGACGTGCCGGCCCCATCGGAAGGCTGAGTGGAGGGATTTATCCGGGGGTGGGAGCGCAGCGACCGTGCGGCGAAGCCGCATGCATCGAGAGGAGGTGCAGCGAAGCAAACCGTAGGCGATGCCCCCGGATGAATCCCGGAACGAAGGAACACCGAGCCAAAGCGAGGGGCCGAACGCCGGGGTCCAGACCTTTGGTTACTTTGGGGCGTTTGCCAAAGTGACCCGCCGTAAGGGCGGAACCATAATCCGCAACACCCGAAGCAACGGATCCACCCCCAAACCCAAGCCAAAAAAAGCCCCTCAAAAAGAGGGGCTCCTTAACCAGCCAAAACCCAGAAATCAGGTCATCTGAATAATGGTCTGCATGATAGTGCTCTGAGTCGAAATGGTCTTGGCGTTCGCCTGATAGTTGCTCTGACCCTTGATCAGATCAACCAGCTCATTGGTCAGGTTAACGTTCGACTCCTCCAGCGAGTTCGAAACAACCGAACCCAGCGTACCGGTCTCCGGCGCGTCGTAGCCCGGAATACCCGAAGCGTAAGTCTCTTTCCAGCTGGTACCACCGATAGGCTGCAGACCCTGCTCGTTGGTGAAGCTCGCCAGCGCAACCTGGCCGATGGCCTTGCTCTGGTTGTTGCTAAAGTTGGCAAACAGCGTACCGGTACCGTCGATGGTCAGGTTGGTGATCTGGCCAGTCGCGTAACCATCCTGAGTCGGGATCGAACGCGCGGTGTCAGCGTTGAACTGAGTGGTCTTGGCCATCGAAATGGTGATGCCAGCCGGGTTCGCCGAAGCGCCGTTGGCCTTCCACACGCCGTTGGTGACAGTACCCGGTACCCAGCCAGTGAGTTTCAGGTCGCTGCTGATCACGGCAGGCGGCGTGCTGACCTGAGTCAGTTGACCGGTGGAGTCGAAGGTCATGGTCGAAGCAACAGGTGCGGTGACTTTCGGATCGCTACCGGTAGCATCCGGGTTACGACCGTCCACCAGGGTGTAGACCTTCCAGGTGTTGGCACCGGTTTTCACCATGTACTGGTCCATGACGTGGGCGTTACCCTGGCTGTCATAGATCGGGGTGCTGAACGACTTGGTGTAAGTCTCGGTCTTGCTAGGGTCGAACTTGCCGGCCGCCACTGTGTCGTCGATCACCGGAGCGGTCGAGTTCAGGTTGATGGTCGAGGTCACCAGCGAGGTGGACTTCGGCGCCAGGTTCGAGGTGTCGATCTTCAGATCGGTCAACACGCCGTTGATGACCTTGCCGTTGGAGTCCACACCGTAGCCTTGCAGACGCGAGGTGTAGTCGGTGTTGGTGATGAAGCCGTCCTTGTCGACCTTGAACGTACCGGCACGGGTGTAGGAGATCGAGCCGTTGTTGCTCAGGGTGAAGAAGCCCGAACCGTTGATGCCCATGTCCAGCACGTTGCCGGTGTTGTTGATGTCGCCCTGGGTGAACTGCTGGGAAACGTTGGCCAGGCGCACACCGTTACCGATGACCTTGCTGCCGCTACCCAGGCGAGTGGCCGAGTAGACGTCTTCGAATTCTGCACGGGACGATTTGAAACCGGCGGTCGCGACGTTGGCGATGTTGTTGCCGGTCACGTCCAGTTGCTTGTTGGCTGCATAGAGACCGCTAAGGCCGATATTGAAAGACATATTCCACTCCTTTGTGCCGGTTAGTCGGCTCTATATACCAATGGTTTGTACTTTGGACAGGGCAACGGTGCCCTTGCCGGACAGGTTGAGCATCAGCTCGCCACCGGTCTGGCTGATCGTCACGCTGGTGACCGTGGCTGGCAGGTAGGTCGCCAGGTCGGTCGCGGTGCCGTTGATCGAGGCGTTGGCCTTGACGGTGTAGGTACCGGTTTTCACCAGGTTGCCGTCCTTGTCCTTGCCGTCCCAGGTGAAGCTCGCGTCGCCTGCGGCGCGACTGCCCAGATCGATGGTGCGAACAACGGTGCCGCTGCTGTCGGTGATGGAGACGGTACCGCCGGCAATCGACGACGGAACGGTGACCGAACCGGTCATGCCTTTGCTCGGATCGTCGAGCTGGACCGAGTTGGTCTGCACGATCACGTTGCGGCCGACCAGCGACGAAGCCTGCAGGGCTTGCGACGAGTTGTAGTTGCCGGCCAGCGAACTGACAGTGCTGTTGAGGGTGGTAATCCCCTCAAGGCTGCTGAACTGCGCCAGCTGGGCAACGAATGCGCTGTTGTCCTGCGGGTCGAGCGGGTTCTGGTTCTTCAGCTGGGTCACCAGCAGTTGCAGGAACGCGTCCTTGCCCAAGGCCTGGCCGCCGGTCGAACTGTTGGTGGCCGAAGCGATGCCGCCGGCGGTGGTGCTACTGGTCTTCTTCGAAGAATTGGCCAGTATGTCGTTCATCGTCAGGCTGCTGGTGGTATCGGTAACACTCATGGCAGTCGCCCCTTATTACTGACCGAGGGTCAGTACCTTCTGCATCATGGTTTTGGCGGTGTTCATCATTTCGGCGTTGGTCTGGAACGACCGGCTCGCGGAAATCATGTCAGCCATTTCTTCCACCACGTTGACGTTCGGGTAGTAGACGTAGCCTTTGGCGTCGGCCGCCGGATGGTTCGGCTCGTAGCGCGCTTCGAGGTTGCTCTGGTCTTCGACCACGCCCATGACCTGCACGCCCTGGCCGGCTGCGTCCTGGTTCTGGAACAGCGAATTGCTGCCGCCGCTCTGGCCGCCCTGGAACATGGTGGCGAATACCGGGTGACGGGCGCGGTAGGTCTGGTCGATGCTCGACGAGACGGTCTCGGCGTTGGCGATGTTCGACGCCACGGTGTTGAGACGGGTGGTCTGGGCGCTCATGCCGCTGCCGGCAATGTTGAAAACGCTGGACAGGGACATGGATTACTCTCCGCGCAGGGCTGAGACCAGCCCTTTGAATTTGCTGTTGAGCAGGGTGAAGCTGGCCTGGAAGCCGACCGCGTTTTCCGCGTAGTTCGACTGTTCCAGCTGGGCGTCCACGGTGTTCTGGTCGATCGACGGCTGCATCGGCGTGCGATACATCAGCGACTCGTCGCCATTGCCCAGGCCTTCAGCTTCGATGTGACGGCTGTTGGTCATGTTCAGGGCGATGGTGCCGTTGGCGTTCTTCTGGCTCTGTGCTTCGAGCACTTTGGAGAACTCCAGATCCCGCGCCTTGTAGTTCGGGGTGTCGGCGTTGGCGATGTTGTTGGCCAGCACTTCGGCACGCTGGGCGCGGAAGCCCAGAGCCTTTTCGTGAATGCCGAGCGCTTTATCGAAGCTGATGCTCATGTCGGGAACCTTCAGGTGACCGGATTTTTCGTAACAGGGTTATAGCAAGCGGCGTGCCAGTTTGAGAAAGCCCCGGATTACGGGGCTTTGCGCGGAACCGGCAACGCGGCAATGCCAGAAAAGCGGCAACCGGTTTCCGCCGGATGCCGCTTTTCTGCCGCCACCTGCCACCGGCAAAACCTTCAGGCATAAAAAAACGGGAGCCCCTGAGGACTCCCGTTTCTTGTGTTGCCGGTCTTTATCACTTCGCCTGGTAGATGATCCCCGGGCTGCACTGAACCATCTGGTAATGATCCGGCAGACCGTTCAGCGCCTCGGAAGCGCCAAGGAACAGATAACCGCCCGGCTTCAGCGTGCTGTGAATGCGCAACAGGATGTCCTTCTTCACCTCGGCGGAGAAGTAGATCAGCACGTTGCGGCAGAACACGATGTCGAACTTGCCCAGGCTTGCGTAGCTGTCGAGCAGGTTGAACGAGCGGAATTCCACCCGGTTCTTGATCGGCGCCTTGATCACCCAGCGCCCCGGCCCTTTCGGGTCGAAGTAGCGCTGCAGACGATCGGCGGACAGACCGCGACCGATCGCCAGGCTGTCGTACTCGCCGGTCTTGCAGTTGGTCAGCATGCTGCCGGACAGATCCGTGGCAACGATCTGCACACCCATCTTCAACTGACCGATGTTGGTCCGCTCGAATTCATCGATCGACATCGACAGCGAATAGGGTTCCTGACCCGACGAGCAGGCCGCCGACCAGATCCGCAGACGCTGGTTGGGAGCGGCCTTGATCGCCTCGGGCAGCACCTTGTTCTTCAAGACTTCAAACGGATAGGTGTCACGAAACCACAGGGTTTCGTTGGTCGTCATGGCATCGACCACCTGCTCGCGCAAACCGCTGCGCGGCTGGGTCTGGATGCGCTGAACCAGCTCACCCAGGGACTTGATGCCTTGCTGCTCCATCAGTTTGTTGAGACGGCTCGACACCAGGTACTGCTTGTTTTCACCGAGCAAAATGCCACAGGCTTTTTCCAGGAAGACCCGGAACTGTTCGAAATCCAAATTACCCGTAGACAAATGATGCCGCCTCTTAAATCGTGTTGAACGCCAGGGGCAGAAGGCCCTTAGCTGATATCTGCTGCTTTGATCCGGTCGACTACCCGGGATGCCAGGTCATCAGGACGGAACTTGGCCAGGAAGTCATCGGCACCGACTTTCTTGACCATCGCCTGATTGAACACACCCGACAACGAAGTATGCAGGATGATATGAAGCTTTTGCATCCGAGGGTCGCTGCGGATCTCGGCCGTCAGGGTGTACCCGTCCATCTCCGGCATTTCGATGTCGGAGATCATCATCAGGAACTCTTCTTCCGGCTTCTTGCCCTCGTCGACCAGCTTGCGCAGGTAATCCAGCGCCTGCTTGCCGTCGTTCAACGCCACCACTTCGACACCGACCGTCTGCAGGCAACGCGTCACCTGCTTGCGCGCCACCGACGAGTCATCGACCGTCAGCACCCGCAGCGACAACGCCTTGCTCTGGGTCTCGACATCCACCACGCCGACCGAAATCGCTTCCGGGGTCGGCGCAACTTCCGCCAGCACCTTCTCGACGTCGATGATTTCGACTAACTGATTGTCGACCCGAGTCACAGCGGTCAGGTAATGATCGCGTCCGGTGCCCTTGGGCGGCGGATGGATCTCTTCCCAGTTCATGTTCACGATACGTTCCACCGAGCGCACCAGGAAACCCTGGGTCTTGGTGTTGTATTCCGTGATGATCACGAACGGACTGTTCTTGTCTTTCAAAGCACCGGAGCCGGTCGCCATCGCCAGATCAAGGATCGGAATGGTCGCCCCCCGGATATTCGCCACCCCGCACACGACAGGACTGGACTTGGGCATCACCGTCAGTTGCGGGCATTGCAGCACTTCCCGAACCTTGAACACGTTGATCCCGTAGAGCTGCTGGCCGTCGAGACGGAACAACAACAGCTCCAGGCGATTCTGCCCCACCAGTTGCGTGCGCTGGTTCACCGAATCCATTACACCAGCCATGCCCAGACTCCTACACCAACGCCAAGTGTTGTTGCGACGCACATTCATTGCTAAACGGCACGGCGCTTGCTTTTTAACTCGTATGAACGCTCAAACGACATTTTTCCGACGCCTGACATCTCCCCTCCGCAGAGGGCTTTGCGCGATGTCCGCCGTTTGCCTTTTTTTCGCTGGCAGCCCTGCCGGTGCTGATGCGGTTACCTTGCCTGACATGCTTATCGGCGTCACTCAGGGCTTTCTTGAATTCACCGTAGAAGACTATCTGGCTACCAGTCAAACGGAAGGCCGTTATGAAATTGAGGTCAACCAGCTCGATCCCCGCATGCGCATGCCTATGTGCGACAAGGAATTGACAGCGACACTGGAGAGTCCGGCACGCCCTCTGGGCCGTGTCACGGTCAAGGTCCGCTGCGAAGGCGCCTCCCCCTGGACGGTGTTCGTGCCCGCTCAAGTCCGCCTGTTTCGCGAGATTGTCACCACCACGCGGCCACTCAAACGCGCCGGCATCATCGAGCCTCAGGACGTGACCTTGCGCGAGCGCGACGTCAGCACGATCAATCAGGGTTTTCTGACGTCGGTGGATGAAGCCATCGGGCAGAAATTGACCCGACCAACGGTAGCCGATCAAGTCATCACCCTGGTGCATCTGGAACAGGCGGAAGTGGTTCGCAAGGGCGATCAAGTGGTGATCACCGCCCGCAGCGGCACCCTCGCCGTCCGCATGCCGGGCGAAGCCCTGTCGAACGGTGGCCTGAAAGAACAGATTCGGGTGAAAAACCTCAATTCCCAACGGGTTATCAAGGCGCAGGTTATCGCGCCCGGCCAGGTGGAAGTTGCCATGTGAACGGCCATGTAGCGGTGATGTGAGCGGCTGTATGAACGGATATTTGAAAAGCCCCTGAGTACTCAAGCAGAAAACTGGCGCTGACCAGAGCTGTTCCCTAAACTGTGCCGCAGCAGGTTCTGCAACGGCGCATGCAAGCTCATTGCTAAATGAGCCTAAAGTTTTCCAGGGGATGGCCGAGAACATGGCAAGCGTCCAAATTCCCAGAGGTTTTTAACATGGTCATCGATTTCAGCCGTTTGAACAGCTCCTCGTCACTTACGGGCAGTACGCGTACCAGCAACGCCAAGGAAACCGCCGAAACCGGCACCTCCGCGCCGCTGAATACCCCGGCCGAACAGGCCAGTACCGCAAAAAGCGGGGAATCGGTACACCTCAGCAATGAGGCTCAACAGTTGCAGAAGGTCACTGACAAGCTGCGCGATCAGCCTGCCGTCGATAAAGCCCGCGTGGCCGAGTTGAAAGCAGCGATTGCCGATGGCAGCTACAAAGTCGACAGCAACCGTGTAGCCAGCAAACTGCTCAATTTCGAAGCCCAGCGCTAGGCCTCGGTCAGCGCCAGGCTTTTGGACGCTTAAAACCCAAGGCCAGCCATGCACGACACTAATTTATTGCAACTGATCACCGACGACTTTGCTCCAGCTCAACAATTGCTGGAGTTACTGCAAACCGAGTCCCTCGCCTTGCACGGTCGCGACATGCCTCTGCTGGAAGAAATTCTGGCGCGCAAACAGGCATTGATCATTCTGCTCGAACAGCATGGCCGCAAGCGCAGCGAAATCCTCGCCAGTCTCAACCTGTCCCTCGACCGCGCAGGTCTGGAACAACTGGCCAGCCAGTCGAGCATCGGCGACCAGTTGCTGAGCCAGAGCGATGTCCTGACCGACCTGATTGCCCAGTGCCAGGCAGCCAACGTCAAGAACGGCCAGTCGATCATCATGCAGCAGGCCGCTACGGCCAATCAGCTGAAAATCCTCACCGGCGGCGAGCCTCCCGCGCTCTACGATGCCAGTGGCACCTTCTCCAAACTGCAGAAACCGCGCGCGCTCAGCCAGGCGTGATGCTTTCTTCTATGCTTGCGCCCTATCAACGTGCGAAACATGCTGGCAAAATACTGGCCAGCCGTAGTCAAATTTTGTCTGGAGATTGATTTAACGTGTCCAACGATGACGCTCCGCAGCCCCCAAAGGTGCTCACCACGCCCCTGGAGATCTCCAGCAATCTGCGCCAGCTGCAAGAGAGCCACGATCCGCTGATCATTACGTTCCACGAGCGTAGCCAGCGCTTCCAGAGCTACCTGATTGAAGTCGATCGCGAAAATGGTTCGATCAAGCTTGATGAAATGATCCCGCGCGACGGCGAACGTTTTCTGGAAGCAGGCGAACCGTTCAAGGTTGAGGGCTTTCATGATGGCGTGCGCATTGCCTGGGAATGCACAGGCACGCTGAGCATCAAGGATTCCGACGGCGACCGCTTCTACACCGGCGACCTGCCCACCGAAGTGGTTTATCACCAGCGCCGCAATGCCTTTCGCGCCGCCCTGAAGCTGACCGACCTGGTCAGCGTCGAACTGGGTGGCGAAAAGCTCAAGTCGCCGATCGGCGGCAAACTGCTGGATATCTCTGCCACCGGTTGCAAGCTGCGTTTCGAAGGCGACATCACTGACCGCCTGCAACTGGGCCAGGTCTATGATCGCCTGATCGCCGCGCCGCTGTTCGGCAACCAACCGGTATCGGTCGAGCTGCGTTACCTGCACTTCGAAGAAAAGCTCAACATCACCTTCGCCGGCCTGCGCTTTCACAACATCAGCGGCCCGGCGGCCCGCAACGTCGAGCGTTTCGTTTATCAACTGCAGCGCGAAGCGCGTCGGTTCGATAAAGACGATCTCTGATCGGCAGGCATAAAAAACGGGCAGTCACTGCGGTGACTGCCCGTTTTTTATGCCCGGATCACGGCTTGGCGGGAGTGATGTCCGGCCCCTCGTCTTCGACTGTCGAGTCGGTGGGCGCGGCAGATTCTGGCTCTGGTTCAGGTTCTGGCTCCGGTTCAGGAGCGACCGTATTCTGCATCTGCTCCTGCACCACCTGCTCGTCGACCCGCGGGTCAAGCGCAGCCACCAGCGGCGAACTGGACATGCTGTCCGGCATCGCCACGTGATGCAGAGGTGCATCGTCGACCTGGTGCAGATTGGTCACGGCTTTCGGCCGGATCCGCCACACCAGCACCAGCGCGAAAAAGGTAAAGAACGCATACAGGCTCTGCGGCCCGAACAGCTTCATCAGCACCCCGGCCGCCAGCGGCCCGATACTGGCGCCCACGCCGTAAGTCACCAGCAGCATCGCCGTCAGCGACACCCGACGCTCGCCTTCGACGTGGTCGTTGGAGAACGCCACCGCCAACGGGTACAGGCAAAACTGCACCAGCGAGCAGAGGAAGCCGACCACGAACAGCACCTCCAGTGGCACCTGCGGCAGAATCGCCAGCGGTAATGCAGCAATTGCGAGGAAGAACGCGAAACAGCGGATCAACAGCGCCCGGTCATAGCGGTCGGACAACCAGCCCAACGGCCACTGCACCACCAGCCCGGCAAAAATGCAGCTACCCATGAACAGACCGACCTGTTCGGTGGACAGCCCCTGCTGCGAGGCATACAGCGGCGCCAGACCGTAGAACGAACCGATGATGAGACCTGCACCAAGCACCGTGCTCAGCGACTGCGGCACGCGCTTGATAAAGAAGCGCGGCTCCATCGGCGCCGGATGCAGCGGTGCCGGGTGAATCCGCCGGGTCAGCGCCACCGGCACCAGACACAGGGCAAAGCACAGCGCGACCAGCATCAGCAGTTCCAGGCCCAAGCCCGGGTGCATGACCAGAATCAGCTGACCGAGCACCAGCCCCAGATACGATGCGATCATGTAGCCGCTGAACACTAGGCCGCGCTGATTGGCGTCAGCCTGCTCGTTCAGCCAGCTCTCGATGACCATGTATTGGCACATCATGCCGAGGCCGACGATGGTCCGCAGCACCAGCCAGGCCGGCAGCCAGTCCACCAGACCATGACCGAGCACCGCTGCGCCGACGATCCCCGCACACGCCGAGTAGGCGCGGATATGCCCGACCCGGGCAATCAGGCGGTGACCGATCTTGCCGCCCAGCACCAGACCGAAATAGTTGGCCGCCATCAACGCACCGACCCACAACCCGTCGACATGGTCGGCAGCCAGACGCAAAGCCAGATAAGTAGAAAGAAGGCCCGAGCCGATCAACATCATCAGCGAGGCGAAATACAGCGCTCGAAAGGATTTCCAGATTTGGCGCATCGGCGTTCCGAGCGGCTCCTTGCGGTAAGTATCGGGCTATCAAACGATAGCCCGACGGCAACATTTCGTCAGGCCTGGGCTGCTAGAACACGGCGTTCCCAGGGAGTGATTTCATCAAAGAAACTGGTCAACTCCATGGTCTTCGAAGCGATGTAGCCTTCGATGAACTCCGTGCCGAACAGTTCCTTTGCAAGCTGGCTGCGCTTCAGACGTTCAAGCGCCGCGTGCAGGGTGCACGGCAGCGAAAGATTGTCCGGCACGTCGAACTCGCCCTGAATCGCTTCGCTTGGCTCCAGCTCATGCTCGATGCCGTACAAGCCGGCGGCCAGGCTCGCAGCGATGGCCAGATACGGGTTGGCATCGGCGCCCGGCAAGCGGTTCTCGACCCGACGCGCAACCGGCGAACTGGCCGGAATACGCAAGCCGGCGGCGCGGTTGTCGTGGGACCAGCAAGCGTTGTTCGGCGACGCAAACGGATGGCACAGGCGCTGGTACGAATTGACGTTCGGCGCGAACAGCGCGGTGAAGTCAGCCATGCCCGCCTGCTGCCCGCCGATGAAGTGGCGGAACATCGCGGTCGGCTGACCGTCCGCATCGCTGAACACATTCTTGCCGCTGCCGATCTCGACGATGCTCTGGTGAATGTGCATCGAACTGCCCGGCGTGTGCGCCAGCGGCTTGGCCATGCAGACCACGGTCAGGCCGTGCTTGAGTGCGACTTCCTTGAGCAGGTGCTTGAACAGGAAGGTCTGATCGGCCAGCAGCAGCGGATCGCCATGCAGCAGGTTGATCTCGAACTGGCTGACGCCCATTTCGTGCATGAAGGTATCGCGCGGCAGACCGAGGGCCGCCATGCATTTATAGACTTCACTGAAGAACGGCCGCAGACCGTTATTGGAGCTGACGCTGAACGCCGAGTGACCGTCCTCGCGACGACCGTCGAGACCGACGGGCGGCTGGAACGGCTGGGTCGGGTCGGTGTTAGGAGCGAACACAAAGAATTCGAGTTCGGTCGCCACCACCGGCGCCAGACCGAGGGCTGCGTAGCGGGCAATGACTTTCTTGAGCTGGCCACGGGTCGACAGGTTGGAGCTTTCACCGGTCAGCTCGTCGGCATCACAGATTGCAAAGGCCCGTGGCTCTTCACTCCATGGCAACGGATGGATTTGCGCAGGATCGGCCACCAGCGCCAGATCGCCGTCATCGCTGCCATAGAATTTCGCGGCGGGATAACCGCCCATGATGCATTGCAGCAGCACCCCCCGAGCCAACTGCAAACGCCGCCCTTCGAGGAAACCCTCGGCGGTCATTACCTTGCCCCGTGGCACGCCGTTCAAATCCGGCGTGACACATTCAATCTCATCAATGCCCGTCAATCGCTGCGCGAGTGAACGCTGGCCATCGGTTGTCATGACGCAATCCTTGTTATTGTGCGAGCCGCGAACGGCGACCCGGACAAAATAGGCTTCGGCTGTTCGGAATATCAAGCAGCAGCCAACAAAAAGAATTCCGGTCGATGAATCCGTGATTCAGGGCAGGTAAATACTGAACACGCCGCCGCCCAACGGGCCGCCATTACGGATCTCGGTCCGGCCGCCAACACCGTTGCGCTGATGCAGCGCAGCGATGCGTCCGGCGAAGTACAGACCGAGGCCGGTGCTGCCACTGCTGTGGTTGATGCCCTGCACGTAATCGGACTGGCGCTCGAGCATTTCAGCCGGGTAACCGTCGCCATCGTCATTGATGCTCAGCACCAGTTGCCCGGCTTCGTCGCTGACGGTGATCAGCAGCGATTCACGGGCGTAACGGATCGCATTGTTGATGCAGTTGCCCAGCACCGAGGCGATCAGTTCACGGTCGAAAAAGCCCAGGGGACTGAGCGGATCGACTTCGTAAGTGGCGATGATTCCGCGACTGGCGAACACTTCCTGATGCGCCGCCAGTTGCGCCTCGATGAAATCGTCCAGCTCGTGATAGGCCGGCTGCAACGGCATCTGATTCACCCCGAGCTTGTACAGCCCGAGCAACTGCACCAGCATGCCGTTGAGGTGGGCGAACTCAAAGTCGATCACGCCCTGCTCCGCCCCTTGGCGCTGCGCATCGGGCAGGCGCGCCAGCCATTGGCTGTGGGCCTGCATCAGCATCGCCAGAGAGTTCTTCATGTCGTGCACGGTGGAGGCGATCACCGTGGAAAAGTCCAGTGCCTGCTCGTCTTGGTTCATTCGCCAAACGCCTTGCTTTTCAGCTTCTGATAACGCGGATAACGCGCGTCGGTATCGGGCATCATGCCCACCAGTTTCAGGCAGGCCCGACATTCTTCCAGCTCCGCCGACGGCACATTGGTGTCGGTGCCGTGCAGCAGCGACTGGGCCATGTTCAGCGCGATACTGATGTTCTTCGGTTGCATCTTCAGCGCCTTGCGGAACACCTCGCGGGCCTCCACCAGGTTGCCGGTCTTGTACACGCGCACGCCCTGACGGTTGAGGTCGGCGGCCGCGTTGCTGGAGCTGAGAATAGTCGGGTCGTCGGTGAGCTTGGCAATGTCTTTCATCACCGTCGGGTCATCGCCGTAGATTTCCGCACAGCTCTTGAGCATCGAAGTGCCCGCCTCGGCCTGGCCGAGCATCTGCAATTGCTTGGCGACCAGCAACGCCGCCTCGGGGCTCATGAACTGTTCCATGCCGTCGAGGCGCATCAGCGCTTGTTCGGTGAGCTTCTCGGCGGTCTCGGCATCGTTGAGCAACAGGCTCGTGGCCTTCATCAGACGCGCGCGAATCTGCAGGCCCGGGTCGGTCGGGTTTTCTTTCGCCACCGCGCTCAGCGTGGTGTTGATCTCCAGACGCGTACGGGTATCGAGCCCGCGTTCGCTGCCCTTGCTGATCAGCGCGTGAGCCAGGCCGAGATTGCTTTCCGGATCCTTGAAGCGCGATTGCGCGCCCTGATTCACCGCCTGGCGATAAGCCCGGGAGGCGGTGTCGAAATCTTCGTTGGCCATCGCCAGTTTGCCCAACAACGCCTGACGGCGCACTGCCAGCGGCGACAGGCGAATCGCCTCCTCCAGCACTTGCTGCGCGCCTTTGGTATCGCCTTCGGCGACCAGCACGTCAGCCATGCCGTCATACAGCGCCGGCATCATCGGGAAGACCTTCAGGGCTTTTTCGTAAACGCCTTTGGCCTGACTGACCTGCCCACGCTTGAACAGCAACTTGCCCAACCCGGCAAACGCCCACGGCAACGGGCGGTCGGCGATGATGCTGTCATACAGACGCTCGAGCGCTTCGTTCTGGTTCATGTCGCGCAACGCATCGGCGCGATAGCGCAGGCACAGCGGCGAATAACGGATGTCCTGTTTGCACAAGGCGATGCAGGCGTTGAGCACCTCTACCGGTTTGCCACGGTCGAGGGCTTGCAGAATCGGCTTGAGCAGGGTCTTGCGCTGCTCCAGACGCTCCAGCCGCTGAGCGAGGCCGGAGCGGTTGAACGGTTTGGTCAGGTACGCGTCCGGCTCGTGCTCCAGGGCACTGAGCACCATCGCCTGACTGGTCTCGGCCGTGACCATCACGAACACCGCTTCGTGGCTGATCAGCTTTTCCATCATCAGGTCTTCCAGCACCTGCTGACCGTTCTTCTTGCCGTCACCGAGGTGGAAGTCCTGGAGGATGAAATCGTAGGACTTCTGCGCACACATTTTCAGCGCCTGCTCACCGGTGTCGGCGGTGTCCACATCCTTGACGCCCAACTCGCGCAACATCGAACGCACGGAACTGCGGAAATCCGAGAAATCATCGACGATCAGAAAACTCTTTTGGTGATACGACAGCATCGAGGATTTCCAGGCAATTGAAGAGGATGGACCATTTCCAGGCGCGCAGATGATAGCTGCCGGCCAAATGCTATCAAGCGATTTCGCGCGACTCTGAAGTCACCGAATGGGTTATCGGCCGGATCAGCGGTTCTCTTGAAGCGAGGGTTCAAGATTCGTTGCGCAAGGATTACCCTGCGCGGCGGTTCTCACCTTCCAACGCGGATACATCAAGAACAAGCCATCGCGTCGACCTGTAAACTTGCGTTCAGCCTGCTCCCTCCAACAGCCGGATTGGACGGCGCCAAATACAAAAAAGCCCCACCAGATGTCTCTGCATGGGGCTTTTCAATTCAGGGCGCTTCTCAGACCTCCGCCACCAACACATCGGCAATCCGGATACTCAACGCCGCACCTGTCAGCGTCGGGTTCACGCAGGAGGACGATGGCATGACGCTCGTGCCTGCGATGAAGAGGTTGGAATGGTCGTGACTGCGGCAATCGCGGTCCACCACGGAGTCTTTCGGGTCATCGCCCATGATGGTGGTGCCCATGATGTGCTGCCGATTCTGGAAGCCCGTGTCGGTGCTGAGGATGTCGGCGTCGAGCAGTTTCGCAAACTGTTTGAAGTCCTCCAGAGCCTTCTCTTTGCCGGCGTGCCAGTAGTCGGGAACGCTGTAGTAGATCTCGGGAACCGGCAGACCGATTGCGTCGAACTTGGTCTTGCTCGGGGTGACCCGGTTTTCCGGCAGTGGCAAGGTTTCGAAGTCGACAGCCCAGTTCAGGGAGCGCGCCGATTGCAGCCGGATCTGCTCATCGAGCTTCGAGCCCAGCACGCCTTTGGCAATCAGGTTCGAAGTGATCTGCGACGTCGGCACGGTGTTGCGCACCTTGATCTTGTAGCTCGGATAATCGTTGCGAAACGCACCATCGCGGCTGTTCAGATAAACCAGCAATTGCGTCGGCCCTTCGCCCGGCCACATGTCTTCCTTGGTCATGACGTTCATGCTGATGCCGGTGTGATCCATCAGGTTGCGCCCGACCTGATCCGACGAGTTGGCAATCCCGTTCGGATACTTTTCCGAGGTCGACATCAACAGCAGCTTCGGCGACTCGATACCGTAAGCCGCCAGCACAAAGGCCCGTGCGGTCAGTTTGTGTTTGGACTTGTCGGGGCGCATGTACCAGATCGCGGTGATCTTTCCATCGTCGCCCGCCTCGATCTTGTAGACCACGGAGTTGTCCAGCACCTTGGCGCCATGACGCTCGGCTTCATCGATATGCATCGAACCGTCGTACTTCGCCGCGATCGGGCACACCGGGTTGCAGTTGTTGTTGCCGGCGCAGGGAGGCCGTTTGCCATAGGGGCGGGTTGCCCGGCCATTCGGCTCGAGGATCGGGTTATACCCGCCCTTGCTGAGCAATTCGGAAAGGCGCTTGAACATGTAGCTCGGTTTCAGGCCTTCCATCGGATAGGGAATCGAGCGCGGTGGATAGGCGTCTCCGCCCTGCCCGCTTTCGTCCTGGCCGTCGACGCCGGAAACGCCCAGTTCGATTTCAGCTCGAGCGTAATACGGTTCCAGTTCGTCATAACTGATGGGCCAGTCACGACCACGGCCATACAACGACTTGAGACGAAAATCGTTGGGCAGCATGCGCCACAGCGATGACCCGAAATGCCAGGTGGTGCCGCCCACCACACGCAGATAAGAGGTGTTGTATTTCACCGGCCCTACCTGCTGCAGATAGTCGCCATAGGTAGAGGGCGCATGGGGCAGGCTCGGATAAGGCGACCCGGCACCCTGCAGCTTCGCATTGGCCAGCGAGAGTTTCACCGGAGCATTGCGGAACGTTTCCACCACATCACGGCGATTCACCCGAGGACCGGCCTCGAGCACGATCACCGACTTGTTCGCTTTGGCCAGGCCCGTGGCGATCAGGCCGCCCATGACACCGGAGCCGATGATCACCACATCGGCATCGAATTGATCGCTGCTCATACTGTCGAGTCCTGATTGACTGCTGGTTTGGGACCCCATGAATCCGGGCCGCCACCGTAGGTTGGAATGATGAGAATGCCGTGAGTGGGCTGATACATCATGGCGAGGGAATAGCTGATCAGCTCGGCATCCGCCGGCTCACCGACAATGCCCAGATACCAGGCGGAAATGATGCTGGTGGCCGTGGCTCGCAGCGATGGATCCGGATTCGGCTGCGCCAGGTATTCGTCGACATGCCTGTACCCCTGTGCGCCGATCAATTGCTTCAGGGCAATTACATTGGTCGAGAAATTCGGCGCGCGCTTGTCCAGTGCGGCGTAGTAACGACCGGCCAGAACCGGATTGACCGCACGACTGACCAGAAACCGGGAAAGCGCAATGAAATCGTCGCTGGAAACCTGGGCTGCCAGCACAGACTGCCAGGGCAGCGCACCACCGATCATCGCCGCCAGCCCCAGTGTCACGGAACCGCGCAACAGGTTGCGGCGAGTGAGCCCCGTCGAGCCTTCGGTTTGAGTTTTTACGTGTTTGTGCGTCATTGAAGTGTCCATTGCTCAGGCCTCCTTGCGCCGACGTGCAATCAAGGCCCATGCGCCCAGGCCGATCAACAAGCACACGAGAATGATGACCGGGATCGTAAACTTCGCCATCACTGCCAGCGGTGCCTTGGGACCACCTTCCCGTACCTGCGCCACATCGGCGGCGGTGACAATCGTGTCGGCATTGCCGTAGCGCGACAGCACGTAGTTGCTGACGTCGGCAATCTGCTGGTCGTTCAGGCGGTCGGTGAACAGCGCGTCCGGGCCGAATGCCGGCATGTCGATGGCCACACCGTCGACTTCGCGGTGCACGCCATACACGATGGCCGCAATCAGGTTGTCGCTGCGACTGGTGGCGGTGTTGTGAAACAGCGATGGATATTCCCGCGTGCCTTGACCGTCAGGCTGGTGACAGTTGGCGCAAGTGCCACTGAAAATGTGCCAGCCCGGGTTGTCCCCCGGTTTGCCTCCGCGCAGCGTCAATTCATCGACCGAAGCCTGACCGTACTCGTGCCGGGCCTTGCTCTCCCCGGTCTTGATCGGCGCGGTCTGCAACAGATAGGCCGCGATGGCCTTGAGATCCACATCGCTCAGATGCTGCAGGCTGTTCTCCACCGCCTCGGCCATCGGCCCCGCTGCCTGGGCCTTGCCCTCGACGTGACCGGTACGCAGATAGGCCACGATCTCGTCGCTCGACCAGGCACCGATGCCGCTGACTTTGTCGGAAGTGATATTGGGGGCATACCAACTGCCCAGCGATCCGCCGGCCAACGGCTTTGCGCTGTCGGCCGCCATCAGGACATTGCGCGGTGTATGACAGGTGTCGCAGTGAGCCAGGCCGTTGACCAGATAGTCGCCACGATTGACCTCGGCGGACTTGGCCGGATCCGGTGTGAAGCGTGTTTTGCTGTGGAACAGCGCGTTCCAGCCAATCATCGATGCACGGATATTGAACGGGAAATCCAGAGCGGTTTTCTGGTTCGGCGTATCGACCGGCGTCACCTCATGCATGAAGTAGTCGTAGAGCGCAGCAATGTCGCTGTCGGTCATCTTCGAATAAGAGGTGTAGGGCATCGCCGGGTAAAGCCGAGTGCCATCGGCCGCCACCCCGTCACGCACCGCACGGGCGAATTGCTCTGACGTGTAATTGCCGATACCGGCCGTTTTCGAAGGCGTGATATTGGTCGAATAAATGGTGCCCATCGGTGAGCCGAGCGGATAGCCGCCCGCAAAAGCCTTGCCGCCTGGCGCCGTGTGGCAAGCCACACAGTCAGCCGCTACCGCCAGACGCTTGCCCACCGACGCGGTGCTGTCGAGCGCCTCGCCATGCGCAGTTCCAGCCGCGGCGATCAACAGCGTAACCAATCCGGCAAAGGCGTACCCCCTGCGTTTCCCTTTATCAATGCGACGCGACATGAGTCCTACCCTAGGCTGCTTCGTTCTTTTTTTTCACGGTTCCGGCAAGCACGAACACGGCATCCTCGCCATCTCGTAAGCCGAGGACGAAGAGGTACGATGTCGTACGTATTTTTGGAATATTCCACATAATGTAACACTTTGCAATAAATAGAAAAGGCCAAGTGCCATCTTTTGTATGTATGTGCTGAATGCTCTAAACCAATGGTTACAAGGGGTTTTATGCAGAATATATTTAGATGAGAAACAACTAGTAACCCTACAGTTGTGGACTCCGCAGCCGAAAGATGTACGACGACACGCCATTTACCTACGAGCTGCGCTCGATATTGACCCGCCCCCACATGTCAGCAGGATGCCCCTTATGAGTTGGTTGAATGACGCAAGACTTTCCACGAAATTGATCACGGCCTTCGCGGCGTGCGCCTTCATTACTTTGGGGGTGGGCCTGCTGGGAAGCCGGGGAGTGACCGAGCTTTCGACGAGCCTCAGATCGGTGTTCGGCAACAACCTGGTCGCCGTCGCCAACATTGCGCAGACCAAAATCAAGGCTGTCGGACAGACCCGTGACATGTATCGGCTTTACGTCGCCACAGCCGCCAACCTGCCACAGAGCACCAAGGACGAATTCCTCGCCTCGATGAGCGCCAACCAGTTGGCGAGCGAAAAAGCCTTTGCCGAATACCGAAAAACCGAGCTTGCCGACGACGAACGTGCGGCCGGTGACCGAATGGAAAAAGCCTGGCCCGTTTACCAGGCGATCGTGCAAAGGTATCTGGCCCTGATGAAGGCCGGGGACCTGGAAAACGGCCGCGAATTGCTGCTCGGCGACCTGCAGAAAAACTACCGCGTCGTCATGGACGAATTGACCATCATGACCAACTCCAACGATATGCAAGTCAGCGAAGCCGCAAAACGATCGGTTCTGACGGAGTCTTCCGCCAAGACGTCGCTGTACATTGGCATCGTGCTGGCCTTCGTCGCTGCGATTTTGCTTGGCCTGTTCATCAGCCGACTGATCAGCCGCCCCATCTCCAAAGCCGTTGAAAGCGCCCGAAGCATCGCTGGGGGCGACCTGACTCAGCAGATCGTCAGCACCGGCCGCGACGAGGCCGGCCAGTTGCTCACGGCCCTGGCCGAGATGCAGGGCAGTCTGAAAAGCACTATCCAGCAGATCGCCAGCGCGGCAGATCAACTGGCTTCAGCTGCAGAAGAACTCACCGCCGTCACTGACAATGGAAGCCGTGGCTTGATACGTCAGAATGACGAGATCCAGCAGGCTGCGACCGCCGTCACGGAGATGACCTCCGCTGTGGAGGAGGTTGCGCGCAACGCGGTATCCACTTCCGAGGCCTCCCAGACCACCAGCCGGGAAGCCAGCAACGGCCGCGACCAGGCGCGAAACGCCGTTGCCGCGATCAACCATGCAACCACGGAAATCGCTACCTCCACGACCATGGTCAAGGATCTGGCAGAGAAAGTACGGGACATCGGCAAGGTTCTGGATGTCATCAGGGGGATAGCAGAGCAAACCAATCTGCTGGCGCTTAACGCCGCCATCGAGGCTGCACGCGCGGGTGAGCAAGGTCGAGGTTTTGCCGTCGTTGCCGACGAGGTAAGAGCCCTGGCGGCGAGAACCCAGGCTTCGACGGGGGAAATCGAAGGCATGATCAACGACGTTCGCAACAGTGCAGACGAAGCCGTTGGCGCCATGGGGAAAAGTCAGGCACTGGTCAGCGAAACCCAGTCACTGGCGCAAGCGACCGGCCAGGCCCTGGAGCTGATTGCCGACGGCATCTCGCAGATCAATGACCGCAACCTCGTCATCGCGACAGCCTCGGAAGAACAGGCACACGTTGCTCGTGAAGTGGACCGAAATCTGGTCAACATTCAGGATCTTTCCACCCAGACAGCGGCAGGCGCGCATCAGACCAGCGCCTCGACTCAGGAACTCTCCAACCTGGCGGCGTCGTTCAACACAATGGTCAGTCGCTTCCGCTTATAAATTCGTGAAAACAAAAAGCCCCGCGCAGATCACTCTGCGCGGGGCTTTTCAATAGATGGTGTCCCAGGGCAGGTTCGAACTGCCAACCTTCCCCTTAGGAGGGGGATGCTCTATCCAATTGAGCTACTGGGACACAGGACTGTCAGTGCGACAGACGGCGTGCATGTTAACGGCCGGGCCCTGATTTGTCATGTCGTCCGCAGGGCTTTTTAAGTGTAGGCAGGCGCCTCGCAAGGGGGCCGGATGTTTTACCGTGCAATTTGCATCACCGCAAAAAGCCATCATTGCAGAATGCAATGCGCCCTCTCCGAAAAACCCTGTTAAATGCTTGTTTTTAAAGGACTTAACAGCGGTTAGACTATTGGCACGACGGCTGCTTTACCGGTTCTTATACAAGAACAATCGGAGACTCGTCTCATGAACAGCGCCCTCGTGTTCGCAAACGCAATCGCACTGGCCGTCCTGGTGGGCTTTCACTTCGTCCCCGAGGACAACGAGAAAGTGGCCGGGCGCATGCCGCATTACCTGCAAGTGCAGAAGGCGCCGCAATGGGCGGTGTTGAGCGATCAGAGCTTCGCCCCGCAAGCGGTCAGCGAGTCTGAACAGGCGTTGCCGGCGCATTCGACTGAACGTCTGGTGTTTTGAAATATCTTCAGGAGTACAGCATGTCCAAGTCAGCTGCAGGATTTCTGATCCTCGCCTTATTGAGTGGCCTCGGGCATTTTTCGCTGTTCGAGGAAACCGAAATATCCCTGCCGCTGATCGGTTGCGGCGTCTTCTCGGCGCTGTTCGTATTGGCGCTGGTGGCCGGTCGCAAGATCAAGTTTGATCCGGTATTGCGCTAAGCCTGACCAGCTCCAGCAGATGATGGACGGCGTCGGCCAGGTCGCCCGAGTTGTCGATCAGGTGCACAGGGCTATCGGTTGATCGCCTGTCCTTGAATAGCGTGTTGCGGGCCAGCCTCGCATCGATCTGCTCAAGCGTCTCCCGGCCACGCCGGAGCAGGCGCTCACGCAAGACGTTATCTCGAACCGTCAGCAACACCGGCACCAGTGTCGGATAGCTTTCCAGCGCCTGCCGGAGGTTCGCCCGAGAGCCGTTCACCAGGACGTGTTTCCCGGCTTTCAACCATTGGTCCATTTCCACCGGAATCCCGTAGGCGAGACCATTGGCCTCCCACGCCAGTGCAAACTCGCCGGCGCGCTGACGCTGCTCGAACTCCTGGGGCGTCACGCCGATCGCATCCTCACCCACGGATTCGGCCGAACGGGTGATCACGCGTCGAATGATTTCGCAGTTCAACGCCCGCAAGGGTTCACGCGCAGCCTCGATCAGACTGTCCTTGCCGGAGCCGGAAGGTCCCATGAGGTAAATCAGCCTGCCATCCATCCTGAAAACGCCCTCCGGCGGGCATTTGCCCCTAGTAAATCGGCCATTTGCCACTATCCTGTACAAGGTAAGGAACAACGATTCAACCCGCATAGCATGCACGTTCTGACGCCTTCGGGCATCAGTCGACGTGCTTCAGGACGCGGTCAGCGATACGGGCCGATGCTTTCTTTTCAAACCAGTCCGCATTTCTGATAATTGGTGCTGGCATTACGCCTTTACCCGGATCAATATTTGTCACAGAATTGACGCCAATGATCTGGCAATTTTGAGGCATGATGCGCGCCTCTTAACAATTCAGGTTGAACCATTTGGCGCGGATGCTTGTCCTACCACACATCCTGCGGCCAATCCCGAGAACCGCTCCCCTGAACTAACCGGTTAAATATATGCGCCCATTGAAACAGGCAATTTATTCCAGCCGTACGGCTGACAAGTTCGTCGTACGTCTGCCAGACGGAATGCGTGAACGCATTGCCGAGGTGGCTCGCAATCATCATCGCAGCATGAACTCCGAGATCATTGCGCGCCTTGAGCAGAGTCTTATTCAGGAAGGTGCACTGGGCGAAGAGCTGAGCATGCGCCTGGACAGCCCGGAGCTGTCGCTGCACGAACGCGAGCTGCTGCAACGCTTCCGCCAGCTCTCCCACCGCCAGCAGAACGCGCTGGTTTCTCTGATCGCCCACGACGCCGAAATGGCCGCAGACGCATCCTGAGTAAAACCGAACATCTCAAGCCAGCATGAATGCTGGCTTTTTTTTGCCTGCAATTCGGGTTTTCAGGGGCGAAAAAAAGCCCGCCAATCGGCGGGCTGTTTCAATGCAGTCAGTCAGAGCAGGAAAATCGTCGCCAGCCCCAGGAAGATGAAGAAGCCACCACTGTCGGTCATGGCCGTGATCATCACACTGGCGCCCATCGCCGGATCGCGGCCCATCTTCGCCAGGGTCATCGGGATCAACACCCCCATCAACGCAGCCAGCAGCAGGTTCAACGTCATGGCGGCCGTCATCACCACACCCAACGACCAACTACCGTAGAGCAAGTAAGCGACCACACCGATCACACCGCCCCAGACCAGGCCATTGATCAACGCCACGGCCAACTCTTTGCGCATCAGGCGCGAGGTGTTGCCGGTACTGACCTGATCGAGGGCCATGGCGCGAACGATCATGGTGATCGTCTGGTTGCCGGAGTTGCCGCCGATGCCCGCCACGATCGGCATCAGCGCCGCCAGAGCCACCAGCTTCTCGATCGAACCTTCGAACAGGCCGATCACCCGCGACGCGACGAATGCAGTGATCAGGTTGATCGCCAGCCATGCCCAACGGTTGCGCAGGGATTTCCAGACCGAGGCAAAGATGTCTTCCTCTTCACGCAGACCCGCCATGTTGAGGACTTCGCTTTCGCTCTCCTCACGAATCAGGTCGACCATTTCGTCGATGGTCAGACGGCCGATCAGCTTGCCGTTCTTGTCGACCACCGGGGCCGAGATCAAGTCGTAACGTTCGAACGCCTGAGCAGCGTCGTAGGCGTCTTCATCCGGGTGAAAACTCACCGGGTCACTCGCCATGACTTCGGAAACCTGCTTCTCCGGGTCATTGACCAGCAAACGCTTGATCGGCAGCACGCCCTTGAGCACACCGTCGTAATCGACCACGAACAGTTTGTCGGTATGGCCCGGCAGCTCTTTCAGGCGACGCAGGTAACGCAGAACCACTTCGAGACTGACATCCTCACGGATGGTCACCATCTCGAAGTCCATCAGCGCACCGACCTGCTCCTCATCGTAGGAGAGAGCCGAACGCACACGTTCGCGTTGTTGCTGGTCCAGAGTCTCCATCAGCTCATGGACGACGTCTCGCGGCAGCTCGGAGGCCAGGTCAGCAAGTTCGTCGGCATCCATGTCCTTGGCCGCAGCCAGGAGCTCGTGATCGTCCATGTCGGCGATCAGCGTTTCACGGACGGAATCGGATACTTCGAGAAGAATGTCGCCGTCGCGATCGGCCTTGACCAGTTGCCAGAGCGTCAGACGATCGTCCAGCGGCAGGGCTTCAAGAATGTAGGCGACGTCAGCGGAGTGCAGATCATCGAGCTTGCGTTGCAGCTCGACGAGATTTTGCCGGTGGACCAGGTTCTCGACCCGGTCATGATGCGGGCCTTCCTGGCGATGAGTCAGGTCTTCGACGACCCGCTGGCGCTGCAGCAGTTCGACGACCTGAGCCAGGCGATCCTGCAGGCTTTCCTGTGTTTTCTTTACTTCGATTTCGGACATAGGCGAACTCCACTCCCAGCAGCGGGGCACGCCGGAAGGATCAATCAGTCAATTCATGATTGGTGAAACGGGTTACTGAATAACTACTGGGTAAGTCCATGGAGGTTTTCCATAAGCCCCGGCGGGGCTGACGGGCGCAATGATACACCGCCTGACGGTTTTAAACGTTAAAAAATAGTGGCTGAAACAAGCGCTTGCGAGACAAAGCTGAGCGCTGTCCTGATCCTTCACACTGCGACGACTCATCCTGAAAAGAAAACACACCGGCGGTGAAAAAACTGCCGACTACGCTTGGGGACAATCGTCACGGAGGACGCCGAATGCGATCGAAAACATCCCGATTCATGCTGACCACCCTGCTCTGCCTGCCCGCCATCGGGAGCGCAACGACACTTCATCGCTGCGAAGCTTCTGATGGTCGCGTCACGTTCACCACATTGAGCTGCGCGAACGATGAGCACCTTTCACTGCAGGAAGTTCGCCCCTACTCGCCTGGCTCGACCGTGACACTGATACCCGAAGCCCGGCACGAAGAAATATCCGGTATGAATATCAAAAAACGAGAAATGGCCGTCGTCGGGCGCACTCACGATAAATGTGGAGATCTGATCGACGCGCGACAGAAACGCGAGGCAATCATCAATCAACGAATCATCGCCGGCATGAGCCAACAGGAGGTTGAAAGCGCCTTGGGCAAACCCGACAAGGTGAGCATCCGCAATTCGGCAACGAGTTATCGTTACGACCTCAAGCGAGGCCGCAGTGCTCAAATCGATTTTGATGAGAAAGGATGCGTGACGGGAAAAGCCAAATCCCGGACAGCAAAAAGCCCGCGTTAAACGCGGGCTTTTCGGTATATGGTGCACTCGACAGGATTCGAACCTGTGACCGCTCGGTTCGTAGCCGAGTACTCTATCCAGCTGAGCTACGAGTGCAATTTGTGTTTTTAGACCAGACCACAACTGGCTGTAACCAAGTCATCTGCATTGCTGCAACTGACTCTTAAATGGTGCACTCGACAGGATTCGAACCTGTGACCGCTCGGTTCGTAGCCGAGTACTCTATCCAGCTGAGCTACGAGTGCATTTTGTGTTTTTAGACCAGATCACAACTGGTTGAAGCCGAGTCATCTGCATCGCTGCAATTGACTCTTAAATGGTGCACTCGACAGGATTCGAACCTGTGACCGCTCGGTTCGTAGCCGAGTACTCTATCCAGCTGAGCTACGAGTGCATTTGTTGCGCCGCATTATAGCCCGTCTAATCTCTATTCCAACCACTTTTTCTATAAATTTCAACAACTTACAGAAAAAGCCAGATTACAACGTACTAAGCAAATAATGGCGGAGAACGGGGGATTCGAACCCCCGACACCCTTTTGAGGTGTACTCCCTTAGCAGGGGAGCGCCTTCGGCCACTCGGCCAGCTCTCCGCAACACGGGGCGTATATTAACCACCTTCTTCCCCGTTTGCAAACATAAAAATCGATAAAAATTAATGGCTTGGTTCTTCGTCCTTCTCTTTCTTTATACGCAGATAGATTTCTTCACGGTGCACGGCCACCTCTTTCGGGGCGTTGACGCCGATACGCACTTGATTTCCTTTAACGCCGAGCACGGTCACGGTGATTTCGCCATCACCGATAATCAGGCTTTCTGCGCACCGACGAGTCAGAATCAGCATACCTTTCTCCTCACGCGAATCATTTCAGGGACAACAGTCTGCAAAAAAAAGGCACCCGACCTACAACCGGAGCGATCGTAGCCCTACATGCCTGAGTATTGACCAGCGCGAGCAAAAGAACAGTTCAGGGCTCACGCCATTCAAAAAATAAAGGGCGCGGTCAGACCGCGCCCTTCATTGACCAGGATTACTCGCCCTGACGGGCCGGAGCGTCCAGTTCGAAAGCCGTGTGCAGGGCGCGCACGGCCAGTTCCAGGTACTTCTCTTCGATCACCACGGAAACCTTGATTTCCGAGGTCGAGATCATCTGGATGTTGATGCTTTCTTTTGCCAGGGATTCGAACATGCGGCTGGCCACGCCTGCGTGGGAACGCATGCCGACGCCGACAATCGAGACCTTGGCAATCTTGGTGTCGCCAACCACTTCACGGGCACCGATCTCGCGAGCGGTGTTTTCCAGCACGGTTTGCGCGGACTGGTAGTCGTTGCGGTGCACGGTGAAGGTGAAGTCGGTGGTGTTATCGTGCGCGACGTTCTGCACGATCATGTCGACTTCGATGTTCGCGGCACTGATCGGGCCGAGAATCTTGAACGCCACGCCCGGGGTGTCTGGCACGCCACGGATGGTCAGCTTGGCTTCATCGCGGTTGAAAGCGATGCCGGAAATGATCGGCTGTTCCATGGTTTCCTCTTCATCAATAGTAATGAGGGTGCCCGGACCCTCCTTGAAGCTGTGCAGTACGCGCAGCGGAACGTTGTACTTGCCGGCGAACTCCACGGCGCGGATCTGCAGCACCTTGGAACCGAGGCTGGCCATTTCCAGCATCTCTTCGAAGGTGATCTTGTCCAGACGCTGAGCGACCGATACCACACGCGGGTCAGTGGTGTAGACACCATCGACGTCGGTGTAGATCTGGCATTCGTCAGCCTTCAGCGCAGCGGCCAGCGCCACGCCGGTGGTGTCGGAACCGCCACGACCCAGGGTCGTGATGTTGCCGTGCTCGTCGACGCCCTGGAAACCGGCGACCACCACCACGCGACCTGCTTTCAAGTCACCGCGGATCTTCTGGTCATCAATCTGCAAGATACGCGCTTTATTGTGCGCGCTGTCCGTCAGGATCCGTACCTGGTTGCCGGTATACGACACCGCCGGCACACCGCGCTTGATCAGCGCCATCGCCAACAAGGCGATTGTCACCTGCTCACCGGTGGAAACGATCACGTCCAGTTCACGGGGAACCGGTTGATCTTCGCCACTGATTTGCTTGGCCAGATCGATCAGACGGTTGGTTTCGCCGCTCATTGCAGACAGCACAACCACCAGGTCATCGCCGGCATCGCGGAATTTCTTAACCTTGTCGGCGACCTGCTCGATTCTCTCGACAGTGCCGACCGAGGTGCCTCCAAATTTCTGTACGATCAAAGCCATTTCAAAGCCGCCTCTGCCCATGAAGGGCGCCCAATAATCACTCGAACAGCCGCCGGGCCCGCCACTAGACTGCGGGCCCGACGGGCCGTCTTATAAACCCTGCTCGACGAATGGAACGGTCAGCGCCAGTGCGCCATCAAGCGCGCCGGCGTCGACACCGCCGCCCTGCGCCATGTCCGGACGACCACCGCCCTTCCCGCCCACTGCCGCAGCAGCCTGTTTCATCAAATCACCGGCTTTGAGTTGGCCAGTCAGGTCCTTGGTTACGCCTGCAACCAATACGACCCTTTCCTCATGGACACTGCCGAGCAGGATCACTGCGCGGCCGAGTTTGTTTTTCAGCTGATCGACCAGCGCCAGCAGCGCCTTGCCGTCCTGACCATCCAGACGCACGGCCAGCACTTTCACGCCCTTGACGTCCACGGCCGAAGCCGACAGATCGTCGCCTGCGGCAGCAGCGGCCTTGGCCTGCAACTGCTCGAGCTGCTTTTCAAGCGCACGGTTGCGCTCCAGCACAGCCGACAGCTTGTCGATCAGGTTGTCGCGGCTGCCCTTGACCAGGCTGGCCGCTTCCTTGAGTTGTTCTTCAGCAGCGTTCAAGTAAGCCAGCGCCGCAGCGCCGGTGACCGCTTCGATACGACGCACGCCCGATGCCACACCGCCTTCGCTGATGATTTTCAGCAGGCCGATGTCGCCGGTACGGTTGGCGTGAATACCGCCGCACAGCTCGACGGAGAAATCACCGCCCATGCTCAGCACGCGCACGTTGTCGCCGTACTTCTCGCCGAACAGCGCCATCGCGCCTTTCTGCTTGGCGGTTTCGATGTCGGTTTCTTCGGTTTCAACAGCGGAGTTCTTGCGAATCTCGGCGTTGACGATGTCTTCCAGCGCCTTGATCTGCTCAGGCTTGATCGCTTCGAAGTGGCTGAAGTCGAAGCGCAGGCGCTGGCTATCCACCAACGAACCTTTCTGCTGAACGTGCTCGCCCAATACCTGACGCAGCGCAGCGTGCAGCAAGTGGGTGGCCGAGTGGTTCAACGAAGTCGCATGACGCACTTCGGCATCCACGTGGGTTTCCACTGGCGCGCCGATGATCAGGCTGCCGGATGCCAGCACGCCGTGGTGCAGGAACGCGCCGCCGGTCTTGGTGGTGTCGCGCACGTCGAAACGGCTGTTGCCGGCCTGCAGATAACCGCAATCGCCCACCTGGCCGCCGGATTCAGCGTAGAACGGCGTCTGATTCAGAACGATCACCGCCTCTTCGCCTTCATTCAAGACGTCGACCGACTGGCCATCTTTATAGATAGCGACAATTTTCGCCGAACCGCTGGTGTCGGTGTAACCGGTGAACTCGGTGGCCACATCCACCTTGACCAGCGTGTTGTAGTCCAGACCGAACGAACTGGCCGAACGTGCACGAACACGCTGGGCTTCCATCTCGCGTTCGAAACCGACTTCGTCGATGGTCAGGCTGCGCTCGCGAGCGATGTCCGCAGTCAGGTCCATCGGGAAACCGTAGGTGTCGTAGAGTTTGAACACCACGTCGCCCGGCACCACGGTGCCTTTGAGTTCCAGCAGATCCTGCTCGAGGATCTTCAAGCCGTGATCCAGGGTCTTGGAGAATTGTTCCTCTTCGGCCTTGAGCACGCGCTCGATGTTGGATTGCTGCTTCTTCAGTTCCGGGAACGCTTCGCCCATCTCGGCGACCAGTGCCGCAACGATCTTGTAGAAGAAGCTGCCGGTGGCGCCCAGCTTGTTACCGTGACGGCAGGCACGACGGATGATCCGGCGCAGCACGTAGCCACGGCCTTCGTTGGACGGCAGCACGCCGTCGGCGATCAGGAAACCGCACGAACGGATGTGGTCGGAAACAACCTTGAGCGAAGACTGGTCGCCATTTTCGCAACCGATTGCCTCAGCCGAAGCTTTCAGCAGGTTCTTGAACAGGTCGATGTCGTAGTTGGAGTTGACGTGCTGCATCACCGCACTGATCCGCTCCAGGCCCATGCCGGTGTCGACCGACGGCGCTGGCAACGGATGCAACACGCCGTCGGCGGTGCGGTTGAACTGCATGAACACGTTGTTCCAGATCTCGATGTAACGGTCGCCGTCTTCTTCCGGCGAACCCGGAGGGCCGCCCCAGATGTGGTCGCCGTGATCGTAGAAGATTTCGGTGCATGGGCCGCACGGGCCGGTATCGCCCATGGTCCAGAAGTTGTCGGAGGCGTAAGGCGCGCCTTTGTTGTCGCCGATACGAATCATGCGCTCGACCGGCACACCGATTTCTTTGGTCCAGATGTCATACGCTTCGTCGTCGGAGGCGTAGACGGTGACCCAGAGTTTTTCCTTCGGCAGTTTCAGAACGCCGGTCAGGAACGTCCAGGCGAAGGTAATCGCGTCGTGCTTGAAATAGTCACCGAAGCTGAAGTTGCCCAGCATTTCGAAGAAGGTGTGGTGACGGGCGGTATAACCGACGTTTTCCAGGTCGCTGTTCTTGCCACCGGCACGCACGCATTTCTGGCTGCTGGTCGCACGGGTGTACGCGCGCTTTTCCTGGCCCAGGAAGCAGTCCTTGAACTGGTTCATCCCCGCGTTGGTGAACAGCAGGGTTGGGTCGTTGCCCGGAATCAAAGAGCTGGAGGCTACACGGGTGTGGCCTTGCTCTTCGAAGAAGCGAAGGAAGGCTTCACGGATTTCTGCGCTTTTCATTAGGTTCTTCCACGGAGGCTGCGGCCAAAGGCCTGTACGAAACGTCAACAGACGAAACGACGGCAAAGGGCCGCATTATATCGGCCCTGCGCGCGGGGTACAGCGTGTTTATACGATAGAAACGGTCAATTGGGTGGCTAACGCTGTCACTTGCGCGAAAACTCGACGAATGTCGCGACCACTTGCTCGATTTGCGAGCGATTGACGTCCATGTGCGTGACCATCCGCAACCGCGAGGCGGCGCTCAATTTGATCCCGCGCTCGGCAGCGAATGCCTTGATCGCCTCGGCACGGTCGCCCATCTGCACGTAAACCATGTTGGTCTGCACCGGTTCGACGCTGAAACCGGCCTCGCGCAGGCCTTCGGCCAAAAACTGGGCGTTGGCATGGTCATCCGCCAGACGCTCGACGTTGTGGTCCAACGCATATAGCCCCGCCGCCGCCAGCAATCCGGCCTGACGCATGCCGCCACCGACCATTTTGCGCAGGCGCCGGGCCTTTGCAATCAACGCCGACGAACCGCACAGCACCGAGCCGACCGGCGCGCCGAGGCCTTTGGACAGGCACACCGAGACCGAATCGAAGTATTGGGTGATTTCCCGGGCATCGACCCCGAGCTTGACCGCCGCGTTGTACAGCCGCGCGCCGTCCAGATGCAGCTGCAGGCCATTGTCCTGAGTGAACTGGCGGGCCCGGGCCAGATAGTCCAGTGGCAGCACTTTGCCCTGCATGGTGTTTTCCAGCGCCAGCAGGCGGGTGCGGGCGAAGTGGAAATCATCAGGCTTGATCGCCGCTGCCACCTGATCCAGGTCCAGCGAGCCATCGGCCTGCACTTCCAGCGGCTGTGGCTGAATCGAACCGAGCACCGCTGCGCCACCGCCCTCGTACTTATAGGTATGCGCCTGTTGACCGACGATGTACTCGTCACCGCGCTCGCAGTGCGCCATCAGGCCCAGCAGGTTGCTCATGGTGCCGGTCGGAACGAACAGCGCGGCGGCGAAACCCAGCCGTTTCGCCAGATCGCCTTCCAGACGATTGACCGTCGGATCTTCGCCATACACGTCATCGCCGGTGTCGGCGCGGGTCATCGCGTCGAGCATGGCGGGAGTCGGTTGAGTGACGGTGTCGCTGCGAAGATCGATAACGCTCATGAACCTGGCCTCAAGTCAGTAGGGGAAATCCCTTTACGAAGAGGAATTACTGCGGGCATGGCGCAGATTAATCAACCCTTGCGCAAGGAAAAGTCGTTTCCTGCGCTTCGAAAAATCCGATGGCAATCATCACAAAGGCGCAATGCACAGTCCGGCAATCTGTGTTAAAAACGCTGCGCCGCCCGATAAAGGGCGGCGAAACGTTCTCAGGGCGGGGTGCAATTCCCCACCGGCGGTAATTGCGCGCAATGCGCATAGCCCGCGAGCGCTTGGTGACGGACACGGCAAAAACCGTGAGCGGCGGCAAGGTCAGCAGACCCGGTGTGATTCCGGGGCCGACGGTCATAGTCCGGATGAAGAGAGAACGGGATTGACGCCAAAGGGCCGTCCGCCGTGTTCGCGCGAGCGTGCGTACCCTTGAATCCCTTTCGATTCATAACGCCCTGTTTTTCACACAAACAGGAGTCAGAACATGCAACCCACCGCTATCGACAGCAAAAGCAAACACACTCACGGCGAGCGCGTCGCGTTCATCCAGGCCTGCTGGCACAAGGAAATCGTCGACCAGAGCCGTAAAGGCTTCCTCGCCGAAATGATCGCTCAGGGTTATCAGGAATCGGACATCGATTTCTTCGAAGTCGGCGGCGCCTTTGAAATGCCTCTGCACGCCAAGCTGCTGGCCAAGACCGGTCGTTATGCCGGTATCGTTGCCGCCGCCCTGGTGGTGGACGGCGGAATCTACCGTCACGAGTTCGTCGCCCAGTCGGTGGTCAGCGGCCTGATGCAGGTTCAGCTGGAAACCGAAGTGCCGGTGTTCTCGGTATCGCTGACCCCGCACCACTTCCACGCCGGCGAAGAACACCAGAAGTTCTTCTTCGAGCATTTCGTACACAAGGGTCAGGAAGCGGCGAAGACCTGCGCCGATACGTTGCAGAAAGTGCGTGCGTTGCGCCGCACCGAGCCGCGCGCTGTCGCGGTCTGATTTTTCAGTGATGATCGTTCCCACGCTCTGCGTGGGAATGCAGCCCGGGACGCTCCGCGTCCCAAAAGCGGACGCAGAGCGTCCATTGAGGCATTCCCACGCAGAGAGTGGGAACGATCAGTCAGCGTGGGAACGATCTTCAGGCGAAATCAGGCAAGATTTTCGTCAGTGGTCGGCACGATCAGAATGCCCGCCCGCAGGCCGTTCTTGACCTTGGGGTTGGGGAAGATGATCCGCGCGCCCTGCTCTTCGATGATCCAGCGGGTATTGGCCAGGTCTTCGGCCAGCACATAACCCACATCCAGTTCCGAAAAGTTTTCGATGTCCGCCGGCAGGTTCAGGCGGAACGCATCGCTGTGCTTGATGATTTCCCGTGCCACGCTGAACAGTTGCAGACCGTCCAGGCCCTGCTCTGCCATTTCCGGCTCGGTGCCTTCGATGATCTGCTTCAGACGGGTTTCCAGCAGCGACACATTGACCCCGGCGTTCTGCCCGAATGGCCGCGCCTTGCCCAGTTCCAGCGTGAAGGACTCGGCCCCCAGCTTGTCATAGGTGTAGGAGCTGAACACGATCGACGGTTTGTTCTGCAACAGCACCGCTTCCATACCGGCGGCGCGCAGGCGGGCCAGTTCAAGACGGGAATGCTGGCGACCTTCCTTCCACGGATACAAAGCGAACTGCTCGATCTTCGAACCGCGAATCGCGGTGTGCAGGTCGTAGTGCAGGCGCTGACGATCAGGAAGGCTGAAGAAACTTGCCGCCAGGCGTTCCAGCTCGCAGGCGCGCAGGGCTTCGGAACCGCTGCTTTGTTCGTGACGGCCGTTGAACAGCCGATTGACGTCCTGCTCGACGAAACGCTCGCCCTTGCGAATCGCTTCCGGGTTGCCGAACAGGAACAGAATGCGTGCGCGCGGCTTCAGATCGCCGCGAGCGATGTCATGCAGCAACCGGTCGAGCAATTCGATCGGTGCCGTTTCGTTGCCGTGGATGCCTGCCGACAGCAGCAGGTCCAGGCCATTGTCGCGCGCTTCGGGTGGCCGGACTTCCAGCGCACCCTCGCTCAACCAGCGCATGCGCACGCCTTCGACAGTCAGTTGAGTCTTCTCCGCCGGTTCGCGGCCGGCGAGGGTCAGTTCAAGCAGTTTGCCGAGGGCGAGCATAGAGCGGTTTCCTTAGTGGTCGTGATTGCAATCCGGGCCGTGCACGTGGCCGTCATCGTCGCCGAGATCAGCCGGTTCCATCTCCAGTTGCAGACTTACCAGATTAGTCGCCAATGGGCGCAACAGCAGGTTGGCGTACTCTTCGTCGCCCTCTTCGACGTCCACGCCGATCAACAGTTGGCCGCGGCCGTCCTGCTGGATCCACAGCTCTTTGCCTTGCCACATGACCGCGACGCGGGTGCAGGAAGTTTCCAGTTGCTTGCCGTCGGTGTCTTCAAGGATCAGCCGCAGGGAATCGCTCATGTCTTTTTTACGCTCTGTTGGGGAGACAAGCCGCGCGCCGCGTTCAGGCAACGCGCCGGCCATCAATTGATCTGGAATGGATAAACCGCGCCCAGTTTAAGGATTTGCGTCAGTTCATCCAGTGCCGTCCGGCATTCAAGCAGCAATTGCGGATCCGCCAGATCGCTTTCGGTCAGGCGGTCGCGGTAGTGCTTTTCAACCCATGCGGTCAACGAACCGTACAACGGGGCGGTCATGATAACCCCTGGGTTGACGGCCGCCAGCTCGGTTTCGTTGAGCGCGACGCGCAGTCGCAGGCACGCCGGGCCACCGCCGTTCTGCATGCTTTGCTTGAGATCGAAGACTTTTACTTCGCGGATCAGGCCGCCGGAGCTGGTCAGGCCTTGCAGGTAATTCCACACGCGCTCGTTGCCACGGCACTCTTCCGGCACGATCAGCAGCATCGAACCGTCAGGACGCGACAACAGCTGGCTGTTGAACAGGTAGGAACGCACCGCGTCGTCCACGGTGACCGCCGAACGCGGCACGCAGACCGACTGGAAGTTGCCGCCGACCTTGGCCAGTTTGGCTTGCAGTTCGGCCAGCATCTGATCGGTGTCGAGGAACGCGTCCTCGTGATAGAACAGCACCTCGCCGTTGCCCACCGCGATCACGTCGTTGTGGAACACGCCCTGATCGATCACCGCCGGATTCTGCTGCGCGTAGACCACGCCGTCGTCACGCAGGCCGTGCAAACGAGCGACTGCTTGCGACGCTTCGAGGGTCTGGCGCGCCGGGTATTTCTGCGGTGCCGGGTAACGGGTGTCGAACGCACTGCGACCGAACACGAAGAACTCGACGCCGGCCTCGCCGTACTCACGGCAGAAACGCGTGTGGTTCGCTGCACCTTCGTCGCCAAACTGCGCCACTGCCGGCAATGCGGCGTGGTGAGCGAAGTGTTGCTGGTTGGCGAACATCGCGCCCAGCACGCGACTGGTGGTCGGGTGCTCGATGCTGCGGTGGTATTTGCAGTTCAGGTTGGCGGCGGTGAAATGCACGCGACCGTCAGCGGTGTCGGCACTCGGGCTGACCGTGGCGGCGTTGGCCACCCACATGCTCGACGCCGAGCAGCTGGCAACCAGCAGCGGCATCGCTTCTTTGGCGGCGCGCTCGATCACCTGAGCGTCGGTGCCGCTGAAACCCAGACGGCGCAGAGCAGCCACGTCCGGACGTTCCTGCGGTGCGAGAACGCCCTGCTGAAAGCCCATTTCCATCAGCGCTTTCATTTTCGCCAGGCCTTGCAGCGCCGCTTCCTTCGGGTTCGAAGACTGCTGGCTGTTGCTCTGGGACGCAACGTTGCCGTAGGACAGACCACCGTAGTTATGGGTCGGCCCCACTAGACCGTCAAAATTGACTTCATAGGATTTCATCAGCGAGGCTCCACGAGAATCTGTTGTTATAGGCATCGGGTAACAATTCAATAAGACCGAGTCGCGGCCTTCGCGAGCAAGCTCGCTCCCACAGGGATCTCATCGCCCTTGTGGGAGCTGGCTTGCTGGCGATTGGCATCACGCCATCTTCACGCCAGGCGTCAGCGCCGCCGGCAACACCAGGCTCGGGGTTTCCAGCGAGGCCACCGGGTACGCGCAGTAATCCGCCGCGTAGTAGGCGCTGGCGCGGTGGTTGCCCGAAGCGCCGACACCGCCGAACGGTGCGCTGCTCGCAGCACCGGTCAGTTGCTTGTTCCAGTTGACGATCCCGGCACGGCTTTCCAGCCAGAACTGCTGGTAGCGCTCTTCGGAATCCGACAGCAGGCCAGCGGCCAGACCAAATGCGGTGTCGTTGGCTTCGGCAATCGCCGCCGCGAAATCGGCGTAGCGGATCACTTGCAGCAACGGACCGAACAGTTCTTCGTCGGAGCGATCGGCAACCGCCGTCACATCAACGATGCCCGGGGTCAGCAGCGCCGACTGCGCCTGCGGCTGAGTCATCGCCAGCAGCGACACTGCACCGTTAGCCAGCAGATGCGCCTGGGCATCCATCAACGCTTTTGCCGCGCCGAGGGAAACCACCGAGCCCATGAACGGCGCCGGCTGCTGATCGAACGCGCCGACCTCGATGGTCGAGCTGACTTCCACCAGACGCTTGAGCAGGCTGTCGCCCCACGCGCCTTCCGGCACCAACAGACGACGGGCGCAGGTGCAACGCTGACCGGCGGAAATGAATGCCGACTGAATGATCGTGTACACCGCTGCGTCGAGGTCCGCGACCTGATCGACCACCAGCGGGTTGTTGCCACCCATTTCCAGCGCAAGAATCTTGTCCGGACGACCGGCGAACTGCTGGTGCAGGTGATTGCCGGTACGGCTCGAACCGGTAAAGAACAGACCGTCGATGCCTGGATTCGCTGCCAGAGCGATACCGGTTTCGCGGGCGCCTTGCAGCAAGTTCAGGACACCGGCCGGCAGACCGGCTTCGATCCAGCACTTGACCGTCAGCTCGGCGACTTTCGGGGTCAGCTCGCTTGGTTTGAACAGCACGCTGTTACCCGCCAGCAGCGCCGGCACGATGTGGCCGTTCGGCAAATGACCGGGGAAGTTGTAAGGGCCGAACACCGCCACCACACCGTGAGGCTTGTGGCGCAATACGGCGGTGGCGTCGCCCAGCGGGCCGCTCTTCTCGCCGGTGCGTTCGCGGTAGCTCTGCACCGAGATCGCGATCTTGTTGACCATGCTGGTGACTTCGGTCGCGGCTTCCCACAGCGGTTTGCCGGTTTCCTCACCGATGGTGCGGGCCAGTTCGTCGGCATGGTTTTTCAGCGCAGCGGCAAAAGCCTCGAGCACGCTGATACGATCTTCCAGGGTACGACGGGCCCAGCCCGGGAACGCCTGACGCGCAGCCTGCACGGCCGACTCGACCTGAGCGGCAGTAGCGCCCTCCCCCGACCACAGCACTTGCTGGGTCACCGGGTTCAGCGATTGAAAGGCCTCGCCCTGACCGGCCAGCCACTCACCTGCGATGTATAGCGAATTCATTATTTCGACTCCCGGGCAGCAGACAACGCCACGGCGCGAACCTGATCGCCAGCGTTGAGTTGAAGACGTTTGGCGGTCAGCGGATCGACCACCAGAGTGCCGGCGGCCAGACGGGCCGGCGCAGCCGTGATGCGGCAGTCTTCGCGTTTGCGGTTATGGATGATGAACGGCGTGGCGTCGTCGCCCGGCGTGCCGATGGCCAGCACCAGTGCTTCGCTGTCACGCACCGCGCGGATCTTGCTGGTCTCGCACTCGATGGCCGGGCCGGCGTCGAAGATGTCGACGTAACCCTGATAGCTGAAACCTTCGCTCTTGAGCATCGCCAGCGCCGGCTCGGTGTCCGGGTGCACCTGGCCGATGACGTTGCGCGCGTCCGGCGACAGGAAGCAGGTGTACAGCGGGAATTTCGGCATCAGTTCAGCGATGAACGCCTTGTTGCCGACACCGGTCAGGTAATCGGCCTGGCTGAATTCCATCTTGAAGAAGTGACGGCCCAGGCTTTCCCAGAACGGCGAACGGCCAGCGTCATCCGACACGCCGCGCATCTCGGCGATGATCTTGTTGCCGAACAGTTGCGGGAATTCGGCGATGAACAGCATCCGCGCCTTGGACAGCATGCGACCGTTGAGGCCGGTGCGGTAGTCGGCGTGCAGGAACAGCGAGCACAGTTCGGAGTTGCCGGTCAGGTCGTTGGCCAGGAACAGCGTCGGGATCTCGCGATAGATGTTCAGTTCCTGCGAGGCGCTGACGGTCAGGCCGACGCGGAAGTTGTACCAAGGCTCGCGCAGACCGACGGCGCCGGCGATGGCGGAAATCCCCACCACGCGACCGTCATCGTCTTCGAGCACGAACAGGTAGTCCGCGTCGCCACGGCCGGCTTCACCGCGAAAGGTCTTCTCGGCCCAGCCGACCCGATGGGTCAGGCGCTCTTCGTTGGCCGGCAAGGTGGTCAGGCCGGTGCCGGTGCTGCGGGCCAGGTCGATCAGAGCGGACAAATCGCTGCTGCGTACGGGACGAACAATCATGCTATCTCCTCAAACGGGCCGCCGTGGCCACCCGTGAAACTCGCTAAGGCGTTAAACCGCCACCAGGCGCACGCTGGCACCTTCACCGACGCCCAGGGCTTCGGCCGCTTCCAGATCCAGGGTCACCGGTTTGCCCGGCGCGTAATCCAGCTCCAGCAATACCGCGCGGTAATCCTGCAACTGGGCATTGGCCACCAGATACTGGCGACCGGCACCTTTGACCGGCTCGCCGATCTTCACCGGCACCACACGGCTCTGGGCGATCGAACGGATCCCCGAGACACGCGCATGCAGGGTCGGGCCACCATCGAAGATGTCGATGTAGTGATCGGTCTCGAAGCCTTCGCGCATCAGGATGTCGAAGGTGATCTGCGCACGCGGGTGCACCTGGCCCATCGCTTCCTGAGCGGAGTCTGGCAGCAGCGGCACGTAGATCGGGTAATGCGGCATCAGCTCGGCGAGGAACGTGCGGCTTTTCAGGCCACACAGGCGCTCGGCCTCGGCGTAGTTCAGGTCGAAGAAGTTGCGACCGATGGCGTCCCAGAACGGCGAGTCGCCGTTCTCGTCGCTGTAACCGACAATCTCGGTCACCACCGAATCGGCGAACCGCTCCGGGTGGCTGGCGACGAACAGCAGACGGCCACGGGAGTTGAGTTCAGACCACGGCGAACCCACCAGCTCGCGCTGCACGTAGAAACTGGTCAGCAAGCTGTTGCCGGTCAGGTCGTGGCATTGCGAGAGCACGTGGATCTTGTTGTGGATCTTCAGCTCGCGGGAGGCGTGCACGAAGGTCTCGTTGCGAAAGCTGTAGAACGGCTCGGAATAACCGGCCGACGCGACGATTGCCGAGCAGCCCACCAGTTTGCCGGTGGCGGTGTCTTCGAGGACGAAGAAGTAACTTTCTTCACCGTTGAAGCTCACTTCGGCAGCAAACGAGGCTTCGCTCGCAGCGATCTTGTCGCTCAGGCGTTCAACGTCATCCGGCAAGGAAGTGACACCAATCGGGCTGTCCGCAGCCAGACGCTGTACCTCGCCCAGATCAGCCATTTGCGCAGGGCGCATCACCAGCATGGTGTCACTCCTTTCTCTTATAAATTCACAGAAAAAAAACCAGGCACTGACTGCATAAACAGAGATCAGTGTGGGAGCGGGCTTGCTCGCGAAGGCGGTGTATCAGTCAGCGTAGATGGCGACTGCCACTCCCTCTTCGCGAGCAAGCCCGCTCCCACATTTGATTTTGCCCGGCATCAAAATTGGGTTCGGCGCCTGATCAAGTCAGGTGCCGAAGGGTCTATCAGGCTTGAGTCAGTTTCGCCGCAGCACGTTCGAAGCGATCCAGACCGGCGTCGATGTCCGCGTCTTCAACCACCAGGCTCGGGGCGAAACGGATCACGTCCGGGCCAGCCTGCAGAATCATCAGGCCTTCTTGCTCAGCGGCGTTGAAGATGTCCTTGGCCTTGCCTTTCCAGGCATCGCTCAGCACGCAACCGATCAGCAGACCGAGACCACGCACCTGGGTGAACAGGCCGTACTTCTCGCCGATCTGTTGCAGGCGAGTCTTGAACTTGTCGTGCTTGGCGTTGACGCCGTTCAGCACCTCAGGGGTGTTGATCACGTCGATCACCGCTTCAGCCACGGCGCACGCCAGCGGGTTGCCGCCGTAAGTTGTGCCGTGAGTGCCGACGACCAGATGTTTGGCCAGCGCTTCGGTGGTCAGCATTGCCGCGATCGGGAAACCGCCGCCCAGGCTCTTGGCGCTGGTCAGGATGTCCGGAACCACACCGAAATGCTGGTAGGCGAACAGGTTGCCGGTGCGGCCCATGCCGGTCTGCACTTCGTCGAACACCAGCAGCGCGTTGTTTGCGTCGCACAGTTCACGGGCGCCTTGCAGGTAAGCCAGCTCGGCCGGCAGCACGCCGCCTTCGCCCTGGATCGGTTCCAGAACAACCGCGCAGGTCTTGTCCGAAACAGCGGCTTTCAGCGCCGCCAGATCGTTGTACGGCACGTGGGTGATGCCGGTGATTTTCGGGCCGAAACCGTCGGAGTACTTCGACTGGCCACCAACGTTCACGGTGAACAGGGTGCGGCCGTGGAAGCTGTTGAGCGCGGCGATGATTTCGTACTTCTCGGTGCCGAAACGGTCGAACGCGACACGACGGGCCAGCTTGAAGGCGGCCTCGTTGGCTTCGGCGCCGGAGTTGCAGAAGAACACGCGCTCGGCAAAGGTGGCGTCGATCAGCTTGTGCGCCAGGCGCAGGGCCGGCTCGTTGGTGAACACGTTGGACACGTGCCACAGCTTGTTCGCTTGCTCGGTCAAGGCACCGACCAGCGCCGGATGCGCATGGCCCAATACGTTGACGGCGATGCCGCCGGCGAAGTCGATCAGCTCGCGGCCGGACTGGTCCCAGACGCGGGAACCGGCGCCACGCACAGGAATGAAAGCGGCAGGCGCGTAGTTGGGAACCATAACCTGGTCGAAATCGGCGCGTTGTACCGCAGCGTGCTCAACGGACATCGGAGTCTCCTGATGAGGGCCACCCGCCTGAAACTGGCGAGCGATGGGGGGATTGTAAGGACAGTTTTCAGCCCGGCCTTGTCGCCAAGCGACAACTTCTTATAGCGCAAACCCCGGATTTTCCCGGGTTTACGGCAATGCGACATATAGCGTCGCAAAGGCGCAGTTTAAACTGCCGCCAGCCATTTCAGCAGTCCTGCGAGCCTATCAATTGCGAAGGGCTGGCCTGTCATACATATGTACCACCTGACACGGGATGCATTTTGCTCTGCTTGAGCTCTTTTTCGACGCTCAAGGACGCCAACGATGCCTTCCACCACCGGGCAACCGCCCGCCAGTTCGCCCACGCCCGGTGCGACCGCGCAAAACCCCGCTTCGCACTATGAACCGCTGGTGAACGCGATCCCCGAATGGCTGGGCAAGGCGTCGCCCGCCCGGCGCACGGCCTTGAAGAACAGCCATCGCGCCCTCCCCGATCCGATCAGGTCAGCACCCGCAGATGAACATCAAGCGCTTAGAAGCGCCATAACGCGGCACATGACCGCGCAGAATGCCGTCGATCAGATGCTCGAACGGGTACAGAACGCCAGCAGCTTCGCCGAGCCGATTCTGACCGAGGCGCTGAAATCGCGTTTCGACCTGGATCTGAACGTCAACGACACCTTTCTGCAGTTGTACATCCCGGTGAAGGCAGCAGGCATCACCACCGGCACCCGGACGTGGACGGTGTCACTGCTGGATGCAGCCCTGCATAACTTCGAGGCTGGCGAAACAGAAGCAGATGCCTACACCAGCGGCTCCTCGTTCATCACCCGGCCGTCGGCGACAGGGCAATTCGAAACGCTGGTACCGCTGAACGCAAAACCCGGTATCCCGGCCTTCTCCCATCTTTGCCGGGAGCTGGATATCGGCGCTCGCTACAAGGTTTATCTCGAAGAAAATCTCGCCATCTCCAGCCCGGTAGCGGCTGCGGTCCTGCGGCACAGAGTCAATACAGCGCAAAAAACCGCATTGCGCGCGGCGCTGAAGATGGCGCGCATGCAGGGCGATATCGGACATGCGAATCGGCATTCGATTGAACGATTGCTGGATGGTGCGTCTACCGTATTGATGAACGGTCAGCCAATGCGCTGCCACGACTTGACGATGATGTCGGTCGCCCTGACCGGAGTCGTGATATTTGCACCAGACCTCGAACGCGCAAAAACCGCAGTCACGGTGGTGGCTTACTTTCCGGATGATCCTGAACATCCGGTAAAGGAATACCGCTCCACCGCAGACCTTGCCAAGGAACTGACCCGGCAATTACGCGATACGGAGTACCAACGATTCTTCAGCCGCTTCGTCGCTCACGAGCAGCGTGGACAATTTTTCGGCCAGCTCAGGCAACGACTGAGCGAAACCAAATGGCACCCACCACAGGCCGACAGCCAATTGCCGCCCTGGCGCGACACCCCCGTCGAAAAGCCTGACCTGCAATGGGCAGTCACGCCCTTCGTCGGCCAATTTCTGGAACACCTTTACCAAGGCAAGTTGAACAAGATTCTCAACGATGCCGCAGTGATCGCAGTTCCCACCGCCATGGTCGATCGCAACGCACGCTGGAAACGCTGGGATTCATTTGTCAGTGTCGCGGCGTCGATCCTGGAAACCGCCGCGTTCGTCGTCCTGCCGTTCGTACCGTTTCTGGGCGAAATGATGATGGCGTACATCGCTTACCAACTGCTCGACGAGGTTTTCGAATCGGTCATCGAATGGGCTGAAGGCCAGACAACCGAAGCCAGCGAACATTTCTTTGCTGCGCTCGAATCACTGATCCAGCTCGGCGCTTTCGGCGGTGGCACCGGCATTGCCATGGCCGAGCTGCCCAAGGTGTTGCCGGCCGAAGTCGTGGCGTTCATGGACCGCTTCCGGCCGGTGAAACTGCGCAACGGCAAAACCCTGTACTGGAAGCCGGATCTGCAAAACTATGCCCGCGACACCGTGCCAGCGGCAGATTCCACACCCGACGCACAGGGTCTGCATCGGCACGAGGGTAAAAAACTGCTACCGCTGGATCAGGCACATTACGTCGTCAGCGATCACGAAGTGCCCGGTAAGTGGCGCATCGAACACCCTGCCCGCACCGACGCCTATGAACCCGTCGTGCGGCATAACGGCGAGGGGGCGTTTCACACCGAGCTGGAAAACCCGCTGCAGTGGGACAGCACCACTGCGTTGCAGCGAATCGGCCACAGCGTGGAGTCGTTTACCCCGACGCAGCGCGAACGCATTCTGAAAGTCAGCGGTTATACAGAAGACGGTTTGCGCAAAATGCACGTGAATCAGGAGCGCATACCGCCGCTGCTGGCCGACACCCTCGAGCGTTTCAGGATCGACCAGGATTTGCAGACGTTCATCGAGCAGATGAGCAGCGACGATCCAGCGACTTATCGAAAGGCCGATCCGCTGATCCAGCTTCAGTTGCTCCACGAACAGGACTTGTGGCCGGACTCCCGGCGTCTGCGCCTGATCGATGCCGGGGGCAAAAGGGTCTGGCAGTCCTCCGGCGATGCGCAGCCCACACTGACCGAGATTCACGCTGACCGACTGGTAGACGGCGACTTGCTCAAGACCCTGTTGCTGACCCTCGACGAGGGCGAAATCAACACCCTGCTCAATGAAGACTTCGGGCAAAAAATCGCCCTCGATGTGCGCACTCGCCAACTCCGGATCCGGCTCGCGCAGATTGCCGAACAACAGCGGCCAGCCCTGTTCGAACAACGTTATGCGTCACGCCAGCCGCGCAATGTCCCTCTCGAACAACAGGTAGCCAGATACGCACCAGAGCTGCCAGCCCGAATCATCGAAGAACTCATTCACACCGCCACCGGCACCGAGCTGCTGCAACTGGGCGAAGGGCAAATTTCAGAGCGTCAACAGCAGCTTTGCGAAACCGCCCTGCACGAACTGCGCATCACCCGCGCCTATGAAGGACTGGAAATCGATTCGGTGCGCAACCCGGATTCCGAAACCCTGGCACTGCACAGCCTGCCGCTACTGTCGGGTTGGTCAGATGCTGTGAGTCTGGAAGTCCGCGACCAGTCGTTTACAGGGAACAGAGTCGACACCACCGGCCCCGTGGGTGCGGCCATCGAGAAAATTCTGGTGCGCCGGGCCGATGGCACGTGGCAGCCGTTTGATCAGACCGGACTGGAGTTGCACGGCCCGACAGATTTCTACACCAGCGTGCTGCAAGCCTTGCCCGACGCCCAGCGCCAGGCCCTGAACCTGCAGATCGGCGAAGGACCAAAACTCCGGCAACTGATTCGCGACAATCCCCTGCCCCGCGCCAATCTGCGCCTCACTCTGGCAGTCGAAAGCGCTCCCGCCAGTGAGGTCGACACCTTGCGTCTGCTGGGCGCTGAAGGTTATTCACGCAATGTGTCACCCGACGATTCTCCGCCCACTCTGGAAGCGCGGGTGCGCGATGTTTTTCCCGGCATCACCGAGGATGGTCAGCGGGCGATGGTGCAGCATCTGCAAAGCCATCTGGAGAACCCGATTGCCGAGCTGTCGCGCCTGCGCCTCGAATACGCACGTCTGGAGATCGACCTTGATCAGTGGCGACTGAGAGACGTGCTGGTCGATCCTGTAACCGGCCAGGAACTGTCTCTAGCCCGGCGAGCAGCGGCCGCACGCGATCGACAGCTTTTCTCCCGAACCCTGCTCAGTTGCTGGCGCCGGGAAACCCCGCAGCGCTTTGGCTACCGCATGCGTTTTATCGAACCGTTGCTGGGCGATCTGCCGGCGCTGACGGCAGACTTCAGTCACGTCGTCAGCCTGGAGCTCTGCGGCAGTGGAACATCGGCGGACATCGAGAACTTTATTGGTCGCTTCCCTCGACTGACCCGTCTGGATCTACAGCACTTCGACCTGCACAACCTGCCGCAAGGCCTCTCGACCATGCCGACCCTGCGCCAATTGCGCCTGCGTCAATGTGGAATCGTTCTGACCCCGGAAAACCAGGCGCTGCTGACGTCACTCGACGAGCTGGTTGAGCTGGATCTCAAGGACAATCCGCTGGGGACGAGCTTTGACGTGACCTTCATGCCATCGCTGACCTACCTCAACCTGTCCCGCACCGGGATTTCCGAAACCCCACCCGGTTTGATCGACCATCCGCAAATCAGAAGCGCCTGGCTGACCGACAACCGGATCAGCACGCTGCCGCCAGCGCTGTTCGAGTTCTCGCCCGTCGCCGGCGCCGGATACGACTTCTCCGGCAATCCACTCTCCGCTGTCACACGCGAGCAAGTGAAGACCTATTTCACCGGCACCGGCGTCAATTTCGGCGTGCGCGCCGAACAAGCCGATATCGCCCGCACCAGGGCGCTTTTTCCGGATATCGACGAAGGCCAGGCCAGCAACCTGATTTATCGCTTGCCCGGTTCACTGATCCAGGGTCGCTTGCAACTGACCGCGTGGGAAACCGAGCTGGCCACATTGAACGCGGACCTGAACGTTTGGGCGCGGGATACCCCCGACCGCCACCCGGTAAGTGGCGCAATGCTTGAGGCCAACGAGCGCTTCACCGAACAGGACGCACGCGAGACTTTCGCCGGCAAGTTGCTGCGCCTGTGGCGTCACCGCTCGAAAATCCATCCGCACGCCAGGGCCGATGTCTTCACGGCCGATGCCCCGTTCATCGGTGACCTGCCGGAGCTGAGCGCCGACTTCAGCCACATCACCGCACTGACCCTCAACGGCAACAAAGGCCTACGTGGTGACGCGCCGTTTCTGCGCAGTTTCTCTCGGCTGAAACGCTTGATTCTGCGTAACGGCGAACTGGATCAACTGACCCGGACGCTCAATAGCCTGCCGATGCTGGAGGTATTGGTGCTGGATAATTGCGGCGTGAGCTTCACTGCCGAATCACTGACAGCACTGGCCGCGATGCCCAGACTCGAATCACTGGAACTGCCGGGCAATCCGCTGAACCTGGTGCCCGACCTGCAAACCCTGAACACCCTGACCTACCTTGATCTGTCACGCACAGGCTTGCTGGAAATCCCGCCCGGCCTCCTCGATCACCCGAAAATCAAGACCGCCATCCTCAGCGAGAACCAGATCACCGAATTGCCCGAAGCCCTGTTTGAGCTATCGGCCCAGGCCGGTGACAGTTATGACCTTTCAAACAATCCGCTGAGCACCGGCACTCGCGAGCGGATCAAGCAGTACTGCCGCGAAACCGGCCAGGACTTCGCCGTACTCGCCGACGCGGCGGATATCGAAACCACCCAGCAGCTGTTTCCCGACCTCGACACACAGGACGCCAGCGACGTGTTCTACAGTTTGCCGGGCTCGCTCGAACTCGGCCGCAGCCAACTGCGGCACTGGCAGGCCGAAATCCGTCAACTGAATGCCGACCTCGCGCAATGGGCTGTTGCCGGGCCAAGTGTTCATCCGACCACGGGGCAATTGCTCAATCCACGACAAATCTTCGTGACGCAAACAAACAGGCGATTGTTCGCTCAGCGGATCGAAGAACTATGGCGCTTCCGGTTTGCCGAAAAGCCCACAGAACGAGGCAACGTCCTGATCGCGGAGCTGCCCTTCATTGGCGAGCTACCCGCGCTGTCGGCAGACTTCAGCCACATCGCCGAACTGACCCTCGACGGCAACTCGACCCTGAGCGGCGTCGACGCTTTCCTATCGTCCTTCACCGGTCTTCGCCATCTGGAACTTCACGAGTTCAAACTGGAGCAACTGCCCGAGGCTTGCGAACGCATGCCGTTGCTGGAGCGTCTGGTGCTTGAGTACTGCGAGTTGACCCTGACACCGCCAACCCCGTCCCGCCTGTCCTCCATGACCCGGTTGCAGATGCTCAACCTGAGCCACAACCCGTTGGGCGCCGCACCGGATTTGCAGGCATTGCCGGCACTGACTCACGTGCGTTTGATCGACACCGGGATCACTCACCTGCCCGAAGGCCTGGTCGAACATCCGACTCTGATCATGGCCAACTTCGATCACAACCGGATCAGCGAACTGCCAGACAGCCTGTTCGACCTGCCCGTGCTCTCGCCCAATCAATTCATTCTCGGGGAAAACCCGCTGTCACTCGCCACTCGCGAACGGATCAAGTCCCGTTACCAGCGCACCCGACAGAATTTCGGCGTATCGATGCCACAGGCCGATATCAGGCGCGTGCTCGCGCTGTTTCCAGAACTGGATGCCGAGCAAGCGAGCCGCCTGTTGTATCTGTTACCGGGAACACTCGATCACGGTCGACTTCAAATCGGCCACTGGGAATCGGAATGGCAACAGCTGGAGACCACGCTCAGCCGCTGGGTCGGGGAGATTCCCGAGCGACATCCGTCAACCGGCACCCCGCTGACTGAAGAGGACAACGTCGTCGAACGCTCCGGCCGTGATCAATGCCGCCGGGATCTGCAAGCATTCTGGCGTGCACGCTCGACCGCCCAGCCCGAGTTGCGGTCAGACCGGCTGGTGCTCAACCTCCCTTTCATGGGTGAGCTGCCAGCACTGGACGCTGACTTCAGCCACGTCACCACCTTGTCCATTACGGGTAACGCCCAACTGCGCGCCGGCGATGATTTCATCGGCGCGTTTACAGGGCTGAAAACCCTGGAGCTGCGCGATCTCGGTTTGCAGCAAATGCCGGCCTCGCTCAAACGCATGCCCACCCTGGAAAATCTGGTGCTGAGCAATTGCGCGGTGGTGCTGGATACGCAAGGGCGCGCCATTCTCGCCACCCTCACACGCCTGAAGAAGCTCGACCTGTACAACAATCCGCTGGGACTGGCGCCAGACATCCGCACCCTGCCGGCACTGGATTTTCTCGACCTGGCCGGCACTGCCATCAGCGAAGTTCCCGACGGCGTCATCAACCATCCGGAGCTGGAAATCGTCATCCTCAACAACAATCGCATCAGCGAAATTCCCGAGGAAATCTTCAACTTGCCGGCGGATATCGGCAATGGCTACGACTTCGGCAACAACCCCCTGAGCCCCGCGATACGCGAGCGGGTCAAGGACTACTTCCGGCGCACCGGCGGTGATCTCGGCGTGCTTGCCGATGAGGCAGATCGGGCAAGGGTACAGACGCTATATCCCGCGATGGACAATGAGCAGGCCAGCACTTTTATCTATCGCCTGAGCGGGACATTGGCCGATGGTCGCAACGAAGTGGCTCGTCGGGAAATGGCGCTGAGCGATCTCACCCGCAGCCTCGCGCAGTGGAGCGGCGACATCCCCGTGAACCCACTCAACGGCCAACCACTGCCCGAAACCGCGCGCCTGCGTCAGGAGCAACTGCGCTCACAGTTCGCCGAAGCGCTGCTGACTTGCTGGCACAAAATCCCGATGGAGGATTCAAGTCTCGACAGCTACGGGTTCAGCCACACCGTGAGTTTCCTCGGCGAACTGCCGACACTCGGTGCCCGGTTCCCCTATGTGCCGGACCTGTTCCTGGTGGGTGACGGCCACTCGTCACGGCTTGGACGCTTCCTTGAAGCCTTTCCCGGGCTGGACAGCCTGGCCATTCGCGAATGCAATCTGGGCGATATTCCCAAGGACATTTTCACCATGAGTCAACTGACGGCGCTGAGCCTGCCGGACTGCGAAATCAGCCTGACGCCAGAATCGGTAGCAGCACTGGCGAGCATGGACAAACTCGAAGTGCTCAACCTGCGCGACAACCCGCTGGGCCTGACGCCCGACATCAGCAATCTGCACAGCCTGACCGACCTCGACCTGAGCGATACCGGGATCACCGAAATCCCCAAAGGGACACTGGAGAACCTGCACTGGAACGAGATCGACCTGTCCGGCAATGCGATCACGGATGTGCCGGAAGAAATCATGGATGTGCCCGCGTCAGTCGGCGACCGCTACGACTTGCGCAACAACCCGCTGTCGCCGCAAAGCCTGGCAAGGGTTCGGGCCTACTATCAGGAAACGGGCAACAACCTGAACGTCAACGGCATCGACGGCATGCCGCGCCCGCCGGAAATGAGGCCTGATCTGGAAATCGAAGACTGACGGGTGCAGCGCCATGGCAGCCAATGCCATGGCGTGAAAGGCGAGGGATCAACCGCGCTCTGGCGGCACCGACGACAGTTCGAATGGACTGCTGCTGCGTCGCTGATTGCGGTCTTCCCGCGGCGTGGCGCCGAAGAAGTTGCGATAGGCGCTGGAGAAATGCGGCCCCGAGGAAAAGCCGCACGACAGGCCGATCTGGATGATCGACTTGCTGGTTTGCATCAACATCTGCCGGGCCTTGTTCAGGCGCAGTTCCAGGTAGTACTGGCTCGGCACGCGGTTGAGGTATTGCTTGAAGATCCGCTCCAGTTGGCGACGGGACACGCACACATGCTGGGCGATTTCGTCGGTGGTCAGCGGCTCTTCGATGTTGGCTTCCATCAGCAACACCGCCTGGGTGAGCTTTGGATGGCTGGAGCCGAGACGGTTCTGCAATGGAATGCGCTGACGCTCGCCGCCTTCTCGGATGCGTTCGACCACCAGTTCTTCCGAGACCGCACCGGCCAGTTCCGCACCGTGATCGCGGGCCAGTACGGCCAGCAGCAAATCGAGTACCGACATGCCGCCGCATGCGGTCAGGCGATCGCGATCCCAATCGAACAGATGGCTGGTGGCGATGACTTTCGGGAAGCGTTCGGCGAAATCGTCCTGCCAGCGCCAGTGCACAGCGGCGCGGTAACCGTCGAGCAGACCGAGTTGCGCCAACGGATACACACCGGCCGACAGACCGCCGATCACACAACCGGCGCGCACCACTTGCTTGAGCGCGCTGCTGAGTGCCGGCGCCAACGTGGTCGGTGGCTCATCGGCGAGCAGGAACAGTTTCTGGAAGTTTTCGAGTTTGCCGGCCCAGGGTTCGCCGGGCAGTTGCCATTCACCTTCGGTCGGTGCTTCGGCCTGCAGGAACGACAGCTCGTAAACCACGTCCGGATGCACACGCTGGGCAACACGCAAGGCCTCCTCCGCCAGCGCCAAAGTCAGAGCTTTAGTGCTGGGCCAAATCAGGAAACCAATTCGATGGGCAGTCATGGCGGGCGATCCGAAACGTAAACAAAGGGAAAAACCGAAATCGGCTGCAACCAAATTAGACCATCTGGCGCGCTGCGCAGCATGACCTAATCTGGTGCATAACGGGAGCGATTACTTGAGGCTGCCCGAGAGGAATTGTTGCAAACGTTCCGATTGCGGATTGACCAGCACTTCACGCGGGTTGCCGCTTTCTTCCACGACGCCTTTGTGCAGGAACACCAGCTGGTTCGACACTTCACGGGCGAAGCCCATTTCGTGGGTCACCACCACCATGGTCCGGCCTTCCTGAGCGAGGGCCTGCATGACTTTCAGCACGTCGCCGACCAGTTCCGGGTCGAGGGCCGAAGTCGGTTCGTCGAACAGCATCACCTCAGGTTCCATCGCCAGCGCACGGGCGATCGCCACACGCTGCTGCTCGCCACCGGACATGTGCCCCGGGAACGCGTCTTTACGATGAGCCACGCCGACCTTGTTCAGGTAGTGCTCGGCTTTCTCGCGGGCTTCGGCCTTGGACACGCCCAGCACGTGAACCGGCGCTTCCATGATGTTTTCCAGCGCGGTCATGTGCGACCACAGGTTGAAGTGCTGGAACACCATCGACAGGCGCGAACGCATGCGTTGCAGCTGTTTTGGATCAGCGGCTTTCAGCGCGCCATCCTTGTTCGCTACCAGCTTCAACTCTTCGTTGTTGAGCAGGATCTTGCCCGCGTGCGGCTGCTCGAGCAGGTTGATGCAGCGCAGGAAAGTACTTTTGCCGGAGCCACTGGAGCCGATGATGCTGATCACATCGCCGGCGGCCGCTTTCAGGGAAACGCCCTTGAGCACTTCGTGACTGCCATAGCGTTTATGCAGGTCTTGGACTTCAAGTTTGTACATGCGGTCGGTTCTCACAAAAACAGTCAGTCGTTGAGCAAAGGGCCGTCGCGCAGCGCATCGCGCCCCGCCACTTTGGCCAGCCAGAAACCGGGTTGGGCGTAACGCAGCCGCTCAATGGCAAACAGCACCCCGGACGTACCAGCACACACCGTGCTGACCCGATCCGACAGCGGATCGATCACTTCGAAAATCTTGTCACCGGCTTCAACCCACTCGCCGGGCTTGCGCAGAAAACTCACCACGCCAGGATGCGGCGGCAGGAGCAATTCAGTGCCTTCGAACGGCATGCCTTCGCACGGCTCGTGTGCCGCGCTCGGCCACTCACCACGGATCAGGCCTTGCTCGGCGAGGAACGCCAGAATGCCTTCGGCCCAGGCTTCGGCCTGCGCCGGCGTGGTGTCAGCCTGACCGCCGAGTTCAACGGTGGTCGACAGGCACGCCAGTGGAATCTGTGCATCCGGGAACAGGCGCGACAGACGCAGCCACGGCAACGAACAGGCTTCATCGAACGAGCTGCCGCCGGAATCTTCCGCCAGCAGGCCGACCTTCACATCCAGGTGCGCGGCGAGCGAACGCCACTGCGGCCAGTGCTGCGGCAAGGCGTACATGTGCAGCGCGGCTTCGCAGTCGCAATGCAAGTCCAGCACCACATCGGCGGTGGCGGCGTGTTGCAGCAGGATGCGCTGCATGCCTTGCAACTGGCTGCTGGCCTCGGGCAATGCGGCCAGGTGATCGGCCATCGCCTGACGGATCAGGCGGATGTTGGCGTGCGGATCATCACCGAGTTGTCCTTCCAGCCTGGCGGCCACGGGCGCGCTGAGCTCGACGAAATCACGGTTGAAATTCTTGCCGCTGCCGGCCTCGAAACGGCCCTGATGGTTGCCTTGCAGCAACTGGCCAAGACCCAGCGGGTTGGCCACCGGCACCAGTTCGATGACGCCGTTGAGCAGGCCCTTGGCTTCGAGTTCGCCGAGGCGTTTTTTCAGTTCCCAGGCGGTGCGCATGCCGGGCAATTCGTCAGCGTGGAGGCTGGCCTGGATGTAGGCCTTGCGCTCGCCGTTGCCGAAGCGAAATACCGAAATCCGGCGCTCGCTGCCCAGGTGGCTCCACGGCAGAACGTGGTCGATGCGTTCCATATCAGTGCTTCCTCGGGGCCAGGTAGCTCAGCCAGCGACGCTCGGCCAGCTTGAACAGGCGCACCAGAATGAAGGTCAGGCACAGGTAGAACACGCCGGCGGTGATGTACGCTTCGAACGGCAGGTAGAACTGCGCGTTGACGGTACGGGCCGCGCCGGTGATGTCAATCAGGGTCACAATCGACGCCAGACTGGTGGTCTGCAGCATCATGATCACTTCGTTGCTGTACTGCGGTAGCGCCCGGCGCAGGGCCGATGGCAGCAGGATGCGCTTGTACATCTTGAAGCGCGACATGCCCATGGCCTTGGCGGCTTCGATCTCGCCGTTAGGCGTGGCCTTGAGGCTGCCGGCGATGATTTCGGCGGTGTAGGCGCTGGTGTTGATCGCGAACGCCAGGCACGCACAGAACGTTGCGCTGGACAGCCACGGCCAGAGGAAGCTTTCACGCACGGCTTCGAACTGGGCCAGACCGTAGTAGATCAGGAACAGCTGAACCAGCATCGGCGTGCCGCGAATCACGTAGGTGTAGAGCCAGGCTGCGCCGTTGACCACGGCGTTCTTGGACACACGCATCAGCCCCAGCGGCAGGGCCGCGAGCAGACCGAAGAACAGCGACAGCGCGAGCAACTTGAGGGTGGTGACCAGACCGCCGAGGTACAGCGGCAGGGCCTCCCAAATGACGTTGTAGTCGAAGATCATAGATCAGCCGCCCTTACGCCTACCGAGTAGCGCTTCTCAAGGTGACGCAGCGCCAGCAACGAGACACTGGTGATCACCAGGTACATCGCCGCCACTGCGAGGAAGAAGGTGAAAGGCTCGCGGGTGGCGTCGGCCGCCTGCTTGGCCTTGAACATCATGTCTTGCAGACCGACCACGGAAATCAGCGCGGTGGCCTTGGTCAACACCAGCCAGTTGTTGGTGAAACCCGGAATCGCCAGACGAATCATCTGCGGCACCAGCACGCGGAAGAACACCTGGAAGCTGCTCATGCCGTACGCCATGCCGGCTTCGGCCTGACCTTTGGGGATTGCCATGAACGCGCCGCGGAAGGTTTCCGACAGGTAAGCACCAAAGATGAAGCCGAGGGTGCCGATACCGGCGGCCAGCGGGTTCAGGTCGATGTAGTCGTCATAGCCGAGCATCGGCGCGACGCGGTTGAGCAGGTCCTGGCCGCCGTAGAAGATCAGCAGGATCAGCACCAGGTCGGGAATCCCGCGAATCACCGTGGAATACAGATCGCCCAGCCACGCCAGCCAGCGCACCGGCGACAGGCGCAACGCGACGCCGATCAGCCCGAGAACGATGGCCAGGGCCATGGACGACAAGGCGAGCTGAAGCGTCAGCCAAGCGCCATCGAGGATGACAGCCCCGTAGCCTTTCAACATGATTCAGGTCCTCGAAAGTTGGGATGAAAAAATGGCGCAAACCGCAGAGATCCTGTTGCTTGCGCCATTTCGGACGGGTCGAGCGACGTCTTTACTTGCCGTAAATGTCGAAGTCGAAGTACTTGTCCTGGATTGCCTTGTACTTGCCGTTCTCGCGGATGGCCGCGATGGCGGTATTGATCTTGTCTTTCAGGGCGTCGCCCTTGCGTACCGCGATGCCTACGCCGTCGCCGAAGTATTTGACGTCGGTGAACGCCGGGCCCACGAACGCGAAGCCTTTGCCGGCGTCGGTTTTCAGGAAGCCGTCATTCAACAGCGTAGCGTCCGCCACGGTGCCGTCGAGGCGGCCGGCGGCCACGTCGAGGTAGATTTCGTTCTGCGAGCCATACGGCTTGATCTCGGCACCCAGCGGGGCCAGGACTTCGCGGGCGAAACGCTCGTGGATCGAACCACGCTGCACGCCGATGTTCTTGCCTTTCAGCTCAGCCAGACCTTCGCTGACCTGAGTGCCTTCCTTCATCACGAGGCGGGCCGGGGTGTTGTAGTACTTGTTGGTGAAGTCCACGGACTTCTTGCGGTCGTCAGTGATCGACATGGACGACAGGATCGCGTCGATCTTGCGCACTTTCAGTGCCGGGATCAGACCGTCGAACTCTTGCTCGACCCACTGGCACTTGACCTTCATTTCTTCGCACAGCGCGTTGCCGATGTCGTAGTCGAAACCGACGATGCTGCCGTCCGGCGCTTTGGAGGCGAATGGAGGGTAAGCCGCTTCGATACCGATTTTCAGAGGCTTTTCATCGGCGAATGTCGGCAGGGACAGCACGGACAGTGCCAGGGCGCCAAGCAGCACAAGTTTCTTCATCTTGGGACTCCATCGGTAAAGGGCAAAAACGGCAGAGTGAGCGACAGCCCAATATGCGAATGGGTGAAACAGAAAAGCGGTGCTGCATCCGTGGGAAATTTCCCATTGAAACCGTCAGCGATTTCAACACGAGCCACGACGAGCGAGTGATCGGCATTCTAACGACAGGCCCGAAGCCGATATTTCTTCAATGCGACAACTAATTACAGATGCATCGAGAAACCCGCTTGAGCACATTGACAGCCCTGCAATTTCATGCAAGAGCGAAAGACAGTGAACCGATCTATGCTGCAAATTGCGGGCCTATTATTCGCAAACCCTTCTAATCCGGCAAGCGCGGGGTTGTGTCTTATTTTTCACCGGGGGTTTTGAGGCCCGAAAACGGGGCAATGCGTTTCCGGATGCCCCGTTGCGGAGCAGGCGGTTACACATTCAGTTACTTGAAGGCGAACGGGTAACAGTGGGAATGGGCTGACGGAGCAATTCGATAATTATTGGTTGCAGATCACCCACGCCCTGCCCCCCCTCCTAACTGATCGTTCCCACGCTCCGCGTGGGAATGCAGCCCGGGACGCTCCGCGTCACAAGAGCGTCCAGGGAGGCGTTACCACGCGGACGGTTCGACGCCTCGACGTGGGAACGATCACGCCACAAATGAAAAAGCCCCGCCCGGCGTGATGCCGGACGGGGCTTTTCAGCCTTCAGACCCGCCGCTTACGCGACGTTCATGGTCTTGTGCGTATCGATCAGATGCTGCACCACTCCCGGATCGGCCAGGGTGGAGATGTCGCCCAGGCCTTCATACTCGGCGGTCGCGATCTTGCGCAGGATGCGGCGCATGATCTTGCCCGAACGGGTCTTCGGCAGCCCCGGCGCCCACTGGATCACGTCCGGCGAAGCGATCGGCCCGATCTCCTTGCGCACCCAGTTCTTCAGTTCCAGACGCAATTGCTCGCTCGGCTCTTCGCCGTTCTTCAGGGTGACGTAGACATAGATGCCCTGCCCCTTGATGTCGTGCGGCACACCGACCACCGCCGCTTCGGCGACTTTCGGGTGAGCGACCATCGCGCTTTCGATCTCGGCAGTCCCCATGCGGTGGCCGGAGACGTTGAGTACGTCGTCCACGCGACCGGTGATCCAGTAGTAGCCATCGGCATCGCGACGGGCGCCGTCACCAGTGAAGTACATGCCACGGAAGGTCTTGAAGTAGGTATCGACGAAACGGTCGTGATCGCCGTACAGGGTGCGTGCCTGACCTGGCCACGAATCGAGAATCACCAGATTGCCTTCGGCCTCGCCCTCGATGATGTTGCCGAGGTTGTCCACCAGCGCCGGCACCACACCGAAGAACGGACGTGCTGCAGAACCCGGTTTCAGCGCATGAGCGCCCGGCAGCGGGCTCATCATGTTGCCGCCGGTTTCGGTCTGCCACCAGGTGTCGACGATCGGGCAACGGGACTTGCCGACATTCTTGTAGTACCAGTCCCAGGCTTCCGGGTTGATCGGCTCGCCCACCGAACCGAGCAGACGCAGGCTGCTGCCGTCCGCGCCTTCAACAGCGGCGGTGCCGGAGGCCATCATCGCGCGGATCGCGGTCGGCGCGGTGTAGAGGATATTGACCTTGTGCTTGTCGACGATCTTCGCCACCCGGGTGATGTCCGGATAGTTCGGCACGCCTTCGAACAGCAGCGTGGTCGCGCCGTTGGCCAGCGGGCCGTAGACGATGTACGAGTGACCGGTGACCCAGCCGACATCGGCGGTGCACCAGTAGATTTCGCCCGGACGGTAGTCGAACACGCGCTCGTGGGTCATGGCCGCGTACAACAGATAACCGCCGGTGGTGTGCTGCACGCCCTTCGGCTTGCCGGTGGAGCCGGAGGTATAAAGGATGAACAGCGCTTCTTCGGCGCCCATCTCTTTCGGCGCGCAGACAGTGCCCGCCACTTTCATCAGGTCTTCGTACCAGATGTCGCGATGCTGGTTCCACTTGATGTCGCCGCCGGTGCGCTTGCACACGATGACTTTCTGGATGCTGCTGGTTTCCGGGTTGGTCAGGGCGTCGTCGACGTTGGCCTTGAGGGAAATTTTCTTGCCGGCACGGATGCCTTCGTCAGCGGTGATCACCACTTTCGAGCGGCAGTCGATGATGCGACCGGCCAAGGCTTCCGGCGAAAAACCGCCGAACACCACCGAGTGAATCGCGCCGATCCGGGTGCAGGCCAGCATGGCGACCACGGCTTCGGGAATCATCGGCATATAAATGGTCACCACGTCGCCGCGGTGAACGTCCTGACCACGCAGGGCGTTGGCGAGTTTGCACACCTGTTCGTGCAGTTCGCGGTAGGTGATGTTGCGGCTTTCGGAAGGATCGTCGCCTTCCCAGATGATGGCGACCTGATCGCCGCGCTCGGCCAGATGGCGGTCGAGGCAGTTGTAGGAAACGTTCAGGGTGCCGTCGGCAAACCACTTGATGTCGACATGGTGATCGTCGAACGAAGTCTGTTTCACCGTGGTGAAAGGCTTGATCCAGTCGAGGCGCTTGGCTTGTTCGCGCCAGAAGCCGTCAGGGTTGACGACCGACTGTTGGTACATGGCTTTGTAGGTCGCCTCGTCGGTCAGCGTATTGGCCAGAACCTCGGGACGAACGGGATACAGGGAAGCCGCACTCATCTTTCCTACCTCGGTGTAATAGTTGTTTTTGTATGACCCTGTTGTAGCCGGGGCGCCCGTATAGAACCATTCGACGATGGTAGTAACAAGCCCCTACAAAATGTGGCGATTGCCCCGAACCCCGTCGGCCACGGCCTTTCAGGCATTGGCCCGGGCCGGGATATTTTGGTTTTTGGGGGATTGTTACCAAATCTGCCAAAGGTGTTTATCAAAACCGGGTCTGTTTACCCCTGCCCCGCCTCCCTAAAATTCACCTCGCCGACAAGGCAAAGCGATTAACAAGGTTACAGCCCCCACGAAGGCCGTTAATCCAGTTCTGAAGTAACAAACCCAAATGATGAAGTTCCACACGCAACCCCACAAAGGTTGCGTGACCCCACTCGACCTCAAGAAGGTAAATTTCAAATGAAAGCTTTATTGGTTCTGGCCCTCAGCAGTCTGTGCGCAACCGCCATGGCAGACGAGGTTCCGACTGATGTCGCACAGCAACAACCGGCTATCGAGGAATACACTTACTCCACTCACCTGGACATCGCCAAAGTTGTTTCCATGAGCGAAGTTCCGAATGTCTGCGAAGTTGTTCCGGCAAAAATGGAATACGACGACTCCAAGGGTCAGCGTCACATCCTGCGTTACAGCATCATGGGCAACGGCTGCACCAATTGATGAGTTGAGACTGCACCGAATCGGATCACTCAGCGCAACATCGAGGGTCGATTCCAGCCCGGCTTCGGTCGGGCTCAGTTGTGTTTGAAGCGGCGCAAAATGGTTGCAAAACACAAGATATAGTGAAAAACGCGGTTTTTTGCTCGTTTTTTGAGCAATCAATCACACGCCAAAAAATTAATGAAAAAATTTTCTCCGGGGCCAATCCCGGCGAAAGCCCTGTAAACCCTCGCTCCGATCGAAATCACCCCCTGCGCTCGACCGCCCTGCGCTGTTTCGCCCTCCCCCACGCCCGCGTTTTTTTCCCTATAATGCCGCCCAATCGGGTCAGCAATATTCCCTTACAGGGATCAAAGCCATTCTGAAGCCCCGCAGCAGCGACAACGCTGACCTGCGCCCGTCAGAGGCTCTCGGAAACCCGTAAAAATTTTCTGTTTATTGCCTGCGTTGCACCGCTGCAAAAAACGACATCCAACGCGGCCTGTACGGCCGTGTGAAAAACCAACCAATCAGTTTTCACACGGGCACAGGCCCTCACGCAGGAGACGACACGTCATGCTGAGCTGGGACGAATTCGACAAAGAAGACAGTGAAGTAGCAGCAGTGAAAGGCGCCAACGCCGGCCACGCTAGCGAAGCCAACATGGACCGCCTCGACAGCGCCGGCGGTGCCGCCGCCCTCGAAGCCCGCGCCGTGACCGCCGAAGACTCGGCCGCCGTGGCCCGCGCCAAGGCTGCACTGGATTCCCTCGACGTTGCCGAAGGCCTCGCCGAACTCGAAGGCTCCGCCGCCCGTGTCGCCGTTGACGAAAAGCGCATGATCAACTGCCGCGCCGACCTCAACCAGCTCGTGCCATTCAAGTACGACTGGGCCTGGCAGAAATACCTGGACGGCTGCGCAAACCACTGGATGCCGCAAGAAGTCAACATGACCGCCGACATCGCCCTCTGGAAAAACCCGGAAGGCCTGACCGACGACGAGCGCCGCATCGTAATGCGCAACCTCGGCTTCTTCTCCACCGCCGACTCCCTGGTTGCCAACAACCTGGCCCTGGCCGTGTACCGCCTGATCACCAACCCGGAATGCCGCCAGTACATCCTGCGCCAGGCGTTCGAAGAGGCGATCCACACCCACGCCTACCAGTACTGCATCGAATCGCTGGGCATGGATGAAGGCGAGATCTTCAACATGTACCACGAGATCCCGTCGGTCGCGAAAAAAGCCGCCTGGGGCCTGAAATACACCCGCGCCATCTCCGACCCGGAATTCAACACCGGCACCGTAGAGACCGACAAAGAACTGCTGCGCAACCTGATCGCCTACTACTGCGTTCTGGAAGGCATCTTCTTCTACTGCGGCTTCACCCAGATCCTCTCCATGGGCCGCCGCAACAAAATGACCGGCGTCGCCGAGCAGTTCCAGTACATCCTGCGCGACGAATCCATGCACCTGAACTTCGGCATCGACGTGATCAACCAGATCAAAATCGAAAACCCACACCTGTGGGACGCCGAAATGAAGGAAGAAGCTTCGCAGATGATCCTGCAAGGCACCCAGCTGGAAATCGAATACGCCCGCGACACCATGCCTCGCGGTGTGTTGGGTATGAATGCTGCGATGATGGAGGACTACCTGAAGTTCATCGCTAACCGTCGTCTGTCGCAGATCGGTTTGAAGGAAGAGTACCCAGGGACGACTAACCCGTTCCCTTGGATGAGCGAGATTATGGACTTGAAGAAAGAGAAGAATTTCTTTGAGACTCGGGTTATTGAGTATCAGACTGGTGGTGCTCTGAGCTGGGACTAATCGTCTCGGTCGCCACGATTTGACGATTGCTGCTTGAGTCGTCGAGTTGAGAAAACAAAAAGCCCCGATTTGATCGGGGCTTTTTATTGGCAGCGAATTATCTTCCCAATGGGTTAGCTAATGCTTGTCGTCGGCAACGGCGCTTTTGTAATGGCCCCCATCTAAATCAACCTTCAATTACTTCTAATCGCTGCTTCAGTCTTTCATTCACCGCCACTCCGTGCACCCCAGAATGAATCTCCCGGTGACAACTTGGACACACGGCCGCCACATACCGTGGGTGGTCTAACCCGCCATCGGAGACTCGGTTTACGTGATGCGGTTCCAAGTAAGGTGTGCCGTCCTTTTTCGTGAAAGGAGCCGGCCGCTCACAGCTCTCGCATGCGCCTTTGGCACGCATCAGCACATAGTGCGCAACCTTCCGGCTGCGCTGATAGATCTTACGGGGACCGGATTGTTTTAAATCATCACTCCCTGGCTTGCATGCCGCCAACGCAACCAAACGCGCAGCGGCCAAAGAGTCCGGGAAGTCAGCCTCTTCCTCATTCTCCACTTCAGACTCAATCATTTCACTCGGAAAACCAACAGGAACTAGCCGAAAAACAATCGCCGTTCGAGTCTCGCCTTTCACATCCAATTGGTTACGTTTAAACATGTCGGCGCAAGAAAACTCACCCTCGTAAACGTAGCCTTTTCCTTTGCCGAGGGACCTAAACATGTGCAGAGCTCGACCATCCTCGGCATGCCGAGCAATGGCTCGGTTTCCGCGAGTCAATGTCATTGGACCTTGCTGTCCTTCTCCGGTGTATAGATAAGCGCCGTCCTCCCATCCGTCGCTGTAGCCGTATTGCTCTCCGCTATCGCCCGTGAACAAAAAAATCACGGGGTAGGTGGAAGACGCTGCAATTCCGCTTTGTCGACTTCCACCGAACGGTCCGTTGATCTCAGTTCTTCGGTCGTAAACCGCATTATGTGTGAACTGCAATAGAGGTTGAGCTTCCCCACGCGGTAACTCCACAACTGTGAAGCCTCGCTTTTCTAGGTAGCTGTTGGTCGGATGCCCCCCGGAAAAATCTCCGACAGCAAGACCGGTCGCTAATGAGACGATTTTCTTCGCAGGATAGAGCTCACCGCCTACGTTAATGGCATAACGGTGGGCTTGGTTACTTTCCCAACTTTGCCATTCACGCCTGCCCCGAAATTTATGATCAAATTCCAGCATCGCTTTGCTTATTCGTTCCTTCGATACTGCTTTGATCACCACGGATGCTGCCCTTTTTCGACTTTAGCTGTAGGAAAATTCCTATACTCACCAAAGTGCGAAAGGGTTTCAATGCGTAACAGAGCAAAACGCCACTATTTATAGCTTTCAGGTGCGCCATAACTCGCCTCCCGCTATTAATACCCCTCCCCCACTCAAGGACCCGAGCCCCACCATGAAATTCGATCTCGCCTACTGCCTCAGCCTCGACGACAAACTGTCGATCTATGACGTTCGCGATCTCAATTTCGATGAGACGGTGGCGTTCGATTCCGCGAAGGAACACTTCCAGTGCCCCAACGACGCCTGTCGTTCGGCGTTCGATGCCTCCAACGAGTTGGGTACGTTCAACGCCAAGAACGTGAATTACGTGCGTACGCCGCACTTCAAGAACCTGCCCGGTACGCAGCATGTGGCGGGTTGTCCGTATGTGAGTTTGAAGACGTCGGCGTCGGGGGTTGAGGCGGCGGATGGGGAAACGGATGACGGGCGGGAGGAGCATTTCCCGTCGGAGTTGTTGCTGACGCGTCGTGAGTATGTGCGCAAGCCTGCTGCGCCTGCGGGGGCGGCGGATGTGTTGCGGGATGATCCGGTGCGCGTGGCGACTGCCCCCTCAAAAGAGTCGCCGAGTCGTGAGTCGGCACCGGACAAGACCAGTGTCTTCGCTCACCCCGTGGAGTGTTTTGTGTCGAACTTCGCGGACAAGGATTTGCTCAAGCGCATGCCGTTGAAGATTGGCGAGCATACGGCGCCGTACAGTTCGTTCTTCAAGAAGATCGAGTACTTGATGGACAACAAGGGGCTGATTTACTGGGGCCGGATCAAGAAGATCGAGGACTTCCACAGCGCCAGTTTCCGGATCGATTTCGAGGACAAGGTCTGGTTCAAGAAGCCGGATGACAGCAAGAAGAAGCCTTATCCGGTCAGTGTCTATCTCAACAAGAAGCTGATCGACAACTACCGCAAGCGCAAGGCGTTTCTGGAAGAGATCAAGCACGCGATCGACAGTGACAAGGAGTTGTTCTGCTTCTTCTATGGTGTGACGCCGGAGTTGAAGCAGGTGCCGGGCAAGAAGAACCCCGAAAAGCCTTTCGAGGTCTTCAATGCCAATATCGAGAACCTGGATCACTTCATCATTCGTGAAGCGCCGGGTCTGGCGTGATGGTCAGCCCTGGGGCAGTTGCAGATTGACGGCGCCGGGGTGTTGTTTGATGAGGGAGTACGGCAGGATCGACCAGTCCGGCGCATCGCAGGCGCGGGCGACGCGAGCGAAGTAGGCGCCCAGGTACAGACCTTTCGGGGTGAAGTGCCAGGACGGATAACCCCAGATGCTTTCATCGGTATAGTCGCAACTGTCCTCATCGCCCTCCGCTGGTTTCTTCATTTCCTCGGGGTACAGCGCAGTGAGTTGTTTGATCAGCCACGGCACCAGCACTTCGCGCTGGTAAGTCGAGCGCGCTGCACTTTCTTTTTCGCTCAGCGGCTGATCGCCCAGACTATCGCGCTCGGCGTGCAGCAGTGGTTTGCCCTCACCTACCCACAACACATCTTCCAGCGACAACGAATGGCCGGTGTTCACGTCGATGTTGAGCGGCGAATCGCCGAAGTCCGGATGTGCGCCGCCGCAGTAATAACTGGTCGAGATGTTCAGGCTGACCACGGCTGGCGAGATCAATTGCGGTTCTGCCTGCTGCATGAACTCGACGTTTTCCCCGCCCTGCAACTGGCAGCCGTGATAGCTGATGACTTCGCTCCACAAGCGCCCGAGCAACTGTTGGTTGACCCGCTGCAGGTCATCTTTTGGCAGGCCGGACTCCACGGTAAACAAGGCAATCTTCGACTCGGGCTCCGTCCACCATTGCAGGGTGTAGCCCATGAAATCTTCTTTCTTCGTGGCTTTGAGCTTGAGCCCCTGTAGCCGCAGATATTCGTACGGTTCGCTGGCGGGCAGCGTGGCGATGAAGGGCAAAGTTGTGGAGACCGGCGCCGCAAGTTTGGCCTCGGAGAGTTGCACCGCAAGCTTTTTGCCCTGAGGGCTTTGCCATTCGCCCTGCCAGCCGTCGGCCGTTTCTTCCAGCTTGAGGGTCGGCAACGGCTTGTCGTCGCCGTAACGATTGTTGCCTTCGACCAGCGTCAGAGTGGTGTCCTGCAATGCCCCGCTAAGGGGCAAGTCGCGGTGGTACTTCTCGTAGAAGTAACGGCCGGTCACTTCGTCCTGCTGCTGCGTATTGAGCTCAACCACAATCGGCGTCTTGCCCAGCGTGCCGGTGAACACACGTCTGCCATCGTCAGCCTGAGCGGTGGAAAGCAGTGAAAACAGCACGGCGGCATATGGCGCCAGGCGCAACAGTCCCTTGAGCATGGATCGATCCCTGAGTGAGTCGGAGGTCGCGCCGGGACGTGAGTGCCGGCGCTGGTAAATGCGGGGCGGATTATGGCGGGGGTTGTTTAAGTAATCGAGTTTTGTCGGTTGTACTCTTCCAGCCAGGCTTCGCGCTCGACTGCTGCGATCTCCCGATACACTTGCATGCGGCGCGTCTTGGCCGCTTGAACTTCGTCCTCATCCAGAGCGCAATAACGACGAAGCCAATGAACGGTCATTTCCTCATCCGGATAGTAGTAACCCTTGACGCCCTTGCTGTTTCTCGGGGTGTCGTTCATCTGTGCATCAAACACCATGGATGCGACTTCATCAGGCGGTAAACAACCGGCCCCTGCGGCCTTGTCCTGGAAGACCCAGGCAATTTCATCGATGTGTTTTTGTGCGCTGCGATGGCTGCGGCGATATAACTGCTGCGGTCGACACATCCACTGGAATCGCTCAATCAACGGTTCAATATCAATCCATTCGGAGAGCCCGTGATGGGTTGCATGAAGCATTACACCGTTGAACCAGCGATCAGCGAATTGCCCCACAAATGCATCCAGATCGGCCTTTTTCATGTCGGCGAAAACCATGCAATAGCGAGTCTTGATATGCATGGCGAACAGCACATGCTTTCGTTGCACGGTGATCGCATGCACCAGCCACTGTTCGACACCACTGTCCATCTCATCATCTTCGATGGTTGATGACGGCGGGGCGAAATCCACCGGGGTGATTTTTTTGCCCTGGTGAACGCGGCTGAAGAATTTGCTGGCAGCTTCGGTGCAGTTGAAGATCAGCATCCTTGATCTCTAATAAATACTGGAAGTGGTCGATTATGGGGCTGTCGATTGACGGCTACTTAACCGACATTACCACCATCACAATAACCAACAATCCAATATAAACCCAAGCATGCACCCGATCCGGTATCCGCCCGATCCACCGTGTGGCCAGTCGAATCCCCAGCATCGAGCCCAGCGTCAGCACCGCAAACGCCAGCAGATCCACATACCCGACAAACCACGGCCCGAGTTCTGTCTCGCTGTACCCCGCCAACAGCATGTACGTCAGCGTTCCCGCCAGCGCCACTGGCACGCTCAACGGGTTGGCCATCGACGTCGCCTGCGACATGCTCAACCCACAACGCCGCAATAACGGCACGGTCATGACGCTTCCTCCTACACCGAGAAAGGTCGCGATGGCGCCAATGCCTACACCACCGCCGGACGTTTCCAGCGTTCCCAATTGTCGTGGGATGACACCTTCAGACTGCGTAAGAAATCCGCGTCGCAGCAGGCAATCGACAATCGTCACGCCGAGGTAGGCGATGAAGGCATAACGAATGACTTCGCCGCTGACCCACACCGCGGCGATTGCACCGACGACCGCGCCCAATCCGATGAACCCGCCCAAGGGCCACAGGTAATCACGGATGAGGTTGCCGGCGCGGCGATGTTTGCCGGTGGCGACCAGGGCGTTGACGATCATCACGCAGGTCGAGGTGGCGACGGCGATGTGCATGGCGGACTGGCTGATCGGGTCATCGGCGCCGTGGCTCGCGGTGAGCATGCGGTACAGCAGTGGCACGACGACGAAGCCGCCGCCGAAGCCGAAGAGCACGGCGGTGACGCCGGTCAGGCAGCCGAAGAGTGTCAGCAGGAGGTAGAACATGGCGTGTCGTCCGTTGTTTGGGAGCGGTCGACGATAGAGCGGCGGCGCTTGGCCTGCTTCAGCAAGTCAGCCAATAATGTTTGCGTTTACGCCAACTGCTGGGTGCCGCTCGATGCGCAATGTTTCGATCAATCTGCTGGATGACACGCCGCGCCCGGTGGTGGCGATCGGTACGGATTATTCCCACGGCTATCTGTTGCCACGTCATACGCATCGGCGGGCGCAATTGTTGTACGGCGCGACCGGGGTGATGCAGGTCAGCACGCATGACGGCAACTGGGTGGTGCCGCCGCAGCGAGCGGTGTGGATTCCGCCGGGGGTGGCGCATGAGGTGTTGATGCTCGGGGTCAGCACTCGCAGTTTGTATATCGAGCCGGGGGCAGTGGATCTGGGTGAGCGTTGCCAGGTGATCAGTGTGTCGCCGTTGATGCGGCACTTGCTGATGGAGGCCGTGGAGTTGCCGCTGACCTATGACCTTGCCGGGCGTGACGGCGTGCTGGTCGATTTGTTGCTGCATGAATTGGTGCGCAGTGCACCGTTGCCGTTGCATATCCCGCTGCCGTCTGACGGAAGGCTGCTCGAACTGTGTCAGACCTTTCTGCATCAGCCGAATGCCCACCAATCACCCCAGCATTGGGCCGATCAGCTGCACGTAAGCTTACGCACCTTCAACAGACTGTTTCGTCAGCAGACCGGCCTGAGTTTCAGTCAATGGCGCCAGCGCGCCTGCGTGGTATTGGCGCTGGCACGTCTGGCGGCGGGTGAAGCGGTGACGCGGATTGCCCTGGATTTCGGCTATGACAGCCCGGCGGCGTTCTCGACGATGTTCCGCCGGATCCTCGGTCAGGCACCGTCCGTCTGGTTGGAGGCGGCGAACTAGGGCAAATCAAAAAATGCGTTTGATCCCGGCCGAAAACAACTGTACAAAAACACAGTACATTTTCCATCAGCACTCTCGAGCCCGGAGCACACCATGGCCTCTTCAGCGATGAACCTCATCCTCGAACGTATCGCCCTTTTCCAGTTCACCCCGACCCATTGCGCCCAGGCCCGAGGGATGTTGGGCTGGAGCGTTGAACAGTTGTCGCGAGAGGCCAAGGTTTCAGTAGACGACATTCAGCGATTCGAAGCGCAGCAGGACGTGGCGGATGAGGTGCGGCTGGCGTTGACCTATCGGTTTGAGGCGCAGGGGTTGGTGTTCTTTCCGGGGTTTGCGCCGGGGCGTGGGGGGAATGTCAGAGGTGCGATGCCCACGTCGGTTGATCACGAAACTTATGCAATGGCTGATTAAAAAGACCCGTTGAGGTCGGCCCACACGCGGAAGGAACTCGAAATTGATTGGAATCGAAGAAAGCAGCGGGAACATCTACGAGGATCTAGAGATACCAAACGCCAATGAGATGAGGATCAAGTCACAGCTTTCCGCAAAGATCGGTGAAATCATCAAAGCGCGTCATCTCACTCAATCTCAAGCTTCTGAAATTTTGGGGCTGTCACAACCCAAGCTGTCCGAAATGCTGAGAGGAAAATTCCGCGGAATCAGTGAAGCCAAGATGATGGAATGCCTTTCCCACCTCGGCCGAGATGTGCAGATTGTGGTCAAACCGGCCCCCCGCTCTCGCAAAGAGGGCCGAATTGAGGTGGTGTTCGCTTGATACGGCAGTGCTTCAAATATTCGAAGACAACACAGTGCCAGCAAGGAGTTTAATCCTTGAACCCCGGATGACGCAGTTCCATCGAAGCCTGTTCGTAGCTGTACGCCATGGCAAACAACTGTGGCTCGCTCCACTGCTGGCCGTAAAAGAACACGGAGGTCGGCGTGTCGTCATCGCTTATGCCCGAGGGCAAGGTGATTGCCGGGTAGCCTGCGGTGGCGGCGGAGAACTGGGAAAAGCCGTCCGATTCGGCGAACAGGGCATCCAGATTGTGCTCACGCACCTGCTCATCGATAGCGTCTTTGAAGTTCTGGCTGATGGTGGTAATCAGTGCGGTCGCCTCCTGATGGGAAAGCGCCGATGCGTTGATGGCCTCCAGCGTCTGCTGGCCGTGTTGCTCCTCACCGGGGTTGGCCTGGTTGAAGTCGATCAGCGTCTGTAATGAATTGATCGGCAGTCCCTGGCGGCTGGCGAGATATTCGGGCAGTTCGTGCTTCATGCCACCCATCAGGCCGTTAACGTAGTCATCGATGTCCGGCAGACGCACAGTCAGCGGGACCAGCGTAGCGCCCTGCTCTTCCAGGGTGGCCATGGCGGCAAGCATCTCCAGACTCGGCTTCAGTACCATATCGTGGGACCCGGTGTACGCAATCGGATAACCGATCCGTTTGCCTTTCAAGGCTTCACTGGAAAGCAGTGCGGTGTAGTCAACGCCAGTTGGGGCATCGGCAGTCGCGCTGTCCGAGGTGTCAATGCCTTGCATGACATTGAACAGCAGCGCGGCATCCCGCACGGTGCGGGTCAGCGTGCCCGGCGTGTCTTGCAAGCGGGTGATCGGCACGATGCCGGAACGACTGAATAATCCCAGCGTCGGTTTGACGCCAACCACACCGGTGGCCGACGCCGGGCAACTGATCGAACCATTGGTTTCAGTCCCCAACGCCAGCGGAGTGAAACCGGCGGCGACCGCTGCCGCCGGGCCGGAACTGGAACCACAGGTGCTTTCACTCAGCACATGAGGATTTTTCCCCTGGCCGCCGCGCCCGCTCCACCCCAAGGGCACGGCCATATCACGCATCCCTGACCACTCGCTCATGTTGGCCTTGCCCAACAGAATGGCGCCGGCATCGCGCAGTTGTTTAACCGTAAATGCATCTTGAGCTGCCGGTTGCCCGACCATGGCCAACGAGCCGGCACTGGTTTGCATGCTGTCGGCAGTATCGAAGTTGTCCTTCAACAGAACAGGAATGCCATGCAGCGGACCACGGAGTTTGCCTTGCGCACGCTCTTCATCCATCACGGTCGCGATGTCGAGAGCCTGAGGGTTCATTTCGATGATGGCGTTGAGTGTCGGGCCTTGCTTGTCCAGATCCGCAATGCGCGTGATCAGATGTTGAACCAGTGCGACCGAGGTCAGTTCGTTGCTGACCATCATTGCACTCAGCTCGCTGGCGCTGGCGTATTCAAGTGTTGCACTGGAGGGCGCCGCGAAAGCGGCGCTGCTGGTCAGCGAAAGCAGGATGGCCTGCGCCAGCGTGTTCGCGCTGCGTTTAAAGCGAATTTTCATTTTCTAGTCCTTGTTTAAGCCAATCACGAGTGAGTCATTTCACTCGCGACCAAGCCTACCGAAGCCGCAGGAAACGGCTGTCAGCAACAAGAACCAGTGCTGGTAGGAAAACTCACCCAGCCTTGTAGCCGCTACAAGCAACGCGCCCTTTTTCTGACATCTCCTGTTCCATTTCCAACCACCACGCGTCCCCACGTTGCGGTTGCATCAGGTTGAATGCCTCGCCCATTTTCGGCGTGGTGATCGACACGCTACGCTCCCAGGCCAAAGCAAGAATGCGGTCGAAGGGCTCATGCCAGGCGTGCATTGCCAGGTCGAACGTGCCGTTGTGGATCGGGAACAGCCAGCGGCCCTTGAGGTCGATGTGGGCCTGCAGGGTTTCTTCCGGTTGCATGTGCACGTAAGGCCACTCGACGTTGTAGGCACCCGTCTCCATCAGGGTCAGATCGAAGGGACCGAACTGTTCACCAATGCGTTTAAAACCGTCGAAGTAGCCGCTGTCACCGCTGAAGAAAATTCGCGTGTCGCCATCGATGATCACCCACGAAGCCCACAACGTCTGGTTGCCGTCGAACAGGCCACGTCCGGAGAAGTGCTGCGACGGGGTGGCGATGAAGCGGATGCCGGCGACTTCGGTGCCTTGCCACCAGTCGAACTGGCGGATCTTGTTGGCATCAATGCCCCATTTGACCAGGGTGTCGCCAACCCCCAGCGGAGTCAGGAACACGTTGACCTTGTCCGCCAGTTTCAACACTGCTTCGTAGTCGAGGTGGTCGTAGTGGTTATGCGACAGGATCACGGCTTCGATCGGCGGCAATTCATCGATGCTGATCGGTGGCTGGTGAAAGCGTTTCGGCCCGGCCCATTGAACAGGCGAGGCACGCTCGGCGAACACCGGGTCGGTGATCCAGAACTTGTCTTGCAGTTTGAGCAGCAAGGTCGAGTGGCCGAGGCGATAGACGCTGTGGTTGGGCGCCGCGATCAGGTCCGCGCGGGTCAGTGGCTGCACCGGAATGGCCGCCGCCGGCCGGGTGTTGCGCGGTTTGTGAAAGATCATGTTCCACATGATCCGCAGCATCTTGCGCACACCTTCGCGCTGCACCGGCGCGTGGTTGCGGAATACGCCTTCGGCCTGACGCGAAGGTTCAGGGGTTTGACTGCCCGCAGAAGCAATGGATTTGGCCATGACTGAATGACTCCGGAAACACCGCGCAATTCACGGCTTTCCACGGTGGGACGATAAATGGCCAAGGCACGCACGCATCAGCCGGACATCTGGTTTTAGGTTGCACCGATTAACGCAACATTACACTGACCGGTGTAGTTTCTAGGTTGCATCAAACTTGATGACAAGTAAACTGCCTAGTGTAATTTCACCCTTTTCCTGCCGAATCGAATTTATGACAGCTCCCCAGCGACTCACCGACCGTAAACGCGAAGCCATCATCCAGGCCGCGATCGCCGAATTCCGAACCAACGGTTTCGAGGTCACCAGCATGGACAAGATCGCGGCCACTGCCGGGGTATCGAAGCGCACGGTGTACAACCATTTTCCGAGCAAGGAAGAGCTGTTCGCCGAAATTCTCAACCAGTTGTGGGCACGGATCAGCACCGAGCAAGCCGTGTCGTATCAGCCTGATCAGCCCTTGCGCGATCAATTGCGAACGATGCTGCTGGCCAAACTGCAGATGATGGCGGACGACAACTTCATGAATCTGGCCCGCGTCGCCATCGCGGCCGCGATCCACTCGCCGGAGCGCGCGCAGAACATGGTGGCGCGCATGGGCGAACGTGAGGAAAGCGTGACCGTGTGGATTCGCGCAGCCCAGGCGGACGGTCGGCTGAAACCGGTCGATCCGGAGTTCGCCGCGCATCAGGTGCAGGGATTGCTGAAGACCTTTGCCTTCTGGCCGCAGATATCCATGGGCCAGCCCTCGCTCGACAGCACAGCGCAAAATGCCGTGGTCGACTCTGCACTGGACATGTTCCTGGCTTGCTATCAGCTCTAGATTGGGCCTGCGCCACGGTAAATGGCTCACAAGGACACTGAAATTTCCCGCTGGAATAAATGACAATGTCTGTCATTGGCCGATGAACGGTCAGTCTGAAGAATTACACTACAAAGTGTTTCAGAATGAATCTGGCGCAGAACACCATGGAAAACCAACGCGGCAAAGGCTTGTCATTCGCCAGACGCATTTACTTGCCAAGGGCCATCGGACTGGGCATCGGTTTCTTCAGTGTCGGCGCCGCGCTGTATCCGTTGAACATGCCGGGCTGGCTCTGGGCGTTGTTGCTGTTCAACGGTTTTCTCTGGCCGCACGTGGCCTATCAATGCTCGACCCGCTCGGCTTTCCCCTACCGCGCCGAACGCCGCAACCTGCTCTATGACTCGGTGTGCGGCGGATTCTGGACCGCGTGTTTCCAGTTCAATCCGCTGACCACCGTGACCATCCTGTCGATGATGACCATGAACAACGTGGCCGCCGGCGGCCAGCGTCTGTTCCTGCTCGGCGCCCTCGCCCAGGTGATCGGCGTGCTGCTGGGCTGGTCAGTGTTCGGCGTCCATTTCACCCTGACGGCCACGCAGACTCAGGTCTGGGCCTGCCTGCCGATGCTGACGCTTTATCCGCTGGCGCTGGGCATGGTCTGTTACCGGTTGGCGATCAAACTCGCCGAGCACAAACGCAGCTTGAGCGCCCTGAGCCGCACCGACAGCCTGACCGGCCTGCTCAACCACGGCGCCTGGAAAGACCTGCTACACCTCAAGTTCCAGCAATGTCGGCAGCACAATTCCCAAGCCATTCTGGCGCTGATCGACATCGATCATTTCAAGTCGATCAACGACAGTTACGGACACATCGTCGGCGATGCGGTGCTGCGGCAATTGAGCCGCGAGCTGAAATTCGTGCTCGATGAAAGCGAGCTGGCCGGGCGGTATGGCGGCGACGAATTCTGCGTGATCCTGCCCAACCTGCCGCTGAACAAAGCCGAAGCGCTGATGGAGCGACTGCGTCAGGGAATGGATCGTTACCGCCATTGCGACGTCCCCGAGCTGCGCGTCAGCCTGAGCATCGGCCTCGCCCGTTATCAAGCTTCTTACGCCGACGCCCTTGAGTGGTTCGACGATTCCGACAAGGCGCTATACGCGGCCAAGCACACGGGACGTAACACAATCAGCGTAGCGTTGAGTCGATCCAACGCTTGAAAAAACTTGTACAAAATTGAGAAAAATCGATTTCTTGTACAAGTTTATAAAGTTTTGTATAAGTGAATTCGCCAGCCGGGATGCTGGCACACTGCTTCCAGCCATTGATATATCTGGCTGGCTGACGCGGAAACAGGGAACCCACCTCCAGCCCTATTTCCAGAGTGCCATGAGCATGATTTTCAACCGTCACAAGACTGCCCTCGTCGATCTCCAAGACACCATCAACCAACAAGCCGGCCTGCTGGAGGCGATCAACCGCTCCATGGCAGTGATCGAATTCGACGTCGACGGTGTGGTTCTGCGCGCCAACGACAACTTCCTGAAAACCATGGGTTACACCCGCGAACAGGTGATCGGCCAGGCCCATCGCCACTTCTGCTCGCCAGAGTTTGCCCGTGGCAATCAGTACACCGAGTTGTGGTCGCGATTGAAAAGTGGCCAGTTCCAGTCTGGCACCTTTGAACGCATCGACAGCCAGGGCCGCCCGATCTGGCTCGAGGCCAGCTATAACCCGATCAAGGATGACTCGGGCCGCGTGGTCAAAGTGGTCAAGTACGCCATGGATGTCACCGCCAAAGTGCAGCAGGAAAGCGAAGCCAATGCGAAATTGCAGGCGATCGACCGCGCCATGGCGGTGATCGAATTCGATCTCGACGGCAATATCCTCACCGCCAATCAGAATTTTCTGACGCGCATGGGCTACACCCTCGCCGAACTCAAAGGCAAACATCACCGTTTGTTCTGCCCCGCGCAACTGGTCAACAGCAGCGCCTATCAGGATTTCTGGCGCCGGTTGAATCAGGGCGAACTGTTTCAGGGCCAATTCGAACGCATCGACAAACGCGGTCAGACCGTGTGGCTCGAAGCCAACTACAACCCTGTTTATGACGCTGCTGGCCGATTGTGCAAAGTGGTGAAGTTCGCCTCGGACGTCACCGCCCGCGTCGAGCAGCACGAGCAGGATGCACGCAGCGCCAGCGCCGCCTATCACATCTCCGTCGCCACCCGAAAAGTCGCCGAGCAAGGTACGCAAGTGATCCAGCAAGCGGCCAGTGAAATGCGCGACATCGCCGACGACATTGCCGAATCCTCGACCTTGATCGCGCAACTGGGCGAGCGCTCCGAACAGATCACCGCCATCGTCAACACTATTCGCGCGATTGCCGATCAGACCAACCTGCTGGCCCTGAATGCCGCCATCGAAGCCGCCCGTGCCGGCGAGCAGGGTCGTGGCTTTGCCGTGGTGGCGGATGAAGTGCGGCAGCTGGCGGCGCGCACCAGCGGCTCGACAGCGGAAATTTCCAACATGATCGGCCTGATCCAGAGCGAAACTCGTCAGGCGATCAAGAGCATGGAGGGCACCCAAGGTCGCGCGGCGCAAGGTGTCGAACTGGCGAATCAGGCCGGCACGGTGATTTTGCAGATCCGCGACGGCGCCAGCGAAGCAGTGGAAGCTGTGAGCATGTTCGCCAATGACCGGGCGCCGGGTTAAACACGATCACGGCAAACGCAGCGCCCGCCCCAGTTCATCGAACAGCGTGACCACCGAGCGCAATGCGCGGCAGTCCGGGCGGGTCAGCAGCCACAGCGCGGTGTCGTAACCGTGCAAGGGTTCGCTCAAGGCTTGCAGCCCTTCGTTGATGAGAAAGTCCGGCAACGCCGCTACGCCCAGTCCGGCGCGGACCAACTCCGTCACGGACAGCATGCTGTTGCAGCGATAGCTCGGCGTCACACCGGGCAATTGCTGGCGGCGCCAGGCGACGGTCGGGTGATCGGGCAGAAAGTCGTCCGGGGCGATCCACGTCAGCGCTGCCAGATCGGCCGCTTCAACATTTTGTAGATAACGCTGACTGGCGCAGACCCGGTAGGAAATCTTCGCCAGCTCCCGTCCGACCAGATGCTCCGGCGGTGTACGCGTCAGGCGCAGGGCGATGTCGGCATCGCGGCGGCTGAGGTTGGCGAAATCATTGGAAGTGCTCAGCTCGATGGTCAGCGCCGGATAGTTCGGCATGAACTGCGCCAGCGCCGGCAGCAGCAGACCTTGCAACACCGAATCGGTACAGGTCAGGCGCACCGTGCCGCTGACTACTTCGCCGCCCTGCTCCACACCAATACGCGCAGCTTCGAGTGCCTGCTCGGCACGTTCGGCCTGCTCGGCCAGGGTTTGCGCGAGGCTGGTGGGCAGATAACCGGCGCGGCTTTTTTCGAACAGTTGCTGACCGAGTGAAGCCTCCAGTCGGCGTACGGCGCGAAACACCGTCGATACATCGACCTTCAACAGCTGCGCGGCCCGGGCCAGAGAGCCTCCGCGCACTAAAGCGAGGATCAGGGCCAGATCCGGGAAATCAAGTTGGTATTGCGTGGCTGCATTGATCACTTGGGCAAACGCCAATTTAGAGTGCGTGAACGCCAATCTATAGTGAGCTTCGTCCCTCAACAAGCACAGCGAGTACTCATGGAATCCAGAGCCCTGCGCATCGCCCTGATCGGTGATTTCGATCCGCAAGTCACTGCCCACCAGGCCATCCCGATAGCCCTAGGACTGGCGGCGGAACACCTTCGCCGTCCGGTCGAATTCGAATGGTTGGCCACCGACCGAATCCTGCCCGAGACGCCGCTGGAACCATTCGACGGTTTCTGGTGTGTGCCGGCCAGCCCCTACAAAAGCGAAGACGGAGCCCTGCGAGCCATCCGTTTTGCCCGCGAGCAGCAGCGCCCTTTCCTCGGCACCTGCGGCGGTTTTCAACATGCCGTACTGGAGTTTTCCCGCAACGTGCTGGGCTGGGTCGACGCCGAACATGGCGAAACTTCACCTGACTCGAGCCGCGCAGTGCTCACACCGCTGACCTGCTCGCTGGTGGAAGCGGTGGACAGCATTCATCTGGTGCCCGGTTCGTTGATCGCCAAGGCGTACGAAACGTCGGAGATTCGTGAAGGCTATCGCTGCCGCTACGGTGTAAATCCGCAGTTCGAACGGGAGTTGCTGACCCATGAACTACACGCCGTGGGGCACGATTCGGCAGGCGATCTGCGCGCCATCGAACTGAAAAACCATGTGTTCTTCGTCGCCACGCTGTTCCAGCCGGAACGTGCGGCGCTCAAGGGGCAATTGCCGCCACTGGTGCGGGCGTTTGTTGAAGCCTGCTCGGAGCAATGTCGATGAAACCGAACACTGAGTGTTTCGCCGTGATCTTCACTTCGACCCGCACCGAAGGTGACAACGGCTATGCCGAAGCCTCCGAGCGCATGATGCAACGGGTTGCCGAGCAACCGGGGTTTCTCGGTATCGATTCGATCCGTGGGGCAGACGGAGTGGGGATTACGGTTTCGTACTGGGAGAGTGAGGCGGCGATTCTCGCCTGGCGCGTGCATCCGGAGCACCGGGTGATTCAGGCGCGTGGGCGGGCTGAGTGGTATTCGGCTTTTCAGACGCGAGTGTGTCGGGTGGAGCGGGAGTATCGGTTCGGCCAGTGAGTATTGAGGTGTACTCACTGGCCCTTTCGCGGGCAAGCCCGCTCCCACTTCTCAAGATCACGCGGTACCTGTGGGAGCGGGCTTGCCCGCGAAGGGGCCGGAACAGTCACAGCAGAACCTCAGCCCCTCACCAGACTACGCATCGCCTCAATCTCCGGCACTTCGCGTTTACTCATGTAAACGCGCAACGGCTCGGTGATGTTGATCCGGTCATCGATGTTCTGATTCAGCAATAACTGGATCAGCTCACGCTTGAGAGTCATGGTCTGTTCGGTGGTCGGTGCCCAGACAAATTCGCTGCACGGGATGATGCCGTCATCGGCCACGTCCATGCCGAACGAGTCCTCACTGAAGCGCACGATGTACTGGCCGGTCTTGCGGTTGAGGCCGACGAAGCCTTTGAGGTCGTCGGCGGCCTGGCAGATGAGTTGCGATGTGATGCGCATGGTAAACCTCACAAGAGTGATCCAAGGTTTACACGCAGGGCATTGAGGCACACCCTCTACCGGGGCGGTTGCCGTGGCCAAGCGTACTGCAAACAAACGCACAAAAGTGCGGAAATTTTCGCTTTCAGTACGTTTATGTCGGTCTTGCGATAGCACGTTTTCGTTTGAGTTGCTAAAAGGGACATCTTCGAAAATACCTGCGAAAGGACCTCGACATGCCCGCCACGTTTACCAAAAGCGCTCTGCTGCTGAGCCTGATGCTCGGCTTCGGTCAGGCCCACGCCGCCAGCCAGCCAAACCCGGTTGCGCTCGCTGCCTCCGAGGGCATTCCGCACCCGGCGGTGATCGCCCACCGTGGCGCGTCCTTCGATGCCCCGGAATCCACCGCTGCGTCCTACAAACTGGCGCGCGACCTGGGGGCCGATTACCTGGAAATGGACTTGCAGCGCAGCAAGGACGGCGTGCTGTTCGCCCTGCACGACGACAACCTACAGCGCACCACCGACGTTGCCACCAAGTTTCCGGAGCGCAAGGACAGCCCGGCCAATGCCTTCACCATGGCCGAACTGAAAACCCTCGACGCCGGCAGCTGGTACAACGCCAAGTACCCGGATCGCGCGCGGCCGTCCTACGTCGGTCTGAAGATTCTGACCCTCGACGAAATCATCGACATCGCCCGGGCCAATCCGAAGCACAAGCCGGGCCTGTACATCGAAACCAAGGAGCCGAAGCTGTTCCCGGGGATCGAACATGACCTGAAGGAAAAACTCCAGGCCCGCGGCTGGCTGATCCCGGCGGGCGCCAAACCGGCTAAAAACGTCGCCAGTGTCGGCGAAAGCAACGGCAAGGTGATCCTGCAAACCTTCGAGAAGAGCAGCCTGGAAATGCTGCAAAAGGAAATGCCGCAGGTGCCGAAGATCCTGTTGCTGTGGGTCGGCGAAGGCAGCATCGAGCCGAAATCCAAAGTGACCTTTGCCGAATCCGGCGAGAAGGACAAGAACGCGTTTTACGGCAAGCAGGAGCCGAAATCCGAAGCCGAGTTCAAGCAATGGATCGACTACGCCAAGGCCCAGGGTGCAATCGGCACCGGCCCTTCGGCGAAGCTGACCCACGGCGGCGATCAGAGCTATTCGGATCTGGTGCAGCCATGGATGAACAAGTACACCCACGACAAGGGTCTGCTGGTGCACGTCTACACAGTGGATGAGCCGGTGGACTTCGAAAAAGTCATGGCCTCTGGTGTCGACGGCATCTTCACCAACCGCGCCAGCGAACTGCTGAAATTCTACAAACGCCCGGCCGCCAGTGTGGATCAGGTGTTGAAGAACAACGGCTTCTGATGCAACCGGACACCCCGTGGACAGGCCGCCTCTGGCTGGGGCACGACCATGGCCTGATCCACGGGATGTCGGGGCGCACTGCGCCCCACTCCCACTATGCCCACCAACTGATTCTTGCCCCTGACCGCCCGGTGACGGTGTTGGTCGAGGACAACCCCGTCACCACTTCCCGCCTGCTGATTGCCTCGCAGACCCGGCATGCGATTGTCGAGGCACCGGATCCTGTGTTCACCGTTTACGCCGAACCATTGCGGTTTGATGCCGAGACATTGCGCGATGCGCTGTTCGACATCGAGTGGTCGCTGCCGGCGCTGGATCTCGCCATTGGCCAATGCCCGCGTCGCCCTCTGAATGACCCGCGAATCGAACGGGCCCTCGCCAATGTCGATGCCTCGCTGTCGAGCAAAGTCGCCGCCAGCGCTGTGGCCGATTCCGCCCATGTGTCGCTGAGCCAGTTGCAGCGGTTGTTCGTCAGTCAGGTCGGTTTGCCGGTGCGGCGGCTAGTGCTGTGGCGCCGGTTGCGGCTGGCGATGGCGGCGATTCTGGCGGGTAGCCCGGTGACCGAGGCCGCACACGCCGCCGGGTTTGCCGACTCCGCACACTTCTCCCGCAGCCTGAAAAAACTCTTCGGTGTCACCGCGCGTCAGGCGTTGCAGCACATCGAATTGCGCTTGCTGGACTGACTCAACGTCTCAAGCCCTCCGGCACTTTCGGTTCGTTGCCCAACGCTGCCGGCTCGAACGGATCGAGCAACTGCGCCACGTAGTCACGGGGAAAATCCGGACGACTGCCGATGCCCAGATCGCCCTCGCCGATCCGGTAATCCTTAGTGCAAAACCCAGTGCCCAACAGCCAGTCCCACAGGGTAAAGAACAGCCCGAAATTGACGTCACCGGCGCGCCCGTACTTCATGTGATGAAATCGGTGCAGAGGCGCCCAGGCGAAAATCCAGCGCAACGGGCCAATACGCATGTCGACGTTCGAATGCTGCAACAACAGCTGGATCGCAATGGCGAATGCCAGCAACACCGCCACCTCGGACGGAATGCCCAACACCAGCAACGGCAACAACCCCGCCGTCGCCTCCAGCAGTTGATGCAGCGGATGCTTCATCAAACCGTTGAACCCGTAGAGCCGCTCGACGCTGTGATGAATCGCGTGCAGCCGCCACATACACGGCACGCGATGGCTGGCGTAATGCATCAGACTCACGCCCGCATCGGCGATGAAAATCGCCAGCGCCACTTGCAGCCACAGCGGCCAGCTCGACGGCCACGCACCGTCAATCGCCAGCAGCGCCACCAGCCCCGGCAATGCCAGCAGGCCGAGGGCATTCAGCGCTTCGTTGACCAGCGCGTGCAGGATGTCGCGCCGACGGTCACCGGCGGGTCGGTTCCAGTTCACTTCATAAGGCAACAGCCATTCACCCGCGAACGACACCGTCAGCGCTAAAACAAAAAGCGGCAACAACCACAACAGCGAATACCCCGCCAGCCCAATTCCGCCGCCAATAAATCCAACCCAGAACAACGGCGCGTACAGCCACGAAAAGATGCGTTTCATGCTCACCTCCATTTATCGAAGGCTAAGCATGAAAGTTTGCGCAGAACCGCAATTGAACAAACGACGCAAACCGGTCGGGGTTTTTTAAGGGTGAGTTAAGTTGCGGCGATTAACCTGAACTCACTTAAACGAATCACCCAAAGGAATAACCGATGAAAACCCTGACTGCCCTGTTTACCGCTGCCGCCCTGACCCTCACCGCTGGCCTGGCCCAGGCTGACGTTCGCGTTGACCAGATCCCGCAACTGGTCAAGGAAGGCAAGATCAAGTCGCTGGAGTCGATGAACGAACAAGCGCTGAAACTGCATCCGGGCGCGACCATTACCGATACCGACCTGGATAATCACTTCAATGGTTATGAGTACGAAGTTGAATTGCGTACTGCTGATGGCAAGGAGTTCGATGTGGACTTCGATGCGACCACTGGCAAGGTGCTGAGCGACAAGCAGGACACTTGATTGGCTGATAAATCAAAGCCGCACGACTTTTGGGTTGTGCGGCTTTTTTGTGTCTGCAATTTATGCGGAGGTGCTGACCAGCGAGCCCGACGTACTCGAATCCGAATCCTGCAAAGCCGCCAACAACGCCGCCGTCGCCGTCTGCAACGAAGCCGACGTCGTCGCGATCTGCGACTGCGCCGCCGCAACATCCGCCGCCTTGGCATCCTGGCTTTCCTGCTTCGCCTGAGCCGCTTGCAGCGCCTTTTGCTCTTCCTGCAACTGCTTCTGCAACTCGGCAATCTGCTTGCGCAGTTCTTTCACGGTGTCCGATTCATCGCTGCTGGAACTGCTGTCCCCCGCCGGCGCCGCCCCGCCGCCCGCCGCGACTTTGCTGGTGTCGGCTTTCACGCCGGTGCTGGCCGCCGCGGTGGTCGAGGTGTCGTCACCGGTGTCGGCAATCGAGGTTTTGCTGGTGGGCGTGGTAACGGTCTGATTGATCGAAACAGACGTGATGCTGACCATGGGAAATCTCCAATGCCGGTTATAGATAACCGGGCATCGGCGGCGGTCTGCACGAATTGAGATCGACTGTGTACCGACTCGGTAACCGAACCGGTACACAGTCACTGGCCGGTCGGATTTCACGTCACCCTGCCGTCACACAACCGTCATGTGACATTGCGATGCTGCGGCTCAGGTGAATCTGCAAATCCCGCGACAGACGCCTCCTCGCAGCGAGCCTTCATGAACCACAGCCTCGATATCAGTCATCGTGATCCTGACCTGTTCGGCCTGCTTTACGGCTTTCGTTTTCGCCCCGGCGAACGTGGGCGCGAGGTGGATTCGGCGACCGCCCTGCGCTGCCTGCAGGACGACAGCGAGGGCGATGAATTTCTCTGGCTGCACCTGAACCTGGCCCACGCCGCGTGCGAGCGCTGGATGAAAAGCCATCTGCAATTGCCCGAAGAGTTTTTCGAAGCGCTGCACGAAGGTTCGCGCTCGACCCGCATCGAGCATGTCGATTCGGCGTTGCTGGCGGTGGTCAACGATGTGGTGTTCAACCTCAGCAGCATGGTGTCGTCGGACGTGTCGACGCTGTGGGTCTGTGTGCGCAGCAAACTGATCGTCAGTGCGCGTCTGCAACCGCTGCACTCGGTGGACAAGTTGCGTTCGTCGGTGAAGTCCGGCGAGTGCTTTCGTTCGCCGCTCGAACTGCTGGTGCACTTGCTGCGCGATCAGGGCGAAGTGCTGACCCAGATCGTGCGCAAGACCAGCATGAGCGTCGATCAGGTCGAGGACGAATTGCTCTCCTCGCGACTTTCGACCAACCGCGCCGAACTCGGCGCCAACCGACGAGTGCTGGTGCGCCTGCAACGGCTGCTGGCGCTGGAGCCGGGTTCGCTGCTGCGCCTGCTCAACCGCCCGCCGCCGTGGCTGCAGAAGGAAGACGTGAAAGAGCTGCGCAAATCCACCGAGGAGTTCGCGCTGATCATCAACGACCTCACCGCCCTCGGCGAGCGGATCAAGCTGTTGCAGGAAGAGATCGCCGCCAACCTCAACGAACAAAGCAACCGCACGCTGTTCACCCTGACCGTGGTCACGGTGCTGGCGCTGCCGATCAACATCATTGCCGGTTTTTTCGGCATGAACGTCGGCGGTGTGCCGCTGGCCACCGATCCGGAAGGTTTCTGGATTCTGGTGGCGCTGGTGGCGACGTTCACCGTGATTGCCGGGCGCTGGGCGTTTCGCAAGCGGCGGGATTACTAAGCGCCGACCGCCCCTGCCGCTCGTTCCCACGCTCCGCGTGGGAATGCCGCCCGGGACGCTCCGCGTCCCTGTGACGCAGAGCGTCACCTTATGCATTCCCACGCGGAGCGTGGGAACGATCACCGCCTTCAGATCAGCGGTGAAGCTAAAAACCCAAACACTGATCTGTCGCAGCCTCTCTGTAATATTTAGCAACGATCATGGGCGACATTCCTTCCCCCGCTCAGGATTGTCCTCCCATGGCTACTCCCTCCCTGACCGCCAGCCCGGCCCCCGCTGCCAGTGGCAGGCCGGCCCTCGACAAGAAAACCGGCCCGTTCACCTACGTAGTGTTTTTCGCGGTGCTGGCGATGGGGCTGCTGTTCACCGCCTACAGCCTGATGCACGACATGCACGAACTCGGCACGGTGGTCACCACCTGGACGCCGTTCCTGCTGCTCGGAGTGGCGCTGTTGATTGCGCTGGGCTTCGAGTTCGTCAACGGTTTCCACGACACCGCCAACGCCGTGGCCACGGTGATTTACACCCATTCGCTGCCGCCGCATTTTGCGGTGGTCTGGTCGGGGTTCTTCAACTTCCTCGGCGTGCTGCTGTCGAGCGGCGCGGTGGCGTTCGGCATCATTGCGTTGCTGCCGGTGGAGCTGATTCTGCAAGTCGGTTCGTCCGCCGGTTTCGCGATGATTTTCGCCCTGCTGATCGCAGCGATCCTGTGGAACCTCGGCACCTGGTGGCTGGGCCTGCCGGCCTCGTCGTCGCACACGCTGATCGGTTCGATCATCGGCGTCGGCGTGGCGAATGCCTTGATGCACGGCCGCGACGGCACCAGCGGTGTGGACTGGGCCCAAGCGACCAAGATCGGTTACGCGCTGCTGCTGTCGCCGCTGGTGGGTTTCGGTTGTGCGGCGCTGTTGCTGCTGGCGCTGCGCGCGTTCGTGAAGAACCGTTCGCTGTACAAGGCACCGGAAGGCAACACCCCGCCACCGTGGTGGATTCGTGGTCTGCTGATCCTGACCTGCACCGGTGTGTCCTTCGCCCACGGCTCCAACGACGGCCAGAAAGGCATGGGCCTGATCATGCTGATTCTGGTCGGCACCCTGCCGATGGCTTATGCGCTGAACCGCACCATGCCGGAAGAACAGTCGCTGCAATTCGCCGCTGTCGCCCAGGTGACCCAGCAAGCGCTGGTGAAAAGCGCGCCGCTGCCGGCACCGGCCGATCCACGCGCAGTGCTCTCCGACTACGTGCGCAGCAAGGAAGCCACGCCGCAACTGATCCCGGCCCTCGCCTCCCTGACCGGGCACATCGGTGAAGAAGTCAAAGGCTACGGCTCGCTGGCGAAAGTCCCGGCCGAGGCCATGGGCAACGTGCGCAACGACATGTACCTGGCCAGCGAAACCATTCGCCTGATGGACAAGAACAAGGTCGGCACCTTCGACGCCGACACCACCGGCAAACTGCAACTGTTCAAGCAACAGATCGACAACGCCACGCGGTTTATTCCGCTGTGGGTGAAGATCGCGGTGGCGATTGCTTTGGGGCTGGGCACCATGGTCGGCTGGAAGCGGATCGTGGTCACGGTCGGCGAGAAGATCGGCAAGACCCACCTGACCTACGCCCAGGGCGCTTCGGCGGAAACCGTGGCGATGCTGACCATCGGCGCCGCCGACATGTTCGGCCTGCCGGTGTCGACCACTCATGTGTTGTCCTCGGGCGTGGCCGGGACCATGGTCGCCAACGGTGGCGGCCTGCAGATGAAGACCATCCGCAATCTGCTGATGGCGTGGGTGCTGACCTTGCCGGCGGCGATTCTGCTGTCGGGCAGTTTGTATTGGTTGTTTACCCAGATCTTCTGATCCAGCCGAATCCCTGTGAGAGCCTTTACTCCCACAGGGATTTGCGGCAGAAATCAGAGCGTCGAACGAATCAAATCCCCCAGCCAGTCCATGAACACCCGCACCCGCAACGGCAGATGCCGCTGCCTCGCGTACAACAGTGAAATGCCCATCGCCGGCGCGGTGTATTGCGGCAGCACCGTCACCACCTCGCCGGTATCCAGATAGGTGTTCATGCCGGTACGCGGCACCTGAATCAGACCGAATCCACCTAGGCACGCCGACTCGTAGGCATCGGTGCTGTTGACCGTCACACTGCCGGCCATCGGCACGCGATGCACTTGCCCGTCCTGCTCGTAAACAAACCCTTCCGAACGCGAACCCAGCACACCGACGTAATGCACCAGCCGATGCTGCGCCAGATCCTCAAGCGTTTGCGGCACGCCGTAGCGCTCGAGATACGCGGGGCTGGCGCAGTTGATCATGCTGAAGTCCCCCAGGTGCCGCGCCACCACCGATTGATCGGGCTGCGCGCCGATGCGCACCACGCAATCGAAGCCTTCGGCGAGCAGGTCGACCCGGCGATCGGTGCTGCTGATTTCCAGCTCAAGGTTCGGATGACGGGCCATGAATTCCGGCAGCTTCGGCATGATCAGCCGCCGCGACAGAATGTTCGGCATATCGACCCGGATCCGCCCGGTCAGCGACGCTTCGTCCTGGCGAAACAGGTTCTCGATTTCGTCCATGTGCGACAGCAGATCCTTGCTCCGCTCATACAGCGCGAGGCCGTCCTGAGTCGCCTGGACCTTGCGCGTGGTGCGTTGCAACAGACGCGTGCCGAGCAGGCTTTCCAGCGCCTGCACCTGTTCGGACACCGTCGAGCGCGGCAGCCCGAGACTCTCCCCCGCCATCGTAAAACTCGACAATTCGCTGACCCGGACGAAGGTGCGCAGCAGTTCCAGTTTGTTCATGGGCCACCTATTGATTGTTCGGACAATCCGACCAGTGATTCCGGTTTCAGTCTGTTTATCACCTCATAGCGGATAAATAAACTGAGCTCCATCAACCGTCACTGCCTTCGAGGAAGACCCATGAACCGCAAAATCGCATTGATCACCGGTGCCAGCCGTGGCCTCGGCAAGAACGCCGCCCTGCACCTCGCCGCGCAAGGCGTAGACATTATCGGCACTTACAACAGCCGCGCCGATGAAGCGCAGTCGTTGGTCGCTGAATTGAAATCCCTCGGCGCCAACGCCGTAATGCTGCAATTGGATGTCGGCCGTAGCGAAGGCTTTGCCGATTTCGCCGTGCGGGTCGAGCAAGCGCTGCAACAGCTGGAGCGTCCGCGCTTCGATTTCCTGATCAACAACGCCGGGATTGGCGTGCATGCCTCCTTCGCCGACACCACGCCGGAGCAGTTCGACCTGCTGATGAACGTGCAGTTGAAAGGGCCGTTCTTCCTGACTCAGCAACTGCTGCCGCTGATCAACGATGGCGGGCGGATCATTAACATCTCCAGCGGTCTGGCGCGTTTCACCCTGCCGGGTTATGCCGCCTACGCGGCGATGAAAGGCGCGATGGAAGTGCTGACCCGTTATCAGGCCAAGGAGCTGGGTGCGCGGCAGATCGCCGTGAATATCCTGGCACCGGGCGCCATCGAAACCGACTTCGGCGGCGGCGCGGTGCGCGACAATTCGGCGCTGAACGCGATGGTCGCCAGCAACACCGCGCTGGGCCGGGCCGGGCAGCCGGATGACATTGGCGGTGCGCTGGCATTGTTGCTGTCGCCGGGGGCGCAGTGGATCAATGGTCAACGGATTGAGGCGTCGGGCGGGATGTTTCTGTAAGCCCGAACAAAGCCCGGACAAAAAAAATCGCAGCCCTCACAGGCGGCGATTTTTTACTTTCAGCTCTGGCAAACGCTGCGCATCACCAGCCGCTCGCGCACCACGTCATAACCCCAGTGGTAAATGTAGGTGTACGGCAGGAAGAACAGCAGCACGCCGATGTCGAGCAGGAACGCCTGCCACAGGCTGGCCGACAGCCACCAGGCAATCAGCGGCACGCCCATCACGATCAACCCGCCCTCGAACAGCAGCGCGTGCGCCACTCGCACCCAGGCGTTGTGGGCGATGTTCCAGCGTTTGAGCATACGGTCGAAGAAGCCGTTGAACACCACGTTCCAGCCCAGGGCCAGCATCGCGATGGCGATAGTGACGGCGCCCATTTCGACCAGCGGTTTACCCATGATCCACGCCAGCAACGGGGTACAGATCAGGATCGCCAGCAGTTCGAAACCGATGGCCTGGAAGATACGTTCAGTGATGGATTTGTTGGCAGTCATGGCCGAAGTCCTCTGTGAAGATGGTTGCCATGATCCAGCACCCCACCGATACTTCATAACCAATAACCATCGATCAAGGCGATAGTTCATGGCGTCTCAGGAAGTGTTGCTCGCGTTTGTACAGGCGGCGACTCAAGGCTCGTTTTCAGCGGCAGCGCGCAAACTCGGGCGCAGTCAGTCGACGGTGAGTGCGGCGGTGGCCAGTCTGGAGATTGATCTGGATTTGATCCTGTTCGACCGCAGCAGCCGCAAACCGACGCTGACTCCGGCCGGGCACGTGATGCTGCAACGGGCCGAGGCGATTCTGTCGGCCACCAGCCGTCTGGAAATGACCGCCCGGCAATTGGCCCAAGGTGTTGAGCCGAAACTCACGGTGGCGATTTCCGACACTTATCAGTCCGACCGTTTCGAATCGGCACTGGTGGGCTTCGAGCAACGTTATCCAGATCTGGAACTGGAATGCCTGATCGCCGAATGCGATGACCTGGTCGAACTGGTGCAGCGCGGTCGGGCGCATCTGGCGTTTGCCGAGATGCAGGACAATTACCCACCGGATCTGGCGACCGCGACCGTTGCCGAGCGCACGGAAATCGCCTTGTTTGTGGGTCGTGGGCATCCGCTGGCGACGCAGGATTCCATCGATCAAACGGTCCTTGAACAGCATCGCGAGCTGCGCCTGGCCACCATCGTCAATCCCTATGACAGTCGCGGCAAAGGCCGGGTGTGGTCGGCGCCGAGTTATCTGATGTTGCTGGAGATGGCCGAGAAAGGTTTCGGCTGGGCGCCGCTGCCGCGCTGGCTGGTGGAGCGTTTCGGCAATGACTTGCTGGTGGAACTGAAGGTGCGCGGCTGGCCGAAACCGGTGTTCGTCGATGCACTGTGGTCGAGGCTGTACCCGCCGGGGCCGGCGGGGAGCTGGTTGCTGAGCAAGATGCTGGAGTAGCTCACGCCGCTTCGATCGCTGCCGGCCGATTGACCTGAAAATACTCGTGCAACCCACGCATCGTCGGCAACTCCAGCGCTTGCGCCGCGTAGCACAACCCCACCCGCCGGGTCGGCGCCGGCAGGTGCAGCGCGCGCACGACGATGCGTTCATGCCCGCTGACCAGTGACTGCGGCAACATCGCCACGCCGACGCCCGCCGCCACCATATGCAACGCCTGTTGCAGTGAACCGGCATGTCCCGCCACCGCTTCCGGCGAGCGTCCGTACAGCGCCATCAACCGCTGATGTGAAGGATGCTGCGGGCAGGTGATCCAGTCCTCGATCGGCGCCCAGCCGGCCTGCGCGTTGGCCATCGGGTGATCGAGGGGCAGCGCCATCACATAGGACTCTTCCCACAGCGGCAGGAACAGTTCGTCCTCGCAGCACATTTCCTCGACCGCCAATCGACCATCGCCGTGACAGCCCTCCTCCAGGGTCAGCAGCAGATTGGGCAACGCCTGATGGGCCATGCGCACAAAGGCTTCGATGTGGCTGGCGGCGATATCGCCCTCGATACCGAGGGTCAGCGGCGCACGGTTTTCGCGACCGCGAAACATCCGACTCAGCGCCTCGGACTCGGCCACCATCCGCCGTGCCTGCGGGTACAGAAGACGCGCTTCGTCGCTGACTTCCACACCACGGGGCTGACGCACGAACAACGTCGCGCCGAGCTCTTCTTCCAACTGTTTGATGGTCACCGACAACGTGGGCTGACTGATGAACAGCCGTTGCGCGGCAGCGGTGATATTGCGTTCCTCGAACACGGCGAGGAAAGCTTTGAGATGGCGGATATCCATAGGAGATTCCGATAACAGACAGAGGAATAAGGCATTTTTCAGCCTCCAGCGGGCTAAATATACTGCGTCACGAATCTGGTTATTTGTTTTTCTTATCTCAGGAGTTCAACCATGAGCAAGCCATTGATCATCATCACCGGCGCCAGCTCGGGCATCGGCGAAGCGACCGCCCGCCGCTTGAGCGCTGCTGGCCACCCGCTGCTGTTGCTGGCCCGGCGCATCGAACGCCTTGAAGCACTGGCCCTGCCGAACACCCTCAGCCGCCGCGTCGACATCACCGACCGCGCCGCATTGCTGGCCGCTGTGGCCGAGGCGGAAGCGCAATTCGGTCCGGCCGATGCGCTGATCAACAACGCCGGGGTGATGCTGCTGGGCGAGATGAGCAAACAGGACCCGGCGCAGTGGGACCAGATGCTCGACGTCAACGTGAAGGGTCTGCTCAACGGCGTGCACGCGGTGGTCGCCGGGATGATCGAGCGCAAGCACGGCACCATCATCAACGTCAGCTCGGTGGCCGGGCGCAAGACCTTCCCGAACCATGTGGCGTATGTCGGGACCAAGTTTGCGGTGCATGGGTTGTCGGAGAATCTGCGTGAAGAGTTGTCGCCGCATAATGTGCGGGTGACCACGATTGCGCCGGGGGCGGTGGAGACCGAGTTGCTGAGCCACACCACGGATGAGGCGATCAAGACCGGGTATCAGGCTTGGAAGCAGGACATGGGTGGGACGGTGTTGAGTGCCGAGGATGTGGCGACGGCGATTGCTTATGCGTATGGGCAGCCGCAGGGGGTTTGTATTCGGGAGATTGTGATGGCTGCTACGCGCCAGCAGGCCTGATCCATTGTTACAGACCTTAACGGCCTCTTCGCGGGCAAGCCCGCTCCCACATTTGATCGCATTCCAATTGTGGGAGCGGGCTTGCCCGCGAAGAGGCCAATATTGCCAACGATCCTTTCGGATCAGTCCAATGCCCTAAGCCGCCCTTCAATAAACCGTCGCTCCGGCTCCTGCCGCGTCAACTCCAGCGCCCGCGAATAAGCCGCCCTAGCATCCTCCACCCGCCCCAACTGCCGACAAAATTCCGCCCGCGCCGAATGCGCCAAGTGGTAATCCTGCAAATCCCCGCGCCCCAGAATCCCTTCAACCAGGGTCAACCCCGCCAACGCCCCATCACGTTTGGCCACCGCCACCGCCCGGTTCAACTCGATCACCGGCGACGGCACCGCCCGCAGCAACACGTCATACAGCCCGACGATCTGCGCCCAGTCCGTCTCCCCTGCCGTGGGCGCTTCCGCATGCACCGCCGCAATCGCTGCCTGCAGGCAATACGGCCCGAAGCGCCCCGTGGTCAGCGCTTTTTCCACCAGATCGCAGCCTTCGACAATCAGCTCGGCATTCCACAATCCGCGATCCTGGTCATCCAGCAGAATCAATTCCCCATCAGGCGTCGACCGCGCCGAGCGCCGCGATTCATGCAATAACATCAACGCCAGCAGCCCCATAACTTCCGGATCCGGCAACAACTCCAGCAACAACCGCCCAAGGCGAATCGCCTCGCGGGTCAGGTCCTCGCGGGTCACCTGAGCGCCGCCCGACGCTGAATAACCCTCGTTGAACACCAGGTAAATCACCCGCAACACGCTGTCGAGGCGCTCGGGCAATTCGCTCAGGCTCGGGACTTGATAAGGGATTTTCGCGTCGCGGATCTTCGCCTTGGCGCGCACGATGCGCTGGGCAATCGCCGCCGGGGCCGAGAGGAATGCCCGGGCGATTTCCTCGGTGGTGAGATCGCAGACTTCACGCAACGTCAGCGGCACTTGCGCGTCCGCCGCCAGTGCCGGGTGGCAGCAGGTGAAGATCAGGCGCAGGCGATCGTCTTCCACGTCTTCGGCGTCCCATTCGGACTGTTCCAGTTCTTCCAGTTGCGCCAGCAATAACGGCTGCGAGGCCTTGAACCGCGCGCGGCGACGCAACACGTCGATCGCCTTGAAGCGCCCGGTGGACACCAGCCAGGTCCGCGGATTGTCCGGCACGCCGTCGCGCTGCCAGCGCTCGACCGCGACGAAGAACGCCTCGTGCAAGGCTTCTTCGGCGAGGTCGAAATCGCCGAGCAGGCGAATCAGGGTCGCGAGGATCCGCCGCGAGTCTTCGCGATAGACCTGCTCGACCCGCGTCCTGACCTCAGACATTCAACTGGCGCACGGGACGCACTTCGACGCTGCCGACCCGGGCCGCCGGAATGTTGCCGGCGACCTGGATCGCTTCGTTGAGGTCCCGCGCGTCGATCAGGTAGAAACCGGCCAGCTGTTCCTTGGTCTCGGCGAACGGGCCGTCGGTGATCGACAGCTTGCCGTTGCGCATGCGCACCGTGGTGGCGGTCTGCACCGACTCCAGCGCTTCGGCGGCGACCATCCGGCCGCTGCCCTGGATCGACTCGGCGTAGGCCCAGCACTCGGCATCTTCCGGGCTGTCGGGCGACGAATGCAGCAGGCGCTCATCGCTGTAGACCAGGCATAAATACTTCATGGCGTTCTCCTGAATCGGACGGATCAACTATGGCTGAAGATCAGGGTTTCACATCGAACAGGGTCGCGCCGCTCATCGGGTCGAACGGTGCCGACCAGTGTTCGTGGGCGATCTTCCACGCCCCGCCGACCTGCCGGTAGCAGGCGGTGACGCGCATCCAGCAACTCTGGGTTTCGCCCTTTTCATTGGTACCGCCGCAGTTGGCGACCCAGTGGGCGAAAGCGATGTTGTCGGCGGTCTCGATGGCGATTTCGTGGAATTCGAAGATGTGCGGGCCAGGGCACATTTCCATGCAATCCACCCAGTGCGCGCGGTAGGCCGGTTTGCCCTTGAATTGCAGGGCCTTGATCGCATCGAAGGAAACGATGTCGTCGGCATACAGGGCCATGACTTTTTCCACGTCCTTGGTCATCACCGCCTCGCGGTAGGTGTCGATCAGGCTTTGAATCTGCGCTTGCGTACTCATGGGGTTTCTCCCTGGTTTTTGTTGTAAAGACACCCTTAGTCGTTCGGCGATTTACCGGATCGACAGTTGAAACAAAAAAATTCCGGAGAAGACAAAATCGCTAGAATCCGAAGCTCATCTTTGTAGGAAAAAGGAAATTCCCGTGTCAGCCCGACTTGTGCCTTACGAAAGCCTGAACGCCACCCAACGCCAACAGGTCGAGGCCATTGAAATCCACGCCGAGCAGATCAAGTTCTCCGGCGACATCCACGGCGCCCTGCACACGCTGCTGTCGAAACCCGGCCCCGGCGTGAAAGGTTTTGCGCTGCTGGCCGAAGACGTGCCGGTGGCCTTCCTGCTGCTCAAGCGCCCGCCGGTGTTGCCGGAATGGGCCGATGAACACAGCGCCACCCTGCATGCGTTGCAGGTCGATCACCGCGCCCAGGGCAAGGGTTACGGCAGGGCCTGCCTGCTGGCGTTGCCGGACGTTGCGCGCCAGGCCTGGCCGGAAATCAAAGGGCTGGAACTGTCGGTGGACGCCGACAACGACGCCGCGATTGCGCTGTACGCCAAGTACGGCTTCGTCGACAGCGGCGAAGCATACAAGGGCCGCATCGGCTACGAGCGGCGCATGGGGCTGTTCTTCTAATCGTCGAGGGAGCAACGATGATCGATTCAATCGAGGCGCTGGAAGCCATTTACGGATTTCCCCACGAACGGGCGGTGCGCAAGCAGATCGGCTTTCTCAACGAGGACTATCAGGCGATGGTCCGGGTCTCGCCGCTGGTGATTGTCAGCTCGGTGGGTGCCGACGGCATCGACGGTTCACCGCGCGGCGACGCGCCGGGGTTTGTGCGGATCATTGACGAGCGCACCCTGGCCCTGCCGGATCGGCCGGGCAACAACCGCATCGATACCTTGCGCAACGTGCTGCACGATCCGCGGGTGTCGCTGCTGTTCATCATTCCGGGGATTGGCGAGACGTTGCGGGTCAACGGCACGGCAACCATCAGCGCTGATCCCGACTTGCTGGAAAGCTTTGCGGTCAACGGCAAACCGGCGCGCACGGTGCTGCTGGTGACGGTGGAGGCGGCGTTCTTTCATTGCTCGAAAGCGTTTGTGCGTTCGGATGCGTGGAACCCTGAAACCCACTTGCCGCGCTCGGCGCTGCCGACGGCGGGCGCGTTTCACAAGCGTCTGAACGAAGGTCAGTTCGATGCCGAGGCCTATGATCGCGAGGCCCCTGCGCGAGTGCGTGACACCCTTTACTGACACCGCCCACCGATCGTTCCCACGTCGAGGCGTCGAACCGTCTGCGTGGGAATGCAGACTTTGACGCTCTGCGTCACGACGGTGCCAGGCGTTGCATCAGTGGTGCGGCAGGAACGCAGAGCGTCCCGGGCTGCATTCCCACGCGGAGCGTGGGAACGATCAACGCGGTTACAGCGTCAGGATCATCTCGTGCCACGCCATGCCGCCGTGGTCGGACTCCGAGGGTTTGATGTAGGCGAAGCCAAACCCGGCATACAGCGGAATATGTTTTTCCTTGCACATCAAATGAATCGTCGCCTTGTCCATCCCGCGCATGCGTTCGATGAATTCGGCCATCAAGCGTTTCGCCAGGCCCTGCCCCTGATAATCCGGGTGCACCACTACCGACATGATCACCACGTTCGGCCCGGCAGGGTCGTGGCCGATCAGTTCCTTGAACGCCTCGTCGGACATCTGCACGTCAAACGCCGCACCGGAGTTGATGAACCCGGCCACCTGCCCGTCCACCTCGGCGACGATGAAACCGTCCGGCCAGGTGGCAATGCGCGTGGCGATCTTTTCGCGGGTCGCGGCCTCGTCGCCCTCATAGGCGAGGGTTTCGATGGCGTAGCAGCGATCCAGGTCGGCGGCGGTAACGTGGCGGATGAAGGTGTTCATGGCAGCTCGAAATCAGTGGAAACAAGGCCGCCAAGGATAAAGGAATAAGGTGTTCATATCGATCCGCACGGGCGGCGTAAAGCCTGCGTATAAGCGCTTTTCTTCGGATTCGGGACGGTCTATTTCTGACGCCTGTCTCTGATCACCCGAGGGGGGAACCGTTTATGAGCAGCGTTGAGATCGGTTTGTTGATGGTGTTGGGCATCAGCTTCTTCGGCTTCATTACCCTGGGCATCGACCTGTTGCGGGCACGACGAATCAAGGGCAAGTAAAGTTCGACCGGCAGCGCGAAGCAGGTTCGCGCTGCCGGTTGCCGATCAGGTTTTCTTTTCGACCGGGACGCAGATTTCCAGCTTGCCGGTGTTGAGCTTCGGATTGAAATCGGCGCTGTAGCGTTCCAGCTCCGGAGCGTTGAGCCCTTTGTAGTCGGACGCCGGCAGCCAGGTGTTGTAGATGTAATCAATGGTCTGCGGCAGCTGATCCAGCGAACCCTTGTGTTCGAACACCGCGTACTGGCGCGGCAGGACTTCGATCCACGGATACTTTTCCTGCGGGAAGTCGTCCAGCTTGCGGATCTCGACCCCGGCCATGTAATCGAAACCGCCGTTGCCGTCGAAATTGCTGCAAACGCCGTAGGTCACTTCGCCCTTCTGCTCCGGAATATTTCCGATGTGCGGGATCAGTTTTTCCCACAGCGCAGGGATGTCCTGAACGGTCTCTTTAGTGAAGCGATCGCGAAAACCTGCAATCAGCAGGAAGTGTCCATGTTCGAAGCGAGGTTCAGCCACTTCGACGCGTTTTTGCTCATCCATGACTCGACTCCTTGAACGAAAAAAGTGGGTTCGGCTGGGAGTATAGAAGCCAAACCCGATTCGCACATTTACAGCGTATGCAGGGCCTCGGCGGCGCCCGAACCGACGAACTCGTTATAACCGGATACGATCACGTATACCGCGAAATAGCAGAAGATCGCTGCAGATGCCATGTAGGAATAGCGCAGCAGTTTGTCGCCCAGCAACTTGCCGCCATGGCTCGCGGCGAAGCACAGCCCCGCCGACCACAACAGCCCGGCGCACAGGAAGCCACCGAGGAACAGCGCCGAGCTCAAAGGACCGCCGCCACCGGAACGGGCGATCAACGTGCCGCCCACTGCCGCGAACCAGAGAATGGCGCTCGGCGACGACATGGCGAGAAAAATTCCACGGAAGAATTCCTTGCGATGGGAGTTCTGACCGACCTCGGCGGTCGCCGCCAATTGCGCCTCGTGGTGAATCGCCGAATAGATCATCTTCGCCGCGAAGTAGATCAACAGCGCCGAACCACCAATCCACAGCACCCAGCGCACGGTTTCGTATTGCAGCAGAACGGTCATCCCGGCCAGCGCCAGCACCGCGTAGATCAGGTCGCCGACGCAGGTGCCGAGGCCCAGCGCGAAGCCTTGAAAATAGCCGCGCTGCATCGCCAGGGTGATCATCGCGATGTTGGCCACGCCGATATCCAGGCACAGCGAAAGGCTCAGCAAGAAGCCGCTGGTAAATTCCATCAACCGATTTCCTTGGGAAAAATTTGTTTACAAAGGCTCTGGACAGTATGCCATCGCTGACCTTATCGTCCGCCACAGGTCACCGCAGTGACCAGCGTCGCTCGGACGGTTCCGGGCGCTTACGTTATCCGAGGCAACAATGGCTGAACAAGGTTCGCCGCGCCGCTTTGCGCGCATAGATCGACTCCCCCCTTACGTTTTCAACATCACCGCCGAGCTGAAGATGGCCGCCCGACGTCGTGGCGAAGACATCATCGACTTGAGCATGGGCAACCCCGACGGCGCCACGCCGCCGCACATCGTTGAAAAACTGGTGCAGGTTGCACAACGCGAAGACACCCACGGTTACTCCACGTCCAAAGGCATTCCACGCCTGCGCCGGGCGATTTCCAACTGGTACAAGGAACGCTACGAGGTCGAGATCGACCCGGAAAGCGAAGCCATCGTCACCATCGGTTCCAAAGAAGGCCTGGCGCACCTGATGCTGGCGACTCTGGATCAGGGCGACACAGTGCTGGTGCCGAACCCGAGCTACCCGATTCATATCTACGGTGCCGTGATTGCCGGCGCCCAGGTGCGGTCGGTGCCGCTGGTGCCGGGCGTGGATTTCTTCGCCGAGCTGGAACGGGCGATTCGCGGCTCGATCCCGAAACCGAAGATGATGATCCTCGGCTTCCCGTCCAACCCGACCGCGCAGTGCGTGGAGCTGGATTTCTTCGAGCGGGTGATTGCTCTCGCCAAACAGTACGACGTGCTGGTGGTGCACGATCTGGCCTACGCCGACATCGTCTACGACGGCTGGAAAGCCCCGTCGATCATGCAGGTGCCGGGTGCCAAGGACATCGCGGTGGAGTTCTTCACCCTGTCCAAGAGCTACAACATGGCGGGCTGGCGCATAGGCTTCATGGTCGGCAACCCGGAACTGGTCAGCGCCCTGGCGCGGATCAAGAGCTACCACGACTACGGCACGTTCACCCCGCTGCAGGTGGCCGCGATTGCTGCGCTGGAAGGTGATCAGCAATGCGTGCGCGACATCGCCGAGCAATATCGCCAACGCCGCAACGTGCTGGTCAAGGGCCTGCATGAGCTGGGCTGGATGGTCGAGAACCCGAAAGCTTCGATGTACGTCTGGGCGAAGATTCCCGAAGCCTACGCGCACCTCGGTTCGCTGGAGTTCGCCAAGAAACTGCTGGCCGAGGCCAAGGTCTGCGTCTCGCCGGGTGTCGGTTTTGGCGAGTACGGCGACGATCATGTGCGCTTCGCGCTGATCGAGAACCAGGACCGGATTCGCCAGGCAGTACGCGGGATTCGCGGGATGTTCCGGGCGGATGGCCTCGTGACCAAATCCTGAGGTGATGATCGTTCCCACGTCGAGGCGTCGAACCGTCTGCGTGGGAATGCCTCAATGGACGCTCCGCGTCCGCTTTGGGACGCAGAGCGTCCCGGGCTGCATTCCCACGCGGAGCGTGGGAACGATCTAGGCACAAAAAAACCGCATCGCTGCGGTTTTTTTGTGTCTTGCGTTCGGGTTAAACGAACAGCGACAACAACAGAATAAAGCCCAGACCCACCACCGACAGGATGGTTTCCATCGCTGTCCAGGTCTTGAAGGTCTCGGCCACGGTCATGTTGAAGTACTGCTTCACCAGCCAGAAACCGGCGTCGTTGACGTGGGACAGGATCAGCGAGCCGGCACCGGTGGCCAGCACCAGCAGCTCACGGTTCACGCCCGGAATCATCCCGACCACCGGCACCACAATGCCCGCGCCCGTGATGGTCGCCACGGTGGCCGAACCGGTCGCGATACGGATCACCGCCGCCACCAGCCACGCCAGCAGGATCGGCGAGATTTGCGCGCTGACCGCCATGTGGCCGATCACGTCGCCCACGCCGCTGGTTACCAGCATCTGCTTGAAGCCACCGCCGGCACCGATGATCAGGATGATCGCGGCAGTTGGCGCCAGGCTCGCGTCGAGCCATTTGAGCATCTGCTGAGAACCGATGCCCTGCTTGTAGCCGAAGGTGTACAGCGACAGCAGCAATGCCAGCAGCAGTGCCGAGATCGGGTGACCGATCATGTCCATCCAGGTGCGGAAGAAATGACCGTCCGGCAGCGCCACGTCAGCGAAGGTTTTCAGCAGCATCAGGAACACCGGCAGCAGCACGGTGACCAGAGTGATGCCGAAGCTTGGCAGCTCCTGCGAGTCCGACTCACGGGCCAGTTGATCCACCAGTTCCTGATTCGGCGTACCGGGAATGTGCTTGGCGATGAACGTACCGAAGATCGGGCCGGCGATGATGGCGGTCGGCAGCGCGACGATCAGACCGTACAGAATGGTCTTGCCGATGTCGGCACCGAACACGCCGATGGCCAGCAGCGGGCCCGGGTGCGGCGGCACCAGACCGTGCACGGCGGACAGGCCGGCGAGCAGCGGGATACCGATCTTGATGATCGACACACCGGTGCGGCGAGCCACGATGAACACCAGCGGAATCAGCAGCACGAAGCCGATTTCGAAGAACAGCGGAATGCCCACCAGGAACGCGGCGAACATCATCGCCCACTGGACCTTGTCCTTGCCGAAGGCGCGGATCAGGGTCTGGGCGATCTGATCGGCACCGCCGGATTCGGCCATCATCTTGCCGAGCATCGTACCCAGCGCGAGGATGATGCCGACGAAACCGAGCACGCCACCGAAGCCGTCCTGGAACGCCTTGATGATGGTGCCGATCGGCATGCCGGACGTCAGGCCGAGGAACGCGGCAGCGATGGTCAGGGCAATGAAGGGGTGAATCTTGAATTTGGTGATCAGGACGATGAGTCCGATCACCGTGACCACTGCATCGAGCAGCAGGTAGGCGTCATGGGACATGCCAAACATTGGGGGTGTCTCCTGGTTTGTTGTTGTTATTAAAGCGGGTTAATCAGAAGTCGAAAGGACAGCGCTATCTTCGCAATCACACTCATACCGCCTGTTTCAGGCCGTGGGCCTGCCACCAGACGTGAGCTTGCGATGCGAGCTCTTCAACGCTGTGGATCGAAGCATTCAGGGCCAGGGTCAACGGCTCGCCCTTGGGCGATTCGAGGGTGGCGAACTGGCTTTCGATCAAAGTCGCCGGCATGAAGTGGCCCGGACGGTGGGACACACGTTCGGCGGCCACTTCCGGCGTTAGTTCGAGGAATACGAAGCCCAGGCCCGGCAAGGCGCTGCGCAGACGTTCACGATAAATGTGCTTGAGGGCCGAGCAGGTCAGCACCGGGCGTTGGCCCAGGGCATCGACGCGACGCAGTTCGTCGCACAGGCTGTCGAGCCAGCCGGCACGGTCTTCGTCGTTCAGGGGGATCCCCGCGCTCATCTTTTCGATGTTCGCGGCCGGATGGAAAGTATCGCCTTCAATGGCAGTGGCGCCGCTCAATTGGCACAGGGCCTCGCTGACGCACGTCTTGCCGCAACCGGCAACGCCCATGATGACCAGGGCGGTGATGGGATGATTCATGTAACACCTCAGCGCGCAGACAGCGCTACCTTTGCTAGCTATGACTCTAGTGCACAGGCAGAAGTTGCCGACGCCTTCTTGTCGTTTTTTTGGGTTGCAGCAGGTTTTGTCGGTACGCCAAAAAGCGAGGATCAGGCAGGACCTCGCTTACGCATTTGCAGCTGCATAAGGACAGCGCTACCTTAGTGCCTTGATTTTTGTTTGGCAAGCCGCCCGATGACCACCCCTAAAAACGATAAAAACACCCGCACCACCGGCCGTCCCACCCTTAATGAAGTCGCCCGCCTGGCCGGCGTCAGCCCGATTACCGCCTCCCGCGCCCTGCGTGGGGTCAGCACGGTTGCCACTGAATTGGTGGAAAAAGTCCAGAAAGCCGCGCTGGAACTCAACTATGTGGTCAACCCCGCCGCCCGCGCCCTGGCCTCGGCCCAGAGCCATTCGGTGGTGGTTCTGGTGCCTTCGCTGTCCAACCTTTTGTTCATCGACACCCTGGAAGCCATTCATCGGGTGCTCACGCCCAAAGGCTTCGAAGTGCTGATCGGCAACTTCCACTATTCCCGCGATGAAGAAGAAAACCTGCTGCGCAACTACATGGCCTATCAGCCACGCGGTTTGCTGCTGACCGGTTTCGACCGTACTGAAAGTTCGCGGCGGATGATCGAGGCCAGCAACATTCCCTGCGTGTACATGATGGAGCTGGACAGCGCCGCCGGGGTGAACTGCGTCGGTTTCTCGCAGCTCAGCGCCGGCGAAACGGCTGCCGAGCACTTGCTGTCCCGTGGCCGCAAGCGTCTGGCGTACATCGGCGCGCAGCTCGATCAGCGCACCCTGCTGCGCGGTGAAGGCTTTCGCAAAGCGTTGCAGAAGGCCGGCCGTTACGACCCGGATCTGGAAGTGTTGACCCCGCGCTCATCGTCCGTGGGCCTGGGCGGCGAGTTGTTCCTGCAACTGCTGGCGGCGCATCCGGATGTCGATGCGATCTTCTTCGGCAACGACGACCTGGCTCAGGGCGCTTTGCTCGAAGCGCTGCGCAACGGGATCAGGATCCCCGAGCAAGTGGCGATCCTCGGCTTCAACGACCTACCGATGTCGGAACACATGGTGCCGCGCCTGAGCAGCATCAACACGCCCCGCGAAGCGATCGGCAAACGTGCGGCGGAGCAGATGCTGACGCTGATGGCCGGCAACAGCGTGGCGCGTCCGGTCGAGGACATGGGCTTCGAACTGAAGATTCGCGAGAGCACCTGACCCCTGAGCCCCCTGTTTGATCGTTCCCACGCTCTGCGTGGGAATGCCTCAACGGACGCTCCGCGTTCGGCTCTGGAAGGGACGCGGAGCGTCCCGGGCTGCATTCCCACGCGGAGCGTGGGAACGATCAACCGCCTAATGATCACTTCCCAAGCAACTCCACCAGAGCCAGCGCGCCCTTCTGCAGCGGCTGGCTCTTGAGCCACACCGCGTGCACCGGCAGCACCAGGCCGTTTTCGATGTTGCGAAAATTCAGCCGTTTCAGCCGACCGCTATCGAGCCACGGCTGCACCACCGATAACGGAAAATTGCCCCAGCCCAATCCCGCCTCGACCATTTCCAGCGCTGTTTCCAGGTTATCGGTGCGCCAGTGGGACTCGGCCACCAGCGGCCGGGTTTCGCTGATCGGCAAGTCGCGACTGCCGACCACGATCTGCCGCACATGCACCAGATCCTCGAGAAACAGATCCTGCCCCTGCAACAACGGGCTGTCCGCCGCCAGCGTGGCGATCATCCTTTCGCTGCCGACGAACTGAAAACGCTCCAGCACATTCACGCTCAACCCGGCGAACGCCAGACACACGCTCACCCGGCCGCTGTGGAGCATCGCCAGCACATCGTCCTGCGGTGCGGTCAGCACTTCGATGTCGAGCAGCGGATGGCGCTCGCTGAGGTCCTTGATCGCCGTCAGCAACCGTCGGCGATCGATATCCGCCGCTACACCAATCGACAACTTGCTCTCCAGCCCCAGCGACAACTGCACCGCATGCACCTGCAATTGCTTGAGCTGATCGGCGATCAACCGCGCATGGGGCACCAGCGACAATGCCATCGCCGTGGGTTGGGGTTCGCGATGGCTGCGATCAAACAGCGAGTAACCGAGATCGGCCTCGAGATTGCCGATGGCCATGCTCACCGCCGACGGGACTTTGCCCAATGCCCTGGCCGCGGCAGAAAACGAGCCGCGTTCGATCACCGCGAGAAACAGCTCGATGCTTTCGCTGTTGAAATTCACTTCTCACACCTATCAATAAAACTGAAAGCTACTGACTTTTTCTGTCACCTCTATTGAAGCTATCTTTCGTCGCCTTCGCCAGCCCCACTGGCCAAAAGTCGCAAGAAAGAGGCAATTCCCCATGCAAGGCGTCAAACGCAAACTGGTCTATGTGTCGCTCTATGAAGTGATCGGCATGACCTTCTCGGCCCTCGGCCTGGCCCTGTTGTCCGGCACTTCGCCCGGCAGCACCGGCCCGCTGGCGGTGATCATCACCACCATCGCCGTGACCTGGAACTTCATTTACACCTCGCTGTTCGAGCGCTGGGAAAGCCGCCAGGTGTCGCGAACCCGCACGGTGAAACGGCGTATCGCCCACGCCGTCGGGTTCCAGCTGACGCTGATCGTGTTCCTGATTCCGCTGATCGCGTGGTGGATGAACATCAGTCTGGTGCAGGCCTTTTTGCTGGATCTGGCGCTGATCGTGTTCATCCCTTGCTACACCTTCGCGTTCAACTGGCTGTTCGATAAGGTGTTCGGTCTTCCGGCCTCGGCATTGCCGGATCCGCAGCCCGCGACATAAATCGTTAATTGGTAAGCGGATATTGCAAGAAATCGGCGGTTTTCCCTCACCAACCGCCGATATAAACAATCCTTGATTTCCGATAGCAGGCTAAGCTTTTCCATCAATAAAAAATGGATCTGCCCATGACTGCACACGCCCCCGCCGCGCAACGCGACGGCATCGACCCGATACGCGCCGCCGAGATTTCCGCCCGCATCGACCGCCTCCCGGCAGTCGCCACGATCTGGCGGCTGGTGGCGCTGCTGTCGATCGGTGGTTTCTTCGAACTGTACGACCTGTTCCAGACCGCCTACATCAGCCCGGCCTGATCCGCGACGGCATTTTCGCCACCGGCAATCAGGGCGTTTTCGGTTTCTCCGATCAGGCCGCGTTCGCCTCGGCAACGTTCCTCGGTTTGTTTCTCGGCGCCAGCCTGCTGAGCCCGATGGCGGATCGGTTCGGGCGGCGCGCGATCTTCACCTTCGCGCTGGTCTGGTACACCGTGGCCACGGTGCTGATGGGCGTGCAGAGTTCGGCGCTGGGGATCATCTGCATGCGTTTTCTGGTGGGCATCGGCCTCGGCATCGAGCTGGTGACCATCGACGCCTACCTCTCGGAACTGGTGCCCAAACGCATGCGCAGTTCGGCGTTCGCCTTCGCGTTTTTCGTGCAGTTCCTGTCGGTGCCGGCGGTGGCATTGATGTCCTGGTGGTTGGTGCCACAGACGCCGTTCGGGGTGTCCGGTTGGCGTTGGGTGGTGTTGGCCAGCGCGGTGTTTGCGTTGTTCATCTGGTGGCTGCGCAAACGTCTGCCGGAGTCGCCTCGCTGGCTGGCCCAGCATGGCCGGTTCGATGAGGCCAACCGGATTCTCGACGGCATCGAGGCGCGCTGCGAAAAAGATCACCGCCAGCCACTGGACGCGCCGGAAGCGGTAGCCGTCGATGTCGAAGGCAAGGGTCGTTTCGCCGACATCTGGCAGCCACCGTACCGGCGCCGCGCGTTGATGCTGATTGTCTTCCACATCTTCCAGGCCATCGGTTTCTTCGGCTTCGGCAACTGGCTGCCGGCGCTGCTTTCCGGTCAGGGCGTCAGCGTCACTCACAGCCTGATGTACGCGTTCATCATCACCCTCGCCTACCCGCTCGGGCCGTTGCTGTTCGTGAAATTCGCCAACCGCTTCGAGAACAAGTGGCAGATCGTCGGCTCGGCCCTCGGCGCCATGACTTTCGGCACGTTGTTCGCGTTGCAGACCAGCGCCTTCGGCCTGATCTTCTGCGGCGTGATGATCACCTTCTGCAACGCCTGGCTGAGCTTCAGTTATCACTCCTATCAGAGCGAACTGTTCCCGACCAACATCCGCGCCCGGGCGGTGGGGTTCTGCTATTCGTTCAGTCGTTTGTCGACGGTATTCAGCAGCCTGTTGATCGGTCTGTTCCTTGATCACTTCGGCACGCCGGGCGTATTGGCGTTCATCGTCGCCAGCATGTTGATCGTGATGTTGACCATCGGCTATTTCGGCCCTCGCACCCGCAACCTGGCACTGGAAAACATCGCCCATCGCTGACGGGCAATGGTCATCCTCTGCCGCCCACCGGCAAGGGATGACCGCTTCGGCCGTTCATGTAAAACCACAAGCAATTGAAATAAAAGGAATTATTCGATAGGCACGGTAATTGCTGTTTAGGGTTGACAGCCATTACCTACAGGTTCATTCATCATGTTGGTCAGTGCAAAACAACAGCAAATCATCCACCTGCCCAAGCAGCTGAATGACGATGCAACCGCCACGGCCGCGGCCGGTCTGCAAGGCGGACTGCACGGCGCGATGCTGCAGACCCTGCAAAACCAGGCCCAGGCGCAAACCGCCGAAGCCACCGCCAAAGTGCAGGAATCGGCCACCCAACTGGCGACCCAGCAAGTCAGCGAAGCCACGCGCATCAGCGACAACGTCGACGAAGCATTCGCCAAGACCCGCGTCGCGCTGCAAACCTCCGATACTTCGTCGACCAAATCCACAGGCTCATCGGCCCTGGACGAGTTCAAGGACTACATGAGCAAAACGCCGGAACAGCGTCTGCGCGACAGTATCCTCAAGGAAATGGGCCTGACCGAAGACGACATCAAAGCCATGCCGCCGGCTCAACAACTGGCCATCGGCAAAGAGATCGCCGAGCGCCTGCAGGACAAGATGAAGCTGGCCGAAGCCGAGAAGCAGAACAAGCAAGACGCCAACTCGGTGAAGATCAGCGACGAGTCGGCAGACAAGTTCCTCGCTTCGCTCTGATTTGCCTCGATCTGAAAAGCGGTGCAATAAAAAAAGGATCCCCACGGGGATCCTTTTTTTCAGCCGTGAAACCGTCAGTTCAACTGCAACGTCTCGTTGAACTGACTGATCGCATCCACCACATGCCGCGAGCCCTGCTGAATCTCCCGGATCGCATCCCCCGCCTCGTTCGCCAGTTCCACCCCGAGCCCGGTGCGGCTCAGGCTCGACTGCATGCTCGACACCGCACTCAACGACAACTCGTGGTTCTTGCGCACCACATCGACGATCTCAAGGGTTGCCTGACTGGTCCGCGCCGCGAGGCTGCGCACCTCGTCCGCCACCACCGCAAAACCGCGCCCGTGCTCACCCGCCCGCGCCGCTTCGATCGCCGCGTTGAGCGCCAGCAGGTTGGTCTGGTCGGCAATTCCGCGAATGGTCTGAACGATGGTGCCGATGATGTCCGACTGCTTGCTGACCGCATCGATGCTCAGTGCCGCTTCGTTGAGGTCGCGGGAAATATCCTGAATGATCTGCACCGTTTGCTGCACGACCTGTGAGCCTTTTTGTGCGCAGGCGTCGTTTTGTACCGAAGTGCTGTGGGCCGATTCCGCAGCGGTCTGCAAGGTAGTCATCTGGTGAGTGATGTCGCTGGCGAACTTCACCACTTTGTACAGCCGGCCCTTGGCGTCGAACAGCGGGTTGTACGAGGCTTCGAGGTAAACGGTCTGCCCGGACTTGTTCTTGCGCTCGAACCGGTGCGAGTGATATTCGCCGCGATTGAGCGATGCCCAGAACGCCTTGTATTGCGCGGATTCGGCTTCGACCCGGTGACAGAACAGACTGTGGTGATGGCCGACGATTTCGTTGAGCGAGTACTGCATGGTCTTGAGGAAGTTGTCGTTGGCCGTGATCACATTGCCTTCCGGAGTGAACTCGATCACTGCCATCGACCGGCCGATGGCAGCGAGCATGCTTTCTTCTTCCTTTTCCTTGTTCACGCGCGCCGTTATGTCCGACGCCACTTTGATCACGCTTCTGACTTGTTTGTCCGGGCCATACACCGGCATGTAACTGGCTTCGAGCCAGATCTCCCGACCGCTTTTGTTCAAGCGCAGGAAAGTGCCGCTGATGGGCTCGCCCCGGGCCAGGTCACGCCACAACTTGGCGTATTCCTCGCTGCGGTAAAACGCTTCTTCACAAAAGATCCGGTGATGTTTGCCACGCACTTCTTCGGCGCTGTAGCCCATGGTCTTGCAGAAGTTGTCATTGGCATCCAGAACGATGCCCTCGGGGGTGAATTCGATCATTGCCATCGAACGGCTGATCGCCGCCAACTTGGCGTTGGCTTCGGTCAGGGCACAACTGAAGCGTTCGATTTCCTGCAGGTCAGCCTTGTGATGTAGGTTGAACATGTCTCTATCACCTTCCGCGCGGTTCTTTGATTTGATGAAAGTTCAGGTCTTTCAGAATCCACCACTACGTTCCACAGAACAGGCACACGCATTCCTCCACAGGAGGAAGTTGTCAGGTGATAAACGATGATTAATCAAAGAGTCCATGCAGCGACGCTCTAATCAAGACATCCTTCTCTTGATAGCCCGCGGGCGGGCCATTCCTAACATGCAGAAGAACTTCCATTTAAAAAACAGCTCCTTGTCGGTCAAGTGTCGGTGCCTTGGATTGCGCACTCTGGCAGCTTTGAGATCGGTAACCGCTAGCGGTCGGAGCCCATTGGATGGCGTTCGACATAGTTAGTTATGAATGAGCATAGACAGCGCAAAGCCTTGCGCAAGGCCACTAGTCGGCCAGTAATGCGGGAGTTCGGACAGGAAGCGGACGAGAAACGGTTCAGCGAATTTGTTTTGTTTGATCTACCGCTTTCGCGAGCAAGCTCGCTCCCACAGAGTCCTGCGCATGTTCAGACAAGCGCAACACCTGTGGGAGCGAGCTTGCTCGCGAAGACGGAGTAACAGCCGCTACAGAAATATCAGAAAAGAACTACAGACTCCCGCTCACCTTATTTGCCACATCACCCGGCACCCAGGGCTTCCACACTTGCGGCTGGTCGCGCAGAAACGCTTCGGCGACCTGGCGTGGTTGCTGGCGCTTCTCGCTCATCCCGGCCAGGGTCTGGTTCAGCAGATCGATCGGCAAATCGACTTTTTCAAAGAACGTCACCAACTCCGGGTACTGCGCCTTGAACGGCGCCGATACGCCAATCGCCAGGCTCGCCGGCATCGACCGGGTGCCTTTCGGGTTGGGGTTGTTGGCATCGGCCAGGGTTTTCCAGGCTTCGGCATCGAACGGCGGCTCCTCCAGTTTCACCAGTTTGAAGCGACCGAGCAGCGGCGTCGGCGACCAGTAGTAGAACAGCACCGGTTTGCCGCGCTTGATCGACGACGCCACCTCGGCATCCAGCGCCGCGCCGGAGCCGGTGCGGAAGTTGACGAAGCTGTCGTTCAGCGCATAGGCCTTGAGCTTCTGGCTGTTGACGATTTCCGAGGTCCAGCCGGTCGGGCTGTTGAGGAAACGCCCACGGCTCGGGTCTTCCGGATCCTTGAACACATCCTTGTAGCGCGGCAGGTCGGCCACCGATTTCAGCTCCGGCGCCAGCGGTTTGATGCCGCGCTCGGGGTCGCCCTTGATCACGTACTCCGGCACCCACCAGCCTTCGGTCGCGCCCTTCACGGTGTCACCGAGGCCGAACACTTTGCCCTCGGCGGCAGCCTTGACCCACGCCGGACTGCGCCCGGCCCACTCTTCGCCGATCACCTGAATATCGTTTTTCGCCAGCGCTGCTTCCAGGCTGACGGTGCTACCCGGCAGCGTATCGGTCGGGTAGCCGTAGCCTTTTTCGACGATCAGACGCAGCACTTCGGTGATGAAACTGCCGCTTTCCCAGGTGATGTCGCCGAAGTGGATCGGCGCGGCTTTTTCCGCTGCCACAACGTGGCCGGCAGTCAGGGTCAGGGCCAGCAGCGAACTGCCGAGCAGGGTTTTGATCGATCTCATGCGGACCTCTTGTTCTGGGAGGAAATCAGGGTTTGGTTGGCGCTATGGCGGTTGCACAGGGCCTGGGAACGGGTCATGTACATGCTCACCGAACGCTGGGAGATGCCCAGTTCGGCAGCGATTTGCGGGTAGGTCAGGCCGTCGAGGCGCGCCAGCAGAAAGGTCGAGCGCACCTTGCCCGGCAGGCGCTGGAGTGTCCGGTCCAGATGCTTGAGGCTCTGCGACAGGTCAGCGAGTTCTTCGGGAGACGGCGCGTGATCGAGGTCGCCTTGTTGCAGTTGATTCAGATGCCGACGCTCCAGATCGCCCCGCCGCCAGCGCTCATACAGCAAGCGTTGGGCAATGGTGGTGAGCAAGGCGCGAGGTTCGCGGATGGCGGTCAGGCCCGGCGCTTCGAGCAGTTGCGCGAAGGTTTCGGCGGCGATGTCTTCGGCCGTGGCCGCATCATTCGATTGCCGACGAAGACGTGTGCACAACCACTGGTAATGGTCGCGAAACAACGTGTTCACATGATTGCGATGGGATGAGTCGGCGCCGGACATGGGGGCTCCTTGGTAAAGGGTCGCTGAATGTCCGGTCGTCCGGTGGCGCGATCCTAGCAAGGTGCCTTATGCGTTAAAAATACTTAAAAAGAATTTTTATATTCCATTAGTGAATTACAAGAAGCCGCTAGCGCAAGCGGCCATAACCCAGCTCTTCGGCCTCGCGCTGGTAATCCAGCAGGACGAGGTAATCGCTTTCGCTGACGGGCAGGACCTCGGGCAAACCGAGGATGCGGGCCACGTCCGGCAAGTCTTGAAGGCTGCGGTTCATGGCCCGGCGCAGGTGTTCAATCTGCTCGTCCGTCGTGCCGGCTGCGGTGATAAAGGGCAAGGTCGGGCTGAACGCACTGCGCGCCACAACCCGCAACCCGCTGACCTCTACGGCGGCGTACTGCGCCAGGTACGCAAAGGTCACGCTGTCGACGGCCGCCAGATCGGCACGGTCTTCGCGTAACCAGCGCAGGCTTTCGCGATGACCGCCACTGATGCCGACCGAGGCGAAAAACTGGCCGTCCCGGTGCAATGGGGCCAGGCGCTGGCGCAACAGGTTCATGCCGCTGTTGGAATCTTCGCTGTTGATCACCCCACGACTGTCGAAGAACTCCGCCAGACTGCGGCGCGGATCATCGGCGCGGGCAAGGATCAGGCTGCAATGGTTGCCGGCGCTGGCGTCGGGCAATTCGTAGCGCGGACGGCCGACAATCCTGACCTGCCCACGCAGCGCGGTCATCAACGGATAGCCGCAGGTCTGGGTCAGCAGCAACTCAGGCGAACGCCAGAGTTCGAGCAGCGACAGGCCGTCGGCATCGAGCCGCGAACGGCCGAGGTGTTCGAGGATCCGCGCCAGCCACTGCTCGTTCGCCGCGCGAATCGGCTCGGGGGCGATGTACATCAACAGCTCTGCGTAACCTGACGTCATGGTCGCCTCAAATAAACGGATGCTGCGGGCTGTCGATCGGCTTGATGCCGTGCTGGCGCCACAGTTGCCCATAACCTTGCACCAGAAAACCGCCGCTGCGTGCCACCCATTGCTCCCGGCGCATGCGGTAGGCCTCGGGCAAGTCGTACCACGAAAGCTTCGGCAAATCGTGATGCACCAGATGGAAATTCAGGTTCAGGAACAACCAGCGCCACGGCCATCCGGCTTCGTTGAGCACCGTGCGCTGCTCCGGTTGCGTGTGCGGCCGGTGTTCATAGTAAGAGCGAACCATCGCAATCGACAGCGCCGGCACGCTGATCAAAAACAGGTAATGCCAGATCGGCAACACGCTGTAGCGGGCGATGAAAAACAGCATCAGCACGGTCAGGGCGCCGTGGGTCAACCACATCAGCCAGGCCTGACGCTCGCGGCTTTTCAAGCGTTGCAGTTCTTCACCCGCCAGCGCCAGCAACGCCAGCGGCGCGCCAAGAATGAAGCGGCCCAATACGGTCTTGTTCAGCCAGTGCAGGCTACGTTCGAACAGCGAACTGCCCTGCCAGCGTTCGGCACTCAGGTAACGGCTTTCGGGGTCGATACCGGGAATCGTCAGGTCTTCGTCGCGATGGTGCTGCAAATGGCTGTCGCGATAGAGCGTGTACGGATACCACACCGCGAATGGCGCGTAGCCGAGGACTTTGTTGACGAAGGTCCAGCGTGTCGGATGACCGTGGAGCAATTCGTGCTGCACCGACAGCCACAGTACCAGCAGCGGAATCAGCAGCAGCGTGCTCCACCAGACGCCGAGCCGTTCGCTGCCCAGCACAATCGCGAACCAGCCGCCGTACACGCCGATCAGCAGCAGCCAGGTCGGCCACTCGGTGCGGGCGGTGAAGCGCTGGCGCAGGGTTTCGATTTGCTGACGATGCTGATCGTCAAAGTAATGGGCCATGGCGTTGCTCGGAAAAGGAGTCCATTCCTTCTGTGCAACGACAACGGAGATTCTTGCAGATTATTTTTGCAGGCTGATTTCAAGGACAAGGCGGGAGCCCGGATCCGGGCTCCCGAACGGCGTGATCAGTGGCCAAAGATGTCGACTTTCTTCGCCCTTTTCTCGTGGCGTTTTTCGATGGCGGTCTTGGCCGGTTTCTTCTTCGCGGCTTTCTTCGAATCCATACCTTTGGACATGATGCGTACTCCACTCAGAGGGGATGTGAGATCAGGTATACACCTATCCCGGCGGGCACGTTGTTTTATAATCCGCGGCTTTTGCACCGGCAGTCCGATTCATGACCGACATCCGTTTCAGCCAGCTCGACGACCTGTCCTGGCCCTTGATGAACAAGTTCTACCGCCAGCATCAATCGTCGATGAAAGCGGTGCGCGAGGCGCAATTGTGGGTGGCGCGGCGGGAGGAAATCGTGGCGGCGCTGTGCCTGCGACCTGTGTTCGGCGGGCATTGGCTGACCGGGCTGTTTGTTGATCCGGCCTGCCGTGAACAAGGCATCGCCGCGCAGTTGATTGCCGAAGCCGTGAAGGACGTCGAGGCCCCGGTGTGGTTGTTCTGCCACCCGGACTTGCGCGGTTTCTACGAGCGGCGCGGCTTCACTTTCGACCCCGCCCTGCCCCAGGCCATGGCCGAGCGCTTGAGCCGTTATGCGCGGAGCAAACCGATGATTGCCATGGAGCTGGCACCGCGCCTGGGCTAGTCAGTCGTCAGCGTTGGGATCGAGGTCCGGAAACATCACCTCGGTGAAACCGAACTTGCTGAAATCGGTAATGCGCGACGGGTACAGGCGCCCAATCAGGTGATCGCACTCATGCTGCACCACCCGCGCATGGAACCCCGAGGCCACACGCACAATCGGCTCGCCCTTGGGATCGACGCCTTCGTAACGAATCTGCTGATAACGATCCACCGCGCCCCGCAGGCCGGGCACCGACAGGCAGCCCTCAAAACCCTCTTCCATCAGCGGGCTGAGCGGCGTGATCAGCGGGTTGATCAGGATCGTCTGCGGCACCGCTTCGGCGTCCGGGTAACGCTCGCTGTGCTCGAAGCCGAAGATCACCAGTTGCAGATCAACGCCGATCTGCGGCGCGGCCAGGCCGACCCCGCCGACGCTTTCCATGGTCTGGAACATGTCGTCGATCAGTTGCCACAGTTCCGGACTGTCGAGCATTTCGGCGGGCACTGGCGGAGCGATGCGCAGCAGGCGTTCGTCGCCCATCTTCAGGATTTCACGGATCATGATCAGGCTTCGTCAGTGTTCGGCTTGAGCGAGTGATCGCGCCCAAGGCCGGAAACGTGTTGTTTGGGATGTTCATCGAGTTCGCCGGGGACTTTCTCGCCCGGATCCTTGCCCTCGCTGGACATGTGTTCGATCACCGCATTCATCTCTGCGCCGAGCAACAACACGGCGGCGGAAATGTAGAAATACAACAACAGCACGATGATCGCACCGATGCTGCCATACATGGCGTTGTAGTTGGCGAATGTCTTGACGTAGAACGCGAACCCCAGGGACGCGATGATCCATACCACCACCGCCAGCACCGAGCCCGGCGTGATGAAGCGAAATTCCTGTTTGACGTCGGGCATCACGTAGTAGATCAACGCCACGGCCACCATCATCAGGATCACGATCACCGGCCAGCGGGCGATCGTCCACAAGGTGACGATGACTTCTTCCAGCCCGACCTGCGCGGCGATCCAGCCCATCACCTGCGGCCCGAGCACCATCAGCGCCGCGGCCACCAGCAACATGCCGGCGATGCCGACGGTGTAGATGATCGACAGCGGAAAGCGCTTCCAGAGGGGCCGGCCCTCGACCACGTCGTAGGCGGCGTTCATCGCGCTCATCATCAGGCGCACGCCGGCGGACGCGGTGTACAGGGCGATGACGATACCCACCGAAAGCAGGCCGCCCTTGGATTGCTGCAGTTGATCGATCACCGGGTTGACCTGTTCCAGCGCCTGGGGCGGCAGGACCAGTTCCGATTGCAGGCGCAGCCAGGAGAAGAAGTCCGGCAGGTGCAGGAAACCGATCAGGGCAATCAGGAACAGAATGAACGGGAACAGCGAGAACAGCATCTGGTAAGCCAGTGCCGAGGCATAGGTCGACATCTCGTCGTCGACGAATTCAGTGACCGTGCGCACCATCACCCGGTGCAGGGGCAGACCTTTCATGTCCGGAAAAATCATTCGCGTCTCCTTTCGCCGCAAAACAGGTTGAAGTCGTGGCGACTCAGGGGCCGTTTTTCTCTCATCAAAGTAGCTTACTTGGCGACTTTGAAACACTGTGATCCGTGACCGCATATGAACGGGACACGAAAACGGCCATCCTTGGATGGCCGCTTCGTTGTTTCGTTCAAGGCTCTATCAAGCCTTGTCGACGCCTTTCTTGACCGCGTCCTTGGCTTTGCCCACCGCTTGCTGGGCCTCGCCTTTCTTCTCTTGCACTTTACCTTCGGCCTGCAGTTTGGTGTTGTCGGTGGCTTTGCCGACACCTTGCTTGATGTTGCCGACGGCTTCGTTGGCCATGCCTTTCACTTTATCGCTCGTGCTACCCATGGTGATTCTCCTTGGAACATTAACGGGGAAAGTCAGTACGTAATGATTGACTGGCCCGGTTTGCGCCAAGTTTCATTTATTTTCACGGCTTCATTTCGTCGCGACGTGCAGGTTGGGCTTTATGTTTGCGACCGTACCCCCGAGAATGCCCACCATAAGGGCGCCACGCGCCACAGAACCGATCCCGCAGGAATGTTATGAAACTCGATAAAAAGCAGGCCATCGCCCGTCGCAACCAGGAACTGGGCGGTGCCGTGCTCGGCACCAACAACTGCCACTTCGCCGAACTGAACCGCAACCGCAACATCTGGTGGTTCGACTTGCCGGTGTCGCGCCTGGCGATCGGTCAGTACGAGTGGATTCACCTGTTGATGCACACCCCGGCCACCGACGAACTGCTGCACCTGAAAGTGCCGACCGTGTTCCTTCGCGAGAAGCTCGAAGGCCTGGTGATCCGTAACGAAGGCAAGCGCAAGGCTGCCCTGAGCCTGGAACTGAGCGCCGACAAGGACTCGTACCTGCAGGACATGCGCCCGGCGGGCACCAATGTGAACTTCGCGCCGTTCCGCCAATAAGACACTCACGCTGATCGTTCCCACGCTCTGCGTGGGAATGCCGCCCCGGACGCTCCGCGTCCAGCACGGCAGGGACGCAGAGCGTCCCGGGATGCGTTACCACGCAGAGCGTGGGAACGATCAAGCGGTAAACCAACAAAAAGCCCCGCATCTGCGGGGCTTTTTGTTTTATGCGGCGCTTTTCGCCTTGATCTTCTTCAGCTCTTCGTCGCGCAGTTCGCGGCGCAGGATCTTGCCGACGTTGGTGGTCGGCAGTGCATCGCGGAACTCCACCGAACGCGGAACCTTGTAGCCGGTGACATTGGCGCGCATGTGCTCCATCACCTGTTCCTTGGTCAGGGTGACGCCCGGTTTGGCGACGATAAAAATCTTGATCGCCTCGCCCGATTTCTCGTCCGGAATGCCAATGGCCGCGCACTGCAACACGCCCGGCAGGGCCGCCAGCACATCTTCCAGTTCATTCGGGTACACGTTGAAACCGGAGACCAGGATCATGTCTTTCTTGCGATCGACGATGCGCATGTAGCCGTCCGGCTGGATCAGCGCGATGTCACCGGTTTTCAGCCAGCCTTCGCTGTCGAGCATTTCGTCGGTGGCTTCCTGACGCTGCCAGTAGCCCTTCATCACTTGCGGGCCCTTGACGCACAGTTCGCCGATTTCGCCCAGCGGCTGCTCGACACCGGCATCGTCGATGACTTTGCACAGGGTCGACGGCACCGGAATGCCGATGGTGCCGATCTGGATGTTCTGGATCGGGTTGACCGTGGCCACCGGGCTGGTTTCGGTCATGCCGTAACCTTCGCAGATCGGGCAACCGGTGACCGCTTTCCAGCGCTCGGCTGCTGCCAGTTGCAGGGCCATGCCGCCGGACAGGGTGACTTTCAGCGCCGAGAAATCCAGCTTGCGGAAACCTTCGTTGTTGCACAGGGCCACGAACAGCGTGTTGAGGCCGACGAAGCCGCTGAACTTCCACTTCGACAGTTCCTTGACCATCGCCGGCAGGTCGCGCGGGTTGCTGATCAGGATGTTGTGGTTGCCGATCAGCATCATCGCCATGCAATGAAAGGTGAACGCATAGATGTGGTACAGCGGCAGCGGGGTGATCAGGATCTCGCAACCTTCATTGAGGTTGGAGCCCATCAGCGCCTTGCACTGCAGCATGTTGGCAACGAGGTTGCGATGGGTGAGCATCGCGCCCTTGGCTACGCCGGTGGTGCCGCCGGTGTATTGCAGCACCGCAACATCGCCGCTGTCCGGGTTGGCTTCGGCGACCGGCTGACCCTGGCCCTTGCTCAGCACGTCGTTGAACTTGACGGCTTTTGGCAGGTGATAGGCCGGAACCATTTTTTTCACGTACTTGATGACGCTGTTGATCAGCAGGCGCTTGATCGGCGGCAGCAGGTCGGCGACTTCGGTGACGATGACGTGTTTGACGCCGGTTTTCGGCACCACGGCTTCGGCCAGGTGCGCCATGTTCGCCAGGCACACCAGCGCCTTGGCACCGGAGTCGTTGAATTGGTGTTCCATTTCCCGCGCGGTGTACAGCGGGTTGGTGTTGACCACGATCAGCCCGGCGCGAATGGCACCGAAGACGGCGACCGGGTACTGCAACACGTTGGGCAGTTGCACGGCGATTCGATCACCGGGCTGCAAATCGGTATGCTGTTGCAGATAAGCGGCAAACGCACCGGACAATTCGTACAGTTCACCGTAAGTGATGGTCTTGCCCAGGTTGCTGAACGCCGGTTTGTCGGCGAAGCGTTGGCAGGATTGCTTCAACACTGCCTGAATATTCGGGTACTCGTCTGGATTGATGTCGGCAGCAATTCCAGCGGGGTACTTATCCTTCCAAAAGTCTTCGATCATGGAAGCCCACTCCTCAGCAACGCGAATTCAGCACCGCATTTGATGCGATTATTATTGGTGTTTGTTTATTGGTGAGTCTGGCTTTTTACAAGGCCGAGAAGTCACAAAGCGCGCCGAGAGTAGCAGCTTTGCCAAGGGTCGACTAGAGCCAAAAGCGGCCCCTACAGTCATTTTCATGACTCAAGAACTACTGGCAGTCATTTTAGAGCAAAAATCCTATAACACCTTGAAAGTCCCGGTTTTCAGGGTCTGTAAACAAAAAATCGCGAGCAGGCTCGCTCCCACAGAATCATCGATGACCCTGTGGGAGCGAGCCTGCTCGCGATTGTGCGAAGCGCAGTTCCTTTTAGGCGATATCGCGCAACTCTCTGCGCAGGATTTTCCCGACAGGCGTCATCGGCAACGACTCACGCAGCACGATGTGTTTCGGCACCTTGTACGCCGTGAAATTCTCTTTGCAGTAAGCCTTCAGCTCTTCCAGGCTCACGCCGGTTTCCCGCGCCACCACAAACAGCTTCACCGCCTCGCCGGAACGTTCGTCCGGCACGCCGATCACTGCGCAGTTGGCGACTTTCGGGTGAGCCATCACCACGTCTTCGATCTCGTTCGGATACACGTTGAAACCCGAGACGATGATCATGTCTTTCTTGCGGTCGACGATGCGCACGAACCCGTCCGGGTCGATCACCGCGATGTCGCCGGACTTGAACCAGCCCTCGGCATCCAGCACCTCGGCCGTAGCCTCGGGTTTCTGCCAGTAGCCCTTCATGATCTGCGGGCCCTTGATGCACAACTCGCCACGCTCACCCAGAGGCTGCTCGACGCCGTCGTCATTGATGACTTTCAAGCGGGTGCCCGGTACCGGCAGGCCGACCGTGCCGATCCGCGACAGCTCGCCGTACGGGTTGGTGCAGGCCACCGGCGAGGTTTCGGTCAAACCGTAACCTTCGGTGATGCGGCAACCGGTGATCTGCTCCCAACGCTCGGCGGTGGCCTTGACCAGCGCGGTGCCGCCGGAGTTGGTGAGCTTGAGCGTGGAGAAATCCAGGGTCTTGAAGTCCGGATGATCCATCAACGCGACAAACAGCGTGTTGAGCCCCAGCAGCGCCGAAAACTTCCAGTTCTTCAACTCCTTGATGAAGCCGCCGATGTCACGCGGGTTGGTGATCAATACGTTGTGGTTGCCCGACACCATCATGCACATGCAATTCGCGGTGAAGGCATATATGTGGTACAGCGGCAGCGGCGCGATCATCACCTCCTGCCCTTCGCGCAGCAGCGGCTGGCCGTCGCTGCCGAACTGACCGAGACAGGCGCGAACCTGCTGCATGTTCGCCACCAGATTGCCGTGGGTGAGCATCGCGCCCTTGGCCAGGCCGGTGGTGCCGCCGGTGTATTGCAGGACGGCGATGTCGTCCAGGCCGACCTTCAACGGCTTGATGCCCAGGCCCCGGCCCATGCGCAGCGCACTCTTGAAGGAAATCGCCTGGGGCAGCGAATAAGCCGGGACCATTTTCTTCACTTTGCTGACCACGGTGTTGACCAGCCAGCCTTTGGCGGTGGGCATCAGGTCGCCCATCTTCGCTTCGATCAGATACTGGATGTCAGTGTCCGGCAGCACTTCCTGGACCTTCTGGCCGAACATGTTCAGGTACACCAGCGCCCGGGCGCCGGAATCCTTGAACTGGTGACGCATCTCCCGCGCGGTGTACAGCGGGTTGGTGTTGACCACGATCAGCCCGGCACGCAACGCACCGAACACGGCAATCGGATAATGCAGGACGTTGGGCATCTGCACCGCGATGCGATCCCCCGGCACCAGATCGGTGTGGGCTTGCAGATAACCGGCGAACGCGGCGCTCTGGCGCTCCAGCTCGGCGTAGGTCAGGGTCACGCCCATGTTGCTGAACGCCGGGCGATCAGCGAATTTCTTGCAGGAACGCTCGAACACCTCGATCACCGACTTGAATTCACCCGCGTCGATGTCCAGGGGTACGCCCGCCGGGCGTTTGTCATTCCAGAAATCAGGTTGCATTGTTCTTGTCCTCTTTACCTGAGCCGATCCGGGGCCGCTTCGCTGTCATTTCTTTCTGTCCCTGAAAAAGCCGAGAGCAAAAAGCGGGGCTTCACGGACACTAGCAGCTATGGTCAATCAGGCAAATATGGGCAAGGTCGTCATTGATCGTGTGAATCTTCCTGCCGTGGCGTGAGCTGATCGGACGCGCTATACAATGCAACCTCTGCAAGACGCTTCAGCAAAACAGGCCGCAAAAGGAATCGCCATGATCCACGACACACTCTGGCTGGACGCGAGTGACCGCAGCCGTCTCTTCGTCAACCTGTGGCTGCCGAACGCGCCGCTGAAGGCGGTGATTCTGCTGGCCCACGGCATGGCAGAACACAGCGCCCGCTACGCACGGCTGGCAGAGGCGTTCTGCGCCGAAGGCTACGGTGTGTACGCGCTCGATCAGCGCGGCCATGGCAAAACTGCCGATCATGGGACGCTGGGGCATTTCGCCGATGATGATGGCTGGTGCAAGGTGGTTGGAGATATCGCGAGCCTCAACCAGTTCCTCGGCCAGCGTCATCCGGAGGTGCCGATCGTGCTGCTCGGGCACAGCATGGGCAGCTACATTGCCCAGGCTTATTTACTGCATCACAGCGCCAGCCTGCACGGCGCGATTCTCAGCGGCTCGAATTTCCAGCCGGTTGCGCTGTACCGAGCGGCCCGGCAGATCGCCCGGTTTGAAAAGCTGCGCCAGGGCGCCAAGGGCCGCAGCGCGCTGATCGAGTGGCTGTCGTTCGGCTCGTTCAACAATAAATTCAAACCGGCGCGCACCGCGTTTGACTGGCTGAGTCGCGACCCGGCCGAGGTCGACAAGTACGCCACCGATCCGCTGTGCGGCTTTCGCTGCACCAATCAACTGTGGATCGACCTGCTCGGCGGGTTGCAGCAAATCAGCAAAGCGTCCAATCTCGCCCAGATCGATCCGGGCCTGCCGCTGCTGGTGATCGGCGGCGAATGTGATCCGGTGAGCGAAGGCAAGCGTCTGACTGATCTGGCCAACGCCTTGCGCGCGGCCGGCAGCCAGAACCTGCAACTGAAGATCTACCCGCAGGCGCGGCACGAATTGTTCAATGAGAGCAACCGCGACGAAGTGACCGCCGATGTGCTGGCCTGGATCGACCAGGCCCTGAGCCATCGCCGGCCGCACCGCAGCGAATAATTTTTTTGTGGATTCATTTCATCCGTCACAGGAATTCAGACCCATGACCCAGGTTACCAACATCCCTTACGAAGCCCTCGAAGTGGGCCAGACCGCGAGCTACAGCAAGACCGTCGAAGAACGCGACATTCAGCTGTTCGCCGCGATGTCCGGCGACCACAACCCGGTGCACCTGGACGCCGAGTTCGCCGCCGCCAGCATGTTCAAGGAACGCATCGCCCACGGCATGTTCAGCGGCGCGCTGATCAGTGCCGCAGTAGCCTGCGAGCTGCCTGGGCCGGGCACTATTTATATCGGCCAGCAGATGAGTTTCCAGAAGCCGGTGAAGATCGGCGACACCCTGACCGTGCGCCTGGAAATCCTCGAGAAACTGCCGAAATTCCGCGTGCGCATCGCCACTCGCGTATTCAACCAGCGCGATGAGCTGGTGGTGGACGGCGAGGCCGAGATTTTGGCGCCGCGCAAGCAACAGACCGTTACCCTGCCGACGTTGCCGGCCATCAGCATCGGCTGATCGTCCTCGGTTAAATCCGGACACAAAAAAACGCCAGACCAGCTGGCGTTTTTTGTGGGCTTCGAACGCTTACGAGCGTGCGCGAGCCTGGTTACGCAGCGCCTTCACCTGATCGTGATTGCGTTGCACGCCGTGGTACTGGCGTTCGACCAGATCACGGATGCCGACCAGATTGTGCTTGTTGATCTTCTCGATCGCTTCACGATAAGCCTTCAGGGCGTGGTCTTCACCGCGCTCGGCTTCGTTGAGCACCGCTTCTTCGTCCTTGCCGGTGAACATCGCTTTGACGTCGACCCAACGACGGTGCAGATCACCGCTGACACTGGTCGAGGTTTCCGGATCGCCACCCATCGAACGCACGGCAGCTTGCAGCTCGGCCGCAGCGGTTGCGCAATCGGCGGAGCGTTTCACGAACAGGGTTTTCAGCTCTGGATGCTTGATGTCTTCAGCGCAGGTCTTGAACCCTTCCTGACCGTCCTTGCTGGTTTCGATCAGGTCGTTGAGGACGGAGATGGCTTCTTTATTCATGTCAGTCATTTTTCAATTCCTTGCGTGGGTGAAAGATGCAAGGAGTGTTGCAGTGGTCGTGCCAGCTTCCAGCAAAGAATTTAATCTTTGATTTTCAATAACTTACAAATACAACGAGAATCTGTATGCCTGTTATTTGCATGATCTGTCATTTGGCCTGCATGCAGAATGCCTGTATTTTCCGAAGTGTTTTCAAAGCCAGACGATTCCAACGATGAACCCTGAAAAGCTCGAACTGCTGATCACCCGCGAAATGCCTTTCGGCAAGTACAAGGGCCGGATCATTGCCGACCTGCCGGGCCCGTACCTGAACTGGTTCGCCCGGGAAGGATTTCCCCATGGCGAACTGGGCGGACTGTTGGCCCTGATGCAGGAAATCGATCACAACGGCCTGTCGGAACTGCTCGAACCGCTGCGCGCCAAACATGGCAAGCCTGCCCCGCGCCACTGAGGCGTCACCCTGATCCGAGTCGAGTCGACCATGCCCGATAACACCCGCCGCGCCAGAGACGAAGCCTTCTGGCAAACCTTCGCCGACCGTTACGACCGCCACCCCGGCCCCGTGAATCTGGAGAACGGTTACTTCGGGCGCATGTCGCGCACCGTGGTCGAGGAGCACCAGCGCAACATCGAGCTGATCAACAACAGCAACTCGATTTACGTGCGCCAGCGTTTCGAACAGCACGACAGCCTCGACATCCGCGCGCAACTGGCCGAGCTGATCGGCGTCCGCGCGCAAAGCGTGGCCTTCACTCACAACGCCACTGCCGGCCTGCAATCGCTGATCCGCAACTACAACCGCCTGCAGCCTGGCGATCAGGTGCTGATCTGCGATCTGGAGTACGACACGGTCAAGGGCGCCATGCGCTGGCTGGCAAAGCATCGCGGGGTCGAGGTGATCGAGATCGAGCACGCCCACCCCGCCACCTTCGACAGCCTGCTGGCCACGTACCGCGAAACCTTCATCCGCTATCCGAAGCTCAAGCTGATGGCCCTGACCCACGTCACCCACCGCACCGGGCTGGTGATGCCAGTGCAGGCCATCGCCGCGCTGGCCAACGAGCACGGCGTCGATATCATCCTTGATGGCGCCCATGCCCTCGGCCAGATCGAGTTCGACCTGGAAGCGCTGGGCATCTCCTTCGCCGGGTACAACCTGCACAAGTGGATTGGCTCGCCACTGACACTCGGTTTTCTCTATATAGCTCCGCAGCGTCTCGCCGACATCGACCCGGACATGGGCGAGATGCATTTTTCGACTGGCGATATCCGCTCACGCACGCCCTACAGCACGCCGAACATTCCAGCACTGATGACCCTGCCGTTGGTGTTCGAGGAACACCGCTCACTCGGCGGAGCCGCCGCCAAAGGCGCGCGGGTGAATTACCTGCGCAACCTGTGGGCCAGCGCCGTGCGTAACCTGCCGGGCATCGAAGTCATGACCCCGGACGATCCGCGTCTGTATTGCGGCATCACCTCGATGCGCTTTACCCGGCATGCCGACCAGCAGGCGATGGTCGAACGCCTGCTCAACGACTACAACCTGTTCACTGTCGTGCGCAACGGTGCTGCCTGCGGGCCGTGCATCCGCATCACGCCGTCGCTGACCACGACGGCGGCGGAAATTCAGTCGCTGATTCTGGCGCTGAACGAACTGCGTTAAACCGTGTACTTGTCGAAGTCCTCGGGCTTGATCTGCGACGACACCGCAAAGGTGTCGATGCCGATCGTGAGGTGGCCGAAGTAACCGTCCTCGTGAGAGTCGCGGCCGATCGGCCACACCGTCAGGGTCGACTCTTCTCCGCCCATGTTGGCGTAGTAGGCATCGTCGGCGTTGCACACCGGCAGCGAACTGCGCCCGCGATAGGCCTTGGCATTGAGCACGCCGCGAGAAACAACCTCCGGAAAATACAGCTGCCCGACCCAGGCCACATTGCGCTCCTCCAGGTATTCGTTGCCGGCGACGATGCGCACCGCCACGTGAACATGCAGAGCACGCCCGGCGTAGAAACCCGGATAGATCGTGGTGAAGCGCACCCTGCCCTTGTGGTCGCTGAACTGGCCGCCGCGCAGGTAGGTGTCGTCGTCGGTTCGCGGGATCGAGCCGATGTCCTCGACGTCGACTTCCACGTCCGGATTGATCCGGCTCCAGCCGGAATACGCGCCACGTGCGTTGCAGTGCCAGATATCCACCAGGGCACCGCTGACCGGCTCGGCGGTCATGGCATCGACGATGGTCAGGCGCAGCAGCAGCGGCAGGCCTTCGGCACCTTCGCTGATATTGCGGCGCAGCAGTTTGGGATTGCGAAAATAAGGCCCGGCGACTTGCTCGGGGGCCAGTTGATAAACCGATGGAGCTGAAGGCTGGTTATCCATGACGCGTTCTCTCTTCCTTAAGATGAACGCAGGTTAACGCCCCACGCAAAGGGAGGTGCGGTAACTATGTATCTCCAGATAACGAAGTTTTTTGCTGGCAAAAAAAACGGTGCACCGACCAAGCGCACCGTAAAGCCGTAGAACACACAACGAAGTGTAAGGTGAGGATCAGTCCAGCAGCGCCAACGCCTCGGCAGTGCATTCCTGAATGCGGGCCCAGTCGCCGTTCTTGATCCACTCGGGATCGAGCATCCAGCTGCCGCCCACGCACATGACGTTTTTCAGCGCCATGTAGCTCTTGATGTTGGCCGGGCCGACGCCGCCAGTCGGGCAGAATTTCACTTCGCCGAACGGGCCGCCAAGGGCCTTGATTGCCGCCACGCCACCGCTGACTTCAGCCGGGAACAGCTTGAAGCGGCGATAACCCAGGCCATAGCCTTCCATGATGCCGGAGGCATTGCTGATGCCCGGCAGCAGCGGGATCGGGCTTTCGACGCTGGCTTCCAGCAGGTCACGGGTGATGCCCGGAGTGACGATGAATTGCGAACCGGCGGCTTCGGCCGCAGCCAGCATGTTGCGGTCGAGCACGGTGCCAGCACCGGTCACCAGCTCCGGGCGCTGTTCGCGCAGGATCTGGATCGCCTTGAGGCCGAACTGCGAACGCAGGGTCACTTCCAGCGCGGTCAGACCACCGGCGGCCAGTGCGTCGGCCAGCGGCAGCACGTCCTGTTCGCGGGCGATGGTGATCACCGGCAGGATCCGCGCCTTGGCGCAGAGGCTGTCGATCAGGGCAACTTTGTCCGCCATGGAAACGGTCGGGGATGGGGTTGTCATAGCGGCTGTTCCTTGGCTCATGGGCACCAGTAAATCTCTAACGTAGGTTGCAGAAACGCGCGAACCGGCATGGCGGCGACGTCGTTGGATGCCAGTGCGGCATTCAGGGTGGTCAGTTTCGACTGACCGGAAATCGACAGAATCTTGTGCCGGGCCGAGGCCAGCAGTGCGCGGCTCATGGTCAGGCGCTGACGCGGCACGCTGGGCGCCAGCATCGGCCAGCAGCGACGGGTGCCGTCGGCTTGCAGGGCTTCGGCCAGGTTCGGGCTGTCCGGGAACAGCGACGCGGTGTGACCGTCATCGCCCATGCCCAGCACCAGCACGTCGATGGGCGGCAACTCGGCGAGCAAACGATCGGCCTGCTCCGCAGCCTGCTCGACGTTGGCCGCCGCGCTGTAAAGGCTGAGGAACTGCGCCTTGGCCGCCGGGCCCTTGAGCAGATATTGCTTGAGCAGACCGGCGTTGCTGTCGGCGTGTTCGACCGGTACCCAGCGCTCGTCGGCCAGGGTCACGACGACCTTCGACCAGTCCAGTTCCTGCTTGGCCAGGTGCTGGAAAAACGCCACCGGGCTACGACCGCCGGACACCACCAGCACCGCATTGCCACGTGCCGCCAGCGCTTCGCTCAATTGCTTGGCGACATTCAGCGCCAGGCCTTCGGCGAGCAGCACCGGGCTCTTGAATTCGCGGGCATTCACGCCCTCGGGCAGTTTCACATCAGATATCGCCATACCACGACCTCCCGTCCCGCGTGATCAATGCAATGGAGCTCATCGGCCCCCACGACCCGGCCGCATACGGCTTGGGCGCGTCACCGGATTTTTTCCACCCGGCGATCAGCTGGTCACACCATTTCCACGCGGCTTCGATTTCATCTTTACGGACAAACAGGTTCTGATTGCCGTTCATCACTTCCAGCAACAACCGTTCGTAGGCATCGGGGATCCGAGCGCTGCGCCAGGTGTCGGAAAAATTCAGTTGCAGCGGGCCGCTGCGCAGTTGCATGCCCTTGTCCAGGCCTTGCTCCTTGGTCATCACGCGCAAGGAAATGCCTTCGTCCGGTTGCAGGCGGATGATCAGTTTGTTGCTGATCTGCAGGCGCTGCTCGGGGGCGAAGATGTAGTGAGACGGTTCCTTGAAGTGGATGACGATCTGCGACAGTTTCTGCGGCATGCGCTTGCCGGTACGCAGGTAGAACGGCACGCCGGCCCAGCGCCAGTTGCGGATGTCGGCACGCAGGGCAACGAAGGTTTCGGTGTCGCTCTGGGCGTTGGAATTCGGCTCTTCGAGGTAGCCTGGCACGGACTTGCCTTCGCTGTGCCCGGCGATGTACTGGCCGCGCACCACTTGCGTGGTCAGGCCTTCCGGGCTGATCGGCGCCAGGGCCTTGAGCACCTTGACCTTCTCGTCGCGGATGCTGTCAGCAGACAGGTCGGCCGGCGGGTCCATGGCGATCAGGCAGAGCAGTTGCAGCAGGTGGTTCTGGATCATGTCCCGCAGCTGACCGGCCTTGTCGAAGTAACCCCAGCGGCCTTCGATACCGACTTTCTCGGCCACGGTGATTTCCACGTGGGAGATGTAGTTCTGGTTCCACTGGGTTTCGAACAGGCTGTTGGCGAAACGCAGGGCGATCAGGTTCTGAACGGTTTCTTTGCCCAGGTAATGGTCGATGCGGTAGGTGCGGTTCTCCGGGAAGAACTGCGCCACGGCGTCGTTGACCTTGCGCGAGGATTCGAGATCCGAGCCGATCGGCTTTTCCAGCACCACGCGGGTGTTTTCCGCCAGACCGACGTTCGCCAGGTTCTCGCAGATCGCGCCGTACACCGCCGCCGGGGTGGCGAAGTAGGCAATCATGCGTTGCGTGCTGCCGGCCAGTTCGGCCAGCGCCACATAATCTTCAGCCTTGAGGAAGTCGACGTGCAGGTAGGTCAGACGCGCCAGAAAGCGCTCGGCCACGGCCTCGTCCAGTTCCTTGCCCACGTAACGACGCAGCTCGGCGGCGATGAACGCCAGGTGCTGCTGCTCGGTGCCCGCCTCACGGGCCAGTGCGATAATGCGCGTGTCCTCGTGCAGCAGGCCGGCGCCATCAAGGTGATAAAGGGCAGGAAACAGCTTGCGCAGGGCCAGATCGCCCAAGGCGCCGAACAAGGCGAAGGTGCACGGTTCAACCGTAATCGAAGGCATGATGTTTGTTCTTTTATCAAGTTAAGCTACAAATACCTTTTTTCAAGGCATCACTCAAGGGAAAATGTAGTAATAACCACAACATTTTCGCAAAATACAGATTCCGAGTGGTGGTCGATCGGAGCCATCAGTAGGATAGGCCACCGTCACGGGCCACATCAAAGGCCCAATTTGCATAGCCGCGCGCTTATCGGCGCCGGTGAATCTAGGAATTCTTATGGACCGCGTGCGAAATTTACTGGAACAGATCCAGAGTCGCCTTGAAGAGCTGAACAAGGCCGAACGCAAAGTCGCCGAAGTGATCCTGCTCAACCCACAGCAGGCCACCCGCTTCAGCATCGCCGCCCTCGCCCAGGCGGCGTCGGTCAGTGAACCGACGGTCAACCGTTTCTGCCGTTCATTCGGCGTCAGCGGCTACCCCGAACTCAAGCTGCAACTGGCCCAGAGCCTGGCCAGCGGCGCGGCGTATGTCAGCCGCGCAGTGGAAGCTGACGACAATCCCGAGGCTTACACGCAGAAGATTTTCGGCAGTGCGATCGCATCCTTGGACAGCGCTTGCCAGGCGCTGGACCCGAACCTGATCAGCCGCGCCGTCGACCTGTTGATCCAGGCCCGGCAAATCCACTTCTTCGGCTTGGGTGCTTCGGCTCCGGTGGCTTTGGATGCGCAGCACAAGTTCTTCCGTTTCAACCTCGCGGTCACCGCCCACGCCGATGTGCTGATGCAACGGATGATTGCTTCGGTGGCGCACACCGGCGAGCTGTTCGTGATCATTTCCTACACGGGCCGCACCCGCGAACTGGTGGAAGTGGCGCGCATCGCCCGCGAGAACGGCGCTTCGGTGCTGGGCCTGACGGCAGAGAATTCGCCGCTGGCCAAGGCCAGTACGCTGAGCCTGAATATTCCGCTGCCGGAAGACACCGACATCTATATGCCGATGACTTCGCGGATCATTCAGTTGACCGTGCTGGATGTACTGGCGACGGGGATGACATTGCGTCGCGGAGTGGATTTCCAGCCGCATTTGCGCAAGATCAAAGAGAGCTTGAATGCTAGCCGGTATCCGGTGGGTGACGAGTTCAACTGATCCGAATTTTGGGCTGTATTGTCCGGCCTCTTCGCGAGCAAGCCCGCTACCACATTCGACTGTATTTCTCCAGATGGAATACAGTCACCTGTGGGAGCGGGCTTGCTCGCGAAGGCGTCAGCCAACTCACCGCAAATCTAGGCCGCAGCCCACGCCTGCAAACTCAAATGCGCCTTCTCCCCCGGCGCCAGATGCAGGCTGTCAGTCCCGCCCGCCGCCGCTTCAACACAGACAAATTCCGAAATCTCATCCCAGCTCACGCCCAGTAACGGCCGCGCACCCGGATGCCACACCACGGTGTCCGCGCTGTCACCGGTATCGATGCACAACTCGCGCTGCCAGGCGTGATCCTTGAGCTGCAATTCGCCGTCGTGCTGGAACACGCGCTGACAGCCACCATCGACCCGCAACTCGCCTTCCTGCTGGCAAATCTCACGGTTCAACTGGTCGTAACCCTGCGCCCCTTCGAGCCCAGACAGCGCTATCTCACTCACGTCGCCAATACGCCAGTAAGCGTGCAAAGCCTGGCTCAACTGGCACGGCATGTCGTCCTGATGCTCGGTGCTCAGGCGCAATTCCATGCGTTCACCGAGGTGCGCGTGCAGGTCCACCTGCCAGTCGCACAACTGCAATTGCCAATGCAGGCGCACGCCGTCATCGCCGGTGCTGCTGTCGAGCAGTTTCCAGTCCAGCAGGCGCGCCCAGCCATGGGACGGCCACGCGTTTTCGCTCGGGTGACGGCCATACCACGGCCAGCACACCGGCACGCCGCCGCGAATCGCGCCGACATGCGGCCATTTCGCCGCGCACCACAACCACGGTTTCTGCCCCCGCGGCTGAAAGTGCAGCAATTGCGCCCCCTGACGACTGAACACCGCCTGGCACAGCGGATGATCGATCACCAGCACATCGCGCATCTGATAGCGCTCCCAGGCGAACACCGGTCGTTCGCGCAGGGATTTGAAGAAGCGTTGCAGCGGATGCTCATGCATGGGCCACGGTTCCAGATTCAACTTTCATGGGCTGCGACACCCCTTTCCAAAAAAAAGCGGACAGCCTGGGCTGTCCGCAAATATGCGCACATAGAGAGGAGCTTATCGCAGACGCGTTAGAACGTAGACTGAATTTTCAGGCCAGCGACCAAAGCGTTATCCACTTCATCCACACCGCCCGGATGAGTGATGTATTGCAGGTTCGGGCGTACGGTCAGCCAGTTGGTCACGTGGAAGCCGTAGTTGATCTCGTAGTTGTATTCGGTTTCACGAATCGGCGAGAACACCGGATTGTCATAGTCCGAAACACCGTTGGCGACGTTGAGCAGCTCGGCGTTTTTCTTCACGTCATTGTTGACGTGAATACGTGCCGCACCGATACCGACGTCATCTTTCGGACGTGCGTCGAACGGGCCTTTGTACACAAACATCACGGACTGGTAGTTGTCGATGAAGTTGGTGTCCTTGTCGTGGAACGTGGCGTTGGCGGCAATGTTCAGACCACGGCTCTTGTCACCGTTGTGGCTGGTGAGTTGCTGCTGCGCAACGAACCAGTAACCGTGCTTGCTGCTGTGGGTGCGGTAGGCGTCACCGGTGGTTGCCGCGTCAAAACCGTTGACGTCTTCGCGAACGTCGTCGGCATCGGCCGTGCTTTTGTAGTAACCGACACGGTATTCGCCCGGCAGGCCGTTCGGGTTAGGCAACCAGACCAGCTCCACTGGCAACACGGTGCCTTTGGTACCGCTGCCGCTCAGCTTGAAGCCGTTGCCGTGTTCCAGTTGCGACGGGTTCTGGTTGTACGCACCGATCTGCGCGTAGAGCTCGTCGTTGATGTTGTACTTGACGCGAATGGCCGCCTGGCTGACCGGCCAGTTGTACCAGATGTTGGTCGCCCAGTTACCCACTTGCGAACCGCAGAACGCCAGGTTCTGGAACTCGCACGGGAAGGTGTTGAAGTCTTCGCCTTCGCCGAAGTAACCGGCCTTGATGTCGAGCTTGTTGTCGAAGAACTGGTGTTTGATCCACAACTGGGTCAGACGCACCATGTGGCCACGACCGTAGACTTCCTGCGAGGAGCTCAGGGTGCCGGCACGCGGATCGCCAACACGGTCGTTGGAAATGTTGTAGCCGTTACGGTTGGTGAACTGGATCTTGGCCTGAGTGTTGTCCCAGCCCCACAGTTTTTGCAGATCCAGCGCCACGCCCAGACCGAACTGGTCGGCGTAACGCGCAGTCTTGTCGTCGTTGAAACCGCCGTGAAGGTTGCCGCCCACTTCACCGACGTAGTCCATCTTGATGTCGATACCCTGCTCGATCAGCTTGGTACGTTCGCCACCCCAGTCCCCGGTCATCCACTCCGAATCGGAGCTGAACGCGTCAGCCGCGTGGACGCTACCGGCCAGCATCATTGCCGCAATCGCCGACAACTGACCGATACGCTGAGCGTTGTTGTTCTTCTTCATCCCTACATCCTCGTTTTATTGTTATTAACTGTTCTTCTTATCTAACGCGGTTTACATCTGATGCGGCGCGCGACAGGCCACGCACCGCGTGCTCCCTGCGGAAACGGGCGAGCCCGCTCCCGCATTTGTAGATCAGCGACCCTTGAACTGGGCCACGTTGGCGCTGTGCGACTCGGTTTTCGGCAGGCCTGCAACCCCCAGGCGCTCACCGGACTTGGCGTCGAACAGCAGCACTTTCGACGGATCGAATTGCAGGGTCAGGGTTTCGCCCACCTGCGGCGCCACGTCCGGCGCCAGACGGCAGCAGACCTTGGTGTCGTTGAGGTTGACGAACACCAGGGTGTCCGGACCGGTCGGCTCGGTGACCTGCACTTCCGCCTTGATGCTCGGCAGGCCGTTGCCCTCGCCGTAGGCCAGCGCGATCTGCTCCGGGCGCAGGCCGAGGATCACTTCGCGGTCTTCGAGACCGGCGTCCTGCATCGCCATCGGCAATTCGCAACGGGCCTGGCCGCTGTCGAGCAGCGCCACCAGACGGCCGTCCTTGCGTTGCAGGCGCAGCGGGATGAAGTTCATCGGCGGCGAACCGATGAAGCTCGCGACGAACAGGTTGGCCGGGTCGTTGTAGATCTCTTTCGGCGTACCGAACTGCTGGATGATCCCGTCCTTCATCACCGCCACTTTGTCGCCCAGGGTCATCGCTTCGATCTGGTCGTGGGTCACGTAGACCGTGGTGGTTTTCAGGCGCTGGTGCATCAGTTTCATTTCGGTGCGCATCTCGACACGCAGTTTGGCGTCGAGGTTGGACAGCGGTTCGTCGAACAGATAAATCTTCGGCCGACGCGCCAGGGCACGGCCCATCGCCACGCGCTGTTGCTGGCCGCCAGAGAGCTGGCCCGGCTTGCGATTGAGCAGGTGCTCGATCTGCAGCAGCTTGGCCACGCGGGCGACTTCTTCGTCGATCGCCGACTGGCTCATCTTGCGGATCTTCAGACCGAACTCGATGTTCTCGCGCACGCTCATGGTCGGGTACAGCGCGTAGGACTGGAACACCATGGCGATGTCGCGATCTTTCGGGCTCATGCCGCTGACGTCCTGGTCACCGATCATGATCGCGCCGCCAGTGATGGTTTCCAGACCGGCGATGCAGTTCATCAGGGTCGACTTGCCGCAGCCCGAGGGCCCGACGAGGATCAGGAACTCACCGTCCTTGATCGACAGTTCGATGTTCTTCAGGGTGTCCGGCAGTCCGGTACCGTAGGTCTTGTTTACATTGCGAAGTTCGAGCGTAGCCATGATTACCCCTTGACTGCGCCGGCCGTCAGCCCGCGCACGAAATACTTGCCTGCGACCACATAGACCAGCAGGGTCGGCAGGCCGGCGATCATCGCCGCCGCCATATCCACGTTGTATTCCTTGGCCCCGGTGCTGGTGTTGACCAGGTTGTTCAGCGCCACCGTGATCGGTTGCGAATCACCGCTGGAGAACACCACGCCGAACAGGAAGTCGTTCCAGATCTGGGTGAACTGCCAGATCAGGCAGACCATGATGATCGGGGTGGACATCGGCAGGATGATCTGGCGGAAGATCGTGAAGAACCCCGCGCCATCGAGACGCGCCGCCTTGATCAACGCATCTGGAATGCTCACGTAGTAGTTACGGAAAAACAGCGTGGTGAACGCCAGACCGTAGACCACATGGATGAACACCAGGCCGGTGGTGGTGCTCGCCAGGCCCATCTTGCCGAGGGTGAACGACGCCGGCAGCAGCACGGTCTGGAACGGCAGGAAGCAGCCGAACAGCAGCAGACCGAAGAACAACTGCGAACCGCGGAAGCGCCAGAACGACAGCACATAACCGTTCAACGCACCGATGGCGGTGGAGATGATCACGGCCGGAACGGTGATCTTGATCGAGTTCCAGAAGTAGCCGTCAACGGTGGCCCAGGCTTTCACCCAGCCGATGCCGCTGACCACGGTCGGCCAGCTCAGCAGGTTGCCGGTGGAGATGTCTTCCGGGGTCTTGAAGCTGGTCAGCAGCATGACCACCAGCGGTACCAGGTACAGCAGAACCGCAAGGATCAGCACCGCGTAGATCGCGATGCGACTCAGGCTGATGGCCGGTTTGGAGGCGAGACTAGTCATGACGCTTGGTCCTCAGCTCGGAGTACAGGTAAGGCACGATGATCGCGAGGATCGCACCGAGCATCAGGATTGCACTGGCCGAGCCCATGCCCATCTGTCCACGGCTGAAGGTGAACGAGTACATGAACATCGCCGGCAAATCGGAGGAGTAACCCGGGCCGCCGGCCGTCATGGCCGCCACCAGGTCGAAGCTCTTGATCGCGATGTGCGCCAGGATCATCACCGCACTGAAGAACACCGGACGCAGGCTTGGTAGCACCACTTTCCAGTAAATGCGCGGCATGCTCGCGCCGTCGATCTGGGCGGCACGGATGATCGATTGATCGACGCCACGCAAACCGGCGAGGAACATCGCCATGATGAAGCCCGAAGCTTGCCAGACCGCCGCGATCACCAGGCAATACACCACGCGATCCGGGTCGATCAGCCAGTCGAGACGGAAGCCTTCCCAGCCCCAGTCCCGAAGCAATTTGTCCAGGCCCATGCCCGGGTTGAGCAGCCATTTCCACGCCGTACCGGTCACGATCATCGAGAGCGCCATCGGGTACAGGTAAATGGTGCGGATAAAGCCTTCTCGACGGATTTTCTGGTCGAGGAAAATCGCCAGTGTCACGCCGATTACGAGGGTGATGCCGATGAACATGCCGCCGAACACGGCCAGGTTCTTGCTCGCCACCCACCAGCGATCGTTGTCGAACAGGCGCTCGTATTGCGCCAGGCCTGCCCACTTGTAGTTCGGCAGGAAGGTCGACGTGGTGAACGACAGGACAAACGTCCAGAGGATATAGCCATAGAAGCCCACCAGAACGATGAACATGCTCGGCGCCAGCACCAGTTTCGGTAGCCAGCGCTGCAATGCGTCGAACGGCGAGGCCTTGCTGAACACAGCAACAGAACTCATGGGAAGATCCAGTAAAGAAGATGAAGGACCGCTGCAAACTGCAGGCTTCAGGCCGATGCGCGACCTGAAGCTTGCAGCTGCTCTACGCTGGTGTTACTTGGCAGCCTTGATGGCAGTGCCGAGTTTCTTGGCAGCGTCGGCCGGGTCGGCTTTCGGGTCGTTGATGTAGTTGGTCACGACATCAAAGAACGCGCCCTGCACTGCCAGCGTGGTCGCCATGTTGTGCGCCATGCTCGGTTGCAGGCCGCCGTTCTTGGCGTCTGCCAGGAAGTCCTTGGCAGCGGTCTGGGCGCAGGAGTCGAAACCGTACTTGCCCATGTCGGCGAGCATGTCGTTACGCACCGGGATCGAGCCCTTGTTGATGCTGAAGACTTTCTGGAAGTTTTCACCCAGCACGACTTTGGCGATGTCCTGCTGACCGGCCGCGGTGCCCGCGTCCTTCTGCTTGAACACGGCCAGCGAGTCGATGTTGTAGGTGAACGCCTTGTCGGTGCCCGGGAACGCTACGCACTCGTAGTCCTTGCCGGCGACTTTCTTGGCGGCGGTCCATTCGGACTTGGCCCAGTCACCCATGATCTGCATGCCGGCCTTGCCGTTGATGACCTTGGCCGCTTCCAGGTTCCAGTCCTGGCCTTTGCCGTCCTGGTCCATGTAGGTCGCGACTTTCTTCAGCTCGGTCAGGGCCTTGACCATTTCCGGGCCGGTCAGGGCAGCGTTGTCCAGGTCGACCAGGGCTTTCTTGTAACCATCAACGCCCATCACCGACAGCACGACCGCTTCGAACACGGTGCTGTCCTGCCATGGCTGACCGCCGTGAGCCAGCGGGATGAAGCCCGCAGCCTTCAGTTTGTCGCCGGCGGCGTAGAATTCTTCGAGGGTGGTCGGGGCTTTTTCGATACCGGCTTTCTTGAAGACTTCCGGGTTGATCCACAGCCAGTTCACGCGGTGAATGTTCACCGGTACGGCCACGTAATCACCTTCGAACTTCACGGTGTCGGAGACTTTCTTGTCGAGCAGGCTGTCCCACTTCTCGGACTTGGAAACGTCTTTCAGGACGTCGGTGTCGAGCAGACCGGTCGACGCCCATTCCTGGATGTCCGGGCCTTTGATCTGGGCAACGCCCGGAGGGTTGCCGGCTACCGCGCGGCTTTTCAGCACGGTCATGGCAGTCGCACCGCCACCGCCGGCGACAGCGCCGTCTTTCCAGGTGAAACCGTCTTTCTCGACTTGTGCCTTGAGCACATCGACGGCAGCTTTTTCGCCACCGGACGTCCACCAATGCACGACTTCCACCGAACCTTTGGATTCGGCAGCGGAAACACTCAGGGGCAGCACAGCGAGCGGGAACAGGGAGGCGACAGAAATGACAGTAGCGAGGCGAGAAATCGCATTCATCTGAGATGTACCTTTCTTGTTGTTATGCATGCAAGTCTGGTGCTTGCGCTGCACACGAGTTTAAACAGAGCGTTTCCCCTCGCAGGTAACGAAGGGACGCGCGAATGTCACCACATGGTTACACAGGAACGCTTCGGGACAGGTGTGCCAGAGCACTGGCCATGCTCGGCGCCAGCGGCAGACGCGGAATCAGAACGGCCTGCCAGGCGTGGTACAGATCCGGTTTGCCCGCCCAGATATCGGCACTCGGGCGGTTCTGCGGGTCGAGTTCGTGGTGCCAGCTGCCTTCGCAGCGATCCATGAAATACGTTTCGCAAAATTCCCAGAACAGGCGATACCAGCTTTCGTACTGCGCATCGCCGGTGCGTTTGAGCAAGGCACTGGCGGCAGCGCTGGCCTCGGCGTGAGTCCAGTGCAGGCGATGACGCACCACCGCTTTATTGTTCCAGTCGAGGGTGTAGACGATGCCCGGCGCGCCATCGACGTCCCAGCCATGGCGGCAGTTTTGTTCGAACAGCTTTTGCGCGTCGGTGGCCAGCCAGCCGGGCGTGAGCATGCCGGCCTGAACCCGCGCGGCCTCGAGGTGCAGCAACAGCCGCGCCCACTCGAACCCATGGCCCGGCGTGGTGCCGTAGGGACGGAAACCGTCGGCGGGATTGTCATGGTTGTATTCGCGCAGCGGCTGCCAGTCGCGGTCGAAATGCTCGATCACCAGGTAATCGTTGGCGGCGGCGTGACCGTGAATCACCCGTTCGACGATACGTTGCGCACGCACCAGCCAGCGCGGGTCTTGGGTGACATCGGCCAAAGCGAGGAAGGCTTCGGTGGCGTGCATGTTGCTGTTGGCGCCGCGATAGGCTTCTTCTTCGCGCCAGTCGCGATTGAAGAATTCGCGCATGGCGCCCTCTTCTTCGCTCCAGAAATACGTGTCGATGATGTCGATGGCGTCATCCAGCAATGCCTGCGCACCGGGGCGTTGCGCGACCACCGCAGAACTCGCTGCCAGGGCGACGAAAGCATGCAGATAAGCGTTCTTGCCGGTGTTGCCGTCACGGTGTTCAGCGACGGCAAACCAGCCACCGTGCAGCGCGTCGCGCAACGGGCCGCGCAGGGCCGCAATGCCGTGATCGACCAGCTCGGCGAATCCCGGCAGACCCTGAATGTGGGCCATGGCGAAGCTGTGGGTCATGCGCGCGGTGTTCATGGTTTCGGCTTGCGCGCCGGCCTGAAGCTGGCCGCGCTCATCGAGATTGCCGAAGCCTTCGGGCAACCGTGAAGCCTTGGCAAATGCCAGCAGGCGCAGGCCTTCGTCGGCGAGCCATTGCTGGTGGGCAGGGGCGTTCAGCCAACTGCTGAAGCCCGGATTGAAATGATCCATGGGTGGCCTTTTTTGTTGTTATGACTGCGGGCAGTCTAAACAACGGGCCGGGAGGGGCTTGTAACGAAGGGGGCGGGTTTTGTCACTGACCGGTGACATTCAGATCAATCCGCCGAACGCGGCAATTGCAGAGTTACGCGCAGCCCACCCTCACGCAAATTCTGCAACGTCACCTCCCCTCCATGGCTATGGGCAATGTTGCGGGCGATCCCCAAACCGAGACCGTAACCCTGCTGCTGCCCCGCCAACCGAAAATGCGGCTCGAACACCTGCTCCAACCGCTGCTCCGGCACCCCCGGACCTTCATCGTCGACATGCAGCACAAACGCGCTGTCGTCGTCATCGATGTGCAAATGCGCGTTCTGCCCGTACTTCAACGCGTTGTCGATCAAATTGCCGATGCAGCGCTTGAGCGCCAACGGCTTGCCCGGATACGCCGCCAGTGCCCGTCCCTGCTGGGTCACGCGACCGTTGCCGTTGGGCGCCAGATACGGTTCCACCAGGCAGTCGAGCACATGGTTCAGATCCACTGGCTCGATGTTTTCGTGGATGTCGGTGTCCTTCACGCATTGCAGCGCGCCTTTGACCAGCAGCTCCAACTCGTCCAGATCGCGGCCGAACTTGGTTTGCAGCGTTTCGTCTTCCAGCAGTTCCACCCGCAGCCGCAGGCGGGTGATCGGTGTACGCAGGTCATGGGAAATCGCGCTGAACAACTGACTGCGCTCGGTCAGGTAACGGCTGATCCGCTCGCGCATGGTGTTGAAAGCGCGGCCCACTTCCACCACTTCACTGCCACCGCCCTCGGCTACCGGCTCGACGTCGGCACCCAGCGACAAGTCCCGCGCGGCCCGCGCCAGACGCTTGAGCGGCCGGCTCTGCCAGTGCACCAGCAGGCCGATGAACAACAGCAGAAAACCGCTGGTGAAGACGATGAACCACACCTGCTGAGTCGGCAGGCCCTGTTCTTCAAGACTGGTGTAGGGCTCGGGCAGCAGCGAGGCGATGTACAACCATTCACCCGGTGCCAACTGAATCTGGGTCACCAGCACCGGCGGGTTCACCGGTTCCAGGGTCAAGGCGTAATGCGCCCACGAACGCGGCAACTCATCGAGTTTCAACCCGGCGTTGAAGATCCGCAGGTCATCGGGGCTGACGAAGGTCACCAGGATGTCGGTGTCCTGGCCCAGCGACTGACGCAGCACTTCATCCACCGCTTTCAACACCGCAGCCTTGCGCGGCGTCACGGGCAGCACTTCCATGCCCAGCGGTTTGTCATTGAGCGTCACCACAAAACGCGTGCCGCCCATACTGCGCAATTGATCGAGCACCAGCGGCCGATAGGCCACCGGCAACGAGCGGAAGTAACTGACGCTGGCGGTCATCGAATGGGCGAGGCTGCGGGCGCTGGTGACCAGGCCTTCGAGCTGAGTCGCGCGCAATTGGGAAACCCAGATCACGCTGGACAGCGTCTGGGCGAACAACACCGCGAGCAGCGTCAGCAGCAACATCCGCCCGAGCAGCGAACGCGGCATCGGCACTTTGCGCGCGGTGGTGCGCAGGAACTCAGTGACCATTGCCGGCAACCACATTGGCTGCCAGCTGGTAGCCGCTGCCACGCACGGTGCGGATCAGGCGCGGAGGCTTTTCGGTGTCGCGCAGACGCTGGCGCAAACGGCTGACGGCCATGTCGACGATGCGGTCGAGGGGCATCAGGTCGCGGCCACGGGTGGCGTTGCCGATGGTGTCGCGGTCGAGGATTTGCTGGGGGTGATCGAGGAACAGTTTCAGCAGGGCGAAGTCGGCGCCGGACAGAATCACTTCCTCGCCGTCAGTGTGGAACAGCCGATGGCTGACCATGTCCAGCCGCCATTCATCGAACGCCAGCACTTCACTGCCGCCGCGTTCCTGACCGAATTGGGCGCGACGCAGCAAGGCCTTGATCCGGGCTTGCAGCTCGCGGGGGCTGAAAGGTTTGCCGAGGTAGTCGTCGGCGCCAAGCTCCAGACCGATGACCCGGTCGGCTTCGTCGGAACTGGCGGTGAGCATGATGATCGGCACCTGGGCCTGACGCGGATGCTGGCGCACCCAGCGACACAGGCTGAAGCCGTCTTCATCGGGCAGCATCACATCGAGGATCACCAGATCGCTCGGCGCCTCGTTCAGCGCCTGACGAAAACCGGCGCCATCCGCCGTGGCCCGTACCTGAAAACCCGCGCGGGTCAGGTAGGTTTCCAGCAACTCGCGTATCTCCTGGTCGTCATCGACCAACAAAATCGACTTGTTGACTGAGCTCACTTCGAAGGCATCCTTGTTGTTGGAATTGGGCGGATTATGCCTGATGTGTCGAGGGTTCCCACGCTCGGCGTGGGAATGATCATTTACCGGATTGTTCGAGCGCCACTCCTGCACCGACGAGCCCCGAGTAAGGCGCCGTCACCAGCCACACCGGAATCCCCTTGAAGTAATCGCTCATGCAGCCCTTGTCGGCGAAGCTGCGGGCGAAACCGCTTTCGAGGAAGAAATCGGCGAAACGCGGAATCACGCCGCCCACGATGTACACCCCGCCACGACCGCCAGTGGTCAGCACATTGTTGCCGGCCACGCGACCGAGCCAGCAGCAGAACTGCTCCAGCACTTCCAGGGCGATCGGGTCGCCTGCAAGTCCCGCCGCCGTGATTGCTTCCGGTGTGTCGAGTTTCGGTTCATGTCCATCCACCGCGCAGATCGCCCGGTAGACGCGCGGCAAGCCGCCGCCGCTCAACGCGGTTTCCGCGCTGACATGGCCGATTTCGTTGTGGATGTGTTGCCAGAGCTGGGTTTCACGCGGACTGCTCAGCGGCAGATCGACGTGGCCGCCCTCGCCCGGCAACGCGGCAAACCGCCCTTCACCCAGATCAAGCAAGGTACCGACGCCCAGACCAGTGCCCGGGCCGATCACCACTGCCGGGCGCAATGGCTCCGGCGTGCCTTCGCAGACCACGCGGAATTCGCCGGGCTGCAAACGGGTCATGCCCAGCGCCATCGCCGAGAAGTCGTTGACCAGCAACAACTGCTCGACCTGCAAGGTCTGGCAGAACGCCTTGCGGCTCAGGCGCCAGTGGTTGTTGGTGAACTTGAATTCATCACCGCTCACCGGCCCCGCCACCGACAGGCACACCGAACCGATGGCGCCCGGCGCCAGACCAAGCCCGCTCAGGTAGAGGCTGATCGCCTCTTCCGGGCTGGCATGGTCGGCCGTGGCCAGCACCTGAACCGATTCGAGTTGCTGATCTTTCCACAACGCAAACCGCGCGTTGGTGCCTCCGATGTCACCGACCAAAGCCAGTTTCAATTAAGCGTCTCCAGGGCAGAAGTGAAGGCGCTGGCGCCCTGCTCCGCCGAGCTGAAGGCCAAACGCATGAAGCCAAACAGTTCGCGACCGCTGCCGATGTTGTTGCCCAACAGGCCTTTGGCAGGTTCGCGCGCTGCGAATTCGGCGGCGTCCACCTTGAGTTCCAAGGTGCCTTTGACGCCATCGACGCGGATGATATCGCCCTCTTGCACGCGCGCCAAAGCGCCGCCGACATAAGCTTCAGGGCTGACGTGAATCGCCGCCGGGATTTTCCCGGATGCGCCGGACATCCGCCCGTCCGTCACCAGCGCCACCTTGAAGCCGCGATCCTGCAGCACGCCGAGGAACGGCGTCATCTTGTGCAGTTCCGGCATACCGTTGGAACGCGGGCCCTGGAAGCGCATCACCGCGACAAAATCCTTCTCCAGCAGACCGGCCTTGAAAGCGTCGGCCAGATCCTGCTGATCCTGGAACACCATGGCCGGTGCTTCGACGATCTGGTTTTCCAGCGCGACGGCGGACACCTTCATCACGCCGCGACCGAGGTTGCCTTCCATCACGCGCAAGCCGCCCTCTGCCGAGAACGCACGGGCCACCGGGCGCAGGATGTTTTCGTCGAGGCTGTCGGTCGGGCCTTCGCGCCACACCAGCTTGCCATTATCGAGGAACGGCTCCTTGGTGTACTGGCTCAGGCCGTGGCCGAGCACGGTGTTGACGTCTTCGTGCAGCAGGCCGGCTTCCAGCAGTTCGCGGATCAGGAACGACATGCCGCCCGCCGCCTGGAAGTGGTTGATGTCAGCCTTGCCGTTCGGATAGACGTGGCTCAGGGTCGGCACGACTTCGGAGAGGTCGGCCATGTCCTGCCAGGTCAGTTGAATGCCCGCCGCCATGGCGATGGCCGGCATGTGCAGAGTGTGGTTGGTCGAGCCGCCGGTGGCGTGCAGCGCGACGATCGAGTTGACCAGCGCCTTCTCGTCGACGATTTCGCCGATCGGCATGAAGTTGCCGTTCTGTTTGGTCAGGCGCGTGACCTGGTGCGCGGCTTCGCGGGTCAGGGCGTCACGCAGCGGCGTGTTCGGGTTGACGAACGACGCGCCCGGCAAGTGCAGGCCCATGACTTCCATCAGCAACTGGTTGGTGTTGGCGGTGCCGTAGAACGTGCAGGTGCCCGGGCTGTGGTAGGACTTCATTTCCGATTCCAGCAGCTCTTCGCGGGTCGCCTTGCCTTCGGCGTACTTCTGCCGCACGTCGGCTTTTTCCTTGTTGGAAATCCCCGAGACCATCGGCCCGCCCGGTACGAAAATCGTCGGCAGGTGACCGAAACGCAGGGAGCCCATCATCAGGCCCGGCACGATCTTGTCGCAGATACCGAGCATCAGCGCGCCGTCGAACATGTTGTGGGACAGCGCCACCGCCGTCGACATCGCGATCACTTCGCGGCTCGGCAGGCTCAGCTCCATGCCCGGCTCGCCCTGGGTCACGCCGTCGCACATCGCAGGCGTGCCGCCAGCGAACTGGCCGACCGAGCCGATTTCGCGCAGGGCGTTCTTGATCTGTTCCGGGAAGACTTCGTACGGCTGGTGCGCCGAAAGCATGTCGTTATATGACGAAACAATTGCGATGTTCGCCGAGTTCATCATCCGCAGGCTGTGCTTGTCTTCGCTGCCACACCCGGCCACGCCGTGGGCGAAGTTGGCGCATTGCAGTTTGCCGCGCATCGGCCCGTCAGTTGCAGCGCCGCGAATCAGCGCAAGGTAAGCCTGACGCGTGGCGCGGCTGCGGGCGATAAGCCGTTCGGTGACCTCAAGAACGCGGGGATGCATGTGTAGAACTCCAGGCTAACGGATGTGGCGACCTGATTGTCTATGCTGATCAAAAGCCCGTTCGCGTGGGATGACGAACGGTTTTCTTGATCATTCGGACCAGTTGATTCAGGTCACTCGTTGTAGATAAAACAAAATATTGCCACTAAAAAGGCTTGTTTTCTATTTTTATGCGAATAATCTTGTAATTCCAACAACAAAACGACGGCGGCGCTGTTCAATGACTCTTCGAATCGCAATCAATGGTTTTGGCCGCATCGGCCGTAATGTCCTGCGCGCACTGTATACCCAAGGCTATCGTCAGGATTTGCAGATCGTCGCCATCAACGATCTGGGCGACAGCGCGATCAATGCGCATCTGCTCAAGTACGACACCGTTCATGGCACATTCGACGCCGAAGTTGCTCACGACAACGAGAGCCTGACCGTCAACGGCGACCGCATTTCGGTCAGCGCCATCCGCAACCCGGCCGACCTGCCATGGGCCGCGGAAAAGATTGATGTGGTATTCGAATGCACCGGTCTGTTCACCGACCGGGCCAAAGCCGCCGCGCATATTACCGCCGGCGCACGCAAAGTGATTATCTCGGCCCCGGCCAAAGGCGCCGATGCCACCGTCGTTTACGGTGTGAACCACGACATTCTGCGTCAGTCGCACCAGATCATTTCCAACGCGTCGTGCACCACCAACTGCCTGGCCCCGGTGGCCCAGGTGCTGCACCGCGAACTGGGTATCGAAAGCGGTCTGATGACCACCATCCACGCCTACACCAACGACCAGAACCTGACCGACGTCTACCACACCGACCCGTACCGCGCCCGCTCCGCCACCCAGAACATGATCCCGAGCAAGACCGGCGCCGCCGAAGCCGTGGGCCTGGTGTTGCCGGAACTGGCGGGCAAGCTGACCGGCATGGCCGTGCGCGTACCGGTGATCAATGTGTCGCTGGTTGACCTGACCGTGCAACTGAAGCGCGAAGCCTCGGCCGATGAAGTCAATGCACTGATGAAAGCCGCGAGCCAGCATTCGAAGATCCTCGGCTACAACACCCTGCCGCTGGTATCGAGCGACTTCAACCACAACCCGCTGTCGTCGATCTTCGACGCCAACCACACCAAATCCAGCGGCAAACTGCTGAAAGTGCTGGCCTGGTACGACAACGAGTGGGGCTTCTCCAACCGCATGCTCGATAACTGCCTGGCGCTGTGCAACGCGGAATAAAACCGCTGCCGCCGTTTTGAGAGCGGGCAAAAGCTTTACCAACCTTTGACAAATCAACACTTGACCACTCGGGCGGATGATAAGCATTATCATTCGCCCGAAATGGATCAGGTCTTCCCGTGAGTCATTCACACTTCAATCACGTCTTCCTCGCCCAGCGCACTTCGCTGCTGCGGACCCTGGAACGGATGGTCAACAACCACAGCACCGCCGAAGACCTGTTGCAGGAAACCTACCTGCGCGTCACCCGGGCGCTGAGCGAACGGGCCATCGATCACCTTGAACCCTTTGTCTTCCAGACCGCGCGTAACCTGGCGCTGGACCATTTGCGTGCGCGCAAGATTCATTCGCGCACCATGGTCGACGACGTGCCGCAGGACGTGGTGCACAGCGTCGCCGCCCCCGCCAGCAGTGCCGAAGACGCCGCCCACGCCGAACAATTGCTGGAGCGCCTGAACGTGAGCCTCGGTGAACTCAGCCCCCGCCAACAGCAAATCTTCATCCTCAGCCGCCTGCACGGGCACAGCTATCAGGAAATCGCCGAAGAACTGAGCGTGTCCCTCAGCACGGTGCAGAAAGAACTCAAACTGATCATGACCATCTGCATCGGTGTCGCCGAACGCTTGAACGGCGACTGATCTGCAAGCCTTGTCGGTATTCGACAGGATCGACTGCACTGATCATCGGGCTTTGTTACCCTTGCCCGACTTTTACGCTTCACTAAAAAAACAGCCGTGCACAGACACTGCCGAGGAAACACCGTGACGGACATCCACCGCTCCCCTTCGCCTTCATCGGCGCAGGACGCCGCAAGCGCAATGGACCAGGCTCTGGACTGGATCATCGTGCTCGGCAGTCCGGACGAGGAGCAGACCCGGCAATTCCATGCCTGGCTGGCGGCCGATCCGTTGAACGCCGAGGCGTTCGCCAAGGCCCAGGCAATCTGGGACGGCCCGCAGATCGCCCAGTGCGCACAGAACCTCGCAGCCAAACCGAAGAAAGTCACCGTCCTCACACGCCTGCGCCCGCACTGGAAACCGCTGGCCACCGCCGCGGTGCTGCTGCTCGGGCTGTTCAGTTTCAGCAACCTGCCGATGCGTTTACAGGCCGATCACCTGACCGTGGTCGGCGAGCGTCAGCGTCTGCAGCTTGAGGACGGCTCGAAAGTCCTGCTCAACACCAATTCCGCGTTCTCCAGCACGATCAACGATCAGCAGCGAGTCGCGCGGCTGTATCAGGGCGAAGCGTTTTTCGAGATCCCGGCCAGCCGCAATCAGCCACTGGAAATCGACGCCGGCCCGGTGAAAGCCAGCGTGCGCGATACCGCATTTGCCGTGCGTTATCTGGACGGCGTGGCGCAGGTGCGGGTGCAGCGTGGCGATGTCGATCTGCGGGCGACCCGCGACGATGCGCGGGTGCGGCTGTCTGCCGGTGAGAGCATTCGCATCGGCCCCAACGGTTTTGATCGTCCGGCCAAGGTCGACGCCGCCACCGATCTGGCGTGGGTGCAGGGTCGGCTGATCTTCGAGAACTGCCCGCTGAATCAGGTGCTGGCCGAACTGCGCCGTTACTATCCGGGCTTCATCATCAACACCAACGAGCAGTTGGCCGACGTCGCCGTTACTGGCAATTACCGTCTCGACCAGCCGCTGGACGTAGTGCGTTCGCTCGCTCACATCACCTCGGCCAAGCTTAAGGAATTCCCGGCGCTGGTGATCTTGAACTAAATGAGAACTATTTTTACTCGATAGCCAAAGCTCGTTCGTCTCGTTATAGCCAATGCAATTGATTCGCATCTCGCGACATCAATCAGCACCTATAAAGATTCGTGCGACACGGAGCGCTATCGATGTCCTCTCGCCTTACCCGCCAGACTTCTTCCCCTTCCCGCGTGCTGTCGCTGCTGACTGCCGCCATCCTGATGGCCGGCACCGCGCCGCTGATGGCCGCCACCGAACAGCCGACGCGCAACATGGGCGACTACTCGTTCGCCATTGCCCAGCAGCCGCTGGTGTCGGCGCTCAATGCGTTCACCGCGGTCACCGGCTGGCAGGTCGGTTTGCCGGCGGAACTGGGTCAAGACGTGTCGTCGCCGGGCGTGCGCGGTTCGCTGCCACCGGAAAAAGCCCTGGAGCGTCTGTTGGTGGGGACCAACCTGAGCTTCCGCAAACTGAGCAACAACAACGTCGTGCTGGAAAAACGCGCCAGCAGCGGCGCGCTTAACCTTGATCAGGTGACCATCAGCGCCACCCGTCAGGAACAGTCGATCAACAGCGTGCCGGCCACCGTTACCGTGCAGACCCGTCAGGATCTGGACCGCAACAACGTCAACACCATCAAGGAACTGGTGCGCTACGAGCCGGGCGTGTCCGTCGGCGGCGCCGGCCAGCGCGGCGGGATCAGCGGCTACAACATTCGCGGCATCGACGGCGACCGGATTCTGACTCAGGTCGACGGCGTCGAAGTGCCGGACGGTTTCTTCAATGGCCCGTACGCCAAGACCCAGCGCAACTACGTTGACCCGGAAATCGTCAAACGCGTCGAAATCCTTCGTGGCCCGGCCTCGGTGCTGTACGGCAGCAACGCCATCGGCGGCGCCGTCAGCTACTACACACTCGACCCGGACGACATCATCAAGCCCGGCAAAGACGTCGGCGCTCGCCTGAAAACCGGCTACAGCTCCGCCGACGAGAGCTGGCTGAAGTCCGCCACTGTCGCCGGTCGCGCCGACCAGTTCGACGGTTTGTTGCACTACAGCCAGCGCGACGGTCACGAAACCGACTCCTACGGCAGCAACAACGGCACCGGTCTTGAGCGCACCGCCGCCAACCCGGAAGACGTGAAAGCCACCAACGTGCTGGCCAAGATCGGCTGGAACTACAACGAAGGTTCGCGCCTGGGCCTGACCTACGAAAAGTACAAGGATGATCGCGACACCGATCAGAAAAGTGCTTACGGCGGCCCGTACTTCAACGGTGCCCCGACGATCCCGGACAGCGTGCTGCCCGGCGGCATGTACCAGTGGCGCACCGGCAACGACACCATCACCCGCGAGCGTTTTGGCCTGGAGCACAGCTTCGAGCTCGACAGCCTGCTGGCGGATAACGTGAAGTGGAGCCTCAACCACCAGACCGCCAAGACCGACCAGAGCACCGACGAGTTCTATTACCCGATCACCCGTAAAGTGCTGCGCACCCGCGACACGATCTACGAAGAGAAACAGTGGGTCTTCGACGCGCAACTGGACAAGGCTTTCAGCATCGGCGCCACCGATCACGTGCTGACTTACGGCACCACCATCAAGCAGCAGAAAGTCACCGGCTCGCGCAGCGGCGACGGCAAGTGTCTGGCAATCGGTCGCGGCTGCACCGCCATCGGCGCCACCAGCGCGGCTGACGTGCTGAAAAAATCCAGCGACTTCCCGGACCCGACCATCAACACCTACAGCCTGTTCGCCCAGGATCAGATCAGCTGGAACAACTGGACCTTCCTGCCGGGCCTGCGCTACGACTACACCCAGCTCAAGCCGCACATCACCCAGGAATTCCTTAACACCGTGGCCGCTGACGGCAACGGCACGGTCAGCGACGAGAACAAGACCTGGCATAAAGTCTCGCCGAAATTCGGCCTGACCTACGCCCTGACCGAAAACTACACCTGGTACGGTCAGTACGCCGAAGGCTTCCGCACCCCGACCGCGAAAGCGCTGTACGGCCGCTTCGAGAACAGCACCACCGGCTACAACGTGGCGCCGAACCCGGACCTGGAACCGGAAAAAAGCAAAAGCTATGAAACCGGCCTGCGCGGCAACTTCGAGCAAGGCTCGTTCGACGTGGCGGTCTTCTATAACAAGTACCGCGACTTCATCAACGAAGACGCCGTCACCCCGGGCTACAGCGAGCTGACGTTCCAGTCCAGCAACATCAAGCACGCCACCATCAAGGGTGCTGAAGTCAAAGGTCGCCTGAACCTGGATTCCTTCGGCGCGCCGCAAGGCCTGTACACCCAGGGTTCGATCTCCTACGCCTACGGACGCAACAACGACAACGGCGAGCCGTTGAACAGCGTCAACCCGCTGACCGGCGTGTTCGGCCTCGGTTATGACCAGGACAACTACGGCGGCCTGCTGAGCTGGACCGTGGTCAAGAAGAAGGATCGCGTCGACGACAGCAACTTCAAATCGCCGGACGGTGTGAGCAGTCAATTCAAGTCGCCGGGCTTCGGCATTCTCGATCTGGCCGGTTATTACAAGGTCACCGACGACGTCACCGTCAGCGGCGGCATCTACAACCTGACCGACAAGAAATACTGGCTGTGGGATGACGTGCGCGGTTACGACAGCGTCGGCGAAGCGTCGGTGACACAACCGGCCAACCTCGATCGCCTGACCCAGCCGGGTCGCAACTTCGCGATCAATCTGGTCTGGGATATCTGATCCGGATGACCTCACGGCGCGCATGCATTGCCGCGCCGTGAGGTTTTTTTACTGTCCGGCGCTTGCCCGTACGTCTCGTTATCAAGCGCCTCTTCTTTTCAAGGACATCTCATGAGCACCCCGGAAAAAGCCCTGCGTTCGCAACGCCTGAACCAGATCACCCACGAGCCGCACAGCAAGCTCGATGCACTGGTCAAGGCCCACGCTCCGTTCGAGACCCGCGCCAATTTCGCCCGTTTCGTGGTCGCGCAGTACCTGTTCCAGTCGGAGCTGGTGTCGCTGTACAACGATGCCGAACTGACCGCCATCGTCCCTGACCTGCCGGCCCGCTGCCGCGCCGAAGCGGCAAAAGCCGACCTCGCCGACCTCGACACCGAAGTGCCTGCGCCAGTCGCCGGCGCGGTGAAAAACCCGAGCAAGGCCCGCGCCCTGGGCTGGATCTTCGTGTCCGAGGGTTCCAAGCTCGGCGCCGCGTTCCTGATCAAACGTGCGGTTGCGCTGGAGCTGAGCGAAACCTTCGGCGCCCGTCATCTGGGCGAGCCTGAAGGTGGTCGCGCCGAAGGCTGGAAGAGCTTCGTGCGTACCCTCGATTCGCTGCAATTCAGCGCTGAAGAGGAAGCCGAAGTGGAGCAAGGCGCGATCGATGCGTTTAACCGCTTCACGGTGCTGCTGGAACAGGCTTACTCGATTGAAGCCGAACCGGCCTGAAGCCACGCGACTCCCCAATGTGGGAGCGAGCTTGCTCGCGAATGGGATCTGTCATTCAACATTGAAGGTGACTGATACACCGCTTTCGCGAGCAAGCCCGCTCCCACATGGGAACAGCGCAAGTCTGTAGAATCCCCGTTTCGCCTCACGCACTTCGAGCCCATGCCCCAACCCGCCTCCTCCCGACTCGCCCGCCTGCTGTTCGGTCTGCTCGCCTATGTCAGCCTCGGCATCGGCCTGATCGCCATCGTCGTGCCCGGCCTGCCGACCACCGAGTTCATCCTGCTCGCCGCCTGGGCCGCGACCCGCAGTTCGCCGCGCCTGAGTGCCTGGCTGGAAAACCATCGGCTGTTTGGCCCGATCCTGAGCAACTGGCGCAACGGCAAGATCATCGCCCGCAAGGCCAAGGTCAGCGCCACGGTCAGCATGCTGCTGTGTGCCACGCTGATGCTGGTGATGCTCGATCACGGCTGGCCGATTTATCTGGCGATCGCGGGGATGACGATGGGCAACCTGTGGATCTGGTCACGACCGGAAGCGTTGCCGAAGATTTCCTGATTTTTCCCTTGTTTTCAGGGCTTTTACCCGCGCAAACGTTTAGCCATGACCGTTCGTCGCATGCCGCTCATGCGCCCTCGCCCCGCGCCGATGAGCATTGAATGGCGCTGAATGGATTTGGCGAATCGGGCACCTCCCTGCCCCGCAGCCAACAGTTCATTCATTCGCGAGAACGTCCCATGTTCGACTCTCTGTCCATCCGCCTGAAAATCGTCCTGCTGTCCGGCCTGTGCCTGCTCGGCGTAGTCGCGCTGATCGTCGGCATCAACATCTACCAGACCAACCAGAACGACGAACTGGTCAGCCAGTCGAGCAGCAAGATGCTCACCGCCAGCGTGCAGGATCTGCTGCAGGCCAAGGCGGCCGAGCAGGCGGTGCAAGTGCAGAAAACCTTCGGCGAAAGCCTGTTGGTGATCACCGCACTGGCCGACCAGATCAAGGACATGCGCGCCATGGCCGCCAAGCGTTCGCTGGACGCCGGCGCCCTGCGTGAAGAGTTGAACCTGAGCCTGAAGACCGCGTTCGAGCGCAACAGTAAAGTGCTCGGCATCTGGCTGGCCTTCGAACCCAACGGGCTGGACGGCAAGGACAGCGAGTTCGTCAACGACGCCGCCCGCCAGTCCAACGAAGCCGGGCGCTTCGCCACCTACTGGAGCCGCGCCGCCGGTTCTGCGCTGAACACGATCATGGTCGAAGAAGACATGACCAAGACCACCCTCAGCCTCAGCGGCACACCTTACAACAGCTGGTACACCTGCCCTCGCGACAACAAGCGCACCTGCCTGCTCGATCCTTACGCCGACACCGTGGGCGGCAAGGAAATGCTCATGACCACCATTTCCGTGCCGCTACTGGTGGACGGCAAGGCCATCGGCGTGGTCGGCATCGACATCGCACTCGATGCGCTGCAAGCGGCGGCCGTGGGTTCCCAGCGCGAACTGTTCAACGGTGCCGGGCACATGCTGATCGTCTCCGGCAGCGGCGTGCTCGGCGCCTACAGCACCGACGCAACCAAAGTCGGCAAAGGTATCGCCGAAACCCTCGGCGCCGAAGGCAAGGACATCCTGCAACTGCTGAGCGCCGGCACCCCGAAGATTCTCGAACAGGGCGACCTGATCCGCGCCGTGTACCCGGTCGATCCGATCGGCAACTCCCGGGCCTGGGGCGTGGTCATCGACCTGCCAAAACAAGTGCTGCTGGCCGACTCGGTCAAGCTGCAAGCCGTACTCGACGATGCGCAGGAAACCGGCACCATTACCGCACTCGCAGTTGCAGTGATCGCCGGTCTGATCGGCCTGCTGCTGATCTGGCTCACCGCGTCTGGCGTGACCCGTCCGATCAACAGCGTCGCTGAGATGCTGAAGAACATCGCCAGCGGCGAAGGCGACCTGACCCAGCGCCTGAACTACACCAAGAAGGATGAACTGGGCGAACTGGTGAACTGGTTCAACCGCTTCCTCGACAAGCTGCAACCGACCATCGCCCAGATCAAACAGAGCATCACCGAAGCCCGTGGCACTGCCGATCAGTCGTCGGAAATCGCCCGCCAGACCAGCGAAGGCATGCAGGTGCAGTTCCGCGAGATCGATCAGGTGGCGACCGCCTCCAACGAAATGAGCGCCACCGCTCACGACGTCGCCAACAGCGCCTCGAATGCGGCCAACGCGGCGAAAGGCGCCGACCAGTCGGCCAAGGACGGGATGTCGATCATCGAACGCAGCACCCGTGACATCAATCAGCTGGCGGACGAAGTCAGCAAAGCGGTGACCGAAGTCGAAGAGCTGGCGGTCAACAGCGAGCAGATCGGCTCGGTGCTGGAAGTGATCCGCAGCATCGCCGAACAGACCAACCTGCTGGCGCTGAACGCCGCGATCGAAGCGGCCCGTGCCGGTGAAAGCGGCCGTGGTTTTGCGGTGGTGGCCGACGAAGTCCGTAACCTCGCCAAGCGCACTCAGGATTCGGTGGAAGAAATCCGCGTGGTCATCGAACGCATCCAGACCGGCACCCGTGGCGTGGTCGCGACCATGCACTCGAGCCAGACCCAGGCCCATAACAACGCCGGGCAGATCCGCCAGGCCGTGGACGCCCTCGGCAAGATCAGCGACGCGGTCACCGTGATCAGCGACATGAACCTGCAAATCGCCAGCGCCGCCGAACAGCAAAGCGCGGTGGCCGAAGAGGTCAACCGCAACGTCTCGGCGATCCGCACCGTCACCGAAACCCTGACCGAACAGGCCACCGAATCGGCGGCGATCAGCAGCCAGCTCAATGCCCTGGCCAGTCAGCAGATGAAATTGATGGATCAGTTCCGCGTCTAGAACATCACTGTCATCCCTTGCAGGCAAGCTCCCACAGGGATTTGTGTTGACTAGGGAGATTAGGTTTTTCATCTAACTCCATATTCTTTTGCACTATGATCAGGCCCTCTTCCGGAGGGCCTTCGATGACTGATCTGCTCACGTCCATTCAAGCCGCGCTCGGCTTGTCCACCATGCCGATTCCGTTCACTGCCGAGGGCGCCCTGCCTTCGGCGTTTGCCGTCACCGACCTTGCCTGCGCGAGCATTGCCGCTGCCGGGCAAGCCGTCGCCGAACTCCTTCAGCAGCAAACCGGCGACTTGCCCAGCGTAGAAGTCGACCGCCGCCTCGCCTCGTTCTGGTTCGCCACCTCGCTGCGACCGATCGGCTGGGAAGTGCCGCCGCTGTGGGATCCGGTGGCCGGCGACTACGCAACCCGAGACGGCTGGATCCGCCTGCACACCAACGCCCCGCATCACCGCGCCGCCGCTGAAAGCGTGCTCGGCGCCTGTGCCGACCGCGCGGCGATGGCGGCGAAAGTCGCGCAATGGGCCAGTGCCGATCTGGAGCAAGCGGTGGTCGAGGCCAAGGGTTGTGCGGCTGAAATGCGCAGTTGGGAACAGTGGCAGAAACATCCGCAAGGGCTGGCGGTGAATGCCGAACCCTTGGTGCATTTCAGTGACGGGAAAGAAGAAAGTCATCAATCATGGCAAGGCTCGTTGGCGCGGCCATTGGCCGGACTCAAGGTGCTCGACCTGACCCGCGTACTGGCCGGCCCGACCGCCAGCCGTTTTCTTGCAGGGTTGGGCGCCAACGTGCTGCGCATCGACCCGCCGACCTGGAGTGAACCCGGCGTGGTGCCGGAGGTGACCCTCGGCAAACGTTGTGCGCGACTGGATCTGCATGCGCCGGCAGATCGCGCAGTGTTCGAAAGTCTGCTCAAGGATGCCGACATTCTGCTGCACGGCTATCGCGCCGACGCCCTTGAACATCTCGGCTTCGGCGTCGAACGCCGCCGACAACTGGCGCCGGGGCTGATCGACGTCTGCCTCAACGCCTACGGCTGGAGCGGCCCGTGGCAGAACCGTCGGGGCTTCGACAGTCTGGTGCAGATGAGCAGCGGAATCGCCAAGGCCGGACAGCGCTGGAAGCAGGCGGACAAACCGACACCACTGCCGGTGCAGGCGCTGGATCATGCGACGGGGTATCTGATGGCGGCGAGTGTGATTCGGTTGCTGGCTGAACGGTTACGCAGTGGTCGAGGTGGATCGGCACGGTTGTCGCTGGCGCGGACGGCGAAGTTGTTGGTTGAGCATGGGGCTGGGACGGACGAAGCGTTGCGTCCGGAAAATCCACAGGATCAAAGCTCGCTGGTGGAGCAGACACCTTGGGGGCCGGCGCATCGGCTTCAAGCGCCGCTTCGCATCGCAGGAACGCCGTTGCAGTGGGCATTGCCGGCGACCGAGTTGGGCTCACATCCAGCACAATGGTTTTGAAGGCGTGCGGATATCAATCCGCACGGCTCAAAGACGTCCACAACACCTGCGCCGCATACCCCCGAAACGGCCGCCAGGCCTCTGCCCGAACAGACAACTCCCGCGCCGTCATCCGCTCCCCTTCCAGCACCTCCAACGCCCGCAGCAATCCCACATCGCCAGTCGGAAACCCGTCCATATCCCGCAACTGCCGCAGAGCGATGTACTGCGCCGTCCAGTCACCAATCCCGTGCAGCGCCAGCAAGCGCGCCGTCCCGGAGGCAAACAGCAGCGGATCGTCCAGCGACGCCTGCGCCACCCCGGACAAGGTGCGCCCGCGACTTTTCGGCATCCCCAGCGCCGCCAGATCAGCGACCGCCAAAACCGACGCCTGAGGAAAGACATGAGTCAGCCCCGGCACTGAAGAACGCAAAGGCTCGCCATACTGCGCCACCAGTTTCCCCGCCAGCCGAATCGCTCCGACCACAGTGATCTGCTGTCCCAGCACCGCCCGAAACGCCAACTCCAAACCATCCCACGCTCCCGGCACCCGCAACCCCGGGCGCTCGGCGATCAGCCGCGCAAGCAGCGGATCTGCTGCCAGATACCGCTGCATGGTCGGCAGATCCGCATCCAGATCAAACATCCGTCGCAAGCGCGCAACAATCTCGGGAACCGCCGACGGATCCGGGAAATCCAGTTCCACCTCCAGCGCATCACCGTCACCGGGCCAGACCGAAACCGTGCCGTGAAGCCCGTTCAACCCGATGCTGCGCGAATACACGCCATCGACCACCGTCTCCATCCCCGCCACCGCCCGGGCCGCGAGAAACCCGAGCATCGCCGGCCAATCACAGGATCCCTGACAGTCGAGCCGTAACCTCACAACGACAGCACACCGCTATACAACCCGTAAGCCGCGAGCCCGGCCCCGGTAATCACGCAAGTGAAAATCCCCTTCTCGAGCGTGGTGAACAACGGCTCGCCCTGCTCATGCTTGGCCTTGGCGAACAGGATCACCCCCGGCGCATACAGCAGCGCCGACAGCAGCAGGTATTTCACCCCGCCGGCGTACAGCAACCACACCGCGTAACACAGCGCGATGCCTCCGATCAGCAGATCCTTGGTGCGTTCGGCGGAGGCATGTTCATAGGTTTCACCCCGTCCGCTGAGCAACACCGCATAGGCTGCCGACCACAGATACGGCACCAGAATCATCGACGAGGCGAGGTAAATCAGACTGGTATAAGTGCCAGCGGAAAACAGCGTGATCAGCAGGAAAATCTGGATCATCACGTTGGTCAGCCACAACGCGTTGACCGGCACATGGTTGGCGTTTTCCTTTTTCAGGAACGCCGGCATCGTGTTGTCCTTGGCGGTGGCAAACAGGATCTCCGCGCACAACAGCGCCCACGACAGCAGCGCACCGAGCAACGAAATGGCCAGGCCCACGCTGATCAGCAGCGCGCCCCATGGCCCGACAATGTGTTCCAGCACGGCGGCCAGCGACGGGTTCTGCAAAGTCGCCAGTTCCGGCTGGCTCATGATCCCCAGCGACAACACGTTGACCAGCACCAACAGCGCCAGCACACCGATAAAACCGATCACCGTGGCGCGGCCCACATCCGAGCGCTTCTCCGCCCGCGCCGAGTAAACGCTGGCGCCTTCGATACCGATGAACACGAACACCGTGACCAGCATCATGTTGCGCACCTGATCCATCACGCCGCCGAAATTCGGGTTGCTGCGACCCCAGATGTCGCGGGTGAACACGTCAGCCTTGAAGGCCACGGCGGCAATGACCACGAACATGATAAGCGGAATGATCTTGGCCACGGTGGTCAACTGATTGATCAGCGCGGCTTCCTTGATCCCGCGCATTACCAGAAAGTGCACGGCCCACAGCAGCACCGAAGCGCAGCCAATGGCAATCGGCGTATTGCCCTGACCGAACACCGGAAAGAAGTAGCCGAGGGTGCTGAACAGCAACACGAAATACCCGACGTTACCCAGCCAGGCGCTGATCCAGTAACCCCACGCCGAAGAGAAGCCCATGTAGTCGCCAAACCCGGCCTTGGCGTAGGCATACACGCCGGAGTCCAGTTCCGGTTTGCGGTTGGCCAGGGTCTGGAACACGAAGGCCAGAGTGAGCATGCCGATCGCCGTGATGCCCCAGCCGATCAGGATGGCCCCGGCATCGGCCCGGGCTGCCATGTTCTGCGGCAGGGAAAAAATCCCCCCGCCAATCATCGAACCCACCACCAGGGCGATCAGTGCGCCAAGGCGCAGCTTTTGCGTCGGTTGCGACATTCCAGCGTCTCCAAGTTCCAGAGCGGCGAATGCCGCGAAACCGTTATGCAACCGGCTTTTAACTAAATGGATAAAGCGTAATGACGTTTATTGAATAACGCCAACTTGCGCCTTTTATATATAGCCATTGGCGCTAACGCCCTAGCACGCTCAGACAGTTTTGTGCGCGAATCCTAATAAATCAATTCTGTACTGAAAACAGCGGTGAAAAATTTGCCAAAACCTGAAAAGGAACTAGCGTGATAATTCGAAAGTAATAGGATCCATTCTTAACCACTTTTTACAAAACGCCTCTAGGACGGGCCTTCCAGACAATAGCTTTATGCCTCCAGACGTTTCATAAGTCATTCATTAACAATGGAATGTGACTATGCACTGATCTAAGTCAGCTGTTTGAAAAGCCAACAGAACTACGCTGTGAACTCTTCTCTCCTGCAATGGAGTCATGCAATGTCTGAAGCTCCCGGAAAACTACGACTAGGTGCACTGGTTGCATTGGTAGTCGGTTCAATGATCGGTGGCGGGATATTCTCTTTGCCACAAAACATGGCCGCCAGTGCCGACGTCGGCGCGGTACTGATTGGCTGGGCCATCACCGCTGTCGGCATGCTCACCCTCGCTTTCGTCTTTCAAACCCTCGCCAATCGCAAGCCTGACCTGGACGGCGGTGTCTACGCCTACGCCAAGGCCGGTTTCGGCGATTACATGGGTTTCTCCTCGGCCTGGGGTTACTGGATCAGTGCCTGGCTGGGCAACGTCGGTTACTTCGTTCTGCTGTTCAGTACCCTCGGTTACTTCTTCCCGGTTTTCGGTGAAGGCAACACTGTTGCAGCCGTGATCGGCGCCTCTGTCCTGTTGTGGGGCGTGCACTTTCTGGTGCTGCGCGGGATCAAGGAAGCGGCGTTCATCAACCTCGTGACCACCGTCGCCAAGGTCGTGCCGTTGCTGCTGTTCGTGCTGATCGCGGTCTTCGCCTTCAAACTGGACATCTTCACCGCCGACATCTGGGGCGTGAAAAACCCGGACCTGGGCAGCGTGATGAACCAGGTGCGCAACATGATGCTAGTCACCGTGTGGGTGTTCATCGGCATCGAAGGCGCGAGCATCTTCTCGGCCCGGGCGGAAAAGCGTTCGGACGTCGGCAAGGCGACCGTGATCGGGTTCATCACCGTGCTGCTGTTCCTGGTGCTGGTGAACGTGCTGTCGCTGGGCATCATGACCCAGCCGGAACTGGCCAAACTGCAGAACCCGTCGATGGCCGCCGTGCTTGAGCACGTGGTCGGTCACTGGGGCGCGGTGCTGATCAGCGTCGGTCTGATCATCTCGCTGCTGGGGGCGTTGCTGTCGTGGGTGCTGCTGTGTGCGGAGATCATGTTCGCCGCCGCCAAGGACCACACCATGCCGGAGTTCCTGCGCAAGGAGAACGCCAACCACGTGCCGGTCAACGCCCTGTGGCTGACCAACGCGATGGTGCAGCTGTTCCTGATCATCACCCTGTTCTCGGCCAGCACTTACCTGTCGCTGATCTACCTCGCCACTTCGATGATTCTGGTGCCGTACCTGTGGTCGGCGGCCTATGCCCTGCTGCTGGCGGTGCGCGGCGAAAGCTACGAAGGCTTCGCGGCCGAACGGCGCAAGGACCTGATCATCGGCGCCATCGCCCTGATCTACGCGGTGTGGCTGCTCTACGCCGGTGGCGTGAAGTACCTGCTGCTGTCGGCCCTGCTCTATGCGCCCGGCGCGATCCTGTTCGCCAAGGCCAAGCTCGAACTCAAACAACCGGTTTTCACCAACGTCGAGAAGCTGATTTTCGCCGCAGTGGTCGTGGGCGCCCTGGTGGCAGCCTACGGACTGTATGACGGCTTCCTGACTCTGTAATTGCCCAACGTTTTCACTCTGGAGGATCACTGAAATGACCACGGAAAAAGCTAAGTACGGCGTCCATTCCGAAGCCGGCAAACTGCGCAAAGTCATGGTTTGCTCCCCAGGTCTGGCCCATCAGCGGCTGACCCCGAACAACTGCGATGAACTGCTGTTCGACGACGTGCTGTGGGTTGCCCAGGCCAAGCGCGACCACTTCGACTTCGTGACCAAGATGCGTGAGCGCGGGATCGACGTGCTGGAAATGCACAACCTGCTGACCGACATCGTCGCCATCCCCGAAGCGCTGGACTGGATCCTCGAGCGCAAGGTCACCGCCGATTCGGTGGGCCTGGGCCTGATCAACGAAGTCAAATCCTGGCTGAAAAGCCTGGAGCCGCGACACATCGCCGAGTTCCTGATCGGCGGCGTGTCCGCCGATGACCTGCCGGACAGCTTCGGTGGCAAGACCATCCAGATGTTCCGCGACTTCCTCGGCCACTCCAGCTTCATCCTGCCGCCGCTGCCGAACACCCAGTTCACCCGCGACACCACCTGCTGGATCTACGGTGGCGTGACGCTGAACCCGATGTACTGGCCGGCGCGTCGTCAGGAAACGCTGCTGACCACCGCCATCTACAAATTCCATCCGCAGTTCACCAACGCCGATTTCGAGATCTGGTACGGCGACCCGGACAAGGATCACGGCAGCTCGACCCTCGAAGGCGGCGACGTGATGCCAATCGGCAACGGCGTCGTCCTGATCGGCATGGGCGAACGTTCGTCGCGTCAGGCCATCGGCCAACTGGCGCTGAACCTGTTCAAGAACAAGGCCGTGGAAAAAGTCATCGTCGCCGGCCTGCCGAAGTCCCGTGCGGCGATGCACCTGGACACCGTATTCAGCTTCTGCGACCGCGACCTCGTCACGATCTTCCCGGAAGTGGTCAACCAGATCGTCGCCTTCACACTGCGCTCTGACGAAAGCAAACAGGGCGGCATCGACATCCGTCGCGAAGAAGGCACGTTCCTCGACGTCGTGGCCAAAGCCCTCAACCTGCCGAAACTGCGCGTCGTCGAAACCGGCGGCAACAGCTTCGCCGCCGAACGCGAGCAATGGGATGACGGCAACAACGTGGTGGCCGTGGAGCCGGGCGTGGTCATCGGCTACGACCGCAACACCTACACCAACACCCTGCTGCGCAAGGCGGGGGTGGAGGTCATCACCATCAGCGCCGGCGAACTGGGCCGTGGCCGTGGTGGCGGCCACTGCATGACCTGCCCGATCGTGCGCGACCCAATCGACTACTAAACGACCATCTCCCCGGCCGCACTGACCCTGTCGCGGCCGGGCCGATTACCGAATCCAAGGAGAATCATCATGGCGTTCAACATTCACAACCGTAACCTGCTCAGCCTGGAACACCACACCCCACGTGAGCTGCGTTACCTGCTCGACCTGTCCCGCGACCTCAAGCGCGCCAAGTACACCGGCACCGAGCAACAACACCTGAAGGGCAACAACATCGCCCTGATCTTCGAAAAAACCTCGACCCGCACCCGCTGCGCGTTCGAAGTCGCCGCTTATGACCAGGGCGCCAACGTCACCTACATCGATCCGAACTCTTCGCAGATCGGTCACAAGGAAAGCATGAAGGACACAGCCCGCGTGCTGGGTCGCATGTACGACGCCATCGAGTACCGTGGCTTCAAGCAGGAAATCGTCGAAGAGCTGGCCAAGTTCGCTGGCGTACCGGTGTTCAACGGCCTGACCGATGAATATCACCCGACCCAGATGATCGCCGACGTGCTGACCATGCGTGAGCACGCCGACAAGCCGATCCACGAGATCAGCTACGCCTACCTGGGCGACGCGCGCAACAACATGGGCAACTCGCTGCTGCTGGTCGGCGCCAAACTCGGCATGGACGTGCGCATCTGCGCGCCGAAAGCCCTGTGGCCCCACGATGATCTGGTCGATCGCTGCAAGAAATACGCAGAGGAAAGCGGCGCCCGCATCACCCTGACCGAAGACCCGAAAGCTGCGGTCAAAGGCGTGGACTTCATCCACACCGACGTCTGGGTATCGATGGGCGAGCCGGTGGAAGCCTGGGCCGAGCGTATCCAGCAACTGCTGCCGTATCAGGTCAACGCCGAGCTGATGAAAGCCACCGGCAACCCGCGCACCAAGTTCATGCACTGCCTGCCGGCGTTTCACAACAGCGATACCAAGGTCGGCAAACAGATCGCCGAACAGTATCCGCACCTGAAAAACGGCATCGAAGTGACCGACGACGTGTTCGAGTCGCCTGCCTGCATCGCCTTCGAGCAAGCGGAAAACCGCATGCACACCATCAAGGCGATTCTGGTGTCGACCCTGGCTGATCTGTAACCCGACTTTGGCACTGATCGTTCCCACGCTCTGCGTGGGAATGCCGCCACGGACGCTCCGCGTCCGCTGTGACGCAGAGCGTCACGGGATGCATTCCCACGCGGAGCGTGGGAACGATCAACACGAAAAAAGGACATGCACCATGCGTATCGTCGTAGCTCTGGGCGGTAACGCCCTGCTCCGCCGTGGTGAGCCGATGACCGCTGACAACCAGCGCGCCAACATCCGCATCGCCACCGAGCAAATCGCCAAGATCCATCCCGGCAACCAACTGGTCATCGCCCACGGCAATGGCCCGCAAGTCGGCCTGCTGTCGTTGCAGGCAGCGGCCTACACTTCCGTCACTCCTTACCCGCTGGACGTGCTCGGTGCCGAAACCGAAGGCATGATCGGCTACATCATCGAACAGGAACTGGGCAACCTGCTGGACTTCGAAGTCCCGTTCGCCACCCTGCTCACCCAGGTCGAAGTCGACGCCAACGACCCGGCCTTCAAGAACCCGACCAAACCGATCGGCCCGGTCTACGAGAAAGCCGAAGCAGAAAAACTCGCCGCCGAAAAAGGCTGGGCCATCGCCCCGGACGGCGACAAGTTCCGCCGCGTGGTCGCCAGTCCCCGGCCGAAACGCATCTTCGAAATCCGCCCGATCAAGTGGCTGCTGGACAAGGGCAGCATCGTGATCTGCGCCGGCGGTGGCGGCATTCCGACCATGTATGGCGCGCACGGCAAGCTGCAAGGCATCGAAGCGGTGATCGACAAGGACCTGTGCTCGGCGCTGCTGGCCGAACAGCTGGAAGCGGATTTGCTGGTGATCGCCACCGACGTCAACGCGGCGTACATCGACTTCAAAAAACCGACCGAGAAAGCCATCGCCCAGGCCCACCCGGACGAACTCGAACGGCTGGGCTTCGCCGCCGGCTCCATGGGGCCGAAGGTGCAGGCAGCCTGTGAATTTGCGCGCCATACTGGCAAGGTCGCGGTGATCGGTTCGCTCTCGGACATCGAAGCCATCGTCCAGGGCACCGCGGGTACGCGGGTCAGCACGGCAGCGCCGGGCATCACCTACCGATAAAAAGAAACTCCGGGGGCAGACCTCAGGTCTGCCCTTCTCCCATGCCTTGAAAGGAGAAAACCATGGCCCAGTTCGAACCCGGTCATTTGCATATCGAGCGGCATGCGTTGACCCAAGATGACGTCAACTACAACATCCGCCTCGAATACGAAGTGTCGCAGGACCCGCAAAAAGGCAAGGGGATACAATTCCGGCTGGTTGGCACCATCCAGGGCAAAGAGGTCAACGAGCCCTTCTTCCTGCCGAAGGAGGAGGCCTACAACTTCGCTCGCAACGTGACGCAGATTGCCGAAAAGTACGGGATCCCCAAGAGCCACAGCCAGATTGGCTCGGTGCACAAGCATTACGATTTGATGTTTGAAGACATCCGCATGAAGTTGAATATGAAATCCGGGGATCCGGTCAATCCCGAGCATTTCGAGTAACCCTTTTCTAATTATCGTTCCCACGCTCTGCGTGGGAACGCCGCCATGGACGCTCCGCGTCCACTGTGACGCAGAGCGTCACGGGATGCATTCCCACGCAGGAGCGTGGGAACGATCAGCGCAGGACGCAGATTTCACCATTTCCCCGCCCCAAGGCATACTTGCCCCCCTCCGCACTCCAGAACCCAGAACCGCCCCATGCGTATCCACGTCAGCTTCATCGACCGCGTCGGCATCACCCAGGAAGTCCTGGCTATCCTCGGCGGGCGCAATCTCAATCTGGATGCGGTGGAGATGATCCCGCCCAACGTCTACATCGACGCCCCGACGTTGAGCCCGCAAGTGCTCGAAGAACTGAAAGATGCGCTGTTTCGCGTGCGTGGTGTAGAAGCAGTAACCGTGGTCGACATCCTGCCCGGCCAACGTCGGCACTTGCAGCTCGATGCGTTGCTCGCGGCGATGACCGACCCGGTACTGGCGCTGGACAGCGCCGGCAAAGTGCTGCTGGCCAACCCGGCACTGATCGCCCTGTACGGTCGCGAGCCGGCGGGCGAAAGCGTCTCGGAACTGTTCAACGATCCGGGCCTGCTCGAAACCCTGCTTGAACAAGGCTTCCGCCTGCCGCTGCGGGAAATCACCGTCAACGGCCAGACCCTGTTGCTGGACGCCACGCCGATCACCGACGCCGGCGCTCTGCTCACCCTGTATCAACCGAACCGCATCGGCGAACAACTCTCGGCGCTGCATCACGATCACGCCGAAGGTTTCGATGCGCTGCTCGGTGAATCGCCGCCAATCCGCACACTCAAGGCCCGCGCGCAGCGGGTGGCGGCCCTCGATGCGCCGCTACTGATCCAGGGCGAAACCGGCACCGGCAAGGAACTGGTGGCCCGCGCCTGCCACGCCATCAGCGCCCGGCACAGTGCGCCATTCCTCGCACTGAACTGCGCGGCCCTGCCGGAGAACCTCGCCGAGAGCGAACTGTTCGGCTACGCACCCGGCGCCTTCACCGGCGCACAACGCGGCGGCAAACCGGGGCTGATGGAACTGGCCAACCAAGGCACGGTGTTCCTCGATGAGATCGGCGAGATGTCGCCGTACTTGCAGGCCAAACTGCTGCGTTTTCTCAACGACGGCAGCTTCCGTCGGGTCGGTGGCGATCGTGAGGTGAAGGTCAACGTGCGGATTCTCAGCGCCACCCACCGCGACCTGGAGAAAATGGTCAGCGAAGGCCTGTTCCGCGAAGACCTGTTCTACCGCCTCAACGTGCTCAACGTCGAAGTGCCGCCGTTGCGCGAACGCGGTCAGGACATTCTGTTGCTGGCGCGCTATTTCATGCAGCAGGCCTGCGCGCAGATCCAGCGCCCGGTTTGCCGGCTCGCGCCCGGCACCTATCCGGCGCTGCTCGGCAACCGCTGGCCAGGCAACGTGCGGCAATTGCAGAACGTGATCTTCCGCGCCGCCGCGATCTGCGAAAGCAGCCTGGTAGACATCGGTGACCTCGACATCGCCGGCACCTCGGTGGCGCGCCAGACCGACACTGACGTCGACAGCCTCGAAGAAGCCGTGGAAGCGTTCGAGAAATCGCTGCTGGAAAAACTCTACGTCAGCTACCCCTCGACCCGCCAACTGGCCAGCCGCCTGCAAACCTCGCACACGGCAATTGCCCATCGGCTGCGCAAGTACGGCATCCCCAACAAACCGTAGTCGAGCGCGGTCAAAAATGTGGGAGCGGGCTTGCTCCGGGCGGCGATCCGACGAATGCGGTGTGTCATTCAACATTGATGTCGACTGATCTAACGCCTTCGCGAGCAAGCCCGCTCCCACAGGGGGTTCAAAAGCGACCTCCATCTGTACTGAAAGCGCTACAGCGGAACGATATCGCTACACCCCCCTCCGATCACCGCTGTGCAAGGCTTTGATCCGGTTCAGCTTTTTTCTTTGCCTCAGGCTGTAGCGATTTCGCTACAGCCAATCTGATCGCGCTCGCCCACAAACCAATCAAGCCATTGATTTATAACGGTATTTTTACGTTGGCCGCGTTCTTGCTAAGTAACCGCTCATAAAATCAGGGCATTGCCGCCCGAGTATTCCACCGCGTCCACCAGACGAGTCTGGCCCCTAGGAGATTCCATGAGCGAGTTGCGTTTTACTGAAGATCACGAATGGCTGCGCGCCGAAGCCGATGGTTCTGTCACCGTTGGCATCACCGCTTTCGCGCAGAACGCCCTGGGCGACGTGGTGTTCGTGCAACTGCCTGAATTGCAGGCGTACGAGAAAGGCGCCGAAGCCGCCACCGTGGAATCGGTAAAAGCCGCCAGCGGCGTTTACATGCCACTGGACGGTGAAGTCCTGGCAACCAACCCGGCCCTGGAAGACAGCCCTGAGCTGGTGAACGAAGACCCGCTGGGCGAAGGCTGGTTCTTCCGCTTCAAGCCGGCCGACGCTTCTGCCGTCGCCAAGCTGCTGGATCAGGACGCCTACGACCGCCTGATCAAAGCCCAAGCCGAAGCCTGAGGAACCTGACATGACCCAAGTAAATCTCGGCACCGCCAACGAATTCATCGCCCGTCACATCGGCCCGCGCGCCGGTGACGAGCAAGCCATGCTCAACAGCCTCGGTTTCGATTCGCTCGAAGCCCTGAGCGCCAGCGTCATTCCGGAAAGCATCAAGGGCACCAGCGTACTCGGCCTCGACGATGGCCTGAGCGAAGCCGATGCCCTGGCGATGATCAAAGGCATCGCCGGCAAGAACCAGCTGTTCAAGACCTACATCGGCCAGGGCTACTACAACTGCCACACGCCATCGCCGATCCTGCGCAACCTGCTGGAAAACCCGGCCTGGTACACCGCCTACACCCCGTACCAGCCAGAAATCTCCCAGGGCCGTCTCGAAGCGCTGCTGAACTTCCAGACCCTGATCAGCGACCTCACCGGTCTGCCGATCGCCAACGCCTCCCTGCTCGACGAAGCCACCGCCGCTGCCGAAGCCATGACCTTCTGCAAACGCCTGAGCAAGAACAAGGGCAGCCACCAATTCTTCGCCTCGATCCACAGCCACCCGCAAACCCTCGACGTACTGCGCACCCGTGCCGAGCCGCTGGGTATCGACGTGGTCGTGGGCGATGAGCGCGAACTGACCGACGTGACGCCGTTCTTCGGCGCGCTGCTGCAATACCCGGCCAGCAACGGTGATGTGTTCGACTACCGCGAACTGACCGAGCGCTTCCACGCCGCCAACGCGCTGGTCGCTGTGGCCGCCGACCTGCTGGCCCTGACTCTGCTGACCCCGCCGGGCGAATTCGGCGCCGACGTAGCCATCGGCAGCGCCCAACGTTTCGGCGTGCCGCTGGGCTTCGGTGGCCCGCACGCGGCTTACTTCTCCACCAAAGATGCGTTCAAGCGCGACATGCCGGGCCGTCTGGTCGGTGTTTCGGTTGACCGCTTCGGCAAGCCGGCCCTGCGTCTGGCGATGCAGACCCGCGAGCAACACATCCGCCGCGAGAAAGCCACGTCGAACATCTGCACCGCACAAGTGCTGCTGGCCAACATCGCCAGCATGTACGCCGTGTACCACGGCCCTAAAGGCCTGACCCAGATCGCCAACCGCGTGCATCACCTGACCGCGATCCTGGCCAAGGGCCTGAGCGCACTGGGCGTGACCGTCGAGCAAGCCAGCTTCTTCGACACCCTGACCCTGGCCACCGGCGCGCAAACCTCCGCGCTGCATGACAAGGCCCGCGCCCAACAGATCAACCTGCGGGTGATCGATGCCCAGCGTCTGGGCCTGTCGGTCGACGAAACCACCACCCAGGCCGACATCGAAACCCTGTGGGGCCTGTTCGCCGACGGCAAAACGATGCCGGATTTCGCTGCTCTCGCAGCTGCCGCGCAAAGCACGATTCCAGCCGCACTGGTGCGTCAGTCGCCGATCCTCAGCCATCCGGTCTTCAACCGTTATCACTCGGAAACCGAGCTGATGCGCTACCTGCGCAAACTGGCGGACAAGGACCTGGCACTGGATCGCACCATGATCCCGCTGGGCTCGTGCACCATGAAACTCAACGCCGCCAGCGAAATGATCCCGGTGACCTGGGCCGAATTCGGCGCGCTGCACCCGTTCGCCCCGGCCGAGCAAAGCGCCGGTTACCAGCAACTGACCGACGAACTGGAAGCGATGCTCTGCGCCGCCACCGGTTACGACTCGATCTCGCTGCAACCGAACGCCGGTTCCCAGGGTGAGTACGCAGGTCTGCTGGCGATTCGCGCCTATCACCAGAGCCGTGGCGAAGACCGTCGCGACATCTGCCTGATCCCGTCGTCCGCCCACGGCACCAACCCGGCGACCGCCAACATGGCCGGCATGCGCGTGGTCGTGACCGCGTGCGACGCCCGTGGCAACGTGGACATCGAAGACCTGCGCGCCAAGGCCATCGAGCACCGCGAACACCTCGCGGCGCTGATGATCACTTACCCGTCGACCCACGGCGTGTTCGAAGAAGGCATCCGCGAAATCTGCGGCATCATTCATGACAACGGCGGCCAGGTGTACATCGACGGCGCCAACATGAACGCGATGGTCGGCCTCTGCGCACCGGGCAAGTTCGGCGGCGACGTCTCGCACCTGAACCTGCACAAGACCTTCTGCATTCCGCACGGCGGTGGCGGCCCGGGCGTCGGCCCGATCGGCGTGAAATCGCACCTGACTCCGTTCCTGCCGGGCCACGGCCACATGGAACGCAAGGAAGGCGCGGTCTGCGCAGCACCGTTCGGCAGCGCGAGCATTCTGCCGATCACCTGGATGTACATTCGCATGATGGGTGGCGCAGGCCTGAAGCGCGCTTCGCAGCTGGCGATCCTCAATGCCAACTACATTTCCCGTCGCCTGGAAGAGCACTACCCAGTGCTGTACACCGGCAGCAACGGTCTGGTGGCGCACGAGTGCATCCTCGATCTGCGTCCGCTGAAAGACAGCAGCGGCATCAGCGTCGATGACGTGGCCAAGCGCCTGATCGACTTCGGTTTCCACGCCCCGACCATGTCGTTCCCGGTGGCCGGCACGCTGATGATCGAGCCGACCGAAAGCGAATCCAAGGAAGAACTGGACCGCTTCTGCGACGCCATGATCCGCATCCGCGAAGAAATCCGCGCGGTGGAAAACGGCACCCTGGACAAGGACGACAACCCGCTGAAGAACGCTCCGCACACTGCGGCAGAGCTGGTCGGCGAGTGGACTCACCCGTACAGCCGCGAACAAGCGGTGTACCCGGTGGCGTCGTTGATCGAAGGCAAGTACTGGCCGCCGGTCGGTCGCGTCGACAACGTGTTCGGCGACCGCAACCTGGTCTGCGCCTGCCCGTCGATCGAAAGCTACGCTTAAACGAATGAGGGGGCGGCCACCACGCCCCCAACTTCAAGAACACCACAAAACCCTGTGGGAGCGAGCTTGCTCGCGAAAGCGGCAGATCAGCCGACTGGCACTCCGTTTTCGCGAGCAAGCTCACTCCCACAAGGAAATGCATCAAGCCTGAAATCCCGCCAATTCCTATAACAAGAAACCGGAGAACAACCATGTCGTTAAGCGTGTTCGACCTGTTCAAGATTGGCATCGGCCCCTCCAGCTCCCACACCGTCGGCCCGATGTGCGCAGCTGCGCGCTTCGTCGAAGGCCTGCGTCGGGAAAACCTGTTGTCGGCCACCACCAGCGTCAGGGTCGAGTTGTATGGATCCCTCGGCGCCACCGGCAAGGGCCACGGCAGCGACAAGGCCGTGCTGCTGGGCCTGGAAGGTGAACACCCGGACACCGTGGATACCGAAACCGTCGCCGCCCGCCTCTCGGAGATTCGTGGCAACGGGCGTTTGAACCTGCTCGGTGAGCACAGCATTGCGTTCAACGAGAAAGAACACCTGGCAATGATCCGCAAGCCGTTGGCCTATCACCCCAACGGCATGATCTTCCGTGCCTTCGATGCGGCGGGATTGCAGATCCGCAGCCGCGAGTACTACTCGGTCGGCGGCGGTTTTGTGGTCGACGAAGACGCGGCCGGCGCCGACCGCATCGTCGAAGACGCCACCCCGCTGACCTTCCCGTTCAAAAGTGCCAAGGACTTGCTCGGTCACTGCGCCACCTATGGTCTGTCGATCAGCCAGGTGATGCTGACCAATGAAAGCGCCTGGCGCCCGGAAGCGGAAACCCGCGCCGGTCTGCTGAAAATCTGGCAAGTGATGCAGGACTGCGTGGCTGCCGGCTGTCGCAACGAAGGCATTCTGCCGGGTGGCCTCAAGGTCAAGCGGCGGGCGGCGGCGTTGCACCGGCAACTGTGCAAGAACCCGGAATCGTCGCTGCGCGATCCGCTGTCGGTGCTGGACTGGGTCAACCTCTACGCCCTGGCCGTCAACGAAGAAAACGCCAACGGCGGGCGCGTGGTCACGGCACCGACCAATGGCGCGGCGGGGATCATTCCTGCGGTGCTGCATTACTACATGCGCTTCATTCCCGGCGCGAACGATGACGGCGTGGTGCGTTTCCTGCTCACCGCCGCGGCCATCGGCATTCTGTACAAGGAAAACGCCTCGATCTCCGGCGCCGAAGTCGGCTGTCAGGGCGAGGTCGGCGTGGCCTGTTCAATGGCGGCCGGTGCGTTGTGCGAAGTCCTCGGCGGCAGCGTGCAACAAGTCGAAAACGCCGCTGAAATCGGCATGGAACACAACCTCGGCCTGACCTGCGACCCGATTGGCGGGCTGGTACAGGTGCCGTGCATCGAACGCAACGCCATGGGCTCGGTCAAGGCAATCAACGCCGTGCGCATGGCCATGCGCGGAGACGGGCAGCACTTCGTCTCCCTCGACAAGGTCATCCGCACCATGCGCCAGACCGGCGCCGACATGAAAAGCAAATACAAGGAGACCGCCCGTGGCGGTCTGGCGGTCAACATTATCGAGTGTTGATCGCGCCATAAACTCGCTCTCCCTTTGGAGAGAACACAAAACTGGCCCCCTCTCCCTCCGGGAGAGGGTTGGTGTGAATCAAGGAGTCACGCATGTCCACCGAACAACTGTCGAAAACCCCGCTGCACGCTCTGCACATCGAACTCGGCGCCCGCATGGTGCCGTTCGCCGGCTACGACATGCCGGTGCAATACCCGCTGGGCGTGATGAAAGAACACCAGCACACCCGTGAGCAGGCCGGGCTGTTCGATGTCTCGCACATGGGCCAGATTCGCCTGACCGGCGCCAATGCCGCCAAAGCCCTGGAAACCCTGGTGCCGGTGGACATCATCGACCTGCCGGTCGGCATGCAGCGCTACGCGATGTTCACCAACGAAACCGGCGGCATCCTCGATGACCTTATGGTCGCCAACCTGGGCAACGACGAGTTGTTCCTGGTGGTCAACGCCGCGTGCAAGGACCAGGACCTGGCCCATCTGCAAAAACACATCGGCGACCAGTGCAAGATCGAGCCGTTGTTCGAAGAACGCGCCCTGCTCGCCCTGCAAGGCCCGGCCGCCGTGACCGTGCTGGCACGCCTGGCACCGGAAGTGGCGAAAATGACTTTCATGCAATTCACCCGCGTGAAGCTGCTGGGCGTCGACTGCTTTGTCAGCCGTTCGGGCTACACCGGTGAAGACGGTTTCGAAATCTCGGTTCCGGCAGCCGACGCAGAAAAACTCGCCCGCGCCCTGCTCGCCGAACCGGAAGTGGCCGCCATCGGCCTCGGCGCCCGTGACTCGCTGCGTCTGGAGGCGGGCCTGTGCCTGTACGGCCACGACATGAACACCGAGACCACCCCGATCGAAGCCAGCCTGCTGTGGGCAATCTCCAAGCCTCGGCGTGCCGACGGTGCGCGCGCCGGTGGTTTCCCGGGTGCGGAACAAGTCTTCGCTCAACAGCAGAACGGCGTTCAGCGCAAACGCGTCGGCCTGCTGCCACAAGAGCGTACGCCGGTCCGTGAAGGTGCAGAAATCGTCAACGAAGCGGGCGAGATCATCGGCAGCGTGTGCAGCGGCGGTTTCGGCCCGACCCTGGGCGGCCCGTTGGCCATGGGTTACCTGGACAGCGCCTACGTCGCACTCGACACGCCAGTTTGGGCGATTGTTCGTGGGAAAAAGGTGCCATTGCTTGTAAGCAAAATGCCATTTGTTCCACAACGCTACTATCGCGGTTGATTGACTGTTTCTATAAGTAACGCGATTGCGTTATGCGTGCACTAATGTGTAACGCAATCGCCATAAAACAGTGCACTCTCTTTACATTCGATTCGAATATGAACTTGGCTTATAACGTTCGAAAACAATTGAACAAGCCAATCGAATAAGCCGGACTAGTGGACCGACTAAGTGCCAGCAAGCGCAGGAAAACCGGGGCCTTCACAGGGCTTGTTTTTCCTCCCGTAGTTGGCGTAGAGTTTGTCCACTGTGTTTGCATGGGTCAGCTTGGAATCGTGACCTGGGCAGTAGCCTACAAGTTAGCTACATCCCGTTCGACGTCTTCTTACTCTCCTGCAACCAGCCCCAGTACTCTTTCATGAGGAAGAGACTGTCATCAATTTATGCGTCAAAGGAAATAAGAAATGTCCACACGTCAGAGCGGTACCGTCAAGTGGTTTAACGACGAGAAAGGTTTTGGTTTTATCACTCCAGAAAGCGGTCCGGATCTGTTCGTGCATTTCCGCGCCATTCAGGGCAACGGCTTCAAGAGCCTGAAAGAAGGCCAGAAAGTGACCTTCGTTGCAGTGCAAGGCCAGAAAGGCATGCAAGCTGACGAAGTCATCGCAGAAGCCTGATTTCTGTTACGAAAAAGCCCCTGATATTGATATCAGGGGCTTTTTTGTGGGCGCAAATCCGTAAAATGGCGCTTCACTTTCCGTCCAGAGGCTGCCATGTCGAAACACCTGCTCACTCCCCAGGGCGATTTCCCCGCCGTCGGCCTGGGCCGTCGTCTGGCAGCGATGTTCTATGACTTTCTGCTGTGCACTGCCCTGCTGATCGTGACCGGTGGCGTCTACAAGATGATTCAGGCCGCGATCATCGGTGAGGAGCGTCTGCGGGTTCTGACCGACGCCGGGCAACTGGATGGCGATCCGCTGTACTCCACTGTGCTGCTGCTGGTGCTGTTCGGCTTCTTCGCCAAGTTCTGGACCCACGCCGGGCAGACCCTGGGCATGCAGGTCTGGGGCATTCGTGTGCAGAACGCCGATGGCACTGCGATCAGTCTGTGGCAGGCGTTGCTCCGGTTCATGGTGTCGATTGCGTCGTGGCTGTGCCTGGGCCTGGGATTCTTCTGGTCGCTGTTCGACAAACAGAAACGCGCCTGGCATGACATCTACTCCGACACACAGCTCGTGCGAATCCCGAAGAAAACCAAATAATCCTCCAGATGCAAAAACGCCCCGATCCAATCGGGGCGTTTTTGTTTGCGGCTCAAGGTCAGGCGTTGCCGGCCAGCTTCATCCGCGCGGCCTGAGTGAAATCAAGCATGCGCTTGAGCGGACGGATCGCCTGAGGAATGAGAGCCGGGTCGACGAAGATCTCGTTCGAACCTTCCTTCAAGCACTTGAGCGTGCGCTCAAGGGTGTTCATGGCCATCCACGGGCAATGTGCGCAACTGCGGCACGCCGCGCCGTTACCGGCGGTTGGCGCCTCGATGAAGACCTTGTCCGGGCACAGCTGCTGCATCTTGTAGAAGATGCCGCGATCGGTGGCGACGATCAGGGTCTTGTTCGGCAGCGATTGCGCGGCGGCAATCAGCTGACTGGTGGAACCGACGGCGTCCGCCAGTTCGATCACCGAGGTCGGCGACTCCGGATGCACCAGAATGGCAGCGTCCGGGTACAGCGCTTTCATGTCTTCCAGCTGCTTGGACTTGAACTCTTCGTGAACGATGCAGGCACCGTCCCAGAGCAACATGTCAGCGCCGGTCTGACGCTGGATGTAGGTGCCCAGGTGCTTGTCCGGGCCCCAGATAATGGTTTCGCCGTTGTCCATCAGGCTCTCGACGATTTCCAGTGCGCAGCTGGAGGTCACTACCCAGTCGGCCCGGGCTTTGACCGCCGCCGAGGTGTTGGCATACACCACCACGGTGCGTTCCGGATGCTGATCGCAGAACGCCGAGAACTCGTCCACCGGGCAACCCAGATCGAGCGAGCAGGTCGCTTCCAGGGTCGGCATCAGCACGCGCTTTTCAGGGTTGAGAATCTTCGCGGTCTCGCCCATAAATTTCACGCCAGCGACCACCACGGTCTTGGCCGGATGGGCGTTGCCGAAGCGGGCCATTTCCAGAGAATCGGAAACACAACCGCCGGTTTCTTCGGCGAGGGCCTGGATGATCGGATCGCAATAAAAGTGGGCAACCAGCACCGCGTCCTGAGCCTTGAGCTCGGCGGCGATGGCGGAACGGTAATAAGCCTCTTCCTCGGCTGTCAGCGGCTTGGGCTGCTTGGCATCGAGGTGGGCTTGTACCAGAAGGCGTTCGGAAATCTGCGTCATGTTCGCAAGACCTGCAGGCGCATTCGCGCGAAAGTCGAGTATACACCCGGCTCCGGACCGCTTGAGGGTACCGCCGGGAGAGTGAGTATTATCAGGCACGGACAGCATTGAAGCTGCGCAAGGCTACAGAATATCCCGTTGATACAAAAGATGATTCTGACCTGCGTCACGGCAGGAAGAAACGAAGGGAGGGATGCCCGAATCGCAGGCAAAAAAAAACCCGGAAATCCTCACTTTCGTGGGCCTTCCGGATTTTCTAAACCGCCAAATATGGTGGGTCGTGTGGGATTCGAACCTACGACCAATTGGTTAAAAGCCAACTGCTCTACCAACTGAGCTAACGACCCGCTGTGTGGTGGCGCGTATAATACTGATTTTTAAGGACTATTCAACACCTAATTTGAAAATAATCAAAAATAAGGTGTCGGGTCGCTGATTCCGGCCGCCGCGAAGCCTTCTGCACGCAGTCGGCAGCTGTCGCATTTGCCGCAAGCACGGCCATCATCGTCCGCCTGATAGCAGGAAACGGTCAGCCCGTAATCAACGCCGAGCTTCACGCCCGCCTGGACGATCTGCGCCTTGCTCAGGTTCTGCAGCGGTGCCTGGATGCGGAAACCATTGCCTTCCACACCAGCCTTGGTCGCCAGATTGGCCATGCGCTCGAACGACTCGATGAACTCGGGACGGCAATCCGGGTAACCGGAGTAATCCACTGCGTTGACGCCGATAAAGATGTCACGGGCGCCGAGCACTTCAGCCCAACCCAGGGCCAGCGACAGGAAAACCGTGTTGCGCGCCGGCACGTAAGTGACCGGAATACCTTCGCCCAACTCTTCCGGGATGTCGATGCTGGTGTCGGTCAGGGCCGAACCGCCCATGCCGTTCAGGTTCAGGCCGATCACCTTGTGTTCGACCACGCCCAGGTCGCGGGCAACGCGAGCAGCGGCATGCAGTTCGGCGTGGGAACGCTGACCGTAATCGAAACTCATGGTGTAGCAGGCGTAGCCTTCAGCGCGGGCCATGGCCACGACAGTTGCCGAGTCCAGGCCACCCGACAGCAGGATTACCGCACGTTTCTGGCTAGTGTTCAGTTGTTCAGTCATCTCAGCGCCCCGGCTCATCATTCCATAGATATTTATGCAGCTGCAGTTGCAGGCGCACTGGCAGGTTATCCGCCACCACCCAGTCCGCCAGATCCCGAGCGTTCAGGTCGTGGTGACTTGGGGAAAACAGCACTTCACCTGCACGTCGCTCCAAACCGTACTGGATCAGCTTCGATACCGCCCAGTCATAGTCCTCCCGCGAGCAGATGACAAACTTCACCTGATCGTTGGGCGTCAGCAGTTCGATGTTCTCGTAACGGTTGCGATGGGCTTCTTTGGAGTCTGGCGTCTTCAGGTCGACCACCCGACTGACCCGCGGATCGACCGCCGAGATGTCGAGGGCGCCGCTGGTTTCCAGCGAGACTTCGTAGCCGGCATCGCACAACTGTTTGAGCAAAGGGATGGCATTGGGTTGTGCCAGCGGCTCACCGCCAGTGACGCAGACGTAGCGCGGGCGAAAGCCGGCCACTTGCTCGAGGATGTCGTCGAGAGTACGGATCGTGCCACCGCTGAACGCGTAGGCGCTGTCGCAGTATTGGCAACGCAATGGGCAACCGGTCAGGCGCACAAAAACAGTGGGCAGCCCGGCAGTCCGCGTTTCCCCCTGCAACGAGTAGAAAACTTCGGTGATTCTCAATGTGTCTTGCATAGTCGCCACGGGCGTAACAGCTAAACAGGCTGTCCGCCTCCGTCAGGCACTTCAGGCAACCCCGCCAACGCGTAGATCACCAGAAGCGTGTTTCATAAAAGGGCGTGAATTCTAACGAAAAAACCCGCGACAAGCGCGGGTTTCTTCCAAACGGGTCAAAGCTGTTACATGCGTTGCAGATCGCGCTGGGCCAACTGCGCGGCGGACGTGCCCGGATACTGGGCCACCACCTGCTGCAGAATGCCTTTGACCTTGTCGGTATGACCGAGGCGGCGCTCTACGTCAGCCAGCTTGTACAGCGAATCCGGCACTTTGGCGTGCTTGGGATACAGCTGCGAAACCTTGGCGAAAGCCTGACCTGCACCTTGCAGATCGCCTTTTGCCAGGTTCACTTCACCCAGCCAGTACTGGGCGTTGCCCGCATATTGGCTGTTCGGGTATTTACGCAGGAAAGCGGCAAATGCCTGGCTGGCCTTGTCGAAATCCTTGGCCTTGATCAGGTCGAAAGCTGCGTCGTAATACAGCTTTTCCTTGGCCGGATCAGCCGGTTCGCCACCCGCAGCAGGTGCCTGGGCGGCAGCAGCAGCCCCGGCTCCAGCGGCGGCACCGGCAGCAGCACTTGCATCGCCACCGGCAGAAGAATTCTCGGGAGTCGCGGCAGGTGCAACGCCGGATCCTATGCGCCGATCAAGATCCTGGTATCGCTCCAGGGACTCTTGCTTCATGCGCGAAACTTGGTTCTGCAGTTCTTCGATCACGCCTTGCTGGCGCGATATCTGATCCTGCATTTGTTGCAGTTGGTTGAACAGCATGCCGTTTGCCGAGGCAGGGGCCGAAGCCGCTCCCCCGGCATAGGCGCCGTTCGTACCGTAACCTGCAGGCGGATAACTGCTCCCGCTATTGTTATAACCGGAGTTGTCATCGACCACAGGAACCGCAGCCCACGCCGCAAGCGGCGCGAGGCTGAGAGCCAGAACAGTTACAGCACGACGGCACGTTCGCATATCGAATTACTTACGCAGTTCGACGCGACGGTTTTGAGCCCAGGACTGCTCGTCGTTGCCGGTAGCAACTGGACGCTCTTCGCCGTAGGAAACCAGTTCCAGCTGAGCTGGGGAAACACCTTGCAGTACCAGGTAGCGCTGAACGGCTTTCGCACGACGCTCGCCCAGTGCCATGTTGTACTCACGAGTACCACGTTCGTCGGTGTTGCCTTCCAGAACAACGCGAGCGCCGTTTGCTTTCAGGTCTTTGGCGTGAACGTCCAGAGCGCGCATGGCTTCTGGCTTCAGGTCCGAGCTGTCGTATTCGAAGTAGAAGGTGGTGATTGCGCGCAGAGCAGCTTCTTCGCTCAGGGAACCGTCAACTGCACCAGTGTTTGCGCCGTAACCAGCGTTTGGATCAACAGCGCCTTCACCGGCGTTGTCGCCGCCTTTGGACGAGCAACCTACAGCTACAGCCATGGCCAGAGCCAGCGCAGCAAATTTACCAAACTTCAGCATTTCCATCGTGAAACTCCTAATGAACCCCAGTGTGTTAAGTAAAACGTAAAGCGCCGCGTCAGTTCAGGTAAGGGGACCAGGACGGTTCTCTGACTTCGCCTTGAGCGGTAGGAAGCGGGAGCCTCACGCGTCCATTAATGGACACGAGCATCAAGACTCCCCGGCCCTGCTGGCGGGTGGCGTAGATTACCATGGTGCCGTTGGGCGCAACAGTAGGCGACTCGTCCAGAGTGCTATCAGTGAGGATTTTTACACTTCCGCGCTGCAAATCCTGGGCCGCCACTTTGAAATTGGTGAAACCGTCCTGACGATGGATCATCACCAGGGTCTTTTCATCCGCCGAAAGCTTGGGGTTGGCGTTGTAGTTGCCTACGAACGTCACACGTTCGGCACCGCCGCCACCGGCGCTGGTTTTGTAGATCTGCGGCTTGCCGCCACGGTCGGAGGTGAAGTAGATGGTCGAACCATCCTTGCCCCAGTACGGTTCAGTGTTGATGCCAGGACCTGCGGTCACGCGGGTGATCTGACGCGAACCGAGGTTCATCACGTAGATGTCCGGGTTACCGTCTTTCGACAGCACGAACGCCAGGCGATTGCCGTCCGGCGACCAGGCTGGCGCGCCGTTCAGGCCTTCGAAGTTGGTGATCTGCTCGCGGCGACCGGTGTCGATGTTCTGCATGAAGATGCGCGGACGCTTCTGTTCGAACGACACGTAGGCGATACGCTTGCCGTCCGGTGCAAAACGCGGCGACAGGATCGGCTCGCGCGATTGCAGCAGGGTCACGGCGCGGGCGCCGTCATAGTCCGAACGCTGCAGGGTGTAACGGGTGTTCTTCTCGGAGAAACGCTCGGCTGTGACGTACAGCAGGCGAGTCGAGAATGCACCTTTAATACCGGTCAGCTTTTCGAACGACTGATCGGAGATGAAGTGCGCCATGTCACGCAGCTGTTCGGTAGTACCGGACACACTGCCGTCAGCCACTTTCTGCTCGGTTGCGACGTTGAACAGAGCCCACTGCACCTGCAGACGGCCACCGGCCGGCGCGATGCTGCCGACCATCATGTATTGCGCGCCCACCGCCTTCCAGTCACGGAAGATGATTTCGCTCGGCTGGCTTGGCTGGCTGATCATGTTTTGCTTTGGAATCGGCGAGTAATAGCCCGAGTTGCGCAAATCGTTACCAATGATTTCAGCCATGTCATCCGGCAGGACGGCACCGCCCTGGAAACCGAACGGTACGACGGCGATCGGAGTTGCCCGATCGCTGCCGCTGGTGACCAGAATGTTCTTTTCATCCGCCATCGCGATCCCTGCCATGCAGCAGATCACGACCAGCATTCCTCGAAGAAGGTTTCTCACAAGGCTAGATCCTCAGGTGTGAATGTCATCTTGAATGAACGATACGGAGCGAAATCGCTCGGCTTCATTCCCTGCATTTCCGTCAAACGTCCAATATTCTTGACCGCTGCCACTGCCGACGCATCGAACGGACCGTCGCCACTGGACTTGGCCACGCTGACCGAAGTCACCGTACCGTCCGGCAACATGCCGATCTGCAGTACAACCGTCATGCCTTTGCGTGCCGAAGGTGGACGTGCCCAGCCTTCCGCTGCCCGCGCACGAATCAGGTCATCGAAACTGCCCGCGACTTCATCGCCCTGCTCATCGGCCAAGGCCTGCTGGCGCTGCGGCGTGTCGGAAAGCAAATCTGCCAGGGCCTGAGCCTTTTTGTCTTCGGCGGATTTACGTGCCGCTTCCTGCGCTTTCTTCTTCGCAGCATCGGCAGCAGCTTTCTTCTTCGCGTCCTCGGCGACTTTCTTCTTCGCCTCTTCAGCTTCAGCTTTCTTCTTGGCGTCTTCGGCGGCTTTCTTCTTCGCGTCTTCGACGATCTTCTTCTTGGCTTCTTCAGCGGCCGCTTTCTTGGCCTCTTCTTCAGCAGCCTTCTTGGCTTCTTCTTCGGCTTTCTTCTTGGCTATATCAGCCAATTGTTTCTCTTCTGCCTTCTTGGCTTCGGCGGTTTTCTTCGCGTCTTCGGCTTTCTTGGCTTCATCAGCCTTCTTCGCCTCGTCCGCTTTCTTCGCCTCATCGGCCTTCTTGGCTTCCTCGGCCTTTTGAGCCGCTTCTTCTTTCTTTTGTTCCGCAGCCTTCACCGCTTCCTGCTCGACCTTTTTCTGCTCCATCTGCTCGACTTCGGTCTGGCGCGCGGCGGATTTCTTCGCCTCACCCGCAATCTTCTGATTGGTCTGGGTGGTTGCCTGACTTTTCGATTTCAGCTGGTACAGGGTCGCCTGGACAATCGGCTTGGCCGGCGGCAGCTCCGGGGTCAGGGCGAAACTGACGAACAGCATGCCGAACACCAGCACGTGCAAGCCAATCGCCCAGACACTAGGCCAGAAGTAGCTTTCCGAGGCGGACGGCTCTCGCTGTTGCTGCATCAGGGCGCCTCGGTGATCAAGCCAACGTTACCGACCCCGGCTTTCTGCAACCCGCCCATGGCGCCCATGACGGAGCCATAATCGACGGACTTGTCGCCACGGATGAAGACCTGGGTACGCTTGCCGCCTTCAGTGCCGGCGCGAATGATCTTGGTCACCGCGTCGGTCATCTGTGGCAGGGTCATGGCCCGGTCCTGCTGCTTCTCGGTGTCGACTTCGCTGCCAAGGTTCCAGTAGTAGGTCTTGTCCGACTTGATCGAAATGGTCAGCACCTGGGTGTTGTTGTCCTGCGGCAAGGCTTCGCTGGAAACCTTGGGCAGATCCACTTTCACGCCCTGATTGAGCATCGGCGCAGTCACCATGAAGATGACCAGCAGCACCAGCATCACGTCGATGTAAGGCACTACGTTCATCTCGGCGACCGGCTTGCGCTTGTGTCGGGCTCGAGTGATTAAAGCCATCGGGAAATACCTGCTTATTCTTCGCTGGTGTGCACTTTGCGGTGCAGGATCGCCTGGAATTCATCGGCGAAGGTGTAGTAGCGGCTCAGCAAGGTTTCGCTGCGGGCAGAGAAACGGTTGTAAGCGATAACGGCCGGGATCGCGGCAAACAGACCGATCGCGGTGGCGATCAGGGCTTCGGCGATGCCGGGAGCCACGGTGGCCAGAGTGGCCTGCTGGGCGCTGGCCAGACCGCGGAACGAGTTCATGATCCCCCAGACGGTACCGAACAGACCGATGTACGGGCTGACGGAACCTACGGTGGCGAGGAACGGCAGGCTCTGCTCGAGCTTTTCTTCTTCGCGGGAGATGGCGACGCGCATGGCACGGGCCACACCTTCCATCACCGCTTCAGGATCGACGCCTGGCTGCTGACGCAGACGGGAGAACTCCTTGAAGCCGGCACGGAAGATCTGCTCGACGCCCGAATCCGGATCCGGGTTGCTGCCGGCCTGACGGTAGAGTTTGGACAGGTCGATACCCGACCAGAAGCGCTCCTCGAAGCTCTCCAGGGCACGTCGACCGGCGCGCAGCAGGTTGCTGCGCTGAAAGATCATGATCCATGAGGTCACCGATGCGGCCACCAGGGTCAACATTACCAACTGCACCACGATGCTGGCATTGCTGACCAGGCTCCACATGGAGGAATGGTCGACGACGTTAGCTTCCACGCTTTATCTCCTGCTTTGAGTGTGTACCCGTGCCGACCGCGTCGGCAAAGGCCGCACGCAGGTCTTCGGGAAGGGCCCGGGGTTTCAAACTGTTAGTGCGCACACAGGCCACCAGAAACTGCCCTTCGCAGAGCAGCACATTATCCGTTGCCCGCCTGACCTGCTGTCGAAAGCGCAGGCTGGCACGGTTCAATTCGATTACATCAGCGCTTACCAGAAGCTCGTCGTCCAGTCGCGCCGGCGCGTGATAACGCGCTTCGCTGGAATGCACGACGAACAACAGGTCCTCCCCTGCCAGCGCCGACTGGGCAAAGCCCAGCTCCCGGAGCCGCTCGGTTCGAGCCCGTTCCATAAACTTGAGGTAATTAACGTAATACACGATGCCGCCCGCATCGGTGTCCTCGTAATAAACGCGACAACGATGTGCGAACGGCTCAAGCCCGTTTTGCGCGCGCATACTCTAGTGCTTACTCCTCGGGTTGCCAATCCGGCCAGGCAACTGTTTTTCATTGTTCGAAGGCTTTACCGCAAAAGTACCGTCCTGAGACAGTACAAACGCTGAATAAATCGACAATAAATGTGTATTAATCGTCCACGGCATCGAGAAACTCGTCTACCACGGGCATCTCGCCCATTCGTGTCGGAATGTTTAAACCAAAATGCAGGTACGCGTGACGGGTAACCACCCTACCCCGCGGCGTACGCATGATGTAACCCTGCTGAATCAGGTATGGCTCCAGCACGTCCTCAATGGTGTGGCGTTCTTCGCTGATGGCCGCCGCCAGGCTGTCGATGCCCACCGGACCGCCGTCGAACTTCTCGATCATGGTCAACAGCAGACGCCGGTCCTGATGATCGAAACCGTGCTCGTCGACATCCAGCAGGTTCAGCGCCAGATCCGCGACAGCCTTGGTGATGTGGCCCTTGGCCCGGACTTCGGCGAAATCCCGCACCCGACGCAACAGTCGGTTGGCGATTCGCGGCGTGCCACGGGCGCGGCGGGCAATCTCGAAAGACCCTTCCGGATCCAGCGGCAGGCCGAGGATGCTCGCCGAACGGCTGACAATCGTCGCCAGGTCAGCGGTGCTGTAGAACTCGAGACGCTGGACAATACCGAAACGGTCTCGCAACGGGTTGGTCAGCATCCCCGCCCGCGTCGTCGCGCCGACCAGGGTGAACGGCGGCAGATCGAGCTTGATCGAACGCGCCGCCGGCCCCTCACCGATCATGATGTCGAGCTGGAAGTCTTCCATCGCCGGGTACAGCACTTCTTCGACGATCGGCGACAGGCGATGAATTTCATCGATGAACAGCACGTCGTGCGGCTCAAGATTGGTCAACAGTGCCGCCAGATCCCCCGGACGTTCCAGCACCGGGCCGGAAGTGCTCTTGATCGACACGCCCATTTCCTGAGCGATGATGTTGGCCAGCGTGGTTTTACCCAGCCCCGGCGGACCGAAGATCAGGGTGTGGTCGAGGGATTCGCTACGGCCACGGGCGGCCTGGATAAACAGTTCCATCTGCTCGCGAACGGTCGGCTGGCCGATGTATTCGGCCAGGCTGACGGGACGTATCGCCCGATCCTGGACTTCTTCGCGCTCACGCGGACTGTGCGTGGCGGCGATCAGACGATCAGCTTCAATCACTTAAATCATTCCCTTCAGGGCGCGTCGAATCATGTCTTCGCTGCTCAGGCCTTTCTCTTTGATCGCGGAAATCGCCTTGCTCGCTTCCTGTGGCTTGTAGCCCAGGGAAATCAGCGCGCTGACCGCATCGTTCTCGGCGGTGTTGACCGGCGCCGGGCCGTCCGGCTGGTTCGGCACCAGTGCGAACATGGCCGGCGAGGTTTCCCAGGCCTTGAAGCGATCCTTGAGCTCGACCAGCAGGCGCTCGGCGGTTTTCTTGCCCACGCCCGGCACCTTGATCAGCGCCGAGGTGTCCTGGGATTGCACGCAGCGGATCAGTTCGTCGACTTCCAGACTCGACATCAAGGCCAGGGCCAGTTTCGGCCCCACACCATTGAGACGGATCAACTCGCGAAAAAAGTCTCGCTCACGCTTGCCGGCAAAACCATAGAGTAACTGCGCGTCTTCGCGTACGACCAAATGGGTGTGCAAGGTCAGCGGTTCACCGACCGACGGCAGACGATAAAGGGTGGTCATGGGCACTTCCAGCTCATACCCGAGGCCGTTTACATCCAGAATCAGGTGCGGCGGCTGTTTCTCAGCCAGAGTGCCGCGCAAGCGTCCAATCACGTTTCAGATCCTTGAGCGTTGGCCAGCCGTGGGCTGGCGACCGACAGAACATGGATTGACGGCCGACGACCCAGGCGCGAAATCCACATTCCGTGAAATTGATTGCTGATGCTATCAGAGACGCAGGCGCCCGCCACGACTGCGTGCCGTTCCCAGGCCGTGCGGCAACAGACTGGAGCGGGTGTGGGCGTGACAAATGGCAATCGCCAGGGCATCCGAAGCGTCGATTTGCGGTTTGCTGGTCAGCTTGAGCATGTGCATGACCATCATCTGCACCTGCTCTTTATTGGCAGCGCCAGTTCCCACCACAGCCTGCTTGACCTGGGTGGCCGTGTACTCGGCGATCTCCAGGCTTTCTTCGGCGCCGGCAACGATAGCGGCCCCACGGGCCTGCCCGAGCTTCAACGCCGAGTCGGCGTTTTTTGCCATGAACACCTTTTCGATGCCCATGGTGACCGGGCCGTAGGTCTGGATGATTTCCCGCACGCCGCGATAGACGATCTGCAACCGCTCATGCAGCTCACCGGCACCGGTGCGGATACAACCCGAGGCGACATAGATACAACCGCCGCGTCCGGTATCGCGAACAATGCCGTAACCGGTAATGCGCGAACCGGGGTCGATACCAAGAATTAAAGTCATAAGCCTGCTGGTTCGAAAAAACACAAAAACAAATGTGGGAGATCCCGTGCTTGAGGGTAAGCCTCAAACACGGAATCTCCCACATTGAATCGTAGTCGCTCTCAACCGAGCTGAGCGGCCACGTCTTCCGGAATGTCCGCGTTGGAGTAGACGTTCTGCACGTCGTCCAGGTCTTCCAGCATGTCGATCAGCTTGAGCACCTTCTCCGCGCCCTCCAGATCCAGTTCGGCGCTGGTGGTCGGCTGCATGACGATTTCCGCGTCATCACCCTTGAAACCAGCGGCTTCCAGGGCATTGCGTACCGCGTAGAAACTGGTGAACGAGGTGAACACGTCGATCGAGCCGTCTTCGTGGCTGACCACGTCGTCGGCATCGGCTTCCAGCGCCGCTTCCGTCAGTGCATCTTCGTCGACGCCCGGGGCAAAGCTGATCTGGCCCTTGCGTTCGAACAGGTAGGCTACCGAACCGTCGGTACCAAGGTTGCCGCCGCACTTGCTGAACGCGTGGCGCACGGCCGCTGCGGTACGGTTGCGGTTGTCGGTCATGCACTCGACCATCACCGCCACGCCACCCGGGCCGTAACCTTCGTAGGTCAGTTCTTCAACGTTGTCGGCTTCGGTCGCACCGGCGCCACGAGCCACGGCACGGTCGATGATGTCCCGGCTCATGTTGGCGCCCAGCGCCTTGTCCAGTGCCAGACGCAGACGCGGGTTGGAGCCCGGATCACCGCCGCCCTGACGGGCCGCAACGGTCAGTTCGCGGATCCACTTGGTGAAGATCTTGCCTCTCTTGGCATCCTGGCGTTCTTTGCGGTGCTTGATGTTCGCCCACTTGGAATGACCTGCCATAACTCGCTCCGAATTCTCTTGAACAATGCCCGCCGTGCAGGTGCATCGGCCAGCAAAAAAATCTTGTTTTCAATCACTGCAGAAAGAAAAAAGGCGCATCCGAAGATGCGCCTTCAGGCCCGTCTTACTCGGCCTTTGGCGTTTCGCGCAAACGAATGTGCAATTCGCGCAATGCCTTCGCATCCACGACACCCGGCGCCTGCGTCATCACATCGGCAGCACTCTGGGTTTTCGGGAAGGCGATCACTTCACGGATCGACTGGGCGCCGGTCATCAGCATCACCAGACGGTCCAGACCGAAGGCCAGACCACCGTGCGGCGGCGCGCCGTATTTCAGGGCGTCGAGCAGGAAGCCGAACTTCTCTTCCTGTTCCGCTTCGTTGATGCCCAGCAGACGGAATACCGCCTGTTGCATCTCTTTGCGGTGGATACGGATCGAACCGCCACCCAGCTCGGTGCCGTTCAGCACCATGTCGTAGGCACGGGACAGAGCGCCAGCCGGGTTGGCTTCCAGCTCTTCCGGCGAGCACTTCGGTGCGGTGAACGGGTGGTGCAATGCGGAGAAGCTGCCGTCGTCGTTCTCTTCGAACATCGGGAAGTCGACGACCCACATCGGAGCCCATTCGCAGGTCAGCAGCTTCAGGTCGTGACCGAGCTTGATACGCAGCGCGCCCAGGGCTTCGCTGACGATCTTGGCCTTGTCAGCGCCGAAGAACACAATGTCGCCGTCGACTGCGCCGACGCGATCGAGGATCACGTTCAGGTTGGCTTCCGGGATGTTTTTCACGATCGGCGATTGCAGACCGTCAACACCGGCAGCACGCTCGTTGACCTTGATGTACGCCAGGCCCTTGGCACCGTAGATGCCGACGAACTTGGTGTAGTCGTCGATCTGCTTGCGCGGCATGCTCGCCCCGCCTGGAACGCGCAGTGCGGCGATACGGCATTTCGGATCGTTGGCAGGGCCGCTGAAGACCTTGAAATCAACTTCTTTCAGCTGATCGGCCACGTCGACCAGTTCCAGCGGGTTACGCAGGTCCGGTTTGTCGGAACCGTAACGGCGCATGGCTTCTTCGAAGGTCATGTGCGGGAATTCGCCGAATTCCAGATCCAGCACTTCCTTGAACAGGTTGCGGATCATGCCTTCGGTCAGGCCCATGATGTCTTTTTCGTCGAGGAAGCTGGTCTCGATGTCGATCTGAGTGAACTCAGGCTGACGGTCGGCACGCAGGTCTTCGTCGCGGAAGCACTTGGCGATCTGGTAGTAGCGGTCGAAGCCGGCAACCATCAGCAGTTGCTTGAACAGCTGTGGCGATTGCGGCAGCGCGAAGAACGAACCGGCGTGGGTACGGCTCGGTACGAGGTAGTCGCGCGCGCCTTCCGGAGTGGCACGGGTCAGGATCGGCGTTTCGACGTCGAGGAAGCCGTTCTCGTCCAGGTAGCGACGGATGCTGGTGGTCATGCGCGAACGCAGACGCAGCTTCTCGGCCATTTCCGGACGACGCAGGTCCAGGAAGCGATAGCGCAGACGGGTTTCTTCGCCGACGTCGGAGAACTCGTTCAGCGGGAACGGCGGGGTTTCCGACTCGTTCAGCACTTCGAGCTCGTAGCCCAGCACTTCGATCATGCCCGACGCCATGTTGGCGTTGGTGGCACCGGCCGGACGCAGGCGAACCTTGCCGGTGATCTTCACGACGTATTCGCTGCGCACGCGATCGGCGGCGGCAAAGCTCTCGGCGCGATCCGGATCGAACACTACCTGGGCCAGACCGTCACGATCACGGATATCGAGGAAAATCACCCCGCCGTGGTCGCGACGACGGTGAACCCATCCGCAAAGGGTAATTTCCTGGCCTTCCAGGCTTTCGTTCAGTTGGCCGCAATAATGGCTGCGCATCATGGTAGTGGTTCGCTTCTCGTAATTCGAAATTCGGTGGAGATCCCGCTGCACTCAAGCAATGTGCAACGTGTGGAAACTCGCGCGTGTCGTTCGACCTGGGTTTGAACCCTAGTCAGATTTGTCGCCACCGGCCAGATTCTTCTTCGCGCCGGTCTTGAAATCGGTTTCGTACCAGCCGCTGCCGCTGAGGCGAAAGCCCGGCATCGACAGCTGCTTCTTGAGTTCCGGCGCCTGGCAGGCAGGGCAATCGACCAGTGGTGCGTCGCTGATCTTTTGAATGGCTTCCAGCTGATGACCACAGGAAGCACATTGGTAATCGTACATCGGCATGGGGTTGTCTCGGCAATCAGATTGCCAGCACACGCAGGGCTGTGCGGCGAAAGAGCGGGATTATATCCATTAAATGCGGCCTGTGCAGCCGGAAGACTGCACAGGCCGTCTTGTCAGTGACAACCCGCGTCGTGCATCCCCGGAGAATCCCGCAGGCCATGCACCACACACACCACCCGCACCAGACCGCTGAAGTTTTTCACCCCGCCATGGCGCAGGTGAACTTCACGATCGACACGGGACAACAACGTGCCGACCGAACAGCAATTGTCCTCGGCCATCCGGCCCAGGATGTTCCAGTAAACCTGCTCCAGCCGCATGCAGGTCGCGAACCCGTTCAAGCGTACCGATCGGGACAGCGGCCGAGTCAACGCCATGTCGAACCCGCCGAGAAACGGCTCCCCGAATCTGTCCTGCTGCAAACCGACAGCAATGTCGCCTCGCCTGTCTCCACCTTCCATATCGCTGACACTCCTTTGCCATTTCTGCGCCTGTGATCAAGGCGAGTTCCTGTGACCTCATTAAAAGCGCAGGTGCAAAGGCAGATCCAGATGACTTTTTGACCATCCACGTAGGATAAGCCAACGCGATACGGAGGATCATGGAGCGGCGGGTCGTCTTCCTTGTTTCCTACCGTCGCGAATGATTTTTCCGGGCAAAAAAGAGAAAAGCGCACGAACGAAGGATCCGTGCGCTTTCCGTCATCAGGCCTCGAGCAGTGCGCGAAGCATCCACGCGGTTTTCTCGTGAACCTGCATGCGCTGGGTCAGAAGGTCGGCTGTCGGTTCGTCACTGACCTTGTCCAGCAGAGGGAAAATCCCCCGCGCCGTGCGCGTGACCGCTTCCTGCCCCTCGACCAATTGTTTGATCATGTCCTCGGCACTCGGCACGCCCTCCTCTTCCTTAATAGAAGACAGGCGCGCATAGGTCGCGTACGCGCCCGGCGCCGGAAAGCCCAGCGCCCGGATCCGTTCGGCAATCGAGTCCACCGCCAGGGCCAGTTCGTTGTATTGCTCCTCGAACATCAGATGCAGGGTCCGGAACATCGGCCCGGTGACGTTCCAGTGGAAGTTGTGAGTCTTCAGATACAGCACGTAGGTGTCCGACAGCAGGCGCGAGAGCCCTTCGACGATGGATTTGCGGTCTTCTTCACTGATACCGATATCGATTGCCATGCTTACCCCCTAACGGCGATTGAATTCATCCAGCAGGTGTCGGTTCACTGTAGCAAGGCCTCCCTCGCATCGCAGCCCCCGTATCGACCCGATAGAAGCGACAAATCGCCCCACACGCTGCCGCTGGCCGGCGTGATTTGAGTAGCCGCAGGCTTTGCTGTTAAATAGGCAGTGTGTCGCTACGCCCCGTTTTCCGGGCCTGCGCATAGGCTGATGCCGGGCACGTGTCCAACGCCTCTTTATTGTTCCGAAGCGAACCGTGCGCCTTCAGCTCTTCCTTGTGAGCCGTCATAACGTGAGTCAATAAAAATGTTGAAAATCGTCCACCTGCTAATGGGCGCAGCAGCCTTGCTGCTGTCCTTCATACCCAGCCTGAAGTCCGAAGCGGTACCTTACCTGCAACAACCCGATGCACTTTACCTGGCCTTTTTCGGCCTGCTGAACCTGATCCTTGCGCCAGTTATCCCTTACTGGAACAAAGGTCCGCGCCAGCATCTGCAAAACCTGGTCAGCGCTTTGCTGGTCCTGACCGTTGTCCTGCAAACCCTGACCCTGATCGCGCCGATGCCTGTCATCGCCGGCCAGCCAGCCGTGCTGTTCAGCCTGGTGATCGCACTGGTCGCCGTGGTTCTGCACCTGGCCGTCAGCTTCTACAAATCCTCCCCGGCCGCCGCCGCGCAAAGCTACGACATGAGCAACCGCGATACCGGCACCGTCAAGTGGTTCAACACCTCCAAGGGCTTCGGCTTTATCTCCCGGGATTCCGGCGATGATATTTTCGTGCACTTTCGCGCCATCCGTGGCGAAGGCCACCGCGTTCTGGTCGAAGGCCAGCGTGTGGAGTTCTCGGTGATGAACCGTGACAAGGGCCTGCAGGCCGAGGACGTGATCGCCGCCCTGCCGCGTCGCTGATCCATGTCCACGCAATAAAAAAACCGCGAACAGCCTGGCTGTTCGCGGTTTTTTAATGGGTGCGTTTTTCACGGGAGCCTGCCCGCGCACTTCTCAATAGTGTGGCGGCGGTGCGTCTTCTTCGAAAGAACCGAACTGCCCCACCATCTCTTCCTGGCGCTTGAGTACGGCTGCCATCTGCAATTGCAGACGCTCGACCACTCGCTGCTGCTCTACCAGCACATCGTTCAATGCCTGGATGGTGTCATCCTGAAATGCCAGACGACTTTCCAGCTCGGTAACGCGTTGCTCGAGGCTCATGATCAGCCCTCCAGAAAGGTGAATTCTTCGTCCAGCACCAGACGCAGGCGCTCGCGAATCGCGGCCACTTGCTCGGCACTGTAAGGCTTGGCGGGATGTTTGCCCCAGACCGGTGCCGGCCACGCGGCGTCATCCCGTTTACGCACGATCACATGCATATGCATCTGGCTGACCACATTACCCAGGGTCGCGACATTCATCTTGTCGGCGTCGAAGGAGTCCTTGAGCACCTCGGCCAGGGCCGTGGTTTCTTCCCACAAGCGCTGCTGGTCGGCGACATCCAACTGAAACAACTCGCTGATATCGTCGCGGCGTGGCACCAGGATGAACCACGGGTAGTTGGCGTCGTTGGACAACAGCAATCGGCAAAGCGGGAAATCGCCGATGGTCAGCGTGTCCTGTTGAAGTCGTGGATCTAAAGCAAACACTGCGCGCACTCCCGGCGAAATGACCTGTTTTCAGCTTAGCGCCCCGCTGTGAATGCGCTGCGCCAAGCGACTGGACGGCAGCATACCTGCGATTGGAGTGAGCTTCACGACGAACAGCGTTGCCGCAAGAATGCCTCCACGCTCCGGGATGTGACATTTATGCCTCGCGTGCACCAGGACGGAACCGGCAATGCGAATAAACCGAGCAAAATGACCCGCTCACACCTCAGCGTTTACGTTCATCCAGCGACCCAACTGTATGAATTCAGTACAGCCTTTGAATTTTTTTGCACCAAAACCGCACAGTGCGTCTACGCTCAGTGCGTCGGGCATCCGCCGAATACTCACCGACGGGGTGAACCGGTAACGTTTTTGGTTGTCGCGCTGCGACTTTCAGGGAGCAACACCATGCGAAGGATGGCGTCAAGCCTGTTTGAAAGCCCCTCGAAGCCCCCGGTTTTGTGAGGTTTTTACAGCGTCAAACGAGCACCTTGAAAAAAACCGGAACAATTCAGCGGTTTGTGCACGCTTGTTGCATTCATACCCATATGGACTATAAGCGCACCACAAGAAGTGGATGCCTTGAGCCCCATAAAAACAGTGGCAGGGTTGCCCGATGGAGATTCAAGCGTTTTGCCAAGGGACTCTTTTTTACCGATGCTCAAGCTCTGTAAAACAGCGCTGAAGTTGTCAGTCCCATTGCATTTGGACTGTAAATTTGCGACATCTACCAAGCCGTTTGCGACACGCTCGTAAAGAAGCTGAAAGGTTGGATTCGCAAGTATCGCCAACATGGTCGGCGTGATATAAGTTTGCGCCGACACAAAAAGAAAGAGCCGCCCAGATAATAAAACAGGTGGGACGGCAGTACTCTTCTAAAACCAAAGGAGCAAATCACGATGCGCGTGATGAAGTGGAGCATGATCGCACTGGCAGTTGCAGCAGCAGCCAGTACTCAGATGGCTACGGCCGCACCGTTCGTAAGTGACCAGGCTGAAGCCAAAGGCTTTGTTGAAGACGCGAAAGCTGATTTGCTGATTCGCAACTATTACTTCAACCGTGACAACAAAGACGGTGCCCGTGACGTAAAAGACTGGACCCAGGGTATCTGGGGCAACTTCAGCTCCGGTTACACCCAAGGTACTGTTGGCGTCGGCGTTGATGCATTCGGCTACCTGGCCATCAAACTGGACGGCGGCGCCGGCACCAGCGGCTCCGGCAACATGAGCCGCAGCAACGAATTCAATGCAAACGGTTCCCGCGACCCTGACGACAGCCAAGGCAAAGCCGGCGCTGCCATCAAGTTCCGCGTTTCGAAAACCGAGCTGAAAATCGGTGACATGCAGCCTAGCACCGCTCCGGTATTCGCTGTCGGCGGCTCCCGTATCCTTCCGCAAACTGCCAGCGGTTTCCAACTGCAGAGCAGCGAGATCAAAGACCTTGACCTCGAAGCCGGTCACTTCTACTCGGCAACCAGCCAGGACCGCAACTCCCGTGAAGGCGGTCTGTACGCGACCTACGCCGGCGTTGAAGCCAACACCATCGACTACTTCGGTGGCAAGTACGGCATCACCGAAAACCTGAGCGCATCGCTCTACGGCGCCAAACTGGAAGACATCTGGAACCAGTACTACGCCAACGTGAACCTCACCACTCCGTTCGGTGGTGACACCTCGCTGAACACCGACTTCAACATCTATCGCACCACCGACACCGGTAGCGCGAAAGCCGGTGACATCAGCAACACCGCGTTCTCCCTGGCCACCGCTCTCTCGTTCCTGAAAGCGCACACCATCACCCTGGCGTTCCAGAAGGTCAACGGCGACACTCCGTTCGACTACATCGGCGTGGGCAAGAACAACCGTGGCGGCGACTCGATCTTCCTCGCCAACTCCATCCAGTACTCTGACTTCAACGCCCCGGGCGAGAAGTCTGCCCAGATCCGTTACGACATCAAAATGGCCGAGTACGGCGTTCCGGGTCTGAGCTTCATGACCCGCTACGTTAAAGGCTGGGACATCGACGGCACCCACACTCCAGCAGGCAGCGCCTACGCTGGTCTGTATGGCGAAGATGGCAAGCACAACGAAACCAACTTCGAAGCCAAATACGTAGTTCAGTCTGGCCCGGCCAAAGACCTGTCCTTCCGTATTCGTCAAGCCTGGCACTTTGCTAACGCCGACGAAGGTGAAGGCGATACCAAAGAGTTCCGTCTGATCGTCGACTACCCGCTGTCGCTTTTGTAATCGCACCGAGTTAGTTGCGGTAACAAAACAAAAAAGGCCCATCTTCGGATGGGCCTTTTTTATTGCCTGTCACTTGTAATAAATGCCTGACCGATAAGTCAGGCAATTAATTAGCAACCTATCATTACACTGCCGATTCCTGAACCACACGAATCACTCGTTGCGGAAAAGGAATATCAATGCCAGCAGTCTTTAAACGATCACGGGATTGTTCGTTAAACATGAACATGACATCCCAGTAATCCGCAGTTTTAACCCACACGCGCAGAGAAACAGTGATCGAACTGTCACCCAGTGTCGAAATAACGGCCTGAGGTGCCGGATCCTGCAACACGCGCTCATCCTTGGCCAGATCCAGCAGCACCTGACGGGCCTTTTGCAGATCGGCTTCGTAATCCACACCTACGTCGAACACAACCTTGCGGGTTGGCTGACGGTTGGTGTTGGTGATGATGCCGTTCGACAGGTTGCCGTTCGGGACGATGATGGTCTTGTTGTCACCGGTGCGCAGCACGGTGTGGAAGATCTGGATGCTGTCGACAGTACCTGCCACACCCTGGGCTTCGATCCAGTCACCGATACGGAACGGACGGAACAGCAGAATCAGCACGCCGCCGGCGAAGTTCGCCAGACTGCCCTGCAACGCCAGACCGATAGCCAGGCCGGCCGCACCGATCGCCGCAACGAACGAGGTGGTCTCGACGCCGATCATCGACGCCACGCTGACAATCAGCAGCACCTTGAGAATGATGTTGGCCAGACTGCTGATGAAACCTTGCAGTGCCAGGTCGGCATTGCGCAGGGCCAGCAGGCCGCCGAGCTTTTGCGTGACCTTGTTGATCAGCCACCAGCCGATGGCCAGGGTAATCACCGCCAGCAACACACGGCTGCCGTATTCCATGATCATCGGAATCCACGCCTGGGATGCCTTGACCAGGTTGTCCACCTCAGCATTCAAATCCATCTTTTATCTCCTGATTGCCGGCTTCCCGGGCTGTAAAAAACCAGCGGCAGAAAGACCGGGCCTTAAAGGGCTCAATCGTTTCTGCCGTTGCTTGGGCCTCGGACGCTTTAAACGCCGAGAGGTTCCCGACCGAAAAGCTTAGTCGCGGAAGTTGTTGAACTGCAGTGGCATGCCGAATTCCTTGGCACGCAGGGCCGCGATGGCCTCCTGCAGGTCGTCACGCTTCTTGCCGGTCACACGCACCTGCTCGCCCTGGATGGCGGCCTGCACCTTGAGCTTGGCTTCCTTGATGTGGCCGACGATTTTCTTCGCCAGCTCCTTGTCGATGCCTTCCTTGAGGACGGCGTCCTGTTTCATCAGTTTGCCCGAAGCGAAGGAGTCTTTGACTTCAAGGCACTGCACGTCGATCTTGCGCTTGACCAGGGCCAGCTTGAGGATCTCGATCATCGCTTCCAGCTGGAAATCGGCTTCAGCGGTCAGGTGGACGGTCAGGTCCTTTTCCTTGAATTCAAAGCTGCCCTTGCCTTTCAGGTCATAACGACGATCGAGTTCCTTCACGGCGTTCTCGACCGCGTTGGTGAGTTCGTGTTTGTCCAGTTCGGATACCACGTCGAACGACGGCATGTAATCTCTCCAATAAAAAGGCGCGCTCGTACGGGACGCGGCGCGCTTGGCTTGCGGTTAAAATCGGGCTCATTATAACGGGTCTTTTCCCACCGACACGGCGAGCCTTGCATGCCTGTACCTTACCGAGTGAAAAACTGATGTCCACCCCCTGGCACGTCCTCGGCGCCGGAAGTCTCGGCACGCTCTGGGCCACGCGTCTGACCCGGGCCGGATTGCCGGTCCGGCTGATCCTGCGCGACATCGACCGCCTGCACGACTATGCAACGGCGGGCGGCCTGACCCTCGTCGAACAAGGCGTGGCCACTAGTTACGCAATCCCCGGTGAAACCCCGGACAGTCCCGGCCCCATCCGTCGCCTGCTGGTGGCCTGCAAGGCCTACGACGCCGAAGCGGCCGTGGCCGGGCTTGCTCATCGCCTGGCACCGGACGCCGAACTGATTCTTTTGCAGAATGGCCTCGGCAGCCAGGAAGCGGTCGCCGCACAAGTCCCGCAGGCCCGCTGCATCAGCGCCTCCAGCACCGAGGGCGCGTTTCGCGACGGCGACTGGCGCGTGGTATTCGCCGGCCATGGCTACACCTGGCTGGGCGACGCCGGCCATCCCGTGGCGCCGATCTGGCTGGACGACCTTGAGACAGCGAAAATCCCCCATGAATGGAGCGCCGACATCCTCACCCGCCTGTGGCGCAAACTGGCGCTCAACTGTGCGATCAATCCGCTGACGGTGCTGCACGACTGCCGCAACGGCGGCTTGCAGCAGCATCACTGCGAAGTCGCAACCCTGTGCGGCGAACTGACCGAGCTGCTCGAAAACTGCGGGCAACCGGCCGCGGCGGACAACCTGCAACAGGAAGTCGAACGGGTGATCCAGGCTACGGCAGCGAACTTCTCGTCCATGTACCAGGACGTGGCCAGCCAGCGCCGCACCGAAATCAGCTATCTGCTCGGCCATGCCTGCAAGGTTGCAGAGCGTCATCAGTTGAACCTGCCGCATCTGAAGCAATTGCAACAGCGACTGACCGCTCATCTGCACAGTCTCGGATTGCCCGTCGACTGAGCAGCGGCTACGCTGGCCACTTGTTCCTTTGCTGCGATAAACCTGATGCCATTGCGCCAGCGTCTCGAAAACCTGCCGGTCGGCCAGAAACTGCTGGCCGCTCTGCTGGTGCTGTTGACCACTGTGTTGCTGGTCGCCAACCTGACCTTTATCAGCGCCGCCTATTACATTTCCCAGGAAAGCATGGCGCCCCAGGCGTTGCAGACCATCGGCCGGCTGGTGTCCAACCCGAGTCTGGTGGCCGAAGCCTTGCAGTCGCCGCAAAGCGCCGAACGCCTGCTCAAGGAGCTCGACAGCTATTCCCCGCTGCGTGCCGCCGCTTTATATGACGGCAAAGGCGAACGTCTGGCGCAGTTGCAGCACGGCGACAAACTCAAACTGCCGGAACGCTACCGGCACATCGAAGCCTGGCAACTGACCGAGTTTCGCAGCAATCAACTCATCACCCTGCCCCGCCCCGGTACTGCGCCGGGCCACCTGCTGTTGGTGGCCAGCAGCGAGCTGCCAGTCGCGTTCTACACCGGCACACTCACGGCCAGTCTGGGGATCCTGATTTTCAGTGTGCTGCTGTGGCTGGTCATCGCCCGGCAGATCAAGCGCCTGATCACCCGTCCCATCCATCAGCTGGAAGAACTGTCCCGCCAGGTGACCCGCGAGGAAAACTACGCCCTGCGCGCCTCTCGGGGCAACCATGACGAAATCGGCAGTCTGGCCGAGGCATTCAACACCATGCTTTCGCGCATCGAGGCCCGGGAGCAGCAGCTCAAGCGCGCCCGCGATGATTCCCAGGCGGCTTACGATCAGGCCCAGGGTCTGGCCGAAGAAACCCGCCACACCAATCGCAAGCTGGAACTGGAAGTCCAGGTGCGCAGCAAGATCGAGAAGAAACTCACCGGGTTCCAGAACTACCTCAACAGCATCATCGACTCCATGCCCTCGGCGCTGATCGCCCTCGATGAACAGCTCTATGTCACGCAGTGGAACCAGGAGGCCAGCGCGCTTTCCGGTACACGGCTGGACGAAGCGCTGAACCAGCCGATCTTCCTCGCCTTCGAGCCGCTCAAGCCGTTCCTGCCGCAACTCAAGCAGACCGTCGAGCAACACACAGTGGCGAAAATCGAGCGGGTGACGTGGTTCAAGGACGACGAGCCCAAGCACTACGCCCTCACCTTCTACCCGTTGATGGGCGGCGCCGGACGCGGCGTGGTGATCCGGATCGACGACATCACCCAGCGCCTGTCGCTGGAAGAAATGATGGTGCAGTCGGAGAAAATGCTTTCCGTGGGTGGCCTTGCCGCCGGCATGGCTCACGAGATCAACAACCCGCTGGGGGCGATCCTGCACAACGTGCAGAACATTCGCCGACGTCTGTCGCCAGACCTGCCGAAGAACCTCGAACAGGCCGAACAACTGGGCATCGAACTCGATACCGTGAACCGTTACCTTCAAGGCCGGGAAGTCCCGCAACTGCTCGACGGCATCCAGCAGGCCGGCGCCCGGGCAGCAAAAATCGTCACCCACATGCTCAGCTTCAGCCGCCGCAGCAACCGCCAGATGGCGCCGTGCGACCTGCCGGCCCTGATCGATCAAGCCGTGGAAATCGCCGGCAACGACTTCGACCTGGCCATCGGCTTCGACTTCAAGGGCCAGGCGATCATTCGCCAGTTCGACCCGGCGCTGGGCCCGGTGCCCGGCACCGCCAATGAACTCGAACAGGTGCTGCTCAACCTGCTGAAAAACGCCGCGCAGGCGATCCACCAGCGCGAAGATGACAGCGAGCCGGGACGGATCACTCTGCGCACCCGGCTCAATCCGCCCTGGGCCGAGATTCAGGTCGAGGACAACGGCATCGGCATGAGCGAGAACGTGCGCAAGCGCACCTTCGAGCCGTTCTTCACCACCAAGGAGATCGGCCAGGGTACGGGCCTCGGGCTGTCGGTGTCGTACTTCATCATCACCAACAACCACAAAGGGCAGATGGAAGTGCAGTCGGCGCCGGGGCAAGGCACCTGCTTCACCCTGCGCCTGCCACTGGCGCAACCGGCACCCATCGCCGCCGAAACCAATCAACTACCGAGGTAAACCATGGGCTTTCGCTTGTCGAAGATCTACACCCGCACCGGCGACAAAGGCGAAACCGGACTCGGCGACGGCCGCCGGGTGCCCAAGGATCACCCGCGCATCGAGGCCATTGGCGAGGTCGATACGCTGAACAGTCAGGTCGGCGTACTGCTGGCCGGATTGATCGCCGAACGCGAAACCTGCCCCGGGCTCAATGAATTGATCGACGTGTTAGCGCCTTGCCAACATCGGTTGTTCGACCTTGGCGGTGAGCTGGCGATGCCGGAATATCAGGCACTCAACACAGCAGAAATCGAACGGCTGGAAGCGGCCATTGATGTGTGGAACGAGGAATTGGGGCCGCTGGAGAATTTCATTCTGCCGGGCGGTTCGATGCTGATTGCCCAAGCGCATGTCTGCCGCAGCCTGGCGCGCAGTGCCGAACGTCGTTGCCAGCATTTGAATGCGATCGAACCGTTGGCCGGGGTTGGCTTGGCGTACATCAATCGCTTGTCGGATCTGTTGTTTGTGGCGGCCAGACTGATCGCCCGGCGCCAGGGTGTTGCAGAAATCCTGTGGCAGCCGGCAGCAAAACCCACAGAAAAGTAGCGCCTGACAAACTGCCTTCGTCGGAACGCCGCCCGGAGCAAGCCCGCTCCCACAGTTGACCGAGTTCTTCCTGTTGGAATGCACTCAACTGTGGGAGCGGGCTTGCTCGCGAAGGGGACGTCAGCCTCAATACAAAATCAGACCTCAGGCCAGAACGCCCGAATCCCCGCCACACCCTGAGCCCCGGCATCCCACGCTTTTTCGCGCTCCGCCGGGCCGACTCCGCCCAACAGAAACACCGGTTTGCTGAAGCCTTCGATCAGCGTCGAAGCCTGCTCCCAGCCCAACGGCTGTGCATCCGGGTGAGTCTGGGTCGGCTGCACCGGCGACAGGGTGACGAAATCCACGCCCATCTGCTCGGCCAGCGCCAGTTCTTCAGCGTTGTGGCAGGACGCTGCCAACCAGCGATCTGCCGGCAGCGGACGCCCCGCCGCCGCGTACTTGCGCAGCTGCGCCGAGGTGATGTGCCAGCCGGCGGCCGGGAAATCGCCCAGCCACTCAAACGGGCCCTTGATCATCAACTGTGCCTTGCCGGCGCAGAGGCCGACCGCATCTACCGCCAGATCGCGGTACTTCGGGTCATAGCCATTCGGCGCACGCAACTGAATCAGTTTGATACCGCCGGCAATCGCCTTCTGGATGCCGCGCAGCAAAGCCGGGGTTTCCAGGTCTTCCGGGGTGATCAGGTATTCAGCGGGCAGACGCGCTGCCGCGACGATCGGCTGGTTGGCCGCCGGGAATTCGTAATCCGTCAGCTCCTTGGCGGAAACCCACGCCAATGGCTGGCCTTCGGCACCGTGGGGTTCGCCGGTGAAGCTCGAGACTTCCCAGACATCCAGCAACACCTGCTTGTCCGGGTAATCATGACGCACCTTGATCAGCGGCCGGGCGGCACCGACGACGATGCCCAATTCTTCGTGCAGCTCGCGAGACAACGCGGTTTGCACCGACTCGTCGGCTTCGACCTTGCCACCGGGAAATTCCCAGAGGCCGCCCTGGTGCTGGGTATCGGCACGGCGGGCGATCAGAATCTTGCCGCTGTCGTCACGAATGACGGCGGCGGCGACGTGTACACGTTTCACGACTGCAACTCCTCCAGTCCTGCCTTTTGCCAGGCCTTGAAGGCCGGCCATTGGTAGACGGTTTCAACATAGGCTTCATCATCGGCCGGCAGCTTCACCTGATAGGTGCGCAGGCGCACGGCAATCGGTGCGAAGAACGCATCGGCGAGCGACACCCGACCAAACAGGTAAGGCCCCGGTTCGGTCGCGACAGCACGGCATTCGGCCCACAGCGCGAGCATGCGCTCGACATCGACCTTCACTTCCGGCGGCACCGGGTTGAGCGGCGCGTCGTGGCTCAGGTTGAACGGCATGTGATTGCGCATGGCGAAAAAGCCGCTGTGCATCTGCGCGCAGGCGGATCGGGCCTGGGCACGGGCGGCGATATCGGTGGGCCAGAGTTGCTCGGAAGGAAACTGTTCGGCCAGGTATTCGGCAATCGCCAGAGAGTCGGCGACGGTGCCACGAGCGGTTTTCAGCAGCGGCACCTTGGCGGTCGGCGAGTGCGCCAGCAGCCGCTCACGGGTGTCGGGTTTGCCGAGTTTGACCAGTTCTTCGGTGTAGGGCGCGCCGGTCAGTTCAAGCGCCAGCGCCGCCCGCAGGGACCAGGAGGAAAGCAGTTTGTCGCCGATGATCAGGTGAAGGCTCATGTTCGGGTCCTTTCATGGGACAGAAGAAAAGGAGGTCCGCAGACCTCCCTCTTCGGCAGGGATCAAGTGCGGTATTCGGCGTTGATCTTCACGTACTCGTGGGACAGGTCGGTGGTCCAGATGGTTTCGCTGCAATCGCCGCGACCCAGTTCGATACGGATGGTGATTTCTTCCTGCTGCATCACTGCCGAGCCCTGGGCTTCGGTGTAGGTCGCGGCGCGGGCGCCACGGCTGGCGATGCACACGTCGCCGAGGAACACGTCGATCTTGCTCACGTCCAGATCCGGCACGCCGGCACGACCAACGGCAGCGAGGATTCGGCCCCAGTTCGGGTCGGACGCAAACAGTGCAGTCTTGATCAGCGGCGAGTGGGCCACGGTGTAGCCGACGTCCAGGCATTCCTGGTGATTGCCGCCGCCGTTGACTTCAACGGTCACGAACTTGGTCGCACCTTCGCCGTCACGCACGATGGCCTGAGCCACGTCCATGCACACTTCGAATACGGCCTGTTTCAGCTTGGCGAACAGCTCGCCTTCGGCACGGGTGATTTCCGGCAGCGCAGCCTTGCCGGTGGCGATCAGCATGCAGCAGTCGTTGGTCGAGGTGTCGCCGTCGATGGTGATGCGGTTGAACGACTTGTTGGCGCCGTCCAGCATCAGGTTGTGCAACACATCGCGGGAGACTTTGGCGTCGGTGGCGATGTAACCGAGCATGGTCGCCATGTTCGGACGGATCATGCCCGCGCCCTTGCTGATACCGGTGACGGTGATGGTCACGCCGTCATGCTGGAACTGGCGGCTGGCGCCTTTTGGCAGGGTGTCGGTGGTCATGATGCCGGTGGCGGCAGCTTCCCAGTTGTTTTCCGACAGATCGTCCAGTGCGGCCTGCAAGGCGCCTTCGATTTTCTCAACCGGCAGCGGCTCGCCGATCACGCCGGTCGAGTACGGCAGGATCTGGCTGGCATCCACGCCGGTCAGTTCAGCCAGTTTGGCGGTGGTGCGCTCGGCGGCAGCCAGGCCCGGTTCGCCGGTGCCGGCGTTGGCATTGCCGGTGTTGGTCAACAGGTAGCGCACCGGGTTCTGCACGCGTTTCTTGGCCAGGATCACCGGCGCTGCACAGAAAGCGTTCAACGTGAACACGCCCGCCACGGTGGAACCTTCGGCGCAACGCATCACGACGACATCCTTGCGCCCCGGGCGCTTGATGCCGGCCGAAGCGATACCGAGTTCAAAACCGGCAACCGGGTGCAACGTTGGCAAAGGACCAAGACCAACAGCCATGAATGCGCTCCTTACTCAATGATGTCAGCACCGCCAAGCGTAGTGGCGGTGGTGTAAATGGCAAAACGCCGCGACGGCTGGTGCCGGTCGCGGCGCGGGTATTTCAGCGATTGAAACGGGGTTTACTGGATCTGCCCGTGGCAATGCTTGAATTTCTTGCCCGAACCGCAGTAGCACAGTTCGTTGCGGCCCAGCTTCTGCTCGTTGCGAACCGGGGCGGTGGCGAGGGCCACATCGACCTCTTCACCGACCAGTTCCGGTTGCGCTTCCAGGCCAGGAGCCTCGGCGTGTTCGAACTGCATGCGGGCGGCCAGTGCTTCGGCTTCCTGACGCAGGCGTTGTTCTTCCTCGGCCGGATCTTCGCGGCGAACCTGAACGTGCGACAACACACGGATCGAGTCGCGCTTGATCGAATCCAGCAGCTCGGAGAACAGCGTGAAGGACTCGCGCTTGTATTCCTGCTTCGGGTTCTTCTGCGCATAACCACGCAGGTGGATGCCGTGACGCAGGTGATCCATGGTCGACAGGTGGTCTTTCCACAGATCGTCCAGCACGCGCAGCACGATCTGCTTCTCGAACGAACGCAGGGCTTCGGCGCCAGCCTGGTCTTCTTTTTCGTTGTACGCGGCGATCAGCTCGTTCATCAGCTTCTCGCGCAGGGTTTCTTCGTACAGGTGATCGTCTTCGTCGAGCCATTGCTGGATCGGCAGTTTCACGCCGAAGTCGCTGGCGATCGACGCTTCCAGACCGGCTACGTCCCACTGCTCTGGCAGCGATTGCGGCGGAATGTGCGCGCTGACGGTGGCGTTCAGGACGTCCTGACGGAAATCAGCGATGGTCTCGCCGATGTTGTCCGCAGCCAGCAACGTGTTACGCATGTGATAGATCACTTTACGCTGTTCGTTGTTGACGTCGTCGAACTCGAGCAGTTGCTTGCGGATGTCGAAGTTGCGGCCTTCAACCTTGCGCTGTGCCTTCTCGATGGCGTTGGTCACCATGCGGTGCTCGATCGCTTCACCGGACTGCATGCCCAGGGCTTTCATGAAGTTCTTCACCCGGTCAGAGGCGAAGATGCGCATCAGGCTGTCTTCCAGCGACAGGTAGAAGCGGCTGGAACCGGCGTCGCCCTGACGGCCCGCACGACCACGCAGCTGGTTGTCGATACGGCGGGATTCGTGACGCTCGGAGGCGATCACCTGCAGACCGCCGGACTCCAGCACTTGCTGGTGACGCTTCTGCCAGTCGGCCTTGATCTGGGCGATCTGCTCAGGGGTCGGGTTTTCCAGCGAAGCCACTTCAACTTCCCAGTTGCCGCCCAGCAGGATGTCGGTACCACGACCGGCCATGTTGGTAGCAATGGTCAGTGCGCCCGGACGACCGGCCTGCGCGATGATTTCAGCTTCTTTTTCGTGGAACTTGGCGTTCAGGACCTTGTGTTCGATACCTTCCTTCTCGAGCAATGCGGACATGTGCTCGGAGGTTTCGATGGTCGCAGTACCCACCAGCACCGGACGGCCGGCAGCCATGCTTTCCTTGATGTCGTTGACGATCGCCGCGTATTTCTCTTCGGCGGTCAGGAACACCAGGTCGTTGTAGTCCTTACGGGCCAACGGCTTGTTGGTCGGGATCACGATGACCGGCAGGCCATAGATCTGATGGAATTCGAACGCTTCGGTGTCAGCCGTACCGGTCATGCCGGACAGTTTTTCGTACAGACGGAAGTAGTTCTGGAACGTGGTCGATGCCAGGGTCTGGCTCTCGGCCTGGATGTTCAGGTTTTCCTTGGCTTCGATGGCCTGGTGCAGGCCTTCGGACAGACGACGGCCCGGCATGGTACGACCGGTGTGTTCGTCGACCAGTACGACCTGACCGTCCTGCACGATGTATTCGACGTTGCGGTGGAACAGTTTGTGCGCACGCAGACCGGCGTAGACGTGAGTCAGCAGGCTCAGGTTGTGCGCCGAGTACAGGCTCTCGCCCTCGGCCAGCAGACCGATGCTGGTCAGCTGGTCTTCGATGAACTGGTGACCGGCTTCGTTGAGTTCGACCTGACGGGTCTTCTCGTCAACGGTGTAATGGCCTTCCTGGGTGACTTCGCCTTCGACTTCTTCGACGTGCAGCTTGAGTTTCGGGATCAGCTTGTTGATCTCGATGTACAGCTTGGAGCTGTCCTCGGCCTGACCGGAAATGATCAGCGGAGTACGCGCTTCGTCGATGAGGATGGAGTCGACTTCGTCGATCACGGCAAAGTTGAGTTCGCGCTGGAATTTCTCTTCCATGCTGAACGCCATGTTGTCGCGCAGGTAGTCGAACCCGAATTCGTTGTTGGTGCCGTAGGTGATGTCGGCGGCGTAGGCGGCGCGCTTCTCTTCCGGCGGCTGGAACGGCGTCACGATGCCGACGGTCAGGCCGAGGAATTCATACAGCGGGCGCATCCAGTTGGCGTCACGGCGGGCCAGGTAGTCGTTCACGGTCACAACGTGCACGCCCTTGCCGGACAGCGCGTTGAGGTAAACACCCAGGGTACCCACCAGCGTCTTGCCTTCACCGGTACGCATTTCGGCGATCCGGCCTTCATGCAGGGTCATGCCGCCGATCAGCTGGACGTCGAAGTGGCGCATGCCCATGACACGCTTGCCGGCTTCGCGGGCGACCGCAAAGGCTTCGGGCAACAGCTTGTCGAGGGTCTCCCCCTTGGCAATGCGGTCCTTGAACTCTGCGGTCTTGGCGCGCAGTTGATCGTCCGAGAGGGCGACCATCTTCTCTTCGAAGGCATTGACGAGCTGCACCGTCTTGAGCATGCGTTTGACTTCACGCTCGTTCTTGCTTCCAAAAAGTTTCTTTAACAAAGGCGCAAACATATCGGCAGGATCTTCCACACTAAAGGGATGGAGGGCGGCCCCGTGAGTCGCCCGTGCAGCCCTCATGGCCGCATGCGAACGAGCATTCTACCCGGAAACGGTGGTGAGGAAAGTGGGGATATTCCACGATGCTGGCACTGCGCTTTGACGGGGCTCACTTAAAATAGGGGCGTTTTGCTCAACTTCAAGCCGTACAGCAAAGAAGTTAGTCGTTGATTTAATGGGCAAAGCAGGGACAAAAGCAATGGGCGAGTGAAATGGGTGCCATCTGCTACCATGGCGCCTCTGTCACTTCAGGTCCTAGATCATGGCATTTCGCCCTCTCACAGCCAGAGCGCCCGCCGTTCTGCTACGCGAAGCCAGGCCGTTGAAAGCCATCCTCGGTCATGCGCAACGCCTGGCCCATCTGCAACGTCTGCTCGAAAGCCAACTGCAACCCGCCGCCCGTGAACATTGCCACGTGGCCAAGTGGCGCGAAGGCGAACTGTTGCTGATTGTCACCGACGGCCATTGGGCCACGCGCCTGCGCTATCAGCAGAAACGTCTGCAACGGCAACTGCAGATGTTCGACGAGTTCGCCAATCTGACGCGGATCAAGTTCGCCGTGCGGCCACCGACCATCCAGCGCGAGGCGAGCGGGCCGACGATCGACCTGTCGACGGATGCGGCGGCGACCATCCAGGCCACCGCCGACGGGATCAGCGATCCGAATCTGCGAGCGGCACTGGAGCGACTGGCCGCCCACGCCAAACCCAAAACCTGAGCCTTGTTGATCAGCGGCGTTTGCTGCCGCCGAGCAATGACCCCATCAGACCGCGCACCAACTGTTTACCCAGCGAATTCGCCGCCTGACGCATCGCCGACTTGAGCGCCTGCCCCGCCGCCGTGCCGAGGAATTCTCCGGCCTTGTCCGCCAGGCTCGGCTCTTCAGCGGCCGGTTTGCCCGGCGCCGCTTCCGCCTCCGGCGCCAGCCCCTTGCGACCCATCAGGATTTCATAGGCCGACTCGCGGTCGATCGGCTTGTCATAACGGCCCTTGAACGGCGAACCGGCAATCAGCATCGTGCGCTCGGTCTCGGTCAACGGCCCGATCCGCGATTGCGGCGGCGCCACCAGCACTCGCTGAACCATTTCCGGCGTGCCCTTCTCCTGCAAGGTGCCAACCAGGGCTTCGCCAATCCCGAGCTCGGTGAGCACCGACAACGTGTCAAATGCCGGATTCGGCCGAAAGCCGTCCGCCACCGCCCGCAGGGACTTCTGTTCCTTGGCGGTAAACGCGCGCAGGCCGTGTTGTATCCGCAGTCCCAGTTGCGCCAGCACATCGTCCGGCAGATCGCCCGGCGACTGGGTGACGAAATACACGCCCACGCCTTTGGAACGGATCAGCCGCACCACTTGCTCCAAGCGCTCTTGCAGAGCCTTGGGCGTATCGCCGAACAACAAATGTGCCTCATCGAAAAACAGCGCCAACAACGGTTTGTCGGCATCGCCGCGCTCCGGCAGTTGCTCGAACAGCTCGGCCAGCAGCCACAGCAGGAAAGTCGCGTAGACCTTCGGCGCCTCATGCACCAGACGACTGGCATCGAGCAAATGGATGCGCCCGCGACCGTCAGCGGTCGGCTGCAGAATGTCTTCCAGTTGCAGCGCCGGTTCACCGAACAACGCTTCGGCGCCCTGCTGCTCCAGCGTCGCCAGACGCCGCAACAGTGCCTGGCTGGAACCGGTGGTGAACAGCGCGGCGTCTTCGCCCAGCAGCTGCGGATTGTCCTTGAGGTGATTGAGCAGCGCTTTCAGGTCTTTGAGATCCAGCAGCAACAGGCCTTCGCGATCCGCCACCTTGAACGCAGCGTACAACGCCGATTGCTGGCTGTCGGTCAGTTCCAGCAAGGCGCCGATCAGCAGCGGGCCCATTTCACTCAACGTAGTGCGCAACGGATGACCGGACTGACCGTGAATGTCCCACAAGGTCACGGGATACGCCTGAGGCGTGTGCTTGAGCCACGGCATGCCGGCGATGCGCTCGGCGATCTTGCCCTGAGGGTTGCCGGCAGCACCGAGGCCGCACAGGTCGCCCTTGACGTCGGCGGCGAACACCGCGACCCCGGCGTCGCTGAACGCCTCGGCCAGACGCTGCAAAGTAACGGTCTTGCCGGTACCGGTTGCGCCGGCGACCAGTCCGTGACGGTTGGCCAGGCGCATGGCCTGGGCGATCGGTTGCCCGGCGAGGTCGGCGCCGATTGTGAGTTGCGAAGATTCAGGCATTTGGTCACCCAATGGTTAATCTTTGATCGAGCATGGCCGATAGCTAAAGGTGACAGATGCGACTGACATCCGCATCGGAGATTTCCCTAAGGAGAAGCGGAAATACCTGCTTGTACCCATCAAGCCCACCTGGCGAGTATCTATAGAAGCACGCCCTGAATAATAAGACCTTAGCGGAACCCCAAGCCATGAACAAAAATCTGCGTTTCAGCCATAAAATCCTGCTTGCCGCCGCCCTCATCGTCATTGCCGCCTTCGCCTCGTTCACGCTGTACAACGACTGGTTGCAGCGCAATGCGATCCGCGAGGACCTGGACAATTACCTCAACGAGATGGGCGAGGTCACAGCCGACAACATCCAGACCTGGCTCAGCGGGCGCATCCTGCTGATCGAGAACGCTGCCCAGAACATCGCGATCAACCCCGATCCTGCCGCCGTTGCCAGTCTGCTGGAACAGAAAGCCCTGACGTCGACCTTCATGGCGTCCTACCTCGGCGATGCCACCGGGCACTTCACCATCCGCCCGGATGCGAAGATGCCGGACGGTTTCGATCCGCGCGTTCGCCCTTGGTATAAAGGTGCCGAAAGCAGCAGCACCTCGACCCTGACCGAACCGTACATCGACGCGGCGACCGGCCAGACCATCATTTCCATCGCCACCGCCGCAAAAAAGGCCGGTCAGAGCGTGGGCGTGGTGGGCGGCGACCTGAGCCTGCAAACCCTGATCAACACCCTCAGCGCCCGGGACTTCTCCGGCATGGGCTACGCGTTCCTGGTCAGCGCCGACGGCAAGATCCTGGTGCACCCGGACAAGGCCCTGGTGATGAAGTCACTGAAGGAAGCCTATCCGCAGGACACCCCGCGCATCAGCAGCGACTTCAGTGAAGTCACCGTCGACGGCAAGACCCGCATCGTCAACTTCACCCCGATCAAGGGCCTGCCGTCGGTGAACTGGTACATCGGCCTGTCGGTGGACAAAGACAAAGCCTTCTCGATGCTCAGCGAATTCCGCGCTTCGGCCGTGATCGCAACCGTGATTGCCGTGGCGATCATCATTGCCCTGCTCGGCATGCTGATCCGTATCCTGATCCAGCCGCTGCACGTGATGACCCGCGCCATGGAAGACATCGCCGACGGCGAAGGCGACCTGACCAAGCGCCTGACCATCCAGAACCAGGACGAATTCGGCGTACTCGGCACCGCGTTCAACCGTTTTGTCGAACGTATTCACGGCTCGATCCGCGAAGTGTCGTCGGCCACCGGCCAGGTCAACGAAGTCGCCCTGCGCGTGGTCGCGGCCTCGAACTCGTCGATGTACAACTCCGACCAGCAAGCCTCGCGCACCAACAGCGTGGCCGCCGCGATCAACCAGCTCGGCGCCGCCGCCCAGGAAATCGCCCGTAACGCCGCCCAGGCCTCGTCCCAGGCCAGCGACGCCCGTGGCCTGGCCGAAGACGGTCAGCAAGTGGTGGATCGCAGCATCAAGGCGATGAACCAGCTGTCGAGCATGCTCAGCGCATCGAGCAGCAATATCGAATCGCTGAACAGCAAGACCGTGAACATCGGCCAGATCCTGGAAGTGATCACCAGCATTTCCCAGCAGACCAACCTGCTGGCGCTCAACGCGGCCATCGAGGCAGCACGTGCCGGTGAAGCCGGGCGCGGTTTTGCGGTGGTGGCGGACGAAGTGCGCAACCTCGCCCACCGCACCCAGGAATCGGCACAACAGGTGCAGACCATGATCGAGGAGCTGCAAGTCGGCGCCCGCGAATCCGTCAGCACCATGAGCGACAGCCAGCGCCACAGCCAGGACAGCGTGGACATCGCCAACCTCGCCGGCGAGCGCCTGAACAGCGTGACCCAGCGCATTGGTGAAATCGACGGGATGAACCAGTCGGTGGCCACCGCGACCGAGGAACAGACGGCTGTGGTCGAGTCGATCAACGTGGATATCACCGAGATCAACACGCTGAACCAGGAAGGTGTCGAGAACTTGCAGGCGACGTTGCGTGCCTGCTCGGATCTGGAGCAGCAGGCTTCGCGCTTGAAGCAACTGGTTGGCAGCTTCCGCATTTAAAGCCGCTCTGCCGGTCGTCTTCGTCGTTCACAACTATCCGACGAAGACGACCGACAATCCCTCCGAAACCGGCCTTGCACCCCACCGCGAAACCCCGACCGAACATCTATTCTTGATAAAGGTCAACCAAGGGAGATCAACGCGGAGGGACGTTCACCGTGCATATCGCCGACATCACCATGTTCTACGCCCCGGCCAGCGGTGGCGTGCGCACCTATCTGGATGCCAAGCACCGTCGGCTGGGAATCAAACCCGGCATCCGCCACAGCCTGCTGATTCCCGGCGCGGATTTCGGCGAACGTGATGGCGTCTATACGGTTCCCGCCCCCGCCCTGCCCTTCGGCAAGGGCTATCGTTTTCCCCTGCGCCTGGCCCCTTGGCGAAACGTCCTGCAGGACCTGCAACCCGATCTGATCGAAGTCGGCGACCCGTACCTCACCGCCTGGGCCGCGCTCGATGCGCGTCGGCAGCTGGATGTGCCGGTGATCGGCTTCTATCACTCCGACCTGCCGCTACTAGTGGGCAACCGCATGGGCCACTGGGTCACGCCGAATATCGATGCGTATGTGCGCAAGTTGTACGGCAATTTCGACCGGGTGCTGGCGCCCAGCCTGGTCATGGCCGACAAGCTCAGCGGGCTGGGCGTGCGCAACGTCTTCGTGCAACCGCTGGGCGTTGACCTGCACACTTTCCATCCGGATGCCCGCGATACCGGGTTGCGCAGCGAACTGGGGATCGCCGAGGACACGCGCCTGCTGATCTTCGCCGGTCGCGGTTCCAAGGAGAAAAACCTGCCGGTGCTGCTCGATTGCATGAAACGCCTGGGCCCGCGCTATCACCTGTTGCTGGTCGGCTCGTCGATGCCGGTGTCCGTCCCGGACAACGTCAGCGTGATCGACCGTTTCTGCCCGGCCGCGCAGGTCGCGCGACTGATGGCCAGTGCCGACGCGCTGATCCACGCCGGCGATCAGGAAACCTTCGGCCTGGTGATTCTGGAGGCCATGGCCTGCGGGATTCCGGTGGTGGCAGTGGCAGCCGGGGCGTTCGAAGAAATCGTCAGCGAATCCTGCGGCCTGCTCTGCGCGCCGAACAATGCGCAAGCCATGGCCAATGCGGTGCGCGAACTGTTCAGTCGCGGGACCGGCGTACTCGGTCAACAGGCACGCCAGCATGTCGAACGGCATTACGCCTGGGACACGGTGGTCGATAGCCTGCTGGGGCATTATCACGCCGTACTCGGCGATTCGGTTCCACGGGTGGCCAATGGCTGAATCTCACGAGCGCCCGGCGCTGATGCTGGTGCTGCATGACGTGGCGCCCTCCACGTGGGCCGATTATCGAGCCTTCGTCGAAGCCGTTGACCGGTTGGGCAACGTCCCGATGACGTGGCTGGTGGTTCCGGACTTACATCGACGCGAGGCACTTGAAGGCCATCCAGCGTTTTGTCGAATGCTCGACGAGCGCGTCGCACGCGGTGATGAACTGGCCCTGCACGGCCACTTTCATGAAGACACCGAGCCCGGCCCGCGCACGGCGCGCGACTGGTTCATGCGCCGGGTCTACACCCATGAAGGCGAGTTCTATCAGCTGTCCCGGGAAGCCGCCCTCGCCCGCCTGCGCCCGGGCATCGATCTGTTTCGGCGCCACGACTGGCCGCTGCACGGTTTCGTCGCCCCCGCCTGGTTGATGAGTGCCGGCACACGCCAGGCATTGCGCGAATTGCCGCTGCGCTACACCAGCGATCCGCAGCATCTTTATCACTTGCCGGATTTCACTGCGGTCGAGGCTCCGGGACTGGTGTGGAGCGCACGCAGCGCCTGGCGTCGCGGCATGTCGAAGGTCATCAGCGAACAGCGTGAGCAGCGTTGGCGTCAGGCGCCGGTGATTCGTCTAGGCTTGCACCCGGTGGACATGCGCCACCGGTTTTCCCGGGATTACTGGTGGCGCACCCTTGAACGACTGTTGGCGGACGGACGCGTGCCCATGACCAAAATCGACTGGCTGACGCGCCAGCAAACTCAAGCCGAGCGTGCCGCTTGAGCCGCGGCATTCTATTGATGATCGGCCTGCTGGTGGCCGTGGCGGTGCCCGTCCTGCTCGGGGGCGGCGAAACCTGGGAGCGCCTGCAGGCCTTTCCGCTGCGCTGGCTGTTGATCATGTTCGCCATGGTTCTGCTGTGCTGGGGCATCAACACCTTGCGTCTGCGGCTGCTGCTCGGCGATCAGCGTGACCGGGTCACGCCCGTCAAAAGCCTCGGGGTGGTGATGGCTGCCGAATTCGCCTGGTGCGCCACGCCCGGCGGCAGCGGCGGGCCGTTGACGATCATGGCGCTGCTGGCGCGCAGCGGCGTGCGTCCGGCCCGGGGCAGCGCCGTGTTTGCGATGGATCAGTTGAGCGATCTGCTGTTTTTTCTCTGCGCCTTGAGCGGGATCCTGATCTACGCGCTGTTCCAGCATCTCAGCGACCGTATGGAATGGCTGCTGATCGTCAGTGCCCTGTCTTTGACCGGCGGTCTGTTCAGTTGTGTGCTGGTCGCGCGCTATCACCGTCGATTGATTCGCCTGAGCGGGCGCCTGCTGGCCGGGATGAACGTCGAACCACGCACTCGACGGCGCTGGGCGCGGCAGTTGCTGCACTTTCTGGCCGCTTTCACCGATGCGCTGAAATTGCCGTGGCAGACATTGATCAAGGTGTTCGTTCTGACCTGCGTGCACTGGTCGCTGCGATACAGTGTGCTGTATCTGGCGTTGCGCGGGCTGGGGGCGGATGTGCAGTGGGCCTGGACGTTTCTGATCCAGATGCTTTCGCTGGGTGCGGGGCAATTCAGCCTGTTGCCGGGAGGTGCCGGTGCAGCGGAATTGACCTCGGCGGCGCTGCTGGCGCCGATGGTCGGCAAATCGACCGCGGCGGCGGCGATCCTGATCTGGCGGGTGGTGACGTTTTACTTCTATCTGCTGGTCGGTGGTCCGGTGTTTCTATTGATGCTGGGCCGGCCGTTGCTGAAAAAGCTGCTGAGCGTCAGACAGGCTTCTTGAGGTCATCCTCTTCGTCCTTGAGTTGTTCCCACAGTTCGGCAGCGCCGGGAAACTCCGTGCCGTCCTCCGGGCTCAGGTCATCCGGGTCATAGCGGCTCAAGCAGCCTTCGCCGAGGGTGGCGGGTGCCTTGGAAGTGGCTTTGTCCAGTGGATCGCTCATCGATATGTCCTCAAGGTCCGTGGATCGTTCCCACGCTCTGCGTGGGAACGCAGCCCGGGACGCTCTGCGTCCCAAAGCAGACGCGGAGCGTCTGAAGAGGCGTTCCCACGCAGAGCGTGGGAACGATCGTGAATCAGAACACCACGGTCTTGTTGCCGTGCACCAGCACGCGGTCTTCCAGGTGATAACGCAGACCACGGGCCAGCACCATCTTCTCGACGTCACGGCCGAAACGCACCATGTCTTCGATGCTGTCGCTGTGGCTGACGCGTACCACGTCCTGCTCGATGATCGGGCCGGCATCCAGCTCTTCGGTCACGTAGTGGCAGGTCGCACCGATCAGCTTCACGCCGCGCATCGAAGCCTGGTGGTACGGCTTGGCACCGACGAACGACGGCAGGAAGCTGTGGTGAATGTTGATGACTTTGTGCGCATATTCGCGGCACATGTCCGGCGGCAGGATCTGCATGTAGCGCGCCAGCACCACCACTTCGGCGTCGTGCTGCTTGACCAGGCGTGACACTTCATCGAAGGCCGGTTGCTTGTCCTGCGGATTGACCGGCACGTGGTAATAAGGAATGCCGTGCCACTCGACCATGCTGCGCAGGTCGTCGTGGTTGGAGATCACGCAGGAAATCTCGCAATCGAGTTCATCACTGTGCCAGCGGTGCAGCAGGTCAGCCAGGCAGTGGGATTCGCGGCTGGCCATCAGCACCACGCGTTTTTTCTGCTCGGTGTCGGTGATGCGCCAGTCCATCGAGAACTCTTCGGCGATCGGTGCAAACTTCTCGCGCAACACCTCGATACCAAAAGGCAGGGAATCGGCACGGATTTCGTGACGCATGAAGAACCAGCCGACCTGGTTATCCGAGTGGTGGCTCGCTTCGGTGATCCAGCCATTGTGGGCCGCCAGAAAGTTACTGACTTTGGCAACGATGCCAACGCGGTCCGGGCAAGAAATCACCAGCCGAAAAGTGCGCATGAGGGGGAAACTCCAGAACTTCGCAAAGGCGGCCATTCTAGCGACTGCGCGGGAAAACTGCAGTATTGATGACCCTCGGAGCCTCACGGCAGCCCGTCGCAGCTTTTTTGACGCTGGCAAACGCCAGAATGATGGCGCAGTAATAGCCATGCATGAACAGGCTTGTGTGAATATCTGTGAAGACTCCATCACATTATTTAACTGAACATTCAATTCATGGCTTTTCAACGTAACTAATTCAAATAAAAACCCCGGTTAAATGTTTACTTGATGAAACAGCCTGACTATTATTGCCGCACTGTCCCCTGCCATCGCGCACTCCCACATAAGGTAGTAATCATGTCCTTGATCAACGAATATCGTGCCACCGAAGAAGCTATCAAAGAGCTGCAAGCCCGTTTGAAGAACCTGTCGCAAGACGACAAACTGCAAGCCGAGCTGGAATTCGAAGGCAAACTGCGCACACTGATGGGCGAATATTCCAAATCCCTGCGCGACATCATCGCGCTGCTGGATCCAGAGTCCAAAACCAAAGCACCACGTGGCGGCGCAGCCAAAACTACCGGCACCAAGCGTGCTCGCAAAGTTAAACAATACAAAAACCCGCACAACGGCGAAGTCATCGAAACCAAAGGTGGCAACCACAAAACTCTGAAAGAGTGGAAAGCCAAGTGGGGCGGTGACGTGGTTGAAGGCTGGGCTACCCTGCTGGGCTAAGCCGCAACCCTTGTCGCAGAGCGCTTCTGTGACACAAAAAAACGCCAGCGAATGCTGGCGTTTTTTTATGCCCGGCATTCAAGCGCCGGACATGTTCGATTTCAAAGATCCAAACGTTTGCGTAATGCCTGGACATAGTTCTGCCATTCAACCAACACCTCGGCCTGCATCGGCGCAGCACTAAGCAGCCATTGCTCCATGGCCTCGGCAAAAGATTGCAAGGTATTAGGGGCGCCCCACTCCGGCGCGGACAAGCGTTGCCGGCAAAAGATTTTCCAGCGTTCTTGCTCTTCGAAATTCAACGTATCGGGAAAGTTACGTGCTCGATATCGAAACAACAATTCAGGTAAACGTTCATCATCGAACGGCCATTGCTCTCGCGCCAATTGAGCAGGATCGGTCGCCCTCACTTGCTCACATAAACGACGATCGCGATCACCGATAAATCCGTCGTACAACTGTTGTTCGGGATCTTCACTCGAGGCGAAATCTTCGCTGGCATAAATCGCCGAGACTTTATCTTTCCAAACTTGTTGTGCGTCACTTAGTCGCAATGCACGCGCCTGATACAACGCCATGTCCAGACCCAGACGCTGCTGATCTTCAGCTCTCAGCACCGCCAACGGCGCCACCACCGGGCACTTGTTGATGTGAATAAGCTTGAGCGGTACCGGCAACTCGCCTTCGGCCAGATCGTCGCGCCGGGTATACAGGCGCTGACGCAATGTTTCGGCATCCAGGTCGAGCAGACCCTGCGGGTCCAGGTGCAGATCACAGACGATCAACGCGTTCTTGTTGCGCGGATGCCAAGCCAGCGGCAGCACCACGCCGACATAACTGCGCGCAGCGGAGAAACGGCCGGAAATGTGCACCATCGGCTGCAACAGGCGAATTTGATCCATGACCTTCTGTTTACTGCGCAACTGGAACAGCCAGTCATACAGCTTCGGCTGCTTCTCGCGGATCAACCGGGCCAGGGCAATGGTGGCGCGCACGTCCGACAGGGCTTCGTGCGCATTGCCGTGATCGATGTTGTTGGCGGCGGTCAGGCGTTCGAGCTTGAGCGTCACCTTGCCCTCGTCATCGGTCGGCCAGACCAGACCATCGGGGCGCAATGCGTAGGCGGCGCGTACCACGTCGATCAGGTCCCAGCGACTGTTGCCGCCCTGCCATTCACGGGCATAGGGATCGAAAAAGTTGCGGTACAGGCTGTAGCGGGTCATCTCATCGTCGAAGCGCAAGGTGTTGTACCCCGCACCGCAAGTGCCGGGTGCCGCGAGCTGGGCGTGAACACGGGTCATGAAATCAGCTTCGCTCAAGCCCTGTTCGGCGAGACGACTCGGGGTGATGCCGGTGATCGCGCACGCCGCCGGGTGCGGCAGGATGTCTTCGCTGGGCTGGCAGTAGAGATTGACCGGCGCGTCGATTTCGTTGAGTTCGTGGTCGGTGCGGATCCCGGCCACCTGCAACGGGCGGTCGCATCGGGGATTGATGCCGGTGGTTTCGTAGTCGTACCAGAAAATGGAAGTCACGGGCGGTTCCTGAACTGAAGATCGGCAAAGTCTAGGCGTTCGACTGCGGTCGCGGCCAGCGCCGCATCATTCAGTCACCTTTGGTTGAAGGATGTGTATGACATAGTTATGTCGTTTCCCCCCGAGAGACTGCTAGCATCGGACGCACTTGCATCCCGATCCGGCAACATCAGGTAGCCCATGCTCGAGACCACAGCACCGCCAAGGAAAGCACCGCTGGCCCCGCCACTGGATACGCGGCACCAGGTCGAAACGCCGGAAGGCATCGACCTGCCGCTGCGTCCCGCCGGCCTGACGGTGCGTGCCGTGGCGTTCACCATCGATCTGGGGTTGCGCGGGCTGATCCTGGGCCTGCTGCTCATGGTGCTGGCGTTGCTTGGCAAGCTCGGTATCGGCCTCGGTTCATTGCTGCTGTTCGTGGTGAGCTGGTGGTACATGGTGTTGTTCGAAGTGCTGCGTCAGGGCCGCTCGCCGGGCAAGCAATGGATGGGCCTGCGGGTGGTGCACGACGATGGCACGCCGGTCGGCTGGTCAGCCTCCCTGTTGCGCAATTTGCTGCGTTTTGTCGACCTGATGCCGTTCGGCTATTTCCTCGGTGCGATCAGTTGCCTGCAACACCCGACCTTCAAACGCCTCGGCGACATCGCTGCCGGCACGCTGGTGATCTACAGCGAACGCCCGCTCAAGCGCCCGCAGTTGCCCGATGCCGAACCCCGCCGCTCACCGATCCCGCTGACCCTGACTGAACAACGCGCCCTGCTCGCCTTCGCCGAACGCCAAGGTGAACTGTCGACAGCGCGGGTCAACGAACTCGCTGCACTGCTGGCCCAGCCGCTGCACATCAGCGCGCCGAAAGCCGTCGGTGAACTCAACGGCATCGCTCGCGGCCTGTTGGGTCCGACATGAAGCAAAGCCTTTTCGAAACCCGCCACAAGGCCGAATGGGAGCGTTTCACCCTCGCCCTCGAACGACTTGAACGAGGCAAGGACACTTCGCAGGTCGCGGAATTTCCCAAGGCCTATCGCCGACTCTGCCAGCATCTGGCGCTGGCGCAGGAACGTGGATACAGCAGTTTTCTGGTCGACTCCTTGCAACAGCAAGTGCTGCGCGGGCATCAACAGCTTTACCGGCATCGCAGCCAGCTCGGCGCTAACGTGCTGGGTTTCATCCTCGCCGGGTTTCCACGGCTGGTGCGCGCCGAATGGCGCTTCGTGCTGGCCGCCGCCCTGTTGTTCTTCGGCAGCCTGGCCGGTTTCGGTTTGCTGGTTTTCCTGTTTCCGGAGCTGGTCTACAACCTGATACCCGCCGATCAGGTGCGCGAGATGCAAAGCATGTACGACCCCGCCGCCGGCCATCTCGGGCGTTCGGCCGAGCGCGCGGCGAGCGAAGACTGGGTGATGTTCGGCTACTACATCATGCACAACATCGGCATCGCCTTTCAGACCTTCGCCAGCGGTTTGCTGCTGGGGGTGGGCAGTGCGTTTTTCCTGTTCTACAACGGGCTGATCATCGGCGCGGTGGCCGGACACCTCAGTGAAATCGGCTTTGGCCAGACCTTCTGGTCGTTCGTGATCGGGCACGGTGCGTTCGAACTCAGCGCCATCGCCCTGGCCGGCGCGGCAGGACTGAAACTGGGTTGGGCATTGATCGCGCCGGGACGCCTGACACGAATCGAGGCCCTGCAGATCGCGGCGCGCCAGAGCATCCTGTTGATCTGCGGCGTGATGCTGTTTCTGTTGATCGCCGCGTTTATCGAAGCCTACTGGTCGTCGCGCACCGGGGTTACGCCGCAGACCAAATACCTGGTCGGCGCCGGGCTCTGGCTCTGCGTGGCGCTCTATCTGCTGTTCGCCGGAAGGACCCGCCATGCGCCTGAGTGACGCAACCGTGGCGATCCGTCCGCGCACCACCTGGGAAGCCATGGATCTGGGCGTGCTCATGAGCCAGCAACATCGGCGCCTGCTGATGACCAGTTGGGCCATCGTCACCCTGCCGCTGTTCGCGGTGCTCAGCCTGTTATTGTGGGATTCACCGTCGCTCGCCGTGTTCATCTTCTGGTGGCTGAAACCGGCCTACGAACGCCTGCCGCTGTACATCCTGTCCAAGGCGCTGTTCGGCGAAACACCCACCTTGAAACAGGCCTTGCGCCAATGGCCGCGCCTGCTCAAGCCGCAACTCATCGCCAGCCTGACCTGGCGCCGCCTCAGCCTCAGTCGCAGCTTCCTGCTGCCCGTGCTGCAACTCGAAGGCCTCGACGGCACGGCCCGCCAGCAGCGTTTGCAGGTGTTGTTGCAACGCAATGCCGGCGCCGCGCAGTGGCTGACGATCATCGGCGTGCACCTGGAAACGGCGCTGTGGATCGGCCTGATGGTGTTGTTCTACCTGCTTCTGCCGCAACAGGTCGAAACCGATTGGGACTGGCAAAGCCTGATCTTCGCGGCCGACTACGAATGGCGCTGGCTGGAGCATCTGACCAATGCGTTCTATGCGCTGATTCTGGTGATCTGGGAACCGGTGTATGTCGCCTGCGGATTCAGCCTGTATCTGAACCGCCGCACCGTCCTCGAAGCCTGGGACATCGAACTGGTGTTCCGCCGCTTGCGCCAGCGTTTGAACAGCAGCGCGATCGGCTTGCTAATGGTGGCGTGTCTGCTGTTGCCGGGGTTGCCCTCAGCCTGGGCTGCCGAGCCCGCCACTGCTCCGGATGCACCGCGTCTGTTGAACCAGCCGCTGACCAGCGAGGCGTCCCGCAACAGCATCAAGGCCTTGCTCGAACAGCCGCCGTTCAAGAACAAGGAAACCGTCACCCGTTATCGCTTCGGCGAAGATACCGCGGCTGCTGAAAAGCCCAAGGAAGGCGAAGCACCGCAATGGTTGAAGACCCTGCTCGACTGGCTGGATGGCCGACACCTCGACGGTCTGGCCAAGGCGATTGAAGTCGTGCTGTGGGGCGCGGTGATCGCCGGGCTCGGCTGGCTGGTCTGGCGTTATCGGGATTTTCTGCAAACGTTCGTCGGCCGCCGTCCGCGCTTGCCCGAAACGAACAAAAGGCCCTTGCCGCAACAAGCCTTCGGTCTGGATCTGCAAAAGGAAAGCCTGCCCGATGACATAGCCAGCCATGCGGAACAGCTCTGGCAAACCGAGCCGCGCGCGGCATTGGGTCTGCTGTACCGGGCACTGCTCAGTCATCTATTGCACGACTTCAACCTGACCCTGAAACCCGCCGACACCGAAAACGAAGTGCTGGCCCGGATCGAACAGTTGCAGCGACCGGACCTGCTCACTTATAGCCGTCAGCTCACCGGTCACTGGCAGAACATGGCCTATGGGCACCGAGTACCGGCGGCGCATCTGCAACAGGAATTGTGTGACGGCTGGCGCACCCTGTTTGGCCAAGGAGTCGCCCGTTGAGCCGGCGCACGCTCTGGCTTTTGGGCGGCGCGCTGATCGTCGCCCTGCTCGGTGCGCTGGGCATTTATCTGTACCTCAAGGCCACGCCTTACCAGGCCGAGGTCGATCACGGCCCGTCCCCCGCCGCGCAAGCCAATCCTTATCTGGCAGCAGAGATATTTTTGCGCGAACGCGGGATCGACGTAACCCATGCTGAAAGCCTCGCCGTGTTGCCCGATATCGATCCGCGCCAGCATACGCTGCTGATGTTCAACGACCGCTCGAAAATGACCCCGCGTCAGGTCGATCAGGTGCTGAACTGGGCCCGGGCCGGCGGAAGGCTGGTGTTCGTCGCCGAATCGATCTGGGATGAAAAGGCCGGCCAGAGCAACGACCTGTTGCTCGACCGCGTGCAACTGCATCAGTCCTTCACCAAGGATCTCAAGGGCGCGCCACCGGATGCCGCCGAAGATCCCTGGCCCAATCTGACCAAGCTCTATCTGGAAGACGAAGACGCCCCGGCCTATGCCGGGTTCGACACCGCGTTCCACCTCGACGACCCGAAAAACCTCGCCCAGGCCTGGGCCAACAGCGCGAAAGCCACGCACATGATGCAACTGGCGTTCGGGCTCGGCACGATCACCGTGGTCACCGATGCCGATCTGTGGAAAACCCCGGCCATTGCGCAACACGACAATGCCTGGCTGCTCTGGTACCTCAGCGCCGACACCGCCGTGACGCTGCTGTACAACACCGAACACGACGGTCTGCTGACCCTGCTCTGGCGCTATTTCCCGCAAGCCATCGTCGCCCTGCTCGCGCTGATCGGCCTGTGGCTGTGGCATGTCGGCGTACGTCACGGGCCGGTGCAGGCGCCGGCTCCGAGTGGTCGTCGGCAGTTGATGGAACACCTGCGCGCCAGTGCCGATTTCATCCTGCGTCACAACGGTCAACAGACCTTGCTGCAAGCGTTGCAGCAGGACGTCCTGCGCCGCGCCCGTCACCGTCATCCCGGTTTCGACCAACTGAACGTCGCCGAACAATGGCTGGTGCTGTCACGCCTGACCCGCCAACCGACCCGTGCCATCAGCCAGGCCCTGAGCCCGGCACCGAAGCGGCGTCTGTCCAGCGCCGAATTCTGCCGTCAGGTCGCCCACCTGCAAGCCTTGAGGAACACGCTATGACCGAACACATCGAACCCGGCTCGCCCAGCCACGCGGCCCAGCAACGCCAGCGCGCGAGCCAGTTGGCGCAAGCGGTGCGCGGTGAATTGCAGAAGGCGCTGATCGGCCAGAACGCGGTGATCGACGACGTGCTGACCGCGCTGATCGCCGGCGGTCACGTGCTGCTCGAAGGCGTTCCCGGCCTCGGCAAAACCCTGTTGGTACGCGCCCTCGCGAAGTGCTTCGGCGGCGAGTTCGCGCGTATTCAGTTCACCCCGGACCTGATGCCCAGCGACGTCACCGGCCACGCGGTCTACGACCTGCAGACCGAGCAATTCAAACTGCGCAAAGGCCCGTTGTTCACCAACCTGCTGCTGGCTGACGAGATCAACCGCGCCCCGGCCAAGACGCAAGCAGCCCTGCTCGAAGCGATGCAGGAACGTCAGGTCACTCTCGAAGGCCGGGCCCTGCCGATCGCTCAACCGTTCATGGTGCTCGCCACCCAGAACCCGATCGAACAGGAAGGCACTTACCCGCTGCCGGAGGCCGAACTCGACCGCTTCATGCTCAAGGTGCGCATGGATTACCCCGACGCCGATCAGGAGCTGGACATGGTGCGTCAGGTCAGCCGCTCGACCCGTGCCGACATGCTCGATGTGCAACCGCTGCGCACCGTGTTGCAGGCCAAGGACGTGCAAGCCCTGCAACGCATCGCCAGCGATCTGCCGCTGGACGATCAAGTGCTCGATTACGCCGTGCGCCTCGCCCGCAGCACCCGCACCTGGCCGGGGCTGACCCTCGGCGCCGGGCCACGCGCCTCCATTGCACTGGTGCGTTGCGCCCGCGCCCGGGCCCTGTTGCGCGGCGGTGAATTCGTGATCCCGGACGACATCAAGGGCTGCGCACTGGCGGTGTTGCGCCATCGCGTACGCCTTGCACCGGAGCTGGACATCGAAGGGCTGCAAGTCGATCAAGTCCTTCAGCAACTGCTCGACCAAGTACCGGCGCCGCGCCTGTGAACCCCTCGCGCCTGCTGTTGATCTGGCTGGCGATCCTGCTGGCCATCGGCATTGTGCTGGGCGCGTTGCAGGCGCTGGACGTCGAGGTGCCATCGAGCCTGCTGTCGATCAACTGGGGATTGTTGCTGGCGCTGTTTGCGCTGAGCCTGCTGGACGCGCTGCGCCTCAAGCGCCTGCCCTCGCCCCGCGTGCAACGACAGATGCCCGGCAGCCTGGCCCTCGGTCGCTGGAGCGAAATCCGGCTGGAAATCGAACACGACTTCGACCCACCACTGGCCATTCAAATTTTCGACCACGTACCCGACGGCCTCAGCCACGAAAACCTGCCGCTTTCCACCGAGCTGCAACCCGGCCAGCGCAGCCTGATCGGCTATCGCCTGCGCCCGCTCAAACGCGGCCACTTCACCTTCGAAACCTGCGAACTCAACCTGCCGAGCCCCTTCGGCCTGTGGTCCGGCAAACGCCTGCTGAACATCACCGACCACACCCGCGTCTACCCCGACTTCGCCCGCCTCTACGGCGGCCAGTTGCTGGCGGTCGACAACTGGCTCAGCCAGCTCGGCGTACGCCAGCGCCAACGCCGTGGCCAAGGGATGGAATTCCATCAACTGCGCGAATTTCGCGAAGGCGACAGCCTGCGCCAGATCGACTGGAAAGCCACCGCCCGCCATCGCACACCGATTGCCCGGGAGTACGAAGACGAACGGGATCAACAAATCATCTTCATGCTTGATTGCGGCCGGCAGATGCGCAGTCAGGACGGCGAGCTGTCACATTTCGATCATGCGTTGAATGCGTGTCTGCTGTTGAGTTATGTGGCGTTGCGGCAGGGAGATGCGGTGGGGTTGATGACCTTCGCCAGCGATCAGCCGCGGTTTATTGCACCGGTCAAAGGGGCGGGACAGCTCAAGGTGTTGCTCAACGGTGTTTATGATCTGGATAGCACACGACGTTCGGCGGATTATCCGGCGGCGGTGAATCAGTTGCTGACAAGGCAAAAGCGGCGGGCGCTGGTGGTGTTGGTGACTAATGTGCGGGATGAGGACGATGAAGAACTGCTGAGTGCCGTGCAGCGCTTGAGTCAGCAACATCGGGTTTTGGTCGCAAGCTTGCGGGAAACCGTGCTGGACGACCTGCGCCATCATCCGGTGCAAACACTGGATGAAACGCTGACTTACTGCGCGACCGTGGATTATCTCAACACCAGCGCGCAACACCATGAGCGGTTGAGTGCACAGGGTATCGCGGTGGTAGAGGCCCGTCCGGAGGAATTGGGTACCGGGCTGGTAACACGGTATTTGAGCTGGAAGAAGACCGGTACTTTTTAGGTTACGTCGGCGACGTCATCAGGCACAGTTGCCCCCAGAGAGACTGGATTTTCCGGTGACAGTTTGAGTATGCGTTCTGCCCCGAGTACCAGGTTGTAAGCCCCTCCTCCCGCATTGGTAGTGAACTGCCAAACCAGCCCGGTCATCGTCAAGGTTCTCCAAACACCCAGTGCCGGCTGCACACCTGTAATTCCCAGTTGAGTGGCCGATGAGAACCCGGTCAGGCCCAGAGTAAAGGCGCGGCCAAGCAACGCACTGTCTGGATTGGTAACCCTCAGCGTGATGCTATGAGTTCCCGCATTACGGGGAAACCTGGTTTCTTCCCCCCATGAAGTGCCGACAGGCTCTGCATTCAAATGGAAGATGGCATCACTCCAGACACCGGCAGCCAGCGTCTTGAAGCGAAAGGTGTGGGAGGCTGCTTTCGTCGGATCGGTTTCCAGCGTAGCGGTCACCGCGATATCCCCAACCTGTGTCGCCGTATAGCGTAAAAGCGCCCACCCGCTCTGGTCCGTCTTCACCCGGAACTCCTCCGGCTGCGTCGAGATGTTGAAGATCACCTCTTGATCGGATGCGGCCACGCGAGTACCGGAGTCAATCACCCTCACGGCCAGCGAAACCGTTTCTCCGGTCACAGGATCAAACATGGCCTCACGCACTTCGGCAATCTCAACCGCGTTGGATGCTGCTTGGGTTTGTCGAGACATGATTCATTCCTCTTCGGGTGGGATCGTCGATAGCGGCAGAACCGTTACTTCAAAGAGATAGAACGTGGGCGTTTGATCATAAGGACTGGGGGGCGTGGCTGTGACTTGAAATTTCCCCGGTTCTGTGGCCTTGAAGAGACAGCGGGCCCAACCCGATCCGTCAGTAGTGAAAGGCCTCGAACCCGTTGAGTCTTCAAACATCACCGCAAGCCCTGACACTGCGTCACGGGTGTAAAACGACTTGGCCTGGATCTCCAGAGAGACTGTCTCCCCCACCTGCGGATCAAATGCCGGCCCACGCGTGGTAGCCACTATTCGGTGGTGGCCCACCGAGACAGGCTGTTTGGGATAATCGAAATCGGCCTCAGGCAGGCTGAGCACAATGCCTTGGCCATCGCCCTCAGTGCTGAGTGTGGCATCGACATTCCACAGCACGCCGGCGCTCTCGATTTTCTGATCAGTTTCGGGCGTCAATTGCATGTTGAGTTTGTCGCCCTCCATCAACTTCGCTCCCATCATCAGCCCGGTTACAAGGCTGTCACCGGCAGGCGTGAAAACGCATTCGTGACTGGCGCCAATACAGGCGTACAACGTTTCGCCCGCGGCCAACTCATGGCCGTCCACAGTGAATGTTCCGAGGTCCTGGAGAATGGGTGGCAGCAATATTCCCTGCTGCACATACGAGCCCAATGCTGCATGGCGAACGATCAACTGGAAGCGTGAACTGCTCGGATAGGTGGAGCTGACCTGGTAACCAAGGCCCTCAGTGGTCACCTTACGGGGAGTAGCCGGATCAGGATGGACATCAAACTGCAACTCTGGATCGGACTCACTGATCAGTTCCACAGTGACAAACTCGTCAATCAGACGGTCTTCAACCGACATGATCTTGAGCTCCACAGGTGGCGTATCACGAAAACAGATGTGCCCGGTGCTTCCCTCCAGTCGGCCATCCAGCGTCACGGAGGCCAACTGCGCCCAACGATCTTCACCATATATATAAATTGAGAACTGCTCGGTGGGATCGATTGAATCGTAGCCACTGTCAACTCTCACCGTGACTACAAGCTCGCCCTCTGCTTCAGGCTTCAATGCAAATTGAGCCTGACCGCCAACGTCTGTCAGTACCTCCTGTTCCGTTCCATCATCGATACGCCAGTAAGTTTTTACTCCCGTAACGCCCCCTACACCGGGCACCTTCGATTCAATATCGACGGACAGTATCAGGTCGGGACCGCCCACGGCCGGGAACTTAGATGACTGATACGGGTTGTGGATGGATAACCAATTGTGAGCCAGGTCCACGGTTTGAAGGGGAGAGGGCTCCAGTAATCTCGAACATCTTAGATTCCACCCGATCTTGCTGCTTGTGAGGTTTGCACAGTCAGCGCTCCAGGCTCCTTTAGAATCGGCGACAGGCTGCCCGATCTCGAAATAAGGATTGAGGATCAGGCCCATTTCCCCCGGCGTGACATCCCCTGTCCAATACAGCCCCAATTCGGAGCCGTTCAGGACATTGGCATCCGTGAACATCATTTCTATCTCGTGGCTGGCGCCGCGATTGATAAAAGCCGTTCGGCTTCCCAGACCCACGCATCGAGTTCATCCAGTCGTAGTGTGGTGCTCGTCCAGGGATCCTCCTGAAAGGCAAAGGAAACGAGCCGGAAATGAGCGTCTTCCGGTTTGTAGTAGCTTTCGACCTCTGCCTTGATTACAAAAGCGCCTTTCAGGGTCGGCTTGTAGATCAAGACCGCTTCGCCCTTTTCATCCGAATCCTGCGTTGACAATACCTCTCCCGTACTTTCAAGCGTAAAAATGACCTTACGCTTGGCCAAGGCCATACGGGTGAAGTGAGAGACCACTTTCACCCTCAACTCCACACCTTGACCGAGGGCAATAACCGGGTAGTGCTCAGGCGGCTTCTCTGCAATGACATCCAGATGAAAATGACCGGAGATCACAGGTAGAAGATACTGGTCTGCGGTGTAGACGGTCTGGATGGCAAGGAGGTTCGAAATCTGGACGTCCTCCATGATTGATCGACAGGTGATTTGCCAATCCTTATCAAGCGGATAGGATTGCTTCCAGTCAGGACTCGCGCTGAGAACGTTCTCGGCATCGTCCAGATTCCATAATTCTGCCCGCGTTTTATGCCAGGCATTTTCGAGATGAACCTGGAAGGCAAGTCTATGAGTCGCACCAATGCACAGACGCACTTGACGCTGTGTCTGAACTTCCCCGTCAACCGTCACGGAGTCCAACTGCAAGGGTTCCAGACACAGCAACAACTTAGCGGATGTAAAACACACAATGCCCGGGTCGACTGGCAAGGGATTTGGCGGGCTGATGACAGAAATCTTGACAGTCGTTTCCTCCTCGTCCAGCAGGAGCGTTACTTTGAGTGGAGTCAGCTCCAGATCCAACAGATCCGGGCTCGAGCCCTGTGCGTGCTCTTTCTGGAGTGACGGAACAAGGTCCACATCGTATTCACCTCCACGACCCGGGTTGATCCTCAGTGTCCCTGGGCTTTCTACCGAGAACGCCTGGTACATGAAATCCAACGTGTAATCTGCCTTGCCGGAGCGGGGCGCGGATACTCAGCCAGCCTTACTGTCTGCCAGCCAGCTCCCGTATCAACGGCCCCCATGAAGCCAATCGACTTCTCCTCCCACCTCGCTGTCTGGTGGGTGACCCGGCGCCCGTCATTTACCTCCCATCCCTCCAGATCCTCAGGGAAGAACCCGTTGTATAAAAAGCTTTCATCGGCGCGGCTATCTTTATCACTCATGAAGGCATCCTCCTGGCGCGACCCGATGCGCTTGATCTACCGGTCGCTGGAGAGCCGGAGAGCAAAACCTCAACTTCGCGGGCAAAATCCGGGCCGCCATCCCGGGCCTGATAAGTGATCGTCACGATGATGTCAGTCAAAGAGCGCAAAAGGCTGGCCTGACCAGGCTGAGCAGCTCTGGGAAACGTCAGCTGCCAGCTTGAATGGCAACCCGTGCCCTCATACGGCAGGTAACGATCATCGCCTCCCCGTTCGGCAATACCGTTCTCGTCCAGGCCTCTGGACAACACTATCTGCTGATGCGGGCGCAGGTTCTCCACCAGTGACCCGGAATCCGTAGAGGCAACACCTTCAAACAAGCTTTTGACAGCGGCAATATTCGGCTCTACGACAATAGAACTGCCTAATTGCACCAGCGTGGCGCGAATATTCTGGTACGGCCCGAGCAAGCCGGGGCAAGTGCATCTCAACTCCAGGATCTGACGGCAGTAGTGCGAGGGATAATCTTGAGCGAAGAGCTCCTCGTTAAGCTTGAAACGCAATTCCCCTGAAGTCTTGAAGTCATTCCATTCTTCTTCAATGACAAGTTCCTTCAGAGAGATCGTCTTTTCCAGTTGCAACCGACGCTCGTCACGCTTGAGCCGCGCTGCCGCCATCTGCAACAGATTCATCTTCAAAGAAGCACCCGCGTTGAATCCGTGTCGGGCGTCATACCAGACATCATGGCGGATAAACTGCATCGTGAAGTCGCCCATTTCATACTGCAGACAGCGCTGAGCGATGACGCAGTGACTGACCACCAAGTCGTATAGTTGAAACAGCAATGACTTCAATTGCCCTACGACCCAGTTACTTAATTCCTGGTTTGTGCTACGCCGCTTGTAGAACGCGAACATCTCCATGGATTGTGTGTTGACCACTTCTGTAAGTTGCAGAGTTGCCCGGGCGGCAATGATCGCCTGTTCCTGAGCCTGATACTGCTCGCGCAGCACCCGCGCCTCGGCTTTGGCCTGCTCGAGCATAAAGATCCACTCCTCCTCACGCCGTTGATGACCCGCATTGATGCTGGACTCCTCGGCTTCGCTTCTCCAGAACTGTGCGATCAATTGAAGCAACTCGGCACCCGCGTAGGGCACGGCCGCAGGACGCATGCCACCGGCTGCCATCCCATAAATGTTGGGTATTAAATCCAGCCCGGCCCCGATGGTCTGAAGTACGCCGGCACTCACTGAGACATCACGCGCGTCTCGGTTCTTTTCCAGAACCCTGTTCTCGGCCTCGGACACCCCCTTTTTGATCAATGCCTCAAAGCGCTGCACCTGGGCCTGGACCAGACTTTCGCTTTGACGCAGCGATTCCGCGATTAACTCTTGCTGGGCAATTGTCGCTACCTGGATCGAGCGGTTGTAGTCGGCCAACTCGATGACATGACGGTATTGCAGCTCCTCCTGCTCGCCCCGGTCCCGCAACTCCATCCACGACCTGAGCAGTTCCTCTTGCTGGATCATAAAATCCGCAAGCTGCATCGCCAGGTTGAAAGCGGTCTGCCATTTGTAAGGCACCACCTTCAGTTGCCCGCCGGGATCGCGAGACGAGCCCAGCGTACCGTTGCCTTGTGCAATCAGTAGCTCCCGCGCATCCATTGGTAGTGCGAACAATCGAATCGACAAGGGCTGACCGTCGATCGAACGATTCTCTCGCAAGTTCTTCAGCCGAGAGTTCAGCAGTGTCCACAATCGGTTGGGCCGATCGTTGATGCCGTCCTTGAATACACTGGTACCCAATAGTCCCAGGCGCGGTTGCCCCTGCATTGAAAGAGGCACATCCCCCAGTCCGACCTCAAGTCGGGCCTCAAATGTCTTGAGGGACTCGCGGCCCTGGATCTTCGTCACCAATTGGCTCAGTGTCACCGGGTTCCAGATACTGGCCGTCTGGGGGACCGGTTCTTCACCGATCAGCATCTGCGCCTTGCTGTACAGAAGGCTGGCGCGGACCATGCTGTCGTAATCCAGCTGACGGTATAAATCATCACCTTCGGCGATCAGGTTTTCCACGTAATGAAGGAAGATGGCAATCATGTGGTGAATCGGTGCGCAATAACCGATTGCATCCGGATCCGTCGGAGCCGGGTTCTCATACGAACAATTGACAGCGTCGATTTTCAGCGGGCGGCAGAGCCAGTACGCGTCCCGGGGAATCACATCGCGGTTCCTGGGGTCTGGCGGAATTTCGGGTGACAACGGGTCGAATATAAACTCGAACCATTGTCGCGCTTCGCCATAAGAACCGGCTTCCGAAAAGCGCCTGGCGACCAAATGTACGCAATGATAGAACAGCTCCCAGAAGTACCGACCATTGCAGCCGTCAAAGGGGCCGTTCGGTTCGAGCGTATCATCGGGGAGTTTTTTTTCTTGGATATGCTGTGTTGTCCAGTGGAGCAGAGCCTCGACCGACACTGCCGCCAGACTGGTCAGTACTGCGCCGAACTCTGAGTTGAGTCGAGCATATTTGAGCTTCTGTTCGGCATTGTTGAAACTCAGGAACTGCGAACCTTTACTACTGACCTTGTCGATGAAGGGGGTCTGGTACTGGGAGGGACGCTTGTTCAATTTCAAAAAGAACCGCTTTTTTCCCTGAACTGCGCCGAACGTAAAAGGGATCTCCGCATCAATGGGAAAATAATTGACGCTGTTCGAACTCGTATCTCGTTTAAAAACCAGCCAGGGCGTTGAATAGTCGCCGCGCAAATCGGCGATCGAATGCCAGTTCGGAGGGTCGTCCGCGAGTCGTGCATCCATGCCGAACTCGAATTGCGCAGGCACGTAGAGAATCCTGGGCACCAGCAGGTTTTTGTCGTTCGATACCGTTACACCCAGGACATCGACGGTAAATCCGGCACCGCCCCGAATTTGTTCCGGGGTGGCTTCGAGCAGATAAGACAGTGCTGCAGTTGAGAGGTCGACCTCGGCTTTGGCCACCCAGATTCCGTCTCCTACCGTTGCTTCCTCGAAGTCATTGATGGCAAAGGAATGGACATCTTGCTTACCCGCACCTTCAGGCAGTTGTACGAGATGGATATCCGTCGGTTGGCGTCCTGTCGTCAGGGTGATGCTGACCTGCTGCCCGCCGACACCGACAATCTCGACGTCGGTATACGTTGTGCCATGGATTGCCCTCCAGCCGATCGACAACTGCTGCAGTTCGCGTCCACGTTCCTGCACCGCATCGCAGCGTCCGCGTACTCTGAGCACTTCGTAAAATTTTCCGTCCGTCCATTGCTCGCGTGTGTAGACGGCGTCCAGATACAGGCTCTCACTGACAGGCCCTGCCACTATGTCTTGGGTGCGGACGGTGATTGGCGAATAATCCGCTGGCACCACCTTCTGTTGCAGACTGGCTGGATTGTTGAAACGTCCGAAGACCATTTGCAGCTGGGTGTCGATATCCCCCGGCACCTTGTTCATTCGCGCATCGCGGGTTTCATGGATTTCTATTTCATGCAGCGGTGCCTTCCCGCCCAGGTCTTGGCGGTTGGTGTAACACACGCTCAACAAATCATCACGAGGATCGCCATCGCCTTGAGAAAAAGCGATCAGCCGTCCGTTGGAGACATCGTGTTCGCACTCTTGACGCCACAAGGTCAAAGGGGCTGACCATTGATCGTTAAGAGAACTGAAGGCCAGTTGAATCTGCAATTTCCAGGGTGACTGCACCACACCATTGGTATCGACCTGACGCTCGACCCACTCGCACCAGACCAGAACCGGCCGCCCGAGCCAGATCACGCATCGTATATCCACCACCTTGCCCGAGGTGACAATGTCGCATTTGCGCCACTCACTCCAGTTATGAGGGCCGATCGTTATGCTGTTCACGTCAACGTGAACCTTGACACTGCGCAGGTGGTAAGCGAACGGCGGCGTCTGCTCCTGTCCGATCAGGTAGTAATCTGCCTGGCGGGTATTTTTCCCATCGATGTAGCCGGCGAGCACGTCCAGGTCACTTATCTCCTGGAGGCCCCTGGTGTAACCCATCAGAGCGGTTTTGACCGATGCGTTGCTCAGCCGCCTCTGTTGCAGATTGCCTTCGAACGTGCGGAACAGCGCGGTTTTGTTCAGACGTAATGTCGGATCGATGTAGTTTGACGCATGAGTCATGAGTTCCTGGTTGGCCGACCACCTGCTGTAACGGCTCAAGTACTGATCCCAATACAGCCGGTCATCCGGCTCGAAATAAACGTTTGTGAAACCCGGTTCGGTTCCCCCGAATACCGAATGAACAAATTGCTGCAAAGTCCGCACAGTGGAGGAAACCTTCGTGGCTTCCAATTGCGCCTTGTCCTGAAGATCGGCCAACAGATACCCACTTAGCTCTTCGAGAGTGCGAATCCGGCTCTCACCGGTCCACAGCCTTTTGCCCAGCACCGCAGCGGCCATTGCCTTCACGAAACCTTCATTGAGCTCGTCCAGTTGGGGCGTAGACATTCTTGTTCTCCCTGTTGCAAGGTGTTGACTTGACCACGAGTGGCCATGGGCAATCGGGTCAATTCATGATTTCGATGGAGAGCCCCGCACCACTGACCGTTTACGCAACGTCCCTTCAAGCACCAGGACCTGCTCCAGGAGGTCGGCGTACACACCGATCTGGAAGTCGCCGTTGCGTACGTTGCCGATGTGGATGTCCACACTGTGAGCGGATTCAGTGAAATCAAAACGCCTGGCCATCGGCGGGTCGAAAACCATGGCCAGCGCCTGCGTGGAGTACGTGGAGCTCCATCCAAGGGCGCCCTGGGTGCCGACGATCTGAGAGGGGTCTGTCGCTGCGATTTCAAGGCGGTAATGCCCATCCCTGTACAGTTCAAGGGTGTCGCGCCCCGGGATGATCGAGATCGAGGTCTCCGAACCATCGTCTGCGATGATGATCAGCGTGACTGTCCAGCCGAAGGCTTTAATGGCCGTCAAATTGAAGACTCTGGCTGGCTCGAGCGGATGCTGTTCCAGCATCGCGGTCACCTTGAACTCGCCTGCCTGCTTCGCCGAGAACGGATATTTCGAGCGACCTAGCTCATCTGTCTTGAGGATGACGTCCACAGGTGGATCCGAATCGACGGTCCACCTCACGGGATAATGTTCAAGCGCTGGAGCGCTCGGGTCGTCGCTCTCTTTCACAACAATCCACACCGGCGTTGCCGTTGCGCCCACCACTGGAAAGGGTATGTTTTGCAAAAAGTCCCGGATCACGGCACCACTGGCGACCCAGACCGTGAGTTCAACGGCGGCATCACTACCCAATTGCGCAAAAATCGTCAAAGGACCGGCTTCGAGGCTGGCCAGAGAAAACAGGCAGACGCCGTTAATATCGCTGTCCACCCCGGTTTTACTGGCATCACTGCTCGTCCACCACTCTACCCGCTGATGCGCCACGGGTTCGTCATCCAGCCCCACCACCTTGCAACGCACCTCCAGCGGTTGACCTGCCATGGCCACATCGCTGACAAACGGGTTACCGGAAATCCGCGGTTTGTCCGCGAACTTGAGCAGACCTGTGAAGGTAAAGCTGTGGGATTCATCCACATTACCCACAGTAATCCTGGCATCGCCGGGAGACAGGCTGGAAATCCAGACCTTACTCACGCCATCCTTATCGGTGACGGTCTGACGCGGCCGAATCTGCCCGACAGTCGTTCTCCACAGCACCGGATAATGGGCGACAGGATTGCCGTACCTGTCCATTACAGTGGTAAACACCTCTTGTTCCCACAAATTGCCCGCCAGCACGGGATCCCGGGGGATCTCGGAACTCTGCAAGGGTCTGGCCTGTGCGCTCTCCAGATCAGGACCGATCCGTACCGATGGGCCAAACTGTGGGTCATGAAACGGCAGGCTGTAGCGTAAATGCGCCGTTCCCACCCTTGCCCCGGCCTGCAATCGCGCCCATGCACGCCCCTGACGGTCTGTTGTGACCGTAGGCGTGAGTACAACCCCAAGATCGGTTTCGATATAAAGCGTCACTCCTGCTAGAGGAATGCCGAAAAAATCAAGCAGCGTGATCAGAAACTCCGCGACCTCCAGATCCAGTCCCACAATCAGGCTCGTGTTATCCACCACGCAATGGGTGTTGTAACTCTGGCCGACCTCAGCCGAGTCCGGCGAGGTTTTCGAATCATTGAATCGGCTCAGGCTTTCCAGTGCCTTTTGAGCACCCTGCTGATATTGCGAATTGCCATCGAGCAGATTCAGTTTGCCAAGAGTGACCGCCGTCTCGGCGTCCATACCTTTTGACGCCAGCTCCAGCGTGCGCATCAGAACGCCAAGCTCTTCGAGCGTACGTAGCAAGGGTAGCGCCGGTTCTTCACTCGCTTCGGCCACGGCATTGATATGCTCGACAACTTTGAGCACTTGACCGATGCCACAGCCGAAGAAACGGGCCAGTTTGTCGGCCGCGGCATCGCGAAACAGACGCTGCGCATCAGGACTCAAGTCATTGGGTAAATCATTTGCCTGGCCCAGGTAGTCGTATATTTTTTCTTCCGGTTGCCGAGCGCGCTCCACCAGTCGACCGAAAAGTGCCAGGCAGTAAATAGTATTGATCGATATGTCGAAGCGATCCTCAAGGCTGAACTGCAGAAAATTTTCACCAGTGAGGAGCCTCGCAAGCAGTGACGGGCTCAATTTGAGCTTGTCGGCAATTCGTGCACGGCGCTCCACTTCCGCGAACGTTTTCAGAAACAGATCAGGCTCCTCCAGAGCCTTCATTTTGCGCCGCTGACGCTGCACCGGCGTGACCAGCGCCTCCTTCAAAAACTCGTACGAATGCCCTTGGGCCCACATCAACACCTGAGCCGTGAGCAATTCGCCAAGCTTCAGGAAAACCGACAGGCTCACCTCGACCAGCACCCGTTGCTCGTCCCGGCAGCGCAGCACGACCATGAGCAGAAGCGCATGCAAAGCCGCCCTGTCCCGTACGACGTCCGGAGGGGGGGACTCAGAGGGGTAGACATGTTTTGCAATCGCTATGAACGCCTCATTGGCACGTGCCAGAAACTGCTCTTCAGTCTCGTCATACCGCCCGACAACCGCGCCTTTATCGTCCACCAGCGAACCGAGCAATTGCAGCCAGTCGATCGGTTGATCATTGCTCGTACGCGCAGGTGCGCCAGCTTCCAGCAGCGTGGCTGACTTCACTAATATCGGCTGCACCTGACTGCTCAGCTGCAACAGGAATTGCTCCTGACTTTCGGTCCAGACGGTTGGAACGTAGACCGGATTGACGTATTGCACTAACCAAGGCACCGGCACATTGAAATCGTTGGTCCACTCCACACAGGTCATCACTGCATGAATGGTGCTCAATGCATCTGCGGCATCTGTCGTCCCATAAGCAGAGACCAGCGGCCTGCCAGCCAATTGCGGCGCCAGGCCAAGGGTTTGAAGCAGTGCGGTGAGTTCGATAGGCGTCAAGCCGAACATGCGGGCCAACCGCACCAGCCGCCAGAAACTCGATAGCGTCTCAAGATTGCACTTGAGGTGCGTCCTGAGCCCAAACGCTTCGGCGATCACAGTTGCCAGATAGCGATAGGTCTCGGGGTTGATGCCCAACCCTTTGCAAATCTGCTGAACTGTTTGCTGGTCGGCCGACGTGATGGGGATGATCGCGAACTCACGATCAGTGATCTTCAAGGGGTCATCAAACGGTTCTGAATGGTTGTAGCCCTGATCAAAAAACGCCGGAACTCCATTCTGACCATGGGGCGACAACACATCCAGGATCCCCGCGAAGTCTTCCGCGGTGCAGTCGTATTTAGCACTCAGCTCGACGAAAAGCCCCACAGCGCTCAGCGTACTGGAGCGAATCCACAAGGCCGCGTCCGCCCCGCCCCGGCGCTCTGCGTTCATCACCGCGATGAGTATTCGGTCCACCAGATAGCTCGGCAAACCCAATAGCCGATCCAGGCGGCTTTTGCGTTGCATACGGTCTGTACGGTGCTCCAGGGCAGAGTCTTCCCCAATATTCGTCAACAGATGCCTGGGTTCGATGTCGCCATATTCGATTCCGATCGCCGGTTCTGTCCCGCCATGAATGAACCGTGCGCCCGCTACCTCTCCTGTCAAAGGTTCATCGGGGTCACCCAGCGCCGGAGCGTTGGGTGAAAGTTTGGGTGTATATCGCCCCATCGCCAGAAAACAGTCGACCTGATCCTGGGTAAAGCCCATTGCAAGCCTGAAAATCCAGAGTCTGCGCAGAGATGCATTGGCAATCACAAGACTGCCAAAGTTTTCCAGATAGAAGTCCCCGGCAGACTTTTGTGGATCCGCATCGATTCGGCCCGTACTTGGGTCTACCCTTTGCAGCGATTTGCCGGCCGGCTCGGTCCCCCGCCCAAAGTAAGGGGATTCGAGCAACAACGCTGAGAGCGCCGGACCGCTGCCAATACTCTGCTGGAGGGCTGCGTCGTCACGTGGCCCGCGCCCACCGGCATTCTTGAAATAGGGATACTTGGGATCGAGCCTGCGAATGACTTCCCCCAGCGAGCCATTTTCAACGACCTGCCGCACAACGTGTCGGATACTGAGCCGGTCATGCTCGTAGGGCATTTCCTGGGGGAACCGAATGGAGCGAAGGTAGTCCTTGGCCGTTGAAAAGCTCTCGCCTTCTTTCGACAGAATCAATGCTTCAAGTATCGTGCTATTGATCTCGACCCGGGACTTCACCTGATTGATAGCCGCCTCATCAATCAGCAGGTCGTCCACATCGCTGCGACGCAATGTCAGCGGAATGGCACCCGGCCCCGCTTTCGGCTCGATCAGCTCACGTATCCACTGGCGCAAGGCCACTAAATAGGCTGTCGTGGACGCGCTGTGTTCCGGGCTACCCAGAGCAGCAGCGCCATCAACATCGGGAGAAAAAATCTGCTGATAGGTCGGCAGCGGCCCGGCCATTCCTTTATCGCTGGGTCTCGGCACTCCGCGCAGGTGTTGCTGGCGGTACAGCCTGGCGATATTAAGTGCCAGCGCCCTGCCGCGGCTCAACAGGGCTTCGGCCTCCTCAGGTTTCAAGCCAAGTGTGCGCAATTCACCCACGCTGAGTTTTGTCAGATCGAACACGCTGGCGGACTTCATGAGGTGTCTTTCCAGCGCCTTGGGCACGTAGATCCGCTTTTTACTCTGCCCCAGCACAGCCCTGAGCAGTTGATGAACAGGGCTTTTGTCTGATGCTTTCATTCAGCGCTTCCTCTTGAGGGGAAACAAACGCCGGGACCTGACGGCGCTTGTTGCGTTCAAGTTGATTAAGCACTGAATGGAAAACGGCTGGTACTGTCAGATCTGACAGGTTGCTCGACCGTCGATCGGAATTCAGAAGTTTTCTGTGAAGTGAGGGGCGTGAAAAGGCCCTCTGAACGAGGGCCTGACGCGGGCGTGTCTCTTTAGCTCAGCCGAAATCCGCCACAATAAGTTTGACCTCGTTCATCCACCCGGATAGAACAGGCCCTTTCTCGGCCTTGCCCCTGAGCGTCAACTCACCAAGCGGCAAACCATACAAAACAATCACGCATTGCCCTGTCTCATCGACCTGACCGGTACCCAGCTTGTTGGTGCCATCACCCGGAAAGAGCGACACCAGAGTACCTGGCATGGCAGTCAGTTTGATCACTGCATTGCGAGAAACGTAACTCCCATCAGTAAGATCGACTACAACAGGAGGAGACAGGGCAGTGCCGACTTTGAATTCGATGATAATGCCTGACCAGGCTGACTCCACTCCATCCATCTGTTGGCGTGCAGCGATCTGGTGGGGTTCTGTCTTCACTTCCAGATCTACGGCACAGCGAACAGCCCATTTGTCCTCTGCATTGACGATTGTCTGAGCCAGCACTTCGGTGGTCGCATGCCGATACACTGTCAATAAAGCTCCTGCTTTACCTAGTCCTTCAAACTGTGGCCGGGTTTCAAGCATTTGAGTTCGATCGTTCAACGGCAGTTGTATAACCGCTTTCTCAAAGCCTGCTAGAGCCTGAGTCACATCGCAATGACGGTGTGGCAACTTGTAGTCTGAATCGAGACCATCACGTTCCTGTTTGGCAGAATACGTCAGTGGCCCCACCGGCAATGAACTTGTGACCTGCGCCTCCCATGTTCCATCGCGCGCCACCCGTGCGGTCGCCAATACCGGACCACTTGCCTGGCGGACCGTGACCATCGCGCCCGGCAACCCCCATCCGGAAAACCTCGGCATACGCCGTACTGTTTGATCTGGCGTTGGAAACGCCACAACGGGCCAGTCAATCTCTGTGATGCGCTGCACTGTAAATGCATCACTCATGCGCCATTCAGAATTCACGCGATTCAGCGTCTGGCTTACCTGCACGCGTGTCAATCCATCAGGAAGATCCCTGTTGCCCAACACCCGCCAGTACCCATCCTCATCAGCCTGGGTCGACGGTGTCAGACGGACCTCTGTGTCGTACCAGGCCGCCACGGCGATAAACGCATGAGGAGCAGCCCTGCCAGCGTAAACTGCCTGTGGACCTACCCAGTCACCTGCCCGCGGTTCAGTAAGGTCGATGGGGGCACTGAGCAGCGTCAGGGTAATCGGGACGGATTGTTGGGAGTTCGGTTCCGTACCGACTCGGGCAACGGCGGCGATTTTGTCCGTGGCAAGCATGGAATGTTCGAGCAGTGCCGACCAGGTGTTGTCCGCACTGACAAGAACGGGCTCGAAATTGTGGGGACGACCCACCCGCTGGACAATCACGAGATCTCCGGCAAATCCAACTCCGGAAGTCCTGAGCTTTTTCCCGACATTCTGGGTATTCAACGGCGTATCCAACAGCGGCGCATTCGGCACCACCGTGACAGATATCTCAGTCGGATCGCTGCGATAGCCATCCTGAAGAACCCTGACCTCCAGCGTTTTGGAACCCGCCGCCAACTCGACCGGAGTAGTCCATTTCCCGTCAACCACCGGAACGCCGGTAATGAATGGTGATGATCCTTTGATCGACAGCTCGACGGAACCGTACGTTGCAGAGGTGCTACCGGAAAAAGTGGACTTTCGCGCGGGCTGGCCGTTCGGCCCTGGTACGGTAAATCCGGCCCTTGGCACAGCGACCATGACGGTTTTGTTCTCAGTCGGGCCGGACACGTTACTGCTGGCCTGTGTCTCTTTTTGGCGGCAATAGAAGGTAAGTGGTCCCGGAGCGTGTTTGCCAATACCTATCTTCCAGGTTTTATCCTCGTTCACCGGGCCACTGCCCAATGTCACGTGGGTAGCCGAAAGAATCTCGACCCAGCAGCCTGGCCAACCCTTGCCCTCGATGACCGCCTCGATTGATACCTCGCCAGTCGTTGTCGGTTCAGGGACCGGCGGTTGAACCGTGAAGGTAAGGTTACTGGCCGCAGATGTCTGCCCCCCCATCGCCGAGGTTGCACTTATGATGTAGGTCTTTGGCGGCAGGGGATCGGTGACGGTATAACTGAACGAACCGATCGTGCCGGCCGTCCCGGTCGCTTTGAGTGGCACCGGCGGACGAGGCGGAATTGTCAGCAAAACATCCGAATTCGTCCAGGCAAGACCGGTAATCGTTGGTGTCTGGTTAGTCTGCGCACCTGGATCAGGCGCTGTATAGGTGGGAGAGGATGACGGAATGGTCACCTCTGGAACAGCGACCTCCGCAGACCAGACACCGTTTACCCATTGTTTGACGGTGAGGGTTCCATAAGTGCCCGGGTCAAGATCGACAGAAGTTGTGCGCCAAGTAAGATCAGATTGCGCCTCACCGTTGGGAAACTTGGGGCGAAAATCCTGACCGTCCTTGTGGATGATGGCCAATCCCTTACTCGTACCCCACGTATTGCCCCTGCCCGTAATTGTAAGTTTATTGCCGTTGCGCGTGACACTCACAGACGTGGGTCGAGGAGTGGGAACGGCAATCGGTATATCAGCGATCCAACCTGAGCTGTAGATACGCCCTGTTCCTCCATCGGACACGCTTTGCCGACCGCCATACATGTAATTCCCCGGCAACACCGTGGCCGGAAGATCCTTCGTATAGATACCTGTACTAGGAATGTCCACATCGATGGAATTGACTCCGTCACCCGACACATGAATATGCATCCTGCCTGTCGCGTAACCCGTGCCATGAAATTCGATGCCTTCGCCTTTGGGTCTGGACTGAAGCACAGGCTTGGCAGGCCGGATCTTGTAAAGAACGGAACCGCCACGACCGGATTGCTTGCCGCTGAGGAATTGCTCCGTTGCCACCCTTCGCAACCCGGGCTGGAGCGTTGCTACAGCGCTCCATGTGGCCGATGCGCCGGCAGGGGCGGTCCCGACCAACGTTTGCGTTGTATCGATAAAAACCCGCACTTCGGCGTTGGCTAATCTGTTGTTGCCGGAGACGGTGAAGGTTTGTTCTTGTTCGGTATTGTTGCCGGGGGTGGTAATGCCCGTATGACCCAACATCCTGAAGGTCACAGGCTGGGTATAACCGTGAGCCTGGTTGGGATATATATGTTGAGTTTCCAACGTGTGCGTGCCAGAAGGCAGCACTTTTGTCATTTTCGTTTCCCAGTCCCCCGAACTATTTACAGTGATTGGAACGGCCCATGCCTCATAATGATTCGAACTGTTGACTGGAGTCATTAGGGTTGAAGGATCGCCTTTACCACGGAAAACATGCCCATTGATAACAATTTCATTTGAGGTGGGGGACGATGTTATAGCTCGACGATACGTGACATCCCCGGTTTTTAGAGAGAGTCTATTGGCATACTGCTGCTGCGCCGCAAAGGTCACAACGTTGCCTTGGAAGCCGGATTCCGGTGTCACTTCCCAGCGCCCGCCGGTTCCCACTAGTCCGGTTCCTAGGTAACTTGCTACCGAATAGAGTTGTACCGTGGCTCCGGAAACACCGCCGCCTCCGGTGACCTTCATGACAGGAGTGGTAATGTTTTTGATTGGGTCGATGGTTGGAGTTGGAGGGAGGTAGTACACATCGATGTGGTTATGCATCTCCACGTCGCTCACACCAGCTCTGTCGTATTTATACCCAAAAGTGATTCTCGCCATATTACTGGTAGCGGTGATTGTTTGTGAGCGAACCAGAGCATTTTCATTGCCGTTCTGGTTAGCGTTGCCAATAAGCTCCTGCTCCCATTTGTTTGCCGTGCCCGCTTCTACAAGAATACGTACGTCCCCCCCCGTCTGGTTATTATTCAAGGCCTGATACCACACCGTGCTACAAGTAAAAGTAGTGCCGGGGCCATTCCATGAATAACTGACTTTTAACTTTGCCCAATAGTTACCATTTCTCGCTGATATAACTGCTTCTGCGAATAAATCGTTGTTGACTGGCTCTGAGGCCGTACTTTCGGTATGAAATTCAACTTCATCAGTAATTGATTCAATGCCGCCGGCAGTTCCTGGGGTCTCCGATGATTCGCCACTCGGGTCCAATTCCGTTCCATCGTTTGTATCCATGATTGACTCCGTCCTCATTGAGGGGCTGCCGGCAGAGGTTTGTAGATTCATTGAATGCCAATGCCATGCGTTCCAGCACCTGACAGATCTGACAGTCCCGATAAACGGTAACCTTTCCCACAGCCCGGTCCGCCAGCGTCCTGCAAGTCGTAACAACGGGCTACGACGCCTTGTGCCATTGCCTACAAATCACTCAGAATCCGCCGGCTTGTGCGCCTTGGCGTTGGCCCGTAACTTGATCCCCGTCGCTGCCAATCAGCGGCCGGGTTTAGTCGCCCGGGGTCTTAGTACGTTGCGCATAAGCGTCATCAAGTCGGGTATTCCCTATCCCCGCACTCGATGGTGGCTGTTCGCAGGGCGCCCTCGGGCGCACCGGTACGTACTCCCGGTCGACTAACCTGCTTACAGCCGCCACCCTTTTCTCGTTTAGTCGCGAGCCGATGGTGGTCTTATCGACGAGTACGAAATACATGAAAAAGCCAGTTCCAAATCCTCCTTCGGACACCGATCCAACGGACCCGACCGATCAACCCGATCCGGTCTCCCCCTACGCCTCCGTCGATTCAAAGAAACTCCACGACGCCGCTCACCGGGCCCTGGATTTCTACCTCAATCCCCCAAAGGACAAACCGCACAACTCCGTGGATCGCGGCATGCAGATGTTCAAGGTCGATCCTGAGATCAACCCCGAGGCGATCGCCATCCAGACCTACGAGACCTTTTCTTCGGTCAGCATCCTGCTGCTCGACCTGGCCGACAGCCTGGACGACAAGCCGCGGCATCTGGCGATGGCGATCTATCAGTTGAGTGAGTTGGGGTTGTTGCTGGTGGAGAAGACGCTGGATAACGAGCGGGCGATCGCTATTGCCTAGCCGTTGAATAGAGGGTGTCAGTGCTGACGCCTTCGCGGGCAAGCCCGCTCCCACAGGGATCAGTGGTGTCCTTGTGGTAGCGGACTTGCCCGCGATGTTTCTGGCGGATATGAATCAGGCCGAGGCCGGCAACGGCTGAAAACTGAAGTACTGCTTCAACGCCTCGACCAGTTGCCCATACTCTGGCGGCGTGCGGTACAGGCTGAAGCCGGCGTCGTAGTGTTTGGGGGTCGCGTCTTCGTGACACCACAGGCAGCACGCGGTGAGGTCGATGACCTGCTGACTGCCCTCACCCAATGGGATTTTCAGGCGCAGGTTGAATTCGGCACCGATCATCATCGGCAACTGGCTGATGAGCATCAAACCGTCTTCGGACACGTTGCCCAGAAAGCCGATGGGTTTGTCGGTGACGCTGTTGAATACTCGCAGAAAATACGGCAGCTGATGCCGTTCGATTCGACGGTCGGTAAACATACGCAGTTCGCCATGCAAGGCTCCATCACAGAGCCGCACTCTCGCTTCGGAACGGACCTGTGCGTCAGGTTCGCTCTCCCCACTCCCGGTGTGGCGCTTGCCACGTGCATCTCATGCCAGTCGCAGGTGTTGCGCCGGTACTGAATTCGATCTGCACCGGTGTCATTCGACTATAGCTCACCCTATACAAGCAGCCAGCTTTTGTATGACAACTACCATCAGAAGCGGGTTGGACGTACCACGGCGGCAGCGCTGCGAGTCGGGTAGTGACCCAGGCTCTGCAGGGTTTCCAGACGCGCGCGGGCGCGGTAGGCGTATTCGCTGTTGGGGTACGAGGCGATGATGAACTGATAGGTCTGCGCCGCATCGACGAACATTTTCTGCCGTTCGAGGCACTGGCCGCGCATCATCGACACTTCCGGCCACACGTAAGGGCGGGCACGGCTGGCGCGTTCGACCTTGGACAGTTCGAGCATCACCTGCTCGCAGTTGCCCCTGTCGTAGGCACTGTAGGCGTTGTTCAAATGATGGTTCATCGACCAACGGGTGCAGCCCGAAGCGGCGAGGACGCTGAGGGCAAGGGCGGCAATGGGCACGAATCGCATGGGGTATTCTCCTGTCTTGTGATCATTATCGACCTCTGGCGAGAAATCTTCAGAGCCCTTTGTTCCGATTGTCGCGTTCAATAAAGAAAACAATAAGTAGTGCAAACGAACAATGACTACACCCAAAGAGCGTAGTAGCCTCTGCGAGCGCTTGAACCTGAGGAGTCTTTGCATGTCCGTCCGTCGTACCAAAATCGTCGCTACCCTTGGCCCGGCCAGTAACTCGCCGGAAGTTCTCGAACAGCTGATTCTGGCTGGCCTGGACGTCGCCCGTCTGAACTTCTCCCACGGCACCCCCGACGAGCACAAGGCTCGCGCGAAGCTGGTGCGTGACCTCGCTGCCAAGCACGGCCGCTTCGTCGCCCTGCTGGGTGACCTGCAAGGCCCGAAAATCCGTATCGCCAAATTCGCCAACAAGCGCATCGAGCTGAAGATCGGTGACCAGTTCACCTTCTCCACCAGCCATCCGCTGACCGAAGGCAACCAGCAGGTTGTCGGTATCGACTACCCGGACCTGGTCAAGGACTGCGGCGTGGGCGACGAGCTGCTGCTCGACGACGGCCGCGTGGTGATGCGCGTTGAAACCGCCACCGCGACCGAGCTGAACTGCGTGGTGACCATCGGCGGCCCGCTGTCCGACCACAAAGGCATCAACCGTCGCGGTGGCGGCCTGACCGCTCCGGCCCTGACTGAAAAAGACAAGGCCGACATCAAGCTCGCCGCTGAAATGGAAGTCGACTACCTCGCCGTGTCCTTCCCGCGTGACGCCGCCGACATGAACTACGCCCGTCAACTGCGCGACGAAGCCGGCGGCACCGCCTGGCTGGTGGCGAAGATCGAACGCGCCGAAGCCGTGGCCGACGACGAAACCCTCGACGGTCTGATCAAGGCTTCCGACGCGGTGATGGTTGCCCGTGGTGACCTGGGTGTGGAAATCGGCGACGCTGAGCTGGTGGGCATCCAGAAGAAAATCATTCTGCACGCACGCCGCCACAACAAGGCTGTGATCGTGGCAACCCAGATGATGGAGTCGATGATCCAGAACCCGATGCCGACCCGCGCCGAAGTGTCCGACGTGGCCAACGCCGTGCTCGACTACACCGACGCCGTGATGCTGTCTGCCGAATCCGCTGCCGGCGCTTATCCGCTGGAAGCCGTGCAGGCGATGGCGCGCATCTGCGTCGGCGCTGAAAAGCACCCGACCAGCAAGACTTCCAGCCACCGCATCGGCAAGGAATTCGAGCGCTGCGACGAAAGCATCGCACTGGCGACCATGTACACCGCCAACCACTTCCCGGGCGTCAAGGCGATCATCGCGCTGACCGAAAGCGGCTACACCCCGCTGATCATGTCGCGTATCCGTTCGTCGGTGCCGATCTACTGCTTCACCCCGCACCGCGAAGCCCAGGCTCGCGCTGCGATGTTCCGTGGCGTGTACACCGTACCGTTCGACCCGGCTTCGCTGGCCCCGAACGAAGTCAGCCAGAAAGCCATCGACGAGCTGGTCAAGCGCGGCGTGGTGGAGAAAGGCGACTGGGTCATCCTGACCAAGGGCGACAGCTACCACACCACCGGCGGCACCAACGGCATGAAGATCCTGCACGTGGGCGACCCGCAGGTCTGAGTGACCGGTTGCTGAAAACGAAAAGCCCCGCCATGTGAATGGCGGGGCTTTTTCATTTCAGACTGATCGTTACTAGTTTGATCGTTCCCACGCTCCGCGTGGGAATGCAGCCCGGGACGCTCCGCGTCCCATGCCGAAGCGGACGCAGAGCGTCCATTGAGGCATTCCCTCGCAGAGCGTGGGAACGATCGGTGCACGGAGTGCGGCGGCGGTCGGCGGTCGGCGGATATCTCAATGGCGTTTGATGAACCCGGTCAACGCCGCCAACGCCTCCGGCGAGCGCAGCCGCTGGGTGAACAGCGCGCCCTCCTCCTCGATCACCTTGCGAATCAACTCGCGATCCGGCGCCCGCATCAATTGCTTGCTGATCCGCACCGCCTCGGCCGGCAGTTCATCAAACCGCAGCGCCATCTCTCGCGCCTTGGCCAATGCCGCTTCGCCACTGCTCAGCGCCTCGGTCGCGATCCCCCATTGCGCCGCTTGCTCGCCGGTGAAACCTTCACCCAGCAGCAACAATTCCGACGCTTTGGCCTGCCCGAGCAGACGCGGCAGGATCAGGCTGGAGCCGAACTCCGGGCACAACCCGAGATTGACGAACGGCATGCGCAACCGCGCATCCCGCGCCACGTACACCAGATCACAATGCAGCAACAGCGTCGTGCCGATCCCCACCGCCGCTCCGGCCACCGCGGCGATCACCGGTTTGCGGCATTCGAGCAGTTCGAGCATGAAGTGAAACACCGGGCTGTCGAGGTCGCTCGGCGGTTGCTGGATGAAGTCGGCGATGTCGTTGCCGGCGGTGAAACACTCGGCGCTGCCGGTGATCAGCACGGCGTTGATTTCGGGGTCGTGATTCGCCTGCTTGAGCGCCTCGGCCAATTGGCTGTACATGGCGCGGGTCAGGGCGTTTTTCTTGTCCGGGCGATTGAGGCGCAGGGTCAGCAAACCGCGTTCGCGGTGCAGCAGGATGGCTTCGGGCATGGCAGGTCTCGCGTCTGAGAATTCAGCGCTCAACCACGGCTCAGGAAGACATCGGCCAGCAGTTGATTGCGCGGCAGTCCGGCCAGGAACAGACGCTTGGCAAACGCGTCGACGCTGGCAGTCGAACCGCAGACTAAAGCCAGGGTTTGTCGGGAGACAAGGCGCAGTTGCGCCAAAGCGCCCGGCAACTCGGCCGCCGTCCACCCTTCAACGCTGAGGTTTTCCCGCTGCGCGGCCAATGCTTCAAGGGGTTTGGCCAGGTAATGCCCGTCGGCATCATGGGCCAGATGAATGACGCGAATGGCGCCCCGATGATCGTGACGCAAGGCTTCGCGCAACACACCGAACAACGGGCCGAGCCCGGTGCCGGCGGCGAGCAGCCACAGCGGCCGGTCGTGCCAGTCCGGGTCGTAATGCAGCGCGCCGCCGCGCAGTTCGCCGAGGCGGATCGGGTCGCCGATCTGCAAGCGTCGTGCAGCATCGCTGAATTCGCCGGGCTGGCGGCAATCGAGGTGGAATTCAAGAAAGCGGTCTTCTTCCGGCAGGCTCGCCAGCGAATACGGCCGCGCAATGTGGCCGGCCCACAGCACCAGATGCTGACCGGCGCTGTAGCGCAACGGCCGCTGAGGTGTCAGGCGCAGTCGCAACACGCTGTCGCCGAGCCAGTCCAGCGCTTCGACCGTGGCCGGGCGACCGTCGGTGACGGGATCGAAGGTGTGCACCTGCAAGTCCTCGATCACCTGGCACTGACAGGCCAGCCGCCAACCCTGATCACGCTGCTCGGCGCTCAGGGCATCGGGGCGACTGTCGGCGGGCAAACCCTGCACGCATTGCACCAGACACGCATGGCAACTGCCGGCGCGGCAGCTATAAGGTACCGCCACACCGTTCTGAGTGAGGGCATCGAGCAGGTTGCTGCCCGCTGCCACCGACCACTGTCGTTCACCGACCCGCAATTCAGGCATCGACGTTCTCCCACGCGGCTGCGCAACGGTTGCGCCCGTCGCGCTTGGCCCGGTACAGCGCCTGATCGGCGCGCTGCAAGGCATCGTCCAGATCATCGCCCAGTTCCAGCAGGGTCATGCCGGCGGACAGGCTCAGGTTTTTCACATTCAGGCCCACCAGTTCAACGTCGGTGAAGGCGATGCGCAGCCGTTCGCAACAGGCGGTCAGGCGCTCGGCGTTGCAATCGGGCAGCAGCACCACGAATTCTTCACCACCATAACGCGCCAATACGTCGCCGTCGCGCAGGCACGCACCGGCGACCCCGGCGAACGCTTGCAGTACCTGATCGCCGGCGGCGTGGCCGTGAATATCGTTGATGCGTTTGAAGTGGTCGAGATCGATCAGCGCCAGACCGTGCACCACGTCGGCCTCCATCGCATTCAGCTCGCGGGTGGCCAGGCGCAGGAAATGCCGGCGGTTGAACAGCCCGGTCAGTTCATCGGTGGCCACCAGGTCTTCGAGCTGGCGCATCATCCCGCGCAGGGTGTCCTGATGCGCCTGCAAGGCAAACCGGCGCTGACGCATACGCTGGCGCGAGGTCTGGACGAAGCGGGCGTAAATCACCAGCCACGCCAGCACGATCAGCAGGATGCAGGCCTGCAACGCGGACAGCGCCGGATCGTGCAGCCGCAAGTGGTAACCGTCCCACAGTGTGATAGCGCAGAAGCTGAAGAACACCAGCATGGCGCAGCGCACAAACGCCCGCTGTGACAGATGGAACAGGCCGAACAGCAGCACCAGCACATAGAAAACCAGAAACTCGCCCCGCGCCTCTTCCAGATGCGCGATCAGCCACGTCTGCCAGCCGAGGCCCAGCAGCACTTGAACTTCGGTCAGGCTCGGGTCGGAGAAGCGCAGGTTGCAGCCGGAAAAGAACACAGCGAACAGGGCCGCCTGACTGATCACCACCAGCGCGCTGCCGATGGCAACGCCCGCCAGCGAGTCGTTGTAGTGACCGGTGAAATACGCCAGCCACAGCAGCAGCAAAGCCAATCCATAGGTGGCTGCAGCGAGGGCGAAGCGTTTGAGCAAAAGACGTTGAATGGCGTTATGGGTCAATCGTTGACTCACCGTGCGATAAGAGGCTGACCGAGTGTCCTACTCTACAGACCGGCTGCCACTTTAGTGGCGCAGGCGATAAATGACCATTGATTTTCGGGCCGGGTATTTGGCGTCAAAAACCTGCAGCCATGCGACCAACGAATGACTCCCGGCAGATGTGCCCGCCACCGAGGCGCGGTATACTGCCGCGCCTTTTTAGCGTCGCGCCAGCAGCCCCGGCGTGCCTTGAAAGGTGTCTGCGACCGACCGATGCACCCAAGCCGCAGGCACCTTATTGAATGTTCCCGTCTTTTAGAGGAGCGCGACTCATGACCGTGATCAAGCAAGACGACCTGATTCAGAGCGTTGCCGACGCCCTGCAGTTCATTTCCTACTACCACCCCGTGGACTTCATCCAGGCGATGCACGAAGCCTACCTGCGCGAAGAATCGCCAGCGGCCCGTGACTCGATGGCGCAGATCCTGATCAACTCGCGCATGTGCGCCACCGGCCACCGGCCGATCTGCCAGGACACCGGCATCGTGACCGTGTTCGTGCGTGTGGGCATGGACGTGCGTTGGGATGGCGCGACCATGAGCCTGGACGACATGATCAACGAAGGCGTGCGCCGCGCCTACAACCTGCCGGAAAACGTCCTGCGTGCTTCCATCCTGGCCGACCCGGCCGGTGCGCGTAAGAACACCAAGGACAACACCCCGGCGGTCATCCACTACTCCATCGTCCCGGGTAACACCGTGGAAGTGGACGTGGCGGCCAAGGGCGGCGGCTCCGAGAACAAGTCGAAAATGGCCATGCTCAACCCGTCCGACTCGATCGTCGACTGGGTGCTGAAGACCGTTCCGACCATGGGCGCCGGCTGGTGCCCACCGGGCATGCTGGGCATCGGCATCGGCGGTACCGCCGAGAAAGCCGCTGTGATGGCAAAAGAAGTGTTGATGGAGTCCATCGACATTCACGAGCTCAAGGCCCGTGGCCCGCAGAACCGCATCGAAGAAATGCGTCTGGAGCTGTTCGAGAAGGTCAACCAGCTGGGCATCGGCGCCCAAGGCCTCGGTGGCCTGACCACCGTGCTCGACGTGAAGATCATGGACTACCCGACTCACGCCGCCTCCCTGCCGGTGTGCATGATCCCGAACTGCGCCGCCACCCGTCACGCGCACTTCGTGCTCGACGGTTCCGGCCCGGCTTCGCTGGAGGCGCCACCGCTGGACGCCTACCCGGAAATCGTCTGGGAAGCCGGCCCGTCGGCCCGTCGCGTCAACCTCGACACCCTGACCCCGGAAGACGTGCAGAGCTGGAAGCCGGGCGAAACCGTCCTGCTCAACGGCAAGATGCTCACCGGTCGCGACGCTGCGCACAAGCGCATGGTCGAGATGCTGAACAAGGGCGAAACCCTGCCGGTGGATCTGAAAGGTCGCTTCATCTACTACGTCGGCCCGGTTGATCCGGTCGGTGACGAAGTGGTTGGCCCGGCTGGCCCGACCACCGCCACGCGGATGGACAAGTTCACCCGTCAGATCCTTGAGCAGACTGGCCTGTTGGGCATGATCGGCAAGTCCGAGCGCGGCCCGACCGCCATCGACGCGATCAAGGACAACAAGGCTGTGTACCTGATGGCCGTCGGCGGGGCCGCCTACCTGGTGGCGCAAGCGATCAAGAAGTCCAAGGTTCTGGCGTTTGCCGAGCTGGGCATGGAAGCGATCTACGAGTTCGAGGTCAAGGACATGCCGGTCACCGTAGCGGTGGACAGCAAAGGTGAATCGGTACACATCACTGGTCCTGCGATCTGGCAACAGAAGATCAGCGAAAGCCTGGCGGTTGAAGTGCAGTAAGCGCTTCGTCTGTTAGTAAAAAGGCCGGGCGGTCAGCAATGACCGCCCGGCCTTTTTTCGCCTGCCATAAATTGCAGGCGCGGGCACCTGTCAGATCTGACAGGTGTCGAAAAAATAATGCTCTGTTAGCGTGCAATCTCGGCATTCACTGGTTGCGTTGCCATGGTTCCAGATGCAGATGCGCTCGTCACCCCGCCCTCTATTGCCAAGACCGCCTCCATTGCCACCAATGGACGCAGTTGGGGGGAAATCGGTGCGACCGGGCAGCGATCTTACACGCTGACGTTGCCGATCATCCCTGCGCGCTCGCTCAATCCTGACCTGCAACTGGTCTATGACGGCAACGCGGGCAACGGCAAGTGCGGCCTCGGCTGGGATTTACCGCTGCCGGTCATCTTCCGCAAGACCAGCAAGGGCGTTCCGAAATACGCACCCGACGACGTCATGCAGGCTGACGGCACCGACCTGCGACCCGAGCTGACGACCCGCGGCAAGATCAAGGTAACCCGACGCACTCGGGGTAAAGGCAAGAGCGCCCGAAAGTTTTCGGTGGTGCGTTACATCCCTCGCCTGGAAATTACGTTTGACCGCTACGAACTCTGGACACCGGATGACAGTACTAACACCTTCTGGATCGTTTCCCGCGCCGACGGCTCGCAACATTGCTATGGCAATAACCAGGGATCGTGCATCTACGACCCGGCAGAGCCGAGCCATATCGCCGCGTGGCTGCTGGTGGAAACCAGGAGCGCGGTGGGGGAAAACATTTTTTACGAGTACAAGGCCGATGACAAGGTCGCCGACGATCGCTTTGCCTATCAGGCCCAGCGCTATCTGCGGCAGGTCTGTTATTGCAACAAGACCGCCAGCACTGATCTGTATTGCCTTGATCATTCGCAGCCAGAAATGCTGGACTGGCTGTTCCGTCTGATAGTCGACTACGGGGAGCGCGTCACCCGGCGCGAGGCTGTTCCCCCCTATTCAGCCCCGAACGAGAACAAATGGCTGCTGCGCAGCGATCCGTTTCGCAATCATCGCTTCGGTTTCGAGATTGGCACCCGGCGCCTGTGCCAGCAGTTTCTGTTGTTCAACCACATCGGCCCCGACCCGGTACTGGTCGAACGTCTGTTGCTGGAGCACGAACCCACGCCGCGTCAATACAACCACCTCAAAGCCGCGCATTACATGAGTTACGACGCAGAGGGGCACGTCAAACAATTACCGCCGCTTGAGTACTGCTATGAGCCGCTCAAGCTCAACCCCTTTCCCCAGGCGTTTCTGGCACTCGACCATATGCCGGGCCTCAACGACGGCAAGCTTTATCATTGCGTCGACCTTTACGGAGAAGGCCTGCCTGGTTTTCTCTGCCAGCACGACAACGCCTGGTATTACCGTGAGCCTCTGCGCGGCACACCCGGCACTGACGAAATCATCTACGGCCCGTGGACCTTGCTGCCGCTGATCCCCAATGCCGACAGCAACAAACCGGTGGTGCAAATCCTCATGGACCTCACCGGCGACGGACGCCTGGACTGGATCGTCGCGCAGCCCGACGGCAGCGGGTATTACACGCTCAATCCGGATGGCACCTGGTCGCTGTTCAAATCGTTCAAGCAGTTTCCCGTGGAGTTCTTCCATTATTTGGCCCAATTGGGTGACTTGAGCGGTGACGGTCTCAACTCCCTGGCGCTGATCGGACCGAAAAGCGTACGGGTGTACGCGAATTTGAGGGAAACAGGCTTTGCTCCCGGCAAGGATGTACCCCATACCCCGGACCGATTGCCGCTGTTCAGTGGAGCCGGTAACGAATTGGTGTCTTTCAGCGATATGGGCGCCAGCGGTATGGAACTGTGCCGGATCCGCCATGATGAAATCCGCTGCTGGATCAGCCTCGGGCATGGCCGTTTTGGCGAGGGTTTCAAGATGAGCGACTTGCCGTTCAAATATGGCGAGTTCGATCCCGACCGAGTGCGCATCGCCGACGTAGACAATTCCGGTGCTCCGGCTCTCATTTACCTGTATTCGGACTTCTTCGAAATCTGGTTGAACCACGGTGGCAACTCCCTGGCATCGGAACCCGTCCGAATTCCATGGCCCAGAGGCGTGCGCTACGACAACCTCTGCCAGGTGACCTTTGCTGATCTCAGGGGCATTGGCTGCGCCAGCCTGCTGCTGACCGTTCCGCACATGTCACCTCGACACTATGTGTATAACCTGGTCGACGCGCGGCCATACCTGCTCACTGGATGCAACAACAACATGGGTTACAACGCGACGTTGCAATATCGCAGCAGTGCGCAATTCTGGCTGGATGAAAAACGCCAGGAATTGGTGGCACGCAGGAAGCCGGTGTGCCATTTGCCGTTTCCGCAGATGGTGCTCCATTGGCTGCGTCAGGAAGATGAAATCACCGGCAATTACCTGATGCAGTTCCATGAGTATTTCGAGGGTTATTACGACGGTCGCGAACGCGAATTCCGCGGCTTCGGCCGGGTCTGTCAGATCGACAGCGAACTGGAACCGGGCAAGGCCGAAAGTGGCCATACAGCCCCGATGCGCACCACTCAATGGATTCATACCGGCGAAAGTGTCGATCCGGTTTTGAAAGGTATCAGCGAACTCGACGATGAAATCACGCCCTTTGGGCCCACCGTCACTTCAACGCTCGACGCCAGACGCGGTAGAGAACGAATTCGCAAACGGCGCAAGAGCGACGATCCCGAAGTCGCCTACGCCCTGGCCGGTCGTCTGCTTCGCATTGAAGTCTGTCAGGCGGACGACCCCGCTCCCGCTCGCCCGATTTCCCTGAGCGAATTCCGTTATCTGGTTCGGGTCGTCGATGAAACCCCGTCCAGCCTGCTGGTGCTGGAACTGGAAAACCGCAGCCAGCAATACGAACGTTTCATGGATGATCCCCGCTGTCAGCACGCGGTCGGTCTGGCATGGGACATGTTCGGTCATCCGACTCACCGCTTCGCGGTCGCCTGCGCACGCCGCCGCACTAAAACCGAAGAACCGCCTTTCGCTCAAAAGGATCAACAGCTCGCCTGGCTGGACAGTCACGATGAGCAACAGCGGTACTTCTATCTGACGGAAACCCTTGCCGAGCCGATTCATCTGATCACTGAAGACCACTGGCTGCTCGGTTTGCCCTGGCGCCAGCGCAGCAATGCGCTGATGCTGCCCAAGGGAGCGCTGCCGGACGGGCTGCAATCGGCGGACATCAGTTTCGAAAACTTCGAAAAGTATGAGGGCTGCGCAGAGTGGACATCGGAACGCGAACTGATTTCGCTCTCGCAGCAGAATTATCTGGAGATGGACGGCAAGATCAAGTACCCACCGCGCCAGGGACCGACCGAGCGGGCTGTGTTCGACAAAAAGGCATTGGCAGCTTACGTCGACGTCCCGATTGTCATTCGGGACGAGCTGACAAAAATCGGCTACAAGCCCATGAACCTGTTTTTGCCGCCAGACACGGATGAAGATCTTCTGAAAAACCTCTGGTCGGCACAGAGCGGCTTCTTCACCTACTCCGACCCCAGCGGTTTCTACCACGTCACCGATGTTCAGCAGACCGCCAGCCATGGCGCAACCCACATCACCAGGGACGCAAACCATCTGCTGACCACTGCCATCACCCTGCCGGACGGCTGCGTCACGGCAATGACCTACGACATGCACACTTTGCAGGTGCAGCGTGTCACGGATCACAACGACAACATTCACGAAGTGCGGTACGAAGCGGGCGGTCGACCGATTGCCTTCAGCTTTCATGGTAACGAGGAAGGCGTGCGTGCCGGTTTCGAAGATCTGTCCGTTTATCCACCTCAGTCTGATCTGAGCGTCGAGTTTGCCCTCGCCAACCCGAAAACCGTGCTGGCATCCGCTGCCGGCGTGGTGCGCACCAATCTGTTCAGCTGGATGCCATTGCTACCGGTCAAAACGGCGCGGCTCAAAAGAAAGCAATGGATCGCCAACGGCCTGATCCTGCCCGACGGCCACATACGCGCATCGGCCCTGCGCTGGCTGAACCAGCAAAAGAAACGCACTGCCAGCGAACAAACCCTGCTCAAGATCATCCAGACCGCCCTCAGGCAGCCGGTAAACAGCGTCGACCTGATTGCCGACCGCTACCACACCGACCCGCAGCAACAGATTCAGATAACCGTCCGTTACGTCGACGGTTTTGGCCGCGAGCTGCAAAGCAAACAGCTCGTGCCGCCGGGCGATGCCCTTGTCGCGACGCCCGAGGACGGCCTCGAGACCGGCGCCGACTGCAAGCCGATCGAAATGCCCGCCGCGCGTCGCTGGCGAGTCATGGGACGTGTCGAATACAACCATAAGGGCGAGACTATCCGGGTCTATCGCTCGTATTTTCTCAATACCCATCGCTGCATCAATGACCGCGCCATGCGTGAACACGGCCATCACGATCAAATGTTCTACGACGCCCAGGGCCGACTGATCAAAACGATCAATGCGCTGGGCCATACGGCCTTGGAGCACTTGCATCCATGGTTCACGCTCAGCTACGACTACAACGACACACAAGAGCCATCACCCGCCAGGCCCGCGAAAAAACCGACACCTGCAAAACCTGCAAAACGGGTCAAGTCATGAACGCCAGCGTGCACCATCTCACACCGAAGATGTCGTCAATCATCGGGGGCGAATCACTGACATGCTGCGCGGTCTGGCAAACACGCTTCGAGACCACCGGGCCAGCCAGAAGGCAGCCGCGTGAACACACGGATTTTATAGTGTGATAGCACTGCCAGCACCCGGCGACATGCTATGGTGCCCGCCCGTCCTGCCATCCGTTTGCCCCAGCATGCTGCCGACTTCCCGTACCCTGCGTCTGTCGTTGTATACCCTGCTGATCATCGCCGGTGCCGCCCTTGCTGCAACGCTTGCGATCCGCCACGCCGAGCGCCAGGCGCTGGAAGAAGACGCAGCCCGGGCCAATCAACAGCTGGCGCTGTACGCCAACTCGCTGCATACCCTGATCGACCGCTATCGCGCCCTGCCCGCCGTGCTGGCGCTGGACCCGCAATTGCGTGCGGCGCTGGCCGGCCCGGTCGACGCCGAACAGCAAGCGGCGCTCAACCTGAAACTGGAAAAGATCAACGGCGCGGCGCAATCATCGACGCTGGAACTGCTCGACCACACCGGCCTCGCGGTGGCAGCCAGCAACTGGCGTCTGCCCAGCAGTTACGTCGGCCACAACTATGGCTTTCGCCCCTATTTCAGTCAGACCCGCACTCAAGGCACCGGGCGTTTCTACGCGGTCGGCGTGACCAGCGGGATTCCCGGTTACTTCCTGTCCAGCGCGGTGCTCGGCGACAACGGCGAGTTTCTCGGGGCGATGGTGGTCAAGCTCGAATTCCCCGAGCTCGAACGCGAATGGAGCCAGGGCAATGACACCCTGCTGGTCAGCGATGCGCGCGGGATCATCTTCATCGCCAACCAGCCCGGCTGGCGCTATCGCCTGCTGCACCCGCTGAGCCCGGCCGATTACCGCGAGATCAAGGCCACCCGCCAATACGACAAACAGTCGCTGGTGCCGCTGACGCATCTGGCGCTGCGCAGCTTCGACGACAACAGTGATCTGCGCCGCGTCGAAGGCCCGCAAGGCACGGCGGATTACCTGTGGGAATCGCTGCCGCTGAGCGCCGAAGGCTGGACGCTGCATCTGCTGCGACATCCGCAGGTGTCCTTCGAGGATCAGCGCAATGCCGGCCTCGCTGCTGCCGGGGTATGGCTGGCGCTGGTGTTCCTGCTGCTGTTCCTCAATCAGCGCTGGCGCCTGGCAAAGATGCGCCAGCGCAGCCGCGAAGAGCTTGAGCAACTGGTCGAAGAGCGCACCCGTGATTTGCGCACCGCCCAGGACGGTCTGGTGCAGTCGGCAAAACTGGCGGCACTGGGGCAGATGTCCGCCGCGCTGGCCCACGAAATCAATCAGCCGTTGACCGCCCAGCGCATGCAACTGGCGACCCTGCGTCTGCTGCTCGATCATGGCCGGGTCGATGACGCCTATAAGGCGCTCAAACCGGTGGATGACATGCTCACGCGCATGGCCGCCCTCACCGGCCACCTGAAAACCTTCGCCCGCAAGAGCCCCAGCGGCTTGCGCGAGCGGCTGGATCTGGCGACGGTGGTCGATCAGGCCCTGCAATTGCTTGATGCGCGTCTGCGCGATGAACAGGTCAGTCTGGTGCTGCACCTGACCCGTCCGGCGTGGGTGCGCGGCGATGCGATCCGCCTCGAACAAGTGCTGATCAACCTGCTGCGCAATGCCCTCGATGCGATGCAGGGCAAACCGTGCAAACGTCTGGAAATCCGCCTGGAAGCCGACGAGCAACTGTGGCGCCTGAGTGTCATCGACAACGGCGGCGGCATCGCCGAGGAACATCTGGGTCAGGTGTTCGATCCGTTCTTCACCACCAAACCGGTGGGTGACGGGCTGGGTCTGGGGCTGGCAGTATCGTTCGCCATCGTCCATGAATCCGGCGGGCGCCTGTGCGCCGAGAATGGTGACAACGGCGCGGTGTTCAGCCTGACCTTGCCGATCGATCTGGAGGCGCACATCTGATGCTCAACGCGGTGATGGTGGTCGATGACGAAAGCAGCATTCGCAGTGCCGTCGAGCAATGGCTGAGCCTGTCCGGGTTCGAAGTGCAGCTGTTCAGCCGCGCGGAGGAATGCCTGGCGGCGTTGCCCGCGCATTTTGCCGGGGTGATTGTCAGCGATGTGCGCATGCCCGGGCTCAGCGGTCTTGAACTGCTGGCCGAAGTGCAGCGCCGGGATGCCGACCTGCCGGTGATTCTGCTCACTGGCCACGGCGATGTGCCGATGGCCGTCGAAGCGATGCGCGACGGCGCCTACGATTTTCTGGAAAAACCCTTCAGCCCCGAGACCCTGCTCGGCAGCCTGCGCCGGGCGCTGGACAAGCGTCGGCTGGTGCTGGAAAACCGCGCCCTGCACGAGCAGGCCGACAACCGCGCCAGACTGGATGCGACGCTGCTCGGTGTGTCCCGTGGTTTGCAGACCTTGCGCCGGCAGGTGCTGGACCTCGCAACATTGCCGGTCAACGTGCTGATCCGAGGCGAGACCGGCAGCGGCAAGGAACTGGTCGCCCGTTGCCTGCACGATTTCGGCCCGCGCGCCGACAAGCCCTTTGTCGCGCTGAACTGCGCGGCGATCCCCGAGCAGTTGTTCGAAGCCGAGTTGTTCGGGCATGAGAGCGGCGCGTTCACCGGCGCTTCGGGCAAGCGCATCGGCAAGCTGGAATACGCCGATGGCGGCACACTGTTTCTCGATGAAATCGAGAGCATGCCGCTGGCCCAGCAGGTGAAACTGCTGCGGGTGTTGCAGGAGCAGAAGCTTGAGCGGCTGGGCTCGAACCAGAGCATTCGGGTGGACTTGCGGATTGTCGCGGCGACCAAACCCGACTTGCTGGATGAAGCGCGGGCCGGGCGTTTTCGTGAAGACCTGGCGTATCGCCTGAACGTCGCCGAATTGCGCCTGCCGCCGCTGCGTGATCGTCGCGAAGACATTCCGCTGTTGTTCGAATCCTTCGCCCAGAGCGCCGCCCAGCGTTTGGGCCGGACGTTCCCGCCGCTCAGTGGCGCGCAATTGAGCCATCTGCTGAGTCATGACTGGCCGGGCAATGTGCGGGAGTTGGCGAACGTTGCCGAGCGGCAGGTGCTGGGGCTGGATGAACCGGTGCAGGGCATCGACCCGGGGCAGTCGCTGGCGGCGCAGCAGGAAGCGTTTGAAGCGCAGTGTTTGCGGGCTGCTTTGACCCGGCACAAGGGGGATGTGAAAGCCGTGCTTGAGGAGCTGCAACTGCCGCGTCGCACGTTTAATGAAAAGATGCAGCGGCATGGATTGACCCGAGAGATGTTCGTACCCGATTGATCGTTTGATGATTGATCGTTCCCACGCTCCGCGTGGGAATGCCTCAGTGGACGCTCTGCGTCCGCTTTGGGACGCAGAGCGTCCCGGGCTGCATTCCCACGCAGAGCGTGGGAACGATCAGATCAACGATCAAATAGGCGGAAATCCGCTCATTCATTCCGGATCATCGGCAAAATCCCGCTCAACCCATCTCCCCAGCCCCTCTAAACCGGCCCTCCCCCCGTTGGCACAGCTCCTGCTATAGCCCTCGCAGGCTGCGTTTCAACGCGCTCCACAAAAACAATTAAACGAAGGATCCTTCAATGGATAACTCCAACGCCCTGCCCCTTGGGTCGGCTGCCGTGCCGGCCAAAGAACGAACCACCGCCAGTCGCATCAAGTCGATCTTCAGCGGTTCCGTCGGCAACATGGTCGAGTGGTACGACTGGTACGTCTATGCCGCCTTCTCGCTGTACTTCGCCAAAGCCTTCTTCCCCAAAGGCGACACCACCGCCCAACTGCTCAACACCGCCGCGATCTTCGCCGTGGGCTTCCTGATGCGCCCGATCGGTGGCTGGCTGATGGGCCTGTACGCCGACAAGGTCGGACGCAAAAAAGCCCTGATGGCCTCGGTTTACCTGATGTGCTTCGGCTCGCTGATCATCGCCCTGAGCCCGGGTTATGAAACCATCGGTGTCGGCGCGCCGATCCTGCTGGTGTTCGCCCGCCTGCTGCAAGGCCTGTCGGTCGGTGGCGAATACGGCACTTCGGCGACCTACCTGTCGGAGATGGCGACCAAGGAGCGTCGCGGCTTCTTCTCCAGCTTCCAGTACGTGACTTTGATTTCCGGCCAGCTCATCGCGCTGGGCGTACTGATCGTGCTGCAACAGTTCCTGACCACCGAAGAGCTGTACGCGTGGGGCTGGCGTATTCCGTTCGCCATCGGCGCGCTGTGCGCAATCGTGGCGCTGTACCTGCGTCGTGGCATGGAAGAAACCGAGTCGTTCACCAAGAAAGAGAAGTCCAAGGAAAGCGCGATGCGCACCTTGCTTCGTCATCCAAAGGAACTGCTCACCGTGGTCGGCCTGACCATGGGCGGTACGCTGGCGTTCTACACCTACACCACCTACATGCAGAAATACCTGGTTAACACCGTCGGCATGAGCATCTCCGACTCCACCACCATTTCTGCCGCCACGCTGTTCCTGTTCATGTGCCTGCAACCGATCATCGGCGGCCTGTCCGATAAAATCGGTCGTCGTCCGATCCTGATCGCCTTCGGCGTGCTCGGTACGATCTTCACCGTGCCGATCCTGATGACCCTGCACACCATCCAGACCTGGTGGGGCGCGTTCTTCCTGATCATGGCGGCGCTGATCATCGTCAGCGGCTACACCTCGATCAACGCCGTGGTGAAAGCCGAACTGTTCCCGACCGAAATCCGCGCCCTGGGCGTCGGCCTGCCATACGCACTGACCGTGTCGATCTTCGGCGGCACCGCCGAATACATCGCGCTGTGGTTCAAGAGCATCGGCATGGAAACCGGTTACTACTGGTACGTGACCGCGTGCATCGCGGTGTCTCTGTTGGTGTACATCACCATGAAAGACACCCAGAAACACTCGCGCATCGTCACTGACTGATCGCAAAAAAACGCGCGAAGGTGCAAGACCTTCGCGCGTTTCTTTTCTGTCCGATTTCCCGATCAGGACAATTCGGCAACGCCCTGTTTGCTGCCATAACGCTTCTGCGCATACGACGCGCCCACGATCATCACCAACAGAATCCCCGCCAGTACCGCCGACGAACCGACGGTGCCGAAATCCAGTCCGCCTTTCTCATGGGACTTGGTCATCAAGTCGCCCAAGGTCGCGCCAAACGGTCGGGTCAGCACGAACGCCACCCAGAACAGCGCCACCGACGAAATCTTCGTGAAGTACTTGAGCAGCACGACCACACCAATCGCCGAGCCGATCAACAGCGCGCCACCGGCAAAGCCCAGGCCGGAGTCGTCCGCCAGGTAATCGCCGAGTGCGGTGCCCAGGGTGTTGGAGAACAGAATCGCCATCCAGTAGAACATCTCGCCGCGAAAGCTCTGCACCTTGGTGACGTTGAGCGAGTCGCCGCTCAGGCGCCAAGCCGCGAAGATCGCCAGCAGGATCGCGATCAGGATCATGGAACCGGTGGCGTAACCCAGTTCCAGCGTGCGGTCCATGAAGTCGGACATGGTGGTGCCGGCGGTGCTGGTCGACAGGATCACGATCCAGTACAGCAACGGCTTGTAAGTCTTGGACATCAGTTGTGCGATCAGCGTCAGGACAAACACGCTGATCAGGATCAGCGAGCTGATGGCGTAGCCGACGTTAAGGGTCATCGACAACAAATCCCCCGCGGTTTCCCCCAGGGTCGTCGCGCAGATTTTCATGACCCAGAAGGCCAGGGTGATTTGAGGCAGTTTGTTCATCGCGGGCAACGCTCCAGTGTGTGACGGCCGGTTTTTGGCTTTATAGCCGTGGGCAGACTGGCGTTGCTCGGGTGAAAAACCGGTCGGGAATCCATGAAAAATCTGTCACACACGCAAAAAACGGCGATTAATCACCGGTTAATGCCCCTGCCGCATCCTGCACCTACCTGATCGATTAACTGCGCGACGCTCGCTCCGACGACGAAAGCGAATTGAATGCGTCGCCCTTAATATCAATTTAATCGATTGTTTTTAGCATTATTTTGCGCTTTTTAATCAATTTAATTGGCGTAGCATGAACCCCATGCGAAACACATCGCCAACGAATTTCGAATCTGGAGAACGACCATGAAAACCAAACTGATCCTCGCCCTGACCCTGTCCGTACTGGCCGCCAACACTTTCGCCGCCGACGGTTCGGACAAAACCAAATCCGCCGACTTCATTTCCGGCGCCAGCGCTGCCATCGAAACCAGCCACACCGGCGCCTACGCTGCCGACGGCTTCGACAAGACCAACGTCGGCAGAGCCGTTGCTGCGGATGGTTTCGATAAAACCGGCACTGCTGCGGCTATCGCAGCTGACGGTTTCGACAAGACCGGCACCGCCGCTGCCATCGCAGCTGACGGTTTCGATAAAACCGGTACTGCTGCAGCCATCAGCTGATCGCCAGAATGCAGACACCAAAGCCCGGCCATTGCCGGGCTTGTTCATTTCTGAAAACAAAAATCTCACGACCTCCCACAGGGTTCCGCATTTGGCTGGAAATAATGGGAATGCCCCAGCAATATGAGCCCTTTCCGAAAGCCTTCAGGAACACCTCCATGCCCGATGACATCCATTTCTACGAACCGGCCAACGGCCACGGTCTGCCCCACGATCCGTTCAACGCCATCGTCGGCCCGCGTCCCATCGGCTGGATTTCTTCGCAGGATGCCGAGGGCCGGCTGAACCTGGCGCCTTACAGCTTTTTCAACGCGTTCAACTACATTCCGCCGATCATCGGGTTCTCCAGCGTCGGTCGCAAAGACAGCCTGAACAACATCGAGCAGACCGGCGAATTCGTCTGGAACCTCGCCACCCGCCCGCTGGCCGAGCAGATGAACCAGAGCTGCGCGATGGTCGGGCCAGAGGTCAACGAATTCGAACTGGCGGGGCTGACGACTGTGGCGTCGAAGGTGATTGCCGTGCCGCGCGTGGCCGAAAGCCCGGTGTCCTTCGAGTGCAAGGTCACCCAGATCATTCAGTTGCAGCGCGCTGACGGCGAGACGGTGCCGAGCTGGCTGGTGCTCGGCGAAGTGGTCGCCGTGCACATTGCCAAATGGCTGTTGAAGGACGGGATCTACGACACCGCCGCCGCCGAACCGATTCTGCGGGGCGGCGGGCCGGCGGACTATTTCCAGCTGGGGCCGGAGGCGTTGTTCAAGATGTGGCGCCCGGGGGCGACGAAGTAAGCGCTTACCAGATCAGCTCGGCGTCGTCGGTGACGCCCTTGAGCTTGTCCAGTTCGTTGATCGCGGCTTCATCGGCCGCGATGGCGCCGGGGAAAACCTGATCGTTCAGCAGCTTGTGAAAGCGCGGTGCGCCGCCGTCGACCAGGGCCTTGACGGCGATTGCCGCGTGATAACCCTTGTTGCCGCCCAACTCGACGGGGACTACAGCGGAAACCGCTTCGAAGTGTTCGAACTCTTTACGTGCCATATCGCAGGTCCTGGCTCAGTCGGATAAGCCCGACATTAAACATTCAACCGGCGAGTTTGTGTATCGGCGCAGTGCATTGCCCTACGGCCTGGGCGGCCGAGACTTCCTTGAAGGTGTGGAAATCCAGGCTGTTGACCACCAGCTCCTGCACCAGCTCGGCAAAGATTTCCATCGACGGGCTGCTGAAATACGCGGTCATCGATTGCTGGTTGTTCCAGAAACCGGAGACCAGCCACAACTCCGGATCACACTGCGAATGCTGCAAGGCGAAGCTCAGGCAACCGGGGGCGGCACGGGACGGTTCGATCAGGGCGCTCAGGCGCATGCCGAGTTCCGCCGAACGCCCGGCGCGCGCTCGAACGAAGGCCATATGACTGACGGGAATCTGCTTGGACATGTTCAACCCTCCCAGGGAGTCGCGTGGCAGCCGGGAACGGGCTGCGACAGGATCCAAGGTTAAGGGCCGGGCGCTGCTCGCCGTTAGTCGATTCCTGCCGTCGCGTTGCACAATCCTGCGAGACTGTCGTGCAGACCTGTAACAAGTCGTGAATTGCTGTCACCGTCCTGTCACACCGGTTTCGAGCAAGTTTTACAGGGCTCGCCCTTTCATGTCTGGGCAGGCACGCAACGCCATGCAGGATCAGGCAAGCATTTCGCAGGATGTGTCTACCGCTTGCGCTTGCACAAACTTATGCTCTGCTCCCATTCCATCCCTTGCCGAGGAGGCTGTGCATGACGTCATTCGATCGTTTTCAGGCGCCGCCCGATGCCGACATGGAAAAGCAGCGCGCAGAACTGGCGGCCATCATTCGCCGCAACACGTCCGAAGATGGCAGTTATGCCACTGCCGTCGGCTCGCTGGTCATGTCGCGCCACACCCAGTCCCATGACTTCGCCCCGGTGCTTGCACAACCGGCGCTGTGCATCATGGCCCAGGGTCGCAAAGAGGTGCGGCTGGCGGATGAGTTCTTCAATTACGACCCGCTGAATTACCTGGTGGTATCGGTCTCGATGCCGTTGAGCGGTCGGGTGGTGAATGTCTCGCCTGAAGAGCCGATCCTCGCCGTGCGCCTTGATATCGATCCGGCGGAAATCACCGCGCTGATCGCCGATGCCGGCCCGATGGGCGTGCCCACCCGTCCGACCGGGCGTGGTCTGTATGTGGAGAAAATCGACAGCGCGATGCTTGATGCGGTGCTGCGTCTGGCCCGCCTGCTCGACGCGCCGAAAGACATCGCCATGCTCGCGCCGCTGATCCGCCGGGAAATTCTCTATCGCCTGCTGCGCAGTCCGCAGGGCCATCGGCTGTACGAAATCGCCATCGCCAACAGCCAGAGCCACCGCATCAGCCAGGCGATCAAATGGCTCAACGGCAACTTCGAACAGCCGCTGCGCATCGATGATCTGGCGAAGGAAGTGAACCTCAGCGTCTCGACCTTGCATCACCGTTTCAAGGCGATGACGGCGATGAGTCCGTTGCAGTATCAGAAGCAACTGCGCCTGCAGGAGGCGCGGCGTTTGATGCTGGCTGAGGGGCTGGAAGCTTCGGCGGCGGGGTATCGGGTGGGGTATGAAAGTCCGTCGCAGTTCAGCCGTGAGTACAGCCGGTTGTTTGGCGCGCCGCCGTTGAGGGATCTGGCGCGCCTGCGATTGAGTGTCTGATCAGGCGCCGAGCACCCGACACGCCTCACTCGGCAACGTCACCGACACCGGATGCCCGATCCCCAACCCGAAGCCCTGACACGGCGTGCTCAGCGCCGTGAAGGTCACCCCGGAACATTCCACCGTGGTCTCGATGGTCGCGCCGATATCCCGCACAAACGTCACCTTGCCCAGCAAGCGATTGCCCGCAGTGGCTTGGGGCGCCGACAGTTGCAGGTCTTCAGGACGGATCAACATCTTCACTTTCTGCCCGACCACGATGCTGCTGCAGATCGGCACTTGCAGTGCATCGCCACCCGGCAGTACGACCTTGCCATCGCCCAGCGCGGTGGCCGGGAAGATATTGCCGGAGCCGATAAAGTCCGCGACAAACTCGTTGGCCGGATGCCGATAGATTTCAATCGGCGTCCCCACCTGCTGCACCCGATGCTCACCGAGGACCACCACGATGTCGGCCATGGTCATGGCCTCGCGTTGATCGTGGGTGACCATGATGGTGGTGATGTTCAGGCGTTGTTGCAACTGACGGATTTCCACCTGCATCGACTCGCGTAACTTGGCATCCAGCGCCGACAGCGGTTCGTCGAGCAACAGGATTTTCGGGTGCGAAGCAATCGCCCGGGCAATCGCCACTCGCTGACGCTGGCCGCCGGAGAGTTTGGCCACTGGGCGATCAATCATCGGTTGCAGTTGGATCAGCTCCAGCAACTCCACCACCCGCGCCTGTTGATCGGCCTTGCTCACACCGCGCAGTTTCAGCGGATAGGCGATGTTCTCGCCCACCGTCATGTGCGGGAACAGCGCCAGCGACTGAAACACCATGCCGAAGTTGCGCAGGTGCGCCGGGGTGTGGCCGATGTCCTCGCCGCCCAAGCGGATCTCGCCGCCGGTGAGGGTTTCCAGCCCGGCGATCATTCGCAGCAAGGTGGTCTTGCCGCAGCCCGACGGGCCGAGGAAGCACACCAGTTTGCCCTCGGGCAAATGCAGGTTGACATCTTTCACCGCGCAGGCCGAGCCGTAATGTTTCTCGACGTTTTCCAGAATCAGACCAGACATAAAAATCACCTCAAAATCAGAAGGAAACGCCGCCCTCGCCCACCAGCTTCTCCAGCGCCCAGATCAGGACGAAGTCGATCAGCACGATCAGCACGGCAAACGAGAACACGGTAGGGTCGAGCGATGACACGGTGCGGCTGTACATCCAGATCGGCACGGTCATGACGTCGATGGTGTAGAGGAAATAGGTCACGGTGAATTCGTTGAACGAGACGATGAACGCCAGCAGCATCCCCGCCAGAATCCCCGATTTCATCAGCGGTACCACCACATCGACGATGGCGCGCAATGGCGAGGCGCCGAGCATCTGCGCGGCTTCCTCGACTTCGCTGCCGATGGAAAGCATGGCCGCCGTGCAGTTCTTCACCACGAACGGCAGCGCCAGAATCACGTGGGCGATCACCAGCCGCGAGGTGGTCATGTGGAACGGCAGGCTGTCGAACACCAGCAGCAAGGCCAGCCCCAGCACTACCATCGGGAACACCAGCGGCAGCGACATCAATTGCAGCGCCACGCCCTTGCCACGGAACTCGCAACGGGTCAGCGCGTAAGCCGCCGGCACCGCGATCAGCGTGGCGAAAATCATCGTCAGGCATGACACCAGCAAACTGGTGCCCATTGCCTGGCCGAGGCTCAGCACATCGCTGGCATCGGGCGAAACGAAGGTGTGCCACGCCGCTTGGTACCACTGCAGGCTGTAGCTGCTCGGCGGGAAGTCGAGGTTCGACGCGCCGCTGAACGACATCACGATCATCGTCAGGATCGGCAACACGGCCAGGAACAAAATGATCCCGGACAGGATGCCGGCGAACTTGCCGGTATCGCCCGGCAACAGCGACTGACGCTTCTTGATCAGGGCACTCATTGCGAAGCCTCCAGCAGACGGCGACGGCGGCCGGTGATGTATTCGGACAAGGTCATGATGGCGAGCGTGGTGACAATCAGCACCACGCCAGCGGCGGACGCGGCGGGCCAGTTCATCAGCGGGGCGATCTGGTCATGCACCATCACCGCGAGCATCGGCACGCGCCGACCGCCGAGCAGCAACGGCACCACGAAGCTGCTGGCGTTGTAGGCAAACACCAGGGTCGCGCCGGTGATGATCCCCGGCAGACTCATCGGCAACACCACTTGGCGGAACACTTGAAAACGACTGGCGCCGAGGGTGGCGGCAGCTTCTTCGTAGCTGCGGGCGACACCGCGCATGGCGCTGGCAATCGGCAGCACAGCCAGCGGAAACGCGGTCTGCACCAGCCCCATCAACACGCCGTTCTGGTTGTACAGCAACATGATCGGCCGCTTGATCAGACCGAGGCCCATCAGGGTCTGGTTGAGCATGCCGCCGGGGCCGAGGATCACCAGCCAGCCATAGCTTTGCAGCAACAGGTTGACCAGCAGCGGCAACAGCACCGCCGCCAGAAAAATCCGCCGCACGAACGGCGAGGTCAGGCGCGACATGGTGTACGCCACCGGGATCGCCAGCACCACGGCGATCACCGCGCTGATCAGCGCCAGACGCAAGGTCAGCAGCAACGATTTGAGGTAGTAGGGTTCGAGCAACTGCGCGTAACTGGCCAGGCTGAAACCGGACCACTCCGCACCCTTGGTGCCGACGCTCATGCGCAGCACCAGCAGGCTGGCGGCAATCAGCACGCCGAGAAACAGCATCGACGGCGTGAGAAAAAACCACGCCCGCGCCGTCGGCGAAACACCGCGCGCCGGGCGCGCGTCACCCGCGCCGACCGGTTGGGTCAGGGATTGATGTTCCATAGCAATGATCTCGTCAATGGAGAACGAATCTCCCAAACACCACTCGCCCTGTGGGAGCGGCGGTTCGACGCTTCGACTTGCTCGCGAAAGCGGCGGGTCAGTCAACCCATGAAGCGACTGACAGATTGCATTCGCGAGCAAGCCCGCTCCCACAAGGTTTCTGTGGTGTCTGGAAGTACGGCGTCAGGAAGAAAAGATTTCCGTGTAGCGACGAATCCACTGGTCATGCACGGTCGCCAGGAAGGCGTTGTCGTGCATGATCGCCTTCTCCGCGATCTGCTCCGGCGTGAGGATGAACGGGCTCTTGCGCGCTTCGGCGGAGATGATCGCCTTGGCGTTGACCGGGCCGTTGAAGATGTCTTCGGCCATCTTGCCCTGCACCAGCGGGTCGAGGGAGTGGTCGATGAAGGCGTAAGCCAGGTCGGTGTCGCCCGGACGATTCTTCGGCATTACCGAGAGCATCAGGTCGGTGTAGAAACCTTCCTTCATGCCGAACGTGGCGCCCAGGCCATAGTTCGGGTCGCGAATCTGCTTGGGGAAAAACGCCGGGGCATACAGGCCGCCCATGTCCAGGGAACCGGTGCGGAACAGCTCGGCGATCTGGTTGGGGTTTTCGCCCAGAGTCACCACGCGGTCTTTCAGCTCGGCGAGTTTCTTGAAGCCCGGCTCGATGTTGTGCTCGTCACCACCGGCCAGTTTGGCGGCGATGATGATCAGGTCCATGGCCTCGGTCCAGTTCGGCGGCGGCAGGAAAATGTTCGGTGCCAGATCGGCGTCCCACAGTGCCGCGTAACTGTCCGGCGCGGTGGTCTGGGTGCGAGTGCTGTAGACCAGACTGTTGCACCACAGCAGGTAGCCGATGCCGTGACCGTTGGCCCCGGTGCGGTATTTTTCCGGGACGTCGACCAGGTTGGGAATGCGGTTGAGATCGGGCTTTTCCAGCAGTCCGGCAGCGGCCAGACCTTCGGCACCAACGCCAGCCAGGGTGATGATGTCGTACTGCGGACGATCACCGCCGGCCTTGAGTTTGGCGACCATTTCCGAGGTGCTGCCGGTGCGGTCGGCAATCACTTTGGCGCCGGTCTTGGCTTCGAAGGTTGCCGCGATATTGCGCAGTGCGGCGAGGCCCGTGTCATCGGACCAGGTCAGCAGGCGCAGGGTCTTGCCGGCAAAGCGGGTGTCGCTGGCACTGGCCCGGATGAAGGGCATGCTCATGGCCGCCGCAGCCACCGAGGCCACGCCGACGGTTTTGATGAATTGACGCCTGTTCAGATCGTGCTCGCCCATTTAGGACTCCCATTATTCTTGTAAGTATGAGACTGATCGCAACCCTTGCATCTGCCTGACCGGAATTGCTCAAGCGCCCGGTTTCAAAGGGCTTGAGCGTGGTCTGCGGGTTCATCCTGAGGTCGTGCAAAACACCTGACTATCGATAAAAACTCATTGGAGCCATGACGCCGGCGCATGCCTCGTTGCGAGGCATGCGCTGACCTTTTTCGGGCATTCAGAGCGCGCGGATCACGTGCTTGATTTCCTGAAATGCCGCCAGACCCCACGGGCCCAACTCGCGGCCGATGCTGCTTTGTTTGTAGCCGCCCCACGCCGTCTGCGGGAAGATCACCTGCGGCGCGTTGAGCCACACCAGCCCCGCCTGCAAGGCGTTGGCGACCCGATCCGCGGTCTCGGCATTGCGCGTGACGACACTGGCGACCAGACCGAACTGACTGTCGTTGGCCAGGGCAATCGCCTCCGCTTCCGTAGCGAAACTGCGCACGCAGATCACCGGGCCGAAGATCTCTTCACACCACAGCGCACTGTCGAGGGGCACTTCGGTGAAGATCGTCGGCTGCAAGAAATATCCGCGCGGCAGATCCGCGGGACGATTGCCGCCACAAATCAGCTTGGCACCGGCACTCAAACCACGGTCGATGTGACCGAGCACTCGCTGGTACTGCGCCTGATTGACCAGCGCGCCCATCTCGACTTCAGGATCGAACGGGTCGGCCACACGGATTTTTTCCGCGCGGGCCTTCAGACGAATCAGGAACTCATCGGCGATTTCATCGGCAACCAGCACCCGGCTGGTGGCCGAGCACATCTGCCCGGCGTTGAAGAAACCGCCACCGCAGGCCAGCTCCACCGCCAGATCAAGGTCGGCGTCTTCCAGAATCAGCAGCGAGGATTTACCGCCCAGTTCCAGGCTCACGCCCTTCACGGTTTCAGCGGCGCGCTGCATCACTTGCACACCGACGGCGTTGCTGCCGGTGAAGGAAACCTTGGTGATGCGCGGGTCCGCCGACAGCGGCGCACCGACCGCCAGACCGGTGCCGCACACCAGGTTGAATACGCCTTTTGGCAGACCGGATTCAGCGATGATGGTCGCCAGTTCCAGCTCCGGCAGCGGCGTGACTTCCGACGGCTTGAGCACCACGCAGCACCCGGCGGCCAGGGCCGGGGCGAGTTTCCACGCGGTGGTGACCATCGGGAAATTCCACGGCACGATCAGACCGACCACACCGCACGGCTCGCGGCGCAGACGTGCGCTGAAATCGTCGCTGGGCAGCGGCACATTGCTGTCGAGTTTGGCGTCGAGGCCTTCGGCGAGTTCGGCGTAGTACTCGAACGTGGCGATCACGTCGTCGACATCGATGCCCGCTTCGAACTGCGGTTTGCCGTTGTTGCTCGACTGCAACTTCATCAGATGTTCGCGGCCGTTGCGCACACCATTGGCGATGTTGCGCAGGATCGCCGCGCGCTCGGCACCGGTGGTTTTCGACCAGCCTTTAAAAGCTTCGGTCGCTGCCGCTACCGCCTGGTTGACGGCGCTTTCGTCACCGCCATTGACCGTGGTCAGCAGCGCTTCGGTGGCCGGGTTGATCACGCGCAGGTGTTCGCGGCCGGCGGACCATTGGCCGTTGATGTACAGGCCGTCGAGTGTGGTCGGGAAATTGATCATTGGGCCACCGCCTTCATCCATTGGGTCTGGTCGATTTCGATCAGGGTCGGGCCCTGACGATCGGTGGCGGCGCGCAGTGCACCGCGCAGGTGTTCGGCGGAGCTGATCGCTTCTGCTGCACAACCCAGGGCCTTGGCCACACCGATGAAATCCGGGGTATAGATATCCACGCCCACCGGCTCGATGGCGCGGTTGACCATGTATTTCTTGATCTCTTCGTAACCCTGGTTATTCCACAGCAGGATGATCACCGGCGTGCGCGCTTCGACGGCGCTGGCCAGTTCCGGCAGGGTGAATTGCAGACCGCCGTCACCGATCAGGCACACCACCGGCGGACGAGCGCCGTGTTCGAGGTTGCCGCCAAGCCACGCGCCAATCGCCGCCGGCAAGGCGTAACCGAGGGTGCCGTAACCGGTGGACGAGTTGAACCAGCGGCGCGGACGCTCCGGGTTGAACGTCAGGTTGCCGGTGTATACCGGTTGCGTGGAGTCACCGACGAACACCGCGTTCGGCAATTCGTGCAGCACGGTTTCGAGGAAACGGGTCTGGGCCAGCGTTGGTGCATCCCAGGTCGCGGCCAGGTCTTCACGCAGACGGGCGGCGCGTACCTGACCCCAATCGTTGCGGCGCTCGGCCAGCGGCTTGTGCGACAGCGCACTGAGCAGCGCTTGTGCGGCGTTGCGCGAGTCGGCCACCAGCGCCACGTGAGGCGGGTAGTTACGCACGGTCTGGTCTGGATCGATGTCCACGCGCAGCAGCTTGCCGGGGATTTCGAAACCGCCGGCGAAGGTCACGTCGTAGTCGGTTTCCGCCAATTCGGTGCCGATCGCCAGGATCACGTCGGCATCGGCCACCAAAGCGCGGGTCGCCACCAGGCTCTGAGTCGAACCGATCAACAGCGGATGGCTCGACGGCAGCATGCCTTTGGCGTTGATGGTCAGGGCCACCGGTGCGTCGAGCAGTTCGGCCAGTTCGGTGAGCTCGGCAGCCGCATCGATGGCGCCGCCACCGGCGAGGATCAGCGGACGCTGGGCGCCGGCCAGCAGTTCAGTCATGCGGCTCACGGCGGCCGGCGCAGCACCGGCACGGTCGATGTTGACCGGCACGCTGGTCAGCAGTTCGTCGGCCTCTTCGACCAGTACGTCCAGCGGAATTTCGATGTGCACCGGACGCGGACGTCCGGCCTGGAACAGCGCGAAAGCACGGGCCAATACGCCCGGTAATTCGGACGCCGACATCAGCGTGTGGGAGAACGCCGCCACGCCGCCGACCAGTGCGCTCTGGTTCGGCAGTTCATGCAGCTTGCCGCGACCGCCGCCCAGTTGACTGCGCGACTGCACGCTGGAGATCACCAGCATCGGGATCGAATCGGCGTACGCCTGGCCCATGGCGGTGGTGATGTTGGTCATGCCCGGGCCGGTAATGATGAAGCACACACCCGGTTTGCCGCTGGTGCGGGCGTAGCCGTCGGCCATGAAGCCGGCGCCCTGTTCATGGCGCGGGGTGACGTGGTTGATGCTCGAACGGGCCAGCCCGCGATACAGCTCCACGGTATGCACCCCGGGAATGCCGAACACCTGCTCGACCCCATAATCTTCGAGTAACTTGACCAGTACTTCGCCACACGTCGCCATGTCTTTGCCCTTCTTGTTCGTTGAGGCACCGGGCTTTAAAGGAACCGGTGATTGGCCTCATTGAAACGGGCGACCCGTAGCCGCAACAATCGATAAAAGCTCATACTAGCCATGTCCTCACGTCATACCTTGGATCCACATGAAACGACTGCCTCCCCTGCCCGCCCTGCATACGTTTCTGATTACCGCGCAGTGCTGCAACTTCACCCGGGCCGCCGAGCAGTTGCACATCACTCAGGGTGCGGTGAGCCGGCAGATCGCCGGGCTGGAGGAGCATCTGGGTTATGAGCTGTTCATTCGCCTGGCCCGGGGCCTGGAGCTGACGGCCGAAGGTCGCGAATGGCTGCCACGGGTGCAGCAGGTGTTCAGCCTGATCGGCGACTCGGTGGAGCAGATCGGCGCCAAGCGCGAGACCCTGCAACTCAAGGCGCCGAGCTGCGTGATGCGCTGGTTGTTGCCACGCCTGCTGCAATGGCAGCGCGAGCGCCCGGACGTGCCGGTGAAACTCACGGCGTCGCTGCAACACGGGGTGGATTTTCATCGCGAGCAGTTCGACGCGGCGGTGATCTATGGCACCGCGCCCCACGATTCGCCTGCGACCTTGCATCTGTTCGATGAGCAACTGACGCCGGTCTGCTCGCCGACGCTGCTCAACGGTGGGCCGGCCCTGCACACACCGGCAGACTTGCAACAGCATCTGTTGCTGCACCCGACTCACACGGATGACGACTGGACACTCTGGCTCGAAGCCGCCGAACTGCATTTGAGCAACATCGCCAGCGGTCAGCATTTCGAGACGCTGGATCAGGCGATGTCGATGGCGTCCCACGGGACGGGGGTGGCGATCGGCGACTGGTCACTGATCGGCGACGACTTGAACGCCGGGCGACTGGTGATGCCGTTCGATCTGAAGGTGAAGACGGGATTGGGTTATTACATCGTGGCGCCGGCGTCGGAGCCGTCGGCGAAATTGCAGGAATTGATGGGGTGGTTGGTTGAGCAGGCTCATACGCGTTGAGCCCGGCCTCACCTGATGATCGTTCCCACGCTCCCCTTCTTTGATCGTTCCCACGCTCCGCGTGGGAATGCAGCTCGGGACGCTCCGCGTCCCATGCCGAAGCGGACGCGGAGCGTCCAATGAGGCGTTCCCACGCGGACGGTTCGACGCCTCGACGTGGGAACGATCAATACGGTCAGTAACCGACCGTAAACCGCTGACGCGAATGCTTCGGCGTTTCCACTTCGTCGATCAGCGCAATCGCGTAATCGGCAAAGGTAATCGAGCTCTGACCATCAGCACTCACCAGCAAGTCATCCTTGCCGATACGGAACTTGCCGGTGCGCTCGCCTTCGACAAACAGCGCCGAAGGCGACAGGAACGTCCAGTCCAGTTCCTTCTCCTGACGCAGCGCATCAAGGAACGCCGCACCAGCACTGGCCTCAGCCTTGTACTCGGCCGGGAAACCGGCGCTGTCGATCACGCGAGTGCCGTCCGGCAGCAACAGCGAACCGGCACCACCGACCACAAGCAGACGTTTCACCCCGGCCTGTTTCACCGGGCCGATCAGCGCGCTGGCCGGTACCGTGGCGAAATGCGCGGCGCTGATCACCACATCGTGACCGGCGACGGCGTCCTGCAACGCGGCGGCGTCCAGCACGTCGACATTCTTGCTGACCACACCGGCGTGGGCGCCGATCTTCGAGGTATCCCGAGCGATGGCGGTGACGCTGTGGCCGCGACGCAGGGCTTCTTCCAGCAGTTGGCTGCCGGCACGGCCGGTGGCACCAATGATTGCGATCTTGCTCATGACATTCTCCAGTTGGCTTGAGAGTGCTGCGTTTTTCAGAATCGGGTTACCACTGCATTTCGCCCTTGGCGACTTTCGCGCTCAGCTCCAGCGAGCTTTCTTCGCCCAGTGTCGGGTAGCGTTTTTTCATCGCGGCGATCAGCGCGGCAGAGTCCTTGGCCTTGGCGGTTTCTGCGTCGAAAGCCTTAATGTAGTCGGCGGTGAATTTCACGGCCGCCAGCGAACGGGCGCTGTCACCCAGGTAGTGACCCGGCACCACGGTTTTCGGTTTCAGGGTTTCGATCGAGTGCAGGGTTTCCAGCCAGTCGGCGTGGGATTGCGCAGTCTGGGTGTCGGCCATCCACACGTGGATGTTCTCGGCGACGACCACACCACCGACCACGGCTTTCAACGAAGGAATCCACACGAAGCTGCGATCCGGTTGTTTGCCTTCCAGGCCGACCACCTGCAGTTTCTGACCTTCGAGCATCAGGCTGTCGCCCTTGAGCACGCCCGGCACGATGGTTTTGGCCGGCACGTCGGCGCCCATTTTCGGGCCCCAGAAGGCGAGTTTACCGTCGACGGTTTTTTTGATGTGATCAACGGTCGGTTGCGAGGCCAGCACCTTGGCATCCGGGAAGGCTTTGGTCAGGGTGTCGAGACCGAAGTAGTAATCCGGGTCACCGTGGCTGATGTAGATGGTGGTCAGTTGCTTGCCGCTGGCGCGGATCTTCTCCACCACTTGCTCGGCCTGGGATTTGCCGAATTGCGCGTCCACCAGAATCGCGTCTTTCTCACCGCTGACCAGCACCGAAGTCACCGGGAAGATCGCGTTGGTGCCCGGGTTGTAAACGTCGAGGGTCAGATTCGCGGCCGCTGCATGGGCAGCAAAACCGAGGGTGGCGGTGGCCAGTAAAACGCGCTTGAGGATGGTGAAGCCGATCATGGGTTGCTCCGCTGTTCGAATGCCGTGCTTGGCGATGGGGACAGAGCTTAGTTGCCAGACTCGTTACAAAAAATGCGATGCTTGAACATAGTTTGTTTCTGAAAGCGGGCAAATCATGGATCGTCTCCAAGCAATGCGGGTGTTTGTCACGGTAGTGGATCTGGGCAGCCAGTCGGCGGCGGCCGATCACCTGGACCTGTCGCGCCCGGTAGTGTCGCGCTATCTGGCGGAACTGGAAGACTGGGTCGGCGCGCGCCTGATGCACCGCACCACGCGCAAGTTGAGCCTGACCGCCGCCGGCAACGAAATCCTGCCGCGCTGCCGGCAGATGCTGGAGCTGTCCGGCGACATGCAGGCCGCCGTCAGCGAACCTGCCGATGCGCCACGGGGTTTGCTGCGGATCAGCGTCAGTACCTCTTTCGGTCAGGCGCAACTGGCCGATGCCGTGGCGGCGTTCGTCAAAGCGTATCCGGGGGTGAACATCGATCTGCAAATGCTCGATCGCACCGTGAACCTGGTGGACGAGCGCATCGACCTGGCGATCCGCACCAGCAACGACCTCGACCCCAACCTGATCGCCCGGCGCCTGACGGTCTGCCGTTCGGTGGTCTGCGCCGCGCCCGCCTATCTGCAGGAACATCCGCAGCTGCAGCGGGTTGAAGATCTGAGCCGGCACAACTGCCTGACCCATTCCTATTTCGGCAAGAGCCTGTGGCATTTCGAGGAAGATGGCGAACCGGTCTCGGTGCCGGTGCAGGGCAACATCAGCGCCAACGAGGCCAGCACCCTGCTGCGCGCGACCCTGGCCGGCGCCGGCGTGGCGATGCTGCCGACCTATCAGGCCGGGGTGCATGTGCACAGCGGCGAACTGGTTCGCCTGCTGCCCCACGCCGAGCCGCGACAGATGAACATCTACGCCGTGTACGCCTCGCGCAAGCACATGCCGGCGGCGCTGCGCTGCATGCTGGATTTTCTGGTGCAGCGTTTTCCCGAAAACCCGCAATGGGATATCGGGCTGTAATCCCGTTCGCATAGCCGCTGGCAACTCCACGGCGCTGACCTATGCTGAAAGTAGTACCCAAGGGTATTCGTTCAGAGGTCAACGCCATGAACACCAGAACAAGAAGATACCTCGCGATTTTCATCACCTGCGCGGCCACGCTGGCGCTGTATGGCACCGCGGCGTGGCGCGTGGAGCAGTTGCGGCAACTGCCCCGTGAATACGCGAGCTGCAACTTCGAGCGCTGCATCCCTCACAACGCCACCCTCAACGCCCTGCGCTGACGCAGGACGTCTGTGGGAGTGAGCTTGCTCACGAAGGCGGCGTGTCAGGTGGCAAAACTGCCGGCTGATACACCGTCTTCGCGAGCAAGCTCGCTCCCACCTATTCACTCTCTTGTTGTTCGGATTTGAGTCGGTCGCGGAACGCCTTTGGCGAGATCCCCACCCGGCGCCGGAACAGGCGCGTGAAGTTGGTCGGATCGGAAAACCCCAACACCTCGGACATCTCGTAAATCGTCATGCTCGTATAAGTCAGCAGACGCTTGGCTTCCAGCAATTGACGCTCGTGCATGATCTGCAACGCCGGCTGCCCCGCCAGTTCACGGCAGGTGCCGTTGAGGTGCGAGACGGAAATCCCCAGGCGATGGGCCAGGTCTTCGACCTTGACGTGCTGGCGGTAGGTTTCTTCGACCAGTTGAATGAACCCGTTGAGGTATTCGCGCTGACGCTGCGGGCGTAGCGTGGCGTTGTGGCGGTGGATCGCCTGACGGCTGACCCAGACCATGATCACGCTGACCAGCGAATGCATGAGCATTTCACGCGCCGGTTGATGGCCGTTGTACTCGGCCTGCAACGCGGCAAACAAACTGTTGAGGTACTCCGCGTCCTTGCCCGCCGGATAGCTTTCGGCCTGGGCCAGGGCCTGCACCGCGCTGCCCAGTTGCGCCTGCAAATGGTTGATCAACGGTGTGGCGAGGGTGACGACAAATCCTTCGACGTCCTCGGAAAAACGGAATCCATGCACCGATAACGGCGGCAGGATCTGGATCGCGGCTTCGTTCAGTTGCGTGCGTTGGCCTTCGATTTCAAGCTCTGCCTGACCTTTGAATACGAAGAGCAACTGGCACAAATCGGCGTGGCGGTGGGGTTTGATTTCCCATTGGTGTTCGCGGCTGCGTTTGGAAATGGTTTCACAGTGCAGCAAGTCAGGGGTCGGCCAGTCCAGGCTTTCACCGTAGAGCTTGAACACCGGAATCGAAGGCAGGTCAGGCTTGTTCATCACTTCAATCCAGGCCTCGAGGTTTGCGGGCGATAATCGCACCGATTGGCAGAATGTACAGGTATCGGCTCAGTTTTCACCTTCAATTGACAGACCCGCAAGGGAAAAATGCAAGCACTCGAATCCTGAAAATCATTCACCGGCCGTTGTCGCGTGAAGCTTGCGAGTCATAAAAACAATGAAAACGCTGAAAACCCAAGTCGCCATCATCGGCGCCGGTCCGTCCGGATTATTGCTCGGCCAACTGTTGCACAACGCCGGCATCGACACCCTGATTCTGGAGCGCCAGACACCTGACTATGTGCTCGGCCGAATCCGCGCCGGCGTGCTTGAACAAGGCATGGTAGAGCTGTTGCGCGAGGCTGGCGTAGGTCAGCGGATGGATGCCGAAGGGCTGGTGCACGGTGGTTTCGAACTGGCCCTCGACGGGCGCCGGATCCACATCGATCTGCAAGCCCTGACCGGTGGAAAAACCGTGACGGTCTACGGCCAGACCGAGGTCACTCGCGACCTGATGGCCGCTCGTCGGGAGACCGGTGGGCAGACAATTTACGAAGCCAGCCATGTCGTTCCCTGTGACATGAAAAGCGACGAAGCTTATGTCACCTTCGAAAAGGACGGCGAAACCTGGCGTGTCGATTGTGACTACATCGCCGGTTGCGACGGTTTCCACGGCGTGGCCCGGCAGTCGATTCCCGAGGATTGCCTGAAAGTCTTCGAACGGGTTTATCCGTTTGGCTGGCTGGGGATTCTCGCCGATACTCCACCGATTCACGATGAACTGGTCTACGCCCGCCACGAACGCGGCTTCGCCCTGTGCAGCATGCGGTCGGCGACTCGCACCCGTTATTACCTGCAAGTGCCGGCCGAAGAAAACGTCGATGACTGGTCGGATCAGCGTTTCTGGGATGAACTGCGCAATCGTCTGCCGGAGGATCTGGCGCAGAAACTGGTGACCGGTCCGTCGATTGAAAAGAGCATCGCGCCGCTGCGCAGTTTTGTGGTCGAGCCGATGCAGTACGGGCGGATGTTTCTGGTCGGGGATGCGGCGCACATTGTTCCGCCGACCGGTGCCAAAGGTCTGAATCTGGCGGCCAGCGATGTCAGCACGCTGTTCAGGATTTTGCTGAAGGTCTACCGCGAAGGTCGCACCGAGTTGCTGGAAAAATACTCGGAGATCTGCCTGCGCCGGGTGTGGAAAGCCGAGCGGTTTTCCTGGTGGATGACCTCGATGCTGCACCGCTTCGACGAGCATGATGATTTCAGCCAGCGGATCTGCGCTTCGGAACTGGACTACTTTGTCAGCTCAGAGGCGGGGCAAAAAACCATTGCAGAAAATTACGTCGGGCTTCCTTATGAGGCTATCGAATAGCCTGCTACCGACTTACACTGGCGAGCATCCCCGCTCGCCTGGCGATCTGCGGGACACTCACTGCCCGCAGGTTTTGCCCGTGACCAATCTCAACCATCCCGAAACGCCCAAACCGGCCATTCGCAGCGTGCTGGTCGCGCTGATGATGGCGATCTTTCTCGGTGCGCTGGACCAGACCATCGTCGCCGTTTCCATGCCGGCCATCTCCGCCCAGTTCAAGGACGTCAGCCTGCTGGCCTGGGTGATTTCCGGCTACATGGTGGCGATGACCGTGGCGGTGCCGATCTACGGCAAGCTCGGTGACCTGTACGGGCGGCGCAAACTGATGCTGTTCGGCATGGGTCTGTTCACCCTCGCCTCGCTGTTCTGCGGCATGGCCCAGAGCATGGAGCAACTGGTGCTGGCGCGGATTTTCCAGGGCATCGGTGCCGGCGGGATGATTTCGGTGAGCCAGGCGATCATCGGCGATATCGTGCCGCCTCGCGAACGCGGGCGTTATCAGGGTTATTTCAGCAGCATGTACGCGGTGGCCAGCGTCGCCGGCCCGGTGCTCGGCGGTTACATGACCGAGTACCTGTCATGGCGCTGGGTGTTCCTGATCAACCTGCCGTTGGGCCTTGGCGCTTACTGGGTGGCGCGACGCAACCTGATCGGCCTGCCGATTCCCCAGCGCAAACCAATCATCGACTACCTCGGCACGCTGCTAATGATCATCGGTCTGACGGCGCTGTTGTTGGCGATCACTCAGGTCGGCCAGGGTTACGCGTGGCGCAGCAGCGAAGTGCTCGGGCTGTTCGCTTGCGCGGTGGCGGTTTTGGCGGTGTTCGTCTGGCATGAGCGGCGCGCCCGGGAGCCGTTGCTGCCGATGCACCTGTTCACCAACCGCAGCGCCCTGCTGTGCTGGTGCACGATTTTCTTTTGCAGCTTCCAGGCGATTTCGTTGATTGTGCTGATGCCTCTGCGCTTCCAGAGCGTAACCGGTGCTGGCGCCGACAGCGCCGCACTGCACCTGCTGCCGTTGGCGATGGGTTTGCCGATCGGCGCGTATTTCGCCGGACGTCGCACCTCGATCACCGGACGCTACAAACCGCAGATTCTGACCGGCGCGCTGCTGATGCCGATCTCGATCCTCGGCATGGCCTTCAGCCCGCCGGATGCGACGTTGCTCAGCAGCCTGTTCATGCTGCTCAGCGGGATCGCCGGTGGCATGCAGTTCCCGACCTCGCTGGTCGGTACGCAGAATTCGGTGGAGCAAAAGGACATCGGCGTCGCCACCAGCACCACCAACCTGTTCCGCTCCCTGGGCGGCGCGGTGGGCGTGGCATTGATGTCGGCGCTGTTGCTGGCATTGTTGCAGGATTCCAGTTTCGCCCACCTGGCCGGCAGCTCGCTGATGAGCGAAGGGCATTCCGGTAACGTGCTGCTCGATGGCCTGAACGCGGCGCCCGGCGATGCGAAGAATGCCTTGCGTGCCGAACTGCTGGTGACGTTCCGGCATTTGCTGATGGTCAGCGCGGCGGTGTCGCTGCTCGGGCTGGCGGCGGCGATTGCGATGCCGAACCGGTTGCTGCGGGGCCGTGAACACGGCGCCCGCTGACTGTAGAACACCGTATGACCTGTGGGAGCGACGGTGCGACGACTCGACTTGCTCGCGATTGCGGTTGATCAGTCGACATTTGCGTCACTGCTACATTGCTATCGCGAGCAAGCTCGCTCCCACAGGGGAAGTGCAATCAAGCACTGTAATAACCGACCGCCACCAGCATGTTCCCGACCTTCTTCAGGTAGGCATGCTTGTCCTCGACCTTGCCGGTCACCGGGTTTTTCCAGCGGTACTCGTACTCGCCCTCATCCTGTTTGCCGATCAGCGCCAGAATCGGTTCGCCCACCGGTTTGCCTTCCGGGTCATCGACCTTGGCGAAATCGGTGTTGATCAACCGCAGGTTGGTGCCGTGGGCGACGTAGCGCCGGTTGTCGAGATTGACCACGAACACATACAGGTCGTCCTGCAGGTAACCACCCTTGAGCGAGTTGATTGCGGACAGCGTGCCCTTCTCGTCCTTGGTCAAATCGGTGGCCGCTTTGTCGAGCAACGCTTTCGCCTGTTCTGCCGACGCACGCGGCAGGTAATAACCCACCGCCAGAATCCGCTGACCGATGCGTTGATAGTAAACGTGCTTGCGCTCGACCTTGCCGTCGGACCAGTTCTGCCAGCGGTATTCGGCCTGCTGGATGCCGTTGCCTTCCGGCACTTTCAAGGCGTCCTTGAAGGACTTCTGCAAGTCCGGCCCGAGGACTTCGCTGACGTCGCGACCGATCAATGCCGACGACGGCCCACCGCTGGCGAGCATCACGCCCTTGGTGTCGACCACGAACACGTAACGGTCCTTGTCGACGAATTCGCCCTGTCGGCTGAACGCCGCGAACGCCTTGTCGCCGTTGTCGTGGTAATAGGCCAGAGCCTTTTCCAGCAAGGCGATGGCGGCCTTGCTGTCGTCTTTTTCCGTGGTGGCCGCGTTGGCCTGACCGAAACTCAACAGCAGCACCGCGCCGAGCCAGGCCAGCTTGTGCACAAACCCCATGACGCATCCCTCGTTCTTGTTGGTGTTTCAAGAGCGTAGACGGCCTGAAGGCATGTATGGATATTCAGAAAGCTTCTGAATGTTGCTGTGGCGAGGGCGTTCATTCCCTCGCCACACAAGAGGCTTACGGACGGGCGTTGAGTTGCTGCTGCAGGTTCTGGATCTGCGCTTGCAGGGTGTTGATGTTGCGGGTCATCTGCCCACGGAAGGCATCGAACTCGGCAGTGTTGGTGCCGCCCTGCGCAGCGGCCGGACGGTTGTCCTGCTCGCTTTTGAGGATGACGATTTCCTGCTCCAGACGATCGATTGCAGGGTTCGACCCACTTTGTTTCTTCAGGGCCGTGATGTCGGCACCGAGGCTCTTGAACTGCGCATCGAAACCCTTCACCTGTGCATCGAAGCTCTTGAGCTGGGCGTCAAGCTTGCTGGTGTCGGCCGGGGTGCTTTTCAGCGTGGCCAGTTCGGCGCTCAGGGCTTTGACCTGGGCTTGCAACTGGGTGTTGGCGTTCTGTTGTTCGGTGGTCTGGGCGGTCATCTGCGCCAGGCGCTTGTCCAGATCCGTCGCCTGCCCGGCCACGCCCTGCTGCTGTTTGCTCTGATCCTGAAGCGCGCTTTGCAGCTGTTTGATCTGCAGCTTCAGGGCTTCGCTGTCGGTGGTGACGTTGGTCTGGCTGGCCACGACCTTGCCGGAAATGTCCTGCAAGCGCCCCGCTGCTTCCTCACTGATGCGCGCGAAACTTTCCTGGGTCGCCACCAGTTGCTGCTCCATCAGCGAAATCTGCTGGAAGCTCCACCAGGCCAGACCGATGAAGGCGAAGAACAATGCGCCGACCAGTGCCCACAACGGCCCGGTGCTGGCGGCTTTGACCTTGACCACCGGCGGCGTGCGCGAATGCAAGGTGGTGCGGGCGGTGGCCGGAAAATCGTCGTCATCGAGGGTATCGGCGCGCAGGCTCGGTACATCGTCGAAATCGTCGTGGGCATCGTTACGCATGGACATTGAGGCAACCTTTGTGAAACGCGGTGATGGCAGATTGGGGCGAAGTATAAACCCCGCGGCCGCTGGGGTTGACCCTCAAGCCGTGGCGCGGTTCAGTGCCGGCCGGCAGATTCGTATCAACGAATGTCCTGGGCCTTCCACCAGCCACAGAACTCATCGAGGGCCGTCCACAGACTGACTTTCGGATCGTAGTCCAGATAATGCCGGGCGCGACTGATGTCGAGGGTGAAATTTTTGTTCATCACCTGCATGCCCAGGCGCGACAGGGTCGGCTCGGGACGCCCGGGCCAGAGCTTGCACACACCTTCGTTAAGCGCCGCCACGCTGTAGGCCAGACCATAGGAACGGTACTTGGTGACCTGTGGGACTTCCATCTTGCGCATCACGTAATTGACCACATCCCACAGCGGCACCGGGGCGCCGTTGCTGATGTTGTAGGCCTTGCCCAGTGCGGAGGCGTCGGCCAGCAGACTGCTGAGCAACGCTTCGTTGAGGTTGTGCACGCTGGTGAAATCGACCTTGTTCAGACCGTTGCCGATGATCGCCAGACGGCCCTTGCGCTGCATGTTCAGCAAGCGCGGGAAGATGCTCATGTCGCCGGCGCCGGTGACGAAACGCGGGCGCAGGGCGAGGGTTTCGAGACCGAATTCCTGGGCGCCGAAGACCTTTTGCTCGGCCAGGTATTTGGTCGCGGCGTAGTGATGCTTGAAGCGCTTGGGCACTTGTTCTTCGGTCAGGCCGAGGTGGTCGCGACCGTCAAAGTAGATCGAGGGCGACGACAGATGCACCAGCCGCCGAACCCGTTGTTTCAGGCAGGCCTCGACCACGTTTTCGGTGACCTGGACGTTGCCCTGATGGAAGTCCTGATACCGGCCCCACAAGCCGACCGCACCGGCGCAATGCACCACGGCTTCGACATCGCTGCACAGCGCACGCACCAGATCCGGATCGCTCAAATCGCCTTGAACGAACTCGGCGCCGCGACGCACCAGATGCTCGACACCCTCGGCCCGGCGACCGTTGACCCGCACGTCCAGGCCCTGCTCCAGGGCGAAACGCGCAAAGCGTCCGCCAATGAAGCCGCTTGCGCCGGTGACCAGAATTTTCATGTAGAGCTCCGCTGTCTTTCGTTTTGCCTGATTCGTGAGTCTTGACGCTGGCCGTCAGTCCAACGGCACCAGCCATTGCGCCGACGAGCGCACCAATTGCTCGGTCAACAGCCCGAGCAACTGACCGCCATTGCGCCAATGATGCCAGTACAAGGGCACGTCGATCGGTTTATCTGGCAACAGTTCGCGCAGTACGCCGCGCTCCAGTTGCTCGCGCACCTGCAATTCCGGCACCAGTCCCCAGCCGAGCCCGACTTCGGTCAGGCGGATAAAACCTTCGGATGACGGGCACAGGTGATGTTCGAAACCGCCATCGACGCCGAGGGACGCGAGGTATCGATGCTGCAGAAAGTCGTCCGGGCCAAATACCAGCGCCGGGGTGCGCGGCAATTGTTCGGCCCGCACGCCATCGGGAAAATGCCGCTCGATGAACGCCGGACTGGCCAGCGCCCGATAGCGCATCGCTCCGAGCAACACGCTGCGCGCGCCTGCCACCGGTCGCTCACTGGCGCACAGGCAACCGGCCACTTCACCGGCGCGCATGCGTTTGAGGCCGACGGTCTGGTCTTCGACGATCAGATCCAGCAATAGATGTTGTTCGGCGCAGAAATCGCCCACCGCCTCGGCCCACCAGGTGGCGAGGCTGTCGGCATTCAGGGCGATACGCAGGCGCTCCGGCAGGCCTTCCTCGTCCAGCGCCGGCACCAGCGTCTGCAAATCCCGCTCAAGCAGGCGCACCTGCTGCACATGGTTGAGCAGGCGCCGGCCAATTTCGGTAGGCGACGGCGGCGTGCCACGCACCAGAACCGGCTGGCCGACCCGCGCTTCCAGCAATTTGATCCGCTGGGAGATCGCCGATTGCGAAAGGCCCAGCACCTGCGCCGCCCGTTCGAATCCGGCCTGCTCGACCACAGCGGCCAGAGCGGAAAGCAATTTGTAGTCGAACATCAGTTTTCCTAATGAGCGATCAGCACTATTTGTTATTCTTATACAGCGTCAACCGGGAGAATAGCCAGCAAGCACTCTTTATCAAGGACCACCCCCATGGCTGGCGAAACCTCGTTGACCACCCTGCTGCGCAGCATGAGCCCGCAGCTCAATGCCGGCGAATACGTCTTCTGCACCTTGCGCGATCGCCAGTTGCCGAGCGGCCTGGAAGTTGTAGGCAGTTTCCGTGAACAGGAAGGCCTGACGGTGATTCTCGAACGGTCCCACGCCGAGCGCGCCGGTTTCAGCTTCGACTACGTCGCGGCCTGGATCACCTTGAACGTTCATTCGGCGCTGGAAGCCGTCGGCCTGACCGCAGCATTCGCCACCGCACTGGGCAAGGCCGGGATCAGCTGCAACGTGATTGCCGGTTATTACCACGACCATTTGTTCGTCGGTCAGGCCGACGCCGAACGCGCCATGCAAGTGCTGCGCGATCTCGCAGCCAACGCGGAGTAACCGTCATGTGGCAAAGCTATACCAACGGTTTGCTGGTGGCGTTCGGGCTGATCATGGCGATCGGCACCCAGAATGCCTTTGTCCTGGCGCAGAGCCTGCGGCGTGAACATCACCTGCCGGTCGCGGCGCTGTGCGTTGCCTGTGATGCGTTGCTGGTGGCGGCAGGTGTGTTCGGTCTGGCCACGGTGCTGGCGCAGAACCCTACGTTGCTGGCAGTTGCCCGCTGGGGCGGCGCGGTGTTTCTGATCTGGTACGGCAGCCAGGCGTTGCGCCGGGCCTTCTCGAAACAGAGTTTGCAGCAGGGTGAAAACCAGACCGTACGTTCGCTGCGGGCGGTGATGCTCAGCGCACTGGCGGTGACGCTGCTCAACCCGCACGTCTATCTCGACACCGTTTTGCTGATCGGTTCTCTCGGCGCGCAACAGTCGGTGCCCGGCGCTTATGTGATTGGCGCGGCGAGTGCTTCGCTGCTGTGGTTCTTCACCCTGGCGTTCGGCGCGGCATGGCTCGCACCGTGGCTGGCGCGGCCGAGTACGTGGCGGATTCTCGATCTGTTGGTCGCGGTGATGATGTTCACGGTGGCGGGTCAGCTCATTCTGGCTTCGTGATTATTCCAAACAGCTCTGGAACCTCTATCCCACACAGTTGTTGCGTGGTTAAGCCGCACCCCCGGTGCTATGATCCGAACCCTGCGCCGCAAAGAGTAAAAACTCGCCGGTGCATTTCTGGCCGCCCGTGATCGGCCTTGCGCTCACCGCAACAGACCTGATTAGGAGAATCATCATGGCTTTCGAATTGCCGCCGCTGCCTTACGCACACGATGCCCTGCAGCCGCACATTTCCAAGGAAACCCTGGAATTCCACCACGACAAGCACCACAACACCTACGTCGTGAACCTGAACAACCTGGTGCCAGGCACCGAGTTCGAAGGCAAGACCCTGGAAGAAATCGTCAAGACTTCCTCGGGCGGCATCTTCAACAACGCCGCTCAGGTCTGGAACCACACCTTCTACTGGAACTGCCTGGCGCCAAACGCCGGCGGTCAACCAACCGGCGCACTGGCTGAAGCCATCAACGCGGCTTTCGGTTCGTTCGACAAGTTCAAGGAAGAGTTCAGCAAAACCTCGATCGGCACCTTCGGTTCCGGCTGGGGCTGGCTGGTGAAAAAGGCTGACGGTTCCCTGGCTCTGGCCAGCACCATCGGCGCCGGCAACCCGCTGACCAGCGGCGACACCCCGCTGCTGACCTGCGACGTGTGGGAACACGCTTACTACATCGACTACCGTAACCTGCGTCCAAAATACGTCGAGGCGTTCTGGAACCTGGTCAACTGGAAGTTCGTGGCCGAGCAGTTCGAAGGCAAGACCTTCACCGCTTAAGCTGCACGCCAGACAAAAAACCCGGCCATTGCCGGGTTTTTTTCTGCCCGCAGAAATCATCATGGGTGAGTCGCATCACAAACAGGGCCTTTTCCCACACGTAAAGCAGCCCTTCTCGCCTTGCTCCCAAGCCACGGCGAACTACCATCAAAAGAGGAAAAATTGTCCGACGCCCCTCAAGTTGGAGACCGAAACTACCGACACAGTACAAATAGGGCAAATACTCCAGACAGCAGCATTTCGGCCAAGGCCACGGACAAATTTTCCGCGGCTCGATTGTCCCTTTGACTGCCAACACGGGATTGCCAATACTCATGGCAACTTGACGCTACCCGCACGGAACAAGGAATAACCCTTTGAAGCTGGAACTCAAGAACAGCTTGTCGGTGAAGTTGCTCCGGGTCGTGCTCCTGTCGGCATTGATCGTCGGCGTGGTCTTGAGCTGCGCGCAGATCGTTTTCGATGCCTATAAAACACGCCAGGCCGTCGCCGGCGATGCCGAACGCATCCTCGACATGTTCCGCGATCCCTCTACCCAGGCGGTCTACAGCCTGGACCGGGAGATGGGCATGCAGGTGATCGAAGGCCTGTTCCAGGACGACGCCGTGCGCCAGGCCTCCATCGGCCATCCCAACGAAGCGATGCTCGCGCAAAAGTCGCGTGAGCTGCAGCATTCCAACAGCCGCTGGCTGACCGACCTGATTCTTGGCCAGGAACGCACCTTCACCACCCAACTGGTGGGACGTGGCCCCTACAGCGAATATTACGGCGACCTGAGCATCACCCTCGACACCGCCACCTACGGTCAGGGTTTCATTGTCAGCTCGGTGATCATCTTCATTTCCGGCGTGTTGCGTGCCTTGGCCATGGGTCTGGTGCTGTACCTGGTCTATCACTGGCTGTTGACCAAACCGCTGTCGCGGATCATCGAACACCTCACCGAGATCAACCCGGACCGCCCCAGCGAACACAAGATTCCGCAGCTCAAGGGCCACGAGAAAAACGAACTGGGTATCTGGATCAACACCGCCAACCAGTTGCTCGAATCCATCGAACGCAACACCCACCTGCGCCACGAGGCGGAAAACAGTCTGTTGCGCATGGCCCAGTACGACTTCCTCACCGGCCTGCCGAACCGCCAGCAATTGCAGCAGCAACTGGACAAGATCCTGGTGGATGCCGGCAAGCTGCAGCGTCGGGTTGCGGTGTTGTGTGTCGGACTGGATGACTTCAAAGGCATCAACGAACAATTCAGCTACCAGACCGGCGACCAGTTGTTGCTGGCCCTGGCTGACCGGCTACGCGCCCACAGCGGTCGCCTCGGCGCCCTCGCCCGTCTCGGCGGCGACCAGTTCGCGCTGGTGCAGGCCGATATCGAACAGCCTTACGAAGCGGCGGAACTGGCGCAAAGCATTCTCGATGACCTGGAAGCGCCGTTCGCCCTCGATCATCAGGAAATCCGCCTGCGCGCGACCATCGGCATCACCCTGTTCCCGGAGGACGGCGACAGCACCGAGAAGCTGTTGCAGAAAGCCGAGCAGACCATGACCCTGGCCAAGACCCGCTCGCGCAACCGCTATCAGTTCTACATCGCCAGCGTCGACAGCGAGATGCGCCGCCGTCGCGAACTGGAAAAAGACCTGCGCGATGCCTTGCTGCGCGATCAGTTCTACCTCGTCTATCAGCCGCAGATCAGCTACCGCGATCACCGTGTAGTCGGGGTCGAAGCATTGATCCGCTGGCAACATCCGGAACACGGTCTGGTGCCGCCGGACCTGTTCATCCCGCTGGCCGAGCAGAACGGCACCATCATCGCCATCGGCGAATGGGTGCTGGATCAGGCCTGCAAGCAACTGCGCGACTGGCACGATCAGGGCTTCGTCGACCTGCGCATGGCGGTCAACCTGTCCACCGTGCAACTGCACCACGCCGAGCTGCCACGGGTGGTCAACAATCTGTTGCAGATGTACCGCCTGCCACCGCGGAGCCTGGAGCTGGAAGTCACCGAAACCGGCCTGATGGAAGACATCAGCACCGCCGCCCAGCACCTGCTGAGCCTGCGCCGCTCCGGCGCCTTGATCGCCATTGACGACTTCGGCACCGGCTACTCCTCACTGAGCTATCTCAAGAGTCTGCCGCTGGACAAGATCAAGATCGACAAGAGCTTCGTCCAGGACCTGCTGGATGACGACGATGACGCGACCATCGTTCGCGCCATCATTCAACTGGGCAAGAGCCTGGGCATGCAGGTGATCGCCGAGGGCGTGGAAACCGCCGAACAGGAAACCTACATCATCTCCGAAGGCTGCCACGAAGGTCAGGGTTACCACTACAGCAAACCGCTGCCGGCGCGCGAGCTGAGCGTTTATCTCAAGCAGGCCCAGCGCAGCAACGCGGCCATCCTCTGAAGTCTCCCTGCGAAGCCCGGCAAAACCCTTGATCCGCCGGGCGTGGTCTACGCTGTTGATCCAGCGCAACCCCCACGCAAATAGGAAATATTTCCAGCTACAACCCTTTACACATAATGCGAAAGATTTGCATTATGTCGCAGCTTTTGCGCACCCCCGCGCCTGTCCACTCAATTACCGAAGCAGGATGTTCGCCATGATTCGTATGCCTCTGGCTACCGCCAGTCTGCTGGCCATCGCTATTTCCCTCGCCGGTTGCGGCGAAGGTAAAGACAAAGAAAAGGCCGCCGCTCCTGCGCCGACTCCGGCTGCGAGCACCGCTGCACCGGCTGCGCCTGCTGCTGCCGGTAAAGTCGACGAGGCCGCCGGCAAAGCCGTTGTCTCGCACTACGCCGACATGGTCTTCGCCGTTTACAGCGATGCCGAATCCACCGCGAAAACCCTGCAAACCGCCATCGACGCGTTCCTCGCCAAGCCGAACGCCGACACCCTGAAAGCCGCCAAGGCTGCCTGGGTTGCCGCTCGCGTTCCTTACCTGCAGAGCGAAGTGTTCCGCTTCGGCAACACCATCATCGACGACTGGGAAGGTCAGGTGAACGCCTGGCCTCTGGACGAAGGCCTGATCGACTACGTCGACAAGTCCTACGAACACGCACTGGGCAACCCCGGCGCCACCGCCAACATCATCGCCAACACCGAAGTACAGGTCGGCGAAGACAAGGTCGACGTCAAGGACATCACCCCGGAAAAACTCGCCAGCCTGAACGAGCTGGGCGGCTCCGAAGCCAACGTTGCCACCGGCTACCACGCCATCGAATTCCTGCTCTGGGGCCAGGACCTGAACGGCACCGGCCCTGGCGCCGGCAACCGTCCTGCGTCGGACTACCTGGAAGGCGCCGGCGCCACCGGCGGTCACAACGATCGTCGTCGTGCCTACCTGAAAGCCGTGACCCAGCTGCTGGTCAGCGACCTGGAAGAAATGGTCGGTAACTGGAAGCCGAACGTGGCCGACAACTATCGCGCCACCCTGGAAGCCGAACCGGCTGAAAGCGGCCTGCGCAAAATGCTGTTCGGCATGGGCAGCCTGTCCCTGGGCGAACTGGCCGGCGAGCGCATGAAGGTGTCCCTGGAGGCGAACTCCCCGGAAGACGAACAGGATTGCTTCAGCGACAACACCCACAACTCGCACTTCTACGATGCCAAGGGCATTCGTAACGTTTACCTGGGCGAGTACACCCGCGTCGACGGCACCAAAATGACCGGCGCCAGCCTGTCGTCGCTGGTGGCCAAGGTTGATCCGGCTGCCGACACCGCGCTGAAAGCCGATCTGGCCGCCACCGAAGCCAAGATCCAGGTCATGGTCGATCACGCCAACAAGGGTGAGCACTACGACCAGTTGATCGCGGCCGGCAACACCGCCGGCAACCAGATCGTCCGTGACGCCATCGCTTCGCTGGTCAAGCAGACCGGTTCGATCGAAGCCGCTGCCGGCAAACTGGGCATCAGCGACCTGAACCCGGACAACGCCGATCACGAGTTCTGATCACAGCGTCCGCGTTAAAAAAGGCGACCTTCGGGTCGCCTTTTTCGTTCTGGCTGACCTGACGTGCATCAAGCAAACGATAATTCCTCTTATTCAAACCCCCTCGCCCTGTTAGACTTTGCGCCTTTAAATTCGCCCCTCTTGCAGGATGTCTGATGCCCTCGCTGCCTCTTCGCTTGTCCGCACTGTTTCTGGCCCTGGGCCTGAGTGCCTGCGATGACGCCCCGCGTTTCACCAAGGCCGAGCCGGGTGAGGCCCGTTCCGGCGGCGCGGCGACCGTGCGCAAGAGCGATCAGAACGCGTTTTCCCTGCCGTCCGCCAATCTGCCACCGTCGCGGCGGGTGGACTTCAGCGTCGGCAACAGTTTCTTTCGCAGCCCGTGGGTGATCGCGCCGTCGACCACCACCGCACGCGATGGCCTCGGTCCGCTGTTCAACACCAACGCCTGCCAGAACTGCCACATCAAGGACGGCCGCGGCCATCCACCGACTCCGGACGCGGCCAACGCGGTGTCGATGCTGGTGCGCCTGTCGATTCCCGATGCGCCGGCCTATGCCAAGGTCATTGAGCAAGTGGGCGTGGTGCCCGAGCCGGTCTACGGTGGCCAGTTCCAGGACATGGCCGTCCCCGGCGTCGCGCCGGAAGGCAAGGTGCGGGTCGATTACACGCCAGTACCGGTCCGCTTCAAGGACGGCACCGAGGTCGAGCTGCGCAAACCGGTCTTGCAGATCACCCAGCTCGGCTACGGCCCGATGCACCCGGACACACGTTTCTCGGCTCGCGTTGCGCCGCCGATGATCGGCCTGGGCCTGCTCGAAGCGATCCCGGAAGAAGCGATCCTCGCCAACGCCGCCGCGCAGGCCAAAGAGAACAACGGCATCAACGGCCGGCCAAACCGGGTCTGGGACGATGAGCAGCAAAAGACCGTCATGGGCCGATTTGGCTGGAAAGCCGGCCAACCGAACCTCAATCAACAAAATGTTCACGCGTTTTCTGGTGATATGGGCCTCACCACCAGCCTGAGACCGTTTGATGACTGCACCGACGCGCAAACCGCCTGCAAACAGGCGCCGAACGGCAACGGCCCGGACGGCGAACCTGAAGTCAGCGACAACATCCTGCGCCTGGTGCTGTTCTACAGCCGCAACCTCGCCGTTCCCGCCCGCCGTGGGGTCAACGATGCGCAGGTGCTGGCCGGCAAGAATCTGTTTTTCCAGGCTGGCTGCCAGTCCTGCCACACACCGAAATACACCACCGCCGCCAACGCGGCCGAACCTGAACTGGCCAATCAAGTGATTCGCCCGTACAGCGATCTGCTGCTGCATGACATGGGCGAAGGTCTGGCGGACAACCGCACCGAATTCCAGGCCTCCGGCCGCGACTGGCGCACCCCGCCGCTGTGGGGCATCGGCCTGACACAGGCCGTCAGCGGCCACACCCAGTTTCTGCATGACGGCCGCGCCCGCAACCTGCTCGAAGCCGTGCTCTGGCACGGCGGCGAAGCGAAGGCGGCGCAGCAACAGGTTTTGTCTTTCAACGCCGAACAGCGTGCCGCGCTGCTGGCGTTCTTGAACTCACTTTAAACACTTAAAAGAATCGGGAGCCCGACATGTTCCGTCCCAAGCTGTTGTTCACCAGCCTTGCCGCACTGGCCCTCGGCGCGTGCTCGCCGCAGGATCCGCAAGCCGTCACCTCGGCGGCCATCGCCAAATCGGTGATCCTGCCGACCTACACCCGCTGGGTCGAAGCCGACAAGCAACTGGCCGTCAGCGCCCTCGCCTACTGCCAGGGCAAAGAGTCGCTGGACACCGCCCGTGCCGACTTCCTGCACGCGCAGAAAGCCTGGGCCGAGCTGCAACCGCTGCTGATCGGCCCGCTGGCCGAGGGCAATCGTTCGTGGCAGGTGCAGTTCTGGCCGGACAAGAAAAACCTGGTCGGCCGTCAGGTCGAGCAACTGGTGACCGCGCAGCCGCAGATCGACGCCGCCGCACTGGCCAAGTCCAGCGTTGTGGTGCAAGGCCTGTCCGCTTACGAGTACATCCTGTTCGACGCCAAGCCTGACGTGGCCAACGACGCGCAGAAAGCCAAGTACTGCCCACTGCTGGTGGCCATCGGCGAGCGTCAGAAACAACTGGCCGAAGAGATTCTCAGCAGCTGGAACAACACCGACGGCATGCTCGCGCAGATGAGCAAGTTCCCGAACCAGCGCTACGCCGACTCCCACGAAGCGATCGCTGATCTGCTGCGGGTACAGGTCACTGCCCTCGACACCCTGAAGAAAAAACTCGGCACGCCGATGGGCCGTCAGAGCAAGGGCGTGCCTCAGCCGTTCCAGGCTGATGCATGGCGCAGCCAGTCGTCCATGGAGTCGCTGGAAGCCAGCCTCGCGGCGGCCAAAACCGTCTGGGAAGGCGTCGACAACAAAGGCCTGCGCGGCCTGCTGCCGGCTGAGCAAAAGCCGCTGGCGGACAAGATCGATGCAGCCTACGCGGCGTCGCTCAAACTGTTCGGCAGCACTCAGCGCTCGCTGACCGAAATGCTCAACGATGACGCCGGTCGCCAGCAGCTCAACGACATCTACGACAGCCTCAACGTCGTCCACCGCCTGCACGAAGGCGAGCTGGCCAAGGCGCTGGGCATCCAACTGGGCTTCAATGCCAACGACGGTGACTGATGAGGGCACGTGCCATGCTGCGACGCCAGGCTCTGACTTTAGGTAGTTTGCTGCTGGGAGCAGTGACACTGGGCGGCTGGACGCTGTTCAAACGCAAGGACCAAAGCCCGCTGCTGCTGTCGGCGCGGGACGACACCGACGGCAAGCATTACGCCGTCGGTTATCGGCTGGACGGCACTCAGGTGTTCGCCACGGAAGTCGGCCAGCGCTGCCACGACATCATCAATCACCCGACGCTGCCGATCGCGCTGTTCGTCGCCCGCCGGCCGGGCACCGAGAGCTACCTGATCGACCTGCGCAACGGTGCATTGCTGCAAACCGTGACGTCGCAGCCGAACCGGCATTTCTACGGACATGCGGTGATCCACCACAGCGGCGACTACCTGTACGCCACCGAAAACGACACCACCGATCCGGGCCGAGGCCTGCTCGGGGTGTACAAATTCGAAGGCGAACGGCTGGTGCACAGCGGCGAGATCTCCACCCACGGTCTCGGCCCGCATCAGGTGTCGTGGATGCCCGACGGAGAAACCCTGGTGGTGGCCAACGGCGGTATCCGCACCGAGGCCGAAAGCCGGGTCGACATGAACCTCGACGCCATGGAACCGAGCCTGGTGCTGATGCAGCGCGATGGCACCCTGCTGAGCAAGGAAACCCTCGCCCAGCAGATGAACAGCGTGCGCCACCTGGGAATCGCCAGCGACGGCACCATCGTCGCCGGCCAGCAATTCATGGGGCCGTCTCATGAGCGCTCGGAGCTGCTGGCGATCAAACGTCCCGGCCAGCCGTTCGTGGCGTTCCCGGTGCCGGACCATCAGTTGCAGTCGATGGGTCATTACACCGCGAGCGTCGCCGTGCACAGCGACCTGCGTCTGGTGGCACTGACCGCACCGCGCGGCAACCGCTTCTTCATCTGGGATCTGGACAGCGGCGAAGTTCGCCTCGATGCCCCATTGCCTGACTGCGCCGGCGTCGGTGCGGTGAAAGACGGGTTCGTCGTGACCTCCGGTCAGGGACGCTGCCGCTACTACGATTGCCGTCAGGACGATCTTCTGGCCAAACCGCTGGATTTGCCCGCAGGGCTCTGGGACAACCATCTTCATCTGATGGCCTGAAATTCGCCGCCGACCGTTCGGTCGGCGGCCCCGCTTTTCTCCAACTTCTTCCCTTACACCCGGTAAAAACTGGCAGTTGGAATCCCTGCCGGACTCGGGGTAATGTGCCCGCCTGTCTCGCCTGATTTTCTCCAAGGAACTGGAAATATGCTGCGTCGCCGCATGCTGATCATGTTGGGTGTTGTACTGCTGATCGTTCTGCTTCTCGCCGGTTACAAGGCCTTCTCGATCTATACGATGATCCAGGGCTTTTCCAAGCCGAAGCCGCCGATCAGCGTCGCCGTGGCCACGGCCGTCGAGCGCCCGTGGCAGATGCGTCTGCCCACCGTCGGCACGCTGAAGGCGCTGCAAGGCGTCGACCTGAGTCTGGAGAACGCCGGCACCGTCACCGAGCTGAAATTCGAATCGGGGCAGAAGGTCAAGGCCGGCCAGCCCTTGCTGCAACTGGACAGCGCCGTCGAAGCCGCCTTTCTCGAAACCGCCAAGGCCGATCTCGGCCTCGCACAGCTGGATTACGGTCGCGGCAGCCAGCTCGTCGGCAGCAGCGCCATCTCCAAAGGCGAGTTCGACCGGCTCTCGGCGCAGTTGCAAAAGAACAAGGCCACGGTCAATCAACTCAATGCGGCGCTGGCGAAAAAGCGCATCGTCGCGCCCTTCAGCGGCACCATCGGCATCCGCCTCGTGGACATCGGCGACTACCTCGCCAGCGGCACCAAGATCGCCACCCTGCAGGACCTGAGCAGCCTCTACGCCGACTTCTACGTGCCCGAACAGTCGGTGCCGAAACTGGCCATCGGTCAGCCGGTACAGATCACGGTCGCGGCGTACCCCGGCCAGAGCTTCACCGGCGCCATTACCGCGATCAACCCGATCGTCGAAAGCACCACCCGTAACATTCTGGTGCGCGCCACCCTGGCCAACCCCGACGGCAAGTTGCTGCCGGGCATGTTCACCAGCATCGAGGTGCTGCTGCCGGATCCGCAGAAACACATCGTGGTCCCGGAAAGCGCGATCACCTACACCCTCTACGGCAACTCGACGTACGTGGTCACCCAGAAGAAAGCCGAAGACGGCTCCGTCGAAAAGGACGACAAGGGCCAGCCTGTGCTGATCGCCGAGCGTCGGTTCGTCGAGACCGGCGAACGCCGCGATGGCCAGGTGATGATCAACAAGGGCGTGCAGAGCGGCGAACAGGTGGTGACGGCCGGCCAGATCAAACTGGACAACGGCGCCCACATTGCCATCAGCGACGACAAGACCCTCGGCGAGCAGAACAGTCCGCCCCGCGCCGACTGATCAAGGAAACCCCATGGCTTTTACCGATCCGTTCATCCGCCGCCCGGTGCTCGCCACCGTGGTCAGCCTGCTGATTGTGCTGCTGGGCTTCCAGGCCTGGAGCAAGCTGCCGCTGCGCCAGTATCCGCAAATGGAAAACGCCCTGATCACGGTGACCACCGCGTACCCCGGGGCCAACGCCGAAACCATTCAGGGCTACATCACCCAGCCGATGCAACAGAGCCTGGCCAGCGCCGAGGGCATCGACTACATGACCTCGGTCAGTCGCCAGAACTTCTCGGTGATTTCGATCTACGCGCGCATCGGCTCCAACAGCGACCGTTTGTTCACCGAACTGCTGGCCAAGGCCAACGAGGTGAAGAACAAGCTGCCTCAGGACGCCGAAGATCCGGTGCTGAGCAAGGAAGCCGCCGACGCCTCGGCGCTGATGTACATCAGCTTCTTCAGCAAGGAGCTGAACAACCCGCAGATCACCGACTACCTGTCGCGGGTGATCCAGCCGAAACTGGCGACCCTGCCGGGCATGGCCGAGGCGGAGATTCTCGGCAACCAGGTGTTCGCCATGCGCCTGTGGATCGACCCGGTGAAACTCGCCGGCTTCGGCCTCAGCGCCAGCGACGTGACCAACGCGGTGCGCCAGTACAACTTCCTCTCCGCCGCCGGCGAAGTGAAAGGCGAGTACGTGGTCACCAGCATCAACGCCAACACCGAACTGAAGTCCGCCGAAGCCTTCGGCAAGATCCCGCTCAAGGTCAGCGGTGACAGCCGGGTGTTGCTCAGCGATGTGGCACGGGTCGAGATGGGTGCGGAAAACTACAACTCGATCAGTTCGTTCGGCGGCACGCCCTCGGTGTACATCGGGATCAAGGCCACGCCCGGCGCCAACCCGCTGGAAGTGATCAAGGAAGTGCGCAAGATCATGCCGGAGCTGGAAGCCCAGCTGCCGCCCAACCTCAAGAGCGAGATCGCCTACGACGCCACGCTGTTCATCCAGGCCTCCATCGACGAAGTGGTGAAAACCCTGTTCGAAGCGGTGCTGATCGTGATCGTGGTGGTGTTCCTGTTCCTTGGTGCGCTGCGTTCGGTAGTGATTCCGGTGGTGACCATTCCGCTGTCGATGATCGGCGTGATGTTCTTCATGCAGATGATGGGCTACTCGATCAACCTGCTGACCCTGCTGGCGATGGTGCTGGCCATCGGACTGGTGGTGGACGACGCAATTGTGGTGGTGGAAAACATCCACCGGCACATCGAGGAAGGCAAGACACCACTGGAGGCCGCGCTCGAAGGCGCCCGCGAAATCGCCATGCCGGTGGTGTCGATGACCATCACCCTGGCGGCGGTGTACGCACCGATCGGGTTCCTGACCGGGCTGACGGGGGCACTTTTCAAGGAGTTTGCGTTGACCCTGGCCGGGGCGGTGGTGATCTCCGGCGTCGTCGCCCTGACCCTGTCGCCGATGATGTGCGCCGTGTTGTTGCGTCATGACGAAAACCCCAGCGGCTTGGCCCATCGCCTAGACCGGATTTTCGACAGCCTCAAGCGTCGCTATCAGAGCATGCTGCACGGCACGCTCAATACCCGGCCGGTGGTGCTGGTGTTTGCGGTGATCGTGCTGTGCCTGATTCCGGTGCTGCTCAAGTTCACCAAGTCGGAGCTGGCGCCGGACGAGGACCAGGGCATCATCTTCATGATGGCCAACGCCCCGCAACCGACCAACCTCGATTACCTGAACACCTACACCGACGAGTTCATCAAGATCTTCAAGGAGTTCCCGGAGTACTACTCCTCGTTCCAGATCAACGGCTATAACGGGGTTCAGAGCGGCATCGGCGGTTTCCTGCTCAAGCCGTGGAACGAGCGCAGCCGCACGCAAATGGAAATCCTCCCCGAGGTACAGGGCAGACTCGAGGGCATTCCGGGCCTGCAGATCTTCGGCTTCAACCTGCCGTCCCTGCCTGGCACCGGTGAAGGCCTGCCGTTCGAGTTCGTGATCAACACCGCCAATGACTACGAGTTGTTGCTGCAGGTGGCCGACCGGATCAAGAAGCGCGCCATGGAGTCGGGCAAGTTCGCCTTCGTCGACCTCGACCTGGCTTTCGACAAACCCGAAGTGGTGGTCGACATCGACCGCGCCAAGGCTGCGCAGATGGGCGTGTCGATGCAGGATCTGGGTGGTACGCTTGCGACCTTGCTCGGCGAAGCCGAGATCAACCGGTTCACCATCGAAGGCCGCAGTTACAAGGTCATCGCACAGGTCGAACGGGCCTACCGCGACAACCCGGACTGGCTGAACAATTACTACGTGAAAAACACCCAGGGCGAACTGCTGCCGCTGTCGACCCTGATCACCGTGACCGACCGCGCACGACCGCGACAGCTCAACCAGTTCCAGCAACTCAACGCGGCCAAGCTGTCCGGGTTCCCGCTGGTGAGCATGGGCGAAGCTATCGACAGTGTGTTGCAGATCGCTCGGGAGGAGGCCCCGGCCGGGTTTGCCTTCGATTACGGCGGCGCCTCCCGGCAGTTCGTCCAGGAAGGCAGCGCGCTGTCGGTGACCTTTGCGTTAGCGCTGGCGATCATTTTCCTGGTGCTGGCGGCGCAGTTCGAGAGCTTCCGCGATCCACTGGTGATTCTGGTGACCGTGCCGTTGTCGATCTGCGGAGCGCTGATTCCGCTGTTCCTCGGCTGGTCGAGCATGAACATCTACACCCAGGTCGGGCTGGTGACATTGATCGGGCTGATCAGCAAGCACGGGATTCTGATCGTCGAGTTCGCCAACCAGTTACGCAAGGAGAAGGGCCTGACACCCCGTGAGGCGGTGGAGGAAGCGGCAGCGATTCGCCTGCGCCCGGTGTTGATGACCACCGCGGCGATGGTCTTCGGCATGGTGCCGCTGATCGTGGCTACCGGCGCCGGGGCGGTCAGCCGTTTCGACATCGGGACGGTGATTGCCACGGGGATGTCGATCGGGACATTGTTTACGCTGTTTGTCCTGCCGTGCGTTTACACCGTGCTGGCGAAACCCGATCCCAAGGCATGACGCAGTAAAAAAAGCCATGACGCAATAAAAAAGGCCTCGCATCAGCGAGGCCTTTGGCTCTTGTAGAAAGAGATTTCAATCGATTCAACTCTGCGGCCTCATCCCTTGAGAAAGTCCGAACATGAACAGTAAAAGATCATGATCGGGTTGTGTGGCCACGGCGGCTTTCGCCACCCGTGGCATCGGGCAATGCGGGTCGCTCGCCGAGGCGCCGATCACCTGCATGCGTGGCTGTTCCCAGGCCGCCACCGCCAATGATGCAACTGCCAAGGCTCCTACCAGAAACAAACCTCGAGCAATTTCTAGTTTCATCGCTATAAACCTTTGATAGCGCTGCCAAACGCCGTCTCATAAAAGTAGACGAGTTTTTTCCAGTCTGTCGCGCTGAACGACGAGTGGCGGCGCAATTGCTTCATGTCATGGGCGGCCGCGCGATGAGCGGTCAGACGCTGACGGCATTTTTCCAGATCGATCAGGGCGACTTCGACCTTGGCCGATTCACCTTCGCCCGTCACCCGCACAAACACGTGCTTGATGTAGATGCAGCTGTGCTGCCAACGGCCCTTGTGCATGCGCGCCAGGTTTTCGGCGAGGTCCTTGAGCACGCGCTCATAGACAGCTTCGCCATACTGCTCGCGGCCGCCGCCGGCTTCCCAATGCTCAAGCTCCTGAAAGCCATCGAGCGATTTGGTCACCAGCAGTGCACGCCACTTGAATTCTGGATCTGGCTGGGCACCGCAGAACACAATTTCGGGCACCCGTACACCCAGACGTGAAACCCCGGTCAATGCATCCAGCTCGCGCAATACGGTCGGACGTCCGAACGGATGCCGCCAGCTGCGATAGATATGTCCGGTCTGGCGTTTGGCATACAGCAGCTGGCCATCGCGCCCCTTGACTCGTTGCACACCACTTTCGCCACCACGGCGCACATTGGGTTCCTCGACCCATTCGCCACGCTGGTTCCAGTAGTAGTCGAAGCGATCCTCGGGAGCGACTTCCGCTTCTGCTGCAAATTGCACTGCCATCCTCTTACCTCTTGCGTAATACGTAAACTCGCCACATGGCATAGAGCGGAATAAAGTCCAGTTGTTCCTGGATCCGGAATCCTGCCTCTTCGAATTCCTTTTCAACTGTTGCGGCCGGTAACACAAACCGGTTCTGGTAACCCTCCTGGCCACGCTTTTGCTCGGCGCGTTTGCGTTTCCAGGCCTTGAAATTGCCGTCCACCCACAGCGAAATGATCACGCTGTCCCGGGTGACACGCTCGAACTCACGCAGAATCGCCCGGCGGTGCTCGGCTTCGCCGATGTGATGCAGCAGTCGCATGCAGAAAATGCTGTCGACGGCGTTATCAGGCAAGGCAATGTCGAACGCAGACGTGTGCAAGGGTTGTACCCGTTTCACCACATCTGCCGGTTGCGCCTGCATGGCGGTCTTGATCATCGACTCGGAGTTGTCCGCTCCGATGATCACCCGATTGGGCTTTTCCGCCAGCAATGGCCAGAAACGTCCTGCGCCGCATGGCAGGTCGAGCACCAGTCCCGGCTCACCAACGAGGGTCAACGCCTTGCGGGCCAACTGCTGATCCCGCCAGTTGGACAAACGACGCCCCAGACCGTACTGGTGTTTACGCAGGTATTTCTGCGCATGGTTGTCGTCGTACTTTTCGGAAAAATCGAGTTTGATCGGGCCGGCCATCACCAGGACTCCTGAATTACTGATGACGCCACCTTAAGCAGCGGTGTGTCAGCGTCAGGTCATCCCTTTGTGAAAAAAACGTCATGTAAATCGGCAAACTATTTCAAGGTTATACAGGAATTAGACAGGTTGGCGGGAGTACCCTCAACAACCGGCTGATCTTCAGCGCTTGCCCAGATCGACCTCGAAACGGCAGCCATTGGGCTCCATCGTGCTCAGCGTGACGCTCCAGCCTTCGTTTTCACAAATGCGCTGAACCAGCGACAAGCCCAATCCAAGCCCCTCGCCACGCTTTTCGTTGCCGCGCACAAACGGCTGGAACATGGCTTCGCGTTTTTCCTCGGGAATGCCCACGCCCGAATCCTCAACCACAAAACCGTTCTCATTGAGCGTCAGGCGAATAAACCCCTGTTCGGTGTAGTGCAGGGCGTTACGCAGCAGGTTACCCATCACGGCATTGAGCAGCGTCGCGTTGTAACGAGTATCCGGCGGGTTGCCCGGTTCGAACATCAGCTGCAAACCCTTGGATTCGATAGGCGCGCGCCACAGGCAGAGCAAGCTGTCGGCCACTTGCGCGAGGGTGTGCCGGGGCGCGGCGCCAGCGTCTTCGCGCTGGGCACGGGCGAGCATCAGGAAGGTCTGCACCAGCTCGCGCATCTCCTCACTGGCTCGCGCAATGCGCTGAACCTGGGCCTTGCCGCGCTGATCGATACCCGGATTTTCCAGCAACAGTTCACAAGAGCTGGCCAATACCATCAGCGGCGTGCGCAATTCGTGGCTGACGTCGCTGGTGAACAGCCGCTCCCGCGTCAGCGCCTGACGCAGGCGCCCGAGCGTAGCGTCGAACGCCACCGCCAGTTCGCCCACCTCGTCTGCCGCGTAGTCCGGCGCCAGCGGAGGCGCCAGCCCGAGCAACTGGTCGCGATGGCGTACCTGGCGCGCCAGCCGCACCACCGGAGCCATCACCTTGCGCGCCAGAACCCAGCCGAGGAACACCGCCAGCGCCAGACTGAGCACAAAGCCCACCAGCACCACGGCGAACAGCACGCGCTCGCGCTCTTCGAAATCGCTTTGATCCTGCAGCAGCACATAACGACGACCGTCGACCACCTCGACCATCGCGTGGTACGACAGCTGCTCGCGAAAGACTTCATGGAAACCCGAATCCAGGTGCCGCAGGTCCTTGGGCAGCTCGAAGTCGCCCGGCCCGCCACTGAAGTAGAACAGCTGATCCGGCTCCGGCCGGTGGCTCCAGTCCGAGACGTTGTCCATCAACAGCAGGCGTTGCAGATCCCCGCCCAGCCCGGCGGAAATCAGTTTTTCCTCGACCAGGTGCACGGTCGCGACGATGCCCATCGCAAACGCCCCGGCCACCAGCGCACTCATCAGCGCAAAGGCGATGATGATCCGCTGGGCAAGGCTTTGCTTAAACTCCATCGCGGCCCTCGGCCAGGCGGTAACCCACGCCGTGCACGGTGTGCAGCAATGGCTTGGCGAATGGTTTGTCGATCACCTGACGCAATTGGTGGACATGGCTGCGCAGGCTGTCGCTGTCCGGGCAGTCATCGCCCCACAGCGCTTCTTCGAGAATTTCCCGACGCAAAACATGCGGGCTTTTTTGCATCAGCACCGCCAGCAGTTTGAGGCCGACCGGGTTGAGCTTGAGCAATTTGCCTTCGCGGGTCACTTCGAGGGTATCGAGGTCGTAGCTCAGATCGCCGACCTGCAGGGCACGGCGACCGCCGCCCTGGGTGCGGCGCATCACCGCTTCGACCCGGGCTGCCAGTTCCGACAGTGCGAACGGTTTGACCAGATAATCGTCGGCCCCGGACTTGAAGCCCTGCAGGCGGTCGTCGAGCTGGTCGCGGGCGGTGAGCATGATCACCGGCGTGTCGCGACGGGCGTCTTCGCGCAGGCGCTTGCACAGAGTGTAGCCGTCGATGCCCGGCAGCATGATGTCGAGCACGATCAGGTCGTAATGCTCGGTGGCGGCCAGATGCAGGCCCGACAGACCGTCCTGGGCGCAATCGACGGTATAGCCTTTGAGCCCCAGGTAATCGGCCAGATTGGCCAGGATATCGCGGTTGTCTTCGACCAACAGAATTCGCATGGGCACCTCCTACGTACACAGTAACGGCCGTCTTGGCCCGCGCAGCTTACGGCCAAGTGTGGCTCACGGCTAGGCGCCGGGTAGGTTGATTTGACTTAATTGCACGGATCGCCGGACTTGACGAGTTTTTCACGAGCGGCCGACAAATCGCCGACAGAACCAGGCGCAGACTCACGCGGTTGTGCTTCTTTGAAGACCTTATCGATGAAGGAATTGCCATGGTTTCGATCTCTGCCCGCCCCGCTTCAAGGCCTTTGAATGTATGGCTTTGCCTGGGCATTCCCGCCGTCGCGGCGGTCATTCTGGTGTTGCTGGAGCTGACCGACCTGGACATGGATCTGGCGCAGCTGTTTTACGATCCGGTCGCGGGCGACTTCATCGGCCGGCACAGTTACTTTCTCGAAGACATCCTCCACGACCGCGCCAAACAAGTGGTGATCGCCTTTTCGGTGTTTGCCATCCTCGGGTTCATCGGTGCGTTTTTCATTGATCGGCTCAAACCGTTCAAGCGTGAGCTGGGTTGTCTGGTGTTGTCGCTGGGTCTGGCCACCTCGTTTGTCACGCCGGTGAAAGCGGTGACAGCGGTGCAATGCCCATGGAGTCTCGAACAGTTCGGCGGCCACGAAACCTACAGCAAACTGCTGGATCATCGCCCGCCGACCGACAAGCCCGGTCGTTGCTGGCCGGGTGGTCATGCGGCCACCGGTTTTACCTTGTTTGCGCTGTTCTTCGTGCTGCGTGACCGTCGCCCACGGCTGGCCCGTCAGGCGTTCATCTTCGCCTTCGCGCTGGGTTCGGTATTCTCGATCAGCCGGATGATGCAGGGCGCGCACTTCTTCTCCCACAACGTGTGGACGGCGATCTTCTGCTGGCTGATCTGTCTGGGCTCGTATTACTGGATTCTGTATCGCCCGGCAGTCAAGGCTGAAACAAACACGCAGGCCCATCCGGTCAACGTCTGAAACTCTGAAACGCGGGCAATAAAAAACCCCGTCTGCTCTCGCAGACGGGGTTTTTCGTTACAGGGGTAAGGCTGGCTTACATCATGCCGCCCATGCCACCCATGCCGCCCATGTCTGGCATACCGCCGCCAGCTGCACCTTCTTTCTTCGGTGCGTCAGCAACAGCAGCTTCGGTGGTCAGGATCAGACCGCCGATGGAGGCTGCAGCTTGCAGAGCCGAACGGGTGACCTTGGTTGGGTCCAGGATGCCCATTTCGATCATGTCGCCGTATTCGCCGGTAGCAGCGTTGTAGCCGAAGCTGCCTTCGCCGTTCTTGACCTTGTCGACAACCACGCTTGGCTCGTCGCCGGAGTTGGCAACGATCTGGCGCAGCGGCGCTTCAACAGCGCGACGCAGTACAGCGATACCGACGTTCTGGTCAGCGTTGTCGCCTTTCAGTTCGGTCAGGGCTTCCAGAGCGCGGATCAGCGCAACGCCACCGCCAGGTACCACGCCTTCTTCAACGGCTGCGCGGGTTGCGTGCAGGGCGTCTTCAACGCGGGCTTTCTTCTCTTTCATTTCAACTTCGGAACCGGCGCCAACCTTGATCACTGCAACGCCGCCGGACAGCTTGGCCAGACGCTCTTGCAGTTTTTCACGGTCGTAGTCCGAGGAAGTCTCGGCAACCTGGGCACGGATCTGAGCGATACGGGCTTCGATGTCGCCTTGAACGCCAGCACCGTCAACGATGATGGTGTTTTCCTTGGACAGGGTCACGCGCTTGGCGCTACCCAGATGTTCCAGGGTGGTGCTTTCCAGGCTCAGGCCGATCTCTTCGGAGATAACGGTACCGCCGGTCAGAACGGCGATGTCCTGCAGCATGGCCTTGCGACGGTCGCCGAAGCCTGGAGCCTTGACGGCTGCGACTTTAACGATGCCACGCATGTTGTTCACGACCAGAGTCGCCAGGGCTTCGCCTTCAACGTCTTCGGCAACGATCAGCAGTGGACGGCCGGCTTTGGCAACGGCTTCCAGTACTGGCAGCATTTCGCGGATGTTCGAGATCTTTTTGTCGACCAGCAGGATCAGCGCGCCTTCCAGCTCGGCAACCATGGTGTCCGGCTTGTTGACGAAGTACGGGGACAGGTAGCCACGGTCGAACTGCATGCCTTCTACAACCGACAGTTCGTTTTCCAGGCCCGAGCCTTCTTCAACGGTGATCACGCCTTCTTTACCGACTTTTTCCATGGCTTCGGCAATGATGTCGCCGATGGAGTTGTCGGAGTTGGCGGAGATGGTGCCCACCTGAGCGATAGCCTTGGTGTCAGCGCATGGCTTGGACAGGGCTTTCAGTTCTTTGACGATCGCGATGGTCGCTTTGTCGATACCGCGCTTCAGGTCCATCGGGTTCATGCCGGCAGCGACGGCTTTCAGGCCTTCGTTGACGATCGACTGAGCCAGAACGGTAGCGGTGGTAGTACCGTCACCAGCGTCATCGTTGGCACGGGAGGCAACGTCTTTGACCAGCTGCGCGCCCATGTTTTCGAAACGGTCTTCGAGTTCGATTTCTTTGGCGACGGAAACGCCGTCCTTGGTGATGGTCGGAGCGCCGAAGCTCTTCTCGAGGATCACGTTACGGCCTTTCGGGCCCAGGGTCGCTTTTACCGCGTCAGCCAGGACGTTTACGCCAACCAGCATTTTCTTGCGGGCGGAATCGCCGAATTTAACTTCTTTAGCAGCCATGATCGATATTCCTTAAATACTTTGTAGTAGCGGGAAAATGAGCGGGTAATCAGCCTTCGATAACAGCGAGGATTTCGTTCTCGCTCATTACCAGCAGGTCTTCGCCGTCGACTTTCACAGTGTTGCTGCCGGAGTAAGGACCGAACACAACCTTGTCGCCTTCCTTCACGGACAGTGCGCGCACTTCGCCGTTTTCCAGAACTTTGCCCGGGCCTACAGCGAGAATCACACCGTGGTTGGCTTTTTCAGCAGCCGAACCTGGCAGGACGATACCGCCAGCGGTTTTCTTTTCTTCTTCGCTGCGACGGATAACGACGCGGTCATGCAGAGGACGAAGCTTCATTGTCGATCTCTCCTAATTGTGGTTTTCATCGGCCGGTGTAGTCCCGGCGGGTTTAACGAATCCGGCCTGCGCCGGTTGCGGCTCGTCGAGCGAACCGCGGAAGTCTGTCCGACTCAAAATGTCGGAAACCTTTCGGTGACCGATACATAAGGGCGCATAAGCTTATTACAAGGGCGGGGGCTAAAAAATTTTCACGCACATTGCATGAATTCGCCCCACAAACGAACACGGCACCCGAAGGTGCCGTGTCGATGCAGAAGTTACTTGGTATCGCGGTGTTCGAATTCGCCTTCGATCACATCACCTTCGCGACCCAGCGGCTGGCGCGGTGCAGGACCGCCGCGAGGTTGCAGGTCATCGGCGAACGCTCGCTGGCGCATGGCCTGTTCTTCGGCGCGCTGACGCATCTTGTTGGCGACCAGTCGACGACTGAACGGCAACAGCAGCACCAGACCGACCACATCGCTGATGAAGCCCGGCAGGATCAACAGGCCACCGGCCAGGGCCAGCATCAGGCCTTCGAGCATGGTTTGCGCAGGCAGTTCGCCGCGGTTCAGGCTTTCACGGGCACGCAGTGCGGTGGCCAGCCCGGCGACGCGCAGCACGAACACGCCGAACATCGAGCCGAGAATGATCAGCAGCAGGGCCGGGAAAAATCCGATCGAGCCTGCCACTTTGACGAATACGAACAGCTCCAACACCGGGAACAGCAGAAAGAGCAACAAAAAAGGGCGCATCAAAGTTTCCTCAACGCAAGAAATGCCTTGCAGTAAGCCTTAGATGACGTCGCCCTTTCGTGAATTCAAGCGTCGGCCACCGCATTTTTTGGCCAGACCTCGGCGTGAGCCAGAGAAACCAGGGCCTCGCGCACTTGTATCGGCGTATGACAAGGCGCTTGAAACGGCAGCCAGTACAGCGCTTGGCCGATGCGCAGGTGCATGCCTTCGGTGTCGATCCCGGCCAGTTGCGCCGGTACGGTTTTCGGCAGCCCGGCGAGGTCGACGTAATGCGCGATGGCCTTGGCGTGGTCGCTGTTCATGTGCTCGACCATGCTGATTTCGGCCTTGCCGGCGAACGGGTTGGCCAGGGTCAGGTGATCGACCCAGTGGATCGCGCCGAAGCCGCCGATGTAACGATGGCGCACGGGTTTGAGCACCCAGAAATCGAAATCGTGAGCCTTGTGGTAATTCTGCGAATCGGGGAAATAACGGTAGTAGCGCTCGGCGGCGGCTTCGATGGCGGCAGCGTCTTCGAGTTTTTCCGCCTCGGCCAGATAGGTCAGGCGACCGACGGCTTGCACGTCATCGGCCTCACGCTCGCCGACCAGCAGCGAACATTTCGGATCTTTCTGCAGGTTATGGGTGTGCTGGGCGATGCGGCTGATCAGGATCAGCGGCTGGCCCTGCTCGTCCAGGCAGTAGGGAACCACGGAGCCGAACGGAAAACCGGGCATCGATTTGGAGTGGGTCGACAGCACGCCACGGTATTCCTTGAGAAGCAATTCTCGGGCATTCTTAGCCGCTTCAACGCTCAATTTATGACTCCTTAAATAGAATCCGTCGAAAAAACGGACGGGCGCATGGGATTTGTCCCACACGCCATCGGGCAGTTCTCATGTGCGACAGGCCCCTGGCCGGTGCAGATCGAGAGGCTACCTATAAGGACCACTCTGACCTGCTCTCGGGGGCATGCGAATGCAACTCAACGACAAAGTAATCATTATCACTGGCGGTTGCCAAGGCTTGGGCCGCTCGATGGCCGAGTATTTCGCAGGCAAGGGCGCGAAGCTGGCGCTGGTCGACCTGAACCAGGAAAAACTCGATGACGCCGTCGCTGCCTGCAAGGCCAAGGGTGTCGAGGCACGCAGCTATCTGTGCAACGTCGCCAATGAAGAGCAGGTGACGCACATGGTTGCCCAGGTCGCCGAAGATTTCGGCGCGATCCACGGCCTGATCAACAACGCCGGGATCCTGCGCGACGGCCTGCTGCTCAAGGTCAAGGACGGCGAGATGACCAAAATGAGCCTGGCCCAATGGCAGGCGGTGATCGACGTCAACCTGACCGGCGTATTCCTCTGCACCCGTGAAGTGGCGGCAAAAATGGTCGAGCTGAAGAACAGCGGCGCGATCATCAACATCTCGTCGATCTCCCGCGCGGGCAACGTCGGCCAGACCAACTACTCCGCCGCCAAAGCCGGCGTCGCTGCGGCGACCGTGACCTGGGCCAAGGAACTGGCGCGCTACGGCATTCGCGTGGCGGGCATCGCACCGGGCTTCATCGAAACCGAGATGACCCTGGGCATGAAGCCCGAAGCGCTGGAAAAAATGACCTCGGGCATTCCGCTCAAGCGCATGGGCAAGCCGGAAGAGATCGCCCATTCGGCGGCCTACATCTTCGAGAACGACTACTACACCGGCCGGATTCTGGAGATGGATGGCGGGTTGCGCATCTGACCTCTGTCGCGCAATGAAAAACGCCCCGGTGCACAGGCACCGGGGCGTTTTTGTTTAAACCACAGGCATCAATCGTCGCTGATGGTGATATTCGGCATCGCCGGCGAGGCCGCTTCCTGCAACACGATCCGCGCGCCGACGTGACGGGCCAGTTCCTGATAGACCATGGCGATCTGGCTGTCCGGCTCGGAAATCACCGTCGGCTTGCCGCCGTCGGCCTGCTCGCGGATCAGCATCGACAGCGGCAACGAGGCCAGCAACTCGACGCCGAACTGGGTCGCCAGCTTCTCGCCACCGCCCTCACCGAACAGATGCTCGGCGTGTCCGCAGTTCGAGCAGATGTGCACGGCCATGTTTTCCACCACGCCCAGCACCGGAATGTTGACCTTGCGGAACATCTCCACGCCTTTGCGCGCGTCGAGCAGCGCCAGATCCTGCGGTGTGGTGACGATCACGGCGCCAGCCACCGGGACTTTCTGCGCCAGGGTCAGCTGGATGTCGCCGGTGCCTGGCGGCATGTCGATCACCAGATAATCCAGGTCGCCCCAAGCGGTTTGCGTCACCAGTTGCAGCAGCGCGCCGGACACCATCGGCCCGCGCCAGACCATCGGCGTGTTGTCGTCGGTCAGGAACGCCATCGACATTACTTCCACGCCGTGGGCCTGCAGCGGCACGAACCATTTCTGATCTTTGACCTGCGGACGGGTGCCCTCGGGAATGCCAAACATGATGCCTTGGCTCGGGCCATAGATATCGGCATCGAGAATCCCGACCTTCGCGCCTTCGCGAGCCAATGCCAGCGCCAGGTTGGCGGCGGTGGTGGATTTGCCCACACCGCCCTTGCCTGAGGCCACCGCGACCACGTTCTTGACGTTGGCCAGCCCCGGAATCTGCGCCTGGGCCTTGTGCGCGGCGATCACGCTATTGACCTCGACCTTGGCAGTCACCACGCCGTCGAGGTTTTCGATGGCCAGTTGCAGCAATTGCGCCCAGCCGCTCTTGAACAGACCGGCGGCATAGCCGATTTCCAGCTGCACGCTGACGCGATCGCCGGTGATTTCGATGTTGCGCACGCAACCGGCGCTGACCGGATCCTGGTTCAGGTAAGGGTCGGTGTATTGGCTGAGGACGGCTTCCACCGCTGCGCGAGTGACGGCACTCATGGGCAACTCCGATAACAAGACTGGGAAAAGATGGCGGGTATCCTACCCCTTCTGTCCTCCGGACGGCATGTCCGGCAACGATTTGCAGAGGTGAAATATCTTTCCCGGCGCTTTATAGTGGCCGACCTCCGTTTCATCAAGTAGCGAAGCCCCACATGTCCGAACCACGCAAGATTCTCGTCACCAGCGCCCTGCCCTACGCCAACGGTTCGATCCACCTTGGCCATATGCTGGAATACATCCAGACCGATATGTGGGTGCGCTTCCAGAAGCATCGTGGCAATCAGTGCATTTACGTCTGCGCCGACGACGCCCATGGTTCGGCGATCATGCTGCGCGCGGAAAAGGAAGGCATCACCCCGGAACAACTGATCGCCAACGTCCAGGCTGAACACAGCGCCGACTTTGCCGAGTTCCTGGTGGACTTCGACAACTTCCACTCCACTCACGCCGAAGAAAACCGTGAACTGTCGAGCCAGATCTACCTGAAGCTGCGTGACGCCGGGCACATCGCCCAACGTTCGATCACCCAGTATTTCGACCCGGAAAAGAAAATGTTCCTGGCCGACCGCTTCATCAAGGGCACCTGCCCGAAGTGCGGCACTGAAGACCAGTACGGCGACAACTGCGAAAAATGCGGTGCGACCTACGCACCGACCGACCTGAAGGATCCGAAGTCGGCAATCTCCGGCGCCACCCCGGTGCTCAAGGATTCCCAGCACTTCTTCTTCAAGCTGCCGGACTTCCAGGAAATGCTGCAGGCCTGGACCCGCAGCGGCACCCTGCAGGATGCCGTGGCCAACAAGATCGCCGAATGGCTGGACGCCGGCCTGCAACAGTGGGACATCTCCCGCGATGCGCCGTACTTCGGCTTCGAGATCCCGGGCGAGCCAGGCAAATATTTCTACGTGTGGCTGGACGCGCCGATCGGCTACATGGCCAGCTTCAAGAACCTTTGCAACCGCACGCCGGAGCTGGACTTCGACGCGTTCTGGGGCAAGGACTCCACCGCCGAGCTGTACCACTTTATCGGCAAGGACATCGTCAACTTCCACGCCCTGTTCTGGCCGGCGATGCTCGAAGGCGCGGGTTTCCGCAAGCCGACCGGGATCAACGTGCACGGCTACCTGACCGTCAACGGTCAGAAGATGTCCAAGTCCCGCGGCACCTTCATCAAGGCCCGTACCTACCTGGATCACCTGTCGCCGGAATACCTGCGCTACTACTACGCGGCCAAACTGGGCCGTGGCGTGGACGACCTCGACCTGAACCTCGAAGACTTCGTGCAGAAGGTCAACTCCGACTTGGTCGGCAAAGTGGTCAACATCGCCAGCCGTTGCGCCGGTTTCATCCAGAAGGGCAACGCCGGTCTGCTGGTGGACACCAACGCCGCGCCGGAACTGACTGAAGCGTTCCTGGCCGCTGCGCCGAGCATCGCCGACGCCTATGAGGCCCGCGACTTCGCCCGCGCCATGCGCGAAACCATGGCTTTGGCCGACCGCGCCAACGCCTGGATCGCCGACAAGGCGCCATGGTCGCTGAACAAGCAGGAAGGCAAGCAGGATGAAGTCCAGGCGGTCTGCGCCACGGCGATCAACCTGTTCCGCCAGCTGGTGATCTTCCTCAAGCCGGTGCTGCCGCTGCTGGCCGCCGATGCCGAGGCGTTCCTCAACGTCGCCCCGCTGACCTGGAACGACCACACCACCCTGCTGGCCAACCACCAGTTGAACGAATTCAAACCGTTGATGACCCGCATCGATCCGGTAAAAGTGCAAGCCATGACCGACGCTTCGAAAGAAGACCTGACCGCCAGCCAGACCGACACCGGTGCCGCCGCACCTGCCGGCAATGGCGAACTGGCCAAGGATCCGCTGTCGCCGGAAATCGACTTCGACACCTTCGCCGCGGTCGACCTGCGCGTCGCGCTGATCGTCAAGGCCGAACACGTTGAAGGCGCGGACAAGCTGCTGCGCCTGACATTGGATATCGGTGACGAGCAACGCAATGTGTTCTCGGGGATCAAGAGCGCTTACCCGGATCCGTCCAAGCTCGACGGTCGCCTGACCATGATGATCGCCAACCTCAAGCCACGGAAAATGAAGTTCGGCATCTCCGAAGGCATGGTGATGGCGGCCGGCCCTGGCGGTGAAGAAATCTACCTGCTGAGCCCGGACAGCGGCGCCAAGCCGGGTCAGCGCATCAAGTAAGGTTCTGCCCTGACAGATCCCACAGGCGTGCTCCGTGCGCCTGTGGGATTTTTCATATCTGGCCCGCCCTCCACGGCTGCCGGATAATGCCTAACCTTAAGTGACACACGCCTGTTCCTGCCGGCAGAACCATGACCGAACTCGTGCTTACGCTCTTCAGTGCTGCGCTGATCAACAACTTCGTGTTGCACTGGCCGCTGGGCGTCGATCCGCTGCTGGGCAGTGAGCGTCGACAAGTGCATGCGCTGGGGCTGGCGACGTTGTGTCTGATGCTGCTTGTCGGTGTGGCGGGTTACGTGCTCTGGCATTGGCTGCTGGTGCCGTTGCAACTGGAATTCCTGCGCCTGTTTGTGTTTCTGCCGTTGAGCGTCCTGCTGATCACGCCGTTGCTGAAGCTGTTGGCGCATTGGCGGCCCACGCTGCCATTCGATGGCTTGTGGCCGCTGTTGCTGGGCAATGCCGGTGTGCTGGGGCTGACGCTGATCAACGCGCAAGCGGACAAAGGCCTGTTTCATGCGATTGCGCTGAGCCTTGGCGCCGGTCTGGGTTTCTGGCTGGTGTTGAGCCTGTTCAGCGATTTGCGTGAGCGCACGGCCGACAACGATATTCCCCTGCCCTTTCGTGGCCTGCCGATCCTGTTGATCGGCGCCGGACTGATGGCCGTGGCTTTTCTCGGATTCAGTGGACTGATCAAAACATGAGTCTGATTCAACGCATCGATGCCCTGCTGCCGCAGACCCAATGCGGCAAGTGCGGCCATCCCGGATGCAAACCCTACGCTGAAGGCATCGCTGACGGCGAGCCGATCAACAAGTGCCCGCCGGGCGGTGACGAAACCATCGCGGCGCTGGCCGAACTGTTGAAAATCCCGGTGCTGGAGCTGGACATCAGTCGTGGTTCGGCGCCGCCGCAAGTGGCCTACATCCGCGAAGCCGAATGCATCGGCTGCACCAAATGCATTCAGGCCTGCCCGATCGACGCCATCGTCGGCGCGGCAAAACTGATGCACACGGTCATCATCGACGAATGCACCGGTTGCGATCTGTGCGTGGCACCCTGCCCGGTCGACTGCATCGAGATGCATCCGCTGCCTTTGGGCACGCTGCCGGTAGTGGGTGGCCTGGCCACCAGCCTTGAAGAACAGCAGGCCCGCGCGGCCAAACGCGATCACGCCCGTCAGCGCTTCGAACGGCGCAATGCTCGCCTGCAACGCGAAGAACAGCAGAAGCAGGCCGAACGCGAAGCCCGGACGCAGCGCGCGGCACAGGTCGAAGTCGCCACCACCACGCTGGATCCGGTGCAGGCGGCGCTGGAACGGGTCCGTGCACAAAAAGCCGCGACCGCCGATGCCGCGCTAAAAAAAGCCAAGATCGACGTGGCCATGAGCCGGGCGCAATTGAACAAGTCGCTCAAGGCGTTCGGTCATCCGCCGACATTCGATCAGCAATCGCAGTTGATCGTCCTGCAACAACAGTTCGAAGCGGCCGAACAGGCACTGGCGAAACTGGAAAGCAGCGCGGCACCCGCGCCAGTCATAGCCGCCCCGGCGAAGGACGCCGATCTGAAACGGGCGAAAATCCAGTTGGCGATGCGCCGCGCCGAGCTGAAAAAGGCGCAAACCGCAGAGGCCCCGCCAGCCGAGATTACCGCGCTGGAGCAAGCGCTGCGTGACGCCGAACAGGCGCTGCACAGCGCCGAAGCAGCCAGCGATCAACCGGCGCCGGAGCTTGTGCGTGTCGAGAAACGTCCGATCGACGACCAACTGCGTCAGCTGAAAACCGAACTGGCCTACGCTCGCGCCGATCTGAACAAACTGCAACGGCGCGACGGCACGCCCGCCGATATCCTCGAAAAGGCCCGCGCCCGCCTGCAAGAAGCAGAGCGGCAGGTACAAGCCCATGTCATCCATTGAAACCAGAGACGAGCGCCTGCAACAGGCAATGAAGCTGGTTTTGCTGGCGACATTGCCGGGATTACTGGCGTTGTTCTGGTTTTATGGTTGGGGCGTGCTGATCAACCTGGTCCTGTCCGTTGTCACGGCCTTGGGCGTTGAAGCCGCCGTGACTCATCTGCGTCGGCAACCGCTGCAGTCCACCTTGAGCGATGGCAGCGCGGTGGTCAGCGCCACGCTGCTGGCGATTGCCCTGCCGCCTTATTGCCCGTGGTGGCTGACGGTCACGGCGATCGCCTCGGGCCTGCTGCTGGGCAAACATTTGTACGGTGGTGTGGGCCGAAACCCTTTCAATCCGGCCATGCTCGGCTTCGCGCTGGCCATGGTGATGTTCCCGCAACCGATGACCCATTGGCCGGCCCATGGCCTGGATCTGACGGCAGCTTTTGGCCAGGTGTTCAATCTGGGCGCGCAACCCGACGCCTGGGTTCAGGCCACTGCACTGGACAGTCTGCGTATCAACAAAAGCCTGACCATGGACGAACTGTTTGCCGGCAATCCGGCATTCAGTCGCTTTGGCGGGCACGGCGTTGAATGGGTGAACCTGGCGTTCCTCGCCGGTGGGTTGTTTCTGTTGCAGCGTCGGGTGTTTGGCTGGCATGCGCCGGTCGGCATGCTTGCCAGCCTGTTCGTGATCAGCCTGTTGTGCTGGAACGGTTCGGGGTCGGACTCCCACGGCTCGCCACTGTTTCACCTGCTGAGTGGCGCGACGATGCTGGGGGCGTTCTTCATCGTCACTGAACCGGTATCGGGGGCAAAAAGTCCGCTCGCCCGCCTGCTGTTCGGCGTGGGCGTGGGGTTGCTGACTTACGTGATTCGTACCTGGGGCGGTTACCCCGACGGCGTGGCGTTTGCGGTGCTGTTGATGAATCTGTGCGTGCCGGCGCTGGAGCGCTTCGCGATGGCCCGTCAGGCGAAGGTGGCGCCATGAACCGCACGAGCAGCCTGATCACACTGGCGTTGATTACTGCGTTGGGCATCGGCGTGACGTGGCTGGTGCAACGAAGCAACGCACCTCAGATCGCCGCCGAAAAGCGTCTGCTTGAAAGTCGCAAGCTGCTGGATGTACTGCCGCTCGACGCTTACGACAATCTGCCGCTTGAACAACCTCTGACGCTGACCGACATCAACCTGAGCCACAGTCTGTTGCTGGGCGGTTATCGGGCGAGCAAAAGCGGCCAACCTGTAGCGGTGCTGTTGCGCAGCCAGACCCAAGGTTATGCCGGCAATATCGAGTTGCTGATTGCCATCGACGCCAACGGCCGATTGCTCGGTGTCAAAACCCTCGAGCAAAACGAAACACCTTCGCTGGGTGGACATATCGGCGACTGGCCAAATAGCTGGCTTCAGACCTTTAGCGGAAAATCGAGCAACCAACCGACGGACGCGGGATGGGCCCTGAAGAAGGATCAGGGGCAATTCGACCAGATCGCTGGCGCAACCATTACGTCTCGCGCGGCCATCAACGCCATCCACGATGCTCTGCGTTACTTCGATGAACACCGGACGACCCTGCTCGGGAGCGCGCCATGAATACGTCAGCAACACTATCGAACTCGATGATGCTGGTGCTGTTGATTGGTGCCACCGACTCCGTGGCGGGTGCGCTGGCGACTCTGTTGATGTTTGCGGCTGTCGTGGGCGTTTACGGTTTTTGCATGACACCGCTGCGCTCGCGCCTGAGCAGCGAGAGCCTGTTGCCGGTCAGCCTGATGCTGGCCGCGACCCTGGCGGGCTGCGCCGATATTGTTCTGCAGCGCGGTGCGATGCAGTGGCATCAACTGATCAGTCTTTATGCCGGGCTGATCGGCTTGCAGTGCATCGTGCTGGAGCACAATGGATTTTTTCGCCAGCCTGTCCGTAATCGACTGAAACTGTACGCGCTGTTTGCCGTACTGATGATTGTGCTCGCGCTGTTGCGTGAGCTGATCGGTCAGGGCAGCATCGGCCATCATTTGTCGGCACGCTGGCAAGGTTTGATTCTGTTCAGCGAAGGCCTGCATTTCGCGACGCTGGCGCCCGGCGCCTTCCTATTGCTTGGACTGTTACTGGCCGCCCGTCAGGCCTGGATTCGCCCCTGCGACCTACCCGAGGAAACGCATCACCCATGAATGCCGCAAAACGTCTGGAAATCTTCCGCAGGCTTCACGAGGACAACCCCGAGCCCAAGACCGAACTGGCCTATTCCTCGCCTTTCGAACTGTTGATTGCGGTGATTCTGTCCGCGCAATCCACGGACGTCGGAGTGAACAAGGCGACGGCGAAGCTATTCCCGGTGGCGAACACGCCAGCGGCCATTCACGCCCTGGGCGTCGAAGGGCTGTCCGAATACATCAAGACTATCGGTCTTTATAACAGCAAGGCCAAAAACGTGATCGAGACCTGCCGCCTGCTGGTCGAGTTGCACAATGGTGAGGTCCCGCAGACGCGCGAAGAACTGGAAGCCTTGCCCGGCGTGGGCCGCAAGACCGCCAACGTCGTGCTCAACACCGCGTTCCGCCAATTGACCATGGCCGTGGACACCCACATCTTCCGGGTCAGCAACCGCACCGGCATTGCACCGGGTAAAAACGTGGTCGAGGTGGAAAAGAAGCTGATGAAGTTTGTGCCAAAGGAATACCTGCTCGACTCGCACCACTGGCTCATTCTTCACGGGCGTTACGTGTGTCTGGCACGCAAACCCCGCTGTGGCAGCTGTCGGATCGAAGATCTGTGCGACTACAAGCACAAAACTTCTGACGATTGAGCGGCTATTGGTTTTATTGATTTATCGATTGAAAAAATCTTTTTTACCATCTGCTGGAATATCGATATAAGGAGCGCCAAAGGCAGTCTTAGCCTGGAGTTGACCTTATGAGCACCAGCAAAGAGCAATTGGAAGCGGATGACGACTTTATCGCCACGGAGGCCGATGATGCCGAACCTGTGGTTGAAGTCGCCAAGACCAACTTGAGCAAGCGCCGAACCATCGACAACCTGCTTGAGGAGCGCCGACTGCAGAAGCAATTGGCCGATTACGATTTTGATCTCTGACATTTGAAAGCCTCCCGAAACGGAGGCTTTTCTCTTTCTGTCACACGCTGATTTCGATCCGCCCATGATCCGTCAGCCACTACAAACCTCAAACCAGGCCGTTTCGCTGCGCCAGTTCGATCAGATCCACCAGCGAGCGCGCGTTGAGCTTCAATAACAACCGGGTCTTGTAAGTGCTCACGGTCTTGTTGCTGAGAAACATCCCGTCGGCAATTTCCTTGTTGGTCTTGCCGCGCGCCAATTGCTGCAACACCATCATTTCACGCCCGGACAGACGATCAACCATGTCTGCTTCGCTGGCGTTACCAAGACTGGTCCGCACGGTGTGCAACGCCTGGTTCGGGAAGTAGCTGTATCCGGACAGTACCGCCTTGATTGCACTCAGCAACTCCGTCAGATCCTGTTGCTTGCAAACATATCCCGCCGCCCCCGATTGCATGCAGCGCATGGAAAAATGTCCCGGTGACTGGGATGTCAGCACGAGCACTTTCAACGGCATCGCACTTGTCGTAAGACGCGCAATGACTTCCAGTCCATCCAGTTTCGGTATGCCGATATCCAGAATGACGATATCCGGCATCTGGTCACGAGCCAGTTGTAACGCATCCACGCCATTATCGGTTTCTGCAATGACTTCGTAGCCATGACGTTCCATCAGCATACGTACCGCAAGACGAATGACGGGGTGATCATCCACGATCAGCACTTTATTCATGGGCAAGTCCAGTTTCGCTGTTCGAATTTTTAGAACCGGCACAATAACGTAGTCATTTCACCCATGGCATGGATAAGTTCCTCTAGACCAGCACCGAGAGACGCCTCCTACAGGCAATAAAGATTATTCCTACAGAAAAGACTCACTTACAGAAAATCATGAATTCACATCAGGAAGTTCGGCGTCTGCCACGCCCTCCTTCAGAGCCTTCACGACAGACTGAAAAAACTCCGAAACAAAGATCAACGACCAGACATTAAAAACAACTGAAACAACTTACATATATCGCACTTCCGAAATTTAATATAAACACCAGACACCGACAGCCCTGTTTACCCGACAACTTAAACACGACCAATCAATCCAACCCAGACGACGAGAAAGACCATTCATGAGTAAAGACCATGCTAAAAATCAACAGGAAGATCCCCAACCCCATCACCGTTATTGCCATCTTCGCCTTTATATCGGAGACTTCCGCTGCGGTCTCCCTGCCCTTCCTCGACAATGATGAGCGGGAGATCTATATCTGGTTTCTGATCAGCTTTCCGTTCTATCTCTTGTTTTTGTTCTTCATCACACTAAACTTCAATTACCGCTCTCTCTATGCGCCTTCCGACTTCGACAATGACAAAAACTTTCTCAAGGCTTTCGAAGAGGAAAACATACCTGCCACCGAGGTAATCCCTGCGTCATCGAATATCGAACCGAACACTATAAAATTGCCAAAACCGGTAAACCGGATGTATATCATCGACATTCGAAAGACACATACCGAACCGGAAATAGAGGAGCTATTGGAAAAAGTCCTACATCCAAACAAGCATTCGCCGAGATTATTCCTGTTCTTAACCGATTCAGTGTCAGATATTTTACTCAAAGAACACATCGACACCTTGAGCAAACAAGACAAACATGGCCAAAGAGCAACGTTCTGTATTATTTACGACACTCATTCGTTGAACACATGCGTATTGGGAAAGATTTGAAAGAGAATAAAATGCGGAACAAGAGCCCCATGCAATGCACGATGCGCAGTTGAAGGAGACAGGAGCGTTGACCGATAACGATCAATCCAAAGGAGGGAAAATCAAAAAAAACGGCCTTGTCACTACGACAAGGCCGTTTTTTCACATCAGGCCCGAAGGACTCAGAACAGCTTGCGGCCCTTGTTGGCAGCAATGCGCATGCGCAGCGCGTTGAGCTTGATGAAGCCTGCCGCGTCGGCCTGGTTGTAGGCGCCGCCGTCTTCTTCGAAGGTCGCGATGTTGGCGTCGAACAGCGAATCGTCGGACTTGCGGCCGGTCACGATCACGTTGCCCTTGTACAGCTTCAGACGGACAACACCGTTCACGTTGACCTGGGAGGCGTCGATCATCTGTTGCAGCATCAGACGCTCAGGACTCCACCAGTAACCGGTGTAGATCAGGCTGGCGTACTTCGGCATCAGCTCGTCTTTGAGGTGAGCGACTTCGCGGTCCAGGGTAATCGATTCGATGGCGCGGTGAGCGCGCAGCATGATGGTGCCACCCGGGGTTTCGTAGCAGCCACGGGACTTCATGCCGACATAACGGTTCTCGACGATGTCCAGACGGCCGATGCCGTGCTCGCCACCGATCTTGTTCAGCGTCGCCAGCACGGTGGCCGGGGTCATTTCAACGCCGTCCAGCGCGACGATGTCGCCGTTGCGGTAGGTCAGTTCCAGGTATTGCGGGGTGTCGGGAGCCTTCTCCGGGGAGACGGTCCAGCGCCACATGTCTTCTTCGTGCTCGGTCCAGGTGTCTTCCAGCACGCCGCCTTCATAGGAGATGTGCAGCAGGTTGGCGTCCATCGAGTACGGGGATTTCTTCTTGCCGTGACGCTCGATCGGGATCGCGTGCTTCTCGGCGTAGTCCATCAGTTTCTCGCGGGACAGCAGGTCCCACTCGCGCCAAGGGGCGATCACTTTCACGCCTGGCTTGAGCGCGTAGGCACCCAGTTCGAAACGGACCTGGTCGTTGCCCTTGCCGGTCGCGCCGTGGGAAATGGCGTCGGCGCCGGTTTCGTTGGCAATTTCGATCAGACGCTTGGCGATCAGCGGACGCGCGATGGAAGTACCCAGCAGGTACTCGCCTTCGTAAACGGTGTTGGCGCGGAACATCGGGAACACGAAGTCACGCACGAATTCTTCGCGCAGGTCGTCGATGTAGATTTCTTTGACGCCCATGGCCTGCGCCTTGGCGCGAGCCGGCTCGACTTCTTCGCCCTGACCCAGGTCAGCGGTGAAGGTCACGACTTCACAGTTATAAGTATCCTGCAGCCACTTGAGGATCACCGAAGTGTCCAGGCCGCCGGAATACGCCAGAACGACCTTGTTTACGTCCGCCATGCCATCACTCCACGGGGTTCTACGGAAAGCCGAGGAGTCTACCGCTCAAACGCGATAATTTACAGAGGCGCGACAGCTTAAGACGACAAAGCGACAGAATCTGTCGAGAGGGCGACGATGACCGGCAGGTCAGGAAGTCGCCGCAGTGTTGGCAGGCGTGCTGGCCTGAGGTGCCGGAGCAGTCGTCGGTGCCACCCGCGCCAGGTGCACGTTGACCCGACGGTTCTTGGCCCGATTGGCGGCATTGGTGTTCGGCACCAACGGATAACGTTCGCCATGGAAGCGCACGGTGATCTGCGATTCCTGGATGCCGTTGGCCTTGAAGAAGTCGACCACGGCCAGTGCGCGGCGACGCGACAGTTCGCGATTGGTCAGGCGATTGCCGCTGTTGTCGGAGTGGCCGTCGAGCTCGATGTGATTGACCGTCGGATCGGCCTTCATGTACTCGAGCATCACTTGCAGCTTGGCCTTGGCGGCGGCGTCCAGTTCGATGCCCTCGCCGGGGAAGCCGATCTGCGATTGTTTGACCTGATCGAAATTCTGCGGGAGCAGTTTCGCCACGCAGGTCTGATAGTCATTGAACGCCTTGCTGAACTTGACCGGCAACAGGCGCACTTCCGACACCCGACCATCGCCCGATGCCCGGCGTACCACCGGGCTGCGACCGTCCATCAGCCCGCTGATCAGTTGTCCGGCCTGGGACTGAGAACTGTTGAACAGCACGTTGCCGCTGCCCAGTCGAACCGTGCCCAGATTGATGTCGCCACGTCCTGGCTGCCACGGTGCAGCCGCTGCCAGCAAGGTTGCCGAACCGCCACCGAGCATGGCGTTGTAGGCGTTCAGGCGAAAGGTCGCCTGCTCGCCGGCCTTGCGCACGAATTGCCCCGAGCCGAAGTCGGTGATCGGCTGCGTCAGGCGGCACTCGAACTTGTCGCCCTCGACCGTCCACTCAATGTTCTCCAGACGGGTCTGGTAGGTCAGTGCCATCGCTGGAAGGCTGGCAAACACACTGAGCAAGGCTAAATATCGCTGGCGCACGGGAGGCTCCATTGGCTTCTACAACAAAAAAGACCGAGACATACATCTTTACGGCATACCTATGGGATATCGGACGCTCGTCGCAAAACTTGATAGCGAGTGCCTGCAAGAGTCTTTTCCGGTAGCATTCGCCTCAGTTTGACCCGCCTGGAATCCCCTCATGTCCGACCGCCTGACCCTGCTGCGTCCCGACGACTGGCACATTCATCTTCGCGATGGTGCCGTGTTGACCAATACCGTTGCGGATGTCGCGCGCACCTTTGGTCGCGCCATCATCATGCCCAACCTGGTACCTCCGGTGCGCAACGCCGCTGAAGCCGACGGCTATCGCCAGCGGATTCTCGCTGCCCGCCCGGCCGGCAGTCGTTTCGAGCCGCTGATGGTGCTGTACCTCACCGACCGCACCCAGCCCGAAGAAATCCGTGAGGCCAAGGCCAGCGGTTTCGTGCACGCCGCCAAGCTGTACCCGGCCGGCGCCACCACCAACTCCGATTCCGGGGTCACCAGCATCGACAAGATTTTCCCGGCGCTGGAAGCCATGGCCGAAGTCGGCATGCCGCTGTTGATCCACGGTGAAGTCACCCGTGGCGATGTCGACGTGTTCGACCGCGAAAAAATCTTCATCGACGAGCACATGCGCCGCGTGGTCGAGCGTTTCCCGACGCTGAAAGTGGTGTTCGAACACATCACCACCGGCGATGCCGTGCAGTTCGTCAACGAGGCTTCGGCCAACGTCGGCGCGACCATCACCGCGCATCACCTGCTCTACAACCGCAACCACATGCTGGTGGGCGGGATTCGGCCGCACTTCTACTGCCTGCCGATCCTCAAGCGCAACACGCACCAGGAAGCCCTGCTCGACGCCGCCACCAGTGGCAGCGCGAAGTTCTTCCTCGGTACCGACTCGGCGCCGCACGCCCAGCACGCCAAGGAAGCCGCCTGCGGCTGTGCCGGCTGCTACACCGCGTACGCCGCCATCGAGTTGTATGCCGAAGCCTTTGAACAGCGCAATGCGCTGGACAAGCTCGAAGCCTTCGCCAGCCTCAATGGCCCGCGTTTCTACGGCCTGCCGGCGAACACCGATCGCATCACCCTGGTTCGTGACGAATGGACCGCCCCGACCAGCCTGCCTTTCGGCGAGCTGACCGTTATCCCGCTGCGCGCCGGTGAAAAACTGCGCTGGCGCCTGCTGGAGGAACACGCGTGAGTGAAGACCATTTCGACGACGAACTGGACGGTCAAGGTGGCGGCGGTTCGCGCCATCCAATGGCAGCACGCTTTCGCGGCTACCTGCCGGTTGTCGTCGACGTAGAAACCGGTGGCTTCAACTCGGCCACCGACGCTCTGCTGGAGATTGCCGCGACCACCATCGCCATGGATGAAAAGGGTTTTGTCTACCCGGATCACACTTACTTCTTCCGCGTCGAGCCGTTCGAAGGCGCCAACGTTGAAGCGGCGGCACTGGAGTTCACCGGGATCAAGCTCGATCACCCGTTGCGCATGGCCGTCAGCGAAGAGACGGCCCTGACCGACATCTTCCGTGGCGTGCGCAAGGCCTTGAAGGCCAACGGCTGCAAGCGGGCGATCCTGGTCGGCCACAACAGCAGCTTCGACCTGGGCTTCCTCAATGCTGCCGTCGCGCGGCTGGACATGAAGCGCAATCCGTTCCACCCGTTCTCCAGCTTCGACACCGCGACCCTCGCCGGTCTGGCGTACGGCCAGACCGTATTGGCCAAGGCCTGTCAGGCAGCCGACATTGATTTCGACGGCCGTGAAGCGCATTCGGCGCGTTACGACACCGAGAAGACGGCCGAGCTGTTCTGCGGCATCGTCAACCGCTGGAAACAGATGGGCGGCTGGGAAGACTTCGACGACTGATCCTCGTCGGGTTTCTTCCAAGCATGAAAAAACCGGCCACGTGGGCCGGTTTTTTTTGTACCTCGACGTTGCGCCTTACAGGGCAGCAGCGTTCTCGGTCAGGTAAGCCGCAACGCCTTCTGGCGAAGCGTTCATGCCTTTGTCGCCTTTTTTCCAGTTGGCAGGGCAGACTTCGCCGTGCTCTTCGTGGAATTGCAGAGCGTCGACCAGACGGATCAGCTCTTCCATGTTACGGCCCAGCGGCAGGTCGTTGACGATCTGCGAGCGGACAACGCCTTTGTCGTCGATCAGGAACGCGCCACGGAAAGCCACGCCGCCTTCGGACTCAACGTCGTAGGCCTTGGCGATGTCGTGCTTCATGTCGGCAGCCATGGTGTATTTCACCTGACCGATGCCGCCATTGTTGACCGGGGTGTTGCGCCAGGCGTTGTGGGTGAAGTGCGAGTCGATCGACACGGCGATCACTTCTACGTTGCGTGCCTTGAAGTCGGCCATGCGGTTGTCCAGAGCGATCAGCTCGGACGGGCAGACGAAGGTGAAGTCCAGCGGGTAGAAGAACACCAGGCCGTATTTGCCTTTGATGGCCGAGGACAGGGTGAAGCTGTCAACGATCTCGCCATTGCCGAGTACGGCCGGGACGGTGAAGTCAGGGGCTTGTTTGCCTACGAGTACGCTCATTGATATCTCCTGGTGTAAAAACTTGAAGTTCAGGGTTCGGGCCAGCCTGCCACCCTCAGGCGACAGCCCTGTGACACGAACCCCCTTCGCAAGGGCCGACCATCATACACTGCGTTTTTCGACTGTCCTTAAAGGTTTTTCGCGAAATCCCGGCTGGCATCCGGCCATGTACCACCGTTCGTCAGTCACAGCCGTTGGCGATGAAAACCACTGGGAAAGCACTTTGACAATCATTCTCGTTAACATTAAGATCCATCGCAATTGAGTCACAACCAGCGACGGTTCTCACTTATGTATGTTTGCCTCTGCACTGGCGTCACCGACGGACAGATCCGCGAAGCGATCTATGAAGGTTGCTGCAGCTATAAAGAAGTCCGTCAGGCCACCGGCGTAGCCAGCCAATGCGGCAAATGTGCGTGCCTGGCGAAGGAAGTGGTTCGCGAAACCCTGACCAAGCTGCAAACCGCCCAGGCTGCGATCCCCTACCCGGCAGAATTTACCGCCGCGTAATTATCCCGAATTCGAAGAACCGGACTTATGTCCGGTTTTTTTATGCCTGAAAATCAACTGCTTAGCGTCTAGACGCGGAACACAAACATTCTTATTCCGATTAATTTTCATTTATTATTCAATAACTTAGGTTTGACACTTATAAATACCAAGCTCAAACTCTGCCCTATATACCGCTACTTAGGGCAGGACTCCCATCATGAAAGGCGACGTAACAGTCATCCAGCATCTCAACAAGATCCTTGCCAATGAGCTGGTCGCGATCAATCAGTACTTCCTGCATGCGCGCATGTATGAAGATTGGGGCCTGAACAAGCTCGGCAAGCACGAGTACCACGAATCCATCGATGAGATGAAGCACGCGGACAAGCTGATCAAGCGCATCCTGTTCCTCGAAGGCCTGCCGAACGTGCAGGACCTGGGCAAGCTGCACATCGGCGAGCACACCAAGGAAATGCTGGAGTGCGACCTGCGTATCGAGAAGACCGGCCACGCCGATCTGAAGGCCGCCATCGCCCACTGCGAATCCGTTGGTGACTTCGGCAGCCGCGAACTGCTCGAAGACATCCTTGAATCCGAGGAAGAACATATCGACTGGCTGGAAACCCAACTGGGCCTGATCGATAAAGTCGGTCTTGAGAACTATCTGCAATCGCAGATGGGCGAAGACGAGTAATCAGCCAGCGCTAAACTCGAGACACTAAAAAGCCCCGCCCTCTTTCGAGAGGCGGGGCTTTTTATTGCCCGGACTTCAGACTCGCCGAAATCCGTGCAGAAGCCAATCAGGCTTCGGACTTGGCCGCAGCAGCCTTGGCGGATGCTTCCTTGACCAGAGTCTGCAGCTCACCGTTGGCGAACATTTCAGCCATGATGTCGCTGCCGCCGACCAGTTCACCGCCGACCCACAGTTGCGGGAAAGTCGGCCAGTTGGCGTACTTCGGCAGGTTGGCGCGGATTTCCGGGTTCTGCAGGATGTCGACGTAGGCGAACTTCTCGCCACAGCCCATCACGGCCTGCGCAGCTTTCGCGGAGAAGCCACACTGCGGGGCATTCGGCGAGCCTTTCATGTAAAGCAGAATGGTGTTGTTGGCAATCTGCTCTTTAATCGTTTCGATGATATCCATGGAGCACCTCGGCTGAACTTTCCGACTCATGGGTCGGCACGGTGGCGCATTGTAACGGAATCCCGAGCGCCCTGCTCGGTCTCCCCGACAGACTTGCTCACGCCGCCGCCACCGTCACCGGCACGCCATTGAGCGCCGCGTTGCCTGACAACTCGTCGAGCTGGCATTCATCGGTCAGGTCATTGGCGCTGGAACCCGGCTGACCGCTGGCAATCGCCATCTGCACGCCCGGTCGGGCATGGCCCCATCCATGCGGCAGGCTGACCACGCCCTTCATCATGTCCGCACTGCCCAGCACCTCTACCTCGATCTGCCCGACCCGCGAACTCACCCGCACAAGCTGACCATCACTGAGCCCGCGACTGGCGAGATCGTCCGGGTTCATCAACAGCTGATGACGCGGCTTGCCCTTCACCAGTCGATGGTAATTGTGCATCCACGAATTGTTGCTGCGCACATGACGGCGGCCGATCATCAACAGCTCATCGGCGGCGGGCGCCTGCAACGCGGCGAAGCGCGCAAGGTCGGCCAGGATTTCCGGCGGCGCTGCCTGAACTCGTTGATTGGCGCTCTTCAATCGAGATGTCAGGTTGGGTTTGAGCGCTCCCAGATCAACACCGTGCGGATGATCGAACAGCGTCGCAAGCGACAATTTTTGCTCGGATGCATCGCCATACAAGCCCATGCGCAACCCCATGTCGATCATCTTCGCCGGCGGCATCGTCGGTTTCAGCTCCTTGCCGGTCTTCGCGGCAAAGGCCTTGGCCAGGCCGACGAAGACTTCCCAGTCGTGCAGCGCCCCTTCGGGTTTGGCGAGGATCGCCCGGTTGAACCGGGTGACGTTGCGCACCGCGAACAGATTGAAGGTGGTGTCGTAGTGATCGTTCTCCAGCGCCGAGGTCGACGGCAGGATCAGGTCGGCATAGCGTGTGGTTTCGTTGATGTACAGATCGACGCTGACCATGAACTCCAGCCCGTCCAGCGCCTGCTCCAGTTGCCGGCCGTTGGGCGTGGACAGGACCGGATTGCCGGCCACGGTAATCAGCGCGCGAATCTGCCCCTCGCCTTCGGTGAGCATTTCTTCAGCCAGGGCCGAGACCGGTAATTCGCCGCCGTATTCCGGACGCCCGGACACGCGGCTCTGCCATTTATTGAAGTGCCCGCCCGAAGTCGAGGCCACAAGATCCACCGCCGGCTCGGTGCACAAGGCACCGCCGACGCGGTCCAGGTTGCCGGTCACCAGATTGATCAACTGCACAACCCAATGGCACAGCGTGCCGAAGGCCTGAGTGGAAACGCCCATCCGGCCGTAGCAAACGGCGCTTGGCGCGGCGGCGAAGTCCCGGGCCAGTTGGCGGATCTGTGCGGCAGGAACCGCGCACAACGGGCTCATGGCCTCGGCGGTGAACCCCGCCACCGCCGCGCGCACGTCGTCCAGACCGTCCACCGGCAAATGACTGTCAGACGTCAGCCCTTCGCTGAACAGCGTGTTGAGCACACCAAACAACAACGCCGCATCGCCGCCGGGGCGCACGAACAAATGCTGGTCGGCCATCGCCGCCGTCTCGCTGCGCCGCGGATCGACCACCACCACTTTGCCGCCCCGGGCCTGGATCGCCTTCAGACGCTTCTCCACATCCGGCACAGTCATGATGCTGCCGTTGGACGCCAGCGGATTACCGCCCAGGATCAACATGAAGTCGGTGTGATCGATATCCGGGATCGGCAGCAGCAGGCCATGGCCGTACATCAGGTAGCTGGTCAGGTGATGGGGCAGTTGATCGACCGACGTCGCCGAATAGCGGTTGCGGGTTTTCAACAGGCCAAGGAAGTAATTGCTGTGGGTCATCAGCCCGTAGTTATGCACGCTGGGGTTGCCCTGATACACGGCGACCGCGTTCTGCCCATGACGCTCCTGAATCGCCGAGAGTTTTTCGGCGACCAGTTCGAACGCTTCTTCCCACTCGATGGGCAGCCATTCGCTGCCGACCCGGCGCATCGGCTGGCGCAGGCGATCCGGATCATTCTGGATGTCTTGCAGCGCCACGGCCTTGGGGCAGATGTGGCCACGACTGAACGTGTCCAGGGCGTCGCCCTTGATCGAGGTGATCTGCACCTGGCCGTCGGTTTCGGTGGTTTCGATGGTCAAGCCGCAGATGGCTTCACACAGGTGGCAGGCACGGTGATGGAGAGTCTTGGTCATGGCCAGTCTCTGTCTTGTTCTGGGCAGGCAATCACGCCTGCGGGAACAAAACTATGGCCCGCGACCCGGTGCAGCGCCAGCGACGTTCGTCTTGTGAATCGGCGGCCATCAGGCCCGCCGATAGACGCGTCAGTTCGCCGGAAGCTGAGGCGGTGCGGCCAGCTGGATTTCCTGGATGGTCTCGATCTGCTCGTGGGCGACGTGGACGCCGGTGAGTTCGCCGATCAGTCGCCAATGCTCGTCGAGTCCGGCGCTGATGGTCGCCATGCGGTCGATCATCTGCCGGCTGGCGGCCTTGACCACGTCGTCATCGCTGCGCAGCAGTTCGAAGGACATCGAGGTCATCGAGGCGGTGAGGTGGGTCAATGAGCGTGCCGTGTGGCCCAGCAGTTCCATTAACAGTTTTTCTTTCGATTCCATGCGGAGGCTTCCTGCGTCGCTCGTGATTTATTTATAACCCAGCACTTTGCTTTAGCAAATGTTTCAACCTGCGCATCCGACCAAGCGAACCGGTGGCTCAACGGTCGCAAACCGACCAGAGCCGTGCCATCCCCGCCGCGCCTGATTGCCAAGCCCGGTGAGGCCAGTGTACAAATGCCTCGTTGCCCCCTCGAAAACTGACCGGAAATCACAGTGTTCGCACTGTTATCACCCGGCGCATTTCTGCAAAAACCGTAGCCTATTGGAAAAACGCGACATTTAGTGTCAATATCGCGCCTTCCCCTATTTCGTCGCCCCCGTGCGGCTTACGCCGCAGGTCTCGCCCGTTGTTCCGATAAACAAGGCTTTGAGCATCTGCGGTTTGTAGCAAAAAGGTAGTCAATGATGAGCGCAAGGCACTTTCTCTCCCTGATGGATTGCACGCCCGAAGAGCTGGTCAGCGTGATCCGTCGAGGCGTTGAGCTCAAGGACCTGCGTAACCGCGGCGTACTGTTCGAGCCTCTGAAAAACCGCGTCCTGGGGATGATCTTCGAGAAATCCTCGACCCGTACCCGGATCTCCTTCGAGGCCGGCATGATCCAGCTCGGCGGCCAGGCAATCTTCCTGTCGCCGCGCGACACCCAACTGGGCCGCGGCGAGCCGATCGGCGACTGCGCCATCGTCATGTCGAGCATGCTCGACGCAGTGATGATCCGTACCTTTGCCCACAGCACCCTGACCGAATTCGCCGCCAACTCCCGCGTGCCGGTGATCAACGGCCTGTCCGATGACCTGCACCCGTGTCAGTTGCTGGCCGACATGCAGACCTTCCTCGAACACCGCGGCTCGATCCAGGGCAAGACCGTGGCCTGGATCGGCGACGGCAACAACATGTGCAACAGCTATATAGAAGCGGCGATCCAGTTCGACTTCCAGTTGCGCGTGGCCTGCCCCGAAGGCTACGAACCAAACCCTGAGTTCGTGGCCAAGGCCGGTGACCGCGTGACCATCGTCCGTGACCCGAAAGACGCCGTGCGTGGCGCGCACCTGGTCAGCACCGATGTCTGGACCTCCATGGGCCAGGAAGAAGAGACCGCCAAGCGCCTCAAGCTGTTCGCGCCGTACCAGGTCACCCGTGCCCTGCTCGACCTCGCGGCCGAGGACGTGTTATTCCTGCACTGTCTGCCCGCCCACCGCGGCGAAGAAATCAGCCTCGACCTGCTTGATGACCCGCGCTCCGTCGCCTGGGATCAGGCAGAAAACCGTCTCCACGCACAGAAGGCCCTGCTCGAGTTCCTCGTTGAACCGGCATATCACCACGCATGAGCCATGAATTACTGCTGAACCTGCGCAACCTCGCTTGCGGCTATCAAGATCAACGTGTGGTGCAGAACCTCAACCTGCACCTCAACGCCGGCGACATCGGTTGCCTGCTCGGCTCCTCGGGCTGCGGCAAGACCACCACCCTGCGTGCGATTGCCGGTTTCGAACCGGTGCACGAAGGGGAAATTTCTCTCGGCGGTGAAGTGATCTCCAGCGCCGGCTTCACCCTCGCCCCGGAAAAACGCCGGATCGGCATGGTGTTCCAGGACTACGCGCTGTTCCCGCACCTGAGTGTCGCGGACAACATCGCCTTCGGCATCCGCAAGCACCCGAACAAGGAGCGCGTCACCGAAGAGCTGCTGGAGCTGGTCAACCTGAAGAACCTCGGCAAGCGCTTCCCACACGAGTTGTCCGGTGGCCAGCAACAACGTGTCGCCCTCGCCCGCGCCCTGGCGCCGGAGCCGCAACTGCTGCTGCTCGACGAGCCGTTCTCCAACCTCGATGGCGAGTTGCGTCGCAAGCTCAGCCACGAAGTGCGCGACATCCTCAAGGCCCGTGGCACCAGTGCGATTCTGGTGACTCACGACCAGGAAGAAGCCTTCGCCGTGAGCGATCACGTCGGCGTGTTCAAGGAAGGCCGGCTGGAGCAGTGGGATACGCCGTACAACCTCTATCACGAGCCGGCGACGCCGTTTGTGGCCAGCTTCATCGGTCAGGGTTACTTCATTCGCGGTCAGCTCGGCAGCCCGGAATCGGTGCAGACCGAACTCGGTGAACTGCGCGGCAATCGCGCCTACACCTGGCCGATCGGTGGCGCGGTGGATGTGCTGCTGCGTCCGGACGACATCGTTTACGCGCCGGACAGTGGATTGAAAGCACGGATCGTCGGCAAGACTTTCCTCGGCGCCTCGACCCTGTATCGCCTGCAACTGCCGACCGGCGCACAGCTGGAATCAATCTTCCCGAGCCATGCCGACCATCAGGTGGGTGCGGATGTCGGGATTCGTGTGGCGGCGGAACATCTGGTGCTGTTCCAGGCCTCCGGCAGCACTGCAGCGCAGATTCCGGCGGTGGAAAACGGCGTTCGCCGCTACAGCACCGCGCACTGATCTCTGCACAAACAATGAGGGAGCCTGATGGCTCCCTTGTTTTTTGGCTTCAGCCCAGCATCAATGTGCCGCTGGCCACCAGCGTCGCATTCCCGCCGATCTTCACCCGCTCGCCTTCCAGCCGACAGAACAGTTCACCACCCCGCGCCGAACGCTGGCATGCAGTAAGGCTGGATTTGCCCAGACGTTTCGACCAGTACGGAATCAGGCTGCAATGTGTCGAGCCGGTCACCGGGTCTTCATTGATGCCGATGGCCGGGGCGAAATAGCGCGAGACAAAATCATGCTGATTGCCCCGGGCGGTGACGATCGCACCCAGCCAAGGCAGCTTGGCGAGGGCGACCATGTCCGGCTGGCAATCGAGCACCGCCTGCTCGGACTCCAGCACCACGAACAGCTCGTTGGAACTCAGAACATCCACCGCCTGAACATTCAGCGCCCGTTCGATCTCCACGGTGACGCCTTTCTCCACCGCTTCGATGGCCGGGAAATCCAGCCACAACCTGCCACCCTCGCGGCTGACGCTCAACGGCCCGGACTTGCAGGTGAAGTCCAGACGCTCGGCGCTTTCCTTATAGATCTCGAACAGTACATAGGCGCTGGCCAGGGTCGCGTGACCACACAGCGGCACCTCGGTTGTCGGCGTGAACCAGCGGATGTGCCACGCCAGCCCTTCGCGCACCAGAAACGCGGTTTCCGCCAGATTGTGCTCGGCGGCGATCTTTTGCATCAGCTCATCCGCGAGCCACGCGTCGAGCCGATAGACCATTGCCGGATTGCCACTGAACGGCCGATCACTGAACGCGTCGACCTGATGAAACTCGAGCTGCATAACCTTCTCCCTGTGTCAGTCGAACGAGCATGCAGCGCCGGCCGGATCAGCGCCAGTGACAGTACCGGCCAATTTTCTTCATACAGACGTCAAGGGCGACCAATGTCGGCAAATTTCGCCTGGGTGTGCTCTGCCAAAACCGCCGGTGCCAGCTCCACTTCCAGCCCGCGCCGACCGGCGCTGACATAAATGGTCGCAAAAGGCTGGGCCGAGTTGTCGATGAAGGTACGCAGGCGTTTTTTCTGCCCCAGCGGGCTGATGCCTCCCAGCAGGTAACCGGTGGACCGTTGCGCGGCGGCCGGGTCGGCCATTTCGACTTTTTTCACGCCGGCGGCGTGGGCAAGCCCCTTGAGGTCGAGACTTCCGACGACCGGCACCACCGCCACCAGCAACTCACCCTTCTCACTGGCCGCCAGCAGCGTCTTGAACACCTGCGCCGGATAGAGCCCTAGTTTTTCCGCGGCCTCCAGGCCATACGACGCCGCCTTCGGGTCGTGTTCGTAACTGTGCACGCGATGTTCGGCACGAACTTTTTTCAACAAGTCCAACGCAGGGGTCATGGCAGCTCCGGGTTCGGCAGTGGCAAAAAAACCTGCGGCGGATTTTAGGTCATCGCAGTGTAAAAGGCTCTACCACGCGCCACGTTTCCCGGGGTTTGCAGGCCGATGACGTTCCTGCACAAGGGTGACCCGCAGGATCATTCACGTGACTGATAGTTTATTTGTGACTGACGGTTCACTTTCGACCTTTGACAGGTTTGTTTCTTGTCTATATTTTTTCGAATCTGAATAATGTAAGAATTATCGTCATCGCAGCACCCAGCAGTAAACCGGGAACAGGATGGGGATCCTGCCTCGGCGAAAATCGCGCCTTGCCCTGTCGGCAACGCGCCAGACAACAACAAAAACCGAGGTTTTCAATGACAACTGCGTTACAGCAACCTTCGCTCTCGAGCCAGTGCCTGGCCGAGTTTCTGGGTACTGCACTCCTGATCTTTTTCGGTACGGGTTGTGTCGCCGCGCTCAAGGTCGCGGGCGCCAGCTTCGGCCTGTGGGAAATCAGCATCATCTGGGGCGTCGGCGTGAGCATGGCGATCTACCTCACCGCCGGCGTTTCCGGCGCGCACCTCAACCCTGCCGTCAGTATTGCCCTGAGCATTTTTGCCGACTTCGAAAAGCGCAAACTGCCGTTCTACATTCTGGCCCAGGTCGCCGGCGCCTTCTGCGGCGCGCTGTTGGTCTACACCCTGTACAGCAACCTGTTCTTCGATTTCGAACAAACTCACCATATGGTTCGTGGCACTGAAGCCAGCCTCGAACTGGCGTCGGTGTTCTCCACCTTCCCGAACCCTGCGCTGTCGACTGCCCAGGCGTTCCTGGTCGAGGTGATCATCACCGCGATCCTGATGGGCGTGATCATGTCCCTGACCGACGACAACAACGGCCTGCCGAAAGGCCCGCTGGCGCCGCTGCTGATCGGCCTGCTGATTGCCGTGATCGGCAGCTCGATGGGCCCGCTGACCGGTTTCGCGATGAACCCGGCCCGGGACTTCGGTCCGAAACTGATGACTTTCTTCGCCGGCTGGGGTGAAATTTCCTTCACCGGCGCACGAGAAATCCCGTACTTCCTGATTCCGATTTTTGCACCGATTGTCGGTGCCTGCCTCGGCGCTGCCGGGTATCGCGGGCTGATTGCCCGTCACCTGACCGGCGCCACACCTGCTACAAAGGATGCAGAACCGGCCATTGACGGCAAACCAAGAACTTCTTGAAACAGTCGGCGCGGGCTGCTGCCCTTATAGAGCCCGCGCCACGGCCCACTCTCCCTTATTTCGTCCAAGGCAATCGACATGACCGACATTCAGAATAAGAACTACATCATTGCCCTCGATCAGGGTACGACCAGCTCCCGCGCGATCATTTTCGACCGCGACGCGAACGTGGTCTGCACCGCACAACGCGAATTCGCTCAGCATTACCCGCAAGCCGGTTGGGTCGAACACGACCCGATGGAAATCTTCGCCACCCAGAGCGCGGTGATGGTCGAAGCGCTGGCCCAGGCCGGTCTGCACCACGATCAGGTCGCCGCCATCGGCATCACCAACCAGCGTGAAACCACCGTGGTCTGGGACAAGACCACCGGCCGCCCGGTGTACAACGCGATCGTCTGGCAATGCCGCCGCAGCACCGAGATCTGCCAACAGCTCAAGCGCGACGGTCATGAAGACTACATCCGCGACACCACAGGTCTGGTCACCGACCCGTACTTCTCCGGCACCAAACTGAAGTGGATCCTCGACAACGTCGAAGGCAGCCGCGAGCGTGCGCGCAACGGCGAACTGCTGTTCGGCACTGTCGACAGCTGGCTGATCTGGAAATTTACTGGCGGCAAGGTCCACGTCACCGACTACACCAACGCCTCGCGCACCATGCTCTTCAACATCCACACGCTTGAGTGGGACGCGAAGATGCTGGAGATCCTCGACATCCCGCGCGAGATGCTGCCGGAAGTCAAAGCCTCCTCGGAAATCTACGGTCGCACCAAGAGCGGCATCGCCATCGGCGGTATCGCCGGCGACCAGCAGGCCGCTCTGTTCGGCCAGATGTGCGTCGAGCCGGGCCAGGCAAAAAATACCTACGGCACCGGTTGCTTCCTGCTGATGAACACCGGCGACAAAGCCGTGAAATCCCAGCACGGCATGCTCACCACCATCGCCTGCGGTCCACGCGGCGAAGTGGCTTACGCACTGGAAGGCGCTGTGTTCAACGGCGGTTCGACCGTGCAGTGGCTGCGCGATGAACTGAAGATCATCAACGACGCCCACGACACCGAATACTTCGCCAATAAAGTGAAGGACAGCAACGGCGTCTATCTGGTGCCAGCCTTCACCGGCCTCGGTGCTCCCTACTGGGACCCGTATGCCCGAGGCGCCCTGTTCGGCCTGACCCGTGGCGTGCGTGTGGATCACATCATCCGCGCGGCGCTGGAATCGATCGCCTACCAGACCCGCGACGTCCTCGATGCCATGCAACAGGACTCCGGCGAACGCCTCAAGGCCCTGCGCGTAGATGGCGGTGCGGTGGCGAACAACTTCCTCATGCAGTTCCAGGCCGACATCCTCGGCACTCAGGTCGAGCGTCCGAAAATGCGCGAAACCACGGCGCTCGGTGCAGCGTATCTGGCCGGCCTGGCGTGCGGTTTCTGGGGCAGCCTGGAAGAACTGCGCGGCAAGGCAGTGATCGAGCGCGAGTTCGAACCGAGCCTGGACGAAGCGGCAAAAGAGAAGCTGTATAAAGGCTGGAAAAAAGCCGTCAGCCGCACCCGTGACTGGGAACGCGAAGACGCTGAATAAGCCAAGCTGAGTACTCGTAACCTGTTGGTCCAAACAGCGTGAAAGCGTAGCGAGCGAAGGCAAGACAAGGCAAAAACAGGCGAGGACGCGGAGTTTACGGGTTTGTAAATGAGCAGTCCGAGCCTGTTTTTAACGCAGGATTGCCGAGCGCAGTAGCTTTCACGTTGTTTGGAAACTGGTAGGGAGCGGATTCCTGCGTCATCATGGGCAAATTTTGCACGGCAGCCCAAAGGAAGCCCCATGAATCTGCCTCCCCGTCAGCAGCAAATCCTCGAGCTGGTCCGCGAACGCGGCTATGTGAGCATCGAGGAAATGGCCACGCTGTTCGTTGTTACCCCGCAAACCATCCGCCGCGATATCAATCAACTGGCGGAAGCCAATCTGCTGCGTCGCTACCACGGCGGCGCCGCTTATGATTCCAGCGTCGAAAACACCGCCTACGCGATGCGCGCCGATCAGATGCGCGATGAAAAGCAACGCATCGGTGAAGCCATAGCCGCGCAGATTCCCGATCACGCCTCGCTATTCATCAACATCGGCACAACGACCGAATCGATTGCCCGCGCCCTGCTCAATCACAGCCACCTGAAGATCATCACCAACAACCTGCACGTCGCTTCGATGCTCAGTGCCAAAGATGATTTCGATGTGCTGCTGACCGGCGGCAATGTGCGTCGCGACGGCGGCGTGGTGGGTCAGGCGAGCGTGGACTTCATCAACCAGTTCAAGGTCGACTTTGCACTGGTGGGCATCAGCGGCATCGATGAAGACGGCAGCCTGCTCGACTTCGATTACCAGGAAGTCCGGGTGTCCCAGGCGATCATCGCCAATGCCCGGCAGGTGATCCTGGCGGCGGACTCCAGCAAGTTCGGCCGTAACGCGATGATCCGCCTCGGCCCGATCAGCCTGATCGATTGCCTGGTGACCGATCAGCAACCGGTGCCGGCCCTGGCGCAACTGCTGAGCCAGCACAAGATTCGCCTGGAAGTCGTTTAACCCCCCTCCCACATATAACTCCCTCCCGGTGAGTTCTCGTTCCCACGCTCTGCGTGGGAACGATCAGTCCGCTCTGCGTGCAACGATCAGTGCTCTAACGCGCATCTTATGTTCGAAAATTTTCTTTTACCCGTCCTTCGATGAGTTTTTTCAATCGAAGTCGACTGGCTGCGCGCGTCTTTATGGGCTACCATTTTCGCAAATGAACATTCATGTTCGATTTCCAAGACAGAAAATCAAAAGAGCCCGAGGCCAGCCGATGTCCACATCTACCTTGCGTACGCCCCCTATCTCCGAGATCTACGACATCGCCGTCATCGGCGGCGGGATCAATGGCGTGGGGATCGCAGCGGATGCCGCCGGTCGCGGTCTTTCGGTGTTCCTTTGCGAAAAGGACGACCTGGCCAGCCACACCTCGTCGGCCAGCAGCAAGCTGATCCACGGTGGCCTGCGCTACCTCGAACATTACGAATTCCGTCTGGTGCGCGAAGCCCTGGCCGAACGCGAAGTGCTGCTGGCCAAGGCCCCGCACATCGTCAAACCAATGCGCTTCGTGCTGCCGCACCGTCCGCACCTGCGTCCGGCGTGGATGATCCGTGCAGGCCTGTTCCTTTATGACCACCTCGGCAAGCGCGAAAAACTCGCAGGCTCGAAAAGCCTGAAGTTCGGCGCCGACAGCGCACTGAAAAGCGAAATCAGCAAAGGCTTCGAATACTCCGATTGCTGGGTCGACGACGCCCGCCTCGTGGTTCTGAACGCCATGGCCGCCCGTGAAAAAGGCGCGCACATCCACACCCAGACCCGTTGTGTCAGCGCCCGCCGCGCCAAGGGCTTGTGGCACCTGAACCTGGAACGCGCCGACGGCAGCCTGTTTTCGATCACCGCCAAAGCGCTGGTGAACGCCGCTGGCCCGTGGGTTGCCAAGTTCATTCGTGACGACCTGAAGATGGAATCGCCGTACGGCATCCGTCTGATCCAGGGCAGCCACATCATCGTGCCGAAGCTGTACGAAGGCGATCACGCGCACATCCTGCAAAACGAAGATCAGCGCATCGTTTTCACCATTCCGTACCTGAACAACCTGACCCTGATCGGCACCACCGACCGCGAGTACACCGGCGATCCGGCCAAAGTGGCGATCACCGACGGCGAAACCGATTACCTGCTGAAAGTGGTCAACGCCCACTTCAAGAAGCAGATCAGCCGTGACGACATCCTGCACACCTACTCGGGCGTACGTCCGCTGTGCAACGACGAGTCCGACAACCCTTCGGCCGTGACCCGCGACTACACCCTGGCGCTGTCCGGCAGCACCGAAGAAGCCCCGCTGCTGTCGGTGTTCGGCGGCAAGCTGACCACCTATCGCAAGCTCGCCGAGTCAGCGATGGCGCAGCTGATGCCGTACTTCACCCAGATGCGCCCGAGCTGGACGGCCACTGCCACCCTGCCCGGCGGCGAGGACATGACCACGCCACAGGCCCTGAGCGCGCTGATCCGCGACAAGTTTGACTTCGTGCCGACCGAAATTGCACGCCGCTGGGCCACCACCTACGGCAGCCGCACCTGGCGCATGCTCGAAGGCGTCGACACCCTGGCCGACATGGGCGAACACATCGGTGGCGGGCTCTACACCCGTGAAGTCGATTACCTGTGCACTGAAGAGTGGGCCACCACCGCGCATGACATCCTGTGGCGTCGCAGCAAACTGGGCCTGTTCACCACGTCGAACGAGCAAGAGCGACTGGCGGCATACCTGAACAAGGTCGAGCAGAACCGCAGCAAGATCGAAGCGGCCTGATCCGTTCGTCGCCGAATAAAAAGCCCCTGAATCGAAAGATTCAGGGGCTTTTTGCATTCAGGCTGAAACAAGGCGCAATGAGGACGTTCGGTTTTCCGAACGCGACCTGACGGTCAATTCGGTTAACCGGATCAGATTCACGGAAAAAAACCATCACAAATCTTTAATAACGTTATAAATCAATGAATTAACCTGTACTGACTGGTCTGGCACGACTCATGCTCTACACTCCTTCGACGAATGCCTGTTGCGCCAACACAACAGGAGCCGTCAGGCATTCGAAGTACAAAGGGCCCGCTCAACCGGCTCCATAAAAAAAACAATGTCGAGGAAAATTTGATGCGCATCGTTCCCCATATCCTGGGCGCAGCCATTGCTGCCGCTCTGATCAGCACACCAGTTTTCGCTGCCGAACTCACCGGCACCCTTAAGAAGATCAAAGAGTCCGGCGTCATCACCCTGGGCCACCGTGACGCTTCCATTCCTTTCTCCTACATCGCTGACGCTTCCGGCAAGCCGGTCGGCTACTCCCACGATATCCAGCTGGCCATCGTCGAAGCGATCAAGAAAGACCTGGACCTGCCAAACCTGCAGGTCAAATACAACCTCGTGACTTCGCAAACCCGTATCCCGCTGGTGCAGAACGGCACCGTGGACGTCGAGTGCGGCTCCACCACCAACAACGTCGAGCGTCAGCAACAGGTCGACTTCTCCGTCGGCATCTTCGAAATCGGTACCCGTCTGCTGTCCAAGGCTGACTCCAAGTACAAGGATTTCGACGATCTGAAAGGCAAGAACGTCGTGACCACCGCCGGCACCACTTCCGAGCGCATCCTCAAGGCGATGAACGCCGACAAGCAGATGGGCATGAACGTGATCTCCGCCAAGGACCACGGTGAATCCTTCCAGATGCTGGAATCGGGTCGTGCCGTTGCGTTCATGATGGACGACGCCCTGCTGGCCGGCGAAGCCGCCAAAGCCAAGAAAGCCTCTGACTGGGCCGTGACCGGCACTCCGCAGTCGTACGAAATCTATGGCTGCATGATGCGCAAAGGCGACGAGCCGTTCAAAAAGGCTGTCGACGACGCCATCAAGGCGACCTACGCCTCGGGTGAGATCAACAAGATCTACGAAAAATGGTTCATGCAGCCGATTCCGCCAAAAGGCCTGAACCTGAACTTCCCGATGAGCGACGAGCTCAAGGCCCTGATCGCCAATCCGACCGACAAAGCGGCTGACGACAAGAAATCCTGATTTCTGACTAACCTTATCCCCTGAGGAGGCGCCTGCCTTTTCAGGGGATGGTCACTCCCTGCTGGCATTTTCTGGAAACACTCGAACCGGTGGCTGTCGAGCCGATCGCGTGTGCCTGATTTTCACAATCAGGGTGGGAACGGAGCTTCCCCAGGCGGGCACTTGTACATCGATCGAATCGAGGGGAGACCCTAATGAATTACAACTGGGACTGGGGCGTGTTCTTCAAGTCCACCGGCGTGGGCAGCGAGACGTATCTCGACTGGTTCATTTCCGGTCTGGGCTGGACCATCGCCATCGCCATCGTGGCCTGGATCATCGCCCTGCTGCTCGGCTCGCTGCTGGGCATCATGCGCACCGTGCCAAACCGCATCGTGTCGGGCATCGCGACCTGCTACGTCGAACTGTTCCGTAACGTGCCGCTGCTGGTTCAGCTGTTCATCTGGTACTTCCTGGTGCCCGATCTGCTGCCGCCGGATCTGCAGGAGTGGTACAAGCAGGACCTGAACCCGACCACCTCGGCTTACCTGAGCGTCGTCGTGTGCCTGGGCCTGTTCACCGCCGCCCGTGTCTGCGAACAGGTTCGCACCGGTATCCAGGCGCTGCCACGCGGCCAGGAATCCGCCGCTCGCGCCATGGGTTTCAAGCTGCCGCAGATCTACTGGAACGTGCTGCTGCCCCAGGCCTACCGGATCATCATTCCGCCGCTCACCTCGGAATTCCTGAACGTGTTCAAGAACTCCTCCGTGGCGTCCCTGATCGGTCTGATGGAGCTGCTGGCGCAAACCAAACAGACCGCCGAATTCTCGGCCAACCTGTTTGAAGCCTTCACCCTGGCGACCCTGATCTATTTCACCCTGAACATGAGCCTGATGCTGCTGATGCGCATGGTCGAGAAGAAAGTCGCCGTGCCCGGCCTGATCTCCGTGGGGGGTAAATAATGGAATTCGATTTCAGTGGCATCGTTCCGGCCATTCCCGGCCTGTGGAACGGCATGCTGATGACTCTCAAGCTGATGGCGCTGGGCGTGGTCGGCGGGATCATCCTCGGCACCATCCTCGCGCTGATGCGCCTGTCCCACAGCAAACTGCTGTCGAGCATCGCCGGCGCGTACGTCAACTATTTCCGTTCGATCCCGTTGCTGCTTGTGATCACCTGGTTCTACCTGGCAGTGCCGTTCGTGCTGCGCTGGATCACCGGCGAAGACACCCCGATCGGCGCGTTCACCTCGTGCATCGTGGCGTTCATGATGTTCGAAGCGGCGTACTTCTGCGAAATCGTCCGGGCCGGCGTGCAGTCGATCCCCAAAGGCCAGATGGGCGCGGCGCAGGCACTGGGCATGACCTACGGCCAGATGATGCGCCTGATCATCCTGCCTCAGGCGTTCCGCAAGATGACCCCGCTGCTCCTGCAGCAGAGCATCATCCTGTTCCAGGACACCTCGCTGGTCTACACCGTGGGTCTGGTGGACTTCCTCAACGCCTCGCGCGCCAGTGGCGACATCATTGGCCGCTCGAATGAGTTCCTGATCTTCGCAGGTCTCGTGTACTTCACCATCAGCTTTGCCGCCTCGGTGCTGGTCAAGCGTCTGCAAAAAAGGTTCGCCGTATGATCTCTATCAAGAACATCAACAAGTGGTATGGGGACTTCCAGGTGCTGACCGATTGCAGCACCGAGGTCAAAAAGGGTGAAGTGATCGTGGTCTGCGGTCCGTCCGGTTCGGGCAAGTCGACCCTGATCAAGTGCGTCAACGCGCTGGAGCCGTTCCAGAAAGGCGACATCGTGGTCGACGGCACGTCGATTGCCGATCCGAAGACCAACCTGCCGAAACTGCGCTCGCGCGTCGGCATGGTGTTCCAGCATTTCGAACTGTTCCCGCACCTGACCATCACCGAAAACCTGACCATCGCGCAGATCAAGGTGCTGGGCCGCAGCAAGGAAGAGGCGACCAAGAAGGGCCTGCAACTGCTCGAGCGCGTCGGCCTGTCGGCTCATGCCCACAAACATCCGGGCCAGTTGTCCGGCGGTCAGCAACAGCGTGTGGCGATCGCCCGAGCGCTGGCGATGGACCCGATCGTCATGCTGTTCGACGAACCGACCTCGGCGCTGGACCCGGAAATGGTCAACGAAGTGCTCGACGTGATGGTGCAACTGGCCCACGAAGGCATGACCATGATGTGCGTGACCCACGAAATGGGCTTCGCCCGTAAAGTGGCCGACCGTGTGATCTTCATGGACGCCGGCAAGATCATCGAAGACTGCAAGAAAGAAGAGTTCTTTGGCGACATCAGCCAACGCTCCGAACGCGCGCAGCATTTCCTCGAGAAAATCCTGCAGCACTAAAAACGGCTGCATTCCCCGACATCCTCTGTCGGGGAATGCAGGTGGTTGACCCAAGGCATCTGTGATGAAATGCGACCCCACTCTCTATCGCGCCACGCCGCCATCACTTGCCGTGAAACCCCGTCTGATCCGCCACCTGTTCCTGCCGCCGCTGGTCATCGCCCTGATGATCGGACTGGGTTACATCGGCTTCTGGACCAGCGAACATTTCGGCATCCGCAGCCTCGGCGAAAACGGCCAGCGCCAGCTGGAACTGCACGCCCGCGCGGTCGAAAGCGAGATCAGCAAATACACCTACCTGCCCAGCCTGCTGGAACTCGAATCGAGCGTTTCGCAGTTGCTGGACGACCCTACTCCGGAACACCGGCAAACGGTCAACGATTACCTTGAAGGCCTGAACCGACGCAGTCGCAGTCGGGCCATCTACGTCATGGACACCACCGGCCGCGTCATGGCCACCAGCAACTGGCGCGACGTCGACAGCTACCTCGGTGAAGACCTGTCGTTCCGCGCCTACTTCCAGAATGCCATTCGCGGCCAGCCCGGACGTTTCTACGGGATCGGCAGCACCAACGGCGAACCCGGTTATTACCTGGCCCACGGCCTCGAAGAACACGGCAAGATCATCGGCGTCGCGGTGGTCAAGGTGCGCCTGGAAGCCTTGGAAGAACGCTGGCAACGGGCGCGCCTCGAAGCCTTCGTCAGCGATGAAAACGGCATCATCATTCTCTCCAGCGATCCGGCCCGGCGCCTGAAATCGGTGATACCGCTGAGCGACGAGACCAAGGAAAAACTCGCCCGCAGCCTGCAGTACTACTGGTTCCCGTTGAACGAGCTGCAACCGCTGGCCCGCGAAACCCTGTCCGAAGGCGTGGAAAAACTCACTTTCCCGGCCAACAGCGAAGTGCCGAGCCAACAGGATGGCGATGAGGAAAACATCAGCTATCTGGCGCAAACCCGACCGCTGAGCGATACCCCGTGGAATTTCACTCTGCTCACGCCGTTGCAGGATCTGCGGCGCGAGGCGATCAATCAGGGAATTCTGGTGGCAGTCGCCTTTGCGCTCGTGGCATTCCTGCTGATCGCCTGGAACGAACGGCGCAAGGTCATCGCCACCCGCCTCGCCGCCCGTGAAGCCCTGCAGGAAGCCAACAACCAGCTGGAGCGTCGGATTACCGAACGCACCGCCGACCTGCGCGCCAGCAACGACCGGCTCAAGAGCCAGATCCGCGAACGGCGTCAGGCCGAAGAGACCTTGCGCCGCGCCCAGGACGAACTGGTGCAGGCCGGCAAACTCGCGGCCATCGGCCAGATGTCCACCAGCATCGCCCACGAATTGAACCAGCCGCTGGCGGCGATGCGCACGCTGTCGGGCAACACCATTCGCTTCCTTGAGCGAGGCCAGCTGGATGTCGCCAGCACCAATCTCAAGACCATCAACGACCTGATCGACCGCATGGGCCGGATCACCGCCAGCCTGCGCTCCTTCGCCCGGCGCGGCGACGACAAGGGCCGCGCCAGCCTCGGCAAAGCGGTGGATGCCGCGCTGCAAGTACTCGGCGCCCGTGTCGAAAGTGCCTCCCTGCAACTGCATCGCCAGTTCGACGATGTGCAGGTGCAGATCGACCAGACGCGCCTGGAACAGATTCTGGTCAACCTGATCGGCAACGCCCTCGACGCCATGCAGGCGCAACCGCTGCCGGAGCTGTGGCTGGAGGGCGAAGAATTCAACGGCAAATATCGCCTGCGAGTGCGCGACAACGGGCACGGCATCGACGCCGAAGCGCGCAAGCACCTGTTCGAACCGTTCTTCACCACCAAGCCCGGCGAACAGGGCCTGGGCCTCGGCCTGACCCTGTCGGCCAGCCTCGCCGCCGCCACCGGCGGCCATTTGGGTGTCGAGCACCCGGCCAGCGGTGGTACCACCTTCGTCCTCAGTTTACCGTTGGTAAGCCCTATTCCTGCCGAGCCAATATGAACAACGACCTTAGTGTGCTGATCGTCGAAGACGATCCCCATGTGCTGCTCGGCTGCCAGCAGGCGCTGACCCTCGAAGACATCCCGTGCATCGGTGTGGGCAGTGCCGAAGAGGCGCTGGAACAGGTCGGCGACAACTTCGCCGGAATCGTCATCAGCGACATTCGCCTGCCCGGCATCGACGGTCTGGAACTGCTGACCCGGCTCAAGCAACGCGACCGCAGCCTGCCGGTGGTGCTGATCACCGGACACGGCGACATCTCCATGGCCGTCGGCGCGATGCAGAAAGGCGCCTACGACTTCATGGAAAAACCGTTCTCCCCCGAACGCCTGGTCGATGTGGCCCGCCGCGCGCTGGAGCAACGCAGCCTGAATCGCGAAGTCTCGTCCCTGCGCCGGCAACTGGCCGAACGCGATTCCCTTGAAGGACGGATCATCGGCCGTTCGCCGGCCATGCAGAACCTGCGCGAGCTGATCGCCAATGTCGCCGACACCTCGGCCAACGTGCTGATCGAAGGCGAGACCGGCACTGGCAAGGAACTGGTCGCCCGCTGCCTGCACGATTTCAGCCGCCGCCACACCAAACAGTTCGTTGCGCTGAACTGCGGCGGTCTGCCGGAAAACCTGTTCGAAAGCGAAATCTTCGGTCACGAAGCCAACGCCTTCACCGGCGCCGGCAAGCGGCGGATCGGCAAGATCGAACACGCCGACGGCGGCACGCTGTTCCTCGACGAAGTGGAAAGCATGCCGCTGCCATTGCAGATCAAACTGCTGCGGGTATTGCAGGAACGCACCCTCGAACGCCTCGGCTCGAACCAGAGCGTGGCGGTGGATTGCCGGGTGATCGCGGCGACCAAATCCGACCTCGACGAATCGAGCAAGGCCGGTGAATTCCGCAGCGACTTGTACTACCGCCTCAACGTGGTGACGCTGGAACTGCCGCCGCTGCGCGAACGCCGCGAAGACATCCTGCAACTGTTCGAACACTTCACCCAGCAATCGGCCCTGCGTTTCGACCGCGCGCTGCCGGAGCTGGACAACCAGACCCTGTCGAGCCTGATGAGCCACGACTGGCCGGGCAACGTGCGCGAACTGCGCAACGTCGCCGAACGTTTTGCCCTCGGTCTGCCGGCGTTCAAGAAAACCGGCGCGGGTAGTGCAGGCCAGGGCCTGGCCTTCGCCGAAGCGGTGGAAGCGTTCGAACGCAACCTGCTCAGCGACGCCCTGCAACGCAGCGGCGGCAACCTGACTCAGGCCAGCCTGGAACTGGGCATGGCCAAGACCACGCTGTTCGACAAAGTGAAAAAATACGGCCTGAGCCATTAAGCGAGAACGACGTGGATCTGATTTTCAAGGCAATGCTCGGTGCGGCAGTGGTGGTGATCCTCGCCATGCTGGCCAAGACCAAAAACTACTACATCGCAGGTCTGGTGCCGCTGTTCCCGACCTTCGCCCTGATTGCCCATTACATCGTCGGCAAGGGCCGTTCGATCGACGACCTGAAGACCACTATCGTTTTCGGCATGTGGTCAATCATTCCGTACTTCGTTTATCTGGCGACGCTGTACGTGATGGTCGACCGCATGCGCCTCGAAGCTTCGCTGGCGGTCGCGGCAGTTGCGTGGCTGATGGCCGCGACGGTGCTGGTGTCGGTGTGGGTGCGGCTTCACGCCTGAGTCAGAGCAGGTTGTGTTCCGCCACCGGTTCGATCTGCGCCCAGTGCGACGTGTCTTCGCGATGCTCGCGCAGGTACGGCAACACCGCCGCCAGCAACGGCTCCTTGAATGCCTCCTGAAAGCGGTGCGCCAGCCCCGGAATCAGCCGCAGCTGACTGCCGCGAATGTGCGCCGCCAGGTGCACGCCGTGCATCACCGGCAATAACGGATCGGCCGTGCCATGCACCACCAGCGTCGGGACGCGCAGTTGATTGAGCAACGCCACCCGGCTCGGTTCGGCGAGGATCGCCATGATCTGGCGCTTCACGCCTTCGGGATTGAACGCCCGGTCATAGGACAGCGCCGCTTGATGCAGCAATGCCTGCCGATCATCGCTGACTGAAGGGCTGCCCAACGCTGCAAGCAGATCAGCCTGTTGCTCCAGCGCGATCTGGCGATTGGGAGCGCCACGCCGTGACAACAATTGCACCAACGCCGCACTCGGCGCCGGCAGGCCTTCGGCGCCGGAGCTGGTCATGATCAGCGTCAGGCTCTCGACCCGTTGCGGCGCCATCGCCGCCATGTGCTGGGCGATCATCCCGCCCATGCTCGCGCCGAGCACGTGGAATTGCTCGACGTGCAACGCGTCCATCAGGCCCAGCGCATCGTCGGCCATGTCGGTCAGGCTGTAAGGCGCCGCCACCGGCAGGCCGAGTTTGTAGCGCAGCACCTCAAAGGTCAGGTTGGCTTCCACCGGCGTCTGGCGCCAGGTCGACAGACCGACATCGCGGTTGTCATAACGGATCACCCGAAAACCCTGCTGACACAGCGCAACCACCACTTCGTCCGGCCAGTGGATCAACTGCCCGCCCAGGCCCATCACCAGCAACAGCGCCGGATCCGACGCACGGCCGATGCTCTGGTACGCCAGGCTCACCTGCTCCAGATCGACCCGCTCGGTCGGTACATTGACGTCGCAACGCGACGCCGCATAAGACGCCGGAACGAAAAAAACCGCGGCCAACAGCGCCGCGATTGCAAAAAATCCCTTGAACATGAAAAACACCGAAACGCAGAACCCCAGTAGAGCGCGAGTCTGATGAAGTTTGTTCAAGCGCGCTGCCACAGTTCGATGACAGTTTGATGAAGAGTGCCGAGCGGTCGAATCGGCGAAAGTACAGCAGTTGCTTGCGCCACCTGCCATTTGTCGGGACTGTCAGATCTGACAGTCGTTAAAAAGCTGCCTTCAGCACAGCATGCATTGACGGCCGACAGGCGGCCATCAATGCATCAGGGAGGCAATATGAGCACTAACCTCGTGCCAAACGGCGATTTCGAATCAGGTAAATTTGCGCCATGGATCGCACAGACTCTTCAGGGCAAAGCCAACGTAGTCAATCACAACTTCAGTTTCCAGGCGCAACTGCAGCCTGGAGTGGATAACGGCATCTTGCTCTATACCCAGTTCAATGCTCCCTCCGGGTCATTTGTCCTGAGTTTCACTGCGTCCGCTCCCACCGCTCAGTACTTCCTGCCTCCATTTGATTACGTTACGCACGCGTTTTTTGTTTTCATCATCTCGGGCTTCGACAATGGCGGCGAAATAGTCCAGACGGATTTTGGTCTGGCGCCACTGCAACCCACGGAGAAAGTCTTTAACTACAGCGGCAACATGCCGGCCAGCACTGCAAGGGTCGAAGTTCGATTCTCGGGCCCCTCCGATCCTTACAAGAACAAGGGTTCGCTTTACATCGACAATGTGAATTACGCACCGGGGCAGACTCTCCCCCAACGCTGGAGTTGAACGAAAAAAACCGCTGAATGCAGAGCCTCAGCGGTTTTTTCGGTGTATGCCGGTTTTCGACGTATTACGCCAACTGACTGCGCAACTGCCGCGCCGCCGCGACCATGTTCACCAGCGCCGCCTCGGTCTCCGGCCACGCGCGGGTCTTCAGGCCGCAATCGGGGTTGACCCACAGGCGCTGCGCCGGGATGCGCTTCACGGCTTTGCTCATCAACTTGACCATCTCGGCGGTGTCCGGCACGCGCGGCGAGTGGATGTCGTAGACGCCCGGGCCGATGTCGTTCGGGTAGTCGAACGCTTCGAAGGCTTCGAGCAATTCCATGTCCGAGCGCGAGGTTTCGATGGTGATGACGTCGGCGTCCATGTCGGCGATCGCCTTGATCACGTCATTGAATTCGCTGTAGCACATGTGGGTGTGGATCTGGGTTTCATCTTTCACGCCCGAGGCTGTCAGGCGGAACGCTTCCACCGCCCAGTCGAGGTATTCCTGCCATTGTTCACGGCGCAATGGCAGGCCTTCGCGGAACGCCGCCTCGTCGATCTGCACGATCTTGATTCCGGCGTTTTCCAGATCCACCACTTCGTCACGCAGGGCCAGCGCCAGTTGTTGCGCCTGGACTTTGCGCGACACGTCTTCACGGGGGAACGACCACATCAGCATGGTCACCGGACCGGTCAGCATGCCTTTCATGACCTTGTCGGTCAGGCTCTGAGCGTAGGTGATCCAGTCCACGGTCATGGCGTTCGGACGGGACAGATCGCCATAAATCACCGCCGGTTTCACGCAGCGGGAGCCGTAGCTCTGCACCCAGCCGAAACGGGTAAACAGATAACCGTCGAGCTGTTCGGCGAAGTACTCGACCATGTCGTTGCGCTCGGCTTCACCGTGCACCAGCACATCGAGGCCCAGACGTTCCTGGACTTGCACCGCGTGGCGGATTTCGCTGCGCATGGCGTCGTGGTAATCGTTGGCCGACAGTTTGCCCTGCTTGAACGCCTGACGGGCCAGACGAATCGAGCCGGTCTGCGGGAACGAACCGATGGTGGTGGTCGGGAACGTCGGCAATTTCAGACGCGCCTGCTGTGCGGCGATGCGTTTGGCGAACGGCGAATGGCGCTGGCTGTCGCTGGCGTTGATCGCCTCGATCCGCGCCTGCACCTCGGCTTTGTGAATGCGTGGCGAACGAGTGCGGCTCTCTTGAATCGCGCGGCTTTCGGCCAGTGCGCTTTGCACTTTTGGCGCTTGCGGATCGTTCAGCGCATCACGCAGCACGGAGATTTCGGCACACTTCTGCACGGCGAATGCCAGCCAGCTTTTCAGTTCCGGATCGAGCTTGTCTTCACGCTCGACATCCACCGGGCTGTGCAGCAACGAGCAGGAACTGCTGACCCACAGGTTGTCGCCAAAACGCTCCTGGGCCGGTTGCAGTTGTGCCAGCGCCTGCTCCAGTTCGCAGCGCCAGACATTGCGCCCGTTGACCAGACCGACCGACAGAATCTTGTAGGTCGGCAAGCGATCAAGTACCTGACCGAGCTGATCCGGCGCACGCACCGCATCGATGTGCAGGCCTTGCACCGGCAGGCCGACGGCCAGACCGAGGTTATCTTGCAGACCGCTGAAATAGGTCGCCACCAGTTTCTTCAGCGGCGAGTACTGAAGGATGTGATAGGCGCGTTCGAAGGCGCTTTTCCAGGCTTGCGGGAGGTCGAGGGTGAGGATCGGTTCGTCGATCTGCACCCACTCCACACCCTGTGCGGCGAGGCGACCAAGGATTTCGTTGTACACCGGCAGCAGGCGCTCAAGCAGATCAAGCTTGTCGAAGTCGTTGCCTTTCGCCTTGCCCAGCCACAGGTAAGTCAGCGGGCCGATGATCACCGGTTTGACGTTGTGACCGAGGGCTTTGGCTTCTTCGACTTCATCGAACAACTGCTCCCAGCTCAGCTTGAATTGCTGGTCTGCGCTGAATTCCGGGACCAGGTAGTGGTAGTTGGTATCGAACCACTTGGTCAGCTCTTGTGCGTACTGAGTCTTGCCGTGCTCGCCGCCACAGCAGGACGACGTGGCGCCACGGGCCATGGCGAACAGGGTGTCGAGGGTCGGCAGGCCGCGCTCGTCACGCACACCGTCGAAGCGCTCGGGGATCACACCGAAGGTCAGCGAGTGGGTCAGCACCTGGTCGTACCAGGCGAAGTCGCCGACCGGCAGCAGGTCGATGCCGGCATCCTTCTGCAGTTGCCAGTGCTTGGCGCGCAGCTCGCGGCCGACCTGATTCAGAGCGGCCTGATCGAGATCGCCTTTCCAACAGGCTTCGAGGGCTTTTTTCAGTTCACGGTCGGCGCCGATGCGCGGGAAACCAAGGGTGTGGGCCACGGCCATGTCGAGTGTTCTCCATTGCGTAAAAGATGGCGCCATTGTCGACAGCCAGGGCAACATGAGACAAACTCAACCTTTTCGTGTTGATCACAAATTTTCCTCATGGAGCCTGCAGTGCTTGAAATCCGTCACCTGAAAACCCTGCATGCCCTGCGCGAAGCCGACAGCCTGGTCGATGCAGCCGACCGCCTGCATCTGACCCAGTCGGCGCTGTCCCACCAGTTCAAGGAACTGGAAGAGCGCATGGGCATGCCGTTGTTCGTGCGCAAGACCAAACCGGTGCGCTTCACCAGCGCCGGCCTGCGCCTGCTGCAACTGGCCGACGCGACCCTGCCGCTGCTGCGCGCCGCCGAGCGTGATATCGGGCGTCTGGCCGGTGGCACCGCCGGGCGTCTGCACATGGCCATCGAATGCCACAGCTGCTTCCAGTGGCTGATGCCGACCATCGACCAATTCCGCGATGCGTGGCCGGAAGTCGAACTCGACCTCGCTTCGGGTTTCTCGTTTGCCCCGCTGCCGGCGCTGGCCCGGGGTGATCTGGATCTGGTGGTGACGTCCGACCCGCTGGAAATCGCCGGCATCACCTACGTGCCGCTGTTCACCTACGAAGCCATGCTCGCGGTCGCCAATCAGCACGCGCTGGCAAGCAAACCGTACATCGTTCCCGAAGACCTGCTGACCGAAACCCTGATCACCTACCCGGTCGAACGCGATCGGCTGGACATCTTCACCCGCTTCCTCGAACCGGCCGACATCGAACCGGCGCAGGTACGCACCTCAGAGCTGACGGTGATGATGATGCAACTGGTGGCCAGCGGCCGTGGCGTGTGCGGCATGCCGCACTGGGCGCTGCATGAATACAGCTCGCGCGGTTACGTGAAGGGCAAGCGGCTGGGTGAGAAAGGTCTGTTTGCGACGCTGTACGCGGCAATCCGCGCCGACATGCTGGACGCGCCGTACATGCGCGACTTCCTGCTGACGGCCAAGGACACTTCGTTCTCGACGCTGGATGGGGTCAGCGCGGTTCGTTGAGGCTGGCGGTTGGCACGAAAGGCGGGCACCACATATGGATCTTGTCGAAATAGTCCTCGCCGACCCGCACCGCCATCGGCTCCAGGCCGAACTGAATGAAGCCGCAGCGCTGGTACAGATGAAACGCCGCGTCATTGCCGGCGGTGACGGTCAATTGAATGACTTTCAGCGCCGGATGCTGCTGCGCTTCACCCAGCACCGCCTCCATCAATTTCAGCCCCAGCCCGCGCTGGCGAAACTCCGCCGACACATACATGCCGAATACCGTTGCCTTGTGCTGGGCCTTTTCCCGAGGCTCGAACGCCAGGCCGACGATGCCCGCCAGCCGGCCGTCTTCGAACGCGCCGAACACCGCGTCGAGCTTGCTGGTCAGGCGTGACTCCCACCAGCTCAGCGGCATCACTGCGCGCTCGCGCACGCTGGAGGTGAACGCCTGCGGATGCCGGTCATAGGCTTCCAGCATCAATTCGCGATAGGCCAGCGCATGACTGGCGTCCAGCCGTTCGATCCACATGTCAGGCAGCCTTGCGTTGTTCAAGCATCAGCCGCACGGCCAGACCGCCCAGCACGAAGCCCATGAAATAACGCTGCGCTGCCAGCCAGGTGGGGTTGTTGACGAACCACGACGCGATGCCAGCGGCGAACAGCGCGATCAACAGGTTGACGCAGAAGCTGACGCTGATCTGGGTCAGGCCCAGGATGATGCTCTGGGTGAACACCGAGCCGTGCTCTGGCGAAATGAATTGCGGAAATACCGAGAGGTAAAACACCGCGATTTTCGGGTTCAGCGCGCTGGTGAGAAAACCCATGGTGACCAGTTTGCGCGAAGAATCCGCCGGCAATTGTTGCGCCTCGAACGGCGAACGGGCGCCGGGTTTCACCGCCTGCCAGGCCAGCCAGAGCAGGTACAGCGCACCGGCCCACTTCAACACTTCATAGGCCATCGGCACCGCGAGAAACACCGCGGTCAAACCGGCGGCCGCCGCGAACAGGTGCACGAAGAACCCCGCCACCACGCCGAGCAGCGAGGTCACCCCGGCGCGGCGTCCCTGGCAGATCGACCGCGAGATCAGGTAGATCATGTTCGGCCCCGGCGTCAGCACCATCAGCAGTGCGGCGGCGGCAAAAATCAGCAGGTCTGGAAGCGGGATCATGACGAAGTCCTTTGCACGAATGATCAGGCGAACGCGGTCAGCGAGGCTCGATAAAACGGCAGGATCAGGTCGCGTGTCAATGGGGCGAGAACCACATCGCCGTCGGTAGCCGGGTCGATCCAGATCACCTCCTCGATCTCGGCAGCCGGGGATACTTCGGTGTCGATGGTCAGCTGAAAGATCTCGGCCTGCACGACGAATCCCGGCTCGTTGGCGGCGGGTGCCGAGAACTGGCCGAGAAAGCTCGCCTGCGCCGGATCGATCACCAGCCCCAGCTCTTCTTCCAGCTCACGGGCCAATGCATGCACCGGCAGTTCATGAGGTTCGATCTTGCCGCCCGGTTGCATGAACGCCGTAGTGCCGCGCTTGCGCACCAGCAGGGTCTGGCCGTCGGGGTTGAGCAGCAGCGCGGCGGCGATGCGGATCGTGGAGTTATTTGCGGTCGACATGAACGGAAAGCCTTTGACTCAAAAAACGGCAAGCATCACACGCCTGCCATTTGTGAGCAAAGACTCTGCCGGAACCTCAGGTCGCTTCCTGGAAATCCATCTCCGGCGGCTGCCGGCGGAAACCACCCGTGAGCACCGCCAGGTACACCACGCCAATCGCCAGCCAGCTCAGGCCCAGATACACCGCCAGGTGATCGAGGCTGACCATCAGCCACAAGTCCGCTGCCAGGCCGATGAACGGAAAGATCAGGAACAGGATCAACTCGCGCAGGCCCTTTTTCTCGCCGCCGATCCAGTAGTGAAAAATCACCGACAGGTTGACCAGGCTGAACGCCAGGAATGCGCCGAAGTTGATGAACGAGGTCGAGGTGGTCACGTCGAGTTTCAGCGCCAGCAAAGCCACCACTGCACACAGCAGGATGCTGTTGACCGGCGTACCGAAGCGCTCGTGCAAGGTGCCGAAAAACGACTTGGGCAGCACACCGTCACGGCCCATCGCAAACAACAGCCGCGAACCGCTGGCCTGCGCCGACAGGCCCGAGGCGAACTGACCGACGATCAGGCCGATCAGGAAGATCGACACGAACAGATCGCCGCCGATGTTGCGCGCAATTTCGTAGGCCGCCGAATCGACGCTGTCGAACTGGAACGACGGATGGGCGATCTGCACGAAGTACGAGACACCGACAAAAATCAGCCCGCCGATCAGGGTGATCAGCATGATTGCCCGAGGGATGGTGCGACGTGGATCGCGGGTTTCTTCGGTGAGGGTGCTGACCGCATCGAAACCGAGGAACGAGTAGCAGGCAATCGCGGCGCCGCTCATGATCAGCGGCATCTGCATGTCGCCGTTGAAGAACGGTTTGATCGACCACAACGGCGTGCTGGCGTCACCGCCAACGTAATGCACGCACAGTGCGACGAAGGCGATCAGCACCAGAAACTGCACCAGCATCAGCAAGGCGTTGATGCCGTTGGCCAGTTTCAGGCCGATGATGTTGATCGCGCTGGTGATACCGATGAACGCCAGCACCCAGATCCACTGCGGGATCGACGGGAAGGCCGAAGCCAGATACGCGGCGCCGATCAGCCAGATCGCCATCGGCAGAAACAGATAATCGAGCAGCACCGCCCAACCGGCGATGAAGCCAAGTTTCGGGCTGATGGCCTTGCGCACGTAGCTGTAGGCCGAGCCGGCTACCGGGAACGCGGCGGCCATGCGCCCGTAGCTCATGGCGGTGAAGAACATCGCCACCAATGCCGCCAGATACGCGGCGGGCACCATGCCGGCGGTGGACTGGGCGAGGATGCCGAACGTGCCGAGGACAATGATCGGCGTCATGTAGGCGATGCCGAACAGCACCACCGACCCTAGCGAAAGGGTGCGTTGCAAACGAGCCATGGGCGACTTACTCCGGATTTTATTGGATTTATGGCAGAGGCCGAGTTCGGCGAATGTTTCGGGTGTTGCTGATCGTTCCCACGTCGAGGCGTCGAACCGTCCGCGTGGGAATGCCTCAATGGACGCTCTGCGTCCGCTCTTGGGACGCAGAGCGTCCCGGGCTGCATTCCCACGCAGAGCGTGGGAACGATCGGGTACAACGGGTCAAGGGATCAGCAGCTCACGTACTCCCGAGGCGTGTTCAACCACCTCCCCCGGCAACCTCAACCGCTGATCATCCAGATACCGATAATCCTTGCGCGCCAGCTCCAGCTGAGCGAAATCCAGCTCGACGCTGAACCGTCCTTCCTCACGCCCGGCCTCGAACAGCACCGTGCCCAGCGGATCCACCAGCGCACTGCCACCGGCAAACATCAACCCGTCATCCCCGGCTTCCACACGGTTGACCATCAGCGCAAACGCCTGGTTTTCCTGGGCCCGGGCCATGATCGCGGTGCGGTGGGTCGGCCCGTACGGGTCCATGTTGCCGTTGGTGACGATCAGCAATTCAGCACCCAGTTGCGCCAGGGCGCGGGCCGATTCCGGGAACTCGATGTCGTAGCAGATCAGCAGACCGACCCGCACACCGTTCCACAAACAGGTGGCGTAACGGTCACCGGCCTCGAACACACCGCGATCCGAGGCCCAGAGATGGGTCTTGCGGTATTTCAGGGCGATGCCTTCGGGAGTGATCAGTAGCGTGGTGTTGTAGAAGCGGCCGTTGTCGTTCTCGGCCATGCCGATCACCACGGCGAGGTTGCGTTCGCGGGCGGCGGCCTGCACGGCGCTGACGGTGGGGCCGTCCAGCGGTTCGGCGATCTGCGCCACGGTGTCGGCGGTCGGGAAGCCCATCAGGTGGGTCTCGGGGAACACGATCAATTGCGTGTCGGCGGCGCAGGCCGCAATCGCCGCGAGGGCGCGTTCGAGGTTGTACGCCGTGTCTTTGTCACGGCCCGCCAGTTGGGCGAGTTCGACTTTCATGGGTATTCCTTGTTATGAGCACCGGGCGCCGAAAGATTGCCCGGCGGCTGTCTGTGGGCCAGTATGCTTCGCATTCGACCGGCCAGGGAATTACGCGGCCGGGGTAACCCAATAGGGGTAGAGGCATGACTCTTTCGTTTGACGACATCACCTGGCACCGCGCCGTCGGCCAGTTGATCGACGCCCTCGACAAGCCGAATTTCTGGGCGCAACTGGTGCGCCTGCTCGACCAGTACGTGCCGTTCGATAGCTGGGTGGCGTTGCTGTTCAGCGCCGACCGCCACCCGCAGGTGTTCGCCGAATGCCCCGGCGCCGACGGCAGTCCCGATCAGCTGTTTCAGGATTATCTGCGCGGTCTGTACCTGCTCGACCCGTTCTATATCGCCTGCCGCGAGCAGTCGCGCACCGGGTTGTATCGCCTGTCGGAGGTCGCGCCGGAGCACTTCGAACTGACCGAGTATTACCAGCGATACTTTCGTCTGAATGTGGTGGCCGACGAAATCCAGTTCAATTGCCAGCTCGAAGGCGACCGCACGCTGTGCCTGTCGCTGGGCAGCCAGCAACGCTTCACCGGCGAGCAGATTGCCCTGCTGTCGCTGATCCAGCCGTGGGTGCTCGGCCTGTTGCGCCAGCGCCTGCCCTATGAAATCAACGAAACCGTGGCCCTCGCCCCGGCGCCTGCGCAACCGGACTGGCGGGTGCAGCTCGAAGCGTCGGTGCAGCAGCTCAAGGGCGCACAACTGACCGCCCGGGAACTGGACGTCGGGCGCCTGATGCTCAGCGGTTGCTCCAGTAAAGAAATCGCCCGTAAGCTGGAAATCTCTGTTGAAACCGTGAAAGTCCATAAGAAACACATGTACAGCAAGCTGGGGATCAAATCCCAGTCGGAGCTGTTTTCGATCTTTCTGCAGGCGCAGAACGCCTGACTGCCGCAAAAAAACCGTCCGAACCAAGGAAACCGTATGAGCCTGTCACTCCTGAGCCGCTACGCCTTCTTTGCCGTCTGCGTGATTTTCACCCTCGCCAGCCTGCCCTTTCTCGAACACGACTGGCTGTGGCCGATCACCGCCGTTACCGGCGTATTGAGCCTGATCGGCCTGTTCGACCTGATGCAGAGCCCGCACGCGGTGCGTCGCAATTATCCGATCCTGGGCAACATCCGTTATCTGGTGGAGGGCATCCGCCCGGAAATCCGCCAGTACCTGCTGGAATCCGACAGCGACGCCCTGCCCTTCTCCCGCGCTCAGCGTTCGCTGGTGTACTCGCGGGCCAAGAACGAAACCGCCGACAAGCCGTTCGGCACCCTGATCGACGTCTATCAATCCGGCTTCGAATTCATCGGCCACTCGATGCGCCCGGCGCCGCTAAGCGACCCGAACAGTTTTCGTGTCACCGTCGGTGGCCCGCAGTGCACCCAGCCGTATTCGGCGTCGGTGTTCAACATCTCGGCCATGAGTTTTGGCTCGCTCAGCGCCAACGCGATCCGCGCACTCAACCAGGGCGCCAAACTCGGCAACTTCGCCCACGACACCGGCGAAGGCAGCATCAGCCCCTATCACCGCGAACACGGCGGCGACCTGACCTGGGAACTGGGCAGCGGCTATTTCGGCTGCCGCACCAGCGACGGCCGTTTCGACCCGGAACGCTTCGCCGCCCAGGCGCAGACCCCGCAAGTGCGGATGATCGAAATCAAGATGAGCCAGGGCGCCAAACCCGGCCACGGCGGGATTCTGCCCAAGCACAAGGTCACCCAGGAAATCGCCGATACGCGTGGAATTCTGATGGGCGAAGACTGCATCTCGCCGTCGCGCCACAGCGCGTTCTCCACGCCGATCGAGATGATGCATTTCATCCAGCAACTGCGTGAACTGTCCGGCGGCAAACCGGTGGGCTTCAAGTTCTGCCTCGGCCATCCGTGGGAGTTCATGGGCATCGCCAAGGCCATGCTGGAAACCGGCATCCTGCCGGACTTCATCGTGGTTGACGGCAAGGAAGGCGGGACCGGCGCCGCACCGGTGGAGTTCACCGACCACATCGGCGTGCCGATGCGCGAAGGTCTGCTGTTCGTGCACAACACCCTGGTCGGCCTGAATCTGCGGGACAAGATCAAGCTCGGCGCCAGCGGCAAGATCGTCAGCGCTTTCGACATCGCCAGCGTGCTGGCCATCGGCGCCGACTGGGCCAACTCGGCGCGCGGCTTCATGTTCGCCATCGGCTGCATCCAGTCGCAAAGCTGCCACACCAACAAATGCCCGACCGGCGTCGCCACCCAGGACACCCTGCGCCAGCGCGCGCTGGTGGTGCCGGACAAGGCCCAGCGGGTCTACAACTTCCAGCGCAATACGCTCAAGGCCCTGGCGGAAATGCTCGCCGCCGCCGGCCTCGATCATCCGTCGCAACTGTCGGCCAAGCATCTGGTGCGGCGCATGTCGGCGACCGAGATCAAACTGTTCTCGCAGTTGCACGTGTTCCTGAAGCCAGGGGAATTGCTCACCGGGGAAGTGAACGGCGAGTTCTATTCGCGGATGTGGCAGATGGCGAGGGCGGACAGTTTCGAGCCGCAGGAAATCGCGGCGGCCTAGACTCTGAACGGTCACCATTGCAGCAAGCGACCGTGGGGCGGCTCCTTCATCACGATGAAGCCGTAGTCGCCAATTAGGTAGAGGCGGTAATAGAGGCTGTCCACCAAGGGTGGATAGCCCATCAGACCGACATGGGTCGCGTTGCGCCGTTCGCGCTCGGCGACCACGTTGGTGATGCCGGCCGAGGGCAGATTTTCGGCGAGCATGAAGTAATCGATGTTGAGTAGATATTGCAGCACCGGCAACTGCTTGAACGTACCCACCGCCCCCGCCAGCCAGCGGTCGGAGTACGTCACCGAGATATAAATCCGTTTGGCTTCGCGCAGTTCGCGATGAGATGAAATGTCGTGGCTCAGGCTGTAGAGCGCATTGCTGGCGAAGGTTTTTTCCATCGTCAGCACCCGGCCATAAGCGAAGGACAACGACAGCGTGGCCAGAAGCGGAATCGCCAACACCAAAGGCAACCGTTGATGCAGCGGCATCAACCCCAACCAGGCCAGATAGAACAGCAACATCAGCAGTACGCCGAACCCCATCAGGGTGCGCGCGCCTTCGTTGAAATCGCGAAACAGCAGCGTCATGCCCGGCACCAGCAGCACAATCAGCGGCAATGCCAGCAGGCTGGTGAAGCTCAGGAGCAAGCCCTTGGCGCGGGACATTTTGCGCTCGCGAATCTGCCGCCCCAATTGCACGGCGCCGAACACGGCGCACAGCACCAAAACAATAAAAACCATCGTGTAGCCGCCGTGAAACAGCAGCGCAACCTTCTCCATCACCCGACCGATATTGATGCCGATCTGCAGCAACGGATCAGCGCTTGCATTCAGCAATTGCGTGCGCCCGTGGTCAGTGAACGGATAGGCCGTGACGCTGTAAATCAGCACCGCCAGCAGCAGTTGCGCCAGCCGCCAGCCTGACAGGTGCCAGAGTTCCTCCCACGGTACTCGCCGATGAACATTCCTGAGCAATTCAAGGCAACACAGCCCGAGAAACACATTGAGGCTGATCTGATACAGCCCGATCGCCAGCGCCAGCAACACCGACGGCACCAGCCATCGCTGAATGCGTGAAGCGCCGCAAAAAGTGATCGCGTAAATCACTGCGACCAGACTCAGGGCCATGCCGGCCCCGTCGTATTGATAGGACAGGTTCTGCAGCAGAAACGGGTTGTACCAGAGCGGCAACACCACCAGACAACAGGCCAGCGTCGGTTCGGGAAAATAGTGGAAGGTCAGCCGGGTCAACGCGAACGACATGGCCACCGTGGCGAGTAACAGCGGCAGTGGGAAAATATTCGGCGCAGCGCCGGTGAAGGTCAGCGCCTGATACAGCCAGTCCATGAACAATCGCCCCTGCCCGGCCCAGGCGTTGCCGGCGGCCAGCGTGCGCCAGTTGTCGTCGATGTAGGGGAAGTCGGCGAGGATCAGCGGCAGGATATACAGCAGCGTGGCGAGCAGGAAGAACAGCACGACCTGACGACGGCCGAGTTCTTGTACGAGAAAATCGCTGGTCCTCATACCTGCGCCTCTGTTCACGGCTGCGCTGGAAACAACGTAGATAAACCTTCGAACATGACTCTGAATCAGAAGTCGATTTTTGCGGCGCTTTCAGACCAGCGGCATCAACCTCGCACCCACGAAAAAGCCCCGGACTTTCGACCGGGGCTTCAGGTTTCAGCGACAACGAATTACGAAGCCGAACGCACCGCGCCCTGGGACGCATCGCTTGGTTGCAGCTTGAACACGTAGAACAACACGGTCAGCAGCACCAGGAACGCCGGGCCTACATAAAGGGCCACGCGAGTGTCCGGGAAGTACGCCATCAGGCCGACCACCAGCACCAGGAACGCCAGCGCCAGATACGAGCTGACCGGGAACAGCCACATCTTGTATTTCAGGCCGGCCCGCTCGCTGGCGCTCAGGCCTTTGCGGAATTTCAGCTGGGCCAGCAGGATCATCACCCAGGTCCAGATCGCGCCGAAGGTGGCAATCGAGGTCACCCAGACGAAGACTTTTTCCGGCACCAGATAGTTGAGCAGCACGCCCAGCAGCAGCGCGAAGATCGACAGCAGCAATGCGCGACGCGGTACGCCGTTGCTCGACGTGCGAGCGAAACCGGCCGGCGCCTGGCCGTTCTGCGCCAGGCTGTAAAGCATGCGCCCGGTGCTGAAGATGCCACCGTTGCACGACGACAGCGCCGCAGTGATCACCACGAAGTTGATGATGCCGGCGGCGGTCTTGATGCCCAGACGTTCAAAGGTCATCACGAACGGGCTGCCCTGAGTGCCGATTTCATTCCACGGGTAGATCGACAGGATCACGAACAGCGCGCCGACGTAAAACAGCAGGATCCGCCAGAACACCGAGCCGATCGCATTCGGGATGGTCTTCTGCGGGTTCTTCGCTTCACCGGCGGTCAGGCCGATCATTTCCACGCCGAGGTAGGCGAACATCACCATTTGCAGGGACATGAGCACGCCCGTCACACCGTTGGGCATGAAGCCGCCGTGGGCCCACAGGTTGGAAATCCCCAGTGCCACACCGTCGTTGCCGAAACCGAAGGCGATGATGCCGATGCCGCCGAGCACCATGGCGATGATGGTGACGATCTTGATCAGGGCGAACCAGAACTCGAATTCACCGAACGCCTTCACCGCGATCAGGTTGATCGAGCCCATGCTGACCAGCGCCGCCAGCGCCCAGATCCAGCGCGGGACATCGGGGAACCAGATGCCCATGTACACCGCCACCGCCGTGATTTCGGCGACGCAGGTCACCAGCCACAGGAACCAGTAGTTCCAGCCGGTCAGAAAGCCCGCCAGCGGGCCGAGGTAATCCTGTGCATAACGGCTGAAGGAGCCGGCGACCGGGTTGTGTACGGCCATTTCGCCGAGGGCGCGCATGATCACCAGGATCGCCAGACCGCCGATGATGTAAGACAGCATGATCGCCGGGCCGGCCATTTCGATGGCCTTGGCCGAACCGAGAAACAGACCGACACCGATGCAGGCGCCGAGCGCCATCAGGCGAATATGCCGTTCACCGAGTTCGCGTTTGAGCGGACCGCCTTGAGCGGTTTCGCCATGGGGCGGGTGATTGCCGACTGGCATGGGGGACTTCCTCGTCTTGTTATTGGATGTGACCACCGAGTGTTCAAGCGTCGGCCGATAAGCCTGCGCCTGGGTAAAACCGGCCCTGCTTCGTGGGCAGGACCGTCGCGCAGAAGCAACCTGCGGGATCAGCGGGGCATGCAGTATAAAAAGCTTGCGACAGGTTTTTTCACTCTATAAGGCATCTGATTCAGACGTAAACCTCGCCAATCACAAGGTTTACGAGACAAACCATCCTGCATTTCGAGGATTATTCACCGCACAAATGGGCGCCGAGTATTGCACAGCAATGGTGCAACGTCATGCCGCGACCAAAGTCGCAGCGGCCTGAAGACCTCTCTGTTCCGGCCTTTTCAGGCTTTCGATCACTTGCCGGAAGGCAGCAGCCAGATTTGCAGATTTGTTCAGGGTCCCGCCTTCACAATTTTTTCACCCGCGCCAACCACCGACTAAGCTTCAGTCAAGTCCGATCAATCTGCGTGAATGGATCAATCGACTATGGGCGCTTTGTGGCAAACCGATTCGAGTGAAAAAGTGGTTCCGACTGAACGTGTGGATGAAGCGCCTGTACCTGAAAAACCCCGTCGTAACCGGCATGGGTGGAAGGCTTTCTGGCTCCTGTTGGTGATCATTGCGATTGTCGTGGGCCTGGCTGCGATGAAGGAAATGCGCACCTCGCGTTTTCAGTCCCGCGAGGTCAGCCAGTACGCCGCCAAGCTCAAGTACGAGTTGCAACCGGGACCCAGTGAAGCGATCCGCTATCCAGGCAACGGGCCGTTCGATCTGCGTCTGGGCTACAGCTCGCTGGACGAGTTCCTGCCGCGGCTGATCAAGCGCAATTATGTGATCACCGAGCAGACGCGCTTCTCCCCGGCGCTGCTCAACTACACCGACAAGGGCCTGTTCGTGCCCTACTCCGAAAAGATCCAGGCCGGGCTGTCGATCACAGATTGCCGTGCCGCGCCGCTGTATCAGTACAACTATCCGCAGCAGCTGTACGCGAGTTTCGACTCGATCCCACCGGTGGTGGTCAACAGCCTGCTGTTCATCGAAAACCGCTTTTTGCTCGACCCCAAGCAACCGATGGCCAACCCGGCGGTGGACTGGCCCCGCTTCGGCATGGCCGCGTGGTCGCAGGTCGCCAAGCTGCTGCACTTGCCGGGGCAGTCGGCCGGTGGCAGTACTTTGGCCACCCAGCTTGAGAAATACCGCCACTCGCCCGACGGGCTGACGGTGTCCGGCGCGGAGAAAATCCGCCAGATGATTTCCGCCAGCGTGCGCGCCTATCAGGGCGGCCCGGACACCTTGCCGGCGCGGCAGAACATCATTCGTGACTACCTCAACAGCGTGCCGCTGTCGGCGGTGCCGGGGCATGGCGAAGTGCACGGCATGGCCGAGGGGCTGCGGGTCTGGTATGGCGCCGATTTCAACGAGGCCAACCGCAAGCTCGCGAGTACCGCCACCGATCCGAAGACCATGGCGGACAAAGGCCTGGCCCTGCGCGAAATGCTTTCGCTGATGATCGCCCAGCGCCGTCCTTCGCATTACCTGACCAAGGGCCGCGAAGAACTGGTCGAACTGACCAACAGCCACCTGCGCCTGCTGAAACAGAACGGTGTGATCGACGCCGCCCTGGCCGATGCCGCGCTGGCCAGCACCATCAGCTATCGCGACTGGCAGACCCAACCGACCATTCAGCCGATCGAAACCAACAAGGGCATCAGTGTCGCCCGCAGCCGGTTGGCATCGATGCTCAACCGTCCGCTGTACGACCTCGACCGCCTCGACCTGTCCGCCACCAGCACCTTGCAGGGCGAGCTGCAAACCCAGGCCACCGCCTACCTGAAAAAACTGGCCGACCCGGCCTACGCGACCGAAGTCGGCCTGATGGGCGAACGCCTGCTGACGCCCACCAGCACCACTCAGGTGCGCTACAGCTTCACCTTGTTCGAGCTGACCCCGGACGGTTCGCGCGTGCGGGTGCAGACCGACAGCACCGATCAGCCGTTCGACATCAACGAAGGCAGCAAGCTGGAACTGGGCTCCACGGCGAAGATGCGGGTGCTGACCACCTACCTGCAAATCATCGCGGAGCTGCATGACAAGTACGGCGCCATGACCGTGCCGGAACTGAAGAAAGTCGACGTGCCGGATCAGGATCGCCTGAGCCAGTGGGTGATCGATTACCTGATCCAGAACAAGGATCACGACCTGTCGAAAATGCTCTCCGCCGCCCTCGACCGCAAATACTCGGCCAGCCCCGGCGAGGCGTTTTTCACCGGTGGCGGCCTGCATGTGTTCCATAACTTTCGCAAGGAAGACAACGGCCGCCTGCCGACCCTGCGCGATGCCCTGCGCGAGTCGATCAACCTGCCGTTCATTCGCCTGATGCGCGATCTGGTGCGCTACACCACCTACTCAGGCCCGAACAACAGCGCCGAGCTGCTCAAGGACGACCGCGACCCGCGCCGTCAGGAATACCTCGCCTCGTTCGCCGACCGCGAAGGCACCTCGTTCCTGCTCAAGTTCTGGAAGAAGTACCGGAACAAGGACACCCAGGCCCGGCTCGATACCTTCCTCGACAGCATGCGCCCGACCCCGATCCGCATGGCCGCCGTGCACCGTTACCTGCTGCCCAACGCCAGTCAGGAAGACTTCAATACCTTTGTGCGCTCGCACCTCAAGGGCGTAAAAATCACCGAAAAACTCACCGACGAACGCCTGGAGCGGCTCTATCTGGCCTACGGCCCCGGCACCTACGACCTGCCGGATCAGGGTTTCATCGCCAAGGTTCACCCGCTGGACCTGTGGATGATCGGCTACCTGCTCAACCACCCCGACGCGACCTTCAAGGACATCGTCAAGGCCAGCCAGTTCGAGCGTCAGGAAGTCTACAGCTGGCTGTTCAAGAGCAAGCACAAGGGCGCCCGCGACAGCCGCATTCGCACGATGCTGGAGATCGAGGCATTCCTGGAGATCCATCAGCGCTGGCAGAAAGTCGGCTATCCGTTCGATCACCTGGTGCCCTCGCTGGCCACCGCCATCGGCAGTTCCGGCGACCGCCCCGCCGCGCTGGCCGAGTTGATCGGCACCATCCTCAACGACGGTGTGCGCATGCCGACCCTGCGTATCGACAGCCTGCACTTCGCCGCCGGCACGCCTTACGAAACCAAACTGGTCAATGACCCTCACGTCGGCAAACGGGTGATGCCGTCCGAAGTCGCCACGGCGATGCGCGAAGCACTGTCGCAAGTGGTGGACTCGGGGACGGCGAAACGTGTTTCCGGCAGTTTCAAACTGAACGATGGAACACCGCTGACCATGGGCGGCAAGACCGGTACCGGCGACAACCGGATCGAGGCGATCGGCTCCGGCGGACGGATTCTCAGCTCGAAGTCGATCAACCGCACGGCGACTTTCGTGTTCTACATCGGCGACCACCATTTCGGCACGCTCACCGCGTTCGTGCCGGGGCGCTCGGCGGAGAACTTCAAGTTCACTTCCGCCCTGCCGGTACAGGTGCTCAAAGGCATGGCGCCGATTCTGATGCCGTACCTGCAACCGGGCAGTGATTCGCAGTGTCTGGCGCCGCAAGTGGCGACGGTGGCATCCGCAGCGGACTGAATTGATCCGAGGTAGTAGTTATGTGTTTTATGCATTCCAATATTCAATAAATCAGGTATTAACCCGACACTTCGGCAGCAGGCTTTTAAACTAATTAATCCGCTCATTGAACGTTAGGCTGAGAATTCTTTACTTATTCAAGGCCTGCACCATGACTGCAACATCCATATATAAAGGGCAACATTACGACTTAATTAAATCGCGCATTGATCCGGTGTTCAGCGATATGCAGTTACATCGGGCCCAGGCGCTGAGCAACACGCCTCTGCAGCTTGAATCATGGATGATCGAGACTTCGGCCAACGAGCTGGAACGAATGTCCGCCGATAACCGAAAGGCGTGGGGCGCACAGAACCGTATCGATCGCCTGCTCGGACGACTTCAGGATGTGTACGCATTCGCCGAACCCTTGCTCAAGGCAAAGCTGCTCGAACAGTTCCAGATCGATATCGACGTCAAGAACACCTACCTGAGACTGTATGCCTCGGCTCAAACGCCCTGGTATGTCCACAACTTCAGCAAAGGCTCCAAGGCCAGAACCGTTTCGATGCTTGATGCGGCATTGCATAACTTCGCACGCGACGAGCGCTATCAACACTATTCGACCTTCATTATCAAAACCGATGTCGCACGCGACTTGTTCGACCCCTCGCCGATCAACCAGAAAATAAGCGTGAGCCAGTTTCAAGCGTTGTGCCGGGAGCTGGACATTGGCGCGCTCTACAAGCGCCATCTCGAGAGCATTCTGCTGGACAAGGAACCGGTGGCCGAAACGTACCTGCGCACCCGGGTCGAGCAAAGCCTGCAAGCGACGCTCAAGGCTGCCGCGCAAATGGCCCGGCTCAAAAAAGACATTGGTCACAGTGCCCATGGGCTGATCCGCGAAGTGCTGCTTGGCCGTCAGAATCTGCTGCTGGACGGCCAGGCGATGCGGGTCTGCGACCTGGGCATGATGGACCTGACGTTCACCGGCATCCTGATCATTCGGCCGGATCCGGAACAGCCGCAACACTCGCAAAAAATGATTGCCTATGTCCCCCATGACCCGGAGCACCCGCTCAAGGAATACGCCTCGACCCTGGACTTCATGCAAGAGCTGACCCGCCAGCTGCGGACCAACCAGACATCACCTTCCTCCGGACTCAGCTACCGGCAATTCTTCAGTCAGTTTGTCGATCATGAACAGCGCGGGCATTTTTTCGCCGGGCTCGAACAACGCCTGAGCTACGTGAAATGGTATCCGCGGGAACGGGGAGATTCGCGTCCCTCCTGGCGGGAAACACCGGTGGAGAAACCGCAACTGCAATTCAGCGCACCGCCGATCAGCTCGCCGCTGTGGACGTACCTTTTTCAGCAACGACTCAACAAGATCCTCAATGACGCCCGCCAGATTGCGGTGCCGACCGCCGACGCCGACGACAATGCGCGCTGGGCGTGGTGGGAAAACGTTCTGAAGATTGCCGGCGACATTTTCAACGCCGCGTTGTTCGTCGTGATGCCGTTCGTGCCGTATGTCGGTGTTGTGATGCTGGTCTACACGGCTTTTCAGCTGACCAATGAAGTCGTCGAAGGCGCAGTGGAGCTTGGTTATAAACACTGGACCGAGGCTGCGCAGCATGTCGTCGGTGTCGTCAACGATGTGGTGCAACTGGCGGCATTTGTCGTCGGTGGCCTGGCCGCGCAAAAAATCCTCAAACTGTCGCCACGGGTCGAAAGCATGAAACCGGTGACGGGACACGACGGAAAAATCCGCTTGTGGCACACCGACCTCACGCCCTACGCACAAACAGACATTGCCCCACCGCCCGCATCGAAACCGTCCGCATCCGGGCTGTATCGCCACGCGGACAAAGTGCTGCTGCCCCTCGACGGTCGGTACTACGCGGTGAAATATGACCGCAGCAACGGTCGCCATCGTGTCCAGCATCCGACCCGCCCACAAGCTTACTCGCCACAATTGCGCCACAACGGACAGGGTGCGTGGGTGCACGAGGGGGAAACACCGCAGGACTGGCAGGGCTCGATCCTGATGCGCCGGTTGGGCCCCGGCGTTGACGGCTACAACGATAGCGAACTGGAACACCTGCGCAGCATCAGCGGCACCGCGCCAGAATCACTGCGCCGGATGTACGTGGAAAACACGCCACCCCCGGCGCTCCTGTCCGATACCCTGACGCGTTTCCGGATCTGGGACGAAACCCGCAACGTGGGCCAGTTGATTCGTTCCGGACAACCGCTGGCCCCGACTGCCTACTGGTTCAGCCGAATGGTGCCGGACATGCCCGGCTGGCCTGCCGACAAGGCGCTGAAAGTATTTGAAACCGCTGATTCGAGCGACAACTTTCACCTGTACGGCAATCCACAAGCGACAGCCGAACAGACGATGAGCATCGGCATTCCTGACCTGTTGGCCGGCGAGCTGCCGGAACGGCTGGTGGACTTTCTCGACGATGCAGACATGCAGTCCCTGCTCGGCCATCAATACCCCAAAAGCCAGCGGGCACAGGTGTTGCGCAACCAGCTGGGGGATATCGTGGAAACCCGTACGCCCGACATTTTCGATTACCAGTATCGGGCCGCAGATCATAGTGGCGATGCCCAGGTGCAACTGCTGCAACAGCAATTTCCACCATTGCCTTCACGGGTCGCCGAGGCGCTGCTGAAGAAAGCGACGCCGGCCGAACAGACCATCATCCGCGAAGAACAGCGCATCCCCCTGCGCCTGAAAGATCAGGCCCGGGAAAGCGCCTTTGAAATCAGTGCGGCGCGTGCCATTGAAGGTTTGTATGAACCGGCATTGCGACTGCCCGATACCGAGCGCTTGATTCTCAACGTCCTGAGACAACGCACCGATACCTTCGCCGATCTGCGCATTGAAGTACGCGAGCACTTCTATGACGGCGCGCTTCGCTGCAGTGTGGGCGACGAGCAGGCCAGTATCGTGCGCGTGCTGGTCCGGGATCAGCGTGGCCGCTATGAAGTGCGCGATGAGCGCAACGACAGTCTGCATCCTGCCGCAGACTTGTATGAAGCCATCCTGCTGGCCATGCCCGCCGATAAGCGTACCGCGCTGGGTTACCGCGCCGGCCAGGGACAATTGTTCAGACAATGGGTGCTGGTCATGACCGAGCGCCCCGCCGAGCGCAGGACGCTGCTTGCGCGTCCACCGATTCGCGCGCAGGTTCCGTTGCAAACCGAACTGCTGCTGCGCGGGCCGGGGCAATCGAAAAAAGCGTTGAGCGTGGAAGAGAAAGTCCAGAACCTCTACCCGCATTTCGACCAGGCCGAGGCGTTGGCTTTCAGTCGATCCCTGCAAGCGAACGGTGCCCCTCACTCACAGATCAAGATGCTTGAGCAGGAGATTCAACAGCTCAAGCAGACCCTGGAAACCTGGCGTCAGCGCTACCTGGCTGATTGGGATCCTGAAAACCCGGACAGCAACGTGCCACGTGCCTATTGGGACTACCAGCAAAAGGGCGGGCAGTTTCTCGCCGAACGCTTGCTGGACTGTTTCGAACGCAAGTCCGAGGTGTTCGGCGAGCGCAGTCTCAGCGTGCAGGAAGGCTATCGACTGGACCTGTCCAGCGAGTGGTTGCCCAAGGACATCGAGCGTTGGTGGCGGCAGTTGCCGGAAGAGCTGAAGCCCTGGATCGATCAGGTCACAACCCTGAACCTGGACGGATCGGTATTTTCTCAATCGCCGAACGGCCTGTTGAAAGACCTTCCCCACCTGCGCCATTTCAGCGCCCGCAACTGCGGGCTGACAGTTCTGCCGGAGCCTGTCGGCAAGATGCATTTGCTGGAAACCCTGCGCCTGAACGACAACCAGATCCGCCTGACGCCGACCACTGTCGAGCAACTGCGCAACATGACGCGCATGGAAACTCTCAGGCTCGATCACAACCCGTTGAGCCTTGCGCCGAATGTCGAACGCATGCCACGGCTCAAGGTGTTGAGCCTGATCGGCACCGGCCTCGAGAGCTGGCCACCGGGATTGTTCGAAAAATCCCGGCCACGCGGCTTCTTTCTTGATCTGGGCGCGAATGCGCTCAAGCGCATCCCGGATGTGCCGCCGGGCTCCGATAACGCGCGGCTGATCGCCCGTACCCGGGTCTACGCCAACAGGCTCTCGGACCCGGTTCGGGTCAAGTACGAACATTACCGGACTTCGGTGGGGATCCATCCACGCCTGACGTATAACAGGGCGGCGGAAGATCTGCTCGAGCGCTGGCCCGCATTCGTCGACACCTCGCTGCGCAACGAAACGGCCGGGCTCGGCACCTATCGCCCCGAGGCCTGGCACGACCTTGCCGGGGAGCCAAACGCCGACGGTTTCTTCTCGGTGATCGAAGACTTGACCCATTCGGCCGATTACATCGCTGGCGGCAAAGCCAATGATCAACTGACCGACCGCGTCTGGCGGATGATTGGCGCCATGGACATCGACACGCCGCTGCGCGAGGAGCTGTTTTTGATGTCGACCGATCCTGAAGGTTGCGAGGATGCCGGCGCGCAACTGTTCAACAACATGGGGGTCAAGGTGCTGGCTTCGGAAGCCTACTCGTACTCGACCAACCAGGCCGAGCTTGAGCGCAAGCTGGTGACACTGGCCAAAGGATCGGCGCGTCTCGGTCAGGTCACTGAAATCGCCCGGGCCGATATCAGGAACCGCACGGGCAATCCCGATGAAGTCGAAGTGCATCTGGCCTACGAAACAGGCATGGCGGCCAGACTGGAGCTGCCCTGGCAATCCGAAGGCATGAGGTATCGCCTGATCGCCGGGGTCGATGATCAGACCATTGCCAAGGCTATCGAGTCTTTGCTCAAGGCAGAAGAAGGCGATGGCCTGGTCAATCAGATGATCGAGCTACCGTTCTGGGAAAGCTATTTGCGCAAGAACTGGCCAGGAGAAATGGAAACCAACAAACAGCTGCACATGGAAAAGCTCGACGTGCTGGAAGCGCTGAAATCCGCGCAACGGGACTGGGCGCAATCAACCGACTCGTTACCTGCCGAGCGCGCATTGCGCAGGCGCACCCTCAGCGACCTGGCAAAGCGCTTGCCGATTGCCGAACAGGAGGTTTTCACCGGAATGGAAATGAGCACCGAAACCTATGACCGCCTGCTTCGTGACATCGGTTATCAGGAGAAGGAACTGCGCCGCCAGCTCACCCGGGAGGCCATCAGCAGGGCCGGAATCTGAATATCGCCCGCATGACGATCACGCCCTGAAGCCTCGCTGCAAAAGTCTTCAGGGCCCAAGCGCTAAACCTCCGAATCCCAGATCACCGTGACGTTGCCGACATAGCGTTTGCCTTTTCCCGGCTGGAGCATCTGTTCGACATACACGCCCGGAATCTCGAAGTGCAGCGTCGCGGGTGCTCGCTGCATGAAACTGGAAGGTTGAAACGCCACGCCATCAGGATTGTTGCTCAAGGGGCGGCGCTTCACCGGTTGGCCTGCGATATCGGAAATGCTGTCGGGCAGGCTCACACTCAGAAAAACCTGCGCATCGGTGGCGCCGCTGAGCGTATCGCGCAATGCGCAGGCACCGACGGCGGCGTGCTCGCATTCGAAGTGCATCTTGAAACGCGAGGACGCGGAAATATTGAAAGTCTGATCGCGAAACAGCCGGGTCGGTTTGCTGCCCTGCTGCAACCAGGCCTGCCAGCCGCCTTGCGGCACCAGCGCAACCTTGTTGCCGCCGGGCGGGATGTCGACCTTGAGCACATGCTGCACGTCGAGAAGAACCCTGAACGTCAGGCTGGAGGTGTCAGGCAACAGGTTGTTGCCCGTGTCGATGTCCTGACCGGAACCCACGCCATAGGTCAGTTCACCCGCATAGATTCCCGCCGACATGCCCAGCGGGTTGGGTGTACGCAGCTCATAGGCCACGTCCAGATAGTCGTAGGACATCCACGGAATGACGAATGCAGACTGTTTGCTGCACAGGTTTTCGGCGGGGGTAAACCAGAAAAAACGAAAGAAGTTCGGACCATAAGAGGACATTGCACCGGGTTCGCACGGCCTGGGCGGTACGTGCCATCCCGACCTTGCCCAAAGCGCGTTATGCGCTTCGTATTCTCCGGAAACGCCAGTCAGATTACTTGCCGTATCACTGAGCACATAACGTGTACCGAAGCCACCGATACGCATTTCCACGGTTTGCGTCTCACCGGTAACGATATTGCGCACCGTCAGGCTGCGCCATTGCGCCGGCATCTTGAATGTCGCACCGTCGCGCTCAGCGCTTTCTGGCCGTATTGCCTGTACCGACGAGAAACGCATTGGCAACGAAACCCCCATAAGGTTGTAGCGTCGACAATCATTCGGGTACTGGCCGCAGTAACCGCTCTGCGGCGTCTGGTTGATGAACCCATTGTTCTGCGGGTTGGCGGGATCGGGGACGTAGGTCGCGCGAAGTTCCTGAGTGATGGCAGCCGCCGACGTTGAAAGCAGGCCACCGCAGAAGCAAAACACGCTGTTCTTCAAGCACTTGCGCACAGCTGAAACCATTGGCTATTTCCTTGCCTGTCAGGTCGTTTTTCCTTGTTCGGCATGCGCTGTTCATCCTGCCGGCGCCGCCACGTTGAACACGATATTGACCGTGCCGTTGTACTCGCCCGGCTTGTAGCCATCGGCCTGCTCGCGAGGCACGATCTCCAGTTGCACACGACGGCCCGCCGTCGCTTCCTCTGCGGACACCACTTGCCGGGGCGTCGGATCCTGGGCCAGTTCCTTGCCGTTGAAGCTGACGCGCAACACGATGTTGTCACGCGAATCGCCGCCGGCGGTCAGGTAAGGGAAATTCTCGAGACGCGCTTCAATGGCACTGCCGTCGGTTTTCACATCAAAGCTCTTGCGCAGCCCGAGCAACGTCGAGGTGTGGATATCCCACGGCAGGGTCTGCTCACGATGGATCCAGTCGGCTTCGCTGGGGAGCACGTAAAAACCCAGTGTCGGAATGTCCACCGAGACTTCGAAGGTGTGCTTTTCCTGGGCGGCAAACACCGCCGGATGGATCGATGTCGGGACGCTCAGACAGAGTACGATGGCGACTCGCTTGATCATGGCTGGGATCTCTGCGTGGGTGATGGTGACAATCAACTTCCCGGTGCCTTTGCGTTGAACAACAGCATGACCGTGCCGTCGTAATCCCCTGGCTTGAAACCGCCGAGCGGCTTGATCGGATCGATTTCCAGCAGCACACGCTTCCCGACGGCCGCTTCGGCCTGCGACAGGACTTCGCGCGGACGAACGTCTGCGCTCAGCACCACGCCGTTGAATTTCACATGCAGCAGGATCTCTTCGCCCAGCCTGCCATTGGAGAGGCGTCCGGTGCTTTCCAGCCGCGCTTCGATTGCACTGCTGTCATGGCGCACGTCAAACGATTTACGCAAGCCGCGCAGGGTCGAGGTGTTGTAATCCCAGAGCAGGCGCTGCGGGCGGTGAATCCAGTCCGACTCTGCGGGGATGACGTAGAACGCCCGACTGGGAATGGTCAGGAACACTTCGAAGTTGAGCTCTTCGCGAACCGCCCAAGCGGGGATACTCATCAGGGCGGTGAAAGCCATCAGTGCCGCAGCGGCGCATTGCTTGTTCATGATCGATACCTGGCGCGTCGTGGATAGAGGCCTTAGCGGCGCGCGACCCTGAGGTCTTTCCTGTTGTCGCCTTCCACCAGTTTGAAGCGGTATTCGCGGCCGGCTTCTTTTTCAAAGGCGAAGCTTTTGCCAGCCATCACGTGGTGTTTGGTGGTCGCGCCGCAATCGGCTTCATTGCTCACCGAACAGCTTTTGAATTCGTCGACCACCATCACCGTGTTGCCGTTGTTGCGGATCTCGTAGCGTTCGGGCGTGTCGCTGATCACCGTGTCGAAACGCGCATCTTTGGGGCGCACGAAAAACACGATGCCAAATCCGGTCATCACGTTGACCCCGGCCGACAACGACTTTTTGTAGTCTTCGCGCTCCTCTTGGGAGACCACGAATTCGTCTTCCTTTTCCGGCACGACCGGCACGAAACGCACGCGGAAGTAGCGTTCGCGATCCCGCTCGCCCATGTACAGCAAGCGCGTGCCCTGCATGCCCTGCGCCGGCACGATCAGGCGCGCGGGGCTGGCCATGATGCCGTTGCGCGAAGCGCCGTCGGCCGCATTGACCACGGGAATCTCCTGCGGTTTGCCGTCGGCGTCATAGACGATTTCCAGCACATTGATCTTGACGAAAGCGGTGCTGTCACCGCTGTTGAAAACACGCTTCAGGTACGTACTTTTGTCGCCGTCGAGATAGTCGTACACGGTGCCGACATTGATCTGCGGCCCGGCATGGGCAGTCAGGCAACACAGGCCGGACAGCATCAGCAAAAACATTCGAGTCATGGAATTCAACCTCGTGAAAATGAAAATTGGCCAGCCCCGGAGGTTCATACTTCCGAGTCGAAAATGATGGTGACGTTGCCCCACAGCGTTCCGTTCATGCCGGGTTTGAGCAGCGATTCGATCCACCGCCGAGGGATCTGGAAACGCAAGGTGCCGGGTTTTCGATCAACGTAACGAGTAGGCTCGAACGGCCCCAGCCAGGTGTTGTGCGACAACGTGCCGGACCAGCCATCGCTGTTGCCGGGGCCTGTGATACCTCGGGGCAGGGTCAGCTTGACCTCGAACTTGGAAAAGCCCACTTCGTTGTTGCCGATGCCGCACTCAGTGCCGCCCAGCGAGTTGCAGATCATCATCACCTTGAAGGGTGACGAGGCCGACAGGTAAAACTGCTGGTCGCGATAGATCTCGGTCGGCATGCGCCCCGTGTCGATCCAGCGTTGCCATCCGCCAACCGGTTCCATCGTCACCTTGTCGCCGCCGGGTGGCAGATCGACTTTCAGGGCGTGATGAACGTCGAGCACGAAGTCCAGGGTCAGGCTGGAGTCATCCGCACGAAAAAAGGGCCCCATGTTGAAGTCCGCGCCACCCGCTCCGACGCTATAGGTCAATGCGCCGGTGTACGTACCGGTCGGCATGGTCAACGGATCGGGAGTGCGCAACTCGTAGGCGATATCGAGATACTCGAAATCCATATGCCCGACATCCATCGCGGCAGTCTTGATACAGCTGCCTTGCACGGGCGTCTTCCAGAAAAACTGATAAGTCGTCGGTGAAGGAAGACCCCATCCGCTATAGAGGCAGGGGGGCGCGGCGTAGACCCAGGAACTGCCCTCCCAGAGTTTGCGATGCGCCTCCCCCACATCAGACTCGCCTGTCAACTCGGTGACGGGCTTGCTCAAGCGAAAGCGCGAGCCGATTCCGCTGATTCGGACCTCCACCGCACGCGTCTGCTGGGTCTGCTGATTGGTTACGTTCAGGACTTGCCAGGCGGCGGGCACTTTCACCCAGACACCATTGGCCGAAAACAGCGGGGTAAACGTACTGAAGCGAATCGGTACCCGGATGCTGAACATGCCGTTGCTGGCGCACTCACTCGGGAAATCCGCGCAATAACCACTGTTTGGCGTCTTGTTGACGAACACATTCTTGTTCGGCTGCGAGGAGTCGGGTTGGAACAATGCCCTGATTTCCTGATTCGCCGCCTCGACCGAAGGCAGGCTCAGTGCCGCGATCAAGGCCATGAATACGGTTAGCTTTTTCACGCTCAACCCGCCTTCTGATCGGTAGAGGTCGCATCGGCCAGGGTGTCCGGTGTGCAACGCAGATCCCCGATCATCAACACATTGTTTTCGCTGCGGTGCTGATCCGCCTCGAGGCGGAACTGGCACAGCAGGCGGTTATCCTGGCGCACCTCGAGGGTCGGCGATCCGGCGTTCATTTCCATCGAGAAGAAGCCGTCGACCTCGGTCACCCCGCGACTGGCGTGGTTGATCACGTGATGCCCCTTGAGCGGCTGGCCCTGTTCGTTGACCAGCCGTCCGAGCACGGTCAGGGTTTTCATCACACGGATCTTGCGGTAGTCGACCCCGCCCTTGTTCAGGTGATAACGGGTGCGCGCCGGTTCGATGGTCGCCGCCGGCACGTTGTTGCCTTCGAAGTCGAAGCTCACCGAGCTGTTCTGATACGCCGTGATAGGAATGAAATTGCGCCCCGGTTTCAACGCTGCGCTGCCGCCGCTGAAGTCGTCGGCGCGCAAGGCAATGCCCTCGATGTCCGACTCGACGTCGACAATCATCCCGGCCCCGCGCATTTCGTATTCGCTGGTCATGAGCATCTGCTGGCCGCCGACCACCAGCGTGCTGTCGAGGTTGAGACCGCCGGTGAAATTGCCGTTGTAGGACGAGCGCTGGATGAAGCCGTCGCCATTGATCGTGTCGGTGCGAAAGTTGGCCAGGCCGGAAGCGCCGATGCCGTAGGTGTCGGTCAGCGCCGTCACCGAGACGTTCTGCAGGACGTGGCCTTTGAGGTCCTTGCGCCAGCCGATCGAAGCGTTGTTGTCACGCCCGCCGTCGCGATCGGTACGCGAACCGATGCTGCCGGTGATCTGCTCGCCGGGCGCGCCCAGCGCCATGTTCAGGCTCAAGTCGACCCCGCGATTACGCGCATCGCCACTGCTGTAGCTGCCCGGTCGATCGAACAGCGACAAGCGCCAGTTGGCGTCATTGCCGAACAGTTCGCTGCGCCGGGTCCAGCCCAGATCCACGCCGACGCCTTCGACATTGCCTTCGCTGTGGGAGACCCGTGCGTTCAACGAATTACGGCTGTTGAGCCGGTGATTGAGCGCCAGCGACGAGTTGCTGGTTTCACCGATGAACACATTTCGCTGACGCACCCGGGTGCCGTCCGGCAGGGTTTCGTACTGGTCGGTGGTGTCGAGCCAGCTGCGGTTGTGGCTGATCACCAGACTGCCGGAACCGTAGTTATACAGGCTCTGCAGATCGAGGCCGGTGCCGTGATCCTCGGTCTTGTAGACGTTGGCATACAGGCTGATGTGATTGGCCAGGGTCCAGTCGATGGACGTGCCGTATTGCAGCTTTTCGCGAATCTGCCGCGCCGACAGGCCGAGGATGACTCGCGGGTGCAGCAGGTAGTTGAGCGAGGCGCCCGCCGTAGGACTGCCGCTGGACTGTTGATCCCAGTTGCTCAGCAGTTTCTGTTCTTCGCCGGCAAACAGGTTGTAACGCCAGCGCTCGTCGAGGTTGCGCCAGTTGCTAGGCTTGTACACCAGCTCCTGGGTACTGGACGTGATCTGGCCGTCTTCGATCAGCCGCACTTCCACCTCGTAAATGCCACCGGGCAGTGGTCGGGTGTCGAGGGTCTGCAAACCGGCGGGTATCGATTGAGTGTTGATCAGCAGACCGTCGCGCCAGATCTCCACCGAGCCCTGACGATTGGCGGTGACGTAAATCGGGTAGACGCTGGGCGCTGCGTTGTTGATTGCCAGGCTGTCGGAGCTGCCGTACATCACGCCGACCGCCGTGTCAGGGCTGGTGCCGAACGTGCGCGGCTGGCGGGTCAGCCCTTCGGAGTTGGGGGTGAAATAGCCCAGGCGAAAGAAATTGCCTTGCAGTTCGCGCTGGGTGTAGAGCTCGTGGACCGCGTGATAGAGCTTGTCGTCCGGGCCGCCGAGGCGAGCCATTTGCATGTTGAAGGTCTGGCTCCAGTTGCCCAGGCTGCCGCTGGCTTCGAGGCCAAAACGTCCACCCAGATCCTGATCCTGGCCGCCATTGAGGTTGAGCTGGTTGCGCACCATCAGGCCGCTGCTGCCGTCTTCGGGTTGGTCATAGAAACGCTTGGTTTCCAGGTCACGCTCAGCGTTCTCGGTGAGAACCGAGAGCAACGAATTTTCCAGGTTGTAATGCACCGCCAGCACCTGATCGGGGCAGGAGCCGGTGCACGCGCCCAGCGGCACGCCAGGTTTGAGATAGGCCGCCCACTTCTCGCGTTCGGCGGGTGTGTAGCGGTTTTCACTGGTGTCAGTGAATTCCAGCAACGTGACGCGATCATCGCGGGACAACACCACCATGGCTTCCCCCAGCGGTTGCTGGTCGAGTTCGACCCGCACCGCCAGCGGCACATCGAAAAAGTGCTCTTCGAAATCTGCCGGCAAACCTTTGGCCTGCGCCAGCAGACTGCGCGGAGTCGTGCCGGCGGGTTCGGAAGCGGCCGCTGCGTTGGCACAAAACAACAGCGCAAGCGCAGCCGCGACGGGTGTCATCGGGAACATGAACTCGTACTCTGATTTACAAAAGTTGAAGTCCGGCGGAACAGACACTGCTGCTTATCCCGCCGGGGAACGCGACTCTGGCAAGCTGCGTTGAGTGCAGATCAACCGATTACTTGCCACCACCGATCGGCGGCACGGCATCGAAAGTCATGGCGACAACACCGGTGTAATCACCCGGCTGGAAAGTGCTGCCTTTGGCACTGATTTTCAGCGGCGCGCGATAGTTGACGTCAGACTCCGACTCACCCACGACCATTTGCGGGGTCAGGGTCAGTTCCTTGTTGTTGAACAGCACTTGCAGATCGATCGCCTGGGCGCCGGAGATCAGTTTCGGCACGCTTTCCAGGCTGGCATGCACAGAACCGTTGTTATTGCGCACATCGAAGAAGCCATTGACTTCACGCATCTTGCCGGTGCTTGGCTGGAAGCTCATGTCCTGGTCTTTGTTGACCAGGTCGGAGTCGGTCGGCACCACGTAGAAACCGTTGGTCGGTACGTGGGCGATCAGGCTGATGGAGTGACGGGCTTCACCGGCAGCGAAGGTCACGGACGAGCTCAGGGCCAGGGCAGCGAGAGAAGCGGTGATTGCGATTTTCTTGAACATCGGTCAGTACCTGTTTTCTTTTTAAGGAATCGGAACATTGAAGTTCATGTCACACCGGTCGATAAGTACCGAAACATGGAAGTTCAACGCCGGGGCATGATCGACGCTTGTCTCAAGAATGTAAGCAGGCAACTTCCCACGAGCTTGTAGTTCAACAACCTCGCGACACGAAAGAAAAAACATCAAAAAATCAAAATATATAAAAGTAGCTGTAAGACATTCCCTACCTACAGTTATTCATGAAAAAAGTTACAGCAGCTTCGACAATACCGGTCAGCACTTTCTAATCTTTTTAGAATATAAGCTCAAGCATTAATAGAGTGATAGCTTTAACTTTCCGGTTATTCCTGTCTCGATCAACAAGCCATGGCGGTCCTCCGTCGGAGCGCCTTTCTCGCCGTCGACCACTCGTCAGCTCTGCGGCAAAAAGCCCTTGCCCAGTCGTAAAGATATATCTTAAGTTGTATCTAAACACGACGAGAGAAGACTGAAATGAGAGACCATCATTCCCCCCACCGCGACCACGGCGACAGCCGTGACGGCTTCGAAAAACGCCACGGCCGCGAGCGCGGCGGTCGCGGCCCGCGGGTCTTTGCCCCGGGCGATCTGAAATTGCTGCTGTTGGCGCTGATCGCCGAGCAGCCGTGCCACGGCTACGACCTGATCCGCCAGATCGAAACCATGTTCGACGGCGCGTACAGCCCCAGTCCCGGCGTGATCTACCCGACCCTGACATTCCTCGAAGAAAGCGAAATGATCACCGGCGACGCCGAAGGCGGCAAAAAGCGCTACGCGGTGACCGATGCCGGCCGCCAATCCCTCAGCGAACAGGCGGTGGCGCTGGACGGCGTGCGCATGCGCATCGACGTCAGCAAGCGCTCGCTGCGCGGCCACGACCGGCCGCCGGAAATCCATGAAGCGGTGCACAACCTGCGTCATGCCCTGCAGATGCACCACGGGCGCTGGAGCCCGGAAGAAATCCTGCGGGTGCGCGACCTGCTCAACGACACCGCCAAAGCCATCGTCGACGGCCCCGCCGTTCAATCTGCCCCGGAGAAAGCCGAATGACTGAAGTACAGACTCAAGGCATCCATCGTGTGATGCACGAAATCAAACGTCGCCGCCTGGAAGTGTTGCGCGTCGTCGACCTGACCCCGCGCATGCGCCGCATCACCCTCGGCGGACCGGAACTGGCCGGGTTCATCAGCCTCGGTACCGACGACCACGTCAAACTGCTGTTCCCGCAGAACGCCGAACAGGCCGCCGCACTGGAAACCCTGGTGCTCGGCGGCGGCAAGAGCGATGTACCAATGCCCGAGATGCGCGACTACACCCCGCGTCGTTATGACCTCGACAAGCTTGAACTGGACATCGACTTCGTCCTGCACGGCGACGGCCCTGCCTCGACCTGGGCCGAACAGGCCAAGCCCGGGCAATTCCTGCACATCGGCGGCCCGCGTGGCTCGATGATCGTGCCGGACATCTTCGACAGCTACCTGCTGATCGGCGACGAAACCGCCCTGCCCGCCATCGCCCGCCGCCTCGAAGGCCTGGCAGCCAATCGCAAGGCGCTGGTGGTGATCGAAGTGGAAAACGGCAAGGAACAGCAGACACTGGAGAGTGCCGCACAGGTCAATGTGATCTGGGTATTGCGCGAAGGCGGCAAGGACAATCTGCTGGCCACCGTCAAACAATTGCAGGTGCCCAAGGGCAATCTGTACGCGTGGGTGGCGACGGAAACGAAAGTCTCGCGGCAGATCCGCCGAGTGCTGCTCGATGAGCACGGGCTGGATGAACAGTTCGTCAAAGCCGTCGGGTACTGGCGTGCCGAGGGCTCCGAAGAAGAGTGAAGCGAGCGGCGGCGCTGCTAAAGGCGCCGCCCCTGCCAACGATCAATCCCGATCACCAGCGACGAAATCAGCACAAACCCCAGCAAAATCCCCCCGGCATTGATGAACACCTGTGGATAACCCAGCAGTGCCACGTCAATGAACGGATAGGCGTAAGCCCCCAGCAAATGCCCGCGCAGCAGCGCATAGGCGAAGTACACCAGCGGATAGATCAGCCACAGCGGCAGGTGCTTCAGACGCAAAGTGCCCTTCGGCACACTCAGCCACCAATAAGCCAGGAACAGCAGCGGCATCACGTCGTGGAGCAATTCGTCGGCTATAAACTGCCAGCCCTGCGGATGCCACAAATGCCGCAGAAGAATGCTGTATGCCAGGCCCACCACCGCAATGCTCACGGCAATCCCGCTACTGACCCAGGGTTGCAGAAACCAGCGCCGTGCAGCGGATTCGCGATCGGTCACCGCGCAGGTCAGCACCACCGCCACCAAAGTGTTGGTGATCACGGTGAAGTAGCTGAAGAAACTCACCAGCCCGCCCAGCAGACTGGCGCCGACGCTCAGGCGTGCGAAAAAAATCAGGTACAGCTGAATTCCCAGCCCGGCCCAGCCCAGCACCGCAGCCGAAGTGATCAGACGTCGCCGCAGTACGGCGTTCATCTCAGAGTGGTCGCTTGGTGCGCATCAGTTTCACGTACAGACGCTCGACCTTTTCCCGCGCCCATGGGGTTTTGCGCAAAAAGGTCAGGCTCGACTTGATGGTCGGATCGCTCTTGAAGCAACGGATGTCGATGCGCTCGGCCAGGCCCGACCATTCGTAGTGGGTCACCAGTGCATTGAGGATCTGTTCGAGGGTCACGCCGTGCAGCGGATCGGGATTGTGGTCGTTCATGCCGGGCCTTTGGGCGAAGTGAAAATGCAGAAGCCGCGCACCTTAGCCGAGGGCATGGGCGGGTGGAAGGCCTTGGGTTAAATGTAGGCCAACCGGAGAAGATCGCAGCCTGCGCCATCGCCCGCAATGCGCTGTATTGCCGCACTGTTACCGAATCCGAAAGGGTTCATGTCTGCAAAAGCACTTTGTGTTTTTGTAACAGGACATTATCCTGCCGCCCTTCTGCTGAATCGCTTCACTGCCTGCGTCAAATCGTAGCGGCCAGCTTATCCCCCAAAAAGATCAAGAAAGACCCTATTCATGCCCGATTTTCCGTTCTCCCGAGACAGCGCTATCTCAACCCTGCGCCTGATCGGCGGCTGCACCGCCCTTGGCCTCGCCACCTGCACCCAGGCCGCCCCGGCCTTCGACAGTGAATCACCGTGGATGCTCGGTGACTGGAACGGCACCCGCAGCGAACTCGCGGCAAAAGGTATCGACTTCAAGCTCGACTACACCGGCGAAATGGGCAGCAACCTGCACGGCGGCTACGACCACGACCGCACCGCGCGCTACAGCGACCAATGGGGCCTCGGCACTCATCTGGACCTGCAAAAACTGCTGGGCTGGAACGACGCTGAATTCCAGCTGACCGTGACCAAGCGCAGCGGCAACAACATCAGCAACGACCGCATCAACGACCCGCGCGTCGGTGGCTTCACGTCCGCTCAGGAAGTCTGGGGCCGTGGCCAGACCACCCGCCTGACGCAGATGTGGTATCAGCAGAAATTCTTCGACCAGAAGCTCGACATCAAGGTCGGCCGTTTTGGCGAAGGCGAAGACTTCAACACCTTCCCGTGCGACTTCCAGAACCTGGCGTTCTGCGGCTCGCAGGTCGGCAACTGGGTCGGCGGCATCTGGTACAACTGGCCGGTCAGCCAATGGGCGCTGCGCGTCAAATATCACCTGACGCCGGAGCTGTACGCGCAAGTCGGCGCCTATGAGCAGAACCCGTCGAACCTCGATCGCGGCAACGGCTTCAAGCTCAGCGGCAGCGGCACCCAGGGCGCGATCCTGCCAATCGAACTGGTGTGGAAGCCGAAGCTCAACGGCCTGCCGGGCGAATACCGCGCCGGTTACTACTACAGCAACGCCAAGGCCACCGACGCCTATAAAGACAGCAATGGCCAGCCTGCCGCCCTGAGCGGCGAAGCCTATCGCAGCGCTTCGAGCAAACACGGCGTGTGGCTCGGCGTGCAGCAGCAGGTCACCAGCGTCGCCAGCGACAACTCCCGTGGTCTGAGCGTGTTCGCCAACGGCACGATGCACGACAAGAAGACCAACGCCATCGACAACTACGTCCAGGCCGGCGTGGTCTACAAAGGCCTGTTCGACGCCCGCGCCAAGGACGACATCGGTTTCGCCCTGGCCCGCGTCCACGTCAACCCGGCCTACCGCAAGAACGCCGAAGCGACCAACCAGGCCCGCGCCGTCTACGACTATGACGATCCGTCGTTCCTGCCGCCGCAGGACACCGAATACAGCGCCGAGCTTTATTACGGCGTGCACGTCACCAACTGGCTGACCGTGCGCCCGAACCTGCAATACATCCGCCATCCCGGCGGTGTGGACAAGGTCGACAACGCGCTGATCGGCGGGATCAAGATCCAGTCGTCGTTCTGACCCAATGCAGGCCGCTCAGGCCTGCAGATGAAATTCGATAGCAAGACAAGTTTTTATCTGAACCATGCCCGCGCCCGATCGTCATCTACAGTGACTACAGCGCGGGACTACTTGAAACGTCACGGAGAACCACACTATGAGCACTGAAGGTGCTTCGAGTCGAAGCCGTCTTCTGCCGAACCTGCTCGGCATTCTGCTTCTGCTGATGGGCCTGGCCATGCTGGCCGGGGGAATCAAGCTGAGTACGCTCGGCGGCTCGCTGTATTACCTGCTGGCCGGTATCGGCATCACGCTGACCGGCATTCTGATGCTGATGCGCCGTCGCGCAGCATTGGGCCTGTACGCCATCGTGCTGTTCGCCAGCACCGTCTGGGCGCTGTGGGAAGTCGGCCTGGACTGGTGGCAACTGGTGCCACGTCTGGCGCTGTGGTTTGTCCTCGGTTTCGTGATGCTGCTGCCGTGGTTCCGTCGTCCACTGCTGCTCAACGGTCCTGCGCCGATGGGCACCGGCGGTCTGACCGTGGCCGTGATTCTGGCCGGCGTCACCGCCCTGGCCAGCCTGTTCACCCACCCGGGCGAAACCTTCGGCGAACTGGGTCGCGACACCGCCGACACCACCAGCACCGCCCCGCAAATGCCGGACGGCGACTGGCAGGCCTACGGCCGCACCGAGTTCGGTGACCGCTACTCGCCACTGAAACAGATCACCCCGGCCAACGTCGGCAAATTGCAAGAAGCCTGGCGCATCCAGACTGGCGACCTGCCGACTGCCGATGATCCGGTCGAGCTGACCAACGAAAACACCCCGCTGAAAGCCAACGGCATGCTCTACGCCTGCACCGCGCACAGCAAAGTGCTGGCGCTGGACCCGGACACCGGCAAGGAACTGTGGCGTTTCGACCCGCAGATCAAGAGCCCGGTCGGCTTCAAGGGCTTCGCCCACATGACCTGCCGTGGCGTGTCGTACTACGACGAAGCCGCCTACGCCAAGTCTGCAACCGCAGCGTCCGCCGTCATCTCCGAGGCCGGCAAAGCCGTCGCCCAGGCCTGCCCGCGTCGCCTGTACCTGCCGACCGCCGATGCCCGCCTGATCGCACTGAACGCCGACACCGGCAAGATCTGCGAAGGCTTCGGCACCAACGGTGTGGTTGACCTGACCCAAGGCATCGGCCCGTTCACCGCCGGTGGCTACTACTCCACTTCGCCAGCCGCGATTACTCGCGATCTGGTGATCATGGGCGGTCACGTCACCGACAACGAATCGACCAACGAGCCGTCCGGCGTGATCCGCGCCTACGACGTGCGCGACGGTCATCTGGTGTGGAACTGGGACAGCAACAACCCGGACGCCACCGAACCCTTGGCCCCGGGCCAGACCTACAGCCGCAACTCGGCCAACATGTGGTCGCTGGCCAGCGTCGATGAAAAACTCGGCATGGTCTATCTGCCATTGGGTAACCAGACGCCTGACCAGTGGGGCGGCGATCGCACCCCCGGTGCCGAGAAATTCAGCGCCGGCCTGGTCGCGCTGGACCTGGCCACCGGCAAGGTGCGCTGGAACTACCAGTTCACCCACCACGACCTGTGGGACATGGACGTCGGCAGCCAGCCAACCCTGCTGGACATGAAAACCGCCGACGGCATCAAACCTGCGCTGATCGCTCCGACCAAGCAAGGCAGCCTGTACGTCCTCGACCGTCGTGACGGCACGCCGATCATTCCGATCAAGGAAATCCCGGTTCCGCAAGGCGCCGTGAAAGGCGACCACACCGCCCCGACCCAGGCCCGTTCGGACCTGAACCTGCTGGCCCCGGAACTGACCGAAAAAGCCATGTGGGGCGCCAGCCCGTTCGACCAGATGCTGTGCCGCATCCAGTTCAAGGAACTGCGCTACGAAGGCCAATACACGCCTCCGTCGGAACAGGGCAGCCTGATCTACCCGGGTAACGTCGGCGTGTTCAACTGGGGCGGCGTCTCGGTCGACCCGGTTCGCCAGATGCTGTTCACCAGCCCGAACTACATGGCTTTCGTCTCGAAAATGGTGCCACGCGAAAAAGTTGCCGCCGGCAGCAAACGCGAGAGCGAAACCGCCGGCGTGCAACCGAACACCGGCGCGCCATACGCGGTGATCATGCACCCGTTCATGTCGCCACTGGGCGTACCGTGCCAAGCCCCGGCCTGGGGCTACGTCGCCGGTATCGACCTGACCACCGGCAAAGTCGTCTGGAAACGCAAAAACGGCACCAGCCGCGACAGCTCGCCAATCCCGATCGGCTTCACCCTGGGCGTACCAAGCATGGGCGGCTCGATCGTCACTGCCGGCGGCGTCGGCTTCCTCAGCGGCACGCTGGACCAGTACCTGCGCGCCTATGACGTGAACACCGGTAAAGAACTGTGGAAATCGCGCCTGCCTGCTGGCGGCCAAGCGACCCCGATGACCTACACCGGCAAGGACGGCAAGCAATACGTCCTGCTCGTGGTGGGTGGTCACGGCTCGCTGGGCACCAAGATGGGTGACTATGTGATTGCTTACAAACTGCCGGAATAAGCTTTAGCGGCGGTAAGAAAAAAGGCGATGCCCTGTGAGGGGTGTCGCCTTTTTTTGTGGGCTGCGGTTTTTAAACGGGGTGTTTATGTCCTACAGACGGGGTGTTTGCGGGGGATGTTTCTGACATGTCGCGTCGGTTGTGGGTCGGAAATGGGGTGGATAGGCTTTGGGGGTCGCTGCAAATTCAGCGAACGGGCGTCGCGGCCCGACTTCTGAGGCATAATTGCCGCCGCTTAACAGCAGCACCTCAAGTGCTTGTTTATGGTGGCTGTGCGCGGGATACCTTCGGGTATGCCGAATGCCTCAGGTCGGTCCGCGAACCCGCGTACAGCTGCCACCCCTCTTTTTGCGTCGCGGCAATTAGAGGAATGGACCCATTCCTGAGGAGTAAAAAATGAAAAAACCAACACCCAATCCCCCCGAATCAAACGACACCTCGCCGTACGAATCCGCCGACTCAAAGAAACTCCACGACGCCGCCGAACGCGCGCTCGACCACCATTTCAATCCCATCCCCAAAAAATGCCCTGGCCGCCGACCGAGCCAGATGTTCCAGATATCCCCGGAAATGGACGACGAAACCCTCCTGGCTCATGCGTGTGAGTCTTTGGCCACAGCCAGTGTCATGGCCAGTGATGTGGCAGCTTTTGTCGATACGCCGCAGCGGCATCGGATCCTGGGGATTCAGCAGGTGATCATGCTGGCGGAACTGGCGGTGAATCGGGTGCTGGATAACGTCGAAGTACAATGTTACCCGACACCCAGCTAGGCCACCCTGACGAAATCGACTGCCAGCCACAGACCGCATTCGCTGGCAGCTCGATTGGGACGCAGAGCGTCCCGGGCTGCATTCCCACGCGGAGCGTGGGAACGATCAAAGCCACCCTGACGAAATCGACTGCCAGCCACAAACCGCATTCGCTGGCAGCTCGATTGGGACGCAGAGCGTCCCGGGCTGCATTCCCACGCGGAGCGTGGGAACGATCAAGTTACAGCCATGCGCGGGTGGGCCTACGCCCTGCCAGGTTCCATTCCCCGGTCGACCAACCCGCGCATGGCTCCCCCAAAAAACAGGATGAGCGTTAGCTCGACAAAGCTCTTGATCTTGATCCACAGGTCCCGTCGGCAGGCTGAGTGGAGGGGTTCATTCGGGGGTAGGCGCGCAGCGCCGTTCGACGCAGTCGAACACATCGAGAGGAGGTGCAGCGAAGCAAACCGGAGGCGATGCCCCCGGATGAATCCCGGAGCGAAGGAACCCCGAGCCTCAGCGAGCGGGCCGAACGTTGGGACAAGCCTTTTTTGCTTACTTTTTTGAGGCGTTTGTCAAAAAAGTGAGTCGCCGTAAGGGCGAAACCGCCAGCGGCAACCCCCGCAGAAACGGATATTCACCCCAAACATCCAGAGCATGGCCGGCCCAAAGGCCGCCAAGCCCAAGCCCAACCCCAAAACCCTGTCAAAATCCTGAACACACAAGCAGAAACATCCCGACCCATTGAAACCACCCAACCCCTGCCCCATCTAACAGCCATACCCAATTGCGCAGGTGCCCCATGAGCGACCAGCAAGAATTCCCCGAGAACCCCGACGACATCACCGAAACCGACGCCGAACACATCGAACACCACGTCCCCGGCAAAGGCCTCGCCCTGCCCGGCCAGAACCTGCCGGACAAGGTCTACATCATCCCGATCCACAACCGCCCGTTCTTCCCGGCCCAGGTCCTGCCGGTCATCGTCAACGAAGAACCCTGGGCCGAAACCCTCGAACTGGTCAGCAAATCCGAACACCACTCCCTTGCCCTGTTCTTCATGGACACACCCCAGGAAGACCCGCGCCACTTCGACACCAAGGCGTTGCCGCAATACGGCACCCTGGTCAAGGTGCACCACGCCAGCCGCGAAAACGGCAAACTGCAATTCGTCGCCCAGGGCCTGAGCCGCGTCCGCATCAAGACCTGGCTCAAGCACCATCGTCCGCCGTATCTCGTTGAAGTCGAATACCCGCACCAGCCCACCGAGCCAACCGACGAGGTCAAGGCCTACGGCATGGCGCTGATCAACGCGATCAAGGAACTGCTGCCGCTCAACCCGCTGTACAGCGAAGAACTGAAGAACTACCTCAACCGCTTCAGCCCCAACGATCCGTCGCCGCTGACCGACTTCGCCGCCGCCCTGACCTCCGCCACCGGCCCCGAGCTGCAAGAAGTGCTCGACTGCGTGCCGATGCTCAAGCGCATGGAAAAAGTCCTGCCGATGCTGCGCAAGGAAGTCGAAGTCGCGCGCCTGCAAAAAGAAATCTCCGCCGAAGTGAACCGCAAGATCGGCGAGCATCAGCGCGAGTTCTTCCTTAAAGAACAGCTCAAGGTCATCCAGCAGGAACTCGGCCTGACCAAGGACGACCGCAGCGCCGACCTCGAACAGTTCGAGCAGCGCCTGGAAGGCAAAGTCCTGCCGACGCAAGTGCAGAAGCGCCTCGAAGAAGAGATGAACAAGCTGTCGATCCTCGAAACCGGATCGCCGGAGTACGCGGTCACCCGCAACTACCTCGACTGGGCGACCTCGGTGCCGTGGGGCGTGTACGGCGAAGACAAACTCGACCTCAAGCACGCGCGCAAGGTGCTCGACAAACACCACGCCGGCCTCGACGACATCAAGGACCGGATCCTCGAATTTCTCGCGGTCGGTGCCTATAAAGGCGAGATCAGCGGTTCCATCGTGCTGCTGGTCGGCCCGCCGGGCGTGGGTAAAACCAGCGTCGGCAAGTCCATCGCCGAATCCCTTGGCCGGCCGTTCTACCGCTTCAGCCTCGGCGGCATGCGCGACGAAGCCGAGATCAAGGGCCACCGCCGCACCTACATCGGCGCGCAGCCGGGCAAACTCGTGCAGGCGTTGAAAGACGTCGAAGTGATGAACCCGGTGATCATGCTCGACGAGATCGACAAGATGGGCCAGAGCTACCAGGGCGACCCGGCCTCGGCGCTGCTGGAAACCCTCGACCCGGAACAGAACGTCGAATTCCTCGACCACTATCTGGACCTGCGGATGGACCTGTCGAAAGTCCTGTTCGTCTGCACCGCCAATACCCTGGATTCGATTCCCGGCCCGTTGCTGGACCGGATGGAAGTGATTCGCCTGTCCGGCTACATCACCGAAGAAAAAGTCGCCATCGCCAAACGCCACCTGTGGCCGAAACTGCTGGAAAAGGCCGGCGTGTCCAAGGGCAGCCTGAGCATCAGCGATACGGCGCTCAAAGCCTTGATCGACGGCTACGCCCGTGAAGCCGGCGTGCGCCAGCTGGAAAAACAGATGGGCAAACTGGTGCGCAAAGCGGTGATGAAGCTGATCGACGATCCGAAAGCGGTAATCAAGATCGGCCCGAAAGACCTCGAAGCGTCCCTCGGCCATCCGGTGTTCCGCAACGAGCAAGTGTTGTCTGGAACCGGTGTGATTACTGGTCTGGCGTGGACCAGCATGGGTGGCGCGACTCTGCCGATTGAAGCCACGCGGATTCACACGTTCAATCGCGGTTTCAAACTCACCGGGCAACTGGGCGATGTGATGAAGGAGTCGGCGGAGATCGCCTACAGCTACGTCAGTTCGCACCTGAAGTCGTTCGGTGGCGATCCGAAGTTCTTCGACGAAGCCTTCGTCCACCTGCACGTGCCGGAAGGCGCAACACCGAAGGACGGCCCGAGCGCCGGCGTGACCATGGCCAGCGCCTTGCTCTCCCTCGCTCGTAATCAGGCGCCGAAAAAGGGCGTTGCCATGACTGGCGAGCTGACGCTGACCGGGCATGTGCTGCCGATTGGCGGGGTGCGCGAGAAGGTGATTGCGGCGCGGCGGCAGAAGATTTTCGAGTTGATTTTGCCGGAGGCGAATCGCGGCAACTTCGAAGAGCTGCCGGATTACCTGAAAGAAGGCATCAACGTGCATTTCGCCAAGAAGTTTGCGGATGTGGCGAAGGTGCTTTTCTAACGCTCCCCTGCTGATCGTTCCCACGCTCTGCGTGGGAATGCCGCCCGGGACGCTCTGCGTCCCTTCACAAGCGTGACGCGGAGCGTCACAGGATGCATTCCCACGCGGACGGTTCGACGCCTCGACGTGGGAACGATCACGCCAAGCCTGGCGTTGTCACACTTTGTCTCATCTTCAGTTATGCTCGCCGTTCGTCGCCAACGCCGGAGCCACTGAATCCATGTCCCCCCTTCGCCTGTTTTTACCCCTGCCCCTCGCCCTGCTGGCCGCCTGCGCCACGCAACCGAAAACCAACGTGACCGTGGAAAAACAGAGCGAATGCCCGGTGCGGCTGACCAACGGGCAAAACCTGATCGTCATGCTCCCGAGCAACCCCACCACGGGCTACCGCTGGGCCATCCAGGATTCCGCCGGCGGCGTATTGCGCGCCCTCAGCCCCGAGGTCTACAGCAACCCGGAAGATGCCGGCGTGGTCGGCGCGGCCGGTCTCTCGACCTGGCGCTTCCAGGCTTTCGCCACCGGCACCGGTCGCCTGCGTCTGACTTCGCAGCAACCGTGGGCGCCGGAAGTGTTGCCGGTGGAAACCTTTGACTGCGCCATTTCGGTGAACTGATCGTGGGCTGGCTGATCCTCGCGCTGATGGGCGCCGTGACCTTTCTCTACGGCGTCAGCACCCATGCGGCGCTGCTTTGCCTGCTGGTCAAACCGCTGCCGGTGTTGGCGTTGCTGGGCTGGTTGCACGATGCGCCGCCCAGCGACTATCGGCGCTGGATCAGCCTCGGTCTGATTTTCTCGTTGATCGGCGATGTGCTGCTGGCGTGGCCGGGGGATTTGTTTGTCTTCGGTCTCGGCGCGTTTCTGGTCGCGCATCTGGCGTATCTCAAGGCCTATCTCAGCGATTGCCGGCGCCTGGCCCTGCTGCCGCTGATCCTGGCCCTTAGCGTGGGCGCCGTGCTGTTGGGCATATTGATCGGCAGCGGACTCGGCCCGTTGACCGTGCCGGTGATCGTCTACGGCACCGCCATCAGCGCCATGCTCTGGCGCGCACTGGCCCGACTCGGCAGCGGCGTACCGCAACGTTCGGCGCTGCTGGCGGCGGGCGGCGCGGTGGCGTTCGTGTTCTCCGACAGCGTGATCGGCATCAACCGGTTTGTCTCACCGTTCAATGCGGCGCCTTACATCATCATCCTGAGCTACTGGCTGGGCCAGTGGGGGATTGCGGCGTCGGCGTTTCACGTAGAAAAAGCCGAAAAAACGCTATAACCGTTTCGAAATCGATTACCAAATCAAATCAACGACTGTCATTTCTGACAGTTAGATTGCAAGCCTGAAAAACATACAGTTGCTCGAAGCGGCAGACCATGGTGGTTTGTCGCACTATCGAGAGACTCAGCATGAGTAACCCAACTCCCAAGTCCGCCGGCACTTTCAGCCTCGCCATTGATAACAACAACCCTGTTGCCTTCCAACTTGTCGTTGCGTTCGAAGAACCGAACCACATCAGAATTACGGGTGAACGAGAAGAGTGGGGAGAACAAGTCAAACGCATGGAATTCCATCTCGCGAAGACCATCACCGGCGGCCGCTATGACTTGAATTCGCCGGAAGTGAAGCTCGTGGAAGCCGTATCGGACTGGGTCAATACCAAGTACCTGGTGAAAACACTGACTCTCGATATCAATGCGAATCACACGACCCGCCACATTGTTGGTCAGTTTCAATTCACGGCAGATGAAATTGATTCCCAAGGTTCCGGTATCGGCATCACGGGTAAAGGAGATTTCAATATCCACTACTCCTGAGTCCGCCTGCCCACGGTTTATCAGACAACCCGCGCATCTGCGCGCCAGTTTGGCTAAAATGCCGGCCTTTAATCGACACCGCCGGAACTGCCGTGAGCAAAGAACCCGATCGCATTTTCGCCCAGCCGATGGCCCAGGTGCCTGACTTCGCCTTCAACGAAGACGTGGTGCGGGTGTTCCCGGACATGATCAAGCGTTCGGTCCCGGGTTACCCGACCATCGTCGAGAACCTCGGCGTGCTCGCGGCGCAGTTCGCCCAGCCGAACAGCGTGCTCTACGACCTCGGCGCCTCCCTCGGCGCCGTGACCCAGGCCCTGCGCCGCCATGTGCGCACCGACGGTTGCCGGGTGATCGCGGTGGATAACTCGGCGGCGATGGTCGAGCGCTGCCGCGAGTACCTCAACGGTCAGGATTCGATGTTCCAGGAGTTGCTGCCGGTCGAGGTGATCGAAGGCGACATCCTCGCCCTCGATTTCAAACCGGCCTCGGTGGTGGCGCTGAACTTCACCCTGCAATTCATCGCTCCGGATCAGCGCACGGCGTTGCTGTCGCGCATTCGCCAATCGTTGTTGCCGGGCGGTGCGCTGATTCTGTCGGAGAAGCTGCGCTTCAACGATGCCGAAGAACACGCGCTGCTGACCGATCTGCACGTCGCGTTCAAACGCGCTAACGGCTACAGCGAACTGGAAATTGCCCAGAAGCGCAGCGCCATCGAAAACGTCATGAAGCCCGACAGCCTCGAAGAACACCGCGAGCGCCTGCTGGCCGCCGGGTTCTCGAAAGTCGTGCCGTGGTTCCAGTGTCTTAACTTTGCCTCGTTGATTGCCTTGCCATGATTGATCTGTCCCCCCTCGCCCGCCGTCTGGCCGGCACGCCGCTGGCCGAATGGGCCAACACCCTGCAAGTGCAGCTCGACAAGAAAATGGAGAAAGGTCACGGTGATCTGGAGCGCTGGCAAAGTGCGCTGGACGCCCTGCCGAAGATCCAGCCGACTGAAGTCGACCTGCTCGACGGTCTCAAGCTCGACACCGATTGCGACGACGAAACCCGCGCGCAAATGCGTACTGCGCTGATGGGTCTGTCGCCGTGGCGCAAGGGGCCGTTCGATCTGTTCGGCGTGCACGTCGACACCGAGTGGCGTTCGGACTGGAAGTGGTCGCGGGTCGCCCCGCATCTGGATCTGAAGGGCAAACGCATCCTCGATGTCGGTTGCGGCAACGGCTACTACATGTGGCGCATGCTCGGCGCCGGCGCCGACAGCGTGATCGGCGTCGATCCGAACTGGCTGTTTTTCTGCCAGTTCCAGGCGGTGCAGCGTTATCTGTCAGAGCCGAATGCCTGGCACCTGCCGTTCCCGTTCGAAGACCTGCCGCCGAATCTGGAAGGCTTCGACACGGTGTTTTCCATGGGTGTGTTCTATCACCGTCGCTCGCCGATCGAGCATTTACTGGCGCTGAAGGATTGCCTGGTGAAAGGTGGTGAACTGGTGCTGGAGACGCTGGTGGTCGAAGGCGACAAACATCAGGTGCTGGTGCCGGAAGACCGTTATGCGCAGATGCGTAATGTGTGGTTCCTGCCGTCGGTGCCGGCGCTGGAACTGTGGCTGCGTCGTGCGGGGTTCACGGATGTGAAATGCGTGGATGTGAGCACCACCACTGTTGAAGAACAGCGCGGGACTGAATGGATGAAGTATCAGTCGTTGAGTGATTTCCTTGATCCGGAAGATCACAGCAAGACGATTGAAGGGTTGCCGGCGCCGATGCGGGCGGTGATTGTCGCGAAGAAGTAACTCTTCCAAACACCAAAAAACCTGTGGGAGCGAGCCTGCTCGCGATTGGATCTGACAGCCACCGAAGTATTGAATGTCAGACCGCTATCGCGAGCAGGCTCGCTCCCACATTGGTTTTGTGTTCAGTCTGCCGGTTTCGCGCGCCGCGCCCTGAAGAACTCAGTCAACACCGCGCCACACTCCTCCGCCAACACCCCGCCTTCATACAACACTCGATGGTTGAGAAAGCCCTGAGTGAAGAACTGCCCCTGACTCTGCACAATCCCGGCCTTGGGCTCCAGCGCGCCGTACACCACACGGGTGATCCGCGAGTGCACGATCAGCCCGGCGCACATGCTGCACGGTTCCAGCGTCACGTAGAGCGTACTGCCTGGCAGTCGATAGTTATCCACCGCTTGCGCGGCGGCGCGGATCGCGACCATTTCTGCGTGTGCGCTGGGATCACTGGTGCTGATCGGGCAGTTGAAGCCACGACCGATAATCTCGCCATCCTGCACCAGCACCGCGCCTACCGGCACTTCACCGAGGGCTGCGCCTTGGGCTGCCAGCTCCAGCGCCTCGCGCATGTAGTCGCGATCACGGCTGCGGTCGATGATCGCAGCGGGGCGAATCTGGCGCATCACTTCACCTCGATGGCGGCCATCAGGCCGGTTTCCATGTGGTCGATCACGTGGCAGTGGAACATCCACACCCCCGGGTTATCTGCCACCAGCGCCACTTGCGCGCGCTCGTTCTTGCCCAGCAGGTAGGTGTCGGTGAAGTACGGAATGATCTTGTGCCGGTTCGACGCAATCACCTTGAAGCTCATGCCGTGCAGGTGGATCGGGTGCTGGTACTGGGTCATGTTCTTCAGTTCGAAAATATAGCTCTGGCCCAGTTTCAGGCTGGCAATCGGCCGATCGGCGCAGGTCTTGTCGGTGATGTCCCAGGCCTTGCCGTTGATCTGCCACAGGCTCGGCGGCTTGCCGTTGTCGACATTCACAGACACCGAACCGACCCATTCGAAATTGAAGTTGAGTTTCTCCGCATTGGCCAGGTCCGGCTCGGCCACCGGGTTGGCCGGCAATTGTTTCGGCCACTCGGTCGGCGCGTCATTATTGGCCACCGAACGTAAAGTCCCGAGGCGAACCGGGCCGTTGCGCAGCGACAGTTCCTCACCGGCCGCCGGCGACTTGATCGCCAGGCAGATGCGCATGCCCGGGCCCAGCCAGTATTCCTTGCCCAACGGGCGCGGCTCGACCGGGTTGCCGTCCAGCGCATAGATCTGCGCTTCGACGCCGGGAATGTTGATGCGATAGGTCAGGGTGTTGTCGAGGTTGAGCAGGCGTACGCGGGTGATCTGCCCGGCTGGCAACTCGATTACCGGCGAAGGCACGCCGTTGATGGTCGAAAGCCGCCCCGCCGTACCCCCACGGGCCGCTTCGCGCGGGATGCTGAATTCGACGAAGTTGCCCTCGTCGTCGATGTGCCAGTTCTTCAGGCTCAGGGTCTTTTCGTACTTGAACCCGGTCGGCTCGCGCTCCTCAACGATCAACGGCCCGACCAGCCCGCGACCGAGTTCTTCGCTGCTGCTGACGTGCGGGTGATACCAGTAGCTGCCGGCATCCGGCACACGGAATTTGTAATCGAAGTATTCGCCCGGCAGCACCGGCAATTGCGAAACGTACGGCACGCCATCCATCTCCAGCGGCAGGCGAATACCGTGCCAGTGAATGGTCGTCGCCACCGGCAGATGGTTGATGAACCGCACCCGCAACCATTCGCCCTGACGCACGCGCAACTCGGTACCCGGTGCCGACGGGCCAAACGCCCAGGCTTCGGTCTTGTGCCCCGGCACCAGCTCGACGTCCAGTGGTGCGGCGATCAGCTCATAGTCATGTCCCGCATCGGCATCGGCCATCTTGCCCAGCCAGTAACGCGACGCGCCCCCCGCTCCCACGCCAACGACAACAAGACCGGCCAGGCCACCGAGGATTTGGCGACGGGTAAAGGACATGAACTCAACTACCTCACGTATCTGCGGCGGGCCCGCAGGCCCGTAAAGGGCGAATACGATACACCTGCAATTGAGAAAGATTAAGTGAAGTGTTGTCGCATCCAATCCGGTATTGACGACAAAAAGAACCTCACTGTGCTCTTGAGCCTCAAGCGGGCGCGGTATTTCCTCCAGTGGTTGTACTTGCCCACTGCGCCATAAACTCGGCTACCCGGTCCTCGATGCGACTCTCGACGGTGCGTAGACGTAATAGCGAAATACCCGCCTTTTGCAGGATGCTGTCTTTCAAGGCATCCCGTTCGATTTGCATCGGTGTCGCGTGACTTCCTCCGTCGACCTCTATCACTCCGAGTGGTCTTTTACCGACTTTGAAATAGATCACGAAATCACAACTGGCGCGGTTGTCCATGAACTCCCTTTCTCTCGGGGTCAGCCACTCGTTGGCCGTCGAGACCAACTGGTTCAATTCGATCTGGCCGTGGGCCGCAATCCCCCGGTAGAGCTCCTGATCAAGGGTCTCTCGCAGTATCTGCGCCATGATCTGCTCGGACTTGTAGTCGGAATCGCTCCTTCGCAACTTGCTATTGAGCCGCTCCAGCGACTTGTCGTATTCCGTGTAGAGCAGATCGAAAGCCGATATCACGGGTGCGCGATGAAGTTGCGCTTCATCAGCGTAGTACTCCATATAACGCACCAACGCTGCGATGTGCCCATTGTTGGCCGTGAAAACGTCTTCGCCGGTGACCAGGGTGAAGCGCTTTTTGGCCCGCGATACCGCCACATTGATCATCCGGGGGTCGTCCACGAACGCTAGAAGTTTCGGTGTCGTACTCTTTTTGTCCAGCACAGTGGAAAAGACGATCTCGTCGCACTCCCGCCCCTGGAATTTGTGAACGGTGTCTTTGACGAAATCCTCTGGCAAAAGAGTGCCAGACAACCTGGCCTGGTTCCTGAACGGGGCGATGAATCCTCTGCCGTCTTCGTCCTCCCAAGTACTTTCGCCCTCACCATCAAGCACTGCCAACAGTGAATCCAGTTCCCGGAGATTGGTTTTGTGCCGCGTGTGATTACCCTTTGCGGTCACCAGCATTGACAACGGCTTTTCCCCGCGATCTTCAGTCATCGGAACCAGTTGATCGTCGTAGAACTGCTGATTGCAGAACTTGATGATCTGCGGGTGACAGCGATAGTGCTCCTTCAATAGGGTCATCGGGATCGCACCTTCGAACACGCTGACACACGAATCCAGCAAACTGTACTTCTCGCAATCGTAGTGAGCCGCTGGTGCTGCCATGTCCAGCGTCGCCGGAATGTGTGCCAACTGCTTTCTGTCACCGACAACGATCAGATTCTTCGCACAGCCCAGAGCCAATACTCCAGGAACGATGTCTTGCTGCGAAGCCTCGTCAATGATGACGTAGTCGAGCACTGTGCCGGTTTTCAAGGAATTGACGATGGAATGCGTACCGCTTGAAATGATCGGATAGCGCTTTATGAATTCATCGAATCTGGCTTTCCGATAACTCTTGGCATCGAAGGGCTCAGTTTGCGGTACATGTCGGTGGAGATGCTGCTTCAAGTACTTCATCGAGGTACTCGTAAGTTCTTCAAGCAACACCTGATAATTACCCAGCCGCAACTTTTCCTGAAGCCCTGCCAGCGTCGCTTTTCTTTCCTGAAGCGCTTTGTCGTAGTAGTGAAGCTGCAGACCGTAGAAGACCGATTTGCGCTTGGCCCAGTCATCGAATGGTTTCATGCGCAGGATCTTGAAGTTGAACAGCATTTCTATCCTGTCCTTGATTCGCACGCGGTTGCCAGCGAGGTGCGTCAGGAATGCCATCAGGTCGGTGGACTTTTGCGGGGTCAGGTTATATTTGCCCAGGGGAATGGGATCCAGCACGCCACTTTCTTGCTGCCACTGCCGCAAATAACTGCGCTCGATCTCCAGCTCACTGACTTCAGTCTGCAGCCTGGCCATCGTGTTGCGGTCAGCCAGGTAGCCTTTGAGTTTCTGAAAGACACTCTGAATGTTCGCCATCTCAGGCGCCGCTTCAGGAGCAATTGTGGGTCGGGGACGAGGATTGGCAAAAAACGCTTCACGGTTTTCATTGCTGCCCAACTCGGCAACCAGATAACCGAGGCCTGACTTACCTAGCTTTTCACATACGTTGGACACTGCCGCATTGTTGTTCGATACCACCGCCACGGTTTTTCCACGCAACAGAATGTTGGCGACAATGTTCAGAATGGTTTGTGTCTTGCCGGTGCCGGGGGGCCCTTCGATCAAACTGATCTGAGAAGTGAAAGCCTGCTCCACTGCTTCAAGCTGACTCTCATTGAGACCAAATGGAAAAACAAGGTCTGCTACAGGCTCCTGACTTCCATTACGACCGGTGCAATAAGCGTGCAATGCGGTGCTCGCGCATGCAGAAATTGAATCGAACTGGCGCTGCACATTCTCGGCGATCACCTTATCCTTTTCCGATTCGGCCTGAATGACTCTCGCATCAGCTACAGAGCGGAAATACTGGAAAACCGAATCGTCTTTCATCTTCGTCGGTGTGGTGAATTCGATATCGGCGAGCTTGTAAGCGTACTTTTTGCCACCTGCGGAATACTGAACGACGGCATATTTCTCGCCGTAAATCACTGCACTCTCGACAGCACTTATCACTGAGCTGGATTTTTTCCTCAGTAGCAGGTGTTTCACTTCTCGAGTCGGAACAACCTCGCACTCGGCAAGCGGACTGGGCCAACTCTTGCCAGATGGATAGTGACAAGTCAGCGAGACGCCACCGCGCCCATCACCTTTTATCGTCCAGTCGCTGATCTGACGGGTCTTGTCTATTCCGTTCACGTAGATGGAAACCATATATCCCTTACGCAGCAGCGCTCACAGCCTGCCCACATCCTTGTCGTTGAAACCCGAATCCACCGATCCGGAGCAATTGACACTATTTTGCCACCACCCTTCATCCGTATACCAGCTTCCCGCCAGCGCACGCACCAAACAGAAATAAGCGTGTCCTGCTGAATTACAAGAGCGCCTTTCGGCGCCCTTGTAATTCAGCATATTTCCACTTGGTAGTCGCCAGATGGAACACTGCGAATACCTGAAAGACTTTGCGGCCCCTGAAAGGACGAGCGACCTATCACTCATAAACACCTTGTTTTTTCGGTGACGCAGCTTGTTACCGTTGGAATGCCAAGCAACCTGACAACCGGGGAGAACTTTCCGTAGAATGCCGGCGTGGCTATGGAACACCTTCCTTCTAAACCCTATGAACTAGGGGTTCCGCTCTCCACACCGCGCCTGCTCCCAGCAGGCGTTTTCATATCGGCTGTAGACACGATGCTGCAGCTCGCTCACGACGGCGACCCAGGGAGAAAATCAAGCATGAATCAGGAGCTGTTCCTGCGTCGCCGCAGTAAAGTTCACGTCCCGATGGGCACTGGTGGTGCCACGCGCGCTCAGGTCGCGTCGGCTATTCGGGAAATCGCGGCGTTCCGGTGCGTACTGTCAGAGCCCCTGATTGAGCAAATCGGCCTGTTGTCGGCGACAGAGCTCAAGTACTGGTTGCGTGACATTGTCAGAGTGCTTCGGCGCAGGAGTGGCGCTCATGTGCACCACCGGCCGTTTTACCCTGACTTTCCTGAGCAGGTTCTGACGGCCTCGGAGGCCGAGCTGTACCTCAACGCCGTCATGCATTACCACACGCTTCGACGTTTACCCGCGACTGAAGACTCTCGACCTCCAATGCTTGAAGGCAACTTCATTCCCTGGGTTATCGAACCGGGAAGCATCCCTGAGTTCGAGTCACTGCTCGAGCCGCTGGTTTCATCACGCACCTCGCTCTCCGAAGAGGAAGCGGCCGACGTCGTCTGGTTTATCCGCGAGTACAAAAGTGAAGTGTTCCGTCTGCTGCCTGAGGTCGTCCCGTTCCGGGAGATCCGGGCACAGGTTGGCGGCGCACTGATCCTGCATGTAGCTGGCGATGCACGGGTGGATGCATTTCTGGAGCAAAACGTCGAAACGGCGACTGACGTGCTACGACTGGCGATCGCGTTGAATGGAGGAGACGTGTCACTGGCAACCGCTACAACACGTTTCAAAGCGATGAAGCGCTCGATGCGCCGTCTGCTGTTGAGCCTGCTCGACCGAATACCCAACGCTACGGAAGACGTGATGCGGCATGCCGAGCGATGGAAACGCCTGGCTGAAGTACTTCATCCGGGCGATTACGCCGATAAATACCCAAGAGCGCTGGCCGCAATCACCGCAGCGCGTCGCAACGAAGCGCCTGCCTCATTTGGTTCACGCGTCGAAACATTGTTCGCCCAGCGCGATATTGCCGAGCTTGTGTCCGTGCTACTGAGCCGTCCCGGTGAGTTCGCACGACGGCTGGACGCGACCCTGCGGCGCGCGACGGAACCAGAGCCGGTTCTCGATGCGTTCGAGGCTGTTGCCCCACAAGTGTCCTCGCCTGTCCTGCTGCAGTTGCTGGCCCAGTCACGTGCGCCGCGCCCCCTGCCACTTCGGGCGTTCACACCGAAGGGTTCATTCGCCAAAGTCTATGGCATCAAGGATAACCGAGAGCTTCTCGCACCCGAGGTGCTGGCTCGTGCAGCGCGAATCTGCGAGGACGCTCTGGTATCGCGTTTTGCGGCACTAGCGCCATTGGGTCGCTGTTACATTGATCCAGAATTACGCGAGTACAGGGTACCGCTGGCACAACGCGCTTCTTCGAAATCGCTGCGTACACTGGTGCGGGGCAGCCGATTGCCGATGCCTGACACACGTTTCATTCGCCTTTTTCTTTGGTGGAAGAACGGTCGTGCACGCACGGACATCGACTTGTCCGCCGCATTTTTCGATGCCAACTTCGTGTTCAGAGAAACGGTTGCGTACTACAACCTGAGAGATTACGGCGGCTGCCACAGCGGCGACATCGTCGACGCACCCGAAGGGGCTTCGGAGTTCATCGACCTCGACCTTGAAGTCCTCGTCGAGAAGGGCATTCGCTACGTCGTCACGTCTATCAACTCATTCACCCAGCAGCCGTACTGCGATCTTCCAGAATGCTTCGCTGGCTGGATGGCACGCGCCGATACTGCATCGGGTGAAGTATTCGAGCCGCGAACCGTGTTCGATCGTATCGATATCGCCTCCGACACACAGATCTGTCTGCCATTTGTGATGGACTTGCAGGAGCGGCGCGTGATCTGGGCCGACCTGGGACTGACCTCATCTCCTCGGTGGAACAATGTCGGGAACAACCTCAGTGGGATTTCGTTGATGCTGCGGGCTTTGGTACATACACCACGGCCTGATCTGGAGACATTGTTCGATTTGCATGTACGAGCACGAGGCGAACGAGTGGCTTCGCCGCAGCAGGCACAAGCGGTGTTCGCACCTGATCAGGGGATAACACCGTTCGATACGGATTTGATTCGGTCACAGTTCCTCTAATACCTGCGCCCTCCTCCGCACTTTCCGCCAAAAACAAAAATGCCAGTCAGATTAACTGACTGGCATTTTTTATAACCCTTCTGCGCCCCTGCGAATCCAACCTTGAATTCTAGAGGGCGCGACGCAGGATCACTCCCACTCAATGGTCGCCGGCGGCTTGCTCGACACGTCGTAAGTAACGCGCGAGATGCCTTCGATTTCATTGATGATGCGGCCGGACACGGTTTCCAGCAGTTCGTAAGGCAGGTGTGCCCAACGTGCGGTCATGAAGTCGATGGTTTCCACGGCACGCAGGGCCACGACCCAGGCGTAACGACGGCCATCGCCGACCACGCCAACCGACTTCACTGGCTGGAACACGACGAAGGCCTGGCTGACCTTGTGGTACCAGTCGGCCTTGCGCAGTTCTTCGATGAAGATGTGGTCGGCGCGACGCAGCAGGTCGGCGTATTCCTTCTTCACTTCGCCGAGGATGCGCACGCCCAGGCCCGGGCCCGGGAACGGGTGACGGTAGACCATGTCGTACGGCAGGCCCAGTTCCAGGCCCAAACGACGAACTTCGTCCTTGAACAGTTCGCGCAGTGGCTCGACCAGTTTCAGGTTCATCTCTTCCGGCAGGCCGCCCACGTTGTGGTGCGACTTGATCACGTGGGCCTTGCCGCTTTTCGCGCCAGCCGACTCGATCACGTCCGGGTAGATGGTGCCCTGAGCCAGGTACTTGATGTTGTCCAGCTTGCAGGATTCGGCATCGAACACGTCGATGAAGGTACGACCGATGATCTTGCGCTTCTTCTCTGGATCGGCTTCGCCGGCCAGGTTGTTCAGGAACTGGTCTTCAGCGTTGGCGCGGATCACCTTGACGCCCATGTTCTCGGCGAACATGGCCATCACCTGCTCGCCTTCGTGCAGACGCAGCAGGCCATTGTCAACGAAAACGCAGGTCAGCTGGTCGCCGATGGCCTTGTGCAGCAGCGCCGCAACCACCGAGGAGTCCACACCGCCGGACAGACCCAGCAGCACGTTGTCGGTACCGACCTGTGCGCGGATGTTGGCGATGGCGTCTTCGGCGATCTTCGACGGAGTCCACAGGGCTTCACAGCCGCAGATGTCGAGAACGAAACGCGACAGGATGCGACCGCCCTGCTTGGTGTGGGTCACTTCCGGGTGGAACTGCACGCCGTAGTAGGCGCGCTCGTCGTTGAACATGCCGGCGATCGGGCAGCTCGGGGTGCTGGCCAGGATGTGGAAGTCTTCCGGCATTTTGGTGACCTTGTCACCGTGGCTCATCCACACGTCGAGGCCGAACAGGCCGTCGGCGTCGATGTGGTCTTCGATGCCGTCGAGCAGACGGCTCTTGCCGACCACGTCAACGCGGGCATAACCGAACTCACGCAGTTCGGAGCCTTCAACCTTGCCGCCCAGTTGCTCGGCCATGGTCTGCATGCCGTAGCAGATACCGAAGACCGGTACGCCCAGGTCGAACACCGCTTGCGGGCAGCGCGGGCTGTTGGCTTCGTGCACGGACTCGGGACCGCCGGCGAGGATCACGCCTTTTGGCGCAAATTCGCGGATCGCATCTTCGTCCATGTCGAACGGGTGCAGTTCGCAGTACACACCAATCTCGCGCACGCGGCGGGCGATCAGTTGGGTGTATTGCGAACCGAAGTCGAGGATCAGGATGCGGTGAGCGTGAATGTCGAGGGCCATGATTCAGTCTCGTCTAAGTAATTCAGAAACAGTCTTTGATTCAGAAACGACTCGGGGCTGAATAAAACAGCCCCGGTCATTTAACGTTTTGCTTGAAGCCTCAACCTACGCGGTAGTTTGGCGCTTCCTTGGTGATCTGCACGTCGTGAACGTGGGATTCGGCCATGCCGGCACCGGTGATCCGCACGAACTCAGGCTTGGTGCGCATTTCTTCGATGTTGGCGCTGCCGGTGTAACCCATCGAGGAACGCAGACCGCCCATCAACTGGTGAATGATCGCGCTCAGGGTGCCCTTGTAAGGAACACGCCCTTCGATGCCTTCCGGAACCAGTTTCTCGGCGCCTGCCGAGGAGTCCTGGAAGTAACGGTCGGAGGAACCTTGAGCCTGGGACATGGCGCCCAGCGAACCCATGCCGCGATAAGCCTTGTACGAACGGCCCTGGAACAGTTCGATCTCGCCCGGCGCTTCTTCGGTACCTGCGAACATCGAGCCCATCATCACGCAGGACGCACCGGCCACGATGGCCTTGGACAGGTCACCGGAGAAACGGATGCCGCCGTCGGCGATCAACGGAACGCCGGTGCCTTCGAGGGCAGCGGCAACGTTGGCGATGGCACTGATTTGCGGAACGCCGACACCGGCGACGATACGGGTGGTGCAGATCGAGCCAGGGCCGATACCGACCTTGACGGCATCGGCGCCAGCTTCGGCCAGAGCCTTGGCGGCTGCGCCGGTGGCGATGTTGCCGCCGATCACCTGCACTTCAGGGAAGTTCTCTTTGACCCAGCGAACGCGGTCGATCACGCCTTTGGAGTGACCGTGTGCGGTGTCGACCACCACCACGTCCACACCGGCATTGACCAGGGCGGCAACGCGGTCACCGGTATCTTTACCGGTACCGACCGCAGCGCCGACGCGCAGACGACCTTGATCGTCCTTGCTGGCCAGCGGGTAGGCCTTGGCTTTTTCGATGTCTTTGACGGTCATCATGCCTTTGAGGGCAAACTTGTCGTCGACGATCAGGACTTTTTCCAGGCGGTGCTTGTGCAGCAGCTCGCGGACTTCGTTCTTGTCGGCGCCTTCGCGAACGGTGACCAGACGCTCTTTCGGCGTCATCACTTCACGAACGGTGGCGTCCAGACGGGTTTCGAAACGCACGTCACGGGAAGTGACGATGCCGACCAGGTCGCCATCGTGCAAAACCGGAACGCCGGAAATGTTGTGCATGCGGGTCAGTTCGAACAGATCACGAACCGTGGCGTCAGCCTCGATGGTGATGGGGTCCTTGACCACACCGGCTTCGAACTTCTTGACCTTGCGAACTTCGGCAGCTTGCTGCTCGATGGTCATGTTCTTGTGGATAATGCCGATGCCACCTTCCTGAGCCATGGCAATTGCCAGACGGGCTTCGGTGACGGTGTCCATGGCGGCAGAAACCAGAGGAATGTTCAGCTCGATGCCACGGGTAAGGCGGGTCTTCAGACTGACTTCGTTAGGAAGCACCTCGGAATAACCAGGCACTAAAAGAATGTCGTCGAAGGTCAGAGCTTCTTGGCTGATACGCAGCATCGCGGGGGCTCCCGAGCGGGAAAATGGAAGCGCGCCATTATACTCAGACACCCTACCGGGCTCAATGTAAAACTTGTCTTATATCAATGTTGCTGATGTACGGGAAAAACGCCCCTTACAACTCGACCTTGACCCAGCTCACCGGTTGATCCAGCCAGTCGGCGAATTCGTCGATGAAACTCTGCTTGAAGCCCGCCTCCAGCCAGTTGTTGAAGATGAACCCGAGGTTGGAAAACCCGCACTCCTGCAAATACAGGAAACCGTTGATGTCGTCTTCATGCCCGCATTCAGGACAGGTGAAGTTGTCGGTGCGGCCCGGCATCCAGTCTTCCAGGCTTTCGAACAGCGCTTCGCCGATCTCCTGGCGGCACTCGGCACAACCGGCTTCTTCGAGAAAACCTTTGGCCGGGGTGTAGATGCAGCGCTTGGTGATGACTTCCAGCCCATTGATCGGCTCACCGAACGGCAGCGCCTCGGGATGCAGCACCACCGCGCGGGCACCATCGGCGATGGCGTAGGCCATGCGATTGCCGGTACGTCCGCAGGTGCTCAGCTCTTCCTTGATGATGTTCTTGCGCACCAGCCAGCGCAGGATCGCCCGGGCCCGGGGCTCGTGCACCGGCAGGTTGGAGATTTTCGGGACGATGATGCTTTGGGAATTCATGGTGCAAGCCTGCTGCAAAAACCGAAGGTTACCCCTGTGGGAGCGAGCCTGCTCGCGATGGCGGTGAGTCAGTCACGTCAATACTGGCTGATACGGCACTATCGCGAGCAGGCTCGCTCCCACAGAAACTGCGGCCGGCAGCTTAATCCCTGACAAAATCCGGTCAAGTGCTTAAATAGCGGCCGATCAGCGCAATCCCGCTCGCCAGCACCAGCCAGGTCACCAGCCGCACGAAGGCCTCGCGGGACAGGCGCATGGTCAAGCGCCGTCCGACCCACAAGCCCAGCGCCATCGCCGGCAACAGGCACAGTGCAAGCATCAACAAGGGTAGCTCGGCATACACCCCGGCGATGGCGAACAGGCTCAAACGCACGACTGTGCTGCAACTGATCAGCGCACTTTGCGTGGCCCGGGCTGCGTCCTTGGGCAGTCGGCTGTTGAGATAGATTGCATAAAGAAAGCCGCCACTGCCGAACAACGCCCCGAACAGCCCGCCCACGGTGCCCATCGGTAACGCCCACCCGGCAGACAACTGCGCCGGCCGCGCCTTGATCCACAAGCTGTAGATCGCATAGGCACTGATGAACAACCCCATCAACAGCAGCAAAAGATCGGACTTGAGATTAAGCAGGAAAATCACCCCCAGCGTGCAACCCACCGCCATGCACGGCAACAGCCGCAGCAACTCCGGTTTCGCCACGTCGCGCCGCGACGGCAGCAGGTTGCCGAACGCCGCGACGAAATCCAGCAGCACCAGCAACGGCACGATCTTCGACAGTGGCATGAACAGAATCAGAATCGGCCCCGCCACCAGCGCCGTACCGAAACCGGCAATCCCGAACACGATGTACGCCAGCGCGATGGCCAGCCCGATCACCAACCAGCCCTGCGCGCCCCACGACCATTCGCTCAACAACCCCGCCACACTCATTCGCTCGCTTCCTTTATAAGCCTGCGATGACTTTAGCCAGCGCCGAGGGTTGCGACTAATATCTTCGAAACCGCCAAGTCATCTCGAAAAGGCATGCCTCGTGCTTTCAACCCGTCAATTGCGCTACTTCGTGGAAATCGCCGAGAGCGGCAGCTTCAGTGCCGCAGCCGAACGGCTGTTCATCGCTCAATCGGCGCTGAGCCGGCAGATCAAGGACATGGAAACCCGCCTGCAAACGCCGCTGTTCGAACGCACCGCACGCCAGCCCCGGCTCACCGCCGCTGGTGAAGCGTTTTTGCCCCGGGCGAGAAACCTGCTCAATGAACTGAACAAGGCCAGCACCCTGGCCACGGAAATCGGCCAGGGCCAGCGCGGTACTTTGCGCGTGTGCCACTCGAGTACCGTGCCGATCAGTGGCCGGTTGTTGCGCGACATGAGCACTTATCTGGAGCAGCAACCCGGCGTTTCGCTGGACATCGGCACGCTCTCCTCGGAAGCACAACTTGAAGAACTGGCCGAGGGCCGGCTCGATATCGGTCTTCTGCGCCTGCCGGTGCTGCGCCAGCGCGAGGGCGTTCAGATTGTGCCGCTCTATACCGAACACTTGCTGCTTGCCGTGCCGGCGGATCATCGACTGGCTTTGATGGAGGCAGTCGATCTGGCACAACTGAAAGACGAAGCCTTCATCTCCATCCCGCATCCGCAGCGCGGCGGGCTGAGTTATTTGTGCGCCGACCTGTGCATGCGTCATGGCTTCTTTCCCCAGGCTGCACGAGTGATGTCGCGCAAGACCACGCAACTGCAGTTGATCCAGGCCGGATTCGGCATCGCTCTACTGCCGGAATCAATGCAGGACATCGCGCCGGCCGGTGTGAGATTTCTGCCGCTGACCGGCGATTGCCAGAGCACCGTCGCCCTTGCTTCTCGGCAAAATCCCACACCTCTGGTGCAACACTTCCTCCAGACATTCACCGGCGAATGCCTTTAAACTGCGCCCCATGATTAAAGATCCCTTTGCAAGACTCGGCCTCGACCGCGAAGTACTGACCGTCAGCCAGCTCAACGGCCGCGCGCGGGTGTTGCTCGAAGACGTGTTCAGCAACATCTGGGTCGAAGGCGAAATCTCCAACCTCGCCCGCCCGGCGTCCGGCCACGTGTATTTCACGCTCAAGGACAGCGGCGCGCAGGTGCGTTGCGCGCTGTTCCGCCAGAACGCCGCGCGGGTGCGTCAGGCGCTGAAGGACGGTCTGGCGGTCAAGGTGCGCGGCAAGGTCTCGCTGTTCGAAGGGCGTGGCGACTATCAGTTGATCCTCGACACCGTGGAGCCGGCCGGTGATGGCGCCCTGCGTCTGGCCTTCGATGCCTTGAAGGAAAAGCTCAGCGCCGAAGGCTTGTTCAGTGCCGAGCGCAAGGTGCCGCTGCCGGCACATCCGCAGCGCATCGGCATCATCAGTTCGCCGACCGGCGCGGTGATCCGCGACATCATCAGCGTGTTCCGCCGCCGCGCGCCGCAGGTTCAGCTGACGCTGATTCCCACCGCCGTTCAGGGCCGCGAAGCCACCGCGCAGATCGTCCGCGCCCTGAAACTGGCGGATGCCCGTGGTTTCGACGCGCTGATCCTGGCTCGCGGCGGCGGCTCGCTGGAAGACCTCTGGTGCTTCAACGAAGAGGCGGTGGCCCGGGCGGTGGATGCCTGCGTCACGCCGATCGTCAGCGCGGTCGGCCATGAAACCGATGTGTCGATCAGTGACTTCGTGGCTGACGTGCGCGCTCCGACGCCGTCCGCTGCCGCTGAACTGCTTGCCCCGGATTCCAGCCACCTGATCCGGCAGGTCGAAAGCCTGCATCGCCGGTTGGTGATGCGCATGCGTGATCGCCTGATGCGCGATCGATTGCGCCTTGAAGGCATGACCCGCCGGTTGCGCCATCCCGGCGAGCGTCTGCGCCAGCAGGCACAGCGTCTGGATGATCTGGACATGCGCATGCGCCGCGCCTTCGAGCGCCAGCTCAATACCCGCCGCGAACGCCTGATTCGTCTGGAAACCCGCCTCGCCGGGCAACATCCGGGACGCCAGCTGGCCTTGTTGCGCCAGCGCCTCGACAGCCTCGCCGAGCGCCTGCCACGCGCCATGAACGAAGGCCTGAAACGCCGCCGTTTACAGCTGCAAAGCCAGATGCAGACCCTGCACGTGGTCAGCCCGCTGGCGACTCTCGGCCGTGGCTACAGCATTCTGCTGGATGAGCGCGGCAACGCGATTCGCAACGCCGCGCAGACTCACACCGGCCAGCGCCTCAAGGCCAGACTGGGCGAAGGCGAACTGCAAGTGCGCGTCGAGGACAATCACCTCACGCCTGTCACCCTTTCTTTACTGGACTGATCCATGCCGCGTTTTCTCGCTCCGCTGCTGTTGCTGTGCCTGACCTTCAACGCCCACGCCGACAGTTACATCACCCGCCTGCTGAACAAACCGGTGCCGGGCGGCGTGGCTGTCGTCGATCTGGGCACCGCTGCGCAAGCGCCGAAAGCCACGTATCAGGGCAAACCGGTGCTGGTGGTCAAGGAACAGAACAACTGGCTGGCGATTGTCGGCGTTCCGTTGACCGTCAAACCCGGCGTTCAGCAGATCAGCAGTGGCGGCCGTAACCTCAACTTCAATGTCGGCAACAAGAAATACCCGGAACAGCACATCACCCTGAAGAACACCCAGCAGGTCAATCCGAACCCGGCCAACCTCAAGCGCATCGAGGGCGAACTGGCCGAACAGATCAAGGCCTACCGCAGTTTCAGTCCGAATACGCCGAGCAATCTGCTGCTGGACAAACCGGTCAACGGGCCGCTGTCGAGCAAGTTCGGCGTGCGCCGTTTCTTCAACGGTGAAGAGCGCAATCCGCACGCAGGTCTGGACTTCGCGGTGCCGGCCGGCACGCCGATCAAGACCCCGGCAGCAGGCAAGGTGATCCTGATCGGCAACTACTTCTTCAATGGCAACACGGTGTTCGTCGACCACGGCCAGGGCTTCATCAGCATGTTCTGCCACATGTCGAAGATCGATGTGCAGAACGGCCAGCAACTGGCCCGCGGTGCGGTGGTGGGCAAGGTGGGCGCTACAGGTCGGGCGACCGGGCCGCACATGCACTGGAACGTCAGCCTGAACGATGCGCGGGTCGATCCGGCGATTTTCATTGGGGCTTTCCAGCCTTGATTTGCGGGTGAGGCGACTGGCCTCATTGCGAGCAGGCTCGCTCCCACAGGGATTGCGCACGACGAACGGACTGCGCAATCTCTGCAAACATTCACGTTGATTCAGAGAATAAAATCTCGGAAAAAACCGCTTTCCGGGTATTCCTCTCAATTTTTTTCGACTGCTTGCCATCCTTATCCCCCGCGGTTAGGGTTGAAGGCATGAAAACCTCTCACACCCTCATTCAGCTTCGCCAGCACCGCAGCCTGTGCCTCGTCAGCGCACGACTGCCGGGCTGAATCGCTGCGCCTCGTCCCACGCTTTTCCAAGAACGTTCGTTCCACCGGCAGGCCGCCTCTTTTCGGCCCAGACAATAAGGAATTTCCCGATGAGCATGCTCAAAGACCCGTCTTCGAAATACCGCGCGTTTCCTGTGATCAACCTGCCGGACCGCACCTGGCCGTCGAAAACCATCGATGCCGCGCCGATCTGGTGCAGCTCCGACCTGCGTGACGGCAACCAGTCGTTAATCGAGCCAATGGACGCGGTGAAAAAGCTGCGCTTCTGGAAAACCCTGGTGCAGGTGGGCGTGAAGGAAATCGAAGCCTCGTTCCCGGCCGCTTCGCAAACCGACTTCGACTTCGTACGTACCCTGATCGAAGACGGCCACATCCCGGACGACACCACCATTCAGGTGCTGACCCAAGGCCGTGAAGACCTGATCGAGCGCACCTTCGAATCCCTGCGCGGGGCGAAGAAAGCCATCGTTCACCTGTACAACGCCACCTCCCCTTCTTTCCGTCGCATCGTGTTCAACCAGGACAAGGACGGGATCAAGGCCATCGCCGTGAACGCCGCCAAGCTGTTCGTCAAATACGCAGCCATGCAGCCGGACACCGAGTGGACCTTCGAGTACTCGCCGGAAACCTTCAGCGCCACCGAGCTGGAATTCGCCAAGGAAGTCTGTGACGCGGTGATCGAGGTCTGGAACCCGACGCCTGAGCAAAAGATCATCCTCAACCTCCCGGCCACCGTTGAATGCGCGACGCCGAACGTCTACGCCGACCAGATCGAGTGGTTCCACCGCAACATCAATCGTCGTGACAGCGTGATCATCAGCCTGCACACCCACAACGACCGTGGCACCGGCGTGGCCGCCACCGAGTTGGGCCTGATGGCCGGCGCCGACCGCGTCGAAGGCTGCCTGTTCGGCAACGGCGAGCGTACCGGCAACGTCGACCTCGTGACCGTGGCACTGAACATGTACACCCAAGGCCTCGACCCACAACTGGACTTCTCCGACATCGACGGCGTGCGCAAAGTCGTCGAAGAGTGCAACCAGATCCAGGTTCACCCGCGTCACCCGTACGTCGGCGACCTGGTGCACACCGCGTTCTCCGGCTCCCACCAGGACGCAATCCGCAAGGGCTTCTCGCAGCAGAAACCGGACACTCTGTGGGAAGTGCCGTACCTGCCGATCGATCCGGCCGACATCGGCCGCAGCTACGAGGCGGTGATCCGCGTCAACAGCCAGTCGGGCAAAGGCGGCATCGCCTACTTGCTGGAGCAGGAATACGGCATCAGTCTGCCACGTCGCATGCAGATCGAATTCAGCCAGGTCGTGCAGCGTGAAACCGATCGCCTGGGCCTGGAGATGACTGCGCAGCAAATCCACGCGCTGCTGCACAGCGAGTACCTGCAAGCCAACACCCCGTACGCGCTGGTCAGCCATCGCCTGCAGGAAGAAAACGGCAACAGCGCCGTTGAAGTGGAAGTGGCGAGCAAGGGTCAGGGCGAAACCAACCTGCACTGGCGCGGCAAGGGCAACGGCGCGCTGGAAGCGCTGGTGGCCGGTCTGCCGATTCCGGTGGAGATCATGGACTACAACGAACACGCCATCGGCGCGGGCACCAACGCCAAAGCGGCGGCCTACATCGAACTGCGTGTGAACGGCGAACGTGCGGTGCACGGCGTGGGCATCGATGAAAACATCACCACTGCCAGCTTCAAGGCCCTGTTCAGCGCGCTGAACCGCTCGCTGAGCCAGCCGGAAGCGAAAGCGGCGTAACTGACCGCTGCAATGCAAAAGGCCCCGGAGTGCGAACTCCGGGGCCTTTTTATTTTTTATCTGATCGTTCCCACGCTCTGCGTGGGAATGCCTCAAGGGACGCTCCGCGTCCCAGTGACGCAGAGCGTCACGAACTGCATTCCCACGCGGAACGTGGGAACGATCTAGGTGACTTGGGCTATTAAGTGAACTCGAAGGTGTCCGCGTCAAGATTCGCCGGGAACCGCTCGCGGTAAGCGGCCAGCGAAGCCGCTTCCAGAACCACCTTGAATACCCCGTCAGCCTCCCCCGCCGCCAGCAAACTCTCGCCCTGGAAATCCAGCACCTGACTGTCGCCGGTATACGCGAAACCCTTGCCATCAGTGCCAACGCGGTTGACCGCCGCCACATAGCACAGGTTTTCGATCGCCCGGGCCGGCAGCAAGCGGTTCCAGTGCTGACGCCGCGCGCCCGGCCAGTTGGCCGTGTACAGCAGCAGATCGGTGTCCTGAGCGTCGCGGCTCCACACCGGGAAGCGCAAGTCGTAGCAGATCAGCGGGCGAACACGCCAGCCCTTGAGCTCGAACTGCACCTGGCGCTCGCCGGGGGTGTAGTGGTTGTGCTCGCCGGCCATGCGGAACAGGTGGCGCTTGTCGTAATGCAGCACTTCGCCGTCCGGGCGCGCCCACAGTAGCCGGTTGCGATGACTGCCGTCGGCGGCCTGGATGATCACGCTGCCCGTGACGACAGCATTCAGCTTCGCCGCCTGGGCTCGCAGCCATTTGCTGGTCGGGCCGTTTTCGGCTTCGGCCAGGGTTTCGGACTCCATGGAGAATCCGGTGGTGAACATTTCCGGCAGGATGATCAGATCCGCACCGCGCGCCTGCTCCAGCAAAGCGTCGAAATGCTCGAGATTGGCCTGACGATCATGCCAGGCCAGGCTGGTCTGGATCAGCGCAAGATTGAGATCGGGCAACGCACTCAGATCACGCATAGTTTGGCCGCCGCTTCCCGCAGCGTCTCCTCACGTTTGGCAAAGCACAGGCGCACCAGGCGCTGGCCTTCGGGTGGATTCTGGTAGAACACCGACACCGGAATACTCGCCACGCCATGCTCACGGGTCATCCACATCGCCATCTCGACATCGTTCAAGTCAGGGCGAATTTGCGAGTAATCGACCAGCTGGAAATAGGTGCCGGTGACACGGGTGAAGCTGAATCGCGACGGCGCCAGCAGATCACAGAACAGATCGCGCTTGGCCTGATAGAAACCCGGCAGTTCTTCGACGTGCTCCGGATGCTCGGCCATGTAATCGGCCAAAGCGAACTGCAAAGGCGTCACGCCGCAGAAACTGACGTACTGGTGCACCTTGCGCAGCTCCGCCGTCAGGGCCGGCGGCGCCACCACGTAGCCAGTTTTCCAGCCGGTGACGTGATAGGTCTTGCCGAACGAGCTGACCACGAAGGCGCGCTGATACAGCTCTTCATGGGCCAGCACGCTGACGTGCGGCACGCCGTCGAACACCAGGTGTTCGTAGACTTCGTCGCTGATCACGTAGATGTCGCGGTCGCGAATCAACGCAGCCAACTGATCCAGCTCGGCGCGGCTGATCAGCGCACCGCTCGGGTTGTGCGGGGTGTTGAGGATGATCATCCGCGTGCGCGGGCTCAGGGCTGCGCTGAGTTTGTCGAAGTCGATGGAGAAATCTTTCAGCCCAAGTTGCACATGCACGCAGCGTCCGCCGGCCAGCTCCACTGCTGGCTCGTAGCTGTCGTAAGCCGGGTCGAACACGATGACTTCGTCGCCGCTGTGGATAACCGCCTGGATGGCGCAGAAGATGGCTTGGGTCGCGCCCGGTGTGACGGTTACTTCGGTATCGGCATCGACGTTGGCGCCATAACTGCGGGCGATTTTCGCCGCGATCTGCTGACGCAGCGCCGGCAGGCCGGTCATGGGCGAATACTGGTTATGGCCGCTGGCGATGTGTCGACCGACCGCGTCGCGCAGTGCCTGCGGGCCGTCGAAATCGGGAAAACCCTGGGAAAGGTTGATCGCTCCGGTCTGCGCCGCGAGCTGAGACATCTGCGTGAAAATAGTGATGCCGACATTCGGCAGCTTACTGGTGATCATCGGGGTTCCCTGCTCTGCCCCGGCTCTGACGACGGCGCGGGAGAGCCCGAGGATAGCCCATCCGGCGCCCATAAAAAAAGGGCGCCAAACGGCGCCCCTTCTCTCTGTTCGCAACGACCTTACTTCTTGTCGCGGCGCTTCTTGCTGGCCTTCTTGTTGTGCGACATCAAGCGACGCTTCTTGTTGACCTGGCGGTCGGTCAGCGTGTTCTTGTTGCCTTCGTACGGGTTCTCGCCGCCCTTGAACTCGATACGGATCGGCGTACCGACCAGTTTGAGTACACGGCGGTAAGTGTTTTCCAGATAGCGCACGTACGACTTCGGCACTTTCTCGATCTGGTTGCCGTGGATCACGATGATCGGCGGGTTCGCACCACCCAGGTGAGCGTAACGCAGCTTGATCCGGCGGCTGTTGACCATCGGCGGCTGGTGCTCGCTGACCGCGTCTTCGAGAATCTGCGTCAGGCGGCTGGTCGGCCAGCGGGTGACCGCGGACTTGAACGAGTTCTGCACCGAGGCGTAAAGGTTGCCCACGCCAGTACCGTGCAGTGCCGAGATGAAGTGGATATCGGCGAAGTCAACGAAGAACAACCGACGTTGCAGCTCGACCTTCACGAAGTCACGCTCGCTCGGGGTCATGCCGTCCCATTTGTTGATAGCGATCACCAACGCACGACCTGCCTCAAGGGCGAAGCCCAGCAGGTTGAGGTCGTGATCGACCACGCCTTCGCGGGCGTCCATCACGAAGATCACCACGTTGGCGTCTTTGATCGCCTGCAGGGTTTTGACCACGGAGAATTTTTCGACTTCTTCGTGGATCTTGCCGCGCTTGCGCACACCGGCGGTGTCGATCAGCGTGTACTTCTCGTCGTTACGCTCGAACGGGATGTAGATACTGTCGCGGGTGGTGCCGGGCTGGTCATAGACGATTACCCGGTCTTCACCGAGCATGCGGTTGACCAGGGTCGACTTGCCGACGTTCGGACGGCCGATGATGGCGATCTTGATCCCGTCTTTTTCGCTCGGGCCAGGAATGCGCTTGGCTTCCTCGCCTTCGGCGACCACTTCTTCCTCTTCACCTTCGGCCGGCTCGTCATCATCGCGCGGGAAATCACTCAGGGCGGCTTCCAGCAATTGCGTGATGCCGCGACCGTGGGCGCCGGCGATCGGGATCGCGTGGCCCATGCCCAGCGGGGCGAATTCGGCGCGGGCCATTTCCGGGTCGATGTTGTCGACCTTGTTGGCCACTACGTGGGAACGCTTGTTACGTTTGCGCAAGTGTTCGGCGATCATCTGGTCGGCGGCGGTGAAACCGGCCTTGGCATCTACCAGGAACAGAACGACATCCGCTTCTTCGATGGCCAGCAGCGACTGCTCGGCCATTTTTTCGTCCATACCATGTTCGTCACCGGAGATACCGCCGGTGTCGATCAGAATGTAGGAACGCCCTTGCCACTTGGCCTCACCGTACTGGCGATCACGGGTCAGACCGGACAAGTCGCCGACGATGGCGTCGCGAGTCCTGGTCAGGCGGTTGAACAAGGTGGATTTGCCGACGTTCGGTCGGCCCACCAGGGCGATTACGGGAACCATGCGGCTCTCCACTTCGTTATTTCAGAAAATACAAAAGCCGCTGCGAGGCAGCGGCTGGTGCTCGGGGCAACACCCGTGGGTGCTGCAAACCCTGCAGAAGCAAGGCCGCCTGGGGAGTTAACCCCAAGCATAGTTGTTACTTGATGGTCAGGGCTTCCAGTTTGCCGCTGTTGCCATACACATAAATCGTGTCGCCCACCACCAGCGGACGGGCACGCAGGCCGTCGCTGTCGATGCGCTCGCGGCCGACGAAACGACCGTCCACCTGACTCAGCAGGTGCAGGTAACCTTCCAGGTCACCGACTGCAACGTAGCTGGAGAACACTTCCGGCGCCGACAGTTGACGACGGGCCAGCGAGTCGTTGCTCCACAGTGCTGTGGTGGAACGCTCGTCGACGCCTTCAACCGTGCCCGACGACAGGCTTACGTAGACGTTGCCGAAACCCTGGGCAACACCGGCGTAGCTCGACGCGTCGCGCTGCCAGAGTTGACGGCCGCTTTCCAGATCCAGTGCCGCAACGCGACCCTGATAGCTGGCAACGTACAGGGTACCGCCGGACAGCAGCAGACCGCCGTCGATGTCGACCACGCGCTCCAGTTCCGAACGACCTTGTGGAATCGCGATCCGCTGTTCCCAGACCGGCACGCCGTTGGAAATGTCGAGAGCGACCACTTTACCGGTCGACAGACCAGCCACCGCGAGGCGGTTGGTGACGATCGGTGCGCTGGTGCCGCGCAGGGTCAGTACGGCCGGAGTGCTGTCATACACCCAACGCTGGTTGCCGGTGGACGCGTCCAGACCGATCAGACGATCGTCCTGGGTCTGTACCACCACCACGTCACCGTTGTTGGCCGGTGGCGCGAGGACTTCGCTGTTGACGCGCGAGCGCCACTTCTCTTCGCCGTTGATGGCGTCGAGGGCAACGACTTCACCGCGCAGGGTGCCGACCATGACCAGACCGTAACCCACGCCAACGGCGCCGGACACAGGCAGTTCTAGGTCTTTCTTCCATTTCACGTCGCCGTTGCCGCGATCCAGGCCCATCACGATACCGGTCACGTCGGCCGCGTAGATGGTGTCACCGTCGATCGCCGGCACCAGCATGTTGTACGTTTCGCCCTGACCGTCACCGATCGAGCGGCTCCACTGCTTGTGCAGGACCACTTCTTCTTTGAAGTCGGTCAGCTCGGCCGGTGGCAGTTCTTTTTTGCTGTTGCTGCTGCAACCCGCGGCCAGAATGGCCAGAGCCAGCAATGCTGCATGCTTCCAACGGATCACGTCACGCATCCCCTTTGGCCAGGTCGTCCAGCTTGATTTGAAGGCCACCGACCGCCGCTTCATCCGACAGTGCCGCCTTGGCTTTTTGATACGCCGCGTTCGCTTCGTCGGTACGGCCCAGCTGTACCAGCAGGTCGCCCTTGAGTTCTTCGCGAGTGGCCAGGAACGACTTGTCGGCATCGCCTTCGAGCAGTTTCAGGGCTTCATCGGCCTTGTTCTGCGCGCCCAGTACCTGCGCCAGACGCTGACGGGCGATTTCGCCCAGCGCCGGGTTGGCCGGTTTGGCAACGATGGCCTTGAGTTCGGTCGCCGCGTCGTCCAGCTTGCCGCTGTCGACCGCTACCTTGGCCACGAACAGGCTGCCGTACTGCGCGTAGGCAGAACCGCCGAATTCGCTGTTGAGCTTGCCGGCCAGATCCGCAACGCGCGCGGCGTCAGGCTTGCCGTCCGGGGTCAGCGTGGTTTCCAGCAATTGCTGATAGAGCACCGAGGCGCCTTGCGACTGGTTGCTCTGATACTTGTGAAAAGCCTGCCAGCCGAACACGATGACCAGCGCCAACAGGCCGCCGGTGACCAGAGGTTTGCCGTTGCGTGTCCACCAGTCCTTCAAATCCGCCAACTGTTCGTCTTCGGTACTCGACACCCCAATACTCCTTAATCGCTAAATCGGCTGTTTAGACAGCTTCAACCCTGCACGACGCAGGTGGCCAGGTGTGCAGCGAGCGCATCCCAGGCAATGCTTTGTTGTTCGCCCTGGCCACGCAGGGGTTTGAAACCTACCACTTGCTGGGCCATTTCGTCGTCACCGAGGATCAGTGCGTACAGCGCACCGCTCTTGTCGGCTTTCTTGAACTGGCTCTTGAAGCTGCCGGCGCCGGCATTGACTTGCAGGCGCAGGTTGGGCAGTTGGTCGCGTACACGCTCGGCCAGGGCCAGACCGGCCAGCTCTGCTTCTTCGCCGAAGGCGCAGAGATAGACGTCGACCTGACGGGAGATTTCTTCCGGAATCTGCTCCAGGGTTTCCAGCAGCAGCACCAGACGCTCGATGCCCATGGCGAAACCGACGCCCGGGGTCGGCTTGCCGCCCATCTGCTCGACCAGACCGTCATAGCGCCCACCCGCGCAGACAGTGCCCTGGGCGCCGAGCTTGTCGGTGACCCATTCGAATACGGTTTTGCTGTAGTAATCCAGACCACGCACCAGCTTCGGGTTCAGCACGTAAGGAATGCCGACGGCATCCAGACGGGCCTTCAGGCCTTCGAAGTGGGCACGGGATTCGTCATCCAGGTAATCCGCCATTTTCGGCGCATCGACCAGCACCGCTTGAGTGTCGGCATTTTTGGTGTCGAGCACGCGCAGCGGGTTGGTTTTCAGGCGACGCTGGCTGTCTTCGTCCAGTTTGTCGTGGTGCGCCGAGAGGTACTCGACCAGCGCTTCACGATAACGGCCGCGGGACTCGCTGGTACCGAGGCTGTTGAGTTCGAGCTTGACCGCATCACGGATGCCCAGCTCGCCCCACAGGCGCCAGGTCAGCACGATCAGCTCGGCGTCGATGTCCGGACCGTCGAGGTTGAACACTTCCAGACCGATCTGGTGGAACTGGCGATAACGGCCTTTCTGTGGACGCTCGTGACGGAACATCGGGCCGATGTACCAGAGCTTCTGCACCTGGCCACCGCCGGTGATGCCGTGCTCGAGCACCGCACGCACGCACGCGGCCGTGCCTTCCGGACGCAGGGTCAGGGAGTCGCCGTTGCGGTCTTCGAAGGTGTACATCTCTTTTTCGACGATGTCGGTCACTTCACCGATCGAGCGCTTGAACAGCTCGGTGAACTCGACGATCGGCATGCGGATCTGCTTGTAACCGTAGTTATCCAGCAGACGCGAAACGGTGCCTTCGAAATAACGCCATACCGGCGTCTGTTCCGGCAGGATGTCGTTCATGCCACGAATGGCTTGCAGAGACTTGCTCACAGAAATTCCTTAATTCGTTCGATCAGCCGCGCGCGATAACCGCTGCGTCAGCTTCGACCTTCTCGGCCGCTTTCTCGCGGATCAGCTTTTCCAGCTCGTCCACCAGATTGTCATTCGTCAGTTTCTGCGACGGCTTGCCGTCGATGTAAATCAGGTTTGGCGTGCCGCCGGTCAAGCCGATATGGGCTTCCTTGGCTTCGCCGGGGCCGTTGACCACGCAACCGATCACCGCGACATCCAGCGGCACCAGCAGGTCTTCAAGGCGCCCTTCCAGCTCGTTCATGGTCTTGACCACATCGAAGTTCTGCCGCGAGCAGCTCGGGCAGGCGATGAAGTTGATGCCACGGGAACGCAGATGCAAAGACTTGAGAATGTCGTAACCGACCTTCACTTCCTCGACCGGGTCGGCCGCCAGCGAGATGCGGATAGTATCGCCAATTCCCTCGGCGAGCAGCATACCTAGGCCCACGGCGGATTTCACTGTACCGGAGCGCAATCCACCGGCTTCGGTGATGCCCAGGTGCAGCGGCTGAACGATTTCCTTGGCCAGCAGACGGTAGGCTTCAACGGCCATGAACACGTCGGAAGCCTTCACGCTGACCTTGAAGTCCTGGAAATTCAGGCGTTCGAGGTGTTCGACGTGACGCAGGGCGGACTCGACCAGCGCGGCCGGCGTCGGCTCGCCGTATTTCTTTTGCAGGTCTTTTTCCAGGGAACCGGCGTTGACGCCGATGCGGATCGGGATGCCGCGGTCACGGGCGGCATCGACCACCGCACGCACGCGGTCTTCGCGACCGATGTTGCCCGGGTTGATGCGCAGGCAGTCCACACCCAGTTCGGCCACGCGCAGAGCGATCTTGTAGTCGAAATGGATGTCGGCAACCAACGGCACCTTGACCAGTTGCTTGATCTTGCCGAACGCCTCGGCGGCGTCCATGTCCGGTACCGAAACGCGGACGATGTCGACGCCGGCGGCTTCAAGACGGTTGATCTGCGCGACGGTGGCAGCGACGTCATTGGTGTCGCTGTTGGTCATGCTCTGCACAGCGATAGGGGCATCGCCGCCCACGGGCACGTTACCGACCCAGATCTTGCGCGATTCGCGACGTTTGATTGGAGATTCGCCGTGCATGACTTATTGACCCAACTTCAGGCGAGCGGTCTCGCCACTGGTGAACGGAGCGACATCGACCGGCTGGCCGTTGTAGCTGACCTGCGCGCCACGGGCAACGCCCAGACGCACGGCAAACGGAGGCTTGCCGACGACAGACAGGCTGTCGCCCTTACGCTTGAGGCCGCTGTACAGCACTTTGCCGCTGCCATCGGTCACTTGAGTCCAGCAATCGGCGATGAACTGCACCTGAACCTGGCCCTGACCTGCAGCCGGAGTAACTGGCGCTGTTGGCGCGGCTGCAGCGACGGCCGGGGCTGCCGGGGCAGTGACGGTCGGAGCAGGCGTGGCCGGAGCGGCAGGCGCTGGAGTTGCTGGAGCAGCCACCACTGGCGCTGGCGTATGAGCCGGTGCAGCCGGAGTAGCGGCTGGCGCAGCAGGTGCTGGAGCAACCGGTGCGGTCGCAGGCGCTGCGGCCTCGGTCTCGGCGCCGGTCGATTCAGCCGTGGTTTCCGATTGAGGCAGCGCCAGAGCGGTCGAGCCCTCGGCTTCGCCTTCCGCGACGGCCTGGTCTTCCGGCTCGTCCAGCGGATGAATCTGGGTGGTGCCGTCGGCGCCTTCGACTTCGACGTGCTCCGGTGCCAGGCCGATCAGGTCCTTGGTGCGCAGCGACGTCTGATCCTGCCACCAGACGAAACCGCCGCCGATGACCGCGATCAGCAGCAACAGGCTGACGATACGCAAAATGGTGTGGGAAACCCGTACCGGCTCTTCGATGCGGCCCAGTGCGTGGACGTTGCTGCCCTGGGAGTCGGTGCCGGTGGACTGGTCGAATTGCTGGACCAGAACGGTCTGATCCATACCGAGCAATTTGGCATAGGCGCGAATGTAGCCGCGAGCGAAGGTATGCCCGGGCAACTTGTCGAATGCGCCGGCTTCAAGATTGCTCAGGGAAGTCACGGTGAGGTTGAGCTTGAGGGCCACTTCGGCCAGCGACCAGCCATTGCTTTCGCGGGCCTGGCGCAGGGTCTCACCGGGGTTAACGCGATTCGCTGCTACAACTTCGGGATGCGCCGCTTTCATCATTGCTCCGACAGGTATTGCTGATATTCCGGCGTACCGGGATAGAGTCGTTTTAATTGCAGGCCCGCACTGGCGGCCTTGTCGCGATCTTCAAATACTTTTGCCAACCGAACGGCGAGCAACAGACTACGTGCATTTTGCTCGGAGAGCTGGCTGAAACGGTCGTAATAGTCACGCGCGGGCACATAATGCCTGTCTTCGAATGACAACTCAGCCATTTCCAGCAATGCCCGTGGCTGCTGACGGTTCAAACGCAGCGCCTTTTCCAGCTGCTGCTGCGCCAGATCACGCTGCCCGAGCTTCGCCGCCGTCATGCCGAGGTTCTCGAACACCCGCGAACGCTCAGGATACAGGGTATCGGCGGCCGCCTGTTCAAAACGCTCGTAGGCTTCCTTGTAACGCTGTTCTTCGTAGAGAAAACTGCCGTAGTTGTTGAGGATGCGCGCATCGGCGGGACGGGAGGACAAGGCTTTGCGGAAGTGTTCGTCAGCAAGCGCAGGTTCCATTTCGGCCTGGAATACCAGCCCCAGCGCGGCATTGGCGTCGGGATCCGAACCGTCCAGTTCCAGCGCCTTCTTCAGTGGAACCTTGGCCCGCTCGGTCATGCCCTGCTGCAAGTATCCCAGCCCCAGCTGCACGTAGGCAGCCCGCGCTTCGTCACGGCCCTTGCTGGTCTTCATCGGGTTGTAATCGCCCGACAGGACACAACCAGCACACAGGCTGGCCAACAGCAACAGCAGCGCAAAGCGCAGGGACATAGAGATCCTCTCTTAGTTAGTGTTCGCGGCGTTCTGTGCCAGATCGCTGTCGGCGCTCAACTCACGCACGGCGATGTAACGTTCGCTGCGACGGGTGCGATCCAGCACCTGCCCTACCAATTGACCACAAGCCGCGTCGATGTCTTCACCACGGGTGGTGCGCACGGTGACGTTGAAACCGGCCTGGTGAAGCTGATCCTGGAACCGGCGGATGGCGTTGTTGCTCGGCCGCTCGTACCCGGAATGCGGGAACGGGTTGAACGGAATCAGGTTGATCTTGCACGGAATGTTCTTCAGCAACTCGATCATTTCCACAGCGTGCTCAAGCTTGTCGTTGACGTCCTTGAGCAAGGTGTACTCGATGGTCAGCACGCGCTTCTCGCCCAGTTCGGACATGTAGCGCTGGCACGACTCGAGCAGCATCTTAAGCGGATATTTCTTGTTGATCGGCACCAATTGGTTACGCAATGCGTCATTCGGTGCGTGCAGGGACAACGCCAGGGATACGTCGATGTGCTTGGCCAGCTCATCGATCATCGGCACCACACCCGACGTGGACAGGGTCACGCGGCGCTTGGAGATCCCGTAGCCCAGGTCATCCATCATCAGATGCATGGCGGCAACGACGTTGTCGAAGTTCAGCAGCGGTTCGCCCATGCCCATCATCACCACGTTGGTGATGGCGCGGTCGATGGTAGCCGGAACACTGCCGAAGGATTTGTTGGCAATCCACACTTGGCCGATGACTTCGGCGGCGGTGAGGTTGCTATTGAAGCCTTGCTTGCCGGTGGAGCAGAAACTGCAGTCCAGGGCACAGCCTGCCTGGGACGAAACGCACAGAGTGCCGCGTTTGCCCTGGGGAATGTAAACGGTCTCGACGCAGCTGCCGGACGCCACGCGCACCACCCATTTGCGGGTGCCGTCGCTGGAAATGTCCTCGCTGACCACTTCGGGACCACGGACCTCAGCAACAGCCTTGAGCTTTTCGCGCAAGGCCTTGCTGACGTTCGTCATGGCGTCGAAATCATCGACGCCAAAGTGGTGAATCCATTTCATTACCTGACCGGCACGGAAACGCTTCTCCCCGATTGAGTCGAAGAATTTTTCCATTTCCGGCTGGGTCAGACCCAGCAGGTTGGTTTTAACAGTCGATGTAGTCATGGATTCACCTTCACTCTTAAGCCAATGCTTAGCGAGTGGTTACTTCAGTAGCTGCGAAGAAGTACGAGATTTCACGAGCAGCAGCGGCTTCGGAGTCCGAACCGTGTACAGCGTTGGCGTCGATGGAATCAGCGAAGTCAGCACGGATGGTGCCGGCAGCAGCTTCTTTAGGGTTGGTAGCGCCCATCAGCTCACGGTTCAGAGCAATAGCGTTTTCGCCTTCCAGAACCTGAACAACAACAGGACCGGAGATCATGAAGGCAACCAGGTCGCCGAAGAAGCCACGAGCGCTGTGCTCAGCGTAGAAGCCTTCGGCTTCGGCTTTGGACAGTTGCTTCAGTTTCGAAGCTACAACGCGCAGGCCGGCTTTTTCGAAACGAGTGGTGATCTCGCCGATCACGTTTTTAGCAACGGCGTCAGGCTTGATGATGGAGAAAGTACGTTGAACAGCCATGGTGTAACTCCAGAAACAGTAATTTGCGAAAAATTAAACCCGCGAATTATACGCGGGTTCTTGGGTATTGCCTAACCTGCGAGGACGATCAGTCTACTTCTTCGATCCAGAGGGCCTGAACCGCTTCCAACACCTTCTCGCCAACACGGCCAGAGGTGTTATCAAAGTCGGGAAGTTCCATGATCCATCGCTGCAAGTCGACGAAATTGACAGAAAGCGGATCGACATCCGGCTTGGCTTCGGCCAGCTCTTCTGCAATACGTTGAACATCATTCCAACCGTAGCTCATGACAGTCTTACCAGTCAGTGCGGCGCTTCGGCCGCATGGTTAAGCGAATATTTCGGAATTTCGACGGTGATGTCTTCTTCACCGACGATCGCCTGACAAGCCAGGCGCGACTGGGCTTCCAGACCCCAGGCACGATCAAGGAAATCTTCCTCCAACTCGTCGGCTTCTTCCAGCGAGTCAAAACCCTCGCGAATGATGCAGTGACAAGTGGTGCAGGCGCAGACGCCGCCGCAGGCGCTTTCCATCTCGATGTGGTGTTCGTGAGCCAGTTCGAGGATCGACGTGCCAGGCGCAGCGTCAACGACCATGCCTTCAGGGCAGAACTTCTCGTGGGGCAGAAAAATGACCTGCGGCATCAGATATCCTCGATTTCATTCAGATTGCGCCCCGACAGAGCGGCTTTCACCGTCTGATCCATACGACGGGCTGCAAAAGCATCGGTCACTTGCGACAGACGCTTGGTCTGCTGCTCGATGGCGTAACCATCGGTGCCTTTCATCAGTTCGGTCAGTTCCTGCACCTGCAGATCGATGACCATGCGCTCTTCGGCGTCGAGCAAACGCTCGCCATCCGCCTCGAGAGCGCCCTGCACCGCTTCGATCAGGCGCTGCGCATCGACTTGCTGCTCGCGAAGAACACGGGCGACCTTGTCGTCATTGGCGTGCTGGAACGAATCTTTCAGCATCTTGGCGATTTCGCCATCGGTCAGGCCATAGGACGGCTTGACCTGGATGCTCGCTTCAACGCCCGAACCCAGTTCACGGGCAGAGACGCTGAGCAAGCCGTCGGCATCGACCTGGAAGGTCACGCGAATTTTCGCCGCACCGGCCACCATTGCCGGGATGCCGCGCAATTCGAAGCGAGCCAGAGAGCGGCAATCGCTGATCAGCTCACGCTCGCCCTGCAACACGTGGATCGCCATGGCCGACTGGCCGTCTTTATAAGTGGTAAAGTCTTGAGCGCGAGCGACGGGGATGGTGGTGTTGCGCGGAATCACCTTCTCCATCAGGCCGCCCATGGTTTCCAGCCCCAGGGACAGCGGGATCACGTCGAGCAGCAGCAGTTCGCCGCCATCGCGCTTGTTGCCGGCCAGCGTATCGGCCTGGATCGCGGCACCAATGGCCACGACTTGATCCGGGTCGATTTCGGTCAGCGGCTGACGGCCGAAGGCTTCGGCGACGGCTTCGCGAACACGTGGAACGCGGGTCGAACCACCAACCATGACCACGGCGTGCACGTCTTCCAGCTCAACGCCGGAATCGCGGACGGCGCGGCGGCAGGCTTTCAGGCTGCGGGCGACCATTGGCTCGATCAGCGCATCGAAGGCTTCGCGGGTCAGCTGTGCTTTCCAGTCGCCGTAGGCAACTTCAACACTGTCTGCATCTGTAAGGGCTTCTTTGGCTGCGCAGGCGGTTTGCAGCAGGCTGCGCTGTGCGCCCGGATCGAGGTCGGCGGACAAACCGGCGCTCTCGATAATCCAGCCGGCAATCGCGTGATCGAAGTCATCGCCGCCCAGCGCGCTGTCGCCGCCAGTGGCCAGCACTTCGAAGACACCGCCAGTGAGGCGCAGAATCGAAATATCGAAGGTGCCGCCACCCAAATCATAAATCGCGACCAGGCCTTCGGCATGTTGATCCAGACCGTATGCCACCGCTGCGGCGGTCGGCTCGTTGAGCAGACGCAACACGTTCAGACCGGCGAGTTTCGCCGCGTCCTTGGTAGCCTGGCGCTGAGCATCGTCGAAATACGCCGGAACGGTGATCACCGCGCCCACCAGCTCACCGCCAAGAGTGGCTTCAGCGCGCTGACGCAATACTTTCAGGATATCGGCGGAGACTTCGACCGGGCTTTTCGGGCCCTGCACGGTGTCGATGAACGGCATGTGCGATTCGCCGCCGACAAAGCGGTACGGCAACTGATCGCCCAATTGCTTGACGTCGGACAGACCACGACCCATCAGGCGCTTGACCGACAGCACGGTGTTCAAGGGATCGGAGGACGCAGCCAGTTTGGCTGACTCGCCGACTTCGACGCGATCGGCGTGATAACGCACGGCGGAAGGCAGGATGACCCGCCCTTCGGCGTCGGCCAGCGGCTCGGAAAGACCACTGCGCAACGCAGCGACCAGCGAATTGGTAGTGCCCAAGTCGATCCCCACAGCCAGACGACGCTGGTGCGGTTGAGGACTTTGGCCGGGTTCGGCGATCTGCAGTAGGGCCATCGTGATCAGGACTTATCTGTATATCAGGCGTGCGACCGGAGCGGCACTGGGTTAATCGTCGAGGCGCTCTTCTAACTGGCGCACTTCGTAGGTGAGCTTGTCGAGGAACTGCATGCGCCGCATCAGGCGTTCGGCCTGTTCGCGCTGCGCTGCATCATCCCAACAGGCTGCGAAGCTTTCGTTGAGCTCTTCCTGGGCGGTTTTCAGGCGACGCTTGAAGGCCGCGACACCGTCCAGATCGGCACTGTCCTGCAGATCTTCGAGCTCTTCGCGCCATTGCATCTGCTGCAAAAGAAACTCGGGATCGTGGACGGTAACTTCCATCGGCACTTCATGCCCGCTGATGGTCAGCAGGTAACGTGCACGCTGGGCCGGACTCTTGAGCGTCTGGTAGGCATCGTTGAGCCGCGCAGACTGCTCGAGCGCCGACCGCTGCTCGCGCTCGGAAGCATCGGCAAAGCGGTCAGGATGAACGCCGCGCGCCAGCTCGCGATAGCGCGTGGCCAACTGCTCGAGATCCAGACGAAAGCCCGGTTGCAGCTCGAATAAAGCGAAATGACAAGGAATACCCACGACAAGCCTCAGATGTTGAAGCTTTCGCCGCAGCCACATTCACCGCGTACGTTGGGGTTGTTGAACTTGAAGCCTTCGTTCAACCCTTCCTTGACGAAATCGAGCTCGGTGCCGTCGAGGTAGGCCAGGCTCTTCGGGTCGATGATCACTTTCTCGCCGTGACTCTCGAACACCTGATCTTCTGCAACCACCTCGTCGACAAACTCCAGCACGTAGGCAAGGCCGGAACAGCCCGTGGTGCGAACACCCAGACGAATCCCTTCACCCTTGCCGCGCCCGTCGAGGGAGCGTCGCACGTGTCGAGCAGCCGCTTCTGTCATGCTGATAGCCATCGTTGACTCCTTACTCGTCGCCCAATGCTTAGATCAAGCCTTTCTTCTGCTTGTAATCGCGAACGGCAGCCTTGATGGCGTCTTCAGCGAGAACCGAGCAGTGGATTTTCACCGGCGGCAGGGCCAGTTCTTCGGCCAGCTGAGTGTTCTTGATGGTTTCAGCTTCGTCCAGGGTCTTGCCCTTCATCCACTCGGTAGCGAGGGAGCTGGAGGCGATAGCCGAACCGCAGCCGTAGGTCTTGAACTTGGCGTCTTCGATAACGCCCTGATCGTTGACCTTGATTTGCAGACGCATCACGTCGCCGCACGCCGGAGCGCCGACCATGCCGGTGCCGACATCAGGATCTTCCGCGTTCATCTTGCCGACGTTGCGCGGGTTTTCGTAGTGGTCGATGACCTTTTCGCTGTAAGCCATGATTCTCAATCCTCACTCATCAGGGCCGCTCTTGAGACCCTGCAACTGCGCTGCGTAAACCGCCGCGTCGCTACAGGATCTGTATCCGGCGGCTTCTATATTTAGTGTGCCGCCCACTCGATCTTCGAGATATCGACGCCGTCTTTGTACATGTCCCACAGCGGCGACAGAGCGCGCAGCTTGGTAACGGCCTCGCAGACTTTCTGCGCGGCGTAGTCGATTTCTTCTTCGGTGGTGAAACGGCCGAAGGTGAAACGGATCGAGCTGTGTGCCAGTTCGTCGTTGCGGCCCAGGGCGCGCAGTACGTACGAAGGCTCAAGCGACGCCGAGGTGCAGGCCGAACCGGACGAAACCGCCAGATCCTTGAGCGCCATGATCAGCGACTCGCCTTCAACGTAGTTGAAGCTCAGGTTCAGGTTGTGCGGAACGCGGGCGGTCAGGCTGCCGTTGACGTACAGCTCTTCCAGGTGCTCGACCTGCTTGTAGAAACGGTCGCTCAAGGCCTTGATGCGTACGTTTTCGGCAGCCATGTCTTCCTTGGCCACACGGAACGCTTCGCCCATGCCGACGATCTGGTGAGTCGCCAGGGTGCCGGAACGCATGCCGCGCTCGTGACCGCCGCCGTGCATGGTCGCTTCGATGCGCACACGCGGCTTGCGGCTGACGTACAGCGCGCCGATGCCTTTAGGGCCGTAGGTCTTGTGAGCGGAGAACGACATCATGTCGACTTTCAGTTTCTGCAGGTCGATTTCGACCTTGCCGGTGGACTGAGCGGCGTCGACGTGGAACAGAATGCCCTTCGAACGAAGCAGCTCGCCGATGGCGGCGATGTCGTTGACGGTACCGATTTCGTTGTTCACGTGCATTACCGACACCAGGATGGTGTCTTCGCGCAGCGCGGCTTCGATCATGGCCGGGGTGATCAGGCCATCTTCGGTCGGATCGAGGTAGGTGACTTCGAAACCTTCACGCTCCAGCTGGCGCATGGTGTCGAGGACAGCCTTGTGTTCGATCTTGGAGGTGATCAGGTGCTTGCCCTTGGAGGCGTAGAAATGTGCCGCACCCTTGATTGCCAGGTTGTCGGACTCGGTGGCACCGGAGGTCCAGACGATTTCACGCGGGTCGGCGTTGACCAGATCGGCCACCTGACGACGGGCGTTTTCGACGGACTCTTCGGCTTTCCAGCCGAACACGTGGGAACGGGACGCCGGGTTACCGAAGTTTCCGTCGACCAGCAGGCATTCACTCATTTTTTGCGCAACGCGCGGATCGACCGGGGTGGTCGCAGAGTAATCAAGGTAAATCGGCAATTTCATGGACTATCTCCTAAATCAGGCTGGCTGGCGTGCCGCTAGCTCTCTGGCTGTCATTCGACGGCGGACGCTTCAATCTTGTCCAGGCGCGGCGCCTTGCCATTGCAACGACGCTGATCCTGACGCTGGGCCACTTCCTGCACCTCACGGCGAGTTACGAGGTCGGCCAAGCTGATACCGCTGAGAAATTCGTGAATCTGCAGGCTCAGGTCGCACCACAGGTGATGGGTCAGGCAGGTGTCACCGGAGTGGCAGTCGCCCTGGCCCTGGCATTTTGTTGCATCGACCGATTCGTTCACCGCATCGATCACCTGAGCCACCTGGATGCCCTGCATGTCGCGGGACAACTGGTAGCCACCGCCCGGACCGCGAACACTGGAAACCAGGTTACTGCGGCGCAGCTTGGCGAAAAGCTGTTCGAGATAGGACAGGGAGATGCCTTGGCGCTCGGAGATATCGGCCAGGGACACCGGCCCGTGTTGCGCGTGCAACGCCAGGTCAAGCATGGCGGTCACGGCGTATCGGCCTTTTGTAGTCAGTCGCATGGACAATTACCACGGAGTTCGGAATGGGCGGGAGTATGCAATTCCCGAGCATTTAAGTCAACTATAAGACCTAGTGCTTTAGTCGGGTTTACCCGCAAAAGAGCGCGCGAATGATAGCAGGGTCTGCGGCCTAATGGCACACCGGTCGGCAGCAGCCCTGCAAGTGCGTCAGTGGAGCTTGGATTCGTCCTTGCCCTTGACGCAGGCAAAGTCTTCTTCACGCAGCTCGGGCAGGTCTTTCGCACAGTAATTACTGCCCAGATCCTTCAGCGCGCCGCACATCCCCTCCAGACGTCCGTCCACCGCTTGCAGGTGATCGAGCAACTGGCCGATGGCGCGCGCCACCGGATCGGGCATGTCTTCGCTGACGCCGTAGGCATCGAAGCCGATCTTCTCGGCCATCGCCTTGCGCTTGGCGTCCGCCTCATCATCGGACTTGACGATGATACGCCCCGGAATCCCCACCACAGTGGCGCCCGGAGGCACTTCCTTGGTGACCACGGCATTGGACCCGACCTTGGCGCCAGCACCCACAGTGAACGGACCGAGCACCTTCGCACCCGCCCCCACCACAACGCCATCGCCGAGGGTCGGGTGACGCTTGCCTTTGTTCCAGCTGGTACCACCCAGGGTCACGCCCTGATAGATCGTCACGTCATCGCCGATTTCAGCGGTTTCGCCGATCACGATGCCCATGCCATGGTCGATGAAGAAGCGTCGACCGACCTTGGCACCCGGATGGATCTCGATCCCGGTGAGCCAGCGACCGAAGTTCGACACCAGCCGTGCCAGCCATTTCAGATCGTTGCGCCAGAGCATGCCGGCCAGTCGATGAATCCAGATTGCATGCATGCCGGGGTAGCAGGTCAGGACTTCAAAAGCGTTACGCGCCGCCGGGTCTCGGTGGAATACGCTCTGGATATCTTCACGCAAACGCTCGAACATCATTAATCCTTCCGCTTAAGGAGCTCGCCACGGGCCGCTTTCTGGGTTTCCGTGAGGATGCCACGCAAAATATTCATTTCCGCCCGGCTGACCGAGCTGCGTCCGTACAACCGGCGCAGGCGCGCCATCAAGTGTCGCGGCTTTTCCGGATCGAGGAATTCGATGGCCACCAGAGTCTGCTCCAGGTGTTCATAGAACCGCTCCAGCTCATCCATGGTCGCAAGCTCTGCGCTTTTCACGGAGGCGACTTCTTCCTTCTCGATCTTGGTCGGCTGACCTTGTGCAGCCAGCCACGCCATGCGCACTTCATAACTCAACACCTGCACCGCCGCCCCGAGGTTCAGCGAGCTGAATTCAGGATCGGAGGGGATGTGCACGTGATAGTGACATCGCTGCAGCTCGTCGTTGGTCAGGCCGGAATCTTCACGACCGAACACCAGCGCAATTTCCGCGCCCTGCCCGGCCTCCTCGACCACTTTGGTCCCGCACTCGCGCGGATCCAGCAATGGCCAGGGAATGCGCCGATCACGAGCACTGGTGCCGAGCACCAGATTGCAACCGACCAGGGCGTCTTCCAAGGTGGCGACGACTTGCGCGTTTTCAAGGATGTCACCGGCACCGGAAGCACGGGCATCGGCTTCGTGATGCGGAAAGACTCGCGGATCAACCAGTACCAGGCGCGACAGGCCCATGTTTTTCATGGCGCGCGCGGTCCCGCCGATGTTTCCCGGATGGCTGGTGTTGACCAGGACGACACGAATATTTTGCAGCACGGCGGGCGCTCTCGGACTCGGCAAAGGGGTGCAAATCTTACAGAACAGCCTACCGTTAAGCTATGAAAGCGAACAGCGACCTTCACCTGAAGAAAAGTTCTGATAGAATGCGCGGCTTTCTTTAACAACCTTAGGTGACACATCCATGCAGCCCATGCTGAATATCGCGCTGCGCGCCGCCCGCAGCGCCAGTGAACTGATCTTCCGCTCCATCGAGCGCCTGGATACCATCAAGGTCGACGAAAAAGACGCCAAGGATTACGTATCCGAGGTCGATCGCGCCGCCGAACAGAAAATCATCGACGCCCTGCGCAAGGCTTACCCGAATCACTCGATCATGGGTGAAGAGACCGGTCTGCACGCCGGCACCGGCATCGAAGGCGAAGAATACCTGTGGATCATCGATCCGCTGGACGGCACCACCAACTTCCTGCGCGGCATTCCTCACTTCGCTGTCAGCATTGCCTGCAAATACCGTGGTCGCCTGGAACACGCCGTTGTTCTGGATCCGGTTCGCCAGGAAGAATTCACCGCCAGCCGTGGTCGCGGCGCTCAACTGAACGGTCGTCGCCTGCGTGTCAGCGGTCGTACCAGCCTGGACGGCGCTCTGCTCGGTACAGGTTTCCCGTTCCGTGACGACCAGATGGACAACCTCGACAACTACCTGGGCATGTTCCGCGCCCTGGTTGGCCAGACTGCCGGCATCCGCCGCGCCGGTTCGGCGAGCCTGGACCTGGCTTACGTTGCTGCTGGTCGTTTCGACGCGTTCTGGGAATCAGGCCTGTCCGAGTGGGACATGGCCGCTGGCGCCCTGCTGATTCAGGAAGCAGGCGGCCTGGTGAGCGACTTCACCGGCGGTCACGACTTCCTTGAGAAAGGCCACGTTGTTGCCGGCAACACCAAATGCTTCAAGGCAGTTCTGACGGCGATCCAGCCGCACCTGCCGGCCTCGCTGAAGCGCTAAGCGTTTCGCGAAACCAAAAAAAACACCCTTCGGGGTGTTTTTTTATGGGCATGAAAAAGCACCCCGAAGGGTGCTTTTCCTATAAGCCATCAGCCAGTTACTGGCCCGGCTCGTTCTGCGACAGGATCAGCTTGCCTTCCTTGTCGACCGGGATCTGGTTGCCCGGATCACGATCCATCCGCACCTTGCCTTCCTTGCCGTCCAGCGAATACCGGACGTCATAGCCCACGACCTTGTCGCTGATGTCATTCACCGTGTTACAGCGAGTCTGGGTCGTGGTGTAGGTATCACGCTCCTGCATACCCTCCTGAACCTTGTTACCGGCGTAACCACCACCGACCGCACCGGCCACCGTGGCAATCTTCTTGCCGGTGCCGCCGCCGATCTGGTTACCCAGCAGACCACCTGCCAGCGCACCGACCACGGTGCCGGCGATCTGGTGTTGATCTTTCACCGGCGCCTGCCGGGTCACCGTCACATCCTTGCACACTTCACGTGGAGTCTTGATCTGTGTTTTGACCGGTTCTACGGCCAGCACTTGCGCATACTCAGGGCCGCTTTTAACCAGGCTGTAGGTGGCAACAGCACCCCCGGCAGTCACACCGACAGCACCCAATACCGCACCAACCAGCAACGACTTGTTCACATGAACCTCCTGACCATCACATGCGGGACGCGCCCGCGCTTCTCCCAGCCTTGGAGCAAAAAAAAAGACGCGAGTTCAACTCGCGTCTTTTTTGACTGACAGCCGGGAAAACGATGGCCGTTATGGACGGTCGTCGACTTCCTTCTCGGTGTTGACCGGCGGAATCAGGTCTTCGGTCGACAGGTTCAGCCAGATCAGCACCACGTTGGCGATGTAGATCGACGAGTAGGTACCCGCCAGAACACCCACCAGCAGCGCCAGGGAGAAGCCGTACAGGTTGTCACCGCCGAAGAACAGCAGCGCCGCAATCGCCAGCAAGGTCGAAACCGAGGTCGCGATAGTCCGCAGCAGGGTCTGGGTGGTCGAGATGTTGATGTTCTCGATCAGCGTGGCCTTGCGCAGAACACGGAAGTTCTCACGCACCCGGTCGAACACGACGATGGTGTCGTTGAGCGAGTAACCGATGATCGCCAGTACCGCCGCCAGCACCGTCAGGTCGAAGGTGATCTGGAAGAACGACAGGATACCCACGGTCACGATCACGTCGTGGATCAGCGACACGATGGCGCCGACCGCAAACTTCCACTGAAAGCGGAAAGCCAGGTAGATCAGGATGCCGCCGAGCGCCAGCAGCATGCCCATGCCGCCCTGGTCGCGCAGTTCTTCACCGACCTGCGGGCCGACGAACTCGACGCGCTTGACGGTCGCCGGGTTGTCGCCGCCGACCTTCTGCAGCGCTTCCGCCACCTGATGGCCCAGCTGCGGGTCTTCACCCGGCATGCGCACCAGCAGATCGGTGGTCGCGCCGAAGTTCTGCACCACGGCTTCGTGATAACCGGAAGAAACCAGCTGCTCGCGCACTTTGGTGACATCGGCCGGACGCTCGTAGGTCAGCTCGATGAGCGTACCGCCGGTGAAGTCCAGACCCCAGTTCATGCCCTTGTGGAACACACTAAAGATTGCCAGCAAGGTCAGAAATACAGTGACGCCGAACGCAAAGTTGCGGACGCCCATGAAGTTGATTGTACGTAACATGGCAGCCCCTTAAATCCACAACTTCTTGAAGTCACGACCGCCGAAGATCAGGTTGACCATCGCGCGGGTGACCATGATGGCCGTGAACATCGAAGTCAGAACCCCGAGGGACATGGTTACTGCGAAGCCCTTCACCGGGCCGGTGCCCATGGCGAACAGGATGCCGCCGACCAGCAAGGTGGTCAGGTTGGCGTCGAGAATCGCAGTGAATGCCCGACCGAAGCCTTCGTTGATTGCACGCTGCACGGTCATGCCGGCGGCGATCTCTTCACGAATCCGCGAGAAGATCAGTACGTTGGCGTCGACTGCCATACCCATGGTCAACACGATACCGGCGATACCCGGCAGGGTCAGCGTGGCGCCCAGCAGCGACATCAAGGCCAGCAGCAGCACCATGTTCACCGCCAGTGCAACGGTGGCGATCAGACCGAAGAAACGGTAGATGGCGATGATGAACAGCGAGACGAACAACATGCCCCACAGCGATGCATCGATACCCTTGGTGATGTTGTCTGCACCCAGGCTCGGGCCGATGGTGCGTTCTTCAGCGAAGTACATCGGAGCAGCCAGACCACCGGCACGCAGCAGCAGCGCCAGCTCGGACGACTCGCCCTGGCCGTTCAGGCCGGTGATACGGAACTGAGCACCCAGCGGCGACTGAATGGTCGCCAGGCTGATGATCTTCTTCTCTTCCTTGAAGGTCTGCACCGCGACGTCTTTCTCGACGCCATCGACCACTTGCTTGGTGTAAGTGGTGACCGGGCGCTGCTCGATGAAGATCACCGCCATGCTGCGACCGACGTTGCTGCGGGTCGCGCGGCTCATCAGCTCGCCACCGTGACCATCCAGACGGATGTTCACTTCAGGCGTGCCGTGCTCGCCGAAACCGGCCTTGGCGTCAGTCACCTGGTCACCGGTGATGATCAGGCCACGCTCGATCTGGGCAGGAGGACGATTGCCTTCGCGGAATTCGAAAGTTTCGGAAGTGGCTTTCGAAGCACCCGGCTCTGCAGCCAGACGGAACTCCAGGTTGGCCGTCTTGCCGAGGATGCGCTTGGCTTCGGCAGTGTCCTGCACGCCCGGCAGCTCAACCACGATACGGTTGGCGCCCTGACGCTGGACGATCGGCTCGGCAACACCCAGCTCGTTGACGCGGTTACGTACCGTGGTCAAGTTCTGCTTGATGGAGTATTCACGGATTTCCGCCAGCTTGGCCGGGGTCATCGCCAGACGCAGCACCGGTTGACCGTTGAGGTCGGCCGGAACAATGTCGAAATCGTTGAAATTCTTGCGGATCAGCGCGCGGGCCTGTTCGCGGGAATCAGCATCGCTGAAGCCCAGCTGAATGGCGCCATTGAGTTGCGGCAGGCTGCGATAACGCAGTTTCTCTTTGCGCAACAGGCTCTTGACGTCGCCTTCGTAGACTTTCAGGCGGGCGTCGAGGGCTTTGTCCATGTCCACTTCCAGCAGGAAGTGCACACCACCGGACAAGTCCAGACCCAGCTTCATCGGGTGCGCGGCCACACTGCGCAGCCATTGCGGGGTGGTTTGTGCCAGGTTCAGCGCGACGACGTAGTCATCACCCAATGCCTTGCGGACAACGTCCTTGGCCGGCAGCTGGTCTTCAGCCTTGGTCAGACGGATCAGACCGCCCTTGCCGTTCGCAGCCAGGCTCGAAGCCTTGACGTTGATCCCGGATTCCTTGAGCGCGGTGCTCACGCGATCCAGATCGGCCTGATTGACCTGCAGGGCCGTGCTGGCGCCGCTGATCTGAATGGCCGGGTCATCGGGGTATAGATTCGGAGCGGAATAAATCAGACCGATCGCCAGCACCGCCAGGATCAGAATGTATTTCCACAGAGGATATTTGTTCAGCATCACGCCGCCCGTTATGAACGCGGGGCGCCTTGCGCGCCCCGTCGATTGAGTAGAAGTTGGAACCTTAGATCGCTTTCAGCGTGCCTTTTGGCAGCGTGGCGGCGATGGCGCCCTTCTGGAACTTCATTTCCACGGTGTCGGAAACTTCCAGAACCACGAAGTCATCGGCCACTTTGGTGATCTTGCCGGCGATGCCGCCGGTGGTGACCACTTCGTCGCCCTTCTGCAGGCTGCTCAGCAGGTTCTTCTGCTCTTTGGCGCGCTTGGCCTGTGGACGCCAGATCATCAGGTAGAAGATGACCAGGAAGCCGACCAGGAAAATCCACTCGAAGCCGCCGCCCATAGGCGCTGCAGCCGGTGCAGCCGCGTCAGCCATGGCATTAGAGATAAAAAAGCTCATTTAGCACTCCAGTTGCAAATGTTGAATCTTGGGGTCAGAAATCTCAGTCCAAAGGCGGAACGGGAAGCCCGCGTTTGGCGTAGAAGGCATCGACAAAGGCGGCCAATGTACCCTGTTGAATAGCCTCGCGCAAACCAGCCATCAGCACCTGATAATGGCGCAAATTGTGGATGGTATTGAGCATGCTGCCGAGCATTTCGCCGCACTTGTCCAGATGATGCAGATAAGCGCGGGAGAAGTTCTGGCAGGTATAGCAATCGCAGGTCGGATCCAGCGGCGAATCATCATGGCGATGGAACGCGTTACGGATCTTCAGCACGCCTGTATCAATGAACAGATGCCCGTTGCGGGCATTACGGGTTGGCATCACGCAATCGAACATGTCCACACCGCGGCGCACACCCTCAACCAGATCTTCCGGTTTGCCAACGCCCATAAGGTAACGAGGTTTGTCAGCCGGCATCATGCCCGGCAGGTAGTCCAGCACCTTGATCATCTCGTGCTTGGGCTCGCCCACCGACAGACCGCCGATGGCCAGGCCATCGAAGCCGATCTTGTCCAGGCCTTCCAGCGAGCGCATGCGCAGGTCCTGGTGCATGCCGCCCTGGACGATGCCGAACAGCGCCGCCGTGTTGTCGCCATGGGCATTCTTCGAACGCTGGGCCCAGCGCAGCGACAGCTCCATGGACACACGGGCCACGTCTTCGTCAGCCGGGTACGGGGTGCATTCGTCGAAGATCATCACGATGTCCGAGCCCAGATCGCGCTGGACCTGCATCGACTCTTCCGGGCCCATGAACACTTTCGAGCCGTCGACCGGAGAGGCGAAGGTCACGCCCTCCTCCTTGATCTTGCGCATGGCGCCGAGGCTGAACACCTGGAAACCGCCGGAGTCGGTCAGGATCGGGCCTTTCCACTGCATGAAATCGTGCAGGTCGCCGTGCTCCTTGATCACTTCAGTACCCGGGCGCAGCCACAGGTGGAAGGTGTTGCCCAGAATGATCTCCGCGCCGGTGGCGACGATGTCACGCGGCAACATGCCCTTGACCGTGCCGTAGGTGCCCACCGGCATGAAGGCCGGGGTCTCGACGGTGCCACGAGGGAAGGTCAGACGACCACGACGAGCCTTGCCATCGGTGGCAAGCAACTCGAAAGACATACGACAGGTGCGACTCATACGGATTCCTCTGGGCCGCGGGGGGCGGGATTACGGGTGATGAACATCGCATCACCGTAGCTGAAAAAGCGGTATCCGTTATCGACCGCGGCTTTGTAGGCAGCCATGGTTTCCGGATAACCGGCGAAGGCCGAGACCAGCATCAACAGCGTGGATTCGGGCAAATGGAAATTGGTGACCAGCGCATCGACCACATGGAACGGCCGCCCCGGGAAGATAAAGATGTCGGTGTCGCCGCTGAACGGCTTGAGCACGCCATCGCGGGCGGCGCTTTCCAGCGAACGCACGCTGGTGGTGCCGACAGCGATGACTCGACCGCCGCGCTCACGGCAAGCGGCGACTGCATCAACTACGTCCTGACCGACTTCCAGCCACTCGCTGTGCATGTGGTGATCTTCGATCTTCTCGACGCGCACCGGCTGAAACGTGCCGGCGCCGACGTGCAGTGTGACGAACGCAGTCTCGACGCCCTTGGCGGCGATCGCTTCCATCAACGTCTGATCGAAATGCAGCCCGGCGGTCGGTGCCGCCACCGCGCCGAGTTTCTCGGCATACACGGTCTGATAGCGCTCGCGATCCGAACCTTCGTCCGGGCGGTCTATATAAGGAGGCAACGGCATGTGGCCGACGCGATCGAGCAGCGGCAGCACTTCTTCGGCAAACCCCAGCTCGAACAGCGCATCGTGACGCGACAGCATCTCGGCTTCGCCGCCGCCGTCGATCAGGATCTTCGAACCCGGCTTCGGCGACTTGCTGGAACGCACATGGGCCAGCACGCGATGGGTATCGAGCACGCGTTCGATGAGGATTTCCAGCTTGCCGCCGGACTCCTTCTGCCCGAACAGGCGCGCCGGAATCACCCGGGTATTGTTGAACACCATCAGATCGCCCGGGCGCAAATGCTCCAGCAGATCAGTGAATTGACGGTGTGCCAGGGCGCCGCTGACCCCATCCAGGGTCAACAGGCGACTACCGCGACGCTCGGCCAAAGGATGGCGGGCAATCAGCGAATCAGGAAGCTCGAAGGTAAAGTCAGCAACGCGCATGATGGGGTTCGTCTAGCAGGGCCGGAAAGTCTAGCGGAAATATCGAAAATTGACCATGAAACGTGATTGACCAACGGTAGGCACCTCTCTATACTTCGCCGCCATTGAGCCCTGATGGCGGAATTGGTAGACGCGGCGGATTCAAAATCCGTTTTCGAAAGGAGTGGGAGTTCGAGTCTCCCTCGGGGCACCAAAATCAAGAAAGGTCTTGCTTAGCAAGGCCTTTTTTTTCGTCTGTCGGAAAGTGCCGCTGGCCCTCCGGCGAGATCTCACACAGGTTCACCCCATGGAAACGTCACTGGAAACCGTCGCCCTGTTCTCCCTGAAACTCGCGTACGAGGAAGAAGGCCTGAGCCCGATTCTGCGGGATGACATGGTCATGGGCGACTATCAGAAAGACGTGTTCGAATTGCTGGTGCGCCGAGGTGATGTCGAGACGATCCAGTTCAAGATGAACGAATGCCTGGCGCTGGCGATGGATGCGTTGGGTGGCGTCGAGAAACCGTTGGGGCGGGAACTGCACAAGTTGTCGACGGACTTCAGTCAGGCGCAGTCGCTGGAGCAGCTGGATCAGCCGCTGCTCGCGCTCAAGGGTTATTTGAAGGACATTCTTTAAGCTACGCAGATGAAGAAAGTGGCGCGAAGCTTCTATTTTGATATCTTGCCGTCCACTCGCTAGAGGCCTGTCTCCGCCTCTGTTATCGCGCACTCGGGAATAGACCAAAATGGATGCTGTGTTGTGTTTGCTGGTGATGGCTGGAACCTGGCTGTGGGTGGTGAAGCAACGGGGTGAGTGGAACCTGTTGCTGGCCAACCTTGCCGGCGCCGGAAGTGGCGTGGTTACCGGCATTGTGTTCACGCTGATTTACGACGCAGTCATTGGTACGTCGATGGCGACACCCAACCTGCATCGCAGTCTGGTGGTGTTCATCACCAGCGCGGGCGTTCTGGCGGGGGTATGGCTGTGGATTGCCAATCGCCGTCAACCCGAACACCCGATTGCACGCCAGTTGCTCGGCGCGGTGTGTGGCCTGGCCGCGGGCATGGCGACCCTGCTGTTTCTGGCGGTGAATTATTTCCCCCAGACGTGACTGGACGGCGTGACTGTTTTGCGGTCAGCGCCGAGCCTTCAACACCCGAATCTCAGTAGGAAACCCATCCGCCCCCACCAGTTTCTTCCAGCCCACATACTGAAACTCGCCCCGCTCATCGATGTAATCACCCTTCTCAACCGACCTGCCACCGACAATCGCCACGCGCTTTTCCTCACCACACCCGCCATCCGACGGCCGAACGGTGTAGATCACATACGGCTTCACATATTGCGTGGCACGAAAGTATTGGCCGCAGACTTCATCGACGGTAATCAACATGGTTTTCAGGCGTGCTTCGCCGTCCATGTCTTCGTGGAGTTTGAGGAAGGAGATTTCGCCGACATCGCTGTAGCCGAGTGAACGGGCACGTTGGTATTCGGGGGAGTTCTGGTGGGCGATCCGGCCTTGCTCGGCAGCCTGGTTCATTCTGTCGGCGAACTCGGCTTTGCCACGGGCAATCATCGCATCGGCCTCGGCCGCCACGTTTTCGCATTGAGCGAATTCCCCGGAGGCGAGGTACTGGGGAGGCAGGTTTGGGCGGTGCTCATTCATGCTCCCCAGGCTGTTCTCCAGATCGCCCGTCACCTCAAAGGCGCCGGGCACGCGACCGCTTTGGACGTCGGCCATTTTTTCCTGCATGCGCTGACAGTTGGCGAGGTAATACTTCCAGCTGTTTTCCGGGTGCTCTTTCCAGGCAGCGAATGCCGGAGTCAGCGTGGTAGCAAGGACGAACGCACAAAACAGACGGCAGGTTTTGAGAGCAGGCATGAGTAGTCCATTACGGAGATGAAGTCAGTGGCGCGACGCTACTATTTTGCTATCTTGCCGTCCACTGTCGAGCAAGCTGCCAAGGGCCTGATCAACACCGATTCCGAAGGAAGAATGCGATGGAAATAGCCGTTATGTTTTTTGCCTGGGCGGCCATGTGGGTATGGGTCGTCAGGCAACGTGGTGCCTGGAATCTGATCCTCGCCAATGTGCTCGGTGCCGCCAGCGGCATGATGGTAGGCGTGGTGGTCTCGGAGTTTTACATTCGCCTGTTCGGGGCGGACCGGCCGCCCATACCCGGGCTAATGGGCACAGTGCTGCAGATGCTGACAACCGCTGCGGCGCTGGTGGGTGTATGGATGCTGGTATCCCATCGATCGCGGGTCGAACATCCTGTTGCGCGTCAGCTACTGGCAGGCCTTTGCGGCACCGTGGCCGGCCTGACAACATTCATGTTTTTTGCACTCAAATAATTTTGCCGGCGTTGAATGCGATGGTTGCTGTAGCAGCGGATGTCTATTTTGCTATCTTGCCGCCCATCTCAGCACTGCGAGCGCTGAATTCAGGTTTTGCAGGTTTAAGGAAAGGATCGAATGGAGTTTTTGCGTTTTCTGGCATTTGTCGCGGCCTGGGGTTTCATGTGGCGCTGGGTGGTGAAAAACCGCGGCAGCTGGAATCTGTTTTACGCCAACCTGGTCGGTGTCGCGGGCGGTTTCATTGTTTCGATGGTGGTGCTGGCGATCACTTTTTCATTGTTCCCGTCGGCGCATCGCTACGAAGCCGCGCAGACTGAAAACGTCGTGGCACAGCAGCAAGCCGAACCGACCTCGTTGCTGCCGGAAGCCGAGGCAGTTGCAAGTCCTGCTGCGCTGAAAGATGCGCCGGTGTTTGCCGCTATCGAGCCGGACAACAAGCCCTCTCCAGCGGATTCCGCGCTGCTGCCGAACTACGCCAGTCGCGCGCCGAAGACGATGTCGGTGCAAACCGTGATCGACCAGAGTGACGATGAGGGACGCAAGGCCCTGACGGCACTGAGCAAAAAACTGCGCGCCGATGCGCAGGGCGACAAGTCAATGCTCGCGTATGTCATGTGCAGCCCGTTCGTGACCAGCACCTTGCGCTTCCCTGCGTCTGCCCGGTTTGCCGACAGCAAAAGCCTGACGCCGCAACGCTTCAAGGATCAGGTCTACACCTTCAGCAACACCGTCACCGCGCGGAACATGAATGGCGACGATGTGACGTACCGCTTCGACTGCTCCGTACAGGAACAGCCACGAGTCGACGCGACACCTGCCGAATGGCGCCTGCTGGCGCTGAAGCTGGAAAAAACGGGCTCTTAAGCCTGGTTTAAGGGTTCGAGGCGCCGGCTGCGCTATCATCGCCGGCCTGTGCGCCTTGAGCTTTTCCCCCGATGCCTCCGACACCTGATGACCTGAGCCCGTTGCCTGCTGTTCTGGCCGGGCCACTGCTGCGCCGACTGGAACCAACGCGCTTAGTGTTTTGGCTGGTCGGCAGCCGCGAACTGTCGTTGACCTTGCGCCTGCAAGGCGTAGGAGACATTCCACTGGGTGCCGGGAAATGCACGGTCATTCCGGTAGGCACCCGGGCGTTTGTTCACCTGATCGACGTTCCGCTGGAAACCGCCCTGCCCTGTGACACCCGCATCGACTACGACCTGTTGATCGATGGCCAGCAGCCCATCGCCGACTGGGCGCCGCACCTGCTCTACGACAACGCCACCAGCCCGAACTTCGTCCTGCGTTCTCGCATCGACCAGTTGCTGCACGGTTCCTGCCGCAAGCCCCATCACCCGGCCGCCGACGGCCTGCTCTGCGTTGACCGGTTGCTGGCCGCCGAAACCGATCCGCAGCAACGTCCCGCCCTGTTGATGATGAGCGGCGATCAGGTTTACGCCGACGACGTTGCCGGCCCGATGTTGCGGGCAATTCATGCCCTGATCGAGCGCCTCGGTCTGTTCGGTGAGCACCTCGAAGGCGCGGTGGTCAGCGACAGCGCGAAGCTCTATGAACATCCGGCCAGCTACTACCATCGTGCGGATTTGCTGCCGGCACTCGAGAGCAACGAGACATTGCGCGAGCGTTTCTTCGGCGGTGCACGCAAGCCGATTTTCACCAGCAGCAGCGCCGACAATCACCTCGTGACGTTTGCCGAAGTCATGGCGATGTATTTGCTGGTGTGGTCGCCAACCCCTTGGACACTGGTCAATCCGCAGCCGCCAGCACTGACGCCTGAACGCCTCAAGCGCTATGCCCTCGAACAGACTCGCATCGACGGATTCAAGGCCGGCCTCGGCCAGGTGGCCCGGGCATTGGCGCACTTGCCGAGCCTGATGATCTTCGATGACCACGACATCACCGATGACTGGAACCTGTCCGCGCAATGGGAGGAAACGGCCTACGGCCACCCGTTCTCCAAACGCATCATCGGCAACGCGCTGATCGCCTACATGTTGTGTCAGGGCTGGGGCAACAACCCGGATGCATTCAGCGCTGTACTGGAGAAAACCCGAGGCCTGAGCGCCAGCGGTGACGACCTCTATCTCGACGCTCCCGTGCAGGACGCATTGATTGAGGAACTGCTGCGCTTTCAGCAATGGCATTTCGTATTGCCGACCAGCCCGGCGCTGGTGGTGCTCGACACTCGCACCCGACGCTGGCGCAGCGAAATGGCGCTCAAGCAACCGTCGGGTTTGCTGGACTGGGAAGCCTTGAGCGAACTGCAGCAGGAACTGCTCGACCATTCTTCGGCGATCATCGTTTCGCCGGCACCGATCTTCGGCGTGAAGCTGATCGAAACCGTGCAGCGAGTATTCAGCTGGTGCGGTTATCCACTGCTGGTGGACGCAGAAAACTGGATGGCCCATCGCGGCGCAGCCCAGGTGATCCTGAACATTTTCCGACACTCGCGTACACCGGGCAGTTACGTGGTGCTGTCAGGCGACGTGCATTATTCCTTCGTCTACGAAGTCCTGATCCGACACCGCAAGGCCGGCCCGCGCATCTGGCAAATCACCAGCAGCGGTATCAAGAACGAGTTCCCGCCTACCCTGCTGGAATGGTTCGACCGCCTCAACCGCTGGCTCTACTCACCACGCTCCCCCCTCAACTGGCTGACCAAACGCCGCCGCATGCGCATCGTCCCATACGTGCCGGAACACGCCGAAGCGGGTGAGCGGCTGTGGAATTCGGCGGGGATTGGTCAGGTGTTTTTCAACCAACAGGGGCAGCCGAACGACATCATCCAGCACAACGCGAACGGCGCACCGAAGACCCGGATGCTGGCGCCGGATTTGTCGGACTATCCTGATTAAATAAAAATGGCTGCCGATAAAACGGCAGCCATTTCAGACGCAACCGGGACAATCAGCTTTCGCCCAGCGCCCGAGCCACCCCTCTGACAATCATCCCCACCTCCCGCTCATCAATCGTCAGCGGCGGCAGCAGCCGGATCGTCTTGCCGCGAGTGACGTTGATCAGCAGTCCATGATCCCGCGCGGCAATCAGTGTCAGGTCGCGAATCGGCTGTTTGAGTTCGATGCCGATCATCAGCCCTTGTCCACGAATCGCCAGCACATTCGGATTGTCCGCCAGCTCTGCACGCAAGCGGGTCAGCAGGCACTCGCCCTGGACCCTGGCATTTTCCAGCAGGCCCTGTTCCTCGATGATCTCGAGCACGGTGCAACCTACCCGACACGCCAGTGGATTGCCGCCGAAGGTGCTGCCGTGGCTGCCGGGGGTGAACAGATCCGCCGCCCGGCCCCGTGCCAGGCAGGCGCCGATCGGCACGCCGTTGCCCAGGCCTTTGGCGAGGGTCATGACGTCGGGAACGATGCCTTCGTGCTGAAACGCAAACCAGCGGCCGGTACGGCCGATGCCGGTCTGGATTTCGTCGAGCATCAGCAGCCAGGCGTGACGGTTGCACAATTCACGCAGGGCCTTGAGGTAGCCAGGCGGCGCCGGTTGCACGCCGCTTTCACCCTGGATCGGCTCGACCAGAATCGCCACGATCCGCTGACCATATTTGCGCTGCACCTGCTCCAGCGCCTGAAGATCGCCGAATGGCACTTTGATGAAATCCCCGGGCAGGTCATTGAAACCCAGACGCACCGCCGGGCCATCGCTGGCGGACAAGGTGCCGAGGGTACGGCCATGAAACGCGTTGGCCATCACCACCACCAGCGGCTGTTCGATGCCTTTGCGCCAGCCGCACAGACGCGCCAGTTTCAGCGCGGTTTCGTTGGCCTCGGCACCGGAGTTATTGAAGAACGCCCGCTCCATCCCCGCCAGCCGTGTCAGCTTCTGCGCCAGCGATTGTTGCCAGTCGATGCTGTAGAGATTGGAGGTGTGCAGCAACAATCCCGCCTGCTCACTGATCGCCGACACGATGCGCGGGTGCGAATGGCCGACATTGGTCACCGCCACGCCCGCCACCGCGTCCAGATATTCGCGGCCCGCCTGATCCCAGAGTCGGGTGCCCAGGCCTTTGATGAAGCTCAAATCCAGAGGTTGATAGGTGTTCATCAGGGCGGCGGTCATGTCGGCAAACTCCAGCGAGGTGAGAGGTGCTGGCAGTATGGTTATCCACCTGAACTGGATAAACTCGGCAAAACTTCAATCATTTAAAAGCCGGGCTTGATAATGGATTTATTCCAGTCGATGAGCGTGTACGTCAAGGTTGTGGAGTCCGGCAGCATGACGGCGGCCGCGCTGCAGTGCGAAATGTCCACGACCATGGTGGGCAATCACCTGCGGGCGCTGGAGCAAAGGCTCGGCGTGCAACTGTTGCAACGCACCACCCGCCGTCAGCGACTGACTGAGTTCGGCAGCGTTTACTACCAGCGCTGCCTGGAGGTATTAGGTCTAGTCGCCGACTCCGAACGCCTCGCCGAGCAGACGCTGGATGAACCGCGCGGCATTCTGCGGGTTACTGCGCCGCTGACCTTTGGCGTTGAACGCCTGGCCCCGGCGCTCAGTGAATTTTCCCTGCAATGTCCGCAGGTCAAACTCGACGTGATCCTGACCAACCGCCGTCCGGATCTGCTGGAAAGCGGTCTCGACGTGGCCTTCCGACTGGGCCACTTCGACCAGTCCAACCTGATCGCCCGCCCGCTGATCGACTACACCCTGACGGTCTGCGCCTCCCCGGAATACGTGGCCCGACGCGGCATGCCACTCACGCCTGAAGAGCTGCGTCAGCACGACTGCCTGTCCTTTGCCTATCCCGCCGGTGACGACTGGCAATCGGTGGAAAAGCAGTGGCGCCTCAGCGGCCCGGAGGGAGAAATCATGGTCGACGTCAAAGGCCCGATGCTGATCAACAGCTCCGCCGGCCTGCATCAAGCCGCGCGCACCGGCATGGGCATCGTGATGCTGCCGGACGCGCTGGTGGAACAGGACCTGCGCGACGGCAGACTGGTCGTGGTGATGCCGGACTATCAGCCGCCGAACCGCCCGATGCATCTGCTTTACGCGCCGGATCGCTATCGGTTGCCTAAACTGCGTCGCTTCGTCGAGTTCGCCATGCAGATGTGGGGCAGACCGTAGGCAACGCGACTACTGTTGGAAATACACCAGGGACGGAATCAACGAATGAACAAAGGCATTTCAATACGCGACCTCCTGCCCACGGAAGTGGAGGCAGCAAGGCAGTTTCTAGAACGGCACGGCTGGGGCCATCGCACCGGCACCGCCGAACATTTCGCACAGCTTGTTCAGAACTCTCAGCGCACGGCCGTTGCATTGAGCGGCCAGCAGATTGTCGGTTTCGCCCGTGGCATCACCGATGGCTTGTCCAACGGCTACCTGTCGATGGTCGTGGTCGACGGGCAACACCGGCGCGCGGGCATCGGGCGGGCGCTGGTCGAACATGTGATGGGCGATAACAGCGACATTACCTGGGTTCTGCGTGCCGGGCGCGAAGGTGCGGAAGCGTTTTTTGCCAGCCTGGGGTTTGAAACGTCGGTGATCGCGATGGAGCGTTTGCGGCTGAAATAGCCGACGGTTACTGTGACCCCGGCTATGCTCCACCCTCCTCCTTTTCCAGCATGGATGCTGCGCAATGCTCACGATTCTGCAAAACACTCCGATACGGGTTTACCTGATTTTTCTGCTGCTGGTTTATTTCGGCATCAAGGCGTTCTCTCCCCGCCGCGAAAGCCGTGCCTCGATGCTGATAACGCCCCCGGCGTTTTTGGCGTGGTCGCTGTATTCCCTGAATTTGACGATCAGCCCGGCGCTGTTTTTGAGCATATGGTTCGCCGCGCTGTTGCTGGGCGGTCTCTCGGCCTGGCTGGTGTTCTCTCGGCGGGGCGTGGTGCTAGACGACTCTGCGAAAGGGCTGATCATGCCGGGCACGGTAAAAATCCTGATCATGTACCTGATGTTCTTTTCCGCGAACTACTACTTCGGTTACCAGAATGATGTGAATCCGGAGCGTTCCGCGTCCCCGGACATGCTGCTGCTCAAGGCCGGCATTTCGGGGTTCATGTGCGGCCTGATCAGCACCCGCTCTCTGAAACTCTACTGGACGCTGCGTGGCCTGACGTCCCGGCGGCTACCGGAGAACGCTGTCGCCAATGAATGAGCCAAGGCACGCGCGGTGTCTGGTTGCCCCTCACAAATCATCCGGATAAAAAATCGGCACCGCCGGCCCCTTGCTCCGTGACAACGCCGCCGCGCTCCCCTAAATTAGTCGGCCTGAAAAAGCCCCCCGCGCTTTCTCGTCTCATCTCAAGTTAAAAAAGTAGTGAAATTTCAATGTCCGATTTCAACACCGCTGAATCCGTAGTCACTCTGTCGTCCAAAGCGGAATACGAAAACTCCATCAATCTTTCACAACACATCCCACAGGCGAAGATCATCAGCGAGATGGTGCTGGACGCGTTCCAGTCGAGCCGCGAGAGCGATCAGATCCGCGAACTGCGCGCCGCGATCCGTCAGGCCCACGACCGCTTCGATGACGACCAGGCCTACGAGCTGATGGGCGAACTCAAGCGCCTGAAGGACGCCGAAGCCGCCGACATCGCCGCCCTCGAAGACCTCAGCAGCAAGTTCCCGATCAGCCGCATCCTGTCGAGCTTCAAGGACGATCCGGCGTTCCAGGAAATCGTCTACGGCCTGGCCCTCAAGGTTCTGAACCAGACTCACCAAGCGATCAGCAGCCCGAGCGGCGGCAAGAGCAAGGCCGCACGCGCCAAGAAAGACGTCGAAGTGTTCAGCATCAGCAAGGACGGCATCAGCGTGACCCTGCCAATGCGCACACCGCGTTCGCGCCTGAGCGTGGATCGCGAGGCACTGGAGTTCCTCGGCTTCACCTTCGTCGGTGAAGGCGAAGAGGCGGAAATCGAAGGCGAAACCTTCGTCGACAACGCCGGCACCGAGCACGCGATCAACCGCAAAAACATCATCACCGCGCTGCAACAGCAGACCGCGTTTGATGGCTACAGCATCGCCGCCCAGTAATACCGGCGCTGACGAAAAAGCCCCGCTCTGAAATTCAGGCGGGGCTTTTTGTTGTCCGCAGATTGGCGGTTATGCCGATGGGTGCACGGCGGCAATCATGTCGACTTCGATGGCTGCGTTTTTCGGCAACTGATAGACGCCGACGGTGGTGCGGGTGTGCCGCCCGACATCGCCCAACACATAACTGAATACATCCGATGCACCGTTGGCGACTTCGCTGAGGTCAACGAAATCCGGCGTGGACTTCACGTACACCGTGACCCGCAACAACGACCTGACCTTGTCCAGCGAACCGACTGCATCGACGATAAAGGCCAGACAACGCATCGCGCTGATACTCGCCGCGGCCTGCGCATCCTTGAGCGTCAGCTCCTGCCCCACCCGCCCCGGATACTGAATCTTGCCCTCGGTGCGCGGCACCATGCCGCTGATGTAAATCTCGTCGTGATGACGGATCAACGGCGCGTAATTGCCACCCACCGTGTTCTCACCGTTGATGTCGTAGTTCAGCTCTTTTGCCAGGGCAATGAAGCGCTCGTCGCAGGTCATCCTCTCAGTCATTTCGCCCAGCCTCTTGATCGATGCATGTAGTTGGATCCGAATCTAGGGCTTTTGCCTATCGACCGCAACCTGTCGATTTCTAGCTAGTCGTTTCGAGGGAATGGCTGATTACCCCACCCTTTTGGGAGAGAGTCTGTTCGCGACAAAGGACGTCGTTTATCCATCATCCGAGCAACAAAAAACCCCGCTCATCTCTCGATGAACGGGGTTTCTCGTACAACGTTCGAACCTTACGGCGCGTACGTCAGCAGCAGCTCGGTCGGCACCTTGAAGTCCAGGGACATCATGACGCTCAGCGCGGTGATTGTGAAGATCGAGAACACGAACAGCTTGCGTGCCCAGACCGTGTCATCCACCGCCTTGTAGCCGGTCCAGGCCATGTACAGCCAGTACATGCCCATGGCCGCGGCGACGGCGAGGTAGCTCATGCCGGCGTAACCGCTGAAGGTCAGCATCAAGGTCGCCACGAGGAAGGCCAGGATGTAGATCAGGATGTGCTTCTTGGCCACCTGGATTCCGCGCTTCACTGGCAACACCGGAATCGATGCGGCCAGGTAATCGTTGAAGCGGAAGATCGCGATGGCGTAGGAATGCGGCATCTGCCACAGGCTGAACATCACCAGCAGGGTCAGCGCGGCCATGTCGAAGCTGTTGGTCACGGCCACGTAACCGATCACCGGCGGCATGGCGCCCGACAGACTGCCCACCAGCGTGCCGTGAACCGACTTGCGCTTGAGGTACAGGCTGTAGAAGCCGACGTAGATGATGAAGCCGATCACGGCGAACAGGGCAGCCAACGGGTTGGCCACCTTGTACAGCAACGCAACGCCGGCGACACCCAGGACGGTCGCATAGACCAGGGCCAGTTTCAGGGAGATCAAGCCCTGGACCAGCACCCGGTTCTTGGTGCGTTCCATCTTCAGGTCGATGTCGCGGTCGATGCAGTTGTTGAACACGCAACCGGAGGCCACAACCAGGGAAGTGCCGATCATGGCTGCCAGAAACACGGCCAGATCGACATGCCCTTTCGAGGCCAGGAAGAACCCGCCTGCCACAGAAAGCACGTTACCGAAAATGATCCCCGGTTTGGTGATTTGGATAAAGTGCTTGAGCGACATCGGGTTTACCTCACTTCGCCATCATGTAGGTGTGGATGCTGAACATGATCCACAGCGACAGACCGACCAGCAGCACGATCACGATGGCCGTAAAGACGAACGCAATCACGTTGTTACGTTGAGCGATGGAACGGTCCAGGTGCAGGAAGTAATACAGGTGAACGATCACCTGGATCACGGCGAACAGCAGGACGATTGCCAGCGTCGTCGACTTCGGCAGGGTCGGGAACATCACCAGACCGAACGGGATGACGGTCAGGATTACCGACAGGATGAAGCCAATGGCGTACGACTTTACGCTGCCGTGGCCAGCATCATGGCTGTCATGGGAGTGTGCATTAGCCATTACAGGGTCCCCATCAGGTAAACAACGGTGAATACGCAGATCCACACCACGTCCAGGAAGTGCCAGAACAGGCTCAGGCAGCTCAGACGGGTCTTGTTGGTCGCCGTCAGGCCGTGCTTGTTGACCTGGTACATCATGATGCCCATCCAGATCAGACCGGCGGACACGTGCAGACCGTGGGTACCGACCAGCGTGAAGAACGCCGACAGGAAGCCCGAACGGCTAGGACCGAAGCCCTCGGAGATCAGCAGGTGGAACTCGTTGATCTCCATGGCGATAAAGCCTGCGCCGAGCAGGAAGGTCATGAACAACCAGCCCAGAACCTGCTGCTTTTTACCTTTGTACAACGCCAGCATGGCGAAGCCGTAGGTGATCGAACTGAACAACAGCAGAGCGGTTTCGCCCAGCACGTATGGCAGTTCGAAGATGTCGTGGCCCGACGGGCCACCGGCGACGTTGTTTACCAGCACCGCGTACACCGCGAAGATCGACGCAAACAGAATGCAGTCGGTCATCAGGTAGAGCCAGAAACCGTATACGGTCATCTCGCCCGAGTCGTGGTGATGGTCATCGTGCCCATGGTCATGACCATGGGCGTGTCCAGCATTGGTCACTAAGTTCGACATTGTTTAAGCCTGTTCCAACTTGGTTTCAACACGGGTTGCGGAAGCAGGGATCTTCCCGGCCGCTACCAGACGCTTGTGCTGCTCGGCTTCGATGCGCTCGATTGTTTCAACCGGCACCATGTAGCCCTGATCGTCACGTGCTGCGTGGATCACGAAGTAGATGACAGTGCCGGCCAGGCTGGCGATCGCCAACCACCAGATGTGCCAGATCATCGCGAAACCGAACACGGTCAGCAGTGCGCCCATCACCACGCCAGTGGCGGTGTTGTTCGGCATGTGGATCGGTTCGTACTTGGCTGGTGCCTTGTACGCAGTACCGTTTTCCTTGGCCTCGGTGAACGGATCGATGCAGTCTGCTTTTGGCAGTACAGCGAAGTTGTAGAACGGAGGTGGCGACGAGGTCGACCATTCCAGGGTATGGGCATTCCACGGGTCACCGTGTTCGCACATGTTTTCCGGCTTGTTGCGGTCACGCACCGACACGTACAGCTGGATCAGCTGGCAGGCGATACCCACAGCGATCATCACCGCACCAAACATGGCAACGTACAGGTACGGTACCCACTCAGGGTTGGTGGTAGCGTTCAGACGACGGGTCATGCCCATGAAGCCCAGAGCGTAGAGCGGCATGAACGCGACGAAGAAGCCCGAGATCCAGAACCAGAACGCTGCTTTACCCCAGCCTTCGTGCAGCTTGAAGCCGAACGCTTTCGGGAAGTAGAAGCCGAAGCCTGCGATGTAGCCGAATACCGCGCCGCCGATGATCACGTTGTGGAAGTGAGCGATCACGAACAGGCTGTTGTGCAGAACGAAGTCAGCACCCGGGATGGCCAGCAGTACGCCGGTCATGCCGCCGATGGCGAAGGTCACCATGAAGCCCAGGGTCCACAGAACCTGGCTGGTGAAGCGCAGACGGCCCTGGTAGATGGTGAACAGCCAGTTGAACAGTTTCACACCCGTCGGGATGGAAATCAGCATCGTCGCCAGACCGAAGAAGGCGTTGACGCTGGCACCCGAACCCATGGTGAAGAAGTGGTGCAGCCAAACCATGAAGCCCAGTACCGAGATCGCGCCCGAGGCGTAGATCATCGAGTGGTGGCCGAACAGTTTCTTGCCGGTGAAGGCCGAGATGACTTCCGAGAAAATGCCGAACGCCGGCAGGATCAGGATGTAAACCTCAGGGTGGCCCCATGCCCAGAACAGGTTGACGTACATCATTGGATTGCCACCAAGTTCATTGGTGAAAATGTGGAAATCCATGTAACGGTCAAGGGTCAGCAGTGCCAGGGTAGCGGTCAGGATCGGGAACGAAGCCACGATCAGAACGTTTGCCCAGGTGCAGGTCCAGGTGAAGATCGGCATGTCCATCAGTTTCATGCCAGGGGTACGCATTTTCAGCACGGTCGCGAGGAAGTTAACCCCCGTTAACGTTGTACCCAGACCCGATAGCTGTAGCGCCCAGATGTAGTAGTCCATCCCCACGCCAGGGCTGTATTGCAGACCCGACAGCGGTGGATAGGCAACCCAGCCGGTCTTGGCGAATTCGCCGACGCCCAGGGACAGGTTGATCAGCACGACGCCGGACACCAGCAGCCAGAAGCTCAGGGAGTTCAGGAACGGGAACGCAACGTCACGCGCGCCGATCTGCAGCGGCACTGCAAGGTTCATCAGGCCGGTGAAGAATGGCATCGCCATGAAGATGATCATGATCACACCGTGAGCGGTGAAGATCTGGTCATAGTGTTCAGGTGGCAGGTAGCCAGGCGAACCCTCGGTGGCCATGGCCAGCTGGGTACGCATCATGATGGCGTCGGCAAAACCGCGCAGCAGCATGACCATGGCGACGATGATGTACATCACGCCGATTTTCTTGTGGTCGACCGACGTCAGCCACTCGGTCCACAGGTAAGTCCACTTCTTGAAGTAGGTGATTGCAGCGAACAACGCCAGACCACCGAGCGCGATCATCGAGATGGTGACCATCACGATCGGCTCGTGGAAAGGGATCGCTTCCCAACTTAATTTACCAAACATCGTTTACTCCTCTGCCCCGGCAGCTGAATGCGAATTCGAGTCCATATCCGTTGCCGCCACTTCTTTCTCTTTCTTCTCGTGCTTCAGCGGCTTGCCCGGTTTCATGCCTTCGTACTTGTCGACGATGGTCTGGAACAGGTTCGGCGTGACCGAGGAGTAGAGCTCGACTGGATTGTTCTGGCTTGGCTTGGCAAGGGCTGCGTATTCAGCTGGTTCAAGCTGTTTAGGTGCCTTTTTGACTTCACTTACCCAGGCGTCGAAATCTTCCTGAGAAGTTGCGATCGCTTTGAATTTCATACCGGTGAAACCAGCGCCGCTGTAGTTGGCGGAGATACCGTCCATTTCAGCGTTGCGGTCAGCGATCAGGTGCAGCTTGGTGGTCATGCCCGCCATCGCGTAGATCTGGCCGCCCAGGCCCGGAATGAAGAACGAGTTCATCACCGCGTCCGAAGTGATCCGGAAGTTAACTGGCGTGTGCGCCGGGAACACGATCTTGTTGACCGTGGCGATGCCTTGTTCCGGGTAGATGAACAGCCACTTCCAGTCCAGCGCGACCACTTCGATGGTCACAGGCTTGACGTCGGATTCGATCGGACGATACGGATCCAGCGAGTGGGTCGACTTGTAGGTGATGTAACCCAGGGCAATGATGATCAGGACCGGGATGGTCCAGACTGCCACTTCGATCTTGGTCGAGTGCGACCATTTCGGGGTGTAGACGGCGTTCTTGTTGGAGGCGCGGTACTTCCAGGCGAACAGGAAGGTCATGACGATGACCGGCACAACGACCAACAGCATCAGCAGCGTGGCGGTGATGATCAGGTTGCGCTGTTCCAGGCCGACCTGGCCCGTTGGATTGAGCAAGGTCATGTTGCAGCCTCCCAGCAACAACGTGCCGAGCAGCGGCACTAGGCCTAGTAATCTGGGGTACCTGTTTTTACTCATCTCACGACCTCTAAAGCAGCTTGCGCAATGCAGTTGGGTTTTGATCGCCAACACTTCACCCTGCCAAGGGTTGGCATTTTCTTTGGATTGAATAAGGGCCGCCCGTCGCGCGTCAGACGCTCGACAAAACCTGGGACAGCGGTCAGTTCTTATTCGAATTCGTGGTCAAAGGCCTTGTTACAGACCAATTCCATTTGGTGCGGAAAGTTGGAAGGCACCGACACCTGGGTGTCTCGCAAGCCTCTCGGCTGCTCGACACCCGACTTCCTGCTCGCCTCCTTAATAAAGGCTGAACAGTGCCGGGAATTCAGTGCGGGCGATTGTAGATAGGTAGCGCCCTATACACCATGTCTTATCCCGAAATAATTTTTATCGCTCTGAGCAACAATCCATCACCGTTTTTGCAAAAGTTCCGCATGTTATCGAAATCGATTCTCAACAAAAACACCAAAAAATGTAGGTCTATCGGCCTCAGTTCAGACAGCTCCGAGGGCTTTTTCCCACGGCGCGATCCGCGCAAAGCCCGATATGCCAAGGCTTTTGGCCATCTGCCGGAGTCTGTTAAAACTGCCTGATCCGGCACACGCGTGCAAAAACCGACAAACGCTGAAACAGACCAATCCTTTTTTGTAACAGCACTCCAATCCGGGCCTGTGAAACGAGCTGCGACACGGCCTGTGTGACAACATGTCGCACACCTGTCGCACCCTTCCTTGCCGTTCGTCACGGTGTTTTCACACAGACCCTGAAATGCAAAACGCCTCGAGTTGCGTCACCGCAAATCGAGGCGTTTGTTTTATCGGCGCAGGCGCCGAAAAGTTGATTCAGCGCAACGCTTTTCGGTTACGCGAGGTCAGCAGCGGCACCAGGATCACCACCAGCACGAAAGCCACCAGCGCCCATTGCGCCAGCGACAGGCCGAGGATCGGCGGGTACGGCGTCGAGCAGAAACCGTCGACCTGGAAGCCCAGCGGGAAGATCTTCGCCAGCGGCAGGTCATCGACGATCGGCTGCAACACATCGATGCCGCAGCTCACCGCCGGATAGAACTGGGTGTACACGTGATGCCCGGCGACAGCGGCCCCGGCGATGGCACAAATCACCACCAGAACCTCGAACACCGTGATGCTGCGTCGGGTGCGCATGGCCGCGCCGATGAACGCGAACAGCGCGATCAGCAGCAACGCATAACGCTGCAGGATGCACAGCGGGCACGGCGCCTCGCCCAGCACGATCTGCATGTACAGCGCGCCGCCGATCAGCGCCAGGCAGATGATGCCCAGCAACACCAGATAGCGCCGCTCACGTCCCAATCGAATCGTTTCCTCGCTCATCGCGTTTCCCTTTCATGTCCATGGTTCAGCTGGCCGGCGGCTGCGCTTGCAGTTGCGCCATCAGGCTGATGTTGTCTTCGATATGCCAATTGGCCGCGATGCGACCGTTGTCGATCTGATAGATATCGGTTGCCCGGAAGTCTACACGCTGGCCCTGCCCTTTGAGAGCCTTGAACGTGCCGGTGAAATGCCCGCGAAAGTGCAGATGCACCACCACGCGATCCCCGGCGACGATCATTTGCTCGATCTCGCAACTCAAGTCCGGCACCGCCGTACGAAAGAACTTCGACGCCAGCAACGGCCCTGTCGGCCCTTGCACCCGGCCTTCCGGCGGGGTCTTGTCGACGAACTGCGGCGACAGGGCGGCGGTGGCCAACGCCTCTTCGCCCGTGTTCCAGAAACTGCCGTAACGCCGCGCCGCCAGTTCCATCGCATCACGCTGGGCCTTGGGCAGGCTCTGATCGACGATCAGGGTCTGGGGTTCGATCAAGGCGGATTCGGCGAACGCGAACGGACTGGACAACAAGGCAACCGACAGGCCCAAAGTGGCCAGGCTGAAACGACGGGAAGAGGCGAAGTGCGACATGGGGGCGATCCTGATCATGTAAACGAACGAGCGCCTATCATCAGCATCGGGGAATAAACGATAAACCGGTTAAGAAACGATTAACCTTTAAACAGAATTTAAGAATCAGGGCCGTGTAACGGCCAATCGTCGGATCGCCGCCCGGAGCAGGCTCGCTCCCACATTTGAATGCATTTCAATGTGGGAGCGAGCCTGCTCGCGATGAAGGCGACTCGGTTCCGGATTATTCCAGAGCAGCAGCCGGCCCGAAGAACTCATACCGGCTCTGCTTCTCCGGCACACCCAACGCCTTCAGGTGACGCTTGATCGCTCCCATGAAACCTTTCGGCCCAAGGAAGTAAGCGTCCACATCACGCTCCGCCGGCAGCCACTCGCCCAGTTGCTCTTCACTTAACAACCCGACCTTGTCCGCCGCCGGGCTCACGCCGTCATCTTCGGCATAGCAATAGAAGCGCTTGAGCTGCGGATGACGTGCAGCCAGACCATCGATCCAGTCACGGAACGCATGCACGCTGCCGTTGCGCGCACTGTGGATGAAGTACACCGGACGCTCGGTTTCCAGCGCCGCTTCCAGCATCGCCAGCGTCGGAGTGATGCCGACGCCGCCGCTGATCAGCACCAGCGGTTTGTCGCTGGCAGTCAGGGTGAACTCGCCCGATGGCGGGAACAGCTGAATGCTGGCGCCGACATGCAGTTGATCGTGCAGGTAATTGGAGGCACGGCCGCCCGGTTCGCGTTTGACGCTGATACGGTACTGGCCTTTGTTGGCCAGAGCCGACAGCGAGTAGTTGCGGCGAATTTCTTCGCCGTCGAGGATCAACTTCATGCCGATGTATTGGCCTGGTTCGGCTGCGAGGATCGGGCCCTTGTCCGCCGGCTCGAAGTAGAACGAAATGATTTCCGCGCTCTCCTCGACCTTGGCCGCGACGATGAACTCCCGCGCCCCGCGCCAGCCGCCGACGGCTTGCTCTTTCTGGTCATAAATGGCGGTTTCGGCGCCGATCAGGATCTCGGCCAGTTGACCGTAGGCAGCGCCCCATGCGCTCATCACTTCTGGCGTGGCGATTTCTTCGCCGAGCACTTCGGAGATCGCGCGCAGCAGGCAGGTGCCAACGATCGGGTAATGTTCCGGCAGGATCTGCAACGCCACGTGCTTGTTGATGATCTTCGCCACCAGATCGCCCAACTGGTCGAGTTGATCGATGTGACGGGCGTACATCAACACGCCGTTTGCCAGGGCGCGGGGCTGATCACCGCTGGCCTGGTGGGCCTGGTTGAACAGCGGGCGGACTTCCGGGTACTCGGAGAGCATCATGCGGTAGAAATGGGTGATCAGCGCTTCACCGCCGCTTTCCAGCAGAGGCACAGTGGATTTGACGATGGCACGATCCTGGACGCTAAGCATAAGGGTAACTCCTGAGCTTTCTCTAAAAGTGCCTTATCCATTCCAGTATTCGTGCCAACTATTTTTTCTATATAAATCAATAGCTTGAAAATTATGTAGTCAGATCGACACAAGCCACTCTATAGTCGCTTGGACTACAACGTGTCTCTTTGACTACAAGCCTATGTCCGCCAAATCATTGCTCACCGCCCTGCTACCACTGGTCTCCGACCTGTCCCGCGAACTGCCCGAAGGCGAGCGCTATCGACGCCTGCTCGAAGCCATGCGCGCCTTGCTGCCCTGCGATGCCGCCGCACTGTTGCGCCTCGACGGTGAATGGCTGGTGCCGCTGGCTGTCGACGGGCTGAGCACCGATACCCTTGGCCGCCGCTTCAAGGTCAGCGAACACCCGCGTTTTGAAGTGCTGCTGGCCGGCGAAGGGCCGACCCGTTTCGCCGCCGACAGCGATCTGCCCGATCCGTATGACGGACTGGTCGACGGCCTCGACGATCATCTAGAAGTTCACGATTGCCTCGGTTGTCCGTTGTTCGTCGATGAAAAACTCTGGGGCCTGATCACCCTCGACGCCCTCGATCCGGAGCGTTTCGAGCCGATCGAACTCGACGCCTTGCAAGCCTTCGCCAGCCTCGCTTCGGCCACGGTGAACGCCGCCGAACGCATCGAACGCCTGGCCATCCGTGCCGAGGACGAACACCAGCGCGCCGAGGTCTATCGTCAGGCCAGCGGCCAGCAGAATCGCGAAATGATCGGCCAGAGCAAGGCGCATAAGCGGCTGGTGGAAGAAATCAATCTGGTCGGCGGCAGCGACCTGACCGTGCTGATCACCGGGGAAACCGGGGTCGGCAAGGAACTGGTGGCCCAGGCCATTCACGCCGCTTCCAAGCGCGCCGACAAACCGATCATCAGCCTCAACTGCGCGGCCCTGCCGGACACGCTGGTGGAAAGCGAACTGTTCGGCCACGTGCGCGGCGCCTTCACCGGCGCCACCAGCGACCGGCGCGGCAAGTTCGAACTGGCCAACGGCGGCACGCTGTTTCTCGATGAAGTCGGCGAGTTGTCGCTGACCGTCCAGGCCAAGCTGTTGCGGGTTTTGCAGAGCGGCCAGTTGCAGCGTCTGGGTTCGGACAAGGAACATCAGGTCGACGTGCGCCTGATCGCCGCGACCAACCGCGACCTGGCCGAAGAAGTGCGCAGCGGCCGCTACCGCGCCGACTTTTACCATCGCCTCAGCGTGTACCCGTTGCGGGTGCCGGCGCTGCGTGACCGGGGTCGCGATGTGTTGTTGCTCAGCGGCTATTTCCTGGAACAGAACCGCTCGCGCATGGGCCTCAACAGCCTGCGCCTGAACAGCGACGCCCAGGAGGCGCTGCTGGCCTACACCTGGCCGGGCAACGTGCGGGAACTGGAGCATTTGATTGGGCGCAGCGCACTGAAGGCGCTGGGCAACTGCAAGGTGCGGCCGAAGATTCTCAGTCTGAGCGCCATGGATCTCGATCTGCCGCGCGAGGTCGTGGATAACTCGCCGGCGCCGTCCGAAGCGACTGCCGCCCCGCCATTGATCAGCGGCGATCTGCGTGCAGCCACCGAGCAATATCAGCGGCAGTTGATCAGTGCAGCGCTTGAACGCAATCAGGACAACTGGGCCAGTGCCGCGCGTGAATTGGGACTGGATCGGGCGAATCTGGGGCGGATGGCGAAGCGCTTGGGGATGAAATAAAAGTCCCGCCGTCGGATTGGCGCCAGAATCTCTAAAGCCTGCCGGTTACAAGTCGATAACCCGGCATCGATACCTGCTGGCGATCCGTGCGATTGCCGCTCACCTTTTTCCACAGAAGGTTTTTATGTCTTCCAACAAAGCCCGCGCAGATTCACTTTCGCTTCTGCTGTTTACCTTGCGCAGCGGCAAGCTGATGGCGATCAACCTGCTGAAGGTCAGTGAAATCATCCCCTGCCCGCCGCTGACCAAACTGCCGGAGTCGCACCCGCACGTCAAAGGCATCGCCACTTTGCGCGGTGCTTCGCTGTCGGTGATCGACTTGAGCCGCGCCATCGGCGAGCGTCCGCTGGAAGACCCGAACGGCGGTTGCCTGATCGTCACTGACGTCAGCCGCTCGAAACAGGGCCTGCACGTGCAGGCGGTGAGCAAGATCGTGCATTGCCTGACCACCGACATCAAACCGCCGCCGTTCGGTTCCGGCGGTTCGCGCGCCTACATCACCGGCGTGACCTCGGTGGACGGCACGCTGGTGCAGGTGCTGGACATCGAAAAAGTCATCCACGGCATCGCCCCGGCGCAGATCGAAATGGCCCCGACCGAGCTGAGCATGGAAGACGCCGAAGTGCTGGGCAACGCACGGATTCTGGTGGTCGACGACAGTCAGGTGGCGCTGCAGCAATCGGTGCACACCCTGCGCAACCTCGGCCTGCAATGCCACACCGCCCGCAGCGCCAAGGAAGCCATTGACTGCCTGCTGGACCTGCAAGGCACGGCGCAGCAGATCAACCTGATCGTCTCCGACATCGAAATGTCCGAGATGGACGGCTACGCCTTCACCCGCACCCTGCGCGAGACGCCGGACTTCGCCCACCTCTACGTGCTGCTGCACACCTCGCTGGACAGCGCGATGAACAGCGAAAAGGCCCGCCTCGCCGGCGCCAACGGCGTGCTGACCAAGTTCTCCTCGCCAGAGCTGACCCATTGCCTGATCGAAGCGGCCAAATTCGTCGCGGCCCAGGGCCACTGAGTCTTGAGCGAGACGTTTTGCTTCCTGATGCGGCGCGACCTGAGCCAGGACGTGCCGGCCATCGAATGGCCGAACGGCATCGAACTCACCACCTACAGCGCCGAACGCGCGTCCGACGTGCATGAACTGATGCAAATCGGTTACCGCGAAGGCGGTGGTCGGGTGCCGGCGCTGGACGTCTGGCAACAGCAGTTTGAAAACGATCCGGAATACGATCCGGCACTGTGTTTCATCGCCAGCGATGCCGACGGCGTCATCGGCGTGGCGCAATGCTGGACCAGTTCCTACATCAAGAACCTGGTGGTGCATCCTCGCGCCCAAGGACGTGGATTGGGTCGGGCTTTGCTGCTTCATGCATTCAAGGCGTTTCAGGATCGACGCGAAGGATTTGTCGACCTGAAGGTGCTGGAGAGCAATCAGCGAGCGCAGCGCTTGTACGAAATGTCTGGAATGTATGTGGTTCGCCGGGAACTGGTGCCGGACTGACAAACTAAAATCCTGCGGCATACTCCAAACTTGGCGATCAAACCTCCAAGGATGCCCGAACCATGAAACGCCTCGCCCTCTCCGTGCTTTGCCTCATCGCCCCGCTGGCCCACGCCTCCAGCCCCGATGCCTGGGCAGCCTACGACAAAACCGTGCTCGCCAGCTGCACCAAGGCCAGCGGCCTGAAAAACGCCAAACCGGTCGGCAACGCCGCGCAATTCGATGACCGCGTCGGCTACACCGCGCTGTTGCTGCAAGGCCAATACCCGCAAAAACACATGAAGGGCCAGCAAGGCACCGAGCTGTGCCTGTACAACAAAAAGTCGAAAACCGCGTTCGTCACCGAATGGGACTCGATCCGCCCGACCGCCAAACCCTGAGCGAATGGCGCACAACTTGCTTCACTCCGGGCCTGTACGGCGGCTTTATGTCGCCGATTCATACCCTGATTGAAGATTGCCCGCTCAATGAATACGACCTTTTCCTGCGTAGGTTGCGGCAAATGCTGCACCGATCACCATGTGCCCCTGACCCTGGCCGAAGCCCGCATGTGGGCGGCCGACGGCGGTCAGGTGATCGTGCTGGTGGAGGCGTTTCTCGCCAACGGCCTGGGTCTGCCGGAACAGCAGCGCGAACATGCACAACGGCGTTCGGCGGTGGTGCGCAGCGGATTGTCCGACGCCCATGTGGCAATCACCTTCGCCGCCTACAACGTCGGCCCCTGCCGGAATCTTGACGAAGACAAGCTGTGCCGCATCTACGAACGCCGGCCGCTGGTGTGCCGCATCTATCCCGCCGAAATCAATCCACACATCCCGCTCAACCCTGCGGCCAAGGACTGCCCGCCGGAGTCGTGGGAGCAAGGGCCGGACCTGATCGTCGGCGGTGAACTGGTGGATCAGGAACTGGTGACGCTGATCCAGCGCTCGCGTCAAGCGGATCGCGATGACATCCGGATCAAGGATGCGATCTGCGGCTTGCTCGGCATCCGCACCACCGCGCTCAAGGGCGACGGATTCACCGCGTACCTGCCGGACATGGGCGCGTTTGCCTCGGTGATCGATCAGGTCACGGCGCAGCCATTGAGCGAAGTTTCCAGCGAATGGCTGTTCCATGTCTCCGGCGACGACATCGCCGGACAAGTGCGGGCGGCCGGGGCACAAGTGGTGTCCGAGCCGCCGCAGACCTACGCATTCATCTCACTGCGGGCGGCCTAAGCGCCCTGCCGCCGCCCCCAGAACTCCCGCGCCAGCGAACGCAAATCCCCCGCCAGCCCCGCCACATCCTGTGAGTTGAGCTGGCTCTGGCGCCCCTCATCCACCGTCAATTCACACGCTGTGCGAATACTGACGATGTTGCGGTTGATGTCCTCGCTCACCGCGCTCTGTTCTTCAACCGCTGCCGCAATCTGCAGACTCATCTCGGTGATCTGCTCGACCCGCCCGCTGATCCCGTCCAATGCCCGGGCCGCAAGCTGCGCCTGTTCGACGCTGTTATCCACATGCTCGCTGCTCTGCTGCATCACCAGCACCGCATCCCGCGCGCCGTTTTGAAGGGTGCTGATCATCCGTTGAATCTCGTTGGTCGACTGCTGAGTGCGCTGGGCCAGGCCACGCACCTCATCGGCGACCACCGCAAACCCGCGCCCGGCATCCCCGGCCCGCGCCGCTTCGATCGCCGCGTTGAGCGCCAGCAGATTGGTCTGTTCGGCGATGCTGCGAATCACCTCCAGCACCCCGGAAATCTCGCTGCTGTGGCCTTCGAGCTGATGAATCACCTCGGTCGCCCGCCCCAACTCCTCGGCCAGCCGCAACACCGCACTGCGACTCTCACCCACCAGCAGATGCCCCTCACGGGTCTCCGTCCCCGCCATATCGGCCGCCACCGACGCCTGCTGCGCATGGCTGGCGACCTCGGCCACACTGGCCGCCATCTGATGAATCGCCGCCGCCACCTGATCGGTTTCCGCCTGCTGCGCCAACGTACTGGTGTGACTGCTGTGCAAATGATCCACAAGCTGCGCCGCATGTCCGGCCAATCGCTGCGAGGCATCACCGATACGCCCCACCACCGCACCGACCTGCGCTTCGAGCATCTGCAAGGCAAACTCGATCTGCCCAAACTGATCCCGCCGCCCGGTATAAATGCCCTGACTCAACGGGTTGTCGGCAATCAGCCGCGCACGCTCGGTCAGACGTTCCAGCGGCCGCAATAACCAACCCACGCCCAGCGCACACGCACCACTGCCGGCCACCAGCACAGCAGCTTCGATACCCATGGACTCAGGCCGCAGCCAGGCCTCAATCCCCAGCATCACCGCCAGCACCGAACTGGTCAACGCCATGATCTTCGCCTGCAAACTCAGGGTCGGCAGCCGCTGCCACCGCGCCACCCGCCCCTCGCGCAACTGCGCATACGCCCCCTCCGCCGCCGCAATCTGCCGCGCATCCGGCCGCGTGCGCACCGACTGATACTCCACCGCCGCACCGTTCTGCGTGACCGGCGTGACATAGGCACTGACCCAGTAGTGATCACCGTTTTTGCAACGATTCTTCACCAGCCCCATCCACGACCGCCCGCGCTTGAGCGTCTGCCACATATGGGCAAACGCCTGCGCCGGCATGTCCGGATGGCGCAGCAAATTGTGCGGCGCACCCAGCAGCTCGTCGCGGCTGTAACCGCTGATCTTGATGAAGTCGTCGTTGGCGTAGGTGATCGCGCTGGTCAGATCGGTGGTCGAGAGAATGTTCGCATCCGGCGCAACATCGACATTGCGCCCGGTCACCGGGAGATTGATCTTCATGGAAAGCGCGCTCGTTTTATTGGAAAGAGTCGGCAGGGCTGCTGACTCTAAGCGCACTAACTGGTTAAACGTTGATCTGGCTCAGGAACTGAGCAATTAGCCATCACTGTGACCGAAAATCACAGCGACGGCCGAGGCGGGAATGAATCAGCGCTTGCCCATCGAACGGCGAGTGCCCGACGGCGCCACACCCGGAATCTTGGCGTGACGATCACCGTCCTTGCCCTTGAACTGCGGCTGCTTCGCCGCTTTGGCAGCCGCCAGCTCACCTGGCTTGAACGGAAACTTGAACGCAGGAATGGTCGGCTTGGATTCGCCGGCCTCGGCCAGCTCTGCCGGGACATCGCTCACAGCGTTGTCGATTGGGGAAGTCATGAAAGCTCCGCGAAGCAAAAAGTCCGGCCCGGTGGACGAGCCGCGAAAGCGCGCAGTATACCTGCGTGCGTGGAGTTTAAAGAGTCCCCAAAAGGATACGACCAGGGCCTTTTTGGGATAGGTCGACTAACGGACCACCTCTCCCGATCAACCCAAAAGCACTACAGCAACAAACGGTACACCCAACACATTTCCAAACATCCGAAAATGGAACGCGGAGCGTCCCGGGCTGCATTCCCACGCGGAGCGTGGGAACGATCAAGCAGTAAGCAGTCGCTTTCCGCTTTCCGCTTTCCGCTTTCCGCTTTCCGCTTTCCGCTTTCCGCTTCTCGCTTCTCGCTTCTCGCTTCCCACCACTCAACACAATGAGCGTTAGCTCGAGTACCGCTCTTGACGTGCCGGCCCCATCGGAAGGCTGAGTGGAGGGATTTATCCGGGGGTGGGAGCGCAGCGACCGTGCGGCGCAGCCGCATGCATCGAGAGGAGGTGCAGCGAAGCAAACCGTAGGCGATGCCCCCGGATGAATCCCGCAACGAAGGAACGCCGAGCCACAGCGAGGCGCCGAACGCAGGGGCCCAGACCTTTGGTTACTTTGGGGCGTTTGCCAAAGTGACCCGCCGTAAGGGCGGAACCATAAGCGGCCGTTACCGCAGCAACGGATATACACCCAAGAAAACTGACAGCCGCGACAGCTAGCCGTCACCCTCCTGACCCCCAAACAAGTTTATAAAGGCAAAACCTGCCCAAACCCCGTCCCCCTGGCGCCCCACAAGCATGCAAACCCAGAAGAAAAAAGCCCTGCTCGCTATCCTGCTGATCGCCGTCGCAGCCGGGGCCCTGTGGTTCACCCTGAAACCCGCCCCGGCCAAACTCGCAGCCCCCACCGCCATCCCGGTGCGGGTCGTCGCCGTCAGCGAAAAAGACGTCCCCCGCTACACCAGCGGCATCGGCTCGGTCCTCTCACTGCACAGCGTAGTGGTGCGCCCACAAATCGATGGCATCCTCACCAAGCTCCTGGTCAAGGAGGGCCAACTGGTGAAACAAGGCGACCTGCTCGCCACCATCGACGACCGCTCGATCCGCGCCAGCCTCGACCAGGCCCGGGCGCAACTGGGCGAAAGCCAGGCACAACTGCAAGTGGCGCTGGTCAACCTCAAGCGCTACAAACTGCTCAGCGTCGACGACGGCGTCTCCAAGCAGACCTACGACCAGCAACAGGCACTGGTCAACCAACTCAAGGCCACCGCCCAGGGCAATCAGGCCTCGATTGACGCAGCACAGGTACAACTTTCCTACACCCAGATTCGCTCCCCGGTCACCGGTCGCGTCGGGATTCGCACGGTCGACGAAGGCAACTTCCTGCGCATGACCGACACCCAGGGTCTGTTCACCGTGACCCAGATCGACCCGATCGCCGTCGAGTTTTCCCTGCCCCAGCAAATGCTGCCGACCCTGCAAGGCCTGATCAGCGATCCACAGCGCGCACAGGTCAAGGCCTACATCGGCGCCGACACCGACGGCGAAACCGGCAATCTGCTCGGCGAAGGTCACCTGACCCTGATCGACAACCAGATCAACGCCAACACCGGCACCATCCGCGCCAAGGCCGAATTCGACAACCCGAACCAGAAGCTCTGGCCCGGCCTGCTGGTGACGGTAAAGATTCAGACGGCGCTGGATAAAGATGCGCTGGTGGTTCCGCCCACCGTCGTACAACGCGGCCTCGATCAACACTTCGTGTACCGCGTCAACGGCGACAAGGTTGAAGCGGTGCAGGTGCAGATGGTTTATCAGGGCAGCGGCCAGGACATCATCAAGGGCGTGAAACCCGGCGATGTGCTGGTCAGTGATGGCCAGTCACGGCTCAAGCCCGGTTCGACCGTGCAAGTCATGAGCGAGCCGCCGCAGGTGGTGCAAGCGGAGCCCAAGCCATGAAGCAGCACAAAGGCGTTTCGACCTGGTGCATCGATCACCCGGTGGCGACGATTCTGCTGACCATCGCGCTGGTACTGGTCGGGGTGATTGCCTTCCCGCGCCTGCCGATTGCCCCACTGCCGGAAGCGGAATTTCCTACGATCCAGGTCTCCGCGCAGTTGCCCGGTGCCAGCCCGGACACCATGGCTTCGTCCGTGGCCACGCCGCTGGAGGTGCAATTCAGCGCCATCCCCGGCATGACCCAGATGACCTCCAGCAGTGCGCTGGGCTCCAGCCTGCTGACCCTGCAATTCACCCTCGACAAGAGCATCGACACCGCCGCCCAGGAAGTGCAGGCCGCGATCAACACCGCCGCCGGCAAACTGCCGAAAGACATGCCGACCCTGCCGACCTGGAAGAAGGTCAACCCGGCCGACAGCCCGGTGCTGATCCTCAGCGTCAGCTCAACGCAGATGCCCGGCACCGAGCTCAGCGACCTTGTGGAAACCCTGCTCGCACGTCAGATCAGTCAGATCGACGGCGTAGGCCAGATCAACATCACCGGTCAGCAACGTCCGGCAATCCGCGTGCAAGCTTCGGCGGACAAACTGGCGGCCATCGGCCTGACCCTCGCCGATATTCGTGTGGCAATCCAGCAGACCAGCCTCAACCTCGCCAAAGGTGCGTTATACGGCGATTCGAGCATTTCCACGCTGTCGACCAACGACCAGTTGTTCCACCCCGAGGAATACAGCCAGCTCATCGTTTCCTACAAGGACGGCGCCCCGGTTCACCTCAAGGATGTCGCGAAAGTCGTCAACGGTTCGGAAGATGCCTACGTGCAAGCCTGGGCAGGTGATCGGCCGGGCGTGAACCTGGTGATCTCCCGCCAGCCGGGCGCCAACATCGTCGAAACCGTGGACCGGATTCAGGCCACCCTGCCCGGTCTCGAAGCCATGCTGCCGGCCTCGGTGCAGGTCAAGACCCTGATCGACCGCACCCAGACTATCCGCGCCTCTCTGCATGAAGTGGAAATCACCCTGCTGATCGCGATCCTGCTGGTGGTGGCGGTGATGGCGCTGTTCCTGCGCCAGCTGTCGGCAACGATGATTGTCTCGGCGGTGCTGGGCGTGTCGCTGACCGCCAGTTTCGCGCTGATGTATTTACTCGGCTTCAGTCTGAACAACCTGACGCTGGTGGCCATCGTCGTGGCGGTAGGTTTCGTGGTCGACGATGCGATCGTGGTGGTGGAAAACATCCACCGCCATCTGGAGGCCGGCGACAGTATGCGCGACGCCGCGATCAAGGGCGCCGGCGAGATCGGCTTCACCGTGGTCTCGATCAGTTTCTCGCTGGTGGCGGCGTTCATTCCGCTGCTGTTCATGGGCGGCGTGGTCGGGCGTTTGTTCAAGGAATTCGCCCTGACGGCCACCTCGACCATCATGATTTCCGTGGTGGTGTCGCTGACGTTGGCGCCGACACTGGCGGCGCTGTTCATGCGCAAACCGGTGCATCACGCCCATGACAAACCGGGCTTCAGCGAACGCCTGCTCGGCTGGTACGAAAAAGGACTGCGCCGCGCCCTCGCCCACCAGAAACTGATGATCGGCGTATTCGGCATTTCCGTCGCGCTGGCGATTGGCGGCTACGTGTTTATCCCCAAGGGTTTCTTCCCGGTACAGGACACCGGTTTCGTCCTCGGCACCACCGAAGCCGCCGCCGATATCTCCTACAGCGACATGGTGAAAAAACACCTGGCAATGGCCGAAATCGTCGCCGCCGACCCGGCTGTCCAGGCGTTTTCCCATTCGGTCGGAGTATCCGGCAGCAACCAGACCATCGCCAACGGCCGCTTCTGGATCGCCCTGAAAAAACGCGGTGACCGCGATGTTTCGGCCAGCCAGTTCATCGACCGCATTCGTCCGCAACTGATGAAAGTCCCCGGCATCGTGCTTTACCTGCGCGCCGGCCAGGACATCAACCTCAGCTCCGGCCCGAGCCGTGCGCAGTATCAATACGTGCTCAAGAGCAACGACGGGCCGACCCTCGCCACCTGGACCCAGAAACTCACCGAAAAACTGCGCAGCATTCCGGCGTTCCGTGACATTTCCAACGACCTGCAACTGGGCGGCAGCATCACTCACATCAGCATCGACCGCAGCGCCGCCGCGCGTTTCGGCCTGACAGCGAGTGATGTCGACGAGGCGCTGTACGATGCCTTCGGCCAGCGGCAGATCAACGAGTTCCAGACGCAGGTCAACCAGTACAACGTGATCCTGGAGCTGGACACCAAACAGCGTGGCAAGGCCGAAAGCCTCAACTATTTCTACCTGCGCTCGCCGCTCAGCGGAGAAATGGTGCCGCTGTCGGCGCTGGCCCGATTCGACGCGCCGACCATCGGCCCGTTGTCCATCGCCCACGACGGCATGTTCCCGGCCGCCAACCTGTCGTTCAACCTTGCGCCCGGTGTGGCACTGGGCGACGCGGTGATCCTGCTCAATCAGGCCAAGGCCGAAATCGGCATGCCGACCGCCATCAGCGGCAACTTCCAGGGCGCGGCCCAGGCGTTCCAGAGCTCGCTGAAAAGTCAGCCGTGGCTGATTCTCGCGGCGCTGGTGGCGGTGTACATCATTCTCGGCGTGCTCTACGAGAGCTTCGTCCATCCGCTGACGATCATCTCGACTTTGCCGGCGGCGGGTCTCGGCGCGGTGATCATGCTGTGGATCTGCGGTCAGGACTTTTCGATCATGGCGCTGATCGGGCTGGTGCTGCTGATCGGTATCGTGAAGAAGAACGGCATCCTGATGATCGACTTCGCGCTTGAAGCGCAGCGTCATCGCGGGTTGTCGCCGCAGGATGCGATTTTCGAAGCGTGTATCACGCGGTTCCGGCCGATCATCATGACCACCCTCGCCGCCCTGCTCGGCGCACTGCCGCTGATGCTCGGTTACGGCACCGGTGCCGAACTGCGCCAGCCATTGGGGATGGCGGTCGTGGGTGGCCTGCTGGTCAGCCAGATGCTGACGCTGTTCACCACGCCGGTCATATACTTGTGGCTTGAGCGGCTGTTCCACAAGCCCAAACCTGCGCCCATCGCGGCGCTGGCAACGACAGACTGAGGCGGGTCATGCGCGTTCTGATTATCGAAGACGAAGAGAAAACCGCGGACTACCTGCACCGCGGCCTGACGGAACAGGGTTACACCGTGGATCTGGCCCGCGACGGCGTCGAGGGCCTGCACCTGGCGCTGGAAAGCGACTACGCGGTGATCGTCCTCGACGTGATGCTGCCGGGCCTTGATGGCTTCGGTGTGCTGCGCGCGTTGCGTGCGCGCAAGCAGACGCCGGTGATCATGCTCACCGCCCGCGAGCGGGTTGAAGACCGGATCCGGGGCCTGCGCGACGGCGCCGACGATTACCTCGGCAAACCGTTCTCCTTCCTCGAACTGGTGGCGCGCCTGCAAGCGCTGACCCGGCGCAGTGGCGGCCATGAGCCGGTGCAGGTGAGCATCGCCGACCTGTGGATCGACCTTATCAGCCGCAAGGCTACCCGCGCCGGCACCCGGCTGGATCTGACCGCGAAGGAGTTTTCGCTGCTCAGCGTTTTGGCCCGACGTCAGGGCGAAATCCTCTCGAAAACCGCGATTGCCGAGATGGTCTGGGACATCAATTTCGACAGCGACGCCAACGTGGTCGAAGTCGCGATCAAGCGCCTGCGAGCCAAGCTCGACGGGCCGTTCGACGAGAAACTGCTGCACACCATCCGTGGGATGGGTTATGTGCTGGAGAGCCGTGGTGTCCAGTAATTCCATCGCGCTGCGCCTGAGCGGGATGTTCACGCTGGTGGCGCTGCTGGTGTTCCTGTTGATCGGCGGCGCGCTGTATCAACAAGTGGACAAAGGCCTGGGCCTGCTGCCGGAAGCAGAACTGGATGCGCGTTACAGCGTGCTGGAATCCGCGCTCAACCGCTATGGCACCCCCGAGCATTGGGTGAAGATCAACGCCAAGCTCAAGCTGCTCGGCGAAGAAGACAAACGCATCCGTTTCTGGGTGGTCAGCGGCAATCCGGGGTACGAATTTGGCGAGCCGGATGCCTTGATCCGCGCGTTTGCCCAAGGCCCGCTGGGCATGCGCGATCTGCAACTGCCCGACCATCCCTACCCGCTGAAAGTGTTGCTGACCGAACTGCCGGCCAAGGATCAACGCCCCCCGCTGCGCTTCATGATCGGCATCGACACCGAGACCTTTCACCAGACCCAGCATCAGTTGCTGATCGCGCTGGTGAGTCTGGCGGTGATCGGCGTGCTGCTGGCATCGGCCTTGGGTTACTGGGTGGCGCGGATTGGCCTCAAGCCGTTGATCAAACTGTCCCACGAAGCCCAGCGTCTGGCGCCGCCGTTGCGTGCCGGGCGACTGCGTCTGTCGCCGTTGCCGCCGGAACTGGAGCAGTTCGTCGACTCGTTCAACTCGACGCTGGAGCGGGTTGAACAAGCGTACTCACGGCTGGAATCCTTCAACGCCGACGTCGCCCATGAGCTGCGCTCGCCGTTGACCAACCTGATCGGCCAGACCCAGGTCGCCCTCACTCGCGGACGCTCTGCCGAGCATTATTTCGAAGTGCTGCAATCCAACCTCGAAGAACTGGAACGCCTGCGTTCGATCATCAACGACATGCTGTTCCTGGCCAGCGCCGATCAGGGCAGCAAGGCCACCAAACTGACCTCGACCTCGCTGGCCGATGAGGTGGCGACCACCCTCGAATACCTCGACTTCATCCTCGAAGACGCGCAGGTCCAGGTGCGGGTAAGCGGCGATGCACAGGTGCAGATCGAAATCGCCCATCTGCGCCGGGCTTTGATCAATCTGCTGAGCAACGCGGTGCAGCACACGGCGCCGGGACAGGTGATCGAAGTGCAGATCGCGGTCGAGGACCATCAGGTCAGCATCGGCGTGGCCAACCCCGGTTCGCCGATTGCCAGTGAGCATTTGCCGCGCTTGTTCGAGCGCTTCTACCGGGTGGATGCTTCACGCAGCAACAGCGGCAACAATCACGGATTGGGGCTGGCGATCGTCAAGGCGATTGCGCTGATGCATGGGGGGGATGTGTTTGTGCGCAGTGATCGCGGGATGAACACTTTCGGGATCCATTTGCCGGTCTGATGCCACTGACCCGGCGTTACCACCGGTCAGTTTAAAGCCCAAAAGTGGTCCCACCTGTAATTTCTGACAGTAGACGGTGCTCCGCTCACCTCATCAAATGAACAGACGAATACCACGCCGGTATTTGCCGCGTTTCATTGAATGACCTGGAGGTCAGGATGAGCAGCAATGCTACAGACAACTCAAACGTGAGCTCGATAGGCTTTCTAAGAACAACGGAAGACTACGATGGAAAAATTGATACGGCCGACGTCACCTATCGACAGTCCCCTACAGGTAACAAAGGTATTACCCTTGATGCCAAGTTAGAGCTCAAAAATCCTGACCCAAGTGACGGTCGTGCTTATTTTATCGGTATGCAAATTGATTTCCCCCCGACGTTAACGACAGGTACTCATTCACTCACTGAAACGTGGCCGGACATCATCCGGGTCGGACGCTTCACTCAACTGGACAGTCAACGAACATCTATTCCCGCTGACAGCGGATCGCTCACCTTGAAACTGTTCGATGCGAACCTAGGCCATGCTCAAGGATCGTTAGAGGCCCATATCCCAATGGATGGAGCCTCACGCAAGTTCACTGCAGAATTCGACATCCGAGATGAGACAGAGAAGTCAATTTATTGAGCTTCGATAGGCGCCACGACTAGTCGTTGAGTTCGTGGCGTTCTCTGCAGCTATTCCTTGTTTTTCGTCCTGACTGTTACCAATCAAACAAAAGTCCTTTCATGAATTGGCTCTGTTTCCCCATGGCCAGGATCCTTATCTTTGCCCGCACCAAACAGCACTTGCCAAGCAAGAAGGTTTTCAAGATGTCCAACAGTATGGGTATTGCCAGCGCTTTCGTTTTGTCCTCATTGATCCTGTCGCCAATGGCGATGGCTGAAGAATCCCAGACGTTCGTAGCGCAAAACGCCGCTCGCGCTCACGCATTCGAACAGCATCAGGCAGAAGTGATGGCCAAGGCTCAAGACGCCACGCAAGCCCCTCAGGCCGCCACTTCCCAGACTCAGGCTTCAGAGAAAGACAGCTGAGTCGCGCACCGCGCAACGTTTCCCTCGACGCGGTTGTTTGGCTCTTCCCGTTCAACCGTCGTCCTTGCAGGCCGCTGATTTTCAGCGGCCTTTTTTCGTTGTGGTCTGTAAGCTGTCCGGTTCGTCTTTAACAATTAGAAACATCCCGCACCTCAAGACATTGAAGTGTCAGTTGACCCCAAGGAGCTTTACCGCACGTGCGTTACCCAGTTCGCTTCACCCCGCTGTTCATTGCAATTGCCGCAACGATTGCCCCCGCCGCCCACGCTGCCGAAGCCGAGCAACAAGGTTTCGTCGAAGGCGCGAGTCTCAACCTCAACGCCCGCAACTACTACATGAACCGTAACCGTCTGCAGCAGACGGATGACAACATCGAGTGGGGCCAGGGTTTCCTCGGCAAATTCGAGTCGGGCTACACCGAAGGCACGGTCGGCTTCGGCATCGATGCCCACGCCATGCTCGGTCTGAAACTCGACGGCGGTGGCGGCACCGACAACTCCAGCATCCTGCCGGTCAGTGACGGCAGCGGCAAAGCGCCGGGCTCGTTCTCCACGGCGGGCGGCACCTTGAAGATGCGTGCGTTCGATACCGAGCTAAAGGCCGGCGACCTGTTCCTCGCCAACCCGGTGATCGCCGGTGGCGAGACGCGCATGCTGCCGCAGACCTTTCGCGGCATCAGCCTGACCAATCACAGCTTCGACGGCTGGATGATTGAAGGCGGCCAGGCCAGCTTCACCAAACCCTACAACCAGAGCGGTCACAAACGCATCGGCACCTCTTACGGCACCCTCGCCGACGGCGACAAGAGCCAGCACCTGAACTGGGCCGGCGTGGCCTGGAGCGGCGTCGAAGGCCTGACCAGCAGCCTGTATGCCTCCGAGTTGAAGGACATCTGGAACCAGTACTACTACGACCTCGACTACACCTGGGCGTTGAACGATCGGGTGACCCTCAACCCGGGTCTGCACTTCTATCACACGCAGGACACCGGCGACGCGCTGCTGGGCAATATCGACAACAACACCTACAGCCTGCATCTCACCGTCGGCATCGGCAGCCACAGCGTCACCGCCGCGTATCAGCGGGTCAACGGCAACACGCCGTTCGATTACATCAGCCAGGGTGACAGCGTTTACCTCGACAACTCCCAGCAGTACTCGGACTTCAACGGCCCGAACGAGCGCTCGTGGAAACTCAAGTACGCCTACGACTTCGCCGGCATCGGCCTGCCGGGCCTGACTTCGTCGCTGTCCTACTCGCGCGGCACACTGGACCTGACCAAGGCCGATCCGGACAGCAAGGGTTACGCCTCGTGGTACAGCGCCGAAGGCCGCAACGCCAAGCACTGGGAGCGCGACATCGACCTCAAGTACGTGGTGCAGGGCGGCCAGGCCAAAGACCTCGCGGTACGCCTGCAATGGGCAACCAATCGTGGCAGCAACGGTTACGGCGCGCTGGATACGGACACAGATGAATACCGTGTGATCATCGACTACCCGATCAACGTCTTCTAAGATCGGCGCTACAGTAAAAGGCCAGCCTGATGCGCTGGCCTTTTTCTTGCCTGTGGCAGCGAAGCGGGTACAACTACGCTTACAAGAATCCCTTACCGAAACCGAACCATGATCGCGAGCCGCACCCCTACCGTTTCCGGCACGACCGGACGCTCCGAGCTGCTGCTGATCCTCGGCAGCCTGCTGAGCGTGATCGCGATTGTGTGCATCGTCACGTTCCTGCTGATCCGCGAACACGCCAACGCGCAGGAATCGGCCACCCGGGGCGCCACCACCATCGCCCAGTTGATCGACGCCGACGTGCTGCGCACCGTCGAGCTGTACGACCTGACGCTGCAAGGGCTGATCGCCGCCGCCCAGCGTGACGACCTGAAAGACGTGTCGCCACAGATCCGTCATCTGGCGCTGTTCGACCGCTCCACCACGGCGCGCTTCAAGGGCGACATCCTGTTGCTCGACAAGTATGGCGACGTGATTGCCGACTCCTCGCGGGTCGATCCGCTGCCGGGCAATTTCGCCGACCGCGACTACTTCCTCGCCCACGCCTTCAACCGCGACACCGGCATGTTCATCAGCCGTCCGTTCAAACCCCGCTGCGACTGCGATGACGCCAACCAGTGGCGAATCAGTTTCAGCCGGCGCATCTCTTCGGACACCGGCGAGTTTCTGGGCGTGGCCGTGGCGTCGATGAAACTGGATTACTTCGATCAGCTGTTCAACAGCCTCGACATCGGCATCGACAGCACCCTCAACATCATCAACAACGACGGCATCCTGCTGGCACAGAAGCCTTATCTGCAAAGCGATTCGATCGGCAAGAGCTTTGCCGCTCGGCCCAATGTGGTGCGGATCCTGCGCGACAGCAACGGCAATGGCAGTTTCAACAGCATTTCGAGCATGGATTATCAGCAACGGCTGTACACCTATTCGCGGGTCGGCAATCTGCCGCTGACGGTGATCGTTGCCCTGTCCAGCGAAGAAGTGTTCGGCGCGTGGCGACGCACGGCGATCCTGATCAGCGGCGCCACCGGCGTGCTGTGTGCCGGGCTGCTGTGGCTGACCTGGCTGCTGGCCCGGGAGCTGCGCCTGCGCCAGCGGGCCGAACGCGAACTGGCGCAACTGGCGGCGACCGATGCCCTGACCGGCGTCGCCAATCGGCGGATGCTCGATCAGTCGCTGCGTCACGAGTGGTTTCGCGCACAACGCTCGGGCAAGCCACTGTCATTGCTGATGATCGATGCCGACCATTTCAAGGCTTTCAACGACCGACACGGACACCAGGCCGGGGATCAGGCGTTGCGTGAACTCGCGAAGGTAATCACCTCCAATGTGCGGCGTCCGGCGGATCTGGTGGCCCGTTATGGCGGTGAGGAGTTTTCGGTGATCCTCGCGGAAACCGACAGCGTCGGGGCGCAACAGATCGCCGAGCACATTCGCGCAGCGGTGGAACAACTGCCAAGCGTCAATGAAGACCGGTCACCGATGACCGTAAGCATCGGCATCAGCACCTGGACGGCGACGAGCGAGATCAGCCTGGAGCAGCTGTTGTTCGCGGCGGACAAGGCGTTGTATCAGGCCAAGGAAGGTGGGCGAAACCGGGTCGTGGTGGCCTGAAAACAGGCATAAAAAAAGGCCACCCAAAGGTGGCCTTCAAAAAACTAGAGAGGTTTTTTACTTACACCGCCGCAACCGGGCGCATGTAAGAGATTGGTGCAGTGCTGGCGTCTTCGAACGTCACGACTTCCCAGGCATCTTTCTGCTCAATCAACTTGCGCAGCAGCTGGTTGTTCAGTGCGTGGCCGGACTTGAAGCCCTTGAACTCACCAATCAGGCTGTTGCCCAGCAGGTACAGGTCGCCAATCGCATCGAGGATCTTGTGCTTCACGAATTCGTCTTCATAGCGAAGGCCGTCTTCGTTCAGTACGCCATCGGCATCGACCACGATCGCGTTTTCCACGCTGCCGCCGAGTGCGAGGTTGTGCTTGCGCAGGTACTCGATGTCACTCATGAAACCGAAAGTACGGGCGCGGCTGACTTCTTTTACGAACGAAGTGCTGGAAAAATCCACGCTTGCACTTTGGGTGCGGTCCCGGAAAACCGGGTGATCGAAATCGATCTCGAAGCTCACCTTGAACCCTTCGAAAGGGACGAAAGTGGCGCGCTTGTCGCCGTCTTCCACTGTCACTTCACGCAGGATGCGGATGAATTTCTTGGCGGCGTCCTGTTCTTCCAGGCCAGCCGATTGAATCAGGAATACGAAAGGTCCTGCGCTGCCATCCATGATCGGGACTTCAGACGCGGAGAGCTCGACGTAGGCGTTATCGATGCCCAGGCCAGCCATGGCCGAGAGCAAGTGCTCCACCGTGTCTACCTTCACGTCACCGTTGACCAGCGTCGTCGACATGGTTGTCTCGCCGACGTTGGCCGCACGAGCCGGTATCTCGACAACCGGATCGAGATCGGCACGACGAAAGACGATCCCGGTGTCGACAGGTGCAGGCTTGAGGGTCAGGTAAACCTTCTCCCCGGAGTGCAGACCTACACCGGTGGCACGGATAATATTTTTCAGTGTGCGTTGTTTAATCATGGCATGGGCCGCTTCAGCGCAAATTGCGAACTGGTATCAACAAAGGCTGGCGATGATAGCAGACCGAGCCTTTGCTGAACACCAATCACCTGAATACCCCTGATACATTTCATCAATCGGCCTGACGACGCAGGAAAGCCGGGATGTCCAGGTAGTCCAGGTCATCTTGCGGATTCATCTTCGCGGCAGTCGCAGCACCGGCCTGAGCCTGGTTGCGCATGACGGTCGGACGGTCCAGGTCACGGTAGTTCACCGCTGGCTGTTCCTGACGAGCGGGTGCCGGTTGCTGCACTTGAGCAGCCGCCATCGAAGTGTGAACGGTGTTGTCGATGACCTTCACAGGCTTCTCGATTTTGGCGCCCAGACCTGTGGCAACCACGGTCACGTGCAGTTCGTCGCGCATGTCCGGATCGATAACGGTACCGACCTTGACCATCGCGTGCTCGGAAGCGAAGGCTTCGATGATCGAACCCACGTCGGAGTACTCACCCAGGGACAGGTCAGGACCGGCAGTGATGTTCACCAGGATGCCGCGTGCGCCTTGCAGGTTCACGTCTTCCAGCAGCGGGTTGCGGATGGCCGCTTCGGTCGCTTCACGTGCACGGTTCGGACCGCTGGCGCAGCCAGTGCCCATCATCGCCATGCCCATTTCGCTCATCACGGTGCGTACGTCGGCGAAGTCGACGTTGATCATGCCCGGACGCTTGATGATGTCGGAGATACCGCGAACGGCACCGGCCAGTACGTCGTCAGCCTTGGCGAAAGCCGACAGCAGGCTTGCGTCCTTGCCGAGGATGGTCAGCAGTTTTTCGTTCGGAATGGTGATCAGCGAGTCGACGCTTTCCGAGAGCATGCGGATGCCTTCGTCGGCGATCTGCATACGCTTGCGGCCTTCGAACGGGAACGGACGGGTCACGACCGCAACGGTCAGGATGCCCATTTCCTTGGCCACTTCGGCGATGATCGGCGCAGCACCGGTACCGGTACCACCACCCATGCCGGTGGTGATGAACACCATGTTGGTGCCCTGCAGGACTTCGGCAATGCGCTCACGGTCTTCGAGAGCGGCCTGACGACCTACTTCAGGGTTGGCGCCGGCGCCCAGGCCTTTGGTCACGCCGGTGCCCAGTTGCAGAATGGTGCGCGCGCCGATGTTTTTCAGCGCTTGAGCATCGGTGTTGGCGCAGATGAATTCCACGCCTTCGATGTTGCTCTTGACCATGTGGTTGACAGCGTTGCCGCCGCCACCGCCAACACCGATAACTTTGATTACCGGGCTTGCGGGGATGTTGTCTACGAGTTCGAACATTTTCCCTCTCCTTACATTCTCTAGTTTTTTCGCCTACTGCTGTTTGTTGCGGTGCTGCGGTAAAGCGTTAGAAGTTGCCTTGAACCCACTTCTTCAAACGGTCCAGCAACGGCGCCTGCGGCTCATCGTTGCTGTAGCTGTCGCGGCTGCCGATGCCCGAGAACGAGATCCCGTCGGACTGCTTCTGCAGGCCGTACATCAACAAGCCAACGCCAGTGGAATAAATCGGGTTGCGTACCACGTCATCCAGACCTTTCACGCCATGCGGCACGCCCAGGCGGACCGGCATGTGGAAGATCTCTTCGGCAAGTTCAGTGGCGCCTTCCATCTTCGAAGTACCACCGGTCAGCACGATGCCGGCCGGGATCAGGTCTTCGTAGCCGCTGCGACGCAGCTCGGCCTGGATCAGGGTGAACAGTTCGTCGTAACGCGGCTCGACCACTTCGGCCAGGGCCTGACGGGACAGTTCGCGCGGCGGACGGTCGCCGACGCTCGGCACCTTGATGGTCTCGCCGGCACCGGCCAGTTTGGCCAGGGCGCAGGCGTAGCGGATCTTGATCTCTTCGGCGTACTGGGTCGGGGTGCGCAACGCCATGGCGATGTCGTTGGTCACCTGGTCACCGGCAATCGGGATCACGGCCGTGTGGCGGATCGCGCCTTCGGTGAAGATCGCGATGTCGGTGGTGCCGCCGCCGATGTCGACCAGGCACACACCCAGCTCTTTTTCGTCGTCGGTCAGTACCGAGTAGGCCGAGGCCAGTTGCTCGAGAATGATGTCGTCGATTTCCAGACCGCAGCGGCGCACGCATTTTTCAATGTTCTGTGCGGCGTTGACGGCGCAGGTGACCACGTGAACCTTGGCTTCCAGACGCACGCCGGACATGCCCAGCGGCTCGCGCACGCCTTCCTGGTTATCGATCACGTAATCCTGCGGCAGGGTGTGCAGCACACGCTGGTCGGCCGGGATCGCCACGGCCTGGGCGGCGTCGAGTACGCGCTCCAGGTCCGCCGAGCTGACTTCGCGATCACGGATCGCGACGATGCCGTGGGAGTTCAGGCTGCGAATGTGATTGCCCGCCACGCCGACGAATGCCGAGTGAATGCGGCAGCCCGCCATCAGTTGGGCTTCTTCGATCGCGCGCTGGATCGATTGCACGGTGGACTCGATGTTGACCACCACGCCTTTTTTCAGGCCGCGGGACGGATGAGTGCCGATCCCGACGATTTCCAGCGAGCCGTCGTCCGCAACCTCGCCGACCAGCGCCACCACCTTGGAGGTGCCGATATCGAGACCGACGATCATTTTGCCGCTTTGCACGTTTGCCATGGGTCCTGCCTCTTCTTAATTCTTTGCGACAGCGGGTTGGGCTGTCGTCGGCGCTACTGGTTCCCGCCAGCCAACAGCGAGGCCGTTGGCATAGCGCAGATCGATGCGCGCAATGTTCGTAATCTGTTCTTTGAGCGTCTTGTCATAGATGGCAATGAAGCGGCGCATCTTTTCCACCAGGTTGCCGCGTCCCAGCAGCAGCTCGATCCCGGGGCCGGAACTGCCGGCACCGGTGGTCAGGAACCAGCTGCCACGTTCACGCAGCTCGAGCCGCGCAATCGAGAAGCCCAATGGCCGGAGCATCTGGCTCAGCACCTGGTATTGCTGCATCACTTGCTGCTGGGCCCGCTGCGGACCGAACAGCTGTGGCAGGTGTTCGTAATTCGCCAGTTCCTTGGGCGTGAACGCCTGGCCCTGGTTGTTGAGCAACGACTCGTCACCCCAGCGGGCCACCGGCAGTTGCTCTTCGAGGCGGATCACCACCTGGTCCGGCCACACCCGGCGCACTTCGGCGTGGGCGATCCACGGCATCTGCTCAAGCTCGGTGCGCATGCTCGCCAGGTCGATGGTGAAGAAGCTCGACGCCACGTACGGGGCGATCCGCTGCTGCACCGCCTGCTGGCTGATGTAACTCAGGTCGCCCTGCACCGCGATTTTGGTGATCGGCCGGTCGGCGTACGGCAGCAAACGCTGTGCGCCTTCGTAAGTGCCGAACCCCAGGGCCACCAGCAGCACCGGCCAGAACAGACCTTTCAAAAAGCCGAAGTTGGCTTTTGGCAGGCGCGCGGACATCGGCTCTTTGGCCACCATTCGGCTGGCACCCCGCGGCACCGGCTTGCGGCCGGGTGCGGGTGGCTGATGTCTGAGCTGTGCGCCTTGCATGGTCTTAACCTCGCGCCTCTTTCTTGCCATCGGCATCGACACTGGCGGCCAGAATGGCCAGGACCAGTTGCTGGAAATCCAGACCGGCCGCTTTCGCCGCCATCGGTACCAGGCTGTGATCGGTCATGCCGGGAGCGGTGTTGACTTCCAGGAACCAGAACTTGCCGTCGGCGTCCTGCATCACGTCCGCCCTGCCCCAACCGGCAATACCCAGCGCCTCGCAGGCTTGCGCCGTGAGGTCCATGAGTTCTTTTTCCTTGGCGGCATCGAGCCCGCACGGAATCCGATACTGGGTATCGTTGGCGATGTACTTGGCGTCGTAGTCGTAGAACGTGTGTGGCGTACCCAGGGCGATAGGAGGCAACACCTGGTCACGCAGGGTGGCGATGGTGAACTCCGGACCGTGGATCCATTGCTCGACCAACACTTGCGAATCGTAGGTACTGGCCGCTTTCCATGCGTCGATCAACTCGGACGCGGAAGTCACTTTGGCCATCCCGATACTTGAACCTTCATGCGCCGGTTTGACGATCAAAGGGAAGCCCAGTTCCGTCGCTGCCGAAATACAATCGGCCTCGCTGCGCAGCACAGCGTGACGCGGCGTCGGAATCCCTAGCGTGTGCCAGACCTGCTTGGTGCGCAGTTTGTCCATCGCCAGTGCCGAAGCCAGGATGCCGCTGCCGGTGTACGGAATGCCGGCCACTTCGAGCAGGCCCTGCATGCTGCCGTCTTCACCGCCACGACCGTGGAGGATGATGAACGCACGGTCGATCTTTTCGCTCAGCAGGCGCTGCAGGATATCGGCGCCGACGTCGATCCCGAACGCGTCCACTCCCGCGCTTTGCAGCGCACTGAGCACGGCATTGCCGGACTTCAGCGAGACTTCACGCTCGGCACTCAGGCCACCGAACAGCACGGCCACACGGCCGAAATCCTTCGGGGCGATGGTGGAAAACAGATTGGCGTAGGCAGCAGTCATTTCAACTTCCCCTCGACCGATGCCGCCACGGCACCGGCGAACAACTCGCTTTTCAACAGTTTCGGTGCGAGACCGCCGATATCACCGGCGCCCTGGCACAGCAGAATGTCGCCGGCACGCAGCAGCGGCTTGACCACCGGCGCCAGGTCGACGCCGCGCTCGATGTAGATCGGGTCGAGCTGACCGCGCTGGCGAATGCTGTTGCACAGCTTGCGGCTGTCGGCACCCGGGATCGGCTCTTCGCCGGCCGGATAGACTTCCATCAGCAACAGCACGTTGGCGTCGGCCAGTACATTGACGAAATCGTCGTACAGGTCGCGGGTGCGGCTGTAGCGGTGCGGCTGGTAGACCATCACCAGACGGCGCTCTGGCCAGCCACCGCGCACGGCCTTGATCACGGCTGCGACTTCGGTCGGGTGGTGACCGTAGTCGTCGACCAGCATCACGCTGCCGCCGTCCACCGGCAGTTCGCCGTAGACCTGGAAGCGTCGGCCGACACCCTGGAACCCGGACAGGCCCTGGACGATGGCTTCATCGCTGACGCCTTCGTCGGTGGCGATGCAGATGGTGGCCAGCGCGTTGAGCACGTTGTGGTTGCCCGGCATGTTCACGGACACATCCAATGGCTCACGCTCAGGGCGCAGAACGGTGAAGAAGGTCTGCATGCCCTGCTGGCGCACATTGATCGCGCGCACGTCGGCTTCTTCGCTGAAGCCATAGGTGACGACCGGGCGTTTGACCTGCGGCAGGATTTCACGCACCACCGGGTCGTCCAGGCACACCACCGCCAGACCGTAGAACGGCAGGTTGTGCAGGAACTCGACGAAGGTTTTCTTCAGTTTGTTGAAGTCGCCGTCGTAGGTCGCCATGTGGTCGGCGTCGATGTTGGTGACCACGGCCACCAGCGGTTGCAGGTGCAGGAAGCTCGCGTCGCTTTCATCGGCTTCGGCGATCAGGTAACGGCTGGTGCCGAGCTGGGCATTGGTGCCCGCGGCATTCAGACGGCCACCGATGACGAAGGTCGGATCCAGGCCACCGGCCGCGAACACCGAAGCGATCAGGCTGGTGGTGGTGGTCTTGCCGTGGGTACCGGCGACGGCGATGCCGTGACGGTAGCGCATCAGTTCGGCGAGCATCTCGGCACGCGGCACCACCGGGATGCGGCGTTCCAAAGCGGTCGCCACTTCCGGGTTGGAAGTGTTGACGGCGCTCGACACCACCAGCACATCGGCGGCCGCGGCGTTCTCGGCACGGTGGCCGATGAAGATCTGTGCACCGAAGGATTCCAGGCGCTCGGTCACCGGCGAAGCTTTCAGGTCCGAACCGGACACATCATAGCCCAGGTTCAGCAGCACTTCGGCAATACCGCACATGCCCACGCCGCCGATCCCGACGAAGTGGATGCGACGGATGCGGCGCATTTCCGGTTGCGGCATGGCTTTCTGATTCTCAACCATGGGCCACCTCCAGACAGGTATCGACCACGCTTCGGGTGGCTTCGGGTTTCGCCAGACGGCGGGCCGCTTGGGCCATTTGTTCGAGTCGTTGCGGTTGCATCAAGACCTCTGTCAGGCGCGCGGCAAGGTCCGCGGCGCCAGTCGTTCTTTGCGGCATCAGGAAGGCAGCGCCTTCGCGGGCCAAATAATCGGCGTTGCGGGTCTGGTGATCGTCGATCGCGTGGGGCAAGGGCACCAGCATCGAGGGCAGACCGGCGGCGGCCAGTTCGCTGATGGTCAATGCGCCGGCGCGGCACACCACCAGGTCAGCCCAGCCATAGGCCTGGGCCATGTCTTTGATGAACGGCTGCACCTGCGCATCCACGCCGGCGGCGCGGTAGCGCTCTGCAGTCACTTCATCGTGGTTTCTGCCAGCCTGATGGAACACTTCCGGACGCAAGTCGGCAGCGACTTGTGCCAGGGCTTCAGGCAGCAACTTGTTCAACGGCTCTGCGCCCAGGCTTCCGCCCAGGATCAGCAAACGCGCCTTGCGTCCGGCCAGGGCCGGGCGCGGTGTTTCGAGGAACAGCTCGCTGCGCACCGGGTTACCGGTGGTACGGCGGCTGTCCGACAGGGTAAAGGTGTCGGGGAAGGCTTCACACACCCGGGCGGCGAACGGCACCAGCAACCGATTGGCGGTGCCGGCCACGGCGTTCTGCTCATGAACGATCACCGGCACGCCGGCCAGTTTGGCGGCAAGACCACCGGGGCCGGTCACATAGCCGCCGAATCCGACCACGCACACCGGACGCAAGCGGCGAATGATCGCCCGCGCCTGCCACACCGATTTCAGCAGCATGAACGGCGCCTTGAGCAACGACAGCTTGCCCTTGCCGCGCAGGCCAGTGGCGTTGATGCGGTGCAGTTCAAGACCCGCCGCCGGCACCAGATCGTTTTCGATCCCGCGCGGCGTGCCGAGCCAGTGCACGGTGTAGCCGCGCGCCTGGAATTCGCGGGCACAGGCCAGCGCCGGGAACACGTGGCCACCGGTGCCGCCGGCCATGATCAATACGTTAGCGCCCATGGTTCGGCTCCTCGGCGAAGTCGCTCTCATGGAATTCCATCTCTTCACTGCCCAGGTGGGTCCGGCTCTCCCACTCGATCCTCAGCAACAAGCCAAGGCAGGCGCAGCAGATCACCAGGGAACTGCCGCCATAACTGAGGAACGGCAAGGTCAGGCCCTTGGTCGGCAGCAGGCCGACGTTCACGCCGATGTTGATCAGGAACTGGCCGATCCACAGGAACGACAGACCGTAGGCCACATAAGCGGCAAAAAACTGTTTGGCTTTCTCGGCCCACAGACCGATGTACATGCCGCGAATACACACGAACACGAACAGTGCCACGGTGCACAGCGAACCCACGGCACCGAGCTCTTCGGCCAGGACCGAGAACACGAAGTCGGTGTGCGCTTCCGGCAGGTAGAACTGCTTCTGCACGCTGTTGCCCAGGCCAACGCCCAGCCATTCACCGCGACCGAATGCGATCAAGGCTTGGGACAACTGATAACCGGCGCCGAACTGGTCGGCCCACGGGTCGGCGAAGTTGGTCAGACGCGCCATCCGGTACGGCTGCATCTGAATCAGCAACACCACCGCACCGACGGCCAGCACCACCATCAGCGAGAAGCGGAACAGCCCGACCCCGCCGAGGAACAGCATCGCCGCCGCAGCGCCCATCATCACGACGGTGGCTCCGAAGTCCGGCTCCATCAGCAACAGGCCCGCCATCGGCAGCAGCACGATGAACGGTTTGAAGAAGCCCATCCAGCTCTCGCGCACTTCTTTCTGACGACGCACCAGATAACCGGCCAGGTAGATCACCACGAACACCTTGGCAATCTCGGAGGGCTGAACGTTGAAGAAGCTGAAACCGATCCAGCGCATCGAGCCGTTCACCTCACGGCCGATCCCCGGGATGATCACCATCACCAACAGGCCGAACGCACCGATCAGCATCATCCAGCCGAGGCGCTGCCAGGTGGCGATCGGGATCATCATCGTGACGATGCACGCGCCCAGGCCCAGCACCACGTAGATCAGGTGACGGGTCATGTAATAAAGAGCACTGCCCGACTGCGCCGCGCCGACTTCCGTCGATGCAGAAGCGATCATGATCAGGCCCAGACCGAGCAGCGCCAGGCAACCGGCGAGCATCGGGAAGTCGAGGTCGATCCCGCGTCCGGTGATCAGCGGCGACGGGTATGGCTTGATGATGTTTCTCAAGCTCATGCCAGATCCTCCACGGCGCGGACGAACTGGTGACCACGGTCTTCGTAGTTCTTGAACATGTCGAAACTGGCGCAGGCCGGCGACAGCAGCACCACGTCACCCGGCTGGGCGGCGGCGCGGCATTGGGCGACCGCGTCGACCAGCGTGGTCGCGCGAATCAGCGGCACGGCATCGCCGATCGCTTCGCCGATCTTGTCGGAGTCGCGGCCCATCAGGATCACGACGCGGCAGTGGGCCGCCGCCGGATCGCGCAGGTCCTTGAATTCGGCACCCTTGCCGTCGCCACCGGCGATCAGCACGACCTTGCCGTCGATGTCCGCGCCCAGGCCTTCGATGGCCGCCAGTGCGGCGCCCACGTTGGTGGCCTTGGAATCGTTGTAGTAACCGACGCCGTCCAGATCACGCACCCACTGGCAACGGTGTTCGAGACCGGCGAAGGTGCGCAGCGCTGCCAGCATGGCGTCGAACGGCAGCCCGACCGCGTGGCCGAGCGCCAGCGCCGCCAAGGCGTTGGACTGGTTGTGGGCGCCGCGAATCTTCAGTTCACGCACCGGCATCAGGTTCTGGAATTCGAAGGCCAGGTATTTCTCGCCATTCTCTTCGCGCAGGCCAAATGCCTTGAAATCGGGTTTGGTCAAGCCGAAGGTCCAGCACGGCTGGCCCTCGCCCATCAGCGGACGAGTCAGGGCATCCTGACGGTTGACCACGAACTGCTTCGCACCACGGAAGATCCGGTGCTTGGCCAGGTGATAGGCCGGCAGACCGCTGTAACGGTCCATGTGGTCTTCGCTGATGTTGAGCACGGTCGCCACTTCGGCGTTGAGCTGGTCGGTGGTTTCCAGCTGGAAGCTCGACAGTTCCATCACGTACAGCTCGACGTCATCGCTGAGCAGATCCAGCGCCGGCGTACCGAGGTTGCCGCCCACGGCCACGCGTTTGCCGGCTGCAGCCGCCATCTCGCCGACCAGGGTGGTGACGGTGCTTTTCGCGTTGGAACCGCTGATGGCCACGATCGGCGCCTTCGCGTTACGCGCGAACAGCTCGATGTCGCCGGACAGCTTCACGCCACGGGCCGCGGCGGCTTGCAGGGCCGGGGTCGCCAGCGCCAGGCCGGGGCTCACGTAGAGCTCATCGGCACGGCACAGGAATTCGACGTCCAGCTCGCCACAACGCACTTCCACGTGCGGATAGTCACGCTGGAGCGTGGCCAGTTCCGGTGGATTTTCCCGCGTATCGGCCACAGCAAACGCCACGCCCCGGTTCGCCAGGAAGCGAACCAGGGACATGCCGCTCTTGCCGAGGCCGACAACGATGCGGAAGTGGTCAGAAGCGATCAGAGACACTCGTTCTACCTCAGCTTCAGGGTGGCAAGGCCGATCAGCACGAGAATCACGGTGATGATCCAGAAACGGACGATCACGCGCGGCTCGGGCCAGCCCTTGAGTTCAAAGTGGTGGTGAATCGGTGCCATGCGGAACACACGGCGACCGGTCAGCTTAAAGGACGCAACCTGAATGACGACTGACAGGGTTTCCATCACGAACACGCCGCCCATGATGAACAGGACGATTTCCTGACGGACGATCACCGCGATGGTGCCCAGGGCCGCGCCCAGTGCCAGTGCGCCGACGTCACCCATGAAGACTTGCGCCGGGTAGGTGTTGAACCACAGGAAGCCCAGGCCGGCACCGATCAGCGCACCGCAGAACACGATCAGCTCGCCTGCGCCGGGTACGTAAGGGATCAGCAGGTATTCAGCGAATTTCACGTTACCCGACAGGTAGCAGAAGATGCCCAGGCCACCGCCGACCATCACTGTCGGCATGATCGCCAGACCGTCGAGGCCGTCGGTGAGGTTGACCGCGTTGCTCGAACCGACGATCACGAAGTACGTCAGCACGATGAAGCCTGCGCCCAGCGGAATGCTGTAGTCCTTGAGCATCGGCAGGATCAGGGTGGTTTCCACCGGAGTGCTGGCAGTCATATAAAGGAAGATCGCCGCACCGAGGCCGAACACCGATTGCCAGAAATACTTCCAGCGACTCGGCAGACCACGGGAGTTCTTCTCGATCACCTTGCGGTAGTCGTCGACCCAGCCGATGGCGCCGAACAGCAGGGTCACCAGCAACACGACCCACACGTAGCGGTTGCTCAGGTCAGCCCACAGCAGGGTGCTGACGCCGATCGAAGACAGAATCAGCGCGCCACCCATGGTCGGCGTACCGGATTTGGACAGGTGCGATTGCGGGCCGTCATTACGAACCGACTGACCGATCTGACGGTTCTGCAGGGTGCGGATCATCCACGGGCCGTAGCACAGCGACAAGACCAGCGCGGTCAGCACACCGAGAATCCCGCGCAGGGTCAGGTACTGGAAGACCGCGAAGCCTTTGTAGAACTGTTGCAGATACTCCGCTAGCAGCAGCAGCATTAATGTTTCTCCAGACTGGACCCGCACAGGGCCGCAACGATGTTTTCCATCGCTGCGCTGCGCGAACCCTTGATCAAAATGGTGGTGTTTGTGTCCTGCTCGGCGCCGAGGGCCTGGATCAGTTCGGCCTGTGTGCCGAAGTGATGCGCCTCGTTACCGAATGCGTTCACGGCGTGGACCATGTTCGGCCCGACGGCGTAAAGCGCGGAAACCTTGCCCCGGGCGTATTCGCCCACGTCGCGGTGCCCCTGCTCCGCCCAGTCGCCCAACTCGCCGATATCCCCGAGCACCAGGACGGTGCGACCGGAAAAGCCGGCGAGTATATCAACGGCCGCGCACATCGAGGTGGGGTTCGCGTTGTAAGTGTCATCGATCACGCGCATGCCGTTTTTCGCCAGTTGCGCGACGGTGCGACCCTTGACCGGTTGTACCGCGCCAAGCCCGGTGGCAATGCCGAACAGCGACACGCCCAAAGCGTGAGCGGCAGCGGCGGCAGCCATGGCGTTGGCAACGTTATGGGTGCCGAGCAGGTTCAGTTGAACCCGTTCCACACCTTCAGGACTGTGCAGGTTGAACGCCGGGCAGCCACGGGCATCGGTGGCCAGGTCGCTGGCGTAAAAATCCGCCTGAGTGTTGCTCAGGGCAAACGTCAGCACCTTGCGCGCGCCGGCGCGGGTTTTCCAGATGCCAAACGCCTTGTCATCGAGGTTCAGCACGGCGACGCCGTCGGCCGCCAGCCCTTCGATGATTTCGCCCTTGGCTTCGACGATTTTCTCCGGCCCGCCGAACTCGCCGACATGGGCGGTCCCGGCGTTGTTGAGGATCGCCACGTGCGGCTTGGTCAGCCCTACGGTGTAAGCGATTTCACCCAGACGCGAGGCGCCCAGTTCGATCACTGCCGCGCTGTGTTCCGGGGCGAGTTCGAGCAGGGTCAGCGGTACGCCGAGGTCGTTGTTCAGGTTGCCACGGGTCGCGTGCACCGAACCGCGCGTGCGCAGGATGCTCGCGAGCATTTCCTTGACCGTGGTCTTGCCGCTGGAACCGGTAACGGCCGCGACCGGTTTGGTGAATGCGGCACGGTTCAACGCACCCAACTGGCCGAGGGCCTGGCGGGTGTCCTTGACCAGCAATTGCGGCAGCGTGCTGTCGGCGACTTCGCGCTCGACCAATGCCGCAACGGCACCTTTGGCGGCGACTTCATTCAGATAGTCATGACCGTCGAAACGCGGGCCGGTCAGGGCAATAAACAGTTGGCCAGCCTTGATCGCGCGGCTGTCGATGCTCACGCCGTCAAAACTGGCGTCGGCGCTGATCAGACGGGCGTCGAGCGCGTTGGTCAGTTCGCTGAGTTTCAGGGCCTTAAGCATGGGCCACCTCCCACGCGGTCAGGGCGTGATCCGCCTCGACCAGATCGGAAAACGCATGGCGCTCGCCGTTGATTTCCTGATAGTCCTCATGACCTTTGCCGGCCAGAACAATCACGTCATCCGCCGAAGCGCCGGCAATCAGTTGCGCGATGGCCTGGCCACGGCCAGCCACGAACGTTACGTTATCCACAGCCGTGAAACCGGCGCGGATGTCATCGAAAATTACCGCCGGGTCTTCGGTGCGCGGATTGTCGTCGGTGACCAGCACGCGGTCGGCCAGACGCTCGACCACTTCAGCCATCAGCGGACGCTTGCCGCGATCGCGATCACCGCCGCAGCCGAACAGGCACAGCAGCTGGCCTTTGACGTGCGGGCGCAACGCGGTCAGTACTTTTTCCAGCGCGTCCGGGGTGTGGGCGTAATCGACCACCACCAGCGGCTGGGTGCCGCCGCCGAGACGCTGCATGCGTCCGGCCGGGCCTTCGAGTTTCGGCAACACCTTGAGAATTTCGTCGAGCGCGTAGTCGAGACCGAGCAAGGCGCCGACGGCGGCGAGTACGTTGCTCAGGTTGAAACGGCCCAGCAATGTGCTGCGCAGATGATGCTCGCCTTGCGGCGTGACCAGCGTGGCACGCACGCCATGGTCGTCGAACTGCGCTTCACGCACATACAGATAGGCGCTGCTGTCGAGCAGGCTGTAAGTGATCAGACGCGACTCACGTTTTTCAGCGGCCAGTTGCCGGCCGAAATCGTCGTCGAGGTTGACCACGCGGCACTTCAGGTCATTCCAGGCGAACAGCCGGGCCTTGGCCTCAGCGTACGCTTCCATGGTGCCGTGGTAATCCAGGTGATCGCGGGACAGGTTGGTCATCACCGCCACATCGAATGCCAGCGCGGTAACCCGGCCCTGATCCAGACCGTGGGACGAGACTTCCATGGCCACGGCTTTGGCGCCGGCCTTTTTCAGGTCGCCCAGGGTCGCCTGCATGGCAATCGGATTCGGCGTGGTGTGCAAGCCGCTTTGCAGCGCGCCATGGAAACCGGAGCCCAGGGTGCCAACGATGCCGCAATGCTGGCCGAGCAGGTCCAGCGCCTGCGCTACCAGTTGGGTCACGCTGGTCTTGCCGTTGGTGCCGGTCACGCCGATCAGGTTCAGGTGATGACTCGGCTCACCGTAAAAACGCCCGGCGATGTCCGACAGCTGCGCCGCCAGGCCCTTGACCGGAATCAGCGGCACTTCGGTGATTGGCAGCACGGTGGCGCCTTCCACTTCATAAGCTACGGCAGCAGCACCGCGCTGCAAGGCGTCGGCGATGTGCGCACGCCCGTCGAACTTGCCGCCCGGCACCGCGAGGAACAGGTCACCCGCGCGTACGTTGCGACTGTCGAGCGCCAGTTCACGGATCAACAGATCGTGGCCGGCGTGGGGGAAAATCTTGTTCAGACTCAGAGACATCAGCCGCGCCCTCCATTGGCTTTCAGCGGAACGGCCGGGGTGGCGTTGGCCTGCTGTGTGGTCGGCAGGTTGTCCGGGGTGACGTTCATCAGGCGCAGAGTGCCCGACATCACGCGACTGAACACCGGCGCCGAGACCAGACCACCGAAGTAACCGGCCTTGGTCGGTTCATCGATCACCACGACGATTGCATAACGTGGATCGCTCATCGGGCCGAAGCCGGCGAACAGCGAGCGATAAGAGTTTTCGGCGTAGCCCTTGGTGCCGACCGATGTTTTACGCGCGGTACCGGACTTGCCGCCCACGTGATACGCCGGCACCTGCGCACGGAACACGCCGCGCGGGGCTTCGATCACTTGTTGCAGCATGCCTTGCATGGTTTTGGCGACGGCTTCCGGCAGCACCTGGGTGGTCTGCGGCGCCTTGTCGGTTTTGATCAGGGTCAGCGGTGCGAGGCGACCGTTGTTGGCCAGCGCCGAGAACGCATGCACCAGCTGGATCGCAGTCACCGAAATACCGTAGCCGTACGACAGCGTCGCGGTCTCTGCCTTGCGCCATTCGCGGTAGTTCGGCAGGTTGCCGACACGTTCGCCCGGGAAGCCGAGGCCGGTATCCTGGCCGAGGCCGACTTTCTGTGCGAGGCGGAAAATGGTTTCGCCGCCGATATCGAACGCGACCTTACTCATGCCGACGTTACTGGAATTGATCAGAATGCCGGTCAGGTCGAGTACCGGACCTTCGGTCTTCGATACGTCCTTGATCGTGTATTTGCCGATCTGCAGGGAGCCCGGATACACCTCGACGGTGTCGCTCGGTTTCCAGCGGCCGGTTTCGATCGCGGCGCTCATCGAGATCGCTTTCATGGTCGAACCGGGTTCGAACACGTCGATCATCGCGCGGTTACGCATCATCGCCGGCTGCAGGTTGCGACGGTTGTTCGGGTTGTAGGTCGGCTGGTTGACCATCGCGAGAATCTCGCCGGTCTTCACGTCCATGATCACCAGACTGCCGGCCTTGGCGCCGTTCTCGATGATCGCGTTGCGCAGCTCGCGGTTGGCCAGATATTGCAGGCGCAGGTCAATCGACAACGCCAAGGGCTTGCCGGCCTTGGCGTTTTTGGTGACCTGGACATCCTTGATCAGCCGTCCGCGCCGATCCTTGATGACTTGCCGCTTGCCGGGCACGCCGGCCAGCCATTCATCGTAGGCCAGTTCGACGCCTTCACGACCGTGGTCATCGATGTCGGTGAAGCCGACCATGTGCGCCGTCACTTCACCGGCCGGATAGAACCGGCGGAATTCTTCGATGCCGTAGACACCTGGCACTTTCAGGTCGAGCACGGCCTGGCCCTGCTCGGGGGTCAACCCGCGCACCAGATAAATGAATTCTTTGTTGGCCTGGGCTTCGAGACGTTCGGCCAGGGCTTTCGGATCCTGCCCCAGCGCGGCAGCCAGTGCCGGCCACTTCTCTTTGGCGGTCTGCATTTCCTTGGCGTTCGCCCACAACGTGGTCACCGGGGTACTCACGGCCAGAGGCTCGCCGTTACGGTCGGTGATCAGACCACGGTGAGCCGGAATCGGAATATGCCGAAGACTGCGCGCGTCGCCCTGACCTTTGAGGAAGTCACGGTCAACCACTTGCAAGTCAATGATGCGCCAGCAGATCGCCGCAACCATAACGCCGAGCAGTGCCACCATCAGACGGAAACGCCACGGGAAGAGAGCCCCTTCGAGTTTCATCATGGCGCCACCATCTTCACGTCAGCCGCGCCAGGGATGTGCATCTTCAGTTGTTCGGTGGCCAGCACTTCGATCCGGCTGTGGGCGGTCCAGGTGCTTTGCTCCAGAATCAGGCGCCCCCACTCGGCCTGCGCCTTGTCGCGCACGCTCAATTCGTTGTATAGGGTGTTGAGCAACTGCCGGTTCCAGTGGGCGCTGTAAGACACGCCGATGGCCGACACGAGCACGCCGATGAACAGCAGCAGCATGAAAAAGCTGCCGCCGGGCAGTGGCTTGGCGAAAAGCTTGCTCACCGCAGCTTCTCCGCGACACGCATGACGGCGCTACGGGAACGTGGGTTGGCTTTGAGTTCGGCGTCGGAGGCCGTCTGCGCTTTGCCATGGACTTTGATTTTCGGTTCGAACGCAACGTGGCGAACCGGCAGGTTGCGCGGCAGGTTGTCGGCTTCGCCTTTCACCAGTTTGCGCATGAACAGTTTGACGATACGGTCTTCCAGCGAGTGGAAGCTGATCACGACCAGACGGCCGCCCACTTCCAGGCATTCGAGCGCGGCTTCAAGGCCCGCTTCCAGATCGCCCAGTTCGTTATTGACGTGAATGCGCAGGCCCTGGAAAGCGCGGGTTGCCGGGTTCTTGCCCTTTTCCCACGCCGGGTTGGCGACTTTCAGGACTTCGGCCAGATCGGCGGTGCGCTCGAACGGCGTGATGTCACGACGCTCGGCCACGGCACGGGCCATGCGACCGGAGAAGCGTTCTTCGCCGTATTCCTTGAAGACACGGGCGATTTCTTCCACCGGCGCGGTGTTGACGAACTCGGCTGCGCTGATGCCGCGGGACGGATCCATGCGCATATCCAGCGGGCCGTCGTTGAGGAAACTGAAGCCGCGCTCGGCATCATCGAGCTGCGGCGAAGACACGCCCAGATCCAGCAGAATGCCACTGACCTTGCCGGCCAGCCCCTGTTCGGCAACCACCGAACCGAGCTCGGCAAAGCTGCGCTGCACAACGACAAAGCGGCCGTCTTCGGCCGCTAGCGTTTGCCCGGTGGCAATCGCTTGAGGATCCTTGTCGAATCCGATGAGCCGACCATCCGGCCCGAGCTTGCTCAGGATCAACCGGCTGTGCCCGCCGCGCCCGAACGTGCCGTCCAGATAGCAGCCATCAGGACGTACGGCGAGAGCCTCGACGGCTTCGTCAAGCAGTACGGTGATGTGGTTAAAGCCGCTATCAATAGTCACAGGATCAGATCACGCAGTTCGTCAGGCATGGCGCCCGGTTGTTGTATGGCAGCCAGGTCAGCGGCAGAAACCGCATTCCAGGCATCTTCGTCCCACAGTTGGAACTTGTTCAGTTGGCCTACCAGCATCGCGCGCTTGTCGAGCTTCGCGTATTCGCGCAGGCGCGGCGGCACCAGGAAACGACCACTGCCGTCGAGCTCGAGGTCAACGGCATTACCAATCAATAAACGTTGCAGACGACGGTTCTCTTCGCGAAGCGAAGGAAGCGCGCGCAACTTGGTTTCAATAATTTCCCACTCATCGAGCGGGTAGACACACAAACATGGATCAACGGCATCAATGGTCACGATCAACTGGCCGGAACTGCGCGAATCGAGCTCGTCACGGTACCGGCTCGGCATGGCGAGACGGCCCTTTGCGTCGAGACTGATAGCGTTAGCTCCGCGAAACACGTCTGCGTTTCTCCAATTTTTATCGTTTTGAGCTCAAAAAACCCACTTCATGCCACTTTCCGCCACTTGCGCACACTATAGGAATGCGCCCACCACACCGTCAAGGCGCGGATTAAAGGAAAACCCTTACAGAACGGAGATTTAGGAGCATAAAAGGAGGAGCAACGAGAATCTGGCGGATGCTTTTATCCAATAACTTGAAGCAGCACTGAAAGCTGCGCTCGAAAGTTAAAGTAATTTGTTAAGAGTAAGATTTTTTCGGTATTACAAAAGCGCTTCTGCTGTTGATTGAAGCAAGGTGGGAAATGGCTATTACTGCGTTTGCCGCTGCCGGATTTCCAGCGCAGGCCTGCTGATAATAAACAGCCCTGTCGCCTTTAATTCAAGCAGGGAAAAGAAAAAGATGGAGAGTCGATCTGTAAGCCGGGTTCTGTCTTGAACAGTCATTCGTCTACGATGGCCATCACTGGACATCTTTAGCAACCTACCCGGTCCCAGCGCGGGCCACGCCTTGGGACCCTATTTGGTCTTGCTCCAAGTGGGGTTTACCTAGCCACGAACTGTTGCCAGACGTGCGGTGCGCTCTTACCGCACCTTTTCACCCTTACCGGCGCCGAAGCGCTTAGGCGGTTATTTTCTGTGGCACTTTCCGTAGGCTCACGCCTCCCAGGCATTACCTGGCACTTCGCCCTATGGAGCCCGGACTTTCCTCCCCCCCCTAATTTTCATAGAGGGCAGCGACTGTCCGATCGACTCTCCGCCGCGCAGGTTAACGGCAGAGCGGCCGAAGAACAAGCGCTAATAGCCCGCAAACCGGTCTGCGCGACGGGTTACGCGTCTTTTTGCTGATCCAGTGCTACCTGATACAGCACGTTTTTGCGCTCACCGGTGATTTGCGCTGCCAGAGCCGCCGCGCGCTTGAGCGGCATCTCTTCGAGCAACAGATTGAGGATGCGCATCGCCTCGCTGCTGACGGCGTCTTCGGATTCCGGCGCGGTCCAGCCTGCCACCACCACGACGCATTCGCCACGCTGCTGATTACTGTCCGCCTCGACGAATGCCCGCAACTCGCTCAGCGGCAATCCCTTGAGCGTTTCGAAGGTCTTGGTGATTTCACGAGCGAGCAATGCAGGACGATCAGCACCGAACACCGCCTCCATATCCTGCAGGCATTCCAGAATACGGTGCGGCGCCTCGTAAAAAATCAGCGTGCGCGGTTCTTCCTTGATAGCTTCCAGACGCGCCTTGCGCCCCACGGCCTTGGCCGGCAAAAAGCCTTCGAAGATAAAGCGGTCGGACGGCAGACCGGCAGCCGATAACGCTGCGATCAATGCGCACGCACCCGGCACCGGCACCACATTGATCCCGGCGGCACGGGCCTGACGCACCAGGTGATAACCCGGGTCAGAAATCAGCGGCGTACCAGCGTCAGAAATCAGTGCGACGTTGTCGCCCGCCAACAGGCGGGTAATGAAGCGACTGCCTTCATCCCGCTCGTTGTGTTCATGACAGGCTGCCAGCGGCGTGGAGATGCCGAAGTGCTGCATCAGGCGCTGCGAGTGGCGCGTATCTTCGGCGGCGATCAGCGCCACCTCGCGCAGGATCTTCAACGCGCGGGCGCTGATGTCATCCAGGTTGCCGATGGGCGTCGCCACCACATAAAGCGAGCCCGCAGCGGAATTCAAAGGACCTGGAGCAGTCAAAGCGCACACCTCATGATCGGTAAAAGCCGCCATTGTAGCGCGTCGTGCGCCGGACGATGCGTCCGGGTCGGACACGGTTTGTCGCACCATTGTGAGGCTGCGCACTCTTTGTATCAGCTAAATTGACGGTTTCACGCCAGTAACATCGCGCCCCGGCCAGTGCTTGGGTACAATTCGACGCTAATTTGATCGAGTATCAGGAACACTTACATGATCGCTTGCCTGCGGCTGTTCACTGCCCTCTGCCTCGCTGCCTTGCTGGCGGCTTGCGCCAGCTCCCCTTCCTCCAGCCTTGGCGAACTTCCACGGACCCCGGATGCCACCATCGAGCAACTGCTCGAACAGGCTGCCCAGGCCAAATCGCCGGACAAGGCTGCGCTGCTGCGCCTGAGTGCGGCAGACATGGCGTACCGCCAGGGCAATGCCGGACAGTCCGCGCAAATCCTGCAGCAAGTGCCGATGGAACAACTTCAGCCGGGCCAGCAGGCATTCGCCAGCACCCTGTCTGCAGAACTGGCCATGACCCGCAACCAGCCGAAAGCCGCGCTGACTGCCCTGAGCCACCCAAGCCTGCAACGCCTGAGCGAAATGTCGGCACCGCTGCAAGTTCGCGCCGGCACCGTTCACGCCCGCGCCCTTGAAGCCGACGGCCAGACCCTGGCCGCCGCCCGCGAGCGCATCTTCATCGCGCCGATGCTGGAAGGTGAAGCCGCCAACAAGAACCACGAAGCGATCTGGACCCTGATTGCATCGCTGCCGGCCGATCAACTGCAAGCGAACACCACCGATGACCTCGGCGGCTGGATGAGCCTGGCCCTGGCGGTGAAAACCGCCGGCACTCTGGAACAGCAGCAAGCCGCCATCGACAACTGGCGCAACCAGCATCCAAAGCACCCAGCCGCGATCAACCTGCCGCTGCCCCTGACCAAACTCAAGGAACTGGCCAGCCAGCCTTTGAGCAAGATCGCCCTGCTGTTGCCACAGGACGGCCAACTGGCCTCGGTCGGCAAGGCCCTGCGTGACGGCTTCATGGCCGCGCACTATCAGGCTCAGCAAGCCGGCCAGAAACCACCGGCCATCGAGTTCTATGACAGCTCGAAACTGACCAACCTCGACGAGTTCTACCGCAAGGCCCAGGCCGATGGCGTGCAACTGGTCGTCGGCCCGCTGGAGAAGCCGCTGGTCAAACAGCTGAGCACTCGCCCGCAACTGCCGATCACCACCCTCGCCCTGAACTACAGCGAAGGCGATCAAGGCCCGGCGCAGCTGTTCCAGTTCGGTCTGGCCGCTGAAGACGAAGCCCGCGAAGTCTCCCGCCGCGCCCGTGCCGACGGCCTGCATCGCGCCGCCATCATGGTGCCGAAAGGCGAATGGGGCGACCGCGTCCTGCGCGCGTTCAGCCAGGACTGGCAAGCCAACGGCGGCAGCATTGTCGCCACCGAGCGCGTCGACCAGCCGGTGCAACTGGCTCAGCAGATCGCCGACATGTTCCAGCTGCGTCAGAGCGAAGCTCGCGCCAAGAGCCTGCAGAATGCTGCCGGCACCAACGTTGCGGCCCAGCCTTCGCGTCGCCAGGACATCGAGTTCATCTTCCTCGCCGCCACCCCGCAGCAGGCGCAGCAGATCAAGCCGACACTGAACTTCCAGTACGCCGGTGATGTGCCGGTTTACGCGACCTCCCACGTATTCAGCGCCAGCGGCGACGTGAACCAGTACAACGACATGAACGGCGTGCGCTTCTGCGAAACGCCATGGCTGCTGGAAACCAGCGATCCGCTGCGCCAGCAGGTCACCGCGCAATGGCCACAAGCCGCTGGTAGCCTCGGCCGCCTGTACGCGATGGGCGTCGATGCCTACCGCCTCGCGCCACGCCTGGATCAGCTCAAGGCACTGCCGGACAGCCGCATCGAAGGTCAGTCGGGCAGCCTGGGCATGACCCAGTCCCAACGCGTCGTCCGTCAGTTGCCATGGGCGCAATTCGTCAGCGGTCAGATCCAGCGCCTGCCGGACACTCCACGCTGATGCCCGACAGGTCCCACCTGCAAAGCGGCAAGGATGCCGAGCGCCAGGCGCTCGAGCATCTGCAACACCAGGGTCTGCGCCTGCTGGCGCAGAACTGGTTATGCAAACGCGGTGAGCTTGATCTGGTCATGCTTGATGGCGATACAGTAGTATTCGTCGAAGTCCGTTACCGAAAGAACACTCAATGGGGTGGCGCACTCGACAGCATCGATGGGCGCAAACGGCAGAAACTGATTTTCGCCGCACAGTATTTTCTTCAGCGCGAGTCGCGTTGGGCCAATTCCCCCTGCCGCTTCGACGTGGTGGCCATCGACAGCCACCAGGGTCAGCTGAACTGGTTGCAGAATGCGTTCGACAGTTGACCGCCTGCTCCGACCCGGACACTTTCACTCAACACTTTTGCTCTTTGCTTTGCGGGCTGCACATTCACGTGCCGGACAGCCGCGCTAATTAAGGTCACACAGATGGACATGCAATCCCGAATTCGCCAGCTTTTCCAGGCCAGCATCGACACCAAGCAACAGGCGATGGACGTACTTGCACCGCACATCGAGCAAGCCAGCCAGGTGATGGTCAACGCCCTGCTCAACGAGGGCAAAATGCTCTCGTGCGGTAACGGCGGCTCGGCCGGTGATGCCCAGCACTTCTCCTCGGAACTGCTCAACCGTTTCGAGCGTGAGCGCCCTAGCCTGCCGGCGATCGCGCTGACCACCGACAGCTCGACCATCACCTCGATCGCCAACGACTACAGCTACAACGAAGTGTTCTCCAAGCAGATCCGCGCACTCGGCCAGCCGGGTGACGTATTGCTGGCGATTTCGACCAGCGGCAACTCGGCGAACATTATTCAGGCGATCCAGGCCGCACATGATCGCGAAATGATTGTCGTAGCATTGACCGGACGCGACGGCGGCGGCATGGCTTCGCTACTGCTGCCCGAAGACGTCGAGATTCGCGTTCCGGCCAACGTCACCGCACGTATTCAGGAAGTCCACTTGCTGGCGATCCATTGCCTTTGCGATCTGATCGACAGCCAACTGTTCGGGAGTGAAGAATGACCCCTAATCGCCTTGGCCTTCTGGCCTTGACCCTGTGCCTCGGCATCAGCGGCTGCACCTCGGTGGTGAATGCCAGCCGTGAAGCGCCGATCGAAGACGACCGTGGCACCCGCACTTTCGGCAGCAAGATCGATGACTCGCTGATCGAAACCAAAGTCGGCGTCAACGTGGCCAAGGCCGACCCGGCCCTGGACAACGACTCGCACATCGTCGTCACCAGCTTCAACGGTGTCGTGTTGCTGGCCGGCCAGACCCCGCGCGCAGACCTCAAGGAGAAGGCCGAACAGGCCGCCGCCAACGTCCAGCGCGTGAAGAAGGTTCACAACGAACTGCAAGTGATCGCACCTTCAGGCTTCATTGCCCGTCAGAACGACTCCTGGCTGACCACCAAGATCAAGACCCAGATGCTCGCCGACGCCAGCATTCCCGGCTCGCGCATCAAGGTCGTGACCGAGAACGGCATCGTTTACCTGCTGGGCCTGCTGACCAAACAGGAAGCCGCCCAGGCGACCAACCTGGTTCAGGGCGTCTCCGGCGTGCAGAAGATTGTGAAGCTGTTCGAGTACATCGACTGACCCGCAAAACGCAGGCACAAAAAAGGCGATCCAACCGGATCGCCTTTTTTATTACTTCACCACTTTCAGGCTTGGCCGGCCGCTTGGGCGCGGCGGCTCGCTGTCCGGTGGCGGAACATCGTCATCCTGCTCGATCTCGTCTTCGTCATCCATCGGCGACTCCAGATCGAACACCATGCCCTGACCGTTCTCCCGGGCGTAGATCCCCAGAATTGCAGCAATCGGCACGTACAGACTGTGCGGGACGCCACCGAAGCGACCTTCGAAGGTCACAACGTCGTTGTCCATATGCAAGTGCCGCACGGCACTTGGCGAAATGTTCAGGACAATCTGCCCGTCACTGGCAAATCCCTGTGGCACCTGCACCGCCGGGTACTCGGAATTGACCAGCATGTGCGGGGTGCAATCGTTATCCACAATCCACTCGTAGAGCGCGCGGACCAGATAAGGTCGACTGGAGTTCATAGCGGCTCCTTAAGCCTTAGCGCATGTCGCGTTCGACACCAGACAGACTCGCCTGGAAAGCCTCACGCGCAAACTGACGCTCCATATAATCAAGCAGCGGCTTGGCGGGCCGCGGCAGTTCTATACCCAGAATCGGCAAACGCCAGAGTATTGGCAATAGGCAGCAATCCACCAGACTTTGTTCCTCACTGAGGAAAAACGGCTTGTCGGCAAACAGCGGCGACACGCCCGTCAGGCTTTCGCGCAATTCCTTGCGCGCCACGGCACGGGCCGCTTCCTTGGTGCGCGAATCCAGAATCAGATCCACCAGACCACACCAGTCACGCTGAATGCGGTGAATCAGCAGACGACTGTTGGCACGCGCCACCGGGTACACAGGCATCAATGGCGGATGCGGGTAACGCTCATCCAGGTATTCCATCACCACGGTCGACTCCCACAACGCCAGGTCACGATCGACCAGCGTGGGCAGACTGCCGTAAGGGTTCACTTCAATCAGTTTAGGCGGCTGACGACCAGCCTCCACAAAAATGATTTCGGCGCTGACACCCTTCTCTGCAAGCACGATGCGCACTCGGTGGGAATAGTGGTCGGCGGGGTCGGAGTAACAGGCCAACCGATTGGTCACGCCCATGGCGATCCTCCTCGCTTGTTGAAATAGTCGGAGCCGGAAAAACGCGCGCGCCCAGAGGGCGCCTCCCGCAACGGCTGGCGAACCAGGCGTTGCGTTTTCAGAGGCGCCCTTGGGCGCGCGCGATTAACAGCAATTGCTTGAAGCGTTATCAGTGCACGTCTTTCCAGTATTCACGCTTGAGCAGGTAGGCGAACACAAAGAAGAACGCCAGGTACAGCAAGACGTAAGTACCGATGCGCTGATGTTGCAGCTTAACCGGGTTAGCCGAGTAAGCCAGGAAGGTTACCAGATTCTTGACCTTCTCATCGAACTGCTCTTCGTTGAGGGTTCCGGTTTTCGGCACGATGGTCAACTGATCGCACGCTTCATGAGTCAGAGGCGTACCGGTCAGCGGGTCATATTGCTTCTTGCCGTCTTCGACGATCTGTACCTGTTTGCAACCCACGACCTGACGACCTTGCAGGCCGACCAGCACGTTAGGCATGCCGACGTTCGGGAAGACCTTGTTGTTCACGCCCCATGGACGCGCAGGATCTTCGTAGAACGACTTGAGGTAACCGTAAAGCCAGTCGGTGCCGCGAACACGAGCCACCAGCGTCAGGTCCGGTGGCGCTGCGCCGAACCAGGTCTTGGCGTCGGCCGGCTGCATGCCGATGTTCATGTGATCGCCGATCTTGGCGCCGGTGAACACCAGTTTTTCCAGCATCAGTTCGTGCGGAACGCCGAGGTCATCGGCCACACGCTCGTAACGCTGAAACTTGGCACTGTGGCAACCCATGCAATAGTTGGCGAAAGTACGCGCACCATCCTGCAAGGCAGCCTTGTCGGAAACGTCGATGTCGACCTTTTCCAGTTCCGGACCACCGTGTTCGGCCGCGAAAGACAGCACTGGCAGAGCAGCAAAAATCAGAGCAAAAAATAACTTTTTCATCAGCCAGTCACCCTTTCCGGAACCGGTTTGGTCTTCTCGAGCCTGGTGTAGAACGGCATCAGAATGAAGTAGGCGAAGTACAGGAAGGTGCAGACCTGCGACAGCAGCGTACGGCCTGGCGTCGGGGCCAGAACGCCCAGAATGCCGAGGATCACGAACGAAATGCAGAACACCACCAGCCAGATCTTGCTCATCCAGCCTTTGTAGCGCATCGACTTGACCGGGCTGCGGTCGAGCCACGGCAGGACGAACAGCACCGCAATCGCTGCACCCATGGCGATAACGCCCATGAGCTTGTCAGGGACCGCACGCAGGATTGCGTAGAACGGTGTGAAGTACCAGACCGGTGCAATGTGCTCAGGCGTCTTGAACGGGTTGGCTTGCTCGAAGTTAGGCTTTTCGAGGAAGTAACCGCCCATTTCCGGGAAGAAGAACACAATGAAGCAGAAGATGAACAGGAACACCACGACGCCGACGATATCTTTCACGGTGTAGTACGGGTGGAAGGCAATGCCGTCCAGCGGGATACCGTTTTCGTCTTTGTGCTTCTTGATGTCCACGCCGTCCGGGTTGTTCGAACCGACTTCGTGCAGCGCCAGGATGTGCAGCACCACCAGACCGAGAATCACGATCGGCAGCGCAACCACGTGCAGGGCGAAGAAGCGGTTCAGGGTGATCCCGGAAATCAGGTAGTCACCACGGATCCACTGGGTCAGGTCGTTGCCGATGACCGGGATCGCACCGAACAGCGAGATGATCACCTGGGCACCCCAGTAGGACATCTGGCCCCACGGCAGCAGGTAACCCATGAAGGCTTCAGCCATCAGCGCCAGGTAGATCAGCATGCCGAAGACCCACACCAGCTCGCGCGGTTTCTGGTACGAACCGTAGAGCAGGCCACGGAACATGTGCAGATAGACCACGATGAAGAACGCCGAAGCGCCGGTGGAGTGCAGCAGGCGCAGGATCGAACCGTACTCGACGTCGCGCATGATGTATTCGACGGAAGCGAACGCTTCTTCCGCCGACGGGGTGTAGCTCATGGTCAGCCAGACACCGGTGACGATCTGGTTGACCAGAACGAGCAGCGCCAGCGAGCCGAAGAAGTAGAAGAAGTTGAAGTTTTTTGGAGCGTAATACTTGCTGAGATGGTCTTCCCACATCTTGGTGGCGGGGAAGCGTGCATCAACCCAATCCATGAACTTGCTCATCACGCTTTCTCCGTATCGACGCCAATGACAATCAGGTCATCGGTCTCATAGGAATGCGGGGGTACTGGCAGGTTCAAAGGCGCAGGTTGCGACTTGTAGACGCGGCCAGCCAGATCGTAGTGGGAACCGTGGCAAGGGCAGAAATAGCCGCCTACCCAGTCTTTGCCCAGATCCGCGGGTGCCACTTCGGGACGGAAAGTCGGTGAGCAACCCAGGTGAGTGCAGATCCCGATCAACAGGAGGATTTCCGGCTTGATCGAACGCACTTCAGGGTCGACATAAGTGGGTTGCGTGGAGTTTTTGGAGGTCGGATCGGAGAGCTGGCCCTCGATCTTCTTGAGATTCCCCAGGATTTCCTCGGTACGGCGGACAATGAACACCGGCTGGCCGCGCCATTCAGCAATCATCTGCTGCCCTGGCTCGATTTTGCTGACATTCACTTTCACCGGTGCTCCGGCAGCCTTCGCCTTGGCACTGGGAAACCATGACCCCACGAACGGGACCGCAGCCCCCACCGCTCCTGCAGCACCCACCACGGATGTGGCTGCTACCAAGAAGCGACGCCGGCCTGCATTCACGCCGTCATTGCTCATTCAGTCCTCTCCCATCAGCTTTGTGGCCTGTTAAATCAGGCGTCTACTAAATTGAAACTATGTACTTATAAAAATTTTGCCGAATGGTAATGAAAACCCCCAATTCTGACAAGGTAATTACCCGGAGGGCTGGCCCTCAAGCCTTGTAGTATAGGGGGTCTACGAATGTGGCAAGTTGTCACAGCGCAATTATTCAAGAAATCGCACGCATAAAAAAACGCCCGGTTCCGTGAGGAATCGGGCGTTCTTTTTGAACGTGGAAGCGAAATTAACGCTTCGAGTACTGCGGACGCTTACGCGCTTTACGCAGACCAACTTTCTTACGTTCAACTTCACGGGCGTCGCGAGTAACGAAGCCAGCTTTGCGCAGAGCGCTACGCAGGGTTTCGTCGTAGTCCATCAGAGCGCGAGTGATGCCGTGGCGGATTGCGCCAGCTTGACCACTTACACCACCACCGATGACGGTGACGTAGATGTCGAACTTCTCGACAGTCTCAGTCAGTTCCAGCGGCTGACGAACTACCATGCGGGCAGTTTCGCGACCGAAGAACGTGTCCAGGGAGCGGTTGTTGATGGAGATGTTACCAGTACCCGGACGCAGGAAAACGCGTGCGGTTGCGGTCTTGCGACGGCCAGTGCCGTAATTTTGAGTCGCCGACATAATGAACTATTCCGTTAAATCTTCAGTTCTTGGGGCTGCTGAGCAGTATGAGGGTGTGCAGCGCCCGCATAGACTTTCAGCTTACGGTACATGTCGCGACCCAGTGGGTTTTTAGGCAGCATGCCTTTAACCGCGGTCTCGATCACGCGCTCAGGGGCCTTGGCGATCAGCTTTTCAAAGTTGATCGACTTGATGCCGCCCGGGAAACCGGAGTGGGAGTAGTACATTTTGTCAGTGGTTTTAGCACCGGTAACACGGATCTGCTCAGCGTTGATTACGACGATGTAGTCGCCGGTGTCAACGTGAGGAGTGTACTCAGGCTTGTGCTTGCCACGCAGACGGCTCGCGATTTCGGTGGCCAGACGACCCAGGGTCTGACCAGCAGCGTCGACGACAAACCAGTCGCGCTTTACTGTTTCCGGTTTAGCAGTAAAAGTTTTCATTCTTTATAGCCTCAGGGGCCGCCTGTAAATAAGACGGCGGATCTTACTGAATAGTGCGTACTTTGACAAGTCAAAGGCAGCCGGATACAGACGCTTTCGGGGGCTCGGGTCGGCGCGTCCGTTCAACGGCAAGATTCTTCGGCGGCGGCGCATCACTTCCACTGCAGAAAGAGGTCGGCAATTATGCAGATTGCGAAAAAAATTTCAACCTGCTTTTATGCTTGTTTTGCCCAAGGAGCACCCGATGGACTATCGCCAGCTAGGCCGTACCGACCTGAACGTGAGTGCAATCTGCCTCGGCACCATGACCTGGGGCGAGCAAAACACTGAAGCTGAAGCCTTCGCCCAGATCGAGCGGGCAAAAGAGGCCGGGATCAATTTCCTCGACACCGCCGAGATGTACCCGGTGCCGCCGAAAGCCGAAACCTACGCCACCACCGAGCGCTACATCGGCAATTACTTCAAGAGCCGTGGCGACCGCGCCGACTGGATCCTCGCCAGCAAGATCGCCGGCCCCGGCAACACCATCGACTACATCCGCGACAAGAACCTGCGCCACAACCGCCAGCACATCACCGAAGCCGTGGACGCCAGCCTCAAGCGCCTACAGACCGACTACATCGATCTGTATCAATTGCACTGGCCGGAGCGCAGCACCAACTTTTTCGGACAGCTGGGCTACAAGCACCAGACCGAAGCCAACCTGACGCCGCTCGAAGACACCCTTGAAGCGCTCGATGAGCAAGTGAAGGCCGGCAAGATCCGTCACATCGGCCTGTCCAACGAGACCCCGTGGGGCACCATGCGTTTTCTCGCCCTGGCCGAAGCCCGTGGCTGGCCGCGCGCCGTGTCAATCCAGAACCCGTACAACCTGCTCAACCGCAGCTTCGAGATCGGCCTGGCGGAAATCGCCATCCGTGAACAATGCGGTCTGCTCGCCTATTCGCCGCTCGCGTTCGGTTTCCTGTCGGGCAAGTACGAAGGTGGGGCGCGTCCGCCAAAAGGCCGCCTGAGCCTCTACAGCCGCTTCAGCCGCTATTTCAACCCGCAATCGGAAGCGGCGTGCAGCCGTTACGTGGCGCTGGCTCGTGAACACGGTCTGGATCCGGCGCAAATGGCTCTGGCCTTTGTGAACCAGCAACCGTTCGTCACCAGCAACATCATCGGGGCAACGACGCTGGAGCAACTGGACAGCAACATCGCCAGCTACGAGCTGAAACTGTCGAGGGAAGTGCTGGAAGGGATCGAAGCGATTCACAAGGATCATCCGAACCCTGCGCCGTAATCCAGGACGATGATCGTTCCCACGCTCTGCGTGGGAACGCATACCGCGACGCTCCCAAAGCGGACGCAGAGCGTCCATGGCGGCATTCCCACGCAGAGCGTGGGAACGATCACACTTTCGGATCAAAGCGACCGCGCAATGATCTCCTTCATGATTTCATTGGTGCCGGCATAGATCCGCTGCACCCGCGCATCCGCCCAGGCCCGGGCCACCGGGTATTCCCACATGAAACCGTAGCCGCCATGCAGCTGCACGCACTCGTCGAGCACCTTGCATTGCAGGTCGGTGCCCCAGTACTTGGCCATCGCCGCCGTCGGCACGTCCAGTTTGCCTTGCAGGTGCAGCTCCAGGCAGCGGTCGACGAACACCCGGCCGATCTGAATCTCGGTGGCCATTTCCGCCAGCTTGAAGCGGGTATTCTGGAAGTCGGCAATCGACTTGCCGAACGCCTTGCGGTCGCGGGTGTAATCCAGCGTCCATTGCAGCGCCGCCTCGGCTGAAGCCAGCCCGCCAATCGCCACGGTCAGACGCTCCTGCGGCAGTTCCTGCATCAGATAGGCAAACCCCGCCCCGGCCTGACCCAACAGGTTTTCCTTCGGCACGCGCACGTCCTGAAAGAACAATTCCGACGTGTCCTGAGCCTTCATTCCGACCTTCTCCAGGCGCTTGCCCTTGTCGAAGCCCGGCGTGTTCGCCTCCACCAGAAACAGGCTGGTGCCCTTGGCGCCAGCCTTGGGATCGGTCTTGGCGACGACGATCACCAGATCCGCCAGAAAGCCATTGGTGATAAAGGTTTTCGAACCGTTGATCACATATTCGTCGCCATCCAGCAGCGCCGTGGTCTTGACCCCTTGCAGGTCGGAACCGGCGCCCGGCTCGGTCATGGCGATCGCGGTGACCATCTCGCCGGAGACCAGCTTCGGCAGGTATTTCTGCTTCAGCGCCTCGCTGCCGTAATGCAGGATGTACGGCGCGACGATGTCCGAATGCAGTGAAAAACCGATACCGGTCAGCCCCAGCCGCCCTACTTCCTCGATGACCACCGCGCTGTAAAGAAAGTCCGCCCCCAACCCGCCGTATTCCTCCGGCAGGTGCGAGCAGAGCATCCCCGCCTCCCCCGCCTTGTTCCACAGTTTGCGGTCGATGTAGCCTTGTTTTTCCCATTGCCCATGGAACGGCACGGCCTCTTTTTCGAGGAATGTTCGTACGCTGTCGCGGAACAATTCGTGCTCGGAGCTGAACAAGGTTCTGGGAATCATGCGTCACCTTTTCTTTATTGTTGGAGGGATCAGACCTTCAGAGACTAAGCCGCGCTTCCGATACAGGACACTGGACACATCCGACAAAAAATAAGACGATCCAGCCGTCTGGTGACCACTTTCCCTTATAAAAACAAAAGTTGAATTATGTCCAAGCAAGTCTCCACGCCCTTGCGGCGCGTCAGCATCCTGGCGATCGACCGGGTTTTCGCTTCCACCCTCATGCAAGCCAAGGATTTCTTCCATCTGGCCAGCCTGCGTTACGGCAAACAACTGGGCCACGGCCTGACTCCGGCGTTCGAAACACGCCTGGTCAGCCCCGACGGTAAACCGGTTAACAGCTTCAGTGACGTGGTCATGCCGGTGGACGGCGGCCTGGAAAATGCCGATGTCATTATCCTCCCGGCGTTCTGGGACGATTTCGATACGCTGTGCCAACGTTATCCACAGATCCTGCCGTGGCTGCGCGAACAGCATGCCCGGGGCGCCGTGCTCTGCGGCGAGGCTACCGGGGTGTTCTGGCTGGCCGAGGCCGGTTTGCTCAACGGCAAGGAAGCGACCACCTACTGGCGCTTCTTCAACGCTTTCGCCGAGCGCTTCCCGCAGGTCTACCTCAATCAGGACAAGCACCTGACCGACGCCGACAACCTGTATTGCGCCGGCGGCACCACCTCAGCCTGCGATCTCTACATTTATCTGATCGAGCGCTTCTGCGGCGCCAATGTGGCCCAGGCGGTAGCTCGCGACATTCTCTATGAAGTGCAGCGCAGCTACGCACCGGGCCGCATCGGTTTCGGCGGCCAGAAACTGCATCAGGATGTGATCATCCTGCAGATCCAGCACTGGCTCGAAGAGCATTTCGCCGACAAGTTCCGCTTCGAAGACGTGGCCCGCGAACACGGCATGAGCATCCGCAACTTCATGCGCCGCTTCCAGACCGCCACCGGTGACAAGCCGCTGCACTATCTGCAACGGCTGCGCATCGAGACCGCCAAGGGCTTGCTCTCCGGTAGTCGCAAGAGCATCAAGACCATCAGCTACGAAGTCGGCTACGACGATGCGAGCTTCTTCGCACGGCTGTTCCGCCAGCACACCGAACTGTCGCCGAACCAGTACCGGCAGCAGTTCCAGCAAGCTGCCTGACGATTCGACCAGACACAAAAAAGGGCCTGCATCTGCAGGCCCTTTTTGTTTGCCGAATCCGCTTAAGGCTTGTGTGCCCGGGACAGGAACTCGTGGGATTGCATCTCCAGCAGACGGCTGAGGGTACGCTGGAACTCGAACGTCAGGCGTCCGCCGGTGTACAGGTCTTTCAACTCGACTTCGGCAGAAATGATCAGTTTGACGTTACGGTCGTAGAACTCGTCGACCATGTTGATGAAGCGTCGGGCGATGTCGTCGGTGGTGACGCTCATCTGCTCCACGCCACTGAGCAGCACGGCGTGGAAGATCTTGCCCAGTTCGATGTAGTCGTTCTGGCTGCGCGGGCCGTCGCAAAGTTCGCGGAAGTCGAACCAGGCCACGTCATCGCAAGTACGCAGGGCACGGATTTCGCGGTTTTCGATGATCAGCACATCGTTTTCCACCGCCGCCGTGCACTCAGGCGTCAGTGCGCGGAAGCTCTTGCGCAGGCTTTCGTGAGCGGCTTCGTCGAGCGGGAAGTGGAACAGCTCCGCTTGTTCGAGGTGACGCAGACGGTAGTCGACGCCGCTGTCGACGTTGACGATCTCGGTGTTCTGCTTGATCAGTGCGATGGCCGGCAGGAAGCGCGCGCGTTGCAGGCCGTCCTTGTACAGGCCGTCCGGCACGATGTTCGACGTGGCGACCAGGGTCACGCCGTTCTTGAACAGCTCTTCCATCAGCGTACCGAGGATCATGGCGTCGGTGATGTCGGAGACGAAGAATTCATCGAAGCAGATGACCCGTGATTCGGTCGCGAAACGCTTGGCGATGATGGTCAGCGGGTTTTTCTCGCCGCCGAGGGTTTTCATCTCTTCGTGCACGCGCTTCATGAAGCGGTGGAAGTGGGTGCGGGTCTTTTCCTTGAATGGCAGCGCTTCGAAGAAGGTGTCCACCAGGTAAGTCTTGCCGCGACCCACGCCGCCCCAGAAATACAGGCCCTTGACCGGCGTCTGATCCTTCTTGCCAAACAGCTTGCCCAGCAAACCCGGCTTGTTCTGCTCGGCCGCGATCAGATCGTCGTACAGGCGTTGCAAATGACGCACGGCAGTTTCCTGCGCCGCATCATGGAAGAAGTCCGGGCGTTTCAGATCAGCTTGATATCGTTCTAGGGGCGTCATAATTCGTTAGCAAGGCAACAAAAACGGGCCGTCACTGTAGCGATGGCCCGTGGGAATGGCAATCGGCCCTTGGTCGGGCCGGCCCGTTGATTATTCCTGAACCGGCGTCAGAGCGATCCGCAACGCCTCGACAGCCGCATCCCGCGCAGCCACGTCGGCGAACGCCGGGCTGTCGCCGACGCACTCGCCTTCCAGCCAGACGCTGAAGCTCAGGTCTTCGCTGCGTACATCCAGCGCCTGACCCGATTGCAGTTGCTTGGTCACCTGACCGGCGGTTTTACCGTCGGCGAAGTTACGCGACAGCAGCAATTGCTCGCCGTCGGCCGCCAGCAGACGGAAACGGAAGCTGCCGTCGTCTTCGCGGAAGCTGACGAAACGTGCAGCTTTCGCGGCTTTCTTCTTGGTGGTCGCGGCCACCTGAACCTGATTGACGAAGGAACGCAGGCCAACCGCTTCGCGCAGCTCGTTGAGGAACGGCGTCGCCACCGCACGGGCCTTCTTGGCGCCGTGTTGCAGGATGTCTTCCAGATCTGCCGGGCGTTCGATCAACTGGTGATAACGCTCGCGGGATTCGCCCAGCTCGTTGTCGAGCAACTGGAACAGACGGTTCTTCGCCTCGCCCCAACCCACACCGCCCAGCAGTTCGCTGCGGAATTCGTCGGCCTGCGTCGGCGTGGAGAAGGCCTGGAACAGAGTGAACAGGTGCGAGTTGTCCGGATCTTTCGCTTCGCCCGGCGCGCGGGAGTCGGTAACGATGCGCGAGATCGCGTCCTTCATTTCCTTGGCGCTGGAGAACAGCGGAATGGTGTTGTCGTAGCTCTTGGACATCTTGCGCCCGTCCAGGCCCGGCAAGGTGGCAACGCTTTCCTCGATCAGCGCCTCGGGCATGGTGAAGAACTCCTTGCCCTGGCCGAACAGATGGTTGAAACGCTGGCCGATATCGCGGGCCATTTCCACGTGCTGGATCTGGTCGCGACCGACCGGCACCTTGTGCGCGTTGAACATCAGAATGTCCGCCGCCATCAGCACCGGATAGCTGTACAAGCCCATGGTGATGCCGGCATCCGGGTCTTCGCCGGTCTCGACGTTCTTGTCCACCGAAGCCTTGTAGGCGTGGGCGCGATTGAGCAGGCCCTTGGCCGCGACGCAGGTCAGCAGCCAGGTCAGCTCGGGGATTTCCGGGATGTCGGACTGACGGTAGAAGGTCACACGATCCACATCCAGACCACCGGCCAGCCAGGTCGCGGCGATTTCCAGACGCGAGCGCTGGATGCGCAGCGGGTCATCGCACTTGATCAGGGCGTGATAGTCGGCCAGGAAGTAGAACGAGTCGGCATTGCTGTCGCGGCTGGCGAGAATCGCCGGGCGGATGGCGCCGGCGTAGTTGCCCAGGTGCGGGGTGCCGGTGGTGGTAATGCCGGTGAGGATGCGGGTACGGTTCGTCATGGGTAATCGCTTGTCAGACTGCAATCAATTCGAGAGACGCGGCAGGATCAGATCCTTGAGATCGGTCAGCTTGCCATGAAAAAAGTGTCCGCATTCTGCCACTTTCAGCAGCTCATGGGGGCGCTGGAGTTTGTCAGACCAGTCGTAGACCAGCTGCGGGTCGATCACTTCGTCGGTTTCCGGCTGGATCACGGTCAACTCGCCCTGCTGCGGCAGTTGATCCTGATCGCCCAAGCGCATCACCGCCGGCGCAACCATGAACAGGTGCTTGAGCGTGATGCCTTGGGCTTCGAGGCGGCCGCCGAGACTTGCTGCAACAAATCCACCGAAGGAGAAACCGAACAGGGTCAGCGGCAGATCCGGGTGCTTTTCCAGCAGCCAGGCGGCAGCGGCCTGGGCGTCGTCGACTTCACCGGTGCCCATGTCGTGGCTGCCTTCGCTGGCACCGACGCCGCGATAGTTGAAGCGCAAGGTGATCAGACCGGCATCGCGCGCAGTGCGCTGCAGGGTCGAGACGACCTTGTTGAGCATGGTGCCGCCCTGCACCGGGTTCGGGTGGCAGATCAGCGCGATGCCGCGCGGCTGCTCATTGTCCAGATACAAAGACTCAAGTTGCCCCACCGGGCCATCAATCACTACAGGGGTTTCACGCATCAGCAAGGAAGGAACTCCGTGACCTCGAATCGGGTCGACTCGTCTAGCAAATTGTCTGTGCCAGTCTATTGCGAGTGAATCGCGGTATACAGCGCAGGTTCGAGCCGTTAACGTAAAGCAAAGCCGTTTATAGAGGAAGGACTCGTGGAACACTCGCTCTTAGTTTGGTTGTTACCGACTCTTGCCCTGGTTGTGGGTGTCGCCATTGGTTTCCTGATCGCACGCGTTGCGCCGAACGCCGCGCCCAGCCGCACGCAGCGTCAACTGGATGATATTCAGGAACGTTTCGACAGTTATCAGAACGAAGTGGTGACCCACTTCAACAGCACAGCCAATCTGGTCAAGAAACTGACCCAGAGCTATCAGGAAGTGCAGGATCACCTCGCCGAGGGCGCCAACCGCCTGGCCCTGGACGAGCAGACCCGTCAACGCCTGCTCGCCTCGCTGCACGCCGACGCGGCACAGGCTCCACGTGAACGCCTGACACCACCACGGGATCAGGAACCGCCGCGTGACTACGCGCCGAAGACCCCGAACTCGCCGGGCATGCTCGACGAGCATTACGGCCTGAAGAAGTAATCAGCCTTCGCGCCAACAAAAAGCCCCCGGACAATCACTTGTCCGGGGGCTTTTTTGTAGCTGACGGTTACGGGTACTGCTGAACCGTACCCGGCTGTTGCTGGCCACCGTACTGCTGGCCAGGGATGGCTTTGAGGTTAACCTCGACGCGGCGGTTCTGCGCGCGGCCATTGACGTCACCGTTGCTGGCGATCGGATTATCCGGGCCGGCACCGCGGGCGCTCAGGTTGGCACCGCTGACGCCTTGCGAAGTCAGGTAGGTTGCCACGCTCTGCGCACGACGCTGGGACAGGTCCATGTTGTGCTGACGACTGCCGGTGCTGTCGGTGTAACCGACGATTTCGATCTGGTTCTGGTTGAACTCTTTGAGCGAGTTGGCCAGGTTGTTCAGCGGCTGATAGAAGCTCGAAGCGATGTTCGCCGAATCGGTGGCGAAGGTGATGTTGCCCGGCATGATCAGCTTGATCTGATCGCCCTGACGCTGCACTTCAACCCCGGTGTTGGCCATGCTGGCGCGCAGTTTTTTCTCCTGCTGGTCGGCGTAGTAGCCGTAACCGGCGGCCGAGGCACCGACGACAGCCGCGCCGATCAGCGCGCCCTTGCCGCGGTTGTTGTGGTCGATGGCGGCACCGGCCAGCGCGCCGGCCAACGCACCGAGGCCACCGTACTTGGCGGTTTTGCTCATGCCTTGGGAGCCACCGTCTGCCTGACCCTGATTGTCATACGGGTTGGGCGAGGCGCAGCCGGACAAGACGGCCACGGCAGTAGCGACAATAATCAAACGACGCGTGGTGAACATGGAGTGCTCCTACATTTTGCATTCTGTGGTGCAGCGGCCATTGGCAACTGGCCCGTGCGGGCGTTGGATCATGACAATGCACAAAAATTCCGCTGGGCACCCGTGACAAAATGTTTAGGCACGCACAAACGGGTTCTCGCGCATTTCATCCCCCAGACGCGTATCCGGACCATGCCCGGCCACAACAGTCGCGTCTTCATCCAGGGTGTACAGCCGCTGCTTGATCGATCGCACGATGGTCGCCTGATCGCCGCCCCACAAATCCGTGCGCCCTACTCCGCGACGAAACAGCGTGTCGCCGGCAATCAACAGCTTAGCCTCGGAAAACCAGAAGCTCATGGAACCTGGCGTATGCCCCGGTGTGTGCAAGGCCACGCCGCAGCCGCAGGCCAGCTCTTCATCGTCGCTCAACCAGCGATCCGGTGACGGCACCGGCGTATATGGCACGCCGAACATCTGGCATTGCATCTCGAGGTTGTCCCACAGGAACTGATCTTCTTTATGCAAGTGCAGGGTGGCGCCGGTCTTCTCTTTCATCTGACCAGAGGCGAGGAAGTGATCGAGGTGCGCGTGGGTGTGGATGATGCTGACAACCTTCAGGCCCAGGGCGTCGAGCCTGGCCATGATGAGATCAGGATTGCCGCCCGGGTCGACGACGATGGCTTTTTTGGTGATCGAATCGCCGATGATCGTGCAATTGCACTGCAAGGGGCCGACGGGGAAGGTTTCTCGAATGAACGGGCTTGGCAAGGTCATGAGTTTCCTGGACGAACGGCTGGGGTTTTGCCTAAGGATTCTACTTCACTCGCCGACACAGATCGCCAGGTCAGAGAATTGACGCCACTAATCAGAAAATAGTGGCTCAATGATGTCAAATGTACAATTTCTCATGCAAAATCATATTTTTGTAGCGGTCGCGTTCAGGAAGGACCGCAGATATCAACCAGGAACGTCCCATGCCAAGCCCTCTCCGCTATTCGTTTACCACTTTTACAAGTATGACCGGTAACAAGTCTGTCGACGCCTTGCTGGCGGATGATCATTGGACCGGCCGCTGGGACGAGAGAGGAATGCCGGTCAAACTCACCTACAGTTTCATCGACACCGGTTCGTTTTTCGCCCGTGACTACAGTCCGTCGAATGAGTATTTGAACGGTTTCACGCTGTCCAACACACAACAATCGGCTGTCATCAGCGCGTTGAGTGGCTGGAGCGCTGTCGCCAACGTGCAATTCTCCCTGGTGCCTGAATCGGCTGCCAATGTCGGAGATCTGCGCTTCGGTGGTTACATGGGCATGGATAGCAAATACGCCGCATGGGCGTACTTCCCCGACGAAACACCTGCTGGTGGCGATGTCTGGATCGGCCCATCCACCGACGATCCAAACCCGGTAAAAGGCTCGTTCGACTACCTGACGTTCGTGCATGAAATCGGCCACGCGCTGGGCCTCAAGCACCCATTCGACACCACGCCGGACAACAAGCTGCTGCTGGATCCGTCACTGGACGACGTACGCTTCACCGTCATGAGTTACAACGACTCTTACTCCTATCAACCCACGACTCCGATGCTGCTGGATATTCTCGCCATCCAGAGTCTGTATGGCGCCAATACTCAGTGGCAGGCAGGCAATAACGTCTACTCCTGGGCGCCGACAAAGTCCGTATTCGAAACTATCTGGGATGGTGGCGGCTCCGACACGATCGATGCCAGTAATCAGCTTTCAGGCGTCAGCATCAACCTCAATCCAGGCCAGTTCAGCACTATCGGCAAAGCATTCCTGGCTCCAGATGGCAGCTTGTTCAATTCAGGCCTGGCCATCGCTTACGGCACCAATATCGAAAACGCCTTCGGCTCGAATTTCAATGACACCTTGATCGGTAACGCTCTGGATAATTCGCTGGTGGGTCTGGAAGGTGCAGATACCATGGATGGTGGCGCCGGTAACGATACGTACTTTGTCGACAACGTTGGCGACGTGGTCATCGAACGCGGCACATCGCCTACGGAAATCGATAGCGTCATGAGCACAATCGATTACACCCTGGGCGCCAACGTCGAGAACCTGACCTTGCTTGGCACCGATAACTTGAACGGTACCGGTAACTCGCTCAACAACCGTATCAACGGTAATGCCGGCAACAACATCCTTGATGGCGGCATCGGTGCCGACTTCATGGCTGGCGGCACAGGCAATGACACCTACATTGTCGACAACGTAAACGACATCGTCAGTGAAACCAGCACCCTGATCGGCGAGATCGACACGGTTAACTCGTCGGTCAACTACGCACTGGGTGCCAATCTCGAAAACCTCACTCTGACCGGTACCCGAGACACTTATGCCATCGGTAATGCGCTGAACAACGTACTCATCGGTAACGACGGAAACAACACTCTTAATGGTGGCGCCGGCAGCGACACTATGAGCGGCGGCAAAGGGAACGACACCTACGCCGTCGACAGCGTCGGCGATATTATCATTGAGGCTGCAAACGAGGGTTACGACACGGTAGTGAGTTATATCGACTACACCCTCGGCGCCAACATCGAAGAAGGCCAGTTGATCGGCAACGCCATCAGCCTGACCGGCAATGAACTGGACAACGTGTTGATCGGCAATGCCCTGGCCAACAACCTGTTCGGCGGCGCTGGCAATGATGTGATCAACGGTGGCGCAGGAGGCGATCGCATGGTCGGCGGCCTGGGTGACGACACCTACATCGTCGACAATACCGGCGACATCATCGTTGAAGCCGCGAACGAGGGCCGTGACACAGTACAGGCCAGCGTCAACTACACCTTGAGCGCCAATATCGAAGAAGGCCAGTTGATCGGCAACGCCGCCAGCCTGACCGGCAACGATCTGGACAACATGCTCATCGGCAACGCCCAGGACAACACCCTGAACGGAATGGCAGGCGCCGACACCATGGACGGCGGCGCGGGGAACGACAGCTACTTCGTCGACAATGTCGGCGATGTCGTCATCGAGCGCGATGCCTCGCCAACCCAGATCGACGCCGTCAACTCGGTGATCGATTACACCCTGGGCGCCAATGTCGAGTGGCTCAACCTGCTGGGCAGCGACAACCTCAACGGCACCGGCAACGCATTGAACAACCGCATCACCGGCAACAGCGGAAACAACATCCTCGACGGCGGCCTGGGTGCCGACTTCATGGCTGGCGGTACCGGCAATGACACCTACATCGTCGACAACGTCAATGACGTCATCAGTGAAACCAGTATCCTGGCGAACGAAATTGACACGGTCAAATCATCGATCAGCTGGAAACTGGGTGCCAACCTGGAAAACCTGACGCTGACCGGCACCGCAAATACCTATGCAGTCGGTAACGAATTGAACAACGTTCTGATCGGCAACGACGGCAACAATGAAATCAACGGGGGTGCCGGCGTCGACACGATGAGTGGCGGCAAGGGTAACGACACGTACGCCGTCGACAACGCGGGCGATATCGTCATCGAAGCGGCGAACGAAGGTTACGATACGGTGCTCAGCTTCGTTAACTACACCTTGAGTGCCAACATCGAAGAAGGCCAGTTGATCGGCAACGCCATCAGCCTGGCCGGCAATGAACTGGACAACGTGTTGATCGGCAATGCCCTGGCCAACAACCTGTTCGGCGGCGCTGGCAATGATGTGATCAACGGTGGTGCAGGAGGCGACCGCATGGTCGGCGGCCTGGGTGACGACACCTACATCGTCGACAATACCGGCGACATCATCGTTGAAGCCGCGAACGAGGGCAGTGACACAGTACAGGCCAGCGTCAACTACACCTTGAGCGCCAATATCGAAGAAGGCCAGTTGATCGGCAACGCAGCCAGTCTGACCGGCAACAGTCTGGACAACGTGCTCATCGGTAACGCCCAGGACAACACCCTGAACGGAATGGCAGGCGCCGACACCATGGACGGCGGCGCGGGCAACGACAGCTACTTCGTCGACAATGTCGGCGATGTCGTCATCGAGCGCGATGCCTCGCCAACCCAGATCGACGCCGTCAACTCGGTGATCGATTACACCCTGGGCGCCAATGTCGAGTGGCTCAACCTGCTGGGCAGCGACAACCTCAACGGCACCGGCAACGCATTGAACAACCGCATCACCGGCAACAGCGGAAACAACATCCTCGACGGCGGCCTGGGTGCCGACTTCATGGCTGGCGGTACCGGCAATGACACCTACATCGTCGACAACGTCAATGACGTCATCAGTGAAACCAGTACCCTGGCGAACGAGATCGATACCGTTCTGTCCTCGATCAACTGGCGACTGGGCGCCAACCTGGAAAACCTGACACTGACCGGCACCAGCGACACCTATGCAATCGGCAATGCCTTGAACAACGTTCTGATCGGCAACGACGGCAACAATGAAATCAACGGGGGTGCCGGCGTCGACACGATGAGTGGTGGCAAGGGTAACGACACCTACGCCGTCGACAATGCGGGCGATATCGTCATCGAAGCGGCGAACGAAGGTTACGATACGGTGCTCAGCTTCGTTAACTACACCTTGAGCGCCAACATCGAAGAAGGCCAGTTGATCGGCAACGCAGCCAGTCTGACCGGCAACAGTCTGGACAACGTGCTCATCGGTAACGCCCAGGACAACACCCTGAACGGAATGGCAGGCGCCGACACCATGGACGGCGGCGCGGGCAACGACAGCTACTTCGTCGACAATGTCGGCGATGTCGTCATCGAGCGCGATGCCTCGCCAACCCAGATCGATGCCGTCAACTCGGTGATCGATTACACCCTGGGCGCCAATGTCGAGTGGCTCAACCTGCTGGGCAGCGACAACCTCAACGGCACCGGCAACGCATTGAACAACCGCATCACCGGCAACAGCGGAAACAACATCCTCGACGGCGGCCTGGGTGCCGACTTCATGGCTGGCGGTACCGGCAATGACACCTACATCGTCGACAACGTCAATGACGTCATCAGTGAAACCAGTACCCTGGCGAACGAAATTGACACGGTCAAATCATCGATCAGCTGGAAACTGGGTGCCAACCTGGAAAACCTGACGCTGACCGGCACCGCGAATACCTATGCAGTCGGTAACGCCTTGAACAACGTTCTGACTGGCAACGACGGTAACAACGAGCTCAATGGCGGCGCGGGTATCGATACAATGATTGGTGGCAAGGGCGACGACTCTTACGCCCTCGATCAAGCAGCCGAACTGACGTTGATTCAGGAAAATGCAGCTGAAGGAAATGACACCCTGATCCTGCTATATCCTTCGACCGCGCAGACAAATGTCGTCGATCTCGGCATAAGCAATCTGCAGAACGTCGAAAATGTCACCCTCTCGGGGGCTGGGACATTCACCCTGCTCGGTAACAGCTTGAACAACACATTAATCGGTAACGACCAGGCCAACATTCTTGACGGTGGCGCCGGTGCCGACACCCTGACCGGTGGGGGCGGAGCGGATACATTTGTATTCAATGCCGTGAATGAAATGGGCTTGGGCGCAAATCGTGACGTCATTACCGACTTCAATCGTTTGCAGGGTGACAAGATTGACCTGACTCACTTCGATGCCAATTTGCTGAGTGCCGGCTTCAATGGCTTCACTTTCATTGGCGCGGACAACTTCACCGGTGCAGGTCAAGTTCGCTTCGTCGATCATGTCCTGTCAGGTAATGTCAGCGGCAACGCCGGTGCGGATTTTGAAATCCAGCTGGTAGGGGTAAACAGTTTCAGCGCGAATGACCTGGTGGCCTGATGCATTCTGTGCCGGCCAGTAACATAAGCCGAACGTAAAAAACACAACGCCCCGACTTGTTCGGGGCGTTGTGTTTTCTGATGTACATCGAAGGGAAATACAAAAAACTAGCCTATCAAACCCAACTCCTTGGCCCGGGCGACGGCTTGAGTCCGCCGTTCCACCCCGAGCTTGCTGTTGATATGACTGGCATGGGTTTTCACGGTATGCAGAGAGATGAACAGTTGCTCGCTGATTTCCTGATTCGAGCAGCCTTGGGCGATCAGACGCAGAACCGCCAGTTCGCGGCTGCTCAACTGTTCAGTGACCGGAGAATCCTGCGCCGTGCGCAAAACTGGCCGCGGGAAATGCTCCAGCAGTTGCTGACCGACAAGGCCCGGCGCATTCAGCGACAATTGCCCGCGCAACCAATCGGCGTGGTCTTTGACCAGAATGTCGAATGGCTGCAACACCCCGCCATTGGCAGCTTCCAATGCCTGGGCCAGGGATTTGCGGGCCTCGGGTTCGCGACCGTTTACCAACAGCAGCGCCACTTTCTGCGTCAACGCCATCACACTCAATAACTGGCGCCCGGTCTGCTGGCCGTTTTCCAGCAACACGTTCAAGCGCCCTTCGGCGAGCATTGGCTGCCCCTGAATGACATCCAGCAGCGCCTGCTGCAATTCGACATGCAACGGCAGCTGCGGATGAAACTCCGGCGGAGCCGCCGCGCGTTCACCGGTGTAGGTCTGGCCCAGTCGTGCCAGCCAGGCTTCGGCCAGATCGATACGCCCCTGAGCCAGCCACAGCTCACATTTGACCAGGGTGATCATCGCCAGGTAGTAGATCGGCGGGACGTCCCAGATGTGCATCAGGCGTTCGGCTTCGGCCAGTTCGGCGAAGGCCTTGGCGAAATCGTCGCTGCTGCCGTCGAGTCGTGCAATCACACAGTGGCCGATCAACACACTGATGTCACGGCAGGCCCGCGCTTCCGTCAGGCCTGCCTGCAATCGCGCCCTTGCCGCCTGCGGCTGCAATCGCATGGCCAGCAGAAACCCCTCATACAGCGTCAGGCGCGCACGCACGGCGTACAAACGCTGTGCGGACAATCCGCGCAAGCGCTCCAGCCCCTGGCGCACTTCATCGAGCGCACGCAGGATTTCGCCGCGCGCCTGCAGGACCCGCGCACGATCGTAATGCGCCAGTGCCTCGAACAAGGGATTGCCGACCCGCTGCGCCAGCTCAAGCGACTCGCGGTTCAGACCTCGTGCGCGCCACAGATCACCGTCGGCGATCGCCAGGTTGGACAAGGTCGACAGGCACATCAGGCGCTGGCCGTAGCGCTTGGCCGGCAGGCTTTCCAGTGCCTCGCTGCAATACTCGATGGTCTGCTCGCGATGGCCTCGCCCACGGGCGATGATGCCCTTGAGCGCCAGCCATTGGGCCAGCATGGATTTCTGTGCGGTGGCCGATGGTGCCGGCAGAAACCGACTCAGATGACTGGCGAGTTCCTCTGCCGCATCGAGCTGACAGGCCAGGCCCAGCGCCCAGCTGTACAACACGATCAGGCGCGGAGTGCTGATCAGCAGGCTGTCGGGCAAGTCCATCTTCCAGCGCAGCAGCATGCCGACGTTCTGCTCGGCCAGCAGTTGCTCCTCGGAGAGGTTCTGTACCAGGTTTGCCGCCACGTCCAGATGCCCAGCCCGCAAAGCCTGTTCCACCGCTTCATCCAGCAACCCCTGCGCATTGAACCAGCGGCAGGCGCGCAGATGCAGCGTCGCGGCCGGCACCAGTGCCCGGGTGATAGGCCGGCTGCGCAACAGGTCGGAAAACAGGTGATGATAACGATACCAGTGCCCGTGCTCGTCCAGCGGCACCAGGAACACCTGATGCGCCAGCAGGAAACGCAGGATTTCCGCGCTGTCATGGGCTTCGCGCACCGCGTCGCACAGTTCGCTGCAAAAGCGCTCCTGCGGTGCGGTGTCATAAAGAAACGCCTGAACCTCGGCAGGCAGGCAATCGATGACTTCTTCCAGCAGGTATTCGCGGATCAGCCCTTCCCCGCCGTTCAACGCTTGCGGCAGGGCCGATTCGGTACCGGCTTCAGCAATCGCCAGCAGCCAGAAACGCAGCCCGGCCACCCAGCCTTCGCTGCGCTGGATCAGGTTTTCCAGCGCTTCACCACGCAGGGAACTGCTGTGACGATCGAGCAGTGCCAGGGCTTCATCGTGGGTCAGGCGCAGATCCTGTTCGTTCAGTTCCAGCAACTGGCGCGACAGCCGCAGACGGGCCAGATGCCAGTCCGGCCTCTGCCGACTGGTGACCATGACCACCAGGCCATCCGGTAAATGATTGAGGAAAAATTGCAGGCAACGGTCGAGCACCGGCCCCTGGGCAAGATGGTAATCATCCAGTACCAACAGCAGCGGAGCCGTCGGTTGCAGATGCAGCGCCAGTTCATCCAGCAGGCCGTCGAGCCATTCTTCGAAGGCAAAGGGCTGGTGGCGCTGACGCATTTTCAGCAGCCCCAATGCCCGGCTGCCCAATTGCGGAAAGTAATCCTGCAAACCTTCGAGAAGACGTTCGAGAAACCGCCCCGGATCGTTGTCCCGCGGGCTCAGCCCCAGCCACAGGCTTTGCCAGTGTGCCGGCAGACTCTGGCAGAACTCCACCGCCAGCGAACTCTTGCCGAACCCGGCCGGGGCGCTGACCAGCAACAGGCGCCCTCCGAGCCCGGCACTCAAGCGCTCGCACAAACGGGGTCGCAGCACGTAGCCGTCGGGCAGCGGCGGACGGAAAAAACGTCCGTCCAGTGCCGCGACGGCAACGCTTGCAGGGCCCGGAAGTGGGGACAGATCAGTCATGGCCGGCTCTTGTTTGTATGGCTGTTGGCGGCGTAGCAGATGCCCGCAGACTAGCCTTAAACGGAGCGGTTATGAAGGTCGTTGCTACAAATGGCTACAAAAAGGCTACGGAAAAAGCGAAAGGCAAAAAAACGCCCCGAACCTGTCGGGGCGTTTTCACGAGGATGCGGCCTCGGTTTACAGGAGCTTAGCGAACACCATCCTGACGCAGGGCGGCTGGAGTGAAGTCGCTGGTGGTGGCGGTGAAGCCGAAGTCATACGCCTGCTTTTCTTCGTTCTTCATGCCCAGTGCCAGATAACGACCGGACTGCAGGTCGTAGAGGGTTTCCAGGGCGTACCACGGCACTTGCTTGTCGTAGTAGTTCTCCGCATGCGCCTCGGCCACTCGCCACAGTTGGCCACGGCCGTCGTAATGGTCAATGACTGCGGCCTGCCAAGTGTCTTCGTCGATGTAGAAATCACGCTTGGCGTAGATGTGACGCTGACCTTCTTTCAACGTCGCCACGACGTGCCAGACGCGGCGCAACTCGTAACGGGCCAGATCCTGGTTGATATGACCGGCCTTGATGATGTCGGCATACTTCAGCTTCGGATCGTCGAGCTTGTAGCTGTCGGAGGCGATGTACATCTCTTTCTTGCCTTCAAGCTTCCAGTCGTAACGGTCCGGTGCACCGTTGAACATGTCCAGGTTGTCGGAGGTACGCAGGCCGTCCGCCGCAGTACCCGGGCCATCATAGGATACTTGCGGAGCGCGACGTACACGACGCTGACCAGCGTTGTAGACCCACGCCGAACGCGGTTCCTTCACCTGGTCGAGGGTTTCGTGCACCAGCAGCACACCACCGGCCAGTCGCGCCGGCGCGGTCACTTTCTGCTTGAAGTAGAACAGGATGTTGCCCGGGTTCGCCGGATCGTAATCCTTCATCTTGTCGCGGAACACGAACTGGTCCTGGAAATACACCAGACTGTAGGAGCCGTTCGGTTGCGGCGTGGCCTGGGTTACCAGACGGGTCACGCTGCCGCCGCGATAGCGGGTGATGTGGTTCCAGATCACTTCGACGCCGGTTTTCGGAATCGGGAACGGCACTGCGGTCTCGAACTTTTCCAGACCGTTGCCGCCGGATACCAAGGTGGTGGTGGTGGCGTTTTTCTTGATGGAAGCAAACACTTCATCCGGCACAGTCGCGCCGCGATGCGACGGATAAACCGGCATCTTGAAGGTTTCCGGATAACGCTTGAACATCGCGTACTGACCCGGCGCGAGCTTGTCCTTGTACTTGTCTACATCCTTTGCAGTGATGGTAAACAGTGGTTGTTCGCTGGCGTACGGATTAGACAGGAAACCACGGGCGTCGACGCTGCCGGCATTCTTCGGCATCGGTTTCCAGGCCGGGATCGAGCCGTCGGCGTTACCGGCCATTTCGGCGCCCATCGGGGTCAGGCTCTTGCCCAGCTTGTCCGCTTCGGCGGCGGGCACCGCCGCCATGACACCGGTCGCCAGCAGCGACAGGCCCAGAACACCGGCGTGGAACAGACTTTTTGTTATTTTCATAAATTCGTTCGTCCTGAAAATGCAGTGCTTAGAAGTTCACGCCGAAGCTGAGCGCCACGAAGTCGCGGTCATCCACGGTGGTGTACTTGCCGTCGAAGAAGTTGGTGTAGGCCAGGCTCGCGGTGTAGGTGTTCTGGTACTCGGCATCGACGCCCAGGCTCACCGCCTTGCGACCTTCTTCGAAGTTGCCGCCAGGGCCTGGCGAGTAGCCGCTGACGTCGTGGGACCACGCCACGTTCGGCTTGAGGTTCACGCCGGCGAACACGTCGTTGTATTCCCAGATGGCGCGACCGCGATAACCCCACGAAGTCGATGTGGTGAAGCCACCATTGGTGCAGTTGCGGCTACGGTTGTTCTGTGGCGAACCAGGGCCTGCACCGTTGATGGTGCTGGCGTTGAGAATGTTGGCACAGGTATTGGTCGTGCCAGTGGCCGGTAACTCGCCAGGCCCGTAGACCGGGTCACGGCCGTAACGGACGTCGGAGGTGCTTTCCAGACCGCCGACATGAGTCACGCCCACTTCACCCACCAGGGTAAGACGGCTGGCGCCCATGACCTGATCGAAGAAGTGCGTAAGCGTGGTCTGGAACTGGGTGATTTCCTTGCGACGATAGCCATGCAGGTCCTGGCCCGGAACACCTGTCAGCAGCGAAGCATTAGTCAGCGCACCGCCCAGTGGACGCACACCGGCGAACAGGATGTCAGTGGAGTTCAACTGCACCGGCGCGTTCGGCCGGTAGCTGAGTTCGCCACTCCACGCCGTACCGGTAGGCAGGGTGGTGGAAAAGCTCAGGCCATAGAGACGGATGTCTTCAGGGTATTCGACAAAGTACTTCGAGTTGCCCGCCACCAGCAGCGGTGCGAGCGCGGCAAACGGCCCTGGCAGCGCGCGCGCTGTGTTGTAGACCGATTGCGGCGCACCGGTGGCGCTGAAGATCGGCGCGCGGCTGTGATAATTCATGAAGTAAGCGCCGAACTCAGTGTCGAGCGGTTCGAACATGTACTTGAGGGAAGCGCCCCACTGGCCGCTGTCGCGTGCATCGCGATCACCGCCACGCTGGACCAGAACGCCCTCCTCATTGACGTTGACGCCGTTGGCCGCCAATGGCCCCAAAGCGATGGCAGGAATGGTCGAACGCTTGTTCAGCACCCGCAGGTTGCTGTCACAGCCGTCGGCAATGATGTCCGGCTGGGAGAAGAAGGTGCCGCAGTTGTCGACGACGGTCTGGTCCCACTCGAGCTGGTAGAAGGCTTCGGCCGACAGGTTGTCGGTCAGGCTCTGGGACACGTAGAACATGTTGACCGGGATCAGGCCTTCCTTGATCTCGGCGCCCGGACGACGGAACGCGGATACGTCGATCGGGTTGATCGAGTTGATGCCGCCGCCGATGAAGGTACTTTCACCCCAGCTCACCACCTGCTTGCCCAGACGCACGGAGCCAGGCTGATCGGCAATCGCGTAGTTGTGGTAGACGAAGGCGTCGAGGATCTGACCGCCGGCGGACTTGGCGCCTTCCTTGCGGTTGCTGTCGCTGATGTCCTTGAACTCGCGGCTCTCGTCTTTCAGTTCGAAGTCGTACCAGTACTTGCCACGGACGAACACGCCGGTGTCGCCGTATTTCAGTTCAAGGTCATGGATGCCCTTGAAGATCTTCGAGAAGGTTTCGCCGCTCTTGAAGTTGGCATGGCCGTCGTCGGAAGTCTGGGACAGACCGTGACCGCCGTTGTTGACGCCGATGAGGTTCTTGTTCGGGCTCTGGGTGGACCAACTGGCACCGATCGACAGGGAGGAGTCGAACTGGCCTTCGATTTCACCGACGTTGAAACTGACGCCGAATGCGGGCCCGGCGAGCGAAGAAGCAAGACTGACGGCCAGAGGCAGCTTTGCCCGGCGCCAGAACTGGTTTACTGAGGTCATCGACGCTACTCCATGTGCATTATTGTTATGGCAGTGAGTACTTTTAAAAACGCCTGAAGGACCGGGCGCCAGAGGCTTCCCGAAATCGCTTCAATGTTGCATCGCCCCGTTTGTGCGTGTGCCCCGTTCTTAAAAATCCTTGAGCGGACTATAGCCAGCAGGTGGTACTGCTTGATCCCTCTAAAGTGTGATTTGCAGCTGCCAACCACTCTGGAACAGTCCTTTCGCCAGTCCGACACATGTCGGCACGGCAAGGATGGCTGAAAATTCGGATTTCACAAGCCAAGCGCTTGCTTGGTGGGTCTGGCGCGCCGTTTTCGGCGCGCCAGAGGACGCTCAGAGCGTCGAGAGGAAGGTGCTGTTGTTGGCCTGCCATTCGGTGATGTCGAGGCGGATGCGCTTCTTGTCGAGCTTGCCGACACTGGTCTTGGGAATTTCAGTAACAAGCGCGATCTGGCTCGGAATCGCCCACTTGCTCAAGTGCCCCAGTTCAACGAACGGCTTGAGATGTTCCTTGAGCTCGCGCGCCCCGATTGCATGCCCTTCGCGGACCACCAGCAAGGCAAACGGACGCTCGCCCCACTGCGGATCGGCGATGCCCACCACTGCTACTTCACGTACCGCCACGTGACGACTGATCAGGTCTTCGAGGTCCAGCGAAGAGATCCACTCGCCGCCGGTCTTGATCACGTCCTTGATCCGGTCGCGGATGTCGATCACGCCCATGCTGTCCAGCGTGGCGACGTCGCCGGTGTGCAGCCAGCCGCCGGCCCACAACTCGGCGCCCTTCTGCGGCTCGTTGAAGTAACCCTCGGTCAGCCATGGAGCGCGCAGCACCAGTTCGCCCTGGGTTTCACCGTCGGCCGGGAGGAAATTGCCCTCGGTATCGACGATGGCCGCTTCGACCAGTGGCCCCGGCACGCCGGCCTTGATCCGGTAGGTGGTGCGCTCGTCTTCGGTGCCCGCCATCAATTCGTCGTTCAGATGCGCGCACGAAACCAGTGGCCCGGTTTCCGACATGCCATACGCGGCCGTCAGTTGAATGCCCTTGCTCTTGGCCGTTTCATACAGCGTGCGATTGAGCGCACTGCCGCCGATGACGATTTTCCAGCCGCCGAAATCGGTGCCTTGCGCGCCCTTGGCGTTGAGCACCATCTGCAGGATGGTCGGCACGCAATGGGAGAACGTGACCTTCTCCTTGCGCCACAGCTCGACCAGGAACTCCGGGTCGTAACGCCCCGGATAAACCTGCTTGAGCCCAAGCATGGTCGCCACGTACGGCAGACCCCACGCATGCACGTGGAACATCGGGGTGATCGGCATGTACACGTCGTTGGTGCCCAGCAGCCGCACGCTGTCGATGGCGCCCATGATGGTCGACACGCCCATGGTGTGCAGCACCAGTTGCCGATGGGTGAAATACACGCCTTTCGGGTTGCCGGTGGTGCCCGTGGTGTAGAACGTGGTGGCAACCGAGTTTTCGTCGAAATCCTGGAAGTCGTACTGCGGACTCGCGGCCGCCAGCAGTTGCTCGTACTCACCCACCAGGTTCGGCAGGTCGGCGGTTTTTACCGGCAGATCGGTCAGCAGCAGGGTTTTCTCCACCGTGGTCAGGTGCGGCGCGATGGCCTGGTACAGCCCGACGAACTCGCTGTTGACCAGCACGAAGCGGTCCTCGGCGTGATTCATGGTGTAGAGAATCTGTTCCGGCGACAGGCGCACGTTGATGGTGTGAATCACCGCGCCGATCATCGGAATCGCAAACATGCACTCCAGGTAGCGATGGCTGTCCCAGTCCATTACCGCCACGGTGTCACCGGCCTTGACCCCGGCCGCCGTCAGCACGTTGGCCAGTCGCGCGACACGTTCGATCAGCGTCGGGTAGCTGTAGCGCAGCTGGTCACGGTAGATGATCTCGCGGGTTTTCTCGTAACGGGCGCCCGACATCAGCAGCCGTTTGATCAGCAGTGGATACTGGTACGCCCCTTCGGCGGGCGGAATAACGCGAGTCTGCAACATAAGAATCCCTTTTCTGACTGCACGGTGTTGGCTTTGGAGTTTCGTACTCTAGAACCCTTATACGTCAGCCAAATCAGCCAAAGGAATGATTTGCAGAGCCGTACAAATGCTAGCTTTGCGCCAGCATTTGCCGGTATTCGTCACCGATCAGGCCGTTTGCCCTACAGCCGCTTCGGAAGGCGTACGTGGGAAAACCACCGCAGCGAGGAAAGTCAAAGCGCCAAAACCCGCGAGAATCAGGTAAAGCCCCACAAAACCATGGCGCGGTTCGACATAAGAAATCAGCGGAATCGCCGTCGCACTGGCACCGAACGATAAACAGTAACGCAAGGCAAACACCCGCGACTGCCATTGCGGCGCAACGAAGTTGGCGACCATCGAATCGTTCACCGTCACCTGGCCAAACACCACGAACATGAACGCCGCCCCGACGGCGATCACCGCCCACCCATCGACATAAGCCAGGGCGAACAGCAACGGCGCCTGGCACAACGTCAGCGCGATAAACGGCCACTTCAGGCTGACGCGATGCAACACCCGGCCGATGCTCAACTGGGCAATCGCACCAAAGGCATAGGCCAGGCTGACCACCACACCGAGGGTTTGCGGCGAAGCGAACAGGTCATGCAAGCGATCCTGAAACAGTTTCGGATAAGTCATGGTGGTGGCGTTGAACACCACCCCGCCGGTGGCCGTGGCCAGGGCCTGCACGCCAAACACCATGAACATCGAAATGCGCTGGCCGCCGGCGCCCTTGAGCGCGGTGTGCGAGCGCTTGGGAATCGGTTCTTCGCGCACCTGCAAAGCAAAACCGATCCCCAGCACAATCGCCACCGCACCCGGGATCAGGAATGCCGAACGCCAGCCGAACTGCGCCACCAGCAGCCCGGTGATCAGTGCCGAGAACGCCACCCCGAGGTTGCCCCACATGCCGTTGATACCGATCTCGCGCCCGCGATTCTGCGCATAGGCCACCAGCATCGCCGTGCCGACCGGGTGATAGATCGCGGCAAAAATGCCGATCAGGGTCAGGCCGATGACCAGCATCGTCGGGCTGTTACTGAGACCGGTGAAGATCGCCGAGGCACCGATGCCGAAGAAAAACACCAGCATCATCTGCCGCCGGCTCCAGTGGTCCCCCAGCCAGCCGGCCGGTAGCGAACACGCGCCGAACGCGATGAAGCCGCCCAGCGACAGGCCGATCAGCGCGGCATAGTCGAGGGCGAAGGCCTGGGTCATGCCGAGCACGGCGGCGGGGAAAATCAGCATGAACATGTGATCGATCACATGGGCGGCGTTGATGTAGCGAATGACGTTTCTGGACTGGTTCATGACGGCACGCTTTACGTTGTAGTGAGCGCTCATGCTAAGTTGGCCGGAAAGCGCATTCCTGCCAACCAAGTCATCGAATCCGACATGTTGATCAGCCATTTCGAACACGGACCGGTCAGTGCCTATCCCCGGGACTATCTGGACGGCTCGCACCAGCCGCTGCACCTGCACCGCGAGGCGCAATTGCTTTATGCAGTGAGCGGGGTGATGCGGGTGGTGACGGCGCAAGGTGCCTGGGTGCTTCCGCCGAGTCGCGCGGTGTGGATTCCGCCCGAAGTCGCCCACGAGATTTTCATGTCCGGCGATGTGCAGATGCGTTCATTGTTCATCGCCCCCGAACTGGCGCCGGCCAGCCTGCACAACTGTTGTGTGCTGGCGGTCACGCCATTGCTGCGCGAGCTGATCCTGCGTGCGGTGCAGGGCCCGCCGCATGCCGACAATCCGCTGATCCAGCAACTGATGCTGGAAGAACTCGCCAGCCTCGAAAACCTGCCACTGCACATCCCGATGCCCACTGACCGGCGCCTGCAAGGCATTTGCCTGGCACTGTTACGCACGCCGGATCATCCCAACACCCTGGAAGACTGGGCGCAGCAGGTCGGCGCCAGCTCACGCACGTTGGCGCGGCTGTTCCAGCAACAACTGAAGATGAATTTCAATGCCTGGCGCCAGCAACTGCGCCTGATGGAAGCCCTGCCCCGCCTGCTCGCCGGGGACAGCGTGCAGAGCGTGGCGCGGGATCTGGGTTACGGCAGCGCGCGGGCGTTCAGCGCGATGTTTCGCCGCTTGCTCGGGGACAATCCCCGGGAATACCTCAACGCCCTGAATCAGCTTCGCTCGATCAATGCATCTCGGTGAACGCGAGTTTCACGCCGATGGCGATCAGCACCGCGCCCATGGTGCGGTCGAACCAGTGGCCCATGCGGGCGAAACCGGCGCGCACGCGCTGCTGGCTGAACAGCATGGCCACCAGACAGAACCAGGTGGCGGTCGCGACGGCGAGATAAATGCCGTAACCGGCCTGAACTGTCAGCGGGGTGTGCGGGTTGATCACCACGGTGAACAGCGACAGGAAGAACAGCGTGGCTTTCGGGTTCAGGCCATTGGTCACGAAACCCGAGGTGAAGGCGCCACGTGCGGTGCGCTCACCGGCCTCTTTGTGCAGATCATCGGTCACGGTTTTCGCCGGTTGCGCACGCAGGGCCTTGAAGCCGATGTACAGCAGGTACGCGGCGGCCGCCCATTTCAGGGCGTTGAACAGCACAATCGATTGGGAAACGATCAGCCCGATCCCCAGCAGCGAATAACCGACGTGCAGGAAAATCGCCGTGCCCACGCCCAACGCGGTCCAAGTCCCGGCGCGTCGACCATGTGTCACGCTTTCGCGTACCACCACGGCGAAATCAGGACCGGGGCTGGCGACGGCCAACAGGTGGATCAGGGCAACGGTCAAGAATTCGGTCCAGTACATGGGGGCTCCTTTCGGCCAAGCGTAACGAGTTGTTTCATCTGGTAGGCTCGGCAGATTACGCCTTCCCTTCAAAGCACAACAGGTACAGTTGATGACGAACGCCCACCGCGCCGTATTCCTCGATCACCCGTCGCTGGATCTTGGCGATCTCGATCTGAGCCCTTTGCGTGACTGCTTCAGCGATCTGCAACTGTTCGCCCAGACGTTGCCTGCGCAAGTGAGCGAGCGCCTGCAAGGGGCGACCGTGGCGATCAGCAACAAGATCCTGATCGACGCCGCCGCCATGGCCGCCAACCCACAGCTGAAGCTGATCCTGATCACCGCCACCGGCACCAACAACGTCGATCTGGCCGCCGCCCGCGCCCACGGCATCACGGTGTGCAACTGCCAGGGTTACGGCACGCCGTCAGTGGCGCAGCACACGATCATGCTGCTGCTCAATCTCGCCACGCGTCTGGCCGACTATCAAAAAGCCGTTGGTGAAGGCCGCTGGCAGCAGGCGAAACAGTTCTGCCTGCTGGATTACCCGATTGTCGAACTGGAAGGCAAAACCCTTGGTTTGCTCGGTCATGGCGAACTCGGCGGGGCAGTCGCGCGACTGGCCGAAGCCTTTGGCATGCGCGTGTTGCTGGGGCAGATTCCGGGGCGCCCGGCCCGTCCGGATCGTCTGCCGCTGGAGGATCTGTTGCCGCAGATCGACGCCCTCACCCTGCACTGCCCGCTCAACGAACACACCCGGCATTTCATCGGCGCCCGCGAACTCGCCTCGATGAAACCCGGCGCGTTTGTGGTCAACACCGCCCGGGGCGGGCTGATTGACGAACAGGCCCTGGCCGACGCCTTGCGCAGCGGTCATCTGGGCGGCGCGGCCACCGATGTGCTGAGCGTCGAGCCGCCGACCAACGGCAATCCGCTGCTGGCTGCCGACATCCCGCGCCTGATCGTCACCCCGCACAACGCCTGGGGCAGCCGCGAAGCGCGGCAGCGAATCGTCGGCCAACTGGTGGAAAACACTCAGGCGTTCTACAGCGGTAAGGCGCTGCGAGTCGTCAGTTGATAAACTGCGGCACTTTTTTTCACAGGAGCAGTTATGGATCCGCGCAGTGAAGTACTGCTTCGTCAGGCCGAGTTATTCCAGGGGTCGGTGTTGCTGGCCGGTTTGCCTGCCGATGATCTGCTGGGGCGCCTGCCCGATGCGTTTGGCTGGTGCTGGCACGCCGGCGATCAGGCCGCACTCGAAGCGCGTTTCGAAGGCCGCAGCCATTTTGGCGTGAACGTGCCGGAACGCGAATTCACCAACGCCGTGGTGTTCCTGCCCAAGGCCAAGGACCTGACCGATTACATCCTCAATGCCGTGGCTTCGCGCCTGGCCGGACGTGAAGTCTATCTGGTCGGGGAAAAACGCAGCGGTATCGAAGGCGCGTCCAAACAGCTCAACCCGTTCGGTAAGCCGCGCAAGCTCGACAGCGCGCGCCATTGCCAGCTGTGGCAAGTAACCGTGGCCAACGCTCCCGAAGCCAAACCGCTGGAAAGCCTGGCGCAGACTTACGAACTGCCGCTGGCCGAAGGCCCGTTGAAAGTCATCAGCCTGCCGGGCGTGTTCAGCCATGGCCGACTGGACCGTGGCAGCGCCCTGCTGCTGGAACACCTGGACAAACTGCCGAGCGGTCATTTGCTGGACTTCGGTTGCGGCGCCGGCGTGCTCGGCGCGGCGGTCAAGCGTCGTTACCCGCACAACCAAGTCACGTTGCTCGACGTTGATGCCTTCGCTGCCGCCAGCAGCCGTTTGACCCTGGCGGCCAATGGTCTGGAAGCCGAGGTACTGACCGGTGACGGAATCGATGCGGCGCCGATGGGTTTGAACGCGATTTTGAGCAACCCGCCGTTCCATGTCGGCGTACACACCGATTATTTCGCTACAGAGAACTTGCTGCGAAAAGCAGCCAAACATCTAAAAAACGGCGGCGAACTTCGCCTGGTTGCCAACAGCTTCCTGAAGTACCAACCGTTGATCGAAGAGCATCTCGGGGTCTGCGCGATCAAGGCCGAAGGCAACGGTTTCCGGATTTACCGGGCCAAGCGCGGCTGAAAATTAGCACTTGCCGAATGGATTCTGCCTAGGCAGAATCCGCTCCGTCCTAGGGGAGTAGTCTCCCACGAGCGCCAAGCTCGTCCGGCATACGTCAACATACTTGATCCTCAGATCATGGCGTATGCGACCCAAGCGTCCGCACCAGACGGATCGCAGGGTTTGACAAGACCTATGACACGCACACCTTACCCGGGGCGGGAAGGCTGTACGTGTCATAGCCGTGTCGACCCGCCCCTTAGGAAATCCTGATGCTGGACTCGTTACTCGTTCCCACCGCAATCGTTGCCTTGGCCGAAATCGGCGACAAGACGCAACTGCTCGCGCTGATTCTCGCCGCTCGCTTTCGCAAACCCTGGCCGATCATCGCCGGTATCGTCGCTGCGACCCTGGCCAACCACGCGGCAGCCGGTGCGGTCGGCGCCTGGTTCGGCAGCTTCTTCTCCGATTCGGTCCTGCACTGGATTCTCGCCGCGAGCTTCGCCGCCACCGCCCTGTGGACGCTGGTGCCGGACAAGATGGACGACGATGAAGCCAGCACCGCCCGCAAGTTCGGGCCGTTCCTGACCACGCTGATTGCGTTCTTCCTGGCGGAAATCGGCGACAAGACCCAGATCGCTACCGTAATGCTGGCAGCCCAATACCCGGAGCTGTGGCTGGTGATCATCGGTACGACGGCGGGCATGCTGATCGCCAACGTGCCGGTGGTACTGGCGGGTAATTTTGCGGCGGAGAAACTGCCGCTGACCCTGATCCGTCGACTGGCTGCCTCCGCGTTCCTGATCCTGGCGATCGTCGCGGTGTACAAGGCGATGCAGAGCAGCGGCTGGGTTTGATCCGGCAGATCGCTCCCGCATTGAGTGCGGGAGCGATCATGGTTTTAGGACTTGGGCGCTTTCTCGTAAAGCGGCATGACCTTCGGAATCGCCGCCTGCAAGGCAGCCGTGCGGCTGCTGGAAGACGGGTGAGTGCTCATGAACTCCGGCGGCGCGCCTTCAGAGGCCTTGCTCATCTTCTCCCACAGAGTGATGGCGGCGTTCGGGTTGTACCCGGCACGCGCGGCGAGTTCCAGACCGATCAGGTCGGCCTCGTTCTCGTTGGCGCGGCTGTTGGGCAGCGTCATGCCGTAGTTGGCCACGGTGTCGGCCAGCGCCAGGCTGTCCTGCCCCAGGCCGAGCAACGCACCGGCGCCCTGCTTGGCCATTTCGATGCCATAGGCCTTGGACATGGCTTCACGTCCGTGCTCGCGCAAGGCGTGGGCGATTTCATGGCCCATGACCGCGGCGATTTCATCGTCGGTGAGTTTCAGGCTGTCGATCAGCCCGGTGTAGAAAATGATCTTGCCGCCAGGACCGCAGTTGGCGTTGAGCTCGTCGCTCTTGATCAAGTTCACTTCCCACTCCCACTGCGCCGAATCCGGACGGAAATTCGGTGCCTGGGCGATCAGCCGGTTGGCGATGGCCTGAATCCGTTTGGCATCGTTGCTGGTCTTGTCCAGCACGCCTTTGCTGGACGCTTCGCCCACGGTCTTCTGATAGGACTGGGCATACATCTGGTCGACCTCTTGCGAGGACAGCATGCTGAACATGTACTGCTTGCGCTCCACGCCCACGGCACCGCCGCTGGTGGTGTTGACCGACTGACAACCGGCCAGCAACAGCGCCGCGCTCAGTGCACTTACAACCAATGTCTTGTTCATTCAAAAGCTCCCTGAAAACCTGCCGCGTATCCTAGGCGGGTAATTGTATCGACGCCAGATACAACGGACGTGTTGCACCTGTTTTCAGAACACGCCCGCCAGCCCTGCAGGAAAAAATTCACATCCACCGCCGCGCCCGCTGCAACTGCGTCGCGCACTGATCCATTTGCGACATCCGACTGCAATTACTTGCTCCGCACCTCATGGCGCAATAGTGGCTGCCGATACAGCAGCGCAGACGTCCTCTCGCGTGCGGAGCTCCCATGAAGTTCAAGTCGATCCAGTTTTCCGTGGCCGCCCTGGCCGGCGCCATCGTACTCAGCGTAGTCGCCGCGCTGGTGCTGTACGCGCTGTTCTCCGGTGCCCGCACCCAGGAGATGGTCCAGCAACGGACCCAGGCCCAGTTCGAGCAAGTCATCGAACAGCGCCTGACATCGCTGGCGCAGACCCAGGTCAGCCAGATCCAGCGCGAACTGGAAGCACCGTTGCTGATTGCCGGCGGCCTGGTACGCGTCAACGCCCTGCTCGGCACGCCGGGCGCCGATGGCCAGCCGCGACTGACCGTCAGCCGTGAGCAACTGATCAGCCTGATCAAGGAAAACGTCGAGAAGAACCCGAAGATTCTCGGCACCTACATCGGCTGGGAAAAGAACGCACTGGACCACAACGATTCGGCCTACGTCGGCACCAGTGTGGTCGGCATCGACGCCGCCAACGGGCGTTTCCTGCCGTGGTGGTTCCGCAACGACGACGGCACCCTCGGTCTGGACAAACTGGTAGACGTCGACGACCAGAAAGTCCTGTCCACCGGCGTGCGCGCCAGCGAGTACTACCTGTGCTCGAAAGAAACCAAAAAATCCTGCGTGATCGATCCCGCCCCGTACAAGGTCGGCGACAAGATCGTCATGCTCGCCTCCTTTATCGAACCGATCATGCTCAACGGCGCCTTCCAGGGCATCGTCGGCGCCGACCTGTCGGTGAACTTCATCCAGGACATGCTTCTGGGCGCCAACCAGAAGCTGTACAGCGGCGCCGGGCAAATGGCGCTGATCGGCGGCAACGGTCGGATCGTCGCCTACACCAAGGATCCGAGCAAATTCGGCGAGAAGGTCAGCGATATCCTCGACGCCCAGCAGATTGCCAACATGGCCAATCTCAAGCGCGGCGAAGTGACCTACACCGTCAATAAAGAGCAAGGCCGGATCGAGTTGTACCTGCCGTTCGGCATCGGCCAGACCGACGCGCGCTGGACACTGATGCTGCAACTGCCGCTCGACGCGGTGATGGCCGACCTGCAAAAGCTCCAGGGCGACCTCGACGCCCAGCGCAAATCCGACACCTTCGGCATGGCCATGGTCGGCCTGATCATTGCCGGCCTCGGCCTGCTGGTGATCTGGCTGGTGGGCCACGGCATCGCCCGCCCGCTCAAACAGATGGTGACCATGCTCGATGACATCGCCCAGGGCGAAGGTGACCTGACCCGTCGTTTGACCAGTGATCGCAAAGACGAACTCGGTTCAATCGCCAAAGGTTTCAATACCTTCCTCGCCAAATTGCAGGGGATGATCACGCAGGTGGTGTCGTCGGTACAAAGCGTCAGCGACTCCTCGGAGCACACGGCGGACATCGCGATCCGTACCAATATCGGCATTCAGAAGCAGATGGCCGAGATTGATCAGGTGGCAACCGCCGTGCAGGAAATGACCGCCACCGCGCAAGACGTGGCGCGTAACGCGACCCAGGCAGCACAAGCGGCCAGCCACGCCGATCAGGCGGCTAGTCAGGGCATGCAAATCGTGCGCGATACGTCGAATTCGATCGGCGTGCTGGCCGTGGAAATCGGCAAGGCCGTGGACGTTGTTCAGACCCTGGCCAAGGACAGCGAAAACATCAACGCGATCCTCATCGCCATTCGCGGGATCGCCGAGCAGACCAACCTGCTGGCCCTCAACGCGGCGATTGAAGCTGCCCGCGCTGGTGAACAAGGACGTGGTTTTGCGGTGGTGGCCGACGAGGTGCGCAACCTGGCGCAGAAAACCCAGAAGGCCACCGAAGAAATCCAGAGCATGATCCAGCAACTGCAACAGGGCACCCGCGACGTGGTGCGGGTCATGGAGGACAGCCAGAATCGTACCGACGAAAGCGTGCAGCACGCGGCCAAGGCAGCGGAGGCGCTGGAGACCATTACTCAGGCGGTATCGGTGATCAACGACATGAACACCCAGATCGCCAGCGCCGCCGAAGAACAGAGCGCGGTGGCCGACGACATCAACCGCAACGTGATCAACATTGGTCAGGTGGCGAATGAAGTGGCCGGTGGTGCGGATGAGTCGAGTTCGGCGAGTGCGGATCTGACCAAACTGGCGGAGCAACAGCGGCGGTTGATCAATCAGTTCAAGGTCTGACCGATCAGGCCGGAGTCAAGCACTCCGGCCCGTTGAGCTTCGGATCATTGACCAGGTTCGCCAGCACCCGCTCGCGCAAGGCGGCGGGTTCGCTGGCGAGCAGGCCTTGCAGAACATGCATCGGCGTTTCAGGATCAAGCCACGCCGCCTGCCCCGCCTCATCGAGAATCAAAGGCCGGCGCTGACTGGCCGCCGACTGAGTGATCACCGCCGTGCTTAGCCACACCTGTTCCTGCACCGGATACGCTTCCCAGATCGCCGCAAAAAACAACGAAGCACCTTCCCCCGGTGTCAGCCAGTACGGCCGCTTGCGCACGTTGCCGCGCCACTCGTAGAAACCGTTGGCCGGCAGCAGGCAACGGCGCAGGCGCAGGGCTTCGCGAAACATCGGCTGTTCGGCGACGGTTTCAGCCCGGGCGTGGGCCGGCGTGCGCGACATGTCGGTCAGCCATGGCGGTGTCAGCCCCCAACGGGCACGAGCCAGCGTGCGCTGGCCGTCGGGTTCGGCGCGCAGCATCAACACCGAATCGTTGGGGGAAATGTTCCACTGCGCCTGCTGATCGGCAGGAAAACCGGGCAGGTTCGCGAAATCGCGGTTCCAGCGAAACAGGGCATAACGTCCACACATGGGGCAGCACGACTCACAAATAAAACGAACGCCAGCCTAACAGACCAGCGTCCCGGGATAACTGTCCGGTTCATCGCCGGGCAGCGGCAGCGCGGCATTGTACGCACTGATCAGCTCGCGGGCGTATTCGGCCTGGTCGTTATCGACCGACAAGCCCAGCAGACCGAAGATCGGCAACTCGCCCGTGCCGCCCAGCAGATCGCGCCCGACCAGATGCGCCTCGATGCCTTCGCTGGCGAGCATGCCCTTGAGCATCTCGCCTTCCATCAGGTTTTCCGGCTCGTAGATTCGCTGCATGGGCGCGCCTCACTCGTTTTCGCTGAAGACTTCCAGAAACCAGTCCTCTCCATGGACCTGCAACACAAAGGTGATCGGCCGACAGCACACCTGACAGTCTTCGATATAGGTCTGGTCGCCAGCGGAGAGATCCACGGTCGTCTCGACCTCTTCACCACAATACGGACATTCATATACTGCGCTTTCCAGCATCGCGGTCTCCCGGGTGACTTGTGCGTATAATCGCCGGTCTATTTGCAGGGCTATTTTTGTCTGGCTACTTTTTCAGACCGTGCCCCGTTGGTTTTCGATCAAAACCTTTACTTACCCTAGCCGTTTCCAACAAGAGAGCATGATGGGCGAATTCGATGCCATCCGACCTTACGACGACAGCGAAGTACCTGCGGTACTGGCGCGACTGCTCGGCGACAAGGCGTTTCTAGATATCCTCACCCACTTCCGCTTCCCGCGTTTTGCCGGTGCCTTCGGCTGGATGCTCAAACCACTTATAGCCCATCGGCTGCGTCGTGAGTTCGCCGACGTGACCTCCGTGGCCACTTTGCAGGACAAGGTCGAGTTCTACGTCGACCACACCATCGAGCGCGCCACCGACGGCGTGACCTACACCGGTGTCGAGCAATTCAAGTCTGGCAGCGCTTATCTGTTCATCGCCAACCACCGCGACATCGTGATGGACCCGGCCTTCGTCAACTACGCCGTGTACCACGCCGGCCTGCCGACGCCGCGCATCGCGATTGGCGACAACCTGCTGCAAAAGCCGTTCGTCAGCGACCTGATGCGTTTGAACAAGAGCTTCATCGTGCACCGCTCGATCACCGGGCGCCGCGAGAAAATGGCCGCTTACCAACTGCTGTCGGCGTACATCAACCACTCGATCCGCAATGACTGCGCCTCGATCTGGATCGCCCAGGCCGAAGGCCGCGCGAAGGACGGCGACGACCGTACCGAGTCGGCGATCCTCAAGATGTTCCACATGAGCCGCAAGGACGAGCCGTTCGGCGAAGTCATTCAGTCGCTGAACCTGACCCCGGTGTCGATCAGCTACGAATACGACCCGTGCGACCAGGCCAAGGCCCGCGAGCTGTACATCCGCGCCACCACCGGCACCTACAGCAAAGCGCCGGGCGAGGATGACGTGAGCATCGCCAAGGGCATCACCGGCTACAAGGGCCGGGTGCACGTGAACTTCGCCGCGCCGATCACCGAGCTGTTCGAGGACACCAAGCAATTGGCGGTCGAGATGGACAAGCAGATTCTCGGTGGCTACCGGTTGTTCCCGGTGCATTACCTGGCGTACGCGCAGTGGGCCGATGCCGATCCGCAATTGAACGTGCCGAAGGCTGCCGACGTGTTCGGTGCCGAGGAACTGGCCAAGGCCCAGGAAGAGTGGCAGAACCGTCTGGACGCCTGCCCCGAGGAGCATCGTCCGTATCTGGTGCTGCAATATGCGACGCCGGTGCGCAATCAGTACCGGGTCAAGGCTGGACTGCCGCTGTAAGCGGTTTCAGCCAGATACAAGAACGGCGCCTTCGGGCGCCGTTTTTCGTTCAGAAGCGGGTACTGATCCAGGACACCAGCAGCGCCAGGCCCAGGCAGGCAAAACCGAAGCGGTAGAAGAAGCGGTTCATGCGCAGGGTCGCCCAATCGAGCACCGGCTCCTGATTCGGCTGACTCTGACGCTGGGCCGCGATACTGGCCATCGCCCGTTGTTCACGGCGACGGGTCGCGTGCAGCAGCCAACTGCCGGGGAAGGCCAACAGCAGGGCCAGCAGGTTGATCAATTTGGCGGGATGGGCGGTAAACAGCGTCATCAAGTGCAGCGACATCACAGACCTCAATCTAAACCGGGCATGGCGAACGCCAGACCGACGACCGCGGCGCGGATTCTACCGAAACCCTCCCCCACTGCCCTAGCCTTTGCGACAAATAACCCATCAATCGACCGATGGCTGTCCTGTGTCACGGCATCGTCATTTGTTTCAGTCACCCTGCGCGCCTCGAAACCGACACGGAACGCGACATGCTTCACGCTGAAAACCAGGATCGCCTGTACCTCATCTCCCCGTCCGACGAACAGCAGAACCTCGTCGGCAGCCTGGCCTTCAATGTTCAGGACCGTCACTGGCTGGTGTATTGCGCCCTCGGCGGGCACCAGCATGCGGACTTGCCCGAGACCGATCTGCTGACCGGTGTCAGCGTCCTCGACTTCTATTCCCAGGCCGCCTGAACGAAAAAAGCCCGGAGCCATCACTGGCCCCGGGCTTTTTCACATCAACCGAATACTTACTCGGCGAGGACCTGACCCACGGTCGGATCCTTGAACAGACGGGTCAGCGCATCGCTCAGCACGTCGCTGACCAGTTTGGTGTTGGTTTCCTGGTTCGGCGCCATGCCGAAACGCTGGTCCAGCGAGGCACCGTAACGACCGCTGTAGCGACGGTTAGCGTTCTGCACGTCGGAGCGGAAGGTCGCGCCGATGGTGGCCTCGGTCACGTACATGCCTTCTTTGGGCGACTGGTATTTCAGTTCGGCCAACGTCACGGTCAACTGCGGTGCATTGGGGGCGTTGTTGGTCGGGGTGAACCCGAGCAGACGCACGGCCGCTTCGGCCTGGGCCTGCAACTTCGGCAGGATCTGCTCGCGCTGCACGGTGATGGCGCTGGTTTCCGGGTACAGGCCGCCACGGGTGCCGAGGGTTGGCGACGGACGACCGTCAACCACGCGGACCACGACAGGCTGGCCATGGCCGACCGGTGCCAGCTGAGTGGTCAGCTTCGGTTCCGGGCTCAGTTGTTGCGGGCTGTGGGCGCAGCCAACCAGGGTCAAACTGGTCACAGTGATCAAACCGAACAACAGGCGTTGCAACATGCTCTTCTCTCCAGAATCAGGCACAGACAGGCCGGCAGTATAGCGGTGGGCCACTGTGGGTCACCAGCACTGAAATCTCAGACAAAACCCGCCGCCAGCGGTTCCTGTCACACATTCTTCACCCCCCATACACGTTCAGTTCACGTTCCTTTGACAATCTCGCCACAGATCCCAAAAAGGAACACCGCCATGCGCTATCTGATCTCGTTGTTCGCCCCACGCCCGCTGCACCGCAGCTTCGCCCTGCTCGACCGCAACGGCCATTGCCAGGCCTTCAAGCAATGCAGCCTGCAACCGATGGGTGACGGCTGGGTCGAAATCGAGGAAATCCGCCTCAACTGGTTGCACCAGCCTCTGCCAGTCAGCGCCCGGGTCGAACAGCAGCGCCCACGCGCACGTGCTCAGGCAATGTTGAGCATCTGACCGGATGCCTAATAAAAGTCATTAAACTCGACCAACTCCCCGCATTTCTTCGATACAATCTCCCCCCGATTATAAGGACGTCTCCTGATCGGGCCCCGCAACAGCGTCAATGCGCTTGCATTGGCATCCAAATCGCCCACAGAGAGCCGCCCACACAGATCGAGTGAAGCTGGCGTGCTTGCTGTTTCCCTGGCAAATCCCGCTTTTCGCGAATCTGCAGAGCTGTCATGACGCTCGGCCACTGAGTTGTTTGCCCCTTCGGGCACGGTGCCAGCCCCGGACAGCCCTTTTTGAGGTTCACGTCTTCAAAAGAGCGTGAAAAAAACGGGTTTTCACAACTTCACAAGAGTGTGGCGAGCAAATGAATAGTTTTGCGTCTGAACATGCACCATTAGCGTCTGAAACAGCCCAACGACACAGGAACGGGAACGCCTCGAATACCGGAGCCTGAAGCCTGTCCGCTACGGATTTGGTTGCACAAACGGATGTCTCGACCATAAGTCGAATTGCCAGCCCCGTGCCGAAATGAGTTCATGGGACTCTTGAAAGCCAGGCCGCACGCATCCGTCGAAGTTGCGAAAAATTGCGAAGATTCGGACATGGCACACCTGACCAAGGATACCCGGGGCTCAACTGACCTGCCCTGGACGCCTGGCAGCCATGCCGACAATTTGGTGCTGCAGATTTTGGAGACGCGTTAAATGGCGCATAACGAAGCAGTCGACGTAGTTCTGGTTGGGGCCGGCATCATGAGTGCCACCCTCGCAGTACTGCTCAAAGAGCTCGACCCGGCGATCAAGCTGGAAGTCGTCGAGCTGATGGATTCCGGTGCCGCGGAGAGTTCCAACCCATGGAACAACGCCGGTACCGGCCACGCCGGCCTGTGCGAGCTGAACTACACGCCGCAGGCTGCCGACGGCACCGTCGACATCAAGAAAGCCGTGCACATCAACACCCAGTTCGAGGTGTCGAAGCAGTTCTGGTCGTACCTGACCAAGAAGGGCACGTTCGGCTCGTGCAAATCCTTCATCAGCCCGGTGCCGCACCTGAGCTACGTCGAAGGCGAAAAAGGCGTTTCATTCCTCAAGGAACGCTTCAACGTGCTGCACAAGCACCACGCCTTCGCCGACATGGAATACACCGAAGACAAGGCGAAGATGGCCGAGTGGATGCCATTGATGATGCCGGGTCGTCCGAAAGACCAGGTGCTCGCCGCCACCCGCGTGATCAACGGCACCGACGTCAACTTCGGCGCCCTGACCAATCAGTTGCTCAAGCACCTGACCAGCGCACCCGATGCCCAGGTCAAGTACTGCAAGCGCGTGACCGGCCTCAAGCGTAATGGCAACGGCTGGACCGTCAGCATCAAGGACGTCAACAGCGGCAGCAGCCGTGAAGTCGACGCCAAATTCGTGTTCCTCGGCGCCGGTGGCGCGGCCCTGCCGCTGCTGCAAGCCTCGGGCATCGAAGAGAGCAAAGGCTTTGGCGGCTTCCCGATCAGTGGCCAGTGGCTGCGTTGCGACAACCCGGAAGTGGTCAAGCATCACCAGGCCAAGGTTTACAGCCAGGCCGCCGTGGGTTCACCTCCGATGTCCGTGCCGCACCTGGACACCCGCGTGGTCGATGGCAAGAAATCCCTGCTGTTCGGGCCATACGCCGGTTTCACCACCAAGTTCCTCAAGCACGGCTCCTTCATGGACCTGCCGATGTCGGTTCGCGCCGGCAACATCGGCCCGATGCTGGCCGTGGCGAAAAACAACATGGACCTGACCAAGTACCTGGTCAGCGAAGTGATGCAGTCGATGGAACAGCGTCTGGAATCCCTGCGCCGTTTCTACCCCGAGGCGAAAGCCGAAGACTGGCGCCTGGAAGTGGCCGGCCAACGGGTACAGATCATCAAGAAAGACCCGAAAAAAGGCGGCATCCTGCAGTTCGGTACCGAACTGGTCGCTGCGAAGGACGGCTCCCTCGCCGCCCTGCTCGGCGCTTCGCCAGGCGCTTCGGTGACCGTTTCGATCATGCTGGAACTGATCGAGAAGTGCTTCCCGACCAAGGCCAAGGGTGAGTGGGCTGCCAAACTGGCGGAAATCTTCCCGGCCCGTGAAAAGGTCCTGGAAACCGACGCTGCGCTGTATCGCAAGATCAACACGCAGAACAACGTCGCGCTGGAACTGGTTGAAGCCAGCAACGAGACCGAAAGCTACGCCTGATTCGGCTCCATGAAAAACGCCCCGCACTCGGTGAGTGCGGGGCGTTTTTTTATGCCTGTGGAAAACTTCGGGCGATCAGCCGCGTGCTTTCTCGATCAACTCGATGTATTCCGGGGCGTTGCGCTGATCGCGGATCTGGTCGACGAAGGTCTTGCCGTGCTCGTCCTTGCCGTCCACGTCATAACCGGCTGCAACGAAGAACGTCAGGAAACGCTCGAAATCGTCGATGCGCAGGCCACGGTAGGCCTTGACCAGTTTGTGCAGCGACGGCGAGGTGGCGTCGACCGGCTCAAAATCGAGGAACAGCTTGATCTGCTCATCGCCGATCTCGTCACCAATCACTTGCTTCTTATCTTTACGCATTGCCGACTCCAGCTCGCAGACATTTCACGGGGCGGGCAGTTTACCCCTGCGCAGGCACAAGGCTCAACGCGAGCGCGTGCTGCCGGTGTGCAAATCGGCCCAGATGTGGCCGTTGGCGTAGGTCAGGAACTGGCAATACACGGTGTCGTTGCGCAACAGATCGATCACCACCCGGTACTGGGCCAGCGGGTAGAACAGCGTCAGGGTCTTGCTCTTGTCGTCATACACCGGTTTTTTCAGGCTTTTGCTTTCGCCATCGAAGTTGACCAGCACCTGATTGATCGTCGCGCCCTTGTTCAGGGACTTGCCCTTGAGGCGGATCATCAATGGCGAGGTGACCGGGATCGGCTGCTGATTGGACTGGCGCTGGGCCCCCACCACCACTGAATAATCGGTGACCTGCAACAGTTGCTGCTGCTCGGGTTCGGCATCGCGCAGGGTCAGATCGTCGGGCGGCAGGAATTGACTGTGCATCGGGGCGGCGGCCAGGGGCAGGCTGAGGGTCAGCAACAGGGCGGCGCAGCTGCGGATCAAGAGGCTCATGACAGGCTCCGGGGGGCGGGGCCGAGCACTTTAGCAGTCTTTAAAAGCAAAAGATCGCAGCCTGGGGCTGCGATCTTTCAGGGGTTCTTACATGCCTTTGACGGCGAAGATCCCGTTGGCGTTGCGCCAGTAGCCTTTGTAGTCCATGCCGTAACCGAAGATGTAACGGTCAATGCACGGCAGACCGACGAAGTCGGCTTTCAGGTCAGGACGGGCCTTGCGGTCGTGATCCTTGTCGATCAGCACGGCGGTGTGCACTTTACGTGCGCCGGCGTGACGGCAGAAGTCGATGATCGCGCCCAGGGTGTGACCTTCGTCGAGGATGTCGTCGATGATCAGCACGTCGCGGTCGATGAACGAGACTTCCGGCTTGGCTTTCCAGAACAGGTCGCCGCCGCTGGTTTCGTTGCGATAGCGGGTGGCGTGCAGGTAGGACGCTTCCAGCGGGAACTGCAGATGAGTCAGCAGTTTGCCGGAGAAGATCAGGCCGCCGTTCATCACGCAGAACACCACCGGGTTGCTGTCGGCCAGTTGTTCGTTGATTTGTGCACCGACGCGGGCAATGGCAGCCTCGACTTCAGCTTCGGTGTACAGGCAGTCAGCCTCTCGCATGATTTGACGGATATGCTCGAGATCAGCGGACATGGCGCTCTCCAAGGGGGGTCTGTTTCGGAAAAGCGGGCAAAGGTACGCATCCCGCACGGCCGAATCAAGCATTTGTGGACTAACGTACTGTATGTCCTATAGGACATCACCCTCGGATAGATTAATCTAGGCCGGTTTTTTTGCCCGCCGCCGGAGCCTTTCCCCATGTCCATCCAAGAGATCCGCCATCCGCTGATCCGTCACAAACTTGGCCTTATGCGCCGTGCAGACATCAGCACCAAGAATTTCCGCGAGCTCGCTCAGGAAGTCGGTGCCCTGTTGACCTATGAAGCTACCAAAGACCTGCCGCTGGAAACCTACGATATCGAAGGTTGGTGCGGCACTGTGTCGGTCGAGAAAATCGCCGGCAAGAAAATTACCGTCGTGCCGATCCTGCGCGCCGGCATCGGCATGCTCGAAGGCGTGCTGAGCCTGATCCCGGGCGCCAAGGTCAGCGCCGTCGGCGTTGCCCGTAACGAAGAAACCCTGCAGGCCCACACCTATCTGGAAAAACTGGTTCCGGAAATCGACGAACGCCTGGCGATGATCATCGACCCGATGCTCGCCACTGGCAGCTCCATGGTTGCGACCATCGACCTGCTGAAGAAGGCCGGTTGCAAGGACATCCGCGCGATGGTGCTGGTTGCCGCGCCGGAAGGCATTGCCGCTGTCGAGAAAGCTCACCCGGACGTGATCATCTACACCGCGTCCATCGATCAGAAACTCAATGAGCACGGTTACATCATTCCTGGGCTTGGCGATGCCGGTGACAAGATCTTCGGCACCAAGCAGAAGGACGCGTAAGCATGCAGCAAGAGTTCAACGATCCGCTCTGGCGCACGGTGCTGTCCGGCGCACAGATGCTGTTCGTGGCTTTCGGCGCCCTGGTGCTGATGCCACTGATCACGGGCCTGGACCCGAACGTGGCACTGTTTACCGCAGGTCTTGGGACGATTCTGTTCCAGATCGTCACCGGGCGTCAGGTGCCGGTGTTCCTGGCATCGAGCTTCGCCTTCATCACCCCGATCATTCTCGCCAAGGGACAGTTCGGCCTTGCCGCGACCATGGGCGGCGTGATGGCGGCCGGTTTCGTCTACACCTTCCTCGGCCTGGCCGTGAAGATCAAAGGCACCGGCTTCATTGACCGTCTGCTGCCGCCAGTCGTCATTGGCCCGGTGATCATCTCCATCGGCCTGGCCATGGCGCCGATTGCCGCGAACATGGCGATGGGCAAGGCCGGTGACGGTTCCGAGCTGATCCATTACCAGACCGCGATGATGATCTCGATGCCGGCGCTGTTGACCACGTTGATCGTGGCGGTGTTCGGCAAAGGCATTTTCCGTCTGGTGCCGATCATTTCCGGCGTGCTGGTGGGTTTCGCCATGTCCTTCTATTTCGGTGTCGTCGACACCGCGAAGATTGCGGCAGCCCCATGGTTTGCACTTCCTCATTTCACCGCGCCGGAGTTCAACTGGCAGGCGATTTTGTTCATCGTCCCGGTGGCGCTGGCCCCGGCGATCGAACACATCGGCGGCGTGATTGCGGTCGGCAGCGTGACCGGTCGCGACTACCTGAAGAAGCCTGGCCTGCATCGCACCCTGCTCGGTGACGGCATCGCCACCACCGCAGCCGGCCTGTTCGGCGGCCCGCCCAACACCACCTACGCCGAAGTGACTGGCGCGGTGATGCTGACCAAGAACTACAACCCGAAAATCATGACCTGGGCGGCGATTTTCGCCATCACCCTGGCGTTCATCGGCAAGTTCGGCGCCCTGCTGCAAAGCATTCCGGTGCCGGTGATGGGCGGTATTCTGTGCCTGCTGTTCGGTTCGATCGCGGCGGTGGGGATGAACACCCTGATCCGTCACAAGATCGACCTGGGCGAAGCGCGCAATCTGGTGATCGTGTCGGTGACCCTGGTGTTTGGTATCGGTGGCGTGCTGGTCGGCACCGGCACCGGTCCCGACGACTTCGGCCTCAAAGGCATCGCGCTGTGCGCGGTGGTGGCGATTGCGCTGAACCTGATCCTGCCGGGCAATGACAGCTGGAAACACAAGAAGGCGGATGAGCCGCTGATCTAAGCCTTGGCTTCAAGATCGTTCCCACGCGGATCACCCCACACTGATCGCTCCCACGCTCTGCGTGGGAACGATCAATCATCGACGATCATCAAAGGGCCAGTGGCGCCCGTTCACACAGCGTTGCCAACGCCTTCGCCCATTGCGGGTCATCATTCAGGCACGGCACCAGCACCAGCTCCTCTCCCCCCGCTTCGCAGAACTGTTCCTTGCCGCGATCGCCGATCTCTTCCAGGGTCTCGATGCAATCGGCAACAAACGCCGGGCACATCACCAGAATCTTCTTCACGCCGCTTTTGGCCAGTTCATCCAGCCGCGCTTCGGTGTAGGGTTCGATCCACTTCGCCCGGCCCAGTCGCGACTGAAACGACACAGACCATTTACCGTCTGGCAAACCCATGCGTTCTGCGAACAGCGCCGCTGTGCGCAGGCATTGGGCGCGATAACAGGTCGCCAATACGGCCGCCGAGGCGTTCTTGCAGCAATCTTCATTTTTGAAGCAATGATTGCCGGTCGGGTCGAGCTTGGTCAGATGCCGTTCCGGCAAACCGTGGAAGCTCAGCAACAGGTGATCGTAATCCTGCTGCAAGTGCGGCTTGGCGCTCGCCACCAGCGCGTCGAGGTATTCCGGCTGATCGTAGAACGGCTGCAACACCGACAGCTGCACATCGAGCTTTTTCTCACGCAGCACCCGCTTGGCTTCTTCAATCACCGTGGTGGTGGTGCTGTCGGCGAACTGTGGATAAAGCGGTGCGAGGGTGATGCGTTTATGCCCCGCCGCAACCAGTTTCAGCAGGCTTGTCTCGATGGACGGCTCGCCGTAACGCATGGCCAGCTCAACCGGGCCGTGAGTCCACTGCGCCTTCATCTGCTGTTGCAGGCGACGACTGAGCACCACCAGTGGCGAACCTTCTTCCCACCAGATCGAGGCGTAGGCATGGGCCGACTGCTCCGGGCGCTTGATCAGGATCAGCGACACCAGCAGGCGCCGCACCGGCCACGGCAGGTCGATCACGTACGGGTCCATCAGGAATTGATTGAGGTAGCTGCGCACGTCGGCCACCGAAGTGGAGGCCGGCGAACCCAGGTTGACCAGAAGCAAGGCGTGATCGGTCATGCAACGTCCTATTTCAGAGGCGGCCGGAAAGATCGTCCAGGGCCGCGCGTAAATCCGAGAACCGGAAAGTGAATCCCGCTTCCAGCAAGCGTTTCGGCGTGGCCCGTTGGCCACCCAGCAACAGCAATGACATCTCGCCGAGCCCGACCTTCAACGCGAGGGCCGGCATCGGCATGAACGCCGGACGGTGCAGCACGCTGCCCAGCGTCTTGGCGAATTCGCGATTGCGCACAGGTTTCGGCGCGCACGCATTATAAGGACCGCTCGCCTGATTGCGGTGCAGAAGAAAATCAATCAGGGCGATTTGGTCATCGATATGAATCCACGGCATCCACTGCCGACCATTGCCCAAAGGCCCACCCAGCCCGAGCTTGAACGGCAGCAGCAGGCGCGACAAAAAGCCGCCCTCGGCCGACAGCACCAGCCCGGTGCGCACCAGCACCACACGAATATCCATCGCTTCGGCGCGTTGCGCGGTTTCCTCCCAGGCGATGCATAACTGGCTGGCGAAATCGTCGATCACCGGCGGCGAATCTTCGGTCAACTCACGCTCGCCGCCGTCACCGTACCAACCCACCGCCGAGCCCGAGATCAGCAGCGACGGTTTCTGCCCGCGATGTTCCAGCCACGCCAGCAACGATTCGGTCAGCGTGATCCGGCTGCTCCACAACAGCGCCTTGCGCCGATGGGTCCACGGCCGGTCGGCAATCGGCGCGCCGGCAAGGTTGACGATCACGTCGACCGGCTCGTCGCCAAGGTCCTCCAGACGCGCGATTCCACGCACCTGGGCGCCACAGATTTTCGCGACTTTTTCCGGACGACGACTCCAGACCGTCAGGCGATGCCCCTGCCCGGACCAGTGCCGGCAAAGCTGACGTCCGATCAATCCAGTACCGCCGGTCAGCAATATGTGCATGACTTCTACCTCGCGTGGCGTTTTACCCCGATCACTAGTCTATTTTTATAAACAGGGATCTTTTCTATCGGGCAGGCTCTATTGTTTAACCATAGGCCAAGCTGTCAGAACGAGAACGCTGGAAGTTATACCAAAAAACAAAATTGTACAGGTTTCATCCACGGCGTAGTCTGTACAGAAAGGTAAACGAGGCCCCTATGACTGTACCTATCGCAATCATTGGCACCGGCATCGCCGGACTCTCCGCCGCCCAGGCCCTGACGGATGCCGGGCATACCGTTCAGTTGTTCGATAAAAGCCGCGGCAGCGGCGGGCGCATGTCGAGCAAGCGCAGCGACGCCGGCTCGCTGGACATGGGCGCGCAATATTTCACCGCCCGTGACCGACGCTTCGTGACCGAAGTCCAGCGCTGGCAAAGCAAAGGCTGGGTCGCCGAATGGGCACCGCAGCTCTACACCTTTCATGGCGGGCAACTGAACCTGTCGCCGGACGAACAGACCCGCTGGGTCGGCACGCCGCGCATGAGCGCCATCACCAGGGGCCTGCTCGACGGGTTGGAAGTGCACTTCGCCTGCCGGATCACCGAGGTCTATCGCGGCGAAGAACACTGGCACCTGCAAGACGCTGAAGGCTTCACTCACGGGCCGTTCAGCCACGTCGTAATCGCCACGCCGGCGCCTCAGGCCACCGCCCTGCTGGCCGCCGCGCCGAAACTCGCCGGTGCCGCCGCCGGGGTGAAAATGGACCCGACCTGGGCCGTCGCCCTCGCCTTCGACACGCCGCTGGATACGCCAATCGAAGGCTGTTTCGTCCAGGACAGTGCCCTCGACTGGCTGGCCCGCAACCGCAGCAAACCGGGACGCGACACCACGTGCGACACCTGGGTCCTGCACGCCACCAGCGCCTGGAGCCGGCAGCACATCGACTTGCCCAAGGAAGCGGTGATCGAACAATTGCACGGCGCCTTCGCCGAATTGCTGCACAGCGCCATGCCGGCCCCGACTTTCAGCCTCGCCCACCGCTGGCTCTATGCCCGGCCGGCCAGCAGTCATGAATGGGGCACCCTGGCCGATGCCGATCTGGGCCTGTATGCCTGTGGCGACTGGTGCCTGTCGGGTCGGGTCGAAGGGGCGTGGCTCAGTGGTCAGGAGGCTGCAAGACGCTTGCACGAACACCTGCAGTGAACCGCATCAATCCGCGCAAATTGCTGCTGTCGAAATGGACAGCAGCCCACCCGCAAAACCGTGAAAAGCATTTTCTGGTGACCGAACTGTTCCGCGACGAAGAAGGTACGGTGCTGACGATCGAATTGCAGGCGGTGCTGACCCGGCGTACCGAGCAATGCGACTGGCAGGTCCTGCAGGATGACTCACGCTGGAAAATGGGCTGGCGCTGAAAACCTCAAAAAACTTATACAAACAATTTGACTTGTACACCCATGAATCTATGCTGAAGTCATGTTGTACAGATCAGTTTGTCTGTACAGGTTTAGATTCGAGGTTGCTGCATGTCCGACTCATCGACGTCCCTACCGAAAATCGCCATCAGCGCCTGCCTGATGGGCGCCGAGGTCCGCTACAACGGCGGACACAAGGAATCGCGGCTGTGCAGCCGCACCCTGGCCGAGTATTTTGAATTCGTTCCCGTCTGTCCTGAAGTAGCGATCGGTCTGGGAATTCCCCGCGAGCCGATTCGACTTGTGGGCGACCCGGCCAAGCCTGAAGCGGTCGGCACCGTCAATCCGTCGATTAACGTCACCCAGCCACTGGCCGCTTACGGCGAGAAAATGGCGGGGGAACTCAGTGACATCTGCGGCTACATCTTCATGCAGCAATCGCCCTCCTGCGGTCTGGAGCGCGTCAAGGTCTACCACGCCAACGGTGCACCGGTGAATGGTGGCGGGCGTGGCATTTACGCCGAGGCGTTCTGTGCGCAGCATCCGAATCTGCCGGTGGAGGAAGCCGGGCGCCTGAACGATCCGGTGCTGCGGGAAAACTTCATCACCCGCGTGCTCGCCTACCGCGAATGGCAGCAGGTGCTCGAGCAGGGCTTGAGCCGCCGTGCACTGACCGAATTTCACTCGCGCTACAAATACCTGCTGATGGCCCACAACCCGGTGCAATACAAGGCACTGGGCAGTCTGCTGGGCAACATGGGCCAGACAGCGCCGGACGAGCTCGGCCCGCGCTATTTCAGTGAACTGATGGCGGCGCTGAAAAAATGCGCCACCCGCCGCACCCACAGCAATGTCCTGCAGCACATCAGTGGCTACCTGAAACAGGTCATCACCCCCGAAGACAAACAGGAAGTGCAACACATCATTGGCCAGTACCGGCACGGCATCGTGCCGCTGGTAGTGCCGCTGACGCTGCTCAAGCATCACTTTCGCCTCCACCCGGATCCCTACATTGCGCAGCAGGTGTACCTGCAACCGCATCCGGAAAACCTCAGCCTGCGAAACGCCATTTGATGAACGACTCACCCGACACCAGCGCCCGTGAAGACCTCGGCGCCGACTTCAAGAAAGCCCTCGACGAAGGCTGGCTGCCGATTCGCGAAGTTGCGCGCCAGACCGGCGTGAATGCCGTCACCCTGCGCGCCTGGGAAAGACGCTACGGGCTGATCGTTCCGCAGCGCACGCCCAAGGGCCATCGTCTTTACAGCGCCGAACATGTGCAGCGCATCCAGAACATCCTCACCTGGCTCAATCGGGGCGTTGCGGTCAGCCAGGTCAAACCGCTGCTCGACACGGCGCAGGCGCTCAACGAACCGGTGGAAGACGAATGGCATCCGCTGCGCCAGGCCGCCCTGCTGGCGGTCACTCACCTGAACGAGCGCAGCCTCGACGACAGCATCAACCAGGCGATGGCGCTGTATCCGCCACGCACACTCTGCGAGCAATTGCTGCTGCCACTGCTGAGCGATCTCGAACAACGCTGGCAGGGCCAGTTCGGCGCGCAGATGGAGCGCGTGTTCTTTTTTGCCTGGTTGCGCAGCAAATTCGGCGCACGGATCTACCATAACAATCGTCAGTTGCGCACCGCGCCGCTGCTGCTGATCAATCAGTCGGATTTGCCACTGGAGCCGCACCTGTGGCTCTGCGCCTGGCTGATCAGCAGCGCCGACTGCCCGGTGCAGGTGTTCGACTGGCCGCTGCCGGCCGGAGAGCTGGCGCTGGCAACCGATACCCTGCAAGCCCGTGGCGTACTGCTGTATTCCAGCAAAGCCCTGAACCTTGCGCAGCTACCGAAACTGTTGAATGGCGTCAGCTGCCCAAAACTGATTGCCGGACCCACGGTGTGCATTCACCACGCCGAGTTGTCCGCAAAGACTTCCGATTTCGCTGATCTGCTCCTGGCCGAAGACCCTCTTTCGGCGCATCGGGTGCTCATTGAGCGTGGATTGATTTAATGATTCAGACAGAGACCGACATGCAATTGATCTGGCTGCGCAGCGACCTGCGCCAACACGACAACACCGCCCTCGCGGCCGCCGCCGAGCGTGGCACGACCGTGGCTGTGTACCTGTTGAGCCCGCTGCAATGGCAGGAACATGACGACGCGCCGTGCAAGATCGATTTCTGGCTGCGCAATTTGCGCGAGTTGAGCAAAAGCCTGGGTGCCCTGAACATCCCGCTCCTGATCCGCACCGCGCCTCACTGGGATCAGGCGCCCGCCGTGCTGCTCGAACTGTGCCGACAACTGAAGATCGAGGCCGTGCACGTCAACGAGGAATACGGCATCAACGAATGCCGTCGCGACGAGGCCGTTGCCGAGGCGTTGCAAGCCGAAGGCATCACCTTCCACAGCTACCTCGACCAATTGCTGTTCAAACCCGGCAGCGTACTGACCAAAACCGGCACTTACTTTCAGGTGTTCAGCCAGTTCCGCAAGGTCTGCTACGAACGCCTGCACCGTTCGATGCCGTCGCTGAAACAGGCACCGGGCAAACAATCGGCGCTGAACATCGCCAGCGATCCCGTTCCAGAAGCCATCGAAGGGTTCCCGACACCCGGCGAATCCCTGCGCGCCCTGTGGCCCGCCGGTGAAGCCGAGGCCCGGCGCCGTCTCGACACGTTCGCCGATGCGCAGATCGACTACTACAAGAGCGAACGCGACTTCCCGGCCAAACCCGGCACCAGCCAGCTCTCGGCCTATCTGGCCGCCGGCGTGATCTCGCCGCGCCAATGCCTGCACGCCGCCCTGCAAAGCAATCAGGGTGAATTCGAAAGCGGCAAGGTCGGCGCTGTCACCTGGATCAACGAACTGCTGTGGCGCGAGTTCTACAAACACATCCTCGTCGGGTATCCGCGGGTTTCACGCCATCGCGCATTCCGCCCGGAAACCGAAGCCCTGGCCTGGCGCGATGCGCCTGCGGATCTGGCCGCCTGGCAGGAAGCCCGCACCGGCTTGCCGATCATCGACGCGGCCATGCGCCAATTGCTGGAAACCGGCTGGATGCACAACCGCCTGCGGATGGTGGTGGCGATGTTTCTGACCAAGAACCTGCTGATCGACTGGCGCGAAGGCGAGCGTTTCTTCATGCGCCACCTGATCGACGGCGACCTGGCCGCCAACAACGGCGGCTGGCAGTGGAGTTCCTCGACCGGCACCGATTCGGCGCCGTACTTCCGTATCTTCAACCCGCTCAGCCAGTCGGAAAAATTCGACAGCGAAGGCCTGTTCATCAAGCACTGGTTGCCGGAACTGGCCGGCCTGAACAAGAAAGAAGTCCACAACCCGGCCAATGCCGGCGGGCTGTTCGGCGTGGCGGACTATCCGGCGCCGATCGTCAATCTGAGCGCATCACGGGAACGGGCGCTGACAGCATTCAAGAACCTGCCGTCACGCGCGTCTCAAGGAGTGAGCGATGAGTGAATTTCTGCGCGGTTTCGCCCAGCGGTTCGCACAGTTGAACAAGGACAACTTGCGCACCCTGGATGAGCTGTACAGCGAGGACATTCATTTCACCGACCCGCTACACGAAGTGCAGGGGCTGACGAACCTGCGCGCTTACTTCAGTGAGTTGTACGCCAACGTCAACGAACTGCGCTTCGATTTCCACGGCTTCGACCAGATCAGCGACGGCGAAGGCTATCTGCGTTGGGTCATGAGCTACCGCCACCCGCGTCTGAGCGGTGGGCAACTGATCCGCGTCGCGGGCTGCTCGCACCTGCTCTGGAGCGACAAGGTTTACCGCCACCGGGATTACTTCGATGCCGGAGCGCTGCTTTATGAACATTTACCCGTATTGGGCCGAGTGATTGCCTGGCTGAAAAGGAGATTGGGATGAGTCGTACAGCTCCACGGCGTTATTGGCTGACCGGTGCCAGTAGTGGCATCGGTGCAGCATTGGCAGAAGAAATCCTCAAGACCGGTGCACATCTGGCGGTCAGTTCCCGCCAGGTCGCGCCGCTCAAAGTGCTGTCGCAACGTTATCCGGGACAGGTACTGGTGGTGCCCGGCGATCTGACCAACAGTCAGACCGTGCGTGAGATCGGCGAACAGATCGCTGCGGACTGGGGATCGCTCGATACGGTAATCCTCAACGCGGGCACCTGCGAATACGTCGACGCCCGTCAATTCGACGCGTCGATCATCGAACACGTAGTACGCACCAACCTGCTCGCCAGCAGCTATTGCATCGAAGCCGCCCTGCCCTTGTTGCGCAAAGGCACGGCACCGCATCTGGTGGGCATGGCCAGCTCGGTGACCTATGTGCCGTTGCCTCGCGCCGAAGCTTATGGTGCGTCGAAGGCCGGGCTGCGTTATCTGTTCGAATCCCTGCGCATCGACCTGGCGGACGAAGGCATTGAAGTCACGGTGATCAGCCCCGGTTTCGTCGACACGCCGCTGACCGCCAAAAATGATTTTCCGATGCCGCTCAGCTGGCCTGTGGATAAAGCCGCGCGGCATATCTTCGCCAAGCTGAAAGACCGGCCGCTGGAGATCGCCTTTCCGGCGCTGTTCATGGCGGTCCTGTGGCCCTTGTCGAAAATGCCCGCGCGCGTACAACTGGCGATTGGCAAACGCATGGTGCGCAGCAATCCGCCGCTCAGGGATGCAACATGAAAATCGCCATCGTAGGCAGCGGCATCGCCGGTTTGACCTGCGCGTATCTGCTCGCTCGCCGACATGACATCACCGTGTTCGAAGCCGACGCCCGGGTCGGCGGTCATACGCACACGGTACCGGTCACCGTGGAAGGGCGCGACTACGCAGTGGACACCGGTTTCATCGTGTTCAACGACTGGACGTATCCGAACTTCATTCGTTTGCTCGGCCAATTGGGCGTGGCCTTCAAACCCACCGAGATGAGTTTTTCGGTCAACGATCCGGACACCGGTCTGGAATACAACGGCAATAATCTGAACAGCCTGTTCGCCCAGCGCAGCAACCTGTTGTCCCCCGGATTCTGGGGCATGTTGCGCGACATCCTGCGGTTCAACAAAGAAGCCCGGCGCGACCTTGCCGAACAGCGAATCCCCGCCGACACCACCCTCGACGATTACCTCCAGGCCGGCGGCTACGGCGAGCGTTTCATCCTGCATTACATCGTGCCGATGGGCGCGGCGATCTGGTCGATGCCGATGGCCGAGATGCTCAATTTTCCATTGCAGTTCTTCGTGCGCTTTTTCGAGAACCACGGGTTGCTGTCGATCAGCAATCGCCCGCAGTGGCAGGTCATCAAGGGTGGCTCCAGCGCCTACATCGCGCCGCTGACGACGTCGTTCAAGGAGCGCATCCGCCTGAACTGCCCGGTGGGGCGGATCGATCGCGACGCACACGGCGTGGTTATCCACAGCCCGGCCGGCATCGAACGTTTCGATAAAGTGGTGCTGGCCTGCCATAGCGATCAGGCGTTGCGACTGCTGGGAAATCCTGACGATAAAGAACGGGAAATCCTCGGCGCTCTGCCCTACGCCGACAACGAAGTGGTGCTGCACACCGACACCCGCCTGCTGCCCACACGCAAACGGGCCTGGGCCAGCTGGAATTATCGCCTCGGCGGCGCCGGTCATACCCAGGCCGCCGTGACCTACGACATGAACATCCTGCAAGGGATCCAGAGCGATACCACGTTCTGCGTCAGCCTCAACCAGAGCGCCGGCATCAGCCCGTCCAAAGTGCTCGCGCGCTTCACCTACGCTCACCCGCAATTCAGCCTCGCGGCGGTGGCGGCGCAACAGCGCTGGGCCGAAATCGACGGCGAGCAGCACACGCATTATTGCGGCGCCTATTGGGCCAACGGTTTCCATGAGGACGGGGTGGTCAGCGCTTTGCGCGTGGCCGCGTCCTTCGGAGAAAGCCTGTGAACAGCGCACTCTACAGTGGCTGGATCGCCCATCGGCGATTCGCCCCGCGCCGTCATGAGTTCCGTTACCGGATCGGCATGCTGTACCTCGATCTGGCTGAACAGGAGGCGGTGCTGGGCCTGTCCCGACTGGCAGGCGCCGGCCGCTTTGCGCCGTTTTCATTTCGCGAAACCGACTACCTGAAAACCTTCACCGGCAGCGGCGTGCGCCTGAGCGATGCGGTGCGCCAGTTGGTTGGCGAAGCTCTGGGCCATGCGCCGCAAGGCTCGATCTGCCTGCTGACCCAGCCGCGCAGTTGGGGCCTGTCGTTCAACCCGGTGAGTTTTTTCTATTGCCACGAGGCCGACGGCCAACTGGCGGCGATTCTCTGCGAAGTCAGCAATACCCCGTGGCGCGAGCGTTTTCACTACGTGTTGCCGGCCAGAGCGCCCAGCAATCTGCAGGACTTTCACCAGCACTTTGCCGTGGCCAAGGCGTTTCATGTCTCGCCATTCCTGCCGCCGGACCTGGAATACCGCATGAGCTTCAGCCCTGCCGCGCAGGTCCTGGGTGTGCACATGGCCGACTGGCAAGGCGAGCAAAAACTGTTCGACGCCACCCTCGACCTGCGACGTGAACCCCTTGATCGACACCACTTGCACCGGCACCTGTGGCGCTTTCCCTGGATGACCGCCAAGACCGCGCTGGCGATCTATTGGCAGGCGTTGCGCCTGTTGCTCAAGCGCACCCCGATATTTGCCCACCAGCGCGCCGACGACCGTTTTCGAACCGCCACCGTACCGACCGAGGAACGCCACCATGAAATCCACTAGCGTCTCGGCCAAAGCCAGCCTGCTTAGCCCCCACGGCCTGAGCGGCTCGCTGCTGCGCCGGGGAGTACTGCGCCAGCTGGAGCAGCTCAAACAGGGTCAACTGATCGTCATCGAGGACGGCGAACGCCACGTCTTCGGCACACCGGGCAGCGCGTTGGTGGGGGAAATTCAGGTCATGGATCCGGCTGCCTGGGGGCTGGTCGCCGGCAATGGTTCGATCGGTGCCGGTGAGGCTTTCATTCATGGTTACTGGCGCTCGCCGGATCTGACGGCGGTGGTGCGGGTTTTCGTCAGCAACCTTGAAGTGCTCGACGGAATGGAAGGTGGCCTGGCCAGGCTCGGTCGCCCGCTGGTGCGCGGGCTGCACTGGCTCAACCGCAATACGCGCAAGGGCTCGCAGAAAAACATCGCCGCCCACTACGACCTCGGCAATGACCTGTTCGAACAGTTTCTCGACCCGACCATGATGTATTCCGCCGCGCAGTTTCTCAGCCCCGACGACAGCCTGGAGCAGGCGCAACTGAACAAGCTGGAGCGGATCTGCCAGAAACTCGCGCTCAAGCCCGGCGACCACCTGCTGGAAATCGGCACTGGCTGGGGCAGCATGGCGCTTTACGCGGCGCAGCACTACGGCTGCAAAGTCACCACCACCACGCTGTCGAAGGAGCAGTTCGCCTTCACCGCCGCGCGCATCGAACGCCTCGGCCTGCAGGATCAGGTGACGCTGTTGCTCAAGGATTACCGCGACCTCACCGGCCAGTACGACAAACTGGTGTCGATCGAGATGATCGAAGCGGTCGGCCACCGCTTCCTGCCGACCTACTTCAAACAGTGCGCGCACCTGCTCAAGAGCAACGGCCTGATGCTGCTGCAAGCGATCACCATCCGCGAACAACGCTACGAGCAGGCGCGCCGCGGAGTGGACTTCATCCAGCGTTACATTTTCCCCGGCGGCGCCCTGCCCTGCGTGCAGAAAATGCTCGAGATCGTCAGCCGCGACACCGACATGAACCTGTTGCACATGGAAGATTTCGGCCTGCACTACGCTCGCACCCTGCGTCTGTGGCACGAGAACTTTCGCCATGCTCACGGCCGTCTGACCGAGCTGGGCTATGACGATTACTTCCTCAGGCTGTGGGAGTTCTACCTGTGTTATTGCGAGGGTGGATTCCTCGAGCGCACCATCGGCACCGCACAACTGGTGCTGGCCAAACCGGCGGCGATGACCGCGCCTTTGCTGGGCCGTTTCGATGCTTGAGCGGTTGGCCAACGCGGTGCTGTTCCAGATCGGCTGGTTGGCCTGCGTACTCGGCGGTAACAGTTTGTGGTTGTTGCTGGCGCTGGCGGTGCTGGTGATTCATCTGCGCTGGATCAGCAGTTGGGCGCAGGAAGGCCGGTTGATCCTCAGTGTGGTGATCATCGGCACGGCGGTGGACAGCCTGTTGCGCGGCCTCGGGGTTTTCGAGTTCAAGGATCTGTCGCCGCTGATTCCGCTGTGGCTGATGTTGTTGTGGGCGTTATTTGCCACGACATTGCGTCATTGCCTGCAATGGAGCGCGAGTCCGTGGTGGCTGGCCAGCCTGTTTGGTGCGGCAGGTGGCGCGCTGTCCTATGGCGCCGGCGGACGACTGGCCGGCGTGCAGTTTCCTCTCGGTGAGCTCCCTACCCTGATCGGCATCGCGCTGCTGTGGGCGTTGCTGTTTCCGCTGCTGCACCAATTGTCCCGGAGGCTGGCGCGCTAAACGTCTGTCAGGCCTTTCACACGCTCACCGGCCACTGCCGTACACTGGCGCCATGAAAACCATTCCCCATCGGCAAATCGCCGAACCCGAGGTCACCTGCTCGACCTGTGCGGCCTGCTGCTGCCAGCTCGAAGTGATGCTGATCACCGACACCGGCGTACCCGAGCGTTTTATCGATACCGACGATTGGGGTGGTGAGGTGATGCTGCGTCTGGACGACGGCTGGTGCGCGGCGCTGGATCGCGACACGATGATGTGCACGATCTACGAGAAGCGTCCGCTGATCTGCCGCGAGTTCGAAATGGGCGCACCGGAATGCATCGACGAACGCCAGGGGATTGCCACGGCGTATCGCTGAATAAAAAAAGGAGCGCCAAGCGCTCCTTTTTTACGGGGCTGACTTTCTGGGGGCTTATAGCGGCATCGTGTAATGCAACGCGTAGCTTTCGACCCCATCGTTGTCGCTGCTCAGACCGGCGTTGGAATAGTGCGTCGCACGGATTCCCACCTCATGCCCGCCATTGAAGCGCAGGCCGAAACCGATACGGTCTTCGAACTGGAAAGAACCGCCGAGCTTGTTGTCTTCGTACTCGGTGTTGGAGAACAGCGCCACGCCGATCCCCGCCTCGACATACGGTTTGACCGACTGACCGGCAAACTCGTAAACAAACACCGGCGAGAACGACAGGCTGTTGTTGCTCGACGTCTTGTCGCCTTCCCAATAAGTGTAAGCCCCGCTCCAGTAACCGGTCAGACGACCGACGTCGCTTTGCAGCCAGCTCTTGTCCCAATCGAAATTCATGCCCAGGCGATAAGTCATCGTCGAATCGCTGGTGGCACCCACTGCAAACTCGACGCCAGCAGCTTGTGCGGTAAAACTTTGCCCCATCAGTGCAGCCGCAATCGCGGCCAAGCAGAATAGTCGCTTCACGTTGAAACTTCCTTTTCCGGAACGATCGTTTGGTTTTTCTAGGTCACTCTGCGCTATAGAAATCCGCGCTTGGTCAGAAGTTCAGCTGAATTTTTAGTTATTTCACATTTTTTTTACAAGGTGAATTTTTCGACGTCGCCATCGACTTGACCCAGCAGGGCGAGGGTCTTGCGCAAAGACGCGGGATCGGCGCTGGTCCAGAATCTGACCGGCCGGTTCGGCCCTTCGGCGAGCAGATCACGCTCGGCCAGCAGCCGCTGCAATTGACGTGCTACCGCCGCGCCCGTATCGATCAGGCTGATGCTCTCGGGGATCATCGACTTCAGCATCGGCTTGAGAAACGGGTAGTGGGTGCAGCCCAGAATGATCGTGTCGCAACCGTTGGCCAGCAGCGGATCGACGTAGTGCTTGAGCAATGCACGCAGCTCGGCGCTATGCAGATCGCCGCTTTCAATCCGCTCGACCAGTCCGGGGCACGGTTGAGTGATGACCCGTACATCCGTGGCAAAACGATCGAGCAGCGCTGCAAACTTTGCACTCTGCAAGGTGCCGGTGGTGGCGAGTACCCCCACCACGCCGCTGCGGGTGGCGGCGGCGGCCGGTTTGACCGCCGGCTCCATGCCGACAATCGGCCATTCGGGAAAGTCCCGGCGCAGATCGGCGACGCCGGCCACGGTCGCGGTGTTGCACGCGATCACCAGCGCCTTGGCGCCCTGCTCGCGGAAGAAACCGGCCATCACGCTGCAACGCTGGCGGATGAATTCCGGGGTTTTCTCGCCATAAGGAATGTGGCCGCAATCGCCGAGGTACAGCAGCGATTCATTCGGTAGCAGTTGCTGGATTTCCGCCAGCACCGACAGACCGCCGACGCCGGAATCGAAGACGGCAATCGGCGCTTCACGCATGCTGCGAACCACAGACACTGCAACCGGGGTCGCGCTTGACCCGCAGCTCACGGAAACGCGAGCCCAGCGCATCGATCAACAGCAGACGCCCCACCAGCGGTTCGCCGAAACCCGCCAGCAACTTCAGGGCTTCCAGCGCTTGCAGGCTGCCGACCAGACCGACCAGCGGCCCGACCACGCCGGCTTCGCTGCAAGTCAATTCGGCTTCGCTGCCGTGACCGTACAGGCAGTGGTAACACGGGCTCTCGGCACGACGCGGGTCGAACACCGAAAGCTGTCCTTCGAGGCGGATCGCGGCGCCGCTGACCAAGGGCTTGCGCGCCGCCACGCACGCGGCATTGACCGCTTCGCGGGTGGAGAAATTGTCCGAGCAGTCGAGCACCAGATCCACCGCCGCCACGGCTGCGGCGAGAGAATCCTCGTCCAGTGCCTGACGATGGGGCACCAGCTTGATTTCAGGATTGATCGTGCTCAGGCGCTTGAGCGCCGAGTCGACCTTGGTCATGCCGACGCTGTCGGTGTCGTGGATGATCTGGCGTTGCAGGTTGGTCAGGTCGACCGTGTCGAAATCCGCCAGGTGCAATTCACCGACACCCGCCGCCGCCAGATACAACGCCACCGGCGCACCGAGACCACCGAGGCCGACGATCAATACCCGGCTGTCCTTGAGCTTCAACTGGCCATCGATGTCGATGTGTTGCAGCAGGATCTGCCGACTGTAGCGCAACAATTCCTGATCATTCAGCACGGCAGGCGCCCCAGGCTGATCCGTTGATGGCCGCCCAGATCGGTGCGGCTGTGGACTTCTTCGAAACCTTGCGTCAGCAGCAGATCGCGCACGGCTTCGGCTTGATCATAGCCGTGTTCGAGCATCAGCCAGCCACCGGCTTCCAGATGGGCCGGCGCCTGGGCGATGATCAGGCGCAGATCGTCGAGCCCGTCGATGCCGGCCACCAAGGCGCTTTCCGGCTCGAAACGCACATCGCCTTCCACCAGATGCGGATCGGCAGCGCGAATGTACGGCGGGTTGCTGATGATCAGCTCGAAACGCTTGCCTTCGAGGGCGCTGAACCAGTGACTGCTCAGCACCGTGGCGTTGTTCAAGTGCAGGCGCTGGCGATTGCGTTCGGCCAGGGCCACGGCTTCCAGCACGCGATCCACGGCGGTGACTTTCCACGCCGGGCGCTCGCTGGCCAGGGCCAGGGCAATCGCCCCGCTGCCGGTGCCGAGGTCGAGAACTTTGGCCGGGGTCGCCGGCAACAATTCCAGTGCGGCTTCCACCAGCAGTTCGGTGTCCGGGCGCGGGATTAGCGTGTGCGGCGCGACTTCCAGATCCAGCTTCCAGAAACCCTGCTGACCCAGAATGTAGGCCACCGGCTCGCCGCTGCGACGACGTTGCAGGTACTCGGCGAAGACCAGTGCGGCTTCGCTGGGCACGATGCGCTCGGGCCAGGTGTGGAGAAAACTGCGCGACTTGCCCAGCGCGGCGGCCAGAAGCAATTCGGCGTCCAGACGCGCGGTGGGCGAATCCGGCAATTCGGCGGCGCGCAACAGGCTGGCGATGATGGTCATTTACTCACCTATCGCTGCGAGCTGGTCGGCCTGGTATTCGGCCAGCAACGGCTCGATCACCGCTTCGACGCCACCGGCGAGGATTTCGTCGAGGGAATACAGGGTCAGGTTGACGCGGTGGTCGGTGACCCGGCCCTGGGCAAAGTTGTAGGTACGGATGCGCTCGGAGCGGTCACCGGAACCCACCAGCAATTTACGTTCGCTGGCGATGGCGTTGGCCGCCGCCGCCGTCTGCTGGTCGTTGAGTTTGGCCGCCAGCCAGGCCATCGCACGGGCACGGTTCTTGTGCTGGGAACGTTCTTCCTGGCACTCGACAACGGTGCCGGTCGGTATGTGGGTGATGCGGATCGCCGAATCGGTGGTGTTGACGTGCTGACCACCGGCCCCGGAGGAGCGGTAAGTGTCGACGCGCAAATCCGCCGGGTTGATCTCGATGGCTTCACGCTCGTCCGGCTCGGGCAATACCGCCACGGTGCAGGCCGAGGTGTGGATACGGCCCTGGGATTCGGTGGCGGGTACACGCTGTACGCGGTGCGCGCCGGATTCGAATTTCAGCTTGCCGTAAACGTTGTCGCCTTCGATGCGGGCGATGACTTCTTTATAGCCACCGTGTTCGCCTTCGTTTTCCGAAAGGATCTCCACGCGCCAGCCACGCCGTTCGGCGTAACGCGAGTACATGCGGAACAGGTCGCCAGAGAAGATCGCCGCCTCGTCGCCACCGGTGCCGGCGCGGATTTCGAGAAACACGTTGCGCCCGTCGTTGGGATCCTTGGGCAGCAACATGCGCTGCAGGTCGGATTCCAGCGTGATCAGCAACTCCTTGGCTTCGCGGACTTCTTCCACGGCCATTTCACGCATGTCCGGGTCGCTGTCCTTGAGCAGCGCCTGCGCGCCTTCAAGATCACTTTGTACGCCGAGCAGCTTTTTATAGCCTTGTACCACCGGCTCAAGTTCGGCGTATTCCTTGGAATAGGCGCGGAATTTGGTCTGGTCGGAAATGACTTCGCCGTCGCCGAGCAGCGCGGTCAGTTCCTCGAAACGGTCCTGGAGAATGTCCAGCTTATTGAGCAGTGACGCTTTCATTGCGGTTTTTTATCCGAAAAGCTATCCGGTGAGCCCTCGAGGGCAAAGAGTTCCTGAGCCATGGCCAGCGCATCGAGGCGGCCTTCGGCAGAAAGCTTTTTCAACTGCACGCTCGGAGCGTGCAGGAGTTTGTTGGTCAGGCCACGGGCCAGTTGCCCGAGCACGTCTTCGGCGTTGCCGCCGTTGGCCAGCAGGCGCAGGGCCTTTTGCAGTTCTTCGTCGCGCAGGCGTTCGCTCTGTTGACGATAGGCCTTGAGCACATCGACCGCCGCCAGCTCGCGCAGGCGCACCATGAAATCGTCGGCGCCGACCGAAACCATCTCTTCGGCCGCCTGCGCTGCACCCTGACGGCTCTTGAGGTTTTCGGCGACCACTTCGTGCAGATCGTCGACGCTATAGAGGTAAACGTCGTCGAGTTCGCCGACTTCTGGCTCGATGTCACGGGGAACGGCGATGTCGACCATGAAGATCGGCTTGTGCTTGCGCAGCTTCAGCGCGCTTTCCACTGCGCCCTTGCCGAGGATCGGCAACTGACTGGCGGTAGAACTGATGACGATGTCGCTGCGTACCAGTTCGGCAGGAATATCCGAGAGCAACACTGCGTGGGCACCGAACTGCTCGGCCAGCAGGCTGGCGCGCTCCAGCGTCCGGTTGGCGACCACGATTCTCTTGACCCCGAGTTCATGCAAATGACGGGCGACCAGAGTGATGGTCTCGCCGGCACCGATCAGCAGGGCCTGGCTGCGTTGCAGGTCACTGAAAATCTGTTTGGCCAGGCTGACGGCGGCAAATGCCACGGACACCGGGTTTTCGCCGATGGCGGTGTCGGTACGGACTTGCTTGGCGGCATTGAAGGTCGCCTGGAACAGTCGCCCGAGCAGCGGCCCGATGGTGCCGGCCTCGCGGGCCACGGCGTAGGCCGATTTCATCTGGCCGAGAATCTGCGGTTCGCCCAACACCAGCGAGTCGAGCCCGGAGGCGACGCGCATCATGTGACGAACTGCCGCATCATCTTCATGCACATAAGCGCTCGCGCGCAGCTCATCGAGGCTTAAATGGTGATAGTCGGCCAGCCAGCGCAGCACGATATCGGCCGAAAGCTGATCCTGTTCTATATACAGCTCACTGCGATTGCAGGTGGAGAGGATCGCAGCTTCGCGGCTGTCGGTGAGTCGGCAGAGCTGCTGCAAGGCCTCCACCAGCTGCTCAGGGGTAAAGGCCACGCGCTCGCGGACGTCTACTGAAGCAGTCTTGTGGTTGATACCGAGTGCAAGGAAGGCCATTCAAGGTCGCTGATGGTGACGTGAAGCCGGCAATTGTCCTACTTCGTCAGATTCAGAACAACTACCGCTGACTATTGTCCCAATTGTCGGCCCCTATAATGGCCACAATCGAGACTCGGTTATGTTTGGCCGAAGGCTTGTGTCATGATGATCCGACCGCAGGTTAGTCGTCCTCTTCCTATATGAATAGATCTTCCGCGTTGCTCCTCGCTTTTGTCTTCCTCAGCGGCTGCCAGGCCTTGGCCCCCGTTTCGCAGGACGGTGCCTCACCGGTCGAAGACACCACGCCGGCTCCTGAAAAGCCCAAGGTTTACAGCTCGTTCAGCCAGGAAACGGTGTTCAGCCTGCTGAGCGCCGAACTCGCCGGCCAGCGCAATCGTTTCGACATTGCCCTGGACAACTACGTGACCCAGGCCATCAACACCCAGGATCCGGGCGTTTCCGAGCGCGCCTTCCGCATCGCCGAGTACCTGGGCGCCGACCAGCCGGCCCTCGATACCGCGCTGATCTGGGCGAAAAACGCCCCGGACGACCTCGAAGCGCAACGCGCCGCCGCCGTGCAACTGGCTCGCGCCGGGCGCTATGACGACTCGATGGTCTACATGGAGAAAGTCCTGCAGGGCAAGGGCGACACCCATTTCGACTTCCTCGCGCTGTCGGCCGCCGACACCGACCAGGAAACCCGCAACGGCCTGATGAAAAGCTTCGACCGCCTGTTGCAGCGTCACCCGAACAACAATCAGCTGATTTTCGGCAAGGCCCTGCTGATGCAGCAGGATGGCGACACCAAGGGTGCGCTGACCCTGCTCGAAGACAATCCGCCGGAAGACGGCGAGATCGCCCCGATTCTGCTGCGTGCACGCCTGCTGCAAGGACTGAATCGCGGCGACGAAGCGCTGCCGCTGCTGCAGAAAAGCATCAAAAAGTATCCGGACGACAAGCGCCTGCGCCTGACTTACGCGCGGATGCTGGTGGAACAGGACCGGATGGACGACGCCAAGGTCGAGTTCTCCACCCTGGTTCAGCAATACCCGGAAGACGACGAACTGCGTTACTCGCTGGCGCTGGTCTGCCTGGAAGCCAAGGCCTGGGACGAGGCCAAGGGCTATCTGGAAGACCTGATCGCCCGGGAAAGCCACGTCGATTCGGCGCACCTGAACCTGGGCCGTATCGCCGAAGAACGCAACGACCCGCAAGGCGCGCTCATCGAGTACGCCCAGGTCGGCCCCGGCAACGACTATCTGCCGGCGCAACTGCGTCAGGCCGATATTCTGATGAACAACGGCAAGACCGCCGAAGCCCAGAGCAAACTGGCCGCCGAGCGTGACGAACAACCGGATTACGCGATCCAGCTGTACCTGATCGAAGCCGAAACCCTGTCCGCCAACAATCAGGGCGACAAGGCCTGGAAAGTCCTGCAACAAGCGTTGCAGCAGTACCCGGACGATCTGAATCTGCTTTATACCCGCGCGATGCAGGCGGAAAAACGCAATGACCTGGCGCAGATGGAAAAAGACCTGCGTCTGATCATCAAGCGCGATCCGGACAACGCCATGGCCCTCAACGCCCTCGGCTATACCTTGTCCGACCGCACTACTCGCTACGCGGAAGCCAAGGCGCTGATCGAGCAGGCGCACCAGATCAACCCGGAAGACCCGGCGGTGCTCGACAGCCTCGGCTGGGTGAACTTTCGCATGGGCAATCTGGAAGACGCCGAGAAATACCTGCGTCAGGCCCTCGAGCGCTTCCCCGACCACGAAGTCGCCGCGCATCTGGGCGAAGTGCTGTGGGCCAAGGGCAAGCAGCGCGAAGCGAAACAAATCTGGGGCAAGTTCCTCAAGGACCAGCCTGACAGCACCATCCTGCGCAGCACCATCAAGCGCCTGACCGGATCCGAGACTCTTTAACTCATGTTTTTGCGCCACGTCATAGTTTTCAGCTTCATCGCCCTGCTCGCCGGTTGCGCGGGTTTCGGCGCCCGTGAATCGGTCGAAGGCCACGGCAATCCGGCACAGTGGGCCGCGAACAAACAACACCTGACCGGCCTCGACGGCTGGCAGATCGACGGCAAGATCGGCATTCGCGCCCCGAAAGACTCGGGCAGCGGCACGCTGTTCTGGCTGCAACGTCAGGACTACTACGACATCCGTCTGTCCGGCCCGCTGGGTCGTGGCGCGGCGCGACTGACCGGTCGCCCGGGTGCGGTGTCGCTGGAAGTGGCGAATCAGGGCCGGTATGAAGCGCCGACTCCGGAAGCACTGGTCGAAGAGCAACTGGGCTGGAAATTGCCGGTCTCGCATCTGGCCTGGTGGGTTCGCGGCCTCCCGGCACCCGATAGCAAAAGCCGTCTGACCCTGGACGGCAACAGCCGTTTGGCCAATCTGGATCAGGATGGCTGGCAGGTCGAATACCTCAGCTATGCCGAACAGAACGGTTACTGGCTGCCCGAGCGGATCAAACTGCACGGCACCGATCTGGACGTGACGCTGGTCATCAAGACCTGGCAACCGCGCAAATTGGGGCAATAACGCATGACCGCTCCACGCCTGACGCTGCCATCGCCGGCCAAACTCAACCTGATGCTGCATATTCTCGGTCGCCGTGAAGACGGTTATCACGAGTTGCAGACGCTTTTTCAGTTCCTCGACTACGGCGACGAAATCACTTTCGCCGTGCGTGGCGATGGCGTGATCCACCTGCACACCGAATTCGACGGCGTGCCCCACGACAGCAACCTGATCGTGCGCGCGGCGAAGAAACTGCAGGAACAATCCGGCTGCTCGCTCGGCATCGATATCTGGATCGACAAGATCCTGCCGATGGGCGGCGGCATCGGTGGCGGCAGTTCGAACGCGGCCACCACCCTGCTCGGCCTCAATCACTTGTGGCAACTGGGTTGGGATGAAGATCGACTGGCTGCACTGGGCCTGACACTGGGCGCCGACGTGCCGGTGTTCGTGCGTGGCCATGCGGCTTTCGCCGAGGGTGTCGGCGAGAAACTGACCCCGGTCGAGCCCGCCGAACCGTGGTATGTCGTGCTCGTTCCGCAAGTCTCTGTTAGTACGGCAGAAATTTTTTCAGATCCATTGTTGACACGTAACACGCCGCCCATTAAAGTGCGCCCCGTTCCCGAGGGAAACAGTCGAAATGACTGCTTGCCGGTGGTATCAAGGCGTTATCCAGAAGTACGTAACGCATTGAATTTGTTAGGTAATTTTACCGAAGCAAAACTCACCGGAACTGGAAGTTGTGTGTTTGGGGGCTTCCCAAGCAAAGCTGAAGCTGATAAAGTCTCGGCCCTTCTGACAGAGACCCTTACAGGGTTTGTAGCGAAAGGAAGCAACGTTTCGATGTTGCATCGCAAGCTGCAAAGTCTGCTCTAAAGGAACCAAGTGCCCGGCACTTGCAAGCAACAGATACAGGGGCGTCGCCAAGCGGTAAGGCAGCAGGTTTTGATCCTGCCATGCGTTGGTTCGAATCCAGCCGCCCCTGCCATTTTCCTATACTCATCCAGGTATACCCTCAGCCTTCAGGTACTGCGCGTGTCCAAGATGATGGTCTTTACGGGGAACGCTAACCCCGATCTGGCTCGGCGTGTCGTACGTCAGCTGCATATCCCTCTCGGTGACATCTCTGTCGGTAAATTCTCCGACGGCGAAATTACAGCCGAGATCAATGAAAACGTTCGTGGTAAAGACGTCTTCATTATTCAGCCGACTTGCGCTCCGACCAACGATAACCTGATGGAACTGGTAGTGATGGCTGATGCCTTCCGCCGCTCCTCGGCTACTCGTATCACTGCTGTTATTCCTTATTTTGGTTATGCCCGTCAGGATCGCCGTCCGCGTTCCGCACGTGTGGCTATCAGCGCGAAAGTCGTTGCTGACATGCTCACCGTAGTCGGCATCGACCGTGTTCTCACGGTTGATCTGCATGCTGACCAGATTCAGGGTTTCTTCGATATTCCGGTAGATAACATCTACGGCTCCCCTGTTCTGGTGGATGACATCGAAGATCAGCGCTTCGAGAACCTGATGATCGTGTCCCCGGACATTGGTGGCGTCGTGCGTGCACGTGCCGTTGCCAAATCCCTGGGCGTGGATCTCGGGATCATCGACAAACGCCGTGAGAAAGCCAATCACTCTGAAGTGATGCATATCATCGGTGATGTCGAAGGGCGTACCTGCATCCTGGTCGATGACATGGTCGATACCGCCGGCACTCTGTGCCATGCGGCCAAGGCCCTGAAAGAGCATGGCGCAGCCAAGGTCTTTGCCTACTGCACACACCCTGTGCTGTCGGGTCGGGCCATCGAGAATATCGAAAATTCCGTGCTGGACGAGCTGGTGGTCACTAACACCATCCCGCTGTCCGCTGCAGCACAAGCCTGTGCACGTATCCGTCAACTGGATATCGCACCGGTTGTTGCCGAAGCGGTTCGCCGCATCAGCAATGAAGAATCGATCAGCGCGATGTTCCGTTAAGGGCCCTGCCCTTCTCGAAATGTCTCGTTGACGAAAAGCGCCCCGCCCCGGCATTCCTGCCGGGGCGGGGCTTTTTTGCCCATACCGTGTTCGGCGCTGGTCGCAAACGCCACTCGGTCATGGCTATTTTGGAGATACAAAATGAACGATTTTACTCTGAATGCTGAAGCGCGTTCCGACCTGGGGAAAGGTGCGAGCCGCCGCCTGCGTCGTCTCGCCGCCCTGGTTCCAGCTGTTGTTTACGGTGGCGACAAAGCCCCTGAATCCATCAGCATGCTGGCCAAAGAAGTTGCCAAACTGCTCGAAAACGAAGCTGCCTACAGCCACGTTATCGAACTGAACGTTGGTGGCACCAAGCAGAACGTGATCATCAAGGCTCTGCAACGTCACCCGGCCAAAGGCCACGTGATGCACGCTGACTTCGTACGCGTTGTAGCTGGCCAGAAACTGACCGCCATCGTTCCTGTGCACTTCATCAACGAAGCTGCTCCAGTGAAGAAAGGCGGCGAAATCTCGCACGTTGTTGCCGAGATCGAAGTTTCCTGCCTGCCAAAAGATCTGCCTGAGTTCATCGAAGTCGACCTGGCTAACGCTGAAATCGGCACCATCGTTCACCTGTCGGACCTCAAAGCTCCTAAAGGTGTCGAGTTCGTGGCTCTGGCACACGGCGATGACAAGGCTGTTGCCAACGTCCACGCTCCACGTGTTGCTCCAGAAGCTACCGAAGAAGGCGCAGCAGAGTAATTCACTCTGTCATGCCTGAGTGAGCAGGTAACATCGCGGACTGGAACGTAGCGAGAAAGCGGGCGGGAACGCGGAGTTTACATCCATGGTAAATGAGCATTTTTCGTCCACTTTCGCCGCCTTCCCTGATCGCGGCGATGTTATCCACCACTCAAAGGAAGGGCCCCTATCGTGACTGCCATCAAACTGATCGTTGGCCTGGGAAATCCAGGCGCTGAATACGAGCAGACCCGGCATAACGCAGGGGCCCTTTTTGTTGAGCGCATCGCCCACGCACAGAACGTGAATCTCGTGGCCGATCGCAAGTATTTCGGCCTGACCGGGCGCTTCTCGCATCAGGGTCAGGATGTTCGTCTGCTGATTCCCACCACCTACATGAACCGCAGCGGCCAGGCCGTGGCGGCACTCGCCGGTTTCTTCCGCATCAAGCCTGAAGAAATCCTGGTGGCGCACGACGAACTCGATCTGCCTCCGGGCGTCGCCAAACTCAAAGTCGGCGGCGGCCATGGCGGTCACAACGGGTTGCGCGACATCATTGCGCAATTGGGCAATCAGAATACGTTCCACCGCCTGCGGCTCGGCATCGGCCACCCGGGTGTCGCCAGTATGGTTTCAAATTTCGTCCTGGGTCGTGCGCCACGCGCCGAACAGGAAAAACTCGATGCCAGCATCGACTTTGCCCTCGGCGTGCTGCCGGATATCCTCGCCGGTGAATGGAACCGCGCGATGAAAAACCTGCACAGCCAGAAGGCCTGACTCTAATCCGAGGGGAAACACCATGGGATTCAATTGCGGCATCGTCGGCCTGCCTAACGTCGGCAAGTCCACCCTGTTCAACGCCCTGACCAAATCCGGGATCGCGGCCGAGAACTTCCCCTTCTGCACCATCGAGCCGAACAGCGGCATCGTGCCGATGCCGGATCCGCGTCTGGACGCTCTGGCGGCCATCGTCAATCCGAAGCGCATCCTGCCGACCACCATGGAATTCGTCGACATCGCGGGCCTGGTTGCCGGCGCCTCGAAAGGTGAAGGCCTGGGCAACAAGTTCCTGGCCAACATCCGCGAAACCGACGCGATCGCTCACGTCGTGCGCTGCTTCGAAGACGAGAACGTGATCCACGTTTCCAACAGCGTCGACCCGAAGCGCGACATCGAAATCATCGACCTGGAACTGATTTTCGCCGACCTCGACAGCTGCGAGAAGCAACTGCAGAAAGTCGCGCGCAACGCCAAGGGCGGTGACAAGGACGCAGTGGCCCAGAAGGCCCTGCTCGAACAACTGATCCCGCACTTCACTGAAGGCAAGCCTGCACGCAGCCTGATGAAGAACATGAGCGCCGACGAAAAAGCGATCATCAAGGGCTTCCACCTGCTGACCACCAAGCCGGTCATGTACATCGCCAACGTCGCTGAAGACGGTTTCGAGAACAACCCGCACCTGGACGTGGTCAAGGCCATCGCCGAAGAAGAAGGCGCGATGGTTGTTCCGGTCTGCAACAAGATCGAAGCGGAAATCGCCGAGCTGGACGACGGTGAAGAGAAAGACATGTTCCTTGAGGCCCTGGGCCTGGAAGAGCCTGGCCTGAACCGCGTGATCCGCGCCGGCTACGAAATGCTGCACCTGCAGACCTACTTCACCGCCGGTGTCGAAGAAGTCCGCGCCTGGACCGTCCGCGTCGGTGCCACCGCACCACAAGCCGCCGGCGTGATCCACACCGACTTCGAGAAAGGCTTCATCCGCGCCGAAGTGATCGCCTACAACGACTTCATCCAGTACAAGGGCGAAGCGGGCACCAAGGAAGCCGGCAAATGGCGTCTGGAAGGCAAGGATTACATCGTCAAAGATGGCGACGTGATGCACTTCCGCTTCAACGTGTAAAAGCTGCACCCAAGAAAAAGCCGCGTTTGATACGCGGCTTTTTTGTGCCTGAAATTCGGCCCGTCAGGCCTTTTGGGTTCTCGGCAGGAAGATCGCCAGCACCCCGAACAGCGGCAGGAACGAGCACAGGAAGTACACGTACTCAATGCCGTGAATGTCCGCCAGATGCCCGAGCAACGCCGCACCGATCCCGCCAAATCCGAACATCAGACCGAAAAACACCCCGGCAATCATTCCGACATTGCCCGGCACCAGTTCCTGCGCGTACACCACGATCGCCGAGAACGCCGAAGCGAGGATGAAACCGATCACCACGCTCAGAACGCTGGTCCAGAACAGGTCGACATGCGGCATCAGCAGCGTGAACGGCGCCACGCCAAGGATCGAGAACCAGATCACCGCCTTGCGCCCGATCTTATCGCCAATCGGCCCGCCGAAGAACGTGCCCGCCGCCACCGCGCCGAGGAACAGGAACAGATGCAGCTGTGAACTGGCCACCGACAGGTCGAACTTCTCGATCAGGTAGAACGTGAAGTAGCTGGTCAGGCTGGCCATGTAGAAGTACTTGGAGAACACCAGCAACCCGAGCACCACCAGCGCGCTGATCACCCTGCTCTTCGACAGTCCGTGAGTGGCGGCCTGGCCGGCCTTGAGCTTGAACAGGTTCAGGTGATGGGCGTACCAGCGGCTGATGCGATAGAGCACGAACAGCGCAAACACCGCGAACAGTCCGAACCAGGCCACATTGCCCTGCCCGAAAGGAATGATGATCGCCGCCGCCAGCAACGGGCCGAACGCCGAACCGGCGTTACCACCGACCTGAAACGTCGATTGCGCCAGACCGAAGCGCCCGCCCGACGCCAGACGCGCGATACGAGAAGCTTCAGGGTGGAAAGTCGAAGAGCCGATACCGATCAGCGCCGCTGCCAACAGAATCAACGGGAAACTGCCAACCATCGACATCATCACAATGCCGATCAGCGTGCACACGGAACCTGCCGGCAGCAGCCACGGTTTCGGATGCCGGTCGGTGTGATAACCGACCCACGGCTGCAACAGCGAAGCGGTCAATTGGAAGGTCAAAGTGATCAGGCCGACCTGGGTGAAACTCAGGCCATAGTTGGCCTTGAGCATCGGATAGATCGACGGCAGCACTGACTGGATCAGGTCATTGATCAAATGCGCCAGCGCCACCGCGCCGATGATGCGCATCACCAGTGGACTGTTCTGGGGAGGAGCGGACGCCGAGGCAGCGGCGGTCTGAACGTTGCTGATAGCCATGGGAGTTTCCGGACTGCAGATGGGTGCACGCGGGCAGGTGCGTCAATGTGCCATTTTTCGGTGCGCCAGCGCCATCCCCTTAGCCAGCTAACGAACTATTCAGTCGTCGCGCCACAAGTGATAGCGCAACGCCATGGTCTGAATCTTGCCTTGCTTATCCGCTTGAACGCGGCGCCCTTACAAAGGGCATCGAGAATGGGAAGTTTCGCTACAGAGCCGGCCTACAGAGCGGGCAAGGGTGAACTTTCGAGGCCTTTTAGCAGGGCACCAATCCCGGTCGCAACGACCGCGATGCACGCCGATGGTGCGTGGTGTCCAGAGGAGTCATGGGGCATGCAGGCTTTTTTATCACCGGGGATCAGGTTGCTGGGGCGGTTTGGCTTCGCGCGTAAATTCCAGTTGTTGTTTCTGCTGTTTATCCTGCCATTGGCCGGCAGCCTGTTGATGATCGGCCAGGACTATCGCGAAAAACTCAACCTGATTGCCGGCGAACGTGCCGGTGTGCGGCAGTTGCTCGCCCTCGATGCACTCGACAATCTGCTCGCCGCCCAGCGCGACCGCGCCGCCCGTTGGCGCGCCACGGAAACCAACCGCCAGCCGACGCCCGCCACCCTTGCGGCCATGGCCGCCTTCGATAGCGTACAACCTGCTGTTGCCCAGGCGACGCTGGACTTGGGCAATGCCTTGCAAGCCGAAGGCGCGGAAGGAGAAACCCTGACTCGCTATCAGGCGCTGCAAGCCGCGCTCAATGGTCTGGACTCGAAAAGCCTTTCCGGTGTCGGTTGGTGGCCGGACGGTTACGACCGATTCACCAACGCCCTCAGCGCCCTGCAAGCGTTGCGTGAGCAGATCGCGATGGACAATCGCCTGATCCTCGCGCCTTGGCTGGAAACCTATCTGCTGACGCAGATTTCCACCCAGCACGCACCGGACCTGATCGAACGTGTCGGCCGACTGGCAGCCGTCGGCCAGGCGTCGGTGGTATCCGGCCAGTTCACCCTGCAAAGCCGTCTGCAACTGCGTGACCTGCGCAGCCGCATCGGCGATGCCCGTGAGCAGTTGGTGAAAACTGCGGGCCTGCTCGAAGCGCGTCTGCCGCCGGCCCTGCAAGGCTGGGCCGGGCAATATCACGACAGCCTCAAACAACTGGATGCCGGTCTGAAAGTGCTGGATGACGGCGTGTTCGGCGGCAGCATCAATCTCAAGCCTGAAGAGTTCGAGCGCACTCTCGATGCCCTGCTCGGCAACCTCGCCACGCTGCGCCAGCAATCGCTGGTTTCGCTGGATCAGCGCCTGGATGACTACCACGGATCGGCGATTCGTCAGTTCATCGTTGTCGCCGCTGTGTTCGGTTTCCTGTTGCTGGCGGCGCTGTATCTGTTCGTCTGCCTGCAAGCCTCCATCCGTCGTAGCGCCAGCGGCATCACGCTGCTGGCCGAGGCTCTGCGCGACGGTAATCTGAGCCTGCAAGTGCCGGTCGTGGGCCGCGATGAATTGGCTTCGATCAGCACCGCACTCAACGTGGCGGTGGTGCAATTGCGTACCAGCCTGCTGGGTGTCGATCACGAGACTTCGCAACTGAGCAACGCGGTGCGCAGCCTCAACGATCACTCCAGCGGCGCTCTCAGCGAAGTCGAGGCCCAGCAATTGCAGATCAGCCAGATCGCCGCAGCGGCCACGCAACTGGCGGCGACGTCTCAAGGCGTGGCGCAGAGTTGCGAACAGGCTTCCGGCAGCGCCCAGCACACCCGGCGCATCGCTGCCGACAGCAGCCGTGACAGTCAACGGACCACGGCGAGCATTCAGCAGCTCAATCAGCGCCTGAACGAAACTGCCGCAGCGCTCGGCCGGGTCAGCGAGCAAGGGCAGCAGATTCAACTGGTGGTCGACACCATTCGCGGCGTCGCCGAACAGACCAACTTGCTGGCGCTCAACGCCGCCATCGAAGCCGCGCGGGCCGGGGAGCAAGGTCGCGGTTTTGCCGTGGTGGCCGACGAGGTGCGCAGCCTGTCGCAACGTACGCAATCGTCCACGGCGCAGATCGCCGGCACGGTCGACAGCCTGCGCAATACGGTCAATGAAGCCGTGAGCCTGATGGAGGCTGCCTGCGGCCAGGCGCAATCGGACGCGGAAGCGGTCACGGGACTTGGCGAACGCCTGGGGGAAATCGCCAGCGCCGTGCAGAGTGTCACCGACACCCTCGCCCAGATCGCCACAGCGGTAGAAGAACAGGCGAACACTGCCGATGAGGTCAGCGGCAATATCCAGCAGGTCGATCAAGCGGCGGTTCGTCTGCTCGAAGGCGCGCGGGCCGTGAACCTCGCGGCGGATACCTTGAGCCAGGGCAGCCATGCCTTGAGTGCCAACACCGGAAGATTTCAGCTGCGTTGAAAGCCCCTCCCGCCCCGATTTTCGGCGCGGGAGGATAAGCGGTTGAAAATAAGAAGAAATATTTTGAATTTACGCTTGACGCTTTTCCATTTCAGGGGAATAATGCGCGCCACTTGGCTACATAGCTCAGTTGGTTAGAGCATAGCATTCATAATGCTGGGGTCCGGGGTTCAAGTCCCTGTGTAGCCACCAAGTACTAAAAACGGCTTACCGAAAGGTAGGCCGTTTTTTTATGCCTCGAGAAAAGTGCCGGCCATCGTCAGCCGGCATTTTCTTTTATCCGGCCAGTGCCGCCAGCCCTTTCGTCCAGATCTGCCGCGTGCGCAAACCGACCATCGCTCGCCAGTCCGGATCGGCGGGATAGAACTGCTCCAGCAGATTCAATTTGATCTCGCGCCCCGTCGCATCCAGCGGATCGCCATGCAGATGCAGCCAGTGATCGTCGCGCAGGTAACGATGCACGTCCGGCCCCGGATAAGTCCCGCACTCGATCACGAACGGCATCAGTTGCACATTCGGCAGCGCATTGAGCAGTGCCTGCGAGGTGTAGCCGGTGGCGGTTGCCGCAACGCCGGTTTCACTCAGGGTTTCGGCTCCAGTGTGCAGCGTGTAGAGCCACGGGCCGTAAATCGACTGCGCCTTGGCCAGCGCTGGATACGGCGCCTGGGTAATCGTCAGCAGCATCGGATGCCCGTACTCGCCTGCGCCGGTGTGCAGGTCGAAACACATCACGGTTTCAGCACCGGCCAGATGATTCTCGATGATTGAGTGCAGCGTGCGATTCGACCAACTCGGCGCGAGTCCGCCAAAGAACAATCCGTCGGGATGACTGTGCTGACCGCCCTCGACAATCGACATGACAGCCGGCCAGCCGTGCTCGGCAATTTGCGCATCCAGCAAGGCATCAGCCTTTTGCCGCTCGGGGCCATTCAAATCGGTGCAGGCGTAAATTTCATGCAGCGCTGCGTAAGCGCGGTTGTCCGGAAGCGGTCGGTTGAAATCCAGGTGATTGCGGTTGAGGTCGATATTGTCTTCGTTGACCCGCCGCAGCCACGTCGTGCCCCACGGGTTGATCAGGTGAACCATCACGACCGCGACATCCTTCGGCAGCGAGTCCGGCGTGAAATGCTCGAACCAGTCGATCTGGCACTCCGATCCGTAATAACCCTCAACCCCGTGGGTGCCGCTGAGCGCCACCAGGCGCCGTTTGGCCGCTGGATCCCCCAGCACCGCGACATCGGTACTCAAAGACTCGCCAAACGGCCCATTGAGCGGATGCGCGTACGAAGAGAGCGTTGCACCCGCAACCTTTGCGGCGGCTAGAAAGCGCTCGCGTTGTTCGCGATAGCTGGGCTGGGTCGGAAACTCGTTGTGCATGGCGGCCTCTTGTTGATTGTTCTGGCTTCACGTTTGCCCATGACCCTACAGAAAATCCGCCAAGGCATGAAGGACAAAGATACCTCCGGTTTGCGTCGTACACGGTCGGCCGATACAGTCCGTCAGACTTTTATCCCACGGACGGAGAGCCCGCGTGTTTCCAGCCCTGCCCCTGAACCGTTTTCGCCTGCCCGCCCTGACGCTGATCGTCAGCGCCATCGCCCTCACGGCCTGCAACGCACCGCCCTCCTCGACCCTGCCGCTGGCACCGGAAGCCGCCTCCGGTTACCGCACCGGCCTGCAAGCCAGCCACGCCGAAAAACACATGGCCGCCGCTGCCAATCCGCTGGCCGCCGAGGCCGGTCGCGAGATGTTGCGTCAGGGTGGTTCCGCCATCGATGCCGCCATCGCGATGCAAGCCGTGTTGACCCTGGTCGAACCGCAATCCTCCGGGATCGGTGGTGGCGCGATGATCGTGCTGTGGGACGGCAAACAAGTGCGCACCTACGACGGTCGCGAAACCGCACCGGCCGGTGCGACCGAGAAGCTGTTCCTGCAGGCCGATGGAAAACCGATGCCGTTCCCGCAGGCGCAGATCGGTGGACGCTCCGTCGGCACCCCGGGGGTAATGCGTGCATTAGAGCTGGCGCACAAAAAGCACGGCCGCTTGCCGTGGGCGACATTGTTCGAACCGGCGATCAAACTGGCCGAGCAGGGTTTTGCGATCTCCCCGCGCCTGCATTCGCTGCTGGAATCCGACCCGGTGATTCGCCGCTCGCCGGACATGGCCAAGTACTTTCTGAACAGCGATGGCAGCGTCAAAGCCGTCGGCACTCGCTTGCAGAATCCGGCGCTGGCCGCCGTGCTCAAACGCATCGCCAACGAAGGTGCGGACGCACTGTACAAAGGCCCGATCGCCGAAGAGATCGTGGCCAAGGTTCAGGGCCACGCCAACCCCGGCAGCCTGTCGCTGAACGACCTTCAGCACTATCAGGCCAAGGAGCGCGCGCCCCTGTGCACCGACTACAAACGCTGGCAGGTTTGCGGGATGCCGCCGCCATCATCGGGCGGAATTGCAGTGGCGCAGATTCTCGGCACCTTGCAGGCGCTGGAAACCCGCGATCCGCGCCTGTCCCTGACGCCGCTCAAACCTGTGAAGACCGATAAACCCGCCGGCATCGAACCTGCGCCGCAAGCCGTGCACCTGATCGCCGAAGCCGAGCGCCTGGCCTACGCCGACCGCGCGCAATACGTAGCCGATACCGACTTTGTGCCGGTGCCGGCCAAGGGCCTGGTCGATCCGGGTTACCTGGCCAGCCGCGCCAGCCTGATCGGCGAACGCAGCATGGGCACAGCCAAACCCGGCACACCGCCGGGCGTGCAGGTCGCCTACGCGCCGGATCGCTCGCCGCTGCGCATTTCCACCTCGCAAGTGGTGGCCGTGGATGACTTCGGTGGCGCCGTCTCGATGACCACCACCATCGAAGCAGCGTTCGGCTCGCACCTGATGGTTCAGGGTTTCCTGCTCAACAACCAGATGACCGACTTCTCGTTCATCCCCGAAGAGAACGGACAGAAAGTCGCCAACCGCGTAGAGCCCGGCAAACGCCCGCGCTCATCGATGGCGCCGACCTTGATCTTCGACCGCAACAGCGGCGAGTTCGTCGCCACCGTCGGTTCTCCCGGCGGCTCGCAGATCATCGAATACGTGGCCAAAACCACCGTCGGCCTGCTCGACTGGAACCTCGACCCGCAAAGCGCGATCAGCCTGCCCAACTTCGGCAGCCGCAACGGCCCGACGGAACTGGAACAGGGCCAGTTCAGCCCGACGCTGATCCAGGCACTCAAGGACAAGGGCCACACCGTCAACGAAATCGACATGACCAGCGGCACCCAGGCAATCGTGCGAGTCAAGGATGCTCAGGGGAAGACAACGCTGGCAGGTGGGGCGGATCCTCGGCGTGAAGGGGTAGCGTTGGGGGATTGAATCAACACTGCCAACTGAAAAAGGCTTACCGAGAGGTAAGCCTTTTTTGTAGGTCCATGAATCCAATTCGGCTAAATCACGCTGCCTTTTCCTACACCGGAAAAATGCTGTCCGGGATAGAGTTTTCCTCCACTGAATTCACTCCCCCCTTTCCCTCCACTGCCGACAGCATCGGTAAAAGTCATCAATTGACACCAACCATTTGTCCAGTATCCACCGACAGACTTGCAGCAGTCCCACAGCGGGACTAGGATCACGCCATGAGAATCATCGCCATCAGTCAGCTAAAAGTCTTTTGGGAACGATATCCGGAAGCAGAGCAGCCATTGCTGGCATGGATAGACGAAGCAAGAAAGGCAAGCTGGAAAACACCTGTGGATATCAAGTCACAGTTTGCTTGCGCCAGCATTCTGAAAAGCCGAAGAGTTGTATTCAATATCAAAGGCAATTCCTATCGCCTGATTGTCGCCGTGGCGTACCGCTTTGGCGCGGTGTACATAAAATTTGTCGGCACTCACAAACAGTACGACGCAATCGACGCTGATACCGTCGAAATGGAGTAACCCATGAACATACGTCCGATTCATACCGAAGAAGACTACCGTGCGGCGCTCAAAGACGTGTCCGCTCTTTTCGAGAATGAGCCAGAGCCCGGCACGCCTGAAGGTGATTACTTCGACATCATGATCACCCTTATCGAGGCCTATGAGGCCAGACACTTCCCACTCGACCTGCCCAACCCGATTGACGCCATAAGGTTTCGGATGGAGCAGTCCGGGCTGTCAGCCGCCGATCTCGCTCCAGCAATTGGCCGGACAAACCGCGTTTATGAAGTTCTGAATGGCAAACGCGCGCTGACGCTTCCCATGATCTGGAAGCTTCACGAATTGTTCGGTATCCCGGCAGAGAGTCTGATCAAACCCATGAAATCGGTCTGATAAAAAACAATCGTGCAGGCACCTCAACATGTATTGCCTACCCTGAATTCCGCACCCACCCAATGAAGAAGGCTTACCGAGAGGTAAGCCTTTTTTGTAGGTCCATGAATCCAATTCGCCAGCAACCGACCCCCTCAGGCGTCACCCTCCTCCTCCGCCACCCGAACCAGCAGATCCCCGGGCTGACAGTTGAGGTACTCGCAGATGGCATCCAGGGTCGCCAGTCGCAGCCCTTTGACCTTGCCCTGTTTGAGCAGCGACAGGTTGGCCTCGGTGATGCCGATGGCGGCTGCAAGGTCTTTGGATTTGACCTTGCGCAGCGCGAGCATCACATCCAGTTGAATCACGATAGGCATGAGGACCTCAAATAAACGTACGGTTTTCCCGATCGACTTCACTGGCCTGCGCCAGAATCCGCGCGATGATCGAAATGCACGCGGCCAGAAACAACGCGACGAATGAGGCAGCCGTGATGCTCAGGGTCAACAGCCGCTCACCGACCGGCGCATTCTGGGTGACCCACAGGCTGAGCATCGGCTCACAGAGGAAATCCAGCAGCACCCAGATCGCCACGGCTCGCCCGACCTTGCCCAGATGCTCCGCCGTTTCCCGGGCGAAATACTCACCTCGCGCGTAACTCTGAAACAGCCGGCGCAAATGGTTCAGGCCCGACGCCAGCGCCAGCAGGGGAATGCTCGACAGCAAGATCCCGCCCAGCTTCTGCCACCACGGAAACAGCGTGGCGGTGTCGGCCATTTGTGACAGCTGGCGCTCGGTCAGCGCAAACCCCAATCCCCAGCCTTCCTTTTCCGCCAACGGTGGGTAAACCCATATGACAGCATTGAGCAGCAGCATCACGACGATCAGGATCAACGTTATCGTCGCCATGCGCCGACTGAATTGCACGAGCCCGTGGGTGGTCATGGGAAAGCCTCACAAGAATGAATGTGAGCGCCACCCTAACGATTAAAATTATCGAATAACAATAATTAATTGCTGCAAAACATTAATAACTGTCAGGCATCCAGACTTTTACCGACCACCGGATCACCGATCTTCAGAAAGTTGCCACCGGCCACATGATGCAGTGTGCGCAGCTCATCGTGCCCTTCAAAATGCCAGCGTCCATCGCTGAACACCCGCGAATCAGCCTGCGCCGCGATCACCTCGGCGAGAAACAGATCGTATTGCTCGTGATTGCGCGGCTCCGGCAGCAACCGGCATTCGAGCCAGGCCACGCAACCGTCCAGCATCGGTGCCTCGACCTGCTCGCCAGCGAAGCTCTGCAAGCCGAACGCCTGAAACTTGTCCTGACCTTGATCGCGATTGATTTCCAGGCCCGACGTCGAGCCGACGGTCTGCACGATGTCTGCCTGACTCACACAAGGAACGTTGAGAACAAAAGTGCCCGAGGCCTCGAGCAGTTGCCGGGTCCAGGTGGATTTGTCGAGGACCACCGCGACTTTCGGCGGTTCGAAATCCAGCGGCATGGCCCACGCAGCGGCCATGATGTTGCGCTGCCCGTCATGGGCGGCGCTGACCAGCACGGTCGGCCCGTGATTGAGCAGGCGGTAGGCTTTGTTCAGGGGAACCGGGCGACGGAAGGACTCGCTCATGGGATCTGCTCCGGGAAAAAGAGCCGATTGTAGCGGGATAAAAACAACGAAGGGATGGCCGTCGACCCTCCCTTCGCCTGGCAGGCATCAGCTGGATAACTGGTTGGCGAACTGGCCGACTGCATCCACCACTTTCTGCGCGCCGTCCTGGATCTCGACGATCACCGTACCGGCCTCCGCCGCCAGCGCCAGACCTTGCTCGGCCTGTTGCTTGCCGTCGGTCATCAGGGCCACGGCGTTGCGCGCCATGTCCTGGTTCTGGCGCACCACACCGACGATTTCTTCGGTCGCCTGGCTGGTGCGCGAGGCCAGTTGCCGCACTTCGTCGGCCACCACCGCAAAGCCTCGGCCCTGCTCACCCGCGCGAGCGGCTTCGATGGCGGCGTTGAGCGCCAGCAGGTTGGTTTGTTCGGCAATGCCGCTGATGGTCTTGACGATGGTGCCGATCACCTGGGATTGCTCGTTCAGCGCCTCGATGCCTTCGCCGGCGGTCTGCATGTGCTTCGACAGATCGCGCATCACGTTGACCGCTTCGGTCACCACACGAGTGCCGCGCTGGGCGGTGCTGTCGGTTTGCAGGGACGTGCTGTAGGCGATGTTGGCGGCGTCGGCGACGGCCTGTTCCTGATTGACCTGATCGGTGATCACCGTGGCGAACTTCACCACTTTGTAGAGCTTTTCGTTGGCGTCGAGCACCGGGTTATAGGACGCCTCCAGCCAGACGGTCCGACCATGGCTGTCGACCCGCTTGAAACGGCCGGCGACGAATTCGCCGTTGTTCAGGCGACGCCAGAAGTTCTGGTACTCGGCGCTGTTGTACTCCTCCGGCTCGCAGAACTGGCGGTGATGTTTGCCCTTGATCTGCGCCAGGCTGTAACCCATGCCCTGCAGGAACCGGTCGTTGGCACTCAATACGTTGCCGCTGAGGTCGAACTCGATCACGGCAGTCGAACGCACCAGCGCGCCGATCAGGTTTTCGTGTTCGCGGGAGGCCTCGATGGTGCGGGTCAGGTCGCTGGAGAAAATCGAGAAATGCTTGATCCGGCCATCCGATGAACGAATCGGCTGCACGATCGAACGCAACCACGCCTCTTCGCCGTTACCGCGGGAAAGGCGCACTGCGCCAGCGAAATGCTCGCCACGGGTCAGAGCGGCCTTGAAGCGGTGATGAAACTCGTCGGACTTCACATGGGCCGGCACGATGTCTTCGATGGCGCGGCCGATCAGGTCGTGGTTCTTGTAGAGCATTTCGCTGAGGAAATTCTGGTTGACCGACTGAATCCGTCCGTCGGGCTCAAGGGTGAGCACCAGCATCTCGCTTTCCAGGCTCTCCTTCACTTGCAGAAGGCTGGAGAGTTCTTCACGAAGAGCCGCCAGCTCTTGCTTCAGGCGTTTGTTGAACATGGGAAAGCACCGATGGACTGGATGGAGAGCGGGTATGCAGCCTAACCATCGGCCTTGGAAATCTTTTCTGAAGAGCGCTTGAGGCGTGTCCTACAAAAAATAGTTACGCCTCGACAATTCAGGCGGTGCCGGCCACCGGACACTGTTCTGCGCGCGGCATGCGCGAGCCGAAATACGCCGCGCTGACGACGCCCACCGCTCCCATCACCGCGCAGAACATCACGCAGATCCACGGACTCCACGGCATCAGACCGATCAGCAGCAACGGTGTGACACTCGCCCAGGCGGCGTAGGCAATGTTGTAGGTGAAGGAGATCCCGGAAACGCGGATCCGCGCCGGGAACAGGCTGACCATCACCGACGGCACCGCACCGACCACGCCACAGCACAACCCGGCGATGGCGTAGGCCAGACCGACCCAATCCCCGCCGCTGATCAGGCAGGTATAAAGCAGACCGATGCCCAGCGGCAGCAGCAGGCTGTAGAGCATGACCGTACGCCAGGCGCCGATGCGATCGACCAGTCGGCCGGCGATCACGCAGCCGATGTTCAGGAAAACAATGCCCAGCGCGCTCAACGCGAAGGTGTGGCCGGCAGTCATGCCGAAGGTTTTTTGCATCATGGTCGGGGTGATAACCACGAACACCACCACCGCCGAGGTCAGCACGCAGGTCAGAAGCATCGCCGGCAACATGGCCAGCCGATGATCGCGCAGCACAGTGCGCAGCGGCAGCTCGACCCGCGCCTCGCGCTGCGCTTCCATGGCCATGAACACCGGGGTTTCGCTCAGCCAGCGGCGCAGCCAGACACCGATCACGCCGAACACACCGCCGAGCAGGAACGGATAACGCCACGCGTAATCGAGCACTTCGGCCGGGGTGAACACTTGCGCCAGAAAAGTCGCGGTCAACGCGCCGATCAGATAACCGAAGGTCAGCCCGGCCTGCAGAAAGCCCAGGGCATAACCGCGATGCCCGGCCGGCGCGTGCTCGGCCACGAATACCCAGGCGCTCGGCACTTCACCGCCCACCGCCGCGCCTTGCAGGATGCGCAGCGCCAGCAGCAGCAACGGTGCGAAATAGCCGATCTGTGCGTAGGTCGGCATGATCCCGATCAGCAGACACGGCAGCGCCATCATCAGGATGCTCAGGCTGAAAACCTTCTTGCGCCCCAGCCGGTCGGCGAAATGCGCCATCAGGATTCCGCCCAGCGGGCGCGCCAGATAGCCGGTGACGAAGATCCCGAAGCTTTGCAGCAGGCGCAGCCACTCGGGCATTTCCGGCGGGAAGAACAGCTGGCTGAGGGTCAGGGCGAAGAACACGAAAATGATGAAATCGTAGATCTCCAGCGCCCCGCCCAGGGCCGCAAGGCCGAGGGTCTTGTAGTCGGAACGGCTGAACGGCGCCGGTCGGGCAGTGGAATGGGCAGTCATGGCAAAGAACTCTGGCAGGCAAAAAACCAAGGCGCCCATGGTCTACGCAAACGGGCCGCCGGACAACCCGTTAGACCATAGTCTGATTCGGCAAAACACGGTCACAAAAATCCGCCGGTTGATTTACTGTTGGCACCTGTCCAGAGGGGCCGGCCAAGCCCCGAAGACCACAATAAACATAAAAATCCGAGGTACTCCCGTGGCCGTTGATATCGAAGATAGCCGCTCTGCGCGCTTTGCCTTGCGCTGTTCAAGTTTCGCCGAACGCTGGTTTCCCGACTCTTGGGTATTCGCCGCGCTGGCGGTGATCATCGTCGCGCTGGCGACCCTGGCCATGGGCGCCAAACCCACCGACGCCGCCATGGCCTTCGGTGACGGATTCTGGAGCCTGATCCCGTTCACCATGCAGATGGCGTTCGTGGTGATCGGTGGTTATGTCGTGGCCAGTTCGCCGCCCGCCGTAAAGCTGATCGACCGCTTGGCGCGAATCCCGAAGAACGGTCGTTCTGCCGTGGCGTGGGTCGCGCTGATCTCGATGGTCGCGTCCTTGCTCAACTGGGGCCTGTCGCTGGTGTTCGGCGGTCTGTTGGTGCGCGCCCTCGCCCGCCGCACCGATCTGAAAATGGACTATCGCGCCGCCGGTGCCGCCGCCTACCTTGGCCTCGGCGCCGTGTGGGCACTGGGCCTGTCGTCGTCCGCCGCGCAGTTGCAGGCCAACCCGGCCAGCCTGCCGCCGTCGATTCTGTCGATCACCGGGGTGATTCCGTTCACCCAGACGATTTTCCTCTGGCAGTCGGGGGTGATGCTGCTGGCGCTGATCGTGATTTCGATCATCATCGCCTACGCCACCGCGCCCGGCCCGAACTCGGCGCGTGACGCCAAGGCCTGCGGCATCGACCCGGCCTTCAACCTGCCACCGCTGCAACCGCGCACCCGTCCAGGCGAATGGCTGGAACACAGCCCGCTGCTGATCATCCTGCTGGTGCTGCTGGCGGCCGGATGGCTGTTCCACGAGTTCTCGACCAAACCTGCGATCACCGCGATTTCCGGGCTCAACACCTACAACTTCCTGTTCATCATGCTCGGCGCGTTGCTGCACTGGCGCCCGCGCAGTTTCCTCGATGCGGTGTCGCGCGCCGTGCCGACCACCACCGGAGTGCTGATCCAGTTCCCGCTGTACGGCTCGATCGCCGCGCTGATGACCACGGTCAAGGGCACCGATGCCCAGACCCTGGCCCATCACATCTCGACGTTCTTCGTCAGCATCGCCTCCCACGACACCTATGCGCTGCTGATGGGTGTGTACTCGGCGATTCTCGGCTTCTTCATTCCGTCCGGCGGCGGCAAGTGGATCATCGAAGCGCCGTACGTGATGCAAGTGGCCAATGACCTCAACTACCACCTCGGTTGGGCGGTGCAGATCTACAACGCCGCCGAAGCCCTGCCGAACCTGATCAACCCGTTCTACATGCTGCCGCTGCTGGGCGTGCTAGGGCTGAAGGCGCGGGATCTGATCGGTTTCTCGTTCGTGCAATTGCTGGTGCACACGCCGCTGGTGCTGGTACTGCTGTGGGCGCTGGGTACGACGCTCTCGTATCTGCCGCCCGTCATGCCTTAAACGATGACGACAGGGCGCCGGCTCCGGCGCCCTGTCTTTCCCTTCGACCCCTTCGACAAAAAGCGACCCGAACGATCCTTCCTGCGGTTGCCTGTCTTAAATAATGGCTCAGAGCCATCATCTTTCTTTACCGCGCCACTGCCTCGGTAATATTCTTGCGCGCCCAATATCTGTTTCATTTTTTGTCTGAGCGCAAAGGGAGTTCGTTGCAATGATCGTCGGGATTGACCTGGGAACCACCAACAGCCTTGTTGCCGTATGGCGCGGCGATGCCACTGAGTTGGTGCCTAACGCCCTGGGGCAGTTCCTGACACCCAGCGTGGTGGGTCTGGACGATCAGGGCCGGATTCTGGTCGGGCAAGCTGCCCGCGAACGCCTGCACACGCATCCGCGTCTGACCGCGTCGCTGTTCAAGCGCCATATGGGCAGTGCGACGGAGGTCTACCTCGGGGATAAAAAATTCCGTCCTGAAGAGCTTTCGGCGCTGGTACTCAAGAGCCTGAAAGAAGACGTCGAGCGCACTTACGGCCAGACCGTCACGGAAGCCGTGATCAGCGTTCCGGCCTATTTCAGCGACGCCCAGCGCAAGGCCACGCGCATCGCCGGTGAACTGGCGGGCCTCAAAGTCGAAAAGCTGATCAACGAACCCACCGCCGCCGCACTCGCCTACGGTCTGCACCAACGGGACAAGGAAACGTCGTTCCTGGTGTTCGACCTGGGCGGCGGTACGTTCGACGTGTCGATTCTCGAACTCTTCGAAGGCGTCATGGAAGTGCGCGCCAGCGCCGGTGACAACTTCCTCGGCGGCGAGGATTTCGACAACGTGCTGCTCGAGCACTTTATCGATCAGCATCGCAACGTGTCGGACTTCCCCGAGCGCTCCACCATCCTCCAGCCGCTGCGCCGCGAAGCCGAGCGTGTGCGCCGTGCACTGGGCCAGGACGCCAGCGCCGAATTCAGATTGCAGGTCGGCGAAAAGCAATGGACCCAGACCATCACCCAGGCGCAAATGGCGACGTTATACATGCCGCTGCTCGAACGCCTGCGCGCGCCGATCGAACGGGCCCTGCGTGACGCACGCATCCGCGTCAGCGACCTCGATGAAATCCTGCTGGTCGGCGGCACCACCCGCATGCCGCTGGTGCGCAAACTGGCTGCCGGGCTGTTCGGCCGCTTCCCGTCGATCAGCCTCGATCCGGATCAGGTCGTGGCACAAGGCGCCGCGATTCAGGCGGCGCTCAAGGCCCGTTCGGCCGCGCTGGAAGAAGTGGTGCTCACCGATGTCTGCTCCTACACCCTGGGGATCGAGACCTCCACCCAGGTCGGTCGCCAGTATGAAAGCGGCCACTACCTGCCGATCATCGAACGCAACAGCATCGTCCCGGTCAGCCGGGTCAAAACCGTGCAGACCCTTCACGACAACCAGGAACAGGTGGTCGTGAAAATCTTTCAGGGCGAAAGCCGCCTGGTCAAAGACAACGTGGCGCTCGGCCAACTGGACATCAAGGTACCCAAGCGCAAGGCCGGCGAAGTCGAGCTGGATGTGCGCTTCACCTATGACAACAACGGTTTGCTGGAAGCCCAGGTCAGCATTCCCCTGACCGGTCAGCAACATTCGCTGGTCATCGAAAACAACCCCGGCGTGCTGACGCCCGAGGAAATCCAGCAACGTCTGCAAGCCCTGGCGCAATTGAAGATCCATCCGCGCGAGCAACAGGTGAACACCCTGCTCAGTGCGCGTCTGGAACGTCTGTATCAGGAAAGCCTGGGCGACCTGCGCGATCAGATCGGCTACTGGGCCAAGCAATTCCAGCAGGCGCTGGATTCCCAGGACGAGCGGCAGATCCGTGAAACCCGTACCGAACTGAGCAAGCAGTTGAGCGCACTCGACCGTAACCCCTGGCAGTAAGGAAGCACGACATGGAATGCTGGTCTGTCCTGCAACTGCCCGAAGACGCCGGGCTACGTGATATCAAGCGCAGTTACGCGCGCCTGCTGAAAGTCTTCCGGCCCGATGAAGATGCCGCAGGCTTCCAGCGCCTGCGCGAGGCTTATGAGCGGGCACTGTCGATTGCCCAGTGGCGCCTTGAAAACGAGGAGAGCGAGGAGCACGGCGACGTCATTCTGGCTCCGGGGATCGCTGCGTTGGCGGTACAAGAGCAGTCCATGGCTCAGCCGCTGCAGAAGACCGGGACCGATGCGTGGGATTACCCTGCGGCGCTATTTGAACCGGTGACGCCGGCCGCGCCCGAAGCACCTCTCGAATCGCCGATCTTGCGGGTACAGCCCCTGAATCCGGAGCCTCTTAACCTGGAGCCCGAGCAGCCGACTGCCGACCCGGCCGTTGAAGCCGCATCGCAATTGCTGAACGGCCTCTCGGACTCAAATCTGGAGCAGCGCTGGGATCAAGCGTGCCAGCAGGATTGTGCGCAAGCGTTCCAGACACTGTTGCTGACGTTGTGCTTCGATCATCCCGCGCTGCGCCTTTCGATTGCCCGTTGGGCGGTGCAGCATCTGGGTTGGCTGGGCCCATGGCAGGAGATCGTCATCGGCGACGGCCAGCGCAGCATTCTCGCCAACGAGCTGCTGACGGATTACCGGCAATCGCTGGAAACGCTACTCGCATCGCAAAACGAGCGCGAATTTCTCGCGCTGCTCAAGTCTTACACGGCCCAACCCTGGCTCCAGGTGTTCGACCGTCGGGAACACTGGCAGCAGATCATCCTGCAACTGCTGCAGGACACAGAGTGGAGCGTGGCGCTGTTCGACCGTATCTCCCAATTATTTGGCTGGGACGACACCAAGGGCATTCATCCGCAACCGGACTGGCTCTGGCAGGCGCTGATCGAGCGCTGCAACCAGGAAAGCCTCTACGACAACCTGTGTGCCCGGGCCGAAGATCAGCGCAACGGGTCGCCCGACGCGCTTGCCGCGCGGATGCTGATCAGCCCGATGAAGCCGCGGCAACAGAAAGACATGACCGACCGGTTCATTCCGGCTGACTGGCAGGCTTGCCAGCAGCTGTCGGAAACCCTCAAGTGGCGCTTCCCCGACCTGCTCGCCCGCCTGCCCTACGCCGATGTTTTCTACTGGCGACGGTTTCTGCCGCGCTACATCGCCGCCGAAACCTGGTTGCGCTCATGGGCCGCGATTGCGTTGGCGCTGTGGCTGTTCTATCTGCCTGCCGAGCACAAAACCACGGCGATGAGCATCGTCATTCCCCTGGCCTTCGCCTGCGTTCCTGTCTGGTTTTTCCGGATCGGCTTGAGTTACTGGTTTCTGATCAGCGCCCATTTGATCGTTCAGGACCTGTGGTTGACTGAAAGGATCATTCCGCGCCGATGGAACCCTGATACCCGCTGGCTCGTGCTGCGCCATGGCGTACCGCAAGCCGTCATGATCCTGCTGTTCTCGGTCATGCTCGGTGGCCTGGGGGCCTTCACCTATATCGGGGTGATCCTGATCGGGCTCTGGCACAAGCGGCGCATCGGTAAGCTCGACCCGGAGTTCAGCGACAAGCACCCGTGGCTGACCGCACTGCACTGGGCGCATTTCAGCCCGTTGCAGCTGCTGTTTCTGGTGGTCATGACCGGCGTGACTCTCGCCAGTCAGCTTGGTTATTCGCTGAAACACCTGTTCCCCGGCTAGGCTAGACGCGGGCCGGATTGCCCTCCACCAAGGTTTTACCCTCGCTGAAAAGGATCTGAGCATGTTGAAAATCGCAGGCCTCACCCTCGCGGCGCTCACGTTGAGCGCCGCGGCCCACGCCGATGTCGACCTGAAACTGGGCAGCACCGAACGCGTCACCCGCCTCTTCGCCTACCCCAACAATTGCAGCGTGATCTGCTTTCGCAACTGGACGCTGGAGCAGACCGTCGCCCATTACCTGAGCCAGAGCGTGCAGCGCGACGGCTACACCAACGCCAAGGTGCTGGTGAAAAACGACAACGATCAGCTTTACGCCGAAATCAGCGGCGTACCGACGGGCTACGACAAGCCGCTGACCGCGCTGCTGGACGCCGGCGACCTGGCCTACAACGGCGCCAGCAACCTCAATGCCGACGGCAAATGGGCCTATAGCTGGTACCTGTTCCTGCCACTGGGCATGGCCCTGGAAAACCGCAAAAGTGTCGAGCTGCTGCACTTCCCGCCGGATTACTCGCTGACCCAGGCCCAGGATTACCTGCGCTCGAACACCACCGACCGCTGGGCCGCGCTGCTGACCGACAATGGCATCCCCGCCGACCAGACGCCGGCCTACCAGACCATCATCGACATCGCCCCGATTGCCGCGCCCGCCAGCGCCGGCAAGGATCTGGAAGGCGTGTACGACTACTTCAAGGATTACCAGACCACCATGGTCAAGCAGGTCAGCCAGAACGCCAGCGGCGCCGTGCTGCCGATGGTTGCCTTTGGTGCGCCGGTGCGTAACTGGATCAAGCAGCAATACGGCGCGACCGTGAATGTACTGGGCCTGGCGACCATCAGCCCGAGCGCGGGGGTGAACGTGCCGGTGCTGGGATCCAACCACCCGAGCTACATCTGGTACGCCGCCGACCCGAGCAACTACACCGGCGACGATGCCCAGGCCAAGGCCGATGCCGCGGGTCTGAAGGTAATGGGACAAGACCTGAGCGCGGCCTGCTGGCAGGCCGGGATGGGCAGCAAACCGGGCACCGATCCGAAGACACTGCTCAACAGCTGCACCCAGACCTGGCAAGTGACGCAGAAAGCCAAGACCTGCGAGCTGTTCTACACCACGATCCGCAACGAGACCGTGGCACAGGCGGACAAGACCTGCTCGACGACACCGGTCAAATCCCAGCTGCAACAGCTGAAAAGCCCATTGCCGGACATGGCTGCGCCCGCTGCCCACCTCTGATCAATCGGACATTCTTCCCGTGTCAGCCTTGGCTGACCCGGGAAAACGTCTATTTCGCCTGTCAGATCTGACAGTAGACCGTTAGTGTGATTTGCGGGATCTTGGATCCAATGATCGTGTTGCAGAACTGGCAGGACGTCAGTCGATGGAAATTGCGACAACGAGCCAACAGGGACCGTTATGAACACTTACGCACTACCGGGTAAACCGGCACGCGATACCGAGGGCATTTATCCTTTTGCCGGACTCCCCGTCCGCCTGGGATTTCCGTCAAAGCAGGACTTCGAGATTGTTCACGATTCCGAGGGCGTAGCCACCGCTGTCGTAGCGTGCCGGGCATTCCTGCGTATCACCCGAATGTGCCGGATTTCAGGCCAGTTGTTGCCCTATCGATGCCGGCAGACCCGGCAACTGCTGGCAGGTATCCACCTCTACGATCCGCGTTTTTGCGGTGCGTTCGAGCATTGCTGCGACCCGAACACCTTTCTCGACATGAGCGAGTTATGGGTGTGGGCCCTGCGCGATATTCTGGAGGGTGAAAGGCTGACTATCGATTACACCGCCACCGAAGACAAACTGCTGCGGCAGTTCGCCTGCGGTTGCGGATCCTCGCGCTGCCGAGGGTGGATCACCGGTTACGATGAATCACCCAATCTCGAAGGCCAGCGCTATCTATTGAGCTGGCGGCGACGGCAAGGTTTACGCTGAACGACCGATCAGGGCGCGCCGACCGGACGCAAGCGGTACTGCGGCGGCAACTGCTCGAAACCGCTGATCGTGGTGTTCAGGCTCTTCCAGCGACCATCCTTGATGCCGTAGATGCAGCCGTGGATCGACAGGCTTTGCCCGCGATGCCAGGCGTTCTGGATGATGCTGGTGTGGGCGACATTGGCGACTTGCTGGATCACGTTGAGCTCGCACAGACGGTCGACCTGCTCTTCCTCGGTCGGCAGCTTGGCCAGTTCTTCGCGTTTTTCGTAATACAGGTCGCGGATCGAACGCAGCCAGCCGTCGATCAGGCCGAACTGACGATCCTGCATGGACGCGCGTACACCGCCGCAACCGTAGTGCCCGGTCACCAGGATATGTTTGACCTTGAGCACGTCCACCGCGTACTGGATCACCGACAGGCAGTTGAGGTCGGTGTGCAGCACCACGTTGGCGACGTTGCGGTGAACAAACAGATCGCCCGGCAGCATGCCGACGATTTCATTGGCCGGCACCCGTGCGTCGGAGCAGCCGATCCACAGATATTCAGGCGTCTGCTGGCGGGCCAGCTTGGCGAAGAAATCCGGGTCTTCCTTGGTGATCGCGTCAGCCCAACGCTCGTTGTTATCAATCAGGTCTTGTAAGTCGTGCATGCTGTAAGGCCTCAAGAAAGATGCGCTGGTATGACTGTCGACCGCCCGTCGGGGTCACGCTGGGATCGTGGGTGATTTGCTTTGAATTTCTCGTGTGCCCGGTGAGTCCATCCAGTAAGGCCCACAGTATGAGGAATTGCCATGACTGATTCACGACGTCCGTACGATGCGGTGCAACCGGAGCCCATCGATGATAACGAAGACCGCATGGGTTCGGTGCATGAGCTGGATTTCGACGACGAACAGCCCAGTGCGAAGATCGGCGATGAACTGCCCGAGCGCGAGCGCGAACAGTTGATGCCCCGTGACCGCGTGCGCGAAGCCGGTTTCACCGGAGCCTCGACCGCCGATCACGAGCCCACCGACGATGACCTGAGTCCGGAAACCCTGATCCGTGAGGACGGTGCCCGGGATGCCCACGAACTCGGAGAAGGCAATCAGGCCGACTGGGATCTGAGCGTGGTCGACGAGGACGATATCGGCGGCGGCAACGGGCTGGATGAAGCGGAACTGGCGCGCCGCGATCCGCTGGATCGCAAGCGCTGAGGACACCTGCCGCGATCAGTCGACGAGCGTGCAGGCCATGACCACGGCATCTTCACGCCCGCCGACCGCCGGGTAGTAATCCCGGCGCCGGCCGATCTCGTTGAAGCCATAGCGCTCGTACAGGCGAAAAGCCGACGTGTTGCTGTCGCGCACTTCCAGGAAACATTCCCGGGCATCGGCGGCGTAGGCGCGGGACATCAGGTATTCGAGCAGGGTCAGCCCCAGCCCGCGGCCCTGGTTTTCCGGCTTGACCGTGATGTTGAGCAGGTGCGCCTCATCGAGAATGATCTGCACCACCCCGTGGCCCACTTGCTGCTCACCTTCGAACATCAGCCAGATCTGGTACTTGCCCAGGCCGTCGAGAAAAATCCCGCGGGTCCACGGATGGCTGTACGCGGCGAATTCAATCTTCAGCACAGCGTCCAGATCCGCCTCGGTCATCGGGCGAAACGATACAGCGTCACTCATTCGATTCTTTCCAGCGCGCCATCAGCCGACGCATGGCTTGCCACACGGCGGCCTTGCGCTGTGGCTCTTCCATCAACAATTCCAGCCCCGGCACGGCCCACGCCAGGCCAAGACCCTCGATTTGCAATTCACGGTTGAACGCTTCGGCATCCGCCTCACCGGCAAAGCGCACCGCCGGCAGGCCGATCAGCCACAGGCAGGCGCACGGCGCCGCCTCCATCTGCACCGAGAGGAAACCCTGGACGAAATCCCGGGCCGCTTCCGGGCCCTGATCCATCGTGCCGCGATTCAGCCATGGCCAGCGCACCGGCTCACCGACAATCTGCGGCGCGTCCGGGAGGCCGGCGGCACGCAGCATGTCCTTGAGCAACAGATAAGCAGGATCGCGGGACTGGAAGGCTTCGCCTGTGGGTAACTCCACCAGCAGCAGGCAACGGCCGGCGCGCAGCAATTGCAGGGCAAAACGCGGTGGCGGCACCGGCGCCGGCTTGGCCACCACAGGGGTTTCGTCGACTTCTTCGACCGGTTTGGCGCCCGTGCGGGTGCTGGCCAGCGAAGGTCGCGGAACCTCGATCTTCGGCCGTTCGACCGGACGCGCGGCCGGCTGCTCCGGCGCTTCGGCCGGGGTAGCCGGGATCACCGGTGCGGCAATCTCGGGCTCGGGCATGTCCAGCAGCTCGGGCCGCGACGGCGCGGCAAAGGGCAGTTCGGTGCGCGGCAGCCAGTTGACCACCTGCATGGCGTTCAAATAGGCGCGGCGGCGGGACTCGATTAGCAAGGGTCGGCCACTTGTGGATAACTGAAGTGCGCTGATTCTACCGCCCTTCGCTCAAGATCGCGCGCTGTTGATCGATAGTCTTGACCGATACCTTGACGCAAAGAAAAGCGACAGCCCGTCCCGAGAGTGAATCGCATCCTTCGTGATGCAGTACAATCGCGGCTTTTAATCGCCAACCAGCCGGCCATTCCGATGATCGAACCCAAGCGCGTCTTGCGCGCCCTCGCTGAACACTGGGCACTTCTGGAGCCACTGTGCGAGCACTTCGACCAGGGCACCCTGAGCCTCAACGAACTGCGCACGCAACTGGCCGCCCAGCAACTGGACAGCACGCCGCAGGACATCACCAGCCTGCTCGACGTGTGGATCCGCCTCGACATTCTGGTTCCCGTGGCGAAAAGCCCGAACCGTTTCGAGCTCAATGCGCAGATCCACGACTTCCTCGCCTACCTGCGTCGGGAACACCGTCTGGGCCTGTGTCTGGAGATCGAAGCCTATCTGCGTCACCTCGAGCGTCTGGCCGGTTATATCCAGGATGCGTTCGACGTTCGCGACGGCAATGATCTGGCGCGTCAGCTGCGTTTGCTCGACATGCGCGTGCGCGACGTTCTGAAAAAACTCGACAACGACGAACAGGCGCTGGTGGCCGTGGCCGAACGGGCCAAGACCAGCGACCGGCAGATTCCGCTGCGTCAGCGTTATGCGGAAGTGCTGGCGACCTGGGACGAATACGTCGAGCCGATGATCGATCTGGTGAACGCCGATGGCGCTTTCGAGCAAGGCGTGCGCAAGGTCGAAACCGTGCTGCTGAAGATGCTCAGCGAACAGCAGCGCCTCGGCCATCTGGTCGATGACGACATGCTGCTGCGCACCCACGCGCGCATCCTCGAAATGCAGACCAGCGCCCAGCTGACCCTGCGTCACGCCCGCGAGCTGCTGCTGCCGCTGCGCGAAGAAGCACGCCGGCACAACGCCGTGACCCGTGGTGCTGCGCTGGCGCTGGCCGCGATCCGCCGCAAAGGCATCGACGCCGTGCCACAAGCGGCGATGCCGCTGTTCACCCGGCCGCAAAGTACCTTCCTCGGCAGCGCCAGTCAGGTTGAAGCCTACGTCTACGCCCTGGCCCGTTTCGAGCCGAAACCGGCGCGTTTCCCCAAGGCGCACAAGTCGCAGAAGACCGGCGATGCCCCGCGTGCACCGCGCACCGTGCGCGAGATGGTCGACCGTTGCGAAGAATCCCTGCCGATGCCGGATCTGATGACCTGGTTGCTGGAGCAGGAGCCGGACGGCGCGACCGACGAATTGCTTTACTGGTTCTCGCGCCTGTCGCGGGAAAAACGCTTCAAGCGCGAGCGTCTGGAACGCCGCGAATACCACACTCACGAGCATCAGGTCAGCCTGCGCTCCTTCGCCCTGCTCTCGGCCGGCGACACCGCCGCCGAGGATTCTGCGAGCATCCCCAATGCATCTTGATCTATCCGAACTGTCTCAGCTGGCGCCGATCTTCCGCGAGCTGTTCAAGGGCTACCACGTCAGCCGCCGCGACCCGGAGCTGTACGCGCAACTGTCGAACTTCCAGGACCAGTACCGCACGCTGTTCAAGGCGCTGGGCTTCGAACTGGTCTGCGACACCCGTGGTTTCTATTATTTCGTGCCCGACATGGCCGCTGCGGCGGTGAACAAGACTGCCCAGCGTCTGGCGCTGTTCACCTTCATCCTCGTCGAGCATCTGGCCGATCAGGGCCGCGATCCGATCGCCGTGCTCGATGGCGGCAGCCTCGGCCGCGAAGAACTGCCGTCGCTGCTGGAAAAATACCGCGACCTGTTCATCCAGGCCGAAGTGCAGACCGTTGAAGAGCTCGAAGAAAAAATCATGCGCCGCATGACTCAGCTCGGCTTCGCCAGCGAGGAAAACGGCGTGTACCGCTTCCTGCCGCCGATGCACCGTTTCCTCGACGTCTGCCTGTCGGTTCAACAGGACCGCGACCTGGCGGCCAGCGTGCACAGCGTTCTGCCGCTGCCGGCGCCGGTGCTGATCGACGAAGCCGCCGAGGCGAAATTCCTCGCCACTGACGACCCGCTCGATCTTTCCGAGTTTGAAGAAGAGAGCGAAGAAGACGCACTGGCCCGCGCCATTGCCGAAGAACAGGAGTCCGACGCATGAGCCAGGAACGCTACGGCATCCGCCGCTTTGCCCTTTTGAACACCGCCGGTTACAGCCTCGGTCTGTTCCCGCTGGAAGAACCGCTGTCGGTCTACGGCGCGAACAACCTCGGTAAATCCGCCTCGATCAACGCCTTGCAGTTCCCGATCCTGGCGCGCATGTCGGACATGAGTTTCGGCAAGTACAGCCTGGAACAATCCCGGCGTTTCTACTTTGCCTCCGACACCAGCTACATCCTCGTCGAAGTGAACCTGCCCCACGGCCCACACGTGATCGGTGTGGTCGGTCGCGGCCCGGGTGGCGGTTTCGGTCACCAGTTCTTTGCCTATGCCGGCAAGCTCGACCTGGCGCACTACCAGAAGAACGACACCTGCCTGCGGCAGAAAGAGCTGTTCAGCAACCTTGAGAAAGAAGGCCTGAAAGCCTACGAACTCAAGCCCGATGAGCTGCGTCGCTTGCTGGTTGGCGGTCACACGTCGATCCCGCTGGATCTGACCCTGATCCCGCTGCGCTCCACCAGCGAGCAGAGCCTGAAGACTTTCCGTGCACTGTTCATCAACCTGCTGCACATGCGCGAAATCACCGCAGCCAAGCTCAAGCAATTGTTCCTCGATGCGTTCGAACACAGCCTGCGTTCCGGCAGCGTCGATTACATCGCCGCGTGCGAAGAAGCCTTCCGCGACGTGCGTCGTATGGAACAGGACTACAACTCGCTGGTGGCTGCCGGCCCGTTGGTCGAAGCCTTGGCCAACGGTGTGAAACAGCGCGATGTGCTGCGCGGCAAACTGCATCGCCTGTCGCCGTTGCTCGACTCGTTGCTCGGCACCTGGTCGGACTACGCCACGGCGCGCAAGGAGGAGCTGACGATTCAGGCCGAACACTACCGTCGCGAGCAGGACGATCTGCAAAACGATCAGCGCGGTGGCACTCAGGAATTGATGCGTCTGGAGCGGGAAATCTCCGGCATCCAGCGCTGGCTCGGCGAGTTGTCCGTTCTGAAGAACCGCTTCGCGCTGGTCGATGACGTCAAGGTTCTGGAGCAGCAATTGCTGGCAGCCAAGGACGCTCACGACGAACTGGCCGGCGCATTGGCGCAGTCCCGTCAATTCAGCGCCGAGGATCTCGAAGAACGTCTTCGCGATCTGGAAAAACGCCTGAAGTCGGTGAAGCAGCAACTCGATCACGCCGACAACAACAGCTACGCCCGTCTGCGCGAAGAGTTCTCGCAGCAGGATGTCGAGCGCCTGATGCGCCTGTTCAACAGTGCGCTGTTCAGCCTGCCACTGGGTGAACACGGCATCACCCTCGACGACGATGGCGAATGGGTGAAATCGGTCGAGCTGATCCTCGACGGCTTCAAGGGCGAGCGTTTCGAAGTGCCTGGCCTGTCGATCGACATCTCGCACATCGAGCCGCCGGCTCTGCAGGCCTTGGCCGACCGTGCCGCGTTGCGCGATCAGAAAGAGCGTTTGGAAAAAGAGCTCAAGCAACTCAAGACCCAACAAGCCGTGGCCGCCGACCGCGCCGCGAGCAAGACCCAGACCGAAGCGCTGTACCAGCAGGTGCTGGATGCGCAGAAGGCGCTGGAAGACTTCCGTCGCACCCAGACCCTAAGCGCCGAAGAAGGCGACAAGCTCGAGCAACTGGCGCAGATGGAAGCCGCGCAGGACGAACTCAAGCGTTCCAGCGATGCGTTCACCGAGCGTGTCCAGCAACTGTCGGCCAAGCTGCAACTGGTCGGCCGGCAGATCGCCGACATGGAAGCCAAGCAACGCACCCTCGACGATGCCCTGCGTCGCCGTCAGCTGCTGCCGGCGGATCTGCCGTTCGGTACGCCATTCATGGATCCGGTCGACGATTCGATGGACAACCTGCTGCCGCTGCTCAACGACTATCAAGACAGCTGGCAAGGCCTGCTGCGCGCCGATGGTCAAATCGAAGCGCTGTACGCGCAGGTGCGCCTGAAAGGCGTGGCCAAGTTCGACAGTGAAGACGACATGGAGCGCCGTCTGTCGTTGCTGATCAACGCTTACGCGCACCGCACCGACGAAGCCCTGACCCTGGGCAAGGCCCGTCGCGCAGCCGTGACCGATATCGCGCGGACCCTGCGCAACATCCGCAGCGACTACGACAGCCTCGAGCACCAACTGGCGCTGTTCAACCGCGAGATCAACAAGCGTCAGGTGTCCAACCTGCAGAGCTTCCGCATCGTCCTTGCGCCGAACAAGGAAGCGCTCAAGCACATCGATCAGATCATCCACAGCGCCGGTCAGTACGAAGAAGGCGAAACCCTGTCGGTGTTCGATCTGAGCCAAAGTGCGGAACAGGACAACAAGAACGAAGAGGCCAAGGAATACCTGGCGCGGCTGGTGGCGGCGAACCACAACCAGCTCGGCCTCAAGGACTTGTTCGAACTGGCGTTCGAGATCACCAAGGTCAATGGCCAGCCGGTAATCCACACCGACATCGATGGCGCGGCGTCCAACGGCACCACGATGACCATCAAGGCGCTGACCAACATGTACTTGTTGCTGCACTTGATGGACCGCGACCTGGCCGGTCGCGTACGTCTGCCGTACTACCTCGACGAGGCAGCGGACATCGACGAGAAGAACCAGGCCGCTCTGCTGGAAACCAGCCTGCAACTGGGCTTCGTGCCGATCCTGGCGAGTGTGAAGCCGCAGGTCTGCGCCAGTGTCGCCATCGACCTGGAAGGCGGCAGCGGCCCGGCCGGCATCTACATCGACGAGGCGGACTGGAAGTACATCCGTCGCCACGACGTGGTGAAAGCCACCGTCAATGTCGAAGCGGACGAGCCGGAGCTGGATGCGGTTTGATGCGTAACTGACGGGCACAAAAAAGGGCCGCGATCCATTGGATCGCGGCCCTTTTTCATGGGCTCTGGATTATTTGCCGAGAGGGATTTTCGGTGCCCAGTTCAGCCACTCGTCTTCGAACTTGTCGAACAGCGGGAAGGTTTGTTCGGCGCGAGCCGGATTGCCCATCTTCTCGCCGTCCGGTGTGGCGAAGGCGATACCGCCCTGAATCACTGTCTCAAGCGACTCTGTGCGTACGGTCACGCCTTTGAACAGGCCGATATCGAAACCGACGCCGCTGGTGTTCCAGAAACGGCTGCCGCTGCGCACCAGTGGCGCGTACTTCGGTTCGATCAGGATGTGCACCAGGACGCGATCCGCGGTCTGGCCCAGTTCGTAACCGGTGACTTTGCCTACGGTGATCTCACGATAGGTGACCGGCACGCCCGGTTTCAGCGAGCCACGACGGGCAGCGCTCAGTACCAGACTCAAGCCAGTCTCTTGCTTGGTCACCTCTGGCGCATTGGCCAGGGCCACGAAGTTCTTCTGCGGGCCGAGGTTCTTGGCCGCCGGTTGCACTTCGATGTACTGCCCGGTGACCAGGGTCTCCAGGTTCGAGGTCTTGATCAGACCCAACTCCGGTTTGACCACCCAGAACTGACTGCCGACTCGAGCAATCTTCTCCGGCACTTCAGTGATGCGCGCGGTGAGGATTACCGATTGCAGATCATCGGTCAGGTCCACACTTTCAATCTTGCCGACATCCAGGCCCTTGAAGCGAACCGGGGTGCCGCTGCGCAGACCGTCCGCGCGATCGACCTTGATGGTGACGACGGCGCCTTTCTGATTCGCTTCATCATGGTTGGCGAACAGACGGAAACGCGGAATGCGCTTTTGCAGCGGCGCCTTGGCCTGCGGCGTTTCGAAGGCGATGCCACCGGCCATCAGGGTCTGCAACGATTCACTCTTGACCTGAATGCCGCCGGTCAAACCGCCGGTCAGCGTGACGCCACTGACGTTCCAGAACCGGGTCGAGGCGTTGACCAGGTTTTCGTATTCCTTCTCGATGTGGACGCCGATCACCAGTTGCTTGCGTGTCTTGGAGAACTGATAGCTCTGCACCGAACCGACCTTGACCTGCTTGTAGAGGATCGGACTGCCGACGTCGATCGAGCCTAAGGTATCGGTGAACAGCACCAGGTGCAGGCCGGGTGCACGCAGATCGAGCGGCGGCGCTTTGGGTCGGGCTTCGAATTCACGCTGTGGCGCACCGCCCTTGTCGCCCGGGCGCACGGCGATGTAGTTACCTTTTACCAACGCTTCCAGACCGGTGATGCCGGCCAGGGAGATCGAAGGTTTGACCACCCAGAATTGCGTGCCGGTGACGAGATAGTCTTCGGCCAGCGGATCAAGGGTCAGTTCGGCGGTGGCGCTGGACAGGTCCGGATCGATCTTCAGCGCTTTCAGGTTACCGACCTGAATGCCTTTGTACATCACCGGGGTACGCCCGGCTTGCAGGCCTTCGAAATCGCTGAGTTTGACCTTCACCCGGATGCCGGCGGCGGCCGCATCGAAGTCTTCGTAGAGACGGAACGGCAGGCTTGGATCGGTGGGCGGGCTGTCTTTGCGGTTCTCCGGCGTGGCGAAGGCGATACCGCCAGCGACGATACTGGCCAGGGATTCGCTGCGCACTTTCACGCCGGACAGGTTGGCGTCGATGCTGATGCCGCTGGCGTTCCAGAATCGTGTGTGTTTGCGCACCAGTTTGGCGTAGGTCGGTTCGATGAACACCTTGAGCTCGACCGTGCTCTGGTCTTCCGACAGCACGTAACTTTTGATCTGCCCGACTTTGATCTGCTTGTAGAACACCGGGCTGCCGCGATTCAGCGAACCGAGGCGATCGGCCTTGATCGTCAAGTGCAGACCGGGCTTCGAATCCGATAGCGGCGGCTCTTCGGCCAAGGCCTTGAACTTGCGGGTCGGCTCGCCTTCACCGGGACTGATGGCCACGTAGTTACCCGATACCAGGGTTTCCAGGCCGGTGATCCCGGCCAGGGTCACGCTCGGCTTGACCAGCCAGAAACGGGTGCTGGTCTTCAGGTACTGATCGACATCCTTGTTCATCTCGATGGTCGCGATGACACCTTTGGAGTTGCCTTCATCATCGAGCTTGAGAGCTTTCACCTTGCCGACCGGCATGCCTTTGTAGACCACTTCGGTCTTGTTGGCCTGAATGCCTTCACCGCTTTCAAACCGCACCTGAATCTCGATGCCGGTTTCGTTGTAGGCACGCCAGCCGAGCCAGCCGCCGATAATCAGGGCGATCAGGGGCAGCACCCAGATGGCAGACCAGTTCGAAGCCGGTCGGGTTTTCGCTACAGGCAAATCAGTCATGGTCGGCGTCCGACTCCGTGTTATCCCAAATCAGTCGGGGATCGAAAGTGACAGCGGCGAGCATCGTCAGAATCACCACACTGGCGAAGGCGATGGCGCCAAGATTGGCTTCGACACTGGCAAGCCGGCCGAAGTTGACGACCGCCACCAGAATGGCGATCACGAAAATATCGAGCATCGACCAGCGGCCGATGAACTCGATGAAACGATACATCCAGATCCGCTGACGGGCGGACAACGGCTGGCGGCGCTGTACAGAAAACAGCAACAGCGCGATGCCCACCAGTTTGAAGGTCGGCACCAGGATGCTGGCGATGAACACCACGGCGGCGATTGGAATCATGCCGTGCTGCACCAACTGAATGACGCCGGACATGATCGTGCTCGGGTCACCCTGGCCCAGAGAGCTGACGGTCATGATCGGCAGTACGTTGGCCGGGATGTAGATAATCGCGGCCGTGATCAGCAGCGCCCAGGTTCGCGCGAGGCTATTGGGGCGCCGGGCGTGGACCAGCGCGCCGCATCGGGTGCAAGTCTGCACATCGCTGTCGGTATCCTGCCTGTTCAGTTCGTGGCATTCGGTACAGATCAGAATGCCTGCATCAATCGCCCGCATGGGCATCTTCTCCTGATAACGCCTGCCAGATCTGGTGCGGCGACATCACCACTTCGAGCCAGACCTGAACCAGTAACAAGCCGATGAAACACGCCAGACCGAGGCCCACGGTGATAGCCGCCATGTCCGCCAGTTTGACGATCGCGACCAGGACGCCCATGAGGTAGACCTCGAGCATGCCCCAGTCTTTGAGGTGGTGATAAATGCGGTAGAGCAGCAGGCCATAACTGCGTCCGATGTTGAAACGGATAGTCAGCAATACGATCAACTGACACAGCAGTTTCAGCAGTGGAATCGCCATGCTGCAAAGGAATACGACGACCGAAACACCGCGCATGTCGGTGTTGAACAGACCGATCACACCGCTCCAGACCGTGTCCTGCGACGATTGCCCGAGAACATTGAGCTGCATGATGGGTAAAAAGTTCGCCGGCACGTAGAGCAACAGCGCGGCAATGACCAGGGCGAGGCTGCGCTGCACCACGTTATGGCGGTGAGCGTACAGTTCGTAACCGCAGCGTGGGCAGAGGGCTTTTTCGCCGAGAGCAAGTTTGGGCTTGCGCATCAGCAGATCGCACTCATGGCAGGCCACCAAGTCATCCAGCGGTAAATCTGACAGCCCGGGGGCGTCAACCGAATCTGACATAAGGGCTCTGGCTCCGAAAAAGTTGGGATCTATTCTAGTGTTCTGATTCGAAAATAACTGTGCAAATTTGTTCGCTGACGCGAGCAAAAACTTTCCTGCGGGCAAAACAAAACCCCAACTGCTTTCGCAATTGGGGTTTCGGAATTTAATCTTGACGATGACCTACTCTCACATGGGGAAACCCCACACTACCATCGGCGATGCATCGTTTCACTTCTGAGTTCGGGATGGGATCAGGTGGTTCCAACGCTCTATGGTCGTCAAGAAATTCGGGTACTGAGTCGTGACCAGATGGCCTCGCTTCAGCAAATTGGGTATGTGACAGCTTTCGGTGTTTTTTGAGCGTCGAACTTTCGGTTCATTGCGTCTTCACACACCGCAATCTGGTCTCTTTCGAGTCTACAGATTGCTTGGGTGTTATATGGTCAAGCCTCACGGGCAATTAGTATTGGTTAGCTCAACGCCTCACAGCGCTTACACACCCAACCTATCAACGTCGTAGTCTTCGACGGCCCTTCAGGGAACTCAAGGTTCCAGTGAGATCTCATCTTGAGGCAAGTTTCCCGCTTAGATGCTTTCAGCGGTTATCTTTCCCGAACATAGCTACCCGGCAATGCCACTGGCGTGACAACCGGAACACCAGAGGTTCGTCCACTCCGGTCCTCTCGTACTAGGAGCAGCCCCTCTCAAATCTCAAACGTCCACGGCAGATAGGGACCGAACTGTCTCACGACGTTCTAAACCCAGCTCGCGTACCACTTTAAATGGCGAACAGCCATACCCTTGGGACCGGCTTCAGCCCCAGGATGTGATGAGCCGACATCGAGGTGCCAAACACCGCCGTCGATATGAACTCTTGGGCGGTATCAGCCTGTTATCCCCGGAGTACCTTTTATCCGTTGAGCGATGGCCCTTCCATACAGAACCACCGGATCACTAAGACCTACTTTCGTACCTGCTCGACGTGTCTGTCTCGCAGTCA
>NZ_CP087192.1:5462500-5815000 GCF_024749205.1 Pseudomonas sp. B21-021
AAGGAAAACACCTATAAAGGCATAGATTGCCCACTCCTTAAGATCAGCACGCACAATCCACAACATATGCAGCAATCCCAACCCGAGAATCACATACACCAGCCGGTGCAACTTCTTCCAGCGGGTACCTAAACGGCGCTGACTGTATCGGTTGGAGGTAATCGCCAATGCAAACAACCCCAGAAAACCCAGAGCACCCACAATGATGTAGGGACGTTTGCGCAGCTCGACACCGAGTTGCGACCAGTCGAAACCGAGAATGAACGCCATATAGCTGCAAAGATGCAGAACCACATAGGCAAAACACCAGAGCCCCAACTGACGGCGCACGGCAATCCACCCGGCCCACCCCGTAAGTTTCTGCAGCGGCGTCATACTCAGGGTGATCAACAGCAATACCAATGTCCCAAGCCCTAGCCGATCAACCAGAACCTTCCCCGGATCTGGCCCAAGCAGATCCGCAAAAGCCTGATAGAACCACAACAGCGGCCAGATCGCCGCAGCCAGGAAAACGCCTACGCGCCAGATCGGATATCGCATCAGTAGTTCTTCCGCAGATCGAGCCCTGTATATAAAGAAGCGACCTCATCCGAGTAGCCGTTGAACATCTGCGTATCACGCACATTCGGCTTGAACAGACTGTTAGGCAGTCGCCGCTCCCGCGCTTGAGTCCAGCGTGGATGGTCGACAGTAGGGTTCACATTCGCATAGAACCCGTACTCATCCGCAGCAATGCTCTGCCAGGTTGTCTTCGGCTGTTCGCTGACCAGACTGATCCGCACGATGGATTTGACGCTTTTGAAGCCGTACTTCCAAGGCACCACAAGACGCAACGGCGCACCGTTCTGGTTTGGCAATTCGCGGCCATACATACCCACCGCCAAAATCGCCAAGGGATTCATCGCCTCATCCAGACGCAAACCTTCTACATAAGGCCAGTCGATCAGGGCAAATCCCGAACGCTGTCCGGGCATGCTCTTCGGATCCTGCAAGGTTTCGAAGCGAATGTATTTGGCATTCGAAGTAGGTTCTACCTGCTTCAACAGTGCCGAGATGGGAAAACCGATCCAGGGAATCACCATCGACCACGCCTCGACACAACGCAGGCGATAAATACGCTCTTCCAGCTGGTAAGGCTTCATGAAGTCTTCCAGGGCATAACGCCCAGGCTTACCCACCTCCCCGTCCACGACAACAGTCCATGGTTCGGTTTTCAAGGAAGCGGCATTGGCCGCCGGATCACCCTTGTCGGTACCGAACTCATAGAAGTTGTTGTAATGGGTGGCGTCCTTGAAAGGTGTGATCGCCTCATTCTTGACGTTCACCGCGCCCCATTTGACAGAGGGCAACTTCTCGGCAAACCAGGCGGGCGCTTTTCCGGCCTCTACATCGGCATAGCGGGCAGCCTCTTCGGCACTGGCCCAGCGCGGCAAAGTGCTCACGGCCAAACCGGCCGCAGTCGCTCCGAGCAATTGTCGGCGAGAGAGATAAATGGATTCAGGCGTTACGTCCGACTCATGGCAATCGGACGCTTTGGGGACTTTGATCAGCATGGCAACTCCGCAGCTTTGGAGGACAGATGCACCATAGACTGCGGAGTATGAGGGAAATTACATCACTCGGCGTGTTTGTGACGACGAAGATGCAACAGATACTGCACCGGGCCCGACGCGGCATAAGCGAGGAACACCAGCAGCAGAATGCGAGGCGGATCGCTGAACACCACGGCAAAGACCAGCACCACCGCAAGGATCGCCACGAAAGGCACGCGCCCCTTCAAATCCAGCTCCTTGAAGCTGTTGTATTTGATGTTGCTGACCATCAGCATGCCGGCAGCCGCCACCATCAGTGCAACCAGGAATGACATCTTCGAACCCTGGATCCCGTAATCACTGAACGCCCAGACAATACCCGCGACCACACCAGCAGCAGCCGGGCTGGCCAGGCCGATGAAGTAGCGCTTGTCGGCGGTACCTACCTGAGTGTTGAAGCGCGCCAGACGCAATGCCGCACCCGCCACATAAATGAAGGCAACCATCCAGCCGACCTTGCCCATGTCACCCAGCGCCCAGCCGAATGCCAGTAATGCCGGCGCGACACCAAAGGCGACCATGTCCGACAGCGAGTCGTACTCGGCGCCGAAGGCGCTTTGGGTATTGGTCATGCGCGCTACGCGACCATCAAGACCGTCGAGCACCATGGCGACAAAAATCGCGATGGCAGCAAAGGCAAAGTACTTGCTCGCATTCGCCGAGTCACCGGCGCTCAGCGCAGCCTGGGCACTCATCGAGTTGATGATGGAATAGAACCCTGCGAACAGGTTCGCAGTGGTGAACAGATTCGGCAGAAGATAGATACCACGATGCCGGACTTTACGGCCTTCTGCGTCATGCCCTTCTTCGATGTGCTCATCGATGGGCAGCAGGCTTTCGGCGTCGGAAGCCTGGTTCGGCTCTTCGGGACGTTCGCTCATGGACAGTACCTTGCAACGGATTGGACATTTTCGACAGGTGTCTGGGACGACGGTTCGGCCACAAACGATGCAGCTTTATACCAGAACCGCCCGCCCATACGAAAAAACGCGGCCGAGGCCGCGTTTTTTCATACAAGGTTCGACGACTTAGTTTTTGGCTTTGTCGACGATCTTGTTGGCACCGATCCACGGCATCATGGAGCGCAGTTGCTCGCCGATGATTTCGATACCGTGAGCGGCGTTGTTACGACGCTTGGCGGTCATCGAAGGGTAGCCGGTTGCGCCTTCGCTGATGAACATTTTGGCGTATTCGCCGTCCTGAATACGTTTCAGGGCGTTGCGCATGGCCTGACGGGATTCGGCGTTGATCACTTCCGGACCCGTCACGTACTCGCCGTATTCAGCGTTGTTGGAGATCGAGTAGTTCATGTTGGCGATACCGCCTTCGTACATGAGGTCAACGATCAGTTTCAGTTCGTGCAGGCACTCGAAGTAGGCCATTTCCGGCGCGTAGCCAGCTTCAACCAGGGTTTCGAAACCGGCTTTTACCAGCTCGACGGTACCGCCGCACAGAACGGCTTGTTCGCCGAACAGGTCGGTTTCGGTCTCGTCCTTGAAGGTGGTTTCGATGATGCCGGTACGACCGCCACCCACGCCGGCGGCGTAGGACAGTGCAACGTTCTTGGCATTGCCCGAAGCGTCCTGGTAGATCGCGATCAGGTCAGGGATACCGCCGCCCTTCACGAATTCGGAACGTACGGTGTGGCCCGGGGCTTTCGGCGCGATCATGATCACGTCGAGGTCCGCACGCGGAACAACCTGGTTGTAGTGGATCGCGAAGCCGTGGGAGAAGGCCAGAGTGGCGCCTTTCTTGATGTTCGGCTCGATTTCGTTCTTGTACAGCTGGGACTGGAACTCGTCCGGGGTCAGGATCATGACCAGGTCGGCGCCGGCAACAGCGGCAGCCACGTCGGTCACTTTCAGGCCATGGGCTTCAGCCTTGGCAACGGTGGCCGAACCTTTACGCAGACCGACGGTAACGTCGACACCGGAATCTTTCAGGTTGCACGCCTGGGCGTGGCCCTGGGAGCCGTAACCGATGATGGCAACTTTCTTGCCCTGGATGATCGACAGGTCGCAGTCTTTATCGTAGAAAACTTTCATGAATTTCCCCTTTATATCCAGGCCGTTCAGGCCATTCGCTAATTTGGTTTAGATGCTGAGTACTTTGTCGCCGCGGGCAATACCGGTGACGCCACTGCGGACGGTCTCCAGAATCGATGCGGTGCCGATGGACTGAATGAAGCTGTCGAGCTTGTCGCTGGTACCGGTCAGTTGAACGGTATACACGCTGGCACTGACGTCGACGATCTGTCCACGGTAAATATCGGTGGTGCGTTTGATCTCGGCGCGCTGGGCGCCAGTGGCCTTGACCTTGACCAGCATCAGTTCGCGCTCAATGTGAGCACTTTCCGACAGGTCCACCAGCTTGACCACTTCGATCAGCTTGTTCAGGTTTTTGGTGATCTGCTCGATGACTTCATCGTGGCCAACAGTGGTCAGCGTCAGACGCGACAGGGTCGGGTCTTCGGTTGGCGCCACGGTCAGGCTTTCGATGTTGTAGTTGCGCTGCGAGAACAGGCCGACTACGCGAGACAAAGCACCGGGTTCGTTTTCCAGAAGCAAGGAAATAATGTGCCGCATGATTAGGTACGCTCCGTCTTGCTCAGCCACATATCGCGCATGGAGCCGTCTTTGATCTGCATCGGATAGACGTGCTCGCTGGTGTCGACCGAAATATCGATCACCACCAGGCGATCTTTCATGGCGAACGCCTCTTCCATCTTCGACTTCAAATCTTTCGATTCGGTGATGCGCACGCCGACGTGGCCATAGGCTTCAGCCAGCTTGACGAAGTCAGGCAAGGATTCCATGTAGGAGTGCGAGTGACGGCTGCCGTAACTCATGTCCTGCCACTGACGAACCATGCCCAGAACACCGTTGTTCAGGATGACGATCTTGACCGGCAAACCGTATTGCAGGCAGGTCGACAATTCCTGGATGTTCATCTGGATACTGCCTTCACCGGTGACGCACGCAACATCGGTGTCAGGGAAGCTCAGAGCGATACCCATCGCGGCCGGCAGACCGAAGCCCATCGTGCCCAGGCCACCGGAGTTGATCCAGCGGTTCGGCTTGTTGAACTTGTAGTACTGCGCAGCAAACATCTGGTGCTGGCCCACGTCGGAGGTCACAAAGGCGTCGCCCTTGGTCACTTCGCACAGGGTTTCGATCACGGTCTGTGGCTTGATCTTGCTGCCGTCGCCCTTGTCGTAAGGGAACAGGCCGCGATCACCGCGCCACTCATCAACCTGCTTCCACCAGCTGGCGACCGCTTCCTTGTTCGGGGTTTCGCCGATTTCCTTGAGGATCGCGACCATTTCGGTCAGGACGCTCTCCACCGGACCCACGATTGGCACGTCGGCCTTGATGGTCTTGGAAATCGAAGCCGGGTCGATGTCGATGTGAATGATCTTGGCGTTCGGGCAGAACTTCGGCGCGCCGTTGATCACGCGATCGTCGAAACGCGCACCGACCGCCAGGATCACATCGGCATGGTGCATCGCCAGGTTCGCGGTGTAGCTGCCGTGCATGCCGAGCATGCCGATGAACTGACGATCAGTGCCAGGGTAGCCACCCAGGCCCATCAAGGTATTGGTAACCGGCAGGTTGAGCATTTGCGCCAACTCGGTCAGCGGCGCGGAGCCGTTGCCGAGGATCACGCCACCGCCGGAGTACAGCACAGGACGCTTGGCCGCCAGGAGCATTTCTGCCGCCTTGCGGATTTGCCCGGAGTGACCGCGAACGGCCGGGCTGTAGGAACGCAGTTTGGCTTTCTTCGGGAAGATGTATTCGAACTTCTCGGCCGGGTTGGTCATGTCTTTCGGGATATCGACCACGACCGGGCCCGGACGACCGGATTGCGCCAGGTAGAAGGCCTTCTTCATGACTTCCGGGATTTCGGACGCGTGCTTGATCATGAAGCTGTGCTTCACGATCGGCCGGGAGATACCGATCATGTCGGTTTCCTGGAACGCGTCGGTGCCGACCATGGTGCTTGGCACCTGACCGGAAATGATCACCATTGGAATCGAATCCATATAAGCGGTGGCGATACCGGTGATGGCGTTTGTGGCGCCTGGACCGGAAGTCACCAATACCACGCCGGCTTTACCGGTGGCACGGGCGTAGCCGTCAGCCATATGGGTAGCCGCTTGTTCGTGACGAACCAGGATGTGGGTCACTTCCGGTTCTTTGAACAGGGCATCGTAAACATGAAGGAGAGCACCACCCGGGTACCCGTAGATATATTTGACGCCTTCGTCACGCAAAAAGCGGACGAGCATCTCACCGCCAGATAAAAGCTCCACGTTGTTCACCTCTAAAACGCCAGAATACCGTCCACAAAAAAGCGAACGGGTCTTAATAGGTTTACTTCTCGGCAGAGCATGAGCGACGGTGGTCGCCGACTACGTCAGCACTGACTGAGCAAGTATTGGGATCGTCCCAAGTGTTGCGGGCCTTTCCCACCCAGCGCGAGGTAACGCGTTGCGGGTGTAACAGGTCGACGCGGATATGCGCCTCATGATCTGCCGAGAGGGTCTGCTTCTGGCAGTCCCTGTACAGCGGACTTTGGATTCTTCTGTTTCGCCCTCTGCAAGTCAAGTCGTCTATGTGCTTAATTGTGGGTAAGCACATGAGAACGCAAGAAAAAACCTGGAAACCGCTACTCTGTTAGCTTCAATTGCGCAGTTTTGCCAAGGAATCAGCATGCGAACGCTTCTCTTAACTCTGCTAATCGGCGCCAGCCCATGGTGTATGGCCGGTCAGATCTACAAATGGGTCGATGCCCAGGGCGTCACCCATTTCGATCAGCAGCCACCACAAGGGCAGTCATCCACCGCCGTGAAGACGCCCTCCTCTACCGCACCAATACCTGCCGCATTACCTGGCAGCGGCGCGCTGGGCGACCAGAAAGCCATCGATGACAAGGTCAAGAAGCAAGTGGCCGAGCAACAGAATCAGCTCACGGCATTTTGCGAACAGGCGCGCACGAATCTCGCGCAACTGCAGAACAATCCGCGTTTGAGGGAGGAGGTAGAGGGAGAATTGCGGCGGCTGAGCGACGACCAGCGCCAGCAACGTACTGCGGAGGCACAAAAACAGATTGCGGAAAACTGCCAGTAACCACTGGCAGTTTCCGGTTCAGCGCGAAGCGGTGATCAGCAGGTCGAACTCTTTGAGCAATACCTGAAGCTGCCGATCTTTGCCCTGCAGATTGCGCTGGGCAAAAACCATCTCGGCCATTTCCTGAATGCCCGAGGCATTGGGCAATGGCAGATCCTGTTCGAGGATCATCTTCATCCGCGGCAGGAAGATCCATTGCAGCCACTGCTCGAAATCGAGGGTGTCGACCGAAAACGGCTCGACACTGCTCAAGGCTTCGACCGAGGGCTGGACGTCATCCCACCAGCCCTGGGCGCGCAGTTCACGCTCGATCAAGAGCAATTGATCGGCGACCTTGGAGAAACGACTGTCCATCACAGCGAAACCTTGGCCTTCTGACGGGCCAGAGTGGCGCCGGCGGAATCACCTTGCTTCTCACGTGCCTGAGCGATCAATTCCCACAGACTGGCCTGCAAGTCCGGACGACCATTGGCCATGGTCAGTGCACGGCGAGCGGTCTGCTCGGCTTGCGGCGCATCGCCCTGGGCCATGCGCACCTGCGCCAGACGGTAAAGCACTTGCGGCTCGCGCGGCGCTACACGCTGTGCACGCTCCAGGCTGGAAGATGCGCCGTTGAGGTCGCCACCGGCCTGCTGCTGTTGCGCAGTACTCAACAGTGCGAGAACCGGGCCGTCCAGTTGTTCATCGGCAGACAGACCGCCGCCACTGCTGGCCGAAGGAATGCCGCTGGGCGTCGAAGGCATGCTGTAGCTGCCGGAGCTGATCGGCGCCGACTCGACCGCCGAAGGGTTGTACGGCCCCGGCGTGATGCCGCCGGACGCCGGGCCCGGAACGATCGGCGAAGAGCTGATCGGTGCCGAAGCCGCTGCGCCGCCCGGCACCATCACTACCACACCGGTATCACCTTGCGGGATCGCCTGGGTCTGGGCCTGTGCAGGACGTTTCACCGTCGTTTGACGGAAACCGCCATTGGCCGAAATGCGCTCGCTGTTGGATACGGCAGTGCCGGAGTCCACAACCGGAATCGAACCACGCTGTACGGTGGAGCAGCCGCTGAGCAAAGCCACGGCGGTCACCGCTGGAATCAACCACTTGTTCACTTGAAACCCTCTTTGCTTAATTCATCCAGCCCTTGACCCAATCCATCACCGACTCGCCCGATGCCGGGCTTTCGCCCGCGCAGGAGGCGCCGGGTGGCGGTTCGCTGCCGCGAATATACGGCATCTGCACGGCGCCCGGACAGTTGGCATCGGAGCCCTGGCCGGTACGCGAATCGACCCAGGCCTGCACCACGTTATCCGGCTGCGGCATGTCCAGCGGCAGCGGATCGGCTTTGCGCATGAAACTGGTCCAGACCTGCAACGCACCGGTAGCGCCGGTGAACGGCGTCTTGCCGTTGTCGTCACGGCCGAGCCAGACCACCGCCAGCAGATCCTGGCTGAAGCCGGCGAACCAGCTGTCGCGCGAATCGTTACTGGTACCGGTCTTGCCCGCCAGTGTCAGGGTTCTTGGCAACACGTTATAAACCGAACTGCCGGTACCTTCACGCATAACCCGCTGCATGGCGTTCTGGATCAGATAGATAGAGGCCGGATCGAACCGTTGCTCGATCTGGAACGGATAACGTTTGAGCGGCTCGCCATCGGCAGTCAGCACGCTGCGGATCCCGCGCATAGGCGTATTGAACCCACCGTTGGCCAGGGTCTGGTACATGGTCGCGACTTCGATCGGGGTCATGCCGCCAGCGCCGAGCAACATCGACGGGAACGCCGGAAACTCACGGGTCACGCCCAGTCGCGCGAGCGTCTTGAGGACATTCGGAACACCGACCGCCAGACCGAGACGCGAGGTCGACAGGTTGTAGGAATGCGCCAGCCCCTGATATAGGAACACTGTGCCGTGGGAGCGGCGGTCATAGTTCTGTGGTTTCCAGACCTGACCGTCCGCGCCTTTGATCGAAAGCGGGTCGTCCGACAGCCAACTGGTCAGCGTGTACTGGCTCGGTTTCTCCAGCGCCGTCAGATAAACCGCCGGCTTGATCAGCGAGCCGATCGGCCGCACGGCATCCAATGCGCGGTTGAAGCCGGCAAAACTCGCCTGACGGCTGCCGATCATGGCCTGGACTTCACCGGTTTCCGGGTTGGTCACGACCATCGCCGCTTCCACGTCGTCGGAACCCTTGCGACCGGACAGGCGCTTGAAGGTGTCGTTGACCGACGCTTCGGCTTTCATCTGCAGGATCGGATCGAAACTGGTGAAGATCCGCAGGCCCTCTTCGGTCAAGTCTTCGTCGCGGTAGTCTTCACGCAACTGGCGTTTGACCAGATCGATGAAGCCCGGGAAAGAACTGTCGGCCAGCTTGCCGCGCGTGGTCACGCCCAGCGGCATTTTCTTCGCGGCGGCCACTTGTTCGGCGGAAGCAACGCCCTGCTGCTCAAGCACGTCGAGCACCAGATTACGTCGCTCCAGCGCCCGCTCCGGGTTGCGACGCGGGTTGTAATAGGACGGACCTTTGACCATGCCGACCAACAACGCTACCTGGTGCAGCTTCAGCTCAGACAAAGGCTGAGCAAAGAAGAACTGGCTGGCCAGACCGAAACCGTGCACCGCACGCTGGCCGTCCTGACCGACAAAGACTTCGTTGAGGTAAGCCTCAAGGATTTCCTTTTTGTCGTAATGCAGCTCAAGCAGCATCGCCATCATCGCTTCGGTGAGCTTGCGGGTCAGGCTGCGTTCGTTGGTGAGGTAGAAGTTCTTGACCAGTTGCTGGGTCAGCGTACTGCCGCCTTGGGTCATCTTGCCGCCCGAAGTGTTGACCCAAACGGCACGGGCAATCGATTTCGGCGACACGCCCCAGTGGCTGTAGAAATCCCGGTCTTCCACGGCGACCAGGGTTTCCAGCAGATACGGCGGCACCTGATCGAGCTTGATCAGAATCCGGTCTTCGAGGTTTTTCGGGTAGATACCGCCGATCATCAGCGGCTCCAGGCGTACCACGGAGAGCTTCGAACCGTTGGTCGCCGAGAGTTCGGCCACGTAATCGCCGGAGAAACGCACGCGCACCGGCTGCGGTTTCTCAAGGCCTTCGTAGAACTGGAAGCCACGGGTATTCAGATCAACCGTGTTGCCGTTGACCGCCGCCGCGCCGGGACCGTTGCTCACGGCTTCGCGGCGATAGCCCAGGGCATCGAGTTCGGTGAGGAAATCGTCCTTGCTCAGCTTCTGTCCGACGAACAGCTCGAGCGGACGCGCGTACACCTTGGCCGGGATGGTCCAGCGCTTGCCGGAGAACTTCTCCTGCACCACGGCATCGAGGTAAACGGCGAAGCCGGCCAGCACCACAAGGCCGACCAGACTGAGTTTAAGGGCCCAGCCCAACCATGGGCGCAGGCCCCGGGAAGCTGGTTTTTTAGGGGTACGGGGGGATCGAGTACGAGTCATGGCGGCGGATTATACGCACTTTATTCATACTCAACAGGAGCGCTCCGAGGTTTGCGTCGGGCTGGCGAGCGGCCATAATGAGCGCCTTGAATTTCCCCCAGTCTCTGAAGGATCGTCCGTGAGCCAGTCCCTGATCGCTGCCCTGCAAAACCCGGCCCTCTACCCGCACCCCGTCGAAGGGTTCCAGGTCATCGAAACCCATATCTCGTGGGTACTGCTCACCGGCCCCTACGCCTATAAAGTGAAGAAGCCGGTGAATTTCGGCTTCCTTGATTTTACCGCTCTCGATTCCCGTGAACACTTCTGCGGCGAAGAGCTGCGTCTGAACCAGCGCCTGACCGAAGATTTGTATCTGGAAGTGATTCCAGTGACCGGCAGCGCCGAAGCCCCGCAACTGGGTGGCGAAGGCCCGGCCATCGAATACCTGCTGAAAATGCGCCAGTTCCCGCAGACCGGCCTGCTCAGCACCCTGCAAGCCAACGGCGAGCTGACCGCCGCGCACGTCGACGCGATGGCCGAGCAGATCGCCCGCTTCCACCTCAACGCGCCGAAAGTCCCGGCCGAACACGACGCCGGTACGCCTGACAGCGTGATGGCGCCGGTGCGCCAGAACTTCGAACAGATCCTGCCGTTCCTCAGCGACAAGAACGACCTGCTGCAACTCGACGCCCTGCAAGCGTGGGCCGAAAGCAGCTTCGATCGCCTGAAACCACTGTTCGCCCAACGCAAGGCAGACGGTTTAACTCGCGAATGCCACGGTGACATTCACCTGGGCAACGCCACGCTGATCGACGGCAAAGTCGTGATCTTCGACTGCATCGAATTCAACGAACCGTTCCGTTTCACCGACGTCTGGGCTGACACCGGTTTCCTGGCGATGGACCTGGAAGACCGTGGCCTGAAATCCCTGGCCCGTCGTTTCATCAGCCAGTATCTGGAACTGACCGGCGACTACCAAGGCCTGGAAGTGCTGAACTTCTACAAGGCTTACCGTGCGCTGGTACGTGCAAAGGTTGCACTGTTCAGCATGCCGGCCGACGCCACTCCGGTGCAGCGCGCCACCACCCTGCGCCAGTACCGCAACTACGCCAACCTGGCGGAAAGCTACAGCACCATTCCTTCGCGCTTCATGGCGATTACCCACGGCGTGTCCGCTGTAGGCAAAAGCCATGTGGCCATGCGCCTGGTCGAAGCGCTGGGCGCGATCCGTCTGCGCTCCGATGTCGAGCGCAAACGTCTGTTCGGCGAGCAAACCGTTGCCAATGATGTTCAGGCCGGGATCTACAGCGCCGATGCCAGCACTGCGACTTATGCTCGTCTGCATGAAATCGCCGAAGTGATCCTGCACGCCGGTTTCCCGGTGGTGATCGACGCCACTTACCTCAAGCGCGAACAACGCGACAACGCCGCCAAGGTCGCCGAAGCCACTGGCGCGCCATTCCTGATCCTTGACTGCAATGCTCCGCAGGCCGTGATCGAGAGCTGGCTGGCGATTCGTCAGGCGGACAAGAAGGATCCGTCCGACGCGACCCTCGCCGTGATCGAAGCACAACAGGCCAACCGCGAAGCCCTGACGCCGGAAGAAATCCTGCGCAGCAAGCGCGTGCAGACCAATGAATCCGGCACCCTCGACACCGTCGTGGCGCAGATTCGCCAGCGCCTGCCAGGTCTGTAAGAAACTATTTCGGCCGTGAAGCCCTCGCTCGCTTCACGGCCGTCAAATAGTGGCACTATACTGGCGTCATAAAACCAACAGGTGATTTGACATGAGCCAGCCGAAACTTCTCGACACCCCGCTTTATGCCTTGCTGCACAAAGACGACATCACAGGTTTCAACAATGAACGCCCGAAAGACGGCCCGATCGACATGGTTGGTGGTGATTTCCGTGGCCTCGACCTGCGTGAACTGAACGCCGATGGCGTGGATTTCCGGGACGCCTACTTCCGTTCCGCCGACCTGCGCGGCATCGACTTTCGCAACGCCTCGCTGGAAGGCGCGAGCCTGGCTCATGCGCAGATTTCCGGGGCCTACTTCCCGCCGGAGCTGAGTGCCGACGAAATCCTGATGTCGATGAATTTCGGTACACGCCTGCGTTATCGCACCCGCTGAAGCTTTTAAAAACCTGAACCGTCCAGCGCCCCCGCTTTGCGCTGGACTGCGTGCTATTGGTAATTCTCCCTCGCCCTCCCCGTCCTGATTCATCAGTGAAAACTGACGTTTCTTAGAAGCGTTTGCGTTGAATCCGACCAAACAACCACGCTTTTCCTACTGATGGCTACACTCCTGAGAAGCTCGCCCACGCACCATTCGGCCGTCGCAAGGAGGCTTGATGAATGATGAACTGCAACACCTGAAGAATCTTGGCAAGACGTCGGCGCAATGGCTGCATGCCGTGGGCATCCATAGCGCCTCCGATTTGCGTCGCCTCGGTGCGGTGGATGCCTACCGGGCCGTGCGCACTCGCGGGTTCCGGGCGTCGAAGGTGTTGTTGTACGCGATCGAAGGGGCGTTGATGGATGTGCACTGGAACGACATTCCCGCCGAACGCAAGGATGCGCTGAACAAGCAGCTGGAAGCCATTTCCTCTCGCCACAAGAACTAACGGGCACTGAACGCCATGTACCTGCTCGGGGAACAATCGGCCCAGGCCGATGCATTGATCAACCACTTGCAGAGCTTGCCTGCGCAATGGCTTGAAGGCCTGTCGCCGTGCGGGCCAGCGCTGGAACTTGAAGCCACGGATGATCTGTTGGCACGTTTGCCGGACGACCAGTTGTTCTTGCTCACTCAAGGTGTCGTCACCGGCCGGCTGGGTGGACGTGGTCTGTTCTATTGGCATGAGGGCGATTTGATCGGCCTGCAACAGGGTCCGGAATGGGCGGATTGCACGCTGTACTCGGACAGCCCGCTGACATTACTGCCCTATCGCCGAAGCGATTTGTTTCAACATGTGTACGGCGAAACGTCGCGATCGGAGCAGTTTCTGCGCTACCTGCTCGGGCAGATGGCGTTGCTGGCGCACGCAGTCGCCGAGTTCAAGCCGCGCGAATTTCGCAGCACCAACGGTTTCAAGCGGGTTGAAGCCGGGGACGTTCTGATCCGCGAGGGCGATGTCGCCGACCATGTGTTCGTGATTATCGAAGGACACGCCGAAGCATTTGTTAACGGGCACAAGGTAGGCGACGTGCCCAGGGATGAAATATTCGGCGCAATGGCGGTGTTTACTGGCGAGCCGCGCAACGCGACGGTCATTGCCCGGGAGGCGAGCACCGTAATGCTGATTCCCGGCGATCAGTTTCTGAGCATGACCCGCACCAATCCGAAAATCGCCCACAGCCTGATCGAAAGCATGGCGAGGCGTATCGACCAGCTCAACAAGCAGCTCACAGCCCAGATCTGACGCCCGGATTCACCGGGCGTTTACGCCATTGCCGGGACAAAACGACAGAAATGAAAAAACAGCAGTTGACTTGGTAATGAGAATCGCTATGATTATCACAACTGGTCGCGAGATCAGTCGATATTCTGAAAAGCCCTTGGTTCGGACTCTCAGATTATCTCCTCATCAGGCTAATCACGGTTATTTGACCCGGTTTTTACCGGGTCTTTTTTTGCCTGTGGAAAAGTCATTTTTTACTGAACTGTTTACGCATCTCGGCGCAATAATCCGGTTTCGGGGTGGCTGGTGTGTACCAGACATAATCAGCCATCGCCGCCGTAACCTGACTGCCCTGCTCCGCCAGCATCAGCACCGTCGGCGCTTCCGGCGCGCCCAGATCCAGCACATGCAGCGGCACACCCACATCCTTGCGCGCGTGATACGCACCCGCCAATAACAAGGCAGGCGCAGGCGCCGCCAACAAACGCGAGGCCATGCGCCGATCCCGTTGTTGTTGAACGGCCAGCATCGCCGGCATTTGTGATGACGGCAGCAAGCCGCAGTGAGAATCGCCGATCTGCTCCAACAGCGTCTCTTTCACGGATTTGGCGTTGCTGCGCTCACCGCTCAAAACCGGAGGATCGCGATAGAACGCACGAATTTCGATGTTATCGAGGTTGGCTGCCAGCAACGGCCAGGATTGCGTCAGGGCGAACCGCACAATCGGGCCGTAGAGATTCCAGTCCCAACCGTCCTGCCAGGCCAATGCAGCGGGAAGATCAACCGGTGGCGTTGTGGCATGTCGCACATCATCAACCCGCGACTGTTGATCGGGCGTCAGCATTTCCAACAGGAGACTGCCTTGGGGTCGCGTTTCTTCGAGGTTCTGCAACAACCACAATTGAAGGGCATGGTGATCGGCGTTGTCATGCTGTTCGCCAATGATTAGCCGCGTCGGCCTGCTCAGTTGCGTCAGTAATTGCTGCGCCGTCAGACTCTCGCCGCTACGCAGATCACGGATCTCGCCCACGACCGGCGGCTCCGCAACATGCTGGCAACCCGCAAGCCACAACACCGCCAACAGCAGAATCCCGCGCATACCCTCACCTCGATGACGACATCAGCGGGCGATGATCAGCGGATGCCCGCGCTCCGGGTGCGGCTGCACCAATACTTCCAGACCGAAAACCGCCTTCAGCGATTCAGGGCGCAACACCTGTTGCGGCGTATCCAGTGCGACCGGGAGACCGCCTTCAAGCAGCAGGATGCGATCACAATAGCGCGCCGCCAGATTCAGATCATGCAGGATCACCAGAACTGCCGCGCCGCGATCGGCAAATTCGCGCACTGCCTGCAGCGTCGTATGTTGATGCAATGGATCGAGCATCGAGGTCGGCTCATCGAGCAGCAACGTCTGCCCCGCCTGTCCTGGCCAGAGCTGCGCCAGCACCCGCGCCAGATGCACGCGCTGACGCTCGCCGCCGGACAACGCCAGATAACTGCGGCCACTCAGGTGCCCGGCATCGGCCGCCCGCAATGCGGCAGCGACGATCTCGTCATCGCGCACCCGCCCGCTCTGATAAGGCAGACGCCCCATGCCGACCACTTCTTCAACACGAAAGGCGAAATCCAGGGTCGATACCTGCGGCAACACCGCCAGCCGCTGCGCGCGCTGAGTGCCACTCCAATGACTCAAGGCCTCACCGTCCAGCAGCACTTCCCCCTCGTGCGCGCTCAGCTCACCGCACAGCGCGCCGAGCAAGGTGCTTTTGCCGGCGCCATTCGGCCCCAACACGCCAAGCACTTCGCCCGGTTCGAGTTGCAGGCTGACATCGGCCAGAACGGTCTTGCGGCCACGGCGGATGTGCAGATTGTGCGCACGCAGCATCAGGCACGCCCTCGCAGCAACAGATAAAGGAAGAACGGCGCACCGATGAACGCCGTGACGATGCCGATCGGCAGTTCCGCCGGCGCCAGCGCCAGCCGCGCCACCAGATCCGCCAGCAGCAACAGACTCGCCCCGGCCAGCACCGATGCCGGCAGCAACACCCGATGATCAGGCCCCGCGAGCAAGCGCACCAGATGCGGCACCACCAGCCCGACAAAACCGATCATGCCCGCCGCTGCCACCGCCGCACCGACACCCAGCGCCGTGCAGAACACCAGCTCGCGCTTGAGCCGTTCTACATCGATCCCCAGATGCCCGGCTTCCGATTCGCCGAGCAGCAACGCATTGAGCGCCTTCGCCCGCCGTGGAAGCCAAAGTGCAACACCGGCGGTGATGATCAGCAGCGGCCACAACCGCGCATAGCTCGCGCCGTTAAGGCTGCCCAGGTTCCAGAACGTCAACGTGCGCAATGTGGCGTCGTCGGCCAGATAGGTAAACAGCCCCACCGCCGAACTGGCCAGCGCCGTCAGAGCGATACCCGCCAGCAACATGGTCGCAACATTCGTCTGCCCGTTACGGCGACCGAGTCGATAGACCAACGCCGTTACGCCGAGGCCACCGAGAAACGCGCAAACCGACAGCAGATAAGGCCCGAACCACTCCGGCAATCCGCCAAAAAACGAACCGCCGACAATCGCCACCGCCGCGCCCAACGCCGCACCGCTCGAGACGCCGACCAGCCCAGGATCGGCCAGCGGATTACGAAACAACCCCTGCATCGCCACCCCGGACAGCGCCAGCACACCGCCGACTGCCAGCCCGAGCAACGTACGCGGCAGACGAATCTGCCCGAGAATCAGTTCAGCCTGTTCCAGCCCGTCCGGCGCCAGCGGCACACCGATCAAGCGCAGCGCAGCGCGCAAGGTATCGAACAACGGCAGACTGACCGGCCCCAACGCCAGCGACAGCCAGATCGCCAGCAGGCACAGCAAGATCAGGCCGATGAACAAGCCACGGGGTTTGACCAGCGTGGTCATTGGCCGCTCTGGGCCGGGTAGAAACCGTCAGACAGGGTCTTGAGCGCAGCCGGCAAACGCGGCCCGAGCCCGCCCACCAGCAGCGTCGGATCCAGCTCCAGCACGCGTCCGGTCTTGGCCGCACGGCTGGAATTGAGGATCGGGTTTTCCTTGAACAGCGCCGTTTTCGCCGCCTCGCCGGTCAGCGCACGGTCAGCGAATACCAGCACTTCAGGATCGAGGCTGGCCAGGGATTCCACAGAAAACGGCTTGTACCCGGTGTGGGTCGCAAGGTTATGCCCGCCCGACTGTTGCAGCAGCCAATCGGCGGCGGTGTCTTTGCCGGCGATCAGCGGTTTGCCGCCGGCATGTCCGAGCAGCAACAGCACGCCCGGCGCTTTCTGCTGGGTCTGCGCTTCAGCCACTCGCGCCTTTTGCGCATCAAGCTGCTGTTGATAACTTTGCAGCAATTGCGCGGCCTGGCTTTCGGCGCCCAGCAACTGACCCAGATGGGTGACATTTTTTTCCAGTGTCGGCAGATCCGGCTGAGCCGAAAACAATTCCACCTGCACCTTGGCACTGCGAACCTGCGAGATCACCAGGGGCGGGCCCATTTCTTCGGTGCCGATCAGGATGTCCGGGCGCAGGCTGAGAATGCCTTCGGCCGACAGGCTGCGCTGATAGCCGATGCTCGGTAGCGACTTGAGAGACTCGGGATGCTGGCTGGTGGTGTCGACGCCTACCAGTTTGGCCTCGCCACCCAGCGCACTCACCCACTCCGACAACGCACCGCCGGCGCTGACCCAACGTTGCGGCAACTCGGTCGCTGCAGCCTGGTGGCTGACCAACAGTCCGACACACAGCACGGCAACGCGGGTACTCAGGCGCATAGACAGCTTCCTTGAAAGGTTTTCCCGGACATCGGGACGGCAGGCCAAGTATCCTCGGCAGCGGTCACCTCGCCACGGGTGAAGGCGGCCATTTGATAATTGTTTGCATTTGAACGTCAAGCTCGGACATATCCAGACACGAGCCGACATTTGAGGATAGCCATGAAGTTTCTTTGCGCGGGCGCCGATCTGGTTGAGGACGGCAGTCGCGGTTTCGATATTGACGGGAAAAAACTGTTTGCCGTGCGCCGCGCGGGGCGGGCTTACGTCTATCTCAATCGCTGCCCGCATCGGGGCGTCGGACTGGAATGGCAGCCCGACCAGTTTCTCGACCCAAGCAACAGCCTGATCCAGTGCGCCACCCACGGCGCACTGTTTCTGATCGAAGACGGTGAATGCGTCGCCGGCCCGTGCGCCGGGCAATCGCTGACGGCCATCCCTTGCCGTGAAGACGCGCAGGGGCTGTGGATCGATGTTTAACCGTTGAGCAGCACATCCAGGCGCCGGTCGATCACCATCTCTTCATGGCTCAAACGCACGCCGTACGCCAGGACTTCGACCCCGCACGCCACCGCCTCACGCAGCGCAGCGGCGTAGGCCGAGTCGATTTCCTCGGCAGGACGCACCGCTTCGATACCGGTGAGATTGACGCAGTACAACTGCACCGCGCGAATCCCGTCCCTGGCCAGATGCGCCAGCTCACGCAAATGCTTGGCGCCGCGCTCTGTCACCGCATCGGGAAACGCTGCCACTGCCGTGCCGTCGAAACCGAGCGTGACGCTTTTCACTTCCACGTAGGCCGGGCCCGTCGGATAGTCGAGGCGAAAATCGATCCGGCTCTTTTCCTGTCCGTATGCCACTTCGCGCTTGAGCCCGGTAAAGCCGTTCAGTTCACTGATTACGCCCGCCTGCAAGGCCTCTTCGACCAGTGCGTTGGCGCGCCCGGTGTTCACGCAAAACAGCCGGCCCTGCGGTGTTTCGCCGACTTCCCAGGTACCGGGCAGCTTGCGCTTCGGGTCATTGGAGCGGCTGAACCAGACCTGCCCGCCCTCAACCTGGCAATTGAGCATCGAGCCGGTGTTCGGGCAATGAATGGTCAGCAACTCGCCGCCAACGGTTTCGATATCGGCGAGAAAACGCTTGTAACGGCGGATCAACCGGCCTTCTTCAAGAGGAGGATGAAAGCGCATCAGCCTTGCCAGCTCTTCAAGCCACGGGCGATGCGTTCCACCGCTTCCTGTAGGCGAGGGAGGTTTTGCGTGTAGGCAAAGCGCACATGATGCCCGGCCTGATAGCGGCCGAAATCCAGCCCCGGAGTGAATGCCACATGTTCGGTTTCGAGAAAATGCCGACAGAACGCGAAGGCATCGCCGCCGAACTGGCTGATATCGGCATACAAATAGAACGCGCCTTCCGGCTCCACGGCAATGTTGAAACCCAGTTCACGCAATGCCGGCAGCAGGAAGTCGCGACGACGGCCGAACTCGGCGCGGCGCTCTTCGAGAATCGCGATGGTGTCCGGCTCGAAACAGGCCAGCGCTGCGTGTTGGGCCATGCTTGGCGCGCTGATGTAGAGGTTCTGCGCGAGCTTTTCCAGCTCACTGACCGCCGCATCCGGCGCCACCAGCCAGCCGAGGCGCCATCCGGTCATGCCGAAATATTTGGAGAAACTGTTGAGGACAAATGCACTGTCATCGACTTCCAGCACACTGGCTGCGTCGGTGCCGTAAGTCAGGCCGTGATAGATCTCGTCCACCACCAGATGCCCGTGACGCGCCTTGATGGCTGTGGATAAACCGGCCAGCTCATCGCGTGTCAGAATCGTACCGGTCGGGTTGGCTGGCGAAGCGACCAGCGCGCCGACGCTGTCGTGATCCCAGTGGCGCGCCACCAGGTCCGGCGTCAGTTGATAGCGAACGTCCGGGCCGACCGGCACAAGCTGCGCCGCGCCTTCGACCAGTCGCAGAAAATGCCGGTTGCAAGGATAGCCGGGGTCGGCCAGCAGCCAGTGCTTGCCCGGATCCACCAGCAACGCGCTGGCCAGCAGCAACGCGCCGGAGCCGCCCGGCGTGATGAGAATCCGTCGGGGATCGATGTTGAGGCCATAGCGCGTTTGATAGAAGCCGGAAATCGCCTCGCGCAGCTCGGGAATGCCACGGGCCGCGGTGTAGCGGGTTTTCCCGTCTGTCAGGGCTTGCTGACCCGCGCGGATGATCGGCTCGGCGGTGGTGAAGTCAGGTTCGCCGATTTCCAGGTGGATCACATCGTGGCCGGCGGCCTGCAATTCATTGGCCCGCGCCAGCAACGCCATCACATGGAACGGTTCGATCGCACGACTGCGCGCACTGTAGGGCTGAGCCATTGGCCTTCCTTCAACGAGGGAAAAGAAACGATTCTACCCATCTGCCGGAACGAGCGAGAACCCGCAACGGTCACAGCCTCAAGAACACTGGACTGTAACGACCCGGGCGTACGCTCCAGGATTGACTAAAATCAGTGATTGAGCAGGTCTGCAACATTGCCGGACATGGCTTGGCAAACATTTGCAAGCCCCACTGGCCGCGCGCTCGACATCCGGGAGTAGCGCGGGCCGAATTGATCTGGTAAGTTCGCCCGCTTGCAGCCGCAGGGCCGGCAGGTGTCGGTGATGGAGCAATCCTGCGCAATGGATTACAAGAGTAGAGGCGGTCCATTTCATGCCCACCCAAGCAAAGCAACAGGCAAGTCAGACACTCAGCGGTTTCGAACCCTACGTCCCGAAAGCGGGCGAAGAGTACATGGGCGCTCCAATGCGCGCGCACTTCACCAAGATCCTGACCAAGTGGAAACTGGACTTGATGCAGGAAGTCGACCGCACTGTTGATCACATGAAAGACGAAGCGGCCAACTTTCCTGATCCGGCCGACCGTGCCAGTCAGGAAGAAGAGTTCGCCCTCGAGCTGCGCGCCCGCGACCGCGAGCGCAAACTGATCAAGAAGATCGACAAGACCCTGCAACTGATCGAAGACGAAGAGTACGGCTGGTGCGACTCTTGCGGCATCGAGATCGGCGTCAAGCGCCTCGAGGCCCGTCCGACTGCCGACATGTGCGTCGACTGCAAGAACCTGGCGGAAATCAAGGAAAAGCAGGTCGGCAAATAATCCCGGCCTGAACGAAAAACGGAGCGTGCGAACGCTCCGTTTTTGTTTCTGCTGTTCTTTGACTCTCAAGTAACATCGCCCTCATGACTGCCAACACCTCCCCCGCCTACATTGGCCGCTTTGCCCCGACCCCCAGTGGACACCTGCACTTTGGCTCGCTGGTAGCGGCGCTCGCTTCTTATCTGGATGCCCGCTCGGTGAATGGCCGCTGGCTGGTGCGCATGGAAGATCTCGATCCGCCTCGCGAAGAGCCGGGCGCGCAAGCGGCGATTCTCAAGGCACTGGAAAGCTATGGCTTCGAATGGGACGGCGAAATGGTCCGCCAGAGCGACCGGCACGAAGCCTATGCTCAAGTCCTCGACAGCCTGTTCAATCACGGCCTGGCCTACGCCTGCACCTGCTCGCGCAAACAACTGGAGCCGTACCACGGCATTTATCCGGGACTGTGCCGCAATGCCGGCCATGGTCAGGAAGACGCCGCGATCCGCCTGCGCGTGCCAGAGCTGGAATACCACTTCATCGACCGGGTGCAGGGCGAATACCGCCAGCACCTGGGCCGTGACGTGGGAGATTTCGTGATCCGCCGCCGCGACGGCCTCTACGCCTACCAACTGGCGGTGGTACTGGACGACGCGTGGCAGGGCATCACCGACATCGTGCGCGGTGCCGATCTGCTCGACTCCACGCCACGCCAGCTCTATCTGCAGGAATTGCTGGGCCTGCGCCAGCCGCGCTATCTGCATCTGCCACTGATTACCCAGCCGGACGGCAACAAGCTCGGCAAGTCCTATCGCTCGCCACCGCTGGAAGCCGATCAGGCCACACCATTGTTGCTGCGGGCCTTGCGCGCACTGGGGCAAAACCCGGGGCTCGAACTGGCCCACGCCTCGCCGCAGGAACTGTTGAACTGGGGCAGCGCCCACTGGGATGCCTTGAAAATCCCGCGCACACTGACCCTGCCCGAAGCGCAACTGCTGTGACGACACTTGCAGTGGCGCGCCCATCCGTTACCATCGCCGCACGTTTTCGGGCACGCGCATAAAAAAGAGAGGCCGGGATGTACATCTATCGCTTGGTCCTGCTTCTGGTCGTGGGGATCTACCTGTTTTCTCCCGCCATCATGGATTGGTGGATCGACGCTACGGGCGCCTGGTATCGCCCTTATCTGCTCTGGCTGATCCTGATTGTCGTGACCTTCATCCTGCAGAGCCAAAAAGATGCCGATGAGCTTTAGCCTGACCCAGATGCTGCTGATCAGCGCCGCCTACCTGGCCGCGTTGTTCGGGGTGGCCTGGATCAGTGAACGGGGCATGATCCCGCGGGCGATCATTCGCCATCCGTTGACCTACACCCTGTCGCTGGGGGTCTACGCCAGTGCGTGGGCATTCTATGGCACGGTCGGTCTGGCCTATCAGTACGGCTACGGTTTTCTGTCCAGTTATCTCGGGGTATCCGGCGCGTTTCTGCTGGCGCCGGTGCTGCTGTATCCGATCCTCAAGATCACCCGTACTTATCAACTGTCGTCGCTGGCGGATCTGTTCGCCTTCCGCTTCCGCAGCACCTGGGCTGGTGCGCTGACCACGATTTTCATGCTGATCGGCGTATTGCCGCTACTGGCGTTGCAGATCCAGGCCGTGGCCGATTCAATCGGCATCCTCACCGGCGAACCTGTGCAGAACCGCGTGGCCCTGGCGTTCTGCGCACTGATCATCCTGTTCACGATCTTCTTCGGCTCCCGTCACATCGCCACCCGTGAAAAGCACGAAGGGCTGGTGTTCGCGATTGCTTTCGAATCGGTGATCAAACTGGCCGCCCTCGGCGGCGTCGGCCTCTACGCGCTGTACGGCGTATTCGACGGCCCGCAGCAACTTGAACTGTGGCTGCTGCAGAACCAGACCGCCCTCGCCGCTCTGCACACACCGTTGCAGGAAGGCCCGTGGCGCACGTTGCTGCTGGTGTTTTTCGCCTCGGCGATCGTGATGCCGCACATGTATCACATGACCTTCACCGAAAACCTCAACCCACGCTCGCTGGTCAGCGCAAGCTGGGGCCTGCCGCTGTTCCTGCTGCTGATGAGCCTGGCCGTGCCGCTGATTCTCTGGGCCGGCCTGAAACTCGGCGCCACCACCAATCCGGAATACTTCACCCTCGGTATCGGCATCGCCGCCAACAGCAAGTCGCTGGCGTTGCTGGCCTATGTCGGCGGACTGTCGGCAGCCAGCGGCCTGATCATCGTCACCACGCTGGCGCTGTCGGGCATGGCCCTGAACCATCTGGTGCTGCCGCTCTACCAGCCACCGGCCGAGGGCAATATCTATCGCTGGCTGAAATGGACCCGCCGGGCACTGATCGTCGCGATCATCATGGCCGGCTTCTGCTTCTATCTGATGCTGGGCGCCGAGCAGGATCTGGCCAACCTCGGCATCGTCGCCTTCGTTGCGACCCTGCAATTCCTGCCGGGTGTGCTGTCGGTGCTGTACTGGCCGACCGCCAATCGCCGCGGCTTTATCGCCGGTCTGCTGGCGGGGATTGTGGTGTGGGTCGTGACCATGCTGTTGCCGCTGGTCGGCAATCTGCAGGGTTTCTATATTCCGCTGCTGAACATGATCTACGTGCTGGACGACACCAGTTGGCACATGGCGGCCATCGCCTCGCTGGCAGCCAACGTCCTGATGTTCACGCTGATTTCGCTGTTCACCAATGCCAGCCCCGAAGAGGCCAGCGCCGCCGAAGCCTGCGCGGTGGACAACGTACGTCGTCCGCAGCGCCGCGAATTGCACGCCGCCTCGCCGCAGGAATTCGCCACGCAACTGGCCAAACCGCTGGGCGCCAAGGCTGCGCAGAAAGAAGTCGAGCAGGCCCTGCGCGACCTTTATCTGCCATTCGACGAGCGCCGCCCTTATGCCTTGCGCCGTCTGCGCGACCGGATCGAAGCCAACCTCTCCGGTCTGATGGGCCCGAGCGTCGCCCAGGACATGGTGGAAACCTTCTTGCCCTACAAGGCCGGCGGCGAAAACTACGTCACCGAAGACATCCACTTCATTGAAAGCCGCCTCGAGGATTACCACTCGCGTCTGACCGGGCTGGCCGCCGAACTCGACGCCTTGCGCCGCTACCACCGCCAGACCCTGCAGGAACTGCCGATGGGCGTCTGCTCGCTGGCCAAGGATCAGGAGATCCTGATGTGGAACAAGGCCATGGAAGAACTGACCGGGATTGCCGCGCAACGGGTGGTCGGCTCGCGCCTGAGCACCATCGCCAATCCGTGGAAAGATCTGTTGCAAGGCTTCATCCACCTGCCCGACGAGCACTTGCACAAGCAGCACCTGGCTCTCGACGGCCAGACCCGCTGGCTGAACCTGCACAAAGCGGCCATCGACGAGCCGCTGGCACCGGGCAACAGCGGCCTGGTGCTGTTGGTGGAAGACCTGACCGAAACCCAGATGCTCGAAGACAAACTGGTTCATTCCGAGCGTCTGGCCAGCATCGGTCGACTCGCAGCGGGTGTTGCTCACGAAATCGGCAATCCGATCACCGGCATCGCCTGCCTCGCGCAAAACCTGCGGGAAGAGCGCGAAGAGGACGGTGAGCTGACGGAAATCAGCGGCCAGATCCTCGAGCAGACCAAGCGCGTTTCACGCATCGTCCAGTCGTTGATGAGCTTCGCCCACGCCGGCAGCCATCAGCACAGCGACGAGCCCGTCTGTCTGGCGGAAGTCGCCCAGGACGCCATCGGCCTGCTGGCCCTGAACCGGCGCAATTTCGAAGTCCAGTTCTACAACCTGTGCGATCCCGATCACTGGGTCGAAGGCGATCCGCAGCGGCTCGCCCAGGTTTTGATCAATCTGCTCTCCAACGCCCGTGACGCCTCGCCTGCCGGCAGTGCGGTACGCGTGAAGAGTGAAGCCGGCGAACACACGGTCGATCTGATCGTCGAAGACGAAGGCAGCGGTATTCCGTCGAGCATCATGGATCGATTGTTCGAACCCTTCTTCACCACCAAGGATCCTGGCGAAGGCACCGGTCTGGGCCTTGCACTGGTCTATTCCATCGTTGAAGAGCATTATGGACAAATCACCATCGACAGCCCGGCTGATGTTCAGAGCCAGCGCGGCACCCGTATCCGGGTGACATTGCCGCGCCATGTCGAAGCGACGTCCGCTGTGAACTGAGACCGTCGAGAGTATCGAATCAATGCCGCACATTTTGATCGTCGAAGACGAAACCATTATCCGCTCCGCCTTGCGCCGCCTGCTGGAACGTAACCAGTACCAGGTCAGCGAAGCCGGTTCAGTGCAGGAAGCACAAGAACGCTTCAGTATTCCCACATTCGATCTGATCGTCAGCGACCTGCGACTGCCGGGCGCTCCGGGTACCGAGCTGATCAAGCTCGGCCAGGGCACGCCGGTGCTGATCATGACCAGCTACGCCAGCCTCCGCTCGGCGGTCGACTCGATGAAGATGGGCGCGGTGGATTACATCGCCAAGCCTTTCGACCACGATGAAATGCTTCAGGCTGTCGCGCGGATCCTGCGTGATCGCCAGTCGGCGCCTGCCGCCGGCGAAGCGGCTCCTGCCAAACCGGCCAATGGCAGCGGCAAATCCGCCATCGACAACAGCAATGGCGAAATCGGCATCATCGGCTCGTGCCCGCCGATGCAGGACCTTTACGGCAAGATCCGTAAAGTCGCGCCGACCGATTCCAATGTGCTGATCCAGGGCGAATCCGGTACCGGTAAAGAACTGGTGGCCCGCGCCCTGCACAACCTGTCGAAACGGGCCAAGGCACCGATGATCTCGGTGAACTGCGCCGCCATCCCGGAAAGCCTGATCGAGTCCGAACTGTTCGGTCACGAGAAAGGTGCGTTCACCGGTGCCAGCGCCGGTCGCGCCGGTCTGGTGGAAGCGGCGGACGGCGGCACGCTGTTCCTCGACGAGATCGGTGAATTGCCACTGGAAGCCCAGGCTCGTTTGCTACGCGTACTGCAGGAAGGCGAAATTCGCCGGGTTGGCTCGGTCCAGTCGCAGAAGGTCGATGTCCGGTTGATCGCCGCGACCCACCGGGACCTCAAGAGCCTGGCGAAAATCGGTCAGTTCCGTGAAGACTTGTACTACCGCCTCCATGTGATCGCGTTGAAACTGCCGGCCCTGCGCGAGCGTGGCGCCGACGTCAACGAAATCGCCAATGCGTTCCTTGCTCGTCAGAGCGCCCGCATCAACCGCACCGACCTGAAATTTGCCGCCGATGCCGAACAGGCGATCCGGCACTATTCCTGGCCGGGTAACGTGCGGGAGCTGGAAAACGCCGTCGAGCGCGCCGTGATTCTGAGCGAAAGCCCGGAAATCTCTGCCGACCTGCTGGGCATCGACATCGAGCTGGGCGACCTGGAGGACGACGAATTCATCGGCCTGCCGGCTCAACAGCCCGGTAACGCCAGCAACAGCAGCCACGAGCCGACCGAAGATCTGTCACTGGAAGACTACTTCCAGCATTTCGTACTCGAGCATCAGGACCACATGACCGAGACCGAACTGGCGCGCAAACTGGGCGTCAGCCGCAAATGCCTGTGGGAGCGTCGTCAGCGTCTGGGCATTCCACGGCGCAAGACCGGGGTCGCCAGCGAGAGCTGAACGTTACCTGTCGAGTGGGCGGGTAACGGTTGAGGATGTGAAAAAACTGTTACCTCAGTCTTTTCACGTAACAGAAGCCGGGGTTATCGGTAACGAAACCCCGGCTTTTTTTCGCCCTGCGAAAACGGTTATATCGACCTAACCCCTTGTTTTATTGGGGTTCGCAAAAGTTGGCACGGCACCTGCTATATGTTTGGTACAAGAACAATAACAAGCAATGCACAAGACAATAAAAATAAGACGAATCGACTCACGCACAATAAAAACAAGACGGCGAGAGGCGCAGCTAACTGATTCTTTTGGAGAGGCGTTGTATTTGGGGCTAGCCCCACGACCAGGCCGAGAACAACAAAAACTGTCTTAAGACAGAGCCTGTACTGGTTGGATCGCAAGATCACTGCAACACAGCGACCAAAGCAATCCGTTTGCTCTTGGCTCCCGATTGGGAGGGTCATGAAGGAAAAGCTTCATGGCGAGGGCACTCAACAAAAACAAGAAGCCCGAATCAATAATAAAAAGAGCACGCAACTACTTCTTGGGGAGCTTCGGCTCCCCTTGTAGTTTCTCCTTTACGGTAAATCCCCCCTTCTGATGCATCTTCACCCCCTCTAGCCTGCGGCTTGCAGCGCAAAACGGCAGCGTCCTACACCATCCCTCGACTAAATGCTAGAATCCCGGCCCATCATGCGGTCATTCTCTGGTATGGCCGAACATTCCTTCAAACAGTGCATCCCATGCTGAAGAAGCTGTTCCAGTCATTCCGAACTCCCCTGCGTCGTACGCAACACATCCGTAGCACGCCTGAAGTCCTCAACAGCGGCCAACATTCGCTGCAGAAGGCGCAATTCAGCCGTTACGCGGTCAACATCGTCGAACGTCTGCAGGGCGCCGGCTACCAGGCCTACCTGGTTGGCGGTTGCGTGCGAGACATGCTGCTGGGCATCACGCCCAAAGACTTCGACGTCGCCACCAGCGCCACCCCCGAGCAGGTTCGCGCCGAATTCCGCAATGCGCGGATCATCGGCCGCCGCTTCAAGCTGGTACACATCCATTTCGGTCGCGAAATCATTGAAGTCGCGACCTTCCGCGCCAATCACCCGCAAAACGAAGACGACGAAGACAGCAACCAGTCTTCGCGCAACGAGAGCGGGCGCATTCTGCGCGACAACGTCTACGGCACCCTGGAAGAAGACGCGCAACGCCGCGACTTCACCATCAACGCCCTGTATTACGATCCGGTCAGCGAGCGCATCCTCGACTACGCCAACGGCGTGCACGACATCCGCAATCACCTGATCCGTCTGATCGGCGACCCGAAACAACGCTACCAGGAAGACCCGGTGCGAATGCTGCGGGCCGTGCGTTTCGCCGCCAAGCTCAATTTCGGTATCGAGAAGCACACCGTCCAGCCGATCCGAGAACTGGCGCCAATGCTGCGCGAGATCCCGTCGGCCCGCCTGTTCGAGGAAGTGCTCAAGCTGTTCCTCTCCGGCCACGGTGCCATCACCTTCGAGATGCTGGTCGACCTGCAACTGTTCGCGCCGCTGTTCCCGGCCAGTGCCGATGCGCTGGAACACAACCCGGAGTACACCCACACGCTGATCAGCGAAGCACTGACCAACACCGACCTGCGGATCAAACAGAACAAACCGGTAACCCCGGCGTTCCTGTTCGCCGCGCTGCTGTGGCCTGCCCTGCCGGCCCGCGTGTTGCGTCTGCAAGAGCGCGGCATGCCGCCGATTCCGGCCATGCAGGAAGGCGCTCACGAGCTGATCGCCGAACAGTGCCAGCGCATCGCGATTCCAAAACGCTTCACCATGCCGATCCGCGAGATCTGGGACATGCAGGAACGTCTGCCACGCCGCAGCGGCAAACGTGCCGACCTGCTGCTGGACAATCCGCGCTTCCGCGCCGGCTACGATTTCCTGCTGCTGCGTGAGAGCGCCGGTGAGCAGACCGATGGCCTGGGCGAATGGTGGACCGATTATCAGGACGCCAACGACAGCGAACGTCGCGACATGATCCGCGACCTCAGCGGCAAGGGTGATGACGCCAGTGGCGCACCGCGCAAGCGTCGCCGCAGCAGCGGTTCCAAACGCAAACGCGCTGGCGCACCGAGCGCCACGGGCGAATAAGGCATGGAACGCATCTACATCGGCATGGGCAGCAACCTGGCTGACCCGGCTGAACAACTGCGCAGCGCGGTCGACGCGCTGGGGCAATTGCCCGACACCCAACTGGTCGGCGTGTCTGCCTTCTACCATAGCGACTCGCTACTGCCGGGACAACCGCGTTACACCAACGCGGTTGCCGCACTCGACAGCGCGCTCGCCCCGCTGGATCTGCTCGATGCCTTGCAGGCGATCGAAAATGATCAGGGCCGCGAACGCCTGGAGCGTTGGGGCCCGCGCACGCTGGATCTGGACATTCTGCTGTTCGGTGATCGCCTGATCGACGAGCCGCGCCTGAAAGTCCCGCATTACCACATGCAGGAACGCGCGTTCGTTCTCTATCCCCTGGCCGAACTGGCGCCCGAAGATCTGCGTCTGGCCGATGGCCGCACCCTTGCCGATCTTCTTGCAGCCTGCCCGTTCGTCGGCCTCGAACGCCTCTCCCACGCCTGATACAAACCGCTGATGCGGGAGCCCATCGGCTCCCGCATTTTGCTTTCTTGTAGGACAAAAACCCCGCAGATCAGGCCCGCCGGCCCGCTGAATCGCATCAGTAACGCCGGTAACACTCCCCTCGTAACAATGCGGTAACACATGCAATTGACTTCCTGAGGCCTCATCACGACTATAGGCGTCCCGCTGCCGCCAACCCGGCATACAAGGGCGCAATCCAGGCCTTATAAGCACGACAAAAGAGCGTGCGCCTGAATAGATGACGAATCACGCGCGTTACTCGCAGTAGTTTCCAAAGCGCCTGAACGAGGATTTCTTACATGCCAGCCATCACCCTGACCACGCTCCAGAGCCTCAAGCAGAAAGGTGAAAAGATCACCATGCTGACCTGCTATGACGCGACCTTCGCCCACGCCTGCAACGAGGCCGGTGTCGAAGTGCTGCTGGTGGGCGACTCCCTCGGCATGGTCCTGCAGGGTCACGACAGCACCCTGCCGGTGACCACCGCAGAAATGGCCTACCACGTTGCCAGCGTCAAACGCGGCAACTCTGATGCCCTGATCCTGGCCGACCTGCCGTTCATGGCCAACGCCACCCTTGAGCAAACCATGACCAACAGCGCCCTGCTGATGCAGGCCGGCGCGCACATGGTCAAGGTCGAAGGCGCCTTGTGGCTGGCGGACTCGATCCGCCTGCTGGCCGAACGCGGTGTGCCGGTCTGCGCCCACATGGGCCTGACCCCGCAAGCCGTGAACATTCTCGGTGGCTATAAAGTGCAGGGTCGTAACGAGAACCAGGCACGCCAGATGCGCGCCGACGCGATCTCGCTGGAGCAGGCCGGTGCAGCCATGTTGCTGCTCGAATGCGTGCCGAGCGAACTGGCGGCTGAAATCAGCCAGGCCGTGAAAATCCCGGTGATCGGCATTGGCGCCGGTTCGGATACCGACGGTCAGGTGCTGGTACTGCACGACATGCTCGGCCTGTCGATCAGCGGCCGTGTGCCGAAATTCGTGAAAAACTTCATGCAGGGTCAGGACAGCATCCAGTCCGCGCTGAAGGCTTACGTCAGTGAAGTCAAAGCCACCACTTTCCCCGGAATCGAACACGGATTCTCTGCATGAACACCGTCAAAACCGTACGTGAACTGCGCGCCGCCGTGGCGCGCGCCCGCAGTGAAGGCAAGCGCATCGGCTTCGTGCCGACCATGGGCAACCTGCACAGCGGCCACATCGCGCTGATCACCAAAGCCACCCAGCGCGTGGACTTCGTGGTCGCGAGCATTTTCGTCAACCCGCTGCAGTTCGGCGCCGGCGAAGACCTCGACAAGTACCCGCGCACCCTGGCGGCGGATCAGGAAAAACTGCTGGAAGCCGGATGCGATCTGCTGTTCGCCCCGACCGTCGAGGAAATGTACCCCGACGGCATGGCCGGTCAGACCCGGGTCAGCGTGCCGCAACTGTCCGAAGGCCTGTGCGGCGCCAGCCGTCCGGGGCACTTCGAAGGCGTGGCGACGGTAGTCAGCAAGCTGTTCAACATGGTCCAGCCGGACCTGGCGATCTTCGGCCAGAAAGACTTCCAGCAACTGGCAGTGATCCGCGCGCTGGTGCACGACCTGAACATGCCGATCCAGATCATTGGCGAGCCGACCGTACGCGCCGCCGACGGTCTGGCGCTGTCGTCGCGCAACGGATTCCTCAGTGAAGAACAGCGCGCCGTGGCGCCGGTGGTCTATCGCACCCTGAGCAGCATTGCCGAGTCGATCAAGCAAGGCGAGCGCGACTTCCCTACCCTGATCCAGGCGCAACGCCAGCAACTGGAAGCCGCCGGCCTGCGTCCGGACTACCTGGAAATCCGCCACGCCCTGACCCTGCGTCCGGCAACGGCGGAGGATCGCGATCTGGTGATTCTGGTCGCGGCCTTCCTCGGCACCACCCGGTTGATCGACAACCTGCATCTGAATCTCGATACCCCCGCCTGAACACCGGCAAACGCTGTGGGAGCAACCCCGCTCCCACAGCGTGTGCACGCACTTCCAGACCGTATTGCTGAGCACCTGCCCATCGGGCAAACTTCCTGCCGTTCGACGCCACGCGATAAGCAGGGACTTGCTCGCATTACTCGCCGTCTGTCGGCCCCGTCTGTTATCAATGTTAAAAAAGTACCGAAAACAGGTCAGACAAAGCCAAGACAGATCGCGGCGCTGGGTTTACTGTATTCGCCCTGCGCCAAAGTAATCGTGTCGACGCAGTTGCCCCCTCGCCCAAACATGGCGGGGAGGTCTTTTCAGAGTTCAAAAGGCCGTTCAAGTAAAAAGGAAAACCGCAGCGATGGCGTACTACCGCACTCCTCATGACGTTACCGCTCTGCCTGCCTGGCAAGCGTTGAAAGATCACCGCCAAGCCATGCAGGATTTCAGCATGCGCGAAGCCTTCAACGCCGATCCGCAGCGCTTCAATCAGTTCACCCTCAGCAGCTGCGGACTGTTTCTCGACTATTCGAAGAATCTGATCAACGCCGAGACCCGCAACCTGCTGGTGGGTCTGGCCAATGAAGTCGATCTCAAAGGCGCGATCAAGGCACTGTTCGACGGCGAAATCGTCAACTCCTCCGAAGGCCGCCCGGCGCTGCACACCGCCCTGCGTCGCCCGGTCGGCGACAAGCTGTCGGTCAACGGCGTCAACGTGATGCCTGAAGTTCACAAGGTGCTGAACCAGATCACCGATCTCGTGGGCCGCATCCACGACGGTCTGTGGCGCGGTTACACCGAGAAGCCGATCACTGACGTGGTGAACATCGGCATCGGTGGCTCGTTCCTCGGCCCCGAGCTGGTCTCCGAAGCCCTGCTGTCCTACGCCCAGAAAGGCGTGCGTTGCCATTACCTGGCGAACATCGACGGCAGCGAGTTCCACGAGCTGACGCAGAAACTGCGCGCCGAGACCACGCTGTTCATCGTTTCGTCGAAGTCGTTCAACACCCTCGAAACCCTGAAAAATGCCCAGGCCGCACGTGCCTGGTACCTGGCCCAGGGCGGTTCGGAAGCCGAGCTGTATCGCCACTTCATCGCCGTATCGAGCAACAATGCCGCCGCCGTGGCCTTCGGTATCCGCGAAGAGAACATCTTCCCGATGTGGGACTGGGTCGGCGGTCGTTACTCGCTGTGGTCGGCCATCGGCCTGCCAATCGCGCTGGCCATCGGCATGTCAAACTTCAAGGAACTGCTGTCCGGTGCCTACACCATGGACCAGCATTTCCAGAGCGCGCCGTTCGAACAGAACATGCCGGTACTGCTGGCCCTGCTCGGCGTGTGGTACGGCAACTTCTGGGGCGCGCAAAGCCACGCGATCCTGCCGTACGACCACTACCTGCGTAACATCACCAAGCACTTGCAACAGCTGGACATGGAATCCAACGGCAAGAGCGTACGTCAGGACGGCACCCCGGTGTCGACCGACACTGGCCCGGTGATCTGGGGCGGCGTCGGCTGCAATGGTCAGCATGCTTACCACCAGTTGCTGCACCAAGGCACCCAACTGATTCCGGCCGACTTCATTGTGCCGATCGTCAGCTTCAACCCGGTCTCCGACCACCACCAGTGGCTGTACGCCAACTGCCTCTCGCAGAGCCAGGCGCTGATGCTCGGCAAGACCCTGCCGGAAGCCGAAGCGGAACTGCGCGACAAGGGCATGAGCGAAGACCAGGTGCAGAAACTCGCACCGCACAAGGTGATCCCGGGCAACCGTCCGAGCAACACCCTTGTGGTCGAGCGCATCAGCCCGCGCCGTCTCGGCGCACTGGTGGCGATGTACGAACACAAAGTCTTCGTGCAAAGCGTGGTCTGGGGCATCAACGCCTTCGACCAGTGGGGCGTGGAGCTGGGCAAGGAACTGGGCAAAGGCGTGTACAACCGTCTGGTCGGCAGCGAAGAAACCGCCGCTGAAGACCCGTCCACCCAAGGCCTGATCAACTACTTCCGCGGCCGTCACCGCGGCTGATCCTGCCCTGAATACACCCCCTCGCCATGAGGGGGTGTTTGTTTACAGGTATTGAACCCTCTCGGCTCTCGGCGCATCTTTATCCTTGTCGCACAACAAGAATAAGGAACCGTCATGTTCGATATCAGCACGTTCCCCAAAGCCGATGCCGTCCGCCGGGCTGCACAGTTGAGTCAGGACGACTACCAGCGCCTGTACCGCGAATCCATTGAACACCCCAGCACCTTCTGGGCCGAACAGGCTACCCGCTTCCTCGACTGGAGCACGCCGTGGCAGACCGTCCAGCGCTATGACCTGAAGACCGGCGACGCCGCCTGGTTTGCCGGTGGCAAGCTGAACGTCAGCTACAACTGCATCGACCGCCATCTGGAAACGCGCGGCGATCAGACCGCCATCCTCTGGGAAGGCGACGACCCGGCCGAGTCGACGCAAATCACCTACAACAAACTCCATCACCACGTCTGCCGCCTGGCCAACGTGCTGAAAAGCCGTGGCGTGAAAAAAGGCGACCGGGTGTGCATCTACATGCCGATGATCCCCGAAGCCGCCTACGCCATGCTCGCCTGCGCACGGATCGGCGCGATTCACTCGGTAGTGTTTGGCGGTTTCTCCCCGGACTCATTGCGCGACCGCATTCTCGACGCCGACTGCCGCACCGTGATCACCGCCGACGAGGGCGTGCGCGGTGGCAAATTCGTGCCGCTGAAACAGAACGTCGACAAGGCCCTCCAGAGTTGTCCGAATGTCAGCACCGTCGTGGTGGTCGAGCGTACCCAGAACAAAGTCGACTGGGTCGAAGGCCGCGACCTCTGGTATCACCAGGCCGTGCGCGACGTCAGCGACGATTGCCCGCCGGAACCGATGGACGCCGAAGACCCGCTGTTCATCCTCTACACCTCCGGCAGCACCGGCAAACCCAAGGGCGTGCTGCACACCACCGGCGGTTACCTGCTGCAAGCGGCGATGACCTTCAAGTACGTCCTCGATTATCGCGACGGTGAAGTGTTCTGGTGCACCGCCGACGTCGGCTGGGTCACCGGCCACAGCTATATCGTCTACGGCCCGCTGGCCAACGGCGCCACCACGCTGATTTTCGAGGGTGTGCCGAGCTACCCGAGCACTTCGCGTTTCTGGCAGGTGATCGACAAACACAAGGTCAACATTTTCTACACCGCCCCCACCGCCCTGCGCGCGTTGATGCGTGAAGGCGCCGGCCCCTTGCAGGAAACTTCGCGACAAAGCCTCAGATTGCTCGGCAGTGTCGGTGAGCCGATCAACCCGGAAGCGTGGGAATGGTATTTCAACGTCGTAGGCGAACAACGCTGCCCGATAGTCGATACGTGGTGGCAGACCGAAACCGGCGGCATCATGCTCAGCCCGCTGGTCAGCGCCCAGCGGATCAAACCGGGCTGCGCCACACAGCCGATGTTCGGCGTGCAACCGGTGCTGCTCGATGAGCACGGCAAGGAAATCAAAGGCGCCGGCAGCGGCGTGCTGGCGATCAAGTCGAGCTGGCCGGCGCAGATCCGCAGCGTATACGGCGATCCGCAGCGCATGGTCGACACCTACTTCAAGCCCTATCCCGGTTACTACTTCACCGGCGACGGCGCCCGCCGCGACGAGGACGGCGATTACTGGATCACCGGGCGCATCGATGACGTGATCAATGTCTCCGGCCATCGCATCGGTACCGCCGAGGTGGAAAGTGCGCTGGTGCTGCACGACAGCATCGCCGAAGCCGCCGTGGTCGGTTATCCCCACGACGTCAAAGGCCAGGGGATTTATGCGTTCGTCACACCGATGAACGGCACCGAGCCCAACGACGAGCTGAAAAAGGAACTGCTGGCCCACGTCAGCAAGGAAATCGGCAGCTTCGCCAAACCGGACCTGATTCAGTGGGCCCCGGCCCTGCCGAAGACCCGCTCGGGCAAGATCATGCGGCGGATCCTGCGCAAGATCGCCTGCAACGAACTCGACAGCCTCGGCGACACCTCGACGCTGGCGGATCCGAGCGTGGTGCAGGGCTTGATCGATAAACGCCTGAACCAGTAAGCGCAACTGCAAGTGGCGAGCCTCAAGCTTTTGAAGCTCGCCGCTTGCAGCCGAGTTGCTGCTAAACTCCCGCGCCCCGATTCCCTCCAGCAAGGCGCCCGCATGTCTTCCTTGAACCTGGCGCTGCGCGCCGCCCTCGATCAACGCCAGGATCTGCTCGCCGAGCTGCACCGCCAGGGCACCGACTGCTATCGGTTGTTCCATGGCAGCCAGGAAGGCGCCGGCGGCCTGACCATCGACCGCTACGGCCCGCAACTGATGGTGCAAAGTTTCCACCAGACCCTGGCGCGCGAAGACCTGCTGCAACTGCACGCCATGGTCAACCAGACCCTGGGCCTTGAAACCCTGCTGGTCTACAACGACCGCTCCCGTGGCAACTCGCGAATCGACCGTGAAGACAGCGTCTACCGCGCCGACGACGCCGCGCTGGCCAATCTGGTCGGCCACGAATGGGGCCTGAATTATCGTGTGCGCGGACGCCACGCCGGGCAGGATCCGCTGCTGTTCCTCGACCTGCGCAACACCCGCGGCTGGGTCAAGGATCACGCCAAGGGCAAAAGCGTGCTCAACCTGTTTGCCTACACCTGCGGCGTCGGTCTGAGCGCAGCGGCCGGCGGGGCGCACGAAGTGTGCAACCTGGATTTCGCCGAGGGCAATCTGGCAGTGGGGCGCGAGAACGGTCAGCTCAATCCGCAACTGCCTACCATGGAATTCATCCAGTCCGACTACTTCCCGGCGATCCGCCAACTGGCCGGCCTGCCGATCAGTCAGCGTCGCGGGCAGAAACTGCCGAGCTATCAGCGCCTCGAACAGCGCCAGTACGACCTCGTGCTGCTCGACCCGCCCGCGTGGGCCAAGAGCGCGTTCGGCACCGTCGACCTGCTGCGCGATTATCAAAGCCTGCTCAAGCCGGCCCTGCTGACCACCGCCGAGAATGGCGTGCTGATCTGCTGCAACAATCTGGCGAAAGTCAGCATGGATGACTGGCGCGAACAGGTGCTGCGCTGCGCCGAAAAAGCCGGGCGGCCGGTGCGTGAATGGAGCGTGATGACGCCAGGTGCCGACTTCCCTTCGCGGGATCAACAACCGCCGTTGAAGACACTGATTCTGCAGCTCTGACCTTTACCCCTGCAGGAGCTGCCTTCGGAAGCTCCTACAGAAATTGCAGACAAATCTGAACAATCCTGTCTCGCGCGATGTACTTCGGAACCGGAATCGCGTGCCATACTCCAAGGCACTCCGATTCAGACAGATGAAGCCGCACATGCCCAAAGGATTGATTCGCGCGATTGGCGCCCTGTTGACTGCCCTGGCCCTCTACAGCCTGCTGGGGTTCCTGATTTTGCCGGGCATTGCGCTCAGGGTGGTGAATCAGCAACTGGCCAACTACGCCACGGTGCCGGCGCATCTGCAGCGCATCGAACTCAACCCGTTCAGCCTTGAACTCACACTGTGGGGCCTGGTGATCGGCGAGCCGGGCAAGGAACAGGTCGGCTTCGAACGTCTGTACGCCAACCTGCAACTCGACAGTCTGTGGACCAAAGCCCTGCATCTATCCGACATCGAACTGGAAAAATCCAAAACAGAGATCCTGTTCGCCAAGGACGGTCAGCTCAATCTTCTCGGTCTGTTCAAGCTCCCGGCCAGCGAGCCCACCCCGGCCGATCCCGACGCCAAACCCTTTCCACTGCGCATCGACCGGATCCAGCTGGCCGGCGGCAACCTGCACTTCGTGGATGCGCGCCCCAGCGAGCCGATCGAATTCGTTTACGACAAACTCGATTTCGAGCTGAAAAACCTCAGCACCCTGCCTGAAGACAACGCCGACATGACCCTCGTCGCGATCGGCCCGGCCGGTGGGCAGATCGACTGGAAAGGCAATTTCAGCCTGGTTCCGATCGCCTCCGAAGGCACCCTCAAGATCACCGACGGCAAGATGAAAGCCTTCTGGCCTTACGTGCGCGACGCCGTGCCACTGGTGCTGGAAGAGGGTGTCGTCAGCCTGAGCACCGACTACAAGCTCAACCTGTCCAAGGAAACCGAACTGCTGCTGAGCAACGTCGCGGTCAACATCGCGCCGTTCGCCATCAAGGCGCCGGACGGACGTCAACTGGCGAAACTCGAGCGTCTCGACGTCAGCGACACCACCGTGGACCTGGCCAAACAGCAAGTGGTGGTCGGCAAGATCCGCAGCCAGAAACTGGAAACCTGGGCAGCCCTGGAAGCGGACGGACAACTGGACTGGCAAAAACTGTTCGCCAGCCAGCCATCGAAACCTGCCGCCAAAGCGGCTGCGGAACCTGCAAGCACACCAGCGGCCGCCGACTCGCCGAAACCCGAGCCGACCGCGCCGAGCAAGCCGTGGCAAGTGCTGCTCAAGGACGTGCAACTGCGTGATTACAAAGTGCATCTGGCCGACCGCTCGGCGAAGCCCGAAGTCACCCTGGATGTCACGCCGCTGAACGTCGATCTGCAAAATTTCGACAGCCTCAACGGCTCACCTTTCAATCTCAAACTCGACACCGGCCTGGGCAAGCAAGGCAAGATCAGCGCCGACGGCGTGGTCAACCTGGCCCCGGTCACCGCGCAGCTCAACGTGAAAACCCAGGACATCGACCTGCGGGTCGCCCAGTCCTACATCAACCCGTTCATTCGCCTCGAACTGCGCAGCGGCATGCTCGGCAGCGACCTGAAAGTGAACCTGAAAAGCACTGACCCGCTGGCCCTCAGCGTCACCGGTCGCGCTCAGGTCGATCAACTGCACACCCTCGACACCCTGAAAACCCGCGACTTCCTCAAGTGGCAGCAAGTGGTGGTCGAAGGCCTGAATTATCAGCACGGCGACAGCCTGTCGATCGACAAGGTCAACCTGTTCCAGCCGTACGCGCGGTTCATGATCAACGATGACCGCACCACCAACATCGACGACCTGTTGATCCCGCAACCGGCGGATTCCGGGGCGAAGACCGCCGCGCCGAAGCCGGCGAGCAATGACAAACCTCTGGGCATTCACATTGGTGGCATAGCGATTAATGACGGCTCGGCCAACTTCGCCGACTTCAGCCTGACCCCGAACTTTGCCACCGCGATCCAGCAACTCAACGGCCAGATCGGCACCATCGACAGCCGTCAGGCGAAGCCCGCCAGCGTCGACGTCAAAGGCAAGGTCGACCGCTATGCGCCGGTGACCATCAAGGGCGCGGTCAACCCGTTCGATCCGATGGCCAGCCTCGACATCGCCACCAGTTTCAAACGGGTCGAGCTGACCACCCTGACGCCCTACTCCGGCAAGTTCGCCGGCTACCGGATCCGCAAGGGCCGGCTCAACCTCGACCTGCATTACCTGATCACCAAAGGCCAGCTCAAGGCGGAGAACAAGGTGGTGGTCGAGCAGCTGCAACTGGGTGAGAAAGTCGACAGCCCGGATGCCGTGAGCCTGCCGCTGAAACTGGCGATCGCCCTGCTCAAGGACGTCGACGGCAAGATCTCCATCGAGCTGCCAGTGACCGGTGACCTGAACAACCCGCAATTCAGCGTGATGCCGATTGTCTGGCAGACCCTGCGCAACCTAATCGTCAAGGCCGCCGCCGCACCGTTCAAGCTGATTGGCGGACTGGTCAGTGGTGGTGGCTCGGAAGACCTCGGCACCGTGTCCTTCGCACCGGGTTCCAGCGACCTGAGCAAAGACGCCGAAGCGGCACTGGTGAAACTGTCGCAAGCGCTGAAGGAGCGGCCGGCCCTGCGACTGGAAATCGAAGGCACCGCGGCAAAAAGCAGTGACGGTCCGTTGCTCGCCGAACAGCGCCTGGAACGCGAATACCAGTACAACTACTACAAGATGCTCCAGCGCCGGGGCGACAAGGTGCCGGCTCAGGCTTCGCTGATTCAGGTACCGGACAACGAAAAAGGTCCATTGCTCGAAGGCATCTACCGCACACGTCTGAAAACCCAGCCCCCGGCCGAATGGAAGGATCTGGGCAAGGAAGAACGCACCGCGAAAATGCGCGCCGATGTGATCAAGTTCTGGAGCTCCAGCGACGTGCTGCTGCGCCAGCTCGGTCAGGACCGGGCCAGCAGCATCAAGGATTACCTGGTGGACAAGGGCCAACTGGCTGACGATCGCGTGTACTTCATCGACGCCAATCTCGGCGAAGCGGAAAGTGACGGCCGGGTGGTGACGCAAATGCATCTGGATGCCGAGTGATGAACTGCAAATGGCTGGCTGCACTGGGGCTGGCGTTGATCGCCAGCCAGGCTGCGGCGTCCGATACCCTGCGTTGCGGCAGTCAACTGGTGAGCCTTAACGACCGCGCCAGCGAGGTGCTGCAGAAATGCGGTGAGCCGGTCAGTCGCGATCTGCTCGGTTACAAGCGCAGCGCCAACCGTCGTGAAGAATTTCAGGTCGAAGAATGGACCTATGGCCCGAGCAACGGCATGTATCAATACCTGCGCTTTGAAGGCAATCGCCTGAAACAGATCAACAGCAAGCGCGGCAACTGACCTCCCCCGATTTTTCCTCCCCTGAAATAGAACAGGCCCCGACACAAGTGCCGGGGCCTGTAATGGCCACATTCCGTGTGGCCGTTCGCATGAACTCTAAAGTGCGGCAGACGTATTGCTCGGCCCGCCTGTCGCGTCTTCTCCCGGTTCAGGCGAGAAGTCTTGCCTTACTCGGCTTTCAGGCCGTCAGCGGAGACCGCTTTCACGCCTTTGATTTTCTTGGTGATGTTCACGGCGGTGGTTTTCTGGGCTTCGGTGATGGCGACCTCAGAGGACAGGGAAACCACACCTTTGTTGGTTTCGACTTTGATGTCGGTACCAGGAATGCCTTTTTCGGTTACCAGGTCGCTTTTGACTTTGGTAGTGATCCAGGTATCGGAAGTAGCTTCTTTAGCCTTGGTGACTTCACCGGCAGCCAGGGTCATTGGCGCCTGAGTGGCCTGAGTCGATTGAGCAAATGCACCGGAAGCCATGGTCAGGGTCAGCGCGGTAGCAGCAGCGGCAGTGATAGCGAACTTCTTCATACGAGTAACTCCTGTTTTTCTGGAAAGTCTGCTGGTTGTCTTGTCAGCAGGGTTACTGGAGATATTGCGAACGCTGTGCCAACTTTTAAAATCTTAATAAATCCTTATAAATCAATAACTTAAAAACGATGAATATTTTCGGAATCATGCAAATTGCATGACCGGTGAAATATCTACATGCAAGTTGCGGCTTTTCGGAAAGTTCCTAACACGCTGAAATTATTGAAGCTTTTGCCAGGTAGTCGACATAACGAAAATGCCCCGCAGTGCGGGGCATCATTCGGACTTCCAAGCGGATCAGGTACCGCTTGCTGCACAGCCTTTAGGGGAGTAGTCCGGCGCAACGGTCGTTGCACACGACCAGCCGTTGGCAGCAGTACGCGTGAGCGTAATGGTTTTGCCCACCACGGGTGCTGGCGCATTGGCCAGCGTACAAACGATGCTGCCCGCTCCATCAGCAGCGGTGCCCGAGGCGGTCAGCGCACAGTTCGAGGTGGTAGTGCCCGCATCGCCTTTAACGGCAGCCAGTGTGGGGTTCGTTCCTTGATTGATGATGTCTTCGAACGGCACTTTCATCGCCGAGATCTCGGCCAGCCCCGCCGTCACCTTCGACCGCGCCTGGTATTTGGAGTACTGCGGCAGCGCCACAGTCGCGAGAATACCGATGATCGCCACAACGATCAGCAGCTCGATCAGAGTGAAACCTTGTTGTTTCTTCATAGACACGCTCCATGCATGAGTCGGAATCTCATGATCTGAACAGGACTCAGCACAGCCCGTGCCAAGCGCTCGCAGCCCCGGCCTGCTGGGTATGAACCGGACGTCGTGCCGATTCCTACAACCCGTAACCGCACTATCTGACACTTTTTGTCACCTGCACCCCGCGTGTTTGGCGCTGTCACTTGACTAGGCTATAAGTCATGAACGGCAAGCATGTGGAAACCCCATGAATGACATCGCTTTGAGCGGTCTGGCCAAACAACTGGTCCAGGCTGAATTGCTCACGGAAAAGAGTGCCCAGCAAGCCTGGCAACAGGCGCAGCGCAATCGCCTGTCGCTGGTCAGTTACCTGGTGCAGAACAAACTGGTGAAGAGCTGGCAGGTCGCCGAAATAGCCTCGGAGCATTTCGGCATGGCATTTCTCGACCTCAACTGTCTCGACAAGGAAACCCAGCCCAAGGGCCTGGTCAGTGAAAAACTGGTGCGTCAGCACCACGCCCTGCCCCTCTGGCGGCGCGGCAACAAACTGTTCGTGGGGATTTCCGACCCGAGCAATCATCAGGCGATCAATGACATTCAGTTCAGCACCGGGCTGAGCACCGAAGCCATTCTGGTCGAGGACGACAAACTCACCGACGCCATTGAAAAATTCTTCGACACCCACGCCACCGGCCTGGAGGAGATGGCCGATGTCGACCTCGACGGGCTGGATATCGAATCGGTCGACGACAGCAAGCAGGACACGCTCGGCGGGATCGATGCGGACGATGCCCCGGTGGTGCGCTTCGTGCACAAGATGCTGCTGGACGCGATCAAGAGCGGCTCGTCCGACCTGCACTTCGAGCCTTACGAAAAGAATTACCGGGTGCGGGTGCGCACCGACGGCATTCTGCGGGAAGTGGCCAAGCCGCCGATTCAGCTCGCCGGGCGCATTGCCGCGCGCCTGAAGGTCATGGCCAGCCTCGACATTTCGGAGCGGCGCAAACCCCAGGACGGGCGGATCAAGATGCGTCTGTCGAAGAGCAAGTCGATCGATTTCCGGGTCAACACTCTGCCCACGCTCTGGGGCGAGAAAGTGGTGATGCGGATCCTCGACCCGTCCAGCGCCCAGATCGGCATCGATGCCCTCGGCTACGAGCCGGAGCAGAAAGACCTGTACATGGCCGCCCTCAAGCAGCCGCAAGGCATGATTCTGGTGACCGGCCCCACCGGCTCGGGCAAGACCGTGTCGCTGTACACCGGGCTGAACATCCTCAATACCGTCGACATCAACATTTCTACCGCCGAAGACCCGGTGGAGATCAACATGGAAGGCATCAACCAGGTCAACGTCAATCCACGCCAAGGGTTGGACTTTGCCCAGGCCCTGCGCTCGTTCCTGCGTCAGGACCCGGACGTGATCATGGTCGGCGAGATCCGCGACCTCGAAACCGCCGAAATCGCGATCAAGGCCGCCCAGACCGGGCACCTCGTGTTGTCTACCCTGCACACCAACAGCGCAGCGGAAACTCTGACCCGCCTGCACAACATGGGCATTCCCGGCTTCAACATCGCGACCTCGGTGAGCCTGATCATTGCCCAGCGCCTGGCGCGAAAACTCTGCAGCCACTGCAAGAAACCCATCGAAATCCCTCGCGAAACCCTGATCAAGGAAGGTTTCCCCGAGGAACGCATCGGCCATTTCACGATCTATGAGCCCTCTGGTTGCGATCACTGCAACGGCGGGTACAAGGGTCGCGTGGGGATTTATGAAGTGGTGAAGAACACCCCCGAACTGCAACGGCTGATCATGGCCGAAGGCAACTCACTGGAAATCGATACCCAGATGCGCCGGGACGGCTTCAACGACCTGCGCACCTCGGGCCTGATCAAGGCCATGCAAGGCATCACCGGCCTTGAAGAAATCAACCGGGTCACCAAGGACTGAACATGGCGGTCAAGGCAGCGAAAATCAGTGTCTACGCCTGGGAAGGCACGGACCGCAAAGGCAGCAAGGTGACCGGCGAGCTGAGCGGCCAGAACCCCGCACTGGTCAAGGCCCAGTTGCGCAAGCAGGGCATCAGCCCGGGCAAGGTACGCAAGAAATCCGCCTCGCTGCTGAGCTTCGGCAAGCGCATCAAGGCCCAGGACATTGCCCTGTTCACCCGGCAGATGGCGACCATGATGAAGGCCGGCGTACCGCTGTTGCAGTCGTTCGACATCATTGGCGAAGGCTTCGAGAACCCGGCCATGCGCAAGCTGGTCGACGAGGTGAAACAGGAAGTCGCCGCCGGCAACAGCTTCGCCGCCGCGCTGCGCAAGAAGCCTCAGTATTTTGACGAGTTGTACTGCAACCTGGTGGATGCCGGTGAGCAGTCCGGCGCGCTCGACACCCTGCTGGAACGGGTCGCGACCTACAAGGAAAAGAGCGAAAGCCTCAAGGCCAAGATCAAGAAGGCCATGACCTACCCGTCCGCAGTGGTGCTGGTGGCAGCGGTGGTTACCGGGATTCTGCTGGTCAAGGTGGTGCCGCAGTTTCAGTCGGTGTTCTCTGGCTTCGGTGCCGAACTGCCGGCCTTCACGCTGATGGTGATCAGCCTGTCCGAATTCATGCAGCAATGGTGGTGGGCGATTCTCGGTGCGCTGGTGGCGGCTTTTTTCGGCACCCGCCATGCCCTGAAAAAATCCCAGGCGCTGCGCGACCGGCGCGATGCCTGGTTTCTCAAGCTGCCGCTGGTGGGCACATTGATGTACAAGTCCGCCGTGGCGCGGTTTGCCCGGACCCTGTCGACCACCTTCGCCGCCGGCGTGCCGTTGGTGGAAGCGCTGGACTCGGTGGCCGGTGCCACCGGCAACGTGGTGTTCAAGCGTGCCGTGCTACGCATCCGCCAGGACGTCTCTACCGGCATGCAGCTGAATTTCTCGATGCGCTCCACCGGCATCTTTCCGAACATGGCGGTGCAGATGACCGCCATCGGCGAAGAGTCCGGCGCACTGGACGAGATGCTCGACAAGGTCGCAGGTTTCTATGAGGACGAAGTGGACAACATGGTCGACAACCTCACCAGCCTGATGGAGCCGTTCATCATGGTGGTGCTGGGGGTGATCGTCGGCGGTCTGGTGGTGGCGATGTACCTGCCGATCTTCCAACTCGGCTCAGCGATCTGACATGCCTATCGACGAACTCTTCAGCCTCTATCCGCTGGCCTTTGTTTTCACCGCCCTGCTGCTGGGGCTGGTGGTCGGCAGTTTCCTCAACGTGTTGATCTGGCGCCTGCCGAAAATGCTCGAGCGGGAATGGCGCCAGCAGGCTCACGATGTGTTGGGGCTGCCCGGTGAAGCGCCGTTGCCCACCTACAACCTGATGCTGCCGCACTCGCAATGCCCGCACTGTGGCCACCGGATCCGCGCGTGGGAAAACATTCCCCTGTTGAGTTACGTGTGCCTGCGCGGGCGCTGTTCAAGTTGCACCGCACCGATCAGCAAGCGTTACCCGCTGACCGAACTGGCCTGCGCTCTGCTCTCGGCGTTCATCGCCTGGCACCTGGGTTTCGGCTGGCCGGCGTGCCTGTTGATCGTGCTGACCTGGGGCCTGTTGGCCATGAGCCTGATCGACACCGAACATCAATTGCTGCCCGACGTGCTGGTGCTGCCGCTGCTGTGGCTGGGGCTGATCGTCAACAGCTTCGAGTTGTTCGTGTCACTGCACGACGCCCTGTGGGGCGCGGTGCTGGGTTACATGGCGCTGTGGTCGGTGTTCTGGCTGTTCAAACTGATCACCGGCAAGGACGGCATCGGTCACGGCGATTTCAAGCTGCTGGCGCTGCTCGGGGCCTGGGGCGGCTGGCAGATTCTGCCGCTGACCATCCTGTTGTCGTCACTGGTGGGCGCCGTGCTCGGGGTGATTTTGCTCAAGCTGCGTGACCAGAAAACCTCGACGCCGATCCCCTTCGGCCCGTATCTGGCAATTGCCGGCTGGATTGCCTTGCTCTGGGGTGGTCAAATAACCGGCTTCTATTGGCAGTTTGTCGGTTTGAAATGAATACCCCTGTGGAAAAACCCTGGATTCTCGGCCTGACCGGCGGCATCGGCAGCGGCAAAAGCGCCGCCGCCCAGCACTTCATCGATCTTGGCATCCACGTGGTGGACGCCGATCACGCGGCGCGCTGGGTGGTCGAGCCGGGCCGCCCGGCGCTGGCGAAGATCGCCGAACACTTCGGCCCTGATGTGTTGCAGGCCGACGGCACGCTGGATCGTGCGGCACTGCGCAAACTGATCTTTGAGGTGCCGGAGCAACGGCGCTGGCTCGAAGCGCTGCTGCATCCGCTGATCGCCGAGGAAATCGCCCATCACCTGGCGCTGGCACAATCGCCTTACGCGATTCTGGTCTCGCCGCTTTTGATCGAATCCGGGCAATACGCGATGACCCAACGGATTCTGGTGATCGACGCCCCGCAACAACTGCAGATCGAACGCACCTTGCAGCGTGACCAGACCAGCGAACAGCAGGTTCAGGCGATCCTCAAGGCCCAGTCCAGCCGCGAAGACCGCGTCAGCCGTGCCGACGACGTGGTGGTCAACGACCGCGACCTCGCCTGGCTGCACAGCGAGGTCGAGCGCCTGCATCACTTTTACCTGACTTTATCCGGAGGCCAGTCATGAGCCAGATCCCAACCGTAGAATGCCCAACCTGTGGCGCCCCCGTGGAATTCACCCCCGAGAACAAATTCCGGCCGTTCTGCTCGGACCGCTGCAAACTGATCGACCTCGGCGCCTGGGCGTCGGAAGAACACAAGATTCCCGTGGCCCCGGATGCCGAGGACGAACTGTTTTCCGGCGATTTCGATCCGCGTCACTGATCCCGTTCAGGGCCGCATGAAGCCGTAGTCCTGATCGTCGTCGAGGTTTTCCGCCAGAAAACGCAACTCGTCGGCCAGGTCTTCGGCGTTGCGCACCGCCTTGCTCTGCTGCACCACCGCACTGAGCAAGGCGCGCAGGCTCAGGCCCGGATCGAACCCCACCTCCTGTGCCATCTCCAGACTTTGCCGGGTTTCCTGCCTCGCCCACTCGTACACGCTCATGCCGCTGCTCCTGAAGGGATTTGGCCGAGCATGAAATGCGGCGAGCTGGGTGGATTTGATGTGGATCAAGACTTGGGATCGTCGTCCTTCCACGGCGCCGAAAGGTAGCGTGTGCGGTTGAAGGTCTCCAGCCATTCCGGGCAGAACACCACCAAGGCGCTGACCACCATGCCGTTGATGAAGGCTTCGGGGAAAATCAGCAGCCACAGGTAACCGATGAAATCCTCCAGCCATTCGGGCATGGCAAAGAGGCCGTCGTACCAGAGCAACGTCAGGCTCAGCGTCAGGCAGAACAACGCCGACAGCGCGGCGGCGAAAAAGCCGGAACAGAAGATGTACACGAACGGATTGCGCGGCTGGGCGCGCTCGACCAGGATCGCCACGCATTCGGTGATCAGCACCGGCAACAGGATCAGCAAGGCGCCGTTGACCCCGACGGCCACCAGATCCTGACGTCCCAACAAGACCAGTCCCAGTTGCGCCACCAGTCCGCCGACGATCGCCAGCGGCCAGTCCAGCAGCAGCGTCACCGCTGTCATGCCGATGAAGTGGTAAGACACACCGGTATCGAAATCCCTGCGCACCAGCCACAGCAGAAACAACGCAAACACCGTGCCGAACAGCAAGTGCTGACGGCGGTTGTCGCTGAACAGCTCGACCCACGGTGCGCGGACAATCGCCCAGAGCAGCACCGGCAGGTAAATCAGCCATCCGAAAGTAAGACTTGTCGATGACAGCAGTTCTGCACCGATCATGATCCCATCACCTTCATTCGCACCGCAGACTTCCTTGATTGGCGCTCCTGCGGCGAAGTCTACACCTGCACGGCGGGACATCTGCCGATGCAAAGCTTTCTGCTTGTCGCAATTGAACGCTAAGCTTGGGCCTATGGATGATTCAGATTATTTACGCCTGCTGACCATCGCGGCCGAGCAAGCCAACGCCTTCCTGTCCAATGCCCGCAAATGGGAGCGTGAGCGTTGGGTCTGCCAGCGCCTGCTGCAAGGCTTGAATATTCCTTATCGCGCCGACGAATTCGCGCCCGCCGGTGAGCCGCCGGACGTGTTGTTTCGCGACGCCAATTTCGAGGTGTTTTTCGTCCTCGACGAGGGCCGTCGGCTCAACGACGAATGGCGCGATGAGCTGCAACGGCGGCGCAGTGCGTTTTCCCTCAGCCAACTGGTGCGGCGTGAAGCCAAGCCACGGCGGATTCCGGCCAATGAATTTCTGCTGAGACTGGCGCCGACCTTGCGCAAGAAAGCGCACAACTACAAGGAACGCGGCATGGATCTCGGCGAGCTGGACATCATTGCCTTCGCCAGCCTCAAACGCGAAGTGCTCGACCTGAACAGCCATTTTCCGCCGCCCACCGAATACCTGCGTCAGGGCTGGCGCTCGCTGTCGCTGGTCGGGCCGACCTTTGCCCGAGTGCTTTTCGCCCATCCCGATGCCCCGGATTTCCTGCGCGGCAACCTGGGGCGCAGCATTGTGTTCGATGTCGGGATCAGCCTGTGACACCACTTCAACAATTGATTGCCGATGTCCCGCAGATCGGATCCGTGCGCTGGATTGGCGTGCGCCCCGAGTCACGGGGGCCGATGCTCGCACTCGATGCGGTGGAGGCGCGGCTTGAAGCCGGGCTCACCGGCGATCACGCTCGGCCCGGGGTACGCAATGCGCGGCAGGTGACGCTGATTCAGTGGGAACACCTGGCCGTGATCAGTGCCCTGATGGGCCGGTCCGCCGAACAACCGGTCACGCCTGAAGATCTGCGGCGCAATCTCGTTATAAGCGGGATCAACCTGTTCAGCCTCAAGGGGCGGCGCTTTCGCATTGGTCAGGCGATTTTCGAAACTACAGGCTGGTGCCAGCCGTGTGCGCGTCTGCAAAACAACCTTGGCCCCGGAACGTTCCAGGCCGTGCGCGGGCATGGCGGAATCACCGCGCGAGTGTTACAAAGCGGGATCATTCGCCTCGGGGACAGTGTGTCTGTCGAACCGGTCCCGGACAGTGGCTATGCTGCGTTCAATCCCGGTTGAAAACCGCTGTAGCGTGTTCTCATTCAGTAACGTCTACCTGACGAGGCCTTTATGACCAGCCGCCTGAACCCCGAAGACCAGAAGCATGTCGAAGAGTACCTGCAGTTGTCCCAACACCGTGTCGAGCGCCGGCCATTCCGGCCGTGGATGCTCCTGGTGCTGGTGCTGGCAGTGACCATTGGTCTGGGCCTGTTGAGCCGATTTATCAGTTACCTGACGCTATGAGCTGCATCGCGCTCGCTCGGGTAGCCGTACCGATTTCCTTTCAAAACCTTGCGAGCTATCCCTATGTCCCATCGTATTGTCATTGTCGGCGGCGGCGCCGGCGGTCTGGAGTTGGCTACCCGTCTGGGTAAGACTCTGGGCAAACGCGGCACCGCCAGCATCATGCTGGTCGACGCGAACCTCACGCACATCTGGAAACCGCTGCTGCACGAAGTGGCCGCCGGATCGCTGAACTCTTCCGAAGACGAACTCAACTATGTCGCCCAGGCCAAATGGAACCACTTCGAGTTCCAGCTGGGGCGCATGAGCGGGCTCGATCGTGAGCAGAAGAAGATCCAGCTGGCTGCCACCTACGACGAAAACGGCGTCGAGCTGGTCCCGGCGCGGGAAGTGCCCTACGACTCGCTGGTGATCGCGGTCGGCAGCACCACCAACGATTTCGGCACCCAGGGCGCCGCGCAGCACTGCCTGTTCCTCGACACCCGCAAACAGGCCGAGCGCTTCCACCAACAACTGCTCAATCACTATCTGCGTGCTCACGCCGGGCAAACCGATGTGGTCCAGCAAATCAGCGTGGCTATCGTTGGCGCCGGCGCCACGGGTGTGGAACTGGCGGCCGAGCTGCACAACGCCGCCCATGAACTGGCGGCTTACGGTCTGGACCGGATCAAACCGGAAAACATGCACATCACCCTGATCGAAGCCGGGCCACGGGTGCTGCCAGCCCTGCCGGAGCGGATCAGCGGGCCGGTGCACAAGACCCTGGAGAAGCTTGGTGTCAACGTAATGACCAACGCCTCGGTCAGCCAGGTCACCGCCGACAGCCTGATCACCGCCGATGGCAACGAGATCAAGGCCAGTCTGAAAGTCTGGGCCGCCGGGATCCGCGCACCGGGTTTCCTCAAGGACATCGACGGCCTGGAAACCAACCGCATCAATCAGCTGCAAGTGCTGCCGACGCTGCAGACCACCCGCGACGAAAACATCTTCGCCTTCGGTGACTGCGCCGCGTGCCCACAACCGGGCTCCGATCGCAACGTTCCACCACGGGCCCAGGCTGCGCACCAGCAGGCGTCGCTGCTGGCCAAATCGCTGAAATTGCGGATCGAAGGCAAGACCCTGCCGGAGTACAAATACACCGACTACGGCTCTTTGATTTCGCTGTCGCGTTTTTCGGCGGTGGGTAACCTGATGGGCAACCTGACCGGCAGCGTGATGCTTGAGGGCTGGCTGGCGCGGATGTTTTACGTGTCGCTGTACCGCATGCACCAGATGGCGCTGTACGGGCCGTTCCGCACGGCGATGCTGATGCTGGGCAGCAAGATCGGACGCGGCACCGAGCCTCGCCTGAAGCTGCACTGATGTAAAAAACACCGTGGGGGCTGGCTGGCCCCCACGGTGTTTTGTTTTCTACTGTATCTGCCCCTCCTTTCCCCACCTTCGCTTACAAACGCCCCGCTCCTCGACACAGACGCGATACACCGCCACCGCTTAATGGCCACACCCGAGCACACCTGCTCCGGCTTGATCGCCCTTAACGTGTGGTTGCGCTGTGCAACCGAAGGAGAATGCAATGTCCCGTACTTCGAAAATCAGCAAAAACTCCCTTAGCCTGGTCGGTGCCGTACTGGCCGGCGGCCTGATGCTGTCCGGCTCGGTGTTCGCCGCGCAACCGCTGGCCCAAGGTTATATGGTCGCTTCGGCCGAGACCTCGGTGAAAACCCCGGAAGGCAAATGCGGTGAAGGCAAATGCGGCGATGCGTCGATGGCCAAGACCGACACCGATGGCGACGGCAAGGTCTCCCGCGCCGAATTTCTGAAAGTTGCGCCGAAGTCCGACTTCGACAAGATCGACACCAACCACGACGGCTTCATCGACGAGCAAGAGGCGTATAACAACGTCAAAGCCAACTTCGAAGCCAATGGCAAGAAAATGCCGAAAGGTCTGTTCGAACACCTGAAAGACCAGGACGGTGCCTGATTTTTCAGACGCCCGACAAAACAAAGCCGCGCTTTCTCTGACGACAAGCGCGGCTTTTTCACGCCTGCATGATTACAGCTGGAAGCGCCGCACCATGCCTTGCAGGGCGTTGGCCAGTTGCGACAGTTCATGACTCGACGCGTTGGTTTGATCGGCACCCGCCGCCGAGCGCACTGACAGATCGCGAATGTTCACCAGATTGCGATCCACTTCCCGCGCCACCTGCGCTTGTTCTTCGGCGGCGCTGGCGATCACCAGATTGCGCTCGTGGATTTCGTGTACCGAGGCCGTGATCGTCTGCAACGCTTCACCGGCCCGCTCGGCCAGCACCAGCGTGGTGGCCGCCCGCGAGGCACTGGCCTGCATCGACTCCAGCGCCAGGCTCGAACCGTTGCGCATGCCCTGCACCATCTGCTCGATTTCCTGGGTCGATTGCTGCGTGCGATAAGCCAGCGCCCGGACTTCATCGGCAACTACCGCAAATCCGCGTCCACTCTCCCCGGCCCGGGCCGCTTCGATGGCAGCGTTGAGCGCCAGCAGGTTGGTCTGTTCGGCGATCGCCCGGATCACGTCCAGCACTTTGCCGATGTCCTGCGACTGATTGGCCAGTGATTGCACCAGCTCGCCGGTGTGTTCGACTTCGCTGGCCAGAGCGTTGATGGCGCCGGCGGTTTCGCTGACCCGCTCCTGGCCCAACTGCGCGGATTCGCTGGACTGGCGGGTGGCGTCGGACGTCGACACCGCATTGCGGGCGACTTCCTCGACCGCCGTGGTCATCTCGTTAACGGCGGTGGCAGCCTGTTCGATTTCGTTGTTCTGCTGTTGCAGCCCTTGCGTGCTGTCGTGGGTGACCGCGCTCAGTTCGTCGGAAGCGGTCGCCAGTTGCGTGGCCGAGCCGCTGATGCCCTGCAGGGTTTCGCGCAGGTTCTGCTGCATGGTTGCCAATGCCTTGAGCAACCGGCTGACTTCATCGTTGCCGTGAGTTTCGATCGGGCGGGTCAGATCGCCTCTGGCGACGTGCTCGGCCGCATCGACGGCGGCGCTCAGGGGGCGAACGATGCTGCGGGTCAGCAACATGGCCAAAGCCACAGTGGCCAGCGCCGCCAGCGCGATGAACAGGGTCACGATGGTACGCGAGGTTTCGTAGTGGGCGGCAGAGTTCTGGCTTTCGGCGGCGACCTGGCGGGCGAACAGGTCGGCCAGGTCATTGAGTTGTTTGCCGGAGCCGTCGACCACGGTTTTCATGTCGACCAGCAGCAGTTTGGTCAGCTCATCGCGCTTGCCTTGTTCGGCGAGGGTGAACGACTGGGCGATGCCGGTGCGGTAGGCAGCAAAAGTTTTCTTGAACTGATCGTACAACTGCTGCCCTTCCGGGGTGGTCACCAGTCGATCATAGGCGGCGATTTTTTCGCTCAGCTCCTTGTCGCGGGTGTCCATCTGGCTGCGGTACGTGGCGATGTTGGCCGGATCCTGATCCAGCGCCATGCGCAGGGAGATGGTGCGGATGCGCAGCATGATCTCGCGAATTTCGTCGCCGCCACGAATACTCGGCAGCCACTGGGTCTCCACCGCCACTTCACTGTCGCGGATGCTCGACATCTGCCCCAGCGCAAACACTCCGAGCAACGCCACGAGTACCGCGATCAGGGCAAAACCCAGGGCGGCACGGGGAGCAATATTCAACTGACGAAGCAACATGACGAACGCCCTTTTTCTTGTATTGGCAGAATTCAGGGGCGTTTGATGCGGCAGGCCCCTTTCGTTAGCGGGCTATCGGCAAGTTGTATGACGACTTGAATGAAACATTTCCGGAGGGCAAAAAAAATCCCCGTATCTTTCGATACGAGGATTTTTAATATGGTCGGGGTAAGGGGATTCGAACTCCTGACATCCTGCTCCCAAAGCAGGCGCGCTACCGGACTGCGCTATACCCCGGTAAAAAAAAGGCGATCTTTCAAAGATCGCCTTCTTCGATCAGCGCTTTTGGCCTCTGATCTTAAGATTCGATCCCAGTATTACCTGGTTTCAAAAATGGTGGGTCGTGTGGGATTCGAACCTACGACCAATTGGTTAAAAGCCAACTGCTCTACCAACTGAGCTAACGACCCAAAAATGGTCGGGGTAAGGGGATTCGAACTCCTGACATCCTGCTCCCAAAGCAGGCGCGCTACCGGACTGCGCTATACCCCGGTTTGAAATTGGCTCCGTGACCAGGACTCGAACCTGGGACCCAATGATTAACAGTCATTTGCTCTACCGACTGAGCTATCACGGAACTACATATTTCAATTTACAACGGTGAAACTTGCAGCTTCTCGACATCGTTTTCGCATCGCTGCGTTCGTGTGTCTGAGGCGCGCTATTCTACAACCTAGAACACCTCTGTCAACCCCCTAAATTGCTTTCAAGTTAATGATTTGCAACTTATTTCAGATTTCTGCCCAGTGAGCTGAAACCGTCTTGGTGACTGACTGCGGGGCGAACTTTACAAGCCTTTTCCTTTGAGTTCAACAGCCTGGCGAAAAAAAAGGCCTCGCAGTGCGAGGCCTTGATTACTTCACCACCGTCGAGCGTCAGTTGAACGTGATCTCGTCGTTCTCCACGACGCCGGTCGCGGTCTCTCCTGGCAGGAAACGTCCCGACAGGATCAACTGCGCCAACGGGTTCTCGATCCAGCGCTGGATCGCCCGCTTCAGTGGCCGTGCGCCATAGACCGGGTCGTAGCCGACGGCAATCAGCTTGTCCATCGCTTCCGGGCTCAGCTCCAGCTTCAGCTCGCGCTCGGCCAGACGGCTGCGCAGACGGCCCAGCTGGATCTCGGTAATGCCCGCGATCTGATCCCGCGCCAATGGCTCGAAGATCACCACTTCGTCGACCCGGTTGATGAACTCCGGACGGAAGTGGGTGGAAATCGCATCCATCACCGCTGCCCGTTGCGCTTCACGATCGCCTACCAGTTCCTGGATCTGCATCGAACCGAGGTTGGAGGTCATGACGATCACGGTATTGCGGAAGTCCACCGTACGGCCGTGGCTGTCGGTCAAGCGTCCATCCTCCAGCACTTGCAGCAGGATGTTGAACACGTCCGGGTGCGCCTTCTCGACTTCGTCCAGCAGGATCACCGAGTAAGGCTTGCGCCGTACCGCTTCGGTCAGGTAACCACCCTCTTCGTAGCCGACGTAGCCCGGTGGCGCACCGATCAGCCGTGCCACGGAATGTTTCTCCATGAACTCGGACATGTCGATCCGCACCATCGCCTCTTCAGTGTCGAAGAGGAATTCGGCCAGCGCCTTGCACAGCTCGGTTTTACCGACACCGGTCGGGCCGAGGAACATGAACGAGCCGCTCGGGCGATTCGGATCGGACAACCCGGCACGGGAACGCCGCACCGCGTTGGCTACTGCCACCACCGCTTCGTCCTGGCCGATCACGCGTTGATGCAACAGGCTTTCCATCTTCATCAGCTTGTCGCGCTCGCCTTCGAGCATTTTCGACACCGGAATACCGGTCCACTTCGAAACGACTTCGGCGATTTCCTCTTCGGTCACCTTGCTGCGCAGCAACTGGTTTTCGCTTTTGCCGTGCTGGTCGACCATTTGCAGGCTGCGCTCAAGATCCGGGATCACCCCGTACTGCAACTCGGCCATGCGGTTCAGATCGCCTTTACGGCGCGCGGCTTCCAGTTCCTGACGGGACTGTTCGATCTTCTGCTGAATCTGTGCAGAGCCCTGCACCTCGGCTTTTTCCGAGTTCCAGATTTCTTCCAGATCCGAGTACTCACGCTCGTGGCGGACGATTTCTTCCTGGAGTTTTTCCAGGCGCTTGATCGCCGCTTCGTCGCTTTCTTTCTTCAGCGCCTGAGATTCCACCTTCAGTTGAATCAGGCGCCGCTCCAGACGATCCAGCACTTCCGGCTTGGAGTCGATCTCCATGCGGATGCGGCTGGCCGCCTCGTCGATCAGGTCGATCGCCTTGTCCGGCAGCTGCCGGTCAGTGATGTAGCGATGGCTGAGCTTGGCCGCCGCGATGATCGCGCCGTCGGTGATCGCCACCTTGTGGTGAACCTCGTAACGCTCTTTGAGGCCACGCAGGATCGCGATGGTGTCTTCTTCGCTCGGCTCGTCCACCAGCACTTTCTGGAAGCGCCGCTCGAGGGCCGCGTCCTTCTCTATATATTGGCGGTACTCGTTGAGCGTGGTCGCGCCGACGCAATGCAACTCACCACGAGCCAGGGCCGGTTTGAGCATGTTGCCGGCGTCCATCGAGCCTTCGCCCTTGCCGGCGCCGACCATGGTGTGCAGTTCGTCGATGAACAGAATGATCTGCCCTTCCTGCTTCGACAGCTCGTTGAGCAGCGCTTTCAGGCGCTCTTCGAACTCGCCGCGATACTTGGCACCGGCAATCAGCGCACCCATATCGAGGGACAGCAGACGCTTGCCGCGCAGGCCATCCGGCACTTCGCCGTTGATGATGCGCTGGGCCAGACCTTCGGCAATCGCGGTTTTACCCACGCCAGGCTCACCGATCAGCACCGGGTTGTTCTTGGTGCGGCGTTGCAGAACCTGAATGGTGCGACGGATTTCGTCGTCACGGCCGATCACCGGGTCAAGCTTGCCTTCTTCGGCGCGCTTGGTCAGGTCGACGGTGTACTTATCCAGTGCCTGACGCGACTCTTCGTGGTTGGCGTCGTTAACGGCTTCGCCACCGCGCAGGTTGTTGATCGCATTCTCCAGCGCTTTTTTGCTCACGCCCTGGCCGAGCAGCAACTTGCCGAGCTTGCTGTTATCGTCCATCGCGGCGAGCAGCACCAGCTCGCTGGAAATGAACTGGTCGCCCTTCTGCTGGGCCAGACGGTCGGCCTGGTTGAGCAGACGCGCCAGATCCTGCGACATATTCACGTCGCCGGTCGGGTTCTGGATTTTCGGTAATTGATCGAGCTCTTTGGTCAGCTCTTTACGAAAGCTGTTGACGTCGAAGCCCACCTGCATCAACAGGGGTTTGATCGAACCACCCTGTTGTTCAAGCATGGCTTGCATCAAATGCGCCGGTTCGATGGCTGGATGATCGTGGCCGACAGCCAAAGATTGGGCATCGGACAACGCCAACTGCAATTTGCTGGTTAAACGGTCTATACGCATGGGTCACCTTCCTTTTGAGCAGGCCGGACCTAAAAACCATCCTGAATAAAGAAACCTGCCAGATACCGCTATAGATGCGGTCGATTCTGGAAGATTCAAGCGTCAGGGAGTTGATGCAGATCAGAGAGTTTAGCGGGTAAGCCAGACTAAGGAGGCAAAGCGACCGGTACGTGACGCACGGCGATAAGAAAAGAAGCGCGGATCGGTCACGGTACAGAAACCGCCACCATAAACAGCGGTGACACCACGAACCGCCAGACGCAGCCGCGCCAGCTTATAGATGTCGGCCATGAACTTGCCGGCGTTGTGGCTCGGGACAAAGGCTGTCTCGGCTTCGGGCAATTGATTGATGAAGACTTCCCGGACTTCCGGGCCGACTTCGAAGGCTTGCGGGCCGATGGCCGGACCGAGCCAGACCAGAACGTCTTCGGCGGGCACGTCCAGACTGTCGAGGGTGGCTTCCAGCACGCCGGCCGCCAGCCCACGCCAACCGGCATGAGCCGCTGCCACGCGAGTACCGGCACGGTCGCAGAACAGCGCCGGCAGGCAATCGGCAGTCATCGCCGCACAAGCGATGCCGGGCGTTGCCGTCCAGCTGGCATCCGCCGTGGCCACCACGGACGGATCAGCATGCGCCACGGCAATCCCGTGCACTTGCTGCAACCAGGCAGGTTTAATAGAAAAGTGTTCGGTCAGGCGCCGACGGTTTTCGGCAACGGCCTCGGGACGGTCATCGACATGATCACCCAGGTTGAGGCTGTCGAACGGCGCCTCGCTGACGCCGCCCTCGCGGGTGGTGACACAGGCCTTGACGCTGGCCGGCGCGGGCCAGTCCGGCGTCAGCCAGTTCATCCGATGAATGCCTCGCGATCCTGCTTGAGCAGAGTCAGCAGCCACACCAGATCTTCCGGCAGCGGCGATTCCCAGCTCATGCGCTCACCGGTGGTCGGGTGATCCAGCTCAAGGAACCGCGCATGCAGGGCCTGACGCGGGAAGTGCTTGAGGGATTCGACCATGGTCTGGCTCGCGGCCGGCGGAATGCGGAAACGACCGCCGTATGCCGGGTCGCCGACCAACGGGAAGTTGATATGCGACATGTGCACGCGAATCTGGTGGGTACGACCGGTTTCCAGCTTCACCCGCACGTGGGTGTGGGAGCGGAAGCGCTCCAGCACGCGGTAGTGGCTGACGGCAGGCTTGCCGCCTTCCATCACCGCCATGCGCTGACGCTGCTGGCCGTGGCGGCCGATCGGGGCATTGATCTTGCCACCGGCGGTTACCACGCCGATCACGATGCACTCGTAGATCCGGCTGACGCTGCGGCTTTGCAACTGGGCGACCAGCTTGGTCTGCGCCTGAATGGTCTTGGCCACCACCATCAGACCGGTGGTGTCCTTGTCCAGACGATGCACGATACCGGCGCGCGGGACATTGATGATGTCCGGCACGTGGTGCAGCAAGGCGTTGAGCAAGGTGCCATCAGCGTGACCGGCAGCCGGGTGCACCACCAGGCCCGCAGGCTTGTTGATCACCAGAATGTCGTCGTCTTCATAGACGATGTCGAGTTCGATGTCCTGAGCGACCCATTCACCCTGGGCCTCCTGCTCGGCAGTGAGCTCAAGGATGGCACCGCCATGAACGATGTCGCGCGGGCGGATGACCGCCCCGTCCACAGTCAGGCGACCTTCTTTGATCCAGGCGGAAAGGCGCGAGCGCGAGTGCTCGGCGAAGAGTTGGGCGGCGACTTGATCGAGGCGTTGGCCGCCCAATTCGGACGGCACCTCTGCGCGAAGTTCAATTTTATCGGACATGCTCGGACTGGGCGTCGGCTACAGCCTTTGGTTTCGGCTGCGCGCTTGTGGTTAAATACGGCGTCTTTTGCCCCGGGGCTTTTCAACGGGGCGCTCATCATAACAGGACGGCCCCGCCCAAGACAGCGGCCGTCATAGGGACGCAAGCCGCCATGCAAGTGAAACACCTGCTGCTGATCGCCATCCTCGCATTGACCGCTGCTTGCTCATCGAAGGAAGTCGTAGACGAAAACCTGAGTGAAGCCGAGCTGTACCAGCAGGCTCAACAGGACCTGGACAACAACAGCTACACCAGCGCCACAGCCAAGCTGAAGGCTCTGGAGTCGCGTTATCCGTTCGGTCGCTACGCCGATCAGGCGCAGCTGGAACTGATCTACGCCAACTACAAGAACGCCGAGCCGGAAGCTGCAAAATCCGCCGCCGAGCGTTTCATTCGTCTGCATCCGCAGCACCCGAACGTGGATTACGCCTACTACCTGAAGGGCCTGACTTCGTTCGACCAGGACGTCGGCCTGCTGGCGCGCTTCCTGCCGCTGGACATGACCAAGCGTGACCCGGGCGCCGCCCGCGACTCCTACAACGAGTTCGCCCAGCTGACCAGCCGCTACCCGAACAGCCGCTACGCGCCGGACGCCAAGCAGCGCATGATCTACCTGCGCAACCTGCTGGCCGCCTACGAAATCCACGTGGCCGACTACTACCTGACCCGTCAGGCCTATGTCGCCGCTGCCAACCGTGGTCGTTATGTAGTGGAAAACTTCCAGGAAACCCCGTCGGTCGGTGACGGCCTGGCGGTGATGACCGAAGCCTACCAGCGTCTGCATCTGGACGAACTGGCGGCCACCAGCCTGGAAACCCTGAAGCTCAACTACCCGAACCACCCGAGTCTGCAGGACGGCCAGTTCGTGCCTCGTGTTGCCGAAGCCGACAACCGTTCGTTCCTGAGCAAGGCCACTCTGGGCCTGATCGAATCCCGTCCGCCGCTGCCGCCGGGAGAGACCCGCGCCAACCAGGACGTGCAGAAGCAGTTCCAGGACGCGAAAGACGCGATCCCGAACGAGCTCAAGCCAAAAGACGAAAACGGCGACGTGATCGAAGAGCCGGAACCGGAGTCGAGCGACAGCGACCGTTCCATCTTCAGCTACATGACCTTCGGTCTGTTCGACTGATCACTTCGGTGATGCCAAAAAGGGAGATCTTCGGATCTCCCTTTTTATTGCGGCATGTGATTGGGCTGTGCGCTTGTCAGGTCCTTGGCTAAACTGCCGAATCATTAGCCGAAAAGCCGCCCATCATGCTTCGTTTACTGTTCTGGATTGCCTTGATCGCCGCTGCCGTCTGGTTGTGGCGCAAATTCAAGGCCCCCGCTTCGTCCACCCGATCGCCTCGCGAACAGGATGCCGCGCCGATGGTGCGCTGCGCCCATTGCGGCGTGCACCTGCCCCGCGACCGCGCGCTGAACCTTCAACAACAGTGGTATTGCAGCCAGGCTCACCTTGAGCAAGGCCCCGGTTCCAGTGATCGCTGAGGCCGACAACGCCGACAGCAAACAGGCTCAGCGACTGCTGCGCCTCTATCATCTGTACCGTTTGAGTGTCGGCATCACCCTGGTGCTGCTGATCTCCAGCAACATGGACAACCGCCTGCTGACCTCGGCCAACGACGAGTTGCTGCGCAATGGCAGCTGGTTGTACCTGGTGCTGAACATCCTGCTGGTGGTGTTCCTCGAGAATATCCGCCGCCCCGCCCAACTGTTCGGCCTGGCACTGGTCGACATCCTGCTGCTGTGCGGCGTGTTCTATGCGGCGGGCGGTGTGGCCAGTGCGATCGGCAACCTGCTGATCGTTTCGGTGGCCATCAGCAACACCTTGCTGCGACGACGCATCGGCCTGCTGATCGCCGCCATCGCCACCCTCGGCATCGTCGGACTCAGCTTTCTGCTGAGCTTCAGCCATCCCCTGAGCGCCAACGACTATCTGCAGGCCGGCACCCTCGGTGCCTTGTGCTTTGCCGCCTCGCTGCTGGTGCAGGGGTTGATCCGTCGTCTCGAAGTCAGTGAGAACCTGGCCGAGCTGCGCGCCAGCGAAGTGGTGGGGCTCGAAGCCCTCAACGCGTTGATCCTGCAACGCATGCGCACCGGCATTCTGGTGCTCGACGAACAGCGCCGGGTGCAACTGGCCAATCACAGCGCCAAAACCCTGCTGGGCCAGACACACCTTGAAGGCGACTTGATCGACGAGCACTCGAGCGCGTTGGTCGAACGCCTGCAACTGTGGCTGAACAACCCGACCCTGCGCCCACAAAGCCTGAAAATCGCCGGCAATGGCCTGGAGCTGCAGCCGAGCTTCATTGCCCTGGAACTGAGCCCGAACCGCCAGACCCTGGTGTTTCTCGAAGACCTCGCCCAGATCGCCCAGCAGGCCCAGCAATTGAAACTCGCCGCACTGGGCCGGCTGACTGCCGGTATCGCCCATGAAATCCGCAATCCGCTGGGAGCCATCAGTCATGCCGCGCAGCTGTTGCAGGAATCCGAGGAACTCGACGGCGCGGATCGGCGTCTGACGCAGATCATTCAAGACCACTCCCAGCGCATGAACCGAGTCATCGAAAACGTCCTGCAACTGTCCCGCCGTCAGCAGAGCGCACCGCAACGGCTGGATCTCAAACCGTGGCTGGAGCAGTTCGTCAGCGAGAGCCGCGAACAGGCCGGCGAGCGCCAGCACATTCATCTGCACATTGGCCCGGGGGATTTCCGTACGTTGATGGATCCCGGCCAGCTCACGCAGATTCTCGACAATCTGTTACGCAACGGCTGGCGCCACAGTGCCCTTTTGCACGATCCGGCCGAGGTCTGGCTGACGCTGTCGATCGACCCCGAAAGCACGCTGGCCGTGCTCGAAGTGCAGGACAACGGCCCCGGCGTGCCGCTGGATCAACAGGCTCACCTGTTCGAACCGTTCTTTACCACCAGCAGCCAGGGCACCGGCCTTGGGCTTTATCTGTCCCGTGAGCTGTGCGAAAGCAATCAAGCGCGCCTAGACTTCAAATCACGCCAAGGCGGCGGCTGCTTTCGCATCACCTTTGCTCACGGACGGAAACAAAGTTGAACACGAGCCCACGGCAAAAAATCCTCATCGTCGACGACGAGCCGGATATCCGCGAACTCCTGGAAATCACCCTGGGACGGATGAAACTCGACACCTTCAGCGCACGCAATCTCAATGAAGCCCAGGCGCTGCTGCACCGCGAGACCTTCGACCTGTGCCTGACCGACATGCGCCTGCCCGACGGCACGGGCCTGGAACTGGTGCAGCATATCCAGCAACGTTATCCACAACTGCCGGTGGCAATGATCACCGCGTACGGCAGCCTGGAAACGGCAATCAACGCCCTGAAGGCCGGGGCATTCGACTTCCTGACCAAACCGGTGGACCTGACACGCCTTCGCGAACTGGTCGGCTCGGCGTTGCGCATGCCGGCGCCGGGCAATGTCTGCACTTCGATCGACCGGCTGCTTCTCGGCGATTCACCACCGATGCGCAATCTGCGCAAGCAGATCGACAAACTGGCCCGCAGCCAGGCACCGGTTTACATCAGCGGCGAATCCGGCAGCGGCAAGGAACTGGTGGCCCGGCTGATTCATGAACAGGGCCCGCGCGCCAGCCAGCCATTCGTGCCGGTGAACTGCGGGGCGATTCCGTCCGAGTTGATGGAAAGCGAGTTCTTCGGCCACCGCAAAGGCAGTTTCAGTGGCGCGGTGGAGGATAAACCGGGGCTGTTTCAGGCGGCCCACGGCGGCACGCTGTTTCTCGATGAAGTGGCGGACCTGCCACTGCCGATGCAGGTCAAGCTGCTGCGGGCGATTCAGGAAAAAGCCGTGCGCAGCGTCGGCGGCCAACAGGAAACCGTGGTCGATGTGCGCATACTCTGCGCAACGCACAAGGACCTCGATGCGGAAGTGGCTGCCGAGCGTTTTCGTCAGGATCTGTATTACCGGCTCAACGTGATCGAACTGCGTGTGCCGTCCCTGCGCGAACGTCGCGAGGACATCGAAGCACTGGCCGTCCATATGCTCAAGCGCCTGGCCAATGGCACCGGGCAACCGGCTGCACGTCTTCATCCTCATGCCCTAGAGGCGCTGAAAAACTACCGTTTTCCGGGCAACGTGCGGGAGCTGGAGAACGTGCTTGAGCGGGCACATACCCTGTGTGAAAACCGCACGATCGAGGCAGAGGATTTACGTCTGAGTGAAGGAAACGGCACTGCTGAAGGCGGCATTGCCGATCTCACGCAGATCGACAACCTGGAAGACTATCTGGAAAGCGTCGAGCGCAAACTGATTTTGCAGGCGCTGGAGGAGACTCGCTGGAATCGCACGGCGGCAGCGCAGCGGTTGAGTCTTTCGTTTCGGTCGATGCGCTACAGGCTGAAGAAACTGGGGCTGGATTGAGGGCCCCTTCGCGGGCAAGCCCGCGAAGGCGATTTGTCAGTCATCGGAAGAAAAACTGACTAGATCCGTCCGGCCGGTGCATACGGCGCCGGATCAATGATCGGCGCACGCCCCAGCATCACATCGGCAAACAACTGACAGGACGCCGGCGCCAGCACCAGTCCGTTGCGGTAATGACCGCAGTTCAGCCACAGACCGTCAAATCCCGGAACCCGCCCAATATAAGGAATGCCTTCCGGTGAACCCGGTCGCAGCCCGGCCCAATGCCCCACCACTTCAGCATCGGCCAGCGCCGGCAACAACTCGACTGCCGAGGCCTTGAGGCTTTCCAGCGCGCTGTCCGTCGGGGTCTTGTCGAAACCTTCGTGCTCCAGCGTACTGCCGATCAGAATGTGCCCGTCGCGGCGCGGAATCGCGTAGCGACCCTTGGCCAGCACCATGCTCGGCAGGAAATCCGCCGCGCACTTGTAGAGAATCATCTGGCCTTTGACCGGCTCCACCGGCAGCGACAGGTTCAAGGTCTTGAGCAGTTCGCCGCTCCACGCACCTGCGGTAAGAACGACCTGATCACCGGTGATCACACCCGTGGAGGTCTGCACGCCCACCACCCGCTCGCGATCACGGACAAACCCGCTGACTTCACACTGCTCATGAATCGTCACGTTCGGCAGCGCCTGCAACGCCGCTTTCAAAGACTTCACCAGCCGAGGATTGCGCACGTTGGCCACATCGGCCATGTAGATCGCCCGGGAAAAACCGCCACCGAGCACCGGCACCGCATCATGCGCCGCCGAGATATCCACAGCCCGCAGCGGACGGTTTTCCCGCGCAGCCCACGCCAGCGCTTCGGCTTCGTCATCCAGGTCCAGCCAGTACAGGCCAGTGGTGTGCACTTCGGGGTCGACCCCGGTATCGGCAAACAGACGCTCGCCCAGCTGTGGATAAAAATCCTGCGACCAGTGCGCCAGCGCAGTGACGGCCGGGCTGTAGCGCCACGGGTACAGCGGAGAGACGATACCGCCGCCGGCCCAGGACGATTCCTGGCCGACGTTCGAACGATCCAGCAACACCACGCTGCCGACCTCGGAGGCGAGGTTGTACGCGGTGAGCAGGCCAATCACTCCGCCACCGACAATCACCACTTGCTGTTGCCTGGTCATGTTTGATCCAACCGTAAAAAGACAGTGGGCGCAAATGGCGCCCGAAATTAAGCGGCTCAGCGGCCCCAGCAATCCTTGGTGGTCAGCCCGGTGGTCGCGTTGTTCATGCTTCTGACACCGGTGTTGGTGAGGGTGAAATCCCCGCACTTGTCAGTGGCCATGGCCGTGCCGGTCTTGCGGGTCGCGGTCAGCAGGAAGGTCTGATCGGTGATTGTCGGCGTGATGGTGTAGAAATCGTTGCCGGTGCTCAACCCGGTGACACCGGTGTAGACGTTGTTCTTCGAATAGAAGCGTTCGAGGATCTGTGCCTGTTCCGACAAATTGCTGACCACGTCGGCACGGCGGCCCTTCTTCACGTATTCGGTGAGGCTCGGATAGCCGATGGTGATGACGATACCGATGATCGCAATCACGATCATGATTTCGATCAGGGTGAAACCTCGGTTGGATCTGCGCATGCCTCAACTCTCACTTACTGTATTTGTCGCCACATTATGCGACGGCTGCCGCCGCCGCCTTTTTCCACCAGTGTGGTGATGTTGCCACTGGATTCAGTCACAGGTTTTGCCGTCCCGGCGTTGATGATGGCGTTCAAGGTCGGGATGCCGCCGGTGAATATCACACCGCTGGAGATCGTGTCGCTGCTGTTGACCACGCCATCAGCGTTAGTGTCGAGCACCGCGTAGTTGAGCATCTTACCGTTGAACGCATCGAGTTCGACCAGTTTGCCTGTACCAAAACTCGCACAAGGATCGGTAGTGTCGACACTGGCCGTGGTAAACACGATGCGCCCGAGTACGATGCTGGCCTGATTGATCACCCGCTCGCCAGTGAGCACGTTGTTATATACCAGCGGCAGATACCAGCCCTTCTCCGTCGGATACGTCGTGTCGTTCTGAGTGGTGGTCAGGAACTGCCCGGAACTGCCGGAGAAAGATCCAGTAATCGCTTGCGCCTGCAGACTGCTGACCGTCAAATTCCCGGAACCGCCGTCGGCATCCCACACCGAATAGAACGCCTGCAAATCCTTGTTGGTCTTGTCAGCGGACTCGTTGAATTTACCGGTGCCGACGAAGATCTGTTTGCCGCCCAGAGCGTTGTCCGCCAGCAACGGTTGCGCGGTGATCGGCTGAGTTGCCCCGCCAGCAGTGGTGAACAACGGCTTGCCGGAAAACGCCACGCCCCAGCTGTCGGACGAGGTGGCGCTCAGGTCGAATTTCCACAACCGTCCCTTCAAGTCACCGCCATATGCGGCCTGCACAACGTTCTGCGAATTGACCCGCAGCTTCACCGAGGACAGACCGTTGGTGGTTTCCGTACTGTCGATAACGATTTTCTTGATCAGCGAGCCGTCACGCACATCCAGCACATACAGCGCCGCCACCCCGGAGTTGCTGCCGTAACCGTTGGCAATGAACGCCGCCCAGCGACCATCGGCCAAGCGTGCCACTTCCGGACGGGCGTAGGCGTAACCCAGATCATTAAATGCGTTGGAAGTACTGGCGGTGGCCGGCGCGCTGACTTCCCACAAGGCGCGGATAACGTTGCCCGCCGAGGCGTCAAACAGCTGGAGCCCGTAGAAAGTCTTGCCGCCGGCACCCGTACCGCCGATGGCCAGGGTTTTCCAGGCCGTGCCGAATTGCGCATCGAATACACCGAGCTGACCGTCCACCAGAAACTTGTGGCTGACGCCGTTGACGTAGTTCGGATCGGCAATCAGGCGCAAGGAGGGCAATACACTGGACGGCATGTAGGCATAGCGCCGGGTACCGTTGGCCGAGTTGATGACGCTGACAAATCCGTCGTTGGCGTTCACCACCAGGCTGGCATTCATGTTCGAAGCCTTGGTGGTCAGGTAGGTGCTGTAGGTGGTGTCACCGGCCAGATCGGAAGCGGTTTTTTCCGTGGGCGAAGCCAATACGAGCGGCGAGTTGATGATGTCCCCGAGCAATACGCTGCGCACTTTGAGCCCGGTCTTGTTGGTGCCCTTGCTCCATTCGACCAGGTCGATGCCGCTGATGCCGACGGGTAAACCCTGGCTGAGAACGGTCTGCTGGGCCGGGGAGAAGTTGCCGTAGGCCAGCGTCACCGCCGCGTTGTTCAGGGAGTTCCACGACTGGTAGGTCGGCGCAGTGGCACCGGGCACGATGGCCGTGTCGGTGGTCCACAGCACGGCCGACGTATTGACCGCCCCGGCCGAGGTGAAGCCAAAGGACTTGATCGTGCCGCGCCAGTCTTTGGGGTCGTAGGTGGTTTGAAAAAAACTGCTGCTACCGGTCAGCGTGGTGCTGCTGGTCACACCCGCACCGCCGGAACCAGCCTTGGAGGTGATATCACTCAACGCCGAAGACAACGCGGCATTCAGGCCGGAGCTGTCGGTCGCCTGGTAGTAGCGGCCCTGTCCGTAATCGGCGGCGTCCGAGAGCATGTCGTTGGAGGCAGTGAAACCCACGGTGTAGGTGTTCATGTTCTGCCTGGGAAAATCCACCGCATTCCAGCTCTTGCCCGCCGCGTCAGTGCCGGAGGAACGCATGTCGATGTCGAAGGCGAACTTGGCGATATCGTCCAGGTACAGCGTATCGCCCTCCCCGTCCCCGTTCAGGTTGTTCCCGTCATTGTTGATGCCGTCCCAGTTCGGCAAGCGGCTGCCACCCAGCGGATCGTTGCTCGGAAAGGTGCGGTCGTAGGTCGGCAAACCGTCGGTGATGACCACGCCGTAGTTTTTCTGGCAGCGATACTGGATCGGGCTGGTGTAAGTGCTCGGCGTGCTGTTGTAGTACGGCGCCATCCCGCGCATGTATCGAGTGATCTCGTAATAGGTCTCGGCCAGTGGCGTGTTGGCTACCGCACTCAGGCCGTTGATCGAGGAAATAAGTGCGTTGTAGTTGGTATCGGCCTGGGCCTGGGTCACGCTGCCGCTGACCGGTGACAGGTCGCTGATGGAGCGCGCAATGAAACCGCCGTTGCCGGGGTTGTTGCTGGTGGCCGGGTTGAAGGTGGCCAGGCCCATGCGCAGGTTGCGGTTGCTGGTGACCAGTGCGGTGGAAACGTTGCGCGCCACGTTGATCCGGTAATCGTTGGGAATCGCCCCGGTGGTGAAGTCGCGCGTGCCGTTGTTGATCGCCAAACCGACCACGTAGGAAATGTAATCCGCCGAATAACGGGTGTTGCCGCTGCCCACCGGATCCGGCAGCTTCAGGCAGAGCGGCGTCAGGCTGTTGTTGTAGAACGCATAGGCGCCGCCGGAGCAGCCGGAGGTTGGCAGGCTCGAGAGAAAGATCGTATCGCCGGTAATGGCGGTCGAGCTCAGGCACAGGCCGATGACCGCGTTGCACTGGCGGGCCGCCGTGCGATCCACAGTCGGATCAAAACCCGCCGCATAGATGATGCTGTTCATGCTGCCCGAGTCGTCGATCATCAACATGACGTTCGGTGGCACGGCAGCCGCGCTCAACAGCGGCGAATCGGACGGCGTGAAAGCAAACGCCGGTGCAGCCAGATAAAGCCCGGTCAGCATGCCGAGCAGCAGCGACAGCCACTTGAAGCGTCGCTCAGTACTTCGCATAGACACTCTCCACCACACTGCGCGAAGTACCGGCGATGCCGACGGCCGTGACCCGGTACAACGTCGCCGAGGTGTTGCTCGGCACGTTCACCGCCGTCAGGGTTGTACCGATGTTCTGCACCCCGTAGAACCCGCTGCCGGCGGCGATCCAGGTCACGCCCGACGTGGAGTTGAGCCCCGCCGCGTTGACCACCGAGGACTCCGCCGGCGGCGCACATTGAGTGGTGCTAGCGCACACCGCCAGCGCGTAGCCGTCCAGTTGCACCGCGCTTTCGCCGATGCGCAGCGCCGCCTCGGCAGTCTGGAACGATTGATTGCGCAGGCTCACGCTGCCGGCCATTTTTTCCTGCAGGTTGGCGCTCTGCATCGATGACAGGCCGATCAGCGTCAGGAGCAGCAGAAACACCAGGCTGACCAGCAACACCATGCCGCCCTGGGACCGTCGCCGATGGAGAGAAACGTTCATCGCTCGTCCCTCACTGCAAGCGGTTGCGCAAGGCGGCAACCACGTTGAAGGTTTGATTGCGGACCCGATTGTTCGGGTCAGTGAGGGTCAGGCTCAGACGCACGCTGCGGATCCGCGCGGGATCACCGGGATTGGCGCTGTAGGTGGACGCCGCCACGTCGGTCGCGGAACTCGCCAGACCGAACATCACAGTGAACGCACTGACGTTATTCACCAGCACTTGCTGGGCCGGATTACCGCTGCCGGTGCCCATCAGAATCTGGTTGTTGCTGAAGCTGTAGATCAACCGACGGATCGGAAACGCGATCTGTCCCGTCGCCGCAGCCCGGGCACCGGTATAAGCGGTGGCGCTGTTGCGGCAATCGGAGACCACGGTCCAGGTCGGTGTCCCGCCCGCACTGCCGACATCGGCGGTAACCAGGGTCAGCTTGAGGTTGGCGTTGTCCCAGCTGATCGGCGTGATCTGCGCCGCAGTGAAATCCCCCGTCGAGCTTGAATCGGTAATCGTGCCCAGGCAGCCGAACATACCCACCATGCGCAGCTCCTGGATCATCTTGCTCAGCACGAACCGCGCATCTTCCTGCATGGCGGCGGCGCTGTTCTGGCTGACGTAGGTGTTTTTCGCCGCCAGGAAAATCTGCACCACACCGAGCACCACGATCAGCCCCAGCGCCAGGGCGACCAGCATTTCGATCAGGCCGAAGCCCAGATTCTGGCGCTTCATGGCGTGGCCACCGGATCGACTGCGGCGCGGCTGGTCAGGACAAAGCTGCGGGGCGCACTGCTCGTATTGGCGGCGCGCGCATCACTCCAGGTGATGGTGATGGTGTACACGCGCTGATTGAGGGTGATGCTGCCGGTGGCGGTCGGGCCGCCGAAATTGACGATGTTGGTGGTGAAGTCGTAGAGATCCTGATCCCGGGCGACACTCAGATTACCCGTGGTCGGCGGTGTGACGGTGTAGTCGGCGCCCGAGTTGGCGCGTATCCGGTCCATCATGTCGTAGGCGATGAAACTCGCCTGGCTGGTCATGCGCGAGCTGTCGGTGTACTTCAGCGCATTGAGCTGAACCGCCGCCGCGCCCAGCAACCCAACCGTCAGAATCAACAACGCGACCAGCACTTCGATCAGCGTCATGCCCTCCTGTGCGTGCTTGCTCCCTGCCCTCATCCGCAACTTCCACCCAATTGAATTCGTCCGTTCAGACACACGTTCAGCGTCCTGCTTTGCGTTCCCAGCACATAACTGATGACCACCGCCGTGGACGGTGCCGCCAGTCCGCCCAGGTTGTTGAAATCCAGCGCAGTCACTCCAGAGGGTAGCGTCAGAGTCGCGCCGCTGCTCATCGCTGGAACAACCCGCAATACATTGGCCGGAGTGCCAGTACTGTCGTAGACCGACAGTTCGCCGGTCCAGACAGTGCCGCCGGCACTCGGCCGCAAGCGGGTAGTGACGCCCCGGTTAATCGCCTCGAGCCTTGCGTAATTGAGGGCCCGTTGCAGGTCGCCGACCTCGGTGTCGGCCTTGCTGCCCTGTACCGAACGGGTGAATGCCGGCACCGCCATCGTGATCAGGATCACAAACACCGCGAGCGCCACCAACAGCTCGATCAGCGTGAAACCTTTTGTACGATGATCCATCGATGCCCTCCGTTGCCGTCGGCTATACCTGTACAAACCTAGAACATTCGACCGGCATGCGCCGGTTGATTTACCGCGAACGGCGCACGGATTGCGCCGCTGTGCACAATCCAGGGAGGACGCGCACATGCCCCAACAGGGTTTCAGTCTGGTCGAACTGCTAATGGGACTGGCGATCGGCGCAATTGTTCTGTCGTTGGTCAGTCCGGCACTGGCGGACTTCACCGAATCAAACCGGCGGCAACAGGCCGCGCAGTCTTTACTCGACGGGATTCGCAATGCCCGGACCATGGCCATTACGCGCAACCAGAGCGTGGTGATTCATGGCATCAACGGTGATTGGGGCCAGGGCTGGCGGATCATTCTGGATATCAGCGGAAAGGGATCGGGGGATGCGGATAATCCATTGCTGATCGAGCAGGCGAGTGACGGACGGATACCGATTGTCGGCAACTGGCTGGTGAGCCGGTACATACGCTTCAGCAGCCTGGGCCAGCCACTGGTGCCGGACCGGAAGTTTCAGGCGGGGACGTTACATCTATGCTCGGCTCGCGAGCCGGTCAGCCAGCTTCAAGTTGTTCTGGCGGCGACCGGCCGCGTACGCCTGGCCAGTCAAAAGACTGAACAGGCGTTGTGCCGAAAGGATAAAGCGATCAGATCGAGCGAACGCGCAGCTCTTTAGGCATCGAGAACGTGATGTTCTCCTCACGCCCGGCCAGTTCGTCGGCGCCGGTGGCGCCCCAGGCCTGCAACTGCTGGATCACGCCACGCACCAGGACTTCCGGAGCGGAGGCGCCGGCGGTGATGCCGATACGCTCGACACCGTCGAACCAGCTCTTTTGCAGGTCTTCGGCGCCATCGATCAGGTAGGCCGGCGTGGCCATGCGTTCGGCCAGCTCACGCAGGCGGTTGGAGTTGGAGCTGTTCGGGCTGCCCACCACCAACACCACGTCGCATTCGTCGGCCAGTTGCTTGACCGCGTCCTGACGGTTCTGGGTGGCGTAGCAGATATCATCCTTGCGCGGCCCGCCAATGGCCGGGAAACGCGTACGCAGTGCGTCGATGACACGACTGGTGTCATCCATGGACAGCGTGGTCTGGGTGACGAAGGCCAGTTTGTCCGGGTTATGTACCTGCAACTCGGCGACATCCTTCTCGTCTTCGACGAGGTAGATCGCGCCGCCATTGCTGGCGTCGTACTGGCCCATGGTGCCTTCGACTTCCGGGTGACCGGCGTGGCCGATCAGGATGCACTCGCGACCGTCGCGGCTGTATTTCGCGACTTCGATATGCACCTTGGTCACCAGCGGGCAGGTGGCGTCGAACACTTTCAGGCCACGGCCGGCGGCTTCGGTACGCACAGCCTGTGAGACGCCGTGGGCACTGAAGATCACGATGACGTCGTCCGGTACCTGATCCAGTTCTTCGACGAAGATCGCGCCACGACTGCGCAGGTCTTCGACCACGAACTTGTTGTGCACCACTTCGTGACGCACATAGATCGGCGGCCCGAAGACCTCCAGGGCGCGGTTGACGATTTCGATCGCCCGGTCCACGCCGGCGCAGAAGCCACGGGGGTTGGCGAGTTTGATTTGCATGCGGTGCCTCGTGTCTTGCGCGCAAGAAATAGCGAAAACGGTGGAAAACATTGTGGGAGCGAGCCTGCTCGCGAAAGCGGTGTGTCAGACAACATCTACGTTGAATGTCAGTCAGCATTCGCGAGCAAGCCCGCTCCCACATTTTTGACCGCGTGCGGTCAGTTACAGCGCTTTGACGGAGAAGATTTCCACATCAAAGGTCAGCGTCTTGCCGGCCAGCGGGTGGTTGAAGTCGACGGTCACTTGCGCGTCGTCGAATTCTTTCACCACACCCGGCAGCTCAGTATTGGCCGCATCGTTGAAGATCACCAGCAGACCCGGCGACAGTTCCATGTCCGCAAACTGCGAACGCGGGATGATCTGTACGTTTTGCGGGTTCGGCTGGCCGAAAGCGTTTTCCGGCTCGACGGTCAGGGTACGCTTGTCGCCGGCCTTGAAACCGAACAGCGCCGCCTCGAAGCCTGGCAGCAGGTTGCCGTCGCCGACCTTGAAGGTCGCCGGTGCCTTGTCGAAAGTGCTGTCGACCGTGTCGCCGTTCTCCAGGCGCAATGCAAAGTGCAAGGTGACTTCCGTGTTCTGGCCGATGCGTTGCTCAGCCAATACCTGTTCAGTCATGAACGGTTTCTCCGGTTTTTTTACTTTTGAACATGTCCAGTGCCAGCATCACCGCGCCAACGGTGATGGCGCTGTCGGCGAAGTTGAAGGCTGGGAAGTGGTGGCGATTTTGCCAGTGCACCAGAATGAAATCGATCACATGGCCGAGGGCAATACGGTCATACAGATTGCCCAGCGCGCCGCCCAGCACCAACGCCAAAGCAACCGCCAGCCAAGTTTCGTTGCGCCCCAGACGCTTGAGCCAGACCACTAGCACCGCACTGACCACGATCGCGATCAGGGCGAACAGCCAGCGCTGCCAGCCTGAGCTGTCCGCGAGGAAGCTGAAGGCAGCGCCGGTGTTGTAGGCCAAGGTCCAGCTAAAGTAATCGGGGATCACCACGATCTGCTGATACATCTCGAGCTTGCCTTCGAAGTAGAACTTGCTGGCCTGGTCGATGACCAGAACCAGCAAGCTCAACCAGAGCCAGCTCAGCCGTCCGAAACGGCCAACGGCATTAGGCATAGTGACGAACCTCGCCAGCGCCATCGATGTTGTCCACGCAACGGCCGCAGATTTCCGGATGCTCCGGGTTCACGCCGACATCTTCGCGGCAGTGCCAGCAACGGGCGCATTTCGGGAAGGCGGATTTGACGATCTTCAGCTTCAGGCCGCTGACTTCGGTGGCCACGGCGTCGGCCGGAGCCTGCACGAACGGCGCAACAGTGGCAGTCGAGGTGATCAGGACAAAGCGCAGCTCGTTGCTCAGCTTGGCCAGGTCGGCGGTCAGCGCGTCTTCGGCGAACAGCGTCACTTCGGCTTGCAGGTTGCCACCGACGGCCTTGGCCGCGCGCTGGATTTCCATTTCCTTGTTGACCGCAACCTTCACTTCCATGATGCGATCCCAGTACTCGCGACCCAGCTCGAAGCCTTCCGGCAACTCGGTCAGGCCTTCGTACCAGGTGTTGAGCATCACCGATTCGTTGCGCTCGCCCGGCAGGTATTGCCACAGCTCGTCGGCGGTGAACGCCAGGATCGGCGCGATCCAGCGCACCAGCGCTTCGGAGATGTGGAACAGCGCGGTCTGGCACGAACGACGGGCCTTGCTGTCGGCGCCGGTGGTGTACTGGCGATCCTTGATGATGTCCAGATAGAAACCACCCAGCTCCTGCACGCAGAAGTTGTGGATCTTCGAGTAGACGTTCCAGAAACGGTATTCGCCGTAGTGCTCTTGCAGCTCGCGTTGCAGCAGCAAGGTGCGATCCACCGCCCAACGATCCAACGCCAGCATGTCTTCGGCCGGCAGCAGGTCGGTGGCCGGGTTGAAACCGGTCAGGTTGGAAAGCAGGAAGCGCGCGGTGTTACGGATACGACGATAGGCATCCGCACTGCGCTGCAGGATCTGCTCGGACACGGCCATTTCGCCGGAGTAGTCGGTCGAAGCGACCCACAGACGCATGATGTCGGCGCCCAGGGTGTCGTTGACTTTCTGCGGCGCGATCACGTTGCCCAGGGACTTGGACATCTTGCGGCCGGACTCGTCCACGGTGAAACCGTGGGTCAGCAGCTCGCGGTACGGCGCATGGTTGTCGATGGCGCAGCCGGTCAGCAAGGACGAATGGAACCAGCCACGGTGCTGGTCGGAACCTTCCAGGTACAGGTCGGCGCGCGGGCCGGTCTCGTGGCCCATCGGGTGCGAACCGCGCAGGACGTGCCAGTGCGTGGTGCCCGAATCGAACCAGACGTCGAGGGTGTCGCTGATCTTGTCGTACTGCGGCGCTTCATCGCCCAGCAGTTCGGCAGCGTCGAGTTTGAACCAGGCTTCGATGCCCTCGACTTCGACACGTTTGGCGACTTCTTCCATCAGCTCGACGGTGCGTGGGTGCAGCTCGCCGCTTTCCTTGTTCAGGAAGAACGGGATCGGCACGCCCCAGTTGCGCTGACGGGAGATGCACCAGTCCGGACGGTTGGCGATCATCGAGTGCAGGCGCGCCTGGCCCCAGGCCGGGACGAACTTGGTGTCTTCGATGGCTTTGAGCGAGCGTACGCGCAGGGTGTCGCCGCTGACCGGCTCCTTGTCCATGCCGATGAACCACTGCGCGGTGGCGCGGTAGATCAGCGGGGTCTTGTGGCGCCAGCAGTGCATGTAGCTGTGTTCGATGACGGTGGTGTGCAGCAGCGCACCGACTTCGGTCAGTTTTTCGACGATGGCCGGGTTGGCCTTCCAGATGAACTGGCCGCCGAAGAACTCCAGCGACGGCACGTAGACGCCGTTGCTCTGTACCGGGTTGAGGATGTCGTCGTTGACCATGCCGTACTTCTTGCAGGTCACGAAGTCGTCCACGCCGTAGGCCGGGGCGGAGTGAACCACGCCGGTGCCGGCGCCCAGTTCCACGTAGTCGGCCAGGTACACCGGCGACAGACGGTCATAGAACGGGTGGCGGAAGTTGATCAGCTCCAGCGCCGAACCCGGTGCGGTGGCCAATACGGTGCCTTCGACGCCGTAACGGGTCAGGCAGGACTCGACCAGCTCTTCAGCCAGCACCAGCAGCTTGTCGCCGATGTCGACCAGCGCGTAGGTGAATTCCGGGTGAACGTTGAGCGCCTGGTTCGCCGGGATGGTCCACGGGGTGGTGGTCCAGATCACGATCGAGGCCGGTTTGCCCAGCGACGGCAGACCGAACGCGGCGGCCAGTTTGGCCTCGTCAGCGATCGGGAAGGCCACGTCGATGGTCGAGGACTTCTTGTTCTCGTACTCGACTTCCGCTTCGGCCAGAGCCGAACCGCAATCGAAGCACCAGTTCACAGGCTTCAGGCCCTTGAACACGAAACCGCCCTTGACGATTTCGGCGAGAGCGCGGATTTCGCCCGCCTCGTTCTTGAAGTCCATGGTCTTGTACGGGTTGGCGAAGTCGCCCAGCACGCCGAGACGGATGAATTCGGACTTCTGCCCTTCGATCTGCTCGGTGGCGTAGGCACGGCACAGTTCACGGGTCTTGTCCGCGCCCAGGTTCTTGCCGTGGGTCACTTCAACCTTGTGCTCGATCGGCAGGCCGTGGCAATCCCAGCCCGGGACATACGGCGCGTCGAAGCCCGACAGGGTCTTCGAGCGGATGATCATGTCCTTGAGAATCTTGTTCAGTGCGTGACCGATGTGGATCGTACCGTTGGCGTACGGAGGGCCGTCGTGCAGGACGAACTTCGGACGATCCTTGCCAATCTCGCGCAACTTTCCGTACAGGCCAATACTGTCCCAGCGCTGCAGGATCTGCGGTTCGCGCTGTGGCAGGCCGGCCTTCATTGGGAAGGCGGTGTCCGGAAGGTTTAGCGTGGCTTTATAGTCGGTCATTTAAGGCTCTTCATTAGCGATGGGCGCTAGGTGCGGCTAGTGCACGGGCGGCGGCGACATCCGCGCTGATCGCCGTTTTCAATGCCTCCAGGGAGGCGAAACGCTGCTCTTCACGCAGCTTCTGGTGGAAAACCACCGTCAAACGCCGGTCATACAGATCGCCGGCAAAATCTAAAAGATGGACTTCAAGGTGGGCCTTGCCATCACCTTGCACCGTGGGCCGCACGCCGATATTGGCGACGCCGGGCCAGGTCTTGCCGTCGATGTCGACGTCGACCAGGTAAACCCCGGTAAACGGCACGCGACGGCGCTTGAGTTGAATGTTCGCCGTGGGCGTACCCAGTTGGCGGGCCAGTTTCTGGCCATGCAGCACGCGTCCGGCAATTCGGTACGGACGGCCCAGCAGGCGTTCAGCCAACGCGAAATCGGCGGCGGCCAACGCGTTGCGCACCTGTGTGCTGCTGACGCGAATGCCGTCCAGCTCGACGGTTTGCGCGGCTTCCACGGTAAAACCGTGGACCTGCCCGGCCTGCAGGAGGAAATCGAAATCGCCGAGACGGTCACAACCGAAGCGGAAATCGTCACCGACCTCCAGATGCTGCACGCCGAGGCCATCGACCAAAATCGTATCGACGAACTCACTGGCGCTGAGCTTGCTCAAGCGCTGGTTGAATGCCAGGCACAGAACCCGGTCGACGCCTTCAGCGGCCAGCAGTTGCAGCTTGTCGCGCAACCGGGCCAGACGCGCCGGCGCGGTCTCCGGGGCAAAGAATTCCCGTGGCTGCGGCTCGAAAATCACCACGCAGCTGGGTACGCCCAACTCGAGCGCACGCTCACGCAGTCGGGCCAGAATGGCCTGGTGACCACGGTGAACACCGTCAAAGTTGCCAATAGTGGCGACGCAGCCCCGATGCTGGGGGCGCAGATTGTGGAGGCCTCGAACCAGCTGCATAACGCGCTTCTTGCTCATAAAGTGGCCGATTATAACCACACCCGACGGCCGACGACAGGCAACACCGTAACCCAAAGTGATCGAGCCGACAAAACTGCCGGCTCGCGCCCGTTTTTCAGGGAAAAAACCTCAGCTCAACGCCTTGCGATTGAAGTCGCGCAGGCGGAAACCGAGCAGCAGCAACATGCCGAAATAAGCGATCACGCCGGCAACCACCAACGCGCCCAGACGAAGGAAGCGCTCCAGCATGTGTCCCTGATCCCAAGCGGGCATGAAATGCATGCCGATCAACAGCACCGCTGACATTACCGCCACCGCAACCACAAGCTTGAAACCGAACTTCAACCAGCCCGGCTGCGGTTGATACATCTGCTGTTTGCGCAATTGATAGAACAGCAGCCCGGCATTCAGGCAGGCACCGGCGCTGATCGCCAGTGCCAGACCGGCATGCGCCAGAGGGCCGATCAACACCAGGTTGAACAGCTGCGTGACCACCAGGGTGAAGATTGCGATTTTTACCGGCGTACGGATGTTTTGTTGCGCATAAAAGCCTGGCGCCAGCACTTTGATCACGATGATTCCGAGCAGACCGACAGAATAGGCAATCAACGCCCGCTGAGTCATCTCAGCGTCAAACCCGCTGAACTGGCCGTACTGGAACAGCGAAACGGTCAACGGCTCGGCCAGGATCCCCAGCGCCAGCGCACACGGCAGCACCAGCACGAAGCACAGGCGCAGGCCCCAGTCGAGAATCCGCGAATATTCGTGACGATCCTTGCTGGCGTAGGTCTTGGCCAATGTCGGCAGCAGGATTGTGCCCAGCGCCACACCCAGCACACCGGACGGCAACTCCATGAGACGGTCGGCGTAATACATCCACGACACCGAGCCCGCCACCAGGAACGAGGCGAAGATGGTGTTGATGATCAGGGAAATCTGGCTGACCGAGACGCCGATGATTGCCGGCAACATCTGCTTCATCACCCGCCAGACACCGGTATCGCGCAGGTTCAGGCGCGGCAGCACCAGCATGCCTATCTTTTTCAGGTGCGGCAGTTGATAGAGCAACTGCGCCAGACCACCCACCAGCACCGCCCAGCCAAGCGCCATGACCGGCGGATCGAAGTACGGCGTCAGGAACAGCGAAAACACGATCATGCTGACGTTGAGCAGGGTCGGCACGAATGCCGGCACCGAGAAACGGTTCCAGGTATTGAGGATCGCACCCGCCAGTGAAGACAGGGAGATCAGCAATATATAGGGGAAGGTCACTCGCAGCAGGTCGGAGGTCAGCTGGAATTTTTCCGGCGTATCGGTGAAACCCGGCGCCGTGGCCCAGATCACCCAGGGCGCGGCGATCATGCCCAGCGCGGTGACCAGCGCCAGTACCAGCGTCAGCAGGCCGGAAACATAGGCAATAAAGGTGCGGGTCGCCTCTTCGCCCTTCTGGCTTTTATATTCGGCCAGGATTGGCACAAAAGCCTGGGAAAACGCCCCCTCGGCGAAAATCCTGCGCAGCAGATTGGGCAGTTTGAAGGCGATAAAGAAGGCGTCGGTCGCCATTCCGGCGCCGAAGGTACGGGCGATGAGCGTGTCGCGAACAAACCCGAGAATCCGGGAAAGCATCGTGATAGAGCTGACGGCGGCCAACGATTTGAGCAGATTCATTGAAGGAATGTGTGCCTGTCGATAAACAGCAGGCGAATAACGCGCCCACTTGTGCGATACTCCGCGCCGCAACAGCACAGAGCCAAAGCTCGCGAGTTTACAGGTCAAGCGCCGGAAATAAATATCCCGCCTCTTTATACCTACCACTTAGCGGAACGTCTCAAGCGCCCTTGACAAGACATCTCTTCATCGGCATGATTCGCGGCCTATTTTGTTTGCTATTTCCTAAAAAGTCTTTCGAGGAGCTCGACGGTGGCCAACTCACCTTCCGCCAAAAAACGTGCAAAACAGGCTGAGAAGCGTCGCAGCCACAACGCCAGCCTGCGTTCCATGGTTCGTACCTACATCAAGAATGTAGTTAAAGCCATCGACGCAAAAGACGCTGAAAAAGCTCAAGCTGCATACGTTCTGGCTGTGCCAGTTATCGACCGTATGGCCGATAAAGGCATCATCCACAAGAACAAGGCTGCTCGTCATAAGAGCCGTCTGAATGGCCACGTCAAGGCACTGAAAGAAGCTGCCTAAGCGACGTAGTCATTAAAAAACCGACCTCAGGGTCGGTTTTTTATTGCCTGCGATTTGCTCTGATTTCAGCAAATCACAGGCAAAAAAAGAGGAGCCAACCGGCTCCTCTTTTTTTTACGCGCGATTAATGAGCCGACGCCCACGGCAGAATCGGGATCGCCGTCACCGCATTCTGCGGGCTACCCTCGATCAGACGATCGCTGTAGACCAGGTACACCAGCGTATTGCGCTTCTTGTCGAGGAAGCGCACCACCTGCATGGTCTTGAACACCAGCGAAGTGCGCTCCTTGAACACCTCTTCGCCATCCTTCAATTCACCCTTGAAGTTGATCGGCCCGACCTGACGGCAAGCAATGGACGCCTCGGCACGATCCTCGGCCAGACCCAACCCACCCTTCACACCGCCAGTCTTGGCGCGCGACAGGTAGCAAGTCACGCCTTCAACCTTCGGATCATCGAATGCCTCGACCACGATCCGGTCGTTCGGCCCGACAAACTTGAACACCGTCGACACCTGACCGACTTCCTCGGCCGAGGCCAGCAATGGCAGCGCCATCAACAAGCCCAACAATCCTTTTGCCATACGCATCGCGTTTTCCTTACACCAGAATCAGGTTGTCACGGTGAACCAGTTCCGGCTCAGCCATGTAACCCAGCAAACCGACAATCGCATCCGACGACTGACCGATGATTTTTTGTGCTTCCAGCGCGCTGTAGTTAGCCAGGCCACGGGCGATCTCACGACCGTCCGGCGCCACGCAAACCACCATTTCGCCACGACGGAAACTGCCCTGAACCAGTTTAACGCCGACCGGCAGCAGGCTTTTGTTGCCTTGGGACAACGCGGAAACCGCGCCATCATCCAGCACCAGCGTGCCACGGGTTTGCAGATGCCCGGCCAGCCACTGCTTGCGCGCCGCGAGCATGCCGCGCTCAGGCGACAGCAACGTACCAATGCGCTCACCCGCCTTCAGCCGATCAAGCACGCGCTCCAGACGCCCGCCAACAATGATGGTGTGCGCCCCGGAACGCGCCGCCAGCCGCGCCGCGCGCAGCTTGGTCTGCATGCCGCCACGACCCAATGCACCGCCAGTACCGCCCGCCACCGCATCCAGTGTCGGATCATCGGCGCGCGCTTCGTAAATCAATTGGGCGTCAGGGTTATTGCGCGGATCAGCGTCGAACATGCCGTCGCGATCCGTCAGGATCACCAGCAGATCAGCCTCGACCAGATTGGCCACCAGCGCCGCGAGCGTGTCGTTGTCGCCGAAACGGATTTCGTCGGTGACCACGGTGTCGTTTTCGTTGATTACCGGGATGACTTTCAGCTCGACCAGCGCACGCAAGGTGCTACGGGCGTTCAGGTAGCGCTTGCGATCGGACAGGTCGTCGTGAGTCAGGAGAATCTGCGCAGTGTGCCGGCCATGCTCGGCAAAGCTCGATTCCCAGGCTTGCACCAAGCCCATCTGACCGATTGCTGCAGCGGCCTGGAGCTCGTGCATCGCACTGGGTCGCGCGGTCCAGCCGAGGCGACTCATGCCCGCCGCCACTGCCCCGGAGGACACCAGCACCAGCTCGACGCCGGCCTCATGCAAAGCCACCATCTGCTCGACCCAGACACCCATTGCCGCGCGATCCAGCCCTTTGCCATCCGCTGTCAGCAAAGCGCTGCCGATCTTCACGACCCAACGCTGCGCACCTGTCACCTTGCTCCGCATCATCTTCAACCTTAGCTTGAGGGCAGCGCGACCTGGCACTGCCCGTGACGTTATTCGTGGTTCTTCGTGACCAACAATCGATTTCCAGATACTAAAACGCCGCTCGATTGAGCGGCGCTTAAGTTTACTGCAACGAATCAGTCACGCACGTAAATGATTTCCGGACCGTCTTCGTCATCCACATCTTCTTCGTCCCAGTCATCGTCGCCGATGTCATGGACCGACTTCACGCCGCTGCGACGCAGGGCACGCTTGTCATCCAGCGCCTGCAACTGAGCACGGGCTTCGTCTTCGATGCGCTGATCGAGATCGGCCAGTTCTTCCTTGTAGGCCGGGTCATTGGCCAGGCGATCGGCACGATCTTCCAGATAACGCATGATGTCGCGCGTCAGGCGCTCGGTGCCTTCTTTGGCGATGGCCGAGATCACGTAGACCGGACCTTCCCACTGCAGACGCTCGACCACTTCCTTGACCCGCTCCTCGTGTTCTTCTTCGAGGATCTGGTCGCACTTGTTCAGTACCAGCCAGCGATCACGCTCGGCCAGCGACGGGCTGAACTTGATCAGCTCGTTGACGATTACCTCAGCGGCGTCCGGCGCACTGCTGTCGTCCAGCGGCGCCATATCCACGAGGTGCAGCAACAGACGAGTACGCGCCAGGTGCTTGAGGAAACGAATGCCCAGACCGGCACCGTCGGAAGCGCCTTCGATCAGCCCCGGAATGTCGGCGATGACGAAGCTCTTCCAGCGATCGACGCTGACAACACCCAGGTTCGGCACCAGAGTGGTGAACGGGTAATCGGCGACCTTCGGCTTGGCAGCCGATACCGAACGGATAAAGGTACTTTTACCGGCGTTCGGCAGACCCAGCAGGCCGACGTCAGCCAGAACCTTCATTTCCAGTTTCAGGTCGCGCTGCTCGCCCGGCTTGCCCGGGGTGGTCTGACGCGGCGCACGGTTGGTACTGGATTTGAAACGGGTGTTGCCCAGACCGTGCCAGCCGCCCTGAACCACCATCAGTTTCTGACCGGCCTTGGTCAGGTCACCGATGACTTCCTGGGTGGCGGAGTCGATCACGGTGGTGCCGACAGGCACGCGCAGGATCAGGTCTTCACCCTTCTTGCCGGTGCAGTCGGTACTGCCACCGTTGGAACCACGCTCGGCATCGAAGTGCCGGGTGTAACGGTAGTCCACCAGGGTGTTGAGGTTTTCGTCGGCCATCATGAAGATGGAACCGCCGTCACCGCCGTCACCACCGTTCGGACCGCCGTTTTCAATGAATTTTTCCCGACGGAAACTCATGCAGCCATTGCCGCCGTCACCAGCCTTTACGCGGATCGATACTTCATCAACAAACTTCATAACCAACGCCTCTCGCCGTACGGACGAGCCGAAAAACAATCAAGACATAAGACTCTTGCAAAAATGAGCGCAGCGACCCCAACTCACGACCTGCATCGCACGCCGACAGCCCATACAAACAGCTTTGCAAGAGACTCACCCCACAAACGAAAAAGCCCCGTCGCAAGACAGGGCTTCTCCAGCATACTCGCGATTAAGCCGCGACTACGCTCACGTAACGGCGGTTGAAAGCGCCCTTTACTTCGAACTTGATCACGCCTTCGATTTTCGCGAAGAGAGTGTGATCTTTACCCATGCCAACGCCGTAGCCAGCGTGGAATTGGGTGCCGCGCTGACGCACGATGATGTTGCCGGCCTTGATGACCTGGCCGCCATACATCTTCACGCCAAGGCGTTTGGCTTCTGAGTCGCGACCGTTACGGGTACTACCACCAGCTTTTTTGTGTGCCATGAGTCAATTCTCCTAGTGAGGAATTAGGCTGAAATTAAGCCTGAATACCGGTGATTTTGATCTCGGTGTACCACTGGCGGTGGCCCATACGCTTCATGTGGTGCTTACGACGACGGAACTTGATGATGCGGACTTTATCGTGACGACCTTGGGAGATCACTTCAGCCACAACGGTAGCGCCAGCAACAACTGGAGCGCCGATATTCACGTCGTCGCCATTGGCAACCAACAGAACGCGATCAAAAGTTACGGATTCGCCAGTAGCGACTTCCAGTTTTTCGATCTTCAGGTATTCACCTGGTGCAACTTTGTACTGCTTGCCACCAGTAACGATTACTGCATAAGACATGGTATTTCTCCGATAATCCTGCTCACCCAGCTCTTTATAAGAAGAGGTATTGGCTGGCATGGCTGCAATGGGCTGGAGGCCCGTTTGCAATTGCGTAAGGCAGGTGCTGCCCAGGAAGTTCAGGGTGCGCGATTGTACGCAAGCCTTCGAAGTCATGCAAGGGGCCGTCCATCGCGCCTTGACAGGCCCGGACGTGGGTCCTAGCATGCCGCGCAACCCTTCTGGAGCACCTGTCGCTGATGCAACCCCAAGCTTTCTACCGCGCGGTGGCGGACGATTTTAGCGCCGTCGACGGCATCATCAAGAAGCAGCTGACTTCCCGAGTGCCGCTGGTATCGAAAATCGGCGATTACATCACGTCGGCCGGCGGCAAACGCCTGCGCCCTTTATTGGTGCTGCTGTGTGGCAAGGCCCTGGGTCGCGAAGGCGACGACATGCGCCTGCTGGCCGCCACCATCGAATTCCTGCACACCGCGACCCTGCTGCATGACGACGTGGTCGACATGTCCGGCATGCGCCGTGGCCGTTCGACCGCCAACGCCATGTGGGGCAACGCCCCGAGCGTACTGGTCGGCGACTTTCTGTACTCGCGCTCGTTCGAGATGATGGTCGAACTGGGCTCGATGCCGGTAATGAAGATCCTGTCCCAGGCCACGCGCATCATCGCCGAAGGCGAAGTGCTGCAACTGTCCAAGGTTCGCGACGCCAGCACCACTGAAGAAACCTACATGGAAGTCATCCGCGGCAAGACCGCGATGCTCTTCGAGGCTTCGACCCACAGCGCCGCCGCGCTGGCCGGTGCCACCGCCGAGCAGAGCGAAGCGCTGCGTACCTTCGGTGACCACCTGGGCGTGGCATTCCAGCTGGTAGACGACCTGCTCGACTACAAGGGCGACGCCGAAACCCTGGGCAAGAACGTCGGTGACGATCTGGCCGAAGGCAAGCCGACCCTGCCGCTGATCTACACCATGCGCGAAGGCACGCCAGAGCAAGCTGCACTGGTACGCCAGGCGATTCAGAAAGGCGGGATCGAAGACCTGGAAAGCATCCGCATCGCCGTGGAAGCCTCCGGCTCCCTGGAATACACCGCGCAACTGGCCCGTGACTACGTGGCCCGCGCGATCAAGTGCCTCGACGCGCTGCCGGCCAGCGAATACCGCGATGCACTGGTTGAGCTGAGCGAGTTCGCGGTCGCCCGCACGCACTGATCAACGCCGCATCATAAAAAACCGCAGCCTCCGTCGGAGCCTGCGGTTTTTTGTTGCCTGCCATCAGCGGCTAAAACCCTATACAATGTGCGACTTTTAGCGATCCCCTCTCCAAGGAGCCTTAGTGAGCACGTTGCCACCCTGCCCGAAATGCAATTCCGAATACACCTACGAAGACGGCACCCAACTGGTGTGCCCGGAGTGCGCCCACGAGTGGTCTGCCGGCGGTGAAGCCGAAGTGGCATCCGACGATGCCGTGAAAAAGGATTCGGTCGGTAACGTCCTGCAGGACGGCGACACCATCACCGTGATCAAGGACCTGAAGGTCAAGGGCACCTCGCTGGTGGTCAAGGTCGGCACCAAGGTCAAGAACATCCGCCTGTGCGATGGCGATCACGACATCGACTGCAAGATCGACGGCATCGGCCCGATGAAACTCAAATCCGAGTTCGTCAGAAAAGTCTGATTCTGCTGTCTTCCATCCCGCGCCCGCCGTGGGATGGAGCTTCGCCCTCCCCCGCAATCCCCAGCAAATCCTCGCGATAGCCAAGCGCCAGCCGTTTTGACCTTACGCAATCTTTACCCGCAAAAAATCACAAACCGCCAATAGGCGCTTGCTATTTGACGAATAAGAATTATTCTCATTGAAACCCTTTCAATGGAGATGAGACCCATGACTTATTTGATCGACGCCTGGCTGGATCGCCCGCACCCGTACCTCAGGATCCTGCATCGGGAAACCGGTGAAGTCTGCGCGGTACTGGAAGAAGAAGCCCTGCACGAGTTGCAGGATCAAGGGGATCTGGACGTCAGCGGCCTGAGTTCCAGCGAGCCATTGGTGCTCAAGGAGCTGGTGCGCAATCTGTTCCTGTTCTGCTATGCCCGGGCCTTGCGCCCGACCAGTGAACTGCACAACAAGATCGAAGTATGAAAACGGCGGAGAAACCCTGCACAAGCCACGCTTGTGCAGGGTAACGGGATTACAGAACGTCGAGCAACTCGACGTCGAACACCAGAACGCTGTGCGGCGGGATGCTGCCAACGCCTTGAGCGCCGTAAGCCAGTTCGCTCGGCACGTACAGACGCCATTTGCTGCCGGCATTCATCAGTTGCAGGGCTTCGGTCCAGCCAGCGATAACGCCGCCAACCGGGAATTCAGCCGGCTGACCACGCTCGTAGGAGCTGTCGAACACAGTGCCGTCGATCAGCGTGCCGTGGTAGTGAGTACGCACGGTGTCTTCACGGGACGGCTTGGCGCCTTCACCTTGAGTCAGCACTTCGAACTGCAGGCCGGAAGCCAGGGTGGTGATGCCTTCTTTCTTGGCGTTTTCAGCCAGGAATGCCAGGCCTTCGCCAGCAGCGGCTTCAGCTTTGGCAGCGGCTTCGGCTTGCATGATCTCGCGGATCACCTTGAAGCTGGCGGACATGGCTTCCTGGCTTACACGGCTTTCCTTACCGGCGAATGCGTCGGTCAGACCAGCCAGGATGGCGTCCAGGCTGACACCCGGTGGCGGGTTGTCGCGCAGCTGGTCACCCAGCTGACGGCCGATGCCGTAGCTGACGCGGGTTTCGTCGGTGGACAGATTTACTTCGGACATGACACTGCTCCGCTGTGCGGACGGCCTCAGGACATGCCGTGCGTACACAGCGCGTCCCGGCGCGCCCGGAACCAAAAGGGCGAGCAGACTAGCACAGATGTTCCGGCATTGATCAGGCCCTCGGGCCTACAGCGCGGATCGCCAGGCCAGCGGCACCTTCAGGCTTTCTTCGCCACTGGCGCCAAGACCGCACATTTCATCGTGCACCGAGGTGTGCACCAGGTTGAACGGCAGCACCGGAAAGTTATGCAGCACATCCCGGGCATGCTCGACCGAACGCAGCATCAGCATTTCCCCCTGCGGGTCGCTCAGCGGATACGCCGCACCATGCATGCGGGCTTCAAGCAGGTAGATCCCGCCTTCCATGGAGATCAGGTTCAGTTCGTCGACCTTTCTGGCGACGGCAAACGCATTCAACTCTTGCAGGTTCATGAACGCACCTCACACGGTGGCGAGCCTTGAGACCTACAGGGATATGCCTCGGCCGATCAAAGTACAAGCCACAAACGACACCGCCCGTCTGTTTCGCAACAGACGGGCGGTTTTGTTACAGCAATCGTCAGCTCATCAGTGCTTGGTGAGCTTGTCCAGATAACCCATGGCGAACGCCGAAATCACGAAGGTCATGTGGATGATCACGTACCACATCAGGTGCTCGGGATCGACGTTCTTGGCATCCATGAAGATTCGCAGCAGGTGGATCGAGGAGATCGCCACGATCGACGCCGCCACTTTCATCTTCAGCGACGAGGAGTCCATGGTGCCCAGCCAGCTGAGCTTCTCTTTGCCTTCATCGATGTTCAGCTCGGACACGAAGTTCTCGTAGCCGGAAATCATCACCATCACCAGCAAGCCGCCGACCAGCGCCATGTCGATCAGCGACAGCAGCACAAGAATCAGCTCGGACTCGGCCATGGAGAAGACGTTGGGAATGACATGAAACACTTCCTGGAAGAATTTCAATGCCAGCGCCAGCAGCCCGAGGGACAGCCCGATGTAGATCGGCGCCAGCAGCCAGCGCGTGGCGTACATTGCATTTTCGATAAAGCGTTCCATTGACTCTCACACAAGAAGGGTTGAAATCGGCGGCGAGTATACCAGCCGCCCATGACAGCCAGAAACCGCCCGGAAATCCGCCACCTGCGTGTGTGTGTCAAAGTTTTTCTGCTAGTGTCCAAACCATTGACAGCCCAGCGACAGTGGACAGGACGACTGGAAATGGATGTGCGATTGCCGATAACGACTGCCGGAATTTGCTTCGCCCTGATGCTGGGCGGGTGTTCGCCCGGCGATGAAAAACCCGCCGTCAGTCTCGAAGAAAAGACCGCGCAGTTCGAGCAATCGCTGGACGCCATCACCGACCCGAAACTCAAGGACGCCGTGACCGAACTCGGCGGCTCGCTGCTGTTGCTCGAACGCGCGCAACAGCGACTCGACAACAAACCGTCCCGGACCGAATACGGCGAAGACGCCCTCGGCGTACTCCGGCATTACCCGACACCGCAGGCGCTGGTCGACACCTTCATCAACGGCCTGTTTGTGCTGCACAAGGATTCCAGTTCCGATTACCTCACCGACCTGCAACCGGTGTTCCCTTTCGTGCTCAACATCCCCGGCGGCTTTCTGTTCCCCCATGGCGTGGAATGGCAATCGGTAACCCTGAGCAACAAACGGGTCATCGCCTATCAGCCGGAATGGTCGGAAACCGATCCGGGCATTCAGTTGAGTCCGTCCAGCTCCAACGTCACCAACCCCGATGACCTGACCGTCACCTACCCGTTCATCGAAGGGCTGAATGTCGACAAGAAGAACCTGCCGCGCCCGGTCAGCCTGCAAGGCCAGGTGGAAGTCATCGCCCCGAAACGCCTGCACAGTTTCAATCTGGATAAAAAGGACGTCGGCCAGACCCGCTCCGACGGCAACCTCAGCGTGACCCTGCTGAAACTGGACACGCACTACGCCGAACTCGAGTTCAGCAACCAGTTGCCGCTCGCCCCGGAAGTCGCCAACACCCGGCTCAATCCGTTGATCGTTCAGGCCCGCGACTCGACGGGCCAGTATCTGGTGCGTGCCGGCGCCATCAACGAAAACCCCGAGCAGGTAGCGTTCTATCAAAAGCAGCTGGCGTACCTGCAACAGCAAAAAGCCTGGAGCGAGACGCTGGAAAAAAAGCTGGACGATGAACAACAGGCCTTCGAACAGCAGCACCCGCACCACTACAACAAGGTGTATTTCAACGGCCCGATCGACACCCTTGAAGTCAGCCTGCTGGATTTTTCCGAAGCGACCGTCACTCGCAAGGCCCTGGATCTGCCCGTACGCGAATTCGATCCGCACACCACGGAAAAAACCGTGCAGCCGCTCGACCTGCCGATCACTGTCTACGACGACCAGGCGCCCGACTGGCTCAAGGGCGCATCTCTGACTGAAGAACAGCTGAAAAGCGGCGTTCATATCCGCCAGTCGGTTGAAGAGCCGAGCGCCGCGCGCATCGAGTTCGAGCATCGCAAAACTTTCAACGATGAAATGCTCGGCGACGACTTCAGCCCCGGCGAAAGCCCGGTGACGTTCTTCACTGAAAAGCACAACGGCAAACTCGACGAGCCAATCGAACTGCCGCCCGAGGCGTATCAGGTCGACCCGCTACAGGCGACCATCACCTACGACCTGAACCTGTTCCCGGAAACCCCGGCGATTGCCGTCGGCTCGATGCCGTTGTTCCTGGCCACGGTGGACAAACAGGCTTACGAAGCCAAGGCCCTGCCCAAAGGGCTCGAAATCAGAAACAACGCGCTGGTGGTGGATTTGAAGCGATACCCCGCCAACGAATGGCGATTCTTCGTCAAGGACGACAGCGGTCATTATCTGAAACAGATTCTGTCGGTCAGCCACGACGCAAGCGCTGAAGGACCAGCGTTATTCGGCGTGCATTATTTCTACGGCCGTCCGACGCGCGTGGAAACCTATCAGCGAACCGACCTCGCCACCGTGCAATACGGCTTTGAGGTCAAACTCGACAAGGCGCAGACCCAGGGCGCTGCGCCCTGATCGACGCTAATGGTCGGCGCTGATGATCTAGTGATCGAAAGTGCCGATGCTGCGTCCGCGCCCACCGTTGATCTGCCGCAACTGCGCCTGCAGATGCAACGACCAGATCTGTGGATCATTGGCCAGCTCATAGCCGTGCATCGTCAGGCTTTCAACGATGGTGTCGAGAATCGACTCGGCGGCGATCGGCCCGTGGAACGGGCCCTGGGCCTTGATGGCGGAAGGTTGTTCACCGGCCATGCCGGCGGCGAAGAGCAACGTCCACATGCCGTTATCGCCGGCCAACGGCTTGATGGCGCATTCGATACGGGTCACGAGACCCAGGCATTGACGGGTGAGGCAGAGGTTGCGCGACATGGCGGCGACCCTCGGTAAAGCCGGTGTTCAGCCCTTGCTGAAGAGCTGTTTCGATCCAGTGATACTGTCGATGTCCTTGAGCAGAGAATAGAAGAAAAGTCCGCCGCGCAAGCCGCACAGAACCAGAAGGCGCCGAATGGTCATTGTGTGAATATTGACGCCAGAGTGATGGCACTTTCGATGATTGCACCCGAAATAACTGTGGGAGCGAGCTTGCTCGCGAAAGCGGCGCATCAGGCAACATTTTCGTCGACTGACAGGACGCCTTCGCGAGCAAGCTCGCTCCCACAGGGGCATTACAAGGAGACTGATATCAGGCCGGTTTGGCCTCCGCCAGCGCCTCCTGCGCCAGTTCCTTCTCGGCCTCTTTCAGATCCTCTTCGCTGATCATCTCGGCAATCACTCGCAGGCGCTCCACTACCCGCGCGTTAACGCTGCCTTCCGGAAATTCGCCCTCTTCGTTCGGCTCACCGGCCGGCTCGCCCACCAGCAGGCTCAACGCTTCGTCGGCCTGACGCACCGCGTAAACGTGGAACTGCCCGGCACGCACCGCCGCCAGCACCTTCTCGTCGAGCATCAAGGTGGCGACGTTGGCCTGCGGAATGATCGCGCCCTGCTCGCCCGTCAGCCCGCGTGCTTCGCAGAGACGGAAGAAGCCTTCGATCTTCTCGTTGACCCCGCCCACCGCCTGCACTTCACCGAACTGGTTGATCGAGCCGGTGATCGCGAAGCACTGCTTGAGCGGGGTTTTCGACAACGCCGAAATCAGCGTGCACGCCTCACCCAGCGACGCGCTGTCGCCATCGACGTAGCCGTAGGATTGCTCCAGCGCGATGCTCGCGGAAATCGCCAGCGGGAATTCCTGTGCATAACGGCTGCCCAGATACCCGGTGAGAATCATCACGCCCTTGGAGTGGATCGGCTGGCCGAGGTTGACCTCGCGCTCGATGTCGACGATGCCGCTGCCGCCCGGGTACACCGTGGCGGAAATCCGCGCCGGCACACCGAACGCCGAGTCACCGACTTCGAGCACGGTCAGGCCGTTGCATTTGCCGACCGCCGCGCCGTCGGTGTCGATCAGAATGATCCCCGCCAGCATGTCGTCGAGAATCCGCGCCGACACCCGACCGGTGCGGGTGGCCTTGGCCTTGAGCGCACGCTCGATGTGGCCGGCGTCGGTCATTTCATCGTTGGCCAGATGCCGGATGAAATCCGCCTCGCTGACCAGCTGGAACAGATCGCCGATCCGCGCCGACAAACGCCCCTGGTGTTCAGCCAGACGCGCGCTGTAAGTCGCCAGACGCGCCACCGCGTCGGCGGTCAGCGGCGCCATGCCTTCTTCCGAAGTGCGGGTTTTCAGCAACTGGGCGAACTGCTCCAGGCTTTCGTCGACCATCGGGATGTCTTCGTCGAAGTCCACCAGAACGCGGAACATCTCCTGGAAGTCCGGATCGAGGTCCTGCAGCGTGTAATACAGCTGACGGGCGCCGATGATGATCACTTTGACCTGCAACGGAATGTGCTGCGGATTGAGCGTCACGGTGGCGAAACGGCCCATCTCGCCCAGCGGCGATTCCATCTTCAGCTTGCGCGATTGCAGGGCGCGCTTGAGCGCATCCCACACGAACGGCTCGCCGAGCATTTTTTCTGCTTCAAGGATCAGGAAACCGCCATTGGCGCGGTGCAGTGCACCCGGACGCAACTGGCGGTAGGTGGTGTAGAGCGCGCCCTGATCGGTGGTGTACTCGATACGGCCGAACAGGTTTTCGTAGGTCGGATGCGGCTCGAACACCACCGGTGCACCGCCGCTGGCCGGATGGCCGACCACCAGGCTCGGGGCGTATTGCTCTTCCAGCAGCTTGCGCGCGACAGCGTCGGTCTTGCTGTCATCGACCAGTTGCTCGACCACGGTTTTCAGCAGATAGACCTGCATCGCTTGCAGGTAACCGCAGACGGCGGCGTTTTCCGCGTACTTTTCCGACAGCGGTGCGAGCAAAGGCTGCAAGGCCAGGGTGATGGTTTCTTCGTTGAGCTGACGCAGCTGGTTGCTCGACTCGCGCTTCCATTGCGGCAGGCTGGCGAGTTCTTCGTTCAGGCGTTCTTCGAGGCCGGAAATGTCCTCGTGGAAGCGCTCGCGCTCGGTCTCCGGCAACTGGGCGAATTCGGCTTCGTCCAGCGCCTTGCCTTCGAGCATCGGGGTGAAGGCGATGTTGCTGCTGTCGCGGTACAGGGCGACGTCTTTTTCCAGGGCCAGACGTTCGATGACATCCAGCGCCTTGTCGTAGCGCTGGTTGAAGGCGCGGTCGATGGCGCTCTTCTTCTGCTGGTAGGACGGGTGCTCGAACACCGCTGGAAAGGTCGACAGCAGGTTGTCGATCAGGCCGTTGATGTCGCCGATGAAGGCGGCGGCGCTGCCCGATGGCAGTTCCAGGGCGCGGGGTTCGCGCGGCTCATCGAAATTGTTGACGTAAACCCAGTCCGCCGGGGTCTGCAGGCGTTTGCCTTCGGCCTTCAGGTAGCGTTTGACGAACGAGAAACGGCCGGTGCCGGGCTCGCCCATGACGAATACGTTGTAACCGGGGCGTGGCATGGCCACACCGAACTGCAAGGCTTCGACCGCACGTTCCTGGCCGAGCACACCGCGAAAGGGCTCCAGATCATTGGTGGTAGTGAAGCTGAACTGTTCAGCGGAAAACGGACGGGTCAGCGCTTCGGGCGCTAGACGCAAGCTGGCAGCAACAGGATCAGGCATCGGGCTTCCTTAACAATCAGGCGGGGCAGATAGCGGCATTCTGGCGCTGCCCGAGCCCCACTGGCAAGGCGCGCCATACGACAAAGCATAGACAACCGCCCAACCTTGACGCAGCCCCAGTGAAACCGGGGGTATCGCCAAATCTTTTGTAAAAAATCACGGAACCCCGGGAACGTGCCTAAACTCCAAACTGCGCGGCTGGAACTAATACCGGCCCACTGGCTTCGTTTGGATCTGTTTCTACAGAGCTTGGGGGGCCAGAACCCTGTCCATTGGTATGCACACAAAGAGAACAAAGCTATGAAACGGATTCTTCTCGGTACTCTCTTCACCGCTGTATCCATCAACGCAATGGCGCAAGCTCCAGGCGGCCCGGATTGCGGTTGGGGCAACATGCTGTTCGAAGGTCAGCGTGGCACCCCTGCTCACTTCCTGGCATCCACCACCAACGGCACCTCCGGCAATGCCACATTCGGCATGACGTCCGGCACCAACGGTTGCTCCACCAACGCATCGCTGACCTACGGCGGCAAATCCTGGTTTGCCATGAATGGCATGATGAACGAGCTGTCCGAAGACATGGCAAAGGGCAACGGCGAAGCGCTGACGACCTATGCCGTGGTACTGGGCGTGGCGCCGGAAGACCGTGCGCACTTCGCCGCCGTCACTCACGAGCACTTCCAGCAGATCTTCAGCAAGGCTGACGTGACCGCCGAAGACGTGCATACCAACACCCTGGCCGTCCTGAAGGCAGACCCACGTCTGGCCAAGTACGCGACTCAGGCTTAAGCTCGACCCACCCGCTTCTTTCGGGAAGCGGGTTTTATTTTTTCGACCCGCCCTTCCTGGGCTTTGTTTCTTTCGACTTAAGTTGCCATTTATGCTCAAACGCCTTGCCTGGCTGGCGCTGTGTGTCTGCGCCCCGCTGTCCGCCGCGCCTCACATTGACCCTCAACGTTTGCAGCAACTGGCCAACGACCGCTTCTGGATTTCCCTCGGTCATTACGAAACCGCCAAGCTCGGAGGCTGGCGCAGCTACGTCAGCGACAAAAAATTCTTTCTTGCCGCCAACGGCAACGAACACCCCGACCATGAACTGGCGGCCACCGTGCAAGCGCTGTACGCCCCCGCCAGTCTCGGTGAGCAACACGCCCAGTGCGTCTACCCGGCACGCACCCGCTGGTTGAAGGATCAACTCAACTTGACCGATCTGCCGACACCGGACTGCGCCGAATTCAAGAAGTGGTTCAAGGACGTCTCGCCCCACAGTGCGGTGATGATTTTCCCCGCGGCCTACCTCAACAGCCCGTCGTCGATGTTCGGCCACACCCTGCTGCGCATCGACCAGGCTGACGTACAGAGCGACAAGACTTCGCTGCTCAGTTACGCGATCAACTTCGGCGCCTACATCGAAGGTTCGGACAACAGCATTCTTTACGCCTGGAAAGGCCTGATGGGCGGCTATCCGGGGCTGTTCGCGCTGGTGCCCTATCAGGAAAAACTCTCGGAATACCGCAGTCTGGAAAACCGCGACCTGTGGGAGTACCGGCTCAATCTGACGCAAGCCGAAACCGCGCGGATGGTCGAGCATGTGTGGGAGTTGAAGCAGATCCAGTTCGACTACTTCTTCTTCGATGAAAACTGCTCCTATCGCCTGCTCGAACTGTTGCAGGTGGCGCGCCCGAGCCTGCGCCTGACCGAACAATTCCCGCTGACCGCGATCCCGACCGACACCGTCAAAGCGGTGAAAGCAGCCGGGCTGGTCGAACACATCGAATACCGCCCGTCCCGCGAGCGCGAACTGCTCAGCCGCGCCGAGCCCTTGAGCGGCGAAGAACAGGACTGGGTGCTGAAAGTCAGCGCCGATCAACAGCAATTGCAGGATCCGGTTTTCAAGGCCCTGCCCCGCGACCGGCAAGCGCTGATCATCGACGCCGCGTATCGGCTGGAGCGCTACCGCGCCAACGGCCAGGAACGTGATCCACAGCGAGCGCAGCGCAGTTTCGAATTGCTGCGGGCGATCAACAAGAATCCGGCGCCGGAGCTGCAGATTCCACAACCGGGCCTGCCCGAAGACGGCCATGAATCGCGCACCTGGCAGGCCGGTCTCGGCACGCGCGGTGACCGCGCCTTCGGCGAGTACGGCTTGCGCATGGCCTATCACGACCTCAACGACAACGCCGAGAGTTTCCCCCTCGGCGCACAGATCGAAATCCTGCAAATGAAGCTGCGCCAGTACGAAGGCAATCACTGGCAATTCCAGCAACTGGATCTGGCGACCATCCGCTCGCTGACGCCGCGCAATGCGCTGTTGCAGCCGCTGTCGTGGCAAGTCACCGGTGGTCTTGAACGTGTACCGGGCAAGCATGATGACGAGACGTTGGTCAGCCACGTCAACGGTGGCGGAGGCGGCACCTGGGCGCTGGGTGACGATGTGCTGGGTTTTGCCCTCGGTACGGTGCGCGTTGAACACAACAATGATTTCGCCGAGTTCGTTTCACCCGCCGGCGGTTTCAATACCGGCGTGTTGTGGAAAAACCCGCTGGGCAATCTCAGCCTGGAGGCCAAAGGCGATTACTTCTTCAATGGTGAAGTGCGCCGTAGCCTGAGTCTGAATCAGCAGTGGGAATTGTCGCGCAACCTTGGCCTGCGCCTGAGCGCCCAGCGCGAGTTCAGCCATCTGGCCACGCCGGAAACCGAAGTGATGCTGGAAGTGAAGTGGTATCACTACTGATCCCGAACATTTCCCTGAACCTGTGGGAGCGGGCTTGCCCGCGATAGCGAATGATCAGTCAACAGAGATGTTGAGTCTGATGGCCTCATCGCGGGCAAGCCCGCTCCCACAGGGATCTCCACTGGTTAACGAATTACTTACAGGCCTTTCACCAAAGCCCGACGAATCATCTTCTAGACTTTCCCCATAAGCCGGAAAACCGGCCCGGGAGAGTGTGATGTGGCGGTGTGCGGTTTTTGCGGGCGTGTTGCTGTTGCTGGGTGGCTGTCAGAGCACCCACGAAGATCTGATTGCCAAGGGTTATCCACCGGCGTTCGCCGACGGGTTCGATGACGGTTGCATCAGCGGTCGGCAGGCGGCCGGTTCGATCAGCGGCGAGTTTCGCAAGAACGTGCCGCGCTATCTCAAGGACAAGCAATACGCCGAAGGCTGGAGCGACGGCTTCCGCCAGTGTCAGGCGATGCTGGAAAACAAGGATCGCGAACAGTATCGCAACGAGCACTGGGACGAGCGCGAGCGCGCCTGGCAGCAGGAAAAGGATCAGGGCGCAGCGCGGGCTTATCGTTCGCAGTAGGTCGTTTCCAGACATCCAGCGAAACCTTTTGCCTGCGACCATGGCCCAACGGTTGTAACAGGAGCCCATCATGAGTCGCGCCTTCGTCAACGAAGACAACGCCGCTGCGCAAGCCGATCAGCCGGTCGAACGGCAGGTCAGCACACAGCCCAATTACGTCACGCCGCAAGGCCTTGCCCAGTTGCAGGCGAAAGTCGCCGAACTGCAAACCCTGCACGCCGAACAGTCCGCCAAGGGCGAACAGGCCGACAAGCAGCGGCTGGCCGATCTCGAACGGGATTTGCGTTATTTCAATCAACGGGTCGGCAGCGCTCAAGTAGCCCCGGCCCCGACGTCGAACGACAAGGTGCAGATCGGCAGTTGGGTGACCTACGCCGACGAACACGACACCGAGCGCCGGGTGCAACTGGTCGGCGAGGATCAGGCCGATGCGGCCAACGGTCTGATCAACTGGGCCTCACCGCTGGGCCGTGCGCTGCTTGGCGCGCGGCTCAACGATGAAGTGCTGTGGCAGCGTCCGGCCGGCGATCAACTGATCGAAGTGATCCGCATCGAGCGTTCTTAAACTACGCCTTGCGCCAGCATCGCGTCGGCGACTTTGACGAAGCCGGCGATGTTCGCGCCTTTGACGTAGTTGATCCGGCCGTTTTCCTCACCGTAATGCACGCAGGCGTGGTGAATCGACTGCATGATCCCGTGCAGCTTGCTGTCCACCTCGCCGCCCGTCCACAGCAGGCGCATGGCGTTCTGCGACATCTCCAGACCGCTGACCGCCACGCCGCCGGCATTCGAGGCCTTGCCCGGCGCGAACAGAATGCCGGCCTCGATAAAGATATCCACAGCATTGAGGGTGGTCGGCATGTTGGCGCCTTCTGCTACGCAGAAGCAGCCGTTGCGCAGCAAGGTGCGGGCGGATTCGGCGTCGAGTTCGTTCTGGGTGGCGCAAGGCAACGCGATATCGCACGGCAACGACCATGGCAGTTGACCGGCGCGGAACTCCAGGCCGAAGGCGGAAGCCAATTCGCTGATCCGTCCGCGCTTGACGTTCTTCAGTTCCAGCAGCGCCAGCCACTGTTCTTCGCTCAGGCCCGCCTCGCAATACAGCGTGCCTTCGGAGTCAGACAGGGAAATTACCTTGCCGCCCAGATCCATCACTTTGCGAGCCGCGTATTGCGCAACGTTGCCGGAACCGGAGATCGCCACGCGTTTGCCTTCGACGCTCTGCTCGCGGCGCTTGAGCATTTCCTCGGCGAAATACACACAACCGAAACCGGTGGCTTCCGGACGGATCAGGCTGCCGCCGTAGGTCATGCCCTTGCCGGTCAGCACGCTGGTGAACTGGTTGCTCAGGCGTTTGTATTGGCCGAACAGGAATCCGATCTCCCGTGCGCCGACACCGATATCCCCGGCCGGCACGTCCACGTCGGCACCGATGTGGCGGTACAGCTCGCTCATGAACGCCTGGCAGAAACGCATGACTTCGGCGTCGCTCTTGCCCTTCGGATCGAAGTCCGAACCGCCCTTGCCGCCGCCCATGGGCAACGAGGTCAGGGAGTTCTTGAAGGTCTGTTCGAAGGCGAGGAATTTCAGCACACCCATGTTCACCGAAGGGTGGAAGCGCAAGCCGCCCTTGTACGGGCCGATGGCGCTGTTCATCTGGATGCGGAAACCGCGATTGACCTGGACCTTGCCCTGATCGTCGACCCACGACACACGGAACACCACCGCCCGCTCCGGCTCGCAAATGCGCTCCAGAATCCCGGAGGTCAGATAGTGCGGATTGGCTTCGAGAAACGGCCACAGGCTGCGCAGGACTTCTTCGACGGCCTGGTGGAATTCGGGTTGATCCGGATCGCGCTTTTTCAGACGCGCGAGGAAGGATTCGACGGATTCGATCATGGGAAAAGTCTCGGCAAATTTGTTGTCGTTGGAGGAGATTGAGCCGGACTGTAACAAACGATATGTACACAGCAACAGACAAAAATGTCGCATTTATGAAAACAAATAGTACACACTCTATAAAACAGTCTGCATTGCAGGCAAAAAAAAGCGGAGCCCGAAGGCCCCGCTTTTTCATGCAACCAACCTGTTATCAGGCCAGTTTCTTGTGGCGTACCCGGTGTGGCTGGGCCGCTGCTTCGCCGAGGCGCTTTTTGCGATCGGCTTCGTACTCGGTGTAGTTGCCCTCGAAGAACACGGCTTGCGAGTCGTCTTCGTACGCCAGGATGTGAGTCGCGACGCGGTCAAGGAACCACCGATCGTGAGAGATCACAATGGCGGCGCCCGGGAAGTCCAGCAGGGCTTCTTCCAGGGAACGCAGGGTTTCAACGTCGAGGTCGTTGGACGGTTCGTCGAGCAGCAGGACGTTGCCGCCCTCCTTCAGGGTCAGCGCCAGGTGCAGACGACCGCGCTCACCACCGGACAGGTCCTTGACGAACTTCTGCTGATCGCCGCCCTTGAAGTTGAAGCGACCGACGTAGGTACGCGACGGGATCTCGTAGTTGCCGATACGGATCTGGTCGGAACCATCGGAGATCTGCTGGAACACGGTCTTGCTGCCGTCCAGGTCTTCGCGGCTCTGGTCAACGCAGGCCAGTTGCACGGTTTCGCCGATCTCGATGCTGCCGGAATCCGGGGTTTCCTTGCCCATCAGCATGCGGAACAGGGTCGACTTACCGGCACCGTTACCGCCGATCACGCCGACGATGGCGCCTTTGGGCATCGAGAAGGACAGGTTGTCGATCAGGACGCGATCGCCGTAGCCCTTGGTGACGTTCTTGAACTCGATGACCTTGTCACCCAGGCGCGGACCGGCCGGGATGTAGATCTCGTTGGTTTCCGAACGCTTCTGGAATTCCTGCGACTGCATTTCTTCGAAGCGTTGCAGACGAGCCTTGGATTTCGACTGGCGGGCCTTGGCGCCTTTGCGCACCCACTCCAGTTCTTCCTTCATGGCTTTTTCGTGGGCCGATTGCTGCTTGGATTCCTGGGCCAGACGATCGGACTTGGCTTCCAGCCAACCCGAGTAGTTGCCCTCGTAAGGAATGCCCGCGCCGCGGTCGAGTTCCAGAATCCAGCCGGCGACGTTGTCCAGGAAGTAACGGTCGTGCGTGATCGCTACCACAGTGCCTGGGAAGTCGTGCAGGAAGTGTTCGAGCCACGCAACGGAGTCGGCGTCCAGGTGGTTGGTCGGTTCGTCGAGCAGCAGCATGTCCGGGGCGGACAGCAGCAGACGGCACAGGGCCACACGACGTTTTTCACCACCGGACAGGTGTTCGACCTTGGCGTCCCAGGCCGGCAGACGCAGCGCATCGGCGGCAACTTCCAGCTGGCGCTCCAGGTTGTGACCGTCGCTGGCCTGCAGGATGGCTTCGAGCTTGGCCTGTTCGGCGGCCAGCTTGTCGAAGTCGGCATCCGGGTCGGCGTAGGCAGCGTAGACCTTGTCCAGACGCGCTTGCGCATCCTTGATCACGCTGACCGCTTCCTCGACCACTTCACGCACGGTCTTGGTCGGATCCAGTTGCGGCTCTTGCGGCAGGTAACCGATGTTCAGTTCCGGCATCGGGCGCGCTTCGCCTTCGAACTCGGTGTCGACGCCGGCCATGATTTTCAGCAGCGTGGATTTACCCGAACCGTTGAGGCCGAGTACGCCGATCTTGGCGCCGGGGAAGAAAGACAGCGAAATGTTTTTCAGGATTTCCCGCTTCGGCGGAACAACTTTGCCCAGCCGATGCATGGTGAAGACGTATTGAGCCATGGAGAACCTTGGGTCAGTGACAGATGAATGATTGGAGCGCAGGCGATGCCCGGCCAGACCATGCGCGTCGTTCACTTGATGGTGATCAATGCGTGCGCGCTGAAAAAAGTCTGATTCTAGGAGCTGGAACGCTCCCGCGTAACCGGCAAAGCTACCTTAATGACCGATGGCAGTCCAGCCGAGCGGGGCTGGCACTTCGCCACAACTCAAGGCATGCTAGCCGCCTCTTGGGCGTCCGGCTTATAGTGCACGTCGCGCCAGTCCAGCCAGACCGCAGGATTTCAGCTTGTCCAACGTCACTCCGCCAGCCTCTGTGAGCAGCACCCAACCGGCGCCCGGCTCGTCCCTGCGCGGAACATTGAAAGGCGCGCTGGCGACACTGGTGCTGTTGCTGCTCGCGCTGCTGTTCTGGCAGCTGCTCGATCAATTGCGCGAAACCCAGAAAAACCAGCGTCAGTACACCATCGACTACACCGCCGACCTCGCTGCTCAGGTCAGCCTGAACATGGCGCTGAACGCGCAGATCGCCCTCAATCTGCTACCGATCGTCGAACAGCCCCAGTCGGCCGACGAACAGCAGGCGCTGCTGCGCAAGCTTCAGCAATCGCTGCCCGACCTGCGCAGCTTGGCGCTGCTCAGCCCGTCCGGCAAAATCCTCAGCGACAGCGCCACTGACAGCCACGACGCCGATTACCTCAGCGATCTGGTTCGCCGCAGTCGCGCTCAAGCCCATTACTTCAGTAACGCCGACGACGGTTCGGTGGTGCATCTGTTGCTGCATCAGGCCAGCGGCAGCACGCGCGGTTACTGGGCGCTGCGCCTGACACCGACCTTCTTCGACGCACTGACCAAACAGGGCGAAGCCGGTATCCGTCCGCTGTGGCTGGTGGAAAACCGCGTCAACCATCAGATCATCAGCCGCGACGAAGCCCTGCCGTCCGCCAAGACCAGCACCCTGACCCCGGACGATCTGGCCAACAGCGTGCTGACCGTGCCGCTGAGCAGCAGCGACTGGCAACTGCGTGGCCTGTTCGACCGCCAGCATGTGCTCGAACAACTGCTGCCGGCGTTCATCGGCAAATGCCTGTTGGGCCTGGCGCTCTCGCTGCTGCCGTTTATCGCGTTGCTCAACATGCGCCGCCGTCAGCGTCAGGTGCATGAAGGGCGTCGGCGTTATCAGGATATTTTCGAAGGCACCGGCGTGGCGTTGTGCGTGCTGGATCTTTCGGGGCTCAAGCAGGTTTTCGAAAAGGCCCAGATCCAGACCAGCGACCAGCTCAAGGCCTGGCTCGACCAGCCCGCGCAGCGCCAGCAATTGCTCCACGAGCTGCGGGTGACCGAGGTCAACCAGGTCGCGTTGCAACTGCTCAACGTCAATTCCTGCGACCACGCCTGGCAACTGTTGATCGACGGTCAGCCGCACAGTCAGTGCGCTATCGGCAATCAGGTACTCGACGCCGTGCTCCAGCAGCAAAAGCAGCTGGAACTGGAAATCAAGCTGCCGGACATCAATGGCCGCGACCAGCACCTGTGGCTGGTGCTGCGCCTGCCGCAGGAACAGCACGACTACAAGGCCGTAATCCTGAGCATCAACGACATCACCAGCCGCAAGCTGATCGAGCTGTCGCTGCTGGAGCGCGAAGGTTTCTGGTCGGACGTGGTGCGTACCGTGCCGGATCATCTGTACGTGCAGGACGTGATCAGCCAGCGGATGATCTTCAGCAACCACCACCTCGGCCAGACCCTCGGTTACAACCGCACCGAACTGCACCAGATGGGCGAGTACTTCTGGGAAATCCTCCTGCACCCGGAAGACGCCGACTATTACCACCGCTCGCGGCAGATGCAGCGTCACGCCGGTTACAGTCAGCTGCTGCAATGCCAGCTGCGCTTCCGCCATCGCGACGGCAAGTGGCGGCGCTTCGACATTCGCGAACAGGCGCTGGCCCGGGACAAGCACGATCAGGTCACGCGGATCATCGGCGTGGCCAAGGACATCACCGAGCAGATCGAAGCCAGCGAATCGTTGCGCGACAGCGAACAACGCTACCGGATGCTCGCCGAAAGCATCAGCGACGTGATTTTCTCCACCGACAGCCAGCTGTCGCTGAACTACGTCAGCCCGTCGGTGCAGGCGGTGCTGGGCTATGACGCCGAATGGATTTTCCAGAACGGCTGGCAGTCGACCATCGCCAACCCGCAGCAACTGAGCGGCATCTATCACCTGATGGATCGGGTCAGCAAAGCCTTGGGCAAACCCGAGCAACTGGTGATTTTGCGCAGCCAGGTGCAGACCCAGATGTTCCTGTTCGACTGCCTGCGCGCCGACGGTCGCAAGATCCCGATCGAACTGCGTCTGGTGCTGGTGTGGGACGAACACGGCGCCTTCGAAGGCGTGCTCGGGGTGGGTCGCGACATCAGCCAGCAGCGCCGCGCCGAGAAAGACCTGCGCATGGCGGCCACGGTATTCGAGCACTCGACCTCGGCGATCCTGATCACCGACCCGGCCGGTTACATTGTCCAGGCCAACGAGGCGTTCAGCCGGGTCAGCGGCTACGCGGTGAGCGAAGTGCTCGACCAGTTGCCGAACATGCTGACCGTCGACGAACAGCAGGACGCGCACCTGCGCTACGTGCTCAAGCAGTTGCATCAGCACAGCACCTGGGAAGGTGAAGTCTGGCTCAAACGCCGCAACGGCGAGCACTACCCGGCGTGGGTCGGCATCACCGCCGTGCTCGATGACGAGGGCGATCTGGCCAGTTACGTGTGCTTCTTCAGCGACATCAGCGAGCGCAAGGCCAGCGAGCAGCGGATTCACCGCCTCGCCTACTACGACGCCCTGACCCACCTGCCAAACCGCACGCTGTTCCAGGATCGTCTGCACACCGCGCTGCAATCGGCCGAGCGGCAGAAGTCGTGGGTGGTGCTGATGTTCCTCGACCTCGACCGATTCAAACCGATCAACGACTCCCTCGGCCACGCCGCCGGCGACCGCATGCTCAAGGACATGGCCACGCGATTGCTGGCCTGTGTCGACGATGACGACACCGTGGCGCGGATGGGCGGCGACGAATTCACCCTGTTGCTGCAACACCGCTCCAGCCGCGAGATGGCGCTGAACCGCGCGATCCACGTGGCCGAGCAGATTCTTGCCAGTCTGGTGCGACCGTTCGTGCTGGAAGGTCGCGAGTTCTTCGTCACCGCCAGTATCGGCATCGCCCTGAGCCCACAGGACGGCAACGAACTCAGCCAGTTGATGAAGAACGCCGACACCGCGATGTACCACGCCAAGGAGCGCGGCAAGAACAACTTCCAGTTCTATCAGGCCGACATGAACGCCAGTGCGCTGGAGCGTCTGGAGCTGGAAAGCGATCTGCGCCACGCCCTCGAGCAAAACGAATTCGTGCTGTATTACCAGCCGCAGTTCAGCGGCGACGGCAAACGCCTGACCGGCGCCGAAGCGCTGCTGCGCTGGCGTCATCCGCGTCGCGGGCTGGTGCCGCCGGGAGATTTCATTCCGGTGCTCGAAGAGCTCGGGCTGGTGGTAGACGTCGGCGACTGGGTCATCAGCGAGGCCTGTCGCCAGCTCAAGACCTGGCACCAGAGCCGCGTGCGCGTGCCGAAGGTCTCGGTGAACATTTCCGCCCGGCAGTTCTCCGACGGCCAGCTCGGCACGCGGATCGCCACCATCCTCAAGGAAACCGGCCTGCCGCCGGCGTGCCTGGAGCTGGAACTGACCGAAAGTATCCTGATGCGCGAAGTCAGCGAAGCGATGCAGATCCTTGCCGGCCTGAAAAACCTCGGTTTAAGCATCGCGGTAGACGACTTCGGCACCGGTTACTCATCGCTGAACTACCTCAAGCAATTCCCGATCGACGTGCTGAAGATCGACCGCACCTTCGTCGACGGCCTGCCGTCCGGCGAGCAGGACGCGCAGATCGCCCGGGCGATCATCGCCATGGCCCACAGCCTGAATCTGGCAGTGATCGCCGAGGGCGTGGAAACCCATGAGCAACTGGACTTCCTGCGCGAGCATGGCTGCGACGAGGTTCAGGGTTATCTGTTCGGCCGGCCGATGCCGGCGGGACGGTTCGAGGCGCAGTTCAGCAATGATGCGCTGTTCATGTTCGACTGATTTTTTGCGGTGCTGCTCATGACGCCTTCGCGAGCAAGCCCGCTCCCACAGTGGACCGCATTTTTCCTGAAGAAACCGGGTTAAATGTGGGAGCAACTGTCTTAACCCTGCCATTCGTCACCGCCATTCGGTGCCGTCACGCAGCATGGCATTTAGTCTGATCAGTAGTATCCGCATGCAGGCGATGAGCGCGACTTTCGCGCTCTTGCCTCTTTCTCGTAGCGCCTCATAGCGGGCCTTGAAGTCAGCGTGATAACGGATCACGACCCAGCACGACATGTAAAGGGCACGTCTGACGCGGGATCTTCCTCCGTAAATCTGGCGTTTGCCGCTGTGATTGCCACTGTCGTCATTGTAGGGAGCGATTCCTGCCAGAGCCGCGATTTCTCTGCGATCAAGCTCGCCGAGTTCAGGCAGGTAAACCAGCAAGCTGGCGGTCGCCACAGTGCCGATGCCTTTAACTGAAGTGAGCCGGTCGGCTTTTTCAGCATCCAGCTCTCGCATGCTTTGATTAATGGCTTTACCGAACTGTTTGATCTGGAGTTGCAGATAGCGAATATGGTCTTTGATCGCCTCGATAACCGCTGGCAACTGGGCCTGCTGCAGCCGGCGCTTGTTGTCGTCTCGCTGTTGGACGAAATGCTCGCGCAACTGAATGAGTTCACGCAACGCTTCACGGCCAGGCGAAATTGGCTTTTCGCGAGACGCATGCAAAGCCTCGGCAAAATCGGCAAGAACAGCGGCGTCGATGGGATCCGTCTTGGCATTCTTGCCCATTGCTACGGCAAAGGCTCTGGCCCGGCGAGGGTTGATCCTGAGCACATTGAAGCCCGCCTCTTGTAAGGCCGCCACGACCTTTCGCTCGTATCCTCCCGTGGCCTCCAGCAATACTCGGCCAACCGTGTAGTGGCTTAAACGCGATGTCAGCTCAACAAAGCCTTCAAGCGTATTTGTAATCTCGAACCCCACTTTCTGAGGCTGAATCCAAACAACGAGGTTGGATTTGGAGATATCGATACCGACCCAGGAAATCATGGCAAAACCCTCTTACACTCAAAAGTGAGAGTGCTCTGGCTTTGCCCACGCTTGTGATTCGAGTGGCGCTCGTCCAACTGTTCGGGCTTATGGGCCAGAGTAGAAAGGTGAATGGCAGCTTTGCTCCCACTCGTGCTTAAAGCACCGCGGACTCACAGCTTGCCATTCACCCCTCTCACCCCAGAGTCTATTCCCTTACCTAGACACAAGCGGGCTTGCTCGCGAAAGGGCCGGTACAGACGCTGGAAAAATCTGCGGTGCAGCCATCGCCAGCAGGCTTGCTCCCACAGGGCCTTGCTGTGGATCAGTATTCTCCGGTTGAAACGCGGCCATTGTGAGGCCTTCAAAAGCACCGCACATCTGTCATGAACGCCACTTGTCTGCGACATGATGTCGTTTCATATGCCATCCAAAACCCGATGGGTTAGAATGCCCCCTTTTCTGCCCCCGATCCTTGAGGACCGCCATGTTCAGCCGTGATTTGACTATTGCCAAGTACGACGCCGATCTTTTTGCCGCCATGGAGCAAGAAGCCCAGCGCCAGGAAGAACACATCGAGCTGATCGCTTCGGAGAACTACACCAGCCCAGCGGTGATGGAAGCTCAAGGCTCGGTACTGACCAACAAGTACGCCGAAGGCTACCCGGGCAAGCGCTACTACGGTGGTTGCGAGTACGTCGACGTTGTTGAGCAACTGGCCATCGACCGCGCGAAGGAACTGTTCGGCGCCGACTACGCCAACGTTCAGCCGCACGCTGGCTCCCAAGCCAACGCCGCTGTCTACCTGGCCCTGCTGTCGGCCGGTGACACCATTCTGGGCATGAGCCTGGCTCACGGCGGTCACCTGACCCACGGCGCCAGCGTTTCCTCCTCCGGCAAGCTGTACAACGCCATCCAATACGGCATCGACGCCAACGGCCTGATCGACTACGACGAAGTCGAGCGTCTGGCGGTTGAACACAAACCGAAAATGATCGTGGCCGGTTTCTCTGCCTACTCGCAGATTCTGGACTTCCCGCGCTTCCGCGAAATCGCTGACAAGGTTGGCGCCTACCTGTTCGTCGACATGGCTCACGTGGCCGGTCTGGTCGCCGCTGGCGTCTACCCGAACCCGGTTCCGTTCGCTGACGTCGTGACCACCACCACCCACAAGACCCTGCGCGGTCCACGTGGTGGCCTGATCCTGGCCAAGGCCAACGCCGACATCGAGAAGAAGCTGAACTCCGCCGTATTCCCGGGCGCCCAAGGTGGCCCGCTGGAGCACGTGATCGCCGCCAAAGCGATCTGCTTCAAGGAAGCACTGCAGCCTGAGTTCAAGGCTTACCAGCAACAAGTGGTGAAAAACGCCCAGGCCATGGCCGGCGTGTTCATCGAGCGCGGTTTCGACGTGGTTTCCGGCGGTACTGAAAACCACCTGTTCCTGCTGTCGCTGATCAAGCAGGAAATCTCCGGTAAAGACGCCGACGCCGCTCTGGGCAAAGCGTTCATCACCGTGAACAAGAACTCCGTACCAAACGACCCACGCTCCCCGTTCGTCACCTCCGGCCTGCGCTTCGGTACTCCGGCTGTGACCACTCGTGGCTTCAAAGAGGCTGAGTGCAAAGAGCTGGCCGGCTGGATCTGCGACATCCTGGCTGACCTGAACAACGAAGCAGTGATCGACGCCGTTCGTGAGAAAGTCAAAGCCATCTGCAAGAAACTGCCGGTATACGGCGCTTAATTGCGACGTTAAAACCGCAGCATGAAAAACCGGCCAAGTGATTGGCCGGTTTTTTTTCGTCCGCAAAAAAGTTTCGGACTGTGAATGGCTCAAGATCGGGGCCTTGCACCCAACTGGTCAGACCGGTCATGCCAATTCGTCATTTTTCACTTGCGATCCGTAAAAAACAGCGCCTAGACTGCACCCGCACTGGACATACCGGTAAGACCACAATAATTAAGTCCTGAATCTGATGCGCCCCGCGCACGGCAGCCAGGACACCGACCAGGATTCCTCCCATGCTCAGATGGTGCTCGCGTTCAATCTTCCTCCAAGTGGTTCTCGGACTGGTGCTCGGCATCGTCTGCGGGCTGACCCTTCCTGAATACTCAGCCCAGCTCAAACCGCTCGGCGACGGTTTCATCAAACTGATCAAGATGCTCATCGGCCTGATCGTGTTCTGCGTGGTGGTCAGCGGCATCAGCGGCGCCGGCGACCTGAAGAAGGTCGGGCGCATCGGCCTCAAGTCGGTGATCTACTTCGAAGTGCTGACCACCATCGCGCTGGTGATCGGTCTGGTGTTCGCGTTCAGCACCGGGATCGGCAGCGGCGCCAACATCCATCTGGAGCAGCTGTCCGCCGCCGACATGGGCGACATCGCCGAACGCGGCCAGCACATGCACACTACCACCCAGTTCCTGATGGACCTGATCCCGACCTCGGTACTCGGCGCCTTCGCCGATAACAATATCCTCCAGGTGCTGCTGTTCTCGGTGCTGTTCGGCAGCGCGTTGAATCTGGTGGGCGAAGCGGCTTCCGGGATCTCGCGGCTGATCAACGAGCTGAGCCATGTGATCTTCCGGATCATGGGCATGATCGTGCGTCTGGCGCCGATCGGTGTGTTCGGTGCCATCGCCTTCACCACCAGTAAATATGGCCTGGATTCGCTGCAACATCTGGGCAGTCTGGTCGGTTTGTTCTACCTGACCTGCATCGCCTTCGTCGCGCTGATTCTCGGTCTGGTGATGCGTCTTTCCGGTCTGCGCATGTGGCCGTTGCTCAAGTACCTGCGTGAAGAGCTGCTGATCGTCATGGGCACCGCCTCCTCCGATGCCGTGCTGCCGCAGATCATGCGCAAGCTTGAACATCTGGGCATCGGCAGCTCGACCGTCGGGCTGGTGATTCCGACCGGTTACTCGTTCAACCTCGACGGGTTTTCGATCTACCTGACCCTGGCCATCGTATTCATTGCCAACGCTACCGGTACGCCGCTGGCCATGACCGATCTGCTGACGATTCTGTTGGTGTCGCTGATTACCTCCAAAGGCGCCCACGGCATTCCGGGTTCGGCGCTGGTGATTCTCGCGGCCACGCTGACGGCCATCCCGGCGATTCCGGTGGTCGGCCTAGTTTTGGTGCTGGCGGTGGACTGGTTCATGGGCATCGGCCGCGCGCTGACCAACCTGATCGGCAACTGCGTCGCCACCGTGGCCATCGCCCGCTGGGAAAAGGACATCGACGTGCAGCGGGCGAACAAGGTGCTCAACGGCGAGCAGGGCTATAACTTTCAGCCGAGAAAAACGGTCGCTCAAGCGGCGGCCAAAGAATTCTGAATGAGCGCCGTGCCTGCGCCAATGCAGGCACGGCTCATGGAGCGAACACGTGATAACTACATCAACCGTCGTCAACTCAGTGGTGGAAAAACTCCGGGCCGCGCTGGCCCGTGGTCAGTGGCGCTCCGGCGAGATGCTGCCGGGCCAGCGTGAACTGGCCGAACAACTGGGCATCAGCCGACCGAGCCTGCGCGAAGCGGTGATCGTGCTGGAAACCCTCGGCCTGGTGCGCTCGATGCCGGGCAAGGGCGTGGTGGTGCTCGACGCCCAGGCCAGTGACAGTCAAAGCCACGACAGCGCAGTGGCCGGCGCCAGCCTCGAAGACGTGCTGCAACTGCGCTACACCCTCGAACCGTTCATCGTTGGTCTGGTGGCGCAGTCGATCAGCAGCAAGGAAGTCGGGCAGTTGCGCCTGACCCTGATGGACATGCGCGAAGCCCTCGAAGCGGGCGACAGCGAGGCCGGGGTCAGCGCCTACATCGCGTTCCACGAAGAACTGTTCACCCTGACCTCGAACCCGATTTTCCAGAGCGTGGTGCAACAGACTAGCAATGCCCTCAAGCAAAGCGCCGAAGTCCTGCGCAATTCGCCGGAGCACCTGGCCGAACGCCTTGAGGAAAACGAAGCCGTGGTGCGCGCGATCCGCAGCAAGAACAGCGCTCAGGCCAGCGCCGAAATGCGCCGGCACATTTTGCGTGAGGGCCAGCGGATGGGCATCGAGCTGAATATTCCGGATGACAACCTGAGCCACTGAAACGCCTCACACTGGAGACCGGCCATGAACAGTCTTGCCACGCCGTCGCACCCTCGCCCGACCTCGGCGGCCCTGCCCTTCTCCCGCCTGCAAGCGCCGGTGGACGATCTGTATCCGCGCCTGTTCGACGCAATCCTCGAGCAACGCATCGATGCCGCCAGCCGTTTCACCGAAGAAAGTCTCAAGCAGATGTTCGGCGTCAGCCGCGCTGATGTGCGTCGGGTGCTGACCCAGCTGTCCCACGAACAGATCATCGTGCTGCGGGCCAACCACCGACCGCGAGTGGCCGCGCCGGATGCCGAGCAGACACGTCAGGCCCTGCACGCCCGGCGCCTGGCCGAGAACACGCTGGTGCGGCTGGCTTGTCAGCATGCGCAGGCTGAAGATCTGAAGCGCCTGCGAGCGTTGATCGAACGTGAGCGTCTGGCTGTGGATAAAGATCGGCGCGGGGCGGCGATTCGGCTGTCCGGGGAGTTTCATTTGCAGGTAGCGAAAATGGCGCGCAATGCACCGTTGGCGCATTTTCTCGGCACGTTGGTGCCGCTGACCTCACTGGCGATTGCGCGATGCACTGAAACCACGCACAGCTGTTGCGGCTGGCAAGATCACGCCCGGATCGTCGAGGCGATCGAGCGTGATGACGCTGCCGAGGCGGTGTCGCTGATGAACCGTCATCTGGATCACCTGGAGCAGGCACTGCTGGTTTCAGAGTCTGGATATTGTGTTGCTGGTTAGAACGCCTTCGCGAGCAAGCCCGCTCCCACAATGAACTGCATTCTTCCTGACAGAATGCGATCTATTGTGGGAGCGGGCTTGCTCGCGAAGAGGCCCTTCGAGCCTCCACAAACTCAGTTTTGCTGTGCAACCACCCGAGCAAACCCCGCCCGGATTTTCTCTTCCGGCAAATCGTCGGCGATAAACACGATCACGCTTTCCCGCGTCTCGCCCTCGGCCCACTCGGTGTCCCAGTCGAAGCCGTAGAGCTTCAGCACGCCCTGGAATACCAGCCGCCGATCTTCGCCCGCGATGTTCAACACGCCCTTGTAGCGCAGCAATTGCTTGCCGTGCTCTTCCAGCAGTTCATTCATGAATTCGCTGAGCTGATCGATATCCAGCGGCTGATCGGTACGCAGCACCAGACTGGAAATCCGGTCGATGGACGGCGCCTTGCTCACGGGCCGCAAGCTCACCCCGCCGCCGAGATCGGCATTCAGGTTGAAACCGCGCACATCGAGCAATTCAGCCAGATCGATGTTGCCGTGTTCGACCACGCGGATCGGTGCGCGGCGGTTGATGCGGGTCAGTCGTTCGCTGAGCGCCGTGAAGGCAGCCTCGTCCACCAGATCGGTCTTGCTCACCAGCAAGCGGTCGGCAAAACCGATCTGCGCCTGGGCGATGGTCTGGGTCAGGTGCAGCTCGGCGTGGGCCGCGTCGACGAGGGTGATGATGCCGTCGAGCAGGTAACGCTCGCGCAGTTCTTCGTCGATGAAAAAGGTCTGTGCCACCGGGGCCGGGTCGGCCAGGCCGGTGCATTCGATGACCAGCCGATCGAAGGCGATTTCGCCGCTGTCCAGCCGTTCGAGCAGCAGATACAGAGCCTTGGTCAAATCGGTGTGGATGGTGCAGCAGACGCAGCCGTTGGCCAGGGTCATGACTTGCACCGGCTCGTCGCCCAGCAATTGGGTGTCGATGCCGGCGTCGCTGAATTCGTTTTCGATCACGGCGATTTTCAGGCCGTGCTCGGCTTTCAACAGATGGCGCAGCAAGGTGGTCTTGCCGGCGCCGAGGAAACCGCTGAGCACCGTTACAGGTATTGGAGAAGACAACATCGATCCCCTTCACAAAATTGATGAACAACACAAAACAAATGTGGGAGCGAGCTTGCTCGCGAAAGGGTCGTGTCAGTCGACATCATTGCTCAATGACACACCGCTTTCGCGAGCAAGCCCGCTCCCACAGTTGGGGACTGCATCAACCGAAGGCTGTCAGATCAACAGCACTTCGGCCCACCCTTGCCACCGTAACGGGCTTCCTGACGTTCGCGAAAGAACATCTCGTAGCTCATCACCGGTTTGTCCGGGTGTTTGGTCTGCATATGCTCGACGTAGGTGTCGTAGTCGGGCATGCCGACCATCAGGCGCGCGGCCTGACCGAGGTATTTACCGAGGCGACTCAGGTCATTGAACATGCTGCAATCCTCTGGTTACGCGTCCGGCAGGGCCTGGAATGGCGATTCTTTGTCCGTACGCTCTTTTTTGCCCCAGGCGGCGATGCCGACCTTGAGTGCATAGAACAGGATGCTGAATACCACGAACAGGAACAGCGCGGTCAATGTAGCGTTGGTGTAGGCGTTGAAGATCACGTGCTGCATCTGCTCGACGCTTTTCGCCGGCGCCAGCACCTGACCGTTGGCCAGTGCATCGCTGTACTTCTTGGCCAGCGACAGGAAGCCGATCGCAGGGTTGGCGTCGAACAGCTTGATGAAGCCAGCGGTCGTGGTGCAGATCAGCAGCCAGGTGGCCGGCAGCAGGGTGACCCAGATGTAGCGCTGGCGCTTCATCTTGATCAGGACCACGGTGCCGAGCATCAGCGCGATACCCGCCAGCATCTGGTTGGAGATGCCGAACAGCGGCCACAAGGTGTTGATACCGCCCAGTGGATCGACCACGCCCTGATACAGCAACCAGCCCCACATCGCCACACAACCGGCGGTGGCGATCAGGTTGGCGGACCAGGATTCGGTACGTTTCAGCGCCGGTACGAAGGAGCCGAGCAGGTCCTGCAGCATGAAGCGACCGGCACGGGTACCGGCATCGACTGCGGTCAGGATGAAAAGCGCTTCGAACAGGATCGCGAAGTGGTACCAGAACGCCATGGTGTTTTCACCCGGCAGCACACTGTGCAGGATCTGCGCGATACCGACCGCCAGGGTCGGCGCACCACCGGCACGGGCCAGGATGGTGGTTTCGCCGATGTCATGCGCCACGGCTTGCAGGGCTTCCGGGGTAATTGCAAAGCCCCAGTTGCTGACTGCGGTTGCCACAGACACCACGTCACCGCCGACCACGGCGGCCGGGCTGTTCATGGCGAAGTACACGCCAGGCTCGATCACCGAGGCAGCGACCATGGCCATGATGGCCACGAACGATTCCATCAGCATGCCGCCGTAACCGATGTAGCGGGCGTTGGTTTCGTTATCCAGCAGTTTCGGCGTGGTCCCGGAAGAGATCAGCGCGTGGAAACCGGAGACCGCACCGCAAGCGATGGTGATGAACAGGAACGGGAACAGACCGCCCTTCCACACCGGACCGGTGCCGTCGACGAACTGGGTCAGGGCCGGCATTTTCAGCTCGGGCATGGTCACCAGGATGCCGATCGCCAGAGCGACGATGGTACCGATCTTGAGGAAAGTGGAGAGGTAGTCACGCGGCGCCAGAATCAGCCACACCGGTAGCGAAGCGGCGACGAAACCGTAACCGACCAGCATCCAGGTAATCTGCACGCCAGTGAAGGTGAAGGCCTTGGCCCAGACCGGATCGGCGGCAATCTGCCCGCCCAGCCAGATCGAACCCAGCAGCAGCAACACGCCGACTACCGAGATCTCGCCGATGCGGCCCGGACGGATGTAGCGCATGTAGATGCCCATGAACATCGCGATCGGGATGGTCGCCATCACGGTGAAGATGCCCCACGGGCTTTCAGCCAGGGCTTTCACCACGATCAGCGCCAGCACCGCGAGGATGATGATCATGATCAGGAAGCAGCCGAACAGCGCGATGGTGCCGGGGATACGGCCCATTTCTTCTCGCACCATGTCGCCCAGGGAACGGCCGTTGCGACGGGTCGACATGAACAGGACCATGAAGTCCTGCACCGCGCCCGCCAGCACCACGCCGGCAATCAGCCACAGCGTGCCGGGCAGATAGCCCATCTGCGCCGCCAGTACCGGGCCGACCAGCGGCCCCGCGCCGGCGATGGCCGCGAAGTGGTGACCGAAGAGAATGTGTTTGTTGGTCGGAACGTAGTCCAGACCGTCGTTGTTGAGCACGGCGGGGGTGGCCCGACGCGGATCGAGTTGCATCACATTGTTAGCGATGAACAGACTGTAGTAACGGTACGCAACCAGATAGATGGCCACGGCGGCGACCACAATCCACAAGGCGTTGATCGCCTCGCCTCGGCGCAATGCCACTACGCCAAGGGCGCACGCTCCTACGATTGCCAGCAGCAGCCAGGGTAAGTGGCGTAGCAGGCTATTATTATTTTTCATTTTATTATTCCAGCCAGGGTGGACAAGAAAGACAGCCACCCCGAGTTTAGCGCTACTGGCGGCAAAGGCCATACCCCGACATTGGTCTAGACAGTCCATTCGTTGGCATCACCCCGCCGGTCGGGTCTATAGTCAGCTGACCTTCCTGAGGATTGCGCCATGAGCGAGCACCCGTCCGAGCGTCGCCGCTTCAAACGTATCGCGTTCGATGCCAGAACCGAATTGAGCCAGGGCGAATATATCTGGCCGGTGAAGCTGATCGACCTGTCGCTCAAGGGGCTGCTGATCGAGCGGCCCGAGCCCTGGCTGGGCAATCCCGAGCAGGATTTTTTCGTCGACATTCATCTGAGCGAGGACGTGCACATCGAGATGGATGTGCAACTGGCTCATGAAGATCACGGCCAGCTCGGTTTCGTGTGCCGGCATATCAGCCTGGAGTCGATTCAGCGCCTGCGTCGCTTGATCGAACTCAATCTGGCCGACGAAACCGAACTGGAACGCGAGCTTGGGGCGCTGATAGACGTCTGATCACTCGAACAACGAGTCCAGCGCCTGCTCCAGACGTGTCACCGCAATGATCTGCAAGCCTGGCGGTGCTTCCTTCGGCGCGTTGCCCTTGGGCACGATCGCACGCTTGAAGCCGTGCTTGGCGGCTTCCTTCAATCGCTCCTGACCGCTCGGTACCGGGCGCACTTCGCCGGACAGGCCGACTTCACCGAACACCAGCAAGTCATGGGGCAACGGCCGGTTGCGCAGGCTCGACATGACGGCGGCCATCAACGCCAGGTCAGACGCGGTTTCCAGTACTTTCACCCCGCCGACCACGTTGAGGAAAACGTCCTGATCGTGAGTCGGAATGCCGCCATGACGGTGCAGCACCGCCAACAGCATCGCCAGACGATTCTGATCCAGACCCAGCGTCACCCGGCGCGGATTGGCCAGATGGCTGTCATCCACCAGCGCCTGAACTTCCACCAGCATCGGCCGGGTGCCTTCCCACGTTGCCATCACCACACTGCCCGGGACTTCTTCCTGAGCGCGGGTGAGAAAAATCGCCGAAGGGTTGGAGACTTCCTTCAGGCCCTTGTCGGTCATGCCGAACACGCCCAGCTCGTTGACCGCGCCGAAACGGTTTTTCACCGCTCGCAGCAAACGCAACCGACCGTCGGACTCGCCTTCGAAATACAGCACGGTATCGACCATGTGCTCCAGAACCCGCGGCCCTGCGAGCGCGCCTTCCTTGGTCACGTGGCCGACCAGGAAAATCGCCGTGCCGCTTTGCTTGGCGTAACGCACCAGCAACGCCGCACTTTCGCGTACCTGGGACACGCCGCCCGGCGCCGATTGCAGTTGTTCGGTGAAGATCGTCTGGATCGAGTCGATCACCATCACCTTGGGTTTTTCCTGACGGGCGGTGGCGATGATGGTTTCGATACAGGTTTCGGTCATGACCCGCAGTTGATCCTGCGGCAGGCCCAGGCGGCGTGCGCGCATGGCGACCTGTTGCTGGGATTCCTCACCGGTGACGTACAGCGCCGGCATGGTCTTGGCGAGGTTGCACAGGGTCTGCAACAGAATCGTCGATTTGCCGATGCCGGGGTCGCCGCCGATCAGCACCACCGAACCGTCCACCAGACCACCGCCGAGCACTCGGTCGAGTTCGCCGGAGGCTGTGGAAAAACGCGGAATCTCTTCGATGCTGACTTCGGCCAGGGTCTTGATCTGGGCCTGCTGCCCGGCCCAGCCGGTGCGCCCGCTCGGGGCGGCCGCACCGCCGCTCTCGACCATGGTTTCGGTCAGGGTGTTCCAGGCGCCGCATTCGCCGCACTGCCCGGCCCACTTGGGAAAGGTTGCGCCGCACTCGGTGCAGCCGTACATGCGCTTGGCCTTGGCCATCTGAACCCCCGGCAAAAACAGCGATGATAACGCAGCCATCGTCGATCAGCGCGGCGCGCCGGGACGGATTTCTCCGCTGGCCAGACGCGCGGCGCTGCTGCCGGTCAGTCCCCGGCAATTGCCGGGGCTTGAAAGGGCCGCTGTCAGTCGACCAGTTTGGCCGCCAGGGCCTTGACCCGATCCAGATCACCCTTGGCCACTTTGGTCACACCGGCGCCGTATTCCGGATCCGCCTTATAGAGGAAGGACAGCATGATGTGCTTGCTCTCGTCATCGGCGCCCGCCAGCGAACCGCCAAAGCTCTCGATCAGATCCTGACGTTCCTTCTTGCTGAACGAGCGATACAGATCACCGGCCTGTTTGAAGTTCTGCTCACGCTGGATCTTCGCCTGTTGCGTGCTGCCCTGCAGCGCGGTCTGGCTGTATCGCGCACCTGGCGTCTCTTCACGAGGTTGCAGACGGCTTGGCTGATAGTTGACGCCCGAGCTGCTCGCACCAACATTCATCGCGCCATCCTGATTGCCATTGTTGACGGCGGTTTTGGCGGCATTGATCGGCAATTGCAGGGCGTTGGCGCCGAGGCGATACATTTGCGTATCGGCATAGGCAAATATCCGGCCTTGCAGCAGGCGGTCTTCCGAAGGCTCGATGCCCGGCACCACATTCGAGGGTGCCATGGCCACTTGTTCGGTTTCCTGGAAGACATTCGCAGGATTGCGGTTCAAGACCATTTGTCCAACTTTTCGCTCAGGAATACCTGGCCAGATCTTGGTTGCATCAAGAGGATCGAAATCAAACTTGGACAAATCTTGCGGATTCAAGACTTGGACGTACAAGTCCCACTTGGGAAAATTACCTTTGTTAATATTTGTTACTAAGTCGTGAGTCATGTGACTGTAATCCCGGCCCTGAACTTGCACAACTTGTTGCGGATCGAGATTCTTGATGCCCTGCAAACTTTTCCAGTGAAACTTCACATAGTGCACATCGCCCTTGGCATTGACCAACTTGTAGGCGTGCACACTATTGCCATCCATCTCCCGATAACTGGCCGGGGTTCCCGAGTTGGAATACAGCTCGGTCAAAGTACGGGTGGCTTCCGGTACATGGGAGAAGAAGTCGAAGCGGCGCGAGTCATCGTCAAGGTTAGTACGCGGATCGGGCTTGAAGGCATGCACCATGTCCGGGAACTTGATCGCATCGCGGATGAAGAACGTCGGGAAATTGTTACCCACCAGATCCCAATTACCGTCGGCGGTGTAGAACTTGGTCGCGAAACCCCGAGGGTCACGCAGGGTTTCCGGAGAGTGATTGCCGTGAACCACCGCCGAGAAACGCACGAACACCGGCGTGACCTGGCCGGCAGTAAACACCTTGGCCTTGCTCAGATCGCTCAGATCGTTGGTCGCAGTGAACGTACCATGGGCACCAGTGCCTCGGGCATGCACAACGCGTTCGGGAATGCGCTCGCGGTCGAAGCGTTGCAGCTTCTGGATCAGTTGCACGTCCTGCAACAGTACCGGGCCGTTGGCGCCGGCGGTTTGCGAGTTCTGGTTGTCGCCGACCGCCGCACCGTTGTCACGGGTCAGCGGCGCGGCATTCACGGAAAGGGTCAACAGGCTGGCGGCCAATACACCAACGGTGCGACGGGGAATAACCCCTGAACCAAGCGTGGAATTCATTTCAGGTTCCTCTGTTTTTTTGAGGCGCATCCAGGTGCGCCAGACAGAGGCTAGAAGCTCGATTCGCCAAACCTAAATAGAAAGATCACAACGCCGTGATTGAATATTTTTTCTTCGGAATCAGCGGTTTGAGGCGTATTCCGCGCGCGATTAGTGGCACTTTGCAAACTAATTGCGAAATGGTGTGTCGATAAAAACAGGCTTTGTAAGAAGGTGTTACGCGCAGGGCGCGTTATGCTGATTTACACTGCGTACACCAAACTCATCTGTAACAAGGAAATAACTATGGGCGTGCTCAGCGAGTTCAAGGCCTTCGCGGTCAAAGGCAATGTGGTCGACATGGCCGTCGGTATCATTATCGGTGCGGCCTTCGGCAAGATCGTTTCGTCGTTTGTCGGCGACGTGATCATGCCGCCCATCGGCCTGCTGATTGGCGGGGTGGATTTCAGTGACCTGGCCATTACGCTGAAAGCTGCCGAGGGCACTGCCCCTGCGGTGGTGCTGGCCTACGGCAAATTCATCCAGAGCGTTCTTGACTTCGTGATCGTAGCCTTCGCGATCTTCATGGGCGTCAAAGCCATCAACCGCCTGAAGCGCGAAGAAGCCGTGGCGCCTACCCTGCCGCCGGTACCGACCAAGGAAGAAGAACTGCTGGGCGAGATCCGCGATCTGCTCAAGGCTCAGAACAACCGGCCTTGAACACTTAAACGGCGCCTGAGGGCGCCGTTTTCTTACCAGTAGTTTTCCACCGCCACCTGTCCCGGTCGCCGCGTCAGACTCAAGGCCATGCCGCGTTGCTTGAGCAAGGCCCGGGTGTCATCGATCATCTGGGGATTACCGCAGAGCATGACCCGCGAATGCGCAGGGGTCAGCTCGACGCCTGCCACCCTCTCCAGCTCGCCATTTTCGATCAGCGTGGTGATGCGTCCGTTGAGGGCGCCCGCATACGGTTCACGGGTGACCACCGGAATGAACTGGAATTTGTGTGCATATTCGGTCAGGTAGTCACGCTGCGTCAGCTCGGCAATCAGTGTTTGATAAGCCAGCTCTCGAGCCTCTCGCACGCTGTAGACCAGAATGATTCGTTCAAACTTTTCCCAGACTTCGAAGTCCTGAAGGATCGACAGAAACGGTGCCACCCCCGTGCCTGTGGATAACAGCCACAGATCGCGACCATCAATGAAGCGATCCAGCGTCAGATAACCAAAGGCCTGGCGCTCGATCAGCAAGCTATCCCCTGCCTTCAGCCGGCTCAGTTCGCTGGTGAACTCACCACCCGGCACCACGATGGAAAAGAATTCCAGAAACTCGTCGAACGGCGAAGACACCATCGAATAGGCGCGCCACACCGTACTGCCGTCCTCACGGGTCACGCCAATCCGGGCGAATTGCCCGGCGCGAAAGCGGAAACCGGTATCCCGCGTAGTACGCAGGGTGAACAGGTTCGGGGTCAGCGGTTGTACATCGAGCAATGTCTGGCGGCTGAATTTTTCGCTGCTGGCGGTCATCGATTCACTCCATCAACAATGAACCGATTGTTACTCATAATTACGCACTGGAACACCGACAGTTTGTAATGGCATCTCAAAGTGCCACCATTACAGGAAATCTACTAACTTGGAGGTCAAACATTTATATGAACAACCCCATATAAACGACTGGTGTAGATATTCCAAACAGATTCACTCTCCAAGAACAAAAAAATCCAAGCGACTCGTAAGAAGCGTCCTACACTCGTCTGCGTGTCCGTCCCTTTGGATCCAATAGACACTCCCGCGAACTGGTTTATGGAGAACATCCCAAAATGGAAAGGTGGAAGGAGTCCCAGATAGAACAGATTACTCGCGCGAAGGAAATCGATAACGCTTTCCCGATTTTAAGAAATTTTGCCAACAATATTGGATTCCAGTATTGCGGCATTAAAGTCTCGCGACCTGGCACTACGTCATTCAAACCCTTTTGTATCAACAACTTCACACCGGCTTGGAATGAGGAATATCAAAACAATTTCAGCGCAAATGATCCGATAACCGAATACTGCCACAAGTCCATGCTGCCATTTCTCTGGAGCAGGAAAGCCTTCTCGAAGACACCGCTCATGTGGAGTGCGCTTCAAAATCACAGGATGGAACACGGCTGGTCGCAGTCGTTTCACGACGAAAAAAATGACTTGTGCTGCACAATCAGCCTGGCGCGGCCCTATTGCGAAGTTTTCGCATTGGAACTGTACGATCAATACGGTGTGTTGCAATACGTCTTGCAACACTTGTGCGCGTTGTTCCTCATCGCGTTCCCGCCAATGCTGGCCAAACCACCGCCCGTACGATTGTCTATACGGGAACTCGAAATCGTGAAGCTGTGCGCCTTGGGCAAGACAGCCTGGGAAATCGGTCAGATCCTGAATGTCGCGGAACGGACCGTGAACTATCACATCAAAAATCTGATCACCAAATTCAACGCCTGCAACAAGATGTCAGCCGTCATCGCCGCCTCCAAGGCCGGATATCTCTAGGCCGCCCTCTTCCACTGCACTGAAATCAGACGAGTATTGCCAACAAAAAAAACGTACCATTTGCAGCCTTCCTGAGTGATGTCGTGACCGTTCACGCCGTTGTCCACTCGGTCGGTTCCGCCGCACGACACCCTGGGCTGCGGGACATCCGTCGATTACCCAGAGTCCCCGCCTCATGCCTTTGCTCGATACGCCCTTCGCCCAGCTCGATCTGATCCGCCAGCCCGAACAGCAGAACGAACCGCTGCAAGCCTTCGACGCAGCCGACGAGTACTTGCTCAATCATCTGGCCGAACAGAATCTGCCAGCGGATACCCGAGTATTGGTGCTCAACGACAGTTTCGGCGCACTGGCCATCAGCCTCTCGGGCAAGGTGCAGGTCAGCACCAGCGGTGATTCGTTCCTGGCGTTTCAGGGGCTGGAAAAGAACCTGCTGCGTAACGGTCAGGCATTCGATGCGCTGCGCGGTATTCCCGCCAGCGAGCCCTTGGTCGGGCCGTTCGACCGGGTGCTGATCCGCGTCCCGAAAACCCTGGCGCTGCTGGAAGAGCAACTGATTCGCTTGCAGGGTCAATTGGCACCCGGCGCTCAGGTGGTAGCAGCGGCGATGGTCAAGCATTTGCCTCGTGCCGCAGGTGACCTGCTGGAACGCTACATCGGCCCGGTTCAGGCTTCACTGGCGGTGAAAAAGGCACGTTTGCTGATCGCCACGCCCGAGGCCAAGGCACCCGCCGTCTCGCCCTACCCGACCCGTTATCGCCTCGACGAGCCGGCCATCGAACTGCTCAACCACGCCAACGTGTTCTGCCGTGAAGGCCTGGACATCGGCACCCGCGCCTTCCTTCCGCACCTGCCGAAAAACCTTGGCTCGGCACAAGTCGCAGACCTCGGCTGCGGCAACGGCGTACTGGCCATCGCCAGCGCCCTGCAAAACCCCGATGCGCATTACACGCTGGTGGATGAATCGTTCATGGCCGTGCAATCAGCAGCCGAAAACTGGCGCGCGGCGCTGGGTGAGCGTGAAGTGATCGTGCGCGCCGGCGACGGTCTGGCCGGCCAGGAGGCACAGTCGCTGGACGTGGTGCTGTGCAACCCGCCGTTCCACCAGCAACAGGTGGTCGGCGACTTCCTCGCCTGGCGCATGTTCCAGCAGGCCCGCGAAGCGCTGGTCGTCGGCGGTGCGCTGTACATCGTCGGCAACCGTCACCTGGGTTATCACAGCAAACTGGCGCGGCTGTTCCGGGGTGTCGAGCAAGTCGCGGCTACGCCGAAGTTCGTGATCCTCAAGGCGCGCAAATAATCCGGGCAAAAAAAACCCTCCGGTCGGAGGGTCAAAAATCCGTGCCGCAAGGCAGCGGGATGGGAAGTCTCAGTGCGTGGTCAGGCCTGCTGCATTCATGAACATGCGCATCAGGCTGGCGACGATGAACAGTGCACCGACGCTGCCGACCCAGATCATGGCCAACCAGCCGAGCCGCTGCCACAGCGGCTTTTTTTCGGCTTCTTCAATGTCGTGCAGGGAATGTTTGCCGGTCATTTTCTTTAAACCTCTTCAAGATGGATGGCGCCGCTACCGACGCCATCGCGAGCAAGCTCGCTCCCACAGGGTTTTGCTTAGTGATAACCGTCTTCGTGGGTGACCTTGCCGCGGAACACGTAGTAGCTCCAGAAGGTGTAACCCAGGATGAACGGGATGATGAACAGCGTGCCCACCAGCATGAAGCCCTGGCTTTGCGGCGGTGCAGCGGCGTCCCAGATCGAGATCGACGGCGGCACGATGTTCGGCCACAGGCTGATGCCCAGACCGCTGTAGCCGAGGAAGATCAGCACCAGGGTCAACAGGAACGGCATGTAGTTGGCATTGCGCGCCACCGCGCGGATCAGACCGTACATCGTCACCAGCACCAGAATCGGCACCGGCATGAACCAGAACAGATTCGGCATGCTGAACCAGCGCGTCGCAATTTCCGGATGGGCCAGCGGCGTCCAGAGGCTGACGACGCCAATCACCGCCAGCAGCACGAAGGCCAGAGGACGCGCCAGGTTATGCATCTGTTCCTGCAACTTGCCTTCGGTCTTCATGATCAGCCAAGTGCAGCCGAGCAAGGCATACGCCACCACCAGCGCGGCACCGCAGAACAGCGTGAACGGCGTCAGCCAGTCCAGTGAACCACCGGCGTATTGCCGGTTGACCACGGGCAAGCCGTCGATGAACGCGCCAAGCGCCACGCCCTGGAAGAACGTCGCCGCCACCGAACCACCGATGAACGCCTTGTCCCACAGGTGACGCTTGTCGTCCTTGGCCTTGAAGCGGAACTCGAACGCCACGCCGCGGAAAATCAGCCCGATCAGCATGAAGATCAGTGGCAGGTACAGCGCCGACAGCACCACCGAATAGGCCAGCGGGAACGCACCAAACAAAGCCGCGCCGCCCAGTACCAGCCAGGTTTCATTGCCGTCCCATACCGGGGCGACGGTGTTCATCATCACGTCACGGTCGACTTTGCCCGGGATGAACGGGAAGAGAATCCCGATCCCCAGGTCGAAACCGTCCATGACCACGTACATCATGATCCCGAAGATGATGATCACGGCCCAGATCAGCGGAAGATCAATACCCATGACTCAAATCTCCTTGGTCAGACTGCGGTCGTGTTCGGCGCCATCGTCGTCGGCAGCGGACAACGGACGGGCCGGCGTGCGTTTCTGGCCAGGACCACCGTCGTTGGTTTCCTTGCCTTCGTCGGTCTTCGGCCCTTTGCGCACCAGGCGCATCATGTAGCCCAGACCCGCACCGAACAGCGCGAAGTACACCACCACGAACATGATCAGCGTGATGCTCATCTGCATGAAACTGTGGTTGGACGACGCATCCGCCGTGCGCATCAGCCCGTAGACCACCCACGGCTGACGACCGATTTCAGTGGTGAACCAGCCCGCCAGGATCGCGATCAGACCGGACGGCCCCATCCACAGCGCCAGGTACAGGAACGGCCGCGAGGTGTAGAGCGTGTCGCGCTTGCGCAGCCACAGGCTCCAGAGGCCGGTGAAGATCATCAGGAAGCCGAGGCCGACCATGATCCGGAACGACCAGAACACGATGGTCGAATTCGGCCGGTCTTCCGGCGGGAATTCCTTGAGCGCCGGGACTTGCTTGTCCAGCGAGTGCGTCAGGATCAGGCTGCCGAGGTACGGGATCTCGACCGCATATTTGGTTCTCTCTTCCTTCATGTCCGGCCAGCCGAACAGGATCAGCGGCGTCGCCTCATTGCCATGGTTTTCCCAGTGACCTTCGATCGCGGCGATTTTTGCCGGCTGATGCTTGAGGGTGTTGAGACCGTGGAAGTCACCGATGACCGCCTGGATCGGCGCAACGATCAGCGCCATCCACATCGCCATCGACAACATGGTGCGGATCGCCGGGTTGTCCTTGCCGCGCAGCAAGTGCCAGGCCGCCGACGAGCCGACGAAGAAGGCCGTCGCGACGAACGCCGCCGTCGCCATGTGCATCAGGCGATACGGGAACGACGGGTTGAAGATGATTGCCAGCCAGTCGGTCGGGATCACTTGGCCGTTGACGATCTCGAAGCCCTGTGGCGTCTGCATCCAGCTGTTGGAGGCGAGAATCCAGAACGTCGAAATCAACGTACCGATGGCCACCATGACCGTGGAGAAAAAGTGCAGCTTGCGTCCGACCTTGTTCCAGCCGAACAGCATGACGCCCAGGAAACCGGCTTCGAGGAAGAACGCCGTGAGTACTTCATACGTCAGCAACGGGCCGGTGACGGAACCGGCGAAGTCCGAGAAGCGACTCCAGTTGGTGCCGAACTGGTAGGCCATGACCAGTCCCGAGACCACGCCCATGCCGAAGTTGACGGCAAAGATCTTCGACCAGAAATGGTAGAGGTCACGGTAGGTGTCGTTGCCGGTTTTCAGCCACAGGCCTTCCAGCACCGCGAGATAGCTCGCAAGACCGATGGTGATCGCCGGGAACAGGATGTGGAACGAGATGGTGAACGCGAACTGAATTCGGGCGAGATCCAGGGCCTCTAAACCGAACATAAGCTTTCCTCTATCAGATAACGGTTCCAAGACTGGCGGCCTTGGACCACTGCCCCCACGGGTATGGAGTGCGGCGAACTCGGATTCGTTCTTCTTTTTACAGGCATCGCGACGCAGGGAGTCTGCCGACGGGTCCCGGATCAGTTCCGCGAAGGGTCTTGATCTGGATCAATCAACGTTGAAAGAGTAGTCCCATTTCCGACGGGGAACCGCGTGGTCTTTTGCCGCGTGACAAGTTGCCTCACAGTCCTGGCAACGCCCTGAAATACATCGGTGGCCGGGTTCGGTGTCCGGGCGCGGAAAAATCGATGTCTGGCTAACTAAATTTTTTGTCATAGCAACTTCCTGTTACAGACTGGTGATAATCTCGCGGTTCCCCTCGATCAAGACCGGCCCGCAAATGCCCAGCCAAGAGCCCTTGCTGTTACGTCACCACCGTCCCTTTCTTGCGTTCTGGTTTGCCCGGATCTTCACCGCCAGCGGTTTTCAGATGCTCACCGTGGCGATCGGCTGGAATCTCTATCAACTGACCGGCAACGTGCTCGACCTGGGTCTGGTCGGACTGGTGGAATTCGCGCCACGCGTATTGTTCATGCTGCACACCGGCCACGTTGCCGATCGCTACGACCGGCGCAAGGTCGCGGCGATCTGCCAGTCGTTGCAGGCACTGATTGCCCTGGCACTGGCCATCGGCAGCGCCACCGACCATGTCACCCGGGAAATGATCTTTATTCTGGCGTTCTTGCTGGGCGCCGCGCGCTCGTTCGAAATGCCGACCACTCAGGCGCTGCTGCCGAGCATCGTGCCCAGCGCATTGTTCCCACGGGCGGTCGCCGCCGCGCAATCTGCACAGCAATCGGCCACCATCGTCGCCCCGGCGCTCGGCGGTCTTCTTTATGCCTTCGGCAGCGTGTGGGTCTATGGCCCGACGGTCATTCTGTATGTCATCGCCTGCACCCTGATGCTCAACCTGCCTGCACGGCAAACTCCGCTGAACAAAGGCAAAGCGACGCTGGATTCGTTGCTGGCGGGGATTCGTTTCATTCGCAGCCGCCCGGACATTCTCGGGGCGATTTCGCTGGATCTGTTCGCCGTGCTGCTCGGCGGCGCTACGGCGCTGTTGCCGGTGTTCGCCAAGGACATTCTGCTGACAGGGCCGTGGGGGCTGGGGCTGTTGCGCTCGGCACCGGCGGTCGGGGCGTTGATGATGTCGTTGTTCCTGGCGCGGTTTGCCGTTGAGCGAAACGTCGGTCGGGTGATGTTCACTGCCGTCGGCGTGTTCGGTGTCGCCACCATCGCCTTCGGTCTCTCGACCTCGTTCTGGTTCTCGCTGGCGGTGCTGGTGGTGCTCGGCGCGGCGGACATGATCAGCATGGTGATCCGCGCCTCGTTCGTGCAACTGGAAACCCCGGACGAAATGCGCGGCCGGGTCAGCGCGGTGAACGGCCTGTTCATCGGTGCCTCGAACCAGTTGGGCGAATTCGAATCCGGCCTCACCGCGCACTGGTTCGGCACCGTGCCGGCAGTGGTGATGGGCGGCATCGGCACGCTGGTGGTGACCGGAACCTGGATCAAACTGTTCCCGACCCTGGCCAACCGCGACCGGATGCATGTGCCGGTGGAAGAGGTGAAGGCCTAGCTACACGGGTTCCACCAGCGGGGCCATCCCCCAAGCACAAATAGCTCGAAAAGATGCGGTACATAGATACCGCATTGAGTGTAATGTATCGCCTTACACTCGTCGCATGATCAAATCCTATGCCCATGCACAACCCGCCACACCCCGGTGAAACACTGCTGATGGACGTATTGCCGGAACTTGGCATCAGCGTGACCGAATTGGCTCGGCATCTGGGATTCGCTCGTCCTCATCTATCTCGCGTCTTGCACGGACATGCGCCGATCAGCCCGGATCTGGCCGTACGACTGGAACGCGCGGGGATTGGCAAGGCTCGCATGTGGCTAGGCGTTCAGACCGATTACGACCTTTGGCAAGCCGAGCACCGTGAGCAGCCAGCCATTCAACCAATCGCTGCTCACGCCTGACCTTCTCAGGCCAGCAACTCCCCCGCCACTTTCGCTCTGACGGCCTTGCCCGCCAGTTGCTCGACCAGCGTCAGCGCAAACGCGAGCACGGCGCCGGAACCTTGGGCGGTGATGCAATTGCCGTCCACCACTACCGGTTGATCAACAAACGTGCAACCGGAGAGGTTATGGCTAGTGGCGGGCAGGCAGGTCATCCGGCGTTGACGTAATACACCGAAGCTTTGCAGGGCGACCGCCGGGGCTTCGGCGATGGCGGCGAAAAGTCGTCCGGCACTGGCCTGGTCCTTGAGCAGTTGTTGCAGAGGCTGGTGCGCGGCCAGGTGTTGTGCGCCGACCGCTCCGCCCGGCAGGACGATCAGGTCGAAAGTCTGGGCCAGAACATCAATGAGCATGCCGTCGGCAGTCAGGCGCGTGCCTCGGGCGCAGGTCAGCATGCGCCGGCCTTCGATGCTGGCCGCCACCACTTCGATGCCGGCGCGGCGCAGCACGTCGATCAGGGTCACGCATTGCAGATCATCGATGCCCTCGGCGAGGGTAATCAGGGCTCTAAAGGTCATGGGCGCCATCCGCTGGGTGATCTTTAAAGCGTAGTCAGCTTTGCCCTGCCCTGTTCGGCGACAGCCGTTACTTGATGTAAAGCTGGGTCGACATCGTGTTGCGCGGGGCGTTGATCGAGGTGTTGCTGAAGGTAAAGGTGCCTTCCTGACGAGTCGTCAGATCGAAGGTGTACAGCGAACCGACGGTTTTCGCGCCTGGCGTGCATTCGGTCAGGTTGCCATTATCGAAGGCACAGACCGGACTCCGGGTGCCGTTCACTTCGAAACCGTCCAGCGCCGCCTGAGGCTGACTCTGGCCATAACCGATTTCCAGCACGTACACCTTGATGCCCGGCGCGCTGTGATCGCAACGGGTCTGCACCTGGCCATCGGTAATGTCTTCGAGCCCGCAGGACGATGACTGAACCTTGATGACTTTCACCTCGCTCAATGGCGGTGCCGACGCTGCGAGTGCCGCCGGTACACCGGCCAGCAGCAAGGCCATCAGTCCAGCGGTCTTCATCCAACCCTTGTTCATGCGATCCATCCCCGAAAAAACAGCGCGCAGTATGGCGTACTTGGCCGTGGTGCAAAACTTCGCCGACGATCGACACCAACATCCGCCATCTTCCTCACGCTGCTGGTATGATGCGCGGCTTTTTCCGGCCCACCACAATTTTCCAGGCGCTTGCGACGGTCTGTGCTTTGCTGTTGAGGTCGATACATTCACGGCGCCACGCGCGCCACGGGGAGCAGACATGCTGGAAAGGCTGTTTCAACTCAAGGCACACAACACCAACGTGCGGACCGAGATTCTCGCGGGCGTCACGACCTTCCTGGCCATGGCCTACATTCTGTTCGTCAACCCGAGCATCCTCGGCGAGACCGGCATGGACAAAGGCGCGGTGTTCGTCGCCACGTGCCTGGCAGCCGCCATCGGCTCCACGGTCATGGGCCTGATCGCCAACTACCCGATCGCCCTCGCACCGGGCATGGGTCTGAACGCCTTCTTTACCTACACCGTCGTGCTGCACATGGGCCACACCTGGCAGGTAGCGCTGGGCGCGGTGTTCATTTCGGCCGTGTGCTTCTTCCTGCTGTCGATCTTCCGCATCCGTGAGTGGATCATCAACAGCATCCCGCTGCCGCTGCGTTCGGCAATTGCTGCCGGTATCGGCCTGTTCCTGGCGCTGATCGCCCTGCACAACGCCGGCATCGTGGTCAGCAACCCGGCGACCATGGTCGGCCTCGGCGACCTGAAACAACCGGCGCCGATCCTCGCCACCCTCGGTTTCGCCCTGATCGTTGCCCTTGAAGCCCTGAAAGTGCGCGGCGCAGTGCTGATCGGCATTCTCGCGGTGACCATCGTTTCCATCGTGATGGGCTTCACCCCGTTCGGCGGCGTGACCTCGATGCCACCTTCGCTGGCCCCGACCTTCCTGCAACTGGACATCAAGGGCGCACTGGACATTGGTCTGGTCAGCGTGATTTTCGCCTTCCTGTTCGTTGACCTGTTCGACAACTCCGGCACCCTGATCGGCGTCGCCAAGCGCGCCGGCCTGATGGGCAAGGACGGCCACATGCCGAAAATGGGCCGTGCGCTGATCGCCGACAGTACCGCTGCAATGGCCGGTTCGCTGCTGGGTACCTCGACCACCACCAGCTACATCGAATCCGCTGCGGGCGTGAGCGCCGGGGGCCGCACCGGCCTGACCGCCATCGTCGTCGCGATCCTGTTCCTGCTGGCGTTGTTCTTCTCGCCGCTGGCCTCCAGCGTACCGGCGTTCGCCACCGCGCCGGCGCTGCTGTTCGTCGCCGTGCTGATGACTTCGGGCCTGGCGGAAATAGACTGGGAAGACATCACCGTCGCCGCGCCGGTTGTGGTCACCGCTCTGGCGATGCCTTTCACCTATTCCATCGCCAACGGCATCGCCTTTGGCTTCATCGCCTGGACTGCGATCAAACTGCTGTCCGGCCGCGCCCGTGAGCTGAACCCGGCGCTGGTGATCCTGTCGATTCTGTTCGTGATCAAGCTGGGTTGGTTCAACGCATGACTTTTGATTCCCAGGCCTACGCCGCACAACTCGAAGACAAGGTCACGCGCCTGCGTGACCTGCTGGCCCCGTTCGATGCACCGGAGCCGACAGTTTTCGACTCGCCTTTGCAGAACTTCCGTCTGCGCGCCGAATTCCGCCTGTGGCGCGAGGGCGGTGAACGTCATTACGCGATGTTTTCCCAGGACGACAAACGCACGCCGATCCTGATCGAGGAATTCCCGATCGCCAGCCTGCGCATCAACCAGCTGATGCCGCAATTGAAGGCTGCCTGGCAGGCCAGCGCGGCGCTGAGCCACAAGTTGTTCCAGGTGGAGTTTCTGACCACCCTGGCCGGCGACGCGATGATCACCCTGTGCTATCACCGTCCGCTGGACGAGCACTGGCACGCGGCAGCCACCAAACTGGCGGCGGATCTGGGCGTCAGCATCATCGGTCGCTCCAAGGGCAAGCGCGAAGTGCTCGGCCTCGATTACGTGGTCGAGAAACTCGAAGTTGGCGGTCGCACATTCAGCTATCGCCAACCGGAAGGCGCGTTCACCCAACCCAATGGCACCGTGAACCAGAAGATGCTCAACTGGGCATACGAAGCGCTGGGCGATCGCAGCGACGATCTGCTGGAGCTGTACTGCGGCAACGGTAACTTCACCCTGCCGCTGGCAACCCGCGTGCGCAAAGTGCTGGCCACCGAAATCAGCAAGACCTCGGTCAATGCCGCGTTGAGCAACCTCGTCGAAAACGCTGTGGATAACGTGACTCTGGTGCGCCTGTCCGCCGAAGAGCTGACCGAAGCCCTGAACGAAGTTCGCCCGTTCCGTCGCCTGCACGGCATCGACCTGAAAAGCTACGAGTTCGGCAGCGTGTTCGTCGACCCGCCACGGGCCGGCATGGACCCGGACACCTGCGAACTGACCCGTCGCTTCGATAACATCCTGTACATCTCCTGCAACCCGGAGACACTGGCGGCCAACATCGCCCAACTGCACGACACGCACCGTATCACCCGCTGCGCGCTGTTCGATCAGTTCCCGTGGACTCACCACATGGAATCCGGCGTGCTGTTGACCCGACGTTGATCGCAGGTGCCAGATACAAGAAAGCCGTCCTGACCGACGGCTTTTTTGTGCCTGTTCATAACACCGGATCAATCTTGCGCGGGCGCCCGCCCTTCCTGCCGTTGGCCCGCGCAGCTTCAGCTTTCGCGGTGCTGCTCTGGCGACCATTGCGCGAAGCGATCACCGAGGCGGCCATGGCCATCAATGGTTGACTGGCCGAGATCATGCCGGCGATGGAAACCTGCAGATCCTTGCCGTCGTGGCACAGCGCGGTGCCGGCAAAGCCGACGTGCAATCCGCTGAAGTCTTGCGGTTCGAAATCATCGAATTCCCGGTAGAGATTCACTGGCAGCAATACGCCGCTGTCGTCCTCGAAGTGAATCACCAGGCAGGGTTTCTGAAAAGCCACTGACACAGCTTGCAGGCTGCTGCGACGGCGCACGCCGCCACGGTCGACGGCTTCGTCCAGACGCTTTTCCGTGACGGGCCGATCCGCGTGCAACGCGGCTTTGACTGTTTTCATAATTCTATTTCCACTCCTTCGTGAGCGCCGACCAGGGCCAACAGGGTTTTGTTGACCTCAGGCTCGTAATACGCCGATCCGATCCTGAAACTCGTGCTGGTAACCTCCCGCAGCACCGCCACCTGATTCGACTGCCCGTCCCACCACTGATTGTCGAGACAGGCGGTGCGCAATCGAGTCCACCAGATCCAGCGCGCCCGCCGCAGATGATCGGTTTCACGCAACGACTGGCGCAGTCCTTCAAGCAGGGCAACCGGCGGTCGATGCGACAACGGCACCACATCCCACAGTTCGACGCCGTTGTGCCAGAAACTGAATTTGAAGCGGGCGCTCCAGGCGCCTGCATCCACATGTGCGTGGGGCGGGCAATGTTCGTCACGCAACATGATCACCACTGACAGTCCTTTGTAACTGCATACCTTCATGCTAACCCATCCGTTAGGTTTAAACGTTTCAACACTTGCCATTCCCTGGCAAATCCGACCATCGGCGCCAACGCCTGCTGTGGCCGTTACCTTTCGAGCCTAGTGCGGGAGCCGAAAAAGCCGCGGGCAAAATGGTAAGCAGTTCTTTCGCAGCGGCCGCGCATTTGCTACATACGAAGACTCATTCCCCGGTGTAATCAATCATGCAGCGACACTTCGACGATCTTCAGCTGGGCAGCATCGAGTTGTTTTGCCTGGCCGCCGAGTGCGGCAGTTTCACCGGCGCGGCGCAGGCGGCTTCGGTGACACCGGCAGCGGTGAGCCGCTCGGTATCACGCATGGAAGAACGCTTGGGCGTGCGGCTGTTCGCGCGCACCACCCGCAGCGTGAAACTGACCGACAGCGGTCGGCGCTACTACGAAGAATGCAGCCAGGCGCTGGCGCAACTGGTCGAGGCGCAACGGGAAGTCATGGGCCAGCAGCAGGAACCGTCCGGCACCCTGCGTATCAGTATTCCTACGACCTACGCCCATCATCGGATCCTGCCGCTGCTGCCGGCCTTTCGCGCGCGCTTCCCGCAGGTGAAGGTCGACATGCACATCAGCAACCGCAACATCGACTTCGTCGGCGAAGGCTACGACATGGCGATCCGCGTGCGGGCGATTCCCGATTCGGGCCTGATCGCCCGCCATCTGGAGGATGCGGCGCTGGTGATGGTCGCCAGCCCCGATTACCTCAAACGCGCCGGCACGCCGCAGACCCTCGAAGACCTCGAACAACACGAATGCATTCAGTACGAACTGCCCAGCAGTGGGCGGCGGATCACCTGGCTGTTTTACGACGAAGACGCGCCACGGGAAATCCTCGCCGAGGGCAATTTCTGCTGCTCGGACGATGTGCTCGGTGGCGTGACCCTGGCCAGGCACGGTGCCGGGTTGTTCCAGACCTATCGCTTCATTGTCGAAAAAGAACTGGCCGATGGCTCGCTGATAGAAGTGCTCAAACCCTACAGCGGACGCTCGCGGCCGTTCACGCTGCTGTACCCGCAGAATCGCCACATGCCGCTGCGCGTCAGGGCTTTCATCGATTTTCTGGTGGAGCAATTGCCGCACTGATTCTCACCTGTGTGCGATCACCGCACACAAAACCAAGCTGTCGATGCAGAGCAATTGATTAAAGTAACCATCTAGTACAATTTAACTCCACAGGTCGAAACCCTCGGCCCAAGCCAAAAACAATAAGTGGAGTTTGCCCCCATGCCCCCTATCGTTCTGGTGCTCAACGGCCCGAACCTGAACCTGCTCGGCACCCGTGAACCGGCGACCTACGGTCACGAAACCCTGGCCGACATTTCTGCCCTGTGCGGGCGTGCCGCCGAAGAGTTCGGCTTGGCCGTGGAGTTTCGCCAGACCAACCACGAAGGCGAACTGCTCGACTGGATTCACGGCGCCCGCCAGCGCTGCGCCGGCATCGTGATCAACCCGGCCGCCTGGACACACACCTCGGTAGCGATCCGCGACGCACTGGTCGCCAGCGAATTGCCGGTGATCGAAGTGCACCTGTCCAACGTCCATGCCCGCGAACCGTTCCGTCATCATTCGTTCGTCTCGGCCATCGCCACTGCCGTGATGTGCGGCTTTGGCAGCCACGGCTATCGCCTGGCCCTGGAACATTTCAGCCAGCGGCTGAAGGGGTGATCCGCATGAACCGCAACAACGTGATACTCGCCGGGCTGATCGGCGCCGGCATCCAGGCCTCCCGCACCCCGGCGCTGCATGAACACGAAGGTGACGAACAGGGCCTGCGCTATCTGTACCGACTGATCGATCTCGATCAACTGCAACTCGACAGCAACGCCCTGCCCGACCTGCTGCTGGCCGCCGAACGCATGAATTACACCGGGCTGAACATCACCTTCCCGTGCAAGCAGGCGATCATCCCGCTGCTCGATGAATTGTCTCCGGAAGCCCGAGGCATCGGCGCCGTGAACACGGTGGTGCTGAAGGACGGCAAACGCGTCGGCCACAACACCGATTGCCTGGGTTTTGCCGAAGGTTTTCGTCGCGGCCTGCCAGACGTTGCCCGCGAACGTGTGGTCCAGATGGGCGCCGGTGGTGCAGGCGCGGCGGTGGCCCACGCCTTATTGAGCGAAGGCGTACAGCAACTGAGCATTTTTGATGTGGACATGGAGCGCGCCGAAAGTCTGGCCAACAACCTCAACCAGCATTTCGGCGCTGGCCGCGCGGTTGCCGGGCATGATCTGGCGAGCACACTGAGTCAGGCCGATGGCTTGGTAAACACCACGCCGATGGGCATGGCCAAACTGCCAGGCATGCCTGTGCCGGTGGCATTGCTGCGGCCCGAGTTGTGGGTAGCGGAGATCGTGTATTTCCCGCTGGAAACCGAACTGCTGCGCAATGCCCGCGCCCTGGGTTGCCGAACCCTGGATGGCGGCAACATGGCGGTGTTTCAGGCAGTAAAGGCGTTTGAGCTGTTCAGCGGCAAAGTGCCGGATGCGCAGCGAATGCTCGCGCATTTTCAAAGCATGAATGGATAAAACCGTGAGGGGGCGACGCCCCCTCGTCTCCGGTCACGCCTGCAAGTAGCGCAGCACCGACTCGCAAATCATCTCGCGATGACGCTGCTTGATGCTTTCGTCCGGCAGGTCGATCTGAAAGATCTCACCGAACGTGTGGCGGTTCGATACGCGATAGAAGCAGAACGAACTGATCAGCAGATGCACGTCCAGCGCGTCGAGCCCGGCGCGGAAAACCCCTTCATCGGCACCACGACGCAGAATCTCGCCCAGGGAATCGAGGATGGTGTTGTTCATCGCCTTGATCGCGTCGGAACGCTTCACGTACTCGGCGTTGTGGATGTTTTCAATGCTGACGATCCGCACGAAATCGACGTTGCGATCGTGGTGATCGAAGGTGAACTCCACCAGACGCCGGATCGCTTCCACCGGCGGCAATTCGGCCAGGTGCAGGCGGTTTTCGGTGCTGCGGATATCACCGTAGAGCTTCTCCAGCACCTCGACGTACAACTGCTCCTTGCTGCCGAAGTAGTAATAGATCATGCGCTTGGAGGTGTGGATGCGCTCGGCGATCGCGTCGACGCGAGCACCGGACAGACCCTGCTGGACGAACTCGACGATCGCCTCCTGCAGGATATTCTCGCGGGTCTTTTCCGGGTTGTTCTTGCGACTTTTGCGCGGCTCTACCGCTGGTAGATCGGGGGCTGCGGAAAGTTCTGAAGTCATCGTCATTGCGGGCTCACGGCCATCACTGCACAGGCTGGCGATTATGGGCCGCGCGCCCCAGTGAAGGAAGCCGCGCGACCCGTGTTTAATCCCGCGTTTACGAATTTCCTACAACTTGGCCTGGCGAACCGCGCCACTGCGTGATTTGGCCATCGCCGCCAGCCGCACCGCGACGTTGGCCGCGCCATAACCCGCGTAACCGTTCTTGCGCTGGATGATCTCGAAGAAGAAACGCCCTTCGAACGGCTCGGTGTAAACGTGGAACAACTCGCCGCCTTGTGCATCGCGGTCGTACAGCACGTTGTAGTACGCCAGCTCGCTGAGGAACTCGTCATCGAAATCGAAGCGCGCCGCCAGGTCGTCGTAATAGTTCAGCGGGATATCCAGCAGCGGCACACCCGCCTCCTTCGCGCGGCTGACTTCGGCGAAGATATCGTCGCAATCGAAAGCGATGTGATGCACCCCGGAGCCGCGATAACTCGACAGCGCGTGTGAGATCGCGGTGTTGCGGTTCTCGGAAATGTTCAGCGGCAGACGAATCGAACTGTCACGGCTACGCAGCGCGCGACTCTTCACCAGACCGTAAGGATCGGGTAGGACCACTTCATCGTCGGCCTCGAAATCCAGCAGGCTCTTGTAGAACAGCACCCAGCTGTCGAGGCTGTCCGCCGGCAGCGCCATGGCCATGTGATCGATGCGCTTGAGCCCGCCGCGCGCCACAGCATCCGGCAGCAGATTGAAGTCGGTGCCGTAGACATCCGCCTCCTGATCCACCAGATAAATCAGGCTGCCGTCCGGCGCCCGCACCGCTGCCAGTTCCAGCTCGTTGGGGCCGACCAGTCCGCGATACGGCTGACCTTTATAAGCGACGGCCCGGGCCAGCGCGCTGGCGCTGTCCTTGACCCGCACGGCAGTAGCGCACAGCGACGGGCCATGGGCCTCGAAAAAGCTGTGGCCGAACGAATAGGGTTCGGAGTTGAGGATCAGGTTGATATCGCCCTGCCGCAACAGGCTGACGCTCTTGGAACGATGCTGCCCAGCCTTGACGAACCCCAGCCGCTCCAGCCAGTTCGACAACTTGGCGCCGAGGCTTTCATCCACGGCGAACTCAAGAAACTCGATGCCGTTGTATTCGCTGGCCTTCGGCGTTTCGAAGAGGATGTCGCGGTTATCCACAGGGCGGATTTCCTGCTCCAGACGCTGGCGGGTTTTCTCCTCCAGATAAAGGAGCGAACGCAGACCATCGGCGGCATTGGCGCGAGGCGGTGCGGCGCGGAAGCCGTCGTTGAAGATTTCCAGCGACAGTGGCCCGGTGTAGCCACTCTGGATGATTGGCGCGAGGAAACCCGGCAGATCGAATTCGCCCTGCCCCGGGAAGCAGCGGAAATGCCGGCTCCACTCCAGCACGTCCATCGCCAGGATCGGCGCATCGGCCATCTGCACGAAGAAAATCTTGTCGCCGGGAATCTCGGCAATCGCCCGTGGATCGCCCTTCAGCGACAAGGTATGGAAGCTGTCGAGCAACACGCCGAGGGCCGGGTGATCGGCCTGACGCACGATGTCCCAGACCTGTTGATAAGTATTGACGTGACGGCCCCAGGCCAGCGCTTCATAACCGATACGCAAGCCACGGGCGCCAGCGCGCTCGGCCAGCAGGCGCAGGTCGTCGATGAGGATCTGTTGCTCGCCGATACTGTCGGGGGAGGCATTGCTGCAGACCAGCACCAGGTCGGTGCCCAGTTCCTGCATCAGGTCGAATTTGCGCTCGGCCCGCTCCAGGTTGCGGTCCAGACGATCACGGCGGCAGCCTTCGAAATCGCGGAACGGCTGAAACAGCGTGATGGCGATTCCGAGGTCGGCGCACATCTGCCGGATTTCCCGGGGGCTGCCGTCGTAATACAGAAGATCGTTCTCGAAAATCTCCACCCCGTCGAACCCGGCGGCGGCAATGGCTTCGAGTTTTTCCGGCAGGGTTCCGCTCAAGGAGACGGTGGCAATGGATCGCTGCATGTTTCAACTCCCGGTGGAGACGTCGGCTACGAAAATTGCGCCGCTTTTATAGGGTGAGCGAATTATTGGTCCCGGTTTATCATTGAGCAATTTAAAGTGTACTACCCGGTTAGTTTTGCGTGCGATTATCGAACACAATGCCGGTTTGGCGAATTGACGATTTTTCGTCCACTGCCCAACATCCATCTCACCTTGAGTCCGGAACTGAACCACCGGTCGCAGCGTGCACAAAAAAAGCACACCAAATAACAAATCCAAAAACGGGTGGAACACATGATTCCTTCACAGACTTCCCGCATGGCTCCGGCCATGAGCACTGCCACGGGTGGCATCGGCGACAAGATCCGCGGCGCCATGGCCGTCGGCAAGACCCGTTGGGGCATGCTGGCGCTGGTGTTTTTCGCCACCACCCTGAACTACATCGACCGCGCCGCCCTCGGCGTCATGCAGCCGATCCTCGCCAAGGAAATGAGCTGGACGGCGATGGACTACGCCAACATCAACTTCTGGTTTCAGGTCGGCTACGCGATCGGCTTCGTGCTGCAAGGACGGCTGATCGACCGGGTCGGCGTCAAGCGCGTGTTCTTCTGCGCGGTGCTGCTCTGGAGCCTGGCCACCGGCGCCCACGGTCTGGCGACCTCGGCGGTGGGCTTCATGGTCTGCCGGTTCATCCTCGGCCTGACCGAAGCGGCCAACTACCCGGCCTGCGTGAAGACCACGCGGCTGTGGTTCCCGGCCGGTGAACGCGCCGTGGCCACCGGCATCTTCAACGCCGGCACCAACGTCGGCGCGATGTTCACCCCGATGCTGCTGCCGCTGATCCTTCACGTGTGGGGCTGGCAGGCTGCGTTCCTGTGCATGTCGGCACTGGGCGGGATCTGGCTGCTGTTTTGGGGCCTGAAGTATTTCAACCCGGAAGATCACCCGAGCGTTAAACAGTCGGAGCTGGAATACATCCAGAAAGAAGTCGAACCGGAACAGGCCCGCGTGCCGTTCTCGAAAATCCTGCGGATGCGCGGCACCTGGGCCTTCGCCCTCGCCTACTCGCTGACCGCGCCGGTGTTCTGGTTCTACCTGTACTGGCTGCCGCCGTTTCTCAATCAGCAATACAACCTGGGCATCAACGTCACCCAGATGGGCATTCCGCTGATCATCATCTACGTCACTGCCGACTTCGGCAGTGTGGGCGGCGGGATTCTGTCTTCGTTCCTGATCGGTCGCGGCATGAACTCGATCAAGGCGCGGCTGCTGTCGATGTTCCTGTTCGCCTGCTGCATCATCGGCGTGGTCATGGCCGCCGGTTCCGCCAACCTGTGGATCGCAGTCGCCGCCATCTCCCTGGCCATCGGCGCGCATCAGGCCTGGACCGCCAACATCTGGAGCCTGGTGATGGACTACACGCCCAAGCACATGATGAGCACGGTGTTCGGTTTCGGCGGCATGTGCGCGGCGATCGGCGGGATGTTCATGACCCAGATCGTCGGCCACATACTGACCGTCACCAACAACAACTACACCGTGCTGTTCACCCTGATTCCGGCGATGTACTTCATTGCCCTGACCTGGATGTACTTCATGGCACCGCGCAAGATTCCTACCGTTACCGAATAATCTGCCCTTCATTGTGGGAGCGAGCTTGCTCGCGAATGCGGACTGACATTCAGCACTGACGTTGAATGACACACCGCCTTCGTGAGCAAGCTCACTCCCACAGTGCTTTTCAGCGCCGGCTCTGCTGCCACGCTGCCGCCAATCCGCTGCAACAGATCACCGCGATCCCGATAACTGTCATCAGGGTCGGCGTGTGAGCAAACAGCAACCAGCCCAACAACCCCGCAAACACGATCTGGCAATAACCGAACGGCGCCAGCAACGCCGGCGCGGCATGGCGGAACGCCTGGGTCAGAAACAGGTGCGCGGTCATTCCGCAACTGCCCAGCGCCAGCATCAACAGCGCATGCCCCAGGCTCGGCACCTGCCAGAAGAACGGCACCAGCGCACTCATCACCAGCGTGTTGCACAACCCGGCGAAAAAGTTGCTGGTGGTCGGGCTGTCGATTTCCGCGAGCTTGCGGGTGAGCAACTGATAGAAGCAGAAAAACAGCGCCGAACAGAACGGCAACAGAATCGCTGGGGTGAACAAGTCACCGCCCGGATGGACGATGATCAGCACACCGATAAACCCGCACACCACCGCGATCCACTGACCGCGCGTCACCCGTTCCTTGAGCAACGGCACCGACAGCGCCGTCACCAGCACCGGCGCAAGAAAGTTGACCGCCGTGGCCTCGGCCAGCGGGATGTACAGCAACGCTGTGGTGAAAAACAGGCTGGTGCCCAGCAGACAAAGCGCCCGCGCCAACTGCCACAACGGGCGCTTGGTGCGCAGCACGCGCAGCCCGGACTGCGGCAGGAAAATCCCCGCCATCAGCAGCGTGTGCACCAGATACCGCGCCCACACCACCATGACGATCGGATAAAAACCCGAAAGGTATTTCGACAGCGCGTCGTGGCTGGAGAACAGGAAGGTTGCCACGACAATCAGCAAGATCCCCTTGAAGGGTTGGTTGACGCCGGAAAGCGGAGTGCTGACGGTCATTGGCTCTCTCTGAATGAAAAATAAACGGTGACAAGGACGCAGGCGCCCTCGCCCCTTGAAGCAGACTTAAAGCCGGGCCAACAATTCCCGCGTCCGGTCGATTGCCATTTGCGCCCGCTGCAAACCACTCACGCCCTGCTCCAGCAATTTGACCGTGGGAATTTCCAGACTCAGGGGAAGGTTAGCCGGAAGACTGCGCAACAAGCCGATCAAGTCACAATCGCCCTCGCCGGGAAACCGTCGTTCATTGCGGGCCTGACGCAAGATCTCGGCCATGTCCGTCGGCCTCGGCCCGGCAACATCGCACAACTGTGCATAGCGCAGCCGCGAGGCTGGCACACCGACCAGATCTTCCAGCCGCGATCCGGAACGGTCGAAGTGAAACGCATCGACCAACACCGCCCCGTTTTCGCGCCCGGCGTTGTCGACGATGCGCAACGCTTGCTCGAGATTGCGCGCATCGGTCCACGGCATGAACTCCAGATGCGGGTGCAAACCGTAGGGCGCCGCCAGATCGCAGAGTGCCGCAAAATTATCGGTGAGCCGCTGCTCGTCAGGATCGTTACCGGCGACCAGCAATTCACTGGCACCGAACTCCGCGCCGACGCTCAGCAGCTGCTCGAAATCCGCGACCACTGTCTGCGGTTTCAAACGCAGGATTTCGACGTCGAGCACTCCGATGCCGGTGTCACGCAAACGCGCCAGTGTCTGACGCCGCAAATCGCCATCGGCTACCAGCGCAAAGTGATATTCCTCGGGCGTCGCCGGCTCCAGACGCAGGCCGACATGACTGTAACCGGCACGGGCCGCGACCTCGACCATCTCGGGTGGCGACAACTCCAGCACGGTCAGGCTGGCCAGGGACAGAATTCGCTCGCTCATGTTCAGGCCTCGATCTGCGCAGGTTCGGTGGCGCGACCGCTGGCCGCTGCTTCACGGATGGCCTCGACCAGTGCCAGGGTGCGGGCGGCATCGGCGGCACTCACCAGCGGTTCAACCTCCCGTCGCGCCACGCGGACGAAATGCTGCAACTGCAATCGCAGGGCTTCGTCAGGCGTGAACGGTTCGTCGACCGAGAGCAACGGCTCATGCCAACCGGCGTCCACCTGATCGGCGCTGTAATGCCAGCGCTTGAGTTGCGGAATACTCAAAGCCCCGCCCGTTCCCGCCAGCAAATAGCACGGCTGATCGGCCTGACGCGGATAGACCGGGTTCTCCCCGGAGTTCAACTCCCAGCTCCATGGAGCCGCCACCGCATCGGAACCGGTCAGGCTGCCCAGTGCTCCGCCATCGAATTGCAGCAGGATCGCCGCGCTGTCTTCATTGGCAAAACCGCGCACCGAACGGTCGGTGATCGCCTGTACCGAACGCACTTCGCCGCACAGATGACGCAGCAGATCGAGGTCGTGGATCAGATTGGTCAGCAGCATGCCCGCGCCCTCTTCGCGCCGCCACGCGGTTTCGAAATACTGGTCAGGCTTGCGCAGCTGGAACAACGCAGTCACCAGAGTCAGCCGCCCCAATGCTCCGCCCTTGACCAGTTCATGGGCCCGCACGATCAACGGATTGTGCCGCCGATGATGACCGACCAGCACCGGCAGACCGCTGCGCTTCACCGCTGCCACCAGTTCCCGCGCTTCATCCAGGTTTACGCCCACCGGTTTTTCCAGCAACACCGGAACGCCAACGGCCAGGCAGTCCAGCGCGGTGCTGACGTGCTGATTATTCGGACTGGCGACGATCACTGCGTCTGGCCGGTTCTGCTCCAGCATCTGACGGTGATCGACGAAATACGCCACACCCCACTCCGCCGCCAGGGCCGGTGCCTGAGGGCCGGGATCGGCCACGGCGCATAACGTGGCCTCAGTGAGATGTTTCAGGTGCCGGTAATGTTGCTGGCCCATGTTGCCGGCGCCGATCAGGGCGATTCGAAGGGGCGGGTTCAAGGTGCGATCCTCTTGTGATTGTTGTGGGAAAACTCACTACATCAACAATTTAGAACCCGGTTCCAGATTCTCACACCCGCCCGACTGAAAAGTGGGCGAACAGCGCACAGCTTTGCTTAAACGAACAACTCCGAGGCCAGGCTGGCCGCCGACAATTCCTCGGTGAACGTCAGCAGCAACGGCGCCAGTTCATGCAATCGCGCCGCCGGCATCCGTGCGCTTGGCCCGGCTATGCTCAGCACGCCGATCACCCGGCCATCGGCAGGATGTTTCACCACGGCAGCAATCGCCGAAGTGCCGACCGCCGAGCTTTCTTCCACACAGGCATAGCCCTGTTCCCGGGCCACGCGCAGGCGTTCGAGCAGTTCAATATTGGAGCGCGGCGCGTTGGGCCCGATATCCACCGGCACCTCCGCGCCCTGGCGTTCGACCAGCGACAACGCCTCGGCGTCGCTCATGCACGCCAGCCACGCATGCCCCGACGCGGTGTAGAACAGCGGCGCATCGCGGCCCATGTCCGGGTCGTAACGCAGACCGGTGCGGGCGCCCTGGGCCTTGGCGATCCAGGTCTGGCGTTCGCCGTCGATCACCCCAAGGCGCACCAGCTCACCGGTTTCCTGGGCCAGCCGATCGAGCACCGGCTGCACGATGTCGGCGCCGCTGCTCGACAGGTATTGAAAGCCCATTGCAACCAGTTTGGTCGACAGGTGATAGCGCAACGTTTCCGGATTCTGCCGCACGTAACCCAGGCGGATCAGCTCGGCGAGCAGGCGGTGCGTCGCGCTCTTCGGAATGTCCAGTTGCTCGGCCAGGGTCTGCATCGGCAGCCCGCGCGGATCACTGGTGAGGCTTTCCAGCACGCTGAAAACCCGTTCGATTTGACTGCCGGCCATGGTGCGCTCTCGGTGAAATTTCGCCGATTCTAGAAGACATCCCGAGGAATGCGAAATCTGGAACCCGGCGTCCGATAACCGCCCACTTTGCGCGTCAGTCGGTTGATCTGTTTCTCCCGCACTGGTTATTTTCTGGAACATGATTCTAAAAAAAATTGATTACTGGAGCCCTTGCTGATGCCTGCCCTTCCCGATATCGACTGTGACGTTCTGGTGGTCGGCTCCGGCGCCGCCGGTTTGTCGGCAGCCGTCACCGCCGCCTGGCATGGCTTGAAGGTCATCGTGGTGGAAAAGGATCCGGTGTTCGGCGGCGCCACCGCGTGGTCCGGCGGCTGGGCGTGGGTGCCGTGCAATCCGCTGGCCCGGCGCGCCGGGATCGTCGAAGACGTGGAACTGCCGCGCACCTATCTGCGCCACGAACTCGGCGAGCACTACGACCCGGCCATGATCGACGCCTTCCTTGAGGCCGGCCCGCGCATGGTGGCGTTCTTCGAACAACACACCGCCCTGCAATTCGCCGACGGCAACGCCATCGCCGACATCCACGGTGAAACACCGGGCGCGGGCACCGGCGGACGCTCGGTGATTGCCGCGCCCTATGACGGGCGAAAGGTCGGGCGCCTGCTCAAGCGTCTTCGCACAACCATGCGCGAAACATCGTTCATGGGCATGCCGATCATGGCGGGTGCGGACCTGTCGGCGTTTCTCAATCTGACCCGCTCGTTGTCGGCGGCCTGGCACGTGACCCGGCGTTTCACCCGCCACCTGCTGGACCTGGCGCTGCACGGCCGGGCGATGCAACTGGTCAACGGCGTGGCGCTGGTGGCACGGCTGGCGAAGTCCGCCGAAGACCTCGGCGTACTGCTGTGGGAATCGGCGCCATTGACCGAACTGCTGCGCGACGATTCACGCATCACCGGCGCTCGCGTGAACACCACAAAAGGCCCGGTCAATGTCCATGCCCGCAAAGCCGTGGTGCTCGCCGCTGGCGGATTTGCCAACGACATCGAGCGGCGCAAAGCGTTGTTCCCTCGCACGCCCACCGGTCATGAACATTGGGCGCTGCCACCCTTGGGAGTGAATGGCGACGGCCTGCGACTGGGCGAAACCGTCGGAGCCCGGGTCAACACCGAAGTGGCCTCGCCCGTGGCGTGGGCGCCGGTCTCGCAGGTGCCACATTCCGACGGCAGCATCGGCCATTTCCCACACATCATCGAACGTGGCAAACCGGGCGTCATCGGCGTGCTGCGCAACGGCCAGCGCTTCGTCAACGAAGCCAACGGTTATTACGACTACGTCAGCGCCATGGTCGCCGCAGCCCCCGAAGGTGAAGAGGTCGCGTCCTGGCTGATCTGCACCCGCGCGTTCCAGCGGCGTTATGGGCTCGGCATGTCTCGGCCGTTTCCGGTGCCGGTGTCAGGTTTTATCCGCAGCGGCTATCTGAAAACCGGCGATACCCTGGAGGAATTGGCCGGCGCATGCGGCATCGACGCGAAGGGTTTACGCGCCACCGTCGATGATTACAACCACCATGCCCGGCACGGCGAAGACCCGCTGTTCGGTCGCGGCTCGACCCCGTACAACCGCAAACAGGGCGATCCGGCGCAACAGCCCAATCCGTGCGTGGCGCCCATCGAACAAGGCCCGTTCTACGCGGTGAAGGTGCAGCCGGGCTGCTTCGGCACCTTCGCCGGGCTCAAGGTCAACCCGCATGCGCAAGTGCTCGACGCCGAAGACCAGCCTATCGCCGGGCTCTACGCCGCCGGTGGCGACATGTCCAGCATCATGGGCGGGCATTATCCGGCGGGCGGGATCAACCTCGGCCCGGCGCTGACTTTCGGTTACATCGCAGCCCGACACATGGCGGGCGTCACGGCTTTCGAACAGGAGATCGACCATGCAGCACATCGTTAACAGACAAGGACTGAACCTGCCAAAACTCGGCCTCGGCACCTGGCCGATGCTCGGCGACGAATGTACCCGCGCCGTAGAGCAAGCCCTGGAACTCGGTTACCGGCACATCGACACGGCAGCGGCCTACAACAACGAAGACGCCGTCGGACAGGCCCTGGCGAATACGCCGACACCCCGCGAGCAGATCCACGTCACCACCAAGGTTTGGTGGGACCAGTTGCAACCGGATGCCATGCGTCACTCGCTGGAGCGCAGCCTCAAGGCGTTGCGCAGCGAGTACGTCGACCTGTTCATGATCCATTGGCCGACCACCGACTGGGATTTGCCGCGCACCCTCGAAACCCTCGCGTCGTTCAAGGAACAGGGGCTGGCTCGCAACATCGGCGTGGCGAATTTTCCGCTGCCGCTGCTGCGCAAAGTCGTCGAGGAATACGGTATTTCTCTGTCAGCGATTCAGGTCGAGTACCACGTCCTGCTCGGACAAAACGCCCTGCTCGACTACGCCCGTCAACACGATCTGGCGCTGACGGCCTACACGCCACTGGCACGTAACAAGGTCTCGGAAATTCCGCAGATTCAGCAGATCGCCGAAAAACACGGCGTGCTGCCGACTCAGGTCGCGCTGAAGTGGCTGCTGGATCAGGACAACGTCGCGGCGATTCCCAAGGCCAGCAGCAAGACCAATCAACTGGCCAACCTAGCCTCGCTGAATGTCGAACTGGATGATGACGACCGGGCGCTGATCGCTGCGTTGTCCAAGCGCGAACGTCAGGTCAGCCCGGACTTCGCGCCGGTGTGGGATGCCTTCGACCGCTGACACCCGACCCGGCGAAAGAAATCCGCCGGCGAATAGAATTCCCGGCGCTCGCGCTCGTCAATAACAGGCCCGACCTCGTCACCGCGAGGCCGGGCCTTTGTGCGTGTGTACGAATAGACGGACGACCGGACTGGCGCCACACTCACACACCAGCAACACTCATCACCACACACTCTCCACCTGCACAGACGAGGATTCCCACATGCTATGGAAAAAAGGCCGACGCAGTGACAACGTCGTCGATGCCCGTGGCGATGACATGGGCGGTGGTGGCGGCATGCGCTTTGGCGGTGGCAAGGGCCTGAGCCTCGGGGCGATCCTGCTGATCGTCGGCATCGGCTGGATCACCGGGCAGGATCCGCTGCAGATCCTCGGCCAGCTCACCGGGCAGATGACCGAACAATCGGCCCCCACTTCGCAAACCCGTCAAGCGCCGCCGGCCAACGATGAACAGGCCGAATTCGTGCGCTCGATCCTCGGCGACACCGAAGACACCTGGGGCGCAATCTTCCAGCAGGCCGGCCGGCAATATAAGGATCCGACCCTGGTGCTGTTCAGCAACCGGGTCAATTCCGCCTGCGGTCTGGCGACCTCGGCCACCGGCCCGTTCTATTGCCCGGCGGACCAGAAAGTCTATCTGGACATGGCGTTCTTCCAGGAAATGTCCCAGCGCTTCAAGGCTGCCGGCGACTTTGCCCAGGCCTACGTGATCGCTCACGAAGTCGGACACCATGTGCAGACGCTGCTCGGCGTCTCGGCGAAAATTCAGACAGCCCGCCAGCAAGGCCGGCAGATGGAAGGTGACGGCGGCCTGCTGGTGCGCCAGGAACTGCAAGCCGATTGTCTGGCCGGGGTCTGGGCCTACAACGCGCAAAAGCGTCTGAACTGGCTGGAACCGGGCGACATCGAAGAAGCCTTGAACGCGGCGAACGCCATCGGTGATGATCGCCTGCAACAACAGGGTCAGGGCCGTGTGGTGCCGGACTCGTTTACTCACGGTACGTCGGCGCAAAGGGTGCGCTGGTTCAAAACCGGATTCGCCCAGGGCCAGGTCGGCCAGTGCGATACCTTTGCGGCGAAAAACCTGTAAATGCATAAATGGCTGTTGGCTTTACTGTTCATCGGCGGCACCGCCCAAGCGGCCGGCGTCGACGCAATCAGTCCCGGGCGCCTGCAATTGCAGGCCGGCGAAATGGCGGTGGGCATCGGCCCGGCGCCGGCGAAAATCGAGCGCGTGCTGATTGTCATTCATGGCCGTCTGCGCAACGCCGAGACCTATCGCAAAAGCGGCGAAGTCGCGGCGGAACTGGCCGGGCAAACCGCCAACACCTTGGTGATCGCCCCGCAGTTTCTCAACGAAAGCGACGTGTCGCTCTACTCGTTACCCGCCAGCGTGCTGCGCTGGCAAGGCAACGACTGGATGGGCGGCGGGTTATCCACAGGGCCGAATCCGCTGAGTTCCTACGCCGCACTGGACGAAATCGTCGCGCGGCTGAGCGATCGCAAGCAGTTTCCGGACGTGAAGCAGATCGTGATCTTCGGCCACTCCGGCGGCGCTCAGGTGGTGCAGCGTTATGCGCTGCTGGCCCAGGAACAACCGGCGCTCAAGACCGAAGGCATTCGCTTGCGTTATGTAGTCGCCAACCCGTCGTCCTACGCCTACTTCAATGAGCAACGTCCGGTGGCCTTCGATCATGCCAAGTGCCCCGGTTTCAACCGCTGGAAGTACGGCCTGGTGGACCCGCCGATCTACTCGGGTGGGCAAACGCCCGCGCAGCTTGAAGGCCGTTACGTCAAACGCGAGGTGATTTATCTGCTGGGCCAGCAGGACACCGACCCGCAACACCCGGCGCTGGACAAGAGCTGCGCCGCCAAAGCGCAGGGGGCTTATCGACTGGAACGCGGGAAGCTGTTTTTCAGTTACTTGCTGCGTCGTCACCCTGAAGGGGTCAATCAGCGCCTGATCGAAGTGCCCGGCGTCGGGCATAACGGCGACGGCATGCTGACCTCGCCGGAAGGCCAGAAAGCACTATTCGAGCAATAAGTTGTTGGGTGGATGGTCTGGCCTCTTCGCGAGCAAGTCGAGTCGTCGCACCGCCGCTCCCACATTTGGAATGCGTTTCCCTGTGGGAGCGGGCTTGCTCGCGAAGGCATCCGTGCAGACAATGCAGGCCTCAGGCGAACAACATTCGCCGCAACTCCACACAATCCTTCGCATGCCAGTCGGTCAGCTCCGGCCACGGATTGTCCGGCAGGTTCACCAGCACCGTGTGGGTGCCCGCCGCCCGGCCGCAATCAAGATCAAACCGGTAATCACCGACCATCACCATCTCGCTCGCCGGCACTTGCCAGGCTTCGGACAGTTTCAGCAGGCCACCGGGATGCGGTTTTGGCTGTGCTTCATCGCGACCCAGCACATCCTCCACCGCAAAACAGTCGGCCAGGCCGATGGCCTCCAGCGTCACATGAGCCAGCTCCCGCGCATTGCGGGTCAGGATGCCCAGGCGATAACCCCTGGCGTGCAGGTCGCGCACCAGCTCCACCGCGCCGACCGCCGGGGTCGAGCCGAGCGCCAGATCCCGCTCATGCTCCAGCAGCCACGCATGTTTCGCCGCCGCTTCCTCGGCGGGCAATGCAGCGAGGTGGGTGAGAATGTCGTCCTCCGCCGGAATCGCCAGCGCCACGCGGATTGCCGCGAAGTCGTGCACGGCGACGGTCAGGGTGCCGTCCATGTCGAACACCCAGTGCCGCACATCCGCCAGACTCATGCCCAGTCCTTGCGATGACGGATCAGGCCTTCCTGGGTCACCGACGCCACCAGTTGCCCGGCGCGGTTGAACACGCTGCCCCGGGAGAACCCGCGCGAGTTGCCGGCCCACGGACTGTCCATGGCGTAGAGCAACCAGTCATCGGCGCGCAGGTCATTGTGGAACCACAACGCGTGGTCGAGGCTGGCGACCTGCATGTCTTTCTGCCAGACCGATTTGCCGTGCGGCAGCATCGAGGTGGTCAGCAGGCCGAAGTCCGAGGCGTAGGCCAGCAGGTATTTGTGCAGCGCCGGGATATCGGCCAAAGCGCCGTCGGCACGGAACCACACGTACTTGACCGGATCCGCCGGTTGCGGGTTGTACGGGTCTTTTTCAGTGACCGGGCGCACTTCGATCGGCTTCGGGCACAGCAGCTTTTCGCGCATATGTTCCGGGATCAGGTGCGCGCGTTGCTGGGTCAGTTCCAGCTCCGACGGCAGGTTTTCCGGGCCGACAACCTGGGGCATCTGGCTCTGGTGTTCGAAGCCTTCTTCGTCGTACTGGAACGAAGCGCTGCAAGTGAAAATCGGGTGGCCCTTCTGGATCGCGGTCACGCGGCGGGTGCTGAAACTGCCGCCGTCCCGCACGCGATCAACCGAGTAGACCACCGGCAACTTGGCATCGCCAGGACGCAGGAAATAACCGTGCATCGAATGCACATGACGCGTTTCTTCAACGGTCTGACTGGCCGCCGACAGCGACTGGCCGAGCACCTGGCCGCCGAACAACTGGCGAAACCCCAGATCCTGGCTGCGACCACGGAACAGGTTTTCCTCGATCGGTTCGAGGGTCAGCAGATCCACCAGATCTTCCAACACTTGGCTCATTCAGACTCTCCTCACACAAAGCTATGCCGCGCAGTCTTGGCTGCGGCGGGGGATTCAGGTTCTGGCCGGCGCCCCCAGGGTGCCGGCCATTGTAAACGTCCGCGCCTGCTTATCCATGCAAGGTTTCCAGCCACTGCTCCCTCGTGATGCGGTACAACACATGTCGCCGTAACGGGTGACCGTCCGCGAGACGCGGGTGGTCGAAATCATCCTGCGGGGCGTGGTGCATGCCGATCGCCTGCATGACTTTCTGCGACGGCAGATTGGTCTCGCTGGTGAACGACACCACTTCATTCAGCGCCACCCGGTCAAAGCCGCAACGCAGAGCGGTCCACGCCGCTTCGCTGGCATAACCAAGGCCCCAATGTTCCTTGGCCAGCCGCCAGCCGATTTCCACCGCTGGGGTGAACGGCGCATCGAAGCCGACCACGCCGAGCCCGGTAAAACCGATGAACTCGCCGCTGTCCTTGCGCTCCAGCGCCCACAGGCCGTAACCGTGCTCGGCAAAGTGCCCGCGCACCCGGCCGATCAGCGCGGCGCTTTCCAGCCGGCTCAAGGGCGCGGGGAAGTAGCGCATCACCTGCGGATCGGCGCACATCGCTGCGAACGCCGGCAAATCCTCGTCCTGCCATTGGCGCATCAGCAGCCTTGCGCTTTCCAGCTCCAGTATCGGTTCCATCCCGCCCCTCCGCTTGATGCCGTCAGTCTACATCGCTGTTAGGCTTTGCACTCTTTCCTGCAGCCTTTATGAATAGTCCACCATGCCGTTGCCGCTGATCTACCACGAAGACTACAGCCCGGAATTTCCGGCGGATCACCGCTTCCCCATGGACAAGTTCCGCCTGCTGCGCGATCACCTGGTGGACAGCGGCCTGACCCGCGACGAAGACCTGTTGCGCCCTGAACTGTGCCCTGCCGACATTCTCGCCCTTGCCCATGACCGCGGTTATATCGAACGCTACATGAGCGGCGAGTTGTCCCGCGAAGACCAGCGGCGCCTCGGTCTGCCGTGGAATGAAGCCCTGGCTAGACGCACCGTGCGGGCGGTCGGCGGATCGATTCTGGCAGCGGAGAAAGCGCTGGAACATGGCCTGGCCTGCCACCTCGCCGGTGGCACCCATCACGCCCATTACGACTACCCCGCCGGCTTCTGCATCTTCAACGACCTGGCGATCATCAGTCACTACCTGCTGCAAAGCGGCCGGGTGAACCGGGTGCTGATCTTCGACTGCGACGTGCATCAGGGTGACGGGACTGCACGGATTCTGCACAACACCCCGGAAGCGATCACCGTTTCCCTGCACTGCGAAAAGAACTTTCCTGCACGCAAGGCTGAAAGCGACTGGGACATTCCGCTGCCCAACGGCATGGGCGACGCCGATTACCTGAAAGTTGTCGATGACGCGCTCAACTATCTGCTGCCGCTGTATCAGCCGGATCTGGTGCTCTACGACGCCGGCGTCGACGTGCACAAGGACGACGCCCTCGGTTATCTGCAACTGACTGACGAAGGCGTCGCCGCCCGCGACGAAAGCGTGATGCGCCACTGCCTGGGTCGCGACATCCCGGTGGTCGGGGTGATCGGCGGTGGTTACAGCAAGGATCGCCACGCCCTCGCCCGCCGCCACGGGATCCTGCATCACAGTGCGCAGCGCGTCTGGCAGTCATCGGGTTGTCATTGAGTTGTGCTGCGTTACCCACAATGGCTGTGGAACGGCCTGTGGATAACCTGAGCGAAAGGGACTACAGCCCAAGCTGAACATGGCTTGCAGCGCGCTGGTTGTTTTTTGATCAGACCTTTCGATCATCACAAATCCCTGTGGGAGCGAGCTTGGTCCGGGCGGCGATCCGACGATGGCGTCAGTACATTCAACATTTAACTGAATGACTCACCGCTTTCGCGAGCAAGCTCGCTCCCACCCGGTTTCTGCGCTGTTAGAATGCGCGCCATATTTCGTCAGACCGCAGCGCACGCCATGACCCAGATTCACGCCACCTCTCCCGCTCACGTCGCCATCATCGGCGGTGGCCCCGCCGGCCTGATGGCCGCCGAAGTGCTGAGCCAGGCCGGAGTCCGCGTCGATCTGTACGACGGCATGCCCTCGGTGGGCCGCAAGTTCCTGCTGGCCGGGGTCGGCGGCATGAACATCACTCACTCCGAAGCCTACCCGGCCTTCCTCTCGCGCTACGCCGAACGCGCCCCAAACATCGCCCCGCTGCTGCGCGCGTTCGACGCCGATGCGCTGTGCCGGTGGATTCACGAACTGGGCATCGAAACCTTCATCGGCAGCTCCGGCCGGGTGTTCCCCACCGACATGAAAGCCGCGCCCTTGCTGCGCGCCTGGCTCAAGCGCCTGCGCGACAGCGGCGTGGTTATCCACACCCGCCACCGCTGGCTCGGCTGGGACGAAAACGGCGCGCTGCGCATCGACAGCCCGGAGGGCGAGCAAACCCTTACCCCCGACGCCACCCTGCTCGCCCTCGGCGGCGGTAGCTGGTCGCGGCTGGGTTCCGACGGCGCGTGGATGCTGCCGCTGGAGCAACGCGGCGTAGGACTGGCGCCCTTGCAGCCAAGCAATTGCGGCTTCGAGGTGCAGGCCTGGAGCGAAGTGATGGTCAGCAAATTCGCCGGCGCGCCGCTGAAAAATATCGCCATCGGTTTGAACGACGACGTCCCTCGTCTGGGTGAATGCGTGATTACCGCGACCGGCATCGAGGGCAGTCTGATTTATGCGCTGTCAGCGCCGATTCGTGAGGCGATCAATGTGCACGGTGCCGCGACCATTCACATCGACCTGCTGCCCGGCCGGCCTGTGGATAAATTGCAGGCGGCGTTGAGCAAACCACGGGGTTCGCGCTCGATGGCCAAGCATTTGCACAGTCAGGTCGGGATTGATGGGGTGAAAGCGGCGCTTCTGCGAGAACTCACTAATGCTGCGACATTTGCTGATCCGGCGTTGTTGGCCAGAGCGATCAAGGCTTTGCCGCTGACGCTGGTGAAAACCCGTCCGCTGGATGAGGCGATCAGTAGTGCCGGTGGCGTGACATTCGAGGCGATGGATGAGCGGATGATGCTCAAGGCGTTGCCGGGGGTGTTTTGTGCGGGGGAGATGCTGGATTGGGAGGCGCCGACTGGCGGTTATCTGCTGACGGCGTGTTTTGCCAGTGGCCGGGCGGCCGGAGCTGGAATGCTGGATTGGTTGAAGCAGCGCGACTGATCGTTCCCGCATTGCGCGGGAACGCCCCTGTCTGACGCTTAAGGCTTACGCTTGCGCGGCCCGGTATTAAACACCGGCACTTTACGAACAGGCTTGATCGAAGGCTCCGGCGCCTGAGTCTCGCCGCTGTCCACCCACTTGCCCAGATTGCGCTTGCCACCGCCACCACCGGAAGCTTTCGGCTTCTTCGGTTTCTTCGGCTTCTTGATCACCTGACCAGTGGCATCAGTGTCCGGCACACGGTGCTCCGGCACGAAGTCCGGCTCAACCTCACGCTTCAACGTGCTGCGAGTCAGCATTTCAATCGCCGACAACATGTTCACTTCATCGGCGCACACCAGCGAGATCGCCTCACCGGTCGAACCCGCGCGGCCAGTCCGGCCGATACGGTGAATGTAATCCTCGGCCACGATCGGCAGATCAAAGTTGACCACCAGCGGCAGGTCTTCGATATCCAGACCACGGGCAGCCACATCGGTGGCCACCAGAATCTGCACTTCGCTCAGTTTGAAACGGTCCAACGCCCGCTGCCGGGTCGCTTGCGGCTTGTCGCCGTGGATGCCGTCGGCGTTCACGCCCAGGCCCTGAAGTTTCTCGACCAGCGCGTCCACACCATTACGGGTCTTGGCGAACACCAGCACCTGCTTCCACTTGTTCTTGCGCATCAAGTGCACGAACAGTTCCGGCTTGCGCTTCTTGTCCACCGTCACCACCCACTGCTTGACGGTGTTGGCCGCAACGTTGCGCGGGCTGACTTCGATGCTCTGCGGATCGTTGAGCATCTGCCCGGCCAGCAGGCGGATGTCATCGGAGAAGGTTGCGGAGAACAGCAGCGTCTGACGTTTCTTCGGCAGCGCGCGGTAAATGTTCGCCAGCTCTTCGGAAAAGCCCAGGTCGAGCATGCGGTCGGCTTCGTCCAGCACCAGGGTTTGCAGCTGATTGAACTTCAGCGCGTTCTGGCGGAACAGGTCGAGCAGACGGCCCGGGGTCGCGACCAGCAGATCGACGCCGCCACGCAGCTTCATCATCTGCGGGTTGATGCTGACGCCGCCGTACACCGCATACGTGCGCAGCGGCAGGTTTTCAGCGTACTGGCGCACGGCTTCGTGGACTTGTTCGGCCAACTCGCGGGTCGGCACCAGAATCAGCGCACGCACCGAGTTGGCGGTGACTTTCGGCCCTTCCATCGCCAGCAGTTGCAGCAGCGGCAAGGCAAAACCGGCGGTCTTGCCGGTGCCGGTCTGGGCCGCGGCCATCAGGTCACGACCGGCCAGCACGGCCGGAATGGCTTGCGCCTGCACCGGCGTCGGGGTCTGGTAGCCGAGCTTCTCGAGGGAGCGCAGCAAGGGTTCGATCAGGCCAAGGTTGGCGAAAGTCATGGGAGTACCGTAGGAAAAATCAGAGCAAGTGTGCGATGGCGCGCAGTTTACCCTAATTCGCACGCTGCTCCGTCGCTATGGCAGCCGGCTCGCTGACCACCGGCAGCTGCCGTGGGCGGCGCCACTGCGGCAGACCGATCAGCACCACCGCACCGATGATCACCAGCATCGCCAGCGCCTCTTCGATCCCGATGGTCTCGCCGACAAACACGATCCCCAGCAACACCGCCACCGCCGGGTTGACATAGGCATAACTGGTAGCCGCCGCCGGACGAACGTTTTTCAACAGGTACATGTAAGCGTTGAAAGCGATGATCGAGCCGAAGAAGATCAGGTACGCCAGCGCCAGCCAGCCTTCCAGCGGCGGCATGGCTTGCAGGTGTTCGCCGCTGGCCGCGCTGCCGATCAACAGCACCACGCCGCCCACCAGCATTTCCACGGCGCTGGCCATTGCGCCTTGAGGCAGCGGCAGGTGCTTGCTCCACACCGAACCGAATGCCCAACTCGCCGCCGCGAAAATCAGCAGCGCCGCGCCCAGCGGACTCGATTGCAGGTTGGAGCCCATGTTGAGCATGGCGATGCCGATAATCCCCATCGCCACCCCGGCCCACTCCAGACGGGTGTTGCGTGCGCCCCAGAAATAGCCGCAGAGCAAAGTGAACAGCGGCACCGTCGCCACCGCCAGCGCAGCGACACCCGAGGCCACGCCGCTGTGCTCGGCCAGGGTCACCGCGCCGTTGCCGAAACTGAGCAGCAGAATTCCGATGATCCCCGCCGCTTTCCACTGCGCCCAGGTCGGCGCCGGTGCCCCGCGCCAGCGCAGGAAGGCGTACATCAGAGTGCCGGCAATCACGAAGCGCACACCGCCGAGCATCAGCGGCGGCCAGTATTCGACGCCGATGCGGATCACCAGATAGGTCGACCCCCAAATCACGTACAACGCAAAAAACGCTGCGATCAAGGGCAAGGAAAAACGGCGCAAGGCAGACATGGGCAGCTCGAAAGTCAGACTCAGGGGATGGGTTATTCTAGAAAGGCCAACCGCTAAAAATAAGTTACAAAACCTGTTTATAGCGCCGGTACACTTTTGAAAACACGGAGATCGACGGCCAAAACCGCGATTTCGAAAGTCTGGCATTTTCAGGAGTCCGACCTTGGACAAATACGACCGCATGCTGCTCAGCGCCCTGCTCGAAAACGGTCGCGCGTCCTACGCCGACCTCGCCCGCAAAGTGAACCTCTCCGCCCCCGCCGTCGCCGAGCGCGTGGCCAAACTGGAGGCGGCCGGAGTCATCACCGGGTATCAGGCGAACATCGACCTGTCGAAAATCGGCTTGCCGATCCAGTGCGTGATCGAATTGCGCCTCCACCAGAACGGCAGTCAAAAGGTCTACGACGAACTGGTGAAAATTCCGCAACTGACCGAGTGCTTTCGAGTGACGGGCGATCCATGCGTGATCATGAAGGCCGCGGTGGGTTCGATGACCGAGCTGGAAGAGCTGATCAACCGGGTGGCAAAATTCGGGTTCAGCAAGACGTCGATCGTGTTGTCGAGCGCGATAGAGAAGCGGGTGCCGCTCGGCCACATCGAAGGCAACGGAAAGTAACCTTCCCGTCCCGCTCGTTCCCACGCTTTGCGTGGGAACGTTCATCGCGAGGGTCATCAGCCGTAGCTGTAGCCTTCTTGGCTCAAGAGGCTTGGCATGTCCCGCAAGCGAATCCACGGCTCATTGCGCCAATGCAACAGCTTCAAGGTCTGCCCCGCACATAGCATCAACTGCAGATGTGGGCGCGGACTGAAAGAAGACAACACATCCTCGTGCAGTAACGGCACTACCTCATGAGTCAGCCAACGGCGTAGATGGCGGTTTTCCGGAGAGTAGTGATAAACCAGCATTGCATAGACACCTGACTCGCTGAGCATCAGGGTTTCCTGAGTGCCATCAGGTCCCGAGAGGCAAATCGTACGTCGCTGATCCGAATCAAGCTTGAGCACCTGTCGGTCATTGATTTCCAACCCCATCAGACGACCAATACCTCGGGCGCAGAACCAGGCTTCGCCATGTACCAGAGCGGCTTGCAGCTGGATGTGATGGCGGATGAAGGTTTGGGGTTTTACGAGCGACTCACGGCTGAATGACGAGCCGGCGTTTTTTGGAGCGTTGGGAATTACTTTGATCATGGCAAATCACCTAACGAAAGTTGGAGCCGCCAGCATCACTTGCAGATGATGGGTGGCAGCTGTGCGCGGGTCTGCAAGACCGAGTCGTTAGGCAACCTCGGCAGACCCGAGGGTCTCCCGCACACAGCCACCATAAAATCGTTGGTCGCCAAAAGAGCGACGCGATTATAGGTGCACCGGTCAGTGCCTAACAAATTATCGGCGGGCTTGCAGTCCCGGTCGCTGAATTGGCAGCGACAAACAGAGGTTATCGGTGGGCTTGTTGGAGCTCAAGACAGATTATCCCTAACTTTCGGTAGGACACTTCGACAAACGCTACACACGGCTAAACAGCCTATTTACACGAGATTTCTGTGGCCTATGGACACCGCCAGATGCGACCGATAATGTCCTTCAAAAGGTCGATCTTCGGCGCTCGAAAAAACAAGAATTCAATAAAAAAGAGAGGAACTCAGCGATGACTTGGAAGGGAACCCTACGCTCGATGCAAGCGTCAGCGCGAAGAGCCGAACGAAATTCGAAACGACGCCAGCGTGAACTGGAAGTACGACAGAAAGAGTTCGCGAAAATGGAGGCTCGCGAGCAGGCTGCGCATGAAGTTGAAGTCTACGAAAACCACATTGAACTGTTGCTTTCAGTGCACAAGGACTGTGGTGAACAGATCAACTGGGGTGAGTTCGTTAGCCAACCGGCACCGATCAAACCCGTAGAGCTCAATACGCATGAAATCCATGCCAGAGAGAAACATTCCAGCTACAAACCGGGCTTCATTGTTCGCACTTTGAAACTGGAAGCCAGAAAGCGCAGAAAGCTTGAGGAAGCCATTCCCGCAGCAGTGGCCAAAGACACGCAGAAACTGGCTGAAGAATTGAAAGAGTGGGAAGCGCAGCATCGCGAATGGCAGGAAGACTACGATCTTGCGACGGGAGTGCTCGCCGGTAACGGCCAATCCAAGATTGATGCCGTCATGCAAGTGAACCCTTTCACAGATATCTCACATCTCGGCACCTCCATCACTTTCTCGGTTGGAGAAACCGGCATATTTGAATGCACGCTTTCGGTTCACGGTGAGAAAGTGATTCCCCAGGAGATCAAGTCACTGCTGCAGAGTGGGAAACTCTCCGTTAAAAAGATGCCGATCAGCAAGTTCAACGAGCTGCTGCAGGACTATGTGTGTAGCTGCGTTCTGCGAGTAGGCCAAGAGTTGCTCAGTATCCTTCCAGAGCGCATGGTGATCGTGACTGCCGTTGACTCACTTCTTAACTCCGCAACTGGCCATCTGGAGGATCAACCTATCCTCAGTGTCGCTATTTCTCGCGACACGCTGTTCAAACTCAACATGCAAAGCATCGACCCCTCAGACTCGATGAAGAACTTTGTGCACACCATGAACTTCAAGAAAACAACGGGGTTCATGCCGGTGAGCAAAGTCGACAGTCAACATTTTGCCAGTCTGGCCTGACGCAGAAAATTCGCAGCCTTTCGACAGCTCTTACTTGATAGTCGTCAAAGCAGGAGCCGTCTCAGGCTGCGGTCCCTGAAACCTGAAGTCAGCGATAGCGCTGAAGGTGCTCGCCGACTTTAGCGGCCGGCACTTTCTGCAATTTGCACAGCAGGTCATGCGATAGCTCCCGCACCCCATGCTTGCGCCGCAGCTCATCCGCCAAATGCGCCATCAGGTTCGCCGCCATCTCCGCATCCGCCATCGCCCTGTGCGCCTGGCCGGTATGCGGCAACTGGGCAAACGTGGTGAGCGTGCCGAGCTTGTGGTTCGGCGCCGCCGGCATCAAACGGCGGGCCAGCAGCAGCGAACAGGCAAAGTTCTGCAAACGGGTGCGTTTGATCCGGCCCAGTTCGAAGTCCCAGAACTTCTGGTCGAACGCGGCGTTGTGCGCCAGCAGCGGCGTGCAGCCGACGAATTCGTTGACTTCGTTCATCACCTGTTCGGCCGACGGCGCGGTGCGCAGCATGGCGTTGCTGATGCCGGTGAGTTGTTCGATGAAGGCCGGGACGCGGACGCCAGCGTTCATCAGGCTCTGGTAACGCTCGACGATGCGGCCGTTTTCCAGCATGACCACGGCGATTTCCGTGGCCCGGCAGCTGCTGCTCGGCGAGATGCCGGTGGTTTCAAAGTCGATGACTGCAATGCGTTCCAAACCGGGTGGTACTCCGTCCAAATCAATACTTGAGCTTGCGCTCAATTTTTCAACAGCAGCGCGCCTTCGATCGGCACGTAGCGGCTGGCGGCGCGGATCAGCGAGTTGGCGGTCAGGCCGGGAACGCCGTAGGCCACCGCTTGCACGCCGTGTTTGTTGATGATGCGTTCGAGCAGCATGTCGAAATCACCATCACCGGAGGCCAGGACGATTTCGTCGACGTGGTCGGCGGCGTCCATGATGTCGAGGGTGATGCCCACGTCCCAGTCGCCCTTGGCCGAGCCGTCGCTGCGCTGGATGTAGGGTTTGAGTTTCACGGTGAAACCGAGGTTGCGCAGGATCTGCTGGAACTGCTGCTGTTTGCTGTCGCCCCGGTCGATCGCATAGGCGTAGGCCTCGACGATCTGCCCGTGCTGGCTGACATCCGCCCACAGCGCCGCGTAGTTGAAGTGGCAACCATAGGCCTGACGCACGGTGTAGTAGAGGTTCTGCACATCGGCGAACACTGCGATTTTTTTCACCGGAGTTCCTGTGAGCGCTGACGCGCATGAGCCGGATCAGGCACCAGGCCCGAAAAAGGCGCTCAGTATGCCAGCCCGAAGGAAGGTTCCGCGAATAATCGGCCCGGGGCGATCAGGCGCCCCGGACGAATGGTGAGTCAGACGAAGGAATCGTCGTCATCGAAGAACGACGAGTTGTCATCGCTGTAGTCGGTGTCGGTGAAGCCACCCTGATCATTACCGTAGGAGTCGTTGTTGGCCATGCGCTGGTCATCGCCCCAGCCGTTGTTGCTCTGGTCGTTGACCTGGGCCGGCTCTTCCTTGATGACTTCGACGATTTCTTCCGGCTGCTGGTTGTGATGGAACAGGCTGCTGATGCCTTGTGCCAGCATCACGCCACCGGCCACACCGGCCGCTGTTTTCAGTGCGCCGCCGAGGAAGCTGCTGCCCGCCGCCGGGGCCGCTTGTTGCTGGCCATAACCCGGAGGTGGCGCGCCGAAGTTCTGTTGCGGCGCCGGGGCACCGAAGTTCTGCTGCGGTGCCGGTTCACGCCAGCCGCCGGTGGAGGCCGGGGCGCTCTGGGTCGGTGCCGGGCGCGAGCTGCTGCCACCGAAGATGCTCGACAGGAAGCCACCACCGCTGGAGGCCGGCGGCGCGCTCTGCGCCTTGGCCGATTGCAGTTCGGCCTGCAATTGCTTGACCTGTTGAGTCAGTTGTTTGTTCTGTTCGTCGAGGCTTTTGAGGGCAGCCTCCTGCACCAGTATCGCCTGGGTCATGAAATAACCTGCGGCCGGCTGGCGCGTCAGGTGTTCCTTGATCCGCGCGTCAGCCAGTGCGTCGCGCGGGGCTGCCTCCGTTTCGGCCTGTTGCAGCCGGGAAAACAGTCCATCGATCAGGGTTTGTTCTTCGCTGTTCATGGCGACCTCGTAGATTGCCGGGGATAACGTTGCCCTCCTCCACGTCGGATGAGGCGCACCTCTGTAATGGAGGCAGCAACAGAATGTTTCAATGACCTTTACCGAACGTTTACGTTTGCGCAGCGAAACGGATCATCGGTTAAAGTGGGCCACTGTTTTTGACCTGCGATACCGACTGATGAATGCCTTCGATGTGCTGCGCGACTCCCTGTATTTCTTCAAACGCAATCTGGGCCGGATCGTCCAGTTGTGCCTGCCGCTGGTGATTTTCGAAGCCGTGCTGCAACAGGTGGTCGACCATGCCAGCGACCCGGACGGTTACTCGGCCATCAGCGTCATCGTCGGTTTGCTGGTCTATCCGCTGTACACCGCCGCGCTGATTCTGTTTCTCGATGCCCGCACCCGCGGCGAATCTCCGCAAACCCGCGATCTGCTGGCGATGGCCGCTCGCCTGTGGCCGCGCTTCGCCCTTCTTACTGCGTTGAACACGCTATTGATCCTGCTCGGTCTTTCCCTGTATTTCCTGCCAGGCCTGTGGCTGATGGTCACTCTGGCCTTCGGTGAATATCTGCTGGTGCTGCGCGGTTACGGTCCGTTGCAGGCAATGAAGGAAAGCCTGCGCCTGAGCCGTGGGCATTTTCTGCGGATTCTGGTGTGCATCCTGTGTGTGATGGGGCCGTTGTGGCTGCTCAAGGGCCTGACCCTGCAGGTCTATCCCGATCCGCAGAATCCGTTGATTGCGGTGCTGATCGACAGCGGTCACAGCTTCCTGCAACTGTTCACTAGCGTGGTGCTGTTCCGCCTGTTCATGCTGATCAGCGAATTGCCCGACAAACGTGACGGAATAGTCTGACTGCGCCGCGCTTGGGCTGATCGATGGGTCTCGGGTATGCTCGGGACCACTTCCGTATCGCTATAAGCCGAGCCATGACCCGTCTACTGCGCTACATCCTGTTGCCCGTACTGCTCGCCCTCGCCCTGATCGGCACGCTGATCTACAGCCTGACCTGGCGCCCCGACGCCCGGGAAACCCTGCCGGTCAGTTGCACCGGGCAACCACCGACGCTGGTCCCCGGCCAGGCCCTGAAAGTCATGACCTGGAACGTGCAATACCTGGCCGGCAAGCGCTACGTGTTCTGGAATGACCTGGCGCAAGGCGACGACGAAGCCCCGACCCCGGAAGACATGGCGTTCAGCCTCGATGAAGTGGCACGGGTGATCCGCGACGAACAGCCCGACGTGGTGCTGTTGCAGGAACTGGATGACGGCGCCAAGGCGAGCGACTATCAGAACCAGCTCAAGCTGTTGCAGGAACGCCTGACCGACCTCTACCCGTGCAGCGCCCACGCCTTTGACTGGAAGGCCGATTTCGTCCCGGATCCGCACATCTTCGGCAGCGTCGGCCGGCAGCTCGCGACCCTCAGCCGCTACCGCATCGAACACGCCGAGCGCCTGCAATTGCCGGTGCAGCCGTCGAACATCATCAGCCGTCAGTTCCAGCCGAAAAACGCCCTGCTCGCCACCACCCTGCTCGCCACCACCCTGCCGCTCAGCGATGGCGGGCAACTGGTGGTGCTCAACACGCATCTGGATCGCGCCACCCAGCCGGACGACACCTTGCAGGCACAGGTGACAGCGGTGGCCAAGGTCCTCGACAAACATGAAAGCCACGGCACGCCGTGGCTGATCGGCGGCGACTTCAACCTGTTGCCACTCGGCCAGTACCGGCGCCTGCCCACCGAGCAGCGCACGCCGTATTCCGCCGACAGTGCGCTGCATGTGCTGTGGGACAAATACCCGATGATCCCGACCAACAACGAAGCCAGCGGCATCGACCGCGCCAAGTGGCTGACCCACTACCCCAACGACCCCGGCCTCAACGGCCCGGACCGCACGGTCGATTACCTGTTCTACAGCCCGAAGATCAAACGGGTCGACGCCACGGTGCGGCAGGACGATACGTTGCGCATTTCCGATCATCTGCCGGTGATTGCGCGGTTCCTCCTGCCGCCCAACTGACCTCAGTGAGCTTCTTCGAGATCATCGTGCAACAGCCCGAAGATCTGCCGCTTCATGTCGATGAACGAGCGCTCCATCACCATGTCCAGCGTGCGTGGGCGCTCGATCGGCACGTCGAGAATCTGCTTGATTCGCCCAGGCCTGGCGCCCATCACATAAACCCGGTCGCCGAGCAGGATCGCTTCGTCGATATCGTGGGTGACAAACAGCACGGTCTTCTTGCTGTTGCCCCACACCCGCAATAACAGCTGCTGCATTTGCAGGCGGGTCTGGCTGTCGAGGGCGCCGAAGGGTTCATCCATCAGCAGGATCTGCGGATCGTTGGCCAGTGCCCGGGCAATCGCCACCCGTTGCATCATGCCGCCGGACAACTGCTTGGCGTAGTTGTCGGCGAATCCTGACAAGCCGACTTCGTGCACATAGTGATCGACGATTTCCTTGCGCCGCGCCGCCGGCATGCCCCGTCGCTTGAGGCCGAACTCGACGTTCTGCCGCACGGTCAGCCACGGGAACAGCGTGTAGCTCTGGAACACCATTCCGCGATCCGCGCCGGGGCCCTGCACTTGCTGGCCACCGACGTAGATCTCGCCGGACGTCGGCTCGGCCAGGCCGGCGGTGAGGTACAGCAGGCTCGACTTGCCGCAGCCCGAAGGCCCGACCAGCACCGCAAATTGCTGATCCGGCACCTCGAACGACACTTCTTCCAGCGCGGTGAATGTACCGCCGCCGGGCTTGGTGTAGCGCAGGCTGACCTTGTCCACCTGCAACCTAGGCGCGGCGTGTACCGGTGCGGCGACCGGCTCGATAAAACGACGGTTGGCAGCGGTTACTGAGCCCATGCGGCAATCCTCAAACGCAAGAAGCGGAACAGTTGATCGGTGACCAGGCCGAGCAGGCCGATGATCGCGATGGCGAGAAAAATCACATCCACCTGAAAGCCGCGCATGGCCTTGAGGCTCAAGTAACCGAGGCCACTGGACGCGGCGACCAGTTCGGCGACCACCAGATACGTCCAGGCCCAGCCCATGGTCACCCGCAAGGTGTCGAGTACGCCGGGCAACGACGCCGGGGCGATCACGTGCAGCACCGCGTCACGCCGGTTGGAGCCGAGGGTGTAGGAGGCGTTGATCAAATCCTTGGAGATGCCTTTGGACACGTCGGCGATCATCACCAGTTGCTGGAAGAACACGCCGAAAATGATCACCGACACTCGCTGTTCCAGACCGATGCCGATCCACAGGATGAACAGCGGCACGAACGAGGTCACCGGCAGGTAGCGGATGAAATTCACCAGCGGTTCGAGGAACGCCTGGACGATGCGGAAGCTGCCCATCAGCAAGCCCAGCGGCACCGCCACCAGCGACGACACAATGAAACCGACCATCACCACTTCGACACTGGCCCAGACATGCTGGCCGAGGGTGCCGTCGCGGCTCAGGCGCACGGCGGCTTCAACCACCGCGCCGGGCGTGGGCAGGAACATCCCCGGCACGATGCCGCCGTAGGACAACCCGGCCCACAGACCGACCAGCAACACCCAGGCCAGACCGCTGGCGCTCCACACCACCGGCACCGGCAATCCGGTCTTCGGCGTGATGCAGCGGCTCAGCCATGAATTGCGCTTGAACATGACCAGTCTCCTAGAGCGGGCTGACGAAGCGGTTATCCACCAGATCGTCGTTGCTGACGTTGTAGGGCTTGCCCTGCAATTCGCTGGCGGTTTCGTTGGCCAGTTTGATCAGCGGTGCGCTGTCACCCGGCTTGCCCGGCGAGCCAAGGAGTTTTTCGCTCATGGCCTGATCGTAGAAGCGCACGCCTTGCGCGGCGGCGGCCAGTTCCTTCGGATCGGACAGGTAACCGCCGACGCCCTTGGCCATGATTTCGTAGGCTTGCTGTGGATGGTCCTTGGTGAACTGCACGGCTTTGTAGAGGCCGGCGACCAGCGCCTTGACGTCCTCCGGCTGCTTCTCGATCACTGTGCAGTTGAGCGCGACCACATCGACGATCACCCCCGGCGTACTGCTGCTGTCGATCAACACCTTGCCCTGCTGCTTGTCGCGCACCATCGACAGATGCGGCTCCCAGGTTACGGCAGCCGGCACGCGACCGGCGATGAACGCGGTGGCGGCATCGTCGGCGGTCATGTTCTGCACGGTGATGTCGCTCATGCTCATGCCGTTCTTTTTCAGCAGGTACGACAGCCAGAACTGCGAGGTCGACCCTTCGTTGACGGCCACGGCCTGGCCCTTGAGTTCCTGCAGGCTCTTCACGTTTTTGCCGACCAGCACGCCATCGCCGCCATGGCTGTCATCCAGCGCGGCCACGGCCTTGAAGCAGAACTGCGGGCGGTACTTCAGCACTTCGTCGATGGTCGACGCCGAGCCGGACAATTGCCCCGACGCCTGGGCGGCCATGTACATCGACGCTTCTTCGACCACCGGCAATTCGACGGTCAAGCCGTTTTCCTTGAAGTAGCCCAGATCCTGAGCCAGATACAGGGTGCCGTAACCGACCCACGTGGTGTGGCCGATCGACAAGGTGCCGGCCTGAGCGGCGGTGACTGAAAGGGCGGAAATCGCCAGAGGACATGCAAGACGGGTAAACAAGGACTTGTTCATGGAGCACTCCCAACGCTGTTGATTTAGTTGTCATGGGCAGTACGGCCAGCCGTGGTGTCGCGATTGCACGCTGCGGTCTCTGCTGGACTCTGGCGGGCAATGCCTTGGCTGGCGAAATCGATGTTGACCCAGGCTTGGCGTCAGGAAAACGAGGAAATAGTTAGACGCGAACGATGAAAAAACTGGGTAGTGCGCACCGCGAAAGGGCGTGTCGGACGAGGGTGCACGGAGGGGGTGCAAGACAGCAAAAACAGTGGTGAATCGACCGACGCAATCGCGAGCAGGCTCGCTCCCACGGGGACGGTATCGCTCACAAGTTTTGTGTACGACGCTGGTCCACTGTGGGAGCGAGCCTGCTCGCGATGGGGCCCTTGAGCCCTACGAATACCTCAGAGCCGGCCGTATTCCTGCGCCGTACGATCCAGCGCTTTCAACGTCTTGCCCACCAACTCGTCAATCTCTTCACGGCTGGCAATCAACGCCGGCGCCATGATCATTCGCCCTAGTGTCGAGCGAATGATCACCCCCTCTTCAAAACCGATCGTGCGGCAGCGCCAGGCGATGTCGTTCTCATTGGCAAAGCGCTTGCGCGTAGCCTTGTCCTCGGCCAGTTGCAACGCCGCAACCATGCCCGTGCCCTGGATATCGCCCACCAACGGGTGATTGCCGAACACCTCGCGCAGGCACTGTTGCAGGTACGGCCCGATGTCATCCTTGACCCGCGTCACCACGCCTTCATCGCGCAATGCCTTGAGGTTGGCAATCGCCACCGCCGCCGCCACCGGGTGCCCGGAATAGGTCAGACCGTGAGCGAACACACCGCCCTGCTCCACCAGCACGTCGGCCATTTTCTTCGACAGGATCAGGCCGCCCATCGGGATATAACCGGAGGTCAGGCCCTTGGCGATGGACAGGGTGTCCGGCTCGAAACCGAAGTATTCGTGAGCGAACCATTCGCCGGTGCGACCGAAGCCGCCGATCACTTCATCGGCACACAACAGCACGTCGTATTTGCGGCAGATGCGCTGGATTTCCGGCCAGTAGCTTTCCGGCGGAAAGATCATCCCGCCCGCGCCCTGGAACGGTTCGGCGATGAATCCGGCGACCTTGTCCGCGCCCAGTTCGAGGATCTTCGCTTCCAGTTGCTGCGCCGCCCGCAGACCAAATTCAGCCGGGGTCAGGTTGCCTTCGTGGGCGAAGAAGTACGGCTCGTCGATGTGCGCGATGTCGGGAATCATCCCGCCCATTTCGTGCATGAACTTCATGCCACCGAGGGCCGTCGCCGCGAGGGTCGAACCGTGATAACCGTTCCAGCGGCCGATCATGATTTTCTTCTCGGGTTTGCCCAGCACCTGCCAGTAACGGCGCACGGTACGGATCAGCACCTCGTTGGCCTCGGAACCGGAGTTGGTGTAGATCGCGTGGCTGTAGTGCCCCGGCAGCAGGCTGAACAGCAGCTCGGAGAGCTCGATCACCTGCGGGTGGGTGGTGTGAAAAAACATGTTGTAGTACGGCAACTGCTCCAGTTGCCGGCTCGCCGCGGCGTTCAGATCCTTGCGCCCGTAACCGAGGTTGGTGCACCACAGCCCGGACATGCCGTCGAGGTAGCGTCGACCGTCGTTGTCCCACAGGTGCAGGCGGTCACCGCGCACCATCACCCGTGGGCCTTCGTCGTTGAGGGCCTTCTGGTCGACGAACGCATGAATGTGGTGCGCTGCATCGGCGGCCTGGTAGTCGCGGGTTTCACGTGAGGTGGTCATCGCCGGATCTCCTTTCTTGTTGTGAGCGGCTGTCATGAGCGCAGTTGAAACCAGGTGGTTTTCAACTGGGTGTATTTGTCGAACGAGTGCAGCGACAGATCGCGGCCGAAACCGGATTGCTTGCCACCGCCGAACGGCACGGTCACGTCCAGCGCATCGACGCTGTTGACCGACACCGTACCGGCTCGCAATTGCCGCGCCACCCGATGCGCGCGGTGCAGATCATCGGTCCACAGCGAGGCCGCCAGACCGTAGACGCTGTCGTTGGCCAGTTGCAAGGCGTGGGCCTCGTCATCGAACGGAATCACCGCCAGCACCGGGCCGAAGACTTCTTCGCGAAACAGGGTCATGTGCGGCTGCACGTCGGTGAAAATCGTTGGCTGAATGAAGTTGTCCGAGCCGTTGAAACTCAGTTGTCGCCCGCCACAGACGCGGGTCGCACCTTCGCATTCGGCCTGGTTGATGAAGCGCAGAATGCTTTCGGTCTGACGGGTGTCGACAATCGCCCCCGCCGCACTTGCCGGGTCCAATGGATCGCCCGGCTGCCAGCGTTCGGCCTGAGCCTTCAGCCGTTCAACGAACTCGTCATGAATCGAGCGCTCCACCAGCAACCGCGAGTTGGCCGAGCAGACTTCGCCCTGATTGAAGAAAATCCCGAACGCGGCTTTCTGCGCCGCCAGATCCAGATCCTTGCAGTCGGCGAACACCAGGTTGGCGCTCTTGCCGCCACACTCCAGCCACACCTGCTTGAGGTTCGACTGCGCGGAATACTGCATGAAATATTTGCCGACCTGGGTCGAGCCGGTGAACACCAGGCAATCGACATCCGGGTGCAAGCCCAAGGCTTTGCCGGTCTGTTCGCCGAGCCCCGGCAGCACGTTCAACACACCGGCCGGCAGCCCGGCTTCAAGCGCCAGCTCGGCCAGACGCAACGCGGAGAACGGTGATTGCTCGGCGGGTTTGAGAATCACCGAGTTGCCCGCCGCCAGCGCCGGCGCGAGTTTCCACGCGGCCATGTCCAACGGGAAATTCCAAGGCACTACCGCAGCGACCACGCCCAGCGCTTCGCGGGTGATGGTCGCCAGTACATTCGAGGCACTCGGCGCGATCTGATCGTAGAGTTTGTCGAGGCTTTCGGCGTACCAGCGGAACACCCCGGCGGCGCCCGGCACGTCGATGTTGTAAGCGTCCATCACCGGTTTGCCCATGTTCAGCGAATCGAGCAGCGCCAGTTCTTCGCGATGGGCCAGGATCAGATCCGCCAGCCGCAGCAGTACTTGCTTGCGCTCGGTGGGAGAACGCCCGGCCCAGGTGCCGGCTTCGAACACCTGCCGCGCATTCTGCACCGCCGCATCGACATCTTCTTCACCGCACGCGGCGACGTTTGCCAGCAGTTGGCCGGTGGCCGGGTTGATCGCGGCAAAGGTCTGCCCCGACTGCGCCGCACGCAGTTTGCCGTCGATCACGGCCTGGTACGGATAGCTCAATTCAGCGGCCTTGCGCTGCCAGTCTGCAAGCTCGAACACGGTGGTTGCTCCTTGGACTTTTATTCTTTTGAGAACAGTGCGCAGTGATAGTCGCTCAGGCCCGTGTGAGCTAAAACCAGTAAAAATGTCTTCGCAGACAATAAAAAAGGTAACCAGCCGATGGCCCCTTCGCGCGCGTATGAGGCTATTGTTCAGGGACAAAAAAACCGCCGACAGAACGGAGGCCGGCGGCGTACAAATTGCTTGGATGTGAAATCCGTTCGCTTTGAGGTTCACCGTGGCCGCTTACAACCTGCGTCAGTTGAAATACTTCATCACCACCGTCGAATGCGGCAGCGTCGCCGAAGCGTCGCGCAAGCTGTACATCGCGCAACCGGCAATTTCCACGGCGATCAAGGGGCTGGAAGACAGCTTCGGCGTGCAACTGCTGATCCGCCATCACGCTCAGGGCGTATCCCTGACACCGAGTGGCGCGCGGTTCTTCCGCAAGGCCCAGGAACTGCTGCGCATGGCCAAGGAGTTCGAACAGAACGCCCTCGCCGACAACGACGTGGTGGCCGGGCAGATCGATATCGGCTGTTTTGAAACGGTGGCGCCGCTGTACTTGCCGCAGCTGATTGCCGGGTTCTCGGCGCTGTATCCGGGGGTGAAGATCCGCATCCGCGACGGCGAACAACAGGAACTGGTGCAAGGCCTGACCTCGGGCACCTTCGATCTGGCAATCCTGTACAAGCACGACCTCGACGCCACCATCGAAACCGAACCGCTGATGCCGGCCCAACGGCCTTACGCCCTGCTGCCGGCGGATCACCGCTTCGCCCAGCTCAAGCAGGTTTCGCTTCGAGACTTGTGCCTGGAACCGATGATCCTGCTCGACGTACAACCGAGCCGCACCTACTTCGTCAGCCTGTTCGAAGAACTCGGCCTGTCGCCACGCATCGAGTTCAGCTCGCCGTCGATCGAAATGGTGCGCGGCATGGTCGGCCAGGGTTTCGGCTTCTCGATCCTGGTCACCCGCCCGCATTCGGAATGCACCTACGACGGCAAGAAAGTCGTGTGCGTGGACATCGTCGAAGACGTCACCGGCTCAGGCCTGGTGGCCGCGTGGCTCAAACGCGGACAACTGACCAAACCGGCGCAGTTGTTTGCCGATTATTGTCGGGAGCAGCTGACCGCGAAGGCCAGTCGATGAAAATCAAAAGATCGCAGGCTGCGATCTTTTGATGCCCAGATTTATAAATCTCAGGCTTTCGCCGGAAAGCCGATGCCAATCCCCAAAAAACCTATTGATCGTTTTCCGTGCCGAGTTGAGGGTCAATTTCAACGAAGTTCCGACGCAAGTAACCTTCCATGGCTATGTCTTCAATCGCCCACTCACCATGCCCAAGGTTGCCGACCAGGTCGCGGCGTTGCAGGCGCTTCAAGGCAGTCTGAACCGTCGCCGCGCTGGGCACGTGGCCACCGGGCATCTCGCTGCCAATCCACTCGCGTCCTTCGGTAGAAAAAATGGGAAGGCCCCTCACCAGCCCGATAAGTACGGTGAAATCCAGAGGAGCCATCTCCAGAATCAGGTTCTCGAAGTTGCCTTCGTCCGTCATGGTGCTCCAGGCTCGATGGTCTGCATCTCGCACGCTGAGCCCCTCAGTCAGACACAGCAGAAATACATCGCGAATGTACTTGGGCATGTATCCCCGGGCAGCAAAACGCTCGAAAGCGGCGTTTACCTCCCACTCCCTTCCGGTGATTTCCTGAAACCGCTGACCCAGATGCTGGACAAATTCCAGGCCAAGATTAGGAAACTGGATCTCGTGGCTGAACTGATAGAACGGTGCTTTGGTACGACGAAACATTCGATGCAGGCCATCCTGGGAGGACCCTGTAAACACTGCAAAGACTTCACCGTGCGCATGCTGCAGTAGCGAACGGAGCGTAGCAGTCAAGTCTTCGAATTCCTTCCGGCTCGCCAGATGCTGGACCTCGTCGATGATCAGCAGCGCCTTGCCGTTACCGAGTATCCGGAAGCGCTCGAAGAGCTCGATCAGGTTCAGTCCGCCTTCCTTCGCCAGCTCGGCCTTCACTGTTACGCCGTCGGTACTGGCGCCGGCCTCCACCGACTGAACCAGAGAACCCGGTCGCATGAGCTTCAGCCAGTTGCGTCGCAAAAAACCTGCACCGTGGATGGCCTCATACAACGCACCCGCGATCACCCGCTCAGGATGCGCCTTGTCAAACCACAGGTCTGCTGTTGCAACAATAAAGCCGTGCTCCTTGGCAATCGGGATCAGGTCGTTGATCAGAAAGGTGGTTTTTCCCTTGCGCCGAGGCGCGAATATCGTCGCGGCGTTTTGCAGGCGTGACTCGAAAGTGACCAGGATTCCCTCAGCCAGATGGGTGCGAGGGAAGAGCAGCGAGTCCTTGGTTTCCGGAGTCATTATGAGCCTTTATGTCAAAATACATAATTTATGAATATGAAAATAATTACGCATAATTGAGAAAGATGGAAGCCTTACCTGAATGCCTTCTGTCACGTGCCGCGCGGTTTGGCTCGTGCGGTAGCTTCAGCCACCAACGGATCATCCGGCCAGTAATGCTTCGGATAGCGCCCCTTCAGATCCTTCTTCACTTCGGCATAGGTGCTGCGCCAGAAGTTGGCCAGATCCTGCGTCACCTGCACCGGGCGCCGCGCTGGCGACAGCAGGTGCAGCTTGACCACTTGCCGGCCGCCGGCGATGCGTGGTGTGTCGGCTAGGCCGAACAGCTCCTGCAAACGCACGGCGAGAATCGGTGGCTGCTCGCTGTAGTCGAGGCGAATCGACGAGCCTGACGGCACGCTCAGGTGATGCGGTGCCTGTTCGTCGAGCTGTTGCGGCAGTGGCCATGGCAGCAGATTACGGACGATGCTCGACAGGTCGAGGTTGGCGAAATGGCTGAGGCGCGAGACTTTGCCCAGATACGGCATCAGCCAGTCTTCGAGGGTTTTCAGCAGCATGGCGTCGCTGACATCCGGCCATTGGCTGTCGCCCTTGGCGTCCAGGTCGAGCTGGCGCAGTAACGCGACTCGCGCCTGCCACTGGCGCAGCTCCGGAGTCCACGGCAGTAGCTCCAGACCTTTGCGCCGCACCAGATTGACCAGCGCCTGACTGCGGGCGTTTTCGTCGAGACCGGTCAGTGGTTCGCGGCTGAGGATCAGTTCGCCGACCTTGCGTTGACGCTCGGCGCGCAGCACGCCTTCGCGTTCATCCCAGTCCAGTTGATCGACGTTGTGCACTTGTTCGGCCAGCACCGAATCGAACAGCGCCGGATCGAAATCCGCCGCCAGATAAATCCGCTCTTCGCGTTGCCCCTGACGGCTGCCGAGGTCGGCGATGACGATCCACGGTTCCTTCATCAGGCTGTCGGCTTCGGCGAACAGCGCCGCACGGCCGTTGGCCAATCGATATTCGGCACCACCAGCCCGCCGCTGCTGGGCCACGCGATCCGGGTAGGCCAGTGCCAGCAAGGCGCCGAGCCAGCGCGGGTGATCCGGGTCGGCGACCGGCTCGCTCGCCTTGCCGCGCAGGTAACCGCGATATTGCCGCGCCAGTTGCCGGGCGCGCTGCACGCCGCCCTGGGCACCGCGCGCCGCGCGTTCTTCGCCGGACAGCAGCACCAGACGGCTGTGCAGATCCGCCCCGGCGCCGCGCAAAATATCGCGCTCACCGAGCAACGCGGCGACGTCGCACGCCATGCTCGCCAGCCCCAGCGCCTGACCGCGCAACAGCAAATGAGCGATGCGCGGATGGGCCGGCAATTCGGCCATGGCTTGACCGTGGCGATTGAGGGTTTCACCGTCCAGCGCACCGAGGCGCTGCAACAGATCCTGAGCCTGTGCATAAGCGGCTACCGGCGGCACATCCAGCCAGATCAGATCACTCGGCGCCACGCCCCAGCGTCCGAGCTGCAAGGCCAACCCGGCGAGATCAGCCGAGAGAATTTCCGCACTGCCATAAGCCGCGAGTTGTTCGTGCTGATCCTGCGACCAAAGGCGATAACAAACGCCCGGTTCCAGACGCCCGGCCCGGCCCGCTCGCTGGGTGGCACTGGCTTTGGAGATACGCTGAGTGTCGAGGCGGGTCATGCCGCTGCCCGGGTCGAAACGCGGCACTCGCGCCAGCCCGGCGTCGATTACTACGCGCACACCGTTGATGGTCAGGCTGGTCTCGGCGATGTTGGTGGCCAGCACCACTTTGCGCTGGCCGGCCGGAGCCGGGTCGATGGCGGCGCGTTGGGCATTCAGGTCGAGTTCGCCGTGCAACGGGCAGAGCAACACGTCGCTGCGCTCACCGATGGCGTCCGCCAGTTGTTGATGGACACGCCGGATTTCCGCCTGCCCCGGCAGGAACACCAGCAGGCTGCCGGTTTCGTCGTGCAGGGCTTCGAGCACCGTTTGCGTGACGCGTTGATCGATGTATTCGCCAGGCTGGAACGGCCGGCCCCAGCGCATCGTCACCGGGAACATCCGGCCCTCGCTGCGCAGGATCGGTGCGTCGTCGAGCAAGCCGGCCAGACGTTCGCCTTCAAGGGTGGCGGACATCAGCAGAATCTTCAGCGGTTGTTCAGCTCGAAACAGCTCGCGACCGTTCAGACTGAGGGCCAGCGCCAGATCGGCGTCGAGGCTGCGTTCGTGAAATTCGTCGAAGATCAGCAGGCCCACGCCTTCCAGCGCCGGGTCGTCCTGCAGACGACGGGTGAGAATGCCTTCGGTGACCACTTCGATGCGCGTGTTGGGGCCGACCTTGCTGTCGAGGCGGATGCGATAACCGACGGTTTCACCGACCTTCTCGCCCAGCTCGCTGGCAAGCCGTTCCGCTGCTGCACGCGCAGCCAGCCGACGCGGTTCAAGCATGAGAATGGTCTGCCCGTTCAGCCACGCTTCATTGAGCAGGGCCAAGGGCACGCGGGTGGTTTTACCGGCGCCGGGCGGTGCTTCGAGCACGGCTTCGTGGCGTGTCGCGAGGGCTTCACGCAGGGCGGGTAAAACGTCATCGATCGGCAACGAATTCATACTGGCTCCAAAACAGAGGGCCGAGTATAACGGCGAACTGCTGAGCGTTCGTCAGGGTCTTAACTTCACACGATGACGCTTCGTTAACAGATGACTCAGGAGATTCCCATGCGCTTACCTTTTCGCCTGATCGGCGGTGTACTGGTTGCCACCCTGCTCACCCAGATCACCGCGTGCGGTTCGATTTTCTATCCCGACCGGCGCGGCCAGATCGACGGCAAGATCGACCCGGCGATTGCCGTGCTCGATGCCGTGGGCCTGTTGTTCTATATCCTTCCCGGCGTGATCGCGTTTGCCGTGGACTTCGCCACCGGCGCGATCTACTTCGAACCGGGCCACACGGCGCAGGTCGATCCGGCCAAGCTCAAGCAAGCCATCGGCCCGGACGGTCAGGTCGATAATCTCAAGTTGCAGGCTATTCTCGAAACGGAGCTGGGCCGCAACCTGCCTCTGGACGACCCGCGCCTGATCCAGCACAAAGGCAGCACCCAGCAACTGGCGATGTTCGGCCTGCAACCTGCCGCATAAGGAATCCATGCACCCATGACCTCCAGCCCCGAACACGCCCGCCTGCTGCGGCTGGCGACCCGCGCCTCGGTGGCGGTGGCCTGTACGCTGATCATCGCCAAAGCCATCGCCTGGTGGCTGAGCGGTTCGGTGAGTATGCTCGCCGGCCTCACCGACTCGGCCCTAGATGGCGTCACTTCGTTGCTCAATCTGCTGGCGGTGCATTACGCGCTGCGCCCGGCGGATGACGATCATCGTTATGGCCACGGCAAGGCCGAATCCCTGGCGGGCATGGCGCAGGCGCTGTTCATTGGTGGCAGTGCGGTGCTGATCGCGTTTCAGGCTTATGAGCGTATGAACAATCCTGAACCGCTCGGCGCGCCTTGGCTGAGCATCGGGGTGATCGTGTTTTCCCTGTTGCTGACGGCGGCGCTGTTGATGCTGCAGCATCGGGTGATCAAGCAGACCGGCTCCAACGCGGTGCGGGCGGATTCGCTGCATTACCGTTCGGACCTGTTGTTAAACGGCAGCATTCTGATTGCGCTGGTATTGGCCGGATTGGGTTTCGATCAGCTGGATGCGTGGTTTGGTCTGGGGATCGCGGCGTACATTCTGTGGAGCGCAATCCAGATCGCCCGGGAAAGTTTTTCGGTGCTGATGGATGAAGAGCTGCCGACGGATGTCAGTCAGCACATGCTCGAACTGGCGTGCGGCGTGCCGGGCGTGTTGGGTGCGCATGATTTGCGCACGCGTATTTCCGGCAATCACTGGTTCGTGCAGTTGCACCTGGAATTGCCGGGGGAGTTGACGCTGTCAGTCGCCCATGGCATCAGCGATCAGGCGGCCGATGCCATTCACAAAGCCTACCCACGGGCCGAAGTGCTGGTGCACGCCGACCCGCAGGAAGTGGTCAAAGCCGCTCGGGCTCAGTAGTTGACCTGATAACCGCGACTGCTCAGGCAATTGCCCTGGGCCTGGCGGTAGGCCTGCACCACTTCGGGCGCCGGTTGATAAGTCGCGGTGCGCGGATTGAAGCCGCTTTGCTGCACCGCGTACTGATAGCACTCGTAGCCGTCGCGCTGAACCTGCTCCGGTGACTGACCGTTGGCCGGATACGCTTCCACGTCATAACCATTGCCGGTCGGCTGCGGTGACTGCTGCACCGGCGGCTCGACCACCACGTAATCCTGGGTCGCTTCCTGATAGGCGTAGTACGAACCGGCAGCGAGGAACAGCAGCGAACCGCCGATCCACACTTCACGGGCGTAATCCGGAAGGTACTGGATGCGGATCCCGCGCGGCGGCTGAACCACGATGTAGCGCGGGCCTTGCGGGCGATACCAATAGCCGCCGGAGTAGAAATAGTCCTGGCCGCGATATGGCACGCGGTAATCCCGATCCGGGAAACGGTCGATCACATGGCCCGGCCGGTATTGCGGGCCAGGGCCCCAGCCGTTGCCATGCCCGTCCGGACGCCCCGGCCAGCGGTTATCGTTGGGACGGTTACCGGTCTGCCAGTTCTGGTGGTAGCCGTTTTGCGGGCGTTCGTCGCGGTAGTATCCCTGACGGGGTTCCTGGGTCTGGCGAACGGTGTCGGGACGCGGCTGGATCGGCAGATCATTGGCCGGCAGTTGCGGCGGCGGTGGCGGCTGGCGCACCGGGTTGGGGTTGTAGGCCGGACGCGGCTGGTTCTGGTTCTGCCACTGGCCATTGTTCTGCTGGCCGCGGTTCTGCTGCCCGTTGTGCTCGAACTGGCGGCTGTTGTCGCCACGAATGATGTCGTTGTTCTGCCGCTGCGGATTGTCTTGGCCACGCTGCTGATTGCCACCGCCATGGCCCTGATTGTTGCCCTGGTGCTCCGGCCCGCGTCCGCCGCCGTCGGGGCCGCGATTCTGCGGCTCATCCGCCAGCGCTTGCGCACCGACACTCACACACAGCAAACCAACACTGGCCAGACGCCAGATGCGCGACTTCATGAAATTCCTCACTGCGGACTAGAGCCTGAAATTAAGAGGGCGTGTAGCTAAGACCGGGGATGGGCACACCGGGTTCTGCTACAGGTTATCAGTCACGTCATTTATTTATTGAGCGAGATGGGTCAAATCGCGGGCAAGAAAAAAGGGAGACCCGTCGGCCTCCCTTCTAGAGAACTTCGTCCTGGCTCGACGCTTTTGACGTCGGCTCACCTCACGCCGTCTTCTGGACAGTGTGCAGCTCGGGGGCCGGCACAACCCCGGTGGGGGTGGCGGCCGCGGCAGGCCGGATTGGGCGGGCCGCGTGGACTGTGTTACCGAGCAGTGATTCTGGTGATAAGAATAGGCCCGAAGCTGCGACAGATGATTGCGAAGATTGCTCAAATAAACATCACTTGCGCAATTTTTAACCCTGGATAGATAATCCGCCGCAATAGTTAAGACAAAGGATCGTTTGATGAGCAAACTCGACCGTTACGACCTCAGTATTTTGGCGGAATTGCAGCGCGACGCCCGCATCTCCAACCAGGAACTGGCCGAGCGCATCGGTCTGTCGCCCTCCCCGTGCTCGCGCCGGGTCAAGCAGCTGGAGGACGATGGCTACATCTCCCGCCAGGTCGCCCTGCTCGATCGCAAGATGCTCGGTCTGAGCCTGACCGCCTACGTGCTGATCGGCATGGACCGGCACACGCCGGAGCGTTTCGAGAACTTCGAAGCGGCGATCCGTACTTTGCCGCAAGTGCTGGAGTGCAGCCTGGTGACCGGGGTCGATGCCGACTATCAGCTGAAAGTGGTGGTGCCGGATATGGATCACTATCAAAAGCTGCTGCTGGGGCATCTGACGCGGATCGAAGGCGTGACCAGCGTGCGTTCGAGCTTTGTGTTGAATCAGGTGCTCAACAGCACTGAATTGCCGCTGACTCATCTGCGCAGCTGAAATCGACGAATGACTGCGGCACACCGACGCAGGTCAATGCTGCGTCGTTCGCCGCTGGCGTATACTCCCGGCCGCCCTTTCAGCCGCGCAGCGCCGGAGATGCCCGATGGATCCAGCAGTATTTGAAGAGTGGATGATGACCGGTCTGGTCAGCATCCTGATCATTTTCATGGGTTTCATCGTCTGGGATCTGGCGAAGAAGTCCAAGGCCGGGCGCTTTGGCTCGTTCATTCTGTTCTTCGTGCTGGGCCTGGGCGTGGCCGCGTTCATTATCAAGAGCGTGGTGATCGGCCTGATCGAGTCCGGCGCCTTATAAGCGCGCCGGCACTTCTTTCCACTGGCCCTGATCGAGCCCTTCGATCGTCCAGTCACCAATTCTGACCCGCACCAGCCGCAACGTCGGCAGCCCCACCGCCGCCGTCATCCGCCGCACCTGACGGTTGCGCCCTTCGCGAATCACCAATTCCAGCCAGGTTGTCGGAATCGTTGCGCGAAAGCGTACCGGCGGATTGCGCGGCCACAGCTCGGGCTCATCCAGTTGCCGCGCTTCGGCGGGCAAGGTCAGGCCGTCATTCAATTCAACACCGTCACGCAGACGCTGCAACTGCTCGGCCGTCGGCACGCCTTCGACCTGCACCCAATAGGTTTTCGCCAGTTTGTGCTTTGGGTCGGCGATCCGCGCCTGCAACTGGCCGTCATTGGTCAGCAGCAGCAAACCTTCGCTGTCGCGATCCAGCCGCCCTGCCGGGTAGATGCCCGGAATGTCGATGTAATCCTTGAGCGTCGCCCGCCCTTCGCCGTCGCTGAACTGCGTCAGCACATCGAACGGTTTGTTGAACAGGATCAGCTTCGGTTCGGCCGGTGGTGCCTTGGCGACCCGGCGCGGGGCTGAAGAAGCTGGCTTCGCGCCGGGGCGGCGGGAAGGTGGACGCGGTGGACGGGACATAAGAGAGAAGACATTTAGCGATCAGGGCAGACAATGCTAGTGCCCCGACCGCCAAATGACCACGACAAACCGTTAGCGGAACGGCGGCTCGTCGAAGCTGCGCAGTTTGCGCGAGTGCAGCGAGTTGAGTTCGGTACGCAGCAGATCCACTGCTTCGATGCCGATCTTCAAGTGCTGGCTGACCGCACGCTCGTAGAACGCGTTGGCCGAACCCGGCAGCTTGATTTCACTGTGCAGCGGCTTGTCCGACACACACAGCAACGTGCCGTACGGCACCCGCAGGCGATAACCCTGGGCGGCGATGGTGCCGCTTTCCATGTCCACCGCCACGGCGCGGGACAGGTTGATCAGCGGTCGCTCCTGAGCCCAGCGCAGTTCCCAGTTACGGTCGTCGTAGGTCAGCACGGTGCCGGTGCGCAGGCGTTTTTTCAGCTCTTCACCTTTTTCCCCGGTGATGTTGGCCGCCGCTTGCTGCAACGCCAGCTGCACTTCGGCCAGCGCCGGGATCGGAATGTTCGGCGGCACCACCCGGTCGAGAATCCCGTCGCGACGCATGTAAGCGTGAGCCAGCACGTAGTCGCCGATGGTCTGCGACTGACGCAGGCCGCCGCAGTGACCGATCATCAGCCAGCAATGCGGACGCAGCACGGCCAGGTGGTCGGTGATGTTCTTGGCGTTGGACGGGCCGACACCGATGTTCACCAGGGTCACACCGTGGCCATCACTGGCGATCAGGTGATAGGCCGGCATCTGGTAGCGGTGCCAGACCACACCGGCCGCAATCGCCGAGGCTTCGCCGTGATCCATACCTTTTTCGATGATCACGTTGCCAGGCAACACCATGCGTACGAAACGCGGGTCGCGGCGCAGTTGCTCCAGACCATGGACGATGAACTGGTCGACATAACGGTGGTAGTTGGTCAGCAGGATCCACGGCTGCACATGGCGCCAGTCGCTGCCGGTGTAATGCACCAGACGACGCAGCGAGAAATCGACGCGGGCTGCATCGAACAGCGCCAGCGGCAGCGGATCGGTGTTTTCCCAGTCGTAGAGACCGTCGGCGATGCCATCGGTGGCAGCGGACAGGTCAGTACTCGGGAACACTCGCGCCAGCACGGCGGCAGTGACGCCGGAGCCGGCCAGTTCATCGCCCTGCTCGACCACGTAGGGGTACGGAATGTTTTGCTCGCTGACCCCGACTTCGACGGTCACGGTGAAGTCATGCATCAGCGGCGTGAGCTGTTCCAGCAGGTATTTGCGAAACGCCGCCGGGTGGGTGACGGTCACGCTGTAGGTGCCCGGCAACTGCACCTTGGCGTAAGCGCGGGTGGTTTGCGGGACTTCGCCCTGGCAGTGGTAGGTCAGACGCAGTTCGGGATAACGGAACAGGGCACGTTGCTCGGCGTCGGGCTCGACGCGATCCTTGAGATAACGCTTGAGCGCCGAGTTCAGCGCCGTGGTGGCCCGCTCATGCAGCTCGGCGAGACGATCCACGGCCTGTTCGGCGGTTTGAACGACAATAAACGCTTCGGTCACGATCAGCTTCCTGTGTTCTGACTTGCAGAGCTTCATCTTGCCTGCATCGTGGCGTCACGGAAACAGTGGCGTTGTGGCTATTCATCAATCTGACAGGCATATGCGGTCCCTGTGGGAGCGGGCTTGCCCGCGAAGGCGTCAGCACAGCCAACATTGATGTTGAATGTACCGGCCCCTTCGCGAGCAAGCCCGCTCCCACAGGGATGCTTCAGAAACCTTGCGGCGTAGAGCGGGCGACGATGGCCTCAACATCCAGCCCGCGCGGCAACGCGCCGTAGGCCCGCCCGCCTCCGTTCAGACGACTGGCGATGAACGCATCGCTGACCGCCGAATTCCCGGCTTCCAGCAGCAGCTTCGCTTGCAGTCCCAAAGCGATGTCTTCGGTCAGTTGCCGAGCGCGGTATTGAATGTCGCTGGTGTCCTTGAACTGTGCCTGCAATTGCTGAATGTGCGCGGCCAGTCGCTTGTCGCCATGACCGTCGCCCAACTCGCTGAACAACACATCGAGTACTCCCGGCTCTTTCGACAAGGCGCGCAACACATCGAGGCATTGCACGTTGCCGGAGCCTTCCCACGTCGAGTTCACCGGCGCTTCGCGGTACAGCCGCGGCAGGATGCTCTCCTCGACATAGCCAGCACCGCCCATGCACTCGGCGGCTTCGTTGATCATCCCCGGCGCACGTTTGCAGATCCAGTATTTACCCACCGCCGTCACCAGTCGGGCAAACTGCGCTTCATGGCGATCGTCCAGATGATCCAGCGCCTTGCCCATGCGCAGGCTCAGCGCCAGCGCGGCTTCGCTTTCCAGCGCCAGATCGGCCAGCACGTTCTGCATCAGTGGCTGTTCACTGAGCAGTTTGCCGCCGACCTTGCGATGGGCGCAGTGATGGCTGGCCTGAGTCAGCGCCTGACGCATCAGCGAGCTGGAGCCGACCATGCAATCGAAACGGGTCATCGCCACCATCTCGATGATGGTCGGCACGCCGCGCCCTTCTTCGCCGACCATCCACGCCAGCGCGCCTCGGAATTCCACTTCGCTGGAAGCGTTGGACTGGTTGCCGAGCTTGTTTTTCAGGCGCTGGATGTAGAACTGATTGCGCGTGTCGTCCGGGCGATGGCGCGGCAGCAGGAAGCAGCTCAAGCCCTTGTCGGTCTGCGCCAGCGTCAGGAACGCATCGCACATCGGCGCCGAACAGAACCACTTGTGCCCCACCAGTTCATAAGCCTGACCGGGCCCGCTGGCGCCGACCGGATAGGCCTTGGTGGTGTTGGCACGGACGTCGGTGCCGCCCTGTTTCTCGGTCATCGCCATGCCGATGGTGACGCCAGCCTTGTGGGCCATGCCGACATTGCGCGGGTCGTATTCGGTGGCGAGAATTTTCGGCAGCCACTGTTCGGCCAGATTCGGCTGCAAACGCATCGCGGGCACACTGGCGAAGGTCATGGTCAGCGGGCAACCGCTGCCGGCCTCGGCCTGGCTGTGTAGGTAGCTCATGGAAGCGCGGGCAACATGCGCGCCGTCCTGTGGATGAGCCCAAGGCAACGACGTCAGGCCATGTTCAATGGCGGTGCGCATCAGCTCGTGATACGCCGGATGAAACTCCACCAGGTCGATGCGATGACCGTAGCGGTCATGGCTGGCGAACACCGGTTTGTTCTGGTTGGCGAGGAACCCGGCCTCCATCAGCGGCCCGCCGGCCAGCGCGCCGTAGGCATCAATCCGCGACTCGGCCCAGCCGGCGCCGAACCGCCGCGACCACTCCTGCAACGGCAGATCGATGCGGTACAGATTGGTGCCGTCCAGCGACGGTGGCTGGTTGGTGACTTCGTGGGTTTCGGCGAACTGATGCAGGTTCATGACGGGGCTCCTTGATCGGCCAGAGCTTCAGTTAAGCACCGGCCCCGCACCGATCAAAGTGTCATATTGGCCTAAATACCGGCGCTTTCACCCTATCAGCAACTCAATACCCGCCGCTGCATCGCAACCTGCAGATCCTCGAATTTCACCGGTTTGCTCAGGTAATCGATCGAACCACCCGACGCGCAATGCTCGCGATCCGCCCCCAGCGCGATCATGAACACCGGCAAATGGGCGCATCCCGGCAGGTCACGAATCTGGCAACACAGCGATGCCCCATCGAGCGGCGGCAGCTGGCAATCGATCAGCACGGCATCGAAGCGCTCGCGCTGCAAACAGTCGAGCGCCGCCGCGCCGTGGTCGGCGGTACGCACGCGGAAACCGAGCTTGAGCAACATGCCGCGCATCACCAATTGATTGACGCTGTTGTCGTCCACCAGCAGCACGGTGCAATCTTGCGGCGCGCGCACGGTGTCGCGGGTGAACGCGGGCACGGCTTCCTCTTCCGGCAACTCAAACTCGACATCCAGTTGAAAACGGCTGCCACTCCCCGGTTCGGAGCGGTGTGTGAGCTTGCCACCGAGCAACTCCACCAATTGACGGCAGATCGCCAGACCGACACCCAGCCCGCCGTATTCGCGGGTCATCGAACCGTCGAGCTGGAAGAACCGTTGATACATCGTCGCCTCGCCAAGATCGGTGAAACCGATGCCGGTGTCGATCACCGCGAAGGACAGCGCCAGGCGATTGTCCGTCGATGGCTTGCCAGTGACCCGCAAGGCCAGACCGCCGACGCGGGTGAACTTGATCGCGTTGTCCAGCAGGCATTCCAGGCATTGCGCGAGTTTCGCGCTGTCGCCATGCAGGCGATCCGGCAGGGTCGACAGTACGTCGACCTTGAAGTCCAGCGACTTGCTTGAGGCGTTGCCATCGAACTGAATCCGCAACGCCTCGACCACCCCGCGCAGGCTGAAACTGCCCGGCGTGGCCTTGAGCTTGCCGGCCTGCAGTTCGGTCAGGGTCAGGATGCCGTTGACCATGCGCATCATGTCCCGCGCCGAACCGGCGGCGGTCTGCTGGTATTGCTCCAGCTCCGGATCGAGTTCGACGGTCTGCATCAACTCGAGCGAACCGATCACCCCGTTCATCGGCGTGCGCAGTTCGTGGGTCAGGGTCGCGAGGAATTCGTCCTTGAGCTTGTTGCTGTGGGCCAATTGCTGGTTCAGCACTTCGAGTTTCTGGCCGGCGTCGAACAGGGTCTGCGCCTGTTGTTCGCGCATCGCGTTGATGCGGTCGGCCAGCGCCAGAGACAGCAACGCCACTTCGATGGCTGAACCGATCTGGCTGGCGTACATGGTCAGGAACACGTTTGGCAGCAGGCCCAGCACCATCATGGTGTTGACGATGCCGCCGATCAGGAACGCCGACCAGGCAATGATGAAATAACGCGCCACCCGCAGGCCGCGCCACCAGGCCAGGATCCCGGCGGCGAAAATAACCACGGTAAAGGTCAGTGCCAGGGTCGTCGCCAGGCGCAGGGCCAGGCCATAACTGGTCATCAACGACAGGCCGATCACCACGGCGCCGAACGCGATCAGGGCCATCAGCAGGCGATCGAGCCAGCGGCTGTGGTTCTTCGTCTGCAGGAAACTACGGGCGAACTGGCTGCCGAACAGTCCCGCGCAACCAATGAAGAACGGCGTGGCGGCGTTGGCCCACCATGGGTTGTCCGGCCAGAAATACTCGACCGCCGCGCCATTGACCGACAGCTGATAAAGGCCGAACGAAGCGATATAGAAGATGTAATAGAGGTAACTGGTGTCGCGCACGCTGAGGTAGATGAACAGGTTGTAGACCAGCATCCCCAACAGCACGCCATAAATGATCCCCAGCACGTACAGGCGCACCGGCTGGTCTTCGAGGTACGCGGTGCTCGACCACAGCGTCACCGGCGCCTGGATCGAGCCTTCGCTGGACAACCGCAGGTAAACGGTTCGCTGTTGATCCGGCTTGAACGCCAGGTCGAACAGGTAATTGTTCTGGCGGATCTCGCGACTGGCGAACGGCAAGGCGTCCCCGGTCTGCCGCACCAGACGATAGTCGCCGGCGGCATCGGGCAGATACAGGTCGAGATGATCGAGCGGCGGATACGCCAGCTCCAGCAACCAGCTGCGCTGCGCCGACGGATTGGTCGGGCGGTAATGCAGGTCGATCTTCAGCCAGAACGCCGAACGCGAATAACCGGCATTGAGCGTGGCTTTGTCATGGGGTTTGAAGTTTCCGGCGGCGGCTTGCGCGCGGACGTCGGCAATGCTCGCCTGACCGCTCGGGTCTTCGAACACTTGCAGGGATTGACCCAGCGGGAGGCTCTGGGTGAACTCGTCGAACTCGACGGCGCTTGCCAGGAGGGGCAAGCAGAACAGCAACATCAACAAATAGCGCATTGAAGCCCCAGCGTGGCTTGGCCGGTTGTGTCAGGAAGCCCCCCATTCCCTTTGAGATGACGTAAAACCGGTATTACCTGTTATTGGTTTGGATCCACTCTAGCATAGCCGTTGATGGCCATTGAGCACCATGGAAATTTTTCCTACAAAGGCTCTAGAACGGGCGTTCCAGAGCAGAACGCCGGGCTAGAGCTGTTGGCTCGGTCAGATTGTGACAAGCGCTGTGGATCTCGCTACCCGTGTTATCGGCCGCGCACTGCGCCACAACACCCGGAAAACAGGTTTGGTGGTAAGCTCGCGCACCATGAATATCTACAGCTCACGCCCCGTTGTCCTCTGTCTCTCCGGCCACGACCCCAGTGGTGGCGCCGGCCTGCAGGCAGATATCGAAGCCCTGCTCGCTCAGGGTTGCCATGCGGCTCCGGCCGTCACCGCCCTGACCGTGCAAGACACGGTCAACGTCACTGACTTTCGCGTCCTCGACCGTGAGTGGGTACTGGCTCAGGCCAATGCCGTGCTCAACGACTCCGAAGTCGCGGCAGTGAAACTGGGCATGCTCGGTTCCCTGGAAATGGTCGACACCGTCGTCGAACTGCTCCAGGCGCACCCGCACCTGCCAGTGGTCTGCGACCCGGTGCTGCGCGCCGGCGGCGGTGGACGCCTGGGCAAGGACGAAGTCGGCTACGCCATGCGCGAACGCCTGCTGCCGCTGTCGATCATCGCCACCCCCAACCTTCCCGAAGCCCGGATCCTCGCCGAACTGCCAGAAGGCACCGCGGACGAGTGTGCTGAAAAACTGTTGCCGTACATCAAGAACCTGCTGATCACCGGCGGTCACGGCGACGAAACCGAAATCCACAACCGCCTGTACAGCCGCGACGGTCTGCGCGAAACCTTCAAGTGCCAGCGCCTGCCGGGCAGCTATCACGGTTCCGGCTGCACCCTGGCCAGCACCCTCGCCGGTCGCCTGGCACTGGGCGAAAACCTCGCCAGCGCGGTGCGTACCGCGCTGGATTACACCTGGCGCACCCTGCGCGATGCCGAACAGCTGGGCAAAGGCCAGTTCGTGCCGCGTCGCCTGCCGCTGGATTTCTGTTCCTGAAGTTTCGAGCCTGAGGTCTGCGCGATGAAACTACGTGGCCTGTATGCCATCACCGACAGCCAGTTGCTGGCCGGCAAGTTTCTGTCCTACGTGGAGGCGGCGCTGGAAGGCGGCGTCACCCTGCTGCAATACCGCGACAAGAGCAGCGACGAAGCCCGTCGCCTGCGTGAGGCCGAAGCCCTGCGCGATCTGTGCGAGCGCTACAAGACGCAACTGATCATCAACGATGACGCCGAACTGGCCGCGCGCCTGAACGTCGGTGTGCACTTGGGCCAGACCGACGGCCCGCTGTCGCCGACCCGCGCCCTGCTCGGTTCCAAGGCGATCATCGGTTCGACCTGCCACGCGCAGCTTGAACTGGCCGAACAGGCCGCCAAAGAAGGCGCGAGTTACGTCGCCTTCGGTCGCTTCTTCAATTCCAATACCAAACCCGGTGCACCGAGTTGCAGCCTCGATCTGCTCGACGAAGCCAAACGCACCCTGCACCTGCCGATCTGCGCGATCGGCGGCATCACCCTCGACAACGCCGCGCCGCTGGTGGCCCACGGTGTCGATCTGCTGGCCGTGGTCCATGGCCTGTTCGGCGCCGACAGCACCGCCGAAGTGACCCGCCGCGCCCGCGCCTTCAATGAATTACTAAAAGTCTGAGAGCCCGATCATGTCTCGTTCCGAAACCCTGTTTGCCAACGCCCAGAAACACATTCCCGGTGGCGTGAACTCGCCGGTGCGCGCGTTCAAGAGCGTCGGCGGCACGCCGCTGTTCTTCAAGCACGCCGAAGGCGCCTACGTCACTGACGAAGACGACAAGCGTTATGTGGATTACGTCGGCTCCTGGGGCCCGATGATCCTCGGCCACAGCCACCCGGACGTGCTGGACGCAGTGCGCAACCAGTTGCAACACGGCCTGTCCTACGGCGCGCCGACCGCGATGGAAACCGAGATGGCCGATCTGGTCTGCTCGCTGGTGCCGTCGATGGAGATGGTGCGCATGGTCAGCTCCGGCACCGAAGCGACCATGAGCGCGATCCGTCTGGCCCGTGGTTTCACCGGCCGCGACAGCATCATCAAGTTCGAAGGCTGCTACCACGGTCATTCCGACAGCCTGCTGGTCAAGGCCGGCTCCGGCGCACTGACCCAGGGCGTACCGAGCTCGGCCGGCGTACCGGCAGCGTTCGCCAAACACACCCTGACCCTGCCGTTCAACGACATCGACGCCGTTGAAAAAATGCTCGCCGAAGTCGGCCAGGACGTCGCGTGCATCATCGTCGAGCCAGTGGCCGGCAACATGAACTGCGTACCGCCGGCGCCGGGTTTCCTCGAAGGCCTGCGCAGCCTGTGCGACAAGCACGGCGTGGTGCTGATTTTCGACGAAGTGATGACCGGTTTCCGTGTTGCCCTCGGCGGTGCCCAGGCTTACTACGGCGTAACCCCGGACCTGACCACCTTCGGCAAGATCATCGGCGGCGGCATGCCGGTCGGCTGCTTCGGCGGCAAGCGCTCGATCATGGAGCGCATCGCGCCGTTGGGCCCGGTCTATCAGGCAGGCACCTTGTCGGGTAACCCGCTGGCGATGGCCGCCGGCCTGACCACCCTGCGCCTGATCAGCCGTCCGGGCTTCCACGCCGAGCTGACCGACTACACCACGCGTCTGCTCGATGGCCTGCAACAGCGCGCCGATGCCGCCGGCATTCCGTTCGTGACCACCCAGGCGGGCGGCATGTTCGGTCTGTACTTCAGCGGTGCCGACGACATTGTTACTTTTGAAGACGTGATGGCCAGCGATGCGGCACTGTTCGGCCGCTTCTTCCACCTGATGCTGGAAGGTGGCGTGTATCTGGCACCGAGCGCCTTCGAAGCCGGTTTCACCTCGATCGCCCATGGCGAAGCCGAGCTGAAACTGACCCTCGACGCCGCCGAGCGCGCCTTCGCCAAGTTGAAGTAAAACGCCCCGCCGCTGACGTTGGCCATTGCCAGCGTCAGCGTTCTCCTACATCCGCACGCCTTTTCCGACACTCCTGCCAAAAATCTCCCCTAAAGTGGGCGATATATTTCCCGCGCAGCAGAAAATCGAGTAAAGACTTTGTAAGGATGGCCCTGCTTATTTCATAATGCGCGCTTATTGGATCCCTCGACGGGTCCGCGCGCCCTTCAGAGGTAAGTCGATTCCCATGAACCGCACCGGCCGCACCCTTGCCTTGGGCTGCCTGTTGCTCCTTCAGCCGCTGCTCGCACATGCACAAGCAGGCGGCAACTCGTTGTTGATCCCGGCGATGGGTCGCTGCACCCTCAATACTCAGCCGCAAGATGTCACGCAGGCCCTCGCCGCCTGCCAAAAGGCAGCGGATGAGGGGGATGCGCAAGCGCAATACGAGTTGGGTGAGTTCTACTACGACGGCAAGAACGCGCCGCGCGACCTCAATCAAGCCCTGAGCTATTTCGAAAAGGCCTCGCTGCAAGGCCACGCCCAGGCGCAATTCAAGCTCGGCACCATGTTCTTCCACGGCGAAGGCGTGCAGGCCAACAACATTCAGGCCTACATCGTGCTGAAGATGGCGGCGGTCAACGGTGCTGAAGATGCGCTGGATACGGCCGACGAAGTCTCCGAAAAAATGTCCCGCGAAGATCTTGAGACTGCCACGCAAGTGCTCGGGCAAATTTTCCGTAAATACCTGATGGAATTGCAGAGCGCCGACGGGCGTACGCCGTTTTCGCCTCTTCCCTGATTTCTCTATAGATTTTTCTGGCCTCTTCGCGAGCAAGCCCGCTCCCACATTGGAATGCATTCCTCTGTGGGAGCGGGCCTGCTCGCGAATGAGGCGACCCGGACTTACGGTTTACTTCTCGGGCATCGGCACCGGAAACGGCATCACGTTGCCAACGCCGCCACGGGCTTCGCTGATCTTTGGCGTACCCAGACGCTCCACTTCATCGATGCGCACGATCGAGTGCATCGGCACAAAGCTGCGCACCACGCCTTCGAACTGCGCCTTGAGCTTTTCTTCGCTCGGATCGACGACCACTTGCGTGCGCTCGCCAAAGACGAACTCTTCCACTTCCAGGAAACCCCACAGATCACTTTGATAGATCTGCTTGGCGTACATTTCGAACACCTGGCCCTGGTTGAGGAAAATCACCTTGTAGATTGGAGCTTCGCGTTTGGTCATGGCGGGCGGACGACATCGGGGTAAAAATGAGGGCGCGAACTATAGCATAGCCACCGGACGCGCAGCGGTAGGAACCTGGGGACATGTTCCCTATAATGCGCGGTTCTTTGAACCACGTGACGACCCTATTCCATGGCCAAGAAGCTTTACATCGAAACCCACGGTTGCCAGATGAACGAGTACGACAGCTCGCGCATGGTCGATCTGCTGGGCGAACACCAGGCCCTGGAAGTCACGGCGCGCGCCGAAGATGCCGACGTGATCCTGCTCAACACCTGCTCGATCCGCGAACGCGCCCAGGACCGGGTGTATTCCCAGCTCGGCCGCTGGCGCGAACTGAAACTGGCCAACCCGGACATGGTGATCGCCGTCGGCGGTTGCGTGGCCAGCCAGGAAGGCGCAGCGATCCGTGATCGCGCCCCGTACGTCGACGTGGTGTTCGGCCCGCAGACCCTGCACCGTCTGCCGGAAATGATCGACGCCGCGCGCATCAGCAAGCTGCCGCAAGTCGACGTCTCGTTCCCGGAAATCGAAAAATTCGACCACCTGCCCGAGCCGCGCATCGACGGCCCGAGCGCCTACGTGTCGGTGATGGAAGGCTGCAGCAAGTACTGCACGTTCTGCGTGGTGCCTTACACCCGCGGCGAAGAAGTCAGCCGACCGTTCGACGACGTGATCGCCGAGATCATTCACCTGGCCGAACACGGCGTGCGCGAAGTGACCCTGCTGGGGCAGAACGTCAACGGCTATCGCGGGCTGACCCACGACGGTCGCCTGGCGGACCTGGCCGAACTGATCCGTGTGGTCGCAGCGGTCGATGGCATCGACCGCATCCGCTACACCACCTCGCACCCGCTGGAGTTTTCCGACAGCCTGATCCAGGCCCACGCCGAAGTGCCGGAACTGGTCAAGCACCTGCACTTGCCGGTGCAGTCGGGTTCGGATCGGATCCTGGCCGCGATGAAGCGCAACCACACGGCGCTGGAGTACAAATCCAAGCTGCGCAAACTGCGCGCAGCCGTACCGGGCATCTGCATCAGTTCGGACTTCATCGTCGGCTTCCCGGGGGAAACCGAGAAAGATTTCGAACAGACCATGAAGCTGATTGCCGACGTCGGTTTCGATTTTTCCTACTCGTTCGTCTACAGCCAGCGCCCGGGCACCCCGGCCGCCGATCTGGCCGACGACACCCCGGAAGAACTGAAGAAAGAACGCCTGAACGCCTTGCAGCACCGTTTGAATCAGCAAGGGTTCGAGATCAGCCGACAAATGGTCGGTTCGGTCCAGCGGATTCTGGTGACCGATTATTCGAAGAAAGACCCGGGCGAGCTGCAAGGGCGCACCGAGAATAACCGTATCGTCAACTTCCGCTGCGATAATCCGACCCTGATCGGCCAGTTCGCCGACGTGCACATCGACGCGGCGCAACCGCACTCGCTGCGCGGCTCGCTGATCCAGTAACACCGCAAGGAGACCCCGCCAGACGGCTGAATCGATGCAAGGCTTTTTAAGAGCTTTCGCACCCACGCCGCTGGCGTTATCCTTGATTTCATCCTAATTGCCCCAGGGCGGCTAAATACGACCTTGAACGCACCCATCGAACCACATCGTTTTATCCTCGAGCCCTTTGAGGCTCGCCGCTTCGCCAATCTGTGCGGGCAGTTCGACGAGCACCTGCGCCTGATCGAACAGCGCCTGGCCATCGAGATCCGCAACCGCGGCAATCAGTTCGAGCTGATCGGCGAACCCAAGCACACCACTTCCGCGGAAAACCTCATTCGCCGCCTGTACCGGGAAACCAAGGGTTCAGAGCTGTCGCCGGATACGGTTCACCTGTTTCTCCAGGAATCGGCCGTCGAGCAGCTGGACAACCACGCCCCCGCCGAAGCCTCCGTCGCCCTGCGCACCAAGAAAGGCATGATTCGCCCACGCGGCTTGAATCAGTTGCGCTACGTGAAGGAAATCCTCGGCAACGACATCAACTTCGGCATCGGCCCGGCCGGTACCGGCAAGACCTATCTGGCTGTCGCCTGCGCGGTGGATGCCCTGGAGCGCGAGCAGATCCGTCGCATCCTGCTCGTGCGTCCGGCGGTCGAAGCGGGTGAAAAACTCGGCTTCCTGCCCGGCGACCTGTCGCAAAAGATCGACCCGTACCTGCGCCCGCTCTACGACGCGCTCTATGAAATGCTCGGCTTCGAATACGTGGCCAAGCTGATCGAGCGTCAGGTGATCGAAGTCGCGCCGCTGGCCTACATGCGCGGCCGTACGCTGAACAACAGCTTCATCATTCTCGATGAAAGCCAGAACACCACCGTCGAGCAGATGAAGATGTTCCTGACCCGGATCGGTTTCGGCTCCACGGCCGTGATCACCGGCGACATCACCCAGGTCGACCTGCCGCGCGGCACCAAGTCCGGACTTCATCACGTCATCGAAGTCCTGAAAGATGTGCCGGGCATCAGCTTCACCCACTTCCAGCCCAAAGACGTGGTGCGCCATCCGTTGGTGCAACGCATCGTCGAAGCCTACGAGCGCTTCGAGAATCGCGTGGCCGATGAAGCGCCAAAGGACACCCGCCACGATGCTTGAGCTTGACCTGCAAATCGCGACCGAAGCGTCTGCGCCGACCGAAGCCGAGTTCCGCCAATGGTGCGAACTGGCCCTGCGCCAGCGCACCGCTGACTCGGAAATGACCATTCGTCTGGTCGACGAGGAAGAAGGCCGCGAACTGAATCACACCTGGCGGCACAAGGATTACGCGACCAACGTCCTGTCCTTTCCCGCCGAAGTGCCCGACGAGTTTCTCGACATTCCATTGCTGGGCGATCTTGTGATCTGCGTGGCAGTGGTCGAGCGCGAAGCTGCCGAACAGGGCAAGGAACTAAAGGCCCACTGGGCACATCTGGTCATTCACGGCTGCTTGCATCTGCTTGGTTACGACCATATAGATGACGAGGAAGCCGAGGAAATGGAAGCACTGGAACGCGAGTTGCTTGCCGAGTTGGGTTATCCCGATCCGTACGCGGACGACGAAACCGAAACATCCCCTACTGTTACAACAAAGGATTCAGAGTAATCGCTATGAGCGAAGATCGATCGAGCAACGGGCAAAAGTCATGGCTGGGTAAACTGACCCAGGCTTTTGCCCACGAGCCGAAGAACCGCCAGGAGCTGCTTGAGCTGCTGCGCGATGCACATCAGAACAAACTGCTGGACAGCGAAGCGCTGGCCATCGTCGAAGGCGCCATCCAGGTGGCTGACCTGCAGGTTCGCGACATCATGGTGCCGCGCTCGCAGATGATCAGCATCAAGGCGACCCAGACACCCCGCGAATTCCTCCCCGCTGTGGTCGACTCGGCCCACTCGCGCTACCCGGTCATCGGCGAAAGCCATGACGACGTGATGGGCGTGCTGCTGGCCAAGGATCTGCTGCCACTGATCCTCAAGGAGAACGGCGACAGCTTCAACATCAAGGACCTGCTGCGCCCGGCCACCTTCGTGCCGGAGTCCAAGCGTCTGAACGTGTTGCTGCGTGAATTCCGCGCCAACCACAACCACATGGCCATCGTCATCGACGAATACGGCGGCGTGGCCGGTCTGGTGACCATCGAAGACGTGCTTGAACAAATCGTCGGCGACATTGAAGACGAGCACGACGTCGAAGAAGACAGCTACATCAAGCCGCTGCCCAGCGGTGATTTCCTGATCAAGGCCCTGACGCCGATCGAGAACTTCAACGAGTTCTTCGACAGCGAATTCTCCGACGACGAGTTCGACACCGTCGGCGGGCTGGTGATGAGCGCGTTCGGGCACTTGCCAAAACGTAACGAAATCACTGAAATCGGCGCCTATCGTTTCCGCATCCTGAATGCCGACAGCCGTCGGATTCATTTGCTGCGACTGACCCCAATCGCCCGGTAAAAAATCTAAGGATTGAAATGCGCTGGACAACCCGTCCCGGCTGGCCCGGTAACCTGCTGGCCGTGGCGGCCGGTGCAATCACCACCTTCGCTCTGGCACCGTTCGATCTCTGGCCGCTGGCATTGCTGGCGGTCGGCCTGTTCTATGCCGGCCTGCGCGAACTGAGCCCGCGTCAGGCACTGGGTCGTGGCTGGTGCTTCGGTTTCGGCCTGTTCGGCGCCGGCACCAGCTGGATCTATTACAGCATCCACCATTTCGGCGGCGCTTCGGTGCTGTTGGCCGGGTTCCTGATGCTGATCTTCACGGCAGCCATTGCCTGGTTCTTCGCCCTGCCTGCGTGGCTCTGGGCGCGCTGGTTGCGGCGTAATGAAGCGCCAGTGGCCGACGCCCTGGCGTTTGCGGCGTTGTGGGTCGGTCAGGAAGCTTTCCGTGGCTGGTTCCTCACCGGTTTCCCGTGGCTGTATTCCGGTTACAGCCAGCTCGACGGCCCGCTGGCCGGGCTCGCGCCAGTGGGCGGCATGTGGCTGGTGTCGTTCGTTCTGGCGCTGACCGCTGCACTGATCTACAACGCACCGCGCCTGCTGCAAACCCGCCGCAAAGCCTTCATCGCCGCCGGCCTGGTATTGCTGATAGGGCCATGGGCGGCAGGCATTGCGCTCAAGGGCCATGCCTGGACCAGCCCGGCGGGCGCGCCGCTGACCGTTGCCGCGATTCAGGGCAACGTCGCACAAAGCATGAAATGGGACCCGGCCGAGCTCAATGCGCAACTGGCGCTGTACCGCGACCTGAGCTTCCGCTCCAAACCGGTCGACCTGTTGATCTGGCCTGAAACCGCTGTCCCGGTGCTCAAGGAGTCCGCCGAGGGCTATCTGACCATGATGGGCAACTTCGCCGCCGAGCGTAAATCGGCGCTGATCACCGGCGTGCCGATCCGCGAAATGGTCCGTCACGAAAAACGCTTCTTCAACGGCATCACCGTGGTCGGCGAAGGCGATGGCACTTATCTGAAACAGAAGCTGGTGCCGTTCGGCGAATACGTACCGTTGCAGGACATCCTGCGCGGGCTGATCGCATTCTTCGACCTGCCAATGTCCGACTTCGCCCGCGGCCCTGCCGATCAGGCCCTGTTGCAGGCCAAGGGTTATCAGATCGCGCCGTTCATCTGCTATGAAGTGGTCTACCCGGAGTTCGCCGCAGGTCTGGCGGCACGCAGCGATCTGCTGCTGACGATCAGCAACGACACCTGGTTCGGTACGTCCATCGGCCCGTTGCAACACCTGCAAATGGCGCAGATGCGTGCGCTTGAAGCCGGACGCTGGATGATTCGCGCGACCAACAACGGCGTGACCGGGCTGATCAACCCGTTTGGGCAGATTACCGAGCGTATCCCGCAGTTCGAACAGGGCGTGCTGTACGGCGAAGTGGTGCCGATGCACAACCTGACGCCGTATCTGCAATGGCGCTCGTGGCCGCTGATCATCCTGTGCGTGGTGCTGTTCGGCTGGGCGCTGATGACCAACCGGATGTCCAAGACGCTCTGAAAGCCTGTTCACTCCCGCGTCCTGCGCGGGAGTGATCAATCGGCGCTTTCCTTCCCTCGGTAGAACAGCGAATAGCCAATCTGCCCCACCGCCTCGTTCATCAACTGCCCGCTCTGCCAGATCGACTTGAACTCCGGCAGCCAGCCGCCAAACGGCCGGGCGTTGTCAGTGCCGAGGAAACCGACCGGCGCCGGCACCACTTCGAATCCGGCCTGTTGATAACTCCACACCGCTCGCGGCATGTGCCAGGCCTGGGTCACCAGCACGATGCGTTTGACGCCTTCCGGCAACAGCATTTTGGCACTGAATTCGGCGTTCTCCCACGTGGTGCGGCTCTCCCCTTCCTGCCAGCGCACCGTCACACCGAAATCATCGCGCAACGAATCGGCCATCAATTTGGCTTCAGTCGGCGGCGTACCGTAATGCAGGCCACCGCTGGTCAGAATCGGCAACCCCGACGCCTTGGCCAGTCGCGCCGCATAACGTTGGCGCTCCAGCCCGACACCGGTCGGTTGATCCTCGCCCCAGGCCAGATCGCCGCGCTCGCGACCGGAGCCCAGCACCACAATCGCATCAGCACGCTGCACCAGGCTTGTCCATGCTTCCCGGGCCAGCGGCGGCTCGCGCTCCAGCGCCTTGGCGCCCCACTGCACGACCACCGGCAGACTCATCAGCAAAAAGCCGCCAAACCCCAATGCAAAACACAGCCCGGCCAGCCGTGGCCGCGAGCGACGCAGCCACCAGGCCGCCAGCAACAGCAGCAAAAGAAGGCCAGGCGGCAATAGAAGTTGTTTAATGAAATAACGAAAAGGCATCGAGCATCTCCAGAGATGCCCGAAGCCTAAGTGGGTTGATACAACGCGACAACCAGTAGGGTCGGATCTTGTTGAAAAAGATCCGCTTTTTGACCTGCCATGCGTTTACTTGGCCTGCAGAGTCCGAACCTTGACGGGGTCTCTGCCGGGCGCCTTGTCCTTGAGCCAGATGACATTGGCCGTATGGGCTGCATCGAGTTGTTTCACCGCTTGTGACAGGTATCCGTGGGTTTCACGCTCACTGCGATCCAGATAGGCCTTGACCAGTTTGAACTCGGCGGGACTCAAGCCACGCAATTCCAGCTCCAGGGGGCGCTCGTCGCGCAGCCTTCCAGCGGTTTTTGCCGCGTCCAGGGCCATACCCAGACGATCGATCAACCGCTCGTACAACTCGGGTTTGGTAACGTTTTTTTGCTGTGACTCCACCATCCCTCACCTCATTGAAGATAAGACTCACTCCCCAGTTAGAGCTTAGCTTCGCTGCACAAACCGGCTGCACGCCGCGACCAACGGCCCTCGCCGCGATTTCAGCCGGTCAAACGGCTGCAATCAGGGTTTCCCTAGGCCGAGCGCGGTCATGTATGCTACGGCGCTTCCTGTAACTCCACTTCCAGCTCGTCCGGCACGCCCCGAACGTCGCATTGAAGAGGATTAGGCCACCCCTATCCAGTACAAAAGTAGCCATGCACGAACAATATCAGCCCCGTGAAATCGAAGCCGCCGCCCAGTCGTTCTGGGACGAGCAAAAGTCCTTTGAAGTCAGTGAACAGCCAGGCAAGGAGACTTACTACTGCCTGTCGATGTTCCCTTACCCCAGCGGCAAGCTACACATGGGGCACGTGCGCAACTACACCATCGGCGACGTGATCTCCCGCTACCAGCGCATGCTCGGCAAGAACGTTCTGCAACCGATGGGTTGGGACGCCTTCGGCATGCCGGCGGAAAACGCCGCGATGAAGAACAACGTGGCCCCGGCCAAGTGGACCTACGAAAACATCGCCTACATGAAATCCCAGCTGCGCAGCCTGGGCCTGGCGGTGGACTGGTCGCGCGAAGTCACCACCTGCAAACCGGATTACTACCGCTGGGAACAATGGCTGTTCACTCGCCTGTTCGAAAAAGGCGTGATCTACCGCAAGAACGGCACCGTGAACTGGGACCCGATCGATCAGACCGTTCTGGCCAACGAACAGGTGATCGACGGTCGCGGCTGGCGTTCCGGCGCGCTGATCGAAAAGCGCGAAATCCCGATGTACTACTTCAAGATCACCGCCTATGCGGATGAGCTGCTGGAGAGTCTCGACGAACTGACTGGCTGGCCCGAGCAGGTCAAGACCATGCAGCGCAACTGGATCGGCAAGTCGCGCGGGATGGAAGTGCAATTCCCGTACAACGTCGACTCGATCGGCGAAAGCGGCACCCTGAAAGTTTTCACCACCCGTCCGGACACCCTGATGGGCGCGACTTATGTCGCCGTAGCCGCCGAGCACCACCTGGCCGCCCTCGCCGCGAAGAACAACCCCGAGCTGCAAGCGTTCATCGCCGAATGCAAGGGCGGCAGCGTCGCCGAAGCCGACGTCGCCACCCAAGAGAAGAAAGGCCTGCCGACCGGCCTGTTCGTCGAGCACCCGCTGACTGGCGAAAAACTGCCGGTGTGGGTCGCCAACTACGTGCTGATGCACTACGGCGACGGCGCGGTCATGGCTGTGCCGGCGCACGACGAGCGCGACTTCGAGTTCGCCCACAAGTACAACCTGCCGGTCAAATCCGTGGTTCGCACCAGCTCCGGTGAAACCAACCCGGCGCCATGGCAGGACGCCTACGGCGAGCACGGCACGCTGATCAACTCCGGCGAATTCGACGGTCTGGACTTCGCTGGCGCGTTCGACGCCATGGAAGTCGCCCTGATCAAGAAAGAGCTGGGCGCCTCGCGCACCCAGTTCCGCCTGCGCGACTGGGGCATCAGCCGTCAACGCTACTGGGGCTGCCCGATCCCGATCATCCACTGCGATGCCTGCGGTGACGTGCCGGTGCCGGAAGATCAACTGCCTGTCGTCCTGCCGGAAGACGTGGTGCCGGACGGCGCCGGTTCGCCGCTGGCACGCATGCCGGAGTTCTACGAGTGCGCTTGCCCGAAATGCGGTCAGCCTGCCAAGCGTGAAACCGACACCATGGACACCTTCGTCGAGTCGTCCTGGTACTACGCCCGTTACGCCTCGCCGCACTTTGAAGGCGGTCTGGTGGAAAAATCCGCGGCCGACCACTGGTTGCCGGTGGATCAATACATCGGCGGTATCGAACACGCCATTCTTCACCTGCTCTACGCGCGCTTCTTCCACAAGCTGATGCGCGACGAAGGCCTGGTGAGCTCCAACGAGCCGTTCAAGAACCTGCTGACCCAGGGCATGGTGGTCGCCGAGACTTACTATCGTCGTGAAGCCAACGGTGCCTACACCTGGTTCAACCCGGCGGACGTGGAACTCGAGCGCGACAGCAAGGCCAAGGTCATCAGCGCCAAGCTGATCGCCGACGGCCTGCCGGTAGAAATCGGCGGCACCGAGAAGATGGCCAAGTCGAAGAACAACGGCGTCGACCCTCAGTCGATGATCGATCAGTTCGGCGCGGACACCTGCCGTCTGTTCATGATGTTCGCCTCGCCACCTGACATGAGCGCTGAATGGTCCGACTCCGGCGTGGAAGGCTCGCACCGCTTCCTCAAGCGCGTCTGGCGTCTGGCTCAGGCCCACATCACTCAGGGCCTGCCGGGCAAACTGGACATCGCCGGTCTGAATGACGAGCAGAAAGTCATTCGCCGCGCGATCCACCAGGCGATCAAGCAGGCCAGCCACGACGTCGGCCAGAACCACAAATTCAACACCGCCATCGCTCAGGTGATGACGCTGATGAACGTGCTGGAAAAAGCCGCGCAAGCGACCGAACAGGATCGCGCACTGGTTCAGGAAGGTCTGGAAACCGTAACGCTGCTGCTGGCTCCGATCACGCCGCACATCAGCCACGAGCTGTGGAACCGCCTGGGCCACGCCGATCCGGTGATCGACGCCGGCTGGCCGGTGCTGGACGAAAGCGCGCTGGTGCAGGACAGCCTGACCCTGGTGATCCAGGTCAACGGCAAGCTGCGCGGCCAGATCGAAATGCCGGCCGCCGCGACCCGTGAAGAAGTCGAAGCGGCAGCCCGCGCCAACGAAAACGTGCTGCGTTTCGTTGACGGCCTGACGATTCGCAAAGTGATCGTAGTGCCCGGGAAACTGGTCAATATCGTCGCCAGCTAATTGGATCGGGCGTCAGGTGAGCCTGACGCCCAGTAAAACCTTTCGGGCCACAGAGTCGGCCCACATGGTTTCAAGGGGAGCAACACAATGATCAAACGCAATCTGCTGGTGATGGGCCTCGCCGTCCTGTTGAGCGCCTGCGGTTTCCAGCTGCGTGGTACCGGCACCAACGAACTGTCGATCAAGGAGCTCGATCTGAGCGCCCGCAACGCCTACGGCGAAACCGTGACGCAACTGCGTCAGGTGCTGGAGGCCAGCGGCGTCAAGATCATTTCCGGTGCGCCATACAAACTGTACCTGGCCGATGAGCAAGAAACTCAGCGCATCCTCAGCTATGCCGGCGCCGGTCGTACTGGCGAATATCAGGTGAGCACCGTGCTGACCTACGATATCCGTGGCGAAAAAGACCTGCTGCTCAAAAGCGACAAGCTTGAAGTGCAGAAAGTGTTCATCCACGACGGCAACAACCTGGTGGGTTCCGACCAGGAAGCCAACGATGCACGCCGTGAAACCCGCCGCGAGCTGGTTCAGCGCATGATGCTGCGTCTGCAACAGCTGACGCCGGCACAGCTGGACGCTCTGCAGCAAACCGCCAACGCCCGTGCCAAGGCAGAGGCCGACGCCCTCGAAGCGGCGCAGAAGGCTGAAGCGGAAACTCCGCGTCAGTCGCCGCTCGAACTGCCGCAGCAGTAAGACGTTCGGGGCGCTCAGGCGCCCCGTTCGCCCTTTCTTATGAAGCTCGCTCCCGCCCAACTCGGCAAACACCTGCAAGGCGCCCTTGCGCCGGTCTACATCATCAGCGGCGATGACCCGCTGCTGTGCCAGGAAGCTGCCGACGCCATTCGCTCCGCTGCCCGTCAGCAAGGATTCGACGAACGCCAGGTCTTCGCCGCCGACGCCAATTTCGATTGGGGGACGTTGCTGCAGGCCGGCGCCAGCATGTCGCTGTTCGCCGAAAAACGCCTGCTGGAACTGCGCCTGCCTTCGGGCAAGCCCGGTGACAAGGGCGCTGCCGCACTCATCGAATACTGCTCGCGCCCGGCTGAAGACACGGTGCTGTTGATCAGCCTGCCGAAGCTGGACGGCAGCGCGCAGAAAACCAAGTGGGGCAAGGCGCTGGTCGAGGGTCAGCAGACCCAGTTCGTGCAGATCTGGCCGGTGGACGCCAACCAGTTGCCAAGCTGGATTCGTCAGCGCCTGTCCCAGGCCGGCCTGTCAGCCAGCCAGGACGCGGTCGAGCTGATTGCCGCGCGGGTCGAAGGCAACCTGCTGGCTGCTGCGCAAGAGATCGAAAAGCTCAAGCTGATGGCCGAGGGCGGGCAGATCACCGTCGAAACCGTACAGGCGGCCGTGGCCGACAGTGCGCGTTTTGACGTGTTCGGCCTGACCGACGCGGTGCTCAACGGCGAACCGGCTCACGCTCTGCGCATGCTCGAAGGGCTGCGCGGTGAAGGGGTCGAACCGCCGGTGATCCTCTGGGCCCTGGCCCGGGAGTTGCGCCTGCTGGCTAACATCTCGTTGCAATACAGTCAGGGCACGCCGCTGGACAAGTGCTTCAGTCAGGCCAAGCCGCCGGTCTGGGACAAGCGCAAACCGCTGATGAGCAAGGCCTTGCAACGCTACTCGGCGCAACGCTGGGCGCAGTTGCTGCTCGAAGCCCAGCGCATCGATGCGCAGATCAAGGGCCAGGCGGCGGGCTCGCCGTGGATGAGCCTGAGCCGGTTGGCGCTGCTGATGGCCGGTCAGCGGCTGACATTGCCTGCCGAATGAGATCCGGGATCGCGCTCTGCGATCCCGTTCTTTACCGAGTCCATTTCCTACAGAACATCCCGCCCTCGGTCCTATAGACAGACGCCCGAGATCGGCAGATTATCTGCCGCGCAAAACCCCACTCGATCGAGAGAATCCTCATGAGCAAAAAGCCATCGAAACATGGCCACAACAAGGCCAAATCCATCGTCGCCCAACCCCTGTTCCGCAGCCGCCAGGAACGACCAACCAAGGGTAAAGGCAGCTACCGCCGCGAAGCCTTCCAGTCTGACAGCTGGGAGGCTTCTTACTTTCTGGCCGCTTGAAGCACAGCACCCCCTCCTCATGTTAAGGTCTGCACCTGATTAGTATTCCCTGGACCTGTGCATGCCCCTCAGTCTTTCCCGTCGTTGGCCCTTGCGCCAACTGATCGCTGCCTCCAGCTTCGTACTGCTCGTCGCCTGCGCGGAAAAACCCACCGCCGCCGACGCTCAACCGCTTCAGACCGTCCCCGTTGCCACAGCCCCAGCGGTCATCCCGCCGGTAGTGCCGTCCGGTGACAACCTCGACCTGCAACCGACCCAGACCTTTGCCGAATGGCAGGCAGGGTTCCGCAAGGAAGCTCTGGCTGCCGGCATTCGTGCCGACCTGTTCGACCGCGCGTTCGCCAATGTCAGTTTCGATGCCAGCGTGATTCGCGCCGACCGCAGCCAGCCGGAATTCGCCCGGCCGGTCTGGGAATACCTGGACGGCGCCCTTTCGCCCTTGCGCGTGCGCAAAGGCCAGGCCCTGATCAGCCAGTACGCTGACATCCTGCAAAGCATCGAACAGCGTTATGGCGTCGATCGTCAGGCGCTGGTATCGGTGTGGGGGATGGAAAGCAATTTCGGCCAGTTCCAGGGCAGCAAGTCGGTGATCAACTCGCTGGCAACACTGGCTTATGAAGGTCGCCGTCCGGGCTTTGCCCATGCGCAGTTGATTGCGGCGTTGCAGATCCTGCAACAGGGCGACATCACGCCGGAGAAAATGCTCGGTTCCTGGGCCGGTGCCATGGGCCAGACCCAGTTCATCCCGACCACCTACAACACCCACGCCGTGGATTTCGACGGTGACGGTCGCCGCGACATCTGGGGCAGCCCGGCTGACGCATTGGCCTCCACCGCGCATTACCTGCAAAGCTCAGGCTGGCAGCGTGGCCAGCCGTGGGGCTTCGAAGTGCAACTGCCGAGCGGTTTCAACTACACCCTGGCCGACGGCGCAATTCGCAAGAGCGTCGCTGAATGGCGGCAATTGGGCGTAATCCTGCCGAACGGCGGCCAGGTGCCGGCCGGTTCCGAGCAACTGTCCGCCGCCCTGCTGCTGCCGGCCGGTTATCGTGGCCCGGCGTTCCTGATCCTCGATAACTTCCGGGCGATCCTCAAGTACAACAACTCGTCGTCCTACGCACTGGCCGTGAGCCTGTTGTCCGAGCGCTTCGACGGCGCCGGCCTGATCAATGGCAGCTGGCCAAAAGACGATCTGCCGTTGAGCCGCACCGAACGGATCGAATTGCAAAACCTGCTCACCGCGCGCAACTATGACGCAGGTGCGGCAGACGGGATCATCGGCGCCAATACGCGCAAGGCGATCCGCAGTGCACAGCAGTCATTCGGCTGGCCGGCGGACGGTTATCCGACGCACAAGCTGCTGGAAAGCCTGCGTAACCAGTAAAAACAAAAAGACCGCCGCCTCTTCAGGCGGCGGTCTTTTTTTGTGGCTCGCTCAGCGAATCACCACATCCTGCTCCAGCATCAATTCCTTCTTACCCGCATCCAGTCGAACCAGCGCCCCCAGCGGCAGCGTCAGGTTCGGATCGCAGTGCCCGCTGCGCCAGCCGGACAGTACCGGAATCCGCAGCGGTTCAAAGGTCTGCTTGAGCAAGCGGTTCAAAGCCTCGATATCCACGCCAGCCACATCCCCGACCAACACGCCTCGCAACCTGGCCAATTTGCCCGCCAGACGCATCTGGGTCAGCAAGCGGTCGATCCGGTACAACGGCTCGTTGATGTCCTCGATGAGCAGAATCACCCCTTCGACGTCGATTTCGTAAGGCGTGCCCAAAGTCGCAGCGATCATCGCCAGATTGCCGCCCTGCAAACGCCCGTGGGCAATGCCGGGCTCCACGGTGGTCAATGGATAAGCCGCCGGATGACTCAGCACACTGCCGGCCTTCAACTGACCGCGCAGCATGGCGAAGAACGACGTCACCGTCGGCGGTTCCTTGTCACCCAGCAGATCGGCATTCAATAACGGCCCATGAAAGGTCACGAACCCGGCGTAGCGACTAATAGCCAGATGCAGCGCGGTGATGTCGCTGTAACCGACGAAGGGCTTGGCATGGCGGCTCAGCAGGTCGTAGTCGATCCGGTCCAGCAACCTTGGCGTGCCGTAGCCACCGCGCAGGCAAATGATTGCATCCACCTCTTCGTCAGCGAACGCCGCGTGCAGATCGTTGAGCCGTACCTCGTCGCTGCCGGCCATATAGCCATCCTTCTCGTATACGCCGGGGAACACTCGCAAACCATAACCCCGGGCGCGCATCCACTGAACGGCCTTTTCGGTATCCAGCGTGCCAGGGCCGGCGGGCGCAATCACGCCTATCAGTCCTTCCGACGGCAGTGCAGGCACAGGCTTGTGCGGAAAAAGGGTGTGGGTCGGTCGAACGGTCATCCATGGATCTCCCTGTGTGAAGTCATGCTCACACAGTAGTCAGGAACGGCGACAAACAGAAGAGGCTAAGCCGCGCCGCAGATTGCAGGAAAAGTCAGTAACGAGTGTAAGCCAGGCAAAAAAATGCCCGCCGGGTGATAAACCCCGGCGGGCATTTTTTATTCAGCGCTGAATCAGGAACCGAGCAGCTCGGCCTTGACCAGTTTCGCCTGCTCGTCGGCGTGGTACGAAGAACGCACCAACGGGCCGGACGCGACGTTCTTGAAGCCCATCTTGTAACCTTCCTCGGCGAACCAGGCGAAGGTGTCCGGGTGCACGAAACGCTGCACCGGCAAGTGGCTGCGGGACGGTTGCAGGTACTGGCCCAGGGTCAGCATGTCGATGTCGTGTTCGCGCATGCGCTTCATGACTTCGATGACTTCGTCGTCGGTCTCGCCCAGACCCAGCATCAGGCCGGATTTGGTCGGGATGTGCGGCATCATCTGCTTGAAGCGTTGCAGCAGGGTCAGCGACCACTGGTAGTCCGAACCCGGACGGGCAGCCTTGTACAGGCGCGGTACGGTTTCCAGGTTGTGGTTGAACACATCCGGCGGCTCGGCCGCGGTGATTTCCAGGGCGATGTCCATACGGCCACGGTAGTCCGGGACCAGGGTTTCGAGTTGCACGTTCGGCGACAGTTTGCGGATTTCGCGGATGCAGTCGGCAAAGTGCTGGGCACCGCCGTCACGCAGGTCGTCGCGGTCAACCGAGGTGATCACCACGTACTTGAGCTTCAGGTCGGCGATGGCGATGGCCAGGCTTTCCGGCTCGTTGACGTCCAGTGGCTTCGGACGACCGTGACCAACGTCGCAGAACGGGCAACGACGGGTGCAGATGTCACCCATGATCATGAAGGTCGCGGTGCCGCCGGAGAAGCACTCGCCCAGGTTCGGGCAGGACGCTTCTTCGCAGACGCTGTGCAGCTTGTGTTTGCGCAGCAGGCTCTTGATGCGGTCGACTTCCGGCGAAACCGGGATGCGCACGCGGATCCAGTCGGGTTTCTTCGGCAGTTCGGTGGTCGGAATGATCTTCACCGGGATGCGTGCAACCTTCTCGGCGCCGCGCAGCTTGACGCCGGCTTCAACCTTGGGACGCGGGGCCGGGCGCTCGGTCACGTCGAGCGTCGGGATCATGGTTTGCACTGCATCAGTAGTCATATCAGTCGATTCCGCCCGTCAGGGTCGTCTGCTCAGCATAGTCGAGGTGTTTGACGAGCTGCGCGCGCAGCCGGGCACTTACCTCGGCAAATTCAATCGATCCTGCGTGCTCGCTCAGCTGGGTCATCGCCAGCCCGGCATAGCCGCAGGGATTAATCCGTCGAAACGGCTCCAGGTTCATGTCCACGTTCAGGGCCAAGCCATGAAAGGAACAACCGTGGCGAATCCGCAAACCCAGAGAAGCGATCTTCGCTCCGTCGACGTAGACGCCGGGAGCATCCGGCTTGGCCACGGCGGTCACGCCGTAGCTGGCCAGCAGTTCGATCAGGCAGCGCTCCATGCGGCTGACCAGATCGCGCACGCCGAAACCGAGTCGGCGCACATCCAGCAGCAGGTAAGCCACCAGCTGGCCGGGGCCATGGTAGGTCACCTGACCGCCGCGGTCGACCTGCACCACCGGAATATCCCCCGGCAGCAACAGGTGCTCGGCCTTGCCGGCCTGGCCCTGGGTGAACACCGGCGGGTGTTCGACCAGCCAGATTTCGTCCGGGGCCGTGGTGCCACGCTCGTTGGTAAAACGCTGCATGGCCTGCCAGACCGGCTCGTAAGCCATCTGGCCAAGCTCGCGAAAGCCCAGCGTGCCCGGCATCACAGCACCATGTGCACGAAACCGGTAGCCCGCAGTTCGCTGTTGATGTTGTACAGCTGATCCTGGTCGGTCGCGACGATGTGCAACTGGATGGTGGTGTACTTGCCGTTGCTGCTTTGACGCTCGTCGACACGCTCATCGTTGATCTTGGCGTGTTTCTTGACGATGTCGATGATCTTGTCTTTGTTGCCGACGCCCGTATCGCTGATCACCTTAACCGGATAATCAACCTGGGGAAATTCGATCTTTGGCGCCTTTACTTCGGTATCGGTCATGGCGTAACGGCCTCGTAAGCGTAAGCCCGGTAACGAACAAGGCCCCGCTCCGGATCGGAACGGGGCCATGCAGGTCAACTCAAATCAGTTGAACAAGCCGTAGAAGAATAGACGGATGCTATCCCACATGCGGCGGAAGATACCACCCTCCTCGACAGCGTCCAGAGCGATCAGGTCGGCGCTGTGCACCACCTTGTCGTCCAGTTTCACTTCGACTTTACCGATCACGTCGCCCTTGGCGATTGGCGCGGTCAGTTGCGGGTTCATGGTCATGCTGGCAGCGAGCTTCTTCAGCTGGCCTTTCGGCAGGGTCATGGTCAGGTCTTGTGCCAGGCCGGCCTTGACTTGACTGGTAGTGCCTTTCCACACCGGGGCCTGAGCCAGTTCGGTGCCCTTCTGGTAGAAGGTCTGGGTTTCGAAGAAGCGGAAACCGTAGGTCAGCAGCTTCTGGGTTTCAGCGGCACGTGCCACTTCGCTGTTGGTGCCGAACACCACGGCGATCAGGCGCATGCCGTCACGTACGGCCGAAGACACCATGCAGTAGCCGGCTTCGTCGGTGTGACCGGTTTTCAGACCGTCGACGGTCTTGTCGCGCCACAGCAGCAGGTTGCGGTTAGGCTGTTTGATGCCGTTCCAGAAGAACTCTTTCTGCGAGTAGATCGCGTAGTGAGCCGGGTCTTCGTGGATGATCGCGCGCGCCAGGATCGCCATGTCGTGAGCCGACGAGTAGTGCTCAGGGTTCGGCAGACCGGTCGGGTTCATGAAGTGGGTATTCGTCATGCCCAGATCGGCGACGGTCTTGTTCATCAGGTCGGCGAACGCATCTTCGCTGCCGGCGATGTGTTCAGCCACCGCGACGCTGGCGTCGTTGCCGGACTGGATGATGATGCCGTGCAGCAGGTCGCTGACAGTGACTTGCGAGCCGACCTTGATGAACATCCGCGAACCGCCGGTGCGCCAGGCGTTTTCGCTGACGGTCACCGGGTCGTTTTCACCGATCTGGCCGCGACGGATTTCCAGCGTGGCAATGTACGCGGTCATCAGTTTGGTCAGGCTGGCCGGCGGCAGACGCTGGTCACCGTTGTTCTCCACCAGCACGTTGCCGCTGTTGGCATCCATGAGCACGTAGGATTTGGCGGCCAGTTGTGGTGGCGACGGCATCATCTCGGCCGCGAACGCGGCAGGCGAGAGGAGCAGCGGGACTAGCAGACACAGGCGTTTGGCAAAGGTGGTGATGTTCATCCGTCTCTCGAAATCGCTAATGGAAACTGTCCTGGCGGACAAAATTTAATCAGATGTCTTTCAGGTTTTGCCCGAAACCTGCCTGCGCGACGATCATGCTGCGTTAAAAACAGATTCGAAATGCTCATGTAGGTCCCCTACACTCCGCTTCCTCACCTGTTTTTGCCTTGCCTGATCGCCGCTCGGCGAGCTTTCGAGCAAACCCTACGAGCATCGCGTGTTCAGTTGCTCACTCCAGTCACCCTTGCCGGGCTTTTGTTCTTCGACGAGCCAACAACCTGGTTCACCCCCCAATCGCTGGTGAACCGTCAATCAAGTCCTACGTTTACTCGGTGACCACACTTGGCGAACCCAGGTTGGCCAGGCGCACGCTGTTCTGTACCTGGGCAATTTCACCCGGCGAACCGATCGGTCCCAGGCGAACCCGGTGCAGGGTCTGCTGATTGCGCACGATCGAGCTGATAAACACCGGAGCGCTCACCATCCCGCTGAGCTTCGACCTCAGGAGCTCTGCAGCGTCCGGGTTGGCGAACGCGCCCACCTGCAGATACTGGCCAGACGCTGGTGCAGAAGCGTTTTTTTTTGCATCAAGCTGAACTGGCACGACGGCCGCGGCGTGCTGCTGCGGCGGCGGAGTCCATTGCTCGACGGTGCCGGCCGAGGCCGTGATCACCGGGGCGCTATTCTGCGCGACTTGCGGCTCGTTGAGCATCAAAGGCGCCGGACGGCCCTTGGCGGCCCACCATTGCTGCGGGTCGATGCCTTCGACCTTGACCCGCGCGGTGCCGATTTCGGCATAACCGAGCTTCTTGGCGGCGGCGTAGGACAGGTCGATGATCCGGTCCGAGTAGAACGGGCCACGGTCGTTGACTCGCAGGATCACCGTGCGGTTGTTGTCCAGGTTGGTCACCCGAACGTAACTCGGCAGCGGTAATGTCTTGTGGGCGGCACTCATGCCGTACAGGTCGTAGACCTCGCCGTTGGCGGTGTTCTGACCGTGGAACTTGGTGCCGTACCAGGACGCGGTGCCGGAGGCCACGTACGTCTTGGATTCCTGCAACGGGAAGTAGGTCTTGCCCAGCACGGTGTACGGGTTGGCCTTGTACGGGCCGGTGTGCAGGGTCGGCGTGGCATCCGGGATGCGCGATACGTCGACGTCCCACCACGGCGCGCCGTCCTTGTGGGCCCGGTTGATGTCCAGGCCCGGCTGCGAACGCACGGCGGTGGTCGGCTTCTGGCTCGGCGAACGGCTGGTCGAACAACTGGCGACCAGCACCGCCAACGCAGCGAAAGCCACCAGCTTCAGGGGTTTATTGATAGGCAATGCCCGCATTACTTGACGCCCCGTGCTTGTACCAGCTGTTCAGACAGTTGATGTACGGCCATGGCGTACATCACGCTGCGGTTATAACGCGTGATCGCGTAGAAATTCTTCAGGCCCATCCAGTATTCCGGGCCATTGTCGCCTTCGAGGCGGAATGCGGTGACCGGCATGTCATCGCGCAGCGCATCATGACTCGACCAGCCCAGCGCTCGCAACTCCCCGACGGTTTTCGTCGGCTCGATGCCGGTGGTCAGGCCTTCATCCACCTGCTCTCCCCGTACATCCGCGCGACTGACCACCGGCTCGCCGGCGACCCAGCCGTGACGCTTGAAATAGCTGGCGACGCTGCCGATCGCATCATCCGGGTTGTTCCAGATATTGATGTGGCCGTCGCCGTCGAAATCCACCGCGTAGGCGCGGAAACTGCTCGGCATGAACTGCGGCAAGCCCATCGCCCCGGCGTAGGAACCCTTGAGGGTCAGCGGGTCGACCTGCTCTTCGCGCGCCAGCAGCAGGAACTCACGCAGCTCCTTGCGGAAAAATTCGGCACGGGGAGGATAGTCGAAACCCAGCGTGGACAAGGCATCGATCACCCGGTAATTGCCGGTATTACGTCCGAAAAAGGTCTCAACGCCGATGATCGATACGATCACCTGGGCCGGAACGCCGTATTCCTGCTCGGCGCGGGCCAGAGTCGCCTCGTGCTGACGCCAGAAGTCCACACCGCGGGCGATGCGCGCGTCGGTGATGAACATCGGACGGTATTCTTTCCACTGCTTGACCCGTTCGGCGGGTTTGGAAATGGCGTCGAGAATCGCCTGCTTGCGCTGGGCCTCGCGGAACACGGCCATCAGCTGTTCGCCGGCGAAACCGTAGTCGCGGGTCATTTCACCGACGAATTCGGCCACCTGGGGCGAGCCTTCGTAATCGCCGGCCAACGCTTCCTGCGCGCTGCCAAGGATGCCTACCAGGCCGAGCCACGGTGCGTATCGTGTCGCCCAGTCACGCATTACTTGCATTGAACTCTTCACCTTATTCAAACCTGTGCGATCCACTTGCGATGGGTATGGATCGACATCAAAACCCCAAACGCTGACAGCAGCGTCACCAGCGAAGTTCCGCCGTAGCTAATGAACGGCAACGGCACCCCCACCACCGGCAACAGGCCACTGACCATACCGATGTTGACGAAAACGTAAACAAAAAACGTCATGGTCAGAGCGCCGGCCAGCAATTTGCCGAACAGCGTCTGGGCCTGGGCGGTAATCACCAGGCCACGACCGATCAGCAACAGATAGATCAGCAACAGTGCGCAGATGCCCACCAGCCCGAACTCTTCGCCGAGCACGGCGATAATGAAGTCGGTGTGGCTTTCCGGCAGGAAGTCCAGATGCGACTGGGTGCCCAGCAGCCAGCCCTTGCCGAATACCCCGCCGGAACCGATGGCGGCTTTCGACTGGATGATGTTCCAGCCAGTGCCGAGCGGATCGCTTTCCGGGTCGAGGAACGTCAGGATCCGCTGTTTCTGGTAGTCGTGCATGATGAAGAACCACATCGCGACCGACACCGGAATCGCCGCCGCCAGTACGCTGAGAATCCAGCGCCAGCGCAACCCGCCCATAAACAGTACGAAGGCGCCGCCGGCCAGAATCAGCAGCGAAGTGCCCAGATCCGGCTGACGCACGATCAGGGCGAACGGCACGCCGATCAACAGCAGACTGATGCCGACATGCTTGAGCTGTGGCGGCAGCGTGCGTTTGGACAAATACCAGGCGATGGTCGCCGGCATCAGGATCTTCATGAATTCCGAGGGCTGGAAGCGGATCACCCCGGGAATGTTGATCCAGCGGGTCGCGCCCATGGCATTGTGGCCCATGATGTCCACCACCAGCAGCAGCACCACCCCGATCACGTAGCCGAGCGGCACCCAGCGCGCCATGAACCTTGGCTCGAACTGGGCGATGACGATCATCGACACCAGACCGATGCCGAACGACGTGGCCTGTTTGGCCAGCAGATCCCAGCTCTTGCCGCTGGCCGAGTACAGCACGAACAGGCTGCCGGCCGCGAGAATCAGCAGCAGCACCAGCAACGGGCCGTCGATATGCAAACGTTGCAACAGCGTCGCCCGGCGACGCATCACATCCTCGCTGGAGAGCATGCGATCGAAATTATTCATCACGGGCCGTAGCCTCCGCACTGATAGGGCTGGCGTATTCGGCCTTCAACCGTCCGTCCTGATCCAGCAGCCAGGCATCCATGACCTGCCGCACCACTGGTGCCGCGACGCCGGAACCGGACTCACCGTTCTCGACCATCACCGACACCACGATTTTCGGGTCATCCGCCGGCGCGAAACCGACGAACAAGGCGTGGTCGCGGTGGCGTTCCTGAACCTTGGAGCGGTCGTACTTCTCACCTTGCTTGATTGCCACGACCTGCGCCGTACCCGACTTGCCGGCGATCCGGTATTGCGCGCCGATCGCCGCTTTACGCGCCGTACCGCGTGCACCGTGCATCACCTGTTGCATGCCATGGTTGACCTTGGTCCAGTCCGACGGATCGCGCAGGATGATGTCCGGCATCGGATTCTCATCCACCGGTTTCACGCCTTCGAGGGATTTGGCCAGGTGCGGGCGATTCCACACACCCTTGTTGGCCACCAGCGCAGTCGCCTGGGCCAGTTGCAGCGGAGTCGATTGCATGTAGCCCTGGCCGATCCCGAGAATCAGGGTTTCGCCGGGGAACCACGCCTGACGCCGGGTCGCGCGTTTCCACTCGCGGGACGGCATCAGGCCGGGGGATTCTTCGAACATGTCCAGCGAGACCTTCTGGCCGATACCGAACTTGTTCATGTAGGCCGACAACCGGTCGATGCCCAGCTTGTGTGCCAGGTCATAGAAGTAGGTGTCGTTGGACCGCATGATCGCCGTGTCGAGGTCGACGAAGCCGTCCCCGGTGCGGTTCCAGTTGCGGTACTTGTGATCGTAGTTGGGCAGCATGTAGTAACCGGGGTCGAACACCCGGCTCGACGCCGTCACCACGCCCGCATCGAGACCGGCAATCGCCACCGCCGGCTTGATCGTCGAGCCCGGCGGGTACAGACCGCGCAGCACGCGGTTGAACAGCGGTCGGTCGATCGAATCACGCAGCTCGGCGTACGCCTTGAAGCTGATGCCGGTGACGAACAGGTTCGGGTCGAAACTCGGCTGGCTGACCATCGCCAGCACTTCGCCGGTTTTCGGATCGAGCGCCACCACCGCACCACGCCGGCCACCCAGCGCAGCCTCGGCGGCTTCCTGCAATTTGATGTCGAGGCTCAGGACAATGTCCTTGCCCGGCACCGGATCGGTACGCTTGAGCACGCGCAGAACGCGGCCACGGGCGTTGGTCTCGACCTCTTCGTAACCCACCTGACCGTGCAGCTCGGCTTCATAGAAGCGCTCGATGCCGGTCTTGCCGATGTGGTGGGTGCCGCTGTAGTTGACTGGATCGAGGGTCTTCAGCTCTTTCTCGTTGATCCGCCCCATGTAACCCACCGAGTGCGCGAAATGCGCGCCCTGCGGGTAATGACGCACCAGTTGCGCGACCACCTCGACGCCCGGCAGGCGGAACTGATTCACCGCGATCCGGGCGATCTGCTCTTCGCTCAGCTCGAACAGGATCGGCACCGGCTCGAACGGCCGGCGGCCCTGACGCATGCGTTTCTCGAAGATCACCCGGTCTTCCGGCGTCAGCTGCAAGACCTCGACGATCACGTCGAGCACCTGCTGCCAGTCGCCGGAGCGCTCGCGGGTCATGCTCAGGCTGAAGCTCGGACGGTTGTCCGCCACCACCACGCCGTTGCGGTCGAAAATCAGGCCACGGGTCGGCGGGATCGGCTGGACATGCACCCGGTTGTTTTCCGACAGGGTCGAGTGATATTCGTACTGAATCACCTGCAGGTAGTACAGGCGCGCAATCAGCACGCAGATCAGCGCCACCACCGCAATTGCGCCGAACACGACGCGACCACGCACCAGACGGGCGTCTTTTTCGTGGTCCTTGATGCGGATCGGCTGAGACATGAGGGCGGATTACTTGTGGTAAGGGTGGCCGGACAGCACGGTCCAGGCACGATACAACTGCTCGCCGATGAGGATGCGCACCAGCGGGTGCGGCAGCGTCAGCGGCGACAACGACCAGCGCTGATCCGCGCGGGCACAGACTTCCGGCGCCAGTCCTTCCGGGCCACCGACCATGAAGTTGACCGTGCGCGAGTCCAGGCGCCAGCGATCGAGTTCGACCGCCAGTTGCTCGGTGCTCCACGGCTTGCCATGAACTTCGAGGGTGACGATCCGCTCGTTCGGCCCGACCTTGGCCAGCATGGCTTCGCCTTCCTGACGGATGAAGCGGGCCACGTCGGCGTTCTTGCCACGGGTATTGAGCGGAATTTCCACCAGTTCCAGCGCCAGCTCGGACGGAAGACGCTTGGCATATTCATGCCAGCCTTCTTCCACCCACTTGGGCATGCGTGAACCGACGGCGATCAGTCGCAGTCGCACAGCAATCCCTTACAGCTGGTCTTTGTTGAGCTTGGTGAAATGCTCGTGGGTGTTTTCCGGGCTGTGGTGCTTGGCGTCCGCCGCACGGCTTTGCTCGGCACCGGCCCACAGGCGCTCCAGGTCGTAGAACTGACGTGCCGAGGCGGTCATCATGTGCACGATCACCAGGTCCAGGTCCAGCAGCACCCAGTCGCTGTCGCCCTTGCCTTCTTCGCCCAGCGGCTTGGCGCCGTTCTTTTTGACCTCTTCGCGGACCTTGTCCAGCATCGCGTTGATCTGGCGGTTGGAAGTACCGGTGGCGATGATCATGTAGTCGGTGATGCTCTGCTTGTCGCGCACATCAATGATCTGGATGTCCTGGGCCTTGACGTCTTCCAGGGCTGCAACGGCCACCTTGACCAGCTCGTCGCCCTTGAGCGGTTCGTTGGTGTTGACCGGCTCTGGCAGCGGGGCGCTCTTGAATGTGCCTTTGCGCTTTACTTTGGTTTGGTCTTTGTCAGTCATATAAAACTCGTTTTGCTCATATTTTCGGCGGCTTGGCGACACGTGGATTCGTATCAGTGAAGCACGCCTTGTTCAGTTCGACGCACGGTACAGACCGTGCGCATCGATGTAGGCCAGGACCGCGTCGGGCACCAGGAAACGTACCGACTTACCGCTGGCCAGCAGTTGACGGATCTGGGTGGCGGAAACCGCGAGCGGTGTCTGCCAGACGAATGCAATCTGTCCGCTCGGCCCCTTCAGGGCCAGCGGGTCGCTCACCGAACGCGCTGCCAGCAGGTTGCGCAAGGCATCCGGCGGTTCGCTGTCGGCGTCCGGGCGCTGTAGCACCAGGATGTGGCAATGCTGGAGCAACTCTTCCCAGCGGTGCCAAGTAGGCAGGCCGCAAAACGCGTCCCAGCCCAGAAGCAGAAAAACCTGGGTCTCGGCGGCCATTTCGGCGCGCAGCGACTCCAGGGTATCGATGGTCCAGGACGGTTTGTCCCGCTGCAATTCGCGGGCGTCCACCACCAGCGGCGGCACACCGGCCACCGCACATTCAACCATTGCCAGCCGGTCCTGCGCCGACACCTGCGGCGTATCGCGGTGCGGCGGCCGGGCGCTGGGCATCATGCGCAACTCATCGAGCCCCAGCGCTTCGGCGACTTCCAGCGCGCCGCGCAAATGGCCGACATGCACCGGGTCAAACGTCCCGCCCAGTACGCCAATGCGCCGGGGACGGGATTTCTTGCCGGGTTTCGGCGCTTTCAGGTCGAGGTCGGACAAGTCAGACCGTCGCCTGGCCGCGCAACTGGCCATCACCGACCACGATGTACTTCTCGCAGGTCAGTCCTTCGAGGCCCACCGGGCCACGGGCGTGCAGCTTATCAGTAGAAATGCCGATCTCGGCACCCAATCCGTATTCGAATCCGTCGGCGAAGCAGGTCGGGGTGTTGATCATCACCGACGCCGAGTCGACCTGAGCCACGAACTGGCGGGTGTCGGCGAGGTTTTCGCTGACGATCGAGTCGGTGTGGTGGGAGCCGAAATGGTTGATGTGCTCGATGGCCTGATCCAGACCATCCACCACGCGGATCGACAGAATCGGCGCCAGGTACTCGGTGCTCCAGTCTTCTTCGGTCGCCGCTACGGCCTCGATGATCGCCCGGGTGCGTTCGCAACCACGCAGTTCGACGCCTTTTTCGCGGAACTGCTTCGCCATCGACGGCAGGAAATCCTTCGCAACACTTTGATCGACCAGCAAGGTCTCCATCGCACCGCAGATGCCATAGCGATAGGTCTTGGCATTGAAGGCGATGCGCTGAGCTTTCGGCAGGTCGGCGTGTTCGCTGACATAAACGTGGCAGATGCCGTCCAGATGCTTGATCACCGGCACCCGGGCGTCACGACTGATGCGCTCGATCAGGCCCCGACCACCGCGCGGCACAATCACGTCGACGTACTCGGGCATGGTGATCAACGCGCCAACGGCGGCGCGGTCGGTGGTTTCCACCACTTGCACCACGGCGGCCGGCAGTTCGGCTTCGGCCAGGCCACGCTGGATGCAGGCGGCAATCGCGCGGTTGGAATGAATCGCTTCGGAACCACCGCGCAGGATGGTCGCGTTGCCGGACTTCAGGCACAGGCTCGCGGCATCGATGGTCACGTTGGGACGGGATTCGTAGATGATCCCGATAACGCCCAGCGGTACGCGCATCTTGCCGACCTGAATGCCCGACGGACGGAAGCTCATGTCGCGGATCGCACCGACCGGATCCGGCAGCGCTGCGACCTGACGCAGGCCGACGATCATGCCATCGATGCGCGCCGGGGTCAGTTCCAGACGCTCCAGCAGTGCCGGCTCCAGACCGTTGGCGCGACCGGCGGCCAGATCCTGTTCATTGGCTGCCGCAAGCTCGGCGCGGGCGGCGTCCAGGGCATTGGCGGCAGCCAGCAGGGCGCGGTTTTTCTGCACGGTACTGGCACGACCGATGACGCGGGAGGCTTCGCGGGCGGCGCGACCCAATCGGGTCATGTAGTCAAGAACGGACTCAGTCATGGTCTGCTGGGGTCTTGGCAAAGAGGAAAGCGGCAGATTATAGCTGTCGCGTCCCGGGACTAACAGCGGTGACGGGCGGATGGTCGAAATGGACGGTGATTTGCCGACGTTCAGCCGGGATTAAGCCGCGAATTGTTATCATCACGACCTCCTCCGCCTGGATAAACCCTGTTTGCCATGTCCAACCTGACCGTTCGCGCCACCTCCGCGCGCCAGCCTGTCGGCCTTGCGGACGCCTTTTTCGACCGCGACGCCCAGACACTGGCCCGTGATCTGCTCGGCAAAGTCATCCGCCACCGCGTCGGCGATTTGTGGCTCAGCGCCCGAATCATCGAAACCGAAGCGTATTACTGCGAAGAAAAAGGCAGCCACGCGTCCCTCGGCTACACAGAAAAGCGTAAGGCTTTGTTTCTGGACGGCGGCCACATCTATATGTACTACGCCCGTGGCGGCGATTCGCTGAACTTCAGCGCGCAGGGACCGGGCAACGCGGTGCTGATCAAATCGGCCTATCCGTGGGTCGACGAGATCAGCGGCCCGGCCAGCCTGGCGCAGATGCTGTTGAACAACCCCGACGCCCAGGGGCGCCCGCGTCCGTCGCAGAAACTCTGTGCCGGACAGACGTTGCTGTGCAAGGCGCTGGGGCTGAAAGTGCCGGTGTGGGATGCCAAACGCTTCGACCATGAAATCCTGCTGGTGGAAGACACCGGCCCTGCGCCAACTCATGTGATTCAGACCACCCGCCTGGGCATTCCCCATGGCCGTGACGAACACTTGATGTATCGCTTCGTCGATGCTGCCTATGCCCAGTGGTGCACGCGGAACCCGCTGCGCCGGGGTCAGGTCGAAGGTCGCGATTATTTTCTGCTGTGAATGCACACCCTTCGGCTCGCCGATCAGGGACATCAATGAAATGGAGTGGTTTGTATGGGCCCATGGCTCGATAGCGTGACCGGGTGGCTGGCCGCCAATCCGCAGTGGCTGGCCGCTGCAGTGTTTGTCGTGGCCTGCGTGGAATGCCTGGCGATTGCCGGGTTGATCGTGCCCGGCACGGTGCTGCTGTTTGCCGTGGCGGTGCTGGCCGGCAGCGGCGCCCTGTCGCTGAGTGAAACCCTGTTGCTGGGTTTCCTCGGCGGGATTCTCGGCGATGTGATTTCGTATTTCCTCGGCCGCCACTTCCACCAGAACATCCGGCGTCTGCCGGGGTTGCGCCATCACCCGGAATGGATGGCCGGCGCGGAAACCTACTTCCAGCGTTATGGCATCGCCAGCCTGCTGGTCGGACGCTTCATCGGCCCGTTGCGGCCGATGCTGCCGATGGTCGCCGGGATGTGCGACATGCCCTTCCCGCGCTTCGCCGCCGTGAGTCTGCTGGCAGCGGCCGGCTGGAGCCTCGCGTACCTGCTGCCGGGCTGGGCCACCGGGGCGGCGATTCGACTGCCGTTGCCGGAGGGTTTCTGGCTGCAGGCCGGGATCGTCGCCGGCAGCATTGCGGTGATGGTCGGCCTGAGCGCCAACAGCAGCCTGCGCCGCCATCGCCGGGCGACGATCTGGATCAGCAGCATGAGCCTGTTGATCCTGATCGGCCTGTTCATCGGTTACCCGTACCTGACCGCCCTCGATCAGGGCATCATGACCCTGGTGCAGGAACACCGCCGCCCGGCACTGGATGAGGTGGCAGTGGTCTTCACCCTGATCGGTGAGTTCCGCAACATGCTGCTGTTCAGCGCCCTGCTGACTGCGCTGCTGTTGCTGTGCCGCCAGTGGCGCCACGCGATCTTCGTGGGCGGCACCCTGCTTGTCACGGCCCTGGCCAACACCGGCACCAAGATGTTCTTCGCCCGGGTGCGCCCGGAAGTGCTGACCGATCCGCTCACCAGTTACAGCATGCCCAGCGGCCATGCGTCAGGATCGTTCGCGCTGTTCCTGACCTTGGCCGTACTCGCCGGACGCGGGCAACCGCCGAGACTGCGACTGACCTGGTTGCTGATCGGCTGCATTCCGGCACTGGCGATTGCCTTGTCGCGGGTGTATCTGGGCGCGCACTGGCCGACGGATGTGCTGGCCGGCGCCATGCTTGCCGCGTGCGTATGCGCCGCCGGACTCTGGCTCAGCCAGCGGCAGTCACCGCTCGGCGCCATGCCGCAGAGAGTCTGGTGGCTGGTGTTGCCGGCGCTGGTCGCCCTGTTCGGTTTTTTTGTGCTGCGACACTTGCCGCATACCATGCTGCGCTATTCGTACTAGGCGACGGCAGACAGCAGCGAAGGATTGGTCCTCAAGACGAACGACACCGACGAAGGGTTGTAGGCATTGTGCCCGGTGTCGTTCGGATTCTTGTCCAGGAAGTAGGTGAGCCCTTCCTTTGTCTCATGCTGAAACAGGCGCATCTTCTTCTCTACGCTGAACAGCGCCACAGAAACCGGATTGGACGGCAGGTCACCAAACGACTTGAGCTTTCCGGCATACGTTTCCAGCTCAAAGTAACTACCGCCACTTTTCGCGGCCAGAAGATGCCTTGTACTTTGATCAAGTCGCAGCTGCCAATCAAAGTAACGACCGGCCGTTTTGACATTAAGTGCATATCGCCCCTGATAATCCGGAACAAACTCCAATAACAGCGGCTCGGCATCATCATGATCCGCAAGCGTCACGATTGGCGAACTGATTTCATCATTCAGGGAAATCTCCGCATTCAACCTCTGCCCCATTGTTATCCGCGGCTGCTTCAAACGTTGCTCCATGACTTGATAATTGAGCACCAGCGGAAGTCCATCCGCGAACAGTTGCCCCGTGAAGGTAATATTATTGGCATCAGACATGTGAAGGTTCTCTTCTTGTTAAGAACGGACTGAACAACAGACAGGATTTCATTTACCAGCAGCCTGGGCGGGATCGTTCCTCACACGCCTGCGCTTGCGTCGTTCAAGCACCATGGAATCCGCGTAGTAACCGGCAGCCTTCAGGACAATCTCGGCATTCAGATCAACGCCCGCATGTTTGAAAATATACTTTCCGGCAATATCATCCCAGAACGCCCACTCATCTTCATAAATTGTCATAACGCTCTCCTTGTTCATGAAGCCCGCTTCCTGCGAGTCAGGTTCAACGCTAAATCAAAAACATCCCACAGACCACTTCAAAGGCAATACAAAAAACAACAATACAATCGGCAAAACAATAACAACTGAACACAACCACCCGCCATGCCAAAGTCTTTCGACACTTCACAAGCGAGCATTGATTTTGGCCAAACCCTTTAACATCAATCCTGAAACTATTCTTACAGCCCCCATAACAATTTCCGACATTAACATTCCATCAAATTCAACGACGGCCGAAACCGATACAACGCCCGGCAAAGTTCCCGACCTGAATTACCTGGACAAACTGTTCGGGCCCATGCGCTTTGGCGAACTGACCGTGAGCCGCCAGACACTTCAGGCGCTGGGTGCCCGGGTCAACGGCGAGGCCATTACAGCGGCCAACACGTACTTCCCCGAGCCCGATCAGGCCTTTATCGATGGGCTGCAATTCGATCCCGCCCAGGTTGAGCAGCGGATCAAGTCAGTCGATGGTCAGGAGCACCAACATGTACCGGAATTACTCTACGAAATCGTCACTCTGCGCTCCCCCGAAGCAGCACCGCTTCTACGCGAAATATCCGCCAGTGATGCTGAGCATCCCCTGCAGAAAATCGGCAAACTGCTGACCGCCACTCAACAGCTGGATATCCACAGAAGCCCGCTGCCCGAACACCTGCCGGGCTGGGTAGACAAGGCTAAAAGTCGCGGCATGACCAGTATGGGCGCCGGGCTGCAGGCCTACGGTTTGTACAGCGCCTACATGGGCGCCATCGACGGCCTCAAGAAAGGTCAGATGGGCGAATTGCTGATCAATGCGGGGGGTGCTCTCGCCGAGATCACTTCACTGGGCCTCGAATACGCGCTGAACAAGACCGGCGAACAGATGATCCGTCAGGGATCCATGGCCCTCGAACAATTCGGCAAGACCACCATGGGCAAATGGCTGAGCCGGGGCGCGGGTCTGATCGCCAGCGTGCTGACGCTGCCCTTCGACATCTACACCGCCATCAAATCCTTCAACGATGCCGCCAAGGCCCAAGGCAAGGAAGCTCAGGATCTGTACGTCACCGGCGGCTTGAGCGTGTTCAGCGGCGCATTGTCCATTGCCCTTGGCTGCGCAGCCCTGATGGGTTTTCAGGCGGCGGGCCCGGTGGGGATTGCAGCGGCGGCGATCATGATTGTCGGTGCCCGAATCTACGGTGCCGCGCGCATGGTCGACGACATCGACGATTACATCGAGCTGACCGTGCACGAACGCTGGCGTGCCGGCTGGTTCGCGTTCACCGGACAAAGCCAGGACAAGGCGCTGATGGATCGCTACCTGGTTGCAAAGACCACGGGCGATTATGCCAAAGCCTTGAAAACCCGCAGCCTTGGCTGGCTCGACAATGAATTCAAGGAAAGTGTCGACGTGATCGTCAATGGCCGTTTCGAGGTTACGTTGCAGCCGACTCGCCTCTATCGTTTCCAATGGGATGAAAGCAAAGGCGAAACGCCCTATACCAGCGAAAACCGCCCTGTCATCAGCGACACGGATGACACCTACGACGCCAGGAAGGGATTACCCGACTCGGACGCTGTCATCGCCAATGCGAAAAGCGACCCGGCGAAAGGGGTATTCTGGAACCTGGGCGGCGGCCACGACACGGTTCAAGGCGTCGAGGACAAGCCGAATTTCTTCAGCTATGCCAGCGGCCGCAAAACCCTGGACGGTGGCAACAAGGATGACTCCTTTCTGTTTCAGTCGGCATCAGACGCGCTGTCTGACGACCCGACCACCGTCAGTGAGCTGTCCGGCGGTGACGGCACCGATCTGCTCTGGCTGCAAGGCAAACACAAAAACCAAGACCCTGTCGCCAACCCGCCGCGCCATATCGGTTTTGATGTCGACCTTAAAAGCGGCAGGCTGGCAGTGCGCCCTGTGGACCCGTCGCGTGAGCCGGTGCTGCATTCAACCTTCAGGTCCATCGAAAAGGTCGAGACACTGGCCGGCGCGCTCAACCGCGTGACCGGTTCCGATCGCGCCGACACCATTGCCGCCAATGGCGATGACCGCGTCGATGCCGGGGCCGGCGATGACCGCATCTCTGTCCGTGGACTTCATGGCACGGTCGATGGCGGCAGCGGTAGCGATACCTATGAAATTGCCCCTGACTGTCTCAAGGTCTCCCTCCACGAAGATGGCCAGGAGCCGAGCAAGGTCTATCTGGGCGTGACACTCGAAGCCATCCAGCGCTGGTACGTACGCAATGACGCGCTGGTCATTGAATCCCTGCGCGACGACGACATCCGGTCGCCAAGGCGGGAACTGGTGCTGGAGGCGGTGTACCGGACGGTCGATGGCAAACGCACCCTGCGCAACGACAAATGGACATTCATTACACAGGACGGCTACCACTTGCAGCCGGCGTGGCCTGCCGATACCCCGGACCTGGCCGACCTGACCGTGAAAGTTACCGTTCTGACCGTCGGCACGACGAAAACCTCGCCGGTGCCGGTCAACGATCATCCCTTCAGGATCTCGAACAAACCGCACTCGTATTACTTCATCTCGCGCCAGATCCGTCACGCAATCCTGATGGCAACACCACACGAAAATCCGACCCGAAGCACTCTGTACGTCGACCGCGACAGCACGGAGATCGATGAAGTCCGGGCGATTTATACCGTTACAAAAACACGGCCAAATGCATTCACGCAGCTCAGCTACACGGACATTCACCACACCCTCACGTTCCACGAAGGTGGTGGCCTGCTCTCGTTGCACGGTGCTGCAAGAGAAACTCCGGGCAAGAAACGCGACATGGGAGCCGGAATCCTGGCCTCTGGCTGGCAGATGATTCATCCGATGACGCTGGTCATGCGAGACGGGATTTCCTATCACCTCGACTTTCCACGTCCCGCGTATCTAAACGACGCAAGGAACCCGGGTTATACGGTTGTGCAAAGCCGCACCGCGCTGCGCGAGCGAGCCGGTCGGTATATGTTCGTCCGACCCTCTGTGGAGAAACGCACGTTGAAGGCAACCCCGCAGCGGGTCGACTTTCAGGCAGCCGAGCACAACGCGACCTACTGGCTGGAGGGACGATCGTCCAGCTATGAACTGTTTCCCGCCAGCGCAACGTCCATCCGGCTGTCCACCGCAGACGCAGATGCCCAGATCTCGGGTTCTTCCACCTGGCTCATTCACACACAACATCTGGAGGAACAGGTCAGCCACCGCGATCTCGCCATCAAGGACAACCTGCTCAGAATCGGCAGCATCCGGATTCAACTGCCGGACAGCAACGATCCGCTGCTGCCACTGGAAACCATTGAAGTCGTGGTCTCCTCGGGAAACCGTTATCGGATCAATGCACTGTTCGAGGTGATCGGTCTGTGCGCCATCGATGCCCGAGCCTACCCATCGGTTCAGGCCATCGCCCAAGACGTTCATGAGCATCAACTGCGTGAAGAGCTTGAGTCCGACGAAGTGTCGGTTCACCACATTCGCCTGAGCGAAACCGCTGCCGGCAAGATCTCCTACAACGTTGCCACCAACGTCTGGAGCAGCGAAACCACTGCGTTCCGCTCGATATCTGCCGAGCACCTGATCATCATCAAGGAATGACACCATGCGACCAAAAACACCCTCGCCGCCAGGTTTTTCCAAAGGTAATACGGCCGCTGACTCGCTCGCTGAACTCACACGATTGCGACCGCAAGCTCCAGACCCGCAGCTACCGCATTCGTTGCCAGACCAGACGGCCGCGCATCAACGAAACCCGGGACACACCCCGCCTCTCGCGGACACACCCGGATTGCCGAAAATCGAAGTGTCTGACCTGCCGGTCGCTTCTCGTGAAACGTCGACCGGACTGGACAGTTACCGTTTGAACTCCGGATTGCTGCGCAACCTGCAACCGGCCAACGAGGAGGGTCTGCGCTACATCGTCGGACGCGCATTCGTCGATGTGAAAGACAGCGGCACGGTCTATGTGGAGTTCGATGCGAACCTGGGCACCTATCGGGTAATGGATCTGTACAAAAAGTTGTCTCCCGGGCCGGCGCTCTACAGAAATACCGGTGAATCGACATGGAGCCCGGCCTCAAACAACCCCGTGAAACGCCCCTACCCAGAGGCCGGTGACACCGATACACACGTACCAGCCAAACATCCGCTGACTTCGCCACTGTCGGCACATGAAGCCACTACCCGATTGCTGAACGACTCACTGCTCAAGATGTATCCGCTGATGACGTTCGGCCAGCGCGTCGAATTTTTGCGCGCCTATAACCTGTCGCCACGCCAACACATCCGGTTGCACAGTGATCTGACCGCCAATCCCCGGGTGATGCCGGAGTGGGCCGAGCAGCATCACTTACGCTCCCGGGACGAGAACGATCCGACCCGCTTCGATCAACTACAGGAGGAAATCGAACCACTGCTCCTACCCGTGAGGAACGGAACACTGCGCAGCGATCTGGTCGACTTCGACAAAAGCGTCACCCGGGAATTTCTCGATGCTTTTCTGACCCGACTCGGTTACCTGCGAAACAGCAGCGACTGCCTGTACCGCACGGATATTCCGGGCCTGTTCAGGGCCGATGAACGCACGCCTTTCGAGCTCTACAACGACGGACGCATGCTGCCGCGCTTGAAACACCCGCGCGGCGCCACGACCGAAAAACCGATCAGTGCCACGGTCAGCCACAAGCTGGTCAAGAGGTATGGCGCCAGGGGCACCAAGGCTCCCGATCCGGAGTACCTGCGTTACAACAGTCAGAGAAACAAATATCCCGGCAAGAAACCGGGTGAATCGGACAACGAGTCGGGGAACTCCGACAACGACTGGTCCGATGCATCGGACGTGGAACTGGACACCGAACGCAATTACGAGACGATCCGCCACGATCAGCAGTTCATCTTCTCTTACGTCATCGATACGCGAAGGATGGAGGTGGTCCTCAACGAGGAGAACCACTTGCTCAATCTGGCGGCACTGGAAAAGAACGCCTGGTTTCCCGAGGACGAACTCGAAGCCCTGATTTCAACGTCCAGGCGAGGCATCGAATCAGAGCGTCTGTGGCTGCTCGACTCGACGTTCACCCGCGCCGCGAAGGTCGACGACGTTGCCGCCCTCGCTCAAAGCAGCTACATCGGCAATGACATCGAAGCGCGGACCCACAGTGGCGTTTCCAATCAACATGAATACGACGCTTTGATCGATGCGGTGGCCAAGGCCGGCAAGCCGATCCTTTCATTGCCGAGCGGCAAGGACTGGTTCGCCAACGACATCGTCTGGCCGGAATAACCGGGCTGAGTCTTAAGCGAACAACTCGCCCTGCAACTCATCGAGCAGCGCCTGGATCGCATCCAGTCGCTGCTGCGGGTCGTCGAGTTGCAACAGGTCGATCTTGTCTTCCTCGGCGAACGGCAGCAGATACGCCAGCTGATTGGCCAGCGATTGCTGCCCCGCTGCTTCGATGCCCATGTTCAGCGCCTCGACCATCGGGTGTTCGGCCAGGGCCTTGAGCAACGCCACCAGATCGGCGTCCTCATCCTGCAACGGTTGCTCGGGTTCTTCGTCCAGCCACTCGACCTCGGCCATGATCAGTTGATCGCGTTGCACGTCGGTGCGCTGCACGATGAACCGGCGCCCGCCCTGCACCCGGATACCCAGCAGTCCGTTGTCCTGCTGCTGGAAATCGGTGATCCGCGCTTCGCACCCGACCATGGCGAAACCTTCCGGCGCGACGCCGACTTCGCTGCCCTCCAGGATGCACACCACGCCGAACCCGCCGCCCTGTTTCATGCAGCGGCCGATCATGTCCAGGTAGCGCGCCTCGAAGATCTGCAAATCCAGATTGCAGCCGGGAAACAGCACCGTGTTCAGCGGAAAAAGCGGCAGACTCATAGACATTTCCTTACACCACCATCGACACCGCCAACGGCAGGAACACCGCCGTGGCCACGCCCATCAGACTCATCGCCAGCGCCGCGAAGGCGCCGCACTCATCGCTTTCCTGCAACGCCACCGACGTGCCGACTGCATGCGCCGTCATGCCCAGCGCCATGCCGCGCGCCTCCGGGCTGTGCACGCCGAGTCGGGTCAGCAGCGCCGGACCGAAGATCGCGCCGATCACCCCGGTGATCAACACAAACACCGCCGCCAATGCTGCGACACCGCCGATCTGCTCGGCCACCAGCATGGCGATCGGCGAGGTCACCGATTTGGGCGCCATGGTCATCAGGATCATGTGATCGGCACCGAACCACCAGCCCAGCGCCACGCCCATACCCGTGGCGACCACGCCGCCTATCACCAGCGTAGTAAAAATCGGCCAGAACAATTGACGGATGCGCCGCAGATTCAGATACAGCGGCACCGCCAGCGCAACGGTCGCCGGGCCCAGCAGAATGCTGAGGATCTCGGTGCTCTTGCGGTACTCGGCGTAGGTCAGGCCGCAGCCGACCAGCACGCCGATCACCAACAGCATCGAGACCAGCACCGGTTGCAGAAAGATCCAGCGGGTTTTCTCGAACGCCGCCAGCACCAGTTGATAAGCCCCGAGGGTGATGCCGATGCCGAACAGCGGATGGTGAATCACCGACGCCCAGGCACCTTGCCAGTCGAACAGCATCAGGACTCCTCCGAATGCGGCGCGTGACGCTTGACCAGCCGTTGCATCAGCACGCCGGCGAAGGCCATCGATAGAATCAGCGAGACCACCAGCGCACCGACGATGGCCCAGAAATCCGCGGCTATCGCCGTGGCGTAGACCATCACGCCCACCGCCGGCGGCACCAGCAGCAATGGCAGATAACGCAGCAGACTGCCGGCGGCGAGGTTCAACGGCTCGCCGACTTCACCGCGCACGATCAGAAATACCAGCAACAGCAAAAGGCCGATGATCGGCCCCGGCAGTACCGGCAACAGCAAATGATTGAGGGCCGTGCCGAGCAATTGAAACAGCACCAGCATGGTCAGGCCGCGTAGCAACATCCGTCATCTCCGTCCGACTTCCCGACAAGCACGGGCCGGGCATTATAAGCACGCCTGCGCTATGGATCGGCATTCGCCAAAAGCATGGTCGGTTGACCTGAGCAAATCGCCATGATGATCTACAGTGGTTCGCAGGGCGGTCAAATCCCCCACCTGAAAAACTATAAAACCGATGAACCCAAGGAGAGTCTCAATGCCCTATGTTCCAGTTGCAGAGCTCAAAGATTATGTCGGCAAGGAACTCGGACGTTCCGAATGGCTCACCATCGATCAGGAGCGCATCAACCTGTTCGCCGAAGCCACCGGGGATTACCAGTTCATCCATGTCGACCCGGTCAAAGCCGCGCAAACGCCATTTGGCAGCACCATCGCACACGGTTTCCTGTCGTTGTCGCTGATCCCCAAACTGATGGAAGACATCCTGATCCTGCCGCAAGGCGTGAAGATGGTGGTCAACTACGGCCTGGACAGCGTGCGTTTCATCCAGCCGGTCAAGGTCAATTCCAAGGTCCGGCTCAAGGTCGACCTCGGTGAAGTGACCGAGAAAAAACCTGGCCAGTGGCTGCTCAAGGCCACCGCCACCCTGGAGATCGAAGGCTCGGACAAACCGGCCTACATCGCCGAACCGCTGTCGCTCTGCTTCGTTTAAGCGCCTGGATGCGAAGCGGCTCACGCTGTTTCGCATCCGCTCCTCCCTGCCGGCTGTATAAGGTCACATAGCTGCGGCATACTCGGTCGCCTAATTGCCCGGATCCCGCTATGCGCTCATTCGCTCCTCTTGCTCCCCTTGCCTTGACCCTGTTGCTGGCCGCGTGTGGCGACGGCGAATCGCTGTTGCCGCCGGATGCGCGCCTGCCCGACGGCGGCCGCTATCGCGGTGAACTGGTCGATGGCTTGCTGCAAGGCCAGGGGCGGGTCGACTACCCCAACGGCAGCTGGTACGCCGGGGCGTTCGACAAGGGGCAATGGCATGGCCAGGGCGAATGGCACGGCAGCAATGGCGAGGTCTATCGCGGCAACTTCCAGCAAGGGCTGTTCGACGGCCAGGGCACGTTGACCACCACGGCCGGCAGCTACTCCGGCGGCTTCAAGCTGGGCCGGCGCGACGGCGAAGGCACCCTCAAAGAAAACGCGATGACCTATCGCGGCGAATTCAAGGCCGACCAGTATTCCGGGCTCGGTCGCCTCGAGCTGGACGACGGCAGCTCCTACCAGGGCCAGTTCGCCCACGGCAAACCCAACGGCGAAGGCCAGCGCGGCGATGCCAGCGGCAATCAGTTCACCGGCCACTTCGTCAACGGCCAGCTCGAAGGCAACGGCACCTTCAACAGTGCCGACGGCGACATCTACGTCGGCGGCTTCAAGAACAATCAACTGCACGGCAAGGGTCGCTACGAAAACGCCGATGGCGATGTCTGGCTCGGGCAGTTCAAGGAAGGCGCGCTGACCGGCAAGGGCGAACTGATCGGCGCCGACGGCAGCCACTACGTCGGTTACTTCAATGATTGGCGCTTCAGCGGCCAGGGACGCCTGAACCTGTCCGATGGCAGTTTCTACGTCGGCGGGTTCGACAGCGACAGCTACGCGGGCCGAGGCACGCTGGTGCTGACTGACGGCACGGTACTCAGCGGCACCTGGATCAACGGCCAGCGGGTACGCGATGCCGACGGCAAGTTGCTGCCGGACACCCTAGAACTCGGCCTGCTGGCCCAGGGTCGCCTGCTCGATGAAGCGCTGGCCAATGTGCCGGTCTCGACCCCGGCAGTGGAGCTGTACACCCTGACCCTCGGCGGCGATGGCAAACAGAGCGTGTTCCTGCGTGAATCCGATTACGTGGCCAACATGCTCACCAGCCGTTTCGGCGCGTTTGGCCAGATCCGCCTGGTCAACCATCGCGACCACCTCGGCGACCGGCCGATGGCCACCCGCGAAAACCTGCGCCGCGCAGCGCAGACCCTGGCCGAACGCAGTGGCCCGGAAGATCTGGTGTTCATCTACCTGACCAGCCACGGCACTGCCGAACACGAGCTGGTGCTCGACCAGCCGCGCATGGAACTGGCCGACCTGCCCGCCGACGAACTCGCCGCCGTGCTCGCGCCACTGAAGAACCGCGACAAGATCATCGTCATCTCCTCGTGCTATTCCGGTGGCTTCATTCCGGCGTTGAAGGATGAACGCACGCTGATCATGACTGCCTCGCGCGCCGACCGCGTGTCGTTCGGCTGCTCCGAGGAGGCCAACTTCACCTACTTCGGCGACGCCCTGTTTGCCCAGGCGCTGAACCAGACCGACGACCTGGAACAAGCCTTCAAGCTGGCCAAGGCCACCGTCGCCGAACGGGAATTGGCGGACAGCTTCGAAGCCTCTGAACCGCAGATCTGGGCGCCGAAAACCGTACTGGCACATTGGCAACTGCTGCGTAAACAGCAAGCGAGAAAAGCATTGCAAAGTGCTGCGTTGAACGACGGAGCGATAAAGAGCAACTAAGCTGAACAGTATCAAGGGAGAGACACTATGTACTTGACGCCTCAGCATGTCTTGCTTGCCGGAGCCACCGGATTGACCGGTGAACATCTGCTCGACCGCCTGCTCAACGAGCCGACGATCAGCCGCGTCCTTGCCCCCTCACGCCGGCCGCTGGCCGAACACCCGCATCTGGAAAACCCGGTCGGTGATCCGCAGACCTTCCTGCCGCAACTGGCCGGTCGGGTCGACATCGCCTATTGCTGCCTCGGCACCACGATCAAACAGGCCGGCTCCGAAGAGGCGTTTCGCGCCGTGGATCTGGACATGGTGGTGGCGTTCGCCAAGCGCGCCCGGGAGATGGGCGCACGGCACCTGATCGTGATCAGCGCCCTGGGGGCCGATCGCCGGTCCTCGGTGTTCTACAACCGGGTCAAAGGCGAGATGGAATACGCATTGCGCGCGCAGGACTGGCCGCAACTGACCATTTGCCGGCCATCGCTGTTGCTCGGCGAACGCAGCGAGCCCCGCCTGGGCGAACAGCTCGCCGCGCCATTCTCTAAATTGATTCCCGGCAAATACCGTGGCATCGAAGCCTGCCAACTGGCCCGTGCCATGTGGCGCCTGGCGCTGGAGGAGCAGGATGGCGTGCGGATTGTCGAGTCGGACGAACTGAGAAAACTCGGCAAGTAAGCTCACTCGCCACAGCGGTTCAACGCGGGTCCCGGGTAACCATTTCCAATGAAGCCCGAGGATCTTGCGTGAACTGGCCGACATTCGAAATGAAGTGAATCGAATCAACCCGCGTGTAGTAACTATCTACTACGTGCCCCTTCCCTTTCATGGATAACGTGCCCTCCAGCACACCTGCGTCTACGGCCATTCCGCCACGGGATGACACCACAGCACGTCAGGCAATCAATGAAAGGATTCCTTGATGGCACCGCAAACAAAAACGTCGAAAGGCACCAGCAAAAATACCCCCACCCTCGACAGGACTCCGGAAACGTCGTTGACTCAGCGTCATGATTTCCCGGGTTCGATTCGATTCCCGGAAACAGACAGCGTCAGCCGCCCCACGGAGGCGCCTGCACCCCACTCTTCAAGTGACACATTGCCCGCGATACAGATTCAGGATCTGACCCACCCGGCTGGAGACACCGAAGGAGGATCACCCAGCAACCCACACGCGAGCGGATCGATCCGTCAGTACGAGTTGCCGACGCAATTGCGAACGCTATTGCCTGCCGTCAACACCGAAGGGTTGCGGGTTCACAGGGGGCGCATTTATGCCGAGGTGCAATACACCACGACCACGACGGTCATGGTGGCCTGGGACGAAGGCCTCGGCACCTACCGAGCCATGCGGTCACAGGAAGCGCAGCCCTCGGGCCCCGTCCTGCAATTCGACTCCGAAAGCAATACCTGGCGGGTCGCTGAGCCGCGGATTATCAGTCAGCCCCTCGAGTCCACGGTACACCGGCAGGCAGACAATACCGACGATAACGCAGCACAGCCCCACCTGCAGGGACCGGCCCGGACGCAACCGAACGCTGCACCGATTTACGTAGACACCCAACATTACGTATGGAACGAGAAGGCCAACAATCACCATGGCTATGTGGTCCTGCACCGAAAAATGCGCCGGACCCACGAGGTCGGGCCGCCGCTGCATCATGCGTTCATGGACGAAAGCGGCTCGTTTGTCAGTGTCGAGCCTTCCGCCTCGCGAATCGATCAGCCAGCCGAACTGTTGACAGCCTGGACAGACCGCGATATCTGGGATCTCTACGGGATACAGGGCGCAGAAATCACCCGTTTCCGCAGCGAAGCGCACAGCACCGGCAAGAAACCTCTATGGGCTACCGTTCGGACACAACGGATGGAAAACGCCTATCTGTTTGACGAGCTGTACCGCTGGTCTGGCATGGACATGGATCGCGACCTGTTCAACAGCCTCCTGAACCATCAGAAACGCACGCCCGCCCAATGGGCAGAACACCTCCAGTCCGTCACCTTGCACCGCAGCCCATCTGGCCCGCAAACGCCATTGCCAAGCCCGCCAACACCCGGCTCGCCCTCTCCACGCCCATCAACACCCGACACGTCCAGGACAGCGGACGCCACGCTTGCCTACGGTGATCAGCGCCACTACACCTGGGATCTCGACAAGTCGAATTTCCATGGTTATGTCGAAATGCAGCGCAAGCCTGGCCTGAATGACAATCATGGACCTCTCACCCAACTGGCGTTTCGTGAAGGCGCCAGCCTGATTGTCGTCAAAGCCACCGATTATCCGATCTACAAAGAGAATGTTCTGCGCCCGTTCTGGCGGGACATCGACATCTGGAACCTTTACCGGATCGAAGGACCCGACATCGTGCGCTTTCGTCGGGAGGTTGCGCTCCATCAGAAACCACCTGCCTGGGTCAAACAACGGGAATACCCTTCCCAGCGTGAACAACTGATCGACTACCTGCGGCTGTGGACCAACCCTGATTCTCCGCTCAAAACACGAGAGCAAATCCTCGCCCGGTTCCAGCCCTACAATCTTTCCGTCCAGCAACTAATACGACTGTGCAAGGAGCTGTCGCCGACAGGGCAGTTCAAGAACCTGATCAATGATGAAATGCCTGGATGGGTCAAGACCTATCAGGAACGCACCCGGCTGGTAACCAACGAAAAACTCTTCGAACCGTTTCTGCCGGAAATCGATGCTGAAATCATCCAGCTGAGAAATCAGGGAGAAGGCACCAGCCTGCTGAAGGCGAGTCTGACCGAACCCTTCTTTCAGGAGCTGTTGCGGCTCAGCGGCTTCAAGCGCAACACGCACAATTATCTGTACAGAACCGACATTCCTGCCGTGTTCAAAGTGGATGACCGGACACCTTTCGAAATAGCCCGGCCTGGGGCCATGGTCCCACGCGTGGTATCGGCCGTGGGCGCCACAAGCGAGACGCCCGTCAGTGCAATGTTCAGCCTGAAGACCGCCATGGACTTTGCGAATGAAACCAGAGGAGTGACAGGCATAGAGGCGCACCAGACAACCAGCGGCACTTCGACGCCCCCCGCTCAACGCATCCGGTTTTGCTACCTGCTCGATACCCGCAATGTGGAAGTCGTTGCGGGACAGGACAATCGCGTCTACAACCCGACGCGGCTCGAACGAAGCCCCGCGGACGGCAAAACGTGGTTCCCGAGCATGAAAATGGAGGGGCATGTTTCGATGTCATCGATCGGTTTCACGTCGAGGCGCGTCTGGCTGGTCAACTCAGGCATGACCCGCGCGGCGACAGTGGAAGATATCCATTTGCAGGCGCTGACACACGCCACGGGATCAGATCAGAACCCTGCAGACGTCATCGAAGCCCGCACACGGGCAGGAGAATTGAACCGGGACGAATATGACGGGTTGATCGATGAAGTGGCGAATGCCGGCAAGCGCGTTATCGAATTGCCGGCAGGACAGGACATATTCTCCGACGACATCGTCTTTCCGCCCGAAACGATCACGTTGTAGGGAGCTTCAATAGCACGCCCTTGTGGGGTCGTGCCATTGGCTCATAACCCGCCAGTCGCTTGAAACCCTACACCGATGACCGTCAGCAACGACAACGGCAACAGCAGCGTATCGAGCAATGCGCTGGCCGGCAGATCCACGCCGGGATAGCTCGGTGCCTCGGCGCCGAATCGATCCATCGCGCAACAACCGCCATTCATTGCATACAGATCAAGCCGGGTGCCGGAATACACCACCGGCGCGCCGGGCTTGGCGGCATCCAGCGTGCGCGCCGTGGCGCAGCCGGTCAGTTGCAGCGCCAGCAGGATCGCCAGCAGCTTATTCATCGCTGCTCAGGTGGTGTTCGCCCCAGCGCGGCAGCATGTCCTGGGGAATGCCCAGCAGATTGAGAATCCGCGCCACCACGAAATCGATCAGATCATCGATGGTCTGCGGCTGGTGATAGAAACCCGGCGAGGCCGGCAGGATGGTCACGCCCATGTTCGACAACTTGAGCATGTGCTCCAGGTGAATGCTCGAATACGGCGCTTCGCGCGGCACCAGAATCAACTGGCGACGCTCCTTCAACGTCACGTCCGCCGCCCGCTCGATCAGGTTGTTGCAGGCGCCGGTGGCGATGGCCGACAGCGTACCCGTCGAGCACGGCACCACCACCATGGCGGCCGGGGCGCCGGAGCCCGAGGCCACCGGCGACATCCAGTCTTCCTTGCCGTACACACGGATCTGCCCGGCGGCCGCGCCGGTGTATTCGGTGAGGAACGCCTGCATCATTTGCGGCTTGGCCGGCAGCGACACGTCGGTCTCGGTGGCCATCACCAGTTGCGCGGCCTTGGAGATCAGGAAGTGCACCTCGCGATCCTCGCGCACCAGACAATCCAGCAGGCGCAAACCGTACTGGGCGCCGGATGCGCCGGTCATCGCCAGCGTGATGCGTTCGGGGCCATTGCTCTCGAAACGAGTGTTCATTTCAGCGCCTCGGCGAGTTTGCCGTGCAGGCCGCCGAAGCCGCCGTTGCTCATGATCACCACGTGGGTGCCGGGCTGGGCCTGGCTCTTCACGCGTTCGATGATGCCTTCCAGCGAATCGCTGACGATCGACGGCACGGTGCACAACGCGGCGGTGCCTGCCAGATCCCAACCGAGGTTGGCCGGGGCATACCAGATCACCTGATCGGCATCGACCACGCTGTCCGGCAGACCGTCACGGTGGGCGCCGAGCTTCATCGAGTTGGAGCGCGGCTCGATGATCGCGATCAGCGGCGCATCGCCAATGCGCTTGCGCAGGCCGTCGAGGGTGGTGGCAATCGCGGTCGGGTGGTGGGCGAAGTCGTCGTAGATGGTGATGCCGCGCACCTCCGCGACTTTCTCCATCCGGCGCTTGACGCTCTTGAACGCGCTCAACCCGGCGATGCCCATCGACGGTACAACACCGACGTGACGCGCGGCGGCCAAAGTCGCCAAGGCGTTGGCAACGTTGTGCTGACCGGTCAGTTCCCACTCGACCACGCCTTGGGACACGCCTTCGAACATCACTTCGAATGCCGAGCCGTCGTCTTTCAGCAACTTGACCTGCCACTGACCGCCGGCACCGGTGGTTTGCACCGGGGTCCAGCAGCCCATCTCGATCACGCGCTGCAAGGCCGGTTCGGTGGTCGGATGAATCACCAGGCCTTCGCTCGGGATGGTTCGCACCAAGTGATGGAACTGCCGTTCGATGGCCGGCAGATCGGGGAATATGTCAGCGTGATCGAACTCAAGGTTGTTGAGGATCGCGGTACGCGGACGGTAGTGGACGAACTTCGAACGCTTGTCGAAGAACGCACTGTCGTATTCGTCGGCCTCAATCACGAAGAACGGCGTGCCGCCCAGACGTGCCGACACCGAGAAATTCTGCGGCACGCCGCCGATCAGGAAACCCGGGCTCATGCCGGCATGTTCCAGCACCCAGGCGAGCATGCTGCTGGTGGTGGTCTTGCCGTGCGTACCGGCAACCGCCAGCACCCAGCGACCTTGCAGCACATGGTCGGCCAGCCATTGCGGGCCGGAAACGTACGGCAGGCCTTTGTTCAGCACATATTCCACTGCCGGGTTGCCGCGGGACATGGCGTTGCCGATCACCACCAGATCCGGTGCCGGATCAAGCTGCGCCGGGTCGTAACCCTGGGTCAGCTGAATGCCCTGGGCTTCGAGCTGGGTGCTCATCGGCGGATAGACGTTGGCATCGGAGCCAGTCACGTGATGGCCCAGCTCTTTGGCCAGAACCGCCATCGAGCCCATGAAAGTCCCGCAGATACCCAGAATATGAATGTGCATAGTCGACCTCGTAAAACATGGCCGCAGGTTAGCGCAGGGAGGGGGAAATCGCACTCTTTAGCTGATCACACGACATGATCGTTCCCACGCTCTGCGTGGGAATGCAGCACAGGACGCTCTGCGTCCAAAAGCGGACGCGGAGCGTCCGGGGAGGCGTTCCCACGCAGAGCGTGGGAACGATCGGCAGGAGTATTCAGGCGGTTCGGGCAATCCCGTGCTTGCGCAGTTTTCTATAAAGCGTATTGCGACTGACACCCAGTTGCTGCGCCGTGTGGGTCATGTGCCAGCGCGCGTGTTCCAGCGCATTGAGCAAAGTCAGCCGCTCGGCATCTTCCAGCGGATGTTCAGATGACGATTCATCGGTTTTTACCAGCAACGGCTGCACCTGCCGAAACATCGCCGGCAGATCATCCAGCCCGATCCGCCCTTCATCGCACAACGCCGCCAGCGTGCGCAGCACATTGCGCATCTGCCGCACATTGCCCGGCCAGTTGAACCCGAGCAACGCCTGACGCGCCGGTTCGTCGATCAGGATCGTTTCCCCGCCCGCCTCTTCGGCCAGCAGGAAATCCAGCAGCTGCGACTTGTCACTGCGCTCGCGCAACGGCGGCAGCGCCACTTCCAGCCCGTTGAGCCGGTAATAAAGGTCTTCACGGAAACTGCCATCGCCGACCCGCTCCAGCAAATTGCGGTGGGTGGCACTGATGATCCGCACGTTGACCGCTTCCGGCTCGCCGCCGATCGGCACCACTTGCCGGTCTTCGAGCACCCGCAAAAGCCGGGTTTGCAGTGCCAGCGGCATGTCGCCGATTTCATCGAGGAACAGCGTGCCGCCATCGGCCTGCTGCAACTTGCCGCGCATGCCGTCCTTGCGCGCACCGGTGAAACTGCCGCCGCGATAACCGAACAGTTCGCTCTCGATCAGGCTTTCGGGAATTGCCGCGCAGTTGAGAGCAACGAATGCTTTGCCGGCGCGCTGACTGGCATTGTGCACAGCCTTGGCGAATGCTTCCTTGCCGGAGCCGGTTTCGCCGTTGATCAGCAGCGGCACGTCACGCTCGAACACTCGCAATGACTTACGGAAATCCGCCTGCAACGCCGCATCACCAAGGCAAATGCCCGCAAGACGCGGCGCTTCCACAGGCGCCGGAGCCGGTACTGCTGGCAGCGGCCGACGGGTTTCGCCGCGCAGCACCGCAAACAGATGCCGCCCATCGCGAGTACGCAGCGGCCAACTGGCGCTGGCATTGGCACTGGCGCGCCCGAGCAACTCATCCAGCGAACAATCGAAAAATGCCTCAACCGGTTTGCCGAGCAAGCCGCCGCGAATATGCCCGAGCAGGTTCAATGCGCTCTGATTGACCGCACTGATCCGCCCTTCCCCATCAAACGCCAGCAACCCTTCGCTGAACAGCCCGACGGACTCGGCCTGGAGATGGAAACGCAACAACCATTGGTTATCGAAGCAGCGCAGGAAGTAGCAGCTCTCGATCATCTTCGCCGACAGATTGACCAGCGCCATCGTGTGGAATTGGCTCTGACGCGATACGTCGTGCCGAGCCGAGGAAACGTCGAGCACCGCCAGCAATTCGCCGTGCGGGTCGAACACCGGACTCGCCGAGCAGGTCAGGCCGGTGTGGCGGCCGCGAAAGTGTTCGTCCTGATGAATCGTCAGGGCCTGACGCTCCACCAGGCAGGTACCGATGCCGTTGGTGCCTTCGCAGGCCTCGCTCCAGTCGGAACCCAGCCACAGGCCGGCGCGTTCGAAAATCTTGCGTTCGGCGGGGGCGGTGACGCAGTTGAGGATCACCCCGCGCGCGTCGGTCAGCAGCACCGCGTGGCCGGCGCCGGAGAGTTGTTGATGCAGGCTGCTCATTTCATTGCCGGCGATCTGCAACACCTGTTGCAGCCGTTCGCGGCTTTCGAGAACTCGACCGTGTTCGAGCACGGTCGGCGCCATGGTCAGGGCCGGGTCGAGGTGATAGTCCTCAAGACAACGCAGCCACGAGCGGGCGATCGACGGATCGGCACCGGGGCCATGCAGGTGCGGCTTGCCCTGGGTGACGGTGAGTACCTGTTGGGCATGGCGACTCAAATGGTTGTCGTGCATTTCTTATTATTCTCCCCGAGGCTCATCGGCCCATGCGTGAAGTGGTGCCCAGCATCCTCCAGCCAACCGGTCTTTGCAATGCTGGCAAGACCGCCCGGTCACGGGCTGTGCCAGAAGCGGTACAAACTGTCACCCGGGCTGTACCGATACCGTCACAGACGCTTGCCACTTGTCCGACGGAAATCACGCAAGGCCTTGATTTGCCTGACCTGCACGGCAGTGGCCCGACCTTTGCTCTACGCTTATAGCAAGCGCTCATGCGCGTCTCTCTGATAAGTACAACAGCCAAGGAGAACATCATGCGTTACGCTCACCCCGGTACTGAAGGCGCCAAAGTCTCGTTCAAAAGCAAGTACGGTAACTACATCGGCGGCGAGTTCGTCGCGCCTGTCAAAGGTCAGTACTTCACCAACACCTCGCCAGTGAATGGCCAACCGATTGCCGAATTCCCGCGCTCCACGGCCGAAGACATCGAAAAGGCCCTGGACGCCGCCCACGCTGCTGCCGATGCCTGGGGTTCCACTTCCGCTCAGGCGCGCTCGCTGGTCCTGCTGAAAATCGCCGACCGCATCGAACAGAACCTCGAAACCCTGGCGATCACCGAAACCTGGGACAACGGCAAAGCCATCCGCGAAACCCTCAACGCCGACATCCCGCTGGCTGCCGACCACTTCCGTTATTTCGCCGGGTGCCTGCGCGCCCAGGAAGGCAGCGCCGCCGAGATCGACGGCAACACCGTCGCCTATCACATCCATGAACCGCTGGGCGTGGTCGGCCAGATCATCCCGTGGAACTTCCCGATCCTGATGGCCGCGTGGAAACTCGCCCCGGCCCTGGCCGCTGGCAACTGCGTGGTGCTCAAGCCTGCCGAGCAAACGCCGCTGGGCATCAGCGTGCTGCTGGAACTGATCGGCGACCTGCTGCCACCGGGCGTGCTCAACGTGGTGCAAGGGTTCGGCAAAGAAGCCGGCGAAGCCCTGGCCACCAGCAAACGCATCGCCAAGATCGCCTTCACCGGCTCGACCCCGGTCGGCTCGCACATCATGAAATGCGCTGCCGAAAACATCATTCCGTCCACCGTGGAACTGGGCGGCAAGTCGCCGAACATCTTCTTCGAAGACATCATGCAGGCCGAGCCAAGCTTCATTGAAAAGGCCGCCGAAGGCCTGGTGCTGGCGTTCTTCAACCAGGGCGAAGTCTGCACCTGCCCGTCCCGCGCACTGGTTCAGGAGTCGATCTATCCGCAGTTCATGGAAGCGGTGATGAAGAAAGTCAGCCAGATCAAACGTGGCGACCCGCTCGACACCGACACCATGGTCGGCGCCCAGGCGTCCGAGCAGCAATTCGACAAGATCCTTTCGTACCTGGAAATCGCCAAGGGCGAAGGTGCCGAGCTGCTGACCGGCGGCAAGGTGGAAAAACTCGAGGGCAGCCTGGCGACCGGGTATTACATCCAGCCGACGCTGCTCAAGGGCACCAACAAGATGCGTGTGTTCCAGGAAGAAATCTTCGGCCCGGTGGTGAGCATCACCACCTTCAAGGACGAAGCCGAAGCCCTGGCCATCGCCAACGACACCGAGTTCGGCCTCGGCGCCGGCCTCTGGACCCGCGACATCAACCGCGCCTATCGCATGGGCCGCGCCATCAAGGCCGGCCGTGTATGGACCAACTGCTACCACCTGTACCCGGCGCACGCCGCGTTCGGCGGGTACAAGAAATCCGGCGTCGGTCGTGAAACCCACAAGATGATGCTCGACCACTACCAACAGACCAAAAACCTGCTGGTGAGCTACGACATCAACCCGCTGGGCTTCTTCTAAAACCTCGGGGCAACACAGATGATTCTGTGTTGCCTGTTCAATGGCCTTCGCGAGCAAGCCCGCTCCCACAGGGACTTGCGTCGGCCCACATTATTGGATTCTGCACAAATCCAATGTGGGAGCGGGCTTGCTCGCGAAGGCGTCCTTAATGACACGACACAAAGCCTGGCCGCTCTGGCACGGGCCTTGCGTACCCGTCATTCAGGATTTGCGTGAACACTGCCGCTGCGTGAACAGCATCCACCCAATCAACCGCTGCACCCGAAAGTCCAACAGATCGAACAATAAAAAAGACAGAGAGGACTTATGACTTCCACCACACAGCTCAAACCCACACTCGGCACCCTGCACCTCTGGGGCATTGCCGTCGGCCTGGTGATTTCCGGCGAATACTTCGGCTGGAGTTACGGCTGGGGCACGGCGGGAACCCTGGGTTTCCTGGTCACGGCCCTGATGGTCGCGACCATGTACACCTGCTTCATCTTCAGTTTCACCGAACTGACCACCGCCATTCCCCACGCGGGCGGGCCGTTTGCCTACAGCCGCCGGGCGTTCGGCGAGAAAGGCGGATTGATCGCCGGCATCGCCACCCTGATCGAATTCGTGTTCGCCCCGCCGGCCATCGCCATGGCCATCGGCGCCTATCTGAATGTGCAATATCCGGGACTCGATCCAAAACTCGCGGCGGTCGGCGCGTATTTCGTGTTCATGACCCTGAACATCCTTGGCGTCAGCATCGCCGCGACCTTTGAGCTGGTGGTGACCGTGCTGGCCGTCGCCGAATTGCTGGTGTTCATGGGCGTGGTCGCACCGGGCTTCAGCTTCAGCAACTTCGTGCTGAACGGCTGGTCGGGCGCCAATGAGTTCACGATGGGCTCGATTCCGGGCATTTTCGCGGCGATTCCCTTCGCGATCTGGTTCTTCCTCGCCATCGAAGGCGCGGCCATGGCGGCCGAGGAAGCCAAAGATCCGAAACGCACGATTCCACGGGCCTACGTCAGCGGCATCCTGACCCTGGTGTTCCTGGCCATCGGTGTGATGGTGATGGCCGGCGGCGTCGGCGACTGGCGTCAACTGTCGAACATCAACGACCCGCTGCCACAGGCGATGAAAGCGGTGGTCGGCAACAATTCGACCTGGATGCACATGCTGGTGTGGATCGGCCTGTTCGGGCTGGTGGCGAGTTTCCACGGGATCATCCTCGGCTACTCGCGGCAGTTCTTCGCCCTGGCCCGGGCCGGTTATCTGCCGAAAGGCCTGGCCAAACTCTCGCGCTTCCAGACCCCGCACCGGGCGATCCTGGCCGGCGGCGTAATTGGCATCGCGGCGATCTACAGCGACGGACTGGTCAATCTGCAAGGCATGACCCTGACGGCGGCGATGATCACCATGTCGGTGTTCGGCGCCATCGTGATGTACATCATCAGCATGCTCAGCCTGTTCAAACTGCGCAAAACCGAGCCGAATCTGGAGCGCACCTTCCGCGCGCCGGGCTATCCGGTGGTGCCGGCCATCGCGCTGTTTCTGGCGGTGGTGTGCCTGGTGGCGATGGCCTGGTTCAACACGCTGATCGGCTGTGTGTTCCTCGGTTTCATGGCCGCCGGCTACCTGTACTTCCAGCTGACCGCCAAGCAACGCTCCGAAGCCCCGGCAGACGCTATGCTCGAAGGTATCTAAACGCTAACTGAGCTGCACCGGCATCGGGCCTCGGGCTCGGTGCCCGCACTAAAAGCATTCATTCAGGAGGAACGCGCCCCATGGCCGCATTTGCCCATACCGTCGGCGCCCAGACCTACCGCTTCGACAGCCTCAAGGACGTGATGGCCAAGGCCAGCCCCGCGCGTTCCGGGGACTTCCTGGCCGGCGTCGCCGCGCTCAACGATGGCGAGCGGGTGGCCGCGCAAATGGCGCTGGCCGACATCCCGCTCACGCATTTCCTGCAGGAAGCGCTGATCCCCTACGAATCCGATGAAGTCACCCGGCTGATCATCGACAGCCATGACAAACAGGCCTTTGCGGTCGTCAGCCATCTTACGGTTGGCGGCTTTCGCGACTGGCTTCTGAGCGAAGCGGCCGACGAGTCCAGCCTGCGCGCCCTCGCCCCCGGTCTGACGCCGGAAATGGTCGCGGCCGTGTCGAAGATCATGCGCGTGCAGGATCTGGTGCTGGTGGCGCAGAAGATCCGCGTCGTCACCAAATTTCGCGGCACCCTCGGCCTGCGTGGGCGGTTATCCACAAGGCTGCAACCCAATCACCCGACCGACGAGCCGTCCGGCATCGCCGCGAGCATTCTCGACGGTCTGCTGTACGGCAACGGCGACGCGATGATCGGCATCAACCCGGCCACCGACAGCATCGCCTCGATCTGCGCGATGCTGGAAATGCTCGACGCGATCATCCAGCGCTACGACATTCCGACCCAGGCCTGCGTGCTGACCCACGTCACCACCTCTATAGAAGCGATCAACCGTGGCGTACCGCTGGATCTGGTGTTCCAGTCGATTGCCGGCACCGAAGCGGCCAACGCCAGTTTCGGCATCAACCTGAACATCTTGCAGGAAGGTTATGAAGCGGGCCTGAGCCTCAATCGCGGCACGCTCGGACAGAACCTGATGTATTTCGAAACCGGCCAGGGCAGTGCACTGTCAGCCAACGCCCACCACGGCGTCGATCAACAGACCTGCGAGACAAGGGCCTACGCCGTGGCGCGCCATTTCAAGCCGTTTCTGGTGAATACCGTCGTAGGATTCATCGGCCCGGAATACCTCTACAACGGCAAACAGATCATCCGCGCGGGCCTCGAAGACCACTTCTGCGGCAAGCTGCTCGGCGTGCCGATGGGCTGCGACATCTGCTACACCAACCACGCCGAGGCCGACCAGGACGACATGGACACCCTGCTGACCCTGCTCGGCGTGGCCGGGATCAACTTCATCATGGGCATCCCCGGTTCCGACGACATCATGCTCAACTACCAGACCACTTCGTTCCACGACGCACTCTACGCGCGGCAGACTCTGGGCCTGAAACCGGCGCCGGAGTTCGAGCAGTGGCTGGCGAACATGGGCATCTTCACCCAGGCGGACGGCAAGGTCCGCTTCGGCAACAATCTGCCGCCGGCCTTCCGCCAGGCCTTGGCGCAACTGGGATGAGTCAGATGGAAAAACCACCCGCCGATCCACAAAACCCATGGCTGGAGCTGCGTCGTCTGACCCCGGCGCGCATTGCCCTCGGCCGCACTGGCACCAGCCTGCCGACCCGTGCACAGCTGGATTTCCAGTACGCCCACGCCCAGGCCCGGGACGCGGTGCATTTGCCGTTCGATCACGCCGGGCTCAGCGCCCAACTGACCGAGCGCCAGCGTGACAGTTTGCTGCTGCACAGCGCGGCGGGAGATCGCAATAGCTACCTGCAACGCCCGGATCTGGGGCGCAAGTTGAGCGATCAATCGGCGCAAACTCTGCGCGAATACGCCCAGGCGCATCCGGGCGGCGTGGATCTGGTGATTGTGGTGGCGGACGGTCTGTCAGCGCTGGCGGTGCATCGGCATACCCTGCCGTTTCTCACCCGTCTGGAAGAACAGATGAGCGCCGACGAATGGTCGATCGCACCTGTAGTGCTGGTGGAACAGGGTCGAGTGGCAATTGGCGATGAAATCGGCCAGTTGCTGGGCGCCAAAATGGTTGTGATGCTGATTGGAGAGCGTCCGGGCCTCAGTTCGCCGGACAGCCTGGGTTTATATTTCACCTACAATCCAAAAGTCGGCCTCACGGATGCGTACCGCAATTGCATCTCCAATGTGCGGCTGGAAGGGCTCAGCTACGGCATGGCGGCGCATCGCTTGCTGTATCTGATGCGCGAAGCCTGTCGGCGCCAGCTGTCGGGCGTCAATCTGAAGGATGAAGCGCAGGTTCAGACGCTGGAATCGGAAGCCGGTGCAGACATGAAGAGTAATTTCCTACTCGATCCGCCCCCAGCCTGAACCGTTTCCGCATTGCCTTTCTGCGCCGGTTTGAGGCAGGATCGACGAACGGCCGCCCAAGGTTTCCCGATGCCGTCAGCCCCACGTGAAGACAGCCAATTGAAGGACGAGACCTACCATGCGGATTATCCAAGCGACCCTCGAACACCTGGATTTGCTGACCCCGTTGTTCGTTAAGTACCGCGAGTTCTACGGCTCCCTGCCCTATCCGGACTCGTCCCGGGCCTTTCTCGAAAAGCGCCTGCGACGCAAGGAATCGGTGATCTACCTGGCCCTGGCCGATGACGACGACAAGAAGCTCATGGGTTTCTGCCAGCTCTACCCGAGCTTTTCCTCCCTGTCGCTCAAGCGCGTGTGGATCCTCAACGACATCTACGTCGCCGAAGACGCCCGCCGCCAGTTGGTAGCCGACAACCTGATCCGCACCGCCAAGAAAATGGCCAAAGAAACCCAGGCCGTGCGCATGCGCGTCTCCACCAGTGCCGACAACGAAGTGGCGCAGAAAACCTACGAATCCATCGGATTCAAGGAAGATACCGAGTTCAAGAACTACGTGCTGCCGATCAGCGACGAGCTCTGATTGCGGAGTGCCTTGCGGGGAGGGAGCAGACTCCCTCCCCAAAATGAATGCCAACCCGACATTTGTTCACACCGACATCCCCCGCTACAAAACCAACGCGCTTTTCACCCCTAAGCCCGTATAATCCCGATCTTTCCGGCTTGTAAGAAAAACTACACCCGCTTGTAGGCTTACACGAAGTCATCCGCACAGGTCTGCCGAGTCAGGCCGTCACCACAGGTGCCTCCATGGATTTCAACCCGCTCGATCTTGTCCTGCATCTCGATGTTTATCTCGACCTGCTGGTAAATAATTACGGGCCATGGATCTACGCCATCCTGTTTCTGGTGATCTTCTGCGAAACCGGTCTGGTGGTGATGCCATTCCTGCCGGGTGATTCCTTGCTGTTCATCGCCGGTGCAGTGGCCGCGGGCGGCGGCATGGACCCGGTGTTGCTGGCGGGCCTGCTGATGCTGGCGGCGATCCTCGGCGACAGCACCAACTATGTGATCGGACGAACGGCGGGCGAGAAGCTGTTCAGCAACCCGAACTCGAAAATCTTCCGCCGCGATTACCTGCAACAGACGCACGATTTCTACGACAAGCACGGCGGCAAAACCGTGACCCTGGCGCGCTTCCTGCCGATCATCCGCACCTTTGCTCCGTTCGTGGCCGGTGTCGCGAAAATGCCTTACCCGCGCTTCTTCGGGTTCAGCGTTTTTGGCACCGTCCTGTGGGTCGGCGGTCTGGTGACGCTGGGCTATTTCTTCGGCAACGTGCCATTCATCAAGAAGAACCTGTCGCTGCTGGTGGTGGGCATCATCCTGCTGTCGCTGATCCCGATGATCATCGGCGTAGTTCGCAGCCGTTTCGGCGGCGCCAAAGCCCAATCGCATTAAGCCGATGTGGTCGCTGAGCGCCTGGCGCCGCCGGCGCATTCTGGCCCGGCACCCGATTGCCGACGAACTGTGGCAGCGGGTGCGCCATCATCTGAGTTTTCTCGATGGCATCAGTGCCACTGAAGACCAGTGGCTGCGCGAAGCCAGCGTGCTGTTCCTCGAAGACAAACACCTGACCGCCCTGCCCGGCGTCGAATTGCACCAGGAACAACGCCTGCTGCTCGCCGCCCAGGCGCAACTGCCGCTTTTGCATCTCGGCGATCTGAACTGGTATCAGGGTTTCCACGAAATCGTCCTCTACCCCGACGACTTCCTCAGTCCCCAGCGCCATCGCGATGCCAGCGGCGTCGAACATGAGTGGGACGGCGAACACAGCGGCGAGGCGTGGCAGCAAGGGCCGATCATCCTCGCCTGGCCCGGCGTGATGGCCAGTGGTGGCTGGGAAGGCTACAACCTGGTGATCCACGAACTGGCGCACAAGCTCGACATGCTCAACGGCGACGCCAACGGCCTGCCGCCGCTGCACGCCGACATGCGGGTCAGCGACTGGGCCGAGGTGATGCAGGCGGCGTACGACGATCTCAACCGCCAGCTCGACCGCAACCCGGAGGCGGAAACCGCCATCGATCCCTATGCCGCCGAGAACCCGGCCGAGTTCTTCGCCGTCACCAGCGAGTACTTCTTCAGCGCTCCGGATCTGCTGCACGAGGCTTATCCACAGGTGTATGCGCAGTTGCAGCTTTTCTACCGCCAGGATCCGTTGGCGCGCCTGAAGCAACTTCAGGCCACCGACCCGGTCTATCAGGCTCACGAGTAAAGGTCTGCACGACTTCCGGTACGTGGCGTCCACGGCAGAATATGCCTATAATCGCCGCCACTTTTTGGTCAATCCGGCCAAGTGTTTTTGGTCAACTAACGGGGGCAACGCCCAATGAGCTACAGCAAGATTCCGGCTGGCAAAGACCTGCCGAACGACATCTACGTCGCGATCGAGATCCCGGCCAACCACGCGCCGATCAAATACGAAATCGACAAAGACAGCGATTGCCTGTTCGTTGACCGTTTCATGGCCACCCCGATGTTCTACCCGGCCAACTACGGTTACATCCCGAACACCCTGGCTGACGACGGTGATCCCCTCGACGTGCTGGTTGTAACCCCTTACCCGGTTGCTCCAGGTTCGGTGATCCGCGCGCGTCCGGTCGGCATCCTGAACATGACCGACGACGGCGGCGGCGATGCCAAAGTCATCGCAGTCCCACACGACAAGCTGTCCCAGCTGTACGTGGACGTGAAGGAATACACTGACCTGCCAGCCCTGCTGATCCAGCAGATCGAGCACTTCTTCGCGAACTACAAAGATCTCGAAAAAGGCAAATGGGTGAAAATCGAAGGCTGGGCCGGTGCAGACGCCGCCCGCGAAGCGATCACCAAGTCGGTTGCTGCCTACAAAGGCTAAGCCTCGCGACCTGCGACACGCTTGAAGAAAACCCCGGTTGATCCGGGGTTTTTTGTGCCTGCCCGATAGGTGCTTAAACAGCTTGTTTATAGCGACCTACAGAAAAGTTTTGGTGTGTGTAATTTCCCACAAGGACGTCTTACATCCCGTCGCAAAATTTGCCCTGATTTTGAACGCAAGGTTTATTCAAACCGCTCTAGGCCGGCCGTAGACTCGTGTTTATGAGAAAGAACACTAGCGGTCCAAGATTCAAGGCACTCCTGGAAGCTGCGAACATCACCACCACGGGATTCGCAAAGTTCTGGGGCACGGAAGCCCAAAACGTTCATAACTGGTACACCCGGGGCGTACCCGCGTACCGCATGGAAGAAGTTGCGCGCCTGCTGTCCGTCAACAGCCAATGGCTGAAGACCGGCGAAGGCCCGAAAGACGCCCCGCACCTGCATACAGAGTCGGGCGACATCCTCGATGCCCATGCCATTCGCGGCGTGTACACGGTGCTAGACACCAACGACATCGAACTGCCCCTCTACAAGGAAACCCCGACCGCCCCCGGCTCCGGCAAGACCCACGTCATCAAGGACCCGGAACAAACCATCCGCCTGCCCCGCAGCCACCTCGAAACACTGGAAATCCGCCACACTGACGCCATCTGCACCCACATGATCGGCAACAGCATGGCCGAGAAAATCGAAGACGGCTCCACCCTCGCCATCGACCGCGGCCTCACGCAGGTGGTGGACGGCGAAATCTACGCCATCGAACACGACGGCATGCTGCGCATCAAATACCTGCATCGCATGCCAGGCAACGCCCTGCGCCTGCGCAGCCACAACAGCGCCGAATACCCGGACGAGATCTTCCGGGCCTCGCAAATTGAAGAGCAGAGGATTCATGTATTGGGGTGGGTGTTCTGGTGGTCGACGCTGGGCAAGCGGCGGCCGGTGGTGCCGTTTCTCTGAGCCGCCGTCACTCCCGGCCCCTGCACAGAACTTGGAGGGAGCGGGCTTGGTCCGGGCGGCGATTCGACGAAGAGGCCCGGATACCCGGTACAAATCCCTGCTTTCTGCCGCAGAAATCGCTCTATTCCGCACTTGAGACTGGGAATCCCCAACAAAACTCAGTATCCTGCGCCCCACATTCGCGCATCGACCCGCCAAGCGGCCCAGATGACGCCTGACGCGGCAGACCACTGTCTGACCAAGTCCCACAGCCGGACGCAAGATCCGGATGTACGTTTTGAAGGCTGGCGCGGTTTACCAAAAATAAACCAAGCCAGTCCCCGAGAAGCCGGCCACAAGCCGGCTTTTTAATGCCTGTCGGAAAAATGGTTTTCGAGAGCCGTTCAGCCAATTGCTGATGATCACACAAATTGTGCAGGCGCTACTTGCACAATTGTTCAGCAAAAAAGCTCTTGGCAATTTCGATGCTTAAAGCACTACAAGGACGTTCTAGATTGCTCCCATCTGCCCTGAATTCAAGCCTGAAATCCGTCGGACTGGTTTCGACCATAAGCCTCTGCCTGACAGCATGCGTGGGAGTAGGCGTTTCCCTCCCTGAAAAAACCACACTCAAAACCGACGCATACAAAGCACAAAGCTACCGCTCGACTCCCCCACAGATCACCAGAACAGCAAAATCGACACCCGTCCGAGAATGGTGCGGAATTACTGTCTGGGCGCTGGTAGTTCCGGTGCCATTGAAGCTGCCGGTGTGCACGTCGTACTCCGAGCAATCCTTCGGCAAAGACGAGTTCGGGAACGAAGCCGTTCTGCTCAACACACAACAAAAAGTGTCATCTCCGCTATACGCTTGTGGCCCATTCATGATGTTGGGACCGATCGTCCACGGTTACCAAGGCAACGCGCTTTGCGGCGTTTTTCCGGAGTGATGGCGACCACGACGAAGCGGTTTACCCTTTCCCTTCCCAACACTTTCATTTGATTATTCAACCATCGCAATAAGCCATTAGCACATCCGCCCTAATTGCCCCTCACCCAACCTCGCCACTAAATTTCCATTCTGTTTTTGTGCATTGCAAAAGCACCAAGGAATGGAGCAACACCATGTCGTCGTTTTTCAAACTCAAACAATCCCTTGTTCTAGTAACCGCACTTCTGACCGCCACCACTTGCGCGCAGGCAGAAGAACCGAACCCCGTCGGTGACTGGTGGATCATTTACGGCAACGGCATTCCCAACAAGAACATCATGTATGTAGCCGACAGCACTTCAGTCGTGCCGTCGAACCATACCAAGGGTGCGAAATTGGTAGCCGTGACGCTGGTGTATGAAGAACCCGGCAAACCGATGATCGATGCCTACAACCTCGAAGTGCAGTGCACCACGAACAAGGTCCGCTTTCTTAATGGGCAATCTATAGATCGCATTGCCTACATGATGCGGCACCTGAAAGTTAACGACCAATGGCAGCAGCCGAAGGAGTTCTGGGTACAGCGCGCCGCCGAGTTTGTTTGCTCCCCCGCCAAGAAAGACATGATCGCGCTGGGCAAGATGGAGCCCTTGCAGATGATTCAGGGCATGCAGCAGATGTTCTTCAAGCTGGCACCGATTCAGGAAAAGGGGCAGATGATGGACAACCTGGATTCGATCCTCGGTAACAAGTAAGCGGCGGAACGCATGATGAATCAATGGACTAAAACGTTACTGGCGGTCCTGCTGACACCTACACTATTGCTACTGCATGGCTGCCACCTGATTGCTCAGTCTCGATGGGAAGGGCGCGATGTCCAGGAAGCACTCGATTTATTCGGCAAACCCGACTCGATGAAAAAACAGACCGGTGCCAACGGTGAGAATCTGGCGGTTCTCACCTGGTTCAAATCCTCCAGCTGGACCACTACAGAAGCGGCCGGGACTTCAATGAACCATACCGGCAACGGCATGGTTTACACCGAGTACTACGAGACAGTCGGTCACAGTTCGGATTGCAAACTGGAGGCCACCGTCAATAAAGCCAAGAAGATCGTGCTGTTCAGGATTGAAGACGGGAAGATCATTCACGGGAAGTGCATCAACGTCCCGTTCGTGCCCGGCTATATTCCACCCGGCTTCTAATGCAACCCTGAGCAGGCTTCTGCTCAGGGATAACTAAACGACTTCACCAACGTCAACTCCCCCACCGCCCGCATCGGCACGATGAAAGTCTCCATCTTCTCGCTAGGCGTCCCCTCTTCCGTAATCACCGTAACCTGCGCCGTGGTCAACGGCTGCACCGCCTCTTCCCCACCCTCATCATCCCCGCGATAACCACCGCCGAAGTAGTTCACATACACCAGATACTGCCCCTTGATCGGCGCCGGCATGGCGAAGATTTCCGGGCCGTAGCCTGTGGTCACGTCGACATCCAAAGCCGCGCCATTGGGCGCGACGCGATCGCCGTACCAGATGTGCGCGCCGTCGGGTGTGATCAGGTGCAGGTCGAGGTCAGTGCCATCGCTGTCCCACGCCAGCAACACCCGCAGTTTCGCCGGAGTAGCGCCGCCGCTGGTGTTGAGAAACTGCGTGCGGTGCCGTTGCTGGCCGTCCGGGCTGCGGACTTCGACGCTGTTGCTGCCGTTGGGGAACGAGAAAGGGCGATCGAAACGACCGCTTTCGTCGATTTTCAGCGGCATGCTGACGCCGTTGACGATCAGGCGGCCGGGCTCTTTGTTTTTCGGGGTGGCTTTGATTTCGCCGCTGATGCGGGCGGTGTTGGCCTGGCCGAGCGGGGTGTTTACCGAGGAGGCCGGGTAGTTGACGGTCTGGCGGAAGCTTTCGCCCTCGCCTTCAGGCGCGCCGCTGCGCCAGCCGCCGACCGGGGTGTCGAGTTTGACGCTGTCGGCGGCCATCGCCATTGGCAATGCATTAAGCGCGCAGAGCAACAGCAAGACCTGTGGATAACGGAGTGTCATGGTCTATTCCAGCAAAAGGTGACGGGCGAGCCCTTCGATATAGGTTTCATCCTGGCCGTTGGGATGTGCTTCAAAGGCCAGGTGCAGGTATTCGTGAGTCAGGTCGAGGCGGTCCTGCAAGGACAGCACGCCGCGCACATAGATGCGCTGGCGTTCGCGGTCGACGAAGGGGCGGCCGAAGGCGAGTTTGCAGACGGCGAACGTGCTGACTTCGTTGTAGCCGGTTTCGCTTTCCAGCCTCGGACGCCAGCCGCGCCGCTGCTTTTGCAGCCAATCTTGCGCGGCGGGTAGCGCTTCGCAGGACGCCACCGGGTTGTCCCAGCGACTGAGGCTGGCGCGTGGATAAGCGTGCAGCAGAATCGCGTCGTAACGCTGGCCGGCATTGGCTTGTTCGACGGCTTGTTGCCAGGCGAGTTTGTCGGGCCCGGGTTGATCGGAGTGATAGGTGACGGTGCTGCCGGCCAACACCAGATCCGCCGTCCACGCCGCTATGTTGCGGGATTCGGCGGAGGCCGGACGCGGGGCGACGCGCTGGCGGGTGCTGCTGTCATCGATGCTCAAACATTCGCCGTTGCGCGTGGCGTTTTGCAGCAGGTACGTCCGGATCGCCACGGCCAACGCTTTGGCGGCTTCGGCAGGTTCGGGTTTGGCTTCACGCTCCAGCACACGGGCGACGTACTCTTCGCGATCCAGCCGGGCGACCAGTTTGTCGTTGAGCAGAAACAGTTCGCCATCGCTGTGGATATCCAGCGCATTGCCATTGGCGAATTCGACGCGGTAATCACCCTGCAACGGGCCGGAACCGGCAACCCGCTCACCCGACAGCACTCGCGAAACCGGATAACGTGAGAACAATCCCACCTCAACACAACGCCCCGCTTCCGCCGGCCACGATGCGGGCAACACCGTCGCCAACGCCGAACCGTAATGCCGCAAAACCATCTGACTGGTGCCCCGGCCACCGGCCCAGATCGGCGAGCCGTCCGCCGTCCAGCCAGCGAATCCGCCCTGTCGTGATTGCGGGTCCTGATCGCCGAGCCAGCTCCAGGTTTTCACCCGCAAGCGCCCGCCCAGTTCACCGACGACATTGCCGTCCGCCGCATTCAGCACCACGTCGAGCAGCACACGGCGCATCTGATCCTGAGCCGGCAGCAGAGACAAAACCTTCAGCAAGTCAGCCACGGAAACCCGAGTAGCCGGTTGCACCGATGGCAAATCCAGCAACCACGACGGCGCCTGTCGCGCCTGCCAATAGGTTCTCCAATCGCCAGCGGTTATGCCCAAGCGCGCCGGCTCGAAATACAGCCCGCAGGATTTCACCAGCGCCTGATCTCGCTCGACCTTGCCACCCGCTGTGCAGCAATAAACCTCTTCCTTCGACTGCCCGCGACATTCATACGCCGGCTCTTGCGCACCGGTATCCACCAGCCACGCGTAAACGAACACCTTCCACAGACTGCCCAGCGGCGTATCCAGCGATGCAGCCAACGGCTCGCGAGCGGTCAGTTGCGTTGTGTTCAGCGACAGCAACTCGCCTTGATAGGCCACGCGCAACGGCTCATCCTGCGCCGTCGCCAGCGCAGGAATCACACACATCAGCAGCCAGACCAGCGGCCGGGTCATGTCAGTTGACCGTGACCTGACCCAGGGCCGCTTTCGCTTCGCGGGCCTGATGCTGCGGCGCGTAGACCTGAGTGAAACGCACCGGCGGCAGGTTGAACTGGCCCTTCTGCGAGAAGCGCACCAGATGCCGCAGACGCAATTCACCGCTCAACGCATCCACCGGCACCGCGTAGGCCAGTTGACCCGGTTCGAAACGCGCCTTCTCCAGCGCAGTCGGCTCAGTGCCGTCCTTGCCCTGCAACTTGATGCCCCACGTGGTGCGCTCGACATCCGCACCCGGCGGCAGCGGCACTTCGAGCATGCCGTAGCGCAGCGGTTTCGGTGCCTTGCTGGTGAGGATCACTTCGTCCAGATACAGGCTGTCGCTCGACAACGGCTTGGTGCCGACCGGCTCCAGTTTGAAAGTGAAGGCTTCGTCACCCGGCACCAGACGCGACAGGCGACGAGTGATGGTCACCGCCATCGGATCGACCGCCGGTTGCTGGGTCTGGAAGCTCAGCGCGGCACGCAACGGACGCTCCTGAGTGCCCGACACCGTCAACACGCTCGGCACCGGCGCAGCACCTTGCCACGTCCAGAACATCTCGCCGGTCGCGCCGTAGTTTTTCTTCCAGCCTTCACCCGGTGCCAGCGCGATGGTCGGCGACGCCTGAGCGATGCTGCGTTGCAGCCAGGTCAGCGCCAGTGCACGCTCGAGGGTAGATTGCTGCGGCAACAGACGTTGCAACAACGCTGTCGCGCGAGCCTGATCGAACGGTTGCAGCGACAGGTTCAGCGCTTCGGCAAACGGCTGCGAGCTGACCGACAAGCGCTGTTGCGCAGCGCCCAGCTGACGATTGAACGCATCCGACAAAGCGACTTTCGACTGGGTCGCCAACGATGCGGTCAAGACCCGCGCCGCCGCGAGACCGAGCGCCGAATCCGGATCGCCCATCACCAGACTGTCTTCGCCATCGTCCATCAGGGTTTCGGCATTGCCTTCCCCGGCCTTGGCCAGATCCTCCATCAAGCCGCTGAGCAGCGTGTTAACCGGCAGATGCATTTGCTTGGCGAATGACAGAATCAGCGCCCGTTGCAGCAACGGCGTGTTCGGCGCCTGCTTGGCGTAGACCTCCAGCACCCGCTGCCAATGCTCCGGCGGCAGAGTCAGATCCAGCACCTGGCTGGCGTTCCAGTCGGCGTAATAGGCGTAAGCGGTGAGGAACGCATCCGGCTCACCATCAAAGCCCCACCAGGTGAAGCTCGCTGACGGCCCGGCCATTTGCACCAGCCGCAGACGGCTGTTCTGCATGATCAGGCGCAAGCGGTCGCGGATCTGCGGGCTCGACGCCAGCGACGGATAAGCGATGCTCAGCGGCAGCAAACGGCTGGCGGTCTGCTCGACGCCGCCGTACGGATAGCTGAGCAGATCGTCGAGGGCCGAACGGAACAGCGCTTGCGGGCTGTCATCCAGACGCAGGCGAATGTCGGTGGCGTCTGCCGGCAGGCTCAGCGGTGTGTCGCCGTTGGCCACATCAAGGCTCTGGGTCTGCGTCACTTGCCAGCCTTCGCCGGTTGCGGTCAGGCGCACAGCGAGGGCGTCGGCGGTCTTGCCGTCCTGCACCAGCTCGGCGGTCCATTCGCCGGTGGTCAATGCGAAGGCCGGAAGCGGCAGGTAGTTGATGCCGTTGTTGAGCGTCACCGGCAGGCGCTGTTCGGCGCCGGCGTAGTGCGTCACCAGTTCAGCCTTGACCGGTTTTTCGGCCTGGCTGAAAGCGAACACGCCGAGTTGCGGCTGATCGCCCTTGCGGAATTTGCTCGGCCCGCTCCACTTCAGGTACAGCGGTTTTTCTGAGCGAACGAACTGCTTCTTCTGCCCGACCTGACCGTCATCGGCAATCGCCCGCGCGGTGATGCGCCAGCGGGTCAGCGAGTCCGGCATCTTGAAGGTGAAACGAGTCTTGCCGTCGGCATCGGTCAACAATTCCGGCTGCCACGCAGCGGTGTCGACGTCTTCGCGGCGCGGCCGCTCCAGCACTTTCACTCCGCGTTCGCTGCGGTTGGCCTTGCCCGGTGCGCCGGGGCTGCCCGGCAATGCCACGTCGTAGCTGATGAACGACAGGCTGGCGCTGGTGCGCACGTTGTTGCGGCGCGGGTGGTAGAAGAACTGGTCGATGGTCGGCGCGACTTCCGGTTGCAGCGCGTAGACCATTTCATCCACGACGCTGACCGTCAGGTGCGCCGGCACAGCCTTGCCGGCGAACTGCGTGGTCAGGTCGACCGTCACCGTATCGCCCGGCTGATAGGTGTCTTTGTCGGTCTTGATCGCCACGTCGATCTGCGGCGCGACGACCTTGATCCCGGCGTTCTGGAAGCTGTACTGACCGCCCTTGGTGTACAGCACAGAGAACGTCAGGTTCGGCGCGAAGTTGTCCTTTACCGGGATGCGTGCGCGGTATTGGGTTTCGCTGAGTTTTTCCAGTTTCAGCCAGTCGCCGCCCTTGGCCAGCAGCGCGGTGGCCTCGACCTTGTCGCGCTCCAGCGACAGCAGTGCATCGCTGACCGGTTCCGGGAACGTGATCAGTGCCAGCGCTTCATCACCAGCCTTGTACTCGGGTTTGTCGAGGACGATTTCCACAGTGCCCGGCACAGCCTTGACGCCATCACCGGTGACCGAATGACCGGTCGCACCGAGCACTCGGCCGTGCTGATCTTTCAGCGACAGGTTGTAGGTGCCCGGGCGATCGAAAGTCACGCTGAAGCCTTTGTCTTTCGCCGCCAGTTTGCCTTCGCCTGTGGTCTGGTCTTCCAGACGCACCCAGCTGTAGCTGCTCGGCACCACGGCCTGGGCCTGCACACTGCCACCCTCGTTGGCGTAGCTGAACGCGACCTTGTCACCGACTGCACTGAAACGCTGCGGCGCAGTCAGACGGAAACTGGCGGCACCGCGATCGATGAGGATTTCCTTGGTGGTTTTGACCCGATACGCTGCGCCATCGCTGGCAAACACCGTGAGCATGTAGCGGCTCGGTTTGTCGGCGGCCGGCAGGTCGAGGGTCGCGTTGCCTTTACTGTCGGTGGTCAGTTCGGTGCTGGTCAGCTCCACCGGGAATTGCCCGAGGTATTGCAGCTCGTTGTCGACCATCGACAGTTGCTGGGCGCGCAGGCTCAGGGTCAGTTTGGCGTTGGCCACCGGTTTGCCGTCCGGGTACAGCAGCACCAGGCTGCCCTTCACCGGTTCGCCGGTGCGGTAATCCTGCTTGGCCAGATTCAGCGAGATTTCAAAGTGCGGCTTGATGTACTCCGCCACCCGGAACGCGCTGCTGTAGGCCTGATCCTTGTAGTTGAAACGCAGCTCATAACCACCGGCCACCGCGTTGTCCGGCAACTGGAAACGGCCTTGGGTGCCGGCCTTGGAGTCGAGCTTCAGATCCAGTCGCTGCAACTCGGTACCGGTCGCATCGAGCACGCTGACATTGACGTCCGCCGCCCCCGGCAATACCGAATCCCGCGCATTCTTGAATTCGCGGCCAACGATTTTCAGCGATACCCAATCACCCGGGCGATACAGCGGCCGGTCGGTGAACGCGTAGAGTTTGGTGTCGTAGATTTCGCTGTCGTAATAGAAGTTTTCCGAGACGAATACGCCACCCTCTTCGTCCTCGCCAATAACGAACGAACGCTCCGGGCTGACGTGTTTCAGGCGCAGCAGACCATCGGTGTCGGTGGCACCACTGCTCATCACGCCGAGGCCGTCGGTCCACAGCACATTGACCTTCGGCACCGAGCTGCCTTCGTGTTTGCGCGCAGCCCACACCAGCAATTCATCACCGGCAATCTTGCTCACCGCCACGGTGTTGGAAACGAACACCATGGTGGTCGCGCGGTACTTGCCGATCAGCGCTTCTACCAGGTACAGGCCCGGTTTCAGATTGCCCAGCGGGATGTAGACGTTACCCGGTGCGACGCTGACGAACTCGCTGGAAGACCCGGCCAGATTGACGCCGGTCGGCGGCTGGATCGGCTTGGCCTGCCACAGCGGATAGCGGAACTGGCTGACCACCGGCAGGCCCGGAATCAGGGCGAATTGCGGTTGCGCGTCGTACGGTGTCGGCGCGGCGATGGCGTTGCCCATCTTCAGCTCCGGCACTTCCTCGGTGACTTGCTGACGCGACTCGTAGGAGAACGCACGCTGCATCACCCGACGGGATTTGCGGTACCAGTTATCCCACAGGTACGCGAGGGTGTTCGACAGGCCTTCGCCCTTGAACTGGCCGTCACTGACCACGCGGTGCAGGTTCTTCTGGCGCTTGAGGAAGTCCAGCGGCTTGTCGATTTTGTACACGCGGATGTCGGCGCCGCCGTACGGTTCCATGCGGAAACGGCGGTAGTCGCGACCCGGTGCTTCGAGGCGCACCACTGCCTGTTCGTCGGCGGCGAAACTGCTGTCGGCCAGCAGGAAAAAGCTCTCACCGGAGAACGGCGTATAGCCGCTTGGCTCCACGGTGTCTTCGGCATTCACGGTCGAAAACGGCAGGGCTAACAGCAACAGAAAAGGCAGTAAACGCAGCATGCGGGCACCGGTCATTGGGAGAGAAAGTTCAGTCGATAGACGCCGATGAAGTTGGGGTTGGCTGCGTCGGGTATCCATCGGGTGTCCTTCCATGTCATGAGTTGCTGCAGGCTTGCCGAACGCATGCCGTTGTCGGTTGGGGTGGTCGTGCCGGTGTGATAGGCGATGTAGCGGCCCATCCAGATCATCAGGTGCTGGTCGTCGCCCTGATCGAAAAACATCAGATCGCCGGGCCGTGCCTGGGACACGTCGCGGCCGATCAGATGGCTGTTGAACTGAATCAGTTTGATCGCGTTGACGTACGGCCCGACCTTGCCGCCGCCCTGCTGCCATTGCTGGGCGAGCTTGCGCTGATCGGCGCTCAGGTCCAGCTCCGGCGGCAGGTAGCGGTTGGACACGCCATTGCTGCGCAGCCATTTATCGTCGTGGACTTTCAGCGCTTCGTTGGCGGCGAAGCGCACCAGCCCCACGCAGTCCTGCTGATACCAGCGTGGGCTTGGGCCTTTGCTCAATTGTTCCTGGGCGATGCGCACGAACCAGGCGCGAAACACCTGGGACTGCTGCGGATCAAGGGCCGGCGCCTCAACGGCTCGGGCACCAGCGCTGAGCAACAGCGCCAGAAGGCCAAGGCTGCGAATCAGTCCGGTCACAGCGCTTTCCACTCCAGCGGCAGCCATTGCCAGTGACCGTCAGGCTCGCTGCCTTCAGGCAACGTCAGGGCGTATTTGCCCATGCCGCCGAGGGTGCGCAGTTTCGGGATCAGGTAGGTTTGCGCGGCGTTGTAGAACACCGGCTCCATGTCCTGCGGCAGGCTGTCGAGGGTTTCCTGCTGGATCAGTTGCGCCATCGAATCCGGGCCGAAGTAGATCGGCATCAGCACGTCTTTCGGCAGTACGTCGGCCATCGGCGGGAAGCGCTTGTCGAGGGTGCCGAGGGCCTTGTCGACCAGTTTGTCGTCGAGGGAAAACAGCAGCGTCGAACCGTGGCGCGCCAGGCTGACTTTCATGAAGGCACGGCCGGTGATCGCGTCCGGGTTCTCGGCATCCTTGGCCGCGTACGGGCCGAAGTTGGAGCTGACCTGACGCTGCCAGAGGTGGCTCTGGCCTTCCTGTTTCTCGACCACCGGGAACGCGTGTTCGTCGACCTTGCCTTCATAGGCGCCGACCATCGAATCGAACAGCGTGCCGATATCCGCGTCGAGTTTGCCGTTGTCTTCGTCGTTCAGACTGGCCACCAGCAATGGCGTGTACAGCCGCGAATCGGCGTACCAGCACAGGCCCGCCGCGCCGGCCACATGTTCGGTGAGTTTCTGCGCCACCGCTTCTTCGGCGCCGAGTTTCACCAGCAACGGTTTTTGCGGCTCGGCCGCAATCGGCAAGGTCACGCAAGCACTGGCGCCCAGCGGCATGGCCTGCCAGACCGGTTTGAAATCGAAGTCCGGTTGGTTCTCCAGTTCGTCCATGGCGAGATAGCTATGCCAGCCCTTGTCGTCCATGTCGAAACGCAGGCCGGCGAAGTTCGGGATGAAGCGCTGGTAACCCATGGCCAGAACACTGGAATTGACCGACAGGCGCTGCTTGGTTTCAGGTGTCTTGGCCGTGAGCCCGAACGCTTCGGGGAACAGTTTTTCACCGTTGAGCAGCGCCGCCAGCGCTTGCGGCGAGACGTGGCCGGACTCTTCGGAAGCGCCACTTTCCGGATCGTAGAATTTGGTCGGGTTGGACAGCACTACCAGTTTGTCGCCACGGGAGGCGAACAGCAGGGATTTGCCGGCGTTGTAGGTCAGTTGATACAGCGGCACTTCATCGCCGCCGACCTTCAGGGTGCTGAACACGCTCAGTTGCGAATCATCCAGCGCGACTTTCGCCAGCGGCTCCAGCACTTTAGCCAGCCCGCCGCGATCCATCACCAGCAGGAAATCCTTCAGCCGACCATCGGCGCCACGCCACAGCGCTACGTCTGCCTGTTGATCGAAAAGCTGCTCGATCAAGCTGTCCTGCAACTTCAGGTCATGCTCGTAAATGATCCGCCGCAGACTGCCGATCAGCCCGAGACGGTCGGCGTGGGTTTCGTAATAGAAGACGAAATCCTCGGTGAGCGTGGCTCTGAGGAACGGCACCGTCAGCAGGTCCTTGGGCAACTGGCTCAGGGAGCGGGTTTCCAGCAGCGCGTCCGGACGGCTGAGGCCGAGCTTGTCGCTGGCCAATTCCGCCGGCGGCGCCTTCGGTTTGTGCATCAGCCAGCCGAGCCCGCCCGCCACGCCGGCCACCAGGCACAGCCCGACCGCCAGCAACGGCCAGCGCCGGGAAGGTTTGCCCGCAGGTGTTACGGCGGCCGGTGTAGCAGTGTTATCGCTCATCTTTCCAGAACCCGAGTTCATCCGTGGCGGGATGCTTAATAGTTGAAAGTCTTGACCAGCAGCAGATCACCGATGGCCCGCAGGGGCACGATGAACGTTTCGCGTTTTTCGTCGACGGTGTTTTCGTTGAGCACCAGCGTGATCTGCGAGGTGATGACCTCGTTCTGGTTGCTGGTCTCCTCGAAGTTATAGCCGCCGTTACCGAAGTTGCCCCAATAGTTGACGTAAACCAGATAGGTGCCGTGCAGCGGCGCAGTCATGGTGAACATTTCCGGGCCGGGGCCATCGACGCCGTCCGGATCGAGGCCGCCGCCGTTGCTCATCGCCGGACGCGCCCAGAAGGCGTGCTGGCCGTCAGGCGTAATGACGTGCAGGTCGAGTTCGGCTTTAGGGTCGTCCCAACCGAGCACCACGCGAATCCGCGCCGGCGTGCGCAAATTGTTGGCTTCGTAGAATTGAACGCGCTTGAGCGACTGGCCGTCGGCGCTGATCACCTCGACGCTGTTGGAACCGGCGCCAAACGCATACGGCCGGGCGAAACGGCCCTGGTCGTCGGTGTACAGATTCAGTGGATTGCCATTCACCGCCAGACTGTGCGGCGGGCGCAGATGCCCGATGGCCTTGAGCTGCCCCTCGATCATCGTGCGATTGCGCTGGATGCCGCGATCAATCGGCGGCGTGGGATAAGCGACTTGCGGGTTTTCCGTGCGATCGAGCAACCCGTGATAGCGCCAGCCGCCCACCGGTTCCGACATCTCGGCACTCGGTGCAGCCGACAGCGCCGGCACGCAGGCCAGGCCGATCAGCAGCAAAAGAAGTGAACGCATGTGATGCCTCCTGCCATGCCTGAACGAAACCTTGCACCCGATCCTCGGCGCTTCACAGTGGGCGATACTGCGTTTCGTCTGAAAGACCCGTGACTGTCGGGTCGTAGAAGGCGCGAAGGTTAGCGATTCGGCAGTTTTTTAACAATCGGATACATGTGGATTTGCGGTGGGAATCACGGCGTCCAGTGGACGATGAGCCGAATAGGCGTCATATTCGGCTCACGAAATGAGCCGAATAGCGGTTTTAATCGGCTCACGCACTCAGGATCAGCAATCAATGGCGACTCACTGGATCTGGCAGCAACCTGATTGGCCCGACTTCAACTGGCAGGCGGAACGTCTGACACCGTTGTTGCGCCAGTGTGTTCAGGCACAAGGTCAATTGATGGGCATGGCGGGATCCGTGAGCCATTCACTGAGTGCGCAGACAGAGCTGGACGCTTTGCTGCAAAACATCGTGACCTCCTCGGCCATCGAGGGTGAGCAGTTGAATGTCGGATCCGTGCGATCTTCGCTGGCACGGCGCCTGGGGCTGGAATCCCCTGATGACGACAAAGTCAGTCAACGCAGCGAGGGGCTGGCGCAGCTCATGCTTGATGCGACCCGGCGCTTCGCCGAACCGCTGACGCTGGAGCGATTGCTGGAATGGCATTCGTGGCTGTTTCCGGAACAGGAGAGCGGATTCTTTTCACGCGCGATCAATGTCGGCGCTTTACGCGGCGATGAGCCGATGCAGGTGGTTTCCGGGCGAATCGACCGCCCGACCGTGCACTTCGAGGCGCCACCGCGACAAGGGCTTGAGCGACAACTCGACAGTTTTCTCAAGTGGTTCGACGCCAGTCAGCATCAGGCAGGCCTCGATCCTTTACTGCGAGCAGGTATCGCGCATTTCTGGTTCGTCACCTTGCATCCGTTCGACGACGGCAACGGGCGCCTGACTCGCACCCTCACCGATCTGGCATTGGCTCAAGGCGAAGCGCAGGCGATTCGTTTTTATGCGATGTCGGCCAGCATTCTCGATGACCGCGCGGGCTACTACCGAATTCTAGAATCCAGTCAGAAAGCCACGCTGGACATCACTGACTGGCTCACATGGTTCCTGCAAACCATGCTGCGCAGCCTGCAACAGGCCATTGCGCGGATTGAAGGCGTACTGGGCAAGTCACGCTTCTGGCAAACGCACCGGGAATCCGAGCTGTCAGTGGAGCAGATCAAAGTGCTCAACCGCTTGCTCGACGGTGGTGAGCGTGGTTTCGAGCACGGTATCAGTGCGGCGCAGTATCAGGCCGTGGCAAAAGTCTCCAAGGCGACGGCGACCCGACATCTGGCGGAGCTGCTGGAAAAAGGTTGTCTCGAACGCCTGCCCGGCGGTGGGCGCAGCACGCGCTATCAGATCAGTTTTCCAGGCAAATCCGCAGAGTGATCCAAGCCCCGCTCATTTGCCCATACCCCCCCTATCTGCTAGTGTCGCGCCGGTTTAACGTCAACCGGAATTAGCCGCCATGGCCCGCAAAAAAGCTGCACTGGATTTCGAACAGTCCCTCGCCGACCTGCAAACGCTGGTGGAGCGTCTGGAGAACGGTGAATTGTCGCTGGAAGACTCGCTGACCGCTTTCGAGCAGGGCATCGGCCTGACCCGTGACTGCCAGGCGGCGCTGGCCCAGGCCGAGCAGAAGGTCCAGGTGTTGCTGGAGCGCGATGGCGAACTCGCCGAGGAACCCTTCGACGCGGATCAGCCAGAATGATTGCAGCGTATTCGGCCACCAGCCAGGCGCGGGTCAACGCGGCACTGGAAACCCTGTTCAACGCCCCGCTGCCAGAACTGGCGCGCCTCTATGAAGCCATGCGCTACAGCGTGATGAACGGCGGCAAACGCGTGCGTCCGCTGCTGGCCTACGCGGCGTGCGAAGCCCTTGGCGGCAAGGCCGAACAGGCCAACGGCGCGGCGTGTGCGGTTGAGCTGATCCACGCGTATTCGCTGGTGCACGACGATTTGCCGGCGATGGACGACGACGATCTGCGTCGCGGCCAGCCGACCACTCACAAGAAATTCGATGAAGCTTGCGCGATTCTGGCCGGCGACGGCTTGCAGAGCCTGGCGTTCAGCGCCCTGCTCGACCCGCGCCTGAGCGACCTGAGTGCGGACATCCGCCTGCAACAGGTTACGGCGCTGGCGCACGCGGCGGGCCCGGCCGGCATGGTCGGCGGTCAGGCCATCGACCTCGGTTCGGTCGGCCTCAAGCTTGACCAGAAAGCCCTGGAACAGATGCACCGGCACAAGACCGGCGCGCTGATCGAAGTCAGCGTCAAGCTCGGCGCTCTGGCCAGCGGCCGTGCCGAGAAGGATGAACTCAAGTCCCTGCAGACTTATGCACAGGCCATCGGCCTGGCATTCCAGGTGCAGGACGACATTCTCGACGTCGAAAGCGATACCGAAACCCTCGGCAAGCGCCAGGGCGCCGACATCGCCCGCGACAAGCCGACCTACCCGGCGCTGCTCGGTCTGGACGCGGCCAAGGCTTACGCGCTGGAACTGCGCGATCAGGCCCTGCACGCGCTGCGACCGTTTGACGCGGCTGCCGAGCCGTTGCGCGATCTGGCCCGATATATCGTCGATCGGCGTAACTGAAGGCTAATCAGCCAAAAAAGACCAACGCGTGGGCAGGGGGCGATGCATCAGGTAAACTGCCGCATCTTTTATACCTATAACGATTCGCCTGATGCCCACGACGTTTCATGAGATTCCCCGCAAGCGCCCGACCACGCCCCTGCTCGACCGCGCGAACACGCCGGACGGCCTGCGCCGGTTAGGCGAAGCCGAGCTGGAAACCCTGGCTGATGAGTTGCGCCTGGAATTGCTCTACACGGTCGGCCAGACCGGTGGGCATTTCGGTGCCGGCCTGGGCGTCATCGAGCTGACCATCGCGTTGCATTACGTCTTCGACACCCCGGACGACCGGCTGGTGTGGGACGTCGGTCATCAGGCCTACCCGCACAAGATCCTCACCGGTCGTCGCGAGCGCATGGAATCCTTGCGACAGAAGGACGGCATCGCGGCTTTCCCGCGCCGTTCCGAGAGCGAGTACGACACCTTCGGCGTCGGCCACTCCAGCACCTCGATCAGTGCCGCGCTGGGCATGGCTATCGCCGCCCGCCTGCAGAACAGTGATCGCAAGGCGATTGCGGTGATCGGCGACGGGGCACTGACCGCCGGCATGGCATTCGAGGCGCTGAACCACGCGCCGGAAGTCGACGCCAACATGCTGGTGATCCTCAACGACAACGACATGTCGATCTCGCGCAACGTCGGCGGGCTGTCGAACTATCTGGCGAAGATCCTTTCCAGCCGCACTTACGCGAGCATGCGTGAAGGCAGCAAGAAAGTGCTGTCGCGCCTGCCCGGCGCCTGGGAAATCGCCCGTCGCACCGAAGAATACGCAAAAGGCATGCTGGTTCCCGGCACCCTGTTCGAAGAACTGGGCTGGAACTACATCGGCCCTATCGACGGCCATGACCTGCCGACCCTGATCGCCACCCTGCGCAACATGCGCGATCTGAAAGGCCCGCAATTCCTGCACATCGTCACCAAGAAAGGCAAAGGCTTCGCCCCGGCGGAAGTCGACCCGATCGGTTACCACGCCATTACCAAGCTCGAACCGCTGGACGCCCCGGCCGCTGCGCCGAAAAAGGCCGGCGGGCCGAAGTATTCCGGCGTGTTCGGTGAATGGCTGTGCGACATGGCCGCTGCCGACCCGCGTCTGGTGGGCATTACCCCGGCGATGAAGGAAGGCTCGGATCTGGTGGCGTTCAGCGAACGTTTCCCGCTGCGCTACTTCGACGTGGCGATTGCCGAGCAACACGCCGTGACCCTCGCCGCCGGCATGGCCTGCGAAGGCGCGAAACCGGTGGTGGCGATCTACTCGACATTCCTGCAACGCGGTTACGACCAGTTGGTGCATGACGTCGCGGTGCAGAACCTCGACGTGCTGTTCGCCATCGACCGCGCCGGTCTGGTGGGCGAAGACGGCCCGACCCACGCCGGCAGCTTCGACCTGTCGTTCCTGCGCTGCATTCCGGGCATGGTCATCATGACCCCGAGCGATGAAAACGAACTGCGCAAGATGCTCACCACCGGCCACCTGTACAACGGCCCGGCGGCGGTGCGTTACCCGCGCGGCACCGGCCCGAACGCGACCATAGAGAAAGACCTCGAACCGATCGAGATCGGCAAGGGCGTGGTGCGTCGGCAGGGCAACAAGGTCGCCCTGCTGGTGTTCGGCGTGCAAATGGCCGAAGCCCTGAAAGTCGCCGAGACGCTGGATGCGACCGTGGTCGACATGCGTTTCGTCAAGCCGATGGACGAAGCGCTGGTGCGCGAGATCGCCAACAGCCACGACCTGCTGGTGACCATCGAAGAGAACGCGATCATGGGCGGCGCCGGTGGCGCGGTCAGCGAATTTCTCGCCCGCGAAAACATCCTCAAGTCGGTGCTGCACCTGGGCTTGCCGGACGTTTACGTCGAGCACGCCAAGCCGGCGCAGATGCTGGCCGAGTGTGGGCTGGATGAAGCCGGGATCGAAGCGGCGGTGCGTGAACGCCTGGAGCTGCTTAACAAGTAATCACCATCCCTGTGGGAGCGGGCTTGCCCGCGATGAGGTCGGCACAGTCAACATTGATGTTGGATGTACCGACGCCATCGCGGGCAAGCCCGCTCCCACAGTGTTTTGTGTCGCTAGAAATTTTGTGCACACCAGAAATACCAACGGAATACCGATGAACCTCTCGCGCCTCGCCCTGCCCTTCCTGCTGCTGCCCTCCGCCAATGCCCTCGCTGACAATTTCGAACGCGATCAGGCCCTGAAGCTGCCGGACGTGCTGATCAGCGCCAACCGTCAGGTCGAAGCACGCAACGACAGCAGCGCCGCCAACACCGTGTTCACCCGCGAAGACATCGAACGCCTGCAACCGCGCAGCGTCACCGATCTGCTACAACGGGTACCGGGCGTACAAGTCGCACAAACCGGCGGACGCGGCAGCCTGCCGGGGATCTACATTCGCGGCACGCAATCGGCGCAAAGCCTGGTACTGGTCGACGGCCAGCGCATCGGCAATTCGACGTCCGGCGACAGCAACCTGCAGCACCTCAACATCGAGCAGATCGAACGCGTGGAAGTGCTGCGCGGTTCGCGTTCGGTGATCTACGGCAGCGATGCGATTGGCGGGGTGATTCAGATCTTCACCCGGCGCGGCGGCGAACAAGGCTTGCAGCCGCGGATGCATGTGGGATTCGGCAGCAACCAGACCTGGGAACGCAGTGCCGGCCTCTCCGGAGGTGACGAGAAAACCCGTTTCAACCTCGGCGCCAGCCTCGATGAAACCGCCGGCCTCGACCGCACCCACGAGTCGTATCCCAGCGACAGCGATCATGACGCCTACCGCAACAAATCCATCAGCCTGAGCCTCAGCCATGCGCTGACCGATGACATCGAAGTCGGCGCCAACCTGCTGGATAACCGTGGCAAAAGCGAGTTCGACAACCCGTTCGGGCGCTTCGACCCGGTGACCTTCGACTCTGTGCAGCAGCAACCGTACAGCGATTTCACCGTCAGCAGTTTCAGCAGCTACATCGACGCGCGGATCAACGAGCGCTGGAAGTCGCGCCTGGAACTCGGCCACAGCGAAAACCGCGAGAAGTCCTTCGACAAGCTCAGCGACGAACGCTCTGTGTTCAACACCTACCGTGATTCGGTGACCTGGCAGAACGATCTGACCCTCGATGCGCGCAACAGCCTGATCCTCGGCGGCGACTGGTACGAAGACCGCATCAACAGCAGCACCGCGTTCGACGAAGACAGCCGCTGGAACCGCGCAGCCTTCATCCAGCATCGCTTCCAGGCCGACAGCTTCTCCACCGAACTCGGTCTGCGTCGCGATGACAACCAGCAGTTCGGCGGCCAGAACAGCTGGAGCGGCACATTGACGTTGCCGGTCAACCCGGACAACGATCTGCTGCTCAGCTACAGCGAAGGCTTCCGCGCGCCGACCTTCAACGATCTGTATTACCCGGACTTCAGCAACCCCGACCTGAAACCGGAAACCTCGAAAAGCTACGAGCTGCAATGGCGCAGCCAGTTGAGCGACAGCACTCGCCTCGAAGCCTCGCTGTACCGGACCGATCTGGAAGACGCGATCATCTTCGGCAGCAACTCACGTCCGGAAAACGTCGCCTCGGCGCGGATCAACGGTTTCGAAGCAGCGCTGAAAAAGGAACTGTTCGGCTGGCAGAGCAACCTCGGCGTGGCGATCATCGATCCCCGCGACTGCGACACCGGCCACACGTTGGCACGTCGTGCACGGCGGACATTGAGCTGGGATCTGGATCGACAGTTCGATCGCCTTGGCCTCGGCGCCAGTTGGCAGGCCGTCAGCAGCAGTTACGACGATCTGAACAATCAGCAACCATTGGGCGGTTATGCACTGCTCGGACTGCGCAGCAGCTGGGCGCTGAACCGCGAGATCAAACTGGATTTCAAGGTCGACAACCTGCTGGACAAGGGTTACAGCCGGGCGCTGTACAGCCATGACGGCAGTCAGTATGGCTATCGCGAGGAAGGTCGCGCGTTCATGTTCGGCGTGACCTGGACGCCGCAGCTCTAACGATCTGGCGCAATCAGCTGGCAGAGCTTGGCAGTCGCCTCGATCATCTGCCCGCTCGGACGCTCCAGGCCTTTATCGGTGACCAGCAGCAATTGCCCGTGTTTGACCGCTGCCACCTGCGGCCACGCGCGCCACGCATCCAGTTGCGGCTGATCGCTGGCCAGAATTACCTCGGGATCACGCTGTAAAACCGCTTCGATGCTCACCTGCGGCGCCGGCAAGCTCAGGTCGGCAAACACATTGCGCGCGCCGCACACTTCAAGCGCATCGCTGATGATCTGCCCGCCGCCGACGGTGTACAGCGGCTTGTCCCAGACCTGATAAAACACCCGCAGAGGCGCTTCACGGCGGTAGCGCTGGTGCAGCTTATCGAGGTTTTGCCGCAACTCGCTGGCCCGCGCGACCCCACGCTCAGGACGACCAAGCTGTGTCGCGATGGTTTCAATCTGCGCGGTCAACTGTTCGAGACTGTGGGGCTCGGCAACGAACGTCGGGATGTTCAAACGCTTGAGCTGATCGCGCTGGGCCGGGCCGACGCTGCCGGGCCATAACAGCAACAAGTCAGGCTTGAGGCTGAGCAGCCGTTCCATGTCGAGCTGGCCGTAAAGGCCCACCGAAGGCACGTCCTTGATTGCAGACGGGCGCTCACCGGCATCCAGCACGCCGACCAGCAGATCCGCCGAATTCAGTTCAATAACGATTTCAGACAGGGATGGCGCGAGGCTGACCACCCGCAGGGCGGCCAGCGCTTCACCGCTGACGGCCAGCAGCAGAACCGCCAGCCAGAGACGCCGCATCAAGCGAGTTGACGCGGGATACGGTAGAGGTAGAACAGCACCGCCGTGGACAGCGCCAGCAACATCAGCGGCACCGCTTCAAGGCCGACGAACACCGCCAGCGCGCCGATCCATGCCGGCAGCGCCGCGACCACGAATGCACTGCGAAGGCAGGCAGCCAGGGCGATCCAGGCAGCGGGCTCTTCAGGGGTATCGAGGGCTTTTTGCGTGGCGATCAGCGCATGTTTGTAGCGCCCGAAAAACTTCAGGCTGACAAACATCGAGGCCACGCCAGCGATAAAGAAAGGCATCGCCAGCACCGGCAGAATTGCCTCGCCCTGGCCGAACACAGCGTTGATCACGAACAGCGGCACCAGCGCCAGCGCCAGGTATTTCCACCAGGCGATCGACAGACGGCGCCGCACTTGCCCGCGGGTCACGCCCGGTCTACCTCGCCCTGATGCTCGTTGCCCATCATGTGGTCGAGCTTGCTGGCCTTGGTCGCCAGATAGAGTTTGTTGTGCGGGTTATGGCCGGTGTGCAGCGGCACGCGCTCGGCGACGACGATGCCCATGTCGGTCAAGGCTTTGACCTTACGCGGGTTGTTGGTCATCAGACGCAGGGATTTGACGCCCAGATGCTCGAGCATCGGCAGGCACATGGCGTAGTCACGCTGGTCGGCGGCAAAGCCCAGACGCTCGTTGGCTTCCACGGTGTCGGCGCCGCCGTCCTGCAATTCGTAGGCACGGATCTTGTTCAAAAGACCGATGCCGCGTCCTTCCTGACGCAGGTACAGCAACACGCCACGACCTTCGCGCGCGATGGCTTTGAGGGCGCCCTCAAGTTGCGAACCGCAGTCGCAACGCTGGCTGAACAAGGCATCGCCGGTCAGGCATTCGGAGTGCAGACGGCCGAGTACCGGGGCACCGTCGGCAATCTCACCCAGGCTCAGCACGACGTGCTCGCGGCCGGTGGCTTCATCGAGAAAACCGTGCATGGTGAATTGCGCAAAAGGCGTTGGCAGCTTGGAAGCGGCGACAAAAACGACAGGCACCGGTGTGCTCCTGATCTGAAAAGTCTGAAGATTCGCTGGGCGGCATTGTAACAGCAGGTTCCCGCAGGCGCTTAGGCTGAATTATCGGCCATAACGATCAAAAAGTTTGATAACAGGCTCGCCCTTATCGCGTTCATTCGAAGGGATAGGGTTGTTTCCAGCGCTCGAAGATCGGCTTCAACTCGCCGCTTTTCACCAACTGCTCCATGCGCTGGTCGTAGATCGACATCAGTGCGCGGGCTTGCGGGGTGTCGGCGAAACCGAGGTACAGCGGCAATTCCGCCAGATGCGAATAACGGTACTGCGACGGGTCGGCGGCGTTTCTCACCACCGCTTCGATTTCCGTCAGCGCATCGATGTAGTAATCCGCCCGCCCCTGCTTGAGCATCGACAGGATGCCGGTGCGGCGCTCGATCTGATTGAAGCGTTTGACGTTCGGCAGGTAGGTTTCGTAGCGATAGCCGCGCACCCAGGCCAGTCGGTATTTGCCCAGCGTCGCCTGGGTCGGCGAAGGATTGCTGGCCAGGCCGAGCGCGTAGATGTGGTCGGAATCGAAATTCCATTTCGGGTACAGCACCTGCTCGGCTTCACCGCGATAGGAACCGACCAGTGCGTCGGCTTCCTTCAACTGCACCAGCCCGACCGAGCGGGTGTAGGGCACGGTGCGAATATCCAGGGTCACGCCGGCCGGCTCGAAGACTTTGCGCAACACGTCCCAGCCCAGGCCATGGCCATCGGCGGCGGTGTAGTCTTCCCAGTCTTCGCTGGCCAGGTGAATGACCGACGGCGGTGCGTCCTGTGCCTGGGCCATGGCGCCAAGCAAGGTCAAAACCACTATCGCCAACCAGCGTCGAGTCATCCCTGTGCCCCTCATCCACGCCTGGAAATCAGGCGAAAATCCACACCAGTCCCTGCATCGCCAGCCAGGCAAATACGCCGGCCAACACGTCGTCGAGCATGATGCCGACGCCGCCGTGAACATGCCGGTCGATCCAGCGGATCGGCCACGGCTTGAGAATGTCGAAGAAGCGGAACACCAGGAACCCGGCGAGCAACCAGTACCAGCCTTCCGGCACCAGCCACAGGGTAATCCACATCCCGACCATTTCGTCCCAGACGATGCCTTCGTGGTCGTGCACCCGCAGATCGTCGGCCACTTTGCCGCACAGCCAGAAGCCGAACAGCATGGTGATTCCGAGCATCAGCCAGTAACCCCAGTCGGGCAGCATCTGCCACAACGGGATAAAGGGTAGCGCAACTAACGAGCCCCAGGTGCCCGGCGCCTTGGGCAAGGTGCCCGAGCCGAAGCCGAACGCGAGGAAATGCCAGGGATTGCGCCAGACCGACGGCGGAACGAATTCGGCCGGAACCTGTTTCGGGTGATCTGTCACGGTGACTCCTGAAAATGTTGATAACCCCGGATTTGCGGGGTGATGTCGTGCCCGTCGCGATCCAGCAGCACCACGCCCTGGCCCTGCGTCACGCGGCCGATCACATGGATCGGCCAGCCGTCGGCGAGCAGCGCCGGCAACTCGACGGACGGCAGAGTGAAGGCCAGCACGTAATCATCGCCACCGCTCAACGCCGCACGCTCGGCGCCGCGCTGACCGAGAAACGCCACCAGCGCATCCGACAACGGAACACGCTCGCGCTCGACTTCGAGGCGAACCTTTGAGGCCAGTGCGATATGACCGCAATCGGCGAGCAGGCCATCGGAGATGTCCAGCGCCGAGGTGGCCTTGCCACGCAGGGCCTGGCCGAGGGCGAGTTGCGGTTGCGGCGACCAGTAATGATCGAGCAGCGGCTGGGCGATATGGGGTTCGGCGTCACGCTGACCCAGCACCAGCGGCAAAGCGCCGGCGGCATTGCCCAGCTCACCACCGACACACAGCAGATCGCCCGGTTGTGCGCCGCTGCGGGTCAGCGCTTTGCCGGCCGGGACGCGGCCGAACACGGTGACGGTCAGGCTCAACGGCCCGCGCGTCGTGTCGCCGCCGACCAGTGCCACGCCGCAGCCCTGCGCCATGCAGTTCAAACCGCGGGCATAGGCTTGCAGCCAATCGGCAGTCACCGTCGGCAGAGTCAGGGCAAGGGTAAAGGCGACGGGCGTGGCGCCCATGGCAGCGAGGTCGCTGACCGCCACGGCCAGCGAGCGCTGACCGAGCAGAAACGGATCGCAGGGATCGGCGAAATGCACGCCGGCCACCAGCGTATCGGTGGAAACCGCCAACTGTTCCCCGGAAGGAACCGCCAGCAAGGCGCAGTCATCGCCGATCCCCAGTGCAACGCCTTCGCCGCCCTGCGCACAAGGCGCGGCGGCGAAGAAATTGCGGATCAGCTCAAACTCGCCCATGGCCGAGAAAAAGTATTCAAGCGCGGATCAGCGCTTGAACGCCTTCACTTCAGCTTCACGCAGGCGCGGAGCCAGCTTGTCGAGCACGCCGTTGACGAACTTGTGGCCGTCGGTCGAACCGAACACTTTGGCCAGTTCGATACCTTCGTTGATCACAACGCGGTACGGCACGTCGACGCGCTTGAGCAGTTCCCAGGTGGACAGGCGCAGAACCGCCAGTTCAACCGGGTCCAGCTCTTCGATCGCCAGGTCCAGGCAAGGCGTGAGCGCGTTGTCGATTTCGGTCTTGAACTGCGGAACCCCGTGCAGGATTTCGCGGAAGTAAGCACCGTCGACATCGGTGAAATCGTTATCGACCCGGAACTGCGCTTCGATCTCGTTCAACGACTGCCGAGCCATGTGCCACTGATACAGGGCCTGGGTCGCGAGCTGACGGGCTTCGCGGCGCTTGGCGCTTTTCGATGGCTTGCCGGCATCCGCAGGTTTCGGATCGCGCGGGTTGAAACGATCGCTTTCGTCGCTAATCACTTGGCCTCCAACTGCGCCAGCAGGCTGACCATTTCCAGAGCGGACAGGGCAGCTTCAGCACCTTTGTTGCCGGCCTTGGTGCCGGAACGTTCGATGGCTTGCTCGATGGAATCAACGGTCAGGACGCCGAAAGCGACCGGTACGCCGAACTCCATGGACACCTGGGCCAGGCCCTTGGTGCACTCGCCAGCCACGTATTCGAAGTGCGGAGTACCGCCACGAATGACCGCGCCCAGGGCGATGATTGCTGCGAACTCGCCTTTCTGGGCGACTTTCTGCGCAACCAGCGGGATTTCGAAGGCGCCAGGTGCGCGGATGATGGTGATGTCGCTTTCGCTCACGCCGTGGCGAACCAGGGCATCAACTGCACCGCTGACCAGGCTTTCAACCACGAAGCTGTTGAAGCGGCCCACTACCAAAGCGTAGCGGCCTTTAGGGGCGATGAAGGTACCTTCGATGGTCTTCAGGGTCATTCGTCAGATCTCTTAAAGAGCCGGGACGCGTCTGTTTCGCGTCCCTCAGTGATTTATTTGCCGCGAATTCGGAGCCGGAAACAACCGGTCATTATTCGGAGGGCACGTATTCTACAACTTCCAGATCGAAACCGGATATCGCATTGAACTTCATCGGCGCAGACATCAAGCGCATTTTGCGCACGCCGAGGTCACGCAGGATCTGCGAACCGGCACCGACGATGCTGTAGGTGGTCGGTTTTTTCACCGCCGCCTGATCGCCGGTTTCGCGGATGTGCGCCAGCAACACGTCGCCATCCAGCGGGTGACCGAGCAGCAACACCACCCCGCTGCCGGCCTCGGCAACCGCAGCCATGGCGGCGCGCAGGCTCCAGCGGCCCGGTTGCTTGACCATCAGCAGGTCGCGCAGCGGGTCCATGTTGTGCACGCGAACCAGGGTCGGCTCTTCGGCGCAAACGGTGCCCAGGGTCAGTGCCATGTGCACGTCGCCTTCCACGGAGTCACGATAGGTCACCAGGTTGAATTGGCCCAGTTCGCTGTCCAGCGGCTGCTCGGCAATCCGCTGAACGGTACGTTCGTGGATCATCCGGTAGTGAATCAGGTCGGCGATGGTGCCGATCTTGATGTTGTGTTCAGCCGCGAAGGCTTCCAGCTCGGCGCGACGGGACATGGTGCCGTCATCGTTCATCACTTCGCAGATCACGCCACTCGGCTCGAAACCGGCCATGCGCGCCAGGTCGCAGGCAGCTTCGGTGTGACCGGCGCGAGCCAGGGTGCCACCGGCCTGGGCCATCAGCGGGAAGATGTGGCCCGGGCTGACGATGTCTTCGGCTTTCGCGTCCTTCGCAGCGGCCGCTTGCACGGTGCGCGCGCGGTCAGCGGCGGAGATGCCGGTGGTCACGCCTTCGGCGGCTTCGATCGAGACGGTGAACTTGGTGCCGAAACCGGAACCGTTGCGTGGCGCCATCAGCGGCAGCTTCAGGGTTTCGCAGCGCTCGCGGCTCATCGGCATGCAGATCAGGCCACGGGCGTGCTTGGCCATGAAGTTGATGTGCTCGGCCTTGCAGCATTCGGCGGCCATGATCAGGTCGCCTTCGTTCTCGCGGTCTTCGTCATCCATGAGGATGACCATCTTGCCTTGGCGGATGTCTTCAACCAGTTCTTCGATGCTATTGAGCGCCACAAGGCACCCCCTTCAGTCAGGATTTGAGGTAGCCGTTGGCGGCCAGAAAGCTTTCAGTGATGCCACCGCCAGGCTTTTGTGAAGAGTCAGGCTCAGCGGCCCTGTCGCCCAGAAGCAGACGCTCCAGATAACGCGCCAGCAGGTCGACTTCCAGGTTCACCCGGCGACCTGGCTTGTAGGACGCCATGATGGTTTCGCTCAGGGTGTGCGGAATGATCGTCAGCAGGAATTCGGCGCCATCGACCGCGTTCACGGTCAGGCTGGTGCCGTCGACGGTGATCGAGCCTTTATGGGCGATGTACTTGGCCAGCTCCTTCGGCGCGCGGATGCGAAATTCCACGGCGCGGGCATTGTCGCTGCGCGAAACCACTTCGCCGACACCGTCGACGTGACCGCTGACCAGATGGCCACCGAGACGGGTGGTCGGGGTCAGGGCTTTTTCCAGGTTGACCGGGCTGCCGCTTTTCAGGTCATTCATGGCGGTGCAGTCGAGGGTTTCGCGACTGACGTCGGCGGCGAAGCCGTTGCCCGGCAGTTCAACCGCGGTCAGGCACACGCCGTTGACTGCAATGCTGTCGCCGAGTTTGACGTCGCTCAGGTCGAGCTTGCCGGTTTCGACATGCACCCGCACATCACCGCCCTTTGGGGTCAGTGCGCGGATACTGCCGATGGATTCGATGATGCCGGTAAACATGGGGTTCTCCTTGAGAACGAAGCCAGCGCTAACGCGATGGCCGGGAATTATACGCTCGCCGATGGGACAGGGATTGCAGTGACTCGCCAGTCATCGCCAACCGCGCGAATTTCAGTGATTTTCAGCTCCGGCGCATCCTTCATATAGGCCAGCGGCCAGTCCAGAAGCGGACGCGCCGTGGAGCCGAGGAACTTGCCGGCAATGAAGATCACGAACTCGTCGACCAGACCGAGCTGGGCAAACGCGCCGGCCAGTCGCGGACCGGCCTCGACCAGCACTTCGTTGACGCCACGGTTGGCCAGTTCGATCAGCAACTGGTGCAGATCGACCTGACCGTCATCGCCCGGCACGATCAGGCATTCCGGACCGTGGGCGTACTGTTCTTCGATGGCCACGCAGGTGGCGACGAGCGCGGGGCCGGCCTTGAAGAACGGCGCATCCAGCGGCACCCGCAGACGCCCGTCGATCAGCACCCGCAGCGGCGGACGGCTCAGGGCCAGCGCGGTTTGTTCGGCATCCAGTCCCAGCTCATCGCCGCGAACGGTCAGGCGTGCGCCATCGGCCAGCACTGTATCGGCGCCAGTCAGCACGACGCTGGCCTGAGCGCGCAAACGCTGCACCGCCGAACGCGCGGCAGGGCCGGTGATCCATTGGCTCTCGCCGCTTTCCATCGCCGTGCGGCCGTCGAGGCTCATGGCCAACTTGACCCGCACGAACGGCAAGCCGTGTTCCATGCGCTTCAGAAAACCTTGATTGAGCTTGCGCGCCTCAGCTTCCAGCACGCCGCTTTCGGTGGCGATGCCGGCATCGCTCAAGCGCTGCAGACCGCGTCCGGCGACTTGTGGATTCGGATCACGCATCGCCGCGACCACCCGACCGACACCGGCATTCACCAGCGCATCGGCGCACGGCGGTGTGCGGCCGTGGTGGCTGCAAGGTTCGAGGGTCACGTAAGCCGTGGCGCCCCGGGCCAGTTCACCGGCGGCGCGCAGGGCGTGGACTTCGGCGTGGGGTTCGCCGGCGCGTTCGTGCCAGCCTTCGCCGACAATCTGCCCGTCGCGCACGATCACGCAGCCGACCCGTGGATTGGGGTGCGTCGTGTAATGCCCCTTGCGCGCCAGCTCCAGGGCCCGAGCCATGAAGTGGGCGTCGAGAATGGCCTGCTCGGCGGCGGTGGTCATTCTTTCACCGGTTCGCGGGCGAGGCGGTCGATCTCTTCGCGGAACTCGTTGAGGTCCTGAAAGCGGCGGTACACGGAAGCGAAACGGATGTAGGCGACTTCATCGAGCTTTTGCAGCTCGGCCATCACCAGTTCGCCGACCACGAGAGACTTGACCTCGCGCTCGCCGGTGGCGCGCAGCTTGTGTTTGATATGGACCAGCGAGGATTCGAGGCGCTCGACGCTCACCGGACGTTTCTCCAGGGCGCGTTGCATGCCGGCGCGGAGTTTTTCTTCGTCGAACGGTTGGCGGCTGCCGTCGGTTTTGATCAGGCGCGGCAACACCAGTTCGGCCGTCTCGAACGTCGTGAAACGCTCGCCGCAGGCCAGGCATTCACGCCGGCGGCGCACCTGTTCGCCCTCGGCGACCAGACGCGAGTCGATGACCTTGGTGTCGTTGGCACCGCAGAAGGGACAGTGCATGGTGGCTGGCAACAAAAAAAGGGAGGGCCATGGTAGCGCATCCCGGTGGCAAGACAAGCCATAGGCTTTGCGGTATACAGACTGCCATGATCGTTTGATCCATGGATTTCATTTTGCTGGAGCCGCCAATGTCCCTACGACCGCTCGTTTTGCTCAGTGTTTTCAGCCTGCTGGTGGCCTGTGGCAGCGATGCGCCCAAGCCTCAGCCGCCCACGCCGGGCCCGGCGCCGCAACAGGCGCAGAAAAAAGCCCGCGAAGCCGCCGACCTCGGCCCGCTGCCGGCCTATCAGCGCGAACTGAGCGGCACCCTGCAAGGCGTGCCGGCCGGTGCCGAAGTCGAACTGGCACTGCTGGTGATCGACGCAAAAGACCGCCCGCAACAATTGCTCGCCAGTTCCAGCCTGATCGGCAACAACCAGATTCTGCCGTTTCACCTGCGCTTCAACCCCGAATCCTTCCCGGTGGGCGCGCGGGTTGAACTGCGCGGCCGCGCCAGCCAGTCCGGCCAGTTGATCCTGCACCTGCCGTCGCAGACCATCACTCAGCCGACCACCCAGGCATTGGGCCAGCTGCAATTTGTCAAAGCGCCATGAATGCACCGTTAGACCTGCAACAGTCGCTGGGCGAATTGCTCGGCGACGCTCGACTGAAAGCCTGTGCGTTGCCGGACACCGATTTGCGGCTGTGGCTGATCGACGGCGACAACATGGCGCGCGAATTCAGCCAGGAAGAAACCCAACGAATCCTGCATGAACCGCCGTACTGGAGTTTCTGCTGGGCCAGCGGTCTGGCGGTGGCGCGCTATCTGGCGGAGTTTCCCGAGTGGGTTCGAGGCAAGCGGGTGCTGGATTTCGGCGCCGGTTCCGGGATCGCTGGCATCGCGGCGGTGAAAGCCGGAGCGCTGGAAGTGGTGGCCTGCGACCTCGACCCGCTGGCGATTGCCGCCTGTCGGGCGAATGCCGAACTCAATGATGTGCAGATGAGCTATTCCACGGACTTCTTCGCCGAAGCGGATCGCTTCGATCTGATCCTGGTGGCCGACGTTCTGTACGACCGGGAAAACCTGCCGCTGCTCGACGCCTTCCTGAGCCGTGGCCGCGAAGCGCTGGTGGCGGATTCGCGGGTTCGGGATTTCCGTCATCCGCTGTACCGGCGCATCGAAATGCTTGAAGCCATGACCCTGCCGGATCTGGCCGAGCCCGAAGAGTTTCGCCATGTCAGCCTCTACCATGCGGCCCGCGCCTGACCGTATAGTTGCCCCATTCACGCTTTTACGAGATACCCCATGAGTCAGCAAACGCCGTACATCTTCGACGCCACGACGGCCGACTTCGACCAGTCGGTGATCGAGGCTTCCTTTCAAAAACCGGTGCTGGTGGATTTCTGGGCCGAATGGTGTGCGCCGTGCAAGGCGCTGATGCCGATGCTGCAAGGGATCGCCGAGAGCTATCAGGGCGAGTTGCTGCTGGCCAAGGTCAATTGCGATATCGAGCAGGACATCGTCGCCCGCTTCGGCATCCGCAGCCTGCCGACCGTGGTGCTGTTCAAGGACGGTCAACCGGTGGACGGCTTTGCAGGTGCGCAACCGGAATCCGCCGTGCGCGCCCTGCTCGAACCGCATGTACAGATGCCGGCGCCGTCCGCCGCCGATCCGTTCGAACAGGCTCAGGCACTGTTTGACGAAGGCCGTTACGCCGACGCTGAAGCGACACTGGTTACACTGCTGGGCGAAGACAACACCAACGCCAAGGCGTTGATCCTCTACGCTCGCTGCCTGACCGAACGCGGTGAGCTGGGCGAAGCGCAAACCGTGCTCGACGCGGTCAAGAGCGACGAGCACAAGGCTGCACTGGCCGGTGCCAAGGCGCAGATCAAGTTCCTTGGTCTGGCCCGCGACCTGCCGGACGCCGCCGACCTGAAGAGCCGTCTGGCGCAAAACCCGCAGGACGACGAAGCGGTGTATCAACTGGCGATCCAGCAACTGGCCCGTCAGCAATACGAAGCGGCGCTGGACGCACTGCTCAAGCTGTTCATCCGCAACCGCAGCTACGGCGAAGGCCTGCCGCACAAGACCTTGCTGCAAGTGTTCGAACTGCTGGGCAACGATCACCCGCTGGTGACCGCTTACCGGCGCAAGGTGTTTGCGGCGCTGTACTAAGCGCCTACTCGACCCAGCTGTAGAGCGGCGTGTCCCCGCCGCTCAGCACTTTCACATCGGATGAATGACGCAGGCGCACCAGCAGGCGCTTGCCCGCCGCCGCGCTGCCGGTCAGCCCTTCGAGCTGATCCAGCAATTCCGGCCCGCTGAGCTGTCCGGCCTTGCGCAACAGATCCCTGGCGACCTGCCACAACGCGTCATCCTGATTCACCGGTTTCGCCACAGGCGCCGCCGCTGCTGCTTGCGGCTGGGCCGTCTGCACCTGCACGCCAAACTGCGCACCGAGCCGCGCCCAGTCGCTTTCATCCAGTTCCAGGGTCAAATCCACCGGCAATTCGCCGACGGTTCCGCGTATCCGCAACATAAGCTTCGCTCCCGCACATTTCTGACCTGCATGCTCCCATGGGACTTGTGTAACGCCAAGCGGGCGGGCAAACTCTGCGCACTTTCGTTATAAGATTACATAACAAACTCTTCACTTTACTTCCCGGAGACCGCCATGCGTCGTCTGCTGCTCGCTTTGCCGTTTGCCCTGTTGCCGCTGGCCATCGCCCATGCCGCCGATGAGCATGATCACGACCATGAGCACGGCAGCCTCGGTGCCCACGAACATGGCGTTGGTCGCCTGAACGCCGCACTCGACGGCCAGACCCTGGAGCTGGAACTGGAAAGCCCGGCGATGAACCTCGTGGGTTTTGAGCACGTCGCCACCAGCGATGCCGACAAGGCCAAGGTCGCAGCCGCTCGCGCGCAACTCGAGAAACCGCTGGCGCTGTTCAGCCTACCGGCCGCCGCCGGTTGCAAAGTCACCAGCCAGGAACTGGAAAGCCCGCTGTTCGGCGGCAAGCCGGATGCCGACGACCATGACGAAGAGGAAGCCGGCAAGGACGGTCACGAGCATCATCACGACCACAGCGAAATCCACGCCCACTACCAGTTCAGCTGCGCGGCGCCGGGTGCGTTGAAAACCCTGGATCTGGCGAACCTGTTCAATACCTTCCCGGCCACCCAGAAAATTCAGGTACAACTGATCAGCCCGAGCGGCCAGCAAGGCACGGAAGTGACGGCCAAGGCCGCCGCCCTGAAGTTCTGACACGAAACGGCGCCATGACCCAAGCACTCATCGAACTGTCCGACCTGGGCTTCAACTGGCCCGGTCACCCGCCGCTGCTGGACATCCCGGCGTTTCGTCTGGAAGCCGGCGAAACCCTGTTCCTCAAGGGCCCCAGCGGCAGCGGCAAGACCACCCTGCTCGGCCTGCTCGGCGGGGTGCAGAAACCCGGTCGCGGCAGCATTCGCCTGCTCGGCCAGGAACTGACCGAACTGGGTGCCGGCGCCCGTGATCGCTTTCGCGTCGATCACACCGGCTACATTTTCCAGCAGTTCAACCTGCTGCCGTTTCTCTCGGTGCGCGAGAACGTCGAGCTGCCGTGCCACTTTTCGAAGCTGCGTGCAGAACGTGCGAAGCAACGCCACGGCAGCGTCGATCAGGCCGCCGCCACCCTGCTCGCCCACCTGGGTCTGAAGGACGAAAGCATCCTGAGTCGCCGCGCCGATTCGCTGTCGATCGGTCAGCAACAGCGGGTCGCCGCTGCTCGCGCGTTGATCGGGCAACCGGAACTGGTGATCGCCGACGAACCGACCTCGGCGCTGGATTACGACGCCCGGGAAAACTTCATTCGCCTGCTGTTCGCCGAGTGCCGCGAAGCCGGCTCGAGCCTGTTGTTCGTCAGCCACGACCAGAGTCTGGCGCCGCTGTTCGACCGTCACCTGTCCCTGGCCGAACTCAATCGCGCCGCCACGTCTGCCGAGGTCTGAGATGTATCTGTTCCGTCTGGCCATGGCCAGCCTCGCCAATCGGCGTTTCACTGCCCTGCTCACCGCTTTCGCCATCGCGCTTTCTGTCTGCCTGCTGCTGGCGGTGGAGCGGGTGCGCACCGAAGCCAAGGCCAGTTTCGCCAGCACCATCAGCGGCACCGACCTGATCGTCGGCGCCCGTTCCGGTTCGGTGAACCTGTTGCTGTACTCGGTATTCCGCATAGGCAACGCCACCAACAACATTCGCTGGGACAGCTTCGAACACTTCGCCAGCAACCCGAAGGTGAAGTGGGCGATTCCGATGTCCCTCGGCGACTCCCATCGCGGCTACCGGGTGATGGGCACCACCGAAGCCTATTTCGAGCATTACCAGTACGGTCGCCAGCAGCATCTCGAACTGGCCGACGGCCGCGCCTTCGCCACCGATCCGTTCGAAGTGGTGCTCGGTGCCGAAGTGGCCGAGGCGCTGCATTACAAGCTCGGCGACAAACTGGTGCTGGCCCACGGCGTGGCGGCGATCAGTCTGGTCAAGCACGATGACAAACCGTTCACCGTGGTCGGGATTCTCAAGCGCACCGGCACCCCGGTGGACCGCACGCTGCACATCAGCCTCGGCGGCATGGAGGCGATCCACATCGACTGGCACAACGGTGTGCCGGCCCGTGGCAACGGACGGATCAGCGCCGATCAGGCGCGCAACATGGACCTGACGCCGCAAGCGATCACCGCGTTCATGCTTGGCCTCAACAGCAAGATTTCCACCTTCGCGCTGCAACGGGAGATCAACGAATTCCGTGGCGAGCCGATGCTGGCGATCCTGCCGGGCGTGGCCTTGCAGGAGTTGTGGAGCCTGATGAGCACCGCTGAAAAAGCGTTGTTCGTGGTCTCGCTGTTCGTGGTGCTGACCGGGTTGATCGGCATGCTCACGGCGATTCTCACCAGCCTCAACGAACGCCGCCGCGAGATGGCGATCCTGCGTTCGGTGGGCGCGCGGCCTTGGCATATCGCAAGTCTTTTGGTGCTGGAAGCCTTTGCTCTGGCGCTGACCGGGGTGATCGCCGGGCTGGCGTTGCTGTACCTCGGCATCGCCGCTGCTCAGGGTTATGTGCAGGCCAATTACGGGCTGTATCTGCCGCTGGCCTGGCCAAGCGAGTATGAATGGACGCTGCTCGGTGGCATTCTGGCTGCCGCGCTGCTGATGGGCAGCGTACCGGCCTGGCGCGCGTATCGCCAATCATTGGCCGATGGCCTGTCGATCCGTTTATGAGGATGTTCACCATGCCCCGCGCCGTGCTTGCGCTGCTGTTGCTGGTCGCCCTGCCCGTGTGGGCGGCGGCGCCGAAAGATCTGACCTGGTCGGAGATGATCCCGCCGGACGCGGCGCCGGAAGTGCCGAACATGACGCCGCTGCACGACCTGTCGAAGATGAGCGATGCGCTGTCCGCCGAATCGGCGCCGGCAGCCAAGCAGGACATGCCCAACGCCCCCGTGGTGCAAAGCCTCGATGGCCAGAACATTCGTCTGCCGGGTTACATCGTGCCGCTGGAAGTCAGCGAAGAAGGTCGCACCACGGACTTCCTGCTGGTGCCGTACTTCGGCGCCTGCATCCACGTGCCGCCACCGCCGTCGAACCAGATCGTGCACGTGAAAAGCGAACTCGGCGTGAAGCTCGACGAGCTGTATCAGCCGTACTGGGTCGAGGGGCCATTGCAGGTCAAGCAGTCCACCAGCGAACTGGCCGATGCCGGGTATCAGATGGAAGCGGACAAGATTTACGTCTACGAACTGCCGGAGTAACTCCGGTAATTCTGTACTGTTTGGCCCATTGTCTTCGCGAGCAAGCTCGCTCCCACAGTTGACCGAGCTCTAATGTGGGAGCGAGCTTGCTCGCGAAGGGGCCGGCAAAGGTTCCACAAATAAACCCGCCATCACTGTTTCATTGAGCTGAGTCAAAAGACCGTATCAGACGGATTCGTACCATAGGACATCAAACATTTTTAACGTCCTTTGGGAGCTTCCATGAACAAGTCCTTGCTCAGCGCCTCGCTGTTTGCCCTCGCGCTCGCAGCCCCGCTCGCCCACGCCCACGAAGCCGGCGACATCATCGTTCGTGCCGGTGCGATCACCGTCAACCCGAAGGCCGACAGCTCCAGCGTCAAGGTCGATCAGGGTCCGTTGAGCGGCACCAACCTGGGCGGCAAGGCGACCATGAGCAGCGACACCCAACTGGGTCTGAACTTCGCTTACATGCTGACCAACAACATCGGTATCGAGCTGTTGGCCGCGTCCCCGTTCGAACATGACGTGAAGCTCAAAGGCACTGCCCTGCCAGCCGCCAACGGCAAGCTCGGCACTCTGAAACACTTGCCGCCGACTCTGAGCGTCGTCTACTACCCGCTGGACGCCAAATCGGCCTTCCAGCCGTACATCGGCGGCGGCATCAACTACACCTGGATCTACGACGAGCACGTCGGCAGCGAAGCCCAGTCCAACGGCTTCAGCAACTTCAAGGCGAAAAACTCCTGGGGCCTGGCCTGGCAGGTCGGCGCCGACTATATGCTGACCGACAACATCATGCTCAACGCCCAGGTGCGCTACATCGACATCGATACCCGCGCCACCGTCGAGAACAACGCCGTGGCTCCGGGCACTCGCGCAAAAGTGAATGTCGACGTCGATCCATTTGTGTACATGGTCGGTCTGGGCTACAAGTTCTAAGCAGCAATCAAAGAACGTTCACGTGGTGGTGAATGAGGCTTGGTGGCGGGCAGGCTCAGAACTGACGGCGATGTTACGCCATCGACCGGGGAGCAAGCTCCCTCGCTACAGGAAACCGGTTTAAAAACCGAATTCCGGCCGTGAAAAAGGCGCCTGTCAAAAGGCGCCTTTTTCATGTCTGCGAAAAGCTCAGCGGCCGAGCAAACGGGCCAGGCCGACGTTCATCGGCGTTGGCGTCGGGCACTTGAATCGCTCAAGCAACCGACTGTTGTTCGCCCGCGAATGGCGGATGTCACCGGAACGCGCCGGGCCGTAGCTGACGGGCGGCAACTCGCCGACCACCGCTTCGAGCGCGGCCAGCATCTGCTTGAGGTTGGTCGCCTGATTCCAGCCGACGTTCACCGCACCGATGTCCACTTGCGGCTTTTCGATCGCCTGCACCAGCACATCGACCAGATCTTCGACGTACATGAAATCCCGGGTCTGCTCGCCATCGCCGAACACGGTGATCGGCAGGCCTTTCTGCGCGCGTTCGCTGAAGATGCTGATCACACCGGAGTACGGCGAGGACGGATCCTGACGCGGGCCGAAGATGTTGAAGAAACGGAAGATCGCCGGTTCCAGACCGTGCTGGCGGCGATAGAAATCGAAGTACTGCTCGCCGGCCAGTTTGTCCGACGCATAAGGCGTCAACGGCGCCTTGGGCGTGTCTTCGTCAATCGACTCGCCTTCGCCATTGTTGCCGTAGACGGCTGCGCTGGAGGCATACAGCACACGTTTCACGCCGGCCTCGCGCATGGCTTCGCAGACGTTCAGCGTGCCGATGAAATTGCTCTGGTGAGTCTTTACCGGATCGTCCACCGACGCCTGCACCGACGCCACGGCGGCCAAGTGCGCGACCGCGCTGCAACCCTGCATCGCTTGCGCGACCAGAGCGGCATCGGCCACATCGCCGACGATCAACTCGACCCTGGGATTGTCCAGCGGCAGATTGCTGCGCTTGCCGGTCGACAGATCATCGAGGATCCGCACCGAATGGCCGTTGGCGAGCAACGCGTCAGTCAGGTGCGAGCCGATGAAACCGGCGCCGCCGGTGATTAAAACAGGGCCGTCAGCCATGGCGATAAAACCTATCCAGTAAGCCCGGGAGCGCGGCACGCCAGGCGCGCGGCTTGATCCCGAAGGTGTGCAGAATTTTCTTGCAGGCGAGCACCGCGTGTTGCGGTTCTTCAGCGGCATCCGGCCGCGCGGCGTGGGCCTGGGCGGTCGGCGCTTCGATGGCCAGCGGGTGCAGACTGCGCGCCTCGGAGAGAATCGCCTGGCCCAGCGCCAGCGGCGTGGTCGCCTCGTGGCCGGCGTAGTGGTAAGTGCCCCACAGCGGCGCAGCGCAATCGAGTTGCTTGAGCACCGAGATGATCACCCGCGCTGCATCGTCGACCGGGGTCGGATTGCCGCGACGGTCGTCGGCCAGCAGCAATTCTTCCGGCTGTTCGGCACGGGCCAGGAAGCGCCCGAGGGTGCCTTCCGGGCTGTCGTCGAGCAGCCAGCCGAAACGCAGCAGCACGTGTTGCGGACAGGTGGCGCGTACGCTCTGCTCGATCCGCCACAGGGCCTGACCGCGCAGGCCCAACGGCACCGGTTCGTCCTTTTCGCTGTAGGCGGTGGCGCGGGAGCCGTCGAACACCCGATAACTGGACGGCTGCACCAGCACGATGTTGTGGTGCTGGCACAGTTCGGCCAGGCGCTCGATGGCGCGTTCCTGCCCGGCCAGACGGCTCTCGCTGACGGCCTCGGCCTGGAACCAGTCGAAATAGTAGGCAAGGTTGATCAACGCATCGGGACGGGTGTCGTCGAGCAATTGGGTCAGGCTCGCGGCATCCCAGCCGTCTTCGGGCGGGCGGGGGGCGAGGAAACCGATGTCTTCCTCTGCACCGAGGCGAATCAGCGCCTGCCCAAGGGCATTTCCGCCGCCCAGTAACATAAGGCGCATTCGCATAGAGTCAGCAGGCCCAGTCTGATTGGAACGATGGCTTTGGCGACGATGCTCGTGGCAGCGTCGTCGATAATTGCCGGAATCGTTGCATTTTGCGGGTTTAGTGCGCAACCGTCACCCGTAAAGTGTAGATCCCGAGCGGTACTTGCAACTTCGCCCGCCCACCCGCATAACTGAAGCCATGAATCTGCCCCTCCCCAAGGACGCGGCCCTGGCAGGCTTCCACCCCGCCGTCAGCGCCTGGTTCAGCAGCACATTCCCGACGGTGACCGCCGCCCAGGCCCGCGCATGGCCGTTGATCCGCCAGCGCCGCTCGACGCTGATCGCCGCGCCCACCGGCTCCGGCAAGACCCTCACCGCATTCCTCGCGGTGCTCGACGATCTGGTCCACCGTGGCCTGGAAACCCCGGACGGTTTGCCGGACGAAACCCTGGTGGTCTACGTTTCGCCGCTCAAGGCGCTGTCCAACGACATCCGCATCAATCTGCAGAACCCGCTAGCCGGGATTACCGACCAGTTGCGCCAAATGGATCTGCCGGCGCTGGAAATCACCACCGCCGTGCGCACCGGCGACACCCCGCAAAAAGACCGCGCCGCCATGCGCAAGAGCGCGCCGCACATTCTGGTGACTACTCCGGAATCGCTCTACGTGCTGCTTGGCTCTGAATCCGGCCGCAAAATGCTCGGCACCACGCGCACGGTGATCGTCGATGAAATCCACGCCATCGCCGCCGGTAAACGCGGCAGCCACCTGGCCTTGAGCCTCGAACGCTTGCAGGCGCTGTGTCCTGAACCGCTGACCCGCATCGGCCTGTCCGCCACGCAAAAACCGATCGATGCGGTCGCACGATTTCTGGTCGGCCATGAGCGCCACTGCGAAATCATCGACATCGGCCACGCGCGCCCACGGGATCTGGGCATCGAAGTGCCGCCGGTGCCGTTGTCGGCGGTGATGGCCAATGACGTTTGGGAATTGGTCTACGACCGCCTCGCCACCCTGGCCCGGGAACACCGCACCACGCTGATTTTCGTCAACACCCGACGTCTAGCCGAACGCCTGAGCCGGCACCTGAGCGAACGCCTCGGCAAACACGCGGTGGCGGCGCACCACGGCAGTCTGGCCAAGGAGTTTCGCCTCGACGCCGAGCAGCGGCTCAAGCGTGGCGAACTGCAAGTGCTGATCGCCACCGCGTCGCTGGAACTGGGGATCGACATCGGCGAAGTCGACCTCGTCTGCCAGATCACCTCGCCACGTTCGATCGCCGGTTTTCTGCAACGGGTCGGCCGTTCCGGGCACCAGGTCGGCGGCACGCCCAAGGGGCGCCTGTTCGCCACCACTCGCGACGACCTGATCGAATGCGCCGCCCTGCTCGACTGCGTGCGCCGGGGTGAACTCGATACGCTGCACATCCCCGAAGCGCCGCTGGATGTGCTGGCGCAGCAGATCATCGCCGAGGTCAGTTGCCAGGAATGGGCCGAGGACGATTTGCTCGCGCTGTTCCGCCGGGCCGAACCCTACGCCCGCCTCGACGAAAAACATTATCAGGCGCTGCTGAGCATGCTCGCCGAGGGTTACAACGGCCGCCAGGGCATCCGCAGCGCCTACCTGCACCGCGACGCCGTGAGCCGAACCCTGCGCGGACGACGCGGCGCCCGGCTGACCGCCGTCACCAGCGGCGGCACCATCCCCGACAACGCCGACTACAGCGTATTGCTCGAACCTCAGGGCCTGAACATCGGCAGCGTCAACGAAGACTTCGCCGTGGAAAGCATTGCCGGCGACGTGTTCCAGCTCGGCAACGCCTCCTATCGCATCCTGCGGGTGGAAACCGGCAAGGTGCGGGTCGAAGATGCCCACGGCCAGCCGCCGACCATCCCGTTCTGGCTCGGCGAAGCACCGGGACGCAGCGATGAGTTGTCGGCGGCCGTGGCGCGCCTGCACGCGCAACTCGATCAATTGCTCAGCGCCAGCCCCGGCAACCTGCAACCGGCCATCGACTGGCTGACCGACACCCTCGGCCTGAACCCGACCAGCGCCGAACAGCTGGTGGATTACCTGGCCCGCGCCCGCCTCGCCCTCGGCGCCTTGCCGTCGCGCGACACGCTGCTGATGGAGCGGTTTTTCGACGAGTCCGGCGGCACCCAACTGATCATTCATTCGCCGTTCGGCAGCCGGATCAACCGCGCCTGGGGCCTGGCCCTGCGCAAGCGTTTCTGCCGCACCTTCAACTTCGAATTGCAGGCCGCCGCCAGCGAAGACGCGATCGTGCTGTCGCTGTCCACCAGCCACAGTTTCGAACTCGACGAGGTCTGGCGTTACCTGCACAGCAACAGCGCCGAGCACATCCTGATTCAAGCGGTGCTGGATGCGCCGCTGTTCGGTGTGCGCTGGCGCTGGAATGCCGGCGTGGCGCTGGCCCTGCCGCGTTACACGGGCGGGCGCAAGGTCGCGCCGCAATTGCAGCGGATGAAAAGCGAAGACCTGATCGCCAGCGTGTTTCCCGATCAGATCGCCTGCCTGGAAAACCTCGCCGGTGAACGGGAAGTCCCCGAGCATCCGCTGGTGGAACAGACCCTCGACGACTGCCTGCACGAGGCGATGGACAGCGAAGGCTGGCTGCAACTGCTGCGGCGCATGGAGCGCGGCGACGTGCGCCTGATCGCCCGTGACCTTCCGGCGCCCTCGCCGCTGGCGGCGGAAATCCTCAGCGCCCGCCCCTACACCTTTCTCGACGATGCGCCGCTTGAAGAGCGGCGCACCCAGGCCGTGCTCAACCGCCGCTGGAGCGATCCGCAATCCACTGATGACCTCGGCGCGCTGGACGCCGATGCGATCGACGCCGTGCGCGAAGAAGCGTGGCCGACACCGAACAGCGCCGATGAAATGCACGAAGCGCTGATGAGCCTGGCCTGCATCAGCGACCGCGAAGTCGCGGCCAATCCGCAGTGGCGCGACTGGCTGAATGCTCTGGCCGAAACCGGGCGAGCCTGCCGATTGCAGATCGATCCCGAGCACTCACTGTGGCTGGCGAGGGAACGCCTGACCTGTCTGCAAGCGCTTTATCCACAGGCGCATTCTGAACTGGCCGCGTTGCCCGGTTTCGACGAAGCATGGACCGCCGATGAGGCACTGATCGAAGTGATCCGCGCGCGGCTCGGCGCATTCGGTCCGCAACCGCTGGTGGCGATTGCCGAACCGCTGGCCCTGATGCCGGCCGCTGTTCATCAAGCCCTCGCTCATCTGGAGCGTGAAGGTTATGTACTGCGCGGCCAGTTCACGCCGGGGTCGACTGTTGAGGAATGGTGCGAGCGGCATCTGCTGGCGCGCATTCATCGCTACACGGTCAAGCGTCTGCGCCGGGAAATCGAGCCGGTGGCGTTGCAGGAATTCATGCGGTTTCTGTTCGACTGGCAGCACTTGTCCCCGTCCACACGGGGTCAGGGCAGCACTGTGTTGCCGGCGATTGTCGGTCAGTTCGAAGGCTATCCGGCTGCCGCTTCGGCATGGGACAGCGACCTCCTTCCCGCGCGGCTCAAGGACTATTCACCGAGCTGGCTGGACGATCTGTGCCGCAGCGGGAAACTGGTGTGGACGCGACTCAGCGCCCGGCAAAACATCAGCGGCACGGCATTGCGCAGCACGCCGATCGTGTTGTTGCCGCGCAGTCAGGTTGGCTTGTGGAGTGCACTGGCCGAGCAGACGCCGGTCAGTGAACTGTCGCCCAAGACCCGCAAGGTTTTCGACGCACTGAGCCAGCACGGCGCGTTGTTTTTCGATGAGCTGATTCATGAAGCGCACCTGCTGCGCACCGAGCTGGAAATCGCCTTGCAGGAACTGGTCGGCGCCGGTCTGGTGAATGCCGACAGTTTCGCCGGCCTGCGGGCGCTGATCACCCCGGCTAGCAAGCGCCAGCAGCGCAGCATTCGACGCGGGCGAGGGGCGTTTGTCGGTGGCATGGACGATGCTGGACGCTGGGCGTTATTGCGTCGCGGGCCGGTTGCGGAAAACCGTCAAACAGCGTCGCCCGAAACGCTTGAACACGTCGCCATGACCTTGTTGCGTCGCTATGGCGTGGTGTTCTGGCGCCTGCTGGAACGTGAGGCTGATTGGCTGCCGAGCTGGCGCGAACTGCTGCGCACATTCCATCGGCTGGAAGCCCGGGGCGAGATTCGTGGCGGGCGATTTGTCAGCGGTCTGGCGGGCGAGCAATTCGCCCTGCCCGAGGCGATTCCGCTGTTGCGCGAAGTCCGCCGTCGCCCCCATGACGGCAGCCTGATTGCGGTGTGCGGCGTCGATCCGCTGAACCTCGCCGGCACCTTGTTGCCGGGGGCGAAAGTGCCGGCGCTGGCGAGCAATCGGCTGGTGTATCGCGACGGCCTGCCGGTCGCTGCCGAGGTCGCGGGCAAGCAGCAATTCTGGGTGGAACTGGATCAGGTTTCCATGGAGCAGGTGCGCAGCAAACTGATCCGGCATTGATGTAAACCGGTCTGGCCTCTTCGTCGGATCGCCGCCCGGACCAAGCCCGCTCCCACAGGGTTCTTTGTGATGCCGAAATAGCAGGCACCGCCCAATTACTGTGGGAGCGGGCTTGCCCGCGAAAGGGCCGGCACATGCACTACAAGAACGCCTATTGAGTCGGCGATTGCTCCGGCAACACTACCGACGAATGCACCGGCGCCACCTCTTCTTCCTGGCGTTTGGGCAGCAAAACCTGCTGTGGATAAGTCTGGGCGAAATGCACCCACGGGCTGTTATCCACAAGCTTTTTCAAACGCTGGTTGAACGCGCGGCTCACCGCATATTGCCCGCCCGACACTGTGCGAAATTGCGCGGTCAGCACCACGCCGTTCAGGTCCATCTTGTCTACGCCAAATACATCCAGCGGCCCTTGCAGGTTGTACTTGAGGAACGGGTCTTCGCGAATCGAATCCCCCGCCTCGCGGATCAGCTCAATGGCCTTGTCGACATCGGTGTCGTAGGTGACCTGCACCGAGAAAAACGCGAACGCAAACTGCCGCGATTGGTTGGTCACCGCCTTGATCTGGCCGAACGGCACCGAGTGCACGAAGCCCTTGCCATCGCGCAGGCGCAAGGTGCGAATGGTCAGGCCTTCGACCGTGCCGGCGTGCCCGGAATCGAGCACCACCCAATCGCCGATCGACAGGGTGTCTTCGATGATGATGAACAGCCCGGTGATCACGTCCTGCACCAGTTGCTGCGAGCCGAAACCGATGGCCAGGCCGACCACCCCGGCACCGGCCAGCAGCGGCGCGACGTTGATCCCCAGATTGGCCATGGTGGTGATCGCACAGATCACCACCAGGATGATTTTGATCGCGTTGCGCAGCAGCGGCAGGATGGTTTTCACCCGGGTGCTGGGCTGGCGCGCCGAGCGTTTGCTGACCGGCGGTTTTAGTGCTTCCTGAATCGCCGTGTCGAGCACCACCCACAGCAGCCATGTCACGAGGAAGATCAGGCCGATGCTGCTCAGGGCATTGCTGATCGCCCGGCCGACCGTGCTGCTTTGCGCAAAGTCGAGCAGCGACACGCCCCATATCCGCCCGAGGATATCGATGAATGCAATTGCGATGACGATCCGCAGCAACGCATGCAACAGGCTGAGGAAACGCTCCTTGTAGGCACTGCTGCGCTGGATTGCCTCGGCCTTGCGCGACTTGAACAGGTGTTGCAGCACGGTGCTGAGAAACACCGTGCCGATCAGCAGCACGGTGGTGAACAGCGCACAGCGCAGGGCCTTTTGATTGTCCTCGCCGATGCCGATCAGATTGACCGCCGAGACCAGCACCATCAGCACGATCGGCCAGTACCAGAGCCCGGAAAAAATCCGCAGCGACTCCTGCAACGACGGCTGTTTCAGACGCTGGACCAGCGGGCGATTGCGGATCAGGTGCGCCACCGGCCGACGCAGGCGAATCACCAGCAGACCGAAGATGATCGAGGCCAGCAGACCGGTGAACACCGCGATGCTGCTGGTGATGTTGCCGCCCAGTTGCCGGGCGATCTGCGGGCTGGTCAGGGCATCGCTGAGGGCGGCGAGAAAGCCGATCAGGAACAGCGGTTTCGGGCAGTAGTCGCGGATGATCTGCACCGCACGGCGCTTGTGGCCGACGTTAAACATCACCACCACGCACAACAGCATCGACGTGGAAAATATCCCGCTGCTGGTGGCGTAGGCAAAACACAGCGCCAGCGCGCGACCGACCGAGGCCGACAGAAAATGGCTGACGTACAGGGTCAACGGCAGGCAGATCAGCGCGGGCAGCGTGTAGGGCAACAGGTAACCGAGCAGGTCCTGACTGCGTTGGCGGGTGCGCAGCCAGCGCCCTTCCCGCAGACGTTTGCCCAGCACGCTGCCGAGCACCGTCAACACGGCAAACGTGCCCAGCCACACGCCGGAGAGCATCAGGAAATCCCCCGCCACGCTCCAGCCGGAGCGGTTCGAGGGTTGGTTGACCAGCCTGTCGACTTCATCCGCCGCCCGGTCGGCGCGCAGGCGCCAGGCGTCGACCAGATGCTCGTTGAGATCGAGTTTGTCCTGCACGTCGTCGATGCTGGAACTGATGGCGCCGAGCAGTCCGCCCTGCACGATCGGTTCCGGCTCGGCCGGCTCTTCACTGGCCGCCGGAACGCCCGGCAGGCTGGCGGCTTGTACTGCATTGCCGCCGAACAACAGCAATGCCCCCAATAGAATCGCGATCCTGAACCTGGTCAAAACGCAGAGCTCCCTTGGTTGAACCTGTAAGGAACTGATCGGTTTTGGCCCGGCAAGTTCGGTTTTTGCGGTTGATCGTTCCCAAGCTCCACTCCCCTCGTTGATCGTTCCCACGCTCCGCGTGGGAATGCAGCCAGAGACGCTCCGCGTCTCGAAGAGCGGACGCAGAGCGTCCACGGAGGCATTCCCACGCAGAGCGTGGGAACGATCACCTTACGATCAGCGTTAGGGCTGATATTTGCGTCGCACGCAAATATCAAATGCCCATCCCCGTATTTTTCCACCCCCGCCAAACCCCGACACTGCGCTCCATTCAATCCTCAACCGGAGTGCCGTCATGCCCATTGCCCTGCTCGCGCTGACCCTCAGCGCTTTCGCCATCGGGACGACCGAGTTCGTCATCGTTGGCCTGCTTCCCACCATCGGCGCCGATCTCGGCGTCAGCCTGCCGTCCGCCGGTCTGCTGGTCAGTCTGTATGCCCTCGGCGTAGCCATCGGTGCGCCGGTGCTGACCGCCCTCACCGGCAAAGTCCCGCGCAAACTGTTGCTGCTGTCGCTGATGGTGCTGTTCACCCTCGGCAACCTGCTGGCCTGGCTGGCGCCGAGTTATGAATCACTGGTGCTGGCGCGGATCGTCACGGGTCTGGCCCATGGCGTGTTCTTCTCTATCGGCTCGACCATCGCCACCAGCCTGGTGCCCAAGGAAAAAGCTGCGAGTGCGATTGCGATCATGTTCACCGGCCTGACCGTGGCGCTGGTCACCGGCGTGCCGCTGGGCACGTTCATCGGTCAGCATTTCGGCTGGCGTGAAACCTTCCTCGCCGTTTCGGCGCTGGGTGTCATCGCGTTCATCGGCAGTTTGTTGTACGTGCCGAAAAACATCGCCCACAGCAAACCCGCGTCGCTGTTACAGCAATTGCAGGTGCTCAAGCAACCGCGCCTGCTGCTGGTGTACGCCATGACGGCCATCGGTTACGGCGGCTCGTTCATCGCCTTCACGTTCCTGGCGCCGATCCTTCAGGACATCTCCGGCTTCAGCGCCGGCACCGTCAGCCTGGTGTTGCTGGTGTACGGCGTGTCGGTGGCCGTCGGCAACATCTGGGGCGGCAAACTGGCGGACAAACGCGGGCCGATCAGCGCGCTGAAAATCATCTTCGCCCTGCTCGCCGCCGTGCTGTTCGTGCTCACCTTCACCGCCGGCAACCCATGGCTGGCGCTGGCCACCGTGCTGGTCTGGGGCGCAGTCGCCTTCGGCAATGTGCCGGGCTTGCAGGTGTATGTGGTGCGTCAGGCTGAACATCACACACCGCACGCCGTGGACGTGGCATCAGGCCTGAACATTGCCGCGTTCAACCTCGGGATTGCCGGCGGTGCGTGGGGTGGCGGTTTGATCGTCGAGCACATCGGCCTGATTCACACTGCATGGATCGGCGGCCTGGTAGTGCTGGTGGCATTGGCCCTGACGGCATGGAGCGGTCGCCTCGATCGCCTGGGCCCGGTGTACGCCGAACCCGCCGAAGGCTCGACCCGAATCGTCACCGGGCACTAATCCGGCGCAACCCGACCGTCCGTAATCCTGTCGAAACTTTCCCCAACCGCCCGCAGTCATCCACAGACAGAGGCCGTACGGGGACTTTCGACGGGAGGGCGGCATGGCAACGATTCATATCGGTATTTCAGGCTGGCGTTACGCCCCGTGGCGCGGGGACTTTTACCCCAAGGGGCTGGCGCAGAAACGCGAATTGCAGTTCGCCTCACGGGCGGTCAACAGCATCGAAATCAACGGATCGTTCTACGCCCTGCAACGGCCGGAACGCTACGCCCAGTGGTACGCCGAAACGCCGGATGACTTCGTGTTCAGCATCAAGGCGCCCCGCTTCATCACCCACATCCGCCGCCTGCGCGATATCGAAAAACCCCTGGCCAATTTCTTCGCCTCCGGGGTGCTGGAACTGAAGGAAAAATTCGGCCCGGTCCTCTGGCAATTTCCGCCCAACTTCACGTTCGACCCCGAGCGCTTCGAAGCCTTTCTCGATCAGTTGCCCCACGACACCCAGGCCGCCGCCGACCTCGCCCGCCAGCACGATTCACACCTGCACGGCCACGCGAGCCTGAAGGCCTACGGTAAAAAACCGCTGCGCCATGCCGTGGAAATCCGCAACGACAGTTTCATCGACCCCGACTTCGTGCGCTTGCTCAAACGCTACAACACCGCGCTGGTGATCGCCGACACCGCCGGGAAATGGCCGTACCGCGAAGACCTGACCAGCGATTTCGTCTACCTGCGCCTGCACGGTGCCGAAGAGCTCTACGCCAGCGGTTACACCCGTGCCGCGCTGCAACGCTGGGCCGAACGGATCGACGCCTGGCACCATGGCCGGCAACCGGGCGACGCCCATTTGATCGCGCCGCGCTTGAAGCCTCGTGCCCGTAAATCCCGCGAGGTTTTCTGCTACTTCGACAACGACATCAAGGTCCGCGCGCCGTTCGATGCCCGCAGCCTGTTGCAGCGATTCGATCTGGATAAGAACCTCGAAACCGCGCCCGGCGAACCGGCCGCCGAAGGGGTACTCGCATGAGCATTCCCGAGCCGGTCGGCTTCACCGACGAGCAGTCCACGGTCATCACCACGGTGCGCCGTTTCACCGTGCTGACGGTCAACACCCACAAGGGTTTCACCGCACTGAACCGGCGTTTCATCCTGCCGGAATTGCGCGAAGCGGTGCGCAGCGTGTCCGCCGATGTGGTGTTTCTTCAGGAAGTCCACGGCACCCACGAACACCATCCCAAACGCTACGAAAACTGGCCGACGATGCCGCAATACGAGTTTCTCGCCGACAGCCTTTGGCCGCAGTTCGCCTACGGGCGCAATGCGGTCTATCCGGACGGCGATCACGGCAATGCAGTGCTGTCGAAATTCCAGATCGTGCGCCATGACAATCTCGACGTTTCGATCAGCGGCCATGAAAACCGCGGCCTGTTGCACTGCGTGCTGCGCCTGCCGGGAGACGACCGTGAAGTACATGCGATCTGCGTCCATCTGGGCCTGCGCGAAAGCCATCGCAACGATCAACTGGGCTTGCTGCGAGAACGCCTTTCCGAGCTGCCCAGTGACGCGCCGGTGATCGTCGCCGGCGATTTCAACGACTGGCGCCAGCGCGCCGATGCCTTGCTTGAACCCTGTGGCCTGCGCGAAGTGTTTGCGGCGCATCACGGCAAACCGGCGCGCAGTTTTCCCGCGCGCCTGCCGCTGCTGCGCCTGGACCGGATCTACGTACGCAACCTCAAGGCCAGTCAGCCCAAAGTGCTGGCGAACCGTCCCTGGTCACACCTTTCCGACCACGCGCCGCTGTCGGTGGAGATAGAACTATGAGCAGTGCACCGTTGGAGAAATCCGCCGTGGAGCCGGTCAGCATCACCCCGCCCGTGCGCGAGCCTGGCACCGTCGATGTCGAGTATCGCTGGCAGGGCAACAACCGGCTCGAGCTGCTGGAAAACGGCGAGGAATATTTTCCCCGGGTGTTCGAAGCGATGCGCGCGGCGAAAAGCGAAATCCTGTTGGAGACCTTCATCGTCTTCGAAGACAAGGTCGGCAAGGAATTGCAGGAGATCCTGATCGATGCCGCCCGGCGTGGCGTACGCACCACCGTCAGCCTCGACGGCTTCGGTTGTGGCGAATTGAGCACCGGTTATCTGACCGCGTTGAGCGATGCCGGCGTGCATTTGCAAATCTTCGATCCGGCCCCGAAACGCTTGGGCATTCGCACCAACTGGTTCCGCCGCCTCCACCGCAAGATCGTGGTGGTCGACGGGTTGATTGCGTTCATCGGCGGGATCAATTTTTCCGGCGATCACCTGGCCGATTTCGGTCCCGAAGCGAAGCAGGATTATTCGGTGGAAGTTCAGGGCCCGGCCGTGGCCGACATCCATCATTTCGCCCTGCTGCAAAGCGGCCGACCGGGACGCGCACGGTTCTGGTGGCAACGGCGCCGGCAGCGTCGTGCCGAGATGGCGTTCGATGATCACGACGGCCAGGTGCGGCTGGTGTTTCGAGATAACGACCGGCACAACACCGACATCGAAGACGTTTATTTGCAGGTACTGCGCCGCGCCCAACGGCGGGTGGTGATCGCCAACGCCTACTTCTTTCCCGGCTATCGCCTGCTGCGCGAAATCCGCAACGCGGCCCGGCGCGGAGTCGAAGTGCGGCTGATTCTGCAGGGCCAGCCGGACATGCTGGTGGCCAAACTCGCCGCGCGCATGACCTACGACTACCTGCTCAAGGCCGGGGTGCAGATTCACGAATATTGCGAGCGGCCACTGCACGGCAAAGTGGCGCTGGTGGACGAGGAATGGAGCACCGTCGGTTCGAGCAATCTCGACCCGCTGAGCCTGTCGCTGAACCTGGAAGCCAACGTGCTGATCCGCGACCGCGCCTTCAATCGCCACTTGTTCGAGCGCCTCGAAGACCTCAGCCACAACCATTGCAAGGCGATGGACGCCGCGAAGTCGCCGCGCGGGCGAATCTGGCACATGACCGTGGGCTTTCTGGTGTTTCACTTCCTGCGGCATTTCCCGGCGATGGCCGGCTGGCTGCCGGCGCACAAGCCACGGCTCAAACCCTTCACCCACGCCGCCGGGAGCGATCCGTCATGAGCCATTCCGAAGCCCACGCGGCGGTGCATCCGGCACCGGCGGGCAAGTCCCGCTGGAGCCGCTGGAAGCGTCCGCTGACCCTGCTGTTTTTCCTCGCGCTGATCGTGCTGCTGACGATGTTCGCCAGCCGCATCGAATGGGCCGAGGTGCTGCAAACTCTCGCCGACTTCAAGGTGCGCACGCTGATCATTGCCTCCAGCCTGACCCTGCTGAGCTTTCTGGTGTACGCCAGTTTCGACCTGATCGGCCGCACCTACATTCGTCAGGATCTGACCTGGAAACAGATTCTGCCGGTGGGCGTCATCAGCTACGCCTTCAATCTCAACTTGAGCGCATGGGTCGGCGGGATCGCCATGCGCTATCGCCTGTATTCGCGGCTCGGGGTGAGCAAAAGCAACATCGCCAAGATCCTCGGCCTGAGCCTGGCGACCAACTGGTTCGGCTACATGACCATCGCCGGCGTGGTGTTCGCTAGCGGGCTGGTGCGGATGCCACCGGGCTGGAAAATCAGCAGCGGTGCGTTGCAGGGCATTGGCGTGTTGCTGCTGTTGGTCAGTGTCGGCTATCTGGTCGCCTGCCAGTTTTCCCGGCGGCGCGAGTGGTCGATTCGCGGGGTAGAAATCAACCTGCCGTCGCTGCGCATGGCGGTCCTGCAATTACTGCTCGGGGCGCTGAACTGGTCGCTGATGGCGGCGGTGATTTTCACCTTGCTGCCGAGCAAGCTCGACTACCCGCTGGTTCTCGGGGTGCTGTTGATCAGCGCGATTGCCGGTGTCATCACCCACATTCCCGCCGGGCTCGGCGTACTGGAAGCGGTGTTCGTGGCACTGCTGCAACACGAGGCTTCGCGCGGCAGTCTGGTGGCGGGGTTGCTGGCGTACCGGGCGATCTATTTCCTGCTGCCGCTGCTGATCACCGTGCTGATGTACCTGGTGGTGGAAGCCAAGGCCAAGGCGTTGCGGATCGAGAAGAAACCCAAATCTGATCAGCGCGACTGAATGATGCTCAACCGCTCGCCCACCACCATTTCGGTGATCCAGTCGACCAGGATCGAGGTGTAGGCCTGCTGCGAGGTCGGATCGCTCAGGGCATGGTCGGCGCCATCGATGATGCGGTGAGTCAGCGAGTGGGTCTGCTGGCACGCGGCGCGGTAACTCATGATCGTCGCGTGGGGCACGTAGTCATCGGTTTCCGATTGCACCAGCAGCACGTCCCCGGTGAATTGCGAGCAGGCGTGTAAGGCGCGGTTGCTGTCGGCGCGCACCAGGGTGCCGCGATAATCGCGCAGGTCGGCCTTGTCCAGATCTCGCTTGGGCGTGTGCCATTGCTCGTCGCGGTACAACGCCGGCACCCGCAGCGCCAGCCAACGCACCGGGCGCAGCGAGGTGAGGATCGAGGCGAGATATCCGCCATAGCTGGTGCCCACCACCGCAATGGCCGAGGTATCCAGCGCCGGATGAGCGAGCAGTCGGTCGTAAGCCGCCAGCAAGTCACGCAGGTTATCTTCGCGGGTCACCCGGCTCAGCGGAATGCCGGTGCCGCCGGTGTGCCCGCGCAGGTCGAACGTCAGGCACACACAACCCAGGCCGGCGATACCTTTGGCCCGTTCCAGATCCCGCTCCTGACTGCCGCCCCAGCCGTGCACGAACAACACGCCGGGGACTTTCGATTTGGGACTGAGGAACGTCCCGCTCATCTGTTCATCATCAATGTCGATTTGAATGCTTTCGCTTCTAGCCGTCATAGGATTTGACCGTTACATATTTGAGGAGAAAGTCGCTGTTCTCGGCCGGCCCGCGATACACCTCGATGGCATCCGCCGGCAGGGCCTGATCGATATAGGTTTCCACCGACGACACGCGGATCGCGCGCATCGAGGGATCGTTGACGAAACTTTGCAGCGCCGCCACTTCCGCGCTGCTGGCGCCGCCCATGCGCCAGGACTGTTCGAGCACGCCACTGCGCGGCCGGCCTTCGCTGTCCAGGCCCTGGGCGATGTCGTAATTGCGCCGCGAGGCATAAAAACGCGGATAGGCTTCGTCCGCCGCCCGGTCGAAGACCTGCGCCTGCTGGATCGCCAGACGCACGTCGTCGGGCAGATCCAGCGTCAGCAGATCCTCATAACCGCCCTGCACCACGAGCAGGTTCGAGCCGCCGTACACTTCCTCGCCGTGGGCATCTTTGGTCAAGTATTGATCACCGCAGTAACTCAGCACCCGGTCGCCGATGAACGACTGGCCAACGCTGTGGGTGACCACCTGACTCAAATCCTGCTCCAGCACCACGCCATCGCTGAACAGTTCTCCGGCCTCGGGTCGGGCGAGGATTTCGTCGAACGCATCCAGGCTCTTGATTACTTCCTGACCGCGCCCGGCGCAGGCGTGGATCGGCTTGATCCGGATCGGCCCGCTGTACAACAGATGTTCGGCGGCGGGCCGTGCATCCTCCAGCGCAAAGACGCTGAGCCCGTCCAGCACCACGGTGCGCACCCGCTCGGAAAACAGCGGCGACCAGCCTTGCGGCGCATGGGCCTGATGGCTGCGCAAACCGTGGCTGATGGCTTTGGTGCAGATGAAATCGTGCTCGACGAAACCGCCCCACAGATCATCCGGACCGCTCACGCCCAGTTCGCGGGCCGCCGCGCCGACGAGGGTCTGGGTCGGCAACAGATAAATATCCCGGCCGCGATGCTTTTCGGCGTCGTAACTGCCGCCGAACTTGAGGCCAAGGATCTGCGCCAGCCATCGCGCGAGGGCTTTGTTGGTCTGCACTTCATGTTGTGGCGCGCCGGGTCGAACCGAGTGGGCGACGACCACTTTCCTGCGGGATGTCGGGGTCATGCGTCCCCCTTCCAACGGCGGGTTGAATGTAGGTCAGAGGGTGCAGAGATCAGGCCAACCGGGGCTTGCCTGAAACGCCCTGCAAATCAGCCACTTGAAAAACCCGTGCTGGCACCGCGCCTGTTTCAATCTGCACGACTGCACTGTGGGCTCCGGCATTTTGCACGACAGGTGCTTACTACTTCGCCACGGCCGGCGGCGGACTGACGCCGAATCGCGTGCGGTATTCACTCGGCGCCAGCCCGGTGATTTTCTTGAACGTCGCGCGAAAGGCTCCCGGATCCTGATAGCCCACCGTCCACGCAATGTTGTCGATGGTGCCGTTGGTGAACTCGAGCATTTCCCGGGCCTTGCCGACCCGCAGGTGCTGGCAGTATTCGGTGGGTTTCAGGCCGGTCGCCGCGCGGAAACGGCGCAGGAAAGTACGTTCTTCGAGGCCCGCGCGTTCGGCCATCGCCGTCAGCGAGACATCGGTCGCGCCATTGCCTTGCAGCCAGTGCTGAACCTTGAGAATCGCCCCGTCGCCATGATTGAGGATCGGGGCGAAATTGCTGCCGCAGGCACTGGCGCTGTCGCTGTGTTCCACCACCAGGAATCGCGCGGTCGCGCTGGCGATGCTCGGCCCGAGCAGACGATCGACCAGCCGTAGCCCCAGTTCCGACCAGGCCATCAAACCGGCCGTGGTGATCAGGTCGCCGTCATCGACAATCGGTGTGTCGGCTTTGAGTTTAATGTGTGGATATCGCTCCGCGAACGCCTTGGCTGACGTCCAGTGCGTGGTGGCGCTGCGGCCGTCGAGCAGACCGCTTTCGGCCAGCAGCAGAGAACCGACGCACACCCCGCCGAGGGTGGCGCCGCGGGCGTGTTGCTCGCGCAGCCAGTGAATCAGCCCGGTGGGCACCTGGGCTGCCGAAAAACCGCCAATGGACGGCGGAATCACGACCGCCACCAGACCCGCTTCGGCGCCAGGGTCGCTGTCGTGGACCCGCACCGGCGATTGATCGCCCTCGACCTGCCAATGGCTGACCCGCAAGCGCGGCAACTGCGCACTCTGGTGCTCGGCAGCGACCCGGTTGGCCACCGCGAACAGGTCGGTCAACCCATGCACCGCCGCCAGCTGCGCGCCGGGATAGATCAGCACACCCAGTTCGACGACTGCCGGTTTCGCGTCCATTGTCAGTTTTCCCCTGTGTATTGTCGGTGCGGCCAATCCTCGAAAACGTGGTCGGCGCCAATACTGAGCCCACACCCAACGTTCACTTCGAGGACACACCCATGGCCAAGCAAGCGCTCATCGTAGTCGATATCCAGAACGACTACTTCCCCCAAGGCAAGTGGCCGCTGGCCGGTGCCGACGCCGCCGCCGACAACGCCGCCCGGCTGATCGCGGCGTTCCGCGAGGCCGGTGATTCGGTGGTGCACATCCGCCACGAATTCACCTCGCCCGAAGCGCCGTTTTTTACTCCGGGCTCCGAGGGCGCCAAGCTGCATCCGAAAGTGCTCAACCGCGCCGACGAGCCGGTGGTGCTCAAGCATTTCGTCAACTCGTTCCGCGAAACCGAGCTGCAATCGATCCTCGACGAACAGGGCATCAAGGAGCTGGTGGTGGTCGGCAGCATGAGCCACATGTGCGTCGACGGCATCACCCGTGCGGCGGCAGATCTGGGCTACAGCGTCACGGTGATTCACGATGCCTGCGCCAGCCGTGACCTGGAATTCAACGGCCTGACCGTGCCGGCCGCCCACGTGCATGCGGCATTCATGTCGGCGCTGGGGTTTGCCTACGCCAGCGTGGTGTCCACCGACGAGTTCCTCGCTGCCAGCCGCTAAGCCCTGCTCTGATACAACCAGAAAAATCTGCGCCCGCCTCGCTGCGGGCGTTTTTTCGCGTGTCATAAAAATCTCACGCGTGAGCCATTGATGGCACTTTGAATTGGTTGTAGTGTTGCTCACGCGTGAGATGTTCATAACGGAGTCATCGCCATGAAAAGCCGCTCCCCTGCCACTAAGTCAGAGAGCCCAAAGGGAGTGCGCTCGACACCGTCCGCAAAAAAACCGTCGAGCTTCTATATGAAGCAGATGCGCGCGGGCCTGGCTGCCGCCGGTTATGTGAAACACGAAACTTGGGTGCTTCCGGAAAACCGAAGCTTGCTCAAGCAAATGGAGCAACAGCTACGCCAACCGATTCTGGCTGGCTCATTCATGTCGGAGAATTACATGAGCGCAGGCAACAACTGGAACATCGATAGCCTCTACAACGCTTTCAAGGCGCTGGACGAGGTGGCTTCGCAAGAGATCACGCTGTCTCTGATCCAGAGCTCCGAACCCAGCCTCAAGCTGGAAATGAACGAATTCGGCGGTCTGCCGATTCACATTGCCCTCGCCGGTCAGCAGATCATCGTCGACACCGTGCTGGTGGACATCGATTCGATCACCGACGTGCGCGCGTTCAACGACGCCGTGCTGCGCAGCCGGGAAATGTTCCCGCTGTCGTCGATCGGCATCGAGACCATGCCCAACGGCCAGACCGTCTACAACATGTTCGGTGCACTGAGTGCCGACTCGAGCCTGACCAACGTGGTCACCGAGGTGAAAACCCTGGTCGACAACGTGCAGCGCGCCAGCGAAGCCTTCGAACACTTCTTCAAGTAATCAACAGGGAATATCCAATGACTCAGTCCATCTGGAGCAAGTTGTTCACCGCGCTGCGCGGCGGCGCCAACGAAGTCGGCGAAGCGATCGCCGACCAACAGGCCCTGCGCATCCTCGATCAGGAAATCCGTGACGCCGACAGCGCGCTGTCCAACGCCCGTCGCGAACTGGTCACCATCATGGCCAAGCACAAACTGTCCGCCGACCGCGTGAGCGAGTACGAAGCCAAGATCAGGGACCTGGAAGCCAAAGCCGTTTCCGCCCTGAACGCCGGCCGTGAAGACCTGGCGCTGGAAGTGGCCGAAGCGATCTCGACTCTGACCAACGACCTGGGCGTCGAGAAGAAGCAGAGCGACGAGTTCGGCACCTACGCCGACAACATGCGCAAGGACATCAACAAGGCCGAAGCGCGGATCAAGAGCCTGCGCCAGCAAGTGGACATGGCCAAGGCCCGTGAAAGCGTGCAGAAAGCGCAGGTCAGCGCCTCGATCGCCAGCGGCGGCGCCAACGGCAAGCTGGAAACCGCTGTCGGCACCTTGAACCGTCTGCAAGCCAAGCAGCAGCAACGCGCTGCCGAGCTGAGTGCTGCCGACGAGCTGGCCGATGCTTCGACCGGCAACGATCTGGATCGCAAGCTGCGCGAAGCCGGCATCACGCCGAACGAAGGCAGCGCCAACGCTATCCTCGAGCGTCTGAAGCAAAAGTCCGCCCAGTAACGGCGGCGAGAAAAAAGAAGGGCACCGGGTGCCCTTCTTTTTTGCCTGCTCGTTCGCCACGAGGCCGGTACACTAGCGGCGTTTTGCCAACGAATATCTTCACCCGCTTCAAGGAATGTACCCATGGGATGGTTCAAAGATTTGCTCGGCACCAGCAACTGGCAGTCGGCCGCGCCGGCGTCAGAGTCTGCCGGCGGCCCGCTCGGACTGGCGCAGGGCAAGGCGATCCGCTTCGACACGACCCTCGGCCTGTTGCTCGACGGCAGCACTTCAGTGCGGGTTCCCGACGCTCAGGCCATCTGGAGCGCCGGCTGGATCGATCTCGGCCAGTCGAACAAACTGCATCGCTACTATCTGAACGACGAAGAATTCTGGGTACAGATCCATGTCACGGGCGACGACCAGATCGAGTCGGTGACGCTGTTCAATTACGTCAGCTATGTGACGGTCAACAGTGACGCCGAACTGCAGCGTCTGGCCGGTCCGAACAGTCAGATCGGCCTGCCGACCTATCGCCATGAAGGTGTCGAATACACCCGTGAATGGGGCACCGAACGCGGCCAGACCGAACTGGTGCCGCTCACCGAACAGGTGATCAACCCGGACGAGTCCTACACCATCAACCATCACTCGATGCTGTACGCCCGCGAGACCGGCCTGACCGATCGCCGCGAACTCTTGCTGTTCTCCGTCGAACAGGACGAAGAAGGCACTGTCAGCCTGAGCACCTCGCTGGGCATCTCGCTGTACACCACCGATTTGAGCACCATCTAAAAGGAAGTTTTCCATGCTGGAAGCGTTGTCCATTTCCCTGAACAAAGCCGCGCTGGTCGGTTTCGTTGCCTACCTGATCGGCGCCGTGCTGCTGTTCATGCTGTTTCAGTTCGTCTACACCCGCGTCACGCCGCACAAGGAATTCGAGCTGATCCGTTCCGGCAACGTCGCCGCCGCCATTGCCCTGTCCGGCGCGATCATCGGTTTCGCGATTCCGGCCAGCAACGTGATCGCTCATTCGATCAACGTCCTCGACTTCGTTCTCTGGGCAGTGATCGCGGCCGCGGTGCAATTGTTGGCCTTCCTGGCGACCGGTCTGGTGCTCAAGGGCACGTCCCAGCGCATCGCCAACGGTGAAATCGCCGCGGGCATCTATGTGGCGGCGGTGGCGATCAGCGTCGGCATGCTCAACGCCGCGTGCATGACCCCGTCCTACTGATCGGCAGGAAGCCTGAGATGAAACGAAGCAAGTACGTTCAACTGTCGCTGGCCGCTTCCGTGGCCCTGGCGATTTCCGGTGAAGTGGCCGCCCAGGAACAGCAACGCAACTTCCAGAGCGTCGAACAATGCGTCGACGCCGAAGTGGCGCCGGATGTCTGCTCGAACGCCTACGTCGCGGCCCTGGCCGAACACCGGCGAATCTCCCCGGCCTACGACGACAAGGCTGCCTGCGACGCGGACTTTGCCGCTGACTGGTGTCAGAAAAATTCCGCCGGCCGTTTCGTGCCGAAACTCGGTGGCTTCAAGGTGCCGCAGGACGGTGAGCCGGCGCAGAACCTCGATGCGATCGCCAATGCGCAGATGCCTGCCGGCGATGCGGCTGCCGTACAGAGCAATCAGACCAGCACTTCGCACTCGTCCAGCGGTGCAGGCAACGGCTGGCTCACCGGATGGCTGATCGGCAATGCCATGAGCAACAACCGCGCGAGCGACTCGCGGCCGGTTTATCGCGAGCGCAATACCCGCCAGACCTACGACACCTCGACGCTGAACCGTCGGATCGAGTCGGCACCGAGCCGCAGCCAGCGGGACTATGACAGCGATTACCGCAAACCGGTCAACGTGGCTTCGTCCACCTCTCGTGGCGGTTTCGGCAGCCAGTCCAGCGCACGCAGCGGTTGGGGCGGCTGGGGCCGTTCGAGCAGCTGACCATGAAGAAGATCCACTGCGCCGAGCGCCACGACTGGAAACAGACCGCCGAAAGCCTCGGTTTTCTGTTTCACACCATCGACGACGAGCCGTACTGGGACGAGCGCGCCTACTACCAGTTCACGCTCGCGCAGATCGAAAACGACCTGGAAGATCCGACCACCGAGCTGCATGAGATGTGCATGGACCTGGTCGACCGCGTCGTGCACAGCGAAGAACTGCTGGATCGTCTGAGCATTCCGGCGCCGTACTACGACATGATCCGAACGTCCTGGCTGGAAGGTCATCCGCATCTGTACGGGCGCATGGACTTCTCCTACAACGGCAACGGCCCGGCGAAGCTGCTCGAACTCAACTACGACACGCCGACCAGTCTTTACGAAGCGTCGGCGTTCCAGTGGGGCTGGCTGGAACAATGCATCGAGCGCGGGATGCTGCCGCGCCATGCAGACCAGTTCAACAGCATCGACACCCGGCTGCACGAAGCCTTTGCCCAACTGAAACTCACGCGGCCGTTTTACTTCGCCTCGATGAAAGACTCGGTGGAAGACAAGGGCACCACGGATTACCTGCGGTTGATCGCAGAGAAGGTCGGCATCGAATCGCGGCACATCGACATCGAAGACATCGGCCTGAGCGCTGAGGGTCGTTTCGTGGATCTCGAGGATCGCTGGATCCCGCACCTGTTCAAACTGCACGCCTGGGAGTTCATCTTCCACGAACCGTTCGGCGCGGCAATTGCCGAATGCGACACCCAGTTTTTCGAACCGGCGTGGAAGTCGATCCTCTCCAACAAGGGCGCCCTACCCCTGCTGTGGGAGTTGCACAAGGGCCACCCGAATCTGCTGGCCGCGCACCTCGATCCGAACCCGGGCAGTGCGGTGCCCAAGGGCTGGGTACGCAAACCGTACTTCTCCCGGGAAGGCGCCAACATCGAGTTGCAGACCGCCGAAGGTCTGATCGTCAAAGAGGATGGGCCCTACACCGATGCGCCCTTCATCCTGCAGAAATTTGCCCCTTTGCCGAAGTTCGACGACAGCTACACGTTGATCGGTTCGTGGGTAATCGGTGATCAGGCGGCGGGGATTGGTGTGCGGGAAGACAATAGTCTGATTACCAAGGATTCGAGCCGGTTTCTGCCGCATCTGATTCTTGACTGAAAAAACCTGCGCGCATGAAAAAGGCCCGTCGCATTCAGCGACGGGCCTTTTTTGTTTAACGTGTCTCGTCCTGAATAAGGTTTACACCTTCTGGCTTCTTATCAGGAGGATGCAATGGATTCGGGCGCAAAACGCAGTCAACGCGATTACACGCTGACTTTTAAATTGTCGGTTGTCGACCAAGTCGAAAAAGGCGAGTTGAGTTATAAAGAGGCTCAACGGCGCTACGGAATTCAGGGTCGGTCGACGGTGTTGGTTTGGTTACGCAAGCATGGTCGGCAAGACTGGAGCCAAGGCGCCTCCATTTCGTTCCCAAAGGAACCGACCGATGGACGAGCCCACTTTGCCCTTAACTCCCGAGCAGAGAATCAAAGAGCTTGAGGAGCAGTTGGCGCTGGCGAATCAGAAAGCCAAGTTTTTTGAAGACGTGGTGGATGTACTGAAGAACGACTACGGCGTCTCTGTCGTAAAAAAGCGGCCCGGCAAGTCGTTGCGCAAACCCAAACCCTGAGTGTCAGCAGGGCTTGCCAGTTTATGGGGATCAGTCGCCAAGCCTTTTACAAACGTAATCGCGTCTATCGGGCTCGCATCGAGCAAGATCAGAAACTCATCCAGTTTGTGCAGACAATCCGAGTACGCCAACCCTGCATTGGCGCCCGCAAATTGCACTCGTTGATGCACGCGGAGCGTGAGAAACAGGAGCTGCATGTCGGCCGCGATCGGTTATTGGCGGTCTTGCGTGATTACCGCCAACTGGTCCGCAGGAAGCGGGCTTATCACAAAACGACCGACAGTCATCATCACTTCCGCTGCCATCCCAATCTGCTCAAACCAGGCCCGTCGCAAGTTGTCGCTACCGGTCCGGAACAGGTTTGGGTGGCCGATATCACTTATCTGTCCACCAAACGTGACGATCCGGTCTATTTGAGTCTGGTGACGGATGCCTTCTCAAGAAAGATCGTCGGCTATCACGTGCATGGCAGCTTGCATGCCGACTCAGTGGCTCAAGCCTTGCGTATGGCCTTGAAGACGCGTCGAACACGCCAGAAACTGGTTCATCACTCGGATCGAGGTGTGCAGTACTGCTCGGCGCTATATCAAAAGCTCCATGCCAAACATGGCATCACGTGCTCAATGACTGATGGCTACGACTGCTACCAAAACGCCTTGGCAGAGCGGGTCAATGGCATCTTGAAGACAGAGCTCTTGCTCCATCGGCCAACAGACCTGGCGCAAGCGGAGCAAATGGTGCGGGAGGCGATCTTGATCTACAACCAAGAGCGCCCGCACCTGTCCTTAAAATACAAAACGCCCGATGCGGTGCATCGGGCGTTAGGGTGAAACAGGTGTAAACCTATTTCGGGACTAGACAACGCGGATACTGCAGCGAATCAGAACGGGGGTACCGATAAAAGCTATTAACAGATTGATCAGCAACGACTTTTCCTGAATTTATCGAGTTTTAGATCCAATTTTGTAAAGAAAACCTAGGAGAAATCAAGATGATAGATCGGCGTGAGAAACTGTAAAGCTACCATTTTCTCCCTCTGTAAAGATTGAGACTTAGACGCCAAACACGAAAATTGCCTGAAAAAGGCACTGATAAAACTTACTCGTAAAGCTTCGTGTAAAGCAGCAGTACGGCCATATGGCGGCAAAATGAGGGCCATTGAGGGGACAGCCAAACGGTGTCATCATCTGGCCATCAATCGGACAGGGATTTCTACGATGACGCCTTTCGGATCAACCGACTTTCAAGCCATTAGCGATGCCCGCTTCAATGGCTGAGCCTACGCTTCTCTGCCGCCATACCGGGCAGCAGATCCCCTATCAAATTAACCAGGGGTTGGTTCCCGCCTATGTGCTCCAGTTACAGGAGCAGTGGGAGGCCGAGAAAACCAAGATCGTGCGGCAGCTCTTGGCTGACTTCCCTGCGGCTGCTGCCGACCGGGATTTATTCTTTCAGCAGCTACCAAGCTATGGCCTATCGGATATCGGTTGGCGGTGGCTCGACAAAGCCATGGTTTTAAACACCGACGAGTATCACTGGTTTTTTCTCAGTGCCCAAGGACGCATCCAAGCGACTTGTGTGATCTACCATCCGAAGGAAAGCCGGATGGATGGTGAACGAATTTTCTATGTCGATTACGTAGCATCAGCGTACTGGAATCGAGATCGTCCGAATTATGTGAAGCAGTTTGGGAGCGTCAGCCGGATCCTGATAGCCCACGCTGCGCGCTTTGCAATGAATTCCCTAGGCTACCGACCAGGGTTCTGTCTGCATTCGCTTCCGACAGCCGAAGGCTACTACCGATTCCTCGGAATGGTTGAGTACGAAGCGGACGCCGACAAGGAAAACCTTCGCTACTTTGAGGCTCCCGCTCACGTTGCTGGGAAATTAGCTGGGGAGGCGCATCATGTCTGATGTCCCAAATGGCATCCCAGAAGATTTCGAGGTCTACCCATCCTCGCGGGCCGCTGCGGAGGACTTCACGGCAGCGCTCACAAGTCTGCGGCAAGCGTTGAAGCCAGCCGATGCTAAATCGCATGCACGACCTGGCGAAGCGTATGAAGACTTCATCATCCGGCTTGCCCTCAACGCGACCAGCAGCAATGCCGTGCTCTATCGAAAGAATGACTCCGCTGAAGAAACCAAGATCCAAGCTTGGTTGTCGCTGATCAGCGAGAAATCTAAGATCGCCGTCTTGAGCCGAGTCATCCCTCGGTTCCAAGGTTTGAGCTTAGAGCAGCTTCGTGAAATCGCGCTTATCAGTAAGGAACCTGACCGCATCACCACTCTTATCGATCACTTAGCCAGCGTTTATGGGGTTCTCTTGGTGGTGGAGCCTGGTTTCAAGTCTATGAAGATGGACGGTTGCACATTCAAACTCTCGGGAGGTACACCGGTTGTGGGAATAGCGATTCGATACAATCGCTATGACAATTTCTGGTTCACGCTTATGCATGAGTTGGCCCATGTTCATAAGCACTATGACTACCTAGATAGTCCTATCTTGGATAACCTGGAAGAGGATGCCGACTCTGATCGGGAGGTCGAGGCAAACATCATTGCTAAAGACAGCCTGATTTCCAGGCAGTATTGGCGGATGGCTTGGAATGTTAGGGCTGAAAAAAGACAGTTGCTGGATCTCTGTGGTAAAGCAGAAATTCACCCGGCTATCATGGCGGGTATGATTCGCCATCAGTCCAGAAACTATAAACTTTACCCTGAGCTGCATCACAGCATGGACGTTAAACGTGCTTTCGGGTTCGCCAATGATTAAGTATGTTCCATTTCTGAAGTTCAAGCAGAACGAAATTCAAGGAGTAGGAGTGCTCGATGATGCGATTCGTAATCAGATCGCACCAATGTACGACATTCCTCGCTCTCAGAAAGTAATGACTGAGACGGAGATTCTTGAACGTCTTAGAATTGCGGATAAGACTCTAAAGGCCACGCAGAAGGGAACTGTAGCCTACAAGTTTTTTGTCGACAATTTTGATGTCGATGACAGCATCGATTTGGGCGGTGTTCCCCAATATCGCACTATCCTGAGTAAACTTTCACATTTCCCAATCATGCCTGTTCTCGCTTTTGATCGTCATGCGGATCATAACCTTGCTGCCCTCGATTTCATTAAGTCACGGCCAAATTCTGAGGTTGGGATTCGGCTACAGATGGTGGACATTGATAGCTATAACCTTACGAAAAGCAACCTGCAGGCCCTGTGGGTTGACTTGTCCGCTGCCAAGCCTCAGTCAGTGATTTTGCTAATTGATTTGCGCATCATCGATGACCCTATTAACGCCAAGAAAAAAGTAGAAAAGTTCCTAGCTGGGTTCCAAAAAGATTTTCAGGTGACTGCTGCTGTCGTGAGTGGCTCAGTCGTTCCGGCCTCAATTGCGGGATTGGTCAAAACCAACGCTGAAGCTCATATAGATCGCGAGGAGTACAAGCTCTGGCGAGCTCTTAATTCGACCCCTGAATTCGACAAGGTTTTGTTTGGAGATTACGGAATAATTAGTCCGGAATATTCTGATCTGGATATCGAACCAGAACTGATAAGCGGCATGGCGGCCCCTAAGGTGTTCTATACCTACCACGAAAAATTCTTTATTGTTCGGGGAAGGCGGTTCAAAACTCACAAATACAGCCAATACTTTGATATCTCGGATAACATTGTTAGACAGGCTTTCTTCAGGCTTCCAGGGGACTCGTATGGGGAGCAATACATACATGACCGTAGCTTCAAGGCTGCGGTACGAGCGCCCAAGACGGGCAACCCTGGTACGTGGATCAAATGCTCAACGGCTGCTCACATCACATTCGTTGTCAATAATATTTGAACGCCTTTCCACGAGGGCGCTTTGGATTCCTGCCAAGGCGTCGTCGCGGCTCAGCTGAAAACTGATCTGCTCTGCAATCGTATCTCGGTTGAACGACTTTTTGAAAATAACCCTTGGATGTGCAGTTGCCAGGGCTGTCAGTTCTGCCTTCCAAAGCATAAGAAGTGCATCTTTCTTAGAGAACATGGGGTTGGTACCCGCTTTGCGGAGATAGCGTAAGGTTGTTCGGTCTTTTCCAGGTGCGGCGAGAATCACCCCCCAGTAGGTTGGAATTCTCTCCATCGCAAATCTAATATGATTTTCAGTAGTTACTAAGGTCAACTTAGGGAACGACCGAGAGTAAAATTCCGATTGCAATAAAACGCGTCGAACGTTGTCAGTTTCGCCTTTTATCTCGTAGCAATGCATTTGGCGGTAGCACGCAACCACATCAGCAATAGCATTACCATTATCTATGGTGAGCTCTTCGAGCACCCGAGCAGGTCTTGGCGACCGCTTCATCAGATGGTCAACTAAAGCGCTTCGAATTTCTTTATCTCTGAGCACTCTGAGCTCCAGGCGGATGCAAACGCAAGATTTTAGCCTATGAGCCCCACGGTTGGGAGCGTGATCAGTCTCGGTATTGCCCATTCCGACTGGCGACACCATGCGGAATGCAGGACGCTCTAGCAGTGTCGCCTGGATAAAGGACTTATCCAAATGAGTGAATCTCTAGGTCGTGCACGGTGGCCCGGGGTTACTCATTATGCGGGTTGGTGAGATGCCATGGTTTGGGCGCGCCCCTACCGGGGGCGGCTGTCGTAAACCAAGCCCACACGCAAGCGTTGGTCTTGGCGGTTGAAGGCTTACATCCGCACGTCACGCGCTCCGCTTATAGGCACTCGCGCAACAGGCCAAGCAAGCCCGACACGCGTCTGCCTACCCTCCACAGAGACCTGAATGAAGATCAGGGTTAGGGTCGCATCACCCACGCGTTTTCTTGCGATCTCGATACATTGCCAACCCTAAAAGCTCCTCGGAAAACTGTTTATGCACCCTCTCACGAATCGAGTCCTTACGGGTTTGCATTGCACTCGAAAGATGCTCGACCGTAAATTCATACTCCCCATAGCCTTGCGAGAGTTTTTGCATGGCATCCGAGATGGCAACAATCGAGCATGCCAACTGCCGGCAACCTTCAGGGGATGCTGCATTCCACGCAAAACGCGGCGAATAGCGGAGCATGGTATGGCATGACACCAGCTTTTCTATCGCAGGCCGTAACGTCAATCTATCCCGCGAAAGCTCCAGTATCGGCTCTGGCGAGTACCAAAGCCATTCGTCCACAGTTTCACCCACTAGAGGATTGATGAGCGCCTGAAAAGACTCGTGAGGGCGCTTGAAAAGGATTTCAGAGGCGGTGTCTGAATCTGTGAAAATCCGCATCCCTTTGCCCATCGTCTCGTAGGTAGCAGCCCGTGTCACAGCATCGCCAACAATGAAGGCACCAATAGAATGATCGATTTTGTTAGGCTCGTGGACATCTCCAAATGCAAGACCCCCGCGACATAATAAACCTGCCTCAATTGCTTCGTGCATCAAGAAGCGTCCCGCATCCGTTACCGCGCATATATCTTCTGACCAAAGAAATGCACAATCAGATAGTTGCGCCAGCTTCACCGCCTTAAACCGTCGGCCTGTTCGCATCAATGCCTTTCGAAAGGCCAACAAAATCTGCGCAGCGAGCAGTTGATGTGGAAATTTTCCTCCAGGCTTAATTTTCCATGGCATGTATTCTGACTCGGTCAGCTTGAGCCTCCCTCGAGTAAGGGCGCTGAATCCGAGCATATCTACAAACAGCACCGCTCCCTGAAAACTACGCATACATTCTTTCCTGCATTCTTGTGTTTTTGATAATTTGAGCGACCGATCTGGCGCAACATCACGCTCCAAGGCGGGCCTCAAATACTCTGGTTGGTCAAAACCCCAATGCTAGCCACTCCTCGAGCTAGACGTCTTCTGAAGTAGCCTAGGATTAACGTCAACCAATAGTTTTTTTGGATGTCATCTCCTATTTCCCTCCGCCGAATACAGGAACACGATGGACTCTTATTTGAATGCGACGCTGGGCACGTTCTTCACCCCACGTATGGAAATCAGACTATTCGACAAAGCAGAGAAATTTGCTGGGGACACTGCCACGAACGGCAGCGTGCTCACGTATTTTCATGAACACGTCCACTACTTCCAAACGCTATTCACTGGCTATGGACACATCCAGTGGAGCAGCTATCGACAAGCCACGGGATTCACTCACAGGATGTGGGAAAAGCTGCGCCAAGCCATGGGTGCACCAAGAATCCCCTTGTCTAACTGCAACACCCGACCGGACATCCACCAGTACGCCCAGTTTCTTGGACAGGTCTTTGCAGAGCAGAATAAGCTCAGCCAAGCTCGTTTCGTTAGCATCCCTGGCATCAAGACTTTAGATGCTCTCAAGCTGGTACTCATCAAAGAGCCATGGCAAATCAATCCTGTAATTGAATCAGCGAACGGCCAGCGAGAGCTCTGCACGAAGGATATTTTGGAAGGTCACGCGTTTTTTCTAGAACGTTCCTTCGCGGAAAATCTGCTCTCATTTCCTGAAGCCGCCGCTTGGGTCAGAGAAGGGATATCTGACGTCTACACTGCTGCTTACGACTGGTTCATTACGGAGTGCGGGCAGGACACCAGGAGTCTTTTCCCAGTCATCTGCGATCTATCACTGCAGATCAGCTGGAAACCCGTGAGTCCAACCACAGCTCATGAATGGCAAGCATCTAACCCTTCGTGGCGATTTTATCTGCTTACCAAGGCACTAGCTGCTGCGCCGGAAATCGCCGCCGAAATGAACAGCGATTGGAGTAAAAGCTACCTAGCAATCTGTGATCGGCTGCTGCACGCATGTAATTTCATAGGTCTCAGCCAAATTCTGGCAGAACGGCTTCAAGCGCTCTTGGATCTCGAGCAGTCCCCTGGATTATCCCCAATGCAGCACATCATGAAGAGGGCAATGGAGCAGAGGGTTCAGCAGCCCTGGATATCGGTGAACCCGATGCAAAACACTGCAGAGCTCGAGATGCTATTTAATGAGTTCCGCATACCCGCAGTATTGGTCGAAGGGCGGTACCAAGCTCAATCAACCCTTGACGACGCTGTCGTTACCGAATTGATAGGCGAGCTCCACTACCAAGCGTTCATGGATCAATTGCTCGGCAACCCATCTTCATTCGCACGCAACACTAACAGCCTTGAATGTGGATTCGCGAAGTATGGGGTACACAATGGCTGTCCTCACCAGGTTAGTGGCGAATGCATCGGACGCTTTGATCCGAAAGAAGGGCTACCTATGCCCATGCTCATCGATGAACATGGAAATATCGATGGGTGTACTTTTGGTGCGTTCTTCAAATTCTCTGGCATGAACGTAGAGGAGCTGGTCGTTGATTACGATGCAAAATTCTTGAAATGATTTCCTCCATTTCCAATGGCAGATAACCATCATCTGCACGCCCCTCGGTGACACATGAAATCAACATCTGCTTGTGAACATTGAGTATCTGCAAGGACTTTTGCCACCAGGTCACCGTCCGGCCAAGTCACATTTCGGCGCCAGAGGTCAATGACACGCATAGGGGGCAGGATAAAACCGCAAAAGACAGACAGCAGCGAGGGTCAGAACAGGACGGAGCAAGGTGCACCGTCCCATAGCCCTCCTCTCCGGATATGCGAAACACTGACCCAAGTGCCAGTGATCCGCATCGCCTTCACACCCAGATGACCCTGCCCTCTCGCAGCCAAAAATGCGACTTACAGCCATTTTTTAGCCACACTGATGGGTGCAGCGTTGGCCGTCCTAAGAAATCGGTACTGCATGTCCACCTTGGCGTCACATCTTGCGGCAGTGATAGCTCTATCGTCCGACCACAACCGCATGGACATCTGAACCCAACGCACCAATCCTCCGAGCCATCCTGAACTAGAGTTAGGGTGCGAAAAGGCAACCGGCTAGGCAGGACATCGCCCTGAACCACCTGTAATTTCCTAGCGGGCAGCAAGCCATCGACCCAGCGATACAGAGCTCTTTTTACGGCTTTGAGCATCACACACCACCTGCCAAGTCAGCGATCCCGAGCAGCGGCTCAGCGGCGCCAAGCGCAAGCCCTGGATCTGAGGTCTTCGGAAAGTCATTTTCAGCGGTGAACTCCTGCTCCGCTTCTCTGAACTTAATCAAGGTTCGCGCGTAGTTGCAGTTTGGCTCTTCACGCATTGGAAATGCTCTGGCCAAAAACTCCATCACGCATGAAGATGCCGCGAGCATGTTCAGGGAAATCACAGCGGGAGCTTCCTCATGGAACCCTCGAATGTACCCATGCTGAAGCTGCTGCTGATAGGCGTCAGGATTCGCAGCCAGAAGACTCTCGGCGCGAAGCGATTCACCGGTGTAGACCTCACGATCAGAGAGGGATGATCCACCAGGCTGCACGTAATCTATGCGGCCATAAACTCCTGCGATCATCACTCCCAACTCATCTTTCATCGTAGGAATGAGCACGCCAACATCAAGGAGCGGGATGAGAAAACGGCTAGCGATTCGATCAGCGATCATCCTGGCGTATCGCGTGTCCACACAGCAGAAGAGAATGTCCGCATCAGCGGCCGCTAATACTGCCTCACGAGTCCCAATCGATTTTGCAATCGGGCGGGCCACTCCTTTACCCCGCACACGTTCGATGGAGCTCGCGAACATCTCCACCTTGGATACCGAGGAGGCCGCGTCCTCCAGGGTGCTGTTGAGTATCCGGTTGAGATTGCGCTCCTCAACGCGATCATGGTCAATCAAGATGATCTCGCCAAAGCCCAAACGGGTAACTTGCTCGGCCACAACTGAGCCCGTGCCAGAGACCCCGATGACGGCCACACTCAGCTTCGCCAACGCCTGAGTCATTTCAGAAGTGAATGCCATCGGCGCTCCAGATCTATCGTCCAGGACTGCATGGCCTTCGACTCCGTCGAAATACAACCGTATGTCGTCACCGATTACTGAGACCAGCCGTACATTGGTAGGGCGTTGCGAATCATCGTACGTACGAGCCACCACCCTGCCGTCTGGGATCATGACACCAGAGCCATGGATGACCTCCACTCCAGCGTACAGCGATCGCATGGTGATTTGATCGCTTTCATCATCCAGTTCTGAAAAGCCCAAGAAGCCGCCTGGGTGAGAATGGACGAGCATGATTGAAGATTGAGTTTCCTCACTCTGCGCTATAGCAAGTTCAAGGTACTCGCCAGGCCAATTCAGAAAATCCTTCTCCCTGACGCACGCTCCATGGGGTACCGGGATCACAGATTTAGCGAGCAACTTGGTGCGTTCACCTTCGTGTCGCGTGCAGATAAGGATGGCCGCTGCTTCCAAACCGTCCCCCGGGAACAGATGTTCCCGGAGTACGGAGTGCAGGGCTTCGGTCATTACGAGCGTCGCCCCAGTTTTCATTGACCAACCTCCTTGTGAAGGCAGCCTTCGACCAGAGCCAGTTGCGAAATGATGTTATCGGCATGCGGATTCCACGGGACAGTTGTCCGGTGACGTGACCACCCCTGGAAGCCCAAACCATCGATCTGAGCCGTCAGTTGCACGTTGGGAGGGAGCACACCTGTGGCCAGCGACACATGGGGGTACAAGTAGAAGCTGTCCAACGGCTCGACCGGGTAACCTGCCAGGACTTGAATTGCCAGCTGGACATATTGGTGGTTGTAGCCCGTCGGCAGTTCATAGTCGTGGATCACCAAATAACGCAGACCATCTGTGCCGATGCAGGTTTCCCAGCGCAAGCCAAGCTGGTCAAGGTACACCGTGTCAGCTGGCAGCAAGTTGAAAACACGACGGGCCGCTGTTGCGACTTCACCGTTCCCAACATCCTTAGGAGTGAACCGCAGCTTCTCAATGCCCGGAGCGCTGAGGTCAACAATCGCGTCCATGCTAGTCAGTTCGGAATGATGCCCTGCAGCCGTGAGGGTAATCTTCCAATGCTGGGAGACATCCAGCCCAGCGCGCAAAGCAGCTTCACGAACACTGATCTGTGGCTTGTCGAACTCCAAGGTACGACCTTGGATCTTGAGCTTCCAGATTGCCTTACGGATGACAAAGCGCTCAATGCCCTCCTCACCCAGGTTGATAACGTCAGCGTCTGCGATTTCACGATCAGCTTCTTCTTCCAGCTGCTGCACTAAGCGCATGTTCTCAGCAATCTGTGCCAGCTTCCGCACTGTGTGGCCATTGATGATCTTGCACGGCCATTCGTAACGCTGACCATCGACCGCGAAGAAGTAGGAGCGATCGGATTCGACCACGATGAAGCGGCGCGACGTTGCAGCCAAATCCACAAGCTCGTCCGGGCGAACATCTTCGAAAGCCCCGGATGGAAGTGCCTGAAGAATCGTAGGCATCTGATCGGGGAGAAACCCTCCTGCACGGGCAATCTGTGTACCGATCGGCGTCTCGTCGTTGAGGGGAACTGGTTTGAACTCGAGATCCAAACCAGCGATGAAAATATGATTCTGAGTAAATTCGTTCATACGTATCTCCACACGCCTTTTCTCAGGCGTGGACAGGTGCCCTGACGGGCGTCATGAGTGCGTCAGAGCATCGAGTAGCCTTGACTACCCGACGGCGCATGAAGATACTGAATTTGTGCTTGCATTCTTCACGCACTCGCTGGGGCGCAATTGCAGTTGCGTTTCCCAGCACCTCCGACTCGGTTATCGGTTAGGTTCTTTCTTCGCTAGTCCATTCGTTCCCCCCTTGATTCCCCTTCCGTCGTAGCGTCTCCGCTCATCCGGGCGTTAAGCCTATTCTCATTGTCATACGGTCAAGCTGACCGATTACACGCTTCGGCTTGCCTAAACATAGAGCTCAATCCAACAATATTGCCAAGCTCTACATCCCTTCCCACCGAACGCTGGCATATCAGGCCACCGAACGACGACCTCACTGTGCGCCTGATCAAGCCACCCTGTCAACAGGGTTTTTTTCGTTCGGTACAGTGGTACACTCACCGAACGACTTAGGAGGTGATTACGGTGGCATCAAGCCTTGGAATGAAAATCGGCGCCAGGAGGCGAGAGCTCGGCATATCATTGGAGCGACTTGCGGAGCTAACGGACTCCAGTAAAAGCTACCTGTGGGAGCTCGAGAACCGAGACAAACCTAATCCGTCAATGGACAAGGTGAACAAGATTGCACTCGCGTTGAATCTCGCGCCTGAAACACTGCTCGGAAGCGCAACAGAAACTTCCCAAGATGTGGAAACCGACAGCGCTTTCTTTAGGAAATATCAAGCGCTTGACGAAGGTGACAAGAAGCGCCTTCGAAAAATCGTGGACGATTGGTGGGAAGACTGACGATGCAAAAGAACCCGAAGAATGAAGCAAACAAAATCACGAAGGTTCTACGTACTGCTGGATTCGACCAGTTCCCGATCAAGGTTAGGGAGGTTGCGCTCGAGTACTCGAAAGCTGTGTGCCCTGAAGCACCTATTTCGGCTATCAAGCCGGTACCTATCCCTAGCTTTGAAGGCATGCTCAAAAAAAACCCCAAGGGGGACAAGTGGATCATTGGCGTCAACGAAGATGTGGCGTCATCGGGGCGGATTAACTTCACGATCGCTCATGAGTTCGCTCACTACATTCTTCATCGCGATCTGCAGCAGGATTTCCAATGCGCCCCCAAGGACATGCACACCTGGGATGCACTTGGGAAGAAAATTGAAGCAGAGGCAGACGTATTTGCCTCCTATCTCCTCATGCCCGCTGACGACTTCCGTAGCCAAGTGTCCGGTCAGGAGCTTTCCATAGATTTGCTCAGACATTGTGCGGATCGATATGACGTATCTCTCACCGCTGCAGCCCTCAAGTGGCGGGAGATTGCTCCTGGGCGGGTAGTCGTACTTGCCGCCAAGGATGGGTTCCTTGATTGGTCATCTTCGAATGATCGGGCATTCAAAAGCGGAGCCTACTTAGCTACCTCGAAGCATCTCATCGAAGTGCCAGCGACATCAGTGCTTGCACGCTCTATTCGATCAGCGTCGGGAGATAAGGCGCGAATTGATGCGCGAGCTTGGTTCCCGAAAGAGCCCGAAGGGCTGGAAATCATAGAGCACGCATTTGTGGTAGAGGGGGATGGGTACAACTACGCCCTGGGAATCTTGACTCTGCCCGGGCGGGATCGCGAGGCGGATGACGAAGAAGATTTACTGGTCCCTCTGACGGGAGAACCTACATTTCGCTGATACTGGCATGCCATTTTCTAGACAGAGGGCATGACCGCGCTAACCTGAAAATTCGAGTACCTGAATCGAGCGGTCGGTACGCATAGGCGAAAGCTTCAGGTTGCTTTACCTTCTCCTTGCACGCATTTCGACGATAGTCAGCGGGCAACCGACACCTTGACGCTTTGGAGAAGTGCTATGCGCGTTCCAATTCATCCAGACGATCTAAACCCGAAGTACGGCTTCAAACGCATCGCTAAAAACTGCAGCGAGAGTGGCCTGGATTCAGCCCAATCCGACTTTCTTACGCTCGTGAGATTCTTTCCAAAGGATTAGGCTACCGCGACTACCACGATGTAGTGCAGTCATCAAAAAAATTGCAACCCGAAGCTGTCCCCTCCTCCAAAGAAGAGGTGAACGTTGCCCTCATGTCGGCGATTTCAGCCGCGATTCAGGTCGACCATAAGCTCGTGCAAGCCGACTCAAACCTCCTGGCTCTCGTGCGGTCTTTACCTGCATACGTTAGTAGCTCTGAGAGGTGATCAATCGGACAAAGCTAGTGATTATCCACTTCTCGAAGCATCAAATCCCTACTTCAATATTCCATTGAGCGTTGCTTTCGTTGCTACCAAAATTGGTGTTTGCAGCAATATTTTCCATGGCAAAACTTGTGAAAGTCATTGGAGCTGCGGAATTTGCCCAAACTACTCCTGGTCGAGCGACTGGCACGCTTGATCGAGGATCGCCGGAGTTAACTGCTCCACTCCCCGGTTCCTCGCAGTCGCTCGACCAGGCTGGTTATCTCAGCTTCAGTAAATTGCCGCCCAGACCGCAGACGCTCATAAAGATCAATTCTCCTAGCTCTCGCCCAGTCATGAACAACTAACAGCTCTTGCATGTAGCGTGACTGCGTGGCGAAGGCGCGTTGGCGGCGTGACAACATCCAGTCACAGGCCTCAGGTACCGGCAAGTCTTGATCGTCCAAGAGCATGGGCAACCGATCACCAGTGGGAAAGATCACTTGTTCTACGCGCATGACCTACCTCCGAATCCTTTACATTCGGTTTAGCGCGTTTCCTTTGCTTGTCAAAAACCGTTTATCCGGTTTTCAGAGTCGTGCTTTACAGTCACAAAAAGAAAGCCCCCAGGTTTCTTTACAAACCTGAGGGCTTCCTATTTTAAATCTTAGTAAAAACAGCTAGTTATATAAAATTCTTTACATAACTAGGTTTTATCCGGGCTAGAACGGAATGTCGTCATCGAAGCTGTCAAAATCCGGAGCCGGTTGCGGTGCGGCCTGCTGTGGAGCCGGGGCCGGACGCTGCTGAGGTGCCGACTGCTGCGGACGCGGAGCCTGTTGGCGTGGCGCCTGCTGCTGATAGTTGTTGCCACCGCCTTGTTGGTCGCCCTGTTGTGGACGGCCGCCGAGCAGTTGCATGGTGCCTTGCATGTCGACCACGATTTCGGTGGTGTAACGCTTGATACCGTCTTTTTCCCACTCACGGGTCTGCAGCTTGCCTTCGATGTAAACCTGCGAACCCTTGCGCAGGTATTCGCCGGCGATTTCGGCAACCTTGCCGAACATCGATACGCGGTGCCACTCGGTCTTCTCGACCTTCTGACCGGTCTGCTTATCGGTCCACTGCTCGCTGGTCGCCAGACTCAGGTTGGTCACGGCGTTACCGTTGGGCAGGTAGCGTACTTCGGGATCCTGGCCGCAAGTACCGACCAGAATGACTTTGTTAACCCCACGGGCCATAACGTTCTCCTAGGCTTCGCACGCAGTCTGCGCCGGGTTGTTCACCAGGCGTTCGAGAGTGGTGCGATCCATTAATTCGGTGTCCAGTTTGATGTAGATCGCCGCTTCATCAGCGACTATCACCGCATCAGTTACCCCTACGAGGGCCTTGAGACGCTCGACCAGACCCGCTTCGCGGATCGCTTCGGGCGACAACGGCAGGCGCAGGCTCGTCACGTAGGGAGGTTCGCGCATGGTAACAGCAAAGGCCAGCCAAAGTGCAGCCAGCCCGGCACATCCGAGGAACACAACCGACAGACCGCCATGCTGGAACATCCAGCCGCCGAGAATCCCGCCGAGTGCCGAACCGAGGAACTGACTGGTGGAGTACACGCCCATGGCCGTGCCCTTGCCACCTGCCGGTGAAACCTTGCTGATCAGCGACGGCAGCGATGCTTCCAGCAGATTGAACGCGGTGAAGAACACCACCGTCCCGATCACCAGAGCCCGCAGGCTGTCACCGAACTGCCAGAAGAATAGCTCAGTGAGCATCAGCGTCATCACGGCGCCGAGCAAAACTCGTTTCATTTTGCGTTTCTTCTCGCCGTAGATAATGAACGGGATCATGGCGAAGAAAGAAATCAGCAGCGCGGTGAGGTAGACCCACCAGTGTTGCTCCTTGGGCAGACCGGCTTTTTCAACCAGTGCCAGGGGCAGTGCGACGAAGCTCGACATCAACATCGCATGTAACACAAAAATGCCCAGGTCCAGCCGCAGCAGATCCGGGTGCTTGAGCGTCGGCATCAACGCCTGGCGCGCGACGCCGGACTCCCGATGACTCAGCGGCCCGGTGGATTTCGGCACCATGAACATCACGATCACGATCCCGACCAGTGCCATGCCCCCGGTGGCGAGGAACAGGCCGGACAAGCCGAACGCACGGGTCAGCAGCGGGCCGACCACCATCGCCACGGCGAACGACAGGCCGATGGTCATGCCGATCATGGCCATGGCTTTGGTGCGGTGCTGTTCGCGGGTCAGGTCGGAAAGCAAGGCCATGACCGCTGCGGAAATAGCGCCGGCGCCCTGCAGGATCCGCCCGGCAATCACGCCCCAGATCGAATCGGCCTGAGCCGCCAGCACGCTGCCAAGGGCGAAGACGATCAGCCCAAGGTAAATCACCGGACGCCGGCCGATGCGGTCGGAAATGATCCCGAACGGAATCTGGAAAATCGCCTGGGTCAGGCCGTAAGCGCCGATCGCCAGCCCGATCAGGGCCGGGGTCGCTCCCGCCAGATCCATGCCGTAGGTCGCCAGTACCGGCAACACCATGAACATGCCAAGCATACGGAAGGCGAACACCAGGGCCAGACCGCTCGCCGCGCGGGTCTCGCTGCCACTCATGCGTTCGCTGTGGGGATCGTGCATGGAAAAACCTCGTGTGAACCGGCGGCGATTCTACCAGTCCCATCGAGAGACGGGGTATATCGCGACGCTTTGACGCGTACAGATGAAACTCTCTTCATGTAAGGCAAAAAACCCTTCATTTGATAGTGTGCATCCATCCAGTATTTGGCCGTATACTCCTGTGTTTTCGACGCCCGCCGAGCGAGGCCATTTTGGACAAGATCCTGATTCGTGGGGCCCGCACCCACAACCTGAAGAACATCGACCTGACCCTGCCACGGGACAAACTGATCGTCATCACCGGCCTGTCCGGATCCGGCAAGTCGTCCCTGGCCTTCGACACGCTGTACGCCGAAGGTCAGCGCCGCTATGTCGAATCCCTGTCGGCCTATGCCCGGCAGTTCCTGTCGATGATGGAAAAACCCGACGTCGACACCATCGAAGGCCTGTCGCCGGCGATCTCCATCGAACAGAAGTCGACCTCGCACAACCCGCGCTCCACGGTCGGCACCATCACCGAAATCTACGACTACCTGCGTCTGCTTTATGCACGCGTCGGTACGCCGCGCTGCCCGGATCACGACATTCCGCTGGAAGCCCAGACCGTCAGCCAGATGGTCGACCTGGTGCTGGCCCAGCCGGAAGGCAGCAAGCTGATGCTGCTGGCGCCGGTGATCCGCGAGCGCAAGGGCGAGCACCTGTCGGTATTCGAAGAACTGCGCGCCCAGGGCTTTGTCCGGGCCCGGGTCAACGGCCGGCTCTGCGAGCTGGACGAACTGCCGAAACTGGATAAACAGAAGAAGCACACGATTGAAGTCGTGGTCGACCGCTTTAAGGTTCGCGCCGACCTGCAGCAGCGTCTGGCGGAATCCTTCGAAACCGCACTGAAGCTGGCCGACGGCATCGCGCTGGTGGCGCCGATGGACGACGAGCCGGGCGAAGAGATGATCTTCTCCGCGCGCTTCGCCTGCCCGATCTGCGGCCACGCGATCAGCGAGCTGGAACCCAAGCTGTTTTCCTTCAACAACCCGGCCGGCGCCTGCCCGACCTGTGACGGTCTGGGCGTGAAGCAGTTCTTCGACATCAAGCGACTGGTCAACGGTGAGCTGACCTTGGCCGAGGGCGCGATCCGCGGCTGGGACCGGCGCAACGTCTATTACTTCCAGATGCTCGGCTCACTGGCCGCGCACTACGGTTTCAGCCTGGAGCAGCCGTTCAACGAGCTGCCGGCCGATCAGCAGAAGTTCATCCTGCACGGCAGCGGCTCGCAGAACGTCGACTTCAAATACCTCAACGACCGGGGCGATATCGTCAAGCGCTCGCACCCGTTCGAAGGCATCGTGCCGAACCTCGAGCGTCGCTACCGCGAAACCGAATCGGCGAGCGTGCGCGAAGAACTGGCGAAGTTCCTCAGCACCCAGTCCTGCCCGGATTGCCGTGGCACCCGCCTGCGTCGCGAAGCGCGGCACGTGTGGGTCGGCGAGAAAACCCTGCCGGCGGTGACCAACCTGCCGATCGGCGACGCCTGCGATTACTTCGGCGCGCTGAAGATGACCGGGCGCCGTGGCGAGATCGCCGACAAGATTCTCAAGGAAATCCGCGAGCGCCTGCAATTCCTGGTCAATGTCGGTCTCGACTATCTGTCGCTGGATCGTAGTGCCGACACGCTATCTGGCGGCGAGGCACAGCGGATTCGTCTGGCCAGCCAGATCGGCGCGGGCCTGGTGGGTGTTCTCTATATCCTTGATGAACCGTCCATTGGTCTGCACCAGCGCGACAACGATCGCCTGCTCGGCACCCTCAAACACCTGCGCGACATCGGCAACACGGTGATTGTGGTCGAGCACGACGAAGACGCGATCCGTCTGGCCGACTATGTAGTGGATATCGGCCCGGGCGCCGGCGTTCATGGCGGACAGATCGTCGCCGAAGGCACGCCGGACGAAGTCATGGCGCATCCAGATTCGCTGACCGGTAAGTACCTGTCGGGCCGGGTGAAGATTGAAGTGCCGGCCAAGCGCACACCGCGCAACAAGAAGCAGGTGCTGTCGCTCAAGGGTGCGCGGGGCAACAACCTGCGCAACGTCGACCTGGAAATCCCGATCGGCCTGCTGACTTGCGTGACGGGTGTTTCCGGTTCCGGCAAATCGACGCTGATCAACAACACGCTGTTCCCGCTGAGCGCAACGGCACTCAATGGCGCGACCACCCTGGAAGCCGCAGCCCACGACAGCATCAAAGGCCTGGAACATCTGGACAAGGTCGTCGATATCGACCAGAGCCCGATCGGCCGTACGCCACGCTCCAACCCGGCGACCTATACCGGGCTGTTCACGCCGATCCGCGAACTGTTTGCCGGGGTTCCCGAGTCCCGCTCCCGTGGTTACGGCCCGGGGCGGTTCTCGTTCAACGTCAAGGGCGGTCGTTGCGAAGCCTGCCAGGGCGACGGTCTGATCAAGGTGGAAATGCACTTCCTGCCGGACATCTACGTTCCGTGCGATGTGTGCAAGAGCAAGCGCTACAACCGCGAAACCCTGGAGATCAAATACAAGGGCAAGAGCATCCACGAAACCCTCGAAATGACCATCGAGGAAGCGCGGGTGTTCTTCGACGCGGTGCCAGCGCTGGCGCGCAAGCTGCAAACGCTGATGGATGTGGGCCTGTCGTACATCAAGCTCGGGCAGTCGGCGACCACGCTGTCCGGTGGTGAGGCCCAGCGGGTCAAGTTGTCTCGCGAGCTGTCCAAGCGCGATACCGGCAAGACCCTGTATATCCTCGACGAGCCGACCACCGGTCTGCACTTCGCGGATATCCAGCAATTGCTCGACGTACTGCATCGCCTGCGCGACCACGGCAACACCGTGGTGGTGATCGAGCACAACCTCGACGTGATCAAGACGGCCGACTGGCTGGTGGATCTCGGCCCCGAGGGTGGTTCGAAAGGTGGGCAGATCATCGCCACCGGTACACCGGAGGAAGTGGCCGAGATGAAGCAATCTCACACCGGGCACTACCTCAAGCCGCTGTTGATCCGCGATCGGGCCTGATCGGCGGGCATGAAAAAGCCCCTGTCACTTCGTCAGTGACAGGGGCTTTTTTGTATCGGCTGTCTCGTCCTGAATAAGGTTTACACCTTCTGGCTTCTTATCAGGAGTGTGCAATGGATTCGGGCGCAAAACGCAGTCAACGCGATTACACGCTGACTTTTAAATTGTCGGTTGTCGACCAAGTCGAAAAAGGCGAGTTGAGTTATAAAGAGGCTCAACGGCGCTACGGAATTCAGGGTCGATCGACGGTGTTGGTTTGGTTACGCAAGCATGGTCGGCAAGACTGGAGCCAAGGCGCCTCCATTCGTTCCCAAAGGACCCGACCGATGGACGAGCCCACTTTGCCCTTAACACCCGAGCAGAGAATCAAAGAACTTGAGGAGCAGTTGGCGCTGGCGAATCAGAAAGCCAAGTTTTTTGAAGACGTGGTGGATGTACTGAAGAACGACTACGGCGTCTCTGTCGTAAAAAAGCGGCCCGGCAAGTCGTTGCGCAAACCCAAACCCTGAGTGTCAGCAGGGCTTGCCAGTTTATGGGGATCAGTCGCCAAGCCTTTTACAAACGTAATCGCGTCTATCGGGCTCGCATCGAGCAAGATCAGAAACTCATCCAGTTTGTGCAGACAATCCGAGTACGCCAACCCTGCATTGGCGCCCGCAAATTGCACTCGTTGATGCACGCGGAGCGTGAGAAACAGGAGCTGCATGTCGGCCGCGATCGGTTATTGGCGGTCTTGCGTGATTACCGCCAACTGGTCCGCAGGAAGCGGGCTTATCACAAAACGACCGACAGTCATCATCACTTCCGCTGCCATCCCAATCTGCTCAAACCAGGCCCGTCGCAAGTTGTCGCTACCGGTCCGGAACAGGTTTGGGTGGCCGATATCACTTATCTGTCCACCAAACGTGATGATCCGGTCTATTTGAGTCTGGTGACGGATGCCTTCTCAAGAAAGATCGTCGGCTATCACGTGCATGGCAGCTTGCATGCCGACTCAGTGGCTCAAGCCTTGCGTATGGCCTTGAAGACGCGTCGAACACGCCAGAAACTGGTTCATCACTCGGATCGAGGTGTGCAGTACTGCTCGGCGCTATATCAAAAGCTCCATGTCAAACATGGCATCACGTGCTCAATGACTGATGGCTACGACTGCTACCAAAACGCCTTGGCAGAGCGAGTCAATGGCATCTTGAAGACAGAGCTCTTGCTCCACCGACCGACAGACTTGGCGCAAGCGGAGCAAATGGTGCGGGAGGCGATCTTGATCTACAACCAGGAGCGCCCGCACCTGTCCTTAAAATACAAAACGCCCGATGCGGTGCATCGGGCGTTAGGGTGAAACAGGTGTAAACCTATTTCAGGACTAGACAGGCTGCAATCAGGACGCGTGGGACTGCAGGTAGTTCTGGATACCGATCAGTTTGATCAGGCCCAACTGCTTTTCAAGCCAGTAGGTGTGATCTTCTTCGGTGTCATGCAACTGAAGCTTGAGGATATCGCGGCTCACATAGTCGCCATTCTTTTCACACAGCTCGATGCCTTTGCACAGTGCAGCACGAACCTTGTACTCAAGGCGCAGATCCGCTTCGAGCATGGTCTCTACCGTGGTACCGACATCCAGGTCATCCGGGCGCATGCGCGGAGTGCCTTCGAGCATCAGAATCCGGCGCATCAACGCATCGGCGTGACCGGCCTCTTCTTCCATCTCGTGGTTGATTCGTTCGTAGAGCTTGGTGAATCCCCAGTCCTCATACATCCGCGAGTGAACGAAATATTGGTCACGCGCGGCCAGTTCGCCGGTCAGCAACGTGTTGAGGTAATCGATAACGTCTGGGTGGCCTTGCATCGCCCTACATCTCCCTGCTTGAAAGTCTGTAGTTTGAACCAACCTGACTGGAAGGTCACTCACTTCACGCAATAAAAGCGAAGATATTCTGAGAAAAGCAGCCTAAATAACGCAAAAACCGCCCTAATGAGGGCGGTTCTGCTTCTCGTTTAGACTTCGTTAAGCTGTACGTTGAGCAGCTTTGCGATTGCTTCTCCGTACGCCGGGTCGGCCTTGTGGAAATGCTGCAACTGACGGTCGACGACATCACTCGACACACCCGCCATCGCGCCGGCAATGTTGCTGACCAACAACGCTTTCTGTTCGTCGCTCATCAAGCGGAACAGCGCACCGGCGTGGCTGTAGTAGTCGGTGTCTTCGCGGTGATCGTAGCGATCAGCCGCGCCGCTCAGGGCCAGCGCAGGCTCGGCATAATGTGGCGCTTGTTTCGGCGACTCTACGTAGCTGTTCGGCTCGTAGTTAGGCGCTGCACCACCATTGCTGCCAAAAGCCATCGAACCATCACGCTGGTAAGTATTCACCGGGCTGCGCGGAGCATTCACTGGCAGCTGTTGGTGGTTGGTGCCTACACGGTAGCGGTGGGCATCGGCGTATGCGAAGACACGACCTTGCAGCATGCGATCCGGTGACAGACCTACGCCAGGCACCATGTTGCTTGGACCGAACGCAGCTTGCTCGACTTCCGCAAAATAGTTGAGCGGATTACGGTTCAGTTCCAGCTCACCCACTTCAATCAGCGGGAACTCCTTCTGCGACCAGGTTTTGGTCACGTCGAACGGGTTCTCGTAGTGAGCAGCAGCCTGGGCCTCGGTCATGATCTGGATGCACACGCTCCATTTCGGGAAGTCACCACGCTCGATGGCTTCGAACAGATCACGCTGGGCGTAATCGGGATCTGTGCCCGCCAGACGTGCCGCGTCTGCCGGCGCGAGGTTCTTGATCCCTTGCTTGGTCTTGTAGTGCCACTTCACCCAGTGACGCTCGCCTTGAGCGCTGATCAGGCTGTAGGTGTGGCTGCCAAAACCGTGCATGTGGCGATAGCCGTCCGGGATACCCCGATCAGAAAACAGAATGGTGACCTGGTGCAGCGCTTCAGGCGAATGCGACCAGAAGTCCCACATCATCTGCGCACTTTTCAGGTTGCTCTGCGGCAGGCGTTTCTGGGTGTGGATAAAGTCAGGAAATTTCAGCGGATCGCGAATGAAGAACACCGGCGTGTTGTTGCCGACGATGTCCCAGTTGCCTTCTTCGGTGTAGAACTTGAGGGCGAAGCCACGCGGATCGCGCTCGGTGTCGGCCGAGCCACGCTCACCACCGACCGTTGAAAAACGCAGGAAGGTCGGCGTCTGTTTGCCGACAGCAGAGAACAGCTTGGCGCTGGTGTACTGCGTAATGTCGCGAGTGACCGTGAAAGTGCCATATGCGCCCGAACCCTTGGCGTGTACACGACGCTCGGGAATGTTTTCCCGGTTGAAGTGAGCAAGCTTCTCGATCAGGTGGAAATCATCGAGCAGCAACGGACCACGAGGGCCGGCGGAGCGAGAGTTCTGGTTATCAGCGACAGGTGCGCCACTGGCGGTCGTAAGCGTCTTGTTCTGGCTCATGCGATCTTCATCCTCTATCGGTCTTGAACTGCCGGCTAATCGGCTTGTTGGGGAGTATCGATCATCAATATGACAGCCACAAATTCATTAACTTATGGTCATCAATAGAGAAAAACTAACACCAAATCCCCGCACATAGTGCAGACCCAAACAGGGTAGAAGCTTGTACGAACCGCGCATTTCTTACAGGCACAAAAAACCGGGCACTAGGCCCGGTTCCTTGTTTCAGACTGATGTCTTACTCAGCGGATACAGCTTCACCGCCGACAGCACGATCAACCAGTTCGACGTACGCCATAGGCGCGTTGTCGCCAGCGCGGAAACCGCACTTGAGGATGCGCAGGTAGCCACCCTCACGGGTAGCGTAACGCTTGCCCAGGTCGTTGAAGAGCTTACCAACGATAGCTTTCGAACGAGTACGGTCGAAAGCCAGACGACGGTTAGCAACGCTGTCTGTCTTGGCCAGAGTGATCAGCGGCTCGGCAACGCGGCGCAGTTCTTTGGCTTTTGGCAGAGTAGTTTTGATCAGCTCGTGCTCGAACAGCGACACCGCCATGTTCTGGAACATGGCCTTGCGGTGCGAGCTGGTGCGGCTCAGGTGACGCCCACTTTTACGATGACGCATGGTTCATTCCTTACCAAACACTACGTTCGGTGATTACGACGATCAGGCAGTCGCCTTGTCGTCCTTCTTAAGACTTGCAGGCGGCCAGTTGTCGAGGCGCATGCCGAGGGACAGACCGCGGGAGGCCAGAACGTCCTTGATTTCAGTCAAGGATTTCTTGCCCAGGTTCGGAGTCTTCAACAGCTCTACTTCGGTACGCTGAATCAGGTCGCCGATGTAGTAGATGTTTTCCGCCTTAAGGCAGTTAGCCGAACGTACAGTCAGTTCCAGATCGTCAACCGGGCGAAGCAGGATCGGATCGATCTCGTCTTCCTGCTCGACAACCACTGGCTCACTGTCACCTTTGAGGTCGACGAACGCAGCCAACTGCTGTTGCAGAATGGTTGCAGCGCGGCGGATAGCCTCTTCAGGATCCAGAGTACCGTTGGTTTCCAGATCAATAACCAGCTTGTCCAGGTTGGTACGCTGTTCGACACGGGCGTTTTCCACCACGTATGCGATACGGCGAACCGGGCTGAACGAAGAGTCAAGCTGCAAGCGACCGATGCTGCGGCTTTCGTCTTCATCGCTCTGACGCGAGTCTGCTGGTTCATAACCACGACCACGAGCTACGGTGAGCTTCATGTTCAGGGCGCCGTTAGACGCCAGGTTAGCGATTACGTGATCGGGATTAACGATCTCGACATCATGATCCAGCTGAATATCGGCAGCGGTAACCACCCCCGAACCCTTCTTCGACAAGGTCAGCGTAACTTCGTCACGACCGTGCAGCTTGATGGCCAGACCTTTAAGGTTCAACAGGATTTCAATTACGTCTTCCTGTACACCTTCGATGGCGCTGTACTCGTGGAGCACACCGTCAATCTCGGCCTCGACTACTGCGCAGCCGGGCATTGAGGACAACAGGATGCGGCGCAGCGCGTTGCCCAGGGTGTGGCCAAAACCACGCTCGAGAGGCTCGAGAGTGATCTTGGCGCGGGTTGGACTGACAACCTGCACATCAATGTGGCGGGGTGTCAGGAACTCATTTACCGAAATCTGCATGGATGCACCTATTTTCTAGCCCTTACTTGGAGTAGAGCTCGACAATCAGGCTTTCGTTGATGTCGGCGGACAGATCACTGCGAGCAGGAACGTTCTTGAAAACGCCCGACTTCTTCTCAGTGTCTACTTCTACCCATTCTACGCGGCCACGTTGGGCACACAGATCGAGAGCTTGGACAATGCGAAGTTGGTTTTTTGCTTTCTCGCGAACAGCAACCACGTCACCAGCACGAACCTGGTAGGACGGAACGTTTACGGTCTGACCGTTAACGCTGATCGACTTGTGCGATACCAGCTGACGGGATTCGGCACGAGTCGAACCAAAGCCCATACGGTATACAACGTTGTCCAGACGGCATTCGAGCAGTTGCAGCAGGTTTTCACCGGTTGCACCTTTCTTGCCAGCAGCTTCTTTGTAGTAGCCGCTGAACTGACGCTCGAGAACGCCGTAGATACGACGGACCTTCTGCTTTTCACGCAGTTGGGTGCCGTAGTCGGACTGGCGACCGCGGCGTTGGCCGTGGATACCAGGTGCTGCTTCAATGTTGCACTTCGATTCGATCGCGCGCACGCCGCTCTTCAGGAAGAGATCGGTGCCTTCGCGACGAGCGAGTTTGCATTTTGGACCAATGTAACGAGCCATTCTTTACAATCTCCTGGATTACACGCGGCGCTTCTTCGGCGGACGGCACCCGTTGTGCGGGATTGGCGTCACGTCGGTGATGCTGGCGATCTTGTAGCCACAGCCGTTCAAAGCGCGGACTGCGGATTCACGACCTGGACCTGGACCCTTGACGTTCACGTCGAGGTTTTTCAGGCCGTATTCCAGCGCAGCTTGACCAGCACGCTCAGCAGCTACTTGAGCAGCGAACGGGGTGGACTTGCGGGAACCGCGGAAACCCGAACCACCGGAGGTAGCCCAGGAAAGAGCGTTACCTTGACGGTCGGTGATGGTCACGATGGTGTTGTTAAAAGAAGCATGGATGTGGGCGATGCCATCAACCACTGTCTTTTTAACTTTTTTACGAGGACGAGCAGCAGGTTTTGCCATGATTAAATTCCTGTCGATTCGCTGGGGCGATTACTTGCGGATCGGCTTACGCGGACCTTTACGGGTACGCGCGTTGGTCTTGGTACGCTGACCGCGTACTGGCAGACCACGACGATGACGCAGACCGCGATAGCAACCGAGGTCCATCAAGCGCTTGATTTTCATGTTGATTTCGCGACGCAGGTCACCTTCAGTGGTGAACTTCGCCACTTCGCCACGCAGCTGTTCAATCTGCTCGTCGCTCAGATCCTTGATCTTTGCGGCTGGGTTTACCCCAGTCTCTGCACAGATCTTCTGTGCAGTAGTGCGACCAACACCATAGATGTAGGTCAGCGAGATAACAGTATGCTTGTTATCTGGAATGTTAACGCCTGCAATACGGGCCATTCAGTGGGACTCCAATTGACAGCTACCTACGCCCCGGAAGCCAAGAAATAGGGCGCGAGATAATATCGCTGTAATAACAAATAATCAACCCGGTAGCGCACTAGCTACCGGGCTTGAAGCACAATCACACTCAGCCTTGGCGCTGTTTGTGACGCGGTTCCGCGCTGCAAATTACTCGAACAACACCTTCGCGGCGAATAATCTTGCAGTTACGGCACAGCTTTTTCACCGATGCACGAACTTTCATCACCAACTCCTCGAACCTTATGGGTACTCAGCGCAACATGCCGCTGCCGTAACCCTTCAGGTTGGCTTTCTTCATCAGGGATTCGTACTGGTGCGAAACGAGGTGCGATTGTACTTGGGACATGAAGTCCATCACAACCACGACCACGATCAGCAACGAGGTCCCGCCAAGGTAGAACGGAACGTTTGCTGCAACCACCAGGAACTGGGGCAACAAGCACACGGCCGTCATGTAAAGAGCACCGAACATGGTCAAGCGAGTCAAAACGCCATCAATATAGCGCGCGGACTGCTCACCTGGACGGATGCCCGGAATAAAGGCACCGGACTTCTTCAGGTTTTCCGCTACGTCTTTCGGATTGAACATCAACGCCGTATAGAAGAAGCAGAAGAAAATAATCCCTGCACTAAACAGCAGAATATTCAACGGCTGACCAGGAGCGATCGACTGCGAGATGTCCTGCAACCAGCCCATACCTTCAGACTGACCAAACCAGGCACCCAACGAAGCCGGGAACAGCAAAATGCTGCTCGCGAAAATAGCCGGAATAACACCGGCCATGTTCACCTTCAGCGGCAAGTGGCTTGTCTGCGCAGCAAAAACCTTGCGGCCCTGCTGACGCTTGGCGTAGTGAACAGCGATACGACGCTGACCACGCTCAATGAACACCACGAAACCGATAATCGCTACTGCCAGCAAACCGATGGCAACCAAAGCGAAGATGTTGATATCGCCCTGACGCGCAGACTCGAAAGACTGCCCGATTGCTCTCGGAAGACCGGCGACGATACCCGAAAAAATCAACATCGAGATACCGTTGCCTACACCACGCTCAGTAATCTGCTCACCCAGCCACATCATGAACATCGCGCCAGCCACAAACGTGGAGACCGCGACGAAATGGAAGCCAAAGTCACCAGTGAACGCAACGCCCTGCCCCGCCAGACCAATGGACATGCCAATGGCCTGAACGAGAGCGAGGACGACGGTGCCGTAGCGGGTGTACTGGCTGATCTTGCGACGGCCAGCTTCACCTTCCTTCTTCAACTGCTCCAGCTGCGGGCTGACGGCGGTCATCAGCTGCATGATGATCGATGCCGAAATGTACGGCATGATCCCCAGTGCAAAGATGCTCATCCGTTCCAGCGCGCCGCCGGAAAACATGTTGAACAAGCTAAGAATGGTCCCCTCATTCTGTCGAAACAGGTCTGCGAGTCGGTCCGGGTTGATACCTGGAACCGGGATGTGTGCGCCTATTCGGTAGACGATAATCGCCAGGAACAGAAAACGCAGACGAGCCCAAAGTTCAGACATACCGCCTTTGCCGAGCGCAGAGAGAGCACCTTGCTTAGCCATTTATTCCTCGAACTTGCCGCCAGCTGCTTCGATAGCCGCACGCGCACCTTTGGTGGCGCCGATTCCCTTGCCGATAGTGACAGCGCGAGTCACTTCACCGGACAGCATGATTTTCACACGCTGTACGTTGACGTTGATCACGTTGGCATCTTTCAGGGACTGCACGGTGACGATGTCGCCTTCCACTTTAGCCAGCTCGGACAGACGCACTTCTGCGCGATCCATGGCTTTCAGGGAAACGAAACCGAACTTCGGCAGGCGACGATGCAGCGGCTGTTGACCGCCTTCAAAGCCTGGAGCAATGGTGCCACCGGAGCGGGAAGTCTGACCTTTGTGACCACGGCCACCAGTCTTACCCAAACCACTACCGATACCACGGCCCGGACGATGCTTTTCGCGACGGGAACCCGGCGCTGGACTCAGATCATTGAGTTTCATCGATTAACCCTCGACACGCAGCATGTAGTAAGCCTTGTTGATCATCCCGCGATTCTCGGGAGTATCCTGGACTTCTACAGTGTGACCGATGCGACGCAGACCCAGACCCTTAACGCACAGTTTGTGGTTAGGGATGCGGCCGGTCATGCTTTTGATCAGCGTAACTTTAACGGTAGCCATGATTACTTGATCTCCTCAACACGCAGGCCACGTTTGGCTGCAATGGATTCAGGAGACTGCATGGCCTTCAGACCCTTGAAAGTGGCGTGAACCACGTTTACAGGGTTAGTCGAGCCGTAGCACTTGGCCAGAACGTTCTGAACGCCAGCAACTTCGAGGACAGCACGCATAGCGCCGCCAGCGATGATACCGGTACCTTCAGAAGCAGGCTGCATGTACACCTTCGAAGCGCCATGGGCAGACTTCATTGCGTACTGCAGAGTGGTGCCGTTCAGATCAACCTGGATCATGTTGCGGCGAGCAGCTTCCATTGCCTTCTGGATCGCAGCAGGCACTTCACGCGACTTGCCACGGCCGAAGCCAACACGCCCTTTACCATCACCAACCACGGTCAACGCGGTGAAAGTGAAGATACGGCCGCCTTTAACGGTTTTGGCTACGCGGTTAACTTGAACCAGCTTCTCGATGTAGCCTTCGTCGCGCTTTTGGTCGTTATTTGACATAACTTAGAACTCCAGCCCAGCTTCACGAGCAGCATCAGCCAGCGCTTTAACGCGGCCGTGGTACTTGAAGCCAGAGCGGTCGAAAGCCACCTGCGAGACGCCAGCGGCCTTAGCACGCGTAGCGACCAGCTGGCCAACCTTAGTGGCCGCGTCGATGTTGCCAGTGGCGCCATCACGCAGTTCTTTATCCAAAGTCGAGGCGCTTGCCAGGACTTTGTTGCCGTCGGCCGAAATGACCTGGGCGTAGATGTGCTGCGAAGAGCGGAACACGCAGAGACGCACGACTTCGAGTTCGTGCATTTTCAGGCGTGCTTTGCGAGCGCGACGCAGTCGAGTAACTTTTTTGTCGGTCATTTGCTATGCCCTACTTCTTCTTGGCTTCTTTACGACGGACGACTTCGTCCGCGTAGCGCACACCTTTGCCTTTGTACGGCTCTGGTGGACGGAAGTCGCGGATCTCGGCGGCCACTTGACCTACCAGCTGCTTGTCGATGCCCTTGATCAGGATATCGGTCTGGCTAGGAGTCTCAGCGGTGATGCCTTCCGGCAGTTCGTAATCCACTGGGTGCGAGAAGCCAAGAGCCAGGTTCAGCACCTGACCTTTTGCTTGCGCTTTGTAACCAACACCGACCAGCTGGAGCTTACGCTCGAAGCCTTGGCTTACGCCCTGGACCATGTTGTTTACCAACGCACGAGTGGTACCGGCCATTGCGCGAGTCTGTTGATCGCCATTGCGAGCAGCAAAACGCAGCTCACCGGCTTCTTCAACGACTTCAACGGACGAATGGACGTTCAGTTCAAGAGTACCCTTGGCACCCTTCACCGAAAGCTGTTGGCCTGCGAATTTTACTTCGACACCGGCTGGCAGCTTAACGGGGTTCTTAGCGACGCGAGACATGCTTATCCCCCCTTAGAACACAGTGCAAAGAACTTCGCCGCCGACACCGGCAGCGCGCGCAGCACGATCAGTCATCACACCTTTGTTGGTGGAGACGATAGACACACCGAGACCGCCACGTACTTTTGGCAGCTCTTCGACGGACTTGTACTGACGCAGGCCTGGACGGCTAACGCGCTTCACTTCCTCGATGACCGGACGGCCTTCGAAGTATTTCAGCTCGATGGACAGCAGTGGTTTGGTTTCGCTGCTGATCTGATAACCCGCGATGTAACCTTCGTCCTTCAGGACTTTTGCTACAGCCACCTTCAACGTGGAAGACGGCATGCTTACGACGGACTTTTCAGCCATCTGGGCATTACGGATTCGAGTTAGCATGTCCGCTAACGGGTCCTGCATACTCATGGGCTAGACGCTCCTAATACAGAAAAATTAGCCTTGCGGCTACTACTTGTCGCCGAGAAATTCCGGGTATAAAAAACACGGGCTCAGGCGAGCCGGTCATTCTAGACATACCCCAGAAATGAATCAAGCCCCAAAAGGGGCTTGATTCAAGTTCAAGGCCACCGATGGTCAGGTTCTTTCGACCCCGACCATCAAGGCTTTGACAGCAATTACCAGCTGGCTTTAACCAGACCTGGAACGTCACCACGCATTGCCGCTTCACGCAGTTTGTTACGGCCGAGGCCGAACTTGCGGTAAACGCCGTGCGGACGACCAGTCAGGCGGCAACGGTTACGCATGCGCGAAGCGCTTGCGTCACGTGGTTGCTTCTGCAGAGCTACGGTAGCTTCCCAACGCGCTTCTGGACTTGCGTTCAGATCAACGATGATAGCTTTCAGCGCTGCACGCTTGACGGCGTACTTGGCAACGGTGAGCTGACGCTTCAGCTCACGGTTTTTCATGCTCTTCTTGGCCATTTTCCTACTCCAATCAGTTGCGGAACGGGAATTTGAAAGCACGCAGCAGAGCGCGGCCTTCATCATCGTTCTTGGCAGTGGTGGTCAGGGTAATGTCCAGACCGCGGAGAGCATCGATCTTGTCGTAGTCGATTTCCGGGAAAATGATCTGCTCTTTCACGCCCATGCTGTAGTTGCCACGACCATCGAAGGACTTGGCATTCAGGCCGCGGAAGTCGCGAACCCGAGGCAGGGAGATCGACAGCAGACGATCCAGGAACTCGTACATACGCTCACGGCGCAGGGTCACTTTGACGCCGATCGGCCAACCTTCACGGACTTTAAAGCCAGCGATGGATTTGCGAGCGTAGGTCACAACGACTTTCTGGCCGGTGATCTTTTCCAGGTCAGCAACAGCGTGCTCGATGACTTTTTTGTCGCCGATCGCTTCGCCCAGACCCATGTTCAGGGTGATTTTGGTAACGCGCGGAACTTCCATCACGTTCGAAAGCTTAAGTTCTTCCTTAAGTTTCGGAGCGATTTCCTTCCGGTAAATCTCTTTTAGTCGTGCCATGGTCTTCTACCTAGCAGTGTTCAAGCATCAACCGCTTTTTGGGTCGACTTGAAGACACGAATTTTCTTACCGTCTTCTACTTTGAAACCAACGCGGTCAGCCTTGTTGGTTTCGCCGTTGAAGATGGCGACGTTGGAAGCGTGCAGTGGCGCTTCTTTCTCGACGATACCGCCCTGTACGCCCGACATCGGGTTAGGCTTGGTATGACGCTTGACCAGGTTCAGACCACCAACAACCAGACGGTTGTCAGCAAGAACCTTCAGCACCTTACCGCGCTTACCTTTGTCTTTGCCGGCGATCACGATGATCTCGTCGTCACGACGAATCTTTTGCATGTCGGATCTCCTTACAGCACTTCTGGGGCGAGCGAGACGATCTTCATGAACTTCTCAGTACGAAGTTCACGGGTCACTGGCCCAAAGATACGGGTGCCGATCGGCTCTTGCTTGTTGTTCAGAAGAACAGCAGCGTTGCCATCAAAGCGGATAATGGAGCCATCAGCACGACGTACGCCGTGACGAGTGCGGACTACAACAGCAGTCATCACTTGGCCTTTTTTCACCTTACCGCGAGGAATTGCTTCCTTCACGGTAACTTTGATGATGTCACCGATACCAGCGTAACGACGATGGGAGCCACCCAGCACCTTGATGCACATAACGCGGCGAGCGCCGCTGTTATCGGCCACATCGAGCATGGATTGAGTCTGAATCATATAATTTCTCCGACCCCTAGCCCTTAGACTTCCACAGCGCGTTCGAGAACATCAACCAGCGCCCAAGACTTGGTCTTGGCCATCGGACGAGTTTCACGAATAGTGACTTTGTCGCCGATGTGGCACTGATTGGTTTCGTCGTGCGCGTGCAGCTTAGTCGAACGCTTAACGTATTTACCGTAGATCGGGTGCTTAACGCGACGCTCGATCAGAACGGTGATGGTTTTGTCCATCTTGTCGCTGACAACACGGCCAGTCAGCGTACGGACAGTTTTTTCGGCTTCAGCCATGATCACTTACCTGCCTGCTGGTTGAGCACAGTCTTCACGCGAGCGATGTCACGCTTAACTTGCGAGAGCAGATGAGACTGCCCCAACTGGCCAGTTGCTTTCTGCATGCGCAGATTGAACTGGTCGCGCAGCAAGCCGAGCAGTTGCTCGTTCAGCTGCTGTGCGGATTTTTCACGAAGTTCATTCGCTTTCATCACATCACCGTCCGTTTAACAAAGGAGGTGGCGAGCGGCAGCTTTGCAGCAGCCAGGGCGAAAGCCTCACGCGCCAGCTCTTCAGAAACACCCTCGATTTCATACAGGACTTTGCCTGGCTGAATCTGGGCAACCCAGTACTCCACGTTACCCTTACCTTTACCCATACGAACCTCGAGAGGCTTCTTGGAGATCGGCTTGTCCGGGAATACACGGATCCAGATCTTGCCGCCACGTTTTACGTGACGGGTCAGAGCGCGACGCGCTGACTCGATCTGACGAGCGGTGAGACGACCACGAGCTACAGACTTCAGCGCGAACTCGCCGAAGCTGACTTTGCTACCGCGCAGTGCCAGACCACGGTTGTGGCCGGTCATCTGCTTGCGGAACTTCGTACGCTTAGGTTGCAACATTTGGCGTACCCCTTACTTAGCAGCTTTTTTACGAGGCGCTGGTGCTTGTGGCTTCAGCTCTTCTTGGCGACCACCAATTACTTCGCCTTTGAAGATCCAAACCTTTACACCGATCACACCGTAAGTGGTGTGAGCTTCGTAGTTGGCATAGTCGATGTCGGCACGCAGGGTGTGCAGTGGCACACGACCTTCGCGATACCATTCAGTACGTGCGATTTCAGCACCGCCGAGACGACCGCTCACTTGGATTTTGATGCCTTTGGCACCAATGCGCATGGCGTTCTGTACAGCGCGCTTCATGGCGCGACGGAACATTACACGACGCTCCAGCTGCTGAGCTACGCTCTGCGCAACCAGCATACCGTCGAGTTCCGGCTTGCGGATCTCTTCGATATTGATGTGCACAGGCACACCCATTTGCTTGGTCAGGTCCTGACGCAGTTTCTCAACATCTTCACCTTTCTTCCCGATAACGATACCTGGACGAGCGGTGTGGATGGTGATGCGTGCAGTTTGGGCCGGACGATGGATATCGATACGGCTTACGGACGCGCTTTTTAGTTTGTCTTGGAGGTATTCACGCACCTTCAGATCAGCGAACAAGTAGTCCGCATAAGTCCGACCGTCTGCGTACCAGACGGAGGTGTGCTCCTTGACGATTCCCAGGCGAATGCCAATGGGATGTACTTTCTGACCCATCTCTTCGACTCCGTTACTTGTCAGCAACCTTGACAGTGATATGGCAAGACCGCTTGACGATGCGATCAGCACGGCCTTTGGCACGTGGCATGATGCGCTTCAGCGAACGCCCTTCGTTGACGAAAACGGTGCTGACCTTCAGGTCATCAACGTCTGCGCCTTCGTTATGCTCGGCGTTGGCTACGGCCGACTCCAGCACTTTTTTCATGATCTCGGCGGCTTTCTTACTGCTGAAAGCCAACAGGTTGAGCGCTTCGCCCACCTTCTTCCCGCGGATCTGGTCGGCGACCAAGCGGGCTTTCTGGGCGGAGATTCGAGCGCCCGACAACTTAGCGGCTACTTCCATTTCCTTACCCCTTAACGCTTGGCTTTCTTGTCTGCCACGTGCCCGCGATAAGTGCGGGTACCGGCGAACTCGCCCAGTTTGTGGCCGACCATGTCTTCGTTTACGAGAACTGGGACGTGCTGACGACCGTTGTGTACAGCGATGGTCAAACCGACCATTTGTGGCAGGATCATCGAACGACGCGACCAAGTCTTAATTGGTTTGCGATCGTTCTTTTCCGCCGCCACTTCGATCTTCTTCAGTAGGTGAAGATCAATAAAAGGACCTTTTTTCAGAGAACGTGGCACTGTCGTATCCCTCTATTTACTTGCGACGACGGACGATCATTTTGTCGGTACGCTTATTACCACGAGTCTTCGCGCCCTTAGTCGGGAAGCCCCATGGCGATACCGGATGACGACCACCAGAGGTACGACCTTCACCACCACCATGTGGGTGGTCAACCGGGTTCATGGCAACACCACGAACGGTTGGGCGAACGCCACGCCAGCGCTTGGCACCAGCTTTACCCAGCGAACGCAGGCTGTGCTCGGAGTTCGAGACTTCGCCCAGGGTCGCACGGCACTCAGCCAGTACTTTACGCATTTCACCGGAACGCAGACGCAGGGTCACGTAAACGCCTTCACGAGCGATCAGCTGAGCCGAAGCACCAGCGGAACGAGCGATCTGTGCGCCTTTACCTGGCTTCAGTTCGATGCCGTGTACGGTAGAACCGACTGGAATGTTGCGCAGTTGCAGAGCGTTACCTGGCTTGATTGGAGCCAGGGCACCTGCGATCAGCGTGTCGCCAGCACTCACGCCTTTAGGGGCGATGATGTAGCGGCGCTCGCCGTCTGCGTAGCAGAGCAGTGCGATGTGAGCAGTACGGTTTGGATCGTATTCGATACGCTCGACAGTGGCGACGATGCCATCTTTGTCGTTGCGACGGAAATCGACCATACGGTAATGCTGCTTATGACCACCACCGATGTGACGGGTGGTAATACGGCCATTGTTGTTACGACCACCAGACTTCGATTTTTTCTCGAGCAGCGGTGCGTGAGGAGCGCCTTTATGCAGCTCCTGGTTGACCACCTTGACCACAAAACGGCGGCCAGGGGAAGTCGGTTTGCATTTAACGATTGCCATGATGCACCCCTTCCTTACTCAGCACTGCTGCTGAAATCGAGATCTTGGCCTGGCTGAAGGGAGATAACTGCCTTCTTCCAGTCATTACGCTTGCCCAGACCGCGAGCGGTGCGCTTGCTCTTACCCAGAACGTTCAGGGTAGTAACACGCTCAACTTTCACGCTGAACAGGCTTTCGACGGCCTTCTTGATTTCCAGCTTGGTTGCGTCAGTAGCAACCTTGAAAACGAACTGGCCTTTCTTGTCTGCCAGAACCGTAGCCTTCTCGGAAACGTGCGGGCCAAGCAGAACTTTAAATACGCGTTCCTGGTTCATCCCAGCAGCTCCTCGAATTTCTTCACGGCCGACACGGTGATCAACACCTTGTCGTATGCGATCAGACTAACTGGATCGGAACCTTGCACGTCACGTACATCTACGTGTGGCAGGTTGCGAGCAGCCAGGTACAGGTTCTGATCAACAGCGTCCGACACGATCAGAACGTCGGTCAGGCTCATGTTGTTCAGTTTGCCCAGCAGGTCTTTGGTTTTCGGAGTTTCAACTGCGAAATCCTGAACCACGACCAGACGATCAGTACGCACCAGCTCAGCAAGGATGGAACGCATTGCTGCGCGATACATCTTCTTGTTCAGCTTCTGGGAGTGATCCTGTGGACGAGCTGCGAAAGTGGTGCCGCCGCCGCGCCAGATTGGGCTACGGATAGTACCGGCACGAGCACGGCCAGTACCTTTCTGACGCCATGGGCGCTTACCGCCACCACGAACGTCGGAACGGGTCTTTTGCTGCTTGCTACCTTGACGGCCGCCGGCCATGTAGGCCACGACTGCTTGGTGAACCAGCGTCTCGTTGAATTCGCCGCCAAATGTCAGTTCGGAAACTTCGATCGCTTGAGCGTCATTTACATTTAATTGCATGTCAGCTTCCCCTTAACCGCGAGCCTTGGCTGCTGGACGTACAACCAGGTTGCCGCCAGTAGCGCCAGGAACAGCACCCTTGACCAGCAACAGATTGCGTTCAGCGTCCACGCGCACTACTTCCAGGGACTGCACGGTCACGCGCTCAGCGCCCATATGACCGGACATTTTTTTGCCCTTGAATACACGACCAGGAGTCTGGCACTGGCCGATAGAGCCTGGGACGCGGTGGGATACGGAGTTACCGTGGGTGTTATCTTGCCCGCGGAAATTCCAACGCTTGATCGTACCCTGGAAGCCTTTACCTTTGGACTGACCGGTTACATCAACCAGTTGACCAGCAGCGAAGATTTCAGCGTTGATCAGATCGCCGGCCTGGTACTCGCCTTCTTCAAGGCGGAATTCCATTACGGTACGACCAGCGGCAACGTTCGCCTTGGCGAAGTGGCCAGCCTGAGCAGCTGTTACACGGGAAGCACGACGCTCGCCGACAGTGACTTGCACTGCACGATAGCCATCGGTTTCTTCAGTTTTGAACTGGGTGACGCGATTCGGCTCGATCTCAATGACCGTGACCGGAATGGAGACACCTTCTTCGGTGAAAATACGGGTCATACCCGCTTTACGACCGACTACACCAATAGTCATGTTGTAAACCTCATGAGTGTACGGGGCTTTCACCCGCTATGGCCGCCCATTTCAGAGCGTTACACGACCAAGACCGAGTCTTAGCCGAGGCTGATCTGCACTTCCACACCGGCCGCAAGATCAAGCTTCATAAGTGCATCAACGGTTTTATCCGTTGGCTGGACGATGTCCAGAACGCGCTTATGAGTGCGGATCTCGTACTGGTCACGCGCGTCTTTGTTGACGTGCGGAGAAACCAGAACGGTGAACCGCTCTTTACGGGTAGGCAGTGGAATTGGACCACGCACTTGAGCACCAGTACGTTTCGCGGTTTCCACGATTTCCTGGGTTGATTGGTCGATCAGGCGATGGTCAAAAGCCTTCAACCTGATACGGATTTGCTGATTTTGCATTGGATTTCAGACTCCGGCTGCTATTCCCACCGGGCGCAATACGCCCGTTAAAAGGAGGCGCAATTCTATAGACGCCCCAGATAGGTGTCAACCCAATAAAAAAGCCCCCGCTAAGCGGGGGCTTTTTCAACTCATCAAAGCTGACTCAATAAAGAGATCACTCGATGATTTTAGCTACGACGCCAGCACCAACGGTACGGCCGCCTTCACGGATTGCGAAACGCAGACCGTCTTCCATCGCGATGGTTTTGATCAGGGTAACAGTCATCTGAATGTTGTCACCTGGCATTACCATTTCAACGCCTTCTGGCAGCTCGCAGTTACCAGTCACGTCAGTAGTACGGAAGTAGAACTGTGGACGGTAGCCTTTGAAGAACGGAGTGTGACGGCCGCCTTCTTCCTTGCTCAGAACGTAAACTTCTGCGGTGAACTTGGTGTGTGGCTTAACCGAACCCGGCTTAACCAGAACCTGACCACGCTCAACGTCGTCACGCTTGGTGCCACGCAGCAGAACGCCGCAGTTCTCGCCAGCACGACCTTCGTCCAGCAGCTTGCGGAACATCTCAACACCGGTGCAGGTGGTGGTGGTGGTGTCACGCAGACCAACGATTTCCAGGGCGTCTTGAACGCGAACGATACCGCGCTCGATACGACCGGTCACAACAGTACCGCGACCCGAGATCGAGAACACGTCTTCGATTGGCATCAGGAAAGGCTTGTCGATAGCACGCTCTGGCTCTGGGATGTAGCTGTCCAGAGTTTCCACCAGCTTCTTGACAGCGGTGGTGCCCATTTCGTTGTCGTCTTTGCCTTCCAGCGCCATACGAGCCGAACCGATGATGATCGGAGTGTCGTCGCCTGGGAAGTCGTAGGTGGACAGCAGGTCGCGAACTTCCATCTCAACCAGTTCCAGCAGCTCAGCGTCGTCTACCAGGTCAGCCTTGTTCAGGAAAACCACGATGTACGGAACGCCTACCTGACGGGACAGCAGGATGTGCTCACGGGTTTGCGGCATCGGACCATCAGCGGCCGAGCAAACCAGGATCGCGCCGTCCATCTGCGCAGCACCAGTGATCATGTTCTTCACGTAGTCAGCGTGACCTGGGCAGTCAACGTGAGCGTAGTGACGAATGTTCGAGTTGTACTCAACGTGCGCGGTGTTGATGGTGATACCGCGAGCTTTTTCTTCTGGAGCGCTGTCGATCTTGTCGAATTCAACTACGGCCGAACCGAAAACTTCGGAGCAGACGCGAGTCAGAGCAGCGGTCAGAGTGGTTTTACCGTGGTCAACGTGGCCGATGGTGCCAACGTTTACGTGCGGTAGGGAACGATCAAATTTTTCTTTAGCCACGACAATTAACTCCTAGCCTAAAGGGGCTGAATCAGCCTTGTTTTTTGGTAACGGATTCGACGATGTGCGACGGAGCCGTATCGTATTTTTTGAATTCCATAGAGTAGCTTGCGCGACCCTGGGACATGGAACGAACGTCGGTCGCATAACCGAACATCTCACCCAGTGGAACTTCGGCACGGATAACCTTGCCGGACACTGTGTCTTCCATACCCTGGATCATGCCGCGACGACGGTTAAGGTCGCCCATCACATCACCCATATAGTCTTCAGGCGTAACAACCTCTACCGCCATGATCGGCTCGAGCAACTCACCACCACCCTTCTGGGCCAGTTGCTTGGTCGCCATGGAAGCAGCCACTTTAAACGCCATCTCGTTGGAGTCGACGTCGTGGTAAGAACCATCGAACACGGTAGCCTTCAGGCCGATCAGCGGATAGCCGGCAACAACGCCGTTCTTCATCTGCTCTTCGATACCCTTCTGGATAGCCGGGATGTATTCCTTAGGAACCACACCACCCACTACTTCGTTCAGGAATTGCAGACCTTCCTGACCTTCGTCAGCAGGAGCAAAGCGAATCCAGCAATGACCGAACTGGCCACGACCGCCGGACTGACGAACGAACTTGCCTTCGATTTCGCAGTTCTTCGTGATGCGCTCACGGTACGAAACCTGCGGCTTGCCGATGTTGGCTTCGACGTTGAACTCACGGCGCATCCGGTCAACCAGGATGTCCAGGTGCAGCTCGCCCATGCCGGAGATGATCGTTTGACCAGTCTCTTCATCAGTTTTAACGCGGAAAGACGGGTCTTCCTGAGCAAGTTTGCCCAGAGCGATACCCATTTTTTCCTGGTCATCCTTGGTCTTAGGCTCTACGGCAACCGAAATAACCGGCTCCGGGAAGTCCATGCGAACCAGGATGATTGGCTTGTCAGCGTTGCAGAGGGTTTCACCAGTGGTGACGTCCTTCATGCCGATCAGGGCCGCGATGTCGCCAGCGCGCACTTCCTTGATCTCTTCACGGGCGTTTGCGTGCATTTGCACCATACGACCCACGCGCTCTTTTTTGCCTTTAACCGAGTTGATCACGCCGTCGCCGGAGTTCAACACGCCCGAGTAAACGCGGACGAAGGTCAAGGTACCCACAAATGGGTCGGTAGCGATCTTGAACGCCAGGGCCGCGAACGGCTCGTCGTCGCTTGCATGACGCTCCATCTCTTCTTCCTCGTTATCAGGGTTGGAACCCTTGATAGCAGGAATGTCGGTCGGAGCAGGCAGGAAGTCGATAACGGCGTCGAGAACCAGGGGAACGCCCTTGTTCTTGAACGAAGAACCGCAAACAGCCAGAACGATTTCGCCGGCGATAGTACGTGCACGCAAAGCAGCCTTGATCTCTTCGATCGACAGCTCTTCACCTTCCAGGTACTTGTTCATCAGGTCTTCGTTGGCTTCGGCGGCGGCTTCAACCATGTTGTTGCGCCACTCTTCAGCCAGCTCGAGCATGTCCGCAGGGATTTCCTTGCGAACCGGAACCATACCCTTGTCAGAGTCGTTCCAGTAGACAGCTTGCATGTTGATCAGGTCGATCTGGCCCTGGAAGTTGTCTTCCGAACCGATAGCCAGCTGGATCGGCACCGGAGTATGACCCAGACGCTGTTTGATCTGACCGATCACGCGCAGGAAGTTGGCACCAGCACGGTCCATCTTGTTTACGTAAACAAGACGTGGAACGCCGTATTTGTTGGCCTGACGCCATACGGTTTCCGACTGAGGCTCAACACCCGAAGTACCGCAGAACACAACGACAGCGCCGTCGAGTACGCGCAGGGAACGTTCTACTTCAATGGTGAAGTCTACGTGGCCCGGGGTATCGATTACGTTGAAGCGATGCTCGTGTGGGTACTGCTTCTCGGAACCTTTCCAGAAGGCGGTAATGGCAGCAGAAGTAATGGTAATACCACGCTCCTGCTCCTGAACCATCCAGTCTGTGGTCGCGGCGCCGTCATGCACCTCGCCCATTTTGTGACTTTTGCCAGTGTAAAAAAGGACGCGCTCGGTGGTGGTGGTTTTACCAGCATCCACGTGAGCGACGATACCGATGTTACGGTAGCGACTAATCGGAGTAGTACGAGCCATAAAGCCCTCGCAAAATTAGTGAAGCTAAAATTAGAAGCGGTAGTGCGAGAAAGCTTTGTTAGCTTCGGCCATACGGTGCACGTCTTCACGCTTCTTAACAGCAGCACCTTTACCTTCAGCAGCATCCAGCAGCTCGCCAGCCAAGCGCAGAGCCATAGACTTCTCGCCGCGCTTGCGGGCGAAGTCTACCAACCAGCGCATTGCCAGAGCGTTACGACGGGACGGACGAACCTCGACCGGAACCTGGTAAGTAGCACCACCAACGCGGCGCGACTTCACTTCGACCAGCGGAGCGATGGCGTCGAGTGCTTTTTCGAAGAGTTCCAGGGGATCGGTGCCGGTCTTGCGAGCCGCAACGGTTTCCAGGGCACCATAAACGATACGTTCGGCAACGGCTTTCTTGCCGCTTTCCATAACGTGGTTCATGAATTTGGCGAGGATTTGGCTTCCGTATTTCGGATCGTCCAGAATCTCACGCTTTGCTGCTACGCGACGTCTTGGCATTGATAAGCCCTCAAACGGTCTTCAGGTTAGCTCGGGACAGATCCAGTGGATGCGCGCCCGACCTTACTCTTATCGACTCAATAAAATGAAAATCTGCAAAACGGCCGATTACTTCGGACGCTTGGTACCGTACTTCGAACGACCTTGGTTACGACCTTTAACACCGGAAGTATCCAGGGAGCCGCGAACGGTGTGGTAACGAACACCTGGCAAGTCTTTTACACGACCGCCGCGGATCAGTACCACGCTGTGCTCTTGCAGGTTGTGGCCTTCACCACCGATGTACGAGGAAACCTCGAAACCGTTGGTCAGACGCACACGGCATACTTTACGCAGTGCCGAGTTAGGTTTTTTCGGCGTAGTGGTGTACACACGGGTGCACACGCCACGACGTTGCGGGCAGTTCTGCAGCGCAGGCACGTCGGATTTCTCGACGATACGCTTACGCGGCTGACGTACCAGCTGGTTGATAGTTGCCATCTACTAGCTCCACTGTTGTCTTGCGACGCTATTGTCTTGCAAGAAAAGCAAAATGGCAGGAACGAATTCCCGCCAAATTTAGGGGATCAAGAGTCTAAAGAGGATCTTGTCCCCAGTCAAGGCAAGGCCCCGACCTCCCCGCTCGTCGAACCTCGACAAATTGTCTCGATTCGATGAACGGCTTGATCAGGGCCTCAGCTCATTTTTCGCAGAACTCAGTTACCGCTCGAGTTCAGCGCTTCGGTCAGTGCAGCTTCCACTTCACTGGCGCTTACGCGCAACGGCTTGTCTGCATCACGACGACGCTTGCGCTCGCTGTGATAAGCCAGACCGGTACCGGCCGGGATCAGACGACCCACGACCACGTTTTCTTTCAGGCCGCGCAGGTAATCGCGCTTGCCGGTTACGGCCGCTTCGGTCAGTACGCGGGTGGTTTCCTGGAAGGAAGCCGCCGAGATGAACGATTCGGTCGACAACGACGCCTTGGTGATACCCAGCAGAACGCGGGTGAACTTGGAGACAAACTTGTCTTCCGCATTCAGACGCTCGTTCTCTACCAGAACGTGAGTCAGTTCCATCTGGTCGCCCTTGATGAAGCTGGAATCGCCGGACTCGGAGATCTCAACTTTACGCAGCATCTGACGCAGGATGGTCTCGATGTGCTTGTCGTTGATCTTCACGCCTTGCAGACGGTAAACGTCCTGGATCTCGTTGACGATGTACTTGGCCAGCGCGCTCACACCCAGCAGACGCAGGATGTCGTGCGGATCGCTCGGACCGTCGGAGATAACTTCGCCGCGGTTTACCTGTTCGCCTTCGAACACGTTCAGGTGACGCCACTTCGGAATCAGCTCTTCGTACGGATCGCTACCGTCGTTCGGGGTAATGACCAGACGGCGCTTGCCTTTGGTCTCTTTACCGAACGCGATGGTGCCGCTGACTTCAGCCAGAATCGACGCCTCTTTCGGACGACGGGCTTCGAACAGGTCGGCAACACGCGGCAGACCACCGGTGATGTCACGGGTTTTCGAAGTTTCTTGCGGGATACGAGCGATAACATCACCGATCGCAATCTTCGCACCGTCCGCAACACCGACCAGGGCGTTGGCTGGCAGGAAGTACTGAGCGATAACGTCAGTGCCTGGCAGCAACAGATCCTTGCCGTTGTCATCAACCATCTTCACCGCAGGACGAATGTCCTTGCCGGCAGCCGGACGGTCTTTGGCATCGAGTACTTCAATGTTGGTCATACCGGTCAATTCGTCAGTCTGACGCTTGATCGTGATGCCTTCTTCCATGCCCACGTAGGTCACGGTACCTTTCATTTCGGTAACGATCGGGTGAGTGTGCGGATCCCACTTGGCCACGATTGCGCCAGCGTCGACCTTGTCACCTTCTTTAACCGAAATCACGGCACCGTACGGCAGCTTGTAACGCTCGCGCTCACGACCGAAGTCGTCAGCGATTGCCAGCTCACCGGAACGGGACACAGCAACCAGGTTGCCATCCACACGCTCAACGTGTTTCAGGTTGTGCAGACGGACGGTACCGCCATTCTTCACCTGAACGCTGTCGGCTGCGGAAGTACGGCTTGCCGCACCACCGATGTGGAACGTACGCATCGTCAGCTGGGTACCCGGCTCACCGATGGACTGGGCAGCGATAACGCCGACCGCTTCACCGATGTTCACCTGGTGACCACGAGCCAGGTCACGGCCGTAGCACTTGGCGCAAATGCCATAGCGGGTTTCGCAGCTGATCGGCGAACGCACGATCACTTCGTCGATGCTGTTCAGCTCGATGAACTCGACCCACTTCTCGTCTACCAGAGTGCCAGCAGGAACGATGACGTCCTCGGTACCCGGCTTGAATACGTCACGGGCAATGACACGACCCAATACGCGTTCACCCAACGGCTCTACAACGTCACCGCCTTCAATGTGCGGAGTCATCAGCAGACCGTGTTCGGTGCCGCAATCGATCTCGGTCACGACCAGATCCTGCGCCACGTCTACCAGACGACGAGTCAGGTAACCGGAGTTCGCAGTTTTCAACGCGGTATCCGCCAGACCTTTACGAGCACCGTGAGTCGAGATGAAGTACTGAAGTACGCTCAAACCTTCACGGAAGTTCGCAGTAATCGGCGTTTCAATGATGGAACCGTCCGGCTTGGCCATCAGACCACGCATACCGGCCAGCTGACGAATCTGTGCTGCGGAACCCCGCGCACCCGAGTCGGCCATCATGTACATCGAGTTGAACGATTCTTGCTCGACTTCGTCGCCGTGACGGTCGATGACTTTCTCTTTCGAGAGGTTGGCCATCATCGCCTTGGAGACTTCGTCGTTCGCTTTCGACCAAAGGTCGATCACTTTGTTGTACTTCTCGCCCTGGGTTACCAGGCCGGAGGCGTACTGGCTCTCGATCTCTTTCACTTCGTCGGTGGCAGCACCGATGATGCGGGCTTTTTCATCCGGGATAACGAAGTCGTTAACACCGATGGAAACGCCGGAGATGGTCGAGTAGGCAAAACCGGTGTACATCAACTGGTCAGCGAAGATCACGGTCTCTTTCAGACCAACCACGCGGTAGCACTGGTTGATCAGCTTGGAGATCGCCTTTTTCTTCATCGGCAGGTTGACGACGTCGAACGACAGACCTTTTGGCACAACCTGGAACAGCAGCGCACGGCCGACAGTGGTGTCGACGATACGGGTGTTGTTCACGCTGTTGCCGTCACGATCGTTCACGGTTTCGTTGATACGAACCTTGATCTTGGCGTGCAGTGCGGCTTCGCCGGCACGGAACACACGGTCAACTTCCTGCAGATCCGCGAACACACGACCTTCGCCCTTGGCGTTGATCGCTTCACGGGTCATGTAGTACAGACCCAGTACAACGTCCTGCGACGGAACGATGATTGGCTCACCGTTGGCTGGCGACAGAATGTTGTTGGTCGACATCATCAACGCACGCGCTTCGAGCTGGGCTTCCAGCGTCAGCGGTACGTGCACGGCCATTTGGTCGCCGTCGAAGTCGGCGTTGTACGCGGCGCAGACCAGAGGGTGCAGCTGGATAGCCTTACCTTCGATCAGTACCGGTTCAAACGCCTGGATGCCCAGACGGTGAAGGGTCGGTGCACGGTTGAGAAGAACCGGGTGTTCGCGAATCACTTCAGCGAGAACGTCCCAAACTTCCGGCAGCTCGCGCTCGACCATTTTCTTGGCCGCTTTGATGGTGGTAGCGAGACCACGCATTTCCAGCTTGCCGAAAATGAACGGCTTGAACAGCTCGAGAGCCATCTTCTTCGGCAGACCGCACTGGTGCAGACGCAGGGTCGGACCTACGGTAATTACCGAACGACCGGAGTAGTCAACACGCTTACCGAGCAAGTTCTGACGGAAACGACCTTGCTTACCCTTGATCATGTCAGCCAGGGATTTCAGAGGACGCTTGTTGGAACCTGTGATAGCGCGGCCACGACGACCGTTGTCGAGCAGTGCATCGACAGCTTCCTGCAACATACGCTTTTCGTTGCGCACGATGATGTCCGGAGCGGACAGATCCAGCAGGCGCTTCAAACGGTTGTTACGGTTGATCACTCGACGATACAGATCGTTGAGGTCGGAAGTCGCGAAACGACCGCCATCCAGCGGGACCAGTGGACGCAGATCTGGCGGCAGAACCGGCAGAACGGTCAGCACCATCCACTCTGGCAGGTTGCCGGAACCCTGGAAGGCTTCCATCAACTTCAGACGCTTGGACAGCTTCTTGATCTTGGTTTCGGAGTTGGTTTGCGGAATCTCTTCACGCAGACGGCCAATCTCGTGTTCCAGGTCGATAGCGTGCAGCAGTTCGCGGACAGCTTCGGCACCCATGCGGGCGTCGAAATCGTCACCGAATTCTTCCAGCGCTTCGAAGTACTGCTCATCGTTCAGCAGCTGACCTTTTTCAAGAGTGGTCATGCCCGGGTCGATAACGACGTAGCTCTCGAAGTAGAGAACGCGTTCGATATCACGCAGGGTCATGTCCATCAGCAGGCCGATACGGGACGGCAGCGATTTCAGGAACCAGATGTGGGCAACCGGCGAAGCCAGTTCGATGTGCGCCATGCGCTCACGACGAACCTTGGCCAGTGCAACTTCAACGCCGCACTTCTCGCAGATCACACCACGGTGCTTCAAGCGCTTGTACTTACCGCACAGGCACTCGTAATCCTTTACCGGGCCAAAGATCTTGGCGCAGAACAGACCGTCACGCTCAGGTTTGAACGTACGGTAGTTGATGGTTTCCGGCTTTTTAACTTCACCGAACGACCACGAGCGGATCATCTCAGGCGAGGCCAATCCGATACGGATGGCGTCGAACTCTTCGACTTGACCCTGGTTTTTCAGCAAATTCAGTAGGTCTTTCAAGGCCTTTCCTCCTGGCGGAGCAGAGAGCGGGCAATCCTGCCCCGCTCTCGATCGCGTCACGTGTTATTCGGTTTCCAGATCGATATCGATGCCGAGGGAACGAATTTCCTTGATCAACACGTTGAAGGACTCGGGCATGCCCGGCTCCATACGGTGATCGCCGTCCACGATGTTTTTGTACATCTTGGTCCGGCCGTTCACATCGTCCGACTTCACTGTGAGCATTTCTTGCAGAGTGTAAGCAGCACCGTATGCTTCCAGTGCCCAGACCTCCATCTCCCCGAAACGCTGACCACCGAACTGCGCCTTACCACCCAGCGGCTGCTGGGTAACCAGGCTGTACGAACCGGTAGAACGCGCGTGCATCTTGTCGTCTACCAAGTGGTTCAGCTTCAGCATGTACATGTAGCCAACGGTAACTGGACGCTCGAACTTGTTGCCGGTACGGCCGTCGGTCAGCTGCATCTGGCCGCTTTCTGGCAGGTCTGCCAGTTTCAGCATGGCCTTGATTTCGCTTTCCTTGGCACCGTCGAACACTGGAGTGGCCATTGGAACACCGCCACGCAGGTTCTTCGCCAGATCCAGGATTTCCTGATCGGAGAAGCTGTCCAGATCTTCGTTACGACCGCCGATCTGGTTGTAGATCTCGTCCAGGAAGGTACGCAGCTCAACGACTTTGCGCTGCTCTTCGACCATCCGGTTGATCTTCTCGCCCAGACCTTTGGCCGCGAGGCCCAGGTGGGTTTCAAGGATCTGACCAACGTTCATACGCGAAGGTACGCCCAGCGGGTTGAGGACCACGTCGACCGGGGTGCCATTGGCATCGTGCGGCATGTCTTCAACCGGCATGATCACGGAGACCACACCTTTGTTACCGTGACGACCGGCCATCTTGTCGCCCGGCTGGATGCGACGACGGATTGCCAGGTAAACCTTGACGATCTTCAGCACGCCTGGAGCCAGGTCATCGCCCTGCTGCAGTTTGCGCTTCTTGTCTTCGAACTTGTCGTCCAGCAGACGGCGGCGATCAACGATGTAGGCCTGAGCCTTCTCGAGCTGCTCGTTCAGAGCATCTTCAGCCATGCGCAGTTTGAACCACTGACCATGCTCAAGACCGTCGAGTACTTCGTCGGTGATGTCCTGACCTTTCTTCAGGCCCGCGCCGCCTTCAGCCTTGTGGCCTACCAGAGCGGAACGCAGACGTTCGAAGGTCGCGCCTTCAACGATGCGGAACTCTTCGTTCAGATCCTTGCGGATCTCGTCCAGCTGGGACTTCTCGATCGACAGTGCACGAGCATCACGCTCAACGCCGTCACGAGTGAAGACCTGTACGTCGATGACAGTACCTTTGGTGCCGGTTGGCACGCGCAGGGAGGTGTCTTTAACGTCGCTGGCTTTTTCACCGAAGATCGCACGCAGCAGTTTTTCTTCCGGAGTCAGCTGGGTCTCGCCTTTCGGAGTGACCTTGCCTACCAGGATGTCGCCTGCGCCGACTTCAGCACCTACGTAAACGATACCGGCTTCGTCCAGCTTGTTCAGAGCGGCTTCACCCACGTTCGGGATGTCCGCAGTGATTTCCTCTGGGCCAAGCTTGGTGTCACGGGCCACACAGGTCAGTTCCTGAATGTGGATAGTGGTGAAACGGTCTTCCTGAACCACACGCTCGGACAGGCAGATGGAGTCTTCGAAGTTGAAGCCGTTCCATGCCATGAACGCGATGCGCATGTTCTGACCCAGAGCCAGTTCACCCATGTCGGTGGACGGGCCGTCGGCCATGATGTCGCTACGCTGAACGCGATCACCTTTGCTCACCAGCGGACGCTGGTTGATGCAGGTGTTCTGGTTCGAGCGGGTGTATTTGGTCAGGTTGTAGATGTCGACACCAGCTTCGCCGGTTTCAACTTCGTCATCAGCAACACGAACCACGATACGGCTGGCATCAACGGAGTCGATCACGCCGCCCCGACGAGCCACGACGCAAACGCCGGAGTCGCGAGCCACGTTGCGCTCCATGCCGGTACCGACCAGCGGCTTGTCAGCACGCAGGGTTGGTACAGCCTGACGCTGCATGTTCGAACCCATCAACGCACGGTTGGCGTCGTCGTGCTCGAGGAACGGAATCAGCGACGCTGCAACCGAAACTACCTGCTTCGGCGAAACGTCCATCAAGGTGACGTCTTCCGGCGCCTTGACGGTGAATTCGTTCAGGTGACGCACGGCCACCAGTTCGTCGATCAGGACTTTTTGCTCGTTCATGGTCGCCGAAGCCTGCGCGATCACGTGATCGGCTTCTTCAATGGCGGACAGGAACACGATGTCGTCGGTGACCACACCCTCTTTCACCACACGGTACGGGCTCTCGAGGAAGCCGTACTGGTTGGTGCGAGCGTAAGCAGCCAGCGAGTTGATCAGACCGATGTTCGGACCTTCCGGCGTTTCAATCGGGCAGACACGACCGTAGTGAGTCGGGTGTACGTCACGGACTTCGAAGCCCGCGCGCTCACGAGTCAGACCGCCAGGGCCGAGTGCAGAGACACGACGCTTGTGGGTGATCTCGGACAGCGGGTTGTTCTGGTCCATGAACTGCGACAGCTGGCTGGAACCGAAGAACTCTTTCACCGCCGCAGCCACTGGCTTGGCGTTGATCAGGTCTTGCGGCATCAGGCCTTCGCTTTCAGCCATCGACAGACGCTCTTTGACCGCACGCTCAACACGTACCAGGCCAACGCGGAACTGGTTCTCGGCCATTTCGCCTACGCAGCGAACACGACGGTTACCCAGGTGGTCGATGTCGTCGACGATGCCTTTACCGTTACGGATGTCGACCAGAGTCTTCAGTACCGCGACAATGTCTTCCTTGCACAGCACGCCCGAACCTTCGATCTCGGTACGACCGATACGACGGTTGAACTTCATCCGGCCGACCGCAGACAGGTCATAGCGCTCAGGGCTGAAGAACAGGTTGTTGAACAGGGTCTCGGCAGCGTCTTTGGTTGGCGGCTCGCCTGGACGCATCATGCGATAGATCTCGACCAGCGCTTCCAATTGGTTGCTGGTGGAGTCGATCTTCAGAGTGTCGGAGACGAACGGACCGCAGTCGATGTCGTTGGTGTACAGAGTTTCGATGCGTACGACGCCGGCCTTGGCGATTTTCGCCAGGATCTCGGTCGACAGCTCGGTGTTGCACTCTGCCAGGATCTCACCGGTAGCCGGGTGCACGATCGCCTTGGCGGTGGTACGACCCAGAACGTAATCCAGAGGCACGTCCAGCTCTTTGATCCCGGCTTTTTCCAGCTGGTTGATGTGGCGGGCAGTAATACGACGGCCCTGCTCAACGATCACCTTGCCTTTGTCGTCCTGGATGTCGAGAACAGCAACTTCACCACGCAGGCGCTGAGGCACCAGCTCCAGGCTCAGGCCTTCGCCTTTCACGTGGAATACGTTGGTGGTGTAGAACGCGTCCAGCACTTCCTCGGTGGTATAACCGAGCGCGCGCAGCAGTACCGAGGCCGGCAGCTTACGACGACGGTCGATACGCACGAATACGCAGTCTTTCGGGTCGAACTCGAAGTCCAGCCACGAACCGCGGTAAGGAATGATGCGCGCGGAGTACAGCAGTTTGCCGGAGCTGTGCGTCTTGCCACGGTCGTGGTCGAAGAACACGCCCGGGGAACGGTGCAGCTGGGAAACGATAACACGCTCGGTACCGTTGATTACGAAGGTACCGTTCTCAGTCATCAATGGGATTTCACCCATGTAGACTTCTTGCTCTTTGATGTCCTTGATCGCTTTGTTCGACGATTCTTTGTCGAAAATGATCAGGCGCACTTTTACCCGCAAAGGTACGGCGAAAGTTACACCGCGCAATACGCATTCTTTGACATCAAATGCCGGTTCGCCCAGGCGATAACCGACGTACTCCAGCGCAGCATTGCCGGAGTAGCTGATGATCGGGAAAACGGATTTGAAGGCCGCATGCAGGCCCACGTCGCGGAACTGATCTTTAGTCGCTCCCGCTTGCAAGAATTCACGATACGAATCCAGCTGGATGGCCAGGAGGTAAGGCACATCCATGACGTCCGGCAACTTGCTAAAGTCCTTGCGGATACGTTTTTTCTCAGTATATGAGTAAGCCATCAGCGTTCCCCAGCTTGGTCACCTGCTTGTTTGGCCCCTCCCGACGGGAGCAGCCAGAAAATCGTGCAAACCCCATGGTTTGCGCCACCGCATCGGGTGGTTACAGCTCGTTATCGACACCGACCCAGTCGGCTGCCAATAACGGAAAAAGGCCGGTGGCAAGAGCCACCAGCCATCAGCCTGTCGCTTGACGCTCGGGCTGGAGGAGCAAAGTCGATGCTTACTTCAGCTCGACTTTAGCGCCTGCTTCTTCCAGCTTCTTCTTAGCGTCTTCAGCAGCTTCTTTCGAAACGCCTTCAGCTACAACCTGAGGAGCGCCGTCTACTTTCTCTTTGGCTTCTTTCAGGCCCAGACCGGTCAGTTCACGAACTGCCTTGATCACGTTAACCTTCTTCTCGCCAGCTTCCAGCAGAACAACGTTGAACTCGGTTTGCTCTTCAACAACAGCGGCAGCAGCAGCTGGACCAGCAGCAGCAACAGCAGCGGTCACGCCGAAGGTTTCTTCCATTGCTTTGATCAGCTCAACAACTTCCAGAACGGTTTTCTGGCCGATTGCTTCGATGATTTGTTCGTTAGTCAGAGACATGACTCAATTCCTGATTTGGTGGACAGCCTGTACGGCCGTCGAAATAAACAAAAATACGCGAGAGTGGAAACGCTCAGCCTCAGGCTGCAGCTGCTTCTTTCTGATCGCGAATTGCCGCCAGAGTACGAGCCAGCTTGCTGGTAGCGCCTTGAATCACGCTCATCAGTTTCGCAATAGCTTCGTCGCGAGTTGGCAGGCTTGCCAGCACGTCGATCTCATTCGCTGCGAGGAACTTGCCCTCGAACGAAGCTGCCTTGATCTCGAACTTATCCTGACCCTTGGCAAATTCCTTGAACAGACGAGCAGCAGCGCCCGGGTGTTCGTTGGAGAATGCAATCAGGGTCGGGCCGGTGAACACGTCGTTGAGGACACTGTAAGGAGTGTCAGCAACAGCGCGCTTGAGCAGGGTGTTACGTACAACACGTACGTAAACGCCAGCTTCACGAGCCTCTTTACGGAGTCCGGTCATTGCGCCTACTGTTACGCCACGGGCATCAACCACGACAGCGGACAGAGCGACTTTGGCAGCCTCGTTGACTTCAGCGACGATGGCCTTCTTGTCTTCGAGATTAATTGCCACGGGTTTAACTCCTGCTTGTTACCGTTTCATTCGATCGAAACCGAATGTCGTTTTGGTGTCTGATTCGGTAAGGAACCGGGAGCACCATCTGCGTAGGCTTGAGGTTTAAGACTTGCGTCGCCTACGGTCTTGGATAGCCCCCGCCAGGCAGGGACCCCAATCTTTCAATTGGCGCAGTCAACTGCGCCAATTCTTGTCTTACGCGTCCAGCGAGCTCTGGTCGATGACCAGACCTGGGCCCATAGTGGTGCTCAGGGTAACGCGCTTGACGTAGATACCTTTCGAAGAAGCTGGCTTGATACGCTTCAGATCAGCGATCAGGGCTTCAACGTTTTCCTTCAGCTTGACGGCATCGAAGCCGATCTTGCCAACGGAAGTGTGGATGATGCCGTTTTTGTCGGTGCGATAACGAACCTGACCAGCCTTGGCATTTTTAACCGCGGTAGCGACGTCTGGGGTAACAGTGCCGACTTTCGGGTTAGGCATCAGACCACGTGGACCGAGGATCTGACCCAGTTGACCTACAACGCGCATGGCATCCGGGGATGCGATCACTACGTCATAGTTCAAGTCGCCGCCTTTCATTTCGGCAGCCAGGTCGTCCATACCTACACGGTCAGCGCCAGCAGCCAGAGCGGCCTCAGCAGCTGGACCCTGGGTGAACACAGCAACGCGAACGGTCTTGCCAGTGCCGTGTGGCAGCACAGTAGCGCTACGAACGACCTGGTCGGATTTACGCGGGTCTACGCCCAGGTTTACAGCTACGTCGAACGACTCGCTGAACTTGACAGTCGACAGCTCGGCCAGCAGTGCAGCGGCGTCTACAATGTTGTAGGCCTTGCCTGCTTCGATTTTGCCGGCGATAGCCTTTTGACGCTTGGTCAGCTTAGCCATTACACACCCTCCACGTTAAGGCCCATGCTACGAGCAGAACCGGCGATAGTACGCACGGCTGCATCCATATCAGCTGCAGTCAGATCCGCGTTTTTGGTTTTCGCGATTTCTTCCAGCTGAGCACGGGTAACAGTGCCAACCTTAACGGTGTTCGGACGAGCGGAACCGCTGGTCAGACCGGCCGCCTTCTTCAGCAGAACCGAAGCAGGGGTGGATTTGGTTTCGAAAGTGAAGCTACGGTCGCTGTAGACAGTGATGATCACTGGAGTCGGCAGACCAGCTTCCAGACCCTGGGTACGGGCGTTGAAAGCTTTGCAGAATTCCATGATGTTCACGCCGTGCTGACCCAGAGCAGGACCAACAGGTGGGCTTGGGTTAGCCTGAGCGGCCTTCACTTGCAGCTTGATGTAAGCGGTAATCTTCTTGGCCATGAGGCACTCCAATTACGGGTTCGAACGCCTCGAAAGGCTCCCCGGTTACTTGCGCGTTTATCCCAGTGACGACAAAACCCCACAGCCTAGGGCTGCGGGGTTGGGATGCTTGCTCAGCTAGACCTTTTCGACCTGACTGAACTCCAACTCTACCGGAGTAGAGCGTCCGAAAATGAGCACCGCCACTTGGATCCGGCTCTTTTCGTAGTTAACTTCTTCAACAACACCGTTAAAGTCAGCGAACGGTCCGTCATTGACTCGAACGGTTTCGCCTGGCTCAAACAACGTCTTCGGCTTCGGCTTGTCGCTACCGTCAGCAACGCGACGCAGGATCGCCTCAGCCTCTTTATCTGTGATTGGTGCCGGCTTATCAGCAGTACCGCCGATAAAACCCATCACCCGAGGAGTATCCTTGACCAAGTGCCAAGTACCCTCGTTCATGTCCATCTGAACCAGCACATAACCTGGGAAGAATTTGCGCTCGCTTTTGCGTTTCTGGCCATTACGCATTTCAACCACTTCTTCAGTGGGAACCAGAATTTCGCCGAAGCCATCTTCCATGCCAGCCAGCTTTACGCGCTCGATCAACGAACGCATGACATGCTTCTCGTAACCCGAGTAAGCATGCACAACGTACCAACGCTTAGCCACGGGACACCCTTAGCCGACAATCAAGGAAACAAGCCAGCCGAGCAGGGAATCAAGCCCCCACAACAGCAACGCCATAACCAGCACAACAGCCACAACAATCAGCGTGGTCTGCGTGGTTTCTTGGCGAGTTGGCCATACGACTTTACGAATCTCGGTGCGAGCTTCCTTAACCAGTACAAAGAAAGACTTGCCCTTGGCAGTCTGCAGGCCTACAAAGGCAGCTACAGCCGCAATAACAAGCAAAGCGAGCACACGGTACAGGATCGGCGAAGCAGCGTAATACTGATTGCCGACAACGCCAACAATTACCAAAGCGACTACGACGAGCCACTTTAGCAAATCGAAGCGAGAGCCTTGAGCTTCAGCTTTAGGAGTCATCTATGAAGATCCTGTGAAAAGAAAGCCAGACACACCGAGTGAATCTGGCAGGTCAGGAGGGAATCGAACCCCCAACCTACGGTTTTGGAGACCGTCGCTCTGCCAATTGAGCTACTGACCTAAAACAAAATCAGGCCGACCATTATGCCGGCCTGAAAAAGACATTACAACTATTTACTCGATGATCTTGGCTACGACGCCAGCACCAACGGTACGGCCGCCTTCACGGATTGCAAAACGCAGACCGTCTTCCATCGCGATGGTTTTGATCAGGGTAACAGTCATCTGAATGTTGTCACCTGGCATTACCATTTCAACGCCTTCTGGCAGCTCGCAGTTACCAGTCACGTCAGTAGTACGGAAGTAGAACTGTGGACGGTAGCCTTTGAAGAACGGAGTGTGACGGCCGCCTTCTTCCTTGCTCAGAACGTAAACTTCTGCAGTGAACTTGGTGTGCGGCTTAACCGAACCCGGCTTAACCAGAACCTGACCACGCTCAACGTCGTCACGCTTGGTGCCACGCAGCAGAACGCCGCAGTTCTCACCAGCACGACCTTCGTCCAGCAGCTTGCGGAACATCTCAACACCGGTGCAGGTGGTGGTGGTGGTGTCACGCAGACCAACGATTTCCAGGGCGTCTTGAACGCGAACGATACCGCGCTCGATACGACCGGTCACAACAGTACCGCGACCCGAGATCGAGAACACGTCTTCGATTGGCATCAGGAAAGGCTTGTCGATAGCACGCTCTGGCTCTGGGATGTAGCTGTCCAGAGTTTCCACCAGCTTCTTGACAGCGGTGGTGCCCATTTCGTTGTCGTCTTTGCCTTCCAGCGCCATACGAGCCGAACCGATGATGATCGGAGTGTCGTCGCCTGGGAAGTCGTAGGTGGACAGCAGGTCGCGAACTTCCATTTCAACCAGTTCCAGCAGCTCAGCGTCGTCTACCAGGTCAGCCTTGTTCAGGAAAACCACGATGTACGGAACGCCTACCTGACGGGACAGCAGGATGTGCTCACGGGTTTGTGGCATCGGACCATCAGCGGCCGAGCAAACCAGGATCGCGCCGTCCATCTGCGCAGCACCAGTGATCATGTTCTTCACGTAGTCAGCGTGACCTGGGCAGTCAACGTGAGCGTAGTGACGAATGTTCGAGTTGTACTCAACGTGCGCGGTGTTGATGGTGATACCGCGAGCTTTTTCTTCTGGAGCGCTGTCGATCTTGTCGAATTCAACTACGGCCGAACCGAAAACTTCGGAGCAGACGCGAGTCAGAGCAGCGGTCAGCGTGGTTTTACCATGGTCTACGTGACCGATGGTGCCCACGTTGACGTGCGGCAGGGAACGATCAAATTTTTCCTTAGCCATCGATATCACCCCTAACAGAAGAAATTGAGCAAACAACACAAGCCATTAAAACAAAGGCAGATATTTTCATATCTGCCTTGTTATATGGAGCTCTTGAGCGGATTTGAACCGCTGACCTCACCCTTACCAAGGGTGTGCTCTACCAACTGAGCTACAAGAGCGTAACACTTTGCACAACCTGCAAACTTGGAGCGGGTAGCGGGAATCGAACCCGCATCATCAGCTTGGAAGGCTGAGGTTCTACCACTAAACTATACCCGCGGAGCCTGCAGCTCACGCTAAAATCTGGTGGAGGGAGAAGGATTCGAACCTTCGAAGTCGTAGACGTCAGATTTACAGTCTGATCCCTTTGGCCGCTCGGGAACCCCTCCTAATCAGGCCGGCATTCTATACTATGCCAAACCCCTGTCAAGCATTTTCTCATTTAAAAACCTGAGGTTAGCTGCATTGACACCACCCCGCTGCTGCAACCTTTTCAGGTCTTCGCTGTGGAGCGGGCGCCATTCTATGCAAACTATTCAGTAGGTGCAACCCCCTCGCACAGCATTATTTTATGTTTTAACTCATTGAATTCCTTGGAAAGGTTTTGTAGCTGAGCATCACCCAGCAAACGCTGGGTTTCGGGCGTAATCTGGAACCAATATGAGCCGCCGGAAGACTCTTTTGACGAAGGAAGAGCTTTTGCTCCAAGCTCCGTCAAACGCTGCTCCAACGCCTGAGCGGACTCGGGGCGCGCCACCCCCCCCACATAAAGGCACTCCCCATCAGGCTTTCCTCCAGTCCTTTTTTCACGGGAAGCATCATCACCAGCCTCACTCAGCAAGCGAATATCCTGTTGCGAACCACGATAAAGACTGAGGGGCGTGACATCCTTTGCGCGTAGCGGGGCCTCCTGCTGATGCCAGACGTAATAAAACACATTGAGTACCAGAAGCAGAAGGAACAACCAACGCATACAAACCTCAGGACAAAGGACACGCTATAGCCAAACCCACGAACACCAAATCGGAAACAATCCGAGCCTCAGGGGCGACATCTGAGACCAGCTCGGCGTCACCACCCGTAATGAAAACCCTGTAATCATCACCCCAGTAGGAACGCGCCATCTCCAGTTGCGTCAATACGAATCCTCTTAGCATCAACGAACAGCCACGCTCGACAGCCTCAACCGTGTTGCGCCCAGGAGCCTGACTCGTCAATGCCCGCTCCGCCGCCAGGTCCCCGTAGCGAATTTTTCGAGTATGCGTACGCAACTGATTACGCATCAGCGGCATGCCAGGACAAATGAAGCCTCCCAGATGCTCACCGTCCGCGGAGATAAAGTCCGCAGTCACCGCCGTCCCGAAATCAAGAACCAGACAAGCACCTTTAGCCAGGTGAAAACCACCAAGCATTGCCAGCCAGCGATCGAGACCAAGGCGCTCATAGTCGTCGTAACCGTTCGTTACGCCAGACATCTCGCGAGCGGGCGACGCACAGACAACGGAAATGCCGAACTCGCGCCTGAGCAAGCCAATCAGCAAATTGGTCTCATCTTCAGTTCTTACGCTGACAAGGCGACATTTACCGAGAGATATCTTCTCAAGCGACCGAAGACTGTCGACCAAGGCGCCATCAGAGTCGACCACACCTTCTGCGACCAAGGCGCCCAACTCTGCACTCAGCACCCGCCATTTGATAAAACTGTTTCCACAATCGAGCTCAAGAATCATCACGCAACCTCAAGCTGAGCTCACCACCACTAAAGACCTTTTCCACACCATCTACCTTTAGCCGCAGCGCGCCTTGATTATCGATTCCCAGCACCACACCCTCTACCTGATTGACACCGGCAGTGAGAGAAACCGGCTGTCCCTGCCACAAATGGCTAGCCTCCCACTCTGCCTGAAGCGCAGAGAAGCCGCCTGACTGGTGACGTCGCAGATAGAGTTGCAGCTGCTTACTCAGCTCAACCGCCAGAATATTGCGATCACAAGATTTACCCGACTCTAGACGCATTGAAGTCCATTGCTGATCGACTTCGTCTGTAGCTTGCATGTTCACATTAATGCCCACGCCCAATACTACGTGACAAACGTCCGCTGGATCTCCGACGAGCTCCAGCAGGATGCCTGCAATTTTTTTTCGCCCGACCAAAACATCATTGGGCCATTTCAGCCCCGCACCTGGCACCCCAAGCGCGCGCAGGGTCTGCATGACCGCGAGACCGACAACGAGACTTAGCCCCTCGAGCTGACGCATCCCACCATCGATACGCAACACGAGGCTGTAATAAAGGTTTTCAGCAAACGGACTTACCCATTTACGCCCCCTGCGCCCGCGACCGGAACTCTGCCGCTCAGCCAGTATTAGAAAAGGCGCAACCCGCCCTCGATCTACCGCTCGCAACGATTCAGCATTAGTTGAGTCGATGGAATCGAAGACACTGACAGACCAGCCAACAAGACCTTCCTCTATTGCGAGCGAGTCAAGTAACGCCAGCGGCGAGGCCAATTGATAGCCCCGCCCTCGAACTTTATGTATGGATAACCCAAGCTCCGCCTCCAGATGCTGAAGCTGCTTCCACACCGCACTTCGACTAATTCCCAGAGCAACGCCCAGGGCCTGACCGGAATGGAATCGACCATCCTTCAGAAGGTTCAACAACGTCAGCATGCAGGTCTCGCCTCAGAATGAGGCCCGAATAATAGCCATGCACCGGGCCGCTGCATAGAATTCAAACAATCCATTTTCCTGCGGGCAAAACAAAACCCCAACTGCTTTCGCAATTGGGGTTTCGGAATTTAATCTTGACGATGACCTACTCTCACATGGGGAAACCCCACACTACCATCGGCGATGCATCGTTTCACTTCTGAGTTCGGGATGGGATCAGGTGGTTCCAACGCTCTATGGTCGTCAAGAAATTCGGGTACTGAGTCGTGGCCAAATGGCCTCGCTTCAGCAAATTGGGTATGGGATAGTTTTCGGTGTTTTGTGAGCATCGAACTTTCGGTTCATTTTCGTCTTCACACACCGCAATCTGGTCTCTCTCGCTTTTCAGCTCGGAGCATGCAAATTGCTTGGGTGTTATATGGTCAAGCCTCACGGGCAATTAGTATTGGTTAGCTCAACGCCTCACAGCGCTTACACACCCAACCTATCAACGTCGTAGTCTTCGACGGCCCTTCAGGGAACTCAAGGTTCCAGTGAGATCTCATCTTGAGGCAAGTTTCCCGCTTAGATGCTTTCAGCGGTTATCTTTCCCGAACATAGCTACCCGGCAATGCCACTGGCGTGACAACCGGAACACCAGAGGTTCGTCCACTCCGGTCCTCTCGTACTAGGAGCAGCCCCTCTCAAATCTCAAACGTCCACGGCAGATAGGGACCGAACTGTCTCACGACGTTCTAAACCCAGCTCGCGTACCACTTTAAATGGCGAACAGCCATACCCTTGGGACCGGCTTCAGCCCCAGGATGTGATGAGCCGACATCGAGGTGCCAAACACCGCCGTCGATATGAACTCTTGGGCGGTATCAGCCTGTTATCCCCGGAGTACCTTTTATCCGTTGAGCGATGGCCCTTCCATACAGAACCACCGGATCACTAAGACCTACTTTCGTACCTGCTCG
>NZ_CP087192.1:5820000-6494068 GCF_024749205.1 Pseudomonas sp. B21-021
CGTGAGTCGCGCCCAGTACGTATATAAAGGAACGATCAACCACCTCACCATCTACACGCACACCACCGGAGGCCAGCAGATCACGAGCAGCCGCCGAGTTCTTCACCAGACCGGCCTTATTAAGGACAGCAGCAATCGGCATATCCTCGGAAGCAGTCAACTCGACCTCTGGCAGATCATCCGGCAACTCACCATCTTTCATACGGTTACCCGCACCACGGTGAGCATTGGCCGCAGCCTCTTCACCGTGGAAGCGCGCAACAATCTCTTCGGCCAGCTTGATCTTGATATCGCGAGGATTAGCGCCCGCCTCTACATCAGCACGGAACGCATTGATCTCATCCATCGAACGGAAGCTGAGCAACTCGAAGTAGCGCCACATCAACGCATCAGGAATCGAGACCAGCTTGCTGTACATGACACCCGGCGCTTCCTGGATACCGACGTAGTTGCCCAGCGACTTGGACATCTTCTTCACGCCATCCAGACCTTCAAGCAACGGCATCGTCAGAATGCACTGCGCTTCCTGGCCATAACCACGCTGCAGCTCACGCCCCATTAGCAGGTTGAACTTCTGATCGGTACCACCCAGCTCAACGTCAGCGCGCAAAGCAACCGAGTCATAACCCTGCACCAGCGGATAGAGGAATTCGTGAATGGCAATCGGCTGATTGGTGGTGTAGCGCTTGTCGAAGTCATCACGCTCGAGCATACGAGCAACGGTGTACTGCGAAGTCAGACGAATAAAGTCCGCAGGCCCCATCTGATCCATCCAGGTGGAGTTGAACGCGACTTCGGTTTTCGCCGGGTCAAGAATCTTGAACACCTGAGTCTTGTAGGTCTCGGCGTTTTCCAGAACCTGCTCACGGGTCAAAGGAGGACGCGTGGCGCTCTTGCCGCTCGGGTCACCGATCATTCCGGTGAAATCACCAATAAGGAAGATCACCTGATGCCCCAGCTCCTGGAACTGGCGCAGCTTATTAATAAGCACAGTGTGACCAAGGTGCAGATCCGGCGCAGTTGGATCGAAGCCGGCCTTGATTCGCAGCGGCTGGCCACGCTTGAGCTTTTCGATCAGCTCGGACTCGACCAACAGTTCTTCCGCACCACGTTTAATCAGCGCTAGCTGCTCTTCAACCGACTTCATAACAGACCCGCAAGGCTCAGATTCAAAGGGAACCAACCATACAAGATCGCGCACCAAATACAAGTTTTGCCCGGCGCACGGACGCCAATCCACAGACAGGGCGTCCACAGACTTGCTTCAGGGATGATTTGGTTATATTTTATACAGTTATTTCATCTTCATCATGTCATTCATCTTTTCCAATTCATCTTTTTCAAAGTCAAATTACTTATGACCACTGAACCGTCTAAAGCGCCACCGCTTTACCCGAAGACCCACCTGCTCGCCGCGAGTGGTATCGCCGCCCTTCTCAGCCTGGCGCTCCTAGTGTTTCCATCCAGTGATGTTGAAGCCAAAAAGACGACGCTGAGCCTTGAACTGGAAAGTCCTGCTGAACAACTGACACAAGATCAAGACGCTGCCGACGCAGCTCAAGCCACAAATGAGTCCGTAGCCTCCCCTTTCGCGCAGATCGAAAATAGCGCCGAAGAGGCGCAGGAAACCGCTCAGGCTGCACCAGCGCCGACACCGGTAGCTGAAGAAAAGAAGGCTCCAAATCACAGGGAAGTGATCGTCTCCAAGGGCGATACGCTTTCTACACTGTTCGAGAAAGTCGGCCTACCGGCCGCAGCCGTCCATGAAGTGCTGGCCAGCGATAAACAAGCCAAGCAATTCAGTCAGCTCAAACATGGCCAGAAACTCGAATTCGAATTGAATCCACAAGGCCAGTTGACCAACCTTCACAGCAAGGTCAGCGACGTTGAAACCATCACCCTGACCAAGAACGACAAGGGTTATGTGTTCAACCGCGTTACCGCCAAACCGACTGTTCGCACCGCCTATGTACACGGTGTGATCAACAGCTCGCTGTCGCAGTCCGCCGCCCGCGCAGGCCTGTCCCACAGCCTGACCATGGACATGGCCAGCGTGTTCGGCTACGACGTCGACTTCGCTCAGGATATCCGTCAGGGCGATGAGTTCGATGTGATCTATGAACAGAAAGTGGTCAACGGCAAAGCCGTTGGCAACGGTCCGATCCTGTCCGCCCGCTTCACCAACCGCGGCAAGACTTACACCGCAGTGCGTTACACCAACAAGCAGGGCAACAGCAGCTACTACACCGCCGATGGCAACAGCATGCGCAAGGCGTTCATCCGTACACCGGTGGACTTCGCTCGCATCAGCTCCAAGTTTTCCATGGGCCGCAAACACCCGATCCTCAACAAGATCCGCGCCCACAAAGGCGTCGACTACGCCGCTCCACGCGGTACGCCAATCAAGGCTGCCGGCGACGGCAAAGTGCTGCTGGCCGGCCGTCGCGGCGGTTACGGCAACACCGTGATCATCCAGCACGGCAACACTTACCGTACGCTGTATGGCCACATGCAGGGCTTCGCCAAGGGCGTGAAGACCGGCGGCACCGTCAAACAGGGCCAGGTGATCGGTTACATCGGCACCACCGGCCTGTCCACCGGCCCGCACCTGCACTATGAGTTCCAGGTCAACGGTGTTCACGTCGATCCATTGGGCCAGAAGTTGCCGATGGCCGACCCGATCGCCAAATCCGAACGCGCTCGCTTCCTGGCGCAGAGCCAGCCGTTGATGGCTCGTATGGACCAGGAAAAGGCCACCATGCTGGCTTCGAGCAAACGTTAAGCCATGGCTCTTTATATCGGCGTGATGTCCGGCACCAGTCTCGACGGGCTGGACATCGCCCTGATCGAGCAATCCTCGGCGATCAATCTGGTCGCCACGCACTACATTCCCATGCCAGATACCCTGCGCGCCGAGCTGCTTGGCTTGTGCGCCAGCGGCCCTGACGAAATCGCCCGTTCGGCGATTGCCCAGCAGAACTGGGTGAAGCTCGCCGCGCAAGGGATCCATGCCCTCCTCGAACAGCAACAGCTCAAGCCTGAAGCCATTCGCGCGATCGGCAGCCACGGCCAGACCATTCGCCACGAACCTGCGCGCGGTTTCACTGTGCAGATCGGCAACCCCGCTCTGCTGACCGAACTGACCGGCATTACAGTCGTCAGCGACTTCCGCAGCCGCGATGTGGCCGCCGGCGGCCAGGGCGCTCCGCTGGTTCCTGCCTTTCATGAAGCGCTATTCGAAGAGCATATCGGCAACCGCGCGGTCCTGAATGTCGGCGGTTTCAGCAATCTCAGTCTGATCGAGCCGAACAAGCCTGTAGCCGGTTTCGACTGCGGGCCGGGGAATGTGCTGATGGATGCGTGGATTCATCAGCAACGGGGCGAGAACTACGACCGTAACGGGCAGTGGGCAGCCAGCGGCAAGGTCGAGCCGACCCTGCTGAAAGCCCTGCTCAGCGATCCGTTTTTCGTGACCCAAGGCCCAAAGAGCACCGGCCGCGAAGTTTTCAACCTGCCCTGGCTGGAGCAGCAACTGTCGCGCCTGCCAGGTTTCGCACCCGAAAACGTACAGGCCACACTGCTCGAACTGACGGCGCTGACCATCGTCGAATCGCTGCAAAACGCTCAATCGAATACCGAAGAGCTCTTGGTATGCGGGGGCGGCGCCCACAACGCCATGCTGATGAAGCGCTTGGCCGACCTGCTACCCAACGCCAAGGTCGCCAGCACCGCGACGCACGGCGTCGATCCGGACTGGGTCGAGGCCATGGCCTTCGCCTGGCTGGCCCACTGCTGTCTGGAAGGCATTGCCGCCAACCGCCCGAGCGTCACCGGCGCCAAAGGTCTGCGCGTACTCGGCGCCATCTACCCCAACTGACAAATCCCAGATAACAAAACGCCGCAGAACCGTGAGGTTCTGCGGCGTTTTATTGTGTTCGGTGAAGCGCGATCAGATCGAGAACGAGGAGCCGCAACCACAAGTGGTGGTGGCATTCGGGTTCTTGATCACGAAACGCGAACCTTCCAGACCTTCCTGATAATCCACCTCGGCACCTGCCAGGTACTGGAAGCTCATCGGATCGACCACCAGACTGACGCCTTCGCGCTCGACGATGGTGTCGTCCTCGGCCACATCTTCATCGAAGGTGAAGCCGTACTGAAACCCTGAACAACCGCCGCCCGTAACGAATACGCGCAGCTTCAAGCGATCATTCCCCTCTTCATCGACCAGGCTCTTCACCTTGTGCGCGGCACCTTGAGTGAATTGCAAAGCCGTGGGGGTGAAGGATTCGACGCTCATGCTGACTATCTCCCGGCGTTACGCCGCCATAATGCGTGATGACGCGCATTATCCGCTTGTCCTAGAAAATCGGTCAACTATTGTTACGGTATATCAATAAAGCTGATCAACCGACCAGAATGCAAAAAGGCCCGTTAGACGGGCCTTTTTACCAAGCAAGATCAGTCGTTACGGCAGCATGCCGGCGTGGGACAGACCAAAGCGCTCATCCAGCCCGAACAGGATGTTCATGTTCTGCACCGCCTGACCCGACGCGCCCTTGACCAGATTGTCGATCACCGACAGCACCACCACCAGATCACCATCCTGTGGACGGTGAACCGCGATGCGGCAGACGTTGGCGCCACGCACGCTGCGGGTTTCCGGATGACTGCCGGCCGGCATCACATCGACGAACGGCTCATTGGCATAACGCTTCTCGAACAGCGCCTGCAGATCCACCGAGCGATCCACTACAGTCGCGTAGAGCGTGGAGTGAATGCCACGGATCATCGGCGTCAGATGCGGCACAAAAGTCAGACCGACGTCCTTGCCTGCAGCACGACGCAGCCCCTGACGAATTTCCGGCAGATGACGGTGACCTTTCACCGCATAGGCCTTCATGCTTTCCGACGTCTCGGAGTACAGCGAGCCTACCGCAGCGCCACGACCGGCACCGCTGACACCGGACTTGCAGTCGGCGATCAGGTGCGAAGCGTCGGCAATACCTGCTTCAAGCAACGGCAGGAAACCCAGCTGCGTCGCAGTCGGATAACAACCCGGCACCGCGATCAGGCGTGCTTTCTTGATCTGCTCACGATTGACTTCCGGCAAGCCGTAAACCGCTTCGTCCAGCAGCTCCGGCGCGCCGTGCGGCTGGCCGTACCACTTGGCCCATTCATCGGCGTCCTGCAGACGGAAGTCTGCCGACAGGTCGATGACCTTGGTGCCGGCCGCCAGCAATTCGCCGGCCAGTGCGTGGGCAACGCCGTGCGGAGTGGCGAAGAACACCACGTCGCAAGCGCCCAGGGTCTTGATGTCCGGCACGCTGAATGCGAGACCGTCGTAGTGGCCGCGCAGGTTCGGATACATATCAGCCACGGCCAGACCGGCCTCGGATCGGGAAGTAATCACTACCACTTCCGCCTGCGGATGCTGTGCCAACAGACGCAGCAGTTCGACACCGGTGTAACCCGTGCCGCCGACGATACCGACCTTGACCATAAACCTGCCCTCAACGAACCCACTGGAAAGCCGTCGATAATAGGGGCCGCGCGCCCCTGCGACAACCGTCAAGGTGACGTGCGGACGCTCAAGCCTCTACTATCCGGCCTACCGTGAATCAGGGAATAACCAAAAATGCTCTATCTGTGGATCAAAGCGCTTCATATCGTCAGCATCGTGTGCTGGTTTGCCGGGCTGTTCTATCTGCCGCGACTGTTCGTTTATCACGCGCAAAGTGAAGACACGATCAGCAAGGAACGCTTCAGCATCATGGAGCGCAAGCTGTATCGCGGCATCATGGGCCCGGCGATGATCGCCGCGCTGATCTTCGGCGGCTGGCTGATCTATCTCAACCCGAGCATCTTTAGCAGCGGTGGCTGGATCCACGCGAAACTGACCCTGGTCGTGCTGTTGATCGGTTACCACCACATGTGCGGCGCGCAGGTAAAACGTTTTGCCCGTGGCGAGAACACCCGCAGCCATGTCTTTTATCGCTGGTTCAATGAAGTGCCGGTTCTGATATTGCTGGCTATCGTAATTCTGGTCGTGGTCAAGCCGTTCTAACTTCAACAAATACAACTTTCCGGGGTACTTCCGATGTCGCTGCCCGCTCTGCTCGAACAACGTCTGCGCCTGCCCGTAGTGGCGGCGCCGATGTTTCTGATCTCCAATCCTGAACTGGTGCTGGCGTGCTGCCGTAACGGCGTAGTTGGCAGCTTCCCGGCGCTGAACCAACGCGAAAGCAGCGGGTTCAAGGCCTGGCTGGAGCAGATCGAAGCGGGGCTGGCGACATTGGAGAACCCGGCGCCGTACGCGGTAAACCTGATTGTTCACAAGAGCAATCCGCGTCTGGAGGCGGATCTGAACATCTGCGTCGAGCACAAGGTGCCCATCGTCATCACCAGCCTCGGCGCAGTGAAGGAAGTGGTAGACGCCGTGCACAGTTACGGCGGCCTGGTCTTCCACGATGTGACGACCCGCCGCCATGCCGAAAAAGCCGCGGAGGCCGGTGTCGATGGTTTGATCGCTGTTGCAGCCGGTGCCGGTGGGCACGCCGGGACCTGGAGCCCGTTTTCGCTGATCGCCGAGATCCGCGAGTTTTTCGACAAGACCCTGTTGCTTGCAGGATGTTTGAACCATGGACATGAGATTCTCGCCGCACAACTGCTCGGCGCGGATCTGGCCTACTTCGGCACGCGATTTATCGGTACTACTGAAAGTCATGCGCCTGACGCCTATAAGGAGATGCTGCTGACTGCCAAAGCCGCCGACATCATTCATACTCCTGCCGTGTCCGGTGTACCGGCCAGTTTCATGCGTCAAAGCCTGGAGGCCGCCGGTTTCGACATGGCAGCCCTGCAAGGCAAGGGTGAAGTGAATTTCGGCGACAAGCTCAAGCCGATCAACGACGAAGCCAAGGCCTGGAAAACCGTGTGGTCTGCGGGCCAAGGCGTAGGCCAGATCGACGATCTGCCAAGCGTGGATCAACTGGTGGCGCGTCTAGATGCCGAATACCGCCAGGCCCTGGAGCACGCAGCGCAACTGCCGAAACGCTGGCCACGTTGAATGAAACCCGGCCAGTCGCTGTCTGACTGGCCTTAGACTCAATTTATCTCGCGACAAGGATGCCTCGGCCATGAGCGAACCCCGTTACAAGATCGTTTTCGACGGCGCGCTCCAGCCCGGCGTCGATATCACCACGGCCAAGCTCAACCTGGCCGATCTGTTCAAAAGCGATGTCGCCGCCATCGAGCGCCTGTTCAATGGTCGCACCGTCGCGCTCAAGCGTGATCTGTCCCACAGCGATGCGCAGACCTACCTGCAAGCGCTGGGGAAGACAGGGATCGATGCCCGGATCGAAACCGAAACGCCCATCGAACTGAACCTGTCGGATGTCCACGAGCAAAGCGCCGCCGTCACCGAACCCGATTCACCTTATGCGCCCCCTCGCGCCGCCGTCGGTGAAAACCTGCCGGCATTCGCGCCTCTAAAGCCGCTCAGCGTTGAAGGCCGGATCGGCCGCTTGCGCTACCTGGCATGGTCGATGGTGTTGAGCCTGGTCGCCCTGCCAATCGTCAGCGTGTTCGCGTTGATCGGTCTGGGCCTGGTGAGCGCCGACTCGACGACCGGCCTGATCATCGGCGGTCTCCTCGCTTTCTTCCTGTTTCTGGCCTTCGCGATTGTCGGGATCCTGTTCAGCATCCAGCGCCTGCACGATATCGGCTGGTCCGGGTGGCTCTGGCTGCTGACGCTGGTGCCGTTCGTGGGCAGTTTCTTCCCGCTGGTGATCATGATCGTGCCGGGCAATACCGGCGCCAACCGCTATGGCCCACCACCTCCGCCGAACAGCACGGCAGTCAAAGTGCTGTGCTCGCTGTGGATCGTGTTTATCGGACTGTTTTTCATGGGCGGCATGCTGGGCGGGATCACAGCCATCCAGCAGGAATACGAAAGCAGTCTTGAAAGCAGCTACGAGAGCGGTTCGGTGACCACCGATGAAATCGATGTGGAAGTCGAGCCCGCCGCGAATTCGGCAGACGATGCAGCCGAAGCCGCCCTCGCCCCTGTAGAATCTGCGAAAGAATGAACAACGCTCCCCGCCGTGACACCTGCGTCCACGGCGCGGCGCTGTTGCGATGGAGATTTGCATGACCCGTTACGCTCTGATCACCGGCGCCTCCAGCGGCATCGGCCTGGCCATGGCCGAAGCCCTGGCGCGCCGCGGCCGTAGCCTGATTCTGGTGGCTCGCCAGCGTGATCAGCTGGAAAGCATTGCGATTGAACTGACCCAGCGCTTCGGCGTTGAAGTGCTGTTCCGCGCCTGCGACCTCGGCGAGCCGCTGCGCCTGTCCGGTTTTCTGCTGGAGCTTGAAGAAGGCGACCGGCAGATCGATCTGTTGGTCAATTGCGCCGGCATCGGTACTTGTGGCCCGTTCCTGGCCCAGGACTGGATGACCGAACAGGACCTGATCGAAGTGAACATCCTCGCCCTCACCCGCCTCTGCCATGCCATCGGCAACAGCATGGCGTTGCAGGGCGGCGGGCAGATTCTCAATGTCGCGTCGGTGGCGGCCTTCAACCCCGGGCCCTGGATGAGCACCTACTACGCCAGCAAGGCGTATGTCCTGCACTTCTCGGAAGCGCTGCGGGTGGAATTGAAGAAGTGTGCGGTCAAGGTGTCGGTGCTCTGCCCCGGCCCGACCCGCACCGCATTCTTTCGCACCGCGCAACTGAACAACGACAAGCTCAACGCGAGCAAACTGCTGATGAGTCCCGAGGAGGTCGCGCTGTATACCGTGCGCGCCCTGGAGAAAAACCGCGCAATCATCATTCCAGGACGCCGAAACCGCTGGTTCGCCTTTCTGCCTCGGCTCGGTTCGCGCTGGCTCAATCGCACGATTGTCGGCATGGTCAACAAGGCTTACTGCCCGCGCTGAAAAGCCCTACGGCAAAACACTGGGCGGGCTAATCCTCCTATGAGTACACTCAGACCAGCCCAAACAACGGAGAAAACAGCTGTGGATACTCTGTTCACCAAGATCATCAACCGGGAAATCCCGGCGAAGATCATCTACGAGGACGACCAGGTTCTGGCGTTCCACGACATCGCCCCACAGGCACCGGTGCATTTTCTGGTGATCCCGAAGAAACCGGTGCGTACCCTCAACGACCTGACCGAAGACGACAAGGCACTGGCCGGGCATATCCTGTTCACCGCCCAGCGTCTGGCGCTGGAACTGGGGTGCGAGGAAGGCTTCCGGGTGGTGATGAACTGCAATGAAATGGGCGGGCAGACGGTCTACCACATTCACATGCACGTGCTCGGTCAACGCCAGATGAACTGGCCTCCGGGCTGATTGAACCCAGAGATCGGTGGGAGCGCCCTGCTCCCACATGACCCAGCGCAAACCTTCCCCGGCCGATTCGGTTAAACTGGCCGCCGAGATTCTTCCCGGAGGTCAGCATGACTACCCAACGTCACTACTCGCCCATTGATCGTCTTCTGCTGCAAGCCGATGCCGCGATGCGTACCTTGCTGCCCTTCAGCGGTCAGCCGTACCGTCCGTCGCCGGCGATCGTGCAGCCCGATGTGCAGATGAGCGATGAAGACACCCGCCACGTAGCCGGTCTGATGCGCATCAACCATACCGGTGAAGTCTGCGCCCAGGCGCTGTATCAGGGCCAGGCGCTGACCGCCAAGCTGCCACAGGTGCGCGAGGCCATGGAGCATGCGGCCGAAGAAGAGATTGATCATCTGGTCTGGTGCGAGCAGCGCATTCACCAGTTGGGCAGCCACACCAGTGTGCTCAACCCACTGTTCTACGGTATGTCGTTCGGCATCGGCGCTGTCGCCGGGCTGATCAGCGACAAGGTCAGCCTCGGATTTGTTGCCGCCACAGAGCATCAAGTCTGCAAACACCTGAACGAGCATCTGGAACAACTGCCGGCCGAGGACGAAAAATCCCGGGCAATTCTGGAGCAGATGCGTATAGATGAAGAACATCACGCGGAAAGCGCACTGGAGGCCGGCGGTTTCCGCTTCCCGGCGCCAGTGAAGTTCGGCATGAGCCTGTTGGCCAAAGTGATGACCAAGAGCACTTACCGGATCTGAAAAACGCCCATAAAAAAGGCGACTGCCGCAAAGCAGTCGCCTTTTTTTGTGCCCGGACTTCTTAGCTCGGCATATTGCGCGCGTAGAAGATTTCCAGCATTTCGTGTTTCACACGCTCGGTCACCTGAGCGCGTTGCTCAGACGACAGGTTGCTGGTGGCATCGCCGAACAGGTAGTTGTCCAGTTCGAAGTTCTTCAGCAGCATTTTGGTGTGGAACAGGTTTTCCTGGTACACGTTCACGTCAGTCATCTGGTACGCGTCGCGAGTGTCTTCGGAGAGGTAGTTCTGGATCGAGTTGATCTCGTGGTCGATGAAGTGCTTGTTGCCTTCAACGTCACGGGTGAAGCCGCGCACACGGTAATCCACGGTCACGATGTCCGAATCGAACTGGTGAATGAGGAAGTTGAGCGCTTTGAGCGGTGAAATGACACCACAGGTCGACACGTCGATGTCCACACGGAAGGTCGCGATACCGGCGTCCGGATGGATTTCCGGGTAGGTATGCACCGTGATGTGGCTCTTGTCGAGGTGGGCCAGGATGATTTCGGGCAACGGGCCCGGGGACTCTTCGATCTGGCTTTCGGTCGGGGTCACCGGCTCTTCCGAGATCAGAATCGTGACGCTGGCACCCTGAGGCTCATAGTTCTGACTCGCAATGTTCAGAATGTTGGCACCAATGATTTCGACAACTTCCGTGAGGATCTGCGTCAGGCGTTCGGCGTTGTACTCTTGATTGATGTACTCGACGTATGCCTGCTGGTCTTGCGGGGTTTCCGCGTAGCAGATGTCATAGATGTTGAAGCTCAAGGTCTTTGTCAGGTTATTGAACCCGTGGAGCTTGAGTTTGCTTTTCACCGTTAAAAACTCTCTATGTATGCGGCACGGCCGCGTGATCAAGCATGCCCGTCAAGTGCGAACAACGCACCTGCGTAGGACGGTTAACACCTCTTCGCGATGGCGATTTTGGTTATCTGTTCAGGCGGATGACCCGTCGGTTGACTGATCACGGCCCTGAAAAAAGTGGCGCATTATGCAGACGTCAGCGGGGGATCGCCAGAGTCTGCACTGCTTTTATGATAGTTGAATGTCGGCTCAGCCGAGTTCAACGATTTCGTAGTCGTGGGTGATCGCTACGCCGGCCGCGCCGAGCATGATCGAGGCCGAGCAATACTTCTCGGCAGACAGTTCGATGGCGCGTTTGACCTGGGCTTCTTTCAGGCCACGGCCCTTGACCACGAAGTGCATGTGGATCTTGGTGAACACTTTCGGATCTTCGGTCGCACGCTCGGCTTCCAGAAAGGCTTCGCAGCTTTCAACGGCCTGACGGGACTTCTTCAAAATGCTGACCACGTCGAAATTGCTGCAACCGCCGACGCCCAGCAGGAGCATTTCCATCGGGCGGACACCCAGGTTACGACCACCGGCGTCCGGCGGACCGTCCATGACCACGACATGACCGCTGCCGGATTCGCCGAGGAACATGGCTTCGCCAGCCCATTGGATGCGTGCCTTCATCGCCAAGACTCCACTGTAGAAAAAAGGGTCGCCAGCTTAGCACAGGGCCCTGCCCGGACAGCGAGCACGTTCCTGGGACGAATGCACCTTTAACGTAGGTGATTTCTCGAAATTTCGACGAAGTGTCTGGTAAGCTGGCGCCAATTCACTGGCGCCTTCGCCAGACTGTGTAGCGACCGCCTCAGCGCCTCATATAAAAACCAAATATAACCGTGCAGTCTTTTCGGGATACAACCATGGTTGGTATTACCCCCACACCCAAAATCAAGAACCTCGACAAGCTGCTGATGCATTGCCAGCGCCGGCGTCACGCGGCCAAGAGCAACATCATCTGCGCCGGGGATCGCTCCGACACGCTGTACTTCATCATCCGCGGTTCGGTCACGATCCTGATCGAGGACGACGACGGCCGCGAGATGATCATCGCCTACCTGAATGCCGGGGACTTCTTCGGCGAGCTGGGTCTGTTCGAAGAAGCCGGCCAGGAACAGCAGCGCAGCGCCTGGGTGCGGGCCAAGGTTGAATGCGAAGTGGCGGAAATCAGCTACACCAAGTTCCGCGAACTGTCGCAACAGGATCCAGACATTCTTTACGTCCTCAGCGGACAAATCGCACAACGCCTGCGCAACACCACACGCAAAGTCGGCGACCTGGCGTTCTTCGACGTCACTGGTCGTGTTGCTCGCTGCCTGCTGGAGCTGTGCAAACAACCGGACGCGATGACCCACCCGGACGGCATGCAGATCAAGGTGACCCGTCAGGAAATCGGCCGGATTGTCGGTTGTTCGCGAGAGATGGTCGGTCGCGTGCTCAAGGATCTTGAGGAACGCAACCTCGTGGATGTGAAAGGCAAGACCATGGTGGTCTTCGGCACTCGCTGAGTTCCAAAGCTCAGCAGGCGTAGACCTGCGCCAGCATCAAACGAAAGAGTTCATCGAGACGCGCCAGTGCATGGGGCGCCGGGAATTTCTCATGCAGAGCGATGTGGCTGGCGGCACGTACCCGTTGCTCCAGACCACAAGCTTCGTTGAAGCGGTTGACCGCCGCAACCATCGACTCACGTTCGTCATCCACCAGCATCGCCCCGTGCACCAACCCCACCGGACGCTGCCCCCCCTGACTCTGGCGCCAGCGCTGAGCGGTGCCGACCATCTTGCGACCGTCGAGATTGACGTTGAAGCGACCGTCGCAGAATGCACCGTCGATTTCCCCCAGCGACGAAGTGCCACCCAACTCATCCAGCAACTCACAGATCGGATCGCATAGCCGCCGGTAACCGGTTTCGATGCGGTTCAGATCACCTTCGCTGCGAGGCGGTGCGTAGACCAGTGCAATATTGATGGTGGAAGCCGATTGCGGAACCGGTTCGCCGCCGGTTTCACGCAGCAACACCGGCCAACCGGCAGCAGCGGAGACTTCGCAGGCGTGATCGAATCCGGGCAAGCGGTTCAAACGGCGCGGCATGACCAAAGCGCGATCGCTGGGCTGCCAGAACAGCAGGCCAAATTCGGCATCACCGGCGCAGACCGAGGCCAGTAGATCCTGTTCGGCTTGCAGGCCGGCTTCGATGGTCAGGGAAACTGGAGTCATAAAGAAGTCCGTTAGACGATTAGTCTGTGGTGAATCTTATGGCCTCTTCGCGAGCAAGCCCGCTCCCACATCAGGAATGCAGTTCTCCTGTGGGAGCGGGCTTGCCCGCGAATGATTCGACTCGGTCTGAATGAATCAGTCGAGGGTCGAACCGCTCACCGGAACGCCGCGCTCCGGGAAGAACAGACGCTGCAGTTCGATGCCCGGACTTTCGGCGCGCATGAACGCTTCGCCGACCAGGAACGCGTAGACATCACTGATTTCCATCAGCTCGACATCGGCACGGTTGAGGATGCCGCTCTCGGTGATGACCAGACGATCGCGCGGAATGCGCGGCAGCAGGTCGAGAGTGGTTTCCAGGCTCACGTCAAAGGTGTGCAGGTTGCGGTTATTGACCCCGACCAGCGGCGTGTCGAGAGTTTTCAACGCGCGCTCCAGCTCATCGCCGTCGTGCACTTCCACCAGCACATCGAGGCCGACGTCTTTGGCCACCGAAGCCAGTTCGGCCATTTTCACGTCATCCAGTGCGGAGACGATCAACAACACGCAATCGGCGCCCAAGGCACGGGCTTCGACGATCTGGTACGGATCAATCATGAAGTCCTTGCGGATCACCGGCAGCGAGCACGCCGCGCGGGCCTGTTGCAGGTAAGCATCGGCGCCCTGGAAGTAGTCGATGTCGGTCAGCACCGACAGGCAGGTCGCCCCGCCCTTCTCGTAGCTTTTGGCGATATCGGCAGGCACGAAATTCTCGCGGATCACGCCCTTGCTCGGCGACGCCTTCTTGATCTCGGCGATCACTGCCGGCTGTTTCTTCTTGGCCTGCGCCAGCAGTGCCTGGGCAAAACCACGGGGTGCATCGGCCGCCTTGGCCAGACTTTCCAGCTCGCTCAGGCTCACACGGGCGCTACGCTCGGCGACTTCCTGAACCTTGCGGGCCAGAATGTTTTCCAGAACCGTCGGTACACTCATCCCTCATTCTCCACTTTGAATACCGCGGTAAAGGCACCCAACTCCTCGAGTTTTTCCCGAGCAAGACCGGTGTGCAGAGCGTCGTGGGCCAGTGCCACGCCCTCTTTCAGACTTGTCGCCAGGTCGGCGGCGTACAGCGCCGCACCGGCATTGAGCACGATCATTTCGGCAGCCTTCTGACCATTCTCGGTCTTGCGCTTGCCCAGTGCATCGCGGATCAGCGCCAGCGACGCTTCCGGGCCTTCGACCGACAGGCCGTGCAGGCTCTGGCTCTTCATGCCCAGATCTTCCGGCTCGACCCAATATTCGGTGATTTGATCGTCCTTCAGCTCGGCGACAAACGTCGGCGCCGCCAGACTGAATTCGTCCAGACCGTCTTTCGAATGCACCACCAGCACGTGCTTGCTGCCCAGACGCTGCAAGACTTCAGCCAACGGCCGGCACAGCGCCGGGGTGAACACGCCCACCACCTGATGTTTCACACCGGCCGGATTCGTAAGCGGGCCGAGCATGTTGAACAGGGTACGCAGGCCGAGATCGCGACGCGGGCCGGCGGCATACTTCATGGCTTTGTGGTGGGTCTGGGCAAACATGAAACCGATGCCGACGTTGTCGATGCAGCGCGCCACCTGAACCGGGGTCAGGTTGAGGTAGATGCCGGCGGCTTCCAGCAGATCGGCGCTGCCGCTCTTGCCCGACACCGCGCGGTTACCGTGCTTGGCCACGGTGCAGCCAGCCGCGGCGACCACAAAGGAAGATGCGGTCGACACGTTGAAAATGTTTGCCCCGTCACCGCCGGTACCGACCACATCGACCACTCGGTCGAGGGTCTGGAGTTCGACCTTGTCCGCCAGCTCGCGCATCACCGACACGGCACCGACGATCTCGTCGATGCTCTCGCTCTTCATGCGCATCGCCATCATGAACGCGCCAATCTGCGCGTCCGTGCATTGGCCAGTCATGATTTCGCGCATCACGTCGCGCATTTCATCGGTGCTGAGGTCGAGGTGATCGACGATACGGCTCAGGGCTGTCTTGATATTCATGGAAAGTCCTTAGCGCGTGCCGCCGGTTTGTTTGAGGAAGTTGGCGAACAGTTCGTGGCCCTGCTCGGTGAGGATCGATTCCGGGTGGAACTGTACGCCCTCGATGTTCAGGGTCTTGTGACGCAGGCCCATGATCTCGTCGACCGAACCGTCATCGTGCTGGGTCCACGCCGTCAGCTCCAGGCAATCGGGCAACGTTTCGTGTTTGACGATCAGGGAATGATAGCGGGTGACGGTCAGCGGGCGGTTCAGACCGGCAAACACGCCCTTGTCCTCGTGGAATACCGGACTAGTCTTACCGTGCATCACCTGGCGAGCGCGGACGACATCGCCGCCAAAAGCCTGGCCGATGGACTGGTGACCGAGGCAGACACCGAGGATCGGCAGTTTGCCGGCGAAGTGCTTGATGGCCTCGATGGAAATGCCGGCTTCGGTCGGTGTGCACGGGCCCGGGGATACGACGATCCGCTCAGGGTTGAGCGCTTCGATTTCGGCGATGGTCAGTTCGTCGTTGCGCACCACTTTGACCTCGGCACCCAGCTCGCCGAGGTATTGCACAACGTTGTAAGTAAAGGAGTCGTAGTTGTCGATCATCAGCAACATGGCGTTTCGAACCTCTTGAATTCTGACTTGAAGACAGCCTTCGAATGACTTGCCAGGGCGCTGCACACTGGCGGACGCGCAGGTCGCATCGGCACAGCGGCATTTCAAACGGGCAAGGAAGGCAAAGCGATACAGATCCGGCGGGGCCGGCAGAAAAGATTCAGGCGCGCCAACGCCAGCGGGCGTGTGCCTTGATGACTTGATCCAGAAGTTTGCTGGTGATCAACACGGGGAAGGTCTCGTTCATACGTTTCGGCACAGTAACTTAGCTGGGCGGAGCGTGCAATATGGCCGGGGCCGTGGGGGATAAAACAATGGGAGGGTTGACGACCGATGGCAAAACGCCGGAAGTTTTTGGTACTGTCGTTTCGTTCACTACAACAATAAATAAACGGACTTGCTCATGATCAAACAGACGTTGTTTGTACCGCTCGCCGGATGCCTGCTCGCGATGGCCTGCGCCCAGGCGAACGCCGCACCCAATCCTTATTCGAATTTCGTGGTCTTCGGCGACAGCCTTAGTGATGCGGGGACTTTCACCGACAGCGGCGGCCCGGCCGGCGCCACCGAACGCTACACCAACCGCACGGGCCCGAACTATCAGGACGGCAGCGGTGAGTTCTACTCACTCAATTCCACCCAATTGCTCGGAGGCCGTCTCGGCTTCACCCCGGACCAGACCGCCTCCTCGTCCTCAGCGGTACGTGCCGGCCAAGGCCAGCCGGATGGCAACAACTGGGCAGTAGGCGGTTACCGCACCGACCAGATTCTCGACTCGATCACCAGCCAGTCCGCCACCGGCGAACGCACCCGTGCCGGTTATCTGCCGTCGAACGGCTTCCGCGCCGACCCGAATGCCCTGTATTACCTGACCGGGGGTGGCAACGACTTCCTCCAGGGCCGCGTCACCAGTCTTCCTCAGGCGAATGCCGCGGCCGATCGACTGGTCGACAGCGTACGCACGCTGCAAGGTGCCGGCGCCCGCTACATCATGGTCTGGCTGTTGCCGGACATTGGCCTGACTCCAGCCATCAACGGCTCGCCGCTACAGGCCTTCACCTCGCAACTCAGCGCCCAGTTCAACACCGAACTGGTCAGCCAATTGCAGAGCGTCAACGCCAACGTCATCCCGCTGAACGTCCCTGTTCTGCTCAAAGAGGCATTCGCCAATCCGGCGCAGTTCGGCCTGGCGACCGACCAGAATCTGGTCGGCACCTGCTTCAGCGGCAACAGTTGCACGGAGAACGCGCGGTACGGGATCAACAGCGCCACCCCGGATCCGACCAAGCTGATCTACAACGACGCCGTCCACCCGACCGAAGCCGGGCAGCGCCTGATTGCCGATTACGCCTACTCGTTGCTGGCCGCGCCATGGGAAGCGACTCTGTTACCGCAAATGGCTCAAGGCACCCTGCGCTCGCATCAGGATGAACTGCGCAACCAGTGGCTGGCGGATTGGGAAAACTGGCAGGCCGTTGGCCAATGGCGGGCGATTGTCGCCGGTGGCGGCCAGCATCAGGATTTCGACAGCCAGCGCAGCGGCGCCAGCGCCGACGGCAACGGTTACAACCTGAACATCGGCGGCAGCTACCGTCTCAACGACGCCTGGCGCGTGGGCGTGGCGGCCGGTTTCTACAACCAGAAACTCGAGGCCGGCGACAACGATTCGGACTACAAGCTGAACACCTACCTCGGCACCGCGTTCGCCCAGTACCAGCAGAACCGCTGGTGGGGTGACGCCGCCGTGACCGCCGGGCATCTGGATTACGACAGCCTCAAACGCAAATTCCAGCTGGGGGTCAACGAACGCGGCGAGAAAGGCGATACCGATGGCTATGTTCTGGCCTTCAGCGGACGCGTGGGTTACGACATTGCGCCAGAAGCGAGCAGCCCATGGCACCTGTCGCCATTCGTCAGCGCCGACTTTGCCAAGGTTGAAGTCGACGGTTACTCGGAAAACGGCGCCGACTCCACCGCGCTGACGTTCGATGACCAGTCGCGCATTTCCCGGCGTCTCGGCCTCGGGATCCAGGGCAAGTACCAGATCACCTCGCAGACCCAGGTGTTCGGCGAACTGGCCCATGAGCGCGAGTACAACGACGACACCCAGAATGTGACGATGAACCTCAACAGCCTGCCGAACAACCGCTACACCCTGGCCGGCTATGCCCCTCAGACCAACCTGAACCGCCTGAACCTGGGTGTGAGCCACAACCTCACCAAGGATCTGGCATTGCGCGCCAGCTACGACATTCGCAAGGATGACGACTTCACCCAGCAAGGGATCAACGTCGGCGTAGCACTCGACTTCTGATTCGCAGGCCATAAAAAAACGCGGCGCCCTCACAGGCGCCGCGTTTTTTTATGGCTGAGTCATCAATCACTCAGTCCGGGGTTTGCTCGGCCAATGCAACAGCGCGGAACATCGCCCGACGCTTGTTGATGGTTTCTTCCCATTCCAGCGCCGGCACCGAGTCGGCGACGATGCCGCCACCGGCCTGCACGTGCAGCTCGCCGTTCTTGATCACGGCGGTACGGATCGCAATCGCGGTGTCCATGTTGCCGTTCCAGGCGAAGTAACCGACCGCGCCGCCATACACGCCACGCTTGACGGGCTCCAGTTCGTCGATGATTTCCATCGCGCGGATCTTCGGCGCGCCGGACAAGGTGCCCGCCGGCAGGATCGCCCGCAGCGCGTCCATCGCCGTCAGCCCGGCTTTCAATTGACCGGTGACGTTGGACACGATGTGCATCACGTTGGAATAACGCTCGATGACCATCTTCTCCGTAAGTTTCACTGAACCGATTTCCGAAACGCGCCCGGTGTCGTTGCGACCGAGGTCGATCAGCATCAGGTGCTCGGCGATCTCCTTGTCGTCGGACAGCAGGTCTTCTTCCAGCGCCACGTCCGCCTCTTCGGTCGCCCCGCGAGGACGGGTGCCGGCAATCGGGCGCACGGTGATCAGGTTGTCTTCGACCCGCACCAGCACTTCCGGCGAACTGCCGACGACGTGGAAATCGCCGAAGTTGAAGAAGTACATGTACGGCGTCGGGTTGAAGCAACGCAGTGCGCGATAAAGATCGATCGGCGCCGCCTTGAAGTCGATCGACATGCGCTGGGACGGCACGACCTGCATGCAGTCACCGGCGAGGATGTATTCCTTGATGGTGTCGACAGCTTTTTCGTAGTCGTCCTGGGTGAAACTGGAGCGGAACACCGGCTCGGCCGCCTGCTGCTTGCTGAAATCCAGGCCACGACGCGGGGTGATCGGCTGACGCAGTTTTTCCAGCAGTTGCTGCAATTGCGCTTGGCCCTGCTCGTAGGCATCGGCCTGTGCCGGGTCGGCCAGCACGATCGCGTGCATCTTGCCGGCGAGGTTGTCGAACACCACCACCGCATCGGAGACCATCAGCAAAATGTCCGGCACGCCCAGCGGATCCGGGTTCGGGCATTTGCCGAGGCGCTTCTCTACATAACGCACACAGTCGTAACCGAAGTAGCCGACCAGGCCGCCGTTGAAGCGCGGCAGACCGGCAATGGTCGGCACGTTGTAGCGGGCCTTGAAGGTTTCGACGAAGGCCAGCGGGTCTTCGACATCGTGGCTTTCGGTCTCGACGCCATCGACGGTGATGCTGACGTGATGATCGTGAACCCGCAGCACGGTGCGGCACGGCAGGCCGATGATCGAGTAACGGCCCCATTTCTCGCCGCCCTGCACCGATTCGAGCAGGTAGGAGTTGGGCTGGTCGGCCAGTTTCAGGTAGATCGACAGCGGCGTGTCAAAGTCGGCCAGGGTTTCGCAGGCCAGCGGGATGCGGTTGTAGCCGTCAGCGGCCAGACGCAGGAATTCTTCGCGGATCATAGGGTGCCTCGTGGTGTGAGGGGCAAATCAGTCAGGTGTGCAAACGCGCCGGCAGGCCGGCCAGGAACAAGTCAGGCGCGCCAACGCCAGCGGGCCAGGGCCTTGATGACTTTCATCCAGAGTTTGCGGGTGACCACCACGATGGCGTTTCCAGAAGGGGATTGAGAAGCGTCGGGCAACGTTATCTCAGCGGCCGTATCCAGGCAACCGGGAATTAGCTTGCGCAGATCGTCGATCACCAGCGCCGGGGATTCCTCGGCAATCGGCCGGCCATGGTTGTAGCCATAACTCAGCCCGACACATTTGACCCCCGCCGCTTTCGCCGCCAGCACGTCGCTGCGCGAATCGCCGACGAACAACGATTGCGAGGCCGGAATGCCGGACATCTTCATGACGAAGAACAGCGCCGCCGGATCGGGCTTCTTCTGCGGCAGGGTGTCGCCGCCGATGATCCACTTGAAGTAGCGGCCGATCTTCATCTGATCCAGCAGCGGCGCGACGAAGCGCTCCGGCTTGTTGGTGATCAGCGCCATGGCCACGCCCTGCTTGTGCAGCCATTTCAGGGTATCGCGCACGCCGGGATAGACCACGGTCAGCTCATGGCTGGCGCCGTAGGCTTGCATGAAAACCTCCAGCGCATGCTCGGCTTCGACGTCATCCACGGAGGAATGATCGATGCCGCCGGCCAACGCGCGGCGCACCAGCACCGGCGCGCCGTTGCCCACCCATTCGCGCACCGACTCGATACCGGCAGGCTTGCGCCCGAGGGAGAGCAGCATGTTATCCACTGCCGCCGCCAGGTCGGGTACCGAATCGATCAGCGTGCCATCCAGATCGAACATCACCAACCGCGGCAGTTGCCCCGGGAACAGCTGCTCAAAACCGCTCATGGGCGGGCCAGCGCCAGTTCGGAACGCATCTTGTCGATGACTTCCTGATAGTTCGGCGCATTGAAGATCGCGGAGCCGGCCACAAAAGTGTCGGCGCCAGCGGCAGCGATTTCACGGATGTTGTTGACGTTGACGCCGCCATCGATTTCCAGGCGGATGTCACGGCCCGAAGCATCGATGATCGCCCGCGCTTCACGCAGCTTGTCGAGGGTGCCGGGGATGAACTTCTGCCCGCCGAAGCCCGGGTTGACGCTCATCAGCAAGACCATGTCGACCTTGTCGATCACGTACTTGAGCACGTCCAGCGGGGTCGCCGGGTTGAACACCAGGCCGGATTTGCAGCCGCCTTCACGGATCAGTTGCAGCGAACGATCGACGTGCAGCGTGGCTTCCGGGTGGAAGGTGATGTAGGTGGCGCCGGCTTCGATGAAGTCGCCGACAATGCGATCCACCGGGCTGACCATCAGGTGCGCGTCGATCGGCGCGGTCACGCCGTACTTGCGCAGCGCGGCGCAGACCATCGGGCCGATGGTCAGGTTCGGTACGTAGTGGTTGTCCATGACATCGAAGTGGACGAAGTCGGCACCGGCGGCCAGAACGTTGTCCACTTCCTCGCCCAGGCGGGCGAAGTCGGCGGAGAGAATCGACGGAGCAATAACGAAGGGCTGCATGACGCACCTTTTCTGAGCTAAATCACGATGGCGCGCATTGTATACCTCAAGTTTCCGCGCGCGCACCGTGACCGCGATGATTGGGTTGTGCCATGACCGGCGGCCGACAGTTTCTCAGTACGCCGCCCGGTAGATCTTCTCGATGTCGGCGGCGCTGAGCTTGCGCGGGTTGTTGCGCATCAGGCGCTCGATGCCGGCGGCCTCTACGGCCATGGCCGGGATCGCCTCTTCGGGCACGCCGAAACTGCGCAAGCCCAGCGGGATTTCTACCGCTGCGCACAGTTCGGTCATCGCCGCGACCGCACTGTCGGCGGCCTCGTTGAGACTCAGATGACCGGTCTTCACCCCCATGGCTTCGGCGATATCCTGCATCCGCTCGACGCAGGCCATCTTGTTCCAGGTCATGACATACGGCAGCAGCAACGCATTGCTGACGCCGTGGGCAATGTTGAAACGCCCGCCCAGCGGATACGCCAGCGCATGCACCGCGCCGACCCCGGCATTGCCGAACGCCATGCCGGCCATCAGGCTGGCGGTGGCCATGTCTTCCCGGGCTTGCAGGTTGGAGGGGTTGGCGTAGGCCTTGGGCAATGACCGGGCGATCAACTTGATCGCGCCGATGGCCAGCGAATCGGTGATCGGCGAGGCATTCAGCGACAGATAGGATTCGATGGCATGCACCAGCGCATCGACGCCACTGGCGGCCGTCACGCTGCGTGGGCAGGTCAGGGTCATCTGCGGGCTGACCAGCGCCACGTCCGGCAACAGGTAATCGCTGACGATGCCTTTCTTCAGTTGGGCGACCTTGTCCGAAAGAATGGCGACGTTGGTCACTTCGGAACCGGTGCCGGCGGTAGTCGGGATGGCGATCAGCGGCGGGCCTTTGCGCGGCACCTGATCGACGCCGAACAGGTCTTCCAGCGCACCGTGATAACCGGCATAGGCGGCAACACTCTTGGCGATGTCGATGGCACTGCCGCCACCGAGGCCGATCAGCCCGTCATGCCCGCCTTCGCGGTAGACACGCATGCAATCCTCGACGATGGCGATTTCCGGATCGGGCAACACGCGGTCGAAGATTTCATATTCACGCTCGCCGATCTGCGCCAGCGCCAGCTCTACCGTGCCGGACTTGACCAGCGCGGCATCGGTAACGATCAGCGGGTTGTCGATATCCAGTCGGGTGAGCTCGGCCGCCAGTTGCTCGATGGCCCCGGCGCCGGTGATCAGTTTGTGAGCGATCTTGAACGAGGAAAGACTCATCGTGCGCAGCCTCTTATAGATGTGGGAGCTGAGCACAAGCGTAGCTGGGGAATTCGGGTTGTCTGTCATTCAGCGCATGAATGGCAGACAACCCGGATGATCGTTCCCACGCTCTGCGTGGGAATGCAGCCAGGGACGCTCCGCGTTCCATTCGGAAGCTGGAATGCGGAGCGAGGGAACAATCATCGAGGGGGTTCAGACCTGAGCGGTACGCAGTTTCTCGCTACGTCCACGCAACCATTCCAGCGTCAGCAACAGAATCACCGAGAAGGCAATCAGCAGAGTCGCCGCCGCCGCAATCGTCGGACTCAGGTTCTCGCGAATCCCGCTGAACATTTGCCGAGGCAACGTCGCCTGCTCGGGACCTGCAAGAAACAGCGTCACCACCACTTCATCGAACGAGGTCGCAAAGGCAAACAGCGCACCGGAAATCACCCCCGGCGCAATCAGCGGCAAGGTCACCCGACGGAACGTGGTCAGCGGCGAGGCGCCAAGACTGGCCGCCGCCCGCACCAGGTTATGGTTGAACCCCTGCAACGTCGCCGACACCGTGATGATCACGAACGGCACACCGAGCACCGCGTGCACCACGATCAGCGAGAAGAAACTGTTGCCCAGCCCCAGCGGCGCAAAGAACAGGTAACTGGCCACACCGATAATCACCACCGGCACCACCATCGGTGAAATCACCAGTGCCATCACCAGCGGCTTGCCGGGGAAGTCGCCACGGGTCAGGCCGATGGCGGCCAGCGTGCCGAACACCATCGCCAGTACGGTCGCCGCCGGGGCGACGATGATGCTGTTCTTCAGTGAGCGCATCCATTCCGCCGAGGCGAAGAAATCCTGATACCAGTGCAGCGAAAAGCCCTGCAACGGATACACCAGGAAACTGCCCGAGTTGAACGACAGCGGCACGATCACCAGCACCGGCAGGATCAGAAACAACAGGATCAAGCCGCAGAGGATCCGCAAGCTGTAGAACCACACCCGCTCGACGGGCGACATATAAGGACTCAGCATTTCAAATTCCCCTTAGCTCAGGCGCAGGCGACTGGCGCCCACCAGCCAGCTGTAGATCAGATAAAGCACCACGGTCGCCAGCAGCAACAAGCCGCCGAGTGCAGTGGCCATGCCCCAGTTGATGCTGGTGTTGGTGTAGAACGCGACGAAGTAGCTGACCATCTGATCGTTCGGGCTGCCCAGCAGCGCCGGGGTGATGTAGTAGCCGATGGCGAGGATGAACACCAACAGGCAACCGGCGCCGACACCGGCGTAGGTCTGCGGGAAGTACACCCGCCAGAAACTGGCGAACGGATGGCAGCCGAGGGAAATCGCGGCACGCATGTAGGTCGGCGAGATGCCTTTCATCACGCTGTAGATCGGCAGGATCATGAACGGCAGCAGGATGTGCACCATCGAGATGTAGACCCCGGTGCGGTTGAACACCAGCTCCAGCGGTTTATCGATGATGCCCATCGCCATCAACGCGCTGTTGATCAATCCGCCGGATTGCAGCAACACGATCCACGCGGCGACTCGCACCAGGATCGAAGTCCAGAACGGCAGCAGCACCAGAATCATCAGCAGGTTGCTTTGACGCGACGGCAGGTTGGCCAGCAGGTACGCCAGCGGATAGGCCAGCACCAGGCAGATCACGGTGATGATCAGGCCCATCCAGAAAGTCCGGGCGAAGATGTCGAGGTAGATCGCCTGATCCGGGGTGGCCGGGGCAATTTCGCCGAGGTCGTCGATGCGATGATCCACCGCTGCCAACAGATAGAACGGGGTGATGCTGCTGGTATTGCGCTTCACCGCTTGCCAGTAAGCTGGATCGCCCCAACGCTCGTCGAGGCCTTCCAGCGCTTCTTTATAAGAGGCCGGTTCGCTGGCGAATGGCAGCGAGCGGGCGGTTTTGGTCAGCAGGCTGCGATAGCCGGCCAACTCCATGTTCAGACGCTTGGACAGATCGCCCAGGGTCTGGTTTTTGCGCGCTTCGGCGAGGTCTTCGCTGGCGGCTTTGTAGACCGGTTCTGCGGGCAGGCCGCGGCCGTCCCACGCAGCAATCGCGGTCACGGTGCGCGGCATGCCGCCGACCACTTCCGGGTTGCCGACGCTTTTATAGAGCAGCGCCACGATCGGCACCAGGAACACCAGCAACAGAAACAGCACCAGCGGCGCGATCAGCGCCTGGGCCTTCCAGCGGTTGACCCGCTCGGCGTGCTTGAGCCGCTGCTTCAAGGTGGGGCTGTTGCCCTCGTTCAGGGGAACGGCGATGGCCATGACGTACTCCGCAAATCTTTGATCAATCGAGAATGTGGGAGCGAGCCTGCTCGCGATAGCGCCTTCGGATTCAACATTGATGCCGACTGACACACCGCAATCGCGAGCAGGCTCGCTCCCACAGGAGAGCGAGCCCTCTGGTTACTTCGCAGCCCAGGAATTGAAGCGCTGCTCCAGTTGCTCGCCGTTGTCAGCCCAGAAGCTGACGTCGATCTGCACCTGGTTGGCGATGTTTTCCGGAGTGGTCGGCATGTCTTTCAGGATCGCCTTGTCCAGCAACGGCACTGCCTGAGAGTTGGCCGGGCCGTAGGCGATGTTTTCCGAGTAGGTCTTCTGCTGTTGCGGCTGCACCGAGAACGCGATGAATTTCTTCGCCGCTTCGGCACGCTTGGCGTCCAGGCCTTTCGGGATGGCCCAGGCGTCGAAGTCGTAGATGCCGCCGTTCCACACCACTTTCAGGTTGGATTCTTTCTGCACGGCGGCGATACGACCGTTGTAGGCCGAGCTCATGACCACGTCACCGGAAGCGAGGTATTGCGGCGGCTGGGCGCCGGCTTCCCACCACTGGATGTTCGGTTTCAGCTCGTCGAGTTTCTTGAACGCGCGATCCTGACCGCCCTTGCTGGCCAGTTCCTTGTAGACGTCTTTCGGCGCAACGCCGTCGGCCATCAGTGCGAATTCGAGGGTGTACTTGGCGCCTTTGCGCAGGCCGCGCTTGCCCGGGAATTTCTTGGTGTCCCAGAAATCCGCCCAGCTGGTCGGTGCGGTTTTCAGTTTGTCGGCGTTGTAGGCCAGCACGGTCGACCACACGAAGAAGCCCACGCCACATGGCTGGATCGCGCCTTTGACGTAGTCTTCGGATTTGCCGAACAACGCAGGATCCAGTTGCTCGAACATGTCTTCGTCGCAGCCACGGGACAGTTCCGGCGATTCAACCTCTACCAGATCCCAGGACACGCTCTTGGTGTCGACCATGGCTTTGACCTTGGCCATCTCACCGTTGTACTCACCAGCGACGATCTTGCCGTTGCCCGCCGCTTCCCACGGTGCGTAGAAGGCTTTGACTTGCGCCGCCTTGTTCGCCCCGCCAAACGACACCACAGTCAGATCCGGCCCAGCGGCCATTGCGCTTGCCGCACCCATCAGGCCCAGGGTCAGGGCTGTGAACTTCAGGGATCTCAACATTTATTGTTCTCTCCACGTGCAGGGTTGGTGTTGGTATTGCGGGGCGTTTCAGTGCGCCTCTAGAAGTGGGTCGAGCGCACGAACGTGCTCGACCTGCCAGCCAAGCGGAACCACGTCGCCGACCGCGAGCGCTGGATCGAGCTCGGCAATCGGTTGTTTCACGAAGAAGTCGGTCTTGCCGCAGACTTCCAGGCGCACCCGGACGTGGTCGCCCAGATAGATGAATTCGGCCACCCGCCCGGAGAAGCGGTTGACGCATTGGTCGCTCGAACCGTTGAGGCTGACGCGCTCCGGACGGATCGACAGAGTGACCGGCTCGCCGGTCTGGCCGATGTTGACCGCCAGCGCCTCGACCTTTTCCCCGCGCCCCAGCTCGACCACACAGCGCTCGCCGTTCTGGCTGAGCAGGCGACCGTTGAGGCGGTTGTTCTCGCCGATGAAGTTGGCGACGAAGGTGTTTTTCGGTTCTTCGTAGAGGGTGCGTGGCGGCGCGATCTGCTGGATCTCGCCCTGATGGAATACGGCAACGCGGTCGGACATGGTCAGGGCTTCGCCCTGGTCGTGGGTCACGTAGACCACGGTCACGCCAAGGCGCTGGTGCAGGTGTTTGATTTCCATCTGCATGTGTTCGCGCAATTGTTTGTCGAGAGCGCCGAGCGGTTCGTCCATCAGCACCAGCTGTGGCTCGAACACCAGCGCACGGGCCAACGCCACACGTTGTTGCTGGCCGCCGGACAATTGCGCCGGATAACGCGATGCGAACGCGTCGAGCTGGACCATGCTCAGGACTTTCTTGACCTTGTCGCTGACGTCGCTTTTGTTCAGGCCGCGCACGGTCAGCGGAAACGCGAGGTTTTCGGCGACGGTCATGTGCGGGAACAGCGCATAGTTCTGGAACACCATGCCGATATCGCGCTTGTGCGGCGGCACGTTGTTGATCGCCCGCCCGGCCAGGAGGATTTCACCGGCGGTCGGGGTTTCGAAACCGGCGAGCATCATCAGGCTGGTGGTCTTGCCGGAGCCGGACGGCCCGAGCAAGGTGAGGAATTCGCCCTTGCGAATGTCCAGGTTGAGGTCTTTGACGATCAGGTTCTCGCCGTCGTAGCTCTTCTGCACTCCACGAAAGCTGACCAGCACATCGCTGGCCCCTGCGTTTGATTCGACCTGGCTCATACCCACACCTTTGTTATTGATGACTGCTGTGGGATTAAGCCTAGTGGCTGCTCGCAGTCACGCAAATCGGGGCGCAGGAGAGAATCGCCTCAGCCGGATGGAAGGCCGGGGGTAGGGATTGCCCTACAAGGATGGCGCGTTTTGGCAAACCCGACGCATGAGTCGGGGCTCAAGCCGTCAGAACCGGCAAAAGCGCCTGTCGCTATTGGATATGTCGCTCAGAGGAGCTTGTGTTCCATCGCGTACTTCACCAGCTCGGCGAGCGAAGTGATGTTGAGTTTCTGCATCAGCCGCGCCTTGTGGGTACTGATGGTCTTGCTGCTCAGGGCCAGTTGCTGGGCGATGTCGTTGACGTTGGCGCCCTGGGCCAGGCGTTCGAACACCGAGAACTCGCGCTCCGACAGCAACGAGTGCAGCGGCCGCGCATCGGTCAGGCCGACTTCGAAGACCATGCGGTCGGCCAGCTCCGGGTCGATGTAGCGCCCGCCCGCCGCGACCTTGCGAATCGCCGTCAGCAGCAGCGCCGGATCGCTGTCCTTGGTCGCATACCCGGCGGCGCCGATCTTCAGCGCCCGGGCGGCCATCTGCGCCTCGTCGTGCATCGACAGCACCAGAATCGCCGGCGGATGGTTCAGCGCGCGGATCCGCGGAATCGCTTCGAGCCCGTTGACGCCAGGCATCGAGATATCCAGCAGCACCACTTCGCAGGGCACGTTACGCAGGGTTTCCAGCAATTGCTCGCCATTGCTCGCCTCCCCCACCACTTGCAGATCCTTGGCCAGGCCGATCAATTGCTTGATGCCTTCGCGAACGATGGTGTGGTCTTCGGCTACCAGTACACGGATCACTTACTTCTCCTCATCCAGTGGCACCCGCACGCTCAGCGTGGTGCCCTCGCCCGGCTCGCTGTCGAGTGACAGCTGCCCGCCCATGATCAACACCCGCTCGCGCATGCCCACCAGTCCGAAGGACGTCGGCCTGCCGGCAGCGGCGACAAATCCTACGCCATCATCGCTGACCGTCAGACACAATTCGTCGCCTTCCTGCGCCAGCGTCAGTTCCACAGTATGCGCCTGGGCGTGGCGCATGACGTTGGTCAGCGCCTCCTGAAGAATGCGGAACAGGCCGATGGCCTTGGCGTCGCTGAGCGGCGCAAGGTTGTCCGGCACCTGCACCAGACACGGAATTTGCGTGCGCGCCTCGAACCGCCGCGCCTGCCACTCGATCGCCGAGGCGATCCCGGCATCGAGGATCGGCGGGCGCAGCGCCGTCGCCACATCGCGCACCAACTGGAACAACTGGGCGATCAGGCGCTTCATGCTGTTCAGGCGTTCGTTCAGACCCGGGTCGAGTTGCGCGTAGGCCAGTTCGCACATCGACGTCTCCAGTTTCAGCACCGTCAGCATCTGCCCCAGCTCATCGTGAACCTCGCGGGCAATGCGCGCCTTTTCCTCTTCACGCACGCTTTCGAGGTGCGCCGACAGTTCGCGCAGTTGTTCGCGGGAGGCCGCCAGTTCCAGTTCGATGCGTTTGCTTTCGGTGATGTCCCAGACAATGCCGTCCCAGACATAGGAACCGCCTTCCAGCTGACGGGTGATGGCCTTGATCTCGGCCCAGCGCTGTTCGCCCTGGCGCGTGAGAATCCGGCCCTGCCACGACCAGTCGCTGTCGGTGTCCAGCGCCTGATCCTGGGTCTGGTGATAAGCGGCCCGGTCATCCGGATGCACCAGACTGCGCAGGCCCATGTCGCGATGGGCGATGGCGGCCGGCGCGTAGCCGACCAGACTTTCGCTGCCCTCACTGATGTAGGCAAAGTCGATTTGCCCGGTGACCGGTGCGCGCTCAAGACGGAACACCAGCCCCGGCACATTGGCCGCGATGCCTTGCAGCCGCGCCTCGCTTTCCTGCAACGCAGCCAGGGCACGACGGCGTTCGGTAACATCGGTGAGATAAACCACCAGGTACTCGCCATCGCGAAAACGCAGGAAGCTCAGCGACACGTCCGCCGGCAGCACACTGCCATCGGCGCGCACACAGTTGGTTTCAAAACTCAGCGGCCCTTCTTCGCTGGCCCGGGCGCGCTTCCACAGGTTGAGCCAGCGATCCATGTGCAGGCCCGGTTCGAAGTCGATCAACGGCCGGTCGATGATCGCGCCCTGTGGATAACCGAGCATGTTTTCTGCCGCACGGTTGGCGTAACGCACATGACTGTCCCAGTTGACCCAGAGAATGCCGACGGTGCTTTGATCGATGGAAAACTGAGTCAGACGCAGGGCCTCTTCGCTGGCGGCACGCAGGGCGATGTCTTCGCGCGCGTCGAACAGGCGTTGTTCAAGACTGCGTTGCTGGCGGCGTTGCCAGAAAACGATGGCCACGCAACTGAGCAGCAGCACCGCGAACAACAGACTCAGGTTCTGCCAGAAGCCCGGCGACTCGGAGAGCCGTGGGTACTTGGGTTGCAGCCACTGCGCATGCAGGCGTTCCAGATCCTTGGCCGGAATTGCGCGCAGGGCGCTTTCAACGATGCCAGCAAGCTCCGGCCAGTCGCGGCGGGTGCCGATGCGCAGCAGTTGCGGCAACCCAATGTCACCGACCACCACCAGCCCGGCAAACTCCGGTTCCGCCGACAGCCGACCGAGCTGCGCCTCATCGACCACCGCGTAGGACGCCTGCTGACTCAGCAACAGTTGCAGCGCCTGGCGCTCCATCGGTACGCCTTGCAGATTCAGGTGGGGATAGTTGCCGCGCAGGTAATCGGCGGTGACGCCGGGCATGCGCACGGCGACGCGGGTCTGGCTGTCGAGTTTTTCCAGCTCCACGGTCGCGCTGCTTTTCTGGTCGCTGACCACCAGTTGCGGCACACGCATGTACGGGTCGGAGAACTGCCACAGACGCAGCCCGCCCGGGGTCTGGGTCAGGCCCGGGGCGATGTCGATCTCGCCGTCCCGGGCAGCGGCCTCGAGTTGTGCCAGATCCTGAAAGTTGCGCCAGCTCAGCTCGACATTCAGCGCCTTGGCCAATGCTTTCATGACTTCGACGTTGGCCCCCGACAGCCGCTGCAAGCGTCGGTCGTATTGCGCGTACGGCGCCTGCAACACCAGGCCCACGCGCAATTCATTGTGCTGCGCGAGCCACTGTTGTTCGCTCGCCGACAACCGCGCGAGGTGGCTCGGTGGCGCAGGCGCCGCCCAGCCCATCAAGGGAAACGCCAGACAGCCGATAACCCACAGGCAGCAAAAACGCATCATTGAAGTCTCATACACTGACAAATTCTGACCAACCCATTAGGCTGCCGGGATAACTTCTGGCCTGGAATAACCGATGCCCCCTGTCTATCGCCTGGCAATGCCAGCATTGTGCCTGTCGCTGATCCTGCCTTGTGCGTTTTCCGTCGAAGCCGCGGATCCGGCACCCACCCCCGCCGAAGAAAAACCGGCCGAACGACAGCCTCTGCTTGAGCGTAGTCAGGAAGAAGCCGCGGCACTCGAACGCAAGGTTCCGGCCCAGGAACAACAGCAACTGCAAGCGGGCAGCGACACCTTCCTCGCCCTGTGGAAACCGGCCAACACCGCCGAACCCAAAGGCGCGGTGATCCTCATTCCCGGTGCCGGCGAAACCGCAGACTGGCCCCAGGCGATCGGCCCGTTGCGCCGCAAGTTGCCGGACGTCGAGTGGAGCAGCCTGAGTATCACCCTGCCCGATCTGCAAAGCGATGCCATCGCACCGCGCGTGGTCGAAGCACCCGCCGCGCCGAAAACCGTCGACCCAGGCAGCAAGGATTCGACCACCGCCGAGCCGATCGAACAAGCCGCCGGTGGCGAAGCCGATGTGGCCGACAAGGTCGTGGCTGAATCCACCGAAGAACAGTCCAAGGCCGACGCCGAGCGAATCTTCGCCCGCATCGACGCGGCACTGGCCTACGCAGAACAACAGAGCGCGCGCAGCATCGTCGTCCTCGGTCATGGCACCGGCGCTTACTGGGCGGCGCGCTACATGAGCGAGCGACAAAGCTCGCAAGTCGAGAAGCTGGTGCTGGTAGCCGCGCAGACGCCGGCCAAGGCCAAACCGGAGCTGGTGGAACTGACGCCGACCCTGAAGCTGCCGACGGCGGACATCTTCTACATGGATAAGGCGCTGGACCGCAACGCGGCACTGGAACGCCTGCAGGCGAGCAAGCGGCTGAAGACGTCCGCGTTCAGTCAGGTCGCACTCAAGGCCCTGCCAGACAACAAGGCCGAGCAGGAGCAATTGTTCCGCCGGGTGCGTGGCTGGTTGAATCCGCAAAGCCCGGACTGAAGAGCCGGGACTGTCAAAACGCAGACAAAAAAAATCGCAGCCCAACGCTGCGATTTTTTTATGCCTAGCGAAAATCCCGCCGTTCGCGAATCAACGTGTAGGCATTGTGCAATTCGCGGGTCCTCTCGGTGGCCTCGCGCACCTGCGCCGGCGTGGCACCTGTCCCGGCCACCTTGTCCGGGTGATGCCGGCTGAGCAGGCGTCGATAGGCACGCTTGATCTGCGCCGGTTCGCTGGTGGCCGATACGCCGAGCAGGCGCATCGCTTCCTGATAGCTCACCGCCGCGCTGACGATCGGACGCTTGTGCGGCTCGTAGTCCGCCGCCAGCGCCTGGATCTGGTGCGTCGTCCAGCCCAGCCACTTGCCCCACTGCGCCAGCAATTCACGCTCGCTGACACCAGCCCGGCCATCGGCCCAGACCATTCGCCAGCAGGCGCGCAACACGCCTTCGGCCGCATGGGGTTGAGCACTCAAGCGACGCAGATAACCGCGCAGATTGTCGTTGCCGGACTTGCCGCGATTGAACGCGGCAATCGCCCGGCGCTGTGCCGGCTCGCTCATTTCCAGCGAGCGCATTTCCTGACGCGCCTGCTGAATGTGACCGTCCGTGACCCGCCCGTCGCTCTTGGCCAGACGCCCGAGCAACACGAACAACAATTCGTCGTTGCGCAGCATCGGCCGCCCGCCGAGTTTTTCCCGCAAATGCCCCCAGCTCTGTAAATGCAGGCGTCGATCCAGCGCCTGCCCCAACAAAGCCCCAAGCATGGCCCCCGGAATGCTGGCGATAGCAAAACCCGCTCCGGCTCCAATCAGAGTCCCTGGCCACAACATATCAGCGACTCGCTTCTATCAAGGCTTCAGCTTCGGCCAGACGCTCGTGCGTACCGACATCGACCCAGTGACCTTTCAACCGCTCGCCAGTCACCTGCCCATCCGCCATGGCTTTTCGCAGCAGCGGCGCCAGTTTGAAGGCACCGTCAGTGCAGCCGTCGAACAACTGCGGATGCAGGACGGCGATGCCGCTGTAGGTCAGGGTCGCCGCATCGGCCTGGCCATCACGCACCTGGCCGTCGGTCAGGGTGAAGTCGCCTGTCGGGTGATGGGCCGGGTTGTCCGCCAGCACCAGATGCGCCAGGCCGTTGATCGGCTGATGCAGCACGCTGAAGTCGTAATCGGTCCAGATGTCACCGTTGACTACCAGAAACGCGTCGTCGCCCAACAGCGGCAAGGCGCGGAAAATGCCGCCGCCGGTTTCCAGTGGCTCGCCCTCCGGCGAGTACTGGATCGACACGCCGAATTGCGAACCATCGCTCAGATGATCTTCGATCTGCTGTCCCAGCCAGGCATGGTTGATCACGATCTCATTGAAACCGGCCGCCGCGAGGGCACGCAGGTGGTATTCAATCAGCGGCACGCCGCCGGCGCGCACCAGCGGTTTCGGGGTGGTCAGGGTCAGCGGGCGCATGCGCTCGCCTTTGCCCGCCGCCAGAATCATTGCCTTCATGCCGTCACTCCGCCACGCAGGCTCGCGAGCAGTGCCTGCAGATCCGCAAGCTCGGGACGGCGAGCGATGACCGCTTCTATATAAGAAAAGAAACGCGGCACATCGCCGAGGTAACGCGGCTTGCCATCGCGATGGCTGATGCGGGCGAAGATGCCGATGACTTTCAGATGGCGCTGCACGCCCATCAGGTCGCTGGCACGCAGGAACTCTTCGAAGTCCGGCTGCACCGGGATGTTCAGCGCCGACGCCTGCTGCCAGTAGCTTTCCAGCCAGCCGCGCACACGTTCTTCAGGCCAGCTGAGGAAGGCGTCCTTGAACAGGCAGGTCACGTCGTAGGTCACCGGGCCATACACGGCGTCCTGGAAATCCAGCACGCCGGGATTCGGCTCGCTGAGCATCAGGTTGCGCGGCATGTAGTCACGGTGCACCAGCACTTTCGGCTGGGCCAGGGCGCTGTCGATCAGCAGATCGCTGACCTTTTGCCACTGCTGCTGTTGGGTAGCATCGAACTCGACGCCCAGCTCGCGTTTCACGTACCACTCGGGAAACAGTTCCAGCTCGCGGCGCAACAACGCGACGTCATAGCTCGGCAGCGGTGCCACCATCGGCAGCTGCTGAAAAGCCAGCAGCGCTTGCAGGGCATCGCTGAATAACGCGTCGGCATTTTCGCTGTCGATCACGTCCAGATAAGTCTTGTTGCCCAGGTCATTGAGCAAAAGAAACCCGCGTTCGAGGTCCTCGGCATAAATTTTCGGCACGTTGATGCCGGATTTCGCCAGCAAAAAGGCGATATCCACGAACGGTTTGCAGTTTTCCTGAGGCGGCGGCGCGTCCATCACGACGAAGCTGCGACCCGCGCCTTCCCAACGGAAATACCGGCGGAAACTCGCGTCGCTGCTGGCCGCGGTCAACGTGGCCGGGGGTACGGCTCCCCAGCCCTGATCGGCAAAAAGGGTTGCCAGCTGTTCATCGAGCCAAACTTTCAGGTGTTGCAAGCGTACATCTTGATCAGGCATTGCAAGGGTCTCCGACGGCGCTAGCCGTCAAGCGGGTCATGCTTTATTATCCAGCATCTTTTTCAGACCATCGAGAGGCGTGCGGCCCACACCGCGGGCAGATGGCACGCAGGAAGCCCGGACTAATAAGATGGCATTGAAATCCCCCGCGTTTCGTAAAAAATTTCCGTTGTTGGTAACCGGCAGTCTGCTGGCTATGCAACCTCTGGCCAGTTCATTCGTTGTTGCCGCCGAGCAGTATGACTGCGCCGTCTCGGCAACGGGAGGCTGGGCCTGCTCGCCGAAGACGCCGGCCGCTGCCTTGCCGCCGCGTCCCGTGCATGACGGCAGTGCCGTCAGCGCCGCCGGCGAAGCCCCGGCCGAGAGCGGCTCCACTGCGGAGTCCGGGCCCAAGCCGGTACTGGTTACCGAGTCCAAGGGCCGTGGCCTGAAATCCCGTAGCGAAGACTACAGTCACCTCGACTGGGTTCCGCGCGAGAAGCTCACCGCCGCCCAACTGGCCGAAACCGGTCCTTACTGCTCTGGTTCCTATATCGAACCGATTCGTCCTGGCATGAATGACAAGACGAATAAAAGTGACGCCCCGACCTTCATCGGCGCCAAGGCGTCGCGTTATCAGCAGGATTCGCAGGTCGCGAGTCTGGCCGGTGACGTGGTCATGCGTCAGGGCAGCATGCAGGTCGAAGCCGACGAGGCCAACCTGTATCAAGCCGAAAGCCGTGGCGAACTGGCGGGCAACGTGCGCATTCGCGACAACGGCGCGCTGATCGTCGGCGACCACGCCGATGTACAGCTGGACACCGGTGAAGCCAAGGTCGACAACGCCGAATACGTGATGCACAAGTCGCGCATCCGCGGTAACGCGCTGTACGCCAAGCGTGCCGAAAACGCGATCATCCGCCTGAAGGACGGCACGTACACCACGTGCGAACCGAACAGCAACGCCTGGCAGCTCAAGGGCAACAACATCACCCTGAACCCTGCCACCGGTTTCGGTACCGCGACCAACGTGACACTGCGGGTCAAGGACATTCCTGTCCTGTACACGCCGTACATCTACTTCCCGATCGACGACCGTCGTCAGTCGGGCTTCCTGCCGCCGACCATCGGCACCGGCAGCGACACCGGCTTCATGCTGGTCACCCCGTACTACTTCAACCTGGCGCCGAACTACGATGCCACGTTGTATCCACGCTACATGGCCAAGCGCGGCATGCTGATGGAAGGCGAATTCCGTTACCTGACCAAGTCGAGCGAAGGTCAGTTCGGTGCGGCGTACCTCAACGACGAGGACGACGAGCGCAAGGGTCAGACCGACTACGACAAGACCCGCTACATGTACAACTGGCAACACAAGGGTGGTCTCGACTCCCGCGTGTTCACCCAGGTGGATTACACCAAGATCAGCGATCCTTATTACTTCCAGGATCTGCAGACCGACCAGATCGGCGTGAAAAGTGCCGACTACGTGAACCAGCAGGGCTCGGTCACCTATCGTGGCGACAGCTACACCGCCCGTTTGAACGCCCAGGCGTACCAGCTGGCAACCGTATCGAACATCACACCGTATGACCGCCTGCCGCAGATCACCTTCAATGGCAAGCTGCCATATCACCCGGAAGGCCTGGACTTCAATTACGAGACCGAGCTCGTCCGGTTTGATCGCGATCTGAAAAGTGGCAATTTCATCAACGAGGATGGAACATCGGAGCGTCGTCTCGACTCGAACGTTTTCGGCCTCGCTCGCGCCAATGGCGACCGTTTGAATCTGAAGCCAGGCGTCAGCCTGCCGATGAACTGGACCTATGGTTTCCTGAAGCCGTCGCTGAAGTACCAATACACCCAGTATCAACTGGATCTGGATGGTCAAGGCAAACGCGACATTGCGACGCAAAATGCCGAGCAAAACAAACTCAACGGCACCTTCGACAGCAACCAGAGTCGCGGCGTACCGATCGCCAGCGTTGACGGTGGCCTGTACTTCGACCGCAATACGTCCTTCTTTGGCAAGAACTACCGCCAGACGCTTGAGCCGCGCATGTTCTACCTCTATGTACCCAAGGTGGATCAGGAAGACATTCCGGTATTCGACTCCAGCGAATACACCTTCAACTACGCATCGCTGTTCCGTGACAACCGCTTCTCCGGCGCCGACCGTGTTGGCGACGAGAACAAGCTGTCGCTGGGCGTGACCAGTCGCTGGATCGAAGACGACGGTTTCGAGCGTCAACGCATCAGCGTCGGCCAGGCTCTGTACTTCAAGGATCGCGAGGTTCAACTTCCAGGCATCGCGTTCAACGATCGGGATGACGCCAAGGCTAATGTTTCGCCTTACGCACTGGAATACGAATACCGCTGGAACCGCGACTGGCGCACCACTGCCGATTACAACTGGGATCCGGACAGCCGCAGCCCGCGATCCGGCAGCGCGATGTTCCACTACCAGCCTGAAGACAACCCGAACAAGGTGGTCAACCTCGGCTATCGCTATCGCAACGACCAGGTCCGTTACGACCAGAACACCGGTAAATGGTCGGTGGGTGGTGGTGACTACGGCACTCCGGGCCAGCCTGGCTACGTGAAGGACTACTACAAGATCCAGCAGCATGACTTCTCGGTCATCTGGCCGATCGTTCCACAGTGGAGCGCGATCAGCCGCTGGCAGTACGACTACAACCGCAATCGCACGCTGGAAGCCTTCGGTGGTTTCGAATATGACAACTGCTGCTGGAAACTGCGCCTGATCAACCGTTACTGGGTCAGCTATGACGAATTCAGTCAGAACGCCCCGGAAAACGAAAAAGGCGACCACGGCGTCTTCCTCCAAATTGTTCTGAAGGGACTCGGCGGCCTCACTGGCGCCAAGGTAGAGAGCTTCCTCGACAAAGGCATCCAAGGTTATCGTCAACGTGAAGACCAAGCTTTCTGATTGTCTGCGCCCGCTGATGCTGGGCGCGCTGTTCCTGGGTACCGCGGCCAACGCCGCGGTGCAGTCCATCGATAAAGTGGTGGCCATCGTCGACAACGACGTGGTCATGCAGAGCCAGCTGGATCAACGCGTCCACGAAGTTCAGCAAACCATCGCCAAGCGTGGCGGCGGTCTGCCGCCTCCGGGCGTACTGGATCAACAGGTGCTCGAGCGCCTGATCGTCGAAAACCTGCAACTGCAGATCGGCGAACGTTCCGGTATCCGCATCACCGATGAAGAGCTGAACCAGGCTGTCGGCACCATTGCCCAGCGCAACAACATGACCCCGGAACAGTTCCGCATCGCCCTGTCTCGCGATGGCCTGTCCTACGAGGACGCTCGCGAGCAGATCCGTCGTGAAATGGTCATCAGCCGTGTGCGTCAGCGCCGCGTGGCCGAACGCATTCAGGTATCGGAACAGGAAGTGAAGAACTTCCTCGCCTCCGACCTGGGCAAGATGCAACTGTCCGAAGAGCTGCACCTGGCCAACATCCTGATTCCGACCCCGGAAAGCGCCAACTCCGAAGCGATTCAGAGTGCTGCACGCAAGGCGATGGACGTTTACCAGCAGCTCAAGCAAGGCGCTGACTTCGGCCAGATGGCCGTGGCCAACTCCGCCAGTGACAACGCCCTGGAAGGCGGCGATATGGGCTGGCGTAAAGCCGCTCAACTGCCACCGCCGTTCGACCGTGAACTGAGCAGCATGACGGCTGGCGATATCACTCAACCAGCACGCACCCCGGGTGGCTTCATCATCCTTAAGCTGCTGGAAAAACGTGGTGGCGAAAGCCAGATGCGCGACGAAGTGCATGTACGCCACATTCTGGTCAAGCCGAGTCCGGTTCGCGACGAAGCCAAGACCAAGGAACTGGCTCAGTCGCTCTACAACCGCATCGAAGCCGGTGAAGATTTCGCCGAACTGGCCAAGAAGTATTCGGAAGACCCGGGCTCTGCCCTCAACGGCGGCGACCTGAACTGGATCGACCCGAACGCACTGGTACCGGAATTCCGCGCAGTGATGGCCAAGTCCCCGCAGGGTCAGCTGTCCAAGCCGTTCCAGACCCAGTACGGCTGGCACGTTCTGGAAGTCCTTGGCCGTCGCGCCACCGACAGCACCGAACAGGCCCGGGAGCAGCAAGCGATGACTGTACTGCGTAACCGCAAATACGACGAAGAGCTGCAAACCTGGCTGCGTCAGATCCGTGACGAAGCGTACGTAGAGATCAAACTCCCTGGTGCAGACCAGGCAGCGCAGTGAAACCCAAGCGTTTCGCGCTGACACCCGGCGAACCGGCCGGCATCGGTCCCGACCTGTGCCTGCTGCTCGCCTCGCAAGCCCAGCCACACCCCCTGATTGCCATCACCAGCCGCGACCTGCTCCAAGAGCGGGCCGCGCAGTTGGGGCTGGCCGTCAGTTTGCTGGAAGTTGCGCCTGACCACTGGCCGGACGCTCCGGCGCCCGCCAACAGCCTGTACGTCTGGGACACCCCGCTCAGCGCCCCCGTGATCGCCGGGCAACTGGACAAGGCCAACGCCGCATTCGTCCTCGAAACCCTGACCCGCGCCGGCAATGGCTGTCTGAACGGCGACTTCGCCGGAATGATCACCGCCCCGGTGCACAAAGGCGTGATCAACGAATCGGGCATCGCATTTTCCGGTCACACCGAATTTCTCGCCGACCTGACTCACACCGCCCAGGTAGTCATGATGCTCGCCACCCGCGGTTTGCGCGTGGCGCTGGTCACCACTCACCTGCCCTTGCGCGACATCGCCGATGCGATCACGCCGGAGCGGCTGGAGCGGGTCACGCGAATTCTGCACGCCGACCTGCAACAAAAATTCGGCATCGCCCAGCCGCGTATCCTGGTCTGCGGGCTCAACCCGCACGCCGGTGAAGGCGGACACCTGGGCCATGAAGAAATCGACATCATCGAACCCACATTGGAGCGCCTGCGCGGCGAGGGCATGGACCTTCGTGGCCCGCTGCCTGCCGACACTCTGTTTACCCCCAAATATCTGGAGCACTGCGACGCAGTGCTGGCGATGTACCACGACCAGGGCCTGCCCGTGCTGAAATACAAAGGCTTCGGCGCTGCGGTCAACGTGACCCTGGGCCTGCCGATCATCCGCACGTCGGTCGACCATGGCACCGCCCTGGATCTGGCCGGCAGCGGCAAGATCGACACCGGCAGCCTGCAAGTCGCCCTGGAAACCGCCTACCAGATGGCCGAGACCCGTTTATGACCGAGCAATACCAACACAAGGCGCGCAAACGCTTTGGCCAGAACTTCCTGCACGATGCCGGCGTCATCGACCGCATCCTGCGCTCCATCAGTGCCAAGGCCGGCGACCGCATGCTGGAAATCGGGCCGGGCCAGGGCGCATTGACCGCCGGCATCCTCAACTCCGGCGCACAGCTGGACGTAGTAGAGCTGGACAAGGATCTGATCCCGATCCTCAACCAGCAGTTTGCCAACAAGAGCAATTTCAACCTGCATCAGGGCGATGCGCTGAAGTTCGATTTCAACAGCCTGAACGCTGCGCCGAACAGTCTGCGCGTGGTCGGCAACCTGCCGTACAACATCTCCACGCCGCTGATTTTCCACCTGCTGAACAACGCCGGCATCATCCGCGACATGCACTTCATGCTGCAGAAGGAAGTGGTCGAGCGTCTGGCCGCAGGTCCTGGTGGCGGCGATTGGGGCCGTCTGTCGATCATGGTTCAGTACCATTGCCGGGTCGAACACCTGTTCAACGTCGGCCCGGGCGCGTTCAATCCGCCGCCGAAAGTCGACTCGGCGATCGTCCGTCTGGTACCGCACGCAGTGCTGCCGCATCCAGCCAAGGATCATCGCCTGCTCGAACGCGTGGTGCGTGAAGCCTTCAACCAGCGTCGCAAGACCCTGCGCAACACCCTCAAGCAGTTGCTGAGCAACGCCGAAATCGAAGCCGCCGGCGTCGATGGCAGCCTGCGCCCCGAGCAACTCGATCTGGCCGCGTTCGTGCGCTTGGCCGACAAGCTCGCCGAACAGCCGGCGAAAGCACCTGAAGCCTACTGACCGGCAATGATCGCTATCGGGCGGGACGCCAACTCTGGTCTACTGCCCGATACTTGCCTAGACTGAATCCCAATCAGCTACGCCCCGCGTCCCGCTTCGTTTTTAAGGCCTTTTGCATGTCCGATCCTCGCTACCAGGTCGATGTCAGTGTCGTTACCCACTATCTGGCAGACCAATCGCAACCCGAGCACGAGCGCTTTGCCTTCGCCTACACCATCACCGTGCAGAACAATGGCGAGCAACCGGCTCGCCTGATGTCGCGCCACTGGGTGATCACCGATGGCGACGGGCATGTCGAAGAAGTGCGCGGCGCCGGCGTGGTTGGCCAGCAACCGTTGATCGGTGCCGGCAAAAGCCACACCTACAGCAGCGGCACGGTGATGACTACCAAGGTCGGCACCATGCAAGGCACCTACGAAATGGTCGCCGACGACGGCAAGCATTTCGATGCGATCATCAAGCCCTTCCGCCTCGCCGTTCCCGGAGCCCTGCACTGATGGCGACGTATGCCGTCGGCGACCTGCAAGGCTGCCTCGAACCACTCAAGTGCCTGCTCAAGCAGGTCGCGTTCGACCCGGCTCTGGATCGCCTGTGGCTGGTGGGCGATCTGGTCAATCGGGGCCCGCAGTCGCTGGAAACCCTGCGCTTCCTTTATGGCATGCGCGACTCGCTGGTCTGCGTCCTCGGCAACCACGACCTGCACCTGCTGGCTGCGGCGAAGAACATCGAGCGCATGAAGAAGTCCGACACGCTGCGTGAAATCCTTGAAGCGCCGGACTGCGCCGAACTGATGGAATGGCTGCGTCAGCAGAAACTCATGCACTACGACGAACAACGCGAAGTGGCCATGGTGCATGCGGGCATCCCGCCGCAATGGTCGCTGCGCAAGGCGCTCAAGTACGCTGAAGAAGTCGAGACCGCGCTGCGTGACGACAACCTGCTTCCACCCTTTCTCGACGGCATGTACGGTAACGAGCCGGCGAAATGGGACAGCGACCTCAAAGGCGTGACACGCCTGCGAGTCATCACCAATTACTTCACCCGCATGCGTTTCTGCACCGCCGAAGGCAAGCTCGACCTCAAGAGCAAGGAAGGCCTCGACACCGCGCCGCCGGGCTACAAGCCCTGGTTCCAGCACAAGGAACGCAAGACCCGTGGCCTGCGGATCATTTTCGGTCACTGGGCGGCGCTGGAAGGCAACGTCCAGGAACCCGGCATCTGCGCCCTCGACACCGGTTGCGTCTGGGGCGGCAGCCTGACCCTGATGAATGTCGACAGCGGCGAACGCCTGTCATGCAAATGCGACGAACACGGGGCCGTCCTGCCCAGCGTCGCACCACTGATCACCGAATCTTCTCCCGTCAGCGCCCCGCGCTAGACTGCGTTTTCAGCCGAGCCACAGGAGCCCGCCATGAGCGAATTCAAACGTATCCCCCCGGAACAAGCCCAGGCCCTGCGCGAGCAAGGTGCTGTGGTCGTCGACGTCCGTGACCCGGCAACATTTGCCGCACTGCACATCAGCGGCTCGAAGCATCTGGATAATCATTCCCTGCATGCTTTCATCCAGGGCGCCGACCTCGATGCCCCGACCGTCGTGGTCTGCTACCACGGCAATTCGAGCCAGGGTGCCGCCGCGTATCTCGTGAGCCAGGGCTTCTCCGACGTCTACAGCATGGACGGCGGCTTCGAACTGTGGCGTACGACTTTTCCTTCGGAAACCGCGCAAGGCACCTCCGAATAATTTTTTTGTAACGTGCAAGCCCCGGCTCCCGTGGGCTCGCGCGGTGGCAGACGAACGGTCTGCCACAACTAATTACGTATCTCGCCTTTACCTCCCGAATTCCCAACTATCCTTAAGCCCAGGCCATCCAAAACAGGGGAGAGCCGGTACACCGGCGCACGGGTCATCGGGAGTGACTTTCGCGATTGTCGATCGCGAAAGTGTTCTGGGGGGTAAACAACAGCTGCCATCGCAGCTGCTTGCCAGCATCGACTGAGTGATCCGGCGTCGGCTCCACGTATCGAGCGAGGTGACGTCATGAGTATCTTTAGCCACTTCCAACAACGCTTCGAGTCCACACGCCAGGAAGAATTCTCCCTGCAGGAGTACCTGGAACTGTGCAAAAAGGATCGCAGTGCCTACGTTTCCGCCGCCGAGCGTCTATTGCTGGCCATCGGCGAACCGGAACTGCTCGACACCTCGACCAACTCGAGACTGTCGCGCATCTTTTCCAACAAGGTGATCCGCCGCTATCCGGCCTTTGAAGACTTCCACGGGATGGAAGAATGCATCGACCAGATCGTGTCGTATTTCCGCCATGCCGCTCAGGGCCTGGAAGAGAAGAAACAGATCCTCTATCTGCTCGGCCCTGTCGGCGGCGGCAAGTCGTCCCTGGCCGAGAAGCTGAAACAGCTCATCGAAAAAGTGCCCTTCTACGCGATCAAGGGCTCACCGGTATTCGAATCGCCTCTGGGTCTGTTCAACGCCACCGAAGATGGCGCGATCCTCGAGGAGGACTTCGGCATTCCACGGCGCTACCTGAATACCATCATGTCGCCATGGGCCACCAAGCGCCTGGCCGAATTCGGCGGCGACATCAGCCAGTTCCGCGTGGTCAAGCTGTACCCGTCGATCCTCAACCAGATCGCCGTGGCCAAGACCGAACCGGGTGACGAAAACAACCAGGACATCTCCGCGCTGGTGGGCAAGGTCGATATCCGCAAACTCGAAGAATTCCCGCAGAACGACGCAGACGCCTACAGCTACTCCGGTGCGCTGTGCCGGGCCAACCAGGGCTTGATGGAATTCGTAGAAATGTTCAAGGCACCGATCAAGGTGCTCCACCCGTTGCTGACCGCCACTCAGGAAGGCAACTACAACAGTACCGAAGGTCTCGGCGCGATTCCGTTCACCGGGATCCTGCTGGCCCACTCCAACGAATCGGAGTGGCACACCTTCCGCAACAACAAAAACAACGAAGCCTTCATCGACCGGATCTACATCGTCAAGGTGCCGTACTGCCTGCGTGTGAGTGACGAGGTGAAAATCTACGACAAACTGCTGTTCAACAGCTCCCTGGCCAAAGCGCATTGCGCGCCCGACACCCTGAAGATGCTGGCGCAGTTCACCGTGCTGTCACGCCTGAAGGAGCCGGAAAACTCCAACATCTACTCCAAGATGCGGGTGTATGACGGCGAAAACCTCAAGGACACCGATCCGAAGGCCAAGTCGATCCAGGAATACCGCGATGCGGCGGGCGTCGACGAAGGCATGAACGGTCTGTCGACCCGGTTCGCGTTCAAGATCCTGTCCAAGGTCTTCAACTTTGATCCGCATGAAATCGCTGCCAACCCGGTACACCTGCTTTACGTGCTGGAACAGCAGATCGAACAGGAACAGTTCCAGGCCGAGACCCGCGAGCGCTATCTGCGTTACCTGAAAGAGTACCTGGCACCGCGTTATATCGAATTCATCGGCAAGGAGATCCAGACCGCCTACCTCGAGTCTTACAGCGAGTACGGCCAGAACATCTTCGACCGCTACGTGCTGTATGCGGACTTCTGGATTCAGGATCAGGAATACCGCGATCCGGAAACCGGCGAGATCCTCAACCGCGTTGCCCTCAACGAGGAGCTGGAAAAAATCGAGAAACCGGCCGGCATCAGCAATCCGAAGGATTTCCGCAACGAAATCGTCAACTTCGTGTTGCGCGCCCGGGCCAACAACAACGGCAAGAACCCGACCTGGCTCAGCTACGAAAAACTGCGTGTGGTCATCGAGAAGAAAATGTTCTCGAACACCGAAGACCTGCTGCCAGTCATCAGCTTCAACGCCAAGGCCAGCAAAGAGGATCAACAGAAACACAACGACTTCGTTACACGAATGGTCGAACGCGGCTACACCGACAAACAGGTACGACTGCTCTCCGAGTGGTATCTGCGGGTCAGAAAATCACAGTAAACCGCGGCCGGTCAGACCGGTTGTCGTCAGCCCGAGGCCTGTGCGCGCAATTTCTGCTACACAGGCCTCTGGAAGGTGTTCGAAAGGCGGTAGCGAGGTTCAAGCAGCACCCAAAGCGCTTGGGGGAGCGTGTACGTCCCTTGGCATTCGGTTCAATGCTGCATGACCGCTCGCCCCTTTGCAGGACAGCTTCTAAGGAGCAGTCATGAGCTATGTGATCGACCGACGTCTCAATGGCAAGAACAAGAGCACGGTGAACCGTCAGCGCTTCCTGCGGCGTTACCGTGACCACATCAAGAAGGCTGTCGAAGAGGCGGTCAGCCGGCGTTCCATTACTGATATGGAGCACGGCGAGCAGATCAGCATTCCCGGTCGCGATATCGACGAACCGGTGCTTCACCATGGTCGCGGCGGCAAGCAGACCGTGGTTCACCCCGGCAACAAGGAATTCACCGCAGGCGAACACATCGCCCGTCCGCCGGGAGGTGGCGGAGGCCGTGGGCCGGGCAAGGCCGGCAACTCCGGCGAAGGCATGGACGAGTTCGTCTTCCAGATCACCCAGGAAGAATTCCTCGAATTCATGTTCGAGGATCTCGAACTGCCCAACCTGGTCAAGCGCAACCTGACCGGCACCGACACCTTCAAGACTGTGCGTGCGGGAATCAGCAACGAGGGCAACCCGTCGCGGATCAACATCATCCGCACCCTGCGCTCGGCCCACGCTCGGCGTATTGCGCTATCGGGCAGCAGCCGCGCCAAACTGCGCGAGGTCAAAGAGGAACTGGCGCGACTCAAACGCGAAGAACCCGACAACTTCGGCGACATTCAGGATCTCGAAGCGGAAATCGAGAAGCTCAGTGCGCGCATCCATCGGGTGCCGTTCCTCGATACTTTCGACCTCAAGTACAACCTGCTGATCAAGCAACCGAACCCCAGCTCGAAAGCCGTGATGTTCTGCCTGATGGACGTTTCCGGCTCCATGACCCAGGCGACCAAGGACATCGCCAAGCGCTTCTTCATCCTGTTGTACCTGTTCCTCAAGCGCAACTACGACAAGATCGACGTGGTGTTCATCCGCCACCACACCAGCGCCCGCGAAGTGGACGAAGAGGAGTTTTTCTATTCCCGCGAGACCGGCGGCACCATCGTTTCCAGCGCCCTGAAACTGATGCAGGAGATCATGGCCGAGCGCTACCCGAGCAATGAATGGAACATCTACGCCGCCCAGGCTTCCGACGGCGACAACTGGAACGACGACTCGCCGATCTGCCGCGACATCCTGATCAACCAGATCATGCCTTTTGTGCAGTACTACACTTACGTGGAGATCACCCCGCGCGAACATCAGGCCTTGTGGTACGAGTACGAGCGCATCGCCGAAGCCTTTTCCGACACTTTTGCCCAGCAACAACTGGTCTCGGCCGGGGATATCTATCCGGTCTTCCGTGAACTCTTCCAGCGCAGGTTAGTGACATGACTGCCAAGACCGCCAAAGAGCAGAAGCGCCAACCCATTTCCACCGGCTCGGAATGGACATTCGAGCTGATCCAGACGTACGACCGCGAAATCGCCCGTATCGCGGCCGGCTACGCCCTGGACACCTACCCCAACCAGATCGAAGTGATTACCGCCGAACAGATGATGGACGCCTACGCTTCGGTCGGCATGCCGCTGGGCTATCACCATTGGTCCTACGGCAAGCACTTCCTCAGCACCGAGAAATCCTACAGCCGCGGGCAGATGGGGCTGGCGTACGAGATCGTGATCAACTCGGACCCGTGCATCGCGTACCTGATGGAGGAAAACACCATCTGCATGCAGGCACTGGTGGTCGCGCATGCCTGCTACGGCCACAACAGCTTCTTCAAGGGCAACTATCTGTTCCGCACCTGGACCGACGCCAGTTCGATCATCGATTACCTGGTGTTCGCCAAGCAGTACATCATGCAGTGCGAGGAGCGCCACGGGATTGATGCCGTGGAGGATCTGCTCGATTCCTGCCACGCCCTGATGAACTACGGTGTCGACCGTTACAAACGTCCGTATCCGATTTCCGCCGAGGAAGAGCGGCGCCGGCAGAAGGATCGCGAAGAACACCTGCAGAAACAGATCAACGATCTGTGGCGCACCATTCCCAAAGGCGCGGACAAGTACAGCGACAAGGACAACGCGCGCTTCCCGGCTGAACCACAGGAAAACATCCTGTATTTCATCGAGAAACACGCCCCGCTGCTGGAACCCTGGCAACGCGAGATCGTGCGGATCGTGCGCAAGATCGCCCAGTATTTCTATCCACAGCGCCAGACCCAGGTGATGAACGAAGGCTGGGCGACGTTCTGGCACTACACGCTGATGAACGACCTGTACGACGAAGGCCTGGTGACGGACGGCTTCATGATGGAGTTCCTGACGTCCCACACCAGCGTGGTGTTCCAGCCGGGGTTCGACAGCCCTTATTACAACGGCATCAACCCGTACGCGCTGGGTTTTGCGATGTATCGCGACATCCGCCGCATGTGCGAAGAGCCCACGGAAGAAGACCGCCGCTGGTTCCCGGAAATCGCCGGCAGCGACTGGCTGTCGACCATCAAGTTCGCCATGAGCAGCTTCAAGGATGAGAGTTTCATCCTGCAGTACCTGTCACCCAAGGTGATCCGCGACCTTAAGCTGTTCAGCATTCTCGATGACGATCAGAAAGACGATCTGCTGGTGCCCGCGATCCATGACGAGGGCGGCTACCGGATCATTCGCGAAACGCTCGCAGCGCAATACAACCTCGGCAATCGCGAACCGAACGTGCAGATTTACAGCATCGACCGCCGCGGCGATCGCTCACTGACCCTGCGCCACCAGCAGCACGACCGCAAACCGCTGGGCGATTCCACCGAGGAGGTTCTGAAACACCTGCATCGGCTGTGGGGTTTCGACATTCACCTGGAAACCCTGCAGGGCGACCAGATCATGAAGACCCATCATGTTCCACCCCGCAGCGAACACAGTGAGGGGGATTACGGTCGACTCGACCTGGCCGTCATTCATCTTTGATCCCGTTCAGGCCTCCGAAAGTCCGGCGCAAGGGTTATCCTGTCGGGCCAACGGAGGTTTTTTATGCAGATTTACAAGGTCGGCGGTGCAGTACGTGATCGCCTGCTGGGCAAACCGGTCACCGATATCGATTGGGTGGTGGTCGGCGCAACCACAGAAGAAATGCTCGCCAAGGGATTTCGCCCGGTCGGCGCGGATTTCCCGGTGTTTCTTCACCCGAAAAGCGGCGAGGAATACGCCCTCGCCCGCACCGAGCGCAAGAGCGGTCGCGGTTATGGCGGTTTCACCTTTCACGCCAGCCCCGAGGTCACGCTTGAAGAAGACCTGATCCGCCGTGACCTCACGATCAACGCCATGGCCGAAGACGATCAGCAAAATCTGACCGATCCCTACCACGGCCAGCGCGATCTCGAAGAGCGGATTCTACGCCACGTTTCCCCCGCGTTTGCCGAAGATCCGCTCAGGGTTCTGCGTGTTGCGCGCTTTGCCGCCCGCTACGCAGAGCTTGGTTTCAAGGTGGCGCCCGAAACTCTGGAGCTGATGCGTCAGCTCTGCGAATCGGGTGAACTGGAAGCCCTTACGGCCGAACGTAGCTGGAAGGAGATTTCCCGCGCACTGATGGAAGATCAGCCCCAAGTGTTCATTCAAGTACTGCGCGATTGCGGCGCCTTGAAGGTGCTGATGCCAGAGGTCGATGCCTTGTTCGGCGTGCCGCAACCGGAAGCCCATCACCCGGAAATCGACAGCGGCATTCACACCCTGAGCGTGCTTGAGCAGTCAGCCCTGCACAATCAACCGCTGACCGTGCGCTGGGCCTGCCTGCTGCACGACCTCGGCAAAGGCCTGACTCCAAAGGAGGAATGGCCAAGGCACATCGCCCATGAGCACAAAGGCCTGAAGCTGATCAAAGCGGTCAACGAGCGCTTCAAGGCACCGAAGGACTGTCAGGAGCTGGCCTTGCTGGTCGGCCAATATCACACCCACGGACATCGCGCTCTGGAGCTGAAGGCTTCGACCTTGCTGGAGTTGCTGCAAAGCTTTGACGTTTACCGTCGTCCGCAGCGTTTCGAAGAATTCATCGTCGCGTGTGAGATGGACGCCCGAGGCCGCAAAGGGCTCGAGCAACGCAGTTATCCACAGGCGGATTACCTGCGCGGGGCGGCCAATGTGGCACGCGGCGTGGCGGTGCAGCCGTTGCTGGAAAAGGGATTCAAAGGCCCGGAACTGGGCGAGGCACTCAAGCGCGAACGGCTCAAGGCGTTGAAGGTTTACAAGGAGTCGGCGGCGTCCTGAAAACACCTGATCCGCCCTCGATAGGGCGGATCAAACTGTTCAAGACAGATCTGAAGGCGTGAGCTGAGTACCGCGCCACTCAAATCCGACCGGTGCCAGCACCTGATCGATCTGCGCTTCGGCCCACAACGTGGCAAAGCTTTTTCCTACACCGGGATGTACCCGATCCGGTGCAATCAAAGACAGCGGCCACAGCACAAAGGCATTTTTCAGGATTTCCGCACGAGGCAGGATCAGCCCGTCGAAGTTACCCGCCAGATCGCCGTACAGCAACACGTCAATATCCAGCGGCAAGCCCTTGCGATCCGGCGCATAACGACCGTTGTCCGCTTCAATGAACTTCAAGCGGCGATCCAGCTCAATCAACGGCAGATCGGTGAACGCCGACACCACGAAGTTGAAGAACGGCCCGCTCTTGATTCCCACCGGCTGGCTTTCGAACACAGGCGAACAGCGGATATCCACCAGAAACGTGGACAAGGCATCCAGACCGGCCTGCAAATGGGTTTCGCGCTCGATATTGCTACCGAGCCCGAGATAGACCTGGGTCAGCGGCATCCGCGCTCGATCTCCACACCCACACCACCCTTGGCGGCCGGTACGGCACCTGGCTTGGTCAGCTTCAGGCGCACCCAGGTGATCTTGAATTCATTCATCAGCACTTCAACCAGACGCTCGGCGAAGGTCTCGACCAGTTGATACTGGGATTGCTCGGCAAAGGCCTGGATCCGTGTGGACACACTGGCGTAATCGAGCGCCAGGGTCAGGTCGTCACCGGCGGCGGCCGGGCGATTGTCCCAGGCGAAGCTCAAATCAAGACGCAGGCACTGTCGGATGCCGCGCTCCCAGTCGTAGGCACCGATCACGGTGTCGACTTCCAGGCCCTCGATAAACACTCTGTCCAAGCACTTTTCTCCGCTGCACGACAAGGGCGCAATGCGCCGTTAGAATCAGGGCGTCCTCGCCCGGAATAGTTAGCATGTTTTGGTTACTGGCGATCCTCGCCTACCTGCTCGGCTCTCTGTCCTTCGCCATTTTGCTCAGCCGCCTGACCGGAAATCCGGATCCGCGAATGAGTGGCTCGGGTAATGCCGGCGCCACCAACATGCTGCGCCTGGCCGGACGCAAACTCGCGATCCTGACCCTGCTGGGTGATCTGTGCAAAGGCCTGCTGCCGGTGCTGATCGCTTCGGCAATGGGCATTTCGCTGCAGGATCAGGCGTGGATCGGCGTCTGCGCCGTGATCGGTCACCTGTTCCCGTTGTACTTCCGCTTTCGCGGTGGCAAGGGCGTTGCCACGGCGGCCGGCATGCTGCTGGGCCTGTATCCACCCGCCGCGCTGCTGGCCGTGTGCGCCTGGCTGCTGACGTTCTACCTGACCCGCACCAGCTCGCTGGCGGCGTTGATCGCCACTCCGCTGACCCTGCCGTTGCTGGCCTGGCAGGAACCGGCGGCGCTGTTACCGATGAGCACGCTGACACTGCTGATCGTCTGGCGCCACCGGGGCAATCTACGCGACCTGTTCGCCGGGCGCGAACGGCATTTTTAAATACCGCACGTGAGCGCCGCTCATCACAGCGCCGACAACTGCTCCATCGGCCAGCGCGCCTGCACGCTGATCGCCAGACTTTCCTGCTGACCAGCCTGCAAACGCTGGCAGCCGGCAAACGCAATCATCGCGCCGTTATCGGTGCAAAACTCGGGACGGGCATAGAACACATCGCCTTTCATGTCGCCGAGCATCTTCTCCAGCGAAACACGCAGCGCCTTGTTGGCACTGACGCCGCCGGCGATCACCAGACGCTTCATGCCGGCCTGCTTGAGGGCACGCTTGCACTTGATGGTCAAAGTCTCCACCACGGCCTGCTGGAACGCCAGCGCGATGTCGCAACGGGCTTGCTCACTGTCGTCCCCGGCGCTGACGCATTGCTGCCAGGTATTGAGGGCGAAGGTCTTCAGGCCGCTGAAGCTGAAATCCAGGCCCGGGCGATCACACATCGGACGCGGGAAGGTGAAACGTCCTGCGACGCCCTTCTCTGCCAGCTTGGCGATTTCCGGCCCGCCCGGATAATTCAGGCCCATCATTTTTGCAGTCTTGTCGAAAGCTTCGCCCGCCGCATCGTCCAGCGTCTCGCCGAGCAGGCTGTATTGGCCGATGCCATCGACCTGAACCAGCTGCGTATGACCACCGGAGACCAACAAAGCGACGAACGGGAATTCCGGCGGTTTTGGCTCCAGCATCGGCGCCAGCAAGTGGCCTTCCATGTGGTGCACGCCAAGGGCCGGAATGCCCCAGGCAAACGCCAGCGCCTGGGCGCAGGAAGCCCCCACCAACAGCGCGCCGACCAGGCCGGGACCCGCAGTGTAGGCGATGGCGTCGATCTCGGTCGGTACGCAGTCGGCCTCGGCCAACACCTGACGGATCAGGGGCAGCATGCGCTTGACGTGGTCGCGCGAGGCCAGCTCCGGTACCACGCCGCCATAGACGCGGTGCAGGTCGATCTGACTGAACAGCGCGTCGGCCAGCAGGCCGCGTTCGCTGTCGTACAAAGCGACGCCGGTTTCGTCGCAGGAAGTTTCTAATCCCAGTACTAGCATGGGTTTGCGCCTTGTTTAGGCTGAATTCGAAGGCGCGCATAATAGTCGCCGCGTGATGCCCCGACCAGCGGTTTTCGATCAGAGGCTTTGCATTCCGAGCGATGAGGGGTTAACATCCGCAACCCTTAAAAACCGACGTCTTCAAGTGCTCTTTTGCCGCGAGGATGTTGACCCCGGTAATGAATGAAGGTAGCTCTGGATGCCAGCCGTCAAAGTTAAAGAGAACGAACCCTTCGACGTAGCTCTGCGTCGTTTCAAGCGCTCCTGCGAAAAAGCCGGTGTACTGGCTGAAGTTCGTAGCCGCGAATTTTACGAGAAGCCAACTTCTGAGCGTAAGCGCAAGGCAGCTGCTGCTGTTAAGCGTCACGCCAAGAAAGTTCAGCGCGAACAGCGCCGCGCCGTTCGTCTGTACTAATACACAGACGATCGTAGCAAGCTTCTGCCAAGCCCGGCCCTCAGCCGGGCTAATGGCATTTGCGTAAAACGCTTGATGCTTCACCGTCGAAGCCGCAGATGCGACCGAGACAAACCCGCTTCACCGCGTCAGGCCTGGCTCTTTTGCCAGCGGTGCACGTCTTTTCTGACGAGCCTTTCAAGGCTACTGACGAGCACACCCACTGATTCCTCTTACGACGATCAGCCCAAGGCACCTGCTTGCGTGCCCGCTTCATGAGCTATCCGAGGCCGATTACAGGCCGTCAGCGGATTCAGCGCAACATTTTCGAATAGTCGAAAACTGATGAGTACTAACGTCAGTGGATTTTCGGCAGATACACTTCCCGACAGCGATTACGCAAACGACACCGGTCGAGCCGCCTCACGTGCGCGCATCACTCAATGACCCGCGTCCGGCTGCCTTTCGCATCGGATCCATTACAGCGCAGACGAGAACGCCATGGCCGGGCTGATTCCCCAGAGCTTCATTGACGACCTTCTGAACCGCACCGACATCGTCGATGTGGTCAGCTCGCGCGTGCAATTGAAGAAGGCCGGCAAGAACTACACCGCCTGCTGCCCGTTCCATAAAGAGAAAACCCCGTCGTTCAGCGTCAGCCCCGACAAGCAGTTCTATTACTGCTTCGGCTGCGGCGCCGGCGGCAACGCCCTCGGCTTTCTCATGGATCACGACAACCTGGACTTCCCCCAGGCTGTCGAAGATCTGGCCAAAGCCGCCGGTATGGAAGTGCCGCGTGAAGAAGGCGGCCGCTCGAACAAACCGCGCCAGCCGACCGATTCACCGCTGTACCCGCTGCTCACCGCCGCTGCCGACTTTTACCGGCAGGCGCTCAAGAGCCATCCGGCACGCAAGGCAGCAGTGGATTACCTCAAGGGTCGCGGCCTGACCGGCGAAATCGCCCGGGACTTCGGTCTCGGATTCGCACCGCCGGGCTGGGACAACCTGTTCAAACACTTGAGCAGCGACACCTTGCAGCAGAAAGCCATGATCGACGCCGGCCTGCTGATCGAGAACGCCGAAACCGGCAAACGCTATGACCGCTTCCGCGATCGCGTGATGTTCCCGATTCGCGACACCCGTGGACGAATCATCGCATTCGGTGGCCGAGTGCTCGGCGACGACAAGCCAAAGTACCTGAACTCGCCGGAAACCCCGGTCTTCCATAAAGGCCAGGAACTCTACGGCCTGTACGAAGCCCGCAAGAACAATCGCAACCTCGACGAAATCATCGTCGTCGAGGGCTATATGGACGTCATCGCCCTCGCCCAGCAAGGCCTGCGCAATGCCGTCGCGACACTGGGCACCGCGACCAGCGAAGAACACCTCAAGCGCCTGTTTCGCGTCGTGCCGAACGTACTGTTTTGCTTTGACGGCGACCAGGCTGGCCGCAATGCCGCCTGGCGCGCACTGGAAGCCACACTGCCCTGCCTGCAGGACGGTCGCCGTGCACGCTTCCTGTTTCTGCCCGAAGGCGAAGACCCGGATACGTTGATTCGCGCCGAGGGCACTGACGCCTTCCGCGCCCGGATCAATCAGCATGCCCAGCCGCTTGCGGACTACTTCTTCCAGCAACTGACCGAAGAAGCCGACCCGCGCTCTCTCGAGGGCAAGGCCCACATGGCCACCCTCGCAGCACCACTGATCGACAAGGTTCCCGGCGCCAACCTGCGCATCCTGATGCGCCAGCGCCTGTCCGAGATCACCGGCCTGAGCAGCGAAAGCGTCAGCCAGCTGGCCCAGAGCGCTCCGCAGGAAGCACCGCCGGCCTACGACCCGGGCATCGATTACGACGCCATGCCGGACTACAGCGACTACCATCAGCCGCAGGCACAGGACATGTATGTACCGCAGCAGGAATGGACGCCGAAGAAATCCGGCGCCGGCGGCAAGAAATGGGACAAGAAACCGTGGGACAAGAATGGCAAGCGTGGCGGTGATCGCGACCAGCCCCGTGCCCCACGCGTGCCGGCCGCCGTCGAACCACCGACCCTGGCCGCCCTGAGAACCTTGCTGCATCACCCGCAACTGGCGGAAAAAGTCGAGGACGCCGGGCACTTCGCGGACGAGAACCAGACCAACGCACAGCTGCTGGTGGCACTGCTCGAAGCCGTACAGAAGAATCCCAAGCTAAACTCATTTCAGTTGATCGCGCGATGGCACGGAACCGAACAGGGTCGCCTGCTCAAGGCGCTGGCGGAAAAGGAATGGCTGATTGACGGAGACAACCTTGAACAACAGTTTTTCGACACCATTACTAGCTTGTCAGCCCGCCAACGCGAGCGAAACCTGGAGCAACTGCTCAGGAAAGCGCGTCAAAGCGAACTGAGCACCGATGAGAAAAATCAACTGCGCGACCTTTTAAGTCGCAATGTTTCCGCATCAAACCCGACCTCAACTGGCGCGTGAGGTCATAGCTCAGGTATAATCCTCGGCTTGTTTTTTGCCCGCCAAGACCTTCAGTGGATAGGGTGTTATGTCCGGAAAAGCGCAACAGCAGTCTCGTATTATTGAGTTGATCAAACTGGGTCGTGAGCAGAAGTATCTGACTTACGCCGAGGTCAACGACCACCTGCCCGAGGATATTTCAGATCCGGAGCAGGTGGAAGACATCATCCGCATGATTAACGACATGGGGATCCCCGTACACGAGAGTGCTCCGGATGCGGACGCCCTTATGCTGGCCGACGCCGATACCGACGAGGCCGCTGCGGAAGAAGCAGCCGCTGCGTTGGCGGCGGTGGAGACCGATATCGGTCGCACCACTGACCCGGTGCGCATGTACATGCGTGAAATGGGTACGGTCGAGCTTCTGACTCGTGAAGGCGAAATCGAAATCGCCAAGCGTATCGAAGAAGGCATCCGTGAAGTGATGAGCGCCATCGCGCACTTCCCTGGCACGGTTGACCATATTCTCTCCGAGTACACTCGCGTCACCACCGAAGGTGGTCGCCTGTCCGACGTTCTGAGCGGTTACATCGACCCGGACGACGGCATCACGCCGCCTGCCGCCGAAGTCCCGCCACCGATCGACGCGAAAGCCGCGAAAGCGGACGACGATTCCGAGGACGATGACGCCGAAGCTTCCGATGACGAAGAAGAAGCCGAAAGCGGTCCGGATCCGGTCATTGCCGCACAGCGCTTCGGCGCCGTGGCCGATCAGATGGAAATCACCCGCAAGGCCCTGAAAAAGCACGGTCGCAACAACAAGGCGGCGATTGCCGAACTGTTGGCCCTGGCCGAGCTGTTCATGCCGATCAAACTGGTGCCGAAGCAATTCGAAGCCCTGGTCGAGCGTGTTCGCAGTGCCCTGGATCGTCTGCGTCAGCAAGAGCGCGCGATCATGCAACTGTGCGTACGTGATGCACGTATGCCACGCGCTGACTTCCTGCGTCAGTTCCCTGGCAACGAAGTCGACGAAAGCTGGTCCGACGCCCTGGCCAAAGGCAAGAGCAAGTACGCCGAAGCCATTGCCCGCGTGCAACCGGACATCATCCGTTGCCAGCAGAAGCTGACCGCGCTGGAAACCGAGACCGGCCTGACCATCGCCGAGATCAAGGACATCAACCGTCGCATGTCGATCGGTGAGGCGAAAGCCCGCCGCGCGAAGAAAGAGATGGTTGAAGCGAACTTGCGTCTGGTGATCTCCATCGCCAAGAAGTACACCAACCGCGGCCTGCAATTCCTCGATCTGATCCAGGAAGGCAACATCGGTCTGATGAAAGCGGTGGACAAGTTCGAATACCGTCGTGGTTACAAGTTCTCGACTTATGCCACCTGGTGGATCCGTCAGGCGATCACTCGCTCGATCGCCGACCAGGCCCGCACCATCCGTATTCCGGTGCACATGATCGAGACGATCAACAAGCTCAACCGTATTTCCCGCCAGATGCTGCAGGAAATGGGTCGCGAACCGACCCCGGAAGAGCTGGGTGAACGCATGGAAATGCCTGAGGACAAGATCCGCAAGGTATTGAAGATCGCCAAAGAGCCGATCTCCATGGAAACCCCGATCGGTGATGACGAAGACTCCCATCTGGGTGACTTCATCGAAGACTCGACCATGCAGTCGCCAATCGATGTCGCCACTGTTGAGAGCCTGAAAGAAGCGACCCGCGAAGTGCTGTCCGGCCTTACTGCCCGTGAAGCCAAGGTACTGCGCATGCGTTTCGGTATCGACATGAACACCGACCATACGCTCGAAGAAGTCGGCAAACAGTTTGACGTGACCCGTGAGCGGATCCGTCAGATCGAAGCCAAGGCGCTGCGCAAGCTGCGCCACCCGACGCGAAGCGAGCATCTGCGCTCCTTCCTCGACGAGTGATACCAGAACCCCCGGCCCAGGCCGGGGGTTTTGTTTATAGGGCAGATTAAATACCCCGCTCCACCCTCCCCCCGCGCACAGCCCGTCTACACTCGAAACATTCCCCCGAGCCATAACGAGACCGTTATGCCCAGACTAGCGTCCGTGCTTTTTTTGCTGTCACTGATGATCTGGACCGCAACGGCTGACGCGCTGACTCTGACCGATGAAGAACGTAGCTGGCTGGCGGCTCACCCGGACTTGCGCCTGGGTGTGGATGCGTCGTGGCCGCCCTTCGAGTTCCGCGACGACCAGAACCGCTATCAGGGCCTGGCAGCGGACTATATCGATGTGATTCGCCAACGCCTGGCGATCAAACTCACCCCCATCGAGCCGGTGAGCTGGACCGTCGTGCTCGAACAGGCGAAAAACGGCACGCTGGACCTGCTTCCGGGCATCATGTCCACCCCGGAGCGCCAGAGTTATTTGTCGTTCACCCGCCCTTATCTCGACTTTCCGATCGTCATCCTCGCCCACGTCGGCGGCCCACAACCGCGCAAGCTCGAGGATCTTTACGGCCTGAAAATCGCCGTTGTCGAAAACTACGCGCCCCATGAACTGCTGCGCACCCATCATCCTGACCTGAACCTGGTGGCAATGCCCAACGTCAGCTCCGCGTTGCAGGCCCTGGCCACCGATGAAGTCGACGCGGTGGTCGGCGATCTGGCCTCCAGTGTCTGGAGCCTGCGTCAGCTCAAGCTCGACGGCTTATACGTCAGCGGCGAGACCCCTTACCGCTACCAACTGGCGATGGGCGTCCCCCGGGACAACAAAATGCTGGTGGGGATTCTGGACAAGGTGTTGGCTGACATGTCCCCGGAAGAAATCAGCAGCATTCAGGAGCATTGGGTCGGCAACGTTCTCGATCACCGGACATTCTGGTCGGATCTGCTGATTTACGGTTTACCGGGCCTCTCGCTCCTGGTCATCGTCCTGGCAGTGGTGATCCGCATCAACCGGCGCCTGAGTTCGGAAATCGCCCGGCGCATCGACCTCGAACAGGAGCTGCGCAGCAGCGAATACCATTATCGCGGACTGGTGGAGAGTCTTTCGGCCATCGCCTGGGAAGCGCGGATCAGCGATTTCACCTACAGCTATGTGTCGCCCCACGCCGAAGATCTGCTCGGTTATCCCCTGTCCCATTGGCTGATTCCGGGCTTCTGGCGCAACATCATTCACCCGGCAGATCTGACCCGTGCCCAGAGTTTTTGCGATCACGAGGTGCTGGCCGGGCGCGATCACAGCCTCGATTACCGCGTAATCACCGCTGACGGCCGTTGCTTGTGGGTGCGTGACATCGTCAGCCTGATCGAACATGGCCACGAACCGGTGATGCGCGGCCTGATGATCGACATCAGCGAAACCAAGCGCACCGAAGAGGCATTGCGCCTGTCGGAACAGAAATTCGCTTCGGTATTCCAGCAATGCCCGGACATCCTGGTCATCGCCCGGCTCTCCGACGGCTGCCTGTTGGAGGTGAACGAAGCCTTTGAGGAACAGATCGGGCTCAAAGCCGAAGAAGTTATCGGCCAGACTGCCACCGAACTCAACATCTGGGGCATTCCCGGAGTTGGCCCAGGCCTGCTTCAGCGGCTGCAAGCCGGCAGCATTCGCAACCTGGAGATGCCCTTTCGCCGCAACAATGGCCAGGTGTTTACCGGGCTGATATCCGCCGAACCCTTCGAGCTCGACACCACGCCCGCACTGGTCGTGGTGGTGCGCGACATTACCCAGCTCAAGGAAACCCAACAGCAACTGCAAACCTCCGAAGAGAAGTTCGCCAAGGCCTTCCACGCCTCGCCGGACGGTCTGCTGCTGTCGCGCCAGAGCGATGGCTTGCTGCTGGAGGTCAACGAAGGTTTCAGTCGCATCACCGGTTTCAACAGCGCCATGTCGGTGGATCGCTCGGCGCTGGACCTGGGCATCTGGGTCAACCTCAACGAACGCAAGCAAATGCTCGACCTGCTGCACCGCGACGGGTTCGTTCGCGACTTCAGCTGCCACATCCGTCGCAGCGACGGGCAGATCCGGCTCTGCGAGGTGTCCAGCCGTCCACTGCCGATCGGCGACGAAGACTGCATGCTGACCATCGCCCGGGACATCACCGAACGCCACCTGATGCAGGAAAAGCTGCAACAGGCTGCAACCGTGTTCGAGAGCACTGCCGAAGGTGTGCTGATCACCGACACCCAGCAACACATCAGCGCCGTGAACCGGGCTTTCACCGAAATCACCGGTTACAGCGAAAGCGAAGCGCTGGGTCACACCCCTCGCCTGCTGGCCTCCGGGCTGCACGACAGCGCGTTTTACGCGGCGATGTGGCATCAATTGACCGACGAAGGTCACTGGCAGGGCGAAATCTCCAACCGGCGCAAGAATGGCGAGCTGTACCCGAGCTGGCTGACCATCAGCGCCGTGCGCAACCGCGACAAGTTCATCACCCACTTCGTTGCGGTGTTCGCCGATATCTCCAGCCTCAAGCACGCCCAGGCCAAACTCGACTACCAGGCGCATCACGACCCGCTCACCGGCCTGCCAAACCGCACGCTGTTCGAAAGCCGCCTGTTGATGGCACTCAACAGTCAGCAGGAAAACGGCGGCCAGGGCGCGGTGCTGTTCCTCGACCTCGATCGTTTCAAGCACATCAACGACAGCCTCGGTCACCCGGTCGGCGATTTGCTGCTCAAGGGCATCGCCGTGCGCCTCAAGGAGCAATTACGCGATATCGACACCGTCGCGCGGCTGGGTGGCGACGAATTCATCATTCTGCTGCCCGGCCTGCAGCAACCCGGCGATGCCGACAACATCGCCACCAAACTGCTGAACTGCTTTGGCGCGCCATTCCAGGCTGGCGAGCATGAGTTCTTCATCAGCGCCAGCATCGGCACCAGCCTTTACCCGCGCGACGGCTGCGATGTCGCGACCCTGATCAAGAACGCAGACGCGGCGATGTACCGCTCCAAGGCCAAGGGCCGCAACCGGGTCGAAAGCTACACCCGCGATCTCACCGCCCAGGCCAGCGAGCGTGTGGCGCTGGAGCACGAACTTCGCCGGGCCATCGAGCGCGAGGAGCTGTACCTCTATTACCAACCGAAAATCAGCCTCGACGATCACAGCCTGGTCGGCGCCGAAGCCTTGATCCGCTGGCGCCACCCGAACTTCGGCGATGTGCCGCCGGAGCACTTCATCCCGCTGGCGGAAGAGAACGGGATGATTCTGCAAATCGGCGACTGGGTGCTGGAGACCGCCTGCCGGCAGATGTTCGAGTGGGGCCAGATCTACGAGTCCCTCGGCCCGCTGTCGGTCAACCTCGCCGGCGCGCAACTACGCCAGCCGAACCTGCTGGGACGCATCGAGCAACTGCTCAAGGACAACCGCCTGCGGCCGGAATTACTGCAACTGGAAATTACCGAAAACTTCATCATGAGCCAGGCCGAAGAAGCGCTGGCGGTGCTGCACCAGCTCAAACACCTGGGCGTGCAACTGGCCATCGACGACTTCGGCACCGGTTATTCCTCGCTGAGTTACCTCAAGCGCCTGCCGCTGGACATTCTCAAGATCGACCAGTCTTTCGTCCGTGGCCTGCCCGATGACCCGCACGACGCGGCAATCGTGCGCGCCATCATTGCCCTGGGCCGCAGCATGCAATTCACCGTGATCGCCGAAGGCGTGGAAACCCAGGCCCAGCAACAATTCCTCGCCGCTGAGGGCTGCGAACAGATCCAGGGCTACATCGTCAGCCTGCCGCTCCCACCCGAGGAATTTGCCGCGACGTTTCTTCGCATAGCCGTATCAGATTTTTCGGATAGCACAGCCGAGAAACCGTCGCTATAATCCGCGGCCTACTGAGGGCCTATAGCTCAGTTGGTTAGAGCAGAGGACTCATAATCCTTTGGTCCACGGTTCAAGTCCGTGTGGGCCCACCAAACATGAAAAAGCCGCGCACTCGCGCGGCTTTTTTTCGCCTGTCGTTTGGTGTTTTACGTTCTTCACAAGCGCAACGTTCGGAAGACTACCGCAAGGTCTGTAGGTTATTTCCCAAGCTGTGTTTTCACTCCGTTTTCGGCCTTGTTGGCCTTTTCTTCGAACGAGTAATCTCCGGGCGCCGCTGTTCGCCAGGGATTACTTTCATGCTCGTGAATGCTGCGCCACTGATAAAAGAATCCAGTGGCCAACAAACATGGATCGACTTAGCTTTGCCCGACCTGCGTACGCTGGCCAGGGAGCTTCGCTCAGCCGCAATTGATGAAGTGAAAAGGGCAGACGATGCGCAAGGAGCCCTCAGAATTCTCCTGGCTCACTTCGGATTCATCGATGAGGCGTTGCTCGCAGTCACCATCCTCACCCCGATCGGAAACGTTGCGGTCATGAGGGACAAACTTGCCCACATCGTCGAAAAACGCGCTGACTCACGAGAGCGCTACGTTCGGCATGCGATTGATACGCTGACGGGACCGTTTGAAATATGGAGAGTGCTGTACGACAACGGCGGATACCGCATGGCCTTCATCAACGCCTACGAGGCAAAAAATGACATGCTCGTCGTGGTAGATGTCAGGCACGGACACGTCCTGTGGAACTTCATGCATGCCCCCGGCAAGAGCGATGAACAAGCACCGCCAGGGCGAACTTCTCTACAAGAGATACGTTCTTCAGGACAAACAAAAAGGGGAGCCTGCTGGCTCCCCTTGAATATTTGAATCCTGATATTGGCATCCTCAGGAAATGGGATGAAGAGGTCTCACCTTACACCGATGTTGCAGCATCGCTGAGGTACCTACGTCTGCTGAAGCCCTGCAAGGCAGCAGATTTCGCGCTCTTGAGGCCATTTTTGATAAAGGCAGCAGGCAAGTCAAATCATTTGTCTGTTCTTTTGTTTCAGTAAAATCCCCCGATCCGGCGGCTGCCTGATCCCCCGCCGCTCAATCAGCGCTCACAAGCGCCTCGCGTGGCGAGCCTGTAACATGCGACCCCATTGATCCGTACCGCTGGAGCCTGCCCTTGCCCGACATCCGCCCACCCGTGCTCGATGAAATCGACCGTCAGCTGATCGCTGCCCTGCAAATCAACGCCCGCGAGAGCGTGGCGATGCTGGCCCGGCAATTGGGGATCGCCCGCACGACCGTGACTTCGCGACTGGCGCGGCTCGAAAAGGCCAAAGTCATTACTGGCTATGGTGTGCGTCTGGGCCAACGTGTGGTGGACGGCGGATTGCAGGCTTACGTCGGGATCAAGGTGCAGCCACGCTCCGGCAAAGAGGTGTTGCGCCGCTTGAGCGCAATGGCTCAGGTACAGCAATTGTGCGCGGTGAGTGGCGAATTTGATTACGTGGCGTGGTTACGGACCGATTCACCGGAGCAGCTGGATCAGCTTCTGGATCAGATCGGCAGCGTAGACGGTGTAGAGAAGACCACGACGTCGATCATCCTCAGCAGCAAGATCGATCGCGGGCATCCAGTCTGACCAACAAGATCGTCAGATTGCAGCACCTACACTCAAAACGACGACACATTGCGTCTTATTAACGTGTTCTACGCTCCCTAGAATGGCTGGCATCTTTTCCTATACTCAGACGCGCATCCAGCGTCGGGTCGCCAGCAAGGTCAGCCATGAACAAGAACAATCGCCATCCTGCAGACGGTAAGAAACCAGTCACCATCTTCGGCCCGGACTTTCCTTTCGCCTTTGACGACTGGATCGAACACCCGGCCGGTCTGGGCAGCATTCCGGAGCACAATCACGGGGCCGAAGTGGCGATCGTCGGGGCCGGTATCGCCGGTCTGGTGGCGGCTTATGAGTTGATGAAACTCGGCTTGAAACCCGTCGTTTATGAAGCCTCGAAGCTCGGCGGCCGTTTGCGTTCCCAGGCGTTCAACGGCACTGACGGCATCGTCGCCGAGCTAGGCGGCATGCGCTTCCCGGTGTCCTCCACTGCGTTCTATCACTACGTCGACAAACTCGGTCTGGAGACCAAGCCCTTCCCCAACCCGCTGACGCCGGCCTCCGGCAGCACCGTGATCGACCTGGAAGGCAAAACCCATTACGCACAGAGCCTGAAGGATCTTCCTGCACTGTTCCAGGAAGTGGCTGACGCCTGGGCCGACGCTCTGGAGGCCGGTTCGCAGTTCTCCGATATCCAGCAAGCGATTCGCGACCGTGACGTGCCACGCCTCAAGGAGCTGTGGAACACTCTGGTTCCGCTGTGGGACGACCGCACCTTCTACGACTTTGTCGCCACCTCGAAAGCCTTCGCCAAATTGTCGTTCCATCACCGCGAAGTGTTCGGCCAGGTCGGTTTCGGCACCGGTGGCTGGGACTCGGACTTCCCCAACTCGATGCTGGAAATCTTCCGCGTAGTGATGACCAACTGCGACGATCACCAGCACCTGGTGGTCGGCGGCGTGGAACAAGTGCCGCAAGGCATCTGGCGTCATGCGCCGGAACGCTGCGTACACTGGCCGCAAGGCACCAGCCTGAAGTCGCTGCACCACGGCGCGCCACGTTCCGGGGTGAAGAAAATTGCCCACGCGCCTGACGGACGTTTCGCGGTCACCGACAACAACGGCGACACCCGCGAATACGCCGCCGTACTGACCACCTGCCAGAGCTGGCTGCTGACCACCCAGATCGAATGCGATGAAACTCTGTTCTCGCAAAAGATGTGGATGGCGCTGGACCGCACTCGCTACATGCAATCGTCGAAGACCTTCGTGATGGTCGACCGCCCGTTCTGGAAGGACAAGGACCCTGAAACCGGCCGCGACCTGATGAGCATGACCCTCACCGATCGCCTGACCCGTGGCACCTATCTGTTCGACAACGGCGACGACAAGCCGGGCGTGATCTGCCTGTCGTACTCGTGGATGAGCGATGCGCTGAAGATGCTCCCGCACCCGGTGGAAAAACGCGTGAAACTCGCGCTGGACGCCTTGAAGAAGATCTACCCGAAGGTCGATATCGCCGCGCGGATCATTGGTGATCCGATCACCGTGTCGTGGGAAGCCGACCCGCACTTCCTCGGCGCGTTCAAGGGCGCCCTGCCCGGCCACTATCGCTACAACCAGCGCATGTACGCGCACTTCATGCAGGACGACATGCCGCCGGAGCAGCGCGGGATTTTCATCGCCGGCGACGACGTTTCGTGGACGCCAGCGTGGGTTGAAGGCGCGGTGCAGACCTCGCTCAACGCAGTGTGGGGAATCATGAAGCACTTCGGCGGGTCCACTCATACAGAGAACCCCGGCCCGGGTGATGTGTTCAACGACATCGGCCCGATCGCCCTGCCCGAGTAAGAGGAATCCCCGATGCGTGTAGCCCTTTACCAATGTCCACCGTTGCCACTGGAACCCGCCGCCAACCTTCAGCGCCTGCATCAACTGGCGATGGAGGCCAAAGGCGCCGGCCTGCTGGTGGTGCCGGAGATGTTCCTGACCGGCTACAACATCGGCAAGGAGGCGGTTGCGACATTGGCCGAGGTCTACAACGGTGAGTGGGCGCAGCAAGTAGGACGGATCGCCAAGGCTGCCGGTCTGGCGATACTCTACGGTTACCCTGAGCGCACCGCCGAAGGACAGATCTACAACGCCGTGCAGTTGATCGATTCGAACGGCGAGCGCCTGTGCAATTACCGCAAGACGCATCTGTTCGGCGATCTGGACCGTTCGATGTTCAGCCCCGGTGATGGCGAGTTTCCCATCGTCGAGCTCAACGGCTGGAAGCTGGGTTTCCTGATCTGCTACGACCTGGAGTTCCCGGAAAACGCCCGGCGCCTGGCCCTTGAAGGTGCCGAGCTGATTCTGGTGCCGACAGCCAACATGATTCCTTTCGATTTCATTGCCGACGTCTCCGTGCGCTCCCGCGCCTTCGAAAACCAGTGCTACGTGGCGTACGCCAACTATTGTGGCCACGAAGGCGACATCCATTACTGCGGGCAAAGCAGCATCGCCGCGCCGGATGGCAGCCGCATCGCCCAGGCCGGACTGGACGAAGCCTTGATCGTCGGTGAGCTGGATCGCCAGTTGATGGTCGACTCGCGCAGCGCCAACCGCTACTTCAACGACCGCCGCCCGGAACTTTACGACGCGCTCAACAAGCGCTAATCCGCTAGCATTGGCACTTCACTGTTCTGGAAGTGCCCATGCCTGCGCCGACTCACCCCCGCCCCCACACAGAAACCCTGGCCAACGGCTTGCGCGTGACCCTGCGTCACGTGCCCGGCCTGAAGCGCAGCGCCGCCGCGTTGCGGGTGGCTGCCGGCAGTCATGACGTATCGTTGGCGTGGCCGGGGTTGGCGCATTTCCTTGAGCATTTGCTGTTCCTAGGCACCGAGCGTTTTCCTGCACAGCAAGGGCTGATGGCCTACGTGCAAGGTCACGGCGGTCAGGTGAATGCCAGCACCCGTGAGCGCACCACCGATTTCTTCTTTGAGTTGCCGCCAGCGTCCTTCAGCGGTGGGCTGGAGCGTCTGTCAGACATGCTCGCCCGACCGCGTATGAATCCGGACGATCAGTTGCGGGAACGGGAAGTGTTGCAGGCGGAGTTTGTCGCGTGGTCGCAGGATGCGGCGGCTCAGCAGAAAGAGGCGCTGTTTGAGGGATTGTCGGCAGCGCATCCGTTGCGCGGCTTTCATGCCGGGAACCGCGACAGCCTGCCGTTAGAGCAAGCGGATTTTCAGCAGGCGTTGAAAGACTTTCATCAGCAGTTTTACCGCACCGGGCAGATGACTTTGAGCCTGCTCGGGCCGCAGAGTGTTGAAGAACTGCGCACGCAGGCCGAACAGTTTGCCGCCACGCTGACGCCTGGGGATAAAACTGCACAGGCTGCCCCCGTTCGCTTGATGGACAACGCACAAGAAAGTTATCAACAGGTCGGCGAGCGGCACGGCAATCTGCTGTTTGCGTTGGAGGATTTGCCGGAGTCGTCGGCCGAGGCGCTGGCGTTTCTCTGTCACTGGCTGAACAGCGCCAAACCCGGTGGATTGCTCGCGCATTTGCGGCAGCAGGGGCTCGCTGACGGCTTGCAAGCTAGCGTGCAGTACCAGTTCGGCGGGCAAGCCTTGCTGCATCTTCAGTTCACTTCAGCTTCCGGTTCGCTCGACCTCATTCGCGAGCATTGTCTGGATTGGCTGAGTTTCTTCGCAGCGCAGCAGGACTGGCCGGCGTTGCGTCAGGAGTATGCAACGCTGCTTGAACGGCAGCAGCAGGTCAGCGGTGCATTGCAGTTGGCCCGACTCGACAGCGAACAACTCGAGAATGAAATCTCCGAAACGGCCGTTGCGGCGCTCAAAGTGATTCTCGGCAAAATCGGCACTGTGGATAACTTCAGCAGTCACTGGCATCTGCCCGCTGCCAATCCGTTCCTGCGCGCAGCCGAGCCACTGGCCAACGCCGGCCTGATCCGCGGCCAGACCAGCGCCCACCGGGGCCTGCGCACGTTTGCTCAGGATCGCTCGCGCAGCCGCCGCGAACGCTCGCCGATGCAATTCAGCCAGGCGCTGCCGGATAACGGTGACGAAGGTGCGGTGTATGTGCGCTGGCAGACGGAAGCGGCGGCCACGACCGAGCTGCAAGCGAAACTGCAACGCAGTCTGCGGGAGGTTTCCGACGACGCGCGTCAGGCTGGGGTCGAGTTGTCTTTCAGCGCCTCAGCTGATCAGTGGCTGCTGAAACTCACTGGCCTGCAGGACACGCTGCCCGTTGTCCTGGAACACGCGCTGAAATCTCTGACACAAGTAGGCGCCGATTCCGCAAAAGGCGAGCCACAACCGTCGCTGATACCGATCCGCCAACTGCTCAAAATACTGCCCGAACAGTGCCTGCCAGCCATCGGCGAATCCGATGACGCCGCCCACCTGTGGACAACTTCCCGCTGGGACGGTCTGGCTTTGGGGTTAAGCCCGCAAACCCAGTCAGCCATGGGTCTGGCCCTGAGTCGCATCCCCGGCATCCCGGACAATCAAATTCCCGCACCGTCGGCAATCAACGCCGGATACCGGTGGAGTCAGATCGACAGCGCGTCCAGCGAACATGCCTTGCTGCTGCTCTGCCCGACCGCCAGCCGTGAAATCGACGACGAAGCCGCGTGGCGCCTGCTCGCGCACCTGTGCCAGACACCGTTCTACCAACGCCTGCGCGTCGAACTGCAACTCGGCTATGCCGTGTTCAGCGGGTTGCGCCAGTTCCACGGCCAGACCGGATTGCTGTTCGGTGTGCAATCGCCCACGGCCACCGCCGCGCAATTGCTCGACCACATTCAGCAGTTTCTCGATGACCTGTCAGCCCTTGTCGAACAGCTGGATGCCGCCAGCCTCACTCAGCAACGCCAGACGCTTGCCGATCAGTTCGATGACAACGTCCTGTCCGGCAAAGATGCGGCTGAACTCCTGTGGCAGGCCCGCCTCGCCGGCCACTCGTCGGATTATCTGGTGCAATTGCGCAGCGCCATCGCTCAACTGGATCGCCCGACATTGCTGGCCGCTGCCCAACGTCTGATCCGCGCCGAAGGCGGCTGGCATGGTCTGGCCAACAGCCCTGCGCCGGGCGCGCCATGGCAAGCGGCAAAATGATCATTACCGGGGCTGCAAGGAGCTTTCTCAAAGATTCACGGGCAAAGCCACCGAAATTTTGAGTAACATAGCCACCTAACTATTTGGAACATCCCTGTGCTGCCGTGGACTATACCTATGGATAGCGCTATCTCACCCACCTGAAAAAGGAGTCACCCGATGGCTTGGACCAAACCTGCTTACACCGACCTGCGCATCGGCTTCGAAGTCACCATGTACTTCGCCAGCCGCTGAGTCCTGCCTCAAGCAGAACACTGCAGTGCAACGCCTCGGCTCGCCGGGGCGTTTTATTTTCAGCGTTGAAATGATGGAGCGTTCATGTTCGTCCAGATTCTGGGTTCGGCCGCCGGTGGCGGTTTTCCGCAGTGGAACTGCAACTGCGTCAATTGCGCCGGTTTTCGCGACGGCAGCCTGAATGCCCAGGCCCGTACCCAATCGTCCATCGCGATTTCCGATGACGGCGTGAACTGGGTGCTGTGCAACGCCTCCCCGGACATCCGCGCGCAGCTTCAGAGCTTCGCCCCGATGCAGCCGGGCCGCGCCCTGCGTGATACCGGCATTAGCGCGATCATCCTGATGGACAGCCAGATCGACCACACCACCGGCCTGCTCAGCCTGCGCGAAGGTTGCCCGCATCAAGTCTGGTGCACGGACATGGTCCACGAAGACCTGAGCACCGGTTTCCCGCTGTTCACCATACTCAAGCACTGGAACGGCGGGCTGGACTGGAACCGCATCGAACTCGACCAGAGTTTCACCGTCGCTGCGTGCCCGAACCTGCGCTTCACCCCGCTGCCGTTGCGCAGCGCAGCACCGCCCTACTCGCCGCACCGCTTCGACCCGCACCCGGGCGACAACATCGGCCTGATCGTCGAAGACCTCAGCACCGGCGGCAAACTGTTCTACGCCCCGGGCCTGGGCAAGGTCGACGCGCCATTGCTGGAAATCATGGCCGGCAGCGACTGCGTGCTGGTGGACGGGACAATGTGGGACGACGATGAAATGCAGCGCCGTGGCGTCGGCACCCGCACCGGCCGCGAAATGGGCCACCTGGCCCAGAACGGCCCCGGCGGCATGCTCGAAGTGCTGGAGCAGCTTCCCGAGCAGCGCAAGGTGCTTATCCACATCAACAACACCAACCCGATTCTCGACGAAGACTCCCCGGAGCGCGCGGAACTGGTGCGGCGCAGTGTTGAAGTGGCGTATGACGGCATGAGCATCGTCCTGTAACGAATGGCCCGGAGAACCGCAATGACCGACACCCCGCTGTCCACCGCCGAATTCGAAGCGGCCCTGCGCGCCAAGGGCGCCTATTACCACATTCATCACCCGTATCACGTCGCGATGTATGAAGGCCGGGCCACCCGCGAGCAGATCCAGGGCTGGGTCGCCAATCGCTTCTACTATCAGGTGAACATCCCCCTGAAAGACGCGGCGATCCTCGCCAACTGCCCGGATCGCGAGATCCGCCGCGAGTGGATCCAGCGCTTGCTCGACCACGACGGCGCTCCCGGTGAAGACGGCGGCATCGAAGCCTGGCTGCGTCTGGGCCAGGCCGTCGGTCTCGATCCGGATCAATTGCGTTCCCAGGAGCTGGTGCTGCCCGGCGTACGTTTCGCCGTCGATGCCTACGTCAACTTCGCCCGCCGCGCCAGTTGGCAGGAAGCCGCCAGCAGCTCGCTGACCGAGCTGTTCGCGCCGCAGATCCACCAGTCGCGCCTCGACAGCTGGCCGCAGCATTACCCGTGGATCGATCCGGCCGGCTACGAATATTTCCGCACTCGTCTCGGCCAGGCCAGACGCGATGTCGAGCATGGCCTGGCGATTACGCTGGAGCACTACAAGACCCGCGAAGGCCAGGAGCGCATGCTGGAAATTCTCCAGTTCAAACTGGACATTCTTTGGAGCATGCTCGATGCCATGAGCATGGCCTACGAACTGAACCGCCCGCCGTATCACAGCGTCACCGATCAACGGGTCTGGCATAAAGGAATCGCCTTATGAGTTTCGACCGCAGCAAGACCCCGACCTGGCGTCCCGGCTACCGTTTCCAGTACGAACCGGCCCAGAAAGGCCACGTGCTGCTATATCCGGAAGGCATGATCAAGCTCAATGAAAGTGCCGCGCTGATCGGCGGCCTGATCGACGGTGAGCGGGACGTCGCGGCAATCATTGCCGAACTCGACAGACAGTTCCCCGGCGTACCCGAGCTCGGTGACGACATCGAGCAATTCATGGAGGTTGCCCGTGCGCAGCACTGGATCGAACTTGCCTGAGTCATCGGTGCAAGTCCCGGCCAAACCGGAAGTCGGCCTGCCGCTGTGGCTGCTCGCCGAACTGACTTACCGCTGCCCGCTGCAATGCCCGTACTGCTCCAATCCGCTGGATTTCGCCGAGCAGGGCAAAGAGCTGAGCACCGAGCAGTGGATCAAGGTATTTCGCGAGGCGCGGGAGATGGGCGCGGCGCAACTGGGTTTTTCCGGGGGCGAACCGCTGGTGCGTCAGGACCTCGCCGAGCTGATCCGTGAAGCGCGCCAGTTGGGTTTCTACACCAACCTGATCACCTCCGGCATCGGCCTGACCGAGCAGAAGATCAGCGACTTCAAGAAGGCCGGGCTCGATCACATCCAGATCAGTTTCCAGGCCAGCGACGAGCAAGTGAACAACCTGCTCGCCGGCTCGAAAAAAGCCTTCGCGCAGAAACTGGAAATGGCCCGCGCCGTGAAGGCCCACGGCTATCCGATGGTGCTGAACTTCGTTACCCATCGGCACAACATCGACAAGATCGACCGCATCATCGAGCTGTGCATCGCGCTCGAAGCGGACTTCGTCGAACTCGCCACCTGCCAGTTCTACGGCTGGGCGCAGCTCAATCGTGTCGGCCTGTTGCCGACCAAAGAGCAACTGGTTCGCGCCGAACGCATCACCAACGAATACCGCGCCAAACTGGAAGCCGAAGGGCATCCGTGCAAGCTGATTTTCGTCACCCCGGACTATTACGAAGAACGCCCGAAAGCCTGCATGAATGGCTGGGGCAGTCTGTTTCTGACGGTCACACCGGACGGCACCGCCCTGCCCTGTCATGGCGCCCGACAGCTGCCGGTACAATTTCCCAATGTGCGCGACCACAGCATGCAGCACATCTGGTACGACTCGTTCGGCTTCAACCGCTTTCGCGGCTATGACTGGATGCCCGAGCCGTGCCGCTCCTGCGACGAAAAGGAACAGGATTTCGGCGGCTGCCGCTGCCAGGCCTTCATGCTCACCGGCGATGCTAGCAATGCCGATCCGGTGTGCAGCAAGTCCGAACATCACGGTGTGATTCTCAAGGCCCGCGAAGAAGCCGAGCATGCCACCCAGACCATCGAACAACTGGCCTTTCGCAATGAACGAAACTCGCGCCTCATCGCCAAAGGCTGAGCCTTTCAGTGCCACCGCTGCGGTTGCTGCCGGCGTGGATTTCGCCGAGCTGCAACTTGGCACCCATGGTTTGTTCTGGAATGAATATCGCCCGACAGACGCCGCCTGCCGGATCTGGCACTGGCGTGATGGCGCGGCGAAATGTCTGACGCCTGCGGGTCTCAGCGTGCGCAGTCGGGTGTACGAATATGGCGGTGGGGCGTTTTGTCTGACGCCTGACGGGGTGGTTTTCGTCAACGAGGCGGACCAGCAGCTGTACCGCCAGACGCTGGACGGCGAGCCCGTGGCATTGACGTCCGGGGAATGCCGATATGGTGATCTGCACTTTGCCGATGGGCAGGTGCTGGCTGTTGAAGAGAACGGTGATCGGCATCGGTTGGTGGCTATCGATCTGGCGAATGGCGCCCGTCAAATGCTGGTTGAAGGTGCGGATTTTTACGCCTCGCCGATCATCAGCCCGGATGGCCAGCACCTGGCGTGGATCGAGTGGAGCCGTCCGCATCAGCCGTGGACATCCACTCGACTGATGATCGCCGAGCTCTCGTCCAATGGATTTTCCGCCCCGCGTTGTGTGGCGGGTGAAGCGTTTGAAGAGTCGATCCAGCAACCGCGCTTCGATGCCAGCGGACGACTTGGCTGTCTGACCGATCGTGGAGGTTATTGGCAACCGTGGGTCGAGTCGGCAAACGGCTTACAACCGTTAGCTAGCGCCGAAGCCGATCACGCGCCAGCCCCATGGCAACTCGGCGGCTGCACCTGGCTACCCACCGACGAAGCATTTTTGGCGAGCTGGAGCGAAGGCGGTTTCGGTCGCCTGGCGCTCAACGATGAAGACTTCACTGGCGACTACAGCCGCTTCCGTCATCTGGCTGTCGACGATCAGTTCATTTACTGCATTGCCGCCTCACCGATCAGCCCTTCTGCAGTGATCGCCATCGATCGCAAATCGCGTGAAGTGAATGTCCTGGCCGGCGGTATCGCACCGCTGCCAGCCGAGCGCATCAGCCGCCCGCAAACCCTGCGCTATCCCAGCGGTTCGGGTGAAGCGCACGGCTTCTTTTACCCGGCCACAAATGGCGATGTGAAGCCGCCGCTGGTGGTGTTCATCCACGGCGGCCCGACGTCGGCCTGCTACCCGATGCTCGACCCGCGTATTCAGTACTGGACGCAACGCGGCTTCGCCGTCGCCGACCTCAACTATCGAGGCAGCAGCGGTTATGGCCGGGAGTATCGTCAGGCGCTGCATCTGAGCTGGGGCGCAGTGGATGTCGAGGATGCCTGTGCGGTGGTGGCCTATCTGGCCGAACGCGGCATGATCGACGGCGAACGTGCATTCATCCGTGGCGGCAGCGCCGGTGGCTACACCACACTGTGCGCACTGGCATTCCATCAAGTGTTCCGCGCCGGCGCCAGTCTGTACGGCGTCAGTGACCCGGTGGCCCTGGCCCGCGCGACACACAAGTTCGAAGGCGACTACCTGGACTGGCTGATCGGCGACCCCGAGCAAGATGCCGAATGCTACGCCGCCCGCACGCCGTTGCTGCACGCAGGCAACATTCGCGTACCGGTGATTTTCTTTCAGGGCGAACTGGACGCCGTGGTCGTGCCGCAACAGACCCGCGACATGGTCGCGGCCCTGGAGCAAAACGGCATTGAAGTCGAAGCGCATTACTACGCCGACGAACGCCACGGCTTCCGCCGGGCCGCCAACCAGGCCCATGCGCTGGAGCAGGAATGGCGGTTCTACCGGCGAGTGATGGGTTTGACGGACTGAGACTCAGCGCTTGGCGATGATGTACACCGCGTGCACGATCCCCGGGATGTAACCGCACAACGTCAGCAGAATGTTCAGCCAGAACGCGCCGCCGAACCCGACCTGCAGAAACACACCCAGTGGCGGCAACAGAATGGCGATGATGATGCGGATAAAGTCCATGGGGCAGCTCCTGATTGGGGGTTGGCTCACCTGAGCCATACAAGCTAATCGACCTGTGCCGTTTGTCAGGGTTCAGTGCAAACCACAATCTCGCCATCTGATCGCCATTACCCGGCCATAAAAAAACGCCCCACGCCAAAAGAATCAGGCGTGGGGCGTGCGTTATACCGCGAGACGGTTCTTGAATTCGGGTGGGAAACTTCAGCTCAGACGGCAATCCCTTTGCGGCATTGCAGCTGCGCGGTGCGTACCCGGGAGAAGGCGCGGGCCAGGCGCAGGAGCATTTCGTCGATGTTGGCCTTGCTGACGTTGAGCGCCGGGGTGAAGCGCAGGCAGTTGGCTTGAGGGGCGTTGAGCAGCAAGCCTTCATGCAGCGCGGCTTTGACGACGGCCTCGGCGGAGTCTTCCGACAGGGTCAGTCCCCAGAACAGCCCCTGCCCACGCAACTCGCCATGTTCATAACGATGGGCCAGACGAGCGAGCCCTTCGCGCAGATGCTGGCCGTTGTCCCGGATTTGTTCGAGGAATGCGCGGTCTTGCACGCTGTCGAGCACGACCAGCCCTGCGGCGGTCATCAACGCGTTGCCGTGATGAGTGCCGCCCAACTCGCCGGGGTCGAAACAGCAGGCCTTGCCTCGCGCCAGCAACGCCGCCAGTGGCACGCCACCGCCGAGGCCTTTGCCGAGCACGACGATATCGGCGCGCACGCCGTAGGATTGTTCGGCGAGCATGGTGCCACAGCGGCCAATGCCGGTCTGAACCTCGTCGAGAATCAGCAGAATCCCCAACTCACGGCACAAGCGTTCGACACCCTTGAGGTAATGCTCGGTCGCCGGGATCACCCCGGCATCGCTCTGGATCGGTTCGAGCATGATCGCCACGGTCTGCGCATCAACCGCCGCATGCAGCGCCGGCAGGTCATTGAACGGCACTAGGTCGAAACCCGGCAGCAGCGGCGCAAAACGGTTGTGCAAATTGCAACTGTCCGACGCCGAAATCGTCGCCAGACTACGTCCGTGACACCCTTGTCTGGCGACAATGATCCGCGAGGCGCCGCCGCGATGCAGCTGGCCCCATTTACGCGCCAGTTTGATCGCCGCCTCACAGGCTTCACTGCCGCTGTTGAGCAGATACGCCTGATCGCTGGAAGTACTGGCGCACAGGCGCTCAGCTAGGCTGAGCATGCCGCGGTTGTGCAGATTGAAGCCGGGATTGATTAACGCTTGAGCCTGGTTGGCAATGGCTTTGACCAGCGCCGAAGGGCTGTGGCCGAGGCTATTGGCGCCTCCGGCCTGGGAAAAATCCAGGTAGGCGCGGTCATTGCTGTCCCATAGCCAGGAACCCTGGCCGCGAACGAATACCTGCTGCGGGCGTTCGACGCTGGGCATCAGACGCTCGGCATTCAGGCCGTCAGCGGCATCCGATTCCTGGGTTTCAAAAGCCAGGTCATCGAGGCTCGGCGTCTGGCGCCGCAAACTGAACAGATTCATTGAAAAAAACCTCGATCGAGGTTTTTTGAACTGCCTATGCAAACACTTTCAAAACAAACGCTGGTCATTGCGCTTTCCGGCCCTGTAAGCCTTGTGAATGCGGTTAGACTAGGCCTGTTCACGGCGTCGAGCCATTTCGATTTCCCAGCATTTTCGATAAGTATTACTTATGGATTTCAAACAACTTCGTTATTTCGTCGCGGTCTACGAAGAAGGTCACGTCGGACGCGCCGCCGAGCGCCTGTCGATCTCTCAGCCCGCGCTGTCCCAGCAGATCCGCCATCTGGAACAGAACCTCGACGTCACGCTGTTCGAGCGCAGCAGCAAACGCCTGCTGCCAACCCTCGCCGCCCACACGCTGTACAACCACGCCTTGCCGCTGCTCGACGGCATGCAGCGGGCGCGTGAGGCGCTGGGCAACTTCAAGGGTCAGGCACTTCGAACATTGGCGATTGGTGTGCTGCAAACCGTGCACACCAGCCTGGTGCCGCAAATGCTGGAGAGAGTGCGCAAGGCCCAGCCGCATCTGGTGGTACAGATTTATGAACTGACGGGGCTTGAGATCGAGCGGCGGCTGCTCAACGGCTCTTTGGATATCGGCATCAGCTATCTGCCGCCACGCCAGCCGGGCCTGCACGGCGTGATGCTGTACGAAGATGAACTGACGCTGGTCATCCCGGCGGATCATCCGCTGCGGGAATTCAAGAAAGTCTCGATGAGTCAGGCGGCCGAATTGCCGATGTTGTTACTGGGTGAAGAATTTCAGATCCGCCAGATCTGGCAGGCCCAACTGGCCAGCCTCGGGCGACGCCCGCAAGTGCAGGCCGAATTGAACAATATGGTGGGGATTCTCGACAGCCTGCCGCATACCCGTCTGGCGACGGTGCTGCCTGGGCGTTCGCAAAAAGAGTACGACGATCAGGATCTTTTGTGGAAACCGTTGAGTGAGCCGCGCGTGCCGTTGAAAGTCGGGCTGGTGTGTCGCGATGTGCAACGCCAGCAGGCGCCATTGGCCTTGCTGCGAACGTTGCTGGAAGAAGTGATGCAGCGTGAGGAAAAACCGCTGAAAGGTGCGCCGCCGCTGGACGCGTTGAGCTGAAAACTTTTCTGCGGGCATAAGAAAACCCCGCCGAAGCGGGGCTTTGCAGACTGTTTCCCTGACATCCATTTCACTCCGCCACCCTGGCAGAATCCTACGTGTCCGTGTTGTTGCTTTGCGCTTCCTGCGCGACGTCCATGGAAAGTAGATTAGCTCTGGATCCAATCTACGCCTATGGGAGAACAGCAGCACGTCATGTAAGAGATCGCTTACATGACGTTACATCATCAGAAATGCGCAGCGTCCAGCAGGAACAGCGACTCGCTGCCGGCCTTGACCGACGCGCTCAACGAGTGAATCCGCGGCAGCAGACGGGCGAAATAGAACCGCGCCGTGCCGAGTTTGCTCGCGTAGAAATCGTCCTGCGCTTCTTTGCCCAGCGATGCCTTGGCCATCAGTGCCCACATGTAGGCGTAAGCGGTGTAGCCGAACGCTTGCAGATACTCGACCGACGCCGCGCCGATTTCGTTCGGGTTGGTTTTCGCCCGGTCCAGCAGCCACGAGGTAAGCTCGTCGAGGGTGTCGACGGCGTCATTCAGTGGCTTGGTGAACTCGCCCAGATCGGCACTGGCGGTTGCAGTGAAATGGCGGATCTCGTCGGCGAACAGCTTGTAGAACGCGCCGCCGCTGCCGACGATCTTGCGACCCACCAGGTCCAGTGCCTGAATGCCGTTGGTGCCTTCGTAGATCTGGGTGATGCGCACGTCACGCACCAGTTGCTCCTGGCCCCACTCGCGGATGTAACCGTGGCCGCCGAAGATCTGCTGGCCATGGACAGTGGTTTCCAGACCCAGATCGGTCAGGAAGGCCTTGGCCACTGGCGTAAGCAACGCAACCAGATCTTCCGCGCGTTTGCGGGTGGCGGCGTCTTCGCTGAACTTGGCGGTATCGAGTTGCATCGCCACGTAGGTGGAGAACGCACGGCCGCCTTCGTTCGAGGCTTTCATGGTCAGCAACATGCGACGCACGTCCGGGTGGACGATGATCGGGTCGGCCACCTTGTCCTTGTTCTGCGCGCCGGTCGGCGAACGGCTCTGCAGGCGGTCGCGGGCGTATTCGATGGCGTTCTGGTACGAGCGCTCACCGGTGGCCAGGCCCTGGATACCGACGCCCAGACGCTCGTAGTTCATCATGGTGAACATCGCGGCCAGGCCCTTGTTCGGCTCGCCGACCAGGTAACCTACGGCTTCGTCGAAGTTCATCACGCAAGTGGCGGACGCCTGGATGCCCATCTTGTGTTCGATCGAACCACAGTTCGCCGGGTTGCGCGCGCCCAGGCTGCCATCGGCATTGACCATGAACTTCGGCACCAGGAACAGCGAAATGCCCTTCGGCCCAGCCGGTGCGTCCGGCAGTTTGGCCAGCACCAGGTGGATGATGTTCTCGGTCAGGTCGTGCTCACCGCCGGTGATGAAGATCTTGGTGCCGCTGACCTTGTAGGAGCCGTCGGCCTGAGGTTCGGCTTTGGTGCGGATGATGCCCAGGTCGGTGCCGGCATGCGGCTCGGTCAGGCACATGGAGCCGGCCCAGACACCGGCGTACATGTTCGGCAGGTAAGCGGCTTTCAGTTCTTCGCTGGCGTGGGCGTTGATCGACAGGCAGGCGCCGGCGGTCAGCATCGGGTACAGACCGAAGGACAGGCTGGCGGAGTTGACCATTTCTTCAACTTGGGCGGAAACGGCTTTTGGCATGCCCATGCCGCCGTAGGCCGGATCACCGCCTACACCGACCCAGCCGCCTTCGGCATAAGTCTGATAGGCCTGTGGGAAACCGGCCGGCGTGGTGACGGCACCGTCGGCCCAGTGGCAGCCTTCTTCGTCGGCGGCACGGCTCAGGGGCGCGATGCTTTTGCTGGTGACCTTGCCGGCCTCTTCGAGAATGGCTTCAACGGTTTCCGCGTCCACGGTCTCGGCCAGGGCCGGCAGTTCGGCCCAGAGTTTGGCGACTTCGAACACTTCATTGAGGACGAAGCGCATATCGCGCAGCGGCGCTTTGTAGTCAGCCATGGCAAACCTCGCAAAGATCTAAACAGGTGATTCGTGGAAGGGTGTTTTCGTTGAGCTGGAGTGTAACCCAACAACTTTTGCGACACATAGGGTCAGGCGGTGACTGTTTTGTTATTTTTAGTCACCAGCAATCAACCATAAAGAAGCCCGCAATCTGCGGGCTCTTTTGTTTAACAGTGGCGTGTTACAGGGAGAACAACTGGGCCGGCAGTTTCATCAGGCAATCGCTGCCCGCCTCGATCGCCGAACGATGTGCCGCGGTGCGCGGCAACAGACGCTTGAAGTAAAACTCGCACGTCGCCAGTTTGCCCTGGCAGAAATCGCCATCCCCCTCGCCCGACTCCAGCTGCGCCTGGGCAACCAGCGCCATGCGCAGCCACAGGTAGCCCAGAACGATGTAACCGCTGTACATCAGGTAATCCACCGACGCGGCGCCAACTTCATCCGGGTTCTTCATCGCGGCCATGCCGACCTTCATGGTCAGCTCGCCCCACTGCTGATTGAGGCCATCGAGCTGCGCGACAAACTCGCCAAGTTGCGGATGCCCGGTGTTGGCGGCGCAGAATTTGTGGACGATTTTGGTGAAGTTGCGCAGCAGCTTGCCCTGACTGCCCAGCACTTTGCGCCCGAGTAGATCCAACGCCTGGATACCGTTGGTGCCCTCGTAGATCGGCGCGATCCGGCAGTCGCGAACCAGTTGCTCCATGCCCCACTCGCGGATAAATCCGTGGCCACCGAACACCTGCATGCCGTGGTTGGTCACTTCCAGCCCGGTGTCGGTCATGAACGCCTTGCAGATCGGCGTCAGGAACGCCAACAGATCTTCGGCTTCCTGACGCGCCTCGGCGTCCGGGCTCAGGTGTGCGACATCAAGCATCTGCGCGGTGAAATAGGTCAGCGCGCGGTTGCCTTCGTTGAAAGCTTTCATGGTCAGCAGCATGCGCCGCACGTCCGGGTGGACGATGATCGGGTCGGCCGGTTTGTCCGGAGCTTTGGCGCCGGTCAGGGCGCGCATCTGCAAGCGGTCGTTGGCGTATTTGATTGCGCCCTGGAAACTCGCCTCGCCCAGACACAGGCCCTGCATCCCGGTGCCGAGGCGTGCGTGGTTCATCATGGTGAACATGCAGTTCAGGCCCTTGTTCGGCTCGCCGATCAGGAAGCCTTTGGCGTCGTCGAAGTTCAGCACGCAGGTGGCCGAGGCCTTGATGCCCATCTTGTGCTCGATCGAACCGCAGGAAACGCCGTTGCGCTCGCCCGCCTCACCGGATGCGTTCGGGAGGAATTTCGGCACGATAAACAGCGAAATGCCTTTGGTGCCCGCCGGTGCGTCCGGCAGTTTGGCCAACACCAGATGAATGATGTTGTCGCTCATGTCGTGCTCGCCGGCGGAGATGAAAATCTTGCTGCCGGTCACTGCATAACTGCCGTCGGCCTGAGGCACGGCGCGGGTCTTGATGATGCCCAGGTCGGTACCGCAGTGGGCTTCGGTCAGGCACATGGTGCCGGTCCACTGGCCGGCGGTGAGTTTGCGCAGATAGGTGTTTTTCTGTTCTTCGGTGCCGTGGGCGTGGATCGCCGACATGGCGCCGTGGGTCAGGCCCGGGTACATGCCCCAGGAAGTGTTGCTGGAGGCGACCATTTCACTGATCACCAGCCCCAGCGAACTCGGCAGGCCCTGGCCGCCGTAAGCCGGATCTGCCGCCAGACCGTGCCAGCCACCTTCCACGTATTGTGCGAAGGCTTGCTTGAAGCCTGTAGGCGTTGTCACCACGCCGTTGTCGAAATGGCAGCCCTCTTCGTCACCGCTGCGATTGAGCGGGGCCAGAACGTTCTCACAGAACTTCGCGCCCTCGTCGAGGATCGCGTTGATCATGTCCGGGCTGGCGTCGTGGGCGCCGAGGGCCGCGTACTGAGTGTGGAAGTCAAAGACGTGGTCGATCAGAAAGCGCATGTCGCGCAGGGGAGCTTTGTACTCGGGCATGGTGGCTTCTCCTTCAGCAGATTGCTTCAACCTACTGCCGGCCACCCTGCCTCACAATCACTGTCCAGACGCTGAATGCGCCGTCATCACTCAACCTGCGGCGTTGTCCATGCGCACCGCGCCACGGCGATTCTGCCCGAACGCCATCACGCAGTTTCGGCCTGCGCCCTTGGCGCTGTAGAGCGCCTGGTCGGCGGATTTCAGCACCTCTTCCGGGGTGCGCTGTTCCAGACGTTCGGCCACGCCGATGCTGACCGTGACCGACACGCTGGATGCGCCCGAACCCGAGCGACGCTGACGGCCCTGCTGATCATCCTGCGGGCGGCTTTCCTGATTTCGGAGCTGGATGTTGTAGGACGCAATCGACTCACGGATGACTTCCAGGTGCGGCATGCACTCTTCAAGAGTCTTGCCCGCAAACACCAGTGCGAATTCCTCACCGCCATAGCGATAAGCCCTACCACCGCCGCTGATTTTGGACAGCTTGCTGGCGACCAGACGCAAGACCTGGTCACCCACGTCGTGGCCGTGGGTGTCGTTGAATTTCTTGAAGTGATCGACGTCGCTCATTGCCAGCACATAGTTGCGACCCAGACGCTGCATACGCTCGTTAAGTGCGCGGCGGCCCGGCAGACCGGTGAGTTCGTCGCGGAAGGCCATTTGATAAGCCTCATGCGCTACCGCTGCAGCAATCATCAGCATGACCTGGCTGCACATGATGTTCAGGGTGAACGGCAGGATGAAGGTTTTCGGCAGCATCCAGAACACCCCGAGCAACCCTACCAGTTGCGCCGCGTGCAGCGGACGCGGGTTGCGCCAGTATTGCCAGGCCAGCAGCAGGAACGCCGAGATGAACACCGGATACGACAACTGGATCAGACTCATCCACGCGCCGTGCAGCGCCGGCCAGCGGATCTCGGAAAGCCACATCAGCAACGCCTGCGGGTAACTTTGCTCAAGCCCCAGCGCCACGCTGCCAAAGGCCAGCAACACGGCGAAGCGCGCGACCATATCTTGAAACAGATGCGTGCGCTCCTGCCACGCGGCGAATAGTCCGAACAACAGCGGCAACAGCAGACAGACCAGGTGGAACACCACGGCCGCGTCTTCGCGCACCTTGCCGTTGTCGCGGTAATAGTCGGTCTGGGTGTCGAGCAGGAAGTAGGCGATGTACACCGTGACCATCAGAAACAGCTCGCGCTGGCGTCGGTAAACCGCACAGTACGAACCGCCCAACAGCAGCACCAAGGTCGGCAACACGTTAAACAGCGAGGTGAAGAACACGTTGAGGTCTTTGACGTACGCAGCCGCCAACCCCGCGAGCAACAACAGCAGTGAAGGTAGGAAATGACTGAAACGTACAGCGGAAGAACGCGGCAAGGGTAAAAGCTCCGACCCGTCATGGCAAAGAGATGGCATTGTGCCTGCAATGTGGCCAGTTAAGCACACACAATGTGATCCAGATCACAGGCTGTCTCTTTAACGGCCGAAATCGGCGGTTGCTGAGGGATTTAGTCAGGTTTTTTGCGCAATGGCCGCTAGACGGCCACCATGGCCATCATTCTTGATGGCCATGGTGTGTTTTTCTGTTCAGAGATCGTTGTAAAACGGCTGCAATGGCCCCTCGGCCGCCGGCCGGCCTTCAGCGCCGTAAGGCTTGAGGTTGAGCGAAGCGTCCATCGCCTGGCGGGTCGTGACTTTCGGACTGGCCGGGCGCTGGGTCACTGCATTCTCGTCGCCGATGTGGCCCTGTGGGATCACCAGCGACGGATGATCGAACGGTGCACGTTCCCAGGCCACGCGCGGATCGGTCAGGCCGACTTCCATGAACTTCACCACGGCATCGATTTCCGCAGGCGTCAGGTTCAGCGCCGTCATGTCCGGGTCGAGGTTGGAAGTGTTGTGCTGGTTCACCGCCGGGTGCTCGAAGCCGCTGGTGTTGTTGGCGTCTTCCCCGCGCCGGTCACCGCCACGGTTGTAGAACTCCATCACCTGCTTGAGCGTCGAGCGGCTGCCGTTATGGAAGTACGGCCCGGTCAGGGCGATGTTGCGCAGGGTCGGAGTCTTGAACGCGCCGTCGACCGAATCGCGGAAACCGACATTCGGCTTGAGCGTGGCATCGCACGGAATCGCCGCGCTCAACGGCGCCTCGAACGTGCAGACATCGACGTCCAGCGGATCCACCGACCGGCCGCCCTGCAACACGGTGTTGTACTGACGGGTGAACGACCATGGATTGCCCCACGCATCCGCGCCGCCGAGGGCGAGGTCTTCCGAGGTCGGGCGCACACCGGTGTTGTAGAAGCCGTTGTCGTAAAGGGTGGTCAGGTTGTCGGCCATCACCATCCGCTCGATGCGTTCGCGCGGATGCATCAGCAGACGGCTGGCGGCGTTGGTCAGCTCCGGCCCGCCGTGGCAATTGACGCATTTGCCCTTGCCGAGAAACAGGTTCATGCCCTCGACCTGTTGCGCGTTCATTGCCGTATGGTCGCCTTGCAGGTAGGCGTCGATCGGCGCCTGATCGGACACCAGCGTCGCCTCATACATCTGGATCGCCAGACCGAAGAACAGCGGGAAATTGGCCTCCATCTGGGTGTACGGCGCACCGCCCACCAGAACGTTTTGCGTGGCGTTCCACAGCCGGGGCTGGAAGGCGTTCTTGATCAGCTCGCGATAGGTCGGCCGCCGTGCGCCGGACACCGGAGCCAGTACCGAGTCGGTGGACGAAATCCGCTGCTGCTTGAGCATCAACGTGTCGAGCATCCTGCGGCCGATGTCGGCAAAGGTGCGGCCACCGCAAGACATTTCCACCGGACTGCCGGGCGGGCCGACGGCTTGCGAGGCGGCAGACGCATCGTTGAGCGCCAGCCGGACTTTGGTGGCGACCGTGCTGCGTTCGCTGGTCACGTAGATCCCGGCATCCGGATCGCGATTGCCGAACGGCGAGAAACCGTTGAAGACGTTATTGGCCCGACCGTCCCAGAAGTTGCGCACGTTGAACGCGGCGTTGATCACCGACGGCGCATTGCGTCCGGTGCTGCGGCGAACGTTGATGCCGCCGACCTGAAACAGGCCGTCCGGCTGCTGGGTGCACTTGTCGAAACGCGGCTGATTGGGTTTGACGAAGTTGGCGTCGAACACGCCTTGCGAGCCGACCACGTCGTCCGTCGAGTACACGATGGGCGAGTTGCGCTCCAGGGGATTGCTCAGCACGTGGGTCGGGAAGTCGGTTTTCTTCAGCGTGTAGTTCGGGCCGCCCTTGCCGCCGGACAACGTCGCGTAGGACGCCACGTCACCGGGAATGTCCGACGCCACAAACGGCTTGTTGAAGATCGACGCGACGTTGGCGTTGGTGTGCGCCTGGCCGGGGTTGAGCTGGTTGGTGATGCGGTGGTCGACGCCGGCGTGGTAGTGGCAGGACGCGCAGGCCGTGGAGCCGTCGCTGCCGATCTCCATGTCCCAGAACAACGCTTTGCCCAGCAGGATCGCAGCCTGACGATTGAGCACGTAGTCGGTCATCAGGTCGACCTTGCGTCCGCCTTCGGTACCGGACGGATCAGGAGGCACCATCCCCCGCAACGATTGCAGCGAAGGGACTTCCGGTACCGGGGGATCGACTTCGGCGGGGTCGGCGGCCCATGCGCTGTGGACTGATAGCGCAACGGGCAACCAGAAGGTCAAACGAGCGAGTCGACTGATGTTCATAGGCTTCACCCTGACTGTTGTTGTTAAGTGCCGGGCGTCTTGCTTCTTTGAGCAGGCAGTTCTGGTTAGCGCCGGTAAATCGGGCAGTGCAATTAATTGGCCACTCTTCTGGAAATATTTTGAATCAATAAGCGCAGGGGTTCGGCTGAACAGTGGCTTCATCAATGCTGGGGAATCAGCCCCGGGATTGGGGAAATCCGGGCACAAAAAAACCGCTGCCCCCGAGGGAGCAGCGGTTTTTTGAAAGACTGCGTTAAGGCTTAGTAGCCCAGTGCGAAGTCTTCTTCTTTCATGTCCATCAGGTTGTTGGCGCCCGACAGCATGGTGGCCACGTGCGTACGGGTACGCGGCAGGATGCGCTGGAAGTAGAAGCGCGCGGTTTGCAGCTTGGCGGTGTAGAACGCCTCGTCGGTGGTGCCGGCAGCCAGTTTTTCAGCAGCCAGACGCGCCATGTCGGCCCAGAAGTAAGCCAGGCAGGCATAACCGGAGTACATCAGGTAGTCCACGGAGGCCGCGCCGACTTCTTCGCGATCTTTCATGGCGGCCATACCGACCTTCATGGTCAGCTCGCCCCACTCTTTGTTCAGTGCAGCCAACGGTGCGACGAACTCTTTGACGGCTTCGTTGCCTTCGTTGTTCTGGCAGAACTTGTGGACGATCTTGGTGAAGCCTTTGAGAGCCTCGCCTTGAGTCATCAGCACTTTACGGCCCAGCAGGTCGAGTGCCTGGATGCCGGTGGTGCCTTCGTACAGCATCGAGATGCGGCTGTCGCGAACGTTCTGCTCCATGCCCCACTCGGCGATGAAGCCGTGGCCGCCGTAGATCTGCACGCCGTGGTTGGCGGATTCGAAACCGACTTCGGTCATGAACGCTTTGGCGATCGGAGTCATGAAGGCCAGCAGTGCGTCGGCTTTCTTCTTCTCTTCTTCGTCCACGCCGTATTTGACGATGTCGACCTGTTTGGCGGTGAAGTACACCATCGCACGGTTGCCTTCGGCGAATGCCTTCATGGTCAACAGCATGCGGCGTACGTCTGGGTGAACGATGATCGGGTCAGCAGCCTTGTCCGGCGCTTTCGGGCCAGTCAGGGAACGCATTTGCAGGCGATCGCGAGCGTATTTCAGGCCGCCCTGGAAGCCGATTTCGGCGTGGGCCAGACCTTGCAGCGCGGTACCCAGACGTGCGGTGTTCATGAAGGTGAACATGCAGTTCAGGCCTTTGTTCGCCGGGCCGATCAGGAAACCGGTCGCGCCGTCGAAGTTCATCACGCAGGTCGCGTTGCCGTGGATGCCCATCTTGTGTTCGATCGAACCGCAGGTCACGGCGTTGCGTGCTCCGACGGTGCCATCAGCATTCGGCATGAACTTCGGCACGATGAACAGCGAGATGCCTTTGGTGCCGGCCGGTGCGTCCGGCAGGCGGGCCAGCACGATGTGGACGATGTTGTCGGCCATGTCGTGTTCACCGGCCGAGATGAAGATCTTGGTGCCGGAAACTTTGTAGGAACCGTCGGCCTGAGGTTCGGCCTTGGTGCGCAGCATACCCAGGTCGGTGCCGCAGTGCGGCTCGGTCAGGCACATGGTGCCGGTCCACTCACCGGAGACCAGTTTGGTCAGATAGGCTTCTTGCTGCTCTGGGGTGCCGTGCTCGGAGATGGTATTCATCGCGCCGTGCGACAGGCCCGGGTACATGCCCCACGACCAGTTGGCTTCGCCGACCATCTCGCTGACTGCCAGACCCAGCGACTCAGGCAGACCCTGACCGCCGTGCTCGACGTCATGGGCCAGGCTTGGCCAGCCGCCTTCCACGAATTGCTTGTAGGCCTCTTTGAAGCCGGCCGGGGTTTTCACGCCGGACTCGCTCCAGGTGCAGCCTTCGGTGTCACCCACGCGGTTCAGCGGTGCCAGCACCTGCTCACAAAACTTGGCGCCCTCTTCGAGAATGGCGTCAACCATGTCCGGCGTTGCGTCTGCGCACGCTGGAAGGCTCTGATAGTGCGCTTCGTAGCCGAGCAGTTCGTCACGAACGAAGCGAATATCACGCAAGGGGGCCTTGTAGTCAGGCATAGCGATAAACCTCTGCTGATGTAACCGGGAATGAACGACCGCGTTGATTTGTTGTGACGGTCAAACAGTTGTTTGAAACATACGTTTACGCCGAAATCTTGTCAAGCGTCGTTCTTTTGCCATTCGTCATCACATTTTCCGAACGCCGGACACAGCAGCGCGACATGCGCCCGACCGGGCCATGTGCACTGAAAAAAGATTAGTTGAGGGAGAAGGACTTACAACGAAAAACGCCGCGAACAGTCGCGGCGTCTGGCAAAGCGCAGATCAAAAAATCAGGCGAAGGTATCGATGATCGTACCGAGCATTTCATCGGAAGCCTTGGCGACTTTCACGCCCAGTTCCGCCTGAAACTTGCCTTGGGCCATCTCGACCATGTTGCTCGCCAGGTCCGATTGCTGGGCACGATCCACGGAACGCAGACGATCGACCTGCACTTCCGAAGACTGGCTGGTGACCGAACGCTCGATGGTGCTGCTGGCGATCTGGCTGGCGGCCTGATCGACGCGGTTCTGCCCGGTCTGAATGGTACTCAGACCTGCATAAAAAGCTGTGTTTCCGGAGATTTCCATGGGAGCTCTCATCCTTGGGAAGGATCAATGGGTGCCATTGAACCAGAGGCGTCAGAAAAACACCCGTCAAAAACACTAATGGCACAGTGCCTTGTCATAGCCAAAATCAGTCGAGCAGATCCAGTTGCAAGTGATCGGCGACCGCTTCAGCGCTGACGGCTTTGAGTTTCGGCACCCGCCCCAGGCACGGTGCCGGAATCCGCTCGGCCAGTGTCGCCAGGTTTTCCTCCAGCCGCGACGTCTTCGGATCAATAATGTTCGCCACCCATCCCGCCAGTTGCAGCCCGTCCCGGGCAATCGCCTCGGCAGTCAACAACGCATGACTGATGCATCCCAGACGCACGCCGACCACCAGAATCACCGGCAACTTCAACGCAATCGCCAGATCCGACAGATTGTCCTGATCCGCCAACGGCACCCGCCAGCCGCCCGCGCCTTCGATCAGCGTGAAGTCGGCGTTCATGGCCAGAATCTCGCGCATCGGCGCCAGCAACGATTGCACGGTCAACGCCACACCCGCCTCACGCGCTGCCAGATGCGGCGCGATCGCTGGCTCGAACGCCACCGGATTGACCTGTTGATACGTCAGCGGCAACGAGCATTCGGCCTGCAACGCCAGCGCATCGGAATTGCGCAGGCCTCTGGGCGTCACCACACAACCGGACGCCACCGGTTTGCCCGCCGCCGTACTCAGCCCCGCCGACCGCGCAGCGTGCAGCAATCCGGCGGCGACAGTGGTCTTGCCAACGTCAGTGTCGGTTCCGGTGATGAAATAGGCTGCGCTCATAAGGGTTTCTCCAACACGGCGTAGACCACCTGATAAGTCGCCGGCAAGCCCTGCGGCTGACGGAACTGCTCGTAGGCTTCGACCAGCCCCAGAATCCGCGCCCGCCCGGTCAATCCACCCGGCCGGCCAGGGTTCAGGTTATGCGCGCCCAAGGCCTTGAGTTCATGGGTCAGGCTGCGCACATCCGGGTAATGCAGCACATGCGGCCGGTTCTCCAGACAGACACTGAGCAAACCACTGGCCGCGCACAATTGCTCATAGCGGGCGAATTCGCGGAAGCGGTTGACGTGCACCAGGCCATCGACCTGACGCCAACTGTCGCGCAATTCGTACAGCGCCCCTACACAAAGACTAGCAAACGCGAAAATCCCCCCCGGTTTCAGCACCCGAAACGCTTCGGCGAGCACCGCTTCGAAGTCCGCGCACCACTGCACGGCGAGGCTGGAGAAGATCAGATCGCAGGTCGAATCCTGCAACGGCAAACGTTCGGCATCGCCAGCAATGAAGTGTGTGGCCCCGCCCAACGGCCGCGCGTGATTGAGCATGCCTTCAGCGATATCGAGCGCCAGCCCCTCACCAAATCGCTCGGCCAGCGCCCGAGTGAAATACCCGGTGCCGCAGCCCAGATCCAGCCAGCGTGCCGGCCGAAAATCCACCGGCAAGCGATTCATCAACTGCGTACCGACATCGCGCTGCAACTCCGCGACGCTGTCATAGCTGGCCGCTGCACGAGAAAAAGAAGCTGCGACCTGGCGCTTGTCAGGCAAGCCGCCGGGCAACGCCGCAACAGACAAATCAGTCATCACCGCACTCACTTAAAAACGCCTGGATCGCACCCGCTACACCGTGGGGGTCTTCCAGAAGAAACGCATGGCTGGCCTGCTCGATCAGACCGACCTCGACATCTGCCAGCAACGCGAACAACTCGCCCGCGGCCTCCGCCGGCACCAACCCGTCCAGCCCTCCGAACAGATGCAATTGCGGACCACGAAACGCCTGCAAGGCTTCACGCGTATCGATCTGCGCCAACAATTCCAGACCGGCCATCAACGCGGCCGGCGAGGTATTCGGCGCGCCGCCGAGCAACAGCCGCGACAAGCCACGCGCGTCTTGCGCGCCCTGGGCGCACAGCAGAGAGAATCGTTTGAGAGTCGTGCGCGGGTCGGCGCCGCAGCCGGCCAGAAACGCATCGAAGGTCTCGCCGGGCATCGCGCTCGGCCACTGTTCATGGGCGACAAACGAAGGATTGCTCGCCAGGGTCAGCAAGCCGCAGCAATGTTCGCCACGCCGTGCCGCCAGCTCGGAAGCAAGCATCCCGCCCAGCGACCAGCCGCCGAGCCAGGTATCCTGAGGGATGCGCTCATCGAGCTCGTCGAGCCAGTCCTGCAGATCGCTGGAGTCCAGTTCCGGCAGCGGCTCGATGTCGACCTGCAGGTGCTCGTCGAGTCCGCGCAACGCGGCGGCCAGCGGCTCCAGCGGCGAAACGCCGAGCCCCCAACCCGGTAGCAGAATCAGGCGATCACGCATGGCTTGGCTCCGACTTGAGTTGCGCAAAGCAATCGGCCAGTCCTTCTAACAATAGCTGCACCTGCGCCTCGCTGTGGGCAGCGGTCAGCGTCACCCGCAACCGGGCGCTGCCGGCAGGCACGGTCGGCGGGCGGATCGCGGTAACCATCAGCCCACGCTCACGCAGCATCTGCGACAGACGCACGGCGCGACCGGCATCACCGATCAGGATCGGCTGGATCGGCGTGAAGCTGTCCATCAGTTCCAGGCCGATCTGTTCGGCACCGTGGCGGAACCGGCGGATCAGCGTTTGCAAATGCTCGCGACGCCAGTGCTCGCTACGCAGCAGTTCCAGACTTTTCAACGTTGCACAGGCCAGCGCCGGTGGCTGGCTGGTGGTGTAGATGTAGGGGCGGGCGAATTGGATCAGACTTTCGATCAGCTCTTCACTGCCGGCCACAAAGGCGCCAGCCGTGCCGAACGCTTTGCCGAGCGTGCCGACCAGCACCGGCACGTCCTCCTGACTCAGACCGAAATGCTCGACGATCCCGCCACCGTTTGCCCCCAGCGGGCCGAAACCGTGGGCGTCGTCGACCATCAGCCAGGCGCCTTTCGCTTTGGTTTCCCGGGCCAGCGCCGGCAGATCGGCGAGGTCGCCGTCCATGCTGAACACGCCGTCAGTGACCACCAGCGTATTGCCGGTGGCTTTCTCCAGACGCTTGGCGAGGCTGTCGGCGTCGTTGTGCAAATAGCGATTGAAGCGCGCGCCGGACAACAGGCCGGCATCCAGCAACGAGGCATGATTGAGCCGGTCTTCCAGCACCGTATCGCCCTGCCCGACCAATGCGGTGACCGCGCCGAGGTTGGCCATGTAACCGGTGGTGAACAACAGCGCACGCGGTCGTCCGGTGAGATCCGCCAAAGCCTCCTCAAGCGCGTGATGCGGACCGCTGTGACCGATCACCAGATGCGAAGCACCGCCGCCGACGCCCCATTTCGAAGCACCGGCGCGCCAGGCTTCGATCACTTGCGGATGATTGGCCAGGCCCAGGTAATCGTTGTTGCAGAACGCCAGCAACGGCTGACCGTCGACCACCACTTCCGGCCCTTGCGGGCTTTCAAGCAGCGGGCGCTGGCGATAGAGATTTTCGGCACGACGGGCAGCAAGGCGTGCGGCGAGATCGAAAGACATGCAAGCCTCGACATTCAAGTGACACAGATCCCTTGTGGGAGCGAGCCTGCTCGCGAAGAAGCCTTCACATCCGACATCAATGTCGACTGAAGCACCGCTTTCGCGAGCAAGCTCGCTCCCACAGGGGTTTGCATTCCTTCAGAGGAATCCGCGCAGTTTTTTACACCGCCGCGTTGTAGAACTGCTCGCTGCTCTTCTGCTCCACCAGCGCCTGTTCGATGGCAGCCTGATGCACTTCGTCGGCGTGCTCTTCGCGGGCTTCCGGCTGAATGCCCAGACGTGCAAACAGCTGCATGTCCTTGTCGGCCTGCGGGTTGGCGGTGGTCAGCAGTTTGTCGCCGTAGAAGATCGAGTTGGCGCCGGCGAAGAACGCCAGGGCCTGCATCTGCTCGTTCATCGCTTCGCGGCCGGCGGACAGGCGCACGTGGGATTGCGGCATGAGGATGCGCGCCACGGCGAGCATGCGGATGAAGTCGAATGGATCGACATCGTCGGCGTTTTCCAGTGGCGTGCCGGCGACTTTCACCAGCATGTTGATCGGCACCGATTCCGGATGCTCCGGCAGGTTGGCCAGCTGGATCAGCAGGTTCGCGCGGTCATCGAGGGACTCGCCCATGCCGAGAATGCCGCCGGAGCAAATCTTCATCCCCGCGTCGCGCACGTAGGCCAGCGTCTGCAGGCGCTCGCTGTAGGTGCGGGTAGTGATGATGCTGCCGTAGAACTCGGGCGAGGTGTCGAGGTTGTGGTTGTAGTAATCGAGCCCGGCCTTGGCCAGCGCTTCGGTCTGATCCTGATCGAGACGACCGAGGGTCATGCAGGTTTCCAGGCCCATGGCCTTCACGCCTTCGACCATCTTCAGCACGTAAGGCATGTCCTTGGCCGACGGGTGTTTCCACGCCGCACCCATGCAGAAACGGGTCGAGCCGATGGCCTTGGCGCGGGCAGCCTCTTCGAGGACTTTCTGCACTTCCATCAGCTTTTCTTTTTCCAGCCCGGTGTTGTAGTGACCGGACTGCGGACAATATTTGCAATCTTCCGGGCAGGCGCCGGTCTTGATCGACAGCAGGGTGGAAACCTGGACGCGGTTGGCGTCGAAATGCGCGCGGTGCACCGTCTGCGCCTGGAACAGCAAGTCGTTGAATGGCTGAACGAAGAGTGCTTTGACTTCGGCCAAAGTCCAGTCGTGACGCAGGGTGGCAGTGGTGCTGGCGCTCATGGGCGGTTCCTTGGTTATGCTTGGCTGGCGCCTGGGGAAACGGAATACCCACAGGCACGACACGGATGTTCGGCATATTTAAGGAAGAGTCATGCGCTGTCAACCACACTACGAACGGCCGGTTTACATCTGGTTAAAAAACAAACAACTCTGTTTATTGTGCGATGAGCCGGCAGACGCGCAAATCCCGATCTGCACCGCCTGTGAAACCGATCTGCCGTGGCTGGGCGATCAATGCCTGACGTGCGCCCTGCCCTTGCCCGCTGCCGGGCTTACCTGTGGTGGCTGCCTGCAGGATCCGCCAGCCTTTGAGCAAGTGGCCGTGCCATGGGTTTATGGCTTTCCGGTGGACACGCTGATCACCCGTTTCAAGCACAACGGCAAATGGCCGCTTGGCCACTTGCTCGCCGACGTTCTCGGCGAGTTCCTGCAACATCGCTTCGAAGAAGACCTGCCTCGCCCGGACGCCCTGCTGCCGGTACCGCTTGCACCGAAACGCCTGCGCCAGCGCGGCTTCAACCAAGCAGCGATGCTGGCGCAGTGGCTGGGCAAGTCACTCGACCTGCCTTGCGAGGAACACAGCCTGTTGCGCGTGCAGGATACCGACGCCCAGCAGGCCCTCAACGCCAAAGCGCGTAAACGCAATCTGCGACACGCCTTCGCCTTGAGCCCCGATGCCCAGGTGAAAGGCCGGCACCTGGCCCTGGTCGACGACGTGCTGACCACCGGCGCCACCGCCCAGGCGCTGGCCCGGTTGCTGATGGACGCCGGCGCCGCGCGGGTGGATGTGTACTGCCTGGCCCGCACGCCAAAACCCGGCGACGCGGCTTGACGGATACGCCTCGAGCCGCCAACGTCCTCCCTCAACCTTTCAGCACAAAGCGTCCGCCATGTCCCTGCCCTCTCTGTTGTCCCAGCACATCGTCCGCCGTCCGCAGCGCATCGCCTTGCTGCAACACATCGCCGAACAGGGTTCGATCACCCGCGCTGCGAAAAGCGCCGGCCTGAGTTACAAGGCGGCGTGGGACGCCATCGATGAGCTGAACAACCTCGCGCAAAAGCCTCTGGTCGAGCGCGCGGTCGGCGGCAAGGGCGGCGGTGGCGCCAAGCTGTCGAGCGAGGGCGAGCGAGTGCTGCGTCTGTATCAGAAGCTGCAAGCCTTGCAGGCCCAGGTGCTGGAAGCGGCCGAGGACGCCAGCGATCTGGACCTGCTCGGTCGGCTGATGCTCAGGACCAGCGCGCGCAATCAGTTGCACGGCAAAGTTGTGCTGATCGAAGGTCAGGGCCGCAACGATCTGATCCGCCTCGAACTGGCCGAAGGCCTGTCGATCGACGCACAGATCACCCACGACAGCACCTTGCACCTGGAGCTGCAACCGGGCACCGAAGTGGTGGCGCTGATCAAGGCCGGCTGGCTCGAACTGCTCGCGCCAGAGGCCACGCCCGCCGTCGGCCATAACCTTCTGAGCGGTCGGATCGAGGCGATTCTCGACGCCGAAGACGGCCCGAGCGAAGTGCGCATCGCCCTGCCCAACGGCCAGACCCTGTGTGCGCTGGCAGAACCGCTGGACTTGCGCACTCGTGGCCTGACGGTCGAGCAAGCGGTGCAGGTGCAGTTTTCCCCGTCCAATGTGCTGCTCGGAACACCGCTCTAAACAGCGCTGCAACGAAAGCGTCATCGACCCGCATTAAGGTGGCTGCCAAAACCATGCAGGGAGCCTGATGTGAGCCTATTAGAAGAAAACCAATCCACAGACCTGGAAAAAATGGTCGGCCTGAGCCGTCGCGGTTTCATCAGCGCCGGCGCGCTGTGCGGCGCGGCGATGTTCCTCGGCGGCAACCTGCTGAGCCGCAGCGTACTGGCCGCCAGTGTCAGCGCCGGCAACAGCCGTCTGCTCGGCTTCGACAGCATTCCGGCTGCCACCACCGACACCATTAGCCTGCCCAAAGGCTACAAGTCGTCGGTGCTGATCAGCTGGGGCCAGCCGTTGCAAAAGAACGGCCCGGCCTTCGACCCGAGCGGCAACGGCACAGCGGCTGCGCAGGAAGTGCAGTTCGGCGACAACAACGACGGCATGAGCCTGTTCGAATTCCCGGGCGAGAAAAACCGTGCGTTGATGGCGATCAACAACGAATACACCAACTATCGCTACCTCTATCCGCACGGCGGCATGCCGCAGTCGGCCGAGGACGTGCGCAAGGCCCTGGCCTGCGAAGGCGTGTCGGTGATCGAAGTCCAGCGCAAGAACGGCCAGTGGCAGTTCGTCCAGGGCTCGCGCTACAACCGGCGCATTCACGGCAACTCGCCGCTGCGTATCAGCGGCCCGGCAGCCGGTCACGAGCTGATGAAAACCAGCGCCGACAAGCACGGCAAGAAAGTTCTCGGCACCTTCCAGAACTGCGCCAACGGCAAGACGCCGTGGGGCACTTATCTGACCTGCGAAGAGAACTTCACCGACTGTTTCGGCAGCAGCAACGCCCAGCAACAGTTCGACCCGGCGCAGAAACGCTACGGCGTGTCGGCCGCCAGCCGCGAGATCAACTGGCACCCGTTCGATCCGCGCTTCGACATGGCGAAGAACCCCAACGAACTCAACCGCCACGGATGGGTCGTGGAGATCGATCCGTTCGACCCGCAATCGACCCCGGTCAAACGCACCGCGCTGGGCCGCTTCAAACATGAAAACGCCGCACTGGCCGAGACCGACGACGGTCGCGCCGTGGTGTACATGGGCGACGACGAACGCGGCGAGTTCATCTACAAATTCGTCAGCCGCGACAAGATCAACCACCGCAACGCCAAGGCCAACCGCGACATCCTCGATCACGGCACGCTGTACGTGGCCAAGTTCGATGCCGGCGACGGCAACCCGGACCATCCGAAAGGCCAGGGCCAGTGGATCGAACTGACCCACGGCAAAAACGGCATCGACGCCAGCAGCGGTTTCGCTGATCAGGCTGAAGTGCTGATTCACGCGCGTCTGGCGGCGAGTGTGGTCGGCGCCACGCGCATGGACCGTCCGGAATGGATCGTGGTCAGCCCGAAAGACGGCCAGGTTTATTGCACCCTGACCAATAACGCCAAGCGCGGCGAAGACGGCCAACCGGTGGGCGGGCCGAATCCTCGGGAGAAAAACGTCTACGGCCAGATCCTGCGCTGGCGCACCGACCGCGACGATCACGCGTCGAAGACTTTCGCCTGGGATCTGTTCGTGGTGGCCGGCAACCCGGGCGTCCATGCCGGTACGCCGAAGGGCGGTTCGTCGAATATCACCCCGCAGAACATGTTCAACAGCCCGGACGGCCTCGGTTTCGACAAGGCTGGCCGACTGTGGATTCTCACCGACGGTGATTCGAGCAACGCTGGTGATTTCGCCGGGATGGGCAACAACCAGATGCTCTGCGCCGATCCTGCGACCGGTGAGATTCGCCGGTTCATGGTCGGGCCGATCGGCTGTGAAGTCACCGGGATCAGTTTCTCGCCGGATCAGAAAACCCTGTTCGTCGGGATTCAGCACCCGGGCGAGAACGGCGGTTCGACCTTCCCCGAGCACCTGCCGAACGGCAAGCCACGCTCATCGGTGATGGCGATTACCCGTGAGGATGGCGGGATCGTCGGCGCCTGATTTGACGACGCTCTGATCGTTCCCGTGCGCTGCACGGGAACGATCCCACTCAAGACAGCCCGTCTGCGCTACCATGCTGAGCCGGACGCGGCAGCCTGCTGCGCGCAGGAGTCAGCATGGCCCACCCGTTTGAAACCCTCACCCCAGACCTCGTGCTCGATGCCGTCGAAAGCATCGGCTTCCTGAGCGACGCGCGCATTCTGGCGCTCAACAGTTATGAAAACCGCGTCTATCAGGTCGGCATCGAAGACTCGGAACCGCTGATCGCCAAGTTCTATCGCCCGCAGCGCTGGACCAACGAAGCGATCCTGGAGGAGCACCAGTTCACCTTCGAACTGGCCGACGTCGAAATCCCGGTGGTGGCGCCGCTGATCCACAACGGCGAAACCCTGCACGAACACGCCGGTTTTCGTTTCACCCTGTTTCCCCGTCGCGGTGGCCGGGCGCCGGAGCCGGGCAATCTCGACCAGTTGTATCGCCTCGGCCAGTTGCTCGGGCGCATGCACGCGGTCGGCGGGACCAAACCGTTCGAGCACCGCGAAGCGTTGGCCGTGAAGAACTTCGGCCATGACTCGCTGACCACTTTGCTGGAAGGCAACTTCATCCCGAAAAGCCTGCTGCCGGCCTACGAATCGGTCGCCCGCGATCTGCTCAAGCGTGTGGAAGACGTCTACGCCAACACGCCGCACCAGAACATCCGCATGCACGGCGACTGCCACCCCGGCAACATGATGTGCCGCGACGAGATGTTCCACATCGTCGACCTCGACGACTGCCGCATGGGCCCGGCGGTGCAGGACATCTGGATGATGCTCGCCGGCGATCGTCAGGATTGTCTGGGACAACTGTCGGAGTTGATGGACGGCTACAACGAATTCCACGACTTCGATCCGCGCGAACTGGCGCTGATCGAACCGTTGCGCGCCCTGCGCCTGATGCATTACAGCGCGTGGCTGGCCCGACGCTGGGACGATCCGGCGTTCCCCCGCAACTTTCCTTGGTTCGGCAGCGAGCGGTATTGGGGCGATCAGGTGCTGGCGTTGCGCGAGCAACTGTCGGCGCTGAACGAAGAGCCGTTGAAGCTTTTCTGACACGACACGTCTATACAACTGCCCGTACAATCGCTGCTTTGTTAGCTGCCTAAGCAAGGATTCTGCATGCAAGCCGCCAACCCGCGTCGCGGGTACATTCTGGGCCTTAGCGCCTACATTATCTGGGGACTGTTCCCGCTCTACTTCAAAGCCATCGCCGAAGTGCCGGCGGTGGAAATCATCATCCACCGGGTGCTGTGGTCGGCGCTGTTCGGCGCGCTGCTGTTGATGGTGTGGAAGCATCCCGGCTGGTGGCAGGAACTGCGCGACAACCCGAAACGCTTGGCGATTCTTGCGCTCAGCGGCACCTTGATCGCGGCCAACTGGCTGACCTACGTCTGGTCGGTGAACAACGGCCGGATGCTGGAAGCGAGCCTCGGTTACTACATCAACCCGCTGGTGAACGTGCTGCTGGGCATGCTGATCCTCGGCGAACGCCTGCGGCGCATGCAGTGGCTGGCGGTCGGTCTGGCGGCGGTCGGCGTTGCGCAGCAGGTCTGGCAGGTGGGCAGTCTGCCGTGGGTGTCACTGGTGCTGGCGCTGACCTTCGGTTTCTACGGGCTGATCCGCAAGCAGGCGCCGGTCAAGGCGCTGCCGGGGCTGGTGGTGGAAACCTGGATGCTGGTGCCGATCGCGCTTGCGTGGCTGCTGTTCAATCCGACCGCAACCAGTGCTCAGGCCGAGTTCTGGACCACCTCCGAAGCCTGGTGGCTGGTGGCAGCCGGTCCGGTGACGCTGGTGCCGCTGGTCTGCTTCAACGCGGCGGCGCGGCACCTGCCCTACACCACCCTCGGTTTCCTGCAATACCTGGCGCCGACGCTGGTGCTGCTGCAAGCCGTGCTGCTGTTCGGCGAGCACTTATCGTCCAGCACGCTGATCGCCTTCATGTTTATCTGGGCCGGTCTGGCGGTGTACAGCGTCGATGCGTGGCTGAGTCTGCGCCGGCGCAGCTGATCAAAAAACGCACAAACCTCCACAGGCCACGGTTCTCGTGGCCTGCATCGTTCCTTCCCAAGGTTATCCACAGCGTGATCCCCGCCGTTTGTGCGCAAGTCACTGAATGCTGGCGGTTTTTTGATCAATCTTCGCCAAGCCACGGCGGACGTGGTCTGGCGCTCAGTCTCTACAGGTTATCCACAGGCAGGTGCACGTTTAAACTGGATAACCCGATCCGTTCTCAGGGATCGGTGCGCAGCACCAGTTCCACCATCAAGTCATCGGCAAGGGTTTCCAGGCGCGATTGCAGCACGTCCAGCGACAAGGTCAGCGGCACCGCGAGAATCGCCTCGGCGTGGAACAGCGGTTCACTGCTCATCGGTGCCGGGCGCACTTCGGTTACCAGCCGTTCGAGGTTGACGCCCTGCTCGCTCAGCAACCGGGTGATGTCACGCACGATGCCTGGTCGGTCATTGCCCACCAGTTCCATGGCGATCGGTTTCCAGGTGCAGGCCTGCTCGATACCGCTTTCGGCCACCAGCACGCGAATGCCCTGTGCCGACAAAGCTTGTAGGGCATCGACTAATTCGTCGTAAGCCTCCGCCGGCACACCGACCCGCAGGATCCCGGCGAACTGCCCGGCCATGCGTGACATGCGGCTTTCCAGCCAGTTGCCGCCGTGTTCGGCGATGCATTGGGCGATGCGCTCGACCTGCCCGGGCTTGTCCGGTGCGAAGACGGTGAGTACGAGGTGATCCATGGCGCAGCCCTCTTGTCATGACTTTTGTTATAGAAAAGCAAGTATAGGCAAGCGTTCGACAGACGCCTCAGACGCTCGAAATCACAAATCGTGTACAACTTTTTATATTTAACTGGAACAATCCATTGGTTTTTTGAGAACATCCCGTTCCGCGCCGTGACCGCAATGCGTCATGGGGTCGCAGAACGACGTAATTAGTCTGATTTTCACAACCGCAACTCATCATGTAGTATGCCGCAGCGCGCACTACATAACGCTGGATCGATGTCTGCCCAAGGCACGTTCGCAACCCTGAAAGCCCCGTCAGCAAGGCCCCCAAGCCGTTGATTGGTCCCAGCCCAGCCGCCAGCGATGGCATGTACTGGTCGAGGGGTTTGTGGTTTAAATGGCCAGAGGCTTCATTGTTAAATTGAAGAGCTGAAAAGCGAAATAGCTGAGCAGAGTGAGGCAAGCAATGACTGAACACGTTCAAGTCGGTGGCCTGCAGGTCGCCAAAGTCCTGTTCGACTTCGTGAACAACGAAGCCATTCCCGGTACCGGCCTCACCGCCGACAAATTCTGGGAAGGTGCCGACAAGGTCATTCACGACCTGGCGCCGAAGAACAAAGCCCTACTCGCCAAACGCGATGACTTCCAGGCTCGTATCGATGGCTGGCACCAGAGCCGTGCCGGTCAGCCGCACGACGCCGTGGCCTATAAAGCCTTCCTGCAAGAGATCGGTTATCTGCTGCCAGAAGCGGCTGATTTCCAGGCAACGACGCAAAACGTCGATGACGAAATCGCCCGTACCGCCGGCCCGCAACTCGTGGTTCCGGTGATGAACGCCCGCTTCGCCCTCAACGCCTCGAACGCCCGCTGGGGTTCGCTGTACGACGCCCTGTATGGCACCGACGCTATCAGCGAAGCCGGCGGCGCGGAAAAAGGCAAAGGCTACAACAAGGTGCGTGGCGACAAAGTCATCGCCTTCGCCCGTGCGTTCCTCGATGAAGCCGCGCCACTGGCAACCGGCTCCCACGTCGACTCCACCGGCTACAAGATTGCTGACGGCAAACTGGTCGTCACCCTCAAGGGCGGCAGCACCAGCGGCCTGCGCAACGAAGCTCAGTTGATCGGCTTCCAGGGCGACACCAATGCGCCGATTGCGATCCTGCTGAAAAACAACGGCCTGCATTTCGAAATCCAGATCGATGCCAGCACCCCGGTCGGCCAGACCGATGCCGCCGGCGTCAAAGACATCCTGATGGAAGCGGCGCTGACCACCATCATGGACTGCGAAGACTCCGTCGCTGCCGTCGATGCCGACGACAAGGTTGTGATCTACCGCAACTGGCTCGGCCTGATGAAGGGCGATCTGGCGGAATCCGTGTCCAAGGGCGGCCAGACCTTCACCCGTACCATGAACCCGGATCGCACCTACACCAAGGTCGACGGCAGCGAACTGACCCTGCACGGCCGTTCGCTGTTGTTCGTGCGTAACGTCGGTCACCTGATGACCATCGACGCGATCCTCGACAAGCACGGCAACGAAGTGCCGGAAGGCATCCTCGACGGCCTGGTGACTTGCCTGGCAGCGATGCACAACCTGAGCGGCAACACTTCGCGCAAGAACACCCGCACCGGTTCGGTCTACATCGTTAAACCGAAGATGCACGGCCCAGAAGAGGCGGCGTTCACCAACGAGCTGTTCGGTCGCATCGAAGACGTGCTGGGCCTCAAGCGCAACACCCTGAAAGTCGGGATCATGGACGAGGAGCGCCGTACCACGGTCAACCTCAAGGCCTGCATCCAGGCCGCCAGCGAGCGCGTGGTGTTCATCAACACCGGTTTCCTCGACCGCACCGGCGACGAAATCCACACCTCCATGGAAGCCGGCCCGATGGTGCGCAAGGCTGACATGAAGGCCGAGAAATGGATCGGCGCCTACGAGAACTGGAACGTCGATATCGGTCTGAGCACCGGCCTGCAAGGTCGTGCGCAAATCGGTAAAGGCATGTGGGCGATGCCCGACCTGATGGCAGCGATGCTCGAACAGAAAATCGCTCACCCGCTGGCCGGCGCCAACACTGCCTGGGTTCCGTCGCCGACCGCCGCTGCGCTGCACGCGCTGCACTACCACAAGGTCGACGTGTTCGCCCGTCAGGCCGAGCTGGCCAAACGTGCCCGCGCTTCGGTCGATGACATCCTCACCATCCCGCTGGCGGTCAACCCGAACTGGACCCCGGAGCAGATCAAGAACGAACTGGACAACAACGCCCAGGGCATTCTCGGTTACGTGGTGCGCTGGATCGACCAGGGCGTGGGTTGCTCGAAAGTGCCGGACATCAACGACGTCGGCCTGATGGAAGACCGTGCGACGCTGCGTATCTCCAGCCAGCACATCGCCAACTGGCTGCGCCACGGCGTGGTGAACGAAGCGCAAGTGATGGAAAGCCTCAAGCGCATGGCGCCGGTGGTGGACCGTCAGAACGCCAACGACCCGCTGTACCGTCCGCTGGCCCCGAACTTCGACAGCAACATCGCCTTCCAGGCGGCGGTCGAACTGGTGATCGAGGGCACCAAACAGCCGAACGGCTACACCGAGCCGGTCCTGCACCGTCGTCGTCGCGAGTTCAAGGCTGCCAACGGCCTGTAACCTGCGCTGATGCCGGACATGAAAAAGCCCTGATCTTTGGATCAGGGCTTTTTTGTTTGCGCCGGATTGGCTAGGGCTCGATGCCCAGCTCATGTCTGACGAGACCGAGCAACTTGGCGGTATCGATCGGTTTGAGCAGGAAATCCACCACGCTCAGATGCATCGCCGCAATCGCGTCCTTCACGTCGGCATCGCCCGAAACAATGATGATCGGCATCGCCGCCCGCACCGATTCACGCACCTGACGAATCAGGTCCAGGCCGTCAACATTGCCCATCCGCAGATCGGTGATCACCAAGCCGATGGAGGGCCTTTCCTCGAGCATCTTCAGCGCAGACTCACCGCTGGCCGCGGTCATGCAACGAATACCGTCCAACCCGAGAATCTCCGACAACAGTTCCCGGGCGTCCTTGTCGTCATCGACGATCAATACGCGCTGCGGTGGCAGATCGGGTTCGAGCATTACAGCGCTGAGCGCTTCGCGCTCGGCGTCGCTCAAAATATCGTGGTCGGACATGGCGTTCTCTACGTTTTCAATTCGATCCCCTGGCACAGTGGTCAGACATCGCTGGGCAGAGCTTCAATGTGCACTTCGTCGGATTTTTTTCCAAGGGGCGAACCGAAGAATTTCCGACTGATTTTGTAGGGCATATCCGAAAACTCCCCAACGGCATGCCCAACCTAGACTTACGTCCAATGGGCACCCCGCGCGATGGGGTCGACCATGGCTGCAACGATCCGACAACAACAATTCGAAAAAGACTGCGGTAATGGTTATGAGTAAAGCGGACGCCTTCACCCAGGCAGGGAAAACCGCGGTGTTGCAGAACATTCAGGGCACTTTGCAATTCCTCCAGCGCTTCCCCCCTTTCAATCAAATGGAACACGCCCACCTGGCCTATCTGGTGGAGCAATGCCAGCTGCGCTTCTACGGTCAGGGCGAAAGCATCATCAAACCCGCCGACGGGCCGGTCGAACACTTCTACATCGTCAAGCAGGGCCGGGTGGTCGGCGAACGTCCGCACACGGCCAAGGGCGGCACCGAAACCACGTTTGAAATCACCACCGGCGAGTGTTTTCCCCTCGCCGCGCTGCTCGGCGAACGGGCGACCCGCACCGAACACCTGGCCGGCGAAGACACCTTCTGCCTGCAACTGAACAAACTGGCGTTTATCAAGCTGTTCGCCCTCTCCAGCACCTTCCGCGATTTCGCCCTGCGCGGAGTCAGCAGCCTGCTCGATCAGGTCAATCAGCAAGTCCAGCAGAAAGCCGTGGAAACCCTCGGCACCCAGTATTCGCTGAACACTCGCCTCGGCGAATTGGCCATGCGCCATCCGGTGACCTGCAGCCCGTCTACGCCTCTGCGTGAAGCGGTGAAATTGATGCACGAACAACAGGTCGGCAGCATCGTCGCGGTGGACGAGCACAAGGCGCCGCTGGGGATTTTCACCCTGCGTGATCTGCGGCATGTAGTGGCTGAAGGGGTTGGCGATTTCAGCGAGCCGATCGAACGCCATATGACCCGCTCGCCGTTCTATCTGTCGCCGGATCACAGCGCCTTCGACGCGGCGATCGCCATGACCGAACGGCACATCGCCCACGTGTGCCTGGTCAAGGATCGACGCCTGTGCGGCGTGGTTTCCGAGCGGGATCTGTTCTCGCTGCAACGGGTCGATCTGGTACACCTGGCGCGGACCATTCGCAGCGCCCAGCGGGTCGAACAACTGGTGACTCTGCGCGGCGAGATCGGCCAACTGGTGGAGCGCATGCTCGCTCACGGCGCCTCCTCGACCCAGATCACCCACATCATCACCCTGCTCAACGATCACACCGTGTGCCGGGTGATCGAACTGACCCTCGCCGAAAAGGGCGATCCCGGTGTGCCATTCAGTTGGCTGTGCTTCGGCAGCGAAGGCCGGCGCGAGCAGACCCTGCACACCGATCAGGACAACGGCATTCTGTTCGACGCGCGGGATGCGGCCCATGCGGCGGAGATTCGCGGCAAGCTGCTGCCCATCGCCCAGCAGATCAACAACAGTCTGGCGCAATGCGGCTTCACCCTGTGCAAGGGCAACGTCATGGCCGGCAATCCGCAGCTGTGCCTGTCCCGCGCAGAATGGGCCCGTCGCTTTGCCGCGTTCATTCGCGAGGCGACGCCGGAGAACCTGTTGGGCTCAAGCATTTATTTCGACCTGCGCGTGGTCTGGGGTGATGAACAGGGTTGTGAGCAATTGCGCCGGGGGATTCTCGATCAGGTCGCGGATAACCGACTGTTCCAACGAATGATGGCCGAGAACGCCTTGCGCAACCGTCCACCAGTGGGACGTTTCCGTGAGTTCGTGCTCACGAAAAAGAACGGCGAGAAAGCCACGCTGGACCTGAAGATTCAGGGCCTGACCCCGTTTGTCGACGGTGCCCGCCTGCTGGCGCTGGCCCATGGCATCGATGCCAACAACACCCTCGAACGCTTCCGCCAGCTTGTGGATAAAGAAGTCATCGACCGGCTGGATGGTGCCGCGTACGAAGAGGCCTATCACTTCATCCAGCAGACGCGCATGCAACAGCATCAACTGCAGACCCGGGAAAACCTGCCGTACTCGAACCGGGTCGATCCCGACAGCCTCAATCATCTGGACCGGCGCATCCTGCGTGAATCCCTGCGCCAGGCCCAGCGCCTGCAAAGCAGCCTGACCTTGCGGTATCAGCTATGAGCCTGTTTTCGTGGCTGCGCCCGGCCAGCCCCGTTGTGCCGGACGACCTGCAACAGCGCCTGACGAAACTGCCGGCCATCGGCGAACTGCGTGAATGCAGCCTGCGCGAACAGCGCTGGGTAGTGCTGGATCTGGAAACTACCGGACTGAACCTGAGCAAGGATCGGGTGCTGTCGATTGGCGCGGTGGTGATCGAGGACGGCGCGATCGACTTCAGCCAGCAGTTCGAACGCACCTTGCAATGTCGCGAGCTGAAACTCGGCCCGAGCGTGTTGATCCACGGTCTGGCACCGAGCGCGATTGCCGCCGGCAGTGAGCCCACGGAAGCGCTGGTCGAACTGCTGGAGTTTATCGGCGACAGCCCGGTGCTGGCGTTTCACGCCTCGTTCGACCAGCACATGCTCGGCCGCGCATTGAAGGAACACTTGGGGCACAAGTTGCAGACGGTGTTTCTCGATGTGGCGCAGATCGCCCCGCTGGTTTGCCCGCAGGCGCATATTCGCGAGGCGGGGCTGGACGAGTGGATCGACTGGTTCAAGCTCGAAGTCTTCGAGCGCCACCATGCAAGTGCCGATGCGCTGGCCACTGCGGAACTGGCGCTGATCCTGTTCAGCCGGGCACGCCAGCAACAGATCCACAGCCCGCTGAATCTGCAGCAACGCCTGAGTCAGTGGAAACGCCGCCAGCAGACCCATTCGTTCTGAATCCGGGTTGTCGCCCGACAACCCGACCGGTGGCCAATTGCTAACCATTCCCACCTCTGCCACAATCGCGAACAATTCTCGTTAGTTAACACTTCCCAGTCGGTGTCGTCGTGTCTTCAGCCCAAAGCCCTCACAGTGAGCTCGTCGGTGCGTTGTATCGCGACCACCGCGGCTGGCTGCTGGCCTGGCTGCGCCGCAACGTCGCCTGCCCGCAACGGGCCGAAGACCTGAGCCAGGACACCTTCGTCCGCCTGCTCGGCCGCGATGAACTGCTGACGCCTCGCGAACCCCGGGCGTTTCTGGTGGCGATCGCCAAAGGCTTGTTGTTCGACTACTTCCGCCGGGCGGCGCTGGAACAGGCGTATCTGACCGAACTGATGCTGATCCCCGAGGGCGAACAACCCTCGGTCGAAGAGCAGCAACTGATCCTCGAAGATCTCAAGGCCATCGACCGCATGCTCGGCAAGCTGTCGACCAAGGCTCGCGCCGCTTTCCTCTATAACCGCCTCGACGGTCTGACCCACGCCGAGATCGCCGACAAACTCGGCGTGTCGGTCCCGCGCGTGCGTCAGTACCTGGCCCAGGGCATCCGCCAGTGCTACATCGCGTTGTACGGTGAGCCGACATGAGCCCGGCCAGTTCCCGACCGGTCCCGGCCCATGTGCTGGATGCGGCGATTGCCTGGCAATTGACCCTCGATTCCAGCACGCCGCTGGAGCGCGAAGAGTTCGCCAAATGGCACGCGGCCAACGAAGAACACGCTCGCGCCTGGCGTCAATTGGGCATGCTCGACCAGCGTTTCAGCGTGGCCAACGGCCCGGCACGCAGCGCGTTGCTGCAATCGCGCGAAGGCATCCGCCGCCGCGTGCGCAAGCTCGGCAGCGGGCTGGCCAGTGTCGTGGCGGTGGTCGGTCTGGCGTTGTTTGCCGGCGAACGTTATCTGCCGCTGGATTACTGGCTCGCCGATCAACGCACCGCCACCGGCGAACAGCGCACCGTGCGCCTGGCCGATGGCACCGTGCTCAACCTCAATACCCACAGCGCGGTGGATGTCCGCTTTGATGAGAAGCGGCGGCTGATCGTGTTGCAGGAAGGCGAAATCCTCGTCGAAACCGGTCACGGCGATGCGCGGCCGTTCATCGTCGAAACCGCCGAGGGCAGCATGCGCGCCCTGGGCACGCGGTTCCTGGTCAAGCGCGAAGACGCCGGCACGCGCCTGAGCGTGTTGCAGTCGGCGGTCGCGGCGCATCCACAATCCGATCCCAAGGAACAGATCCTGCGCGAAAACCAGCAAGTGCTGATCCGCAATAACGGTCTGGATTCGGTGGTGGCGCTCAACCCCGGCGCCGATGCCTGGACCCGCGGCATGCTGGTGGTGGACAACGCGCGCCTGGAAGACCTGGTGCATGAACTCGGTCGCTATCGTCGCGGCCATCTGGGCATTGCGCCGGAAGTCGCCGACCTGCGCATCACCGGCAGCTTCCCGCTGCACGACACCGACAAGGCGCTGAACGCCCTGCTGCCGACCCTGCCGGTGCAGATCGAGCAGCACACGCCATGGTGGGTGACCGTGGCCAAGGCTGATCCGAAGCCCTGACAACTTGCGTTGCCTGAGCAATCGCTGTCGCGAACAGGTCGCGACAGAACCTTCACACCCAATGAAAACGGACTTTCTGCTGACTTGCGCAGCGATGTCGTTCGTTAATCGAAATTATTTTCATCCAGCCCTATCACTTTTCGAATCTCGTCCGGCACACAGGCAATTGAGAAATATTTCCATTCAGGAGCCGCCGTATGTCCCGTTCGCTAGACACCTTGTTGCGCCCCAGTTTGCTGGCGGTCGCCATTGCCCTCTGCACCCCGCTGGCCAGCAGCCAACTGATCGCCGCTGAACAGGCGTCGAGCGTACGCGCCTACAACCTGCCGGCGGCTCCGTTGTCGACCACCCTGAACCAGATCGCCAGCCAGGGCGGCCTCACGCTGTCGCTGAACCCGTCGCTGGCGGCGGGCAAGACCTCGGCGCCGGTCAACGGCCAATATGACGCGGCCGGCGCCCTGCGCGCGGCCCTGCGTGGCACCGGTCTGCAACTGGAACAGAGCAGCGCCGGCACCTACACCCTGGTCGCCTTGCCGGAAGGCGTGATGGCCCTGCCGGAAACTTCGGTGATCGGCGTGGAAAACTATGAAAGCGCCTGGGGCCCGGTCGAAGGCTACACCGCCACCCGTACCGCCGCCGGCACCAAGACCGACACTGCACTGGTCGAAGCACCGCGTTCGATTTCGGTCGCCACTCGCCAGCAAATGGAAGATCGTGGCGTGCACAGCCTCGATGACGCCGTGCGCTACATGCCCGGCATCACTGCCAGCAGCTACGGCAGCGACACCCGCGCCGACTGGCTGCGTGTGCGCGGTTTCGAACCGACCCAGTTCCTCGACGGCCTGCCGCTGCCAAAAGGCGTGTACGCCAACCCGAAACAGGAAACCTGGAACCTCGACCGCCTCGCCCTGCTGCGCGGCCCGGCCTCGTCGGTTTACGGCCAGACCCCGCCGGGCGGCCTGCTGGACATGGTCAGCCGTCGCCCGAGCGATGTGCAGAGCAGCGAAATCCAGCTGCAATACGGCAGCGACAACCACCGTCAGATCAACTTCGCCAGCACCGGCAAGATCGACGACGCCGGCCAGTTTCTCTATGGCCTCAGCGGCGTGGTGCGTGACAGCGGCACTCAGGTCGACCACGTCGACAACAAGCGCTACAACATCGCGCCAAGCCTGACCTGGAACATCGACGACGACACCAAGTTCACCCTGCTGACCCAGTTCACCCGCGACGATACCGGCATCACCAGCCAGTTCCTGCCGGTGCAGGGCACCAAAATCGACATGCCGTTCGGCAAGGTTTCCCACCACAAGAATCTGGGCGATCCGGACTGGGAATACTACGACCGCACCTACTACGCGCTGGGCTATGCCTTCGAACATCGCCTGAACGATGTGTGGCAGTTCAAACAGAACCTGCGCTACACCAAGTCGGATCTGTCGTTCCAGGGCATCACCGTCGGCTCCTACCCGTTCACTCAAGTGGACAATGACGGTAACGTCGGCCGCTCGACCACCATCGTCGACGAAGACATCAGCCAGTTCGCCGTGGACAACAACTTCCAGGCCGACTTCGCCACCGGCGACATCCGCCACACCCTGCTGCTGGGTCTGGATCACCAGCGCAGCAACACCAACTACACCTCGATCTTCGGCAGTGCGCCGGACATCAACGTGAACAACCCGATCCATGGTCAGCCGATCGTGCGTCCGGCGCGCTCCACCGCGTTCTATGACTACAACCAGAAGACCTACCAGACCGGCCTCTACGTCCAGGACCAAATGGCCCTGGATCAATGGCGTCTGACCCTCGGCGGTCGTGAAGACTGGGTGCACACCGGTACGAAGTTCATCAACAAGGCCGATGCGACCAACACCGACCGCGACAAGGCCTTCAGCGGCAACGCAGCGATCAGCTACGTGTTCGACTCCGGTTTCGTACCGTACCTGTCGTACGCCGAATCCTTCCAGCCGACCAGCGGCGCCGATGCCTCTTCGACCGAATCGCTCAAACCGACCGAAGGCAAGCAGTGGGAACTGGGCATCAAGTACCAGCCACCAGGCAGCAAGACTTTGCTGACTGCGGCCGTGTATGACCTGACCCAGAAAAACGTTTCGGTCAGCTCGTTCGTCAACGGCGTATCGATCACCAGCCAGACCGGCGAAGTGAAGGTCAAAGGCCTGGAGCTGGAAGCCGTCTCCGACGTCACCGACAACCTGAAGGTCATCGCCGCGTACACCCTGGCCAAGTCCGAAGTGCAGAACGGCGCCGACAAGGGCAACCGCCTGCAACTGATGCCGAACCAGCAAGCCTCGCTGTGGGCCGATTACACCTGGCACAGCGGCGTGCTCGACGGCTTCGGCATCGGTGCCGGCGCGCGCTACACCGGCAACACTTACGGCGACAAAGCCAACACCTGGCTGGGCAAGGCGGACGCCTACACCGTGTTCGACGCCGCCGTGCATTACGACCTCAGCCGTCTGGACAACAGCCTCAAAGGCGCGTCGCTGGCACTCAACGCCACCAACCTGCTGGACAAGGACTACATTTCCACCTGCGACAGCTTCTACTGCTACTACGGCGACCAGCGCAGTGTCGTCGCCAGCGCCACCTACAAGTGGTAAGCGCCTGAGCTGAAACAGGCCCTGCAACCAGGCCGTCCCTCGTGGACGGCTTTGGTGTTTTTGAAGGTCATGAAATGAAAAGTAAAACAATTCGTCGCTGGTCCTTCGTCCACACCTGGACCAGCCTGATCTGCACCGTGTTTTTGCTGCTGTTGGCCCTGACCGGCCTGCCGCTGATTTTCCATCACGAGATCGACCACCTGCTGGGCGATGCGCCCGAGTTGCGGGTGATGCCGGCGGACACGCCGCATCTGAACCTGGCGCAACTGGTCGAAGCGGCGGAAAAGCATCGGCCCGGTGAAGTCGTGCAGTACTTCGGCTTCGAAGACGACGAGCCGAATGCCGTGCTGACGATCATGGCCAAGACTGCCGGTACCGAGCCCAATTCCTCGCACACCTTCATGCTCGATGCGCGCACTGGCGAAGCCCTGGAAATGCCTTCGGCCAACGGTGGCCTGATGCTGTTCATCCTGCGTCTGCACGTCGACATGTTCGCCGACCTGCCAGGCAAATTGCTGCTGGCGTTCATGGGTTTGCTGTTCGTGATCGCGATCGTGTCCGGCACGGTGTTGTACCTGCCGTTCATGCGCCGCTTGAAGTTCGGCACCGTGCGCCAGGACAAATCCACCCGCCTGCGCTGGCTCGACCTGCATAACCTGATCGGCGTGGTCACCCTGACCTGGGCGCTGGTGGTTGGTGTGACCGGCGTCATCAGTGCCTGCGCCGACCTGCTGATCGCCGCATGGCGGGCCGAAGCCCTGACGACCCTGATCGCGCCCTACCGCGACGCCCCGCCGCTGACGCAACTGGCCCCGGCCACCCGGGTGCTGGACATCGCCGGCAGCGTGACACCGGGGATGAAGCCGGACTTCATCGCCTTCCCCGGCACCCGCTTCTCCAGCGAGCATCATTACTCGGTATTCATGAAGGGCGGCACCCACCTGACTTCGCACCTGCTGACTCCGGTGCTGATCGACGCCAGCACCCTGCAAGTCACGGCGGTGGCAGAACGACCGTGGTACATGGACGCCATGGGCATGTCGCAGCCGCTGCACTTCGGTGACTACGGCGGCATGCCGATGAAAATCCTCTGGGCCACGCTGGACGTGCTGACCATCATCGTCCTCGCCAGCGGCGTGTACTTGTGGGTGGTCCGGCGCAAGGCCGCGAAACCGGTACTGGAAACGGCGGAGGCCTCTGCATGAAGCCGCGTCAGTCGAATTTCTGGAAGGTCTTCAGCACACCGCTGGTGATCGCGCTGCTGAGTGCGGCGGGCCTGTTCGCGGCGCTGCTGGGCGACGGGATCTGGGATGGTTTGAGCTGGGTGGGTCTGGGCATTCCGGCCGCCCTTGGCCTGCGCGGATTGCTGCAACGCCGCTGAACGGCTTGAGCCTGACGGGCAACGCGCTATGCTGCCCGTCTTGCCCTTGACCGAGACCCTGCCAATGTCCGCTCCCAGCATGACCCTGTTCCACAACACCCTGTCCCCGTTCGTGCGCAAAGTCATGGTGCTGTTGCACGAGACCGGCCAGCAGGATCGCGTCGCGCTGCAGGACTGCGTACTCAGCCCTGTCAGCCCGGACGCCGCCCTCAACGCAGACAACCCGCTGGGCAAGATCCCGGCCCTGCGCCTGGCCGACGGCAATGTCATCCATGACAGCCGGGTGATCCTCGATTACCTCGACCACCAGCACGTCGGCAACCCGCTGATCCCCCGCGACGGCTCGGCCCGCTGGCGGCGCCTGACCCTGGCCTCGATGGCCGACGGGATCATGGACGCCTCGGTCATGGTGCGTTACGAGCAAGTTTTGCGCGCCCCGGAAAAGCACTGGGACGAATGGCTCGAGGCCCAGCGCGAGAAGATCCGCCGCGCCCTCGCCCTGCTGGAGCGCGACGCGATTGCCGAACTGACCTGCCACTTCGACGTCGCTTCGATCAGCGTGGCCTGTGCCCTGGGGTATCTGGATCTGCGCTTCCCGGATCTGGGCTGGCGTGACGCCAACCCGCAACTGGCCAACTGGTTCTTTGAAGTGAGCCAGCGGCCGTCGATGATTGCGACGATGCCGAAGGTTTGACGCACCGGGCGGGAGGCAACGACGCAAAGATCAGCGTCATCAACACCTCGGCCTCCCGCTGCTCCTCACGCAATCCCACGAACCGGCTCATTGCACCGCTCCGATATCGAACTCCAGCGGTTTGGCCGGTTTCTGCCCGATCCCGTACCAGTCCAGATTGCGGGTCAGCACCATGAACACACCGAGCAGACCGAACAGCAGCAGCGAGCCCATCAGCAGCGCGTAATCCTCAGCGCTCAGCAAGCCGTAGAGCAAGCCATACAACGCCGCCAGCCCCGCCGAAAAACTCAAGCCATGCCGCACGCTGCGCAGCACATGGCAGACATAGAACCCGATCAACAGCACACAACCGCTGGCGGACAACAGATACGCCAGGGCAAAACCGATGTGCTCCGACAACGACAGCAGCAACAGATAGAAGAACGCCAGTGCCACACCTACCAGCGCGTATTGCACCGGGTGCACTGCCAGGCTTTTCAGCACTTCGAACAGGAAGAAACCGGCGAACGTCAGGACGATGAACAACAACGCATATTTGATCGCCCGGTCACTCTTCAGATACTGATCCACCGGATCAATGAAGCTCACGCCGAAACTGCGCCCGTTGAAAGCCTCGCAATCATTGCCCGACACGCAACGGCTCATCGCTTCTTGCAAATTGGTGGAGAAAAACGAGGTCTGCCAGTCGGCGGTGAAACCCTGATCGTTGATCTCGCGCTTGGCCGGCAGGAAGTTGCCGATGAAGCTTGGGTGCGGCCAGTTGGCAGCGAGGTTCACGCGGCTGGTCTTGCCCACCGGCAGCACCTGCAACGAGCCGGTGCCTTGCAGGCGCAGGTCGAACCCGAAGGCCAGTTCCGTGGTTTTGCTGATGTCCAGCGCCGGCAGCGTCACTCGCACACCCTCGCCCAGCCAGCCGACCTGAGTGCCGGGCACGAAGTCCAGACGCTGCGCGCCCAGTTCCAGCTTCAGCGCGTTTTCGATGCCGCGAATGTCACTGATGCCGACCGCCAGGAACGGCGCATCGAAGCTGTAATCGACAAAGTCTTCCTTGATCCCCAACTGCGCCGGCAGCGAGAAATGGCCGCTGATACGGTTGTCGGCATGGAACAGCCGCGCCTCGTAAATGCCCCGGGCGCGCAGTTCGGTCTGCACCTGGCCGTCGAGTTCAAAACGCTCGGGCAGGAAATACAGGCGCCCGCGTTCTTCGCCGATTTCCTGATAGCGCTCGTCGCTCTTCTCTTTGGTTTTCCAGGTGCGCACCACTTTGCGATACGGCACAACCATCACCGGCCCGCTGAGTTGCTGGCTGTAGCTTGAGCTTCTGGCAATGTCTTCCAGCACACCGTCACGCAGTTGCTGGCGATCATCGATGATGCCGTCGATCATCAACAGCGGCACCAGCAATACCAGGATCAGCAGGGCAATGGCCCCGAGTTTTATCGTCAGACTTTTGTTCATGGGACTCTCCCTGTTTCGATGGGCAGAGTCTGCAAAGGGGATGTGGGGGGTTTGTGGGAGGAATGTGGAGTTTGTGTGGAGACTACAACTGCAGAACGACTTCCACCCCGCCTTCGACGTTACCGATGCGCATTGAACCACCGTGCAACTTGACCACCTCTTCGACGAAGTTGAGCCCGAGACCGGTGCTTTTGCGCCCACTGTCGGGGCGTGGCAAAGAGTAGAAACGCTCGCTCAAACGGGGCAAGGCATAGTCGGGAATCGGCGTGGTTTCGTTGAACAGACGAAGCTCGACCTTCTCGCCGATCCGCTCGGCACTGAAGCGCAGCAAACCGTTTTGCGGCGTGAAATCCAGCGCATTTTCCAGCAGATTGCCCAATGCCTGACGCAGCAGAAACGGCTCGCCGATCAACGCCAGATCCGGCGCGATGGTTTGCTCGATCCGCAGTTGCCGGCCTTCGATGCGTGCCATCTGTGCCTGTAGCAGCTCGCTCAGCAGCGCCGCCAACGGCACGGCGACACGCTCCTCAAGGCCCTGCCGCTGTTCAACTTGTGCAAGGTTCAGCAGGCGCTCGATCAACTGCTGCATGCGTGCACTTTCACTGTCGATGTTGCCGACAAAGCGCAATCGCTGATCCGCCGGCATCTCGCCCTGCAACAACTCGGCGGCACCGCGAATCGCCGCCAGCGGACTCTTCAATTCATGGGTCAGCGTGTGTACATAACGCTCGACGTAGGCCTTGCCTTCGAGCTGGGTGCGCATCTGTTCCACGGCGGTCGCCAACTGCTCCAGCTCGCCGCCGCGATAATGCGGCACCGCCACCCGACGGCCCTCGCTCACGGCCTGGGCGTAAACGGTCAAACGGTGCAACGCGCGGCTCAGCCACCACGACAGCACGGCGCCGAGCAGCAGGCCGAGGCCGATCAATCCGGCGCCGTACCCGAGCAAACGGCGTTCGGTGCGATCGACATAGGGTTGCAGTGAACTGTTGGGCTTGGCCACGGTAACCACGCCGATGATCGCGCCGTTGTCGCGGATCGGCGCGCCGACGTGCATTACCGAGGAGTTCGGGTCATTCGGGTCACTGCGGCTGGAGCGTGCGCCGTATTCACCGCGCAGGGTCAGGTAGACGTCGTTCCAGCGCGAGTAGTCCTGACCCACGGCCAGACCGCTGGAGTCCAGCACCACGATGCCCTTGGCGTCGGTGACGTAGATGCGGTGGTTGACCTGGTTTTTCGCCAGGCCCCAGATCGTCGCCTTCGGCTGGCGCTCGCCATAGGCACGGAGCAGTTCCGGCCAGCGATTCTGGTTGAGGGTGCCGGCCTTGAAATCGTCCCGCAGGATTTCCGCCATCAGGTTGGCCGTATCGACCAGGGTTTCTTCGGTGGACTGGCGCACGCCGGGGCGGATTTCTTCCATCACAGTGTTGAGCACGAAGTACCCGGTGAGGCCGATGAACAGCACGTACACCAGGAAAATCCGCAGCCCCAGCGACATCAGCTGTGCCCCGGGCTGTAGCTGTAGCCGAGGCCGCGATGGGTCTGGATCGGCTCGGCCTCGGCGCGCACCAGGCGCAATTTGGCGCGCACGCTTTTGATATGGCTGTCGATGCTGCGCTCGTAACCGGCATCCGCCGCCACGCCCAGCGCATCGAGCAGTTGCTCGCGACTAAACACCCGCTCGGGTTGTTCGAGCAGGCATTGCAGCAGACGGAATTCGTGGCGGGTCAGGCTCAGGGGCTGGCCGCGATAGCTGATCTGCACACGTTCGGGATCGATGCGGAACAGCGCCGAGGAGGCTTCGATGACCGGACGTGGTGCCATGCGCTTGAGAATCGCCCGGACCCTCGCCGCCACTTCCCGCGGTGAAAACGGTTTGACCACGTAATCGTCGGCGCCGATTTCCAGGCCCACCACGCGATCGATCTCGGCGTTGCGCGCGCTGAGAAACAGCACCGGCACTTCACTGAACCGACGCAGCTGTTTGCAGGTTTCAAAGCCACTGATGTCCGGCAGGCCAATGTCGAGGATGATCAGATCCGCCGGAGTCTGGCGCTGATGCTCCAGCGCCGCCGCGCCCAGGCTCAGCCAGGTCGTGGTGAAGCCCTCGCCCTGCAAGGCAAAAATCAGCGTGTCGGCAATCGCCGCTTCGTCTTCGACAATCAGGATATGAGGCATGGCGTCCGAGCCTGTGGGTTAAGTGCGCGAACGGTGCCCCAAGCCCGGCGTTACGTCAATGAGACCACTTGGTTTAGCAGTCCGGCTTATCCGCTGTGAAGCGCCGAGCCGGGTTCACGGCCGCGCCGAACTCGCGCAGGGCCTTGGCACCGATCAGCAACGGGTAGTTGAAGTTACTGCGGTCGGTCAGGTTGACCTCCACGGTACGCTTGACGTCGCCCAGGCACAGCTTCAGATCGACCACCGGGCGCTTGGCCACTTCGGTGCTTTCGCCCTCGTCTTCTTCATCCGAGCGACTCTTGATCTTGCTGATCCGCGCGACCTTGTGTTCGTACACCTTGTTGCTGGCGTCCTTGGTGGCCAGACGGAAACGCACCCAGTCTTCGCCGTCGCGTTTGAACGTCTCGATGTCCTTGGCCGACAGCGAGGCGGTCAGTGCGCCGGTGTCCATCTTGGCCTTGAGCACTTCACCGCCGATTTCCGGCAGCGCGATGTATTCGTAACGACCGTACAGCGTCGGTTCGGCGGCGAGCACCGGCAGGGCGACGAGGGAAAGCAGTGCAAGGAGGGATTTCACGTAAGGGGCTTCCTTGGGAAATGGGGGCGTCAGACGCGAGATTTTAGACCGTTGTTTACTTGATCGTTCCCGGCAGGTTATCGCGCCACAGGTGAAACATTCGTCACCGGCGGATTTGGCCTGCCGGCCGAAGCCACTTATCATGGCGCGCCCATCCGTTTTCCAAGAGTTGCTTATGCGCCGCCTGCTCACCGGCTGTTTCGTCACCCTGCTGCTGTTGTCCAACACCCTCGTGCTGTTCGGCCCGCTGATGGTGTTCGCCCTGCTCAAGCTGATCCTGCCGGGGCGCTTTCGCGACTACGCCTCGTGGGCGGTGATGTGGATCGCTGAAACCTGGGCGGAAATCGACAAGCTGATCTTCCGCCTGTGCATCCCCACCCAATGGGACATTCGCGGCGGCGAAGACTTGCGCAGCGACACTTCCTATCTGGTGATCAGCAACCATCAGTCCTGGGTCGATATCCCGGCACTGATCCAGACCCTCAACCGACGCACGCCGTTCTTCAAGTTCTTCCTCAAGAAAGAGCTGATCTGGGTGCCGTTCCTGGGCCTGGCCTGGTGGGCGCTGGATTACCCGTTCATGAAGCGCTACACCAAGGCGTTCCTGGCGAAGAACCCGGAGCTGGCCGGCAAGGATCTGGAAATCACCAAAGCCGCCTGCGAGCTGTTCAAGCGCCAGCCGGTGACAGTGGTGAATTATCTGGAAGGCACGCGTTACACCGCGGCCAAAAGCACTCAGCAGCAATCACCGTTCAGCCACCTGCTCAAGCCCAAGGCCGGCGGCGTGGCGTTCGTACTGGCGGCGATGGGCGAACAGCTGGACGCGATTCTCGATGTGACCGTGGTTTATCCACAGCAGAAGATTCCGGGGTTCTGGGACCTGATCAGCGGCAACGTGCCGCGCGTGATCATCGACATCCAGACCCGCGAGCTGGATCCGGCCCTGTGGCAGGGTGATTACGAAAACGATCCGGTGTTTCGCGAGAAGGTCCAGAACTGGGTCAACCAGCTCTGGACTCTCAAGGATCAGCGCATCGCCGAACTCAAGGGCGAGCGCCGCTGAGTCAACCGTTGGTGCCGGTGCCCCAGATGCTGCCCAGGCTTTGCAGCAACGAACCGCCGACACCCTGCTGACCGAGGTATTGCAGGAGGATCGGGGCAAACTGGCCGACCATCCCGCTGTCCATGCCCAACGCACCGAAGGCGTTGTTCAGGTCATTGGTGTCCTTGACGTTGCCCAGCGCATTTTCCAGCCCGGCGGACTTGCCCGAAGAGCCAAGCAAACCGCTCAACGCCGCCAGATTACCGCTGCCGCCCGACAGTTTGTCGATGCCCGGCACTTCCTTGGCCAGCTCGGAATAATCCGTGTTGCTGAGCTGGTTTTTCGCCAGCCCCAACATCGCACTGGTGCCGCCGACCGCTTGCTGCGGCGTGACATTCAGCGCGCTCAAGGCACTCAACAAACCGGCGGTTTCCGACGTCGGCGCTGCAGCAGCAGCCTTGTCCCCGCCCTGCATGCCCGATACCGCGCCAGCCACGTCATTCAAACTGAAACCGGCAAACACCGGCCCTGCCGCCAGGGTCAGGAGCGATGCCAGGGCAAAACCGCGTGAAATCTTCATTCAGACATCCTCTTGTGGCGTGAAGACCTTCCGTCAAGGGAGGGTCAAACTGCCCGGTTTGACCGGGCATCCGCCGGCATGTTCCGGCGCGGGCCAGCCATTTTCATACCGGAGGCGTGCATGAAACGTGAAAGCCCGAACGCCGGGCGATGAATGGCACATCCGCGGTTTTGGAACGCGAGGGGCAGTTATATAAACCTCATAAAAAACGGCGACCCAGGGTCGCCGTTTTTTATTGCCTCATCGCTTACGCCGCACTGAACAACTTGTGCGGATCGATCACAAACTTCTTCGGCACGCCGGCATCGAACTCGCCGTAGCCTTCCGGCGCCTGGTCGAGGCTGATGACCTGCACGCCCACCACTTCGGCGATGTTGATGCGGTCCCACATGATCGCCTGCATCAGCTGGCGGTTGTACTTCATCACCGGGGTCTGGCCGGTGTGGAAGCTGTGGGATTTGGCCCAGCCGAGGCCGAAGCGGATGCTCAGGCTGCCCATTTTCGCGGCAGCGTCCACGGCACCCGGATCCTCGGTCACGTACAGGCCCGGGATACCGATCTTGCCGGCTACGCGCACCACGCCCATCAGCGAGTTGAGTACGGTGGCCGGAGCTTCGGATTTGACGCCGTCGTGACCATGACCACGGGCTTCGAAGCCCACGCAGTCCACCGCGCAATCCACTTCAGGCTCGCCCAGCAGCGCGGCGATCTGTTCGTGCAGCGGGGTGTCTTTCGACAGGTCGACCACTTCAAAACCCTGAGCCTTGGCATGGGCCAGGCGGATGGTGTTGACGTCGCCGATGATCACCACCGCAGCGCCGAGCAAGCGGGCGGAGGCGGCAGCGGCCAGACCGACCGGGCCCGCGCCGGCAATGTAAACGGTGCTGCCCGGGCCAACGCCAGCAGTAACGGCGCCGTGGTAACCGGTCGGCAGAATGTCGGAGAGGCAGGTCAGGTCACGGATTTTCTCCATGGCCTTGTCGCGGTCCGGCAGTTTCAGCAGGTTGAAGTCGGCGTACGGCACCAGCACGTATTCGGCCTGGCCACCGGTCCAGTCGCCCATGTCGACATAACCGTAAGCGCCACCGGCACGGGCCGGGTTGACGGTCAGGCAGACGCCGGTGTGTTGCTCCTTGCAGGAACGGCAGCGCCCGCAAGCCACGTTGAACGGAACGGAGACCAGATCGCCGATTTTCAGGTTCTCGACGTCGGAGCCTTTTTCGATCACTTCACCAGTGATCTCGTGGCCCAGCACCAGACCGGTCTGCGCCGTGGTCCGGCCGCGCACCATGTGCTGGTCGGAGCCGCAAATGTTGGTTGAAACCACACGCAGGATGACACCGTGCTCGATCTTCCTGCCGCGCGGATCCTGCATTTTCGGATAGTCGATTTTCTGTACTTCGACCTTGCCAGCGCCGAGATACACCACACCACGATTGCCAGACATGCTTTCACCTCGCTGTTGTTTTTATGGAACCGCGCCGCCCAGGCAGGCAGCGCGTTAAGTGCTCGGGTTATTGCTTGTTGGTTTTGCGTTGTTATGACTTAAAGAACGACGGTGCGATTGGCGTTCAAAAACACCCTCCGCTCAATGTGATACCCGACGGCCCTGGCCAGGGTCAGGCCTTCGATGTCGCGGCCCTTGGCGATCAGGTCTTCGGGGTAATGACTGTGATCCACCGCCTCGACGCCCTGGGCGATGATCGGCCCCTCGTCGAGGTCGTTGTTGATGTAGTGCGCGGTGGCGCCCACCAGTTTCACGCCCTTGTTGTAGGCCTGGTGATACGGCTTGGCGCCCTTGAAGCCCGGCAGCAGCGAGTGATGAATGTTGATCGCCTTGCCATCGAGCTTGCGGCACAGCTCCGGCGACAGCACCTGCATATAGCGGGCGAGGATCACCAGTTCGGCGCCGGCCTCCTCGATCACCTGCCACACCTGCCGCTCCTGGGCCGGTTTGTCGTTGGGGTCGAGGGGGAAATGGTAGTAGGGAATCTGGTGCCAGTCGGCCAGCGGCTTGAGGTCCGGGTGGTTCGACACCACCGCCGCCACGTCCATCGACAACTGGCCGATGCGCTGGCGGTAGAGCAAGTCGTTGAGGCAGTGATCGGCCTTGGAGACCATGATCACCACTTTTGGCCGGTAGTTCGGCGCGGTCAGCTCGAAGATCATGCCGAACGCCTGCCCGCGTTCGGCGAGGCCGGCGCGGAAGGATTGCTCGTCAAAACCGTCGGGCTGACGGAATTCCACGCGAATGAAGAAACGCCCCGAGAGGCGGTCATCGAACGAGTGGTGCTCGGTCACGTAGCAACCCTGCTCGAACAGAAAACGCGTCACCGCGTCCACGGTGCCGAGAACGCTGGGGCAGTCGGCGGTCAGAATCCATGTATCCGGGGCGCGGCTCATCGTTTTCTCCTGATCAGGCCTGAACGCTAAGGCCGTATTCGGCGGACGCATCCTGCAACCACAACCACCAGTAATCCGAGAAGCTGCGACGGATCAGCAGTTCCCAGGTGTCTTCGGCGGTGTGGCGGATCATCAGCTGCGACTTGGCGAACACCGTGCCGACAGCCTTGCCGACCGGGAAGTTGTTCGGGTGCACGTCGTAGCTGGTGGATTTCATCAGCACCTGACGCACGTTCGGGCCGCTCAACTCCAGCACCTGCTGGCCGCCGCTGACGTTGACGATTGCGATGTGCAGATCGCCCAGCGCTTCGCGCAGTTTCTGCTCGGCAGCGAACTCTTCACCGCTCGGCACGATCAGCAGCCACTCGTCAGGGCCCATCCATTGCAGGCTGGTTTCGCCTTTGACGATCACGCTCAGGGCGCCCGGCAATTCAATGCCCAGCGCCTTGTGCACACCGGCGGCGAATGCGGCATCGTGGCCGTCGCCACGGATGGTCAGATGGCCGAGGAGTTTCTTTTCGCGCACGGTCACGCCGGCGGTCTTGCGGCCCTTGCCGACCAGGCTGGCGAGGTCGGCGTGATGCAGCGACGACTCGGCCTTGGCCCCGGTGGTCGGGCGTTGTTGGTAAACGTTGGCTGCGGTCATAAAGCACCTATTCTTTTGTTTGATCGTTCCCACGCTCTGCGTGGGAATGCCGCCATGGACGCTCTGCGTCCGCTCTTGGGACGCGGAGCGTCCCGGGATGCATTCCCACGCAGACGGTTCGACGCCTCGACGTGGGAACGATCAGTGTCAAATGTTCTGGCGATCGCCTTTCGGATCGAAGAACACCGAAGAAACGATTTCCGCCTCGATCACGCTGCCATCCGCCAGCGGTGCGAACACCCGCTCGCCCAGACGCTTCAGACCGCCCTTCACCACGCCCATGGCAAACGAATAGCCGAGGGAGTTGTGCGCGTAGCTGGAGGTCACGTGGCCGACCATGGTCATCGGGATCGACTGCTTGGTGTTGAACACCAGCTGTGCACCTTCCGGCAGCCATACGTTCGGATCGATCGGCTTCAGGCCGACCAGCTGCTTACGCTGGTCACGCACGCAGTCTTCACGGTTCATGCCGCGCTGGCCGATCCACGAGAACGGTTTGGTGCGACCGACACACCAGCCCATGTTCAGATCGTCCGGGGTCATCGAGCCATCGGTGTCCTGGCCGACGATGATGAAGCCCTTCTCGGCCCGCAGGACGTGCATGGTTTCAGTGCCGTACGGCGTCAGGTTGTACTGCTTGCCCGCCTCGACGATTTTTTCCAGCACGCCCATCGCGTAGTCAGCCTGGACGTTGACTTCGTACGACAGCTCACCGGTGAACGAGATGCGGAACACCCGCGCCGGCACACCGCCGACCAGACCTTCTTTCCAGGTCATGAACGGGAACGCTTCGTTGGCCAGGTCGATGTCGGTCACGGCGCTGAGCAGCTTGCGGCTGTTCGGGCCGGACAGGGTCATGGTCGCCCAGTGGTCGGTGACGGAGGTGAAGTAGACCTTCATGTCCGGCCATTCGGTCTGGTGGTACAGCTCCAGCCACTGCAGGACGCGAGCCGCGCCGCCGGTGGTGGTGGTCATGACGAAATGGTTGTCGGCCAGACACGCCGTCACACCGTCGTCGAAGACCATGCCGTCTTCCTTGCACATCAGGCCGTAACGGGCCTTGCCCACGTCGAGCTTGGTCCAGGCGTTGGTGTACACGCGGTTGAGAAACTCGCGGGCGTCCGGGCCCTGGATGTCGATCTTGCCCAGGGTCGAAGCGTCGAGCAGACCGACGCTGTCACGCACGGCCTTGCATTCGCGTTTGACGGCGGCATGCATGTCTTCGCCGTTTTTCGGGAAGTACCACGGACGTTTCCACTGACCGACGTCTTCGAACTCGGCGCCGTTTTTCAGGTGCCATTGATGCAGTGCGGTGTAACGCACCGGTTCGAAGATGTGCCCGCAGTGACGGCCGGCTACCGCGCCGAAAGTCACCGGCGTGTAGTTCGGACGGAACATCGTGGTGCCCATCTGCGGGATGGTCACGTTCAGCGAACGGGCGGCAATCGCCAGGCCGTTGACGTTGCCGAGCTTGCCCTGATCGGTGCCGAAGCCCAGCGCGGTGTAGCGTTTGACGTGCTCGACCGACTCGAAACCTTCGCGGGTCGCCAGTTCGATGGCGGCGGCGGTCACGTCGTTCTGCAGGTCGACGAATTGCTTCGGCGCCCGTGCAGTGGCTTTTTCGTGCGGCACCTGGAACAGCGCCAGCGTCGGTTCTTCCAGACGGCTCAAGGCTTTCGGCAGGACCGCTTCGACGCTCTGGAACCCGGCTTCGGACGCAGCGCGCACGCCGCCTTCAAAACCGTCGGCCAGGGAATCGCCGAGACCGTAGACGCCGTTGATGCCACCGACGCACACGCGTTTCTGCGGTGCTTCGCCCGGTACGAAACCGAGGATGTCTTCGCGCCAGATCGGCTTGCCGCCGAGGTGCGACGCCAGGTGAACCACCGGGCTGTAACCGCCGGAGCTGGCGATCAGGTCGCAGTCGAGCCATTCGCCCGGGCTGGTGACCTTGTGGCCTTTGACATCGATCGCCGCCACGCGGGCAGCGGTGACGTGCTTGCTGCCACGGGCCTCGATCACGGCGCTGCCGGTGAGGATGCGAATGCCTTTGGCGCGCGCTTCTTCCACCAGCGCACCACGCGGGTTGCTGCGGGCGTCGGCGATGGCGACGACTTGCAGACTTGCGTCGAGCCAGTCCAGCGCCACGCGATAGGCGTGATCGTTGTTGGTCGACAGCACCAGTTTTTTGCCCGGTGCCACACCATAACGGCGCACGTAAGTCGATACCGCGCCGGCGAGCATGTTGCCCGGCACGTCGTTGTTGCCGTAGACCAGCGGACGCTCGTGAGCACCGGTGGCCAGCACCACACGCTTGGCGCGGACGCGGTGGATGCGCTGACGCACCTGACCGATCGGAGCGCGGTCGCCGAGGTGATCGGTGAGGCGTTCGTGAATGGTCAGGAAGTTGTGGTCGTGGTAACCGTTGACCGTGGCGCGCGGCAACAGCAGCACGTCCGGAGTGTTCTTCAATTCGGCAACGACACTGGCAACCCACTCCACGGCTGGCTTGCCGTCGAGGCTTTCGCGGGAGTCGAGCAGGCTGCCGCCGAACTCTTCCTGTTCATCGGCGATGATCACCCGGGCACCGCTGCGCGCAGCGGCCAGTGCAGCGGCCAGACCGGCCGGGCCGGCGCCGACGATCAGCACGTCGCAGTGCTGGTTCATGTAGTCGTAGGTGTCCGGATCGTTCTCGGTCGGCGAACGACCTAAACCTGCGGCCTTACGAATGTACTTCTCGTAAGTCATCCAGAACGATTGCGGATACATGAAGGTTTTGTAGTAGAAGCCCGGCGGCATCAGCTTGCCGCCGACCTTGCCGAGAATCCCCATCATGTCGTTGTTGACGCTCGGCCAGCCGTTGGTGCTGGTGGCGACCAGGCCCTGGTACAACGCCTGTTGCGTGGCGCGCACGTTAGGGATCTGAGTGGCTTCGGTCGCACCGATCTGCAACACCGCGTTCGGCTCCTCGGCACCGGCGGCGAAGATGCCGCGCGGACGCGAATACTTGAAGCTGCGGCCAATGATGTCGACACCGTTGGCCAGCAGGGCTGCGGCCAGCGAGTCGCCTTCAAACCCTTTGTAGGTCTGACCGTTGAAGGTGAAGCTCAGCACTTTGTTGCGGTCGATCCGTCCACCGTTGGACAGGCGATTGGTCTGGCTCATACCTTCTCTCCCAGCGCCGTCGTGGCTGTTTTCGCAGTGTCAGCCTTGTCGGTGAATTGCGGCTTGGTGCCGATCTTGTAGGTTTCGAGAATCTCGTAGGTCACGGTGTCGCGGGTGACGTTGAAGTACTGGCGGCAACCGGCGACGTGATCCCACAACTCGTGGTGCAGACCGCGCGGGTTGTCGCGGAAGAACATGTAGTCGCCCCACTCCTCGTCGGTGCAGCTTGCAGGGTCCAGCGGGCGCGGGATGTGCGCCTGGCCGGATGCGTGGAATTCCTCTTCGGAGCGCAGTTCGCCGCAGTGAGGACAGAAGATATGCAACATGGGATTTCTCCTGTTAGTGGGCGACAGCCGCAGCGCCGTGTTCGTCGATCAACGCACCGTTGTGGAAACGGTCGATGGAGAAAGGTGCGGCCAGCGGGTGCATTTCACCCTTGGCCAGGCTTGCGGCAAACACGTTGCCCGAGCCAGGTGTTGCCTTGAAGCCACCGGTGCCCCAACCACAGTTGAAGAACATGTTCGGCACCGGGGTTTTCGAAATGATCGGGCAGGCGTCCGGCGTGGTGTCGACGATGCCGCCCCACTGACGGTTCATGCGCACCCGAGACAGCACCGGGAACATCTCGACGATGGCCTGAATGGTGTGCTCGATCACCGGGTAGGAACCGCGCTGACCGTAGCCGTTGTAGCCGTCGATACCGGCGCCGATCACCAGGTCGCCCTTGTCGGACTGGCTGATGTAGCCGTGCACGGCGTTGGACATGATCACGCTGTCGATGATCGGCTTGATCGGCTCGGACACCAGCGCCTGCAGCGGGTGGGATTCGATCGGCAGACGGAAACCGGCGAGCTTGGCCATGTGCCCGGAGTTACCGGCGGTGACCACGCCGACGCGCTTGGCGCCGATAAAGCCCTTGTTGGTTTCGACACCGATGCACACGCCGTTTTCCTTGCGGAAACCGATCACTTCGGTCTGCTGGATCAAGTCCACGCCGAGGGCGTCGGCGGCACGGGCAAAGCCCCACGCCACGGCATCGTGACGGGCCACGCCGCCGCGACGCTGAACGGTTGCGCCCATCACCGGGTAGCGGGTGTTTTTCGAGCAGTCGAGGTACGGAATTTCGTCCGCGACCTGCTTGGCGTTGAGCAGTTCGCCGTCGACGCCGTTGAGGCGGTTGGCGCTGACCCGACGCTCGGAATCACGAATGTCCTGCAGGGTGTGGCACAGGTTGTAGACGCCACGCTGGGAGAACATCACGTTGTAGTTCAGGTCCTGAGACAGGCCTTCCCACAGTTTCATCGCGTGTTCGTACAGGTGCGCCGACTCGTCCCACAGGTAGTTGGAGCGAACGATGGTGGTGTTGCGCGCGGTGTTACCGCCGCCCAGCCAGCCCTTCTCGACCACGGCCACGTTGGTGATGCCGTGCTCTTTGGCCAGATAGTAGGCCGTCGCCAGACCGTGCCCGCCGCCGCCGACGATGACCACGTCGTAGACCTTTTTCGGGGTCGGCGTGCGCCACATGCGCTGCCAGTTTTCGTGGTGGCTGAGGGAGTGTTTGAAGAGGCCGAAGCCCGAATAGCGTTGCATAGTCATGTACTCCAGAACGCTCAGCGATAAACCGGGAAGTCAGCGCACAGGGCAGAAACCTGCTGGGCGACGTTGGCCTCGACATCGGCATCGCCGAGGTTGTCGAGGATGTCGCAGATCCAGCCGGCCAGCGTCACGCACTGGGTCACCTTGAAGCCGCGAGTGGTCACCGCCGGGGTGCCGATGCGCAGGCCGGAGGTCACGAACGGCGACTGCGGGTCGTTCGGTACGGCGTTCTTGTTGACGGTGATGTGCGCGCGACCGAGCGCAGCGTCTGCGTCCTTACCGGTGAGGCCCTGACGGATCAGGCTGACCAGGAACAGGTGGTTGTCGGTGCCGCCGGACACTACATCGTAGCCACGTTTGATAAATACGCTCGCCATCGCCTGGGCGTTGTCGATCACTTGTTGCTGATAGGCCTTGAAGCCAGGCTCCAGCGCTTCCTTGAAGCACACGGCTTTACCGGCGATGACGTGCATCAGCGGGCCGCCCTGGGCGCCGGGGAATACTGCGGCGTTGAGCTTCTTCTCGATTTCTTCGTTGGACTTGGCCAGGATCAGCCCGCCACGCGGACCGCGCAGGGTCTTGTGGGTGGTGGTGGTGACCACGTCGGCATACGGCAGCGGGTTCGGGTACAGACCGGCAGCCACCAGACCGGCGACGTGGGCCATGTCGACGAACAGCAGCGCACCGACCTTGTCGGCGATCTGACGGAAGCGCGGGAAGTCGAGGGTTTTCGAGTAGGCCGAGAAACCGGCGACGATCATCTTCGGCTTGCACTCGACAGCCAGACGCTCGACTTCGTCGTAATCGATCAGGCCAGTCTTGGTGTCGATGCCGTACTGCACGGCGTTGTACAGCTTGCCCGAGGACGAGACCTTGGCGCCGTGGGTCAGGTGACCACCGTGGGCCAGGCTCATGCCGAGGATGGTGTCGCCTGCTTGCAGCAGGGCCAGGTACACGGCGCTGTTGGCCGAAGAACCGGAGTGCGGCTGGACGTTGGCATAATCGGCGCCGAACAGTTGCTTGGCGCGTTCGATGGCCAGCGCTTCAACCTTGTCGACGTGCTCGCAGCCACCGTAGTAGCGCTTGCCCGGATAGCCTTCGGCGTATTTGTTGGTCAGGCCGCTGCCTTGCGCTTCCATCACGCGTTTGCTGGTGTAGTTCTCCGACGCGATCAGCTCGATGTGATCTTCCTGACGTTGCTCCTCGGCATTCATCGCCGCCAGCAGTGCATCGTCGTAACCCTGGATCTGGTCTTGCTTGCTGAACATCGCGTCTCTCCCAGCGGCATCTGTGCGCCATTCGTCTCGGTAAGGCACGGCGTTCAGCCAATGCCCTTTGATGCGATGGTATGGCCGGCGCAGGGAGGTCAAATGCCTACGGACGCCACGCAAAGGTGCGTTTACGACATGACGGGGACGACGGACTCAAACAAGCAGCTGGCGCAAGGCCAGAAGAACCACGAAATGCGCGGGATAGAGCGCATACGCCCAGCGCCGCATGGGTGGCGCGTGGAGGTAAGTGGCGTGTCGCAACAGGAACATTCCGAGCAGTGGCGCGATCAGGCAGGTCGCAATCCCGAGGATTGCGACAATGTTGCCGAACTGCGCGGATTCGTAGAGCACCCGCCACTGATTCGCCGCCAGACACACCAGCCCCGGCAGCAGGCTGAAAAACCAGGGTTTGCGAAACACCAGCAACATCGCCAGCGGCAGCAGGACGCCGAACAGACCGAACATCAGTCGCTACGGGAACAGCGCGGCGACCAGCAAAGCACTGACACCCAGCAGTCGCGAAATCAGCGTTGGGTCCTGCCAGCCCCGCGCCACCAGCAAGCCCAGCGCCAGCGTGGGCATCACGTTCAAGGTGTCGGGCTCGGGAATGTACAAACGATAGGGAATCTCGCTGAGCAGGCTGAACAGTAACAACCAGCCCAGATAGCGCCATTCGGTCTTGCGCGCGCCGTCCCGTGCCAGATTCGCCGCCATCGCCAGGCAGAACCACGGGAACGCCAGCCGCCCCGGCACATACAGCCAATCGGCGCCGATCCCGACATATCGCAGGTGATCGAGCAGCATGCTCAGCAGCGCCAGCCACTTGAGCAGATCGAGTGCGCCGTCGCGCTGGCTCAGGTGCATAATCGGCTCGCATCCTTGTAAAGTTCTGACAGCGACATCCCGTGTGCTCCCCGGATGATCTTCGGTACAGTGCGCACCATCATTGACCCCACGAAGCGCCACAAGCGCCTCGATCACGGAAGCCGGCCATGACCGACAAGAGCCAACAATTCGCCAGCGACAACTACTCCGGTATCTGCCCCGAAGCCTGGGCTGCCATGGAACAGGCCAACCACGGCCACCAGCGCGCCTATGGCGACGATGAGTGGACAGCACGCGCCTCCGATTATTTCCGCAAGCTGTTCGAGACCGACTGCGAAGTGTTCTTCGCCTTCAACGGCACCGCCGCCAACTCCCTCGCGCTGTCGTCGCTGTGCCAGAGTTACCACAGCGTGATCTGCTCGGAAACCGCCCACGTCGAAACCGACGAATGCGGCGCCCCGGAATTCTTCTCCAACGGTTCGAAACTGCTGATCGCCGGCACCGAAAACGGCAAGATCACCCCGGCCTCGATCCGCGAAGTCGCACTCAAGCGCCAGGACATTCACTACCCGAAACCGCGCGTCGTGACCCTGACCCAGGCCACCGAGGTCGGCAGCGTCTACACCCCGGAAGAAGTCCGGGCCATCAGCGACACCTGCAAGGAGCTGGGCCTGAACCTGCACATGGACGGCGCGCGTTTCTCCAACGCCTGCGCATTCCTCGGCTGCTCGCCGGCGGACCTGACCTGGAAGGCCGGCGTCGACGTGCTGTGCTTCGGCGGCACGAAAAACGGCATGGCGGTGGGTGAGGCGATCCTGTTCTTCAACCACAAACTGGCCGAAGACTTCGACTACCGCTGCAAACAGGCCGGGCAACTGGCCTCGAAGATGCGCTTCCTGTCGGCCCCGTGGGTCGGCATCCTGGAAAACGACGCCTGGCTCAAATACGCCCGCCACGCCAACCACTGCGCGCAACTGCTGGCCGAACTGGTCAGCGACATCCCGGGCGTGGAGCTGATGTTCCCGGTCCAGGCCAACGGCGTGTTCCTGCAACTCTCGGAACCGGCCATCGCCGCCCTGACCGCGCGCGGCTGGCGCTTCTACACCTTCATCGGCAAGGGCGGCGCCCGCTTCATGTGCTCGTGGGACACCGAAGAAGAACGCGTCCGCGAACTGGCACGCGACATCCGCGAAGTCATGTCGGCCTGATCGCCTCCTCCTTGATCGTTCCCACGCTCCGCGTGGGAATGCCTCCCGGGACGCTCCGCGTTCCTGCCGCACCGCCGATGCAACGCCGAACACCGTCATGACGCGGAGCGTCAAGGGCCGCATTCCCACGCAGAGCGTGGGAACGATCTCAACTAAAAGCTACAAATGACTTTTCCCACCGCCGCTACAGACTTCGCCTCTAGCGCGATCACTCCGGCCACCTCACTCTGATCGTTCCCACGTCGAGGCGTCGAACCGTCTGCGTCGGAGTGCATCAGGGGACGCTCCGCGCTCCTCTCAGCAGCACCGCAAGATTCAAGGATGAATCCCATGGGCCGAAGCCGCTACACCATCACCGAACCCGACAAGCCTCACTTCCTGACCTGCACGCTGGTGGAGTGGCTGCCACTGTTCGTCCGCCCTCATCTCGTCGACCACCTGCTCAACTGTTGGCGCTATCAACAAACCCACCAGCAACTGAAGCTCTACGGTTACGTGATCCTGGAAAACCACCTGCATTTCGTCGCCCAGGCGCCTGACCTGAGTAAATGCCTGAGCCAGTTCAAATCCTTCACAGCCCGACAGATCATTGATGACCTGCAAAACAGGGGTGCAGAAAGAGCATTGAAGCGCCTTCGCTTCAGCAAACGGACACACAAGGAAGATCGGGTGTATCAGATGTGGCAGGAAGGTGCTCACGCGGAGATGGTCTACAGCGAAGAAGTCATGCGCCAGAAACTCGATTACATCCACAACAACCCGGTAAAGCGTGGTTATGTGGAGCTGCCGGAGCACTGGCGGTATTCGAGCGCCCGAAACTATGCAGGGCTGGACGGGCTGATCGAGGTTCAACGCTGGTACTGAAGCTCCCGCTATCCCACACGCAGATCGTTCCCACGCTCTGCGTGGGAATGCATACCGGGACGCTCCGCGTTCCTGCCGCACCACCGATGCAACGCCAGGCATCGTCATGACGCGGAGCGTCACAGGCTGCATTCCCACGCGGAGCGTGGGAACGATCTGGCTCCCTCCCGTTTCAGCTCCATCGTCTACATTGTCTGTCGAGCCATCGCTCACATAACAATAAGCAGGAGCTTGCGCATGTCGCTAAAAGGCAAAACCTTGTTCATCACCGGCGCCAGCCGTGGCATCGGGCGCGAGATTGCGCTGCGGGCTGCACAGGACGGGGCCAATATCGTGATCGCGGCCAAGAGCGCCGAGCCGCACGCCAAGTTGCCCGGCACCATCCACAGCGTCGCCGCTGAAGTCGAAGCGGCCGGCGGCAAGGCCCTGGCGCTGCAACTGGATGTGCGTGATGAAGACGCGGTGCGTCAGGCGCTGGCTCAGGCCAATGAACATTTCGGTGGGATTGATGCGCTGGTGAACAACGCCGGGGCGATCAAGTTGACCGGTGTGCAGCACATAGAACTCAAGCGTTTCGACCTGATGCATCAGATCAACACCCGCGCGGTGTTGCTGTGCAGCCAGGCGGCGCTGCCCTATCTGAAGAAATCCTCCGGGCACATTCTCAACCTGTCACCGCCGCTGAATCTGGCCAGTAAATGGTTCGCGCAGTACAGCCCCTACACCGTGACCAAGTACGGCATGAGCATGCTGACTGTCGGGATGAGCGAGGAGTTCGCCAACTATGGGATCAGCGTCAATTCGCTGTGGCCGCAGACCATGATCGCCACGGCGGCGATTGAGTTTCAGCTGGGCAATCGGGAGTCGTTCAAACATGCGAGGACGCCGGCGATCATGGCGGATGCGGCGCATGTGATTCTAAGTAGCAGCGAGCGGCGGATTACCGGGCGGTTGTTGATTGATGAGGAGATTTTGCGTGAGAGCGGCGTGACCGAGTTTGATCATTACCGCTTTGAGCCGGGGAGTGATGCGAAGTTGATGACGGATTTGTTCGTCGATTGAACGACAAACCTGTGGGACCGAGCCTGTTCGCTCCCACAGGTTTCATGCCGGCATCAGTACTCGATACGAACATCCCCCTTCGGCACGCTGCAGCAAGAAAGGATGTACCCCTCCGCCTCGTCGTCCTCGGTGATCCCGCCGTTGTGATCCATCTCCACTTCGCCGCCCAGCTTGAGCACCTTGCACGTCCCGCAGATCCCCATGCCGCAGGCTTTCGGGATCATCAGGCCGACCTTCGCGGCCGCCGCATGCACGGTCTCGCCCGGGGCAACGCGGATGCTCTTGTCCGATGAGGTGAATTCCACCAGGTGCAGATCCGCCGCCGGCACTTCCGGTGCTTCCGCTGCCTGTTCCGCCTGCTCCACCGCATCGGCGCGGGCTTCCGGTGGCGTGGCGCCGAAGGATTCCTCGTGATAGCGCTTCATGTCGTAGCCGGCGTTTTCCAGCAGGCGCTTGACCGCCGTCATGTACGGCGTCGGGCCGCAGCAGAAGACTTCGCGCTCGAGGAAGTCCGGCACCATCAGTTCCAGCATCTTGTGGTTGAGGTAGCCGCGATAGCCGGCCCACGGCTCGCCCAGCCCGTGTTTCTCGCAGATCAGGTGCAGGCTGAAGTTGTCGATCCGCGACGCCATGTGTTCCAGCTCGCGGTGGTAAATGATGTCTTTCGGCGAGCGGGCGCTGTGGATAAACGTCATGTCGACGTTGCCGTTGGTGTCGTAGAACCAGCGCGCCATCGACATCACTGGGGTGATACCGACACCGCCGCTCAGGTACAGCACTTTCGGGCTCGGGAAGTCGATGGCGTTGAACAGCCCGACCGGCCCGTGCACCGCCAGCTCCTGGCCTTCGTGCAACGTGTCGTGCAGCCAGTTGGACACCTTGCCCCCCGGCACCCGCTTGATGGTCACCGAAAAGCTGTACGGCACCGACGGCGAACTGGAGATGGTGTACGAGCGCATGATCGGCTGGCCTTCGATTTCCAGCTCCAGGGTCACGAACTGCCCAGGCTTGAAGAAGAACAGGATCGGCTGGTCGGCCATGAAACAGAAGGTGCGCACATCCCAGGTTTCCTGGATGACTTTGACGCAACGGACGATGTGTCGGCCATTGGCCCAGGTCTGGGTGGTGACCGGATTCAGGAAGCTGTTCGACATGCTGTTCTCCACGGCCGACTGTCGGCCTTCATGTGGCGATTCTGCGTATAGCGCAGACGCCCCGTTTACCTATCCGCGACATTGACATACTTATCGCGACCAGCCCCCAACCACCGGGGGTTGCGCGTCGGGAACAGATTGCACCATGTCGCCCATGGATAAGGTTCCGGGCAGCGGCGGCCCCACACTCGCCCCCAACACAAACAGATTCTTTACACCTTGCGCTGCAACCCTGATCAGCCACTTTCGCGGCCACGCAGATGGCCTTGAGGATTACATCGATGGACACCGCAAAAATCAGCCTGGGCGACCCGCTGGAACCCGCACGCAAGGCCACCGCACAAATGCTGCAGGAGCGCGAGCGCACCTACTCCCTGCCGCAGCCGTTCTACAGTGACGAGCGCCTGTTCGATATCGACATGCAGGAGATCTTCCAGAAAGAGTGGTTGATCGCCGGCATGACCTGCGAAATCCCGGCCAAGGGCAACTACATCACCCTGCAGATCGGCAAGAACCCGATCATCGTGATTCGCGGTGCCGAAGGCGTGGTGCACGCGTTTCACAACGTCTGCCGCCACCGTGGCTCGCGCCTGTGCACCAGCGACAAGGGCAAGGTCGCCAAACTGGTCTGCCACTACCACCAGTGGACGTATGAGCTGGACGGGCGCCTGCTGTTCGCCGGCACCGAGATGGGCGCCGACTTCGACATGAAGCAGTACGGCCTCAAACCGGTGAACGTGAAGACCGCCGGCGGCTACATCTTCATCAGCCTGGCGGAGAACCCGCCGGCCATCGATGACTTCCTGTCGACCCTGAACCACTACATGGAACCGTACGACATGGAGAACACCAAGGTGGCGATTACCACCACCTTGATGGAGAAGGCCAACTGGAAACTGGTGCTGGAAAACAATCGCGAGTGCTACCACTGCGGCGGCTCGCACCCTGAGTTGCTGAAAACCCTGCTGGAATGGGACGACGTCACCGACCCGCGCGCCGATCAGGCGTTCAAGGATCACGTCGCCGCCTCCGCCGCTGCCTGGGAAGCCGAGAAGATTCCTTACGCTCACGCCAGTTTCGGCCTGCGTAACCGCATCGTGCGCATGCCGCTGCTCAAGGGCACCGTGTCGATGACCATGGACGGCAAACAGGGCTGCGCCAAGCTGATGGGCCGGATCAAGAACCCGGACCTGGGCTCGATGCGCATCCTGCACTTGCCGCACTCGTGGAACCACTGCATGGGCGACCACATCATCGTGTTCACCGTGTGGCCGATCAGCGCCCAGGAAACCATGGTCACCACCAAGTGGCTGGTGCACAAGGATGCGGTCGAAGGCGTGGACTACGACGTCGAGCGCATGCGCCAGGTGTGGGACGCGACCAACGATCAGGACCGTCGTCTGGCCGAAGAAAACCAGCGCGGGATCAACTCCACCGCGTACCAGCCGGGCCCGTATTCCAAAACCTATGAATTTGGCGTGGTCAACTTCGTCGACTGGTACAGCGAGCGGATGCTGAGCAACCTGGGGGCCGAGCCGGCGCCATACCTCAAAGGCGTGCCAGTCCAAGGCTAACAGCAAAAGCATCGTCAGCAGGCTGGCTCCCACAGGGGATTTCTGTGCACCGGAGATCCAGTGTGGGAGCTAGCCTGCTAGCGATGGCGTCATCACTGTCATCGCATCACTTGGATGACCACCTCACACTGCCATCCTCACCAATAAACTCCTCGAAAATCTCCTCCCCCACCAACCTGATCTTCGCGTAGCCGTTCAACACCCGCAGCGGATAGTCCGGATCGTTCGCATCCTTCGTCTCCGAAAACAGCACCCGCGAATGTCCGTTCAGCTCGCTGGTGGTGCCGTAGGGAATCGCTCCGTGGCCGGCACAACGCGCATGCAGCCCGCCCTGGGTCGCGTAGACGATGCCGTTGTGCAGATGCCCCCAATACCAGTAATCCGGCTCACGCCCCAGCGCATCGCACACCGGTTGATACAGCGCGGTCTTGTTGTGCCCGGTGATGTCGAAGCCCTGATGGTGGCTGAGCACCATGAGTTTCTTGCGTTTCGGCAGGCCCTTCATCCACTCGATCTGCGGCTTGTTCAGCGTTCCGTCCATGTACAGGTTCATGACGTCCGAGGCGTACGCCGTGTCCAGCCCGACTATCAGCCAGTCGTCGTTGATCAGGGCGAAGTAGCTGGTGCCCTGCTGCCCCGGAAAACGCGCGGCCAGTTCCTTGAAATAACCGTGGGCGCCGCTGTACATCTCGTGGTTGGAATTGAGGGTGAACGAGCCGTGGGTGCCCATCGGCCAGCCCGCCATGTCGGTGTCTTCCTGAGAGTGGGTGCCGGCGTAATAAACATCCCCCAAATGAATGGTGAAGTCGGCATTGGCCAGTTGCATCTGGTTCGCCACCGACACCGCCGGCGCATGGCTGTTGAACGGCCCGGTGCCCCAGTCGCCGGCAATCGCCAGCGTCACTTCACGCTCCATTTTCACCAGCGCCGGATCGGTGCCGAAGGTCGCGTGATGGCGCAGGTTTTCAATCCACTTGAGCAGCGCCTCGCTCCACAGCAGATCCAGCAGCTCCCATTTGCGGCAGCCCAGCAGCGTGCCGTCCTTGAGCACCTTGGTCTGCAGTTGATCGGGCGATTGCGGCAGCGGCGTCGCGTTGCCGATGCGCAGGATCGACAAGCCGTGGGACAACTCCCACGGCACCGCCGGCTCGTCGTCAGGCAGCTCGCCATGCTTGAGCACGTATTGCGCCTGGTCGTGACCGCGCTGGAGCAGCTTGATGATGGCCTCGAACTCCTTGGGTTCGAGTTCGCTGATGAGTTTCATCCAGGCCATTTCGATGCGCGTGAACAAGCCGTGCAGGCGCACCTTGACCTTGTCGTATTCGTGCTTCAGATGTCCGACCGCTGACATGACGTAATCCTCTATCCGTAAGGGTTCACAGGGTTTTCATGAATTCGATCAGCGCACGCTTGTCGTCGTCCGACAGCGTCGTGCCGTACAGGTGACCGCTGTTGTGGTTGCCTTCCAGGCGCGTGTCGTAGGTGAAATCCGCCGAAGCTTTGGCCTGGGCGCCACTGGTCACGAAGCCGACGTTGACCGGGTCGTAGACATCGGAGCCGGTGATGAACACCTGCGGACGTTTTTCCGGCGGTTGCAGCAAGTCCCACAACGTCGGCACCGAGCCGTTGTGCAGGTACGGCGCACGCAGCCAGATGCCGTCGGTGGGCGTGTTGCTGTAGCTCTGGGTCTTGCGATAGGCGCCGAAATCGAACGGCGGTTTCTTGAAGGTGTGAAACGCCGCCACCAGCCCGGTGGTGAACGAGTTCAGCCGGTGCGGATCGGTGCCGAGCTGGTCGATGTTGGTGGTGACCTGCCCGGTATCGACGCGACCGAAATCGTGACAACCGGCGCAGTTAGCCTCCCACACCGGTTTGCCCTGGGCGACTTTTGCCTGATCCAGTGCCCACGGCCACGCCGGCGCCTTGTGCCCGAGCAGCCAGTTGGTCACCCGGTTGAAACTCGGCGGCAGCACCGATTCCGGCGTCGCGCCCACGGCCATCGCAGCGGCGTAGTTGCGCTCGTGGATCTTGTTGTTATTGCCGTCCCAGTGCAGGTACATCGATTCCCGGGGTTTCTGGTTCCACACTTGCGGCAGGTCGACGGTGCCAATGGTCGAGTCATCCGGGAAGCCGAACACCACCATTTTCGTCGGGTTGAAGGTGTCGGTGCGCCCCGGCCCCTGTTGCGGGCGCAGTTTCTGCCAAGCGTAGGCCTGCTTCTGTTTGAGCAGCGCGGTCTTGGCCATCGGGATGATCAGGTAACGGTTGTAGATCTTCTCGAAGAAGCCGAGCTGGAACTTGCTGTTGATCGCCGCCATCACCGCGTCGGTGGTGAATTTCGGATCGCTGGCGCAATCGTAGGCAAACCACTGGAAAGCCTGCAGTTGCAGGGTATTGGCCGGTGCGCTCGGCACATTCACCGCGACGTCGCTGGCATTGGCCCGGTAGGAACCGGTGTGGCACAGCGCGCAGTTCGGCTCGACGGTCGGGTAACCGATCTGTCGCTTGGCCATGCCGATCGGCAGGTCCTTACCGTTCTCGAACAGGAACCCGAAGACTTCCCAGCCACCAGGTTTCGGCAGTTTTTCCGGGCACATCTGCGGCAATACCGAGAACAGGTAATAGGGAATCCGCGCTTCGATGCCCAAGCCAATCGCGGCGTATTTGTAGTGATCTTCGTCGGAGGCGTAATCCTGCTCCGGCACCACGCGCAGCATCTGATACCAGGTCTGGTAACCGATGAACGCCAGTAGCGCCACAACAACCAGCGTGCCGACCTTGAACGCGTGACTCTGCCACTGCCGCGCCCACGCTGCGCGCCATTCGCGCCAGCCGTCACAGAGCAGCGCCAAGGGTCGGTTTTCAGGCGTGGTGCCGAGGTACAGCAGGATGCCGAGGATCAGGAAAAAGCTCAGGTCGCCCATCAGCATCGGCACGAACACCGAGCCCTGGCTGCTGGTGTTGATCAGGTAGATCCAGAACGCCACCGCGATCAACCGCGTCAGCACGCACAGCCAGGAATGCACCACGTAGCGCGGCGCGTTGAAGCCCGACGGCATGTAGAACACGCTGATGCCGACCAGCAGCATCCCGGCGTTTTCCAGCCACGGGTCGGAGAGTTGCGGCGGCAGGCCGACCACCGATGTCAGCAACCCCGGCGCAAACAGCGCCGGAATCGCGAACACCATGTTCATCGCAATGCCGAGCCAGATGAAGCGTTGAAACCAGCGGATGTAGCTGTCCATATCAGTTCCCCAGATCCTACCCACGTCGAAGCGTCGAACCGTCCGCGTGGGAATGCCGCCATGGACGCTCTGCGTCCGCTCTTGGGACGCAGAGCGTCCCGGTATGCATTCCCACGCAGAGCGTGGGAACGATCGGGGGGCTATCCGAGGGCTGTTTTCTCCAGATGCTCAAGGATGATCGGATACACATCGACCACCGCGTTCTTGCCGAACATGCAATCGATATGGCCGTAACCCGGCACCACATGCCGGCTGTAGCGTTCCGGCCCGTGTTTCTCGCAAACCCGCTGATAAGTCTTGAGCGTGCTTTCCGGCAGATAACACTGGTTGTCGGCGCCGCTGATAAAACAGATCGGCATGGTCAGCCGATCAAAGTGCGGCATGTATACGTCGTGCCCTTTGAAATCCACCAGATGCCCTTTGCGCACGATCAGCGCCAGGTGCTCGAAGGTCTCGATGTTCGACTCGCCGAACAGCTCGTGCAGGTTGTCGTGCAGGGTCTCGTTGAGGGTGTCGTGGCGATACAGCGAGGCGTACATGAAGGTGATGCGGTGGCACACCGGGTTGGTGCAATAGCCCTGGGCTTCGATCCGCGCGTAGCCGTTGAGCGCCTTGTCGTAGAGCCGGTTGAACCAGTTCTCCTTGCTGTCGGCGTAGGCGGTCATGGATTTGATGCCGATCGCGTCAAGCATTCCCGGCAAGTGCAGACCGGCCTTCAACCCCGTTGCCGTCGCGACCACCGTGTCGGCGGCAATCTGCGAGCAGACCACCGAACGCACGCCCTGCAAACCGGCGAGCAGCGACATGAAGAAGGTCGTGGCGCCGTAGCAATGCACCACGCACTGCACGTCCCTGGCTTGGGTTTCCTGCTGGATCTGTGCGATGGCGGCCTTGAAGTCGTATTGGGCGATCTGGTCGCCGTTCCATTCCTTCTTGCTCGCCGGCAACAGGATGCTCACCCGGAAATCCAGCAGCCACACGTCGTAGTCGTGCTTGCACAGAAATTCGAGCAGGTTGGTCTGGATGGTGTCGGTGGAAAAGATATTCGAGCCCACCCCCAGACCATGCACCAGCATCACCGGGCCTTTGCTGCCGGCCTGATAACGGGTCAGGCGCAGCTGGACGCCGTCTTCGGTGGAGAAGAAATGCACGGCCGGCGTCGGCGCATCCAATGGCCGTTTCAGCCGTGGCGGCGCGTCGGGGTTGAAGTACTTGTCACCGGCAAACACCCCGCCATAACTCTCCCAGAGAATCCCGGCGAAGAACTTGCCGAACCGCGCCAGCCCTTCGATGCGCTCACGCTCGTTGCGCGCATTGAGGACTTTCATGGTGGTCATCTGCTTGGCGAAATCGGCCGGTTTGATGTGCATCACCCCGGAGCCGATCACCTCGCCGGTCTTGTCCGGCCCGCGATACAGCGTCACGTAGAGGGTGCTGGTGTCGTGCCAGATATTCAGCACGCCGTTGTCTTCCGGCACGGTCTTGAAGGCGCTGAAGAAATAGTCGTGGCCGTCCTCGGCGGTCAGTTTCATGTCGTATTTCATGTGGCGCGTATCGACCTGCTGCTCGAACTGCTCGAACAGGTTGAACACACCGTTGCTGGCGGTCAGCGGTTCTGGCGACAGCGCCGGGGCGATCACCGTGCCGACGATGGTCGCGGCGTGTTCGGGCTCCTTAATCATCCGGTTGAGGTCGTTGGCGGTGATGGTCAGGGTGAAGTCGATCGGCGAGTTGTCCGCCTCGCCACGTTTGGCTGCCGCCTCGTAAACCTTCAGGTCGGTGCTTTGCGCGGCGGTGAAAGCGCGGGAGAAGTAGCCCTTCATGGTTTCGGTGAACTGCACGCCGAGGGTCGGCGGCGCGGTCTGTTTACGCGGGGCCGACGGCAACGTGTAGTCGATCGTCCAGCCACGATCGGCGGCCAGCAGGCCCATGTTGCGCTCGCTCACGGCGGAGATGGTCAGCAGCGGGTTGACCGCCAGTGACGTCGGGATCACCGCGCCGTCGGTCACGTACAGGTTGGCGTAGACATCGGTGCCACTGGCACCGCTGAACACCTGGCCCTTGTGGTTGACCACGCCTTGCGCGGCGTCTTCGCCCATCACGCAACCGCCCAGCGGATGCACCGAGACGATGCTGTGCTTGAGCAGCTTGGTCCAGATCGGATTCTCGACCCAGATCCCGCCCAGGGCTTTGGTGCTCTGGTACAGGCGTTCGTTGCCGATCTTGAAGTTTTCCTGCTCGCCGACGCCCGGCCAGTCGATGCGCAGCTGATCCTTGCTGTCGAGGACCATGCGTCCCTGACCGCTGTCGTGGCTCATGATCAGGTAGGTCTGCATGTTGTGCAGCGCGCCGTGATACGGGCCGCGCAGGAAGCTTTCGGCTTCACGCTCCTTGTACTTCACTTTGCCGCTGAAGCTGTCGTCGGTGGGCTTGCCGATCATCTCGGCGAACCCGGCCATCGCCGGCACCATCGGCCGGCCGAGCGCGCCGGGGATCGAACCTTCCTCGATGACCATGCGACTGCTGCGGTCACCCTCGGTGCGCATGTCGATGATCGAAGTGATGCAGGGGCCGACCGGTTGCATTTCCTTGGCCGAATGCGCGCCGAAACCGATGCCGTTGATGGTCTGCTCGCAGTTGTGGCCGAAGCCGAGGATGTCGCCGTTGCCGCTCATGTTCTCGCCGAGCTGCCCGGACATCACCAGGCCTTTGTCCCGCGAGCGCAGCAGAATCTCGGTGGAGCCGAGGGTGCCCGCAGAAACCACGACGATGTCGGCCTTCACGAACAGCGTCGGCGCGTCGAACTTCTCGCGGCCGCTGTCGAGATACTGGAAGTGCACGATCCAGCCATTGCCGTCGCGCTCCAGATGCCGCACCTGGGCCTGGCAGAAAATCTCCGCGCCGTGATTGGTGGCGTCCGGCAGGTAGTTCATCAGCGTGGTGTTCTTGGCCTTGTTGTTACAGCCCGATACGCAGTCACCGCAGTGGTTGCACGGTAGTTGCTCGACGCCGACGTGATTGAGGTTGTTGGGCAGTTTGTCGAAGGTCACGTTGATCGGCGGCTTGTAGAAGTGCGCGCCTTGCTTGAGGAAGTCTGCGGATTTTTTGTTGGCATCAAGCTTCGGCAGGTTCGGCGCGGTGCTCGGGTAGGGATTGGGTTTGAGCATCTCCCGGGCTTTTTCGTAACCCGCCTTGAGCAAGCCGTCGTGATCCTCGCGCACCGCCAGTGGCCAGCGTGGATCCTTGAACACATCGGCTGTCGGTTCCAGCGAGACGTTGGCATTGATCAGCGACGTGCCGCCGAGGCCGCAACCGACCACCACGTTCTGCTGCGCGTTGACATGCAGATCGAACAACCCGGTACGCGAGCCGATGTGGCCGTCCGGATCGTGTACCTGCAATTCCTCGGTCGCGGCGATCATGGTGTTGGGGTATTCGCCGGGCTGGATCTCCCGACCGCGTTCCAGCAGACAGACCTTTTTACCGGCCCGGGACAGGCGCGACGCGGCAATGCCGCCGCCGTACCCGGAGCCAATGACGATCACGTCGTAATGTTCCTTGATGTCGCTGATGGGCGTTGCGATCCGTGTCATGAGGGGGTTCCTCTCTCAGGCAGATGGGGCAACTCTGCGGTTGCCTGCAATCGATGGGCGAACGGGCACCTGGCCTCCGGGAAATCCCGACGGCAGTACAACGGTTTAGGCAGGAATCAAGCGCTACAGGCGGGCGTGCTGATTGGCGGCACGACGCAACGTGCGCTTTCGCGGCGAAGGTGCCGGCAGCGCGCGGAGCGTGCAGGGACTGAGGGGTAAGCGGTGTGGCTGGGTATCCATCACGCGTTCTCCCTGAACCAGATGTGGATAAGTGACGGCTGTCCTTGTGCCATTGCAGTGAAGACAGGCACCGGATCGAAGTCAAGGCAGCCTCTTAGAACTGTATGAAATCTGATCAATTGCCTTTTGGACTAAGCCCGCCGGGGGCTGCAGAGTTTGGCGAACAAGTTATCCACATAGACACCCACAGCTAATGGGGACAACTGTGGATGACCTGGAAAAATAATCGGGATTTTGCGAAGAAAAACCGTGACTTATCCAGAAGCAGGGTTTTCATTAGCGATTGATTGTTTTTTGATCAACACTCTATACGGCACGGATTACGTGGCTTGCAGAGGATGGCGAACACCTTATCCACAGAAGCGCCAACAGAGTTCGGGGGTAACTTGGCGGGCGCTGTGGAAAAACGCTGGAGGCGTTGATAAATGGGGGTTTGCGTGGGGATTAGCGGGTTAAAAGGCTGAATTGAGCGTTTTTTGATCAAATCTTTGTAAGCCACGGTTTATATGGCTCTTAGCGGATAGCGAACATCTTATCCACAGAAGCGCCAACAGAGATTGGGGGCAAGTCCGGGAATTGTTCTGGGGAAAAAGCTCGTAAAAACCGAGAGTTAGGCTGGTTGTTTTTTGATCTGAGGGCTGGAGGGCTTGATTGGCGTGGGATTCAGGGAGGGGCGAACACGTTATCCACAGATCCGCCAACAGGGATTGTGGGTAAAGCGCCCTCTCCCGAAGGGAGAGGGTCAACAAAGGTTTCAGCGGACAACACCTTCTTCGATCAGCAGCTTGAGAATGGCTTCCGCACCGGCCTGCGCCGTCACGCCTTTTAGGACTTGCCCACCACCCCCACTGGCCTTGGCCGTAGCCGCCTTCATCCGGTCCGCCCCGCTCTTGGCCTTGATCACCTTCAAGCGTTTCGGCCGAGGCTTGGCCGGTTGCAGGGTCGCCACCGCCAGCAATTCGTCATCCACCACTTCCACGTCTTTAGCCTGAAGAGCTCCACGCCGCGCCGGGCCGTAAGCACTCTGCCGAGGCTTGGGCGCAGCGTTATCCACAGTCGCCAGAAACGGCAGGCGCACCTTCAACCGGCGGCGCTGCCCACGGGGCAACGCTTGCAGCACCAGTGCCGAACCGTCGTTGATCGACTCGACCTGCGCCAGACCCACCACCAGCGGCCAACCCAGCCCTTCGGCCAGCAGGAACGGCAGCATCCCCGAACCCTCGCCGGTTTCCGCCTGGCTGCCGGTCAACACGACCTGTGCGCCGGCATCACGCAGATACTCGGTCAACGCCGGCAACGCGTCGGCACCGGCCGGTTGTTCCAGCACATGCATCTGCGCAAGCCCCATGCCCAGATAGGCGCGCAGCGCCGGTTCCGCGATATCGCCGGCGTGCAGCACTTGCAGGTTATCCCCTGCCAGTTGCAGGCCGAGTTCCACCGCGCGGGCGTCCTGATCGGCGCGGCGCGGGCGGCCGGAGGTCGGGTGGGCGCCGATTGAAACCAGACTGATGATCTTTGTGCTCATAACCGTTCCTTAAGCCGCATCGCGCTTGGCTTCGTTGCGGTAAGCCTCTACCGCCGCGATCAAGGCCTGAAGAATTTCCGCGCTTTCGCCGATCACCGACAGGTCGGCACGCTTGATCATGTCGCAACCCGGATCGAGGTTGATCGCCACCACCTTGTCGCAGGCACCGATGCCTTGCAGGTGCTGGATCGCCCCGGAAATCCCCACGGCCACGTAAACCCGCGCGGTGACCCAGGTGCCGGACGCGCCGACCTGACGGTCGCGGGCCATGAAGCCATCGTCCACCGCCACCCGCGAAGCGCCTTCGGTGGCACCGAGGGCGCCGGCGGTCCTGTGGAAAAGCTCCCAGTCCTTGACCCCGTTGCCGCCGGAGAAAATGAACTCGGCTTCGGCCATCGGAATCGCTGCAGGGTCCACCGCCACCGCACCCAGATCCTCGATCCGCGACAGGCTGCGCGCGACAGGTGTGGATAACTCCACCGGCAGCGCTTCGTGACGGGTTTCGCTGACCGGTTCCGCGCATTCGGCGGACGCCAGAATCAAACGCGCCACCGGGCGGGCAAGATCCTGCAACCCGGCACCGGCGCGGCCGATGCACTCCTGATCCTTGACCTGCCACACCCGCGTCGCCGGGCGCTCGCCCAATGCAGCAGCAAAGCGTCGACCGAGTTCGCCGCCACCGCTGCGGCTGTCCGGCAGCAGCCAGTGACGCGGGTTGAACTGGTTATCCACAGCCCGCAGGCCCTGGATCCGTTGTTCCGGTGCATAACCACTGAATTCTTCACCTTCCAGCACCAGCAAGCGGTCAACGCCTGCGGTGGCGAAAGCGTTTTCCTTGTGCTCGCCGAACACCACAGCCAATACCGCGCCGTCGCTGCCGGCCAGTTGATGAGCAAGGCCAAGCAGATCGCGGTCGTGGCTGCTCAAGCGGCCGCCGACCATGTCCGGCACCACGCTGATATAGAACGCCGGGGCCGGCACCTGATGCAGCGGCAATTGCACTTCGACCGCAGCCGAGCGCTTGACCGCCCCGCCCTGCTGGGCGCCGCTACGGTCGATGCGCTTGAGGCCGTTCGGCCCGATGAAACCGATGCCGTGCAGGTTCTTGCGGATGATCCCGTTAGGGCCCATCCAGCTGTGTTGCGCCGGTTGCATGGCCGCGTGCAGCGGGTGCAGGCGGTTGCGTGCGATCCATTCGGCGCGGGGGTCGCGGCGGATAATGTCGCTCATCAGTGGGCCTCCGCAGGTTCACGTTTGGCCGGGGTGGCAGGCTTGTTCGGCGCGGCGTCTTCGAGCAGCGCGTCGGCCACCAGTTCGGCGATGTCCTTGATCAGCGGACGCGGTTCGACCACGCCTTCGAGCATCGCCGTGCACTGTGGACAACCGACGGCCACCAGTTCGGCACCGGTCTCGCGGATGTCCTCCATGCGCATGTCGGGGATCCGCTGCTTGCCCGGAATGTCGGTGATCGGCGCCCCGCCACCGCCGCCGCAGCAGCGTGAACGGAAGCCGGAACGTTGCATTTCCTTGATCTCGATGCCGAGGGCGCGCAGCACTTCGCGCGGCGCCTCGTACTCGCCGTTGTAACGGCCGAGGTAGCAAGGATCGTGATAGGTCACGCTGTTGCCTTTGTGCTGACCGAGGTTCAGCGCGCCGGCCTGGATGATTTCCGCCAGGTAAGTGCTGTGGTGCTGCACGAGGTAGTTGCCATCGAACGCGCCGTACTCGTTTTTCAGCACGTGGAAACTGTGCGGATCGCAGGTGACGATGCGGTTGAAGCTGTATTTGGCCAGGGTCTGGATGTTGCGTTTGGCGAGCAACTGGAAAGTCGCTTCGTCACCCAGACGTCGGGCCACGTCGCCGCTGTCGCGTTCTTCCAGACCGAGCACCGCGAAGTCGACCTTGGCCGCTTTCAGCACTTTGACGAACGCGCGCAGAGTGCGCTGGTTGCGCATGTCGAAGGCACCGTCGCCAACCCAGAACAGCACGTCGGTGGACTTCTTCTCGCTGAGCAGATTGAGGTTCAGGTCCGCCGCCCAGTTCATCCGCCCGCCCGGAGCGAAACCGCCAGGGTTGTCGGTGGCAATCAGGTTTTCCAGGACTTCGGCGCCCTTGTTCGGGGTCGCACCTTTTTCCAGGGTCAGGTGCCGGCGCATGTCGACGATGGCATCGACGTGCTCGATCATCATCGGGCATTCCTCGACGCAGGCGCGGCAGGTGGTGCACGACCACAAGGTTTCGGCGTCGACCAGGCCGTTGACAATCGGTTGATGCGGATTGCCGCTGTGCTCACCCACAGGTTTCCCCGGATAAGGGCTGCCGGCGAACTTGGCATCGGTGCCGCCGGCGAGGCCGACGACCATGTCCTGAATCAGCTTTTTCGGGTTCAGCGGCTGGCCGGCGGCGAATGCCGGGCACGCGGCTTCGCACTTGCCGCACTGCACGCAGGCGTCGAAGCCGAGCAACTGGTTCCAGGTGAAATCCTTGGGTTTCTCCACGCCCAGCGGCGCGGTCGGATCATTCAGGTCCAGCGGTTTCAAACCGGTGGAACGGCCGCCACCAAAACGTTCGGCGCGACGGTGCCAGGCCAGGTGCAGGGCACCGGCGAAGGCGTGTTTCATCGGGCCGCCCCAGGTCATGCCGAAGAACAGTTCCGACACGCCCCACAGCACACCGATACCGAGAATCGCTGCAAGCATCCAGCCGCCGAAGTTCTCCGGCAGGATCCCGGCCACCGGCAAGGTCACCAGGAAGAACGAGGCCGAGAACGCCAGCAGGCTTTTCGGCAGGCGCATCCACGGGCCTTTCGACAGCCGCGACGGCGGGTTGAGCCGGCGCCGATAAACGAAGATCGCCCCGACGAACATCACCGCCGTCATCAGCAGTAACGCGTAGCCGAGGATCCGGTTATGCAGGCCGAAACCGTGCACCAGAATCGCCAGCACGATCGACGCCACCGCACCGCCCGCCGTGGCGACGTGGGTGTTGGCGATGTATTTGTCCCGCGCCACCACGTGGTGCAGATCGACCATGTAACGCTTGGGCATGGCGAACAGGCCGCCGATCAGATCGACCTTCGAGGCCCGGCCCCGGCGCCACATGGCCACCCGCCGCAACGCCCCCAGCACCGCGAGGGCCAGGGCTGCGAACAACAGGATTGGAAGAAGGGTGTTCAACATGGTGAAGCTCCCACCAGTACAGCCTGGAGAAACACGTGACGATCGTTCCCACGCTCTGCGTGGGAATGCCTCAATGGACGCTCTGCGTCCGCTTTGGGACGCGGAGCGTCCCGGGCTGCATTCCCACGCAGAGCGTGGGAACGATCAGTCCATCAGCGTTTAGAAGTCTTTGCACAACCGCAGGGCGTCATAGATCGCAGCATGGGTATTACGCTGCGCCACGCAGTCACCGATGCGGAACAGCAAGTAACCGTCGCCGGTGCTGCTCAACGAAGGTTGCGGCTGGATCGCGAACAGCGCCTCGACGTCGATCTGGCCCTTGTTGCGCGAGCCGTCCTTGAGGGCGTAGTAGATTTCTTCATCCGGGCGCACGCCGTTCTCGACGACCACCTGATCCACCACCCGCTCCTCTTTGGCGCCGGTGTATTCGTTCTCCAGCACGGCGACGAGTTTGTCGCCTTCGCGGTAGACCTTCTCCAGCATCATGTCGCCGGTCATGATCACTTCTTTCGGGTACATGCTGCGGTAGTAGGTCGGGAACGACGTACCGCCGATGGCCACGCCCGGCTTGATGTCGTCGGTGACGATCTCGACCTGGCTGCCCTTGTCGGCGAGGAAGTCGGCCACCGACATCCCGGTGAACTCGCAGATGGTGTCGTAGACCAGCACGTTCTTGCCCGGCGCAACCTTGCCGTCGAGCACGTCCCAGCTGCTGACCACCAGCCCTTCGGCGGCGCCCCAGTGTTCGTTCTGTTCCAGGTACGGGTGACCGCCGACCGCCAGCACCACGATGTCCGGACGCAGATCCATGATGGTGTCGGCGTCCGCCGCAGTGCCCAGACGCAGGTCGACTTTCAGCCGCGCCAGCTCCAGCTGGAACCAGCGAGTGATACCGGCAATCTGGTCACGCTGCGGCGCTTTCGATGCGGTGGTGATCTGCCCGCCGATGAACTCCTTCTTCTCAAACAGGGTCACGTCGTGGCCACGTTCGGCTGCCACACGGGCCGCTTCCATCCCCGCCGGGCCGGCACCGACGATCACCACCTTGCGTTTCGGCCCGGTGGATTTCTCGATGATGTGCGGCACGCCCATGTATTCACGGGAGGTCGCGGCGTTCTGGATGCACAGCACGTCCAGACCTTGATACTGACGGTCGATGCAGTAGTTGGCGCCGACGCACTGCTTGATCTGGTCGATCTGGCCCATCTTGATCTTGGCGATCAGGTGCGGGTCGGCGATGTGGGCGCGGGTCATGCCGACCATGTCGACGTAACCGCCCTCCAGAATCCGCGTGGCCTGGTTCGGGTCCTTGATGTTCTGCGCGTGCAGCACCGGAACCTTGACCACTTCCTTGATCCCCGCCGCCAGGTGCAGGAACGGCTCCGGCGGATAACTCATGTTCGGAATCACGTTGGCCAGGGTGTTGTGGGTGTCGCAACCCGAGCCGACGACGCCGATGAAATCGAGCATGCCGGTGTCGTCGTAATATTTGGCGATCTGCTTCATGTCTTCGTGGGACAGACCGTCCGGGTGGAACTCGTCGCCGCAGATGCGCATGCCGACACAGAAGTCGTCACCGACCTCGGCGCGCACGGCTTTCAAAACTTCCAGACCGAACTTCATCCGGCCCTCGAAAGTGCCGCCCCATTCGTCGGTCCGCTTGTTGACGCGCGGGCTCCAGAACTGGTCGATCATGTGCTGGTGCACGGCCGACAGTTCAACACCGTCCAGGCCACCGGCCTTGGCGCGGCGCGCGGCTTGCGCGTAGTTGCCGATCACCCGCCAGATCTCTTCCGGCTCGATGGTCTTGCAGGTGGCGCGGTGCACCGGTTCGCGGATGCCCGACGGCGACATCAGGGTCGGCCAGTGGAAACCGTCCCAACGGGAGCGACGGCCCATGTGGGTAATCTGGATCATGATCTTGGCGCCGTGCTTGTGCATGGCGTCGGCGAGATTCTGGAAGTGCGGGATGATCCGGTCGGTGGACAGGTTCACCGAACTCCACCATTGCTGCGGGCTGTCGATCGCCACCACGGACGAACCGCCACAGATCGCCAGGCCGATGCCGCCCTTGGCTTTCTCTTCGTAATATTTGACGTACCGTTCGGTGGTCATGCCGCCGTCGGTCGCGTAGACCTCGGCGTGCGCGGTGCTGAGCACGCGGTTGCGGATGGTCAGTTTGCCGATCTGGATCGGCTGGAACATTGCTTCGAAAGCCATGGCGGGTTCCTCGACTTACAACGGCTTGACGGTGAACAGGCCGTCGTCGTGGCCTTCTTCGGAGCCACCGTAGACCTGCTCGGCCACGGTGCGGATCTTGCTGCCGCGAGCGGCGAGGATCTGGTCCATGGCACCGGCAAACCAGCCGGTGAACATGTAGTCGACCTTGCGCCCGACTTTGCCGTAGACGTAGACGAACGCCGAGTGTTCGAGCTTGACGCTGGCGGTGCCTTTGTAGAGGTCGATGTCCTGGATCTTGAACAGGCCCCAGCCGCGCTGCGACAGGCGCTTCATGTAGTGCTCGAACACCGCGACGCCTTCCAGGCCGTGGCACTCGGCTTCTTTTTCACACCAGTGCCAGGCGGATTTGTAGCCGGCCTTGTAGAGGATCTCGGCATAGGCGTCAGCGCCCAGCACTTCCTCGATGCCCATGTGGTTGTTGACGAAGAAATGCCGTGGCACGTACAGCATCGGCAGGGCGTCGGAGGTCCAGACACCGGTCTCGCTGTCGACTTCGATTGGCAATTGCGGGGCGATCTTGGCCATGGAAACTTAACTCCAGAAAAATTTTGGTGTTGCCCCCGGCGCGGACGGCCGGGGGAAAGTATTCGGGAAGCGGCGGCTTACTCGCCCCAGACGTCCTTGAGGACGTTGACCCAGTTCTCGCCCATGATCTTGCGCACGACTCGTTCGGAGTGGCCGCGCTTGAGCAGGGTTTCGGTCAGGTTCGGGAACTCGCCGACGGTGCGGATGCCCAGCGGGTTGATGATCTTGCCGAAGTTGGTCAGACGGCGGGCGTAGCCCTTGTCGTGGGTCAGGTATTCGAAGAAGTCCTGACCGTGACCCTGGGTGAAGTCGGTGCCGATGCCGATGGCGTCTTCGCCGACGATGTTCATGGTGTATTCGATGGCTTCGGCGTAGTCGTCGATGGTCGAATCGATGCCCTTGGCCAGGAACGGCGCGAACATGGTCACGCCGACGAAACCGCCGTGGTCAGCAATAAACTTAAGCTCTTCATCGGACTTGTTGCGCGGGTGTTCTTTCAGCCCCGACGGCAGGCAGTGGGAATAGCAGACCGGTTTTTTCGATTCGAGGATGACTTCTTCGGAAGTCTTGGAGCCGACGTGGGACAGGTCGCACATGACACCGACGCGGTTCATCTCGGCGACGATTTCGCGACCGAAACCCGACAGGCCGCCGTCTCGTTCGTAGCAACCGGTGCCCACCAGATTCTGGGTGTTGTAGCACATCTGCACGATGCCGACGCCGAGCTGCTTGAACACCTCGACATAGCCGATCTGGTCTTCGAACGCGTGGGCGTTCTGGAAGCCGAAGAGGATGCCGGTCTTGCCCTGCTCCTTGGCCTTGCGGATGTCGGCGGTGGTGCGGACGGGGATCACCAGGTCGCTGTTTTCACGAATCAGTTTCTGGCTGGCGGCGATGTTGTTGACCGTGGCCTGAAAGCCCTCCCACACCGACACGGTGCAGTTGGCCGCCGTCAGACCGCCCTTGCGCATGTCTTCGAACAGCTCGCGGTTCCATTTGGCAATGATCAGACCGTCGATAACGATGCTGTCGGCGTGTAATTCGGCTGGGCTCATCAGGCGTCCCCTTATTGGCGATTCATGCGCCGAATCGTCTGCCGGCGCTTTGGGGCCAGCATATGCCTCGGTGCGCGACCAGCCGGGTGCAAAAACGACAGGGGAATTGCCGAAAGCGTCAATCCGCGACAAAGGGTCGCCAACCGGTCCGACCGGCCACCTGTTCAAGCCCGCGAGCTTGAGCCAGAATCTGCCGCATCCCGGAAACACCACTGGATTAGAGCGGCGACATCAATGAAATCGATCTTCCTGGCCCTGGCCCTGATTGCGACCGGCGTACACGCCGCCGAAGAGTCCGACAACAACCCGTGCGACGCGGTGGAAAACGACATCCAGACCCTGGAATGCTCGACCTACAGCCGCACCACCGCCGAGGACCTGCTCAAGGACAACTACGCCAGCCTGAACGAGCGCATGCAGACGGCCTACGGCAAGAACCCGGCACAACTGGCCGACATCACCGCCAAACTCAAGGCCGCCCAGCAACAATGGCTGAAAACCCGCGACGCCGACTGCGCCGTCGAAGCCTTCCCGGCGACGGACGGCAGCAAGGCGTTCAAGATTGCGCAGAATGACTGCGTGGCGCGGATGAGTGACGAGCGGTCGGAGTTTTTGGAGTCGATCGGACAGGAGTGAGTTGAAGATGGAAAGCATGATTCCGCACGAAGTCGTTAGCCGCATCGTTGACGGCGCCCTCCCGGTTCGCGCCTGGCGCGAACATCTCAACCTGACTCAGGAAGAAGTGGCGAAACGCATGGGCATTTCGCAGCCAGCCTTCGCCCAGCAGGAAACCGTTGCAAAGCCGCGCAAGGCCACTCGCGAAAAGATTGCAGCGGCGCTTGGTATCACCGCCAACCAGCTTGAGCTGTAAGCTGCACCTCTTCAGCCAATCAAGGGATTCACATGAACATCTGCGGTATCGAAATCAAAGGCAGTGAAGCGATCATCGCCGTGGCGTCCCTCGACGGTTCGGTGCTGAGCCATGTCGCTCTGAACACCAAGAAAATCGCGCTGGACGATGACGACGAGGCGGCCAACGTGAAGCTGTTCGCCGCTCAAGTGGCGTCGTTCATACGGGAAAACTCGATTGATCGCATCGCGATAAAGAAGCGCAGCAAGAAGGGCGAGTTTGCCGGTGGGCCGACCACGTTCAAGATCGAGGGCGTGTTTCAGTTGCTGGACGGTTGCGAGGTGACGCTGCTGTCGCCGCAGACGATCAATGCCCAGGCCAAGAAGCACAACTTTGAGCTGCCGGGCACGCTGAACAAGTATCAGCATGAAGCCTACAAGGCAGCGTGCTCGGCATTGGTGAAGAAGTAACTAGCGCGCTTTGCGTGCGCTCAGCCAGTCGCCGAAGGACTTGTCTTCCAGCGCATAGCCCCCACGGCTCGACTTCCACACCAGCTCCTTGTCACGCAGGGCATCGATGCAGGCCTGAATGGTCTGGGTGCCCGGCACCACGTCGCTGCCCAGGTTTTCCAGCGCCTTGCTGACCGCCGTGAGCGTGCTGTCAGTGAACGGTGCAAAAGGCTCGTTGTTCTGTGAGCGCTCCACCATCACTTCCAGCACAGCGCGCTGAGGGATGGTCAGCGCGTTCCAGGCGCTTTCGAACTCGGTCCACACGCCTGCGCGCAACAATTCGGCACGGCTTTGCAGCAGCTGCCCCAGATTGCTGGCCTCACCCAGCTCCAGCGCGACTTCGCCGATGATGGTGCGCAACATTTCCGGGCGCCGCCCCACCAACTCAAAGGCGTCGTCGATATCGGCCGCACTGAACTGATTGGTTTCGGCCAGATGGGCGTTGAGGTGCAAGGTGTACGCCTGGGTGAACTCTTTTCCCAACAGCGGAAAGGGCGTGATGCTCGAGCCGAAGAACGGTTGGCTCTTGCCCAGCACCAGGTGCGCGAGTTTGTCGCGATTGGAACCGGTGAACACCAGATGCAAACCGCTGCCCTCGCCTTCACGCCCCTGGTTGAGCTGATCCCGCGCTGCCTTAAGGGCAAACATCGCGTTGATCCCCGCGGCGGTGGTGAGCGCGTGCTGGGCCTCATCGATCACCAGCACTACGGATTTTTCAGCGGCACTGTGGAGCAGTTCCAGCGCTTGCGTCAGGGTCGCGCCCGCCGGCAGTTGCGGCTTGGTGAAATCCCAGGACAAGGTGCGCAGAAAGCTGAGTTTTTCGATGCCGATATTCTTCGCCAGTTTGCGGATGCCCTTTTCAAAGGGGACCAACGCGCCTGCAATGGCACTGGCGATCAAGTCAGCAGGGTCTTTTTCCTTGTCGGCCCACAGGTCGACGTAGACCGTCAGCCAGCCTCGGGACTGGCATTCCGGGATCAGATCCTCGCGCAGAAAGGTACTTTTGCCGGTGCGACGCGGCGCTGCCAGAAAAAGGCCGGAGGTGAAATCCTGCAGACCCGCACCCACCAGACCATCGGCAACGCTGCGGGCCAGAGCGGGGCGGCGGAAGACGAAGCCGTTGTTTCTGGACATGGTTTTACACTCAATTATTCAAACGACTGTAATTTATACCGCAAAGTATAATTAACTATAATCGTCCGTCAAACGGCCTCCCGTCGCCGATCCTCTCGCGGACACCGGGCAAACTTCGCCCGGTAGCTTCGGGTGAAATACGACGGTGATTCAAACCCGCAGGCGATGCTGACTTCGAGCACGCTCATGTCGGTCTGGCGCAACAGCTGCCGGGCCTTTTCCAGTCTCAAGCGCAGATAGAAATTGCTCGGCGTGTCGTTCAGGTGCAGGCGAAACAGGCGCTCCAGTTGCCGCCGCGTCACCTTGATCGACTCCGCCAGTTCCAGGGTAGTCAGCGGCGGTTCGCTGTGCTGTTCCATCTCGCCAATCACATGCACCAGCTTCTTGTTGCTGATGCCGTAACGCGTGGCGACTTCCATGCGCTGGTGGTCCTTGCGCGGACGAATCCGCCCCAATACAAACTGCTCGCTGACCTGGATCGCCAGTTGCGGGCCGTGGGCCTGGGCGATCAGGTCGAGCATCAGGTCGATGGACGCGGTGCCGCCGGCAGACGTGATGCGTCGACGGTCGATCTCGAACAGCTCCTGGGTGACGCTGAGCTGTGGATAAGATTCCTTGAAGGCGTCGATGGCTTCCCAGTGCAGGGTCAGGCGATGACCATCGAGCAGGCCTGCCTCGGCAAGGACGAAGCTGCCGGTGTCGATGGCGCCGAGGGTCACGCCTTCGTTGTCCAGCCGTCGCAGCCAGTGCTCCAGCGCCGGGGTGGCGAACTTCAGTGGTTCGAAGCCGGCGACCACCAGCAGCGTCGCCCCTTTTTTCAGCGGCTCCAGCGCCGCGTCGGCGTTGACCGACATCCCGTTACTCGCCAGCACCGCCCCGCCATCGGCGCTCAAGACGTGCCAGCGGTACAGCTCGCCGCGAAAGCGGTTGGCCACTCGCAGCGGTTCGATCGCAGAGATGAAACCGATGGCGGAAAAACCCGGCATCAACAGAAAGTAGAAATCCTGGGACATGGCGCGCACTCGGTTAGCGGGTAGCGTGCAACGTTGATACGCCAGTTGTCGGCGGCATTCAAGAGCACAGGTCGCTGCAGTGCAAGAGCTGGTCGCCGCAGTGCGTTTTTGCGGGGGCATTGCTGCGTAATTTGAGCATCACCGGCACGACAGATGCCGGAACCCACAATAACGACCTGCCGAGGAACCCGACATGAAACGACTGATCAGCAGCTGTGTTCTCGCACTCAGCGGTACCGCGTTTTTAAGCGCCAGTGTCATGGCGGCCGATTCCGCATCGTGTCAGAACGTGCGCATGGGCGTGGTGAACTGGACCGACGTGATCGCCACCAGTGCGATGGCCCAGGTTCTGCTCGATGGCCTCGGGTACAGCACCAAACAGACCAGCGCCTCTCAGCAAATCGTCTTCGCCGGCATCCGCGACCAGCGCCTGGATCTGTTCCTCGGCTACTGGAACCCGCTGATGACCCAGACCATCACCCCGTTCGTCGACGCCAACCAGGTCAAGGTACTCCAGGCCCCGAGCCTCAAGGACGCCCGCGCTACCCTCGCCGTGCCGACTTATCTGGCGGACAAGGGTCTGAAAACCTTCGCCGATATCGCCAAGTTCGAGAAAGAACTGGGCGGCAAGATCTACGGCATCGAGCCAGGCTCGGGCGCCAACACCCAGATCAAGGCGATGATCGCCAAAAACCAGTTCGGCCTCGGCAAGTTCCAGCTCGTCGAATCCAGCGAGGCCGGCATGCTCGCCGCCGTCGATCGCGCCGTGCGCCGCAAGGAAGCCGTGGTGTTCTTCGGCTGGGCACCGCACCCGATGAACGTCAACGTGCAGATGACCTATCTGACCGGCAGCGATGACGCCCTCGGCCCGAACGAAGGCATGGCTACCGTGTGGACCGTCACCGCGCCGAAATACGCCGAACAATGCCCGAACGTCAGCCGCCTGCTGAGCAACCTGACGTTCACCGCCGAAGACGAGAGCCGGATGATGCAGCCGCTGCTCGATCACAAGGATGCTTTCGAATCGGCCAAACAATGGCTCAAGGATCACCCGCAGGACAAACAGCGCTGGCTCGAAGGCGTCACCACTTTCGATGGCAAACCGGCGGCTGAAAACCTCCAGCTCACCAGCAAATAAACCGCATCGAACGAACCACTTCGCAGCCCGCCACGGGCTGCGAACAGACCCATCACGCCTGAAGGAAAACGCACCATGAACCACGACGTCATCATCACCTGCGCACTCACCGGTGCTGGCGACACGACCGCCAAGAGCCCTCACGTGCCGGTCACCCCGAAACAGATCGCCGCAGCCGCAGTAGAAGCGGCCAAGGCCGGCGCCACGGTCGTGCACTGCCACGTCCGTGACCCGCAGACCGGCAAGTTCAGCCGCGACGTGGCGCTGTACCGCGAAGTCATGGAGCGCATCCGCGAAGCCGACGTCGACATCATCGTCAACCTCACCGCCGGCATGGGCGGCGACCTGGAAATCGGCCCGGGCGAGAACCCGATGGAGTTCGGCCCGAACACCGATCTGGTCGGCCCGCTGACCCGCCTCGCCCATGTCGAAGAATTGCTGCCGGAAATCTGCACCCTGGATTGCGGCACCCTGAACTTCGGCGACGGCGACACCATTTACGTCTCCACCCCGGCCCAGCTGCGGGCTGGTGCCAAGCGCATCACCGAGCTGGGCGTGAAGGCGGAGCTGGAGATTTTCGACACCGGCCACCTGTGGTTCGCCAAACAGATGATCAAGGAAGGCTTGCTCGACAACCCACTGTTCCAGCTGTGCCTGGGCATCCCGTGGGGCGCGCCGGCCGACACTACCACCATGAAAGCCATGGTCGACAACCTGCCTGCCGACGCGGTGTGGGCGGGTTTCGGCATCGGCCGGATGCAGATGCCGATGGCCGCGCAAGCGGTGCTGCTTGGCGGCAACGTGCGGGTCGGCCTGGAAGACAACCTGTGGCTGGACAAAGGCGTGCTCGCGACCAACGGCCAACTGGTCGAACGCGCCACCGAGATCCTCAGCCGCCTCGGCGCCCGCGTGCTGACCCCGGCTGAAGGTCGCAAGAAAATGGGCCTGACCCAGCGCGGCTGACGGCCACACATCAAACCCTGTGGGAGCGAGCTTGCTCGCGAAGAGGCTGGTACATCCGAAGCATCTTCATCAGCAATGCCGCCGCATTCGCGAGCAAGCTCGCTCCCACAGGGAATCACCGAATTTGCCTAGGAAATCACCATGAGCTTTATCACCGAAATCAAAACCTTCGCAGCACTGGGCAGCGGCGTCATCGGCAGCGGCTGGGTCGCCCGCGCCCTCGCCCACGGCCTTGACGTGGTGGCCTGGGACCCGGCGCCGGGTGCCGAAGCGGCGCTGCGCAAACGCGTGGCCAACGCCTGGGGCGCACTGGAGAAAAACGGTCTGGCGCCGGGCGCTTCGCAGGATCGCCTGCGCTTTGTCGCGACCATTGAAGAATGCGTGCGCGATGCGGACTTCATCCAGGAAAGCGCCCCGGAACGCCTCGAACTGAAACTGGAGCTGCACAGCAAAATCAGCGCGGCGGCCAAACCGAATGCGTTGATCGGTTCCAGCACTTCCGGCCTGTTGCCGAGTGAGTTCTACGAGAGTTCGACCCACCCGGAACGCTGCGTGGTCGGTCACCCGTTCAACCCGGTTTACCTGCTGCCATTGGTGGAAGTGGTCGGCGGCAAGAACACCGCGCCGGAAGCGGTTCAAGCGGCGATGAAAGTCTACGAATCCCTCGGCATGCGCCCGCTGCATGTGCGCAAGGAAGTGCCGGGCTTCATCGCCGACCGCCTGCTCGAAGCGCTGTGGCGTGAGGCGCTGCATCTGGTCAACGACGGCGTGGCGACCACGGGTGAGATCGATGATGCAATCCGCTTTGGCGCCGGTCTGCGCTGGTCGTTCATGGGAACGTTCTTGACCTACACCCTGGCCGGTGGCGATGCCGGTATGCGCCACTTCATGTCGCAGTTCGGCCCGGCGCTGCAGTTGCCGTGGACGTACCTGCCGGCACCGGAACTGACCGACAAGTTGATCGACGATGTGGTGGATGGCACCAGCGATCAACTGGGCCGGCACAGTATTTCGGCGCTGGAGCGCTATCGTGATGATTGCTTGCTGGCGGTGCTTGAGGCGGTGAAGACCACGAAAGAAAAGCATGGAATGAGTTTCAGCGAGTAATCGATCGTTCCCACGCTTTGCGTGGGAATGCAGCCCGGGACGCTCTGCGTCCCAGAAGCGTGACGCAGAGCGTCACAGGAGGCGTTCCCACGCAGAGCGTGGGAACGATCGCATCAGGAGAAAATATGCCCACCCTCACCACCTACCAAACCCGCATCATCCCCGACTGGGTCGACTACAACGGCCACCTACGCGACGCCTTCTATCTGCTGATTTTCAGCTACGCCACCGACGCCCTGATGGATCGTCTCGGCATGGACAGCAACAATCGCGAAGCCAGCGGTCACTCGCTGTTCACCCTCGAACTGCACCTCAACTATCTGCACGAAGTGAAGCTCGATGCCGAAGTCGAAGTGCGCACGCAGATCATCGGCCACGACCAGAAACGCCTGCACCTCTATCACAGCCTGCACCTGGCTGGCGGTGACAAGGAACTGGCCGGCAATGAACAGATGCTGCTGCACGTCGACCTCGCCGGGCCGCGTTCCGCGCCGTTTACCCCGGACACCCTGGGCCGTCTGCAAGCCATCGTCGCCGAGCAGGCCGACCTGCCCGCACCTGCTTACATCGGCCGGGTCATCGCCCTGCCCCCAGCCCGGTAAATTCATCCATCGCAAGGAGCCGCCATGCACACCGCCGCTGCAGTTGCCGATTTCCGTACTTATCCGTTGATCAGCGCGCTGAACGGCGTGCAGAACCTGGCGGATCGCGTCCTGATCGAATGGGCCGACGGGCGTGTCAGCCCGTTTCACCACGTGTGGCTGCGCGACAACTGTCCGTGTCCGCACTGCGTCTACAGCGTCACCCGCGAGCAGGTGTTCGAGATCGTCGATGCGGCGCAGGATCTGTCGCCCTCCGCCGCGCACATCGACACCGATGGCTGCCTGCGCATCGACTGGCAGGACAGCCACCTCAGCCGCTTCGACGCAGGCTGGCTGCGAGCCCATGCCTATGACGACGAATCCCGCGCCGAGCGCCTCGCCGCCAAGCCGAAACCCTTCCTGTGGCGCAGCGATTTGCAGTTGCCGGTGTTCGACTATTCAGCCCTGATGAACGACAACGCCGCACTGCTGCAATGGTTGCTCGCGGTACGCGACATCGGCCTGACCCAGGTGCGCGGCGTACCCACCGAACCCGGTTCGCTGAAGCTGATCGCCCAGCGTATTTCGTTCATCCGCGAGAGCAACTTCGGCGTGCTGTTCAACGTGCAATCCAAGGCCGACGCCGACAGCAATGCCTACACCGCTTTCAACCTGCCCTTGCACTCGGATCTGCCGACCCGCGAGCTGCAACCGGGGCTGCAATTTCTGCATTGCCTGGTGAACGACGCCGAGGGTGGCGAGAGCATTTTCGTCGACGGTTTTGCGATTGCCGAAGCGTTGCGTCAGGAAGATCCATCGTCGTTTCAGGCGCTGTGCGAGATCCCGGTGGAGTTTCGCAACAAGGACCGCCACAGCGACTACCGCTGCCTGGCGCCGGTCATCGCCCTGGACGCGTTGGGCCGGGTCGCGGAAATCCGCATGGCCAACTTTCTGCGCGGGGCGTTCGACACGTCTGTGGAGCAAATGCCCTTGCTGTATCGCGCTTACCGGCGCTTCATCGCCATGACCCGCGAGCCACGCTTCCGGGTGATGCAGCGGCTCAATCCGGGCGAGCTGTGGTGCTTCGACAACCGCCGCACCCTGCACGCGCGCAATGCGTTCGACCCGGCCACCGGGGCCCGGCATTTTCAGGGCTGCTACATCGACCGGGATGAGTTGTTGTCGCGGATTCTAGTGTTGCAGCGCTAAACCGCGTCATCGTTCATCGCCAGCAGGCTGGCTCCCACAAAGAGCGCATTTCAATGTGGGAGCCAGCCTGCTGGCGATGAATGCACCTCGATTTACCTGACACACAGGCAAAAAAAGCCCCGATACAAGCCGTGACAGGATCGGGGCGAGGGTACTGTTGAGGAGCTGCCGTGGCGAGGGTGACCAAACCTTCGTGAAGCGAGCTGGGTCCAGTGTGCCCACTCCCCTTGCCGGCAAGTTAGCCGAAAACGACATGCTCATAGCCAATGTGGACACTGCGACAAATCGCCCTTGCCGTGCCTGGGCATGCCTACCAGAATCGAGCCACGACCTCCGTTGCCGAAGAAGGACTCGCGTCATGATGTATGCCGATTTGATCGATCAGGAAGACCTGTTGGGCCAGCTCAAGTCGTTGGGATTCGAAGTACCGTCGGGCTCCACCGCCCAGCAGGCCTGCGAGTGCGCGGTGCGGGGGCTGGACGATGTGCGGGCCAACACGCTGCGCACCATGGTCAAGCAGATGTACACCAGCAGCGCGAGCATTCAGCCGACCGTGCGCGAAGCCATCGACAAGCAGTTGCTGCCGGCCCTGGCGCAGTATCAGCAAACCCGCGCCTGACATCTGACCGAAAAAAAAGATCGCAGCCTGCGACAGTGCCTTTCCTGAAGGCGCTGTCGCAGGCTGCGATCTTTCGTTTTAGAGACGCACGCTGGCGAAAGTCGACTCGTTGCGTGCCTGGCTCAACGCCGACATCGGCCCTGACAACGGCGACATCACGATGGCTTGCGGCAGCGGCATCATCGCCACCTGCTGGGTGGTGTTGGAGCCCACGCGCTCGTCACGCGGCGGAATGCCGAAGTATTCGCGGTAGCACTTGGAGAAGTGCGGTGTCGACACGAACCCGCAGACCGACGCCACTTCGATGATCGACATTGGCGTCTGCTTCAGCAGCTGTCGCGCGCGGATCAGGCGCAACTTGAGGTAGTAGCGCGACGGCGAACAGTGCAGGTATTTCTGGAACAGGCGCTCGAGCTGGCGACGGGACACGGCGACGTACACCGCCAGTTCGTCGAGGTCGATCGGCTCTTCCAGGTTGGCTTCCATCAGCGCGACGATTTCCTGCAGTTTCGGCTGGTTGGTGCCGAGCATGTGCTTGAGCGGCACACGCTGGTGATCCTGCTCGTTGCGGATGCGTTCGTAGACGAACATCTCGGAGATCGCGGCGGACAGTTCACGACCATGATCGCGGCTGATCAGGTGCAGCATCATGTCCAGTGGCGCAGTACCGCCGGAGCTGGTGAAACGGTTACGGTCCAGGGTGAACAGACGGGTGCTCATCGCGACGCGCGGGAAAGCTTCCTGCATCGCTGCCAGACATTCCCAGTGCACGCTGCAATCGAAGCCGTCGAGCAGGCCGGCGCAGGCCAGGGCCCAGCTGCCGGTGCACACGGCGCCGAGGCGTCGCGACTGACGCGCCTGGCTTTGCAGCCACGAGACGTGTTCACGGGTAACGGTGCGTTGAATGCCGATCCCGCCGCACACGATGATGGTGTCGAGGGCCGGGGCTTTGTGCATGGAGGCGTCGGGGGTGATCTGCAGACCGTCACTGGCCCAGACCTGGCCGCCATCAACGGTGAGGGTGGTCCAGCGATACAGCTCGCGACCGGACAACTGGTTGGCCATGCGCAGCGGTTCGACTGCGGAAGCCAGGGAAATCAGCGTGAAATTGTCCAGCAGCAGAAAGCCGATGGATTGAGGCGCACGGTTCTGGGGTTGAGCCCCGGAGTTGAACGACGTCATCGCGGTATCTCCTCACACAAAGCGGGTGATGGCCTCAGGCGGAGGCTCTTGTTATTGCCATCGTTCTCTTGCGTGAGACGGGCTTTGTTATGACAGAGCAATTGCCATGCCTAAATTTGAATGGCTGTTCAATAACTCCTGAAAACGACGTCGCGACGCGTCTATACAAGCGCCCCGACCAAAGGTAATTCGAAGTGCCATCAGCGGCCGCGAATGCCCTGCTCCGATGCGTGTGAGCAAATCGGTAGCACTTGTGGGAACTGGCCTGCGCACGATTGTCCTACAGTGTCACCGCAGGCACGGGTGACGGACGGTAGCGCCTGCAAATCAGGCGCTGGAGGTGGGAAAGACTCTTATCTGATAGCGACGCGCCAAAAGGTGGCGCGTTTTGATTCCGGTGTGCACTTAACGCGCAGTTTTGACTGGTCCGGCTTCATCGCCAGCAGGCTGGCTCCCACAGTTTTTGCGAACGCCGCAAATCCAGTGTGGGAGCCAGCCTGCTGGCGATAGGAGGCAACTGGGTATCAGCACTCCACCGCGCTGACCGCCAACCCGCCCCGCGATGTCTCTTTATATTTGTCATGCATGTCGGCGCCGGTATCGCGCATGGTGCGGATCACCCGGTCCAGCGAAATAAAGTGCTGACCGTCCCCGCGCAAGGCCATCTGCGCCGCGTTGATCGCCTTCACCGCCGCAATCGCATTGCGCTCGATGCACGGCACTTGCACCAGGCCGCCCACCGGGTCGCAGGTCAGACCCAGGTTGTGTTCCAGGCCGATTTCCGCCGCGTTGCACAACTGCTCGGGACTCGCGCCAAGGATTTCCGCTAGCCCTGCCGCCGCCATCGCACAAGCCGAACCGACTTCACCCTGACAGCCGACTTCAGCGCCGGAAATCGAAGCGTTCTTCTTGCACAGAATCCCCACCGCCGCCGCCCCGAGGAAGTAATCGACCACGTTGGCGTCGGTCACTGCCTCGCTGAATTTCATGAAGTAATGCAGCACCGCCGGAATGATCCCCGCCGCGCCATTGGTGGGCGCCGTGACCATGCGTCCGCCAGCAGCGTTTTCCTCGTTCACCGCGAGGGCGAACAGGTTGACCCACTCCATCGCGCTGAGGGTCGAGCCGATCACATTGGGCTTGTTCAATTCCTGAAGGCTGCGGTGCAACTTCGCCGCGCGGCGGCGCACGTTGAGGCCGCCGGGCAGGATGCCTTCGTGCTTGAGGCCCTGCTCGACGCAATCCTGCATCGCCCGCCAGAGTTTCATCAGGCCGGCGCGGATTTCTTCCTCGCTGCGCCAGACCTTCTCGTTGGCCATCATCAATTCGGCCACGCGCAGGTTGTGGGTCTTGCACAGCTCCAGCAGCTCCACCGCGCTGGAAAAGTCGTAAGGCAACTCGGTGCGATCCAGATCCACCACGCCGCTGGAGGCCTGCGCCTCGTCCACCACAAAACCACCGCCGACCGAATAGTAGGTGTCGCGATGCAGCTCGCCGTGATCGCCTTCGGCAACCAGGGTCATGGCGTTGGGATGGAACGGCAGGTTCTCGTCGATCAGGCGCATGTCGCGGCCCCATATAAAGGGCACCGACAAACGACCGTCGAGCAACAGCGTGTGGGTTTCACGCAGGGCCTGGATCCGCGGGCCGATCTGCGACGGGTCGATCGCGTCCGGCCACTCGCCCATCAGACCCATGATCACCGCGTTGTCGCTGCCATGACCGACACCAGTGGCCGACAGCGAACCGAACAACTGCACCTCGATGCGACGCACCTGCTCCAGTAGATGTTTGTCGCGCAACGACTCGACGAACAGGGCGGCGGCGCGCATGGGCCCGACGGTGTGGGAACTGGAAGGGCCAATGCCGATTTTGAACAGGTCGAAAACGCTGATAGCCATTGCTGCAGAGCTCCTGAGAGTGCCGGTCCGGGGCGTGAAGCGCCCGCTGGCGGAGCTGCTACGCTCAAGCTGCGATCCGCCGGAATGCCCGCATCATCGGGCTTTTCCCGGGTCGCTCGGCGTCTGACACCGACGCACTCATGCCCACTAACGCCGTGCCGGTTTCAGCCCGTGTTTTCGCCGTTTTTATGCGGTTCAGATGGCCAGACAGGGCAGAAAAAAGCTGTAAACGACGTCACTGACACTGGATGCGACCATCCCTGTACTGGATACGACGCACCCTGTAGGCGTCAGATTTTCACTGGTACATGATCGTATCGACTCGATTGCAAGGCGCTGCGGTAGAGCTGTCTCCAGAACGCCATCCAACCGCAACCCATAAGTGCGGTGGTCCAATCGGAACACTGCCAAAAAAAACACCAAGGAGTCCATTCATGAAAGGTTCCCCGTCGTTGTTGTTGGCCGCCATGCTGAGTCTGCCGTTACTGGCTCAAGCCGCAGAACCGGCGCAGTGCAGTACCGTGAACTTCTCCGATGTCGGCTGGACCGACATCACCGCAACCACCGCCACCACCTCCGTCGTGCTTCAGGCCCTCGGCTACAAGACCAAGACCACCATGATCTCCGTACCCGTGACCTACAAGTCGCTGGCCGACGGCAAGAACATGGACGTGTTCCTCGGCAACTGGATGCCGACCATGGAAAACGACATCAAGGCCTACCGCGACGCCGGCACCGTGGAAACCGTGCGCACCAACCTCAAGGGCGCCAAGTACACCCTCGCCGTTCCGCAGGCCTTGTATGACAAGGGTCTGCACGACTTCGCCGACATCGCCAAATTCAAGAAAGAGCTCGACGGCAAGATCTACGGGATCGAGCCGGGCAACGACGGCAACCGCCTGATCCAGAGCATGATCGACAAGGACGCCTTCGGCCTCAAAACCGCCGGCTTCAAGGTCGTCGAGTCCAGCGAAGCGGGCATGCTGTCGCAGGTCGACCGCGCACAGAAACGCGACACCGCCGTGGTGTTCCTCGGCTGGGCACCGCACCCGATGAACAAGCGCTTCAAGATTCAGTACCTGACCGGTGGTGACGATTTCTTCGGCCCGGATTTCGGCGCCGCCACCGTGGCGACCAACACCCGCAAGGGCTACGCCGAGGAATGCAGCAACGTTGGCCAACTGCTGAAAAACCTGGAGTTCACCGTCGACATGGAAAGCGAACTGATGGGCAACATCCTGGACGACAAGATGAAGCCTGACGCGGCCGCCAAGGCCTGGCTCAAAAAGAATCCACAGGTGCTCGATACCTGGCTCGCTGGCGTGACCACCATTGACGGTAAACCAGGCCTGGAGGCCGTGAAAGCCAAACTCGCACAGCCTTGAATTAAAGAGGCATCGCTTATGCCGGGCGGGCTAACCGCCCGGGCTGTTTATTCCTTGCATGCGGACGTTCACTACCATGCTGATTGATCAGAAAATCCCTTTAGGCCAGTACATCGCGGGCTTCGTTGAATGGTTGACGCAACACGGCGCCAACACTTTCGACGCAATCGCCGTGACCCTGGAAACGATGATCCACGGCGTGACGTTTGCGCTGACCTGGTTCAACCCGCTGGTGCTGATCGGCCTCATCGCCCTGCTGGCCCACTTCATTCAACGCAAATGGGGCCTGACCGCGTTCGTGGTCGCCTCCTTCCTGCTGATCCTCAACCTGGGGTACTGGCAGGAAACCATGGAAACCCTCGCCCAGGTCATGTTCGCGACCCTGGTCTGCGTGGTCATCGGCGTGCCGCTGGGCATCGTCGCCGCGCACAAACCGATGTTCTACACTTTGATGAGGCCGGTACTCGATCTGATGCAGACCGTACCGACCTTCGTTTACCTCATTCCTACCCTGACCCTCTTCGGGCTGGGCGTGGTACCGGGCCTGATCTCGACGGTGGTGTTCGCCATCGCCGCGCCGATCCGCCTGACCTACCTGGGCATCCGCGATGTCCCGCAAGAACTGATGGACGCCGGCAAGGCCTTCGGCTGCTCGCGTCGCCAACTGCTTTCACGGATCGAACTGCCTCACGCCATGCCGAGCATCGCGGCCGGCATCACCCAGTGCATCATGCTGTCGCTATCGATGGTGGTGATCGCGGCACTGGTGGGCGCCGACGGACTCGGCAAACCGGTGGTCAACGCACTGAACACTGCTGATATCGCCCTGGGCTTCGAAGCGGGCCTGGCGATCGTACTGCTGGCGATCATGCTCGACCGTATCTGCAAACAACCCGACGCCAAAGTAGGGGGTGACGCATGAGCATAATTCGCTTCGATAACGTTGACGTGATCTTCACCAAGGATCCGCGCGAAGCACTGAAACTTCTCGATCAAGGCCTGACCCGCAGTGAGATCCTGAAAAAGACCGGGCAGATCGTCGGCGTTGAAAAAGCCAGCCTCGACATCAACAAAGGCGAGATCTGCGTGCTGATGGGCCTGTCCGGTTCCGGCAAGTCGAGCCTGTTGCGCTGCATCAACGGCCTCAACACCGTGAGCCGCGGCAAGCTGTTCGTCGAACACGAAGGCAAGCAGATCGACATCGCGTCCTGCACCCCGGCCGAGCTGAAAATGATGCGCACCAAACGCATCGCGATGGTGTTCCAGAAGTTCGCCCTGATGCCCTGGCTGACGGTGCGCGAGAACATCAGTTTCGGTCTGGAAATGCAGGGCCGCCCGGAGAAGGAGCGGCGCAAGCTGGTCGATGAAAAACTCGAACTGGTGGGCCTGACCCAATGGCGCAACAAGAAGCCCGACGAGCTGTCCGGCGGCATGCAGCAGCGTGTCGGCCTGGCCCGCGCGCTGGCGATGGACGCCGACATTCTGTTGATGGACGAACCGTTCTCGGCCCTCGATCCGCTGATCCGTCAGGGCCTGCAAGATGAGCTGCTGGAACTGCAACGCAAGCTGAGCAAGACCATCGTGTTCGTGAGCCACGACCTCGACGAGGCGCTGAAACTCGGTAGCCGCATCGCGATCATGAAAGACGGCCGGATCATCCAGTACAGCGTGCCGGAAGAGATCGTGCTCAACCCGGCGGACGATTACGTGCGCACCTTCGTCGCCCATACCAACCCGCTGAACGTGCTGTGCGGTCGCAGCCTGATGCGCACCCTGGACAACTGCAAACGCATCAACGGTTCGGTATGCCTGGATCCGGGCGGCGATTCGTGGCTGGACCTGGCCGAAGGCAACACCATCAAGGGTGCGCGGCAGAACGGTTCGGTGCTGAACCTGCAGAACTGGGCACCGGGGCAAGCCGTGGAAGGGCTGGAGCGCAAACCGACGCTGGTGGATTCGAACATCGGCATGCGCGACGCGTTGCAGATCCGTTACCAGACCGGCAACAAACTGGTGCTGCACGACAACAACCATGTGGTGGGGATTCTTGGGGACAGCGAGCTGTATCACGCGCTGCTCGGCAAGAACCTGGGGTAAAGAGAGCAGACACAAAAACGCCGCGAGAGGATCGCGGCGTGATCGTTCCCACGCTCCGCGTGGGAATGCAGCCCGGGACGCTCCGCGTCCCAAATCAAAAGCCGAACGCGGAGCGTCCGTTGAGGCATTCCCACGCAGAGCGTGGGAACGATCAGACACAAAAAAGGGGCTCAACTTGAGCCCCTTTGTATTCCCGCACAACGTGCAGGAAAGATCACTTCACAACTCAGCTATAGACCCGGCCAAGGAGCTGCCGATGGCTTTCAAACTGATCGAGCACATCACGCGTGATCTGATCCTGTGTGAAGCCCATCAGGTCGTAGTCCTGGCTGCCGTTGTGCAGGTACACCTCGGCGCGGTAGAAACGCTGGCGCGCTTCATCGGACTGAACCGACTCGCTCGGGGTCGCCAGGTAGCCGTCCAGGCTCACTTCGTAGACAAAAGGGTTGCCCTCTTCCATCTCGACCCGCACGCCCATGCAGCGCTTGGACTTGCCCAGCAGCGTCTGCACTTCCAGACCCTGTGCACGCATTTGCGCAGCGGCATCTTCCAGCGCCGGGCTGACGTGTTTGTCCATGAAGCGCTGAACCACCGACTGGCTCGGTTGCAGATCCAGCTGGGTCAGGCGCTCGCTGAAACCACGACGACCGCGTTCAGCCAGTTGCGCCTGCTCCTGTTCGATCTGCATGTCCTGGCGCATCGCCTTGTGCAGGCCGAACATGAAGCACACCAACACCACCGAGAACGGCAGACCGGCCAGCACCACCATGGTCTGCATGGCTTCGAAGTTACCGGCGAACAGCAGGCCGATGGTCACCAGCGTGATCACGACCGACCAGAAGATCCGCAGCCAGTGCGGGGCGTCTTCGTCGACGTTGCCGCCCTTGCAGGACAGGTTCGCCATCATCACCGCGCCGGAGTCGGCCGGGGTCAGGAACAGTACGAAACCAACAAAGATCGACACACCGATGACGACTTTCGACGCCGGGTAGTGTTCAAGCAACTGATAGATCGCCATCGACGGCTGTTCCAGCGCCGTCTTGCCGAGTTCCACCGCACCCTGGTTCATCACCAGATCCAGCGCCGAGTTACCGAAGATCGACAGCCACGCCAGGGTGAAACCCAGCGGAATCAGCAGCACGCCAGCCACCAGTTCACGCACGGTACGACCACGGGAAATACGCGCGATGAACATGCCGACAAATGGGGCCCAGGAAATCCACCACGCCCAGTAGAACAGAGTCCACAGGCCCAGCCAGCGGTCGGACTTCTCGCTGTCGCCTTCATAGACGTACAGGTCGAAAGTCTTCAGCACCACCCCGTTGAGGTAGTCGCCGATGTTCTGCACGAAGCCGTTGAGCAGGTGCAGGGTCGGGCCGAACAGCAGGACGAAAATCAGCAGGCCGCTGAACAGGATGATGTTGAGGTTGGACAGACGACGGATGCCGTTTTCCACGCCGGACACGGCAGCGATGGTCGCCACCGTGCTCATCACGATGATCACGATCAGCAGGTTGGTGTTGCTGTGTTCCATGCCGAACAGGTTTTCCAGGCCCGAAGACACTTGCAGCGAGCCGATCCCCAGGTTGGTCACCAGACCCAGCAGGGTCACGAACATGCCGAAGCCGTCCACCGCATGACCGGCAGCGCCCTTGACCCAACGCTCGCCCACCAGCGGATACAGCGCCGAACGCAGTGCCAGCGGCTGGTTATGACGGTAAGCGAAATAGGCCACAGCCAAACCGACCAATGCGTAGATCGCCCAGCCGTGCAGGCCCCAGTGCAGGAAGGTCAGCTGAACAGCCTGACGTGCCGCCATGTTGGTAGCGGACGCGCCTTCCGGTGGATTGAAGTAGTGATCCAGCGGCTCGGACGCACCGAAGTACAGCAGCGAAATACCGATACCCGACGAGAACAGCATCCCCGCCCAGGCGCCGTAGCTGAAATCCGGGGTATCGTCCTTGCTACCCAGTTTGAGTTTGCCGTAGGAGGAAAACGCCAGGCCCACCACGAAAACCAGGTAAGCGGCGATCACCACCATGTAGTACCAGCCGAAGCTGCGGGACAACCAGGCCTGAGCCACTCCCAGCATTCTGCCGGCCTCTTGCGGGGCGATGATCAGAATGGCGGTCAACAACAGAATCAGCGCGGTAGAGGTGTAGAACACCCAACCGTTGACCGTCACCTTCTCGGGCGGGGTCTTTATAAGCGAGGCAGAACTCATGGCACAAATGCTCCAGGCAGTGCGAGAGAAGAACACAAGGCAACACGGAACCCGACCAATCGGTTAGTTGGCAGCCGACCGGCGGGTGATATAAAGACACCCCGAAAAAAGCCCGAACCTGCAGAGATGGCATCGCGAATCGCCGTCGTGGCCGAGGCATGGACGTTCATCCGAAACCTGGCCTTGAGCGTCTTGCCCATTCAACACGTCCATCGAACGTCGAACCGCGCCTTGCCCCGCGCAGGTTTCGAGCATTTTCGGATGTCGGTTTATCGCCACTTACACGTAGGAAAAATCTGTAGGCAGCGACGATTTGTCGCAGATCTTATTCTTTGTTGATTGAACGTTCAATCAAAACAAAATAGACTGGCCCTCAATCCGATAGGCGTCATTCGCCCGTCGGAAGGCCTAAGGAGATGTGCAAGATGCCCAAGGTCGGTATGCAACCCATCCGCCGCCAACAACTGATCGAAGCCACTTTGCAGGCGGTTGATCAGGTCGGAATGGGGGACGCCAGCATTGCGCTGATCGCCCGTTTGGCCGGTGTCTCGAATGGCATCATCAGTCACTATTTTCAGGACAAGAATGGCCTGATCGCCGCCACGATGCGGTATCTGATGACCGCCCTCAGCGAGAGCGTCACCGCGCGCCGTCAGGCGCTGGCAGACAGCAGCCCCCGGGCGCATCTGCAGGTGATCATCGAAGGCAACTTCGACGCCAGCCAGGTCAATGGCCCGGCAATGAAAACCTGGCTGGCCTTCTGGGCCACCAGCATGCACCAGCCGTCTTTGCACAGGTTGCAGCGGATCAACGATCACCGTCTGTATTCCAACCTGTGCTGCGAGTTCCGCCGTGTGTTGCCGCTCGAAGATGCGCGCACCGCCGCCCGTGGACTGGCAGCTCTGATCGACGGTTTGTGGTTGCGCGGCGCGCTGTCGGGAGACGCTTTCGACACTGCGCAGGCGCAACAGATCGCTTACGAATACATGGATTTCCAATTGGCCAAGCAGGTGAGCTAGAGCACAGAGAAAACGCTCGGCCCCTGAACTGTCACCGACCAGTGATGCCACAGCTATATGGCTCACCCGGTGACCAACGCCAACCACTAATGCACTTGCGAGGACACTATGGCCCGTTTCGAACTGCAAAAACTCTACATCGATGGCGCGTACTCCGACGCCGGCAGCGATGCCACCTTCGAAGCCATCAACCCGGCTAACGGTGAAGTCCTCGCACAAGTGCAACGTGCGACCAAGGAAGACGTCGAGCGTGCTGTGGTCAGCGCTGAAAAGGGCCAGAAAATCTGGGCCGCGATGACCGCCATGGAGCGTTCGCGCATCCTGCGTCGCGCCGTCGACATCCTGCGCGAGCGCAACGATGAACTGGCTGCCCTGGAAACCCTGGACACCGGTAAAGCCTTCTCCGAAACCAAGTACGTCGACATCGTCACCGGCGCCGACGTGCTGGAATACTACGCAGGCCTGGTACCCGCCATCGAAGGCGAGCAGATCCCGCTGCGTGACACCGCATTCGTCTACACCCGTCGCGAGCCGCTGGGCGTTGTCGCCGGTATCGGCGCGTGGAACTACCCGATCCAGATCGCTCTGTGGAAGTCCGCTCCAGCCCTGGCGGCCGGTAACGCGATGATCTTCAAGCCAAGCGAAGTCACCTCGCTGACCACCCTGAAACTGGCCGAGATCTACACCGAAGCCGGCGTTCCGAACGGTGTGTTCAACGTACTGACCGGCAGCGGCCGTGAAGTCGGCACCTGGCTGACCGAGCACCCACGCATCGAGAAAATCTCCTTCACCGGCGGCACCGACACCGGCAAAAAAGTAATGGCCAGCGCTTCGGCTTCGTCGCTCAAAGACGTGACCATGGAACTGGGCGGCAAGTCCCCGCTGATCATCTGCGACGACGCCGACCTGGATCGCGCCGCCGACACCGCCATGATGGCCAACTTCTACAGCTCCGGTCAGGTCTGCACCAACGGCACTCGCGTGTTCGTGCCGAGCCACCTGAAAGCCGCTTTCGAAGCCAAGATCGTCGAGCGTGTTGCGCGCATCCGCGTTGGCAACCCGGAAGACGAAAACACCAACTTCGGCCCGCTGGTCAGCTTCCCGCACATGGAAAGCGTGCTGGGCTACATCGCCAAGGGTAAAGAAGAAGGCGCCCGCGTTCTGTGCGGCGGCGAACGTCTGACCGACGGCGAATTCGCCAAGGGCGCGTTCGTGGCTCCGACCGTGTTCACCGACTGCACCGACGACATGACCATCGTCCGTGAAGAAATCTTCGGCCCGGTGATGGCGATCCTGACCTACGAAACCGAAGAAGAAGTGATCCGTCGCGCCAACGACACCGACTTCGGCCTGGCCGCCGGTATCGTCACCTGCGACCTGAACCGCGCCCACCGCGTGATTCATCAACTGGAAGCCGGTATCTGCTGGATCAACGCCTGGGGCGAGTCCGACGCAAAAATGCCGGTTGGCGGTTACAAGCAGTCGGGCGTCGGCCGTGAGAACGGCATCAGCTCGCTGAACAACTTCACTCGCATCAAATCGGTACAGGTCGAGCTGGGCGATTACGTCTCGGTGTTCTAAGACCCGAGTCATTTATTGCTCGCGAGGCCGCCTTCGCTGGCAAGCCAGCTCCCACAGATTGGATGTCGTCCACCCAATCTGTGGCAGCCCCGATCCCTGTGGGAGCGGGCTTGCCCGCGAATCGAGTGCAAAGCACTCGCCAGGCCTGACCTGACCAACTTCAAAGAGGGTGCATTCAATGTCCCAAGAATTCGATTACATCATCGTCGGTGCCGGCTCTGCCGGTAACACCCTGGCGACCCGTCTGACTGAAGACGAAGGCGTCACCGTCCTGCTGCTCGAAGCCGGTGGCCCGGACTACCGTCTCGACTTCCGCACGCAAATGCCGGCAGCCCTGGCATTCCCGCTGCAAGGCCGTCGCTACAACTGGGCGTACGAAACCGATCCAGAGCCACACATGGACGGTCGCCGGATGGAATGCGGTCGCGGCAAGGGCCTCGGCGGTTCCTCGCTGATCAACGGCATGTGCTACATCCGTGGCAACGCGATGGACTACGACGGCTGGGCGAAACTGCCAGGCCTGGAAGACTGGACCTACCTCGACTGCCTGCCGTACTTCCGTAAAGCGGAAACCCGCGACATCGGCCCGAACGACTACCACGGTGGCGACGGCCCGGTCAGCGTGACCACGCCGAAAGCCGGCAACAACCCGCTGTTCCACGCCATGGTTGAAGCCGGCGTGCAGGCTGGTTACCCGCGCACCGAAGACTTGAACGGCTACCAGCAGGAAGGCTTCGGCCCGATGGACCGCACCGTGACGCCGAACGGCCGTCGTGCTTCCACCGCCCGCGGTTACCTGGACGTGGCCAAGAAGCGTTCGACCCTGACCATCGTCACCCACGCCTTGACTGACAAGGTTCTGTTCGAAGGCAAGCGTGCCGTTGGCGTGCGTTACCTGGTCGGCGCCGCTGAAGAGCGCGTCGAAGCCCGTGCCCGCAAAGAAGTCATCGTCTGCTCCGGCGCGATCGCTTCGCCGCAACTGCTGCAACGCTCCGGCGTCGGCCCGGCAAAACTGCTGGAAAGCCTCGACATCCCGGTCGTTCACGATCTGCCGGGCGTCGGCGAAAACCTGCAGGATCACCTCGAGCTGTACTTGCAATATGCTTGCACCCAACCGGTCTCGCTGTACCCGTCGCTGCTCTGGTACAACCAGCCGGCCATCGGCGCCGAGTGGCTGTTCAACGGCACCGGCATCGGCGCCAGCAACCAGTTCGAAGCCGGCGGTTTCATCCGTACTCGCGAAGAGTTCGAATGGCCGAACATCCAGTACCACTTCCTGCCGGTGGCGATTAACTACAACGGCAGCAACGGTGTGAAAGAGCACGGCTTCCAGGCGCACATGGGTTCCATGCGTTCGCCGAGCCGCGGTCGCATCCAGGTCAAATCCAAGGATCCGCGCCAGCACCCGAGCATCCTGTTCAACTACATGGCCACCGAGCAGGACTGGCAGGAATTCCGCGACGGCATCCGCCTGACCCGTGAAATCATGCAACAGCCTGCACTGGACGCTTTCCGTGGCCGCGAAATCAGCCCGGGCATCGAAGTGCAAACCGATGAGCAGCTGGACAAGTTCATCCGCGAGCACGCCGAAACCGCGTTCCACCCGTCCTGCTCGTGCAAGATGGGCACCGACGACATGGCCGTAGTGGATGGCGAAGGCCGCGTGCATGGCATGCAGGGTCTGCGTGTGGTCGATGCCTCGATCATGCCGATCATCACCACCGGCAACCTGAACGCGCCGACGATCATGATGGCCGAGAAAATCGCCGACAAGATCCGTGGCCGCCAGCCGCTGCCGCGCAGCAAGGCGCCGTACTATGTCGCTGGCGATGCGCCGGTGAAAGGCAAGGCGCTGCGTGATGTGAGTGCTGTTGCTCAGTAATTCAGCTACACCGCATCAAGGCTAATCGCGAGCAGGCTCGCTCCCACATTTGGAATGCATTTCAACTGTGGGAGCGAGCCTGCTCGCGATGAGGCCCTACCGATCACCACCTATCTCCCTGCTTCCTACAGTAAATCCCCCTACACCCCCTCTTCACTTGATCCTACCCCCTCGCAGGCCTACTCTAGTCCTCGCCCAATCGTTTCACCCCCTCCCCGCCGAATCCGCTTCGCCGTTTCTCCCATAACAAGGAGGTTTCCCTGATGTTCGATTTCCACCCCCAGCTCAAGCAGCGCTTCGCTGCCTTGCGCACGGGCGCCGAGTTTTTTTCCTTGCGGTATGTGCGCGAGTCCGGCCAGTACCTGTCGGTGCGCAAGAACGTCGCCGAACCGCCGAGCCTGAGCCGCGACGAAGGCGCGATGCTCACCGTTCGCGTCAACGGCGTCGAAGCCTACGCTGCGACCAATGACCTGTCGCAACAAGGCCTGCAAGCCGCCCTTGAGCGTGCCGAGCAACAGGCCCGGCGGATCAAGCCCCACGCCCTGCTCGACCTGAGCCAGCAGCCGGTGTCCAGCGACCGCGCCGACTACTTTTCACCCAATCTCGAACAACCCTTTCCGTCCCTGAGCGAATGCTTCGAGCTGCTCGGCGCGGAATCCGCCTCGGTGCCAAAGGATGAGCGCCTGGTGAATTGGGAAGTGAGCATCGGCATCACCCACGTCGAACAGATCTACCTGAGCAGCGCCGGCGCCGAATTGCGACAGGCCCAGCGCTTCGTCTACCCGGGCCTCGACGTCACCGCGTACGACGGCAACGACAGCCAGACCCGCAGCCTCGGCCGTGAGAACTTCGGCCAGCAGGGCGGCGCCGATGTGATCAGCCGTTGCGGCCTGATCGGCGCCGGCCCGCAAGTCGCCGATCAGGCGCTGCAATTGCTGCTCGCGCCGAACACCCCGCAAGGCCCGCGCGACCTGCTGCTGATGCCCGACCAGATGATGCTGCAGATCCACGAATCCATCGGCCACCCGCTGGAGCTCGACCGGATCCTCGGCGACGAGCGCAATTACGCCGGCACCAGTTTCGTCAAAGCCTCGGATTTCGGCAGCCTGCAATACGGCTCGAAACTGCTCAACGTGACGTTCGATCCGGGCATTCCCGAAGAACTCGCCAGCTACGGCCATGACGACGACGGCACAGCTGCCAGCAAGCAATTTTTGATTCGCGAAGGCCTGCTGGTCCGTCCGTTGGGCGGCGCACTGTCGCAGTTCCGCGCGGGCCTGGACGGCGTCGCCAACAGCCGCGCCTGCGGCTGGAACCGCCCACCGATCGACCGCATGGCCAACCTCAACATCGAGCCGGGCGACCAGCCGCTGGAACAACTGATCGGCGGCATCGAAAACGGCATCCTGATGAGCACCAACCGCTCATGGTCGATCGACGATGCCCGCAACAAATTCCAGTTTGGTTGCGAATGGGGCCAGTTGATTGAAAACGGCGAACTCAAGGGCGTGGTGAAAAACCCGAACTACCGGGGCATTTCCGCGCACTTCTGGAAAAGCCTGCGCGCCGTCGGCAATGCCGGCACCACCCAGGTGCTGGGCACGCCGAACTGCGGCAAGGGCGAACCGAACCAGGTGATCCGCGTCGGCCATGCGTCGCCGGCCTGCGTGTTCAGCAATGTTGATGTGTTTGGGGGAGACGCCTGATGAGTATTTCCAAGAACCCGTCCGAGGCGTTCAAGGTGCTGGTCAACTGGCTGCGCGATGCCGTGCGTGAGCCGGAACAGTTCACCCTGAGTTACGACGCCGAATCGTCGGCCTTTGTCCGTTTCAACCACGCCAAGGTGCGTCAGGCCGGGCAAGTGCAACAAGCCGGTATCGGTCTGAAACTGATCGACGACGGTCGCCATGCGGACCTGCACATCACCCTGTCCGGTGAGCAGGCCACCGACCTGCAACGCCTCGCAGAAGGTTTGCAGCAACTGCGCGAAACCCTGCCGCTGCTGCCACAGGATCCGTACCTGTTGCTCAACCACAACGGCTGGCAGAGCAAGAATGTGCAGGAACATCCGCTCCCGGACACCGAACAAGTGGTGGCTGAAATCGCCCAGGCGGCCGAAGGTCTGGATCTGGTCGGCTTCTACGCTGCCGGCCCGATCAGCCGTGGCTTCGCCAGTTCTTCCGGCGCATTCGGCTGGCATCAGGCCAACAGTTTCAACTTCGACTTCAGCCTGTTCCACGAGAACGGCGAAGCGGTGAAGGCCAGCTACGCCGGGCATGACTGGAACAGCGAAGACTTCGCCAAACGCATCCAGCAGGCCCGCGAACAACTCGAGTTTCTCGGTCGCCCGCTGCGCACCCTGCCGCCCGGCCAATACCGCGCCTATCTGGCGCCCGCAGCGCTGGAAGAAATCATGGGTATGCTGTGCTGGGGCGGTTTCTCGGCGCAGTCGATTGCCAGCAAAAGCAGCCCGCTGCAGAAGCTGTATGCCGGCGATCAGGCGTTCAGTCCGCTGGTGTCCCTCGACGAAAAAGTCAGCGACTCGCTGAGCCCGGCGTTCTCCGGCGAAGGTTACCCGCGCAGCGATCTGCGGTTGATCATCGAAGGCAAAGCGGGTGATCAGTTGGTGGGTTCGCGCAGTGCTGCCGAATACGGGCTGACGGCCAACGGTGCCGGCGGTGGCGAATCGCCGAGCGCGCTGAACATGGGCGCAGGCGATCTGCCGCAGGCCGAGATCCTCAAGCAGTTGGGCACCGGCCTGTACATCAGCAACCTGTGGTACCTGAATTTCTCCGATCAACCGGCGGCGCGACTGACCGGCATGACCCGGTTTGCCACGTTCTGGGTCGAGAATGGCGAGATTCAGGCGCCGGTCAGCACCATGCGTTTCGACGACAGCGCCTACAGCCTGCTCGGTTCGCAGCTGGAAGCGTTGACCGCCGAGCGGGAGTTGCTGCTGTCGGCGAGCACTTACAGCCAGCGCAATACCTCTTCGGCGCTGCTGCCGGGGCGCTGGTGAGCCGATTGACCCTCACTCTCTAACCCTTCGACCTGATCGTTCCCACGCTCTGCGTGGGAATGCAGCCCGGGACGCTCTGCGTCCCAGCCAAAAGCGGACGCGGAGCGTCCGATGAGGCATTCCCACGCAGAGCGTGGGAACGATCAATCAACCAACAAGAGGTTCCATGCCCAACCGCCCGCCTCTCGACGCCATCACCGCCCGCTGGTTGCCGTGGGTCGTCGCCATCGCTTTCTTCATGCAGTCCCTCGACGGGACCATCCTCAACACCGCCCTGCCGGCCATGGCCAGGGACCTGGCCGAAGACCCGCTGCGCATGCAGGGCGTGATCATCGCCTACATGCTCACCGTGGCCCTGCTGATTCCGGCCTCAGGCTGGATCGCCGACCGCTTCGGCACCAAGAAAATCTTCTTCGGTGCGATCCTGCTGTTCAGCCTTGGCTCGCTGCTCTGTGCCTTGTCGAGCAGCCTGAGCATGCTGATCGGCGCGCGCGTGATCCAGGGCCTCGGCGGTGCGCTGATGCTGCCGGTCGGGCGTTTGGTGGTGCTGCGCGCCTACCCGCGCTCGGAACTGGTGCGGATCATGGGTTTCATCACCATTCCCGGCCTGCTCGGCCCGCTGATCGGCCCGACCATGGGCGGCTGGATGGTGGAATACCTGACGTGGCACTGGATCTTCCTGATCAACCTGCCGGTCGGCGTCATCGGTTGCTACGCGGTGTGGAAATTCATCCCCGACCTGCGCGGTACCGAGCGCACGCGCTTCGATAGCCTGGGGTTCCTGCTGTTCGGCGCGGCGATGGTGCTGATCACTATCGCCATGGAAGGCCTCGGCGAACTGCACCTGCCGCACCTGCGCGTGATGCTGTTGCTGTTCGGCGGCATGGCGTGTCTGGCGGCGTACTGGCTGCGCGCCGGGCACATTGAAAACCCGCTGTTCGCGCCGTCGCTGTTCAAGACCCGCACCTTCGCGGTCGGCATCCTCGGCAACCTGTTCGCCCGCCTGGGCAGCGGCGCCCTGCCGTTTCTGGTGCCGTTGCTGCTGCAAGTGGCGCTGGGTTATTCGCCGTCCCAGGCCGGGATGAGCATGCTGCCGCTGGCGGCGGCCGCGATGGTTGCCAAGTGGGGCGCGCGGCCGCTGATCGAGCGTCTGGGCTATCGCATCGTGCTGACCGGCAACACCCTGTTTCTGGGGATCATGCTGGCGAGCATGGGGCTGGTCAGCGAGCAGACGCCGTACTGGCTGCTGCTGTGCCTGCTGGCGGTTCTCGGGGCGATCAACTCGCTGCAATTCACAGCGATGAACACCGTGACCCTGATCGACCTCGACGACGCCAGCGCCAGCAGCGGCAACAGTCTGCTGTCGGTGGTGGCGCAGTTGTCGCTGAGTCTTGGCGTGGCGTGCGCCGGGGCGTTGCTCGGCGGCTTTACGGCAGAGATCGGCAATGACGGCGTTGAGACCGTGTTGGGCGCGTTTCAACTCACGTTCGTGACCGTTGGGATCATGGCGATGCTCGCTGCGACCATTTTTTCTCAACTTTCAAAGAATGACGGACGGCGAGTCAGACGTCCGGAAGAGCACATCGAGTCTTAGGGCTATTGGCCACTGGACTGGTACACTGCGCGACATTTTGTTTTGCAGGCCAGTCCCGTGACCACCATCGCCACCGCTTTTAATACTTTGCCGCTGTCCGCCGCCATGCTGGCTAACCTCGACTCCCTCGGTTATGCCCAGATGACGCCGATCCAGGCGCAGAGCTTGCCGGTGATCCTCAAGGGGATGGACCTGATCGCCCAGGCCAAGACCGGCAGCGGCAAGACCGCCGCGTTCGGCATCGGCCTGCTGAACCCGATCAATCCGCGCTACTTCGGTTGCCAGGCACTGGTGATTTGCCCGACCCGCGAGCTGGCCGACCAGGTTGCCAAGGAAATCCGTCGTCTGGCCCGTGCCGAAGACAACATCAAGGTCCTGACCCTGTGCGGCGGCGTGTCCTTCGGCCCGCAGATCGGCTCGCTGGAGCACGGCGCGCACATCATCGTCGGCACCCCGGGCCGCATTCAGCAGCACCTGCGCAAGGGTTCGCTGGTCCTCGACGGCCTGAACACGCTGATCCTCGACGAAGCCGATCGCATGCTCGACATGGGTTTCTACGACGCCATCGAAGACATCATCGAGCAGACCCCGGCCCGCCGTCAGACCCTGCTGTTCTCGGCCACCTACCCGGTGGGCATCAAGCAGCTGGCGTCGAAGTTCATGCGCGATCCGCAAACGGTGAAAGCCGAAGCGTTCCACGACGACACCCAGATCGAACAGCGCTTCTACGAGATTTCCCCGGAAGAGCGCATGAGCGCGGTGACCAAGGTCCTGCACCACTTCCGCCCGGCCTCCACCGTGGCGTTCTGCTTCACCAAGCAGCAGGTGCAGGAAACCGTCGATCACCTGACCTCCAAAGGCATTTCCGCTGTCGGCCTGCACGGCGATCTGGAACAGCGTGACCGCGATCAGGTGCTGGCGATGTTCGCCAACCGCAGTACTTCGGTACTGGTTGCCACCGACGTTGCCGCCCGTGGTCTGGACATCGATGCGCTGGACATGGTGATCAACGTCGAACTGGCCCGCGATTCGGAAATCCACATTCACCGTGTTGGCCGTACCGGTCGTGCCGGCGAGAAAGGCATCGCGGTCAGCCTGGTGGCGCCGTCCGAAGCTCACCGCGCGCAAGCCATCGAACAACTGCAGAAAACCCCGCTGAACTGGGATCAGGTGGACAACCTGAAATCCCAGGGCGGTGCCCCGCTGCAACCGCCGATGAGCACGCTGTGCATCGCTGGCGGGCGCAAGGACAAGGTGCGTCCGGGCGACATTCTTGGCGCACTGACCGGTGAAGCCGGGATTCCGGGCGCTCAGGTCGGCAAGATCGCGATCTTCGACTTCCAGTCGTATGTGGCTGTTGAACGCACCGTGGTCATGCAGGCGCTGCAGCGCTTGAACAACGGCAAGATCAAGGGTCGTTCGCTGCGCGTTCGCGTTTTGTAAGAACGCTTAAATGATCGTTCCCACGCTCCGCGTGGGAATGCCGCCATGGACGCTCTGCGTCCGCTTTTAAATCGTGACGCGGAGCGTCACAGGATGCATTCCCACGCAGACGGTTCGACGCCTCGACGTGGGAACGATCTGCGTGGTCATTGTGTGAGGACACCGTTTTGCGCTCTACCGAAGTCGTGATCATTGGCGCTGGCGCCGCAGGGTTGATGTGTGCACTGACCGCCGCCGGGCGCGGGCGTCAGGTGATGCTGCTCGACCACGCGAACAAGGCCGGCAAGAAAATCCTGATGTCCGGCGGTGGGCGCTGCAACTTCACCAACATGTACACCGAACCGAGCAATTTTCTCTCGCAGAACGCACACTTCTGCAAATCCGCGCTGGCCCGCTACACCCAGTGGGACTTCATCGGCATGGTCGCCAAACACGGCGTGCCGTACCACGAGAAGAAACTCGGTCAGCTGTTCTGCGATAACAAATCCAGCGACATCCTCGGCATGCTGCTGGACGAGTGCGATCAGGTCGGCGTCAACCTGCACCTCGACACCTCGATCCAGACCATCGAGAAGGTCGAGGGCGGTTACCTGCTCGACACCACCCTCGGCCAGATCCAGTGCCAGTCGCTGGTGATCGCCACCGGCGGTCTGTCGATCCCGACCCTCGGCGCGACCGGTTTCGGTTATCAAGTCGCCAAGCAGTTCGGCCACGACCTGCTGCCAACACGCGCCGGTTTGGTGCCGTTCACCATCACCGACCAGCTCAAGGAGTTGTGCACCGAACTGTCCGGCACCTCGGTGGATTGTCTGGTCAGCTGCAACGATCAGAGTTTTCGCGAGAACATCCTGTTCACTCACCGCGGCCTCAGTGGCCCGGCGATTCTGCAGATTTCCTCGTTCTGGGAGCCGGGCGACACGGTCGAAATCAACCTGCTGCCCGATCATGACGCCGCGAGCTGGCTGCAACAGCAAACCGCCGAGCGTCCGAACAGCGAGCTGAAAACCCTGCTCGGTGAAATCTTCACCAAGAAGATGGCCAACCTGCTGGCGGACAACTGGTTTGTCTCCAAACCGATGAAGCAGTACACCCACGCCGAACTGGCGGACATCGCCGAAAAGCTCGGCAGCTGGAAAGTCGTCCCGGCCGGCACCGAAGGCTATCGCACCGCCGAAGTGACGCTGGGCGGCGTCGACACCCGCGAAGTGTCGTCCAAGACCATGGAATCGCTGAAAAGCCCGGGCCTCTATTTTGTTGGCGAAGTGCTGGATGTCACCGGGCATCTGGGCGGTTTCAACTTCCAGTGGGCGTGGGCCTCTGGCTACGCCGCCGCGCAGTACGTCTGACAAACACAAATCAAACTGTGGGAGCGAGCTTGCTCGCGAACGCGGACTGTCAGCCAACAACCATGTTGCATGTGCCGACCCCATCGCGAGCAAGCTCGCTCCCACAGTGGTATGTGGTGCATGAAAGGAACACTTTTTGCTGTCAGATGTGATCGGCGCCATTGCGTCGGCGTCATTACTGGCTCAATTTAGCGGCATCGCCTCGGAAGGCCTTCGCACTTCATGTCCTCGACTTCGTTTCGTCAGTCTTTGCGGCGCCTGTGGGCGCTGGATAAATTCAGCTACAGCGTGCGGGTGTTCATCGCCCTGACCGGCAGCATGGCGCTGTGCTGGTATCAGGATGAAATGGGGCTGCTGATCCCGTTGTTCCTCGGGATCATCGCCAGCGCCCTGGCCGAGACCGACGACAGTTGGCAGGGCCGCCTCAATGCACTGGCGGTGACGCTGGTGTGTTTCAGCGTCGCGGCGCTGTCCGTGGAATTGCTGTTCCCCTACCCCATCGTTTTTGTCATCGCTTTGGCACTGGCCAGTTTCGGCCTGACCATGCTTGGGGCGCTCGGCGAAAGGTATGGTGCGATCGCTTCTGCGACGCTGATACTTTCTGTCTACACCATGATCGGCGTGGATCAGCGCGGCGGCGCGGTCACGGATTTCTGGCACGAGCCGATGCTGCTGGTGGCCGGCGCTGCGTGGTACGGCCTGCTGTCGGTGCTGTGGCAGGCGATGTTTTCCAATCAGCCGGTGCAGCAGAGTCTGGCGCGGCTGTTCCGCGAACTCGGCTATTACCTGAAGCTGAAATCCTCGCTGTTCGAGCCGATCCGTCAGATGGACGTCGAAGCACGGCGACTGGAACTGGCCCAGCAAAACGGCCGGGTCGTCGCAGCCCTGAACAGCGCCAAGGAAATCATCCTGCACCGGGTCGGCAACGGTCGCCCCGGCTCGAAAGTCAGCCGTTACCTGAAGCTGTACTTCCTGGCGCAAGACATTCACGAACGCGCCAGCTCTTCGCACTATCCCTATAACGCGCTGGCCGATGCGTTTTTCCACAGCGATGTCTTGTTCCGCTGCCAGCGCCTGCTGCGCCAGCAAGGCAAGGCCTGCCGGGCGCTGGCCGAATCGATCCAGATGCGTCAGCCGTTCATCTACGACGCGAGTTTCGCCGAAGCCCTGAGCGACCTGCACGCTTCCCTCGAACACCTGCGCATCCAGAGCAACCCGGCCTGGCGCGGACTGCTGCGTTCACTGCGCGCACTGGCGGCCAACCTCGGCACCCTCGACCGTTTGCTCAGCGACGCCAGCAACCCCGACGCCCTGGCGGATGCCACCGACAGCAGCCTGCTCGACCGCTCGCCGCGCAACTTCAAGGACGTGTGGATTCGTCTGCGCACGCAGCTGACGCCGACCTCGCTGCTGTTCCGCCACGCCCTGCGTTTGCCGCTGGCGTTGAGCATCGGCTACGGCATGGTGCACCTGATTCACCCGTCGCAAGGCTACTGGATCATCCTCACCACGCTGTTCGTCTGCCAGCCGAACTACGGCGCCACCCGGCGCAAACTCGGTCAGCGGATTTTCGGCACGGCGATCGGCCTGACGATTGCCTGGGCGCTGTTCGATCTGTTCCCGAATCCGCTGGTGCAGTCGTGCTTCGCCATCGCTGCCGGCGTGGTGTTCTTTACCAACCGCACCACCCGCTACACCGTGGCGACCGCCGCGATCACGATCATGGTGCTGTTCTGCTTCAACCAGGTCGGCGATGGTTATGGTCTGTTTGTGCCGAGGCTGTTCGATACCTTGCTCGGCAGCCTGATCGCGGGGCTGGCGGTGTTCCTGTTCCTGCCGGACTGGCAGGGTCGACGCCTGAACAAAGTGCTGGCCAACACCCTCACCTGCAACAGCATTTACCTGCGCCAGATCATGCAGCAATACGCCGCCGGCAAGAGCGACGACCTCGCCTATCGCCTGGCCAGGCGCAACGCGCACAACGCCGACGCGGCACTCTCCACGACGCTGGCGAACATGCTGATGGAGCCGGGGCATTTCCGGAAGGAAGCCGACGTGGGCTTCCGCTTTCTGGTGCTGTCGCACACCTTGCTCAGCTATCTGTCAGGGCTTGGTGCACACCGGGAAACCCAGCTGCCGGCCGAGGTGCGCGAACACCTGATCGACGGCGCCGGCGTGAGTCTGGCGGCAAGTATCGATGAAATCGCCCAGGGTCTGGCGAGCAAACAGCCGATCGCGATTCAGAGCGATGAGGAAGAAGCGCTGGCCAACGAGCTTGAGCAAATGCCGGACGAAATCGACGAAGGCCAGCGGCTGGTGCAGACGCAACTGGCGTTGATCTGCCGTCAACTCGGGCCGTTGCGCACGCTGGCGGCGCACCTGATCAAAGACACAGCCGAAGATTGAGCCGCCTCACATCCCGTGCTGCCTGAGCAACTTGTCATAGCTGCCATCGGCCTTCATCGATGCAATCGCCTTGTCGAACCCGGCCACGATCTGTTCGTGCTGCGGGTTCTTCAGGCTGACCAGAATGTGCAGGCTGTTCTCGCTCAACGGCTTGGGCAGGAACTCCACCGCGTTGCGCACCTTCGGTGATTCCCGGGCCAGGTAATAGCGGGCGACGTATTCGTCTTCCAGGGTCAGCTTGACCCGGTCCGCCGCCAGCATGCGCACGGCCATGGCGAAGTTATGCACAGGGACTTTCTGCAACGCGGTGTCGGCATCGAACGGCGCCGAATAGGCGTAGCCGCGCACTACCGCAATCGGATAGGTGTGCAGTTCCTGCAGGTTGTTGTATTCGATGGGCGCGTCTTTGCGCTTGAGGAAACGCACGCGATTGAGCAGGTACTCAGCAGAAAACTGCCCCAGCTTCGTGCGCTCGTCGTTGTACCAGGCGTTGACCAGCACGTCGTAACGTCCTTCGCCAACCCCCATCAACGCCCGCGCCCACGGCACCTGCTCATAACCGCTGGCATAACCGGCACGGGCCAGGGCCGTGCTCACGATGTCGGTCGCCAGCCCACCGTTGACCAGCGTGTCATCGGTAAAGGGCGGCCAGACGTCGAATACCAGACGCAATTTCTCCGCTGCAGCGCTTTGACCCAGCAACAGCAATCCGATCAAAGCAAAGGCTCGATGCAATCGCGGCATGCTTGAAAATCCTTAGCGGGCGGGCCGCCCGGCGTGTTTTCAGTCAAAACCCCAAGGCCCCTTACCGGCGAATCCCAGGCCCTAACATTAGCTCATTGAAGCCATTGCACAGCGCTTCCCAGCAGATTACACAAAGTACGGCGGGCCGCGATATTGGAATGATGGCATTTTGGCCTTTGTCACAGATTTCTCAGCCATACAGACATATTTCGGCGCTGCGCTTAGTATCGGGCGACGTAGTTCAAGGAATCGGAAGATGACAATCGAGTGGGTCTGCAAACATCACAGCGATCTGGGACTGGAGCAGCTGTACGCCATTTTGAAATTGCGCTCGGAAGTGTTCGTGGTCGAACAGCGCTGCGCGTACCTGGATCCGGACGGTCAGGATCTGGACGGTGACACCTGCCATTTGATGGGCTGGGACGGTGATCAGCTGGTGGCGTACCTGCGCCTGCTGGATCCGGAATCCCAGGGTGGCGACGTGGTGATCGGCCGCGTGCTGACGGCGCCGGCCGGCCGTGGCAAGGGATTGGGGCATGAAATGATGGAACAGGCGCTGAAACAGGCCGAGAAGCGTTGGCCTGAAGTGCCGATCTATCTGTCGGCCCAGGCGCATTTGCAGGGGTATTACGGGCGGTACGGGTTTGTGGTCGCGGGTGAGGAATATCTTGAGGATGACATTCCGCATATTGGTATGCGGCGGTCTTGAGATTTCCCCTTCGCGGGCTTGCCCGCGAAGGCTCTGCTGAGGTCAGGGATACTCGAGAACAGCCTTGATCTGCCGCAAATTCCGCTCAATCCACCCCCGATCAATCGCCCCCCACTCGCGAATCCGATAGCGCCCCGCATGATTGCGCGCGCCCTCTTCCTGTTCGAACTCGCAGACGATATCCAGATCCGCCAGCGCCGCAATGGTGTCCTGCGCCGTGCGCCGGGGCATGCCGGTGACTTCGGTCAGCGCCGGCACGCTGCTGGCCAGGCCGCTGTCGATCAGGTACGCCACGTACAAGCGCCGGTAGAAACTGCTCTTGGTCTTGCTTACGTCCATGCATGCGCTCCGTTGTTTGATGTCTTATTGCATGTCCCGCCACGTCAGGTACACCCGCAGGTCGAACTCGACCTGGTGGTAGCCCGGCAGCATGTGCTCACATAACTTATAGAACGCCTTGTTGTGATCCGACTCCTTGAAGTGCGCCAGCTCGTGGACGACGATCATCTTCAGAAACTCCGGCGCGGCGTCCTTGAACAGCGAGGCGATGCGGATTTCTTTCTTGGCCTTGAGCTTGCCGCCCTGCACCCGCGAGACCGTGGTGTGCAAGCCGAGGGCGCGATGGGTCAGGTCGAGGCGGTTGTCGAACAGAACCTTGTCGATGGCCGGGGCGTTGCGCAGGTATTCCTGCTTCAGGTCCAGCGCGTAGCCGTACAACGCCTTGTCGCTCTGCACATCGTGGCGGCCCGGATAGCGTTGGCTCAGGTAATCACCGAGGCGGTTGTCGGCGATCAATTGGCGCACCTGATCCTGCAGATTCGCGGGATAGGCCTGGAGGTATTTCAACGCAGTCATGGGGCGGCACGGGTCATGAAAAGGCCGCCAGTGTAGCGAATTCAACCGGCCAACGCGCTCCAGTCGAACGGCTCGGTAAAGCGTGCGGTGTCCTCGGCGACCAACGGCCGCGCCACCAGGAACCCTTGCACGTACTCGCAACCATGGGCTTGCAGCCACTGGTATTGCTCGACGGTTTCCACGCCTTCGGCAATCACCAGCAAGCCGTATTCCTTGCACAGGTCGATGACCGTGCGCACCAGCGAAGCGTCGCGAGACGAGTCCGGCAATCGGGCAATGAGGTGCCGATCGAGTTTGAGAGTGTCCAGCTCCAGATCACGCAGATGCGCCAGCGAGCAGGACCCGGAACCGAAATCATCCAGCGCCACCCGCACCCCGAGATTGCGTAGCAGCTTCAGCTGTTTGCGGGTCTCGTCCGGATTGATCGTCAGCGCCTCCTCGGTCACTTCCACTTCCATCTGGTGTGGCTGCAAACCATGGCGCTCCAGCACCTGGCGCAATTCAGTGACCAGATTTGGCAGGCCGAACTGGGTGTTGCTCAGGCTCACGCCGATGACCAGATCTTTGGAAAACTCGGACTCCCAGGCCTTACGCTGCCCGGCGCTGCGGTGATAAATCCAGCTGCCGAGCCGGCTGATCAACGTCGCCTCTTCCAGTAACGGCAGGAACAACCCCGGCGGCACGTCGCCGACGCTCGGGTGCTGCCAGCGCAGCAATGCCTCGAAACCGCGAATCCGGCCGTCACCAATCGCCACCTGCGGCTGATACACCAGATTGAAATCGCGGTTCTCGATGGCGTTGCGCACGCTCTCTTCCAGCATCAGCCGAGAGCGCGCACGGCCGTTCATTTCGTGATCGTAAAAGCGATATTGCTGACGCCCGGCACGCTTGGCTTCGTACATGGCAATGTCCGAGGCGCGCATCAACCCGTCGAGGTTGTTGCCGCAATCCGGGTAGGTGGCGATGCCGATACTCGCACCCAGAGCGATATCGAGGCCTTCGATCTGCTGACAGATCGACACCCGCTCGATGAGCTTCTCGGCGATCTTCGCCGCTTGTTCGGGGAATTCCAGATCCAGCAGCGCGGTGAACTCATCGCCGCCCATCCGCGCCAGAATATCGAATGGCCGCAGGCAGGCTTTCAGTTGTTCGGAGACCCAGCGCAACACCCGGTCCCCTGCATCATGGCCGAGGGAATCGTTGACCCTCTTGAAGCCGTCGAGATCGAGGTACATCAGCACCCAACTGCTGTCCGTGCGCTCGCCGCGCAACAGCAGGTTTTCCACAGTCTGGTAAAAACCCCGGCGATTGAGCAGCCCGGTCAGCGGGTCGGTGACCGCCTGAAATTCCAGCTGTTGATGCAGATGGCGCACCACCGACATGTCCAGCACCGTCACCACCATCGCGTGCTGTTCACTCGGCAGCGGCGCGCAGGACAAGGCCACCGGCACTTGCTGCCCCGGCGCGGTACGCAGCAGCGCGTCGTGCAAGCGCAACGTCTCGCCGCGTTTGTAACTGGCATAAAACTCGGAGTCGGCCCACAGCGGAATGTGCGGTTTCTGCAGGAAATCGAGAAACTCCTGCCCTTCCAGTTCTTTCACCGGCGCATTCAGCAGCCGGGAAATCGCCGGGTTGGCGAAGCGAATCAAACCATCCTCACCCAACACCAGAATGCCTTCGGCGGCGTTATCCAGCACCGACGCATTGAAGGCTCGCGCCGATTCCAGATCCTGACTCAAACGCTGCAAGGCCCGGCGATTGCGCTGGTGCTCCAGCAACGCCTGGACTTTCGGTTTGAGAATCTGCGGATCGAACGGTTTGAACAGGTAATCCACCGCGCCGCTGGCGTAGCCCTTGATCACGGCGTCCTGGGACTGCTCGTTGGCGGTGAGGAAAATGATCGGGGTCAGGCGCGTGCGCTGACTGCCGCGCATCAGCCGCGCGACTTCGAAACCGTCCATGCCCGGCATCTGCACATCCAGCAGCACCAGATCGACGTCGTGTTCGAGCAGCAGGCTAAGGGCTTCGAAACCGGAAGCCGCGGTCATCACCTGCCAGTCCTGGCGCTGCAGCAACGCGCGCATGCTGATCAGATTTTCAGGGTAATCATCAACGATCAAAAGGACTGAGCTGCCTTCACCTGGCTGGGGTTGCGCGCATTCCATGCTGCTTCTCTTGTCGGGACATCTCGTGTCGGGGCATCTCGGATCAGCGTTCCGCGCGGTTTCTCGTGAAAACCGTACAGTCACTGAGCCTTCACTCTAGTCCGGGATCTGTAAAAGCAATAGCTGTCATCCAGCCATCATTTAACCAAACCGATAGGCAGCCGACTAACGGTCACCGCTGAAGCCCCCGAAAACCGGGAAAGATGGCATTTCGACAGGATGTTGACGCCAATCATCCGCCAGACGGCCGTTAACAAAAAATCCCTCTACGCTTATAAAGGCCGCCCCCAAGAACCGCGGGCTAGAGCTTCTGGCACGCGCGTGCAACAGCAACAGAGTGGAAGAACCGACATGATCGACCTCGCAACCTGGAACCTCAGCGTTCCCGTTGGCAGCCCGCCCTACACCGTCGAAACCTCCAAACTGGTGAACGGCTTCAAGGATCAGTACTTCCATTCCGACACCGGCACCCTGTTCTTCTGGTCCCCGGTGACCGGCTCGAAAACCGAAAACGCGATCTACCCGCGCACCGAATTGCGCGAAACCTACAGCAACGGAACATTGCGCAACTGGTATTACCCGGACGCCGACAACCTGCTGCGCGCGACCCTCTCGGTCAACAAGGTGCCCAGCTCCGGCAAGATCGTCATCGGCCAGATCCACGCCTATGAAAGCCAGAAGCCGATGCTCAAGCTTGAGTACCAGTACAAAGACAAAACCGAGACCGGCAACCTGGTGATCAAACTGCGCACCCATCCGGATCAGGACGAAAGCCGCGTCATCACCCTTGCCACCGGGATCAAACTCAATCGCGAGTTCAACTACCTCATTCACCTGAGCCCCGGCGGTGCGCTGGGCGTGAGTGCGGCCGGGTATCAATGGGATTCGCAGATCAGCGCGACATGGCGCAACAAGCCGCTGTATTTCAAGGCAGGCGTGTATGTGCAGGACAACACCGGGTACACCAGTGAGGGGGGGCAGGTGACGTTCAGCAAGCTGGACATCGATCACGATAAATAGCGGTGGCTCGCACGTTTAAGGCCGCTGTTTAAAGGCAGTGCGCGTAACGTCCCGAAGCCTACAACGGCTTGCGTCGCTGCCTACCGGTACGCCAGAATCCGCCGGCTTGTGCGCCTGGAGGGCCATCGGTAACTTGATTTCGGTCACTGATTCACAGTGATCGGGTTTAGTAGCCCGAGGGTTCGCGAGGCGTATTTGCACTCCAGAAAGTGAGATATCTCGGTATCTGCGCTTGATGGTAGCTGTACGCAGGGCGCTTTCGGGCGCGCCGGTTCGCGTCTCCCCGGTCTACTAACCTGCGTTCAGCTGCCACCCCATCGTTTAGTAGCGATCCGGTGTCGGCTCCACTTCCCGGAGACGAAACATGATTCAATCGACACCTCATCCGCCGGTCACAGACCCGGCCTCCCCCTACGATTCCATCGACCCCAAAAAACTCAACGAAGCCGCCGAACGCGCCCTCGACCACTACCTCTGCCCCGGCTCCCGCATCATGGCCACGGTCAACGAACCCGACCGCATGTACTTCGCCAATCCCGCCTACAACACCGAATCCCTGCTGGCCAACGCCAGCGAAACCCTCGGCTCCGCCAGCGAAATGCTCAACAACTTCGCCGCCACCCTCGCCCCCGCCGACCGCAAAACCGCGATAGGCATTGCGCAACTGGTGATGCTTGGAGAACTGGCGGTGAATCAGGCACTGGATCACGTCGAGCCGAAATAATCCGTTCTATCTAAAAAACCCGCTTCACGGCGGGTTTCTCGAAGTGAAATGTTGTGTTTGCACAACATGAATCTTCAAATGTTGCGGTAGCGGAACATGGACTACGTCCTATTGATCAGCCGTCTAGGTACTCAACTACGTTGGATAATTCTTACCCCACGCAAAAATCACCTCCCGTAAAAATCCGTAGACGGACTCCGTTGCAGCTTACTCATCGTGTTCAACCAGTTCCGCCAAGGATTTGATATCTATCCGGTTATCCACGATATCAAGCGTCATTCCCAGCGCTGTCAAAACCCTGAACACGGTGTATAGGGCCACATTCCCTCCCGCTTCAAGGTCAATAATGGTCTTACGGCTGCACGCCGCTCTCTGCGCCAACAGCGCCTGGGTATAACCCTTCGCACGCCTGTACTGACGGATTCGTTCACCAAACAGCGGCGGGTTGTACAAGATCATCAATGTCACCTATATCGGACTTCAGTAAGCCGTTCCGGCTTTTTGTCCGTTATAGGTGACATCTCACGCAACGTATATATGAGCTAGACATAAAAAACCCAGGCAAAAAGAAACCCGCCTCACGGCGGGTTTCTTTCAAATCAGCTAAACCCCCAGTCTCAATTGACCTTGGCGTTCAACTCACCCTTCAGATAACGCTGATACATGCTTTCCAGCGAGATCGGCTTGATCTTCGAAGCGTTGCCGGCAGTACCGAAAGCCTCGTAACGAGCGATACATACATCGCGCATCGCCTTCACGGTTTCGCCGAAGAATTTACGTGGGTCGAATTCGCTCGGGTTGGTGGCCATCAGGCGACGCATGGCGCCGGTGGATGCCAGACGCAGGTCGGTGTCGATGTTGACCTTGCGCACGCCGTGCTTGATGCCTTCGACGATTTCTTCAACCGGTACGCCGTAGGTTTCTTTGATGTCGCCGCCGTACTGGTTGATGATCGCCAGCCACTCTTGTGGAACCGACGAGGAACCGTGCATCACCAGGTGGGTGTTCGGGATGCGTTTGTGGATTTCCTTGATGCGGTCGATCGCCAGCACGTCACCGGTAGGTGGCTTGGTGAACTTGTAGGCGCCGTGACTGGTGCCGATGGCGATGGCCAGGGCATCAACCTGAGTCTTCTTGACGAAGTCAGCGGCTTCTTCCGGGTCGGTCAGCATCTGGCTGTGGTCCAGAACGCCTTCGGCGCCGATGCCGTCTTCTTCACCGGCCATGCCGGTTTCCAGCGAACCCAGGCAGCCCAGCTCGCCTTCTACCGAAACGCCGCAGGCGTGAGCCATGGCGACGGTTTGTTGGGTTACGCGGACGTTGTATTCGTAGTCGGTCGGGGTCTTGCCGTCTTCGCCGAGGGAGCCGTCCATCATGACCGAGCTGAAGCCCAGCTGGATGGAACGCTGGCAGACGTCAGGGCTGGTGCCGTGGTCCTGGTGCATGCACACCGGGATGTGCGGGAATTCTTCGATTGCCGCCAGGATCAGGTGACGCAGGAACGGGGCGCCGGCGTATTTGCGGGCACCGGCCGAAGCCTGAACGATCACCGGGGAGTCAGTCTTGTCAGCGGCTTCCATGATGGCGCGCATCTGCTCAAGGTTGTTGACGTTGAAGGCTGGAACGCCGTAGCCGAACTCGGCTGCGTGGTCCAGCATCTGGCGCATGCTGATAAGTGCCATTGTGTGTGTCTCTCCCGGTTTGGGTCGTTAATCGTGCCAGCCTGCCGGAGCGGCGGCGGCTATTCAAGTGATTGCAGATCGGGGGTTGAGGCCCGGCCTGGTGATTCGATAAAGCAAATTCTGTTTTATTCGGCTTTGCAGCCCCGACCGATCAAATCATTGGTGGCGACCCAGTAGACCAGGCCTTCCTCACCTTTGATGTGAAACGCCAGCATGTCATCGCTGTACAGCGCGCCCGAGGCGCCCGGCTCTTCTTTCAGGCGATAGACCTGATCACCGCCGCCCAGACGCACATCGACTTCCTTGCGGGCGGCATCAGTGAAGCGCCACAGCACCTTGGCCTGGCTGTCGCAGGTCCAGGTGGTCCAGTTATCCACAGGGGCGGACGACTGGAACGGGTTCCACTGCGCGCAACCACCCAACAATCCCAGTGCCGCAACGGCGATCAAGCCTTTCATCCGTGTTCCTCGACCGGCAGCGCACGCCGCCGGACTTGAGTAAAGAGTCAGACCGGTCAAGGACAACCATGTTCCTTGGCCGGGGTTTGCGTCTCGTATTTGTCCAGACCGTCCGGGCCCGAGCGCTTGTTCAGCACCGGGTTGGTTTCGGCCTGCCAGTCGGCCTGGTAGCAGCCTTTCTGTGCGTCGCCGGGTGCCGGCTCCGGCGCAGCCTTCGGGTTACTCCCGCAGGCCGCCAATGTACCGGTCAGCAACAACAGCGCTAACGACTTGACCATCTGAACACTCCTTTGCCTGGCCAATCGGGCGGCCTCAGGCCTTGGCCCGGCTTTCCAGGACTTCAACGGCCGGCAGCACCTTGCCTTCGACGAATTCGAGGAACGCGCCACCGCCGGTGGAAATGTAGGAGATCTTTTCTGCCACGCCATATTTATCGATGGCCGCCAGGGTGTCGCCACCGCCGGCAATCGAGAACGCCGCGCTGTCCGCGATGGCCTGGGCCAGCACTTTGGTGCCGTTGCCAAACTGGTCGAATTCGAACACGCCGACCGGGCCGTTCCACAGGATGGTTTTCGACGACTTCAGCAGTTCGGCGAAGTTGGCCGCGGTTTGCGGGCCGATGTCGAGGATCATGTCGTCAGCAGCAACGTCAGCGATCAGTTTCACGGTCGCTTCGGCGCTTTCAGCGAATTCCTTGGCAACTACCACGTCGACCGGCAGCGGCACGCTGACCTTGGCGGCGATGGCGCGAGCGGTGTCCAGCAGGTCCGGCTCGTACAGCGACTTGCCGACCGGGTGACCGGCCGCAGCCAGGAAGGTGTTGGCGATGCCGCCGCCGACGATCAGTTGATCGCAGATCTGGCTCAGGCTGTTCAGCACGTCGAGTTTGGTCGAGACCTTGGAACCGGCAACGATGGCCGCCATCGGCTTGGCCGGGGCGCCCAGGGCTTTGCCCAGTGCGTCCAGCTCAGCAGCCAGCAGCGGGCCGGCAGCGGCGATTTTGGCGAACTTGGCGACGCCGTGGGTCGAACCTTCTGCGCGGTGAGCGGTGCCGAAAGCGTCCATCACGAACACGTCGCACAGGGCGGCGTATTGCTGGGCCAGTTCGTCGGCGTTCTTTTTCTCGCCCTTGTTGAAGCGCACGTTTTCGAACAGCACGATGTCGCCGGCCTTGACGTCAACGCCGCCCAGGTAATCAGCCACCAGCGGCACTTCGCGGCCCAGGGCCTTGCTCAGGTAGTCAGCGACAGGCTTGAGGCTGTTCTCGGCGGAGAACTCACCTTCGGTCGGACGACCCAGGTGCGAGCAGACCATCACGGCCGCGCCTTTTTCCAGGGCCAGCTTGATGGTCGGCAGCGAAGCCAGGATACGCGCATCGCTGGTGACAACACCGTCCTTGACTGGGACGTTGAGGTCTTCGCGGATCAATACGCGCTTACCTTGCAGATCGAGGTCGGACATCTTCAACACGGTCATGGGTCGCACTTCCTACGGTTTTTTTGAAGTCGCTGTTTGCAGATAGTGTTCTGCAACATCCAGCATTCGGTTGGCAAAACCCCATTCGTTGTCGAACCAGGCCAGGATGTTCACCAGCCGTGGGCCGGAAACGCGGGTCTGACTGGCATCGACGATGGCCGAATGTGGGTCATGGTTGAAATCACAACTGGCGTGAGGCAATTCGGTGTAGGCCAACAGACCTTTGAGCGGGCCGCTGGTGGCGGCGTCGCGCAGGATCCGGTTGACCTCGCCGGCGTCGGTGTCGCTCGCGGTCTGCATCGTGATGTCGAGGCAGGACACGTTGACCGTCGGCACGCGTACGGCTTTGGCCTGAATTCGCCCGGCAAGTTCCGGCAGCAGGCGCTCGATACCACGCGCCAGACCGGTGGACACCGGGATCACCGACTGGAACGCCGAACGGGTGCGGCGCAGGTCTTCGTGGTGATAGGCGTCGATCACCGGCTGATCGTTCATCGCCGAGTGAATAGTGGTGATCGATACGTAATCCAGGCCGACCGCCTGATCCAGCAGACGCAACAGCGGCACACCGCAATTGGTGGTGCAGGAGGCGTTGGACACCAGCAGTTCGTCGCCAGTCAGGCAATCCTGATTGACGCCGTAGACGATGGTGGCGTCGACATCCGCCTCGCTGGCCATCGGCTGCGAGAACAGCACACGCGGCGCGCCGGCGTCGAGGAAACGCTGGCCGTCTGCGCGGGTGTGGTAGGCGCCGGAGCATTCGAGCACCAGATCGACGCCCAGCGACGCCCAATCGATGCCTTCGGGGGTGGCACTGCGCAGGACCTTCACGCAGTCGCCATTAATATGCAGACAATCGCCATCGACCTTCACTTCGCCGGGGAACCGGCCGTGAGTGGAGTCGAAGCGTGTCAGGTATTCGATGCTGGCCATGTCGGCCAGATCGTTGATCGCGACAATTTCAAACCCTGCCGCCGAGCCTCGCTCGAACAACGCACGCAAGACGCAACGACCAATCCGGCCGTAGCCGTTGAGTGCAACTTTGTAGGGACGCGGTTGAGGCATGGGGTTCTCGATTACCGTGGTGAATCAGGCAGTGCGATGTTGCCCGAACCACCGCTTTCGCGGGCAAGCCCGCTCCCACAGTGTTCTAGGCTGGTCACACATTTTGTGTACACCAAAGAACCTGTGGGAGCGGGCTTGCCCGCGAAGGCGTCAGTTCAGGCGACACCTTTTCTGGATCAGTCTTCCAGCAGCTCTTCAGCCTGACCCAGGATGTTTTCCAGGGTGAAGCCGAACTCTTCGAAAAGTGCCGAAGCCGGAGCCGATTCGCCGTAGGTGGTCATGCCGATCACGCGACCTTCCAGACCCACGTACTTGAACCAGAAGTCGGCGTGAGCCGCTTCGATCGCGATACGCGCGCCAACCTGCAACGGCAGGACCGATTGCTTGTAGCTGGCGTCCTGAGCGTCGAACGCGCTGGTGCATGGCATGGAAACCACGCGCACCTTGCGGCCCTGCTCGGTCAGTTTGTCGTAGGCCTGAACGGCCAGACCGACTTCCGAACCGGTAGCGATCAGGATCAGCTCAGGCTCGCCTGCGCAGTCTTTCAGCACGTAACCACCACGACGGATGTCGGCGATCTGGCCGGCATCACGGGTTTGGTGCTGCAGGTTCTGACGCGAGAAGATCAGCGCCGACGGGCCGTCCTTGCGCTCCAGAGCGTTTTTCCAGGCCACGGCCGATTCAACGGCATCGGCTGGACGCCAGGTGTCGAGGTTCGGCGTGCTGCGCAGGCTGGTCAGTTGCTCGATCGGCTGGTGCGTCGGGCCGTCTTCGCCCAGACCGATGGAGTCGTGGGTGTAGACGTGGATCACGCGCTGCTTCATCAGAGCGGACATGCGCACTGCGTTGCGGGCGTATTCCATGAACATCAGGAAGGTCGCGCCGTAAGGCACCAGACCGCCGTGCAGGGCAACGCCGTTCATGATCGCGGTCATGCCGAATTCGCGCACGCCGTAGTACATGTAATTGCCGCTGGCGTCTTCGGCGCTGACGCCTTTGCAGCCTTTCCACAGGGTCAGGTTGGAACCGGCCAGGTCAGCCGAACCGCCCAGCACTTCCGGCAGCAGCGGGCCGAACGCGTTCAGGGCGTTCTGACTGGCTTTACGGCTGGCGATGGTTTCGCCTTTGGCCGCGACTTCAGCGATGTAGGCATCGGCCTTCTCGGAGAAGTCGGCCGGCAGCTCGCCACTCAGGCGACGGATCAGTTCATTGGCTTCGGTCGGGAACGCGGCGGAGTAGGCAGCGAAACGCTGATCCCACTCGGCTTCGGCGGCGCGGCCTTTTTCCTTGGCATCCCACTCGGCATAGATGTCGGCCGGGATTTCGAACGGGCCGTGGTTCCAGTTCAGCGCCTGACGGGTCAGGGCGATTTCCGCGTCACCCAGCGGGGCGCCGTGGCAATCTTCCTTGCCTTGCTTGTTCGGCGAACCGAAACCGATGGTGGTCTTGCAGCAGATCAGGGTCGGCAGCGGGCTCTTGCGAGCGGTCTCGATGGCGGTCTTGATCTCTTCCGGGTCGTGACCGTCGACGTTGCGGATCACTTGCCAGTTGTACGATTCGAAACGCTTCGGCGTGTCATCGGTGAACCAGCCTTCGACTTCGCCGTCGATGGAAATGCCGTTGTCATCGTAGAAAGCGATCAGCTTGCCCAGGCCCAGAGTGCCGGCCAGGGAAGCGACTTCGTGGGAAATGCCTTCCATCATGCAGCCATCACCCAGGAACACGTAGGTGTGGTGGTCGACGATGTTGTGGCCAGGACGGTTGAACTGCGCGCCCAGGACTTTTTCAGCCAAGGCGAAGCCCACAGCGTTGGCCAGACCCTGACCCAGCGGGCCGGTGGTGGTTTCAACGCCCGGGGTGTAACCGAATTCCGGGTGGCCCGGGGTACGGCTGTGCAGTTGACGGAATTGCTTCAGGTCGTCGATCGACAGGTCGTAGCCGGTCAGGTGCAGCAGCGAGTAGATCAACATCGAGCCGTGGCCGTTGGACAGCACGAAGCGGTCACGGTCGGCGAACGATGGATTGCTCGGGTTGTGCTTGAGGTAGTCGCGCCAAAGCACTTCGGCGATATCTGCCATACCCATAGGGGCACCGGGATGGCCGCTGTTGGCTTTTTGCACGGCATCCATGCTGAGGGCACGAATGGCGTTGGCACGCTCACGACGGCTAGGCATCGCTGATCTCCTGGGTGTGAATAGATTGAAACGGAAAAAAGGAGGGCATTTTCCCTCACCCGAGCGCCTCGGGGCAATGACAGATAGTCATCCGGAGGCGTTTTTCCCATGGATAACATCGGTTTCGGTTGGTGAAACCTTTCCGCTGTTCGTTTGTAGAGTTAACCGGGCGGTGAGAAGTGCAATCGAATGCGCCATCCATCGAGCAATATCAAAACTTTTTGATATAGACCTTGCGATGCTTTCAGGCCGTCACTAGACTGCCAGCCCTATGAACTTACGTGTGCCTTCCATTCGCCATGACGATTGCGACGAGCTGGCGGCCCTGTGCAAGGCCGGCGGCGATCCGCTGCGGCTGAATGTATTGCGCGCCCTGGCCAACGACTCGTTCGGCGTACTGGAACTGGCGCAGATTTTCGATATCGGCCAGTCCGGCATGAGCCATCACCTTAAGGTGCTGGCGCAGGCGGATCTGGTGGCGACTCGCCGTGAAGGCAATGCGGTGTTCTATCGCCGCGCCCTGCCCCACACCGAGTTGCTGGGCGGCAAGTTGCACGCGGCGTTGTTAGAAGAAGTCGACAATCTGGCGCTGCCAGCTGACGTGGAAACCCGGATCGCACAGGTCCACGGGCAACGCGCGGCCAACAGCCAGGACTTTTTCGCCCGGGTCGCGGAGAAATTCCGCGCCCAGCAGGATTTGATTGCCGGCCTGCCGCAGTACCGTGAAAGCGTGCTGGCCCTGCTCGACAAACTGAATTTCAATGGCGCTGCCACGGCCATTGAAGTCGGCCCCGGCGATGGTGCATTCCTGCCGGAACTGGCGCGTCGCTTCGGCACCGTAACCGCACTGGACAACAGCGCGGCGATGCTCGAACTGGCCCGTCAGGTATGTGAACGTGAACAGCTGGCTAACGTCAGCCTGCAATTGGCCGATGCATTGAATGGCACAAGCCTTCAGGCCGATTGCGTGGTGTTGAACATGGTGTTGCACCATTTCGCCGCGCCGGCCGAAGCGCTCAAGCACATGGCCAGCCTGCTGCAACCGGGCGGTAGCCTGCTCGTGACAGAGTTATGTAGCCACAACCAGAGTTGGGCCAGGGAGGCCTGCGGTGATCTGTGGTTGGGGTTTGAACAGGACGATCTGGCCCGTTGGGCCACCGCTGCGGGACTCGTTCCCGGGGAAAGCCTCTATGTAGGCTTACGTAATGGTTTCCAGATCCAGGTCCGCCATTTTCAGCGACCGGCTGGCGACACTCACCATCGGTAAATTCAGGAAAACATCGAGATGAGCGAATACTCCCTCTTCACCTCCGAGTCCGTGTCTGAAGGACATCCGGACAAAATCGCCGACCAGATTTCCGATGCAGTGCTGGACGCCATCATCGCCCAGGACAAGCACGCACGCGTTGCGGTGGAAACCCTGGTCAAGACTGGCGTGGCCATCGTTGCCGGTGAAGTGACCACCAGCGCCTGGGTCGACCTGGAGCAGATCGTTCGTGACGTGATTTGCGACATCGGCTACACCAGCTCCGACGTCGGCTTCGACGGCGCGACCTGCGGCGTGATGAACATCATCGGCAAGCAGTCCCCTGACATCAACCAGGGCGTTGACCGTGCCAAGCCTGAAGATCAGGGCGCCGGCGACCAGGGCCTGATGTTCGGCTACGCCAGCAACGAAACCGACGTGCTGATGCCGGCACCGATCACCTTCTCGCACCAACTGGTGCAGCGTCAGGCCGAAGCCCGTAAATCGGGTCTGCTGCCTTGGCTGCGTCCGGACGCCAAGTCGCAAGTGACCTGCCGTTACGAAGGCGGCAAGGTTGTCGGTATCGACGCCGTGGTTCTGTCGACCCAGCACAACCCTGAAGTGTCGTACAACGACCTGCGCGAAGGCGTGATGGAGCTGATCGTCAAGCACGTACTGCCTGCCGAACTGCTGAGCAAGGACACCCAGTTCCACATCAACCCGACCGGCCAGTTCATCATTGGCGGCCCGGTAGGTGACTGCGGTCTGACCGGTCGCAAGATCATCGTCGACAGCTACGGCGGCATGGCCCGTCACGGCGGTGGCGCGTTCTCCGGTAAAGATCCATCCAAGGTTGACCGTTCGGCTGCCTACGCTGGCCGTTACGTTGCCAAGAACATCGTCGCTGCCGGCCTGGCCGAGCGTTGCGAGATCCAGGTTTCCTACGCGATCGGTGTGGCCCAGCCTACCTCGATCTCGCTGAACACCTTCGGCACCGGCAAGATCAGCGATGACAAGATCATCAAACTGGTCCGCGAAGTGTTCGACCTGCGTCCATACGCGATCACCACCATGCTGGACCTGCTGCACCCGATGTACCAGGAAACCGCAGCCTACGGCCACTTCGGCCGTGCTCCGCAGACCAAGACTGTTGGCGAAGACACTTTCTCCACCTTCACCTGGGAAAAAACCGACCGCGCCGACGCTCTGCGTTCCGCTGCCGGCCTGTAATTTTCCTGGCGGTACAAGCAGCCCCGCACGGTTCGCCGTGCGGGGCTTTTTCATTCGTATCTTGTGGGAGCGAGCTTGCTCGCGAAGAGGCCCGAATCAGCGACACCACATTCAGAATGGAAACAGCTCGCAAAACACCCACCTCTCTCAAGAACGGATCCTCGCCTAGCCTTCAAGTTTCTCCCTGAGCAAGGACGCTCACAATGCTTGCCACATTTCGCCTGATTCTGTTTTTCCTGCCGTTTTTCCACCTCAACACCTTCGCTGCCGACTGCCCCGACTGGGCCGCCGCCCGGGCATCAAGCGAAGTCGCCGCCCTGCAACAACAGATCGATCGCTGGGACGACGCCTATCATCGCGAAGGCCGCTCGGTGATCGCGGATGAGCTCTACGATCAGTCCCGCCTGCGCCTGAACCAATGGCGCCGGTGCTTCAAACTTCACTCACCGCCCGAGCCGTTGCGCACCGCATCCGGCCCGGTTGCGCACCCTGTCGCACACACCGGCCTGGATAAACTTCACGATGCGGCGGACATCGCCACCTGGTTACGCGACCGCCAAAGCGTCTGGGTACAACCCAAGATCGATGGCGTAGCGGTGACCCTGATCTATCGCGACGGTCGACTGCATCAGGCGATCAGTCGCGGGGATGGAGTTCGCGGGCAGGACTGGACGACTTCAGCAAAAAAGATCGGAGCCATTCCGCAACAGCTGACGCAACCGCAGGATCTGCTGGTGCAAGGCGAACTCTATTGGCGCTTGAGCGGACATAAACAAGCACTTGCCGGCAGCGCCAACGCCCGCGCCACCGTGGCCGGGCTGCTGGGGCGCAAGGATCTGGACGCGGAACACGCTGCCGGCATCGGGCTGTTTGTCTGGGACTGGCCGCAAGGGCCGAGCGAATTACCCGAGCGGATCGCCGCTCTGGCGCAATTCGGTTTTCCTACCACGGAGCCCTACACCCAGGCCGTCGCCAGCCTGAACGAAGCGCAACACTGGCGCGATCACTGGTATCGCTCGCCACTGCCATTCGCCACGGATGGGGTCGTCCTGCGTCAGAGCCTGCGGCCACCGGCGGAGCGCTGGCAGGCCCGTCCGCCCTACTGGGCTGTCGCCTGGAAGTACCCTTTCGCCCAGGCGCTGGCCGATGTGCGCAAGGTGAACTTCAAGATCGGCCGCACCGGGCGCATTACACCAGTGCTCGAACTGTCGCCGGTGATGCTCGATGACCGGCAGATCAAACGGGTCAGCGTCAGTTCACTCAGACGCTGGCAGGAACTGGACATTCGCCCCGGCGATCAGGTCGCAATCAGCCTGGCCGGGCTGACGATCCCGCGCCTCGACAGCGTGGTACTGCGCAGTACCGAACGCGCCGATTTGACCATTCCGCTCGCCAGCGACTTTCACGCCCTGAGCTGCTGGCAACCGACGCCGGGCTGCGAAAGCCAGTTCCTCGCGCGCCTGACCTGGCTCAGCGGCAAGCAGGGACTGGCCATGCCCCATGTCGGTCGCGGCACCTGGGAGAAACTTCTGGAAACAGGCCGCCTGAACAGCCTGCTGGATTGGTTGACCCTCGACGGGCTGGAGCTTGCTAACATTGCCGGTCTCGGCGAGCGCAGCAGTGCCCGCCTGCTGCACAGTTTTCACAGCGCCCGCCAACGGCCGTTCCTGCAGTGGCTCAAAGCCCTGGGATTGCCACCGACCGGTCAGGCAACACTCGCCGATTCATGGCAGGCGCTGGCACAACGCAATACCGAACAATGGCAGGCAGAAGCCGGAATCGGCCCGGGCCGCGCGGCGCAATTGAGCGCCTTTTTTCGCGACCCGCAGGTACTGGCCCTGAGTGAAACCCTGCAAGCCGCCGGCGTCGACGGCTTCTGAACACGCGATCCCCGGCCCGCCGGGAACCCAATGTCCGCCGGAGCGCTCCAACAGCGCAGTGCTTCACCGACCCGATTGTCTTTGCACATGGAGCTTTTATGAAATTTCTCGCACCGCTCGCCCTGCTGTCTTTCTGCGCAGTCCTCGCCGCCCCCGTGATGGCCGACGAAGACGCGCCGGGCCTGACCGGTTGTGCCGCCAAGAAGCAGGGCATCATCAACCAGATCGAACAGGCCAAGTCCCGCGGCAACGCCGACCAGCAGGCCGGCCTCGAAACCGCCCTGCGCGAAGTCACCGAACACTGCACCGACGCCGGCCTGAAGAAAGAACGCGAAAACAAGGTGCTCGACGCCAAGCACGAAGTGAGCAAGCGTCAGGCTGATCTGGACAAGGCCATGAAGAAAGGTGATCCGGAGAAGATCGACAAGCGCAAGAACAAGCTCGCCGAATCACGCAAGGAATTGCAGGACGCGCTGGACGAACTCGACAAGTAAGAAAGCCGGGGATCATAGCCAAAAGCCGTGATCCCTTGAACATCAGTGGTCGCGAAACTCTTTATGGCAGGCACTGCAGGCATCTTCGACTTTCTGCACCGCCGGCCCCAGGTTGCTGGCCTTGTAGGGTTGCACCTTGCTGGCGATCACCAGTTCACCGGTGGCCGCTTCAAGGGTGCGGGCCATTTCCTGGAAGCGCGCTTGTTTCTGCCAGACATCATCCTTGGCGCTGGTGTGATCTTCTTCGCGCACCTGCGGGAAATGTTTCCACGGCTCATGGGACAACGCATCGAGCTTGACCGCACCTTCCGCAAATTTCGGCCCGTCGAAGGCAATGCGTCCGCGCAGCATGCCGCCCAGGTCTTCGCCGGTCTTGAGCATCTGCTTGAAGATCGCCTTGCGCTGACCCAGCGGGGAATTCGGGTCGACACCGCCACAGGCGGACAAGGTCAGACAGGCCAGCAATACAACAGAAATTCTTTTAAGAGTCATGGTGGCTTCAGGTCACGGAAATCGGCGGCCAGTATCCTCGGGTCACCGCCAAACACCAATAGCCCTATTAACAATAAGGGTTGCTTGAGCGCATGGAGCACTTCTGCAACCGGCACAGGAAATTCTCCATGAACAGCCGTTTCAAGGCCTGGCGTCATCCGCTTATCGCGACCCTCCCGTTGCTGGCAATCCTCGCCGGCTGCACCGGTGGCGACAGCGCCAAGCCGAAAACCCACGCCCTGGCCACGTATTCCAGCGCCACCTGGGAAGCCCTGCCTGCGGTGTCCGATAGCGACCTGGTGGCCGGTTTCGGTTCGTGGCGCAGCGCCTGCACTCGGCTCAAGGCTGACCCGGTCTGGGGCGCGACCTGTGCGGCAGCCGCCAACGTGCCGCAAAGCGCCGGCGACATTCGCACGTTCCTCAAGCAGAACCTCGACGTCTTCGGCCTGCGCGCCGAGAACGACAACCCCAACGGTCTGATCACCGGCTATTACGAACCGGTCTACCCCGGCAGCCTGACGCAAACCGCCACCGCCAACGTGCCGGTGTATGGCGTGCCCGAAGACATGATCATTGTGTCGCTGGACAGCATTTACCCGGAACTGAAAGGCAAGCGCCTGCGCGGCCGCCTCGAAGGTCGTGTGCTGAAGCCTTACGATGACGCGGCGACCATCGAGAGCCAGGGCGTCAAGGCGCCGGTCGTGGCGTGGCTGACCGACCCGATGAACCTGCAATTTCTGCAGATTCAGGGTTCGGGGCGGATCCAGACCGATGACGGCCGGCAACTGCGTATCGCCTACGCCGACCAGAACGGTCACCCGTACCGGCCGATCGGCCGCTGGCTGGTGGAACAAGGCGAGCTGAAAAAAGAAGAAGTGACCATGGGAGCGATCAGCAACTGGGCCAAGGCCAACCCGTCGCGCATTCCGGAACTGCTGGCGAGCAACCCGAGCTACGTGTTCTTCACCCGCAACCCGGACAGCAACGAAGGCCCGCGCGGCTCGTTGAATGTGCCGCTGACCGCCGGTTACAGCGCGGCGGTGGATCGCAAGGTGATTCCGCTGGGCAGCCTGTTGTGGCTGTCGACCACCCGCCCGGACGGCACGGCACTGGTACGCCCGGTGGCTGCGCAAGACACCGGCGGCGCGATTGCCGGCGAAGTTCGTGCGGATCTGTTCTGGGGCACCGGCGATGCCGCCGGGCAACTGGCCGGCGACATGAAGCAGCAAGGGCAGATCTGGATGCTCTGGCCAAAAGGTGCGGCGTTGCCGCAAGTGCCCCAAGTCGCCGACACGGTGAAGGACAAACCTTAAGCGCCTCGGCGCTTGAGCTATCGCCTTCGCGGGCAAGTCGAATCGTCGCACCGCCGCTCCCACAGGTATCAATAGCGAGCACAAATCCTGTGTGCACCAGAGAACCCTGTGGGAGCGGGCTTGCTCCGGGCGGCGATCCGACGAAGAGGCAAGTAGCAGCGCTCAAGAATCAGACAGACACAAAGAAGAACGAAGCGATCAGCCCCATCCCGACAAACCACACCAGCGATCGCAGAATCGCCCAGTCCGCCAGATAGCAAATGATGTAGAGCAGGCGACTGGTGATGAACAGCACCGCCAGCACGTTGACCGTCACCAGCTCTGCCGTGCCGACCAGGTGCGCAACGATCACCGCCGCCGCAAACGCCGGCGTCACTTCAAAACTGTTCAGTTGCGCCGCATGGGCACGTCGCGCCACGCCGTTCAGGCTTTCGAGAAAATCCCGGGGATCGTGATTGTCGCTCAGCCGATACCCACCGACAGCCTTGGCCACGCCCGTGCACAGGTAGGGCAGAAAGATCGCAATCAAAACGCACCACAGAGCCACCGTCATAACGCCGTCCTTCTTCAGTTTTTAGAGTGTTGGCGGGTCAGAACTTCATCACCAGCATGCCGATCAGCACCAGCCCACAGGCTAAGAGCCGCGGCCGGCCGAAAGGTTCTTTCAGGTAACGCATGCCGAACAGCACCACCAGAATCACGCTGATTTCACGCAAAGCCGCCGCTTCGGCAATCGAGCCCAACTGCATCGCCCACAGCACCAGAGCGTAGCTGAACAACACGCAGAACCCGACCGCCAGTCCCAGCTTCCATTGCTCTCGCCAGAACAGCATGAACGCCGGACGCTTGGCCACCCACGCCAGCATCGGGAAAGGCCAGGCACTGAGCAGCGTGACCCAGACCAGGTAATCCAGCGGATGCGACCAGCGCCGCAAGGCCTGGCCATCGATGTAGGTGTAGCAACCGATGCACAAGCCGATCAGCGCCACCACCGGCAGCATCGACCACGGCAAGTGTTTCCCGCCGCCGCCCTGCCAGAGCAGGCAAGCCATGCCCAGCGGGATCAGCATGATCCCGAAGATCTGCTGGGTGGTCAGCACTTCGCCGGCGAAGATCAGGGTCAGCGCCAGCACCACCAGCGGCGACAGTCCGCGCATCAACGGATAGACCAGCCCCAGATCGCCGACCCGATAAGCCTGAATCAACAGATAACGATAGAGCAGCTCGAACGCCGCCGACGCCAGAATCCACGGCCAGATTTCCGGCGGTGGCAGGCTGATGAAAGGGAATGCCAGCGCGACGAACAACAGCGCCACGGTGTCCATGCAGGCCACCACCAGCAGCCGCTCGGCGCTGAACTTGATCAACGTATTCCACGCTGCGTGCAACAGCGCCGCCACCAACACCAGAGCTGTCGCCAGCACGTGCCACTCCTTGATTCTTGTTGTTGAGCCTGAGCCAATTAGTCAGATTATTGATTCGCGATGTGTCAGCAGCTGTTTATACTGCAAGCGACCACGCCGCACTCAGTTGCGCACAGATAAATTCCAATAATTCCTGCCTGCCCCGTTCTCGTCCGAGACCGGTCGCCGGCCTGCGTATGCCTGATCAAAGCGTCAAGACTACCGACAGAGACCTTGCGCATGCCACTCGCCTTGCTTGCACTCGCTGTTGCCGCTTTCGGCATCGGCACCACTGAATTCGTCATCATGGGTCTGCTGCCCGATGTCGCCCGCGACCTCGCAGTGAGCATTCCCCACGCCGGCCTGTTGATCACCGGCTACGCCCTGGGCGTGGTGTTCGGTGCGCCGATCCTGGCGATCGGCACCGCCAACATGCCGCGCAAGGCCACGCTGCTGGGCATGACGCTGATGTTCATCCTCGGCAACGTGCTGTGCGCACTGGCGCCGAACTACGCAACGCTGATGGCGGCGCGGGTGGTCACCGCGCTGTGCCACGGCGCGTTCTTCGGCATCGGTTCGGTGGTGGCCGCCGGGCTGGTCGCGCCGAACAAGCGGGCGCAGGCGATTGCGATGATGTTCACCGGCCTGACCCTGGCCAACGTCCTCGGCGTACCGCTGGGCACCGCGCTTGGCCAGTACGCCGGCTGGCGTTCGACCTTCTGGGCGGTTTCGGTGATTGGTGTGATCGCCGCCCTCGCCCAATGGCTGTGGTTGCCGAAACACATCCCGATGGACAAGGCCAACCTCGCCAGCGAATTCAAGGTGCTGGGCAAGGTCAACGTGTTGCTGGCGCTGGGCATGAGCGTGCTGGCTTCCACCAGCCTGTTCAGCGTGTTCACTTACATCGCGCCAATTCTGCAGGACATCACCGGCGTCAGCCCTCACGGCGTGACGGTGATGCTGCTGTTGTTCGGCGTCGGCCTGACCGGCGGTAGCATGCTCGGCGGGCGCCTGGCCGACAGCCGCCTGTTGCCTTCGCTGGTGGGTGTCGCACTGGCGGTGGTGGTGATTCTGGCGGCGTTCAGCCAGACCAGCCGCTCGGTGGTTCCGGCGGCGATCACGCTGGTGCTGTGGGGGATTTTTGCCTTCGCCCTGTGCCCGATCCTGCAACTGCTGATCATCGATCAGGCGCATGAAGCACCGAACCTCGGTTCTACCCTGAACCAGAGCGCGTTCAACCTCGGCAATGCCGCCGGCGCGTGGATCGGCGGATTGGTGGTAGCCAGCGGCGCGGACCTGGCGGACTTGCCGTGGACCGGCGCGCTGGTGGGCGTGCTGACCGTGCTGACGGCGCTGTTTTTCATCTACCTGCAACGTCGGGGTGTCGCTGCGGTCAATGTGTCCGGCTGATTTTCCCGGGGGACACAATTGTGTCCCCACCCGGCGTCAGCCCATCCAACCCTTGCGTCCATGAATGGGCGCGCTGTCTTTCACCCCCCATCCAAAGGACCCCGGATGCTTGAACTCGTCGCCGCTTTCATCTGCCTCACCACCCTCCTCACTTTCGTGAATTTCCGCTTCATCGGCCTGCCCCCGACCATCGGCGTGATGGTTACCGCACTGATGTTTTCCCTGTTGCTGCAAGGCCTGAGCCTGCTCGGTTACCCCGGCCTCGAAGAGCGTGTACAGCAACTGATCGGCCAGATCGACTTCGGCGATCTGCTGATGAACTGGATGCTGTCGTTCCTGCTGTTCGCCGGCGCCTTGCACGTCAACCTGAACGACCTGCGCAGCTACCGCTGGCCGATCGGCCTGCTGGCGACCTTCGGCGTACTGATCGCCACCGCCGTGATCGGCAGCCTCGCCTATTACATTTTTGCCCTGTTCGGCTGGCACGTGAGCTTCCTCTACTGCCTGTTGTTCGGCGCGCTGATTTCCCCGACCGACCCGATTGCGGTACTCGGCGTGCTGCGTACGGCCAACGCCTCGAAGCCGCTGAAGACCACCATCGTCGGCGAATCGCTGTTCAACGACGGCACCGCCGTGGTGGTGTTCACCGTGCTGCTGGGCATCGCGCAACTGGGTGAAACCCCGACCGTCGGCGCCACAGCCATGCTGTTTGCCCATGAAGCCATCGGCGGCGTGCTGTTCGGCGGGCTGATCGGTTATCTGGTGTACCTGATGATCAAGAGCATCGAGCAGCACCAGATCGAAGTCATGCTGACTTTGGCGCTGGTGATCGGTGGTTCAGCAATGGCCACCGAGCTGCACGTCTCGGCGCCGATTGCGATGGTGGTCGCCGGGCTGATCATCGGTAACCTCGGTCGCAACCTGGCGATGAACGACATGACGCGCAAATACCTGGACGGTTTCTGGGAATTGCTCGACGACATGCTCAACGCCTTGCTGTTCGCCCTGATCGGGATGGAGCTGTTGCTGCTGCCGTTCAACTGGTTGCACGTGGCGGCGGCAAGTCTGCTGGCGCTGGCGATTCTGCTGTCGCGGCTGCTCACCGTGGCCCCGGCCATCGTCTTGCTGCGGCGCTGGCGCACGGTGCCGCGCGGTACGATCCGGATCCTGACCTGGGGTGGTTTGCGCGGCGGTGTTTCGGTGGCATTGGCCTTGGCCTTGCCACTGGGCCCGGAGCGCGATCTGCTGCTGAGCATCACTTACATCGTGGTGCTGTCGTCGATCCTGTTGCAGGGCCTGACCATCGGCAAACTGGTCAAGCACGCAACCCGCGATGAGCCGGTGACCGCTGCCGAGCCCGCGCACCACTGATCATTTCTTGATCCGCTGCGGATCGGGCTTTTCGGCCTGATCCGCAGATTCCTTCGGCGCACCGCTTTCACTGCGGATCTGTGCATGACTGATCAGGGCAAAAATAAAACTGCCGCCGATGATGTTCCCCGCCAGGGTCGGCCCGGCAAACACCGCCCAGAAATCACTCCACGGCAACTCGCCGGCAAACACCAGATACGACACCTCCGCCGACCCCACCACGATGTGAGTGAAATCGCCCAGTGCCATCAGATAGGTGATGAGGATGATGATCCACATCTTCGCGCTTTCCATGGACGGGATCATCCAGACCATGGTGGCGATCATCCAGCCCGAGACGATGCCCTTGGCGAACATCTGACTCGCGTGGTTCTCCATGACCTTGCGGCCGATTTCGAGGAAGGCCTCGTCGGTTTTGCTGTCGAAAATCGGCAGTTCGAGCATCACGTACGCCACCAGAATCGTCCCGCACAGGTTGCCGAACAGCACCACCGTCCAGAGCCGGATCAGCCGGCCGAAATTGCGGATCGTCGGTTTGGTCATCACCGGCAGCACGGCGGTCAGGGTGTTTTCGGTGAACAGTTGCTGGCGGGCGAGGATCACTGCGAGAAAACCCGCGCAGTAGCCGAAGCTGGCAATCACCTTGAATTCGTCGCCCTCGGGCAGACGCGAGTTGAGCAGGCCCATGCCCATCAGCGACAGGCCCATCGTCAGCCCGGCCGCCAGTGCCGACCACCACAGTGCGGCGATGCTGCGCTCCAGTTCCTGGTCGCCCTGTTTGCGGATGATTTCATGCAGGACCGCCGCCCGGGGCGGCTGGTTTTTCTCGACTTCGTGTTGTTCCTTGGCCGAGAGGTCGGGGGTCTTGCCGTCTGTTGGGGTGGTCATGGCGGGAAACCGGTGGCGGGGTCATAAGGCTACGACACGCGCCGCTCGGCTTCCGTTCGCCAGGGTGGTGCGATTACTCGGTTACGGGTGTTTCATCCTTGAACTGGTCTTTGACGTACTTGATTTCGGTCCGCCCGTGCGGGGCCGGCAAGCCGTCTTCGCCGAGGTTGACGAAGACCATCTTCTCGACGGTCAGGATGCTCTTGCGGGTGATCTTGTTGCGCACTTCGCAGGTCAGGGTGATCGAGGTGCGGCCGAACTCGGTGGCGGTGATGCCCAGTTCGATGATGTCGCCCTGGCGCGAGGCGCTGACGAAGTTGATCTCGGAAATGTACTTGGTCACCACGCGCTGGTTGCCCAGTTGAACGATGGCGTAGATCGCCGCTTCTTCGTCGATCCAGCGCAGCAGGCTGCCGCCGAACAGGGTGCCGTTGGGGTTGAGGTCTTCGGGTTTTACCCACTTGCGGGTGTGGAAATTCATCTTCACTCCTGAGCGTCTTGCCGAATGATGGCGCCATCTTGGCAGACTGAGCGGTCATGCTCCATGAGGCTTCTACTATGGTCGCGATTGGCGATCTTCATCTGGCCGACAGAAACCCTTTGGAAGATCAGTCTAGACGGCTATAATCGCCCCCGTTTCAAAACGGTAACGTTCACTTGATACCGTTTTCCCGCCACCTGTCCGAGGGGCGCTGCAGCAGGTTCAACCTGTCAGGCTCGGATGGGGCGTTGACCGGCTCAGGCCGGACACTAAACGCACAACGGCGCCCATTCGCATACATTACGAATGGAGGCTCTTCATGAGCGCTGTTATCACGCCTGCAGATTTTAACGATTACAAAGTTGCCGACATGTCCCTGGCTGCCTGGGGCCGTCGCGAAACCATCATCGCCGAGTCGGAAATGCCGGCCCTGATGGGTCTGCGTCGCAAGTACGCTTCCGAGCAGCCTTTGAAAGGCGCAAAAATCCTCGGCTGCATCCACATGACCATTCAGACTGCCGTGCTGATCGAAACCCTGGTTGCCCTGGGTGCCGAAGTACGCTGGTCGTCCTGCAACATCTTCTCGACTCAGGACCAGGCCGCTGCTTCCATCGCTGCTGCCGGCATCCCGGTTTTCGCCTGGAAAGGCGAGACTGAAGAAGAGTACGAGTGGTGCCTGGAGCAAACCATCCTGAAGGATGGCCAGCCATGGGACGCCAACATGATCCTCGACGACGGCGGCGACCTGACCCAGCTGCTGCACGACAAGTACCCACAGGTTCTGGACCGCGTTCACGGCGTGACCGAAGAAACCACCACCGGCGTACACCGTCTGCTGGACATGCTGGCCAAGGGCGAGCTGAAAATCCCGGCCATCAACGTCAACGACTCGGTGACCAAGTCCAAGAACGACAACAAGTACGGCTGCCGTCACAGCCTGAACGATGCCATCAAGCGTGGTACCGACCACCTGCTCTCCGGCAAGCAAGCGCTGGTCATCGGCTACGGTGACGTGGGCAAGGGTTCGGCCCAGTCCCTGCGTCAGGAAGGCATGATCGTTAAAGTCTCCGAAGTCGACCCGATCTGCGCCATGCAAGCGTGCATGGACGGTTTCGAACTGGTTTCGCCGTTCATCGACGGTATCAACGACGGCACCGAAGCAAGCATCGACAAAGCGCTGCTGGGCAAGATCGACCTGATCGTGACCACCACCGGTAACGTCAACGTTTGCGACGCAAACATGCTCAAAGCCCTGAAGAAGCGCGCCGTTGTCTGCAACATCGGTCACTTCGACAACGAAATCGACACCGCTTTCATGCGCAAGAACTGGGCATGGGAAGAAGTGAAGCCACAGGTACACAAGATCCACCGTACCGGCCCGGGCGCTTTCGACGCTCAGAACGACGACTACCTGATCCTGCTGGCCGAAGGCCGCCTGGTGAACCTGGGCAACGCTACCGGTCACCCAAGCCGCATCATGGACGGTTCGTTCGCCAACCAGGTTCTGGCCCAGATCTTCCTGTTCGGCCAGAAGTACGCCGACCTGTCGCCAGCCCAGAAAGCCGAGCGCCTGACCGTTGAAGTACTGCCGAAGAAACTCGACGAAGAAGTGGCCCTGGAAATGGTTCGCGGCTTCGGCGGCGTGGTCACTCAACTGACCAAGCAACAGGCTGACTACATCGGCGTGACCGTCGAAGGCCCGTTCAAGCCGCACGCTTACCGCTACTAAGAGCAGCTGCGAGCTTCAAGCTTCAAGCGGCAAGCAAGGCCACAAGCCGAGCTTGCCGCGCGAAGCCCGAAAGCTCTGCCCCTATTTGTCAAAACAGTGTCAGGCCGCAAGCTTCAGGCACAAGAGACCAGCGCACCTCCGCTGCTCTTGCAGCTTGAAGCTTGCAGCTTGTAGCTGGAGGTCCCCTCCATGTCCCAAGACCGTCGCTACAGCTTCGAGTTCTTCCCGACCAAGACCGATGCTGGGCATGAAAAACTGCTCGCCACTGCCCGTCAGCTGGCCACTTACAACCCTGATTTCTTTTCCTGCACCTACGGCGCTGGCGGTTCGACCCGTGACCGCACGCTGAACACCGTGTTGCAGCTGGAAAGCGAAGTCAAAATCCCCGCCGCCCCGCACCTGTCGTGCGTCGGCGACAGCAAGGACGACCTGCGCGGCCTGCTGAACGAGTACAAGGCTGCCGGCATCAAGCGCATCGTCGCCCTGCGCGGTGACCTGCCATCCGGCATGGGCATGACCAGCGGCGAGCTGCGTCACGCCAATGAACTGGTTGAATTCATTCGTGAAGAAACCGGCAATCATTTCCACATCGAAGTTGCCGCTTACCCGGAGATGCATCCGCAAGCGCGCAATTACGAAGACGATCTCGCCAACTTCGTGCGCAAGGCCCGTGCCGGCGCCGACAGCGCGATCACCCAGTACTTCTTCAACGCCGACAGCTACTTCTACTTTGTCGACCGTTTGCAGGCGCTGGGCGTGGACATTCCGGTCGTGCCGGGGATCATGCCGATCACCAACTACAGCAAGCTCGCGCGCTTCTCCGATGCCTGCGGTGCGGAAATCCCGCGCTGGATCCGCAAGCAGCTGGAAGCCTACGGCGATGACAGCCAAAGCATTCAGCGCTTTGGCGAACAGGTCGTCAGCGAGATGTGCGAACGCCTGCTGCAAGGCGGCGCGCCTGGCCTGCACTTCTATTCCATGAACCAGGCCGAACCGAGCCTGGCGATCTGGAACAACCTGAAGCTGCCGCGCTAAAAAGACGTCACCGCAAGACCAGAAGATCGCAGCCGCGACAACGCCAACAGCGTTTTCGCCGCTGCGATCTTTTGCTTTTAACGCCCGAAACAGAGCTTCTACGGCCAGTTTCTGGCTCTTTGCCGTTTCTCGTCGTAATCTCAAGCCATGCCTTTGATCACGCAGTTATTCGCCGTGCTGGTTTTTGCTTGCCTGAGCTTTGCGGCTCGGGGCGAGAAGCTGCGTATCGTCACCGAACCGTGGGCGCCGTACGTCTATGAACAGGGCGGCAAGAACCTCGGTCTGGACTACGAAACCACCGCCATCGTGTTCAAGCGCCTGGGCATCGAAGTCGAATGGCAGTTCCTGCCGTGGAAACGCTGCCTGTCGATGCTCGAAACCGGCCAGGCCGACGGCGCACTGGACATCTTCCACAGCGACGAACGCGACGCCACCCTGCTCTACCCGAGCGAACCGCTGTCGGACGTCGAGTTCGTGATGTTCTATGCCAACGAGCGACCGCATCCTTTTCACAGCCTTGAAGACCTCAAGGGCCTGACGGTCGGCACCTCGCCGGGCTATCTGTACAGCCCGGACTTTCGCGAATCGACCCTGTTCACTCGGGAACCGGCACCGACCCACGAAGCCAACTTCGGCAAACTGGTGCGCGGGCGCATCGACCTGCTGATCACCGATCGCCGTGTGGGTCAGCATTTGCTCGATGAACTGGGCATTCGCGACAAGATCACGGAAAACCCCACGGTCATCAGCCGCCAGAGCCAGTTTCTGGCCGTGCGGCGCAATGCCGGGATGGATTTGCTGGTGCAGCGCTTCGGCGCGGAACTCAAGCGTTTCAAGCGCGAACCGGCCTATGCCGAGCTCAGCGCCCGCTACGGCGCGGCCCCCGCTCTGACGGCGCCGCTGGGCACCGCCACCGCCAGCGGCAAAACCGTTGAGCAGCAGGAAAGCGGCGCGCAGTGATTGCTCTGTTATACTCCGGCGTTCCCGCCAGGCTCACGCCCGGACGCCCGGAACCGTAACAGGCCTCCCGACCCGCTACAGCGCAGCTTTTCAGCCCGCGCGAGCGCTCCGGACGTGCCTTCGGAACTGCAGCAGGACCGGACGGGATTGCGTCCTCTTAAACGCCATTCGCGCCAGGCAAGACTCCCATTGGGCCAAGCCCTAACTGAAACAGGATTACTCATGTCCTTTGCTTCCCTCGGTCTCTCCGAGGCTTTGGTCCGCGCTATCGAAGATGCGGGCTATACCGAGCCTACTCCGGTGCAACAGCGGGCCATTCCCGCCGTGTTGCAAGGTCGCGACCTGATGGTTGCGGCACAGACAGGTACCGGTAAAACCGGCGGTTTCGCCCTTCCGATCCTGGAGCGGCTGTTCCCCAACGGCCACCCGGACAAATCCCAGCGTCACGGCCCGCGCCAGCCGCGCGTGCTGGTCCTGACCCCGACCCGCGAACTCGCGGCCCAGGTTCACGACAGCTTCAAGATCTACGCCCGCGACCTGAAATTCGTCAGTGCCTGCATCTTCGGCGGCGTCGGCATGAATCCACAGGTTCAGGCCATGTCCCGTGGCGTGGACGTCCTCGTTGCGTGCCCGGGTCGTCTGCTCGACCTGTGCGGCCAGGGCAGCGTCGATCTGTCCCACGTTGAAATCCTCGTGCTCGACGAAGCTGACCGCATGCTCGACATGGGCTTCGTCCATGACGTGAAGAAAGTCCTCGCGCGTCTGCCGGCCAAGCGTCAGAACCTGCTGTTCTCGGCGACCTTCTCCAAAGACATCACCGACCTTGCCGGCAAGCTGCTGCACAACCCGGAACGCATCGAAGTGACGCCGCCAAACACCACGGTCGAGCGCATCGAGCAACGCGTGTTCCGTCTGCCGGCCAGCCACAAACGTGCGCTGCTGGCCCACCTGATCACCGCCGGCGCGTGGGAACAGGTGCTGGTGTTCACCCGCACCAAGCACGGCGCCAACCGTCTGGCCGAGTACCTGGACAAGCACGGCCTGCCGGCTGTGGCGATCCACGGCAACAAGAGCCAGAACGCCCGCACCAAAGCCCTGGCCGACTTCAAGGCCGGTGAAGTGCGCATCCTGGTTGCCACCGACATCGCCGCCCGTGGCCTGGACATCGATCAGTTGCCACACGTGGTCAACTTCGAACTGCCGAACGTCGATGAAGACTACGTGCACCGTATCGGCCGTACCGGCCGTGCCGGTCGTTCGGGCGAGGCGATCTCGCTGGTCGCACCGGACGAAGAAAAACTGCTGAAAAGCATCGAGCGCATGACCAAGCAGAAAATCGCCGACGGCGACCTGATGGGCTTCGATGCCAGCACCATCGAGGCCGAGAAGCCGGAAGCCCGCGAACGTCCGGACATGCGCAACCCGCGCAATGCCCGTGGCCCACGCGGCGACGGCCCGAATGGCGGCGGCGGTGGCGGCGGTCGTAAAGACAAAGGCAAAGACAAGGGCAAGGAAAAACCGGCAGGTGAGCGTGGCGAGCGTCCAGCCCGTCAACAAAAGCCGCGTGAAGGCACTCCGGCCCGCGAACAGCGCCAGCCAAGCCAGCCGCCACGCGCCGCAGCTGACCGTGCTCCGGACGAGTTCCTCGACGACGATATCGATAACTTCGGTAACCGCGTTGATTACGTGCCGAAGCAGGCGCCGGCCGGAGGTCGCAACCGTCGCCCGGGCGCTCCGGCGCAAGGCGCAGGTTCGGGCGCACCACGCGGCGGTCAGCCACAAGGTCGCCAGAACGGCCCACGCAACAGCAACGGTTCGAGCACCGGCACTCCGCCAGGCAAGCGCAGCGGCCCACGCAACGGTGCCCCGCGTGACGGTCAGGGTCGTCGCGATGAGAACTCGCGCAACCGCCGCCCGGCCCGTGACGATCAGCAACGCGCTGAACCGGCCGTGCAGAACCCGCGCAGCAGCGGACCGAAGATCATGCACAAGGAGTCGAAAGCCGACCGCTTCCCGACGCCTGAGCAGCTGGATCAACTGCCAAGCCGCCCACGCGGTGAAAAACCGGCCTTGCTGACCCGCAATCGCTGAGTTTTCCACTGCAATGAAAAATGCCCCGGCCTGAAAACCGGGGCATTTTTTTTGCGCGCCGCCGAGACGAGAGTTACGGCAGGCCATAAAAAACGCCCCCGATCGCAAGACCGGGGGCGTTTTTGTGTGGCCGGCGAAAATTACTTCGCTTTCACACCTTCAAACGAAACGTACAGCTCGACCGCGTCGGACTTCGGACCCAGGTCTTTCTGCTTGCCGAAATCGGAACGCTTGATGGTGGTGGTGCCTTCGAAGCCGGCACGGTAGCCGCCCCATGGATCCTTGCCTTCGCCCAGGAAGGTCGCCTTCACGACCACTGGCTTGGTGACGCCCAGGATGGTCAGGTCGCCGGTCACGTCAGCGGTGTTGGCACCGGTGGACTTGACGCTGGTGGAGACGAAGGTCGCCTTGGCAAACTTGCTGGCGTTGAGGAAGTCAGCGCTGGCGATGTGCTTGTCGCGCTCGGCGTGGTTGGTGAACACGCTGGCGGTGTTCACGTTGAACTCGATCTTGCTGTCTTCAGGCTTGGCAGCGTCGAAGCTGAACTTGCCATCGATGTCCTTGAAGGTACCGGTGATGAAGCTGTAGCCCAGGTGGCTGATCTTGAAGTCGACGAAGGCGTGCTGGCCTTCTTTATCAACCACATAGTCAGCGGCCATCACGTTGGCGGACAGGACGGCAGAGCCGATTGCCAGAGCGGCCAGAGTCTTTTTCAACATGCTTTGTTTTCCTTTGGAGTCGAGGTTGAACATCAGGCTTTGCGTCCCAGCATTCGTGTCAGGGTCGCATCACGATCGATAAAGTGGTGCTTCAATGCTGCCAACGCATGAAGGCCGGAAAAAATTACCAGCGCCCATGCCAGCCAGAGATGAATCACACCGGCGGTATCTGCCTGATCCGGTAGTCCGGAAACCAGTGCAGGAACTTCAAACAGGCCAAACACCGGGATCCCGACACCGTCTGCGGTGGAAATCAGGTAACCGGCAATCATCACGGCGAACAGCGCAAGGTACAGAAACCCATGGCCGAATTTGGCGCCGATGCGGGTCATGCGGCTGTAGCTTTGCAGCGTTGGCGGTGGTGGGCTGACAAAGCGCCACAACACCCGCAACACCATCACACCCAGCAGCACCAGACCGATGCTCTTGTGCAGATCCGGCGCGTCTTTGCGCCAGGTGCTGTAGTAATCCAGCCCCACCATCCACAGACCCAGCGCGAACAGCCCGAAGACCACCAGCGCCACGCCCCAGTGCATGAAGATGCTGACCCAACCGTAGCGCGAAGAAGAGTTACGTAGCTGCATTGCCCAAATCCTGTGAGAACTGCGAACCAAGACTAGCGAGTTATCTATCGAATTAAAGCGGAAAATTTCGCTTTGAAATATCGAGAAATACGATCAAGAGTCTTGAACAGGGGAGTTAAGGAAAGATTAAAGACGATTTTGTGTCGCGATGTCAGGCGCAGGTTGCGCGAAATCTGCTGAGCTCGTAGGGGCCGCGCTCGGGGCAAGACCGTTTTCTCTGAAGGGGCAATGACAAGGAAAAAATTGTTTCAGCCAAGCAATATGTATAGCCACTTGTGTATTTCACCTTGATTGAATGGGTGCTCGATAACTCCTCTCAAAGGTGGAAAACATGGCTATTCGTTACATCCCATTTCAAGCAATTGGCTCATCCGTATTACCGCCCAATCAGACTATGTCGCCCGGACAGTTTCTGACATCCGAGAACGGACGATTCCGCTTGATATTGCAAGCCGACGGCAACTTGTTAATCAAGGATGGAGAGGCTGTAATCTGGATCGCAGATGCGCACCAAGCTCATAGCATTACTTTGCATCAGAAAAAAATGCGTGAGCCCCTGCAGTTTGTGATCAGCAATAACGGTTTTCTTTATGATGCTTCGAGAAAACGATTATGGATTGCCGAAAGTACACACAGCATCGACAAATCGCTTTGGTACAACACTTGTCTGGTCATTCAGAACGATGGAAATCTGGTGATTTATGACCAACGCACGGGAGGCGTGCGCTGGGCGCGCTTCGGCTTCGTTCCTGGCCGCCTCCCGAAGCCAAAACCAAGATGGCTGAGAAAACTGCCGGACGGGATAGAAGTTTATGAATGGACGTTTTCCTGAATGGTTTCTCCAACCGTGGCAAGAAAACCCGGCTTCAAGAACTTTTGAACAACGGTGGTGGATCGAGACAGTCGGGCTTATATGGATCTATCCGACACTTATGGGCCAACTCTGAATCATGGCCTTTAAGTACCAACCGACCATCCACACAGCCGGACAATGCTACCAACATAGCAATCAGAACCACTGCTTTCATATCGCCCTCCAAATTTATTGAAGAACATAGAATCAAGCTGAAGCGCCCTCAATCGCCTCTTTCCTGTATTTCTGTGGGAAGCATCCGATAGATCGACGATGTATGTAGGACTGTGGTGTCCTTCAAAAACCGGCCAAAGATTCAGATATAAAAAAACGCGGCCATTGAGCCGCGTTTTTTTAAGCCTGAAGGTTACTGAGCCTTCGTCTCGGTGGTTGCCGCCGGTTTGGCCGCTGACTTCTTCGCCGGTTCAGCTTTTTTCGCCGCAGGTTTCGCTGCAGGTTTTTTCGCTTCGGTCTTGGTCGCCGGTTTCTTCGCTGCTGGTTTGGCAGCCGCTTTCTTGGCTGGCTCGGCTTTTACCGGAGTCGCTGGCTTCGGTGCTTCCACCGGGGCTGGCGCAGGGGCCGGGGTCGGTGCAGGCGCTGGGGCGGCTGGAGCAGGCGCCGGCTCTGGCGCTTTTACTGGCTCTGGTTTCTTGTCGTCGTCCGAACCGCCGAACAGGTTGGTGAAGAAGTTGCCTTTCTTCGCCGCCACGGCTGCACCCGCTGCACCTGCCGCTGCGGCGGTGGCTGCTGCCGGGCCGACTTTGGCCGGTTCGAAGGATTTGCCCGCCGCCAGGTCTTCAACCTGACTGGCCGCACGCTGGCCGGTGCGCAGTGCGCCTTCCAGGGTGCCCGGGTACAAGGTGTCGGTGTGTTCGCCGGCAAACGCTATGCGTTGCAGCGGACGCTCCCACAGACGCCAGTATTTGCTGATCTGGCCAGGGCCGAAGGCGAGGTAAGAACCGCCGGTCGATGGATCGGTGCTGTAGCGACGGATTTCATAGCCGGTGAACGAGCCACGGGCCTGTGGATAAAACGCGTGCAGACGAATCAGCACCTGATCGACCATCTGCTTGTCGCCGAAGGCCTGCATGACGCGGGCGTTGTCGCCGGACAGGTTGATCACCACGTTCGCGCCGCCCTTCAGGGCTGGCTCGATCCACAACATGCCAAGACCGGTGTTGCTGTAGATCTCGCCGGACATCCGCGCCTTGCTTTCCCACACAGGCGTCTTGAACTTCAGCATGATCTGGTCGCGCCAGCCATAGTTGGTGCCCTTGATCGCAGCCAGGTGCTGGGCATCCAGCGCCGGGGTCAGCTGAATCTTGTTGAGGGCGCGCAATGGCACCGCCAGCACGACGTAGTCTGCCGAATAGCCCACGCTGCCGACCTTGACGGTCACGCCGTCCTTGTCCTGGGTGATGGCGGACACCGGCGAATCGGTCTTGATGGTTTTCAGCTGTTTGACGAAGGCCTGGGCCAGCACCGGGCTGCCACCGACCAGTCGCGAAGCGCGCAGGTCACGGTCGGACACGCCGCGATACACCCGGCTCTGCTGCGCGAAGTACAGCAGCGACAGGCGCGAAGGCTCGTCGTAGTGGGTGCGGATGTCCTGGTTGATCAGCTGACGCGCGGTGGCCGGCAGGTTCTGCTTGTCGAGCCAGCTCGAAACGTTGATCTGGTCCAGGGCGTGCAGGGTGTTGGTCGCGGCCGGGTTCTGCGGGTCGTCGATCGAACGCGCCAGATCGTCACGGGTTTTCTCGTAGCGCTTCAGCGCTTCGGCCGTAGCAGGCTGTTTGGTGGTCAGGTCGGCGGCGGAGAAATACTCGCCGTCGATCAGGTAACCCGGAGTCCGTACGAATTCAGGCGCTGGCGTGGTGTTCAACTTGAAGGTCGATACGTACTTGTTCAGCACCGGTTGAGTTTTGTCGTTGCCGATCCACTCGCTGGTGGCCATGCCCGAGCGACCGCCCAGGCTCGGCTTGGCTTCCAGCAGTGTGACCTGCCAGCCCTTGTTCTGCAGTTCGTAAGCCGCCGTCAGGCCCGACAGGCCGCCGCCGATCACGATTGCGGTTTTATCCTTGGCCAGCGCCGTAACGCTAAACAGCCCCAACACCACTAGCGCACAGGCGCGCAGCCAACCGACAGACATTCAGCGAACTCCGGAAAAACACGTAGGAAAATGCAGTTTTGCGGGTCAGACGACCCAAAGAACCGCGAAGAATACGTCAGCCATCAAAACGCCGCCAGCGACGTCTATCGGCCCATACAAAGTAGCTCAATCGACACAATGGGTTGTCCCGGCGCGACGCATTGCATAGGCTTGCGCGATTGTTTGCCCGCGCCTGACGCGAGCCGCCTCGAGGAGACTGAACATGGGCCTGAACAACCAGTGGATGCAACGCGATCTCGCGGTGCTGTGGCATCCCTGCACCCAGATGAAAGACCACGAACAGCTGCCGCTGATCCCGATCAAGCGCGGTGAAGGCGTCTGGCTGGAAGACTTCGAAGGCAAGCGTTATCTGGACGCGGTCAGCTCCTGGTGGGTCAACGTGTTCGGCCATGCCAACCCTCGCATCAACCAGCGCATCAAGGATCAGGTCGATCAGCTGGAACACGTGATTCTGGCCGGCTTCAGCCATCAGCCGGTGATCGAGCTGTCCGAGCGTCTGGTGAAGATGACGCCGGAAGGCCTGAACCGGGTGTTCTACGCCGATAACGGTTCGTCCTGCATCGAAGTCGCGCTGAAAATGAGCTTTCACTACTGGCTCAACCGCGGCCAGCCGAACAAGAAGCGCTTCGTCACCCTGACCAACAGCTACCACGGCGAGACCATGGCGGCGATGTCGGTCGGTGACGTGCCGCTGTTCACCGAAACCTATAAAGCCCTGCTGATGGACACCATCAAGGTGCCGAGCCCGGATTGCTACCTGCGCCCGCAGGGCATGAGCTGGGAAGAACACTCGCGCAACATGTTCGCGGCGATGGAGCAGACCCTGGCCGAGAACCACGAGAGCGTCGCGGCCGTGATCGTCGAGCCGCTTATCCAGGGCGCCGGCGGCATGCGCATGTACCACCCGGTCTATCTCAAGCTGCTGCGCGAGGCCTGCGACCGTTACGGCGTGCACCTGATTCACGACGAAATCGCCGTCGGCTTCGGCCGCACCGGGACGATGTTCGCCTGCGAACAGGCCGGCATCCGTCCGGACTTCCTGTGCCTGTCGAAAGCCCTGACCGGCGGTTATCTGCCGTTGGCCGCGTGCCTGACCACCGACGAGGTGTACAGCGCGTTCTACGACGATTACCCGACCCTGCGCGCCTTCCTGCATTCGCACAGCTACACCGGCAACCCGCTGGCATGTGCGGCGGCGTTGGCGACCCTGGATATTTTCGAGCAGGACAACGTGATCGAAAACAACCGGGCGCTGGCCCAGCGCATGACTTCAGCCACGGCGCATCTGGTGGATCATCCGAATGTTTCGGAAGTGCGTCAGACCGGCATGGTGCTGGCGATCGAGATGGTCAAGGACAAGGCATCGAAAGAAGCCTATCCGTGGCAGGAACGTCGCGGTCTGAAGGTGTTCCAGCATGCGCTGGAGCGTGGCGCGTTGCTGCGTCCGCTGGGCAGCGTGGTGTATTTCCTGCCGCCGTACGTGATCACCCCGGAGCAGATCGACTTCCTAGCCGAAGTCGCCAGCGAAGGCATCGACATTGCCACTCGTGACAGCGTCAGCTTGGCGGTGCCGAAGGATTTCCATCCCGGGTTCCGTGATCCGGGCTGATTCGGCTTACTTCACTCGTTCCCACGTCGAGGCGTCGAACCGTCTGCGTGGGAATGCAGCCCGGGACGCTCCGCGTCCCAAAAGCGGACGCAGAGCGTCCAACGAGGCATTCCCACGCAGAGCGTGGGAACGATCTACTTAAAGAGAACCACCATGAGACTGTCCCGCTTCTTTATCGACGCCCCGCTCAGCACCGGCGAACACGAACTGCCGGAAGCCCAGGCGCATTACATCAGCCGCGTGCTGCGCATGGCCGAGGGCGATGCGGTGCAGATGTTCAACGGTTCCGGCCACGAGTTTCGCGGATCGCTGGTGGAAGTCGGCAAGAAACGCGTGGTGGTGCAGATCGACGAGCAGTTCGCCGGTCAAATCGAATCACCGCTGCAAATCCACCTCGGCCAGGGCCTGTCCCGGGGCGAGCGGATGGACTGGGCAATCCAGAAAGCCACCGAACTGGGCGTGACCGAAATCACCCCGATCTTCAGCGAGCGCTGCGAAGTCCGCCTCAAGGATGAACGCGCCGACAAACGCCTGCTGCACTGGCGACAGGTGGCGATCAGCGCTTGCGAGCAATGCGGTCGTTCGCGAGTACCGGTGATTCATCCACCGGTGCTGCTGGCCGACTGGCTGAAGCAGACCGAAGCCGAACTGAAACTGGTCCTGCACCCAGTGGCCGAGCCGCTGGTCAGCCATGCCAAACCATCGACCCTGGCGTTCCTGATCGGCCCGGAAGGCGGCTTGTCCGACGCCGAAGTCGAGCAAGCCAAGGCCAACGACTTCCACGCCGCCCGCCTCGGCCCGCGCGTGCTGCGCACCGAGACCGCGCCGGTTGTGGCACTGGCGGTGGCGCAGCAACTGTGGGGTGATTTCTAACACGTCACTGCACCGGATCACTGATCGGTCTGGCGATGATTGCCTTGAGTTCGCTGGTCATCGGGAACTCAAGGTTCAGTCCCTTCGGCGGGATCGGTTGTTCGAACCACCTGCGGTAGATCCCGTTGATCTCCCCCGAGCTGTACAGGTCGGCCAACACACCGTTGACCAGCGCGAGGAACTGCGGATCATCCTTGCGCACCATGCAGCTGTAGATTTCCCGCGATTGCTCCTCTCCCACCACGACCCAATTATGCGGATCGCGCGCCTTGGCCCGCTCGCCGTAAAGCAGCGCATCGTCCATGTAAAACGCCGCCGCACGCCCTGATTGCAGCATCTGGAATGCCTCGCCGTGATCCTTGGCGCTGATGACGAACATGTTCAGTTTATGGTCGAGGTTGTAGTTCTTCAGATAGCGCTCGTTGGTGGTGCCGGCGGTGGTCACCACGTTCTTGCCGCGCAGGTCATCGAAGCTGTGGATGCCGCTGTCCTTGGCGGTCAGCAACTGCCCTTTGACGTAGATGAAACCGTAGGAGAACGCGACCTGCTTCTGCCGTTCGGCCGTCACCCCGGTAGAGCCGCATTCAAGGTCGACCGTGCCGTTCTGCACCAGCGGAATCCGCGTCTGCGACGTCACCAGGTTGTACTTCACCTTCAGCTCCGGCAACGCCAGTTGCTGCTTGATGCGCTCGACGATCTTGTCCGCCAGTTCCACCGAATACCCCATCGGCTGACCGGTGTGATCGCCCACATACGAGAACGGCACCGACGCATCGCGATAACCCAGGGTGATGCTGTTGGCGCTGGCGATCTTGCCGAGCGTACCGGTCAACGGCACTTCATTGGCCTGAGCCTGAGCGCCGAAAACCAGCGCCAGTGTGCAGCCGAGCAACGTGATTTTTTGCATTGTTATTCTCCGTTGTGGGTGGGTGTTTTAGCAGAAACCGTCACGCTGCACGGGGATTGAACCCGTGCAGATCAATGGATGTGCGCTGCTCGCCGATCAGTTCGCTGAGCAACTGCCCGCTGCCGCAGGCCAGGGTGAAACCCAGCGCACCGTGGCCGAGGTTGAGCCACAGGTTGCGATACGCCGTGGCGCCCAACAGCGGAACGCCGGTGGGGGTGGCCGGGCGCATGCCGGCCCATTCGACGGCCGCATCGTAGTTGCCGGCGTCGGGAAAGGTGTCGCGGGCCTGGCGCTTGATCAGCGCCAGTCGCTCGGGATCCACCGCCGGGTCGAAACCGACGATGTCGACCATTGCCGCCACGCGCAGTTGTTCGCCGATGCGCGCGTAGACGATCTTGCGGTCGTAGTCGGTGATGCTCACGTCTGGCGCCCGATGCTCGCTGCCGATCGGCACGGTCAGGCTGTAGCCCTTCAGCGGATACAGCGGCAGGCGCAGGCCGGGCAGCGCCAGCAACGGGCTGCGATGGCCGGCGGCGATCACCAGTTGTTCGACCGACAGGGTTTCGTCGCCAAGCTCAATCGCCGTGACCGCGCCGTGGCTGTGACGAATGCCGGTAACCGCCTGACCGAGACGAAACTCGCAACGGCCCGACGCCTTCAAGCGCGCCGCCAACTGTTGGCAGAAGCCGTGACAATCGCCGACTTCTTCATCCGGCGTGTAGATCGCGCCTACAAACGGCGCTTCGCTCAGTGCCGGTTCCAGTTGCGCACATTCGGTGGCCGACAACACCTGTTGTTGCTGCGGATCGGCCAGGCCTTTGCGTGCATGCTCGAAGCTGGCGGCGTTGCGGAAGGTCACCAGTTTGCCGTTGCGTCGCCAGTTGAAACCGGTGAGCCCGTCGTCCTCGCGCCAGCGTTTCAGCGTGCTCTGGCTGAACAACGCCAGACGCAATAGATGCGCGGCGTTTTCGCGGTTGACCGAGGTGCGGCACGCGGCGAGAAACGAGGCCATCCAGAGCCATTGCGCCGGGTCCAGGCGCGGGCGCAGCTTGAGCGGTGAATCGCCGCGCAGCATCCAGCCGATCGCCTGCAACGGCACGCCGGCATCGGCCAGCGGCGCAACGTAGCGGTAGGACAACTGGCCGCCGTTGGCGAAACTGGTTTCGCTGCCCAGCGCCCGCCGCGCCTCGACCACTGTCACTTCGAAACCGTCGCGCACCAGCGCCCAGGCCGTTGCCAACCCGATCACGCCGCCGCCGATGATGCACACACGCTGAGCCATGTCCGTCCTTAATCGTTCTTGAACACGAGGCCGAGGTTAGGGTGAGGTGACAGGCGCCGAACAATGAATAAAGATGCCAAACCTATAAACAAAGGTTATGGGATCGTCATGCGCCTTCGTCATATCGAGATTTTCCAGGCCATTCGCCAGACCGGTTCGGTCAGCGCCGCTGCGCAGTTGCTGCACGTCTCGCAACCGGCGGTGACCAAGGTGCTGCAACACGCCGAGCAGCAATTGGGCTTTCCATTGTTTCTGCGGGTGCGCGGCAAGTTGCAGGCGACCCCGGAAGCGCTGGAGCTGGAACGCGAAGTGGACAAGGTCACCGAAAGCCTGCAAGGCGTGCGGCGTCTGGCCCAGAGCCTGCGCCGAGAACCCGGCCACAGCCTGCGGATCGGCGCGACCCCTGCGCTGGCGCTGTCGTTGCTGCCGCCGGCGATCCAGCAGTGGACGACGCAATTTCCGGACATCGCCTGCGAACTGTCGAGCGCCCACAGCCGCGAGCTGATGCAGAACCTGCTGATGCGCGAAGTGGACGTGGCCCTGACGTTGCAGTTGCCGGATCATCCGGGGCTGAAGGCCCGGGCTTTGGCCTCAGGGGTGCTGGTGGCGCTGGCGCCGAAAGGTTACTGGCCGGAGAAAGACTCCGGTCAGCCGTTGCCACTGATGGCACTGGCCGGGGCGCCGCTGATCGGGTTGTCCAGCGCCGATCCACTGGCCGCCCGGCTCGACAGTTATCTGGAAGCCGTCGAGCCGCCGCCTCGGGTGCGGATTGCCGTGCAGACGTATTCGCTGGCGCGGGCGATGGTGGAGTCTGGCGCCGGAGTGGCGGTGATCGACCCGTTCACCGCCCTCGGTGCCTCATCGGCCACCACCACTATCCGCCCTCTCGCCCCGCCGCTGCCGATCACGCTGTACGCGGTGACTCGTGCCACCGAACCACCGCCACATACCCTCGGCGACCTGTTGCAGATATTCAGCAGCCGCGCACAGATACAACTGCAAACCTTGGTCCCCTGTGGAAGCGAGCTTGCTCGCGATAGCGGTGTAACAGTCAACAAAGATGCCGATTGAAATGACGCCTTCGCGAGCAAGCTCGCTCCCACAGGATTTGCGATTAAAGGACGTAAAACAGAATCGCCACAAAGTGCAGCAGGCTCCCGGCGATCACGAACAGATGCCAGATCCCGTGGGCATGTCGCAACCGGTGATCAAGGGCAAAGAAGATGATCCCCACGGTGTACAGCACGCCACCCGACGCCAGCCAGGCAAACCCCGCCGTCCCGAGCGCTGCTATCAGCGGCTTGACCGCCACCAGCACGATCCAGCCCATCACCGCGTAGATCACGATCGACAGGATCCGCGCCTCCGAGCGCGGCTTGATCTCTTGCAGGATGCCGATCAACGCCAGCCCCCAGACAATCCCGAACAGCGTCCAGCCCCACGGCCCGCGCAGCGTCACCAGACAGAACGGCGTGTAACTGCCGGCGATCAGCAGGTAGATCGAAAAGTGATCGACCTTCTTCATGATCGCTTTCTTGCGCCCGCGCACGCTGTGGTAAACGGTGGACGCGCTGTAGAGCACCAGCAAGGTGAAGGCGTAAATCGCCACGCTGACAATCTTCCACGGGCTGCCGTCGAGGCTGGCAATCACCAGCATCCAGACGCCCCCGACAAACGCCGCTACCGCCCCGACCAGATGCGTCCAGGCGTTCAGTTTTTCTCCGTGATACATGTGTCGCACACCTCGATTTCATTTACCGCAGCGCGCAAGGCTCGGGCCTTGAGCGTAAAAGCGCAATGTTTCCGTTCAACGCGGGCCTGCACCTGCCCTGATATTTGGGCACAATCGACCGATACCAAGAAGAGTCCGCGCCATGCTGATCGACGAAGAATTGACCCTGAAGAAACTCGAGGTGTTCCTCGCCTTCATGCGTACCGGCAACCTCGCCCGCGCCGCCGCCGAGTTGCAGACCAGCAACGTCAGCGTGCACCGCGCGATCCATTCGCTGGAAAGCGCCCTGCGCTGCCCGTTGTTCAAACACGAAGGACGCAACCTGACGCCGCTGGAGAGTGCCTACGTGCTCGAAGAGCGGGCGCAGAAACTGATTCAGGACGTGGTCGAAAGCGTGCGCCTGACCCGCGAAGCCGCCGGGTTCTCGGCCGAGCGCTTCAAGCTAGGCTCGCTGTATTCGCTGACGGTGAAAACCGTGCCGCAGCTGATCATGGGTTTGAAGATCCGCCGCAGCGAACTCAACATCGACCTGATCCTCGGCTCGAACATCGACCTGCTCTACAAGCTGAAGAACATGGAAGTCGACGCGATCCTGGTGTCGCTGGACGACACCGTCAACGACCCGGACTGCGAACAGATTCCGCTGTTTTCCGACGACATCTTCCTCGCCACCCCGGCCGATTCCCGCTTCGCCCAACGCAGCGAAGTGGATCTGGCGGAGGTGCGCGACGAAACCTTCATCACCCTCACCCAAGGCTTCGCCACCCATCAGGACGGCATTCGGGTGTTCAGGCAGGCGGGATTCGAGCCGAAGGTGGCGATGCAGGTCAACGACATCTTCACCCTGCTGAGCATGGTCAGCTCCGGGGTCGGTTATGCGTTGCTGCCGGGGAGGATTGCGGCGGTGTACGAGAACCGGGTGAAGCTGATTCCGTTGCAGGAGAAGTACCGGTTGCAGCAGCACATCGGGGTGGTGTTTTTGAAGGCAAAAGAGCGGGATCCGAATTTGCTGGCATTGCTGGCGGAGTGCCGGATGTATGCCAATCGCCAGACCACCTAACGATCGTTCCCACGCTCTGCGTGGGAATGCCTCAATGGACGCTCTGCGTCCGCTTTTGGGACGCAGAGCGTCCCGGGCTGCATTCCCACGCAGAGCGTGGGAACGATCAACGATCTGTTAGCCAACGATTCCGCGAACAATGAAGAACAGCAGCGATGGACCCAGCAAGCACCCAAGCCCGGTGTGGAAGGTCGCGGTCAAAGCGCCATAAGGCACCAACCGCCGATCCGTCGCCGCCAGCCCCGCCGTCACACCACTTACCGTACCGGCCAGCCCGCCGAACACCATCGCCGAGCGCGGGTTATCCAGGCCCATCCAACGCGCCGCCACCGGCGTGCCGACCATCACCAGAATCGCCTTGATCAACCCGGTGGCAATCGACAACGCCATCACATCCGACGTCGCGCCAATCGCCGCACCCGTCACCGGCCCGACAATGTAAGTCACCGCACCCGCGCCGATGGTAGTCATGCTCACCGCATCGCGATAACCGAACGCGTAGGCCATGCACGCGCCGACAATGAACGGCAGGATCGTGCCCAGCAGCAGCGCAATCACGCCGATCATCCCGGCCTTCTTCGCCTCGGTCGCCTGCACCTCAAACGCCGTGGCAACGATCGCAAAGTCCCGCAGCATCGCGCCGCCCATCAGCCCGATGCCGGAGAACAGCGTCAGGTCCGCCAGGCCCTTCTGCCCGCCCGTCATCGTGCCGCCGACCCAGGCCAGCACCAGGCCGATGACGATGGCAATCGCCGAGCCGTGAATCCGCCCGAAGGTCAGGCGTTTGGAGAGGATCACCGAGACCCACATGATCACGCCGACGAAGGCGAACGCGGTGATCAGACCGTTGTGTTCCAGACCTTTTTCAATGAGATCCCACATATCAGCGACCTCCTACCGGTGTGCCGACCGGGGAGATTTCCGCCGGTTCGTCGGGCAAAGGCTCGCCCTTGTGGGTGCGGCTGATCAGGGCAATCGTGCAGCCACAGACCACCACCGAACCGATCGCCGCCAGCACCGCCACCGGGCCGCCGTGCAGGGCGGTGACGACGTTCTGTTGCGCGGCCATCGCCACCACCACGGGAATGTACATGGCGCCCCAGAAGCCGACGCCCATCTCGCACTCCTTGGTCATGCCGCCGCGCTTCTGCATCCACAACCGCGCGCAGATCAACAGGATCATGGCGATGCCGACCCCGCCGACGTTGGATTTGACCCCCAGCAGCACGCCGAGCAGGTCACCCATGATCACCCCTGACAGCGTACAGATCGCCAGCAGCGCCACACCGTAAATAATCATTGTTGTAGTCCTCAAAGTGCATCGTCGAATGTTGTTTTTGTTGTTCGAAGCCTGAGTCGGTGATTTAGGGTCGTCGGCCCTCCTCTTCACGCAACAGCGCCTGCAAGGTGTCGAGCCGGGCACTGTCGAAGGCAGTGACGGTGCCCTGTTCGAACACCCGGCGCGCCAGCCCGGTCAACACCGCACCGGGCGGCAGTTCGATCTGTAGACGAACGCCGCGCTCGTAAGCGCTTTGCACGGTGCCGCGCCAGTCCACCACGCGGCACATGTTGAAGGCGAGGTCGTCGCGCAGTGCTTCTACCTGGGTCACAGGCCTTGCGCGGCTGCCGCTCAGGTAAGCGATTTTCGGTGTTTTCAGTTCTACCCTGGCGAACGCTTCGGCGAGCGTTTGCGCAGGCTCGTCCAGCAACGGACAGTGCGACGGCACGCTGACCGCCAGACGTTTTGCCAGCCCGGCGCCACGACTGCGCGCCAGCTCGGCGACCGCTTGCATCGCCTGGGCGCTGCCGGCAATCACCACCTGGTTATCGGCGTTGATGTTGGCCAGGTACACCGGTGTTTCTGCGCTGTGTACCTGCGCCAGCAGCGTTTCGACTGTGGATAATTGCAGGCCGATGATCGCGGTCATGCCGAAGCCCTGTGGATAAGCCTGCTGCATCAACTCGCCACGCAGACTGACCAGATGCAACGCATCGCTGAAACTCAACGCTCCGGCGACCACCGCTGCCGGGTAGGCACCGATGGACAGACCTGCGACGTAATCCGCGGCAAGTCCGTCCTGCAACAATTGCCGCGAGGCTGCGACTCCGGCGATCAGCAGGCAGAGCTGAACCGCCCGTGTGCTGCGCAACGCTTCGCTGGAATCCAGCCGCAAGACATCTTCACCGAGGCTATCGCTGGCCTCGATCAGCGTTTCCCGAGGCAAACGCTGGAGCATGCCGGGCTGCTGCGCGCCCTGACCGGGAAACACCAGCAGACTGCTCACGCTGCCTGCTCCTGCGGGTTCCACGGATCAGACACCAGACAGACTTCATGGGCGTTTTTCAGCAGCACCCGCAGAGCATTTCCGGCCCATTCGCGCAGGGCGACGGCACCGAACGGCGTCTGCAATTGCAGATCGACCCGGCAGATCGCCTGATCGAAAACCGCCACCAGTTTGCGTGCCTGATTACGGGTGATGAGTTGCGGTGTACGCAGGATCAAATCGAGATCGCTGGCTTGGTGCATCGCCGTAAATCCACTGGCCAATTCAAACCCGACGCTGCCACTGACGCCCCAGATCCAGCCGCAATCATCGAGTACCGGCCGCAGTTGCCGCAGCGCGTGCATGACCGGCAGATCACGCTCGCTCTCGACCTGACAAAGCGCTTCCGGGCTGACCCGACAGGCAATCGAATCGATCGCCATGAACGCCGCCAAGCGCTGCTCGCGCAACCGACCGCGCACGCCCACCGCCACGAACCCGTCTTCACTCAACGCCCGCCGCACCACCACCGGTTGCCCGGCAGCCAGCGAATCAATCGCCCACTGCGGCGCATCCGCCGGCAACTGCGCCGGCGTCATGCCCCACAGCAGGTCGTGGGCCAGAGGCGTGTTCACCACTGCGCCCTCAGCAGTTCCCGTACGCGGCTGGACGCTTCACGATTTTTCGCGCCGAGACGATTGCTCAGATCAGTCGACGAAATATCGCCGATGGCTTGCTTCAGGCATTCGCTTACTCGCGCCAGATCCTCCGCCGTCGGCTGCTCGATCTGCTGCACCGACAGGGTTTCCCAGAGCAACCCGAGGCTGGCATAGCTGTCGATGTCATACGCCATCGGCGGCACGCTGGACGCCAGGGCTTCCAGTTCTTCGACGCTGCGCAAGGTCACCCGCGCCGCCGAAGCCTTGCCCATCGCATGCACCATCACCCCCGGATCACGCAGGGCGATCAGACGGTTGGCCTGATAACCGTGGGCCAGAAACGCCCCAGACATGGCCTTGCCCACCAGCAGCGCGATCACCGGATGCCCGGCCAGACGGGCGCGGGCGTAAGCATCTGCCGCACCGGCCAGGGCCTGATGAATGCCGAGGGCTTCTTCGCGGCGACCGTAGGCCTGGCTCGGCACATCGACGATGGCAATCAATGGGCGTTTTTGCGTTTTGTCTTGGTCGGCGGTTATCGCATCATCCACCGCCTTGGCCAGACCCCAGCCTTCGAGCAATCCGACTTCGCCGTTGCGAGCGCGAGGAAAACGGTTTTGCGGATCGGCGACCACCGCGATAAAGCGCCCAAGTGGCCCGTCAGCGACCTTCAGCGAGGGCGGCAAACCTTCAACCGCATTCGCCCCAGCGCTCAAGGCGTTGAACCAGTTCAAACCGCGCACGGAATAACCACTCATGAGCGCTCTCCTTGATACAGATCGCGAACCACCGAAGGCTCGATTTGCTTGTCAGTGTCCAGGCTCGTCAGGCGTTGCAGGAACCACTCGGCTCGTTGACTGCGCGGTTGCGCTGGCAAGCCTTGTTGCAACAATTCGCCGACCTGTTGGCGAATCTGCGCCACGTCATCGGCGACGTAACGGTCCACCAGACCACTGGCAAACCGTTGCTCGCCGCCGGTCAGGCTCCAGATGAAGGGCCGGTCGCGGGAGTCGTATTCCTCGATCCCGGCTTCCTGCTCGATCACCTGCGGGCCGTTCAGGCCGAGGCGCGCCTCCTGGGTCACCAGCAAATAGCTGCACAGCGCGGCGGCAATCGACATCCCGCCAAAGCAGCCGACGCTGCCGGCGACCACGCCGACCACCGGCTGGTACTGCTGCAAATCGACAATCGCCGCGTGGATGTCAGCAATCGCCGCCAGCCCGAGGTTGGCTTCCTGCAAGCGCACGCCGCCGGTTTCCAGCAGCAGGATGGCGCGGGTCGGAATGCCTTTGCGGTTGTCCTCGGCGGCCAGTTCCAGCGCGCCGGCGATTTTCGCGCCGCCGACTTCACCGAGGCTGCCGCCTTGAAACGCGCCTTCGATGGCGGCGATCACCACCGGCGAACCCTCGAGGCTGCCCTTGGCGATCACCACGCCGTCATCGGCCTGCGGCACCACGCCCTGACGTTCGAGCCATGGCGACATGACGCGTTGAAACGGGTCGAGCAATTCGCGGAAGGTGCCGGCGTCGAGCAAGGCTTTCGCCCGCTGCCGGGCGCCGAGTTCGACGAACGAATGTTTGTGCAGAAGCGCTGAGGTATCAGTCATGGCTGATCTCCTCGAAGCCTTGCTCCAGACGCAGGCGCACCACGCCCGGGGTCGCGCCGAAGTCGTGAATATCGATGGCCATCGCCGGTGGCGTGGTGCCGTCGAACATCCGCGCGAACAGATGCTGCCAGCGCTGCTCGGCGCCGTTGACCGAGGTTTGCACATTGATTGTCAGTTTGCCGGCCAGGCCCGGTTCGATCAGCACTTCCAGATCGCCCGAACCGACACAACCGACCAGCGCCCGACCGCGCGGCGGCTGCCCGGCGGGGAATTCAAAGGATAAGGTTTCCATCAAAACGCTCCCTGAAGGATGCCGTCGCGCTCGATTCGATCAAGCAGCAGAGTGGCGGCGAGCAAGTCGGCGGCGCCACCGGGCGAGGCATTCAATGCGATGAGTTGTTGATCCAGTTCGTGCAGGCGGCGGCGACCGGTGAGGCTGGCGCTGCCACCGGCGTCGAGCACTGCCTGGGCGCCGTGTTGCATGGCGTGCAGGCCCTGTTCGCCGGCGCGGTACAGCACGCAGGTGTCGGCGAGGTCGGTCATGATTGCGAGCAAGCCATCGAGCCGGGCGTTCTGTTCGCCATGGCCGGCGGCGCGGCTGCGTTTGAGCTGCGGCAGGCCGCGTTGCACCACCGACGGGAAACCGAGTTGCGCTTCTTCCCGGGCACCGCGAGCGCCGTAGCGCTGGGCGACTTGCGCGCCATGACTCAGCGGACGCGGCGCATAACGGTCATCGAGCAACGCCAGACGCGCAGCGCGCAGAGTGACGGCGCTGGCGCTGGTGGACTTGGTATCCAGCGCAGCAGCCGTGACCAGCAGGCCCAACGCCCAGATCGCCCCGCGATGGGTATTCACGCCGTTAGTGGTAGCGAGCATCGCTTGCTCGCCTTCCCGTCCGATACGGCCGATCGCTTCGCGCAGCGGCAAGCCGATCGCGCCGAACTCGAGAGTGGCCTCGGCCATTTCCTTGAACGCCGGCCACAACGCCAGCGCCGAGGCATGCATCAATCCCAGGTGCAGATCGGTGTGCGCACCGTTGCCGCGGCGGTCGACCAGAGCCGGTTTCGGCGACAGGTCGGCTTCGTCGATCAGCGCATCCACGGCCAGATCCGCCAGCCGGTCCGCGAGGGTGATGGTTTTCGGTTGCAGGTTGAGTGCGTGCATTACCAGCTCCTGAACTTGGCGGGCGGGTTGTAGAGGCCGCCGGACCACTCGACCAGATCGGCCACGCTCTTCGCCGCGAGCAGTTCGCGTGTGGCGTCGGTGCGACGGATGCCGAGGTCTTCGGGCAAGGCAATCAGGCCTTCGCGGCGCATGCGTTCGGTGTCTTTCGGGTTATGGCGCAGGCCGATGGCGGTGACGCCGGCCACCGCAGCGATCATCGCCTGACGCTCTTCCAGCGAGCGCGCCTTGTACAGGTAGGCGATGCCTTCTTCGGTGAGCAGGTGAGTGACGTCGTCGCCGTAGATCATGATCGGCGCCAGCGGCATCCCGCTTTTCTTCGCCACCTCTACCGCGTCGAGGGTTTCGACGAAGGTCGGTTTGCCGCCCTCCTGGAACGTCTCGACCATCTGCACCACGAGTTTCTTGCCGCGTTCAAGCATCGGTTGCTGCGAATCATCGTGGCGCATATCAAGCCACGCCGGGGTGCCGTGACGACGGCCGCGCGGGTCGTGACCCATGTTCGGTGCGCCACCGAAACCGGCGAGACGGCCACGAGTCACGGTTGAAGAATGGCCGTCGCCATCGACCTGCAGGGTCGCGCCGATGAACAGGTCCACCGCGTACTGCCCGGCCAGTTGGCAGAACATCCGGTTGGAACGCAGCGAGCCGTCGCGCCCGGTGAAGAACACGTCGGGACGGGCGGCGATGTAGTTTTCCATGCCCAGTTCGGTGCCGAAGCAATGCACGCTTTCGACCCAGCCGCTTTCAATCGCCGGGATCAGCGTCGGGTGCGGGTTGAGCGTCCAGTTGCGGCAGATCTTGCCCTTGAGGCCGAGGGATTCGCCGTAGGTCGGCAGGATCAGTTCGATGGCCGCGGTGTTGAAACCGATGCCGTGGTTCAGCGACTGCACGTTGTGTTTTTCGTAGATCCCGCGGATCGCCATCATCGCCATCAGCACGTGCACAGGCTTGATGTGGCGGGGGTCGCGGGTGAACAGCGGTTCGATGTAGAACGGCTTGTCCGCGACCACCACGAAATCCACCCACGATGCGGGGATGTCCACACGAGGCAGTTCGCTGACGTCGTCCACCAGTTGGTTGACCTGGACGATGACGATGCCGTCGCTGAAAGCGGCCGGTTCGATCAGCGCCGGGGTGTCTTCGGTGCTCGGGCCGGTGTAGATGTTGCCGGCACGGTCGGCCATGAACCCGGCCGAGAGCACGACGTTGGGGATCAGGTCCACCACCAGCCGGGCGTAGAGTTCGATGTAGGTGTGGATCGCACCGACTTCCAGCAGACCGTCTTCTAGCAACTGGCTGATGCGCAGGCTCTGGGTGCCGGCGAAGGAGAAATCGAGCTTGCGGGCGATGCCGCGTTCGAACAGGTCCAGATGCTCGGAGCGACCGACACTGGGCATGATCATGTGCAGGTCGTGGAGCTTTTCAGGATCGGCCTTGGCCAGAGCGCGCGAGAGGAAATCCGCCTGCTTCTGGTTGTTGCCCTCCAGCACCACACGGTCGCCGGGCAAGATCAGCGCCTCAAGCGCGGCGACGATTTTGTCGGTGGGCAACACCGCACCGTCGGCCAGCCCGCGCACCTTGTCGAGGCGCCGCTGCTTCTCGTCACGCCGCCGCGTCCAGCGCGAGTCGGGGGAAATGGTTGTTGTCATGCTCACTCCACGGGGTTCGCTGTCGTGGAGCTACCTTAGGAGTGTGATCGAGGGGCATCAATCAAGCGCAGTGGCGAACCGTTACGGTGAGCGTAACGATCAGTGGACAAGCCCCGCATCCACCAACAATGTTTCCAGCGCCAACAAATCCGGCACCTTCGCCACCTGCTCCCCCACCTGCACCGCCGCCTGCTCCAGCGCACACAGCGGCACGTCGACATAACTCAACTGGCTGTCGAGCTTGTACGAGCGCGGAATCCCCTGAACCAGCAGTGCGATGAACTTCAATTCCGGCCGCCCGCCGAGGGCGTTGAGGATGACGATCCGTGCCCGTTCGCCGATGACGATCTTGTTGCCGCACGCCGACTCGAAACTCAGAAGCGGAATCTGCCGTTCGCGCCAGGTCACCCGACCGAGATACCACGGCGGCGTGTCGAGATCGAAGGCGCTCGACTGGTAGTCGATCAGCTCGGCGACGGCGACGTTGGGCAGGATCAGGTTGCGATCCGCCAGCGGCAGCAGCAGCCCGGTGAGTTGGCTCGTGCGCTGGTTGTGCCGGCGTTCATGCATGTTTTTTGCTCCACAGGGCGATGCTTTCGAGCAGCACCGATTCCTGGTACGGCTTGCCGAGGTAGTCGTTGACGCCGATGGCCATCGCGCGGTCGCGGTGTTTCTGGCCGGTGCGCGAGGTGATCATGATGATCGGCAGGTGTTGCAAGCGTTCGTCGTGGCGTACCTGGGTCGCCACTTCGAAGCCGTCCATGCGCGGCATTTCGATGTCGAGCAGCATCAGGTCCGGCATGTGTTCTTCCAGCAGCAGCATGGCATCGACCCCGTCCTTGGCGGTCAGCACGTTCATGCCGTGGCGTTCGAGCAGACGGCTGGTAACCTTGCGCACCGTCACCGAGTCGTCGACCACCATCACCAGCAACGGCTTGTGCGGTTCGCTCTCGATTTCATGGCCGGCCGGACGCTGCGGCAACCGCGCCTGCATCGCGCGGATCGGCGCCAGCAGGTCGAGAATCAGCACCACCCGGCCATCGCCGAGAATCGTCGCCCCGGAAACGCCCTGCACCGAGGCGAACTGCGGGCCGAGGCTCTTGACCACAATCTCGCGGGTGCCGGCCACCGTGTCGACCTGCACCGCGATGTGCCGGTCGTTGCACTGCACCAGCAAGACCGGCACCGGCAGGCTCTGGCCGGACAGTTTCGGCCGTGGCACGGCTTTCAGCAGCTCGCCCAGATAGCACAGCTCATAACACTGGCCGCCATACTGATAAGTCGGCGGGTCGAGACGGAAATGCCCGTCCAGTTCATTCGGCAGCACGCGGACGATGCCGTCGATGGTGTTCAACGGAATCGCGTACTGATCCTCGCCGCACTGCACCATCAGCGCACGGTTGACCGACACGGTGAACGGCAAGCGAATCCGGAAGTGCACGCCCTGCCCCGGCACCGAATCGATGCTCATGGTGCCGCCCAGTTGCCGGACTTCTTCGTGCACCACGTCCATGCCCACGCCGCGCCCGGAAATCTGGGTGATTTTCTCGGCGGTGGAAAAACCTGGCTGGAGGATGAACTGCAACACTTCGCGGTCGCTGATGTCGGCATCCGGCGCCAGCAGACCGCGCTTGATCGCCTTGCGCCGCACCGCGTCCAGCGGCACGCCGGCGCCATCGTCGCGGATGTCGAACACGATGTCGCCGCCCTCGCGGGACAGGTCGAGGCTGATCTGCCCTTGTGCCGGTTTGCCCGCCGCCAGCCGGACTTCGGCGGACTCCAGACCATGGTCGACGGCATTGCGCAGCATGTGCTCCAGCGGTGCGGCCATGCGTTCGAGGACGTTGCGGTCCATCTCGCCTTCGGCGTTGCCGACGCTGAACGCGACGTCCTTGCCCAACTCTTCGGCGACCTGTCGGACGATGCGTTTCAAACGCGGCAACATGCGTTCGAACGGCACCATGCGCGTGCGCATCAGGCCTTCCTGCAACTCGGTGTTGATTCGCCCCTGCTGCTGCAACAGGTTCTCGGCGTCGTGGGTGCGCCGGTCGAGGGTTTCCTTCAGATCCAGCAAGTCGGAAGCGGACTCGAACAGCGCCCGTGACAGCTGCTGCAACTGCGAATGGCGGTCCATTTCCAGCGGGTCGAAATCTTCGTAGCCGAGGCGTTCGGCATCCACTTGCTGACGACTGAGGATCCGCCCCTGGGTTTCGGTGTCGAGCCGGCGCAACTGGTCGCGCATCCGCTCGATGGTGGTTTCCATCTCGTGCAGGGCGGTCTGCGCATCGCTGACTTGCTGCTCGATGCGCCCACGGAAAATCGAGGTTTCGCCGGCGAGGTTGACCAGCTCATCCAGCAGCTCGGCGGAGACCTTGACCATGTCCGCCCCGGCCTCGGGCGCCGGGGCAGCAGGCTCGACCTTGACCGCCACCGACGGCACGGGCGCCGGGGTCTGCACGACCAGCGGATGGCTGAAATTCTGGATCGCGCTGATCAGCCGGTCCGCCGGCGGACACGGCTGACCGGCGCGCACCGCGTCGAGCATCTGCGCCAAGCGGTCCTGGCCGCGCTGCAACAGCGCGAACAGTTCGGCGCTGCCTTGCAGGGTGCAGGCAGACAGGCTTTCGTAAAGGTATTCCAGCTCGTGGGCGAGGTCGCCGATCGGGCCAATTTCCACCATCCGCGCGCCGCCCTTGAGGGTGTGCAGGTCGCGCAGCAGGGTTTCCACTTCCTGGCGATTGCCGGGCTCGGCCTGCCAGCGCAGCAGCGCGGCGCCGGAGTTTTCAATGATGTCGAAACCTTCTTCGAGGAAGATTTCCAGCAGCTCCGGATCGTGTCCGGGGCCGTCCTGCGTGACGCTGGTTGGTGGCGTTTCAGGGTTGGCGGCCGAGCCCTGACGGAAACGGCGGATCGCCTCGATCAGATCCTGCGCCGGATCCAGCGGCTGGTGCCGGTGCAACTGTTCGAGAAACTGTGCCAGACGCTCGTGGCTTTGACGCAGCAATCGGTCGAGGGCTTCGCTGTGGCTGTAACGACGATCCACCAGCCCTTCGTAAAGGCCTTCCAACTCATGGGCCAGATCGCCGACCGCCGCCACTTCGGCCATTCGCGCACCGCCCTTGAGCGTGTGCAAATCCCGTTGCAGCGACGACAGCGGTGCGCCGTTTTCCGGATCCTTCAGCCAGCGCTGCAAGGCTTGGCCGGCGCTGTCGAGAATGTCCACCGCCTCTTCGAGGAAGATCTCGACGATCTCATCGTCCGGCCCGCTGTCGACGCTGTGTTGTTGCAGTTCGGCGGTGGCGCTGCCCAGTTCGCGGATGCTCAGGGTGCGGCTGCCGTCGCTGCGGATCAGGCCCATGGCCGACGGATCGAGGCTCTCGTCGAGCAGTTCGTGCAAGGCGCGGATGCGTTGCGGTTGCGGGGTGATTTCCTGGCCGGCGGCCAGTTCGTCGAGCATGTTGATCAGCGCTTCGTGGGCCTGCTGCGCCTCATGGAAAAACCGCTCGCTGACCGCCAGGCTGCTTTCTTCAACCGCGCCGTACAGGTCGAGCAAGGCTTCGCACAGCACATCCACCGGCAGCAGATCCGCCAGGTGTGCGCCTTCGCCCAGCGTGGTCAGTTCATCCAGCAGCGCGCTGAGTTCCTGACGTTCACCGGGGTGCTGCTGCCAGCGCTGCAGGAGGTTTTCGGCGTCGAGCAGGATGTCCATGCCCTGGGCCAGGAAGTTGTTGATCAGTTGCGGATCGCGCTTGACCCGCACCGCACTGCTCGGGGCATTGAGGATCGATTCCAGGCGTTCGCCGAGCAGGGTTTCGGTACGTTTGATCAGCGACTGCGCGCCGACAATCGGCGCCAGCGGATCGTGTTTGAGCTGACGCAGACCGACGCGGAACAGGCCCTCGGCCTCCAGCAGCAGTTCCACTTCGTCGAGGTCCAGCGCCAGTTGATGGGCCTTGAACTCCCGGGCCAGTTTGTCGAGCGGCGCCGCCAGTTCGGCAATCGGCGAAACCCCCGCCATCGAGGCGCTGCCCTTGAGGGTGTGCAGCGCGCGCTGCAACTCGTCGCTGGCCTGCAATGGCACATGCTCGGCGGCCTGATCGAGAAAACGGTTGAGGCTGGCGAGGTGGGTCTCGGCTTCGTTGCGGAAAATCTCCAGCAACAGCGGATCGAGAGCCGCGACGTCTTCCACGTCTTCGGCCGGCAGCGGCGTGTCGCCCTTGGCCAGCGCATGGGCGCGAGCCGCCAACTGATCGACATCGTGGCGTTGGCGCTGGCCGTTGGTGGCGAATTCGCCGATCAGATCCGGCAACAGCAGCAGTGTGTCGGCCAGCAACTGGCGCACCGCCGGGCCGGGTTCGACGCTGTGTTCCAGAACGCGGTTGAGCAGGTTTTCCACCGCCCAGGCCAGCTCGCCGAGGACCAGCGCGCGCACCATCCGGCCACTGCCCTTGAGGGTGTGGAAGGCGCGGCGCAGTTCACTCAAGGCGGCGCGGTCATCGGGCGCGGCAGACCAGCGCGGCAGGTATTCGCTCAGTACTTCGAGCACTTCCCCGGTCTCTTCGAGGAACACTTCGCGCAGCTCGTCGTCCACCGGTTCTTCATCGGCCGGTGGCGGCAGCAGGCTGCCCGGCGTGGTCAGTGCCGGCGGGTTGACCGCCGACACCGGACTGGCCAGCACTTCGGCCAACGACTGCACGATCTGCGGGTCGTCCAGCTCCTGCAAATCCTGCATCACCAGCGCTTCGCTGGGGCTGAGAACATCATCGAGCACCGGCACATGCGGCTCGCCGGGCTGTTCGTCAGGAAAGAAACCGAGACTGGCGAGGCTTTTCTGCGCGATATCCAGCAAATGCTCGCTCGGTGCCTGCGGGTCGTCGGTCAGGCGTTCGAGGTAATACTCGAGGCTGGTGATGGCGTCGGCGAGGCTGTCGAGTTGCTGCCAGCCCGGCTCGTGAGGATCGAGCAACAGATGTTCGCGGATAAATCCGTTGCAGGCTTCGAGCAGGCTTGCCGCACGCGCCAGCGGAATCATCGCCAGTGCGCCGCGCACCTGGGTCAGCAGCGCCGGCAGGCTTTGCAGTTGCTGGCGATCCCAGTCGGCGTCGATGTAGTCGACGATCATGTCCTTGGCCTGTTGCAGGCAGATGCGCGCTTCCTTGATCACGATCTGATGGATCTGCGTCAGGTCGGTGGTCGGCAGGCGCGAGTCTTCCGGGCTCTCCGGCTCGACTGTGCCGACCATCCCGGCCAGCGTTGCTTCGACGTAGAGCAAGGCGCCGGCGACGTCCATCAGCGTGGCGTCGTTCGGTTCGCGTTGACCCTGCGCGAGACTGAGCACCACCGCCAGTTGATCGATGATGACCTTGCGCGGCTGGCCGAAACCGAGCACCGCCAGGGTGTCGGCGATCTGCCGCAGCGGCGCCAGCAGGCTGTCCAGATCCGAGGCGTGCTGGCGATCGCTGCGCACGAACAGGTCGAGGCGTTCCTTGACCCGCACCAGTTCTTCGCACAGCGCCGCGAGCACTGAGCGCATGGCATCGCGATCGGGGCCGGCCAGGCGCGCGCGTTCTTCGTCGACCATCGCGCTGTCGGGCAGCGCGTCGTCCAGGGAGTAGCGATCTTTCATGGTCAGCATCTGCCCGGTGGGATGTTCGGCTTTGGCGATATAAAACAGCAGGCTTTTCAGCAGTTCAGGCGGTGGCGGCTGATTGAGGCCGGGCATGCCCTGTTCGAGCAGGCGCTTGAGTTCCTTGTCGGCGTCCTTGAACAGGCTGCGCAGGGCCGGGCTGTTGGCGATCCGCCCTTCGCGCATGCCCTCGACCAGCGCCGAGGCGACTTGCCACAACGGGCTCAGTGGCGAGTTACCGCTGAGTGCTTCAAGCCGGGTAAAGACTTTGGCCAGATAAGCGAGGTGCGTCTGGTCGTCCTGCTCGCGGAGCAATCCGACCAGCGCCATTTGCAGCATCTGGCGCAATTTGCGCAGCACATTCGGCAGCTCTGCCGGCTCCAACAGTGCCAGGGTTTCCCCGCCCAAAGGCGCGAGTTCCGGCAACTGCGGGCTGAACAGACTGGTTTCCGACAGCAGGCTTTCGCCCCGGGCGCTGCGCAAGTCGTTGATCAGCGGCAGCACCACCAGCGGCAGGTCGCGGCGGGCGCCCTGCACGCGGTCGAGGTAGATCGGCAATTGACCCAGCGCCTGCAACAGCAAGTGCAGCGCTTCGTCACGGTGGCTGACGCGGTCGTTCTGCAACGCTTCAACCAGGTGTTCCATTTCTTCGGCGAGCAAGGCCGCGCCGTAGAACTCGACCATTTGCAGGCTGCCGTGCACCTGATGGATGCAGGCCAGGCATTCGTCCAGCCCCGGCACCGACTGCGGATCGTCGAGCACGGCTTCGATGGCCTGATGCGCCTGCCTCAGCGTCTCGGCTATTTCACCCTTGACCCATTCGAGGGCCACGTAGTCGTGCCGGTCACCCATAACCACTCCGCTCGACATAGACTCGCCCGCAGGCCTCACGCCTTGTCCGCGACGGGCGCAGGCGCCGCCGGCAAGGTGAACCCGGACACCGAGCGACGCAACTGGCTGGCCATTTTCGCCAGGTTGCCGATGCTCTCGGCGGTGGCCGTGGAGCCGGACGAGGTCTGCGAGGTGATCTGCTGGATCACGTTCATCGTCAGGGAAATCTGCCCGGCCGAAGACGTCTGCTGCTGCGCCGCGTTGGAAATGCTCTGGATCAGCGCCGCAAGGGTCTTGGACACGCCTTCGATTTCTTCCAGGGCCACACCGGCATCCTGCGCCAGCCGCGCGCCGCGCACCACTTCGGTGGTGGTCTGCTCCATGGAAATCACGGCTTCGTTGGTGTCGGTCTGGATCGCCCGCACCAGCGTTTCGATCTGCCGGGTCGCGGCGGACGAACGCTCGGCCAGCCGCTGCACTTCATCGGCCACCACCGCAAAACCGCGCCCGGCGTCACCGGCCATCGAGGCCTGAATTGCCGCGTTGAGGGCAAGAATGTTGGTCTGGTCGGCAATGTCATCGATCAGGCTGACGATGTCGCCGATTTCCTGGGAAGACTCGCCCAGACGCTTGATGCGCTTGGCGGTGTCCTGGATCTGTTCGCGAATGTTGTCCATGCCGTGGATGGTGTTGTGCACCACCTCGTTGCCCTTGTTGGCGATCTCCACCGACCGCTCGGCAACCGCCGAGGATTCAGCGGCGTTGGCCGACACCTGATCGATGGACTGGGCCATGTCGCTGATCGCGGTCGAGGCTTCGGAAATCTGCTGGGCCTGATGCTCCGAGGCTTGGGCCAGGTGCATGGCGGTAGCCTGGGTTTCCTGCACCGCAGCGGCGACCTGGCCGGCGGTGAGGTTGATGGTGGCGACCAGATCGCGCAGCTGGTCGACGGAATAGTTGATCGAATCGGCGATGGTCCCGGTGAAGTCTTCGGTCACCGAGGCGGTTACGGTCAGGTCGCCGTCAGCGAGATCTTCGATCTCGTCGAGCAGGCGCATGATCGCATTCTGGTTGCGCTCGTTTTTCTCGGCGGTTTCGCGCAACTGACGGTTGGTTTCCCGGACCATGACCATGCCGATCAGGATGATCGAGGCCAGCGCCAGCAGGCCCAGCACATAACCGCCGATGGTGTCGGTATTGCGCCCGCCGGCGAGGTTTTCGAAACGGCTGGCCAGGTGCGAGGCTTCGTCGAGCAGGGTCTGCGACAGGCTGAAGATATTGGTGGCCGACTCACGGACCTTGAACAGCTCCGGCGAGGTTTCGAGGATTTCATCTACCGAACCGGAGACAAACTGGAACAGTTCGGAAATCTCGCTCAAGCGAGCGCGGGCGTCGCGGTCTTCGACCTGGCTGATCTTCAGCGCCGGGTTGCCCTGCAGCATGCCGTTAAGCACCTGACCGAAGCGTGCGGCATCGCGACCGAAGGCGTCGGCGGCCTGCTGGGAGTTTTCATCGCCCGACAGCACGGTGTTCACCGCGCCGAGAATCCGCTCGGCCAGCAGCGACTGACGCTGGGCCATCGCCACCTGCGCCGCCGGCGCACCGCGTTGCAGGAGAATCTCCACGACTTTTTCGTATTCAATCTGCAACTGCGGCACGGTTTCGGCCAGGGTCGCAGCCACCTGATGCAGGGACAGCACGGTCTGTTCGCTGGAGAGAATCGCGTCGGTGTTTTTCAGCAGGCGTTCCCAGTCCAGCTGCACGGCGCGCATTTCCGGGCGCACGGTGGACGGCGCCGGCGGAAGGCCGGTGGCCGGGTCGCCTTTCTTCAGGTACCCCCAGCGCTGGGCAAAATCGTTGCGCGCATCGCTCAACAGTTTGAACGCGGCAGCCTTGCCGGCGGCGGCTTCGGTGGCGTTCTTGGCGATCCGCTGCGACAGCACCCGCAGCTCGCCGGCGTGGCCGATGTACTGCTTGTCGTAGTTGGCCTGGGTGTTGAGGTAAGCGAAGTTGGCGAACAGCAGCATGATGAACACGATCAGTGCGATGAACAGCACGATGATCTGCGAGCGGCTGCGCGAGCCTTCTGCGGGCTTGCCTGTTTTTGCTTTGATCATCGGTCCTCGCCTGTTAAACCGCGACGTGCATGAAACTCGGTGACTGCGCCAGCGCAAACAGGCTGAACACCCGCCAGTTCTGCTCGCGCCGGAAATAGCCCTTGATGAACTCGCCCTTGGAGCCTTGCCGTTTACTGATCGAGACGGATTCGAAGCTGTCCTGCTCGAAGTGCTGCAGGCCGAAGACTTCATCGACCAGCAACCCGGCAAACACGTCCTGATGCTCTACCACCAGTACCCGCCGCTGTTTGCGCATCGGTGACAGCTCATGGCCGAAAAAGCCGCACAGGTCCATGACCGGCAGCAGCCGCCCGCGCAGGTTGGCCACGCCCTTGACCCACGGTTTGACGCCCGGCAACTGGGTGACGCGCAGTTCGGGCAGCACTTCGCTGACTTCGCCCATCGGCGTGACGTACCAGTGCTCGCCCAGACGAAAGCCGATGCCGCTCCAGCGATCCTGACGCGCCGGTTGCGACGGCAGGTCCGCCGCCAGCAGGCGACAGCGCTGGTCGATCTGCCACAACAGTTCGAACGCGGTCAGCGACTCGCTCATGGCGGCGCGATCAACCGGCCAGCACGTTGTTCAGGGTCTTGATCAGCGTGTCTTCGTCGACCGGTTTGGTCAGGTAGTCCTTGGCGCCCTGGCGGGTGCCCCAGACCTTGTCGGTCTCCTGATCCTTGGTAGTAATGATGATCACCGGGATGTGGCTGGTTTCCGCATCCTTGGTCAACTGACGGGTAGCCTGGAAGCCGTTGAGGCCGGGCATGACGATGTCCATCAGCACCGCGTCGGGTTTTTCCTGGCGGGCCAGGGCCACGCCGTCGGCGCCGTTTTCGGCTTTCAGCACTTCGTGCCCGTGCTTTTCCAGCATGCCGGTGAGTTTGTACATTTCGGTCGGCGAATCATCGACGATCAGGATACGTGCCATGGTCTTCCCCATTTTTCTTGTCGACACCGGGCCCGCTGGCCGAGCGTCTCTGTGCGTGTCTTACTGCGGCAAAGCGGCAGCGAAGCCCGGAACATGGGCCGAAATCGCGTCGAGCAGTTCTTCCTTGCTGAAAGGTTTGGTCAAAAATTGATCGGAACCGACAATCCGCCCCTTGGCCTTGTCGAACAGCCCGTCCCGGGACGACAGCATGATCACCGGCGTGCCCTTGAACGCATTGTTGTTCTTGATTAAAGCGCAGGTCTGATAACCATCCAGACGCGGCATCATGATGTCGACAAAGATGATCCCGGGGTGGTGGTCGGCGATCTTCGCCAGGGCGTCAAAACCGTCGATCGCGGTGATGACTTCGCACCCTGCATTTTTCAACAGGGTCTCGGCGGTGCGACGAATCGTTTTCGAGTCGTCGATCACCATGACCTTCAAGGCGCTGGACTGCTGTTCCATAAGGGGGCTCTACCGTCGCCTTTGCGAATCAATTTGTCCGTTTTGCGATGCGTAATGGCTGGAAACCCTTGATGTTCAAGGGCCAGCACGACATGGCAGCCTTTTTAGCACAGTCTCCTGATCCAATCTATCGACGGGTTTTTCCTTGACCGAAAACCCGCCCGGCGCCACTCTGGCGGCACTTTTTTCATACCGATCCGGTAGCCAATTTTCGAGGAAAACCCAATGAGCGTTCGCGTCGGGATTGTCATGGACCCTATCGCCAGCATTTCCTATAAAAAGGATAGCTCGCTGGCCATGCTGCTGGCGGCGCAGAAGCGCGGCTGGGAACTGTTCTATATGGAACAGAAAGACCTTTATCAGGGTGAAGGCCAGGCGCGGGCGCGGATGAAACCGCTGAAAGTCTTCGCCAACCCGGAAAAATGGTTCGAACTGGGCACCGAACAGGATTCGCTGCTGAGCGACCTGAACGTGATCCTGATGCGCAAGGATCCACCGTTCGACATGGAGTTCGTCTACTCCACCTACCTGCTCGAACAGGCCGAGTCCGCCGGGGTGCTGGTGGTCAACAAGCCGCAGAGCCTGCGTGACTGCAACGAAAAGCTGTTTGCCACCCTGTTCCCGCAGTGCACGCCGCCGACCGTGGTCAGCCGCCGCGCCGACGTGCTGCGTGAATTTGCCGCCAAACATGGCGACGTGATCCTCAAGCCGCTGGACGGCATGGGCGGTACTTCGATTTTCCGTCACCGCGCCGGCGACCCGAACCTGTCGGTGATCCTGGAAACCCTGACCGCCCTCGGCGCCCAGCAGATCATGGGCCAAGCCTACCTGCCGGCGATCAAGGACGGCGACAAGCGCATCCTGATGATCGACGGCGAGCCGGTGGATTACTGCCTGGCGCGAATTCCGGCCCAGGGCGAAACCCGTGGCAACCTCGCAGCCGGTGGCCGTGGCGAAGCCCGTCCGTTGACCGACAAGGATCGCTGGATCGCCGCTCAGGTCGGCCCGACCTTGCGCGAAAAAGGCCTGCTGTTCGTCGGCCTGGACGTGATCGGCGAGCACCTGACCGAAATCAACGTCACCAGCCCGACCTGCATCCGCGAAATCGACAATGCCTTCGGCACCGACATCGGCGGCCTGCTGATGGATGCCATCGAGAAAAAACTGCAAGCTTGATGTGCATCACATGCAGCCTGTCGCTTGATGCTTGAAGCTAAAGGCGTGAAACCAACATTGCGTTATCATGCGCGGCCTGTGAAAAACGCGATGTTGGTTTTCTTGTCATGACACTTCCGTCCGATCTGCCCGCTGAACTCGCCCATAAAGGCGTGCGCCCGGTCGATCGCCTCGGATTTACCCTGTTTCTCGCGGCGCTGATCCATTTGGCGCTGCTGCTCGGCGTGGGTTTCACCATGGTCGAGCCCAAGCAGATCAGCAAAACCCTGGAAATCACCCTCGCCACCTTCAAGAGCGAAAAGAAGCCGGCGAAGGCCGATTTCCTCGCCCAGGAAAACCAGGAAGGCAGCGGTACCCTCGACAAGAAGGCGATCCCCAAGACCACCGAGGTCGCGCCGTTTCAGGCAAACGAAGTCAAGAAAGTCACCCCGCCACCGGCCGCCAAGCCGGAAGTGCAGGAAGCGGCGCCCAAGGCGGCCGTGACCACCGTCGCGCCGAAACCGAAAAAGGCGCCGACCAAGAAAGAAGAAGCGAAGACCGAGACCAAACCGACGGTCGATGCCCCGACTTTCGACAGCTCGCAGCTCTCCAGCGACATCGCCAGCCTCGAAGCCGAACTGGCCAACGAACAACAGCTGTACGCCAAGCGCCCGCGCATCCACCGCCTGAGCGCCGCGTCGACCATGCGCGACAAGGGCGCCTGGTACAAGGACGAGTGGCGCAAGAAGGTCGAGCGCATCGGCAACCTCAATTACCCCGACGAAGCCCGGCGCAAGCAGATCTACGGCAATCTGCGCCTGATGGTGTCGATCAACCGCGACGGCTCGCTGTATGAAGTGCTGGTGCTGGAGTCTTCCGGCCAGCCGCTGCTGGATCAGGCAGCGCAGCGCATCGTGCGACTGGCGGCACCGTTCGCACCATTTACCGGGGACCTGTCGGACATCGACCGGCTGGAAATCATCCGCACCTGGAAATTCGCCCGGGGCGACCGGTTGTCCAGTAACTGAGTCGATCTTTTGCCCGCTCCAGCTTGTCAGTTCGCCCCCCGAACGCCACACTAGCGCACATGAAAAACGTCAGCCCCAGCTACCTCAAGCATCACTTCCTGATCGCCATGCCACACATGGCCGACCCGAACTTTGCCCACACCTTGACCTACATCGTCGAGCACACGGCCAATGGCGCCATGGGGCTGGTGGTCAACCGACCGCAAGAGCTGAATCTGGCCGACATCCTCGAACAATTGCGCCCGGACATCGATCCGCCAGCGCTGTGCCAGCATGTGCCGATCTTCATCGGCGGCCCGGTGCAGACCGATCGCGGTTTTGTCCTGCACCCGGCGGGCAAGACGTTCCAGGCTACCGTCGAGCTGGAGGGCGATCTGGCCCTGTCCACCTCGCAGGACGTGCTGTTCGCCATCGCCGACGGCGTAGGCCCGACCAAAAGTGTCATCACCCTCGGTTATGCCGGTTGGGAAGCCGGGCAGCTGGAGGCCGAACTGGCCGACAACGCCTGGCTGACCTGCCCGTACGACGCCGACATCCTGTTCAACACCAGCAGTGAACTGCGCCTGGAAGCGGCGGCCAAGCACCTGGGGATCAACCTCAGCCTGCTGACCAGCCAGGCAGGACACGCCTGATGGCCCTGCGCCTGATCCTCGGCTTCGACTACGGCACCAAACAGATCGGCGTGGCGGTCGGCCAGGTGATTACCGGCCAGGCCCGCGAACTGTGCACCTTGAAGGCGCAGAACGGTGTGCCGGACTGGAATCAGGTCGAAGCCCTGATAAAGGAATGGAAACCCGACGCCGTGGTGGTCGGCCTGCCGCTGAACATGGACGGCACGCCCAGCGAGATGTGCGCCCGCGCCGAGAAATTCGCCCGACGCCTCAATGGCCGCTTCAACCTGCCTTTCTATACCCACGACGAACGCCTGACGACCTTCGAAGCCAAGGGCGAACGGCTGGTGCGCGGTGGGCAGAAAGGCAGCTACCGCGACAACCCGGTGGACGCCATCGCCGCCGCCCTGCTGCTGCAAGGCTGGCTCGACGAAAACACCGCACTATTTGAATCCTGACAAGCGCTACGGCGCTTTTCTTTTGGTTACAACCCGAGCTCCGGTTCGCGAGAACCGGCTCGACCCCAAGAAGGAGCAACCATGAGCCTGCCCAATCCCGCCGATCTGATCAGCCAGATGGCGACCCGCCTCAAGGCGCACCTTGCCCAGCGTGAGATCAGCGAACCGCGTTACATCGGCATCCGCACCGGCGGCGTCTGGGTCGCCCAGGCCCTGCTCGCAGAGCTGGGCAGCGACGCGCCATTGGGCACGCTGGATGTTTCCTTCTACCGCGACGACTTCAGCCAGAACGGCCTGCACCCGCAAGTGCGCCCGTCCGCCCTGCCCTTCGAAATCGAAGGCCAGCATCTGGTGCTGATCGACGACGTACTAATGAGCGGTCGGACCATCCGCGCCGCCATGAACGAACTGTTCGACTACGGCCGCCCGGCCAGCGTGACGCTGGTCTGCCTGCTGGACCTGGACGCCGGCGAACTGCCGATCCGCCCGAACGTGGTTGGCGCGACCCTGTCGCTGGCCGCCCACGAGCGGGTCAAGCTGTCCGGGCCGGAGCTGGCCCTCGAACTGCAAGACCTTGCCCTTTAATCCGCCCTATTGAGAGTCCCCCTCGCGATGACGCCTCTAGATACCAAGCGCCCGCTGCAGCTCAATGATCAGGGCCAGCTGCGCCACTTCCTCTCGCTCGACGGCCTGCGCCGCGAGTTGCTGACGGAAATCCTCGACACCGCCGACTCGTTCCTCGAAGTCGGTGCCCGGGCCGTGAAGAAGGTCCCGTTGCTGCGCGGCAAGACCGTGTGCAACGTGTTCTTCGAAAACTCGACCCGCACCCGCACCACCTTCGAACTGGCGGCCCAGCGGCTGTCGGCGGACGTGATCACCCTGAACGTGTCGACCTCGTCGGCCAGCAAGGGCGAAACCCTGCTCGACACCCTGCGCAACCTGGAAGCCATGGCCGCCGACATGTTCGTCGTGCGCCACGGTGACTCGGGCGCTGCGCACTTCATCGCCGAACATGTCTGCCCGCAAGTGGCGATCATCAACGGCGGCGACGGCCGGCACGCCCACCCGACCCAGGGCATGCTCGACATGCTGACCATCCGCCGCCACAAGGGCGGCTTCGAGAACCTCTCGGTGGCCATTGTTGGCGACATCCTGCACTCACGGGTGGCGCGCTCGAACATGCTCGCCCTGAAGACCCTCGGTTGCCCGGACATCCGCGTGATCGCACCGAAGACCCTGCTGCCGATCGGCATCGAGCAGTACGGCGTGAAGGTCTACACCGACATGACCGAAGGACTGAAAGACGTCGACGTGGTGATCATGCTGCGCCTGCAGCGTGAGCGCATGACCGGCGGCCTGCTGCCGAGCGAAGGCGAGTTTTACCGCCTGTTCGGCCTGACCACCGCGCGCCTGGCCGGCGCCAAACCGGATTGCATCGTCATGCACCCGGGGCCGATCAACCGCGGCGTGGAGATCGAGTCGGCGGTGGCCGACGGCCCGCACTCGGTGATCCTCAATCAAGTCACCTACGGCATCGCGATCCGTATGGCCGTGCTGTCCATGGCCATGAGCGGACAAACAGCGCAGCGTCAATTCGAGCAGGAGAACGCCCAGTGAAGCTCAGCATTCTCGGCGCCCGCGTCATCGATCCAAGCAGCGGCCTGGATCAAATCACCGATATTCACGTTGAAGCCTGCAAGATCGTCGCCCTCGGCGCTGCACCGGCCGGTTTCACCGCCGTCGAAACCATCGACGCCCAAGGCCTTGTCGCCGCTCCAGGCCTCGTAGACCTGAACGTCGCCCTGCGCGAGCCGGGCTACAGCCGCAAAGGCACCATCGCCAGCGAAACCCGCGCCGCTGCGGCCGGCGGCGTGACCAGCCTGTGCTGCCCGCCGAAAACCAAACCGGTACTCGACACCTCCGCCGTGGCCGAACTGATCCTCGACCGCGCCCGCGAGGCCGGCAACACCAAGGTGTTCCCGATCGGCGCGCTGAGCAAAGGTCTGGATGGTGAACAACTGGCCGAGTTGGTCGCCCTGCGCGACGCCGGTTGCGTAGCGTTCGGCAACGGTCTGGAGAGTTTCCGCAACACTCGCACCCTGTGCCGGGCGCTGGATTACGCGGCGACCTTCGACCTGACGGTGATTTTCAACTCGCAGGATCACGACCTGGCCGACGGTGGCCTGGCCCACGAAGGTCCCACCGCCAGCTTCCTCGGCCTGCCGGGCATTCCGGAGACCGCTGAGACAGTGGCGCTGGCCCGGGATCTGCTGCTGGTCGAGCAGACCGGCGTGCGTGCGCACTTCAGCCAGTTGACCAGCGCTCGCGGCGTGGCCCTGATCGCTCAGGCCCAGGCCCGTGGTTTGAAAGTCACGGCGGATGTCGCCCTGTATCAATTGATCCTGACGGACGAAGCGCTGATCGACTTCAGCAGCCTGTATCACGTGCAACCGCCGCTGCGCACCCGCGCCGACCGCGACGGTCTGCGTGAGGCGGTGAAGTCCGGCGTGGTCTCGGCCATCTCCAGCCATCACCAGCCCCACGAGCGCGATGCCAAACTGGCACCGTTCGGCGCGACCGAGCCGGGCATCAGCAGCGTCGAACTGCTGCTGCCGCTGGCGATGACCCTGGTCGAGGACGGTCTGCTGGACCTGCCGACCCTGCTGGCCCGCCTGAGCGCCGGCCCGGCCGAGGCCCTGCGCCTGCCGGCGGGCAAACTGGCAGTGGGCGGCGCGGCGGATATCGTGCTGTTCGATCCGAAGGCTTCGACCGTTGCCGGCGAAACCTGGCTGTCGAAAGGCGAGAACTGCCCGTTCCTAGGCCATAGCCTGCCGGGTGTGGTTCGCTATACCTTGGTCGATGGTCGGATCAGCCACCAGGCTTGATACCGAGTTGCCCCCAATCGCGAGCAAGCTCGCTCCCACAAGGTCACCACGAACCCTGTGGGAGCGAGCTTGCTCGCGAAGCTTTATTGGAAGGCGCCCCGCCCTTCGGCGTTACGCACCGACACCTGATCGTTCAGCGTCCAGAAGTCATACAGCACCCCCAGAAAGAACAACCCGCCGGTCAGCAGATACACCACCCCGCTGATCCACTTGCCCTGATACATCCGGTGCACACCGAGCGCGCCGAGGAAGGTCAGGAGAATCCATGCCACGTTGTACTCGATCGGGCCCGCCGCGAATCGCAGGTCGGCTTCGCGATCCATCGCCGGAATCAGGAACACGTCGATCAGCCAGCCGATCCCCAGCAACCCGAAGGTGAAAAACCAGATCGTGCCGGTCACCGGTTTGCCGTAATAGAAGCGGTGAGAGCCTGTGAAACCGAAAATCCACAACAGGTAGCCGATCACCTTGCTATGGGTGTCTTTTTCCTTCACACGGGGCAGCTGATAGCCGTTCATTAAGACCTCGATACACGCGATAGATAAATATTCTTTAATTCTTTGTGACTTTTTTACAGGTAGCCGACGTATGGCAAATGCTACCGTGTCTCCCGTCAAAGCCTTATAGCACCGGACTTCTGTCCGACAATTGCGTCTTTTTGCCGCTTATTTGGTTCCGTTGGCACCCGATTGAATCGACCAACGGCCTCGGAAGTGACAAAAAAGCTGTTATAAAGTTGCGCGCTAACACACCAAGAGCCCTGCCTAATGCGTCCATTTTTCAAGACATGGCTAACCATTTGCCTATTAATGCCACTGGCCGCCCACGCCACCAATCGTGAGCAACGTCTTCCAAACGTTAACGGTTTCACCCCTAAATCCCATGCCTCTGCTCCTTCGAACAAAGGCAAACAGGTCAAACACACCACGCTGAGCAGCAACGGCCGCAGCAAGCTGGTGCCACCGATGGCGACCAAGGAAAGCAGCAACGTCCTGAGTCGCGCGGTAAACGTCCTCGGTACGCCCTACCGTTGGGGCGGCAGCAGCCCGAGTAAAGGCTTCGACTGCAGCGGTCTGGTGAAATACGCGTTCAACGACGCCACGTTCGACCTGCCACGCACCTCGAACGCCATGGCCAGCGGTCACGGCGAGAAAGTCGAACGCAAGGACCTGAAGCCTGGCGACCTGATTTTCTTCAACATCAAGAGCCGTCGGGTCAATCACGTTGCCATCTACCTGGGCAACGACCGTTTCATCCATGCACCACGGCGCGGCAAGTCGGTGAGCATCGACACGCTGAACAAGCCGTACTGGGAAAAGCATTACGTGGTGGCCAAACGCGTATTGCCGAAAGAACAAGGGCAGATGCGCGTCGTTCAGCGCTGAGCTAGTTCGTTTGACGCTCCGCGTCTCAAAGCGGACGCAGAGCGTCCATTGAGGCATTCCCACGCAGAGCGTGGGAACGATCAAAATCGCAGCCCACGGGCTGCGATTTTTTTTGCCTAGAAGTTATCCGGCGTACGCGCCTTTTCCCGCGCATGCTCGCGGCTGATCAAGCCTTTGGTCACCAGATCCTTCAGGCACATGTCGAGTGTCTGCATCCCCAGCGAGCCGCCGGTCTGTATCGCCGAGTACATCTGCGCCACCTTGTCCTCGCGGATCAGGTTACGAATCGCCGACGTTCCCAGCATGATCTCGTGCGCCGCCACCCGGCCGCCGCCGATTTTCTTGATCAGCGTCTGCGACACCACCGCCAGCAGCGACTCCGAGAGCATCGAGCGCACCATGGACTTTTCGTCCCCGGGGAACACGTCCACCACCCGGTCGATGGTCTTGGCTGCCGACGTGGTGTGCAAGGTGCCGAACACCAGGTGCCCGGTCTCGGCCGCGGTCAGCGCCAAGCGAATGGTTTCCAGATCGCGCATCTCGCCCACCAGGATCACGTCCGGGTCTTCGCGCAGCGCTGAACGCAAGGCGGTGGCAAAACTGCGGGTATCGCGATGGACTTCGCGCTGATTGATCAGGCATTTGCGCGATTCGTGGACGAATTCGATCGGATCTTCGATGGTCAGGATGTGGTGATGGCGATGGGTGTTGAGGTAATCGATCATTGCCGCCAGGGTCGTGGACTTGCCGGAACCGGTCGGTCCGGTCACCAGCACCAGTCCGCGTGGCGCATCGGTGATCTTGCGAAAGACGTCGCCCATGGCGAGGTCTTCCATGCTCAGCACTTTCGACGGGATGGTCCGGAACACCGCACCTGCGCCACGGTTCTGGTTGAAGGCATTGACCCGAAAGCGCGCCACGCCGGGGACTTCGAAGGAAAAGTCGGTTTCCAGATGTTTCTCGAAGTCCACCCGCTGGGTGTCGTTCATGATGTCGTAGATCAGCTCGTGTACTTGCTTGTGATCCAGCGCCGGCAGATTGATCCGCCGCACATCGCCATCCACGCGGATCATCGGCGGCAGACCGGCCGACAGGTGCAGGTCGGAAGCGCCCTGTTTGGCGCTGAAGGCCAGCAGTTCAGTGATATCCATAGCGTCCCTCAATTCCAGTAGAATGCCGCGAACCTTCAGACCGCTGGCGCCTCTTGATGTCCACGATAGCAGACAACATTCTCCAGGTTAGTTCGCGCATCCAGGCAGCGACCCAAGCTGCCAATCGCAGCGAAGACAGCGTCCAGCTGCTGGCCGTGAGCAAGACCAAACCGGCCGAAGCCCTGCGCGAAGCGTACGCCGCCGGCCTGCGTGATTTCGGCGAGAACTACCTGCAAGAGGCCCTGGGCAAACAGCTCGAACTGGCCGACCTGCCCTTGATCTGGCACTTCATCGGCCCCATTCAGTCGAACAAGACCCGCTCGATTGCCGAGCATTTCGCCTGGGTGCACTCCGTGGATCGTCTGAAAATCGCCCAACGCCTGTCCGAACAACGCCCGGCGGATCTGCCGCCACTGAACATCTGCATTCAGGTCAACGTCAGCGGTGAAGCCAGCAAGTCCGGCTGCACGCCGCAAGACCTGCCGGCCCTGGCCCAGGCCATCAGCGCCCTGCCGCGCCTGAAGCTACGCGGGTTGATGGCGATTCCCGAGCCGACCGAAGATCGCGCCGAGCAGGACGCGGCATTCGCTGCCGTTCAGAAGTTGCAGGCCAGCCTCGATCTGCCGCTCGACACACTTTCCATGGGCATGAGCCACGACCTCGAGTCGGCCATTGCCCAGGGCGCGACCTGGGTCCGTATCGGTACGGCCCTGTTCGGCGCCCGCGACTATTCCCAATCTTGAACATTTCCAGATAAGGACCTGACATGAGCAACACGCGTATTGCCTTTATCGGTGCCGGCAACATGGCCGCCAGCCTGATCGGCGGCCTGCGGGCCAAGGGTCTGGAAGCTGCACGGATTCGCGCCAGCGATCCGGGCGAAGAAACCCGCAACCGGGTCAGCGCCGAACACGGCATCGAAACCTTCGCCGACAACGCCCAGGCCATCGACGGTGCCGACGTTGTCGTGCTGGCGGTCAAGCCACAGGCCATGAAAGCCGTGTGCGAAGCGATTCGCCCGAGCCTGAAACCGAATCAACTGGTGGTCTCCATCGCCGCCGGCATCACCTGCGCCAGCATGACTGCCTGGCTGGGCGAGCAACCGATCGTGCGCTGCATGCCGAACACCCCGGCGCTGCTGCGTCAGGGCGTGAGCGGTTTGTACGCCACCGGCGCAGTGAGTGCCGAACAACGCCAGCAGGCTGAAGAGCTGCTGTCCGCCGTGGGCATCGCCCTGTGGCTGAACGAAGAGCAGCAACTGGACGCGGTCACTGCGGTCTCCGGTTCCGGCCCGGCGTACTTCTTCCTGCTGATCGAAGCCATGACTGCCGCCGGCGTCAAACTCGGCCTGCCGAAGGAAACCGCCGAGCAACTGACTCTGCAGACCGCTCTGGGCGCCGCGCACATGGCCGTGTCCAGCGACGTCGACGCTGCCGAACTGCGCCGCCGCGTGACCTCCCCGGCCGGCACCACGGAAGCTGCGATCAAATCGTTCCAGGCCGGCGGCTTCGAAGCCCTGGTGGAAAAAGCACTCGGCGCCGCCGCGCACCGCTCGGCCGAAATGGCCGAACAACTGGGCAAATAAGGAGCCTTACATGATTGGATTGAACACCGCAGCGGTCTACGTGCTGCAAACCCTCGGCAGCCTGTACCTGCTGATCGTGCTGCTGCGCTTCGTCCTGCAACTGGTGCGGGCGAACTTCTACAACCCGCTGTGCCAGTTCGTGGTCAAGGCCACTCAGCCGCTGCTCAAGCCACTGCGCCGGATCATCCCGAGCATGTTCGGCCTCGACATGTCGTCGCTGGTGCTGGCGATTCTCGTGCAACTGGCGCTGATGGCGCTGACCCTGCTGCTGACCTACGGCACCACCGGTAACCCGCTGCAACTGCTGATCTGGTCGCTGATCGGCGTGACGGCACTGTTCCTGAAGATTTTCTTCTGGGCCATGATCATCAGCATCATCCTGTCCTGGGTCGCACCGGGCAGCCACAATCCGGGCGCCGAGCTGGTGAACCAGATCTGTGAACCGGCCCTGGCGCCGTTCCGCCGCATTCTGCCGAACCTCGGCGGTCTCGACCTGTCGCCGATCTTCGCCTTCCTCGTGCTGAAGCTGATCGACATGCTGGTGATCAACAACCTCGCGGCGATGACGATGATGCCGGAAATCCTGCGCCTGCTGATGTGAGCTGGTTTCGCTGGGACGGTGACGACCTGATTCTGGAATGTCACCTGCAACCGGCCGCCCGCAGCGATGATTTCTGCGGGCTGCACGGCGATCGCCTGAAGATCCGCCTGACCGCCCCGCCGGTCGAGGGCAAGGCCAATGCCTATCTGATGGGATTTCTGGCCAAGACTTTTGGGGTTTCCAAGAGCCAGGTCAGTTTGCTCAGCGGTGAGTTGAACCGGCAGAAGCGGGTGAAGATTTGCTCGCCGAAGAAATTGCCGGATTTGCCCGGACTAGTCCGCTGATCGTTCCCACGTCGAGGCGTCGAACCGTCCGCGTGGGAACGCATCCCGGGACGCTCCGCGTCCCCCGCCGAAGCGGACGCGGAGCGTCCAATGAGGTATTCCCACGCAGAGCGTGGGAACGAGCGCAAATCAGGCCTGATCGTTGCTTGCCGCTAACCCCACCGGTCTTTAGACTTACGCCTCATTTCAACGAGAGCAGGGTCGATGCCAGCTGCCTTTCCCCCCGATTCTGTTGGTCTGGTGACGCCGCAAACGGCGCACTTCAGCGAACCGCTGGCCCTGGCCTGCGGCCGTTCGCTGGCCGATTATGACCTGATCTACGAAACCTACGGCACGCTGAACGCGCAAGCGAGCAACGCCGTGCTGATCTGCCACGCCCTGTCCGGCCACCACCACGCTGCGGGTTACCACAGCGTCGACGACCGCAAGCCCGGTTGGTGGGACAGCTGCATCGGCCCCGGCAAACCGATCGACACCAACAAGTTCTTCGTGGTCAGCCTGAACAACCTCGGCGGTTGCAACGGCTCCACCGGCCCGAGCAGCCTCAACCCGGAAACCGGCAAGCCGTTCGGCGCCGACTTCCCGGTGCTGACCGTGGAAGACTGGGTGCACAGCCAGGCACGCCTGGCCGACCTGCTCGGCATCGGCCAGTGGGCCGCGGTGATCGGCGGCAGCCTGGGCGGCATGCAGGCGCTGCAATGGACCATCACGTATCCGGATCGCGTTCGCCACTGCCTGGCCATCGCCTCGGCCCCCAAGCTGTCGGCGCAGAACATCGCCTTCAATGAAGTGGCGCGCCAGGCGATCCTCACCGACCCGGAATTCCACGGCGGCTCGTTCCAGGAACAAGGCGTGATCCCCAAGCGCGGCCTGATGCTGGCGCGGATGGTCGGACACATCACTTACCTGTCCGACGACTCCATGGGCGAGAAATTCGGCCGTGGCCTGAAGAGCGAAAAGCTCAACTACGACTTCCACAGTGTCGAGTTCCAGGTCGAAAGCTACCTGCGCTATCAGGGCGAAGAGTTCTCCGGGCGCTTCGATGCCAACACCTATCTGTTGATGACCAAAGCGCTGGACTACTTCGATCCGGCGGCGAACTTCAACGATAACCTGGCGAAAACCTTCGAAGGTGCGAAAGCCAAATTCTGCGTGATGTCGTTCACCACCGACTGGCGCTTCTCCCCGGCCCGCTCGCGGGAACTGGTGGACGCGTTGATGGCCGCACGCAAGGACGTCAGCTACCTGGAAATCGACGCGCCGCAAGGCCACGACGCCTTCCTGATTCCGATCCCGCGTTACTTGCAGGCGTTCGGCAATTACATGAACCGCATTACGTTGTGAGAAAGCCATGAGAGCTGATCTGGAAATCATCCAGGAATGGATCCCCGCCGGCAGCCGCGTGCTCGACCTCGGCTGCGGTGACGGCGAGTTGCTGACCTGGCTGCGCGACCACAAGCAGGTCACCGGCTACGGTCTGGAAAACGACGCGGACAACATCGCGCAGTGCGTGGCCAAGGGCGTCAACGTCATCGAGCAGGACCTGGACAAGGGCCTGGGCAACTTCGCCAGCAACAGCTTCGACATCGTGGTGATGACCCAGGCCCTGCAAGCCGTGCACTACCCGGACAAGATCCTCGACGAAATGCTGCGGGTCGGACGCCAGTGCATCATCACGTTCCCGAATTTCGGTCACTGGCGCTGCCGCTGGTACCTGGCGAGCAAGGGTCGGATGCCGGTGTCGGAATTCCTGCCGTACACCTGGTACAACACGCCGAACATCCACTTCTGCACCTTCGAAGACTTTGAAGAACTTTGTCGCGAACGTGAGGCGAAGGTCATTGATCGGCTTGCCGTGGATCAACAGCACCGCCACGGGTGGGCCAGTAAGCTATGGCCTAATCTGTTAGGTGAGATCGGTATCTACCGCGTCAGCAGCCCGGGGCTTGCGGATCACAGAATCGCGGTCTGAACCACGACATTGCGAGGAGAACGAACATGGGACGCTTGATTACCGCGCTATTGGCCGCCTGCCTGAGCCTGTCGGCCGTGGCCGCCGATGCCATCAAGGGCGAACGCAAGGAAGTGTTCGGTGATGTCACCGTGCATTACAACACCTTCAACTCGACCTTCCTGACGCCGGACATCGCCAAGGCAGCCGAGCTGACCCGCAGCAAGAATCAGGGCGTGATCAATGTCTCGGTAATCAAAGATGGCAAACCGCTGATCGCCCAAGTCACCGGCACCGTCAAAGACCTGACCAGCCAGAGCGTGCCGCTGACTTTCCGCCAGATCACCGAGCAAGGCGCGATCTACTACATCGCCCAGTACCCGGTGGAACAGCAGGAAACCCGCACCTTTGAAATCAAGGTGCAGACCGGCGACAAGATCAACATCATCAATTTCAACCAAGAGCTTTTCCCTGGCCAATGATCAATCTCAAGCAACTCGTACTGGCCAGCCATAACGCCGGCAAGCTCAAGGAACTCCAGGCCATGCTCGGCGATTCGGTGCAACTGCGCTCGATTGGCGAATTCAGCAGCGTGGAGCCGGAAGAAACCGGTCTGTCGTTCGTCGAGAACGCGATTCTCAAGGCGCGCAATGCCGCGCGCATTTCCGGGCTGCCGGCGCTGGCCGACGATTCGGGCCTGGCGGTGGATTTCCTCGGCGGTGCGCCGGGCATCTACTCGGCGCGCTACGCCGACGGCAAGGGCGACGCGGCAAACAACGCCAAACTGCTCGACGCCTTGAAGGACGTGCCTGAAGCCGAGCGTGGCGCGCAGTTCGTCTGCGTGCTGGCGCTGGTGCGTCACGCCGACGATCCGCTGCCGATCCTCTGCGAAGGTCTGTGGCACGGGCGCATCCTGACCGCTGCCAGCGGTGAGCACGGTTTCGGTTACGACCCGCTGTTCTGGGTGCCGGAGCGTAACGTGTCCAGCGCCGAACTGAGCCCGAGCGACAAGAACCAGATCAGCCACCGCGCCCGTGCAATGGATCTGCTGCGCCAGCGTCTGGGCTTGAAATGACCGATAGCTCCTCCGCGTCGTCGCTGATTATCGGCGGCGCCGCCTCCTCGCCTCGGGCGCCGTTGCCGACGCTGCCGCCCTTGGCGCTGTACATCCACATCCCGTGGTGTGTGCGCAAATGCCCCTATTGCGACTTCAACTCCCACACCGCCAGCCCGGTGTTGCCGGAGCAGGAATACGTCGACGCGATGCTGGCCGACCTCGATCAGGATCTGCACGCGGTGTACGGCCGTGAGTTGAGTTCGATCTTCTTTGGCGGCGGCACGCCGAGCCTGTTCAGCGCCGAAGCGCTTGGTCGCTTGCTGGACGGCGTGAAACAACGCATTCCGTTTGCCGACGACATCGAAATCACCCTGGAAGCCAACCCCGGGACCTTCGAACAGGAAAAGTTCGTCGCCTACCGCAAACTGGGGATCAATCGCCTGTCGATCGGCATCCAGAGCTTCCAGCAGGAAAAGCTCAAGGCCCTCGGCCGCATCCACAACGGCGACGAAGCGGTACGCGCAGCCGGCATGGCGCGCCAGGCCGGGTTCGATAACTTCAACCTCGACTTGATGCATGGCTTGCCGGACCAGTCGCTGGACGATGCCCTGAGCGATCTGCGCCAGGCGATCGAGCTGAAGCCGACGCACATTTCCTGGTATCAGCTGACGCTGGAGCCGAACACCGTGTTCTGGAACCAGCCGCCAGTGCTGCCGGAAGACGACACGCTGTGGGACATTCAAGAGGCCGGGCAGGCGCTGCTGGCCGAGCACGGTTACGCGCAGTACGAAGTTTCGGCCTATGCCCAACCGGGTCGCCCGGCGCGGCATAACCTCAATTACTGGAGCTTCGGCGACTTCATCGGCATCGGCGCCGGCGCCCACGGCAAGCTCAGTCACCCGGACGGGCGCATCGTGCGCACCTGGAAGACGCGCCTGCCGAAGGATTACCTCAACCCGGCCAAAAGCTTCCAGGCCGGCGAGAAGGCCCTGACCAACGACGAGATGCCGTTCGAGTTCCTGATGAACGCCCTGCGCCTGACCGCTGGCGTCGAATCGCGCCTGTACCCGGAGCGCACCGGCCTGCCGCTGGAGAGCCTCGACAAACACCGGCGCGAGGCCGAACAAAGCGGTCTGTTGCAGGTCGAACCGTCACGTCTGGCGGCCACCGAACGCGGACAACTGTTCCTCAACGACTTGCTGCAGAAATTTCTGAGCTGACCGCTCTTAAGGAAACCGCATGGATTTGATACTCGACCTGCTCGCCACCGTGTCCCGCTGGAGCCGCAGCAACCTCTCGGAAATCGCGCTGGCCCTGGTGGGCTGTCTGCTGGTGCTGTTCGGCGCTGACTTCAAGGCCTGGGTCGAGCAACGCCTGGGCAGCATCGCCGGCGCCCTGCGCGTCCCGCTGATGGCCCTGCTGTGCCTGATCGGCAGCGGCGCAGCGCTGATCTACGCGACGCCGTGGGTGGTGAAGGGGCTGAGCCAGTTCAACAACTACAGCCTGGCGCCGGTGTTGTTGGTGGTGCTGGTGCTGATTGGCGTGGTCGCGGATCGCCGCTGAATCTCACGTGCTCGTTCCCACGCTCTGCGTGGGAATGCAGCCCGGGACGCTCTGCGTCCCCCGAAGCGGACGCGGAGCGTCCATTGAGGCATTCCCACGCAGACGGTTCGACGCCTCGACGTGGGAACGATCACTGCGCAGTACTTACGACTGTTTTTCGAACTTCAGATCCCACACGCCATGCCCAAGACGTTCGCCGCGGCGTTCGAACTTGGTGATCGGGCGTTCGGCCGGGCGAGGTACGCACTTGCCGTCTTCGGCGAGGTTGCGATAGCCCGGGGCGACGTTCATCACTTCCAGCATGTATTCGGCGTACGGCTCCCAGTCGGTGGCCATGTGCAGAATGCCGCCAACCTTCAGCTTGCTGCGCACCAGTTCAGCGAAGGACGCCTGAACGATGCGGCGCTTGTGGTGACGGCTCTTGTGCCACGGATCCGGGAAGAACAGCATCAGGCGATCGAGGCTGTTGTCGGCGATGCAGCGGTTGAGCACTTCGATCGCGTCGCAGTCGTAGACCCGCAGGTTGGTCAGGCCCTGAGTCAGCACGCCGTTGAGCAGCGCGCCGACACCCGGACGGTGAACTTCGACACCGATGAAATCCTGTTCCGGCGCAGCGGCTGCCATTTCCAGCAGCGAATGGCCCATGCCGAAACCGATCTCCAGCGAACGCGGCGCGCAGCGGCCGAACACCTGGTCGTAATCCACCGGCGCATCGGCCAGCGGCAGGACGAACTTCGGTGCGCCCTGATCCAGGCCGCGCTGCTGGCCTTCGGTCATGCGCCCGGCGCGCATCACGAAACTCTTGATGCGGCGGTGTTGGCGCTCGTCGCCTTCTTCCGTCTGGATTGGCGTGTCGTTCGATTCAGTCATCAATAGCTCTTACTTGATCAGACCATCCAGCGGCGAAGAGGCGCTGGCATAGAGTTTTTTCGGCATGCGGCCGGCGAGGTAGGCCAGGCGGCCCGCGACGATCGCGTGTTTCATGGCTTCGGCCATCATGATCGGCTGCTGGGCGTGGGCGATGGCCGAGTTCATCAGCACCGCGTCACAGCCCAGCTCCATGGAAATGGTGGCGTCGGAAGCGGTGCCGACACCGGCATCCACCAGCACCGGGATCTTGGCTTCTTCGAGGATGATCTGCAGGTTGTACGGGTTGCAGATCCCCAGGCCCGAACCGATCAGGCCGGCCAGCGGCATGACCGCGATGCAGCCGATTTCCGCCAGTTGCCGGGCGATGATCGGGTCATCGCTGGTGTAAACCATCACGTCGAAGCCTTCCTTGACCAGCACTTCGGCGGCCTTGAGGGTTTCGATCACGTTGGGGAACAGGGTTTTCTGGTCGGCCAGCACTTCCAGCTTCACCAGGTTGTGGCCGTCGAGCAGCTCACGAGCCAGACGGCAGGTGCGCACGGCTTCGACTGCGTCGTAGCAGCCGGCGGTGTTCGGCAGGAAGGTGTAGCGATCCGGCGACAGCACTTCGAGCAGGTTCGGCTCGCCTTCGATCTGGCCCAGGTTGGTGCGGCGCACGGCGAAGGTGACGATCTCGGCACCCGAGGCTTCGATGGCCAGACGGGTTTCTTCCATGTCACGGTACTTGCCGGTACCGACCAGCAAACGCGACTGGTAAGTACGACCGGCCAGAACGAAAGGCTTGTCGCTACGAACGATGCTCATGGGGAATCCTCTGTTGGGGTGAGGGTCTTGCAGAATTCTCGGCCCTTGCAGGCCTGGTGATCAGCCGCCGCCGATGGCATGCACCACTTCGACGTTGTCGCCGTCGTTCAAAGTGGTGTCGGCATGCTGGCTGCGCGGGACGATATCCAGATTGAGTTCGACCGCGACGCGGCGTCCGGTCAGATCCAGACGGGTCAGCAGGGCCGCAACGGTTTCACCGTCGGGCAGTTCAAAGGATTCACCGTTCAACTGAATGCGCATGCGCAACGCCGCCATCACTTTTTAGGGGGTGGCATTCTAGCCCGATCATGACCTAAAGGTCAGCACCAAGCGTCAAGCGGTTGGCTGCAGGCGCCAGGCGGCGAGTCCGAGGCACAGCCAGCCGATCAGGAACGCCAGGCCGCCGAACGGGGTGATGATGCCGAGCTTGCCGATGCCGATGGTGGTCAGCAGGTACAGGCTGCCGGAGAACAGCAGGATACCGACGGTGAACGAAATGCCGGCCCAGGCGACCAGACGCCCCTGAAACTGGGTGGCCAGCAGCGCCACGCCGAACAGCGCAAGTGCGTGCACCAACTGGTAGGTGACGCCGGTGTGGAAGATCGCCAGATACTCCGGGGTCAGGCGGTTTTTCAGGCCATGGGCGGCGAATGCGCCGAGGCCGACACCAGTGAAACCAAAGAAGGCAGCCAGCATCAGAAAGCTACGCAGCATGTAGAACTCCAGTCAGACTCGATCGGCAGGGTCTGTATAATGGCCCGCTCAACCGGTTCGGCCAAGCCATCTCTATGCTGCGTTTATTTCTCCGTCGTTTCACGAAGGCCCTGCTCTGGTTCGCGGGCGGCAGCGTATTGCTGGTGTTGGTGTTTCGCTTCGTGCCGCCACCGGGCACGGCGCTGATGGTCGAGCGCAAGATCGAATCCTGGGTCGACGGCGAGCCGATCGATCTGCAACGCACCTGGAAGCCGTGGGACGAGATCTCCGATGACCTGAAGGTCGCGGTGATTGCCGGCGAAGACCAGAAATTCCCCGAGCACTGGGGTTTTGACCTGAGTGCGATCAAGGCCGCACTGGCCCACAACGAACTCGGCGGCTCGATTCGCGGCGCCAGCACCCTGAGTCAGCAAGTGTCGAAGAACCTGTTTTTGTGGTCCGGCCGCAGTTATCTGCGCAAAGGCCTGGAAGCGTGGTTCACCGCGCTGATCGAAGTGTTCTGGCCCAAGCAGCGGATTCTCGAGGTGTACCTGAACAGCGTCGAGTGGGATGACGGCGTGTTCGGCGCCGAAGCGGCGGCAAGGCATCACTTTGGCGTAGGCGCCAGGTCGCTGTCCCGGCAGCAGGCGAGTTATCTGGCGGCTGTGCTGCCGAATCCCCGGGTCTGGAGCGCCAGCCACCCAACCGCTTACGTGTCACGCCGTGCCGGATGGATTCGCCAACAGATGAGCCAGCTGGGTGGCGACAGCTACCTGCTGACACTCAATGATTCGCGCCGCGCGCCCTGGGCCCAATGACTTTCTGACAGGCAAACAAAAACGCCCCGATCATCACTGATCGGGGCGTTTTTTTATTGCCGGACTGCCGGTTATGCGGCAATCGACAACTTGAGCTTGTTCATCGCGCTCTTCTCGAGCTGACGGATCCGCTCGGCCGACACGTTGTACTTCTGCGCCAGGTCGTGCAGCGTGGCTTTCTCTTCTGCCAGCCAGCGCTGGTAGAGGATGTCGCGACTGCGTTCGTCCAGCACTTCCAGCGCTTCGTGCAGGTTGTGATTGGAGTTGTCGCTCCAGTCGGCATCTTCCAGTTGACGCGCCGGGTCGTACCGGTGGTCTTCCAGGTAGTTGGCCGGCGACTGAAAAGCACTGTCGTCGTCCGCTTCCGCAGCCGGGTCGAAGGCCATGTCATGGCCGGTCAGGCGACTTTCCATCTCACGCACTTCACGCGGCTCGACGCCGAGGCTTTCCGCCACACGGTGGACTTCCTCGTTGTTCAGCCAGGCCAGACGTTTCTTCTGGCTGCGCAGGTTGAAGAACAGCTTGCGCTGGGCCTTGGTGGTCGCGACTTTCACGATCCGCCAGTTGCGCAGGATGAACTCGTGAATCTCGGCCTTGATCCAGTGCACCGCGAAGGACACCAGACGCACGCCCATTTCCGGGTTGAAACGCTTCACGGCCTTCATCAGGCCGACGTTACCTTCCTGGATCAGGTCAGCCTGAGCCAGACCGTAGCCGGAATAGCTACGGGCGATGTGTACGACAAACCGCAGGTGGGCGAGCACCATCTGCCGAGCCGCCCCCAAATCCTGCTCATAGTAGAGACTCTCGGCCAGTTCACGCTCCTGCTCCGGCGTCAGCAATGGAATGCTGTTGACGGTGTGTACATAGGCTTCCAGGTTTGCGCCCGGAACCAATGCATACGCAGGTTGCAAAGAATTGGTCATACGAAAAAACCTCCGACTTACATACTCGCGCCTTTCGGCACTGCGAAAAATTGACCGGGAACTCAAGTACAAGTTCCCTAAAAACCGTAAGGTCAATCACGCGCAAAAAAAGATTCTACTTCGGCGCCAGCTCCCTGAGATGACGTGCGACTGCAATCCATGCACCGATATAACCCAACAGCACCGCGCCAAGCAAGAGCGACAGACCGTCGGCAACTGGCACCCCGGCCAGTGCGAAATCACTGCCGTACAAGCCGGCCAGCCCAACCACCGCGTCGTTCAGCCAGTTCAGGCCGAACGCCAGCACACCCCAGGACAACAGCCCCGCACCGAAGCCATACAACGCGCCCATATAAAGGAAGGGACGACGCACATAGCTGTCGGTGCCGCCGACGAGTTTAATCACTTCTATCTCGGTGCGGCGGTTTTCAATATGAAGACGAATGGTATTGCCTATCACCAAAAGTAATGCGGAAACCAGCAACACCGTCAGACCGAAGACAAAGCGGTCACCGAGCTTGAGAATGGCAGCCAGGCGCTCGACCCAGACTAGATCAAGTTGTGCCTGTTGTACCTTGGGCAGCTCGGAAAGTTTTTGTCTTAATGCTTCCAGGGTCGACTTGTCGACCTCGTTCGGCGTCACCAGTACCACGCCCGGCAGCGGGTTTTCCGGCAGCTCGCGCAGGGCTTCGCCCAATCCGGACTGCTGCTGGAACTCTTCCAGCGCCTGATCGCGGCCGACATATTCAGCATCAGCTACGCCCGGCATGCCTTTGATCTGGTCGCGCAACGCTTCGCCCTGAGCCGGACTCGCCTCGAGTTCCAGGTACAGCGAAATCTGCGCCGCGCGCTGCCACGAGCCGCCCAGACGCTCGACGTTGCTCAGCAGCAACGAAAGGCCCATCGGCAGACTCAGCGCAACCGCCATCACCATGCAGGTGAAGAAGCTGCCGATCGGCTGCTTGCCGAGACGGCGCAGGCTGTCGATCCAGCTGGCGCGATGGCTTTCGATCCAGGCACGGAACAACGTGGCAAAGTCCGGACCGTCGTCATCGTCGTGCTTTTTCTTCTTTGGCGGTTGCGGATCGGCGGCCTTCGGGGCCACGCGCTCGGAAACCTTCGGACTGCGTGTTGCACTCATACACCGGCCTCCCCGTCGCCGATCAATCGGCCGCGTTGCAGGGTCAGCATGCGATGGCGCATGCGCGCAATCAGCGCCAGGTCGTGACTGGCGATCAGCACGCTGGTGCCCAGACGGTTGATGTCTTCGAACACGCCCATGATCTCGGCCGCCAGACGTGGGTCGAGGTTACCGGTCGGTTCGTCCGCCAGCAGCAGGGCCGGACGGTGAACGATGGCGCGGGCAATACCGACGCGCTGTTGCTGACCGGTGGACAGATCGCCCGGATACAGCTCTGCCTTGTCCGACAGCGCCACGCGCTCCAGCGCCGAATCGACGCGCTTGGCGATCTCGACCTTGGACAGCCCGAGAATCTGCAATGGCAGTGCGACGTTGTTGAACACCGTGCGATCGAACAGCAGTTGATGGTTCTGGAACACCACGCCGATCTGCCGACGCAGGAACGGAATCTGCGCATTGCTGATGGTGCTCAGGTCCTGCCCGGCCAGCAGCAGCTTGCCGCTGGTCGGACGTTCCATCGCCAGCAACAGGCGCAACAACGTGGATTTACCGGCACCGGAGTGGCCGGTGACAAACAGGAACTCGCCGCGACGGACTCGAAAGCTCAGCTCATGCAAGCCGACGTGACCGTTCGGGTAGCGCTTACCGACCTGTTCGAAACGAATCATGAACGCTCCCGCTCGGCAAACAGTGCCTGGACAAAGGGTTCGGCTTCAAAGGTACGCAGATCGTCGATGCCTTCACCGACGCCGATGTAGCGGATCGGCAGGCCGAACTGCTTGGCCAGGGCGAAAATCACCCCGCCCTTGGCGGTGCCGTCGAGCTTGGTCAGCGCCAGGCCGGTCAGTTCGACGGTCTGGTTGAATTGCTTGGCCTGATTGATGGCGTTCTGGCCGGTGCCGGCGTCGAGCACCAGCAGCACTTCGTGCGGCGCATCGGCGTCGAGCTTGCCGATCACCCGGCGAACCTTTTTCAGTTCTTCCATCAGGTTGTCTTTGGTGTGCAGGCGACCGGCAGTGTCGGCGATCAGCACGTCGATGCCACGAGCCTTGGCGGCCTGCACGGCGTCGAAGATCACCGAAGCCGAGTCCGCGCCCGTGTGCTGGGCAATCACCGGAATCTTGTTGCGCTCGCCCCAGACCTGTAGCTGCTCGACAGCCGCGGCACGGAAGGTGTCACCGGCGGCCAGCATGACTTTCTTGCCTTCCAGCTGCAGTTTCTTCGCCAGTTTGCCGATGGTGGTGGTCTTGCCGGCGCCGTTGACGCCGACCACCAGAATCACGAATGGCTTGTTCTGGGAAGCGATCTTCAGCGGCTGCTCGACCGGTTTGAGCATTGCGGCCAGCTCGGCCTGCAGGGATTTGTACAGGGCGTCGGAATCGGCCAGCTCTTTACGTGCGACCTTCTGGGTCAGGCGCTGGATGATCACCGAAGTCGCCTCGACGCCGACGTCGGCAGTCAGCAGGCGGGTTTCGAGATCGTCGAGCAGATCGTCATCGATGGCTTTCTTGCCGAGGAACAGGCTGGCCATGCCCTCGCCGATGCTGGCGCTGGTCTTGGACAGGCCTTGCTTGAGACGGGCAAAGAAGCCGGCCTTGGTTTCTTCGGTGCGCGGGGCCTCGACCGGGGTTTCAACCTGGATTTCCACAGGAGCGACTGGCGCGGCTGGCGCTATGGCGACCGGTGCAGGTGCAGGTGCAGGTGCAGGTGCAGGTGCAGGTGCAGGTTCGGGCACTTCAACAATTGGGGCAACCGGGGCAACAACCACAGGTTCTGGAATGACCGGAGCAGCTTCCACCACCGGCGACTGAACAGGCTCAGCAGCGAACGCAACCGGCGCAGGAATCGGCGGCGTAACATGCGGCGCAGCCTCTTCAACCAGCGCCACCGGTTCTTCCGCCACTGGCAAGGTCAGCCACGGCTCACTGGCCGGGGTCAGCGGCAATTCAGCGGCAGCCGGCGCTTCTGGCTCGGCCTCGGCCACCGGTTGCAGCACCGGCTCGGCGATCGGCAGCACAACCGGCGCCGGCGCTTCTTCTATTACGGGAGCGGGCGCAGGGGCTGGCTCAGGAATGGCAGTCGGCTGTTCGACGACGGGTTCCTGCGGTTTCTTGCGCAGCCATCCGAACAGGCTTTTCTTCTCGCCAGCCGCAGCTGGGGTCTTCTTGTCGTCGTTGGAACCAAACATGGAGGACGGCTATCTCACGGTAGCGACGCGCCACAGGGGCGCCCCGGCAAATAAATATTCGATGCAGAACAGACTGTGTTTCACCCAGCTTGTTCACGCGCAACATTTTGTCGAGGCACCAACGGCACCTCAAAGGAATCGTTTTAATGAAGGACTGGCCGGCAAAATCGGCGAAAAAGCGAAGTTTAGCTGATAAACCAAAGCCTTCTGCCGCAAACCCATACAACCTGATCAGGTTTCAAAACCGGATAGGCGTGGTCGCCGGTAAAACGGATCAGTATCCTAGCACCCTCTCGCCCGCCGACGCTAAGACCAAGCGGGCAGCCCAACAGGTTTAAAAACGAATGAATGCTCTAGCCCGCCGCGCCGCAGGCCTGCTGCTCAGCACAGTCTGCCTGCCCCTTTCGGCCCTGGCGGCCGACCCGCAACCGACTCACGAATTCACCCTCGACAACGGCCTCAAGGTCGTCGTGCGCGAAGACCATCGCGCGCCGGTGGTGGTGTCGCAGGTCTGGTACAAGGTCGGTTCCAGCTACGAAACCCCGGGCCAGACAGGTCTGTCCCACGCCCTCGAGCACATGATGTTCAAGGGCAGCGAGAAGGTCGGCCCCGGCGAAGCCTCGCTGATCCTGCGCGACCTCGGCGCCGAAGAGAACGCATTCACCAGCGACGACTTCACCGCTTATTACCAGGTGCTGGCCCGCGACCGTCTGGGCGTGGCCTTCGAACTGGAAGCCGACCGCATGGCCAACCTGCGCCTGCCGGCCGACGAGTTCGCCAAGGAAATCGAAGTCATCAAGGAAGAGCGCCGCCTGCGCACCGACGACAAGCCGATGTCCAAGGCCTACGAGCGCTACAAGGCCATGGCCTACCCGGCCAGCGGTTATCACACGCCGACCATCGGCTGGATGGCCGACCTTGAGCGGATGAAGGTCGAAGAGCTGCGTCACTGGTATCAGTCCTGGTACGTGCCGAACAACGCCACGCTGGTGGTGGTTGGCGACGTGTCCCCGGACGAGGTGAAGACCCTCGCCCAGCGCTATTTCGGGCCAATCCCGAAACGCGATGTGCCGCCGGCGAAAAAGCCGCTGGAGCTGGCTGAACCCGGCGAACGCCAGATCACCCTGCACGTGCAGACCCAACTGCCGAGCCTGATGCTCGGTTTCAACGTCCCGAGCATCGCCACTGCCGAAGACAAACGTTCGGTCAACGCCTTGCGCCTGATTTCGGCATTGCTGGACGGCGGCTACAGCGGTCGCATCCCGACCCAACTGGAGCGCGGCGAAGAGCTGGTGTCCGGCGGCTCGTCGAGCTACGACGCCTATACCCGCGGTGACAGCCTGTTCACTCTGTCGGCCACACCGAACACCCAGAAGAAAAAGACCATGGCCCAGGCTGAAGCCGGCCTGTGGAAACTGCTGGAACAACTGAAAACCACTGCGCCGTCCGCCGAAGAGCTGGAGCGCGTGCGTGCGCAGGTCATCGCCGGCCTGGTCTTCGAGCGCGACTCGATCACCAGCCAGGCCACCGCCATCGGCCAGCTGGAGACCGTCGGTCTGTCGTGGAAGCTGATGGACACCGAACTGGCCGATCTGGAAAGCGTCACCCCGCAAGACATCCAGAACGCCGCCAAGCTGTATTTCACCCGCGAACGTCTCAGCGTCGCCCACGTCCTGCCTCTGGAGACGACTCATGAGTGAGCGCAAAACCCCACGCCTGCTGCTCGGCCTGATCGCCGTGGCCATCATCGGCTCCGCTGCGTTCTATCTGGTACCGAGCGACAACAGCAAGGCCAGCGAAGCGCTGGATAACGCCAAGTCCAGTCAGAAGCTGCAATCGCTGGCCGAACTCGACGGCAAGGCGCCGGCCAGCCGCAAGCTCGACGTGCAGACCTGGAACACCGCCGAAGGCGCCAAGGTGCTGTTCGTCGAAGCCCGCGAACTGCCGATGTTCGACATGCGCCTGATCTTTTCCGCCGGCAGCAGCCAGGACGGTAACGCGCCGGGTCTGGCGCTGCTGACCAACGCCATGCTCAACGAAGGTGTGGCGGGCAAGGATGTCGGCGCCATCGCTCAAGGTTTCGAAGGCCTGGGCGCGGATTTCGGCAACGGCGCTTACAAGGACATGGCCATCGCGTCGCTGCGCAGCCTCAGTGCTGCCGACAAACGTGAGCCGGCGCTGAAGCTGTTCTCGGAAGTGGTGGGCAAACCGACCTTCCCGGCCGACTCCTTCGCGCGCATCAAGAACCAGATGCTCGCCGGTTTCGAGTACCAGAAACAGAACCCCGGCAAACTCGCCAGCCTGGAGCTGATGAAGCGCCTGTACGGCGATCACCCGTACGCCCATTCCAGCGACGGCAACGCGCAAAGCGTGCCGAAGATCACGCTGGCGCAACTGCGTGAGTTCCACGCCAAGGCCTATGCGGCCGGCAACGTGGTGATCGCGCTGGTGGGCGATCTGTCCCGCAGCGAAGCCGAGGCGATTGCCAATCAGGTGTCCGCTGCACTGCCAAAAGGCCCGGCGCTGGCGAAAGTCGAGCAACCGACCGAGCCGAAAGCCGGCATCGGCCACATCGAGTTTCCGTCGAAGCAGACCAACCTGATGATCGCGCAACTGGGCATCGACCGTGATGACCCGGACTACGCTGCCTTGTCGATGGGCAACCAGATCCTCGGCGGTGGCGGTTTCGGCACCCGGCTGATGAGCGAAGTCCGCGAGAAGCGCGGCCTGACCTACGGCGTGTATTCGGCCTTCAGCCCGATGCAGGCTCGCGGCCCGTTCATGATCAACCTGCAGACCCGCGCGGAAATGAGCGAAGGCACCCTGAAACTGGTGCAGGACGTGCTCGCCGACTACCTCAAGACCGGCCCGACCCAAAAAGAACTCGACGACGCCAAGCGCGAGCTGGCCGGCAGCTTTCCGCTGTCCACCGCTAGCAATGCCGATATTGTCGGCCAGCTCGGCGCCATGGGTTTCTACAACCTGCCGCTGAGCTATCTGGATGACTTCATGCGTCAGTCCCAGAGCCTGACGGTCGAGCAGGTTCGCGACGTTCTGAACAAACACTTGAGCACGGATAAACTGGTCATCGTCAGCGCTGGCCCGACCGTGCCGCAAAAGCCGTTACCGGCCCCATCTGATAAACCTGCCGAGCAGCCGCTCGGGGTTCCGGAGCATTAATGGCCAGTCCAAAGAAACCTGTACAAAAACTGCACAACGGTGTGAACCAGTTGCGCATCATCGGCGGCGAATGGCGCAGCCGAAAGCTGAGCTTTCCTGATGCGCCGGGCCTGCGTCCGACGCCGGACCGGGTGCGTGAAACCCTGTTCAACTGGCTCGCACCCTACGTTGCCGGGGCCAAAGTGCTCGATCCGTTCGCCGGCAGCGGCGCACTGTTTCTGGAAGCGCTGTCCCGTGGCGCGGCCATGGGCCAGGCGCTGGATGCCAGCCACGTCGCAGTCTCCAGCCTGAAAGAACACCTCGGCACCCTGCGCTGCACCAACGGTCACGTGCAGACTGCCGATGCGCTGCGCTACCTGGAAACCCAGACCGCAACGGCGTTCGATCTGGTGTTCCTCGACCCGCCGTTCAACCAGAACCTGCTGCCAGCCGTGTGCACGCTGCTGGAAGAACGCCAATGGCTGGCCGATGATTCGTGGATCTACACTGAAAGCGAAACCGCGCCATCGACCCTCGGCCTGCCGGGCAACTGGCGCCTGCACCGCGAGCAGAAATCCGGGCGGGTGTACTACGCGTTGTGGCAACGTATGGCAGTGATCGCCGGTTAACCGACCGGCCTGAAAAAGCGGCGGACCTCAGCCGAGGCTCGCTGCGCTGCATCGAGAGCAATCGTGTCCCCTTCGTCAAAACCGTTCATCCCCGCCTTCGGTCTCGGCAATCCGCACCTGCAAACCTTGTGGGGGCCGCTGTGGCGCAAAACCGTGCACCTTGATCGCCAGCGCGAAAGGCTGTGGCTGGACGACGGCGACTTTCTCGACCTCGACTGGCACGGGCCCCACAGTGCCGAGGCGCCATTGGTGTTGGTACTGCACGGGCTGACCGGTTCTTCCAATTCGCCTTATGTCGCGGGAATCCAGGCAGCGCTCGCCGCGCAGGGCTGGGCCAGTGTCGCGCTGAACTGGCGCGGCTGCTCGGGCGAACCGAACCTGTTGCCGCGCAGCTACCATTCCGGTGCCAGCGAAGACCTCGCCGAGACCATTCGCCACCTGAAAGCCAAGCGGCCATTGGCACCGCTGTATGCGGTCGGCTATTCCCTCGGCGGCAATGTGCTGCTCAAGCATCTGGGGGAAACCGGCAGCGCCAGCGGCGTGCTCGGTGCGGTGGCGGTGTCGGTGCCGTTTCGCCTCGATCAATGTGCCGACCGTATCGGCCAGGGTTTCTCGAAGGTCTATCAGGCGCACTTCATGCGCGAGATGGTGGCCTACATCAAGAACAAGCAGCGCCAGTTCCAGCATGACGGGCGCGAGGACGGTCTCGCCGCACTGGCCGCCCTCGGCTCGCTGGAAAACATGCGCACTTTCTGGGATTTCGATGGCCGGGTAACCGCGCCGCTGCACGGTTTCGCCGATGCCGAGGATTACTATCGCCGCGCGTCGAGCCGTTACTTTCTCGGCGAGATCCGCACGCCGACCCTGATCATTCAGGCGGCCGACGACCCGTTCGTATTTCCCCACAGCATGCCGCAGGCCAGTGAGTTGTCGGCCACGACGCAGTTCGAATTGCAGAGCAAGGGCGGACATGTCGGCTTCGTCGACGGCACGTTCCGCCAGCCGGGTTATTACCTGGAACGACGGATTCCGCAGTGGCTGGCCGACGCAGGGCGCGGGTGAGGTCATGAGCGATCAGGGCGAGTCGATCCGTTTCTGGCAGGCCGCGCCTCTAGCCGGGGTCGAGCTGTTGACCGCGCGCTACATCGAGCATCGTTTCGCCCCGCACGTCCACGACGGTTATGTGATCGGCATGATCATGGCCGGCGCCCAGCGCTACCGTTATCGCGGCGCCGAACACCTGGCGGGCAGCGGCACGCTGGTGCTGATCAATCCGGACGAAGTGCATAACGGCCACAAGGGCACCGAGGACGGCTGGCTGTACCGGGCGTTTTATCCCGACACCGGGCAGATCGTCGCGCTGCTGAATGAACTGGAACTGCCGACCGCACTGATGCCGGCCTTCGGCGCGACGCTGTATCGCGATCCAGACCTGGTCAACGGTTTCTGTCAGTTGCATCGCTTGCTGGAAAGCCCCGCCACCGCGTTGCAGCAGCAAACGGTATGGCGCGAGATGATGATGCTGCTGTTGCAGCGTCATGCGGCGGTGCAGATCAACGGCAATCCCGGCAAAGAACACCGCGCGGTAGCGATGGCCAAGGAGTTGCTGCACGCGCAACTGGCGGCGCCGCCCTCGCTGGAAGAACTGGCGGCGGCCGTGAACCTCTCGCCCTTCCACTTCGCCCGGGTGTTCCGCCGCGCCACCGGCATGCCGCCACACAGCTGGCTGATGCAGCAGCGGATCGCCTGCGCGCGGGGCTTGTTGCAGAGCGGCTGCCTGCCGGTGGAAGTCGCCACTCAGCTGGGATTTGCCGACCAGAGCCATCTGAGCCGGCAGTTCAAACAGGTTTATGGCGTGGGGCCGGCGGCCTATCGCAGCGCGCGGCTGGATCGCTGAGCGTTTACTCGCCGGTGGCGATACCGCGCGACGGCTCGTTGATCCACTCGCTCCACGATCCGGCATACAGCGAACCCAACGGGTAACCCGCCAGGCACAGGGCGAACAGGTTGTGACACGCCGTCACCCCGGAGCCGCAGTAAGCCACCAGATCGTTCGGGGAACGCTCGCCGAGTTTCGCGGCGAAACGCTGCTTGAGCTGATCGGCCGGCAGGAAACGCCCGTCGCTGCCCAGGTTGTCGGTAAACGCCGCGCATTGCGCGCCGGGAATGTGCCCGGCGATCGGGTCGATCGGTTCCACTTCACCCTTGAAGCGCGGCAAGGCGCGGGCATCGAGCAGGGTCAGGGCCGGCTGGCCGAGGCGCTGCTGCAATTGCTCGGCGCTGAGCAGCAGGCTCATGTCCGGCTGGCCGCTGAAATTACCCCGGGCCGCTGACGGTGGATCAAGACTCAACGGCAGCCCCGCCGCATGCCAGGCCTTGAGCCCGCCATCGAGAATGAACACGCCGTCGCGCTTGCCCAGCCACGCCAGCAACCACCATGCCCGCGCCGCATAGGCGCCCGGGCCGTCGTCATACAAAACCACGTCGCTGTCGTTATTAATGCCGAAGGCTTGCAGGCGTTCGATCAGCGCCGCCGGCTCCGGCAGCGGATGGCGACCGGTCACACCCTTGGTCACCGGGCCGCTGAGGTCGCGTTCAAGATCGGCGAAATGTGCCCCGGCAATGTGCCCCTCGGCGTAGCTGCGCTGGCCGTAATCCGGGTCTTCGAGGGCAAAACGGCAATCGAGAATCACCAGCCCCGGTTGCGCCCTGCGGGCATCCAGTGCGGTCGGGCTGATCAGTTGCGCAATCGGCATAGCGAACGACTCCAGTGAGGAAATGGAATTACGGTCTTTCTTCGAGGGCCTGGGCCAGCGGCACGTAAAACTCTTCGAACAAAGCGTTGACCTCATCGCGGGCCTGCTCGGTGACGAATCCGGCTTCCAGCACCAGCACCTGGTACACGCCACGCTTGATGGCCTGTTCGCTGAGGTGATTGGAATTCTCCCGGGTCGTGCACAGGAAGCGCACCCACGAGGTGAGGATGATCCACGCGTTGAGGGTCAGGGACTCGATCTGCACCCGGTCCATCTTCAGGATCCCGGCGGCAACGAAGCCTTCATAGATCGCCGCACCCTGGATCACGCAGCGCTGGGAAAAGCGCCGGTAACGCCCGGCCAGATCCGGATCGCTGTCGAGCAGGTGCTCAAGATCGCGATGCAGGAAACGGTAGCGCCACATCGCCGACAGCAGTTCCTTGAGATAGAAACGCTTGTCTTCGACCGTCGCGGCACGGCCCTGGGGTGGACGCAGGAAGCTGTCCACCAGGCTTTCGTACTCACTGAACAGCACGGCGATGATCGCCTGCTTGTTGGGGAAGTGGTAGTACAGATTGCCCGGAGAAATCTCCATATGGGCGGCGATGTGATTGGTGCTGATGCTGCGCTCGCCCTGCTGATTGAACAGCTCGAGGCTGTTCTGCACGATGCGCTCGCTGGTTTTGATCCGTGGGGCCATGGCTTGAGCTTTAATTCAGAGTGCGTTGGGGGGCATCTTACGACCTAACCGGAACGGGATAAAACCAGGATGCGCAAGGAAGCCATTTGACTTTCTAGAGCATAGACTCTAAAAAGTTCCTCATAACAACATCTCCGGAGCTGACAATGACTGCCGATATTGCCTACCTGCAAACGCTGCAACAGCCGCTGGAAGAGCTCAACCGGCTGTTCGATGCGCAGCGTGCCGCCTACGCCGCCAACCCGATGCCGGCTGCGGCCCAGCGCCAGCAATGGCTCAAGGCCCTGCGCGATTTGCTGAGCAGCGAACGGCAGGCCCTGATCGAGGCGATCAGCTCCGACTTCAGCCACCGCAGCGCCGATGAAACCTTGCTCGCCGAACTGATGCCGAGCCTGCACGGCATTCACTATGCCAGTCAGCACATCAGTCAATGGATGAAACCTTCGCGGCGCAAAGTGGGTGTGGCTTTCCAGCCGGCGTCGGCGAAAGTCGTGTACCAGCCGCTGGGCGTGGTCGGCGTCATCGTGCCGTGGAACTACCCTCTGTTCCTGGCCATCGGCCCGTTGACCGGCGCGCTCGCGGCCGGCAACCGGGTGATGCTCAAGCTCAGCGAATCGACCCCGGCCACCGGCCTGCTGCTCAAGGAACTGCTGGCGCGGATCTTCCCCGAAGATCTGGTGTGCGTGGTGCTCGGCGAGGCCGATGTCGGCGTGGCGTTTTCGAAGATGCGCTTCGACCATCTGCTGTTCACTGGCTCCACCAGCGTCGGCAAGCATGTGATGCGCGCAGCGGCGGAAAACCTGACACCGGTGACCCTGGAGCTGGGCGGCAAATCCCCGGCCATCGTTTCCCACGACGTACCGCTCAAGGACGCCGCTGAACGCATCGCTTTCGGCAAGACCCTCAACGCCGGCCAGACCTGCGTGGCCCCGGACTACGTGCTGGTGCCGGAAGCGCGCATCGGCGGTTTCGTCGAAGCCTATCGCCAGGCGGTGCGCGGGTTTTATCCGACACTCGCCGACAACCCGGACTACACCGCGATCATCAACGAGCGCCAACTGGCGCGGCTCAACAGCTATCTCAGCGACGCCACCAGCAAGGGCGCGCTGCTGATTCCGCTGTTCGACCAGGGCCAGGGCCGACGTATGCCGCACAGCCTGCTGCTGAATGTCAGCGACGAGATGACGGTGATGCAGGACGAGATCTTCGGCCCGCTGCTGCCGATCGTGCCGTATCAGGATCTGGATCAGGCATTTGCTTACATCAATCAGCGGCCACGTCCTCTGGCTCTTTACTACTTCGGCTACGACAAGCGCGAACAGAAGCGCGTGCTCAGCGAAACCCATTCCGGTGGCGTCTGCCTCAACGACACGCTGCTGCACGTGGCGCAGGACGACATGCCGTTCGGCGGCATCGGCCCGTCGGGCATGGGCCATTACCACGGGCACGAAGGTTTCCTGACGTTCAGCAAGGCCAAGGGCGTGCTGGTCAAACAGCGCTTCAACGCGGCGAAGCTGATCTACCCGCCCTACGGCAAATCCATTCAGAAACTGATCCAGAAACTGTTCATTCGCTAACGTCACCGCCGGGTAATAACAACAATGCACCCAAGCCTGACCGAAACACCTGCCCTGTCGCGCCGTGGCCTGCTGAAATTCAGCCTGGGCGCCACGGCTTTCCTCGCTACCGCCGGCCTTGGTGCCAGCCTGAGTGGCTGTTCGTCGAGCGTATCGGCCAATGGATTCGCCACGTTGCGCAGCGGCGATCTGTTGTTTCTGCGCGCGCTGATTCCAGTGCTGCTGGAGGGCTCCGTAGCTGTGGAAAAGCTGCCCGCCGCTGTCGATGGAACCCTGAAGTCGCTGGATTACAGCCTCGATCATCTGTCGCCGGAAATGCTCAAGCTCACCCGGCAACTGTTCGATGTGCTGGGCATGGCCGTGACGCGCGGGCCATTGACCGGAATCTGGGGCAGTTGGGAAAACGCCAGCCCCGAGGCAATCCGCCACTTCCTCGAACGCTGGGAAAACAGCTCGCTGAGCCTGCTGCGCATGGGCCACAGCTCATTGCTGCAAATGGTGATGATGGCCTGGTACACCCGCGCCGAATCCTGGGCCCATTGCGGTTACCCCGGCCCGCCCGTCGTTTGAGCCTGGCGACCCACGTAAAACAATAATAAGAGAACCTGATCGATGCCCGTACCCGACCCGTTTCGCGAAGGCCTTGCCCGCGGCTGGAAAACCTACAATGGCGCGCAACTCACCGATGACCTGACCCTGGAAGCCGATGTCGCCATCATCGGCAGCGGTGCCGGCGGCGGCACCACGGCGGAAATCCTCAGCGCCGCCGGCTACAAAGTGCTGCTGATCGAAGAAGGCCCGCTCAAGACCAGCAGCGATTTCAAACTGCTGGAAGACCAGGCCTACAGCAGCCTCTATCAGGAAGGCATCGGCCGCATGAGCAAGGACGGCGCGATCACCATCCTTCAAGGCCGCGCGGTCGGCGGCACCACCCTGATCAACTGGACATCGAGTTTTCGCACCCCCGAGCCGACCCTCGAACACTGGGCCAAAGAGCACAACGTCAAAGGCCACAGCCCCGCCGACATGGCGCCGTGGTTCGAAAAAATGGAGCAGCGCCTCGGCGTCGCCCCGTGGATGGTGCCGCCCAATGCCAACAACGACGTGATCCGCAAAGGCTGCGAACAGCTCGGCTACAGCTGGCACGTGATCCCGCGCAACGTGCGTGGCTGCTGGAACCTGGGCTACTGCGGCATGGGCTGCCCGACCAACGCCAAGCAATCGATGATGGTCTCGACCATTCCGGCGACTTTGGAAAAGGGCGGCGAGCTGCTGTATCTCGCCCGCGCCGAAAAGCTTTTGATCAGCGGCGACAAGGTCAGCGGCCTGCAGTGCGTGGCGATGGACGAACGCTGCGTCGAACCGACTGGACGCACGATCACCGTCAAGGCGCGGCATTACGTGCTGGCCGGCGGCGGGATCAACAGCCCGGCGCTGCTGATGCGTTCGGATGCACCGGATCCGCACAAACGGCTGGGCAAGCGCACCTTCCTGCATCTGGTGAACATGTCCGCCGGGCGCTTCGACGAGGTGATCAACCCGTTCTACGGTGCGCCGCAGTCGATCTACTCGGACCATTTCCAGTGGAAGGACGGCACCACCGGCCCGATGGCCTACAAACTCGAAGTGCCGCCACTGCACCCGGCGCTGGCCGCCACGTTGCTCGGTGGTTTCGGCCAGGAAAGCGCGCAACACATGGCGGACCTGCCGCACACCCACGCGATGCTCGCCCTGCTGCGCGACGGTTTTCACCCGGACAGCCAGGGCGGCAGCGTCGAGTTGCGCGGTGACGGTTCGCCGGTGCTCGACTATCAGGTGTCGCCTTACACCTGGGAAGGCTTGCGCCGGTCATTCCACAGCATGGCCGAGATCCAGTTCGCCGGCGGCGCCAAAGCGGTGATGCCGATGCACGCCGATGCGCGTTACGTGAACAGTCTGGCCGAGGCCCGCTCGTTGATCGACAGCTTGAGTCTGGAGTTGTATCGCACCCGTCTGGGCAGCGCCCACGTCATGGGCGGTTGCGCGATGGGCGAGGACCCGAAAACCGCCGTCACCGACAGCCTCGGTCGACATCATCAACTGAGCAATCTGTCGATTCATGACGGCTCTTTGTTCCCCACCAGCATCGGCGCCAACCCGCAGTTGTCGGTGTATGGTCTGACGGCGCAACTGGCGACATCCCTCGGCGAACGGTTGAGAAACCCGTGAAAAAGGCGAAAATTCCGATCGTCTATAGTGCTTTCTTACCCAACAGGCGACTTTCCCGACCGGGACGGCTGCGATACCATCCGACTCCCCAACGGATTCCCGCCAGGACGACGCGATGAACCGAGTGTTGTACCCAGGTACCTTCGACCCTATTACCAAGGGCCATGGCGATCTGGTCGAACGCGCCTCGCGCCTGTTCGACCACGTGATCATCGCCGTCGCCGCCAGCCCCAAGAAGAATCCGCTGTTCCCGCTGGAACAACGGGTCGAGCTGGCCCGCGAGGTCACCAAACACCTGCCGAACGTGGAAGTGGTCGGCTTCTCGACGCTGCTGGCGCATTTCGCCAAAGAGCAGAACGCCAACGTGTTCCTGCGTGGCCTGCGCGCGGTGTCGGACTTCGAATACGAATTCCAGCTGGCCAACATGAACCGCCAGTTGGCTCCGGATGTGGAGAGCCTGTTTCTCACCCCGTCCGAGCGTTATTCGTTCATTTCCTCGACCCTGGTGCGGGAAATCGCGGCCCTGGGCGGCGATATCAGCAAGTTCGTCCACCCGGCGGTGGCCGAAGCCCTGACCCTGCGCTTCAAGAAGTAACGACCGTTCAAACGGCGCCCGCGTGCACTACGGGCGCCAATGCGGCACAATTGCGCGCATTGATTCATAGCGCCCGGGCTCCCCGCCCCGGCTGGAGTTAGCATGTCCCTGATCATCACCGACGATTGCATCAACTGCGACGTCTGCGAACCCGAGTGCCCGAACGCCGCCATTTCCCAAGGCGAAGAGATCTATGTGATCGACCCGAACCTGTGCACCCAGTGCGTCGGCCACTACGACGAGCCGCAGTGCCAACAGGTCTGCCCGGTGGATTGCATTCCACTGGACGAAGCCCATCCGGAGACTGAAGAACAGTTGATGGAGAAGTACCGCAAGATCACCGGCAAGGCTTGAGCCACTGAATCCGATCGCAGCCCCCGGCTGCGATCGCGTCATTCGCGCTGCTCGAATCCCTCCCCTGTGCAGCCCAGGCATCGCACGAACGCCGCTTTCGCCGGCGCCACCACCAGCGCCTCTCCCGCATCGCCAATCCCGCCACCCAGCGCGGTGAACGGCAACGACACGACGAACGCCCCGGCACCAATCACCGTTGCCACCACCAGCAATGGTCGGGCAATCAGCAGATCGCCGAGCATGGCGTAGGCCGGTGGATTCTGGATGGCGTAACGAGGGTCACCGCTGCCGCCTTCCGTGGCCTGAACAGTCAGGCTGAAGCACAGCAGCAGGGCGACGATGAGGGTTTGCAAGGACTTCATGGCACAATCCTTCGGGCTGAACAGTGAGACAACTCACTATAGACCGTAGGACTTTTTCGGAGGCTTTGCTCAGCTCTGGCAGCGCGGGCACCAGACGCTGGCGCGCTGGCCGAGCTTCATTTCCCGCAAGCCCGTGCCGCAGACCTTGCAGTGCTCGCCGCCGCGACCGTAGACAAACAGTTCTTGCTGGAAATACCCCGGCTGCCCGTCGCCTCCGATGAAATCACGCAACGTGGTGCCGCCGCGCTCGATGGCGGCAGCGAGGATGCGCTTGATCTCGATCGCCAGCTTCAAATAACGCGCCCGGGAAATGCCTTTGGCTTCGCGGCGCGGATCGATGCCGGCGGCGAACAGTGCTTCGGTCGCGTAGATATTGCCGACCCCCACCACCACCGCGTTGTCCATGATGAACGGCTTGACCGCCATCGAACGCCCGCGTGACAGCTGATACAACCGCTCGCCATCGAACAGATCGGTCAACGGCTCCGGACCCAGGCGAATCAGCAACTCGTGATTGAGCGGGTCGGTGCTCCAGAGCATCGCCCCGAAACGCCGAGGATCGGTGTAGCGCAGGGCCAGGCCCGACTCCAGTTCGATATCGACATGCTCATGCTTGGCCGCCGGCATCCCCACCTCCACCAGCCGCAGGTTTCCCGACATGCCCAAGTGGCTGATCAGTGTGCCGACTTCGGCGTTGATCAGCAGATACTTGGCGCGCCGCTCCACCAGCACGATGCGCTGCCCGGACAGCCGCACATCAAGGTCTTCGGGAATCGGCCAACGCAGCCGGCGATCACGCACGATCACCCGGCTGACTCGCTGGCCTTCCAGGTGCGGGGCGATGCCGCGGCGGGTGGTTTCGACTTCCGGCAATTCAGGCATGGGGGTCTCGAATCAGTTTGCTAAATCAGTGTGCGCCAAGTTCGCGGATGGTTTGCTTCAACGTTTCGAAGTCGTAATCCGAAAGGCCGATGTATTCCAGCACCAGCGGCCCGACGGCCTGCCATTCGAAGTCTTCGGTCTGATTGCCCAGCACTCGGTACGACGCGCAGATGTGCTCGGCCATCTTCAGGATCGCCAGCAGGTTTTTCATCTGGCTGTTGCGCGAAGTCTCGTCGCTGAAGATCGCCAAGGCATTGTGGTGGTTGGCGATCGCCGCGCTGACGTGTTCCGGGAGGCGCCACGACTTGGCGGTGTAATAACCGACCACCGAGTGGTTGGTGTTGTAAACGTCGTTCTCAGTGTCCACGACCCGGCGCTCGGCACTCGCGTTGGCGTAGGCCTTTTCGAGCGTCGTCATGTAATCCGGGAAACGCTGAAGCATCAGCGGCACGCCGCAGTCGTGGAACAGGCCCAAGGCGTAAGCCTCGTCGCTCGCCTCGGTGCCGACGCGCTTGGCCAGCGTCAGGCAGGTCATGGCCACGTCCTGGGCGGTGTCCCAGAAACGGTTGAGGGTGACGATAGTGTCGTCGTTCATTTCGCCCTTGATCGACATCGCGTTGATCAGATTGATGATCGAACGGCTGCCCAGCAGATTCACCGCGCGCTTGATCGAAGTGATCTTGTTGCTCAGGCCGTAATACGGCGAGTTGACGATTTTCAGCAGCGAGCCGGACAGGCCGGGATCCTGGGAGATCAGCTTGGCGATCGTCTCCAGATCCGGGTCGGGCATGTACTGCTCCATTTGCAGATCCACCATGATCTGCGGCTGCGCAGGCACGCTGATGCCTTGCAGGGACTGTTGAATCTGTTCGGTGGTCAGCTCTTGGGACATAAGTACACACTCTGGGACAGGCCGCGATTCTAACCTCTAAAAACCGACGGACGACACACCAGTGGGCAATTCGCAGGAACTTTCACTTTCCACCAGCCTTCGGAATCTGTAGTGCCCGGAGCAGTTCTCCATCTTTCTCGGGCAGTAATTCCAACAGACTCAGGAGCTTAACGATGGCGACTTCTCTCAGCGGCAAGCGCGTCGCTTTTCTGGTAACCGACGGTTTCGAGCAGGTTGAACTGACTGGCCCCAAAAAGGCACTTGAGCAGGCGGGAGCGCAGGTTGACATCCTCTCCGCCGAAGCCGGCAGCGTCAAAGGCTGGAACCACGATAAACCGGCGGACGACTTCAAGGTCGACCAGACCTTCCAGGGCGCCAGCATCGATCAATACGACGCTGTGGTGCTGCCTGGTGGTGTGCAGAACTCTGACACCATCCGCATCGATCAGGACGCCCAGCACCTGGTCAAGACCGGTGCGTCCGCCGGCAAGCCGATCGCAGTGATCTGTCATGGCAGCTGGCTGCTGATTTCGGCAGGGCTGGTCAATGGCAAGACCATGACCAGCTACAAGACCGTCAAGGACGATCTGGTGAATGCGGGGGCAAACTGGGTTGATCAGGAGGTAGTAAAAGACGGCCACCTGATCAGCAGCCGCCAACCGGACGATATTCCGGCGTTCAGCAATGCGCTGATCGACGCGCTGTCGGCATAGAGCATAAGCGTATGGATACGGGGCGGACCTGCTCGTGATGAGGTCTGCCGCGTTTCATCGCACGCCAAACCCGGCATAAGGCGCAACACGGTATACTCCCGCTCTTTTTTCCGGAGCGACGTCATGTCCCTGCCTAGCTTGCGCCTCAAAGCCAACGCCGACCGTCGCCTGCGCGCCGGTCACCTGTGGGTCTACAGCAACGAAATCGACGTGGCCGCGACCCCGTTGCACGGCTTCAAAGCCGGCGACCAGGCGATCCTCGAAGCCGCCGGCGGCAAGCCGCTGGGCATCGTCGCCATGAGCCCGAACAACCTGATCTGCGCGCGCCTGCTGTCGCGCGACATCAAGCTGCCGCTGGACAAGTCGCTGCTGGTGCATCGCCTGAACGTGGCCCTGTCGCTGCGCGAGCGCCTGTTCGACAAGCCTTTCTATCGTCTGGTCTACGGCGATTCCGACCTGCTGCCGGGTCTGGTGGTCGACCGTTTCGGCGACATCCTCGTGGTCCAGCTCGCCTCGGCGACCATGGAAGCGCATAAAGATGACGTGATCGCGGCACTGACCCAAGTGCTCAAGCCAAGCGGCATCCTGTTCAAGAATGACTCCGCCGCGCGCGATGCCGAAGGCCTCGAGCGTTACACCGAAACCGTCTTCGGCGTGGTGCCGGAGTGGGTGGCGCTGGAAGAGAACGGCGTGAAGTTCGAAGCACCGGTGGTTCAAGGTCAGAAAACCGGCTGGTTCTACGACCACCGCATGAACCGCGCCCGCCTGGCCCCTTACGCCAAGGGCAAACGCGTGCTGGATCTGTACAGCTACATCGGTGGCTGGGGCGTGCAAGCCGCCGCATTCGGCGCCAGCGAAGTGTTCTGCGTCGACGCATCGGGCTTCGCCCTCGACGGCGTTGAGCGCAACGCCGCACTGAACGGTTTCGCCGACAAGATGACCTGCATCGAAGGCGACGTTTTCGAAGCCCTGAAGGAACTCAAGGCCAGCGAAGAGCGCTTCGACGTGATCGTTGCCGACCCGCCTGCGTTCATCAAGCGCAAGAAAGACCTGAAGAACGGTGAAGGCGCCTACCGTCGCCTGAACGAGCAAGCCATGCGCCTGCTCACCAAGGACGGCATCCTGTTCAGCGCTTCGTGCTCGATGCACCTGCCGGAAGACGACCTGCAGAACATCCTGCTGACCAGCGCCCGTCACCTGGACCGCAACATCCAGCTGCTGGAGCGCGGCGGTCAGGGCCCGGATCACCCGGTACACCCGGCCATCCCGGAAACCCGCTACATCAAGAGCATCACCTGCCGCCTGCTGCCGAACAGCTAACGGGATCGATGCGTATAAAGAAGGGGAGCCCACGGGCTCCCCTTCTTTTTGCCTTTGATTTTGCTTTCCTACATTTATCGTCCTGCCGACGTGCAGGATATTTCCGCGAATACTTTATTTACCGACATCCAACTTACACACTGACTTCCAGCCAAAGATCACTCCGACAAAATTACTGGACTATTCCTACTTAATATTTGCTTGCGATTAACCCATTACAAACTATTATTAAGTCGTCACCACGGAGGTGACACCAACTAACCACGAAGCAACAACGAACAAGGAGTTCAATCATGAAAGCAATTACTCTGGAATCCCGCACCCTCGCAAACCTGGCTTTTCTGGTCGCACCTAAAGCCCGTTAAGTAAGGTTGGCGCTGGGTATAGCCGGCTACCCAGCGCCTCTGACAAAGCACCTATCCAGAGCAGCGTGCCCCAACATGCATATAAACCCTTATTTATTCATACTGCCACGAACGCCCGGCCAGATAGTCTGGAACTACAAAGACCATACTCAACATGAACTTGATCTTGAATACTCTTCCCGACTGGCGCAACTTGTCCACGACCCTGATTCATATGACAGCAGCAACATAATAGACACACAGTTATTAAATGCCGGAATACTGACTTCTTCAAAAATCTCAGCGCCTGTCTGGGGCTGGGATGAACTGTCCAGGATCTACCATATCGGGACTCGGGATATTCCTTGCGAACACACTCCCCGAAACATTCAGGAATGGTCCAGGCAATACCTCGAACACTGCAACACAGTGCTTGCTACCCCACCGCCGGCCGACATCCCTGCAGATACCTGTCCGACCCCACTCATCGCCCTGCCCGAACCGCTGGCACTGAAGGACGACAGCCTGTCGAGTTCACTGACCCGGCGAAAGACCTGCCGATCCTTCACCGGCGCCGCCGTGTCGCTGGACGATGTCGGCACCTTGCTCTACCTGTCACTCGGTTACCTGCGAGAACGCGAAGCCGATTGCGACGACAGCATTGCCGACGGACTTGGCGCACGGCGTAGCAGTCCTTCCGGCGGCGGGCTCAATGCCTGCGCCGGGTTCGTGTTTGTACAGAACGTCGACGGACTGGCGCCCGGCGTTTATGCCTACCACCCCGTCGAACACGCCTTGAGCTTCATCAACCCCTTGCCCGACACCGAGCCCGGCAATCTGCTGGGGGGCCAGCATTTCATCAATAACCTGCCATTGGGGCTGTTCATCACCGCCCGCTTCGACCGGCTCTGGTGGAAATACCCGCACTCACGCGCCTATCGAATGGCGTTCGTCGAAGCCGGGCACCTTTCGCAGACATTTCAACTGGTGGCTACAGCGCTGGGCATGAACACCTGGCTCACGGGCGCGTTTTCCGACGATCAGGTCGAAACGTTGCTGAAGCTCGAGAACAGTGCGGAGCAACCCTTGTTCTTTGTCGGTTGCGGGGAAAGCGACGGTCAGGCGATGTGTCAGCAAATGCGTGACCTGCTGCGTGAGGCACAATCATGAACCCCCTCGCCCCGGAACCGGTCTTTCAGTTCACCCTGAGTGACTGGAACAGCCGCGCCTCGGTCCGCACCAGCCCTCACGATTACCGCTTGCCGGACAACGTGCAGGAACAACTGGAGACCCGGCACTGGTTTCCGCCGGCATTCCTGCCCTATCTGGCCCACCCGGCGATTGAAGCAGCGGGCCGTTCGATGCTGCATCGGCTTACGGCCCGGCATCTGGTGCATTTTCTCGACTACACCACGTTGCTCGAACACCGGATCGTCAATCGCGCCGTCGAAACCATCGTCCACGGCGAACTGCCGGTCGCGGTGCCTGCGCCGATGAAAACCGCCGCACTCCAGCTCTACACCGACGAGGGCTATCACGCCCTGTTTTCCAGTCAGGTGGCAGAGCAGATCGCCAGTATCTACGCCATCACCGGGCGCCCCGTGATGCCCAGGCGGATCACCCGGATGAACCTGCTGATTGCGCGCACCGGGCAGGAGCAACGACCGCTGGCGTGCTTTCTTCTGGGCTTCGTTTCGGAAACGATCATTGCCCGTGAACTGCTGGATGTCTGCCGCGACAGCCTGGTGTCCGGCGTCAACGACATGTTGCGCGATCACCTCACCGACGAAGCGCGCCACAGCCGCTATTTCACCGAAGTGTTCCACTACCTCTGGTTGCACCTGAACCCGCGACAGCGAACGTTCACCGCGACGACCCTGCTCGACATTCTGCAAATCTTCTTCGAAGTGGATGAGCACTGGCTGCAGGAAAGCCTCTGTGGCGCGGGCATTGCAAACACCACGGTGATGGACATTCTCGGCACGATGACAACGACCCAGGCCAGTCGACGGCGGGCACGCGCCGGCAGCCTCGCCACATTGAACGCATTGAAGAAAGCCGGATTTTTTACCGTACCTCAAAACCAGACACTATTTGCCAGGGCAGGACTGATCGATGGATGACGGACAATCTGTGGTGACCCGACGACAGCGGCGCGGTGCTGTCAGTCTTTTGCTGGCAATGGTGTTGCTCGGCGTCTTTCCACTGGATGTCCTGCTGCCTTCGTTCCCGGCACTGGCCGAACACTTTCGCCGCACCCCGGCGGACATCGCCCTGTCGATCAGCCTGTTTGCGGTCGGAATTGCCTTCGCCCAGTTGCTGATCGGGCCGCTGTCGGATGTGATCGGACGCAAGGGACTGCTGCTCGCCGGCATGAGCGTTTCCATACTCGGCGCCCTCGGGTGCGTGATGACCTCGGACTATTCACTGTTTCTGATGTTCCGGGTGGTGCAGGCGCTGGGGTGCGGTTGCTTCGTGCTGTCACAGGCGCTGGTGCAGGATCTGTTTGAAGACGAGCAACGTGATCGCCTGCGGATCCTGATGGTGACCGCCGGCGGGATTTTCATCTCGATATCGCCGCTGGCTGGCACCTTTCTTCAGGCGACGCTGGGCTGGCGCGGCAGCTTCTGGGTGTTCATCGCATTATCAGCCGCAGTGCTGCTCAAGGCCTGGCTGTTTCTGGAGAACACCCGACCTACCGCCACTGGCACACGTACGAACTTCCTCACGGCCTATCGACGGGTTCTGGGAGATTTCGACTTCGTCGGCTACTGGCTGATTTCAGCATTTGCCTTCGCCTGCCACTTTTCATTCATCGTGATCTCGCCGCTGATCTTCATGGATCGACTGCAACTGTCCGCTTACGAATTTTCATTGATCCTGCTGATCTACGGTGCGGCTTACGTCACCGGGGGGATCCTCGCCAGCGTGCTGAGCAGGCGCATCAACAGCGGCCAGCAGATGGTCGTCGGCCTGAGCCTGATCCTGTTCGCCGGCGTGACCATGCTGTACCTGTCGTCGAACTTTGCACTGGCTCCGGCGACCGTGCTGATCCCAATGCTGATCTGCACCGCCGGCACCACCATTGCCCGGCCGGCGGCCACGTCCCAGGCCATGAGTCTGTTTCCGGAAAACGCCGGCACCTCAGCCTCGGCCGGCAGCACGATCATTTTCATCTGCGGCGGGTTGATCAGTGCCTTGATCAGCCTGAGCCCGACCAACCTTCAATCCACGCTGGGCTATAGCTTCGTGATACTCAGCGGAGTGGCATTGGCGTTGAACGCGCGGATCAGCCGGCGCAACGCTCTGGTGGCGCAACCGGATAGCGATTAATCCTGCCGGTCGTCATCCCGCACGCTTCGTCAGCACTGGAACAACGCTTTGCGCCATTCCCTCCTGACGCCAGCGGTGTAGAATCGCGAGATTCATCGCCATTCATCCCCGGCGGGTTTATGAGCTCAGGCTGAGACCAGCGGCGATCCCGCAACGTCATCGGCAACATCAGGACACACGGCCATTTCTGAGTGTTCCAGACGTCAATAGAAGCTCACTCCCTTTTGATACCTGATTAGCCGCCCGGAGTGCTCCATGCCAGATTACCGCTCGAAAACATCCACCCACGGCCGCAACATGGCCGGCGCCCGCGCACTGTGGCGCGCCACCGGGATGAAAGATGACGACTTCAAGAAGCCGATCATCGCCATTGCCAACTCCTTCACCCAGTTCGTACCGGGTCACGTTCACCTGAAGGACCTGGGTCAACTGGTTGCCCGTGAGATCGAACGCGCTGGCGGCGTTGCAAAAGAATTCAACACCATCGCCGTGGACGACGGCATCGCCATGGGCCACGACGGCATGCTCTATTCGCTGCCGAGCCGCGAAATCATCGCCGACTCCGTCGAGTACATGGTCAACGCCCACTGCGCCGACGCCATCGTCTGCATCTCGAACTGCGACAAGATCACCCCGGGCATGCTGATGGCCGCCCTGCGCCTGAACATTCCGGTGATCTTCGTTTCCGGCGGCCCGATGGAAGCCGGCAAAACCAAACTGGCCAGCCACGGTCTCGACCTCGTCGACGCCATGGTCATCGCCGCCGACTCCAGCGCTTCTGACGAGAAGGTTGCCGAGTACGAGCGCAGCGCCTGCCCGACCTGCGGTTCGTGCTCCGGCATGTTCACCGCCAACTCGATGAACTGCCTGACCGAAGCCCTGGGCCTCGCACTGCCGGGCAACGGTTCGACCCTGGCCACCCACAGCGACCGCGAGCAGCTGTTTCTGCAGGCCGGCCGCACCATCGTCGAACTGTGCAAACGCTACTACGGCGAGAACGACGAATCGGTACTGCCGCGCAACATCGCCAACTTCAAGGCGTTCGAGAACGCGATGATGCTCGACATCGCCATGGGCGGTTCGACCAACACCATCCTGCATTTGCTGGCTGCAGCCCAGGAAGCCGAGATTGCGTTCGACCTGCGCGACATCGATCGTCTGTCGCGCGTCGTGCCGCAGCTGTGCAAGGTCGCGCCGAACATCCAGAAGTACCACATGGAAGACGTGCACCGCGCCGGCGGCATCTTCAGCATCCTCGGCTCGCTGGCCCGTGGCGGCCTGCTGCACACCGACCTGCCGACCGTACACAGCCGCAGCATGGAAGAAGCCATCGCCAAGTGGGACATCACCCAGACCGACGATGAAGCCGTGCACCACTTCTTCAAGGCAGGCCCGGCCGGCATTCCGACGCAGACCGCGTTCAGCCAGTCGACCCGTTGGGAAACCCTGGACGACGACCGTGAAAACGGCTGCATCCGCAGCTTCGAACACGCCTATTCGAAAGAAGGTGGCCTGGCCGTGCTGTACGGCAACATCGCCCTGGACGGCTGCGTGGTGAAAACCGCCGGCGTCGACGAGTCGATCCACGTGTTCGAAGGCAACGCGAAGATCTTCGAAAGCCAGGACAGCGCCGTACGCGGCATCCTCGCCGACGAAGTGAAGGAAGGCGATATCGTCATCATTCGCTACGAAGGCCCGAAAGGCGGCCCGGGCATGCAGGAAATGCTCTACCCGACCTCGTACCTGAAATCCAAAGGCCTGGGCAAAGCCTGCGCCCTGCTGACCGATGGCCGTTTCTCCGGCGGTACTTCCGGTCTGTCCATCGGCCACGCTTCGCCAGAGGCTGCGGCCGGCGGCGCGATCGGTCTGGTGCAGGACGGCGACAAGGTGCTGATCGACATTCCAAACCGCTCGATCAACCTGTTGATCAGCGACGAAGAACTGGAGGCACGCCGGGTCGAGCAGGACAAGAAAGGCTGGAAACCGGTCGAACAGCGTCCACGCAAAGTGACCACCGCCCTCAAAGCCTACGCCCTGCTGGCGACCAGCGCCGACAAGGGTGCCGTGCGCAACAAGGCGATGCTCGACGGGCTGTAATGCTTAGCCGTCGCGCATAAAAATGCCCCGCCAAGTGCGGGGCATTTTTTTGCCTTCAGGTTTTGATCGTTCCCACGCTCCCGCGTGGGAATGCCTCAAGGGACGCTCTGCGTCCAGTGACGCGGAGCGTCACGGGCTGCATTCCCACGCGGAGCGTGGGAACGATCATCGCGCTCTGCTCGAGAGCGATCACCGTAGCAATTACTGGATTTCTTCCGGCTTCACGATCACCCAGTTCTTGTCCGCCGTCACCGGCAAACCTTCTTTCGCCTGGGCCGCCGCATGCTTGGCCATCATGCCCTGGATCTGGGTCATGTATTTGTCCTTGCGGTTGACCCAAAGGTGAATACCGCCCTTGGCCACGTCCACATCGTGGAACAGCATGTAGCCGTCGCTGGTCGGCGTGTCGCCACCCACCAGTACCGGTTTTTTCCACTCGTCGATGTAGGTCAGGATCGCCGCGTGCTTGCCGGCCATCCAGGTCGCCGGGGTCCACAGGTACGGGGTCAGTTCGAGGCCGAGGTTGGCCTTCTCGTCATATTTGCCGGCGGTGATCTGCTTGCGCGCAGTGGTCAGTTCGCCAGTCTCGCGGTTCTTCAACAACGTGGTCACGCCGATCACGTTCTGCGGTTTGACGTTGTAGCCGTACTTCGGATCGGCCGCGACCATGCGCACCAGTTCTTCGGAGGCGGCGGTCATCACGTAGACCTCGATGCCGTTCTCCATCAGTTTGTTGTACAGCTCTTTCTGGCCAGTGAAGATCTTCGGCGGATTCACATCCAGGTTCTTGACCACGTCACCTTCGTAATAGGTAGCCGGCACCGGTTTGCCCGAGGCCATCAGCTCATCGACGTAGCCCTTGAGTTCCTTGAGGGTGAAGCCGGAAAACACCTGCGCGACCCATGGATAGCAGACCATGTCGTCGACTTCGCAGAGGCGGTAGTAGTAGCTGAACAGGCTTTCCTTGTGGTCGGCGGTGTCCTTGAACGGCATCAGTTTCAGGGAGGGGTCAAGCTTGTCGCGGGTGATCAGGCCCTTGTTTTCCATGAACGGCAACAACGACTCTTCGAGGTCGTAGCGGTAACTGGTGTTGTCCATGTCGAACACCGCGTAGTTACCCTTGTTGGCGTTGGCGGCGATCATAGCGTCCAGTGCCTTGGCCTGATCCGCCGGCCAGTGTTTCAGGTCGGTGGCGAATGCCTGAGTGGCCAGGCCCATCCCCACAGTCAGTGCGACAGCCAGAAATTTCGGTGCAAACTTCATTGGCGCTTCTCCCTGGGTCAAAGAAATCGACGCTAACAAATAAATGTGACAGTCCCCGTCTGTCAGCGACCGTCCACGTCCGTTTCGCGCCAGTTGCATCTCCGAGAGCGACACCCGCTTATTCCAAAAACGACGGACGACCTTTGATTTCGGTATTAAATCATTGGAAATCAAACTGTTAGGCTTGCCGGTTCGCAACAGCCCCGGAAGGTTGTTGGCACAGTCTTTTCTGGAGTCCTCATGAATTTGCCCCTGATTCTCAACTTGCTGGTGTTCCTCGCCCTGCTCTTCGGCCTGGCGCAAACCCGTCACACCTCGTGGAGCCTGGCGAAAAAAGTCCTGCTCGCGCTGGTGCTGGGCGTGGCATTCGGCGTCGCGCTGCACACGATTTACGGTGCCGGCAACCCGGTGCTGAAAGCCTCGATCGGCTGGTTCGATCTGGTCGGCAACGGTTACGTGCAACTGCTGCAAATGATCGTGATCCCGCTGGTGTTCGCCTCGATCCTCAGCGCCGTGGCCCGTCTGCACAACGCATCGTCGCTGGGCAAGATCAGCTTCCTGACCATCGGCACGCTGCTGTTTACCACCGCAATTGCGGCGCTGATCGGCATCGGACTGACCAACCTGTTCGGCCTGACCGCCGAAGGTCTGGTCGCCGGCACTCAGGAAATGGCCCGTCTGCAAACCATTCAGACCGACTACGCCGGCAAGGTCGCCGATCTGAATGTGCCGCAACTGCTGCTGTCGTTCATCCCGCAGAACCCGTTCGCCGATCTGGCGCGGGCCAAGCCGACCTCGATCATCAGTGTGGTGATCTTCGCCGCGTTCCTGGGGGTTGCCGCGCTGCAACTGCTCAAGGATGACGTCGAGAAAGGTCAGAAAGTGATCAACGCCATCGACACCCTGCAAGCCTGGGTGATGCGTCTGGTGCGTCTGGTCATGAAGCTGACCCCCTACGGCGTGCTGGCGTTGATGACCAAAGTGGTTGCCGGTTCCAACCTGCAGGACATCATCAAGCTCGGCAGTTTCGTGGTGGTGTCGTACCTCGGTCTGGGCCTGATGTTCGTGGTGCACGGCCTGCTGGTGTCGGCGGCCGGGATCAACCCGCTGCGTTTCTTCCGCAAGATATGGCCGGTGCTGACCTTCGCGTTCACCAGCCGCTCCAGCGCCGCGAGCATTCCGCTGAGCATCGAAGCACAGACCCGTCGTCTGGGCATTCCGCAATCGGTGGCAAGCTTCGCCGCTTCGTTCGGCGCGACCATCGGCCAGAACGGTTGCGCCGGCCTGTACCCGGCGATGCTGGCGGTGATGGTTGCGCCAACCGTGGGCATCAACCCGCTGGATCCGCTGTGGATCGCGACGCTGGTGGCGATTGTGACCCTGAGTTCGGCCGGTGTGGCCGGCGTGGGTGGCGGTGCGACCTTCGCCGCGCTGATTGTGCTGCCGGCCATGGGCTTGCCGGTTTCGCTGGTGGCGTTGCTGATTTCGGTCGAGCCGCTGATCGACATGGGTCGCACAGCGCTGAACGTGAGCGGTTCGATCACCGCTGGCGCGATTACCAGCCAGGCGATGCAGCAGACCGACAAGGCACTGCTGGATGCCGATGAGCATGCGGAGCTTGCTCAGGCTTGATTGACGTTGTGGGCGAGGGAGTGTGCTCCCTCGCCACAGATTCAGGCTTTTTCCCAGACTTCGAAGTTGTAAGCCGGTTTGTCGCCTTCAGCCGGATTCGGCACGTTCGACACCAGCTTCCACTGGTTCAGATCGAACTCCGGAAACCACGCATCGCCTTCCGGGCTCAATGCCACACGGGTCAGATACAAGCGATCCGCCTGCGCCAGCCCCTGCGCATACAACTGCGCCCCGCCAATCAGCATCAACTCGTCGACGCCCTGCTCTTTCGCCCACTCTTCGGCGCGAACCACGGCGGCTTCCAGCGACGGATAGACTTCCGCGCCTTCCAGCACCAGATCGGCCTGACGGCTGACCACGATGTTCAAACGACCCGGCAACGGGCGCCCCAGCGAATCCCAGGTCTTGCGGCCCATGATGATCGGCTTGCCGAGTGTCGTGGCCTTGAAGTATTTGAAGTCCCCCGGCAGGTGCCAGGGCATGCTGTTGTCGACGCCGATCACGCGGTTTTCACCGAGGGCTGCGATCAGGCTGAGGGGGAGTGATTTAGTCATGCCGGCGAGGATACCAGAGCCGCCCTTACCCCGATAAGCGCCACAGCGGTTATGCTCACGGCTCAATCAAGCAACGGGATGCCGCGTGACTGAACTGACTTCACTGCAAAACCTCTGGCTCACCGAAACCGTGCGCCTGCGCGAAGAACACGCAGGCCCGCTGGACGATCTGGAAGCCAATCGCCTGGCCCGCGCGGCCGGCGGCGACCTGCCGGGACGCATTCAACGCCGCGCCCTGTGGCTGGCCGAGCGCGACGGCCTGACCTCGGCGCTCAAGCACTGGCTGCAAGGCGCGCGTCTGGCGCTGGTGCTGCTGGCGATCTTCGCGGTACTGAGCGGCGCCGGGCTGGCCTTCGCCGCACTGGGCCAGACGCCGGTCAATGTGTTCTGGGCCTTGGGCAGTCTGCTCGGGCTGAACCTGATTCTGTTGCTGAGCTGGGCGCTGGGGCTGATCTTCGCTGGCGAACACGGCGCCACCCTCGGGCGCTTGTGGCTGTGGCTCAGTGAAAAACTTGCCCGCGATGCCAAAGCTGCACAACTGGCGCCGGCCCTGCTGTTGATGCTGCAACGCAAAAAGCTCAATCGCTGGGCGCTCGGCTCGCTGGTCAATGGCCTGTGGTTGCTGGCGATGTTCAGCGCGCTGGTTTTGTTGCTGACGCTGATGGCGACCCGGCGCTACGGCTTTGTCTGGGAAACCACGATTCTCAGCGCCGACACGTTCATCAACATGACTCAGGCCCTCGGCGCCTTGCCGGCGCTGCTGGGCTTCAACGTGCCGACCGTGGACATGATCCGCGCCAGCGGCGACACCGCGCTGAACATCGAAAGCGCCCGTCAGGCCTGGGCAACCTGGCTGGTCGGCGTGCTGGTGGTGTACGGCGTGTTGCCGCGCCTGCTGTTGGCGCTGTTTTGCTTCTGGCGCTGGAACAGCGGCAAAGCGGCGTTGCGCCTGGACCTGAACCTGCCCGGCTACGCCCAACTGCGCGAACGCCTGATGCCGACCAGCGAACGCCTCGGCATCACCGACCCGGAGCCTGCGCAATTGCACCGCGTCGAAAGCACCGTGGGCGAACACGCCAGCGACGGCGCGTTGCTCGTGGCAATCGAACTCGACGACCAACACTCATGGCCGCCGACGCTGCCGAAAAACGTCAGCAACGCCGGCATCCTCGACAGTCGGGAATCGCGCAACAAACTGCTCGAACAGCTCAGCCGCTTCCCGCCGGCGCGCCTCGCGATTGCCTGCGACCCACGGCGTTCACCGGATCGCGGCAGCCTGGCGCTGATCGCCGAGCTGGCGCGCAACGCCGCCGCGACCCGCGTCTGGCTATTGCAGGCGCCGCAAGGACAGGCGCTGGACGCCGAACGCCTCGGTGACTGGCACCTGGCGCTGCAACAACTGGAGCTTCCGTTCGCCGATTGCGCCCCGTTGAACTGGCTGGAGCACGGACATGACTGATGCCTGGAAAGCGCCGCTGAAACTGGCGGTGGTCGGCCACACCAACGTCGGCAAGACTTCGCTGTTGCGCACCCTGACCCGCGACGTCGGCTTCGGCGAAGTCTCCCATCGCCCGAGCACCACCCGGCATGTCGAAGGCGCGCGGTTGTCGGTGGATGGCGAACCGTTGCTCGACCTCTACGACACGCCCGGTCTGGAAGACGCCATCGCCCTGCTGGATTTTCTGGAACGTCTGGAGCGCCCCGGCGAACGCCTCGACGGCCCGGCGCGATTGGCGCGGTTTCTCGATGGGAGCGAAGCGCGTCAGCGTTTTGAGCAGGAAGCCAAGGTGCTGCGGCAACTGCTCGATTCCGATGCCGGCCTGTACGTGATCGACGCCCGCGAACCGGTGCTGGCCAAGTACCGCGACGAACTGGAAGTGCTGGCCAGTTGCGGCAAGCCGTTGCTGCCGGTGCTGAATTTCGTCAGCAGCGCCAACCACCGCGAGCCGGACTGGCGCGAAGCACTGGCGCGTCTCGGCCTGCACGCGCTGGTGCGTTTCGACAGCGTCGCCCCGCCCGAAGACGGCGAACGGCGGCTATATGAAAGCCTCGCGTTGCTACTGGAAAACGCCCGCCCTCAGCTCGAACGGCTGATCGCCGATCAACAGGCCCAGCGCCTCGCCCGCGAGCAAAGTGCAGCTCGCCTGATTGCCGAATTGCTGATCGACTGCGCCGCCTGCCGACGCAGTGTGGCGAGCAACGCCGAACAGGAACAACAAGCCATCAGCGAACTGCGCAAAGCCGTGCGACAGCGCGAGCAGAAGTGCGTCGAAGCGCTGCTCAAGCTCTACGCCTTCCGCCCGCAGGACGCCGCCGCCAGCGATCTGCCGCTGCTCGACGGGCGCTGGGGCGATGACCTGTTCAACCCGGAAACCCTCAAGCAACTCGGCGTGCGAGTCGGCGGCGGGATTGCCGCCGGTGCCGCAGCCGGTGCGGGTGTGGATCTGCTGGTGGGCGGCATCACCCTCGGCGCCGCCGCTCTGGCCGGCGCGATTGCTGGCGGCGCCCTGCAAACCGCCCGCAGCTATGGCAACCGCCTGCTCGGCAAGATCAAAGGGCAGAGGGAACTGACGGTCGACGACAACGTGTTGCGCCTGTTGGCACTGCGTCAGCGGCAACTGCTGCAAGCGCTGAATGCCCGAGGCCATGCGGCGATGGATGCCGTTCAGGTGGCGACGCCGCAGGACAAGACCTGGCGCGAAGGCAAGCTGCCAGAGGCGCTGAACAAGGCGCGCGCGCATCCGCAATGGTCTTCGCTGAATCCGCATCCGAAGCTGAATCAGGCGGAGCGGCAGGAGCAGATTGAGTTGTTGGTCGGGAAGGTGCTTGAGCTTTAGATCCGTGCCCTCACCCGGTCGACAACAAAACTTCAGCCTTGCGCTTGAGAACAGACAGATCCATCACCGGCACCGCCATTTCCTTCGCCAACTCATCCCACTGGCGCATTCGCAGGCTGACGGCGCACAACGGATCCTGCTCGAACGCATCCGCTTCAGCCTCGGTCATCACCCCGCCCTGATATTCCAGGGTGCGGCGGCTGGCTTCGCTCAAGCGGTCGTAATAGCCCGATTCCCTGAGCGTCAGATAGCGCTTGGCCTGGACGTGATATTCCACCAGTCGCGCCAGGCGTTCGCTGAAGCCGGCCTCACGCAGATAATCCGCGCCGAGACGTTCGTGGCTGACCACGCCGTAACCGCCCATGTTCTCCGCGCCTTCGGCACACAAGTGGCCGATGTCGTGGAAGAACGCGGCAAGCACCACTTCGTCGTCGAAGCCTTCGGCGATGGCCAGTTGCGCCGCCTGGGACATGTGCTCGATCTGCGACACCGGTTCGCCGATGTAGTCGCTGGCGCCGAAGCGCTCATAGAGGCCGAACACCCGGTCGATGACTTGCTCGTGACTCAACATCCGTTCTCTCCAAAAAGCTGTGCGACATTGCGCTCGGCCATGGCCGGGCCGACGCTCATGCCAACGCCGCTGTGCATCAGCGCCACACTCAGCCCCGGCGCCGGACGCAGGAACGAAAACGGCCCCGGCCCCCGGGAACCATAGACACCCTGCCAGCGCTCGACCACCTGCACCTTGCAGCCGAGGGTCTGTTCGGCCAGTTCGAGCATCCAGTTGTCGACCTGCTCGGCGTTGAACGGTGAAGGATCGCTGCCGTAATGGTGCGAGTCGCCGATGATCAGTTCGCCATACGGCGTCGGGCTGATCAGCAGGTGAATGCCGTTTTCCTGCAAGTGCGGTTGCTCGCGCAGGATTTGCACCTGCACTGCGGCCGCTTCCGGCAGATCGGCGAAGGCGCCGTAATGCACGCAGCTGAGGCCGGTGAGCAAGGCGTGTTGCAGGTTCAGGTCGATCTGCGGCCGGGCGCGGAGCATTTGCAGTCGGCAGATTTGCGGGTCGAGGGCGGCAATCGGCTCGGTCAGCAAGGTCTGATAATCGTGGCCGGAGCAGACGATGATCTGCTTGGCGGAGAATGTGCCGGCAGTACTTTGCAGGCGCCCAGGCTCGACGTCGCGAACCAGCGTCGAGAAGTGAAACTCGACGTCGAGCTCGCGGCGCAGGTATTCGATCAGCGCCGGAATCGCTTCCCGGGAATACAGCTGTTGGTCGTCCATACCGTGCAGCGCGGCGCGGTGATGGCTGAACTGGCCGCCGTACAGATCGCGCAGCGCCGCACCGCGCAGCAGTTCGACGCGGTAGTCGTGCTCCACGGCGCGTCCGGCGCAGAAGGCTTCGAGCAAGTGCTCTTCGGCCTCGGTGCGGGCGAACAGGTACGAGCCGTTGCGCTTGAGTTGCAGGCCGGCGAGCTGCGCCCACTGGCCCCAGATTTCGCGGCTGGCCTTGGCCAGTTCGAGCATCGGGCCCGGTGGCTGGCCGGTAACGAGTGCCTGGCCGAAGTTGCGTACTGACGCGCCAAGTGGCGTGGCGGTGCGTTCGAAAACCGTGACCTTGAGACCGCGCCGGGCAGCGGCATAGGCGTGGGACAGGCCCAGGATGCCGGCGCCGACGATGAGCAGGTCTTTGTGTTGTGTCATGGAGATATGCCCTGAATGGGAGACCGCCTTCGCGAGCAAGCCCGCTCCCACAGGTGGATCGGGTGTGCACAGATTTTGTGTTCACTGGCGATCCAATGTGGGAGCGGGCTTGCTCGCGAAGAGGCCCTGTCAGTCAATGAAATTCTTACTTGGCAGCGACTTTCTCGGACTTGCCGTCATAGCGCTTGCGCCATTCGGTCAGGATCTCGTCGCGGTTCTTCGAGGCCCAGGCGAAGTCGTTCTTGATCAGGCGCTGCTCGTAGTCGGCCGGCAGTTCGGTCTGCGGCTTGGCGATGCCCGGTTGGGCGAGGACGGCGAAGTTTTCCTTGTACAGATCCATCGCCGGGGCGCTGGCGGAGAAGTCGGCCAGTTTCTTCGCGGCCTCTTCGTGCGGCGTGCCTTTGATCACGGCAGTCGCCTCGATCTCCCAGCCCAGGCCTTCCTTCGGCAGGATGATGTCCAGCGGCGCACCTTGGCGCTTCAGCTGAACGGCCGGGTATTCGAAGGAAATGCCGATCGGGAATTCGCCCGCTGCCGCCAGTTTGCAAGGCTTGGAGCCGGAGTGAACGTACTGGCCGATGTTCTGGTGCAGGCCGTCCATGTAGGCCCAGCCCTGTTTCTCGCCGAAGGTTTGCAGCCAGGCGCTGACGTCGAGGAAACCGGTGCCGGACGAGGCAGGGTTCGGCATCACGATCTTGCCTTTGTACTCAGGCTTGGTCAGGTCCTGCCAGCTCACCGGTTTGGTCAGGCCCTGTTTCTCGGCCTCGACGGTGTTGAAGCAAATGGTCGCGGCCCAGACGTCCATGCCGACCCAGGCTGGCGGGTTGGCGGCGTCGCGGTAGTTCGCGCCGATCTTGCCCAGATCCTTCGGCGCATAGCTTTGCAGCATGCCCTGCTGATCGAGGATCGCCAGGCTCGACGCCGCCAGGCCCCAGACCGCGTCAGCCTGCGGGCGATCCTTTTCGGCCAGCAGTTTGGCGGTGATGATCCCGGTGGAGTCACGCACCCACTTGATCTCGACGTCCGGGTTGGCCTTTTCGAAGGCCTCTTTGTAGGACTTCAACTGCTCGGCTTCGAGGGCGGTGTACACCGTCAACTCGGTTTTTGCCGCGAAGGCATTCAGGCTGAAAGTAGCGAGCACAGCAGCGGCCAGGGCCATAGGCTTGAACATGATCGTTTTCCTGTCTTGAGTTGAGGTTGGGAAAATCAGTGGCCGGGCGCCGTTTGCCGCCAGGCCTGGGAACGGCGCAGCAAGCCGCGCGAAGCCCACGCCAGCAGCAAGGACACGCCCGCCGAGGTGAACAGAATCAGCGTCGACATCGCCGCCGCGCCGCCGACGTTGCCGGCGTCATCCATGTTCAGCACCGCCACCGCCGCGAGGATGGTGTCGGGGCTGTAGAGGAAGATCGCGGCGGACACGGTGGTCATGGCCGAGACAAACAGGTAGCGCACGATGTCCAGCAGCGCCGGCAGGCAGATCGGCACGGTGACCCGCAGGTAATGCCGGTACAGCGGCGCCTTGAGCGACAGCGCGGCAGCTTCGAACTCGGCATCGAGCTGACGCAGCGCGGTGGTGGCGGTCATTTGCGCAGTGGTCAAATAGTGAGCAATGGTGCAGACGATCAGCAGGGTCATGGTCCCGTACAGCACGTGCAGCGGGTTGCCGGTCAGGTTGAAAAAGAAGACGTAACCCAGACCGAGCACCAGCCCCGGCACCGCCATCGGTACGAAACTGAGCATGCGCAGTGTCAGATTCAGCCCGCGCTGGTTGCGGGTCTTTTCCATCAGGTAGGCACCGGTGAAGATCAGCACGCTGCCGATCAGAGCCGTGCCCAGTGCCATCTTCAAACTGTTGCCATAGGCCAGCCAGCCACCGCCGGCGGTCTCGTTGAACTGATAGTGATTGAGCGACAGCGACAGGTTGTACGGCCAGAACTTCACCAGCGACGAGAACACCGCCATGCCGAACACCAGCAGCAACGCGGCGCTGATCAGCAGGACCATGCTGAGATAAAAGGCATCGCGCTTCTTCGACGGCGCCGGTTTGAACACCTGGGCGCGGCCGCTCATGGAGTCGCCGTGACGCCGACGCAGCCAGGCATCGACGCCGAAGCTGAACAGTGCCGGCAGCAACAGAACCATGCCGATCAACGCGCCGCGACCGAATTGCTGCTGGCCGACTACGGCTTTGTAGGCTTCCAGCGCCAGCACCTGATAGTCGCCACCGACCACCACTGGCACACCAAAATCGGTGATGGTCAGGGTGAACACCAGACAGAACGCGGCGAACACAGCCTGACGGGTCGCCGGCCAGGTGATGCTGCGGAAGGCTTTCGCAGGGCTCGCACCCATGCTCGACGCAGCGTCGAACAGTCGTGCATCCGCCAGCGACAGGGCTGACAGCAAAATCATCAAGGCGTGTGGGAAGGTGTAGATCACCTCACCCAGAACAATCCCCCAGAAACCGTAGATGTTGTCCGACAGCAGCCCGCGCAACATCCCCTGATTGCCGAACAGATAGACCAGCGCGATCCCCGGCAGCATCGACGGCGCCATCAGTGGCAGCAACGAAATCCCGCGCCAGATGCCTTTGCCGGGAATCAACGTGCGCTGCAAGGCGTAGGCAAACAGGTAGGCCAGCGGTACGACGATCGTCGCGACGCTGAGGGAAACCTTCAGGCTGTTGCCGAGCAACCAGTGGAAATTGTCGCTGCTCACCAGCTCCTTGGCGGCGAGCCAGCCACCACCCTGCCCGGCTTCGCTGCTGAAGCCGCGCCAGAAGATCGCCAGCAATGGCAACAGCACGGCCACACCGAGCAGCACCAGCAGCAGGAGTTTGCCGCCGAGGACGAAGATCCGGTCGCCGACCTCGGCCCCGGACACCTGCCGCGCCTGCTTTTGCGATAGCGGCAGTGCGAGGTTGCTGTTCATCAGGCAAACACCTGCAGGCTGCCTGGCGGCAAGGCGACCATGATCTGCTGGGCGCCGAGGCGTGGCATGGCTTCCGGCGCCAGTTCAGCGAGCAAGGCGTGACCGGGCAATTGATCGAGTTCGAAGCTCATGCGGCAGCGGTTACCGAGGAAAGTGATCTCGCGGACCTTGGCCGGGAACAGGTTTTCTTCGTGCACCAACGGATTGACGTTGATCGCTTCCGGGCGGCAGAACAGCCGGCCCGACGGACTATGGACGCTGCCATCGGCAAGGCGCAGGTTCATCCCGCCGACCTTGGCGTGGCTGTCGCTGCTGCGCTGGAACGGCAGCCAGTTGCCCTGGCCGACAAACTCGGCCACGAACGGCGTGGCCGGGCGGTTGTAGATTTCCTGCGGGGTGGCGTACTGCTCGACCTTGCCGTTGTTCATCACGGCGATGCGGTCGGCCATCAGCATGGCTTCGTCCTGATTGTGGGTGACCATCAGGGTGGTGATGCCGAGGTTGCGTTGCAGTTGGCGCAGCTCGGTGCACAGATGCTCGCGGACGCGGGCATCGAGGGCCGACATCGGTTCGTCGAGCAACAGCAGCGACGGTGCGGGGGCCAGGGCGCGGGCCAGTGCCACCCGTTGCTGCTGGCCGCCGGACAACTGGCCCGGGTACTTTTTCTCACTGCCGCTGAGGCCGACCAGTTCCAGCATCTGACCGACGCGACGGCGCACTTCATCGCGACCGCTACTGGCGAGGCCGTAGGCAATGTTCGCTTCGACGGTCAGATTGGGAAACAGCGCGTAGGACTGAAACAGAATGCCGTAGTCCCGGGCCTGCGGGGCGAGGTGGGAAACGTCGCGCTCGCCGAGGTACAACTCGCCGCTGTCCTGCTTTTCCAGACCGGCGATGCAACGCAGCAATGTGGTCTTGCCACAGCCCGACGGGCCGAGCAGGCAAACGAGCTCACCAGCCGCGACATCAAGGGAGACGTTATCCAGCGCAGTGAAGGCGCCGAAGCGCTTCTGCACGCCGCGCACTTTCATCGGTGCGCCGGGGTTGGTCAGGGCAGTTGCGATTGCAGGGTTCATGGACAGGCCTCATCAAGCAGATGAGACGAATCCTAGAGTTGTAATGCGTCGGTCATATGGCAACAAGGCAAAATCGACCGATAGTGGTATTCAGGGATTTGGGTTCCCCGCGGATCGCGGATCGTTCCCACGCTCTGCGTGGGAACGATCATTACGATCAAGCGGGGGACATTTCCTGCGCCAACCCGAGAAACGCCGCCGGCAACCGGGCGTTCTTGCGTTCCTTGAGGCAGTAGAGGTATTCGGGAATCTGCGGCGCATTCTCCAGGGTCAGCACCCGCAACTGTGGATCGTGCGGCACTTCCTGGCGGGCGATGATGCTGATGCCGATGTTGCGCAGCACCGCCTCGCGGATCGATTCGCGGCTGCCGATCTCCAGCAACGGGCCGAAACTGACCCCGGCACTGGCCAGCAATTCTTCGGTGAGGCGACGGGTAGTCGAGCCGGATTCACGCATCAGCAAGGTATGCCCGGCCAGTGCACTCAGCGTGACATGGTCGTGCGCCGCCAGCGGATGATTGCGATGCACCGCCAGCACCAGCGGATCGCTGCCGAGCACCCGGCGGATCAGCCGTGCGTCGTCGAGCAGTTGCGACGACGCCGCGACATCCACCCGGTAATCCTCCAGCGCTTCGAGCACTTGCTGAGAGTTGCCGATTTCCACCGAGACTTCTACCTGCGGCAGGCGCTCGCGGAAGGTCTTCACCAGATCGAGGATGTAATACGGCGCGGTGGCGGCGATGCGCAGCGTGCCCTGGACCTGACCGCTGTTGCGCAGGAAGAACTCGATATCGGCTTCCTGCTGCAACAGCGCCTTGACCATCGGCAACAGCCGCGCACCTTCGTCGCTGACACTCAGGCGCCTGCCGCCACGGTAGAACAGCTCCACCGAATACTGGCTTTCAAGATTGCGAATCTGGGTGGTCACGGTCGGTTGGCTGAGGCCGAGCTTTTTCGCCGCCAGCGTGATGCTGCCCAGGCGGGCCACCATGTAAAACGCTTTCAGCTCGGCACTCAGCACAACCGCCCCTCTTCCTCTATTTGCGCAACAGGCGCAAACCGTTGAACACCACCAGCAGGCTCACGCCCATGTCGGCAAACACCGCCATCCACATGGTGGCGAGCCCGGCGAAGGTTACCCCAAGAAAGATCGCTTTGATCACCAGCGCCAGCGCGATGTTCTGTTTCAGGATAGCGGCGGTATGGCGCGACAGGCTGATGAAGGCCGGAATCTTGCGCAGATCGTCGTCCATCAGGGCGACATCGGCGGTTTCGATCGCCGTGTCGGTGCCGGCCGCCGCCATGGCGAAACCGATCTCGGCCCGAGCCAGTGCCGGTGCATCATTGATGCCGTCACCGACCATGCCGACCCGACGCCCCTGCGCATACAGGTCTTCAATGGCTTGCAGTTTGTCGGTCGGCAACAAGTCGCCCTTGGCCTGATCGATCCCGACCTGCGCCGCAATCGCCTGCGCGGTGTGGACGTTGTCGCCGGTGAGCATCAGGGTTTTCACGCCCAGTTCGTGCAGTTGGCGGATCGCCTCGCGACTGGTTTCCTTGACCGTGTCGGCCACGGCGAACAGTGCCAGCGGGCCGGAGCGGTCGAGCAGCAACACCACGGACTTGCCCTGTTTCTCCAGCGCGAACAGCTTTTCTTCCAGCTGCGGCGAGCACAGGCCCAGCTCTTCGACCAGACGATGGTTGCCCAAGTGGTAGACCTGACCATTGACCTCGCCTTTTACCCCACGGCCGGCCAGCGCTTCGAAGTTATCCACAACCAGCGCCGCGAAACCTTTATCCACAGCCGCGTTGGCGATGGCCAGCGACACCGGGTGATCGGAGCGCCCGGCCAGCGCGGCGGCAATCGCCGGGGCCGTGGCGTCGGCGGTCGGGTCGAGGGACAGGTAATCGGTCTGCACCGGTTTGCCGTGGGTGATGGTGCCGGTCTTGTCGAGGGCCAGATAGTCGAGCTTGAAACCGCCCTCCAGGTACACGCCGCCCTTGACCAGAATGCCTTTGCGCGCCGCAGCGGCGAGGCCGCTGACGATGGTCACCGGGGTGGAAATCACCAAGGCACACGGGCAAGCGACCACCAGCAGCACTAGCGCGCGGTAGATCCAGTCGAACCACGCGGCGCCCATGAACAGCGGCGGGATGATCGCCACGGCCAGCGCCAGGACGAAGATCACCGGGGTGTAGATTTTCGAAAACTGATCGACGAAGCGCTGAGTCGGCGCCCGCGCGCCCTGCGCCTGCTCCACGGCGTGGATGATTCGCGCCAGGGTGGAATTGTTCGCCGCTGCGGTTACCGAATATTCCAGCGAACCGGCCTGGTTGATGGTGCCGGCGAACACTTTGTCGCCGACGGTTTTTTCCACCGGCAGGCTTTCGCCAGTGATCGGTGCCTGATCGATGGTCGAGCTGCCGCTGACGACATCACCGTCCAGCGCAATACGCTCACCGGGTTTCACCCGCACGCGGGCGCCGAGATCGATGCTTTTGACGTCCAGTTCGACCCAGTTACCGTCCGCCTGCAACACCGTCGCCTGTTCCGGCGTCATCTGCATCAGGCCGCTGATGGCGTTGCGCGCGCGATCCAGCGAGCGCGCTTCGATCAGCTCGGCCACGGTGAACAGGAACATCACCATCGCCGCTTCCGGCCATTGGCCGATCAACACGGCGCCGGTCACGGCGATGCTCATCAGCGCATTGATGTTGAGGTTGCGGTTCTTCAGGGCGATCCAGCCCTTTTTGTAGGTGGTGAGGCCGCCGCTGAGGATCGAGATCAGCGCGATGATCGCCACCACCCAGGTCGGGGCGGCGCTGGTGAAGTGGATCACTTCGGCAGCGAGCGCACCGACGCCGGATAGCGCGAGGGGCCACCAGTGTTTTTTCACCGGCGCCGGCGTTGGCGCTTCGACGCCCGCCTCCAGCGGTTCGGCCTGCATGCCGAGGGATTTGATCGCGTCGATGATCGGTGCGGTGTCCGGCAAGTTGTGAGTCACGCCGAGTACACGGTTGATCAGGTTGAATTCCAGCTGCTGGATCCCGGCCAGTTTGCCGAGCTTGTTCTGGATCAGCGTCTGTTCGGTCGGGCAGTCCATTGCCTCGATGCGGAAGCTGCTCAGCCGGGCGTCGGCACTTTTTGCCTCGCTCAGTTGTACCCGTGAAGGCGCGGTGGCTTTCGACGAGCAGCACGAGTCTTCACTCGAATGAACCGGCGCAGGCGTAACGGTTTTCGACCCGCAGCAGGAATCGCCGGCGTGGGCATGTTTATGCACAGGCTGCAGTTTGTGACTGTGATCGTGCCCGTCGCCGGGCTTGTGGGTGTGCAGGGAATCGCTCATTGGTCGCGTCCATGAAGGTGCCTGTTGCCAAGTAAAGACCCTGTAGCCACTATAGGGTCAAGCACCCTTTTGGAGATTGCCGTCATGAAGATCGGAGAACTGGCGAAACAGACCGATTGCGCCGTGGAAACCATCCGCTACTACGAACGTGAAAACCTGCTGCCGGAACCGGCCCGCAGCGACGGCAACTACCGCGTCTACACCCAGGCCCACGCCGAGCGCCTGACCTTCATCCGCAACTGCCGCACCCTCGACATGACCCTCGAAGAAATCCGCAGCCTGCTCACCTTGCGTGACAGCCCGCAGGACCAGTGCGAAAGCGTGAATGCGCTGATCGACGAACACATCCAGCACGTCAAGGCGCGGATTGACGGGTTATTGGCATTGCAGACGCAACTGCTCGACCTGCGCCAGCGCTGTGGCGAGGGGCCGGAGGCGGATCAGTGCGGGATTTTGCAGCGGCTGGAGGTAAGTGGCGGTGTTGTGGCGGCGGAGGTTGAGCATTCGCATGTGGGCAGAAGCCACGGCCACTAACAACTGTCGCTCGTTCCCACGCTCTGCGTGGGAATGAATCCCGTGACGCTCTGCGTCACTTTGGACGCAGAGCGTCCATGGCAGCATTCCCACGCAGAGCGTGGGAACGATCTGACCACCAGAAACAACTGAGGGAGCCATTTGGCTCCCTCAGTTGTTTGTCACTCGTGCTTCAGACCGCCATCGGCGCAGTCATCGGCGCATGGTGCTCGTAGCCTTCCAGCGAGAAGTCGCTCGGCTCCACCAGCTCCAGCCATTCCGGCTGGTACACACCGGTCTTGGCAAACTCCGGCACGCGGTCCGAAATCCTCAGCTTCGGCATGGCGAACGGCTCGCGCTTGAGCTGTTCGTTGAGCATGTCCAGGTGGTTTTCGTAGACGTGGGCGTCACCGATGAAATAGGTGAACCAGCGCGGCGTGTAGCCGGTCAGGCGACCGATCAGGCTCAGCAGTGCGGCGCCTTCGGTGAGGTTGAACGGCGTGCCCAGGCCCAGGTCGTTGGAGCGGATGTAGAGGGTCAGAGAGATCTCTTTGGTCTCGACATTCGGGTGGAACTGGTACAGCAGATGGCACGGCGGCAGGGCCATTTCATCGAGCTGGGCGCAGTTCCAGCCGTGGAACAGGATGCGGCGGCTGCCCGGGTCCTTGATGATCGTGTCGACGCACTGGCGCACCTGATCGATGGCTTTGTACAAGACCACGTAGGCCTGGCCGTCTTCTTCGCCCTGGGCAATCTGCTTGTAGCCGTTGCTCAAGGTTTGTTCGATGGCGGCGGTGTTGCTCAGCGGGATCTGCTTGTACGCCGGCCATTTGCGCCATTGCACGCCGTAGATCTCGCCGAGGTCGTCTTCGCCCTGGCGGAACGGGTTGGCCAGCCACTGAGCGTTTTCGTTGGCGTTCTGATCCCAGACCTTGCAGCCCAGCGCACGGAATTCCGCAGCGTTGTTCACGCCCCGCAGAAAGCCGCACATCTCGCCGATGGCCGATTTGAAGGCCATCTTGCGGGTGGTGATCGCCGGGAAACCTTCCTGCAGATCGAAGCGCAGCATGGCGCCCGGAAAGCTGATGGTGTTCACGCCGGTACGGTTGGCCTGTTTGGTGCCGTTGTTGATGACGTGCGACACCAGATCGAGATATTGCTTCATGAGTTACCTGTGTCCTTGAGCCCCGGCAAACGGCGCCGGGGTTCGAATATTTAAGCTGTCGGTGCAACCGGCGCCGCCGGGGCGCGGTGGTAGGCCAGCCAGATCAGGAACAACCCGCCGATGATCATCGGTACGCAGAGTACCTGACCCATGGTCAGCCAGTTCCAGGCCAGATAGCCCAGTTGCGCGTCCGGCACGCGGACGAATTCGACGATGAAACGGAAGATGCCATAGAACAGCGCGAACATGCCCGAGACCGCCATGGTTGGCCGAGGCTTGCGCGAAAAAATCCACAAAATCAGGAACAGAGCGACGCCCTCAAGCGCGAACTGATACAGCTGCGACGGATGACGCGGCAGTTGCGCCGGGTCGCTGAACGGCGGGAACACCATTGCCCACGGCACGTCGGTGGCCTTGCCCCACAGCTCGGCGTTGATGAAGTTGCCGATGCGTCCGGCGCCCAGACCGATCGGCACCATCGGCGCCACGAAGTCCATCAGTTGGAAGAACGACTTGCCGTTACGCTTGCCGAACCACAGCGCGGCCAGCATCACGCCGATGAAACCGCCGTGGAACGACATGCCGCCCTTCCACACTTCGAAAATCAGCGTCGGGTTGGCGATGTAGGCGCTCAGGTCGTAGAACAGCACATAGCCCAGACGCCCGCCGACAATCACCCCCATCGACAGCCAGAACACCAGATCGGAGAGTTTCTCCTTGGTCCAGGTCGGGTCAAAACGGTTGAGCCGGCGCGATGCCAGCAGCCACGCGCCGCCGATGCCGACCAGGTACATCAGGCCGTACCAGTGGATTTTCAGCGGACCGATGGCCAGGGCCACCGGATCGATCTGCGGGTAAGGCAGCATTGCGACTCCTCGTTAGCATTCAAATCTTCAAAAATTCCCGGGCGACGCTGTCACCTCAGGATTAAGCCAGGATTGCGACCGGCCAAAACAGACGGCTCAGAACAGAAAGCTCAGGCCCACGCAAAACAGCAAAGCCGCGAACAACCGTTTAAGCAACTTCGGCGACAACCTGTGCGCCAGCCGCGCGCCGAGACGGGCGAACACCATGCTGGTCAGCGCAATGCCGAGCAGTGCCGGCAAATACACAAAACCGAGACTATGGGCCGGCAGCAACGGATCATGCCAGCCCAGAATCATGAAACTTATTGCACTGGCGACAGCGATTGGCAGGCCACAGGCTGACGATGTCGCCACGGCCTGCTGCATCGGCACGCTGCGCCAGGTCAGGAACGGCACGGTTAGCGAGCCGCCGCCAATCCCGAAAATCGCCGACGCCCAGCCGATCACACTGCCGGCCATGGTCAGACCGAGTTTGCCGGGCACCGTTCGGCTGGCCTTGGGTTTGACGTCCAGCGCCAGTTGCGTCGCGATCACCAGGGCGAACACACCGATGATCTTTTGCAGGTTGGGCCCGGAGATCGCTTCGGCGGTCAGCGCCCCGAAGCCTGCACCGAGCAGAATCCCGACGGTCATCCACTTGAAGATCGGCCAGCGCACGGCGCCGCGTCGATGATGCTCGCGCACCGCATTGACCGACGTGAAGATGATCGTCGCCAGGGACGTGCCGACCGCCAAATGGGTCAGGATCGACGGATCGAAGCCCTGCAAGGTGAAACTGAACACCAGCACCGGGACGATGATGATCCCGCCGCCCACCCCGAACAGCCCGGCCAATACGCCCGCACAGGCGCCCAGCGCCAGATAGAGCAGAAATTCCATGACTGCCTCCCAAGGCGCATCCCCAAAACCGGAGCGGCATGGTAACGGATGGATACCCTTCGGCTCCACTGGCGATGGATGCACGGACGATGTCTGCGTAGAGTGGGCAAAAAACACACAAGGACCACCTTATGTGCCTGATTGTTTTCGCCTGGCGACCGGGGCATGCCCAGCCGCTGATCGTCGCGGCCAACCGTGACGAGTTCTACGCCCGGCCCAGCCTGCCCCTGGCCCAGTGGCCCGAGTCGCCGCATGTTCATGCCGGGCGGGATCTTGAGGCCGGGGGCACCTGGCTCGGCCTTGGTGCCAACGGTCGTTTTGCGGCGCTGACCAACATTCGCGATCCCCATCAGCCGCCGGCGCGACGCTCTCGGGGCGAGCTGGTGGCGGGTTTTCTGACCGGAAACCTGTCGATCGATGACTACTTGTCCGATGTTGTCGCCCGTTCGCCGGAATATGCCGGGTTCAACCTGCTGCTGGGCAATGCCAACGAGCTGTGGCACTTCAATGCGCGGTCTTCGGAGCCGGTGATGCTGCAGCCCGGCGTTTATGGACTGTCCAACGCCGGGCTGGATACGCCGTGGCCGAAACTGCTCAAGGCCAAGGCGGCATTGAGTGCGGTGCTGGATGATCCGCAGCCCGAGCGGTTGTTGGCGTTGTTGGGGGATGCGCAAACGGCGCCGTTTGCTGATTTGCCGGACACCGGCGTGGGCCTGGCGACCGAGTCGTTGTTGTCGAGTGTGTTTATTGCCAGCCAAAGCTATGGGACTCGGGCGAGTACGGCGTTGATTGTGCAGGCGGACGGGACGCGGCGGATGGTGGAGCGCAGTTTTGGGCCGTATGGCGGGCATCTGGGGGAAGTTGAGATTCTGATTTAGCGGCGCCTGAACTGACGCCATCGCGAGCAGGCTCGCTCCCACATTGGAATACATTGCCTTGTGGGAGCGAGCCTGCTCGCGATTGGCGCGACTCGGTCTAGAGGGGTTTGACCGCCGCCGGATTGACCATCTTCGCCAACCCAAGGTTCTTCAGCGCCAGTTGCAGCGAGCTGTGGATAACCTGCGGGTTGTCGATGGTCATCAGTTCCGCCAACAGATCCTTGGCCTTGCTCAGGTTGATCTGACGCAGCATCCATTTCACCTTCGGCAGGTTGGTGGCGTTCATCGACAGGCTGTCGAAACCCATCGCCATCAACAGCACCGCCGCCGCCGGGTCACCGGCCATCTCACCGCAGATGCTCACCGGCTTGCCTTCGGCATGGGCGTCGCGCACGACGGTTTGCAGGGCTTGCAGCACCGCCGGGTGCAGGTAGTCGTAGAGGTCGGCCACCCGTGGATTGTTGCGGTCCACCGCCAGCAGGTACTGGGTCAGGTCGTTGGAGCCGACCGACAGGAAGTCCACCATCCGCGCCAGCTCTTTGGTCTGGTAAACCGCCGCAGGAATTTCGATCATCACGCCCACCGGCGGCATCGGCACGTCGGTGCCTTCGTCGCGCACTTCGCCCCAGGCCCGGTGGATCAGGTGCAGCGCCTCTTCGAGCTCGTGGATGCCGGAGATCATCGGCAGCAGGATCCGCAGGTTGTTCAGGCCTTCGCTGGCCTTGAGCATCGCGCGGGTCTGCACCAGGAAGATTTCCGGGTGGTCGAGGGTGACGCGGATCCCGCGCCAGCCGAGGAACGGGTTGTCTTCCTTGATCGGGAAGTAGGACAGCGACTTGTCACCGCCGATGTCCAGGCTGCGCATGGTCACCGGTTGCGGATGGAACGCGGCAAGCTGCTCGCGGTAGATCGCCAGTTGTTCCTTCTCGCTCGGGAAGCGCTGGTTGATCATGAACGGCACTTCGGTGCGATACAGACCAACGCCTTCGGCGCCGCGCTTCTGCGCCCGCGCCACATCGGCCAGCAGGCCGGTGTTGACCCACAGCGGCATGCGGTGACCATCGAGGGTCACGCACGGCAGGTCGCGCAGGGAGTCGAGACCCAGCGCCAGTTGTTTCTCTTCTTCCACCACCTCGGCGAACTGCTTGATCAGCACTTCGCTCGGGTTGGTGTAGATTTCGCCCTTGAGCCCGTCGACGATCATCGGAATGCCATCGACCTTGGCGTATGGCAAGTCGACTACACCCATCACCGTCGGGATACCCATGGCCCGGGCCAGGATCGCGACGTGAGAGTTACCCGAACCGAGCACCGATACCAGACCGACCAGCGTGCCTTCCGGCACCTCGCCGAGCATCGCCGGCGTCAGTTCTTCGCTGACCAGAATGGTCTTTTCCGGGTAGACCAGGTTCTGCTGACGCTCTTCCTGCAGATAGGCCAGCAGGCGTCGGCCCAGGTCCTTGACGTCCGACGCCCGCTCACGCAGGTACTCGTCGTCCATCAAGTCAAAACGATTGACGTGATCGGTCACGACCTGACGCAACGCGCCCTGGGCCCACTGGCCGGTCTTGATCACGTTGGTGATTTCGCTGCCCAGCGAGGCATCGTCGAGCATCATCAGGTAGACGTCGAACAGCGCACGCTCTTCCGGACGCAGCTGGGTCGCCAGCTTGGCCGACAACGCACGCATGTCGGCGCGCACACCTTCGATGGCGGTCTTGAACAGCGCCAGTTCCGCGTCGATGTCGGTGATGGTCTTGTCCGGCACCACGTCCAGATCCGCCGGCGGCAGCATGACCACCGCAGTACCGACCGCCGCACCCGGCGAACCCGGTACGCCGACGAACTTGGCTTCCTGAATGCCCTTGCCCTGACGGCCCAGACCACGGATGGAACCTGTGGCCTCGGCGTGGGCGATTACCCCGGCGAGCTGCGCGCTCATGGTCACGAGGAAGGCTTCTTCACCTTCATCGAACTGGCGGCGTTCTTTCTGCTGGATGACCAACACGCCGACGACGCGGCGGTGGTGAATGATCGGCGCCCCGAGGAACGAGGCGTAGCGCTCTTCGCCGGTTTCGGCGAAGTAGCGGTAGCGCGGGTGATCCGCGGCGTTTTCGAGGTTCAGGGGTTCTTCACGCGTGCCGACCAGGCCGACCAGACCTTCGTTGGGCGCCATGCTGACCTTGCCGATCGAGCGCTTGTTCAAGCCCTCGGTGGCCATCAGCACGAAGCGGTTGGTCTCTGGATCAAGCAGGTAGACCGAGCAGACCTGGCTGCCCATGGCCTCTTTGACGCGCAACACAATAATCCCCAACGCCGCCTTGAGATCCTTGGCGGAGTTAACTTCCTGGACGATCTTGCGCAGCGTATTGAGCATGGCTCGGGGTCGAACTCCGTCGTCAGTCGCGCGCTAAAAGGCGCGGGGCAAGCTCTTTGAGAGCGCGGCGATACACTTCGCGCTTGAATGTCACCACCTGGCCCAACGGATACCAATAACTGACCCAGCGCCAGCCATCGAACTCCGGTTTACCGGTCAAATCCATCCGCACCCGCTGCTCGTTGGAGATCAGGCGCAGGAGAAACCATTTCTGTTTCTGGCCGATGCACAGCGGTTGGCTGTGGGTTCGCACCAGACGTTGCGGCAAACGATAGCGCAACCAGCCTCGGGTGCAGGCCAGTATTTCAACATCTTCGCGTTCCAGGCCAACTTCTTCGTTCAGCTCGCGGTACAAGGCGTCTTCCGGCGTCTCCTCGGGATTGATTCCCCCTTGCGGAAACTGCCAGGCATCTTGATTGATACGGCGAGCCCATAGCACCTGGCCGGCGTCATTCGTCAGAATGATCCCGACATTAGGGCGGAAACCATCGGGGTCGATCACGGCAACAACCTCGCAAACGCATGTCGCCGCATTGTTCCACAAAGGTTGTGAAGGCGGCAACGAAGGTTCCGAGCTTATGTGCACTCTTGTGAAAAGACCGTATTCTTGTGGCCTTTTTACTGACTTTTCAGCGGGTAACTGCAATGCGCCTGGCTTTATTCGATTTGGACAACACCCTTCTGGGCGGCGACAGCGATCACGCTTGGGGCGATTATCTGTGCGAACGCGGCTTCCTCGACCCGATCGCCTACAAGACGCGCAACGACGAGTTCTATCAGGATTACCTGGCCGGCAAACTGGATAACGCGGCCTACCTGAACTTCTGCCTGGAAATTCTCGGCCGCACCGAGATGGCCGTGCTTGAGCAGTGGCACAACGATTACATGCGCGACTGCATCGAGCCGATCATGCTGCCGAAGGCGCTTGAGTTGCTGAAAAAGCACCGCGATGCCGGCGACAAACTGGTGATCATCACCGCCACCAACCGCTTCGTCACCGCGCCGATTGCGGTACGCCTGGGCGTTGAAACCCTGATCGCCACCGAGTGCGAGATGCAGGACGGCCGCTACACCGGGCGCAGCACCGATGTGCCGTGCTTCCGCGAAGGCAAGGTGACACGCCTGAACCGCTGGCTGGAAGAAACCGGGCATTCGCTGGAAGGCAGCTATTTCTACAGCGACTCGATGAATGACCTGCCGCTGCTGGAGCAGGTGGCGAATCCGGTGGCAGTTGATCCGGATCCGAACCTGCGGGCCGAGGCTGAGAAGCGTGGCTGGCCGGTGATTTCGCTGCGCGACTGAGACCGCAGCAGGCGCCAGGCCTTAAACCGGCTTGGCGCCCATCAACCCGGCAATCGCGATAAAGCAGACCAGCCCGAACAACGCCAGCCCCAGGCTGAACCGGCCCACGCCGCCCGGCGCCTTGCGCAACCGGTTCAAACGCACCAGCAGCCAGAACCACGCCAGCGCCGCCACCGTGTAGAGCACGCTCGACGCCAGAATCCACGTCTGCCCCAGCGGCCAGCCCACCAGATGCACCATCCACCAGCCGGTGAACGGCATGCTCACCAGCGCCAGCACGATCAACAGCCAGACAAACAGCCATGGCCGCTGCAACGTACGGCTGCCCGCCGTCGCGTCACCCTTGCGCCGTGCGCGCCAGACCCAGATTCCCAGGCCCAGCGCACCGAGCAACAGCACCGCAGTCGCCAGCATGTGCGCCGCTTTCAGGGCGGTTAACGTTTCCATGATCCGATTTCCTTATGGCCTGCCCATCAGCGTAGCCGTTCAGCCAAGAAACAGCTGATAGGCCGGGTTGTCGCTTTCGTCCCAGTACGGGTAGCCGATTTCCTCAAGGGCTGCAGGCACCAGATGACGTTCGTCGTGGGGCACTTGCAGACCCGCCACCACGCGGCCGTCCGCCGCACCGTGGTTGCGGTAGTGGAACATCGAGATGTTCCAGCGCCCGCCGAGTTTGTTGAGGAAGTTGAACAGCGCGCCCGGACGCTCCGGGAACTCAAAGCGCAGCACCACTTCATCGACCACGTGCGCCGCACGACCGCCGACCATGTGGCGGATGTGCAGCTTGGCCAGTTCGTTGTCGGTCAGGTCGAGCACCGGGAAACCCTGCTCGGTCAGGCTCGCCAGCAGTGCGCTGCGCGGGTCGTTGTCCGGGTGGGTCTGCACGCCGACGAAGATGTGCGCTTCGCTGCCATTGTTATAGCGGTAGTTGAATTCGGTGATCTGGCGTTTGCCGATGGCCTCGCAGAAAGCCTTGAAGCTGCCGGCCTTCTCCGGGATGGTCACGGCGATGATCGCTTCGCGGCCTTCACCCAGTTCGGCGCGCTCGGCGACGTGGCGCAAGCGGTCGAAGTTGACGTTGGCCCCGGAGTCGATGGCCACGAAGGTCTTGCCGCTGACGCCGCGCTGCTCGACGTACTTCTTGATCCCGGCCACGCCGAGGGCGCCGGCCGGTTCGGTGATCGAGCGTGTATCGTCGTAAATGTCCTTGATCGCCGCGCAGATTTCGTCGGTGCTGACGGTGATCACTTCGTCGACGTAATCCTTGCAGATGTCGAAGGTGTGCTGGCCGATCTGCGCCACCGCCACGCCGTCGGCGAAGATGCCCACGGCCGGCAGTACCACGCGCTCGCCTGCGGCCATTGCCGCTTGCAAGCAGTTGGAGTCATCGGGCTCGACGCCGATGACCTTGATGTCCGGGCGCAGGTATTTCACGTACGCCGCGATGCCGGCGATCAGACCGCCGCCGCCCACCGGAACGAAGATCGCGTCCAGTGGCTGCGGGTGCTGGCGCAGGATTTCCATCGCCACGGTGCCCTGCCCGGCAATGGTGTGCGGATCGTCGTACGGGTGGATGTAGACGTAGCCTTTTTCATCGACCAGTTTCAGCGAGTAGGCCAGGGCTTCCGGGAAGGAGTCGCCGTGCAGCACCACCTTGCCGCCACGGGAGCGCACGCCTTCGACCTTGATCTCCGGGGTGGTCTTGGGCATCACGATGGTCGCTTTCACGCCCAACACTTTCGCCGCCAGGGCCAGGCCCTGCGCATGGTTGCCCGCCGACGCGGTGACCACGCCGCGAGCGCGCTCTTCGTCGCTCAACTGGGTCAGCTTGTTGTAGGCGCCGCGAATCTTGAACGAGAACACCGGCTGCAAGTCTTCGCGCTTGAGCCAGATGTCGTTGCCCAACCGCTCGGAGAGCTGGCGGGCGTTCTGCAGCGGGGTTTCTACGGCAACGTCATAAACGCGCGAGGTGAGGATCTTCTTGACGTACTGTTCGAGCATCGGAAAGCATCACTGGCGGTTGGGCGGGACCAGCGAGTCTAACCCGGCTTTCGGCCGGACGACCACACGAATGCAGAGGTTTTAGCCCGGCTTGAGGCTATAATGCCGGCCTTTCCGTTCTTACCTTGCCCGCTTCCGGAGCCCGCATGACCCAGGATCAACTCAAACAGGCCGTGGCCCAGGCCGCCGTCGACTTCATCCTTCCGAAACTCGACGACAAGAGCATCGTCGGCGTCGGCACCGGCTCCACCGCCAACTGCTTCATCGACGCCCTGGCCCAGCACAAGGGCGCGTTCGATGGCGCGGTCGCGAGCTCCGAAGCCACCGCCGCGCGCCTCAAGGGCCACGGGATTCCGGTGTACGAGCTGAACACCGTGAGCAACCTGGAGTTCTACGTCGACGGCGCCGATGAAAGCGACGAACACCTGAACCTGATCAAGGGCGGCGGCGCAGCCCTGACCCGCGAGAAGATCGTCGCGGCCGTGGCCCAGACTTTCATCTGCATCGCCGACGCCAGCAAACTGGTGCCGGTGCTCGGCGCGTTCCCGCTGCCGGTGGAAGTGATCCCGATGGCCCGCAGCCATGTGGCCCGCCAACTGGTGAAACTGGGCGGCGACCCGGTCTACCGCGAAGGCGTGCTGACCGACAACGGCAACATCATCCTCGACGTGCACAACCTGCAAATCACCAACCCGGTGGAGCTGGAAGCGCAGATCAACGCGATCGTCGGCGTGGTCACCAACGGTTTGTTTGCGGCGCGCCCGGCGGATCTGTTGTTGCTGGGTACCAGCGAAGGCGTGAAGACCCTCAAAGCTGAATAAACCAGGCTGCCCACATATTTGTGGGCAGATGAAAAACCTGTGGGAGCTAGCTTGCTAGCTCCCACAGTGTTTTGTGGTGTTGGTTAATTCTGCGCAGGCTTCCTGAAGACATAAAACAGATTCGGCTCGCTCACCAGATACAACGTCCCGTCGTCATCCATCGCGATACCTTCCGCCTGCGGCACGGTTTTCTTCAGGCCCTGCCGGCCACCGCTCAACGACAGGGTGCTCAACGGGCGCCCGTCCACATCCAGTTCCAGAATCAGCCGTGACTCGTCGGACAGCGCCAGTAAATGGCCGCTGCGCTCGTCGTATTGCAGGCTCGACAGATCGCGCACGAACATCCCGGCATCGCGCTTGGGGTTATTGATGACGTGTACCGCGTAGGATTTTTCCGGATTGAAGTGCGGAAAACCGTGCACTTCATAGATCAGCATCGGATCCCGCTCCTTGGCCACGAACAGGCGCTTGCCCACCGAGTCGTAAGCCAGGCCTTCAAAGCCCTTGTTGCCGCTCATGTGCACACCGAGGGTCATTTGCTCGGCATCCGCCGCATCGAGGAACGTGGTGTCGTGTTCCAGGTGGATCTTGATCAGCCGTTGCTGGCGTTCATCGGTGATCACATAGGTGTCGGCGCTGATGAACTCCACCGCCTCCGGATCGCCGAAGCCGATCAAGGCGACACGGCGCAGGATCGCGCCGTCCAGCGACAGCTCGATCAGCTCGGCATTCTTGTTGGTGACCGTGAACAGACTCTTGCGCACCGGATCGTAGGTCAGCGCCGAGACGTCGTCGTTCAGCCCGTCGATGACCTTCGCTTCGATTTCCACCCGATACTTATCCAGCCCGATGGACTGGCTGCTCATCGGCTGCCAGAGCGTATGCAGGTTGAACCAGGCACGCTCGAACAGTCGCATGTATTGCCCGATCGCAATCAGCGCGATCAGGGCAATCACCGACAGGATGATGAACAAAGGCTTGGGGCGGGCAAGTCGACGCATTCGGGCAGGCTCGGAGTCAAAACAGGCGGATGAAATATCACGCCTGTCTGAACTGAAGCTTAATGGCCACTTGCCTCAAGCCACAACTGCACAGATCTGCAATTGCTGTAGGAGTCGTTACTTCTGCTTTTCGAAGCGGTAGAACAGGTTCGGCTCGCTGACCATGTACAGCGTGCCCGCCTCGTCCATGGTCACGCCTTCGGCGCGGGGAATGGTTTTCTTCAAGCCGTTGAAACCGCCGAGCAGGGTCATGAAGCTGACTTGTTCGCCCCTCTCGTCCAGCTCCAGCAGCAAATGCGAATCGGCGGACAACACCAGGGTGTGGCCGGTGCGCGGGTCGATCGACAAAGCCGAAAGGTTGCGCAGGTCCAGTTCATCGCTGTCGAGTTTCTGCTTGTCGCCCTTGAGCGTCTGGCTGCCGTCGCTTTTCCAGGTGAACAGCGCAGGCGGACGCTCTTCGCCCAGCAGCAATTGCTGATTGCGGGCGTCCCAGGTGATGGCTTCGAAGGCTTTGTTCTGGTCTTTCGACGGGCCGAGGTCGTATTTCGGGAAATCGTCGCGCTTCAGTTCGCGGGTTTCGGCATCGACCTTGACGATGGAGAGCATGTGCTCGCGCTCGTCGACAATTGCCATCAAGCCGTTTTCCATCACCGTCAGGCCTTCGGGATTGCTCCAGCCCACCAGCGGCATCTTGCGCAGCACGTCACCCTGCAGAGTCAGCTCGACCAGGAAAGGATTCTTGCCCATCACCGAAAACAGGCTTTTGGTCTGCGGGTTATAGGAGAGGTCCGAAGCTTCGTCCTTTTCCATGCCCGGCAGCAGCTTGGCGTCGATGACCACCCGGTAGTCCGGGAGCCAGACGCTTTCCTGTTTCTCGGCCGGGCTTTCGAAACGCTCCAGCACCCACAACAGGCCACGGTCATCCCAATGCATGGCAAACGCCAGCCCGTACGCAGCGGCGGCTGCCAACAACAGCCAGGAATACCAACGCAGGGCGAAGCGTGAACGGCGGGCGGGTTTGAGCTGAGTTTGAGATGACATCAAAGGACGCGTTCCGAAAATTCAGGCTACGGGTAATAGCACAAAGAGGCCGGCTCAGACGCCAGAATGACCGGAATTATCCGGACAAAATGTGAAAAAAACGGCAAATGGCCGGAATGCCTTATGTGTTTGCGAGCTGCAACACAAAAATGTGGGAGCCATCCTGCTGGCGATGGCGGTGTATCAGTCGAATGAAACATCAACTGACAATCCGTCATCGCCAGCAGGCTGGCTCCCACATAGCTATTTCAGTGTTGCAGTCAGCGAACGCTGCTGGTGAAGCGACTGGCGCCCGGTAGTTCCAGCACGATCTCATCGCCAACGTTCAGCGGGCCGACGCCCACCGGCGTACCGGTCAGGATCACGTCACCGGCCTGCAGCGAAAAGCAGCCGGCCATGTGCTGGATCATCGGCACGATCGGGTTGAGCATTGCGCTGCTGTTGCCGTCCTGGCGCACTTCGCCGTTGATGGTCAGGCGGATACCGATGTCGGTCAGGTCGGCGAAGGTACTGCCGACCACGAACGGGGCAATCACCGCCGCGCCGTCGAACGACTTGGCAATTTCCCACGGCAGGCCCTTGGACTTGAGCTCGGCCTGCTTGTCGCGCAGGGTCAGGTCCAGCGCCGGGGCGAAACCGGAGATCGCGTCCAGCACTTCTTCGCGGCTCGGCTTGGTCGACAGCGGCTTGCCGATCAACACGGCGATTTCCGCCTCGTAATGCACCGAGCCACGCTCGGTCGGAATGCTGAAACCGCCTTCCAGCGGCACCACGCAACTGCCGGGCTTGATGAACAGCAACGGCTCGGTAGGCACCGGGTTGTCCAGTTCCTTGGCGTGCTCGGCGTAGTTACGCCCGATGCACACCACTTTCCCCAGCGGAAAATGAATCCGCGTACCGTCGACATACTGGTGCTGATAGCTCATTACCGACTCCTGCCTTCATTGATTCATCAGGGATTGCCAATCAAACCGCGAAGATCTTGCCCGGGTTCATGATGCCGTTCGGGTCGAACACCGCCTTGACCGCTTTCATGTATTCGATTTCCACCGGCGAGCGGCTGTAGGTCAAGTAGTCGCGCTTGGTCATGCCCACGCCGTGTTCGGCGGAAATCGAACCGTTGTACTTCTCGACGGTTTCGAACACCCACTTGTTGACGGTGGCGCACTTGGCGAAAAACTCGTCCTTGCTCAGGTTGTCCGGCTTGAGGATGTTCAGGTGCAGGTTGCCGTCGCCGATGTGGCCGAACCAGACGATTTCGAAATCCGGATAGTGTTCGCCGACGATCGCGTCGATTTCCTGCAGGAACGCCGGGACTTTCGAGACGGTGACCGAGATGTCGTTCTTGTACGGCGTCCAGTGGGAGATGGTTTCGGAGATGTACTCGCGCAGCTTCCACAGGTTCTGCAACTGGGTTTCGCTCTGGCTCATCACGCCGTCCAGCACCCAGCCCTGCTCCACGCAATGCTCGAAGGTTTCCAGGGCGGTGTTGGCCACTTCTTCGGTGGTCGCCTCGAATTCCAGCAAGGCATAAAACGGGCAATCGGTTTCGAACGGCGCCGGAACATCGCCACGGCCCATGACCTTGGCCAAGGCCTTGTCGGAGAAAAATTCGAACGCGGTCAGGTCGAGTCGACCCTGAAAGGCGTGCAGCACCGGCATGATCGAATCGAAATCGGCGGTGCCGAGGACCATCGCAGTCAGGTTTTTTGGTGCACGATCCAGGCGCATGGTGGCCTCGACCACAAAACCGAGAGTGCCTTCAGCGCCGATGAACAGCTGCCGCAGGTCATAACCGGTGGCGTTCTTGATCAGGTCTTTGTTGAGTTCCAGCACATCGCCCTTGCCGGTCACCACTTTCATGCCCGCCACCCAATTGCGGGTCATGCCATAGCGAATGACCTTGATCCCGCCGGCATTGGTGCCGATGTTGCCGCCAATCTGGCTGGAACCGGCCGAAGCGAAGTCCACCGGGTAGTACAAGTCATGTTCTTCGGCGGCGTTCTGCAATTGCTCGGTGACCACGCCCGGCTGACAGACGGCGGTGCGGTCGGTCAGGTTGATATCCAGAATCTGATTCATGTAGTCGAACGACACGACCACTTCGCCATTGGCGGCCACGGCCGCGGCGGAAAGCCCGGTTCGCCCGCCCGACGGCACCAGCGCCACTTTATGTTCGTTGGCCCAGCGGACGACGGCCTGCACCTGCTCGATGGTCTTGGGGAACACAATGGCACTGGGCGCCGGGGCGAAGTGCTTGGTCCAGTCCTTGCCGTAAGCGTTCAGGGAGTCGGCATCGGTCAGGACCTTGCCAGGCTCGACCAGGGTCTTCAGTTCATCAATCAGGGCAGGATTGGTCATCGACGGAACTCTCGAACAATTCATGGTCATCCTGAGAACGCTTCACGTCGCAGGAATGAGTGTTTAGCGGGGTGGCTATGCTAGCATACCGACCCCGCAGGCCAGTGCCCAAGGCCGGTTCTGCGGTGACGGCTTTCTTGTCGTCCAGGTCAATGTCTGTTGACCATTTCCTGCCATTTTTCTCCGGGATACAGGTTTACGCAGATGAGCAAGACTTCTCTCGATAAGAGCAAGATCAAGTTCCTTCTTCTCGAAGGCGTCCACCAATCGGCTGTCGACGTCCTCAAGGCGGCGGGCTACACCAGCATCGAATACCTGACAGGCTCCCTGCCGGAAGCCCAGCTCAAGGAAAAGATCGCTGACGCTCACTTCATCGGCATTCGTTCGCGCACCCAGCTGACCGAAGAGATCTTCGATCACGCGAAGAAGCTGGTCGCGGTCGGCTGTTTCTGCATCGGCACCAACCAGGTTGACCTGGAAGCGGCCCGCGAGCGCGGCATCGCCGTGTTCAACGCGCCGTACTCCAACACCCGCTCCGTTGCCGAGCTGGTGCTGGCCGAAGCGATCCTGCTGCTGCGCGGCATCCCTGAGAAAAACGCTTCCTGCCACCGTGGCGGCTGGATCAAGTCCGCAGCCAACTCCTTCGAGATCCGTGGCAAGAAACTGGGCATCGTCGGCTACGGCTCGATCGGTACTCAGCTGTCGGTCCTGGCTGAAGGCCTGGGCATGCAGGTGTTCTTCTACGACACCGTGACCAAGCTGCCACTGGGCAACGCGACCCAGGTCGGCAACCTGCACGAGCTGCTGGGCATGTCCGACATCGTCACCCTGCACGTTCCGGAAACCGCTGCGACCCAGTGGATGATCGGCGAGAAGGAAATCCGCGCCATCAAGAAGGGCGGCATCCTGATCAACGCTGCACGCGGCACCGTGGTCGAGCTGGATCACCTGGCCGCTGCGATCAAGGACAAACACCTGATCGGCGCCGCCATCGACGTGTTCCCGGTCGAGCCGCGCTCCAATGACGAAGAGTTCGAAAGCCCGCTGCGTGGCCTGGACAACGTGATCCTGACCCCGCACATCGGCGGTTCCACCGCTGAAGCGCAGGCCAACATCGGTCTGGAAGTGGCAGAAAAACTGGTCAAGTACAGCGACAACGGTACTTCGGTATCGTCCGTGAACTTCCCGGAAGTGGCCCTGCCGGCTCACCCTGGCAAGCACCGCCTGCTGCACATCCACGAGAACATCCCGGGTGTGATGAGCGAGATCAACAAGGTCTTCGCCGAAAACGGCATCAACATCTCCGGTCAGTTCCTGCAGACCAACGAGAAGGTCGGCTACGTGGTGATCGACGTCGACGCCGAGTACTCGGAGCTGGCGCAAGAGAAGCTGCAACACGTCAACGGCACCATCCGTAGCCGCGTGTTGTTCTGATCAAGCGTTGAGCGACAAAAAAGGGAGCCTTCGGGCTCCCTTTTTCATGCACGCGAAAACGTCATTCGACGTTGACGGTGATCTTCTTCGACACGATCGGTGGATCGAACGCCATGTGGCCGCTGTCACCCAGCTCCAGCTGCAGGGTGTGCTTGCCCGGCGCGAGCTTGATGTCGGCCTGGGTCTGCGCCTTGCCGAAGTGCATGTGGTTGGCGTCGGTCGGCACGACGGAGCCGGCCGGAACGATTTCCTTGGCGTCGATCAGCAGATGGTGATGACCGGTGTTCTTGGTGACGTCACCGGCCGGTGCCAGCGCGATGTCCTTTACACCGAACTTGACCGTGAAGGTCTGCGGAACCGTGGCTCCGTCCTCGGGAGAAACGATGAACACTTCGGCGCCCTTCGGTGCCGGTGTGGCCGCACTGGCCAGTACCGAAACACCCATCAGCACACCGGCCAACGCTGCACGTGACATAAAGCTTTTCATTTTCTTCTCCAGTTTTTCCGTAAAATCCGCACGGTCATGACAACTTCATGACCATTCGTTGTCGAAGGCACTCGACAACCATAGCAAAGCGAGCCTGGAAAACAGGCCGATATCGATTTCAAAGGAGTGACCATGCGTTTTCTGCCTGGCCTGATCTGCCTGCTTCCCCTTCTGAGCCCTCTGGCTCATGCCGAACTGATTGATGACGTCTACGACCGTGGCGAGTTGCGCATAGCCCTTGAGGCTAATACACCGCCCTTCAATTTCAAGGACGGCGACACGCTCACGGGGTTCGAGGTCGAGCTTGGGCAACTGCTGGCCAACGAACTGGATGTGCGCGCCGACTTCATCGTCACCGACGAAGCCGATCTGCTCCAGGGCGTTGAAAGCGGCAAGTACGACGTCGCGCTCAACCACATAGCACTGACACCCGAGCTCAAGGATCGTTTCGACGTCAGCGAACCTTACACGCAGGTCAATGCGCAATTGCTGGCGAAAAAGGACGAGCAACCTCGGCCGATGGTTCTGGTGCAGGCGCTGACTGAAGAGAAACCGAAGGTCGGGCCGCCGGTGGATCTGGCGATTCCGTTTCAGAAGGGCAACCCGGCGTTTCACGCGAGCCTGGAGAATGCCTTGCAGCGGATCAGGGCGGATGGGCGGCTGGAGGCGTTGTCGAAGAAGTGGTTGAGTGTGCAGGCTACGGAAAACTGAAGTGAACGTGACTAGTCGAGCAAGCTGAGGGCCTGTGCGGCTTGCGGCAGTTCGAGTTCGCTGAAGACCTGTACGCCATGGCGCTTCAGCAACGCGGCGGTAACGCCCTCGCCACTCACCTTCACCCCACTGAACGTCCCGTCATAGGTCAACAGATTCCCACACGAAGGACTGTTGGCCTTGAGCACCGCCACCCGAATCCCGTGCTTCTGCACCAGCGCCAGCGCCTGCCGCGCACCATCCAGAAACTGCGCACTGACATCTTCGCCCTCGGTAGTGATCACCGAAGCGAGCCCGTCCAACACTTCGCTACCCTGCCCGCCCGGAATCTCTGCCGCTGCCCGTGGCGTCGGCAAACCACCGGCGACTTCCGGGCACAGCGGCACTACGCGCCCTTCGGCAATCCACTGTTCCAGCAGATCGAACGGCCCGCTGGCCCCACCGTCGTAACGCACGCGATGGCCCAGCAGGCAGCGACTGACCAAAATCCTGTGCATCTCAGAACGGCTCGTTGCCACGGCGGCGGAACCAGCCTGTCAGCGACAGCCGCTCGCGACTGGCTGGCAACACTTCGTGAGGGACTTCGCCGGAGAGAAACACCACCAGACAACCGCCCGTAGGCTGTACGTCATGAACGCGGTCATTCTCCAGGTACATGCGCAGCTGCCCGCCATCCTCCGGCAGCCAGCCGTCATTGAGGTAGATCACCGCCGAGACCATGCGCCGGTCATCGTCGCGGAAACGGTCGACATGCTTGCGGTAGAACGCACCCGGTGGGTAAAGGGCGAAATGGCATTCGAAGTCTTCCAGCCCGAGGAACAGGCCCCGGTTGAGCGCTTCGCGCAGGCTGTCCATCAGGTTCAGGTAGCGGTCACTGGCTTCGGCCTGACCAGGGTCGATCCATTGGATATGGTCGCCGCGAATCCCCTCGCGGATCTCCGAAAACGGGCCACGTCCGACCCCCGCCGGCGCCAGTTCACCTTCGGCGTCACGTTTGCGGCACTCGGCCGCCAGTGCGCGGGTCAAATCCGCAGGCAGGAAAATGTTCTGCTGCGACCAGCCGCGCTCGGCCAGGTCGTCGACGATACGTAACAGCAGCGGGTGATCAGAGGATATTTGCATGGCGCGCATAGTATGCCTGCGGCAAGAAATCCGACAGAGCCACGCGGCGGCTTGATACGAATTCTCGACAAGTACTGGCACCGCACGGAGAATAGTCGGCTGCCGACAGGAGTCCTTATGCGCCGTTTGCTTTTTTCACTGTTGATGTTCTGCGTTTTGCCCGCCTGGGCGGACGGCCACGACCAGTTGTACAAGGTCGCCGGCTGGCCAGAACAACGCGCGCATTTCAACGACGCCCTGAGTGCCGCGCAGCAGCGTTACCAGAACAGCCTGCCGCCGGCGGTGTTTCAGGCGCTGGTGAACAACAGCAATCAGCGCTTCGCCCCCCAGGCCGTGGATCAACGCGCCGAAGCACAGCTGCGCAAGAACCTCGCCGACCCGAAACCGGCCCTGTCATTCTTTCAGTCACCGCTGGGCAAGAAGATCGTCGCCGCCGAACTGCTGGCGACCCGTCGCGATCAATTGGCAAAAAACGCCAAGGGCCTGCCGAAGATGCCGGCCAGCGACAGTCGTTTGCTGATCATTGGTCACCTCGCCCAAGCCTTGCCCGCCCGTGAAGCCGGTGCCGAAGTCAGCCTGGCGATTGCCGGCGTGGCGGCGGACAGCCTGAGCTCGATGATCCCCGGCCTGCTCGGCGGCGGTCAGGCCCAGGGCATGTTGAATGGTCAACGCCAGCGTCTGATGGATCAGATCGGTGCCGATCTGAACAACACGCTGCTGTACGTCTATCGCGACCTGTCGGATGAAGAACTGGAAGAGTTCGCGACCTTTGCCGAATCCACCGAAGGCAAGGCCTACTATCAGGCCGCACTGGCAGCAATCCGCGCCGGGCTGGCCGTGGGCCAGAGCACCTCGAACCTGAATCAATAAATCTCTGCTGCCTGACCGACCGCCTTCGCGAGCAAGCTCGCTCCCACAAAGGATTGCGATCTATTGTGGGAGACGCCGTAATTCCCCGTCACCTTTTTTGCTCAAGTGGCGAGGACTGTGTTTCTTGCCTGAGTCCTTTGCCTTCAAATCCATTCCCAGAAAGGCGATGAACGCATCGGCGCTGGCGAACTCACCTCGCATATACGTAGTTGCCAAGCCCGTTGCCGTGAGTTCACCAATCCCTTCAATAGCTTTGCAGCGTCTGATGTTTTCGCTAATGCCGGCCTCTTGGCTGACTTTGCGAAGTAATTCCTGAATGGCCTGATCAAGCTGTTTGAAATGCTCCAACCCATGGGCCAAAAGATCTTCAAGAAGAGGTTCGTTTGACCAGCTCAGCATGATACTGACTCGGGCCTTCATCAGCTGCGCACGCTTGTTAAGCAGACTTTTCAACACCGTGTAGTGCCGTGGTGGTGGGCTCCAGACCCGCAGCCGGTGCTGTTCACTGGTTAGATAACGCGCCAGAAGACGTGCATCACAAGGGTCGGTTTTTGCACGCTGACCGATGCTTTCGCGGTAATGGCTCACCCGGTAAGGGTCCACGACGTAAACCCGATGCCCCATACCATGGGCCAGTTCGGCCGTGTCCAGGTGGTAGAGATTAGTGGCTTCCAGGGCGATCGAGCTTTGTGCGGGCAGGGTCTTCAGCCAACGACCTACAGACGTGCGGTCGTTGTTGATGACCTGGATAATTTTCAGATCTTCGCGGTAAACGACGATTTCGGCCTTGGCCACATCGACACCAATCACCGTTGGCGAGGTAAGGATTGTCATGACGAATCCTCGGAGCTAGGGTTTAAGAGCTTGTCGGGGTCTACCGTAGCGCTGGCTTGCCTCTATCGTCGGTTTTACCGATGAATTCCTTATCGGCGCTTTAGGTAGAAAGGGCGGGACGAGAAGTCTCCCACGGTCCGTACTGGCTAGAGTCGGAATCGAGCTTTTAGTCCCGCCCACCCCTTCAAGTCTAAACATACAAGCGAGCTTGCTCGCGAAGGGGCCCTCAGGATCACGAGTGATTCCGGCCCTTGATCCGTTTGCTCAAGAACTCGAAATATTCCTCGCGCATTTCCGCCGTCTCGTTGGCCAGGTGATGCCGTGCCTCGGCCAGCAACAGAATCTGCGGCCGGTCGAACTTCCATTTCATCACTTGCAGGTTGTGCTGCCAGTCCACGGTCATGTCCGCCTGGCCCTGAACGATCAGCGGCCGACGCGGACTTTTTTTCGCGTATTCCACCCGGTTGATCCAGCGCGACAACGCCCCGACCCACGCGGTCGGCAAGCGTTTTGGCTGCAACGGATCGGCCTGCAGGAACGGCAGGAAATCCGGGTCGTTGGAGTTCTCGCTGAAGCGCCGGGCGATGCCCCTGACAAAGGGCCGCAACAGGTAATAACTGAACTGCGACCAGCCCCAGGCACGCGGACGCACCAGCGGCGCCAACAGAATCAACTGTCCCTGGGCCGGACTGTTTTCACCATGATTGAGCACGTGATCGACAATGATCGCGCCTCCGGTACTTTGCCCGCACAGGTGCCACGGCTGCGGCAGGGCAATCGAACGCGCCTCGGCAAACAGGCCTTGCAGCGCATCCTGATATTCGGAGAAATCGCGGATACTCGCCCGCTCGCCACTGGACAGACCATGCCCCGGCAGATCGCAGGCAATCACCGCGAAGCCCTGATCCAGCGCCCACTCGATCACATGCCGGTACAGGCCGGTGTGGTCATAAAAGCCGTGCACCAGAAACAGCGTGGCCTTGGCCGTTTCCGCGGGCCACCAGCAATGGCTGACCAGTTGATAGCCATCGATGTCGAACCGGCCCATGCCGCGCCACACATCGCGTTCCGGAAAGTCGGTCTTGTAGAACCGCTGATACGCCTTCGCCTCCTCGGACAACGGCTGCCACTCGGCCAAAGGCTTGAGGCTCGCACGCAGATGATCGGGATCGAAGGCAACAGACATGGGCAATTCCAGAACGGTAAACGGACTTTATCGGCCTGCGATATTCATCTGTCGCGGCAAGCATGGCAAGCTAGCGCGCCTCTGAGGAATCAAAACCATGCGTTCGCCCCACCGCACCGCACTGTTTGCCAGCCTGCTCGCCATCGTGTGTGCCGGCGTGCTGTGGGCCGCGTACGACTGGTTTCAGGGCCGCTACCTGCGGGCTTTCAGCGAACACACCGCGGTGTTCTCCGGCGACCCGTTGCGCCTGCCCGACGACCTCGCCGGCCCCGGCAATATCCGTCTGGTGCACTTCTGGGATCCCGCCTGCCCATGCAACGTCGGCAACCAACAGCACCTGACCGAGATGGTCGAACAGTTCGGCCCCAGGGGCGTGGAATTCTTCGCGGTGCAGAAGGCCGGCAGCCACGGCCAGTTGCCCGCCACCCTCAGCAATCTCAAAACCATCGCGGTGCTGCCCGGCTCCGAACAGATTCCCGCGAGCCCGGCCGTGGCGATCTGGGACCGCAGCGGCAAACTGGCGTACTTCGGCCCGTACAGCGAAGGCCTGACGTGCAACTCCAGCAACAGTTTTATCGAACCGATCCTGCAAGCGTTGAGTGATGATCGCCCGGTCAATGCGACTCATACGTTGGCGGTGGGTTGCTACTGCCCGTGGGTTGGTGGGGAGTGAACGGCTTCGGGCTGACATATAGAAATTGCATCAATCAAAGACGTTAGAAGCATATTGACAGTAAAAGACTAAACCGCCTTGAATCCGGGCTTGTTATTAGCAGCGCGCCATTCTTTAACCTCCTTTACAATCCCTTCAGGACTATCATCCCTATCATCTCTTGGGTAGTAGATCAGATCCGAGCCGTCCGGATGCTCTGTTAACCGCCTGAATTCCAATACCAGTTTTACATCTTCCTCCTCTGTTCGAGCACTAGCATCACAAATTGAAATTACAAAATCCAAGAACTCTCTTTCCGTATAGTCCGAAATATTTAACAAGCCACACCACCCTGTAAAAATGCCCCTGACAAAATTGCCAGGGGCACAACCACATTTATGAATATCAAACCTCTTTAAAACCAGACTTTCCGTTGACTGCACGCCACGCTTTGACCTCTGCAACTACAGCTGCCGGTCCACTTTTTCCTGGCTCTGGATAAAAAATCAGATCCGATCCAGATGGATGCTCACTCAAGGCCTTGAACTCAAAAACGGCATCGATGTGTTCCTCTTCACTTTCATAGTCGTTGTCATAAATTCTCGTAACAAACTTCAGAAAATCCGACTCTGACATTTCGCTAATTAACTTAATCATTATCTGACCCTCTATGCATACCAATATGTCTCTTTGGAGTCATTGCGACTATGTTATCAACCTCATAAACCCCGCCACCTTCAGAAATATATTTCCTGTGATGCAACTCAATCTTCACACGCTTCCCAACTTGCTCACTCTCTTTAACAAAAGGCGATTGGCCGTCTTTCATACTAGCTAGCGCGCTGCGATCAAACTGAGCCGCCAACTCCGGATCCCCAGCCACCGCCTTCCAAAACGCCTCTCGAAACGCCCGAAAATTCTTGAACTCCCGCCCTCGCAACTGATCGGCAATCTGCGCCGGCACCGGCGCGCCTTCGCCCTGCGATGCGCTCCCGAGCCAGTTGCCCGATACCGCCTGCCCCACACCTGACGCGACGCCCGGATCCTCCCGCCGATCCCGAAACATCGTGTAGTTGGATGGCAGCCCGGAGTCCTGCGGGAACACCAGCACATAGTCATCGAATCCGGCTTCGAAAACGCCCGGGAACGAATCGAGGCGTCCCTCGACCGGAACCACTGTTGCCCCAGTATAGGCAGGCACATCCGGTTGCCCGTACGGTGAGGTCGTCGAGCTGTTTCCCGGATTGACGATCGGGGTCCACGTCAGGGTGCGTGGCGGAACATCGGTGGTGGTCGCGGTGTAGACGTTGCGTTCGGCGTCGTAGGAGGCTGCCACTACCCTGACCGCCGACGGAATATTCCGCCCATCAGTCTTGACGACAAAAACCTCTGACTGCCCGCTCGCGTCGGTCTTTGAACTGACACGGAAAGGCAGATCAACCGTCCCGCCAGCCGCCGCGATGGCGTGCAGATCGGGTGCGAAATCTGGTGCGAGGTCCGACAGCGGCGTGCTGAACGCGTAACGGTCAGGCAATTCGCCGTTGCCCAGTTTCGACGAGTAGACCAACGCTGAAACACCGACGACCGCGCCAGCCCCGACACTGGCCGCAAGGCTGCCTAACCCCGCGATGGCGCTGCGAACGGCCGCTTGCAGACTGGCCGAAGCGGCCTCGACAACCGCCACGGCTCCGGCTGATGTCATGAACAACGGCCCTGTAGCCGAAGCGGCACCTGGCGCGCGGAAGGTATGGGCGTTGCGAATGGCCTCTGCCGCTATGCGCGCTTGTTCCTCGGCAAGGCGCCTTGCCTCTGCTTCGGCGGCAATACGAGCTTGCTCCCGAATACGTGCCTGCTCCGCGGCAACACGCCTGGCTTCAGCCTGCGCGGCAATACGCGCCTGTTCCTGCAGGCGCCGGGCTTCCTGCTCCCGGGCAACGCGTATCTGCTCCTGCAACCGCTCCGCCTCCTGGGCGCGGGCGATCAGAGCGGCAAATGCGCCCGCCGCCCCTGCCATATGCCGGGCGTTTTCCGAATGCAGGAGTGACGCGTGATAGTCCTGCCAGCGCTTGCCCAGTTCGGTCGTGGCCTGCAAGTCCACCAGGTTTTTCAGCGCCTCGAGCTCAGGCTTGCTCAACGGGGCGTTGATCCCCGGATTTGCGATTGCATAGGGCCGGACAGCTGCTTGCTCAACAGCACGAATATTGTCCGCTGCGATTTTATAATTTGTGAGTGTTTGAGAGAGACTGCCTCCGGTTGAGCCCGCTGCAGCGGCGATTCTTTCAACCAGAAAACCCGGCAGGAAATGCAGGCGGATATTCGTTTCCAGATTCACCACGGATAGCCTTTCGGCAGAAAGAATCTGCTGGGCGTCCCTCGTGGTTGGCGTCGCGGCCTCAACCTGGGCTCTTCTTGTGGCCAACTCCGGAAGTTGATTGGCGATGATAGCCATCACCCACGAAAGGCGCCGGAGCTCCATTGCCGAGCGATAGGCCCTGTCGATGGCCGCATAAGCGACGGAAACATCCGGAACCGGCAATGCCAGACTGTCTCTTATCTTCTTGAAGGACAAATCCTTCATCAGGAAAAATGGATTATGTCCATACAGCGAGTAAGCGGTCTCGGTATGAGCCCGATACTCCAACAACTTTGAATGAATAACCTGAATGGTTACTTCTTGATCGGCCTTGACCTTTTGCGACGAAGAAAGTCCAGCACTGGCTGCTTGCCTGGCCTGCTCTACTTCATTGTTTGATGCCGCGCCGATATTGCTGAATACTCCAGCGTACTCAAGATCAATATATGCCTGAGCATTCTGTTGTTCCTGCATCAAATCATTCCAGATAAATGGAGTTAACGGATCAAGTTTTCCAGACCCTTGACCTGTTCCTCTATGCGGTCCTTCATTCAAACCCCAACTTCCCGAGAAAAACCCACCCTGCCCCAATCGAGACGGAGCCCTGTCCCGAACCGGTATGGGGGCCAGTTCATATCTGCCTGGCCCGGTTTGTCTGTGAGGTCCAAGATAATTTTCAATATCACTCATACGACTTCTCCATGTCAGTTATTCCATGTATTGAATTCGCGAACTTTGTTTTCGCCCTCTGCTTTTTCTCGAGGTCTTTTATAGGCCCGCCCCGTTAAACGCAGCAACAACAAACTTGTAGTGCACTTCCCGAAAACCTGAAGGAAACTTCCTATTCAAGAAATACTGTGTTATGAAATCCCGGTTGCGATCCTCAAATAGATCAGCACCATCAATGCCTTCATATAAATAGAACGACAGGGAGCAGATTTTTCATGAAAAAAGGCCTGACCGTACTTGCGTTGCTGATCGTCATTTCCGCCATCGGGGTCGGCGGTTACCTCTACAGCAAGCAACCGACGCGTCAGGGCCAGGTGGAACTGCGCAACCTGCAAGGCTCGGTGACCGTGCGTTACGACGAGCGCGGCGTGCCGCACATCCGGGCCGAAAACGAGGCCGACCTCTATCGTGCCCTTGGCTACGTGCACGCCCAGGATCGCCTGTTTCAGATGGAAGCCATGCGCCGTCTGGCCCGGGGCGAACTGGCCGAAGTGCTCGGGCCGAAACTGCTCGACACCGACAAACTGTTCCGCAGCCTGCGCATTCGCGAGCGTGCCGCCAGTTACGTGGCCGGCCTCGACAAGCAGTCACCGGCGTGGAAGGCCCTGCAAGCCTATCTGGACGGCATCAATCAATATCAGGACTCGCACGCCGCCCCGGTGGAGTTCGACGTGCTGGGCATCCCCAAGCGGCCGTTCACCGCCGAAGACAGCATCAGCGTCGCCGGCTACATGGCCTACAGCTTCGCCGCCGCGTTTCGCACCGAACCGCTGCTGACCTACGTGCGCGATCAACTGGGCGCCGATTACCTCAACGTCTTCGACCTCGACTGGCAGCCCAAGGGCGTGCTCGCCAAGGGCCACGCCGGCACCGCACCGGCCCTCGCCGCCGAAGACTGGAAAGACCTGAACACCCTCGCCCGCGTCAGCGAACAGGCGCTGATCGACAACGGTCTGCCGCAGTTCGAAGGCAGCAACGCCTGGGTGATCGCCGGCAGCCACAGCAAGAGCGCCAAGCCTTTGCTGGCGGGCGATCCGCACATTCGTTTTTCGGTGCCGTCGGTGTGGTACGAGGCGCAGTTGTCGGCGCCGGGGTTTGAACTCTACGGACATCATCAGGCGCTGGTGCCGTTTGCGTTTCTCGGCCACAACCTGGATTTCGGCTGGAGCCTGACCATGTTCCAGAACGATGACCTCGACCTGATCGCCGAGAAGGTCAATCCGGACAACCCGGATCAGGTCTGGTATCGCGGCGAGTGGACCGACATGGTCAAGACCGAGCAGCAGATCGCCGTGAAAGGCCAGACCCCGGTGACCATCACTCTGCGTCAGTCGCCCCACGGGCCGATCGTCAACGACGCCCTCGGCAGCGCCGCCGGGAAAACCCCGATTGCGATGTGGTGGGCGTTCCTCGAAACACCGAATCCGATCCTCGAAGGTTTCTACCAGCTCAACCGCGCCGACACCCTGGCCAAAGCCCGTGCCGCTGCCGCGAAGGTGCAGGCGCCGGGGCTGAACATCGTCTACGCCAACGCCAAGGGCGATATCGCGTGGTGGGCCTCGGCGCTATTGCCCAAGCGACCGGCCGGGGTGAAGCCTGGCTTCATTCTCGACGGCAGCGGCAATCAGGCGGACAAGGACGGTTACTTCCCGTTCAGCGCCAACCCGCAGGAAGAGAACCCGGCGCGCGGCTATATCGTCTCGGCCAACTTCCAGCCCGTGTCACCGACCGGCATGGAGATCCCCGGCTACTACAACCTCGCCGACCGTGGCCAGCAGCTCAACCGCCAGCTCGCCGACAAGAACGTGAAGTGGGACAACGAGGCCAACCAGAAGCTGCAACTGGGCACCGCCACCGGTTACGGGCCGCGCCTGCTGGCGCCGTTGCTGCCGGTATTGCGTGAAGTGGTGAATGATCCGGCGCAGATGAAACTGGTCGAGCAACTGGCCCAGTGGCAAGGCGACTATCCGCTGGATTCCGTCAGTGCGACGGTGTTCAACCAGTTCCTCTATGACCTGGCCGACGCGGCAATGCGCGATGAGCTGGGCAATGATTTCTTCGAAACCCTGCTGTCGACCCGAGTGATCGATGCAGCCCTGCCTAGGCTCGCGGCGAATGCCGATTCACCGTGGTGGGACAACCGCAGCACGCCGAACAAGGAGACCCGCGCCGACACCGTGCGCGCCGCGTGGCAGGCGAGCATGGCGCACCTGAAGTCGACCCTCGGCGACGACGCTTCCGGCTGGCAATGGGGCAAGGCGCACACCCTGACCCATGGTCATCCGCTGGGTCAGCAGAAACCGCTGGATCGCATTTTCAACGTCGGCCCGTTCGCCGCACCGGGCTCCCATGAAGTGCCGAACAACCTCTCGGCGAAGATCGGCCCCGCGCCGTGGCCGGTGACCTACGGCCCGTCGACCCGGCGGCTCGTGGACTTCGCCGACCCGGCTCACAGCCTGACCATCAACCCGGTCGGCCAGAGCGGCGTGCCGTTCGACAGCCACTATGACGATCAGGCGGAAGCGTATGTGGACGGGATGTATGTGCAGGCGCATTTCAGTGAGGAAGAGGTGACGGCAAATACGCGCAGTACGCTGAAACTGTTACCGGCGCGAGCGGCGCAATAAGCGCCGCTCAAACCAACGCCGCAAAATTCAACCGAAACTGCTGCGGCGTCACCCCCAGCCGCCGGTTGAACACGCTGCGCATATGTTGCGCATCACGAAACCCGCACTGATACGCCACCGTCTTCAGCGGCGCCGTGGTGCTTTCGAGCATCACCCGCGCCGCATCCACCCGCGCCCGTTCGACGAACTCCGCCGGGGTGACTTTCGCTTCGCGAGCAAACACCCGGGAGAAATTCCGCGCACTCATGTTCGCGGCATTCGCCAGATCAGCGATGGTCAGGTCGCCCGTGAGATTGGCCAGCACATACAACTGCACCATCGCCACCGCCGACGTCGGTTCGGCGTGGGGCGTAAGGAACGGGCTGAACTGCGACTGCCCGCCCGAGCGCTGGGTGAACACCACCAGTCGCTTGGCCACACTCAGCGCGACCTCGGCCCCGTAATCACGCGCCAACAGGTACAGCGACAGATCGATCCCCGCCGTCACCCCCGCCGAGGTGTAGAGCTGGCCATCCTCGACGTACAACCGATCAGCCTCGACCCGGCTCGACGAGCACAACTGCGCCAGCGCTTCGGCGTCGTTCCAGTGGGTGGTGACCGTGCGCCCGTCCAGCAACCCGGCACGGGCGAGCATGAACGCGCCGTTGCAGATCGAGCCGAATCGCCGCGCCCGTCCACAGGCCTCACGCAACCAGGCATCGAACGTGCTGCCGAAGTCCAGAAACGGCAACTGCGGCCCACCCGCCACCAGCAGTAAATCGTAAACCTGCGACGCTTCGCTGAAATGCCGATGCGCACTCAGGGTCAGCCCGTTGGAGCACGCCATCGATCCGCGCTCGACGCCGATCACGTCGAGCCGGTAATGATCCTCCGGCGCCAGGAAGCGGTTGGCCTCTGCGAACACGTCCATCGGCCCGCTGACGTCCAGCGCCTGCACGCCGGGGAACACCACGATGGCAACGGTTCTGTTCATGGCAATCTCGGCTCCCGGGGAATGGCGGATCAGCGCCAACCCTAGCCAATCCTCGCCGCAGAAGCGAGCTGGCACGATTTGCAGGTGGAATGGCAAGGATCGCAGCCATGGATCGATTGTCCGGTTTAGCCCCCGAGAACAGACTTTCCCCATCAGCGCCGTGACGGCGTTTTCGACGAGGAAGCTCAACATGACCACGACCATCGCCGGTATCCAGATCCCCGACAGCGCCCTCGCCCGGGCCACCACCGAATACATCCGCGACATCGAATCCGACCTGCTTTACCACCACTCGCGCCGGGTGTTTCTGTTCGGCGCCTTGAGCGGTGAGCGCCAGCAACTGGCCTACGATCCGGAGCTGCTGTACGTCGGCGCGATGTTCCACGACCTAGGTCTGGTCGAAGGGCATCGCAGCGATGACGAGCGCTTCGAAGTCGATGGCGCCAACGCAGCCGCCGCGTTTCTAAAACCGTACGGGTTGAGTGACGACGACATCGAGCAGGTCTGGCTGTCGATCGCCCTGCACACCACGCCGGGGGTGCCGAAGCATCTGCGCCCGACCGTGGCGCTGGTGACCGCAGGCGTCGAAATGGATGTGCTGGGCATGGACTACGCGGCGTTCACCACGGTGCAGCGCGAAGCCGTGGTGCATGCGCATCCACGGGGCGAAGGCTTCAAGGAGTGCATCATCTGCGCGTTCGCCGATGGCTTGCGTCATCGTCCGCAGACCACGTTCGGCAATGTGAAGACCGATGTGCTGAAGGATCAGGCGCCGGGGTTCAAGCCGATGAACTTCGTTGAAGTCATCCGCAATTCACCTTGGACTGCCTAAAACTAAATGTGGGAGCGGGCTTGCTCCGGGCGGCGATCCGACGAAGAGGCCGTATCAGTCACTGAATACGTCGACTGATACACCGCTTTCGCGAGCAAGCCCGCTCCCACATTTTGAATTGGGTTGGCCTTGAGACAAGAGCCAACCCTATATTACTTAAGCCGCTTCCGGCGTCGGCGCCCGGCGCACGTCCGGTTGCTTCCACGAATCGGCAGCGCCTTCTTCGATGGCCTGCTGAATCGCTTTCTTGCGGGCTTCTTCGGCACGGCGGCTGAAGAACCAGACCAGGAAGGTCACCAGCGACACCGCCAGCAGAATCAGGCTGGCCACGGCGTTGATTTCAGGCTTCACGCCCAGACGCACGGCCGAGAACACTTCCATCGGCAGGGTCGTCGAACCCGGGCCGGAGACGAAGCTCGCCAATACCAGGTCGTCCAGCGACAGCGCGAACGACATCATGCCGCCCGCCGCCAGCGACGGCGCGATCATCGGGATGGTGATCAGAAAGAACACCTTCCACGGACGCGCACCGAGGTCCATCGCCGCTTCTTCGATCGACAGGTCCAGCTCACGCAGACGCGCCGACACCACCACCGCCACATACGCCGCACAGAATGTGGTGTGGGCGATCCAGATGGTGACGATGCCGCGCTCCTGTGGCCAGCCGATCATCTGCGCCATCGCCACGAACAGCAGCAACAGCGACAGACCGGTGATCACCTCAGGCATGACCAGCGGCGCGGTAACCAGACCGCCGAACAGCGTGCGGCCCTTGAAGCGGGTGATGCGGGTCAGCACGAAGGCTGCCAGCGTACCCAGCGCCACGGCGGCAATCGCGGTGTAGCAGGCGATTTCCAGCGAGCGCACCACCGAGCCCATCAGTTGCGAGTTGTCGAGCAGGCCGACGTACCACTTCACCGACCAGCCGCCCCACACCGTCACCAGTTTCGAGGCGTTGAACGAGTAGATCACCAGGATCAGCATCGGCAGGTAGATGAACAACAGACCGAGCACCAGCATCAGGCTGGAGAAACGGAAGCGCTTCATTCTTTACCCTCCATTTCCTTGGCCTGACTGCGGTTGAACAGGATGATCGGCACGATCAGGATCGCCAGCATCACCACCGCCAGAGCGGACGCCACCGGCCAGTCACGGTTGTTGAAGAACTCTTGCCAGAGCACTTTACCGATCATCAGGGTTTCCGGACCGCCCAGCAGTTCCGGGATCACGAACTCGCCCACCACCGGAATGAACACCAGCATGCAGCCGGCGATGATGCCGTTCTTGGACAGCGGCACGGTGATTTTCCAGAAGCTGTTGAAGGTGCTCGAACCCAGGTCGGAAGCAGCCTCCAGCAGGCTGGTGTCGTGCTTCACCAGGTTGGCGTACAGCGGCAGGATCATGAACGGCAGGTACGAGTAGACGACGCCGATGTACACCGCGAGGTTGGTGTTGAGGATCTGCAGCGGCTCGTCGATCAAGCCCATGCTCATCAGGAAACCGTTGAGCAGGCCGTTGTTGCTGAGGATGCCCATCCACGCATAGACGCGGATCAGGATCGCGGTCCAGGTCGGCATCATGATCAGCAGCACCAGCACCGTCTGCATCTCTTTGCGGGCGCTGGCGATGGCGTAGGCCATCGGATAACCGATCAACAGGCACAGCAGCGTGCTGAAAAATGCCATCTTCAGCGAGCCGAGGTAGGCGGCGATGTACAGCTCGTCGTCGCCGAGCATCGCGTAGTTGCCCAGGTTCAGCAGCAGTTGCAGCTTTTGCTCGGCGTAGGTGTAGATCTCGGTGTACGGCGGAATGGCCACGTCCGCTTCGGCGAAGCTGATCTTCAGGACGATGAAGAACGGCAGCATGAAGAACAGGAACAGCCAGATGAACGGGACCCCGATGACCAGCTGACGGCCACCGGGAATTATTCGATTGAGCCGGCGTTTGAATTTGCGCATGTTCATGAGCGAAGTACCACGCCGCTGTCGTCTTCCCACCACACGTAGACCTGATCGCCCCAGGTCGGACGTGCGCCACGGCGCTCGGCGTTGGCCACGAACGACTGCACCAGCTTGCCGCTCGGCAATTCGACGTAGAACACCGAATGGCCGCCGAGGTAGGCGATGTCATGCACCTTGCCGCTCGACCAGTTGTATTCGCAGGTCGGCTGGTCGGCGGTGACCAGCAGTTTTTCCGGACGGATCGCGTAGGTCACGGACTTGTCCTGCACCGAGGTGCTGATGCCGTGGCCGACGTAGATCTGCCGGTCGAGGTCCTTGCAGGTAATGGTCGCGTGACCTTCGGCGTCGTCGATCACTTCGCCTTCGAAGATGTTCACGTTACCGATGAATTCGCAGACCAGACGGCTGGTCGGGGTTTCGTAGATGTCGATCGGGCTGCCGATCTGGGCGATCCAGCCCAGGTGCATGATCGCGATGCGCTCGGCCATGGTCATGGCCTCTTCCTGATCGTGGGTCACCATCACGCAGGTCACACCCACGCGCTCGATGATTTCCACCAGTTCCAGCTGCATCTGCGAACGCAGTTTCTTGTCCAGTGCGCCCATCGGCTCGTCGAGCAGCAGCAGTTTCGGCCGTTTGGCCAGCGAACGTGCCAGCGCCACACGCTGACGCTGACCGCCAGACAGTTGATGCGGCTTGCGCTTGGCGTACTGGCTCATCTGCACCAGCTTGAGCATCTCGGCCACGCGGGCGTCGATCTCGGCCTTGGGAATCTTGTCCTGTTGCAGGCCGAACGCGATGTTCTGCGCCACGGTCATGTGCGGGAACAGGGCGTAGGACTGGAACATCATGTTGATCGGTCGCTCGTACGGCGGCATGTCGGTGATGTCGACGCCGTCGAGGAAAATGCGCCCCTCCGTGGGCCGTTCGAACCCTGCCAGCATCCGCAGCAGAGTGGATTTGCCCGATCCCGAACCGCCGAGCAGGGCGAAGATCTCGCCCTTCTTGATTTCCAGGGACACATCGTCCACGGCAACCGTCTCGTCGAACTTCTTCGTGACCCGGTCGATTTTGACCAGCACCTGTTTCGGTGTCTGGTCGCCCTCGAGGGCTTTCTTATAGGCGCCGGAGGCAACTGCCATTTACAAAACTCCCAGAAAAAAAGAGTGCAGTTCGCCCACGCAAGACGAACCCAGGATAGTTTGTACGTTGAAGCTATTTACCCGACTTGACCTTGGTCCAGCTGCGGGTCATCAAACGCTGAATGTTCGGCGGCAACTCGATCGACACGTAGGTCTTGTCGAGCACGGCCTGCGGTGGATAAACCGACTCGTCGGTGCGGATGGACTGCTCCATCAGCTTGTCCGAACCCGGGTTGGGGTTGGCGTAACCGACGTAATCACTGACCTGGGCGATCACCTCAGGTTTCAGCAAATAGTTGATGAAGGCGTGGGCCTCTTTGACGTTGGCCGAATCCTTCGGAATCGCCAGCATGTCGAACCACAGCGCGCCGCCCTCTTTCGGGATCGAGTAGGCGATGTTCACGCCCTTCTTGGCTTCTTCGGCGCGATTCTTGGCCTGGAAGATGTCGCCGGAGAAACCGATGGCCACGCAGATGTCGCCGTTGGCCAGATCGCCGATGTATTTCGAGGAATGGAAGTAGGTCACGTACGGACGCACCGCCAGCAGTTTGGCCGTGGCCTTCTCGTAATCCTTGGGATTGGTGCTGTTGGCGTTCAGGCCCATGTAGTTGAGCACGGTCGGCATCATTTCATCGGCCGAATCGAGGAACGCCACGCCGCAGCTGTGCAGCTTCTTGATGTTCTCCGGCTCGAACAGCACGCTCCAGGAATCGATCTTGTCGACGCCGAGCACGGCCTTCACTTTATCGACGTTGTAGCCGATGCCGTTGGTGCCCCACAGGTACGGCACGGCGTACAGGTTGCCCGGATCGTTCTGTTCCAGGCGCTTGAGCAGCACCGGATCGAGGTTGGAATAGTTCGGCAGTTGCGCCTTGTCGAGCTTCTGGAACGCGCCCGCCTTGATCTGCTTGCCGAGGAAGTGGTTCGACGGCACGACCACGTCGTAACCGGTACGCCCGGCGAGCAGTTTGCCTTCCAGGGTTTCGTTGGAATCGAACACGTCGTAGACCGGTTTGATCCCGGTTTCTTTCTGGAAATCGGCCAGGGTGGTCTCGCCGATGTAATCCGACCAGTTATAAATATGCACAGTACCGGCGGCTTGGGCACCGACAGCGAACGTCAGGCCGGCAGCGGCCAGCAGGGCATTGCGCAAAGAAGAAAAAATAGGCAAGTGGAGGTCCTCTAATTTAGTTGGGCCCAAGTTGCCCCGTGCTGCATGACAGTCACGGTTGCCCGGCAACAAAACCGGCGCGCAACTTACCTTCGAAAAACCGTTCCAGCAAAACTTTCTGTCATTTAATTGCACCACTGGCCGCCCAGATGAAGGCGACGGCCAGCGGTGACTGCTTCAAACCGGCTTATTTACCGGATTTGATCTTGGTCCAGCTGCGAGTGATCAGGCGCAGGGTAGGTGCGTCCAGATCGCTGATCGCATAGAGCTGCTTCTTCACTTCAGCCGAAGGGTAGATGCTCGGATCACTGGTGATTTCCTTGTCCACCAGCGGCGTGGCCGCCTTGTTGCCGTTCGGGAAACGCACGGCGTTGGTGATTTCGGCCATCACTTTCGGCTCGAGCAGGTAGTTCATGAACTTGTAGGCGGCTTCGACGTTTTCGGCATCCTTGGGAATGGCGACCATGTCGTAGAAAGTACCGGCACCTTCTTTCGGAATGGTGTAGGCCAGTTTGACCTTGTCACCGGCTTCCTTGGCGCGGGTCTTGGATTGTTCCAGGTCACCCGAGTAACCGACCGCCACGCAGATGTTGCCGTTGGCCAGGTCCGAGATGTACTTCGAGGAATGGAAGTAGGCAACCGAAGGACGCACTTTGAGGAACAGGTCCTCGGCGGCTTTCAGGTCAGCCTTGTCTTTGCTGTTGGTCGGTTTGCCCAGGTAGTGCAAAGCCGCCGGAATCATTTCGGTCGGCGCGTCGAGGAAGCTCACGCCGCAGCTTTTCAGCTTCTCGATGTTTTCAGGCTTGAACACGATGTCCCAGGAATCGATCTTGTCGATGCCCAGCGCAGCCTTGACCTTTTCCGGGTTGTAGCCGATGCCGATCGAACCCCACATGTACGGGAACGCGTGCTTGTTGCCCGGGTCGCTGGCGTCGCCAACGGCTTTGAGCAGGTCTTCGTCGAGGTTCTTCCAGTTTGTCAGTTTGGACTTGTCCAGTTCCTGATAAACGCCGGCCTTGATCTGCTTGGCCAGGAAGTTGTTGGAAGGCACCACGATGTCGTAACCGGATTTGCCGGCCAGCAGCTTCGCTTCCAGGGTTTCGTTGCTGTCGAAAACGTCATAGACGACCTTGATGCCCGTCTCTTTTTCGAAATTGGCAACCGTGTCCGGCGCGATGTAGTCGGACCAGTTGTAAACGTGCAACACCTTGTCGTCCGCCTGAACCGCACCCGCCATCACGCCCATCAGGGACATGGCGAGCAGAGTCTTGCCAGCGAGCTTTTTGCCTAATGCCTTCATGCGTTAATGCTCCAAATTTTTCTTTTTTGAACCACTTTGTTCAGCGGCCGAACCCGGACAACTGGAACCGCGGCTAGTCTGGCAAGATCCGAGGCGGTCTTTCAAGAAAAGACCAGCCTTTCTGACAGCTCCGAGCGACAGCGCAACAGCTCCATCGCTCAGAGCCTAGCACTTAGCCCTGCAACGCACTCAGGGTCAGGTCCAGGCACTTGCGTGCCTTTGTTACCAGCTCGTCGATCTCCGCCTTGCTGATCACCAGCGGCGGCGCGATGATCATGGTGTCGCCCACGGCGCGCATGATCAGCCCGTTGTCGAAGCAGAACTGGCGGCAGATCATGCCCACACCCTTGCCTTCGTAACGCTTGCGAGTGGCCTTGTCCTGCACCAGCTCGATGGCCCCCAGCAGACCGACTCCGCGCACTTCACCCACCAACGGGTGATCGTTCAGTTCGCGCAGACGTTTCTGCAAATACGGTGCCGTTTCTTCATGGGCGCGATCGATGATTTTCTCTTCGCGCAGAATCCGGATGTTTTCCAGACCCACCGCCGCCGCCACCGGGTGACCGGAGTAGGTGAAGCCGTGGTTGAAATCGCCGCCCTCGTTGAGCACCGCCACCACTTCGTCACGCACGATCAGGCCACCCATCGGGATGTAGCCGGACGTCAGGCCTTTGGCGATGGTCATCATGTGTGGCTTGAGGTCGTAGAAATCGCTGCCGAACCATTGGCCGGTACGGCCGAAACCGCAGATCACTTCATCGGCCACGAACAGGATGTCGTACTTGGCGAGGATTTCCTTGATGCGCGGCCAGTAGGTGTCTGGCGGAATGATCACGCCGCCGGCGCCCTGGATCGGCTCGGCAATAAAAGCACCGACGTTGTCCACGCCGACTTCCAGAATCTTTTCTTCCAGCTGATTGGCCGCCCAGATCCCGAACTCTTCCGGAGTCATGTCGCCGCCTTCGGCGAACCAGTACGGCTGGGCGATGTGGACGATGCCCGGAATCGGCAGGTCGCCCTGTTCGTGCATGTAGGTCATGCCGCCCAGGCTTGCGCCGGCCACGGTGGAACCGTGATAACCGTTCTTGCGGCTGATGATGACTTTCTTGTTCGGCTGGCCCTTGATCGCCCAGTAGTGGCGAACCATGCGCAGCATGGTGTCGTTGCCTTCGGAGCCGGAACCGGTGAAGAACACGTGGTTCATGCCTTGCGGCGCCACGTCGGCGATCGCCTTGGCCAGTTCCAGTGCAGGCGGGTGAGCGGTCTGGAAGAACAGGTTGTAGTAAGGCAGTTCGCGCATTTGTTTGGCGGCCGCATCGGCCAGCTCATCGCGCCCATAACCGATCGCCACACACCACAGACCCGCCATGCCATCGAGGATCTTGTTGCCCTCGCTGTCCCACAGGTACACGCCCTTGGCGTTGGTGATGATCCGTGGACCCTTTTCTTTCAGCTGCTTGAAGTCGCTGAACGGGGCCAGGTGGTGATCGCTGCTGAGGGCTTGCCACTCACGGGTTTGCGGGTTGTTGCTGGTCATGCCAATTCTCCTTGTTATCGGTGAAGGCGCGGCGGCTGGCCACCGCGCCCGGCGTATCAGACGGCGAAGAGCAGGTACTCACGCTCCCAGGAACTGATCACGCGCTTGAAGTTTTCATGCTCGGCCCGCTTGACCGCGACGTAGCCGGTGATGAAGGTCTTGCCCAGGTACTTCTCGATGGTCGCGCTGTTTTCCATGCGTTCCAGGGCGTCTTCGATGGTCAGCGGCAGGCGCAGGTTGCGGCGCTCGTAACCACGGCCCACGACTGGCGCGCTCGGGTTGATGCCTTCGACCATGCCGATGTAGCCGCAGAGCAGGCTCGCGGCAATCGCCAGGTACGGGTTGGCGTCGGCGCCCGGCAGACGGTTTTCCACCCGACGGTTCTGCGGGCCGGCATCCGGGACGCGCAGGCCCACGGTGCGGTTTTCTTCGCCCCACTCCACGTTCACCGGTGCCGAGGTGTCCGGCAGGAAGCGGCGGAACGAGTTGACGTTCGGTGCGAACAGCGGCAGCAATTCCGGGATCAGTTTCTGCAGGCCACCGATGTGGTGCAGGAACAGTTGGCTCATGGTCCCGTCTTCATTCGAGAACACGTTCTTGCCGGTCTCGATGTCGATGATGCTCTGGTGCAAGTGCATCGCACTGCCCGGCTCACCGGTCATCGGCTTGGCCATGAAGGTCGCGGCCACGTTGTGCTTGAGGGCGGCCTCACGCATGGTGCGTTTGAACACCAGGATCTGGTCGGCCAGCGACAGGGCATCGCCGTGACGGAAGTTGATTTCCATCTGCGCCGTGCCGTCCTCGTGGATCAGCGTGTCGAGGTCCAGCTCCTGCAATTCGCACCAGTCGTAGACGTCTTCGAACAGCGGATCGAATTCGTTCGCCGCTTCGATGGAGAACGACTGACGACCGATCTCCGGACGCCCGGAACGGCCAACCGGCGGTTGCAGCGGATAGTCGGGGTCGTCGCTGCGCTTGGTCAGGTAGAACTCCATTTCCGGCGCCACGATCGGCTGCCAGCCCTTGTCGGCATAGAGTTTCAGGACTTTCTTGAGGACGTTGCGCGGCGACAGCTCGATCGGGTTGCCTTGCTTGTCGTAGGTGTCGTGGATCACCTGGGCGGTCGGCTCGATGGCCCAGGGCACCAGGTACACGGCGTTCTGGTCGGGACGGCAGATCATGTCGATGTCGGCCGGGTCGAGCAGCTCGTAATAGATGTCGTCTTCGACGTAGTCGCCGGTCACGGTCTGCAACAGAACGCTCTCTGGCAGGCGCATGCCTTTTTCGGCGATGAACTTGTTGGTCGGCGAGATCTTGCCCCGGGTGATGCCGGTCAAGTCGCCGATCATGCATTCGACTTCTGTGATCTTGTGGTCTTTCAACCAATCGGTGAGCTGGTCGAGGTTGTTACTCATAAATGCCTCTGGGCTGAGTCTCCTGACACATGTCAGGCAAGTTTGACGCACGGGGCGTCGCGTTAAAGGGCCTTGCTTGCGCGCAGTGCCGGCTTACGCCCGGCACCGCGCATAGACAATGAAGGAGGAGCTTACCTGCCCTTTACGCTGGCGTTGCATTTCCTGTGCACATCCCGGGCGTGCAGAATCACGGGCACGGCGACGGACGCGGTGCAGGCCGGGAGCAGGAAAGAGATCTATATTGAAAGGAGAACCGCTAAAGAGGATGCCCTCGCACACGTCCAGAATATCGGACGCTGCCGCTCGATCTGCCATGGGCAGGGAGATCGCTGGCACGTTGCAGGCCTTGCGGGCCGCGCTGCGGACGGACGTGTCGCCACTGATGTGATAAGCATGCAGACCGGACTGCAAAGAGCAGTCGGTGACGCCGATTAACGGCAGGCGAGACATGAAGCACCCCGGTATTATTGCTGTTATGGGTTTGATCCGAGCTTAGCCTTGTTCATTTTTTTACACAACACCCCCGTAAAAAATACAACACGGCCTGCTCAAGCCTGCGGGTGGGGCGTCCTTCACGGATAAAAAAATGCCCCAAAGTGCCCCATAAATGCCCTCGTGGCGCTTTTTCAGGGCAGAAAAGGCCTCGCTTGACTTCGGCAGGCCGTTCGGGTTGACTGAAACCAGAAAAGATCAATGATTGATATTTTTAACAACAAAGGTGTTGCATCATGTCGGTACCCCCGCGTGCCGTTCAGCTTAACGAAGCGAACGCGTTCCTTAAGGAACATCCTGAGGTTCTGTACGTTGACCTTCTGATTGCGGATATGAATGGTGTGGTGCGCGGCAAGCGCATCGAACGCACCAGCCTCCACAAGGTTTACGAGAAAGGCATCAACCTGCCGGCCTCTCTATTTGCTCTGGATATCAATGGTTCGACGGTGGAAAGCACCGGCCTGGGCCTGGACATCGGCGACGCCGACCGTATCTGCTATCCAATCCCCGATACCCTGTGCAACGAGCCATGGCAGAAGCGCCCGACCGCGCAACTGTTGATGACCATGCACGAACTCGAAGGTGACCCTTTCTTCGCCGACCCGCGCGAAGTGCTCCGTCAAGTTGTTGCAAAGTTTGACGAGCTCGGCCTGACCATCTGCGCAGCGTTCGAACTCGAGTTCTACCTGATCGACCAGGAAAACGTGAACGGCCGCCCTCAGCCGCCACGCTCGCCGATCTCCGGCAAACGCCCGCATTCGACCCAGGTTTACCTGATCGACGACCTCGACGAATACGTCGACTGCCTCCAGGACATTCTGGAAGGCGCCAAAGAGCAAGGCATCCCGGCCGACGCCATCGTCAAGGAAAGCGCCCCGGCGCAGTTCGAAGTGAACCTGCACCACGTCGCCGACCCGATCAAGGCGTGCGATTACGCGGTCCTGCTCAAGCGTCTGATCAAGAACATCGCCTACGACCATGAAATGGACACCACCTTCATGGCCAAGCCGTACCCTGGCCAGGCAGGCAACGGTCTGCACGTCCACATTTCGGTTCTCGACAAAGAAGGCAAAAACATTTTTGCCAGCGAGGATCCCGAGCAGAACGCCGCGCTGCGTCACGCGATCGGCGGTGTGCTCGAGACCCTGCCCGCGCAGATGGCTTTCCTCTGCCCGAACGTCAACTCCTACCGCCGTTTCGGCGCACAGTTCTACGTGCCGAACTCGCCGAGCTGGGGCCTGGACAACCGCACCGTGGCCCTGCGCGTACCGACCGGCTCCGCCGACGCGGTCCGTCTGGAACACCGCGTTGCCGGCGCCGACGCCAACCCGTACCTGCTGATGGCTTCGGTGCTGGCGGGCGTGCACCACGGTCTGGTCAACAAGATCGAACCGGGCGCTCCGGTCGAAGGCAACAGCTACGAGCAGAACGAGCAGAGCCTGCCGAACAACTTGCGCGATGCCCTGCGCGAGCTGGACGACAGCGAGGTGATGGCCAAGTACATCGATCCGAAATACATCGATATCTTCGTCGCCTGCAAAGAGAGCGAGCTGGAGGAGTTCGAACACTCCATCTCCGACCTCGAGTACAACTGGTACCTGCACACCGTTTAAGCGGATTGCAGCGCCAAAAAGAACGCCGTCGGCTATCGCAGCCAGCGGCGTTTTTTTTATGGCCGCCTGCGGCGGTTCGCGAGCAAGCCCGCTCCCACAGTGAATCTCCTGCGAACAGAAAATTTCATCTCACAGGAGATACCCCGTGGGAGGGGGCTTGCTCCCGAAAGCGGCCGACAAGACAACACAAGAGCCGGCTCGTACAATGCCCGCTGCCCCGCAGGAGACTTTCATGACGCGTCCCGCCCCCGTCCGCAAACCCCGTGCCCGCAGTCAGGCGCGGATCGATTCGATACTCGACGCCGCGCGCACGCTGCTGGCCGCCGAGGGCGTGGCGAGCCTGTCGATCTACAGCGTGGCCGAGCGCGCACAGATTCCGCCCTCTTCGGTCTACCACTTCTTCGCCAGCGTCCCGGCGCTGCTCGAAGCCCTGACGGCCGATGTACACGCGGCCTTCCGCGCCTGCCTGCAAGCGCCGATCGATCACGATGCCCTGCGCGACTGGCGCGACCTGTCGCGGCTGGTCGAAGAGCGCATGCTCGAGATCTACGGCGAGGATGCCGCCGCCCGCCAGCTCATTCTCGCGCAGCACGGCCTCACCGAAGTCACTCAGGCCGACCGTCAGCACGACCTCGAACTCGGCGACCTGATGCACAAGCTGTTCGACCATCATTTCGAACTGCCGCGACTGCCGGATGACGTCGACGTGTTCGCGCTGGCCATGGAACTGGGCGACCGCGTCTACGCCCGCTCGGTGCAACAGCACGGGCAGATCACCCCGCGCATGGCCGAGGAAGGCATGCGGGTGTTCGATGCCTATATCGGGCTGTATCTGCCGCCCTATTTGCCCAAGCGAATTCTCTAGCGATGATCGTTCCCACGCTCTGCGTGGGAATGCAGCCCGTGACGCTCCGCGTCACTGGACGCGGAGCGTCCCAAGAGGCATTCCCACGCGGAGCGTGGGAACGATCAACAAAAAACCCCGAAGGGCTCACACCCTTCGGGGTTGTTTTTGTCCCACGCCCTTACAACTTGGCGATGGACACCTCGGTGGATTTCACGAAGGCGATCACTTCGCTGCCGACCTCCAGTTCCAGCTCCTTGACCGAACGGGTGGTGATCACCGACGTGACGATGCCGGAAGCGGTCTGCACGTCGATTTCCGACAGCACGTCGCCGAGAACGATCTCCTTGATCGCGCCTTTGAACTGGTTGCGTACGTTGATGGCTTTGATAGTCATGGCATTGATTCCTGTCGTTTGCTTGAGTTATTGAGCCCAACGCAGTTGCGTAGGCAAGGGTGAAACGGGTTCCGGCGCCGGCGGTTCGCCGGGCAGGGACAACACACGGTTGAGCACTTCGGTTTCCAGCGCCGCCAGGCGATGGGAGCCGCGGACCCGAGGGCGCGGCAGCTCCACTTGCAGGTCGAGGCCGACTTCGCCGTCCTCGATCAGAATCACCCGGTCGGCAATCGCCACCGCTTCGCTGACGTCGTGGGTCACCAGCAACACGGTGAAACCATGCTGTTGCCAGAGACGTTCGATCAGTTGCTGCATCTCGATCCGGGTCAGCGCATCCAGCGCGCCCAGCGGCTCGTCGAGCAGCAACAGACGCGGTTGATGAATCAGCGCCCGGGCCAGCGCCACGCGCTGCTTCTGCCCACCGGACAACGCCGCCGGCCATTCATTGGCGCGATCGGCGAGGCCGACTGCATCCAGCGCCTGCAAGGCTTGTGGACGCCAGTTGCCTTTGAGGCCGAGCCCGACGTTGTCGATGATCTTTTTCCACGGCAGCAGCCGCGCTTCCTGGAACATCAACCGCGTGTCATCCCGCGCATCGCTGAGCGGTGCGGCCCCGGCGAGCAGATCGCCGCCGGTGGGTTGATCGAGGCCGGCGAGCAAGCGCAGCAACGTGCTTTTACCGCATCCGCTGCGCCCGACCACCGCGACGAATTGCCCCGCCGGAATGTGCAGATCGATGTCACGCAGTACCTGCCGCGAGCCGAAGGTCTTTTGCAGATTGCGCACCGCCAGCGGAATCCCGCGCAGCAGGCGTGGAGGTTGTTGAGCGGTCATGCCGCACCTCCTTTCGCCACTTGATACGCCGGATGCCAACGCAACCACACACGCTCAAGGCCACGGGCCGCGAGGTCGGCCAGCTTGCCGAGCACCGCGTACAGCAGAATCGCCAGCACCACCACGTCGGTCTGCAAGAACTCGCGGGCATTCATCGCCAGGTAACCGATGCCGGAGCTGGCAGAGATGGTTTCCGCCACGATCAGCGTCAGCCACATGAAGCCCAGGGCGAAGCGCACACCGACCAGAATCGAGGGCAGCGCGCCCGGCAGAATCACCTGCCAGAACAGGCTGAAACCGGACAGGCCATAACTGCGCGCCATCTCCACCAGCGCCGGGTCGACGTTGCGGATGCCGTGATAGGTGTTGAGGTAGATCGGGAACAAGGTGCCCAATGCCACCAGGAAAATCTTCGCCGACTCATCGATGCCGAACCACAGGATCACCAGCGGAATCAGCGCCAGGTGCGGCACGTTGCGGATCATCTGCACCGAGCTGTCGAGCAGGCGTTCACCCCACTTCGACAGGCCGGTGATGAAGCCCAGCACCAGACCGATGCTGCCACCGATGGTGAACCCCAGCGCGGCGCGCCAGCCGCTGATTGCCAGGTGCGTCCAGATTTCGCCGCTGCGCACCAGGCTGACGCCGGCTTCGATCACCGCCACCGGCGCCGGCAGAATCCGCGTCGACAGCCAACCCGCCGACACCGACAACTGCCACACCGCCAGCAACAACACCGGCAACGCCCAGGGCGCGAGGCTGTGGATAAATTTCTTCATGGCGGCGCCTCAGCTCTGGGACGCGGCTTTGGGAAGAATGTCGTTGGCCACCATCTCGCCGAACGGGCTGACGTAACCTGCGCTTTTCGGCAATTCCGGACGCTCGACGTCGAGGTGCGGGAACAGCAGCTCGGCCACCCGATACGACTCTTCGAGGTGTGGATAACCGGAGAAGATGAAGGTATCGATGCCCAGATCCGCGTATTCCTTCACGCGCGCCGCCACGGTCGGGCCGTCGCCAACCAGCGCGGTACCGGCACCGCCGCGCACCAGACCGACGCCGGCCCACAGGTTCGGGCTGACTTCGAGGTTGTCGCGGCTGCCACCGTGCAGCGCGGCCATGCGTTGCTGGCCCACCGAATCGAACCGCGCCAGCGATGCCTGGGCACGTTTGATGGTGTCGTCATCCAGATGAGAAATCAGGCGATCTGCCGCTTGCCAGGCTTCGGCGTTGGTTTCCCGCACGATCACATGCAGACGAATGCCGAAGCGCACGGTACGGCCGAGCTTGGCGGCCTTGGCGCGCACCTGTTCAATCTTCTCGGCAACAGCGGCGGGCGGCTCGCCCCAGGTCAGGACCATTTCCACTTGTTCGGCGGCCAGATCCTGCGCGGCTTCCGACGAGCCACCGAAATACAGCGGCGGACGCGGTTGCTGGATCGGCGGATAGAGCAATTTGGCGCCCTTCACGCTGATGTGCTCGCCGTCGTAATCCACGGTTTCGCCTTCCAGCACCCGACGCCAGATCCGGGTGAATTCCACCGAGGCCTGATAGCGCGCTTCGTGATCGAGGAACAGACCGTCGCCGGCCAACTCTTCAGGATCGCCACCGGTCACCAGGTTGAACAGCGCACGGCCACCGGACAGGCGATCCAGCGTTGCCGCCTGACGCGCCGCCACCGTCGGGGAAATGATCCCGGGGCGCAGGGCGACCAGAAACTTCAGACGCTGAGTCACCGGGATCAGCGAGGCCGCCACCAGCCACGAGTCCTCGCAGGAACGGCCGGTGGGAATCAGCACGCCGCCAAAACCCAGTCGATCCGCCGCTTGCGCGACCTGTTGCAGATAGCCGTGGTCGACGGCGCGGGCGCCTTCGGCGGTGCCAAGGTAATGGCCGTCGCCGTGGGTTGGCAGGAACCAGAAGATGTTGAGGCTCATGGAGTGGTCTCCTTGGGGATTCGATTTACTGGGCTTGGGTGACCGAGCTTTGGGCCACAGCGGCCGGTGGGGTCCAGATCACGTCCTTGATGCTCAACGGCTTGGGAATCAGCTTGAGCTGGTAGAAGGTGTCGGCGATTTTCTGTTGTGCGGCGACCACTTCCGGGGTCAGGAACAGCGCGCCGTAGCCCTGACGTTTCACCGAGGTCAGGGTGATGTCTGCCGGCAGGCCGAGCAGCGGCGACACTTGTTGGGTCACGTCTTCCGGGTTGGCCTTGGACCATTCGCCAACGGCGCGCACTTCTTCCACGAGGGTCTTGATCACCTCGGGATTTTTCTGTGCGTAGGGTTTGGTCGCCAGGTAGAACTGGTGGTTGTCGACGATGCCTTTGCCGTCACGCAGGGTGTGCGCTTGCAGTTGTTTCTCGGCGGCGGCCTGGTACGGATCCCAGATGACCCAGGCGTCGACGCTGCCACGTTCGAAAGCGGCACGGGCATCGGCCGGCGGCAGGAACACGGTTTGAATGTCGGTGTACTTGAGGCCGGCGTCTTCCAGCGCACGCACCAGCAGATAGTGGACGTTGGAGCCTTTGTTCAGGGCGACTTTCTTGCCCTTGAGATCCGCCACCGATTTGATCGGCGAATCTTTCGGCACCAGGATCGCTTCGCTGTTCGGCGCTGGTGGCTCGTAGGCCACGTAGAGCAGATCGGCACCGGCAGCCTGAGCGAAGACCGGCGGGGTTTCGCCGGTGACGCCGAAGTCGATCGAGCCGACGTTCAGGCCTTCCAGCAGTTGCGGGCCGCCGGGGAATTCAGTCCATTGCACGTCGACGCCTTGAGCAGCGAGACGCTTTTCCAGAGTGCCTTTGGCTTTGAGCAGCACCAGCGTGCCGTATTTCTGATAACCGATTCTTAGCGTCTCGGCCTGAGCTTGAGTGATGGCGCCGAAGGACACAGCCGCAGCAAACAGAGCGACCAGACCACGACGCAAAAATACAGTGCGCATAGCGCTCTCCTTTTTGCTGTTGGGTTTTGGCTGCACCTGCTTGGCCGTTGGCGGCGGAGTAAGGTGAGTACTTCAAATGCGGGTGAAGCTTCAAATGCTCCAGCGAGCACTCAACAAACGTTCGTTCAACAGCCCCGGCTCCAGCGGCTTGGGCCGGCGGGCCATGGCGCTGACAAACTGGTCCAGCGCTTCATGCAGCCGCTGCTCCAGGGCCGGCGCCAGCTGCGCCTGGGCACTGCCTTCGCCGTAGGCGATCTGGCTGTCCTCGGCAAAAATCCCTTGCAGCATTTCCTGGGCCTTCAACGCCGACAGCACAGGCTTGAGGGCGTAATCGACCACCAGCATGTGGGCGATGCTGCCGCCGGTAGCCATCGGCAGGACAATCTTGTGGTTCAGCGCACGCTCGGGCAGCAGATCCAGCACGGTCTTCAGGGCGCCGGAAAACGACGCCTTGTACACCGGCGTGGCGATCAGCAGGCCATCGGCGTTTTCAATCTGTTGCAGCAGGTCGAGCACCTTCGGGCTGTCGAAGCGGGCGTGGAGCAGGTCTTCGGCCGGGAAGTCCCGCACCTGATAACTCACCACTTCCACCCCTTGCTGCTGCAACCAGCGTTGCGAGCGCTCCAGCAACACCCCGGAGCGGGAACGTTGACTGGGACTGCCACCGAGTGAGACGACCAGCATTCAGACGATTCCTTGCGCGTTACAGGCGATTCGCGGGTTGCGATCTCGCTTCGATGTCAGTGACCTTACCAGCTGATTCATATATCCATAAATCATATTTATTCATTTGGTTATTCTTTATGGAGATATGCATTTCACTTTCTTGCGGCAAAAAAAACAGGCCGTGAAAACGGCCTGAAACCCTGCATCGTGGTTTTTGCTGATCGCCCCCAAGCACTGATGATCGTTCCCACGCTCTGCGTGGGAATGAATCCATGGACGCTCCGCGTCCACTGTGACGCAGAGCGTCACGGGCGGCATTCCCACGCAGAGCGTGGGAACGAGATATGCCAGATCACTTGTTGGGTTGTGGGGTGAGGCGCAGGTACGGTTTCACCGCGCGGTAGCCCTTCGGAAAGCGTTGCTTGATTTCGTCTTCGTCCTTGAGCGACGGCACGATCACCACCTCTTCACCGTCCTGCCAGTTGGCCGGGGTGGCCACCTTGTAGTTGTCGGTGAGCTGCAGCGAATCGATCACCCGCAGGATCTCGTGGAAGTTGCGCCCGGTGCTCGCCGGGTAGGTGATGGTCAGGCGGATCTTCTTGTTCGGATCGATCACGAACAGCGAACGCACGGTCAGGGTGTCGTTGGCGTTCGGGTGGATCAGATCGTACAGATCGGACACCTTGCGATCGGCATCGGCCAGGATCGGGAAGTTGACGATGGTGTTCTGGGTTTCGTTGATATCCTCGATCCACTTGTGGTGCGAGTCCACCGGGTCGACCGACAGTGCAATGGCTTTTACGCCACGTTGGGTGAACTCGTCCTTGAGCTTGGCAGTGAAGCCCAGCTCGGTGGTGCAGACCGGAGTGAAGTCCGCCGGGTGGGAAAACAGCACGCCCCAGCTATCGCCCAGCCATTCGTGGAAACGAATCTTGCCGGCGCTGGAATCCTGTTCGAAATCGGGGGCGATATCGCCAAGTCTGAGGCTCATGGTGCGGCTCCTGATGAGTTGTTGGAGACCTCAACTGTAGCTCGGGATTCGATCTTCTGAAAAAGAATAAATAACTAGATATTTATATCTTTATTGAATATTAAACATCTGTTCACTGGACGTCCCGCAGCATCGCGACGAACATCGCCCTCAAGGTTCGAGAAGGCCTTGAGTTGCTGTAAAGAGGGGAACATCGGGAAAGGCTTACGGGGGTGAGCCGGACCCGAAAACGCAAAAGCCCCGTCCGGCGCGATGCCGGACGGGGCTTTTTTACATCGGTTTTTTACATCAGTGCAGGAGCGCGCTATTACAGCAGCGGGATCGAGTAGCTGACGATCAGGCGGTTTTCGTCCTGCGAACGGGTGTTCGGCAGGTCGGTGCGCCATACAGCGTTTTTCCACATCAGGCCGACGTTCTTGAACGGACCTTCCGGTACGACGTAACCGATGGTGAAGTCGCGTTCCCACTCGGAACGGTTCGAAGCGCTTTCGCGACCGTTGGTGCCAACGGTGTCGATCGAATCGCCTTTCAGGTAAACCACACCGGCGGTCAGGCCAGGTACGCCGACTTTGGCGAAGTCATACGAGTAGCGAGCTTGCCAGGTTTTCTCGCCGGCACGGCCGAACTTCTGGATCTGCATGTCGGTGATGGTGTAGTTCGACGAACCGTCGCCCTGGTTCAGCCAAGGGAAGTCGGAGCTGCCGTTGGAAACCTGGTAACCGCCACCGAAGGTGTGACCTTCAACGGTGTACAGGAACAGGCCGCTGTACAGGTTGTTGTCGACTTCGCCACGACCGTTGCGCACGCCGGTGTAGTTACCGGTGCTGAAGTACGCAGGATCAGTGCCGTTCTTGCCGTCGTCGGAGCTGTTGAAGTAACGGAAGTCAGACTTCAATACGCCCGGGCCGATGGCCCAGTTGTGTACCAGACCCAGGAAGTGCTGCTTGTAGAAGTCTTCCAGGTTGCCGTAGTAGTACTGAGCAGTCAGGTCTTTGGTGATCTTGTAGTCACCACCGGCGTAGATGAACTTGTTGCTGTCACGGAAGCCAGTACCACGGGTGTTTGCACCGCTGATGGACAGGTTTTCGTTGTTGCTGGAGTTACGGCCTTTCACGGCTTCGATCTGACCACCGACCAGAGTCAGGTCCTTGATTTCGCCGGAAGTGATCTGGCCGCCCTGCCAGGTTTGTGGCAGCAGACGACCGTCGTTGGTCACGATGACCGGGTTCTTCGGCTGCAGGGTACCCAGCTTCAGTTCAGTCTGGGAGATCTTGGCTTTGGCAGTCAGACCCAGGCTGGAGAAGTTGTCTACGGCTTTACCGTTGGACTCGCTCGGGAACACAGTGCCGCCGTAAGCGGTGCCGCTGTTGCCGTTGGTGCCGCCGCCCGAATCCAGACGCACGCCCAGCAGGCCGATGGCGTCGATACCGAAGCCTACGGTGCCTTGGGTGTAGCCGGAGATGAAACGCAGATCGAAGCCTTGGCCCCACTCTTCGTTCTTGTTTGGGCCAGTGCCATCGCGGTTGTCAGTGTTGATGTAGAAGTTACGCAGCCCCAAGGTGGCCTTGCTGTCTTCGATGAAACCGGCGGCGCCTGCCTGCTGCGCCAAAACCCCTACGGCCACGGCCAGGGCCAAGGTGGACTTGTTCATGTTTCGCTCCTCTCGTTTCTAATTCTTGTGTTCCTGGTCCGGGGTCTGATGCCCCTGGATCCTAAGATGCGCGATTAGCGCCAGACCGTGACTGACAAGTCAATCGTAACCTTGTGTGTCTACGACCAAGGTCTAATCGCAGTTATTTGGTCCCTGCAGGGTAAAGACTTCCTGATAAACCCAAAAAGAATTTATTCATTCTTTTTCATACCATTAAGCTATATGGCCCTGTAATGGCCATCTGCACCGGGATACAGCGTATCGGCGACTAAGCTCATTACTAAATGGTATTTGTTAGCCTTTTTTTAGATCGATTAGCTTTGACGCAACCCCGATTCGTCAATCCCTATCAAAAAGGCGACGCCATGATGGCCAAACGCGCACTATCTAGTCAATTTGTTACAGTTTGTGTGTCGGCGCTGATTTCTTTTTCAGCCCATGCAGCCAACCTCACCGTGGGCTACCAGACCGGTATCGACCCGAGCAAAGTCCCCCAGGCCGACGGCATCTACGAGAAGACCATCGGCGAGAAGATCGACTGGCGCCGGTTCAACAGTGGCCCGGAAGTTGTGACAGCCATTGCCTCCGGCGATGTGCAGATCGGCAACCTCGGCTCCAGCCCGCTGGCGGCCGCCGCCTCGCGCAATCTGCCGATCGTTGCCTTCATCGTCTCGGCGCAGATCAATGCCGCCGAAGCCTTGGTGGTGCGTAACGGCAGCGGTATCAACAAGCCCGAAGACCTGATCGGCAAGACCATCGCCACCCCGTTCGTTTCCACCTCCCACTACAGCCTGCTCGGTGCGCTCAAGCACTGGGGCCTGGACACCTCGAAAGTCAAAGTGGTGAACCTGCAACCCGCAGAAATCGCGGCCGCCTGGAAACGTGGCGACATCGACGGCGCTTTTGTCTGGTCGCCGGCGCTGGGTGAAATCCGCAAGACCGGCAAGACCCTGACCGATGCCGCGCAGGTTGGCCAGTGGGGCGCGCCGACCTTCGAAGTCTGGGTCGCACGCAAGGACTTTGCCGAGAAGCATCCTGAAGTCGTGGCCAAATTCGCCAAGGTGACTCTGGACTCGTTCGCTGATTACGCCGCCCATAAAGACAGCTGGACGGCCGACTCGGTGCCTGTACAGAAAATCGCCAAACTGACCGGTGCCAATGCTGCCGACGTTCCGGAATTGCTTGCCGGTTCGGCCTTCCCGGACGCCAAGGCGCAACAAACCACGGCGCTGCTGGACGGCGGCACGGCGAAGGCGATTGGTGAGACGGCGAAATTCTTGAAGGAACAGGGCAAGGTCGAAAGCGTTTTGCCTGACTACTCGCCTTATGTCAGTGCGAAGTTTGTAACCGAATAAACGCTATCGCGAGCAAGCTCGCTCCCACACAGGCTCAGTGAACCTTTGGGGGAGCGAGCCTGCTCGCGATGAGGGCGTTACATCACAGAGACTTTTCGAAGATCTTCGAATTGCGCTGATAGTTATAGAGAGAAGCCCGCGCCGCCGGCAGGCGCTCGACGCTGCTCGGCTCGAAACCGCGCTCACGGAACCAGTGGGCGGTACGGGTGGTAAGGACGAACAGGGTCTTCAGGCCCTGCGCCCGGGCACGGGTCTCGATGCGCTCGAGCAATTCGTCGCCGCGACCGCCATGGCGATACTCGGGGTTCACCGCCAGGCACGCCAGCTCGCCGGCATCCGAATCGGCAATCTGATACAGCGCCGCACAGGCGATGATCATCCCTTCACGCTCGACCACGCTGAACTGCTCGATTTCACGTTCCAGCACTTCGCGGGAACGGCGCACCAGAATCCCCTGCTCTTCCAGCGGGCTGATCAGGTCCAGCAAGCCACCGACGTCTTCAATCGCCGCCTCGCGCACCAGTTCGAATTGCTCTTGGGCCACCAGCGTACCGCCACCGTCACGGGTGAACAGTTCGGTCAGCAGCGCGCCGTCCTCGGCATAACTGACGATGTGGCTGCGCGCCACGCCGCCACGGCAGGCTTCGGCGGCGGCATCCAGCAGTTCCGCCTGATAATTGCTGCCCAGACGCTGCAAATGCGCCGGCACCTGTTGCGGGCGCAGCTCGCGCACCAGTTTGCCGTTTTCGTCGATCAGACCGAGGTCGGCACCGAACAGCAGCAGCTTGTCTGCGCCCAGATCGATGGCGGCGCGGGTGGCGACGTCTTCGCAGGCCAGGTTGAAGATCTCACCGGTCGGCGAATAACCCAGCGGCGACAGCAGCACGATGGAGCGCTCGTCGAGCAGGCGGTTGATGCCTTTGCGGTCGACCCGGCGCACTTCGCCGGTGTGGTGGTAGTCGACGCCTTCCAGCACGCCGATCGGCCGCGCCGTCACAAGGTTGCCGCTGGCCACCCGCAGACGCGAGCCCTGCATCGGCGAGGAGGCCATGTCCATCGACAGCCGCGCTTCGATAGCGATGCGCAGTTGGCCGACCGCGTCGATCACGCACTCCAGCGTCGCGGCATCGGTGATGCGCATTCCGTGGTGGTAATGCGGAGTCAGGCCGCGGGCGGCGAGGCGGGTTTCGATCTGCGGACGGGAACCATGAACCAGTACCAGCCGCACGCCGAGGCTGTGCAGCAGCACGATGTCATGGACGATGTTGCCGAAATTCGGATGCTCCACGCCGTCGCCCGGAAGCATGACGACGAAGGTGCAATCGCGGTGAGCATTGATATAGGGAGACGCGTGGCGAAGCCAATTGACGTATTCGGGCATGAACCTGGGCCTGTAATAAATAGCAGCCGGAAAAGGGACGAAACGGAAAACGCACAGCGGGCTGATGGTTATCGTCGGAACAGGCTTGGCGACACGCGCGCTCTCCTCATGAATACGGGTGGGTGTTTGGGCAATTTATACAGCTTTGAGACAGTAATGTTCGATCAACTGCCGCAATAGATGCACGGTAGGCTGCAAACGTGACATTTCGAGGTACTCGTCCGGCTGGTGCGCACAGGCGATGTCGCCGGGGCCGAGCACGATGGTTTCGCAGCCAAGGCGCTGAAGATAAGGCGCTTCGGTGCCGAACGCTACCGCTTCGGCCGTGTGGCCGGTGAGTTTTTCGGCAATTCGCACCAGCTCGGCGTCCTCGGCCTGCTCGAACGGCGGCACTTCGGGAAACAGCGGCGCATAATCGATCTTCACCTGATGGCGTTCGGCGACCGGGTTGAGCCTGCGCAGAATCTCGCTGCGCAAGAGCTTGGGGTCCATTCCCGGCAACGGCCGCAGGTCGAACTCCAGCGAACACTGACCGCAGATGCGGTTGGGGTTGTCGCCACCGTGGATGCAGCCGAAGTTCATGGTCGGCTGCGGCACGCTGAACTGCGGGTTGTTGAATTCACGCTGCCACAACAGGCGCAAGCCGCGCAGTTCGCCGATGGCATCGTGCATCGCTTCGAGGGCGCTGTGTCCCAGGCGCGGATCCGACGAATGGCCGCTCTGCCCGAGGATATCGATGCGTTCCATCATGATGCCTTTGTGCATGCGGATCGGCTTGAGCCCGGTCGGCTCACCGATCACCGCCGCCCGGCCCAGCGGTCGCCCCGCTTCGGCCAGCGCCCGGGCACCGGACATCGAGCTTTCTTCATCGCAGGTGGCGAGGATCAGCAGCGGTTGCTTGAACGGTTGGTCGAGCAGCGGCTGCACGGCTTCGATGATCAGGGCGAAAAAGCCTTTCATGTCGCAACTGCCGAGACCGACCCAGCGGCCGTCGATTTCGGTGAGTTTCAGCGGATCGGTTTTCCACAGCGCATCGTCGTACGGCACCGTGTCGCTGTGCCCTGCCAGCACCAGCCCGCCGGCGCCGCTGCCAAAACTGGCGAGCAGGTTGAATTTGCCGGGGCTGACCTGCTGGATGTCGCAACTGAAGCCGAGGTCGCCGAGCCAGCCCGCGAGCAGATCGATCACCGCCCGGTTGGACTGATCGAGCCGCGGCTGAGTGCAACTGACCGACGGCGCGGCGATCAGTGCAGCGAACTGGTCTTGCATGGACGGCAAAGGCATCGCTGACTCCAACTCCCGGATTGAGGTTCATCATAGAACCATCCGGCGCCGAGAATAAACCGCCGCAAAGCGTAGGAAGGTTCAGTCCTGTACACTGCACGGCCTTGGCAGCCACACATTCCCCCGGCTGCGCTCCCGATCCTGGATTTTCCGGCCATGCAGAAAGAAACCGAAATCAAACTCCGCGTCAGCCGCGAAACCCTCGCCGCCCTGCGCGAGCACCCTCTCCTGAAAAAACGCAACAAAAGTGGCTGGGAACGCCGTGAGTTGATGAATCAGTACTTCGACACGCCCGAGCGTGAGCTGGCCCGGGCCAAGGTTGCCCTGCGCCTGCGCAAGGACGGCGAAGAAGTGATTCAGACCCTCAAGACCCGTGGCCAGAGCGTTGCCGGTCTGTCCGAGCGTAACGAGTACGACTGGAACCTGCCCAAAGCCAAGCTCGACGTGAAGAAACTCGACGGCGAATGCTGGCCCGAGTCCCTCGCTGAGCTGGACAAGAAAACCCTGAAGCCGATCTTCACCACCGATTTCGTCCGCGAGCGCGCCGAAATCGCCTGGGGCCGTGGCAAGACCAAAGTGGTCATCGAAGCCGCGCTGGACCTGGGCCACGTGGTGGTCGGCAAGCAGAAAGAAGAAATCTGCGAGCTGGAACTGGAACTGCGCGAAGGCGAGCCTGCCGCGCTGCTGGAACTGGCTGCCGAGCTGGCCGAAACCCTGGCCCTGATGCCGTGCGACATCAGCAAGGCCGAGCGCGGCTATCGCCTGTACGACGCCAACAGCTACTCGCTGAGCCTGCCGGCGCCGGCCATTACCGCCGAAACCCCGCTGGACGACGCCTTCGCCGCCCTGGCCTGGCACTTGCTCGGCAGCAGCCAGCGTCTGGCCGAACAGTATCGTTTCAACGGCCACTGGCGCCTGCTGCAGGACTGGGTCGAGAACCTCGCGGAAATGCGCGCCCTGCTGAGCAGCCTCGGCCAGGCCGCCCCGCGTCCGTCGACCCACGACTTGCGCGTGGCGCTGGATGCCCTGCTGGAAGACTGGCGTCCGCTGGTGCAGGTTGGCATCGAAGACGAAGACGTGCGCAAAGCCGCGCCGGAGCAGTTCCTCGAAGAACTGGAAGATCCGCGCTGGGGCCTGTTCTCGCTGAACGCTTCGCGCTGGTTGCTGGCGCGCACCTGGACGGCTGACCGCAACACCCGTGGCAATCGCCAGGGTGCCGCGCAGTTGCAAAGCTGGCTGCCGCGCCTGCTGGGCGAAGAAGCCACTTCGCTGCAACTGCAGCGCTATCAGCAGCAGCCGGAAGATCTGGCCGAGCAACTGCCACGCATCGAACGCATCCAGGTCTGGCTGCACCACGCGCGCAACGTGCTGGAAATCCCGGAAATGGATCGCCTGTACGGCGAGCTGAACAAACTGGCGCAACTGGCCAACGAGCCGACCATCACCGACGAATTGCTCGATGCGCGCAAGCATCAGGCGATTGCGGTGTACCAGAATCGCGCCTGGAAAATGCTGCTGCGCATGTAACACCGCCATCGCCAGCAGACTGTGATCGTTCCCACGTCGAACCGTCTGCGTGGGAATGCCTCAATGGACGCTCTGCGTCCGCTTTGGGACGCGGAGCGTCCCGGGCTGCATTCCCCGCGGAGCGTGGGAACGATCATCAAATCAGCGCAGTACCGGCAGGCTCGTCGTCGACTTGATCTCCGACAGCGCCACAATCGAGTTCACTTCCTGAATCCCCGGCACCAGCGACAGCTTCTCGAAGAAGAACCGCTCATACGCCTCGATGTCCGCCGCGACAATCCGCAACAGAAAATCCACCGCCCCCATCAGCACGTAACACTCCAGCACTTCGGGAAAACCGCGAATCGCCTCGGTGAACTCAGTGAAGTTCGAACGACCGTGTGCGTTGAGTTTGATCTCGGCGAAGATCTGCGTGTTCAGGCCGATCTTCTTGCGATCGAGCAAAGTCACCTGGCCACGAATGATCCCCTCCTCCTTCATCCGCTGAATCCGCCGCCAGCACGGCGACTGCGACAGGCCAACCTGTTCGGCGATCTGTGCGCTGGACAAGGAAGCGTCCTCTTGCAGCAGGGCGAGAATGCGCCGGTCGTAGCTGTCCAGCTCGCTGTGCATAAATAATCCTCAAAGGAAGCCAATAGCGAATTGATTCACCCAATCAACCGCCTGATGAGCTCATCTTAGACAAGAAATGCCCGGCATCGGATGTAAAAATTCCTCCACTGATTCCGGAGACCTGCCATGCCACACCTCGAAGCCGTCAACACCCCTGCGCCCCGTGCCGATGTGTGGAACGCCAGCAACGCCCATTGCCTTGCGCAGTACCAGATCCTGGCCGAGGCCGAGCCGGATTTGCTGGTGCGGGTGCTGAGCCTGTTCGCCTTGCAGTGCCTCACCCCGGAACAGGTGAATGTCCAGCGGCTGGACGATCTGCTGTCGATCGACATCGTCATGAGCCGCCTGAGCTGGCACCGCGCCCAAGTGATCGCGGAAAAACTTCGTAACCTGATCAGCGTCTGCTCGGTGAACCTGCAGAACCCCGACGAGGCGTGGGATGCGCCGACGCAGGCGGCCGGCTGACAAGAACCGAAACGTCTTCGTCGGGTAGTGGCCCAACGGTCGGCGGGGCCACGACTATCCTTTGCGCACTGTCGTTCAAAAGGAGCCCGCATGTCCGTTCAACTCGCCACTCAGGACCGCTGGCTGGATCTCAATGAGGTACTGCGTGAACTGGTCGCCCAGGGGTTCATCTGCCAGGACTCGGCCGAGCAGGCGCTGAATGCCCGGCGTCGGCATGCCGCCCATGGCCAGAAGCATCCGCTGGAATTCATCGCCAGCCAGCAACTGGACGATCTCAGCCGTCCGGGCAAACACCTCGACCTGGAAAGCCTGACCCTCTGGCTAGCGCAGCAGGCCGGCCAGCCGTACCTGCGGATCGATCCGCTGAAGATCAACGTCGCCGCCGTCACGCCGCTGATGTCCTATGCCTTCGCCCAGCGCCACAAGATCCTCGCGGTATCGGTCGACCGAGACGCGGTGACCGTGGCCAGCGCCCAGCCCTATGTCAGCGGCTGGGAGGCGGATCTGACTCACGTCCTGAAACTGCCGATCAAACGGGTGGTGGCCAACCCGTCGGACATTCAGCGTTTCAGCGTCGAATTCTTTCGTCTCGCCAAATCGGTCAGCGGCGCCAGCAATGCCGATGCGCAAAGCGGCAACCTCGGCAACTTCGAACAACTGCTCAACCTCGGCGCCAGCGATCAGGAGCCGGACGCCAACGACGCGCACATCGTCAACATCGTCGACTGGCTGTTCCAGTACGCCTTCCAGCAGCGGGCCAGCGATATCCACATCGAACCCCGGCGCGAGCAAGGCACGGTGCGTTTTCGCATCGACGGCGTGCTGCACAACGTCTATCAATTTCCGCCGCAGGTGACGATGGCCATTGTCAGTCGCCTGAAAAGCCTTGGCCGGATGAACGTCGCCGAGAAGCGCAAACCCCAGGACGGCCGGGTCAAGACCAAGACCCCGGACGGCGGAGAGGTTGAGTTGCGCCTGTCGACGCTGCCCACTGCGTTCGGCGAAAAAATGGTGATGCGGATCTTCGACCCGGAGGTGCTGCTCAAGGATTTCGATCAGTTGGGTTTTTCCGCCGACGACCTGCGGCGCTGGCAGGACATGACCCGCCAGCCCAACGGCATCATCCTGGTCACCGGGCCGACCGGTTCCGGCAAGACCACCACGCTGTACACCACGCTGAAAAAGCTGGCGACGCCCGAGGTCAACCTCTGCACCATCGAAGACCCGATCGAGATGGTCGAGCCGGCCTTCAACCAGATGCAGGTCCAGCACAACATCGACCTGACGTTCGCCGCCGGCGTGCGAGCGCTGATGCGACAAGACCCGGACATCATCATGATCGGCGAGATCCGCGACCTGGAAACCGCAGAAATGGCGATTCAGGCCGCGCTGACCGGGCACCTGGTGCTCTCGACCCTGCACACCAACGATGCGCCGAGCGCCATCAGCCGTCTGCTGGAACTCGGCGTGCCGCATTACCTGATAAAGGCCACCGTGCTCGGTGTGATGGCGCAACGACTGGTGCGAACACTGTGCCCGCACTGCAAGGCGCCGCTGACACTTGATGAAGAAGACTGGCAAACCCTGACCCGACCGTGGCAGGCGCCGCTGCCGGGCAATGCGCAACGGGCCATCGGTTGCCTGGAGTGCCGCGACACCGGTTATCACGGCCGCGCCGGGGTCTACGAAATCATGCAACTGAGCGACAGCCTCAAGGCCTTGATCAGCCCCGACACCGATCTCACCGCGATCCGTCGTCAGGCATTCAAGGAAGGCATGCGCAGCCTGCGATTGTCCGGCGCGCAGAAAGTTGCTGCGGGGCTGACAACCCTTGAGGAAGTGCTGCGGGTGACGCCACAGAGCGAGCAGAAATAGCCGCTCACGGAACCGGATCGGGGAAACGGCGATCCAACCGGTTATTCAACACCAGTGGAGTCACCCAACATGCGTCTCAAACTTGCTGTCGCCACCCTTGCCCTGCTGTCTCTGCCCGTCGGTTCGGCAATGGCCGACAGCTTTTGGCGTAACGTCATTTCGTCCGGTGCCACCACCGGCTCGACCTACCTGACCTTCAAGGATCACAAACTGATCGTTGCCGCCCAGGACGACGCCGGCAGCTTCGTCGCCAGCGACGGCGGCATCCGTGGCCCGTACCTGGAAGCCGCGATGCAGAAAGTCCGCGCCGACAACCCTGGCCTGCAGGCAACGGACATGGAACTGGCGAACGCGATCCTGGCGAAGAACGCCGTGGCGTCGGAATAACCTTCCGGACAGACAAAAATGCCGCTCACACGAGCGGCATTTTTTTGCCCGCGGTTCAGCGGTAATCGTCCACCGGCACGCAGGCGCAGAACAGGTTGCGGTCACCGTAGACGTTATCGACCCGGTTCACCGCCGGCCAATATTTGTGCGCCTTCGTGTGCACATCCGGCGTGATGCCCTGCTCGATGCTGTACGGCCGCTCCCACACGCCGGTGATATCGGCCAGGGTATGCGGCGCCCGTTTGAGCGGGTTGTCCTCGGCCGGCCAGTTGCCGTTCTGCACCTCGGTGATTTCTGCGCGGATGCTCAGCATCGCGCCGATGAACCGATCCAGTTCGGCCTTGGACTCGCTCTCGGTCGGCTCGACCATCAAGGTGCCCGGCACCGGGAACGACATGGTCGGCGCGTGGAAGCCGTAATCCATCAGGCGCTTGGCGACGTCTTCTTCGCTGATGCCGGTCTGCGCTTTCAGCGGGCGCAGATCCAGAATGCATTCGTGGGCGACCCGCTCGTTGCGACCGCTGTACAGAACGGGGAAAGCACCGGACAGATGCTGCGCCAGGTAATTCGCCGCGAGGATCGCCACCTCACTGGCATCCGCCAGTTGCGGCCCCATCATCGCGATGTACATCCAGCTGATCGGCAGAATGCTCGCGCTGCCCCACGGTGCGGCGCTGACCGCTCCGTTCTGCGGTTGCGGCCCGTCGATCGGAATCACCGGATGGTTGGCAACGAACGGCGCCAGATGCGCACGCACGCCAATCGGCCCCATGCCCGGCCCGCCTCCGCCGTGGGGAATGCAGAACGTCTTGTGCAGGTTCATGTGTGACACGTCGGCGCCGATGTCCGCCGGCCGCGCCAGCCCGACCTGAGCGTTGAGGTTGGCGCCGTCCATGTACACCTGGCCGCCGTGCTTGTGGATAACTTCGCAGATTTCGCTGATGCCTTCCTCGTACACGCCATGAGTCGACGGGTAGGTCGCCATCAGGCACGACAGCTTGTCCCCGGCCTCGGACGCCTTGGCTTTCAAGTCCTCCAGATCGACGTTGCCGGCGTCGTCACACTCGACAATCACCACGCGCATCCCGGCCATCTGCGCCGAGGCCGGGTTGGTGCCGTGGGCCGAAGAAGGAATCAGGCAGATATCCCGTCCGCCCTGCTGGCGGCTCTCGTGATATTTGCGGATTGCCAGCAACCCGGCGTACTCGCCCTGGGCGCCGGAGTTGGGTTGCATGCAGATCGCATCGAACCCGGTGATCGCGCACAGCCAGCGCTCAAGCTCCTCGATCATCAGAGTGTAACCGACCGCCTGCTCCCGGGGCACGAACGGGTGCAGATTCGCGAATTGCGGCCAGGTGATCGGGATCATCTCGCTGGTGGCGTTGAGTTTCATGGTGCAGGAGCCCAGCGGGATCATCGACTGGTTGAGCGCCAGATCCTTGTTCTCCAACTGCTTGAGGTAGCGCAACATCTCGGTTTCGCTGTGGTGGGCGTTGAACACCGGGTGACGCAGGTAAGGCGTGCTGCGTTGCAGCGTGTCGGGAATGCCGGAGGTCAGCGTTTCGGCGTCCAAATCATCGACGCTCAAACCGTGATCGGCGCCCAGCAGCACATCGAACAGTCTGGCCACGGTGCTTTCATCACAGGCCTCGTCGAGGCTCAGACCCAGTTGGCCACGACCGAGAATTCGCAGGTTGATCTGCGCGGCCTGGGCGCTTTCGATGATCGCGGTTTGCGCGCCGCCCACGTCCAGCGTGAGGGTGTCGAAGAAGTGTTCGTTCAGCCGTTTTATGCCATGGCGTTCGAGCCCGGCGGCGAGAATGCAGGTCAGCCGGTGCACACGCTGGGCGATTCGTTTCAGACCTTCCGGGCCGTGATAGACCGCATAGAAACTGGCGATGTTGGCCAGCAGCACCTGGGCGGTGCAGATGTTCGAATTGGCCTTCTCCCGGCGAATGTGCTGTTCGCGGGTTTGCAGGGCCATACGCAGCGCGACGTTGCCACGGGCATCTTTCGACACACCGATGATCCGGCCGGGAATCGCCCGTTTGTATTCCTCGCGACTGGCGAAAAACGCCGCGTGCGGGCCGCCGTAACCCATCGGCACACCGAAGCGCTGGGATGAACCGAACACCACGTCGGCACCCAGTTCGCCCGGCGGGGTCAGCAGCAACAGACTGAGCAGATCGGCCGCCACGCAGGCCAGCGCCTGCTGCGCGTGCAGGTGATCGATCAGTGGACGCAGGTCGCGGACTTCGCCGTGGGTGTCGGGGTATTGCAGCAGTGCGCCGAACACCTGGTGCTGCTTCAAGTTATCCACAGCGTCGACGATCAGCTCGAAGCCGAAGCCTTCGGCGCGGGTCTGCACCACGGAAATGGTCTGGGGATGACAGTTTTCGTCGACGAAGAACAGATTGCTTTTCGACTTCGCCACGCGCTTGGCCAGGGCCATGGCTTCCGCCGCAGCGGTGGCTTCATCGAGCAGCGAAGCATTGGCCAGTTCAAGGCCGGTGAGGTCGATGGTCAGTTGCTGAAAGTTGAGCAACGCTTCGAGCCGGCCCTGGGCGATTTCCGGTTGATAAGGCGTGTAGGCGGTGTACCAGCCGGGATTTTCCAGCACGTTGCGCAGGATGACGGTCGGGGTCAGGGTGCCGTGGTAGCCCATGCCGATCAGGCTGGTCCAGACCTGGTTCTGCTCGGCATAACCGCGCAGCTTTGCCAACGCCGCCTGTTCGTCCAGCGCCGGCGGCAGGTCCAGCTCGCGGTTGAGGCGAATGCCCGGCGGCACGGTCTGTTCGATCAGTTCGACCCGGCTGCCGAGGCCGAGGCTGTCGAGCATCGCCTGTTGCTCGGCGGCATCGGGGCCGAGGTGGCGGCGCAGAAAGGCATGGGGATCGCGTAACTGGCTCAAGGATGGCAACTGGGACATGACGGGCTCTCTCTTGGCTGGCGGCTCGGCGTCAATGCAACACGGTCAAACCAGCATAGCAGCCACCCCGACGGCAAAAGTCCCGGGCAGAAAAAAGCCCCGACGGGTCGGGGCTTTGGGGTCTCGCCTGCAGCTTATTCGCCGATGGCAGCCTTGTAGCCGGCAGCGTCGAGCAGCTTGTCCAGCTCGGCCTTGTCGCTTGGCTTGAGCTTGAAGATCCACGCGGCGTACGGATCGTTGTTCAGCTCTTCCGGCGCGTTGGCCAGGTCTTCGTTGACGGCAATCACTTCGCCACCGACCGGGGAATAGATGTCGGAAGCAGCCTTCACCGACTCGACGACACCGGCAGCATCACCGGCGGCGAACACCTTGCCCACTTCTGCCAGCTCGACAAACACCACATCACCCAACGCTTCCTGGGCGTGATCGCTGATGCCCACGGTGACGGTGCCGTCGGCTTCCAGACGCGCCCATTCATGACTTTCGGCAAAACGCAGTTCAGCTGGGATGTTGCTCATGCTCGGTGTCCTCAAGAAATTGTCAGCGGTCGTGCCCGCCGGAAAAGGTTTAGATCAAGGTTTTGCCGTGACGGACAAAGGTCGGTTTGACCACTCGTACCGGATACCACTTGCCACGGATTTCCACTTCGGCGCGGTCGGCAGTCGCCATCGGTACACGCGCCAGGGCAATCGACTTGCTAAGCGTAGGAGAGAAACTACCACTGGTGATCTCCCCTTCGCCAACATCAGCGATACGAACCACCTGATGGGCCCGCAAAACCCCGCGTTCCTCAAGCACCAGACCGACCAGTTTGTGCTGCACGCCGGCGGTTTTTTCCGCTTCCAGCGCGTCGCGACCGATGAACCGGCGCGTGGCCGGTTCCCAGGCGATACTCCAGGCCATGTTCGAGGCCAGTGGCGAAACGTCTTGGTGGATGTCCTGACCGTAAAGGTTCATGCCGGCTTCGACCCGCAACGTGTCGCGGGCACCAAGGCCGATGGGGGAAATACCTGCGCCCACCAGATCGTTGAAAAATCCGGGAGCCTGATCGGCCGGCAGGGCGATTTCCAGACCGTCCTCACCGGTGTAGCCGGTGCGCGCAATGAACCAGTCGCCGTCGACGTAGCCCTCGAAAGGCTTGAGCATCTGGATCAGGTTGGCGCGGGACTGGGTCACCAGCTCGGCAATCCTGTGCCGGGCATGGGGGCCTTGAATGGCGAGCATCGCCAGCTCGGAGCGTTCGTGCATTTGCACATCGAAACTGCCCAGCTGTGCCTGCATCCAGGCCAGATCCTGATCGCGGGTGGAAGCGTTGACCACCAGACGATAACCGTCCTCGAGGCGGTAGACGATCATGTCGTCGACGATGCCGCCGCGCTCGTTGAGCATGGTGCTGTACAACGCACGGCCGGGGCTGTGCAGGCGTTCGACGTCATTGGCCAGCAAATGCTGGAGCCAGGCCTTGGCCTGGGGGCCGGTGACATCGATCACGGTCATGTGGGAAACATCGAACACCCCGCAATCGCGGCGCACCTGATGGTGTTCCTCGACCTGTGAGCCGTAATGCAGGGGCATGTCCCAACCGCCAAAATCGACCATCTTCGCGCCGAGGGCGAGATGCAGGTCATACAGAGGCGTACGCTGTCCCATGGGTTTCTCCTTCCGGGCGTGGCGAAGGTGCGGAGCGCTGCTGCACGGATCGGAAAGCCCTGTAAAAAAGGGCTTTCAGCCGATTTTAGCGACAGGGTCTGTCAGACGGACCGCACCGAATGCCGCGCATTGTAGCCGCATGATTCAGGACTGACGACTAAGTGTTTCGATGCGCCGAACGGCGAATAAGTCCGATGACCGGCAACAAGCCGACCAGCACCAGGGTCAGCGCCGGCAACGACGCCCTCGCCCATTCACCTTCGCTGGTCATTTCGAAGATCCGCACCGCCAGCGTGTCCCAGCCAAACGGGCGCATCAGCAGGGTCGCGGGCATTTCCTTGAGCACATCGACGAACACCAGCAACGCGGCGCTGAGCGTGCCGGGCAGCAACAACGGCAGATACACTTTGAAAAACAGTCGCGGCCCGCTGACGCCCAGGCTACGTGCCGCTTCAGGCAAAGATGGCCGTATACGCGTCAGACTGCTTTCCAGCGGCCCATAGGCCACCGCCACGAACCGCACCAGATACGCCAACAGCAACGCCGCCAGACTGCCCAGCAACAGCGGCTTGCCCGCACCGCCGAGCCAGCCGGACAGCGGAATCACCAGCTCCCGGTCCAGATAACTGAACGCGAGCATGATCGACACCGCCAGCACCGAGCCCGGCAAGGCATAACCGAGATTGGCCAGACCGACGGCGGAATTGATCGTCCGGGTGGGCGCCAGGCGCCGGGCGAACGCCAGCAACATCGCCACGCTGACCGTGATCAACGCCGCCATGCCGCCCAGATACAAGGTGTGCAGAATCAATCCCGCGTAGCGCTCATCCAGATCGAATCGCCCGCGCTGCCAGAACCACACCACCAGTTGCAGCACCGGAATGACAAACGCGCAGGCAAACACCAGACCGCACCAGCCGGTCGCCGCCCAGGCCTTGGGCCCACGCAGGTGGTAGAGCGCCTTGACCCGTGGCCGTTCATTACTTGCCCGATTGGCACCGCGCGCGCGACGTTCGCCGTACAGCACCAGCATCACCACCAGCAGCAACAGGCTGGCGAGTTGCGCGGCGCTGGGCAGGCTGAAGAAGCCATACCAGGTCTTGTAGATCGCGGTGGTGAAGGTGTCGAAGTTGAACACCGACACCGCGCCGAAATCCGCCAGGGTTTCCATCAGTGCCAGCGCCACGCCGGCACCGATGGCCGGCCGAGCCATCGGCAATGCCACGCGCCAGAATGCCTGCCAGGGTGACTGGCCGAGTACTCGCGCGGCTTCCATCAATCCCTTGCCCTGCGCCAGGAACGCGGTGCGCGCCAGCAGGTAGACGTAGGGATAAAACACCAGCACCAGCACCAGAATCACCCCGCCGGTGGAGCGCACTCGCGGCAGGCGCAGGCCGGTGCCGAACCATTCGCGCAGCAGGGTTTGCACGGGGCCTGCGAAGTCCAGCAGGCCGACGAAGACGAACGCCAGCACGTAGGCCGGGATTGCGAACGGCAGCATCAGCGCCCAGTCGAGCCAGCGTCGCCCGGGGAATTCGCAGAGGCTGGTGAGCCAGGCGAGGCTTACGCCCAGCAGGGTTACGCCGATGCCTACGCCGAAGACCAGTGTCAGGGTGTTGCCCAGCAGGCGTGGCATCTGGGTTTCCCAGAGGTGCGACCAGATCTGGTGATCGATGGTTTGCCATGAGAGCAGGAGCACGCTGAGGGGGAGCAGCACCAACGCGGCGATGGCGAAGACGATGGGGTACCAGCGGCGTTGGGCGGGGTGGGCCACTTTTGGGTCTCTGAGGGATTTTGTGGTGTTGTTGAGCTGAGTGTTTCAAGTGGGGATTGCTGCCCTCACCCTAGCCCTCTCCCGGAGGGAGAGGGGACTGACCGTGTTGCCTGGACATCATTCGGCGACTTGCAATATCGAGTTGAACTCCAGTTTTAAAAACTATGGAGATCGGCTCCCTCTCCCTCCGGGAGAGGGCTGGGGTGAGGGCAGCGATCTCAAGCGAACACCGCAGCCGGCAACATACTCAGTTCCAACCCGCCCGATCCATCATCCGGATCGCTTCAGCCTGTCGCTTGCCCGCCACCTCAACTGGCAGCGTATCAGCCACGAACTGCCCCCACGCCGCCACTTCTTCCGAAGGTTTCACCGCCGGATTCGCCGGGAACTCCTGGTTCACGTCGGCAAAGATCTTCTGCGCTTCAGGCGTGGTCATCCACTCTACCAGTGCCTTGGCGGCTTCCGGATGCGGTGCATGTTTGGTCAGGCCGATGCCCGACAGGTTGACGTGCACGCCACGATCCGCCTGGTTCGGCCAGAACAGTTTTACCGGCAGCTCCGGCTTCTGCTTGTGCAGGCGGCCGTAGTAGTAGGTGTTGACGATGCCGACGTCGCACTGGCCGGCGTTGATCGCTTCCAGCACCGCGACGTCGTCGGAGAACACGTCGGTGGACAGGTTGTTGACCCAGCCCTTGAGGATCTTCTCGGTCTTCTCGGCGCCGTGGACTTCGATCATGGTGGCGGTCAGCGACTGGTTGTAGACCTTCTTCGCCGTGCGCAGGCACAGGCGGCCTTCCCAGTTCTTGTCGGCCAATGCTTCGTAGGTGGTCAGCTCGCCCGGTTTCACCCGTGCGGTGGAATAGGCGATGGTTCGCGCACGCAGGCTCAGGCCGGTCCAGGCGTGGCTGGACGAGCGATATTGCAGGGGAATGCTGGCGTCGATGGTTTTCGAGGTGAACGGCTGAAGAATGCCCATCTGCTCGGCCTGCCAGAGGTTGCCGGCATCGACGGTCAGCAGCAGGTCGGCGGTGGCGTTCTCGCCCTCGGCCTTGATCCGCTGCATCAGCGGCGCTTCCTTGTCGGTGATGAACTTGATCTTCACCCCGGTCTTGGCGGTGTAGGCATCGAACACCGGCTTGATCAGCTCATCGATACGCGAGGAGTAGACCACCACCTCGTCGGCGGCCTGGGCGGCAGTGCTGCCGATCAGGGTCAGGGCCAGTGCGGTCAGAACACGCTTGGATGCCAACATGGGAGCGGTCTCTCGGTCGGGAAAAGTGGCCCAAATGATAAGGACTCACATTTACGAGCTCAATCGAACACTTTCCCAAGGAGTTACCAGATGTTGCACAGCCCGAAACTTTTGGCGAATGAACTGGCGCCTTTGCGGGCAAGCCCGCTCCCACAGGGTTCCAGGGTGTACTCAAATTGGAATTTCACACTGTCCACTGTGGGAGCGGGCTTGCCCGCGAAGGGGCCTTCAGTCTCAACAGAGAATTATGGTTTAGCCAGGACGGGAAAGTCCCCCGGTCAGACCCAATGCTTCGCGCACGAACAACGCCTTTGCCTCGGGCATCTGCTCGACGATTTTCAGCCCGGTATTACGCAACCAGCGCAGCGGCAACGGATCGGCCTGGAACAACCGCTCGAAGCCTTCCATCGCGGCCATCAGCGCCAGATTGTGCGGCATGCGCCGGCGTTCGTAGCGGCTCAGGACTTTCACGTCCGCCAGGCGTTCGCCGCGTTCGTTGGCCTGCAACAACACTTCGGCCAGCACGGCGGCATCGAGGAAGCCGAGATTCACGCCCTGCCCCGCCAACGGGTGAATGGTGTGCGCGGCATCGCCGATCAGTGCCAGGCCTTCGGCCACGTAGCGTTTGGCGTGACGTTGACGCAGCGGCACGCACAGGCGCGGGTCGGCGCTGATGACGTCGCCGAGGCAACCTTCGAAAGCGCGTTCGAGTTCACGGCAGAAGTCCGCTTCATCCAGCGCCATCAGCCGTTCGGCTTCGCTTGGCGTGGTCGACCAGACGATCGAGCACCAGTCCTGCTGGCCATCACGCTCCAGCGGCAAAAACGCCAGCGGCCCGTGATCGGTGAAACGCTGCCAGGCGGTCATGCGGTGCGGCTTGCTGCTGCGCACGCTGGTGACGATGGCGTGATGCAGGTAATCCCACTCGCGAGTGGCAACGCCAGTCAGACGGCGCACCGCAGAATTGGCGCCGTCCGCCGCGATCACCAGCGGCGCGCGCAAGGTGCGGCCGTCGGCCAGGGTCAGCAGCCAGTCGTCACCGGAACGGCGCATCTGCTCCAGTCGCGCGTTGGCCAGCAGGCCCATATCGCAATCGTGCAGACGGTCGAGCAAGGCATCCTGGACCACGCGGTTTTCGACAATGTGGCCGAGCACCTCGGCGTGCACGCTGCTGGCCGAGAAGTGGATCTGGCCGGTACCGCTGCCGTCCCAGACGTGCATGTCGGTGTAAGGGCTGCTGCGTCGGTTGACGATGCCGTCCCACACGCCGAGGCGATCGAGGATTCGCTGGCTGGCCGCCGACAGTGCGCTCACCCGTGGCTCGAACGGCGCGTCGCCATTGAAGGGTTTGACGCTCAACGGGCTGCCGTCGAGCAGCAGCACTTCCAGCCCGCTGCCCTGCAACGCCAGCGCCAGGGCACTGCCGACCATTCCGGCTCCGACAATCAGCACATCCGCGCGCATTTCCATGCTTTAAGCCTGTCTCGCTGGCGGCTTGAGCCGCACGTAAAGGGTTTTACCGACCCGCGCCACCAGGTTGCCGGCGCCGTCATGAATGTCGACCTGCAACTGCGGCAGGTATTTCTCGCCACTGGCGGTCTGCCGACGGATCTCGTCGAGCAGGGTGTCGTCGATGTTGAACCGGGCGAACACCGGGCCTTTGCCCGGCGATATGAAATCAATGTCGGCGGCCTTGTCCCAGACGATGTACCGCGAGCCGAGGTTCTCCATGAGCATCAACATGAAGAACGGATCGACCATCGAATACAGACTGCCGCCGAACTGGGTGCCGACGTAATTGCGGTTGTACCAGCCCAGGCCCATCGAGACCTGGATGTCGCGAAAGTCATCGCTGATGTGCTGCACCCGGACACCGGCGCCGAAGTACGGCGGGTAGAACGTCATGATCCAGCGCATCAGCCGCGCCTTGCCAAACTGTTTGATCAGCCACTCACGCATCCGGCCGCGTCCCCAGCCCCATGGCCTGACGGGCGAACCAGCGTTTGGCCGGCGGCAGCAGATCGAGGCCGAGCAGGCCGATGTTGCGCCCCAGCGACACCAGCGGCTGGGTGCTGCCGAACAGGCGCGTGACCTGATCGGAGAAACCCACGGTGAGGTCTTGATCGAGGCGCTGACGCTCGCGATACGCCTGCAGCGTGGCGAAATCCCCCAGCGGTTTGTCGCTGGCCAGCAGCGCGGCGGCCAACGCATCGGCATCGCGCAGAGACAGGTTGAAACCCTGCCCGGCAATTGGATGCAGGCTGTGGGCGGCATTGCCGAGAACGGCCAGATGCGAGCGCACCTGCTCTTCGGCTTCCACCAGCGACAGCGGGTACAGATGCCGCGCGCCGACCTGTTTCAAAGTGCCGAGACGGTAGCCGAACACGCCTTGCAGCTCGCTGAGGAAATCACGCTCGCTGAGGTCGGCCAACCGTTGCGCGTCCATGCCCAGACGGGTCCAGACCAGCGCGCAACGGTTTTCCGGCAGCGGCAACAGCGCCATCGGGCCTTCGTCGGTGAAGCGCTCGAAGGCCATGCCGTTGTGCGCTTCGCTCGGGGTGATGTTGGCGATCAGCGCGCTCTGGTTATACGGGCGCTTGCGCACGTTGATGCCCAATTGTTCGCGCAGACCGGAACGGCCGCCATCGGCGAGCACCGCCAGATCGCACTCGACCGTGGTTTCGTCGTTGAGGGTCAGGCGATAGCCGTCCGGCAACGGCTCCATGCGGGTGACTTCCGCCGGGCAGCGCCAGCTGATCACGTCTTTGTCGAGGTGCTGCCACAGACACTGGCCGAGCCAGGCGTTTTCCACGACATAGCCGAGCGCAGGGACGCCCTCTTCCATCGCCGAAAGTCGGGCGGTGGAGAAACGACCACGGTCGGATACATGAATCTGCTTGATCGGTTCGGCGCGGCGGGAGATTTCCTGCCACACGCCCAACCGCTGATAAATCTGCCGCGAGCCGAAGGACAGCGCCGAGGAGCGCGCGTCGTAGCTTGGCTGCCAGGTATCACCGGGGGCGAACGGTTCGATCAGCACGATCTTCCAGCCACGGGCCTTGGCTCCGGCCTGCAAGGCCAACGCCAGACTGGCGCCGACCAGACCGCCACCGATGATTGCCAGATTGACCCGACTCATGCCGCGCAGGTCCGTGCTTGCGCCATCAGGGCTTCGATCTCGGCGACGGTTTTCGGCACGCCACCCGTCAGGATTTCACAACCGCTCTTGGTCACTACCACGTCATCCTCGATGCGCACGCCAATGCCGCGCCATTTCTTCGCTACGTTCTGATTGTCCGGAGCGATGTAGATGCCCGGCTCCACGGTCAGCGCCATGCCGACTTCCAGCACTCGCCATTCGCCGCCGACCTTGTATTCGCCGACGTCATGCACATCCATCCCCAGCCAGTGGCCGGCGCGGTGCATGTAAAACGCCTTGTAGGCCTCGGTAGCGATCAACTCGTCGACTTCGCCCTGCAACAGCCCCAGCTTCACCAGTCCGGCGGTGATGACCCGAACCGTGGCTTCGTGCGCCTGGTTCCAGTGCTTGTTCGGAGCGATTTCGGCGAATGCCGCTTCCTGCGAAGCCAGCACCAGTTCGTAGATCGCTTTCTGTTCAGCGGAAAACTTGCCGTTGACCGGCCAGGTGCGGGTGATGTCGCTGGCGTAGCAGTCGATCTCGCATCCGGCGTCGATCAGCACCAGATCGCCGTCCTTGAGCAACGCGTCATTCTGCTGGTAATGCAGGATGCAGCTGTTGCGCCCGGCAGCGACGATCGAACCATAGGCCGGCATTTTCGCCCCGCCCTTGCGGAACTCGTAATCCAGTTCGGCTTCGAGGCTGTACTCGTACAACCCGGCACGGCTGGCCTGCATCGCCCGGATGTGAGCCTGGGCAGAGATCCGCGCCGCTTCGCGCATCACCTTCACTTCTGCCGCCGATTTATACAGGCGCATGTCGTGCAGCAGGTGATCCAGGGCAACGAATTCGTTCGGCGGCTGGGCGCCGAGGTGCGCCTTGGAGCGGATCACGTTGATCCAGTCCATCAGGTGGCGGTCGAATTCGGGGTTGCTGCCCATGGCCGAATACACCCGGTCGCGGCCTTCGATCAGGCCCGGCAGGATGTCGTCGATGTCAGTAATCGGGAAGGCGTCGTCGGCGCCGAAATCGCGGATCGCGCCTTCCTGGCCGGCGCGCAGGCCGTCCCAGAGTTCGCGTTCGGCATTGCGCTCACGGCAGAACAGCACGTATTCGCCGTGTTCGCGACCGGGCATCAGGACGATGACCGCTTGCGGCTCGGGAAAACCGCTGAGGTACTGGAAGTCGCTGTCCTGACGATAGACATGTTCGACGTCGCGGTTGCGAATGGCGACCGCGGCGGCAGGCAGGATCGCGATGCTGTTGGGTTCCATCTGTGCCATCAGCGCCTTGCGGCGCCGGGCGTATTCCGCTTTCGGGATATGGATCATGGGCAGATGGCTTTCCCTGGCACGCGATCAGTGCAGCGACGGCTTGGCCGCTGGCGGCACGTCGGCCTTTTTGGTTTCGGAGAACAGCAGCAGCGGAGCGACACGCAGGTACTCCATGACTTCCATATAGTCGCTTTCGCCGTCTTCGGATTCTTCCAGTGCGTCTTGCACCTGGGAGATCGCTGCCAAATCCTGCAACACTTCAGTGGCTTCGGTGCTCAGCATGCTGCTGTCGCGGCAGTTCAGGCCGAAACCGGTGAGGAAGCCCTGGCACCATTCGCCCAGCGCGGCGGCGCGCTCGGCCAGTGGCGCGTCATCGTTCGGCAGCAGCAGAACCACGGTGACTTCATCGCCGGTGAGTTCGCTCTTGACCATCTCCTGCAGACCGATCAGCGCGTTGCGGACGTTGTCCTGCGGCTCGCTTTCGAGCAGCTCGGCGGCATCGATCAGCCACTCTTCGGCATTGAAGCCGGCGCCGGCGCAACTGCGGCCCAGCAACAGGCCGTGCAGTTCGGCAGGCGAAACGGAGTGACCGCTGGAGTTCAGCAGGGTGGCAAAGCCTTGGTACGGGGAATTCTGAATGGGCATGGGCAGCTAGGCGCCAGACGGCGCTATGTCTAGAATGAAGGCCTTGTATCCTACATCGACAGACTCGCCAAGACCATTAAAGGCTGTCCGCCAGCCAAACCCATCAGACCGAATCAGTGGACACAATGGAAGACACCGACCTGCAAGCGCTGATGGCCAGACTCGAACTGCTGATTACCCGAGTCGAGCAACTAAAGAGTCAAAATGCACTCTTACTTGCTCAGGAAAAGACCTGGCGCGAGGAACGCGCGCACCTCATTGAAAAAAACGAAATCGCCCGGCGTAAGGTCGAATCGATGATTTCGCGCCTCAAGGCCCTGGAGCAAGACTCATGAGTTCAAGCAATAGCGTTACCGTGCAGATCCTCGACAAAGAGTATTCGATCATCTGTCCCCAGGAAGAGCGCAGCAATCTGATCAGCGCCGCCCGCTACCTGGACGGCAAGATGCGCGAGATCCGCAGCAGCGGCAAAGTCATCGGCGCCGACCGCATCGCCGTGATGGCTGCGCTGAACATCACCCACGACCTCTTGCACAAAGAAGAGCGTCCGGACATCCAGGCCAGCGGTTCGACCCGTGAACAGGTGCGTGACTTGCTCGATCGTGTCGATCTGGTGCTGGCCGACGATCCGGACATCAGCAAGGGCTGATTCGCCAGGCTGCTTGAGTTATACTCGCCGCACTCCCTGGGGTGCTTGCCAGTTGACGATGTCCCTGAGCCGATTTGCACTACCCTGGGGGTTGCACGTTGGGCTGGTGTGCATGTCCGCCAGACGGAAAGCCTTAAAGCCTACTGCATCCTCCACCTTGAACTCTCGGGTTCAAGGGCTAAGTCGACAGCGGCTCATCCGGGGAGCCTGATTCGAATCCGATGCCGGTGCATGCCGGCATCGGATTTTTTATGCGTACGTTTTCGTCCCACCCTGCCGAAGCCGAACCATGACCGAACCCGCGTTGCTGCCCCGTCCCCAACTGCGCCGCCTGCTGCGCAAGGCCCGCCGCTCGCTGACGCGAAGCGAACAACGCCAGGCTGCCGAAGGTCTGTACAAGCAACTGGCACAAGACCCGCACTTTCGCCGGGCGAAATACATTTCCCTGTACCTGCCCACCGACGGTGAAATCGACCCGCGCCTGTTGCTGCGCGCTGCCCAGCGTCGGGGCAAGAAAACCTACCTGCCGGTGCTCAGTGCCTGGCCGCGGACCAAAATGGTCTTTCAGCAGATCCGCCCCGGCGAAAAACTCAAACCCAACCGCTTCCGCATTCTTGAGCCACGCGCCAATCTGGCCCGTCAGCGCAAGGTCTGGGCACTGGATCTGGTGTTGTTGCCTTTGGTGGGATTCGACGATGTCGGCGGGCGCCTGGGCATGGGTGGCGGATTCTACGATCGCAGTCTGGCGTACCTGGCCCGACGCCAGAACTGGCGCAAGCCGACGCTGTTGGGGTTAGCCCATGAATGTCAGAAAGTCGAACGTCTCGCGCAAGCGAGCTGGGATGTACCGTTGCAGGGAACGGTGACAGACAAGGCGTGGTATTTCGCAGGATAGACGCCGCGTAGATCAGCAGCGTCGAAAAGGCAGTGTCAGCGCTTGAAGGCTGTCGACTGTTGTACCTGTTGCGCCACTTCAATCGGTGCATCGGCCTTGTTGGCCCACAGACTTTGCGCATAACCGGTGGTCACGACGCCCAGACCGAACAAAATTACCAAAGTCCACAGCAAATCCGGTTTGCGTTTCATCGATTGCCCCCCTCAAGGCACATCATCACGATGACAGCAGCGGTTTCCATTCGTAGGCCGTGCAGCAGCGTCAAGCTTTAAAGGCCGGCATTTTGCGACAACGTGAACCTCTGCGCAAATGCTGACGTCAACCGACCGTCGGTTTGTCATAAAATTGCCGGACAACCTGCCCAATGACCGCTTGAGGAGCACACACCATGGCCTACTGGCTGATGAAATCCGAGCCCGACGAGCTCTCGATCAAGGGCCTGGAGAAGCTCGGCAAAGCGCGCTGGGACGGGGTTCGCAACTATCAGGCACGTAATTTCCTGCGGGCCATGGCGGTGGGGGACGAGTTCTTTTTCTACCACTCCAGCTGCCCGGAGCCGGGCATTGCCGGAATCGGCAAAATAATCGAAGCCGCGTACCCGGATCCCACCGCACTGGAACCGGAAAGCCATTACTTCGATCCGAAAGCCACGCCGGAGAAAAACGCCTGGAGCGCGATCGATGTCGCCCACGTAGAGACATTCAACCGGGTCTTGAAGCTGGATTACCTGAAACAGCAGACCGCGCTGGCCGAGATGCCGCTGGTGCAAAAGGGTTCGCGACTGTCGGTGATGCCGGTGACGGCCGAGCAGTGGGCGGCAGTGATCGCGCTCAAACCCTGAGTCATTTGTCGCCTGACAAAATGCCATCGCGAGCAAGCTCGCTCCCACAAGGGATCTGTGTGAATCACAAAATTGTGATCACCATGAATCCTGTGGGAGCGAGCTTGCTCGCGATGAGGCCCGCCCGGACAACGAATGCCTTACTGAATGATCAGGTTGTTGAACAACAGATCTTCAACCACCGGTTTGCCGGTCTCGTCATTCATCACTTGCTGAGTCTGCTTCAAGGCTTCCTGACGCAGCTTTTCCTTGCCCTCGATGCTGCCCATCGCATCAGTCGTCTGCTGAGTGAACAGCGCCACCAGCTGATTGCGGATCAGCGGCTCGTTGGCCTTGACAAGTTTGGTCGCCTCTTCACCGGTCACCCGCAGTGCCACGTCGGCCTTGTAGACCTTGAGCTTCGGGGTGCCATCGAGTCCGTAGTTGCCCACAAACGGCGGGCTCAGGGTGATGTAGCTGACCTTCGGCGCCTCGCCTTCTTTGGCTTCTTCGGCCAGCGCTGCCACAGGCAGAGACAGGGCCAGCAACAACATGATCCACGCTTTCACAATTCGCTCCTTATCCGGTTTGCGGCCTAGCATAACGACCCGCCGCGCAAGCACAAGCTTATGGCGGACTATCAGGGCCGGGCATGCTCGTTGACCCGTTGACTGCCACACCTACACTTATCGGCCATCACTCCCAAAGGAATAGCCCTGATGAAAGCCGTGCTGTGCAAAGCCTTCGGCCCTGCCGAATCGCTGGTGCTGGAAGACGTCGCCAGTCCTGTCGCCAAGAAGAACGAAATCCTGCTGGACGTGCACGCCGCCGGGGTCAACTTCCCGGACACGCTGATCATCGAGGGCAAGTACCAGTTCAAGCCGCCCTTCCCGTTCTCCCCAGGTGGCGAAGCCTCCGGCGTGGTCAGCGAAGTCGGTGAAAAGGTCAGTCACCTGAAGGTCGGCGATCGGGTCATGGCCCTGACCGGCTGGGGCAGCTTCGCCGAGCAGGTCGCGGTGCCGGGCTACAACGTGCTGCCGATCCCGCCGTCGATGGATTTCAACACCGCCGCCGCCTTCAGCATGACCTACGGCACTTCGATGCACGCCCTCAAACAGCGCGGCAACCTGCAACCGGGTGAAACCCTGCTGGTACTCGGCGCCTCCGGCGGCGTCGGCCTGGCCGCTGTGGAAATCGGCAAAGCCATGGGCGCCCGGGTGATCGCCGCCGCCAGCAGCGCGGAAAAACTCGCCGTGGCCAAGGCGGCCGGTGCCGACGAACTGATCAACTACAGCGAAACCAGCCTCAAGGACGAGATCAAGCGCCTGACCGACGGCCAGGGCGCCGACGTGATCTACGACCCGGTCGGCGGCGACCTGTTCGATCAGGCCATCCGCGCCATCGCCTGGAACGGCCGCCTGTTGGTCGTCGGTTTCGCCAGCGGCCGCATTCCCGAACTGCCGGTCAACCTCGCCCTGCTCAAGGGCGCGGCAGTGCTCGGCGTGTTCTGGGGCTCCTTCGCCCAGCGCCAGCCGCAGGACAACGCGGCGAACTTCCAGCAACTGTTCGGCTGGTTTGCCGAGGGCAAGCTGAAACCGCTGGTGTCGCAGGTCTATCCGCTGGGCAATGCCGCACAGGCGATCAATGATCTCGGGCAGCGAAAGGCTGTCGGGAAAGTCGTGGTGCAAGTGCGCTGAGCTGATCGGGCGACCCGGGATTGATGGCAACTGCCGGGTCGCCCTTCAGAGCACTCCAGCCCTACATCAAACTGCGAATGTCCTCCGGCAACAGACTCATGTAAGTCCGGACCGGACTGTCGCGACATCCCCGGACAATCGTCGGAATCCGCTTGTTCAGTCTGGCGATCATATCGAGGCGCTGTTCGTCCGGCAGCTGCGCTTTGTGGAAAACATTGGAAAGGTAGGCCCTGGTGTGAACGAACACCTTCGTATCGATCCACGACTGTTCCGCAATGTCGCCGAGATATTCGTTCAGGGTTCGGCACTTCAAGGCTTTCAGTTGCTGGTTGATGTGGATGGGTTGATCCAGATCCAGCCTGAATACCATCGGCGCAAGGACTCGCCTCTCTGCCGGCCTGTCGCCCTCGACGGTCCACGGCTTGAAACGCCATTGCTCGACGGCAATCCTGACCGCCTCGATCAGCTCCGGATGGCTATTTCGAGCAAAGCTGATCCGGTCGACTGAACCGTCGGCATGGACGGTGAACTCGGCGCCCACTTCACCGACCACGCCAGCCCTGAAAAGCCCTCGCGGATAGACCGGCCTCGGGTTGTTTTCCGGAATCAGCAGCACCTCTACCGCCCACGCACCTCCCGATGCCATCAGCAAAAACAGCAACACACACCACCGCATGAGCCCTCCCCCCTTCACCGCACGAGTGCCCGATTGGCACCGTCAAAAGGGTAGAGCCCGGCAGCCTGAAACAGAACGCCGCGCCTTCCGCATTGTTCGCAGGACATTTCCCAAATCTGTGCCCTACAAAGCCATGAAACCCGGCAGGAAGACGTCGAAGTAACATTTCCCACAGCGCCGCGTACTTATATCTGAGCGACATGTTCATAAAGGAACGCGCGACTTCCAACATTTCCGCTGTTTTGCCGATAGGAAGCGGTGCTATTTTCGGTAACGAAACTGTAACATTCGCATCCGCAGTCAAAACAAGAAATCTGGAGCTCTTGAATGTTTGCTTTCTTTCGTCCTGCCGCACATCAGGCTCCATTGCCTGAAGAAAAAATCGACAGCACCTACCGACGCCTGCGTTGGCAGATCTTCGCCGGCATCTTCTTTGGCTACGCGGGTTACTACCTGCTGCGCAAGAACTTCTCGCTGGCCATGCCGTACCTGATCGACGAAGGCTACAGCCGTGGCGATCTGGGTCTGGCGATGTCGGCCATCGCCATCGCCTACGGTCTGTCCAAGTTCCTCATGGGCCTGGTGTCCGACCGCTCCAACCCGCGTTACTTCCTGCCGTTCGGTCTGCTGGTATCGGCCGGGGTCATGTTCATTTTCGGTTTCGCGCCTTGGGCAACCTCCAGCGTGACCATGATGTTCATCCTGCTGTTCATCAACGGCTGGGCCCAGGGCATGGGTTGGCCGCCGAGCGGACGCACGATGGTGCACTGGTGGTCGCAGAAGGAACGTGGCGGCGTGGTGTCGGTGTGGAACGTGGCGCATAACGTCGGTGGCGGCCTGATCGGCCCGCTGTTCCTGATCGGCATGGGCCTGTTCAACGACTGGCACGCAGCGTTCTACGTCCCGGCTGCCGTGGCTCTGGCAGTAGCGGTGTTCGCTTTCGTGACCATGCGCGACACCCCGCAGTCGGTCGGCCTGCCGCCGATCGAGAAGTACAAGAACGACTACCCGGAAGGCTACGACGCCAGCCACGAAGACGAATTCAGCGCCAAGGAAATCTTCGTCAAATACGTGCTGCGCAACAAAATGCTCTGGTACATCGCCATGGCCAACGTCTTCGTCTACCTGCTGCGCTACGGCGTGCTGGACTGGGCGCCGACCTACCTGAAGGAAGCCAAGGGTTTCACCGTGGATAAAACCTCGTGGGCCTATTTCTTCTACGAGTGGGCGGGGATTCCGGGCACGCTGCTGTGCGGCTGGATGTCGGACAAGATCTTCCGTGGCAACCGTGGCCTGACCGGCATGGTGTTCATGGCACTGGTGACCGTGGCGACGCTGGTGTACTGGCTGAACCCGGCCGGCAACCCGACCGTCGACATGATCGCGCTGTTCTCCATCGGCTTCCTGATCTACGGCCCGGTGATGCTGATCGGCCTGCAGGCCCTGGAACTGGCACCGAAGAAAGCCGCCGGCACTGCCGCAGGCTTCACCGGTCTGTTCGGTTATCTGGGTGGTTCGGTCGCGGCCAGTGCAGCAATGGGCTACACCGTGGACCATTTCGGCTGGGATGGCGGTTTCGTGCTGCTGGTGGGCGCTTGCCTGCTGTCGATGGCCTTCCTGGCCCCGACCCTGTGGCACAAGCAAGTCGCCAGTCAGAGCCGCGAAGCAGTCGCCTGATCGGCCTTTGACTTACAGCGCTTGAGCCGCGCCTCCAGATTCCGGTCTGGCATGGCGTGGCTGCGCAGGGCGTGAGCGGTCTGCTCGACATAATCGCGAGTGGTGCCGTAACGCCCGCAAGCGCTTTCGAACACCTGGCTCAGCACATGATCCGGCAAGTTGCCGGCATAGCTGGGCAGGTGTCGCTCCAATACGAATCCCAAGGCCTGAACCTGGCTGCCATCTTCGAGTCGGCAGTTGAGCCAGTGTGGCCGATAGGACGGGAACGGCATCTCGCGTTTCCACAACGCATACAGCGCGCTGTCCAGATTGTCTTCCGGCAACCGGTAGGCGAAGCCGCTGCACGAGCCGCCGCGATCCAGACCAAAGACCAGACCCGGCATTTCCGGCGTGCCGCGATGTTCGTGGGACCACAGGTACAAGCCACGATGGTAGCCATGGACTCGTCCGCGCACCCGCTCGACGGCGGAGCATTCCGGCCGCCAGATCAGCGAGCCGTAGGCGAACAGCCACACCGGCCCGCCTTTGTGGCGCGCCATGGTCGATTGCATGGAAGCGAGAAGTTGTTCGTGCGTCAGCTGCGGCCCAAGATCGAGCCGCGGAGGGTAAGCCAGGTTCAGAAAAGCGTTTTCAATGGCGCTCATGGCGAATAGCGTTCAGCTCCCCGCGGGTGAAGAATTACTTAATAGAACGCACCGCTGTAACAATAAGGCACATATGTTTTAAGGCAATTTGAGTGCCATGGCACAGTTCTTAATTGATTGCCTGATTGATATATAACCTACCGGCATTTATGCAATTACATAAATACCGATCGGCTATATAGAGAGTTATAACGAACTTACGAGCGAGGCGCGTAAGCGAACACATCCGCACGCATCTGATGAGCATCCATCCCCGCTTCCACCAGCGCGTCCAGCGTGCCGTAGACCATCGCCGGCGAGCCGCTGGCGTAGACGTGCAGCGGCTTCAGATCAGGGAAATCCTCACAGACCGCTTCGTGCAACATGCCACAGCGCCCTTCCCAGCCGCACTGATCACTGACGACCTTGTGCAGGAACAGATTGGGCAACTTCAGCCATTCGTCCCAATGTTCGATTTCGTAAAAATCTTCCGGACGACGCACGCCCCAGTACAAGTGCACCGGATGTTTGAAGCCATTGGCCCGGCAATGTTCGATCAGGCTGTGGATCTGGCCCATGCCGGTGCCGGCGGCGATCAGCACCAGCGGCCCGTCCGGCAGTTCCGCCAGATGGGTGTCGCCGAACGGCAGCTCGACCCGCACCATCGGGTTGCGCGTGAGCTGATCGATCAGGCTCAGCGCACTGGATTCGCGCGCCAGCACATGGATTTCCAGATCGCGCCCGCCGTGGGGCGCCGAGGCCATGGAGAACGCCGACTTCTCGCCGCTCTCGCGCTCGATCATCAAGTATTGGCCAGCGTGGTAGCGCGGCGGCTTGCCGGCCGGTGCCCGCAGGCGCACACGAAAGGTATCGCCACCGACATCCCGGCATTCGATGACCTGACACGACACGCTGCGCACGGGCAGTTCTCCCAGCGCGAGCACGCCATCCCACAGCACGATGCAGTCTTCCAGCGGCTCCGCTATGCAAGTGTAGAACTCGCCGTGGTCGTGCACCTTGCCGGCCTGTTCGACCCGGCCTTCCACCAGCAGCGCCGCACACACATGGCAATTGCCGTTGCGACAGCTTTGCGGGCATTCGTAGCCCAGGCGCCGCGCACCATCGAGAATCCGCTCTCCGGGCTGTATCTCGAGCACCGCTCCGGAGGGCTGCAGGGTTACACGCATCAATCTATTCCTAACTGATTCCAGATGGCATCGATCCGTTGGGTGACGGCGTCATCCTTGACGATGACGCGGCCCCACTCGCGAGTGGTTTCGCCCGGCCACTTGTGGGTGGCGTCCAGGCCCATCTTCGAGCCGAGCCCCGACACCGGCGAGGCGAAGTCGAGGTAGTCGATCGGCGTGTTGTCGATCATCACCGTGTCGCGCTTGGGGTCCATGCGCGTGGTGATGGCCCAGATCACGTCGTTCCAGTCACGCGCGTTGATGTCGTCGTCGGTGACGATAACGAACTTGGTGTACATGAACTGTCGCAAAAACGACCAGACACCCAGCATCACGCGCTTGGCGTGGCCCGGATACGACTTCTTCATCGTCACCACGGCCATGCGGTACGAGCAGCCTTCCGGCGGCAGGTAGAAGTCGGTGATCTCCGGAAACTGCTTTTGCAGGATCGGCACGAACACTTCGTTCAGCGCCACGCCGAGAATCGCCGGCTCATCCGGCGGACGGCCGGTGTAGGTGCTGTGGTAGATCGGCTTGATCCGATGGGTAATACGCTCGACGGTGAACACCGGGAAGCTGTCGACTTCGTTGTAGTAACCGGTGTGGTCACCGTACGGGCCTTCATCGGCCATTTCGCCCGGATGGATCACGCCTTCAAGAATGATTTCGGCAGTGGCCGGCACTTGCAGGTCGTTGCCACGGCACTTCACCAGTTCCGTGCGGCTGTCGCGCAGCAGACCGGCGAAGGCGTATTCGGAGAGGCTGTCCGGCACCGGAGTAACGGCGCCGAGAATGGTCGCCGGATCCGCGCCAAGGGCCACGGACACCGGGAACGGCTGCCCCGGATGCTTTTCGCACCACTCACGGAAATCCAAGGCGCCGCCACGGTGGCTGAGCCAGCGCATGATGACCTTGTTGCGGCCGATCACTTGCTGACGGTAGATACCAAGGTTCTGCCGGTCCTTGTTCGGGCCCTTGGTGACGGTCAGGCCCCAAGTGATCAGCGGCGCCACGTCGCCCGGCCAGCAGGTCTGCACCGGCAGCATCGCCAGATCGACGTCATCGCCTTCGATGACCACTTCCTGGCACGGCGCGTCTTTGACGACCTTCGGCGCCATCGCGATGATCTTGCGGAAGATCGGCAGCTTCGACCACGCGTCCTTCAAGCCCTTCGGCGGCTCAGGTTCCTTGAGGAACGCCAGCAGCTTGCCGATTTCGCGCAGCTCGCTGACCGACTCGGCGCCCATGCCCATGGCCACCCGCTCGGGAGTGCCGAACAGGTTGCCGAGCACCGGGATGTCGTAACCGGTCGGCTTCTCGAACAGCAGCGCCGGGCCCTTGGCCCGCAGCGTGCGGTCGCACACCTCGGTCATCTCCAGCACCGGCGAGACGGGAATCTGGATGCGTTTCAACTCTCCGCGCTGCTCAAGCTGCTGCACGAAATCCCGAAGATCCTTGAATTTCATTGACGATGGCACCCTCAAAATAGGCGTACATCCTACCTGCTATGCCGGTCGCTGGCAGCCCGTCACTGCTTACTTGGCTGCATTCGCCTGACCTTTTCCAAGATTTGCCCTGGCCTGCAGGCCGACAAACAGCGGTTCGAGGATCGGCGCCACGAAGCGCGCACCGACTTCCGACAGGTGATTGTCATCGGTGTACAGCGAGTAACCACCGAGCTCGGCACGGCACAGGCCGCTTTCATCGCACAGCTTCGGCGCCGGATCGATGACTCGCACCGCCGGGTCTTTTGCCAGATCGGCGAACAGCTGACTGATGAACGCCTGGCGCTTGTGGTGTTCGGCGACATTCAGCCCGACGTCATCCACCGGGCGATCCAGCATCGCCAGCCGCGTCAGGCGGTACGGCGGACTGAAAGCCTGCAACGGCACCTCTTTCACCAGCCAGACCCGATGCCCACCGGCTCGCAACTGCGCCACCCGTGCACGAAGGCCTTCGGCCAGACGCTGCTCGGCGATGACCCGGTCGTAATGTCCGTCGGCTGCTTTCAATGCGTGATCCAGGCCACTTTTCGTGTCGCCATAGAGATACAGGCTCCAGCGCGCGACCAGCACCACATCGCTGACTTTCTGCGGCTTGAGTGCCTGTTCGACCCGCTGATTGAACCGCACGCAGTGGGCGTCATGCTCAATTCCCGCCACCGGAACGCAACCGGCCGAACTGGCGAGGATTACGCTGACGCCATGGGCTTTGGCGCCATCGTCGAATATCGGAATCAGCGCCGTGGCATGGCTGTCACCCCAGACCAGCGCACGTGACGGACGGTCCTGCTGGCCGTAGCGGCAGAACAGTTTGTCATCCGGCGTCTTGTCGTCGGCCAGGCATGCCATCAGTTCCGGCCGCCATTCGCGGCCCTTGGCGTATTGCAGCGCCTGATCGGACAGGCGCCACGGCAGGCCATCGGTCCAGCGCAGGGTTTGCCCTGCCAGCCCGAGCACCAGCACGCCGCAGGCACCCGCCAGGAGAATCTGCCGACGCCCGGCCAGCAAACGCCGCTCGCGAAACGGCGTCTCGACGAATTTCCACGACAGATAACCCAGCACCAGGGTCAGCAGGATCAGCCCGGCACTGTCGAAGGCGCTCGGTTCCTCGACGCTGGCGTAGCTGGAAAACACGAACACCGGCCAGTGCCACAGGTACCAGGAATAGGAAATCAGACCCAGGCCGACCATGACCCGGCTGCTCAAGAATTGACCCACCCAGGTCTGGCGATGACCGTTGGCCAGGATCAGCAGCACGACGCCAAGCACCGGCAGCAATGCGGCCGCACCGGGGAACGGCGTACGCTTGTCGAAACCGAACACCGCCAACAGAATCAGGCCCATGCCGAGCAGGCTCAACAGTTGTGCGGCCATCGGCTTGAGGCGCCAGGCATGCTTCGGCGCGATCGCCAGCATCGCACCGGCCAACAGCTCCCACGCACGCATCGGCAACAGAAAGAAGGCTTTTTCCGGGTGATGATGGACCGCCCAGACACTCAACCCGAACGAAACGAGCAAGATGCCGAACAGCGCCAGCCGCCAGTGTTTCAAGCGGCTCGACATCAGGGTCAGCAACAGCGGAAAGACGATGTAGAACTGCTCCTCCACCGCCAGCGACCAGGTATGCAGCAGCGGTTTGAGGTCAGAGGCAACATCGAAATAGCCGTCCTGGCGCATGAACAGGATGTTCGAGACGAACATCACCTGATAGCGCACCGAGCGCCCGAGTTCTTCGTAGTCCTTGGGCGCCAGCAGGAACCAGCCTAACGCCAGCACCGCGATGATCATCGCAAACAGCGCCGGCAGAATCCGCCGCGCTCGCCGCGACCAGAACTCGACGAAGCTGAACCTGCCCGCCTGGCGCTGGTTCCAGATGATCGAGGTGATGAGGTAACCGGAGATCACGAAAAACACGTCCACGCCGACAAAACCGCCGGTAATTCCGGGGACGCCAAAATGGAACAACACCACGGCAATTACAGCGACTGCGCGCAAGCCGTCGATATCCCTTCGATAAGCGAGTGTGCTCATAAATCCTTGATGCCAATCAGATGGTTATTTTTGTACAGCCTTCAATGCTGCTTCTTTGTTTTGCCAACTCAATGACCTTACCAGATCGCAAACCTCCCATCGTCCCGGACAAAAAACAGGCAAAAAAAATGGCGCCCCCTGAGGGACGCCATTTTCTGAATCAACCGACGATGTTACTTGCGCTTCATCGACAGGAAGAATTCGTCGTTGGTCTTGGTCGTTTTCAGCTTGTCGACCAGGAACTCGATGGCAGCCACTTCGTCCATCGGGTGCAGCAGCTTGCGCAGGATCCACATACGCTGCAGTTCGTCGTCGGCGGTCAACAGCTCTTCGCGACGGGTACCGGACTTGTTGATGTTGATGGCCGGGAACACACGTTTCTCGGCGATACGACGGTCCAGTGGCAGCTCCATGTTGCCGGTGCCCTTGAACTCTTCGTAGATCACTTCGTCCATCTTCGAGCCGGTTTCAACCAGCGCGGTGGCGATGATGGTCAGCGAGCCGCCTTCTTCGATGTTGCGCGCAGCGCCGAAGAAACGCTTCGGTTTCTCCAGGGCGTGGGCATCGACACCACCGGTCAGCACCTTGCCGGAGCTCGGGATCACGGTGTTGTAGGCACGGGCCAGACGGGTGATGGAGTCGAGCAGGATCACCACGTCCTTCTTGTGTTCGACCAGGCGCTTGGCCTTCTCGATCACCATTTCAGCCACTTGCACGTGACGGGTCGGCGGCTCGTCGAAGGTCGAGGCAACCACTTCGCCGCGCACGGTGCGCTGCATTTCGGTCACTTCTTCCGGACGTTCGTCGATCAACAGCACGATCAGGTGAACTTCAGGATTGTTACGGGCGATGTTCGCTGCAATGTTCTGCAGCATGATCGTTTTACCGGCTTTCGGCGGTGCAACGATCAGACCACGCTGGCCTTTGCCGATCGGGGCGCACAGGTCGATCACACGACCGGTGAGGTCTTCGGTGGAACCGTTGCCGGCTTCCATCTTCATGCGCACGTTCGGGAACAGCGGGGTCAGGTTCTCGAAGAGAATCTTGTTCTTCGCGTTCTCAGGGCGATCGAAGTTGATCGTGTCGACCTTGAGCAGGGCGAAATAACGCTCGCCTTCCTTCGGAGGGCGGATCTTGCCAACGATGGTGTCACCGGTGCGCAAGTTGAAACGGCGGATCTGGCTCGGCGAGACGTAGATGTCGTCAGGACCGGCGAGGTAGGAAGCGTCAGCGGAGCGCAGGAAGCCGAAGCCGTCCTGGAGAATCTCCAGCACGCCATCACCGGAGATTTCCTCACCGCTTTTAGCGTGCTTTTTCAGCAGGGAGAAAATCACGTCCTGCTTGCGCGAACGGGCCATATTTTCTATGCCCATCTGTTCGGCCAATTCGAGCAGTTCGGTAATCGGCTTTTGCTTGAGTTCAGTCAGATTCATATAGGAATGACGTAATCATTTATGGAGGGGGGAAATTAAGCTTTTGGCTTAATGAGGCCGCGCCGCGGAGAAGGCGACAGGATCGCGTACTTATTCGAAAAGGAGTGCGTCGGCGACGGCTAGCAGGGGGCAGTGGAGAAACCAGTGCGGGGCCGAATGTATCACCTGAGTTTCGGAGCGTCTAGCCCTGAATACGCAAAAAGCCCCGCAATTTGCGGGGCTTTTTGAGGACAATCTTTACCGCGACGCTTAGATGTTGGCGTCGAGGAAAGCAGCCAGTTGCGACTTCGACAGAGCGCCGACCTTGGTCGCTTCCACGTTGCCGTTCTTGAACAGCATCAGGGTCGGAATACCACGTACGCCGTGCTTGGCAGGGGTTTCCTGGTTTTCGTCGATGTTCAGTTTGGCAACGGTCAGCTTGCCTTTGTAAGTCTCTGCAATCTCGTCCAGAACCGGAGCGATCATTTTGCAAGGGCCGCACCATTCAGCCCAGTAGTCGACCAGGACAGCGCCTTCGGCCTTGAGTACGTCGGCTTCGAAGCTAGCGTCGCTAACGTGTTTGATCAGATCGCTGCTCATGGAATTCTCCAGGTTGTAAGCAAAAAAACGTGGCCCATCATAGCCGCCCTTCCCTTGTTCAGGAAGCCGCAGATGATTGAGTCTTGCTATGGCACTCGATGAGTTTGGGTATAGCTCAAGTCAAGCGCTGGCGGGGGCGATGAAGGAAATTCCGGTACGCAGGGCCGCGTTGCGCACGTGCTCCTGCATGGCTTTCTGCGCGGCGGCGGAAGCCCGGCGGGCCAGGGCGCGGAGGATCTTGCGATGTTCCTGCCAGGTTTCCATGGCCCGTTCGGCGCGGATGAACGGTAGTTTCTGGCTCTCCAGAAAGATGTCGGCGCTGGCGGTGAGGATGCTCAGCATCGCCTGATTGCCGCTGGCCAGCAGGATCCGCCGGTGGAATTCGAAATCCAGTTTCGCCGCTGCCTCGAAATCGCCGGCGCGCAGTTGCTCGCGCATGGCGGCGACGTTGTCTTCCAGTTCGTCCAGATCAAACGTACTCAGCGTCACCGCCGCCAGACCGGCCGCGAACCCTTCCAGCGCGTAGCGCAACTGAAAGATTTCCAGCGGCGAAGCCTGGGCGGCAAACGGCCAGGCCGGAGCGCCCTCGCCGCGCGGCAATTCCACCGGTGCCTGCACGAACACGCCCTTGCCCGGCTGAATGCTGACCACACCCAGCGCGCTCAAGGACGACAACGCCTCACGCAACGACGCGCGGCTGACGCCCAGCTGAACCGCCAGATCCCGTTGCGAAGGCAGCGCATCGCCGGGGCCGAAGCCCTGCTCGGTAATCAGTTTGCGGATCGCTTGCAGCGCCACTTCGGGTACGGCGCGGGAGATCGAGTTCATGGTTTTCCAGACGGACCAGGCCAAGGTGCGGCCAGTTGTAAAGCTATTCGAGGCATCAGGCAAGTCGTGCCCCAGCGGGGTTCGACGGTGCGCATCGATGCGCTATCGCAGTGCGAAACCCGACCTGACTGTTCAGACCAGTAAGACCGAACAAACCCGCTAAACCCGTGGCTTTGCGGGGCTGAACCGTTGTCTTGGCACGGCCCATGCTCTGTCCGATCGCAGAATTCACTTCCCGCCGATCCGGAGATTGTCCATGACGAAGCGTTACAGCGCCCTCCTCGCCGCCCTGTTTGCCGGTCTGATGCTGAGCCAGGCCCCCGCCCATGCCGACGGTCTGGATGACGTGGTCAAACGCGGCACCTTGAAAGTCGCCGTGCCCCAGGACTTCCCGCCGTTTGGTTCGGTCGGCCCGGACATGAAGCCGCGCGGCCTCGATATCGACACCGCGAAACTGCTGGCCGAGCAGCTCAAGGTCAAACTCGAACTGACCCCGGTCAACAGCACCAACCGCATCCCGTTCCTCACCACCGGCAAGGTCGACCTGGTGATTTCCAGCCTCGGCAAGAACCCCGAGCGCGAGAAGGTCATCGATTTCTCCCGCGCCTATGCGCCGTTCTACCTCGCCGTATTCGGCCCGCCGGACGCAGCCGTCAGCACCCTCGACGACCTCAAGGGCAAGACCATCAGCGTCACCCGTGGCGCCATCGAAGACATCGAGCTGACCAAGGTCGCCCCCGAAGGCGTGACCATCAAACGCTTCGAAGACAACAACTCGACCATCGCCGCCTACCTCGCAGGCCAGGTCGACCTGATCGCCAGCGGCAACGTGGTGATGGTCGCGATCAGTGAAAAGAACCCGAAACGCGTCCCCGCGCTGAAAGTGAAGCTCAAGGACTCGCCGGTCTACGTCGGCGTGAACAAGAACGAGCCGGCGCTGCTGGGTAAGGTCAACGAGATCCTGGCCACCGCCAAGGCTGACGGCGCGCTGGAAAAGAACGCGCAGACCTGGCTCAAAGAGCCGCTGCCGGCCGACCTCTGACCGGCGACGCGGGAGACTTTCATGGCCTATCAGTTCGATTTCTTGCCGGTGGTGGAAAACACCGACCTGCTGCTGCGCGGGGCGCTGTTCACCCTTGAGCTGACGGCCATCGGCGCGCTGCTCGGGGTTGGCGTGGGCATCGTCGGGGCGCTGGTGCGGGCGTGGAACATCCGCCCGTTCTCGACGATCTTCGGCGTTTATGTGGAGTTGATCCGCAACACGCCATTCCTGGTGCAACTGTTCTTCATCTTCTTCGGCCTGCCGTCCCTCGGTGTACAGATTTCCGAGTGGCAAGCGGCGGTGCTGGCGATGGTGATCAACCTCGGCGCGTACTCGACCGAGATCATCCGCGCCGGCATCCAGGCGATTCCGCGCGGGCAGCTGGAAGCAGCGGCGGCATTGGCGATGAGCCGTTCCGAAGCGTTCCGCCACGTGGTACTGCTGCCTGCGCTGGGCAAGGTCTGGCCGGCGCTTAGCAGCCAGATCATCATCGTCATGCTCGGGTCGGCAGTGTGTTCGCAGATTGCCACCGAGGAGTTGAGCTTCGCCGCCAACTTCATTCAGTCGCGCAACTTCCGCGCCTTTGAAACCTACGCCCTGACCACCCTCATTTATCTGTGCATGGCGCTGCTGATCCGTCAGTTGCTGAACTGGCTAGGTCGGCGCTATCTGTCGAAAAGCAGCGCAAGGAGCAGCCAATGAGCGACTTCACGTTCTGGGACATCCTGCGCAACCTGCTGACCGGCCTGCAATGGACGCTGGCGCTGTCGCTGGTAGCGTTCATCGGCGGCGGGATCGTCGGGTTGCTGATCCTGATCATGCGCATCTCGAAAAACCCGCTGCCCAGCAGCATCGCCCGCACCTGGATCGAACTGTTCCAGGGCACACCACTGTTGATGCAGCTGTTTCTGGTGTTCTTCGGCGTGGCGCTGGCCGGGGTGGAGATTTCGCCGTGGATGGCGGCGGCGATTGCCCTGACGCTGTTCACCAGCGCCTATCTGGCGGAGATCTGGCGCGGTTGCGTCGAGGCGATTCCCAACGGTCAGTGGGAAGCTTCGTCGAGCCTGGCGCTGAATCCGCTGGAGCAACTGCGCTACGTGATCCTGCCGCAGGCACTGCGCATCGCCGTGGCGCCGACCGTGGGTTTCTCGGTGCAAGTGGTCAAGGGCACCGCCGTGACCTCGATCATCGGCTTCACCGAGCTGACCAAGACCGGCGGCATGCTCGCCAACGCCACCTTCGAACCGTTCATGGTCTACGGCCTCGTTGCCCTGGGCTACTTCCTGCTCTGTTACCCCCTGTCCCTCAGTGCGCGCTACCTGGAAAGGAGACTGCATGCCTCTGCTTAGAATTTCCGCCCTGCATAAATACTACGGCGATCACCACGTGCTCAAAGGCATCGACCTGAGCGTCGAGGAAGGCCAGGTGGTGGCGATTATCGGCCGCAGCGGCTCGGGCAAATCCACCCTGCTGCGCACCCTCAACGGCCTGGAGTCGATCAACGACGGCGTGATCGAAGTCGACGGCGAATACCTCGACGCCGCACGCGCCGATCTGCGCAGCCTGCGGCAGAAAGTCGGGATGGTGTTTCAGCAGTTCAACCTGTTTCCGCACCTGACCGTTGGCGAAAACGTGATGCTCGCGCCGCAAGTGGTGCAGAAGGTGCCCAAGGCCAAGGCGCAAGAGCTGGCGCGGCAGATGCTGGAGCGCGTCGGCCTGGGTGAAAAGTTCGATGCGTTCCCGGAACGCCTCTCGGGCGGCCAGCAACAGCGCGTGGCGATTGCCCGGGCGCTGGCAATGTCGCCGAAGGTGTTGCTGTGCGACGAGATCACCTCGGCGCTGGACCCGGAGCTGGTCAATGAAGTGCTCAGCGTGGTCCGCCAGCTCGCTAAAGAAGGCATGACGCTGATCATGGTCACCCACGAAATGCGCTTCGCCCGGGAGGTCGGGGACAAGCTGGTGTTCATGCACCAGGGCAAGGTGCACGAGGTGGGAGATCCGAAAGTGCTGTTTGCCGATCCGCAGACGCCGGAGCTGGCGAATTTCATTGGCACGGTTGAAGCGACTGCCTGAAACGGCCTGCTACCCGCTCGTTCTCACGTCGAGGCGTCGAACCGTCCGCGTGGGAATGCAGCCCGGGACGCTCCGCGTCCCAAAAGCGGACGCAGAGCGTCCATTGAGGCATTCCCACGCAGAGCGTGGGAACGATCAGCGTCGTTGAGTGCGCAACGGTCCCTGGCTTTTATGCGCAGGATCAAGGGTTTGAACCATGCGCGTTGGCGGCAGCGTTTGATCGTGGCACGATGTCGGGGTTATCGACCGAGACCCCCTGACCATGCCGCAATCCCAAGCCAAGAATCTGTCCCTGATCGCCGCGATCGACCTGGGCTCCAACAGCTTCCATATGGTCGTGGCCAAGGCCCAGAACGGCGAAATCCGTATTCTCGAACGGCTCGGTGAAAAGGTTCAGCTGGCCGCCGGCATCGACGATGAGCGCCAGCTCAACGAAGAATCCATGCAGCGCGGGCTCGACTGCCTCAAGCGCTTTGCCCAACTGATCAACGGCATGCCGCTGGGCGCCGTGCGGATCGTCGGCACCAACGCCCTGCGCGAGGCGCGCAACCGTGGCGAATTCATCCGCCGCGCCGAAGAAATCCTCGGCCATCCGGTGGAAGTCATCTCCGGCCGTGAAGAGGCCCGCCTGATCTACCTCGGCGTGTCCCACACCCTCGCCGACACCCCGGGCAAACGCCTGGTCGCCGACATCGGCGGCGGCAGTACCGAATTCATCATCGGCCAGCGTTTCGAACCGCTGCTGCGCGAAAGCCTGCAAATGGGCTGCGTGAGTTTCACCCAGCGCTATTTCAAGGACGGCAAGATTACCCCGGCCCGCTACGCCCAGGCGTACACGGCGGCGCGGCTGGAAATCATGAGCATCGAACACGCCCTGCACCGCCTGACCTGGGATGAAGCCATCGGCTCCTCGGGCACCATCCGCGCCATCGGCCTGGCGCTGAAGGCCGGCGGTCACGGCACCGGCGAAGTGAATGCCGAAGGTCTGGCGTGGCTCAAGCGTCGCCTGTTCAAGCTCGGCGATGTCGACAAGATCGATTTCGAAGGCATCAAGCCGGATCGCCGGGCAATCTTCCCGGCCGGTCTGGCGATTCTCGAAGCGATCTTCGACGCCCTCGAACTGCAACGCATGGATCACTGCGAAGGCGCGCTGCGTGAAGGCGTGCTGTATGACCTGCTGGGCCGCCATCATCACGAAGACGTGCGCGAACGCACCCTGACTTCGCTGATGGAGCGCTACCACGTCGACCTCGAACAGGCTGCACGGGTCGAGCGCAAAGCCTTGCACGCGTTTGATCAAGTGGCGGTGGACTGGGAGCTGGACGACGGCATCTGGCGCGAACTGCTGGGCTGGGCGGCGAAAGTGCACGAAGTCGGTCTCGACATCGCTCACTATCACTACCACAAGCACGGCGCCTACCTGATCGAGCACTCGGACCTTGCCGGCTTCTCCCGCGAAGACCAGCAAATGCTCGCCCTGCTGGTGCGCGGCCACCGTCGCAACATCCCCAAGGACAAGTTCGCCGAGTTCGGCGATGACGGCGACAAGCTGATCCGCCTGTGCGTGCTGCTGCGTTTCGCTATCCTGTTCCACCACATCCGTGGCACCCAGGCGATGCCGCAAGTGGCACTGCATGCCAATGGCAACAACCTCGACGTGGAATTCCCAGAGAACTGGCTGGATGAAAACCAGCTGACCCAGGCGGATTTCGGGCTTGAGGCCGAGTGGCTGACGCGGGTGGGGATTGTTCTGACCGTGCATTGAGTAACGGGCAGGCACAAAAAAGGCGATCCGGATGGATCGCCTTTTTTATGGCTTTGAAACCTGCGGTCAGCTGCTGACCGGCAAAATCGGGCTACCCAGCCGCTCCAGCAACGTCGCCTGTGCACTGCGCGGGTTCTGGTTGCCGGTCGGCGTGTTGCGGATGTAGCGGCCGTCCGATTGCAGGCTCCAGCTATGGGTGTTGTCGGTCAGGTACAGCTCCAGCTCTTTCTTGACCCGGGTCAGCAGTTTCTTGCCTTCCACCGGGAAGCAAGTCTCGACGCGCTTGTCGAGGTTGCGCTCCATCCAGTCGGCGCTGGACAGGAACATCTGCTCCTCGCCACCGTTGAGGAAGTAGAAAACCCGGGTGTGTTCAAGGAAGCGGCCGATGATCGAGCGCACGTGAATGTTGTGCGAAACCCCGGCGATGCCCGGACGCAGGCAGCACATGCCGCGCACCACCAGATCGATGCGCACGCCGGACTGGCTGGCCTTGTACAGCGCGCGGATGATCTTCGGATCGGTCAGCGAGTTGAACTTGGCGATGATGTGCGCCGGTTTGCCGTCGAGCGCAAATTGCGTCTCGCGCAGGATCATGTCGAGCATGCCCTTCTTCAGGGTGAACGGCGCATGCAGCAGCTTCTTCATGCGCAGCGTCTTGCCCATGCCGATCAACTGGCTGAACAGTTTGCCGACGTCTTCGCACAACGCGTCGTCGGAGGTCAGCAGGCTGTAGTCGGTGTACAGACGAGCGTTGCCGGCGTGGTAGTTACCGGTGCCGAGGTGCGCGTAACGCACGATCTCGCCGGCTTCGCGGCGCAGGATCAGCATCATCTTGGCGTGGGTCTTGAAGCCGACCACGCCATAGATCACCACCGCACCCGCCGCTTGCAGACGGCTGGCCAGTTGCAGGTTGGACTCTTCGTCGAAGCGCGCACGCAGCTCGATGACCGCCGTCACTTCCTTGCCGTTACGCGCGGCGTCTACCAGCGCATCGACGATTTCCGAGTTGGCGCCGGAGCGGTACAGGGTCTGGCGCACGGCCAGAACGTGCGGGTCCTTGGCGGCCTGGCGCAGCAGGTCGACCACCGGGGTGAACGACTCGAACGGGTGCAGCAGCAGGATGTCCTGCTTGCTGATCACGCTGAAAATGTTCTCGCTGTTCTGCAGCAGTTTCGGGATCTGCGGCGTGAACGGCGTGTATTGCAGCTCCGGATGGCTGTCCAGACCGGTGATGCTGAACAGACGCGTCAGGTTCACCGGACCGTTGACCTGATACAGCTCGGTTTCGCTCAGGTTGAACTGCTTGAGCAGGTAGTCCGACAGGTGTTTCGGGCAGGTGTCGGCGACTTCCAGGCGCACGGCGTCACCGTAACGACGGGAGAACAGCTCGCCACGCAGGGCGCGGGCCAGGTCTTCGACGTCTTCGGAGTCGAGCGCAAGGTCGGCGTTTCGGGTCAGACGGAACTGGTAGCAGCCTTTTACCTTCATGCCCTGGAACAGGTCATCGGCGTGGGCGTGGATCATCGACGACAGGAACACATAGTTGTCGCCAGGGCCGCCGACTTCTTCCGGCACCTTGATGATCCGCGGCAGCAGACGCGGCGCCGGGATGATCGCCAGACCGGAATCGCGGCCGAAGGCGTCGATGCCTTCGAGCTCGACGATGAAGTTCAGGCTCTTGTTCACCAGCAACGGGAACGGGTGCGTCGGGTCGAGGCCGATCGGGGTGATGATCGGTGCGATCTCGTCGCGGAAATAGCGGCGCACCCAGGTCTTGAGCTTGGTCGTCCAGTTGCGCCGGCGGATGAAACGCACCTGATGCTTTTCCAGCTCCGGCAGCAGGATGTCGTTGAGGATCGCGTACTGGCGGTCGACATGACCGTGCACCAGCTCGCTGATGCGGGCCAGGGCCTGATGCGGTTGCAGGCCATCAGCACCGGCCTGTTCACGGGCGAAGGTGATTTGTTTCTTGAGGCCGGCGACGCGGATTTCGAAGAATTCGTCGAGGTTGCTGGAGAAGATCAGCAGGAACTTCAGCCGCTCCAGCAACGGGTAGGACTCGTCCAGCGCCTGTTCCAGCACGCGGATGTTGAACTGCAGTTGCGACAACTCACGGTGGATGTACAGGCTGCTGTCATCCAGGCCGGGAATCGCGATCGCCGGAACCGCCGCGGCAGGCTCGGTTGCCGGCGCGGGTGGCGCTGGCTCCAGTTCCGGCGGGGTTTCGGTAATCTGCTCGACCACGGGTTGAGCTTCTTTTACGGCAACTTCAGTGAGTCCTTCGGTATTCATCGAATGTTCCTGGGAGGGCTATTTCTGCTCTCGTAACAATTGAGCGGCACGGACAGCAAAGTAAGTCAGGATGCCATCGGCGCCGGCACGTTTAAAGGCGGTCAGGGATTCGAGGATCACGCCTTCGCTCAACCAGCCATTCTGGATCGCCGCCATGTGCATGGCGTATTCGCCGCTAACCTGATAGACGAAGGTCGGCACTTTGAAGGCATCTTTTACCCGGAACAAAATGTCCAGGTACGGCATGCCGGGTTTGACCATGACCATGTCCGCGCCTTCAGACAAGTCCGCGCCCACTTCGTGCAGCGCTTCGTCGCTGTTGGCCGGGTCCATCTGATAGGAGGCCTTGTTCGCCTTGCCCAGGTTCGCGGCCGAACCCACGGCATCGCGGAACGGGCCGTAATAGGCGCTCGCGTACTTGGCCGAGTAGGCCATGATCCGCACGTTGACGTGACCGGCCAGCTCCAACGCTTCGCGGATCGCCTGAATGCGGCCGTCCATCATGTCCGACGGGGCAACCACCTGGGCGCCGGCAGCGGCGTGAGACAACGCCTGTTTGACCAGTGCATCGACAGTGATGTCGTTCTGCACATAGCCTTCTTCATCGAGAATGCCGTCCTGACCGTGGGTGGTGAACGGGTCGAGGGCGACGTCGGTGATCACGCCCAGCTCGGGGAATCGGTCACGCAGGGCACGGGTGGCGCGCTGGGCGATACCTTCGGGATTCCAGGCTTCGGCGGCATCGAGGGATTTGAGTTCGGGCGGGGTAACCGGGAACAGCGCCAGCGCCGGGATTCCCAGTTCGACCCATTTGGCGGCTTCTTCAAGCAGCAGGTCGATGGTCAGGCGCTCGACACCCGGCATCGAGGCCACGGCTTCGCGACGGTTTTCACCGTCGAGCACGAACACCGGCAGGATCAGGTCATCGACCGTCAACACATTCTCACGCACCAGCCGCCGGGAAAAATCATCACGGCGATTGCGACGCAGGCGGGTGGCAGGGAACAGACGGTTGGCTGGGGTAAAGCTCACGGCAGACTCCTGAGCCCGCGCAAACGGGCGAGCGTGACAGTTATAGATGGCCATTATGACCAACGTATTACAGTTATGTGCACCCCTGCGACAGGTAGTCGCTTTCCATTGTCCGTGTAGGAAATGTTCACGTCGAGACACATTTCGACACTTTCCTGAATGTGTCCGAAGGGTTAGGCTGCGCGTTCATTTCGCCAGCACCCAGACAATGCTCCAACAATTTCTGCATGACTTCGGCTACTTTGCCCTGTTTCTCGGCACGTTTTTCGAAGGCGAAACCATCCTGGTGCTCGCGGGCTTCCTCGCGTTCCGTGAATACATGGACATCAAACTGGTGGTGGTCGTGGCGTTCTTCGGCAGCTATGCCGGCGATCAGCTGTGGTACTTCCTGGGCCGCAAGCACGGGCGCAAGTTGCTGGCGCGCAAACCGCGCTGGCAGATGATGGGCGACCGCGCGCTGGAACACATCCGCAAGCACCCGGACATCTGGGTCCTGAGCTTCCGCTTTGTGTACGGCCTGCGCACGGTGATGCCGGTGGCGATCGGCCTGTCGGGCTATCCGCCGGGACGTTATCTGCTGCTGAACGGCATCGGCGCTGCGATCTGGGCCACCGCCCTGGCCGCTGCCGCCTACCATTTCGGCGCCGTGCTCGAAGGCATGCTCGGCAGCATCAAGAAGTATGAATTGTGGGTACTGGGCGCGCTGCTGGTGCTTGGCCTGGGCCTGTGGCTGCGCCGCCGGTTCAAGAATGCCCGGCTGGCGAAAAAGGTCTACGAGGAAGAGCAGGCCGAGCAACTGGCCAAGGCCGAACGGCACAAAGCCGAAATGGCCAAGGCCGCCGACCCTAAGACGCCAGCCGAGTAAGTCTCTGGCGGCAGCCATACAGCCCGATGCCGCTGAGCAGGCTGTAACTGAGCAGGCCGACCCACATCCCCGGGCTGGCCGACCAGAGTCCGACCAGCGGCGCCAGCCACACCAGCGGCAGGTTCGATGCCAGCCGCAGCACTTCCAGCCTGCCCGCCCACGGGCGATTCTCCAGGGCCACGCCCAACACGAACAAACCGAACGCCATCGCGCCCCAGCCGAGCAGCAATGCGCCGGTGGGCAGACCGCGTTCCAGATTCAGCAGATAACTGCCAAGTGCCACATACACGCCGAACTGCAACCCCACGTACCACTGCTGACGGCTGTCCAGCGGCACCTCGAATTTGCGGAACTGACTCAGGTCCGGCTTGCTCATCGGGTACTTCGCCGCGACGTCCGCCGGACGCCAACCGGTGCGCATGAACCAGATCCGGATCTTGTCCCACGTGCGCTCGGCCCGGCGCGCGTCGTCCCATAGCTGCGCGTAAAACTGCAGGTTGGCCCACAACGGATTCCAGCTCGCCAGCGGCGTGGTCACGCCGAAAATCACCGGCTCGTTGTCGTCCTCTTCCTGAAACGAGCCGAACAGACGGTCCCAAATAATGAACACCCCGCCGTAGTTGCGATCCATGTAGAGAGCGTTCTGTGCATGGTGAGCCCGATGATTGGACGGCGTGACGAAGCACCACTCGAACCAGCCGAGCTTGGGAATGTGCCGGGTATGGACCCAGAACTGATACAGCAGATTCAGCGCCGCGACACTGACGAACACCAGCAGCGGCACCCCGAGCACGGCCATCGGCAGGTAGAAAATCCAGCCCAGCAGAAACCCGGTGCTGGTCTGGCGCAAGGCCGTGGAAAGGTTGTAGTCCTCGCTCTGGTGATGCACCGAATGCGCGGCCCAGAGGATGTTGCGTTCATGACCCATGCGATGCAGCCAGTAATAGCAGAAGTCATAGAGGACAAAGGCAAACACCCAGACCCAGACGCTGTCCGCCGGCAACCTGACCAGCGCCAGGTGCTCAAGGGCAAACGCGTAGGTCACCAGGCCCACACCCTTGGTCAACAGGCCGGTGGTGGTCGACAACACCCCGGTGCTGATGCTGTTCACCGCATCGGCCAGGCGATAGTTGCTCACCCCGCACCAGCGGTCGGCGATGAGCTCAGCCGCAATCAATACGAAGAAAAAAGGCACCGCATACAGAATGAAGTTCATGACGCGCCCTGATCGAGATCCGTGTGCACAGATCCTAGGTGTAGCCGGGGCTAGACCCTATGGCAACGAACGACAAATTAGTGGACATTTAACGCCATGAATCTGGAGAGAAACCCATGAGCAAAAAAGTTGCAGTGATCCTGTCCGGTTGCGGCGTGTACGACGGCGCCGAGATCCACGAGAGCGTCATCACTCTGCTGCGCCTCGACCAGCGCGGCGCTCAGGTGCAGTGCTTCGCCCCGAACATTGCGCAATTGCATGTGATCAACCACCTGAACGGTGAAGAAATGCCCGAATCGCGCAACGTGCTGGTGGAGTCGGCACGTATCGCCCGGGGCGACGTCAAGGATCTGCGTGAGGCCGATGTCGAGGACTTCGACGCGCTGATCGTGCCCGGCGGTTTTGGTGCGGCGAAGAACCTGTCGAACTTCGCCATCGAAGGCGCCGGCTGCACCGTACAGCCGGAAGTGCTGGCGCTGGCCGAAGCCTTTGCCGAAGCGGGCAAACCTGTTGGCCTGATCTGCATCTCGCCGGCGCTGGCCGCGAAGATCTACGGCCCGGGCGTGACCTGCACCATCGGCAACGATACCGACACGGCCGCCGCCATGAACAAGATGGGCGCCACCCACGAAGACTGCGCGGTGACCGACATCATCGAAGACAAGGCACGCAAACTGGTGACCACCCCGGCCTACATGCTGGCGCAGACGATCAGCGAGGCGGCTTCGGGGATCAACAAGCTGGTGGATCGGGTGTTGGAACTGACCCACGAAAACGACGCCTGACCGGCGATAGTGATCGTTCCCACGCTCCGCGTGGGAATGCAGCCTTGGACGCTCCGCGTCTGCCTTGCATCGGCGGTGAGGCTGGGACGCGGAGCGTCCCGAGAGGCATTCCCACGCAGAGCGTGGGAACGATCAATGTTCAGGTTTTGCGGGTGAGCCTGGTGAGGATCCGATCCAGCGCATTGGCGAACGCCTGCTTCTCCCGGTCACCGAACGGTGCCGGACCGCCGCTGACCTGGCCCTGTTCACGCAGGTCAGTGAACAGATTGCGAGTCGCCAGCCGCTCACCCATGTTCTGCGCGTCGAACTCCTTGCCTCGCGGGTCCAGCGCTGCAACGCCCTTCTTCACCAACCGGTCGGCCAGCGGGATGTCGCTGCAGATCACCAGTTCGCCCGGCACCGCGTGTTCCACCAGATAATCGTCCGCTGCATCCGGGCCGCTCGGCACCACGATCAGCTTGACGATCGCCAGCGCCGGTTTGCTCTGCGGCTGCCCCGCCACCATCACCACTTCGAAGCGGCGCTTGAGGGCGAACTTCACCACCAGCTCTTTGGCCATCTTCGGGCAGGCGTCGGCATCGATCCATACGCGCATGTTTTCTACCTCCAAAAAATTCGCGAGCAAGCTCGCTCCCACAGATTACGCACCAACCCTGTGGGAGCGAGCTTGCTCGCGAATATGAGCGCAGCGAATGCCTTTAAGCAGCAGTCACCCTACGTTTTTCAGCCACCCAGCTACGACCATACAGCACGATAATCGCCGCAATCGCCACGGCCTGCGCCGTCAGCGAGTACGCATCGGCATGAATCCCCAGCCAGTCGAAATCGAAGAACGCCACCGGGCGGGTGCCGAAGATCCCGGCTTCCTGCAACGCCTTCACGCCGTGGCCGGCGAATACCACCGACAACGCGCAGAGCAGCGCTGCGTTGATGCTGAAGAACAGCGTCAGCGGCAGTTTCGCCGAGCCGCGCAAGATCACCCACGCCAGACCGAACAGCAGCACCAGCGCCGTCGCGCCGCCAGCGAGTACCGCGTTATGCCCGGCGGGACCGGCCTGCAGCCACAGGGTTTCGTAGAACAGGATCACTTCGAACAGCTCGCGGTACACCGAGAAGAACGCCAGAATCGCAAACCCGAAACGCCCGCCTCCGCCAACCAAACTTTGCTTGATGTAATCCTGCCAGGCCGCCGCGTGCCGACGGTCGTGCATCCACACGCCGAGCCACAACACCATGACGCTGGCGAACAGCGCCGTGGCGCCTTCCAACAGTTCACGCTGGGAGCCGCTGACATCGATCACATACGCCGCCAGCGCCCAGGTGCCGAGGCCGGCGAGCAGCGCCAGCCCCCAGCCGACGTTGACGCTGCGCACCGCCGATTGCTGGCCGGTGTTGCGCAGGAACGCGAGGATCGCCGCCAGCACCAGAATCGCTTCCAGACCTTCGCGCAGCAGAATCAGCAGCCCGGAGATGTAGCTCAGCGACCAGCTCAGACCATCGCTGCCCAGCAGGCCGGCGGATTCCTTGAGTTTGGCCTTGGCCGCGTCGAGACGCTGTTCGGCCTGCTCCACCGGCAAGCCGTCCTGCAGCGATTGCCGATAGGCCATCAGGGATTTTTCGGTGTCCTTGCGCACGTTGGCGTCGACGTTGTCCAGCGAGCTTTCGACCAGTTCGAAGCCTTCCAGATACGCCGCTACCGACAGGTCATAGGCCTGATCGTGTTCACCGGCGCGGTACGCCGCCAGGCTCTTGTCCAGAGTAGCGGCGGTGTAGTCGAGCAGCTGCGCCGGGCCGCGCTTGACCTGCGGTGGCTGCGCCCGTTGCACACGGAAGATCGCGGCGGCTTCAGGGCCTTCGGCAGCCTGCACTTCGGCCGGGGTCTGGCGGGCCAGGTCGGCAATGTTGTAGGTCTTGTCGGATTTGGCCGTGGCCGGATCGGCGCTGAACTGCGCGATGTAGGTCGCCAGATCCCAGCGCTGACGGTCATCCAGCTGATCGGCGAAGGCTGGCATGTCAGTGCCTTCGACGCCTTGACCGAGAGTGCTGTAGATCGCGTACAGGCTCAGGTGACCCATCCGCGCAGCGTCGCGCAGATTGGCCGGCGCCGGCGTCATGCCGAGACCCGCCGGGCCGTCGCCGGCACCCGCATCGCCGTGGCACACCGAGCAGTTTTGCGCGTACAGCGGCGCACCACGGGTCGGGTCAGGCGTGATGATCGGGGCCTGGCTGACTTCATAAGCCACCGCCAGTTTTGCCCCCAATTGCCGGGCCTGACGGGCGACGTCCGCGCCATCCTGTTTCGCCGTGATCGCGGCGTGCAAGGCAGTCACGCCCTGCTCCAGCGCCGCTTTCTCCGGTTTGGCCGGCAGGCCGCTGATCAGCCCTTGCAGCACCTGGGTGAATTCCAGCTGCTCGCGGTACTCGCCGTCGTCGATGACTTTGCCTGCCTCTACCGTTGGCGGGTAATCGGCGCTGATGTAATCGAGCAGGTGCAGCGCTTGCGGCGCGCCTTCCACGGTGTCGGCCAGCAGATTAAAGCTGCTCAGGGCGCACAACGGGAACACCAGCCAGGCCAGAAATCGGGACGCGGCAGTCATGAATGAGTCTCAAGTGGAAATGCGAAGTTACATATTGTTCACGTCGAGCGCGTTTCCCTCAAGCTTTCTTGGCGGCCCGACGGGTTTTAGCGCAAAGGTGCACTCGCCTTGCGGTAGTGTTCGGCCATGAATTCGACGAAGACCTGCACCTTCAGCGCCACATGCCGGGCGTGGGGATACAGCGCGTAGTAATGCCGCTGGCCGAGGCTGTAGTTGGGCAGGATTTGCACCAGCCGGCCATGCAACAGATCGTCCTGCACCGTGGCCCGGGTGAACGCGGCAATGCCGACACCGGCCAGCGCCGCCGCATGCAGCGAGCTGATCGAGTCCGCCTTGAACCGCCCCTGGGCACGCACCGCTGTCGTCAGCCCGCGCGCATCGGTCAACGACCAGTCGCCACCGCCGGCGAACGCGAGCAATTGATGGTCGGCCAGCTCACTGACCTGGCGCACCAGACCGTGTCGCGCGACGTAGGTCGGCGAGGCCACCAGCACCATCTCGGACACCGTCAGCAGACGCGCCACCAGGGATGAATCCGCCAGCGGCCCGCAGATGCGCAGCGCCACGTCGAAGCCTTCGGCGATCAGGTCGACGAAACGGTCATCGCAGGACAGATCGACCTCAACCTCGGGATAACGCTGCTGAAACGCCGGCAGCCAGCTCGCCAGCTCCAGCGTGCCGATCACCACCGGCGCGCTGATGCGCAACAGTCCACTGGGGGTTTCACGGGCCTGCCCGACCGCCAGCGCGGCCTGATCGAGGCGGTCGAGAATGTCCACGCACGCGGCGTAATACTGCTGCCCCGCCGTGGTCAGGCTGAAGCGCCGGGTGTTGCGGTTGATCAGGCGCGTGCCGAGCTCCGCCTCCAGTTGCTGGAGCTGGCGGGAGATCGTCGAATGGGTGGTGTCGAGCCGCTCGGCGGCGGCAGTGAAGCCGCGACACTCGACGATGCAACGGAACGCGCGCATGGCCAACAGCTGATTCATCGAAGCCCTCAGTCGAGTGGCAGGCGAACGATCTGCTGCGTGGTCATGACGTCACCGAAGGTGTCTTCGATTTCGGCCAGCGCCGCGCGGTGCAGGCTGTCCTTGTCGACGGTGTCGCCGTTGACGCGGGTGATCGCCCGGGTCGCCGAAGCATCGGATGCTACCACGACCTGATAGCCCAACGGCGCAGCGTCCCGGGCGCCGCCGGCAACGCAGGCGTGGGTCATCAGCCCGGCGAAAATCACGGTCTTGATGCCGGCCTGCTTGAGCTGGCGATCAAGGTCGGTGCTGGCGAACACGCTGACCGTGGACTTTTGCAGCACGTGATCCTGCGCCCTCGGCTGCATCAGCGGATGAAACTTCACGGTCTCGCCACCCTGCGCAAACACCGGCGAACCGGCGGGCGCGACGTGCTGAACCTGGAACACCGGCATCTTCGCCTGATCGGCAAAGCGGATCAGCTCACGGGCCTTGTTCATGGCCGCGATGCCGTCGGGAATCGGCAGACGCCCGCTGAAGTACTCGTTCTGGAAATCAATCACCACCAGCGCGGTGGTCTTCGGGTCGAGGCGCTCGATCGGCACCGCGCCGGATATTGCACGAATGGTTGGATGAGCATCCGGTGCAGTACTGGCCATCGCACTGCTGACCGCAGCGAGACCAAGACTGGCGAACAGGATTCTGAAAACTGAGCTGCAGCGATACGTTTGCGAGAGAGTCATGGCGCGGTTCCTGTAGAGAGGCGTGTAAGTCGGCCAAGTCTAGGAATCCGCAAACGGCCTGACCACGGCAGTATTGGCACATGATCTGTGCAACTTTTGCACAGACCATGTGAAAAAATCTGCCCGGCAATTAGCCATCATCTCCCACTATAATGCGCCACTTCAGTCGCCCTTCTGTTCAAGGAAGAACCCCTCGCCATGCGCCATTGCCTGCTGTTTTCCCTGTTGTTCAGCATCGTCTTGCAGTTGAGCGGTTGCGGGGCCTACCGCAATTACGATCTGGAACTGCAACAGACCACCGATCAGTTGAAAGCGGGCGACACCAACGGTGCGCTGGCCCTGATCGAGGCGCATAACCCGGATGAAGAAAAAGACCTGCTGTATTACTTCGAGAAAGGCGCGGTACTCAGCGCTGCCGGGGAGTTGCCGCAAAGTCAGGTCGCCTGGCGCAGCGCCGAACAGATGGTGATCCAGCGTCAGGACACCATAGAAACCACCGGCGACAAGTTGCTGTCCGCCCTGGGCAATCAATGGGGCAGCATCATCAACGACAAGATTCGTCGCTACGATGGTTACGACTATGAAAAGGTCATGCTGACCACGCAGATGGCCCTGAACCAGTTGGCCGTGAATGATTTCGACGGTGCCCGTGCGGACATCAAGAAAACCCACGAGCGCGAAACCCTGATCGCCCGGCAACGAGAACTGGAATACGAGCGCATTGAAAATGCCGCCAAGGCCCAGGGCGCGCGCGTTCATTACAAGGATCTGCAAGGTTACCCGGTGGTCATGCTGGACTCGCCGGCGGTCATCGCGCTGAAGAACGGCTATCAAAGTGCGTTCAGCCACTATCTGGCCGGCTTCACTTATGAAGCCCTGGGTGAAAAGGATCTGGCCGCACCCGGTTACCGTCAGGCCATAGAACTGCGTCCTGACATGCCGTTCTTCCAACAGGCATTGCATGACCTCGACAGCCCCGGGCTCAAGGCGGACGAAAGCGATGTGCTGATCATCGTGCAAAGCGGGCTGGCGCCGGCTCGCAGTTCGGTGCGAGTGCCGTATCCGGTGAAGCTTGAGGACGGTCAGGTGATCGTGGCCAATGTGTCGTTTCCGGTGATGGTGCCCGACACGTCCACCCAACCCTTCAATCAGATCAGCCTCGACGGTCGTCAAAAGAAGCTGATCACGGTCAACAACATTACCGACATGTCCTTGCGCACTCTGCGGGACGACATGCCCGGGATCATCCAGCGCACCACGTATCGCGCGTTCCTGGCGGCAGACGTCCAGGGCACCGACAATCGGCGCAACCCGGCCAAGGCGTCCTATGTGACCCATTACGATGGATTCGAGCACGCAGACACCCGCACCTGGCGCACCCTGCCCAACCTCACCCAGGTACTGCGCCTGCGGCTGAAGAAAGGCGAGCACATGATCAATCTGCCTACCGCACCCGGTGTCGCACCGCTGAAAATCCGCATCGATCAGGATCGTCAGATCATCGGCCTGCGCGCCCTGGGCGACAGAATCTATGCCAACGGCAGCGCTTTCCAGGCCTCCACATCGCCGGAAAGCCGCGTGGTATCCGGCCTGAAATAAGTAATGGCACCTAACTAACCGGTGCAATTAAAAAGCTATTACATAGCCAGCACCGCCCGCTTATAATGCCGCGCCCGCGCTATCGCGATGCGGCATTAAAGCTCCTCTTGTTATGAGGAATTGGCAGGAGGCCAGCGCCACTGCCGATCGGTCCCAGCAGCCCGACCCGCACCCGAGGCTGTCGCTACTCATGGAAGAAGTACCCCATGGCATTCCGCGCTCCCACTCTGATCGCGCTCAGCGCTGTCACCCTGCTGTCCGGCTGTTCGGCGTTTCGCAACTACGATTCCGAACTGGCCCAGACCAACCAGCAACTGGCCACCGGCAACGTCGACGCCGCCCTGACCCTGCTGGAAAAAAACAACACCGGCCCGGACAAGGACCTGCTCTATTACTTCGAGAAGGGTGAGCTGCTGCGCGCCAAGGGCGATCTGTCCGGCAGCCAGAATGCCTGGACCAGCGCCGACCAGGTGGTGGGCAAGTGGGAAGACTCGGTCAAGCTCGACACCGACAAGTACCTGGCCCAGTTCGGCAGCTTCCTGGTCAACGACAAGGTCCGCCGCTACGAAGGCTACGACTACGAAAAAGTCATGCTGACCACGCAGATGGCCCTGAACCTGCTGGCGGTCAACGATTTCGACGGCGCCCGCACCGCGATCAAGAAGACTCACGAACGTGAAGCGGTGATCGCCGACCTGCGCGACAAGGAATACCTCAAGAGCGAAGAGGAAGCCGAGAAAGAAGGCATCAAGACCGAATACAAGGACTTGCAGGGCTACCCGGTCGCCAGCCTCGACGCCCCGGAAGTGGTCGGCCTGAAAAACAGCTACCAGAGTGCGTTCAGCCATTACCTGGCCGGTTTCGTCTATGAAGCCCTGGGCGAGAAAGACCTCGCTGCGCCGGGCTATCGCAAGGCGGCCGAACTGCGCCCGAACACTCCCCTGCTGGAGCAGGCGCTGGTCAACCTCGACAAGCCGGTCAAGAGCGACGACAGCGACATCCTGATCGTGGTGCAAAGCGGTCTGGCGCCGGCCCGCGATTCGATCCGCGTGCCACTGCCGCTGCCGATCTCCAACAACGTAGTAATCACTCCGCTGTCGTTCCCGATCATCAAACCTGACACCTCCACCGCGACATTCGCGCAGATCGGTGTCGATGGCCAACAGGTCGACCTGACCGCACTGAACAGCACCACCGCCATGTCCCGCCGCGCCCTGCGCGATGACATGCCGGGGATCATCCTGCGCACCACCGTGCGTGCGATCACCAAAGGTGTGGCGCAGAAGAAGATCAACGAAACCAACCCGCTGGCGGGCCTGGCGGTCGGTATTTCTTCAGCTGTGCTCGAAGGTGCCGATACCCGTACGTGGCGTACCCTGCCGGACACCACACAAGTGGTACGTCTGCGCTTGAAGAAAGGCGAGCACCAAGTCACTCTGCCGAGCGCCGTTGGTGGTTCTCAGGTCAAGGTGACCGTCGATCAGCGTTACCAGGTGATCACCCTGCGCGCCGTCGGCAATCAGGTATTCGCCGCAGGCCTCGCCGCCCACGTTACCCCGAGTGCTGGCGCCACCGCCGTGGCCAGCCTCAAACAACCTTAAGAACGGAGTCTTTGCATGCGCTTCAAACTCATCGCCGTCGCCGCCCTCGCCCTTTTGGCGAGCGGCTGCGCCACCCCGCCACCACCTGAGCCGGGCAGTGCCGCGAGCAAGGTCGTGGCCATGGGCCCGCAGAAACACATCGTGGTCGGCGCGATGCGCGTGGCCCGCGAAAACGGCTTCATGACCGTCAACGTGCAGTTGAGCAACACCCTCAACAGCAACAAGACGTTCTACTACCGCTTCGCCTGGCTCGGGCCGGAAGGTTTCCCGGTCGCCGAAGAAGAAGTCTGGAAGAGCCAGATGATGTACGGCGCCCAGACCAGCTTCATCCAGGGCATCGCCCCGACGCCGAATGCCGTGGATTTCCGTCTGGAACTCAAGACGCCTTAAGCCCGACACCCTATTCCCGATTCAGAGAGCATTCCCATGTTTGCACGCTTTTCCTTCATCGCCGTCCTCGCCCTGCTGGCCTCCGGTTGCGCCAACACTTCGCCGACCCTGGGCAGCAAGAACATCAGCTACGGCGACACCAAGGCCGTTGAAACCGTGACCAACGAGTTCGGTTCGACCGACCTGCAGATGATCGCCGAGTCGATGACCCGTTCCCTGGCCCAGTCCGGCATCCTGCAGGGTCGCCCTGTGGTGCAGGTCTACGACGTGAAGAACAAGACCAGCGAATACATCGACACCCGCGAAATCACCACCAGCATCAAGACCCAGCTGATGAAGTCCGGCACCGCCCGTTTCGCCAGCGACAACACCGCGATGCAGAGCCAGGTCGACCAGCTCAAGCTGCAAAACCAGAGCGGCCTGTACAAGAAGAGCACCGTGGCCAAGACTGGCAACATGATCGCCGCCAAATACCGTCTTGAAGGTTCGATCAGCTCGATCGTCAAGCGCAGCAGCGACTACAAGGACGTCTTCTACAAATTCAGCCTGCAACTGATCGACGTTGAAAGCGGTCTGGCCGAGTGGATGGACGAGAAAGAGATCCGCAAAACCACGGAGCGTTAATCGATGCGCGCATGGATTGGCATGATGGCCCTGGCTTGCGCGTTCAGCGTGCAAGCGGCCCCGAAAGTCGCGGTGACGGATCTGGCGTACCAGGAACGTGTGGAGCAATACATCCACATCGTTTCGTCGAAGAACAACTACCGCGAGGGCTACTACAGCTCCAGCGGTTCTTCGAGCTACGACGAATTCGAAGCCAACACCAGCTACATCGAGCAGGCCGAGCTGCGTAAATTCACCGGCGACATCAAAGGTGAAATCCTGCGTACCGGCATGTTCCAGTTGATTCAGGGCACACCGTACACGGCGTCGTCCAAGGGTGACATCTACGATGTGATCAAGCGGATCAAGGCCGGCAACTTCAAGGGTGCCGACTACGTGCTGTTCGGCACCGTGTCGGACATCGACTTCACCCAGGACATGAACGAGCTGGCGCACACCGACAGCTATTCGGCAGTACTGGGCCTGACGCTGGTGGCCGATTTCAGCCTGATCAACACCAAGACCTACGAAATCACCTCGGCCTTCACGGCGATGGGTGAGGCGCAGGACACCAAACTGGTGAACCACCGCGACATCAAGATCTCGCTCAACCGCCCGCGGGTGGTGCGTGAAGTCTCGAAGGCACTGGGCGAAGACGTGGCCGGACAACTGAGCATGCAGCTCGGCGGTGGCGGTTACGAGCAGCCGCGCGAACCGCAGCAGCGCAACAATCTGCCGCGGGATACAGCGCCAGTGATTCTTCACTGACCGATGATCGTTCCCACGTCGAGGCGTCGAACCGTCCGCGTGGGAATGCAGCCCGGGACGCTCTGCGTTCCAGACACAAAAAAAAGGCGACCTGAGAAGGTCGCCTTTTTTGTGCCTGTACGCTTTATGCGGCCGCTTTGCGCAACGTCGCCATGAACGCCGCAGCGCCAATGAACAGCCCGGCAAAGGTGCGGTTCATGCGTTTCTGCTGGGTCGGTGTACGCAACAAGCGCAGCACCTTCGACGCCAGACCGGTGTAGCCGGCCATGACGATCAGGTCGACCGCGATCATGGTCACGCCGATCACCACGTACTGGATCAGCAGCGGCGCATGCGGATTGATGAACTGCGGCAGCACCGCCAGCATGAACACCAGCGCCTTGGGGTTGCTGATGTTCACCAGAAAACCACGAAACACCAGGGCCAGCGGCTTGCCGATCGGTCGAACGGCCGCGTCGTCACTCATGTCCATCGGCAGTGCGCGCCATTGTTTGATCGCGAGATAAACCAGGTAGGCGACACCGAACCATTTGATCGCATGGAACGCGGTGGCCGAAGCGGTGAGGATCGCGCCGACACCGGCGCCGACGATGGCAATCTGCACAGCCAGGCCGATCTGCAGGCCCAGGGCGTTCCAGTAGCCGCGCCAGAAACCGTATTGCAGGCCGCTGGACATCGACGCAATCGCGCCGGCACCCGGAGAAAGACTGATCACCCAGCAGGCGGCAAAAAACGCCAGCCATGTTTGAAGCTCCATCGCACACCTCGACTTCGGACTCGTGACAATCCTCAAAGCTAATGCGGATTTGGCTGGATGACTACCGATTTTTTGCAGGATGTTGCGACCGCCGACCAACGTGGCCGGCGTCCGATCACTTTTCGAAACCGCTGGAAGGGAAGATATCCGTGCCGCGCCAGCGTCGCACCGAGCGCTGGAAGAACAGGCTGTTGGGCACTTGCACCATGGCGCTGCCGGTGCCGAGTTCTTCGGCCTCGATCAACGTGGTGTAGAGCAGATTGATCGCCACCACCCGGCCTTTGACGCCCGGCTTGTCGGTGGTGTCGACCAGTTCGACCACGTCGCCAAGGCGGAACGGGCCGACGGTGAAGATCAGAATCGCGCAGAGCAGGTTCGACAGCACGCTCCACATGGCGAAGAACGCCACCGCCGCCACCGCGACGAAGCCCGACAACGCAGTCCAGAGCACCGTGGCCGAGACCCCGAGGCGCTCCAGCACGAAGATCAGCGCACTGCCCATGATCAACCAGCGCAGACCGCCGCGCAGCGGCATCAGCAGCTGCGGCGGAAACGGATACTTCTCGCCCAGGCGGGTCAGGAATCGGGCGACGACGCGCTGGGCGAAGTAGCCGGCCAGCAGGATCAGCAGAATCTGCACGCCGAGCCAGATCGGCTCGACCCACATCGCTGGCAATGGGAGTTTGAAGGCGTCCATCAGGACAACGCCTCCAGCTCCGCCTGCATGCTTTCCAGCGTTTCCAGAGCTTCCATCCACGCTTCTTCAAGTTCGCCTTCGCGGACTTTCAGCTTGGCCTGTTCCGCCAGCAGGTCACGCAGTTCGTTCTTGCGTGCCGGCTCGTAGATGTCGCTGTCGCCAAGGCTGGCATCGACCTTCGCCAGCTTTTCGTGCAGCTTGCCGAGCTCGGCTTCGAGCTTGTCAGCCTCGCGCTTGTGCGGCGCCAGTTGCTGACGCAACGCAGCGGCAGCCTGACGCTGGGCCTTCTTGTCGGTTTTGTCCGGGTTGACCGGCGTGTTGCTGGCCGGGGCGTTGCGCTGACGGTACTCGACCAGCCAACGGGCGTAGTCTTCGAGGTCGCCATCGAACTCCTCGACCTTGCCGTCTGCGACCAGGAAGAAGTTGTCGGTGGTGCTCTTGAGCAAATGCCGATCGTGGGAAACCACCAGTACCGCACCGCTGAATTCCTGCAATGCCATGGTCAGCGCCAGGCGCATTTCCAGATCGAGGTGGTTGGTCGGTTCGTCGAGCAGCAGCAGGTTCGGCCGTTCCCAGGCGATCAGCGCCAAAGCCAGACGGGCCTTTTCGCCGCCAGAGAAATTCAGCACCGGCTCATCGATCCGCGCACCACGGAAGTCGAAACCGCCGAGGAAATCGCGCAGGGTCTGCTCGCGCTCGGTCGGTGCCAGACGCTGCAAGTGCAGCAACGGGCTGGCTTTGGAGTCCAGCGAGTCGAGCTGATGTTGAGCGAAGTAGCCGACCACGGTGTTCTCACCGCGAGTAAGGCGCCCGGCCAGCGGTTCGAGCTCACCGGCGAGGTTTTTGATCAGGGTCGATTTACCCGCGCCATTCGGGCCGAGCAAGCCGATCCGCGCGCCGGGGGTCAGTTGCAGCTTGACCTTCTCCAGCACGGTTTTCTCGCCATAACCCAGGCGCGCGTCGGACAGGTCGATCAGCGGACTGGAGATCTTGGTCGACTCGCGGAACACGAAGTCGAACGGCGAATCGACGTGGGCCGCCGACAGTTCTTCCATGCGCTCGAGGGCCTTGATCCGGCTCTGGGCCTGACGGGCCTTGGTGGCCTGGGCCTTGAACCGGGCGATGTAGCTTTCCATGTGCGCACGCTGCGCCTGCTGCTTCTCGTAGGCCTGTTGCTGCTGGGCCAGACGCTCGGCACGGGCGCGTTCGAACGCGGTGTAGCCACCCCGGTAGAGCGTCAGCTTGCGCTGATCGACGTGGGCCACGTGGTCGACCACTTCATCGAGGAAGTCCCGGTCGTGGGAAATCAGCAGCAAGGTGCCGGGGTAACTTTTCAGCCACTCTTCGAGCCAGATGATGGCGTCGAGATCCAGGTGGTTGGTCGGTTCGTCGAGCAGCAACAGGTCTGATGGGCACATCAAAGCCTGCGCAAGGTTCAGACGCATCCGCCAGCCACCGGAGAAATCTCCTACCTGACGATCCATCTGCTCGTTGGTGAAACCGAGGCCGGCCAGCAACTTGCGCGCCCGCGCATCGGCGGTGTAGCCGTCGGCACTGTCGAGTTCGGCGTGCAGGCGGGCCAGCGCGGTGCCGTCATGGGCCTCTTCGGCTGCCGCGAGCTCACGCTGCACTTCGCGCAGGCGCAGGTCACCGTCGAGCACATAGTCGACCGCCAGACGCTCAAGCGTGTCGACCTCCTGGCGCATGTGGGCGATACGCCAGTCGGCCGGCAGCAGGCAGTCGCCCGAGTCCGGGTGCAGCTCACCGCGGAGCAAGGCGAACAGGCTGGATTTGCCGGCGCCGTTGGCACCGATGAGGCCGGCTTTGTGGCCGGCGTGCAGGGTCAGCTCGGCGTCTTCTAGCAGACGTTGCGGGCCACGCTGTAAAGTCAGGTTCTGAAGTCGGATCATAATGGCGGCGGAGTCTACCAGCTTCCCCCGCAACTGGCGCGAGTAGCACGATGTCCTCTGACCTGTGGAGCTTTGCCCTTGCCGTCTACGCCCGTCCCGGCGTGGAGGATGCCTGCCTGCGCCTGCAATCGGCGGGGGCCAACGTGTGCCTGATGCTGTGCGGTTTATGGCTGGAACAACGCGATGCGACCTGTGAAGAGGCGCGTGCGCGACAGCTTCTGGAACTGACAGAGCCCTGGGACCGGGAAGTGGTGCAGCCGTTACGCGCATTGCGCATGCAGTGGAAAACCCTGGCCGACACCGATCCGGTACTCAAGGGGATGCGCGAGCAGATCAAGGGATTGGAGCTGGAGGCGGAGCGTGCGCTGCTGTCACGACTGGAAGGCGCCGCGCAAGGCTGGAAACGTAATTCGAAGGAGTCGAGTGACTGGCTGGAAGTGCTGGCCGGCCCTGCGGCCAACCTGAACCGCGACGCGCTGCAAGTGCTGCGCGTCGCGGCGACCGGCGCTTAGGAAGCGCTGGACGGGTTGCTGGCGACGCTCGACACCGGCGCCGGGGATGGCGTGGTTGTGGTGGTCGAGGTAGTGGCGGCGGATGCCGGTGCTGCGGTCGGAGCCGGAGTTGCCGGCGCTGCAGGTTTGGCAGCAGGCGCAGTGGCCGGTTTTGCTGCAGCTGGTTTTGCTGCTGGCTTGGCGGCAGCCGGCTTGGCAGCGGCAGGTTTTTTCACTGCTGGTTTTGCAGCAGGTTTCGCTGCTGGCTTGGCGGCCGGTTTGGCAGCGGCCGCTGGCTTGGCGGCGGTCGTTGCAGGCTTCGCGGCGGCCGGTTTGGCCGCTGGTTTTGCAGCAGGCTTGGCCGCAGCTTTTACCGCAGGCTTGGCCGCTGGTTTCGCCGCCGCTTTGGCTGCAGGTTTGGCAGCAACCGGTTTGGCAGCGGTTTTCGCCGCAGGCTTGGCAGCGGCAGTTTTGGCAGCTGGTTTAGCAGCGGCTTTAACGGCTGGTTTTGCTGCCGGTTTAGCGGCCACTTTGGTGGCTGGCTTGGCAGCTGGTTTTGCAGCGGCAGTTCTCGCCGGAGCCGCTTTCGCAGCAGCGGTTTTCGCCGCAGGTTTGGCGGCTGGTTTTGCAGCAGCCGGCTTGGCGGCAGCTGGTTTGGCCGCTGTGGTTTTAGCCGCAGGTTTGGCAGCGCTGGCGGCTGCGGGTTTCTTCGCGGCTGGTTTAGCAGCGGCTTTCACTGGCGCTTTAGCAGGCGATTTGGCCGGTGCTTTTGCAGCAGGTTTGGCGGCCGCTTTTTTCGCAGGCGCCGCTGCAGGTTTAGCCGAACGCAGGGACAACGCCTTGCCGACAGCCTCTTGAACACGACCGACACCCTGGGCCAGTTTCAGGCTTTCCTGGGCATCGCGCTTGAGTTGCAGAATGTAGCTGCGGGTATCGGACTGACGATCCTTCAGCGCATCGAGCAGGTCTTCGAGTTCCTTCACGGCAGCCTTGGCCTTGGTCTGCGCCTTGGCTTTACCGGCTGCTGCTGCGTCCTGCAATTTGGTGCGGGATTTGTGCAGTTTTTCTTGCGCCTTGCCGCGTTGCTTTTCCAGTTTGGCGAGCAGTTTTTCAGCATCAGCCAAGGCTTGGGAGCAAGCGTTTTCCAGATGCTCGAGCAGGCTGCCCGAGAGTTGTTGGAGTAAATGCAACGGAGTGTTTACAGGCTTCTTGGTGGCCGACATGGTTTACCTCCTGGCTGACGTGAGTGCGGCTCATACTAGACCTCTGCTGCTACCGCCGCTAGGGCATGTTGACAGTATCGAAAGCACTCGGTTGCAGGCTTGCGAAAAACTTCTGCGCATTGGCAAAAGCAGTTCACCGTTGCAGACGTTCGCGCTGGCATAATCCACCGCAATTCAGGACGGAGAGTGCCCATGTCGCGCTACCTTTTTTTATCCCTCTGCATGATTTTTTCCGTGGCTCAGGCCGACGAAAAAACCACCGCGAACGATGCCCATGATCTGGCTTACAGCCTCGGCGCCAGCCTCGGTGAACGGCTGCGTCAGGAAGTGCCGCAGCTCCAGATCCAGGCGTTGATCGAAGGTCTGCAACAGGCCTATCAAGGCAAGCCGCTGGCACTGAGCGAAGCACGCATCGAGCAGATCCTCGCCGATCACGAATCGCAGACAGCCGAGCAGGCGGCGATGCCTTCGACTGAAGCGGCGATGGAAAACGAGCGACGTTTTCTCACCGCCGAAAAAGCCAAACCGGGTGTGAAGGAGTTGGCCGACGGCATCCTGCTGACCGAGCTTGCGCCGGGAAACGGCACGAAGGCCGGCCCGGATGGAAAAGTGCAGGTGCTGTATATCGGCCGACTGCCGGATGGCACCGTGTTCGATCAGAACAGCCAGCCGCAGTGGTTCAATCTCGACAGCGTGATCGCCGGTTGGCGCACCGCGTTGCAGAACATGCCGGTGGGCGCGAAGTGGCGTCTGGTGATTCCATCGGATCAAGCGTACGGCGCCGACGGTGCCGGCGACTTGATCGCGCCATTCACACCGCTGGTGTTTGAAGTGGAATTGCGCGGCGCGACCAGTTGATCGCCCAATAAAAAACGGTGCGCCTGGGGCGCACCGTTTCTGGTTCTTGCGAGGTTCGATTCAGGCCTGAACCGAATCCTCTTCCTTGTGTGCGGTGTGCAGCACTTCGATCAAGCAGTCTTCCAGTTCGAAGCGCTCGTGGAGCAGGCCGCCCAGCTCCTTGAATTTCTCCGCAACGCATTTGCCTTCATCGCAAAGGTCGTTGAACGCAAGCAGCTTTTCAGTGATGACATCGATCCGCGGATAGATCGTCTCGGCCAGTTCCAGGCCACGCTTGTCGTTGAAGGCCTTGGCCTCGCCCGTCAGCTGTTCGTAGATCTCGAAGTGCCCGGCCGAGACGTAATCGACCAGCACGCCGCAGAATTCCTGCAAGGGCTTTCGATCCTCGGACAGCGCCTGAGGTTTGGCGCCCAGCTTGTCATAGGCAGCGATCAATTCCTCACGCTCCTGCAGCCAGCGGTCGATCAGCAGATGAACTCCACCCCAACGTTCCTGAGCATTCTGACAACTTTCGAGCATGGCGATCTCTCTTCCCTTGTGGGTCATGCTGCTCTACACCCGCGCCCCTTCTTGTGAATATTGCTTTGAGAGGCGGCCAGGCAGAGCGTCATCGAGCAACACAATTCCAATGACACGTGCGGGCCAGATTATGCCCGCACGCCTATGGCTTCAAGGTACGCAGGAGAGAAAGTTCATACAAGTGTTTAATCCCTGACCAGCACCGGGTGCGACGGTTGGCCGCTGAGCGGTTGCTGCAAAGCCATCCAGACCTGCCGCAGCAACTGGTAAACAGCCAGGATCGACATCCCCACGAAAAACAGCAGACTCCACTCCGGAATGCTCAGGTCGAACAGCGTCCAGGACAATTCCGCGCAATCGGCCGTGTCATTGAACATACGCATCAGTGCGCATAACCACGGCAGGCTGCTGAATATTTCTTCCGGCCCGGGCCCGCAATGCGCCAGCCTTTGCAGAGAATCACTTTGCAGCAGCACTTGCCGCCACGCCGCCGTCATTCCGCCAAGGCTGGTCAGCAACGCCATCGTCCAATACAGCGACAGACCGACACGTTGCGGCCCATGAACCGCCGCCACACCACAAAAAGCGGTGAGCACGCTCATGAACAGACGCTGGACCAGACACAGACTGCAAGGCACCAGACCGACCGCGTATTCGAGGTAATAAGAAGCTCCCAGGGCCAGAATCCCCGCAGTGAAAGCCATAAAGAACAGGGAGCGTGAGCAGGCCAACGACATGGCTTATCCGTAACAATAAAGACAGGCAGTTACGGTAGAGGAAAGGGCCTCGGGCTTTCAAGGCAGGTCACTGGCGACACTTCAGCAGAAGTGTAGGGAAATCCCGACAGGCACCGAAGGATTCGGTGTAACCCTCTGTAGGACTTTGCTCGGGAGGGGATTTGCCGGTAACTATTCAGTCACCGGGAAAGAAAAGGAGGAGCATGCTCCCCCTTCCTGATCACGCCCGAACGGCTACGGGCAATGGCGAAGCCAGCAGTCGTTCATCCAGCATGCCGAGACCTTCCTGGAACAGCAGATTGCTGCGCTCGGTGTCACCCAACTGAGCCAGCAGGCGCGCCAACTCGGCGCACGCTTCCGGATTGCGCTGCACTCTCAGGCTGCTTTCCAGATAATCCCGCGCCTTGCCCCACAGACTGGCTTGCAGGCACAAACGTCCCAGCGTCAGCAGCAGGCTGGCATCGCCCGGATGATCCTTGAGCCAACCTTCGGCCGTCTGCAACTGACGCGCCGGATCGCTGCCGCGCACCAGACCGTAAAGGCGCGCCAGGTGGCTGTCGTACTTGCGCTTGAGCGCCGTGCGCAACAGCTCTTCCGCCTCGACCTGGGCGCCCAGCTGGCGCAGCTGCTCGGCGTAGGCCAGCACCAGCGCAGGCTCCTGGCGCTGGGCAGACGTCAGTTGCTGCCAGGCGCGGTTGAGCGACTGCAAACCGACTGCGCCATCCTCTTCACGCTGGGCCGCGAGGGACAGGTTTTCCCCCCAGGCACGACGCTCGAGTTCGATCAGTTCGGACGGTGGCAGAACTTTGTCCTTGCGCAGCTCCGGCAACAGCCGGATCACGGACGACCAGTCACCGCGCTGCTGATGCAGGCGCTGCAACTGGCGCAATGTCTGGACGTTGTGCGGATGGCGCTCGTGCATCGCCTGCAAGGTGACCAACGCGCCATCGGTGTCGCCACGATCGGTCTGCAACTGCGCATGGCTGAGGGCGATCGCCAGCTCGGCCTGAGGCTGACGCTCGAGGGCGCGCTCAAGCAGGCGATCGCTTTCCTCGTAATGACCTTGTTCGTTGGCGGCGCGGGCGGCGCCCAGGTAATACAGCAACGGTTGACGCTCGGCTTCGGCGGCCCGGTAAAGATGACGCTGGGCGCTGGCCCAGCGGCCTTCGGCCAGGTCGAGCTGACCATGCTCGATTGCAACCTGCACACGGCGGCTGCGGTTACGACGCGACCAGGGATTGACCACGCCGCCGGAGGTCAGTACCAGCTCGACCAGCGCCTTGATGCCCCAGACCAGCAGCCACAGCACCGCCACCACCGCCAGGGTCGCCCACAGGCTCGATTCATAACGAAAGCTTTTGTAGGCGACCAGCACGTAACCGGAATGCTCGGCAATCGCCAGGCCCAGCGCCGCCGTTGCCGCGATCACCAGAAACACGATCACATACAGGCGCTTCATGGTGTCGCCTCCTGCGCGGTGCTGGCGGCCGGTTTGGCGAAGGGTTTCACCGAGTCTTCGGCGTTGACGTTGCGGCGCTCCAGATAAGCCTGCACCGCGCTCAACGTCCCGGCGAGATCCGGCGTATTGACGGTAACCGGTTGCTTGCTCAATTCCGCGACCTGCTCGAGCATGATTTTGCTCTGCGGGTTGTCCGGATTGAAGTTGCCTGTAAGTACGTCACGCGCCTCCGCCAAGGCCTGGGTGTACACCGGCGCCTGACCGTTGAGCGCGGCCCATTGCGCCTGTTCGAGCGCAAGGCTCAGGGCCAGACGCACTTGGCTCAGGCTCTGGCCGGCAAGTAGCGGCCGGACGTTTTTGTCAGCGTTGAAATCGATGCGAATGTAGCGCGAGATCTGATCCCACCACTGCGCCCAGCGACTGGCGCCGTCGCCATCGGAGGTCAGGCCCAGCAGCGAATCACCGCGATCCTTGTACTCCGGCGCCAGCTCGGTGAGACCGACGACCTGATCACGCAAGGCGCCCAGTCGCAGGAACAGCCCGGTGCGGTCCGGCTGCGCGGTACTGCGCAGCGCTACCAGGGTTTTCGCCACTTGCTCGCGGGCGGCGAACGAGCCGGGATCATTCTGCTCGCGCAGGATTTCGTCGGCACCCTGGACCAGCGCCTGGGCGCTGCTGATGTCCTGCAGGGCGGAAAGACGCAGGCTGGCCAGACGCAGCAAGTGCTCGGCCTCGGCCAGACGCCAGTCCTTGCGGCTGGCGCCAAGGACGGTTTCCAGACGTTGATTGAGGCGTTGCTGATCGCCCTGAAGTTGCGACACCAGACGCTGGCGATCGGCAAGTTCATCGGCGCCGGGTAATTGCCCGAGGCGTTCGGTCAGTCGTTGCTCGTTGAGCTTCAGAGTCTGAGCCTGATCACTCAACGCCTGAACCTGACTCAACTGATTCTGAGTGCTGGTCTGCAGGTGTCGTACCTGCCACACACCCCAGCCACCCACCGCAACACCGGCGGCGCCGAGCAGCAGCGCGAGAATGGCCAATCCGTTGCCTCGGCGCGGTTCCGCGGCCGGTGGCGGTGCATCAACCGGTGCATCGATCACAGGTTGAACGTCATCTTTAGGCAAGGCTGTTTCGCTCACGTATCCATCCTTTGCATTAGAGAACGGGCACGGGATGCTCCCGTAACGCCGTCAGCAAGGCCGCGGCACTGGCGCCGCGACAATCCACAACTGTTCGGGCCCCGGCGGCACTGGCCTGCTCGGCAACCCTTGGGCTTGGAACAAACAACGGCAACTGCGCAAGTGCAGGCCAGCTGTCGCCGGCCAGTTGGCGCAGGTGCTCGAAACCCTGTCCACTGCTGACCACCAGCCCGTTCAGGCGTTCCGCTGCAATCCTGCGGGGCAGCTCCTGCGGCGGATAGTCCGGCAGGTCGCGACGGTACAACTCCAAGTATTCGACACTAGCACCAAGCGCGCGCAGGCGCTCGGCCAGCAGCTCGCGTCCGCCCTCCCCGCGCAGGATCAACACCTGCGAGCCGGGCACGGCCACCACCGCCAGCAGACGCGGCAATTGCAGCAAGGCTTCGCTGTCGTCGCCCGCGTCCGGGAAGCTCACATCCAGCCCCCGATCCCGAAGGATAGTGGCGGTCGCTGCACCCACGCTGAACCACGGCATCGTCGGAGTCGCCAGACCCAAAGAGTCGAGCAGATCCACCGCGATCCGCGCCGCCGGTTTGCTGACCACGATCACCGCGCTGTAACGCGGCAGTTGCGTGATCGTGCGGCGCATTGTGTCAGAGACCGGCAGGGGCGCGATTTCCAAAAGCGGCAGACAGCTGCTGAAAAACCCTTGTTCGGCCAGCACGGCGGCGAGCGCCGAACAGTCCTCCGCCGGGCGCGTCAGCAGCAGGCGCCAGGCGGTCACTCGTGACCTGCCTCGCCGTAGACTGCCTTGAGAATATCGTCGGCGCCCTGGCTCAGCAGGTCTTCGGCCACCTGCACGCCCAGCGTCTCGGCTGCCGCACGCGGCGCACGGGCTTGCGCGCTGAGCAGCTTGCCGCCACTCGGTTCGCCCACCAGACCGCGCAGCCACAACTGATCGCCTTCGAGCACGGCGTAGCAGGCGATCGGCACCTGGCAGCCGCCATTCAGATGTTTGTTCAGGGCACGCTCGGCGGTGACACGGTCAGCGGTGTCGGCGTGATGCAGGGGCGCGAGCAAGGCATGGATTTCCGTGTCGGCGCTGCGGCATTCGATACCGACGGCGCCCTGGCCACCGGCCGGCAGGCTGTCGTCGACGCTGATGGCCGAGGTGATGCGGTCTTCGAAGCCGAGGCGGATCAGGCCGGCTGCCGCGAGGATGATCGCGTCGTACTCGCCGGCGTCGAGCTTGGCCAGACGGGTGTTGACATTACCGCGCAGGAAACGGATCTCGAGATCCGGACGGCGCGTCAGCAACTGTGCCTGGCGACGCAGGCTGGAGGTACCGACGATGCTGCCGGCTGGCAACGCATCGAGGCTGGAATACGTATTGGAGACGAATGCGTCACGCGGATCTTCGCGCTCGCAGATGCAGAACAGACCGAGGCCTTCAGGGAAATCCATCGGCACATCTTTCATCGAATGCACGGCGATGTCGGCTTCGTTTTCCAGCAGCGCGGTTTCCAGTTCCTTGACGAACAGGCCCTTGCCGCCGATTTTCGACAGGGGCGAATCAAGCAGCTTGTCGCCGCGACTGACCATGGGCACCAGCGTCACCAGCAGGCCCGGGTGGGCTGCTTCCAGACGGGCTTTGACGTATTCGGCCTGCCAGAGGGCCAGAGCACTTTTGCGGGTGGCGATGCGGATTTCGCGAGAGGACATGGATCAATCCGTACTGAATAGATACGGCGGATAATAACAGCTCAGCCAAATCCACTTTGACCTGAATCAGAAACGGCGTGGCCTCCCTGGCCTGCTATGCCTGGTGAAAAGAACGAAGAACCGCCCGGAGCCTGCGGACTAAAGCCCCTGCATCATTTTGCGCACGCCCGCCACATGCCGGCGGCTGACGATCAGCGCGTCACCGTTGAGGCCTTTGAGGAACAACTGGAAGTGGCCCAGCGGTGTACGTTGCAGACGCTCGATGCGGTCGCGGGCGACCAGCGCGTTGCGGTGGATCCGCACGAAGCGCTCGCCGAATTCGTCTTCCAGCGCCTTGAGCGGCTCATCCAGAAGGACTTCGCCACCCTCGTGGCGCAAGGTCACGTATTTGTGGTCGGCAATGAAATACACCACCTGATCCAGCGGGATCAGTTCGATGCCTTTGCGGGTCCGGGCGCTGATGTGGCTGCGCGGGCCGTTACCGCTTTCGGCGGCAGGACGGGTCAGGGCCGAGAGCTGGGCCCGGTTGGGACGTTCAGCCCGTTTCAGGGCGTCATGCAGATGTTCGGTTCGCACGGGTTTCACCACATAGCCCACGGCGCTGGCCTGCAGGGCTTCCACGGCAAATTCATCGGGACCTGCGCAAAACACCACGGCTGGCGGGGTTTCGCGTTCGCACAGACGGGCAGCCACCTGCAGGCCATCGAGGCCCGGCATGCGGATATCGAGCAGTACGATATCCGGCTTGTGGCTGTCGATCAGCGCCAACGCCTCTTCGCCATTGGTGGCGCTGGGCTCCAGGACTGTGTAGCCCTCGAGCTCGCTCACCATTCGGCTGAGTCGCTCGCGGGCCAGTGGTTCGTCATCAACGATCAGGACATTCATATTGCGCTGGATTCCTGCGTGAGTCTCGCACAAGGATAGCGTAGACAAGTGGAGTGACGTCCGTCACCGCGATCCACGCTAAGACTAGCGCGAGCGCCAAAAAGTGCCGTACGTCGGCCGGCAATATTTGCCGACACCTGCAACGTACCGCCTGACGCCCGTCGCCGACTGCGTTTTACGCAGGGTATGCCAATGGCCAATACACCCACCCCTCTCTCTTCTTATAGTCGGTGGCCGGACCTTTGCGCGATCCGCCGCCACGTCGACCCCTATGTCCTACTGTAGACGCTCGTCGGGCCGATATTGCTCAATCGAAAAATATCCTTGCGCAAATCCCCCGGCGACACCGGCGACTATGGATCAGGCCATGAGAAAAAAACGTATCGACCAGTGTCAGCGACAGGATTGGCAACCCTGTTATTATCCGCGCCAGCGTTTCACGCCTTCTTTCTTCAAGCCGATACGAGCGAATTCATGAGCACTGACAAGACCAATCAGTCCTGGGGCGGCCGCTTCAGTGAACCCGTCGACGCCTTCGTCGCCCGCTTCACCGCCTCCGTCACTTTCGACCAGCGCCTGTATCGCCACGACATCATGGGCTCGATCGCCCACGCCACCATGCTGGCCAAGGTCGGCGTGCTGACGGATGCCGAGCGCGACAGCATCATCGATGGCCTGAAGACCATCCAGGGCGAAATCGAGGCCGGCCAGTTCGACTGGCGCGTCGACCTCGAAGACGTGCACATGAACATCGAAGCACGCCTGACCGACCGCATCGGCGTCACCGGCAAGAAGCTGCACACCGGCCGCAGCCGCAACGACCAGGTCGCCACCGACATTCGCCTTTGGCTGCGTGACGAGATCGACCTGATCCTGAGCGAAATCACCCGCCTGCAAAAAGGCCTGCTGGAGCAGGCCGAGCGTGAAGCCGCGAGCATCATGCCGGGCTTCACCCACCTGCAGACCGCTCAGCCGGTGACCTTCGGACATCACATGCTGGCCTGGTTCGAAATGCTCAGCCGCGACTACGAGCGTCTGGTCGACTGCCGCAAGCGCACCAACCGCATGCCGCTGGGCAGCGCCGCACTGGCCGGCACCACTTACCCGATCGACCGCGAATACACCGCGCAACTGCTGGGCTTCGACGCCGTCGGCGGCAACTCGCTGGACAACGTGTCCGACCGCGACTTCGCCATCGAATTCTGCTCGGCCGCGAGCATCGCGATGATGCACCTGTCGCGCTTCTCCGAAGAGCTGGTGCTGTGGACCAGCGCGCAGTTCCAGTTCATTGATCTGCCGGACCGCTTCTGCACTGGCAGCTCGATCATGCCGCAAAAGAAAAACCCGGACGTGCCGGAGCTGGTGCGTGGCAAGACCGGCCGCGTGTTCGGCGCCCTGATGGGCCTGCTGACCCTGATGAAAGGCCAGCCGCTGGCCTACAACAAGGACAACCAGGAAGACAAGGAACCGCTGTTCGACGCCGCCGACACCCTGCGCGACTCGCTGCGCGCCTTTGCCGACATGATCCCGGCGATCAAGCCAAAGCACGCGATCATGCGTGAAGCGGCGCTGCGCGGTTTCTCGACCGCCACTGACCTGGCCGACTACCTGGTACGCCGTGGCCTGCCGTTCCGTGATTGCCACGAGATCGTCGGTCACGCGGTGAAGTACGGCGTGGACAGCGGCAAGGATCTGGCGGAAATGAGCCTGGAAGAGCTGCGTCAGTTCAGCGACCAGATCGAGCAGGACGTGTTTGCCGTGCTGACCCTGGAAGGCTCAGTAAATGCCCGTGACCACATCGGCGGCACTGCGTCGGCGCAGGTCAAGGCTGCCGTGGTTCGCGGTCAGGCGTTGATCGCCAGCCGCTAGTAATAAGCCCGCGACTCAACGCAGTTCCGGCCCAAAGGAAGAATTGCTTCCCCAAACCCTGCTTCGGCAGGGTTTTTTATTTGAACGCACACATTTTCAGATCAAACCTTGAACCGGATCTTCTACGTCAGTACCTATCGCTCTGCTTCAGCGAAGACGATGAGCCTCCAAACCACTGCAGAGGGTCTTTTGCGCCAATCGGTAGAAATTTGTATATACAAAAATCCACAACGATCAGTAGAAAATAAAATATTCCTTTATTTTCAATAACTTACATTCAATTGACCGCCTCATAAAAGGCGACCATACTGTATATACAATTTTCTGATCAGCGGCTGGTGGAACGTGGCAGAGATAAAGTGTTCTGAAAAAGTGATCCAAAAGCTGAAAGAAAAACACAGTGTGGCCATCTCGGAAGTTTCCGAGTGCTTCAAGAATAGGCTTCCAGAGCATATTTTTTTGTATGACACCCGGGAAATGCACAAGACTGATCCTGCTACCCTTTGGTTTATCGCTGAAACCAACAAGGGGCGGGCATTGAAGGTTTGTTTTGTCCCTCCGCATGCAGGAAATCAGCATACGGTGGAAATAAAAAGCGCTTTTGACCCCAATGAAAAAGAAATAAATATTTACGAAAAACACGGAAAAAAATAAACAGGAAATTTTAAAGGTAATAGCCGAGTTCAGACCTATTACCTTAACCCCTTCGCGATGAGCGCGGAGACCCTTATATCAGAAGATATAATATGGTGGCAGAAATGAAAAAAGATAACGTAGAACTTTGGGATAATCGCGAACTTGGCGCTTCCGAAGAGCACGTTGGAGCTGTAAATTTAAACTTGGAGATTGATGAATCTCTTGGATTACAAGCAATTTCTATACGACTACAGAAAGATCTTTTAAAAAATCTTAAATCCATTGCCTCCTATTATGATGTTGGCTATCAACCGATGATCAGAGACTTACTAAACAGATTTGCCGAGTCAGAAATAAAAAAAATATTACGCGACCAATTAAGGCAAATTGAAAAACAACACAAATCCAGATCTCAAGATACGACACTACCGGTTGACGCCTTTATATCTGACATGCAAAAAAGAGCATAGCAGGTCACCCATGAGTAACATTATAGATTTTACGAAACGAAGAGAGTCGCTAAAAAGGAAAAACATAGAGCCGGGCAATGATATTGAGATAGCACTATCAATACTTGATAGAGATTTTGCCGAAAACCTTGTCATCCTTGATCAGAAAATGATCTTTATGAAAACTTTGAAAGGCGTTCTTAAATCAAGACATATAAAGTACCGAATCTCCACAAAGGAACTTCAGAGCACCCTGAACAAAAAGACAACCCTGTTGTTCATCGATGAAAAAATCGGTTTCAACTTAGACATAACAGCCACAGAGGAACCATGCAAAGCCTGGAAGATATATCCTCTAAACGTTCATTTGAACCCTGCAGAAAGCGCTGGAATCATCATAAACAAACTCAATGAGGTTAGACAAAATGGACGAAATTGATGAAGGTTTGTTAGAAGCTCTGGAGCACTACTTGCGTGGCGCATCGGCAACCAATAAAACTTATTCCCGGATTGCAGGAACCCATCTTCGTGAAGGCAATCCCGAAGTCATAAACCAATACCGGAAAAACCTTAAAAAAATTGAAAACCATTCAATTGAAATTGCAACAAAACGAGAAAATCTCAAAAACGCTCCCACACAAGACAAAGCGAACAAAAAATAAATGGTTGGCCGCCTACCACTTTCAGTAGCGATAGGCGGTTAACTTATTTTTTCCGGGCGATCATCTCCAAAAACGCCGGCATCGCCGCATCCTTGTCCGCCGCAATCTTCTGCACGTGCGGATTCTGCTCAAGCCGCTCCAGCAGCGCCTTGGCCTTCGGCATCTCCGCCAACAGATCCAGACCGAACAGCTTGTGCCCCACCGCAGCCGCCAGCGGCACGCTGTAGAGGAAGTACAAATCCGCAATGCTCAAGCTGTCGCCCGCCACATAAGGGGCGAACTTGCCGTGACGTCCCAGCGCCGCAAAGCCCAGCAGTAATTCAGCCTTGGTTTTCTCCTTGATCGCCTCCGGCAGCGCCGTACCGAAAAACGCTTCGCCGTAACAGGCTCGTGCCGGCAGCTCGATATACAGCTCGATTTCCTTGGCCACTGCCAGCACCTGAGCACGGGCAAACGGCTCGGTCGGCAACAGCGGGACCCCCTTTTGACTGCTTTCGAGGTATTCGAGCATCACCATCGTTTCGTTGATGTAACCACCTTCGGCCCCCAGCACCGGCACCTTGCCGCGCGGGCTGATGGCCAGAGACTCAGGCGTTGCTGTCGGGTAGAACGTGACCTCCTCGAACGGCAGGCCTTTTTCCAGCAGCGCCAGTTTGACCATGTTGTAGTAGTTGCTGACGGAGAATCCATAGAGCTTGAACATCACATAGCCTCCAGGCCGTGCGGGGTGGGCAGTGCCTGTTTATAGATCGCTCCGGGAAATCCCGCCAGCAGCATCAAGCCGCTGAATGCGGGTAAACTGGCGCCTTTCCTTGAGGAGCCTGCCATGAGCGAGCCGACTGACATCGACAATGATGAAGAAGAGTTCACCGAATCGACGCTGATCGAAGCGATCGAGAACCAGATCGAAAGCGACAACCCGCCAGCGGCCAAGGCAACCTTCAACAAGCTGACGCTGGTCGGTTACGAGCGTGACGACATCCTGAATCTGATGGCCCACGTGCTGGCCTGTGAAATCGACGCGATGCTCGACGAAGACCGCGCGTTCGATACCGAGTGGTACGAAACCGCGCTGCGCGCACTGCCGGAACTGCCACCGGAAAAGCAGTAAAACGGCCCCGCCCTGTGGGAGCACGCCTGCTCCCACACAATTTGTCACCCATCTGCGCGGCCTTCTGCCGCCCCCTGACTACACTGGAATCCACCCCGGGACAAAAACCCTGACACGCGCACTGGACAGGCCGCGCCGGCAGGTTCACCTTAGGGGCGCTGTCGTCCAATTCCTAGAAAGTCTGGAGTCCTTATGTCGCTTACCCCTGAGTTGGTTGCCGAACTGGAAGTCCTCGCACTCTTCAACCTGGACAGTTCCCAGGAAGGTCTGAAAATTCATCAGACCGCTGCCCCGAAGCACATTGCCGCCGCACAACGCCTGTTCGAAAAAGAACTGACAGACCAGCCTGATGGCGGTTACCTGACCAGCCTCGGTCGCGATGCCGCACAGAACGTGCAAACCGTACTGACGATTCTCAAAGAGCAGCAAACCGCCTGATCCTCCCGACTTTGCCCACGGAAACCCCTGCCACGGGATTTCCGCGGGCCAGCCATGAACGTCACCCATCGCCGCGCGATAGAAATCTGACGTCAAAAAACAAATTCAGCTTAAAACTCCTGTCGTTCAGGCGCTAAACTCCCGGACACCCGAGACCCTTTGCCTCCGAGCCCTGCGCGCCGGTTTGAGCCGACATGACCCGCACCCATGAAATCCGCCCCGACCTGGACGAAGGCATCGACCGCAAGGTACTCAGCCAGCTACGTGCACGTTTTCTCAAACTCAATGAAGGCCGCCTGAACCGGGCGCTGGAAGGCCTGTCGACGCGCCAGCAAAGTGTGCTGACGCTGCTGCCGCTGTTTTTTCACGTCAATCATCCGCTGTTGCCAGGCTATGTCTCGGGCAGCACGCCGGCCGGGCTGTCGAATTACGAACCGGACGCCGAGGCGCTCGCCGAAGCCCAGCGCCTGACCCGCTCGTTCTCCTACAAACCGCGTCACGGCAGCAACCCGCCACGGCCGATTCACGGTCTGTTCCTGATGGGCAGCCTCGGCACACTCGCCCAGGCGGACCAGAGCGACATGGATGTGTGGGTCTGTCACGCCCCCGACCTGAGCGATAGTGAGCTGGCCGAGCTGCGCAAGAAATGCCAGTTGCTCGAAGCCTGGGCGGCCAGCCAGGGGGCCGAGGCGCACTTCTTCCTGATCGACCCGGTGCGCTTCGTCAAAGGCGAACGCGACACCCAGCTCAGCTCCGAAGATTGCGGCACTACCCAGCACTATCTGCTGCTGGACGAGTTCTACCGCACCGCGATCTGGCTCGCCGGGCGCACGCCGATCTGGTGGCTGGTGCCGGTCTATGAAGAGCGCGCCTATGACGCGTACACCCACACCCTGATTTCCAAGCGTTTCATCCGCAACGATGAAACCCTCGACCTGGGGCCGATGGCGCACATTCCGCCGGGCGAGTTCGTCGGCGCCGGGCTGTGGCAACTGTTCAAGGGTATCGAGTCACCTTACAAATCGGTGCTCAAGCTGCTGCTGACCGAGGTCTACGCCAGCGAACATCCGCAGGTGCAGTGCTTGAGTCTGCGCTTCAAGCAGGCCGTATTCGCCAACCGGCTGGATCTCGACGAGCTGGATCCGTACATGGTGGTTTACCGCCGGATCGAGGAATACCTCACTGCGCGCAACGAACCGGAGCGCCTGGAGCTGGTGCGACGGGCGCTGTACCTCAAGGTCAACCGCAAGCTCACCGGCAACACTCGCACCCAGAGCTGGCAGCGTTCACTGCTGGAAAGGCTGGCCAGCGAATGGCACTGGGACCAGCGGCAACTGGCGCTGCTCGACAGCCGCAGCCAGTGGAAAGTCCGCCAGGTCAGCGCCGAACGCCGGGCGCTGGTCAACGAACTGAATTACAGCTACCGCTTCCTGACCCAGTTCGCCCGCACCGAGCAGACTGTCAGCCTGATCAACAAGCGCGACCTCAACGTTCTCGGCCGGCGGCTGTATGCAGCGTTCGAACGCAAGGCCGACAAGGTCGAGTTCATCAATCCCGGCATTGCCCCGGACCTGGCCGAAGACACCCTGACCCTGGTGCAATCGCCGAACAAAAAGGAACCGGGCCAAACCCAGTGGGGCCTGTACAACGGCAGCCTGACGGCGCTGGAGTGGGAACACTTCGCGCCGATCAAGCGCAGCCGCGAGTTGCTGGAACTGCTGACCTGGTGCCATCGCAACGGTGTGATCGACAGCAGCACCCGACTGGCCCTGCACCCCGGCACCAGCGATATGAGCGAGTTTGAGCTGTTCAACCTGCTCGGCAGCCTGCAACAAAGCATCGCCCTGCCCTTGTCGACCGTTGCCGAAGAACCGCTGCTGCGCGCCGCCGTGCCGAGCGAAGTGCTGATGCTGGTAAATGTCGGGGTCGACCCGCTCAAGCATCACCGCGACCTGAACATTCTGATGACCACCGAACGCACGGACTCTCTGAGCTACGCCGGCGTACGCGAAAACCTGGTGCTGACCTTGGATCAGGTCACGCTCAATAGCTGGAACGAGGTACTGGTCAACCGCTTCGACGGTCCGCATGCCCTGATGGATTGTCTGCGCGACTACCTCAACAACCTGCCGCGCGGACCGCAACAACCATCGCTGCGAGTGCGCTGTTTCTGTCACAACCGCGCGCAGTTCATCGCCCGCCGGGTGGAGGAAATTGTCGATACCGCGCAGACCCTGCTGCTCAGCGATCTCAATCACCGCTACCTGATTCAGGTGCAGCAGCATTACCACGTGCTGGAGCTGGTGCCGGGCCAGGTCAGCCATGTCGCCCTCGCCACCCTGCCGGCGCTGCTCGATTACCTGGGTGAGGAACAGCCGCGCTACAGCCCGCTGCACCTGGACCCGATGGCACTGGAAGACCACGACCTGGCACTGATCCTGCCGATGGGCCAGCCCGAATGCATTCAGGTGTTCTACCGGATCACCGAACAAACCGCCGAGCTGTACGTGCTCGACGAGTTCAATGCGTTGTGGCAACAGCACTTGCCCTATCACGACGAGCAAAGCCTGTTGGTGCCGCTGCAGCGGTTCCTGCAATCGATCCAGTTCCGCCGCGAAGCGCTGCTGCCGATGGATGCGGGCCATGCCGCCAGCCTTGAAATCTTGTATTACCAGTTATTGCCGTCAGGGCCGGGACGCGCGCGACGGGTCGAAATGCGCCCGGCGCCGCAGACGCCGGTCAACAAACCGTTCTACGACGTGCAGGCGATCGTCGGCAAAGCCGCACCCGGCGAGGTGCAAGTCACGCTGTATTGCAATCAACGGGAATTCAGCGAGCTGGAACATGGCGACCAGCTGTTCAGCGTGGTCGCCCGGGAGATTGTCGGGCAGCGCCGGGAAAGCGAGCGCTACCGCTGCTACATCACCGACCTGGACCTGTCGGGTGTGATCGGTGACGGGCAGAGTTCGAGCAATCTGTATCTGCGTTACAAGGCCGACCTGGAACGCTCTCTGAACGAGGCGCTCGAGCAGGTCTGAGGCGGGTTACTCCGGGAAATCACCGCCGTTGGCCGGCTGCGATTCGACTTCGAGCAAAGTCAGTTTCAGGGTCTTGCCACCCGGAGCCGGCCAGTCGATGTGCTGACCAACCTTCAGGCCCAGCAACGCACTGCCGACCGGAGCGAGGATCGAGACTTTGCCTTCGTCGGCGTTGGCGTGCTTCGGATAGACCAGGGTCAGGTGGTAGTCCTTGCCACTGCTTTCTTCGCGGCAGTGCACACGGGAATTCATCGTCACGACATCGGCAGGCACTTCATCGTGACCGACCAGGGTATCGGCGCGGTCCAGTTCGGTTTGCAGCGCGATCACGCCCGGCAGCGTGTCATCCAGGCTGTCGATCAGGCGCTCCAGACGTTGCACGTCCAGACGGGTAAGGGTGATGGAAGGTGCGGTCATGATCCGGGCAGACTCCTTTCTTCTGCACACAAAAAAAGCAAAACCCCGCCAAAAAAGACGGGGTTTTCACCAGGCCTCGATGGGTTGAGGCGTTTCCGGACACTATCACAGCTCAAAAAATATACAAGCTACGCTCCGGCGAGCTGCCGGCGCTGAGCGGCCTGCGCACAAATCACCCGGCGGCGCTCGTCATCGGCCGAACGCCACTCGCGGATGTCTTCGACATGGCGCATGCAACCGAGGCAGACCTTCTGTTCATCCAGCCGGCACACGCCGGTGCACGGCGAAGGCACGGCCGGGCTGACGTTGCTGTAGAGCGGCTTCGGCGGACGGACGGGTGCAGTATCAGTCACGAAATCACAGGCCTTCGAAATCGAATTCGGTGCCGGCCTGTTGCTTGACGATGCGCTCGAGCATTTCGCCCAGCTGTTCTTCGCTCTTGTCGCACATCCAGCGTTCGCTTTCTTCGTCGTAGTCGAAGTGGAAACCGCCGGACACCGCGGCCAGCCACAGCTGACGCAACGGTTCCTGACGACTGAAGATCAGCTGGGTGCCGTTCTCGAACTTGACGGTCAGCACACCGGCCGAGTTCTCCATGTCGATGTCCAGGTCGCTGTCGTCGAAGATGTCTTCCAGTTTTTCCTGGGTTTCATCGACCAGATCGTGGAAACGGGCTTCGGACAAACTCATTGCGGCAACCTCAAAAAATGTCTGATCAGGCTCAAGCGCCGCAAGATACGGACGCTGCCAGCCGATTGCAAAGGATAACGACCAAGCGCCCTGCCCGGCGACGAAATATCCACCCGCCACGCGGGAAAAGTTTCCGCGCCGCAGCCCGAGCCCCGCCGGACGGGAGTTCCGTCGCATAGGCAAGCTGCCGGGTGGCCGGTATACTCCGGCGCAATTAACGCATTTTCAAGGATTTCGCCATGAAGCGCCTGATCTCTTCCCTTGCTGCGCTCGTCGCGGTTGCCTGCCTTGTTTCGGCTTGTGGTCAAAAAGGCCCGCTGTACCTGCCCGATGAAGATCAGGACCCGGCCGAGCAAGCCCAGTCTTCGCAAAAGCAGCCTGTCTCCAAGGCACACAAGCACGACGTTTACTAAGGGATCGCCATGGACGCTTTTAACTACCGTGGCGGGGAACTGTTCGCGGAAGGTGTGGCGCTGTCCGCCATCGCCGATCGCTTCGGCACTCCCACCTACGTCTACTCCCGCGCGCACATCGAGGCCCAGTACCTGGCCTACGCCGATGCGCTGGCCGGCATGCCGCACCTGGTCTGCTTCGCGGTCAAGGCCAACTCCAACCTCGGCGTCCTGAATGTCCTGGCCCGTATCGGCGCCGGTTTCGACATCGTCTCCCGTGGCGAGCTGGAACGCGTACTGGCCGCTGGCGGCAGCCCGGACAAGATCGTGTTCTCCGGCGTCGGCAAGACCCGTGACGACATGCGCCGTGCGCTGGAAGTCGGCGTGCATTGCTTCAACGTCGAATCCACCGACGAGCTCGAACGCCTGCAAGTGGTCGCCGCCGAGCTGGGCGTTCGTGCGCCGATCTCGCTGCGCGTGAACCCGGACGTCGATGCCGGCACCCACCCGTACATTTCCACCGGTCTCAAAGAGAACAAGTTCGGCATCGCCATCGCCGACGCCGAAGACGTGTACGTGCGTGCCGCGCACCTACCGAACCTGGAAGTGGTCGGCGTCGACTGCCACATCGGTTCGCAACTGACCACTCTGCCGCCGTTCCTCGATGCCCTCGACCGTCTGCTGGATCTGGTCGATCGTCTCGGCGATTGCGGCATCCACCTGCGCCACATCGATCTCGGTGGCGGCCTGGGTGTGCGTTATCGCGACGAAGAGCCGCCGTTGGCCGCCGATTACATCAAGGCTGTGCGCGAGCGTCTCGACGGTCGTGATCTGGCGCTGGTGTTCGAGCCGGGCCGCTTCATCGTAGCCAACGCCGGCGTGCTGCTGACTCAGGTCGAGTACCTCAAGCACACCGAGCACAAAGACTTCGCCATCGTCGACGCGGCGATGAACGACCTGATCCGCCCGGCGCTGTACCAGGCCTGGATGGACGTGACTCCGGTCAAGCCACGCGAGACCGCTGCGCGTACCTACGACGTCGTCGGCCCGATCTGCGAAACCGGCGATTTCCTCGCCAAGGAACGCGAGCTGGCGCTGGAAGAAGGCGACCTGCTGGCCGTGCATTCGGCCGGTGCCTACGGTTTCGTGATGAGCTCCAACTACAACACTCGCGGCCGTGCCGCCGAAGTGCTGGTGGATGGCGATCAGGCATTTGAAGTGCGTCGCCGCGAAACCGTGGCCGAGCTGTTTGCCGGCGAAAGCCTGCTGCCGGAGTAACCCCATGCTGCTGCGTTTTACCAAGATGCACGGCCTGGGCAACGACTTCATGGTTCTCGACCTGGTCAGCCAGCACGCGCATATTCAGCCCAAGCACGCAAAAATGTGGGGCGACCGGCACACCGGCATCGGTTTCGACCAGTTGCTGATCGTCGAAGCGCCGAGCAATCCGGATGTGGATTTCCGTTACCGGATCTTCAACTCCGACGGTTCCGAAGTGGAGCAGTGCGGCAACGGTGCGCGCTGCTTCGCCCGCTTCGTGCTCGACAAGCGCCTGACCGCCAAACGTCAGATCCGCGTCGAGACCAAGGGCGGCATCATCGAACTGGACGTGCGTAATGACGGCCAGATCGGCGTGAACATGGGCGCCCCGTGCCTGGTGCCGGCGGACATTCCGTTCCAGGCGCCGGAGCAGGCCCTGAGTTATCAGGTCGATGTCGACGGTACGCCGGTCGATCTGGCGGCGGTGTCCATGGGCAACCCCCATGCGGTGCTGCGGGTCAGCGATATCAACACCGCACCGGTGCATGAACTGGGGCCGAAAATCGAACACCATCCGCGCTTTCCGGCGCGGGTCAACGTCGGTTTTCTCCAGGTCATCGACCGCCATCGCGCACAACTGCGCGTCTGGGAACGCGGCGCCGGGGAAACCCAGGCCTGCGGCACCGGTGCCTGCGCTGCTGCTGTAGCTGCGATCAGTCAGGGGTGGATGGATTCGCCACTGCTGATCGACCTGCCGGGCGGGCGCCTGTCCATTGAGTGGGCAGGCCCCGGCCAACCGGTCTTGATGACCGGCCCGGCAGTGCGCGTATACGAAGGACAAGTGCGTCTTTGAGTGAGCAGAAGCCATGACCGATAAGCCTCAGGTACCCGCCCGACAGTCCGGTGAATCAGCGTCCGAGAGCCTGGAGGCGGCAGCGGTTGCCGCGTACCTGGAGGCTCATCCGGACTTCTTCGTCGAGCATGAAGAACTGCTGCCGTCCCTGCGCATCCCCCATCAGCGCGGCGATACCGTCTCGCTGGTCGAGCGCCAGATGGCCATCCTGCGCAACCGCAATATCGAGATGCGTCACCGCCTCTCGCACTTGATGGACGTCGCCCGGGACAACGATCGCCTGTTCGACAAGACCCGCCGCCTGATTCTTGCGCTGATGGACGCTGCCACTCTGGAAGACGTGGTGATCAGCGTCGAGGACAGCCTGCGCCAGGATTTTCAGGTGCCCTTCGTCAGCCTGATTCTGCTCGGTGACAACCCGGCCCCGGTCGGTCGCTGGGTGACCCATGCCGACGCGCAAACCGCCATCGGCGGATTGCTCACCGAAGGCAAAAGCGTCAGCGGCAGCCTGCGCGAGCATGAACTGGACTTCCTGTTCGGCGAAGAACAACGCAAGCAGATCGGCTCCACCGCCGTGGTCGCCGTCAGCCATCAGGGCATCCACGGAATTCTGGCCATCGCCAGCCGTGATCCGCAGCACTACAAAAGCTCGGTCGGCACACTGTTCCTCAGCTACATCGCCGAAGTCATGGGTCGCGTGCTGCCACGGGTCAACAGCTCCCTGCGCTCGGTACGCTGAGCATGGAACGGCAACTGGACGCTTACTGCGAACACCTGCGCAGTGAGCGGCAGGTGTCGCCGCACACGCTGTCGGCCTACCGACGCGATCTCGACAAAGTCCTCGGCTGGTGCAACAAGCAAAACATCGGCAGCTGGCAGGCGCTGGACATCCAGCGCCTGCGCAGCCTGATTGCCCGTCTGCATGCCCAGGGCCAGTCCTCGCGCAGCCTGGCGCGCCTGCTCTCGGCCGTGCGTGGGCTCTATCATTATCTGAATCGCGAAGACCTCTGCGATCACGATCCGGCCACCGGCCTGGCACCGCCCAAAGGCGAACGCCGGCTGCCGAAAACCCTCGACACCGACCGCGCCCTGCAACTGCTTGAAGGTGCGGTCGAGGACGATTTTCTCGCGCGGCGCGATCAGGCGATTCTGGAGTTGTTCTACTCCTCCGGCCTGCGCCTGTCGGAGCTGACCGGGCTCAATCTCGATCAGCTCGATCTGGCCGACGGCATGGTTCAGGTACTCGGCAAGGGCAGCAAGACACGCCTGTTGCCGGTCGGCAAAAAGGCCCGGGAAGCACTGGAGCAATGGCTGCCGCTGCGGGCGCTGACCAATCCGGCGGACGACGCCGTATTCGTCAGCCAGCAGGGCCGACGTCTTGGCCCGCGAGCGATTCAGGTGCGGGTCAAACTCGCCGGCGAGCGCGAACTGGGGCAGAACCTGCACCCGCACATGCTGCGGCACTCCTTCGCCAGCCATTTGCTCGAGTCCTCCCAGGACCTGCGCGCGGTGCAGGAATTGCTCGGCCACTCGGACATCAAGACCACCCAGATCTATACCCACCTGGACTTCCAGCACCTGGCGGCGGTCTACGACAGCGCCCATCCACGGGCCAAACGCATGAAAGGCGACGATTCATGAGCATCCAGTTGATCACCTTCGACCTCGACGACACCCTGTGGGACACCGCCCCGGTGATCGTCAGCGCCGAAGCGGTTTTGCGCGAATGGCTGAGCGAACATGCGCCGAATCTGGGCGCGGTGCCGGTGGAGCATCTGTGGTCGATCCGCGAACGGGTGCTGGCCAGTGAGCCGGGCTTGAAACACCGCATCAGTGCGCTTCGCCGGCGAGTGCTGTTCCATGCGCTGGAGGAAGCCGGATACGCCCACGGCGAAGCGTCGGAGCTGGCAGACAAGAGTTTTGAAGTGTTTCTGCATGCGCGGCATCAGATCGAGGTGTTCCCGGAGGTCGAGCCGATCCTGGAAACCCTCGCCAAGCACTACGCCCTAGGCGTGGTCACCAACGGCAACGCCGATGTGCGTCGTCTCGGGCTGGCGGACTACTTCAAGTTTGCGTTGTGTGCCGAAGACATCGGCATCGCCAAACCGGATGCACGACTGTTCCATGAAGCATTGCAGCGCGGTGGCGTGAGCGCCGAAGCCGCTGTGCATATCGGCGACCACCCGGGGGATGACATCGCCGGGGCGCAGCAGGCCGGATTGCGTGCGATCTGGTTCAACCCGGCCGGCAAGGTCTGGGAAGCGGAGCGCCTGCCGGATGCCGAGATTCGCAGCCTGAACGATCTGCCTGCCGTGCTCGCCCGCTGGAACAGCCGCGGCTGATTTTCTTTCGCCCATGAAAAAGCCCGCAGCGACGGCGGGCTTTTTCAGCAAGCAAGCGACACGCCTCAGATAGGGCGGCTGCCGTACTTGTTGTCCGGCTTCTTGGGCGGATCGGCGACCACGTTGGCCTCCACTTCCTGCACCTTGCCGCCGCGCGCAAGAAACTCTTCCATGGCCTTGGCCAGGGCATCGCGCTCCTTGTTCTTGGCTTCGATGCTCGGCAACTCGTCGACCGACACCGCAGCCTTGGCCTTGCCTTTGGCAGCCGGGGCCGGCGTATCGTCACCGCCATCGTCTTCAGCAACGTCTTCCGCTGCTGCTTCCAGACCGTCTTCGGCCTCGTCTTCGTCGCCTACTTCGAGGTCGTCGTTTTCCAGATCATCGTCGCTCATGTTCTACCTCATGACTTGCGAAAAGCAGATTAGTTATAGACCAGCTTTGGCGACTGTCGAAAGTCGCCGGAAAAAAATCAGTAACCATTGGTGACCAACGGTTTATGCCCCTTCACCGTGCAAGGTGGCGAGGACTTTACGGGCACCGCCATGATCACGGTGCTCGCCCAGGTAAACGCCTTGCCAGGTGCCCAGTGCCAGTCGGCCCGCCGTTACCGGCAAACTGATCTGACAGCCCAGCACGCTGGCCTTGAAGTGCGCCGGGAGGTCGTCCAGGCCTTCGTCGTTATGCTCATAGCCGTCTGCTCCTTGTGGGATCAGACGATTGAAAAATCGTTCGAAGTCGCGACGTACCGCCGGATCGGCGTTCTCGTTGATGGTCAACGACGCCGAGGTATGCTGCAGCCACAAATGCAACAGACCGACCCGGCATGCCTTGAGTTCGGGCAGGCCGGCGAGCAACTCGTCCGTCACCAGATGAAAGCCCCGGGGCCGTGCCCGCAGGGTTATCAGAGTCTGTTGCCACATACAGTTCTCCGCACGTTCGGGGCGCATTCTAGCGCGCTCTGGAAAAAAACAAAGGCCCTAATATTCCTTCAATGATGTAAGCCTTTGGCCGCAGAAAAACACTCGTCGTAAACACGACCAAAGCAGTACGAAAAATCCTTTCAGCTGTATCAGGGAAGACAAATTCCAGACAAAAAAATGCCCGGCGAGCCGGGCAAGTTTTTTGCGGCGCGTGCTTACAGGTTGTAGCCGCGCTCGTTGTGTTGTGCCAGATCCAGGCCGACCGATTCTTCTTCCTCGGTCACGCGCAGACCCATCACGGCATCCAGCACCTTGAGGATGATGAAGGTGACGATGGCGGTGTAGATCACGGTGAAGCCAACGCCTTTGCACTGAATCCAGACTTGTGCGGCGATGTCGGTGACGGTGCCGAAGCCACCCAGCGACGGTGCGGCGAACACACCGGTCAGGATCGCGCCGAGGATACCGCCGATACCGTGCACGCCGAAGGCGTCAAGGGAGTCGTCATAACCGAGTTTGCGTTTCAGCGTGGTGGCGCAGAAGAAGCAGACCACGCCCGCAGCCAGACCGATCACCAGAGCGCCCATCGGGCCCACGGTGCCAGCGGCCGGAGTGATCGCAACCAGACCTGCAACGACGCCGGATGCGATACCCAGTGCGCTTGGTTTGCCGTGGGTGATCCACTCGGCGAACATCCAGCCCAGTGCAGCAGCGGCGGTCGCGATCTGAGTGACCAGCATCGCCATGCCGGCGGTGCCATTGGCGGCCGCAGCGGAACCGGCGTTGAAGCCGAACCAGCCAACCCACAGCATCGCCGCGCCCATCAGGGTGTAACCCAGATTGTGTGGCGCCATCGGGGTGGTCGGGAAGCCTTTGCGTTTACCCAGCACCAGGCAGGCAATCAGACCGGCCACACCGGCGTTGATGTGCACAACGGTGCCGCCGGCGAAGTCGAGCACGCCCCAGTCCCACATCAGGCCGCCGTTGCCGGACCAGACCATGTGCGCGATCGGTGCATAGACCAGGGTGAACCAGATGCCCATGAAGATCAGCATCGCGGAGAACTTCATCCGCTCGGCGAACGCACCGACGATCAGCGCCGGGGTGATGATCGCGAAGGTCATCTGGAAGGTAATGAAGACCGCCTCGGGGAACAGCGCCGCGGGGCCGGTCAGGCTCGCTGGGGTGACGCCGGCCAGGAACGCCTTGCCGAAACCGCCCACGAACGAGTTGAAGTTGACGACGCCCTGCTCCATGCCGGTGGTGTCGAACGCGATGCTGTAGCCATAGATGACCCACAGGACGCTGATCAGACCGGTAATGGCGAAGCACTGCATCATCACGGAAAGAATGTTTTTCGACCGGACCATGCCGCCGTAGAACAGCGCGAGGCCGGGAATGGTCATGAACAGCACGAGGGCGGTGGAGGTGAGCATCCAGGCGGTGTCGCCGGAGTTCAGGACTGGAGCTGCCACTTCGTCTGCCGCCATGGCCAGGCCGGGCATTACGATAGACAACAGGGCTCCTAGCCCTGCGAATTTACGCAGAGTCATATTGTTTTCTCCTGGGGCGTTGGGTTTGTGGCGGCGTTTAGATCGCGTCGGTATCGGTTTCGCCGGTACGGATGCGGATCGCCTGTTCCAGATTGACCACGAAGATCTTGCCGTCACCGATCTTGCCGGTGTTGGCAGCCTTGGTTATCGCCTCGATAACCCGATCCAGATCCTTGTCGTCGATGGCAACGTCGATTTTCACCTTGGGCAGAAAATCGACCACATACTCCGCGCCGCGATACAGCTCGGTGTGACCCTTCTGCCGACCGAAGCCTTTGACTTCAGTAACGGTAATGCCCTGCACGCCGATTTCGGACAGCGACTCGCGCACGTCGTCCAACTTGAACGGCTTGATGATGGCAGTGACTAGCTTCATGAAACTCTCTCCCGAATTGGTGGACTTGCCCCAGGAAAACAAACCCGACTCAAGTCTAAGCGCAGTGCCTGGCTTTGTAACGCTTCGTTGTCGACGCCAGCTAACCGCTCCAGACGAAACTCCCCGCTCCGTCTGCCGCACTGCATTCGTCACAGCGACTGCATCAGTGCATGGGTCGAAGGTGACTAAGCAGAAAGCTTGCCATCTCGCCAAAAACCACTGATTTCAATCCCTTGGCCGCTGCCGCAGATGCCATCACCCAAATGGCACTCCGGATACGCACAACAACGGTGCGCGGCCGTGCATCCAGTTGCGCGAAAAGCGTGCATCCGTGCCTGCGCCAATGACTATAGACACTGCGTGATACACTGCCGGCCATTGTTTCCAGGACATATCCCATGCTCGCGCCCAAAGACTTCCTCGACGCCCTGAGCGGCACCGCCTCCCGCCTGTTCAGCGGCGACACGCCCTTGCCAAAAGCCGAAATCGAAAGCCAGTTCAAGATGCTGCTGCAAAGCGCCTTCAGCAAACTGGACCTGGTGAGCCGCGAAGAGTTTGACAGTCAGATGGTGGTGCTGGCGCGCACTCGCGCCCGGCTCGAGAGCCTTGAGGCGAAGGTGGCGGAGATGGAAGCGAAGCTGACGCCGCCGGCTGAGTGAATTGAGAAGCTAAAACCGCTCCTGCCGAGGCAGGAACGGTTTCCGTCGGTTCAATTCTTACAGCGAATTATTCCAACGGTCTCGCAGAATCTCGTACAGGCGAAAAGCCCATAGCACGATCCTGACGAGGCGCCACATATGTTTAAGAAACTTAGACATATTTTGGCCCTCCTTGCGTGGGGCCAAACCTCCGATGCTCTTTCCGGCGTACGAACACCTTCGGGACTACACGTGAGTGTGCCCACCAAGGCGGCCGGGTGTGGATCCCCCAAAAAAGCACCGGCACGGTTCTCACACCGTGTTGGGGGACATGAAATCTTTACGCTCCCGGCCACACTCTGTGAACACTCCATGAGTGGGCATCGTCGCAACGGATGGTATTGCAGCCCCTACAAAATTCATTTAAACAAGTTGTATCAAGGCGTTAAGCGTGTATTCCCGGCATATCAGACACGTCATCTCTCAGCCCTGCCTTGCTGGGAGCCAAGTGATCCTGACGCTTGCATCCAGGAGCAAACCTGCATAACCTCAGCAAACGTGAGTGTGTCCACTAAGGATGCGCAGGCCTTGGCCTCACCGAAGCCTGCAACTAAAAAACCGTCTCCTCAAGGCGGTTTTTTTTCGCCTCGATATATCTGCAACAATCGGTTTTCTGAGGAGTAGTCACAGCAACTGTTCAGCTCCCCGCCGTACGACCTTGGATTCAGATCAAGCGCAATGCGCCAGCCGCTCCAGTTGATCACGGACCGAAGCTCCTCTCTAAACTTCAGCTTTTCGCAAATCGTAAGTCGACTGAAGATTCATCCAGAACTCAGGTGTGGTGTTGAGGTGGATGGCCAGCCTGATTGCCAGATCGGCGCAGATCCTGAGTTGGCATTTCACAAGCTTCTCGATCTCGGTTTCAGGCCAGTTTGTGGGCATGCCCAAGTCCATGACCGTCATGCCCAACGGCTCCATGAATTCCTTATTCAGCACCTCGCCCGGATGAATCGGGCGCATACCATTGCGGTCCATTTTTCGCCTCCAGAGGCTGCATTGAGCGGCCAAACTGGAGCATCCGACTTTGCGATACAAGACCGTCGAGTCGCTTTCGCTGGCGTCCTACAACTATTAGGGCACGCCCCTACAAAAATCAGCGTCTGCGCCTATTTATGTTGTCCTTACGCCTGCCATTACATTAGCGACACCCATCAGGAAGGAGGTCTCTGTGAAGGATAAAAAGAGAAAGAAAAAGCTACTTCAGGTTGTTGAACTACACCTCGAAGCACTCCGACTGGCTGGAAATTTGTCAGCCATTCAACGGAGGTTTATTGAAGTTGCCGTTACGTGCGGACCTGAGCTTGAGCCAAGTGGTCTGTTAGCGGGCAGAAGATGAACGCATAGGCCCGCACAACCGCTTTCTGATACGTCTTGTAAACCTCTACTCAAACGCAAGAACCCCGCTCAACTACCCTTAAAAAACCCGCAGGAAGCGGCCCCTCGATTCAACTCAAGGAACGACCATGTCCCTCGCCATCGTCCACAGCCGCGCCCAGATAGGCGTGGATGCTCCCGCCGTCACCGTCGAAGTTCACCTGGCCAACGGTTTGCCCTCGCTGACCATGGTCGGCTTGCCCGAAGCGGCGGTGAAGGAGAGCAAGGACCGCGTGCGCAGTGCGATCATCAATTCCGGGCTGCAGTTTCCGGCGCGGCGGATCACGTTGAATCTGGCGCCGGCGGATCTGCCCAAGGATGGCGGGCGGTTCGATCTGGCGATTGCGCTGGGGATTCTGTCGGCGAGTGTGCAGGTGCCGACGTTGACGCTGGATGACGTGGAGTGCCTTGGCGAACTGGCGTTGTCCGGCGCCGTGCGGGCGGTGCGCGGGGTGTTGCCGGCGGCACTGGCAGCGCGCAAGGCCGGGCGGACGCTGGTGGTGCCGCGGGCGAATGCCGAGGAGGCTTGTCTGGCTTCAGGACTCAGGGTGATCGCGGTGGATCATCTGCTGGAGGCCGTGGCGCATTTCAATGGGCATACACCGGTCGAGCCTTATGTCTCGGACGGGCTGATCCATGCCGCGAAACCCTATCCCGACCTGAATGAAGTCCAAGGCCAACTGGCGGCCAAACGGGCGCTGCTGATTGCCGCCGCCGGTGCCCACAACCTACTGTTCAGCGGGCCACCGGGAACGGGCAAGACGTTGCTGGCCAGTCGATTACCGGGGTTGCTGCCGCCGCTGGCCGAGAGTGAAGCGCTGGAAGTGGCGGCGATTCAATCCGTCGCCAGCGGCGCGCCGTTGACCCATTGGCCGCAGCGCCCGTTTCGCCAGCCGCATCACTCGGCCTCTGGCCCGGCACTGGTCGGTGGCAGCTCAAAACCTCAACCCGGCGAAATCACCCTCGCCCACCACGGTGTGCTGTTTCTCGATGAGCTGCCCGAGTTTGATCGCAAGGTGCTCGAGGTGCTGCGCGAACCGCTGGAATCCGGCTGCATCGTGATCGCCCGTGCCAAGGAACGGGTGCGATTTCCCGCAAGATTCCAGTTGGTGGCGGCGATGAATCCCTGTCCCTGTGGATATCTTGGCGAACCGAGCGGCAAGTGCTCATGCACGCCGGACATGGTGCAGCGCTATCGCAACAAACTGTCGGGGCCGTTGCTGGACCGGATCGATTTGCACCTGACGGTGGCGCGGGAGGCGACAGCGCTGAACCCTGCGGTAAAACCGGGAGAGGACAGCGCCAGCGCGGCCACATTGGTCGCAGAGGCCCGCGAGCGTCAGCAAAAACGCCAGGGCTGCGCCAATGCGTTTCTCGATTTGCCGGGGCTGAAGAAGCACTGCAAGTTATCCACAGCCGATGAAACCTGGCTGGAGACGGCGTGCGAAAGACTGACCTTGTCGCTGCGCTCGGCGCATCGGCTGCTCAAGGTCGCGCGGACGTTGGCGGATCTGGAGAAGCGCGCGGATATCAGTCGCGAACATCTGGCCGAAGCTTTGCAGTATCGGCCGGCGACTCAGTAAGTGCCGAGGTCGTGGCGGGCCCAAACGCAAGCAGGCTCGCTCTCACAGGTCCAACAAAAACCCTGTGGGAGCGAGCCTGCTCGCGATCGCTATTTCAGAGGCGCCTCAACGGAAGCGGTCGACCTCTTGGCGCAGGTCGGCTGCCAGACCTTCCAGCTCCTTGGCGGTGATTGCCAGGTTCGACACCACTTCGCGCTGCTCGCTGTTGGCCATCGCGATGCTCTGCAGATTGCTGCTCAACAGCGTCGCGGTGCTGCTCTGTTCCTGGGTCGCGGTGGTGATCGCCGCAAACTGTTGCCCTGCCGAACGGCTCTGCTCATCGATCCGCGCCAGCGCCGAAGCGACGTTGGCGTTGCGCGACAGGCCTTCCTGCATCAGCACGTTGCCCTGCTCCATGGTGCTGATGGCGTTACCGGTTTCCTGCTGAATGCTGTGGATCATGCCGGAAATTTCATCCGTCGCCTGACGGGTACGCGACGCCAGATTGCGCACTTCGTCAGCCACCACGGCAAACCCGCGACCTTGTTCACCGGCACGGGCGGCTTCGATGGCGGCGTTGAGCGCCAGCAGGTTGGTCTGTTCGGCAATCGAGGTGATCACGCTGACGATGCCGCCGATTTCCTGGGAGCGCTGACCGAGCGTGTTGATCACGGTGGCCGTGGTGTTCAGTGCGCCGGCAATCTGCTCCAGCGAGGAAGACGCTTCTTCCATCGACGTGCGACCGATCTGAGTCTGCTGGGCATTTTCCTGGGCCAGACGCTGGGTGTTGCCCATGTTGTCGGCAATGTTCAGCGACGTGGCGGAGAACTCTTCAACGGCGCCGGCCATGCTGGTGATTTCGCCAGACTGTTGCTCCATGCCTTCATAGGCGCCGCCAGACAGACCGGACAGGGCTTGAGCACGGCGGTTGACCTCTTCCGAGGCGCGGCGGATGTGCTCGACCATGGTCGACAGGGCCTGGCTCATCTGGTTGAACGCGCGAGCCAACTGGCCAATTTCGTCGTTGCTCGACACGCTCAGACGTACGCTCAGATCACCGGCACCCAAGGCTTCTGCCTGACGGACCAGATCACCCAGCGGCGCCAGCTTGCTGCGCAGCAACCAGACCACGGAACCGACCGCCAGCAGCATCGCCAGCAGACTGCCGATGGCCAGCTGAGTGCCGACGCTCCATGTAACTGCGCGGATCTCGACTTTCGGCATGCTCGCCACCACCGACCACGGGCCGCCTTCGAACGGCACGGCGATGCTGTAGAAGTCTTCGGACTTGTCGCTCCAGAACTGTCCTTTTCCCGGCGCTTTCGCCAGACCGTTGATTACAGGAATCGCTTGATCCAGCGCCTGCACACCGGCTGGTGCCACCAGCCACTGGTTCTTCTCGTCCAACAGCGCCAGCGAGCCCGTCTGGCCGATACGGAAGCGCTTGAGATTGGCGAACTGGGCGTTCTGCGCGTCGGTGTAATCGAAGCCGACGAACAACACCGCGATCACCTTGCCGCTGCTGTCACGCACCGGGGTGTATTGGGTCATGTAGGAGCGATCGAACAGCAGAGCACGACCGACGTAACCCTGCCCCGCCATCAACTTCGCATAGGCCGGGTGGGCGTGATCGAGCACGGTGCCAATGGCGCGGGTGCCGTCTTGTTTGGTCAGCGAGGTACTGACGCGAATGAAGTCTTCGCCGCTGCGCACGAACAGCGTGGCGACACCGGCCGTCATCTGCTTGAACTCGTCGACTTCCTTGAAGTTGTTGTTCAACACTTCGCTGCCCAGGTGCAGGCCCGGGGTCTGGGTGCCCGCGACATTGACCGGCTCGCTCGGGTGAATGCTCAGACCCGCGCTAAAGCGCTTCTCGAACAGCCCGCTCAGGCGCTGGGTGCTTTCACGCAGCGTGCCGTGAAAAGTGCTCAGCTGATCGGCGAGCAGGCGTGCCTCGCTGGCCAGGTGTTCTTCACGGGTGGCGAGGTTGGCAGTGTCCAGCGAACGCAGGGCGAACACCGTACTGCCGCTGATGACTATCGCCAGTATCACGGCGAGCGCGAGGCCCAGCTGCGAGGCGATCCGAGCGCGAGGTTGAGACATGGACAGCTCCTGGCCGAGCCACGGGATCCTCCTTGATCCCGACTCGGAAATTTTCTAATAGTGGGGGTGAATAGTGGAGACCGGCACGACGGTTCCACATGCACGTATTCGGCGGTAAAACCGAATACTTGAGCGAACAGCAGGGTTATGGCGAAAGGCCGGCATTGTGCAGGCTCGAACGTTTCAGCTCAAGCGCGTGACCGCCGGCAGCGACATGGCGCGGACTTCGCCTTGCAGGAAGTCGCTGAGGCGGCGCAAACGTTCACCTCCCGGACGGGTCTTTGGCCACACCAGGTAATAATTCAGTCCGCTGGCGACCGCCGTCGGCCAGGGCAGACTCAAGCGACCTTGCGCGACATCCTCGGCCACCATCAGCAGATCGCCCATGGACACCCCATAGCCCCGAGCCGCCGCAATCATCCCGAGCTCCAGGGTATCGAACACCTGCCCGCCCTTGAGCGACACCTGATCCGACAGCCCCATGTGTTCCAGCCAGCTGCGCCAGTCCCGGCGATCCGGCGTCGGGTGCAGCAGCTCGGCGCTGGCCAGCCGCGCCACGTCCCACGGCTGATCGTTGAGCAGATTCGGCGCGCCAACCGGAATCAGCTCCTCCGGAAACAGCAGGCTGGCTTCCCAGTCCGGCGGGAAATGCCCGTCACTCAACAACACCGCGCAATCGAAGGGTTCGTTGTTGAAGTCCACCGAATCCACGTCCATCCACGCGCTGGTCAGTTGCACTTCGTTGCCTGGCTGCAAATGGCGGAAACGACTGAGCCGCGCCAGCAACCAGCGCATGGTCAGGGTCGACGGGGCTTTCATGCGCAGGATGTCATCTTCGGCGCGCAAGGTATTGCAGGCCCGCTCAAGCGCGGCAAAGCCGTCACGGATGCCCGGCAGCAGCAGGCGTGCCGACTCGGTCAGTTGCAGATTGCGCCCGCTGCGGTGGAACAAGCGGCAGGCGAAATGCTCTTCGAGCGTGCGGATGTGCCGGCTCACCGCACTCTGAGTGATCGACAACTCTTCGGCTGCCCGGGTGAACGAACTGTGGCGGGCCGCCGCTTCGAATGCGCGCAGGGCATACAAGGGTGGAAGACGACGGGACATGCACAACGCTCCAATGGCGGGATTGCGCCAACTTAGCAGAATCGCGACAGGATGAGTTTTAATCATGCCACCCATCCTTTTTATCCCTTTGTGCAACCCGCGCCAAACCCTGAGAATCGACGGTCTCTTGCTCCCTCTTTTATAAGGATGTGAAAACATGCAGCGTCCTGTGCGTACCGAACTCTGGGCCATCCTGCGGCTGGCGGGGCCGTTGATCGCCTCGCAGTTGGCGCACATGTTGATGGTGCTGACCGACACCCTGATGATGGCGCGCCTCAGTCCCGAAGCGCTGGCCGGTGGCGGTCTGGGCGCGGCGAGCTATTCGTTCGTGTCGATTTTCTGCATCGGCGTGATCGCGGCGGTCGGCACTCTGGTGGCGATTCGTCAGGGCGCCGGCGACATCATCGGCGCCGCCCGCCTGACTCAGGCCGGGCTTTGGCTGGCGTGGCTGATGGCGCTCGGTGCCGGGCTGCTGTTGTGGAACTTGAAACCGGTGTTGCTGCTGTTCGGCCAGACCGAGACCAACGTCAACGCCGCCGGGCAGTTCCTGATCGCCCTGCCCTTCGCCCTGCCCGGCTACCTGAGCTTCATGGCCCTGCGCGGTTTCACCAGCGCCATCGGCCGGGCAACGCCGGTGATGGTCATCAGCCTCGCCGGCACGGTGGCCAACTTCCTGCTCAATTACGCGCTGATCACCGGCATGTTCGGCCTGCCGAAACTCGGGCTGACCGGTATCGGCCTGGTCACGGCGATTGTCGCCAACTGCATGGCGCTGGCACTGGCCTGGCACATTCGCCGGCATCCCGCCTACGACGCGTACCCGTTGCGCGAAGGCCTGTCGCGGCCGAACCGGCAGTACCTGAAAGAACTCTGGCGCCTGGGTCTGCCGATCGGCGGAACCTACGCGGTGGAAGTCGGGTTGTTCGCCTTCGCGGCGCTGTGCATGGGCACCATGGGCAGCACGCAACTGGCGGCGCACCAGATCGCCCTGCAAATCGTCTCGGTGGCGTTCATGGTTCCGGCGGGTATGTCGTATGCGATCACCATGCGCGTCGGCCAGCATTATGGCGCCGGACAATTGAGCGATGCGCGGATGTCCGGGCGGGTCGGCATCGTCTTCGGTGCAGTGGTGATGCTGGGGTTTGCGATGGTGTTCTGGCTGCTGCCGAATCAGTTGGTCGGCTTGTTTCTCGACCATAACGACCCGGCGTTTGCCGAGGTGATTCGTTTGGCGGTGAGCCTGCTCGCCGTGGCAGCGTGGTTCGAGCTGTTCGACGGCACGCAGACGATTGCCATGGGCTGCATCCGTGGACTCAAGGATGCCAAGACCACGTTTCTGGTCGGTCTCGGTTGCTACTGGCTGATCGGTGCGCCGGCGGCGTGGCTGATGGCGTTCCATCTGCACTGGGGGCCGACCGGCGTCTGGTGGGGTCTGGCGCTGGGGCTGGCCTGTGCGGCGGTGAGCCTGACGCTGGCATTCGAATGGAAGATGAAGCGGATGATTCGCCTCGAGCCGCAAGCTCAAGGCTTCAAGATCGCTCAGCCCGAGTGAGTTTCACTGTGGGAGATTCTATGTTGCAGGGGAACCCTGCAATCTTAGATTCGGTTGGTATTCGCTCTGATTTTTCATGAGGGCGAATGCCACCCGGCAAAGCTTACGGGCGAGGATGACCAAAGCCTGGGTTCTGGCTAGACCTCTTGCCAGATAGGATTCATAGAACGGTTTCCAAACAGGGGACCGACAAGCTGCCATAGCTGCATTGTGTGCAAGACGCCGTAATTCCCCGTCACCTTTTTTGCTCAAGTGGCGAGGACTGTGTTTCTTGCCTGAGTCCTTTGCCTTCAAATCCATTCCCAGAAAGGCGATGAACGCATCGGCGCTGGCGAACTCACCTCGCATATACGTAGTTGCCAAGCCCGTTGCCGTGAGTTCACCAATCCCTTCAATCGCTTTGCAGCGTCTGATGTTTTCGCTAATGCCGGCCTCTTGGCTGACTTTGCGAAGTAATTCCTGAATGGCCTGATCAAGCTGTTTGAAATGCTCCAACCCATGGGCCAAAAGATCTTCAAGGAGAGGTTCGTTTGACCAGCTCAGCATGATACTGACTCGGGCCTTCATCAGCTGCGCACGCTTGTTAAGCAGACTTTTCAACACCGTGTAGTGCCGTGGTGGTGGGCTCCAGACCCGCAGCCGGTGCTGTTCACTGGTTAGATAACGCGCCAGAAGACGTGCATCACAAGGGTCGGTTTTTGCACGCTGACCGATGCTTTCGCGGTAATGGCTCACCCGGTAAGGGTCCACGACGTAAACCCGATGCCCCATACCATGGGCCAGTTCGGCCGTGTCCAGGTGGTAGAGATTAGTGGCTTCCAGGGCGATCGAGCTTTGTGCGGGCAAGGTCTTCAGCCAACGACCTACAGACGTGCGGTCATTGTTGATGACCTGGGTAATTTCCAGATCTTCGCGATAAACAACGATTTCGGCCTTGGCCACATCGACACCAATCACCGTTGGCGAGGTAAGGATTGTCATGACGAATCCTCGGAGATAGGGTTTAAGAGCTTGTCGGGGTCTACCGTAGCGCTGGCTTGCCTCTATCGTCGGTTTTACCGATGAATTCCTTATCGGCGCTTTAGGTAGAAAGGGCGGGACGAGAAGTCTCCCACGGTCCGTACTGGCTAGAGTCGGAATCGAGCTTTTAGTCCCGCCCACCCCTTCAAGTCTAAACATACAAGCGAGCTTGCTCGCGATAAGGGTGTGTCAGTGACTAATCGTTCGACTGATACTCCGCCATCGCGAGCAAGCTCGCTCCCACAGGGTCTTGAGGCTAAACCACGATTCCCAGCGGTGGCTGACTGGCATCAGCCACCAGATAATCAATCAGTTCCGCCAACGGCAACGGCTTGCTGATCAGGTAACCCTGCACCTGATCGCAACCGAACCCGCGAAGCAGATCCAGCTGCTCGCGGGTTTCCACCCCTTCGGCCACCACTTCCAGATGCAGGTTGTGCGCGAGGTTGATCATCGCGTGCACCAGTTTGCGGTTCTCTTCGCGCTGCTCCATGCCGCCGACGAAACTCTTGTCGATCTTCAGCAAGGTGATCGGCAGGCTGTTGAGGTGCACGAACGACGAGAACCCGGTGCCGAAGTCATCCAGCGAGAAACGCACGCCGAGGCGACCGAGAGCGTCCATGGTCTGCTTGACCAGATCGCTGCGGCGCATCACGGCGGTTTCGGTGAGTTCGAATTCCAGCCATTGCGCCTCGACACCGCGCTCGGCGATCAAGCGGCTGAGCGTCGGCAGCAACTGGCTGTCCTGAAACTGGCGGAACGACAGGTTGATCGCCATATGCAGCGCCGGCAATCCGCGTTCGCGCAACGCCTGCATATCGCGCAAGGCCCGGGAAATCACCCAGTAACCCAGCGGCACGATCAAGCCGCTCTGCTCGGCCAGCGGCACGAATTCGCTCGGTGGCAACAGGCCGCGTTCGCTGTGGCGCCAGCGCACCAAGGCTTCGAGGCCGACGATCTGGCCGTCCTGCAAGTTCAGGCGCGGCTGGTAGTGCAGCTCCAGCTCGTCACGACGCAAGGCCCGGCGCAGCTCGCTTTCGAGGTCGGCCATGCTTCGCGCGTTGCGGTTGATTCGTTCGTTGAAGATGTGAAAGGTGCAGCCCTGAGTACTCTTGGCCTGCTGCATGGCGATGTGCGCGTGCCACATAAGCGGATCGGCGCCGCCCTGGGCACGGGCATGGGCGATGCCGAGGCTGGAGCCTATCAGCAGGCTTTCGCCATCGACCCAGTAGGGTTCGGCCAAAGCCTCGGTGATGCGTTCGGCCATCCATTCGGCCCGTTGCGGGGCGCGGCGGGTATCGATCAGCAAGGCGAATTCATCGCTGCCGAGGCGCGCCAGTTGATCGCCGACTTCCAGCTGACTTTTCAGGCGTGCGACGACTTGCAGGATCAGGCGGTCGCCGGCCTGGTGGCCGAGGGCGTCGTTGGCGTGGCGGAAGTTGTCGAGATCAAGATGCCCGAGGGCCAGGCCGCGGCCGTCGTTTTCGGCGAGGCGCGCCGTGAGCAGGGTCTGGAAGCCCTGACGGTTGGCGATGCCGGTCAGCGGATCCTGTTCGGCCAGGCGTTGCAGGGTGTTTTCCAGCACGCCACGTTCGCGCACATGCCGCAGGCAACGCCGGAGCATGCCGGCATCGAGGGCATCGAATACCAGCCAGTCGCTGACGCCGTCGGGCGCGGTCCCCGGTTCGTGTTCCAGAAGCAATACCGTCGGCAGGCTGCAACGGCCGGGCGCCGGCTGCAACGCGGGAACGGTCAACAACACCGCGTGGCGGTTGTCTTCGAACAGGCTGCTGACCGACTCCCAGTTCGGCGCGCTGATCAGCACCGCCGCACTCCCCAACGGAGCCAGACACTCGCGCAATAACGCTGTCCACGCTGGCTCTTCGGCCAGTAGCAGCAAACGCAAGGGTTCGACAGGCGTAGTCAAGCTGACTCCCTAGACTCTGCAATGATGTGGGCGGCGGGCATTATGCCGTTGCGGCTACCAATGACCAAACGACAACGGTTATCAAAACGTTATTTTGTGTCACGAATGAGAACATTAGCCGCAAAATCACCGCGCATCCTGCGTGAAAGTAACAAAACCGGCAAATTTGAATCGCGTGCTGCGTCACAAGTCGGAGAGAGCAGCACAAATCGCTGAGCCTGTTAAAATGCCGGCCCATTTCGTCAACGACTCCCGAATTTTCGTATGTCCCGACTCAATCCCCGGCAGCAAGAAGCCGTGAACTACGTCGGCGGCCCTCTATTGGTGCTCGCCGGTGCTGGCTCCGGCAAGACCAGCGTGATCACGCGCAAGATTGCGCACCTGATCCAGAACTGCGGCATTCGTGCCCAGTACATCGTCGCCATGACCTTCACTAACAAGGCCGCGCGCGAGATGAAGGAACGGGTCGGCACGCTGCTGCGTGCCGGCGAAGGTCGCGGCCTGACGGTCTGCACCTTCCACAACCTGGGCCTGAACATCATCCGCAAGGAACATGAACGGCTGGGCTACAAACCCGGTTTCTCGATCTTCGACGAAACCGACGTCAAGTCGCTGATGACCGACATCATGCAGAAGGAATATGCAGGCGACGACGGCGTCGACGAGATCAAGAACATGATCGGCGCCTGGAAAAACGACCTGATCCTGCCGGCCCAGGCCCTGGAAAACGCCCGCAACCCCAAGGAACAGACCGCCGCCATCGTCTACACCCACTACCAGCGCACGCTCAAGGCGTTCAACGCGGTGGACTTCGACGACTTGATCCTGCTGCCGGTGAAACTCTTCGAAGAGCACGCCGACATCCTCGAAAAGTGGCAGAACAAGGTGCGTTACCTGCTGGTCGACGAATACCAGGACACCAACGCCAGCCAGTATTTGCTGGTGAAAATGCTCATCGGCAAGCGTAACCAGTTCACCGTGGTGGGCGACGACGACCAGTCGATCTACGCCTGGCGCGGCGCGCGGCCGGAAAACCTGATGCTGCTCAAGGACGACTACCCGTCCCTGAAAGTGGTGATGCTGGAGCAGAACTACCGCTCCACCAGCCGCATCCTGCGCTGCGCCAACGTGCTGATCTCGAACAACCCGCACGAATTCGAGAAGCAGCTGTGGAGTGAAATGGGCCACGGCGACGAGATCCGCGTGATCCGCTGCCGCAACGAGGACGCCGAAGCCGAGCGCGTGGCCATGGAAATCCTCAGCCTGCACTTGCGCACCGACCGCCCGTACAGCGATTTCGCGATCCTCTATCGCGGCAACTACCAGGCCAAGCTGATCGAGCTGAAACTGCAGCACCATCAGGTGCCGTACCGTTTGAGCGGCGGCAACAGCTTCTTCGGCCGTCAGGAAGTGAAAGACCTGATGGCCTACTTCCGCCTGATCGTGAACCCGGACGACGACAACGCCTTCCTGCGGGTGATCAACGTGCCGCGCCGGGAAATCGGCTCGACGACCCTGGAAAAACTCGGCAACTACGCCACCGAACGCAAGATCTCGATGTACGCCGCCACCGACGAGCTCGGCCTGGGCGAGCATCTGGACAGCCGCTTCACCGACCGCCTGTCGCGCTTCAAGCGCTTCATGGACAAGGTGCGCGAGCAGTGCGCCGGCGAAGACCCGATCTCCGCCCTGCGCAGCATGGTCATGGACATCGACTACGAGAACTGGCTGCGCACCAACAGTTCCAGCGACAAGGCTGCGGACTATCGGATGAGCAACGTCTGGTTCCTGATCGAAGCCTTGAAGAACACCCTGGAAAAAGACGAAGACGGCGAAATGACCGTCGAGGACGCCATCGGCAAACTCGTTCTGCGTGACATGCTCGAACGTCAGCAGGAAGAGGAAGACGGTGCCGAAGGCGTGCAGATGATGACCCTGCATGCGTCCAAGGGCCTGGAATTCCCCTACGTGTTCATCATGGGCATGGAAGAGGAAATCCTCCCGCACCGTTCCAGTATCGAAGCCGACACCATCGAAGAAGAACGCCGCCTGGCCTACGTGGGCATCACCCGCGCGCGCCAGACCCTCGCGTTTACCTTCGCCGCCAAGCGCAAACAGTACGGCGAGATCATCGACTGCGCGCCAAGCCGCTTCCTCGATGAACTGCCGCCGGACGACCTGGCCTGGGAAGGCAACGACGACACACCGACCGAAGTCAAAGCCGTGCGGGGCAACAGCGCATTGGCTGATATACGCGCGATGTTAAAGCGCTAGAATTGACCACTTTTTTTTAAAACCTTAGGGCGCACAAGGCGCCAACAGAGGACAGCTTCATGGAAGCCCTGCACCAGAAAATCCGCGAACTAGGCATTGTGCTTTCCGACCAGGTCCTGAAGGTCGACGCCTTCCTGAACCACCAGATCGACCCGGCCCTGATGAAGCTGATCGGCGACGAATTCGCCACGCTGTTCAAGGATTCGGGCATCACCAAGATCGTCACCATCGAAGCCTCGGGCATCGCCCCGGCGATCATGACCGGTCTGAACCTCGGTGTGCCGGTGATCTTCGCCCGCAAGCAACAGTCCCTGACCCTGACTGAAAACCTGCTGTCGGCGACCGTCTACTCGTTCACCAAGAAGACCGAAAGCACCGTGGCCATCTCCCCGCGTCACCTGACCAGCAGCGACCGCGTGCTGATCATCGACGACTTCCTGGCCAACGGTAAGGCATCCCAGGCGCTGATCTCGATCATCAAACAGGCCGGCGCCACCGTCGCGGGACTGGGCATCGTGATCGAGAAGTCGTTCCAGGGCGGCCGTGCGGAACTGGATTCGCAGGGTTACCGCGTCGAGTCGCTGGCTCGCGTGAAGTCGCTGAAGGATGGCGTGGTTACTTTCATCGAGTAAGCAACACCGCATTACCTCTGTGGGAGCCAGCCTGCTGGCGATGGCGTCGTGTCAGTCAACATCTTCAGGACTGGCGGATAGCAATCGCCAGCAGGCTGGCTCCCACAGTTGTTTTGAGTGCTGGAGTTATTGCGCGGTGGCCTTCAGGCCAGTGAGGAGCAACCGCTGAAACAGGTCTTCCTTCAGACCTTCCGGATCGGTGAGCTGCATGCGTGCCAGATGCTCCGGATACAGCGAAGCCTCAGGCGCATCCAGTGCTGCCTTGCCCAGTTCCAGAATCTCGGTCAGCTTGAATTTGCTCTTGAGCCAGTTCAGCGCCCGCAACAGATCCTTCTCGACCTCAGTGAAATCACAGCCCAGCGGATACTCCGGAAACAGGTTCGGATGACGCGCAGCAATCGCCTGCAAGCGTTGCGGGGTGTTGTCGGTAAAGCGCGGATCGAGACGGAAATCCTTCGGCAGCTTGCCGACCTTCTGCGCCTGCTCGATCAGGCCCTGCTGGAAGCGTGAGTCGCTGATGTTCAACAGCGCCTCGATTACCACCGCATCCGACTTACCGCGCAGATCGGCGATGCCGTACTCGGTGACCACGATGTCGCGCAGGTGCCGTGGAATGGTGCAGTGGCCGTACTCCCAAACGATGTTCGAACTGACATCACCGCCGGATTCGCGCCAGCTGCGCAGCAGCAGAATCGAGCGCGCATCGTGCAGCGCATGGCCCTGGGCAACGAAGTTGTACTGCCCGCCGACGCCGCTGAGCACACGTCCGTCCTCCAGTTGATCCGCCACACCCGCGCCCAGCAGAGTCATGGTGAACACGGTGTTGATGAACCGCGCATCCAGACGCTGCAGGCGCTTGAGCTCCTCCTGACCGTACAGCTCGTTAATGTAGCTGATGCGGGTCATGTTGAATTCAAGGCGTTTGCTCAGCGGCAACTCACGCAAGCGCTCATAGAAACTGCGCGGCCCGAGGAAGAAGCCGCCGTGGATCGACAGGCCGTCGGTTTGCGCCGCCTCGTCGAGGGTGCCGGCGTTGGCCTGCTCCTGAGTCTGCACATCCGGGTAGACCTTGCGCCGGATGATCCCGGCTTCGGCCAGCACCAGCAGGCCGTTGACGAACATTTCGCTGCAACCGTACAGGCCTTTGGCGAAAGGCTCGATGCCGCCCTCGCGTTCGATCAACTGCGCCCACTGGCTGAGGTTCACATCGGCCAGCAAATCCAGGTATCCGGCGTTGTCGGCCTGACGCGCCAGCAACGCAGCGGTCAGCGCATCGCCCATCGAACCGATGCCGATCTGCAAGGTGCCGCCATCGCGTACCAACGTACTGGCGTGTAATCCGATGAAGTGATCCTGAAAGCCGACAGGCATGTTTGGCGTGGAAAACAGCGTGCTGCTGTCTTTCTCGTCGATCAGCAGGTCGAAGGTATCGATATCGACTTCGGCATCGCCCGGCATGTACGGCAACTCGGTGTGCACCTGGCCGACCAGCAGAATGGTTTCCCCCGCTGCCCGGCGTTTGGCGATCATCGGGAACAGGTCGAGGGTGATGTCCGGATTGCAACTGAGGCTCAGACGATCCGGGTGTTCGCTGCTGCTGGCGAGCAACTGCGCCACCAGGTTCAGGCCGGCGGCGTTGATGTCGCGGGCGGCGTGGCTGTAGTTGCTGCTGACGTAATCCTGCTGGGCCGGCGCGCTGTTAAGCAGGCTGCCGGGCTGCATGAAGAATTGCTCGATGCGGATGTTGGACGGCAGGCTGTCGCGGTGCAGGTCGGCGAGAAATTCCAGTTCCGGGTAATCACCGAACACCCGCTCGACGAAGGGTTCGATGAAGCGCTTCTGCAAACCGTCGCCCAGGGCCGGACGGCCGAGGCACAGGGCGGTGTAGATCGTCAGCTGCCGGTCGGGCAACCCGGCGACCCGCCGGTACAGCGCGTTGACGAAGGGATTGGGTTTGCCCAGCCCCAGCGGCAGGCCCATGTGGATGTGCGCCGGCAACCGCGCCAGCACGTCGTCCACTGCCTGTTCGATCGAACACAACTGCACCATCTGAAGCCTCCTGCCCGTTCCGTGAATAGAGGTACGACCGAGATTGCCGGTTGTTTGCTGCAAAGAACAGCCTCAGGCCCAAATCGCGGGCACAAAAAAACCGTCCGGAGACGGTTTTTTTCGTCAGAAGCGCAGCTTATTTCAGGCCGGACATCTTCTGGATGGCGCCCTTCAGCTCGTCATCCGAGCAATCAGCGCAGGTGCCTTTCGGCGGCATGGCGTTGATGCCGGTGATGGCCTTGGCCAGGATGCCGTCGAGGCCGCCCTGGTGATCGGCGCGCTCTTTCCAGGCGGCGGCGTCACCGATTTTCGGTGCGCCCAACAGGCCGGTGCCGTGGCAAGCGTTGCAATGTTTGGCAATCACTTCGTCCGGCGTCTTGGCGCCGCCACCGCCGCCTGCCGAAGCAGCGACTTCCATCCCCTTGCACTCTTGCCCTTGAACACACACCTGGCCGACCGGCTCGAGGCGTTTGGCAATGTCGTCATTCGTCGCAGCTTGAGCGCTGACAGCCCAGAGGGCCAGTACGGTTGCTGGTGCAGCCAGCATTTTCATAATTAGGTTCACGCGTTCACCCTCAATGGTGGCTATTCACGCCTGCGGCCACGGTTCGCAGGCGGGCGCAAGTATAGCGGTTAGCCCGCTTCACTGAAACAACCCCAAAGTCGAAGGGGTTATATCGCGCTGTGGAAAAACGTTTCGGGTGCCTTCGCCGGTATGGCCTGGCGCCTCTTTGTTTAAAAATTCGCCGGCGTGGCTGCGCTGATTAGTCGCGCCGGTGCATCGAACGGATTACGGAAACGATGCGGCTTGGTACTTTCAAAGTAGTAGCTGTCGCCGGCTTCGAGGATAAAAGTTTCAAGACCCACCACAAGCTCCAGGCGGCCTTCCACCAGAATTCCGGTTTCCTCGCCTTCGTGGGTGAGCATTTCTTCACCGGTATCGGCGCCCGGTGGGTAGATTTCATTGAGGAACGCGATGGCCCGGCTCGGGTGCGCGCGGCCGACCAGTTTCATGGTCACGGCGCCGTCGGAAATGTCGATCAGCTCGTTGGCCTTGTAGACGATCTGGGTCGGTTTTTCCTGCAGGATCTCTTCGGAAAAGAACTCGACCATGGACATGGGAATCCCGCCCAGAACTTTCCTCAGCGAACTGATCGAAGGGCTGACGCTGTTCTTTTCGATCATCGAAATGGTGCTGTTGGTGACGCCCGCGCGCTTGGCGAGTTCACGCTGGGAAAGCCCTTTGAGCTTGCGGATCGATTGCAGTCGTTCACCGACGTCCAAGGCTGGAGCCTCCTGATGCTGTAGAAATATTGAGCGTTATCATGGCGACAGCGTTCAGTATTTACAACACTTGGGCCCCGCTTGCGCTTCAACCCTCGGAATAGAGCCTTGGCACCCGGCGCAGGTTGCAGAAGATCTGGTACGGAATGGTGTCCGCCCACTTCGCCACGTCGCTGGCGAGGATGTTCTTGCCCCACAACTCGACGGTCGAACCGAGGCCGGCTTGCGGCACGTCAGTCAGGTCGATGCACAGCATGTCCATCGACACCCGGCCAAGAATGCGGCTGCGCTGGCCGGCCACCAGCACCGGGGTGCCGGTCGGGGCCTGACGCGGATAACCGTCGGCGTAACCCATGGCGACCACGCCGATGCGCATCGGTTTGTCGGTGATGAATTTCGCACCGTAACCCACCGGTTCGCCGGCCGGCAGTTCGCGCACGCTGATGACTTTCGACTCCAGCGTCATCACCGGTTGCAGGCGCTCGGCCACGGCGTTGGCTTCTTCGAACGGGGTGGCGCCGTAAAGCATGATGCCCGGACGCACCCAGTCGCTGTGAATCTGCGGCCAGCCCAGCACCGCCGGCGAGTTGCGCAGGCTGACTTCGGCCGCCAGGCCCTGACGCGCGGCTTCGAACACTGCGACCTGATCGGCGCTGCTCTGCTCGTGCAGCTCATCGGCCCGGGCGAAGTGGCTCATCAGCACGACTTTCGCCACGTTGCCGCTGGCCAGCAAACGCTGGTAAGCCGCCGGGTAATCCTTCGGATGCAGGCCCACGCGATGCATGCCCGAATCGAGCTTCAGCCACACGGTGATCGGTTTGCTCAACGCCGCCTGCTCGATCGCTTCGAGCTGCCACAGCGAATGCACCACGCACCAGAAATCGTGCTCGACGATCAGCGCCAGCTCATCGGCCTCGAAAAAGCCTTCGAGCAACAGCACCGGCGCGCGAATCCCGGCGGCACGCAGTTCCAGGGCTTCTTCGATGCACGCCACCGCAAAGCCGTCCGCTTCAGCCTCCAGCGCCTGGGCGCAACGCACTGCGCCATGGCCGTAGGCATCGGCCTTGATCACTGCCAGTGCCTTGGCATCGGTGACTTCACGGGCGATACGGTAGTTGTGACGCAGGGCTTGAAGGTCGATCAGGGCACGGGCAGGACGCATGGCAGCAGACTTCTTGGCGGTCATGGGAATAAAAACCGGCGCTGGCTGACGGCGTGAACCGCCAACAGCACCGGGAGAGGGATCTTTACAACGGGTTACGGCAGCGCGGCGACGATGGAGATCTCGACCAGGATGCTCGGCTTGGCCATCTTCGCTTCAACCGTGGCACGGGCCGGGGCGGCGCCTTTGGGCAGCCACTGATCCCACACCGAATTCATGCCGGCAAAGTGCGCCTCGATGTCGTTCAGGTAGATCGTCGCCGACAGCAGGTGCTGTTTGTCGGTGCCGGCCAGATCGAGCAGTCGCTCGATGTTGGCGAGGACGTCGCGGGTCTGCTGTTCGACACCGGCGTTGAAGTCATCGCCGACCTGCCCGGACAGATACACCGTACCGTTGTGGCTGACGATCTGACTCATGCGCTCATTGGTGAGCTGGCGCTGGATTGCCATGCTTTGCGGACTCCTGGGTGGTGTTGCCATAACGGGAAATATCGAGGCCTTCGGCGCTGATCTGTGGCTTTTTCTTCGCCATCAAATCAGCCAGCAAGCGACCGGAGCCGCACGCCATGGTCCAGCCGAGGGTGCCGTGACCGGTGTTCAGGAAGAGGTTCTTGAACGGGGTGGCGCCGACGATCGGCGTGCCATCCGGGGTAGTTGGGCGCAGGCCGGTCCAGAAGCTCGCTTCGGCCAGATTGCCGCCCTGAGGATAAAGGTCGTTGACGATCATCTCCAGGGTTTCGCGCCGACGCGGGTTCAGCGACAGGTCAAAACCGGCGATCTCCGCCATGCCGCCAACGCGGATGCGGTTGTCGAAACGGGTGATCGCGACCTTGTAGGTCTCGTCGAGAATGGTCGAAGTCGGTGCCATCGCCGGGTTGGTGATCGGCACGGTCAGCGAGTAGCCCTTCAACGGATACACCGGGGCCTTGATGCCCAGCGGCTTGAGCAGTTGCGGCGAGTAGCTGCCGAGGGCCAGCACGTAGCGGTCAGCGGTTTCCAGCTTGCCGTCGATCCACACGCCGTTGATGCGGTCACCGGCGAAGTCGAGGCGCTGGATGTCCTGGCCGAAGCGGAACTCCACACCGAGCTTGGTGGCCATTTCGGCGAGGCGGGTGGTGAAGATCTGGCAGTCGCCGGTCTGGTCGTTCGGCAGGCGCAGGGCACCGGCGAGGATGTCGGTGACACCGGCCAGCGCCGGTTCGACGCGGGCAATGCCGGCGCGGTCGAGGACTTCGAACGGTACGCCGGATTCTTTCAAAACGGCGATGTCCTTGGCGGCGTTATCCAGTTGCGCCTGGGTGCGGAACAACTGGGTCGTACCGAGGCTGCGGCCTTCGTAGGCGATGCCGGTTTCGGCGCGCAATTCGTCGAGGCAGTCGCGGCTGTACTCGGACAGACGCACCATGCGTTCCTTGTTCACCGCGTAACGGTTGGCGGTGCAGTTGCGCAGCATCTGCGCCATCCACAGGTACTGGTCGATGTCGGCGGTAGCCTTGATCGCCAGCGGCGCGTGGCGTTGCAACAGCCACTTGATGGCCTTGAGCGGCACGCCCGGCGCAGCCCACGGCGAGGCGTAGCCCGGCGAAACCTGGCCGGCGTTGGCGAAACTGGTCTCCATGGCCGCGGCGGGCTGCCGGTCGACCACCACCACTTCAAACCCGGCACGGGCCAGATAGTAAGCACTGGCGGTACCGATGACGCCGCTACCCAAGACCATAACGCGCATTTTGTATCCCTCATCGCGGCGTGCCGCGTACGTCTGTTGTTAGAGCAATGATGCGCGCAGTGTAAAAAAGATTAGCCAGTGCTTTTCACTGTATAAGCGCCTATATTTGGCGACAATTCTCGGCAAAAACCCTTTTCACGGAGGCGCATCCCCTATGCGTACCAACACTCAGACCAAACGTGAGCTGGACAAGATCGACCGCAACATCTTGCGGATCCTGCAGGCGGACGGGCGGATTTCATTCACCGAGCTGGGCGAGAAGGTCGGGCTCTCCACCACGCCATGTACCGAGCGGGTGCGGCGCCTGGAGCGCGAGGGGATCATCATGGGCTACAACGCCCGCCTGAATCCGCAGCACTTGAAGGGTAGTCTCCTGGTGTTCGTCGAGATCAGCCTCGACTACAAATCCGGTGATACTTTCGAAGAGTTCCGACGTGCGGTGCTGAAATTGCCCCACGTGCTGGAATGCCATCTGGTGTCAGGGGATTTCGACTATCTGGTGAAGGCGCGGATTTCCGAGATGGCCTCGTACCGCAAGCTGCTGGGCGACATCCTGCTCAAGCTGCCGCATGTGCGCGAGTCCAAGAGCTACATCGTGATGGAAGAAGTGAAAGAGAGCCTGAGCCTGCCGATTCCGGACTGATCGCTCAAACCAGCACCTGCCGGTTTTCAGCCATGTACTCGAACACCTGCTGCTCGACCCGTGGGTGAATCAGCTCCACCGGCCGCCGGCCGTTGGGGCACGGCAAGGTCTGGGTGGTGCCGAACAACCGGCAGATCAGCGGCCGCTCGTCATACACCGTGCAGCCATTCGGCCCCAGGTGCACACAGTTGAGCTCTTCCATGGCTGCGTCCTGCTCGGCGCGGGTCTTGCGCGGCAGGCGGGACATTTCCTCGGGCGAGGTGGTCACCGGCCCGCAACAGTCATGACAGCCCGGCACGCATTCGAACGTGGGAATCTGCTGACGCAGGGTGCGGATTTTCTGACTGTTGCAGCTCATTGCAGCGGTAACCGGAGCGAAATAGGCGGCAATTGTGCCGCAAAAGCCGTGATCCAGACACCACGGGCCGACCAATGTTGCCCGGCCTCGGGCCTGCGGCTTATGCTCCGTCAAATTTTCTCGACACCCGCTCAGGATGACGCCCATGAATGCCCGCGCCCAAGCCACCGCGAGCCAACCCCACGTTGCCTCCTATTACGCCGCCAGCAGCCTGCCGCAGCCCGATCATCCGGTGCTGCAAGGTGAACTGATCGCGGACGTGTGCGTAGTCGGCGGCGGTTTCTCCGGGCTGAACACCGCGCTGGAACTGGCTGAACGGGGTTTGAGCGTGGTGTTGCTGGAGGCGCACCGGATCGGCTGGGGCGCCAGCGGCCGCAACGGCGGGCAGCTGATTCGCGGGGTCGGTCACGGCCTTGATCAGTTCGCCAACGTGATCGGCGCCGACGGCGTGCGTCAGATGAAACTCATGGGCCTGGAAGCGGTGGAAATCGTCCGCCAGCGCGTCGAAAAATTTCAGATCCCCTGCGACCTGACCTGGGGTTACTGCGACCTCGCCAACAAACCTTCCGATCTGGAAGGTTTTGCCGAGGACGCCGAAGAGCTGCGCGGCCTCGGTTATCGCTACGAAACCCGACTGCTGCAAGCGAACGAAATGCACACCGTGGTCGGTTCCAACCGCTACGTCGGCGGTTTGATCGACATGGGTTCCGGGCATCTGCACCCGCTGAACCTGGCACTCGGCGAAGCCGCAGCAGCGCAGCAACTCGGGGTGAAGCTGTTCGAGCAATCGGCGGTCACCCGCATCGACTACGGCCCTGAAGTCCGGGTGCATACGGCACAAGGTTCGGTGCGAGCGAAGACTCTGGTACTGGGCTGCAACGCCTATCTCAACAATCTGAATCCGCAACTCAGCGGCAAGGTGCTGCCGGCCGGCAGCTACATCATCGCCACCGAACCCCTGAGCGAAGAACAGGCCCACGCCCTGCTGCCGCAGAACATGGCGGTCTGCGACCAGCGGGTGGCGCTCGATTACTACCGCCTCTCGGCGGACCGTCGCCTGCTGTTCGGCGGCGCCTGCCATTACTCGGGGCGTGATCCGAAAGACATCGGCGCGTACATGCGGCCGAAGATGCTGGAGGTGTTTCCGCAGCTCGCTTCAGCGAAGATCGATTATCAGTGGGGCGGGATGATCGGCATCGGTGCCAACCGTCTGCCACAGATTGGCCGGCTCGCGGATCAGCCGAATGTGTATTACGCCCAGGCTTATTCCGGTCACGGCGTGAATGCCACGCACCTGGCGGGCAAGCTGCTGGCCGAGGCCATCAGCGGCCAGCACAGCGGCGGCTTCGACCTGTTCGCCAAAGTGCCACACATCACCTTTCCCGGCGGCAAGCATCTGCGTTCGCCGCTGTTGGCGTTGGGGATGTTGTGGCACCGACTTAAAGAGTTGGTCTGATGGACTTTCAGCGTCCCTGAAGACGACTTCGCGAGCAAGCTCGCTCCCACAGTTGACCGCGATCTGCCTGCCAGACACGGTCGAATGTGGGAGCAAGCTTGCTCGCGAATCTAAAGATCACCGCAGAACTCAGATCCGCCAGAACGGCTTCAACCCCTCCTCCAGCGCCTGCTCGCGGGTCAGCCCGATGTCCTTGAGCTGTTCCGGCGTCAGGCGCAGCAACGCCTTGCGCGTGTGCAGACGATGCCAGAACAGGCCCCAGCGACTCAGGCCGGACGGCGCATTGCGCATGATCTCGTTGCGCGCGTTGTCCTGTTGCCCTGCCTCCAGTTCCTGACTGTGTAACGTCAGCCGCACATCGCTCAAACCGTTCATTTTCATTGCTCCTGTTTACTTGGGTAGCCAGAGATTCCATGATGCGCGGGCGAGCAAAAGCATTACAGATTCAACACATCTGTATTATTTCCATACAGATTTGCTGTCTCTGAGACTGAATTGTCGATTTACGCCGCATCTGTACTGGTTTAACGAATCATCTGCATCGAGGCAGTGCCATGACGCTCTATATGAACCTCGCCGAACTGCTCGGCACCCGCATCGAACAAGGCTTCTACCGTCCTGGTGATCGCCTGCCGTCGGTGCGCGCCTTGAGCGTAGAACACGGGGTCAGCCTGAGCACGGTGCAGCAGGCCTATCGCATGCTGGAAGACAGCGGCCTGGCCACGCCGAAACCCAAGTCCGGGTACTTCGTGCCGGTCGGTCGCGAGTTGCCGGAACTGCCGGCAGTCGGGCGTCCCGCGCAGCGGCCGGTGGAAATTTCCCAGTGGGATCAGGTGCTGGAGCTGATTCGCGCCGTGCCGCGCAAGGACGTGGTGCAACTCGGTCGCGGCATGCCGGACATCTCGTCACCGACAATGAAACCGCTGCTGCGCGGACTGGCCCGTATCAGCCGTCGTCAGGACATGCCCGGTCTGTATTACGACAACATCCACGGCACCCTCGAACTGCGCGAACAGATCGCCCGGCTGATGCTCGATTCCGGCTGCCAGTTGAGCGCCAGCGATCTGGTGGTCACCACCGGTTGCCACGAAGCGCTGTCCACCAGCATCCACGCGATCTGCGAACCCGGCGACATCGTTGCGGTGGACTCGCCGAGCTTCCACGGCGCCATGCAGACCCTCAAAGGGCTGGGCATGAAAGCCCTGGAAATCCCCACCGACCCGCTCACCGGCATCAGCCTCGAAGCGCTGGAACTGGCGCTGGAGCAATGGCCGATCAAGGTCATCCAGCTCACGCCCAACTGCAACAACCCGCTCGGCTACATCATGCCGGAGTCGCGCAAACGCGCCCTGCTCAACCTGGCCCAGCGCTTCGACGTGGCAATCATCGAGGACGATGTGTATGGCGAACTGGCCTACACCTACCCGCGTCCGCGCACGATAAAGTCCTTCGACGAGGATGGCCGCGTCTTACTCTGCAGTTCGTTTTCCAAGACTCTCGCGCCGGGATTGCGCATCGGCTGGGTCGCGCCCGGTCGCTATCTCGAACGCGTGCTGCACATGAAATACATCAGCACGGGCTCTACAGCACCACAGCCGCAGATCGCCATCGCCGAATTCTTAAAGGCCGGGCACTTCGAACCGCATTTGCGGCGGATGCGCACGCAATACCAGCGCAATCGCGACGTGATGATCGACTGGGTAACGCGCTATTTCCCGGCCGGGACCCGCGCCAGCCGCCCGCAAGGCAGCTTCATGCTCTGGGTCGAACTGCCGGAAGGTTTCGATACCCTGAAACTGAATCGTGCGCTGCACGATCAGGGCGTACAGATTGCTGTCGGCAGCATCTTTTCCGCCTCGGGCAAGTACCGCAACTGCCTGCGCATGAACTACGCGGCCAAACCGACAGCCCTGATCGAAGAGGCCGTGCGCAAGGTCGGCGCGGCCGCGATCAAGCTGTTGGCCGAGGTCGATTAGTCCACCGTAAATGCGCCCTGACCTTCAAACCGCTCCGGATCGACGGGGCGGCTTGAGGCGTCATCGACCCGCGCATCCAGTTCCATCTCCACTTCCAGCAGGCTGCCCCGGGCACCGGCGTCCGCCTGCCATGGGACGACGTGGATACCCGGTCGCAGGAAATCACCTTCCACCGGTTGGCCGGTGTCCAGCCGCCAGTGCACCGCCGCACCGTCGAGACGCACAGCCACGATACGCAGTTGCAACGTGCCCGCCGCCCAACGGAAACGTTGCGGATCAGCCGGGGGCGCGGCGAAAGCCCAGCGCATCAAGCGCACGTCGGGACAGCGCACCCGCAAGTGCACGCTGCGCAGACCAAAGCCCGGACCCCGGCCATCAAGCGCCGTGCGTTGCAGCAGGTCGGCGCGCGTTGCGCTACCCACGTTCACGCTCGCGGGCGACAGGCTTGACTGACACGCTTCGGCGCCCGACGCCGGTTCAAATACCAGGCACAGCAGCACGACCAGGACCAGCAGAAATTTCATCAGATGCACTCGTTCAGGACAGCTCGGCCGGCGCGCAGGTGGCATCGACCCGCTCGATGAGCGCGCTGTCGTCAGGGGATTCGGAAAGCGGGAAACGCAACTCGCACCGCGTGTTGTCAGGAAGCTGCACATGCAGACGCTGACCGGCTTTTGCGTCGGGCAGAAAAATCGTTCCGGCATCCTGGACCGTTGTCAGGTAGCGGCCCTGCTCATCGTGAACACTCAACCCCTTGGCCAGCCATTGCTGGTCGACGGTCATGGCGTTGAGCAACAATCGCCGGACGGTGACGAGGGAAAAGTCCAGATGCTGCACCGACCCACGGGCCGGCTGCACTTCCTTCACCCCGTCGAGCACTTCGACGTTGCGCGACAGGCTGAGCGGGTCGATTTCCAGCCGTGCGGTCGACCAGGCGGGCAGGCTCGCCGCGACTGCGTGACCCGAACCATCGGTCCAGACCGGTCCTTGGGGCGTGTTCAGTTTTACGCCTGATCGATCACCGGCCTTGAGTACGCCGAAGGTGTCGCGCAGGGGATAAGGCGACAAGGTTGCGCCGTCGCGATGCAGCGCCACACCACCGCGCAGCCCCACGTCGTAATCGGTCGCGCCGGATCGCTGGCCGACGCCGACGTCCAGGCTGGTGTAGCGCGGCAGCGCATTGAAACGCACGCCGTAACTGGCCGCAGTCTCATCGCGGTACTCCGCGTTGGCGCTGTAGGCCAGGTTTTCACCCAGTACGTCGCTGACGGCCACGCCCCGGCGCAGGCCGGATCGATCATCACGGCGCACATAGCCGCGCAGCCTTCGCTGGCCACCGAGCGCCATTCCCAGCGTCAGGTAAGCGGAGTTGCCCAGGCGATCAGATGCCGTGTCGCCGATGGCACGTTCCAGGTTCAACGAAAGGCTGATGCGCTCAGGCAATGTGCGCGACCACGAGAGGCCAAGACGCGACTGCGACGGCTCACCCTGAGTCGAATATCGCGACCAGGTCGCCCCGAATGCACCCCATTGATCCACCGAGCCGGTGAGAGAAAACACCAGGTGATCGCGACCGGGGGATTCGGCCCGGTGGAGCTCCTGATCCCAGCCGGTGTCTGACAGCGTGCGAAAATTCCGGCTCTGGCGCACTGCGACCAGGCTCGTCGACAGGCTCTCGGACAGCGGCGCACTGAGCGTCAGTTGTGTCTGGCTGCCTCCCGCGCCACTGGAGCGGTCATCGGACAGCACCTGTCGCAGGCCCATTGCGTAGCCGCCGGCCCACTGCCGCTGCAGGCCCCAGCCTGTCGACAGGTAGTCAGTTGCCGCGAGCAAACCGGCGCTCAGTCGGGCGGCCTGCCCCCAATCCCAATCTTTGCTGAACGCGGTGAAAGAAGGCGTCTGTCGGTCGTCCGAGCCCAGCCGTCGCACCGTGCCCAGCGCAAAGTTGAAACCGCTCGGCCCGGCCCATTGTGCTTCGTGGAGGCTGGCCGCCGGCACGCGCAAGCGCCGCGCCTGCCCATCCTGTTCGTGGATGGTCACCTCAAGATCAATCCGGTTGCTCAGCAGCGGCAGTGCTCGCAGCGTGAACGGCCCACTCGGCACCATGGTGGTGTAGATCAACACGCCGTTCTGCCGGACTTCAATGCGGGCCGGCGAATACGCGACACCTTCCACCTGCCCGCGCGCGCCGTCCTGCGCCGCGCGCAACTGGGTGAATGCCGCTTCCGGCACGATCTGCACGCCGTTGAAGGATTCGCCGGCAAACAAGCTCGACGCGAGATTCAATTGCCCGACCTGCAGGCTGGCTTCGGCGTCCTCCAGGGTACGCGCACCGTAGGCATACAGGTGCTCGAACCGTGAGTTGCCGGACGTCGACGTGTAGGACTGTCGGCTGCGCAGCACCCATTCCCCGGCATTCAGGCCGACCTCCGAACCGAGGCTTTGAAACCTGTCGTGCCGGCCTTCATGCTGACTGCCGACCATCAACGCGTCGTAGTTGAAAACGCCGGCCGTACCACCATGGACGAAGTTGTTTGGCGCACGCTCCGCCAGCATCAGACTGTCGGTCGGTACCAGCAGGTCAATCCGTTCGCGTCCCGGGTCCAGTCGCACGATTGCTTCGGGAAATCCCTCCGCCAGCGTCATGCACTGCTCCGGTCGCAACTTGTCCATCGAGGTTGGCGGGCGTACTCCCGCAACGTTCAGCCATTGGGGGTGCAGGCACAGCTCGCCGAGCTCGTTGAACGCCACCCGCACACGGCCTCGGGTATGTCCGTTGACCTCAAGCGCTACGGAATGCTCGCCTTGGATGAAGCGCGGCGCTTCACGAAAGTACGCCGCCAACGCGGGATCGATGCCACGATCTCTCAACACACGGGCGTCGAACTCCAGTGACTCGGCTGCCAGCGCACTGCAGTTGGCCGCAAGCAGCAACACGCTCCAACGAACGCAGACCTTCATCAGCGGGTAACCGGCGCGTCGTAATGGTCGACCGCAAAGCCGTAGGTGGTGGCCGGGAAGATCCTCACCGCCATCGTCTGTGCCGAGGTGTGCAAGGGCAACTCGGCGTGCAGGCGCTCGCCGGGCAGGATGTAAGTCTTGGGCAGGGTCACCGAGCGGGTGCCCGGCAGAGGCACAATCGTTTTCGCCAGCCGCACCACGTAGGGGCTCGAATTGACGACCTGTACACCGTTGGCATCCATTGACCAGGTCAGCCGCTTCCAGGGCTCACGTTCGACCGGCAATCCGGCAGGGCGCAAAATCACTGGCAGGTTCTGGCGTACACCGAGAGCAACCCGGGCTCCGGCAGCGTCACTGACAGGACTGATCCCCTCAAAGATCACCCGCTTGAGGCGTTCGGTTTTCAGCGGTTGCCGGTTTTGCAGAATGAATCGCACTTGCTGAATGCCGCCCGGTTCAACCCGGGCAATGGGCGGGGTGAAGATCAGCAGTACATCGTCGCGGTCCTCGATGTTCTCAACAGTGGTGTGCAGCAGTGCGGGATGCGTGTCGGTATTGCGCACGTTCATCACCGCCTCACCCATGCCCTCCTCGACCAACAGCACCGGCGTCTGCGGAACCATTCCGGCGGCGTGGGCCAGCGGCATTGAAAACCATGCGGACAGGCACAGCGGCGCCGTCCTGAGAACAGACTTGAAAGAAATGAGCATCGGGATAATCCGTGAAATCCTGGATGCGATCCGGCAGATGCCGGACCGCGCTCGCGTGCGTCAGTCAGTCCCGGTGCGTGAGAGGCACCGGGACGCCGCCGTCAGAGATAGAACATGTCGAATGTCACGGAGCCGTCCAGCGGGATTTCGTTGGCAATCGGTAGAGCGTTGCTTGGGCCGATGATCGGCAGCAGGTGCATCGGGAAACCGTGGTGACGGGCGGCAACCGGACCGGTCGCGGCGCTGGCGCCCCACGAGTACAACTGCGGTGCATTGCTGACCAGCGTACTGGTCGGCACACGCCATGTCGGGACCGCCAGCGTCCGGGTCAGCAATGTCTGCGCGTTGCCGTCAGTCTCGGGAATGCCGTGACGCAAGGCGAAACCCCCAATGGGGGTACCGTTGATGTCACCCAACCCGTAGAACAGCGCCGGATCACTCTGCCCGGCACCATCACTGATGCCCGGCAGCTTGGTGCCAGCCCGGTTATCGCGCACCGACACTTCCACCGGAGCCGGTGCATCGCAATTGATGTGCAGAGACACATCGCGACCGGCCAGCGAGGTCTGGGTCGTCGGATTCAAAGTCGCTGCCGAAATCTTGCGCAGATCCACCGTGCTGCCACCGGCGAAGGCCGGAATGCAGGACGTCGGAATAATGGTGCCGATGACATTCAGGTCAACGCTTTCTGCCATTGCCATTGTTGGCAGCAGCGCCGCCGCCAGTACTGCAAGACGGTATGTCTTTTTCATAAGCCGTAATCTTCCATTTGATTGACAGTTCAGTCCCTACAAACTTGGTATGTAAGTAAGCGGGCTGATGATTGCGGCTTATGAGAGATAAATCTGTAGGAAACGGGAGCGCTTAAACAGCGAAATCACGACTGGTTCAATAGGTAATTTGAGCTTGGTGGCGGGATCCTACGCTGCCGTGGCCCGATGCTTTGAACCGCCCTGTTTCCGGGGTCCGAGATTCAGTACGCCTGAAAGCGCAGATCGATCCCGAACCGGGTCAGATCGGCAACCCGGGTCTGCGCTGACCCTACCCGTCCTTCAAGTTCCACTTCGACGTCCATGCGCTGACCTTCCAGTGCAACGCCCGCCCGCGCGGGAATCAGGCTTTGCCCGGAGGGCCAGACAGCCGCGCCGGATGCGCTACCCGGTTCAAATCCAAGCCACTGCGCGGCCTTGCCATCCACCCGGACAGCCATCACATGGACCCTCAACGCCCCTGCGCCAAACCGATAGTCCACGGTATCCGCGGCCGGCGCCGCCAGGTCGAGTCGCAGCGCAACTGTCCGTTCACACTGAACGGTGATCTGCACCCGTCGGCGCCCGAAACTCAGCTGGTCATTATCCAGGGGCTGCTGCAGCAACTGACCGCGCGTCATCGCTCCAAAGTCGATGGAAGGCTGCCCCAGCCTGACTGCACAGCCCGACTGCGCCTGTGCCTGATCGACGATAAATACGGCACTGAGCAATGCCAGACCGATCGTGCCGGTATTCAAACGATGCATGGTGACTGACTCCTAAACCGCGTGGCAGGTGGCTTGAGCTGTTTCGTACAGCGATTGGGTGTCGGGTGGTTCGCCGAGGCTGTAGACCAACCGGCAGCGAATGCCATCGGGCAGCACCACGTGCAAACTCGTGTCTGGCCGGACATCGGGCAAGAAGATCGTGCCGGCCTCCAGTACGTTGGTGATGTACTGTCCCTGCGCGTCGAAAACGGCTCCGCCCTTGCGCAGAAGAACGTTGTCGGCGGTGCGCGCCTGCAACAGCACGCGCCGCGCGGTGACCATGTCGAACGCCAGATGCGCGAAGGCGCCACGCCCGGCTTCGACCTCTTGAAAAGCGTTGTGCACATCGACATTGCGTCCCAGGCTGGCCGTGTCCAGCTCGACCCGTCCTTTGCTGTACGCCGGCAGACTCGCTGCCACGGCGTGTCCGGAATGATCAGTCCAGACCGGGCCTCGCGGGGTGTTCAACCTGACGCCGGCGCTGTCGCCGGCCTTGAGCAAGGCGAAGGTTTCGCGCAGCGGATAAGGCGACAGCGTTACGCCACCACCGTGCACCAGCGCACCGCCACGCAGGCCGATGTCATAGTTCTGGCTATCCGCACCACTGCGCGAATAGCCCATATCCAGCTGGCTATAGCGGGGCAACAGATTGACCCGTCCGTTGAACCCGGCGCTGCCGTCATCCGGTCGCTCGGCGCCGATGCTGTAGGCCAGGGTGTCGCTGAACTGTTCATTGAATCGCAGACCGCTGCGGGTGCCGCTCACGTCGTCGTTACGCACGTAACCGCGCAAGGTCTGGCGCGCGCCCAGAGGCAGGCTGACACTCAGATAGGCGGCTGTGCCACGGGCATCGTCGGAGGCCCCGGCGACATCCCGCTCAACCGTCAATGTCACATTGGCCCGCCGAATGCTCTGCGACCAGGCCAGGGCGACTCTGGACGTGGCCGTCCCGTCAAACAGGGAAAACCGCGAGTAGCTGGCAGAAAAGCCTCCGTAAACCGGACTGCTGGTGCTGAGGTTTGCCGTCAGTTGATTGCGCACTCGCTGGAACGGTCGATCATTGCGCGAATCCCAGGTGGTGTCCGACAGCGTGCGGAAACCCTGGGTCTGCTGGGTCAGCGCAACACTTGTCGACAACCTTTCACTCAACCGACCGCTGGCCGTCCACTGCAATTGCGTGCCGGACACGGCCTGATCCTGTGCCCGGGAAATCACCTGGCGCCCACCGAGTATCAGCCGATCACCGATGCCGCCCTGCATTGCCCAGCCCAGCGACTCATAGCCTGTGCCAAACATGGCGCCGGCCGTGACCTGCCCGCGCGAGCCCAGCCGCCAGTCCTTGCTGGCAGCGGCAAAGGACGGCGCATCACGCTCGTCACCGGCGTAGCGCCTCACCTGACCGACCGCCAGCCCATAGCCTGCCGCCCGGCCCGTCATCCCGCCCCGCAACTGCGTCGCCGGCACAATGAAACGCCGCTGCTGACCGTCCTCTTCATGCACCGTCACTTCCAGGTCCACGCTCTGGCTGAGCAGCGGCAAACCCACCAGCGTGAACGGCCCACTGGGCACCACCGTGGTGTAGATCAGCGCACCGCTCTGGGTGACTTCGATTCGCGCCGCGGAATAGGCGATGCCTTCAACCCGCGCACCGGAGCTGTCATCGTCCAGCGCCATCAGGGCCAGTTCCGGTTGCACCTGGAAGCCGTTGAAGGCCTCACCGGAAAACAGCGGCGAGACCATGTTCAACTGACCCAGTTGCAGGTTGGCCTGATAGCGTTCCGAAGTGTGCGAGGCGTAGGCATACAAATGCTCGAGGCGATTCTCTCCGGCGAACTCGCTGTACACCTGCCGACTGCGAAACGACCAGTCCGCCGCATTCAGGCCCAGCTCGGCATTCAGATTGCGGAACTGCGAAGACTGGCCGGCGAAACGACTGCCCAGCAGCAAGGCGTCGTAGTTGAACAGGCCTGCCGTGCCCCCGTTGAGGAAGCTGCGACGGGCCGGGCGATCAGGCACCAGCGCATCGGTGGGCAACAGCAGCGAGATATGTTCCTGCGACGGATCGGCTTGTACCACCGCACCCGGAAAGTACCGGGCGAACAGTTCGCATCCCGAATCACCCGTCGACTCGACGTGATCCGCCGCCCGAAATCCGCCCCGCTCCGGAAGTGAAGGCGTGAAACACAACTCGCCTTCGGCATTGAACGCGACCTGCACCTGCCCCTTCGCAACGCCGTTGACCGATAGCGAGACTGACTGCACGCCCTCGCGAAAACGTGGCGCCTGACTGAAGTATTCGGCCAGGCGCGGATCCAGCCCGCGTGATTTCAATACATCCTGATTGAACTGCACGGACAGCCCCTCGGCGCTTCTGGCGACAGGGGCGGTGCCGAGAACGATGATCAACGCCGCGCCGGCCAGACAACCTCGATGCATCAATCCGTCACCAAAGGAGCATCGAAGTGCGCAATGGCGAAACCGTAGGTGGTCACTGGAAACAGTCGCACCTGGAGCGGCGAACCGCTCGGATCAGGCGTCCCGCTCAAGGTCAGTTGCTCGCCGGGCAGCACATACGTGCGGCCCAGATCCATCTCTTTGTTGTCGGGCAGCAGCGTCACCGAATGGCCCAGCCGCACCACGTACGGGCTGGGATTGCGCACCTGAATGTCAGTGCCCTGTCGCGACCACACCAGATGCTTCCAGGGCTCGCGGTCGACCGGCAGATTCGCCGGGCGCAGGATCGCCGGAATGTTCTGGCGCAGGCTCAGACTCACCTGCGCCTTGCCCGTCGAGTCCTGCGGAGCGATCCCCTCGAAGATCACGCGCTTGAGGCGTTCGGTCTTCAAAGGCTCTGCACTGCGCAGGATGAAACGCACGCGCTGCGTTGCCCCGGGCTCGACCCGTGCCACCGGCGGTGTCAGCAGCAGCAATGACTCGGTATCTTGCGGCACGTCTTCGACAGACGTGTGCAGGAGCGCGGGATGCGACTCGCTGTTGAACACATTGATACCGGCCTCACCCACGCCTTCGTCGAGCACAACGACAGGCGTCTCGGGAACCATTCCCGCCGCCCGGATCGGGCCGGGCACCCAAAAAGAAACCAGCAGCACACTGGCGATGGCTTTTCGCACAAAGGCGTTCATGACGTTGTCCACGGGCGAGCGCGCAGCCGGCATCCGTGCCGGGCCACAGGCCAGCCGATAACATTGATTGGAAAGGACAGGCCCCGGAAGCGACCGGTGCCTGTCGATGATTGGCGCGTTGCGCGCTCTGTCAGAGGTAGAGCAGCTCGAACGTTGCCGAGCCGTTGAGCGCGATTTCAGAAGTAATCGGCAGGTTCGCCGACGGGCCGATGACCGGCACCAGCGTCATGGGAAAGATGTGCACGACGCCCGGCGTCGGGCCTGCGGCCAGGGATCCTCCCCACGAATAGCGAAGATTGCCGCCATCCGCATTTTTTCCGACCAGCGTGGCCGTATCGGGGGTGTCCCAGTTGGCCATGCCCCCTTGCTTGTACATGATCATCGAAGGTTTGCCATCGACGGTGGGTGTACCGTATCGCAGGCCGTAACCACCGATCTTGGCGCCCGCGACTTGTCCGATTCCGTAGATGTACATCGCCCAATCGGTGCCATCCACGACGATACCGGGCAGCTGGGTATGTGCCTGGTTGTCATGCACTTTGATGGCCATCGGCGCATTTGCCGAACAACGGATGCTCAGCGTTACATTGCGGGTTTGCAGCTCGGTCTGCCGGTCGCGATTCAGTGACCCGGCGGGGATGTCCCCTAACTCGACCGTATTACCGTCAGCAAAGGACGGCGTACACGAGGTCGGGATGATGGTGCCGGTGATGGTCAGGTCTGCACCATCGGCCATGGCCAGTGCCGGACACAGGGCGCTTGCGACAGCGATTGCACGAAAGATCTTGCGCATGAAAATTCTCACTCCATAAGAATCGAAAGATGACAGCCAGCTGCGCTTCTTCTGCTGAAAAACAGGAAACGTCCTGCTTCAGAATCAGCGTTGTCATTATTCCGATTGCTTCCCGGCAGTGATGTAAGGCGAGGGTGTATTGCGCGCTGGAAAAATCGCTGCGGGGCGTAGCTGATGAGAGCCGGAAAAATCCGCCATTTGTTTAAAAAACTGCGTCCTGCCGACAGCCATGAGCTACAAACCGCTCTGCTTCAGGGATCGGATTGACTGCTCTTTCGAACAGGCAACAGGCGGCGTGCGCCGTGCCATACTCCTGACCTCGCCCACACCCGGAACGACCCGACTTGAGCCCCAGACATTCCCTGCCATTTGCACTGATGTTCGTCCTGCTGCTCGCCGGGTGCGCCTCGCTGGATGTCCCGCGCGAACCGAGCCAGGCGCTGCCGGCGTCCGACTCCGCGTTCGGTCGTTCGATCCAGGCCCAGGCGGCGCCCTACAAGGGTCAGTCCGGCTTTCGCCTGCTGTCCAACAGCACCGAAGCCTTCACCGCTCGCGCCGAGCTGATCCGCAACGCGCAACGCAGCCTCGATTTGCAGTACTACATCGTCCATGACGGCATCAGTACGCGAATGCTGGTGGAAGAAGTGTTGAAGGCCGCCGATCGTGGCGTGCGGGTGCGGATCCTGCTGGACGATACCACCAGCGACGGCCTCGACCTGATCATCGCCACCCTGGCGGCACATCCGCAGATCCAGATCCGCCTGTTCAATCCGCTGCACTTGGGGCGCAGCACCGGCGTGACCCGGGCGGCCGGGCGGCTGTTCAACCTATCGCTGCAACACCGGCGGATGCACAACAAGTTGTGGCTGGCGGACAACAGCGCGGCCATCGTTGGCGGGCGCAACCTGGGCGACGAGTACTTCGATGCCGAGCCCAACCTGAACTTCACCGATATCGACATGCTCAGTGTCGGGCCGGTCGCCGAACAGCTCGGGCACAGTTTCGACCAGTACTGGAACAGCGCCCTGAGCAAGCCGATCGACGAATTCCTTTCCAGCAAACCCTCGGCCAAAGACCTGCAGAACACCCGCACACGCCTGGAAGAATCACTCGAAGAAACCCGCAAACAGAATCATGCGCTGTATCAGCAGTTGATGACCTACCGCACCGACCCGCGCATGGACATCTGGCGCAAAGAGCTGATCTGGGCGTGGAACCAGGCGCTGTGGGATGCGCCGAGCAAGGTGCTGGCCAAGGGCGAACCCGATCCGCAACTGCTGCTGACGACCCAACTGGCACCGGAGCTGACCGGCGTCAGCAAAGAACTGGTGATGATTTCTGCCTACTTCGTGCCGGGGCAGCCGGGGCTGGTCTATCTGACCGGCCGCGCGGATGCCGGCGTGTCGGTGAGCCTGCTGACCAACTCGCTGGAAGCCACCGACGTGCCGGCGGTGCACGGTGGTTATGCGCCGTATCGCAAGGCGTTGCTGGAACATGGCGTGAAGCTGTTTGAGCTGCGGCGCCAGCCCGGGGATAACGACGGCAGCGGCCCGCACCTGTTTTACAGCAAGTCCTATCGTGGCTCGGACTCGAGCCTGCACAGCAAGGCGATGATCTTCGACGGGAAGAAGTCGTTCATCGGCTCGTTCAATTTCGACCCGCGCTCAGTGCTTTGGAATACTGAAGTCGGCGTGTTGGTGGACAGTCCCGAACTGGCGGCTCACGTGCGCGAACTGGCCTTGCAAGGCATGGCGCCGGCGCTCAGCTACGAAGCGAAACTGCAGGACGGAAAAGTGGTGTGGGTCACCGAGGACAACGGCCAGATGCACACGCTGACCAAGGAGCCGGGGAGTTTGTGGCGGCGCTTCAATGCGTGGTTCAGCACCACCGTGGGACTGGAGCGGATGCTGTAGCAGCCCGCTCCAACCGGCTTATCAAGCGGGCTCCGGCACCTTGCCGAACGCCCCTTGCCGCGACAGCAGGATCACCAGCCCGAAGGCACCCGCCGCCATCAGCCACGGCAACGCATGCCCGCTGATCCACTGACTGCCCGCGCCCGCCATCAACGGCCCGATCAGACAACCGACGCCCCACAGCTGCGCGACATGCGCGTTGGCCCGCACCAGCGCATCGTCGCGGTAACGCTCGCCGATCAGGATCAGCGACAGGGTGAACAAACCCCCGGCACTGGCGCCGAACAGCACCCACAGCGGCCAGATCAGCAAAGTGTCGAGCAGCATCGGGATCGCCAGACTCGACAGCATCAGCACCACAGCGCAGCCGGTGAACAGAGTCCGCCGTGACAGATAATCGGCCAGTGCACCGATGGGCAATTGCAGCAGCGCATCGCCCACCACCACGGTGCTGACCATCGCCAAGGCGATTTCGGCGGTGAAACCCTGTTGCAGGCAATACACCGGCAATAGGGTCAGGATCATCGCCTCGAAAGCGGCGAACAGCGACACGGCCCAGGCGATCGCCGGCAGTTCACGAGCGAACCCCCACAAATCACCGAACGTCACGCTGCTGGCCTCGCTGCTTGGCGCGCCGCTGCGACCCAGCAGCAGAAACGGCGAGGCGATCAGCAGACCGACACCCACCCAGAAACCGTAATCGTGATCGGTGCCCAGTGCGCCCAACAGCAATGGACCAGACAGTTGGCTCAACGCATAACTGCTGCCATACAGCGCCACCAGTCGCCCGCGCCAGTGCTCGACCACCAGTTGATTGATCCAGCTCTCGCCGAGGATGAACACGATGGTCAGGATCACCCCGATCATCAGCCGCAGCACCAGCCAGATCGGGTAACTCGGCAGCAGCGCCAGCAGGCCGATCGACAGCGCCCCGGCCCACAGGCACAGACGCATCAGGTTCGCGGTGCCGAAGCGCGCGGCCAGATGACTGGAAATCTTCGCCCCCAGCAACACGCCAATGGCCGGCATTGCCGCCATCACGCCAATGGCGAACGAGCCGTAACCCCAGCCCTCCAGGCGCAACGACACCAGTGGCATGCTGACACCGAGGGCCAGGCCAACACTCAAGACAGACGCCAACACGGCGAAATACGTCGCCCAACGCATGGTCCACGCTCCTGTGGATAATTTTTATATGCACCACAAAACCAATGTGGGAGCGGGCTTGCTCGCGAATGCAGTCTGACAGTCGACATTATTGCTGACTGACACACCGCCTTCGCGAGCAAGCCCGCTCCCACAAGGGTCTCTGTTTCGTCAGGAAGCCTGGAGTGACCGGGCTCCCGTCAGCGATTTACAGCTTGATCCAGGTCGCCTTCAGCTCGGTGTATTTGTCGAACGCGTGCAGCGACTTGTCGCGGCCGTTGCCCGACTGCTTGAAGCCGCCGAACGGTGCGGTCATGTCGCCGCCGTCGTACTGGTTGACCCACACGCTGCCGGCACGCAGGGCCTTGGCGGTCAGGTGTGCCTTGGAAATGTCCTGGGTCCAGACCGCTGCCGCCAGGCCGTAAGGCGTGTCGTTGGCGATGTTGATCGCTTCCTCGGCAGTGTCGAAGGCAATGACCGACAGCACCGGGCCGAAGATCTCTTCCTGAGCGATTTTCATCGCGTTGCTCACGCCGTCGAAAATCGTCGGCTCGACGTAGGTGCCACCGGTTTCCTGAAGAATGCGCTTGCCACCGGCCACCAGTTTGGCGCCGTCGGTGTGGCCCGACTCGATGTAGGACAGCACGGTGTTCATCTGCTGGGTATCGACCAGCGCGCCAACGTTGGTGGCCGGATCCAGCGGGTTGCCGGGTTTCCAGGTTTTCAGCGCCTCGATCACCATCGGCAGGAATTTGTCCTTGATCGAACGCTCGACCAGCAGACGGGAACCTGCGGTGCAGACTTCGCCCTGGTTGAAGGCGATGGCGCTGGCGGCGGATTCGGCGGCGGCCTGCAGGTCCGGTGCATCGGCAAACACGATGTTCGGGCTCTTGCCGCCGGCTTCCAGCCAGACGCGCTTCATGTTCGATTCGCCGGAGTAGATCATCAGTTGCTTGGCGATCTTGGTCGAACCGGTGAACACCAGAGTGTCGACATCATTGTGCAGAGCGAGCGCCTTGCCGACGGTGTGGCCGTAGCCCGGCAACACGTTCAGCACGCCTTTCGGAATACCGGCCTCGACCGCCAGTTCGGCGATGCGGATGGCAGTCAGCGGGGATTTTTCCGACGGCTTGAGGATCACCGAGTTACCGGTCGACAGGGCCGGGCCGAGTTTCCAGCAGGCCATCATCAGCGGGAAGTTCCACGGCACGATGGCGCCAACCACGCCGACTGGCTCACGGGTCACCAGACCCAGTTGATCGTGCGGCGTAGCGGCGACTTCGTCGTAGATCTTGTCGATCGCTTCACCGCTCCAGCTCAGGGCCTGCGCAGCGCCCGGCACGTCGATGTACAGCGAATCGCTGATCGGCTTGCCCATGTCGAGGGTTTCGAGCAGGGCCAGTTCTTCGGCGTGCTGCTTGAGCAGGCCGCCGAAACGGATCATGGTGGCTTTGCGTTTGGTCGGCGCCAGGCGCGACCAGACGCCGGAATTGAAGGTGGCGCGGGCGTTTTCCACAGCGCGCTGGGCGTCGGCGGCGTCACAGCTGGCAATCTTGCCCAGCAGACGGCCATCGACCGGGCTGATGCACTCGAAGGTCTCGCCGGAGACGGCATCGGTGTACTCGCCATTAAGGTAGGCGCGGCCTTCGATCTTCAGGTCGCGGGCGCGTTGTTCCCAGTCGGCACGAGTCAGGGTGGTCATTCGAGTGTCCTCCTCTTGTTCAATACGAGCGCCGCGATCGTCGCGGTCGTCCTCAGGAATACTGCCCGGCCAGCCTGCTTTTCGGCCCAAGGCATCCGCCACCCTAAACCAGCGGCCGGGGTTGTTTCAATATATTTGACATAAGCTCGCCATACGGCCTTGCGGCGTTCAATTTAATCAACATAGACTTTGGCCCTTTCACGCCATCGCGCCGTCATCACGGGAGAAAACAACAATGAACATCCAGAACGTCGTCGACATCAGCCTGACTACAACTGAAGCCGAACGCTATCGCCCGGACCCGGCCAAAGTGCTCAAGGGCGATCCCGAGCAAGCGGTGTTCAATCAATACGACAGCCCTTGCGGACAAATGGGTGTCGGCGTGTGGGAAGGTGCGGTGGGCCAGTGGACGGTGAACTACACCGAGCACGAATACTGCGAAATCCTGCAGGGCGTTTCGGTGCTGCGTGACAGTGAAGGCAATGCCAAGACCCTGCGTGTCGGCGACCGCTTTGTGATTCCGGCCGGTTTCCGTGGCACCTGGGAAGTGCTGGAGGCTTGCCGCAAGGTCTATGTGATCTTCGAACAGAAGGCCTGATCCGACACAAGTGGTGACTACGCGAGTAAGACGCGTGCAGTGCTTCTGAGTGAAACTTCGCGGCAGCGCTCATACATCGGGCAATTTCCTACCGAGGCAGGATGTCTCGGCAGGACTGACCGGCGAGCGCTTCCACCCGAATGAAACGCAAGGAGGCACCGTGCCTGATTTCTGCAATATCAACGCCGCGCAATTCGCTGTTGACCAAGTCGCAACCCCTGAAACCCTGAGCGCCATCCGTATTGCAGCCGGGGTGCAAAAGCATCGGCTGGAACGGCCGGAGGATCTGTTCAATCTCCTGCCCAAACCTGACCGGATCAGGGTACTGGTCAACGAACGCAATGAGATCGATGAACTGATCTGCGGTTGATCATCTGGCAACAAAAAAGGCCCGTATTTTCAGATACGGGCCTTTTCGCAAGGGTTGCACGGTGATCCGCACAGGGAAGCACCGCGGGCGCAAAAAATAACTATATACCGCAGCCCATGCCGAAGCCGGCCACACACTTGGTGAGTTCAGCCAATGGACATCTCAATCACGCAAAGGAAATGCGAACATGAACAATGAACAAGTAACTCACCAGGTACGCCATATGATTGGCAGTCGCTACGTAGCCAGCGTCAAAGCTTATCTTGCCGAGCTGACCGGCCGGGACGTACGCGGTGGTACCGGGTATCTCACCGCAGATCTCAGCCCGGGACGCCTGACAGTTCACCTTGATGCTCAAGGCAACATCGAGGCGATCGAAATTGATCGCTCTAACGAGCAAAAAGCCTGAAGCCTCGGATCAACCGGGCAAGACCAGCTGGAGCGTGAGTCGACTGCACTGAATCACGCGTAACAAAAAAGGCCCGTATCGTGAGATACGGGCCTTTTTCGTAAGTCGGGAAAAATCAATTACTTGATTTTGCCTTCCTTGTAGATCACGTGCTTGCGAACAACCGGATCATATTTCTTGATCTCGATTTTGTCCGGGGTAGTACGCTTGTTCTTGTCGGTAGTGTAGAAGTGACCAGTACCGGCGCTCGAGATCAAACGAATCAATTCACGCATGATTAGCTCCCTTAAACCTTGCCGTCGCGACGCAGCTCGGCCAGCACAACGCTGATGCCACGCTTGTCGATGATACGCATGCCTTTGGCGGAAACGCGCAGGCGTACGAAACGTTTCTCTTCTTCAACCCAGAAGCGGTGATGCTGCAGGTTCGGCAGGAAACGACGACGGGTTTTGTTGTTTGCGTGGGAAATGTTGTTCCCAGTCACCGGACCCTTACCGGTAACTTGACATACTCTAGACATGCCTCAGCCCTCTAAAACCACATGCCCAACCCGGCATGGGTTGGCCGCTTAATCTCTAGTCATTGTGGCGCCAGGCGCCGCGATTCTTTAGAGGTCTTACCGGCTACACCTACAAGCGAAGGAACCGGGCCCCTAGAAAAGAGCGCTGCTTTATACCAGAAAGACCACGGAGCAACAACTTTCCGTGTGCAAAGAATGGCTAAAAAGCCGCTTTTTCTGGCTGGGAGCGCCTTAGGCAAAGGCTGCCGGCAATTTTTACCATTCGTCGCAGAGAACCAGCTTCGACAGTGATTGCGGATTTTAACGCAATCGTTTCCTACAGATCTCGCCAGCCTCACGCCCCGAAAATGCAAAAAGGGGATAGTCATTTGCAATCGCGACCTCTAGGGTAGGACTTTTCCAGACTGCACTTGCAGATGGGCCTTCGATCTGTAAAGGAAGCCGACCATGCGCCTCGCTGCCCTCCCCCTGCTCTTCGCCCCGCTGTTACTGAGTCCACTGGCCCAGGCCGCCGCCCTGAGCGTCTGCACCGAGGCCAGTCCCGAAGGCTTCGACGTGGTGCAGTACAACTCGCTGACCACCACCAACGCATCGGCCGACGTGCTGATGAACCGTTTGGTGGATTTCGACACCGCCAGCGGCAAGGTCGTCCCGAGCCTGGCCGACAGCTGGGAAGTCAGCACCGACGGCCTGACCTACGTGTTCAAGCTGCACCCGCAGGTGAAGTTCCACACCACCGACTACTTCAAGCCGACCCGCGAACTGACCGCCGAAGACGTCAAGTTCAGCTTCGACCGCATGCTCGACCCGGCCAACCCGTGGCACAAAGTCGCCCAGAGCGGCTTCCCGCACGCCCAGTCGATGCAGTTGCCGAGCCTGATCAAGAAGATCGACGCGCTGGACCCGCTGACCGTGCGCTTCACCCTCGATCACCCGGACTCGACGTTCCTCGCGACCCTGAGCATGGGCTTCGCCTCCATTTATTCTGCTGAATACGCCGACAAGCTGCTGAAGGCCGATGCCACCGACAAGCTCAACAGCCAGCCGGTCGGCACCGGACCGTTCGTGTTCACCCGGTTCCAGAAAGACGCGTCGATCCGTTACAAGGCGAACCCGGACTACTTCCGCGGCAAGCCTGCGGTGGACCCGCTGATCTTCGCCATCACCCCGGACGCCAACGTGCGCCTGCAAAAGCTGCGGCGCAACGAGTGCCAGATCGCCCTGTCACCGAAACCATTGGACGTACAGGCGGCGAAGCAGGAGCCGACGCTGAAAGTCGAAAAGACTGACGCGTTCATGACCGCATTCGTTGGCATCAACAGCCAGCATCCGCCGCTGGACAAACCGGAAGTGCGTCAGGCGATCAACCTCGCCTTCGACAAGGCCAACTACCTCAAGGCTGTATTCGAAGACACCGCCGAAGCCGCCAACGGTCCGTATCCGCCGAATACCTGGAGCTACGCGAAAAACCTGCCGGGTTACGCCCACGACGTGAACAAGGCCAAGGCATTGCTGGCCAAGGCCGGATTGAAGGACGGTTTCCAGACCACCATCTGGACGCGCCCGTCCGGCAGCCTGCTTAACCCGAACCCGAGCCTCGGCGCGCAATTGCTGCAATCGGATCTGGCGGAAATCGGCATTCAGGCCGAAATCCGCGTGATCGAATGGGGCGAGCTGATCCGCCGCGCCAAGGCTGGCGAGCATGACCTGCTGTTCATGGGCTGGGCCGGCGACAACGGCGACCCGGACAATTTCCTGACCCCGCAGTTTTCCTGCGCGGCGGTGAAGTCCGGCACCAACTTCGCCCGCTATTGCAACGCCGATCTGGACAAACTGATCAGCGCCGGCAAGACCACCAGCGAGCAAGGTGTGCGCACCAAACTCTACGAACAGGCGCAGGCGCAGATTCAGCAGCAGGCGCTGTGGCTGCCGCTGGCGCATCCGACTGCCTACGCCCTGACGCGCAAAGACGTACAGGGTTACTCGGTGAGCCCGTTCGGGCGGCAGGACTACTCCAAGGTTACCCTCAAATAACCCACCACAACACAAAACCTGTGGGAGCGAGCTTGCTCGCGATTGCAGTCTGTCAGTTACCGGATGAGGCGGCTGACACAACGCTATCGCGAGCAAGCTCGCTCCCACAGGGATGCGGCATCACCCTCACATCCAGCCACACTCCGCCATCGACAACGGTTCACCATCGCCAACGATGAAGTGATCCAGCACCCGCACGTCGATCAGCTCCAAAGCCTTCTGCAAGCGCTTGGTCAATAATCGATCAGCCTGACTCGGATCGCTGTTCCCCGACGGATGGTTGTGGCACAGGATCACGGCCGCCGCGTTATTGGCCAACGAGCGCTTCACCACTTCGCGGGGATGCACGGCGGTGTTGTCGATCGAGCCGCGAAACAGAGCCTCGAAGGTGAGCACTTGATGCTTGGAATCCAGAAACAGGCAACCGAAAACTTCGTGCGGCTCGTGGCGCAACATGGCCTTGAGGTAATCACGGACCACCTGCGGATTCTCCAGCGCCGTTTTCTGCCGCATGCGCTCGGCCAGATGTCGCCGACCCATTTCCAGCACGGCCTGCAGCTGGGCGAACTTCGCCGGGCCCAGCCCCAATTGTTCGCTGAACGTTGCGAGATCAGCCTCAAGCAAGGCTCGCAAGCTGCCGAACTGACCCAACAGGTGTCTTGCGACATCCACCGCGCTTTTGCCGGATACACCGGTGCGCAGAAAAATCGCCAGCAATTCGGCATCGGAAAGACTTCCCGAGCCCTGTTCCAACAGCTTCTCCCGCGGCCTTTCCGCCGCCGGCCAATCGCGAATACTCATACACCTTCCTTGTCTGTGGGCGCCGCTGTTCCGTAGCGGTCGCTGTGATATCGTAGCCCATCTTTTTTGCGGGCGAATTCACCCTGGGGAGGGGGTTTCGCCACGTATGTCACCAACGAAATGAAAGGCAGACCTATGCAGCGGCTGTATCGGAAACGCATCGTTCTGGGCGTCGGCGGCGGTATTGCTGCCTACAAGAGCGCCGACCTTGTGCGCCGCCTGATCGATCAGGGCGCCGAAGTGCGCGTGGTCATGACCCGTGGCGGCAGCGAATTCATCACCCCGCTGACCATGCAGGCGCTGTCCGGCCACCCGGTTCACCTGGATTTGCTCGACCCTGCCGCCGAAGCGGCGATGGGCCACATCGAACTGGCCAAATGGGCCGATCTGGTGCTGATCGCCCCGGCCACCGCCGACCTGCTGGCCCGCCTGGCCCAAGGCATTGCCAACGATCTGCTGACCACGCTAGTGCTGGCCACCGACGCCATCGTCGCGGTCGCCCCAGCCATGAACCAGGCCATGTGGCGCGACCCGGCAACCCAGGCCAACCTGCAACTCCTTGAAAGCCGTGGCCTGAAGACCTTCGGCCCGGCCTCCGGCAGCCAGGCCTGCGGCGACGTCGGCATGGGCCGCATGATGGAAGCCACCGATCTGGCCCAGCTCGCGGCGGACTGCTTCCAGCGTCAGGCACTGACCGGCAAGCACGTGGTGATTACTGCTGGCCCGACCCAGGAAAACATCGACCCGGTGCGCTACATCACCAACCACAGCTCCGGCAAAATGGGCTTCGCCCTGGCTGAAGCGGCAGTGGAAGCCGGCGCCCGAGTCACGCTGATCAGCGGCCCGGTGCACCTGCCGACGCCGGATCGCGTCACCCGGATCGATGTGGTCAGTGCCCGCGACATGCTCGCAGCGTGTGAAGCCGCGATCCCTTGCGACATCTTTATCGCCTCGGCGGCGGTGGCGGACTACCGTCCGGAAGTCGTCGCCCCGCAAAAATTAAAGAAAGACCCTACGAGCGGCGACGGCTTCGTCCTGCAAATGGTGCGCAACCCGGACATCCTGGCCACCATCGCGACCCGTCCCGACCGTCCGTTCAGTGTCGGCTTCGCCGCCGAGACCGAACACCTGCTCGACTACGCTGCACGCAAGCTGAAGGATAAGAATCTCGACCTGATCGTCGCCAACGACGTCGCCAACCCGAGCATCGGTTTCAACAGCGAAGAAAACGCCTGCAGCGTCATCGACCGTGCGCTGCACGCCACGGTTTTCGCCCAGACCAGCAAGGGCAAGATCGCTCGCCAGCTGGTCACTTTTATCGCCGAACGTCTGAACCAGGTTTAATTTACATGCACGCTTTGCAAGCCAAGATCCTCGACCCACGCATCGGTACCGAATTCCCGCTGCCGCAATACGCCACACCGGGCTCCGCCGGCCTCGACCTGCGCGCCATGCTGCAAGAGGACATCGTGATCAAGCCGGGTGAAACCGTGCTGATCCCGACCGGTCTGTCGGTCTACATCGGCGATCCGAACCTCGCCGCGCTGATCCTGCCGCGCTCGGGCATGGGCCATAAGCACGGCATCGTGCTGGGCAACCTCGTCGGTCTGATCGACTCCGACTACCAGGGCCCGCTGATGGTTTCCTGCTGGAACCGTGGCCAGACCGAATTCACCATGCCGGTCGGCGAGCGCCTGGCGCAACTGGTGCTGGTGCCGGTGGTGCAGGCGCACTTCGAAATGGTCGAAGAGTTCGTTGAAACCGAGCGTGGCGCTGGCGGTTTCGGCCATTCCGGCACCAAGTGATTGGTTTTGTGGCGAGGGAGCCCGCTCTCTCGCCATAAAAATACGCAGATTCATCTGGAAGCTTTACCGCTGAAAATCAAGGCATTGGCAAGCCAAAGCCACGCCGCACAAGGCGTCATGGCCCTTTCACACCACGAACTCTCTGTGAAAACCGCCGTCATACCCTTCAGTTTGAGCTTGCCGTCGAATGAGTCGTCGGTGTGTCCAGCCACTTTCGAGATGGAGCATTTTCGCAGATGAGCACCCCCGCCCAAGTCGCCCCGAAGCTTCCCGACAGCATCTTCCGCGCCTATGACATTCGCGGCACCGTGCCGGAATTCCTCAATGCCGAAACAGCCTACTGGATCGGCCGCGCCATCGGCTCCCAGAGCCTGGCCCAGGGTGAACCGAACGTGTCCGTCGGCCGTGATGGCCGCCTGTCCGGTCCCGAACTGGTTGCAGAACTGATTCGTGGCATCGCCGAAAGCGGCTGCCATGTCAGCGACGTCGGCCTGGTGCCGACGCCTGCGTTGTACTACGCCGCCAACGTGCTGGCCGGCAAATCCGGCGTGATGCTCACCGGCAGTCACAACCCGTCGAACTACAACGGCTTCAAGATCGTGATCGCCGGCGACACCCTCGCCAACGAGCAGATCCAGGCCCTGCACGAGCGCCTCAAGACCGGTAACCTGAGCAGCGGCACCGGCAGCGTGACACAGGTTGAGATCCTCGACCGCTACAACACCGAAATCGTCCAGGACATCAAACTGGCCCGGCGCCTGAAAGTCGTGGTCGACTGCGGCAACGGCGCGGCCGGCGTGATCGCCCCGCAACTGATCGAAGCGCTGAACTGCGAAGTCATCCCGCTGTTCTGCGAAGTCGACGGCAACTTCCCGAACCACCATCCGGATCCGGGCAAGCCTGAAAACCTCGTCGACCTGATCGCCAAGGTCAAGGAAACCAAGGCCGACATCGGTCTGGCTTTCGACGGCGACGGCGACCGCGTCGGCGTGGTGACCAACACCGGCACCATCGTGTTCCCGGACCGCCTGCTGATGCTGTTCGCCCGTGACGTGGTGGCGCGCAACCCCGACGCGGAGATCATCTTCGACGTCAAATGCACCCGTCGCCTGATCCCGCTGATCAAGGAATATGGCGGTCGGCCGCTAATGTGGAAGACCGGTCACTCGTTGATCAAAAAGAAAATGAAACAGTCCGGCGCACTGTTGGCCGGCGAAATGAGCGGGCACATTTTCTTCAAGGAACGCTGGTTCGGTTTCGACGACGGCATTTACAGCGCCGCACGGCTGCTGGAAATCCTCAGCAAGGAAAAATCTTCGGCCGAGGAGCTGTTCGCGACCTTCCCGAACGATATTTCCACGCCGGAAATCAATATCCATGTGACCGAAGAGAGCAAATTCAGCATCATTGATGCACTGCACGATGCGCAGTGGGGCCCAGGCGCCGACCTGACCACCATTGACGGCGTGCGGGTCGACTACGCCAAAGGCTGGGGCCTGGTGCGCGCGTCCAACACCACACCGGTGCTGGTGCTGCGCTTCGAGGCCGATGACGAGGCGGAACTGCAGCGCATCAAGGCTGTGTTCCATGCCCAACTGAAACGCGTTGCACCTGATCTCCAACTACCGTTCTGATTGCTGATTCACCCGGAGCCCTGAATGACCCTCGAACGCGATGCCGCCGCCAACACTGCCAAGGTCCTGTCCGAAGCGCTGCCTTACATCCGCCGATACGTCGGCAAGACCCTGGTGATCAAATACGGCGGCAACGCGATGGAAAGCGAGGAGCTGAAAACCGGCTTCGCCCGCGACATCGTGCTGATGAAGGCCGTGGGTATCAACCCGGTGGTCGTGCACGGCGGTGGCCCGCAGATCGGTGATCTGCTCAAGCGCCTGTCGATCGAAAGCCATTTCGTCGACGGCATGCGCGTCACCGACGCCGCGACCATGGACGTGGTGGAAATGGTCCTCGGCGGCCAGGTCAACAAAAGCATCGTCAACCTGATCAACCGTCACGGCGGCAGCGCCATCGGCCTGACCGGTAAAGACGCCGGGCTGATTCGTGCGAAGAAGCTCACCGTCACCCGCCAGACCCCGGAGATGACCCAGCCGGAAATCATCGACATCGGCCATGTGGGCGAAGTGGTCGGGATCAACACTGAACTGCTGAACCTGCTGGTCAAAGGCAACTTCATCCCGGTGATCGCGCCGATCGGCGTGGGTGAAAACGGCGAGTCGTACAACATCAACGCTGACCTGGTGGCCGGCAAGGTCGCCGAAGCGCTGAAAGCCGAGAAGCTGATGCTGCTGACCAACATCGCCGGCCTGATGGACAAGTCGGGCACCGTACTGACCGGCCTGAGCACCCAGCAAGTCGACGACCTGATCGCCGACGGCACCATCTACGGCGGCATGCTGCCGAAGATCCGCTGCGCGCTGGAAGCGGTACAGGGCGGCGTGGGCAGCTCACTGATCATCGACGGCCGTGTACCGAACGCGATCCTGCTGGAAATCTTCACCGACACCGGTGTGGGTACGCTGATCAGCAATCGCAAGCGTCCGTAAGCGCTCGCGCAAACAAAAAGACCCCGCTCAGCCTGGCTGAGCGGGGTCTTTTTTTGCCTGAAGCTGCGATCAGACGCCGAACTGGGCGCGATAGGCTTCAACGGCTGGCAGGTGCTGCTTGAGCTGCGGATCGTCAGCCAGGAATTCCAGCACCTGGTTCAGCGAAACGATGCTGATGACCGGGATGCCGAAATCACGCTCGACTTCCTGGATGGCCGACAGCTCGCCGTTGCCGCGCTCCTGACGGTTCAGAGCGATCAGCACACCGGCAGCCTTGGCGCCGTCCTGGGAAGCGATGATCTGCATCACTTCACGGATCGCGGTGCCGGCGGTGATCACGTCGTCGATGATCAGCACTTCGCCGGTCAACGGTGCGCCAACCAGGCTGCCGCCCTCGCCGTGGGCCTTGGCTTCCTTGCGGTTGAAGCACCATGGCAGGTCACGGTTGTGGTGTTCGGCCAGCGCCACGGCAGTGGTTGCCGCCAGCGGGATGCCTTTGTAGGCCGGGCCGAACAGCACGTCGAACGGAATGCCGCTCTCGGCGATGGCTGCGGCGTAGAAACGACCCAGCTGCGCCAGTGCGGAACCCGAGTTGAACAGGCCGGCATTGAAGAAGTAAGGACTGGTGCGCCCGGACTTCAGGGTGAACTCACCGAAGCGCAAAACGCCGCGATCGATGGCAAAACGAATGAAATCGCGCTGATACGCTTGCATGAAAAAAACCCCAAATACCACGGATTTAGCTAATTAGCTTGACGCCGTGTATCATACACGCACGCGATTTTTGGGGCCATTTATGCGGATCATCAGTGTGAACGTCAATGGTATTCAGGCTGCAGTCGAGCGCGGTTTGCTCAGTTGGCTGCAGGCACAGAATGCCGACGTCATCTGCCTGCAGGACACCCGTGCCTCCGCCTTTGAACTGGACGACCCAGCCTTCCAACTGGATGGCTACTTCCTTTATGCCTGCGATGCTGAAGTCCCTGCCCAAGGTGGCGTGGCTTTGTATTCGCGGTTGCAACCGAAGGCTGTCATCAGCGGTCTCGGATTCGAGACGGCCGACCGCTACGGGCGCTACCTGCAAGCAGATTTCGACAAAGTCAGTATTGCCACCTTGCTGCTTCCTTCGGGGATGAACGGCGATGAGGACTTGAACCAGAAGTTCAAGCTCATGGACGACTTCGGCAAGTATCTGGACAAACAGCGGCGCAAACGTCGCGAGTACATTTATTGTGGCTCGCTGTACGTCGCGCAGCAGAAGCTCGACATCAAGAACTGGCGCGACAGCCAGCAATCTCCGGGTTTCCTCGCGCCGGAACGCGCCTGGATGGACGAGATTGTCGGCAACATGGGCTATGTCGATGCTCTGCGCGAAGTCAGCCGCGAAGGCGACCAGTACAGCTGGTGGCCGGACAACGAACAGGCCGAGATGCTGAATCTGGGCTGGCGCTTCGACTACCAGATCCTGACCCCGGGCCTGCGGCGCTTCGTGCGCAGTGCACGCCTGCCGCGTCAGCCTAGGTTCTCGCAGCACGCGCCGCTGATCGTCGACTACGACTGGACGCTGACCATCTAAGCGGCCTTTCGCAGACACAAAAAAACCGACTTCACTGTCGGTTTTTTTGTGGGCGATCGTTCGTTATTTGATCAACCGCCAGGTGAAAGGATAACGATAAGGGAAGCCTTCGTTGGCTTTCACCCCACCGATTATCGTCAACACCAGCGCCGCAATGGCCAGCAGGCCGAACAACACGAACCCGATAAGCAACAGCATCAGAACGAAGCAGACCATCGAAGCAATCGCCACGGTGATCTGGAAATTCAACGCTTCCTTGCCCTGGGCGTCGATGAACGGATCGGTCTCGCGCTTCATCTGCCACAGGACCAGCGGCCCGATCAGCGTGCCAAACGGAATCCAGATCCCCAGCAAGGCGGACAAGTGACAAAACATGGCCCATTGGCGAACCTCCTGGCTCGGCTTGGGCAGCAACTCTTGCTCATCACTCATCGCGTCCTCCTTGCGGGTTACGAACCTGCTCAGTCGGCCAGTGCAGCCTTTTGCAGTTCGAAGATCTCGTTCATGCCTTTCTTGGCCAGTTCCAGCATCGCGTTCAGCTCTTCAGGCTGGAACGGCGCGCCTTCGGCGGTGCCCTGCACTTCGATGAAACCACCGGTGCTGGTCATCACTACGTTGAGGTCGGTCTCGGCAGCGGAATCTTCAAGATAGTCCAGATCCAGTACCGGCTCGCCCTGGTACATGCCCACGGAGACTGCGCCGATCATTTGCTTGAGCGGATCGCCGCCTTTCAGGCCGCCGCGCTTCTTGATCACCTTCAGTGCATCGACCAGCGCAACCATGGCGCCGGTGATCGACGCGGTGCGGGTGCCGCCGTCGGCCTGGATCACGTCGCAGTCGACGTACAGGGTGACGTCACCCAGCTTGGACATGTCCAGCGCGGCGCGCAGGGAACGGCCGATCAGACGCTGAATTTCCAGGGTACGACCACCCTGCTTGCCACGGCTCGCTTCACGCTGGTTACGCTCGCCGGTGGCGCGCGGCAGCATGCCGTATTCGGCGGTCAGCCAACCCTGGCCCTGACCTTTGAGGAAACGCGGCACGCCGTTTTCGACGCTGACGGTGCAGATGACTTTGGTATCACCGAATTCGACCAGTACGGATCCCTCGGCGTGTTTGGTGTAGTTGCGGGTAATGCGGATCGAGCGGAGCTGATCGGCAGCGCGACCACTTGGACGTTTCATAGGAGATACCTGTACTGGGGACGGAAAACTGCGGAGCATTATAGAGCCGCGCACCGCGCCTGGGCACTCGTTAAAAAATCCGGCCGACGACCGAAGGCCCTGAAACGCGCTTCGCCGACGGCCTGCAGCCCTTTGTCACACCGTGTGTTTGGGCGCATCTGCCGCACTGCGCTACAATCCTGCGCCTTTGCTGCCAGTCGGCTTAAATTCATTGATATCGAGCTGCGGAGCTTCAATTCGCGCCGATCTGTATCGCGAGGTCACCCCATGGTGCACAGCATGACCGCCTTCGCCCGCGTCGAAAAAGCCGGCGTTCAGGGCACCCTGAGCTGGGAACTGCGCTCGGTCAACAGCCGCTACCTGGAACCCCACCTGCGCCTGCCGGAGTCGTTTCGCGACCTCGAAGGCGCCGTCCGCGAAGCCCTGCGCCAGAGCCTGTCGCGCGGCAAACTGGAATGCACCCTGCGCTTCACCGAGGAAAGCACCGGCAAGCCGCTGCAAGTGGATCGCGAACGTGCCGCGCAATTGGTTGCCGCTGCCGAAACGGTTGCCGGCCTGATCAAGAACCCGGCCGCGCTGAACCCGCTGGAGGTGCTGGCCTGGCCTGGCGTACTGGTGGCCGACGCCACCGACCCGCAGGCGTTGAACGCCGAGGCACTGGCCTTGTTCAATCAGGGCCTGAAAGACCTCAAGGCCGGCCGCGAGCGCGAAGGCGCGGAGCTGGCCCGCCTGATCAACGATCGTCTGACCTCCATCGAGGAAGACGTGGTGACCCTGCGCGAACTGGTTCCGCAGATGCTCGCCACCCAGCGCCAGAAAGTCCTCGACCGCTTCGCCGACATGAAGGCCGAGATGGACCCGCAGCGCCTGGAACAGGAAATGGTCATGCTCGCGCAAAAGAGCGACGTGGCTGAAGAACTGGACCGCCTGAGCACCCACATCATCGAAGTTCGCCGGGTGCTGAAATCCGGCGGTGCCGCCGGTCGGCGCCTGGACTTCCTGATGCAGGAACTCAACCGCGAAGCCAACACACTGGGCTCCAAGGCCTTCGACCCGCGCAGCACCCAGGCGGCGGTCAACCTCAAGGTGTTGATCGAGCAGATGCGCGAACAAGTGCAGAATATTGAGTAAGGCTACCCCGACATGACCCACAGCACCGGCACCCTGTACATCATTTCCGCCCCTTCGGGCGCGGGCAAGAGCAGTCTGGTCAAGGCCCTGACCGACGCCAACCCGGAGATCCGCGTCTCGATTTCCCACACCACCCGCGCCATGCGCCCGGGCGAAGTGGACGGCGTGAACTATCACTTCGTGACCCGCGAAGAGTTCGTGAAGATGGGCGAGCACGGCGACTTCCTGGAACGCGCCGAAGTCTTCGGCAACTTCTACGGCACCTCGCAAAGCCGCCTGCAGCAGACCCTGGACGAAGGCCACGACCTGATTCTGGAAATCGACTGGCAAGGCGCCGAGCAAGTGCGCAAGCTGATGCCGCAGGCCCGTTCGATCTTCATTCTGCCGCCTTCGCTGCAGGCCCTGCACCAGCGCCTGACCAACCGTGGTCAGGACAGCGACGAGATCATCGACGGCCGGATGCGTGAAGCGGTCAGCGAGATGAGCCACTACGTCGAGTACGACTACCTGATCATCAACGACGATTTCGCCCACGCGCTGGACGATCTGAAAGCGATTTTCCGCGCCAATCAGCTGCAACAGAAACGCCAACAAGTGCGTTTCGGCAAATTGCTGGCTGAATTGCTGGGCTGAAACAGCACTTCCCAAAACCGCTGCAAGGGCTTTACATTGGCACTTGCAGCGCGTTGAAGAGTCTGGTCAAAAAATCAGCGCTTCCCTAATCGCTGGTGATTTTTTAAACTGTTGAGTCCGCTCGCCCAACCGGGCAGCGCGCATATTGCATTCGCTCCGAGGAATACCATGGCCCGCGTAACCGTTGAAGACTGCCTAGAACACGTGGAAAACCGCTTTGAGCTGGTCATGCTCTCTACCAAGCGTGCCCGTCAACTGGCCACCGGCGGCAAAGAGCCCCTGGTTCAGTGGGAAAACGACAAACCGACCGTAGTTGCGCTGCGTGAAATCGCTGAAGGCCTGATGAGCTACGAGTTCATCGCCCAGCAGGAAATCGTCCACGAAGACCCTGTCTTCGCTGCGTTCGAGGACGAGTCCAACGAGGCCGTCTAAGCCTATGCCTGGTCGACGTAGCACGGCGCGGGATCACAGCCTACGGCAGGAGACATCATGCCGAGCATAGACGCCCTCGCCGATCGCTTATCGACCTACCTCGGCAATGACCAGGTCAACCTGGTCCGCCGAGCGTATTTCTACGCCGAACAAGCCCACGACGGCCAACGCCGCCGCAGCGGCGAGGCGTATGTCACGCATCCTCTTGCCGTGGCGAATATTCTTGCCGACATGCACATGGACCATCAGAGCCTGATGGCTGCGATGCTGCATGACGTGATCGAAGACACCGGTATCGCCAAGGAAGCGCTGCAAGCGCAGTTCGGTGAAACCGTTGCCGAACTGGTCGACGGGGTCAGCAAACTGACCCAGATGAACTTCGAGACCAAGGCCGAAGCCCAGGCTGAAAACTTCCAGAAGATGGCCATGGCCATGGCACGCGACATTCGCGTGATCCTGGTCAAGCTTGCCGACCGCCTGCACAACATGCGCACGCTGGAAGTGCTGTCCGGCGAAAAACGCCGGCGCATCGCCAAGGAAACCCTCGAGATCTACGCCCCCATCGCCAACCGCCTGGGCATGCACGCGATCCGTATCGAGTTCGAAGACCTCGGTTTCAAGGCGATGCACCCGATGCGTTCCGCGCGGATCTACCAGGCCGTCAAACGCGCCCGGGGCAACCGCAAGGAAATCGTCAACAAGATCGAAGAGTCCCTTGGTCACTGCCTCGCCATCGACGGCATCCAGGGCGAAGTCAGCGGTCGCCAGAAACACCTCTACGGCATCTACAAGAAAATGCGCGGCAAGCGTCGGGCCTTCAACGAGATCATGGACGTCTACGCGTTCCGGATCATCGTCGACAAGGTCGATACCTGCTACCGCGTGCTGGGTGCTGTACATAATTTGTACAAACCGTTGCCGGGGCGCTTCAAGGATTACATCGCGATCCCCAAGGCCAACGGCTATCAGTCGCTGCACACCACGCTGTTCGGCATGCACGGTGTACCGATCGAGATCCAGATCCGCACCCGTGAAATGGAAGAGATGGCCAACAACGGCATCGCCGCCCATTGGCTGTACAAATCCAGCGGTGACGAGCAGCCGAAAGGCACTCACGCCCGCGCCCGTCAGTGGGTCAAGGGCGTGCTGGAAATGCAGCAACGTGCCGGCAACTCGCTGGAATTCATCGAGAGCGTGAAGATCGACCTGTTCCCGGACGAGGTCTACGTGTTCACGCCCAAAGGCCGGATCATGGAGCTGCCCAAAGGCTCCACGGCTGTCGACTTTGCCTACGCGGTGCACACCGACGTCGGCAACAGCTGCATCGCCTGCCGGATCAACCGTCGTCTCGCACCGCTGTCCGAACCGCTGCAAAGCGGCTCCACGGTCGAGATCGTCAGCGCTCCCGGCGCACGGCCGAACCCGGCGTGGCTCAACTTCGTGGTCACCGGCAAGGCGCGCACGCACATCCGTCATGCGCTGAAACTGCAACGCCGCTCCGAATCCATCAGCCTCGGCGAACGCCTGCTGAACAAGGTGCTCAACGGCTTCGACAGTGCGCTGGAACAGATCCCGGCCGAACGCGTGAAGGCGATGCTCACCGAGTACCGCCTCGAACTGATCGAAGACTTGCTGGAAGACATCGGCCTGGGCAACCGCATGGCCTACGTCGTGGCGCGCCGCCTGCTCGGCGAAGGCGAACAACTGCCGAGCCCGGAAGGCCCGCTGGCGATTCGCGGCACCGAAGGCCTGGTCCTCAGCTACGCCAAATGCTGTACGCCGATTCCGGGCGACCCGATTGTCGGTCACCTGTCGGCGGGCAAAGGCATGGTCGTGCACCTGGACAACTGCCGCAACATCAGCGAAATCCGTCATAACCCGGAAAAATGCATCCAGCTCTCGTGGGCCAAGGATGTCACCGGCGAATTCAACGTCGAACTGCGCGTCGAGCTGGAACACCAGCGCGGCCTGATCGCCCTGCTGGCCAGCAGCGTCAACGCAGCCGACGGCAATATCGAGAAAATCAGCATGGACGAACGCGATGGCCGCATCAGCGTTGTCCAGTTGGTGGTCAGCGTCCACGACCGTGTGCACCTGGCCCGCGTGATCAAGAAACTGCGCGCCCTGACCGGGGTGATCCGCATCACCCGCATGCGTGCATAACCACCCCATTACAAGGAGTCATTCATGACCAAAACCGTTATCACCAGCGACAAGGCCCCGGCCGCCATCGGTACTTACTCTCAGGCGATCAAGGCCGGTAACACCGTTTACATGTCGGGTCAGATTCCCCTCGATCCAAAAACCATGGAACTGGTCGAAGGCTTCGAAGCCCAGACCGTCCAGGTGTTCGAGAACCTGAAAGCCGTGGCCGAAGCCGCCGGCGGTTCGTTCAAGGACATCGTCAAGCTGAACATCTTCCTGACCGACCTAAGCCACTTCGCCAAGGTCAACGAGATCATGGGCAAGTACTTCGACCAGCCGTACCCGGCGCGCGCCGCCATCGGCGTGGCAGCCCTGCCAAAGGGTTCGCAGGTTGAAATGGATGCCATTCTGGTCATCGAGTAATGCGTACGGCGCGGCCTCAGACGCCGCGCCGACTGCTCTGCGGTAAAGAAAAGGTTTTGAAAGGATTCCACCATGCGCAAAGCGCTTGCTCTCTCGCTGCTCGCCATTTTCCTCGGCGGTTGCGCCAGCAACCCTGCCGACCGTGACATCAGCGGCACCTGGATCAATCAGGTCGCCATCGATGCCGCTGCCAAGGGCGGTCCCCTGCGCGAAGCGCTTCAGGCTTATGGCCCGAACCTGGAGTGGGACGTCAACACCAAGGCCGGTCAGGCCCGCTACACCAACGGTTTCGAAAACGTCGAAGGTCGCTTGCTCGGCGAACAGTCCGGTGCTTGGAAAGTCGACTTCTATGGCAGCTCCGCCAGCGAGCTGAAACGTGACGGCGGCCAACTGCAACAAGCCGCCAACGAAAACGAACCGGAACAGGTCTTTGACCGCGCGCAGATCCCGGTGCCGGAAGGCGCACCGATCGGCGCCAGCTTCGAACGCGCGCTGTATTCCGCTTATCTGGGCGGCAACTGGACGATCACCAGCGGCCAGGGCGAAGGCGCCACCGTGCAATTCCAGGCGGACGGTCAAGTCTCCGGCCTGCCGGGTGCCGACCGCTATGCGCTGTGCCTCGCAGGCGATTGCGCATCGATGAGCAACGGCAACGACAGCATGTGGCTGCAGCAGAACGGTCAGGGCAACAACTGGATCTTTGTGCGCAAGGGCAAAGAGCTGGAAATCCTGCAGGCCGTGAACACCGCGCTGGCGGACGAACAACCGCAGTTCACCCCGGGTGAACGCAAGTGGTTGCTCGAGAAGCAATGATCGGCGCTTGAGACAAAAAAAGCGGGAGCAAACATTTGCTCCCGCCTTTTTTACGACCGAAGATCAGCAGCGCCCCTCAAGAATCGCGCCATACCCCTCGCGATAACTCGGATACTTCGGCACCCAACCCAGCGCCTTCGCCCGGGCATTGCTGCAACGCTTGCTGCCGGTGCGACGCACGCTCTCGTCTTCCGACCATTCGGTGACACCCAGATACTCACGTAGCCACGCCACCACCTCGGCCAGCGGCGCCGGCGCATCGTCCACGCCGATATAGATGTCATCCAGCGCCACGCCCTTGCGATCCGTTTCCAGCAGAAACGCCATCAACCCCGCCGCGTCGTCGGCATGGATGCGATTGCCATACAGCGGCGGATCGACCGCCACCCGATAACCCCGACGCACCTGGGTCAGCAGCCATTCACGACCGGGGCCATAAATACCCGTCAGGCGCACGATACTCGCCGGAATGCCGCTGTTGAGCGCAACCTGCTCGGCCTCCAGCATCACCCGACCGGAATAACCCGCAGCGACGGTTTCGGACTTTTCATCGACCCATTCGCCGTTCTGCTGGCCATAAACGCTGCTGCTGGAAACGAACAGCAGTCGCTCCGGCTCCTGACCGTAATCGTTCAGCCAACCCAGCACATGCTGCAAACCCTGCACATACGCCGCGCGATAACCGGCCTCATCGTGATCGGTGGCCGCCGCGCTATACACCAGGTAATCGATAGCGCCCACCGGCCAGGTCTCGGGGCAATCCTCATTGAACAAGTCACCGGCCACGCCGATAACGCCGTCCGGCAAACGCGAAATATCACGGCGCAGGCCATAGACCTGGAAGCCGGCAGCCAGCAATTGCGTGGCCAGACGGCTGCCGACATCACCGCAACCGGCGATCAAAACAGAAGGCGCGGACATCAAAAATCTCCCATCGGAAAGCGACAGACTAGCCTCGGCAAGGGACGAGCGGCTAGCAATGAAGGAAAAAAAGCAACTCTATTACTTCTGTTAACAAGAATTACTTGCAATAATGCACGCCACTTTTGTTCTCGGCCTCACGAGGCCTGGAAGAGCATTACCGTTTTTCTATCTCAGGTCCGGCCAGCATGACACGCATTCAAAACTCCGCTTCGCCAACCAACCGACCTCGCGCCTGGAGCGCCGTGGCTGCCCTGCTGCTCAGCCTGATGCTGGCGCCAGTTGCCGCATTCGCTGACGCACAGGCCCCGGCCGCACCAGCCGCCACCGAGCAAAGCGCTCCGGCCGCCGCACCTGCCGCGACCGACCCGGTGCAGGCCGTAGAGGCCAGCGCCGCCGATGCGCCGGAAGTCCTCGAAGCCGACAACACCCTGGGCATGGCACACGACCTGTCGCCATGGGGCATGTACCAGAACGCCGACGTGATCGTTAAAGCCGTGATGATCGGCCTGGCCATCGCCTCGATCATCACCTGGACCATCTGGATCGCCAAGGGCTTCGAGCTGATGGGCGCCAAACGCCGTCTGCGTGGCGAGATCGCCGCCCTGAAAAAAGCCGCCACGCTTAAAGAAGCCAGCGCCACCGCCGCGAAGGAAGGCACCCTAGCCAACCTGCTGGTTCACGACGCGCTGGAAGAAATGCGCCTGTCGGCCAACGCCCGCGAGAAAGAAGGCATCAAGGAACGCGTCAGCTTCCGCCTCGAGCGCCTGGTTGCCGCCTGTGGCCGCAACATGAGCAGCGGCACCGGCGTTCTCGCCACCATCGGTTCCACCGCACCGTTCGTCGGTCTGTTCGGTACCGTGTGGGGCATCATGAACAGCTTCATCGGCATCGCCAAAACCCAGACCACCAACCTTGCCGTCGTAGCACCGGGTATCGCTGAAGCGCTGCTGGCTACCGCACTGGGTCTGGTTGCCGCGATTCCTGCCGTGGTCATCTACAACGTCTTCGCCCGCTCCATCGCCGGTTACAAGGCTCAGGTGTCCGATGCGTCGGCTCAGGTGCTGCTGCTGGTCAGCCGCGACCTCGACCACCAGCCTGAGCGCAACAGCTCGCAACCGCACATGGTGAAAGTGGGGTAATCGGCCATGGGCCTGCATTTGAAAGAAGGCGCAGACGACGATCTGGCCGAGAACCACGAAATCAACGTCACGCCGTTCATCGACGTGATGCTGGTGCTGTTGATCATCTTCATGGTGGCCGCTCCGCTGGCTACCGTGGACATCAAGGTTGACCTGCCTGCCTCGACCGCCAAACCGGCGCCGCGGCCGGAAAAACCGGTGTTCCTCAGCGTGAAGGCTGACCAGCGCCTGTACATTGGCGAAGACGAAGTGAAAGCCGAAACCCTCGGCGCCGCACTCGACGCCAAGACCCAGGGCAAGAAAGACACGACGATCTTCTTCCAGGCCGACAAAGGCGTGGATTACGGCGACCTGATGAGCGTGATGGATAATCTGCGCGCCGCCGGTTACCTGAAGGTCGGTCTGGTCGGACTCGAGAGCGCGGTCAAGAAATGATCACGACGCGCCATAAGCTGACGCGTTACAGCGGTAGCCTGGCCGTGGTGCTGGGTGTTCACGCGCTGGCCATCGCGCTGGCGCTGAACTGGACCGCCCGCCCGCCCATCGAATTGCCGCCGCAGGCAATGATGGTCGAGCTGGCACCGGTTCCGGCCCCGCCACCGCCCGCACCGCCGAAAGTCGTCACGCCACCGCAGCCACCGGCTCCGGTTGAAGAACTGCCGATCCCGAAACTGGCCGAAGCGCCAAAAGCCGAGATCGCGGTGCAGAAACCGAAACCCAAGCCGAAACCAAAACCGCCGAAGCCGATCGAGAAGAAACTGCCCGATCCGCCGAAGGAGAAACCGTCCGAAGAAAAACCGGCCGATACCCAGCCGACTCAGGCCCCGACGGAGAAATCCGCCCAGCCTGCACCGGGCCCGTCGCCTGCACAAATGGCCGCCAAGGCCAGCTGGCAAGGCACCCTGCTCGCGCATCTGGCCAAGTACAAGAAGTACCCGGCCAGCGCTCAGGCGCGGGGCAAGGAAGGCTTGAACCGGTTGCGTTTCGTGGTCGATGGCGAAGGCAACGTGCTGTCGTTCGAACTGGTGGGCCGCTCCGGCAACGCCGATCTGGACCGGGCCACCCTGGAAATGATCCGCCGCGCCCAACCGCTGCCCAAGCCACCGGCCGACATGCTGACCAATGGCGCGATCGAAATCGTTGCGCCGTTTGTGTACTCGCTGGAACGCCGCCGCTGATCCGCACTCGCGGAGCCCGGCCTGATCCAGCCAAAAAGGCACCGAAAGGTGCCTTTTGCTTATCCATCCACGGCAAACCGGCATTGCCCGGTGTCGCATTCATCACTCAGTCTGATAACGTGCGTCTATCGATTGCAGCCGGTATGCTTGGCCCGCATCTTCATGGACGCTTGCTATGACCCTCACAGAATTACGCTACATCGTTACCCTCGCCCAAGAGCAGCATTTCGGCCACGCGGCCGAGCGTTGCCACGTCAGCCAGCCGACCCTGTCGGTGGGCGTGAAAAAGCTTGAAGACGAACTCGGTGTGCTGATTTTCGAGCGCAGCAAAAGCGCCGTGCGCCTGACTCCGGTCGGCGAAGGCATCGTCGCCCAGGCGCAGAAAGTGCTGGAGCAGGCCCAGGGCATCCGCGAACTGGCCCAGGCCGGCAAGAACCAGCTGACCGCCCCGCTGAAAGTCGGCGCGATCTACACCGTCGGCCCGTACCTGTTCCCGCACCTGATTCCGCAACTGCACCGGGTCGCCCCGCAGATGCCTTTGTACATCGAAGAAAACTTCACCCACGTGCTGCGCGACAAACTGCGCAACGGCGAGCTGGACGCGATCATCATCGCCCTGCCGTTCAACGAAGCCGACGTGCTGACCCTGCAACTCTACGACGAGCCGTTCTACGTCCTGATGCCGGCCCAGCACCCGTGGACCCAGAAAGAATCCATCGACGCCGCGCTGCTCAACGACAAGAGCCTGCTGCTGCTCGGCGAAGGCCACTGCTTCCGCGATCAGGTGCTGGAAGCCTGCCCGACCCTGACCAAAGGCAACGACGGCGCCAAGCACACCACGGTCGAATCCAGCTCGCTGGAAACCATTCGCCACATGGTCGCGTCCGGCCTGGGCATCTCGATCCTGCCGCTGTCGGCGGTGGACAGCCATCACTACGCCCCGGGCGTGATCGAGGTTCGTCCGCTGTCGGCACCGGTGCCGTTCCGCACCGTGGCCATCGCCTGGCGCGCCAGCTTCCCACGGCCGAAAGCCATCGAGATCCTCGCCGACTCCATTCGCCTGTGCTCGGTCGCCAAGCCTGCCGCGCCGGTCACGGCCGGTTAAGCCAGCGTCATGACTGAGCTGTCGCAGGTGTCGGTCACCGCACTCAAGGGTGTCGGTGAAGCCATGGCCGAAAAACTGGCCAAGGTCGGTCTGGAAAACCTCCAGGACGTGCTGTTCCACCTGCCGCTGCGTTATCAGGATCGCACCCGCGTGGTGCCGATCGGCGCATTGCGGCCGGGGCAGGACGCCGTGGTCGAAGGCACCGTCAGCGGCGCCGACGTGGTCATGGGCCGGCGCCGCAGCCTCGTCGTGCGCTTGCAGGACGGCACCGGCGGCTTGAGCCTGCGCTTCTACCACTTCAGCAACGCGCAGAAAGAAGGCCTCAAGCGCGGCACGCGGATTCGCTGCTACGGCGAAGCCCGGCCCGGCGCGTCGGGGCTGGAGATCTACCACCCGGAATACCGCGCCATCAATGGCGACGAGCCGCCGCCGGTGGATGAAACCCTGACCCCGGTCTACCCGCTGACCGAAGGCCTGACCCAGGCCCGTCTGCGCCAGTTGTGCATGCAGACCCTGACCCTGTTGAAACCGGCCACCCTGCCCGACTGGCTGCCGACCGAACTGGCCCGCGACTACCAATTGGCGCCGCTGGCCGATGCGATCCGCTACCTGCACAACCCGCCCGCCGATGCCGACGTCGACGAACTCGCCCTCGGTCATCACTGGGCCCAGCATCGCCTGGCTTTCGAAGAACTGCTGACTCACCAGCTGTCGCAACAACGCCTGCGCGAAAGCATGCGTTCCCTGCGTGCGCCGGCGATGCCGAAAGCCACGAAGCTGCCGGCGAAATACCTGGCCAACCTCGGCTTCAACCCGACCGGTGCCCAGCAACGAGTCGGCAACGAAATCGCCTACGACCTCAGTCAGCACGAACCGATGCTGCGACTGATTCAGGGCGACGTCGGCGCGGGCAAAACCGTGGTCGCCGCCCTCGCCGCTCTGCAAGCGCTGGAGGCTGGCTACCAGGTCGCACTGATGGCGCCGACCGAAATCCTCGCCGAACAGCACTTCATCACCTTCAAGCGCTGGCTCGAACCGCTGGGCATTGAAGTGGCGTGGCTGGCCGGCAAGCTCAAGGGCAAGAACCGCGTCGCCGCGCTGGAACAGATCGCCAGCGGCACGCCGATGGTGGTCGGCACCCACGCGCTGTTCCAGGACGAAGTGCAGTTCAAGAACCTCGCGCTGGTGATCATTGACGAACAACACCGCTTCGGCGTGCAGCAACGTCTGGCGCTGCGGCAGAAAGGCGTTGGCGGGCGCATGTGTCCGCATCAATTGATCATGACCGCCACACCGATTCCGCGGACGCTGGCGATGAGCGCCTACGCTGACCTCGACACCTCAATCCTCGACGAACTGCCGCCCGGTCGAACCCCGGTCAACACCGTCCTGGTCACCGACACCCGCCGCGTCGAAGTCATCGAGCGGGTGCGCAGCGCCTGCGCCGAGGGCCGTCAGGCCTATTGGGTGTGCACGCTGATTGAAGAGTCCGAAGAGCTGACCTGTCAGGCCGCCGAAACCACGTTCGAAGACCTGACCGCCGCCCTCGGCGAGTTGAAGGTCGGGCTGATCCACGGCCGCATGAAACCGGCCGAGAAAGCCGCCGTCATGGCCGAATTCAAGGCCGGCAACCTGCAACTGCTGGTCGCCACCACCGTGATCGAAGTCGGCGTCGACGTGCCCAACGCCAGCCTGATGATCATCGAAAACCCCGAGCGCCTCGGCCTCGCGCAACTGCACCAGTTGCGCGGTCGAGTCGGCCGGGGCAGCGCGGTCAGCCATTGCGTGCTGCTCTACCATCCGCCGCTGTCGCAGATCGGCCGCCAGCGCCTGGGTATCATGCGCGAGACCAACGACGGTTTCGTCATCGCCGAAAAAGACCTCGAACTGCGCGGCCCCGGCGAAATGCTCGGCACCCGCCAGACCGGTCTGCTGCAATTCAAGGTCGCTGACCTGATGCGCGACGCCGATCTGCTGCCCGCCGTGCGCGATGCCGCCCAGGCCTTGCTCGAACGCTGGCCCACCCATGTCAGCCCGCTGCTCGACCGATGGCTGCGACACGGGCAGCAATACGGCCAAGTGTGAGCACCGTCGCAGTTTCTCAAAGCTCGTTCCAACCAAGCTGGTTATACTCCAGCAATTGTTTCAAAAACGGATACAGACCATGACCGAAGCTGCTCTCGCCCCCGAACTCCCGCACGCTCCGTCTGTTATTCGGCTGCTGCTCAACAAGCTGGGCATCGCCTACGAAGAAGTGCTCGACCACCACGGCCTCAACGCCTCGCGCAAAGTGCAGGCCGTGTTGCTGGACGACGCGGTCGGCGCGCTGATGGTGCTGTTTCCACAGAGCCAGTTGCTGGATCTCAACCGCCTCGCCGAGCTGACGGGCCGTCGCCTGACCGCCGTGTCCACCGAGCGCCTGGAAAAGATGCTCGGCAAACACAGCCTGAGCCTGCTGCCGGGCCTGCCGGCGCTGACCAGCTCGCCGTGCCTCTACGAAGAAAGCCTGCTGCGCGAGCCGAAGTTGCTGATCAACTCCGGCGAGCCGGGCCTGCTGCTGGAAATCGCCAGCGAAGACTTCAAGACCATGCTGACCAAGGCCAGCGCCGCCAACTTCGGCGAAGCCCTGAGCAGCATCCGCCCGAACCTCGACCGCCCGGACGATGACCGCGAGGAAATCACCCAGGCCGTGCAGGCGTTCACCGCGCGGCGCATCCAGCAACGTCTGGAAGCGACCATCGAGATTCCGCCGCTGGCCGAAACAGCACAAAAAATCATCAAGCTGCGCGTAGACCCGAACGCCACCATCGACGACATCACCGGCGTGGTCGAAACCGACCCTGCGCTGGCCGCGCAAGTGGTGAGCTGGGCGGCGTCGCCGTACTACGCTTCGCCGGGCAAGATCCGATCGGTGGAAGACGCGATCGTCCGCGTGCTGGGTTTCGACCTGGTGATCAACCTGGCGCTGGGCCTGGCCCTCGGCAAGACCCTTAGCCTGCCGAAAGATCACCCGCAACACACCACGCCGTACTGGCAACAGTCGATCTACACCGCCGCCGTCATCGAAGGCCTGACCCGCGCCATGCCGCGCGCCCAGCGCCCGGAAGCCGGCCTGACCTACCTCGCCGGCCTGCTGCACAACTTCGGCTACCTGCTGCTGGCCCACGTGTTCCCGCCGCACTTCTCGCTGATCTGCCGTCACCTGGAGGTCAACCCGCACCTGTGCCACAGCTATGTCGAGCAGCACCTGCTGGGCATCAGCCGCGAACAGATCGGCTCCTGGCTGATGCGCTACTGGGACATGCCGGACGAACTGGCCACCGCTCTGCGCTTCCAGCACGACCCGAACTACGACGGCGCCTACGCCGAATACCCGAACCTCGTCTGCCTGGCCGTGCGCCTGCTGCGCAGTCGCGGCATCGGCTCCGGGCCGGATGAAGACATTCCGGATGCTTTGTTGGAGCGTGTTGGTTTGACGCGCGACAAGGCCAATGATGTGGTCAGCAAAGTGCTTGAGGCAGAAGTGTTGCTGCGTGAACTGGCTTCGCAGTTCAGCCAGGCTTAAAGAACCCGCTCGGACATTCGATCAAATGTTCGAGCGGGCACTTGCTGAAAAAGTCGATGAGCCTCCTTCAGCCCAAATAACGCACTACATAACCTGAGATTGGCTCGGAAAAATCGATAAGTGCGTATCCACTCATGACGACCTTGTTGTCGATCGTGACGGCGCCATCCTGGAAGATCACAAACGCCTTGCTGTCGTTGAACCGAACAAAACCGTCAATACCAAACGACATGTCCTGAGAGCCATCCATCAGATAGCGTGCTGCAACCAGCCAGAGAGCCTCATCTGCGGAGTCACTAAAACCTTGCCCGCTGACAATGATAGCGACCGCCTGACCTGCAAGATTTTGTTGTAACCCAACACCAAGCCATAACTCACCCTTCGGCATGAGCTGGGTGAAAAGCGGCTGGCCGTTGTTAAATACACAGTTGAAACTGCCATCATGATTAATCAGTGTGATCAGCCCTTTATCTGCACTTGATTCAAAAGGTTGATACCAGCCCGAAGCGAGGATTCCTTCAACGCCATTAATACCTGGCGTCAGCGTAAGCGCTCCAAAGGAAAACCCTCGCGCCTGCTGTTGAGTAATTGAGAAAAGCCCATTTTTGTTGCCACCAAACTGGAGATCAAACTGGCCTTGAGTGTCGTAGCGAATGACATAAGCGCTAAGCTTTCCATCTTCAGCGTGTGAATAACTGCCAACAATCAGCACTTTCCCGTCCGCCTGAACAGCGACACCACCAACGGAATTCCAGCGACGCTCAACCTCCGGAATTTCAACCAACACAAACCCGGTGCTGTTGAAAGACAGATCCAGCAAACCTTTCTCAGTGAGTCGAATGACAATACCTTGAAAGTCGTCCTCCCCATAAAACAAGTCGCCAAGCAGGACAACCGAGCCATTCGACTGGACGGTAGTGCAAGGGCCACGGCCAACACCTGTTTCTACAGCGGGCCTCTGGTCTCCGACCAAATATTGGGAAGGAGTCACGAATTTCACATTCGTGTGGATGCCAAGGAGATCGTAGACATTGATGATCGCTATGCCCTTATCGCCAAAATCGGGATCCGGTTGACCATCCGGACCAAATCTCACCGCAGCGACCTCGGATACGCGGTCAATATCTGCAATATGTCCCGCGACTACCCATCCGCCCTTCGTCGTGGGAAGTAACTGCGTCGGGGCGAACTGTTTGTTCTGAGGGAAGATGATTTCGGCGACGCCACCCACACCAAACGAAACATCCCGCGATCCATCCTCATTCAGACGAACCACATTGGCGGGCGATCCAGCCACTGTACCCAATGCTATGAGCAGTCGATTTTCTAGAAGTGGCAGCACAACACGAGCCGTACCACCAACATCCTGAAAGGGCAAAGGCACGACACCTTCGCTGCCGAATTGCGGATCCAGCGTACCGGCGGTCAACGGCTTAATCAGGCTCATAACGTATGCTCCCTATGACTGAATGAGTTCCAAAAGAGGAATCATCGAAATAGGAACACCGCGCTACCCACCCGTCACCTGTCAGATCTGACAGTGCCGTCGTTCTCCGTGATTCGCTGACCAGATTTGAGGCCTATTGCCTCAGCTCATCGAGCAGCAGATGTCTTTTTTCTCGGCTTCAAATACTTCATCAACCCCTGAAACCACATCACCAGCGCCGGATTGCCCTTGAGCTGGATCGACTTGTCCTGAATCCCCTGCATGAACGCCAACTGCTTGTTCTTCGCCTGCATCGTGGCAAACCCGAACGCCGCATCCTTGAACGCAATCGCAAACGCCGGTTCCGCCACCACCCCGGACTTGCTGGTAATGCGCTGGTCCTTCACCACGAAATGCCGCGCCACTTTCCCGTCCAGAGTCTGCAGCTGAAACACCAGATCCTTGTCACCCAACTGCTGCTGGAACGCAGGATTTGTCCGACTGGCCTTACCCATCAACAGACCCAGCATCCACAGAAGAAAACGAAATTTCATGCGCACAGCCTCAAAAGGAAAATGAACGGCCGGGGGAGTGTAAGGGATTCGGGCGGATTCGCCACTATCCAAGACTGATAGAAGACGATGTAGGTCTTTTCTCGCATGATGACTGCCAAGTCACGCTCCCCAATTCTTGAACCTGATCGCTCCCACGCTCCGCGTGGGAATGCATCCCGTGACGCTCCGCGTCACACCACCCCCGTCCTACACCTGAAGAAACACATTCCTGTAGGAGCTGCCGATAGCAGTGGTTTCTTGTTCCTCTACCCCGCAAATCCTTGGGAAATGTCCTTCAAACTGCGGTGCTGTCCATGAACTAGGCAGGCTGGGCCATCGTCGATAGCCTCCGTGTGTCGCCGCAAAATCGGTGACCGGATGTGCAAGTCCGAAAACCGGGGCAAATCTTTCCAACTCCAAAGGATTTACACCGATGATCGATCCAACCCTCACTGACGAAGAAGTTTCCCCCTACGAATTCCCAGACTCGAAGAAACTCCATGAAGCCGCCGAACGCGCCCTCGACCACCACTTCAAACCCAGAGCCCCACGCCCCAAACGCCTGGGCGGCCTGTTCGCCCTCTGCCCCAACGCCGACGCCGAAGCCCTCATGGCCAACGCCTCCGAAGACCTCCTGTCCATCAGCGCCATCGCCGCCAACCTGGCCGACGACCTCGACGGCCCCCGCCGCTCGATGGCACTGGGCCTGAGCAGAATGGCCGACGGCGTTCGATTGATGGTGGAAGGCACGCTCGATCACATTGAGTTTCGGGAGTATCAAGCCAAGCCGTAGCTGAATCGCGGGCGGAAAAAAAGGGGACGTTGAGTCCCCTTTCCTGATCTTCGGCAGCAGAGATTAGCGAAAGTCCTCTGCGCTTTTTGGTCGTGTCTCTAACCCGAAATCCGCCAACCGGTGTACGTAAGCATGACCACCGGCATTACAAGACTGTCGGAATACAACTTTGTCCCCCTTGAGCACCTTCAGATAACTCAAGAAGGCCTGGTTAACGAGGTAGGTATACGCACCGCTTTTGAACTTGATGATGTTCAGGTTCACGCTGCCTTCCGACGCATCTACAACAAAGAACTTTCCCTTGGGTGGCATAGCGTTCTTTGGATAAACCATCTCGATGTTCCCCGGCACACCATAGCGATACTGAACAGAACCGGCCGTGGGCTTGCTGTTTCCCCGCGCACAAACAGAAACCGTCTTGCCGCCCTCCAGCGGGCAGCTGAAGTAAATGTCTTCGTCATCCGAGCACAACGTTCCATCCTGCCCGCCCTTCAATGGCGCCGTCTCCTGCGAAACGCGCTCCGGCGTTTGAGCGATATCAGCACAGTTGGACAGGCAAACCAGTTTCGAAAGATCCGGATCATCGCTTTCAGTGAACACGTACGTCGCTGAACCATCACGGTTGCGGCCGTGATAAACGGGAACACTGACGGCCAGCCCTTTGGCCGACACCGGCACCTTGGTATCCCCGCCCGAGACGACCCAGCCTTCGGCCTCCCCGCATAACGCCTCCAAAGCGACCTCACTGAACGAATCTTTCGTTGGCACGGCGAACGGCTTGGCGTCACCTCGGCAGTCATAGCCATGCCAGTAGGGTCCGGTGTTCATATCAATATCGATCGAGAAAACATAAGCGCCGTCGAGCACCACCTTGCCGCTGTCGTAGGTGAAAACCAGCCAACGACGCGACTTCGCCTGGGAGTAGTTTTCTTCCTGAAGGATGTAGCGCTCACCATCTCGGTACAGCCAAAAGCCACTCATCGCTCCAGCCGGTTCCTCCATCTCGGATAGACGCTGCCCGGAGTGTGCGTCCACCAGAAAGTTGTCCTTCAGCGCCAGCGCGCAGTCGCTGCCAACGTCCCTGCACGACGTGAGAGACGGGAACATCGGTCCCGCCACCGCAGAGAAAGAACATAGCAATAACGCGATCAAACCTAGTCTTTTCAACGTGCCACCTGCTTCAAAGCGAGTAATCCATCACTTCTTCCAGCCGCCAGCATTGCCCACGGACAAACCGATACTCGAAGACATAATCGGTATCCGGTTTCTGCAGGATGGCGACGGCGTGATCACCCTGCTCTTCCTTGACGGTCAACGTCAGGCCCTGGACCTCTCGCTTCGCTACATCCGGGATGATCGGGAACTTGAGCTGATCGCCGCTGAGGCTGCTTTTCTGCATCTCAGGCTCGGGATCACCGGCTACGGTCGTGACCATTTTCAGCGGCTGTTGGACGAAGGCTTTCTGCACGTCTGCGCGTTCAGAGAAGTCTGAGAGGAACGTTGAAAAGTTGGGTGAGGGGCAAGCAGCACTGGCCTTGTCACCATCAGTTTTGAGCGGCTTCTGACGGTTGCCCTTTTCCAGTTTCGAATCCGAAATCATCCTTCCATCCAGATCCGCCAAGTACTTCTTGATGCTCGCCGCATCCTTGTAAGCACACTCGACTTCTACGCCCTCTTCCTGATCTATACCGTCACGGCAGTTCTGCAACTCGGGGTCTGGCGGGTCACCACGAAAGAACTGCAAAGCCAAGTGGTCGCCGTCCTTGAAGAGCGGCAATTCCAGCACCGAATAGGAATCTCCTTCGAAATGCTCGTGCAGAACTTTGTGTTTTGTCAGAACAAACATGGTTTTCCCCGCTCGCTCAGGGAATTTGCGCTCGAAGAAGAACACCGAGGCGATCTTCTCGCCTTCAATCTTCCACACATAATTCAGCGAAGGTTTCACCGCATTCATGGGCGCGTAGAAAATCTCGGCATCAGGCACATGCACGTCCCTGACATGATCCTTGAGGTTGTTCTTCAAAAAGAACACCATGATCTTTTGATCACCCAACGAAGCAACCACCGGGGGATGCAGTTCTCCGATGGTTTGTGGGTCGCTTGCCGATGCCGGCTGAGTCGACAAGCCGGCGATGATCCCGAGCACACCAAAACAACTTGAAAGCTTGTTCAATTCCGATCACTTCCCTGCTGATCAATCTTCTAAATTTACGCTGATGGTTTCACGATGACTCAGGTGCGCCGCACTTCAGCTCTTTGATTTGCTCGTTCTGAATTGGAATTACACAGGTGAGGCGCTTCTCTGCCTCTTCACGAAGCTCGAACAAGCTGAGCGTCAGGTGTAAACCATCCGCAGTGAATGCATGATCCTCAAACAATGCGCTGGCGTAACCATCCCAAAACGATTTGCCGTTAAAACTGCAAAACCGTTTTGAGGAGAGCACCCGCCAATTGCCCTTGGGCGCGAGGATCTGAACATTGAGGCAGGGGCTACCAAACGTAGTGACATAACGAGCCACCACATCGCCGTATCGTTGCGAAGCAGAGCTGGAAACCTTGGCGACATCAAACACTTCACTCGGACCATCCGGGACGACCGCATCCAGGTAGGCTGCACGCTCTAGACTCATTCTGGCGATGCACTTATTGAGCACCAAGGTATATGCCTGCGATCCGGGTTCGACATCCGTGGCATCAAGGGGGCAAGTGGTATCGCGCAACTTGATCCAGGCGCGTTGCGATTCTTTGGCCATGGCCATGTAAGCCTTTCCTTGCTCAGGCTCAGACTTCCATTGAGATTCGAATCGCGCCATCAGCTTTTTGTAGCTGGCGTTGAGTTTTGCATCGGCACTCTTGCGGTCGGCTTCCACACATTCGTCGTATTGCCAGCTCACAGTGATGACTTTGCAAGTGTCCTCAGCGAACGCGGCTGAAGCGGACAGCAGTCCTAAGGACAACGCGATAAAACGCACAAACATGTTCAATTCTTCATTCCCTGAATGACGGAGCGCTCAACTGCACGTTGAGGTATTTTCTGCGCCTTGCCGTCAGCGCTCATCGCGTCGCGGTACTGGCTGTAATAGCGCTGCGCTTCGTCTTTGCGATCAAGGCGCCAGAGTGAATCGGCGATGTTCAACATCAGCACTGTGCGCTTACCGACGGCCTCAACGCCGCGATAGAACTTCAGCGCCAGCTCATCTTTGCCGCCCTCGGCCAAATAAAAGCCCAGGTCGTTATAGGCCTGAACATTTTGCGCCGGGGGATTACACGCCATGTAGGACTCTGGACTTAAAAAGACCAGACCCCATTCGATGGACTCTGCTCGGGACTGCGCCAGTTCGTTACTTGTGACATGTTTCAGCAAGTCCTTTGGAGACCTCGTCTCCAGGGCGGGAGTGAGCACATCGCCGTCGCCGGTTACCCATTGATTGCCCTTCCACTGACCGACACAAAAAGTGGCCGAACGATCAGCCAGCACACAACCGGTCTCCATGGAGATCACCGTGCAATGCTGTTGCGACACTAGCTTCTCTTCACCGTTTTCGTCCGACAACATGCCGAAGATCACCGGGTCGAGCAGCAAGGTTTTCTTGTCAGGACTGAGCATATTGGAGTGCCCATCGGCGCCAATGTCGACGCCGAAGAGCGGGAAGATTTTCCCATTGGCGGCGAACCACGCAGTCGCCGAATCCACACCGGGCATCGTCCATTCTGTAGCCCGAAACGACACTGTGTTCCCGTCGACGCCTATTATCCGCGGGTCCTCGGCAAAGGCGCTCATAGCTCCGAACAGACAGCCGATCATCGATACCCACTTAAGGCTGCCCATAGTCGATCCTTTTAACCGAGGGACTTTCCGACTGCAGCTGCCTCTTGGTCACGCCATAAGCCTTGATCAGTTCTTCCCAAGAACCCTTCGAACGAAATGAGCGCTGAGTATTATCGAAGCTGTATTGCTCCAATCGCCACGCTGTCGAGTAATACCCGCGCCATTCAGGACAGGCACCGCAACCGCCGTAGCCACCTATCGAAACGAGGCTGCCCTTGGTGCCTTTCACACAATCCATCGCCACGACAACGTTACTCAGCATCTTCGCTTTCTTACCGTCAGACGTGAGCTGTGAAACCTTGTCGATGTTGCGGCGCAGCACTTTGCCGCCAATGTTGATTGTCTGATCGGTGCAGACCGGGATGAGGTGGGTTTCTGCGTCATCCACCGTCACGGATCGGCAGGACGACACCATCACCACTTCAACACCGCCACATTGCATGACATCGCGTTGCGTGTAGGCGTCCTTGGGAGCGGCGAAAGTTGGAAGCGAGAGCAGCAGCGAAAGGCTGCCCGCGAGAAAATGGTTCATCCAATCATCCTTAATTAAACAGCGGCGATCACAAATCCTTGAACGTCAGCAGCCGGAACTCGTTGTTCACAAACTCGAAGTAGCGGGTTCTGTAGCGGCTTTCCAGCTCATTACCCTTCGCATCCTCTTCGGTATCGGCCGCAATGCCGGAAACAATGAGCAAACGACTATCGGGTTTGTTCGACAGGCTGAAGGTATTGCCGTCGTATGCATTCGGCAGTCCGCCGACAACCTCCCCCGTGCGCGCATCCAGCACTTCGCCGCAAATGACACTGCCGCCACAACCGACTCGATACAGAATGTAGTGGCCGGCAAAGTTGACCTTGCCTTTGAGTGCCTGTGCACGATCCATATCCATCATCGGGTTGCTGTGTTCTTGCGGCACCGGTTCGTGATTGATGCCGGTGAACACTGGGGTGACGGTGTAATCCTTGAAGTCCGGGTCAGCGGCGAAAGCCACGGATGTGGTAATGGCCAAGAGGCCGCCGAGTAGAACTGAACATCCTTTCACGCTGAAACTCCGTTTTTCGTCGGACTAAAGGTTGTCACCTCGCCATCGCGAACGTTGAGTCCAAGAATCCACAGAGAGCTAAACCCAAACTCATCCCGCTCATTGTTCGCCCTGCTCCCAGTTGCAGCCACTTGCCAGAGAAGCGTCGATATTCGGGTTAAGAAGGAAGCTATATTTTCTGCCGTTGGACTTCTTGGTGTAAACCATCGAAACGCTCATCGCTGCTTGGGTGACCCACTCATAGGTTCCCGTGACCTTGCCGTCGATAATCTCGGACCACGTACGGGTGTTTTGTGTGGGTGCGTCCGGGGCAAGTATTTCTTTCTGATGATCCGTCAGTACGATAGAAATCGGCGCTTTCGACTTGGCGTATTTAACGAAACCACCCGACCAATTGCTGTCGTGATCGTAGAAGGTTCTGAGTTCGAACTTGATCGAGTGGGTGTCATCGAAGCAGTAGTTTTCGGACATGACCTCGCAGTGGGAGGTAAGGGGAAAAAACGCCATGAATAGAGGGAATAGCTTTTTCATCAAAAAATGCCCAATGGAACAGATCTACCTAGATCCCATGCAGACCAATGTCATCGGGCAGCAATTAATTTTTTTGATCTTATTAAGCGACTGCACCAGATAGTCAAGAGCCAGATCGTTCCACAACTCTCTTTGGAATTTTCGCAACCTTACCTGACTGCTGCATCATAGAACTATATTTCTTGTAGCTCTCCGCCGCTAATTCCTTTCGACTTAGAGCCCAGTAAGCATCCGCTATATTTAAGTAGGCGACCGTTCTTTCTGGATTTTCAGAAATGACTTTTTTTAGCAGCTCAACAGATTCCGCATAGTACCCAGCCTCAGCAAACAAAAAACCAAGATCGTTAGACCAACTAACTTTATCAGGGTAGTAGTAAGCCTCAGCTATATAACTCTCAGGCGCGCACGATTCGCTATCGCCCCCATCGGCCACAAGACTCCCCATAGATTTGATTAGTTTGTTTTTGTCATTCCCTTTAAATGCCGCTAGTGCTTGATCAGCTGTCGACACTACAAATGACGACATGAGCTTCTGCCGCTTAATTCGACCTTCTTGAATTTCAAAATTTAACTTCTGAAGATACTCAAATGCACCAGCCCCATCAAAACTCTCGAGAGATTTAGAAATCAAGTCATTTACAGGTAAAACATAGGCACTCTTAAGAGACCGATCACAAGAGTCATTATTAACTGTATACACAAGCTGACTAACCGCAACGATTTTACGAGCGGCATCATATTGAAACTGAACGTTAAAATTATGTATGACCTCATCTTCTTTTTTGGTAATCAAGCTCACAACATCTCCTACAACGTGTGAGTCTGAATTAAACGTATAAGTTTCCGCCTGAGAGTCCACAACACTTATAGTTTTATCAACACCTTGAAGAACCGACACTTCAAAGCCATCAAAACTATTAGGTGAATAAGCATTGTTAATTTTAGCCAATGCGGAGCTTGCGCTAAAGATAACTTTTCTTCCCCCCGACACATCAGCAAGCAAAACTAATCTATCGGGAAGTGATGCATTATCATTCCTTTCAACTATAAGCTTTTGAGCCCCCATTCCGGGAATCAAATTTATAGCAAGCTCTTTTTTTACTCTTTCTGGAGAAGGAATAACTTCGCTCGGATCTGCCCACGAGAACTGACTAGCAAAAGTTGCAAACAAAAAAATCTGTAGCCCAAAAACCTTTTTTGAACTAATCACTTATTAAGCTCCTGATAGATAGCGGTAAAATTAGTTCTGCGCTCCCCATAGCTGTCAGTATGCTTGTTAACAACTTCCGTAATTTTATTAGTGGAATCCGTGTCCGGTGCGACTAGATTATTTATATTATTCACATCCCAAAATCCCATAGCCGATAAGAGCCCTATTTTCGTATCCAGCAATTGATCTGGATTAGAAACCATTTCAATGGTTTCTTCAGGAATTTTTTGTTTTAAGCGGTCTTCTACCGCCTGATAGTTCGACTTCCATGTTAGCTGTATAAATCCTTTACCTTTATATTTTTTACCTTCTTCGCAGCCACCCGCAGTCAACACAAATGCACCTTGAGCCGAGTTGCAGCAATAGATACGCTTTGCTATCTCATCTTCATTGGGAAACTGAGAATAAGCCTTATTCTTTCGAATCGTATAGGCACTTTTCGCCGCGGGACTTAACGCATTATACTGCGCCATCGTAATACGTTTATACCCATACAATTCTGCTTCGGCAGGATAGGTATTAAAATATCTTCCAAACTTAGATCTGAGAGCTTCAGCGGAATACCAAAGATCTTCCACTTTTCCTACCAACGCACTACCAACCTCAGTTTTAACTTGGGCAAAAAATTGTGCCATTTTCGGTGCAGTGTTGATTTCAAAACGATCAGCATACTTATTAAATAACCCCCTAACCTCTTCACGCTTTTCCTCAGAAGAGTCCGGAAACATTTTCTTCATTTGATCGAAAGAAATTAGCTCCGAAACAGAGGAGGTAAACCCTGAGACAAACTCTATAGGATGAAAATGCCAAACCAGACTGGTTTCAGGTGAAGCCTTTCCAGATAGCTCCTCCCAGAAGATAAAGTTATCGATCCTCTCTTTCTCATGGGCTTTTAGTTTTGGCGAATGAGCCAAAATGTCATCCAGCCGACTCCATTTTGGTTGATTAGCCTTATCTTTCCACTCAGTTGGGTGCCTGGCGACAAGCTTTGACCATTGGGAGCGCGTATCAGTATCCTTCAACGCATCAGCCAACTCTGAAGCATCTATTTCTTTATTATTGTCCTTATCGATCTTATCAAACAATTTCTTGAAGAAAATGGGCATATCGTTCGGATCGAGAAAACCATCAGCAGTGGCGTTCGACTCTTCAACTACTTGAAAACCGAGCTTCTCCCAATCATGCTGCGAGATTAACGGCGCGCCGGCTTTTTTTATCAATCCAGCCACGCTTTGACCTTCGTCTTTGACATTAACCTCGTACCACTCTTGCGAGTCCTTATAAATTGCTATCTTGCTTAAATCGATAGCGTGCGACTCCTTGAGAATCACGTCTCCCGCCGCTGGTGGTTTTAGCCTAAGGGAGGTACCTTTTACCACGGACAAATACTTCTTCCCAGTTTTCAAACCAGCAGTATTTTTTAAAAAATCTTCAACACTTGCATCAGCAGTAAAAACCTCTACATGAACCTGAAATTTCTCGCTGACATCTCCTGCCTCAGTAATATTTTCTATTTGGCCTAGATACCCTACCGGATCTCCTGCCTTAATTCCGACACCAACATTTAAAACAGAATCAACAGCCGCCGGCTCAGTTACATTCCACTTCAACACATTGTTTTCCGGCGTATTTTCGACACACGCCCAAAATTTAGGCGGTATATTTCCAGCAGCAACCAGATCGCCACTTATCAAAGTACATTCAGCCATTCGCTTCACTGACGTGCCTAGTACTAAATTAAGTACCTTCTGACTGTCGAATTCCACGACACTATTCATAATCAACTGCATAGTGCCGTGCGGAGCGCCTGCCGGTTTTCCATTGCTTGCATCTAGGGGGGCCTCATAAAGAGGAAGTTTATTAACAACTGTCCCCTTCACTTTCCCCTGCCAATAATTAGGGCGCTCCCGTTCCGGCACCTTATCAGCAGTCCAAATTCTATCGCCAGCGTTATTTTTATAAGGCTCACCGCCCTTCAAATAAGCAAACCAAACCTCACCGCCTACCTCTTTTGTTTTCTGAGAACCTAGTTTCACATCACCAGAAATGATCTTGCCTTTAGCATATATACGATCGGTATCAGCAATAGGCTTTTGATCTAAAATTTCCAGCTTGGAACCTTTAGCCAACTTACCTAAAGAAACTATACTGCTGGATACAGGAAGCTCCTCGTATGCATTAAAATCACCAACCATCATCGTTACTTTGGGCTTGGGTACATCCGCAGACGGCAAAGGATAACGATCGAAAGGCAAAAGATGCATATACAGACTAAAAAATACTAGCTTGTTTTGCTTATTCTTATTTGCACCTTCCTCTGGATTAGGTGCGGACTTATATTCGTGCCGAACCAAACAAAATGAGTTTGAATATTTTAGTTTTTTGTTATCACCGCCGGCGTCAAATATTGACTCCAGATAGTCTTTATTAAGCCGATAAGCAACCACCTCACCATCTGCAATGCAGCGTATTGGCTCATCTAATACGCATTGCGGAGCACTTGCACTGCTGATATGAATTCCGCCATGCCAGAATTTATTACTGCCAAGCAAGAAGTGACCAGAAGTTTCGTTTTCAAGGGCTTTGTATACTTCATCTGCTCCAGTGAACTGCTTACCATCTGGTTTTCTGAATGGATATTGAAAACTCATCAATGGTGCTGCAGCTGCGGGTGCGGGAGCTGGAGCTGGAGCTCCCCCCCCCGTCCGAGTCGACTCTTTAACCCTTAAGAATTTTGTAGGGACTGGCCAATACCAAGCCTTCCCAAGGGCACCGAATTTGGCAGTGGCTGGCCCAGAACTTTGTGCTCCGAAGAATTCTCCAAACTCAGAATCCAGCGTACTGTCATAACTTTCTACAATACCTGTATGATTCAACGTCTTATTTTGATGATTTGACGTGGCATTAATCCAGAGTACGATATCTCCCCGCTTCACATTAGCCGGGCTTATTACATCGTAATATTTGAGCGCTTCCTGGCTATTAAGCCCAGCGGTATTCTGGTAAGGAACTTCGTAGCCCGCCCCCGTCAGCAACAAGTTAACCATATGAGAACAGTCGACAACTTTTTTACCATTCTCTACGGCGTAACCATCCCCGCCCTCCTTATAGCTATAATTCGCGCTGGTGTAATTTCCAGATAAATCCAGTGGTTCTGTCATTTCTGCTTCCTGCAATAATCAATAGCAATAGCTGGCTTTAGCAATTCCAGCAGGCTGCTTACTCAGACGTTCCAAATGTGCGATAGACCCTTTGCTGCCTTTTTGAGCAGCGAGTTGGTAGCAGGCAATCGCCCTGGACATGTCCTTAGTAACCAATTCTCCAGTTTCAAAGGCTCGACCGAGTGCATTTGTTGCAAAGGCGTCTCCCATACGGGCCGCCTGCGTCAACGCTTCTTCAGCCTCTGCTGGATGCTGGCATGGAGCATCAGAGGAAACATTGTTTCCATCGCAGTAAAACAACGAAAGGCTCATCGCACCCTCAGGCAAAGTGGTCGCTGCTGCCTTGAATAGCTGTTCAACTTTATTAGTTTCTAGCTGCGGGGCCATGCCAGAAAGGCTCAAACTTGCAGCATTCAAACTAGCCTGAGGGTCACCGGAAGCTGCTGCGCATAGGTAGTTTTCCAAAGAAGCTTCAAATAACTCACCTGTGAGTCGGTACTGCTCTAGCCCCCCCAGGCCTCTGAAGGCTTCTGCACGCTGGAAGCAAAAGTTCTCTGCCTCGCTCATGTGGGCATTGCTCGCCTCTACGAGATCTTTCTCTCTGATCGACCAATCTTCAACACCCTCAAGCACCCAACACGCTTGGCGAGAAAAGTTGAAGATCTTGATGTGGCTGTTACCTGCTCGCTTGTCCACAACGTTGAAATGACTTTCGTCAATCGCTTCGACCTCTACGCCGTCAGTCTTATCTGTGCCGACAGGCGCCAATAGCGGAAACAGCAAATTGGAGCTCTTGACTCCCGTCGTTTGCGGCTCAAAAACACCATGTTCTCCCACCGGTTTCAAAACCAGTGATTTCACCGTCATCGCAGTCAACCGCTGCTGAGTTTCAGCATTCGCAGAGAACGCCGGCAGGAACTGGGAAAAGTCCTCAGACGGACACTCATCCGCATAAGCGCTGCCATGAAACAGGCTCAGCAGCGAGGCGGTGAAAGCCGCTACCGCGAAGCCGTGCCTTTTCTTCAAAAAACCATTCATGTCGATCACTCAGAAAACACAAAAAAAGCCTTCGGTTTAACCTTCTCAGGCGGCGCATTCAACAACGCCTGATCCATCAAACTCCCCGCCTTATCCTTATCCGCCGCCCCCGGCAGCACCGGCGGTTTGATCCCGATCCCGGTCCCCGACCCAGCCAAACCGCCAGCATTAATCTTCACCACCGGCCCAACCACCGTCACACCACCGCCATCGAGCTTGATGAAACTGCCGCCGCCGAGAATCGTCAGCTCAGTCCCCGCCTCAATGACAATCTTGTCCCCAGCCTTGATATGAATCTCTTTCCCGGCACTGGTCAGTTGCGCAGTCCCGAGCTTCACATGCTGGTTCTCACCAATGGTCAGGTGGTCGTCCATCCGTGCTTCGATCTTGCGGTCGCTGATGGTGGTGCGGTGTTCTTCGGCCTTCAGCTCGGTGTAGGTGTTCTTCACCACGGTGTCATGGCGTTCATTGCCGACGCGGATTTTCTGGTCGTGCTCAACGTTTTCATCCCAGTCGCGCTGGGCGTGGATGAAGATTTGTTCGGCGCCTTTTTTGTCTTCGATGCGCAGTTCGTTGTAGCCACCGCCGCCCGGGGAGCTGAGGGTTTTGAAGACGCTGCGGGTTTTGTTCGCCGGCAGGGCGTACGGCACCGGATTTTCCTTGTGGTACAGGCAGCCGGTGACCAGTGGCTGGTCGGGGTCGCCTTCGAGGAAGGTGACAAGGACTTCCATGCCGATGCGCGGGATGGAGATAGCGCCGTAGCGGTCGCCGGCCCAGGAGCTGGAGACGCGCAGCCAGCAGCTGGTTTTGTCGTCGGCCAGGCCTTCGCGGTCCCAGTGGAATTGCACTTTGATGCGGCCGTATTGGTCGCAGTGGATTTCTTCGCCTTTGGGGCCGGTGACCATGGCGGTCTGGCTGCCGAGCACGCGGGGTTTCGGGTGTTCGAGGGCCGGGCGGTAGAACACGTCCCACGGGGTGGCGAGGAAGGTGTTGCGGTAGCCCTGGTGGAAGTCGTCCTTGTTGTCGGTGGTGTCGCTGGTCACCGATTCTTCGAGGACTTGCGGCTGTTTGCCTTCGTGGAAGATTTCGGTGAGCAGCCACAGGTCGTTCCACTCGCTGCGCGGGTGGTCGGACATTTCCATGAAGTGGCCGCTGACCAGTCGGGTCTGGTCGCCGCGACCTTCGGCCTGACGGTAGTCGGCACGGTGACGTTCGAGGGCGCGCTGGCTGAGGAACTTGCCGCGCGCGCGGTCGATGAAGCGGCCGGGATAGTCGTAGTCTTCGAGATCCGGTTCAGTGCTCTCGCCATCGGGTTTGTACGCTGCTTCCATTTGCAGGCGCGGTTTTTCGAAGTCGTAATCACGGCGGGTGGTGCGGCTGGTGCGGGTTTCCAGACGCAGCCTGAAGCCTTTGATCACCGGCTCTTCGGCGACCATGCCGCTGCCCTGCACGTACGCGGTCGGCTGGCCGAGGTTCGGGAACACGGTCTGGTCATCGCCGAACACCAGCAGGTGGCCCTTCTTGCTGTGCTGGAAGTGGTAGTGAATGCCTTCCTCTTCGCACAGACGCTGGACGAAGTGCAGATCGGTTTCGTCGTACTGCACGCAGTAGTCGCGATCCGGGCACGGCTGGCTGAGCTGAAAGCTGTAGGCGTTGCCCTTGATGCCGTGCTCGTCGAGGATCAGCGCGATGATTTTCGGCGCCGACATCTGCTGGTAGATGCGCTGGTTGGTGCGGTGATGCAGGTATTGCAGTTGCGGCACCAACGAGACTTTGTAGCGGGTCAGGCGCTTGCCGGCATCGCCCTGGGCGACGCGGTAGATCTGGCCGTGGATGCCCGAGCCCTGCGGATCGAGGGCGAGGAATGCCTGTTTGTGCAGGAGTTTTTCCAGGTCCAGATCCGGGTTTTCGCTGACCAGTTCCAGGTCGAAACGGAACGGCTGGCTGATGCCTTCGGTGCCGGTGAACGACAGCACTTGCAGGTCGCCCACGTAGTCTTCAACGGTCAGGCTGAAGTGCGTTTCGTTAGCTGGGTTGAACATAAAGTGCTCCCTGTTCGAATGTCATCCGTTACGCCCGCAGTCGCAAACGCTGCAACCAGGACGAAGTGGCGCCCAAGGCGTCACGCAATTGGTCGGCAGAGATAGTGCGCTCTGCCGCGTCAAAGGCCAGCGCGGTGCGCAGCGCGGGCCAGCAGTGTGTTGGCAGATTTGCCGGGGCTTGCAGTTCGCGATCCAGGTGTTCGTCACGGGCCTGGGTCGAGGGCAAGCGGCGGAACGGGTGTTTGCCGCCCGCCAGTTCATAGATCACGCAGGCCACGCCGTACACGTCCGCACTGGCCGACAGCGGTTGGCCCTCAAGCAGTTCGGGGGCGGCGTAGCCCGGGGTCCAGGCGTTGAAACGCTCACGGCTCAGGTGCGGCAGGCCGGGCAGGATGCCCTCCTCGGCTTGCCCGAGACCGAAGTCAAAGAGGCGCACGCCGTCTTCGCTGAGCATGACGTTGCTCGGCTTCATGTCACCGTGCAGCACGCCGCGACGGTGGGCGTAGGCCAGCGCGTCGAGCAGCGGCAGCGCGATGTCGCGCAGTTCTTTCCACGGCAGGCCCAGCGGCCGTTCGCAGAGCAGTTTGTCCAGGGTCAGGCCACGCATGAGCTCCATGGTGATGAAGGCCCGCTGGCAATCGGTGTCCACTTCGAACGTGTGCGGTCGCAGCACGTTGTCGTGGCGCAGGCGTCGGGTCAGGGCGAACTCGCTGTAGAGCAAGGCACTGGCGTCCGGCGACTCGGCAAATTCTTCGCTGAGGATTTTCAGCGCAATGTAAGGATCGGGATCGCCGAACTGTTCGTGCAGCAGATCCCGGGCCCGGTAAACCGCACCCATGCCACCGGCCCCGAGCAGACGCTCAAGGTGGTAACGGCCTGCCAGAACATCCGGCAGTTCGCCGACGCTGGCCTTGGTCGGCGCCAGCGCGGGTTCGGCGTTATGTTGCTTGGCGAAGGCGAAGTAAGTCAGGTTGTTGGCCTGCTCTTCGCTCATCAGCAAGTCATCGACTGAGGATTCGATTTCAGTCATTGGCGGATCACCACGGCCGTCAGGTTGTCGCGAGCGGCGCCACGCAGGGCGCCGTCGAACAGACGTTCCAGCGCCACATGCGGCGCCGCCAGGCTGAGGGCGTTACCGAGGGCATCGCTGCTCAGGCCTTGATACAAACCATCGCTGCACAGCAGGAACACATCGCCCGGATACACCTCGAGTTCCAGCACATCCAGGGTCAGTTGTTCCGCCGCGCCCACCGCCCGGGTCAAGGCCTGGGCTGCCGGGTGCGCCGCTGCCTGTTCGACGCTCATCTGCTGCTCGTCGATCAGTTGCTGCTGCAGCGAATGATCCTTCGACAGCTGATACAACCGCTGCCCGCGCCACATATAGCAACGGCTGTCGCCGGCCCAGATGCAGGCCGCGCGATTACCGTCCACCAGCAACGCCACGACGGTGCTGCCCATGATGCTGTCGTGACGCCCGGCGGTGACGGTCAACTCCTGCCCCAGGCGCCGGTTCAGCCAGTGCAGGCACTGGCGGATGGCTTTGAGGCGTTCGTCGAAGTCCTCGTGTTGCGGCAGTTCAGCCAGGCTGGCGACGATCAACTGGCTGGCGATATCGCCACCCTGATGACCGCCCATGCCGTCCGCGACCACCCACAGCCCATGCTGCGGGGTGTCGAGGAAGGCATCTTCGTTGCGCGACCGCACCTTGCCCGGGTCGGTTCGCGCCGCGCTGCGCCAGGGACTGGCCACCAGCATCAGAGCTGCACCGGCATACGGAAGGTGCGCATCACGCCCATGTCGAATGGGTTCGGCGTGCGCTGGCTGGTCAGCAGGTAGTTGGCGCGCAGGCCACCCACATCGGCTTTCAGCACCAGCACGTCGCGACCGGTCAGGTACTCGGTCTGCATCAGGTCGAACAGACGGAACAGCGACCACGGGCCGGAGTTCTTCTCGATACCGATCGGGCGCCCGGCCATCTTGTCCATGACCAGGCTGGTGCGACCGTCTTCAGCATCGGTCGGCCACTTGAAGCTCATGGGCAGTATCGGACCGTGGCGGTACTCCATGGTCTTGTCGCCGAACTTGAACTCGGAACGGCTGACCGCCGGATCGAGGGTGTACGGCTCCAGCTTGAACTGCACGGTCGGCTCGGCCGGGTTGATCGAGAAGAAGCTCTGGCGAATGTTCAGTGCCGCCGCCATCTGGTCGAGGAAGACCTTGGACACCGGCAGGCTGCGACCGTCGATGCTGCGCATCCGGTAGTTGCCCGGATCACCGCTGACGAACGGACGCATGTAGTTGTCGAAGAAGCGGTCGATGGTGCCTTGAGCCCGGAAGAACTCGCGGAAATCGCTGATCGCCACGTCGCTGGTGCTCGACGCGCTGAACGGATAGCGCTTGCTGATGGTTTTGCCATACACGCTGTACAGCTCGTTCTGATAACGGCCGTTCAGGTATTGGTAGGCATCGTTGAGCACCAGGCGCCACGAGTCTTCGGCCAGCACGTTGAACCACACGCTCAGCGGACGCGGCAGGCGACCGGACGCATTGCGCAGGTTGGTCAGCGCATCACGCTGGCCGCTCATGCGGGTCTTGGCCAGTTCGAACGCGGCCTGCTCCGGCGTGCTGGAACGGGCAAGGCCCGCCAGTTGCAGTTGCAGGTCGTTGAGCGCGGTGAAGGCCGGGGTCAGGTCAGCGGCCGGGCCGTTGTTGTCGTCGAGCAGTTTATGCAGCGGTTCGAAGCGACGCTGCAGGGACTTCTTGGCGGTGTCCGGCAGGTTCTTCGCCACGTTCATGGCCGAAGCCTTGTCCGCGACAGCGGAAGCGAGTTTGCCGACCTTGCCCAGTTTGCCCTTCTGCCCCGCCAAAGCATCGGCGGCGTCACCGGCTTCATCCACCGGCTCGGGAGCCGCCGGGAAGCGGGTGTTCTCACGCACTTCGGTCAGCAACGCCAGCACCGGCGAGTTGGCCGAGGTCAGGCCCGCCAGTTGCTCGGCGCCTTCACCGGCATCACTGATCGGCGGCAATGCCACCTGGCCAACGGCCTCGCTCCAGTAATTGGCGTAGTCGCGGAAGTACAGTTGCTCCAGCTCGACCATCAGGCGACGCAAGTCCATGTCGCTGATGCCGGCGCCTTCGCCCAGCACCCAGTTGTCACGCAGGATGTCGGTGACCAGCGACGCGCCTTGTACCGAGAAATACTGCTGATAACCGGTCTGGGTGTAGAAGCCCGGGATCACGTACTCGGTGCCGATGAACAGCGAGCCCTGCGGGCCGAGGTGTTGGCTGAAACGATAGTCCGGCAGGTTGCGCGCCTGCTCGCGGAGCATGCGATAAACCACGTTTGCCAGCGATTCACTGCGCAGAACCTGACGCGCCTGAGTCACCAGTTGCTCGTTGAGCGGATAGATAAACGGCAGCTTCAGCAGACGCTCCAGATGCGCATTCAAACCGTTCTGCACCGCGGTGTTGCCGTTGTAGCGCTGGGACCAGTCGGTAGCGACCCAATCCTTGAGCCATGCCGCGTCACGACGATCCTTCATGTTCAGCATCAGGTACGCGCGCAGGCTGTTGATCAGCTTTTCGCGGTCCTTCATGTTGGCGCGGATCTGGCCTTCGAGCATGGTTGCAACGCGCGGCAGCAGCTGCTTTTCAAGCTCGCGCTCGTAAGCCTCCTTGACCACCGGATTGACGTCCTGGCCTTGATACAGACCGACGCGTTCGTGATACGCAGCGTCGCCCTTCTTCGGGAACACCTGAGTCGCGGCGTAGCTGGTGTCGAGGGTTTTCAGCGTGCCCATGGCGTCATCGCGCGGCGACAGTGCGGTGCGTTGCTGGGTCCAGTTCTGCGCCAGATTGCGCAGGTTTTCCAGACGTTCCCAGTTGGCCGAGAAACCACCGGCCCAGAGCATGCCGAACAGCGCCAGCGCGCCCAGTGCACCGACGTACAACGCACGCTGGCCCCAATGGATGCGGCTGCGCTCGCGCTTGTCCAGACCGGCGAGGTCGGACTCCGGGAAAATCACCCGGCTGAGCAAATGGTGGATGAAACGCGAACGACCGCTGCGCAGCGTCGGCAACACGCCGGCGCTCATGCCCAGACTCGCGCCAATACCGGCGGTGGTCGAGTCCATTTCGTGGGTCAGGTGCGGTGCGCTAGTCAGGTAGAAACCACGCAATAGCGTCGCACGCTGGTAGCGGTTACCGGTGAACGCCATGTCGACGAACAGGCACAGGCGCTCGCCGATCTGGCCCATCTGGTGCGGGAAGTCGAGGATGCGGCCACGGCGCTGGGTGTCGCGCTCGGAGTGCATGCGCATGATCACCTGGCTGTTGAGGCGACGCAGCAGCTCTTCGAACTCGCCGCGCAGCACAGCCACGTCGGTGCCAAGCTGATCCTTGCGGAAACTGGTGCCCAGCACCTGATCGCTTTCTTCGCGGGTCAGTTGGTCGAAGAACTCGTCGAAGCCCAGCAACTTGTCAGCCTTGCTCAGCACCAGATACACCGGCACGTCGACGTGCAGTTTCTGATAGACGTCTTGCAGACGCGCGCGCACCTGGCGAGCCAGCGTGTCGATGTCCTGCTCGCTGCCACTGGTGAGGGTTTCCACCGGAATGGTCACCAGCACGCCGTTCAGCGGACGACCACGACGACGCTTGCGCAGCAGTTCCAGCAGAGTGGTCCAGGCGCTGCCGTCGACTTCCGAATCCGGTTGGGTCAGGTAGCGGCCGGCGGTGTCGATCAGCACACCGTGGTCGGCGAAGTACCAGTCGCAATGACGGGTGCCGTGGGTGTCGCGGGTCAGCTTGCGGTCGATCTTGTTGATCGGGAATTCCAGCCCGGAGAAGTCCAGCAGGCTGGTCTTGCCGCTGGCCTGCGGGCCGATCAGCAAGTACCACGGCAAGTCACTGCGCCAGCGCTCGCTGCGGCCGCGATACAGGCTCGAAGTCTTGAGGGTTTTCAGGGCGTCCTTGAAACGCTCCTTCAACTCTTTCTGCTCTTCGTCGATCAACTCTTCGCGGCGAATACGATCCTGGCCGTCTTCGGTTTCTTCGACGGCTTTCTTGCGGATACCGGCGCGCCAGCTGACGAAGACCATGGTCAGGCCCCAGATCAGGAACAGCACGCTGATGGTCAGCAGGCGCGAAGTCGCGCTTTCCCAGAACTTGTAGTCATCCACCGCCAACAGCGGGCCGACGAACCACACCAGCAGCGCCACGAACAGCACCAACAGCAGGGTCCAGACCCAGGTCTGGCGCAGGAAGGCGCCGACTTTCTTGAAAAACTTTTTCATCACACGTCCCTGTTTACGGCTGCGACTGCGGCTGGACCGCGGCCGGATCAAGCGGCTGATAAGGTTGCAGAACGGTGTCGCGCTGCTCGCCCAAGACCCAGGCGAAGCCCGAATACATCATCACCAGACAGACGAAGGTGAACAGCACCACCATCCACGCCGGCACGATGCGCACCAGGTTGCGGCGCTGATCGTTGAGGCCTTCCCATTGCGGCGACAATTCGCGCGGCACGTCGCCACGCAACTGACGGATCTGCCGGTACAGGGCGTCGCGGATGCCTTCGAGTTCCAGCATGCCGCGCGCCTGCACGCGGTACTTGCCCTCGAAACCGAGGGACAGGCACAGGTACATCAGTTCCAGCATCGGCAGGTGCTTGACCGGGTTTTTCGACAGCCGATCGAGCAGCTGGAAGAACTTCTCGCCACCGAAGGTTTCGTTGTGGAAGCTGCTGAGCAGGCTCATCTGCGACCACTCGCTTTCGTTGCCCCACGGCGTGGTCACGACAGCTTCGTCGACCACGGTGCAGAGCACGTAACGGGCGGCCATCACCTGGCTGCTTTCGGCGCCGTTGTGCAGGGCGCGCACTTCAAACAGCTTGAGCCCGGCGGTCAGGCGCTCGTTGAGCGCGTAGAGGTCTTCGCGGGTTTCGCTGTGCTTGAGACGCACCACTTCCGACAGCAGTTCGGACGACGCCGCCACCAGCGAATTGAGGCTGATGTTGAAGGCTTCCGCCGGGCGCAGGCGCGCGGCGTAGATCATCCGTTCTTCCAGTTGTTCGAAGCGCGGTGGCGCGGCGAAGTCGGTCAGCGGACTCGCCGCCGGGCCATGGCCCTGACGGTCGAGCAGGACGGTTTTGTCGTCCTGGTTGTGTTCCATGTCCTTGATCATGTCGGTCAGTTCCTGATGGCCCAGAATTTCAGTTCAAGCTCGGCAAATTCGCCGGACACGTGGAACGCGAAGCCGCCGGAGCGCTCGAGTTGTGCCAGGTCTTCGGAACTGAGTTCGAGGATGAAATAGGTTTTGTTCGAGTGGAACGCGATCTGCCGCGGGGCAACTGGCAACGGTTTGACCTTGATCCCCGGCAGGTGCAGGTTGACCAGTTGGCGGATGCGCTCCACCGGGCCGACCTTGAGGTGCGCAGGCAAGCGGTTGCGCAGTTCTTCGGAGTCGCAGTTGGCACTGGCTGCCAGCACGAACGACGCCGAGCCGAGCAGTTTGTGGTCGTGCAGCGGCGACACGATGATCCCGTACTGACGCGCTTGCAGGATCAGTTCGATGGCGTGCTGTTCCAGCACCATCGACAGCACCTGACGGATCGACTCCATCAGTTTGCGGAAACTCGCACCCTGGTCGGCGTGGGAGTAACGGCTGTCCAGACGCGGGCGTTTGCTGTCGCTGGAGAAGGTCGCCAGATCGCCGAGCATGGTCAGCAGCGTGCGGTACAACTCTTCCGGGTGAACCTGTTCCAGGCCCAGGTAGTGGCGCAGCAGCAGTTCGGTGCGGTTGATCAGTTGCAGCATCATGAAGTCGCCGATTTCCGCGCCACCGACCTTGCCGTTCGAACGAATGCGCTCGGCAATGGTGTCGCCCCGGTGACCGAGCATGCTGATCACTTCTTTCAGGCACGACAGCAGGTAGCTGGAGGCGTGGGCCTGAATGTAGGTCGGCACGAAGTCCGGGTCGAGGCTGATCACGCCGTCCGGCGTGGTGTCGAGCACGTCGCAGATCTTCAGTTTCACGTAGGCCTGGTCGCTCTGCTGCTCGCCGAGCAACAGCTTGAAGTCCGGCCGACCGCAGCTGACCTGGCTGGCGGAATCATCGCCGGCGTTGGAGTCGGCGACTTCGGCGTCATACGCGGTGTAGCGCGCCAGCACGTCGGACTGCTCCGGGCGACGGGCCTCGATGTGGTTACCGGTGACCAGCGGCAGCGCCAGGTAGATCGGCATGTTGCCGGTGTTCGGCGGCACGTCCAGCGCCAGCGGTTCGGTGTTGCCGCCGAGTTCGAACAGGCTGCCGTCCGGCAGGATCCCCGAGGCTTCACTGATCACCAGTTTGCCCATGTTGAGGAACTGCAAGTCGATCTCAAGGTTCAGAAAACCCCAGGTGTAACCGCCCAGCAACTGGGTGCGGGTCTTCATCTGGTGATCGTAGTAGCGGTCGTTGTGCTGGAAGTGCTGCGGACGCAGCAGCATGCCTTCCTGCCAGATGACTTTATGGGTATTCATGATCAGTCATCCGCCTTGGCGAGCACTTCGTTGGTCTTGCGGATACCGGCCTGATCCAGGGTCAGATCAGCTTCGGTGACTTCCAGCGGCGTGATCGGGAATGTGTGGCGCCACTTGGTTTCCGGCAGGTCGCGGTACGCGGCGAGGATGCCGATAAAGCGGCTGCCCTCCTCCACGCTGAGTTTCAGCTCCACGGTTTCACCCGGGCGCAGTTCGAGTTCTTCGCTGGCCACCAGATCCGGGTTGAGGGATTCCTTGGCGCGTTCGTAGAGACTGAAGAAATCAGCATTCTCGAAGGTCACCGGATGCTTGAGTTCGAACAGGCGCACCACGATCGGCGACGGACGACCGTTGAGGTCCGGGTTCAGCTGATCGCTGCCGGTCAGCTTCAGGTTGATCTTGGTCACTTTCGAATACGGCGACAGCGACGAGCAACCGGCGAGCAGCACCAACAGGGTGAGCGCGGTCAGCGTCTTGAAAAAAGCGGTCGAGCGGCGAGACATGCGCATTATCCTTGGTGGTCGGTGTGGAGGGTGGAGATCAGGCGGATCTGTTCTTCGTAGGCCTGGGCGAAGTCGCGGGCCAACAGGCGCTCGCTCCAGTCGTCGTCCTGACGCAGCGCATGGTGGTAACGGTTGAACGCTCTCCAGCGCCCGCCCGCGGTGGCGAGCAACGGCTTGTTGTCGCGCTCGAAACGCAGGGTCAGTTGCTCCGGCGAGAAGTGCTCCAGAGTGCCGCGCACCGCCGCGCGGCTGGCGGTCAGCAGCGCCACCTGATGCGCCTGCAAGTCGCGGAACGCACGGGAGATCGCCTGTTCGGCCGGCAAGTGGCCCGGCTTGTTCGGCTGCAACAGGATGTCCAGTGCTTCGCTCGGGTCGACGGCGAATTTCAGCGGATTCTTGTTGGTGCCTTGCACGGTGGTCTGGGCCAGACGCAGTTCGTTTTTCAGCTCGGAACGGGTGCGCAGGCTCTGTTGCAGACCGCCGACGCTCTGGCGCAGCAGACGTGCAGCGTTCAGCGCGAGGGCTTCACGCTCGTCGTGGCTGAGGTTCTTCACGTTCACGCCGAGGGCCGCGCCGAATTTGTCCCAGAAGGTTTCGCTCTGACGCTCGACCGCTTTCGGTGCCGGTGCAGGCTCAGGCGTGGGCTCGACAATCAGCTCCGGCACCATCAGGCTTTCCATGTCGATGCGCGCGTAGTCGGCGCGCTGACGGGAGTCTTCAGGATCGGTAACCGGCGCGAGCATTTCCTCGAATTCCGAGTACACGCGCTCTTGCTGCTCCAGCGACTTCAGCGGGTCGAGGTCGAGGAACGCGTCGTCCGGAATGATGGTGCCGGCGGCGCGTGGCAGGCCGACTTCACCGTCGAACGTCGCCGGGTCGCGCACCAGGCGCGCGCGAATCTCGAAGTCGCCCAGCACGTAGGTGCTGCCGTGCTCGATGCGCACCGGTTCGCCCTTGTGCAGGCGCGCGCCGCTGTCGCCGTCCTGAACACCGTTGCTGCTGGTGTCGGTCAGGAAAAACGTGCCCTCGCGATAGCTGACAATCGCGTGGTGATTGGACAAGTGACGCTTGCGGTCAGGGATGATCCAGTCGCAGTCCTCGCCCCGCCCGATCACGCCACCGGCCTGTTTGAAGGTCCGCTGGCACAGCTCGGTGGGCACGAACTGCTTGGTGTTCAGCATTTCGAAAACCAATTCCATGTTTGATGCTCCTTGCGGTCACTTGCCGCGATTGACCGCCTGCGGATCACCCAACGGGCGGTAATCGTTATCGTTGAATTTGTAATTGCCGCTGCAGCCGCCGAGGCCGCATAGAACGACGAGGGTCAGCAGGACAGCGTGCCAGTGACGAACAGACATCAGAGGGTCTCCAGGTGTAGACAAAGCACAAAGCGCCGACCCTCACGGGCGGCGCTGAAATAGGTTTTCGAGGTGAATCCGACGGACTTTCGCCTACCCATCGAAATCACCCAGATTGATGTTCAAGCGACCGAGCCGGTACAGCAGCGTGCGCCGCGGCAAGCCCAGTTCACGGGCGGCGAGCGTCTGGTTGCCGTCGTTCTTGCGCAGGCAATCGAGCAGCAGATTGCGTTCGACCGCTTCCAGTCGTTCGCGCAGATTGAGGCCGCAGTGGTCTTCCGGCACCGGCGCCGATTCCAGGCGCAGCGAGAAATGCTCGGCCAGCAACTCGCCGCCCTCGCACAACAGCACCGCCCGTTCGACCAGACCTTTGAGTTCGCGCACGTTGCCGGGGAAGGTGTAACCGGACAGGTGATCCAGCGCAGCGTCCGACCAGCGCACCGGATCGCGTTGCAGGAATGCGCAGGCCTTGTCGGCGAAGTGTTTGGCCAGGTCGAGAATGTCGCCTTCGCGCTGACGCAGGGCCGGCAACTCGATCGGAAATTGCGCGAGGCGGTAGTACAGGTCTTCGCGGAATTTGCCTTCGCTGACCAGCACCGACAGATCGCGGTGCGTCGCGGCGATGATGCGTACGTCGATCTTGTGGGTGTCGTTGGAACCCAGCGGACGGATCTCGCCTTCCTGCAACACGCGCAACAATTTGGCTTGCAGCGACAGCGGCATGTCACCGATTTCGTCGAGCAACAGGGTGCCGCCGTTGGCCGCGTCGAACAGCCCGGCGCGGTCACGATCGGCACCGGTGAAAGCACCTTTGCGGTAGCCGAACAGCTCGCTTTCCAGCAGGTTTTCCGGGAACGCCGCGCAGTTCTGCACGATGAACGCCTGGGACCGGCGCGGGCCGCAATCGTGGATCGCCCGCGCGACCACTTCCTTGCCGGTGCCGGTCTCGCCACGCAACAGCACGGTGTACGGGCTGTGCAGGACTTTGCTGATCAGCGAGTAGGTCTGGCGCATCGCCGCGCTCTTGCCGATCAGGCCGTAGCCGCTGGCACTCGGCAGACTGCGCACGACCGGTGCGGCCGCATCCACTGGCTGGCGCAGGCGTTGCAGCAGATGCAGCTGACCAAGTACGAACGAGCCCAACTGACCGAGGGAATCGGCAAAGCCTTGCAGGTCGATATGACGACGGCTGGCGCACAGCAACAGGCCTTCGACGGCCTTCTGCTGATTGACCAGCGGCACGCACAACAGCGACTGCCACGGCGTGGACGACGCCGGCAGAAAGCTGGTTTCGTGCAGGCTGCCGCCCAGGTCGTCGAAGCTCACCACGCGGTTCTGGCACAGGGCGAACTGCAACAGTTGCTCGCCGTTGTAGTCCGCCGGCAGGCTCGCCGCACTGCGCGGTTGCAGCACGCCGTCGAGGCATTCGGCGTTCATCCCCAGCGACGTGTGCGTGGCGTCCAGCAAGTACAGCTGCGTCAGTTCGCAACCGCTCAGCCCGGCCAGACCGCGCACGAAGTCACCCAGCAGCGCAGCACCGTCCGCCGCGCGCGACAGGCTGGCGAACTGCGCCAGCAAGGCTTCGGCATAGAGCAGTGGCTGCGGCACTTGAGTGAACATCACACTCACCTCAGGCGAACTCGCAGGTCACGCTGGCTTCACCGTCGAGCGTCGCATGCACGCGCTTGAGGCTTTCACCGGTGGCCATGGCATCGAGCAAGCGGTCGGCTACCAGCGGCAGCACGTGCTGGTCGAGCAAGTGGTCGATCAGGCGCGCACCGCTTTCGCTTTGCGTGCAACGCTCGGACAGGTGATCGACAAGGTTCTGGCACCAGCTGAAGTCCAGCTGGCGACGGTTCAGGCGCTCGCCCAGACGACCGAGTTTGATCTCGATCAGCTCGCGCAGCACCGGGCCGCCGACCGGGTAGTACGGCACCACTTTCATCCGCGCCAGCAGCGCCGGCTTGAAGTGTTTGCTGAGCACCGGGCGAATGGTTTCTTCCAGTACTTCGGCGGTCGGGCGCGCGCCGTCTTCGCAGAGGTCGCTGATCTTGTCGCTGCCCAGGTTCGAGGTCATCAGGATCAACGTGTTGCGGAAGTCGATCTCGCGCCCTTCGCCGTCGTTGGCCACGCCTTTGTCGAAGATTTGGTAGAACAGGTTGAGCACGTCCGGGTCGGCCTTCTCGACTTCATCGAGCAGCACCACCGAGTACGGCTTCTGGCGCACGGCTTCGGTGAGCATGCCGCCCTCGCCGTAACCGACGTAGCCTGGCGGTGCACCGATCAGGCGGGAAACGGTGTGCTTCTCCTGGAATTCGGACATGTTGATGGTGGTGATGAAACGGTCGCCGCCGTACAGCAGGTCGGCGAGTGCCAATGCGGTTTCGGTCTTGCCGACGCCGCTCGGGCCGACCAGCAGGAACACGCCGACCGGTGCGTCAGGCTTGTTAAGGCCGGCAGCAGTCGCGCGCATCGAGCGATCCAGTGCGTGGACGGCTTGTTCCTGACCACGAATGCGGGTGCGCAGGTCGGTGGCGAAGCTCGCGACTTTGGCGTTGTGTTCGCGGGCCAGTTGCGCCAGCGGCACGCCGGTCCAGGCGCTGATCACTTCAGCCACCAGACGTGGGCAGACTTCGAAGCTGACCAGACGCTCTTTGACCTGAGCAGCGGTCAGGGCGCTGTGGGTTTCGTTGAGTTGTGCTTCCAGCGCTTCGACGCTGAGGGCTTCGTCGACGTCGGCGGCGTGGGTTTCGATCACGGTGCCTTCGGCGTCTTCTTCAACTGTCACTGTCGGCTCGACCGCAGCCGCTTCACGGGCCTTGGCCAGTTGCTGACGCAGTTCCAGCAGGCGCTCGGCCAGTTGTTTCTGCTCGGTCCACAGGGTTTCCAGTGCGACCATTTCGGCTTCGGCTTCGTCCAGACGCGCTTCCAGTGCCTCCAGCGCTTCGTGGTCGATCAACAGACCGGCTTCGGCATCGCGGCGCAGGGCCTGACGCTGACGGCCACCTTCGGCCAGTTCGCCACGCAGGCGTTCCAGGCTTTCCGGGGCAGCGGCGAGGCTGATACGAACGCGGGCGCACGCGGTGTCAAGCACATCGACGGCCTTGTCCGGCAGTTGGCGGCCGGCCAGGTAACGGGCGGACAGCTCGGCTGCCGAAACCACCGCGTCATCGCGCAGGTAGATGCCGTGGCTCTTCTCGTAGACCTGCGCCAGACCACGCAGGATGGTCACCGCTTCGCTCACGGTCGGTTCGTGCAGTTGAACCGGCTGGAAACGACGGGCCAGCGCCGGGTCTTTCTCGAAGTATTTCTTGTACTCGGCCCAGGTGGTCGCGGCGATGGTGCGCAGTTCGCCGCGCGCCAGTGCCGGTTTCAGCAGGTTGGCCGCGTCGGAACCGCCGGCATTGCCGCCCGCGCCGATCAGGGTGTGGGCTTCGTCGATGAACAGGATGATCGGCTTCGGCGAGGATTTGACCTCGTCGATCACGCCTTTCAGACGACGCTCGAATTCACCTTTGACGCTGGCGCCGGCCTGCAACAGGCCCATGTCCAGCGACAGCAACTCGACGCCCTTGAGCACTTGCGGCACTTCACCGGCAGCGATGCGCGAGGCCAGGCCTTCGACGATGGCGGTTTTACCGACACCGGCTTCACCGACCACGATCGGGTTGTTCTTGCGACGACGGGCAAGGATGTCGACCATCTGGCGGATCGCGCCATCGCGGCACAGCACCGGGTCGAGTTTGCCGTCGCGGGCCTGTTGGGTCAGGTTGTGTGTGAAGCGCTCCAGCAACGATTCGCCTTGGGCGGCCGGTTTGCCGTTGGCCGCTGCCTGAGGCTGTTGCGACAGGGCAAATTCCTTCAGGCGATCGATGTTCAGTTTGGCGAGCAACGGCTGGTAGCGGCTACCGGCGTAACGCATCGGGTTGCGCAGCAGCGCGAGGATCAGCGCCGCGTCTTCGACCGAGGTCTGGCCCAGTTCAAGGTTGGCCACCAGCAGCGCGTCTTGCAGCCACTGCACCAGTTCCGGGGCGAACACCGGGTTGCGCGAAGCACTGTGCTCGACCCGCGATTGCAGGGCGGCGCTCAGTTCGCCAGCGTCAACGTCGGCATCCTGCAGCGCGCGGGAGAGCAGACCGTTCGGGCGCTCCAGCAGGCCGAGCAGCAAGTCTTCGACCAGAATCTTGCTGCCGCCACGGGCCACGCAGCGCTCGGCCGAACGCTCCAGATCGCGACGGGTTTCGGCGTCCAGCGCCTGGATGAGTTGTTGCAGGTCTACGTTGATCATGGCTCACGTCCTTAATGAATTTTGCTGCCCAGGGTCACCACGCCGTCTGCTTTTTCGCAGCCCAGCCAACTGGTCCACCCCAGGCGACAGTCGTTCTTCTCGCCAATGCGCAGTTCGCGGATTTCTTCCGGACGCAGCACCAGGCGAATGTCGTAATCGAGCGGGTCACGCAAGGTGAACCGCACCAGCGCGCAGAGCGGCTGGTAACCGAAACCGATGGGCAGGAATTCGTGGAATCGCTCCCAGTCGAGTTCGGTGATGTGAATGCGGAACTTGCCGCTGCGGTCGCGCACGTGTTCGCCCAGCACCAGGTCTTCACCCAGCACGCTGTTGGCGAAGCCGAGGCGGTTGCGCTGTTCTTCGAGGATTTCCACACGGCGCTCGATGCACTGCTCGATGACCAGGTCTTCGTGCTTGAAGTAGTAACGCAGCACCGCTTCGATCAGCGCCGCCGAGTGCGCCCGCAAACTGAGCAGGCCGAGGTACGGCAGCAAGCGTTTCCAGTTCAGTTCCTTGGCCTTGCGGATCTCGTCGCCGCCGAGGCCGATCAGGGCAAACAGCTGCGACGAGAACGGGTCGACCGCGCCGCTCTGGAAGCTCGCGCGATAGCGATACTTGCGCCAGATCGGCAGCATCAGCCGTTGCAGGCGATGGTGGAACAGGTCGAGGAAGTTGCGCGTCGGGTTGCCGTCTTCGCTGTCGCCCAGGGCTTGCTCGCCATAGAACGCCGGCAGCGGCGAGCCCGAGCCGACCAGGCCGATCAGGTTGAAACGCAGGCGCGCGCGCATCTGCCCGTGCTCTTCGAAAAACTCGACACGATCGACATCGCTGCGCGGAAAACCGAGGCTCGGGTTGGCCTGGAATTCCAGCTGGTCGTACAGGTCGTCTTCGCTCAGGTACGGGTGCGCATCGCGCAGCCGGTCGATCACCAGCAGCACGGCCTGAAACAGCGAGTACTCGCGTATTACCTTCGTCAGCCCGCTTAAAGCAGGGGCTGCAGGCCCATACGTGGTGTCCATTGGTACACCTCTCCCTGTGTGCTTTTTACCCGCAGCTCGTGGAATGAATTGAGACTGGCGTAAAGCGCGAAAAACTCGTTGAGAACCGAGGCGAAGACGAACAGGTCGCCCTCACCGATATACCCTTCCGGGTCGATGGTCAGTTCGGTGCGCAAACCGCGCACCGGCAGACCACGGTGCAACCGGTCCACGTGGTGATGCTTGATCAGTTTCAGTCCGCCGAGCAGGCGTTTGCTGACCTTCTCCGCGTGCTGGTCGTAGTAGCGCGGCAGGTCGTAGGTTTCGAGAATCACCTTCAGTGCATTGACGTCGGCCAGCGACAGATAGTTGAGCGACATGTTGCTGATCAGCTTCCACAGGAAGTCACGGTTCAGCGGCGGCGCAAAACTCGAAGTGGCCGGGGTGATGTTGCGGAAACTCAGGAACTCCGGGGTTTCTTCGCAGGCCATGCAGATCTGCCCGAGCTTGAGTTTGCGCGGCAGATTCTGGTTGGTGCAGACCAGTTCGATCGACAGGGTTTCGTGGGCTTCGGTGTGGCGGATGCCAAAGCTCAGGTAAGTGTCGAGGCCGTCGTGCAGCAGCGACGAACGCTGGCGGATGCTGTAATGCGGACGGCTGTTGGGTACGTCGAAACTCGGGTCGTGCTCGAAGGATTCGAACGGCACGTACTCCTGATAGCCGAGGCCGCCGGGCTTCCAGCCGGTCACGGTCTCCACCGAGAACACGCCGCAGTTTTCCAGATCGTATTCAGCCGGCAGCAGCAGGTACTCGTCCTGTTTGCCGTCGAGGCGGATCGGCAGTGCGTCGTGCTTGAACAGGTTGACGATCGGCGTGCAGAACAGCTTCACGTTATCCGTCGTCGGACGCATGCGCATGATGCCGCTCTTGCGGATGTCGAAGCGCAATTCCAGGCCGCGCATCTGCTTGAGCGTGTCTTCCGGCAGCGCCTTGAGGATGTCCAGACCGTGGACATCGACGAACAGGAACTTGTCCTGGAAAGCGAAGTATTCCTGCAGGTAGCGATAGCCGCGGAAGGTGTTCAGCGGATACGGGATCAACGCTTCTTCTTCGGCAAAACCCACTGGCTTGACGCGGTCGCCCGGAATCTTGAACGCCATCGGCTTGCCGCTCACGCCATCGATCGGCTTGCCGGCGCCGTCGAGCGGGATCAGTTCGATGCCGTCGAGATTGCGCAGCAGGCTCAGGTAGAGCATCTGGCTGATGTAGCGCTCGCCGGCAAAGTGCAGGCGCAGCTTGCTCAATTCCAGCTCGCCGAGGTGGCCGTCGGCACTCATCTCCAGGCGCAGGCTGAGCAGCGAACCGTCGCCCTTCACCGAATAGTTCAGCGCGGCCAGATCCAGCGCCATGACTTCGGTCGGGTAGCAGGTGCGGAAACGGCAACGCACGTCTTCGATCGGCACGCTCTCGATCGGCGTATCACGCTCGACCTTCAGCGCCGGCCCCGAACGCTTGAGCGGATCGAACTGCAGAATGCTGAACGCCGGCAGCGGGCGCATGTAGTTCGGCCACAGCAGCTGCATCAGGGAATGGCTGAGCTCCGGCAACTCGTCATCGAGCTTCTGGCGCAGCCGCCCGGTCAGAAACGCAAAGCCTTCCAGCAACCGCTCCACATCCGGATCCCGCCCGGCCTGCCCCAGGAACGGCGCCAACGCCGGACTACGCTCGGCGAAACGGCGGCCCAGTTGGCGCAGTGCGGTGAGTTCGCTTTGGTAGTAGTGGTTAAAGGACACGGGTTACCTGCCTGGTAGTGGAACTCATGGAATAACTGTCCTGCGGATTACGCTCGATGCCTGACCTGATCATTGGATGGCACTCTCAGGCTGGTTCGGCTGGATGCGTCCAGCGATGTTTCTTGATACCCAGCGCAATTCGATGACTTGAGAAGCGAGGATTGCCAGCAAGGTGACGCAACCTTGAGCCACTCCATAAAACAAGGCTCTCAATGGGTTGTCGGGGAGCATCCAAAGCAGGATGAAGCCCACCATAAGGCTCAGAATCACCAGTTTGGCAACGAGGCTTGGAATCAGCGCAGCAATAAAATTGACACCGAGAAAAATGTAAAACATCGCGTAGCTGGCAATACCGATGGCGACCCCACGGGTGGTGAACCCACCGTTCAGATGCTTGTAGGCATGTACTACTGCATTATTCAAAAACACGTAGGCCACACATCCGAAGGCATGGACAAACAGGCACATGGCGATACGGTAGTAGTTGCTCATGCTGGTCTCAGATTTCCGTACCACGATCCAAGGCCATGGATAGCTACAACAGCAGCCAAAACCGAGAGCGTTAGTGCGCGGTGAAGACGTGAATTTCGAGTCGCCCGATGTGAGGCAGTCAGGAGCAATAACAAGCTCAACAAGGCCAGGCAGCCAAACAGATCACTGTCAGCGACGAGCACCAGATAACTCTGAAAATCCATTACATCCATGGTCACCGCTCTCACTCTCTTCAGCCTTGCTGGTGCGTAAACCCTTCGCCATCAAACCCGGCAATCTCGGCAGCGCTCAAAAAACGCCTTCTGGCGCCATATCAAACACTTGCCTATCACCTACAACTTCTTTTGTTTATTTTTAGCTGTCCACTGACGGGGAACACTCCAAAATATTCCAACCTTCATAGCCAGTCGAAGTTGGATAAATCGCGTGACCATTAACCCACTGCGACCGTTCATCTGTTGTAAATTCGCTTTGCCACAGCAACCACTCAGACGACTTAAGCAACTCGCCCTTAACGTTATAGACTCTAAAAAACGCTTCACTCGTAAACAGCTTAACAAACTTTCCAGGCACACCAAAATCTGCATACTTGGGAACATATGAATTGATATAGCAAGTTTTTGATTCATTCCAGGTTGTGGAATAAACTTCCGCCGCAGCAGCAGCTCCCTGCTTGATGTAAAACCAAGCGCACAGAGGAACTCCCAACGCAATCAACACCAGCAATGGCATAAACGATATTTTTTTCATACTCACTTAGACCTAGAGCGGCTTTGGTACTCATCAAAATCGATAGGCCCGAGATGGATCATAAACGACACATCATAAAATTTAACCGTCGTATAAATCATCATATCTCCACCCTTTCCGTGTAACTGCCGATACTTATTAAAGTGCCCATTTGTCACTTTATAATAATCGACTCCACCTTTCTCAATCACCGCCGGCTCAGTAAAGTAGTCTATGGGGCCAGGTCGGATTACCCCCTCAGGTGACCAGTAACCCAACAACTGATCGTCTCCTGCATTGAGAAAATCGTAGGTATCTCGGACGTAAAGTCCAACCTGTTCAATCTCGATCGCTGGAAATCCATGATCGTTTTGGATTGTACGAAACCTGGTCGCTGCAACTTTTACAACAAAAGTCCCTAAAGCACCGTATACATCATCTAACGCATCCGTAGCCTTTTCCCAATCGGAGGCACCAAACCTAATCAAATTGAATTGCGATATATCCTCCAGCTCCATGGCGGTTTTATCACTAAAATCCAAATATGCGCTTTTCAACCTCTTGGATTTTACATCCAGCAAACCGAGTCGCTGGAGACGCGTCATCAATACAATCAGTCCTTTCGAAAGTTCATCAAACGAACCCTTTACCCTACCGACACTTCCGTTAAACTCTGAGGTCACCGAGAGCCCAGCGATATACTCATCAACTTTCGGCTTTACACGATCAGACCCGCTAAACAACCATTCAAAAGGTATGTCCGTTATAAGCTTTTCCGCAGTCAGCGTACTCGCAGAAACATCACCCTGCTTAACAGATTTTGACAACTCATAAGGCGCACCCGCGAACCATTTTCGCATGACGCGAGCCGCTACCGTCCAGCCCAGCTTATCCATGACTTTTGGAATTGAAGACAGCTGAAATACCTTCGCTTGAACTTTTTGACCCTCTTTATTTTCAGCTGGGGTCAGGGGGGCATTAACCGGTGCGGGCATGGAGTTAACCTCAGCAAATAGCGATTGAGTCTTGAGGCTCTAATAGCAAAGTAATTCCTTCAGAAATTGAGGAACCAATCATCGAAGTTTTGCCTGCACTATCCGTAACACCTGTTATTTCTTTTCCTGAGTCAGTTCGGATGGTGTATCCGCGATTCGCGATTGGCTCACCCGTTTCTGGGTCCGTCACAACAAAATGTTCGGTAAAGGGCCACTGAATTTCCACCGGCAACGGCGGCACAAACGGCGCCGGCGAATGCGAATTGCCGATAATCACCGTCCCGGATCCAGCCGTTACTTTATTGCCATGAGATCCAACCGAACCGACCGTGGCGGCCGGCTTGCCGTTGATCAGAACCGTGGTCGCCAGATCGCCGACCATCGCACCACCACACGCGGAGGCATCGCCTTCGCGGGCGGCCGCGAGGCCGTCGAAGAACACGTCGCCAGAACCGGCGGCGATCGGGTTGGTGCCGTGGCCGGGGAGCGGGCAAGCGGTGGGGTCGGATACGCGTGCTGCAGGTTTGCCAGACATCGGGGTTCTCCTTAGTTGACCTTCACTTGACCGCTGCCATCCAGGCGCGCGGCGAAACTGACCTGACGCTTGAAACCCTCGACTTCCAGCAGGCCTTCGATGCTGAAGGCCAGGCGAAGCTGGTCGTGGTCACGCGGCAGGGAAATGACACGCACGTTGCTCAGGCGCGGTTCGTAGGCTTCGATGAAGCTTTCGATGGCCAGGCGGGCCTGACTCAGGGAGTCGTGCAGGCTCAGGCGCATGTCATTGAGATCGGGCAACCCGTAGTCGGACAGCGTTTGCACGCTGCCGGCCCGGGTGCTGAGCATTTTGGCCAGATGGGCAGCCACCGACGCCATGGCCGAAGCCTCGAGGCTCCTGCCCTTGCGTAGTTCCGCGTCGCCGTTGAGGCGTTCGAAAAGGCTGCCGTATCCGTCCATGAGTCGCTCTTACTCTTTGTCCAGCTTGCCAACCAGCGACAGGGTGAAATCGGCACCCATGTACTTGAAGTGCGGGCGCACGTTCAGGCTGACGCGGTACCAACCCGGCTCGCCTTCAACGTCGCTGACGATCACTTGCGCAGCGCGCAGCGGACGACGGCCACGTACTTCGGCGCTCGGGTTTTCCTGGTCGGCCACGTACTGGCGGATCCACTTGTTCAGTTCCAGCTCGAGGTCGGTACGCTCTTTCCACGAACCGAGTTGCTCGCGCTGCAGCACTTTCAGGTAGTGAGCCAGGCGGTTGACGATCATCATGTACGGCAGTTGGGTGCCGAGCTTGTAGTTCAGCTCTGCAGCCTTGCCTTCTGCGCTGATGCCGAAGAACTTCGGCTTCTGCACCGAGCTGGCGGAGAAGAACGCCGCGTTGTCGGAGCCTTTACGCATGGTCAGGGAGATGAAGCCTTCCTCGGCCAATTCGTATTCACGACGGTCGGAAACCAGAACTTCGGTAGGAATCTTGGTTTCGATTTCGCCCATGCTTTCGAAGTGGTGCAGAGGCAGGTCTTCAACCGCGCCGCCGCTCTGCGGGCCGATGATGTTCGGGCACCAGCGGAATTTGGCGAAGCTGTCGGTCAGCTTGGTGCCGAACGCGTAAGCGGTGTTGCCCCACAGGTAGTGCTCGTGGCTGTTGGCAACGTTTTCCTTGTACACGAACGATTTGACCGGGTTTTCTTCCGGGTCGTACGGGTTACGCAGCAGGAAACGCGGAACGGTCAGGCCAACGTAGCGGGAGTCTTCCGAGGTACGGAAGCTCTGCCATTTGGTGAATTGCGGGCCTTCGAAGTGATCTTTCAGATCCTTCAGGTCCGGCAGACCGGTGAAGCTTTCCAGACCGAAGAATTTCGGGCCGGCAGCGGCGATGAACGGCGCATGGGACATGCAGGCTACGCTGGACACGTACTGCATCAGTTTCACGTCCGGCGAGCTTGGGGACAGGTAGTAGTTGGCGATGATCGCGCCAACCGGCTGACCACCGAACTGGCCGTATTCAGCGGTGTAGATGTGCTTGTACAGGCCCGACTGCATTACTTCCGGCGAATCTTCGAAGTCGTCCAGCAGGTCGTCCTTGGAGACGTTGAGGATTTCGATCTTGATGTTTTCGCGGAAGTTGGTGCGGTCGACCAGCAGTTGCAGGCCACGCCACGACGATTCCAGCGCCTGGAAGTCCGGGTGGTGCAGGATTTCGTCCATCTGACGGCTGAGCTTGGCATCGATCTCGGCGATCATGCGGTCAACCATGGCTTTCTTGACCGGCTCACCGTTGTTCTGCGGCTTGAGCAGCTCTTCGATGAACGCCGACACACCGCGCTTGGCGATGTCGTAGGCTTCGTCGTCCGGCGTCAGGCGGGTTTCGGCGATGATGCTGTCGAGGATGCTGTACTCGCCGTTTTCTGCGGCGTTCTGTTGTGCTGCGCTAGTGCTCATTGTGTTGGCTTCCTTGGCTGCTGGAGTCTCAAGCGTCCGGGGCTGCGGCGTTCAGGCCCAGCTCACCGAGTACGCGACCGCGGGATTCGTCGTCGGCGAGCACGCCTTCGATGGCTTTACGGAACGCAGGTGCGTTACCCAGCGGGCCTTTGAGGGCCACCAGCGCGTCGCGCAGTTCCATCAGTTTTTTCAGCTCAGGCACTTGCTCGACCAGGCTGGCCGGGTTGAAGTCCTTCATGGAGTTGACGCGCAGTTGCACAGCCAGCTCGTCGGCCTCGCCATCTTCCTGCAGACGGTTCGGCACGCTCAGCGTCAGACCCAGCTCTTGCTTGGCCAGCACTTCGTCGAAGGTCATCTTGTCGATGCTGATCGGCTTGCGATCCTCGATCTTGCGATCGTCCTTGCGGTGGGTGTAGTCACCGATTGCCAGCAGCTTCAGCGGCAGTTCAATCTCTTCCTGAGCACCGCCGGTGGCGGGTTTGAAGGTGACGTTGATGCGTTCCTTGGGGGCTACCGAGCCTTCTTTGGCCATGGCTTTTCTCCTTGCGGTTGTGGCCCTGGGGCCTATTCGAGTACCACTTCGAGATCGAGGTGGCACAGCCTGCGATAAATCTCTTCCTTGCGTTCACGTACGGCATGGTTCTGCGGTAACAACTCGCAGCAACTGTGCAGCAGGTGCAGCACTTCCAATGCAAGATCGGGCTCCCAGGCGTGCAGGCCTGAGTCCTGTAATGTCTGATCGAGGGTTTCGAGCTGGTTCTTGGCGAGTTCGTATTTCTTGGCCAGGAAGCACAGCCGCGCGAGGGCGAACTGCCAGAAGAAGCGCTCGCGCCCGCCGTGCGCCGATTGCAGGCCCTGCTTGAGGATCTGCACCGCCGGTTTGAGGCCTTCCTTGCGCAGGATCGGCTGGACTTCTTCCAAGGCCTTTTCCCAGGCTGGCTGGGTTTCGACGTTCTCGGTCTCGACCTTGCGCGGCGCGCTGGCGCTTTGCAGGTGCGGCATGACGTTGCCGGCGATCCACGCCCGGGTGGACGGATCGGCGAACGGCGCACCGTCATGGAAACGCAGCTCGATGATGCCGGGCAGGCGCTGAATCAAAAGCGCGAAGTGGATTTCCACTTCGCGCATGGCCAGCTCGGCGTTGAGGTTCTGGAGACATTCCCAGACCATCCTCTGGCCATCGAACCAGAACGGCGCCTTCGCCAGGCTCGCCTCCAGTTCCACCAGCAGGTCGGCGTATTTGCCCTGATCGAAACGGTCCTGATACTGCTTGAGCTTGTCGACCGGCAACCCGCGCAGCACGGTGATCTGCTCGGCGTTGCGTTCGGGCACCGCATCGATCGTCATCCACAGCAAGGTGCGGTTGAGGCGCAGCGCGCGCAGGTCGGTGGCTTTCTGCTTGAGCCACCAGGCGCACAACGGGCGGGCGCTTTCCTGCTGCGCGCGCAGGGCCTTGTGGGCCTCTTTCTCGTTGTCGATCGGCGCGCCGGGCGCCAGCAACTGGCTGGCGGCCTGCTTGACCTGCGCCACCGCCGCGCCCACCACGCCGGGTGCCGGCTGGTTATCGGCGGCGCGCTGGATCATGGTTTTCAGGCGGCGGGAGAGCGGCAACAGCAGCGGCGCATCATCGCCCAGATGCTCGGTGCAGGCGGCGTCGAGACCGGACAGGTGCTCGGACAGTTGCCGGAACATCGGCAGCTGTTCCTTGATCGCGATGTTCTCGGTGATCACCTGCTCAAGACGCGGCACCAGCCAGCCAATGGCGGCGGCCCGGGTGCGGGGTTTGAGCGGGTGAACCTCGGCCCAGTTGTTTTCCGACAAGTGGTGCAGCAAACCGAGGCCGGCCAGCAGGCCGGGGAAGGATTCACGCTGGTACAGCGACCAGGTCAGCCAGGCGCCGACACGCAAATCCTTGGATTGGGTACGCAGGAGGTTTTCGCTGTTTTCGCGAATTTTCAGCCAGTCGATCTGCCCGCTTTCGTGCATCGAAGAGGCTTTGGCCAGCTCGCTTTCCAGGGCCTCGAATTCGCTCGAGAAACGAACGTCTTCGCCCGCAAAATTCTCTTTGGAAACAGAGACTTTAGCGAGTTCGAGGTAATGGGCGGAAAGTTTGCTTGAGTAGGACATCCATGGCCTTTGTTTGGATTACGGTCGTGCGCCTATTGGAGTTGCAGCGGCGCGGGGACAGTATCGAAGAGCAGTGAGAAGACTCATCCAATTGAGTGTGTGCTCTTTCAAGTGGGCGCATCGTAATCACTATGATGGCCACTAGCAAGCATCTGATTAAACAACAAGACGAACTGTTCATTGGGCGCTGTAGGAGATCGCCCTATATGTGTCAGGGGTTTCCCTGATATCGGCTTATATCAACCGTGCCTTTCAAACCCCGGCGTAACCTGCGTCCCAGAGCGGCTGCCTGAAACCCGCCGACACCTCCTTGAACGCGCGTTCCAAAATACGGACGAAAGCATGACAACACTGGAAAGAAAATAAAGTAGGAATCTTCCGAAAACACATAGGCATCTTTAAACAAATCCCGGAGGACAACAGGTAACAATAAAAGTGCCATCAATTTGATGTCATCACACACTTCGCATACTTCACAAGACTTCTTTACCCGCACAATTGCAGGACTTCACGCAAGTCGCCGTCAATCCATCAAGCCTTCGCCCTGCTTAAGCACACACTTTCGATGTGGATTGTTCTGACAAATGTCGCGGACTGTTCTTACATCAATATATTTCATGCTGCGAACGTGCCTTTATATGGCCAGCCTCAGTCATCAATTGACGGCTTACCACTGATACGGACATTGGCATATGGATGAAAACAGACGGCCCATCAAAACCCGCTCGGCGGGCTGGGCGAGACGCTTCACGGATGAACTGGTCAAGCGGGACATCTCCCCCAACCAGATCTCCGTCATCAGCATGCTCTTCGCGCTGTTCGGCGCGGTGACCCTGAACATCGACAACGGCGTGGCCGGTTCAATCTTGTGCATCGTCGGCATTCAGTTGCGGCTGCTGTGCAATCTGTTCGACGGGATGGTGGCAATCGAAGGCGGCAAGCAGTCGGCCGTTGGCAGTCTGTACAACGAGTTTCCGGACCGGGTTGCCGACAGCCTGCTGATCGTCGGGCTGGGTTTTGCCATCGGCCAGTCCGATCTCGGCTGGTTTGCCGCATTGGCCGCTGCGCTGACGGCGTATGTCCGGGTGTTCGGCGGCGCTCTAGGGCTCACCCAGAGTTTCATGGGGCCGATGGCCAAGCAGCACCGGATGGCGGTGATGACCGTGGCGCTGCTGTTGAACGCGTTCGAAACCATTTACTACGCGACCCACTACGCTTTGCTGATCGCGCTGGTGATCATCGCTCTTGGCTCCGTTGCCACCTGCGTCACGCGCACCCTGGCCATCGCCAGACAACTGAAGGGGAATGCTCATGTGGATCAGTAATGCGCTGATTTCGGTGCTGCGTTTCTTGATCGGCGTGACCGCCCGCTGGGAAAGCCCGCCGGACCTCTCGCGCCAGCGCATCTACTACGCCAACCACACCAGTCATATGGATACCCTGGCGATCATCGCTGCACTGCCGCCGGAAGCCCGATTGAACGTGAAACCGGTGGCGGCCGCGGACTACTGGGGCAAGAACCGTTTTCTGTCGTACATCTCGCAGAAAGGCCTGAATGCGGTGCTGATCGAGCGCAATCCGGCACCGGGTACCAATGTGCTGGAGCCGATCTTCGATGTGGTGCGAGCCCGTCATTCGATCATCATTTTTCCTGAAGGGACGCGCTCCACTCAGCCGCTGCCGGGGGAGTTCAAGTCCGGGATCTTCCGTCTGGCCGAAACCTTTCCCGATGTCGATCTGGTGCCGATCTACCTGGAAAACCTGCATCGTTCGATGCCCAAGGGCAAACATGTGCCGCTGCCGATCATCTGCACGATCCGCATCGGCGACCCGCTGCAGAGAATTGCCGGTGAGGAGAAACAGGCGTTTCTGGATCGCGCGCGTGACGCCATCGTGAGGTTGTCGAAATGAGTCTGGAAACCAAGTTCCTGTGGTTCTTCGCGGCAATCGCTGCACTGCTGGCGGTGGCTTCGCTGATTGGCGGCGTACTGGCCAGACGCGCAAAGAGCGAAAGCTCGATCGCGACCATCGAAAACCTCAACCAGCGCGTGAACGCGTGGTGGGGGATGGTCATTATTTTCTTCGTGTCCTGGCTGCTCGGCCCAAACGCGACGGTAGTGTTGTTCGGCTTCATTTCGCTGTTTGCGCTGCGCGAGTTCATCACCCTGACACCCACCGCACGCGGTGACCATAACGCGCTGTTTTCGGCGTTTTTCATCCTGATCCCGCTGCAATACCTGCTGATCGGCACCCATTGGTATTCGATGTTCACCCTGCTGGTGCCGGTGTATGCGTTCCTGCTGCTGCCGGCGATTGCCGTGCTGAGCCAGGACACCGAGGGCTTTCTGGAGCGCACGGCGAAGATTCAGTGGGGCGTGATGATCTGTATCTACTGCATCAGCCATGCGCCGGCGCTGCTGTTGCTGGACCTGCAGGGTTTCCAGGGTCAGAACGCCCTGCTGCTGTTCTACCTGGTATTCGTGGTGCAGATGAGCGATGTGCTGCAGTACGTGTTCGGCAAGCTCTTCGGCAAACGCAAGGTCGCGCCGCTGGTGAGCCCATCGAAAACCGTGGAAGGGCTGGTTGGCGGCGGGTTGTCCGCCACGCTTATCGGCGGCTGCATGTTCTGGATGACACCGTTCAGCTTCTGGCAGTCGTTGCTGATGTCACTGGTCATCGTGGTGATGGGCTTCCTCGGCGGCCTGGTCATGTCGGCGATCAAACGCAGCCTGAGCGCCAAGGACTGGGGCACGATGATCAAGGGCCACGGCGGGATGCTCGACCGGATGGATTCGATCTGCTTCGCCGCGCCGATCTTCTTTCACCTGACCCGGTACTTCTTTTCGGCTTGATCAGGCGATTGCTTCACCAAGATAGAGTCGGTGTGTCTTCTCGATCTCATCGATCAATCGCGGTGCAACGCCTACTGATCCGGCAATCTCGCGCCAACGCTTAACGGCAGCGCAAACCTCTTGAATGATGGCCGGGGCGTCGATGCCCCGGATCTGTCGGGCAACGGCTTCGAGGTCCGCGAGCTCAAACCTGTCGCGCTTGCCATTGATAGTCATCTGGTGGGTCGCGACCCAGAAACTGCCAGGCTGATACGACCACGAAACATCATAGGCCGGGGAAAGAGACCAGGTGCCGGCTCGATCCATCAGGAAACTGGTGTTCTTGGTGTGGTCATCCTGATTACGCCCGACCACATTGAAAACCATGCGCCGAAAGTACTCTATTGCGTCGCTGCGCGAGAGTCCGAGCATTCGCATCACCCCGAATGCCTGCTCATAGGAGTAGCCGCCCGGCTGCTTATAGTCGGCATGATCCATGGCACACAGGGTCGCCATGTGGATCTTTTCCCCGTCATCGGTCCGATCAAAGCGCTTGGTCAGAAAGTGAGCACGCCCGCCCTCTTCCAATAATTCGCACGGGCTCATAGTGATGCCGGCGGCTTTGGCCATGAGCGAATATGCGTACTCCACACGTCCAAAACCCTGCGAATCGGCCAGGAAGTCAGTGTTTTTAGCAACGTCGAACTTCAGCAGCCAGTAGGAAAACCCCATTGGCGCCTTGACTTGCCCTGAACGGATCTCGCCAGCCGCGTTCATCGCGATAACGGCTTTGGCCCGCGCCCCGCCAGCGCTGGTGCCGACCTGAATCAAGCGCTGAAGTGCCTCGTCATCGACATCGGAATCGTGTTTTGCGAGGCGATCAGCCAAGCTTTCCCGTTGCGAGAGCACTTCGCTGGCAAGCTCTACCAGCGCATCAATCTGGACACTTTCACTGGCGTTTACAGAGCCAGTGAGGGCGGGCCGATACTCGAGCCCACCCATCCCGCGTGCACCCTGATACAGGATTCGCTCAACGGGAGTGAATGTCGTTTTGTCACGGCCCTCTTTAGCGAGCCAGGCGTCGATCAGTGCGTTACCGAAATCATCCGGCAGAGAGTCAGCCAGGATAGCCGGAAGGCCTTTGTAGGTTTCCCGATTCAGGCCGGGAAAGGCGTAAGTCTGATTCGCAGCCAAGGGCATATGGATAGGCGAGATTTCGATACCGGTTTTGACGAATTCAGGATCGTATTCGAACAAACCCAGCTGGCTGCCCTCATCCCAGAGCAGCCCCCCGACAAACCGGTCGAACAGATACACCTTTGCAGTAATCACCAATCAACCTCCTTTTTGACTTCGCTGCCGGACACAGAATCGCCTGCGCTCCCTGCCGACGCCTTGCCCACCGCTCGTGTGCCGGTTGCCCGAACGCGCTGCGTTCCGGCCATCTTGATCACTTGCAATGGGCTCGGTCGAACGGGCTCAACCAGTGAGGCCGCTCTTTCCAGCTCGCCAATGACACGCAGGACGGCCAGCAGATTCACCAGGGTGCCTTTGCCATGGAGAAGATTGATCAAGGTCTGGCGGCTGATGCCGGCTTCCCTGGCGACATGCTCCTGGCTGAGATTCTTCTTCAGGCGCAATTCCTGGAGCCGGGCACCAATGGCGCTGGCAATCGCATCGTCGGTCATTGCTTGGAGGCGCATAGTGTCTAAATCCCTGAAGCGAATGTGCAAATGACGAAGTGTGTGTATTCAATACCAGGCCATGCGGAAAAATCGACCTGAGCCACATCCAATGCCATCACTGCGTATGGAAATCTGGGCATTAATACAAAAATCGTCCTTTACGTCTCAATTTGAAGGCATTAGCTCGCAGCAGTACTCATCACACATGCAGACAGATTAACGCCCAGATAAATAGACAATAAATAGAAGAATGGCCGATAAGGTATAAATATCAAGACAAAAAACATTCAGAAAATCATGAAAGGCACAGAAACAACTCCGAGGTAGCCGGGAATCCTACAGACACAAAAAATGGGCACCCGACCGCAATCGGAGTGCCCATTTTTTCACTACGGCTCTCCCCGCTATTCAGGGAGTACGCCGCAATTATGGATTGACGCTGTCTTTCAACGATTTGCCTGGCTTGAACGCAACGGTGTTGCTGGCCTTGATCTTCACCGGTTCACCGGTTTGCGGGTTTTTGCCGGTGCGTGCACCGCGGTGGCGTTGCAGGAAGGTGCCGAAGCCCACCAGCGTGACGCTGTCCTTGCGGTGCAGGGCGCCGGTGATTTCTTCGAGAACGGCGTTGAGAACGCGGTTGGCCTGCTCTTTGGTCAGATCCGCTTTTTCAGCGATTGCAGCGGCGAGTTCTGGTTTACGCATTAGTGAAGCCCCTTTGACGGTTTTTTGTTGTTATGTCCGTGCTGTTCTCGTTGGAACAGCGCCCAAGGCGCCGCAGGCTCTACTCTGCGGCAGACGGGAGTGAGGATGGCACGCGGTTAAGGGCGGCGCCAGTCTCCCCGCGACCTTTGTGGGGGCAAAAGCGGGGTGATTCCGACAGAACGACCGGTATTTACGCCAGCAAGGCCGGAAGCTGTTTGTTCAGTGCGAGTTTTTCCATCACCGCCGCGCCGGTCAGGGCGTAACCGAGCAATTGCCCGTCTGCGTCGTGGCACAGCACCTTGATGTCGGCGCCCTGCCCTTCGACCGTCCAGACACCCTCGCGGCCCCGTGGCGGCGGGGAAACCACCAGCGGGCAGACCGGGGTTTTCACGGTGATCGGCATCGGTCCGTAGTTCACCACGGTCGGGTTGCCGGCTAGGGTCTGTGCCAGCGCTCGCGCACAACTCATGAGGGGCATGACGTACAGAAGATTCAGCCCGTCGACCTCGGCGCAGTCGCCCAGGGCGTAGATGTTGGCGTGAGAGGTTTGCAGATGACGGTCGACCACCACGCCGCGATTGGTCTGGATGCCGGCTGCCGCCGCCAGATCGATCCGCGGGCGCAGGCCGATGGCCGAGACCACCACATCGCAAGGAACAATTTGACCGTCGGACAGGTGTGCTTCCAGCCCGTCAGCGACTTTTTGCAGACGGGTCAGCACCGGGCCGAGGTGGAAACGCGCACCGAGGCTTTCCAGCCCGGCCTGCACCGCAGCCGCAGCGGCCGGGTGCAGCAGGGTCGGCATCACCTGCTCGCAGGGTGCAACCAGTTGCACCTCGTAGCCGCCCAGAATCAAGTCATTGGCGAACTCGCAGCCGATCAGCCCGGCGCCGAGCAGCAACACCCGGCGCTTGCCGGCCGCTGCGGCGCGAAAGCGCGCGTAGTCTTCGAGATCGTTGATCGGGAACACCAGATCCCCGCCATCGCCTTCGATCGGCACGCGCACGGTTTCGGCGCCCCAGGCGAGGATCAGGTCGCGATAGCTCACCGCTTCCTCGCCGATCCACAACCGCTTGTGGCCCGGATCGATGCCGCTGATGCGGGTGTGGGTGCGGATTTCGGCCTTCAACTGCTCGGCCATGGCACCCGGTTCGGCCATGCTCAGGCCGTCGGCGTCCTTGTTCTTGCCGAAGCCGGTGGACAGCATCGGTTTGGAGTAGGAGCGACCGTCATCGGCGGTAATCAGCAGCAACGGGGTTTCGCCATCGAGTTTGCGAAACTCGCGGGCCAGGTTGTAACCCGCCAGCCCGGTGCCAATGATTACGACAGGTGCGCTCATGCCCTACTCCTCAGTGTTTTCTCAGTTGATTTCGATCATTTCGAAGTCCATCTTGCCGACGCCGCAGTCCGGGCACAGCCAGTCTTCCGGCACGTCCTGCCAAAGGGTGCCCGGCGCAATGCCGTCATCCGGCCAGCCGTCGGCTTCGTTGTAAATCAGGCCGCAGACCACACATTGCCACTTTTTCATTCAGGTACTTCCTCAGGATTCAGGCTTTAGCCGGCGCGGACGGTCGATGGTGCAGCGCTGCCGTCCGGCTCAGGGCGTTTTGTACTGATCGGGCCGGGCAGATGCAAGCCTGTTCGGCGCAGCGGCGACCCGGATCAATCAAAATCGCGGCTCGCCATGGTAAGCTCGCCGCCTCATTTGCTGCCAATAATGACTCATTGTGCAACACACAAACGCTCCGCTGTGGCGCCCGCAAAGCGAACTGACACCCCTCCCCGACGCATCCACGCTCGACTGGCTGTTCGACGAAGGCTCCCTGACCCGCCGACTGACGCGCCTGTCCAATGACGGCTTCAGCGTGACGCCGCTGTTCGAAGGCTGGCAGACCCTGCGTGACGACGAATGCGCCGCGCTGGATCTGGCCGAAGGCAGCGAAGGCTGGGTACGCGAGGTGTATCTGCGCGGGCATGGCGAGGCCTGGGTGTTCGCCCGCAGCGTGGCGTCGCGCAGTGCCTTGCAGGGCGATGGCTTGCACATGGATGAATTGGGTAGCCGCTCGCTGGGCGAACTGCTGTTCTGCGATCACGCCTTCCAGCGTCGCGCCATCGAAGTCTGCCATTACCCGGAACATTGGCTGCCCGAAGATTCCCGGGCTCCTGGCCTGTGGGGGCGGCGTTCGCGTTTCGACCGTGGCGCATTGAGCGTACTGGTGGCGGAGATTTTCCTGCCTACGCTGTGGGAAGCCGTCCGCGCCCGTCCGGAGAACTGCTGATGTACCAAAGCCTGCTCAAATCCCTGAATCGCTTGAACCCGCGCGCCTGGGACTTCATCCAGCTGACCCGGATGGACAAGCCGATCGGCATTTACCTGCTGCTGTGGCCGACGCTCTGGGCCCTGTGGATTGCCGGTAAAGGCTCGCCATCGCTGGCCAATATCGTGATTTTCGTCCTCGGCGTGGTGCTGACCCGTGCCGGCGGCTGCGTCATCAACGACTGGGCCGACCGCAAGGTCGACGGCCACGTCAAACGCACTGCGCAGCGGCCTATTGCTGCCGGCAGGATCAGCTCGAAAGAGGCGCTGGTGTTCTTCGCGCTGCTGATGGGCGTGAGTTTCCTGCTGGTGCTGTGCACCAATGCGGCGACGATCTGGCTGTCGCTGGGCGGTCTGGCGCTGGCGTTCACCTATCCATTCATGAAGCGCTACACCTACTACCCGCAAGTGGTACTGGGCGCGGCGTTCTCCTGGGGGATGCCGATGGCGTTCACCGCCGAAACCGGTGAGTTGCCGGCAACGGCCTGGCTGCTGTGGATCGCCAACCTGTTGTGGACGGTGGGCTACGACACCTATTACGCGATGACCGACCGCGACGATGACCTGAAGATCGGCGTGAAATCCACGGCGATCCTGTTCGGCGAAGCGGACCGGGTGATCATCCTGACCTTGCAGGTACTGTCGCTGGGCTGCCTGGTGCTGGCGGGGTCGAAATTCGAGCTGGGGATCTGGTTCCACCTCGGCCTGCTGGTGGCGGCCGGGTGCTACGCCTGGGAATTCTGGTACACCCGCGACCGCGACCGGATGCGTTGCTTCAAGGCGTTCCTGCACAACCACTGGGCCGGGCTGGCGATTTTCGTCGGGATCGTGCTGGATTACGCGTTGCGCTGATTCACAAAACCTGTGGGAGCGAGCTTGCTCGCGAAAGCGTTGGGTCAGTTGCCACATAGGCTGACTGCAAAGACGCCTTCGCGAGCAAGCTCGCTCCCACAAGGGATTTGCGTTTATTTGTGCTCGTGAACCACGTGCCACACGTCCTTCATCTTGTCGCCGGTCATATCGCCCGGCTTGGCATCTTTCACGAAGGTGTACAGCGGTTTGCCGTCGTAGGCGTACTGCATCATGCCGTCATCACGTTTGATGACCGTCCATTTACCTTCAGCCTTGGCATCTGCCGGCGCCATCAACGGCGGCCAGTTCTTGGCGCAATCGCCGTTGCACATCGACTTGCCGCCACTGTCCTTGTCGAACGTGTAAAGCGTCATGCCCTTGTGGTCGACCATCATTCCGTCTTTCATCATGGCCGGCTCGGCCGCCATCGCCAGTCCAGGCAGAGTCAGGGCGGCAGCCATCAGCAAAGCCTTAAAGGAAGCAGTCATTTGTGTCATGGAAACCTTCTCTTGTGGTTGTCAGGATTCGGACTTAGAGCTTAGTTCAGGATTTGTACAATCGCCGCCGGACTAAAATACTGTCACACGACTGCAATAATTCCGTTATCTAATGCGGCGCAAGACAGTTAAATGACAAGAGGATTAAGGCATGGTTGGCAGGAGCATTCTGATCGTCGACGACGAAGCGCCCATTCGCGAAATGATCGCCGTTGCGTTGGAAATGGCCGGCTATGACTGCCTCGAGGCAGAGAACTCGCAGCAGGCCCACGCCATCATCGTCGACCGCAAGCCGGACCTGATCCTGCTCGACTGGATGCTGCCCGGCACCTCCGGCATCGAGCTGGCCCGCCGCCTCAAGCGTGACGAGCTGACCGGGGACATCCCGATCATCATGCTCACCGCCAAGGGCGAAGAGGACAACAAGATCCAGGGTCTGGAAGTCGGCGCCGACGACTACATCACCAAACCGTTTTCCCCACGCGAACTGGTGGCACGCCTCAAGGCTGTGCTGCGTCGCGCCGGCCCGACCGATGGCGAAGCGCCGATCGAAGTCGGCGGCCTGCTGCTCGACCCGATCAGCCACCGCGTGACCATCGACGGCAAACCTGCCGAGATGGGCCCGACCGAATACCGTCTGCTGCAATTCTTCATGACCCACCAGGAGCGCGCCTACACCCGTGGCCAATTGCTGGACCAGGTCTGGGGTGGCAACGTCTATGTTGAAGAGCGCACCGTCGACGTGCACATCCGGCGCCTGCGCAAGGCCCTCGGCGATGCCTACGAAAATCTGGTACAAACCGTGCGCGGCACCGGCTACCGGTTCTCCACCAAAGCCTGAGCCGAGCGCCAGCCCCGTAGACAAGGACCGCATTTTCCGTGAACCAAAACTGGCATGGCACCCTGATTCGCCACATGCTGTTGCTGGTCACCGGCTGCCTGGTGATCGGCCTGATCACTGGCTACTACGGCTGGAGTCTGGCGGCGGGCCTGGGCCTGTACCTGGCCTGGACGCTCAAGCAACTGCTGCGCCTGCACGAATGGCTGCGCCTGCACCAACCCGATGAAGCACCGCCCGACGGCTACGGCCTGTGGGGCGAGGTGTTCGACAGCATCTACCACCTGCAACGCCGCGACCAACGGGTACGCGGACGCCTGCAAGCGGTGATCGACCGCGTTCAGGAGTCCACCGCTGCGCTGAAAGACGCGGTGATCATGCTCGACAGCGACGGCAACCTGGAATGGTGGAACCGCGCCGCCGAAACCCTGCTCGGCCTCAAGACCCCGCAGGACAGCGGCCAACCGGTGACCAACCTGGTCCGCCATCCGCGCTTCAAGGAATACTTCGAGCAGGAAAGCTACGCCGAACCGCTGGAAATCCCCTCGCCGACCAACGATCGCGTACGCATCCAGCTGTACCTCACGCGCTACGGCAACAACGAACACTTGATGCTGGTGCGCGACGTCACGCGCATCCATCAGCTGGAACAGATGCGCAAAGACTTCATCGCCAACGTCTCCCATGAGCTGCGCACCCCGCTGACGGTGATCTGCGGCTACCTGGAAACCCTGCTCGACAACGTCGAGGAAGTGAACCCGCGCTGGAGCCGTGCCCTGCAGCAGATGCAGCAACAGGGCGGACGCATGCAGACCCTGCTCAACGACTTGCTGCTACTGGCCAAGCTGGAAGCCACCGATTACCCGTCGGACAACCAGCCGGTGCACATCGACACTTTGTTGCAGTCGATCAAGAGCGACGCCCAGCAGCTGTCAGGATCGAAGAATCAGAAAATCACCCTGGAAGCCGACACCAGCATTCTGCTCAAGGGTAGCGAGGCGGAACTGCGCAGTGCGTTTTCCAACCTGGTGTTCAACGCCGTCAAATACACCCCGGCCGAGGGCAATATCCGCATTCGCTGGTGGGGCGACGATCAAGGCGCACACCTCAGCGTGCAGGATTCCGGGATCGGCATCGACAGCAAACACCTGCCGCGCCTGACCGAACGCTTCTACCGCGTCGACTCCAGCCGCAACTCCAACACCGGCGGCACGGGCCTGGGTCTGGCCATCGTCAAACACGTGCTGCTGCGCCATCGCGCACGGATGGAGATCAGCAGCGTGCCCGGTCACGGCAGCACGTTCACCTGCCATTTCGCCCCGGCGCAGGTCGCTCAGGCACGGGTCATCAGCGCCGCTGAGTAATGCCGGACTAGGCAATCGCCAGGTCAGCCGCTACATTGGCTGACTTGCGCCTGCCTTTCAGGTGCGGATTTTTCTTTCTTTCGAATCACACGGAACCCGCAAAACTCCATCATGGACCCTTCCCCTGGCTTGTCCCTCGCAACAATATTCGCCGATTTCGGCATGATTCTTTTCGCTCTGATCCTGGTTTTGCTCAACGGCTTCTTCGTTGCGGCGGAATTCGCCATGGTCAAACTGCGCTCGACCCGGGTCGAAGCCATTGCTGAGCAGCACGGCTGGCGCGGGCACATTTTGCGCACGGTGCACAGCCAGCTCGATGCTTACCTCTCGGCGTGCCAGCTCGGTATCACCCTCGCCTCCCTCGGCCTGGGCTGGGTCGGTGAGCCGGCGTTTGCGCACATCCTCGAGCCGCTGTTGAGCGCGGTCGGCGTGCAATCGGCCGAAGTCGTCAAAGGCATTTCGTTCTTCACCGCGTTCTTCATCATTTCCTACCTGCACATCGTGGTCGGCGAACTCGCACCCAAATCCTGGGCGATCCGCAAACCCGAATTGCTGTCGCTGTGGACGGCGGTGCCGCTGTACTTGTTCTACTGGGCCATGTACCCGGCGATCTACCTGCTCAACGCCAGCGCCAACACCATCCTGCGCATTGCGGGGCAAGGTGAACCCGGCCCGCATCACGAGCACCATTACAGCCGCGAAGAACTGAAACTGATCCTGCACTCCAGCCGTGGCCAGGACCCGAGCGACCAGGGCATGCGCGTGCTGGCCTCGGCGGTGGAAATGGGCGAGCTGGAAGTGGTCGACTGGGCCAACTCCCGGGAAGACCTGATCACCCTCGAATTCAACGCCCCGCTGAAAGAAATCCTGGCGATGTTCCGTCGCCACAAGTTCAGCCGTTATCCGGTGTACGACAGCGAGCGCAAGGAATTCGTCGGCCTGCTGCACATCAAGGACCTGCTGCTTGAACTGGCGGCGCTGGATCACATTCCCGAGTCGTTCAACCTCGCCGAACTGACCCGTCCGCTGGAGCGCGTGTCGCGGCACATGCCGCTGTCGCAGCTGCTGGAACAGTTCCGCAAGGGCGGCTCGCACTTCGCCGTGGTCGAAGAAGCCGACGGCAACATCATCGGCTACCTGACCATGGAAGACGTGCTGGAAGTGCTGGTCGGCGATATCCAGGACGAACACCGCAAAGCCGAGCGCGGCATCCTCGCCTACCAGCCGGGCAAGTTGCTGGTACGGGGCGATACGCCGTTGTTCAAGGTCGAGCGCCTGCTGGGGATCGACCTGGATCACATCGAAGCCGAAACCCTCGCCGGGCTGATCTACGAAACCCTGAAACGGGTGCCGGAAGAGGAAGAAGTGCTGGAAGTCGAAGGCCTGCGGATCATCATCAAGAAGATGAAAGGTCCGAAGATCATTCTGGCCAAGGTGCTGATGCTGGACTGACGGGGTTTACTGCTTGCCCAACGCAAAGTTGGGCAACGCCCCCAGCGGCTGGTTGAACTGATACGGAATCGACACCAGCCCCATTCCGGTATTGCGCTGCACCACAAAGTGCAGGTGCGGGCCGCTGCTGTTGCCGGTGTTGCCGGACAGCGCCAGCGGACTGCCCACCGCCACTCGCTGCCCTTCGCGCACACTCACCGATCCTTGCTTGAGGTGCAGGTACACGCCCATCGTGCCGTCGTCGTGCAGTATCCGCACGAAGTTGCCGGAGGGATCGGTGCCACGCCCGTTCTGGGAATTCTCGGTCTTCACTACCACCCCGGCGCGAGCCGCGATGATCGGCGTACCGACCGGCATGGCAATGTCCATCGCGTATTTGTTCTTCGGCCCGAAGTGGCTGTAATCGCCATTGGCGCCCTGACTGAGGCGGAACGGCCCGCCACGCCACGGAAACGGATAGCGATAGCCCTGTGCGGCGCCAGCGGGGTCACCGAGGGAATACTGGAACATCGGCGTGTACACCAGCGGCTTGCCACCGGACACCGCCGTCAGCAGCGCCAGCCGCGTATTGCTGCGCGCCGGCAGCACCCGGCGGATCGTTTGAGCCGGCGCGCCACGCACGTTGCTCATCCCGGTAAACGCCAGCGCAACCTCGACCGGCGCGTACAGGTCGTTGCGCACGAACACCACGTCCGCGCCCTTCTGCTTCTTGATGTCGAGATAGACCTGGCGCTCGAGGCGCTCGACCATCCGGTCCTGAAACACGAACACCTGGGAGCCTTTGCTCGGACGGTCGCTGTACGAAACCACTCCGTTGGCATCGGTGGATTTGTAGATCGTCATGGCCACAGTCGAGGTGGAGGCCATGAACAGACCACAGAAAAACAGCAGACGCAGGGGCATGGGCAAAAGTTCTGTCGAGTAAGGCCTGGGAATGAGCCTAGCAGCTGAAGCAGACCAGGCTAGTCGACAGATGTTTCAAATTGGCAGGTGCAGGAGATGATCGTCCCCACGCTCTGCGTGGGGATGCAGCCCGGGACGCTCTGCGTCCCATGCGTGAGGACGCAGAGCGTCCCTTGAGGCATTCCCACGCGGAGCGTGGAAACGATCAATGTCAGGCGACGAAGATTACGCGCCCGGAACGAAGTGCTTCTGCGCCGTGCCGCGGGCGATCAGGCGGGAGATGTAGTCGAGCTTCTGCGCGTCCTGGTCGACGAAGCGGAAGGTCAGTTGCAGCCAGTCGCTGTCGGGTTTCGGCTCGTGGGCGACGACGGCGTGCAGGTAGCCGTTGAGGCGGGCGATTTCGGCGTTGTCGCCCTGCTCCAGATCGAGCACGGCGCTGTCGAGGATCTGCGGCAGGGTGTCGGTGCGTTTCACCACCAGCAGCGCTTCCTTGATGCTCAGGGCCTTGATCACGCATTGCTGAGTGCCGCTCGGCAGGCGCAGTTGACCCTGGCCACGACCGCCGGCCGGAGCGCTGGAGGCTGCCGGAGCTTTCACAGGCGGGCTGTTGAGCAGACCACGCTGTGGCGCGGCGGCAGGTGCCGGGGCCGCAGCGGCAGGCTTGGCAAACGGATTTACAGCCGCAGCGGTCGGTGCGGAACCGACCACGGCAGCCTTGCCGCCGGTCAACGCGCTCAGGGAGTCGTTGCCGAACGCCGAGTTCATCTTGGTCGGGGCGCTGTTCATCAGGGTGTCGAGCTTGCCGACCTTGTTCAGGGCCTGCTTGACCTTGGTCAGCAGTTGCTCGTTGGTGAACGGCTTGCTGACGTAACCGGTGACGCCGGCCTGGATCGCCTGCACGACGTTTTCCTTGTCGCCACGGCTGGTGACCATGATGAACGGCATGGTCTTGAGGTTGTCCTGCTCACGACACCAGGTCAGCAGTTCGAGGCCGGACATTTCCGGCATTTCCCAGTCGCACAGCACCAGGTCGAAAGCTTCCTTGGCCAGCATGGCCTGGGCCTTCTTGCCGTTGATGGCGTCCTCGGTGCGGATCCCCGGGAAGTAATTACGCAGGCACTTTTTCACCAGGTCACGAATGAACGATGCATCGTCCACGACCAACACACTGATCTTGCTCATCCAACACCCCTATTAAAATCCCGGCAAGCATAACGCTGGCTGATGGCACATTGCCAAAACTCTTCAGTCACGCCGGGACTTTTCGTTCGCGGGTGCTGCTTTTTAATTCGCTTCTGCCCATGAAAAGCAGAAACAAAAACGCCCGGCCAAAGGGCCGGGCGCTTTTCTCAGGCAATCTTACTTATCGTCAGCATCGCCCGGAACATTAGCGGTTTCGCCACTTGTCCCTTCAACTTCTTCCTTCATGCGCTTGAGGCCCATGTGCCGCACATCGGTGCCGCGCACCAGATAAATCACAAGCTCCGAGATGTTGCGCGCGTGGTCGCCGATCCGCTCCAGCGAACGCAGCACCCAGATAATGCTCAAGACCCGCGAGATAGAGCGCGGGTCTTCCATCATGTAAGTCGCCAGCTCGCGCAGGGCGGTCTTGTATTCGCGGTCGATGATCTTGTCGTACTGCGCCACCGACAGCGCCAGATCGGCGTCGAAACGGGCAAAGGCATCCAGCGCATCACGCACCATGTTGCGCACCTGGTCGCCGATATGGCGAACCTCGACGTAACCGCGCGGCGCTTCGCCTTCTTCGCACAACTGGATCGCACGGCGGGCGATCTTGGTCGCTTCGTCGCCGATGCGCTCAAGGTCGATCACCGACTTGGAGATGCTGATGATCAGACGCAGGTCGGAAGCCGCCGGCTGACGACGGGCCAGAATGCGCAGGCATTCTTCGTCGATGTTGCGTTCCATCTGGTTGATCTGGTCGTCGATCTCGCGCACTTGCTGGGCCAGGCCCGAGTCGGCCTCGATCAGCGCGGTGACCGCGTCGTTGACCTGCTTCTCGACCAGCCCGCCCATGGCCAGCAGGTGGCTGCGCACTTCTTCCAGTTCGGCGTTGAACTGCGCGGAAATGTGATGGGTAAGGCCTTCTTTACTAATCATGTTGGCGTCCTTGGAGCGTCCGGTAAGGTGCGGCGGGCCGCAGCGTCAATTCTGTGAATAACCCGCAACTGTCAGCCGTAACGACCGGTGATGTAGTCTTCGGTCTGCTTCTTGGCCGGATTGGTGAACAGGGTATCGGTGTCGCCGAATTCCACCAGTTTGCCCATGTACATGAACGCCGTGTAGTCGGACACCCGCGCCGCCTGCTGCATGTTGTGGGTCACGATGACGATGGTGAACTTGGATTTGAGCTCGTAGATCAGCTCTTCGACTTTCAGGGTCGAGATCGGGTCGAGCGCCGAGCACGGTTCGTCGAGCAGTAGCACTTCCGGTTCCACGGCGATGGTACGGGCGATCACCAGACGTTGTTGCTGACCACCGGACAGGCCAAGGGCCGAGTCATGCAGACGGTCTTTGACTTCGTCCCACAGGGCCGCGCCTTTCAACGCCCACTCGACGGCTTCGTCGAGGATGCGCTTCTTGTTGATGCCCTGGATGCGCAGGCCGTAGACCACGTTTTCGTAGATGGTCTTCGGGAACGGGTTAGGCTTCTGGAACACCATACCGACCCGGCGGCGCAGCTCGGCCACGTCTTCGCCCTTGCGGTAGATGTTGTTGCCGTACAGGTTGATCGCGCCTTCGACGCGGCAGCCATCCACCAGGTCGTTCATACGGTTGAAGGTCCGCAGCAGCGTGGACTTGCCGCAGCCGGACGGGCCGATGAAGGCGGTCACGCGCTGTTTCGGAATGTTCATGCTGACGTCGTACAGCGCTTGTTTCTCGCCGTAGAACAGGCTCAGGCCCGGCACTTCGATGGCCACGGTTTCCTGTTCGAGGTTCAGGCTCTGCTTGTCGCGGCCCAGGGCAGACATGTTGATGCCGTAGGTATGTGTTTCGTGCTGCATGGGAGATCCCCTGTGCTAACAAATTCGGTTCGGTTGGCTGCCGGAATCTAGACCGGCAGCCCTTCAATTCTTGTGACGGCGATCAGCTGTCCAGCGCCTTGTACTTCTCGCGCAAGTGGTTACGGATGTACACCGCCGACAGGTTCAGGGTGGCGATCACCAGCACCAGCAACAGCGCCGTGGCGTACACCAGCGGCCGCGCGGCCTCGACGTTCGGGCTCTGGAAGCCGACGTCGTAGATGTGGAAGCCCAGGTGCATGATCTTCTGATCCAGGTGCAGATACGGGTAGTTGCCGTCCACCGGCAGCGACGGCGCCAGTTTCACCACACCCACCAGCATCAGCGGCGCCACTTCACCGGCGGCACGAGCCACCGCGAGGATCATGCCGGTCATCATCGCCGGACTGGCCATCGGCAGAACGATCTTCCACAGGGTTTCAGCCTTGGTCGCGCCCAGAGCCAGCGAGCCCTCACGCACGGTGCGCGGGATACGCGCCAGACCTTCTTCAGTGGCCACGATCACCACCGGCACCGCCAGCAGCGCCAGGGTCAACGAAGCCCAGAGCAGACCCGGGGTACCGAAGGTCGGTGCCGGCAGCGCTTCAGGGAAGAACAGACGGTCGAGCGAGCCACCCAGCACGTAGACGAAGAAGCCCAGACCGAACACGCCGTAAACAATCGCCGGAACACCCGCCAGGTTGTTCACCGCGATCCGGATAACCCGGGTCAGGGTGTTCTGCTTGGCGTATTCACGCAGGTACACCGCCGCCAGCACGCCGAACGGGGTCACGATCATCGCCATGATCAGGGTCATCATCACGGTGCCGAAGATCGCCGGGAAAATCCCGCCTTCGGTGTTCGCTTCACGCGGGTCGTCGGACAGGAATTCCCAGACCTTGCTGAAGTAGAAACCGATCTTGGTGAACGTACCCATCGCGTTCGGCTGGTAGGCGTGAACCACTTTGCCCAGGCCGATTTCGATTTCCTTGCCGTTCGCATCACGAGCGGTCAAGGCGTCACGGTTGAACTGCGCGTGCAGGTCGGCCAGACGGGCTTCGATGTCCTGATAGCGAGCGTTCAGCTCGGCGCGCTCGGATTCCATGTCCGCTTGCGCGGTGGCATCGAGCTTGCCTTCCAGCTCCAGCTTGCGACCGTGCAGACGGATGCGCTCGAGGCCGGCGTTGATCGCGCCGATGTCGGTTTTTTCCAGCGACTTGAGCTGCGCCGCGAGGCCGTTCACGCGGTTGATCCGCGCTTGCAGTTCAGGCCAGGCCGCTTCGCCTTCGGCAATCACCTTGCCGTCCTGTTTGACGTTGACCAGGTAGCCGTAGAAGTTGCCCCACTCACGACGCTCCAGCGCCATCAGTTCCACCGGCGTGGTCTGGTTGGTCAGCCACTCGCCGACGATCCAGGTGAAGTCGTTGCCGTTCAGGTCACGGTTGCCGACCTTGATCAGCTCGCGGGTCATGAATTCCGGACCTTCGTCCGGCACCGGCAGGCCGGCGCTCTTCAGACGGGCGCGCGGCACTTCTTCTTTCTGCACCACTTCGCCCACGACCAGATGCTGGCCCTGGCCCGGTACGTCATAGCTGGCGTGGATCAGATCCGCCGGCCAGAAGTGACCCAGACCGCGCACGGCGATTACCGCCAGCAGGCCAATGGTCATGATGACCGCGATGGACACCGCGCCACCGCTGATCCAGACGCCCGGGGCGCCGCTCTTGAACCATCCTTTCAGGGAGTTCTGTTTCACAGACTTCTACCTTTGCTTAAAGCGACGAGTATTTCTTGCGCAGACGCTGACGAATCAGTTCCGCGAGGGTGTTCATGACGAAGGTGAACAACAGCAGCACCAGCGCCGAGAGGAACAGCACGCGGTAGTGGCTGCCGCCGACTTCCGACTCCGGCATTTCCACCGCGACGTTGGCGGCCAGGGTGCGCAGGCCTTCGAACAGGTTCATTTCCATGACCGGGGTGTTGCCGGTGGCCATCAGCACGATCATGGTTTCGCCGACCGCACGGCCCATGCCGATCATCAGCGCCGAGAAAATGCCCGGGCTGGCGGTCAGGATCACCACGCGAGTCATGGTCTGCCACGGTGTGGCACCGAGGGCCAGCGAGCCCAGGGTCAGGCCGCGCGGCACGCTGAACACGGCGTCTTCGGCGATCGAGTAGATGTTCGGGATCACCGCAAAACCCATGGCCAGACCGACCACCAGAGCGTTGCGCTGGTCGTAGGTGATGCCCAGGTCGTGGGAGATCCACATGCGCATGTCACCGCCGAAGAACCAGTTCTCCATGAACGGGCTCATGTACAGCGACAGCCAGCCCACAAACAGGATCACCGGAATCAGCAGCGCACTTTCCCAGCCGTCCGGGACTTTCAGGCGGATCGATTCAGGCAGACGGCTGAAGGTGAAACCGGCGATCAGGATGCCGATCGGCAGCAACATCAGCAGGCTGAAGATGCCCGGCAGATGCCCTTCCACGTATGGCGCGAGGAACAGGCCGGCGAAGAAACCGAGGATCACCGTCGGCATCGCTTCCATCAGCTCGATCACCGGTTTGACCTTGCGGCGCATGCCCGGGGCCATGAAGTACGCGGTGTAGATCGCAGCGGCGACGGCCAGCGGTGCAGCCAGCAGCATCGCGTAGAACGCGGCTTTCAGGGTGCCGAAGGTCAGTGGCGACAGGCTCAGTTTCGGTTCGAAATCGGTGTTGGCCGCAGTCGATTGCCAGACGTATTTAGGCTCGTCGTAGTTCTCGTACCAGACCTTGCTCCACAGCGCGCTCCACGAAACTTCCGGGTGCGGGTTGTCGAGCAGCAGCGGTTGCAGCTTGCCGCCGGCTTCGACGATCACGCGGTTGGCGCGCGGCGACAGGCCGAACAGGCCCTGGCCTTCGACGACTTGATCGACCAGCAAGGTGCGGTGCGCGGTGCTGTGGAACACGCCGAGCTTGCCGCTGGCATCCAGGGCCAGGAAGCCCTTGCGACGTTCCTCGGCGGAAATTTCAACGATCGGCGTGGTGCCCATCTGGAAGGTGCGGATCTGCTTCAGACGCAGCTCGCCATCGGTGTCGCGGGCCATGAACCACTGGGCCAGGCCACCTTTGGAGTCACCGACGATCAGTGAGATGCCACCGACCAGTTGCGTGGTCGCAGTGACTTCAGCGTCAGCGTTTTCCAGCAGTTTGTAGCGACCGTTGAGGCTCTTGTCGCGCAGGCTGAACACGTCGGCCTGGGCACGCCCGTTGACCACGTACAGCCACTGCTGGCGCGGGTCGACGAAGATGTTTTTCACCGGCTCGGTCATCTGCGGCAGATCGATACGCTTCTGCTCGTTGGTGACTTCGCCGGTCATCATGTTTTCTTCGCTGGTCAGCGACAGCACATTGAGTTGCGAACCGGTGGAGCCGACCAGCATCAGGGTCGAATCGGTGGCGTTGAGGCTGACGTGCTCCAGCGCACCGCCGCCTTCGTTCAGCGCGATCGGTGCATCGCCGTACGGATACTCGATGGCCGGGGTGATGGTTTTCTTGCCATCCGGGTAGCTGACTTTATAAGTGTGACGGAACACCAGCGCCTGACCGTTGGACAGGCCCACGGCCACCAGCGGATGGCCCGGCTGGTCTTCGCCGATGGAGGTCACACTGGCGCCTGCCGGCAAAGGCAGATCGACGCGCTTCAATTCAGCGCCACTGTCGATGTCGAAGAACAGCGCCTGGCCCTTGTCGGAAACGCGCATGGCCACCTGATTCTGCTCTTCGAGCGAAATCATCAGCGGCTTGCCGGCGTCCTGCATCCAGGCCGGGGTGATTGCATCTTTCGCGCTCAGGTCAGCACCTTTGAACAGCGGCGCGACCACGTAGGCGAGGAAAAAGAAGATCAGGGTGATGGCTGCCAGCACCGCCAGACCGCCGACGAGGACGTACCAGCGGGTGAAGCGATCCTTGAGCGCGCGAATGCGGCGCTTGCGTTGCAACTCAGGCGTATTGAAGTCAATGCGCTTGGGAGGGTTCGTAGTCATTTTGGAATTGGCCAGATCATTCATGCGCACACCCTAGCGATCCTGTATGACAGAAAGATGACAATGCAGTGACGCACCAAATCCGCCGCCAGCAGGGCACTGGCAGTGGATAGAAGAATTCGGGGAGTGTGGGGGCCGGGCCGCTTGCGGGCCGGGCCCCACACGTGAGTCAGGCGGGGTTCACCCCTGACTCAGTTTGTTACTTTTTTGCGACTTCAGCGCCGCCTTCCTGCAGACCCAGGTCAGCCAGTGCTTTTGCAGCAACCTTGGCTGGCAGCGGGATGTAGCCGTCTTTCACGACCACTTCCTGGCCCTGTTTCGACAGAACCAGTTTCACGAACTCGGCTTCCAGCGGGGCCAGAGGCTTGTTCGGGGCTTTGTTGACGTACACGTACAGGAAACGCGACAGCGGGTACTTGCCGTTCAGGGCGTTTTCTTCGGTGTCTTCGATGAAGTCAGTGCTGCCCTTCTTCGACAGAGCAACGGTTTTCACGCTGGCGGTCTTGTAGCCGATGCCCGAGTAACCGATGCCGTTCAGCGAGGAGCTGATCGACTGCACGACCGAAGCCGAGCCTGGTTGTTCGTTGACGTTAGGCTTGTAGTCGCCTTTGCACAGGGCTTCTTCCTTGAAGTAGCCGTAGGTGCCGGATACCGAGTTGCGACCGAACAGTTGAACCGGCTTGTTGGCCAGGTCGCCGGTCACGCCCAGGTCACCCCAGGTTTTCACGTCGGTCTTGGCGCCGCACAGACGGGTGGACGAGAAGATCGCGTCAACCTGTTCCATGGTCAGGTGCTGGATCGGGTTGTCCTTGTGTACGAAGACAGCCAGGGCGTCCACGGCAACCGGGATGGCGGTTGGCTTGTAGCCGTATTTCTGTTCGAAGGCTGCCAGTTCGGTGTCCTTCATCTTGCGGCTCATCGGGCCCAGGTTGGAGGTGCCTTCAGTCAGCGCAGGTGGCGCGGTGGCGGAGCCAGCGGCCTGAATCTGGATGTTTACGTTCGGGTATTCTTTTTTGTAGTTCTCAGCCCAGAGGGTCATGAGGTTGGCCAGGGTATCGGAGCCGACGCTGGACAGGTTGCCCGACACACCAGTGGTCTTGGTGTAGCTCGGGATAGCAGGGTCAACAGCGGCAACCGCGTTGGCAGTCGCAACGCCAGCAGCGACAAAAGTCATTGCCGCCATCAAACGCTTCAGTTTCATGCCTTACTCCTAGCAGATAGGGTGTGTTAAGTCGGGGCCAAGTATCAGCAGGCCGTGTGAACACTCTATGGCTGAAATATGACAATTGGATGAAAGGCCAGCATCCCTGTCGGAAGGCTGGCCTTTCAGTTGTAACCGCAAGTGTGAAGGTGGTTTAGCGACCTTTGCTCCAGAGCCACGCGCCGACCAGGATCCCCATCCCGCACAGCACCGCCACATAGTAGGCAGGCCCCATCGCGCTTTCTTTCAGCAACAGGCTGACCACCATCGGGGTCAGGCCGCCGAAGATCGCGTAAGCGACGTTATAAGAGAAGGACAGACCGCTGAAGCGCACCACCGGCGGGAACGCTTTGACCATCACATAAGGCACCGCGCCGATGGTGCCGACCAGGAAACCGGTCAGCGCATACAGCGGGAACAGCCAGTTCGGGTGATCGGCGAGGCTGTGATAGAAGGTCCAGGAACTGGCCAGCAAACCCAGGCAACCGAACACGAACACGCGACCGGCACCGAAGCGATCGGCCAGCGCGCCGGAAATGATGCAGCCGAAGCTCAGGAACACGATCGCCAGGCTATTGGATTGCAACGCGGTGGTCGGCGAGAAGTGATAGACCGTTTGCAGCACGGTCGGGGTCATCAGGATCACCACGACGATGCCGGCGGACAGCAACCAGGTCAGCAGCATCGAGACTGCAATCGCCCCGCGATGGTCACGCAGCACCGCGCGCAGCGGCACTTCTTCGGCCAGCGCCTTGCGTTGTTGCAGTTCGGCGAACACCGGGGTCTCGTGCAGCCAGCGGCGCAGGTAAACCGAGAACAGACCGAACACGCCGCCGAGCAGGAACGGAATCCGCCAGGCGTAATCCGAAACTTCCGTTTGCGTATAAATGCTGTTGATCGCGGTGGCGACCAGCGAGCCGAGCAGGATGCCCGCCGTCAGGCCGCTAGTCAGGGTGCCGCAGGCGTAGCCGATGTGCTTGCCGGGTACGTGTTCGGAAACGAAGACCCAAGCCCCCGGCACCTCACCGCCAATCGCCGCGCCCTGAATGACGCGCATCAACAGCAGCAGGATCGGTGCCCACATGCCGATCTGCGCGTAGGTCGGCAGCAGGCCCATGATCAGGGTCGGCACGGCCATCATGAAAATGCTCAGGGTGAACATCTTCTTGCGTCCCAGCAGGTCGCCGAAGTGCGCCATGACGATCCCGCCCAGCGGCCGTGCGAGGTAGCCGGCGGCGAAGATGCCGAAGGTCTGCATCAGACGCAGCCACTCGGGCATGTCGGCCGGGAAGAACAATTTGCCGACCACGGTGGCGAAGAACACGAAGATGATGAAATCGTAGAACTCCAGCGCGCCCCCCAGGGCCGAAAGCGACAGAGTCTTGTAGTCATTGCGGGTCAACGGTCGTGCGGGTTGGTCGGGCTGCGCGAGGCTCGAGGGCGCTGTGGTCATGGCAAGGTCTTCTCTTATAGTCGGATCTGCCGCCACAACAACGCTGGCTGTGGCTCGGGCAGGTTCGGCACCATAGCAAATTGTTCGAAAAAGCACATAGAGGCGCGTATTTGCCGGTCGAAATCAGAACCGGACGGTCGTCGCGGAGTCTACCGACCGATATACTCGCAACCTTGCTCCGGTTTGTAAGGGGTTGCTGTGCGAAAACGTCGTTGGCCCGACCCTTGCTCGGGATTAGCCGGTTTCGCAGAGTTTCTCCTTAGGCGCCTGATGGAAAACGTGACGAACGTAGTATGTTCGGTGCTGAATCGTTTTTCCCGAAGACGGCTACCACCAGCAATACCCAACGAAGAGTCACGGGTCAGAGGCACCCCCGGCATGATAGAGCTCGAACAAGAAGATCCGATCCCGCAAGGCGACCTGGCCCTGCAAATCACCGCGCTTCCCCGCGAAACCAACGGCTTCGGCGATATTTTCGGCGGCTGGCTGGTGGCGCAGATGGACCTGGCCGGCACTGCCATGGCCAGCCGTGTTGCCGGTGGCCGTGTTGCGACAGTGGCCATTGATCGCATGGCGTTTCTGGTGCCGGTGGCTGTCGGCGCGCAATTGTCCTTTTATACCCAGACCCTGGAAATCGGCCGCAGCTCGATCCAGATGATGGTCGAGGTGTGGAGCGACGATCCGCTGTCCAGCGAGTGGCGTAAAGTGACCGAAGCGGTGTTCGTGTTCGTCGCCATCGATGGCAGCGGCCGCACCCGTTCGGTTCCGCCACGCGCACGTTAAACCTCGCGGCCGTTTCACGGTCGATAGTCGTCCAAGTTGCTGATCGAGAGTTGTCCCATGAACACGCCCAACGTTGAAGCCGTGAAACTGGATGAACTGAACTGCTGGCGCATCCGCCACGGTCAGGCCGAAGTGCTGGTGGCCCAGCAAGGCGCGCACATCCTCAGTTATCAGGTGGACGGCCAGCCGCCGCTGATCTGGCTGAACGACAAGGCCGTGTTCAAGACCGGCAAGAGCATCCGCGCCGGCGTGCCGGTGTGCTGGCCGTGGTTCGGCGTCTTCGCCCGCAACCCGCAGAGCGTGCAGGCAATGCGCGTCAGCGAAGAACCGGCCGCCGCCCACGGGTTTGTCCGGGCGATGGATTGGGAACTGGGCGGTATCGAAACCGAAGGTGAAAGCCTCAAGGTCGAGTTCAAGCTGCCCTACCCCGAAGGTGGCTTTCCGGGCTGGCCGCATCAGGTCGACCTGACCCTGACCCTGCGCCTCGACGATCAGTTGCACATCAGCCTGACCAGCCACAACCGTGGTGCCGACACCGTCAGCATCAGCCAGGCGCTGCACAGCTATTTCGCGGTCAGCGATGTGCGCAACGTGCGCGTCGAAGGCGTCGATGGCCTGGATTACATCGAGACCCTCGACGACTGGAAGACTCACACCCAGCAAGGCGACCTGCGTTTTGCCGGGGAAACCGACCGCATCTATCTCGACGCTCCGCCGCAACTGAGCATCGTCGATCCGGCCTGGGAACGGCGCATCGTGCTGACCGCCAGCGGTTCACGTACGGCGGTGATCTGGAACCCGTGGATCGACCGCGCCGCTGCGCTTAGTGACATGGACAACGATGGCTGGCAGCGCATGCTCTGCATCGAGACGGCAAACGTGATGAACGACGTGGTGAACCTGGCACCGGATGCCCGCCACACCATGGGTGTCAGCGTCGGCAGCAAGCCGCTTTAACCAACACCGCAAAACCCATTGTGGGAGGGGGCTTGCTCCCGAAGACAGTGTCTCAGTCGACGAATCCATTGACTGATCCACCGCCTTCGGGAGCAAGCCCCCTCCCACATTTGTTATGAGCAGGTTTTAGAGATCCGATTCCTGCACCACCCGCACCTTGTCCGCCTCCAGCGCATACGCCGCATCGGCCAGATCATTGCTGACCTTCTCGATCTTCAGCGTGCCGGTCACCCACAGAGGCGTGTAGATATCATCCAGCTTCAAGCCTTTCGGATAACGCACCAGCACCAGTTGATTCGGCGGCGGTGGCGGCACGTGGATGCACGCGCCCGGGTACGGCACGAGGAAGAACAGCGTGCTGCGGCCCTTGGCGTCGGACTCCAGCGGCACTGGATAACCACCGATGCGGATGTGTTTGTCGTTCATCGACGCCACGGTCTTGGTCGAATACATCACCGCCGGCAAACCTTTGGCCTGCTTCATCCCGCCTTTCTGGGTGAAGGTGCCGGTGGCTTCCGGGGAGTTGTGGTCGATTTCAGGCATTGCCTCGAGGGCTTTCTGATCCGACTTGGGCATCAGTTCCAACCAGTCGGTTTCCGGCAGATCGCCGGCGTGGGCCAGACCGCTGCCCAGCAAAAGGAGAGTCAACAGAAGACGGCGCATGAAGGTGCTCGGTAAAGGATGCTCGAATAAGGAGGGAACGCTGAATCGCCGAGCATTCTAGCCCTCCCCGCCGGATTGGCAGAGAGGGCTTTGTCGCTTTGGATCAGTTCTTTTTGATCAGGCCGTAGATCACCAGCAACACGATCGCGCCAACCAGCGCGCCGATGAAGCCGGCGCCCTGACCCGCCTGATAGATGCCCAGGGCCTGGCCGCCGTAAGTGGCTGCCAGCGAACCGCCGATACCGAGCAGGATGGTCATGATCCAGCCCATGCTGTCATCGCCCGGTTTCAGGAACCGCGCCAGCAGGCCGACGATGAGGCCGATAAAGATGGTTCCGATAATTCCCATGGCATTTCCCTCTGAATGGTAGATATGCGATGAAGCCTAGTCAGACTTTCGCATCCTGCCATCAGAGAACGGCGGCCCCGCAATGGTTCCGCCGCTGCCAGATGAAACTGTCGTTACTCGGCGATCAGCGCTTCGACCTTGAGGATCTGCTGCTCGAGGGTCGCCTTGTCCTTGCAGCGCAGGTTGGCGTGGCCGACCTTGCGCCCGGCCTTGAAGGCCTTGCCGTAGTGATGCAGATGGCAATCGTCGATGGCGATGACCTTCTCGACCGGCGGAACCACACCGATGAAGTTGAGCATCGCGCTCTCGCCGACCTTGGCGGTCGAACCCAGCGGCAGACCGGCAACGGCCCGCAGATGGTTTTCGAACTGGCTGCACTCGGCGCCTTCGGTGGTCCAGTGCCCGGAGTTGTGCACGCGCGGGGCGATTTCGTTGGCCTTGAGGCCGCCGTCGACTTCAAAGAACTCGAACGCCATCACGCCGACGTAGTTCAGCTGCTTGAGCACACGGCTGGAATAGTCTTCGGCCAGAGCCTGCAGCGGGTGATCGGTGCTGGCAACGGACAGCTTGAGGATGCCGCTGTCGTGGGTGTTGTGCACCAATGGATAGAACTTCGTCTCGCCATCACGGGCACGCACGGCGATCAGCGACACTTCACCGGTGAACGGCACGAAGCCTTCCAGCAGGCAGGCCACGCTGCCCAGCTCGGCGAACGTACCGACCACGTCTTCCGGCTTGCGCAGGACTTTCTGGCCCTTGCCGTCGTAACCCAGGGTGCGGGTCTTCAGCACGGCCGGCAGGCCGATCGACGCAACGGCGGCGTCCAGATCAGCTTGCGACTGGATGTCGGCGAACGCCGGGGTCGGAATCCCCAAGTCCTTGAACATGCTCTTTTCGAACCAGCGGTCGCGAGCGATGCGCAGGGCTTCGGCGCTCGGGTAGACCGGCACGAATTGCGAAAGGAAGGCCACGGTTTCAGCCGGAACGCTTTCGAACTCGAAGGTCACCAGATCGACTTCATCGGCCAACTGGCGCAGATGATCCTGATCGCCGTAATCGGCCCGCAGGTGTTCGCCCAGCGCAGCGGCGCAAGCGTCCGGCGCAGGGTCGAGGAAAGCGAAGTTCATGCCCAGCGGGGTACCCGCCAGGGCCAACATGCGACCCAACTGGCCGCCACCGATTACACCGATCTTCATCTCAACAACCTCAGGCAATACGTGGGTCTGGATTGTCCAGGACGCTGTCTGTCTGCTCGGCACGGAAGGTTTTCAGTACCGCGTGGAATTGTGGATGCTTGGCGCCCAGGATGCTCGCCGACAGCAGGGCTGCGTTGATCGCACCGGCCTTGCCGATGGCCAAGGTGGCAACCGGAATACCGGCCGGCATCTGCACGATCGACAGCAGCGAGTCGACACCCGAAAGCATCGCCGACTGCACCGGCACGCCCAGCACCGGCAGGTGGGTCTTGGCCGCACACATGCCTGGCAGGTGGGCTGCGCCACCGGCACCGGCGATGATCACCTCGATGCCGCGGCCTTCAGCCTCTTCGGCGTACTGGAACAGCAGATCCGGGGTGCGGTGGGCGGAAACCACCTTGACCTCGTAAGGGATGCCGAGCTTTTCCAGCATATCGGCGGTGTGGCTAAGGGTGGACCAATCGGACTTGGAGCCCATGATCACGCCAACCAGTGCACTCATCGTCGCGCCTCTTCTCTCTGGGCGCCCGCAGGCGCGTCAAAAACAACAAGCCACGCAGGATGCGTGGCTTGTTGTAGGAAAAATGGCCGGACGAACCGGCCGAAGGCCGCGCAGTATACCGCAAAGAAAGCAATAAACAGCCCCCGTTGCGACCATCTGTCATCTGCCGCAAAAGCCCGGTTTTATTGACTCGAAGGTCAGTGGCCGGGACATGTTTCACGCACCGGCCGGACCTTGCGCCGCACCGCCTTCCAGCTTTCGCCACAACAACCGCACATTGGCCTTGCGCACCAGCGCACAGCGGTACAAGCGAATCTCCAGCGGTACATGCCATTGCGAGCCGCCACAAACTACCAGTTCGCCCCGGGCCAGTTCGGCACGCACACTCAATTGCGGCACCCAAGCAATGCCGAGGCCTTCCAGCGCCATGCTTTTCAGGCTGTCGGCCATGGCCGTTTCATAGATCGTGGTGAAGCGCAGCTGACGCTGACGCAGCAAGCCGTTCACCGAACGCCCGAGAAACGCCCCGGCGCTGTACGCCAGCAACGGCACACTGCCCTCGCCTTCCAGATCGAACAGCGGCTTGCCATTGGCATCCGCCGCACATACCGGAAGCATTTCAGTCTGGCCCAGGTGCAGCGACGGAAAGATTTCCGGGTCCATCTGCATGGCCGCGTCCGGGTCATAGAACGCCAGCATCAGATCGCAACCGCCCTCACGCAGCGCGTGCACCGCGTCGCCAACGTTGGTCGCCACCAGCCGGGTAGCGATGTTCAGGCCTTCGTTGCGCAATTGCGCGATCCAGCGCGGGAAGAAACCGAGCGCCAGCGAGTGCGCCGCCGCGACCTGGATCACTTCGCCCTGCCCACCCTCCAGATGATGAAGATGACGCAACACTTCACCGAGCTGTTCGACCACCGTGCGCGCGGTCACCAGGAACAGTTGCCCCGCCGCCGTCAGCTCGATCGGCGTGCGCGAGCGGTTGACCAGCGTCAGGCCCAGCGCCGCTTCCAGGCTGCGGATCCGCCGGCTGAAGGCCGGCTGGGTCACGAAGCGCCGTTCGGCCGCCTGCGAGAAGCTGCGGGTGGCGGCCAGAGCACTGAAGTCCTCGAGCCATTTGCTTTCCAGATTCATCACGTCCTCCCGGACACGCACCAAAACAGGTCACACGTCTGCCGCGCACGCGGCGTCACACGGGCATTATGCCGAATGTGCATAGGGCAGTGTTTAACAGCATTGGCCCAAAAATTCCCACAAGCCTAGCATTCGCAGCGTTCCGGCACAGACCGGGTCCATATCGAGATGATTTCTATCATGTCCTCCGCTGCATCATTCCGCACAGAAAACGACCTGCTTGGCACCCTCGAAGTCCCTGCTCAAGCGTATTACGGCATCCAGACCCTGCGAGCGGTGAACAACTTCCGCCTCTCGGGCGTTCCGATTTCGCACTACCCGAAGCTGGTTGTCGGTCTGGCGATGGTCAAACAGGCCGCCGCTGACGCCAACCGCGAGCTGGGTCACCTGAGCGAAGCCAAGCACGCTGCCATCAGCGAAGCCTGTGCACGTCTGATCCGCGGCGATTTCCACGAAGAGTTCGTGGTCGACATGATTCAAGGTGGCGCCGGTACTTCCACCAACATGAACGCCAACGAAGTGATCGCCAACATTGCTCTTGAAGCGATGGGTCACCAGAAAGGCGAGTACCAGTACCTGCACCCGAACGACGACGTGAACATGGCGCAGTCGACCAACGACGCCTACCCGACCGCGATCCGTCTGGGTCTGCTGCTGGGTCACGACGCGCTGCTGGCCAGCCTCGACAGCCTGATTCAGGCGTTCGCGGCCAAGGGTGAAGAATTCAACCACGTCCTGAAGATGGGCCGTACCCAGCTGCAAGACGCCGTACCGATGACTTTGGGTCAAGAATTCCGCGCTTTCGCCACCACCATGGGCGAAGACCTGGCCCGTCTGAAGACGCTGGCCCCGGAGCTGCTGACCGAAGTGAACCTGGGCGGCACCGCGATCGGTACCGGCATCAACGCCGACCCGCGTTATCAGGCCCTGGCCGTACAGCGCCTGGCGCTGATCAGCGGTCAACCGCTGGTTCCGGCCGCCGACCTGATCGAAGCCACCTCCGACATGGGCGCCTTCGTGCTGTTCTCCGGCATGCTCAAGCGCACCGCGGTCAAGCTGTCGAAGATCTGCAACGACCTGCGCCTGCTGTCCAGCGGCCCGCGCACCGGCATCAACGAAATCAACCTGCCGGCGCGTCAGCCAGGCAGCTCGATCATGCCAGGCAAGGTCAACCCGGTTATCCCGGAAGCCGTGAACCAGGTGGCATTCCAGGTCATCGGTAACGATCTGGCGCTGACCATGGCAGCCGAAGGCGGCCAACTGCAACTGAACGTGATGGAGCCACTGATCGCTTTCAAGATCCTCGACTCGATCCGTCTGCTGCAACGCGCCATGGACATGCTGCGCGAGCACTGCATCGTCGGCATCACCGCCAACGAAGCGCGCTGCCGCGAACTGGTCGAACACTCGATCGGTCTGGTCACCGCACTGAACCCGTACATCGGCTACAAAAACGCCACCCGCATCGCCCGTATCGCCCTTGAAAGCGGCCGCGGCGTGCTGGAACTGGTGCGCGAAGAAGGTCTGCTCGACGAAGCCATGCTCGCCGACATCCTGCGCCCGGAAAACATGATTGCTCCGCGTCTGGTGCCTCTGAAGGCCTGATCCGACGCGTTACTTGTAGCACCGCTCACCAGGTCGAGGGACTAGACACCTCTCACCTTTTGAGGGCTTGGGGATGATTCCCCGAGCCCTTTTTTTTAACTGTTTGAACCTGAGAACCGTATGTATGGAAGCTGACCGCAAATCAGCTTTCACACAAACCCGACGCCGGTAACGTCGGGTGTTTCAAAGCTTCGTTTCGTCGCTCGCACCACAACCGTGCAGACGGGCGCCGCACTGATCGGTATAGTGCCGCCCCTCTTCGCGTGAGCGGTCGTCGGTAACGAGGCCATAACCCATGCGAAACCCGAACTAATAACAAACCCGCGATATGGATCCGGGACGAAACCCTCGCCTCGCCTGTTGTGCCGCGCGCACACCGGTGTAACGCGATGTTTCCGACCATCCAGCATTTGCTTACACAATAAACAGCGAGGAAAAATCCATGCTCGAAGTCATCAACGACTTCCTCTCAGGGAAAGTACTGATCGTGCTCATTGTCGGGCTCGGTAGCTACTTCACGATTCGCTCGCGTTTCGTTCAATTGCGCCATTTCTTCCACATGTTCGCGGTGTTCCGCGACAGCCTCAAAGGCAGCGCCGGTCAACTCAGCTCGTTCCAGGCCCTGATGCTCAGCCTCGCCGGCCGCGTCGGTGCAGGCAACATCGCCGGTGTCGGCATCGCCGTGACCCTCGGTGGTCCGGGTGCGGTGTTCTGGATGTGGGTGACCGCACTGGTCGGCATGTCCAGCAGCTTCTTCGAATGTACGCTGGCCCAGGTCTACAAGCGCGCCGATGGCGACGGCCTGTACCGTGGCGGTCCGGCTTACTACATCCAGCACGGCCTGAAACTCAAAGGCATGGCGGTGGTGTTCTCGATCCTGCTGCTGGTCACCTACGGCTTCGCCTTCATCGGCCTGCAGTCCTACACCGTGACCCACTCGCTGCAGAACGCCTTTGCCTTTGATCCGCAACACACCGGTATCGTCCTGGCTGTGCTGCTGGCCATTACCTTCATCGGCGGCATCAAGCGCATCGCTTCGGTGTCCGACCTGCTGGTTCCGATCAAGACCCTGGCCTACATCGGCGTGACCCTGTACGTGATCGGCACCCAGATCGAACACGTGCCAGCCATGCTGGAAACCATCTTCAAGAGCGCCTTCGGTCTCGACCCGGCCTTCGGCGGCCTGCTCGGCAGCGCAATCGTGATGGGCGTGAAACGTGGCGTGTTCGCCAACGAAGCGGGCCTGGGCAGTGCGCCGAACGTCGCCGCCGTGGCGGCCGTGAAGCACCCGGGCGCTCAAGGCGTGGTTCAGGCGTTCAGCGTGTTCCTCGACACCTTCGTGATCTGCACCTGCACCGCGCTGCTGATCCTGCTGTCGGGCTTCTACACCCCGGGCTTCGAAGGTGACGGCATCGTCCTGACCCAGAACTCGCTGGCCGCCGTGGTCGGTGACTGGGGCCGCATGTTCGTCAGCGTCGCACTGTCGCTGTTCGTCTTCACTTGCATCCTCTACAACTACTACCTGGGCGAAAACAGCCTGCAGTTCCTCACCCGCAACCGCGCTGCGCTGATGACGTTCCGCGGCCTGGTGCTGGCGCTGGTGGTCTGGGGTTCGATGCAGGACCTGTCGACCGTGTTCGCCTTCGCCGACATCACCATGACCTGCCTGGCCTTCGTCAACCTGGTGGCCCTGGCCATGCTGTTCAAGGTCGGCATGCGCGTGATGCGCGACTACGACGCGCAACGCCGCGCCGGCGTCAGCCAGCCGGTGTTCGACTCCAGCAAGTTCAGCGATCTGGACCTGGACCTGAAAGCCTGGCCGGCCAATCCGCCGGCCGACACTCAGGCTGACGCTCAGCCGCAAGGCATCCCCGCAGCGCAACGCTGATCGGGTAAAAACCGGGCGCAGGTCTTGCGCCCGGCGTGACACAAGCAGCGGTCGGCGTCATGCTCGACCGCATGCTGTCCTCGTTCAGGAGAACTCCCCATGAATTCCTCGACCTACCCTGCCGCCCAGCACGTCATGGTGCTGTACACCGGTGGCACCATCGGCATGCAGGCCAGCGCCAATGGCCTGGCCCCGGCGTCCGGTTTCGAAGCGCGGATGCGCGATTACCTGCACAGCCAGCCTGAGCTGGTGGTACCGCAGTGGCGCTTTCGCGAGATGTCGCCGCTGATCGACAGCGCCAACATGACCCCGGCCTACTGGCAGCAACTGCGTGAAGCGGTGGTCGACGCCGTCGATGTGCAAGGCTGCGACAGCGTGTTGATCCTGCACGGCACCGACACCCTGGCCTACAGCGCTGCCGCCATGAGCTTTCAGCTGCTGGGCCTGCATGCCCGCGTGTGCTTCACCGGCTCGATGCTGCCGGCCGGCGTTACCGACAGCGACGCCTGGGAAAACCTCAGCGGCGCACTGGTCGCCCTCGGCCACGGTCTGGCGCCGGGCGTGCACCTGTATTTCCACGGCGAATTGCTGGCGCCGACCCGTTGCGCGAAAGTGCGCAGCTTCGGCCGTCATCCGTTCAAACGTCTGGAGCGTCAGGGCGGCGGCGTGAAAGCCACTTCCCTGCCGGCAGCGCTGAACTACAACCAGCCCAAGCAACTGGCCAAAGTGGCCGTGCTGCCACTGTTCCCGGGCATCGGCGCCGAGATCATCGACGGCCTGCTCGACAGCGGCATTCAGGGTCTGGTGCTGGAGTGCTACGGCAGCGGCACCGGGCCGAGCGATAACCCGCAATTCCTCGCCAGCCTCGGCCGGGCGCGGGATAACGGCGTGGTTGTGGTTGCAGTCACGCAGTGCCATGAAGGCGGTGTCGAGCTGGATGTGTATGAAGCCGGCAGCCGCTTGCGTGGCGTTGGTGTGTTGTCCGGTGGAGGGATGACCCGCGAGGCGGCGTTCGGCAAGTTGCACGGTTTATTAGGGACAACTCTGGAAACAAACGAAGTCCGTAGTCTGATAGAACTCGATCTGTGCGGCGAACTGACGCAAGTCTAATCCCACTCTTAAATACATGAAAACCATAACCCACTCTTAGGCATTAATGGGTTATGGTTGGATCAGCATTAAACAAAATCGAAAATAATATCTTCGATATTTACAACCGGTGAACCGCTCATCATTTTCGCATTGCCGCCACCATAATATCTATTGCCTACAGCATCGTGCGAAACCTTGATTTTCCCTTCTACCCACGAATATGTTTCTCCCCCCTCTTCTTTATAACTAACCAATGCACTGTCAGGCCCCAATTCCTGTCCAAAATTTCGTTCTTCAACAACGAGAATAATACCGCTTTCAAAAATATCATCTCCGCTTCCGAACATAATGATCCAGCTCACTCCCTTAATGATTTTCCAGAGAGGCAGATCAATTGGGCTGCCGTCAGCCATAGCCTTCAAACGGCCAGTCAAATTCGTCTTCGATCCATTTCCGACACTCAGGCTTTCTTGAACCAACTTTTCAAAACCAGACTTTTCCATGACAAACACCTTTTTCGTGAATTAGAATTCGCCAGCAATTCGAAAGTAGCTAAAACAGCCTCAGAGTCAAGAAAAAACCCTAAAAAAACCAAATAACTTTATTCACATACAAAAACACGACCAACGGTTAACTCTCCTGTCAAAACCTGCAACTTCTGACAGTGGCGGCTTTAAAATATCAACATTATTCTATTCAGGCGCCTGCCTGAATTCTCGAACTAACCCACTTCTATTATTCAAATTTCATATTATCGAAAGTCCTTCTTGAATATTTTACGGCACATAACTTGCTAAAAAATCATCACATCCAGACTGGACGTTCCCAATGCTCCACTCCCACCTCACCACCCTCAACGCCGTCTCCCTGGTGCTCAACACCTTCAGGGATCAGGGCCTGTCCAGCGAAGCACTGCTGGCCGGCAGCGGCATCAGCGCGGCGGATCTGAGCCGGGCCGATACGCGCATAACCACCAACCAGGAGATGCAGGTCTGCGCCAACGCCGTCGCGCTCAAGCATGACATTGGCCTGGAACTGGGCCGGCGCATGCACGTTTCCTGCTACGGCATCCTCGGTTACGCGCTACTGACCTGTGCCACCTTCGGTGACGCTTTGCGGCTGGCGATCCGTTATCCGGCGCTGCTGGGAACACTTTTCGAACTGAGCCTGGAAGACGACGGCGAGCGTGTCTGGTTCGTCGCCGCCGATTATCGCGAGAGCCCGGCGATGGCGGTGTTCAACGCGGAGTTCTGTCTGGTGTCGCTGAAAGTCATCTGCGATGACCTGCTCGGCCATCCGCTACCGCTGCTCGCCACCCGCTTCGAGCACACCGCGCCAGACTATCGCGACAGCTACGCCGAACACTTCAAGGCGCCGCTGCACTTCGGCGCCAAGGACAACGCCTTCGCCTTCGACCGGCGCTGGCTCGACCAGCCGCTGCCGCTGGCCGACATCATCACCCACCAGGCCATGGCCGAACGCTGCCGCAAACAGAACACCGAGTTCACCGGCCGCCAGGCGTGGCTGGGGCGGATCCGACAGTTGCTCAGCGCGCAACTCAACGCCGCGCCGGGGCTGGAAGGTCTGGCACAGCAGATGAACTGCTCGCCGCGCACCTTGCGCCGGCATCTGAAGGACATGGGCTGCAGTTATCAGGAGCTGCTCGACGAACTGCGTTTCGAGCGGGCCAAGCAGATGCTTTGCGAGGATCAGTTGCCGATCTACCGCATCGCCGAAACCCTCGGCTTCAGCGAGACCGCGAGCTTCCGCCATGCCTTCGTACGCTGGAGCGGCGTGGCACCGAGTCAGTTCCGGCCACACGGTTAAACCGTCGAGGGGCGATATCAGGTCAGCATTTTTGGCCACATCGATCCCCTTTTGGCCTCTCTGGCCGTTCTCCGATTCGCCCCGCGCCGCAACACTGGAGCCAACCGAATCAGCCCCTGCGGAGAACAACAAATGCTGACGATCTACTCTGACGATCACCACCTGCACCATGGCCGCTGCGAATTGATCGACGGGCAACTCAAGCCCTGCTTCGAGATGCCGTCACGCGCCGACCACGTGCTGCAACGGGTGAAAAACCAAAACCTCGGCCCGGTCGAGGCGCCGAAGGATTTCGGCCTCGGGCCGATCGAGCGCATCCACAGCCGCGACTACCTCGACTTTTTCAAAGGCGCCTGGGCGCGCTGGACCGAATTCAACACCGACGGCGATTTGCTGCCCTACACCTGGCCGGCGCGCACCTTGCGTCAGGTCAAACCGGCCAGCCTGCACGGCCAGCTCGGCTATTACAGCTTCGACGGCGGCGCACCGATCACCGCCGGCACCTGGCAAGCGGCCTACAGCGCGGCGCAAGTGGCGCTGACCGCACAAGCGGAAATCCAGCGTGGCGCCCCTGGTGCCTTCGCCCTGTGCCGTCCACCGGGACACCACGCTGCCGGCGATTTGATGGGCGGTTATTGCTACCTCAACAACGCCGCCATCGCTGCGCAGGCGTTCCTCGATCAGGGCCACAAGAAGGTCGCGATCCTCGACGTCGACTACCACCACGGCAACGGCACCCAATCGATTTTCTACGAGCGCAGCGATGTGCTGTTCACCTCGATCCACGGCCATCCGGAAGCGGAATTCCCGTTCTTCCTCGGCTACGAAGACGAACGCGGCGAAGGTGCCGGTGAAGGCTTCAACTTCAACTATCCACTGCCGGCCGGTTCCGGCTGGGATGTCTGGAGCGCGGCGCTGGATCAGGCCTGCCAGGAGATCGATAACTACGGCGCCGACATCATCGTCGTGTCGCTGGGCGTCGACACCTTCAAGGACGACCCGATCTCGCAGTTCAAGCTCGACAGCCCGGATTACCTGGCGATGGGCAAGCGCATCGCGGCTCTCGGCAAACCGACCCTGTTCGTCATGGAAGGTGGCTACGCGGTGGAAGAAATCGGCATCAACGCGGTGAACGTGCTCGAAGGTTTCGAACAATGAGCAGACTCAAGCACTTCATCGCGCCGGCGTTGTGCGCGGCGCTGCTGAGCGGCGCCGCGCACGCGGAAGAACGCACCCTGCGCGTCTACAACTGGTTCGACTACATCACTCCCAAGGCACTGGAAGATTTCAAGGCGCAGAACAGCCAGACCAGACTGGTCTACGACATCTTCGACACTAACGAAGCACTGGAGGCCAAGCTGCTGACCGGCAACTCCGGCTATGACGTGGTGGTGCCGTCCAACGTCTTCCTCGCCAAGCAGATCGAGGCCGGGGTATTCCAGCCGCTGGATCGCAGCCAGTTGCCGAACTGGAACCACCTCGACCCGAAACTGATGAAGCTGATCGAAGCCAACGATCCGGGCAACAAATTCGCCGTGCCCTACATGTACGGCACCATCCTGATCGGCTTCAACCCGGCCAAGGTCAAGGCCGCGCTGGGCGACAACGCGCCGGTGGACAGTTGGGACCTGATCTTCAAGGAAGAGAACATCAGCAAGCTCAAGCAATGCGGTGTGGCCCTGCTCGATTCGCCGTCGGAGATCCTGCCGCTGGCCCTGCAACACCTCGGCCTGGATCCCAACAGCAAGAACCCGGCGGACTACGCCAAGGCTGAAGCGCTGCTGATGAAGATTCGCCCGTACGTGACCTACTTCCATTCGTCCAAGTACATGGCCGATATCGCCAACGGCGACATCTGCGTTGCGGTCGGTTATTCGGGCAGCTTCTCGCAGGCCGCCAACCGCGCCAAAGAGGCGAAGAATGGCGTGGTGGTCGACATGCGCCTGCCGAAGGAAGGTGCGCCGATCTGGTTCGACATGCTCGCGATCCCGAAAGGCGCGAAGAACCCGCAGGACGCCTACACCTTCATCAACTACCTGCTGCAACCGCAGGTGATTGCGCCGGTCAGCGATTTTGTCGGTTACCCGAACCCGAACAAGGACGCCACCGAACTGGTCGACCCGGCGATTCGCAACAACCCGAATCTGTACCCGACCGATGCGGCGATGAACACGCTCTACACCCTGCAACCGCTGCCGCGCGATGCGGAACGGGCGCGGACCCGGGCGTGGACCAAGATCAAGTCCGGTACCTGAAACCTGACAACCTGAACAGACCCGCACTCGCGGGTCTTTTTTTGCCTGCAAGATCTATGTACCGCATCGCGCCGTGGCCGGGATTTTAGTGTCCGGGTTTTCCCCGTGGACATGACCATGACTGAATCTGCCACCACTGCTGCACCCAGTGCTTCCCCTCTCCTGCTGAAACAGAGTCGACTGGTCGAGCTGATCGGCCAGGGCTACTCGATGCATCAAGTCGCCTCGGCGTTGTTGCGCGAAGCGCTGAGCAAAAGCTATCCCGAGCAACACCTCGATCCGGATCGCACCCAGCTCGCGACGCCCCTGCGTGAATCGGACGCCGCCCGGAACGCTGCCAGGGTCTTTACCTTCGAATCACTGACCCACGCCTTTATCCAGCATTGCCTGCACAAGACCACCGCCGACTACATCGAAGGCGAACACTTCCTGACCCGTACACCCGAAGCGATCCCGCCGATACTGCTGCCGGTAAGCATGGATGACATCACTTCGCTGGTGAACGACCTCGCACCGTTTCTGTTCCTCGAATACCAGCAGCGCCAACTCGATTACTGGAATGAATCCGCCAATCGCCAGCCACGCTGGCAAGAGCTGTCGGATCTGCTGTGTTCGGCTGCGAATGTGCAGTCGGCCAACGGCTGGGACGCCGACGAATGTGCATTGGCGCAATTTGTCGCGCAGCATCCCGACCGCAAACAACGCTCGACCGTGAATAGCGATTACATCGGGCTCAAGGCCTGCCTGATGGACATCGACCTGGTCGAAGACGAGGACAGCGCACACCTGCTCATTGCCGGTGCGCTGGTGCTGACCGCCACCGTCAAACAGCGGCAGCGTGTGTTGATGTACACCGTTGCCGATGGCTATGAGTCATTCGAATCGCTGACCAGGCTGGGCGAAACGCTCCCGCAGCGGATCGCCCCGGAGTTGTCCGACCGCTCTTTGAAATGGCGCCTGATCGAGCCTGAAGGAAACGTCTTCGATGCCGTCGCACAGGCGCTGATCAGCAACCAGCTCAGCGCCATCGAAGCACTGGATCCCGCCAGCCAGTCGATCAGTGCGCACGCCAGTTCCGGGCGACAAAGCCACGGGCATTTCAGTTCGCGTGAACGAGCCCGGCTCGACCAGCTGGAGGAGGCCATTCCCGACTGGTTGCAAGACGGCTCTGTCCATGACCAGCAAGACTACAGTCGCTACATTGCCGAGCTCGCAAACTTGCGCAACGACGCCGAGACCGGCGTATTCAAGGACGACGACTTCCCTCTGCTCAAGCCCTACGCCGAACGCCGCATGCGCGAAGCAATCATCGCCGACAAACGTGCCGAGGGCGCTGCCGACCTGCCGTTGGAACACCTGCGTATCAGCGTGACCAACAGCTTCGAAACCGGTGGCTTCACCCTGCCCAATCCATTTGACCGGTTAACCGAGACCCTGGGCGAATTCGCCCTGCAAAATGCCCCGCCCTATCAGGCCACGATCGCTTTCGACAATGGCCGAGCCGTACCGGCCTGGCTGACCGTGGACTTCCTGACCGCCATCGCGGAGAAGGTCGATATCGGCGGTCATTACCCGCAACTGATCAAACGCGCTCTGATCGATGACCCGATCCGCTCGGCTGCGCACAAGACCCACTACCTGAGCCAATTGCCGACGCTCCTGCCGATGCTCGCGCTGGAGTGCAAACTCAAGCACCGGGGCGGCGTCGATGAACGCGGTTATGCCTACGTCTGCCAACTGATGGATGCCATCAGCCGCAAACTGCCCACAGGCGAACATCCGGTGACCATCCGGCCACTGGCGTTTGTCCCTCGCCGCCGCTTGAGCCGGCGTTCGGACACGGTCGCCAACATGTTCATCATCTGTCCGCGAGACCACACTCAAGGTCCCTGCCTGTTGTACCGGCCACTGCTGGACACGCCGCTGACGCAGTTCGCCTCTTTGCAGAACCTGATGTATGCGCTGTATCAGGCCGGCGAATTGCGTAACTCGGTACTGGCCTGGCTGGGCAGCGCCGCACTGAGTTTTGAATACTCGCAATACGCCTTTCCGGTCGGCCTGCCCTCGCCATGGATCGTCACGCAACTGGCCACCGAACCGTTCATGCACCTGGACCTGACCGGTCCGCTCGAACTGGAGAACGCGCCCCTCGAAGGCGACATCCTCGCCGCGTTATACGCGGCAAACAGCCAGGCATTGGTGGAACTCGCGAACCGCCAGTCGCAATCCAACAGTGAGCGACGCTGGGCACTTCTCGCCGACAGCGGCTGGGCGATCTTCAGCGTTGCCGCGAACTTCATGAGCGGAGCGGCGGGCACCGCCGTCTGGGTCTGGCAGACCATCACGCAGATCCAGCAGGCGCTCGATGCCCATGACCGCGACGACACTCTGGTGACCTGGCAATCCACCGCCGATGTCCTGCTGACGCTCGGCATTATCCTGACCCAACACGTCGTGGCGCGACGCAAACGTTCATGGCTGCCGCGCCTGAGCGAGCCGTACGAGGCTGGCGAACGGCTGCCGGATAACGAGGCGTCAACCGGTTTCCCGCCATCCACCCTCGAGGTCCCACCGTCCGTCACACTGGATCCGCTGACCACCACCGGCGACGTGCCTGTCGGGCATCTCACTCAACTGGCACCTGACACGTTGCTGCGACCGGACTCCAGCGCACGGTTCATTGCAATGCTCGACCGTTTCAAGATCGCCACACCTGACTTGAGCGGCAAACGAGCCTCACCGGTCACTCACCTGTACACCCTCAAGGGCAAGACCTGCGCTCAAGTCGGCACGCGCTGGTTTCAAGTGCTCGCCCCGGCAGACGAGCCGGTTCACATCGTCGATCCGGCCGATCCACAACGAATCGGCATGGCACTGAAATACGACGAGACTGCCGAAAAATGGCACTGGGATCCGAAACTGCGCTTGCGCGGCGGCATGCCGAAAAGCCGGATCGAGGCATTCCGCCGTTCCAAAAAAAAGGCCATGGACGACGCCTGGGCGAAGCTGGAACAATTCGAAGCACGGGAAACCGAAGCGAAAACACAACTGCTGCGTGCGCTGGTAGCTCTTCCACGGGACACCAGCGAAGCGGGATTCGAGGTCTCCGCAGCCACTTATCTGGACCGGGCCACAAAGTTGGGCAACGACTACACCCAGGCTCTGGCCCAGCTGGAAATCTGGCGCGAGGCCGGGGGCGGTGGCTCGGTCCACCAGGCCAAGCTGATGAGCCTGACCCTGGGTCAGCACCGCTGCTTCGGCTCGTGGCTGCGGGTCAAAATGCGCATGTACGCGAAGGCCACACAGATATTCGTCGACAGCGCGACTCACCAGACACCGGTACCGCGCAAACGCCAGATCGATATCGCCACCGCTGCCACGGCGTTGAGCGACGAGATGATTGCCAACCTGCAGACACTGGACCGCTCACTGCAAATCCTGAACAGCCACTCCGCCAAGGCCAGAGAAGTGGCCACACGGCTGGAGTTGCTACTGCCGGACTTCAGCCCGCTCGATCTCAAGGCCAATGAAATCGGCATGTCCTACGAACGCTGTGTCGTGGAACAGCCGGGGGCGGCCATGAATGCCGCTCGCGTCGCTATCGGGATCATTACGGCCACGGCTGCCGACGCCAGTCATGAGCTGATTCAGCTGAGCAAAGCAGCGGTGACCGCCGACGGACAGCCGGCCCGTATCGAGCGTTTGTCGCAGTGGAACGACCTGTTCGCCAGCCTCGGCGAACAGGTGGAACAGTTGCCTGCCGCCCATCCGGGCCAATTCGTCCAGGCCCGGCTCGACAGGGTGCGCGAGCTGATCGGCGAATTCCACGCGGTAGCTCGCGAACGCCTGACCACGGAGCTACCTGAACCGGAGGAACGATCGGCACCCGCCAGGTCCCAGGCGCAGCCCTCTGCATCGCAGCCCAAAGTGAAGGTCTCCAAGAGCCGTCCACGCCCCGAGGTGGATGAGCAGGCTGCCCCTGCACCGGACAGCAACTCCGGCACAGAGGCCGCGTTCGTCAAACTTTCCACGCAACGGCCCGAACCGAAGGTGCCCACGGATGACGAGGACCTCCTTTCATCGGCCATGCAACTTGAAGCGAACATCTACAGCTTCAACAGAAAGACCCGCGAGGACGCCAAGCGGCCAGGGCGCATTCCCGCAGACATCCGCGACATGTTCGAGCAGCAAGTCGAACGACTCAAGCAAGCGGCCAGCGACGTCGACGAGGCGATTGTCCGAAGAAAAAGCGCGAAGAAGGATCCATGGCCCGTCGCCTCCCTCAGCGCCAATCTGCGCGAAGGCGCAACCCGCACCCGCGCTGAAGGAATCGAGACCTACGCGGCCATGCTGAAACAACGCAAACCCCGGGAAACCTATTTCCACTGGCTGCACGACAATGCGCAGGTCGAGGTGATCAAGGACCCGCGCGGCCGTATCCGCACCCGACATCGCGGGGACTTTTTTCAGGAGTACCGGATTCTCGACAAGACCAACGCCGACAAGCCGCTGTGGGTGGCGCACTTTCACTATGACCAGCTCAAGGATGCGGATGAGCTGTACACCATCGCCCACCTGAAATTTTCCGATGCCTATCTGCAGACGCTCGATGACAAGACCCGTCAGGCACTGAATACCTTCGATGCCGTCGACAATGCACTACGGCGCATCGTCGATCCGCAGGTGCGCGATCTGTTCCTCAAACCAGAGCCAGAGGAGCGACCGAAAGACCATTAACGGCACCAGACCTCACGCAAACGGGCCAGAGCCGACTCGATCGCCGGCTCCGGCACCGCCGCAAACCCCAGCACCAGACCGGCGCGCTGATCGATTGGGGTCGTTGAGTCCGGCAGCCAATACTTGCTCAAGCCGTGGACTTCCACTTCCACGCTGGCGGCCTGTTCGATCAATTGCTGCTCACGGGCCACGCTGTCGACCGCCACGGTGAGATGCAGTCCGGCCGACACCGCCGGCAGTTCACCCACACCCGCCAATCCGTGTGGCCATCCGTTGATCAGGGCGTTACGCCGGCTCAGGGCTGCCCGACGCATCCGCCGGATGTGTCGCTGGAAGTGCCCGGCCGCCATGAACTCGGCCATCACCGCCTGAGTGCTCACTTCGGAATGCCGGACATCTACCGCGCGCCGCTGCGCAAAGGCTTCCACCAGCCCCGGCGGCAACACCAGGTAACCCAGACGCAGCGCCGGGAACGCGACTTTGCCGAAAGTGCCGACGTACAGCACGCGACCCTGGCGGTCGAGCGCAGCCAGCGGCGCCAGGGGCGCGCCGGTGTAGCGATACTCGCCGTCGTAGTCGTCCTCGACGATCCAGCCGCCGGTGCGCTCGGCCCAGGCCAGCAGTTCGAGGCGTCGCGCCAGGCTCATCACCACCCCGGTCGGGTATTGATGAGACGGCGTGACATAAGCCACCCGACAATCTTCGGCGGCCGCCAGTGCCGCGCAGTCGATGCCCTCTTCGTCCACGGCAATGCCGCGCAATCGACCGCCGGCCAAGGCGAACGCATGACCCGCTGCGCGATAGCCGGGATTCTCGATGCCCACGCCGGCGCCCGGCTCCACCAGCAACTGTGCACAAAGGCTGATTCCCTGTTGCGCGCCACTAGTGATCACAATTTGCTCAGCCGAGCACTGCATGCCGCGCGAACTGCGTAAATAAGCGGCAATCAGACCGCGCAGGCGCGCATCGCCCGCCGGGTCGCCGTAGCACAGTTGCTGCAAATCGGGTTTGCGCCAGAACGCCGCGTTCAGCTTGGCCCAGACGTCGAACGGGAACAGATCGAATGCCGGAACACCGACCCGGAATGCTCGCGGCGGACCGCTCGGTGGCGTCGGTAAATGGTTCTGCTCAAGCCGCTGCAATGCACCGCTGTGGATAACTTTGCTGGATAAATTCCCAGTGGAATTGGCCAAAATTGTGGATAAGGCTGTGGGTAAGCCTGTTGAAAACCCTGTGGATACTTTTGTGGATAATTTTTTCGCCGGTGTCGCCGATTGCGGCAACTGCGCCACATAAGTGCCGTCCCCGACCCGGCCTTCGATGAAACCTTCGGCATACAGCTGATCGTAGGCACGCACCACACTGTTGCGGGAAATCCCCAGCGCTGCCGCCAGATCGCGACTGGCCGGCAGGCGCGTGCCGCTGGCCAGGCGTCCGTCGAGCACCCGCAGGCGCAAGGTCTGGTAGAGCTGACGGCTCAGACCTTTGCGGCGGTCGAGCTCGATACCCGCAGGGTTGAACGGCAGCGACAGCGTGGTCGAATCGGGCATGACAATGGACCTATGAAATTGGTCATCAATGGCTCTTACAACAGACCAATAGCCTGCCTACGATGCAGGCATTCGCCAAGGAAATTTTCTCCATGTACACGCCCCGCGCCTTTGCCATCGACGACTTGTCCCAACTGCACGAACTGATCCTCGCCACCCGCCTCGCCATCCTGGTGACCCACGGTGAACAAGGCTTGCAAGCCAGTCATGTGCCGGTGTTGCTGCATCGCGAACAAGGTCCGAACGGCACGCTGTACGGGCACCTGGCCAAGGCCAATCCGCAATGGAAAGACCTGCGCGACGGCGCCGAGGCCATGCTGATCTTCCCCGGTGCCGATGCCTACGTCAGCCCGGGCTTTTACCCGAGCAAGGCCGAGCACGGCAAAGTCGTGCCGACCTGGAATTACGTCGCCGTACACGCCTACGGACACGCCGAAACCTTCAGCGATGGCGGCCGTCTGCTGGACATCGTCAGCACCCTCACCAATCGCCATGAGGCCGGCCGCGCCCAGCCCTGGTCGGTCGACGATGCTCCGCCCGATTACATCGACGGCATGCTCAAGGCCATCGTCGGGTTTGCCATTCCGATCGACCGGCTCGAAGGCAAGCGCAAGCTCAGCCAGAACCGCAGCGCCGAAGATATCGCCGGCGTGCGCGAAGGCCTGGCCGCCAGCCCCGACATCAACGATCAAACCCTCGCTCAATTGATGCGTTAAGGAAATCACCATGAGTCAGATCGACATCCGTCCGGTCAGCGCCGCCGATCACGCCGCCTGGCTGCCGCTGTGGCAGGCCTACCTGCGCTTCTACAACACTGAATTGCCGGACGCCGTCAGCCAGAGCACCTGGCAGCGCTTTCTCGACCCGAACGAACCGACCCACGCCGTCCTCGCCTGGGCCGACGGCAAAGCGGTGGGCATGGTGCATTTCATCTACCATCGTTCGAACTGGAGCATCGAAAACTCCTGCTACCTGCAAGACCTGCTGGTGGAGCCGCAAACCCGTGGCACCGGCGTCGGTCGCCTGCTGATCGAACACGTTTACGCCACGGCCAAGGCCGACGGTTGCTGCAAGGTGCACTGGCTGACCCACGAAACCAACGCCACCGCGATCCAGCTCTACGAGCGCATCGCCGAACGCCCGGGTTTCATCCAGTTTCGCAAAGCCATTTAAGGAGCCACGCGCATGACGATTTCTCTCGCTGACTGGAAAGGCGTGCCGCCACCCTCCACCACCCTGATCGAAGGCCGCTTCATCCGCTTGGAAAAGCTCGACCCGGCGCGCCACGGCGACGACCTGTTCAACGCCCTGCAAGGCCCCGGCGCCGACCCGAAACTCTGGGATTACTTGCCCTACGGCCCGTTTCCGGAGCGCAGCGCCTTCAATGACTGGCTGAACAACCATGCCGCCCACAACGATCCGTATTTCTTCAGCGTCATCGACCGCGCCAGCGGCCAGGTGCAAGGCATCCTCAGCCTGATGTCGATCGTCCCGGCTCAGGGCCGCATCGAAATCGGCCACGTCACCTTCGGCGCCCCGATGCAGCGCTCGCCGAAAAGCACTGAGGCGGTCTACCTGCTGGCCAAAGAATCCTTCGCCCTCGGCTACCGTCGCCTCGAATGGAAATGCAACAACGGCAACGCCCGCTCCAAATATGCGGCCGAGCGGTTGGGCTTCAGCTTCGAAGGTGTGTTTCGCCAGCACATGGTGGTCAAAGGCCAGAACCGCGACACCGCGTGGTACTCGATCCTGGACTCGGAATGGCCGGCGATTGCGGCGGGGTTCGAACGCTGGTTGAGCGATGAGAATCAGACGGCGGATGGGCAGGTGAAGGGGTTGGTTGAGTGCCGCGCTTGAAACTCGATCGACACTAAACAGGTTGCGGGTTCAGCTGTTGTTTCGCCGAACCCGAACCACGCCCATTTTCAACCCGAACGGGCGGAACACGGCATTCAGGGATTTCAGTGTCTGATTACCCTCGCCGTGTTCGATGTGCACCAGCGTGCGTACCGAAATCTTGCACATCTTCGCGAACTGGGTCTGATGCAACCCGGTCACCTCCACGCGTAAACGGCGAACGGCTTCACCGATTTCTACGGTTCCTTCAGCCAGCGCTTCTTGAATGCTTTCGATGAGCACGGTTCGCTCCGCGACGGTCATGCTCATTTCAGATCCCACTCTTTCAATCGTTGCTCCAGGTTTTTCAGGTGGACGCCCGGATGATTCATTGTCCGGTCAGGCAAACCGCTGGCGCTCAAAATATCCGGCAACTCGGCCAGGCACTGCGCATCTTCACGCAGGCGCTCGAAAGACTCCGGCGCGTCGGACAACCCTGCCAATGGATCATCCGGATCGGAAATATCCGCCAATGCGCGACAAACCCCTCGCCAATCGACATCTCCCGCCCTCTCCAGCTCTTTTGGCCATTTGGTCGTGCGGGTCACACCTTCGTCATCCATGACCATGGGGGCCAGATCATAAATGGGGGCCAGACGATACGAGCCCTCGTCACGAATGATTGCGGTATTGCGACCGTGGTTGTCCGAGTTGCCAAGAATTTTGTTGATCAGGTCCCGACGTAAATAGTCCGCCACCAGTGCCGGAATCTGATCCGCTTGCCCCGCATTGCGCCAGAGCTCGGCGAGCATGCGAATGACATCCATATGGTTCATCGCACTTCCCGGCGTCGTCACTTCGGCCAGCGAATAAATCGACTCCACGGCAAAACGCTCTACCCCACGGCTCGTCACCTGGCGATCAAAACGCTGCATCCACAAGCTGGGTTTGTTCGCTTCCTCTAATGCCAGACCTTCTGCGGCGACGGTTTCGATACCCAGTGCCTGAAGCGCCTGGTAGTAGTGGAATTCGCTGCGCAGGATGTCTTGATCGGTTTGACTTCCTTTATTCCGGGCGAACTTCACAAACCAGTGCTGATGGACGTTTTCATCATCCAGCACAGCATCGGGGTACAGAAGACCGGCACGATCCTCCGCCAGGAGAATCTTGGGCGCTTCACCTCCGGCCCCTGTCGCCCCACCAATCGCAGCTCCCATTTCATAGGCATACTCAAGAAACCGGTGGTCACGGCTGACGACCTCCTGACGCTGAAAACCGATGGGCTTGCGCTCATCGACAGCCTCGGCCGATTCTTTTATCCGCATGTTGCCGATCGGAGCTGGAGTGCAGCGACCAAGCAGATAAAGATCGGCACTGATGCCTGCAGGTTTCTCCTGCCCCAGACGTGCAAGAAGAAACCTTTTAGCGGCGCCTGCCGGCGCGATGTCATGCACGAATGCAGGCGTGATGGATCGCCGGCCTTCCCAATCAAGGGGAAACAGCGCACTCACGGCCTTGGAAAAAGGGGAGCCGATGGCCTCAATGTTCTCGACCAGATACGCCGACTCGTAGCCAAAGCTGCAGCGGCTTTCGAAGCCTTTTTCGGGCGAGTCGAAACTCAACACCATCGCGTCGTGCCATTTGCCGGCGTCGAATATCTGCAAAGTCAGATTGTGCATGAGGTTCTCATCTGCAATTAAATGCATTGCTGCGGTCGTTTGGTGAACTATAAGTGCAATATAGTGCATTTCAGAAGTTCGAGAGACTCGTTAATCTGCAATAAAGTGCAGATAAGGAAATAAAACCTCGAGATAAACGCAAAATAATGCAGATGCCGCTGAGACCGCCACGGACATCATTCTGTAAAAACCCTCCGCTATACAGAACGCCCCGCTTATAACAAAAAGGACGTTCTCCCCATGCCCTTCCCGCCCCAGCGTCTGTCATTTGCCATTGCCCTGCTGATCGCCACCAGTGCCGCCCACGGCAAGACCGTGCAGATCGACACCGCCACCACTGCTGCGCAGACACTGGGCGGCAGCGACACGCTGACAATTTCGGCGCCGGGCAGCATCACCAACAGTGGCAAGGCTGTAAGCCTCAAGGACGGCACCAGCGGTACCGGCGTAATCATCGACAACGCCGGCAAGATCATCTCCACGGGCGGCCGGGCCATCGACAGCAGCGGCGACCTGACCCAGGCGCGCAACTACGCCATCTATAACCGCAGCGGCGGGCAGATTCTCGGTTCCAACGACGCGATTCGCATCGACAGCAACTTCGTCAGCGGCAGCCTGTTGATCGACAACAGCGGCACCATTCGCTCGACCACAGGCCAAGGCCTGGATCTGGATGCGTTGCGCAGCGACGGGGTCAAAACCACGATCATCAACCGCGCGGGCGGGCTGATTCGTGGCGACGCCAGCGACGGCATGAAGACCGGCGCCAACGCGACCATCAGCAACTACGGCGAGATCTCCACCGGTGACTCGCACAACGCCGACCAGAAGTTCGACGGCATCGATATCGACACCGCGACCGGCGTCAGCGTGACCAACTACGGCGTGATTTCGGGCGGGCGCCATGGCATCACCACCGACCTGGGGGCGACGCTGGTCAACTACGGGCAGATCACCGGGCGCAACGGCTCCGGTTTCGGTTCCGATGGCGACGGCACGGTGATCAACCACGGCACCATCACTGGCGCCTATTCCGGTTTGCAACCGAATGGCGACGGCGACGGCGTGGACATCGACAAGATTGCCCACATCGAAAACTACGGCACCATTCAGGGCGTCGGCGCCGGTGGTGTGGACAAGGGTGGTTTCGCCAATGGCAGCGAAGGCATTGCGCTCGGCGGCGGGTACATTCTTAACGCCAAGGACGCGCTGATCAGCGGCGCCAACAGCGCGATTCTGGTGGACGACGGCAGCGGCGGTTCAGGACTGGCGGCCACCACGCTGGAGAACTACGGCACCATCCGGGGTCTCGACGGTTTCGGCGTGAAGTTCGTCGGTGAGTTCGCCGACAACGTGATCAACGGCGGCACCATCAGCGGCAGCAACGGGCTGGCGCTGGATCTGGGCGGCGGCAATGACAGCCTGACCCTGCGCAACGGCAGCCGCTTTGTGGGCGTGGTCGATGGCGGCAGCGGTTATGACCGCGTGGTGATGGATGACGCAGCCGGCGGCAGCTTCGGTGCCAGCCGCAACTTTGAATGGCTGGAAGTCAAACAAGGCGCCTGGACACTGACCGGCAGCGGCGACTTCAGCGACGGTGGTGCCGTGCGCAGCGGCGCCACGCTGATAAACCAGGGCGGTATCGCCGGCAACCTGACCGTGGACGCCGGAGGTGTGTATGCCGGCGGCGGGTCGGTAGGCAACCTCAACGTCAATGGCACGTTGCGCACCGACACCCGTCTCGGCACCGCAACCATCGTGCACGACTTGAACATGAGCAGCGCATCCACCCTCGCCTACGGCGTCAACGCCGATGGCAGCAGCGCGCCGGTCCAGGTCGGCGGCACGGCCAACCTCAACGGCGCAACGTTGGCGGTCAATCCCGGCAGCGGCAATTATCCGTGGCAGAGCCATTACACGGTGCTGCAGGCTGCGCGGGTCAACGGCACGTTCGGCGCAGTCACCAGCGACTACGCGTTCCTCACGCCGACCCTCGCTTACACGCCGACTCAGGTCGACCTGACTTACACCCGCAATGACGTGGCGTTCAATGAATTCGCCGCCACCGGCAACGGCAGCAACGCCGCCAACAGCCTGGCCTCGATCGGCAAAAACAATGCGCTGTACAACGCCTTGCTCAACACCACTCAAAGCAGTGCAGGCGCGGCCATCGAGCAACTGGCCGGCGCCAGCAACGCCAACCTGACCAGCGCCACCCTCGGCGCCAGCAGCCAGGTCGGCAGCAGCATGCTCTCGGCGATGCAGCAGATGGGCGGCAGTCCAGGCTTGATGGTCGGCCTCGATCAGCGCGACACACCGATCCTCGCTGCCAACGGCGTACCGTCCGAAGCGCGAAACCTCAATGATGCGAACGCCCGGGGCCGGCTCTGGCTGCAAGCCATCGGCGGCTACGGCAAACTCGATGGCGAACACGGCAGTAGCGGTCTGGAACAACGCACCAAAGGCAGCGTGCTTGGTGCCGACTGGGCACTCAATCCGCAATGGCGTCTGGGCGTGCTCGGCGGCTATTCGAAGACTGACCTGGACGCCACCGGCGTCGACGGCAATGTCGAGAGCTGGCATGCCGGTGTTTATGCGTTGCATCAAAACGGCCCGCTGGCCCTGCGCTTGGGCGCGGCGTACAGCGGCCATCAGGGCGAAAGCAAGCGCACCATCGCGTTCAATGGTTTCAGCGATCGCCCCAAAGGCGATTACGACGCCGACAGCCAGCAAGCCTTCGCCGAACTCGGCTACGCCATGGGCACTGGCCGGCTGAGCGCCGAACCGTTCGCCAGCCTCGGCTACCAGCGCTATCACCGCGACCGCTATCAGGAAAAGGGCGGCGCGGCGGCATTGCAGATCGACAGCCAGACCCTGGACAACTTCAGCAGCACCTTCGGTGTACGCCTGGCGCACCTCAGCTCGCTGGACAATGGCATGAGCCTGACCCCACGGATGGCGGCAGGCTGGAAGCACACCTACGGCGATGTCAGCAGCTCGACCCGTCAGGCCTTCGTCGTGGGTGGCACGGCGTTCAACGTCGATGGCAGCTCGCTGGATCGTGACAGTCTGGTGCTGGAAGCAGGGCTGGATCTGGGCATTTCCGCGCGGCATACGCTGGGGCTGGGATACAGCGGCGAGATCGGCAGCAACAGTCGCAATCATGGATTGATCGGGCAGTGGCAGATGAGTTTTTGAGATTTCGCCAATCCGGATTTCAGCGGGAGTTGTAGGTAAAGGCGTCTGGGCGATCGGGTAACCATGGCGGGTTCATTACCCGCCAGCGCCCGGGCTACAAAAGCAGACGTCATCGCCTGCATCCGACTCGGAATTGCCCGGCATCGGTGGACCGGCATCGACTTTTACAGTTTGGCCTCATTTCACCTGAGGCGAACGGAATGCCCATTCAATGCAAATACAAGCTCCAACATCTTGTCCTGGCGGTTGCGCTGGCAGTCGGTTGCGTGGAATTTTCTCTGGCGGAGCAGTCGGAGCCCGACGCGCCCGTCGTGAAAGAGGTGAAACCCAGGAGCCCGCGCACACCTCCTAAGGTGAAACCTGCTCCGCTTCTCATGGCAGAAACAGTGAGTGAGGAAAGGATCGCTCCGCCACTGGAAACAATCCCCGTCAGCACTGAGATCCCAGCGGTATCCGCTCACACATCCGGCGACATTCCATCCAGGAAAGTCGCCACGACAGAGAGCGGCAGCGCTCTCGAAGAAAGCCTGGAAAAACCAGCGCCCTTAACGGAACCGGTTCTGGCTGAAACGTCCGCAGCTCAACAAACCCAAGTGGTTGACCAGCCACAGTCAACGGACTCCCCTCCACCTCCAGGCAATGCAGCCATTGCAGCCCTGCTCGCTGCCGACGAAACCACGGCCGCCCTCGCCTACTATCAACTGGCGGGCGGCAGCAATGCCAACCTCGCCAATGCAACCCTGAGCAGTGTCACGCCGGTCAGCGCCAGCCTGCTGTCAGCCATGCACCAACTCGACAATGCCCACGACTCACCGGGCAACTCACCACGCCATGCGGCCGGCAACGCAGACACCGGCAGGGTCTGGCTGCAAGCCCTTGGCCACAGCGGGAAACTCGATCGCGAATTTGAACCGATGCAACACTCCACCAAAGGACTGCTGCTCGGCGCGGACTGGCGCCTCGATGAAACATGGCACCTGGGCTTGATGGGCGGCACCTCCGACACGCGCATCGACAGCAAAGAACTGGACGGCGACCTCGACAGTTGGCACCTCGGCGCCTACGCCTTGCGCCAGACCGGCCCGCTGTCACTTCGGTCAGGCGCAACCTGGAGCCGTCACGAAGGCAGCACCCGTCGCGAAGTCGCGTTCGATCGCTTCCATGACCGACTCAAGGGCAACTACCAGGCCAGCACCCAGCAAGCGTTCATCGAATCGGGATACAACCTGGGTCGGGCCAACGTCAGCATCGAGCCGTTTGTCGGCCTCGGCTACCAACGCTACCAGCGCGACGGCTACACCGAGAAAGGCGGAGCGGCGGCGCTCAAGGTTCACGCTCAATCCCACGGCAACTTCAACACCACCGTCGGCCTACGCATGGCGAAAGTCAGCACGCTGGATAACGGCATGCGTCTCACGCCACGATTCAGCGCGGGGTGGAAACACGTTTACGGCGAGACCTATACCAGCACCCGCCAACGCTTGGTCACCGAAACCGAAGACTTCACCGTTTACGGCGCCGAACTGGATCGCGACAGCTTGAAACTCGACACAGGGCTGGATCTTGCGGTCTCGAACAGTCACACATTGGGTGTCGGACTGTCCGGAGAGATCGGTACCGACAGCCGAAACCACGGCGTATCGGGGCAGTGGCGAATGGCGTTCTGAGTCCAGACGGGTTGCTGCCGCACGGTGCGGCAGCACTTTGAAAGCAAAAAAAGGGGAGCACATGCTCCCCCGAGGTTTAAAGCGTTGTATCGAGGCCGTTATCTCAGCCTTCGATCTCGATCAGGATTTCGCCCGGGTTCACCCGGTCGCCCTTGGCAACGTGGATGGCGGTGACCTTGCCGGCAATCGCAGCCTGAACTTCGGTCTCCATCTTCATCGCTTCGGTGATCAGCACAGCCTGGCCCGCCTTGACGGTGTCGCCTTCCTTGACCAGCACATCGACGATGTTGCCCGGCATGGTGGTGCTGACATGGCCCGGTGCCGAAGCCTGCTTGCGCTTGCTGCTGCCGCCGCCAACAAATTCGTTGAGCGGTTCGAACACCACTTCTTCCGGCATACCATCGATGGACAGGTAGAAATGACGCTTGCCTTCAGCCTTGACACCGACACCGGTGATGTCCACGCGGTAGGTTTCGCCGTGGACGTCGATGACGAACTCGGTCGGTACGCCTTCGCCGCCGGCCGAAGCCACCTTGCCCGCTTCCGGGATCGGCAGCAGCACTTCCGGGGTGAGGGTGCCGGCGGCACGCTCTTCGAGGAACTTGCGACCGATGTCCGGGAACATGGCGAAGGTCAGCACGTCTTCTTCGGACTTGGCCAATGCGCCGATATCGGCACGCAGCTTGGTCATTTCCGGCTTGAGCAGATCGGCCGGACGTACATCGATCACCTCTTCGCTGCCGATGGCCTGACGACGCAGCTTCTCGTTCACGGTGCCCGGCGGCTTGCCGTAGCCGCCTTGCAGGTAGAGCTTCACCTCGTTGGTGATGGTCTTGTAGCGCTCGCCGGCCAGCACGTTGAAGAACGCCTGGGTGCCGACGATCTGCGAAGTCGGAGTCACCAGCGGCGGGAAGCCGAGGTCTTCACGTACGCGCGGGATCTCCGCCAGCACTTCGCCCATGCGGTTCAGAGCGCCCTGCTCTTTCAACTGGTTGGCCAGGTTGGAAATCATCCCGCCAGGCACCTGGTTGACTTGAACACGGGTATCGACGGCGGTGAATTCGCTTTCGAACTGGTGGTACTTCTTGCGCACGGCGTAGAAGTACAGGCCGATTTCCTGCAGCAACTCCAGGTTCAGACCGGTATCGAACTCGGTGCCTTTGAGCGCAGCAACCATCGATTCGGTGCCAGGGTGACTGGTGCCCGAAGCGAAGCTGGAGATCGCGGTGTCGATGTGGTCGGCACCGTTTTCAATGGCCTTGAGCTGGCACATGGTTGCCAGGCCGGCGGTGTCGTGGGAGTGGATAAACACTGGCAGCGACTGCTCGGCTTTCAGTGCACGTACCAGTTCACCGGTCGCGTATGGGGTCAGCAGACCGGCCATGTCCTTGATCGCCACCGAGTCGCAACCCATGGCTTCCATTTGCTTGGCCTGGGCGACGAACGCATCGATGGTGTGCACCGGGCTGGTGGTGTAGGCGATGGTGCCCTGGGCGTGTTTGCCGGCAGCCTTCACCGCTTCGATCGCCACGCGCAGGTTACGCACGTCGTTCATTGCATCGAAGATGCGGAACACGTCGATGCCGTTGACCGCAGCCTTGGCGACGAACGCCTTGACCACGTCATCGCTGTAGTGGCGGTAGCCCAGCAGGTTCTGGCCGCGCAGGAGCATTTGCAGACGGGTGTTGGGCAGCGCGGCGCGCAGCTGGCGCAGACGCTCCCACGGGTCTTCCTTCAGGAAACGCACGCAGGCGTCGAAGGTCGCGCCGCCCCAGCACTCCAGCGACCAGTAGCCGACTTTGTCGAGCTTGTCGCAGATCGGCAGCATGTCTTCGGTGCGCATGCGGGTGGCGAGCAGCGATTGGTGGGCGTCGCGCAGGATGGTGTCGGTTACGAAAATCTTTTTAGTCATTGTTCTATTCCTCACAGGCCTGCGTGGGCGGCGATGGCGGCGGCGATGGCCAGGGCCAGCTCTTCGGGTTTGCGCTTGATCGAGTAGTTGGTCAGTTCAGGGTGGCTTTCAACGAAGCTGGTATTGAACTGGCCGCTACGGAATTCCGGGTTGCGCAGGATTTCCTGGTAGTACGCGGCGGTGGTCTTCACGCCTTGCAGACGCATGTCGTCGAGCGCGCGCAGGCCGCGGTCCATGGCCTCTTCCCAGGTCAGCGCCCAGACCACCAGTTTCAGGCACATCGAGTCGTAGAACGGCGGGATGGTGTAGCCGGTGTAGATCGCCGTGTCGGTGCGCACGCCGGGGCCGCCGGGGGCGTAGTAGCGCGTGATCTTGCCGAAGCTCGGCAGGAAGTTGTTTTTCGGGTCTTCGGCGTTAATCCGGAATTGCAGGGCAAAACCGCGATGCTGGATGTCTTCCTGCTTCACCGACAGCGGCAGGCCGGAGGCGATGCGGATCTGTTCGCGGACGATGTCGATCCCGGTGATTTCTTCGGTGATGGTGTGTTCCACCTGCACCCGGGTGTTCATCTCCATGAAGTACACCTCGCCCTCGGCGAGCAGGAACTCCACGGTGCCGGCGTTCTCGTAGCCCACGGCCTTGGCTGCGCGCACCGACAGGTCGCCGATGTAGGCGCGCTGTTCCGGGGTCAGTTGCGGGCTCGGGGCGATTTCGATCAGCTTCTGGTTACGGCGCTGGATCGAGCAGTCACGTTCGAACAGATGCACGACGTTGCCGAAGCTGTCGCCGAGGATCTGCGCTTCGATGTGTTTCGGATTGACGATGCATTTTTCCAGGAACACTTCCGCCGAACCGAAGGCCTTGGTGGCTTCGGAAATGACCCGGGGGAAATTCTGTTCGAGTTCTTCGCGGCTGTTGCAGCGACGGATACCGCGACCGCCACCACCGGAAGTGGCCTTGAGCATCACCGGGTAACCGATGCGGTCGCCCTCGCTCAACGCTTCCTCGATGCCCGAGACGTTGCCTTCGGTGCCAGGCGTGACCGGCACGCCGGCCTTGATCATGCTGCGGCGCGCTTCGGTCTTGTCGCCCATGCGGCGGATGACTTCCGCCGACGGGCCTATGAATTTGATGCCGCGTTCGGCGCAGATGTCTGCCAGCTCGGCGTTTTCCGATAGGAAACCGTAGCCGGGGTGCAGCGCATCGCAGCCGGTTTCCACGGCCAGGTTCACCAGCTTGCGCGGGTTCAGGTAACCGGCCAGCGGCTCGGCACCAATGCTGTGGGCCTCGTCCGCACGCTTCACATGCAAGGCATGCCGGTCGGCGTCGGAATAGATCGCGACCGAGCGGATGCCCATCTCGGCGCAGGCACGCACGATTCGTACGGCAATCTCACCACGGTTGGCGATCAGGATCTTTGTTATCACTTGGAGGTTCCCTTGAGCCGGTGGCACCACGACCTGCTAGACCCAGGTCGGCACGTGACCAAATGTTTCAATCTGGTCTCGGCTCCACACTAGCGCTGACAAGGGATTAACAAAAATGAATAAAAATTGGGTCAGGCATAAGTAAAGACTTATAGTCAACGCATTAGCCCGCGGCCAGAGTCGGTAGAAAATGCGTAAGTCCTTGATGCGTATGACATTGCGTCAATTGCAGATCTTCAACGAAGTGTGCGATTTGCGCTCCTACAGCCGCGCTGCCGAAGAAATGTCCCTCACACAACCGGCCGTCAGCCTACAGATTCGTCAACTCGAAGAGCTGATTGGCCAACCATTATTCGATTACGTCGGCAAAAAACTCTACATGACCGAAGCGGCGGAAGCACTTCAGCGCGCCAGCCGGGACATTTTTGGCCGGCTGGAAAACCTCGACATGCAGCTCTCGGACATGCAGGGCTCGCTGCAGGGCCAATTGAAGCTGGCGGTGGAATCCAGCGCCAAATACTTCGTGCCGCACCTGTTCGCGGCGTTCAAGCGCCAGCATCCGGAAGTGAATCTGCAACTGACGGTGGTCAACCGTGGCCAGGTGATTCGCCGGCTCTCCGACAACCGCGACGATCTGGTAATCATGTCGATGGTGCCGCAGGACATGGGCCTGGAGTTCCTGCCGTTTCTGAACAACCCGATCGTCGCCGTGGCGCGGCCGGATCATCCGCTGGCGCACATGGGCCCGCTGCGCTTGCAGGATCTGGAACCTTACACCCTGCTGATCCGCGAACCCGGTTCGGGTACGCGAATGGCCTGCGAGGAGTATTTCAAGGAGAAGCGCGTGCACTTCACCCAGACCCAGGAAGTGGCGTCGGCCGAAGCCCAGCGTGAATGCGTGGTGGCGGGTCTGGGCCTGGCGCTGTTGACGCGCCACGCCCTGAACCTGGAGCTGGCGACCGGCGGCCTGGTCGAACTGCCGGTCGAAGAATTGCCGCTGTTTCGCAGCTGGTGCCTGGTGCAAGCCAAAGCCAAGCGGCTGTCACCGGTGGCGCACGCCTTCCTGGCGTTTATCCGCAGCGAACGGGTGCAGATCAGCGCGCTGGTTGAGCGCTTCGACGGGAAGCTGCCGGTGCTGCCTGCCAGTGATTGATGTCCTCGGGAAAATCGCCGATTTCTGCCTGAAGCTGGCGGAGTTCGAAGCGATCTTCGATAGCGCGGCGAAATTCCATGCGGCGCTGGTCTTCCTGCTGACGACGGGTTTTCGCGGCGCTGTTGCGTTCTTCGTAAGGCTGAGCCATTTCGAGTCTCCCAAGGCGATTACGGGAGTTTCACGATAGGCATGGTGGATGACGATTTGGCTGCGTCGGGGTTACAGGCAGATGAAGATTGCCTTCACCCCATCACGATCAGTCATCCAGCGCTTTCACCGATTTTGGCGAGAGCCGCAAGCTGCGCAGGCTGCGCTTGACGCTCTTGAGGTGGTTGACCAGGCTCGGCCCGCGCGCCATGGCCACGCCCATCGCCAGTACGTCGATCACCACCAGGTGAGCGATACGCGAAGTCAGCGGGGTGTAGATTTCGGTGTCTTCATGAACGTCGATCGCCAGGTTGACGGTCGACAGCTCGGCCAGCGGTGTCTGGCTCGGGCACAAGGTGATCAGCGACGCACCGCTCTCGCGAACGAGGTTGGCGGTGATCAGCAGGTCTTTGGAGCGGCCGGACTGGGAAATGCAGATCGCCACGTCAGTCGGCTTCAGCGTCACCGCCGACATCGCCTGCATGTGCGGGTCGGAATATGCCGCCGCCGTCAGCAGCAGACGGAAGAATTTGTGCTGCGCATCCGCCGCCACCGCGCCCGACGCACCAAAACCGTAGAACTCGACGCGCTGGGCCTGGGACATCAGCGTCACCGCCCGTTGCAGCTCCAGAGGATCGAGCTTCTCGCGAACCTCCATCAGCGTGTGCAACGTGGTGTCGAAAATCTTCAGGCTGTAGTCGGCAACGGAATCGTCTTCATGGATCGCGAACTGACCGAAGCTGGCGCCGGCCGCGAGGCTTTGCGCGAGCTTGAGTTTCAGATCCTGAAAACCGGAACAACCGATGGCCCGGCAGAAGCGCACGATGGTCGGCTCGCTGATGCCGACGCTGTGGGCCAGGTCGGCCATGGAACTGTGCATCACTGCCGCAGGGTCAAGCAGCACGTGGTCGGCGACCTTGAGCTCCGACTTGCGTAACAGGTGACGTGACTGGGCGATGTGTTGCAGCAGATTCAAGGGGCTGGACTCTTGTTATGGAAAGATGTGCTTTGGCCAGATGCCGGGGATGTAGCAAGTTTGTAGTTATACTACATGAATCGGCTTTTTGCCTGCTCAATGCGTAACTCGATCCCCCCGGATCAGGCGACATGCGCTGCATGTAGCCCTCTACAGCGGTTTTTCCTGTTCACGCAGCAATGCGGCAAGGCCGACCGCCTCCACCGGACGGCTGATCAGATAGCCCTGCACCTCGTCGCAACCTTCAGTTTTCAGAAACGCCAACTGCTCGGATCGCTCGACACCTTCTGCGACAACTTTCAGTGACAGCCCATGAGCCATCGCAATGATCGCCCGAGTGATCGCCGCGTCTTCGCTGCCCTCGCCCAACCCGCGAATAAAGGCCTGATCGATCTTCACGTAGTCCACCGGAATCCGCTTCAGATAGCTCAGTGATGAATAACCGGTGCCGAAATCGTCGATGGCCAGCTTCACCCCCAGATCCCGCAACTGCTGGAACGTGGCGATGATGTGTTCGACGCTGTCGAGCAGCTGGCTTTCGGTCAGTTCCAGTTCGAGGTAGTGCGGCGCCAGGCCGGTTTCCTCCAGCACCTGGCGCACCAGACTGACCAGTTTGCCCTGGCGCAGTTGATGAACCGACAGGTTCACCGAAACCCGGATCGGCGCCAGCCCCTGACGCTGCCATTCGCACGCCTGCCAGCAGGCCTGGCGCAGGACGAATTCGCCGATCGGCCCGATCAGCCCCGTCTCCTCCGCCAGACCGATGAAATCCCCCGGCGGTACCCGGCCCATGGTCGGGTGATCCCAGCGCACCAGCGCTTCCGCCGCGTTGAGACGACCGGTCGCCAGACACAGTTTCGGTTGATAGAAGACGTTGAGCTGCTTTTCCTCGATGGCTTTGCGCAGCTGGTTTTCCAGTTGCAGGCGCTCCAGCGTGCTGGCCTGCAGACTGTCGGTATAAAACTGGAAGTTGTTGCCGCCCAGGTGCTTGGCATGTTGCATGGCCATGTTCGACTGGCTGACCAGCGCGGAAATCTCCCGGGCGTTGTCCGGCAGCATGCTGATGCCCATCGAAGCACTTACTACCAATTCGTGCCCTTCCACGGTCAACGGCAGTCGCAGCTTGGTCGACAGCCGCGTGGCGACCCGCGCCAGGCTCGAGAGGTTGCCGTAGGCGTCGAACAGCACTGCGAACTCGTCGCCGGACAGCCGGGCGATGGTGTCGGCTTCCGGCAAGGCGTTGACCAGCCGCCGAGACATCTTTTGCAGCAACTGGTCGGCGATCTCGTGGCCGAGGCTGTCGTTGAGCAGCTTGAAGCGATCCAGATTGATGTGCAGCAGCGCCAGACTCCGGCGCCCGCCCTGCCGCACGCGCTGATGGGCTTCGTGCAGGCGTTCGCGGAACAATGAGCGATTGGCCAGGCCGGTGAGTTCGTCGTAGTGGGTCAGGTAGCGCATTCGCTCTTCGGATTCACGGCGCGCCGACAGATCGGCGAAGAAGCCGACGATATGGCTCACATTTCCCCGACTGTCGCGTACGGCATTCAATTGCAGCCACTGAGGATACAGCTCGCCGTTCTTGCGGGTTTCCACCAGTTCGCCCTGCCAGCTGCCGTGCTGTTCCAGCGCGTGGCGGATCGCGACGTAGTGCCGGCGGGCGTCGCGGCTGCACGGCAATTCGACGACGTTGCGCCCGAGCATGTCGTCGATGTCATACCCGGTGACCCGGCTGAAGGCCTGATTGATGGCGATCAGCGAATAATTCGGGTCGAGGATCACGATGCCTTCGCTGGCAGCCTCGAACACCGTCGCCGCCAGTTGTTGCTGGGCTTCCAGGCTTTTGCTGACACTAATGTCGCGGCGGGTGCCGACCATGCGGATGACCCGCCCGTTCTCGTCGCGCTCCACCGCTCGCCCACGGTCTTCGATCCAGACCCAGTGACCGTCGCCGTGGCGCACGCGGTATTCGATCTGATAATCCTCGGTGCGCCCCTTCAAGTGCTCGATCAACGCCCTTTTGAGCGGCGGCACATCTTCCGGGTGCAGGCGTGGCCGCAGGTGCCTGAGCAGCCCGGTGACGTATTCCGGGTCAAGGCCAAACAACTCCTGAATCTGCGTGTGGTGAACTTCGTCGGTCTGCAGGTTCCAGTCCCACAGCCCCAGCTCACTGGCTTTCAACGCCAGGGCCAGGCGCGCCTCGCTCTTGCTCAGGGCCTGGTTGGCGACGTCCAGTTCCCGGCTGCGCTGGGCGACCCGGTCTTCCAGCTCGACCTGCGCCTCGCGCAACTTGCCCTCGGCGCAGCGCCGGTGCTCGATTTCCTTCGCCAGCTCCTGATTGAGCTGTTCGCTGCGGGTTTGCGTTTGTTGCAGGTGCTCGATCAGGTGCTGATTCTGGAAGCGCCGCAGCAAACCACGATCGATCAGCCGATTGACCTGCCACGCCACCACGCTCAGGGAGCCGAGCAGGATCAGCCCGAGCCAGCCCCAGCCGCGCGCCAGTTCGTCACCGCCCCAGAACAGGTAGCCGATGGCCGGCAGCAGGCATGGCAAGGTAAAGGAAAGGAATGCCGGAATACTCACGGCGTAAGCCACGCTGGCCGACAGGGTCGCGGCACCAATCAGGCCGAACACCCAGGCCTGCTGCATGAAGTTGTCGGCGGGGACCAGAGCGATGCCGGCGCCAGCGAGGGTCAGGCCGGTCATGGTCGAGCCGAGCAGGAACATCCGCCCCCAGATCGGCTGGGCCTGGCGATCAGGAATCGCCGAATCGAACGCGGCGACCTGAATCACCCGCAACGCCACCAGCGACAGCAGCCACACCAGCCAGACGCTGACCACGAAGTAACGCTGCGGGCTCCAGAGCAGACCGGCGCAGACCAGACCATTGATCAACATGAACAGGGTGGGCAACAGCGAACCCTGGTAAAGAAGGCGCGTGCGCTCGACCGCCATCTGGGTGGCGTAATGCTTGCGGATTACCCGGGGTTCCACAGAGGGGCCCGACAGGTCGAAGCTGAGGGTCATAGGCAACGTTCTTGTTCTTATAAGTGTGAGCATGCGCCCGGAAACGTGGACGGAGCATACACAAGCCGAACCACTTGCCAAACTGCCCCAGATCATAATTTCACCGAAACTTTTCCGCCGCTCGTCACCCGCCAAAGCCCCGACGCCAGGCGGGCCAACGCCTGTAGCCGGTGACCGACCGGTCGTCACGGGCGGCACTTTCATCGGCTAATGCAAAGCTCGGTTTGCCCGGGCCTGCGGCGCACCCTAGAATGCCCCGATGCGCGATGATCTCTCCCTTCTGCTGAACTCCCTCAACGATGCCCAACGCCAGGCCGTAGCGGCTCCCGTTGGTCGTCAATTGGTCCTGGCCGGTGCCGGCTCCGGCAAAACCCGAGTGCTGGTGCACCGTATCGCCTGGTTGATCCAGGTCGAAAACGCCTCGCCCCACTCGATCCTGTCGGTGACCTTCACCAATAAAGCCGCTGCCGAGATGCGTCACCGCATCGAGCAATTGCTGGGCATCAACCCGGCCGGCATGTGGGTCGGCACCTTCCACGGCCTGGCGCACCGCCTGTTGCGGGCGCACTGGCAGGAGGCCGGGCTGAGCCAGACCTTCCAGATTCTCGACAGCGATGACCAGCAACGGCTGGTCAAGCGGGTGATCCGCGAGCTGGGGCTGGACGAGCAACGCTGGCCGGCCCGTCAGGCCCAGTGGTTCATCAACGGGCAGAAAGACGAAGGTCTGCGTCCGCAACACATTCAAGCCAGCGGCGATCTGTTCCTGGCCACCATGCGCGGCATTTATGAAGCGTACGAGGCGGCGTGCCAGCGCGCCGGCGTCATCGACTTCTCCGAACTGCTGCTGCGCGCCCTCGACCTGTGGCGCGACCACCCGGGCCTGCTGGCGCACTACCAGAAGCGTTTCCGACACATTCTGGTGGACGAATTCCAGGACACCAACGCCGTGCAGTACGCCTGGTTGCGTCTGCTGGGCAAGGGCGGCGACAGCCTGATGGTGGTCGGCGACGACGACCAGTCGATCTACGGCTGGCGCGGCGCGAAAATCGAGAACATCCACCAATACTCTTCCGACTTCCCGGATTCGGTGACCATCCGTCTGGAGCAGAACTACCGCTCCACGGCCGGCATCCTGAAAGCCGCCAACGCCTTGATCGCCAATAACACCGGACGTCTCGGCAAAGAGCTGTGGACCGATGGCGGCGACGGCGAAGCGATCAACCTCTACGCCGCCTTCAACGAACACGATGAAGCACGCTACGTTGTCGAAACCATCGAAAGCGCGCTGAAAACCGGCCTGGCTCGCAGCGATATCGCGATTCTCTACCGCTCCAATGCCCAATCGCGCGTTCTGGAAGAAGCGTTGCTGCGTGAACGCATTCCGTACCGCATCTATGGCGGCCAGCGATTCTTCGAGCGGGCGGAAATCAAGAACGCCATGGCTTACCTGCGTTTGCTGGAAGGTCGTGGCAACGATGCGGCGCTGGAGCGGGTGATCAACGTCCCGGCTCGCGGCATCGGCGAGAAAACCGTCGAAGCGATTCGCGACCATGCCCGTCACAGCGATGTGTCGATGTGGGAAGCCATGCGCCAGCTGGTGGCCAACAAAGGCCTGACCGGTCGCGCCGCCGGTGCGCTGGGCGCGTTTATCGAACTGATCGAAAACCTCGCCGCCAAGTGCGCCGAGATGCCGTTGCACCTGATGACCCAGACCGTCATCGAGCAATCCGGACTGATTGCCTACCACGAAGCGGAAAAAGGCGAGAAAGGCCAGGCCCGGGTGGAAAACCTTGAGGAACTGGTCAGCGCCGCGCGCAACTTCGAGAACACCGAAGAAGACGAAGAGCTGACGCCACTGGCGGCGTTCCTAGGTCACGCTTCGCTGGAGGCCGGCGACACCCAGGCCGACGAACACGAAGACAGCATTCAGCTGATGACCCTGCACAGCGCCAAGGGCCTGGAATTCCCTTACGTGTTCCTGGTGGGCATGGAAGAAGGCCTGTTCCCGCACAAGATGAGCCTGGAAGAACCGGGGCGCCTTGAGGAGGAGCGGCGACTGGCCTATGTCGGCATTACCCGGGCGATGCAGAATCTGGTGATGACCTATGCTGAAACCCGACGCCTGTACGGCAGCGAAACCTACAACAAGGTGTCGCGTTTCGTACGGGAAGTACCGAAAGGCCTGATTCAGGAAGTACGCCTGTCCAACAGCGTCAGCCGGCCGTTCGGCGGCAACCAGTCGATGGGGGGCAGCAACCTGTTCAGCGGCAGCGAGATTCCGGAAACCGGCCTGAGCCTTGGCCAGGCTGTCCGTCACTCAATCTTCGGCGACGGCGTGATCCTCAACTTCGAAGGCGCCGGCGCCCAGGCCCGGGTGCAGGTGAACTTCGCCGAAGGCAGCAAGTGGCTGATGCTCGGGTACGCGAAGCTGGAAGCCATTTAGGGGCAGCCCGTCGTTGCTCATCGTTCCCACGCTCTGCGTGGGAATGCATCCCGTGACGCTCTGCGTCACTGTGGACGCGGAGCGTCCATGGCGGCGTTACCACGCAGAGCGTGGGAACGATCGGACACGAACACTGGAGGCAACATCCATGGGCTCGGGCTTCTTTTCTTCCTGGACGTTCTGGGCCCTGCTCTCGGCCACCTTCGCCGCGCTGACGGCCATCTTCGCCAAGATCGGCATCGAAAACGTCAACTCCGACTTCGCTACCCTGCTGCGCACAATCGTCGTATTGGTCAGTCTAGCCTTGATTTTGTACGCAACGGGCCAATATCAGTCCTTGGGATCGATCTCCGCCAAGAGCTACCTGTTTCTGCTGTTGTCGGGCCTGGGTACCGGTGCTTCGTGGCTGTGCTACTTCCGGGCGTTGAAAGTCGGCCCGGCATCGCTGGTCGCCCCGGTGGACAAGCTCAGCGTGGTCTTCGTGGCGGTGCTCGGTGTGATCCTGCTGGGCGAGAAACTCGACCTGCGCCAGTGGGGCGGTATCGGCCTTATCACTGCCGGCGTGGTGATGCTGGCTTTTCGGCGCTGATCCATTTCCTGCTGAACCTATCTCCTTTTCCTACAGACAAAAGTACATGGCCTTATTGCCCCGACCGAGCTGAACGTAACCTGTCAGGCAAAAGCCCGAAACACTCTCTCGCTAGCCAGTAACACTTCAGCTGTGCAACATGGCGCGCGTGTCTCCACAAACGGGAATTCCCTTTATGAAACGTTTTCTTAGCATCGCCATGGCGTTGTGCATCGGCCTGACGATGAGCCTCGACGCCAACGCCAAGCGCTTTGGTGGTGGCAAAAGCGCCGGCGCTGCGCCGACGCACCAGACCAGCCAGATGGCTCCTTCTTCTCCAGGCATGGGCGGCGCTGCGGCGACCGCTGGTGCCGCGGGCGCTGCGGCCAAGGCCGGCGGTGCTTCGAAATGGCTCGGCCCTCTGGCCGGCATCGCGGCCGGTGGCCTGCTCGCTTCCATGTTCATGGGCGGCGGCTTCGAAGGCATGCAGTTCTTCGACATCCTGATCATGGCCGTGATCGCGTTCGTGATCTTCCGCTTCATCGCCGCCCGTCGTCGCAAGCAGCAGGAGCAGTTCGCTCCGGCCGGCGCGCCGATGCAGCGTGAAGTGTTCGAACAGAAGCCAGCAGCCATGGGTTCGATCTTCGGTGGTTCGGCCGCACCTGCTGCCGCCCGTCCGGTGATCAATGCACCGGCCTGGTTCAACGAACAGCGCTTCCTTGAAGCCGCCCGCAGCCACTTCCAGGCGCTGCAGCAGCACTGGGACGCCAACGAAATGGACAAGATCGCCGAGTTCGTGACCCCGCAAATGTTCGAGTTCCTCAAACGCGAGCGCGCGGAACTGGGTGATGCGTTCCAGTCCACCTACATCGACAACCTCCAGGTACAACTGGATGGCGTGGATGATCGTGCGGACAAGACCATCGCCACCCTGACCTTCAACGGCGTGTCGAAGACCTCGCGTTTCGACCAGCAGGGCGAAGTGTTCAGCGAAAGCTGGAACATGGAACGTCCACAGGGCGACAACCAGCCTTGGCTGGTCGCCGGTATCCGCCAGAACGGCTGATCACCTCCGACGTTTTACCCGCAGTAATGAAAACCCCGGCCTCGGCCGGGGTTTTCTATTTCGCGGTTGCATCTATAGCGAGCTACTGTATAAACCGCCCCATATAAACCGCGCCATTCAAGCAAGAGGATCCCGGACGTGGAAGAAATCATCGAACAACTGCGCGAAGCCAACGAACCCGTACCGGTTCCCCTGGAGTTGCCCGACGAAGACCAGTTGGTGGAAATCGAAGAAGAGCTCTTCATCAACATCCCGTTCGTCTTCAAAGAGTTTCTGCTGACCGTCAGCGACGTGGTTTACGGCAGTCTGGAGCCGGTGACCGTCACCGACCCGCAATCCCACACCTACCTGCCGGACGTCGCCGCCAATGCCTGGGATGCCGGCGTGCCGCGCGACCTGATCCCGATCTGCCAGGACGGTGACGACTACTACTGCGTCGAAGAAGACGGCACCGTGGTGCTGTGGTCGGGCGAAGAAGAACTGATCACCGAAGAGTCCTGGGAATCGGTCTGGCACTGGGCGCGGGACGTCTGGCTGGAAAGCTGAAACGCCCCGCACCATGGGTGGTCAGTGCCCCGACGGCTCCTTGTGGTTGTCGAGGGTTTCCAGCAGGGCCACCTGCATCCGCGTGTGCACCCGGATGAACCAGCGCCAGAGCAGCGCCGCCACGGCGGCCGCGACTACGGCGATCAGCACCAGCAACTTGTTGGTCGGCAAGATACTGGCCGACAAGGCTGCCAACAGCAGGAAAATCACCAGCAGCGAGATAATCGGGATCACTTCGGCGATCACCCGGCGCACTCGCTGTGTGTGACGCCCGGCCATTTCCGGCTTCACGCCCATCTCCGCCAACAGCATCGACAGCGCCTTGAGCTTCCGATAGGCCGCGATCAGGAACGGCAACGACACCAGCAGCGCCCCGCCCCAGATCAACGCCTTCTGCCAGCTCGGATCGCTGATCCAGTCCTGCATCCAGATCGAGAGGCGCCCGGCAAAGAAAGCGCCGGCAAAGAAGATCGCGATCACCAGCGCCAGATTGACCCCGACCTGCAGCAGAATCCGCCGGATCATGGACACCAGCATCGCGCCCTCACCCTGCGGCTGAATGCTGCGCAGCCACTCGCCGTACATCCCGAACACTCGACCGAGGCGCTGCGGCATCGCGGCAGACAGCTTGATCGACAGCGGATCGGCAGCCCGGATCAGGTACGGCGTCAGCAACGTGGTAATCACCGAAACCGCCACGGCCACCGGATACAGGAAGTTGCTGGTGACCTGGAGGGTCATCCCCAGCGCCGCGATGATGAAGGAGAATTCGCCAATCTGCGAAAGCCCCATCCCGACCCGCAGTGAGGTTCGTCCGTCATTCCCTGCGATAAACGCCCCGAGGCCACAGGACAGCATCTTGCCCAGCACCACGGCGACCGTGATCACCGCAATCGGCCACGCGTATTGCAGAAGAATCATCGGATCGAGCATCAGGCCGATGGCGACGAAGAAGATCGCACTGAACAGGTCGCGAACCGGCTCGATCAGGCGCTCGATTTTCAGCAGTTGCCGCGACTCGGCCATGATCGCGCCGATCAGGAACGCCCCGAGCACCATGCTGTACTCGAGTTTGACCACCAGCAGGCAGAAGCCGAAACACAGGCCCAGCACGGTGATCAGCAGCATCTCGTTGCTTTCGAATTTTGCCACGTAGGCCAACAGTCGCGGCACCAACAGAATGCCGACAACCAAGGCGACGATCATGAACAGTGAGAGCTTGCCGACGGTAGAAAACACTTCGCCGGAACTCACCGTGCCGCTGACAGCGATGCTCGACAGCAAGGCGATGATGCCGATGCCGAGAATGTCCTCGACGATCAGCACGCCGAAGATCAACTGGGCGAAGCGCTCGTTTTTCATCTTCAGGTCGTTGAGCGCCTTGACGATGATGGTGGTCGAGGAAATCGCCAGGATCGCGCCGAGGAACAGCGAATCCATGGTGTTCCAGTCGAACCAGCGGCCGATTTCGTAGCCGATCCAGATCATCAGCACGATTTCGAGGAACGCTGCGATGAAGGCCGTGGCGCCGACCTTGAACAACTTGCGCAGGCTGAACTCCAGGCCCAGGCAGAACATCAGGAAAATCACTCCCAGCTCGGCGAGGGTCTTGATGGTTTCTTCGTCGTGGATCAGGCCGAAGGGCGGTGTGTGCGGGCCGATGATGAAGCCGGCGACGATGTAGCCGAGCACTACCGGCTGCTTGAAGCGGTGAAACAGCACGGTCACCACACCTGCGACCAACATGATCACCGCCAGATCCTGAATAAAGCTGATGGCATGCATGGTGTGGGCTCCTTGAATGACGAGGCTCACGCAGGCATGGGAAATGTCTGGGCGAGCTGAGTAAAAATCCGCTTTGGGTGTAGGAATCGCCCTTGGGGTGGGCTTTTGCAGGGTAACACCGCGACTTCCGGCTGAAAGGCGGTGCAATATATGGAAACAGATCGATTCGGGCGTGACGGCGGCCAGTTGCCTGGCGTCCCGATAACGGTGCTTTTGAAAAGCGACCAGGCACCCGCAGAGGTGTTTCTTCCAGCAACCCTGCCTTGACCCGTGAGAACGTTATGGAACCCGGAAACGCCCAGCTGTCGATGACGGTACTGATGACCCCCGACATGGCCAACTTCTCTGGCAATGTCCACGGCGGCACCCTGCTCAAATACCTCGACGAAGTGGCCTACGCCTGCGCCAGCCGTTATGCCGGCCGCTACGTGGTGACCCTGTCGGTGGATCAGGTAATTTTCCGCGAGCCGATCCACGTCGGCGAACTGGTGACTTTCCTGGCGTCGGTGAACTACACCGGCAACACCTCGATGGAAGTCGGTATCAAAGTGGTGACCGAGAACATCCGCGAGCGCTCGGTGCGCCACACCAACAGCTGCTTCTTCACCATGGTCGCGGTGGACGATCAGCGCAAACCCGCCGCCGTACCGCCGCTGCAACCGCAGAACAGCGAAGACAAGCGCCGCTACATGCAGGCGCAGCAACGCCGGCAGATCCGTCAGGAGCTGGAAAAGCGCTATCAGGAAATCAAGGGCGACGCCTGATCAGCCCTTCGATCTATGGCGCTCTGCAGATAGCTTTCGCGAGCAAGCCCGCTCCCACATTTGGAATGCGTTCCTCCTGTGGGAGCGGGCTTGCTCGCGAATGGGGCAACTCGGTCTTACAGACTGATCGGCGTGGCTTCGAACTTCACCCGCGGATGCGCAATCCGGTCCTGCGCTCGCACCAGCTGCAGCTCGTAACTTGCGCAAGCCTGGGTTTCCAGCAGCACTTCATGCACCGCTGCTGCGGTGAATTCAAACGCTGCCACCAGGCTATCCCCGAGCAGCACGCGCGCCAGGAACAGACCTGACGTCAGATCGCCCACCCCCACCGGCTGACGCGGAAACGCCAGCAGCGGACGCCGCAGATGCCAGCTGCCATCGGCCGTCACCAGCAACATTTCAAAGCCATCCGCCGGTTTGCCCGGATAATCCAGATGTTTGACCAGCACCGCTTTCGGGCCACGTGCCAGAAGCGCCCGCGCCATCGCCAGGCAATCGAACAGCGACTGCGGCTTGCGCCCGGAGAAGCTGTCCAGCTCCAACTGGTTCGGGCACATGAAGTCCGCAACAGCGGCGGCCTCTTCCAGCAGGAAATCACTGACCTCGGCGGGAACGCTGCAACCCTTTTCCGGATGCCCCATTACCGGGTCGCACAGATAAAGGGCTTTCGGGTTGACCGCCTTGATCCGCTCGATGCCACTGAGAATCGCCCGGCCCTGCGCCGCACTGCCGAGATAACCGGACAGCACCGCATCGCAATTGCCCAGCTCACCGATGGCGGCGATGCCTTCGACCAGTTCCGGGATCCGGTGCGGCGCCAGCACTTCGCCGGCCCACTGGCCGTACTGCGTGTGGTTGGAGAACTGCACCGTATTGAGCGGCCAGACATTCACCCCGACCCGCTGCATCGGAAAAACCGCAGCGCTGTTGCCGGCGTGGCCGAACACCACATGGGACTGGATGGCGAGCAGATGAGGCGTACGTTTCATTCGGGTTTTTCCGTAAAACGATTGAAATTCAAGCCGCGCAGTATGCGACGAAACGCAGCCTGTACGACAGACCGGCGACGCAGTTAAGCTGACGCCATCATTTGGAGTTTCGTGTTGATGCTCACCCTGGAAAACATTTTCGTGCTGATGCTGTTCGCCGTCGCCGGTGCGTGGCTCTGGCACAACCACGGCTTGCGCGAGCGGGCGCTGGAGCGGGTCAAACAGCATTGCGTGAATGTCGGCGTCGAGTTGCTCGACGGTAACGTGGCGCTGAAGAAGATCGGCTTGATCAAGGACGCCAGCGGTCGGCGACGTCTGGCCCGGGTCTACAATTTCGAATTCACCGTGACCGGCGAAACCCGGCACAACGGCACCATCACCCAGTTCGGTGCGCACAGCGCGCAGATTGAGCTGGCGCCCTACCCGGCGCCATTTGATGACACGCCGCCCGTGGTGGAAGTGACCAAGCCGCGTGGTGAAGTGATCGAGCTGAGCCAGTGGCGTCAGGAACATACCAAGTGGAAGCCTTGAGTCAGCTCGTCTGAAGCCGACACCGGGCCAGTCCGGCCTGTAATTCACTGACTGCCTGCGGTTCGTCGAAAATCAGCTCGATCCGGGAATCCTTGCGCCATTCACTGGGCAGCCAGCTGAGCTCGGCATTGTCCAGCGCATTGGCTGACTGCCAGCCGTCCGGGCTGTGAATCACCAGTTTGGCCCGGCGCCAGTTCAGGCTTTTCAGCCATTGGGTTATCCCCGATACGTCGAACACTTGGCTCGGATGCCAGCGCCAACCGATGCTCCAGCCACCCTCCTGAGCCTGACTCAGGCAGATCGGCAATGCCGGATCGCTCCAGATGGCCGGCATCTGCGCCAGCCCCTGAGGCACAACCAACTTATCCGCACCTGCTTGCGCCTGCACCGCCAGACCCGGCAACTCGCTGAGCGGCAACATCGCTTGTTGCGTCCAGATCAGCCGGACAGGCGGCAACTGTCGGGTGATTCGCTCACGCGTGGGCTCGTCGAGGTTTTCCGCCTTGTTCAACAGCAGCAGGCCTGAGCTGGACAAAGCTTCCTGCTGCGCGTCCGGCAGCGGTTTGCCCGCGGCGAGGGCCTGGGCGTCCAGCACCAGCACGCAAGGTTGTACGGCGAGTACGCCTTGCCACGGCGCCTCTTTCAGTTGCTTCAGCAGCTGCGCCGGATGCCCAAGCCCCGAGGGCTCGATGAACAGGCGATCCGGCCGCGCCTTGCGCAATAAACGCCCCAGACCAATCTGGAACGGCGCACCGTTCACGCAACACAAACAGCCCCCGGCCACTTCGCCCAGTGCGATACCATCGGCGTCGCAGGTCAACAGCGCAGCGTCGAGCCCGATCTGACCGAACTCGTTGATCAGCACCGCCCAGCGCTCGCCCGCCGGTCGCTGGGCCATGAGCTGGCGGATCAGGCTGGTCTTGCCCGCGCCCAAGGGGCCGGCGATGACGTGGGTGGGAATGTTCTGCAACATGATCAAGGTTTTCTGGAGGTCGAAGATGCGGTGGATGGGATGGTCGTTGCTGCTGACGCTGGTGTCGGGCGAGGCATTGGCACAGGCCTGCGTGGTGCACAGTCAGGCAGAGCGGCTCGACGTGAAGGTCTGCCAGCAGAACCGCAACATCCCGGAAAAACTGTTCAACGACGGCTTCTGCCAGCCGACCCTGGCCGGGCAGAAAGTCGAGGTTCAATACGTCAACCAGTGCCCCGCCGGCGCATTCGGTGTGTGCAGCAACGCGCAAGTCGCCAATATGCCTTATCGCCAGGATATCCACTATTACGGCGTGGCCACCGATGCGGCGTATTTGCAGCCCTACTGCGAGGCCCAGAGCCAGGGGAAATGGCTCAAGCCCTGAGGCGCTATCCGAGCCAGTCGAGGGTCAGCATCAGCCGCCGCTCTCCCGGCGCCGGTTGCGGCGAGCGATGGATCAGCCCGAAACCTTCGTTGCCGTGCCATTTTTCGCCCTTGAGCAATGCCACTTCGCCCCGATTCAATTGCTGAATCCGTGACGCTTCCTGCGGCTCGGCTTGCGGCTTTCCCAGTTGCCGACGATCCATCTGCCCTTCCCTTAACCATTCACTGCCGACACCTGCGTATGTCGTGATCAACCGCACCGGCACATGATCGACGTGAAAACGCGGACACATGGCCTTGTCCAGCACCCGCAGGCGCAAGCCGATCCGTCGCGCCCCCAGCAGGCAGGCGAAGGCACTGACCAGCCATTTCAGGTCGGCGATAAATCCTTCGTAGCCTTCCAGATCGCGAAAGCCGCTGGCCAGTCCCGTGAGATCCGGTTCTGCGTCTTCGTCCGGCAATTCCAGGCACAGCGCCTCGGCGTAAGGCTCGTTCAGAGACAACAATAAGTCCGCGAATTCGGCAATGTGCAGCGGAAGCTGTCGTTGCCAGACCGCAAGGTTGGTCTCGTCGTCAAGAATGTCCGCCAGTGCCTGCGGGGTCTGGCCGAAAGACTGATGGCGCGTGCTGCCTGACAGCGGTTTCAGGGCGAGCATCAGGCCACCTCGTCGTGCCAGGAACCAAAAGGATCGCGCAGCTGTAACCAGCCTTGAGTACCGAGCGCCATTTCGGCATCGGTCAGCAGGCAATCATCGAGTTCCGACGACAGCTGTGCGAAATCGATGTTCTGCCCGATAAACACCAGCTCCTGGCGACAATCGCCTACGCTGGCGATCCAGTTTTCCATGATCGCGGCGGTACTTTCCTGATCCTGTGGCCACTGTTCTTTTGGCACGAAGCGCCACCAGCGCCCGGCGAAACCGTGGCGCATCAGGCCACCTGCCTGAGACCAGCTACCGGCGTCGGTGGGTTTGCTGGCCAGCCAGAAGAAGCCCTTGGAGCGCAGCAATTTGCCGTTAACCCAAGGACGATCGATGAAGTCGAAGAAGCGCTGTGGATGAAAAGGCCGGCGCGCCCGATAGGCCGTGGAAGCGATGCCGTACTCTTCGGTTTCCGGCACATGTTCCCCACGCAGTTCCTGCAGCCAGCCCGGGGCCTGGGCGGCCTTTTCGAAGTCGAAACGACCGGTATTGAGAATTTTCTCCAGCGGCACTTCACCCATGACCATCGGGATGATCTCGGCCTGAGCGTTGAGGCGTCTGAGAATGGCCATCAGCTCTTCCCGCTCGCGGCTGCTGATCAGGTCGATCTTGCTGATCAACAGGACGTCGGCGAACTCGATTTGCTCGATCAGCAGATCGGTGATCGAGCGCTCATCTTCTTCACCGAGGAATTCGCCACGGGACGCGAGGTTTTCAGCGGCCTGGTAGTCCGGCAGGAAGTTCATGCCGTCGACTACAGTGACCATGGTGTCGAGCCGAGCGATGTCGGCGAGGCTTTGCCCCTGCTCATCACGGAAAGTGAATGTCTCGGCCACGGGTAACGGCTCGGAGATTCCCGTGGATTCGATCAGCAGGTAATCGAAGCGGCCTTCACGTGCCAGCTGGCTGACCTCTTCAAGCAGGTCTTCGCGTAACGTACAGCAGATACAGCCGTTGCTCATTTCCACGAGCTTCTCTTCTGCACGGTTCAGGCTGACATCACGCTGGACTTCGCTGCCATCGATGTTGATTTCGCTCATATCGTTAACGATAACGGCGACGCGCAGATCATCTCTGTTACGTAGTACGTAATTCAAAAGTGTACTTTTTCCGGCGCCGAGAAAGCCGGACAAAACGGTCACGGGAAGTCGGGAAGACATTGGATAAACCTCATCAGACGGTCGCTAAACAGCGCTGGAGGCTCTCGGGGCGAGCGTTCTTGGGTTTCGATGGGATCACCAGGGAAACGGACGCTTGAAAAGGAAGCCACGGAAAGCCTTGTCCGATTAATGTTATAGTATAACAACAAAATCAATCCACTCTCTTCTTGCCCAAAGTGACAAAGGGCCGGAAGCTGCAATCAGTTCGTCGCCGAGTTACGTCATGAAAACTGCGCTGAAATACTCGCTTATCTGCCTTGCATTGCTGACGCTGAAGGCCGAAGCACAGGTGCCGGGGCTCGCCAATTGCACGCGCAGCGCGAACCTGTTGGCGTGCATCGATGGCAACGGCAACGCCTATAGCGTCAACACGGTCGGCAGCACGATTTACCTGCGCGGATTCGAGAAAGCAGGCAACCGCTACTGGGCACAAACCAACAGCCGCTACGGCCAACTGACATTCTTCACCGGCATCGCTTCCGATGGGGAAGCCTGGGTTGGCTACAATCGCCGCGTGGGATGGACGACGATCAATCGGTTCTCCAGCTCAGGCGGCAGCAGTGCGAAGTTCACCTGCAGCCGGATCACTGGCTGCTAAACCCGCGATCCTTTCTGCTCTTGTTGCCATGCCATATAGCTGTCGACAGGTGGATTCTTCTGGAAATAGCGCTGCAAGCCCTCAAACAAACCGTCTGCCACGGCCTGCTGATGACGCGCCGTCACCAGGCGCTGACTGTCTCGTGCGTTGGAAATGAACCCGGTTTCCACCAGGATTGACGGCACATCCGGCGATTTCAGAACGGCAAATCCAGCCTGTTCCACGCGCTTTTGGTGCAGCGTGGTGATGCCGGCCAGGCTGCCCAGCACTGTGCTTCCGAGTTGCAAACTGGCGGCGATGGTTGCGTTCATCGACATGTCGAGGATCACGCCAGCGAGCATCGGATCTTTGTCCTTGAGATTGAGCAGGCTGGTGGCGCCAAGCAGATCCACACCGTTCTCACGCTGCGCCATGAACCGCGCGGTCGCGGATGTTGCGCCGCCTTCGGACAGGCAATACACCGACGCGCCAGAGGCGGTCAGACGCGGCGCAGCATCGGCGTGCACCGAGATAAACATGTCGGCCTTGTGCTGACGCGCGATCTCCACACGCTTGCGTAACGGGACGAAGAAATCGTCGTTACGAACCAGCTTCACATCAAAGCCTTTCTCTCGTTTAAGCCGACGCGCGAGCAATTGCGCGATGGACAAAACCACATCCTTTTCGCGCTCGCCTTTGGCGCCAATTGCCCCCGGATCTTTTCCGCCATGACCAGGGTCGACCACCACCATGATGTCGCGCTTGGGGTGAGATTTTTCCTGGGGTGTTTCACGTGGAACGCTCGCCGGGAGCCCTGCTGAAGCAGTCATCAAGTCCAAAACCAGGCGATGCCCTTGCCCATCCTGAGGCGCCAACAAGAATGAATTGAGCTGAACCGGTCTGCTTAGATCCAGCACGATCCGGGTGTTCCCTTGGCCAAAGTACCCTGAGCGGATCGAATGAATAGGGGTGCCGGATAACGCCAACTGGCTGAAATCCCCACTCAGGCTGGCCCCACTCAAATCGATAATCAATCGCTCCGGCGCACTCAAGGTGAAGGTCTTGTAACTCACGGGACCACTCAGATCGAACACCAGCCGAAGCTTGTCATCCGAACGCCAAAGCCGCGCATTGCGTATCTGCGTGGCGGACACCGAAAAAGGCAAAACAAAGGCCGCGCTGGCCAGCATCAGGTTGAGCAAGTGGCGTCTGTACATATGAAAGCCTGTTCATGAAAAAGGCATCGTGGTTTGAATTGTTATAATGTAACATCAAATTCAATCACCATGATGGAACTGCTCATGAACGCGCTGACTTTGCCGGATGTCGCGGCTCAAGCCGCCCGCCAGGCCCTGCCTCTCGAATGGGTGGGGATGTGCGGCATCGCATTACCTGTGTTTATCGAAGGCCAACGACTGGCTGCCAAAGCGGATGCAGGCGTCAGTCTGGATGACGGAGACGCACGCGGCATTCACATGTCGCGGCTCTATCTGGGGCTGGAAGCGCTGGAGCAGCAGAATCTTTCTCCCGCTCTTTTGCGCCGAGTTTTGCAGCGTTTTCTCGACAGCCACGAAGATCTGTCCGAAGCCGCTTACCTGAATATCCACACTGATTTGTTGCTGAGAAGGCCCGCGTTGGTCAGTCCTTTGGCAGGATGGAAAACCTATCCCGTCACTGTTTCAGCCCAGCTAAAAAACAAAGTGTTCCACGTGGAACTGAAAATCGACGTCGCGTATTCCTCGACTTGCCCATGTTCTGCAGCATTAGCGAGGCAGTTGATCCAGCAACAATTCATCGACGACTTTGCCAACAAACCGCTGCAACACGCCGATGTGTTGGCGTGGTTGGGCTCGACCCAAGGCATCGTGGCCACACCTCACAGCCAGCGCAGTACCGCCCAGTTACATTTGCACCTGGATGAATTCGTCGACGAACTACCCCTGACGTCCATCATCAACGACGCCGAAGCTGCCCTCGGCACCGCCGTGCAAACCGCTGTGAAACGCGCCGACGAACAAGCCTTCGCCCTCGCCAATGGCCAGAACCTGATGTTCTGCGAAGACGCTGCCCGACGCCTGAACCTGGCACTGCGTCGCTCACCCGGTGTCAGCGAATTCCACGTACGAGTCATCCACGCCGAAAGCCTTCATGCTCACGACGCCGTCGCCGAGAGTCATTGGCGCCGGGAGCAGCCATGATTCGCTGCCACAACCTGAGCTGGGGGATACCCGGCCAACCACTCACTGCACCGCTCAACCTGAGATTGGAAAGTGGCAGCCTGACGGCAATCATCGGCGTCAACGGCAGCGGCAAAAGCAGCCTGCTCAAAGTCATCGCCGGTTTACAGCGACCGCTGGCCGGCAAGGTCGAGTTGGGTGTTCCACGCCAAAGCGGCTTGTCCTTTCTGCCTCAGCAACAGCATCTGGATCGACAGTTCCCGATCAGCCTTCAGGAATTAGTGGCGGCCGGATTCTGGGGACGCCGACTGTCATCGCAACTGAGAGCCCAACGTCTCGAATCCGCACTGGAAGACTGGCACCTGAGCGGACTGGAACATCGTCCCCTGATGGCCCTCTCCGGCGGAGAACTGCAACGCGCCCTGCTCGCCCGATTGAGTCTGGCCGACACACCGTTGCTGCTGCTCGACGAACCCCATGCCGCGCTCGACGAACTGGGTCAGACATTGTTGTGGCAACACCTGCACGCCTGGCACGAACAAGGACGAACCCTGATCGTGGTTTGCCATGACCTCGCCGCCGTGCGCCAACACATTCCACAGACCTTGCTGATCAAACCCAGCGGCTGTGCATACGGCAGCAGCGTCGATCTCATTCAGCAAACGCCTCACACGCAGGTAGCCTGATGCTGACGCTCAGCCATTTATGGCAACCGTTCCACGAGTTCGTCTTCATGCGCCGGGCCCTGCTCGGCGGTCTGGTATTGGCGTGCAGCACGGCACCACTGGGCGTGTTTCTGATCCTGCGCCGAATGAGTCTGATCGGTGACGCCGTCGCCCACGGCATCCTTCCCGGTGCCGCGTTGGGGTTCTGGTTCGCCGGGCTGAGTCTGCCGGCGCTGACTCTCGGCGGGCTCGGTGCCGGCCTGAGCATGGCCGGACTCGCCGCGTGGATCACCCGACGCACCGGCCTGCGCGAAGACGCCAGCCTCGCCGCGATCTATCCCATCTCGCTGGCCAGCGGCGTGCTGATTCTGGGAATCGCCGGCAAGCGACTGGATTTGCTGCACCTCCTGTTCGGCTCTGCCTTGGCGGTGGACGGCCCGACCCTCAACGGCATGTTGTGGGTATCGGCGCTCAGCCTGATGGCCATGGCGCTGATCTATAAACCGTTGCTGCTCGACACCCTCGATCCGTTCTTCCTGCGCACAGTCAGCCGACTCGGCCCCGTCGCCCATGGCGTGTTCCTGACGCTGGTGGTGCTCAATCTGGTGATCGGCTTCCAGGCGATCGGCGCCTTGATGGTAGTCGGCCTGATGATGTTGCCCGCCGCCGCTTCACGCTTCTGGAGCCGACGCCTGCCGATCCTGATTGCCATCGCCGCGCTCATCGGTTGCGCCTCGGTATGGCTCGGCCTGTTGCTGTCGTTCTACTACTCGCTGCCCAGCGGCCCGGCCATCGTGCTGGTCGCCGGCGCCGGCTATTTGCTGTCCGTGGTGTTCGGACCGGTTCACGGTCTGTTGCGCCGCCCGCCTTTGCTCACATCCCAATGAGGTGTTTCCCGATGCGCGCTCTACTCGTGCTGTTCAGCCTGCTGCTGTCGATGTCGTTATCGGCGGCGGAAAAACTGCCGGTGGTCACCAGCTTCAGCATCCTTGCCGACATGGTGCATCAGGTCGGCGGCGAGCATATCCAGATCACTAACATGGTCGGCCCTGACGCCGATGCCCATACTTACGAACCGACGCCGGATGACGCCAAGGCCCTGCTCAAGGCGAAGCTGATCATCAAGAACGGGCTGGGTTTCGAACCCTGGCTGGATCGGCTGGTTGCCAGCACCGACACCAGAGCCCCGGTTATCAGCGCCAGCCGCGGCGTGATTCCGCGCTCGCTGGATGAGGACGGCGAAACCGTTCCCGACCCTCACGCCTGGCACAACCTGGCGAACGCCGAGCTGTACGTCGCCAACATCACCAAGGCGCTGATCGCCGCCGATCCGGCAAACAAAGCCGACTACGAGCGCAACAGCCAGGCCTACCTGAAACAGATCTACGCCCTCCTCGCCCAAGCGAAAGCCAAGCTCGGTTCACTGCCGCCGGGCAACCGCAAGATCGTTACCAGCCACGACGCCTTCGGTTATCTCGGTCAGGCCTACGGCATCGACTTCATGGCGCCACAAGGTCTGTCCACCGAACGCGAATCTTCCGCTGCCGAAGTCGCCGCGCTGATCACCCAGATTCGCCAGGCCAAGGTCAAAGCGGTGTTCATGGAAAACATCAAGGACGCGCGCCTGCTGAAACAGATCGCGGACGAAAGCGGCGCACACATCGGCGGCACGCTGTACTCCGATGCCCTCGCCGCCAGCGGTCCGGCCAGTACCTTCACCGGGCTGTTCAAATACAACCTCAACACTCTTTACCAAGCCCTGAGCCAACCATGATCCGTAAAAATCCTTCCGGTGATTTGCCGCAGATTGCCGAGTCTGCCTACGTCGATAAAACCGCGATCATCTGCGGCAAAGTGGTGATCGGGGAAAACGTGTTCGTCGGCCCGTATGCGGTGATCCGCGCCGATGAAGTGGACGCCACGGGCGAGATGGAGCCGATCACCATCGGCGCCAATTCGAACATCCAGGACGGCGTGGTGATCCACTCCAAATCCGGCGCGGCGGTGACCATCGGCGAATTCAGCTCCATCGCCCACCGCTCGATCGTGCATGGCCCGTGCACGGTCGGCGACCGGGTTTTCATCGGCTTCAACAGCGTGCTATTCAACTGTGTTGTAGGGAACGGTTGCGTGGTGCGGCACAACTCGGTGGTCGACGGTCGGGATCTGCCGGACGCGTTCTACGTGCCCTCCACCACCCGCATCGGCCCGGGCACCGACCTCTCGCAATTCCCGCCGGTGAGCGTCAGCGCTTCGGAGTTTTCCGAAGACGTGGCGCGTACCAACGTCGACCTGGTGCGCGGCTACAAAGCCCTGCAGAACGAATTCTGAACCATGAGCAGTGTGCTGATTCGCAATGCGCGGCTGGTGAACGAGGGGCGTGAGTTCGACGCCGATCTGTTGGTCAGCAACGGGCGCATCGTCAAGATCGCCGGTAGCATCGAAGGTGAAAACGCAACCCGTGAAATCGACGCCAACGGCCAATGGCTGCTGCCGGGAATGATTGACGACCAGGTGCATTTCCGTGAGCCGGGTGCGCCGGCCAAAGGCAGCATCCACACTGAGTCCCGTGCAGCCGTGGCCGGGGGCATCACCAGTTTCATGGACATGCCCAACACCAACCCCGCCACTCTGACCCTTGATGCGCTGGCCGACAAAAAACGCCGGGCAGCGATCAATTCGGTGGCCAACTACGGTTTTCACTTTGGCGTCAGTCACGACAATCTGGACACGGTCGCGGCACTCAATCCGAGCGAGGTGGCCGGGGTCAAAGTGTTCATGGGCGCGTCCACCGGCAACATGCTGGTGGACGACCCGGACACCCTTGAGCGCCTGTTCGCTGAAGTGCCGACGATTCTACTGGCCCACTGTGAACACACGCCGAGCATCGAGGCGAATGCCGCGAACCTGCGCGAACGCTTCGGCAACCAACTGCCACCCGATGCCCATGCGCTGATCCGCAATGCCGACGCCTGCTTTCGCTCATCGTCCCTGGCGGTGGATCTGGCCAGACGTCACGGCACTCGTCTGCACGTCCTGCACCTGACCACGGCCCGCGAGCTGGCCCTGTTCGAAGACAAGCCGCTGTCGCAAAAACGCATCACTGCCGAAGTCTGCCTGCATCACTTGCTGTTTGATGACCGTGACTATCCGAACCTCGGCAACCTGATCAAATGCAATCCGGCGATCAAGTCCCAAGCCGATCGTGACGCTCTGCGCCAGGCACTGCTGAGCAATCGACTGGACGTGATCGGCAGCGATCACGCACCGCACACCTGGGCGGAAAAACAGCAAGCGTATGAACAGGCACCGTCGGGACTGCCACTGGTGCAGCACGCACTGCCGGCGTTACTGGAACTGGTGGCGGATGGCGTGCTGCCGATCACTACGCTGGTGGCGAAGACCAGTCACCGGGTGGCGGATCTGTTTGCCATTCCGGATCGCGGATATTTGCGTGAGGGGTACTGGGCGGATCTGGTGTTGATTCAACCGGAGCCCAAGGGTGTCGCGGTGTCACGCCAACCCGTTCTATCGCAATGCGGCTGGACGCCGTTCGCTCAGCGCAGCTTTCGGCATCGGGTCAGCACGACGATGGTGTCGGGCCAGATCGCGTGGCATGACCAACGGATCCATGACAATTGCCAGGGATTGCCGCTGCGGTTCATGCGCTGAAAAAAAACCGCCTCCACTCGATGTGGAGGCGGTTTCGATAATGACGTTACGCTCTCGGTTTGACCGTGCCGCAATCCTGACCCAGCCAGACTGCCCGGGTTTCCAGACTGCCCTTCTGGTTGATCCCGATGGCATTGAAAGTACCGTTGGCGACGGTGGTGAACTCGCGGTCACTGAGGAACGTCGCGACGCCGGTGCCTTGGGCTTTCGGGCAACTGAAGCGGAATTTCCACTGGTTGCCGACACGCTCGGTGATCTGCTGTTTACAGCCCGACTGCGGATCCGCCAGTGGAATATCGTTGGTCGCCACCTGTTGCGGCGTCAGGCAGGCGCGGATGCCCTTGCCACCGATGTTGATCCCCTGCTTCTCCAGTTCAGCCCGTTGCTGAGGGGTGATCTGGCCCTGAATCTGGCCGAGGATCGATTGCACATCCATCACTTGATCATCGACCTTCACATTGCTCGACGTCATTTCCCACAACCCCGGCTGCAGCATTTGCGCCTGAGCAACCACCGGCAAGGCCAAACCCAGGCCCAGCGCCAAACCCAGCAGACGAACGTTCATTGAAAAACTCCTGATCAGTAGTGGCCGTTAGACGCCGGCCGCCTGTTTCGGTTCATGGCGGGCGCTGGCGGCTTGAAAACAAATAGCGACAATCGCCATGGAACATGGTCTGTTAAGCATTGAATCTTCAGGAGCAAGGTTGCCCCATGGATTATTTCGGACCGCACATTTTCGGTTATCTGATCGCCCTGATACACACCCTCGGCTCGATCGCCGCGATCCATGCCGTATTGACCGTACGCACCGCCCAAGGCTCGATCGCCTGGGCGCTGTCGCTGATCTTCATTCCCTACCTCACCCTCATCCCTTATCTGGTGTTCGGTCGCAGCACCTTCGATGGCTACATCAAGGCCCGCCGCCAGGCCAACGAACAGATGCGCCAGGCGATTTCCGAACTCAACTGGCGGCCGTGGGTGGAGGAAGCCCTGACCGCCCGCGCCTCGAATGCTTACGACTCGTTGCGCGCAATGCCGAAGCTGGGACGCATGCCATGCCTGGCCAATAATGAAGTGCGATTGCTGATCAACGGTGCCGCTACCTTCGAGGCGATTTTCCACGCAATCGACCAAGCGCGGGAAGCGGTGCTGATCCAGTTTTTCATCATTCACGACGATCGTCTCGGTCAGCGCCTGCGTGACTTGCTGCTGAAGAAAGCGGCCGAAGGCGTGGTGATTCATTTGCTTTACGACCGCATCGGCAGCCACGCCCTGCCCCACAGTTATGTGCAGGCGCTGCGCGACGGCGGCGTCGAGGTCAAGGCGTTCGCCACCCGCAGCGGCTGGCTCAATCGTTTCCAGGTGAATTTCCGCAACCACCGCAAGATCGTGGTGGTCGACGGGCTGATCGGATTTGTCGGCGGGCACAACGTAGGCGACGAATACATGGGTGAAAAACCACCGCTGGCACCGTGGCGCGACACCCACGTCCAGGTGCGCGGCCCGGTGGTGGCGTGCATGCAGGAGTCATTTGCCGAAGACTGGTTCTGGGCCGCACGATCGTTGCCGCCGCTGATCCTGCCGGACGCGTACCCGGAGGATGGCGTGCTTTGCCAATTGCTCGCCAGCGGCCCGGCGGATGCCTACGAAACCTGCTCGCTGTTCTTCGTCGAAGCCATCCACGCCGCCACCGAGCGTGTGTGGATCACCAGCCCCTACTTCATTCCCGATGAAGCCGTGTTCGCGGCATTACGTCTCGCGGTGTTGCGCGGAGTCGACGTGCGCCTGTTGCTGCCTTCGCGTCCCGACCACCGCATTGTCTACGCCGCCTCCAGCCTTTACGCGTTCGAAGCGGTGCGCGCCGGGGTGCGGGTGTTCCGCTACGAGCCGGGTTTCCTGCATCAGAAAGTGGTGTTGATCGACAGCGAAATCAGCGCCATCGGCAGCGCCAATCTGGACAACCGTTCGTTCCGGCTGAATTTCGAAGTGATGCTGTTGACCGTCGACAGAGAATTCGCCGCCAGCGTGGAACACATGCTCAACGATGACTTCGACCAGGCCTACGAAGTCGCCAAAGAAGAAAGCCGGGAGATCCACCGCCTGCAACAGGTCGGCATGCGGATCGCCCGGCTTATTTCACCGATTCTCTAGGTTCAAGGGTTGTAGATGTCGTCCCTCGTCCACGGCAGTTCATGGCTGCCGTCGGCATGGGCCTTCACGGCGAGGATCTGGTGCAGATTGATCCAGCCGCGAGCGAACGCATAAGCGCAGCCCGCCAGGTACAGACGCCAGATGCGCAGCGCCTGATCCGGCACCAGTTTCGCAGCGGCTTCGAGGTTGTCCTCCAGCCGTTCGCTCCAGTGGTCCAGGGTGCGCGCGTAATGCAGGCGCAGACTCTCGACGTCGACGATCTCCAGACCCGCTTCGCTGATCTCGGCCGAGATCATCGCCAAATGCGGCAACTCGCCGTTGGGGAACACGTACTTCTCGATGAAATCCCCGGCACCGCGTCCCACGGGACGGCCATCGGTGTGCTTGGCGGTGATGCCGTGATTCATCACCAGACCGCCCTCTTTCACCGCGCCGAACAGGGTTTTGCAGTATTCGGCGAGATTGGCATGACCAACGTGTTCGAACATGCCGACGCTGACCACTTTGTCGAAACGCCCGTCCTGTGGCAGATCGCGGTAGTCGAGCAGTTGCAGTTCGATCTGATCTTCCAGCCCCTCGGCTTTGACTCGCTCGCGGGCCAGGGCCAGTTGCTCTTTGCTCAGGGTGATACCGAAGACCTTGGCGCCGAACTCGCGGGCGGCATAACGCGCCAATCCGCCCCAACCGCAACCGACGTCCAACAGATAATCGCCTGGCTGCAGACGCAGCTTGCGACACAGGTGCCGGAACTTGGCTTGCTGGGCTTGCTCCAGGGATTCACTGCCGGTTTCGAAATACGCGCAGGAATATGCCATGTCGCTGTCGAGCCACAGCTGGTAGAACGCGTTGGACAGGTCGTAATGGTAGGAGATGGCTTTGGCGTCGGTTTCCTTGTCGTGCACGGTGCGCACCGGCTGACTTTCTTCGTCTTCATTGAGCAGCGCCGTGCTCAACTCATCGCACACCCGGATGACTTCGCTGATCGAGCCCTCCAGTTCGAGCTTGCCCTCGACGAAGGCCGCACCCAATGCGTCCAGACTTGGATGGGTGAACTGGGTGACCATCTGCGGGTCCTTGACCACGATGGTGACGCTGGGCGTCGGGCCCAGATTGAATTCATGGCCGTCCCAGAGTCGCAGGCGAAGCGGAAGCTGCAGATTCTGTAAGGCCGGTGGAAGTTGCGCGAGCATGGAATATCCCCCTGGTTTCAGACGTCTGATCTGAGGGTAGACCATCCTTGAAAATTAGCAGGCTATCGATTTGATAGTCGCCGACTATCAGCCGCAGAGGCTGTAATGGCGCTGTCATCCTTGCTTCAGTGCGCCTTCTCAAATGACTGCGAGAGCGGCGCACAGTTCGAAAAATGATCAGTCCGACGCTTTCAGCTTCAGCAGCGGTTCCTGAAAACGCAGCAGGCGACCGGCATTGCCCAGCACCAGCAACGTGCTCAGGTTGTGCAGCAATGCAGCGATCATCGCGCCCGCTGCACCGAGCCAGCCGAAGGCCGCGAACACTACGATGGCCAGCGTCCAGCCCAGACCGATGATCACGTTCACTTGCAAGGTCCGTCGGCACTGACGGCTGAGGCGCACGCAGGTGCCGAGTCGACGCAGGTCACTGCCGATCAGCACGATATCGGCGGACGCCAGCGCGATATCCGCGCCGCCCGCTCCCATCGCCACCCCGACGACGCCCGCCTTGAGCGCCAGCGAATCGTTGATCCCGTCGCCGACCACCATCGGCCGGAAGCCGTTGTCGATTTCCTTGAGCACTCGATTGAGCTTGTCTTCGGGCAACGCCTGGGCCTCGACTTCGTGCAGGCCGACATCCTTGGCCAGTGTCTGCGCGACGCTTTGCCGGTCGCCGGTCAACAGCAGTTGCCGCCCCAGCCCGAGGTCACGCAGTTCACTCAGTGCAAATCGCGCTTCCGGTTTGACGGTGTCGGCCAGCAACAGCCAGGCGAGGAATTCGCCGTTCAACGCCAGCCCGGCAATCGGGCCGTCGTGTTCGGGGATCGCCGTGGTCGAGATGCCCAACTGCGCAAACAGCTCCGGACGCCCGAGCGCGGCCTCGCCTTGCGCGGTCTTGGCCACTACGCCCAACCCCTGTCGCTCGTGAATATCGGTCAGCACCAGCACCTCCTCCGCGCTGACCAGTCCGGCCAGCGCGCGGCTCACCGGATGGCTGCTCGCCGCACCCAGGCTTGCAGCCAGCGCCATCACCGACCCGTGATCCGCTCGCGGGCTGTTGATCGACTGCAAGCGCAGCGTGCCGTAAGTCAGGGTGCCGGTCTTGTCGACCACCAGCGAAGTGAGATCGGCCAATTCCTCAAGGAACGCCGAACTGCGGATCAGAATCCCGTGCCGCGCCGCCACCGCTACCCCGGCAATCGCCGTGGCCGGCGCCGACAGCACCAATGCGCAAGGGCATGCCGCCACCAGCACCGCGAGCATCGCCTGCGCATCGTTGGTGATGAACCAGGTGACGGCCGCGAGCAACAACACCAGCACCATGTAACTGCCGGCATAACGTTCGAGCAAACGAGTGATCGGCGGTTTGGAGCGTTCGGCGTTCTGCATCAGCGCGATGACTTTGCCGAGGGTCGATTCATCCCCGGTACGGGTCACTTCAATTCGCAGCAACCCGTCGAGGTTGATCGCGCCGCCGAACACCGCCATGCCGACGCCCGCCTCGACCGGCACCGACTCACCGGTGATCGACGCCGTATCGAGGCTGGCCTGGCCGGATAAAACCCGACCGTCCGCCGGCACCCGGTCGCCGGCGCGCACTTCGACTTTGTCGCCGGCCTTGAGCGTGCCGTTGTCGACTTCGATGATCGAGCCGTCTGCCTGCACCTTGCGCGCATGACTGCGCGTCAGTTGGCCGAGGGCATGAATCGCTTCCTGGGAACCGATCACGCTGCGCTCCTCCAGCACATGGCCGAAGATCATGATGATCGGCAGCAGCGCGGCGGTGAGCAGATCGCCCGTGGCCCACGCCCCGATCATCGCCAAGGCGATCAACTGATCGGTGATGCCGTGCAGGCTCGGATAACGCAGGCTGAACCACGCCGAACGCATTACCGGCACCGCGACTAATAAAGAAGCGAATCCGAGCAACAACTGACTGACGCCGGTTTGCTCCGGCATCAACCAGCGCCAGATCAGCCCCAGACCAAGCAAGCCGAGGGCGAGCATCGCCAGGGTCAACTGGCGCGCGGCGCGGCGTTGTTCGGCCGAGGACAACAGGCTCGGAGATGAGGTGGTGGCAGTCATTTGCTGGCTCCCTGAATGATCAGGCGTGAATCGTCTTTCGGATCGACCGTGGTGACAGAACCGGCCTGACCGAGAATCTTCGGCATCCGCTCACGGTACAAACGCAACAGCATTTGCGGGTCGGTGCCCTGCTGTTGCGCCTTGGCCAGGCTAAGCACCGTCGCCGTGTCGGCGGAGGCTTTGGCCAGGCGCTCACCGGCCTGGGCGTGGGCGACTTGCAGCGTGCGGTCGGCCTGTTCGTTGGCGGACTGGGTGAGTTTCTCGGCCTCGGTGCGGGCATTGGCGACCGCCTTGTCAGCTTGCTGGCTGGCGGTGAGGACAGCGTTAAACGCGCTCACTGCCGGCTCCGGCAGACTCGATTGCACATCGACCCGCGCCACTTCGATGCCGATGCCCTGCCCGCTCGCCTTCAACTCGGCGAGACGGCGGTTGATGCCTTGCACCAGATCACCGCGCAGCCGTTCGCGACGTTCGGCTGCCTGATTGTCAGCGCCGATCAGTTCCGGCCGAGCCACCAGAATCGTGTCCAGATCTCGCGCCGCCGTCAGTGCGACGGCGCTTCGCGTCACCACTCGATCCAGCGCAGGCAACACATGCTCGCCTTGCAGTACAAAGTCATAAGGATCGGTGACCTTGTAGAACACCCGCACATCCAGTTGCACCACTCCGGCATCACCGGTGAGCAGATAACCGGAGCCGGCCAACGCGTCACTCAGCGGCGTGGCGAAGGTGGCGACACGATCCGCTTGCATGGCCTGATCACTGCGCAGCAGATTTTCCACCCGGCGTTCAATCACCCGATCCGCCGCCGGCAACAAAACCACCTGTTCGAACGGCTGCGGCCAGGCCAATAACAACCCGGCATTCTGAATGCGATCCAGTGCTCCAAAGTGCAAAACCACCGCCCGGTTCTGCGGATCGATCTGCCGAACATTGGAAAACGCCCAGGCTAATGCCGCAAGCACGGTTACCGCATACAGCGCGAAAAACGCCAGACGTCCCGCCTGAATCCACGGACTGTTCAGCGAATGTGTTCCACGTGGAACTTCATTCATGGCTGCGATCCGCTTTTGCTGTCGAGATTCGGCGGTCCGTCGACCAACACCCGGAATGGCGCGGCGTCGGTGCGCAGGATCAGTTTGGTATCCGGCGAAACGATGGTGCCGAGGGTGTCCAGCGAGCGTAGCAAGTTGTACAGCTGCGGTGAGCCTGCGTAAGCGCGCCCGTAAATCTGCGCCGCTTCCACCCGCGATTGGGCTTCTATATCGGCGGCTTTCACCGTGGCATCGGCTTGCACGATGCGCGCATCGCGTTCGGCGGCGGAGCGGATTTGTGCCGCTTCACGCTTGCCGATGGCGGTGCGTTCGGTGGCGATGGTTTCACGCTCGGCGCGCATCCGGTCGACCGTTGCAGTGAGGGTCACCGATGGCAAGGTCAGCCGTTCGATGCCCACCTGCACCACGCGCACGCCGTAGGTGGCGAGCAGCTGCTGATCGATTTGCTGGCGCAACTGCGCTTCGAAATCGGCGATGCGAACCTGGCTGGCATCGGTGTTCACCAGATTGGCCAGATCGAAACTGCTGGCCGTGGTTTCCAGTGCCGAGCCGACAAACGTCCGAATCTGCCGCGCCGCTTCGTCCGGCTGGTTCTGTACGGCGCGCATGAAGCGCTGCACGTTGTCGGGATCGCCCTGCACCTGCCAGGCCACGTACGCCTGAACGATGATGCGCAAACCGTCGCGAGTGCCGACATCCTGCAAGCCGCTGGAGGTCGTGCGCAAACGCAGGTCCACCGGAATCGCCGCTTCGAACGGCGCCGGCCAGCGCCAGCTCAGGCCAGGTTCCAGCAATACGCGGGACGGATTGCCGAAACGGGTGATGACCGTGGCCTCACCGGAGCGCACTTGCACCAGGCTCGCCGCCGCGATGGCGAACGCCACCAGTAACGCTGCCCAGCCCATGCGTTTCCACGTAAAAGGCCCCGCCTCTTCCGGCGCACCGTGGTGATGGTGATGATGCCCGTGATGGTGATGACCGCCGCCATGAGCATGATCGTGGCCGCTGTGGTCATGGTGATCGTGAGTGTGCGACTGGCTCAATGGGTAGCTCCTGGCTGAGCGGTGGTGCGCGCCGGATCTGCCGGCAGCGTAAACGTACGCAGGTCGATGGTCGGTGCGTTACTGCTGCCGCCCAGGCGATGGTCGAGTACCAGCAGTTTGGCTTTGCTCAAACCCTGGCTGAGTTGGCTGAGGTATTGCTCCAGCACGAAGGCCTGGCCGGCGCTGGCGTAAGCCTTTTGTTCGGCGCTGAATTTCAGGTCCGCCGCCCGGGCCGTGGCGTTGATTTCGTGGGCATTGGCACTGGCCTGATCCCGAGCGAGGCTGGCCTGCAACTGCGCCTGGTTACTCGCTTCGGCAGCGGCGCCGCGCTCGCGGGAGATCAACGCCTGAGCACCGATCTGCGCCGCTTGCACGCTGTGATAGGCATTGGCCGCCCCTGCCGGCGGGTGAATCGCTTCGACCACCGTAGCGAGAATTTCCACGCCGCTGTCGAGTTTCTGCAGATCGCTTTGCACGGCGCGGCCGATTTCTTCGGCGAGCCCGGTCCTGTCCTCGCCGAGCAATCCGTCGAGGGTGCGCGAGGCAAAGTCATGCACCAGAATCCGGCTGGCGGTGCTGCGGATCAGCGTGGGCACATCGGCGCTGTTGTAGGTGGCGGCCAGCGCGGCTTGATCGCTCAGGCCGATGCGGTAGACGAAGCGCACGTCCATGTTGACGATCTGAAAGCTCTGCTGATCGCCACGGCTACTGGCGATAACCTGGGACTTGTCATTGACGTGGCTGGCATCCCACAAACGGTTGGCGGTGAATGGCGCCGGGCCTTCTGCCGGATCCAATTGCACGGGTGCCGGATTTTCACCGACGCTGGTTGCCAGTTCATGCACCACACCATTTTCAACGTTCAGTACACGCCCCAGCGGCCAAGGCAAACCGGCGTGTAAACCCGGCCCGAACACCTGCACCGGTTTGCCGAAGCGCTCGTAAATGCCACGGCTTTGCATCGGTATTTCGTGAAGGCCGGTGAGCAACCAGCCTACCGTTGCCACCAGCACCAACACCGGCAAGAACGCGCGGCGCATGTAACTGAAGGCCCAGATCTGGCGCAGATCGATGCCGAAGCGGTTGTGCAATTCGTGCTGCAACGCGAGCAGAGGTTGTGGCGGCCAGCGCAGCAGATCGGCAACGAAACTACGCGCCAGCAACGCCGGTTCGAGTTGTTCGCGGCGCGGGCTGAACAGCGACAGCAATGCACGCAACAGCAATTCCAGGGCAACCAGCCCCGGCAGAATGCCGATCAACACTGCCAGCCGCACCGGCCAGATTGCACTGTCACTGGCGAACAACAGGCACAACGCACCCAGCACCAGACTGATGATTGCCACCCGCGTCAGCTGCGCCAGCGCTCCGGCCTCGGGCCATTGCGCCGGGTTTTCCTGCGCCAGCTGTCGCTCGAGCACCAGCAGAGCGAACGCCAGCAGCAACGCGATGGCCGCGCCGACCGTGGCGGACAACCCCACTCCCGCCGCCGGCAGCGTCAGATTCCACATTTGCTCGATGCTTAACAACACCAGCACCGACCACCCGCCCAGCCACAATGTGGCCGCGCCGATCTGCCCGAGCAGGTGCAAACTGCGCTGACTCATCCGATCCAGCAGCCGTTCGTACCAGCCTTCCGGCGCAGTTTCCTCAGCAGCCGTAACCGGCACGACGGGATTGATCACCCGCGCCCGCCATTGCGTCACCCACCACGCCGATTGCAGACCGGCCACCAGCACCAGCAACGCCGCGCTCTGATTGACCAGCAACGCGGGCCACAGCGATTGCGGCGCAAACAGCCCGACAAAAAACGCCAGTACCCACCCTGCCCCGGCCAACGCACCCAGACCGATCGCCAGGCGACGCAAGCGCCGGCCCTGCGTTGCCGCTTGCTGAAAGCGCGGCAATCCGTTCACCGGCGTGCCTTCATCCAGATCGACTTGCATATCCCCCCAAAACCCTTGGCTCACTGCACATATCGTTACGATATAACGAAAGTCGTGAAATATTTGTACTCATTTGCATCATTCAAAGATGCGCAACCTGTCGCTTGCCTGAAGCCTTGACCGAAATGTCTGGAAACGCACATATTACGTTCGTAATTTTCAGTGCGAACTACTTTTACCGATCCGCATCCTTCAGCCAGGAGTAAGAGCATGAGCAACTATGACGTGGTGATTCTGGGCGGTGGCCCCGGCGGTTATAACGCAGCGATTCGCGCCGGCCAGCTGGGCCTCAAGGCCGCGTGCGTCGAGGGCCGCGTCACGCTGGGTGGCACCTGCCTGAACGTCGGCTGCATGCCGTCCAAGGCGCTTTTGCATGCGTCAGAACTGTACGAAGCGGCGCTGGGTGCGGAGTTCGCCAACCTCGGCATCGAGGTCAAACCCACGCTCAACCTTGCACAAATGATGAAGCAGAAAGACGAAAGCGTGAGCGGCCTGACCAAAGGCATCGAATTCCTGTTCCGCAAGAACAAGGTCGACTGGATCAAGGGCTGGGGCCACATCGACGGCCCCGGAAAAGTCAGCGTGACCGGCGATCAGGGCAGCCGGATCGAGCTCACCGCGAAGGACATCGTCATCGCCACCGGCTCCGAGCCCACTCCCCTGCCCGGCGTGGAGATCGACAACAAGCGCATCCTCGACTCGACCGGTGCGCTGTCCTTGAGCGAAGTGCCCAAGCATCTGGTGGTGATCGGCGCAGGCGTAATTGGCCTCGAACTCGGTTCGGTCTGGCGCCGGCTCGGCGCGCAAGTAACCGTGGTGGAATACCTCGACCGCATCTGCCCCGGTGTCGACGGCGAAGCCGGCAAGACTTTGCAGCGCTCACTGAGCAAACAAGGCATCAGCTTCAAGCTGAGCTCGAAAGTGACCAGCGCCACCTCCTCCGACACTGGCGTACAGCTCAGCGTCGAACCTGCCGATGGCGGCAGCGGGGAAATCCTTGAAGCCGATTACGTGCTGGTGGCCATCGGACGTCGTCCGTACACCCAGGGCCTGGGCCTGGAAAACGTCGGCCTGAGCACCGACAAACGCGGCATGCTCGCCAACAAACAGCATCGCACCGAAGCACCCGGCGTGTGGGTGATCGGTGACGTAACATCCGGGCCGATGCTCGCACACAAGGCCGAAGACGAAGCCATGGCCTGCATCGAACAGATTGTCGGCAAGGCCGGCGAGGTCAATTACGACCTGATTCCCAACGTGATCTACACCCGCCCGGAGCTGGCCAGCGTCGGCAAGACTGAAGAGCAGTTGAAGGCCGAAGGCCGGGCGTACAAGGTCGGCAAATTCCCATTCACCGCCAACAGCCGGGCGAAGATCAATCACGAGACCGAAGGTTTTGCCAAGGTCATCGCCGACGAGCGCACCGATGAAGTCCTCGGTGTGCACCTGGTCGGTCCGAGCGTCAGCGAAATGATCGGCGAGTATTGCGTGGCCATGGAATTCAGCGCCTCGGCCGAGGACATCGCCCTGACCTGTCACCCACACCCAACCCGCTCCGAAGCGTTGCGTCAGGCGGCGATGAATGTCGAGGGGATGGCGACGCAGATGTAAGCACTGTGCGAATACTTCCCGCGCAATGCGGGAAGTATCAGGACGGCAGATGCCCCAGCGGCAACGCGCCGGGCGTTTTCACCGTGTGGATCGCAAAATTGCTGCGGATATCGCTTACTCCCGGCAGCTTCAACAGGCAACCGGTGAGAAAGCGGTCATAGGCGCGCAGATCCGGCACCACCACTTGCAGCAGAAAGTCCGATTCCCCGGACACCAGAAACGCCGAAATCACCTCTGGCAAAGCCGTCACCGCCCGGTGGAATGCCTCGGCCTGTTCGTCGTTGTGGCGCTCGACCTTGACCCCGACAAACACCGTCAGCCCCAACCCCACTTCATCGCGATCCAGATTGGCCTGGTATCCGCGAATCACCCCGGCCTCTTCGAGCATCCGCACCCGGCGCAGACACGGCGACGCCGACAGACCGATTTCGTCAGCCAGCTGCACATTGCTCAGGCGCCCGTCCCGTTGCAGCGCGGCGAGAATCTTGCGGTCGAAGGCATCCAGTTTCATGGTTGGCAGATCCTGATGGTTTACGCGGTGAAAGAGCGCAGATTATGCCAATTCAGCGCCCTTTAGAAGCTGACTACGCAACCACCTGCCCTGCCCTTCAGCCCTAGACTGAGGCGACCGAATCGACAACGAAAGGGGTGCGACATGGCGAGTCTCTGGCTGTTTTTCCTGGCTTTGGCGGTGGTCTATCTGCTGCCCGGTCCGGACATGATCCTGCTGTTGCAAACCGGCGCCCGCCAGGGTCGCGGCGCAGCGCTGGCCACGGCGGTGGGTCTTGCGATTGCCCGGGGTTGTCATGTCGCATTAGCCGCTTTGGGGTTGGCGGCGCTGTTCAAGGCGGCGCCGTGGACGTTCGATGGCGTGCGGATCGCCGGGGCGGCGTACTTGCTGTGGATCGGCATTCAATGCCTGCGCACCACGCTGCTGCCGGATCTGGACGCCGGCACCGTAACGGACAGTCATGCACAGTGGCACGCAGCCATCCGTCGTGGCCTGCTGACCAACCTGCTCAACCCGAAAGCACTGCTGTTCTGTTCGGTGCTGCTGCCGCAGTTCATCGTGGCAAATGGCGCACCGGTGCTGACCCAATTCGCCGTGCTCGGCGCGATGCTAGTGGGCGCAGGCCTGCTGTTCGACAGCGCCTACGCCCTGACCGGCGCCGCGCTGGGCCGCTGGCTGAAACACAGCCCGACGGCCCAGCGAGTGCAGCAGTGGTTGTTCGGCAGCCTGTTGATCGGCTTTGCCGTGCGCCTGACGTTCGTCCAGCAGGCTTAGGTTTTGCGGGCCTTGCGCTGGCGGCGGGTAATGATCACCAGCGCAATGAAGGTCAACCCGACAATGGTGCCGATCTGTACTGCACGCTTGTAGGGTCGCAACACTCCGCGTACAGCATCGACAACCTGGGTGACGTAGCGTTTGTCTGCGTTGGCGAAATCCGGATAAGGGCATTGCTGGCCGAAATAGCCGCCCCAGCCCATGTACGGACCTTCTTTCACATATCGCTGATACAGCGCGCTTTGCTCTTGCAGGCTGCTATTGAAACCGGCTGCCGAGCACAACACCGCAGCAAACGCCTGACTGGTGTGCGGCAGATTATCCGCCGCACGGCTGGCCAGCGCCGTGGCAACAAACCGATAGTGATAGCGCTCATCCGGCTGCGCTTCACTGGCCTTCTGGCGCTGCACTTCAGCCTCGCTCACCAAAGGCCCAACTTTCAGTTCGGTGGTTTCCAGGCTGTAGTTGCCGCCGAAGGTCGCGTAATCCGGGGCCATTTCGTAGCCCAGGATGTCCATGCCCCACTCACGGGCAGTCCACGCAGCATTGAACAGTGCGCTGGCACGTTTGGTCGGCCACCATGCCGAATCGGCTTTGAGGCGTTGCTCACCATAGAGCCGCGCCTTGTTCTGCAGATCCGCGCTGTCGAAATAGCCAACCGCTTCTTCGTAGTGCCCCTCACGCAACAAACGCCGCCCCAGCAGATTACGCAGACTGGCGGCCACCGGCAGCGGCACGTAATTGTCGCGATCCTGCTGGCTCAGCGCGGGCGGTGCCGGGACGTTGTTATCAACATAGTTTTTCAGTTCCTCGACCGTCAGCACTCGCTCGGCCACGGTCGCAGCGTCGAACCAGTAAATGCTTTGGCTGCGATACAACTGATCGAAAGCCTGCAGATACTCGCCACGTTGCAGCGCCAGAATCGCGCTTTCACCCTCGACCCGGCATTTGGGCTGCACGCTTTCGAGATTCCAGTCGGCGGTGCGCCGCTCGCCCCAGGACTCGTCCTGCGGGAACGCTTGCGCGGCTTTCGCATAAGCCGCAGCCGCCGCGTTCCTGTCGCCATCGCGCACCGCCAGTTTCGCCCGCAGCCACCACGCCAGACCGCTGTCGCCAGCGTGTTCGAGGAACGCCTTGGCGCTGGCGTAATCGCCCTGTTGGTAATTCATCGCCGCCAGACGATCAGCGTTATCGAGGCTGCCGCGCGTACTCGCTTGCAGCGCCTTGACCAGCTTCTTCTCGTTCGGCGGCTCATCGCCGAACGACCAGCCGATCCGGCTGATCAACGAGGCGGTCACCAGTTGCTGCACGGCTTTGCCACGCAGCAACTTCTTCAGTCGATCCTCGGGCTCTTCGGCCAGATCGTTCATCAACAGCTTCAGCGAGGTGTAGCCGACGTTCGAACCATGCAGGTTTTGCGTGGCGTAGAGTTCGATGGCCTTGTCCCAACTACCCGCCGTGCGCAGCGCGCGCGCTTCTTCGCCAAGGCTGGCCACGCCCAGTTCCAACGGATCGCTGAAACCGTCGATGCTCAGTTGCCGCGTCTGGTGGAAGGCTTCGATGGCGTTTTCCAAGGCTTCGAGTGCATCGCCCGCTTCGCTGCTCATGGCAAAGAAAGCCCGGCCCAGCGAATAAGCGGCCCAGGTGCTGCGCAACGCACGTTGATCGGCCGGCAGCGCCAGCAACTGACGGAAATACTCGACAGCCAGTTGATGGTCACCGGCGCCGAACGCCACGGCGCCCGCCACATACAGACGCAGTTCCGCCGGCAGGCTCGCGCCCTCCACTTCAACCTGACGTGCATCGGTCAGGCTGCGCAGTTGTTTGACCAGCACTTGCTGTTCAGGCGTCAGGCCGATCTGCTCGGCCTTGGCGCGCACCTCGGCGGGTTCTGGCGCCTCGGCGTAGATGTCATCCGGATTGTGGGTGGCGGCGGTGACGTTCTTCAGCCCGGCAATGGTTTTGCCGAGGCGACTGATCTCGAACCTGAAGTTGCCCTCCGGCATTTCCGCCAGCGATTGCCCGCGATCGTCGAGCAGACGCATCGGGAAATCCGGGCCGCAGGCCAGCGCCGAGCCCAGCGGCAGGCTGAGGCTCAGGCAAAGCAGATGGCGGGGCCAGTTACGGGTCAACATGCGAACCTCCTTGATCAATATTTGCGCAGCGTGCCCAACCAATCGCACGCTGCCCGCCTGCCGGCAATCGGCCGTCGCGCAGGCGGGTGAAGGTAAGCAGATCCGCCGTCTGTTGCAACGCATAACCGGCGAGCGCATCGGCGCCTTCGCAGCCCCGGGCTTTGAGGGTGATGCGGGCAGGCCAGGCGCTGTCGAGGTTGCCGACGTTACGCAGGGCGATGTCTTGCAGGCCGTTCTGTTCGGTAAACGTCAGGCCAAGCTGGCTGCTCAATACATCGCCTCGGGCGACCGCACGCAGTGTGCTCAGGCTCCAGGCTCTGCGGTCGTTGGCCAACGGCAGCCGAAACCAGATCAGACCGGCCAGGTGCGCCGGGCGATCCTCGCGTAACTCATTGGCCAACCGGCCCAGTTGTTGTGGATCGGCGAGCAATTCGCGTCGCTGGCCACCCCGTTCGAGTGGCACTTCGCTTTCCACCACCGGAGCGCCATCGGCATCCGCCAACAACGCCACGCCATAGGCCGGCAGCGCCAGATAAAACGGTTTGTCGGTCACCCGCCCCCAGGCCTTGGCCCAGCGCTGCGCCTGCTCGGGATCGAACAGACCGCGACGCGGATCACTGACGGCGTGCACCTGCAACACACTGCTGTCGACGGTCGCCAGCAGCGCCGGTAATTGCGGGCTGTCGAGCCAGGCAGGCAGCGTGGTGATGCTCAGGGGCAGATTGGCCGGCAATGCGCCGCGCAAGTGAGCGAGGAATTCGGTATAGGCCGACAGTCGGGCACTGCCGGCATCATGGTCGATCTCGACCCCGGCCAGCGTGAGCCCCTGCCCTTGCCAGTCATCGAGCACTTGAAGGATTTGCGCCGTGACCGCTTGCGGGTCGAGCGCCTTGAGCTGGCCGTCGAGGCGAATTACCGCGATCAGCGGCCGGGCATCGCGTTTCAACAACGCAGAATCGACGCGTGCCCGACTCCATCCGGCATTCGGGAAAGCCTGCAACGCCAAGACCCGCAACGTCGAAAAGTCGTTGCGACTGTCGTTCAGGGCCTGTACATGGGCTGGCGTCCATTGCCGTTGCCAGACATATAGCTGCTGATCGAGCGGCACTGCGTCCTGTCGTTCACAAGCACACAGCAACAACACAGCCACCAGGGCTGACCACCCGATGATAAAGCGCATACCTTGCAGATCCCTGAGACATCAGGCTGCAAGGTTACACAAAAGCGCTCAGGGCTTGCGGGCAATGATGACCTGACTTTTCGCCACCACCGCATCCAGCGCCTGCTTGATCTGCGCGCCGCGCGGCGAGTCGAGCACCGCTTGCCAGGTATCGGCCCAATGGTTGAGCAGCGGATGATCCGGGTTGCTGAATTCGACCTTGGCTTCCCAGAACAACATCATCCACATCGACCAGTAAAAGCCGTACTGGCTATGGCTGATGATCTCGAGTCCCGCCTCGCTGACCATCGCCTTGAACTGCTCTTCGCTGATGATGCGAATGTGGTTGGGCTTCTGGAAATACTCCGGCGCGGCGATGTCCTTTTGCAGGTCTTCGGAGCTGGGGTGCGGCACACTTAGCAAATACAGCGCGCCCGACTGGCCGACACGCACCAGTTCGGCAAGGAACTGCGCCGGATCGTCGACGTGCTCGATGACTTCAGTGGACACCACGCGAGTGGCGGTGCCATCGGCGATCGGCAGCGGATTGCAGTCGGTCACATGGCATTCGACGCCACGCGCCGGCGTATCGCTCAAGCGCTGGCGAGTCGCTTCGACCTTGGCGCCGTCGATGTCGGCAATGATGATCTTCGCCCCGCGCATGCCGCAGAAATGCACGTTGCCACCGTCGCCGCAGCCAACGTCGAGCAAGGTGTCATCAGCGGTCACCGGGAAGCCTTTGAACAGCTCACCGGTTTCCTGGTTGAACCAGCCGCTGAGCATCGCGTCGTGCAGGCCGAGCATGTAAGGGTCCACCTTGTCGGCGACCGGTGCGACAGCTTGTGCGGGGGCCGGAGCCGCCGTGAGTTTTTTCAGAAGGCTCAGCATGAGGTGGCTCCAGAGGACGAGACGACGGTTCGCGAGGTGGCGAGGCGTTTCACCAGCGTGGCGCCTCGATTGCGCATGGGCATTTCGATCAAGCGGTAATTGAGTTCGCTGAGCAGCACGATCAGGCCACCGGCTATCAGCAGCGTCACGATCGGATGCCCGGCCGGGCTCGGCAGACCGGCGCCCTGCAAACGGAAGGTCAGTTCCCGCACCAGTTGATAGGCCGGGATGTGGATCAGGTAAATGCCGTAGGAGCGGCTGCCGATCCATGCCATCAGTCGTTGCAGGCCCCCGGCCGGCAGCAGGTAATTGCGGTCGTACGAAGCAATCCACACCAGTACGGCGCTGAGCACGGCGATAGACCCGATGCGGTAACCGGCAAAAGTGAAACGGTCGGTGGCCATGAAACTCAGCAGCGCTCCGAGGCCGACCAGCGCGAACACTCCGGCCCATGGCCGCCGCAGAAATACCGGCTCCCAGCGGCGATAACCGGGCTGCACGCTCCACATCGCCAACAGCACGCCCAGCGCCAGCGCATCGGTACGAATCACCATCAGCAGCGGCGTGCGCACGGTGAACAATTGCACCGCCACCAGCGCCAGCAATGCCCACACCAGATGCTTGCGGCACAGCATGATCAATAGCGGGAACAACAGGTAGAACTGCTCCTCCAGCGCCAGGCTCCAGTAGACGAAGCTACTGCCGTATTCGTAATGAAAGAACGCATCGGCAAAGCGGAAATTGGCGTACTGCAGCACCCCGGCCAGGGTGGCCTGGACGTTGGCGGACCACGTGCCGAACGCGCCTGATCGATTCAGAAACACGCACGCCAGCAGCATCAGCGCCAGCCACAGCCAGGCCGACGGCAGAAGACGAAACGCCCGGCGCAGCCAGAAATTGCGCGTCTGCTCCCAGTACTCCTGGCGATTGCTGCAGCCGCGCAGCGCCGGGATCAGGCTGCGGGCGATGACAAACCCGGAAATCGCAAAAAACAGGTCGACGCCCCACCACGGCTGCGCCCAGGCATGAACCCTTTCAAGCAGCGGCACCGGGTCGGTGAACAGGCTGCCCTGCAAGTGATGAAACAGCACGCCGAGTACCGCGACAGCGCGCAGGACTTCGATGTCCATGATCCGCTTGCCGCTCATGACACACGTCCTGCATCGAGCGGTTTGCGGGCGATGATCACCTGACTCTTGGGCATGAAACGGTCGAGCATCTGTTTGATCGCCAAGCCATCGGGCTGCGCCAGCAAGTCCTGCCAGGTTCTGGCCCAACTCTCCATCAATGGTGGATACGGCGCCTGGATCCGGTCGCGCACGGCCCCGCCGAGGTCACGTCCGCCAGCCCGTTCGCTGGCCCAGAAAAAGATCATGCCCATGACCCAGAAAAAGCCCGTGGCCTGACGATGCTCGATCACTAGGCCGGCATCCTCCACCAGTGCCGCGAAGCGTTCCGGGGTGAAGATCTGCACATGGTTGGGTGACTGGTAATAACCCGCCGGGGCAATGCCCTGCTGCAAATGCTCGCCCACCGGCGCCGGCACACTGAGCAGGTACAGCGCACCGGGACGGCCCATGCGCACCAGCTCGGCCATGAACGGCTCGGGCTGATCGATGTGCTCCAGCACTTCCATGCACACGACCTTGCTCGCACAGCCGTCGCTCAGCGGCAGTGGCAGACTGTTGCTGACCAGACCGAGGCTGGCCTTGCGGCTCTGCGCTTCGACTTGCCGGGCAAGATCGCGCACCTTGTCGTGTTCGCTGTCGGTGAAGATCACCGAGGCGCCCTGGCGCACGGCAAACAATGTCGCTACGCCCTCACCGCAACCCACGTCGAGCAGGGTGTCGTCCGCGTCAATGGCAAAGCCCTTGAGCAACTCGCCACTGTCGCCGTGAAACCAGCCGTCGAGCATGGCGTCGTGCAGGCCGACGTCCCGCGGCGACACGCCGGCAGCCAGCGGTTCAGGCGCAGCAACCGGCAAAGAGACCGGCAACGATCGCGCCACCGGACGCAAACGCCTCAGCAATGCGCGGATCATGTGCCCGTGGCTTCCGTTGCAGCGACAGCGCGAGATTCCTGCACTTGAGCGAGGAAATCACGCAAACGCTGCTCGGCCACCGCCTGACTGCAGAACGCCTGGAGACTGGCAACGGCTTGCGCCGACATTTGCGCATAACGCTGGGGATCGTTCTTCGCCACTGCATAGCTGTCGCGATAGGCCACACAGACCGACGCCCAGTTGGTCATGTAGCGCAATGTGCGGAACGCCTTGCGCGGGTCGTGAGGCCAGGCGGTGAGTTCATCGGTGGACTCGACCAGGAACGCGTTGTCGGTGCTCAGGTAATCGATCATCGCCGTGGTGCGCGGCGCCACGGCCGGTTTGCCGCAGGACATGAATTCCATCAGCGGCAGGCACTGACCCTCGCCGTAGGAAGTGTTCACCACGTAACGGGTGGCCTGCACCAGACGCTCGTAGTCCGTGTCCGCGAGGTAGCCGTAAATCAGCACGATGCGGCAGCGGTAGGACTGGTTTTTGTAAAGGTGATGAAGAATGTCGCCGAGCGCTTCTTCGGCATCGTGGTGCGTGAGCTTGAGCACCAGCGTTGCGTCTTCGACGTCGCGGAATGTCACGCAGAAAGCGCTGAGCATGTCTTCCCAGTTCTTGCGCCCGTCACCGGGATTGAACACCGATGTGTAGACGACACCGTCCAGCAGCAGCTCCTGCTCGCGAACCGGCGCCTGGAAATCGATGCCTTTGCCACGGCGCAGGTGTTTCGGGCCGAACGCATTGAGATCGAGCTGACGGCTGTCGACGACCAGCCCTTTGATCGTCAGGCGCACCGGCCCTGTCGAGGCCTGCCCCTGAAGCTGCGCGCCCCGGGCCGCGAAGCGATCCCACACCGGCGCCGGCACCGCGACAATCGGGTAATCGGCGCCCATGGCTTCGCGCACGGCGTTGACCGTGTAGGTGGAATGGGTGATCGCCGCGCCGCAGGCCCGGAGCACCGTGCGCCAGTCATTGCGCGGCTCGTTGTCGAAGGGTTCGTTGGGGATGGTGCTGAATTCCCAGGCGAACACCGGCAACGTCGGACATGCCAGGTGGATCGGCGTTCGGTGCGGCGGCGAGAACGACAGGAACACGCAGGGCTCGCCACGGGACAGGCATTCCAGATACAACGCATCGACTTCGCGCGCCGGATCGACGACTTCCACCACACGCCCAAGGCGTTCGAGCACCGGCCGGTACTCCTTGAGCACGAAATAATAGCTGTACTCCGAACGCCCCAGGTTCTGCGCGATGGTGTGCTGGTTGGTTTCCGAATGAATGATGATCAGCATGAGGCGTTGTCCGTCACAGGGGCGGCATCGGCAGCCAGCGGCACGAGGCCGAAAAAGTCCGCCATGCGCCGCTGTACCGGAGCAAACGCGCAGTAGTCGTGCATGCGTTCGACAGCGGCGGCAGACATGCGCGCGTATTCCTGCGGCTGTGCCTTGGCCATCCGGTAGCTGTGCTCATAGGCGCTTTTGAGCGAAGCCCAGTCCGGTCGATAGCGCAGGGTGCGGTAGAGGATGCGGGTGTCCTGGGGCCAGATCGTCAGCTCTTCGCTGGACTGCACGACGAAGGCCACCGTGTCGTCGATGTAATCTTCCATGGCCGTGTGGTCCGGGGCGATCACCGGTTTGCCGCTGGACATGAACTCCATCAATGGCAGGCACAGGCCTTCGCAGCGTGAGGCGTTCACGTAGAAACTCGCAGCCTTGTAGAGCCGCGCGTATTGCGCATCGTCCAGATAACCGTGCATCACCAGCACCCGGCAGGCGAACGGTGTCAGTTGCGCAAGCAGGGTCATCAGTTCGCTGTAGTAGGACGCCAGATCGTTCTGGGTAATCTTCAGCACCAGCGTCGCGTCGGGCGTTTCGCGAAAGGCCCAGCAGAACGCGGTGATCAGGTGGTGCCAGTTCTTGCGCCCGTCTTTGGGGTTGAACACGGTGACGTAGATCACGCCTTCCACCGCGGTCTCGACCACAGAAGAGGTGTCCGGCAGATCCAGCGGGGGTGGCTCGACCACCGCCACCGCATGCGGAGCGGCGATGGCCGGGAAACGTTTTTCAAGCCAGGCGTGTGCGCTGTCCGACAGCAGATCCTGCACACCTTCCCAGTACCAGTGGTGCAGGAATTTCACCCGTTCTTCACCCGCGCCCAGCAACCACAGACGCAGATAATGGCGGGCAATGACCAGGCGTCGTTTGACCGTCAGCGGTGGCGGGCGCAGTGCCTCGATTTCAGCCAGTTGTTCGGCGGTCAGCGGTTTGGGCAGCAAATCGTCGGCAGACAGTCCCAGCGTACGGCTGTCGAAAATGCAGCCCTTGATCGCCAGGGTCGCGCCTGGATTGATCGGCGCACTGACGTGCTGCTCACGAATGGCGGCGAAGTTTTCCCACAAAGGCGTCGGCAGCACGAGTACCGGAAAGTCCTCGCCCATGGCGCGGTGAATCGCGCGGGCGGTGTGGCTCGACAGCGTGATGACCCGTCCCTGTCGTGCGAGCATCTGCGTCCAGTCGTGGCGCGGATCATCGTCCCACGACTCGCCGGGGATCGAATCGAACTCCCATGCGATCACGCAGATCGTCGGGCATTCAACGTCGGTCGGCGTATTTTGCGGCGGCGTGAATGACAGGAAAACGCTGCTTTCACCGGCACCGAGCAGGGCTCGATAGAGTGGATCGACTTCGGCGCGGCTGGATACCACATGCACCCGACCCAGGCTTTCCAGCACCGGGCGATAGGCCTTGAGCACGAAGTAGTAGCTGTATTCGGGACGCCCGAGACTCTGGCTGATGGAGCGGTCGTTGACGTCCGAGTAGAGAATGAAATTCATGGCATCCCACGGTGAAACCGCCATCCCGGCAACTTCACGCTATGACGGCCGGGCGTCGGATCGAACCGGTATCAGCGGTGTTCGTCCTGCGTCATCGGGCACGTCTCTGTTCTTGTTTTAATGTTCGGTTTGACCCTGTCGCACGATCCTTGCGAAATGCCGCCGGGGATCGCGACGAGGGGCATTCTAAACACATCCGCCGAGGATTCGGGAACCGCCCGGCGAGAAAAACCCGACTACTCTGACGAGAACTGACCAGTCACGGTTTGGCCGGTTGAAATTGCTGCGCAATTGGCACAGATTGGCAACCAAACAACTACAACAACGGCTTCACCCGTCGTTCTGCCGGATTTTTCTCTCGGTCTGACAGACATTCCCTTAAAGCCTGTGGGAAGTGGTGAAAGTTAAAGACCAAGGGGTCGCTGTTTGAAAAAAAGTCTGTTCATCACGGGTCTCAGTGGATTCGTGGGACAACACATCCAGTCACGTCTGCAAGGGGAAGACGCGTCGTGGGAGCTGCTGCCTGCCGCCTCACCCTACGACCTGACAAAACCGGACAGCCTCATCGACCTGTGGCCTCACCTGCCCGATGCGGTCATTCACCTGGCTGGCCAGACCTTCGTTCCCGAAGCCTTTCGCGATCCGGCACGCACCTTCGATATCAATCTGCATGGCACCTTGAACCTGTTGCAGGCACTCAAGGCCCGGGGCTTCAAGGGTACGTTCCTGTATGTCAGCTCGGGCGACGTCTACGGCCAGGTTGAAGAACCCGCACTGCCGATCACCGAACAACAACCACCCTGCCCGCGCAATCCTTATGCAGTGAGCAAACTGTCGGCCGAATTTCTCAGCCTGCAATGGGGGTTGAGCGAAGGCTGGCCGGTGCTGGTGGCGCGCCCGTTCAACCACATCGGCACCGGGCAGAAAGAAAGCTTCGTCATCGCCAGCGCCGCGCGACAGATCAACCGCATCAAACAAGGCCTGCAAGCGCCGCAACTGGAAGTCGGTGACATCGATGTCACCCGCGATTTCCTAGATGTCGGCGACGTGGTTTCGGCCTACTTCGCGTTGCTGGAAAAAGGCACGCCAGGACAGGTCTACAACATTTGCTCAGGTCGTGAGCAAAGCATCCGCAGCCTCATCGAACAGATGGGCGACCTGGCCGAGGTCGAGCTGCAACTGGTTCAGGACCCGGCGCGCATGCGCCGCGCAGATCAGCGTCGCGTTTGTGGCAGCCATCAACGGCTGGCCCGAACCACAGGATGGACGCCGAAAATCACTACACAACAATCCCTGCGGGCGATCCTGTCCGACTGGGAGACGCGAGTACGACAAGAATGACAAAAAGTGCATTGATCACAGGGATTACCGGCCAGGACGGCGCCTATCTGGCCAGACTGTTGCTCGACAAGGGTTACAAGGTTCACGGCCTGGTGGCACGACGCAGCAGCGACTCGCGATGGCGTCTGCGCGAGATGGGCGTTGAAGCCGACATCGTTTACCTGGACGGCGACATGGCCGACGCCTGCTCGGTGCAGCGCGCGGTGATCAAGTCGGCACCGGACGAGGTGTATAACCTGGCGGCCCAAAGCTTCGTCGCGGCTTCCTGGGACCAACCGGTGACCACCGGCATCGTCGATGGCCTGGGCGTGACTCACCTGCTCGAAGCGATCCGTCAGTTCAGCCCGCACACGCGTTTCTATCAGGCTTCCACCAGCGAAATGTTCGGCCTGATCCAGGCCGAGCAGCAGGACGAGAACACCCCGTTCTACCCGCGCAGCCCTTACGGCGTGGCCAAGCTCTATGGTCACTGGATCACCGTCAACTACCGCGAAAGTTTCAACCTGCACGCCAGCAGCGGCATTCTGTTCAACCATGAATCGCCACTGCGCGGCATCGAATTCGTGACCCGCAAGGTCACCGATGCGGCAGCCCGGATCAAGCAGGGCAAACAGCAGGAGCTGGCCCTGGGCAACATCGACGCCAAGCGCGACTGGGGCTTCGCTGGCGATTACGTCGAGGCCATGTGGCTGATGCTGCAACAGGACAAGCCTGACGATTTCGTGGTCGCCACCGGCGTCACCACCACCGTGCGCGAGATGTGCCGCATCGCCTTCGATCATGTCGGTCTCAACTACCGCGACTACGTGAAGATCGATCCGGCGTTCTTCCGCCCGGCTGAAGTCGAAGTGCTGCTCGGCAACCCGGCCAAGGCCCAGCGTGTGCTCGGCTGGAAACCCAAGACCGACCTCGACACCCTGATCCGCATGATGATGGATGCGGACATGAAACGCGTCGCCAAGGAGTAGGCCATGCTGATCCCCGTGATTCTGTCCGGCGGTGCCGGCACCCGTTTGTGGCCGGTGTCCCGCGAGGGCCATCCCAAGCCGTTCATGACCCTGCCCGACGGCCAGTCGCTGCTGGGCAAGACCTACCGCCGCGCCGCCGCGCTGCTGGACGGCTGGGGCGACATCGTCACGGTGACCAATCGCGAGTACTACTTCCAGAGCAAGGATCACTATCAGGCCGCGCGCCTGTCCCGGCATCGCGGGCACTTCCTGCTCGAGCCCACCGGACGCAACACCGCGCCGGCCATCGCGGCGGCAGCACTGTCGCTGCAAGCCCTGCACGGTGATGCGGCAATCATGGTGGTGATGCCCGCCGACCATTTGATCGTCAATGAAGACGCGCTCAAGAGTGCAGTCGAGCACGCGGTCAACCTGGCGAAGGACGGTTATCTGGTGACCTTCGGCGTAGTGCCGACTACCCCGGAAACCGGCTTCGGCTACATAGAAACAGGAGCGCCGCTGGATGCCAGAGGCGCGGCCAAAGTGCAGCGTTTTGTGGAAAAACCCGATCTGCAAACCGCCACCCATTACCTGGAAAGCGGCAACTTCCTGTGGAACTCGGGGATGTTCTGCTTCACCACCGCGACCCTGATCGCCGAGCTGGAGCTCCACGCCCCCGAGCTGCTGGAGCAGACCCGCGCCTGCATGGCCGCCAGCGAACCGCTGGAAACCACGGGTTATCTGCAACAGGAACTGTCGCCGCAGCTGTTCGCCGAGATCACCGACATCTCCATCGACTACGCGTTGATGGAGCGTTCAGAGAAAGTCGTGGTGGTGCCCGCCGGTTTCGACTGGAGCGACATCGGTTCGTGGGGCGCAGTCGCCGCGCTGGTGCCGGCCGACGCGGATAACAACCGTGCGAGCGGAGAAGCGATCTTCATCGACAGCCGCAATAACTTCGTTCAAAGCGAAGGCCGGCTGGTGGCCGCTGTGGGTGTGGAAGACCTGATCGTCATCGACACCGCCGACGCCGTGCTGGTGGCCCATGCCGACCGTGCGCAGGATGTGCGGCGGGTGGCCAAGCAGCTCAAGGACAAATCCCACGAGGCCTATCGCCTGCATCGTACGGTCAGCCGTCCGTGGGGCACCTACACCGTGCTCGAGGAAGGCCCGCGCTTCAAGATCAAACGCATCGTGGTCAAACCCGGCGGCAAGCTGTCGTTGCAGATGCACCATCACCGCAATGAGCACTGGGTGGTGGTCGAAGGCATGGCCAAGGTCACCAACAACGGCAGCGGCACGACCCTGGTGGCGAAAAACGAATCAACGTTCATCGCCGCCGGTCACAAGCATCGTCTGGAGAACCCCGGCGTGATCGACCTGGTGATCATCGAAGTGCAAAGTGGCGAATACCTGGGAGAGGACGACATCGTCCGCTTCGAAGACCAATATGGCAGGACGGTGTGAATGCTGCTTTCCCTGTACCGCTCGCTGCACGACTACCGGGGTTTCATCCTCGGTAGCGTCAAGCGGGAGTTTCAAGCGCGGTATCGCAATTCGCTGTTCGGCGCGCTGTGGACGGTACTCAACCCGCTGTCGATGATCATCGTGTACACGGTGATCTTTTCCCACATCATGCGCGCCCGTCTGCCCGGCGTGGACGACGGCATGGCCTACAGCGTCTACCTGTGTGCCGGGCTGCTGACCTGGGGCCTGTTCTCGGAAATCACCCTGCGCAGCCAGAACATGTTTCTGGAAAACGCCAACCTGCTGAAGAAAATCAGCTTCCCGCGCCTGTGTCTGCCGGTGATCGTGTTGCTCAATGCCGGCATCAACTTCGCGATCATCATCGGCCTGTTCCTCGGTTTTCTGTTGATCACCGGACGCTGGCCGGGCATGGCCCTGTTGGCACTGGTGCCGCTGCTGGCGCTGCAAGTGCTGTTCTGCGCCGGGCTGGGGATGATCCTCGGCGTGCTCAACGTGTTCTTTCGCGATGTCGGGCAATTGTTCGCCATCTGCCTGCAATTCTGGTTCTGGCTGACGCCGATCGTGTACCCGCTGAGCATCCTGCCCGAGTGGGTGCAGCGCCTGCTGCAGCTCAATCCGCTGACCAACCTGATCGGCAGTTACCAGAACCTGTTTCTCTACGGTCAGTGGCCGGTGTGGAGTTCGCTGGTGCCGATCTTCGTGATCGGCCTGCTGTTGTGCGCGGTCGGCCTGCGCCTGTTCCGCCGCCGGGTCGGCGAAATGGTGGATGAACTCTGATGGGGCACATACGCGTCACCGGCCTGGGCAAGGCCTACAAGCAGTACCCCACTCGCTGGAGCCGTCTGGCCGAATGGCTGATTCCGTTTTCGCCCATGCGTCATCGCCAGCACTGGGTGCTGCAGGATGTGAATTTCGAAATCGCCCCCGGTGAAGCGGTGGGCATTGTCGGGGTCAACGGCGCCGGCAAAAGCACCCTGCTGAAAATGATCACCGGCACCACTCAACCCACCTGCGGCCAGATCCAGCTCGAGGGCCGGGTCGCGGCGCTGCTGGAACTGGGCATGGGTTTTCACCCGGACTTCACCGGTCGACAGAATGCGGTGATGGCCGGGCAACTGCTGGGCATGCAGGTCGAAGACATCGAAGCACTGATGCCCGACATCGAACGCTTTGCGGAAATCGGCGAGGCCATCGATCACCCGGTGCGCACCTATTCCAGCGGCATGCAGATGCGCCTGGCCTTCAGCGTTGCCACCGCGCGCCGCCCCGACATCCTGATCGTCGACGAAGCGCTGTCGGTGGGCGACGCCTACTTTCAGCACAAGAGCTTCGACCGCATCCGCAGCTTCCGCAAGGCCGGCACCACACTGTTGATCGTGTCCCACGACCGTTCGGCGATCCAGTCGATCTGCGACTCGGCGATCCTGCTCGAAGGCGGCCACATGGTCATGCACGACAAGCCCGAAGCGGTCATGGATTACTACAACGCCCTGCTCGCCGAACGCGAAGGCCAGACCGTGCGCCAGGAACTGCTCGATGGCGGCCAGGTGCGCACCGTGTCCGGCACCGGCGAGGCCGGGATCCTCAGCGTGCGCCTGCTCGATGAACGCGAACGTTCGATCGAAGCCGCCGAAGTCGGTCAGCCGGTGACGCTGGAAGTCGAGGTGGAAATCCGCCAGGACATCGAACGGCTGGTGCTCGGCTTCATGATCAAGGATCGCCTCGGCCAAGCCATGTACGGCATCAATACCCACCGCCAGAATCAGGCGCTGGATGACCTGCGCGCAGGCGAGCGCATCACCTATCGCTTCGCGTTCGTCATGGGCCTGGGCAAGGGCAACTATTCAATCGCCCTTAGCCTGTCGCGGCTGGATTCGCACCTGGACCGCAACTTCGAATGGCGTGACTACGGCCTGGTGTTCCACGTGATCAACAACCGTCGGGAAGATTTCGTCGGCTGTTCCTGGCTGGGCGCCAGCACCTCGATCACCCGCCATGCGGACAGCCTCGCGGAGCGTGCGCCATGACCCGCCTGCTGGTCGAATGCACCCACGTGTTCAAACACCCGAAGGTCAATTCGGGGATCCAGCGGGTGGTGCGCAATGTCATCAAACAGTTGCCGCCGAGCGCCGAAGGCGTCGAATGCGTACCGGTGGTTCTGCTCAAGGGCCAGCTATACCGTGTGAAGCGTCTGGCGCCGCTGGATTCGCCGCTGTTCAATGCCATCGTCACGTTTGGCGAACGCCTGGAGCGGCTGGCCCATCGCTTCTGGCAACTGCATCAGCGGCTTGACACGCGTTGCCGCACAAAACTGGCAAGACGCCTGTTGTACGTCGGCTATCGCCTGACCTCGTTCGGTGCATTCGGAGTACCGTTGCGGCTGGTCGGGCAGGTCAATCGCTATCAATTGCCTCAACGCTGCGAACCGCTGCAACACCAGCCGGGCGATCAACTGGTGCTGCTGGATTCGTCCTGGCATTCTGACTTTTTCCTTCATGCCGAGCGCCTCAAGCACGAAGGTCTGGGCATCGTTGCGGTGATCTACGACCTGATTCCCCTGTCCCACCCGCAGTTCTACGACACGCGGCTGGTCGAGGTGTACAGCGAGTGGTTCGACTGGATCGCCCGCAATGCCGACGGCTTCATGGCGATTTCAGCCACGGTGCGCGATCAGGTGCATGCAGAACTGCAACGTCGCCTTGGTTCGGCACAAGTCGGCAAACGCTGGTTCGACTACTTTCACCTCGGTTCGGAGCTGGATCTGCAAAGCGTCGAAGCCGCCGTCAAACCGCGTCTGCAACAGCTATTCGCCACACCCGAACCGGTGTTCCTGATGGTCAGCACCATCGAGCCGCGCAAGAACCACGACTATCTGCTGGATGCCTTCGACCATGCGTGGGCAAACGGTTCGAACGCCCGGTTGTGCATTGCCGGGCGCATTGGCTGGAAGTGCGACGCGCTGCTCGCCCGGATTCGCCATCATCCCGAGCTGAACCGGCGCCTGTTCATGTTCAACGACTTGAGCGACACCAGCCTTGAGCACGCCTACGCCCATGCCAGCGCACTGGTGTTTCCGTCGTTCGTCGAAGGTTTCGGCCTGCCGCTGGTGGAAGCCATGCAGCGCGGGTTGCCGGCGATGGGCAGCGACATCCCGGTGTTCCGCGAGATTGGCGGTGAATTCATGGCGTATTTCGATCTGCAATCGCCGCAAAGTCTCGCCGAGCTGGTGCAGACCTTTGAGCGCAACGGTCGATTCCCCGCCGCCCGCGATGTCAGCGACTGGCAATGGATCGGCTGGCGTGAAGCCAGCGCGCAACTGGCCGAGCGTACCGCGCGCCATGTGCTGGAGGCGCCTCAGGTGCCAGCGAGGCAACATGCGCATAGCCCTTAACGCCCGAATCCTCCAGGCGCCGCGCACCGGCATTGGCCATTACGTGGCCGAACTGGTGAATGCCTTGCACGCTGAAACCGATATCGAGATGGCGCTGTTCCATGGCTGGGGCTGGAGCTCGCAACTGCCGGAAGCGGCGATGCCCGGTTATTCGCGCCTGACGCCATTGCTGCGGCAGATCCCCGGCGCCTATCAGGCGCGCCGCTGGCTGGAGCAGAAACGCTTCGATCAGGGCCCTGCGCAACCGGTCGATCTGTATCACGAACCGAGCCTGTGGCCGCTGGCCTTCGATGGCCCGACCGTGATCACCCTGCACGATCTCACGCACCTGCATTTCCCCGAGACCCAGCCACCGGCACGGCTGCGGGAAATCGAGCGGCGGCTCGCCGACGGCGTACGCCAGGCGCGGATCATTCTGACCGACTCGCAAGCCATCGCTGACGAGGCCCGGGACTATTTCGGATTGCCCGCCGAGCGCTTCGTGGTCGCGCCGCTGGGTGTCGCCGAGCGTTTCCATCCGCGCGAGCCGCAAGACATCGATGCGGTGCTCAAGGCCCATGCGGTCGAGTTCCGGGAGTATTTCCTCTGCGTCGGCACTCTGGAGCCGCGCAAGAACCTGAACCTGGCCCTGCGCGCCCACGCGCTGTTGCCAGACCTGGTGCGCCAGCGTTTTCCGCTGTTGATCGTCGGCATGGCCGGCTGGCAGCGCGACCAGTTCAGTGAAGAATTGCAGCAAGCGCTGGCTTGCGGGCACGTGTGCCTGCTCGGCTACTTGCCCGATGAACAAGTGGCGCAACTGCTGGCCGGCGCCCGGGCGCTGATTTTTCCGTCGCTGTATGAAGGTTTCGGCCTGCCGGTGCTGGAAGCGATGGCCAGCGGCACACCGGTGGTACTCACCCGCTCTTCGGCCATGCCGGAAGTGGCGGGGGACGCCGGCAACTATATTGAAGCTGACGATGCAGACGGCTTGCGTGATGCGATGAGCCGACTGATCGATGATCGAGCGCACTGGCAGGCATGCCGGGAAGCCGGATTGCAGCAGGCACGGCTTTTTTCCTGGAAGCGTTGCGCGCAGGCCACGGCCGGCGCCTACCACCAGGCCATGGGAGGTTGAATGCGAGTTCTGCATTTTTTCAAAACGTACCTGCCTGACTCGGTCGGCGGTATCGAGCAAGTCATCTTTCAACTCTGCGAGAGTGGCGCCCAGCACGGCATCGACGGCCAGGTGCTGACTCTCAGCGCCAATCCCGAACCTGCCGTGGTACGCCTCGGCCAGCACGAAGTGCATCGGGCAAAACTGGATATCCAGTTCGCCTCCACGGGTTTTTCCTGGAGCGTGTTCAAGCAGTTTCGCGAACTGGCCGCCGAAGCCGACGTGATCAACTATCACTTCCCTTGGCCATTCATGGATCTGGTGCACTTCGCCAGCGGCGTGAACAAACCGACGGTGGTGACGTACCACTCGGACATCATTCGCCAGAAGCACCTGCTCAAACTCTATCGCCCGCTGATGAACCGCTTCCTCGCCAGTGCCGACCGGATTGTCGCGGCTTCGCCGAACTACCTGCACACCAGCGATGTATTGCAGCAATTCCAGGACAAGACCCGCGTCATCCCGTATGGCTTGAACAAGGCCGGTTATCCACAGCCCGACGTCGAGCGCATGAACCGCTGGCGCCAGCAGCTTGGGGATAAGTTTTTCCTGTTTGTCGGGGTGATGCGCTATTACAAAGGCCTGCACATCCTGCTCGATGCATTGAAGGATGTGGACTACCCGGTGGTGATCGTCGGCGCCGGCCCATTGGAACAGGAACTGCACGCCCAGGCCGCCGCGCTGGACCTGCGCAACATTCACTTCCTCGGCCGTTTGAGCGATGAAGATAAGGTCGCCCTGCTGCAACTGAGCTACGCCATCGTCTTCCCTTCGCATCTGCGCTCGGAAGCGTTCGGCATTTCGCTGCTGGAAGGCGCGATGTACGGCAAGCCGATGATCTCCAGCGAGATCGGCACCGGCACCAGCTACATCAATATCCACAACGAGACGGGACTGGTGGTGCCACCGAGTCATCCACAGGCGTTTCGCGAAGCGATGCGCACCCTGTGGGAAAACCCGGCCCGCGCCGCCGAAATGGGCCTCAAGGCTGAGGCCCGCTATCGGCAGTTATTCACAGCCGACGAAATGGGCCGCAAGTGGACCGAGTTGTATCAGGAGCTGCTGGAGGAAAAGGCGTTGTCCTACGCCTGACTTTCTAATTGGAAGACATAACTATCCTTCAATCAAGGTTTCTGAATTTACTTATCAGAAACCTTGGAAATTCAAAAAAACTATTTAAGCAAGTATCTCTTCCATATAGCTGACAAGCTTAATATATAAAGCTTTAATATCAGCACGACTCACGCTTTTATCTTTCAAATTATCGTGTACCCAACTAACAAACCTATCACTTAAATCAAACTCTAACGGATCGCCTCTAACACCAAACTTCCCTGGAAGAACCATATATCCAGCGTTTTGAGACTTAGTTCTAATAATTCTTGCCCAAGGAATGGATTTTTCTATTTCTAGTTTTCGAAATTCCCCCCATACAGGAAAGAGAACCCTATTCCCGATCTCCCAAAAGACATTCCCGTTTCCGGTCAAAACATCTTTAAAATATTGATGACACAAGGGGCAAACATCATCTTTAAAAAAAGAAATTAGGGGTGTCACGCTGTCCTTTTGACTACTTTCTTGCAAATACAGGCCTGCCTCATTTGAAAATCTTAGTATAAGCTTTAAGTTTGCCTCCTGAGCCCCACCGTGCAAAACATATGTTCCATCACCATATACGTTACCAATTTCTTTATGAGATAAATTCATGATAACTTTGTTAATCGTACCGTTTTCTACCAACTCCAAAACATTAGATAACTTTATAGGCTGATGCTTTTCAAATTTAATAAAATGAGAAAGCACGTACGACTTGTACTTATCCCGTTCCACTTCACTGGATTGATTCAATATATAAAAAACGGCCGCAAATATTTTATCTTCAGGTGAAAACTCAAGAAAATACTTGTCTACGTACTCTAAAAGACTTCCAACGAGATCCTCAGCTGCCTTTTCTTTCGCCTCTTTTAGTATTTTTTCCCTATTGTAAGAAATGAAATCGCTAGCCTGGTAGCCATAATAATCAATACAACATGCAACCATCGGTATCGATGGATGCAAATCACTAAATTCTTGGCCTCTAAAAAGAGTCCTAAATCTTCCAGACCCGAAATCAAAAAACTCCACACTAGACAAAATTGTATTATGTTTTTTACTGAAGTACGCTCTACTACCTTCTTTGCTCAAAGTTTCATCTGAAGCAATAATTTTGATCGGACTGCCTTTGCTAAAATCATGAACTGCACGAAATAAATTTATTTCTTCATAACCACTCAGATCTGTTTCTTCATCTGTAAAATCATAGACATTTAGCTTTCTCAACAGCTGCTCGCCTTCTGTTCCAAATGGGACACTCATTCTAGATGGGAAGGGAGCAACCACTATATCAACTTTGATGATTGCACCGTAGTCTATAGAATCGCTTGGTAAGTCTTCGATTATTACTGGATTCTCATTTGTTTTAGAAAAGCTAATTCTCATAGCCTCATGGCTAAATATACTTTTTGTAGTAATTGAAAAACTATCAGAAAGCAAATATATGCTTTGCAAACCAATACCGAAATTACCTGACGGTTTAAACCATTGCGGCATGTTCTCAACTAGACTCTGCTTAGCTTTATTTTTCGTTGATCCTCCAACCTTTAATATGGTTTTCAAATCATTTTTACTGATCCCCGCCCCTCTATCTTTAACGGTCATAGTCAGAAGACGTTCATCGATACCATGGATAGAAAACTGAACATCTATTTTTTTTCTATCATAAATCTCACTCAAAATATCTGAAAGTGGGTTAGTTTCCTTGATAAGCTCTCTATTTTCGACCCAAATAGATAACAGAGTGGAATCAACAGCATTCTGCAGAATCTCTCGCACACTTTCGAATTTTGAGGAATACAACCCTGTGCTTCTCAATAACTTGAGAATTTCATCCTGATCAACATTAAATCCTGGCTTCTTTCCTTTCTCTAGCACAACGTATGGTTTTACAAGTGAAACATCTGGGGGTGAAAGTGTTGGCAGTCTACCAAGTTTTTTCGACGGTACTATTTTGTGCCATCGTTGAGATTGTTTATGGTACTCCCTCTCTAGCCATTCAAACCATTCATATGCAACTACATAGGACTCCGGCGTTGGACAAACAGCTTCAATCTCTATCCTTTCAGAGTTCAATCTGAAATGCCGTATGCTCTTATGCTTATCTAAGTGAGCGTGACTCGTAGATGGTAGTTTTTCTCCACTCATTCGCATCATAACAGGGCAAAAACGATTGTCATCTATATCGAGTAAGTCACCCATTCGAAGAAGTGCTGCAACATAACGAGGGTGACAATCTTCAGTTGCCATGCCTGCTTCTGCAAAAGGAAGAGCCATCATTTCTTCGAAGCTTTGCCCATGCGCCTTACAAATAGAAGCTAGAGTCCCAAACAATCTCTTCGGGAGTAGCTCATTGCGTGGAGAGTCAAGTCCTATTTCGTAGAAAGGATCATTAATAATATTAGCTGAATTTTCAGGATGCTTCCTGCGATACCACTCGGCAATAAGTTGAATATATTCATTAAAAAACGCATGGGCTGCTGCCCCACTTGGAACTATCGCTTGCTCGGCAATCCACTTTTCGGCAAAATCATGGAGTGGATCTTCAGTTTGCATTGCGATATCTCTAACAAACTCAGCGAATGCTGGGCTTTCCATATCTTGAATCTGCTTATGAGTAACAATCATCCCTATATCATGATTGTAAGCAGCTTCTAAGATTAGCCACATATCTGTAGCGCTAAGATATTCAATTTTATCGCCAAGTAATCTTTCAATATTTACAATAATTTGCTTTGAATGAGAGGCATCATGACGGCTGTAATGAGGAAAAATGCTACTGATATTTTGGAGAGCTTTAGATATTAATTCTTTGTCGAATCGCCACTGAGACTCTAAGAGTTTTAGATGTGGATGTCGACGACAAGATTTTCTAAATGCAGCTTCCAAGCTAACAATACGCATTCTTCTATGAACTCCTAAAATATTCTTACCGAATCTGGCACCAGTTTTATAGCACGAAATATGCTAAAAATTTAGCGATACAATACCTTAGTGACATGTGTTCAAAGACAATTCACCCTCTACAACTCTTTTTTGTTTACAAATCCAGCACTAACGGCTGGGCACTCTGCGCAGGCACCGCGCAGCAGATCAGCACCTGCCCCTCCTCCGGCACTTCCGCCGGAGGCTGTGGATAATTCACCGCGCCGCTGATCAGCCGCGTCTTGCAGGTGCCGCACGAACCACCGCGGCAACTGAATTCCGGGCGCAGGCCGCGGCTTTCCGCCAGCTCCAGCAAACTGCCGCCATCGGGCTGCCAGCGCGCTTCCTTGGCCGAACGCTCGAACAACACCGGCACCGACGTGGTCGCGGCGGGCAATTGCTCGATCACGATCGCATCCGGATCGGGTTGGCGCTTGAGGGTCGAAGGGCCGAAGGTTTCCGCGTGTATTTGCCCGTCCCGCACATCCAGTTCACGCAACGTGTCGTAGATGCCCTGGGTAAAACCGCCGGGGCCACAGAGCACAAAGTCGACCTGATCAAAATCTTCCAGCGTCAGCAGATTGCGCAATAGATCGCCATCAATGCGACCGCGAATATCGAAATCCTCGCCTTGCACCAGATCGTCCTCTGGCTGGCTGAGCACTCGCAACACCTTCACGGCGTCACCGGCATCCTCCAGCAACCGATCCAGCTCCGCGCGAAACGGCTGGTCGGCAAGGCTGCGGGAACTCTGAACAAACAATGTCGGACGAATCCGCCGAGTCCGCAGACCTTGGTACACCACCTCACGCAACATCGACAGCAACGGCGTGATGCCGACCCCGGCGGCGAGCAGCACCAATGGCTTGCGCTCCAGCGCAGCCACGGTGAAATGCCCCTGTGGAGAACGAGCCTCCAGCACATCGCCGACGCGAATCTGTTCATGAAGGTGCGTCGACACCCGCCCTTCGCGTTTCACGCTGATCCGGAAGAAATCATCCGAAGGCGCGCCCGACAGGCTGTAAGTGCGGATGTGCATCTCGCCATCGAGGTTGAACCGCAGCGGCAGATGCTGCCCGGCCAGAAACACCGGAAGACCCGCGCCATCGTCCGGCTCCAGATAAATCGAGCGGATGTGGCGGCTTTCCTTTTCAATCCGTGTCACGCGCATCGGACGCCAGGCATCCCCCAGCGCTTGCGCCTGCAACCGCGCATCGGCCTGAGCCCAGGTGCCGGTCAGCAGGCTGGTGGGTGACATGCCGTCGAAACGCCAGCGCAGAGCCAATGCCGCCGGACGTCGAACCAGTTTCTCCACTTCAAATGTCCACAACCGCTCGGCGCCCTGAAAGGCTTCGATTTGCGGCGCTTCGAGAATGACCTCGGTGCGGCCGCTGAGCTGCAACACATCGCCTGTGGAAAAGTCGATGAACAGCAACCCGGCCAAGGGATTGAGCAGCAGGTTGCCTAGGGTATTGAAGTGCAGATTGCCGGCAAAATCAGGGATTGTCAGGCGATTGCCTTCGATCCGCACAAAACCTGGCTGACCGCCGCGGTGGGAAACATCGACTGAACGCTCACCTTCGACATCAACGTAACTGGCGACGAAGAAAGTGTCGGCGCTCTCGATCATCGCTATGGCGGCGTCATCGAGGCTGTCACGGTGTTCGGCCTTGCGGGTCTGCGGATCCGTCAGTGGCACCCGCTGAAACTGGCGCAGCTGAATGTACTGTGGGCAGTTACCGAACGACTGATCCACCGTCAGCGCAAAACCGTCCGCATCAAGGCTGACAATATGGCCATTGAGCCGATTGCGCCGGCGAGTATGCAGCTCGATGCCAAGCAATCCGATCGCGGCACCGGCCTGCAACTGCGCCGGATCATCGGCAGCCGGAAGACTGGCGAACTGCAGTTGCGTCGGCTCGGGAGAGTGGGCGAAACCCGGTTCGCCCTCCAGCAGGCTGGCCCAGGGACGGCCCTCGGCATCCACCGCGCCGTACAGCATGAAGGGCAATTGCTGATAGAACTGACGGTGCTGATCCGGCATCCAGGTGCGAATCACCTTACGACCGAATTCCGCCATGCGTTCGGCAACGCCGACATGGGCCTGCAACTGTTGCTCGCCAGCGTGCCACGGTGAACGTTCCATCTCGGCCTCTCCCCTGCACCGTCGGCGCAGTGTGGATGATCAATGTCAGGCGGTGGTTTGCAGACCGGCGACGGTGCGCGGCATGCCGACAAAACCGGGCAACGCTTCGATACGCGCCAGCCAGGCGCGAACGTTAGCGTAGTCGTCCAGCGACACATTGCCTTCCGGCGCATGGGCGATGTAACTGTAGGCCGAGACATCGGCAATAGTGGGCTCAGTGCCGGTCAGGTACGGGGTTTTGCCCAGTTCCGCATCCATCACCTTGAGAAAGTTGTGCGCACGGGTGATGACTTCTTCGGCGTTGAACTTCGCCCCGAACACCGTGATCAGGCGTGCGGCGGCGGGACCGAAAGCAATCGGACCGGCAGCCGCGGATAACCAGCGCTGTACATGCGCGGCGCCGATCGGATCGGTCGGCAGCCAGCGGCCGTTGCCGTATTTCTGAGCCAGGTAGACGAGGATTGCGTTGGAGTCGGCCAGCACCACGCCGTTGTCATCGATGGCCGGCACTTGCCCGAAGCTGTTGATGGCCAGGTAACCGGGCTGTTTGTGCTCGCCTTTGGCGAGATCGACAAACACCAGCTCGGTCGGCAATTGCAGCAGGGACAGCATCAGTTCGACGCGATGGGCGTGGCCGGAACGCGGGAAGTTGTAGAGTTTGATCGCTTGCATGGTCGACTCCGCTGAACGAATGCGCCGTTCAGGATGGACGGCGGCCGTGGCAGCCATCTTCCACCTATCGCGAAAACAACAGAATCACCAGCAAACGCAATCCATTATTTCATTGGATGAAATAAAGCCGCATTTTTCAACGCTGGGTGTTCACGCAATGCGTTCACCATGAAGTCGACAAAACTGCGCACCCGCGCCGGCGCCTTGCGCCCGCCCTGATACACCACGTGGATCGGCAGCGCAGGCAGTTCGAATTCGGCGAGGACGATTTCCAGTTCACCGCAAGCCACCTTGCTGGCCACCTGATAAGACAGCACCCGGGTCAGCCCCAGGCCCAGCGACGCCGCCGTGATCGCAGCCTGATTAGCGGTAACCACCAGACGCGGCTCCGGTTTTACGCCAATCAGTTCACCGTGTTCCATGAATGGCCAACTGCGCTGCTGGCCGATGGCCGATGTCGCCACCACCGGCGCCCCGGCCAAGGCCTGTGGGTGAGTTGGCCGGCCATGGACCGCAAAGAATTCCGGCGAGCCGCAAATCACCCGCCGCACCTCACCGACCCTGATCGCATGCTGATTGCTGTCCGGCAACTCGCCAATGCGCACCGCGACGTCGACGCCCTCCTCGACCATGTTCACCACCCGGTCGAGCAACAGGGCATTGATGGAAACGTCCGGGTATTGCGTCAGATACCGCGCCATCACCGGCGTGACAAACTGTTCGCCGAATAACACCGGCGCCGTCACCGTCAACTGCCCACGGGGCTGGGTATGACTGCCGGCAGCGGAGTCCTCCGCTTCCTGCACCTCGGCGAGAATTCTCCGACAGTCTTCCAGATAACGCAGACCCGCTTCACTCAAATGCACGCTGCGGGTGGTACGGATCAACAACTGCGTACCGATCCGCTGCTCCAGCGCCGCCACCGCCCGGGTCACACTGGCCGCCGACAAACCCAGACGCCGCGCCGCAGCGGAGAAGCCCTGCTCCTGGGCGACGATGGCGAAAACCTGCATTTCCTGGAAGCGATCCATGGTGCCCTCGATCCGGATAAAAAAATCGCAGCCGGAGCTGCGATTTTATGGGGGTGATTCAACTGTGGATAACTTATTCCACCGTCACCGACTTCGCCAGGTTACGCGGCTGGTCAACGTCAGTGCCCTTGAGCACAGCAACGTAGTACGACAGCAGTTGCAGCGGAATGGTGTAGAGGATCGGCGACAGGATGTCGTGGATGTGCGGCATCTGCACCACGTGGGTACCTTCGCCGTTGGTCATACCGGCCTTCTCGTCAGCGAATACGATCAACTCGCCGCCACGTGCACGGACTTCCTGCAGGTTGGACTTGAGCTTCTCCAGCAGTTCGTTGTTCGGAGCCACGGTCACGACCGGCATGTCGTTATCCACAAGCGCAAGCGGGCCGTGTTTCAGTTCGCCAGCCGGGTAGGCTTCGGCGTGGATGTACGAGATTTCCTTGAGCTTCAACGCCCCTTCCATCGCCACCGGGAATTGCGCGCCACGGCCCAGGAACAGCGTGTGGTTCTTCTCGGCGAACAGCTCTGCGATTTTTTCGACTGTGCTGTCCATGGCCAGCGCTTCGCCCAGACGGGTTGGCAGACGACGCAGTTCTTCGACCAGTGTGGCTTCGACGCCATCGGCCAGAGTGCCGCGCACCTGGCCCAGGGACAGAGTCAGTAGCAGCAGACCGACCAGTTGCGTAGTGAAAGCTTTGGTCGAAGCCACGCCGATTTCACGACCGGCCTGGGTCAGCAGAGTCAGGTCGGATTCGCGTACCAGCGAACTGATGCCGACGTTGCAGATCGCCAGGCTTCCCAGGAAACCCAACTCCTTGGCGTTGCGCAGGGCGGCCAGGGTGTCGGCGGTTTCACCGGACTGGGAGATGGTCACGAACAGGGTGTCCGGCTGCACCACCACCTTGCGGTAGCGGAACTCGCTGGCGACTTCGACCTGGCAAGGAATGCCGGCCAGCTCTTCGAGCCAGTAACGGGCAACCATGCCGGCATGGTAGCTGGTGCCGCACGCCACGATCTGCACGTTGCGCACTTTGGCGAACAGTTCGGCCGCTTGCGGGCCAAACGCCTGCACCAGCACCTGATCCGAACTCAATCGACCTTCCAGGGTGCGCTGCACCACGGACGGCTGCTCGTGGATTTCCTTGAGCATGTAGTGACGGAACTCGCCTTTGTCGGCGGCTTCGGCGCCATCGGTGTACTGGACGGTCTGGCGCTCGACGGCTTTGCCGGTCACGTCCCAGATCTGCACCTTGTCGCGCTGGATTTCGGCGATATCGCCCTCTTCCAGGTACATGAAACGGTCGGTGACCTGACGCAGGGCCAGTTGGTCGGAAGCGAGGAAGTTTTCGCCCAGGCCCAGACCGATCACCAGCGGGCTGCCGCTGCGAGCAGCAACCAGGCGATCCGGCTGTTGCGCGTGGATAACCGCCAGACCGTAGGCGCCATGCAGTTCCTTGACCGCTGCCTTCAGAGCGTCGGTCAGGTCAGGCAACGCCTTGAGTTTTTCAGTCAACAGGTGGGCGATGACTTCAGTGTCGGTATCGGAACTGAACACGTAGCCCAGCGCCTTGAGTTGTTCACGCAGCGCCTCATGGTTTTCGATGATGCCGTTGTGCACGACGGCAACGTCACCGGAGAAATGCGGGTGGGCATTGCGTTCGCTCGGCGCACCGTGCGTGGCCCAGCGGGTGTGGGCAATGCCGAGACGGCCTACCAGCGGATGTTCGGCGAGCGCCGCGTCGAGTTCGCTGACCTTGCCGACACGACGGGTGCGTTCCAGCGTGCCGTCATTGGTGTACACCGCCACACCGGCACTGTCATAACCCCGGTATTCCAGGCGCTTGAGGCCTTCGACCAGAATGGCGGTGATGTTACGTTCAGCTACCGCGCCGACAATTCCACACATGCTTATTTCTCCTGACTGACAGTCGCGCAAATCAAGTTGATACCGCGAGCCTGAATCTGAGCGCGTGCCTCAAGGGGCAGGCGATCATCGGTAATTAGGGTATGGACGCTGCTCCATGGCAGCTCCAGGTTGGGAATCTTGCGGCCGATCTTGTCGGCCTCGACCATGACGATCACTTCCCTCGCCACTTCCGCCATCACCCGGCTCAGGCCGAGCAATTCATTGAATGTGGTGGTACCACGCACCAGGTCGATGCCATCGGCACCGATAAACAACTGGTCGAAGTCGTAAGAGCGTAGTACCTGCTCGGCGACCTGGCCCTGAAAGGATTCCGAATGCGGATCCCAGGTGCCGCCAGTCATCAGCAGCACAGGCTCGTGTTCGAGTTCGCTCAGGGCGTTGGCCACGTGCAGGGAGTTGGTCATCACCACCAGTCCCGGCTGTTGGCCAAGCTCGGGGATCATGGCGGCAGTGGTGCTGCCGCTGTCGATGATGATGCGGGCATGCTCGCGGATGCGTGAGACGGCAGCGCGGGCGATCGCCTGTTTGTATTTGGAAACGTTGAGGCTGGTGTCTGCCACCAGCTCATGCGGCATGGTGATGGCTCCGCCGTAGCGACGTAGCAGCAAGCCATGACTTTCCAGAGCAGCGAGATCCTTGCGAATCGTAACTTCCGAAGTTTCGAAGCGCTTGGCCAGTTCATCCACACTCACTTCGCCCTGCTCATTGAGCAAAGCCAGAATATTGTGACGACGCTGAGGTGTGTTGCGTTTCGACATGGCTGACTAAGTTTCGATTCGAAAGATAACGGAAGCAATCAAAACCTATCAGCTGCAAATCGTCAAGCTGTGCCCAATAAAAAAGACCGCCGGCGGCGGTCTCTTTCATACTTCGAGCACTGTGGATAACTCAGCTCTTCTTGATCTTCTCCGGTCGCTTCCAGCCATCGATGTTCTTCTGCCGCGCACGGCCAACGGCCAACTGGGCGTTATCCACATTCTGGGTAATGGTCGACCCGGCTGCAGTGGTTGCACCGGCGGAGATATCCACAGGCGCCACCAGCGAGTTGTTGGAGCCGATGAACACGTCCTCTCCCAACACGGTTTTCCACTTGTTGGCGCCGTCGTAGTTGCAGGTGATGGTGCCGGCGCCGATGTTGGTTCGCGCACCGATCTCGGCGTCGCCCAGGTAAGTCAGGTGTCCAGCCTTGGCGCCCTCGCCCATGCGCGCGTTTTTCAGTTCGACAAAGTTACCCACATGGGCGCGGGCCTCCAGCACAGTGCCCGGACGCAGACGGGCAAACGGGCCGGCATCGCTGCCTTCACCCAACACCGCACCTTCGATGTGGCTGTTGGCCTTGACCACCACGCCTTTGCGCAGGGTGCTGTCCTTGATCACGCAGTTCGGGCCGATCACTACATCGTCTTCGATGACGACTTTGCCTTCGAGAATTACGTTGATGTCGATCAGCACGTCGCGACCCACGGTCACTTCGCCACGTACATCAAACCGGGCCGGATCGCGCAGAGTCACACCCTGAGCCATCAGGCGACGGCCAGCGCGCAACTGATAGTGGCGCTCCAGTTCGGACAGTTGCTTGCGATCGTTGGCGCCCTGCACTTCCATCGGATCATGGGGTTGTTCGGTCGCAACTACCAGGCCATCACCGACCGCCATTTCAATCACGTCAGTCAGGTAATACTCACCCTGGGCGTTATTGTTCGACAGACGACTCATCCAGTCAGCCAGATGGCTGGCAGGCACGGCGAGAATGCCGGTATTGCCCTCGGTGATCGCACGTTGCGCTTCGCTGGCGTCCTTGTGCTCGACGATCGCGGCGACCTTGCCGCTGGCGTCACGCACGATGCGGCCGTAGCCGGTCGGGTCGTCCAGTTCGACGGTGAGCAATCCCATTTGGCCGGGCACGACGTGCTTGAGCAGACGCTGCAGGGTCTCGACTTCGATCAGCGGCACGTCACCGTAGAGAATCAGAACGGTATCGGCCGTGATGAACGGCACAGCCTGGGCAGTCGCATGACCGGTGCCCAACTGCTTGTCTTGCAATACGAAATTGAGATCATCGGCGGCCAGACGTTCGCGCACGACATCGGCACCATGGCCGATGACGACGTGAATGCGCTGGGGATCAAGTTGGCGGGCACTGTGGATAACATGGCCGAGCATGGAGTCGCCGGCAATCGGGTGCAGCACTTTTGGCAGCGCGGAACGCATGCGGGTGCCTTGACCGGCCGCGAGGATAACGATTTCAAGAGACATGACTGGCTACCAATCCTGGGTGGTCAGCAACTGCGACCGGGTTTCGGGAATTCTGAAAAGAAAAAAGGGTAGCCGAGGCTACCCTTTTTTATCAATCGCACAACAAGTGGCTGACGGATTAACCGCCAAACTTCTTGCGGATCTGCTGGACGGTGCGCAGCTGAGCTGCAGCCTCGGCCAGACGTGCGGACGCAGCTCCGTAGTCGAAATCTGCGCTCTTCTCGTGCAGAGCAGCTTCGGCAGCCTTGAGAGCTGCTTGAGCCTGAGCTTCATCCAGGTCGGCGGCACGTTGCACGGTATCGGCAAGCACCTTGACCATGTTCGGCTGAACCTCGAGGAAACCACCGGAGATGTAGAACACCTCGGCTTCCCCGCCTTGCTTGATCAGGCGGATCGGACCTGGCTTCAGATTAGTGATCAGCGGCGCGTGGCCCAGAGCGATACCAAGATCACCCAGAGCACCGTGCGCAATCACCATCTCGACCAGGCCGGAAAAGATTTCTCCTTCCGCGCTGACGATGTCGCAATGGACTGTCATAGCCATCTGATTGCCTCAACCTAAATTAGCGCCCGTTGCCGGGCGCCTGGATTACAGTTTCTTGGCTTTCTCGATCGCTTCTTCGATGCCGCCGACCATGTAGAACGCTTGTTCTGGCAGGTGGTCGTAGTCACCGTTGAGGATGCCTTTGAAGCCAGCAATGGTGTCTTTCAGGGAAACGTATTTACCCGAAGCACCGGTGAAGACTTCAGCCACGAAGAACGGCTGCGACAAGAAGCGCTGGATCTTACGAGCACGGTTTACCAACTGCTTGTCGGCTTCCGACAGCTCGTCCATACCCAGGATCGCGATGATGTCCTTCAGCTCTTTGTAACGCTGCAGCACGTACTGAACACCACGAGCGGTCTCGTAGTGATCGTTGCCGATCACGTTCGGGTCCAGCTGACGCGAAGTCGAGTCCAGTGGGTCTACCGCCGGGTAGATACCCAGGGAAGCGATGTCACGGGACAGAACGACGGTGGCGTCCAGGTGAGCAAACGTGGTCGCTGGCGACGGGTCAGTCAAGTCGTCCGCTGGTACGTATACGGCCTGGATCGAAGTAATCGAACCTTGCTTGGTCGAAGTGATGCGCTCTTGCAGCACGCCCATCTCTTCAGCCAGGGTCGGCTGGTAACCTACTGCCGAAGGCATACGGCCCAGCAGTGCGGATACTTCGGTACCGGCCAGGGTGTAACGATAGATGTTGTCGACGAACAGCAGAACGTCGTTACCTTCGTCACGGAACTTCTCGGCCATGGTCAGACCGGTCAGCGCTACGCGCAGACGGTTTCCCGGTGGCTCGTTCATCTGACCGTAGACCAGGGCTACCTTGTCGAGAACGTTGGAGTCCTTCATCTCGTGGTAGAAGTCGTTACCCTCACGAGTACGCTCACCCACACCGGCGAACACGGAATAACCGCTGTGCTCGATGGCGATGTTACGGATCAGTTCCATCATGTTTACGGTCTTGCCTACACCGGCACCACCGAACAGACCGACTTTACCGCCCTTGGCGAACGGGCAAACCAGGTCGATAACCTTGATGCCTGTTTCCAGCAGCTCGTTGCCACCGGCTTGTTCAGCGAAGGAAGGAGCGGCGCGGTGGATACCCCAGCGCTCTTCTTCGCCGATCGGGCCAGCTTCGTCGATCGGGTTGCCCAGTACGTCCATGATCCGGCCCAGAGTCGCTTTACCGACCGGTACGGAGATGGCTGCGCCAGTGTTGTTGACGTCCAGACCGCGCTTCAAGCCTTCGGTGGAGCCCATCGCAATGGTACGAACCACGCCGTCGCCCAGCTGCTGCTGAACTTCCAGAGTGGTTTCGGCGCCTTGAACCTTCAAGGCGTCGTAGATGCTCGGTACGCTGTCGCGTGGAAATTCCACGTCGATAACGGCGCCGATGATTTGAACGATACGTCCGCTACTCATAGCTGGATCCTCTGAATATTTGAACCGTTAAACCGCGGCAGCGCCGCCGACGATTTCCGAGATCTCTTGGGTGATCGCAGCCTGACGCGCCTTGTTGTAGATCAGCTGCAAATCGCTGATCAAATCACCGGCGTTGTCGGTAGCGTTCTTCATCGCGATCATCCGCGCAGCCTGCTCAGCCGCGTTGTTCTCGACCACCGCCTGGTACACCTGCGACTCCACGTAACGCACCATCAAGCCGTCAAGCAGCTCTTTGGCGTCAGGTTCGTAGAGGTAGTCCCAGTGGTGCTTGAGTTCTTGATCCGGGGTCGCCACCAATGGAATCAACTGCTCCACGGTAGGCTGTTGCGTCATGGTGTTGATGAACTTGTTGGATACCACGGACAGGCGGTCAATACGGCCGTCCAGGTAGGCATCCAGCATCACCTTGACGCTGCCGATCAGATCATTGATCGACGGCTCTTCACCCAGGTGGCTGATAGCTGCAACGACGTTACCGCCGAAGTTGCGGAAAAAGGCCGCACCCTTGCTACCAACGACACACAGATCGATCTCGACGCCGTTTTCGCGGTTTACCGCCATGTCCTTGACCAGGGCCTTGAACAGGTTGGTGTTCAAGCCGCCGCACAGACCACGGTCACTGCTCACTACGACATAACCGACGCGCTTTACTTCGCGATCGATCATGAACGGGTGGCGGTATTCCGGGTTGGCGTTGGCCAGATGCCCAATTACCTGGCGGATACGCTCCGCATAAGGACGGCTAGCAGCCATGCGCATTTGTGCCTTGCGCATTTTGCTGACCGCCACTTTTTCCATGGCGCTGGTAATTTTTTGCGTGCTTTTGATGCTCGCAATCTTACTGCGAATCTCTTTTGCGCCTGCCATGTAACACCTATCAGGTTAGCAAGCGGGAGCCTTGCGGCTCCCGCTGCGGCTTACCAGGTTTGGGTGGCCTTGAACTTCTCGATACCAGCCTTCAGGCCAGCGTCGATTTCGTCATTGAAGTCACCTTTAACGTTGATCTTCGCCATCAAATCGGCGTGATCGCGGTTGAAGAAAGCAATCAGCGCTTGTTCGAAGCTGCCGATCTTGGCGATTTCAATGTCAGTCAGGAACCCACGCTCAGCGGCATACAGCGACAGCGCCATGTCAGCGATCGACATCGGTGCGTATTGCTTCTGCTTCATCAGCTCGGTAACGCGCTGACCATGCTCAAGTTGCTTGCGGGTCGCTTCGTCCAGGTCAGAAGCGAACTGGGCGAATGCCGCCAGTTCACGGTACTGAGCCAGAGCGGTACGGATACCACCGGACAGCTTCTTGATGATCTTGGTCTGAGCGGCACCACCCACACGGGATACCGAAACACCGGCGTTCACTGCAGGGCGGATGCCCGAGTTGAACATGGCCGATTCCAGGAAGATCTGACCGTCGGTGATGGAAATCACGTTGGTCGGAACGAACGCGGAAACGTCGCCAGCCTGGGTTTCGATGATCGGCAGTGCGGTCAGGGAACCGGTTTTGCCGGTCACTGCGCCGTTGGTGAACTTCTCTACGTACTCTTCCGAAACGCGGGATGCGCGCTCCAGCAGACGGGAGTGGAGATAGAACACGTCGCCTGGGTAAGCTTCACGGCCTGGTGGACGGCGCAGCAGCAGGGAAATCTGGCGGTAAGCCACTGCTTGCTTGGACAGATCGTCATAAACGATCAGCGCGTCTTCACCGCGGTCGCGGAAGAATTCACCCATGGTGCAACCGGAGTACGGAGCCAGGAATTGCAGTGCTGCAGATTCCGAAGCGCTCGCTGCAACGATGATGGTGTTAGCCAGTGCACCGTTTTCTTCCAGCTTGCGAACCACGTTGGCGATGGTCGATTGCTTCTGACCGATTGCCACGTAGACGCAGAAAATGCCGCTGTCTTTCTGGTTGATGATCGCGTCGATCGCCAGAGCGGTTTTACCGATCTGACGATCACCGATGATCAGCTCACGCTGGCCACGGCCGACAGGGATCATGGCATCGACAGCCTTGTAGCCAGTCTGTACAGGCTGGTCTACCGACTTACGCCAGATCACGCCCGGAGCAACTTTCTCGACCGCGTCGGTCTCGGTGTTGCCCAGTGGACCTTTGCCGTCAACAGGGTTACCCAGTGCGTCGACAACGCGACCCAGCAGTTCCTTACCAACCGGAACTTCGAGGATGCGGCCGGTGCACTTGGCGCTCATGCCTTCAGCCAGAGTCGTGTATGCGCCCAGTACAACGGCACCTACGGAGTCTTGCTCCAGGTTGAGGGCCATACCGTAGACGCCGCCCGGAAACTCGATCATCTCGCCGTACATGACGTCGGCCAGACCGTGAATCCGCACGATACCGTCAGATACGCTGACGACAGTGCCTTCGTTACGGGCTTGGGAGGTCACATCGAGCTTTTCGATGCGGCCCTTGATAATTTCACTTATTTCGGAAGGATTGAGTTGCTGCATTGCTCTGCTGCCCCTTCAAACTCAAGATTTCAATGCTTCGGCAAGTTTCGCGATTTTGCCGCGAATCGAGCCATCGATAACCAGGTCGCCGGCGCGGATAACGACACCACCTATAAGGGCAGCATCCTCCGCAACTTGCAGGCGCACTTCCCGGTTGAGTCGTGCACTGAGAACCTTGGCGAGTTTGTCTTGCTGTTCTTGGTTCAATGCAAAAGCACTGGTCACTTCAACGTCTACCGATTTCTCTTGTTCGGCCTTGTACAGGTCGAAAAGAGCGGCGATCTCCGGCAGAAGCGGGAGACGGTCGTTTTCGGCAACGACATTGATGAAGTTCTGTGCCTTGGCATCAAACTTGTCGCCGCACACGTCAATGAACGTGGCGGCCTTTTCTGCGCTCGTCAGTCGCGGGGCCTTGAGCACGCGCTGCATGGTGTCATCTTGTGACACCGCTGCAGCCAGGCCGAGCATGGCTGACCAATTGGCCAGTTGCTGGTGGGCCTGAGCGTGCTCGAAGGCCGCCTTAGCGTAAGGTCGGGCCAACGTGGTCAGTTCTGCCATGATCGCCCTCGCTTAGATTTCAGCAGCCAGTTGGTTAACCAGCTCTGCGTGCGCGTTTTGATCGATTGTGGCACCCAGGATCTTCTCGGCGCCGCCGACAGCCAGCAAGCCCACTTGGGCGCGCAGCTTGTCTTTGACACTGTTCAGTTCCTGTTCGATCTCGGCTTGAGCCTGAACCTTCACACGGTCAGCGTCGACACGGGCCTTTTCAACGGCCTCTTCGACAATCTGGTTACCGCGTTTCTTGGCTTGCTCGATGATTTCAGCTGCCTGAGCTTTCGCTTCGCGCAGTTGCTGACCCGCTTTCTCTTGGGCCAACTCCAGGTCGCGAGCTGCACGGCTGGCAGCGTCCAGACCATCAGCGATCTTCTTTTGACGTTCGTGCAGAGCTGCGATGACCGGAGGCCATACGAACTTCATGCAGAACAGTACAAAAATCAGGAACGCAACGGACTGGCCAATCAGGGTCGCATTAATGTTCACGCCAACACCTCGCAGTTACGTTGTCCATCACACCAAATCACTCGGAAAATCCGAATGATTAGCCAGCGATTTGACCAACGAACGGGTTCGCAAAGGTGAAGAACAGAGCGATACCAACACCGATCATGGTTACGGCGTCGAGCAGACCGGCAACGATGAACATTTTAACTTGCAGCATTGGAACCATTTCTGGCTGACGCGCTGCGCCTTCCAGGAACTTGCCGCCCAGCAGGCCGAAACCAATTGCGGTACCCAGTGCGCCCAGGCCGATCAACAGTGCAACAGCGATAGCGGTTAGACCAACTACAGTTTCCATCTTTCCTCCCGACTTTTACGTCGTATGGTTTAGGTTTTTTAGATTAAAGCGGTAAAACAAATCGTTTCATGGTGCCCCGTGAGGAGCCCCTTCCCGTTTGACCGGGAAGGACATCAGACTAGTCGAGACTGGTCTTAATGGTTTTCTTCGTGCGCCATCGACAGGTAGACGATGGTCAGCATCATGAAGATGAACGCCTGCAGGGTGATGATCAGGATGTGGAACACAGCCCACGCCCACTGCAGGACAACACCCAGGCCGCTGAGCCAGAGCAGGCCGCTGCCGAACATCACAGCGATCAGGATGAACACCAGCTCGCCGGCATACATGTTGCCGAACAGACGCAGAGCCAGAGAGATCGGTTTGGCGATCAGGGTCACGAATTCCAGCAGGAAGTTCACCGGGATCAGCAGGGCCTGAACGAAGATGTTCTTGCTGCCGAACGGGTGCAGGGTCAGCTCGCCGATGAAGCCGCCGAGGCCCTTGACCTTGATGCTATAGAAAATGATCAGTGCGAAAACCGAGAACGCCATGCCCAGGGTCGCGTTCGGGTCGGTAGTCGACACGGCGCGGAACGGGATGTGGTGGTCGCCGGAGATCAGGATGGCCAGCTGAGGAATCCAGTCGACCGGTACCAGGTCGACGGCGTTCATCAGGAACACCCAGACGAAGATGGTCAGTGCCAGCGGTGCAATCACCGGGCTACGGCCATGGAAGCTGTCTTTCACGCTGCCATCGACGAATTCGACCAGGACTTCAACGAAGTTCTGCAGTGCACCCGGCTGACCGGAAGTCGCCTTCTTGGCCGCCATGCGGAAAAGAAGAACGAAGATCAGACCCAGCGCGACCGACCAGCCGAGAGTATCGACGTGGAAAGCCCAGAAGCCCATTTCCTTGGCTTCTGCTGCGGTGTGGGCAAAGCCCCAGCCGCCGTTGGGTAGCTGACCGAAGGTCAGGTTCTGCAAGTGGTGCTGGATATAGCCCGAAGCGGTTGTTTCTGCCATGGTTGCCTCAAACGCCCTAAGGTCTCGAAAGTCTTGTTCTCATCAGCAGGGGAGCGAACCAGCTGACCGACTGAGTCAGCACGAAGGCGCCGAATACAGCGATCGGCGCCAGTGGCTTCACACCTGCGAACACCAGTGCAAACAGCACTGCCGTCAAAATCAGTTTGCCTGCCTCGCCGGCATAGAAAGACCGGACGATGGACTGGGCTGCTCGGGCGCCGGAAAACCGAAATGCCTTGTGAGCGAAATAAACATTGGGCAGCAAGGCTATCAGGCCTCCGCAAAGTCCCGAGTATCCGGCAACGACTCCGTGCCATTGCCAGAGCGCCAAAGCGGCAATGAGCAAAATGACAAATTGAGCCATTAACACCGGAAAAACCGCCAGGCGATGGAACGGCAGGCGGTTTGGCTTGCGGGTTTCCATCACTATTGCTCTCCAATGGTCGGCTGCCGAAATTCAATAACTTGGCATAATTTGTGCCGACAAAATGCGCGCAGAGTATAGGGGCGGTTCTGCCCCTATTCAACTGTCAGGTAGTGATTTCCGACTGCGCGCTACAAGAGCAATTGTTTCAGCGGATGTGTGCGAGCACACCTTGAAGCTCGTCGAGGGAGTTGTAACCGATCACCAACTGACCCTTTCCCTTCTTGCCGTGGCGAATCTGCACCGCAGAGCCTAGGCGCTCGGCCAGACGTTGCTCGAGACGAGCGATATCCGGGTCGGGTTTGGACGGTTCGACCGGCTCCGGTTTGCCACTCAACCACTGACGAACCAGTGCCTCGGTTTGGCGCACGGTGAGGCCGCGTGCGACAACATGTCGCGCCCCTTCCACCTGCTGATTGTCCGGCAGACCGAGCAATGCACGGGCATGACCCATTTCCAGGTCACCGTGGGACAGCATGGTCTTGATGACTTCCGGCAGGGCAATCAGGCGCAAAAGGTTGGCCACGGTGACGCGGGACTTACCCACAGCCTCGGCAACCTGTTGCTGGGTGAGCTGGAATTCCTGCTGCAAGCGCTGCAGGGCCACCGCTTCTTCGATAGGGTTCAGATCTTCGCGCTGGATGTTCTCGATCAGCGCAATGGCGATCGCGGTTTCATCCGGCACGTCGCGGACCATCGCAGGAATGGTTTCCTGGCCGGCCTGCTGACTGGCGCGCCAGCGGCGCTCGCCAGCGATGATTTCAAAACGGCCACCACCAATCGGGCGAACCACGATCGGCTGCATCACGCCCTGAGCCTTGATCGACTGCGCCAGCTCTTCCAGCGCCTGCGGATCCATGTCCCGGCGCGGCTGGTACTTGCCACGCTGCAGGAGGTCCAGCGGCAGGTGCTGCAACTCACGGCTGTCAGCCTGCGCTGCCTGTTCTTCCAGCGAACTGACAGTCGGACCGCTCAGCAGCGCATCCAGTCCTCGTCCGAGACCTCGTTTCTTGACGGCCATGGGGATTCCTTAAGTTGGCTGGGCAGCGGCGATGCGTGAATTTTTGCGCTGACGGCGAACCATCTCGCCGGCCAGGGCCAGATAAGCCAGCGCGCCACGCGATTGCTTGTCGTAGGCGAGCGCCGGCATGCCGTAGCTCGGGGCTTCAGCCAGACGGATATTGCGCGGGATCACCGTGTCGTACAGCTGATCGCCGAAGTGTTCCTTGAGCTGGGCCGAAACGTCGTTCATCAGACTCAGGCGCGGGTCGTACATGGTCCGCAACAGGCCTTCAACTTTCAGGTTCGGGTTCAACAGCTCGGCGATGCGCTTGATGTTATCCACAAGGTCGCTCAGACCTTCGAGCGCAAAGTACTCGCACTGCATGGGGATAATGACCCCGTCAGCGGCGACCAGTGCGTTCAATGTGAGCATCGACAGCGACGGCGGGCAGTCGATCAGAATGTAATCGTAGTTTTCACGGATCGGCGCCAGCGCACTGCGCAGACGGCTTTCCTTCATCTGCATTTCCAGCAGCACCACTTCGGCCGCCGTCAGGTCGCGGTTGGCCGGCAGCAGTTGATAACCGCCGTGTTCAGAGTAGTGCATGGCCTGAGCCAGATCGCATTCGCCGATCAGCAGGTCGTAGACCGAGTTTTCCAGGCCATGTTTATCCACACCGCTACCCATGGTGGCGTTGCCCTGTGGATCGAGATCGATCAACAGCACCCGGCGCTTGGTCGCGACCAGGGATGCTGCGAGGTTGATGCAGGTGGTGGTCTTGCCCACACCACCCTTCTGGTTCGCTATCGCGAATACCTTAGCCATTCTTGCTTGTGTTCCCAATCATGCCGTGCGGCGCAGTATCAGCAGATGGCGTTGGCCTTGGCAACCGGGTACGGCCAGGGCGTGTTCGCTATCGAGTTTGAAGTCTGCCGGCAATGCTACCAGCTCATCGGCCGGATGGACGCCCTTCATTGCCAGCCAGCGCGTATCGGCGTCGCCGAGGTGGCGAGTCCAGTTGGTGAAGTTCTCCATGCTGCTGAACGCCCGGGAAATGATCCCGTTGAACGGCTGTGCAGGCTGGAATGCTTCGACGCGACTGTGGATAACTTGCAGGTTATCCAGTTTGAGTTCGAGTTTGACCTGGGTCAGGAAGCGGGTTTTCTTGCCGTTGCTGTCCAGACAGGTCACTTGCGAGTCCGGATACAGGATCGCCAGAGGGATCCCCGGCATGCCGCCGCCGCTGCCGACATCCAGCCAGCGGCCGTTTTCGATGAACGACATCACGCTGAGGCTATCGAGCAAGTGACGGGAAACCATTTCGTCCGGATCGCGAACGGCGGTCAGGTTGTAGGCCTGGTTCCATTTGATCAACAGGGCCAGATAACCCAGCAGCAATTCGTGCTGGGTTTCAGTGAGATTGACACCGAGCTCGCGGGCTCCTGTGGATAACTCTTCGGCGTGTTGCGAAGTGACCTTAGAACTCAAGCGCTTTGCTCCAACTGACGGCCCGCGCCGCGTTTTTTCAAATGAATCATCAACAGCGAAATCGCTGCCGGGGTCACACCCGGGATCCGCGAAGCCTGGCCCAGCGTCTCGGGACGAGTCGCGCCAAGCTTGCTCTGGATCTCCTTGGAGAGACCGGAAATGTTGGTGTAATCGATATCCACAGGCAGTTTCGTGTCTTCGCTTGCACGCAGACGGGCGATTTCGTCCTGTTGACGGTCGATGTAACCGGCGTATTTGGTCTTGATCTCGACCTGTTCGGCGACCTGTGGATCTTCGGCGCCCTGCCCGGTCACTTCGACCAGACCAGCGTAGTCGATTTCCGGACGGCTCAAGAGATTGAGCAGGTTGTATTCGTGAGTCAGCGGCGTGCCGAATTTCTCGGCAATCGCATCGCCCTGCGGAGTGCCCGGGCGAACCCAGGTGCTTTTCAGGCGCTGCTCTTCGAGTTCGATGCTTTCGCGTTTCTTGCAGAACGCCGCCCAGCGCGCGTCATCGACCAGACCCAGCTCGCGACCTTTTTCGGTCAGACGCAGGTCGGCGTTGTCCTCACGCAGGATCAGGCGGTACTCGGCACGGGAAGTGAACATGCGGTACGGCTCTTGAGTACCGAGGGTGATCAGATCGTCGACCAATACCCCGATGTACGCTTCATCGCGACGCGGGCACCAGGCTTCTTTGCCTTTCGCACGCAGTGCAGCGTTCGCGCCAGCCAGCAAACCCTGGGCGCCGGCTTCTTCGTAACCGGTGGTGCCGTTAATCTGACCAGCGAAGAACAGACCGCCGATGACTTTGGTTTCCAGGCTGTACTTCAGGTCGCGCGGATCGAAGTAGTCGTACTCGATCGCATAACCCGGACGCACGATGTGCGCGTTTTCCATGCCGCGGATCGATTGCACGATCTGCAACTGCACATCGAACGGCAGGCTTGTGGATATCCCGTTCGGATACAGCTCATGGGTGGTCAGGCCTTCCGGCTCGATGAACACCTGATGGCTTTCCTTGTCGGCAAAGCGGTGGATCTTGTCTTCGATCGACGGGCAATAACGCGGGCCGATGCCTTCGATTTCACCAGCAGCGGAATACATCGGCGAACGGTCGAGGTTCGCGGCAATGATTTCGTGGGTGCGGGCGTTGGTATGAGTAATCCAGCAACTGACTTGCCGTGGATGTTGTTCCTTGTTGCCCATGAACGACATCACCGGGATCGGCGTATCGCCTGGCTGCTCGGTCATCACCGAGAAATCCACAGACTTGCCGTCGATACGCGGTGGCGTACCGGTTTTCAGGCGACCGACACGCAACGGCAGTTCACGCAGACGATGCGCCAGGGCGATCGACGGTGGGTCACCGGCACGACCGCCGGAAAAATTCTGCAACCCGATGTGGATAAGTCCGCCGAGGAACGTACCGGTGGTCAACACCACGGAATCCGCGAAGAAACGCAGACCCATTTGTGTGACGACACCACGTACTTGTTCCTGCTCGACGATCAGGTCGTCAGCAGCTTGTTGAAATATCCACAGGTTCGGCTGGTTTTCCAGAATTTCGCGGACAGCGGCTTTGTACAAAATCCGGTCGGCTTGCGCACGGGTCGCCCGTACGGCCGGGCCTTTGCGGCTGTTCAACACGCGAAACTGGATACCGCCCAGATCGGTGGCCATGGCCATCGCGCCGCCGAGGGCGTCGATTTCCTTGACCAGATGGCTTTTGCCGATGCCACCGATAGCCGGGTTGCAACTCATGGCACCGAGGGTTTCCACGTTGTGCGTCAGCAGAAGGGTTTTTGCACCCATGCGTGCTGAGGCCAGTGCTGCCTCGGTACCGGCATGACCGCCGCCGATGACGATCACTTCAAAACGGGAAGGGAAATCCACCACGCACCTCGTGCCTGCTTAAGTAGGTAATTCAGGAATAGTTTGAGATCAGGTTTCTGGACCTGGTCGGCAAGTATAGGGACTTCGCCCTTCCTAAAGAACCCTTTGCACAAAATTTAACCAGCTGTGGAGAACTCGCGGTTAAAAGAATAAAAAAGAGAGAAATTTATAAAACCTTTGTTTTAAAGCTTATTCTTACTGCCCATGATTTCTGTGGATAGATTTCTACAGGCCTTTATTTTCGATGTGTACAGAGATTCAAAACCCTGTGGCCATGTCGCCATGAGGCCCTTGGATAACCGGTGTAAGCCTGTGGATGAATGAGGTGGTTATCCACAGCGGCAGTTATGTTCAGTTTTCAGGCCCTGTTATCAACTGCCCTCAGCGGCAGTTATTCACAGGGCTTAATCCACAGAAATCAGGTGAATGAAGGAATCGCGGACACGGAAAATCCGCTCAGGAACAGGAATCTGTCCGGCACTGGAGGAAGGAAATACTAGAAGGGGGGACAGACAGGTCGCGAACGGACCTGTCTGTGGACAACGGAAGGGTTATTTACCGATGCAGAAGCTGGAAAAGATTCGTCCCAGCAAATCATCTGAACTGAAGGCGCCGGTGATTTCCCCGAGAGACTGCTGGGCCTGACGCAGGTCTTCGGCCAACAGCTCACCAGCACCCGCCAAGGTCAGTTGGGCACGTCCATGTTCCAGGGCATCACTGGCATGACGCAGGGCTTCGAGGTGCCGGCGGCGTGCGCTGAAGCTGCTTTCCGATGTTTGTTCGTAGCCCATGCAGGCTTTGAGGTGATCACGTAGCAGGTCCAGACCTTCACCGGCAGACTTGGCGCTCAGGCTGATCGTCACGTGGCCATCGTCACTGACTTCCAGGGCAATAGGTTCACCGGTGAGATCAGCCTTGTTACGAATCAGGGTGACCTTCGCCGGATCTGGCCGGGTTTCAAGGAATTCCGGCCACAGGGCGAATGGATCGGCGGCCTCTGGCGCAGTGGCATCGACGACCAGCAGCACTCGGTCAGCCTCGCCGATGGCTTTCAACGCTCGTTCAACGCCGATCTTTTCCACATGGTCATCGGTATCACGCAGACCGGCGGTGTCCACAACGTGCAGCGGCATGCCGTCGATGTGGATATGTTCGCGCAGGATGTCCCGAGTGGTGCCGGCTATTTCGGTCACGATCGCGGCTTCACGACCGGCCAGTGCGTTGAGCAGGCTGGATTTGCCGGCATTCGGACGACCGGCAATCACCACGGTCATGCCGTCACGCAGCAACGCACCCTGCCCGGCTTCGCGCAATACGGTGGATAACTCGTTACGAACCTTGTCGAGCATGCTCAGGACATGGCCATCAGCGAGGAAGTCGATTTCTTCTTCCGGGAAGTCGATAGCCGCTTCTACATAGATCCGCAGGCCGATCAACTGTTCGGTAAGGTTGTGCACGCGTTGGGAAAATGCACCCTGCAATGAACGCAGGGCATTGCGCGCGGCCTGTGCGGAACTGGCTTCGATCAGGTCGGCGATGGCCTCGGCCTGCGCCAGATCGAGTTTGTCATTGAGGAACGCTCTTTCGCTGAACTCACCGGGACGGGCCAGACGGCAACCCAGTTCCAGACAACGCTTGAGCAACATGTCGAGGACGATCGGGCCACCGTGGCCCTGCAGTTCCAGTACATCTTCGCCGGTGAACGAGTTCGGTCCGGGGAAATACAGAGCCAGACCTTCATCCAGCACCTGTTGATCGTCACTGAAGAACGGGCCGTAGTGGGCAAACCTTGGTTTCAGTTCACGGCCGCTGATGGCTTTGGCCGCAACGCTGGCCAGCGGCCCGGAAATTCGAACGATGCCCACGCCGCCACGGCCCTGGGCGGTAGCGACAGCTGCGATGGTTTCACGAGGTGCGCTCATAAACCGGTATCCAGACAAAAATGGCAGATAGCAAAACGCCCCACTAGGGGGCGTTTTGAGTGGTGTTATCCACAGAGTAAGTTACGCCTCGGCTTTTTTCGTCGCCGCTTCGATCTTACGCGTGATGTACCACTGTTGGGCAATCGACAGGCAGTTGTTCACAACCCAGTACAGCACCAGACCTGCCGGGAACCACAGGAAGAAGAAGGTGAAGATGATTGGCATCATTTTCATCACCTTGGCCTGCATCGGATCCGGAGGTGTAGGGTTCAGACGCTGCTGGATGAACATGGTCGCGCCCATGATGATCGGCAGGATGAAGAACGGATCCTTGATCGACAGGTCGGTAATCCACAGCATGAACGGCGCCTGGCGCATTTCCACGCTTTCCAGCAGAACCCAGTACAGGGAAAGGAAAACCGGCATCTGCACCAGGATCGGCAAGCAGCCACCCAGCGGATTGATCTTCTCTTTCTTGTACAGCTCCATCATGGCTTGCGACATTTTCTGCCGGTCATCGCCATGTTGCTCTTTCAGTGCAGCCAGTTTCGGAGCCACGGCGCGCATGCGGGCCATCGACTTGTAGCTGGCGGCCGACAGAGGGAAGAAGATCCCTTTGATCAGCATGGTCAGGAAGATGATCGACCAGCCCCAGTTGCCGACGATGCTGTGGATATGTTGCAGCAGCCAGAAGATTGGCTGGGCAATGAACCACAGAATGCCGTAGTCGACAGTCAGTTCCAGACCTGGGGACAACTCTTTCAGCACAGCCTGGCTTTTCGGACCGGCGTAAAGAACAGCGCTGGTCTCGACTTTCGCACCCGGTGCAGCGGTCAACGAAGGACCGGTGTAACCGATGATGTAGTTGCCTTTGCTGTCTTTACGGGTCTGGACGATGTTGTTTTCGCCCTTCGGAGCAACCCATGCAGTCACGAAGTAGTGTTGCAGCCAGGCTACCCAGCCACCAGTGACGGTCTCCTTGAGCTGAGCTTTGTCCATGTCCTTCATGGACACTTTCTTGTACGGCTCGGAACTTGTCCACAGGGCGGCGCCCAGGTAAGTCGCGGTACCGGTAGCAGTTGTGGACGAAGGATCGGCGCTTGCATCGCGCTTCAGCTGGGCAAACATCGAACCGGACCAAGGCTGAGCGCTCTGGTTGTCGATCAGATAGGTCACGGTCACGTCATACAGGCCACGTTTCAGAGTGAAACGTTTGATGTAATTGACGCCGTCCTTGCTGAATTTCAGGTCGACGACCAGTTGGTCCTGACCGTCAGCCAGTTGATAAGTCTTCTTCTCCGAGGAGTAGATCGGACGACCGGCCGGGTTTGCATCCGGACCGTTGGTGCCAATCAGACCGCTCTGTGCCAGATAAGTACGTTCGCCACCGTTGTCGAACAGCTGGAACGGAACGTCCGGACGATCCTGACGACGTGGATACAGCGGCAAGGTCAGCTGGGCAACATCGCCACCTTGTGGATCGATCGCGAGATCGAGCACGTCGGTCTTGATCTGGATCAGATCCTTGCTGACAGCGACCGGCGTTTCGGCAGGTGCGCTGGTATCGCTTGCGGCGCGCGGAATATCGTCACTGGCAGCAGCATTATTGCCAGTGGCGGTGTCCGGCAAACCGGATGTAGTCGTACTGGAAGCAACATTCTGAGTCGGCAGGGCAGCCTGGCCATAGTCCTGGTTCCATTTAAGGACCATGACGTAGGACACGATTGCCAGGGCGACGATCAGGATCGTGCGTTTGATATCCATGATTACTCGGCCATCGAAGAAGAACGGGAGGTAGGGATAGGTGGAACCGGGTCATAACCACCGGGATTCCACGGATGACAGCGACCTAAACGACGAAAGGTCAGCCAGCCACCGCGCAGAAGGCCATGATTTTCGATGGCTTCATACGCGTAGCAAGAACAACTGGGGTAGAAACGACAGTGACTGGCCATCAGGGGACTAATGGCGTAGCGATAAAACTGGATCGGAACGAGTGCCAGTTTACGCATCTGGACTGTCTACCCCTACAGTTTCGGTTTTGACTGCTGGTACCGGCTTGTTGCGTGCCAGACGTTTCCAGAGTTTGCCGAAATGCTGAATCAATTCGGGGTTTTCTACGTCACCCAAACCTTTGCGCGCGACGATAACGATGTCCCAGCCGACCAGTGAATCCTGGTGCAGGCGAAACGATTCGCGCATAAGACGTTTGAGGCGATTGCGCTCGACGGAGAGCTTGACGCTCTTTTTCCCGATAACCAGCCCGAGACGGGGGTGATCGAGATCGTTGTTGCGCGCAAGGAGCAGGAGATTTTTCCCCGGAACCTTGCCGGTAGGGGAGTCAAAGACTGCCTTGAAATGCCGGGGAGTAAGCAGACGCTTTTCCCGACTGAAGTCCTGACTCACCTCCAGTGCCGGATTATCAAACTGCCAGACGTGCGCGGCCTTTGGCGCGACGACGCGACAGTACGGCACGACCGTTCTTGGTAGCCATGCGAGCACGGAAACCGTGGGTACGAGCGCGTTTGATAGTGCTTGGTTGGAAAGTACGTTTCATGTCGTGTTACCTGGTTCGTCCACAACGGGCCGGAATGGCCCCCGTTTTAAGAGACCGGGGATTCTAGAGAAAGCAAGCCAATAGGTCAATTTCCAACCAACGTTTCCTTATAAATAGATCTTCGGAGCTGACAGGACCTGATTACCCGGTTTGCCAAAGATAAAAATAAAGAAGGGAATTATTTAAAGCTTTTCTGTAAAGCTTGTAAAAGCTAGGTGCACGGTTCGCTGTGGATAACTGGCTCAAGACCTTGTTTCAAGCGATGTACAGAGAATGACAACTACAGTGGAAAACCGTGTTCAGCCTGTGCTGCACTGTCGGATAACCTGTGTGTGGAATAGGTGGTTATCCACAGGCTGGTTATCCACCGACTTTCGCCCCCAGTTGTCCAGTGTGCTCAGATAGGGTTATCCACAGAGCTTATACACACACCGTCGGTCGCCTTTTTCGCGTTTAACGCATTGATAAATCATGTCCACCGGGCAACCTGCATGTGGATAAGTGGACGACTGGCCGCTACAATGGCCGCTTGTTTTTGCCTCACCGGCTTTCAACTTAGGGGATATCC